>CP053418.1 GCA_013127575.1 Ramlibacter terrae
CCCGACTACAACCGCGTCATTCCCAAGAACCACAAGAACAACGTGACGCTGGGCCGCGCACCGCTGCTGGCCAGCCTGCAGCGCACCGCCATTCTCACCAGCGAGAAGTTCAAGGGCGTGCGCCTGAACATCGAGCCGGGCACGCTGCGCGTGGCGAGCAACAACGCCGAACAGGAAGAGGCGGTCGACGAGCTCGACATCGACTACGGCGGCGACGCCATCGAGATCGGCTTCAACGTCACGTACCTGATCGACGCGCTGGCCAACATGGACCAGGACATGGTCAAGCTGGAACTGGCCGATGCCAACAGCTCCGCCCTGATCACGATTCCCGAAAACGCGAGCTTCAAGTACGTGGTGATGCCGATGCGGATCTGACGCCGCCACCCGCGGCAGTCAACCCTAACCCGCCTCACGGCGGGTTTGGTCATTTAAGAAGTTAGCGAGCAAAGCAGGTTATGGCCTCAAACGATATGACCCCCAGCCCCCCGGACGAGAACGGCGCACCCAAGTTCACCGCGACCGGCGCTCCCGTGCCCAGCGGCGATGCCTATGGCGCGAGCTCGATCCAGATCCTGGAAGGCTGGAAGCGGTGCGCAAGCGCCCGGGCATGTACATCGGCGACACGTCGGACGGCACCGGCCTGCACCACCGGTGTTCGAGGTGGTCGACAACTCCATCGACGAGGCGCTGGCCGGCCACTGCGACGACATCGTCGTCACCATCCACACCGACAACTCGATCTCCGTCACCGACAACGGCCGCGGCATCCCGACCGGCATCAAGTGGGACGACAAGCACGACTTCAAGCGCAGCGCCGCCGAGATCGCGCTGACCGAGCTGCACGCCGGCGGCAAGTTCAACCAGAACAGCTACAAGGTCTCGGGCGGCCTGCACGGCGTGGGCGTGAGCTGCGTCAACGCGCTGAGCAAGATGCTGCGCCTGACGGTGCGCCGCGAAGGCAAGGTCCACGTGCTGGAATTCTCGCGCGGCTTCGTGCAGAACCGCATCCCGGAAGACGGCGTGGCTCCCGACGGCTCGACCGTGCAGTTCTCGCCCATGCAGGTGATGGGCGACACCGACAAGCGCGGCACCGAGGTGCACTTCCTGCCGGACAACACCGAGATCTTCAAGGAGAACTCGGACTTCCACTACGAGATCCTGGCCAAGCGCCTGCGCGAACTCTCCTTCCTGAACAACGGCGTGCGCATCCGCCTGCTGGACGAGCGCACCGGCAAGGAAGACGACTTCGCGGGCGCCGGCGGCGTGAAGGGCTTCGTCGAGTACGTCAACAAGGGCAAGCAGGTGCTGCACCCGAACGCCTTCACCGCCATCGGCGAGAAGCAGAGCGACCAGCAGACCATGATCGGCGTGGAAGTGGCGATGCAGTGGAACAGCGGCTACAACGAGCAGGTCCTGTGCTTCACCAACAACATCCCGCAGCGTGACGGCGGCACCCACCTGACCGGGCTGCGCGCGGCGATGACGCGCGTGATCAACAAGTACATCGACGAGAACGAGCTGGCCAAGAAGGCCAAGGTGGAGATCTCGGGCGACGACATGCGCGAAGGCCTGACCTGCGTGCTGAGCGTGAAGGTGCCCGAGCCCAAGTTCTCCAGCCAGACCAAGGACAAGCTGGTGTCCAGCGAAGTGCGCGGCCCGGTCGAGGACGTGGTGGCCAACAAGCTCAACGACTACCTGCAGGAACGCCCGGCCGACGCCAAGATCATCGTGGGCAAGATCATCGAGGCCGCGCGCGCCCGCGAGGCGGCCCGCAAGGCCCGCGAGATGACGCGCCGCAAGGGCGTGCTGGACGGCATGGGCCTGCCCGGCAAGCTGGCCGACTGCCGGGAGAAAGACCCGGCCCTGTGCGAGATCTACATCGTCGAGGGCGACTCCGCCGGCGGGTCCGCCAAGCAGGGCCGCGACCGGAAGTTCCAGGCCATCCTGCCGCTGCGCGGCAAGATCCTGAACGTGGAGAAGGCACGCTACGAGAAGCTGCTGACCAGCAACGAGATCGTCACGCTGATCACGGCGCTGGGCACCGGCATCGGCAAGGCAGCGGCCGAGAGCGGCAAGAGCGGCGTGGACGACTTCGACGTGGCCAAGCTGCGCTACCACCGCATCATCATCATGACCGACGCCGACGTCGACGGCGCGCACATCCGCACGCTGCTGCTGACGTTCTTCTACCGCCAGATGCCCGAGCTGGTGGAACGCGGCCACATCTACATCGCGCAGCCGCCGCTGTACAAGGTGAAGGCCGGCAAGGAGGAGCTGTACCTGAAGGACGGCAGCGAGCTCGACGTCTTCCTGCTGCGCATCGCGCTGAACGGGGCGCGCGTGGAAACGGGCGGCGTCAACCCCACCACCATCCGGGCGACACGCTCGGCGAGCTGGCGCGCAAGCACCGGTGGCGGAGAACGTGATTGCTCGTTTGAGCGGGTTCATGGATGGCGAAGCGCTGCGTGCGGTGGCCGATGGCGTCGTGCTGAACCTCGACACCGTCGTCGATGCCGAGGCCAGCGCGCTGGCGCTGCAGGCGCGGCTGCACGAGATCGACAAGATCACCAATGCGGCGCCGGCGGAAGTGGCGGGCGAGTTCGACGTGCGTTCGGACAAGCCGATCCTGCGCATCTCGCGCCGGCATCACGGGAACATCAAGTCGAGCGTCATCACGCAGGACTTCGTGCATGGTGCGGACTACGCCGCGCTGGCCGATGCGGCGAACACGTTCCGCGGCTTGCTGGGCGAAGGCGCCGTGGTGAAGCGCGGCGAGGGCGAGCGGGCGAAGGAAGAGAAGGTCAGCGACTTCCGGCAGGCGATGAAGTGGCTGATCTCCGAAGGCGAGCGCGCGACCTCACGGCAACGCTACAAGGGCCTGGGCGAGATGAACCCCGCGCAGCTGTGGGAGACGACGATGGATCCGACGGTGCGGCGGTTGCTGCGCGTTCAGATCGATGACGCGATCGAGGCGGATCGGGTCTTTACGATGCTGATGGGGGATGAGGTGGAGCCGCGCAGGGACTTTATTGAGACGAATGCGTTGAGGGCGGCGAATATTGATGTGTAGATGTCCGTTGTAATTGCAGCGGGCTAAAGAATAGGCGCAGGGGGATCCATGGTCGACTTGGACAGGCTACGTGGCAAATCGCACAAGGTAAAACTGGTCGACCCTGTAGAAATCTTTCGCCGCCTGCCTAAACCCCCGGGCATAAACGATCTCTACACAAGCCAAGCCGAGGTTCTCCAGAAGTGGTACGAGCACCGTGCGAAGCGTGACACCGTCCTCAAGCTTCACACCGGTGGCGGGAAGACTCTTGTCGGGCAGCTCGACAGCCCGTGAGGGGCCTACGAGCTGGATGCCGAGCTCGATACAGGCTGATCAACCATCTTCTTGAGAGGTGAGGCAGCGACCCTGTCTCAGCGGCCCTGCTGTGCCGCCGGCGAACATGAGCTTAGCCAGCGAGCTTGGTCAGTCCTGCTAGCGATGCTGCAAATTCAGTAGCGCCGCAGAGTCCCGTTGCGCACTGCGGCGGTCTCTCAGTCCCTTCGCGCATGCGCCCTTCCTAGCATCAGTTTTTCATCACCCATCGCCACTCCTGTTGGCAGTGCCGGCACGAACCTGAAGACCGCACCGGCGCGCCCGATCATTCTGCTTTTTGTTACAGTAGTAGCGCGTCAATACCCGCGCTGGCGTCGTGTTCGCAAAACCCGGAGGTGGTGATGGCTCTGAGCTCGCATCGAAAGAACGAACTGGAGACTGCGGCCCTGCGCGCTTTTGGCGGCGACGGGGGTCGCGTGCAACCCGACTTGCGCCATGGGTTCCGAGTCATAACTGCTAAGGGGCAGGCTGCAGCAATCTACTGGAGCAACATCGCACCCGGCCATGAGGTGGAGATCGCGGTTTGCGACAGCCGGCTAACGGAGAAGTACTCGCTCGTGCTGGTCCATCGTTGGCTCGCGATTGAGCGATCCAGAGCAAGTGGCGAGTGCACCAGTCACAAGCCGGGCAGCGACTGGCCAACGTTTGGGTTTAGTTTTGAAGCGGCACTTGGCTTTTTAGATCGTTGCCGCAGGCTTCGACATGGCCGGCTAGCGCAGTCAGAACTCGACACGGTAAACGCTGCAATCAACTCTGACACAGCTGAAGACAGGAGACACGCATCGGCTCGTGCGTTGCTCGCCTCACTACGTCCGTCCCAGCGGCACGCCGTAATCGACCTTGTTTATAGGGCGGGCGTCAGTGTTGCTTGCTGGTACGTGCGACAAGATGGCTCCCCCGCCGCATCTCCACGCAGTAATCCTGCCTACTGCTACAACTGGTCGTTTGGTGGGGGCACGGAGCCTGCTCTGGCCTGCCTTTGGCATGAATCCCTAGAGATCCATGATGGGCGAATTCAATCACGCGGAAGCATGCTAGAGGTGGCGCGCCGATTAGACGAAATTGCTGAGGACGACGGCCAAGATCAGGATGTTAGAGATCGCGCACGGCAGCAAGCGGGTCGCGCCCACAGCCTCGACACGCTCATACGAAAGTCCGCCCAAGCGGGGAAAACCATTCGCGTTGTCCTCAATGAGGGAAAGATGCGATCAGAGGAGAACATCGGCGAAGAGTCCTCTGTGGTTAAGGTGCGCAGGCTCGACAATGCATTTTGGGCAATCGACGCGTACAACGCGGCCACCGGCGACTTCACTCTCACACGCCAGAGCCTTGGGACTGCCGCAATCAGCACGCCCGTAGCCGTTGCTACTGACTCGCCGCGTGACGCAGGCACGCCCGCCGCGGGGGAGGAACATGGCTTTGCGCAGGTGGCGGATGGCCGGGACTTCGTAGACCAGAAAACTGCTTTAGGCACCGACCTTCCTCCAAAGATGCCGCTTACGGGCGACGCATATGTCCGCGACCGCCGTGTGCGGGATGCCGCACTTCGGCGTGCTGGCGGACAGTGTGAGTTTTGCGCCGCACGTGGGTTCCTTACAGCTTCAGGCCAAGTCTATTTAGAGACCCATCACGTCATTCCGCTCTCGGAAAACGGCGCAGACCGGGAATGGAACGTCGCCGCCCTCTGTCCTAACGATCACAGGGAGGCCCACTTTGGCGAGCGTGCTTCTCAGATTCGCTCAGAATTGCTTGACCACCTAGACGGACTCTACCCACACGAGAGGCGGGAATCTTCGGAAGCCCGCTATCAGCCTCACCTGAGCACCTAACGAGGTCCGCTTTCCGGAGGCTGCGGCCGCGGGCCGCCACAACTAGCCGCTGGGCGACGCTCCAAGCAACCAAAGCAGCGGAGCAACAGGGAACACCGTGAATACCTCGTGGAACCACATAAAGAACCTGTTCGTTGAATACGGCGTTCAGCTTGTTGTCGCGAAGCCCCTCGCAGAAAACGACAACTCCAAGCAGCAGGTTTACTTGGGAAAAGGCTTCGACGTACTGACGCTACTTCCGTACGGCAGGGTGCGAGGTGATGCCGCAGGAAAGCGACCCAACTTTAAGGCACCGCTGCAGTTCTTTTGGGCGGCCCCATCGGGCCACTTTGTCAACGCCCCGTTTGCTCAGCTCATTCTTTATCCAGACTACCCTGAAGTCAGGCTTTCGGGATTCTTGCGCGGTTGTACATTTGCTCCATCAAGCGACATGCAGCCGGTCGCAGCGGGACAACGAGGGGAGAAGGGCAGTTGGGACGGCCGGGTGCTCTGGATGGGCGTCACGCCCTCTGGGGAGATTCTTGCTGCTCTTTCAAGTTGCGGTTCAGAGGCATCCGCTGAGTTTCAAATTCTGATCGAAAGAGGTTCCTTTCGGCGTTTCGGAGTTCTCTACTCTGCTCCGCTAACCTCGTTGGTCGGCGGGGCAGTGGCCAACGCCAAGAACCATCTGCTTGCGACTCTGAGTCGAATTCACGCGCGCGGGTGGATACCGTCGCAGCGGCTTCACGCAGACGGCACTGCCCGCCCTTACATGGCAGTGAACGGCGGCGGCTATACCTTGGAGTCCCTGCTTTCGATCAAGCCGAATGGACGTGCGGAGCCTGACTATCTCGGCTGGGAGGTGAAGGCGTTCAGCCAGCCTAGGATCACCCTGATGACTCCGGAACCCGATGGCGGCTTCTACGGGGAACACGGAGTCGAGGCTTTCGTGCGCAAGTACGGAAAGGAAACGAGCCCCGGCACCATGTACTTTACTGGGGTTCATCGCGTCGGCACCCGCCATACGCAAACCAGTCAGTTGCTTTCGTTAGAAGGGTACGACAGCACAAAGGGCAAGATCGTTGACGTGAATGGTGGCATTCACCTGTGGGATGAGAAGGGACTCCCCTCAGCAATCTGGAGCTACCCCGACTTGATCACTCACTGGGGGAGGAAGCATGCGAATGCCGTTTATGTTCCGTTCGAAAAAAGCGAGACGGACGTGCGGTCATACCGGTACCTAAGCCCAGTACTTCTTGGTAATGGGACGGACTTTACGAACTACCTTAGCTCCATGTGCAGCGGACGCGTCATGTATGACCCCGCGTGCAAAGTGATAGTGAATGAACGAGGTCGGTCAACAAGCAAGGCTCGCAACCAATTCAGGATGAATGCGTCTGACCTGAACCTTCTCTACCACAATTTCGGAGAGCACCAATTGGGTCCGGTGTGAAGCCTTGCCCCTCGACAGACTCAACGCTCACGCTTGAGAATCCTCGACGCCACGCGCGTTAGTTCAACTTGCGAAAGACTGCACTCCCAGACCGTGACTACGTGCCAGCCCAGCTGCTCTAGCTCCGTCTTCACCCTTGCGTCTCGCGCCGCGTTTGCACCGAGTTTGGCAGACCAGAAATCCGCGTTCGATTTTGGCCGTGCGGCGAATCTGCAGTTGCCATGTTGATGCCAGAAACACCCATGCACAAACACGACCGTTTTGTATTTGGGTAGCACGATATCCGGGACGCCGGGAAGATCCTTTCGGTGAAGTCGAAAGCGAAATCCGTGTGCATGGAGAAACTTTCGAACCAGCATTTCGGGGCGCGTGTTCTTGCCTCTGATACCCGACATCATCCTGCTTCGGGTGGCGGCATCAACTACATCTGCCAAGATCAACCAACTACGCTACGAGCTGCAGCATGCTATCCGGCTCGACGCGCTGCTCCAACTCACGGTGGACCGCGTCGCAAAGGTGTAAGTGCATTTCTGCGGCGACAGCCTGCATGACAGGGACGACAACAGAGTTGCCGAACTGCTTATACGCTCGCGTGTCCGACACAGGAATTTTGAAGCTATCAGGGAACCCCATGAGGCGAGCACACTCTCGAGGTGTGAGTCGGCGCGGATTGCGGGAGGGTCCTTGATCCACCAAAATTTCTGAGCCGTCTTTGTAGTAACGAGCAGACAACGTCCGCGCTACGTTCTCTGGGCCGACCAGTCCGAAACCAAAGCCGTTGCCCTTTTCTTGGTGCTTCTTCTTATAGTTCTGCAGGTAGGCCCAGAGCTTGTCCGTGAGGGTGTACTTGGCGTGAACCTCTCCCTGCGAGTGGTCAAAGTAGCGGCCTTCGTCCCAAGGAAGCACCGGCTCTCCTCGTTGGTGAAGGATCTGGCCCAAGCGTTGCTGGCGTTTGTTGGGCAAGTCCACCATCGACCAGTCGAAATCGACCGGTTCACGAAACCCCATCAGGAGAATCCGTTCCCGATGCTGCGGAACGAAATGCCCGCCGTCCACAACATGGTCGTAAAGGTAGTACCCGAGTTCATCTTCAAGAGTGCGGCGAATGACCTCATATGTGTGTCCCTTGTCATGGGAACGCAGATTCTTAACATTCTCAAGAAGAAAAGCCTTCGGCCGCTTTACGTCGATGATCCGCGCCACGTCAAAGAACAACGTGCCCTGCGTCTCGTCGGCGAATCCATGTAGCCTGCCTAACGCATTCTTCTTTGACACGCCTGCGATCGAAAAGGGCTGGCAGGGAAAACCCGCCAAGAGGAGATCGTGATCCGGAACATCCTCCTCATGCACTTTCGTAATGTCTAGGTTGATTGCATGTGAAGTGGAAAAGTTTGCCGCGTACGTCTTCTGAGCGTACTTATCCCATTCACTTGTAAAGACGCATTCACCGCCCAGCTCCTCAAACGCATGACGAATTCCGCCGATGCCAGCGAATAAGTCTACAAAACCGGAAATCGTGCTGAGAAGGCGGACGCGGGCCAAAGTTTAATAGCCGCTGAAGTTCTGCCGCGATGTGAATCGGGGGCAACCTCCCGCTTTTCCCAACGACGAACTTGGCGACTACTGAAATGCAGATGTCGAGCGATCTCTTCCTGGTTGTGTTTCTCGCGAGCAGCCAACAAATAGGTGAGGACGGCTTCCGTGTCATGAGTCGCTGGTGGGAGGTACATTGTGTTTGGCCGGCGGGAGAAGAAGCGGACATTATGTCCGGTTTTCATCCCCCTGTGGATATTTCCAGTCCTCAGCAATCCGCCGAAGGTGATTTTCGAGCGCGGTCATGTTCGTGGTCCCACGACTCCCGCTGGCCGAACTGGCCTTTCAAGCTGGGTGGTTCCTTAGCTGATTTCAAAGCGTACCTAAACCATCCAAGAATCCACAAGAACCGAGAGGGTTACCGCAGCGCGTCGAAATACCCCTTCACCACCTTCGCCACTCCCTTCCTCCCGCCCTCTGCATCCTCACCAGCAATCCATGCGGCGCCTCCTCCACCCCATACTCCCGCCGCACATCCTGCTGGATCTGCGCTAACAGCGCCGCCGCCACCTCCGCGTCCGCCATCGCCCTGTGCGCCCGTCCCGCCTTCGGCAGCGCATGAAAATCCGCCAGCGCCCCCAGCCGGTAACTCCCCACTCCGGGATACATCCTCCGCGACAACAGCATCGTGCAAGCAAACGAATGCTCCGCCCCCGATGCAGCACCTGCACCCCCATCCATCCCCACCCGCCCCAACTCCGAATTCCAAAACCTCTGGTCGAACGAAGCGTTATGCGCCACCAGCGGCGCCCCCTGCACAAACCTCCGCGCCTCCTGCATCACCTCCGCCGCCGGCGGCGCGGCCTGCACCATCGCGTTGCTGATGCCGGTGTACTGCTCGATGAAGTACGGGATGCGCACGCCCGCGTTCATCAGCGACTGGTAGCGCGCCACCACCGGCCGTTTTCCATCAGCACGATGGCGATCTCGGTGGCGCGGTCGCCCATGGCGGGGGAGAGGCCGGTG
The DNA here is from genome assembly GCA_013127575.1 of Ramlibacter terrae. Classification (GTDB taxonomy): domain Bacteria; phylum Pseudomonadota; class Gammaproteobacteria; order Burkholderiales; family Burkholderiaceae_C; genus Ramlibacter; species Ramlibacter terrae. Next base: position 9,206 of record CP053418.1, read on the forward strand.
GTCTCGAAGTCGATCACGCCGACGACGCTCATGACGCGTCGCCCTGCGTCGGTTGGCGCACCACGGTGATCCCATACAGCGCCAGCAGCCCCAGCACGTGGCCGACGGCCACGCCGGGTTCGCCGGCTTCGATGCGGCCGATGGTCTGCACGTGCACGCCCAGGCGGGCGGCCGCGGCGGACTGGCCTTCGCCGGCGGCGATGCGCGCCTGCTTGGCGGCGGCGCCCAGCGCCTGGATCGAGGCGAGCACCGGCTCGGGGATGTCGGCGGAGATGCGCTTGCCTTGGGCCATGCGGCGATTGTCGCCGCTGGCCGATCACGCCTTCAGCGCGTGTACCCGCCGCCCTTGCGAATCATCGACAGCTCCGAGAACGTCATGCCCGTGTGCTGGCCGGGCGCGTACTTGACGAACACGCCGCCCAGGTCGTACGAGCTCATGCTCTCCAGCGCCTTCTTCACCGCTTCGGGGCTCGCGCCCGGGCCGGCGCGCCGCAGCGCCTCGACGAGGACCTTGGCGTTCAGGTAGCCCTCGAGGCTGCCGTAGCTGAAGTCCTTCTCGCCGATCTTCTTCATGGCGGCCTGGTACTCCGCGATCACCGGCATCGCCGCGTTCCACGGATACGGCACCACCTGCGAGACCACCACGCCCGCCGCCTCGTCGCCGATCGCCTTGTGCAGCCCCCGGCCGTTGAGGAAAGAGAACGAATAGAAGCGCGCCTCGGCGCCCGCCGCGCGGTACGCCTTGATGAACTTCGCCGCCACCGGGTTGGTGGCCGACAGCACGATCGCGTTGGGCCGGAACACCGCCAGTTCCTTGGCGCGCTGCTCCGCGTCGGAGCCGTCCTGGGCGATGGCGACGCTGCCCTGCATCTTGTGCCCGCGTTCCTCGATGAAGCGCCTGGTCGACTCCATCGCCGAGCGCGCGCCCGGGTTGTCGTTGTGCGCGAAGCCGATGCGGTCCAAGCCGACGGTGAACAGGTGGTTGACGATGCGGCCGTATTCCTCGTCGAAGCTGATGCGCACGGGGAAGCCGTACTCGGTGAACTTCACGACCGGGCCTGCGCCGGTATAGGGCGCCACCAGCGGCACCTTCAGTTCGTTGGCCGCCTTGAGCGCACCCATCGACGACGTCGTGCCGATCGGCATCAGGATGGCAGTGGCGCCCTCCTGCGCGAACTTCCGCACGTTGGCGGCGGCCTTCTCGGCGTCGTTGCCGTCGTCTTCTGGCGCATTTCGAGCTGGTAGCCCTTGATGCCGCCGGCCGCATTGGTCGCTTCGACCATCGCACGGATGCCCACGAGCGGGTCCGTCGACAAGCCGGCCAGCGGGCCGGTCTTGACGTAGGTCTGGCCGATGACGATGCGCTTTCCCGCGCCTTGCGCGAGGGTGGCGGAACAGGTGGCAGCAAGCAGCGCCGAAACCAGCAGGCGTGCAAAGACGTTCATGGGGGTACTTCCGGAGTCGCGGTCGAACGGGGGTGTTCGTACCAAACCGAATAGTTTAGGTTTCAACGACTTCTTGTGTCAATTGGTAACGCAGGCGTGCTGCGTCCATGCCACGCCGCGTTGCCTGGCGTCCCCGCGCCCCTCAGTCCATCGTGATCTTCCGCTCCCGGATCACCGCCCCATAGCGCTTGCTGTCCCCCTCCATCACCGCGCTGAACTGCGCGATGGTCAGCGGCGTCGGGTCCGCGCCCAGCGTCGCGATCTGCGTGCGCACAGCGGGTTGGCCCAGGATCGTGTTGATCTCGCGGTTCAGGCGCTCCACCACGGCGGGCGGCGTGCCGGCGGGCGCGTACAGGCCGTGGGTGGTGCCCGCGTCGAAGCCGGTCAGGCCCGCCTCGTGCAGCGTGGGCAGGTCCGGGTACTGCGACGCGCGGCGCGGGGCGGCGACCGCCAGCAGCTTCAGCTTGCCCGCCTTCACGTGGCCGAGCGCGATGCCGGGGTCGAAGTAGAAGTCGATCTGGCCCGCCAGCAGGTCCTGCAGCGCCGGCGACGAGCCGCGGTACGGCACGTGCACCACGAACACGCCCGCCGGCCCTTGAGCATCTCGCCCGCCAGGTGCAGCCCGGTGGCGTTGCCCGCCGATCCGTAGGTCACCTTGCCGGGGTTGCGCTTCAGGTAGGCGATGAACTCGCGCACGTCCTTGGCCGGAAAGTCGCCGCGCGTGACCAGGAAGAGATTCAGCCGCGCCAGCGCCGCCACCGGCACCGGGTCCTTCGCCGGGTCCAGCGGCATCTTCGCGAAGATGTGCGGGTTGGTCGTGATCGTGCTGCCGGACGTCATCAGCAGCGTGTGCCCATCAGGCTCGGCCTTGGCCACAGGTCGGCGCCAATCATGCCGCTGGCGCCGGCGCGGTTCTCCACCACCACCGGTTGCCCCAGCGCCTGCTGCAGCGGCAGTGAGACGGCGCGCACCAGCGCGTCGGGCGAGCTGCCCGGCGGAAGTTGCAGACCACGCGGATCGGCTTGGCCGGCCGGGCCGGCGCCTGCGCGAAGGCGGGCGCGGCGGCGAGCGCGCCGAGCGCAGCAAGGAGTTGGCGGCGAGTGGCGGACGGGATGCGGTTCATGCGTTGACCTTGGTTGTTCATGCGTCCACCGGCAGGCCGGTGAAGTTCTCGGAGAAATCCATGCGGCCCGGCTCGCTTCCCGTCATGTAGGCGAGCTCGGCGCGCTGCAGGCGGCGGACGAATTCATTCTCGCCGGGGAACTGGTGGACCATCGTGCAAAGCTTGGCGGAGAAGCGCTGCACCAGCCACATGCGCTTGAGGCACGTGTCCGAGTAGCGCGCCAGCAGGTCGGCGCGATCGGCGCGGTAGCGCTCGACCAGCGCGTGCGCCAGCACCTTCACGTCGGCCATCGCCGAGTTCAGGCCCTTGGCGCCGGTGGGCGGCACGATGTGGGCGGCGTCGCCCGCCGGGAACAGGCGGCCGTACTGCATGGGCTCCGCGAGGAAGCTGCGCATGGCCGTCACCGCCTTCTGCGTGATCGGGCCTTCGTTCACCGGCGGCAGCCCGGGCACGTCGAGCCGCTTGTGCAGCTCGGCCCAGATGCGGTCGTCCGACCAGTTGTCCGGGCTGTCGTCGGGCGCGCACTGCAGGTACAGGCGCGTCACGCTGGGCGAGCGGATCGACATCATCGCGAAGCCGTCTTCGTGGCAGCCCCGGGTGATGTCCTCGATGGCGGGCTTGGCCTCGGCGACGATGCCAAGCCAGCCGAAGGGGTACACGCGGTCGAACACCTTCATGCGCTCGGCCGGGATGGCCGCGCGGCTGACGCCGCGGAAGCCGTCGCAGCCCGCCACGTAGTCGCATTCGAGCGTCGCCGCTTCGCCGTTGCGCTCGAAGTGGATCACCGGGCGCTCGCCCTCCAGGCCTTCGATGCGCGAGACCGGCGCCTCGTACAGCGTGGGCTGCCCGCTGCGGTCGCGCGCGTCCATCAGGTCGGACACCACCGCGTGCTGCGGATAGACCAGGTGTTGCGGCCGCTCACCTGGCCGAAGTCGATCGGGTGCGATTCGCCGTCGAAGCGGAAGTCGATGGCCTTCTGCTTCAGGCCGCGCGCGCCCACGCCTTCACCCACGCCGAACTCGCGCAGCATCTCCACCGTGCCCTGCTCGAGGACGCCGGCGCGCTGGCGCGTGCGCACGTGCTCCTGCCCGGAGCGTTCCACGATCACCGATTCGATCCCCTGCGTGTGCAGGATCTGCGCGAGCATGAGCCCGGCCGGCCCGGCGCCGACGATGCCGACTTGCGTGCGCATCAGGCCTGCTCCTCGAAGGTGATCAGGCCCATGCCGGTGGTCATGGGGGCATAGTAGTTGCGGTGCACGCGCTTCGCCTCGGCGCCGAGCGCGCCGCGCATCACCAGCCACATGATCAGCTCGATGCCTTCCACGCCGTACTTCTCCATCATCGTTTCGTGTGTCATGGTCGTGATGCTTTCCGGTCGCGCTCGAGCCGGTCGAGGAAGTCCATGTCGTTGGCTTCCTGCATGTGGCCGAACTGCGGGCCGGTGAGCTGGTGCGACATGCCGCCGGTGCCGATGACCGCCACCGTGAAGTCGGGCGCGTAGCTTTCCACCGCGCGGCGGATCGCCTGCCCGAGCCGGTAGCAGCGGCGCGCGGTCGGCAACGGATGCTGCAGCACGTTGACCTCCAGCGGGATGGTGGGCACGGGCCGGTGCCGTCGGCGTGGTCGAAGCACAGGTGCATCGGCACCAGGAAGCCGTGTTCGACGGCCATCTCTGGCAGATGGTGATGTCGAACTCGTCGTACACCAGCGCGCGGCACAGGTGCTGCGAGAACTGCACGTCGCCCGGGATCGCGGGCAGCGGCCGCACGCCGAAGCCCTCATCGGCGATCGCGTATCGGTCGGCGCAGCCCACGGCGAAGGTGGGGTACTTGTCGAAGAAGAAGTCGGCGCCGTGGTCGTTGTAGACCATGATGGCCACGTCGGGCTTCAGGTCCTTGAGCCACTGGCGCACCGGCACGTACGCGTCGAACAGCGGCTTCCAGGCCGGCAGCGCCGTCTTGCCGCGGTCGTACGCGCCGCCGACGGAGGGTACGTGCGAGGTGCCGATGCCGGCGATGACGCGTCCCATCAGGTCGCTCCCGCGTCGTTGCGCGTGGCGGGGAACTGCTCGTAGCTTTCGCCCCGCATCCGCGCGCCCATCTTGTAGAGGCCGTTGCCCGTGACCACGCCGAGCTTGATCAGGAAGTAGATGTTGCCGCCGTGCGCCAGCAGGCCCCGGAAGTCGCGGTCGCGCACCAGCTGGCGTTCTTCGGGCGTGAGCGCGTAGGCTTCCATGAAGGCTTCCTCGTCACGCTGGAAGGCTTCGCGGTTGGCGGCCTGCGAGAGGGCGTTGCACATCTTGTTGATGCGGAATCCGCGCCACGAGGCGGCGAGGTCGAAGACGTCGGAGCCCGGATGCGGGCGCCCGGCGCGAGTTGCTGGTCAGGCATGGCTGCGGCTTGGTTAGGATCGAAGGACGTTCTGAGTCTAGGGGCCGCCCCCATAGTTCATCTAATCAACTACCTGCATGCCGCTGCTGCACCCGACCACCGTCGATGACCTGCTGAACTACCGGCTGAGCTGCCTGCTGGATGCCAGCGGCGCCATGGTGACGCGCCTGTGCGAGGGCCGCTTCGGCATCACGCGCCGCGAATGGCGGCTGGTCGCGCTGCTGGCGGCGCACGGCGCGATGTCGCCGTCGACGCTGGCGGAGCGCGCGCACGGCGCGCGGTCGCACCTCTCGCCACATCACCGAGCTGGTGGGCAAGGGCCTGCTGCGCAAGCTTCCGGTGGAAGGCGATGGCCGCCGCGCGCTGGTGGAGCTGACGGCGAAAGGGACGGCGTTGTACGGCGAGTTGTTCCCGCAGTCGGCGCGCTTCAATGACCAGGTGCTGGCAGTGCTCGATGCGAAGGAGCTGGCGGTGTTCGAACGCGCGCTCGACAAGCTGACCGAGGCCGCCGAGCGCATCGCGGCGACCCGGCCGGTCGACGCGAAAGCGGACCGGCGCCGGGGGGGCGCGCGGCGGGTGGAGCGGTAAGCCGCCCTGTCATTGCGGCCTTTTCGGGTCGAGCCCGGGATGACAGGATGGCTAGGATGCCCGCACCGTGCCGCCGGGCGCTTCCTCGATCAGCGCCATGATGTTCCCCTCGCTGTCCTTGAACCAAGCCGCCTTCGCGCCGCCGGCCGTGACGGCGCCCTCCGCGCTGCGCTCGCCGGGCATGTCCGGGTACTCCTCGAACACCACGCCGCGCGCCTTCAGCTTGCGCATCAGCCCGTCGACGTCGGTCACCGACCAGAAGGCCTGGCTGGCTTGCGACGTGCCGGCGTTCGGCGTCGGGTAAAGGAAGGCGGCGGTGCCCTTGCCGAACTCGTAGACCACGCCGCCGTTGGTCTCCATCTTGGCCTCCAGGCCGACCTTGGTTTCGTAGAACTGCCGGGCGCGCGCCGGTCGCGAGCCGGGATGTACGCGTACATCGCAAAGTCGTGCAGCATGCCGGTCTCCTAGGCGTTCACGATCACTTCGAAGCCGCCGAAGATCATGCGCTTGCCGTCGAACGGCATGTTCTCCATGAAGGGCTTCATGCGCGGGTCGTCGCCGGATTTCTTCATGCCTTTGTCGCGCACGGCCTTCGACGGCCACGTGATCCAGGCGAACACCACGGTCTCGTCGGGCTCGCGCTGCACGGCCATCGGGAACGAGGTGAGCTTGCCTTCGGGCACGTCGTCGCCCCAGCACTCCACCAGGCTGAGCGCGCCGCATTCCTTGAAGATGACCGCCGACGTCTCGGCCATCTTGCGGTAGGCCTCCTTGTTGGCGGTGGGGATGGGGATGACGAAGCCATCGACGTAGTTCATGTTGCTCTCCTCAATCCCGGTCGGGCGCACCCAGCGGGAACAGGTTGCGGAAGGGCCGGGCCGCGTCCACGGCCTTGGCGAACGAGGGCCGCGCCAGCAGCCGCGCTCGATAGGCTTGCAGCAGCGGATAGGTCTCGGCGATGCGGTGCGTCCAGTCCGCGTAGAACAGGAAGGGCGCGGCGGCGCAGTCGGCCATCGTGAAGTCGCCGCCCGCGGCCCGGTGCGGCCGGCCAGCCGCCCTTCGAGCCAGGCGTAGGCGCGCTCCAGCTTTTCGATGGACAGCGCCATGCCCTCGCTGCGCTTGGTCAGGTCGCCCGTGATGGCGCCGTCCACCGCGTGCTGGGCGGCGTTCATCACGTGCAGGTCGAAGAAGCGGTCCATGAACCGCACCTCCAGCGCCGCCTGCGGGTCGGCCGGGATCAGCCGCACCGGCCCCGGGCGCGCCATCTGCAGGTACTCGATGATGATGCTGGTCTCGGCCGGTCGCGGTCGCCGTCCACCAGCACCGGGAACTTGCGCAAGGGCCACAGGCGCAGCCATTCTTCCGTATCCGCGGAGGGGGCCAGACGGTGCGCAGGTCGTACGGCAGGGCGTTCTCATGCAGGGCCACGAGGACCTTCTGCGTGTACGAGGAGAAGGGGTGGCCGTAGACCACCGGGGGCGTCGTCGCCATGCCGCGGTCAGGCTTCCACGATGATCTGGAAGCCGCCGAAGATCATGCGCTTGCCGTCGAAGGGCATCGCGGCCGGGTCATGGTCCATGCGCGGGTCTTCCATCGACTTCTTCATGCCGGCGTCGCGCGCTTCCTTCGACGGCCGGGTGATCCACGAGAACACCACCGTCTCGTCGTCCTTGCGCTGCACGGCCATCGGGAAGGACGTGAGCTTGCCCTCGGGCACGTCGTCACCCCAGCACTCCACCACGGTCAGCGCACCGTGGTCCTTGAACACGGCAGAGGCGGTCTGGGCCAGCTTGCGGTATTCCTCGCGCTTGGCGGTGGGGACGGGCACGACGAAGCCATCGACGTAGTTCATGGGGGTCTCCTTGGATGAAGCGCGGCCGCGGGATTGCGGCCGCTCATGAACATACGACGAATGGGGCGGGCCGGGATCGACAGGCCCGTTGTAACAATTCGCGCGCTCGCACTACCCCATCCGCAGCACGATCTTTCTCGCCGCGCCAGCGCGCTGGAGAGCGATCCGGCGCTGGTGCTCGCGCTCGACGACGTGCTGCTTGAGCGCGAGGCCTGCCGCAGGCAAGGCTATGCGCTGTCGCTCGGCACCTCGGTGCCGGGCGCATCGGCGCTGGCGATCCTGGTGCCGGTGCCGCGCGGCACGCCGCCCATGACGCTCAGCCTGGGCGGCCCGATGGAGGAGGTCACCCGCGAGGAAGCACGGCTGGTGCGGGTGCTGAACGAATCCGTGGAGGTGCTGCGGCGCGCCGTGGCGCGCTGACGGCGCTCACTCCACCGTGATGTTCCGCTCGCGCACCAGGTGACCCCACTTCTCGCGGTCGGTGGTCACCACCTTGCGCATCTCGTCCGGGGTGCTGGTGGTGATCGCTGCGCCGCGCTGCTGCCATGCTGCCGGACACCTCGGCCGACTTGATCGCCTTCACCAGCTCCTCGTGCAGCCTCTGCTGCACGGCGGGGGCAGGCCGGCCGGCGCGATGAAGCCGAACCAGATGTTGTCCTCGAAGCCGGGCACGCTCTTGCCGATCGGCGGGATGTCGGGGGCCGGGTCGATGCCGCGGTGCTCGTCACGCCGATCGCGCGCAGCTTGCCCGACTGGATCATCGGCAGCGCCACCGGCAGGTTCTCGAAAGCCATCTGGATGTCGCCCGCCATCAGCCCCTGCATCGCCGGCCCGCTGCCCTTGTACGGCACGTGCGTGATGTCGACCTTGGTGCTGCGCGAGAGCAGCTCGCCATTCAGGTGCGCGCTGGAGCCGGTGCCCATGGAGCCGTAGGAGACCTTGCCCTTCTCCTTGTGCATCCACGCCACCAGCTCCTCCATGTTCTTCGCCGGCACCGACGGGTGCACGACCAGCACGTTGGGCAGCGTGATCGCCAGCGTCAGCGGCGTGATGTCCTTGACCGTGTCGACCTTCATCGTCTTGTACAGCGCCGGGTTCACCGTCATCACGCTGGCCGGCACCAGGCCGATGGTGGTGCCGTCGGGCTTGGCGGCGGCGATCGCCTGCAGCCCCAGCACGCCGTTCGCGCCCGGCTTGTTCTCCACGATCACCGGCACCTTCATGTTCTCGCCCAGCACCTTGCCGGTCAGGCGCGCCAGCTGGTCCGATAGGCCGCCCGGCGGGTACGGCACGATGAGGGTGATGCGCTGCGGGTCCTGCGCTTGCGCGGCCCCGGCGAGGGTGAGCGCGGCGAACGCCAGCGCCATGCGGCGGTTGAGGGTCATGCTTGTCTCCTTGGGGTTTGGACTTCAGGCGGCCAGCGCCGCGCGGACGCTGTCCTGCGTCAGCTCGCGCTCGGAAATCTGCAGGCTGCGCTCCCACGGCCAGCGCTGCGTGGGCGGCAGCGGCGTCTGGTCGACGGGCTGGCCGGCGGGTAGATCGCCGCCAGCTTGCCCTTGTCCTGCAGGATGCGGATGTCGGCCAGCGGGTCGCCGTCCACCACCAGCAGGTCGGCGAACTTGCCGACCTCGAGCGTGCCGGTGTTGGCGCCGTCCACCGTGATCGAACTGTTCTTCGTGCCGCAGGTGATCGCCTCCAGCGGACTCATGCCGAGCAGCGTCACGAACAACTCCAGCTCGCGCGCATGCCATTGCCCATAGGGCGTGACGGCGAAGCCGGAGTCGGTGCCGCACATCATCGTCACGCCGTTGCGGTGCGCGTACGACAGGTTGGTCACGGCTTTGTCCGGTCGCGCGGCGGATTCAACCGGTCAATGCAACACACTAACCACCGCGGAGGCGGAAGGAGTGTTGCAGATGAAGCGACGGCGGCCACGGATCTACTACTCGGACAGCCAGAAGGCGCTGATGTGGGAGCGCTGGAAACAAGGCTGGACACTGCATGAGATTGGCAAGCTGTTTGATCGGCCTCACACGTCGATCCACCAGATTCTTGCGGCGACGGGTGGATTCCGGCCGCCGCAACGAGCGCGATCACCAGATGCGCTGACTCTGGCCGAACGCGAGGAGATCTCCGGGCGATGGTGGCCGGCGAATCTATTCGATCAACCGCGGCTCGACTTGGGCGAGCACCATCGACGATCAGCCGAGAGATAAAGCGCAACGGCGGCTGCGACGGCTATCGCGCTAGCCTAGCCGATGCGGCGGCTTGGGATCGAGCGCGGCGCCCTAAGACCTGCAAGTTGCGGAACAACCGCGCGTTGGCCCGGCTCGTAGCTGAGAAGCTCCGGCTGCTCTGGGCGCCGGAGCAGATTGCAGGTTGGCTCAAGCATACTTATCCGGGCGACCAGAGCCTCCACGTGTCACACGAGACCATCTACCGCAGCCTGTTCATTCAAGCGCGTGGCGCCTTGAAGAAGGAGCTGCTGGAACACCTGAGACGCACGCGCGGGATGCGCCGCTCTCGGCACTACACGCAGAAGACGGCGATCCACGGGCAGATCGCCGATGCCGTTTCGATCAGCGAGCGACCCGCTTCGGTCGAAGATCGAGCCGTGCCTGGCCACTGGGAAGGTGACTTGGTCTTCGGCAGTCGCAACAGCCAGATTGCCACGCTGGTCGAGCGACAGACGCGATACGTGATGCTGGTGAAGCTCGGTGGCAAAGACTCGCAGACGGTCGTCAACGCCCTGATCAAGAATGCCCGCAAGCTGCCGCAGGAGCTCTATAAATCCCTGACCCGGGATCGAGGCACAGAGATGCATGCCCACAAGCAGTTCACCATGGCCACCGACATCCAAGTCTTCTTCTGCGACCCCCAGAGCCCCGGCAACGCGGAAGCAACGAGAACACCAACGGTCTACTCCGTCAGTACATGCCGAAGGGCATGGACCTCTCGGACTTCTCCCAGACCCAGCTCAACGCAATAGCGAGACAATTGAACGAGAGGCCGCGCAAGACGCTCGGCTTCCACACGCCCGCTGAGATGTTCAGCGAATGTGTTGCGTTGACCGGTTGAATCCGCCGCTTGAAGCGGTCGATGCGCGCCTGCGAGCAGCCGGCGATGTGGCCCCAGTCGGCGATGTTGGCCGTGAAGGTCAGCGCCGGGCAGCACGGGATGCCGCTTTCGGCGAGGCGGTCGGCCTGCTGCGCGTCCATGAAGTCGGCATGCATGATCCAGTCGATGCCGGCCTCGACGCAGTCCATCACCGACTGGCCGCTGCGCGCATGCGCCGTCACGCGCCGTCCGAGCCGGTGCGCCTCCTGCACGATCACCTTCAGTTCTTCCGCGTTGAACGCCGGCACGCTGCCGCCGCCGGGCGTGAGGATGGACGACTCGCCGCTGGCCGCGATCTTGATGAAGTCGACGCCGTTCTTCACCTGGTCGCGCACCTCGTTGACCATCTGGCTCGCGCCTTCGGTCAGCGCGCCCACGCCGGAGCGCGGCGAGCCGACCCACGAGGGAAAGTAGTCGGTCAGCGCGGCGTGCGTACTGAGGTAGCGAGCGGCCGCGGAGATGCGCGGGCCGGGGAACAGGCCGGCCTTGATCGCGTCGCGCACGGCGACGGCCACGAACCAGCTGCCGCCCGGGTCGCTGAAGGAGGTCACGCCCGCCTGCAGCACGGCGCGCGCATGGTAGGTGCCGCGGATGGCGCGGTACTCGGCGGAGCCGAACAGGTCCTGCTCCTCGATGCCGCGCGCCACGCCGTAGCTGATGTGGCAGTGCGCGTCGACCATGCCGGGCATCACCGTCTGCCCGGTGGCATCGCGCGCGACCTGCGCGTTGGGCGGAGCGGCCGCACCGGGCCTTCGCCCGCGGCAACCTGCGTGATGCGATCGTTGTCGATCTCGATCCAGTGCAGCGGCTGCGGCGCACGGCCGGTGCCGTCGATCAGCGTGCCGCCGGTGATGTACTGCTTCATGGCTCAGGCCCAGGTGACGCCGGCGGCCTGGTGCTGCGTGCCGAGGGTTCTGCAGGAAGCCGGTGAGCACGCCGTTGAACGCTTCGGGCTTCTCGAAGTACGCCGTGTGGGCGGCGTCGGCGATCAGTGCCAGCTTGCTGTGCGGCACCAGCGCGCGCACCTTGCGGCCGACGTCGGGCGAGACGGTCTTGTCCTGCTCGCCCCACACCAGCAGCACCGGGAAGTCGGCCTTGGCAAGCTGCTCGCCGACCACTTCCTTGTCGAGATCGGATGCGATGTAGTTGCCCAGCGCGGCGAACGACTCCTTGGCGCCGGCGGAGTTGTTGATCCGCCATTCCTCTTCCAGCATGTCCGGCGTGACGAGCGCCGGGTCAGCGATGACGCGCGCCATCTTGCCGGCCACGCCTTCGCGCGTCTGGTTGTTGGCGCCAGCCTGGATGCGTCCGGCGGCTTCGGCGCCGATCGGCACCAGGCCCATGCTGCCGACCAGCACGATGCCGTTGACCCGCTCCGGGTGTTCGCACGCGTATGACGCGACGACGTGGCCGCCGAGCGAGGTGCCGACGATGGTGGCCTTGCGGGCGCCGATCGCGTCGAGGACGTGGCCCAGCACCTCGCGGTACGCGGGCACCGAGCAGGCGACGCCTTCGCCCTTGGACGCGAAGCCGTGGCCGGGCAGGTCGAAGGCGTACACGTGGTAGCCGGCGGCCGCGATGGCGTCGATGTTGCGGATCCACCGGTCGGCGCGTCCACCGGTGCCGTGCACCAGCACCACCGTGCGGTCGCCCGAGCCGGCTTCCAGCACGCGGGTGAGGACGGGGCCGGCGGCGAGGGGATAACTGATCATGCGCACTCCTGATTCACTGAGTGAATTGACTATTCAGAAGCCGCTGATTGTTCGGGCGCGCGTTCGACCGGGCATCGGGAGTTGCACCGGGAGTGAATGAATAGGTCGGTGAATAGGTGCGCACGCGAGCGTGCACACCCTACAGTAGGGTGTGCAGCTTGCTGCGCACCATCCTGCGCGTGATCAGTCCGCCGCCAGCCGCTCCACGATCGGCCGCAACTGCTTCGCCGCGGCGATCAGCGCCTGCCCCGCCTCTTCGCGCACGGCTGTCGGCGCGAAGACCGAACTCGCCGAGGTGCAGATCAGCACGTACGGCACAGGCTCCATCGCCAGCGGAATCGACACCGTGGTCAGACCCGGAAAGAAGGTGTCGACGTTCGTCACGTAGCCATCGCGCCCGAAGTCGGCGATGGCCGCCAGCGCCGGCTTCTCCGCGTTGCGGTACAGCGCCGGGTCGGCCTTGCGGCACTCCTGCATCACCTGCTTGCGCTGCGCCGCCGGCAGGCCGGCGAGGTACGCCCAGCCGGTGCCGCTGCTGATGATCGGCACCTCGGAGCCCACGCGCACGTTCAGCCGCAGGTAGGCGTCCCCGGCTTCGCAGCGCTGCAGGTACAGCATGCTGGTGCCTTCGCGCGTGGACAAGCTGGCCGCCGCCTTGAAGCGGTTGGCGATGTCCTCCAGCAGCGGACGCGCCAGCGCCGCCAGTTCCACCGTGTCGAGCGCGGAGTAGCCGAGCGTCAGGATCGACAGCCCGGGCCGGAAGCGCGAGCCGTCACCGTCGGCGACCGGTAGCCGCCATGCTCCAGCGTCTTGCACAGGCGCCACACGGTCGGCTGCGGCAGCCCGGTCATCCGCGCGAGCTCGCTGCTGCCCGGGCGTTCGCGTCCATGGTCGAAGCAGCGCAGCACCTGCAGGCCGCGCAGCAGGCCGGTCACCGTGGGCTGGCCCTGCTTCTTGGCGGGCTTCGTGGCCATCGGCGTTCAACCGCAGTCGTGCTTGCCCGGCGACCAGTCGCCACCCGGCGCCGCCTTGCGCGCCACTTCGAGCGGCACCGCCTCCAGCGGCGTGCCCATGCTGTCGTTCCAGCGGTTCAGGAAGCCGAACATCGCGACCACGCCGAGGATTTCGACGATCTCGCCTTCGCTCCAGTGCGCCCGCACGCGCGCGAAGACCTCGTCGGTGACGGCGTTCGGCTGCGACGCGGCGGCCAGCGCGAAGGCCAGCGCCGAACGCTCGCGCTCGTCGTACAGCGGGCTGCTCTCGTAGGTCCACACGGCCGCGAGCTTCTCGTCGCTCACGCCGAAGTTGTGCGCGCCCAGCAGCGTGTGCGCCTGGCAGTACAGGCAACCCGCGGCCTTGCTCGCCACGTGGCCGAGCAGGCGGCGGAAGCCCGGTCGACCTCGCCGGCCGGGTCCATCACCGCGGCGTTCAGGTCGGCGAAGGCCTTCACCAGCTTCGGCTTGCGCTGCATGGTGAGCACGCTGTTGGGCGTGAAGCCGAGGGTGGACAGGAAGAAGTCGAAGTGCGCCTTCAGTTCGGGCGTGGTCTCGGGGGAAGGGGTTGAAGTCGGGCCATGCGAAGAGTATGCATGGACGCCCGGGCGCGGCAGAATAGGTGTTCGCATGCCAACACAAACAGGAGACAACATGCAGTTCACCAGGCGCAGCCTGCTCCAGTCCGCGGCCGCCACCTCGCTCATGGCCGGCCTCCCTTTCGCCCGTGCGCAACAGCTCGACGTCGCGCGCATCTACGGCGGCTTCGCTGCCGGCGGTTCCGTCGACACGCTCTCGCGCCGTTTCGCCGAGAAGCTCGCGCCCGACTACGCCAAGGCCGTCTGGTCGAGCCGAAGCCCGGCGCCGGCGGCCAGCTCGCGATCAGCGTCACCAAGGGCAGCCCGCCCGACGGCCGCCACATGGTGGTCACGCCGATGTCGATGCTGTGCATCTATCCGCACACCTTCCGCAAGCTGCCCTACGACCCGGTCGCCGACCTCACCCCGGTCTCGGTGCTCGCCAATTTCGAGTGCGGTTTCGGTGTCGGTCCCGCGGTGCCGGCGGAAGTGCGCACCGTCCCGCAGTTCCGGCGTGGGCCAAGGCCAACCCGACCAAGGCCAGCTTCGGCTCGCCGGGCGCGGGATCGTCGGTGCACTTCATCGGCATGCTGCTCGGACGCGACGCCGGCGTCGAACTGACGCACGTCGGCTACCGCGGCTCGCAGCCCGCGATGCTCGACATGATGGGCGGCCAGCTGCCCGCCATCTCCGCGCCGCTGGGCGAATTCCTGCCCCACGGCCAGCGGCAAGGTGCGCCTGCTCGGCACCTCCGGCCCGAAGCGCAGCCAGTTCGCACCCAACGTGCCCACCTACACCGAGCAGGGCTTCAAGAACATTGTGTTCGAGGAGCAGTTCAGCCTGTACCTGCCGGCGGGCGCTTCGCCGGCGGTGGTGGAACGGCTGCACCAGCACGTGGTGCGGGCCATGGCCGCGCCCGAAGTCGCAGCCGGCCTGGCGACCTTCGCCATCGTGCCTGCCACTTCGACGCCGGCGGAACTGGTGGCGCTGCAGAAGAAGGACCTCGAGCGCTGGGCGCCGGTGGTGAAGGCGATCGGCTTCACCGCCGACAGCTGAGGCCTCAGGGCCCGCCGCGCCCGCCCGTGCTGCCGTACACCTGCCCGCTCGCGTAGCTGGCCTCCTGCGACGCCAGCAGCACGAAGATGCCGGCGATCTCGGCCGGCTGGCCCGGCCGGCCCGGGGGCGTGTCGCTGCCGAACTTCGGCAGTTCCTCCGGCATCTGGCCGCCGCTCGGCTGCAGCGGCGTCCAGTACGGCCCGGGCGCCACCGCGTTCACGCGGATGCCGCGCGGCGCGAGCTGCTTCGCCAGGCACTTGGTGAAGTTGACGATGCCGGCCTTGGTGGCCGCGTAGTCCAGCAGCTGCTCCGGCGGTTCGTACGCCACCACCGATGCGGTGTTGATGATGGCCGAGCCCGGCGGCATGCGCGGGATCGCGGCCTTGGTGATCCAGAACAGCGCGTAGAGGTCGTCTTCAAGGTCCAGTCGAGCTGTTCGGTCGTGATGTCGAGGATCGACTTCTGCGCGGCCTGCTTGGCCGCGTTGTTGCACAGGATGTCGAGCCCGCCGAGCTGCTGCGCCGCATCGGCCACCAGCTTCTGGCAGAAGGCCTCGTTGCGGATGTCGCCCGGCAGCGCCACCGCCTTGCGCCCGGCCTGCCGGATCAGCGCGACGACTTCGCGCGCGTCTTCCTCTTCCTGCGGCAGGTAGCCGATGGCGACGTCTGCGCCTTCGCGCGCGAAGGCGATCGCGGCCGCGCGGCCCAGCCCCGAGTCGCCGCCGGTGATCAAGGCCTTGCGCCCCGCCAGCCGGCCGGAGCCGACATAGCTCGCCTCGCCATGGTCGGGCCGCGGATTCATGTTCCGCGCGAGGCCGGGCCACGGTTGCTGCTGCGCCGGGAAGGGCGGCTTGGGGTACGCGTTGCGGGGATCCTGCATGGGGAGGCGGGGGCGCCGCCAGCCGCCGCCGGGGCCTGCGCGTGGGCGCCGCCCACCAGCACGGGCGCGGCTGCCAGCCCGCCCATCCAGCCGGGGCCGCCCGGCGCGAAGCCGGCTTGTCGGAGAGGTCGTCGTCGTTCATCCGATGCAATGTGGCACGCACGCTCCCGGCGTGTTGTAGGACGCCAATGATGGAGCGCGCTCCTACGCGCAGCCCCTGCGCGGCCACCCAGAATGGGCCGCTGCAATGCAAAGGAGCAACCCATGCCCGACCGTTTGAAGCAGGGTGACCGGTGGAGTGGAACACTTCCCGGGGCCGCACCACCGGCACCGTGAAGAAGAAGCTGACGAAGCCCACCGACATCAAGGGCCACCACGTCGCCGCCTCGCAGGCGAACCCCGAGTACCGGTGGAGAGCAGCAAGACCGGTGCGCAGGCCGCGCACAAACCGAAGGCGCTGCGCAAGAAGCGCTAGGAGCGGCGCAGCGCGAGCCGTCCGGCCAACCCGCCGTCCGGTCCAAAACCCTGCGCCGACGCTGGACGGTGGCCGATGCGCCGCGCAGGCCACGGCCTACGCCCGGGAGCGCGACAGCGTCCCAGAATGCATGGGTGACACAACAACACCAGGGGCGGCGCCGACTTCATCGTCGGCAGCGGGGAGATGGCGGACCTCATCCGGCGCAAGGATTGGTCGTGCACGCCCCGGGCCCGATCGAGGGCTGGCCGCAGAGCCTGCGCACGACGGTCAGCCTGTGCCTGGCGTCCAACTTCCCCATCAACATCATCTGGGGACCGCAGCACGTCCAGATCTACAACGACGGCTACCGCGTGGTCTGCGGCGACGCGCACCCGCGCGCGCTGGGGCAAGGGTACGACGTCACCGGGCGAGCGCGTGGCCGGCCGTGGGCGGGCCGTTCGGCACGGCCCTCGCCGGCAACACCAGCTTCCTGGAAAACCAGCGCATGTTCCTCACGCGCAACGGCTACCTCGAAGAGACCTTCTTCACCTTCTCGCTGTCGCCGATCCGCGCCGAAGACGGCAGCATCGGCGGCCTGTTCCACCCGGTGACGGAGACCACGGCCACGATGCTGGCCGAGCGCCGCACGCGCGCGTTGCGCGACCTGAGCGGCGCGCTCGAGGGCGTCGGCGAGGCACAGGGCCTGGGCCCGGCGGTGGTGCAGGCGCTGGAGCCGTTCGCCTTCGACGTGCCGCTGCTGATGTTCTACGAACTCGACGAGCGCGCGCAGTGCTACCGGCTGCGGGCGCACCGGGGGCTGGGCCAGCAGGCCCAGCAGCAAATGGCGCGGCTGCCGCTCGAGGCGGACGGCCCCCGGCCGGTGCGCCAGGCCGTGCGCGCGCCGGGCATGACCCTCGTCGATGCGATGCCGTCCAGCCTGGCTTCGCAGCGTTGCGGACCGTACGAGGAACCGTCGGCGCGCGCAGTGATGCTGCCGATCACCGTGCCCGGCGGCGGACCGCCTCCAGTCTTGCTGGTGGTCGCGGCGTCGCCGCGCCTGCCGTTCGACGAGGGCTACCGCAACTTCCTGCAGTTGCTCGCCAGCTCGGTGGCCGGCCTGCTCGGGTCCGTGCGCGCGCTGGAGGACGAGCGCCGCCGCGCCGCGGCGCTGGCCGAGATCGACCGCGCCAAGACCGCCTTCTTCTCCAACGTCAGCCACGAGTTCCGCACGCCGCTGACGCTGCTGCTCGGGCCGCTGGAGGACGCGCTGCAGAAAGGCGAGACGCTGCCGCCCGCGGTCCACGAGCAGCTCTCGCTGGCGCACCGGAATGCGCAGCGGCTGCTCAAGCTGGTGAACTCGCTGCTGGACTTCTCGCGCATCGAAGCGGGCCGCGCGCAGGTCGCGTTCGAACCGGTGGACTGGCCGCCTTGACCGCGGACATCGCCTCCACCTTCCGCTCCGCCACCGACCGCGCGGGCCTCTCACTGCAGATCGACGCATCGCCCCTGCCGCAGCCCGTGTACGTCGACCGCGGGATGTGGGAGACCATCCTGCTCAACCTGCTGTCCAACGCGTTCAAGTTCACCTTCCACGGCTTCATTCGCGTCGAGGTGCACCAGAAGGCTGGGGCGACGCATGCACAGGTGGCCGTGACCGACACCGGCACCGGCATCCCGCAGCACGAGCTGCCGCGCCTGTTCGAGCGCTTCCACCGCATCGAAGGCGCGCACGGCCGCTCGTACGAAGGCTCGGGCATCGGCCTGGCGCTGGTGCAGGAACTGGTCAGGCTGCACGGCGCCGAGATCGAGGTGAGCAGCCGGGAAGGCCGCGGCACCACGTTCACCATCAACCTGCCGTTCGGCCGGAGCCACCTGCCGCAGGGGCAGCTGGCCAGCGGCGGCGAAGCGGCGGACCCGCGGCGTGCCAACGGCTACGTGGAAGAGGCTTTGCGCTGGCTGCCCGACGCCCCGCGGGCGCCGATGGCGAGCGAGCCGCTGGAGGCCGCCGAACCCGGCGTGCGCGGCGGCCACGTGCTGCTGGCCGATGACAACGCCGACATGCGGGCCTACGTGGCGCGCCTGCTCGCCTCGCAAGGCATCGAGGTCGCGACGGCCAGCAACGGCGAGGAGGCGCTGGCCCGGCCCGCCAGCGCATGCCGGACCTGGTGCTCACCGACGTGATGATGCCCGGGCTGGACGGCTTCGGCCTGCTGGCCGCCATCCGCGCGGACGCAGCGCTGCGGCAGGTGCCGGTGCTGCTGCTGTCGGCGCGCGCGGGGCAGGAGGCGCGCGTGGAAGGCCTCGCGGCCGGCGCCGACGATTACCTGACCAAGCCGTTCTCGGCGCGCGAACTGGTCGCCCGCGTTTCAGCCAACCTGCGCCTGAACAGCGAACGCCGGCAGGCGGCCACCGCCGTCGCGGGTTCCGAGGCGCGGCTGCGCACCATCTTCCGGGCCAGCTACCTGTTCCGGGGCCTGCTGTCGCCGGACGGCTGCGTGCGCGATGCCAACGCCACCTCGCTGAAAGCGATCGCGCAGCCGCTGGAAGCGGTGGCCGGCCGGCTGCTGTGGGAGACACCGTGGTTCGCGTCCACGCCGGAAGTCGCGGAAACGGTGCGTGCGGGCGTTGCGTCGGCCGCTTCCGGCGAGACAGTGCGCACGGAGCTGCGGCTGGAGCTGCCGGTCGGCGGCTGGCGCGAATTCGATTTCACGCTGCGGCCCGTGGAGGACGGGGACGGCCACGTGGTGGCCATCGTGTCCGAGGCCGTGGAGATCACCGATCGCAAGCGCGTGGAGGCCGCGCTGCACGAAGCGCAGAAGCTCGAGGCCGTGGGCCGCCTCACCGGTGGCGTGGCGCACGACTTCAACAACCTGATGATGGTGGTGGCCGGCGGCGTCAGCGTGCTCGAGCGGCAGCCCGACCCGCAGCGCCAGCGCCAGGCGCTCGACGGCATGCGCCGCGCCGTGGAGCGCGGCTCCGCGCTCACGCGGCAACTGCTCACGTTCGGCGGAAGCAAGACGCTGGAGGCCAAGGCCATCGACCTGCGCGCGTGCATCGAAGGCATGCAGAGCCTGTTGAACCGCACGCTCGGCGGCCAAGTGCGCGTGGTGAGCCACTTCGCGCCGCATCTCTGGCCGGTGCTCGCCGATGCCTCCGAACTGGAGATGGTGCTGCTGAACCTCGGCGTGAATGCGCGCGACGCGATGCCGCATGGCGGCACGGTGTCGATCACCGCCGAAAACGTGATGGATCCGCGCGGCCTTCCGGCGGGCGACTACGTGCGGCTCTCGGTGACCGACACCGGCACCGGGATGGCGCCCGAGGTGCGCGAACGCGCGTTCGAGCCCTTCTTCACCACCAAGGAATTCGGCAAGGGCTCCGGCGTCGGGCTGGCGCAGGTCTACGGCTTCGCGAAGGAGTCGGGCGGTAGCGCCGAGATCGACAGCGCGCCCGGCCGCGGCACCACGGTGTCGCTGCTGCTGCCGCGTTCACCCGAGCCCATGATGGCTCCCGCGGCGCCGCCGGCGCCACTGCGCACGGTGACGGCCGCGGGGCGGCACCGCGTGCTGCTGGTCGAGGACGACAACGAAGTCGCCGAGGTGGTGGCCGAGATGCTGGAGCACCTCGGCTACGAGCTGGTGCGGGCCGGCACCGCGGCCGACGCGCTGTTCGCGCTGGAGCACGACGGCCGCATCGACCTGGTGTTCTCCGACGTGATGATGCCGGGCAGGATGTCCGGGCTGGAGCTGGCCCGCCACGTGAAGCGGGAGCATCCGGAGCTGCCCGTCATCCTCACCTCGGGCTATGCCGAATCGTTCCGGCAGGAGGCGCACAACGAAGGCCTGCTGCTGCTGCCCAAGCCCTACGCGATGGACGAACTGGGCGCGCTGGTGGAGCGGGCCCTGCAGGCCAAGGTGCACTGAGCGGCGTCAGTCCGCGGCCACGAACCCGGTCGCTTTCACGACGCGGCCCCAACGCTCGGTCTCGCCGTTCATCTTCTTCAGGAACGCGTCGCCGCAGACGCCTGGCGAGACGGTCATGCCGGCGGTGGTCATGCGGGCCTGGAAGTCCGGGCTGGCCGTGATCTGCTCGTGCGCCGCGGTGAGGCGTTGCACGATCGCGGGCGGCAGCGCCTTAGGACCGGAGAGGCCGAACCACACGGTGCTGGCGAGCTGCGGCAGGCCCACTTCGGCGACGGTCGGCACATCGGGCAGCTGCGGGGCGCGCTTCTCGCCGGTGGTGGCATAGGCGACCAGCTTGCCGGCCTTGATGTGCGGCGCCGCGGTCGCGATCTGCACGAAGCCGAGCGGCGCGACGCCGCCGAGCATGTCGGTGATCTGTTGCGGGCTGCTCTTGTACGGCACGTGCGTCATCTCGGTCTTGAGCGCTTCCGACAGCTGGTAGCCGAGGAAGTGCGCGGGCGAGCCGGCGGAGTACGACGAGTAGGTCGCCGGCTGCTTCTGCGCCTTGATCCACTGCTGCAGCTCGGCGAAGTTCTTCGCGCCGACCTGCGGGTGCGCGGCCAGCACCAGGCCCGCTTCGACGCCCCGGCAGATCTGCGCGAAGTCGCCGCCCCTGTACTGCGCCCGCGCGTTCGCGTTGGGCGTGATCGTCATCATGCCGGCGGTGTTGACCAGCAGCGTGTGGCCGTCGGGCTGCGCGCGCAGGATCTGCTGCGCGGCGATCATGCCGCCGGCGGCGGGCACGTTCTCGACGATCACCGGCTGGCCGAGCGCCTTCGCCGGTGGTCGGCCAGCGCGCGTGCATAGACGTCGGGCGGCCCGCCCGCCGTGGAGGGCGCCAGCAGCTTGATCGCCTTCTGCGGCCAGGCCTGCGCCTGCGCGCCGAGGCCGGCCAGCGCCAGCAGGCCGCACACGATGGCGGCGCGCCGCGTGGTGGGGGTGAAGGTCATGTTGTCGTCTCCGTCTCGATGGTGGAAAGGGTCAGCGCTGCGGCATGTCGCGGCTGGAGTAGCCCAGGCTCACGGCGGCGTCTTCGGGAATGGCCGGCACGGTGGCGTCCCAGGCCAGCCGGGCGTCGCGCATGGCCTGCAGGCGCTCCGGCTCGCGGCCGCCGAGGTTGGCGCGCTCGCGCGCGTCGGCGGACAGGTCGAACAGGTACTCGTGCTCGTCGACCTTGAGGTACTTCCAGTCGCCCTGCCGCAGCGCGCGCTGCGTGCGGTGCTTCATGCGCCAGTGGAGCGGCCGCTCGAAGGTGCGCGACGGATCCTTCAGCACGGAAGCGAGCGAGACGCCGTCGAGCGGATAGTCCGGATGCGCGCGGCCGCCGCCGACGTCCAGCAGCGTGGCCGACCAGTCCATGGTCATGCAGTGCTGGCGGCTCACGCTGCCGGCGGGGATCACGGCGGGCCAGTGCGCGATCCACGGCACGCGGATGCCGCCTTCGGTCAGGTCCATCTTGCCGCCCACCAGCGGCCAGTTGTCGGAGAAGCGTTCGCCGCCGTTGTCGCTGGTGAAGACGATCAGCGTGTTCTCGAGCTGGCCGTTGCGGCGCAGCGCTTCGACCAGCCGGCCGATGCCTTCGTCCATGTGCTGGATCATCCGGCGGTAGGTGTGCACGTTGCCGCCGTGCAGGTGGAACAGGTTGTCGCGCACCTCGTCGGCCACCGGCGCGTCGTCGCGCGTCTCCCACGGCCAGTGCGGCGCGGTGTAGTGCAGGCTGAGGAAGAAGGGCTTCTCCTGCTGCGCCATGCGGTCGACATGTTCCACCGCGCGCTGCGACAGCAGGTCGGTGAGGTAGCCCGGCTCGTGGTGCGGCTCCTCGCCGATGTAGAGGTCGTGATCGCCCTTGCCCGAGCAGTGGGTGAAGTAGTCGACGCCGCCGGCCATGATCCCGTAGAAATGGTCGTAGCCGGAGCGCAGCGGGCCGAAGGCGGGCGGGTAGCCCGGTGCCACTTGCCGATCAGCGCCGTGCTGTAGCCGGCCTCGCGCAGCAGCGAGGGCAGCGTCGGCAGCGAGGGCGGCAGGCCGAGCACGGTGCTGCCCTTGCTGCGGCTGTTGATCGGCTCTTCCATGCCGCCGCGCACGCGGTACTGGTAGCGCATCGTCATCAGCGCGAAGCGCGTCGGCGAGCACACCGGCGAGTTGGAATAGCCCTCGGTCAGGCGCAGGCCGCCGGCGGCGAGCGCGTCGAGGTGAGGCGAGGTCGGGCCTTGCGCGCCGTCGCGGCCGCCGTAGCAGCCCAGGTCGGCGTAGCCGAGGTCGTCGGCAACGATGTAGATGAGGTTGGGAGACTTCACGGTCGCCCGAGGATACGGGCGGCGCCGTCATCCGTAAAATCGGCAGTCGACCGTTTCAACTCAGGTTTTTCTATGGATCCGCGGCATTTGGTGCAGCTGGCCACCATCCCGGCGCAGGGCTCCATCAGCAAGGCCAGCCAGCACCTGCACCTGACGCAGCCCACCCTGACGCACAACATGCAGGTGCTGGAGATGCAGGTGGGCGGCAAGCTGTTCGACCGCAGCCGCTTCGGGGTGCGCAGCACGCCGCTGGGCGAGATGCTGGCGCGCGAAGGGCGCGCCATCGTGCGGCGGCTGGAAGACGCGCGCGAGATCAGCGCGCGCCACCGCACCGGGCTGCGCGGGACGGTGCGCCTCGGCGCCGGTCCGCTGATCGGCGCCGCGCTGCTGCCGCGCATCACGCAGGCGCTGCTGCAGCGGCTCCCCGACATCCACCTGAGCGTGCAGAGCGACCGTCCGCACCTGCTGGTCGACCAGCTGGTGGACGGCCGCCACGACCTGGTGATCGCGCCTTCGTGGCTGGACCAGCCGCCTTCGGGCTTCGAGCGCTTCCTGCTGGTGCGCGACGACCTCGGCGTGTTCTGCGGCACGTCGCACCCGCTGGCGGCGGAAGGCGTGCTGGCGCCCGGCGCTTCGCATGCGCACAAGTGGATCAGCCTCGGCACGTCCTCGCCCTTCGACAAGGCGGTGCGCGACATGCTGGAGGAAGCCGGCGTCGGCACGCCGCGCACCGAGATCACGATCTGGGCGAAGCGTTCACGCTGCTGCAGATGCTGGCGCAGGGCGTGCACCTCGCGGTGCTGCCACGCTACCCGGTGCGCGTGCTGCAGCGGCACTTCGCGATCACCGAGCTGGCGCTGCCCGTGCCCTCGCCGCCACGCAACATCTACCTGTGGTGCAAGGCCACGCTGCTGGACGACCCGGTGTTCGGGCAGATCCGCGAGAACATGCTGGCGTGCGCGCAGGGCGCGCTGGACCGTCAGGCGGCCGCGTAGCGCATCACCGCCACGAAGTGGCACCCGCTCGCGCCCAGCACCAGCAGGTGCCAGACGAAGTGCGCGAACGGGATGCGCTCGTCGAAATGGAAGACCACGGCACCCAGCGTGTACAGCACGCCGCCGGAGATCATCAGCATCAGGCCCTCCACCGGCAGCTCGGTCATCAGCGGCTGCAGGATGAAGACCGACAACCAACCCAGTCCGAGGTAAAGCGCCGTGGACAGGAACGGGTGCTTGAGGCGGTTGGCGCACTTGGCGACGATGCCGGCGGTGGCGATCAGCCACACGACGGTCAGGAACCAATAGCCGCCGTGGTCGGCCAGCGCGCCCAGCATGAAGGGCGTGTACGAACCGGCGATGAACAGGAAGATGGCCGCATGGTCGAGCCGCTGCAGCAGCTCCTTGGTGGGGCCGGGGGCGAGCCAGTGGTAGGCGGCGGAGACGGAGAACAGCAGGATCATCGAGCCGCAGTACACGGCGGCGGCGAGTCCGTGTGGATGGCGCCGGCCTGCAGCGCATTGGCGATCAACTCGGGGCTGAAGATCGCCGCGAGCAAGGCCCCGAGCCCGTGGCTGAGGGAATTCGCGACCTCTTCGCTGGTGGTCTGTGCGCGGCTTGCGACGTGGGCCATGACAGTCTCCCTTTGTTATGGCTCCATGGTCATCCTCGGCGCGCGGCGACCGTGTCAGCCCTGATGTCCGGCACAGGTGCGGCGATGCCGAACAGCCGCAGGGAGAATCCCCACCGCGCGTGTGGGACGGGGCCGTACCTACACTGCCCGCATGAGCGATTCCTCCTACACCCCACCCGCCGTCTGGACCGGAACCAGGCCAACGGCGGCAAGTTCGCCAGCATCAACCGGCCCGTCGCCGGCCCCACGCACGACAAGGAGCTGCCCGTCGGCAAGCACCCGCTGCAGCTCTATTCGCTGGGCACGCCGAACGGCGTCAAGGTCACGCTGATGCTCGAGGAACTGCTGGAGGCCGGCCACGCCGGCGCGGAGTACGACGCGTGGCTGATCCCGATCAACGAAGGCGCGCAGTTCGGCAGCGGCTTCGTGGCGGTCAACCCCAACTCCAAGATCCCCGCGCTGATGGACCGCAGCGGCAAGGAGCCGGTGCGCGTGTTCGAGTCGGGCGCGATCTGGTCTACGGCCGAGAAGTTCGGCGCCTTCCTGCCGCGCGAAGGCGCGGCGCGCGCCGAATGCATGGCCTGGCTGTTCTGGCAGATGGGCAGCGCGCCTTTCCTCGGCGGCGGCTTCGGGCATTTCTATGCCTATGCGCCGACCAAGATCGAGTACGCGATCGACCGCTACGCGATGGAAGTGAAGCGCCAGCTCGACGTGCTGGACCGGCGGCTGGCCGAGACGCGCTTCATCGCGGGCGACGACTACACCATCGCCGACATGGCGGTCTGGCCTGGTACGGCGCGCTCGCCCTCGGCGAGCTCTATGGCGCCGGCGAGTTCCTGCAGGTGCAGCAGTACGCGAACGTGCAGCGCTGGACGCGCGAGATCGCGCAGAGGCCGGCCGCGCGGCGGCGGCCGGATGGTCAACCGCACTGGGGCGATCCGGCGCAGCAGCTCCACGAGCGGCACGACGCGGGTGACTTTCCATCGTGAAGCGCCTTCTTCCCTGCGGCGAGAACGTGCCCGCGCTGGGCCGGGGCACGTGGAACGTCGGCGACGACCCGCGCCTGCGCGCGCAGGAGATCGCGAGCATCCGCCGCTGCCGGACCTCGGCCTCACGCTGGTCGACACGGCGGAGATGTACGGCGACGGCCGCTCGGAGGAACTGGTGGGCGAAGCCATCGCCGGCCGGCGCGACGAGGTGTTTCTGGTCAGCAAGGTCTATCCGCACAACGCATCGCTGCGCGCGATGCCGAAGTCGTGCGACGCCAGCCTGCGGAGGCTCGGTGTCGAGACGATCGACCTCTACCTGCTGCATTGGCCGGGCCCGGTGCCGCTGGCCGAAACCGTGGAAGCGTTCGAGGCGCTGCAACGTGCCGGCAAGATCCGGCACTGGGGCGTGAGCAACTTCGACGCGGACGGCATGCAGGAACTATGGGACGCGCCGGGCGGTTCGAAGGCGCAGGTGAACCGGGTGCTCTACAACCTCGGCGAGCGCGGCATCGAATGGGACCTGCTGCCGTGGCAACGCGAACACGCCGTGCCCGCCATGGCGTACTCGCCCTTCGACCCGGGGCCGGCTGCTGCGCAACAAGCGGTTGGCCGCGTTCGCGTCGGATGCGGGCATGAGCGCCGCGCAGGTTGCGCTGGCGTGGCTGCTGGCGCGCAGCGACGTCATCGCGATCCCGAAGACCGGCAGCGCGGAGCGGGCGCAGCAGAACGCGGCGGCGCTCGAGCGCCCGCTCACTGCCGGTCAACTGCAGGAGCTGGACCGGCTGTTCGCGCCGCCGGCGGGACCTTCGCCGCTGGCGATGCTCTGAGCGCTAGCGGATCTCCACCTCGCCCTCAATCTCCACCGGGATCCCGAACGGCAGTTCGGCCATCCCCACCGCGCTGCGCGCATGCGCACCGACCTGCGGCCCGAAGACGCTGACGACCGGTCGGTGAAACCGTTGATCACCGCCGGCTGGCGCTGGAAGCCGGGCGCCGAATGGACCATGCCGAACACCCGCACCCACGCGGTGATGCGGTCCAGCGTGCCGAGCTCGCGCTGCAGGCTGCCGAGGATCGCCAGCGCGGTGAGGCGCGCCGCTTCGTACGCTTGCGCCTCGGTGACTTCGCGGCCGACCTTGCCGAGCGGCTGCGCCACCGAACCGTCGGCCGTGGTCGGGCCGTGGCCGGAGAAGATCGCGCGCGTGCCGATCACGCGCACCGGGGAAGGGCAGCACGACGCCGGGCGGCATCTTCAAAGGCTGCGGGAGTTGGAGGCCGAGGGCGGCGAGGCGGTCTTCGATGGCGGGCATGGGCGGATGCTACCTGCGCCCGCGCGCTGCGCAGGCTGCGCCTGCACACCCTACTTCGAAGGGCCCCGGTTCTTGTCCACCACCTCGATGACGGCGGGGAAGTACCGGCCGCCCAAGCCATTGGCGATCGACGCCTCGTAGTACCTGCGCGCCAGCCCCGTCACCGGCACCGAGGTGCCGGTCTGCTGCGCCAGTTCCATCACGTAGTCGATGTCCTTGAGCGCGTACTCGGGCGGGAAGCCGCCCTTGGGAAACTCGCGCGGCAGCATCGCCTTCTTCGCATGGTTGCGCAGTACGAAGCTGTCGCCCGAACCCTTGGACACGGCCTCCACCAGCATGGCCGGTTCGACGCCGGCGCGCTGCGCCAGCACGACCATCTCGGCGACCGCGACGGTGTTCTCGAAGACCAGCGCGTTGTTCACCAGCTTGACCACCTGCCCGCAGCCGACGCCGCCGCACAGCGTGACGTCGGAGCCGATGTAGCGCAGCAGCGGCTCGATGCGCGCGAACAGCGCCGCGTCGGCGCCGACCATCACGCTCAGCTCGCCGCGGCGCGCCGCTTTCCACCGTGCGCGCGCCACCGGCGCGTCGGCGAAGGCGATGCCGCTTTCGGCCAGCCGCGCATGCACCGCGCGCGCCACCGCGACCTGTGTCGTGCTCAGGTCGACGATGGCGGAAGGCCGCCGCTCACCGGCGGCCGGCCGGCACAGACCGCTTCCACCTGCGCGCTGCCGGGCAGCGACAGGAAGACGACGTCGGCCTGCGCGACGTCCGCCAGCGAAGCCGCTCGCTTCGCCTTGGTGCCGTCGAGCGCCGCCGTCCACGCGGCATCGTTCATGTCGAAGGCGACCACGTCGCCTGCATGCTTGGTCGCCATGTTGCGGGCCATGGGCCCGCCGATGTTGCCGAGGCCGACAAACCCGATCGAGAGGGAGGTGCTCATGTCATTCGGCCTTGATGTTGGCGCTCTTGATCAGCTCGCGCCACTTCTTCGTCTCGGCGGCACGGAAGGCGCCCAGTTGTGCCGGCGTGCCGCCGCCGACCGTGCCGGCCTGCTTCTCCACCCAGCTCTTGTTCTCCGGCTGCGCAAGCACCGCGGCGACGTCGGCGCTGACCTTGGCGATGATGTCGGGCGGCGTGCCGGCGGGCGCATAGAGGCCCCACCAGGCGCTGACAGCGAAGCCGGGGATGCCGCCGGCGTCGGCGACCGTGGGCACCTGCGGCAGCGCCGGCGAGCGCTCCAGCGCGGTGATGCCCAGCACCTTGGCCTTGCCGGCGTCGGCATGCGGCAGCACCACCGAGCTGTTGTGGAACAGCACTTCGTAGTGGCCGGCCAGCAGGTCCGTCATCATCTGCGCGCTCGACTTGTACGGCACGCCCTGCATCTTGATGCCCGCCATCATCTGCAGCAGTTCGCCCGAGAGATGGTTCGACGTGCCGGTGCCCGGGTGGCCGTAGCGCAGCTTGCCGGGGTTCTGCTTCACGTAAGCCACCAGCTCCTTCACGCTGGTGACCGGCACGCTAGGGTGCACCACCAGCAGGTTGGGCATGGACATCAGCAGCGAGACGGGCGCGAGGTCCTTGTCGGGGTCGTACGGCATCTGCATCAGGCTGCCGCTGACCGACATCGCACCGATCGTGCTCACGACGAAGGTGTAGCCGTCGGGCGGCTGCTTCGCCGCGCGGTCGGTGCCGGTGATGCCGCCGAGGCCGGCGACGTTTTCGATCAGCACGGGCTGGTTCCACGCGGCGCCGAGGCCGGTGGCCAAGCGCCGCCCGATCGCGTCGGGGCTGCTGCCGGCGGCGGCCGCCACGATGATCTTGACCGGCTTGGTCGGGAAGGCCGTCGCGGCG
Source organism: Ramlibacter terrae (assembly GCA_013127575.1). Classification (GTDB taxonomy): domain Bacteria; phylum Pseudomonadota; class Gammaproteobacteria; order Burkholderiales; family Burkholderiaceae_C; genus Ramlibacter; species Ramlibacter terrae. Next base: position 37,438 of record CP053418.1, read on the forward strand.
GGACGCGCCTGTGCCGAGGCCGCGCCGGCGGCGAGCGCGAGCGCGGTCAGCGCGCAGAGGTTCCTGAACAGCTTGTCGAACACGTCTTGTCTCCTTCTGGTTGTCGATTCAGCGGCCGGCTTCGCGCACGAAGCGCACCACCGCCGCGGCGGCCTCGGCCGTGGCAGGTCCGTCGGGCTTGCTCTTGACGAAGCCTTCCGCCTCGTCGGGGAAACAGGCGCAGCGTGAGCGCGCCGCCGGCGGCGCGGTAGACCGCGACGAAGCGATCGAGGTGCGCGCGCGGATGCACGATGTCGCGCTCGCCCTGCAGGTACAGCACCGGCGGCGTGGCGACGGCTTCGCCGCGCTCCAGCGCGCGCAGCGGACTGCCTTCTTCCATGGCGGCCTCGTCGCCCCAGTACTTCAGGTGGTCGGGGATCACGCGGTCGATCGCCTCGGGATAGGGCTTGCCACTGCCCTGCAGCTCGCGGGCATAGTGGTAGCGGCCGAGCGGGTCGATCACCGGCCAGCACAGCACGACGAAAGCCGCGGTGGCGTCGGCGCCGGGATCGTCCGCCAGCGGCAGCGCTGCATAGCGCGCATCGCGCGGCCGCATCGCGGCCAGCATGGCCTGGTGCGCGCCGCTCGAGACCCCCATCACGCCCACCCGGTCCGGCCGGCTGCCCCAGCTTTCGGCGTGGACCTTCAGCCAGCGCAGGGCCGGGTTGATGTCGGCGATGGAGGCCGGGTAGCCGGTTTGCGGCGGCATGCGGAAGTCGAGGGCCGCCACGCCGACGCCGTGCTGCGCGAGCATGCGGTTGAAGCGGTCTTCGTCATGGCGGTCGCCGCGGCACCAGGCGCCGCCGTGCACTTCGGCCAGCAGCGGAACGGGCCGGCGCCCTGCGGCAGGTAGAGGCGCGCCAGCAGCGGCGCGCCGTCGTGGCGGGTGTATTCGACGTCGCGGACTTCGACGTCGAACGATGGGGACGGATCGGCGCTCAAGCTGGTCTCCGGTGCGTTCTTGTGCGAAGACCTTAGCCCCGCCTCCTTCGCCGCGCACCGGGACATGCCCGTGTTTTTTCAATCCGTGAACTTTACGGGCGCGCGCCGCAGGCACCGCGCCGCGTCCGCCTCGATGGACGCCGACTCCTGCACGAGCTGCGCGTGGAACGACCCGGCTGTCTCTTCCGTGATGACGGTGTCGGTGCCGGTGAGGATCAGCGCCGCGAACGGCTCGCCGGCGGCGGAACGCACCGGCACCGCGACCGCCGCGAGGCCGGGCGCGAAGTCGCCGAGGGTGAAGCCGAAGCCGTGCGCGTCGCTGCGGCGGCGCATGCGTTCGAGCTTTTCGAGCCGCCGCTCGCCGCCGCGACGCAGCTCGCGCTGCGTGTTCTCGGCGACGATCCGCGCCCCTTCCGCCTCGGGCAGTTGCTGCAGGATCGCGAGGCCCGCCACCGACGTGATGAGCGGGCGCCGCGTGCCGACGCGGATCAGCATGCCGGACAGCTCCAGACCCGCGCGCTGCTGGTAGACGCAGACCCGGTCGTCGCCGCTGCGCAGCAGGAAGCTGGCGATGCAGCCGGTGCGCTGCGCCAGCTGGTGCAGCGCGGGGTCGACCTGCTCGCGCAGCGCGGCGTACTGCGGTACCGCCAGCCCCATCTCGAACAGCGTCTGGCCGGGGTAGTACTTGAGGTCTTCGGCGCGCCGCTCGGCGAAGCCTTCGCTGACGAAGCGCTTGAGCATCCGGTGGCAGGTGGCGCGGTCCAGCCCGACCTGCCGCGACAGGTCGGACAGGCGCCAGCCGAACTCACCGTGGCTGCTCAGCTCCTTGAGCAGCCGCAGCGCGCGCTCGACGCTGCGCGCCCCGGCGGCCATCGCGGATCAGTCCTCGGCCTTGAAGCCGGTCGCCTGAACCACCGCGCGGTAACGCTCGTAGGTGGCGCGGTACAGCTCGGCGAACTCCTGCGGCGTGTTGAGGTCGGCTTCGACGCCGAACTTCTCCATGGCCGCAGCGCCGGCCGGCGAGCGCACGACCTCGGCCACCGCGGCGTTGACGCGGACGACGATCGCGGCCGGCGTTCCGGCGGGCGCGACCACGCCGGACCAGTCCTCGAAGATCACCTCCTGGCCCAGCTCTGACATCGTGGGCACGTTGGGCGTGAAGCGCGTGCGCTTGCGCGTCGTGGTGGCCAGCAGGCGCAGCTTGCCCTCGCCCGCCTGCGGCAGCGATTCGGACAAGGGCGTGACCACGGCGGCGATGTGGCCGCCGAGCACGTCGACCACCGACGGCGCGCCGCCCTTGTACGGCACCAGCCGCAGCGGAATGCCGGCGAGCTTGGCGTACTGCACGCCAGCGAAATGCTGGCCGCTGCCGGCCGGCGCGCCGAACGTGGCGCGGTCCGGGTTGGCCTTGCACCACGCGACGAAGTCGGCGGCGGTGCGCACCGTGGACGGGACGCCCGGGCCGACCGACAGCACCATCGCGCCCTTGCTGGTCGTGGCGACGGGCACGAAGTCTTTCATCGCGTCGTACGGCATGGCCTTGTAGATGTGCGGAAAGATCGCGAGCGGGAACGCCGGCGTGAACACCATGACGCTGCCGTCGGCGGGCGCGGACTTGACGAACTGCACGCCGATGCGACCGCCGGCGCCGGCCTTGTTGTCGACGATCACGTTCTCGGCATACCGGCCGCGCAAGCCTTCGGCCACCATGCGCGCGACCACGTCGGTGCCGCCTCCGGCCGGAAAGGGCACGACGAGCGTGAGTTGCTTGAGCAGCGGCGCCTGCTGCGCGAAGGCGCGGCCGGCGCCCAGCAGGGCGGGCGCGGCGAGGCAGTGCAGGGCGGAACGGCGGGTGATCATCGGCGGGTCTCCTCAGTGGGCATCGATACGGTGTGCAAGAGCGGCTGGTTCGCCATCAGGCGGCGCAGGTTGTCGGCGGCGCCTTCGGCCAGCCGCTGCACCGCGCGCCTGCTGCCGGCGCCGGCGTAGTGCGGCGAAACCAGGATGTTGGGCGCGTCCCAGAGCGGGTCGTCGGCCGGCAGCGGTTCGGGTTCGGTGACGTCGACGGCGGCGCCGGCCAGCTGCCCGCTTTCCAAGGCGCGCTTGAGCGCGGCCTGGTCGACGATGGGCCCGCGCGCCACGTTGACCAGCAGCGCGCCGCGCTTGCAGGCCGCGAACTCCGCGTCGGACAGCAGGTTGATCGTCTCCGGTGTCTGCGCGATCGCCACCACGACGGCATCGGCCTGCGCCAGCGCGTCGTGCAGGCGATCGAGCGGCAAGGCGTCCTCGACGTACTCGTCGCGCTGCATCGAGCGCGACACGGTCACCACGCGCATGTCGAAGGCGCGGGCACGGCGCGCGAACTCGCGGCCGATGTGGCCGTAGCCCACGGGACGACCGTGCCGCCTTCCGGGGAAGAAGCGCGCGGGATCACCAGGTTGCGGTCGAAGTCGCGGCGCGGCATGACGATGGTGACGAGGTCCGGGATGCGCCGCACCATCGCGAGCAGCAGGGCCATCGCGTGTTCGGCCACGCCCGGCGAAACGCCGCCGCCCGCATAGCTGACGATCACGCCGGGCGGCCACCCGAGCTCTTCGTAGCCTTCGCGGCCCGCGGTGATGAAGTGCATCCAGCGCACCGTGTTGCCGGGGGCGGACAGCGCGCCCAGCACCCGGCGGCCTTCTTCCTGCGGCCCGTGCGGCAGCACCAGGCCGGTGGCGCCGGGCAGCGCCGCGAGCGTTTCCTCCGGGGTCTGCGTGATCTGCAATTCGGCGCCCGGGACGGCCTGCAGCGCGTCGATGATCTGTTGGCGGGCGAGGCCGATGCGGCCCCAGAAGATGATGCGCAAGTTCTGCTCCGTGGTGTGCGTTGTTCAGCGGCGCGCCGGGCGGGCGCGCAGCGCTTCCTCGTCGATGTCGGTGCCCCAGCCCGGACGGTCCGGCACCAGCAGCTCGCCGTTCTCCACCACCGGCGGATGCGACAGGTACTCGGTGGCCCACGGCGCCTCGTCCACCCGCAGCTCCATGATGCGGAAGTTGGGCAGCACCGCGCTCAGGTGCGCGCTCATCAGGCTGGCCAGCGCGCCGACGCAGTTGTGCGGCGCAAAGGTGGTCTCGTACGCATCGGCGAACAGCGCGATGCGCTGGGACTGCCAGACACCGTTCCACAGCGGGTCGACGATCGCCGTGTCCACCGTCTGCGCCTGCAGGAAGGGCCGGTACTCCGCGATGCCGTGCAGCGCCTCGAGCGAAGCGATCGGCGTGCGCACCGAGCGGCGGATGTGCGCCAGCGCCTCGGGATCGTTGATGTCCACCTCGAGCCAGAACAGGTTCAGGTGTTCCAGCCGCCGCGCGATGCGCAGGTAGCCCTCCGTGCGCTGGCTGAAGCTCAGGTCGAGCATCAGACCGACGTCGGGGCCGATCGCTTCGCGGTAGGCGGTCATCTGCTCCTCGATCTGGCCCAGCTGGCGATCGGTGACGGAGCGGTCGAGGAAGCCCGGCGACGCGCGAAAGCCGCCGTTGAAGAACTGCGGCTTCGGCCCGCCGAAGAACACGGGGTTGGTCTTCACCGCGCGGTAGCCCTGCGCCACCGCCTCTTTGGCGACATTCCCCAGGTCGTCCAGCGTGCGGACCGGCGGATGGCCGAGCCCTTCGAAGAACGTGTCGCGCGGCGGCGTGCGGTAGCTGCCGCAGTGGGTCCAGTACACCGGCAGCCGCTGCCGCAGCGCGCCGCCGAGCAGCGTGGAAACCGGCACGCCCGCTGCCTTGCCGGCGACGTCGAGGCAGGCGTTCTCGATGGCGGCGATGGCCTGCTGCGCCAGGCCGCCGGCGGCCAGCCGCGTGGTGGCGGTCAGCGTCTCGCTCAGCTTGCCGACCTGGCGCGGGTCCATGCCCGTCGCCGTGCGCATGAAGTCCTGGATCAACGGGTCGATCGACGCATTGGCGAAGCGGTCGTAGTACTCGGCCCAGCCGACCAGGCCCTCGTCGGTGGTCAGCTTCAGGTACGAGGCGATGCGGTAGCCGGCGTCGGCGTGGATGCTTTCCGCCTGGACGATCTTCATGAAGTTCTCCTGGATGCGGCGGCGCCGGCCAGCGCCGCCGCCTGCGCGCGGCATTGCGGGATGGCCGCCTGCAGTTTCTTGATGGCGCCGTACAGCACGGCCCGCTCCACCGGCTCCAGCACCTGCAGCAGTTGCTGCTGGCTGGCGTGCATGGCCGGCAGCAGGCTGCGCGCGAGTTCGCGGCCCTGCTGCGTGATCTCCACGATCACGCGGCGGCCGTGGGTCGGGTCCTTGCTGACCGCGACCAGGCCGCGCGGGCCGAGCACGCGCAGGATCCGGCTCGCATACGGCTTGTCCATGGCGAGGCCGCGGCACAACTGCGCGAGCTGCATCGGGCTTTCGGCGTTCAGCCGCGCCAGCATGCGCCACTCGGCGACCGACAGGCCTTGCGAGCGGGCGTAGGTGGAGCTGACGTCCTGCTGGATCGACTGCGCCAGGCGCAGCAGCATCGTGCCCGGGTACTCCTCGAGCGGGAGGTCGGGGGCAGGCCGGCAGGGGAGGTCCGGGGGCAGTCGTTGCCGGTCCTGGGTTGGCGGGATGTGGACACGTCCACATTGTCGGACGCGCCGCGGACGCCGCGTCTCCGGGCGGACCCCTAGAACCTTGGTGGACCGTCGCCCTGCGACGGGTTCGCTTTTTCCTGAACGTTACTCCGTCTCCGTCTGCTTTTTCGATTGGGATTCGGCTGCTACCTTCGGCAGCCTGAACACAGTTCCCCCTAGGAGACCCGCATGAGAAAAGCACTCGCCCTGTTCGCCGTCGTCCTGACGCTCGGCATGACGGTGGGCATCGACGACGCCGAGGCCGCCCGCCGGCTGGGCGGCGGCAAGTCCACCGGCATGCAGCGCCAGACCACCACCGCGCCGCCGAGCGCGCCCGGCAACGCCACCAACGCACCCGGCCAGGCCGCACCCGCCACGGCCGGCGCCGCCGCGGCCGCCGCCCCCGCCGCCGCTGCCGCGGCCGGCAAGCGCAGCTGGATGGGCCCGATCGCCGGCCGGCCGCCGGTATCGGCCTGATGGCGCTCGCCTCGCACTTCGGTTTCGGCGAAGCCATGGCCAACATGATGATGATGGGCCTGCTGGTGATGGTCGTGCTGGCCGTGATCGCCTTCGTGATGCGCAAGCGCGCGGCGGCGCAAGGCGGCGGCGGCCGGCCGGCGCCGGCGGCGTCGGCCGCATGGGCGGCAACCCGCTGCAGCCGCAGCGTCCGCAGGACGTCGCCTTCCGCAGCGCCGAACCGGCGCAGCGCGCGGGCGGCTCGATGATCGGCTCGCGCCTGATGGGCGGCACGCCGCTGCAAGGCGTCGACACGCGGGTCGGCCACATCCCCGCCGACTTCGACACCGCCGCCTTCGCCCGCAATGCGCAGGACCAGTTCATGGCCCTGCAAGCGGCCAACGACGCGCGCGACCTCGGCCGCCTGCGCGACTACCTCACGCCGGAGATGTTCGAGGCCGTCCGCGCCGACATCGCCGAACGCGGCGACGCGCCGCAGCGCACCGAAGTCTTCGGCCTGCAGGCGCAGGTGCTGGACGTGGCCGAGGAAGCCGACCGCTACATCGTGAGCGTGCGCTTCACGGGCAGCGTGCGCGACGAGCAGGGCGCGGTGCCCGAAGACCTCGACGAGGTCTGGCACTGGCCAAGCCGCGCACCGGCTTCGGCGGCTGGCTCATCGCCGGCATCCAGCAGTCGGGCAGCTAACGCAGCAGGCGCTGCACGAGCGGATGCTGGATCTTCCGCTCCGCCGAAATCAGGAAGAAGTGCTCCACCAGGTCCGGGGCTTCGCCGAGCAGGCGCATGCCCTTGTCCTTGAGCACCTCGTCCTGCGACCACTGGGATGAGGGAAAGGCGCCCATGCCGCCGCGGCCGAAAGCCGCGAGCAGGGCGCTGTCCTCGAATTCGCCCGCGATGTGCGGGCGGATGCCATGGCGCTCGAACCACTGGTCCAGCCGCGGCCGCACCGCGGCGTGGCTGGTGGGCAGCAGCACCGGCAGTTCGGACAGGCAGGCCGGAAACGGCAGCTTGCTGCGCCGGCCATCGCCACGGGCGCGAACCACGCCATGGGCGCGTCGCCCAACGCATGGCTGTACAGGCGCAGGTTCGGGTTGGGCGGCGCGGCGCGGTCCGACAGCACCGCGTCGAGCCGGTGCAGCGCCAGGTCGGCCAGCAGCCGGTCGAATTCGTCTTCGTGGCACAGCAGCCGCACCCGTGGATCCTCCAGCGCCGGCTGCAGCAGCTGGCGGACCACCAGCTTGGGCAGGCCGTCCGACATGCCCACCGCCAGCCGCAGGCCTTGCCCGGTCGCCGCTTCGCGCACGGCTGCCGGCAGCTGCTCGCCGATCTGGAAGATCTGGTCGGCATGCCGCATCGCGGCCACGCCGGCTTCCGTCAGCACGATGCCGCGCCCGGCAGGCTTGAACAGCGAATAGCCCAGCGCCTGCTCCAGCGCGCGCACCTGCGCGCTGACCGTCTGCACCGCCATGTCGAGCCGCGCCGCGCCGCGCGAGATGCCGCCCTCCTTGGCGACGACCCAGAAGTAGTACAGGTGGCGATAGTTCAGCGGCGCGGTCATGCCGCCGAGTGTGCCTTGGTGGGTATCCTGCTGCCCACCGCATGACCACGCACACCACTCCTCCCGCCGACCGGTCGCTCTGGTCCGCCTTCCTCCCGCTGCTGCCCCTGATCTCCGCCGTCTTCGTCGCCTACCTCGCGATGGGCATGGCGCTGCCGGTGGTGCCCCGCCACGTGCACGACACGCTCGGGCAGTCCACGCTGGCCGTGGGCGTGGTGATGGGCGCGCAGTACGCCTCGGCCTTCTTCGCCCGCATGTGGGCCGGCGAAGTCACCGACGGCCGCGGCGCGCGCCTGTCGGTGCTGTCGGGGCTGGTGGGCGCCAGCTGCGTCGGCGGCGTCTACCTGCTGTCGCTCGCCTTCGTCGGCCAGCCGCGGCTGTCGCTCGGCATCCTGTTCGCCGGCCGGCTGTTAACCGGCGTGGCCGAGAGCTTCATCATCACCGCGATGCTCTCCGGGGCATCGCGCGCATGGGCCCCGCGCATGCTGGCAAGGTGATCGGCTGGGTCGGCATGGCGCTGTTCGGCGCCTACGGGGCGGGGGCGCCGATCGGCATGTGGGTGCACGGGCACTTCGGTTTCGCCGGCATCGCACGGGCCACGGTGCTGGTGCCGCTGGCCGCGCTCGCCATCGTGCACCGGATCGCCGGCGTGCCGCCCGGCACGGCGAAGCGCCAGCCCTTCTACCGCGTGCTCGGCGCCGTCAAGCTGCCGGGCGTCGCCTTGACGCTGACCTCGGTGGGCTACGCGATGATCACCGTGTTCATTACGCTGATGTTCGCGGAGCGCGGGTGGGGCGGTGCGGCGCTGGCCCTGACCAGCATGGGCGGCGGCTTCATCGTGGCGCGGCTGTTCTTCGGCCACCTGCCCGACCAGCTGGGTGGCGCGCGGGTGGCGCTGGCCTGCGTGCTGGCCACCGCGGCCGGCCAGTTGCTGATCTGGGGTGCACCCGGCGCCGTGCTCGCCTGCGCCGGGGCGGCGCTGACCGGTGGCGGCTACGCGCTGGCCTTCCGGGCTTTCGGCGTCGAGGCCGTGCGGCGCGCCCCGCCGGAGAGCCGCGGCGCCGCCATGGGCGCTTACGTCGCCTTCCGGGACATCGCCATGCTGGTGTCGGCGCCCCTCGGCGGCCTGCTCGCCCAGTGGGTCGGCTTGCGTTCGATCTACCGGCGGGCGCAGTGGCGGCGGCGCTGGCGGCCATCGCCGCCGCGGCGATGATGCGAAAGTCGTAGCCGCGCCCCGTTTTCTGCACGGAAACCACGAATCGCCCCGCAGGGCGATTTTTTTTCGCCGTTGAAAGCCTGTGGAGCGTTCCGGCACAACCTCGACCTTATCCACACCGACCGGCGCCGCCGCCGAGTTGTCCCTGTCGGCGCGACACCAGAAAAGCACGGCTGCCCACAGTCCGCCAGCGCACGCAAGTGCCTGTGCCGGCAAGCGGAAATGGCGGTTATCCACACCGCGGACCGGCCATCTACTACTACGACTATCTTGAAAAAGAAGTCCTAGGAGAAGACAAGTCCCCAAACCGCCGGGGCCGCCGGAGGCCGCTTGCAGCCGCTGCGGCCCGGCGCAGAATGCGACGCTTCGGGTCAAACAGGGGTGGTCATGGCGATGCTGGTCCTGGGCCTGGTGCTGTTCCCGGGCGTGCACTCCACGCGGATCGTGGCCGACGGGTGGCGATCGCAGGTGGTGGCGCGCGTCGGCGAGAAGCCGTGGAAGGCGATTTACGCGCTGTTGTCGATCGTCGGCTTCGTGCTGGTCGTGATCGGCTACGGGGCGGCGCGGCAAAGCCCGGTGGTGCTGTGGCCGCAGCCGCCGGTGGCCATGCGCCACGTGGCGGCCCTGCTCACGCTGGTGGCTTTCGTGCTGCTGGCCGCGGCGTACGTGCCGGGCAACCAGCTCAAGGCGAAGCTGCACCACCCGATGGTGCTGGGCGTCAAGGCGTGGGCGCTGGCGCACCTGCTGGCCAACAACACGCTGGCCGACCTGCTGCTGTTCGGGTCGTTCTGGCGTGGGCGGTGGCGGACTTCGCGTCTTCGCGCCGCCGCGACCGCGCCAGCGGCAAGGTCTACGCGCCCGGCAATGGGACGCGCACGGCGATCACGCTGGTGGCGGGCGTGATCGCGTGGGCGGCCTTCGCCTTCTGGCTGCACCCGCTGTGGATCGGCGTGCGGCCGATGGGATGACGCGCGCGGTCAGGCGGGCTGGCCGCGGCCGGTCTGCTCCTGCAGTTCGTCGATCCGCTTGGACGCCTCCGCCTTGGTCAGCTTGTCGTCGAACTCCACCTTGGCCTCTTCGCTGAGCGTCTTCAGGTACGACCGCTGGGCGCCCGTCATGGGTTCGTCGCCGGTGACCCAGTCTTCCGGATCCTTTTCCATGTTGCTGTGCGGCGCCTGCGCCTGGGTTTGCCTGTCGGTCATGCTTGCTCCTATACTGTGGTTCCAGACAGTGTGACGCCGGGCCCAGCGCCAGTGTTGTAGGTGGAGTTCGCCTGTTTGCCCTCCCAGCCTTCGAAACCAAGGAGCAACTTCATGGCCGAGCCATCCGACAGCATCCTCTCCCACGTCTCCGTGGGCACCAACCAGTACGACCGCGCCAAGGCCTTCTACGACGTTGTGCTGGGCACCCTGCAGATCAACCTGTTCATGGACTTTCCCGGCGGCGCCGGCTACGGCCGCAAGTTCCCCGAGTTCTGGGTGCAGGCGCCGCACGACGGCCAGCGCGCCAGCGCGGGGAACGGCGTGCACGTGAGCTTCCTCGCCAACTCCGTCGAGGAGGTGAAGGCCTTCCACGCCAAGGCGCTCGAGCTCGGCGGCACCGACGACGGCGCGCCCGGCTACCGCCACGAGTACACGCCCGGCTACTACGCGGCCTTCGTGCGCGACCTCGACGGCAACAAGATCGAAGCCATGCTGATCGAGGGACAGCGCACTTCCTAGAAGACAGGGAACCGTCCGACAGCGCCCGCGCGGCGCCCTTTCCAGAATGGAACGAAGCATCCAACAAGGAAAGGACCCGCCATGGACGATTTGAAAGCACCGCGGCCCCGGCCGTCGTCACAGGCGCCTCGAGCGGCATCGGCTACCACGGCCCGGCTGGCCGCGGAACACGGCCACGACCTGATCGTGGCGGCCGATACGCCACTGCAGCAGGCCGTCAGCGATTTCCAGGCGCTCGGAGCCAAGGTGGAGTCGGTCGAAGCCGACCTGGCCAGCACCGACGGCGTGCAGAAGCTGGTCGATTGCATCGGCGGCCGGCCGGTCGATGTCTTGATGGCCAACGCCGGCCACGGTCTCGGCGGCGCCTTCCCGGAGCAGGACTTCCAGGCCGTGCTGCACGTGATCAACACCAACATCACCGGCACGGTCCACCTGATCCAGCAGGTGGCCGGGCAGATGGTGGGGCGCGGCAGCGGCCGCATCCTCATCACCGGCTCCATCGCCGGCTTCCAGCCGGGCAGCTTCCGTGCGGTCTACAACGGCACCAAGGCCTTCGTCGACTCGTTTTCGATGGCGCTGCGCAACGAGATCAAGCACAGCCCGGTGACGGTCAGCTGCCTGATGCCGGGCCCCACGGACACCGAGTTCTTCCACCGGGCCGACATGGAGACCACCAAGGTGGCCAACGACCCGAAGATGATGATGCAGCCCGACGAAGTGGCGCGCATCGGCTTCGACGCCATGCTCAAGGGCGAAGCCGACGTGGTGGCCGGCTGGAAGAACAAGCTGCAGGTCGTGATGAGCAAGGTGATGCCCGCGCAGGCCACCGCCGAGATGCACCGCAAGCTGGCCGAGCCCGGCAGCGCCGAGAAGTAAGCAACCCCGGGAGTAACGCATGAGCCATCGCTACCATCCGCATCCCGAAGACAAGCAGGCCTCGCAGTCGGGCAAGAACGAGAACGACAGCAACAAGCAGGGCGAGCAGGCGCCGACGCAGAAGAACGAGGGCCGCCGCACGCCGGAAAGCCGGCACGATCGCGAGAACCAGGTCGGCGGGACCAACCAGCACCGGTGCGCACCGGCACCTCCGGGCAAGGCGACAAGGGCGGCCCGAACAGCCGCACCGGCTGAGCGTCAGGCCCGGTGGACGGGCGCCAGCAGTCGGCGTACTCGAAACAGCGCGCCAATCCCAGCTGGCAGCCGCACGGCCGCCAGCGGCCGTCGGCCTGCTTGACGAAGTTCTGGTGCCTGCCAACAGGCGGCGCAGCACCGGGTCGAACGTGTCCACGGGCGGGGTGCCAGCGCGGCGGCAACGACGCTGCCGGTGGCGAACGAGTCGGTGGGGCTCATGGGTTGCGGATTCTGCACCTCTCCACAACGGCAGGCCAGCCGCGCAGTTGACACTGCGGCAAGAACGCAACGCAAAGCGGCGTAAAGAGGTTTTGCGCGCCGCCCGGCTTGCGCGAGCCTTACAGCTGCACGCCGACGCGGCGGGGAAACAGCTCGCGTTCGATGTTCTGCAGCATCGACGTCCAGCCGCGGCGGGACGGTTCCTCGTGAAAATGCGCGTCGCGGCCGGCGCCGAGGTCCTGCGTGATGGTCACTTCGCAGGTGCTGGAGCCGAGCGGCTGGAAGTCGACCGTGACGCGGGTGCTCTCGTCGGCGCCGAAGTTCAGCACGCTGAGGTCGAACACGAGCCGTTGCGGGCGATCGATCTCGACGTACTTGCCGGGTGGACGACGTCGAAGACGCTTTCGTCGCCTTCGGCGGCAGGGCGGCGATCCGTCACGGTGAAGCCGCCGCCCACGGTGGGCTGGATCTGGCACTGCATGACGTTGCCGGTGCGGGTGCGGAACAGGAAACGCGAGGCCTGGGCCGGGGTCAGCCAGGCGTCGAACAACTTCTCCGCCGGCGCGCAATACCGGTGGGAGACACGCACGATCACAGCGGAGCTCATCCTTGGTTTATCGCGCTGCCGGGCCCCGCTGTCAATCCTGTCAAAGTTGCCGGTGTTAGCGTGCCAACTCAGCGGGCGTCGGGCAGCTCGATCTTGATGTCCAGCACTTCGAGGTTGTCCCTGGCGTTCCAGGTTCACCTTCAGGTGCTCGGGATCGATCTTCACGTACTTGCTGATCACGGCCACCAGGTCGCGCTGCAGGGCCGGCAGGTAGTCGGGCGTGGCGGCGCTGCGGCCGCTGCGCTCGTGGGCGGGATGATCTGCAGCCGCTCCTTGGCGACGCTGGCGGTCTTCTTCTTCTCCCCCAGCAGGAAGGACAGGATGGACATCATCACTTCCCCCGAACAGGCGCTTGAGGAAGCCGGCCTTCTGCGCGTCGATGAAGCGCAGCGGCTTGTCTTCGCCGAGGAAACGCGCCACCACGTCCTGGTAGGCCTCGCTGACGTCGGTGCCCTTCAGGTGCACGGCCGGCGTGCCCTGGTTGCTGGCCTGCAGCACCGATTCGCTTTCGGGGATCACGCCGATGAGCGGGATGCGCAGGATGTCCTGGATGTCTTCCAGCGACAGCATCTGGCCCTGGTCGACCCGCGCGGGGTTGTAGCGCGTGATCAGCAGGTGCTCCTTGATCGGTTCCTTGCCTTCGATCGCCCGCTTCGTCTTGCTGGAGAGCATGCCGAGGATGCGGTCGGAGTCGCGCACCGACGAGACCTCGGGGTTGGTCACCACCAGCGCCTCGTCGGCGAAGTGCATGGCCATCAGCGCGCCGGTCTCGATGCCGGCCGGCGAGTCGCACACGATGTACTCGAAGCCCATCGCGGCCAGGTCGTCCAGCACGCGCTCGACGCCGTCCTTGGACAGCGCTTCCTTGTCGCGGGTCTGGCTGGCGGCCAGCACCGAGAGGTGGTCGTTGTGCTTGTCCTTGATCAGCGCCTGGTTCAGCGTGGCCTCGCCGTGGATCACGTTGACGAAGTCGTACACCACGCGCCGCTCGCAGCCCATGATCAGGTCGAGGTTGCGCAGGCCGACGTCGAAGTCGATCACGGCGGTCTTGTGGCCGCGCAGGGCCAGTCCGCTGGCGAAGCTGGCGCTGGTGGTGGTCTTGCCCACCCCGCCCTTGCCGGAAGTGACGACGATGATCTTTGCCATGGGTGGGTGTGTCCTTAGGGATTGAGGGGTTCGATCACCAGCTTGCCCGTGTCGCCGTCGCCGGCCGGGCGCACCTGCGCCGGCTTGCCGCGCAGCGTGTCGGGCCGGGGGTTTCGCTGGTGCGATAGACGCCGGCGATGGAGACCAGCTCGGGCTCCAGGCACAGCGTGAAGATGCGGGCATCGGTGTCGCCGCGGGCGCCGGCGATCGCCTTGCCGCGCAGCGGTGCATAAACGTGGACGTGGCCGTCGGCGATGACCTCGGCGCCCGGGTTGACCATCGCCAGCACGACGGCGTCGCGGCCGCGCGCGTAGACCTGCTGGCCAGAGCGCAGCGGCTTGTCGATGACGAGGGCGGATCGGGGCAACTGGACTTCGGGAGCGGGAGCCGGCGCGCTCGGCTCCGCCTGCACCTTCTCCTTCGGCAGCACCAGCTCGGGCGCGGGCGCGAGCCCGGCGGCGCGGGCCGCCTCCATCTGCTCGTCGCTGCCGCCCTTCACCGCGACCGGCATCACGCGGTACGGACGCAGCAGCGCCAGCAAGGCGGCGAAGTCGGGCTGGCGCTGCTGCCGGCGGCAACGGCCCGAGGTCGATCACCAGCGGGTCGTGGTCGAAGAAGTCGGGCACGTCGCCGAAGCGGGTGCGCAGCTCCTCGGCCAGCAGGGCGAGGTCGGGGGATTTGAGCAGCAGCGCCACCAGCGGCAGCGTGGCGCTCTTGATTTCGAACGTGGCGGGCGCGCGGCCCGCAAGTGCAACGGTCATCGGAAGGGGTACTGCTTGGGCGCGCGAATCTTAGCAGTCGGCAGTAACACCACCGTACCAAACAGCAACCGTCATGCCGCTCTGATGCCGGCATCCCTGCGGGGTGAGCGGTGCCGTGGATTGTGGGTCGAGCCCGCAATGACAAAACCCTGCCATCCCGGGCTTGACCCGGGATCCACGCAGCGCCTGATCGTCAGCCGCCTTGAATGGAGGGCCAAGCCGAATGACAAGGCCGACGGCGTGCTCCTACGGATTCTTTGGCATTCATCGCGCTTGGCACGGGCGCTGCCGTGGCCACACTGGCATCCAACACCGCAGTCCCCAAGGAGCGCGCCATGATTCCGCACCATCCCACCCACTGGATCGCCGTGGCCGCCGCCGCTTCGCTCGCGCTGCTGGCGTTCGAGGTCGCCGGGCAGAGCACCGGCTCGCAGGCCGTGTTCGAAGGCCGTCCCGCCATGGCCGGCGCCCGGGCCGGCCTCGGCGCGATGGCGGGGCCGCCGCAGGGCGGCATCGGCTTGCAGGGCACCGATGGCGCCCAGGTCAACCTGCGCCGGCCGGACACGACCACGATGGGCGCCGGCCGCGCGCTGCCGACCTCGCAGTGCGAAGGCCCGACGGTGTCAGCCGCGCAGAACCCGGCGTGCCTGACGCAGGTCGGCGACGAACGCATCGAAGGCCGCATGGCGCGACTCGGCATCAGCGACCCGCAGCAGCGCTGAGGGGTGCAGCGTCACCAGCACCTCGCGCCCGTCGGGGCGCGGGTGCCAGTGGCCGCGTTCGGCCGTGACCGGCACCGCGCGCCCTAGCAGCTGACGCGCTGCCGTTGCGCCGAGCGCCACCAGCGCGGCGGGTTGCACCAGCCGGATCTCGTCTTCGAGCCAGTGCAGGCACGCCGCGGCCTCGCGCTGCGTGGGGCTCTTGTGGATGCGCCGCTTGCCGCGCAACTCGAACTTGAAGTGCTTGACCGCGTTGGAGACGAAGGTCTCCTCGCGCGGGATGCCCGCCGCCTCGAGCGCACGCGCCAGCAGTTTGCCGGCCGGCCCGACGAAGGGATGGCCTTGCAGGTCTTCCTGGTCGCCGGGCTGTTCGCCCACGAGCATCAGCCTCGCGTGGGCGGCGCCTTCACCGATCACCGACTGCGTGGCGAACTCGCCGATCGGGCATTCGCGGCAGGCCATCGTGGCCCCCTTGAGTTGCGCCAGCGAACGGATCGCCGGCGCGCGCTCAGGCATCGGCGTCGGGGCGCGCGTCCGGCTTCGGGGCGAACACGCGCCGGTAGCAATCCAGCCAGTCGGCATCGGACGCTTGCGCATTCGGCAGCGACCAGCGCGGCACGCCCGGCCCGTAACCGAGCTTGCCCTCCGGGCAGCGCACGCTGCGCTCCGGCGTGAACAGCGCCCAGCGCGGCGCGGCCACGCGCTTGCAAAGCCAGGGTCCGGCCGCTTCGACCACGTGGTGCGCGGGCTCGTGGCAGGCGAGCTGCAGCTCCTGCCCGTCGTCCTCGCGCACGCTGCGCAGCTTCAGGTTGGCCTTGAGCTTGTGCAGGTCGCGCCGCACGGCATGGGCCATGTGCTGCGCCTGCAGCATGTCGCCGTCGACAGGGTCGTTGCGCAGGCCCGGCTCGTGCACCAGCCGCCACAGCAGCCGGTACAGCAGGTCGAAGCGGTCGGGGTCGCGGTGCAGCACCACGAATTCGCACAGGCGGGTGAAGGAGGCGGGGACGATGGCGGTGGCGGCGCGGGCGACGTTGCGGGGCCGGCTGGCCTGGGGCGCTTCGGCGTCGGCGTACTGGCTGGCGGCGGCGTCGAGTTGCCACTGCACCGATTCAGGGGGCACCTGCTGCGCGAGCAGCTGGCGTACTTCGGAGCGGAATCCCGCGAGGTCGACCGGTCCTGCCAGGTTCACCTGCACATCCATGGAGCGGTTCATTGGTTCATTTCCCGAAAACTAAAAATCCGTCTTCGCTGATGGACGGATTTTCCGGGAGTTGCCTGCGGGCGTGGGCCCTCAGGTATGCAATTGCTTCACGCTACCGGCGCCTGTTTGCGTGAACGCAGTTCAACCGTGAGATATAGCACTCCCGCCACGCACAGAGGGGCGATGTAGTAAAGCGCGCGGTAGCCGAGGAGCGCTCCCAGCACCGCGGCCTCGGGCAGCCGGTGCGAGAGCAGCGCGACGAACACCGCCTCGAGCACGCCGAGGCCCGCGGGCACGTGCGTGACGACGCCCGCCACCGCGGCGATCAGCAGCACGCCGAGCACCGCGTTGTACGGCACCTTGCCTTGCAGCAGCACGTAGACGGCCCCGGCCATGATCGACCAGTTGGCGCACGACATCGCGAGCTGCAGCAAGGCCATGCGCGGCCGCGGCAGCAGCAGCTCGTGGCCGCGGATCGTCCAGCTCCGCTTCTTCGACCAGCCGCACAGGAGCAGGTAGCCGAGCGCTCCGGCGACCAGCGCCACGCCGAGCAGCCGCAGGCCTTCGCTGTCCATCTTCCATTCGGGGGCAGGTCGAGCGGGGCGACGGTGAAGACGATGCCCGCGAGCAGCAGGTAGCCGAGCCAGTTGGTCAGCATGCTCAGGGTGAGCACGCGCGTGATGGTGGCGTAGGGCAGTCCGAGCCGCGAATAGAGCCGGTAGCGGAACGCGATGCCGCCGATCAGCGAGCCGAAATTGAGGTTGAACGCATAGCTGATGAAGTTCACCTGCATCACCTGCCGCACCGGCAACCCGTGCTGCGTGTAGCGCCGGCCCACCAGGTCGAAGCAGCTATAGAGCAGGTGGCTCGCGAAGCACAGGATGGCGGCCTGCCAGAGCGCGGCCCGCGGCAAGTCCTGCATGCTTTGCCGGACCTCGCCCCAGTCGACGCCGCGCGCGTACTTCACCAGCAGCCAAGTCACCAGCGCGAAGAAGGCCAGCGCCACGGCGCGCCGGGCCCACGGCCACCATGGTTTGTCGCGCAGCACGCGAATCCTCAGGCCGCGGACACCGGCTTGTTCGCGGTGGCGGGATGCAGGCGCGGCGCATGCCGCGGCAGCCACGAGGCCCAGCGCGGGTAGCGGCGGGTGAAGTGGAACGCGAGGAAGCTGCGCACCAGCGCCCAACCCTTCAGCTCACCGAGGTCGTCCGAGCGCACCTGGTTGCAGCTGTTGCACATCAGCTTCTCGAGATTCTCCGAGAGTGCGGCGTTGAACCCACGGTCGCGGATGATGACGTTCGCCTCGAGGTTGAGCGACAGGCTGAGCGGATCGAGGTTGCTCGAGCCGACCGTGGACCACTCGTCGTCGACCAGCGCGCCACCTTGCCGTGCAGCGGTCGGTCGCAGTACTCGTAGATCTTCACGCCCGCGCGCAGCAGGTGGTGGTAGAGCATCTCCGCCGCCGTCTTGACGATCGGCATGTCGGGCTGTCCCTGCAGCACCAGCCGCACGTCGACGCCGCGCGCGGCCGCGCGCCGCACTTCCTTGATGAAGCGGTAGCCCGGGAAGAAGTAGGCGTTGGCGATGACGATGCGCTTGCGCGCGGCGCGGATCGCCAGCCGGTAGTGGTGTTCGATGTCGTCGAGGTGGTGCCGGTTGTCGCGCACCACGAACATCGCGTCGGCCGGGCCCACCCGGGGCTGGTCGGACGAAGCCACGCGCCACTGCCGGCGCTGCCGCCACCAGTGCCGCTGCTCGCGGTGGTGCCGCTGGCCCTGCGCCAGCGCGGTGTGCACGAAGCGGTGGATCTCGGACACCAGCGGCCCGCGGATCTCGACCGAGTAGTCCTGCTTGGCCTCGGGGCCGAAGTCGGCCGGTGGTCGGCCGAGTAGTTGATGCCGCCGACGAAGGCCACCTCGCCGTCGATCACCGCGATCTTGCGGTGCATGCGGCGCAGCAGGTGCGGGCGGTACCCGAAGGGGCGCCGCCCGGGATCGAAGGAGTGCACCCGGACGCCGGCTTCCTTGAGCGTGCCGAGGAAATGCTCCGACAGGTCGGGCGAGCCCCAGTCGTCGATGGTGATGTCGACGGGCGGGCGCCGCGGCGCGCGGCGGCGATCAGCGCCTCGTGCAGTTGCAGCCCGACCTTGTCCTCGAACAGGATGAACGTCTCGACGATCACTTCCCGGCGCGCGTTCGCGATGCAAGCGAACACGCGCGGATAGAACTCCTCGCCGTTCTCCAGCAGGGTGATGGCATTGCCCGGGGTGAAGCGCTTGTCCATGGCGGTCTACAGGTGGATCTCGGCTGCCAGCGGCGCGTGGTCGGAGAGGTGCGCCCGGGGCCGGCGCGGGAGCACCACGGGCAGGTGCACCGAGCAGTTGCGCACGTAGATGCGGTCGAGCGACAGCAGCGGAAAGATGGAGGGAAAGGTCTTGGCGGCTTCGCCATAGGCGCTGACGAAGATCTCGCGCAGGCCGGCTTCGCGCCACAGCACGTCGTGGGCCTTGCGCCGCCAGTCGTTGAAATCGCCGGCCACGATCAGCGGCGCCTCGGGCGGCACTTCGCTGTGGCTGATCTTGCACAGCAGGTCGAGCTGCTGCTGGCGGTGGCTCTCGGCCAGCCCCGGTGCACGCAGATCACGTGCAGCGGGACGGCGTGGCCGGGCACCTGCAGGACACAGTGCAGCAGCCCGCGCTTCTCCGGCCCCGGCACGGACACGTCGTGGTTCTGGTGGTGGACGATCGGGAACTTGGACATCACGGCATTGCCATGATCGCCTTTCGGGAAGACCACGTTCTGGCCATAGGCGAACTGCGGCCAGATGCTGTCGGCGAGGAATTCGTAGTGCGGCGCTTCCGGCCAGTCCTGGATCTTCTTGCCGTGGCCTTCGTGCGTGCCCAGCACTTCCTGCATGAACACCACGTCGGCGCCCACCTTGCGCACGGCATCGCGCAACTCCGGCAAGATGAACTTGCGGTTGAAGGAAGTGAAGCCCTTGTGGATGTTGACCGTCATGACGGTCAGCTGCGGGGTGGTCCGCGTGGTCTCGCTCATGGCGCTTGAAGGCTCTCGTTTTCAGCGGGAGCACTGTTTGTAGCTGCCCAGTTCAGCCACAGGCGTAGGACGGCGGGCCATGTTCATGTGCTCGCCAGCGTCCTTCCTGCTAAGGTAGCGGGATGAAAAGAAAAATCGCCTCCCTGCTCGCCGTCCTGGCCCTGCCGGCCGCCCAGGCGATGGATTTCACCCCCGACGGCACCTTCGCCACCGTCGGCGTCGCGCCGCACCAGACGGTGACGGTCGGCACCGGCCTGCTCTGGGACTGGGACTGGAAGGCCGAGCGCCAGGCCACCCTGACCGCCCACACCGAACTGATCGTCGCCGGCTGGCGCGCCGATGCGGTCGGCGGCGGCAGCCAGACCCCGGGCCAGCTCGCGGTGCTGCCGGTGCTGCACATGCAGCTCGACCGTGGGCGGTCCCCGTGGTTCCTCGAGTTCGGCATCGGCGCCAGCTTCACCAACAAGATCTACCGCACGCCCAACAAGGTGACCAGCACGCGCTGGAACTTCTACGACATGCTGGGCGCGGGCTACAGCTTCGGCGCCGGCCGCAAGCAGGAGATCGGCCTGCGCTACGTCCACATCTCCAACCCGGGCGCGAAGAAGCCCAACCCCGGCGAGGACTTCCTGCAGCTGCGCTACGGCATGCGCTTCTGACACGCGGGGGCCGCGGCACAGGCAGCGCCGGACGGGCAAGTCCTACGGCCGGCGTGCCCCACGTCCGATGTTCCCGCCCAAGGCATGGCGCCACATTGAATGCACGCACCCGGCCAGACCGGGTCTTTCGCAAAACATTCGATACGGAGTTGCCATGAAAAAGTCTTCCCTTTCCCTGATCGTCGCCGGTGTGATGGCCATGGCCGGTGCGGCCCAGGCGCAAGCCACTTTCGACAGCCCGGTCAACCAGCCCGGCGAAGCCAGCACCATGACGTACGGCCAGCCGAACGCGGTGACCAGCAATTCGGACATGCCCGACACCGGCACCATGGGCGCGGGCCCGCTGGTGGTGGAAAGCCAGACCATCACGACGTACAACGTGCCGGTCTACAGCTACAGCCTGCCGGCGCCGGTCTCGAGCCTGCCGCATGAACTCGATCGCGGCGGCGCCTCCGAAACCAGTGCCACCCCGGGCCGTGCCGGCGAAGCCAGCACCATGACCGGCGGCGTGCCCAACATGTCGACCGACAACCTGCCGGGCCACGTCTACGGCCCGCACTAAGCCCCATGAAAAAAGGCCCCGCGAGGGGCCTTGGCAGAGCAAGCGGGACGGAACCCGTGTCAACCGCGGTGATGGTGGCCGGGGCCACCGTTGCCGCGGTTGCCGCGCTTGCCGAAGCGCAGGCTCTCGCCGTCGAACACCTTCTTCTGGTCGGCGCTCAGCGTGGCGTAGAACGTCTTGGTGGCTTCGCCGCGGCGGTCCATCTCGGCGGCGCGCGCCGTGTGCATAGCCTTCATCGCGTCAACGCGTTCCGGCGTCGTCATCTTCACGAAGGCGTCGCGGTCCGGCCGCTGGCGCTGCGCCGGCTTCATGGCGGTCGTCCACGCCGTCCAGGCGCTTTCCTGCGCGCCGCTGACCTGCAGCTTGAGCTTCAGGGCGGCGAGGCGGCGTTCCATGCGCACTGGCGCATTTCACGGTGACGCGCGCGGCGCTGTTCCATGGTGCGGTGGTCGCCGCGGTGGGGGTGCGCTTGCGCTGGGCCTGCGCACGGGGCGCAGGCGCGGCCGCCGGGGCGGCGGTCTGCGCCACGGCCGTCAGGCCGATGCCGGCCAGCAGGCTGGCGGCGAGCAGGGTCTTGTGCAGGGGTTTCATCATGTTCAGCTTCCTTCCAAAGTGTCTGGCCATGCTTTTTTCGGGTCAGGTTGGAACGGAGTTTGGGCCTCGACTGTTTCCTTGCCGTTGGGCCGGGGTTTCGCTCGGGTAAAGACCGGCGCGCCGGCAGGCGACACGCCGGGTCGTTCCCTTCCTACGGTGAGCGTCCACTCCCGGCCACAGACCCTGCCCGGCCGATCGCGGACAGTGCAGTCAACCCAATCGAAACCACGAAGGAGTCGTCATGAAGAACCCGGCTTTCGTGCGAGCGGCAGCTGTGGTGCTGTCGACCGCCGTCCTGTCCTCGGCTGCGCTGGCCCAGACGCCGCGCACCATGACCGATACCGCCCCGCTGCCGGCCACCGAGCGGGACAGCCATGGCGCCGTGATCCTGATGGACCAGCCGGTGCTGGCCCAGCGCGCCGCCATGCAGGCCGCGGCGGAACGCTCCGCCGTCGACACCCGTGCGATGGGCGCCGGCCCGGCGCGCGTTCTGCAGCGCGTGTTCACGCAGGAAGAGATCAACCAGCAGCGCGCGCAGGAAGCCGGCAAGGCCAACCGCGTCACGCCGCAGTAGCACCACCCGCCGGGTCCTCCAGGATCGGGCATTCGGGGCGGTCGTTGCCCCTGGCAGCACTGGATCAGGTGCTGCAGGGTCTTGCGCATCTGCTGCATCGCGGCGATGCGTGCGCCCAGTTCGTCGGCGTGCTTCTGCGCCACCTTGCGCACGTTGGCGCTGGCGCGGCGGCGGTTCTGCCACAAGCTGACCAGCTCGCCGATTTCTTCCATCGAAAAGCCCAGATCGCGCGCGCGCTTGACGAAGCGCAGCGTGTGCACCTCGGCTTCGCTGTACTGGCGGTAGCCGCTGTCGGTGCGGCTGACCGCCGGCAGCAGGCCGACGCTTTCGTAGTGGCGGACCATCTTGGCCGACACACCGGAGAGCCCGGCGGCTTCCCCGATGTTGACCGGCCAGGCCGCGCTGGCCGCTGGCTTCACGCGGCGACCTTGTAGCCTTCTTCCTCGATCGCCCCGGCGATCGCGGCGGGGTCCCGCTCGGACTGCACCTCGACCTTGCCGCTTGCGAGGTCGACCTTGACGTCCGCCGCCGGGTCGAGCGTCTTGACGGCCTGCGTGACGGCGCCGACACAGTGGCCGCAGCTCATGCCTTGCACTGGAAAACCCTGGTTCATGGAAACCTCCTGTTGAAATGGAACCCGCAGCTTGAACCTTCCCACCATGGTAAGGTCAAGCGCGATGCCCTCTCCGCGCAAGGGGCTTGACCTTCCCACCATGGAAAGGTTCAACATGGCTTCCATGAACGATTCCACCACCTCCACCACGGACCTCGGCGTCGCCGGGATGACCTGCGCCTCCTGCGTCAACCGCGTGGAACGCGCGCTCAAGAAGGTGCCCGGCGTCGAGGACGCGACCGTCAACCTCGCGACCGAATCGGCGCGCGTGATGTACCGGCCCGGCGCCGACGCCGAGGCGCAGATCCGCCGTGCCGTGCGCGATGCCGGCTACGAGCCGCGCGCCGCCGAGGCCGCGCTGGCCGAAGACCTGTCGCCCCGGGCCGGCTTCGCGCCCGTCGCGATCGGGCTGCTGCTGTCGCTGCCGCTCGTGCTGCCGATGGCGGGCGACCTGTTCGGCCGCCACTGGATGCTGCCGGCCTGGCTGCAGTTCGCGCTCGCGACGCCGGTGCAGTTCATCCCGGGTGCGCGCTTCTACCGGGCCGGCTGGCACGCGGTGAAGGCGCGCACCGGCAACATGGACCTGCTGGTCGCCATCGGCACCTCGGCCGGCTGGGGCCTGTCAATGTGGCTGTGGTTGACGCAGGAGAACGCGCATCTCTACTTCGAGGCGTCCGCCGTGGTCGTCACGCTCGTGCTGCTCGGCAAGTGGCTGGAAGCGCGCGCCAAGCGGCAGACCACGGCCGCGATCCGGGCGCTGCAGGCGCTGCGGCCGGAGACGGCGCATGTGCTGATGCGCGACGGCACCGAGCGCGACCTGCCGCTGGCGGAAGTGCTCGCCGGCGACCGGCTGGTGGTCCGTCCCGGCGAGCGCGTGCCCGCCGACGGCGCGGTGGAGCAGGGCGACACGCACGTCGACGAATCGATGCTGACCGGCGAGCCCTTGCCCGTGAGCAAGGGCGCGGGCGCGCGGCTCACCGGCGGCAGCATCAACGGCGAAGGCCGCGTGGTGATGCAGGCCACGGCGGTCGGCGGCGAGAGCGTGCTGTCGCAGATCATCCGGCTGGTGGAAGACGCGCAGGCCGGCAAGGCGCCGATCCAGCGCATGGTCGACCGGTGTCGGCGGTGTTCGTGCCGGTGGTGCTGGTGATCGCTGCGCTGACGCTGGCGGGCTGGCTGTTCGCCGGCGCGGGCGTCGAGGCGGCGCTGATCCACGCGGTGGCGGTGCTGGTGATCGCCTGCCCCTGTGCGCTGGGGCTGGCCACGCCGGCGGCGATCATGGCCGGCACCGGCGTGGCCGCGCGGCAGGGCATCCTGATCAAGGACGCGCAGGCGCTGGAACTCGCGCACAAGGTCGATACGGTGGCCTTCGACAAGACCGGCACGCTGACCGTCGGCCACCCGCGGCTGGTGGCGTTCGTCGCGGCCCCGGGCGCCGAGGAAGCGGCGCAACTGGCGGCGGCGGCCAGCCTGCAAAGCGGCAGCGAGCATCCGCTGGCCCGCGCCGTGGTCGGCGCCGCGCAGGAACGCGGTATCGAAGTCCTCTCACCGGATGCGGTGCGCGCCGTGGCCGGCCGCGGCACCGAGGGCGAGGTCGGCGGCCGCAGCTACCTGATCGGCAGCCTGCGCTGGCTGGAGGAGTTGCGGGTGCCGCTGGGTGCGTTGCAGGCCGACGTCGCGCGCCTGCAAGGCGAGGGCGCCACGCTGTCCGCCCCGGTCGAGCGGGTCACCGAAGGCCTCGCGCTGCGTGCGCTCATGGCCTTCGCCGACGAACCCAAGGCCGGCGCGGCGGAGGCCCTGGCCCGACTGCGCGCGCAAGGGGTGCGGCTGGTGTGATGATCTCCGGCGACAACCGCGCCGCGGCGCTGGCGATGGGCCGCAGGCTCGGCCTGCGCGACGAGGAGATCCAGGCCGAGGTGCTGCCCGGCGAAAAGTCGGCGCGCGTGGCGGCGCTGCGCGAAGGCGGGCACGTGGTGGCGATGGTGGGCGACGGCGTCAACGATGCGCCGGCGCTGGCCGCCGCCGACGTGGGCATCGCGATGGGCACGGGCACCGACGTCGCGATGCACGCGGCGGGCGTGACGCTGATGCGCGGCGACGTGCGTCTCGTCGCGGGCGCCCCTGGCGATCTCGCGCCGCACGGTGCGCAAGATCCGGCAGAACCTGTTCTGGGCCTTTGCCTACAACGTCGCCGGCATCCCGCTCGCCGCGCTCGGCTTCCTGAGCCCGGTGGTGGCGGGTGCGGCGATGGCGCTGTCGAGCGTGAGCGTGCTGACGAATGCGCTGCTGTTGAAGCGGTGGAAGCCTTGAGGGGAATGGTGCGCAGGCCTGCAGCCTGCACACCCTGCGAGCGATTCACCGTAGGGTGTGCAGCTTCGCTGCGCACCACGCGCGTCAGGTCAGCGCCGGGTAGTCCGTGTACCCCTTCGCCCCGCCGCCATACAGCGTCTCCCGCACCACCGGGTTCAGCGGCGCGTCCGCGCGCAGCCGCTCCACCAGGTCGGGGTTCGCGATGAACGGACGGCCGAAGGCGACGAGGTCGGCGCCCTGCTGCAGAACCTGCTCGGCCAGCTTCTTGTCGTAGCTGTTGTTCACCATCCAGGCGCCGCGCCCGCCCGCGTCCGGTACGCCTGCCGCAGCGCGGCGTAGTCGAACGGGCGGCCTTCCACTTCCCGCGGGCCGCCGGTGGCGCCTTCGATGACGTGGACGTAGGCCAGGCCCATCCCGGCCAGCTCGCGCACGACGTATTCGAACAGCGGCTGCGGGTCGGCATCCGATGCGTCGTTGGCCGGCGTCACCGGCGACAGCCGGATGCCGACGCGGTGGCCGCCGAGTTCTTCGACGACGGCGCGCATCACTTCCAGCGTGAGCCGCGCGCGGTTCTCGATCGAGCCGCCGTAGTCGTCGTTGCGCTGGTTGGTGCCGGTCTTGAGGAACTGGTCCAGCAGGTAGCCGTTGGCGCCGTGCACCTCGGCGCCGTCGAAGCCGGCGCTGGTGACCGCGTTGCGCGCCGCGTGGCGGAAGTCCTGCACGATGCCGGGCAGTTCCTCGGGATCGAGCGCGCGCGGTTCGGAGGTCGGCACGAAGGAGCCGACGCCGTCCTTGATCAGGTAGGTCTTGGTCTTGGCCGTGATCGCCGACGGCGCCACCGGCGGCTTGCCATCGGGCTGCAGGTCGACGTGCGAGACGCGGCCCACGTGCCAGAGCTGCACGAAGATGCGGCCGCCGCGGTCGTGCACCGCCTTCGTCACCTGCTTCCAGCCATCGAGCTGCTCGGTGCCGTACAGGCCCGGCACGTCCGCGTAGCCCCGGCCCCTGGTGCGAGATCGCCGTGGCTTCCGACACGATCAGGCCGGCCGCCGCGCGCTGCGCGTAGTACTCCGCCATCAGCGGCGTGGGAATGGCGTCGGGCGCGCGGTTGCGCGTGAGCGGCGCCATCACGATGCGATTGGGCAGGCGCAGGCCGCCGACCTGCAAGGGATCGAACAGCGTCTTCATGCTCACTTCAGCCCTTCGACCTTCAGCGCCTCCTGCACGGCGGGACGGGCGCCCACGCGCTCCTGCCAGGCCACCAGGTTCTTGTAGCCCGCCAGGTCGATCGCCATCGGCTTGGCCCAGCGCGAGACCGTGAACAGGTAGCCGTCGGCCACGCTGAAGTGCTCGCCCATCAGGTAGTCCTTGCCGGCCAGTTCGCCATCGACCCGGGCGAAGCGCTGCGCCAGCTTGTCGCGGAAGACCTTCTTGGCTTCGTCCGGCACCGCGGGGTTGAACAGCGGCGAGAAGGTCTTGTGGATCTCGGTGCCGATGAAGGTGAGCCACTCCTGCAGGCGATAGCGCGGCAGCGTGCCGTTGGCGGGCGCCAGGTTCTTCAGCGGCGCCTGGTCGGCGATGTACTGCACGATGGCCGGGCCTTCGCGCAGGCGCGTGCCGTCGTCGAGCTCCAGCAGCGGCACGTAGCCGAGCGGGTTGACTTCGTAGTAGTCGCCGCCGTCCGGCAGCTTGTGCGTCTTGGTGGGCGCCAGCACCGGCTCGAAGGCAGGCCGGCCTCGCGCAGGGCGATGTGCGGGGACAGCGAGCAGGCGCCGGGGAGTAATACAGCTTCATTTCTTTTTCCTTGGTGTGCGTGGAGCGTGAACTATTCGATGCTAGCCGCTGCGCGTGTTTCGTGCAGGCGACGGGCCAACGACAATCGCCGCATGGCAAAGCTCTTCAAATGGCTGGCGATCGCGGCGGCCGTGTTCGCGCTCCTGCTCATCGGCGTGGCCGTCGCCCTGCAGCACTGGGTGCGCACCGACGACTTCCGCAGCCGCGTCGAGCGCGAGGCCGCGGCGGCGCTGGGCGTGCCGCTCCAGCTCGGCCGCCTGTCGGTGGACCTGCTGCCGCTGCCGGCCGTGGCCGTCGACCGGGTCCGCCTGCGGACGCAGCCGCCGATCACCGTCGAACGCGTCGAAGCGCGCCCGGTCTGGACGGCGCTGCTCGCCGGCCGGCTGGAGATCGACACCCTGCTGGTGCGCCACGCGGTGTTGCCGCAGACCGCGCTGGCAGGGCTCGCCGCCGCCATGCAGAAGAAGGACAAGGCCGCACCCAAGCCGGCGCCCGCGCAGGCCGGCGCGCCCGTGGTCTGGCCGCGCAATGCGGTGCTCGACCAGGTCACCCTGGATCGACGAGAAGGGCCAGCGCCTGACCACCGATGCGAAGGCCAGGCTGGGCGTCGACGGGCTTCTCGACGATGCATCGTTCAAGGTCACCGCCGGCCGCTTCGCCGGCACGAAGGGGGAGCTGACGCGGGAAGGCGGCGACTGGCCCTTGAGCATCGACATTGGTGGCGGCCGCATCCACGGCAAACTGCAGTTGCAGCCGGTGGCCAAGGGCGGCCAATTGCTGCAGGGGCAATTGACGACCGAGAACGTGGAGGTCTCCGCGCTGACGGCGCCCAGCCGCATGCTCACCGGCAAGCTGCAGGCGCAGACGACACTGCGCGCGGAGTTCCGCGAGCCGGGGCAGATCGCCGACGTGCTGCAGACGCAGACGCGCTTCAGCGTGCGCAACGCGGTGGTGGAGGGGATCGACCTCGCGCGCGCGGTGCAGACGGTGGGGCTCAGCAGCGGCGGTTCGACGCGGCTGGACACGCTGGCGGGGCAGGTCGCCACGAACGGCAAGGCGGTGAACCTGACCCACTGGTCGCGACCAGCGGCGTGCTGGCCGCCAGCGGCAACGTCGCGATGTCGGCGAACAAGGCCTTGAGCGGCCGCGTCACCGTCGACCTCCGGGCAGCAGGCGCAGGTGTCGGCGTGCCGCTGGTGGTGGGCGGCACCGTGGATTCGCCGGGCGTGATGCTGAGCCGCGGCGCGCTGGTCGGCGCCGCGGTGGGGACGCTGCTCGCACCCGGTGTCGGCACCGGCGCGGGGGCGGTCACGGGCGACCGCATCGGCGAGAAGCTCAAGGGCCTGTTCGGCAGGTAGGGTCCTACAGCCAGCTCAGCGGGGTGCTGATCGGCGCGCGCGGGCGACCGGCCTACGATGGCGGGAACCCATAGCTACGGAGCTGGCATGCACCTGTCCACCGTGGAGACGGTGCTCGACTACGAGGTGGATTCCCCCTCCCACTTCTGCTTCAACATCGAAGCCGCGCACTGGCCTACCCAGAAGATCCTCAGCGAGCATCTCGCCATTTCATCGGGCGTGGCGCCGCGCACCTTCATCGACCCGCGCAGCGGCAACCGCTTCATCCGCTTCGACGCGCAGCCGGGGCCGCTGCACGTGAACTACAAGGCGGAGGTCGAGGTGCACACCACGCCGGTCGACCCGTCGTTGCCGGAGTATCCGGTGGCGCAGGTGCCCGACGACATCTTCAAGTTCCTGCTGCCCACCCGCTACTGCGAGTCGGACGTGATGTGCCAGACGGCCGGTGGCCTGTTCGGCAACCATCCGCCCGGCATCGGCCGCGTCAATGCGATCGTGCAGTGGATCCGCGACGAGATCCGCTACCAGCCCGGGAGCACCCGCTCCACCACCACGGCGCACGAGGTGTTCCAGCAGCGCGCCGGCGTCTGCCGCGATTTCGCGCACTGGGCATCACCTTCTGCCGCGCGCTGAACATTCCGGCGCGGCTGGTCGTGGGCTATGTGTGGTTCGACGAACCGCCGCAGGATTTCCACGCGGTGTTCGAGGCCTGGCTCGGCGGGCGCTGGGTGCTGTTCGACCCGACCGGCATGGCGCCGGTGGACCGGCTGGTGCGCATCGGCACCGGCCGCGACGCCAAGGACGTTGCGTTCGCAACCATGTTCGGCCGCGTGCGCATGGTGCGCAAGGACGTGCTGGTGCTGGCAGACCCGCGTCCGCGGGCGAAGGAGCCGGCGGAGCCGCAGGTCGCGGCCTAGTCCTTGTACGAAGGATCCAGCCGGTCGAGCCGCCGCAGCAGCGCCGGCCACGCGATGCCGGCGCCTTGCCCCGCCGTCACCGTCTTCAGCACCTGCGCCATGCCCTGCATGATGCGCGGGTCGATCGTGACCAGCTCGCCGCCGGCCTGCGCGTCGATCTGGATGCGGCAGGTGTTCTCGAAGGTGTACATCGAGAGGAAGGCGTCGGAGATCGTGCGGCCCACCGTCAGCAGGCCGTGGTTGCGCAGCACCGGGAAGTTCTTGTCGCCGAGGTCGGCGCACAGGCGCGGCTTCTCCTCGTCGCGCAGCGCCACGCCTTCGTAGTCGTGGTAAGCCAGCGAGGCCAGCACGAAGGTGCTCTGCTGGCTGATCGGGAGCACGCCGCACTTCTGCGCACTGACCGCGACGCCGCTGCGCGTGTGCGTGTGCAGCACGCAGCCGACGTCGGGCCGCGCTTCGTGGATGCAGCTGTGGATCGTGAAGCCGGCCGGGTTCACCGGGAAGGGCGAGGCGATCACCTTGTTGCACGCCGGGTCGACCTTCACCAGCGACGACGCGGTGATCTCGTCGAACATCAGACCGTACGGGTTGATCAGGAAGTGGTGCTCGGGGCCGGGCACGCGCGCGGTGATGTGCGTGAACACCAGGTCGCTCCAGCCGTAGAGGGCCACGAGGCGGTAGGCGGCGGCGAGGTCGACGCGCAGCTTCCATTCTTCTTCGCTCACGACCTCGCGCAGCGATGCGACGTTCATCTTCTCAACTCCCACGGAACTCGGTCGGGCTCTTGCCCATGTGGTCGCGGAACACCCGGCTGAAATGCGACGGGTTGCCGAAGCCCCACGACAAGGCGATGTCGGTGATGGGGCGCGCGTGCGGGCCGCCTTGCTGCAGGTCGCGCACGCAGGCCTGCAGCCGCAGCCGCTGGATGTAGCCGGCGATGGATTCGCCCTCGCCGGCGAAGGCGTTGTACAGGTGGCGGCGGCTGCAGTTCAGGGCGCGCGCGATCGCGTCGACCGACAGCGACGGGTCGCGCAGGTGCTGCTGCACGTAGCCGCGGATGCGGTCGCGCAGGGCTTCGCGCTGCGTGACCGAGGTCTCTGGCCCGCCAGTTCGGCCAGCGAGAGGTGCACCAGCTGCTTGATCAGTTCGCCCGCGCCCTGCGCCGCCGCTTCGCTCATGTGCGGCAGCTCGAGATAGGTGTTGCGCATGGTCTCCAGCGCCACGCGCGAGATGCCGCTGGCGCCGAGGCGCCGCGCCATCACGCCGTCGAAGCGCTGCCCGCGTTCGGCCAGGCCTTCCTTGGGGACCATCACGATCAGGTGGTCGCAACGGTCGGGGTTGGCGATCTCGTAGCTGCCGGTGGTGTCATAGATCACCAGGCGCCGTCGCGCGCGCAGGCCTCGCGGCCCTGCTGCTGCACGGTGGCGCTGCCCTGCCGGGGCGCCACGATCTTCAGGTAGGCGACGTCGCTGGTGCGCACCATCGACGGCGTGCGCAGCACGCGGTGCCGGTCGGCTTCGAGCCGCGTCAGGATCACGTCGCCGGCCTGCGTGGCCGCGATCCGGCCGTCGAAGTCGGCGTCGCCGTAGAGGTCGGACTGCAGGCCGCCGAAATGCTTGTGGACCCATTCGCACCACTGCGGCGCCCGGTCGCGCGGGGCGACCACGTCGGTGGTCATCAGGGTCGACTCGGCCATGGTGCGGCCCATTATGGTGGCTGGTCCCGCGGCTGTCGCGGACGCTGCGTTACGGGTTAACCCCGAGCCGCCTTGCACGCGCAGTCAAGCGCTTCTGCCCGCACAGCAAAGCGCGCAAGCGCATCCATTCGTAGTATCCGGCCCATCTGACACCCACCAGAGGAGACACCATGGTCCAGCGTATTCCCGGCGCCAACCGCCGCCAGTTCATCCAGGGCGCCGCCGCCACCGTCGGCGCAATGTCCGTGGCGCCCCCAGCCTGATGGCGCAGGCCGCGCCGGTGCGCGTGGGTTATGCGATGTCGCGCACCGGCCCGTGGACCGGCGGCGCGCAGGTGAGCGAGGGAGCCGAACTACCTGCTGTGGGCCGAGCAGCAGAACGCCGCGGGCGGCATCGACGTCAAGGGCCAGCGCCGCAAGATCGAGCTGATCTCCTCCGACGACCGCAGCGACACCGAGACCGTGGTGCGCACCTACGAGAAACTGATGGGCAGCGACAAGGTCGACTGGTGTGCTGCCGCCCCGGGGCAGCAACGCCAACTTCGCCGTCGCGCCGCTGGCCAACCGGTTCCAGTACCCCTTCCTCGCGCCGACCGCGTTGTCGCGCCGCCTGGTGGAAATGAAGCTGCCCTACTTCTTTCTGCTGCTGCAGCAGCCGAAGCCGATGTGCGACGCGCTGGTCGACATGTTCAAGGCCAGCGGCGTGAAGACCGTGGCCGTGATCTACGTCGACGACCTGTTCGGCCGGAGAACTACGCGGCGCTGAAGGTGGCGCTGGCCGGCAGCGGCATCACGCTCGTGCAGGACACCAGCTACCCGGGCGGCGTGAAGGACCTGTCGCCGACGCTGCGCGCGATCAAGGACAAGAACCCCGATGCCTTCGTCGGCTTCACCTATCCGCCCGACACGATCCTCGCGTCCAAGCAGGCCAAGGAAGTCGGCTTCAATCCGAAGTACTTCTACGCCTCGGTCGGCACCGCCTTCCAGCTCTATCGCAACGTGATGACGCCGGCCGGCGCCGAGGGCGTGCTGGGCATGGGCTCGTGGAACGCCAAGTCGAACCCGGCGGGCAAGGCCTACTTCGATGCGCACACGAAGAAGTTCGCGGGCAAGGAGCCGGACCGCTGGGCGTCCGGCGCGTGCTGGGCAGGCACGGAGATCCTGACCAGCGCGGTGAACAAGGTGGGCCTGGACCGCAAGGCGATCCGCGATTACGTGGCCGGCACCACGCACAAGACGATCATGGGCGACATCAAGTTCGTCGGCAGCGAGAACGTCGGCACGCCGGGCACGGTGAGCCAGTGGCAGAACGGCGAGTTCGAAGTGGTGTGGCCGCAGAAGCTGGCGACGGCAAAGCTGAACCCGAACAAGCCGGCACGGAAATAGTCGCCTTCTCGTAGGGTGTGCAGGCGGCCACGCCTGCGCACCATGCGGTCACCGCGGTGCGCAAGCTGCGCTTGCACACCCTACGAATTCCCATTCCCGCTCCCTTCCCATGTCTCTCGGCGCTGGACAGAACTCATCGCCTCCGGCCTCATCACCGGCGGCATCTATGCACTCGTCGCGCTCGGGTTGAACCTGCAGTACGGCCTGATGCGCATCCTGAACATCGCCCACGGCGAGTTCCTGATGGTCGGCGCCTACCTCACGTGGATGGTGCAGACCTCGTTCGGCATTTCGCCCCTGCTGATGGTGCCGGTGTCGTTCCCGGTGCTGATGGCGCTCGGCCTCGCGATCCACTGGCTGTGCTTCCGCCGGCTGACGCAGACCTCGCCCAACCTCGACATCTTCGAGGCGCGCGGCCTGATGGTCGCCTTCGGCCTGATGTTCTGGTGCAGAACCTGATCTCGTGGGCTGGGGCGGGGAGCTGCGCGGCTACGACTACCTGACGCAGCCGGTGCACTTCGGCGGCGCCCAGTTCGCGGCCAACAAGCTGCTGGTGCTGGTGCTCGCGCTGGTGTTCAGCGGCGCGCTCATCGTGCTGCTGCGGCAGACGCTGCTGGGCAAGGGCGTGCGCGCGCTGATGCAGTCGCCGACGGGCGCGCAGCTGGTGGGCATCAACACCCGCGTGCTGCATCCGCTGATGTTCGGCATCGGCACGGGGCTGTCCGGCGTGGCCGGCGCGCTGCTGTCGATGGCGTACACGATCTCGCCTTCGATGGGCGAGCCCTACACCGTCACCGCGCTGATCGTCATCACGCTCGGCGGCTTCGGCAGCATGAGCGGCGCGCTCGCCGGCGGCCTGCTGCTCGGCGTGGTCGAGGCGCTCGGCATGCACTACACCAACCCGTCGCTGAAGGCCCTGCTTTCCTACGGCATCTTCATCGCCGTGCTGCTGCTGCGGCCCCGCGGACTGTTCTCGAAATGAGCTCCAAACAACTCCCCGGTGCGCGACCTGCTCGTGCTGTTCGCCTTCGCCGGCTGGGCGCTCGCGCTGCCTTACTGGGGCAGCGAGTTCATCGTTTCGCTCGGCCTGACGTGCCTGATGTACGTGGCGCTGTCCTCGAGCTGGGCGCTGTTCTGCGGAACCACGCGCTACCTCTCGCTCGCCACGTCGGCGTTCTTCGGCATCGGCGCGTACACCTGCGCGCTGGGACTGGAGCAGTTCGGCTGGCTGCAGTCGGTGGCGATGGGCGCGGGGCTCGCCGTCGTGGTCGCCGTGGTGATGGGCGCGGCGGTGCTGCACCTGCGCGGCACCTATTTCGCAGTGCTCACTTTCGGCATGACGGAGTTGATCCGCCACGCGATCACCTACTGGGAGAAGAGCGTGACCGGCACCGTCGGCCGCGTGCTGACGGTGGTGCCGGAGCGCGACACGATCTATGCCACGGTGCTGGCGCTCGCCGTCCTCGCGGTCGCCATTTCGATCTGGTGCGCCGCACGCGCTTCGGCCTCGCGCTCGCCGGCATCGGCTCGGACGAGCAGCGCGCGCAGACGCTGGGCGTGAACACGAAGTGGGTCAAGCTCGCGGGCTTCGCGCTGACGGCGGCTTTTGCCGGCGCGATCGGCGCGGCGATGTCGGTGCGCTGGACGTACATCGATCCGCACACCGTCTTCAACCCCTTCATCGGATTCCAGACGGTGCTGATCGCGCTGATCGGCGGCGCGCTGACGCTGTGGGGTCCGCTGATCGCCGCCATCGTCTTCAGCCTGCTGGCCGAGACGCTGCGGCTGCAGGCGCCGCAGGTCTACATGATGTCGCTGGGGCTGCTGCTGATCCTGTCGGTGCTGTACCTGCCGGGCGGCCTCGCGTCGGTGCGCTGGGAGACCTTCACCGGCTGGCGCGACGACGTGAAGGGCTGGTGGAAGGAGCGCCGCTACGAGATGAGCGGCGACAAGGAGCGTGCGAAGAAGCGCGCCCGGGAGGCTCGCCTTGTCTGAAGTCGCCCTGCTCGAAGCCCGCGAGGTGACGGTCCGCTTCGGCGGCTGGTCGCCGTCGACGCGGTCAGCGCCACGCTGCGCGCCGGTGAACTGGTCGGCATCATCGGCCCCAACGGCGCCGGCAAGACCACCTTCTTCAACGCGATCTCCGGCGTGGTCGCGCCCACGTCGGGCCGCCTGTTGGTGGACGGCGACGACCTCACCGGCAAGGGCCCGCACAAGTTCGCCGCCCACGGCCTCGCGCGCACGTTCCAGACACCGCGCGTCTTCGCCGACATGAGCGTGAGCGAGAACATCGCCTTCGGCCTGAAGTTCGCCGGCCGCCGGCCGCGCAAGTACTGGCTGTGGGGCGAAGAGGCTTCGGTGCCCTGGGTGCTGCGCGATGCGCAGCGCATCCTCGAGCTGATCGGCCTGCAGCAGCAGGCGGCCGTGCGGGCCGGCGACGTCACGCCTTCGCAGCAGCGCCTGCTGGAGATCGGCATGGCGCTGGCCACGCGGCCCAAGCTGCTGCTGCTCGACGAAGTGGCGGCGGGCCTGACCGAAGCCGAGATCGAGAACATGGCGGAGCTGATCCGCAAGCTGCGCAACGACCTGAACCTCACGGTGGTGTGGATCGAGCATGCGGTGCGCACGCTGCTGCGGCACGTGGAGCGCGTGATCGTGCTGCACCGGGGCCGCAAGATCGCCGACGGCACGCCCTCCGAAGTGACGCGCAATGCCGAAGTGATCGAAGCCTATCTCGGCGACGAGATGGTGGAAGAGGGCGAGGTGATCGCGTGATGCACTGGAACGAACGCCCTTACGAACATGGCGCGGCGCGCCGCCACGCGCATCTCAAGGTGCGCGGGCTGAACGCCGGCTACGGAGCCTTCCTCGTCCTGCGCAACCTCACATTCGAAGTGAAGCCGGGCCTCACCGTCATCCCGGGACCCAACGGCGCCGGCAAGACCACGCTGCTGCGCGCGCTCAACGGCCTGATCCCGCGCGGCGGCGAGGTGCTGCTCGATGGCGAGGACCTGCCGGAGAAGACGCACGAAATCGTCCGCGGCGGCCTGGCGCTGGTGCCCGAGGGCCGGCAGCTCTTTCCGCAGATGTCGGTGCTGGAGAACACGGAGCTCGGTGGCTGGCTGGTGCCCAAGGCGGAACGCACGCGCCGCATCGACCGGGTGATGAACGATTTCCCCAAGCTGCGCGAGCGATCGAAGCAGCTGGCCGGCACCATGAGCGGCGGCGAGCAGCAGATGGTCGCCGTGGCGCGCGCGATGATGGTTGCGCCGCGGCTGCTGATGCTCGACGAACCTTCGCTCGGCCTCGCGCCGCGCATGGTCGATGAGCTGCTCGCCATCGCGCGCCGCATCGCCGACGCCGGCACCACGGTGCTGATGGTCGAACAGAACGTGAAGAAGGCGCTGCACGTCGCCGACCGCGGCTACGTGCTGGAGCGCGGCGCCCCGGTGGCGAGCGGGCCGGCCAAGCTGCTTGCGCGTTCGTCGGTCATTCGCGAAGCCTATCTCGGCGCACCGGCGCCGGCGCCGGATGACCGCGCTGCGCGCATGACCCCGGCTGCGCCGTCGATGACCGCGCTCCGCGCATGACCGGTCATTCGTCATTTGTCATTTGTTTTTGACCCAAGGAGTACCCAGATGTCCGATCTCTCGATGTTGATCAACGGCCTGAAAGTCACGGCCGAAAAAGGCGCCACCTTCGAGCGCCGCAACCCCCTCGACGGCACGGTCGCCACGCGCGCCCCGGCCTGTTCGCCGGCCGACGCGGTCATGGCCGTCGAAGCCGCCGCGGAAGCCTTCAAGACCTGGAGCGAGACCGGTCCCGGCGAGCGCCGCAGCCTGCTGCTGAAGGCCGCCGAGAAGCTCGAAGCGAAGCTGCCGCAGTTCGTCGAAGCCGTGGCCGCCGAAACCGGCGCCACCGGCATGTGGGCCGGCTTCAACGTGATGCTGGCCGCGGGCATGCTGCGCGAAGCGGCATCGCTCACCACGCAGGTCGCCGGTGAAGTGATCCCCTCGGACGTGCCCGGCTCGCTCTCGATGGGCGTGCGCCAGCCGGCCGGCGTCGTGCTCGGCATCGCGCCGTGGAACGCGCCGATCATCCTCGGCGTGCGCGCCATCGCCACGCCGCTGGCCTGCGGCAACACGGTGGTGCTGAAGGGCAGCGAGAACTGCCCGCGCACCCACCAGCTGATCGCCGAGTCGTTTGTCGATGCGGGCTTCCCCGCCGGCGTCGTCAACTACATCACCAACGCGCCGCACGAAGCGGGCATCGTGGTCGAGGCGGTCGTCTCGCATCCGGCGGTGCGCCGCGTCAACTTCACCGGCTCCACGCGCGTGGGCAAGCTGATCGCGCAGACCTGCGCCAAGTACCTGAAGCCCGCGGTGCTGGAACTCGGAGGGAAGGCGCCGCTCGTGATCCTGGACGATGCCGACATCGACGACGCGGTGAATGCGGCGGCCTTCGGCTGCTTCGCCAACAGCGGCCAGATCTGCATGAGCACCGAGCGGATCATCGTCGACGAGAAGATCGCCGACGAGTTCGTCCGCAAGTTCGCCGCCAAGGCCGGTCGCTGCCGGTGGGCGATCCGCGCAAGCCGGAGCCGGTGGTGCTCGGCAGCGTGATCGGCATGCCGACGGTGGACCACTGCAATGCACTGCTCGAGGACGCGTTGGCCAAGGGTGCCAAGCTGGTGTGCGGCGGCAAGTCCGAGAACACCTTGATGGCCGCGACGCTGCTGGACCACGTGACGCCCGCCATGCGGATCTACCACGAGGAAAGCTTCGGCCCGGTCAAGCCCATCGTGCGCGTAAACGGCGTGGAAGAGGCCATTGCCTGCGCCAACGACAACGAGTACGGCCTGTCGTCGGCGGTGTTCGGCCGCGACATCGCGCGGGCCTTCAACGTGGCACGCAAGATCGACTCCGGCATCTGCCACGTGAACGCGCCGACGGTGCACGACGAAGCGCAGATGCCGTTCGGCGGCGTGAAGGGTTCGGGGATGGGCCGCTTCGGTGGCCGTGCTGGCATCGCGGAATTCACGGAGCTGCGCTGGATCACGATCCAGACGACGCCGCGGCACTACCCGTTCTGAGGCTGAATGGATTGCGGCTCAAGGCCGCAATGACAAGGATCCTGTCATCCCGGCCTCGAGCCGGGATCCATGAACCCAGGCGCAGTCAAGCTTTCCAGCGAAGTGAGCCACTGCATCGCATGCTCGCGGCCGTCGCCGCACATCTCCGCATCCGCCTGCAGCCCACCGCAGAACGCCGGCCGCTCCGGCTTGCCGAACACGCGACACCGGTTCTCTTCGTCGAGCTGGATGCACCGGACGCCCGCCGGCTTGCCTTGCGGCATGCCCGGAATCGGGGGGTGATGGAGGGCGCGATGCAGCAGGCGCCGCAGCCCGGACGGCAGTTCATGGGCGCTATTGTCCGCTCCCGGCAAGGATGCATCCCACCACGTAAAATGCAGCCTTCCGGCCGTCGTGGCCGCCCCGCGCCGGGACCGGCGCCCATCCCATGCTCTATCCAGAAGAATTCGACGTCATCGTGGTCGGCGGCGGCCATGCCGGAACGGAGGCCGCGCTGGCTGCCGCGCGCATGGGTTGCAAGACCCTGCTGCTCAGCCACAACATCGAGACGCTCGGCCAGATGAGCTGCAACCCGTCGATCGGCGGGATCGGCAAGGGCCACCTGGTCAAGGAAGTGGACGCGCTCGGCGGCGCGATGGCTATCGCGACGGATGAGGCGGGCATCCAGTTCCGCATCCTCAATTCCAGCAAAGGGCCCGCCGTGCGCGCGACGCGCGCCCAAGCCGACCGCATCCTCTACAAGGCGGCGATCCGGCACCGGCTGGAGAACCAGCCGAACCTCACGCTGTTCCAGCAAGCCGTCGACGACTTGATGGTGGAGGGCGATCGCGTAGTCGGCGCCGTCACGCAGGTCGGCATCCGCTTCCGCGGCCGGACCGTCGTGCTGACCGCCGGCACTTTCCTGGACGGCAAGATCCACGTCGGCCTGAACAACTACGCGGCTGGCCGCGCCGGTGACCCGCCGGCGGTCTCGCTGTCGGCGCGGCTGAAGGAGCTGAAGCTCCCGCAAGGGCGGCTGAAGACGGGGACGCCGCCGCGCATCGACGGCCGTTCGATCGACTTCTCGAAGTGCGAGGAGCAGCCCGGCGACCTCGACCCGGTGCCGGTGTTCAGCTTCATGGGGCGGGCCGACATGCATCCGCGCCGGTGCCGTGCTGGATCACGCACACCAACGAGCGGACGCACGAGATCATCCGCTCGGGCTTCGACCGCAGCCCGATGTTCACCGGCAAGATCGAAGGCGTCGGGCCGCGCTACTGCCCGAGCGTGGAAGACAAGATCAACCGGTTCGCCGACAAGGACAGCCACCAGGTCTTCCCGGAGCCGGAAGGGCTGACCACGAACGAGTTCTACCCGAACGGGATCTCGACCAGCCTGCCGTTCGACATCCAGCTCGGCCTGGTGCGGACGCTGCCGGGCCTGGAGAAAGCGCACATCCTGCGGCCGGGTTATGCCATCGAGTACGACTACTTCGACCCGCGCGGGCTGAAGAGCAGCTTCGAAACGCGCGCGATCCGGGGTCTGTTCTTCGCCGGCCAGATCAACGGGACCACCGGCTACGAAGAGGCCGCGGCCCAAGGCCTGTTCGCCGGCATCAACGCAGCGCTGCAGTGCCGGGGCGAAGCGGCCTGGCTGCCGAGCCGGGACCAGGCTTACCTCGGAGTTCTGGTCGACGACCTCATCACCAAGGGCGTGACCGAACCGTACCGGATGTTCACCAGCCGCGCCGAGTTCCGGTTGCAGCTCCGCGAGGACAACGCCGACCTTCGGCTGACGGAAGAAGGTCGAAGGATGGGCTTGGTGGACGACGCCCGTTGGGACGCCTTCAGCCGCAAGCGCGATGCTGTTTCACGTGAAACAGATCGCTTG
The DNA here is from genome assembly GCA_013127575.1 of Ramlibacter terrae. GTDB lineage: Bacteria > Pseudomonadota > Gammaproteobacteria > Burkholderiales > Burkholderiaceae_C > Ramlibacter > Ramlibacter terrae. The sequence goes on from CP053418.1 coordinate 76,253, forward strand.
AAGTCCACGGATCAACCCGCGCATCGTCTCCGCCGCGGAAACCGAGCGGGTTCTCGGCAAGAGCATCGAGCACGAATACAACCCGGGTGAGCTCCTGCGGCGGCCCAACATCAGCTACGAGAGCCTGCTCAGCCTGGAGGGCGGGCGGTATGCCGGCCCTGCTGTTTCACGTGAAACACTGGGCGACCTCTACGAACCTGTCGTCGAGCAGATCGAGATCGGCGCCAAGTACTCGGGGTACATCGAACGGCAAAAGGATGAGATTGGCCGCGCCGCCCACTACGAACACCTGAAGCTGCCCGCCGAGCTGGACTACATGCAGGTGCCGGCGCTCAGCATCGAGGTGCGGCAGAAGCTGAACAAGCACCGGCCGGAGACGCTGGGCCTGGCCTCGCGAATCTCCGGAGTCACGCCGGCCGCCATCTCGCTGCTGCTGGTCCACCTGAAGAAGAACAAGTTCAAGGGCTTCGCCGAAGCCGCGAACGCAGCCGGGCAAGCCGCTGCATGAGCGAGCTGGAAGAGGGCCTGCGCTCCGGCGCCGGCGCGCTCGGGCTGGACTTGTCGGATGAGCAGGTCCAGCGCCTGCTTGCCCACCTCGGGCTGTTGGCCAAGTGGAACAAGGTCTACAACCTGACCGCCGTGCGCGACCCGCGCGAGATGCTCGTCCAGCACCTGCTGGACAGCCTCGCGGTGATCGCGCCGCTGCGCCGGCATGCCGCGGGCAGGGCGTTGAAGTTGCTCGACGTCGGCTCCGGAGGCGGACTGCCCGGTGCCGTGATCGCGATCTGCTGCCCGGAGCTCGACGTCGACTGCGTCGACGCGGTCGGCAAGAAGGCGGCGTTCATCCAGCAGGCTGCGGGGCAATTGGGCATCGCCAACCTGCGGGGCGTGCACGCCCGGGTCGAAACCTTGCACGGCCCGTACGACGTCATTTGCTCCCGCGCGTTCGCCTCGCTGCCCGACTTTGTGGTCTGGTCCAGCGGTGCGCTGGCGGAAGACGGCGTCTGGCTGGCCATGAAGGGCAAGCACCCGGCGCAGGAAATCGCCGAGTTGCCGCCCCAAACGGACGTGTTTCACGTGGAACAACTCACCGTTCCCGGCACGGATGCGGAGCGCTGCATCGTCTGGATGAGGCGCAGCCGTTAAACTCGGCCTTTCCCGGAGGGCCCCCATGCTTGGCGTTGCAGACTACGGCGCGTTCGTCGCCGCGATCCTGATCTTTCTGTTGATTCCGGGGCCCGGGAACCTCGCCCTCATCACCTCCACCGGCAAGGGCGGCATCGCCGGCGGACTCGCCGCCACCTTCGGCGTCATCGCCGGCGCGACCGGTGCTCATGTGGGCGGCGGTCGCGGGCGTCGCCGCTTTGCTGGCCACGTATCCCACCGCCTTCCATGCCGTCCAGTGGCTGGGAGCTGCCTACCTCGCCTGGCTCGGCGTTCGCATGTTGCTGGCGAAGCCGGGCGACGCGCCGGTGCTGCACATCGAGCCGCGCCACTACTTCAAGCAGGCAGGCCTCATCACGCTGCTGAACCCGAAGGCGATCGTCTTCTACATGGCGTTCTTCCCGCTGTTCGTCGATCCGGCCCGGCACCAGGGCATGGTGACTTTCGGCCTGATGGCGGCGACCATCGCGGTGCTGACCTTCCTGTACGGACTGACCGTCGTGCTGCTGACGCACTTCCTCGCGGAGCGCATGCGCGCCAACCCCATGATCGCCCGCGTGCTGGAGAAGGTCGCCGGCCTCTGCCTGCTGGGCTTCGGCGTGAAGCTCGCCGTCTCGGGTAAACCGATGGCCAAGATCTTCTGTGTAGCCAACCAAAAGGGCGGCGTCGGCAAGACCACCACCACCGTCAACCTCGCCGCTGGTTTGGCGAAGGTGGGGCAGCGGGTGCTGATGGTTGACCTGGATCCGCAGGGCAACGCCACCATGGGCTCGGGCGTCGACAAGCGCCAGCTCAAGATGACGGTCTACGACGTGCTGCTGGAGTCCGCCTCCGTCGCCGAAGCGCGGGTGCGCAGCGATCGGCTGGTGGAGGCCGGTTGCAGCTACGACGTGCTGGGCGCCAACCGCGAACTGGCGGGCGCCGAGGTCGAACTGGTCGAGGTCGAGCGCCGCGAAAAGCGGCTGAAGACCGCGCTGGCGGAAGTCGCCGGCGACTACGACTTCGTGCTGATCGACTGCCCGCCTTCGCTCTCGATGCTCACGCTCAACGGGCTGTGCGCCGCACATGGCGTGATCGTCCCGATGCAGTGCGAGTACTTCGCGCTCGAAGGGCTGTCCGACCTGGTCAACACCATCAAGCAGGTGCACGCCAACCTGAACAAGGACACGGAGATCATCGGCCTGCTGCGCGTGATGTTCGATCCGCGCATCACGCTGCAGCAGCAGGTGAGCGACCAGCTCAAGTCGCACTTCGGCGACAAGGTGTTCAACACCGTCATCCCGCGCAACGTGCGGCTGGCCGAGGCGCCCAGCTACGGGCTGCCGGGCGTGGCCTTCGACCCGGCGGCGCGCGGCAGCCAGGCCTTCGTGGAGTTCGCGAAGGAGATGGTCGACCGCATCGAGAAGATGAAGTGAGCTGCAGGCCGCGCCGCAGCTGCGTCCAACGCTACGAACACCATAGCAGATGAAACCCCAGAACGTCCTGCTGCTGCCCGGATGGGAGAACAGCGGCCCCAAGCACTGGCAAAGCCTGTGGGAGCAGCGCCATGGCTACGTGCGCGTCGAACAGCACGACTGGATGAAGCCGCTGCGCGGCGACTGGGTCGCGCGGCTGGAGGACGTGATCCTCTCGCGCAGCGAGCCGGTGGTGCTGGTGGCGCACAGCCTCGGCTGCATCCTCACCGCCGCCTGGGCAGCCCATTCGCGGAACACGCACCGCGTGAAGGCGGCGCTGCTGGTGGCGCCCGGCGACGTCGAGCGGCCAGAAATCCGCGAGCAGATCCCGAGCTGGTCGCCGATCGAACTGCGGGCGCTGCCGTTCACCAGCGTGCTCCCGGGCAGCCGCACCGATCCGTATTGCGAATTCGAACGGGCGCGCCTGTTCGCCCACGCATGGGGCGCGCAGTTCATGGACTACGGCGACTGCGGCCACATCAACGCCGATTCCGGCACGGCCAGCTGGCCCGAAGGCCACGTCCTGCTGCAGGACCTCATGAAAGACTGAACCGATGGTCACCAAGAAACCCAAGGGCCTCGGCCGCGGCCTCGAAGCACTGCTCGGGCCCAAGTTCGACGAGAACGCCGCCGCCGCCGAAGTGCCGGGCAGCACGCCGGGCCAGCCCGCGTCGCTGCTCCTCGGCGACATGGTGCCGGGCGAATACCAGCCGCGCACGCGCATGGACGAGGGCGCGCTCTACGAGCTGGCCGAGTCGATCAAGGCGCAGGGCATCATGCAGCCGATCCTGGTGCGCAAGCTCGCGGACGGCGCCAACGCCGGCAAGTACGAGATCATCGCCGGCGAGCGCCGCTTCCGCGCCGCGAAGCTCGCGGGCCTCGACAGCGTGCCGGTGCTGGTGCGCGACGTGCCGAACGAAGCCGCCGCGGCGATGGCGCTGATCGAGAACATCCAGCGCGAGGACCTCAATCCGCTGGAAGAGGCGCAGGGCCTGCAGCGGCTGATCAAGGATTTCGGGCTGACGCACGAGCAGGCGGCGCAGGCCGTCGGCCGCTCGCGCAGCGCTGCGTCCAACCTGCTGCGCCTGCTGAACCTGGCCGACCCGGTGCAGACGATGCTGATGGCGGGCGACCTCGACATGGGCCACGCCCGGGCGCTGCTGGCGCTGGAACGGGCCGCGCAGATCACGGCCGCCAACCAGATCGCGCAGAAAAAGCTGTCGGTGCGCGAAGCCGAAAGCTTGGTCAAGAAGATCGGCGCCGAGTTCAGCCTGGTCTCGCCGCGGCCCGCCAAGGAGAAGTCACGCGACCTGAAGCGGGTGGAGGAAGAGCTCTCCGACCTGCTGACGGCGGAGGTCGAAGTGCGGGTGAAGAAGCGCGTGAAGCGCCACGGCCGGGTCGAGGAACTCGGCGAGGTCGCGATCCATTTCGGCTCGCTCGACGAGCTCAACGGGCTCATCGACCGGCTGCGCAAGTAACCGGGAGAGCGAGCGCCCGCTCTCCCGCCAGCCCACTGGTTTACTGCGTGTAAGCCACCGTCGCGATGGCGCCGGCGCAGTCGCCCGGCGCATAGCTGTAGCTGTACTTGATGCTGTAGTCGCCGCCCGGCGTGGCGCCCGCGGCCGCAATGTCCTGCAGTTGCGCGTTGCCGGCTTCGCAGCTGCCGGTCGGCAGGCCGGTGATGCAGATCTTGGTGGCGGGCAGCGTGAACGGGAACGTGTTGCCGTTGTGCTTGACCGAGCCGCTGCCGCTCACGGTGATGCCGCAGGAGGCGGTGCCCGTCACGGGGGCTTGGTCGGCGGCGTGGTCGTGGTGCCGCCGAAGTTGAAGCTGACCGAGGTGCCGTTGATCTTGCTGTACGCCGCGGCGAAAGCCGCCTGCAGCGCGGCCGGGTCCGAGAAAGCCGGAAAGCCGCCAGCTTGCCGCCGGACGCCGGAACTGGGCGACCGCGCGCAGGATCTTGCCGTACGCGTCGGGCGTGCCGCCGACGGTCGGCTTCGAGGTCGCGATGTTGACGGTGCCCAGCTGGAACTTGGCGGCCACGCTGGTCGCCGCGGTCGTGAAGCCGGCGCTGGTCAGGCCGCCGGCCGCGCCCTTGGCGACGTTGTAGGCCACCGAGGTCAGGGGCGTGATTTCGCCGGTGACGGTGCCGCCGCCGGCTTTCACCACGACCTGCATCGGCGCCTCGAGCGTCGCCGTCTTGCCGGTCGCTTCGTCGGTGTAGGTGCCGCCGCTGGCTTCGATCACGACGTCGCCGTCGTAGTCGATGTCCATGCTGTAGCCGCCGGTGGAGCCGGTCGTGACGCATTCGATCTTGTCGCCCTTGCCGGCCGCGGTGGCGCGGTAGGCGCAGACTTCGGCGCCGGAGACCGGGCCCTTCACCACGTTGCCGGAGACGGCGGTACTGGGGTCGTTCCGCCGCCACCGCCACCGCCGCCGCCGCAGGCGACGAGGAGGGCGGCGGCGCCGATGGCGCAGAGGGCAAGGGGAGCGTGGCGTGATGCGGACATGGATCTGGCTTTCGTGCAGGTGAAGGGAGGCGTTGGCGCAGGTTATGCAGCGCGTGTCCGCGTGTGCACCCTCCGATCCGGGGGAGGCGCAGCGCGACCGTGAACTAGACTGCATCCATGTCGCATTTGTCCTTCGACCGCGCCCTCATCGTCGAGGATCTCGACGAGCCGCGCCGGTGGCTGGCGGAAATCCTGCCCCGCGCCTTGCCCGGCGTGCAGGCGGTCGACACCGCCGCCACGCTCGCCGAGGCGCGCGAGCGGATGCGCAGCCACGGCTACGCCCCTGGCGCTGGTCGACTGGGGCTTGCCCGACGGCAACAGCGAAGGCCTGATCGCGGAACTGGTCGCCGCCCGTCCCGGCGCGGTGGTGATCGTGGCCACCATCCACGACGACGACACGCACGTGTTCCCGGCCTTGCGCGCGGGCGCCACCGGCTACATCCTGAAGTCGCAGCCCACCGAGGACGTGATGGCGCAATTGCGGCGCATCGAATCGGGCGAGCCGGCGCTGTCGCCTTCGATCGCGCTGCGCGTGCTGCGCCATTTCCGCGCCGCGCCCGCCGCCCACGAGCCCGCGGCCGCACCGCCGCTGGCCGTGAAGCTCACCGACCGCGAGGTCGACGTGCTGCGGCTGATCGCCAAGGGCTACCGCTCGCCCGAGGTGGGGCCGCTGCTCGGGATCAGCCCCACCACCGTCAGCGGCTACGTGCGCGACATCTACCGCAAGCTCGGGATCTCGTCGCGCGCCGAAGCCGCGATGGAAGCCGCGCGCCGCGGGCTGGTGGCCTGACCCGCCGCCAGCGGCAGCCACAGCACCACCTCCGTTCCCGGGCCGTCGCTGCACGGGCCGACCGCGAGGTCGGCGCCGATCTGCGCCGCCCGGTACCGCATGTTGGCCAAGCCGCGCGAGCCCGCGCGTTCGCCCTGCAACTGCAGGCCGCGGCCGTCGTCGCGGATGGCGATGACGAGCGTGGCCTCCCTCACCTGCGCATCCAACACCATGCGGCGCGCCTGCGCGTGCTTGACGATGTTGGCGGCGGCCTCCTGCAGGATGCGCATCACCTGCAACGCGACCTCGCCGGTGAGCTGCACGTCGTCGAGCCCGTCGCCGATGTGCCATTCGAGCGTGACGCCCGCCGCCTGCAGCCGGTGGTCCCACCGGTTGCGCCATGCGGCCAGCGCGCCGGGCAGGTAGTGGCCCGGTCGGTGCTGTCCATCAGCAGCCGCAGCTCGTCGATGCTGTCCTGCAGCGACTGCCGCAGCTGCGGCGGCGGCAGCGCGTCGCGTTCCACGCCGCGCAGCATCGTCATCAGCTGCGCGCCGAGGCCGTCGTGCATGTCGCGCAGCAGCCGTTCGCGTTCCTGCGTGCGCGCAGCTTCGTCCTCGGTGGCGCGCAGCCGCGCGTAGCTCTGTTCCAGTTCGGCTGTCTTGCGCCGCACGTGGGCTTCCAGCTCCTCGTTGCTGCGCTCGGCGCGGTTCAGCGTCAGCACCACGTACTGGCCCGACATCGCCGCGAAGCCGACCAGCATCGTGGCGAAGCCCCAGAAGACATAGCTCGGCTCCATCGGCCCGAGCTGGCCGCCGATCACCAGCACGTCGTGCACCGCGCAGAACAGCAGCCCGCCCAGCCCGGTGAACAGCGTGCCGACATGCCAGCGCGCCAGTTGGGCGCGGCGCCGCGCCACGGCGACCAGCAGCGACGAGATCATGACGAAGCCCGCGGCCGGCTGATCGCGCGCATCGCCAGCCCGCCGCGCTCGAACGCGATCGAGAGCGCCAGGCCGGCGACGCACGCGGCCGTGCCGATCCACAGCACGCGGTGCAGGCGCGGCGTCCAGGCGTTCAGCAGCGACAGCACCGACGCCGACACGGCGGCCGCGGCGAGCAGCACGTTGAGCGGGTTGAACTGCTCGAACAGGGCCGGCGCCAGCGGCACCAGCGGGGCGTAGTACGCGAGGCCGCGCCAGCCCCACAGGCCGCAGGCGACCGCGAGCCAGAGCAGCGAGCGGTCGCCCGGCGGCGCGTCCACAGCAGCAAGGCCAGCGCCCCGAGCACCAGCACCACGCCGGACGCGATGTCCGCGAACGCCACCACGCCTTCGAGCGTGCGGGCCTGCACCGGCAGCAGCAGGTTGGTCGGTCCGAGCTCGGCGGCGACGATGCCGGACGGAATGAAGGTGATGGTCAGCAGCTCGATGCGGACCGTGCGCGTGCCCGGCTCCAGCGCGAACAGCGCGGGGATGCGGCCGTTGTACACGGCACGTTCGCTGGCGGCCAGCCGCGCCACCCACTGGTCGGTGGGCAGGCGGCCGCCGGCGCTGAGCAAGGCCAGCGGCCGGCCCGCATCGTCATGGATGGTGAAGGGCGCGCCGACGCGGAACAGCCAGAGCGCCGCGGTGCCGGCCCCGGCGCAGCGGCTCACGTCGAGCGTGTAGCCCACCCGCACGTCTTCGACGCGCAGGGGCCGCGGCAGGTCGTCGGGCAGCGTGACGGTGCTTCGGGTCGGCGGAGCGTCCGCGTGCGCGATCGTGCGTTCGGCGGTCGACAGCGGCACGCGCGCGGTGCAGGCCTCCTCGGCGACGCCCGCGCCGGCGAATGCCGCCGGGAGCAGTGCCGCCAGCCAGCGGCGCCGGGACGCCGCGGTGCGCACTTCAGATCGCGAAGATTTTGCCCGGGTTCATGATGTTCTTCGGGTCGAGCGCGCGCTTGATCGTGCGCATCATCTCGACGGCGCCGGCGCCCGCCTCGTCAACCGGGAAGCCCATCTTGTGCAGGCCCACGCCGTGCTCGCCGGTGCAGGTGCCTTCGAGCGCCAGCGCGCGGCTCACCAGCTTGTGGTTGAGCGCTTCGGCGGTCACGCGCTCTTCCGGCAGGTTCGGGTCGAGCAGGTAGCCGAAGTGGAAGTTGCCGTCGCCGACGTGGCCGACCGGGAAGTACGGGATGCCGCTGGCGTCGGCCTCGGCCACCGAGTCGAGCAGGCAGTCGGCCAGGCGCGAGATCGGCACGCAGGTGTCGGTGGAGATCACCTTGCAGCCGGGCCGCGATTGCACGGCGGCGAAGTAGGCGTTGTGGCGCGCCGTCCAGAGGCGGGTGCGTTCTTCCGGCGTGGCGGCCCATTCGAAGGCGTTGCCGCCGAATTCGGACGCGATCTCCTGCACCGTCTCGGCCTGCTCCTTCACGCCGGCGGGCGAGCCGTGGAATTCCATCAGCAGCATCGGCTCTTCGCGCAGGCCCAGCTTGCTGTGCGCGTTGACCATGCGCACGGTGTTGGTGTCGATCAGTTCCACGCGGGCGATCGGCACGCCGAGCTGGATCACCCGGATGGTGGTGCGCACGGCGGCTTCGATGCTGGGGAACGAGCAGATGGCGGCGGAGATCGCCTCGGGGATCGGGTACAGCCGCAGCGTGACTTCGGTGATCACGCCGAGCGTGCCTTCGCTGCCGACGAACAGGCGCGTGAGGTCGTAGCCGGCGGACGATTTCTTGGCGCGGGTGCCGGTGCGGATGGTCTCGCCGCTGGCCGTCACCACCTCGAGGCCCAGCACGTTCTCGCGCATGGTGCCGTAGCGGACGGCGTTGGTGCCCGAGGCGCGGGTGGCGCTCATGCCGCCCAGCGACGCGTCGGCGCCCGGGTCGATCGGGAAGAACAGGCCGGTGCTGCGGATCTCGTCGTTGAGCTGCTTGCGCGTGACGCCGGGCTGCACGGTGACGGTGAGGTCTTCCGCGTTGACCGAGACCACCTTGTTCATGCGGCTCACGTCGATGCTGATGCCGCCCTGCACGGCCAGCAGGTGGCCTTCGAGCGAGGAGCCGACGCCGAACGGGATGACGGGCGTGGCGTACTGGCTGGCCGGGCGCACCGCATCGGCGACGTCTGCCGTGCTTTCGGCGAACACGACGGCGGCCGGCGGCGGCACCGGAAGGAGGATTCGTCGCGGCCATGCTGCTCGCGCACCACCGGGGCGGTGGAGCAGCGGTCGCCGAAGCGCGCCTTGAGCGCTTCGAGCAGGGCGGCGGGGACGTCGCGTTGCTGGACTTCGGGAACGAGGTGCGACAGGGCGGTGGGTGCGTTCATGCGGGGCTCTCCGGGGGCGTCCGCCAGTGTAGTCTCCCCCGTCCGCCGGTCAGCAGGGCAAGCCCGTGCTACCGCGCGCCGCTCTGGTATTCGCCCGGGGAGAGGATGCCGTCCTTGTTCGCGTCCAGGTCCTCGAAGCTGCGCGGCAGGATCGCCAGCCGCTGGGCTTCGGCCCGGGTGAGCTGGCTGTCGGCGTTGGCGTCGGCCTGCAGGAAGGATTGCTCCACCTGCGCCGGGGTCCAGCGGCCGGGCAACGCCGGAGCGGGCGCGGCCGCCACCGTGCCTGCCGGCGGCATCAGCGCCGCGGCCGGATCGGCGGAGCGCTGGGCCGGCACCTGCGCCTGCGCACCGGCCGCTGCGAGCGCGGCAGCCACCGCCAGCGCGCGCAGGGCGTCAGCGTGTCGCATCGCCGTACTCGGCGCGGGTGATGACCCCGTCGAAGTCGCGGTCCATTTCCTCGAAGCTCATCGTGGCGAAGCCCATGCGCGACGCCTCGGCGCGGGTGAGTTCGCCGTCGCGGTTGGAGTCGGCGTTGATGAAGTTGCGGGCGACTTCCACCGGGTTCAGGCCGGAGGAGCCCATCGGCACGGACTGCGAAGGACCGCGCGCCATCACGCCCACCGCGCCGGCGCCGAGCACGGCCGTGTTGGGCAGCGCATTGCCATTGGCGTCGGTGCCGTTGTTGGCGATCCCCGTGCCGGTGCCGGCCCCAGGCCGATGCCGGCGCCGTTGTTGTTGACGGTTCCGTTCGTGCCATTGCCGAGGCCGATGCCGCTGGCATTGCCGCGCGTCACCGAGTTGTTCGCGGCGACCGGATCGCCGGCGACGGCCGCGCCGCTGCCCGACGTGAGGCCGGCCGGAATCGGAGGGCGCAGGCCGGCGGGGTTGGGCGCGGCTTGTGCGGCACGCGCGCTGGCGGACGGCGCCGCGGTGGCCGTGGACTGGCGCACCGAGCGCGACTGCTGGGCCTGGACGGTGGTGACCGCCAGCAGGGCGACCGCCGAAGCGACCGCGAGACGGGAGAGGGACGAAGGCATGGCGGACTCCCGGATGCGTTTGCCACCCGCGGACGCGGACAGCCTGGAGCCATCGTCGCGCTCCTGCACTCGCGTGCCAGCCGCCTGCAGCGCCACTTGCTGTAGGAGCCGGCGGACCGGCGTCCGGCAAGGCTGACGCACAATGGCGCAAAGGAGAGCACATGGGCAAACGGCTGACGCAGATCGCCACGCGCACCGGCGACGACGGCACGACCGGCCTCGGCGACAACACGCGGGTTCCGAAAGACCACCTGCGGGTGCAGGCGATGGGCGACGTGGACGAACTCAACTCGCACATCGGGCTGCTGCTGTGCGAGCCGGTGCCGGCGGACTGCCGCGAGGTGCTGGTCGAGGTCCAGCACCAGCTCTTCAACCTCGGCGGTGAGCTGTCGATCCCCGGCTACGAACTGCTGAAGGGCGAGGCGGTGCTGGCGCTGGACGAGGCGCTGGCGACCTACAACGCGCAGTTGCCGAAGCTGGAGGAGTTCATCCTGCCCGCCGGCAACCGCGCCGCCTCGCAAGCCCATGTGTGCCGCACCGTGGCACGCCGCGCCGAGCGCGCGCTGGTGGCGCTCGGCGGCAGCGAAACGCTGCGCGATGCGCCGCGCCAGTACCTCAACCGCCTGAGCGACCTGATGTTCGTGCTGGCGCGCGTCTTCAACCGCATGGACGGCGGCGACGACGTGTACTGGAAGAGCGAGCGGATGGCGCGGAACACCTGACGTCATTCCCGCGAAGGCGGGAATCCGTGGCGCCCCGGGTCCGCGCCTGCACGGGGACGACGGCTACTTCACCGCCAGCACCGCCATCGTGATGCGCGACACGCAGCTCAACACGCCCGCGTCGTCGTGCATGTCGATGTGCCACACCTGCGTGCTGCGGCCGATGTGCACCGGCCGCGCCGTGCCCGTCACCCAGCCCGACGACACGCCGCGCAGGTGGTTGGCGTTGATGTCCAGCCCCACCGCGCGCTGGCCTTCCGGCAGGCAGTAGACCGCGCCGCACGAGCCCAGCGTTTCCGCCAGCACCACGTTCACGCCGCCGTGGATCACGCCGTACGGTTGCTGCGTGCGCGCATCCACCGGGATGCGGCCGCGGATGAAGTCGTCGCCGACTTCGACGAACTCCATGCCCAGTGTTCGGGCGCCGTGCCCTTGTGCAGGGCGGTGAGGCTTTCGATTGAGATGTCGCGTTTCCAGATGGCCATGTTCAGAGCGGTTTGCGGGGTTCGGGCACTTCCACCATCGGCGCGTCGGCGACGCTGACGCCGGTGGAGCGGTCGCGGTTCAGCAGCGCGTACAGCAGGATGGCGCCGAAGGTCGCCGTCCCGATGCCGCCCAGGGGCGAAGCCGCCGAAGTTCAGGGTGTAGTCGCCGGTGCCCAGCACCAAGGTGATGGCGGCCACGATCAGGTTCTTGTTCTGCGAGAAGTCGACGCGGTTGTCGACCCAGATCTTGGCGCCGGCCACCGCGATCAGGCCGAACACGACGATCGACACGCCGCCCATGACCGGCAGCGGGATCGCCGGATGACGGCGCCGAACTTGGGCGAGAAACCCAGCACCACGGCGATGATCGCCGCCACCAGGAAGATGGCCGTCGAGTAGATCTTGGTGGCCGCCATCACGCCGATGTTCTCGGCATAGGTCGTCACGCCGGTGCCGCCGGCGGCGCCGCTGATCACCGTCGCCACGCCGTCGCCGATGAAGGCGCGGCCCATGTACTGGTCGAGGTTGCGTCCGGTCATCGCGGTCACCGCCTTGATGTGGCCGGGTTCTCGGCCACCAGGATGATGGCCACCGGCGCGATCAGCGCCATCGCGGCGCCGGTGAACACGGGCGCCGTGAAGTTCGGCATGCCGACCCCAGGCCGCGCTGGCGATGCCGGAGAAGTCCAGCGGCTTGCCGAAGCCGAGACCGTTGGCGAGCACCGCATAGATGACGCTGGCGACGATCAGGCCGACCAGGATCAGCAGGCGCTGCACCATGCCGCGCGTGAGCACCGCCACCAGGCCGACGCTGACGAAGGTGACGAGCTGCATCCACTTGTCGAAGTCGGTCGGCGCCATGTTCTTGATGGGGATGCCGGCCAAGTTCAGGCCGATCACCGCGACCACCGCGCCTGTGACCACCGGCGGCATGAAGCGCTCGATCCAGCGCGTGCCGACCGCGTGCACGACGAAGCCGATGATCGCGTAGACCACGCCGCAGGCGATGATCCCGCCGAGCGCCACCGCGATGTTGGGATTGGCGCCGGTCTTGCCGGCGTAGCCGGTGGCGGCGATCACCACGCCGATGAAGGCGAAGCTCGAGCCGAGGTAGCTCGGCACCTTGCCGCCGGTGATGAAGAAGAAGATGAGCGTGCCGATGCCGCTCATCAGAATGGCGATGTTGGCGTCGAAGCCCATCAGGATCGGCGCCAGCACCGTGGCCCCGAACATCGCGATCACGTGCTGCACGCCCATGGCGCCGGTCTGCGGCCACGGCAGGCGCTCGTCCGGCGCGATCACGCCGCCTTGCTGCAGGACCGCCGGCGACTTCTCCGTCCAGTCGAACATTCCCATTCCGCTCTCCTCGTGTTGTTGTGAAGTGCGGCGATGCTAAAGGGGAATGTCCCCCACCGGCAAGGCGGGGCGCCTAACTTGCGAAGTGGGCCACCTGCGCCAGGACGACAGGGTCTTTCAGGATCTTGCGGTGGCCGAGGCTTTCCGTGGCGAGCAGCTGCGCGCCACGCACGGCGTGGGCGAAAGCCTGCCCGTCGGCGAACGCGTTGACGCTGTCGCGGCGGTCGTGCACCACCAGCGTGGGGATGCGGATGCGGGGCGCGACGGCCTGCGCGTCGAATTGCGGCATCAGCAGGCCTTCGCGCGCTTCGATGCGGTGCTGCATGGCGGCGCGGGTGGTTTCGCTCAGGCCGAACACGTGCGCGAAGTAGCGGGTGTACTCGCGCGGCGAAGCCGGCGGCGCCAGCAGCACCAGCCGCTCGACCGGCAGGCCGCGCGCCACGGCGAAGGCCGCCGCGCTCGCGCCCAGCGAATGCGCGGCCAGCAACTGCACCGCATGGCCTTGCTGCTGCAGCCGGCCCACGACGTATTCGATGGCGCGCGCGAACTGCGGCAGGTTGCTGGCGCCGCCGCCGCTGCGGCCGTGCGCCGGCATCTCGACCAGCACCGGGCGCAGCCCTTGCTGGGCAGGCTGTCGGCCAGCGCGCGCAGCTGGCCGGCGTGGCCGCCCCAGCCGTGGACCAGCAAGGCCACGGGCCCGTGCGGCGCCACCGGCTGGGTATAGACCGTGAGGTCGTGCTGCTCGAAGGGCCAGTGGTCGACGTGCCAGCCCGGCTCCCACGCCGTGCGGCGCTGCAGCCACTTGGGCGGCAGCGGCGTGACGAACAGCCGGTCGGCGGCGCGCACGGCCAGCGACGGCCAGATGCGCTGGGCGCTCGTCAGCGCGAGCCGGAACAGGCGGATGCCCTTGCTGGCCTGGTAGTAGCCGGCGGTGTCGGCGGTGGTGCGGGTCATCGCCGTCCTTTCAGAAGAAGACCATGTCGTCGTTGCACTGGGGCAGCGCCCGCAGCGACGAGAGTCCGGCACGGACGACGCGCCAGCCGCCGTAGGCGGCGGCCGTGGTGAGGAGGACCAGCATTTCAGTTCCTTTCTTCGCACGTGCGTGCGAAATATGGGCAAAGGCCAACGGCGGCGGACGTCTCCGGCTTCTTTTTCTTCTCAGTTCAGGTAGGACTGGCGCAGGCGGACCCACGTCGCCCGGGCGCGCTCGGCAGCCCGGGCGTCGCGCAGGAAGCGCGCGTCGTGGATCAGGCCCATGGCCAGCGCGGACACTTCGCTGACCAGCTGCTCGGGATCGGTGTCGGCCTTGAGGTGGCCGGCCTCCATCGCCTGCAGCACCGTGCGGCGCAAGGCGGCGCGCCAGCGCGTCACTTCGTCGAGCAACTGGTCGCGCAGCGGGCCCGACTTGTCGTCGAGCTCGAAGGCGCCCGCGGTGTAGATGCAGCCCTGCTGCGCGTCGACGTCGCGGGTGCGGATGATCCAGCGGCGCATGATCTCGTCCAGCCGCGGCAGGCCCTTGGGTTGCTGCATGGAGGGCACGAACACGTCGGCGATGAAGCGCCGCCCGAACTCTTCGATCACGGCCTTCTGCAAGGCCTCGCGCGAGCCGACGCGCGAGAACACGCCGCTCTTGGACAGCCCGATGCGGTCCGCCACCACCTGCAGCGAGATCGCCTCGAGGCCTTCCGCCGCGGCCAGGTCGAGCGCCGCGCCGACGATCGCGGCACGGGTGAGTTCGCTCTTCTGGGTCTTGGCGTCCATGCTGCGGCGAAGATTAGCACGGTCGTGCGAAACAACAAATGCCACCCGACGAACGGCCAGACACTGTCATTGCGGGCTCAACCCGCAATCCACGGCGGCGCGTGAACATGCGCTGCGTGGATCCCGGGTCAAGCCCGGGATGACAAGGATGGTGGCGGATCGCCATGCTGCTAACCTCCCGCGCCATGCCCGCCGCCCCCAACGTCCCCCAGATCCGCCGCTTCCAGGATTGGCTCGCCGTGCACCGCGACCTGCGGTTCGCCGACTACCAGGCGCTGTGGCAATGGTCGGTCGACGACCTGCCCGCGTTCTGGCAGGCGGTCTGGGACTACTTCGATTTCCAGTCCCCGACGCTCGCGACGCAGGTGCTGGCGGACGCCCCCATGCCCGGCGCACGCTGGTTCGAGGGTGCACAGGTCAACTACGCGCGGCAGGTGTTCCGGCATGTAGCCGCAGCGCACGCGGCCGGCTTCCCGGCCCTCATCAGCCGCAACGAACGCGGCGTGCAGCGCGAACTGTCCCGGCCGGAGCTGCGCCGCCGGCCGCGTCGCTGGCGCTGCACCTGAAGGCGCAGGGCCTGCAGCCCGGCGACCGCGTCGCGGCCTACCTGCCGAACATCCCGGAAGCGATGGTCGCCTTCCTCGCCGTGGTCAGCCTCGGCGGCATCTGGAGCATCTGCGCGCCCGACATGGGGACGAACGCGGTGCTCGACCGCTTCCAGCAGATCGAGCCCAAGGTGCTGATCGCCTGCGACGGCGTCACCTACGGCGGCAAAGACTTCGACCGCTGCGCCGTGGTGGCCGAGCTGAAGGCGGCACTGCCCACCGTGCAGCACCCTGGGTGTATCGCAACCTCGGCAACGTGCCCACCGACGGACTGCCGCCGCACGCCGACCTGTCGCCGGCGATGGCGGCAAGCGGCCCCGAAGTGGACGCCTTCGAGCCGCTCTGGCTGCCCTTCGACCATCCGCTGTGGATCGTCTATTCCAGCGGCACCACCGGCCTGCCCAAGCCGATCGTGCACGGCCACGGCGGCATCATGCTGGTGATGCTCACCATGGGCGGCCTGCACAACGACGTCGGCTGCAGCTACGACCCCAACAACTGGGGCGAGCGCTACCACTGGTACAGCTCGACCGGATGGGTGATGTGGAACGCGCAGCTCGCGGGGCTGCTCTCGGGAACCACCTGCTGCATCTACGACGGCAACCCGGGCGGCAGCAAGGACAAGCCCGACTGGTCGGTGCTGTGGCGCTTCGCCGCCGACCTCGGCGTCACCTTTTTCGGTGCGGGCGCGGCCTTCTTCGCCAACTGCATGAAGGCGGGCGTCGACCTCGCGCAGCATCCGGGGCTCAGGACCGTGCGCGCGCTGGGCACCACCGGATCCCCCTTGTCCGAAGACGCGCAGCGCTGGGGCACGGAGCAGTTCCGCAAGCTCGGCATCGACGCCATCTGGTGGTGCAACATTTCCGGCGGCACCGACTTCGCCGGCGCCTTCATCGGCGGCAACCGTGAACTGCCGCAGGTGCCCGGCGAGATGCAGTGCCGCGCGCTCGGCTGCGCCGTCGAGGGCTGGAACGAGCAGGGGCAGCCGGTGATCGGAGAAGTCGGAGAACTGGTCTGCACCAAGCCTATCCCGTCGATGCCGCTGTACTTCTGGAACGACGAAGGCGGCAAGCGCTATCTCTCCAGCTACTTCGACATGTACCCCGGCGTCTGGCGCCACGGCGACTGGCTGAAGATCACCCCGCAGGGCGGCTGCGTCATCTACGGCCGCAGCGACGCCACCATCAACCGGCACGGCCTGCGCATGGGAACCAGCGAGTTGTACAGCGCGGTCGAGGCGCTGCCCGAAGTGCTGGATTCGCTGGTTGTCGACCTCGAGTACCGGGACGCGACAGCTACATGCCGCTGTTCGTGGTCCTGCGTCCCGGCATCACGCTGGACGACGCCCGGAGGCGAAGATCGCCGGCGCCATCCGCACCGCGCTCAGCCCGCGCTTCGTGCCGGATGCGATCGTGCAGGTGGCGGAAGTGCCGCGCACGCTCTCGGGCAAGAAGCAGGAGCTGCCGATCAAGAAGCTGCTGCTCGGGCAGCCGCTGGAGAAGGTCGTGAACCGCGACGCGATGGCAAACCCAGGTTGCCTCGACTGGTACGTCGCGTTCGCGCGGCAGCGCGCGTAGGTCAGCCCGCCGTCCCCTGCGCTTCGGCTTCCAGCGCCGCGAGGAACTCGCGCACCTTCGCCGGCACCAGCCGCCGGCCCGGCAGCAGCGCGTGGATCTTCAGCGGCTCGCAGCGCCACGCGGGCAGCAGCGCGACCAGCTTGCCTTCGGCGACAGCTTGCGCGCAGAAGGTCGCCGTGATCCGCGCCACGCCCAGCCCGCCGATGGCCGCCTGCAGGCGCACGCCGGCATTGCCGCTGCGCAGGCGCGGATTGCGGACCTCGATCTCGGCGGTGCGGCCTTCGGCATCGGTGAAGCTCCAGCCGCCGTCCTCCGCGCCCGCGAGCAAAGGCAGCGCGGCCGGTCTTCGGGCGCGGCGAACTCCGGATGCCGCGCCATCAGTTCCGGTGACGCGAACAGCCCGCGGTCCAGCGAATAGACCCGCTTCGTGACGACGCTGGCCGGCGCACTGGTGTGCTCCAGCGCCGAGAACACCAGGTCGTACTGGCGCTCGAACAGGCCGACGCGCGCATGTTCCACGTCGACGTGCACCTTCAGCAGCGGGTGGTCGCGCATCACCTTGCAGGCCACGCTGGCGAGGTGATGGGCGCCGAACTCGTAGGGCGCCGCGACGCGCAGCGTGCCCTGCACCGCCGCACCCTGCGCCAGCGCATCGACCGCGCTTTCGCGCAACTGCGCGAGCGGCTTGCTGATGTCGCGGTACAGCGATTCACCCGCGTCGGTCAGGCGCAGCCGCCGCGTGGTGCGTTCAAGCAGGCGCGTGCCGAGCTGCGTCTCGAGCCGGGCCACCGAAGCGCTCAGGCTCGACTTCGGGCGGTCGAGCACGCGTGCGGCGGCGGTGAAGCCGCCGTGGTCCACCACTTGGCAGAAAGCGTCGAAGTCGTCCCAGTTCATCGTTCAGGTTTCGGAACACTGCGGCCAGCGCGCCCGGTTGATGCGGACGGCAGCGCTCCCTACGATTGTCCCTTACGAAAATACCGGAGCCTTCCATGTTCCTCAAGAACTGCTGGTACGTCGCCGCCGGGACCACGAACTGCTGGACGGCAAGATGCTGCCGCGGACCATCCTCGAAGAGGGCGTGCTGCTGTACAAGTCCGAGTCGGGCAAGGTCGTGGCGCTGCGCGACCGCTGCTGCCACCGCGGCGTGCCGCTGCACGGGCCGGCGCGAGGGCGACTGCGTGCGCTGCATGTACCACGGCCTGCTGTTCGAGCCGAGCGGCAAGTGCATCCAGATCCCGGGCCGAGGGAGGCAGTGCCCGCCAAGCTCGGCGTCAAGAGCTATCCTGTATTCGAGAAGGATCACCTGGTGTGGATCTGGATGGGCGACCCGGCCAAGGCGAACCCCGACGACATCATCGACTTTCCGTACTTGCGCGATCCGCAGTGGAAAGGCATTCCCGACTACATGCACTACGACGCCAACTGGCTGCTGATCGTCGACAACCTGAGCGACTTCGCGCACGGCCTTCGTGCACACCAAGACGCTGGGCGGCTCGGAGGAGTACGCGTTCAAGACCAAGCCCGTGGCCGTGGAGCGGCTGCCCCGCGGCTTCCGCGTCGAGCGCTGGCACATGGACGCCGCCCCGCCGCCGTTCCACCGCAAGGTGCTGCCGGCGGCCGAGAAGGACCGCAACGTCGATCGCCGCAACATCGGCCACATGCACATCCCGGGCACCTTCTTCCCGGAGTCGATGTTTTCTCCCGCCGGCAGCGGCTCCGAGAAGGGCAACCGCGAAGGCACGCGCGAGTACCGCAACTGCCAGTTCATGACGCCGGAGACGCGGCGCAGCACGCACTTCTTCTGGACGTACCTGAACAACTACGAGGGCGACGACCACAACATCTCGCGCTCGCTGCACCAGAGCCTGATCGAAGGGTTCATGGAAGACAAGCACCTGATCGAGGCGCAGCAAAAAGAAATCGACGCCGACAGCACGTTCGAGCTGCAGATGGTGGTGGCCGACGCCGCGCTGGCGCACTTCCGCCGCACCTTCGCGGCGCTGGTGGCGCAGGAGCAGGCCGAGCAGGCCACGCAGCAGGCGGCGGTGGTGATGATGAAGCCGCAGCCGGTGGAGCAGGGCGCGTGACGGGCGCGATGGCGGATGCGTTCGCCGCGCGCCGCCCCGCCGCGTGCGACGCCGCCGAATGGCAGGTGCGCTGCGAACTCGCGGCGGCCTACCGCCTGTTCGCGCAGCTCGGCTGGCATGAGCTGATCTACAACCACCTCACGGCGCGCGTGCCCGGCACGCCGCACTACCTGATCAATCCTTTCGGGCTCATGTACCGCGAGGTGACCGCCGGCAACCTGCTGAAGATCGACCTGGACGGGCAGAAGGTGGAGCCCAGCCCGTACAGCGTCAACCCGGCGGGCTTCATCGTGCATGGCGCGGTGCATGCGGCGCGCGACGACGCCCATTGCGTGATGCACACGCACACCACGGCGGGCCGGGTGGTGTCTTGCCAGGCCGAGGGGCTGCTGCCCCTGAGCTTCAATGCGATGTTCTACGGCGAGCGCGTGGCGTACCACGCCTTCGAGGGAATCACGCTGGAGCGCGAGGAGTGCACGCGGCTCGCGGCCAACCTCGGCCGGCGCAACGTGATGATCCTGCGCAACCACGGGCTGCTGGTGTGCGGCCCCACCGTCGGCGATGCCTTCGCGGAGCACTACATGCTGCAGCGCGCCTGCGAGGTGCAGGTGGCGGCGCAGGCCAGCGGCGCGAAGCTGGTCATGCCGGCGCCCGAGATCGCCGCGCGTGCCTCCGAACAGTACGAGCGCACCGCGCGCAAGGGCGGGCAAAACGTGCTGCTGTGGGAGGCGATGCTGCGCTGGGCTGGGAGCTCGACCCGCGCTTCGCGAGCTAGGCGGCCTTCTTCCGGTTCACCAGCACGATCCCCACGGCCACCGCCACCAGCGCCAGCACGAGTTGCGTGGTCAGCGGCTCGCCAAGCACCATCACGCCCAGCAGCAGCGCGAACATCGGCGTGAGGAAGGTGAAGGACGACAGCTGCGTAGCGGGGTAGTAGCGCAGCATCCACATCCACGCCAGGTAGCTGGCGAAAGCGCCGATCACCGACTGCAGCGCGATCGATCCCCGGCCATGCCGGAATAGGCGAGCGACCAGGTCTCGCCGAGCGCCAGCGACATCAGCGGCGCCACCGCGGCGGTGACGGCCACCGGTAGAACAAGGTCTTCTCCGCGCTGGCTTTGCCCAGCGACGTCGCCCGGATCACGAGCGTGGTCAGCCCCCACAACAAGCCCGCCAGCAGCGCGAGCGCATCGCCGCGCAGTTGCCGCGGCGTGCTGGCGCCGGTGAAGCCTTCGCTGAAGGCCCAGGCCACGCCAGCGAACGCGATCACGAGGCCGACCCATTGCAGGCCGCGCAGTTTCTCGGCGGGCACGATGCGGGGCAGCAGCACCGCCACCACGAAGGGCGAGGTGTAGAGGAACACGGTCAGGCGCGATGCGGCCGTGTCGCGCAGGCCGAGGTAGATGCACGAGAACTCGCCGGCGAAGAGCGCGCCGGCCAGCAGGCCCGCGCCCAGCGTGCCGTCGCGTTCGAACAGCCGCACGCGGCGCCACACGCACCATGCCACCAGCAGCGCGGTGGCGATCGCGAACCGGATCGACGCTTGCCACAGCGGCGGCACCTCGGCGACGGTGGACTTGATCAGGATCTGCTGGAAGCCCCAGAACAGGCAGCAGAACAGCAGGATGCCGACGGCGAGTGCGTCGAGGTGGTCTTTTCTTTCGCGCATGGGCGGCGATGGTAGCGCCGCCCGCGCCCTCACGTGGCGAGGCCCGCCAGCTTTGCCAGCAGCTTCTTCAACGCGACCTGCTCCGAAGCCGCCAGCGTACGCAGCATTTCGGTTTCATGGCTGCGCGCTTTCTCCAGCAACGGCCGCACCAGCTTGCGGCCCGCGGGCGTCACGCCCACCAGCGTGCGGCGCTGGTCGAGAGGGTCGGCCAGCAGTTCGACCCAGCCCTGTTCCGCCATGCGCTGGACCAGCTTGGTAACGGTGGGCTGCTTCGAAAGGACGTCGTGCGCGAGCTGGCTGACGGTCTGCGGCGGGCCGTCGTGCAGCGTGGCGAGCACGCGCCATTCGATCGAGCTCAGGCCCGCGGCGCGCACGTGGTTGTCGAACTCCTTGTAGAGCGCGTGGTTCGCCTGCCCGAGCAGGTAGCCGAGGTAGCCTTCGACGAAGCGCGGGCCGCTCACAGCGGATGCTCCGTGTAGTAGCGGCCGCCATGGAACAGCAGCGGCGAAGCGCCCGGCCGGTGCGTCACGCGCTCGACCTCGCCGACGAAGATCACGTGGTCGCCTTCCTCGTAGCGGCTGCGGTTGAAGCATTCGAAGGTGGCGGCCGCGCCGTGCAGCAGCGGCGCCCCGCCGGCGCCTTCGTCGAAGGTCACGCCGACCCAGCGGTCGGCGCCCTTGCGCGCGAAGCGTTCGGCGAGCTCCATCTGTTCGGCCGCCAGCACGTTGATCGCGTAGTGCGAGCCGGCGCTGAACACCGCCATCGACGCCGCGGCGCGCGAAAGGCTCCACAGCACCAGCGGCGGCGTGAGCGACACCGAGTTGAAGGAATTGGCGGTGAGGCCGACCACCGGCCGTCGGCCGTGCGGCCGGTGACGATGGTCACGCCGGTGGCGAAAGTGCCCAGCGCGGCGCGGAATTCCTGCGCGGAGAAGGTGGGCGGCTGGGCTTGGCGCGGCGGTGTCATCGTGGACCGGATTGCATGAATTTTCATGTATTATGGTCCGGAAGTTGGAGGCGACGCGAGGCATGCTGCAGGAAACCATCGAGCCCCAGTGGCTGGACGCCTTCGAGGCGGTGCTGGGCCGCTGCGGCCTGCAGGCCGGCGACACGGTGGCGGTGCTGGGCGAAAGCCAGAGCCGGCCGGTGCTGCTCGAACTGGCCCGGCTGGCTGCGGCCCGGCGCGGCGCGCAGGTGTTCTCGCTGCTGCTGCCCAGTACCTTTCCCGCCGACCAGCCGGTGGCGCGCAGCACTGGCGCGTCCCCGGTGCTGCGCCGGCTCGCGCCGGTGGTCTCCGCGCTCGCGGGCAGCACGCTCGTGGTCGACTGCACGGTCGAAGGCCTCATGCATGCGCCGGAACTTCCCGCCATCCTGAAGGGCGGCGCGCGCGTGGTCTACGTCAGCAACGAGCATCCCGAAGCGCTGGCGCGCCTGCTGCCCGGCGACGGCCGGAGCCGCTGGTGAAGGAGCATGTCAAGCGTCTGCGCGCCGCGCGCGAAATGCGCGTCACCTCGCCCGCGGGCACCGACCTCGCGATCTCGCTGGCCGGCGCCGCTTGCGGTGG
The DNA here is from genome assembly GCA_013127575.1 of Ramlibacter terrae. Lineage (GTDB taxonomy): Bacteria > Pseudomonadota > Gammaproteobacteria > Burkholderiales > Burkholderiaceae_C > Ramlibacter > Ramlibacter terrae. The sequence goes on from CP053418.1 coordinate 98,316, forward strand.
CAACTGGGGCTACACCACGCGGCCCGGCACCATGACGCACTGGCCCGGCGGGCTGGCGCTGGCGTTCCCCGCGGCGGGCAGCGTCAACGGCACGCTGGTGCTGGCCGAAGGCGACGTCAACCTGACCTTCAAGCGCTACCTCGAGCGGCCGGTCACGCTGCGCATCGAAAACGATTACGTCACGCGCATCGAAGGCAGCGGCGTCGACGCCGAACTGATGCGCAGCTACATCGCCGCCCGGGGCGACCGCGAAGCGTATGCCGTCAGCCACGTCGGCTACGGCCTGAACGCCAAGGCGCGCTGGGACAGCATGGCCCTGTACGACAAGCGTGATTTCAACGGCACACCGAGCTGCGGGCGTTCGCGGGCAACTTCCTCTACAGCACCGGCGCGAACGAGGTGGCGGGCAGGCACACGCTCGGCCACTTCGACCTGCCGCTGCGGCAGTGCACCGTGACGCTGGATGGCACGCAAGTCGTCGACGCGGGGAAGCTGCTGGCATGACGCCCGTTCCCACCTTCACCACCCCGGGCGGCGGCCCCACCGTGCTGATGCTGCACGGCATCGGCGGCGGCCACCTCTCGTTCGCGCCGCAGGTCGAAAGGCTCGCCTCCGTGGGCTACCGCGGCGGCGTCGCCTGGGACATGCCGGGCTACGGCCACAGCGCGCCCATCGAGCCGTACACCTTCAAGGGCCTGGCGCAGGGCTGCATCGCGCTGATCGAGTCGCTCAAGTGCCCCGACGTGATCCTGCTCGGGCACAGCATGGGCGGCATGGTGGCGCAGGAGGTCGTGGCGCGCCGGCCGGAACTGGTCAGCAAGCTGATCCTGTGCGGCACCTCGCCCGCCTTCGGCAAGCCCGATGGCGACTGGCAACAGGCTTTCATTTCGCAGCGCACGGCGCCGCTGGACGCCGGCCAGTCGATGGCGGACCTCGCCGAAACGCTGGTGCCGCAGATGGTGGGTCCCGACGCGCTGCCCGAAGGCGTGCGCCTCGCCAAGCACTGCATGGGCCGGTGCCCGCGGCCACCTACCGGCGCGCGCTCGAGTGCATCGTCACCTTCGACCGGCGCGCCAGCCTTGCGCACATCCGCGTGCCGACGCTGCTCGTCGCCGGCGAGCACGACCGCAATGCGCCGCCCGCGGTCATGAAGAAGATGGCCGGCGAGATCGCCCACAGCACCTTCCCGGAGATGAAGGGCGTGGGCCACCTGATGAACCTGGAAGCGCCGGAAGCCTTCGACGACATCGTGCTGAATTTCCTGGCGCTGCCGTCCGTGCTGCTTCATTGAAGAAGAACAAGGAGACCGAAGTGGACTTCACCCCCGCCGTCGGCGACCACGCCTCACGCCGAAACAGCGCGAGCTGCTTTCGCTCGCGCACCGCCCGGGCCGCGACCAGTTCGCGCCGCGCGCGGCCAAGTGGGACGCGGAGGCGAGCTTTCCTTTCGCCAACTACGAAGACCTGCGCGCCGCCGGCATGCTGGCCCTGTGCGTTCCCGAAAGCCATGGCGGCCGCGGCGCCGACTACGCCACCTACATGATGGTGGCGGCGGAGATCGGCCGCTTCTGCGGCGCCACCGCGCTCACGTACAACATGCACATCTGCTCCACGATGTGGACGGGCGTGCTGGCCGACGGCGTGCCCATGACGGAGACGCAGCGGGCCGAACACGCGCAGCGGCGCGAGCTGCACTTCCGCCGCGTGGTGAACGATGGCGCGGTGTACGCGCAGCCCTTCTCCGAAGGCAGCGCCGCCGCCGCTGGACGCGCGCCCTTCGGCACCACGGCGCGCAAGGTCGAAGGCGGTTGGCTGGTCAACGGCCGCAAGATCTTCGCTTCGCTCTCGGGCGCCGCCGACTACTACGGCGTGCTCTGCACCGAAGACAAGGGCGACGAGAAGCCCGACGCACGCGACACGCTCTACCTCGCCGTGCCGGCCGGCAGCGACGGCTTCAGCATCAGCGGCGAATGGGACCCGCTGGGCATGCGCGGCACGGTCAGCCGCAACCTGCACTTCAAGGACGTCTTCGTCGGCGACGACGAGCAGCTGATGCCGCGCGGCGTGTACTACAAGGGCGCGCAGACTGGCCCGCCATGTTCTTCACGCTGGCGCCCACCTACCTCGGCATCGCCAACGCCGCCTACGACTTCACGGTCAGTTACCTGCGCGGCGAGGTGCCGGGCGAGCCGCCCGTCAAGCGGCGCATGTACCCGACCAAGCAGATCGCGGTGGCGCAGATGCGCATCCAGCTCGAACAGATGCGCAGCATCTTCCTGCGCGCGGTGCTGGAGGCGCGGCCCAACCCGTCGAAGGACGAGCGCATGCGCCTGTATGCCGCGCATTACACCGTGATGGAGGGCGCCAACGACATCGCGCGCCGGCCATCCGCACCTGCGGCGGCCAGAGCATGATGAAGCACCTGCCGCTCGAGCGGCTCTACCGCGACAGCCGCTGCGGCGCCCTGATGCTGCCGTGGACGGCGGAACTGGTGCTCGATCGCATGGGCCGCGAAACGCTTTACGAAGCAGGAGAGAAGGACGAGTGAAGAGGATCGCGACGGGCTGCCTGCTGGCCGCCCTGCTGCCCACCGCGGCCGCCGCCCCGCCCGACACCGCGCGGCGCGTGCCCCGCTGGCAGCCGGCCGAACAACGGGCCCCGGTGCAACGGGTGCCTTCCGCCTGCGAAGTCTTCGTGGGCAAGCTGCCGAACGTGACGCGTCCCTTGTGCGAAGCCGCCCAGCTGCGTGACAGCGGCGCGCGCTCGGTGCGCGGCACGCCGCTCTACGTGCGCGACGTGCCCGGCGACAAGCAGGCATTGCGCGTGCTGGTGGTGGGCGCCGTGCACGGCGACGAACTCTCGGCCACCGGCGTGGCGCTGCACTGGCTGCGCCCGGCCACCGAGGAGCCGGTGAACATGCCGCATCCGGTCGCCTGGCGCTTCGTGCCCGCGCTCAACCCCGACGGCCTGCTGGCGCAGCCGCCGAGCCGCACCAACGCGAATGGCGTCGACCTGAACCGCAATTTCCCCACGCCCAACTGGGAGCGCGATGCCGCGGTGTACTGGGAGAAGCGGACCAAGAAGGACCCGCGCCGCTGGCCCGGGCCGAGGCCGCTGTCCGAACCCGAGTCGCGCTTCCTGCACGACCAGATGCAGCAGTACCAGCCGCACCTGATCGTGGCGATCCATGCGCCGTACGGCGTGCTCGATTTCGACGGGCCATCGGTGCCGCCGTCGCGCCGGGCCGCCTCTACCTCGACCGGTCGGCATCTTCCCCGGCTCGCTGGGCAACTACGGCGGCGTCCACAAGGGCGTGCCGGTGGTCACGATCGAACTGCCCAACTCGCTGCGGACGCCGCTCGACGGCGAGATGCGGCAGATGTGGCTGGACCTGCTGCGCTGGATGGCGGCGACGATGCCGGCCGGCGGCAACGCCGCGCGTTAGGCGTCGGCGTAGCGCCGCAGCTCGGGGCGCTCGCGCAGCCAGCGCACCGGCACCGCGACGGGCATCTCCAGCAGCATCTGCGCGAGGCCCTTGCCCATCGGGTCGGTGCGCAGCGAACTTGGCCCCCCGCCATCCAGCGACTGGTCCGGGGAAGAAGTTGAAGGCGTGCAGCCCCGGCACGTCGTGGCGGACGACCCTGCCGCGCACCGGTGCGCCGGTACAGCCGCACCGTTTCCGCGGTGACGGCGGCCGCCAGCAGCGGCAAGTCGCCGGGATGCCGCGCGATCACCGCGATGTTGCTGGTGTCGCCCTTGTCGCCGGAGCGGCCATGCGCCAGCGCGATCAGCGGCACGGTCGCGTGCGGACCTTCCGGGAGCGGACCGACGCCGTGGGCGCTCGTCGTGGCCGCGCGCGGCGTTGCGGCGGGCAGCTCCGGAGGAATCTCCACGGCATGCTCGGCGCCGTCGATGACGACGCGCGGGCTGGGGCAATCGGCCTTCGCGACCAGGCACGAGAACAGGCGGTGCAGCGGTTCCGCCGGCGGCCGGCCGTTCAGCGTGAGCGCGCTGCCGCTGGTGGTGCCGGGCGCGAACGAAACGCCGGGCGCGCGCGACTCGCGCGAGAAGATCTCCAGCGCTTCGCGGCTGGCGTGCGTGACGGCCACGCGCGCGATGGCTTCGCGCAGCGGGTGCGCGTTGGCGTGCGGGCCGTAGCCGTCCTCGGCGCCGACGACCGTGACCGCAGCCTTGTCGAAGTCCGCCAGTCCGCGCTCGGCCATCAGCGTGCGCACGCGCGCCAGCAAGGCCTCGCCGGTCCGGCGCGCCTTGGCCACCGCGTCGAAGCCGAACACCGAGACCTGCGACACGCAGCGCCAGCCGGCCTGGTGGCTGGCGGAGAGCTTGTAGGTGGAGGGCGGCGCCTCGCCGCGCGCGCCGGCCACGCGCACGCGATCGGTGGCGACCGCTTCGACCTTCACCTGCGTGAAGTCGCAGGTCACGTCGGGCAGCACGTAGCGCGCCGGGTCGCCGACTTCGTAGAGGATCTGCTCGCTGACGGTGGCCGGCGTGACGATGCCGCCGGTGCCCTGCGGCTTGCTCACTTCGAAGCTGCCATCGGCGGTCACGTCGACGAAGGGATAGCCGATGTTCTCCCAGCCCGGCACCTGCTCCCAGTCGGTGAAGATGCCGCCGGTGGCCTGCGCGCCGCACTCCGGGATGTGCCCCGCGAGCGAGCCGGCCGCGAGCTGGTCGTAGTCCGTCGGCTGCCAGCCGAAACGGTGCATCAGGATGCCGAGCGTGGTGGCGCTGTCGACGATGCGCCCGGTCACCACGATGTCGGCGCCGAGGTCGAGCGCGCGCGCGATCGGCAGCGCGCCCGGGTAGATGTTGGCGCTGGCGATGCCCTGCGGCATCGGTCCGCCGGAATAGAAGTCGCGCGCATCGGCCGCGCGCAGCGCATCGAGCATGGGCAGGCAGTCGTCGCCTTCGACGAACGCCACGCGCAGTCGCAGGCCGAGTTCGCGTTGCAGCGCCTCGATCGCGGCGGCGCAGGCGCGCGGATTGAGGCCGCCCGCGTTCGCCACCAGCCGGATGCCGCGGCGCGCGCATTCCGGCAGGATCTCGCGCAGCGCCACCGCGACGAAGTCCTCGGCGTAGCCGGCCTCGGGCCGCGCCTGCCGCGCCTGCGCGAAGCTCGAGAGCGTCATCTCGGCGGTAGTCGAACACCGGTACTGCATGCCCTCGGTGCGCGAGAGCTGGCGCGGTCCCAGGATGCTGTCGCCGACGAAGGCGCAGGCGCCGCCGATGCGCACGGCGCCTTCGGGCCGCGGGAACGTTGCCGTCATCGCGTTCAGTCCAGCGTCACGCCGAGCTGGCGGATCACTTCGCCGTTGACCTTGACCTCGTCGGCCGGGAACGACGCCAGTTCGGCGGGCGTGCTGCCCACCGGGTCGGTGCTGATGGCGGCCAGCCGCGTCTTGAGTTCCGGATCGGCCAGCACCGCGGCCACTTCGCGCGAGAGGCGCTCCACGATCGGCGCGGGCGTCTGCGCCGGCGCCAGCAGCGCGGCGAAGGCGTGCGACACGAGCGCGGGGTAGCCCGCTTCGCGCAGGCTCGGCACCTCGGGCAGCAGCGGTGAACGGTCCTTGCCCGTCACGGCCAGCGCCGTGAGCTTGCCGGCGCGGATGTTCGGGCCCATCGCCGACACCGCGTCGAACATGAAGGCGATGCGGCCGCTCACCAGGTCGTTGATGGCGTCGGTGGAGCCCTTGTAGGGCACGTGCAGCGACGACTTGATGCCGGCGGCGCGCACGAAGCGCTCGCCGAGGATGTGCGCGGCGGAACCGATGCCGCTGCTGGCGAACTGCAGCTGCGCGCCCGGCTTGTTGCCTTCGCGCACGAGGTCTTCCACCGTCTTGATGTCGGGCCGGCTGGTGATCAGCACCAGCGACGTCCGCGTCAACAGCGACACCGGCGCCAGGTCCTTCGACGTGTAGGGCAGCTTCTTGTACAGCGACTGGTTGTTGGCATAGGCGCCGATCACCACCAGCAGCGTGTAGCCGTCGGGCGCGGCCTTGGCCACCAGGTCGGTGCCGAGGATGCTGTTGGCGCCGGGCTTGTTGTCGACGACCACCGGCTGCCCGAGCCGTGCCGACAGGCGCCGCATCACGTCCCGAGCGATCACGTCGGTGTTGCCGCCGGGCGGGTAGGGCACGAGCACGCGGATGGCGCGGTCGGGATAGCCGCCCTGCGCGAAGGCCGGCAGCGCCAGGCCGGCGGCGAGGGCGGCGCCGGCCTGCAGCAGGCGCCGGCGGGAAGCTGAAGTGCATGGCATCGCTTGTCTCCTTGGCGGCGAGCGCCGCTTCTTGTGCGATTCATTATCGGCAGCGCCCGCTGGCGCCGTGGCGGCTTATTATTGCGATAACGTACTGGAATCGCCGGGAGGAACGACGATGCAGCTGAAGGACTGGGCAACTTCCGGTGGCGGCCGACTGGGCAACCTGCACAGCGCCGCGGTGGCGCTGGGCGTCACGCAACCGGCGCTGTCGAAGTCGATCCGGCGCCTCGAGGTGGCGCTCGGCGTGCAGCTGTTCGAGCGCACGGCCCGCGGCGTCGCGCTGACATCGATCGGCCGCGCGCTGTACGCGCGCAACCGCGGGCTCGGCCAGCTCGTCGAGGACATGCGCACCGAGATCCGCGACCTGAAGACGGGGCACTCGGGCGAGCTGCGCATCGGCTCGGTGCCGGCGCTGGTCGACACCGTGGTCACCCCGATGCTGGCGAGCTTCCCGGAAGCCGGCGATGCCCCGCGCTTTCGCGTCCACGTGCAGCTCAGCGGGGCGCTGTTGCGCGAGCTCGCCGCCGGCTACCTCGATTTCGCCGTGGCGGCGGTGCAGGACCGGTGCCGCCGCAACTGGGCTATGCGGTGCTGGGCGACCAGCAGTCGCACATCGTCGCCCGCAAGGGCCATCCGCTGCTGCGGCGCGGCTTCACGCTGGCCGACCTGGCGGCGCAGAAGTGGGTGCTGCCGCCCGGCGACGTCGCGCTGCGCACGTGGGTCGAGGCGCTGTTCAGCGCACAGGGCCTGCCCCCGCCGATGCTGTTCGTCGAAGCGGACACCACCCCGGTCGTGTTCGCCGGCTGGTGCGCGGCAGCGACCTGCTGACGGTGATGACCAGCGACTCGCTGCAGACTCCGGCGGCCAAGGGCCTCGTGCGCCTGCCGGCCCCGGCCACGCCCCGGGTGCTGCAGATCGGCCTGTTCTGGCGGCGCAACGCCTACTTCTCCGGGCTGATGAAGCAGTGCCGCCAGCAACTCACCCGCGCCTTCGCGCAACGGGGGGCGGCTTCGCGATAACCCGAAGGAAGCTTCACGCCGCCGCCGAAATCGGCCAGACTCGCACGCATGACAGCCACCACCACCCCCCAGCGTTTCGGCAGCGGCCAGGCCGTGCGCCGCATCGAGGACGAAGGCCTGCTCAAGGGCACCGGCCAGTACACCGACGACCTCGCCCCCGCCGGGCAGCTGCGGCTGGTGTTCGTGCGCTCGCCGTATCCGCACGCGCGCATCGCTTCCATCGACACCGCCGCCGCGCAGGCCATGCCCGGTGTGGTGCGGGTGGTCACCGGCGCCGAACTGGTGGCGGCCGGCGTCAAGCCGATCCCCACCGGCGTGCCCGGCTTCAACCGCGGCGACGGCTCGCCGGGCGTGTCGCCGCCGCGGCACATCCTGGCGCACGAGCGCGCGCACTTCGCCGGCGAGGCGGTGGCGATGGTGATCGCCGAAACGCTGCAGCAGGCGCGCGACGCGGCCGAAGCGGTCTACGTGGAGTACGAAGAACTGCCGCATGTGGTGGCGCTCGACGACGCCGTGGCGGGCAAGGGCGTGCTCAGCGATGCGGCGCCCGACACGCCGCCGAGATGCGGCACGGCGATGCGGCGAAGACGGCCGAGGCTTTCTCGCGCGCCGCGCACGTGGTGCGGCTGTCGGTCGTCAACCAGCGGGTGGCGGCTTTCTCGGTGGAGCCGCGCTCGGTGCTGGCTGGGTGGCCGACGACGGCCGCCTCACGCTGCGCATGAGCAGCCAGATGCCCTCGGGCGTGCGCAACTCCATCGCCAACGACGTCCTCGGCATCCCGCTGGACCAGGTCCGCGTGACGGTCGGCGACGTCGGCGGCGGCTTCGGCATGAAGACCGGCATCTACCCGGAGGACGCAGCCACCGCATGGGCCGCGCGCGAACTGAAGCGGCCGGTGAAATGGATCGCCGACCGCAGCGAGGAGTTCCTGTCGTCCGCGCACGGCCGCGACCAGCAGGCGCAGGCCGAACTGGCGCTGGACGCGAACGGCCGCATCCCGGGCTTGCGCATCCAGACGCTGGCGAACGTCGGCGCGTATGCCACGCCCACCGGCCTGCTGATCCCGCTGATGATCGGGCCGTGGGTGCAGACCAGCGTCTACGACATCCCCGTCATCGACTTCCACTTCAAGGGCGTGCTGACCAACACCGCGCCAACGGCGGCGTACCGCGGCGCGGGGCGGCCCGAAGCGATCTTCATCATCGAGCGGCTGATGGACGAAGCGGCGCGCCAGACCGGCATCGACCGCGTCGAACTGCGGCGCCGCAACTTCATCCGCCCCGAGCAGATGCCGTACGCGAACCCGATGGGCCACACGTACGACGTCGGCCAGTTCGAGAAGATCATGGAAGAAGGCCTGGCGCTGGCCGACTGGAGCGGATTCGAAGCGCGCGCCGCGCAGAGCAAGGCGCGCGGCAAGCTGCGCGGCCAGGGGCATCGCCACCTTCCTCGAGTGGACGGGCGGCAACGTGTTCGAAGAGCGCGTGACGGTGGAAGTCCGCGCCGACGGCGTCATCGAGGTGTTCTCCGCCGTCAACCAGATGGGGCAGGGCATCGCGACCACGCTGGCGCAACTCGTGGTCGACGTGTTCGGCGTGCCCATCGAGAAGGTGCGCGTGGTGCTGGGCGACACCGATCGCGGCAACGGCTTCGGCAGCGCGGGCTCGCGCTCGCTGTTCACCGGCGGCTCGTCGCTGCACCTCGGCGCCGAGAAGACGCTGGACCAGGCGCGCCAGCTGGCGGCGAGCGCGCTCGAAGCGTCGCCGGCCGACCTCGACTACGCGCAGGGCCGCTTCAGCGTGAAGGGCACCGACGTCGGCATCGGCCTGTTCGACGTGGCGGGCAAGCAGCCGGAGCAGCGCATCTTCGTCGACCACACCAGCACGGTGGCTGGCCCGAGCTGGCCCAACGGCTGCCACATCAGCGAGGTCGAGATCGACCCGGCCACCGGCGAGGCGCAGGTGGTGGCGTACGCCAGCGTCAACGACGTCGGCCGCGTGGTCAACCCGATGATCGTGCGCGGCCAGCTCGATGGCGGCGCGGTGCAGGGCATCGGCCAGGCGCTGTGCGAGCACATGGTCTACGACCGCGACAGCGGCCAGCCGGTGACCGGCAGCCTGATGGACTACGCGGCGCCGCGCGCCGACATCATCGCCTGCGAGTTCGTGACCGAGATGAACGAAACCATCCCTTGCAAGAACAACCCGCTGGGGGTGAAAGGCGTGGGCGAGCTGGGCACCATCGGCGCCGCGCCGAGCGTGGTCAACGCGGTGGCCGACGCGCTGTCACGCGCCGGCTTCAAGGATGCCGCGCCGCAGCTCCAGATGCCGCTCACGGGCGCGAAGCTCTGGGGCGTGCTGTCAGCTTGAGTTCGTAGGGTGTGCAGGCCGCCGGCCTGCGCACCATGGTGCGCACGCAAGCGTGCACACCCTACGTGTTCAACGACAGTTCAAAACGCTCGTCGCGTTCGAACCCGTAGAAGTTGAAGGCCATCGAAGGCACGCGCCCGCCGATCAGCTCCGCCATCGCCTTGCCCGAGCCGGCGCCGTGGGTCCACCCCAGCGTGCCGTGGCCGGCGTTCACCCACAGGCCCTCGACCTTCGTGCGGCCGATGTAGGGGATGTTGGTCGGCGTCGCCGGCCGCAGCCCGGTCCAGAAGCGCGGGTTGCCGCCTTCTTCTTCCGTGCGCGTGTCGCACACGCCCGGCAGGACCTGCTCGATGCGGTGGGCCAGCATCCGGCAGCGCGCCTGCGCCAGCTCGCTTTGCAGCGTCGCGTCGTAGCCCGAGACTTCGATGGTGCCGGCCACGCGCAGCTCGTCGCCCAGGCGGCTCATCGCCACCTTCACTTCATCGTCGATGCTGCTGACGTAGGGCGCGAGTTCCGGCTTCTTCAGCTGGAAGGTGGCGCTGTAGCCCTTGCCGGGATAGATCGGCAGGTCGACGCCCACGCCGCGCAGCAGCGGCGCGGTGTACGAACCGCAGGCGACCACCACGTCGTCGGCGACCAGCGTCTGGGCCACGCCGGTGGCGCGGTCGCGGATGCGCACGCCCTGCACCGCACCGCCGGCCGCTTGCAGCCGTTCGATGTCCTGCCCGTACAGGAACTTCACGCCGCGGGCCGCGCACAGCGCCGCCAGCTGCTGCGTGAACACGCGCGCGTCGCCGCTCTCGTCGCTGGCGGTGTAGGTGCCGCCGACGATGCGCTCGTAGTTGCGGAAGGCTGGCTCGATGGCGAACAGCTCGTCGCGGCTGACCACCTTGCGGTTGACGCCGAAGCGCTGCATCAGCGCGGCCGCTTCGGCGGCGCCATCGAACGAAGCCTGGTCGGTGTAGAAGTGGGCGATGCCGCGCTCGAGCCGGTGGTAGCCGATGCCGGTGGCGGCCACCACGTCCTTCAGCGCCGCATGGCTGTACGCGCCGAGCGAGACCAGCTGCCGCACGTTGCGCTCGAAGGCGGCGTCGTTGCACTGCCCCGGGAACTCCAGGCCCCAGCGCCATTGCTGCCAGTCGAGCTTCGGCCGGAACAGCAGCGGCGCGTCGTTGCGGAACATCCACTTGAGCATCTTCGCGGGCGCATGCCTGTTGGCCCACGGCTCGCAGTAGCTCACGGAGATCTGCGCGGCGTTGGCGAAGCTGGTCTCCAGCGCGGCATCCGGCTGGCGGTCCACCACCGTGACTTCATGGCCGCGCTGCAGCAGGTGCCAGGCGGTGCTGATGCCGATGATGCCGGCGCCGAGGACGAGGGTTTGCATGCCCCGAAGTCTGGGCCGGGTTGCCGCTTCCGAAAAGCAAAATTAAACTGTCAGCCCGCCAATCAGTCTTGCTTATATGAGCACCTACGATCCCGCGGCGCTGGAATGCCTCGCCGCCATCATCGAAGAAGGCGGTTTTGACCGGGCCGCGCAGCGCCTGCACATCACGCAGTCGGCGGTATCGCAGAGGTTGCGCGCGCTGGAGGCGCAGGTGGGCACGGTGCTGATCGTGCGCACGCGGCCGCTGCGGCCGACCTCGGCGGGCAACCTGCTGCTCAAGCACACCAAGCAGTTGCGGCTGCTGCGCGCCGACGTCGAGCGGGAGCTGCGCGAGCTGGCGCCCAGCTCCACCGGCGCCGGGCGGGAGGAGGAGCGCATCTCGATCGCCGTCAACGCGGACAGCATCGCCACCGGGCCTTGCCGGCCATGAACCGGTGGCGCGGCAGGGGCTGCCGCTGGAGCTCATCACCGACGACCAGGACTTCACCCACGAGTGGCTGCGCGAAGGGCAGGTGATGGGTTGCGTCACCACCGTGAAGCAGCCTCTGCGCGGCTGCCGCATGGTGCCGCTCGGCGCGATGAAGTACGTGGCGGTGGGCGAGACCGCCTACGTGGAAGAGCGCCTGCCGCGGGGCCTGACGGCGCACAACTTCCGCGAGCTGCCCTTCATCGCCTTCAACCGCAAGGACGACATGCAGGCGGAGTTCGTCGCCCGCGCGTTCCGCCTCAAGCGCGTGACGGTGCAGCAGCTCTTCGTGCCGAGTTCGGAGGGGCAGGTGCGCGCGGTGCTGGCCGGCTGGGGCCTGAGCGTGGTGCCGGAGCTGCTGGTGCGCGAACTGGTCGCGCAGGGCCGGCTGGTCAACGTGGCGCCGCAGGCGGCGGTCGCCGTGCAGCTGTACTGGCACTGCTGGAACCTGCAGTCGGGGGTGCTCGACCAGCTGAGTGCGGCGCTCGAAAGCGCCGCGGCCGCCACGCTGGACCGGAACTGAGCGCGCTCAGCGCGGCGCGTTGGCGCCGTGCGGCACCTGCAGCTCGAAGCCACCGCCGCCGTCGGGGCCGGCCAGCGCGAGCAGCAGCGCGAACAGGATGGCGATGACCCACCCCGGGGTGTGCACCCACAACGGTTTCATCGCAGCCTCCCCGGCACATGCCGGCAGGCAAAGTGTGAGGCCGCGCGCGCCGCGCTTCACGAAGCTCTTGTAAAAACCCTGCGAGTTTTGTGCGGCCTTGTGCCGCGGGGTAGGTCGGAAGTTTCGTTGTGCTCAACGGATGAGCAAGACGGGGACGCCGCAGTTGGCCAGGACTTCGGTGGTGACGGACCCCATCACCAGCCGCGCGAGCGAACCATGGCCGTGCGTGCCCATGATGACCATGTCGAAGCCGCCGTCCTTGGCGTACTGCGCGATCGTCTCGCCGGCCTGGCCGGCCTTCCACTCGGACTGCGCGGTGAGGCCGCGCGCGGAGAGCGCGGCCAGCGCCGGCTGCAGCACCTTGGCGGCTTCGTCCTGGTGGTAGTCCTTGACCGAAGTGGAGCCGAGGGACGAACGCACGTGCGGCGGCAGCTCGGGCTGCGCGTTGAGCACCACGTACGTGTGGCCGGCGTCGAACAGCGCCTGGTTGGCCGCGACGTAGTCGAGCATCTTGCGGGTGTATTCGCTGCCGTCGACGGCAAGAAGAATCTTCATGGGGGCTCCTTTTTGCTTGCGGCGAGCCTAGCATGCGCGCGCGGCACCGGGGATCTCGAGGACCAGCTCCGGACGGAAGCCCTCCTGCTCGCCCTTGGCGACATAGCCGAGCGTGTTGGCGAGCACGCGGCAGCCCTGTTCGACGTAGTCGTTCTGGCAGTGCAGGTGGCCGTGCAGCCAGAACTGCGCCTTGGCGAGCCACGCATCGAGCGAGTTGCAGAAGCCCGCGGTGCCGGGGCGCAGGCCATAGCGCGGATCGGCGCTGCGCAGGCTGGGCGCGAAGTGCGTCACCACGACGGTGGTGCCGTCGAAGGGCCGGTCGAGCGCGGCGCGCAGCCACGCGCGGCATTCGAGCGCGAGCTCGCGCCACTCCTCGGCCAGCATCGGCTTGCCGTTGCGCATGGCCGCGGCCTTCTGCAGGTAGTAGTTGGCGGCGCGGAAGGCCTTGTGCCGCTGCTTCAGCACATCGGCCAGCGCGGGCTCCGGCTGCCCGGGCTGCAAGGCCAGCGCATCGAAGTCGGCCCACAGCGTGGTGCCGAGGAAGCGGATCCCGCCAATGACGGCCTCCTCGCGCTCCAGCCACCGGATGCCGAGCCGCTCGCAAGTGGTGCGCAGCCGCCGCGCATGCGTGGCGTCGAAGTCGAGGTTGTCGTACTCGTGGTTGCCGGGCACGTAGAGCACCGGCACCGGCCAGCCGTGCAGCGGCGAGAACTGTGCCAGGCCGAAGTCGTCGTCGGCGAGGCGCGAACCCTGCTGGTAGGAGCCGATGTCGCCCGCCAGCACCAGCAGTTCGGCGCCGGCGGCCGGCCGGGCGCGGAAGTCGGGTTGCGACTCGAGGTGCAGGTCGGACAGCAGCTGGATCTTCACCCGCCCTATTGTGCGGGCGCGCGAAGGCGCGCGTGGGCGCTACAGCTTGACGCCGGCGCCCTTGACCGCGGGCGCGAGCTGGCCGACCTGCTCCTTCACGAAGCCGGCGAAGGCGGGCTGCGAGCCAGGCGCGGTCGCGATGCCGAGGTCGGCCATGCGCTTGCGGAACTCGGCGCCCGCCAGCACTTCGTTGACCGCCGTATTCAGCCGCGTCACCACGTCGGGCGGCATCTTCGCTGGACCCGAGAGGCCGAAGAAGTTGTCGAGCACCAGCTTGCGATGGCCGCTCTCGACCACGCTGGGCACGTCGGGCACCAGCGCGGAACGGGTGGCGGACGTGACCGCCAGCGGCACGATCTGGCCGCTCTTGAAGTAGGGGACGAAGGCGGTCACGACGTCGATGCCGACCGGGATCACGCCCGAGATCAGGTCGGTCGTCATCGGCGCGCCGCCACGGTACGGCACGTGGACCATGTTGATGCCGAGCGCGTTCTTCACCAGCTCGCCGTAGATGTGGCCGATGGAGGCGGGACCGCCGGAGCCGAAGTCGAGGCGCCCCGCCTTGCGCGCCATGGCTTCGAGGTCGCCCAGCGTCTTCAGGCCGGCCTTCGGGTTGGCCATCACCACGCAGGGCGCCGTGCCGATCATCGCGATGTGGGTGAAGCCTTCCACCGGGTCGTAGGGCTGCTTCTCCAGCGCGAAGGGCCCGATCGAGATCGGCGTGGAGTTGGAGAGCATCAGCGTCAGCCGTCCGTCCGGCGCGGCTTGCTGCACGAGCAGGCCGCCGATGCTGCCGCCGGCGCCGGGGCGGTTGTCGATCACGACCGCCTGTCCGAGTTTCGCCGCCAGCTGTTCGCCGAGCACGCGCGCCACGATGTCGCTGGCGCCGCCGGCGGGAAAGGTGACGACCAGCCGCAGCGGCTTGTCGGGCCAGGCGGCGAAAGCGGGAAGGGATGCGGCGGCGGCGCCCGCGGAGAGCACGCGCAGGAAGCGGCGGCGGGAGGAAGCGGTGGAAGCGGCGGGCATGGGAAACTCCCGGAGCGACAGTGCCGGTGCCGCGATGCAAGCGTCGTGCCCGGCCGTCAGCGATGGCCCTCGGCGAACGCCTCGGCCGCCGCGCCCGTCACCACCGTACGCAGCCACCCGTGGTCGCTGCGCTGCCCCTGCCGCCGGTGCCACAGGGCGTCCACGTGCACCGGCGGCACGTCGAACGGCAGTTCGCGGAACACCAGTTCGGCGGCGCGGCCCGTGGTGCTGACGAAGTGGGCCGGCAGCACCGTCAGCAGGTCGGAGGTGGTCACCACCAGGCCGGCGGTGAAGAACTGGTTGACCGTCAGCACGATGCGCCGGTGCAGGCCCATCGCGGCCAGCGCCTCGTCGGTGAAGCCGAAGGGCCGGCCGGAGAAGCTCACCAGCAGGTGCTGCGCCGCGCAGTACTTCTTGAGGGTCAGGGTGCCGGTGGCCAGCGGGTGGCCCTTGCGCATCACGCAGACGTAGCGGCCGTCGTACAGGCGCTGGTGGTCGAACCCGGGCAGCCCGCCCGACTGGGCCTGCGCCGTCAGGTCGGCGATCACGGCGGGGAAGTAGCCGAGCGCGAGGTCGATCTGCGCTTCATCGAGCAGGCGGCGCGGGTCGCGCGTGGTCAGCGGCACGCAGCGGATCGAGACGCCGGGCGCGTCGCGCTGGATGATCTTGACGATGCCGGGCATCAGTTCGGCCGCCGTGGCGTCGGCCATTGCCGTGGTGAAGCTCTGGTTGGCCACGGCGGGATCGAAGTCGCCCGGCATCAGCGAGGCTTCGAGCTGGCGCAGCGCGTCGCTGACCGACGGCCACAGCTCCTGCGCCCGCGGCGTGGGTTCCACGCCGTAGCCGCTGCGCGTCACCAGCCGGTCGCCCGGGGCGTCGCGCAGGCGCGCGCGGGGCATTGCTCACCGCCGGCTGGGTCATGTTGAGGTTGCGCGCGGCCCGGGTGAGGTTGCGCTCCTGCATCACCTGGTCGAACACGCGCAGCAGGTTCAGGTCGAGGGTTCGGAAGTTGGGTGCAGCCATACGATTGGCGAATGATAGGCATCACTAATCAAAATTGGATAAATATCAGGGCATACCCTAGTATTCCCTCACGCACCCGGCAACTCCGCCACAAGCGTTTTTCAAAGGGGAAGAACAAAATGGCACGCTTCATCCAAGCAGAATTTCCGACCGAACACGCGGGCATCACCCGCTTCACCCGCGGTTTCGCCGCCGTCCGCGCCCTGGACGTCACGCTCTCGCACCCGGTGCTCGCCGTCTGGCCTTCATCGGCGCCCCGCTGCGCCGCGCCGCCGTGCCGCTGACGACCCGCCTGGCCGCTCGGTCCCAAGCGCGCAAGCAGCGCGCCGAAGACGACAAGCTGTGGGCCGTGGCCCTGAGCGACGCCCGCGTGATGGCCGACCTGAGCCGCGCCATGAGCGCCGAGGCCAGCCGCCGGGGCCGCGCCTACTACTGAGCACCCGGGGGCCGCATGAACGCCGTCGTTCGCACCACGGATCGGCACGCTGCTGCGCGTGATCCCGGGCCCGGTGCTCCGGCTGCTGGATGGCTGGTCCTCCCGCCGCGCCCGGCGCCGGGCGCGCGAGCGCGAGGAGCGCTGGGCCCGCCGGTCCTGACGCCGGATGAAGGAACGAAGAAGCCCGCCGCGTGCGGGCTTTTTCTTGCCCGTGCCCTGATCCGATCCTGATGCACCGGGTGGTAGCCTGCCGGCGACATGGCCGAAGACACCCCCGCCCGCTCGCGCTCCGCGAATCCATGGTCGCCCCGGCATTGCTGGCCGCGGCGACGCTGGCGAACCTGCTGCTGGACCCCCATGCCCCGCTGGCCAGCCATGCCATGGTCTACGTGCTGGCGGTCGCGGTGGCCTCGTACACCGTCTCGCGCACCGGCGCCGTGATCACCGCCATCGCGGCGGTGCTCGCGCTCAACTTCTTCTTCATGGCGCCGCGCTACACGCTGCAGGTGGACGCGCAGGAGAACGTGGCCACCCCGGCCGCGATGCTGGGAGTGGCGCTCGCCATCAGCCACCGGCCGCCGTGTCGCGGCGGCAGACCGAGGTGGCGCGGCTGAACGCAGCCCGCGCGCGGCAGTTGCAGGCGCTGGCCGGCGACCGGCCGCCGCCGGCGCGCCGGAGGAGGTGCAGGGCCTCTCCCGTGCGGCGCTGGTCGCCGCGTTCCACGTGCCGTGCGAGGTCGCGCTGGTTGCCGCCGACGGCCGGGCCGCCGTCGCGCCGGACCAGTCTGCATGGCGTGACGGGCTGCACGCCTGCATTCGCGAAGGCGCCACCCTCGGGCCCGGCACCGGCCGCTGGCCCGGCCTGAACGCGTGGTACCTGCCGCTGCGCTCCGACCGGCACGTCGGCGGCGCCGCCTGCGTGCCCGACCGCTTCGCGCAGGACGAAGACGGGCTGGAGCACGCGCAGGCGATCTGCGCGCTGGCGGCACAGGCGCTGCAGCGCATCGCGCTGTCCGCTTCGATCCATGCGGCGGAAGAGCGATCGCAGTGGCACAAGGCGCAGAACACCTTCCTGGCGGCGATCTCGCACGACTTCCGCACGCCGCTGGCCTCCATCGTGGCCGCCGCCTCGTCCCTCGAAAACCAGCGCGAGAAGCTGGGCGCGCCGGAGCAGCAGCGGCTGGCGACGACGATCTGGCGGAGTGCCGCCACCTGGTGACGATCACCGACAACACGCTGCAGCTGGTGCGGCTGGAGAACGCGGGCGAACTGCACCTCGACTGGCAGTCGGTCGAGGAGATCGTCGGCGCGGTGCTGGCGCGGGTGCGTGCCCGCGATGCGGCGCATCGCATCCGGTCGCACGTGCCGCCCGGCCTGCCCCTGTTGCGGGCGGACCCGGTGCTGCTGGCGCAGCTGCTGGAAAACCTGCTGGACAACGCGCTGAAGTACACCGCGGGCGCCATCGACCTCGAGGTCGGCACGGACGGCGATGCAATGGAGGTCCGCGTCGCGGACCGCGGCGAAGGGCTGCGGGCCGACAGCCTGGCCTTCGAACCCTTCCGCCGCGGCGACCTCGGCGCCCGGCGCGGCAGCGGCCTCGGACTGGCGGTCTGCCGCGCGATCGCGCAGGCGCACGGCGGCGCGCTCGCGGTGTCGCGCCGCGATGGCGGGGGCAGCGTTTTCTCGGTGCGCCTGCCGGTGGTGGAAAGCCCGCCGGTGCCGGAGCCGGCATGAGCCTGCGCGTGCTGGTGGTGGAGGATGACCGCGAGATCCGCAGCCTGCTGCAATCGTCGCTGGCCGTCGAGGGCTTCGACGTGCAGACCGCCGTTTCGCTGAGCGAGGCCTCCGCCTTGTTGCGCCACGACTTGCCCGATCTCGTGCTGCTGGACTGGGCCTGCCCGACGGCGACGGCGCGGCATTGGTGCGCGAGATCCGCCGCGCCCATGCGCTGCCCGTGATCGTGGTCTCGGCGCGCCACCGGAGCAGGAGAAGGTGAAGCTGCTCGATGCGGGGGCCGACGACTACCTGACCAAGCCATTCGGCATCGGCGAGCTGCTGGCCCGGATTCGCGCTGCGCTGCGCCATCGCGGCACGGCGCTCGCTCCGGCGCGGCGGCTGCACGAGCACGAGGGCTTGCGGGTGGACCCGGAGACGCGTTCGGTCAGCGTCGGCGGGCGTGCCCTGCACCTCACGCCGACCGAGTACGAGCTGCTCGCGCGCCTGGTGCGCAGCGCCGGGCAGGTCGTCACGCACCGGCAGCTGCTGGCCGACGTGTGGGGCCCGGAATTCACCGAGCACACGCACTACCTGCGGCTGTACATGGGCCAGTTGCGCGCCAAGATCGAGCAGGTGCCGGCCGAGCCGCGCCACCTGCTCACCGAAACCGGCGTCGGCTACCGGCTGGCGGCGGACTGAGGCGCGCCCATATGCGTTCCTGACGCGCCCGTGCCGACACTCGCGGCTTCCAAGGCAACAGCGAGAATGCGATGACGACAAGCGTGGGACGGGAAAGCCGGGCGGCATTGACCCCGGGCGCCGGGGGTGGTGTACGGCGACATCGGGACCAGCCCGCTGTACACGATGAAGGAGATCTTCAACCCGGAGCACCGGCTGGCGGTCGACGCGGCCAACGTGACCGGCGCGGTGTCGCTGATCGTGTGGGGCCTGATCTTCATCGTGACGCTCAAGTACGTCGTGCTGATCCTGCGCGCCGACAACCGCGGCGAGGGCGGGATCATGGCGCTCACGGCGCTGGCCGCCAAGGCCGCCGCCGGCACCACGCCGCGGCGGCGGCTCGCCTTGCTGCTGGTCGGCGTGTTCGGGGCGGCGCTGTTCTACGGCGACAGCATCATCACGCCCGCGATCTCGGTGCTGGGCGCGGTGGAGGGGCTCGAGGTGGTGACGCCGGCCATGAAGCCCTATGTGCTGCCGATCTCCCGGGCGTGCTGGTTGCGCTGTTCGCCATGCAACGCTTCGGCACCTCGGTGGTCGGCAAGCTTTTCGGGCCCGTCATCGGGCTCTGGTTCGCGGTGCTCGGCGTCGCCGGCGTGGCGCAGATCGTGCAGCACCCGGCGATCCTCGCCGCGCTCGACCCGCTGCACGGCATCCGCTTCGCCGCGCAGCATGGCTGGGGGTCTTCGTGATCCTCGGCGCGGTGGTGCTGGCCTTCACCGGCGCCGAGGCGCTGTATGCCGACCTGGGGCACTTCGGCAAGCGGCCGATCCAGCTCGCGTGGACCGGCCTCGTGCTGCCGGCGCTGGCGCTCAACTACACATGGGGCAGGGCGCGCTCATGCTGCGCGACGCGAGCGCCGTCGCGCACCCGTTCTACCACCTGTTCCCGGGCGGCTGGCTGGTGCCGGCGGTGGTCCTCGCGACGGCCGCGACGGTGATCGCCTCGCAGGCCGTCATCACCGGCGCCTACTCGCTGACCAAGCAGGCGATCCAGCTCGGGCTGCTGCCGCGGATGCAGGTGCTCTACACCTCCGAGAAGGAGATCGGGCAGGTCTACATCCCGCTGGTGAACTGGGCGCTGCTGCTCGCGGTGGTCTGGCGGTGGTCGGCTTCGGCAGTTCGTCCGAGCTGGCGTCGGCGTACGGCATCGCCGTGACGATCACGATGTTCACCACCACGCTGCTCACCTACTTCGTCGTGCGGCACGCGTGGAGCTATCCGCGGTGGGTCGCGCTCGCGGCGACGTCGGTCTTCCGGTGGTCGACGCCGTGCTGGTGATCGCCTGTTCCCTCAAGTTCCCGGAAGGCGGCTGGTTCCCGCTGGTGCTGGGCGTCGCGCTGTTCACGGTGATGGCGAGCTGGCGGCGCGGCCGCGAACTGCTGGTCAACAGCATCGCGCACGGCGACCCGGAACTGCTGCCCTTCCTGCAGTCGCTGGACACCGCCGCCTTGCCGCGGGCGCGGCGCACGGCGGTGTACGCCGTCGCCAACCCGGCGACCGTGCCGCAGGCCCTGCTGCACAACCTGAAGCACAACCGGGTGCTGCACGAACGCAACCTGATCCTGACCGTGGCGTTCGGGACGTGCCCCGGGTGCCCCACGTGGACCGGGTGACGGTGGAGCCGCTGGTGCCCGGCTTCTGGCGCGTGACGGTGAACTATGGCTTCAAGGACAGCCCGGACATCCCGGATGCGCTCGCCCGCTGCAGCAGGGGCGCGCTGGCCATCGACCTGTTCGAGACGACCTACTTCCTCAGCCGCGAGACGGTGATCCCCACGCGCCAGCCCGGCATGATGCTGTGGCGCGAGCGGCTGTTCGCCTTCATGGCCCGCAACGCCGGCAACATCGCGGACTTCCTGCGGCTGCCGAACAACTGCGTGATCGAGCTCGGGACGCGGGTGCAGATCTGACGCACCCTGTCATTGCCGGCTCGACCCGCAACCCATGCGGCGCTCGCTCGGGCGCAGCATGGATCCCGGCTCGAGGCCGGGATGACAAGTGCTGCTTACGCCGCCAGCTTCTGCTCGATCTGCGCCTTGGTCGCCTTCAGCTCGGCCGGCAGGCGGTGCTCGAGTTGCTGGAACAGCTCGTGGTGCAGCTCCAGCTCCTTCTGCCACGCCTTCTTGTCGATCGAGATCACCTGGTCGAACTGCTCGGCGCTGAAGGGCAGGCCCTGCCAGTTCAGTTCCTCGTACGACGGGCTGATGCCGAACACGTGCTGCGTGCCGGTCGCCTTGCCTTCGATGCGGTCGATCATCCACTTGAGCACGCGCATGTTCTCGCCGTAGCCCGGCCACACGAACTTGCCGTCCTCGCCCTTGCGGAACCAGTTGGTCGTGTAGATCTTCGGCAGCTTCGCGCCCGACGCCTGCAGCTTCTTGCCCAGCGACAGCCAGTGCTGGAAGTAGTCGCTCATGTTGTAGCCCGTGAAGGGCAGCATGGCGAACGGGTCGCGGCGCACCACGCCCTGCTGGCCGCCGGCGGCGGCGGTGGTTTCGGAGCCCATGGTCGCCGCCATGTAGACGCCCTGCACCCAGTCCTGCGCCTCGGTCACCAGCGGCACCGTGGTCGAGCGGCGGCCGCCGAAGATGAAGGCGTCGATCGGCACGCCGGCCGGATCGTCCCGGCCGCGTCGAGCGCCGGGTTGTTGACGGCGGCGACGGTGAAGCGCGCGTTCGGGTGGGCGGCCTTGGCGCCGGTTTCCTTCGCGATCTGCGGGGTCCACTCCTTGCCCTGCCAGTCGATGGCGTGCGCGGGCGCGTCGCCCATGCCTTCCCACCAGACGTCGCCGTCGTCGGTCAGCGCCACGTTGGTGAAGATGACGTTCTTGTCCAGGCTGTGCATGCAGTTCGGGTTGGTCTGCATGTTGGTGCCCGGGGCCACGCCGAAGTAGCCGGCTTCCGGGTTGATCGCGTACAGGCGGCCGTCGGCGCCCGGCTTGATCCGGGCGATGTCGTCGCCGATGGTCGTGACCTTCCAGCCTTCGAAGCCGGCGGGCGGGATCAGCATGGCGAAGTTGGTCTTGCCGCAGGCCGACGGGAACGCGGCGGCGACGTGGTACTTCTTGCCGTCGGGCTTGGTCACGCCGAGGATCAGCATGTGCTCGGCCAGCCAGCCCCGGTCGCGGCCCATGGTGGAGGCGATGCGCAGCGCGAAGCACTTCTTGCCCAGCAGCGCGTTGCCGCCGTAGCCGGAGCCGTACGACCAGATCTCGCGCGTCTCGGGGTAGTGCACGATGTACTTGGTCTTGTTGCAGGGCGGGGAGACGTCCTGCTGGCCCGGCTGCAGCGGCGCGCCGACGGTGTGCACGCACGGCACGAACTCGCCGTCGACGCCGAGCACTTCGTAAACGGCCTTGCCCATGCGGGTCATGATGCGCATGTTGACGGCCACGTACGGGCTGTCGGACAGCTCGATGCCGATGTGGGCGATGGGCGAGCCGAGCGGGCCCATCGAGAACGGCACGACGTACATCGTGCGGCCCTTCATGCAACCGTCAAAAAGCGGCTGTAGAGTGGCACGCATGTCGGCGGGCGCCATCCAGTTGTTGGTCGGGCCGGCGTCTTCCTTCTTCTGGCTGCAGATGAAGGTGCGGTCTTCGACGCGCGCGACGTCGGTCGGGTCGGACCAGGCGAGGTAGGAGCCGGGGCGCTTCGATTCGTCGAGTTTGCGGAAGGTGCCGGCGTCCACCAGTTGCTGGCAGAGGCGGTCGTACTCCCCCGGCTGCCGTCGCACCAGTAGACCGAATCGGGCTTGCACAGCGCCACCATGTCGGCCACCCGGGCGATCAGCCGGGCGTTCTTCACGTAGGCGGGGGCCCGAAGGTCCGTGCCCTGCATCACGGGAGAGTTCATTCCAAATGCTCCTAAGTTGAAACCGGTTTTCAAAAGGAGGCAGCTGGGGGGCCAACTGCAAGCGCACCTTTTGAAAACAGGCTTGGCTCAGTCGGCTGCTGGCGGGACGTCCCTACCGCGGGGTCGGCTGGAGGGGTCCATTTTAAGAAGCGGTTCTGCTGGGCCGCAGCCAACAATCCCTAAGCCCATGCAAAAGATGCATGGGCTTATGCCTGACCTTGGCAAGCTCCGGAAATGACAAAGCCCCCGGGCCGCGAGGCCGAGGGGCTGGGTGGACAGCGCGGAGACGGCTTCAGGCCATGTAGATGGCGATGAAGGCCAGCAGGAACATCAGCGCGGCGCCGACCGGGGGCAGCACGACGGGGATCATGGGAACGACGTTTTCCACCGGGTCGTGCGATTCAGTGACTTCGTGGGTGGTGTGCGGGTGGCTGGCCATGGCTTCCTCTCAACAGAACCGGTCCATTCTACCCGTTCGGGTTTCCCCTAGAGAAGGGCGTAGGTGGTCGTAGCCCGGCAGGCGCTCTTGCCGTCCTCGGCGCCGCGGATGTCGATCTCGCCGAACGCCAGCGACTTGCCGGCGCGGACCACCTTCGCCTGCACCAGCGCGTCTGGCCGGAGAGCGGCTTGAGGAAGCTGGTGTTCATCTGCACCGTCGTGCACGGCCGGAAGGCGCCGAAGTGGTGGATCAGCGCCAGCACCATGGCGGTGTCGGCCGCGGCCATCATGGCCTGGCCGCACAGCATGCCGCCGACGCGCGACAGCTGGTCGCTTTGCGGCAGCCGCAGCGTGACGCTCTCGCCGTCGAACGCCTCCACCCGCAGCCCGAGTGCCTGCACCCGGGGCGCGAAGTATTCCGGCAGCGCCGCTTGCAACTGGTCTGGTCCATCACTGTTCCTCCGCCTCGAATCCCGCCCGGTGCAGCGCCTCCAGCACGGCCTGCACGTGGGGCCGGCCGCGGTCTGGATCACCAGCTCGATCTCCACGTTCTGCGCCGCCAGCAGCGTGAAGGCGCGCTGGTGATGCACCTCGTCGATGTTGGCGCCGGCCTCCCCGACGATCGCCGTAATGCGCGCCAGCGAACCCGGCACGTCGCGCGCGCACACGCGCAGCCGCGCCAGGCGTCCGGCGCGCACCATGCCGCGGTGGATGATCGCCGCCAGCAGCATCGGGTCGATGTTGCCGCCGCCGAGCACCAGCCCGACCTTGCGCCCGGCGAAGCGCGCCGGCTCCTTGAGCAGCGCCGCCAGCGCGGCGGCGCCGGCGCCTTCCACCAGCGTCTTCTCGATCTCCAGCAGCATCACGATGGCCTGTTCGATGTCGCCCTCGTCGACCAGCAGCAGGTCGTCGACGTGCCGCTCGATCAGCGGCTGCGTCAGCTTGCCGGGCCGGCCGACGGCGATGCCTTCGGCAATGGTCGAGCCGCCCTGCGGCAGTTCCGCGTGCTTGACCGCGTTGAACATGTTGGGGAAGCGCAGCGCCTGCACGCCGATCACCTCGATCGACGGCTTGAGCGCCTTGGCGGCCGCCGCGACGCCGGCGATCAGGCCGCCGCCGCCGACGGCCACCACCAGCACGTCGAGATCGGGCACCTGCTGCAGCATCTCGAGCCCCACCGTGCCCCGGCCGGCGATGATGGCTTCGTCGTCGTACGGGTGCACGAACGTCAGCTGCTCCTGTTCGGCGAGCGCGAGCGCGTGGGCGCGCGCCTCCTCCAGCGTGTCGCCGTGCAGCACGATCTCGGCGCCGAAGCTGCGCGTGCGCTCCACCTTCACGCCGGGCGTGAAGCGCGGCATCACGATCACCGCCCGCAGCCCGAGCCTCTGCGCGTGGTAGGCCACGCCCCGGGCATGGTTGCCGGCGCTCATGGCGACGACGCCGCGGATCGCCGCGCGGTCGGCGCCATCGATGAGCAGTGTCAACATGTTGCAGGCGCCCCGCTCCTTGAAGGAGGCGGTGAACTGCAGGTTTTCGAACTTCAGGTAAACCGGCAACCGGTGATCTGCGAGAGCGTGCGCGATTCCACGCAGGGCGTGTCCAGCAGCTGCCCTTGCAGGCGGGCGGCGGCGGCGCGGATCTCGGGAAGGCCGGTCATCGGACCATTGTCACGCAAGCCGCCGGGCATTGCCCCACCGGCCGGTTCTTCCATGTAGCATCGTCTCGCGCTATCGTAAGGCGCCCCTCATCCACGGAGGTCGATTGGCCAAGCGTTCGCTGGATCTGCAAGTGCTGCCCTCTCCCGGCCTGAAGGACGCGCCCGTCCTCGACCTGATGTGTTCGCACTTCGTGCTGACGCTGGCGGCCAAGCAGGGCGCCAAGTTCAACGTGCGCCGCGACCTCAACGGCCTGCTGTCGCTGGCGGGCCGGCACTGGTGTGGCCGGCGCCTTCGCTCGATCGCCTCCGCGAATTCCTCGGCCGCCGCTGCAAGGACAACGAGTTCTGGCGCGGCCACGAACAGCTCGCCACCCGCGAGTTCCTCGACCGCCACGGCGTCTGGCGCGGCCCGTACGAGGAAGGCACGCTGTTCTTCTACCTCGACGAATACGCGAAGGACCAGCCGAAGGACCTGCTGTCGGTGCTGGCCGTCACCGGCGACTGGCTGACGCACGCGCTGAAGAAGCATTCGACGCTGGTCGAGAAGAACATCGACGCGCTCGCCAGCCTGCTGCAGTTGAACAAGGCCGAACGCGCGCTGCTGCTCTACGGAACGCTGGCGCGCTACCAGCGCGACCTGCGCAGCCTGCTGGTGGAGTTCAAGGTCAACAACGCGCCCGAGGCTTATGCGGCCATCGCCGAAGTGGCCGGCGTGAACGCGGCCGAGGTCGGCGAGGCGCTGCGTGCCGGCTCGCGGCTGGAGCGCATCGGGCTGGTGGAGAACCTGATCTCCGAGCACAACATCACGGACCTGGCCGACCTGATGAAGGTCAGCGAGAAGCTGCCGCCGGTGCTGATGCGCGAGTACGCGACCAGAGCGAGCTGATGGCGGTGTTCACGCGGCCGTGCGCCAAGAGCGAGCTGGCGCTGGACGACTTCTCCTTCGTGGCCGAAGACGCGCGCGTGCTGCGATCGCTGCTGCGCAATGCCATCGACCGCAAGGAGCCGGGCGTCAACGTGCTGCTGTACGGCCCGCCCGGCACCGGCAAGACCGAGCTGGCCAAGGTGGTGGCGCAGGCGGCGGGGCTGGAGCTGTTCGAGGTGGAATATGCGGACCGCGACGGCAATTCGCTGAGCGGGCGTGACCGTTATCGCTCGCTGCAGATCGCGCAGGTGTTCCTGAAAGGCAGCGCGCAGGCGGCGCTGCTGTTCGACGAAGTGGAAGACGTGTTCCCGCCGATCTCCAGCGAAGCGGCGCAGATGCTCGCGCGCGCCGAGCAGGTGGTCGCGCCGCCCTCCGGCAGCGTGAGCGGCAAGGCGTGGGTCAACCAGATCCACGGAATCGAACCCGGTGCCGACGATCTGGGTCACCAACCGCATCGAGCAGATCGACCCGGCGTTCCGCCGCCGTTTCGCCTACCACCTCGAACTGAAGTCGCCGCCGCCCGGCGCCCGCGAAGGGCTGGTGCGCAAGACGCTCGAAGGTGTCACGGTCTCCGAGGCCTTCGTGGGGAAGCTGACGGAGCGCAAGGGCCTGACGCCGGCGCAGATCCGTACCGCCGTGCGCTTCGCCACGCTGGCGGGCGCCGCAGACGTCGCCGCCGAAAGCCTGATCGAACGGCAACTGCGCAACGCCGACCAGGCCCGGGCAACCGGCCGCAGGAGGCGGGGATGCGTCCGGCTGTCACGCAGTACGACCGGAGATGCTGAACGTCGAGTCGCGCTTCGAGGTGCCGCGCATCGTCGAGGCGCTGAAGGCGCGCGGCCACGGGACCCTGTGCTTCTACGGCGCGCCGGGCACCGGCAAGACGGCCCCGGCCGAGCACATCGCGCGCAGCCTGGAGCGCCCGCTGCTCGTGAAGCAGGCCAGCGACCTCATGAGCAAGTTCGTGGGCGAGACCGAGCAGAACATGGCGGCGATGTTCCGCGAGGCCGAAGCCGAAAAGGCGGTGCTGCTGCTCGACGAAGCCGACAGCTTCCTGCAGGACCGCCGCGGCGCGCAGCGCACCTACGAGGTGACCGAGGTCAACGAGATGCTGCAGGGCATGGAGCGCTTCGCCGGCATCTTCATCTGCACCACCAACCTGATGGAGCGCATCGACCGGGCGGCCCTGCGGCGCTTCGCCTTCAAGATCCGCTTCAAGCCGCTGATGCCAGCGCAGCGCGAGCGGATGTTCGTGATCGAGGCGCTGGGCGGAGATGCGGCGCTGCTGTCACCGGCGGTCGCGGCGCGGCTGGCGAAGCTGGAGCAGCTGTGCCCCGGTGACTTCGCGGCGGTGAAGCGGCAAGTCGAGATCCTGGCGGCGCGGTTGTCGCCGGAGGAGTTCATCGAGCAGCTCGAGGCGGAGCATAGGATCAAGCCCGAGGTGCGGGAGGCGCGGAATATCGGGTTCGTTTGAACAGGCTGTGGTCAGTCCATCGCCCGCAGCACATCCAGCACCGCCGGACCGTACTTGTCCAGCTTGGCCGCGCCGATGCCGCTCACCCCTTCGAGATCCCGCAGCGACTGCGGCGCCAGCGCCGCGATGGCGGCCAGCGTCGCGTCATGGAAGATCACGTAAGCCGGCAGGTTGTGCTCGCGCGCGATCTCCGCGCGCCACGCCTTCAGCGCCGTGAAGCGCTGCTGCCCATCCGCCGTGAGGTTCGCCGCGGCCGCGGACGGCGCCTTCGAGCCGCCGCTGCTGCGCGTGCGGCGCCGTCCGGCCGGGGCGCTGACCGACTCGCGCAACCGCACCTGCTGCTCGCCCTTCAGCACGGCCCGTGACCCCGCCGTGAGCTGCAGCGTGTTGTAGGCGCTGGCGTCCACCGCCACCGCTTCCGTCGCGATGAGCTGCCGCAGCACGCCGCGCAACTGCTGTTCCGAGAACGCCGCGCCGATGCCGAAGGTGGAGAGCTTGTCGTGCCCGAACTGCGCCACCTTCTCGGTCGCCTTGCCGCGCAGGATGTCCATCAGGTGCCCGGCGCCGAAGGTGATGCCGCTGGCCTGGTGCACGCGATAGATCGTCGACAGCAGCATGCGCGCGGCCTCGGTGCCGTCCCACACGGCCGGCGGCTGCAGGCAGTTGTCGCAGTTGCCGCACGGCCGGGATTTCTCGCCGAAGTACGCCAGCAGCCGCACGCGCCGGCAGTCGGTCGCCTCGGCCAGCGCCAGCAGCGCATCGAGCTTGCCGCGCAGCACCTGCTTGAATTCCTCGGCGGCCGGGCTCTCGTCGATCATGCGGCGCTGGTTCACCACGTCCTGCAGGCCGTAGGCCATCCGGGCGTCGGACGGCAGGCCATCGCGGCCCGCGCGGCCGGTCTCTCTGGTAGTAGCCCTCGATGTTCTTGGGCAGATCGAGGTGGGCGACGAAGCGCACGTCGGGCTTGTCGATGCCCATGCCGAAGGCGATGGTGGCCGTCATCACCACTCCCTCTTCGCGCAGGAAGCGGTCTGGTGGCGCTGCCGCACTTCGGCGTCGAGCCCCGCGTGGTACGGCAACGCGTCCATGCCTTCGCGGCACAGCGTTTCGGCGATTTCCTCCACCCGCTTGCGCGACTGGCAGTAGACGATGCCCGCTTCCCCTGCGTGTTCGCCCTCGATGAACTGCAGCAGCTGGCGCGTGGGGTCGGTCTTCTCGGCGATGGTGTAGCGGATGTTCGGCCGGTCGAAGCTGCTGACGAACTGGCGCGCGCCCTCGAGCTGCAGGTGCTGCACGATGTCGGCGCGGGTGATGTCGTCGGCCGTTGCCGTGAGCGCGATGCGCGGCACGTCCGGATAGCGTTCGTGGAACACCGCCAGCGCGCGGTACTCCGGCCGGAAGTCGTGGCCCCACTGGCTCACGCAATGCGCTTCGTCGATGGCGAACAGCGCCAGCTTGCGCTGCTCGTGCAGGGTGTCGAGCAGGTTGAGGAAGCGGGACGTGGCGACGCGTTCCGGCGCGGCGTACAGCATGGTGATCTCGCCGCGCAGCATCTTGCGTTCGACGGCGTTGGCGGCCTCGCCGCTGAGCGTGGAGTTCAGGAACTCGGCCTTCACGCCGGCCTCGCGCAGCGCGCCGACTGGTCGTGCATGAGCGCGATCAGGGGCGACACCACGATGGAGATGCCGAGGCCTTCCTGCTGGCGGGCCAGCGCGGGGATCTGGTAGCACAGCGACTTGCCGCCGCCGGTGGGCATGAGCACGAGCGCATCGCCGCCGGCGATGACGTGGTGGACGATGTCTTCCTGCGCGCCGCGGAACGCGGAATAGCCGAAGACGTCGTGGAGGAGGGTGTGGGCAGTCGACAAAGTGAAGGGATTGTCCGCGAGGCGGCTCTTGTAACGCTTCGCGCGCGTCAAAGGCCGACTGCGGTTCTTGTGATCTGTTGCTGAAAGCGGGAGCGGACTGCCGGAACGCAGAGGGCGCAGAGAATGCGCAGAGGACGCGGAAATTTCAGGAGCTGGTTTCCTTCTGCGTTTTCTGCGTAACCTTTGCGCCCTCTGCGTTCCGGCAGTCCGCTCCCGCCCCCCCCCCCGCCCCCGCTCCCTCACCCCCCGCCATCTGCCCCGCGATCGCCACCGCCGCCGTCCGCGTCTCCACGCCCAGCTTCTCGAAGATGTGCTCCGGTGCTTGTTGACCGTCCGCGGGCTCATGCCCAGGATGTCGGCGATGTCGCGGTTGGTCTTGCCCTTGGCCAGCCACGACAGCACTTCGGCCTCGCGCGGCGTCAGCGCCACGGTCGCCATGCGGTTCGGCGCCGCGCCCGCGGGCGCCACCCGCAGCAGCAGCATGGTTTCGGCGAACCAGCCGGCGCCCATGTGCCGCGCCGCCAGCCGGCTGCCGTCCGGCAGCGGCTGCGTGGCTTCCGAAGCTGGCGCGGCAGTCCCGAGCCACGCGGTGGCGAGGGCACCCCGTCCGCGCCCGGGAACGCCGCCTCCAGCCACGCCGCCGCCTGCGGCGAGCGCCACGCCACGCGGCCCGGCCGTCCAGCACCACGGTGCCCATGCCGGCGATGTCCACCGCCTCGCGGGCCAGCCGCGCGGCGCGCGCATTGCGCACGTGCGTCGCCACCCGCGCCAGCACTTCCGGGATGCGCAGCGGCTTGACCACGTAGTCGACACCGCCGCTGGCGAAGCCCTGCACGATCTGCTCGGTTTCCGACAGGCCGGTCATGAAGACGATCGGCACGTGCGACCACGGCGGCGTCGCCTTCAGCTCGCGGCACAGCGCGAAGCCGTCGATGCCGGGCATCACCGCGTCGAGCAGCACCGCGTCGGGCACGGCGATCTCGAAGCGCGCGCGGGCTTCCTCGGCGTCGCGCGCCACCAGCACCGTGTAGCCGTCGGCGGCCAGCGCGTCGCACAGCATGCGCAGCGTGTCGATGGCGTCGTCCACCACCAGGATCACGCGGCCCGCTGCCCCGGCTTCATACGGATGCGACATCTTCGTCCTCCCGCAACTGCGCCACCACGCCCGTGAAGTCGAAGGCGTCGGCGTGCGCCTGCAGGCCGGCCAGCGCCGCCGCCTGCGCCGGCAGCTCACGCGCCGCCGCGCGCAATCGTTCGCGCAACGCGGATGCATTGCCCCTGGCTTGCCAGGCGCAGCAGCTCCTCGCGCAGCGCGTCGGGCAGGTTCGCGGTGCCGGCCACCGCCATCGCCGCCACCCCATGCACCGCGACCAGCGGCGTGTTCGACCGCACCCATTCGAGCTGCAGCGCGCGTTCCAGCGCGTCGAGCAACTCCGACTCCAGCACCGGCTTGCCGATGAAGCCACGGCATTGCAATCCCGCGATGCGGTCCGGCCGCTGGTCGAACAGGTTGGCCGAGACGAAGACGATGGGCAGCGTGTCCGGCGATTGCAGCGTGCGCAGCAGGGCCGCCGTCTGCCAGCCGTCCAGGTCGTCCATCGTGATGTCCAGCAGCACCGCGTCGGGCACCTCGCGCTCCACGATTTCCACGCATTCGCGGCCGCTCGCCGCCTCCAGCACGTGGAACCCGGGGGCACCAGCATGGCCGCCAGCAGCTGCCGCTGCAGCGCCGGTCGTCCACCACCAGCAAGGTGCGGCGCGGCGCGAGATAGCCGATCACCGGCCGCAGCGCCGTCACGCGCGCGGGCGGGCGCGCCGGGTCGCTCGCGATCTCCGGCAGGTAGACGCGCACGCTGAAGGTGCTGCCCGGCCGGGCGTGCTCTCCAGCGTCAACTGGCCGCCCATCAGCTCGGCCAGCAGGTGCGTGATGGTCAGGCCGAGGCCGGTGCCGGTCTCGCTTGCGCGGCGGCCGGCGCTGCCGCGCTCGAACGGCAGGAAGATCCGCTCCTGGTCCTGCGGCGCGATGCCGATGCCGGTGTCGACCACGTCGATGCGCGACACGTGCCGGCGGAAGTCCAGCCGCAGCGTCACCTGCCCCTGCGGCGTGAAGCGCACCGCGTTGGTCAGCAGGTTGATGAGGATCTGGCGCAGCCGCTTGGCGTCGGCGCGGATCCACGGCGGCATCGTGCCGAGCACCTGCACTTCGAAGCCCAGGCCCTTGGCCTCGGCCTGCGGCCGCATCATGCGTTCGACCTGCTCCACCAGCTCGGGCAGCGGCAGGGGTGCCACGTCGAGCCGCAGCCGGCCGGCTTCGATGCGCGCCAGCTCCAGCGAGCCGTCGATCAGCGCGTGCATGTGCTGGCCGCTGTGGTGCATCACGGCCAGCGTGTCGCGCAGGGCGCCGTCCACCTGCGGGTTCTTCAGCAGGATCTGCGTGTAGCCGAGGATGCTGTTCAGCGGCGAGCGCAGCTCGTGGGTCATGCCCGCGACGTAGCGGGTCTTGGCGAGGCTCGCCGACTCCGCACGGTCCTTGGCCGTCTGCAGCGCGGCGTCGGTGCGCCGGTGGGCGTCGATCTCCTGCAGCAGCAAGGCGGTCTGCCGTTCCGATTCGTCCTGCGCCATGCGCCGGCTGTCGGTGCTCAGCACCACCCACCAAGCGCACACGGCGGCCAGCAGCGCCAGCAACGCGAACACCTTCAGGAACGGCATGCGCAGGAACTGCACCGGCGTTTCCAGTCCCTCCTGAACGTACACGACGCCGACCGGGGAAGGCCATCAGGCCGCACAAGGCCAGCACCACCATCAGGTAGTGGCCGACGCGGAAGTTGACGTGCGCCGCCCAGCCGCGCGGCAGCAGCGCCGCCGCCACGGCGCGGATCTGGTCGGTGGCGCGCGAACCGGTCTTGCAGCGGTCATGGCAGCGCGATTCGAGCGAGCAGCACAGCGAGCAGATGGCGCCGCCGTACGCGGGGCAGCGCGCCATGTCTTCCGACTCGAACTGGTTCTCGCACACGGCGCAGCGCACCAGCTCGCCCGGCTGCCATTCGGTGCTGGGCGACCGCGCCGGTAGTAGCGCCCGCGCGTCGCCCAGGCCAGCAGCGGCGCGAGCGCCATCGAGAGGACGAGCGCGATGAAGGGCGAGAACGCGGCCGCGTGCTCGCCCAGTGCGCCGGTGTACGCCACGCAGGCGACGGTGGCCGCCAGCACCATCGCACCCAGGCCGACGGGGTTGAAGTCGTACAGGTGCGCGCGCCGGAACTCGATGTGCGGCGGGCTCAGCCCCAGCGGCTTGTTGATGACCAGGTCGGCTACGAGCGCGCCGACCCAGGCGATGGCCACGTTGCTGTAGACGGCCAGCACCTTCTCCGGGGCGCCGAACACGCCCAGCGTCATCAGCAGCGTGGCGATGCCCACGTTGAACACCAGCCACACCACCCGGCCCGGATGGCTGCGCGTGACCCGCGCGAAGAAGTTCGACCACGCGAGCGACCCCGCATAGGCGTTGGTCAGGTTGATCTTGATCTGCGACACCACCACGAACAGCACCGTGACCGCCACCGCCAGCCGGGGAATGCCGATCGCCTGCGTGAAGCCTGCCGGGGAACATCTGCGTCGGCTCCGCCGCACGCGCCACGTCCACTTCGAACTGCAGGGCGGCGAAAGCGAGGAAGGCGCCGGCCGCCATCTTCAGCATGCCCATCGCGATCCATCCGGGGCCCGCGATCAGCACCGCCGCCCACCAGCGTCCGCGATTGGCCGGCGTCTTCTCCGGCAGGAAGCGCAGGAAGTCGACCTGCTCGCCGATCTGCACCACCAGCGAGAAGATCACCGCGGCGGCGGCGCCGAAGGCCAGCGCATCGAAGCCGCTGCTGCCGGTGGCGAGCCCCGACAGCGAGCTGAAGTCGCGGTACAGCTGCGGCTGCGTCAGCGCGATCCACACGAACGGCAGCAGCAGCAGGAACAGCCACACCGGCTGCGTCCACGCCTGCAGCCGCGAGATCAGCGTGATGCCGCGCATGGCCAGCGGCAGGATCACGAGCGACGACGCCACGTAGCACCACTCGAGCGGCCAGTCGACCACCATCTGCAGCGCGAGCGCCATGATGGCCGCCTCCAGTGCGAAGAAGATGAAGGTGAACACCGCGTAGATCAGCGACGTGATCGTGGAGCCGAGATAGCCGAAGCCGGCGCCGCGCGTCAGCAGGTCCATGTCGAGGCCGTAGCGCGCCGCGTAGATCGCGATCGGCAGGCCGGTCAGGAAGATGATCGCGCCGACCACGGGATCGCCCACATCGCATTGGAAAAGCCGTAGTTCAGCGCGATGGCGCCGCCGATCGCCTCCAGCGCCGGGAACGACAGCGAGCCGAACGCCGTGTTGGCCACGCGGAACTCGCTCCAGCGCCTAAAGCTCTTCGGCGTATAGCGCAGCGCGTAGTCCTCCATCGTCTCGTCGGCGACCCGGGAGTTGTAGTCGCGGCGAAAGCGAAAGATCGTTTGCGGTGCGGCCATGCCGCAGGACATGCAAGAACCGTGGCACCCCATTGCGGTGCACGCGTTCGCACCATGCACGCGCTACGGTAATTGACGTATGGGCGGGTTTTCCCCCTCTCCCTACTCTTCGCAGCAGCCCGGCGCCAACCCGACCGATGCCGGCAGACAGTTTCCAACCCTGCGAGGAACGCCCCATGAAGAAACCTGCCACGCACCAAGACCACCCCGCCGGCGCCGACGCCGGCCGCCGCCGCCTGCTGCAGGCGCTCGGCGCCGCTTCCGTCGCCGGCCTCCCGGCCTGGGCCGGCGCGCAGCCGACCGCAACGGTCAACACGACCAAGCTGGCGATCACCGACACCGAAGTCACCGTGGGCCAGCTGCACTCGGCCACCGGCACGATGGCCATCTCCGAGACCGGCTCCATCCGGCCGAGCAGCTCGCCATCGACCAGATCAACGCCATGGGCGGCATCCGGGCCGCAAGATCAAGGTGATCAAGGAAGACGGCGCTTCCGACTGGCCGACCTTCGCCGAGAAGTCCAAGAAGCTCCTGATCAACGACCGCTGCGCCGCGGTGTTCGGCTGCTGGACCTCCGCTTCGCGCAAGGCGGTGCTCCCGGTGTTCGAGAAGGAGAACGGCCTCTTGTACTACCCGACCTTCTACGAGGGCCTGGAGCAGTCCAAGAACGTGATCTACACCGGCCGAGGAAGCCACGCAGCAGATCCTGTACAGCCTGGACTGGGCGCAGAAGGAGAAGAAGGCCAAGACCTTCTTCCTGATCGGCTCCGACTACATCTGGCCGCGCACGTCGATGAAGATCGCGCGCAAGCACGTCGAAGCCTTCCAGAAGGGCAAGATCGTCGGCGAGGAGTACTACCCGCTGGGCAGCACGAACTTCGGCTCCCTGATGAACAAGATCAAGGTGCAGAAGCCCGACTGCCTGTTCGTCGCGGTGGTCGGCGGCTCCAACGTGGCCTTCTACAAGGCGCTCAAGGCGGCGGGCATCACCGGCGACAAGCAGCTGCTGGTGACGCTGTCGGTGACCGAAGACGAGATGACCGGCGTGGGCGGCGAGAACTTCCGGGGCTTCTACTCGTCGATGAAGTACTTCCAGTCGCTCGAGAACGAGAACAACAAGAAGTTCGTGGCCGCCTTCAAGGCCAAGTACGGCAAGGACGCGGTGATCGGCGACGTCACGCAGGCCGGCTACCTCGGCCCCCGGCTGTGGAAGGCCGCGGTGGAAAAGGCCAAGAGCTTCGACGTCGACAAGGTCGTCGCGGCCTCGCGCACCGGCATCGAGCTGACGACGGCGCCCGAGGGCTACGTGAAGCTCGACCCCAACCACCACCTGTGGAGCAAGTCGCGCATCGCGATGGGCATGCCCGACGCCACCTTCAAGGTGGTCGCGGAATCGCCGCAGCTGATCAAGCCGGATCCGTTCCCCAAGGGCTATCAGTAACTCTCCCTCTCCCTCCCCCGTCGGGGGAGGGCTTCTTCCCACCCGGAGCACCGCATGACGCTTTCGGAAATGATGAACATCGGCCTGATGCAGGGCTTCGCGGGCCTGAGCCTGTTCTCGGTCCTGCTGCTCATGGGCCTCGGCCTCGCGATCATCTTCGGCCAGATGGGCGTGATCAACATGGCGCATGGCGAGTTCATGACCATCGGCGCCTACACCATCTTCCCGGGTTCCGAGCTGGCGTCGAAGTTCGCGCCCGGCTGGACCCCGTTCTACTTCCCGATCGCCATCGTCGCCGCCTTCGGCTTCGCCTTCGTGGCCGGCTGGCTCGTTGAGTGGGGCCTGATCCGCCACCTGTACAAGCGGCCGCTCGACACGCTGCTGGCCACACGGGGCATCAGCCTCGCGCTGCAGCAGTGCTTCCGCACCTTCATCGGCCCCAAGGAAGTGAGCCCCACGCTGCCCGACTGGCTGCTCGGCTCTCGGGCGCCGGCGCCCGGCCTCGACATCCCCATCAACGGCATGTTCGTGCTGGCGCTCACGGCGGTCGTCACCGGCGGCGTGCTGCTGGCGCTGCACCGCAGCCGCTGGGGCCTGCGGGTGCGAGCGACGGTGAGCAACCGCGTGATGGCGAATGCGACCGGCATCGACACGAAGAAAACCGACCGCCTCACCTTCGCGATCGGCTGCGGCATCGCCGGAGTTGCGGGCGCGGCTTTCACGACGATCGGTTCGACCGGGCCGACCTCGGGTTCGCTCTACATCGTCGACGCCTTCCTGGTCGTCACCTTCGGCGGCGCGGCCAGCCTGCTGGGCACCGTGGTCTCCGCCTTCGGCATCGCCCAGACCCAGTCGATCACCGAGTTCTTCATGGCCGGCTCGATGGCCAAGATGCTCACGCTCTCGCTGATCGTGCTGATCCTGATGGTCCGGCCGCAAGGCCTGTTCGCGGTCAAGGTGCGGCGCTGAATCCGCCGCGCTCCCCAAGGAAGTCCCCATGAACGCAATCAAGTCCTGGATCGCCCGCTACCAGCTCGCCAGCCTGCTGATCCCTGGTGGTGCTGCTGGCGGTGGTGCTGCCGCTCACGCTCGACATCTTCCGCCTGAACCTGGTGGGCAAGTACCTCACCTACGCCTTCGTCGCCATCGGCCTCGTATGGATGGTGTGGGGCTACGGCGGGGTGCTGAGCCGGGGCAGGGCGTGTTCTTCGGCCTCGGCGGCTACGCCATGGCCATGTTCCTGAAACTGGAAGCATCGGACCCGGTCAGCACCAAGATCCAGACCACGCCGGGCATCCCCGACTTCATGGACTGGAACCAGATCACGGCGCTGCCCGCGTTCTGGGTGCCTTTCCAGAACCTCTGGTTCTCGCTGTTCGCGGTGATCGCCGTGCCGACGCTGCTGGCGTGGATCGTGAGCTTCGCGATGTTCAAGCGGCGCGTCGGCGGCGTGTACTTCGCGATCATCACGCAGGCCGTGGCGCTGATCCTCACGGTGCTGATCATCGGCCAGCAGGGCTACACCGGCGGCGTCAACGGCATGACCGACCTGAAGACGATGGCCGGCTGGGACACGCGCACCGACAGCGCCAAGCTGATCCTGTACTACGTGTGCGTCGCGCTGCTGGTCGGCGCCATCCTCCTGTGCCGCTGGATCCAGACCGGCAAGGCGGGGACGCTGCTGCTGGCGATGCGCGACAAGGAGGACCGCGTGCGCTTCTCCGGCTACGACGTCGCCAACTTCAAGGTCTTCACGTTCTGCCTGGCGGCGGCGCTCTCGGGCATCGGCGGCGCCATGTTCTCGCTGCAGGTCGGCTTCATGTCGCCCAGCTTCGTCGGCATCGTGCCCTCGATCGAGATGGTGATCTACGCCGCGGTCGGTGGCCGCATGAGCCTGGTCGGCGCGGTGTACGGCACGCTCTGGTGAATGCCGGCAAGACCTTCTTCTCGGAGAGCTTCCCGGACCTCTGGCTGTTCCTGATGGCGGCGCTGTTCATCGGCGTGACGATGGCCTTCCCGATGGGGCTGGCCGGTGTCTGGGAAGAAAAGATCGTGCCTTGGTGGAAGGGCCGCCGGCAGGCGCTGCGCGACGCGGCGGTGAAGCCGCCGCCTTCCGCCACGCCGCCCACGCGCCCCACCGCGCCCGTGACGCCGCGGCCCGACCCGGAAGCGGCCGGCCCGATCCGGGGACAGCACGCCTGAAAGGCCCGCCATGAGCAACACCGACTTCGCGCTGGCGGTCGAGGACCTGACCGTCTCCTTCGACGGCTTCAAGGCCATCGACAACCTCACGCTGTACATCGACCGCAACGAGCTGCGCGTGATCATCGGCCCGAACGGCGCCGGCAAGACCACGCTGCTGGACCTGATCTGCGGCAAGACGCGCGCCAGCGGCGGCAGCATCAAGTTCAACAACACCGAGCTGACGAAGATGGCCGAGCACAAGCGCGTGCGACTGGGGATCGGCCGCAAGTTCCAGACGCCTTCCATCTACGAGAACCTCACGGTGTTCCAGAACCCGGAGGTGTCGTTCCCGCGCGGACGCTCGGTGTTCGGCGCGCTGGGTTTCAAGTGCGATGCGGAGGTGCGGGAGAAGGTCGAAGCGGTCGCCGCCGACATCGGCCGGCCGACCGCCTCGCCGACGAAGCCGGCCTCTTGAGTCACGGCCAGAAGCAGTGGCTGGAGATCGGGATGCTGCTGATGCAGGAGCCCGAGCTGCTGATGCTCGACGAACCCATCGCCGGCATGAGCGCGCGCGAGCGCGAACTCACCGCCGAACTGCTCAAGCGCATCTGCACCAACCGCGCCGTGATCGTGATCGAGCACGACATGGACTTCGTCAAGCAGATCGCCCACAAGGTCACCGTCATGCACCGGGGAAAGATCCTCGCCGAAGGGCCGATGGAGAAGGTGCAGGCCGACCCGAAGGTGATCGACGTCTACGGGCCACTGACATGCTGCAAGTGAAAGACCTCCACGTCGCCTACGGCCAGAGCGAGGCGCTGCACGGCATCTCGTTCGACGGCAACGCCAACGAAACCGTCGCCATCATGGGCCGCAACGGCATGGGCAAGACCACGCTGTTCAAGAGCCTGATGGGGGTGCTGCCGGCCAAGAGCGGCTCGATCACCATCGGCGGCCAGGACGTGTCGCGCGACGAGAGCTTCCGCCGCGTGGCCAAGGGCATCGCCTACGTGCCGCAGGGCCGGATGATCTTCCCGACGCTCACGGTCGAGGAGAACATCCAGACCGGCACGGAGAACGCGAAGCCGCGCGTGATCCCCGAGGAGATCTACGCGCTGTTCCCGGTGCTGTGGGACATGCGGCGGCGCAAGGGCGGCAACCTGTCCGGCGGCCAGCAGCAGCAGCTCGCGATCGCGCGCGCGCTCGTCACCGAGCCCAAGGTGCTGCTGCTCGACGAGCCCACCGAAGGCATCCAGCCTTCGATCATCAAGGACATCGCCAAGGCGCTGAACGAGATCCGCAAGATGAAGCGCATCACGATCATCGTCTCGGAACAGGTGCTGTCGTTCGCGCTCGACGTGGCCGACCGCCTGTTCGTCATCGAAGGCGGCCGGCTGGTGCACGAGACCACGCGCGCCGACACCGACCAGCAGCGCATCAAGTCCTACCTGTCCGTCTGAACCACCCAACCGGGAGCAACCATGGCCGAAACCCTGATCAAGGTCGACCTCGCGCAGTCGCCGTACGAAAACGAGAACATCCACAACCGCTGGCATCCGGACATCCCGATGGCGGTGTGGGTGAACCCGGGCGACGAGTTCAAGCTGGAAACCTACGACTGGACCGGCGGCGCGATCAAGAACGACGACAGCGCCGACGACGTGCGCGACGTCGACCTGTCGACGGTGCACTTCCTGTCCGGCCCCGTCGGCGTCAAGGGCGCCGAGCCCGGCGACCTGCTGGTGGTCGACCTGCTCGACATCGGCGCGCGCGACGACAGCCTCTGGGGCTTCAACGGCTTCTTCAGCAAGAAGAACGGCGGCGGCTTCCTGACCGAGCACTTCCCGCTGGCACAGAAGTCGATCTGGGACTTCCATGGCATGTTCACCAACAGCCGCCACATCCCCGGCGTCAACTTCGCCGGCCTGATCCACCCGGGCCTGATCGGCTGCCTGCCCGACAAGAAGATGCTGGACGCGTGGAACAGCCGCGAGGCGGAGCTGATCGCAACCGACCCGCAGCGCGTGCCCGGCTGGCCAATCCGCCCGACGGCAAGACGGCGCACATGGGCAAGCTGGGCGGCGAAGCGGCGGCCAAGGCCGCGGCCGAAGGCGCGCGCACCGTGCCCCCGCGCGAGCACGGCGGCAACTGCGACATCAAGGATTTGTCACGCGGCTCCAAGGTTTTCTTCCCCGTGTACGTCGAAGGCGGCGGCCTGTCGGTGGGCGACCTGCACTTCAGCCAGGGCGACGGCGAGATCACCTTCTGCGGCGCGATCGAGATGGCCGGCTGGGTGCACATGAAGGTGTCGCTGATCAAGGGCGGCATGGCCAAGTACGGCATCAAGAACCCGATCTTCAAGCCGAGCCCGATCACGCCCAACTACAAGGACTACCTGATCTTCGAAGGCATCTCGGTCGACGAGCAGGGCAAGCAGCACTACCGGACGTGACGATCGCGTACCGCCAGGCCTGCCTGAACGCCATCGAGTACCTGAAGAAGTTCGGCTACAGCGGTGCGCAGGCCTATTCGATTCTCGGCACGGCCCCGGTGCAGGGCCACATCAGCGGCGTGGTCGACGTGCCGAACGCGTGCGCCACGCTGTGGCTGCCGACCGAGATCTTCGACTTCGACATCAACCCCACGGCAGCCGGGCCGGTGAAGATGGTGAAGGGCGGGATCGACATGCCGCTGTCGCAGGACAAGTAGCCATGCCGACGTACGACTACGCGTGCGGGGGCTGCGGTGGCTTCGACGCCATCCGCAGCATCGCGCGGCGCGACGAACCGGCGGCGTGTCCGGCCTGCGGCGCGGCCTCACCGCGCGTGATGAGCGCGGCGCCGCAACTGGCGATCCTCGACGCCGGCACGCGCGGCGCCCACGAAGCCAACGAGCGCGCGCAACATGCGCCGCGCTCTTCGCGCGACGGCAGCTACGGCCGCATGAAGCATCCGTCGGGATGCGGTTGCTGCAGCGGCGCGAAGCGCGGCAGCACCGTGACGGGCGCGAACGGGAACAAGGCGTTTCCGTCGAAGCGCCCCCGGATGATCAGTCACTAGGCAGCGTCCCGGAATACCGGAAGCGGACTGCCGGACGCAGAGGACGCAAAGGGTACGCAGAGGACGCGAAAGAGACAAAGAAGAAGTCGAAAGGTGTTCGTTTCCTTTTGCGTCCTCTGCGTACCCTTCGCGCCCTCTGCGTCCGGTACCCGAATTCGACAGCAACCAATCAAGGAGCAAACCCATGATCCACGGAGACATCTCCAGCAGCAAGGACACGGTGGGCGTCGCCGTCGTCAACTACAAGATGCCGCGCCTGCACAGCAAGGCCGAGGTCCTCGAGAACGCCCGCAAGATCGCCGACATGCTGGTCGGCATGAAGGCCGGCCTGCCGGGCATGGACCTCGTGATCTTTCCGGAGTACAGCACCCACGGCATCATGTACGACGCGAAGGAGATGTACGACACCGCGGCCAGCGTGCCGGGCGAGGAGACCGAGATCTTCGCCGCCGCCTGCCGCAAGGCCAAGGTGTGGGGCGTGTTCTCGCTGACCGGCGAGCGGCACGAGGAACATCCGCTCAAGGCGCCGTACAACACGCTGATCCTGATGAACGACCAGGGGCGAGATCGTCCAGAAGTACCGCAAGATCATGCCGTGGGTGCCGGTCGAGGGCTGGTACCCGGGCAACTGCACCTACGTCAGCGACGGTCCCAAGGGCCTGAAGATCAGCCTGATCATCTGCGACGACGGCAACTATCCCGAGATCTGGCGCGACTGCGCGATGCGCGGCGCCGAGCTGATCATCCGCTGCCGGGCTACATGTACCCGGCCAAGGAGCAGCAGATCCTGATCAGCAAGGCGATGGCCTTTGCCAACAACACCTACGTGGCGGTGGCCAACGCCGCCGGTTTCGACGGTGTCTACAGCTACTTCGGCCACTCGGCGCTGATCGGCTTCGACGGCCGCACGCTCGGCGAATGCGGCGAGGAGGAGTACGGCGTGCAGTACGCGGCGCTGTCCACCAGCCTGATCCGCGACTTCCGCAAGAACGGCCAGTCGGAGAACCACCTGTTCAAGCTGCTGCTGCACCGCGGCTACACCGGCATGATCAACTCGCGCGAAGGCACGCAGGGCATGGCGGCGTGCCCC
Organism: Ramlibacter terrae; assembly: GCA_013127575.1. GTDB lineage: Bacteria > Pseudomonadota > Gammaproteobacteria > Burkholderiales > Burkholderiaceae_C > Ramlibacter > Ramlibacter terrae. Next base: position 139,353 of record CP053418.1, read on the forward strand.
TACGACTTCTACTCGCGCTGGGTCAACGACCCGGAAGGCACGCGCAAGGCGGTCGAGGCGATCACGCGGCCGATGGTCGGCACCGAGGAATGCCCGATCGAGGGCATCCCCAACCCGGCCGATGCCCTCCACCGCTGACGCGGACCCGCTGGCGGATTGGCGGCTGCGCGACGCGCCGTTCTACCGGCCGGTGGCAAGGGAAGTGCAGGCGTTCGAGGCGGCCGCGTCGGCGCGGCTGCCGATCCTGCTGACCGGGCCCACCGGCTGCGGCAAGACGCGCTTCGTGGAGCACATGGCGTGGCGGCTCGGCCGGCCGCTGGTCACGCTCGCCTGCCATGAGGACCTGACGGCCGGCGACCTTGCGGGCCGCTGGCTGCTCGATGCGGATGGCACCAAGTGGCAGGACGGCCCGCTGGCGCTGGCCGCGCGCCACGGCGGCATCTGCTACCGGACGAACTGGTGGAAGCCCGCAGCGATGCGCTGGTGGTGATCCATCCCCTCGCCGACAGCCGCCGCGTGCTGCCGCTGGAGCGGCGCGGCGAACTGCTGCATGCGCACCGGGACTTTCTGCTGGTGGCCAGCTACAACCCCGGGTACCGCGGCCTGCACAAGGCGCTGAAGCCGTCGACGCGGCAGCGCTTCACGGCGCTGGCCTTCGGCTATCCGCAACCGGAGGTGGAGACCGCGATCGTGGCGACCGAAGGCGGCATTTCGCAAACCGTGGCCGCGCGCCTGGTGGCGCTGGCCGGCCGCACGCGGCGTCTTCAAGCGGATGGACTCGACGAAGGCGCCTCCACGCGGCTGCTCGTGCACGCCGCGCAACTCGTGGGCGCCGGGCTGCCGCTGCGCGACGCGTGCGTGCAGGCCATCGCCGCGCCGCTGACCGACGACCCGGACCTGGCGGCGGTGCTGGTGGACCTGGTCCATGCCGCCTTCGAATGAGCGCTGGACCGGCTGGCTGCATGCGCTGTGGGGACGGCCCGCCGGGCTGACGTGGCTGGAAGCGGGCGATGCGCGCCCCGTGCTCGTTGGCCACGGCGGTGACCGCATGCTCTACCTGCCCGCCAACGGCCTCGATGTCGCGCTCGCGGCCACGGCGCATGCCGGCGCGCACTGGCGCTTCGGCGGCGCGCCGCAACCGCGCCGGGGCCTGAAGCCGGTGCAGCAGGCCTTGTTCGAGGTGCTGGAGGACGCGCGCGTCGAGGCGTTGGCGCTGCGCGAGATGCCCGGCCTGCGCGCGCTGTGGCTGCCCTTCCATGCGGATCCCGACGCACCGGCCGGCAACGGCTTCGAAGCGCTGCTGGCGCGCCTCTCGCGCGTCTTGCTGGACCCGGCGTGGGACGACCCGCACCCGTGGGTGGTGAAGGCGCGCATGGCTTTCGATCCGTCGCTGCCGGTGCGTGAAGTGGCCTCGCGCCTCGGCAACGACATCGGCCAGATGCGGCTGCCGTTCAATGCGCCCACGTGGCGCATGCACGCCGCCTACCGCGACGACGGCAGCTGCCTGTGGGAGCCGGAAGCGCAGGCGCCTGACTCGGATCTCGAACTGGCGGCGGATGCATCGCCACCGGAAGGCACGCCGGCCGACGCGGTTCCCGAGCCCGCGTCGCCGCCGGTGCTGTACCCGGAGTGGGACGAGCGCATCGCGCGCTACCGGCGCGACTGGTGCCATGTGTTCTCAAGCACCGCGCCGTCCGCGGCGGTGCGCTTACAGCCCGTTCCACCCGGAGACCGCCGCCGGCTGGCGCGCGCGCTGCGTTCGCTGCGCGGCGGGGCGCCGCGCCCGGCCGGGCGCGCCAGCTGGGGCGACGAGTTCCACCCGATGGCACTGCTGGATGCGCGCCTGCAGATGCGCGCGGGCCAGACCCCGGACAACCACATCTACCGCAGGCGCATCGCCGTGCCGCAGCCGCTGGCGGTGCAACTCCTGCTCGATGCCTCGGCCTCCACGGCGGACCGTTGCAACGATGGACGCCCCTTGCTCGCCCACATGCGCGACGCCGCGCTGGCCTGCGCGGCCGCGTTCGAGGAGCTCGGCCATCGCAGCGCGCTGGCGGCGTTCGCCTCGCGCACCCGGCATCGCGTGGACTGGCAGCAGCTGAAGCAGTGGGACGAAGCGGCCGCCGCGCCGGCCGTGCTGGCCCGTGCCGCCGGCTTGCGCAGCGGCGGCTCCACCCGCCTCGGCGCGGCGGTGCGGCACGCCGTCGCGCAAGTGCTGTCGCGCAAGTGCTGTCGCGCGTGGACGGCGGCGCGCGACCCATCGTGCTGCTGCTCAGCGACGGCGAAGCCCATGACGTCGATGCGCCCGACCCGGCCTACCTGCGGGGCGACCTGCGCCGCGCCATCGCGGAGGCGCAGGCGGCCGGCGTCGCCGTGCGCTGCCTCCCCTTGTTGCGGCATTGCGGCGCGCTCCCGCGCGTGCTGCCGAGCCTGCTGGCGACCTGACGCCGCTGCCCTTCCTACAATGGGCGCATGAAACCGCTCGCCTACACCCGTGGCCGGGCCCTGCCGGACCTGCTTTCCCAGCGCATCGTCATCCTCGACGGGGCCATGGGAACGATGATCCAGCGCTTCAAGCTGGTCGAGGCCGATTACCGCGGCGAGCGGCTGCGCGACCACCCCAAGGACCTGAAGAACAACGGCGACCTGCTGGTGCTGACGCGGCCCGACGTGATCCGCGACATCCACGAGGGCTACCTCGCCGCGGGCGCGGACATCCTCGAGACCAACACCTTCGGCGCCAACGCGCTGGCGCAGGACGACTACGGGCCGGGTCACCTGGCGCGCGAGATGAACGTGGCCGCCGCGAAGCTGGCGCGCGAAGCCGCCGACAAGTTCTCCACGCCGGACAAGCCGCGCTTCGTCGCGGGCGCCCTCGGCCCGACGCCGCGCACGGCCAGCATCAGCCCCGACGTCAACGATCCGGGCGCGCGCAACGTCGACTTCGAGCAGCTCCGCGCCTCGTACTACGAGCAGGTGTCCGGCCCGGTCGAAGGCGGCGTCGACCTGCTGCTGGTGGAAACGATCTTCGACACGCTCAACGCCAAGGCGGCGCTGTTCGCCATCGAGGAATTCTTCGCCGACAGCGGCGAGCGGCTGCCGGTGATCATCAGCGGCACCGTGACCGATGCGTCCGGCCGGATCCTGAGCGGCCAGACCGTCACCGCCTTCTGGCACAGCGTGCGGCATGCGCGTCCGCTGGCCGTGGGCCTGAACTGCGCGCTGGGCGCGGCGCTGATGCGCCCGTACATCCGGGAGCTGGCGAAGGTCGCGCCCGACACCTTCATCAGCTGCTATCCCAATGCGGGATTGCCCAACCCGATGAGCGAAACCGGCTTCGACGAGAAGCCGGAAGACACCTCGCGGCTGCTGCGCGAGTTCGCCGTTGAGGGCCTGGTCAACATCGTGGGCGGCTGCTGCGGCACGACGCCGGAACACATCGCGGCCATCGGCGACGCGGTGCGTCCGCTGGCGGCACGCGCGACGCAGCGGGCGTTCTTCTACAAGGAAGCGGCCTGATCCCGCGGCCATGGACGCGATCGACCGCAAGATCCTGAAGGTCCTGCAGGGCGACGCCCGCGCCAGCCTGCAGCAGATCGGCCAGGCGGTCGGGCTGAGCGCCTCGCCCTGCTGGGAGCGCATCAAGAAGATGGAGCTGGCGGGCGTGATCGAGGGCTACACGGTGCGGCTGAACGCGCCGGCCCGGGCTGGAACGACACCGTGCTGGTGCAGCTCACGCTCGACAGCCACACCGACAACACGCTGGAAAAGTTCGGCGAGGTGCTGGCCACCATCCCTGAGGTGATCGAAGCCTATCTCGTCTCGGCGAGTACGACTACCTGCTGCGCGTGGCGGTGCAGGACACGCGCGACTACGAGCGGCTGCTGCGCGAAAAGCTCTACAAGATCAAGGGGATCCGGCACAGCAAGTCTTCGTTCGTGCTGCGCACGCTGAAGAAGGCGGACTTGCCGCTCTGACAATGGTGCGCACGCAAGCGTGCACACCCTACAGGGGCTTCAGTAGGGTGTGCAAGCGCAGCTTGCGCACCATGCGTTTAAAATACCCCCACCTCAAGGAGCGCTGCAGCGACCCCGCGTCGTCAGGCTTGAGATGGTTCCAACCGCGCTCACCCGTCCTTCCAACGAGGTGAGTGCATGCGAGAGCAACCCCAAGTCCCCCATGAAGCTGGCCGGCCTCGAGCCGGTCGCCATCGGCCGGGGCAGCCTCTTCGTCAACATCGGCGAACGCACCAACGTCACCGGCTCCAAGGCCTTCGCCCGCCTGATCCTGGCCGGCCAGTACGAGCAGGCCCCGGCCGTCGCGCGCCAGCAGGTCGAGAACGGCGCCCAGCTGATCGACATCAACATGGACGAGGCCATGCTGGACAGCAAGGCGGCCATGGTGCGCTTCCTCAACCTGATCGCCAGCGAGCCCGACATCGCCCGCGTGCCGATCATGGTGGATTCGTCCAAGTGGGACGTGATCGAGGCCGGCCTGCGCTGCATCCGGGGCAAGGGCATCGTCAACTCCATCAGCATGAAGGAAGGCGAGGCCGAGTTCCGCCGCCAGGCCACGCTGGTCAAGCGCTATGGCGCGGCGGCCGTCGTCATGGCGTTCGACGAGAAGGGCCAGGCCGACACCTACGAACGCAAGATCGAGATTTGCGAGCGCGCGTACCGCATCCTGGTCGACGAGGTGGACTTCCCGGCCGAAGACATCATCTTCGACCCGAACATCTTCGCCATCGCCACCGGCATCGAAGAGCACAACAACTACGCCGTCGATTTCATCAACGCCACCCGCTGGATCAAGCAGAACCTGCCGGGCGCCAAGGTGAGCGGCGGCGTGTCCAACGTCAGCTTCTCCTTTCGCGGCAACGACCCGGTGCGGGAAGCGATCCACACCGTCTTCCTGTACCACGCGATCCAGGCCGGCATGGACATGGGCATCGTCAACGCCGGCATGGTCGGCGTGTACGACGAACTGGAGCCGGTGCTGCGCGAGCGCGTCGAAGACGTCGTGCTGAACCGCCGCGCGGACGCTGGCGAGCGGCTGGTGGAAGTCGCCGAAAGCGCGAAGGGTGCATCCAAGGACGAAAGCAGGAAGAACGAGTGGCGCGCGCTGCCCGTCGGCCAGCGCCTGGCGCACGCGCTGGTGCACGGCATCACCGACCACATCGTGCCGGACACCGAGGAGATGTACCAGCAGGTGCTGGCCACCGGCGGCCGGCCGCTGCACGTGATCGAAGGGCCGCTGATGGACGGCATGAACATCGTGGGCGACCTGTTCGGCGCCGGCAAGATGTTCCTGCCGCAGGTGGTGACGTCGGCGCGCGTGATGAAGCAGGCCGTGGCCCACCTGATCCCGTACATCGAGGAAGAGAAGAAGCAGCAGGAAGCGGCCGGCGAGGACGTGCGCGCCAAGGGCAAGATCGTCATCGCCACCGTGAAGGGCGACGTGCACGACATCGGCAAGAACATCGTCACCGTCGTGCTCCAGTGCAACAACTTCGAGGTCGTGAACATGGGCGTGATGGTCCCGTGCCACGAGATCCTGGCGCGCGCCAAAGTCGAAGGCGCGGACATCGTCGGCCTCTCCGGGCTGATCACGCCGTCGCTCGAGGAAATGCAGTACGTGGCCGGCGAGATGCAGAAGGACGCGCACTTCCGCATGAAGAAGATCCCGCTGCTGATCGGCGGCGCCACCTGCAGCCGCGTGCACACGGCCGTGAAGATCGCGCCGCACTACGAAGGCCCGGTGGTCTACGTTCCGGACGCTTCGCGCAGCGTGAGCGTGGCGCAGAGCCTCTTGTCCGACCAGGCGGCGAAGTACATCGCAGAGGTCAACGCAGACTACGACAAGGTGCGCCAGCAGCACGCCAACAAGAAGCAGGTGCCGCTGTGGCCGCTGGCCAAGGCGCGCGCCAACAAGACGCCCGTGGACTGGTCGAACTACCAGCCGCCAGGCCGAAGTTCATCGGCCGCCGCGTGTTCAAGAACTTCGACCTGTCGGAGCTCGCGCGCTACATCGACTGGGGCCCGTTCTTCCAGACCGGGACTGGCCGGCGCCTTCCCGGCCATCCTCAAGGACGAGATCGTCGGCGCGGAAGCCGTGCGCGTGCTGTCCGACGGCCAGCGCATGCTCAAGCGGCTGATCGAAGGCCGCTGGCTCACCGCCAACGGCGTGATGGGTTTCTGGCCCGCGAACACGGTGAACGACGACGACATCCAGCTCTATGCGGACGAGGGCCGCACGCAGCCGGTGCTCACCTGGTACGGCTTGCGCCAGCAAACGGAGAAGCACGTCATCGACGGCGTGCTGCGTCCCAGCCGCTGCCTCGCCGACTTCGTCGCGCCGAAGGGCGTGGCCGACGACTACGTCGGCATGTTCGCCGTGACGGCGGGCATCGGCGTCGACAAGAAGGAACAGTACTTCTGGCCGACCACGACGACTACTCCGCGATCATGCTCAAGGCGCTGGCCGACCGGCTGGCGGAAGCGTTCGCCGAGGCGCTGCACGAGCGCGTCCGCAAGGACCTGTGGGGCTATGCCGCCGGCGAGGCGCTCGACATCGAAGGCCTGGTCGGCGAGAAGTACCGCGGCATCCGCCCGGCGCCGGGCTACCCGGCCTGCCCCGACCACAGCGTCAAGCGCGACATGTTCGCGGTGCTGCAGTGCGAAGACGTGGGCATGGGCATCACCGACAGCATGGCGATGACGCCGGCCGCCAGCGTGAGCGGCTTCTACCGGGCCACCCCGACAGCACGTACTTCAACGTCGGCAAGATCGGCGTCGACCAGCTGGAAGACCAGGCGCAGCGCCGCGGCGCGCGGCGGTGAACGAGCTCGAGCGGATTCTGGCGCCGAACCTGTAGTTCATCGGCGGCCTCCTACCTCTCCGGTGGGAGCCGGGGCGTAGCATTTCGCCATGCCCGTTTCCGACCGCCTGCCGCAGTGGGTGCGCAACCTCCTGCGCTCCGTCAACCCGATCGTCCGCGCTTCGCAGTTGTGGAGCGAGGCCGGCGGCATGCGCATGAGCGCGGCGATGTCGTTCTACGGCATCCTGAGCCTCGCGCCGCTGCTGCTGGCGATCGTGGCGATGCTCGGCTGGTGGCTGGACCGCGAAATGCTCGAAGACAACCTGCTGCGCCAGATCGAGTCCATCGTCGGCCAGCAGGGCTCGGGCGTGCTCAAGGACGCGCTGGCCAGCGCGCAGGAGCCGTCGGAAGGCATCACCGCCAGCATCTTCGGCTTCGTGGTGCTGATGTTCGGCGCCACCGGCGTGTTCGGCGAGCTGCAGGAGGCGTTCGAGCGCGTCTGGTCGCACGGCCGCGGGCCGCAGCCGAAGCCGCCGTTCTGGCGCATGGCCACGCTGCGGCTGCGCGGCATCGGCTACATCCCGGTGTTCGGCTTCCTGCTGCTCGTGTCGCTGGTGCTGTCCACGCTGCTCAACATGTTCTCGGGCTGGGCGGGCAGCGGGATTCCGCTGGAGATCGCCCTGCGCGTGGTCAACGAGGTGATCGCCTTCGTCATCTGCGCCGCGCTGTTCGTCGGCCTGATGCGCCTGAGCACGGGCCCCAAGCCGCGGCTGCGCTACCGGTGTTCGGCGGCTTCGCGGGCGCGATCCTGTTCACGGCCGGGCGGCAGCTGATGGCGCTCTATCTCTCCAGCGCCGCGGTGGTGTCGGCGTACGGCGCGGCCGGTTCGCTGATCGTGCTGCTGATGTGGATCTACTTCTCGTCGGGCGTGCTGCTGTTCGGCGCCGGCTGCGCACGCGCGCTGGAAGAGCACGTCAAGGACGTGCCGCCGCCGCAGGAAGACGCCGCACCGGCTACGGCGGCAACAGCGAACGCCGCTGCGCGCTGATCAGGGCGATGGCGCCCGCCAGCCCCAGCACCACCAGCAGCACCAGCCCCCAGCGGTAGCCCGCCTCGCGGCTCCACAGCAGGCCGAGCAGCAGCGGGGCGACCGCGCGCGCCAATGCCGTCGGCAGGCCGAGCGCGCCATTGAGCGAAGCCACGTGGGCCCGGCTCACGTACTGCGCGATCGCGGTGCCCTTGACGATGGTGATCATGCCGTTGCCCAGCCCGTACAGCAGAACGAACAGCAGGCCCGCGGCCGGATACGCCGCGCCGCGCCCACCACCAGAGCCACCAGCGCCACCGGGATCAGGAACGGGATCAGCCGGTTGGCCACGTGCAGGTCGAAGCGGTGTTCGAAGAAATACAGCAGCAGCCGGCCCACCACGGATCACGCCGATGCTGGCCGGAATGGCGATCACCCGGCTTCGCCCAGGCCGGACTCGCGCAGCAGGCTGATCAGGTGCGGCGGGATGGCGGCGGTGACGGCCATCATCGCCACCACGAAGACGCCGATCAGCAGGAAGGGCGCGCTGCGCAAGAGCGCCGCGGGCGAGGCTTCGCCCGGCGCCCGCGCCGGCGCTGCCGGCGGCGCGCCGCGCAGGCACACGGCGTGCAGCGGCACGCACAGCAGCAGGTGCAGCGCGGCCAGCAGCAACAGCGCCGTGCGCCAGCCCCAGTGCGCGATCAGCCAGGCCGACAGCGGGATGAACACGCTGGAGGCCAGTCCGCCGAGGAAGGTCAGGGTGATGATCGCGCGGCGAAAGTCGCCGGGGAAGCGGCGCGTCACCACCGCGAACACCGGCGTGTACAGCGTGGCGGCCAAGGCCGCGCCCAGCAGCGCCCACACCGCATAGAAGGCCCCGGCCGAGCGCACCTGGCTGTGCAGCGCCAGCCCGATGGCGATGGCGAGCGAGCCGCCGGTCATCACGGCGCGCTCGTGGCCGCGGTCGATCCAGCGGCCGACGGGATAGGCGAACACGCCTTCGGCCAGCAGCGCCAGGCTGAAGGCCAGCGACGTCTGCGCGCGGGTCAGGCCGAGCTCGCGTTCCACCGGTTCGAGCAGCAGCGCGAAGGTGTAGAAAACGCTGCCCCGGGTGACCAGTTGCGCCAGCGACAGCCAGCCGATGAGCCGGCGGTCGAGGCCGGCAGGCGGACTCATGCCAGCGCGACCGCCGTGGCGACTGGCCGACGGCGCGCGGCGGCGATCAGGCGCGGATTGAGCCGCAGCTTCTGGCGGGCGGCGGCCTGCAGCGACACGCCGAAGCGCACGCGGTCTTCCTCCGGGAAGAAGCTGAGCACGCTGCCGCGCGGATGCACGCCGCCTTCGGAATCAGCCACCGTGAGCACGCCTTCCGGCACGTTGGCCACCAGCTCCGCGACCCGTGTTGCCGAGGGGCTCTTGACGTAGAGGATGTGGAAGCCGGCGAGCGCGGCGTTCGCGTCCAGCCGCACCACCGTCACCGGCCGGCCGTCGCGGTCGCGGTCGCGTGCCAGGTCGCCGAGGTCGCGCCACAGCAGGTCGTCGCCAGGACGCCGATGCGCAGCGGCGTGTCGGCGCGTGGAAAGGTGCCCTCCGGCCATTCGACGAAGCTGGCGAACTTGTGCAGGAACGCGGCCTTCACGAGCGTGTCGCGCGAGGCGGCGGGCAGGGCCTGCGCCGTCGTTCGCAAGGGCCACAGGGCGGCCGCGGCCGCGCCGAGCAGCGAGCGCCGCCCGGCGGACGCCGGCGGGCGGACAGGAAGGGCCGGTACCGCCATGGACCGGCTACAGCCGCCACACGGCCTTGACCATCACCGAGCGCGGCACTTCGGCGCGGAAGCCGGCCGGCCCCCATTCGGCATGGTGCGGATCGTTCAGGTTGCGCACGGTCAGCGACAGCTCGAGCCCCGGCTGCACGCGCCAGCCCCAGCGGAAATCGACCGCGGTGTACGCCGGCACCTGCTGCGCGGGCGTGTGGCCGACGTAGCGGGCGGCGAGGTCCACCTCCATCTGGGGGCTGAGGTCCCAACCGAGCGACACGCGCGCGCGGTTGCGCGGATCGTCGCCCAGTTGCGCGGAGGTGCCGGGCGCCACCACGCTGCCGCTGCGGGTGCCGACTTCCATCCGCTGGTGCGCGTAGCTCGCCTGCAGGCGCCAGGCGTCGGCGATGCGCCAGCTGCCCCGGGTTTCGATGCCGTGCAGGTGGGCTTCGTGGCTGTTGCCGAAGGCGGCGCCGCCCGGGCGCAGGTCGACCGAGCGCAGGCGCTCGAAGTCGTGGTGGAACAGCGTGACCGCGTACGACACGGAAGCGCGCGGCTGCGCGCGGTAGCCCAGCTCGAAGACCTTGGCGACTTCCGAGTCGAATTCCGTGCCGCCCAGCGGCAGCGTCGCCAGGAACACCTCGCGGTCGATGCGCGAAGGCGTGCGCACCGCGCGCGAGGCGGAGGCCCACAGCAGGTGGCCGGGACGCGCCTGCCACGCGAGCCGCGCCGTGGGCAGCCATTCGAGCCCGGTGTAGGTGTTGTGCTCCGCCTTCAGCCCGAGCGTCATGCGCACGCCGGGCAGGATGCCGAATTCGTCCTGCGCGTACACCGTCCCCAGCCGCAGGCGGCGGTCGGACGGGACGAAGCGCAGCGCGGCAGGCGCGATGTTCTCCGTGCGGTCGTACTGGAGCCGGTAGCCCGCGCCGAGCAGCAGGTCGTGCCCTTCGGCGGGGCGGCTGGTCTGCTGCACCTCGACGTCGAACGTGTCGAGGCGGTCGCGCACGGTGCCGGGCTGGTCGCGCTCGGTGCGGTCCCAGTACGCCTGCAGCTGGGTGCGGCGGCCGGCGCCGTGCTCGCGCGTCCAGCGCCCGAGCAGGTTGGCGCCGGCGAAGGTGCGGGCCGACGGCAGCTGGTCGACCTTGCCTTCGTAGATGTCGCCCTGCAGCGTCATCAGGTCCTGTTCGCGCGTGCGGTCGGTGCGGAAGCCGGCCTGCGACCGCTGCAGCAGCGGGTCGCCGAGCAAGGCGCCGTTCTCCCGGCGCAGGCTGTCGGCTTCGTAGCGCTTGGCATACAGGCGCCACGGCATGTCGGCCGCGGTGCCGCCGCCGTGGCGGGCCGTCAGCGTGCGCTCGCTGGTGCCGGCATCCACCTTCACCACGCTGCCGATGGTGTCCGCGGCGGCGCGGGTGATGATGTTGATCACGCCGTTGACCGCGTTGGAGCCGTACAGCGTGCCGCCGGCGCCACTGAGCACCTCGATGCGCTCGATGTCCTCGAGCATCAGGTCCTGCACTTCCCAGAACACGCCGGAGAACAGCGGCGAGTAGATGGTGCGGCCGTCGATCAGCACCAGGATCTTGTTGGCCAGCACGCTGGCGAAGCCGCGGGCGCTGATCGCGTACTGCGCGGCGTCGGCGCGCGCCACGCTCAGGTTGGGCGCCAGCCGCAGCACTTCCGGCAGCGTCGAGGCGCCGGAGCGGCGGATGTCCTCCTGGTTGATCACGTAGACCGAGCCGGCGACGTCGGCCAGCCGCTGCACGCGCTTGCCGACCGAGGTGACCTCGATGGCCGAGAGCTGTTCGGGGAGAGGTCGGCCAGGCTTTGCGGCGGCGCGGCCGTCTGGGCCCGGGCCGCCGGCATCGCGGCGAGGGCGAGCCAGACGCCGCCTGCCCACAATGCATTCGGTCCGGGCGGTCGGGGCAGCTTCATGGTGGTCCTGCAAGCGGAAGGCGGAAGCGGCGATTATTCATGAGCGTGCGCCGCCCGGGGAGCGGGCGGACCCGCGGCGCGCGAAATCGCGCCGCTATCATCGCCGCGCATGGGCAAGAACCTCTATTTCGCCAACGACACGTCGGCCTACCACGGCGGCAGCTGGGCGGTCTGCCGGTGCTGCTCGGCAAGGCAGGCCAAGCCGGCTGGTCCGTCACGGTCGAAGGCGACAAGTCGAAGCTGGAGACGGAGGCCATCGCCGCCTGCGACGCCGTGCTGGTGAATGGCGAAGGGACCATGCACAGCGCGCAGCGCCGCGCCGCGCACCTGATGGGGGTGCTGGCGCATGCGCAGGAAGCCGGCAAGCGGACCGTGCTGTGCAACACCTGCTGGTTCGGCATGGGCGAAGGGTTCGCGGAGACCATCCGCCGGCTGGACTACGTCTCGGTGCGCGATCCGGAGAGCGCCGCGCTGATGCAGCGCGAAACCGGCCGCACGCCCGAACTGCACATCGACCTGAGTTTCTGGCAGCCGGCCACCCCGGCGGCGCAGCGCACGACGCCGGTGCTGGCGACCGACTTCTATTCGCGCGAGTTCGGCTGCTTCGTCGAACCCAAGGGCGGCGCCATGGCGGCGCTGCCCAAGCTCGACATGCGCGCCACCAGCTGGGCGCAGTCCGTGGCCGCCATCTCGGGCGCCGGGTTCTTCGTCACCGGCCGCTTCCACGGGATGATGATCGCCCTGAAGACGCGCACGCCCTTCGTGGCGTTCCCCGGCAATACGCGCAAGGTCGAATCGCTGCTCGACTGGCTGGAAGGTTCCCGGCTGGTGGTGACCGACTACAAGCGCCTGCGCACCTACGCCCGGGGACCGGCACGCGACGAGGCGTACTACGACGCGTTGTTCGACCGCGCCCACGCCCAGCCGGAGTGGGCCTTCCCGCTCTGACCCGCCGTCAGCCGGCGATCCGCTCCGGGCGCAGCCGCGCGCGGGCGAAGCTCTCCTCGCTGTTCGGGCTGTGCGGACCGGGCCGGATCTCGCCGGTGTAGGTGGTCGGGCTTTTCCAGAAGTCGAAGCCGTACAGGTGGATGTTCTCCGGGCCCGCCAGCCGCGCGATGAGGTCGATGCCCATGCAGCCCGTCGAAGGGCGGCTGCCGATCTGGTCGACGACCTCCTGCCACCACGCGGGCGGGTAGAAGTAGAGCCGCTCGACTTCCGCCGCCTTCAGCTTGTTGCGGTACTTGGGCGTCATCCACACCACGTGCGGCGCCGCCGACAGGTATTCCTCGCCCCGGAACCGCGACACCAGCAGGATGTCGGTCCGGTTGCCGGCGCGTCCCTCGTCGCCCAGCACGAACGGCCCGCGGTTCATCCGGATCACGATGTCGTGGTCGTCGATCCGGTGGTGGCCCTCGAACAGGCTGGCGGCGTTGCCGACCAGCGCGATGGAGCGGCCCTTCAGCAGCGCCTGCAGGTCGGCCAGCGGACGGGCCCGGGGGTCGGTCTCCGGCGGCAGGCCGGCGGCGGTTTCTTGCATGCGCGCATGGTAAGTGAACCGGCAGGCCGGCCTCAGTGCAGCGCGGGCAGCGCCCGCCGGTACTGCGCCGCCTCCGCCACGTGTTCCGGCAGCGCCTGCGCGCTGCCTGCCGGTCGGCGATGGTGCGCGCCACCTTCAGCACGCGGTGCGTGGCGCGCGCGCTCCAGCCGAGCCGTGCGGCGGCGTGCCGCAGGAAGGCCGTGGCCGCGGGCGCCAGCAGCGCGTGCGCATCGAGCTCGGCGCCTTGCAGCGCCTGGTTGGCCTTGCCCCGGCGGCGCAGCGCCCGCTCGCGCGCGTCGATGCAGCGGGCCTGAACCGCCGCGGTGGCTTCGCCGGGCGGCATGTCGAGCAGCTCCGCCGGGTCCAGCGCCGGAACTTCGACGTGCAGGTCGATGCGATCGAGCAGCGGGCCGCTCAGCTTGCCCCGGTAGCGGGCCACCTGTTCCGGCGTGCAGCGGCAGGCGCGCGCCGAGCCGAGCCAGCCGCACGGGCACGGGTTCATGGCCGCCACCAACTGGAAGCGGGCCGGGAATTCGGCGCGGTGGGCGGCGCGGGAGATCGTGATGCGGCCGCTTTCCAGCGGCTCGCGCAGCGCCTCGAGCGCGGCGCGCGGAAACTCCAGCAGTTCATCGAGGAACAGCACGCCGTGGTGCGCCAGCGAGATGGCGCCCGGCCGCGGCGGCGAGCCGCCGCCGACCGGGGCGACCGCGCTGGCCGAATGGTGCGGCGCACTGGTGGGCCGCAGCGACCATTGCAGCGAGAAGCGCCCGGCCAGGCTGGCGACGGCGGCGCTTTCCAGCGCCTCCTGCACCGACATCGGCGGCAGCAGGCCGGCGAAGCGCTGCGCCAGCATGGACTTGCCCGCGCCCGGCGGGCCCAGCAGCAACAGGCTGTGGCCCCCGGCGGCGGCGATCTCCAGCGCCCGGCGGGCGCCGGCCTGCCCGCGCACGTCGGCCGGTCGGGATAGCTGGCCGAGGTGTCGGGCGCGCCGGACGCCAGCCGCACCCAGCCGTCGGCGGGTTCGGCGGCCGGCTCGCCTTCCTTCACCGCGACGAACTGCCGCACCGCATCCAGCAGGTGCCGGGCCCGTACCACGTGCGCGCCGGGCACCAGCGCCGCCTCTTCCGCGCTGCCGGGGGCAGCAGCACCAGGCAGGCCGGGACGCCCGCCGACTGCAAGGCCGGGCTGGTCGCGAGCGCGCCGCGCACCGGCCGCAGTTCGCCCGACAGCGAGAGTTCGCCGGCGAACTCGTGGCCGGCCAGGCGGCTGCCGTCGACCTGCCCGCTGGCGGCCGGGATGCCCGGGGCGATGGGCAGGTCGAAGCGGCCGGAGTCCTTGGGCAGGTCGGCCGGCGCCGGGTTGACCGTGATCCGCTTGTTGTGCGGAAACTCCAGCCCGCAAGTGAGCAGCGCGGCCCGGACGCGTTCGCGGGCTTCCTTCACCTCGGTATCGGCCAGGCCCACCAGCGTGAACTGCGGCAACCCGTTGGCGAGGTGCACCTCGACCGTGACGGCGGCGGCTTCCAGCCCACCGGGGCCCGGCTTTGCACCAAAGACAAGCTCACGGCGGGCCTCCTCCCCTTTCAGGTGCGTAGCGGCGGCGGCCGATGCGGTCGGCGCCCGCCAGGCACCGAAACGGTGCGGCAGCCATGCACCTGTCATGGCTGCGTCATCTCAACGGAAACCACGGGCTGCCCGCAGACACGTGCCACAGCCCCGGTGGGGTATGGCACGGCTCCTGCTAACAGGCTGGGCTGTAAACCCAACGAACGGAGAAGATCCCGATGAAACTGAAACTTGTCGCCCCGGCCGCGTCCCTCCTCTGCTCTGGCGTCACCTTCGCCCAGACCGCCTCCACGGCCGCCACGCCGGACTACACGTTCTCCTTCAACGTCGGCGCGGTCACCGACTACCGCTACCGCGGCATCTCGCAGACGCGCCTGCGCCCGGCCCTGCAGGGCGGCGCGGACTTCTCGCACAGCAGCGGCTTCTACCGGGCACTGGGCCTCGACCATCAAGTGGATCAAGGACGGCGGCGGCGATTCCGACGTGGAAGTCGATTTCTACGGCGGCTACAAGTTCACCGCCAGCGACGTCGGCTTCGACGTCGGCGTGCTGCGCTACCAGTACTTCAACAACGACCTGAACCCCAGCGCCAACACCACCGAAGGCTACGTCGCCGGCACCTTCGGCCCGGCCACGCTGAAGTACTCGCACGCGTTCACCAACCTGTTCGGCTTCGCCAACAGCAAGAACAGCTACTACCTCGACCTGAGCGCCGCGTTCGACACCGGCTACTGGGGCCTGACGGTCACCCCGCACGTGGGCTACCAGAAGGTCAAGAACAACGGCGCCGCCTCGTACACCGACTGGTCCGTCACGCTGGGCAAGGACTTCGGCAGCGGCCTGAGCGGCACGCTGGCCTATGTCGACACCGACACCAACAGCTACCGCGGCGCCGGCAACAAGAACCTCGGCCGCTGGGGCGTCGTCGCCGGCGTCAAGTACGCGTTCTGACCCGAGCGGGTCCAAGGAGCAAGCATGAAACTCGTCACCGCCATCATCAAGCCTTTCAAGCTCGACGAAGTGCGCGAAGCCCTCTCCGGCATCGGCGTGCAAGGCATCACCGTCACCGAGGTCAAGGGCTTCGGCCGCCAGAAGGGCCACACCGAGCTGTACCGCGGCGCCGAATACGTCGTCGACTTCCTGCCCAAGGTCAAGATCGAGGCGGCGGTGTCCGACGACCTCGTCGAGCGCGTGATCGAAGCCGTCGAAGGCGCGGCCCGCACCGGCAAGATCGGCGACGGCAAGGTCTTCGTGTACGACCTCGAGCAGGTCGTGCGGATCCGCACCGGCGAGACCGGCAAGGAAGCCCTCTAAACCCCCGCACACAGAGAGACATACGCCATGAGGAAACTTCTCGCATCCCCGGCCTGGCCCCGGGCCTGCTGGTCGGCGGAACCGCCGCCATCGCGCAGGCGCCGGCCACGGCGCCCGCCGCAACCACCGCCGCGCCGGCCGAAGCCACCCCGGCTGCGCCCGCCGCGGCCACCCCGGCGGCACCCGCTGCCGCCACCGCTGCGGCTCCCGCCGCAGCCGCTGCCGCCCCCGCGGCCGCGCCGGTCCCCAACAAGGGCGACACCGCACGGATGACGGTCGCCACGCTGCTGGTGATCCTGATGACGATCCCGGGCCTGGCCCTGTTCTACGGCGGCCTGGTCCGCAGCAAGAACATGCTGTCGGTGCTGATGCAGGTGTTCGTGGTCACGGCCATGATCTACGTGCTGTGGGTGATCTACGGCTACAGCGTCGCCTTCACCGGCGGCAACGCGTTCATGGGCGGCTTCAGCAAGCTGTTCCTGTCCGGCGTCACGCCCGACTCGGTGGGTGCCACCTTCAGCAAGGGCGTGGTCATTCCCGAGCTGAGCTTCGTCGCCTTCCAGGCCACCTTCGCGGCCATCACCTGCGCGCTGATCGTCGGCTCCTTCGCCGAACGCATCAAGTTCTCCGCGGTGCTGCTGTTCTGCGCCATCTGGTTCACGTTCAGCTACCTGCCGATCGCCCACATGGTCTGGTACTGGGACGGCCCGGACGCGATCACCGACGCCAAGACCACGGAAACCGTGACGGCCAACGCCGGCTGGCTCTGGGCCAAGGGCGCGCTCGACTTCGCGGGCGGCACCGTGGTGCACATCAACGCCGGTGTCGCCGGCCTGGTGGGCGCCTATGTGCTGGGCAAGCGCGTCGGCTACGGCAAGGAATCGCTGACGCCCCACAGCCTGACCCTGACCATGGTCGGCGCCTCGCTGCTGTGGGTGGGCTGGTTCGGCTTCAACGCCGGCTCCAACCGGAAGCCAACGGCCTGACCGCCCCGGCCTTCGTCAACACGCTGGTCGCCACCGCCGCCGCCACGCTGTCGTGGATCGCCGGTGAAGCGCTGTCCAAGGGCAAGGCTTCGATGCTGGGCGCCGCGTCCGGCGCCGTCTCCGGCTTGGTCGCCATCACCCCGGCCTGCGGCTTCGTCGGCCCGATGGGCGCCATCGTCATCGGCCTGCTGGCCGGCCTGGTCTGCCTGTGGGGCGTCAACGGCCTCAAGCGCATGCTCGGCGCCGACGACTCGCTGGACGTGTTCGGCGTCCACGGCGTGGGCGGCATCCGGGGGGCGCTGCTGACCGGCGTGTTCGCCTCGCCGTCCCCGGGCGGCACCGGCGTGTACGACTACGTGGCCAACAAGGTCAATGCCGACTACTCGATCGGCGGCGAGGTCTGGATCCAGTTCGGGGCGTGCTGACCACGGTCATCTGGTCCGCGATCGTCGCCTTCGCCGCCTACAAGCTGGTCGACCTGCTGATCGGCCTGCGCGTGACGGAAGAAGAAGAGCGCGAAGGCCTCGACATCAGCAGCCACGGCGAGACCGCGTACAACCGCTGATCCTTCCCCGGCCGCGGTGGCACGCCGCGGCCCTCTTTGAGCAAAGCAAGATCTCCTTCGGATGTTGGGCCCGCTTCGGCGGGCCCTCTTTTTGGGCGCCTCCTGCACAATGCCTGCAACGAGGAGACAAGCGCCATGATCGAACTGAAGGCGGGCCGGTTGCGCTGCGAGATCGCGCCCGAACTGGGCGGCAGCGTCGCGGGTTTGTGGCTCGGCGACCTGCCGGTGCTGCGCTCGACGCCGGCGGCGCAGCTCGCGTCGGCGCGGCTGGCGGCCTGCTATCCGCTGGTGCCGTTCTCCAACCGCATCGGCCAGGCCAGCCTGGTGTGGCAGGGCACGCAGCATCCGCTGGTGCGCAACAACGGCGACGAGCCGCATGCGATCCACGGGGTCGGCTGGCAGCGGCCCCGAGCGAGCTCGACAGCGACGCGGCGTCGGCGATGCTGGCGTACGAGCACCGGCCCGACGCGGCCTGGCCCTTCGCCTTCGACTGCTCGCACACCTTCCGCCTGCGGCCGAACGCGCTGGAAATGACGCTGGCGCTGACCAACCAGTCCGACCGGCCCGCGCCCGCCGGCCTCGGCTGGCATCCGTACTTCGACAAGCGGCCCGGCAGCCACGTCGCCTTCCGCGCCACCGGCCGCTGGGAGATGGGACCCGACAAGCTGCCGACACGGCGTGTGCCGTCCACCGGCGAGGACGCCGATTGCGCGGCGCTCGAAGTCGACCATTGCTACGACGGCTGGGACGGCACGGTGCACCTGCACGACGACCGGCTGCGCCTGCGCGTGGTGTCGGCGCTGACGCGGGTGGTGGTGTTCAACAGCGCGTCGCGGCCCTACCTCGCGATCGAGCCGGTCAGCCACGTCAACAACGCGGTGCACCTGTACGCCGGTGGCGCCCCGGCCGACGCGCTGGGCCTGACGGTGCTGCAGCCTGGCGAAAGCATGATGGCGCAGATGGCGATCGAGGTGGAGCCGGCGTGATGCGCTGGGAGGTCGCGGTCGCCGAGCCCGACGGCGTGGGCGAGTCGCCGTTCTGGCACCCGGCGGAACAGCGCCTGTACTGGGTCGACATTCCGGGCAAGCGCGTGCGCCGCTGGCATCCGGACAGCGGGGCGCACGAAAGCTGGAGCCTGCCGCAGGAGCCGGGCTGCATCGCGCCGGCGGCGAGCGGTGGGCTGGTCATGGGCCTGCGCGACGGCATCTACCGGGCGCGCAGCTGGGGCGGTCCGCTCGTGCCCATCGCGCTGTTCGGCCACGCGGCGCATTCCCGCTTCAACGACGGCAAGGCCGATCCGCTCGGCCGGTTCTGGGCCGGCACCTATTACGAACCCAAGGACGCCCGCAAGGCGGACCTGTACTGCATCGACTGCCGGCCCGGCAACGGCAACGGCGGCAAGCCCATCGTGCAGCTGAAGGCGCACAACGCCACCAGCGCCAACGGCCTGGCGTGGTCGCCGGCGCAAGACACGCTGTACTGGACCGACACGCAGGCGCATGCCGTGTACGCCGGGACTGGGAGCCCGCCGCCAACGTGATGCGGCGGCATCGCGTGTTCCGCCAGTTTCCCTTCAAGCCGGACGGGTGGAAGCCGGGCGCGCCGGGTTACGGCGGCCGGCCGGACGGCGCCGCGATGGACGCGGAGGGCCACTACTGGTGCGCGATGTTCGAAGGCGGACGGCTGTTGCGCCTGTCGCCCGCGGGCGAGGTGGTGGCCGACATCGCGCTGCCGGTGCGCAGTCCGACCATGCCCTGCTTCGGCGGGGCCGATGGCCGCACGCTGTACGTCACGACGGCGGGGCAGGGCGTGCTGGCCGCGCGCCCGGCGTCGTCGCGGGCCTGCCGGTGAACTTCTTCGTCGACTGAGCCGCGGGCTCAGAACTCCTTCCAGCTCCCGTCGGCGTGGCCGTTGCGCGGCGCCGCGGGCGCGCGGTCGGCGGCGCCCAGCATCGCTGCGTAGGCCGGCGGCAGCTGCGCCGCTTCGTTGACGGCGGGCTGCACGCGGATCGGCGCGATCACCGGCGCGGCCTGCAGGAACGACGGCGCCGCGGGCTGCAGCGGCGTGGCGCGATCGCGCTCGTCGATCTTGAAGCGGGCCACCGACTGCAGCAGTTCGGCCGCCCTGGCCCTTCATCGATTCGGCGGCGGCGGAAGCCTCTTCCACCAGCGACGCGTTCTGCTGCACGACCTGTTCCATCTGGGTCACGGCCGCATTCACCTGGCCGATGCCGGCGCTCTGCTCGCGGCTGGCGGCGGCGATCTCGGCGATCAGGTCGCTCACCTTCTGCACCGCCGAGACGATCTCTTCCATCGTCTTGCCCGCGGCCCCGACCAGCTTGGTGCCGGTCTCCACCGGTGCACGGAGTCGCCGATCAGCGTCTTGATTTCCTTCGCGGCGCCGGCGCTGCGCTGCGCCAGCTGCGCACTTCGGCGGCCACCACGGCGAAGCCGCGGCCCTGCTCGCCCGCGCGCGCCGCTTCCACCGCGGCATTCAGCGCCAGGATGTTGGTCTGGAAAGCGATGCCGTCGATCACGCCGATGATGTCGGCGATCTTGCGCGAGGCCGCCGAAATGCCGTTCATGGTGGTGACCACTTCGCCCACCACCGCGCCGCCCTTGCGCGCGACGTCGGACGCGCCGACCGCGAGCTGGCTGGCCTGCTTGGCGTTCTCGGCGTTGAGCGTGACGGTGGAGGTCAGTTCCTCCATGGAGCTGGCGGTCTCTTCCAGCGTGCTGGCCTGGTCCTCGGTGCGCTGCGACAGGTCCAGGTTGCCCTGAGCGATCTGCGCGCTGGTGTCGGCCACCGTGTGCGCGCCGCCGGCCACCTCGCCGACCAGCCGCCGCAGGTCCTGCTGCATCTGGTCGAGCGCGCGCAGCAGTTCGGCCGTCTCGTCCTTCCCGCGCACCTGCAGTTGCGCCGTGAGGTCGCCCTGCGCGATGTTGCCGGCCGCGCCGATGGCGCTGCGCAACGGCCGCACGATCGCGCGGCTCATCACCAAGGCAATGGCGAGCGAGACGGCGGCGGCGATCAGCGCGATGGCGACCAGCGTGGCCGGGGCGGCGCGGAATTCGGAGGCGACGCGGGCGCCGCTCTCGGCGCCCAGCTTCTTCTGGAGGTTCACCAGCGCCGCGAAGTCCTTGCGCAGCGCCCGGAAGCCGCTGTCGGCCGCTTCCATCGCCAGCTTGCCGTTGCCGGCGTTGGTCAGGCTCAGTTGCAGCGCGGTCTGGATATCGCTGCGGTAGCTGGAGAGTTGCGGTTGCAGCGCGGCGACCAAGGCCTTTTCCTCATCGGGAGGTCGCGCCGGCCGGCGAAATCCTTCAGGCGGCCGAGCACGGCGTCGATGCGCTGGCGCTGCTCGGCGGCGGTGGTCTTGAGCTTCTCCTCTCCCGGGTTGTCGATCCGGTGAAGGTCCGGTAGACGTTGGCGTGCACATCCCCGACCTCCTGCGCGCTGGCCATTGCCATTTCGAGTGCGACGCCCCGCACCTTCACCAGCTCGGACATGGCGGTGGCCTGCCGCATCATCATCCCGGCCGACAGCGCGCCCGGGGCGGGGAGGAAGAGGATGGCCACCGAAGGGCCCACCAGGATCTTGTGCCAGATTTTCATACTTCGCTTTCGCTGCTGCCGGCCGCTACGGACGGTTGTCCGGACAAGATGCCACGGAGCGGGAAGGGTTGCAATGTAAAAAGCCGGTTACAAGTGGCTTGCTCGACAGTTCTGTGATTTTGTGGTGCGCCGGATGAAAACGCAGGAGGCGCTGCCCGTGCAGCCAGACCGCCACGGACGGCGATGTTCCATCGGGGGCCTTAACATCGCCCCCATGGAAACCGCCCTCGCCAGCCTGGTCGACCGCGTGCGCGCCGCCGCGTCGGCCGGTGCACCCTTGCGCATCCGCGGTGGCGGCACGAAGACCTTCTACGGCGAACCGGCGGCCGGCGAGCTGCTCGACACCAGTGCGTTGACGGGCATCGCGAGCTACGAACCGAGCGAGCTGGTCGTCACCGTCCGCGCCGGCACGCCGCTGGCGGAACTCGAGCAGGTGCTGGCGGCGCAAGGCCAGTCGCTGCCCTTCGAGCCGCCGCACTTCGGGCCTGGCGCCACCGTCGGCGGCATGGTCGCCGCCGGCCTCTCCGGGCCGGCGCGTGCCAGTGTGGGCTCGGTGCGCGACTACGTGCTGGGACTGAACCTCGTCAACGGCCGCGGCGAGCACCTCGTCTTCGGCGGCGGGTGATGAAGAACGTCGCCGGCTACGACGTCTCGCGGCTGATGGTCGGCGCGCTCGGCACGCTCGGCCTCATCACGGAGGTCAGCCTGAAGGTGCTGCCGGTCGCGCCGGCCGAAGCCACGCTGGAGTTCCAGATGCCGCAGGCCGAAGCGCTGCGCAAGCTCAACGCTCGGGGCGGCCAGCCGCTGCCGCTGAACGCCAGCCGCTGGGTGGACGACGCCGGCGCCGGCACGCTGTTCCTGCGCCTGCGCGGCGCGGTCGCGGCGGTCGAAGCGGCCTGCCGCGCGCTCGGCGGCGATCGCATGGACAACGCCGAAGCGGCCCCCGACTGGGCCGGCTGCCGCGAGCAGCGGCTGCCCCGGTTCGCGCAGCGCGGCGAGCGCGACCTGTGGCGCCTGTCGGTGCCGCAGACGGCGCCGGTGCTGGACTTGCCCGAGGCGCCCCTCGTCGAATGGCATGGCGCGCAACGCTGGGTGCGCGCGGACCCGGCGCAGGCGCAGGCCTTGCGCGACACGGCCGCCCGCGCCGGCGGCCATGCGATGCTGTTCCGCACGGCCCGCGCCGACGCCGGACCGCGCATGGCGCCGCTCGCCCCGCGCTCGACACCATCCAGCGGCAACTCAAACACCAGTTCGACCCGGCGGGCATCTTCAACCGCGGCCGGCTCTATCCCCACTTCTGATGCAGACCCACCTTTCCCCGGAGTTCGGGGCACCGCCGAGGGCGCCGAGGCCGAGGCCATCCTGCGCAAGTGCGTGCATTGCGGCTTCTGCACGGCCACCTGCCCCACGTACCAGGTGCTCGGCGACGAACTCGATGGACCGCGCGGGCGCATCTACCTGATCAAGCAGGTGCTCGAAGGGCACGAACCCACGCGCAAGACGCAGCTCCACGGACCGCTGCCTCACCTGCCGCAATTGCGAAAGCACCTGCCCGAGCGGCGTCGACTACGGGCACTGGTCGACATCGGCCGCGGCATCGTCGAACGCAAGGTGCCGCGCGGCGCACCCGCCAAGGCGCTGCGCTGGACGCTCAAGGAAGGCCTGACCTCGCCGCTGTTCGGCCCGGCGATGAAGCTGGGGCAATCGGTGCGCGGGCTGCTGCCCGGCGTGCTGCGCGATAAGGTGCCGCCGAAGCAGGAGGCCGGCCGCTGGCCCACGCGCACCCATGCGCGCAAGGTGCTGATGCTGGCGGGTTGCGTGCAGCCTTCGATGATGCCGAACATCAACACCGCCACCGCGCGCGTGCTCGATGCGGCGGGCATCCAGACCGTGGTGGCGCCGCAGGCGGGCTGCTGCGGCGCTGTCAAGTTCCACCTGAACGACCAGGACGGCGGCCGCGCGCAGATGCGCGCCAACATCGATGCTTGGTGGCCGCTGGTGGAAAGCGGCGGCGTCGAGGCGATCGTGATGAACGCGTCGGGCTGCGGCGTCACCGTCAAGGAGTACGGGCACTTCCTGAAAGAGGACGCTGCCTATGCGGACAAGGCGAAGCGCATCGGCGAACGCACGCGCGACCTGAGCGAGTTCCTGCCGGAGCTCGCCACCACGCTGCAAGGCAAGGTGCAGCCGGCGGCGGGCCTGTTCGCCTTCCACCCGCCCCTGCACGCTGCAGCACGGGCAGAAGCTGCGCGGCGGCGTCGAGCAATACCTCACCGCCCTCGGGTTCGGTGCGGGTGGCGCCCAACGAGGCCCACCTGTGCTGCGGCTCCGCCGGCACCTACTCGGTGCTGCACCCCGACATCGCCCACACCTTGCGCGACCGCAAGCTGGGGCACCTCGGGGCGCTCGAACCGCAGGCGATCCTCTCGGCCAACGTCGGCTGCATCACCCACCTGCAAAGCGGCACCGGCACGCCGGTGCGGCACTGGGTGGAAGTGCTCGACGAGGCGCTGGTCAGCTCCCGCTCGCCGTGATCTTGCGCTCGCGCACGATCGTCCCCCACTGGGTCGATTCCTTGCGCATGAAGTCGGTCAGCTCCGCGCGCGTCGTCGGGTGCGCCGACAGGCCGTGCTTGTTCAGCGCGTCGATGATGGCCGGGTCCTTCAGCACCTTCACGATCTCGGTGTTCCAGCGATCGAGCAGCGCCACCGGCGTCTTGCCGGGCGCGACGAACGAGTACCAGTTCAGCGCCGGAAGCCGGGCAGGCCCGACTCCGCCATCGTCGGGATGTTCGGCAGGTAGGCGGGACGCGTGAGGCCGGTGGTCGCCAGCGGCGTGAGCTTGCCGGTTTCGATGTGCGGCAGCGCGGTCGGCGGCGCGGCGAAGTAGCCGGTGAAGCGGCCGCCCAGCAGGTCCTGCATGGCCGGCGCGCCGCCGCGGTACGGCACGTGCGTCATCTCGACGCCGGCGCGCTGCGAGAACAGTTCGCCCGCCAGGTGCGACGCCGAGCCGTTGCCGGTGGACGCGTAGGTCACGCTGCCCGGGTCCTTCTTGGCCAGCGCCACCATGTCGGCCACGGTCTTGATGCCGCTCGCGGAGTTCACCACCAGCACGTTGGGGAAGTGCACGCCGCCGGAGATCGGCGCGAGGTCCTTGAACGGGTCGTAGCCCACCTTCATCATGTGCGGCGCGATGGTCAGCGGACCGATCGATCCGAACAGCAGCACCGAGCCGTCTTCCGGTCCGTTGGCCACCTGCTGGTGCGCGATGTTGCCGCCGGCGCCGGCCTTGTTCTCGACCACGACGGTCTGTCCGATGTTCTCGCCGAGCTTCTTGGCGATCAGGCGGGCGGCGGCGTCGGCGGCGCCGCCGGGCGCAAAGCCGACGACGAGCGAGACGGCCTTCTTCGGCGGGAAGTCCTGCGCGGCGGCGGGAGCGGCCAGCCACAAGGCGGGGAGGGCGAGGGCGCCGAGGCGCAGGAGGTAACGCTTGTTCATGGCGCGCACCTTGCCATGCGGCCGCGGCGTTCGCCACCGGGCTATCCCGCTGTCCCCCATCCCGGCAAGGCGCGGTCGAGGGCGGCGCGCATGCGGCGCGCGTGCGAACCGTGCCAGTAGAGCCGGCCGCAGGTGGGGCAGCGGCGCACGGGTCCCGGCACCTGCGCGCGCGGAAAGGGCAGCAGCGCCGGCAACTCTTCTTCCGGCAATGGAGCGGGCAGTTCGGTGTTGCAGACCAGGCAGCGCGTGAAGAGCCCGGCCGGCGGCGCGAGCTGCAGCGCATGCACCAGGTCGACCAGTTGCGCCATCGGGTCGTCCTGCCGCACTTCGTGCGCGCGCAGCGGGCGCAGGTCGCGCAGCAGGTGGCGGTCGCGCGTGAGCAGCACGCGGCCGTCGGCATCGGCGATGCGGACCAGCACCGGGTCGTCGAGCGCTTCGTCGTAGACCGTGTCGAAGCCGAGCACGCGCAGCCAGCGGGCCAGCCGGCCGAGCATGGCGTCCGCCACGAACCGGGTGGTCACGCCGGCGCGCCCCCGCCGAGCGCGGCGCGGTAGCGGCGGCTGCACGGCACTGGCTGCCGTCCTGCATGCGCAGCCGGGCGTCGCCGGCTTCCAGCGGTTCGATCTCGGCCACCCGGTCGAGGTTGACGGCGTAGCTGCGGTGCACGCGCACGAAGCGGGCGGGGTCGAGCTGCTGCAGGAAGTCGGCGAGCGTGGAGCGCAGCAGGTAGTCGTGGCCGTTGACGTGCAGGCCGACGTAGTTGCCCTGCGCCTGCAGCCACTCGATGTCGGCGGCGGCGATCAGGAACTCCTTGCGCAGCTTGCGGACCAGGAAGCGCTCGGGGCGCGTGGCGGCCTGCGGCGCCTCTTCTTCGGCCGCGCCGGCCGCGGCTTCCGGCGCGTCGAGCACGCGCGCCTCGCCCTGCAGCCGCATCAGCACCAGCCGGTAACTCCACAGCGCCACGAGGATCATCGCGTAAGTGCGCACATCCTTCAGGTATTCGTAGCCCAGCATGTGCAGCCAGTCGGCCACCCGGTAGCTGCTGCCGGCGGCGGCGTACAGCGCCTTGCGCAGCACCACGATCAGCGCCACGTGGACGATGCAGAAGACGACGCTCGCCAGCGCGTGCCGGGGCAGGTTGCGGCGCAGCGTGTCCAGTGCAGCGGCCGGCGGCGCTCGGCCCGAGCCACGGCCGGCACCAGCAGCCCGATCACCAGCACGCTGCTCAGCTCCCACGCGGCCGGTTGCCACAAGGGAAGCGCGCCGGGGCCTTCGCGCAGGTCGATCCGGTGACGACCGTGTTGAACACCGCCTCGACGGACAGGACCACCGCCCAGAACCCGATCTGGAAAGGGCGGCGCCAGCGCTGGTGCAGCGCGAGCCAGTCGCGCGAACGGGTGGACATGGGCCGAGTCTAGACAAGGCGGGCCGGATTTCGTCCCACCGGGCCGCCGGTGGTCCCCATCCGCAGGCGGCTCGTCACATCCTGCCGCGCCGGAAGCGGTCCGCCGCCAACAATCGCGGCCTTCCCGCAACCGGAGCCGCCATGCCACGCCGCCACGACATCGACGCCTTGCGCGCACTCGCCTTCGCCCCGGTGATCCTGTACCACGTGGGCATGTACTACGTGGCCGACTGGCACTTCCACCTGAAGAGCCCGCATGCCGCCGAGTGGCTGCAGTTCCCGATGCGGGTGCTCAACCTGTGGCGGATGGAACTGGTGTTCGGTCTCCGGCCCGGCGCTGGGCTTCCCGGGCCGCGGTTCCACCGGTGCGCTGCTGCGGGCGCGGAGCTGGCGGCTGCTGCTGCCGCTGGCCTTCGGGATGCTGGTGGTGGTGCCGTTCCAGCCGTATGCGCAGGCGCTGGCCGGCGGCTATGTCGATGCGGGTTTCGCGTCCTTCCTGCAGCGCTACTTCGGCGGCGAGTCTGGCCGCGCAAGGCTTTTGACGGCGCGGAGCCGGGCATCACCGGAACCACCTCTGGTACTGGCCTACCTCTGGGTCTACACGGTGGCGCTGGTGCTGCTGCTGCCGGTGCTGCGATCCGCCGCCGGGCAGCGGCTGCGCGCGCGCTTCCGGCGCTGCGCGGCGCGCGGCTGGTGCTGTTCCCGCTGCTTCCGCTGGCGGCGGCATCGTTGCTGCTCTGGCCGCACTTTCCGCCGACCCGCGACCTGCTGCACGACGGCTGGCTGCACGCCGTGTACTTCACGCTGTTCCTCTATGGCTACACGATCGGCGTGGATGCCGGCTGGTGGGCCGAGGTGACCCGGCTGCGCCGGCGGCTGCTGGCCGCTGCCGTGGCGGCCCTGTGCCTGCACCTGCTGCTGCGCGCCGTGCTCGGCGCGGGCCTCCTGCCGCGGCTGGCGGCCGACCTGTATGTGTGGACCACGCTGCTGGCGGTGCTGGGCTGGGCGCACCACAAGCTCGACCGCCCGTGGCGCTGGCTGCCCCGGGCCAACGAGTCGGTCTATCCCCGGTACGTGCTGCACCAGACGCTGATCATCGTGCTGGTGTTCTGGCTGGCGCCGCTGCGGCTCGGTCCGGTGGTGGAACCCGTGCTGCTGGTCGGCGGCACCATCGCCGGCTGCTGGGCACTGACGGCCGTGATCCGGCGGGTGCGCTGGCTGCGGCCGCTGTTCGGCCTCAAGCCGCTCAAGCCGCCAGCGCAGCCTCGATGTCTTTCGCCAGCTTCTCCGGGGCATCCTGCGGAGCGAAGCGCCTGAGCACTGGCCGTCCTTGCCGACCGGGAACTTGGTGAAGTTCCACTTGATCGCCTTGGAGCCGAGCAGGCCCGGCGCCTCGGCGGTCAGCCAGCGGTACAGCGGGTGCGCATCGCCGCCGTTGACGTCGATCTTGGACATCATCGGGAACGACACGCCGTAGTTGCGTTCGCAGAAGGCGCCGATCTCCTCGTTGCTGCCCGGGTCCTGCTTGCCGAACTGGTTGGACGGGAAGCCGAGCACCACCAGGCCCTTGTCGCCATAGCTGCGGTGCAGCTGCTCCAGCCCGCCGAACTGCGGCGTGAAGCCGCAGGCGCTGGCGGTGTTGACGATCAGCAGCACCTTGCCGCGGTACTGGTCCAGCCGCACGGGCTCGCCGCTGATGGAAAGGGCTTCGAAGTCGTAGAGGGTGGCCATGGCTTCATTGTGCGCCCGCGGCCGGGCTGGAGGAAGGCGGGCCGACCACCCGGCGGCGGCCGGGATCAACGCCCCGCCCGCCAGTACGCCGGCCGTGAGTTGCGACGCGCCGAGCGCCACCGACGACAGCGCGGCGAACACCACCTCGGAGAGCATCACCAGCGCCGTGGTGTGCGCCTTCAGCCGCGCGGCGCCGTATTGCAGCGCGAGATTGCCGGCCAGGAAGCTGAACGACAGCAGCAAGGCGAGCCCGGCGGCGGGCAGGCCGAGCGCCGGGAACGCCGGCACCGCGCCCTGCATCGCGCCGAGCGCCGCCACCGTGCCGGCCGGGACAGCCCCGCCGCCGAACATGGCGAGCACGCGCGATTCGGCCGGCACTGGTTCAGCCGCAGCAGCAGCACGTTGGTCAGGGCGAAGCTGAAGCCGCCGGCCAGCGCCAGCCCGTCGGCCAGCGTGCGCGGCCACGGCCAGCCGGCGCCCGGCGTCCACAGCACGAGCACGACGCCCGAAAGCGCGAGCACCAGCCGCACGATCGCCATCCGCGTGGGCTTCTCGCCGAGCAGCAGCCAGGCGACGAGCACCGACCACGCGGGCATCAGGTAGAACAGCAGCACCACGCGCACCACGTCGCCGATGGTCACGGCCCAGTTGAAGCCCACGTTGGTCATGCCGGCGGACAGCGCGAGCAGCCACAGCATCGGCTGCCCTTTCCAGCCGCCGCCGGCGCGGGGCCGCAGCGCCAGCAGGCAGGCGAGCGAGACGACGTAGATCAGGCAGGTGGACCAGAGCGCGTGGACGCCGCGGTCCTGCAGTTCCCGGAAGGGCCACCACGAGAGGCCCCAGACGAACGCGTTGAAGACCAGCGCCAGCACCGGCGCGGCGGGAACCCGCGCCGCCATCAGTGCATGTTGTCGTGGCGGGCGATGGCCAGCAGGTGCTCGACTTCGTCCTTGTGCTTCACGCAGTTGCTGGCGTGCCAGCGCTGGATGATCCACATCACGCCGGCCACTACCAGGCCGAAGGCCGTGATCGCGCCGAAGGCCGACATGCCCATGCCGGCCGACAGGCTGTAGAAGGCCCCGGGCCCGGGATGCAGGCCTGTTCGTTGAAGTTCTGCACGGCGATCGAGCGGCCGGCGCCCATCAGGTTGTGCCCGCGGTGCTGCAGCAGCGCGTTCATCGGCACCACCGGGAAGCCGACCAGCGCGCCCATCACGATCAGGAACGGCACCGCCACCCAGACGTTGTCGATGAAGATCATCATGATGATCAGCAGGCCGGCGATGATGCCCATCGGCATGACCGACGTGGCGCGGTCGAGCTTCATGTAGAGCGAGGCGACGACCGCGCCGATGGCGGTGCCCAGCGCCACCACCCCGCTCAGCGCCGACGCCTGCGTGGTGCTGTAGCCCAGCGCGGCCGCGCTCCGGCCAGCATGATGTAGCGCAGGTTGCCCGTCACGCCCCAGATCAGCGTCGTGCTGGCCAGCGAGATCTGGCCCAGCTTGTCGCTCCACAGGCGCGAGTTGCAGGTCCAGAAGTCCGGCACCAGTTCGAGCGGATTCTTCGGGATCGGCCGCATCTCCACGCCGGTGTGCGGGATGCGGGTGTTGAACCACGCAGCCAGCATGTACAGGAAGATCAGCACGAAGATCGCGGCTTCCGGCGGCGTGTCGATGCCGGTGTTGATCAGCGGGAAGTCGAGCGCCAGCATGCGGCTGGCCACCGCGGCGCCGACGAGTTGGCCGCCCAGCAGGATGCCCATGATGATCGAGGCGATGGTCAGCCCCTCGATCCAGCCGTTGGCCTTGACCAGCTGCGAGGCCGGCAGCAGTTCGGTCAGGATGCCGTACTTGGCGGGCGAGTAGGCGGCGGCGCCGAGGCCGACGATGGCGTAGGCCAGCAGGGGATGCAGCCCGAACAGCATGGCCGGGCAGCCCACCACCTTGATGGCGTTGCTGACGAACATGACCTTGCCCTTGGGCATGGCGTCGGCGAAGGCGCCGACGAAAGGGGCCAGCACCACGTAGAACAGCGCGAACATCGGCACCAGTGCGGCGGCCTGCCGGTCGGCGCCTTGTCCGACTTGAGCAATTCGACGGCGGCAATGAACAGCGCGTTGTCGGCGAGCGACGAGAAGAACTGCGCCGCCATGATGGTGTAGAAACCGCGCTTCATCCGGTTCTTTTGGGGGCGGGATCAGGAGGCTTGAGGCCTGTCAAATTTCTGCTGTCTCCAAACGACACGGGGTTATAGCACGCGGGGTAATGACAAAATCAGCCGCCATGCCCCGTCCCATCCTGGCCACCATCCACGCCGAAGCCCTGCGCCACAACCGGGACGCATGCGCGCGGCGGTGCCCGACGCCCGGATCTGGGCCGTCGTCAAGGCCAACGCCTATGGCCACGGCATCGAGCGGGTGTTCGACGCGCTGCGCGGCGCCGACGGTTTCGCGCTGCTCGACCTGCTGGAGGCCGAGCGCGTCCGCGCCCTCGGCTGGCGCGGTCCCATCCTGCTGCTGGAAGGCGCGTTCGAGCCGCGTGACGGAGCTCTGCTCGCGGCTGGGCCTCTGGCACGCCGTGCATTGCGACGAGCAGATCGACATGCTGGCGGCGCACAAGACGCAGGTGCCGCACCGCGTCTTCCTCAAGATGAATTCGGGGATGAACCGGCTGGGCTTCGCGCCGCAGCGGCTGCGGTCGGCGTGGTCGCGGCTGTCGGCGCTGCCGCAGGTCGAGGAGATCTCGCTGATGACGCACTTCAGCGACGCCGACGCCGACCGCGGCATCGCCCACCAGTGCGCGCCTTCGAGGAAGCCACCCGCGACCTGCCGGGCGAGCGTTCGCTGAGCAACAGCGCCGCCACCCTGCGCCACGCGAGCGACCCGCGCGTGCGCGCCGATTGGGTGCGGCCCGGCATCGCCGTCTACGGCAGCGCCCCGGACTTTCCCGAGCACGACATCTTGCATTGGGACCTGCAGCCGACGATGACGCTGTCCACCCGGATCCTCGCCGTGCAGCAACTGCAGGCCGGCGACACGGTGGGCTACGGCTCCAGCTTCACGGCCGAAGGGCCGATCCGCATCGGCGTCGTCGCCTGCGGCTATGCCGACGGCTACCCGCGCCACTGCACCACCGGCACGCCCGTGCTGGTGGACGGCGTGCGCACGCGGCTCATCGGGCGGGTCAGCATGGACATGATCGCGGTCGACCTGACGCCGGTGCCGGATGCCGGCTTCGGGACCGAGGTGACGATGTGGGGCCGCGCGTCGAATGGCGCGGTGCTGCCGATCGACGAAGTGGCACGCAGCGCCGGGACGCTCAGCTACGAGCTGATGTGCGCGCTGGCGCCGCGGGTGCCGGTCGTGGTCGGGGATTGAGGCTGCATGGTGCGCAGCTTGCTGCGCACCTTCACCGCTTGCGCAAGCCCAGCGCCACCACCGCCCCCACCACCAGCAGCGCGCCCGCCACCGGATCGCGGCGATCGACTGGCCCAGCACCAGCCAGGCCAGCACCAGCGCGAACACCGGCTCGACGTTCATGATGGCCGAGTTGCCGACAACGCCCAGCCGCGGCAGCACGGTGAACATGATGCTGAAGGCCGTGCCGTAGAGGAAGGTCAGGGCGCCCAGCCCGACCCATCCCATGGGCGCGGTGGGCAGGTGGAACCCGCCTTGCACGCCGATCATCGTCAAGGCCACCAGGCCCGCGATGCCCATCGTGGTGGCGCTGCGCACGCGGCCGTCGACGTCGCCCGCTTCGTGCTGCGTCATCACCATCGCCAGCGCGAAAGTGCCGGCTGCCGCCAGCGCGAAGCCGACGCCCGCGCCAATGCGCGCCCACTGCCCCGAGGCGCCGAGCCCGGACGCCGCGCCGAACACGTCGAGGGCCAGCGCCAGGCCGACCAGGATCACCGGCATCGCCAGCAACAGCGGCTTTTCGGGCGGCTTGCGGTAGACGACCGCCGACCAGAACGCCGCCCAGATCGGATAGGTGTTGAAGGCGAGCAGCGCCAGCGCCACCGGCAGCCGCGCCACCGCCGAATAGAGGCACAGGCTCTGCACGCCGATCAGCAGCCCGATCGCGGGCAGCATGCGCTTGTTGCGGGCCGTGAAGCTCGGCCGCACCTTCTGCACGGGATCAGCACGGCCAGCACGGAGGCGGTGATCACGCTGCGGAACACCACCGCCGTGGCGACGTCGACGCCGTTGTTGAAGGCCAGGCGCGCCGCCACGTGGTTGGCGCCCATCATCAAGGCGATCAGCAGCAGCGTGGCGAACGCCGCCCACGTGAGGGCCCGGGCGGCGGCCATGCGCTCAGTACAGCCCGCGCACGCGCGCGTGCAGGCGGCTCAGGCCCAGCAGGGCATCGGTGAACGGCGTGGCCACGCCGGTCAGCGTGCCGAGCTCCCGGACCACCGTGACCAGCGCGTCGATCTCCACCGGCTTGCCGGCCTCGACGTCCTGCAGCATCGACGTCTTGAAGGCGCCGAGCTTGCGCGTGACCTGGTGGCGGTCTTCCGGCAGCTGCTCGATCGGGATGCCGATGCGGCCGCCGATCTCGCGCGCCTCGAGCATCACGCGCGAGATGAAGTCGCGCACCAGCTCGTCGTCGAGGATGCGGTCGGTGGTGGCGCCGGTGAAGGCGCTGACCGGGTTGACCGTCATGTTGCCCCACAGCTTGTACCGGGCGTCCTTCTGGATCTGCTCGGACAGCACGACTTCGTGGCCCGCCTTTGCCAGCAGCGCCACCAGCGCCTGCACGCGCTGCGTCTTCTCGCCAGAAGGCTCGCCGACGATCAGCTTGTTGCCGAAGTGGTGCTGCACGAAGCCGGGCTCGCGCAGCGAGCAGCTTGCGTGCACCACGCAGCCGATGATGTGCCGTGCCGGGATCGCTTCGGCGATCGCGCCGTCGGGGTCCACCGCCTGCAGCCGCGTGCCCTGCAGCGCGCCGCCGAAGCCTTCGAAGAACCACCACGGCACGCCATTCATGGCGGTGAGCACCAGCGTGTCGGGACCGATCAACGGGCGGATCGCGCGGGCGACGTCGGCCATCGCTGGCGCCTTGACGGCGATCACGACCAGGTCCTGCACGCCGAGATCGGCCGGCGACGCGCTGGCGCGCACCGGGACCGCGAGCGTTTCGCCGCCGACCGCCATGCGCAGCCCGTGCTGCTGCAGCGCCTGCAGCGTCGCGCCGCGGGCCACGACGCTCACGTCGCAGCCGGCCTGCGCCAGCCGCACGCCGATCCAGCCGCCGATGGCACCGGCGCCGTAGATGCAGGCCTTCACGTCTTGTAGCCTGGGCCGCAGCGCTGTTCCATCAGCCGCGTCATTGCGTCGAACACGTCCTGCCCGGCGCCGAAGCGCTGGTCGAACTGGAGCGCGTCGGCCGTGGTCTTGATGGCAACCGGCGTTGGGATGGGAATCGCGCGGCCGAGCGCGGCCTGCGCCACACGGATGTCGCAGGCGCGCTGCAGCGTCCACAGGTTGACGAAGGCCAGCGGCAGCGTGTGCC
Organism: Ramlibacter terrae; assembly: GCA_013127575.1. Lineage (GTDB taxonomy): Bacteria > Pseudomonadota > Gammaproteobacteria > Burkholderiales > Burkholderiaceae_C > Ramlibacter > Ramlibacter terrae. The sequence continues at coordinate 172,609 of CP053418.1, forward strand.
CGGCGGCCAGCAGCCCGTGGTTGCGCAGGATCATCAGCGGGCGCTTGCCCATGCTGGCCAGCAGGCGCGGCGCTTCGTCGGCATGGATGGTGATGCCTTCGAAGTCGTGGTACGCCACGAGGTCGTGCAGCTGCGCCGAATAGAAGTTGTTCTGCGCCAGGCCGCCCTCGGTGCAGGCCACCGCGAGGCCGCTGGTGGTGTGGGTGTGCATCACGCAATGCGCGCCTTCCACGTTGTCGTGGATGGCGGCATGGATGGTGAAGCCGGCCGGGTTGACCGGCCACGGGTTGCCAGCGTCGAGCTTGTTGCCTTCGATGTCGATCTTGAGCAGGTTGCTCGCCGTCACCTCGGAGTAGTGCAGCCCGAACGGGTTGATCAGGAACTGCTTGGCCCCACCGGTCACGCTGTCGGGCAGCCGCACCGTGATGTGGTTGTAGATCATCTCGGCCCAGCCGAGCATGTCGAAGATGCGGTAGGCGGCGGCGAGTTCGACGCGCGCCTTCCACTCGTCGGGATGCATCTGGGGTTTGAGGACGGCGTTCATGGGTGCTCCTTGCGTGAGGGGGCGGAATCCTGAAAGCGGACATCCGGAACGCAGAGGGCGCAGAGGATGCGCAGAAACCGCAGAAAAGAAGCAAGAAAACTTCATTGGTTTTCTTCTGCGACTTCTGCGACCCCTTTGCGCCCTCTGCGTTCGGTTTCCGTTCCCGCTCCCGCTCCGGTATTCAGTCGGCCGAGAAGCCGACCTGCTTCACGATCGGCGCCCACTTGGCCGTGTCGCGCTTGATCAGCTCGGTCAGTTCGGCCGGCGTCGACGACATCGCTTCCAGGCCGAAGCCGTTCAGGCCCTCGATCACGTCCTTCTGCGCCAGCGCGTTCTTCATCGCGGCGTTCAGGCGGTTGACCGTGGCGGCGCTGGCGCCGGCCGGCAGGAAGAAGGCGAACCACTCGCTGTGCGCCGGGTCCTTCATGCCCTGCTCGGCGAAGGTCGGCACGTCGGGCGCGAAGCGGTTGCGCTTGGTGCCCGAGGTCGCGAGGATGCGGACCTTGCCGCTGGCCGGGTGCTGCGTGATGTCGCCGATGGGGCCCGACACGGCGGAGATGTTGCCGCCCAGCAGGTCGAGCATGGCCGGCTGCGTGCCGCGGTAGGCCGCGTGCTTCAGCTCGACGCCGCCGCTCTTGCCGACCAGCGCGCCCGGGAAGTGCGGCGTGGAACCGGCGGCCGGCGAACCGAAGTTGCCGCCGGCGGGGTTGCTCTTCACCCGGGCCGGGGAACTCTGGCACCGTCTTCACGCTGGCGGGCACGGCCGGGCCGACGGCGAAGCCGAAGTCGAACACGCAGCCGAGGGTGACCGGGGTCAGGTCGGTCGCCGGGTCGTACGGCAGCTTCTTGTAGATGTGCGGGTAGATCGTGAGGATCGAGGTCGGCGTCTGCAGGATGGTGGAACCATCGGGCGCGGCGGACTTGACGGTCTGCACGGCGATCTGGCCGCCGGCGCCGGTCTTGTTCTCGACCACCGCCGCCTTGGCGTAGTCGCCCTGCAGCTTCTGCGCGACGCGGCGGCAGATGGTGTCGGACGTGCCGCCGCCGGCGGCGAAGCCCGTGATGATCTTGGCGGTGTCGATCTGCGCCTGCGCGAAGGCCGACTGGCCGATGCTGGCGAGCAGCGCCGAAGCGCCGGTGGATTGCAGCAGGGAGCGGCGGGTGATGGTCATGGTTTCGGTCTCCGTTGAAGTTGGTTCTGCGAAAAATCAGGTCTCGTCGCGCAGCCACACGACGCCGCCCGAATGGGTGACGGCGCCCACGGTGGCTCGGCCGCACGGTGGCGGCGTATTTTTCCAGCAAACCGCCCTTGGGCGGCGTGCGGGGCGATTGTTGCGCCATCCGGGCGGCGATCTCTTCGGCCGTCAGCTCCACCGAAATGCTGCGGGCGCCCGGTCGCGCGTCGATGTGGATCCGGTCGCCGTTGCGTAAAGCGGCGATCGGCCCGCCGGCCGCCGCTTCTGGCCCGGCGTAGCCGATGCACAGGCCGCGGGTGGCGCCGGAGAAGCGGCCGTCGGTGAGCAGGGCCACCTTGTCGCCCATGCCCTGCCCGTACAGCAGGGCGGTGATGCCGAGCATCTCGCGCATGCCGGGGCTGCCCTTCGGGCCCTCGTTGCGGATCACGATCACGTCGCCGGGCTCGTAGCCACGGTTCTGCACGGCGACCTGCGCTTCTTCTTCCGACTCGAACACGCGCGCCGGGCCGCTGTGCACCAGCGCCTGCAGGCCGGCCACCTTCAGCAGCGCGCCGTCGGGGCACAGGTTGCCCTTCAGAACCGCCGGGCCGCCGTCGCGCGAGATCGCTTCCTCGACGCTGCGGATCACCTTGCCGTCGGGTGCGTTGGCGCCTTCCAGTTCCTGCGCCAGCGTGCGGCCGGTGTAGGTGAGGGTGTTGCCGTGCAGGAAGCCCTTGCGCAGCAGTTCCTGCATGATGACTTGCGCGCCGCCGGCGTAGTACACATCGCGCGCCGGTACTGGCCGCCCGGGCTCAGGTTGCCGATCAGGGGCGTGCGGGCGAAGATTTCGGCGACGTCGTCCAGATGGAATTGGATCCCCGCTTCGTGCGCGATGGCGGGCAGATGCAGCGCCGCGTTGGTCGAGCCGCCGGTGGCCGAGACGACGGCGCAGGCGTTCTCCAGCGCCTTGCGCGTGACGATGTCGCGCGGCAGCGGGGCGTCGCCCATCACGGCGGCCATCAGTTGCTTGGCGGCGCGGCGCATCAGCGGCGCGCGCTCGCTGAACACGGCCGGCACCATCGACGAGCCGATCGGTGCCAGGCCGAGCGCTTCCGAGACCATGCCCATCGTGTTGGCGGTGAACTGGCCGGCGCAGGCGCCCGCGGTCGGCAGGCAGGCATGCGTGACGGCGTCGAGGTCCTGTTCGGTCGCGGCGCCGGCGAGCACCTTGCCGATGGTCTCGTAGGTGTTGACGACGTTGATGTCGCGGCCTTCGATCTGGCCCGGGATCGCGGCGCCGCCGTGCACGAAGACACCGGGCACGTTGCAGCGCACGATGCCCATCATCAGGCCCGGCAGGTTCTTGTCGCAGGCGCCGATGGCGAAGATGCCGTCCCACTGGTGGCCGCGCGTCGACGCTTCGACGCTGTCGGCGATCAGTTCGCGCGAGATCAGCGAGAACCGCATGCCCGAATGCGCCATGGTGAGGCCGTCGGAGACGGAGACCACCGGGCATTCGTGCGGCATGCCGCCGGCGGCGTAGATGCCGGTCTTGGCGTGCTGCGCCTGGTCGCGCAGGTTCATGTTGCACGGGCTCATCTCGCCGCCGGTGTGGAACACGCCGATGTGCGGGCGCGCGATCTCGTCGTCGTCCTGGCCGAGGCCGCCGAGGAAGCTGCGGGTGGTGGCGCGCACCAGCCCTTCGTAGATGGTGGCGGAGCGGAACTTCCGCTTCGGGGTGTCGGTCATCGGTCTCAGTAGGTCTTGCCGGCGGGCGCCACCGGACGTCGGTCTTGAAGCGCGCGGCCGGGGCCGCGGTGTGGCGGGCCAGCAGGTTGTTGTCCAGCCCGACGGCCACGAAGGTGGCGCCGAGCGCGAGGTAACGGCGCGCGAGGTCGTCGTCGGTGGTCAGGATGCCCGCGGCCTTGCCGGCCTTGACGATGCGCACGATGCTGTCGTCGATCAGCTTCTGCATCTCGGGATGGGTCGGGTTGCCGACGTAGCCATGCGTGGCCGAGAGGTCGGCCGGGCCGATGAACACGCCGTCGACGCCTTCGACGGCGAGGATCGCGTCGAGGTTGGCGATGGCTTCACGCGTCTCGGCCTGCACCAGCAGGCAGACCTGCGCGTTGGCTTCCTTGGCGTAGTTGGGGTAGCGCCCCCAGCGCGAACCGCGGGCGCCGCCCATGCCGCGCACGCCGTCGGGCGGGTAGCGCATAGAGCGCACCAGTTCCCGTGCCTGTTCCGCCGTGTCCACCATCGGCACCAGCAGCGTCTGCAGGCCGATGTCGAGGTATTGCTTGATCAGCGCACGGCCGACGTGGCCGTGGCCCATCGGCACGCGGCCGATCGCATGCGTGCCCGGGTAGCCGGCCACCACCTGTGCCTGCTGCAGCATCGTGCGCAGGTCGTTCGGTGCGTGCTCGCCGTCCAGCAGCAGCCAGTCGAAACCGGCGCCGGCACAGATCTCCGTGGTGTAGTGGTCGGCCGGGCCGCACCACAGGCCGATCTGGGCGCGCTTCTCGGCCGGGGCCTGCTTGAAGGGATTGACGGGCGTCTGCATGCTGTCTCCTAGCTGAACTTGAATTCGAAGCGGCCGAGCGGCCCGTAGTCGGCATCGAACACGTCGCCGCGCTTCGCCGCCACCGGGCGGGTGAACGAACCCGCGAGCACCACCTCGCCGGCCTGCAGGCTCTCGCCCCGGGGCGCGAGCTTGCGCGCGAGCCAGGCCACGCCCACGGCGGGGTGTCCCTGCACGCCCGCGGCCGGCCGGTTTCCTCGACCACGCCGTTCTGCCGCAGGATCGCCCCGCACCACGGCAGGTCGACTTCGCGCGGGTGCACCTTGCGCCCGCCCCAGGATGATGCCAGCGTTGGCGGCGTTGTCGCTGATGGTGTCCTGCACGCGCCGCATGGCCTTGGTGTGGCGATCGAACTGCTCGATGCGCGCGTCGATGATCTCGATGGCGGGCGTGACGTACTCGGTCGCGGCCAGCACGTCCTCGACCTCGACCTGGTCGCCCTCGAGCTTGTGCTTGAGCACGAACGCCAGTTCCACTTCGACCCGCGGCGCGATGAAGCGGTCGGTCGGGATGTCGCCGGGCTCGAAGAACATGTCGTCGAGCAGCGTGCCGTAGTCCGGCTCGTCGATCTGGCTGGAGACCTGCATCGCGCGCGAGGTCAGGCCGATCTTGTGGCCGCGCACCTTGCGGCCTTCGGCAATCTTCATGGCGACCCAGGCGCGCGAGACGGCATAGCCGTCGGCCACCGTCATCGCCGGGAAGCGCACGGAGAAGTGCTCGACCTGCACGCGCGACTGCTCGCTGCGGTGGAGTTCGGCGGCGAGTTCCGGATCTGGCTCTCATTCAACATCGGCATAGTTCCTTGTAGGGTGTGCAAGCCGCAGGCTTGCGCACGAGGCAGGCCGCAAGGTGCGCAGCAAAGCTGCACACCCCACGAAGAGGGCGGCTGCGAAGGTGGTCACTTGTTGAACAGCGGGTGCAGCATCGAATGCTTGCCGTCGTAGACTTGGCCGGGACTCTCGTCGATCTGCAGCGTGATGCCGATCTTCTCCTGCGCGAAGATCGGCGCGAAGTGCTGCTTGACCACCTCCAGCAGGCGGTCGCCCGCCGACTTCTTCACCGCGTCGCTGCGGCCGGCCGCCATGCGCACGTTCAGGTACATGAAGCCGTAGTCACCTTTGCCGTCGGCCACGGCGTAGTGGGCCGCCGGGTAAGCCAGCACGCGCGTGCCGCCGGTGGGGAACACCTGCGCGCCCGCTTCGTCGCGGACTTCCAGCATGGTGTCGGCCAGCGAGCGGCACAACGCGCCGACGTCGGTCCTGGCGTCGATGTTGGGCGTGTAGAGGATGACGAGGTGCGGCATGGTCAGGCCGCCGGCAGCGGCGTCACGGGAAAGATGGCGTTGATCTGGCCGGTGCCCGAGCTGCCGAAGTAGGGCGTGACGATCTCCACCGGCGCTTCGTAGCGGTCCCAGCCCAGCATGCCCAGCAGCATGGCGGTGTCGTGCATGTCGCCTTCGCCCCAGCACTTGTCGGCGTACATCGGCAGCATGCCGGTGAAGGTTTTCCAGTCGCCCTGCTGCCAGAGCTCGACGACGCGGTGGTCGATCTGCTCCGGGAACGGGTCGTAGACCTTGTGCATGAATTCTGGCGCGCGGCCGTTGTCGGCGAAGTGGTGGGACAGCGAGCCGCTGGCGAACACCGCCACCGTGCCGTCGTACTTCTCCTCGATCGCGCGCCGCACGGCCGGGCCGAACTTCGCCGACTCGTGCAGGTCGTGCCAGTCGCACCAGCCGCTCACGCTGATCACCTTGTAGTGCTGGTCGGCGTTCATGTAGCGCATCGGGACCAGCGTGCCGTAGCCCAGTTCCAGCGTCGTGTCCGAATGCGCGCGGCTCTTGACGCCCATCTCGTTGGCGGCGTCCGCGATCAGGTGCCCCAGCGCCGGGTTGCCCGGGTAGTCGTAGGGCATGTTCTTGATGAAGTGCGGCAGCTCGTTGCTGGTGTAGTTGCCGGTGAAACGCGGTCCGCAGTTGATGTGGTACTCGCTGTTCACCTGCCAGTGCACGTCGAACACCACGATGGTGTCGACGCCCAGCGCGCGGCAGCGGCGGTCGATTTCCTTGTGGCCGTTGATGGCGGCGTCGCGGCAGCCGAAGTTGGGGCCCGGGAGCTCCGACAGGTACATCGAAGGCACATGCGTGATCTTGGCGGCGAGCGCGAGGGTTCCCATGGCTGCTCCTAGCTTTCGGCCGTGATGTTGGCGCGGCGGATCACGTCGGCGTAGCGCGCGATCTCCGTGCGGATGAACTCGGCGAACTGCGCCGGGGTGCCCGGTTGCGGCGCGATGCCGCCTTTCTGGAAGGCTTCCACCACGGCCGGCGCGCTCATCGCGCGCGTGACTTCGGCGTTGATCCGCTGCACCACGGCGTCGGGCGTGCCGGCGGGCGCCAGCAGGCCGTTCGGGAGTTGGACGTGACAGGCACGCCCTGTTCGGTCAGCGTGGGGATCTGCGGCGCGTAGACGGAACGCTGCGCCGTCGCCATGCCCAGCGCCACCAGCTTGCCCGACTGCACGTGGCTGCGGAACTCGGGCCAGTTGCCGAACATCAGCGTGACTTGGCCGCCCAGCAGGTCGGCCAGCGCCGGCGCCGGCCCTTGTACGGCACGTGCACGATGTCGACACCGAGCTGGGCCTTGAGCATCTCCCCGGCCGGTGCGCGGACGTGCCCGGCCGAAAGACGCGTAGCTCAGGCTGCCCGGCTTCGCCTTGCCCGCCGCCGCGATGTCGGCAACCTTGGTCAGGCCACTGGCGGGATGCGTGCACAGCACGTGTTCCGACAGGCCCATCAGCGCCACCGGCCGCAGGTCGCGCACGGAGTCGTAGGGCAGCTTCTTCACCAGCGTCTGGTTGACCGTGAAGCTGTTCGCCACCGTCACCGGGGTGTAGCCGTCGGCCGGCGACTTGGCGACGGCGTCGACGCCGATCACCGTGCCGGCTCCCGGCTTGTTCTCGACCACCACCGGCTGACCGAAGGCTTTCGCGAGTTCGATGCCAACCAGGCGCGTGACGAAGTCGGTCGTGCCGCCGGGCGTGAACGGCACGACGATGCGCACCGGCTTCGTGGGCCGGGCGGCCTGCGCGCGGCTTGCCAAGGGCAGGGCGGCCAATGCCGCCAGCACGCTGCGACGGCCCGGGGAGGGATGCTGCGCGTTCATCAGACGCCCCAATGCGGAATGTGGTGCGAGCCGAGCGACAGCGCGATGTTCTTCGGCTCGAGGAAGACTTCGTAGCTCCGGTGCCGCCTTCGCGGCCGGTGCCTGAAGCCTTGGTGCCGCCGAACGGCTGGCGCAGGTCGCGCACGTTCTGGCTGTTGACGAAGCACATGCCGGCTTCGATCGCCGCAGCGACGCGGTGGGCGCGGCCGACGTTCTCGGTCCAGACGTAGCTGGAAAGCCCGTAGGCGATGTCGTTGGCGATGCGGATCGCGTCGGCCTCGTCCTCGAACGGGATCAGGCAAGCGACCGGCCCGAAGATCTCGTCCTGCGCGATCTTCATGCGGTTGTCGACGTCGGCGAACACGGTCGGCAGGACGTAGTTGCCCTTCTTCACGCGGTCCGGCAGCGCCGGCGCGGCCGAGCCGCCGCACAGCAGCGTGGCGCCTTCCTTCGGCCCCAGCTCGATGTAGCTGCGCACCTTGGCCGGTGCGCCTGCGAGATCATCGGGCCGACGATGGTCTTCTCGTCGAGCGGGTCGCCGACGGTGATCTTCTTCGCGCGGGCGGCGAAGCGCTCGACGAACTTCGCGTAGATCGACTTCTGCACCAGGATGCGGCTGCCGGCGGTGCAGCGCTCGCCGTTGTTGGAGAAGATCATGAACACCGCGGCGTCGAGCGCGCGCTCGAAGTCGGCGTCGTCGAACACCACGAACGGCGACTTGCCGCCCAGCTCCATGCTGAACTTCTTCAGGCCCGCTTCCTTGACGATGCGGTTGCCGGTGGCCGTCGACCCGGTGAACGAGATCGCGCGCACGTCGGGGTGGCGCACCAGCGGCTCGCCGGCTTCCTTGCCGTAGCCGTGCACGATGTTCAGCACGCCGGCCGGGATGCCGGCTTCCAGCGCCAGTTCGCCGAGGCGCGCGGCGGTCAGCGGCGACAGCTCGCTCATTTTCAGCACCGCGGTGTTGCCGAAAGCCAGGCAAGGCGCGACCTTCAGGTCGACGTCATGAACGGCACGTTCCACGGCGAGATCAGCGCGCAGACGCCGACCGGGTGGAACAGCGTGTAGTTCAGGTGCGTCGGCGTCGGGTACGTGTGGCCGTCGACGCGCACGCACATCTCGGCGAAGTAGTAGAAGTTGTCGGCGGCGCGCGGCACCAGCTGCTTGCCGGTCTGCGCGATGACTGGCCGGTGTCGTTGGTCTCGGTCTGCGCGATCTCCGGCACGTGCGCGGCGATCAGGTCGCCGAGCTTGCGCACCAGCTTCGCGCGCTCGGTGGTCGGCAGCGCGGCCCACTTCGGGAACGCCTCCTTGGCCGCCGCGACGGCGGCGTTCACTTCGGCTTCGCCGCCCGACGCGACCTCGGCCAGCACTTCCTGCGTGGCGGGGTTGACGGTGGTGAAGTAGTCGCTGCCGGCAACGGTCTTGCCGGCGATCAGGTGGTCGATCTTGTTCATGCTGCGATGGTGTTGACGAGGGCGCCGATGCCCTCGATCTCCGTCACGACGACGTCGCCCACCTTGCAGTCCACGACCCCGTCCGGCGTGCCGGTCAGGATCAGGTCGCCGGGGGAGAGCGTCATGAAGCTGGAGAAGTATTCGATGAGGAAGGGCACGTCGAAGATCATGTCCTTCGTGTTGCCCGATTGCGTGACCTGCCCGTTGACGGTGGTGCGCAGCGCCAGCGCCATCGGGTCTGGCACTTCGGCCTTGTCCACCAGCCGGGGGCCGAGCGGCGTCGCGCCGTCGCGGTTCTTCACGCGCAGGTTGGGGCGGTACCAGTTCTCGAGGTAGTCGCGGATCGCGTAGTCGTTGGCCACGGTGTAGCCGGCGATGAAGTCGTAGGCGTCGTCGCGCTTCACCTTCTTCGCGGTCTTGCCGACCACCACCGCCAGCTCGCACTCGTAGTGCATGAACTGCACGTCGGCCGGGCGGCGGGTGAACTGCCGGTGGCCGTTCAGCGCGCGTTCGCCCTTGAGGAACACCAGCGGCTCGGTGGGCGGCGTCTTGAACGCGAGTTCCTTGGCGTGGTCGGCGTAGTTCAGGCCCAGCGCCAGGATCGTGCGCGGGCGTTCCACCGCCGCCACCGGCGGCAGCCATTGCACCGCGTGCTCGGTGACCAGCCGGCCGTCGTCCAGCAGCAGCTGGCCGTCGCGCTCGGTGGCGCCGTGCACCAGTCCGTCCATCATCACGCGTGCGCGCTTCATGCGGCCTCCGCTGCCGTGGTGTTGGTGAGCGTGCCCAGCGCGGGCATGCCGATGTCGATGCGGTCGCCCGCTTTCGCGCGCGGACGGCCGGTGTCGCAGCCCAGCATGAGCATGTCGCCGGCGCCGAGCGTCATGAAGGCGCTGACGTCGGCCAGCAGCTTGTCGGCCGAACGCACCAGCTGCGAGAAGCGCACGGTCTGCTTCAGTTCGCCGTTGATGCGGACTTCGAGCTTGAACACCGCCGGGTCGCCGGCCTCGTTGCGCGCGCGGATGCGGTCGCCGATGCCGAGGAAGCCGTCCAGGCAGTTGAGCTTGACCGGCGGGCGGTAGAAACTCTCCTGCGGCAGCGAGAGGTCGTTCATCAGCACGAAGCCGGCGACTTCGGTGGCCGACTTCATCACCATCGCGACGGTGGCGCCGACCTCCACTTCGGCGCCGGCCGGCACGCGGATCACGGCGCCGTTCTCGCTCCGGTGTTGGCGGGTTTCACGTACAGCACCGGCGCGTTCGGCGGGGCCTTGTACGGGGCTTCGTTCATCTTCGGGCCCAGTGCCTCCAGCTCGCCGCGAAAGTTCATCAGCGTTCCGTAGACGGTGCCCCGTGCCAGCGTGGTCATGGCTGCTCCAGTGCGATCAGTTGGTCCAGCAGCTCATAGAGCTGCGCCAGTTTCTGCTTGCCCAGCGACTCTTCCAGCCACTGGTAATGCGTCTCGATGGTGTCCGACAGGCGCTCCACCAGCCGGCGGCCCTTGGGCGTGGCCTCCACGGTCGTGCGGCGCTGGTCGTTCGCGTCGCGCTGGCGGCGCACCAGGCCGTCGCGCTCCATGCGCGCCAGCACGCCGGTGAGGCTCGGGCCGAGGATGTAGGCCTCGCGCGCTACGCGGCCGGTCTCGACCGTGCCGTGTTCGCCCAGCCCAGCACCCGCAGGACGCGCCACTGCTGGTCCGACAGGCCGTGCTCGCGCAGGCTCGGACGCGTGTGCGCCATGACGGATTCGCGGGCCTGCAGCAGCAGCCGCGGCAGGTTGCGGTGAACGAAAGTCGTCGGTGCCATGTTGATATTTAACATGTTAAATGAAAGGCCGGTCCCGGGCAATGCGGGATCACCCCACCTACACTCGCGCACATGGCCAAGGACAAGACCACCTACAGCTGCAGCGAATGCGGCGGAACCACGCCCAAGTGGCAGGGCAAGTGCCCGCACTGCGGCGCTGGAACAGCCTGGTCGAAGGCGTGGCCGAGCAGCCGGGCGCCGCCCGCAACCGGTTCGCCTCGCTCGCGCCGGGCTCCGAGGTCGCCGTGCTGTCCGACATCGAAGCGGCCGAGGTGCCGCGCACGCCGACCGGCATCGACGAGCTCGACCGCGTGCTCGGCGGCGGCATCGTCGAAGGCGGCGTCATCCTCATCGGCGGCGACCCCGGCATCGGCAAGTCGACGCTGCTGCTGCAGGCGCTCGACGGCCTGCAGCGCACCGGCGTGCCCACGTTGTACGTCGCGGGCGAAGAGAGCGGCGCGCAGGTGGCGCTGCGTTCGCGCCGGCTCGGCCTCGACCGTTCGCAGGTGAAGGTGCTGGCCGAGATCGGGCTCGAGAAGATCCTCGGCACGATCGCCACGCAGCAGCCGGCGGTCGCCGTGATCGACTCGATCCAGACGGTGTACTCCGACCAGCTCACGTCCGCGCCGGGCTCGGTGGCGCAGGTGCGCGAATGCGCCGCGCACCTGACGCGTGCCGCCAAGTCCGGCGGCACGACCATCGTGCTGGTCGGCCACGTCACCAAGGAGGGCGCGCTGGCCGGCCCGCGCGTGCTGGAGCACATGGTCGACACGGTGCTGTACTTCGAGGGCGACACGCACTCCAGCTTCCGGCTGGTGCGCGCGATCAAGAACCGCTTCGGCGCCGTCAACGAGATCGGCGTGTTCGCGATGACGGAAAAGGGCCTGAAGGGCGTGGCCAATCCGAGCGCGATCTTCCTGTCGCAGCACAGCGAGCCGGTGCCCGGCAGCTGCGTGCTGGTCACGCTGGAAGGCACGCGGCCGTTGCTGGTCGAGATCCAGGCGCTGGTCGACAGCGGCGGGCCCAGTCCGCGGCGGTTGTCGGTCGGCCTCGACCGCGACCGCCTCGCCATGCTGCTGGCCGTGCTGCACCGCCACGCCGGCGTGGCGTGCATGGACCAGGACGTGTTCGTCAACGCGGTCGGCGGCGTGCGCATCAGCGAGCCGGCGGCCGACCTCGCGGTGATGCTGGCGATCACCTCGTCGCTGCGCGGCAAGCCGCTGCCCAAGGGCTTCCTCGCTTTCGGCGAAGTGGGCCCGGCCGGCGAGGTGCGGCCGGCGCCGCGCGGCGGGGAGCGGCTGCGCGAAGCCGCCAAGCTCGGCTTCTCCGTGGCGATCGTGCCCAAGGCCAACGCCCCGAAGGCGGGCGCCCGCGGCGCGCGCGAGTTCGAAGGCCTCACGATCCATCCGGTGGAGCGGATCGAGGAAGCGCTGGAAGTGGTGCGCGGACTCACCTGAAGCCGGGCTGCGTCGGCATACTGGCTGCAAGGAGCACCCCATGCAGCTATTCCTCTCCACGGGCCTCATCGCGGTGATCGTGCTGTGGGGGCTGCTGGCGCCGGCCTCGCTGGGCGCCAGTTCCGACTGCGCGCTGGCCGCGATCACGCGCAACTTCGGCTGGCTGTACCTGTGGATCGTGCTGGGGCTGGTGCTGCTGGCGGTCGTGCTCGCGTTCAGCCGCTACGGCGACCTCAAGCTGGGCGACTAGGACGAGGAGCCGCAGTTCTCCATCGGCGCACGGTTCTCGATGCTGTTCGCCGCGGGCATGGGCATCGGGCTGGTGTTCTGGGGCGTGGCCGAGCCCCTCTCGCACTACGTCACGCCGCCGCCGGGCATCGTGGCGGGCACGCCCGAGGCCGCCAACGCGGCCATGCGCCACGCGTTCTTCCACTGGGGCCTGCACCCGTGGGCGATCTACGGCATCGTCGGCTGGCCATGGCCTTCTTCCAGTTCCGCCGCGGCGGCAGCGCGCTGGTCAGCACCGCCACGGAGGCCCTGCCGTGGCGCATCGTGCAGCGCGCCTCGCCGCTGTTCAACGTGCTGGCGGTGGTCGCCACCGCGTTCGGCGTGGCCGCCTCGCTGGGCATGGGCGCGAGCCAGATCAACAGCGGCCTGAACGCCGTGTTCGGCGTGCCGATCGGCCCGTGGTCGCAGGTGGCGATCATCGCCGTGACGACCGTGCTCTTCATCGGTTCGGCGCTCAGCGGCGTCGAGCGCGGCGTCAAGTGGCTGTCGACCTTCAACCTGGTGCTGGCCGGCCTGCTGGCGCTGGCGGTCCTGCTGCTCGGCCCGACCATCGCGGTGTTCGACACCTTCACCACCACGCTCGGCGCGTACCTCAGCGAGCTCGTGCGCATGAGCCTGCGCATGACGCCGTTCCGCGACAACTCCCGGGTGGGCGACTGGACGATCTTCTACTGGGCATGGTGGATCTCGTGGTCGCCGTTCGTGTGCCTGTTCATCGCGCGCGTGTCGCGCGGCCGGACGATCCGCGCGTTCCTGCTGGGCACCGTGCTGGCGCCGACGCTGGTGGGCTTCGCATGGTTCTCCGTGTTCGGCGGCACCGCGCTGCACCTCGAGATCTTCGATGCCGCCGCGCTGACGGAAGCCGTGGAGGCGGATGTCTCCACGACCATCTTCAGGATGTTCGATGCGCTGCCCTTCGGCGGCGTGATGTCCGTCGTGGCGACCGTCGTGGTGCTGGTGTTCTTCGTCACCTCCGGCGACTCGGCGACGCTGGTGCTGGGCATGATGAGCACCGGCGGAACGCCGGATCCTTCGGCGCGGGTCAAGCTGGTCTGGGGCGTGCTGGTGGCCGCCATCGCCACCAGCCTGATGCTGGCCGGCGGGATCCGGCGGTGCAGACCGCCACCATCCTGTTCGCGCTGCCGTTCGCGGGCGTCGTGGTGCTGATGGCGGTGTCGGTCACCCGCGCGATCCACGCCGACTGGGAGGACGAGCGCCGGCGCGACCGCGAACTGCGGCGCAAGATGCGCTCCCTCATCCGGGAATGACGGCCGGGGCGTGGACAATCCCTTCCCATGAATTTCCAGAAGATCCTGCTGCCCATCCCGGGCGTCGTGGTGGTGGTCGTCGGCTACCGGGCCTATGGCTGGCAAGGCGTGGCGTTCGCCGTGACCGGCATCGTCATGTGGATGCTGCTGCACTTCACCCGGCTGATGAAGGTGCTGCAGCGCGCCTCGTCCAACCCCGTGGGCTACTGCGACAGCGCCGTCATGCTCAACGCCAAGCTGCGGGCGGGCGTGAACCTGCTGCATGTGGTCGCCATGACCCGGTCCATCGGCGAAGACACGGGCGTCAAGGGCGAGCAGCCCGAGGTGTTCCGCTGGACCGACAACAGCGCGTCGCACGTCACCTGCGAGTTCCGCGACGGCAAGCTGGTCAAGTGGGAGCTGGTCCGGCCAACGGCCGAGTCGGGCGAGGGGTCGGCGGCCGCGCCGTAAAATGCGCGGTTTGACGCGATTCCACACAAGGACACTCTCATGAGCCCGGTAGCACCTTCGATGGCCGACCGTGACGGCAAGATCTGGATGGACGGCGAGCTGGTCGAATGGCGCGACGCCAAGATCCACGTGCTGAGCCACACGCTGCACTACGGCTGCGGCGCCTTCGAAGGCGTGCGCGCGTACAACACGGTGAACGGCACGGCCATCTTCCGCCTGCAGGAACACACCGACCGCCTGTTCAACAGCGCCAAGATCCTGCGCATGCCCATGCCCTTCTCCAAGGAGCAGGTCAACGAGGCGCAGAAGCAGGTCGTGCGCGAGAACAAGCTCGAGAGCTGCTACATCCGGCCGCTGGTCTGGATCGGCTCGCAGAAGCTGGGCGTCAGCCCCAAGGGCAACACCATCCACGTGATGGTCGCCGCGTGGCCGTGGGGCGCCTACCTCGGCGAGGAAGGCATGCAGCGCGGCATCCGCGTCAAGACCTCCAGCTACACCCGCCACCACGTCAACATCACGATGACGCAGGCCAAGGCGGTCAGCAACTACAGCAACTCGATCCTGGCCAACATGGAGGCGCTGGACGACGGCTACGACGAAGCGCTGCTGCTCGACAGCGCCGGCTTCGTCGCCGAAGGCGCGGGCGAGAACGTGTTCGTGGTCAAGGACGGCGTGATCTACACGCCCGACCTGTCGGCCGGGGCGCTCAACGGCATCACGCGCAACACGATCTTCCACATCGCCAAGGACGCCGGCTACGACATCGTGCAGAAGCGCATCACCCGCGACGAGATCTACATCGCCGACGAGTGCTTCTTCACCGGCACCGCCGCCGAAGTCACGCCGATCCGCGAACTCGATCGCGTGGAGATCGGCATCGGCCGCCGCGGTCCCATCACCGAGAAGCTGCAGAACGCCTTCTTCGACGTGGTCAACGGCCGCAATCCCAAGTACGCCCACTGGCTCACGAAGGTCTGAACAACATGGCGACGTCGACGGCACGCAAGGACACCGTGGTGGAACTGGTGGCCAAGGACCTCAACGGCAACGGCGGCATTTTCTGCCCCAGCCCCAAGGCCGACATGAAGCTGTGGAACAGCCACCCGCGCGTGTACTGGACATCGCCGGCAGCGGCGCGGCCAAGTGCCCGTACTGCGGCACCGTGTACCAGCTGCGCGAGGGTGAGCATTTCGGTGGCGGGCATTGATGCTGTCATCCCGGGCTTGACCCGGGATCCATCGTCGGACGCTTTGGCGCCGTCGTGGATTGCGGGTCGAGCCCGCAATGACAGATGAGCGCGTCCCTCGTCATCGCGCCGCAATGGATCGGTGACGCGGTGATGACCGAGCCGCTGCTGCGCCGCCTGCACGCGCGCGGCGAGCGGCTGGCGGTGGGCGCGCTGCCCCGGGTGGCGCCGGTCTACCGCGCGATGCCGCAGGTGGACGAAGTGATCGAGCTGCCGTTCCGCCATGGCGGCCTGCAGTTCCGCGAGCGGCGCGCGCTCGGCAAGCAGCTGCACGGCCGCTTCGATACGGCCTACGTCCTTCCCAACTCGCTCAAGAGCGCGCTGCTGCCGCTGCTGGCCGGCATTCCGCGCCGCGTCGGCTACCTCGGCGAATCGCGGGTCGGCCTGCTCACGCACCGGCTGAAGAACCCCAAGGGCAAGCCGCCGATGGTGGCGTTCTACTCGGCCCTGAGTGGCGAGCCGGGCATCGAGCAGGACACGCCGCGGCTGCAGTTGCAGGCCGGCTTCATCGCCGAAGTGCTGCAGCGCCACGGCCTCGCGCAGGGCGGCTACATCGTGATGGCGCCCGGCGCCGAGTTCGGGCCCGCAAAGCGCTGGCCGCACTTCGGCGAACTCGCCGCGTCGCTGCGGCAACCGGTGCTGCTGCTCGGATCCGGCAAGGAGTCGGAACTCTGCGAAGCGATCCGCGCGCAGTCCGCCGGCGACTGCCGCAATCTCGCCGGCAAGACGTCGCTGGAAGAGGCGTTCGCGCTGATCGCGGGCGCCGGCAGCGTGGTCAGCAACGACTCGGGCCTGATGCACGTGGCCGCCGCGTTCGGCGTGCAGCAGGTGGCGCTGTTCGGCTCTTCGAGCCCGTTGCACACGCCGCCGTTGAATCCGCAGGCGCAGGTCGTGTGGCTGAAGCAGGCGCCGGACTACCTGCCGCCGCTGGACTGCTCGCCGTGCTTCGAGCGCGAATGCCCGCTGGGGCATTTCCGCTGCCTGGTCGACGTCACGCCGGGCCGGGTGGCGCAGCTGCTTCCTTCAGCCGCCGCCACAGCGTCGCCCGGCTGATCCCCAGCGTCGCCGCGGCGCGTCCGCGATGGCCGCCGCAGGCGTGCAGCACGGCGGCGATGTCGGCCGGCGTCGGTTCCGCGGCCGGGGCCTGCGCCAGTTCCGGGCAGTCGAACGCCAGCAATTCCAGCGGCGCCTCGCCCGGCGACCGGTACTGGGCGAAGAAGACGGCGATGCGGTCGCACACGTTCTCCAGCTCGCGCACGTTGCCCGGCCAGCCATGGGCCTGCAGCAGGCGCAGCACGCGGGCCAGCACCTCGCGCGCGTCGAGCGGACTTTTCAGCTGCGCGAGCCGGCGGTGCAGGGCGCCGAGCGCCAGCAGCTCGATGTCGCCCTCGCGTTCGCGCAGCGGCGGCAGCGCGAGCTGCAGCAGGTTCAGGCGGTAGTACAGGTCGGCGCGAAAGGTCCGCTGCGCGATCATGGCGGGCAGCGGCTGGTGGGTCGCGGCGACGATGCGCACGTCGACCGGGATGGGCGTGGTGCTGCCCAGCCGCGTCACCTCGCGCTCCTGCAGCACGCGCAGCAGGCGCGTCTGCAGCAGCAGCGGCATGTCGCCGATCTCGTCGAGGAACAGCGTGCCGGTGTGCGCCGCTTCGAACAGGCCCGGCTTGCCGCCGCGGCGCGATCCGGTGAAGGCGCCTTCGTCGTAGCCGAACAGCTCGCTCTCCAGCAGCGACTCGGGCAGCGCGGAGCAGTTGAGCGCCACGAACGGCTTGCCCGCGCGCGCGCTGGCCTGGTGGATCGCCTGCGCGAACAGCTCCTTGCCGGTGCCGCTCTCGCCGGCGATCAGCACGCCGAGGTCGGTGGCGGCGAAGCGCCGCGCCGCCTGCACGGCGCGCATGAACGATGCGCTGCGTCCCTGCAGGTCGGCGAAGCCGTAGCGCGTGCGGCCCCGGCTGCGGCGCCGGCGCTGCGAGCGCAGGCTCGAATCGGCTTCCTCGATCAAGCGCGCGTCGTACAGCGCCAGCACGGCGCCGGTCACGCGTTCGCCTTCGCGCAGCGCGGTGCGGCTGGCGATCCAGTCGCGGCCCGCGAACTGCAGCACCACGCCGCGTTCCTCCTGCACGCCGCGCAGCGAGTCGGCCAGCGACAGCGCGGGCATCGAGGTCGCGCAGGTCGCGGCCGCGCACGGCGGCGAGCCGCGCGCCCAGCAGCTTCTCCATCGTGGAGTTCACGGCGGTGATCCGGTGGCCGGCATCCACGGCCAGCACCGCCTCCTGCAGGTTGTGCAGCACGGCGTTGACCTGTTCGTGGCGCGCGGCTTCCATGCGCGCCACGCGGCCCATCTCGATCGCGGCCTCGATGCCCTGGCGCACCGACGCCTGCGAGTACGCGAGGATGCCGTGCAGGCCCTGCTGCTGCGCCATCTCCACCACGATGCTGGAGCCCACGATCACCTCGCGCCCCTCGGCGGCGAAGTGCGCGATGCAGGCGCGTGCCTGCTCCGGCGTGCGGTAGGCGCGCTGCACGATGTCGATGTTCAGCAGCTCCTTGACTGGTCGAGCTCCGCGATGGTGTCGCCGAAGGTCACCACGCCCACGCGCTCGGCGTGGCGGCGCGCCTGCAGCAGCGCCAGCAGGATGTCGTAGCCGTTGACCTGGATGGTGGCGACCGGCGAGGCCACCGCCTCGCGCAGCAGCGCCGCGTTGGAGCCTGCGCTGACGAAGGCGTCGACGGTGCCCGCGGCTTCGCGCGCGCGGGCCGCCGACACCGCGGGCTGGAAGCTGGCCTCCACCACCTCGATGCTGGCGCGCCCGGCGTAGTCGGGAAAGACGGCGGCGGCGAGTTCGCTCAGGTGCCGGTAGCCCGGGAAGCACAGGCGGATCGGCGCCGCGCGCAGGTCGGAGGGTTGTTCCATGAGTGTCGCAAGTGTATTTCGCACAGCGCTCGTGAAACGACGTTCCCGGCATGCGGCCAATGAAATCAAGCACTTGCGCCACGGCACGCTCCTTGCAAAACCCCGGCTGCGAACAACGAGGAGACGCTGCGATGACACGCAAGAAGGACCCGCGGATCGAACTCACCATGGTGGGCGACTGGGGCACGGCCAATTTCCACACCATCTGGGGCTGGGTTTCGGCGCACCTGCGCTGGCGCTCCGAACCGCTTTCCAAATTCACCGTGCGCATCGGCAGCGCCTACCGCGACAACGTCGACCTGGTCGGCATGGGCGAAGCCGACCTGTCGGTGACGACGCCCACGCACATCGGCGTGCGCTGGGCGCGCGAGGGCAAGCATTTCTACGGCGGCCGCGCCTATCCGAACCTGCGCACGCTGGGCCACCTGCCGCAGGACGACCGGCTGACGCTCGCCGTGCGCGCGGACACCGGCATCCGCTCGTTCGCCGACATCCGCGAGAAGAAGCCGGTGCTGCACATCGCGATGCCGCCGCGCCAGGACGACTGCCTGTGCAGCTACGTGATCGACCTGATCTTCCGCGCGCACGGCATCGACCCGATGGACATCGTGAAGTGGGGCGGCTCGTACTTCGAACACGAGAACCCGCGTGCCTGCCTGAAGAAGGCGCAGGCGGGCGACTGCAACGCCGTGTTCAACGAGGCCATCATGGTGTCGAACTGGACCGAACTCGTCACGCAGTACCCGATGAACTTCATCCCGATCGAGCCCGCCGCCATGCGCACGCTGGTCGAGCAGTACGGCCTGCGGCCCGCCGCCGTGGAGAAGGGCCGCCTGAAGAACGAGCAGGACGTGCCGTGCCTCGACTGGTCCAATTGGGCCATCCTGTGCCGCGACGACATGCCCGAAGAGGTCGCGTACCGCGTGACTTCGGTGCTGGTCGAGGAGCGCGCCGAATTCGAGGGCCGCTTCCGGCACATGCCGGTGCACCAGAGCCCGCTGACGTACCCGATCGAGCCGAAGCGCATGCCGAAGGACGTCGACGCGCCGCTGCACCCGGGCGCCGAGCGCTACTACCGCGAACACGGCTACCGGAGTGAGCGCCATGCACGTCGACCAACGCACCCTCGGCCGCCGCGCCCTGCTGCTCTCCGCCGCCGGCCTCGCCGCCGCTTCGGTCTCGCCCTTCGCCGCCGCGCAGGCCTATCCCTCGCGCGTGGTCAGCATCGTCGTGCCCTTCGGCCCCGGCAATGCGTACGACATGATGGTCCGCTACGGCGGACCGCCTGCGCGAAGCGACCGGCCAGCCCTTTATTGTCGAAGCGAAGCAGGGCGCGCTCGGTGGCGTCGCCGCTTCGTACGTGGCGCGGGCCACGCCCGACGGGCATACGCTGCTGTTCGGCGCCAACTCCACGCACGCGGCCAACGTCCACCTGTTCAAGAAGCTGCAGTACGACCCGGTGGCCGACTTCGCGCCGATCACCACGCTGGCGACGATCCCGCAGGTGCTGGTGGTTGCGCCGAGCACGGGCGTCAACTCGCTGCGCGAGCTGATCGCGCTGGCGAAGAGGGAGCCCGGCAAGCTGAACTACGGCAGCTCCAGCGCCACCGGGCGCGTCGCCACGGAGGCGTTCCGGCAGATGGCGGGCATCGACGCCGTCCACATCCCGTACAAGACCTCGGCCCAGGCGATCACCGACCTGGTCGGCGGGCAACTGCACTTCCTGATCACGGATGCGGGGCTGGGCATCGCGCAGGCGCAGGGCGGCAAGCTCAAGGCGCTGGCGATCACCTCGGCGCAGCGCGTGCCCGCGGTGCCCGACCTGCCGACGATGGCGGAGGCGGGCTTGCCCGGCTACGAGTTCACCGCCTGGCTGGCGCTGTTCGCCCCGGCCCGCACGCCGCCGGCCGCGGTGGCGCGCATCGCCGAACTGGCCAACGGCATCGTGCGCAGCCGGGGCATGCAGGAGTACCTGGCCCGCATGTACGCGCTGCCGTACCCGGGTTCGCCGGATGCGCTGCGTCAGCTGGTCGAGCGCGACACGGCGCGCTGGGGGCAGTTGATCAAGGCCGCCGGGATCGAGCCGGAGTAGAGGGGCCGGGCAGGCGCGTCAGCCCGCCAGCCGTGCCTGCGCATCGCGCGTCATGCGCGCGATGACTTCTTCCGCGCCGGGAAGGTCGCGCACCAGGCCCACCGCTTCGCCGATGGTCGCGTGCGCGCGTTCGAAATCGCCCGCCTTCACGCCTGCGTCGTAGTCGGCGCGCGCCGCTTCCGGCGATGCCAGCAGTTCCGGAATGCGGTCTCCCGGGCGCGATGCAGCCCGTTGCGCAGCGCACGGAAGTCATACGGCGCCGGCCAGTTCTTGCGCCGCAGCACGTCGAAGATGACGGTGCGGGCGCTGCCGTCGCCGTCGGTGCGCACGGCCTGCTGCTTCGCGCCTTCGGCGGCAGGCTTTCGCGCGTGGCCCACAACCGCGATCCCACCAGCGCGCCGTCGGCGCCGAGCACCATGGCAGCCGCCAGCGTGCGGCCATCGGCGATGCCGCCTGCCGCCAGCAGCAGCGTGTCGGGGAGTGCGCGGCCAGCCAGTCGGCCAGCTCCGGCACCAGCGTCATCGTCGCGCGGGCGTTCAGCGCGTTCATGCCGTGGCCGCCGGCTTCGCCGCCCTGCGCCACGATCACCGCCGCGCCGGCTTCGACGGCCTGCGGCACCTGCTCCATCCGCTGCACTGGCAGACCAGCGCCGCGCGGCTCGCCGCGATGCGCGCGGCATACGGGCGCGGGTCGCCGAAGGACAGCATGACGGCGCGCGGCTTGTGCTGCAGCACCCAGTCGAGCGCGGACGCGTCCTCGTCGAGCTTCCAGGTGATGAAGCCGCAGCCGATCTTCTCGCGCGGACCTTCGGCCAGCGCCAGTTCGTATTCGCGGCGCGTCCCGCCCGGTCGGCATAGCCGCCGCCCACCAGGCCCAGCGCGCCGGCGCGCGCCGAAGCCGCCGCCAGCGCGCCGCCGCTCGCCAGCGCCATGGGGGCCAGCGCGATCGGCGTGTCGAGGGTGAAGCGTCGGCAGAAGCGGGATTGGGCGATTTGCATGGCCCGCATTTTGAACCGCCGCGCGGCGCGTGGACAATCCGGCCCATGGCCGACATCACCATCTTCCACAACCCTTCCTGCGGCACTTCGCGCAACGTGCTGGGCCTGATCCGCGAGGCCGGGCACGAGCCCACGGTCATCGAGTACCTGAAGACGCCGCCGTCGAGGGAGCAACTGCGGCAACTGCTCGCGGCGATGGACATGCCGGTGCGCGGCCTGCTGCGCGAGAAGGGGACGCCGTATGCCGAGCTCGGCCTCGGCGACCCGAAGTGGACCGACGAGCAGCTGCTCGACTTCATCGTGGCCCACCCCATCCTGATGAACCGGCCGGTGGTGGTGACGCCGCTCGGCACCAAGCTGTGCCGGCCTTCGGAGACCGTGCGCGAGATCCTGCCCGCGAGCGCCTGACGACCCAAAAAAACAGCCGCCTCGCGGCGGCTGTATCAAGTCCTTGGAAGGACGTCGTTGGGAGTCTTGAACCCGGTGTGTCGTTGCATGCGTGACAGTGATCCGACTCTAGCCACCCCCGGCGGCCGCATCATCCATCGATTGGCGGATGCGACCCCCGGTCCTGCGGGGTAGGCCACCATCTTCTGGAAATCCGGCGCGCTTGGCGAGCGCCGAACCAGTCTTTTACTGCGCTTTACATCTGCTCACAGGGGACGCGCAGCACGAAGCAGGCGCCGCCGCCCGCGTTGTCTTCGCAGTGCACGGTGCCGTGGTGGCGCTCGGCGATCGAGCGCACCAGCGCCAGCCCGAGGCCGACGCCGCCTTCGCGTTCGCTGGCGCCACGCATGCGGTAGAACGGCTCGAAGATGCGTTCGCGCTCGGCCGGCGGCACGCCGGGCCCGCGGTCGCACACCTTCAGCACGGCGTTGGCGCCCTCGAGCGCGAGCGAGATCGTCACCGGCCCGTCGCTGTAGCGGCGCGCGTTCTCTAGCAGGTTGCGCACTGCGCGGCGCAGCAGCTTGGCCACGCCGTGGACCACCACCGCCTGCTGCGCATCCTGCAGCTCGGCGCCGGTGCGCGACGCTTCCTCGGCCGCCAGCCCGGTCAGGTCGACCGGCTCGAAAGTGCCGATGTCGGTTTCGCGCGCGTCGAGCCGGCTGGCCAGCAGGATCTCGTCGATCAGCTGGTCGAGCTCGGCCAGGTTGCGCAGGATTTCCTCGCGCGAACGCGGCGATGGCTCCGGCACCATCAGCTCCAGCCCCATGCGGATGCGCGTGAGCGGCGAGCGGAGTTCGTGCGACGCGTTGGCCAGCAGCGACTTGTGCGACTTCACCAGCGTCTCTACCCGCTGGGCCGCGATGTTGAAGCGCCGGGCCGGAAAGCGACCTCGTCGTTGCCCTTCTCGACCACGCGCGCCGACAGGTCGCCTTCGCCCCAGCGCTCGACGCCGCGGCGCAACTGCTCGACGCGCTGCGTCAGCCGCCGCACGATCGGATAGCTGCCCAGCGCCACGGCCGGGCGACCATGCCCAGCAGCCAGATGTAGCCCGAGGTGCTGCGCGGCAGCCGGGGCCGGCCGCCGGGACGGCCGCTGCCGTCGCGCGCCCGCGGGGGAACTGCATGGTCAGCGTGGTTCCGTCCTTCATCTCCACGTCGAACTCGAAGCCCCGGCCCGGCACGCGCTGCCGGCGCACCTGGCTCTGGCCGAGGATCTCGCCGGCTTCGTTGCGGATGATGACTTCGCGCGTTGGCTGCTGCTCGGCGTTCATCTGCCACAGCCAGCCGAAGGCGATCGTGAGCAGGCCCACCGTCACGACGACGGCGATCCAGATGCGCAGGTAGAGGGGGAAACGCCAGCGGGCGTTCCAGTCCGTCATCAATCCTGCTGCTTGGCGAACACGTAGCCCACGCCGCGGACCGTGAGGATGCGCTTCGGGTTCTTCGGGTCGGCTTCGATGGCGGCGCGGATGCGGCCCATGTGCACGTCGATGGAACGATCGAACGCTTCCAGTTCGCGGCCGCGCACGGCTTCCATGATCTGGTCGCGCGTCAGCACGCGGCCCGCGCGTTCGGCCAGCACCACGAGCAGGTCGAACTGGTAGGAGGTCAGGTCGCAGGGCTTGCCGGCGACGGTGACGGTGCGCGCGTCGCGGTCCAGTTCCATCGAGCCGAACTTCATCGTCTTGGCCGGCGGCGGGGCGCCTTCGGTGCGGCGGCGCAGGATGGCGCGGATGCGCGCCAGCAGCTCGCGCGGCTCGAAGGGCTTGGGCAGGTAGTCGTCGGCGCCGAGCTCCAGGCCGACGATGCGGTCCATCGGGTCGCCCTTGGCGGTGAGCATCAGCACCGGCACCTTGCCGGTTTCGCCGGGCAGGGCGCGCACGCGGCGGCAGACTTCCAGGCCGTCCAGGTCGGGCAGCATCAGGTCGAGCACGAGCAGGTCGGGCGGGCTGCCGGAGGGCGGCTCCTCGAGCAGGCTCAGGCCTTTCATGGCGTCGGGCGCGTGGGTCACGCCGAAGCCGGACCGTTCGAGGTACTCGCTGACCATCTGGGCCAGGCGGGTGTCGTCTTCGATCATCAGGAGTTGCTGCATGTGCGGATGGTACTCAGGGGGCCACCGAAGCGGGGCCGGTTGCTTTACATGGTCCGGGACCGCCATCGCGCAGGCGCGTAGCGGCGGTAAAGTTAGGTAAATGGCCGTCTCCAAGCTGCAGCCCGCGTTCACCCTCCCCGAAGTCCTGCGCAGGCCGCCGCCCGGGGCGCGCGCGGTGCGCTTCGACGGCGCGTGGATCTCGTACGGCGCACTCGATGCGGCCGCGGCGCGCGCAGCCGCGGTGGCCTGGCACGCCGGGGCGTGCGGCCCGGCGACCGCGTCGCCTGGTTGGGCGCCAACCATCCGGCGCAGCTCGCGCTGCTGTTCGGGCTGGCCCGCATCGGCGCCATGCTGCTGCCTCTCAACTTCCGGCTCGCGCCGCCCGAGTGGCTGCGGCTGCTGGGCGACTGCACGCCGGCGCACCTCGTGCACGACGGCGAGTGGGCCGATGCCGCGCGCCTGCTCGCGCAGCAGGCCGGCATCGCCGCGCATGCGATGGAGTCGCTCGCGCAAGGCGACGATCCCCCGCGCCCGACCACGCCGCGCCCGACGCTCCGGTGCTGCTGGTGTGCACCTCCGGCACCACCGGCGGCCCGAAGGCGGCCGTGCACACGCAGGCCAACCTGCTGGCCAACATGGCCATCGCCGCCCGGGCGCAGGAGCTGCGGCCGGCCGACACGGTGCTGACGGTGCTGCCGCTGTTCCACGTGGGCGGGCTGTGCATCCAGACGCTGCCCGCGCTGTATGCGGGCGCCGGCGTGATCCTGCATGCCCGCTTCAGCCCCGACGCGACGCTCGACTGCATCGCCGGCGACCGTCCCGCGCTGACGCTGCAGGTGCCGGCCACCATGAAGGCGCTGGTCGACCATCCGCGCTGGGCGTCCACCGATCTCTCCAGCCTGCGCGCCGTGTGGGCCGGCTCCAGCGTGCTGCCCGACGAACTGGTGCGCGCCTTCCATGCGCGCGGCGTGCCGGTGTGCAACGTGTACGGCGCGACGGAAACCGGCCCGTTCTCGATCGCGCTGACGCCGGCGCATGCGTTCGACCACGTGGGCTCGTGCGGCTGGCCGGCGCCGGGCGTCGAGGCACGGGCCGGCGCGCGGCATGGCGACGCCGCGGAACTGCTGCTGCGCGGCCCGAACGTGGTGGCCCGCTACTGGCCCGACCAGCCGACTTGCGACGCCGACGGCTGGTTCGCCACCGGCGACCTCGCGCGGCGCGCGCACGACGGCAGCTGGCGCATCGTGGGCCGCGCGCGCGACCTGATCATCTCGGGCGGGGAGAACATCCATCCGCTGGAGATCGAACAGGTGCTGATGGCCCATCCCGCCGTCGCCGAGTGCGCGGCGTTCGGTGTGCCGGACGCGCGCTGGGGCGAACTGGTGGCGGTGGCCGTGGTGCTCAAGCCCGGCGCATCGGCCGCGGAGACCGACCTGCAGGCCCATGTGGCCGGGCGGCTGGCCCGCTTCAAGCAGCCGCGCCGCTGGTTCTGGCCCCGCGCAGCTGCCGAAGACGGCGCTGGGCAAGGTGCAGCGCAACCTGCTGGCGCAGCAGGCCGCGGGGGAACCGGTGCGCAAGCTGCGCTTGCACACCCTGCCGGACCCTCGTAGGGTGTGCACGCTCGCGTGCGCACCATGCTCAATCGTCTGCCAATACCCCCGGCCGCTCCGGCGGCGCGCCCTTCAGGTGCCGCGTGGCCAGCCACACCAGCAGCAGCACCGGCACGCCGAGCACCGCGGTGCTGATGAAGAACGGCGCATAGCCGTACGCGTCGACGAACTTGCCCGAGAAGCCGGCCATCCACTTCGGCAGCAGCAGCATCATCGAGCTGAACAGCGCGTACTGCGTCGCCGAATACTGGATGTTGGTCAGGCTCGAGAGGTACGCCACGAACGCCGCGGATGCGATGCCGCCCGACAGGTTGTCGGCGGAGACGACGAACACCAGCCCCATCACGTCGTGGCCGCGTCCCGCGAGCCACGCGAACAGCAGGTTGGTGGCGGCGCTCAGCACCGCACCGAGCATCAGCGTGCGCATCACGCCCAGGCGCAGCGAGAGTGCGCCGCCGAGGAAGGCGCCCACCAGCGTCATGATGACGCCGAAGAACTTGCTGACGGTCGCGACTTCTTCCTTGGTGTAGCCCATGTCCACGTAGAACGGGTTGGCCATGATGCCCATCACCACGTCGCTGATCCGGTAGACGGCGATCAGGCCCGGGATCAGCGCCGCATGCCAGCGGTAGCGCCGGATGAAGTCGGCGAACGGATCGACCAGCGCGCCCTGCAGCCACTCCGCGAAGTTGCGCGACGGCGGCATCGGGCGGCCCACCGGCTCCGGCGACAGCAGCACCGTTACCATGCCGACGCCCATCGAGAGCGCCATCGCGAGATAGGCGGTCTGCCAGGCCGCGTGCTGGTACGCGGACACGTCGGCGATCTCCGCGCGCGCCGCGATCCACAGCACCCCGGC
Organism: Ramlibacter terrae; assembly: GCA_013127575.1. Lineage (GTDB taxonomy): Bacteria > Pseudomonadota > Gammaproteobacteria > Burkholderiales > Burkholderiaceae_C > Ramlibacter > Ramlibacter terrae. The sequence continues at coordinate 199,039 of CP053418.1, forward strand.
GCCGGCCCAGATCATCGCCAGCCGGTAGCCGGTCTGGTACGCCGCGGCCAGCGCGCCACGGCGTTCGGTGCCGGCCGACTCGATGCGGAAGGCGTCCAGCGCGATGTCCTGCGTGGCGGAGGCGAAGGCGACCATCACGGCGAACCAGACCACCGGGTCGAGCGCCAGCTTGGGGTCCGTCAAGGCCATGCCCGTGAGGCCCAGCGCGATCAGCACCTGCGACAGCAGCAGCCAACTGCGGCGCCGCCCCAGCCAGCGCGTGAGCAGCGGGATCGGCAGGCGGTCCACCAGCGGCGCCCACATCCACTTCACGCCGTAGGCCGGGCCGACCCGGAGAGGAAGCCGATGGTGGTGCGGTCGATGCCGGCCTCGCGCAGCCGGAACCCCAGCGTGCCCAGCACCAGCAGCAGCGGCAGCCCCGCGGAGAAGCCGAGGAACAGCATCCGCAGCGTCGGCGCTTCGAGGTAGACACGCAGCGTGTCGCCCCAGCTCGGTTTGGCGGCTTCGGTCTGGGGTGGGGTCGCGGCTGAGTCTGACATCGTGGAAGGGGTTCGTCGGTATTATTCCCCCATGTGCCTGCTCTGTGCTGCCAAGTCGTCGCCCTGGTCGTCCGGCCGGCGTGCTTTTCTCCTCGCGGCGGGCGGCGCAGTGTGCGGCGCCGGTGCTGGCGCAGGTCAACGTCGGCGAGTCGTCGCGCCTGCGCACGCTGGTGCCGGCGGCCGAACTCGAACAGGCGGCGTCGCAGCAATACGTACAGATGCTGGAACAGGCGCGCGGCAAGCGCGCGCTCGCTCCCGAGAGCCATCCGCAACTGCAGAGGCTGCGCGGCATCGCCCAGCGGCTGATCCCCCACGCCACCAAATGGAACGCGCGCGCCGCCCAGTGGAAGTGGGAGGTCAACCTCATCGGCAGCCAGCAGATCAACGCCTTCTGCATGCCGGGCGGCAAGATCGCCTTCTTCACCGGCATCCTCGACAAGCTGCAGCTCAGCGACGACGAAGCCGCCATGGTGATGGGCCATGAGATGGCGCATGCGCTGCGCGAACACGCCCGCGAACGCATCGCCAAGACGCAGGGCACGGGCGCGCTGCTGTCGCTGGGCGCCGCGCTGTTCGGCTGGGGCAAGTGGGCGACGGCCGCGAACGTCGGCACGCAGCTGATCTCCCTCAAGTTCAGCCGCGACGACGAGGTCGAAGCCGACCTGGTGGGCTGGAGCTGGGCGCGCGCGCGGGCTACAACCCCGCGGCCTCGGTGGCGCTGTGGGAGAAGATGGGCAAGGCTTCGGGGGCGCCGGTGCGCCCGGCTTCCTGTCGACCCACCCCACCGGCCCCGACCGCATCGCGCGCCTGCGCGAGAACGTGCCGCGCGTGCGCGGGCTGTACGAACAGGCTTCGGCGAAGCGCTGACGCGCCTTGCGCCTTACGTGCCGCGCACGTAGGGGTTGGTCTTGCGCTCTGGCCGAAGCTGCTCTCCGGGCCGTGGCCGGGAATGAACACCGTGTCGTCGCCCATCGGCCAGAGCCGCTGCGTGATGCTCGCGATCAGCGTCGCATGGTCGCCTTGCGGAAAGTCGGTGCGGCCGATGCTGCCCGCGAACAGCACGTCGCCCACGAAGGCCCGTTGCATCTCGGGTGAGTGGAAGACGACGTGGCCCGGCGTGTGCCCGGGGCAATGCCGCACGTGCAGCACGTGCCCGGCCAGTTCGACCGTGTCGCCGTCCTGCAGCCAGCGCGTGGGCGTGAACGCCTCGGCCGGCGGAAAGCCGAACATCGCGCCCTGCTGCGGCAGCCCGTCGATCCAGAACTGGTCACCGGGATGCGGGCCGATGATCGGCAGGTTCAGCCGCCGCGCCAGTTCGGCGGTGCCGCCGGCATGGTCGATGTGCGCATGCGTCAGCCAGATCTGTTCCAGCATGAGGCCGCGCCGGCCGATCTCCTGCATCAGCGCATCGATGTCGCCGCCCGGGTCGATCACGGCGGCGCGGCGGGTGGCGTCCTCGTAGACGACGGAGCAGTTCTGCTGGAAGGCGGTGACGGGGCGGGTGAAGTAGCGGAGCATGGAAGCCAAGGCTATCAAAGACACAAGCGCGACGGGGCGCTGCATGCAGCCGGGAGGCCCCTCGGTAGAATGCGCCCGATACATCCATGCCCACGGACAAGCGCGTCAAAGCCGCGGACCGCACGATCGACCTGTTCGAAGCCTTCGACAAGTCGGGCCGTCCCCTCAGTCTCTCCGAGCTCGCGGCGGCCATGGAGATCCCGATCAGCAGCTGCCACGGGCTGGTCAACACGCTGGTGACGCGCGGCTACCTCAGCCCCGTCGGCCGCCAGCGCGCCTACTACCCGACCCGCCTGCTGTTCGAACTCGGGCGCAACATCCTGGCCCGCGACCCGGTGCTTTCGCGCGTGACGCCGCTGCTGGAAGGCCTGCGCGACAAGTGCGGCGAAACGGTGGTGCTGGCCCGCCGCCTCGATCGCTTCGCCCAGTACCTGCTGGTGCTGGAAGCCAACAAGACCATCCGCTTCAGCGCGCAGACCAGCGTGCTGCGCTCGCTGCATTCCAGCGCGCTGGGCAAGGCGCTGCTCGGGAGCATGCCCGAGCCGAAGCGCACCGAAATCGCGAATTCGCTCGACTACGAACGCGTGACGTCGGCGACGCTGCCGACGGCCAAGCGCCTGCTGGCGGACGTGGCGGCCGGCGAGGCGCGCGGCTGGCACCTCACACGCGGCGAAAGCGTGTCCGACGTGGCGGCGGTGGCGCGCTCGGTGCTGTTGGCGGGCGAGTACCACGCGGTGGCGATCGCCGGCCCGCTGGTGCGCATGGAGCCGATGCTGGAGAAGCACGCGCGGCTGCTCGCCTCGGTGGGCGCCGAGATGGAAGCCGCCAGCCGCTGAAGCCGGCGCTCAGTTCGAGTAGCGCCCGCCGGTCACGTGCAGCAGTTCGCCGGTGATGAAGCCGGCCCGCTCCGAAGCCGGGAACAGCACCGCGTCGGCGATGTCGCCCGGCACGCCCAGGCGCGGCAGCGGCGTCGCCTTCAGCCACTTCTCGCGGATCTGGTCGTAGGCCGGCAGCTTGCGCATCATCTCGGTTTCGACGAAGCCGGGGGCGATCGCGTTGACGGTGATGTTGAACTTGCCTTCCTCGTACGAAAGCGCCTTGGTCAGGCCCACCAGCCCCGCCTTGGCGGCGGAGTAGTTCGACTGGCCCGGGTTGCCGTGTGCGCGCGCGAGGAGATGTTGATGATGCGGCCCCACTTCTGCGCCATCATGTGCGGCGCCGCCGCCTTGCAGCACAGGTACGCGCCCTTCAGGATCACGCCCGTGACCAGGTCCCAGTCCGCCTCGGGCATCTTGGTCAGGTAGTTGTCCTTCGGGAAGCCCGCGTTGTTCACCAGCACGTGCAGGCCGCCGAACTTCTCCACCGTCTCGGCCACCAGCCGCTCGACGTCGGCGGCCTTCGTCACGTCCGCCACCACGCCGTGCACCTTGAAGCCTTCGGCGCGCAATGCTTCCGTGGTCGCCGCCGTCGTCTGCGGATCGATGTCCGTCACCACCACGCACGCGCCTTCTTCGGCCAGCGCGCGCGCCGTCGCCGCGCCGATGCCGCGGCCCGAGCCGGTCACCACGGCCACCTTGTTGTCCAGTCCCAGTTTCACTGTCGTTCCTCTCGCTGCGCTGCGCTCAATCGGCCTTGATGCCGGCCTTGTCCACCACCCGCCGCCACTTCCCCAGCTCGTTGCCGAGGTAGGTGCCCAGCTGCTGCGGCGAATCGGGCGCCACTTCCACGCCGGCCTGCGCCAGCCGTTCGATCACCTGCGGATTGCGCAGGATCGTGCCGAGCTCGCGGTTCAGGCGCGTGACGATGGCGGGCGGCGTGTTGGCGGGCGCGAACAGCGCGAACCAGGCCGCCACTTCGTAGCCCTTCACGGTTTCGTTGGCGCTCGCCAAGCCGGGGAAGCTGTCGGAGCGCTTGCCGCCGGTGAGTGCGATCGCCTTGACCTTGCCGCCGCGGATGTGCGGCGCGGCCGAGACCGCCGGTTCGATCATCGCGTCGTCGACGGCCGCCGATCAGGTCCATCAGTGCGGGGCCGCTGCCCTTGTACGGGATCTGGCGCATGCTGATGCCCGCCATGTCTTCGAGCAGCACCGCGGCCACGTGCTGCGAGCCGCCGTTGCCGCCGGTGGCGTAGGTGAGCTGGCCGGGCTTCTGCTTGGCCAGCGCGATGAACGACTCCAGCGAATTCACCGGCAGGTTGTTGTTGACGATCAGCGCGAAGGGCGTCGAGCCGATGTAGCCGACCGGCGCGAAATCCTTCTGCGGGTCCCACGTCAGCTTGCGGTTCACGGCGGGGTTGATCGCGATGCTGCCGATGGTGGCCAGCCCGATCGTGTAGCCGTCCGGCTGCGCGCGCGCCAGCGCTTCCAGCCCGATCGCGCCGGTGGCGCCGGGCTTGTTGTCCACGATGATGTTCTGCCCCAGCGCCGCGCCGAGGCGCTCGGCGACGGTGCGCGCCACGATGTCGGTGGAGCCCGAAGGCGGGAACGGCACGATCAGGCGGATCGGCTTGTCGGGGTACGCGGCCTGCGCCAGGCTGCCGCCGGCGAGCGTCGCGCCGAGCACGAGGGCGGAGATGCGCGCGAGGGCGCGGCGGCGGTCGGGAGTTTTCATGTGGGGTTTGTCTCGTAGGGAATGTTCTTGGCCACCGGGTCCCACATGTAGCGGGCGCTGGGTCGCTGTTGCTCTTCGTGGATGTGGCCCACCAGGCCGGCCGCGCGGCTGACCACGGCCAGGCCGCGCATGATCTGCGCCGGAACGCCGATCTCGCCGAGCACCGCCGCCACGGCGCCGGTGACGTTGATCGTGAGGTGCCGGCCGTACGCGCGATCGACCTCCGCCGCCAGCAGCGTCAGCGCCTCGATGTGGCGGCCGGCCGCACCTTCGGCGCGCGCCAGTTCCAGCAGCGGCGCGGCACGCGGGTCGTCGGGCTTGTGGAACGGGTGGCCGAAGCCGGGCATCGGTCGCTTGGCCTGCGCATGTTGCTGCGCGACGGCGCGCGCGGCCTCCTGCATGTCGGGCGACTGCACGATGTCGTCGAGCAGGGCGGCCGCGCCTTCCATCGTGCCGATGAAGGTGCCGCCCACACCCAGCAGTCCGGCCGCCACCGCCGACTGCATGGCTTCCGGCGTCGAGTCGTAGATCAGCCGCGTCACGATCGAGCTGGGCGTGAAGCCGTGTTCCATCAGCGTCACCAGCACGGCGTCGAGCACGCGCGTCTGCAGCGGCGTCGGGCGCTTGCCGGTGAGCTGCAGCACGATCATCTCGGTGAAGCTGACCTTTCCGATCAGCTCGCGCACCAGGTCGAGGTCGCGCACGTACACCGCGTCCACGGTGTGGCGCGCGATCCGGGTGCGGGGAGGCTGGGCCGCGCTCATGCGGAGGGGCCCGGTTGCGCGCGCAGGCGCACCACGAGTTGCCACACGCTTTCCATCACGTCCTCGCCGCGCTGGTTGACGGCCACGCGCGAGAAGGTGACGGTGCCGCGGTCGGGCTTCCTGCCCGGCTGCATGTCGGTGACGGTCATGCGCACCTTCAGCGTGTCGCCGATCTTGCAGGGCCGGCGGAACTTGCAGTGCAGGTCGGCCAGGCCCGGGATCGACGGCTCCGGGAACTTCATCACCGGCAGCCGCGTGCACAGGCCCGATGCGATGGCCAGCACCAGCAGCCCGTGCGCGATGCGGCCTTCGTGCGGCGTGCCGGCGGCGAAGGCCGCGTCGACGTGCAGCGCGTTGTAGTCGGCCGAGAGGCCGGCGAAGTTCACCACGTCGGCTTCGGTGACGGTGCGGCCCGAGGTCATGAAGGTGTCGCCCACCTTGAAGTCTTCGTAGCCGACCACGTAGTCCTGGATCTGGTCCAGCAGGCGTTCGCTCATGCCGCTCTCTCTTTCTGGATGGTGAACATCAGTCGGCGGCGGTGCCGAAGGCCGACAGCCCCAGCAGTTCGCGGCCGATGATGAGGGTCTGGATCTCGGTCGTGCCTTCCGGGATCACGGCGCCGCGCGTGTCGCGGAAGATGCGCTCGATCGGATAGTCGGCGCTGTAGCCCATGCCGCCGTGCACCTGCAGCGCCAGGTCGGCCACCTCGTGGGCGGCCTGCGCGCTGTACAGCTTGGCGATCGAACATTCCATGCGCGCCGGTTGCCCCGCGTCGAGGATGCGCGCGGCGCGGCGCACCAATTGCCGGGCGGCGTCGGTGCGCACGCGCATGTCCACGATCATCTTCTGCACCAGCTGGAACGAGCCGATCGGCGCGCCGAACTGCTTGCGGGTGCGCGCGTAGTCGAGCGACAGGTCGAGCGCCGCCTGCGCCGCGCCGACCGCCCCGCCGGCGACGCTCAGGCGGCCGAAGCTCAGCGCGAGCAGGATGTTCTTCAGGCCCGGCCCACTTGGCCCAGCACGTTGCCGGCGGGGATGCGGGCGTCCTCGAACGACAGCTCGGACGTCGTGGTCGCCTTCAGCACCATCGTGTGCACGCGGCTCTTGCGGAACTGCGTCTCGCTGCTGTCGACCGGGGAAGGCGGTGATGCCGTGCGGCTCGCCGTCCTTGCCCTTCGGCACCTTGGCCATCAGGATGCCGAGTTCGGCGATCGCGCCGTTGGTGATCCACAGCTTGTTGCCATTGACCACCCAGCTGTCGCCATCGCGCACCGCGCGCGTCTCCATCCCGGCCACGTTCGAACCGTGGTTGGGTTCGGTGATGCCGACCCACACGCGCAGCTTGCCGGCCAGCAGGGGCTGCAGGTAGCGCTCCTTCTGTTCGGGCGTGCCCAGCCGCGCCAGCAGCAGCGCGGCCATGTTCATGGTGTTGAGCACGGCACGCAGGCTGTGCCACGCGTAGCCGGCCTCTTCCATCAGCAGCGCGTAGTCCATGTGGGACATGCCGTAGCCGCCTTCGTCCTCGCGCAGGAAACCGCCGAGGTAGCCGAACCCGGCCAGCCGGCCGGGCAGCGTCCAGTCGAACTCGCCCTGCTTTTCGAAGCCGTTGACGGTGGGCGCGACTTCGCGCTCCATGAAGCGCGCGACGGTTTCGCGCAGCAGGCGCTGGTCGGGGGTGAGGTCGGGGTCCGGGTCGATCTGTCGCATCGGGGCAGGACGGCTCCGCTTGCGAAGCTCGCCGTTCTTCTTCAGAATGGTGAAACTAGTTTCCCATACGGAAAAACTCATGTCAACTCAGACGGGCGCGGCCACCGCGCCGGCCGGGTCTTCGCCACTGCCTTTCGCGGGCCTGCGCGTGCTCGACCTTTCGCAGGGCCTGGCCGGCCCCTACTGCGGCATGCTGCTGGCGCAGCACGGCGCCGATGTGATCAAGCTGGAGCCGCCCGAAGGCGACTGGAGCCGCGGCATCGGCACCCGCCACGGCAGCCATTCGGCGATCGACTTCATGGCCAACCGCGGCAAGCGCAGCGTCGTGATCGACATGAAGAAGCCCGGCGGCGTGGCGGCCGTGCTGCGCATGGCGGCGCAGTGCGACGTGGTGATCGAAGGCTTCCGGCCGGGTGTGTCGGCGCGCCGGGCATCGGCTACGAACAGGTGCGCGCGGAGAACCCGGGCGTGGTCTATCTCTCCGTCAGCGGCTTCGGGCAGACCGGCGCGAATGCGCCGCTGCCGGCGACCGACACGGTGATGCAGGGCTTCTCGGGAATGATGGCCTTGAACGCCGACAGCAACGGCACGCCGCGCCGCATCAACTTCCCGGCGGTGGACACGGTGACGGCGCTCTATGCGTTCCGGGCCGTGTCGGCCGCCTTGTACGGGCGGCTGCGCGGCGGCCCGGGCCGGTTCCTCGACATCAGCCTGATGCAGGCCACGGCGGCGTTCCCGGCACCGAAGGTCGTCGAGACTTCGCTGGAAGGTGAACACCCGGTGGCGCTGAACGTGCCCGCCGGCGTGTACCGCACGGCCGACGGCTGGCTTGCGATCACGCTGAGCAAGGAAGCGCACTACGCGGCCCTGTGCGAAGCGGTGGAGCGGCGCGACCTGGCGCAGGACCCGGCCTTCGGCAGCTTCGTGCTGCGGGCGCCGCACGCGCAGTACCTGCAGACGCAGATCGGCGCGGCGCTGCTGGCGCAGACCACGGCCGGCTGGCTGGAGCACCTCGCGCGGCACGGCGTCGTCGCCAGCCGCATCAACACGCTCGGCGACTGGCTGGCCGATCCGCACGTGCAGGCGACCGATGCAGCGCCCGCGGTGCAGGGCGGCGCAGCCAGCGAGTTCCGCTTCCCGCGCATCCCGGCGCGCCGCTCGCGGCGGACGGCGATCCGCGTGCGCAGTGGCCCGACGTCGGCGCGCACACGGCCGACGTGCTGCGCGGCTTCGGCTTCGCCGCCGATGAGATAGCCACCCTCGCGCCCCGTTCATGATTCAAACCAAGGAGACAAGCAACATGCAGCGCAACACCCTTCCCACCCGCCGCGACTTCCTCGCCTTGGCAGGCGCCGCCGGCCTCGCCTGCGCCGCGCCCTCGCTCTGGGCGCAAGGCGCGTTCCCGCAGAAGGCGATGCGCATCGTCGTGCCGTTCGCGCCGGGCACCGGCAGCGACGTCATCGCGCGCACCGTGGCGCAGAAGATCACCGAGGCGACCCAGCAGCCGGTGGTGGTGGAGAACCGCGAAGGCGGCGGCGGCATCGTCGGCACGATGGCCGTGCACCAGCTGCCGGCCGACGGCTACACGCTGCTGATGGTCGCCAACCCGTTCACCATCGTGGCCGGCACCAACACCAAGGCGCCGTACGACCCGCTGAAGGACTTCATTCCCGTTGCCAAGGTGGCGATCGTGCCGATCGTGCTCACCATCAACCCGGGGGCACGGGCATCAACTCGGTCAAGGAACTGGTCGCGTATGCCAAGGCCAATCCCGGCAAGCTGAGCTACGCGTCGTCGGGCGCCGGCACGCCGAGCCAGATCGAGATGGAGCTGTTCAAGCAGGCCGCCGGCATCGACATCGTCGAAGTGCCGTACAAGAGCACCGCGCAAGGCATGACCGACGTGATCGGCGGCCAGATCGCCATGTACCCGGCGGCCATGCCGCTGTGCCTGCAGCACGTGAAGAGCGGCCGCGTGAAGGCGCTGGGTCTCTTTCACACGATGCGCTCGCCGGCCCTGCCCGACGTGCCGCACTTCGCCGAGGCGCTGGGCGTGCCGGGCTACACCGCCACGCCGCTCTGGTACGGCTTCGTCGCCCGGGCCGGCACGCCGCCCGACGTGGCCACGCGCCTGAACCAGCTGGTGGCCGATGCGATGAAGAGCAAGGAAGCCACGGAGAAGCTGGGTGCGCTGGGCGCGCAGATGATCACGCCGAGCACCGAGGAATTCCGCCGCGACATGGCGGCGGAAGTGGAGAAGTCCGCGCGCATGGCCAAGGCGCTCGGCGTCGCCAAGTGAGCGAAGGGCGCCGCTTCCAGGCGACGCCGCCTGGCTTCGACAGCTTCGAGGCCGGCGACGTCCACGTCAGCTACAGCCGCACCGTGACCGAGACGCACCTGGTCAACTTCACGGCGATGGCGGGGCTGCAGTTGCCGCTGTTCATCGACCACGCGCACGCGCGCAGCGCGGGGCCGTTCGGCGGGCCCATCGCGCCGGGCTTCCTCACCGCGTCGCTGTCGGCGGGCATGCTCGAAAGCGTGCTGGGCACCAACACGCTGGCCGGCCGGGCATGGACCAGTTCCGCTTCAAGCAACCCGTGCGGGTGGGCGACACCCTGCATGCCGAGGTGAAGGTGCTCTCGCGCAAGGAAACGCGCGAACCGGACCGCGGCGTGCTCACGGTCGGCATCACGGTGCTGAACCGGGCCGACCAGCCGGTGCTGGAGTACCAGACCACCGTGCTGATGCGGCGCGAGGCGCCGCGCGCTTAGACGACGCCGGCCTTGCGCAGGCCGGCGACTTCCTCCGGCTGCATGCCGAGCAGGCCCTGCAGCACTTCGTTGGTGTGCTCGCCCGGGAGGGGCGGCGCGCTGCGGTAGCTCACCGGCGTCTTCGACAACCGCAGCGGGCTCGCCACCAGCGGCGCGCTGCCCAGCGCGTGCGGCACGTTCACCTGCAGGCCGCGGTGCTTCACCTGAGGATCGTCGAACACTTCCCGGAAGTTGTTGATCGGGCCGCAGGCGACATCGACCGCCTCCAGCGTCTGCTGCCATTGCGCCTTGGTGCGGCCGGCCATGATCTCGCGCACCGTCGGCAGCAGCGCCTCGCGGTTGACCACGCGCTGCGAGTTGGTGGAAAAGCGCGGATCGTCCGCCAGTTCCTCGCGGCCGGCGGCGCGGCAGAAGCGGCGGAACTGGCCGTCGTTGGCCACCGCCAGGATCATGTGGCCGTCGGCCGTGGCGAACACCTCGTACGGCACCACCTGCGGATGCGCGTTGCCGAGTCGCCCCGGCGGCTGGCCGGCGCAGAGATACGAGATCGCCTGCGTCACGTTGACGGCCACGGCCATGTCGAGCAGCGCGCAGTCGATGTACTGGCCTTCGCCGGTGCGCTCGCGGTGCGCGATGGCGGCGCACAGCGCGATGCTGGCGTTCAGGCCGGTGAGGTAGTCGACGATCGGCACGCCCACCTTCTGCGGGCCGCCGCCGGGCAGGGCGTCGCGCTCGCCGGTGATGCTCATCATGCCGCCCATGCCCCGGAAGATGAAGTCGTAGCCGGGCCGTTCCGCATAAGGGCCGTCTGGCCGAAACCGGTGACCGAGCAGTAGATCAGGCCGGGGTTCAGTTCCTTGAGGTCATCGTAGGCGAGCCCGTAGCGCTTGAGGTTGCCGACCTTGTAGTTCTCGATCAGCACGTCGCTCTTCTTCACGAGCTCGCGCACCACGGCCCGGCCTTCGGGCGTGGCGATGTCGACGGTGACCGACTTCTTGTTGCGGTTGCCGGCGAGGAAGTAGGCCGACTCGCGGGTGTCGTTGCCTTCGGCGTCCTTCATCCACGGCGGGCCGAACACGCGCGTGTCGTCGCCGGCGCCGGGCTTCTCGATCTTGATCACTTCGGCGCCGAGGTCGGCCGGGTTCTGGGCCGCGAGCGGCGCCGCGAGGATCCGCGACAGGTCGATGACGCGCAGGTGGGAAAACGGTCCGGTCACGGCAGTGCTACTTTCACTATTCTGAAATCAGTTTCGCGATTATAAAATCCAGACAAGGTGCGCGCAACCGCGCACGTCGGAAAGGAACAGCCATGGAGAGCAGCGACACGCCGCCGCCACGCGGCCCCTTGCGGGGTGTCCGCGTCATCGAATTCGCCGGCATCGGGCCCGGACCGGTCGCAACGATGCTCCTGTCGGACATGGGCGCGGACGTGCTGCGCATCGACCGTCCCGGCGCCGGCAAGCGGCCGGTGTTCGACGTCGTGTCGCGCGGCCGGCGCGTGGTGGAGCTCGACCTGCGCACGCCCGGCGGCATCGAGGCCGCGCTCGACCTGCTGCAACACGCCGATGCGCTGATCGAGGGTTTCCGCCCCGGCGTGATGGAGCGCCTCGGCCTCGGGCCGGACGCGGTCGCCGCGCGCAACCCGCGGCTGGTTTACGGCCGCATGACGGGTGGGGCCGGGACGGTCCCATGGCCACGCTCGCCGGCCACGACATCGACTACATCGCGCTGAGCGGCGTGCTCGCCACGCTCGGGCCACGCGGCGCGCCGCCGCTGCCGCCGCAGAACCCGGTCGGCGACTACGGCGGCGGGTCGACCTTCCGGTCATGGGCATCCTCGCGGCGTTGCTGGAAGCGCGCGCCAGCGGCCGCGGCCGGTGGTCGATGCCGCCATCGTCGATGGTTCGGCGTCGCTGCTGGCGCTGTACGCCGGCCGCCTGCGCCGGGACTGGTCGGCGGAGCGCGGCGCCAACATGCTGGACGGCGCGCCGCACTACTACCGCTGCTATGAAACCTCCGACGGCAAGTACATGGCCGTCGGCGCGATCGAGCCGCAGTTCTATGCCGCCCTTTGCGAAGAACTGGGCATTCCGGCCGCCGAAGCGCCGCAGCATGATCGCGCGCGCTGGGAGGAACTCGCCGCTCGCTTCGCCGAAGTGTTCCGCGGCGCCACGCAGCAGGCGTGGACGCGCCGCTTCGCGCATTCGGACGCGTGCGTCGCCCCGGTGCTGCCGCTGGCCGAAGCCGCGCTGCACCCGCACCGGCGCACCGCGGCACCTACACCACCGTCGAAGGCGTGCTGCAGCCGCAGGCTGCCCCGCGCTTCTCGCGCAGCGGCCGGGGCGTGCAGGGCCCGCCGCCGTCCGCCTTGAGCGACGCCGGCGAGGTGCTGCGCGAATGGAGCGCGCTCAGGCCGTAGCCTGTCCTTCCAGTCCGCGGTGCAGGGCGATGGTCTGCAGGCAGGCGCGCGCGACTTCGGTGCCCTTCTTGACGAAGTGCTCGCGGAAGAAGGCGACGTGCTCCTCGTGCTCGTGGAAGTCGCGCGGCGTCAGCACCGCGGACAGCACCGGCACTTCGGTGTCGAGCTGCACGCGCATCAGGCCGTCGATGACGGCCGTGCTCACGAACTCGTGGCGGTAGATGCCGCCGTTGACGACCAGCGCGCAGGCGACCACCGCGTCGTAGCGGCGGCTGCGGGCGAGCTTGCGCGCGAACAGCGGGATCTCGAAGGCGCCGGGCACGTCGAACAGGTCGACGCGCGCGGTCGGCACGCCGCTGCGTTCGAACTCGGCCAGCAGCGCGTCGCGCGCGCGATGGACGATGTCCTGGTGCCGGGAGGCGCAGATGACGGCGACGCGGATGCGGTTGCCGTTGGCGATGGGAGTGGGGGTCTGATTCATGGTGGTTCCTTGCGGACGGTTGCCAGAATCAGGGCGCAAGGCGACAGCGCCGCCCGCGCAGGCACGAGGCATGCGGCGGCCGGAGCTTTCGCGTCTCTTTCATCCGGACTGTGACCGTCGGCCCGGAATCGCACCAGGTCTGCTGACCCCTTCCACGCTTGCGCGGGGAAGGGCGCTCGCGGGCTCCCGCGCCTTGCGACGCGGCTACCGCCGGTGGGGAATTCCACCCCGCCCTGAGAACGCTGCCGGCACGAAACCGGCCCGCCGATTCTATAGTGGGCCCCATGGACTTCCCCTCGCTGCTGATCCCGGCCCTGTGCGGCGCATTGGCATCGCCGCTCGGCGGCGCGCTGGCCTTGTGGAAGCGCCCCACGACGCTCGGGCTGTCGATCGCCGTGGGCTTCGCGGCCGGCGCGCTGCTCGGCGCCTTCGCCTTCGAGATGCTGCCCAAGGCCGTGCAGGCGGCGTCGCTGCCCATCGCCGTGGGCGGGTTCATGGTGGGCTTCGCCTTCGTCTACGCGCTCGACCTGTTCGTGCACCGCGGGGCCAGTGCCGGCGAGAAGGCATCGCAGTACCGGCACGTGCTGAGCGTGCGGCGCCGGCGCCACGCGCGCGGCGACGAAGTCACGGTGCTGGCCGGCGGCACCAGCGCCGAGGAGCTGATCGAAGGCCTCACCATCGGGGTCGCCGCCGCCACCGATCCCTCGCTGGGCCTGATCGTCGGCACGGCCATCGTCATCGACAACATCAGCGAGTCGATGAGCATCGGCGACCTGATCCGGGAGAAGGGCGGCGACCACCGGGTCCGCCGCATCATGGGCTGGACCAGCCTGATCGGCGTGGCGCTGTTCGTGTCGGCGATGGCGGGCTTCTTCCTGCTGCGCGGGCTCTCGCCCGTTGCCCTCGGCTGCTTGCTGGCGGCGGGCGCCGGCGCGATGTTCTACCTGACCATCACCGAGCTGGTGCCCGAAGCGGAAAGCCACCAGTACCAGCAGTCTTCGGCCATCGCGATGGGGCTCGGGCTGCTGGTCATCTTCACGCTGTCCAACCTTTCCTGAGCGCGCGGCGGCATCGTTTCTAATAGCGCCCTTGCGCAGCAGTTTCACCCGTTCTCCCCTCGTCCGCCTGCTCGGCCCCGAGCCTGCCCCACCGGCAACCGCCTCCGGCATGGACTTCGCCGAGCGCATGAGCCTGTGGGTCGATGCCTTCGCGGCCGTTCGCCTGCAGGCGGCGCAGCAGTCCGTGCGTTCGCTCGGCGCCGCGCCGGGGCGCGCGGTCGCGCCGTCGGCTCCCGCCTTGTTCGCCGACGTGCAGCGGGTTCGCTCGGCGCTCGCGAAAGCCATCGCGCGCGGTCGCACGACGACGACGCCGCAGTTCGCCGCCTACCGCCAGCGCCACGGAGCTGCAGCACCAGATGGAGCTCATGATCGCGCCGCTGCGCGACCACGTGCGGCAGGCGCTGGGCCGCGGCTCGGCCCGGCTGCGGCAGCTGGCGGCGCTCGACGCCACGCTCGACGAGGTGCTGGCCCGGCGCGAGCAGGCCTTGCTGCCGGCCACCGCCGCGCTGGCGGAGCGCCGCTTCGGAGACATGGAACCGGCTGCATTCGAACAGCACTGGCGCGACGTCCTGCGGGCCGAGGTGGAGCTGCGCTTGCAGCGCATCACCGGGCTCGTGGAAGCCGTCGCCAACGAAATGAATCCGTCCCCATGAGCAAGCGCTTCTTCTTCATCGCCTTCGCCGTCGGCCTCGCCGCCGTGCTGTGGGTCGGCTTCGGCTTCATCGCCACCAGCGCATTGGCGCTGGCCATGACGGTCGCCATCGCGGCCGCCTACGTGCTCGGCGCTTCGAGCTGCGGCAGTTCCGCGCCGGCACGGCCGCACTCGACGCCGCGCTCGCCGACATCCCGCAGGCGCTGGACCGCCTCGATCCGTGGCTGGAGCGCGTGCCCGCGTCGCTGCGCCACGCGGTGCGCCTGCGCATCGAAGGCGAGCGCGGCGGCGGCCTGCCCGGTCCCGCGCTCACGCCGTACCGGGTCGGCCTGCTGGTGATGCTCGGCATGCTGGGCACCTTCCTCGGCATGGTGATCACCTTCCGCGGCGCCGTGTTCGCGCTGGAAGGTTCGACCGACCTGCAGGCGATCCGCAGCGCGCTCGCCGAGCCGCTCAAGGGTCTGGGTTTGTCGTTCGGCACCTCGGTGGCCGGCGTCGCGGCCTCGGCCATGCTGGGCCTGATGTCGGCGATCGCGCGGCGCGAGCGCCTCGACGTCGCGCGGCGGCTGGACGAACGCATCGCCACCGTGCTGCTGCCGTTCTCGCTGGTGCACCAGCGGCAGGAAACCTTCCGCGCGCTGCAGGCGCAGGCGCGCTCGCTGCCCGACGTCGGGCAGCAGTTGCTCGCGCTGATGGAGAAGATCGACGCGCGCGGCGCGCAGCTGGATGCGCGGCTGCTGGAGCGGCACGACAGCCTGCAGCGCGAGATGACGCAGGCGTACGGCGAGTTGGCGCGCAGCGTCGGCGCGTCGTTGCAGGAAAGCCTTGCGGCGGGCGCGCGTTCGGCCGGCGAGAGCATCGCGCCGGTCATCGCATCGGCGATGGAACGCATGACGGCGGAGGGCGAACGCATGCACGCGCGGCTCGAGCAGTCCGCCGCGCGGCAGGCCGATGCTTTCGCCCTGCAACTCGGCGAACTGCAGGCCGGTGTCGGCCGCAACCTGGAGACGCTGGGCGCCGCGCTGGAACAACCCATCGCGCGCATGCTGCGGACCGCCGCCGAAGTGCCGCAGGCCGCCGCGGGCGTGATCGGCGAACTGCGGCAGGAGATGGCGCGCGTGGCCGAGCGCGAGAACCTCGCGCTGCAGGAGCGTGCGCAGTTGCTCGGCCAGCTCGACACGCTGCTGCAGTCGCTGCAGCAAGCGGGCGAGCGCTTCGCCGCAACGGTCGATGCGCAGGCGGGCAAGGCCGCCGACGCAGCGGAGAAGGTGGGCGGCAGCGCCCTTGAAGTCGCCGCGCTGGCCGAGGCCTTCCGGGAGGCCGTGCAGCAGTTCCGGCCGGCAGCGAAAAGCTGGCGGAGAGCCTGCAGAAGGTCGAAGCGGCCCCGAGCGCTCCACCGCGCGCAGCGACGAGCAGCTCGCCTACTACGTGGCGCAGGCGCGCGAAGTGATCGACCTGAGCATCGCTTCGCAGCAGTCGGTGCTGGAGGCGATGCGCCAGCCGGCCGTGCCGCCGCAACGGGCCCGCGCATGACGGACGCCGACGACATCGACGGCAGCGCCTCGCAGGTCGCACCGGTCTGGGCGGTGTTCGGCGACCTCATGGCGGGGCTGCTCGGCGCCTTCGTGCTGGTGCTCGTCGGCGTGCTGCTGGTCCAGGTCGACCTGGTGGCGACGCTGCAATCCGAGGTCGCCAAGCGGCAGGCCGAGGAACAGCGCCGCATGGCGCTCGAACGCGCGCTGGCCGTCCCGCTGGCGTCCGGCCGCATCACCGTGACCAATGGCCGCATCGGCATCAGCGGCAGCGTGCTGTTCCCGCTCAACTCCGACCAGCTGCGGCCCGAAGGCCGGCAGCTGCTCACCAGCCTCGTGCATCCGCTGCGCGTTTACCGGACGAGCGCAACGAGATGCTGATGGTGAGCGGCTTCACCGACGACGCGCGCATCGGGACGGCAACCGCCGCTTCGCCGACAACCCGGAGCTGTCGGCGCAGCGGGCGCTGACGGTAACCCGCGCATTGATCGAAGAAGGCATGCCCTCTTCGCGCGTGTTCGCGGCGGCGTTCGGCGCCGAGCAGCCGGTGGCGCCCAACGCCAACGAGGAAGGCCGCGCCCTGAACCGGCGCGTGGAGATGGCGCCGGTGCCGCGTGCCGCGCCGGGAGCGCGCCGTGAGTGACGCCTCGCCGCTCGCGCAGCTCAATGCGTACATCCGCGAGCGCGTCGCCGCGCGCACGCCGCCGCTGTTGCCCGGCGAGACGGCGGACGACGGCGAGCTGCCGTCGGTGCGGCGCTTCCGCCGCGCCGGACGCGCGTGCGCACGCAGGACCGGTGGCCGAGGCCGTGGCGCGCAGGCCGGCGCAGGCGGGTCCGCTGAACTCGCATGTGCTGGTGCTGCAGACGCTGGGGATGATGCGCGAGCTCTCGCCCGATTACCTCCGGCGTTTCATCGAGCACGTCGAGACGCTGCAATGGCTGGAGCAGGCAGCGCCGCCCGCGCCCGCCGCGCCGCGGCCTGCCCGCAAGCGCGCCTCGGCCAAACGCTAGCGCCGCGCGAACATCGGCTGGTCGTAGTGCGCCACGCGCAGTTCGCGGCCCGCGATGCAGACCTGCGCGAACTGGTAGAGCAGGGCCGCCGTCGGCGCGGCGATCCGGTGTTGCCGACCGGCATGCGCAGGATTTCGCGGCCCGCGTCTTCCGAGGGGTCGAGCAGCGGCGCATCGGGGCGCAGGAATTCTTGCACCGGGATGCGATGCACGCTGGCGACTTCGCCGGGGTTGGGAACCAGCGCATCCGCCTTGCCGGCCCAGACGATCACCGGCGTGATGACGTAGCCGGAGCGGCTGGCGTAGTCGTCGAGCGTGCCGAGCACCGCGTCGGGGCCGAGCTGCAGGCCGACTTCCTCGTGCAGCTCGCGCAGCGCGGCCTGCTGCGGTGTTTCGCCGGGGTCGATCCGCCCGCCCGGCAGCGCCCACTGGCCGCCGTGGCTGGAGAGCGCGGCGGCGCGGCGCGTCAGCAGCAGCGCGGCGGCGTTGCTCCAGCTGGCCGGCGCGGGGATGCCGGAGATCGCCGCGCCATCGCCTTCCTCGACCAGCGCCAGCGCCACCGCGGCGGCGCGCTGCGTGCCCACGGCGAGCCTGCGCACCGTGAACGCGGCGAGGCGGTCTTGCACCTGCGCGCGCAGCGTCGTGTCCAGTACCATCCGGGCATTCTGGCAGGCAGCGGCGGGGGCTTGGCGATGATCGTGGTGTTCTGGTTGGAGCATGGGGCCGATGCGGCGACCCCGCACGCGCAGAGCTTCGCGCCGGATGCGCTTTCGCAAGGGCTGAAGTTCGCCGAGGAACTGCGCGCCCGGCGCAAGGCGGGGGAGCCGATCAGCCACGTGGCGATCCAGTCCGAACTGCCGCAAAGCGTGGGCGGGGCCGGGGTCGCCGATCCGGCCGCCGATTACGCGCACTACAAGCGGCGCATCGATCCGGCGATCCGGCGATCCCGCTGGGCCGGCCGTCCGGTCCGCCGCTGGGCGACGGCTGACCTTGGTCTTCCTCCCTCTCCCTTTGGGAGAGGGCGGGGTGAGGGCAGGCGGCGCTTGAGAAGCCCGGAAGCAACGAGCGCCGCTGTGCCCTCACCCCAACCCTCTCCCAGAGGGAGAGGGAGCAAATACCGGCAAACGGCATCATACTGGTCTTCCTTCCTCTCCCTCTGGGAGAGGGCGGGGTGAGGGCATGCGGCGCTTGAGAAGCCCGGAAGCAACGAACGCCGCTGTGCCCTCACCCCAACCCTCTCCCAGAGGGAGAGGGGGCAAATACCCGCAACGGCATGGACTGGTCTTCCTCCCTCTCCCTCTGGGAGAGGGAGGGGTGAGGGCAGGCGGCGCTTGAGAAGCCCGGAAGCAACGAACGCCGCTGTGCCCTCACCCCAACCCTCTCCCAGAGGGAGAGGGGGCAAATACCGGCAACGGCATCGACCTGGTCTTCCGCCCTCTCCCTTTGGGAGAGGGCGGGGTGAGGGCATGCGGCGCTCGAAAAGCCGGGAAGCAACGAACGCCGCTGTGCCCTCACCCCAACCCTCTCCCCGAGGGAGAGGGGGCAAATACCGGCAAACGGCATCGCCCTGGTCTTCCTCCCTCTCCCTCTGGGAGAGGGCGGGGTGAGGGCAGGCGGCGCTCGAAAAGCCCGGAAGCAACGAACGCCGCTGTGCCCTCACCCCAACCGTCTCCCAGAGGGAGAGGGGGCAAATACCGGCAACGGCATCGACTGGTCTTCCTCCCTCTCCCTCTGGGAGAGGGCGGGGTGAGGGCAGGCGGCGCTTGAGAAGCCCGGAAGCAACGAACGCCGCTGTGCCCTCACCCCATCCCTCTCCCAGAGGGAGAGGGAGGGAGCGGGAACCTCCAGCGCCAGCGCCGCCAGCCGCAGCGCGCCTTCCAGCTGCGCGCGCCCGCGATGAACAGGTTCATGTGGCAGAACACCGCGTCGGACACGCCGGTCACCGCGGACAGCTGGTCGTCGCGCAGGCCGGCCCATGCGGCCGGCAGGTCCATGCGCGAAGCGAAGGAGCCGGTGGCGGCCGGCACCGTGCGCAGCTGGTACTGCGCGCGCAACGATTCGGGGTAGACGACCAGCAGCACATCCGGCATCTCGTCGACGACCACGCGCGTCCACGGCATGCCGCCTTCGCGCAGCAGCAGCACGCGCCCCTGCAGCGGACGTTCGGCGCGACGCACGTCGTCCGCGGCCACGGCACGGCCGATGGCGCGCAGCACGAAGCGCTGCAGGGCGCGGCGCACCACCGCCATCGCTTCGTGGAAGCGCTCCAGCTGCAAGGCCGCGAGCGCGGGCGCATCCAGTTCGCGCTCCTCCAGCCAGCTCGTGTTCAGCAGCGACACTGGCTCGACAAGCCGAAGATCCCCGGCGCGACGTCGGCCGCGCCGTTGTCGACGAGGTCGATGTAGCGCACCAGCGTCGCGTCGAGGTCGCCGGCGATCTTCGCCACCAGCGTGTCGTCCAGCCGATGCCCCAGCGATTGCGCAAGCTGCTGCACGTAGGCATGGCCGTGTTCCGCCCACACCAGCCCGGCGCCCGCATAAGCCTCGGCGCGGACCACCTGCCCATCGGCGTCGAGCCGCGTGCGGGCGCCGGTGAAGCCGCGCTGGTGGTGGTCGAAGCGGCCGGCCGCGGGGTCCCAGTGCCGCCGACGTCCACCACGAAGTCGGCCGCGTCGATGCGTGCGGCGTCGCGCGTGCGGATGACCTCGTGGTCGGGAAACACGGCAGCAAGCACGGCCACGCCGAACACGTCGTCGGCGTGGAAAGTTCCGTCGTGGGTGGCAATCCGTTGCGTCATGGACCCGCAGCCTACTCCCCCCGGCGCGCGCATCCGCTGCAAGAATGGCGTGGCATGCCTACGACCTCCCGCCGCGCCGCGCCGCGCGACCTCACCGGGGCCCGATCGCCACCACGCTGATCGCCTTCGCATTGCCGGTGCTCGGCTCCAACGTGCTGCAGTCGCTCAACGGCTCGGTCAACGCGATCTGGATCGGCAACCTGCTCGGCGAAGCCGCGCTCACCGCCACCTCCAACGCGAACCTCGTGCTGTTCCTGCTGCTGGGCGCCGTGTTCGGCTTCTCGATGGCGGCCACCATTCTGGTCGGCCAGGCTTTCGGCGCGCGCGACGTCGGCCGCGCCAAGTGCGTGGTCGGCACCGGCGCGACCTTCTTCCTCGTGGTGTCGGCGCTGCTGGCGGCAGCCGGCTGGGTGCTCACGCCCGCGATCCTCCGCTTGCTCGGCACGCCGCCCGATGCGTTCCAGCACGCCGTGGACTACCTGCGCGTGATCTTCTGGCGGTGCCGGTGATGAACGCCTTCGCCTTCGCCATGGCCGTGCTGCGCGGCGCCGGCGATTCGCGCACGCCGTTCTACTTCATGGGCCTGTCGGTCGGGCTCGACATCGCGCTCAACCCGCTGCTGATCCTCGGCGTCGGGCCGCTGCCGGCGATGGGCATCGCGGGGTCGGCGGCGTCGACGCTGATCGGGCAGGGCGTGAGCTTCTCGCTGCTGCTGGCGCTGCTCTATCGCCGGCGCCATCCGCTGCTGCCCGGGCGCGGCGAGCTGCACCATTACCGGCCACGGCCGCAACTGCTGCGCGCCATCGTCACCAAGGGCGTGCCGATGGGCCTGCAGATGATCGTGATCTCGTCGGCCGCGCTGGTGATGATGGGCCTGGTCAACGACTTCGGCGTGCAGACCGCCGCGGCCTACGGCGTGGCGGCGCAGCTGTGGACCTACGTGCAGATGCCGGCGCTGGCCACCGGCGCGGCCGTCTCCTCCATGGCCGCGCAGAACGTCGGCGCCGGACGCTGGGACCGCGTCGGCAGGATCGCGGCCGCCGGCGTCGCGTTCAACCTCGTGCTCACCGGCAGCCTCGTCGTGCTGCTCTACGGCCGACCGCTTTGCGCTCGGGCTGTTCCTGCCCGGCGACAGCGGCGCCATCGACATTGCCGTGCACATCAACAACGTGGGCAGCTGGTCGTTCGTGCTGTTCGGGGTCACCATCGTGCTGTTCGGCGTGGTGCGCGCCACCGGCGCCGTGACGCCGCCGTTGATCATCCTGTTCGTGGCGATGCTGGTGGTGCGCGTGCCGTTCGCCTGGGCGTTCCGCGACGCGATGGGCGCCGACGCGGTCTGGTGGAGCTTCCCGCTCGGCGCGGCGGTGTCGGCGGTGCTGGCCCTGCTGTACTACCGCTTCGGCGGCTGGCGCAAGGCGCGCATCGCGCCGCCCGCCCCCGCCGGTGGCGCGGCTGCCGACACCGGCGTCGCGACCCCGGCCATGGACGGCGAGGCGGCGGCCGAAGTGCCGGTATCGGCCCGGTGATGGCGCAGGTGATCGACGTCGACGGCGTGGCCGTGCAGGTGGAAGGCAGCGGCGGCGAAACGCTGCTCATGCTCCACGGCTGGCCCGACACGCAGGCGCTGTGGGACGGCACCGTCGCCGCGCTGCGCGACCGTTTCCGCTGCTGCCGCTTCACGCTGCCCGGCTTCGGGGGGGCGGCGGCGCGCGCACGCAGCCGAGCCTCGACGAGATCACGCGTTTGCTGCTGCGCGTGACGGATGCGGTGAGTCCCGGCGGCCAGGTCACGCTGGTGTTGCACGATTGGGGCGCCATCTTCGGCTACCAGTTCTGCATGCGCCATCCCGGGCGCGTGCGCCGCATCGTCGGCGTCGACATCGGCGACACCGATTCGCTGCCGAAGGCGCTGACCTTGCCGCAGCTCGCCGGGGTGGCCGGCTACCAGCTGTGGCTCGCCCTCGCGTGGAAGGTCGGCGGCGGCCTCGGCGACCGCATGACGCGGTGGATGGCGCGCACCGTGCGGGCGCCGGCCGATCCCTGCACGGTCGGGTGGCAAATGAACTGGCCGTACCACCTCCCGGTTCGGCGGGCGCCGGTCGCTGCGGCACACCGCCGTGCCGTTCCGGCCCGCAGTGCCCATGCTGTTCATTCACGGCCGCCGCAAGCCTTTTCCCTTCCACTCCGCCGCTTGGGCCGAGGCGCTGGCGCGGCAACCCGGCTGCCGGGTCGAAGCGTTCGACACCGGCCACTGGGTCATGGTGGGCGCGCCGGAACGCTTCCACGCGGTGGTGCGCGACTGGTTGCTGGCGCCGTAAGGCTTTCGGCATCCACCGACACGCCGGCCGCCACAACTTGGCACACTGGGGCCGATGGCTTCCGCTCCCTTCCGCTTCGACAACAGCTGGTCCCGCGAACTGCAGGGCTTCCACGTGCCGTGGCAGCCCGCCAAGGTCGCGGCGCCGCGGCTCGTGTTCTTCAACCGCGCGCTGGCCGAAGAGCTCGGCCTCGACGCGGGCGCTTTCGAAGGCGAGGCGGGCGCTGCGCTGTTCGGCGGCAACGCCGTTCCCGAAGGCGCGGAGCCGCTGGCGCAGGCCTACGCGGGCCACCAGTTCGGCGGCTTCTCGCCGCAGCTCGGCGACGGTCGGCAGGTGCTGCTGGGCGAGGTGCTCGACGTGCAGGGACGGCGCCGCGACATCGCCTTCAAGGGTTCGGGCCGCACGCCGTTCTCGCGCGGCGGCGACGGCAAGGCCGCGCTCGGCCCGATGCTGCGCGAGGTGCTCATCGGCGAGGCGATGCATGCCCCGGGCATTCCAACCACGCGCGCGCTGGCCGTTGCCGCTACCGGTGAGCCGGTGCGGCGCGAGAAGGTGTTGCCGGGCGCCGTGCTGACGCGCGTCGCCGCGAGCCACCTGCGCGTCGGCACCTTCCAGTTCTATGCGGCGCGGCAGGAGCGCGAGAAGCTGGAGCAGCTTGCCGACTACACCATCGCGCGGCACGACCCCGACCTCGCGGGCACCGAAGGCCGCTGGCTCGCGCTGCTGCGGCGCGTGACGGAACGGCAGGCCGCGCTGATCGCGCAGTGGATGAACGTCGGCTTCATCCACGGCGTGATGAACACCGACAACATGACGATCTCGGGCGAGACGATCGACTACGGCCCCTGCGCCTTCATGGAGGCGTACGACCCGCAGGCGGTCTTCAGCTCGATCGACCACGGCGGCCGCTATGCCTATGGCAACCAGCCCGTGATCGCGCAGTGGAACCTCGCGCGGCTGGCCGAAACGCTGCTGCCGCTGATGGTCGGCGACGGCGGCGACGAGGCCGCGAACCGGGCAGTGGCCGAAGCCACGGCGGTGCTCGAGTCGTTCACCACGCTGTTCGAAGAGGCCCTGCTGCGCGGCCAGCGCGCCAAGCTCGGCCTGCAGGCCGCGCACGGCGACGACGCGGCGCTGGTGAAGGACTGGCTGGCCTTGCTCGAAACGCAGGGCGTCGACTTCACGCTGGCCTGGCGCCGGCTGGCCGACGCGGCCGCGGGCGATGCGTCCTCGCTCGAAGCGCTGTTCGCCGACCCTGCGCCGCTGGGCGCCTGGCTGGCCCGTTGGCAGGCGCGCTGCGCGAGCGACACGGCCTCGTCGGCCGACGAACGTGCCGCGCGCATGCGCCGCGCCAGCCCCCGGATCATCCCGCGCAACCACCGCGTCGAAGAGGCGCTGGAGGCGGCATCCGACCGCGGCGACTTCGGGCCGTTCGAGAAGCTGCTCGATGCGGTGCGGGCGCCGTACGAGGAGAAGCCCGCGAACGCGCCCTATGCCGAACCGGCGCCCGCGGCGGTCACCGCCTGCTACCAGACCTTCTGCGGCACCTGAGCCGGCGGTGCAACGACAATACGGGGATCGCTTCACGCATGGAACACCGCCTTGGCACCCCGCTCTCCCCGGCCTGACAAGGTCATCGCGCTGCTGCGCGCCGGCAATCCGGCGGGCGCCATCGCGCAGATCAAGGTCGCGCCCGGCGTGCGCGAACTGAAGGCCTTGGAAAAGGCCTTGGCCGCGGCGCAGCTCGCCGGCAAGTGGCGCGACGTGGACGTCGCCATTACCGAAAGCCTGCAGGCCCTGTCGGCGCCGCGCCTGCACCGCTCGCCATGAGCGCCGTCACCTTCGCTTCGCTCGGCCTGTCGGCCGACCTGCTGCGCGCCTGCCGGGACGTCGGCTTCACGGAACCGACGCCGATCCGGTCGAGGCCATTCCCCCGCTGCTGCAGGGCCGCGACCTGCAAGGGCTGGCGCCCACCGGCTCCGGCAAGAGACGGCCGCCTTTCGCGCTGCCGCTGCTGCAGCGCGCGGCCGGCGGGCGGCAACATGCCTCGCGCCGCGTGCGCGTGCTGGTGCTCGTGCCCACGCGCGAACTCGCCGCGCAGGTGGGGGAAGTGTTCCGCCGCCTCGGCATGGCCACCGCGCACCCGCCGAAGGTGGCGGTGCTGTACGGCGGCGTTTCCGTCAATCCGCAGATGATGGGCCTGCGCGGCGGCGCCGACGTCGTGGTGGCCACGCCGGGCCGCCTGCTGGACCTGATGGAGCGCAACGCCTTGCGGCTCGACGCCGTCGAGGCGCTGGTGCTCGACGAAGCCGATCGGCTGCTCGACCGGGCTTCACCGCCGAGCGCGAACGCGTGCTGGCGGCGCTGCCCGCGCAGCGGCAGAACCTGCTGTTCTCCGCGACCTTCCCGCCGCAGGTGCAGGCGTTGGCCGAAAGCCTGCTGCGCGAACCGGCGCGCATCGAGGCCGCATCGCAGGCCGCCGCCGAACCGGCCATCGTGCAGCGCGTGGTCGAGGTCGACACCGCTCGCCGCACCGAGCTGCTGCGCCACCTGGTGCAGGAGGGCGGCTGGCGCCGCGTGCTGGTGTTCGTGGCCACGCGCCACGCCACCGAGCACGTGGCCCGCAAGCTGCACGACCGCGGCATCTACGCCGCGCCGCTGCACGGCGAGCTCAGCCAGTCGCGCCGCACCGAGGTGCTGGCGCTGTTCAAGGAAGGCCGCTACGACCTGCTGGTCACCACCGACCGGCCGCGCGCGGCATCGACGTGCCGGGGCTGGAGGTGGTCGTCAACTACGACCTGCCGCGTTCGCCCGCCGATTACGTCCACCGCATCGGCCGCACCGGCCGCGCCGGCGCCGCCGGCATGGCCGTCAGCTTCGTGACGGCCGCCACCGAAGCACACTTTCGGCTGATCGAGAAGCGCCAGCACCTGGTGCTGCCGCGCGAGCAGGTGGAGGGCTTCGAACCCGTGGAACCCGCCCGGAGGCGGCCGCGCCGGGCACCGGGGGCATCAAGGGCAAGCGGCCGAGCAAGAAGGACAAGCTGCGCGCCGCCGCCGCCAAGGACGTTTGAGCCCGCTGTCAAGCGCGGCATCGCACCGTGGGGGCTTGCAAACGGATTCATCGTTTGCGTCGGCAATCCGCGACAATCGCGGCATGGCATTGAAAGACAGAGCCGACGCAGCGGCCGACAACGAAATCGAAGTCCTGATCGAGGACCGCGAAGAACTGACCCCCAAGGAACTGGTGCAGGAGAAGAAGGCCAAGCTCGACGAGCTCCAGCGCCTGACCCGGATGCAGCACACGCCCGAACAGCTGGTCGAGCGCATCCCCGTGTCCGTGTTCGCCATGGGCAAGCTGGCTTCGGCCGCCTGATCCAGCCCGCCGGCCGGCGCCATGAGGTGTCCGGAAACGGCGAAGGCGGTCCAGCCGGAATGGGCATGATGCGCCCATGTCCTTTCCCGCCAGCTTCCAGCGCCTCGCCGCCGCCAACCTGGCGGCGCAATCGGCCGAGCAACTGAGCCTGGCGGCGGTGCCGCTGGTGGCGGTGCTCGTGCTCGGTTCGGGCGCGGGCGAAATCGGCCTGCTGGCCGCCGTCCAGACCCTGCCGTTCCTGCTGCTGTCCATTCCCCCGGGCCTGCTGGCGGACCGGTTGCCGCGCGGCACCTTGATGGTGGCCGCCGAATCCCTGCGCGCGCTGTCGCTGCTCGTCCTGCTGGGCATGCTGCTAACGGGCGCGTTGTCGATCCCGGGCCTGGCGGTGGTCGGCTTCGTCGGTGCGGTGGGCACCGTCGCCTTCAGCGTGGCGGCGCCCGCGCTGGTGCCGGCGCTCGTGCCGCGCGAACTGCTGGGCCGCGCCAACGGCCGCATCGAACTCGCGCGCAGCGCCGCCTACGCGGCCGGCCCGGCATTGGCCGGCGCGCTGGTCGCCTGGATCGGCGGCGCGGCGGTGTTCGTCATCGGCGCCTTGCTTTCCTGCGCCGCCGTGGCGCTGCTGTTGCGAATCCGCGAGCCGGCGCGTCCGCCGGCCGCGGCGCGGCATCCGCTGCGCGAGATGCAGGAGGGCGCGCAGTTCGTCTGGCGCCACGAGCACCTGCGGCCGATGGTGCTGACCGGCGTGGCTGGAACATCTCTTGGTTCGTGCTGCAGGCCGCGTACGTGCCGTATGCGGTGCGGGCGCTGGGCACTGGGCTCCGAAGCAGTCGGCTTCACGCTCGGCTGCTACGGAGCGGGCATGGTCGTGGGTTCGCTGCTGGCGCCGCGGCTCGTGGCCCGCATGGCGTTCGGCCGCGCGATCCAGTTCGGGCCGGCTGTCTCCGTGCTGGCGGCGGGCGTGATGGTCGCCACGCTGGCGGTGCCCAGCGCGCTGGTCGCGGGCGCTTCGTTCTTCCTGTTCGGCGCCGGGCCGATCATCTGGACCATCACCACGACGACGCTGCGGCAGAGCGTCACGCCTTCGGCCATGCTGGGCCGCGTAGGCGCGGTGTTCCTCACGGTGAATGCGGGAGCGCGGCCGGTCGGCGCCGCGCTGGGCGGCGCGGTGGGCGCCGCGTGGGGCGAAACGGCCTGCCTGTGGCTGGCCTTCGCCGGGTTCGTGCTGCAGGCCGGCGTGATCCTAGCGTCGCGGCTGAGCGGGCTGCGCCGACTGCCGGCCTAGCCGCCGCCCGGCCCGCGCGTCAGGACTGTAACTCTTGCATTCGTCCTTTGTCGCGCGCCCCATGGCCTTCGCGGTTGCCTACACTGTCGCCTTTTCACGCAGAACCTCCATGAACAAGACCGAACTCGTCCAGTCGCTCGCCACTGCCACCGAGCAATCGCAAGCTTCCGCCGCCCGCAGCCTCGAGGCCTTCACCCGGATCGTCTCCGAGGAACTCGCCAAGGGCGGCGAGGTGGTCATCCCCGGCTTCGGCAGCTTCAAGCGGTCCGAGCGCGCCGAACGCGCCGGGCGCAACCCGCAGACCGGCGAGGCGATGACCATCGCCGCCTCCCACCGGCGTCAAGTTCGTGGCCGGCGCATCGCTCAAGGCGGCGATGAACGCGAAAGGCTGATCGCCAGCCCGCCGGCCTTCATGCCGGCGAGCTCGAAGGCGAAGCGCAGCTGACCGCCTTCGGTGAAGACGCGCAGCGTCACGGCGGCCGTCATCGCTTCGCAGGCGAGCCGCAGGCCGAGGACTTCCGCCGCTGCTTCGCGCACCGAGAGCGAGGGCATCTCCACCGTGAGCGAGCGGCCGACGGCTTCGGAGTGCAGCCGCACCGCGTTGCCGGCGCCCAGCACAGCCTCGACGCCGGGCGCCGCCAGCTTCCCTTCCCCGAGTTGCAGGTCCCCTGAAACGGCGGTGCGGTCGAACAGGCCGCGCGCCTGCTCGGGGATGGCCAGCGCCTGCCCGCCCCAGCTCTGGCACAGCAGCCATTGCGCGAAAGGCTGCAGGTGCAGCCGGCCGCGGTCCGTGACCCGGGGCCGAGCAGCGCACCGCGCTTTTCGTACTCCACGCCGGGCACCAGCGAGGTCGGGAACTGGTACAGGTAGCTGCGGCCGTTGGGCGCATCGACGTACAGCCCGAGCCGGCTGGCGCCCATGCGCGAGTCGGGCCCCACGTGCTCCACGGTCGCATCCTTGAAGTCGATACGGCCCTGCCGGATCGGCACCGTCACGTCGGCGTCGAAGATCAGGTGCGCGTCGAGGATCTTGGCGCGCAGCGTGCCTTCGGCGGCGGCGAGCGGCGCCAGGCTCCAGGCGGCGGCGGGCCGCTCGCTCTTGCAGCCTTCGGGCAGCACGAGCGGGCCGCTCAGCTTCACGCCCGAGAGTTCGGCGCTCTCCGCCCGCAGGCCGTCGCGGCTGGCCTGCACGCCGGCCAAGGCCGGTGCGCGATCTCCAGCACCAGTTCGCCCTGCGTGAAGCGCAAGGCGGAAGCTTCCAGCTTGCCCGCGCCGGCGCTGGCGTGGGCCAGCCCCAGGACGAGGTCGGCGAGCGGTGCGGCGATGGGCATCGGGGCAATCTACCCGAACGCAGGCCGCCGTTGGCGCCTGCGGGCGACTTTCGGTTTCGTCCGACGCGGCAGGAGCCCCGCGGGCCGCACCATGGGGCAATGACCGAGGCCACGCTGCGCGACACCGTCCTGAAGATCGGCGCCGACGCCAACGCGTCCGCCATCGCGGTCGCGGCGTACGACTTCGAGCACCACACCACGTGGTCGCTGCACCCGCACCGCTGGTTCCATGCGGCCAGCACGATCAAGGTGCCGGTGCTGCTTGCCGTCTACGAGGCCATCGCGCAGGGACGGTTCGAGCCGCACTCGCGCGTGCACGTGCGCAACCGCTTCACCAGCGTGGTGGACGGGCGCCCGTTCCGCGTGCCGCAAGGCAGCGACGCCAACGCCGAGGTGCATGCGGCGATCGGGCGCATGCTCACCGTGCACGAACTGGCCGAGCACATGATCGTGACCAGCAGCAACCTCGCGACCAACCTGCTGCTCGACCTCGTCGGCGTGGAGGAAGCGCGCGCGGCCCTGTCGCGGCTGCACCTCGGGGGCATCGACCTGCAGCGCGGCGTGGAGGACGAGGCGGCCGGGAGGCCGGGATCAACAACCGCGTGACGGCCGCCGGTCTGTGCGACGCCATGCGCCTGATCGAGGAAGGGCAGGCGATCTCGCGCGAGGCGTCGAAGGCCATGCTCGACATCCTGCACCAGCAGCGCTTTCGCAGCGGCATCCCCGCGGGGCTGCCGGAGGATGCGCGCGTGGCGCACAAGACCGGCGAGATCTCGACGATCGCACACGACGCCGGCATCGTCTACATCGGCGAGCGCGACGCGTACGTCGTCGTCATCCTCACCGAATGGGGGCCGGAGGTGAACGGCCGGCAGGAGACCATCGCACGCATTTCGCGCGCCGTGTACGAGTCCATGATCCGGGGCGCGGCATGAGCACGCTGCCGTTGCCGCTGGTGCGCGCCGACGACTTGCCCGCCGAAGTGCGGCAGGTGCTGCCCGGCGAGGCCTTGCAGGATCGCTCGGGCGTCGCGCGCGTGCTGCCGTCGTCCTTCCTGCGCGTCGACGCGTGGAACCTTGCGCGCGAAACGCCGCTCACGCCGCACTTCTGCCTGTCGGAGCTGATCGGCGTGGACGTGCGCGAGACCGCGCTGCTGCGCGCGTTTCCGCGCTACGTGCCATGCGCGATCGTCCTGCTGGCGTCGGCGCTCGAACTGCTGCGGCTGGAGCTCGGCACGTACGTGCACGTGGCGGCCAACGGTGGCTACCGCTCGCCGGCGCACGCGCTGACCCGCCATGCATCGCGCCACTGCTGGGGCACGGCCGCCAACATCTACCGCGTCGGCGACAGCTACCTCGACAGCCGCGAAGAGATCGAGAAGGTCGCAGCCGTCGCCCGCCGCGTGATCCCCGGCGTGTGGGTGCGCCCGTACGGACAGCAGGACGGCGAGGCCGACGACCACCTGCACATCGACCTGGGCTACACGGTCTTTGATCCGGTGGACGTCCGGGAAGCCTGAGATGGCGGACCGGAAGAAGCTCGAACGACCAGCCGCCGCCGCGCCGCTGCGACTGGCGGCGATCGGCCTGGAGGCCGAGTGCTCGCTGATGCTCGACGACCAGCCGACGCGGCCCGAGGCCCTGTTCGGCAGCCCGCGCGACTTCATCCGCGGCGAGCTGATGCACCGGCAGGGCACCTCGTACCACCTGCCCACCGGCGGCGCCGTCTACTTCGACACGGGCGTGATCGAGGTGGCCACGCCGGTGATCGAGATCGAGCGCGGCTGCGCGGCGCGGGCGGGACGCTCGCTGTGGGAGGCGCTGCAGTTCATCCGCGGCGAACTCGACGCCGGGACGCGCGCGAAGGGCATCGCACGCGGCTGGTCGGCTTCAGCGCGCACTACAACGTGTCGTTCGCCCTGCCGCCCGGCGAACCGGCGCGGGGCCGCACCATCGGCCAGCTTGCGCTGCTGCTCGCCTACATCCTGCCCGTGCCGGTGATGCTGCTGGCCACCAACCGGCGTTCCACCGGCGTGGGCGTGCGGCCGCGCGGGGACCGCATCGAGATCACATCGGACTTCACGCCGAACCCCGCGCTGATGATCGCGGCGGCGACCCTGATCGTCGGCGTGGTGCGCGAGGTGATGCGCTGGCCGAGCTACCGGCTCGAGGAACTTGCCAGGCACGGCATCCCCGTCATCAGCGGCTTCCAGCCGATGCCGCACACCTCGCGCAAGGGTTGGCTGGCGCGCTTCGACTGCTATCCCGCCAACCCGTTCGAAAGCGACATCGACCGGGACCTGTGGGGCACCGAGCGGCACGGGCGCCTCAGCCTGCGCGCCATCGCGGGACGCACGCTGCGCCAGTTCTGGCGGCCCATCCGCCGCATCGCCGATCCGTACACGCCGAGGCTGATCGCCTCGGTGCTGCGCGGCGGCAGCCCGTCGCTGCTGGCGCTGGCCGACCGCCCGCCGGAGTACGAGGACGTCGGCAGGCTCTGCGCGTGGGACGCGCAGTCGCCGGCCGCGCAGCTTGCCCGCTCGCGCTACGAAAGCATCGTGCTGCGCGCCGTGGCCGGCCAGCCCCTGCGCAAGGACGGCGCGCAGCTGCGCCCGGTGGGCATGAGCGGCTGGTCCGCGGTGGTGTTCCAGCGCGAAGACGGCGCGCGCGAGGTGATCCCCATTGACGACCTCGTGGAGTGCCTCTGCCATTGGTAGCCGCGGTGGCGCCATCCGTGTAAACGTCACGCGAAGTGCGGCCCCTCGCCCCACGTGCAGCGGCGAGTGCCGGACAATCGGGCATCGCCATCGCCGCGCCAGCGGCCCGCGGGACCCGCCAATTTGAATTCCTCGCTCGAAGCCGAACGCCTGCGGCTCTTCATCTCCCGCGTCACCGACTACGCCATCTACATGCTGGCGCCGGACGGCACCGTCGCCAGCTGGAACGCGGGCGCGCAGCGGTTCAAGGGCTACACCGCCGAGGAGATCATCGGCCAGCACTTCTCGCGGTTCTATACCGAGCAGGACCTCGCCGCCGGCATCCCCGAGAAGGCGCTGCGGGTCGCGCGCGAGACCGGCAAGTTCGAGGCCGAAGGCTGGCGCGTGCGCAAGGACGGCACCCAGTTCTGGGCCAGCGTGGTGATCGACCCGATCCGCGACGAAAGCGGCGAGCTGGTCGGCTTCGCCAAGATCACGCGCGACATCTCCGACAAGCGCGCCGCCCAGAGGCGGCCCGCGAGAGCGAGGAGCGTTTCCGCAGGCTGGTGCAGGGCGTGACCGACTACGCCATCTACATGCTGTCGCCGCGCGGCGAGATCACCAACTGGAACGCGGGCGCGCGCCGCATCAAGCAGTTCGAGCAGGACGAGGTGCTGGGCACGCATTTCTCGCGCTTCTACACCGAGGAAGACCGCGAGCGCGGCTTGCCGGCGCATGCGCTGGCCGAGGCCACCGAGCGCGGCCGCTTCGAGGCGGAGGGCTGGCGCGTGCGCAAGGACGGCACGCGCTTCCTCGCGCACGTGGTGATCGACCCGATCCGCAACGAGGCGGGCGAGCTGCTCGGCTTCGCCAAGATCACGCGCGACATCACCGAAAGGCAGCAGGCGGCGCAGGCGCTGGAGAAGGCGCGCGAGATCCTGTTCCAGTCGCAGAAACTCGAGGCCATCGGCAAGCTGACCGGCGGCGTGGCGCACGACTTCAACAACCTCCTGAGCGTGATCACCAACGGGCTCGACCTGCTGCGTCCCACGCTGAAGGACCCGGAAGCGCTCGGGCTGATCTCCAGCATGGAGAAGGCGGCGATGCGCGGCGCCTCGCTCACCAACCAGTTGCTCACCTTCGCGCGGCAGCAGCCCGTGACGCCCGAACCGCGAGAGCTGAACCGCGTCATCACCGGCTTCGAGTCGGTGCTGCGGCGCGCGACGCGCAGCTCGGTCAAGTTCGAGGTCGATGCGCATGGCCAGCTGCCCGCGGTGATGATCGACGTGGCGCTGTTCGAAACCGCCCCCTGCTGTGGTGGTGAACGCGAACGACGCCACGCTCGATGGCGGCAGCATCCGCGTGGGCACCGAGATCGTCGAACTCGGCGACCACCGGTCGGCGCCTTGCCGCGCGGCCGGTACGTGGCGGTTTCGGTGCAGGACACCGGTTCGGGCATGAGCGAGGAGGTGATCTCCCGCGCGATCGAACCCTTCTTCACCACCAAGCCGGTCGGCAAGGGCACCGGCCTCGGGCTGAGCGGTGTACGGCATGGCGCAGCAGTTCGGCGGCGACCTGAAGATCCACTCGCAGCCGGCGCAGGGCACCACGATCTCGCTGTACTTCCCCGTCACGGACCAGGAGCCGATCCGGGATTCGCTGCCGCCGCCGAGCGACAAGGTGCTGATCGTCGACGACCAGCCCGACGTGCTCGACATGGCCACCGAGATGTTCCGCACGCTCGGCTTCGACGTGATCACGGCCAGCTCCGGCCGGCAAGCGCTCGAGATCCTTTCGCGCACGCCCGACATCCACCTGCTGTTCTCCGACGTCGTCATGCCGGGCCTGAGCGGCGTCGAACTGGGCAAGAAGGCGCAGGAGGTCTCGCCGGAAACGCGCATCCTGCTGGCGTCGGGCTACACCACGCCGGCCGGCAGCCTCAAGGGCTTCGAGTTCCTGCCCAAGCCGTACCGCATCGCCGACATCCTGAAGAAGCTGCGGGTGCTCGGCTAGCATCGGGCATGCGTCCCTTCTGGCTCGAACAGGCACTTTTCAACGACGGCGACATCGCCCCCGCGCTGCAGGGCCCGCAGCGTGCCGACGTCTGCATCGTCGGCGGCGGCTTTACCGGCCTCTGGACGGCGATCCGAGCGAAGCAGCAGGATCCGTCGCTCGACATCGCGATCCTCGAAGCCGACCTGTGCGGCGCCGGCGCGAGCGGACGCAACGGCGGCTGCCTGCTCACGTGGTCGCCCAAGTTCTTCACGCTGCGCCGGCTGTTCGGCGAAGCCGAGGCGGTCCGTCCGGCTGGTGAAAGCCTCGGAAGCGGTGGTCGACCACATCGCGGACTTCTGCCGCACTCACGGCATCGAGGCGGAACTGCGGCAGGACGGCACGCTGTTCACGGCCACCAACGCGGCGCAGATCGGCGCGCTCGACCCCGTGATGCGGGCGCTGGAAGAGCACGGCATCCATTCGTACCGTGCGCTGCCGCCCGAAGAAGTGGCGCGGCGCTCGGGCTCGGCGCGCAACATTGCCGGCGTGTTCTCGCCGGCCGCGGCCACCGTGCAGCCCGGCAAGCTGGTGCGCGGCCTGCGGCGGGTCGCGCTCGCGATGGGCATCCGGATCTACGAGCGCACGGCGATGCTGGACTTCACGCGCGGCCACCCGGTCGTCGTGCGCACGCCTTGCGGCAGCATCGAGGCGAAGAAGCTGGTGCTGGCGATGAACGCGTGGATGGCGCGCGCGCTCCCTCAGTTCGAGCGCACGATCGCGATCGTCTCGAGCGACATGGTGATCACCGAGAAGTGCCCCGAGCTGCTGCGCGCGACCGGCCTCACCGACGGCGTGTCGGTGCTCGACTCGCGGACCTTTGTCTACTACTACCGCAGCACCGTCGACGGTCGCGTCATGCTGGGCAAGGGAGGCAACACCTTCGCGTGGGGCGGCCGCATCCTGCCGGTGTTCGACCAGCGCTCGCCGTACGAGGCGGAGCTGGCGTCCGCGCTGCGCCGGTTCTTCCCCAGCCTGCGCGACACGCCGATCACCGCGAGCTGGAACGGGCCTTCCGACCGCTCCGTCACCGGCTTCCCCTTCTTCGGCAAGCTCGATGGCGCGCCGCACATCAGCTATGGCTTCGGCTATTCCGGCAACGGCGTCGGCCCGAGCTACATGGGCGGGCAGATCCTTTCCGCCATGGTGCTGGACCGGGACAACGCCGGACGCGCAGCCCGCTGACGCGCGGGCCGCTGGGGCAGTTTCCGCCCGAGCCGATCCGCTACGTCGGCTCGATCGCGGTGCGCAACGCGATCCGCCGCAAGGAGCGCGCCGAAGACGAGGACCGCCGGCCGTGGGTGGTCGACCGCATGCTCAGCAAGCTGGCGAACGCGGCCGGCAAGTCCGACAAGGCTTGACGCCTCGCCGGCCACGCATCACGCCACCGGCGGCAGCTTCGCGATCAGCTTGTCGAGCGTGATCGGGTACTCGCGCACCCGCACGCCGGTGGCGTTGTAGATCGCGTTGGCGATCGCCGCGCTCACGCCGCACAGGCCCAGCTCGCCGACGCCCTTGGCTTTCATGGGCGACGAGATCGGGTCGGTCTCGTCGAGGAACACGACGTCCTGGTGCGGGATGTCGGCGTGCACCGGCACCTCGTAGCCGGCCAGGTCGTGGTTGACGAAGAAGCCGCGGCGCTTGTCCACCGCCAGTTCCTCCATCAGTGCGGCGCCCACGCCCATCGTCATGGCGCCGATCACCTGGCTGCGCGCCGAGGTCGGGTTGAGGATGCGGCCGGCGGCGCAAACGGCCAGCATGCGGCGCACGCGCGTCTCGCCGGTGTGCGCGTCGACGGCCACTTCGACGAAGTGCGCGGCGAAGGTCGACTGCTGGTACTTCTTGTCGAGGTCGCCGTACTCGATGAAGTCTTCGCCCGCCAGGCCTTCGGTGCCGGCGACTTCCGCCAGCGGCACGACGCGCTCGCCGGCGCGGATGGTGCCGTCGGTGAACACGGCCTCGGCCGCGGACATGCCGGCCTTCTTCGCGACGGCCTCGCGCAGCTTCATGCAGGCTGCATAGACGCCGGACGTCGAATTGTTGGCGCCCCACTGGCCGCCCGAGCCGGCCGACACCGGGAAGTTCGAGTCGCCCAGCCGCACGAACACCTTGTCCAGCGTCACGCCCATGGTCTCGGCGGCGGTCTGCGCGATGATCGTGTACGAGCCGGTGCCGATGTCGGTCATGTCGGTTTCCACCGTGACCACGCCGCGGTTGTCCAGCTTCACGCGCGCCGCCGACTTGTTCAGGTTGGTTGCGGAAGCCCGCCGCCACGCCCATGCCCACCAGCCAGTTGCCTTCGCGCACCTGCGCCGGCCGCGCGTTGCGCTTGCTCCAGCCGAAACGCTCGGCGCCGGTGCGCAGGCACTGCACCAGCTGGCGCTGCGAGAACGGACGGCCCGGCTTCTCCGGGTCTTCCTGCGTGTCGTTGACGATGCGGAACTCCACCGGGTCCATGCCCAGCTTCTCCGCCATTTCGTCCATGGCGATCTCCAGCGCCATCATGCC
Source organism: Ramlibacter terrae (assembly GCA_013127575.1). Taxonomy (GTDB): domain Bacteria; phylum Pseudomonadota; class Gammaproteobacteria; order Burkholderiales; family Burkholderiaceae_C; genus Ramlibacter; species Ramlibacter terrae. The sequence continues at coordinate 234,452 of CP053418.1, forward strand.
GGGCGCCTCGCCCGGTGCGCGCAGCGCGTTGCCCTCGGGCAGGTCGAGCACCGCGAGCCGCGTGGTGGTGAGCCGGTTGGCGCCGGCGTACAGCAGGCGCGTCTGGTTCACCGCCGTCTCCGCCGAACCGTCGGGCAGGTTGCCGTTCCAGCCTTCGTGCGCGATGGCAGTGATCTTGCCGTCGCGGCCGGTGCCGATGCGGATGCGCTGGATCGTCGCCGCCGCCGGTGCGTGGTGTGTTGGCGATCAGCGGCCGCTGCAAGGCCACCTTCACCGGCCGCTTGACCATGCGCGCGCCGAGCGCGGCCAGCACGGCGTCGGCGCGCACGAACAGCTTGCCGCCGAAGCCGCCGCCCACGAAGGGCGACACCAGCCGCACGTTGGCCTTCGGGATGCCGAGCGTCTTGGCGAGGTCGCCCTTGCTCCAGTCGACCATCTGGTTCGACGTCCACACCGTGAGCTTGTTGCCCTCCCACTGCGCGGTGGTCGCGTGCGGCTCCATCATCGCGTGCGTCTGGTCGGGCGTGGTGTAGGTGGCGTCGAACTGCACCGGGGCTTTCGCGAAGGCGCCCGCGAAGTCACCGACCTTCGATTCCGGCGGGCCGGCGAAGGGCGTCGGCTTGGGCAGTTGCGCGCCGGCCTTCTCGGCCTGCAGGTCGAACTTGCCGGGCGTGCGTTCGTAGGTGATGCGCACCAGCTGCGCGGCGGCGCGCGCCTGCTCGAACGTGGTCGCCACCACCAGCGCCACGGCCTGGTGGTAGTGGTCGATGGCCGGGCCGCCCAGCAGCCTGGCGGTGTTCATGTTGCCCTTGCCCAGCTTGCCGGCATTGCGCGCGGTGACGATCGCCAGCACGCCCGGCGCAGCGCGCGCGGCCTCCAGGTCCATGGAAGCGATGCGGCCCTTGGCGATGCCGGCGCCGACGACGTGGCCGTACACGGCGTCCGGCGCGACGTCGTGCCGTTCGTAGGCATAGGGCGCGGTGCCGGTGGTCTTGAGCGGTCCGTCGACGCGCGGCGTCGGCTTGCCGACCACCTTGAGCTGGTCGATCGGGTTGGTGGTGGCGGGGGTGTCGAATTTCATGCTCAGCTCCTCGCCTGCGCCAGCGCGGCGGCCAACGTGCGTTCCACCGGGGGCACCTTGAAGGCGTTGTGGTCGGTCGGCCGCGCATCGGCCAGCAGCCGCGCGGTGGCGGCCTTCGCGCCTTGCGGCAGCGCCGCGTCGGCGGCCGCATCGCGCCACGGCTTGTGCGCGACGCCGCCGAGCGCCACGCGGCCGGTGCCGTCGCGCTGCACGATGGCGGCGACCGAGACCAGCGCGAACGCATACGAGGCGCGGTCGCGCACCTTGCGGTAGACGTGCATGCCGCCGGCGGGCCGCGGCAGCGTCACCGCGGTGATGAGCTCGTCGCGCTGCAGGTTGGTGTCGATGTGCGGCGTGTCGCCCGGCAGCCGGTGGAAATCGGCGATCGGGATCACGCGCCGGGCGCCGTCGGGCCGCACGGTCTCGACGCCCGCGTCCAGCACGCGCATCGCCACCGCCATGTCGCTCGGGTGCGTGGCGATGCAGGCCTGGCTGCTGCCCACGATGGCGAGCTGCCGGCTGAAGCCGCCGATGGCGCTGCAACCGCTGCCGGGTCGCCGCTTGTTGCACGGCTGGTCGGTGTCGTAGAAGTAGGGGCAGCGCGTACGTTGCAGCAGGTTGCCCGCCGTGGTGGCGCGGTTGCGCAACTGGCCCGACGCGCCGGCGAGCAGCGCGCGCGAGAGCACGGCGTAGTCGCGCCGCACGCGGTCGTCGGCGGCCAGCGCGGTGTTGCGCACCATCGCGCCGATGCGCAGGCCGCCTTCGGGCGTGGCCTCGATCTTGTCCAGCGCCAGCGCGTTCACGTCGACGAGGTGCGCGGGCGCCTCGATCTGCAGCTTCATCAGGTCCAGCAGGTTGGTGCCGCCGGCGATGAACTTGGCTTCGGGGTTGCGCGCCACGGCGGCGGCGGCTTCGGCGGGCGTGCTGGCGCGCTCGTAGGTGAAGGGCTTCATGTCCGCACCCCGCCCACTTCGGCGATCGCATCGACGATGTTGGAGTAAGCGCCGCAGCGGCAGATGTTGCCGCTCATGCGCTCGCGCAGTTCGTCGACCGAGAGCAGCGGCTTGGCCGTGAGGTCGGCGGTGACATGGCTCGGGACGCCGCGCCGGATCTCGTCGAGCGTGCCGACGGCGGAACACACGGCCGGGCGTGCAGTAGCCGCACTGGTAGCCATCGTGCTTGACGAAGGCCGTCTGCATCGGGTGCATCCGGGTCGGCGTGCCGAGGCCTTCGATGGTGGTGACCTTCTGGTTGTGGGTCAGCAGGGCCAGCGTGAGGCAGGAGTTGATGCGCTCGCCATTCACCAGCACGGTGCATGCGCCGCATTGCCCGTGGTCGCAGCCTTTCTTGGTGCCGGTCAGGTGCAGGTGCTCGCGCAGCGTATCGAGCAGGGTGGTGCGGTTGTCGAGTTCGAGCGTGTGCGACTGGCCATTCACCTCGAGGGTGACGCGCGATGCGGGTGCGGAGCCGGGACTGGGCCGCGGCGCGCCTGGGGCGGGGCCGCGTCGGCGGGGGCGGCCACCGTCGCCGCGGTGGCGGCGCCGGCGAGGAGCAGGTCACGCCGCGTGAGCGTGAGGTCGTCGGGGAGGGTCATGGGGAAGGTCCTTGCTGGCGTGATGCGCGCTGGAAGGCGCGAGCATGCGAGCGAAGGACGTTCGGGCTTGTAGGCGGGCGGCTGACACGCGCGTCGGCCGCCGCTTCGGAAGTCGGAGCTATCGGGCGGCGACGTCCGTCTTCGCCTTCTCGCCACCCACCCCCGGCACCTCCCACCCCCCACCCAGCGCGCGGATCAAGCCCACCGTGGCCCGGAACTGCGCCGAGCGCACCTGCAGCGCCTGCCGGCGATTGCGCAGCTCGCTGCGCCGCGCGTCGAGCAGTTCGAGCTGGCTGACGAGTCCGTTGCGATAGCGCGTGGAAGAAAGGGTCGTCGCGCGGGTCGCCGCATCGACCGCGCGGCCCTGCGCCTGCGCCTGGTCGCGCAGCAGGCGCAGGGCGGAGAGCTGGTCTTCGACTTCGCGGAACGCCGCCAGCACTGGCCGCGGTAGCTGGCCGACGCCGCTTCGAGCTGCGCCTGCGCCCCCTCGACGCCCGCTTCGCGGCGGCCGCCGTCGAACAGCGGCAGCGACAGCAGCGCGCCGATGCCCCACGAGCGCGCGGACCAGCGGAACAGGTCGCCCAGGTCCGGCGAAGCGAAGCCGCCCGCGCCGGTGAGCGACACCGACGGGAACAGGCCGACTGCGCGACGCCGACGCGCGCCTGCGCCGCCAGCAGCGAGGCCTGTGCCGCGGCCACGTCGGGACGCCGCGCGAGCACCGTCGCGGGCACGCCGGCCGGGATCACGGGCAGCGCGGTGGCCCGGGGCCCGCGTCCAGCCCGAACTGCGAGGCCGGTGCGCCGACCAGCACGGCCAGCGCATGTTCCAGCGCGGCGCGTTGCCGGTCCAGCGCCAACGCTTCCGCTTCGGTCGCGGCCACTTCCGCATCGACGCGCACCACGTCGAGTTCGGCGATGTCGCCGGCCTGGTGGCGGCGCTGCGTCAGCCGCAGCGTGTCGGCGTACGCGGCGACGGTGTCGCGCACCAGCGCGCGCTCGACGTCCAGCGCGCGCAGCCCGAGATACGCCTGCGCCGTTTCCGCCTGCACCAGCAGCCGCGTGCTGTGCAACAGCGCCTGGCGCGATTCCGCGTCGAGCGCGGCGGCATCGCGGTTGCGCGCGAGGCGGCCGAACAGGTCGGCTTCGTACGAGATTTCGACGCCGGCATTCAGCAGCGTCGCCGGCGCGCTGCTCGCCGTGCCGGCGCCGGCCGGCGCTGCGCACCCGCGCCCAGCCCGACCCACGGCAGGCGGTCGGCGTTGGCGGCGCGCACCAGCGCGCGGGACTGCGCCAGGCGCGCCGAGGCCTGCTGGATGTCGGTGTTGTTCGCGGCCGCCGCTTCGACGAGGGTGTCGAGCACCGGGTCGCCGAAGGCCTGCCACCAGTTGCCGCGATGCCGGGCCTCGGCCGGAGCCGCGGTGGTCCAGCGCGCCGCGGCTTCCTTGAACTGCGCGGGAGGCTGCGGCTGCGCGGGCAGGTCCGGCAGCGCCGTGGCGCAGCCGGCCAGCACGAGTGCGCCCAGCAGCGGAAGGAGTCGGAGGGTTTGGTTCACGGTCAGATCTCCCCGCCGTGGTGCGGCGCCGCGGGCACGGCGTGCGCCGTCCCTCCGCCACCGCCGGCAAAACCTTCGAAGTGCGGTTGCTGCCCGTGCTGGCGCAGCGGCTTGTTGCCCGCCAGCCGGCGCAGCACCACGTAGAACACGGGCGTGAGGAACAGGCCGAACGCGGTGACGCCGATCATCCCGCCGAACACCGCCACGCCCATCGCCTGCCGCATCTCGGAGCCGGCGCCGGTGGAGAGCACGAGCGGCAGCACGCCCATGACGAACGCCAGCGAGGTCATCAGGATCGGGCGCAGCCGCAGGCGGCTGGCTTCGATCGCGGCCTGCACCGGCGTGTGCCCGGCGAACTCGAGCTCGCGCGCGAACTCCACGATCAGGATCGCGTTCTTCGCCGAGAGCCCGACCAGCACCATCAGCCCGATCTGCGTGAAGACGTTGCTCTCGCCGCCGGAGATCCACACGCCGGTCATCGCGGCGAGCAGGCCCATGGGCACGATCAGGATGATCGAGAGCGGCAGCGTCAGGCTTTCGTACTGCGCGGCCAGCACCGGGAAGACGAGCAGCAGCGCCAGCGGGAACACCCAGATCGCCGAGTTGCCGGCCGGGATCTCTGGTACGTCAGCTCCGTCCACTCGAAGCTGATGCCCGCGGGCAGCGTCTCGGCGGCGATGCGCTTGATCGCATCCTCGGCCTGGCCCGACGAGAAGCCGGGCGCGGGGCCGCCGTTGATGTCGGCGGCGAGGTAGCCGTTGTAGCGCATGGCCCGCTCCGGCCCGAAGCTGGAACGCACCTTCATGAGCGCCGACAGCGGCACCATCTCGCCCGACTCCGAGCGCACCTTGAGGGCGCCGATGTCCTCGGCGCGGGCGCGGTAGGCGGCGTCGGCCTGCACGCGCACGGTGTACGTGCGGCCGAACTTGTTGAAGTCGTTCACGTACACGCTGCCGGGTAGGTGGACATGGTGTCGAAGATGTCGGTGACCGGCACGCCGAGCTGCCGCGCCCGCGTCCGGTCGATGTCGGCATAGAGCTGCGGCACGTTCACCTGCCAGCTGCTGAAGAGGCCGGTGAGTTCCGGCGCCTGCGACGCCTTGGCCATGAAGGCCTTCACCGCGCCGTCCATCGCGTCGTAGCCAAGCGAGCCGCGGTCTTCCAGCTGCAGCTTGAAGCCGCCGGTGGTGCCCGGGCCCTGCACGGGCGGCGGCGGGAACATCACGATGAAGGCGTCTGGATGCCGCCGAAGGCTGGTTCAACTGGCCCGCCACCGCGCCGCCGCTCTGGTCGGCGCGCCTGCGCTCCTCGAAGGGCTTGAGCGTGGCGAACACGATGCCGGAGTTGGAGCTGTTGGTGAAGCCGTTGATGGACAGGCCGGGGAACGCGAGTGTCGCCTCCACGTTCGGGTTCTTCGCCGCGATCTCGCCCATGCGCCGGACGACCGCCTCGGTGCGGTCGAGCGTGGCGCCGTCGGGCAGTTGTGCGAAGCCGATCAGGTACTGCTTGTCCTGCGCCGGCACGAAGCCTTCGGGCACGGCCTTGAAGACGCCGACGGTGGCGACCACCAGCACGCCGTACACCGCCAGCATCGCGCCCTTGCGTTGGAGCGACCCGCGCACGCCGCCGCTGTAGCGGTCGGCGCCGCGCCGGAACACGCGGTTGAAGCCGCGGAAGAAGCCGCCGAGCACGCGGTCCATGCCGCGCGTCAGGGCGTCCTTGGGCGCATCGTGGCCGCGCAGCAGCAGGGCGGCGAGGGCGGGCGACAGCGTCAGCGAGTTGATCGCGGAGATCACCGTGGAGATCGCGATCGTCACCGCGAACTGGCGGTAGAACTGGCCGGTCAGCCCGGTGATGAAGGCGAGCGGCACGAACACCGCCACCAGCACGAGCGCGATGGCGATGATCGGGCCCGACACTTCGCGCATGGCGCGGTAGGTCGCCTCGCGCGGCGTCAGCCCCGCTTCGATGTTGCGCTCGACGTTCTCCACCACCACGATGGCGTCGTCGACCACGATGCCGATCGCCAGCACCAGCCCGAACAGGCTCAACGCATTGATCGAGAAGCCGAGCAGGTGCAGCACCGCGAACGTGCCCACCACCGACACCGGCACGGCCAGCAGCGGGATGATGGAAGCGCGCCGGTCTGCAGGAACAGGATGACCACCAGCACCACCAGCAGGATGGCTTCGAGCAGCGTGACCACCACCGACTGGATCGACGCGCGCACGAACTGCGTCGGGTCGTAGGCGATGCGGTACTCCACGTCCTGCGGCATGTGCTTGGCCAGTTCCTCCATCGTCTCCCGCACCTGCGCGGAGATGGCAAGCGCGTTGGAGCCCGGCGCCGGAACACGCCGATGCCGACGGCGGCGTCGTTGTTCAGCAGCGACCGCAGCGAATAATCGGCCGCGCCGAGTTCGAGCCGCGCCACGTCGCGCAGCCGCGTCACGGCGCCGTCGGTGCCGGTCTTGATGATGATCTCGCCGAACTCTTCCTCGTTCTGCAAGCGACCCTGCGCGTTGATCGACAGTTGCAGGTCGACGCCGGGCAGGCCGGGCGACGCCCCGACGACGCCAGCGGCGGCCTGCACGTTCTGCTCGCGGATCGCGCGCACCACGTCGGTGGCCGAGAGGCCGCGCTGCGCCACCTTCTGCGGATCGAGCCAGACGCGCATCGCGTACTCGCCGCCGCCGAAGATGTTGACCTGGCCCACGCCCTCGATGCGCGCCAGCCGGTCGCGCACGTTCAGCACCGCGTAGTTGCGCAGGTAGTCCATGCCGTAGCGGCCGTTGGGCGACACCGGTGCACCACCATCGTGATGTCGGGCGCGCTCTTGACGGTCGCGAGGCCGAGTCGCCGCACTTCCTCGGGCAGCCGCGGTTCGGCCTGCGCCACGCGGTTCTGCACCAGTTGCTGCGCCTTGTCGGGGTCGGTGCCGAGGCGGAAGGTGACGTTGAGCGTCATCACGCCATCGGTGGTGGCCTGGCTGCTCATGTAGATCATGCCTTCGACGCCGTTGATGGCCTCTTCCAGCGGCGTGGCGACTGTCTCGGCGATCACCTTGGGGTTGGCGCCGGGATAGGTGGCGCGCACGACGATCGTCGGCGGCACCACGTCGGGATACTCCGAGATCGGCAGCGCGCGCAGGGCGATCAGGCCGGCCGGGGAAGATCAGCAGCGAGAGAACGCCGGCGGGATCGGCCGGTCGATGAAGAAGCGCGAGAGGTTCATGTCCGTTCTTCCATCGCCACCAGTTGCGGCTGCACCGTGGCGCCGGGGCGCACGCGCTGCAGGCCATTGACCACGATGCGCTCGCCGGGCTTCAGGCCCGACTGCACGATGCGCAGGCCATTGAAGGGCGCGCCGAGCGTGACCTCGCGGTAATCGGCCTTGTTGCCTTCGCCCACCACCAGCACGAACTTCTTGTCCTGGTCGGTGCCCACCGCGCGTTCGCTCACCAGCACGGCGCGGCTGGTGCGGGCCTGGCCCATGCGCACGCGGGCGAACTGGCCCCCGGGATGAGCGAGCCGTCGCGGTTGTCGAAGGCGGCGCGCACGCGCACCGTTCCGCTCTTGGCATCGACCTGGTTGTCGATCAGTTGCAGCCGGCCGGTGATGGGCGTGTCGGTCATCGCCGACGTTCCCATCTGCACCGGGATGCGCTCGATCAGCGCCCGCGCGCTGCTGCCGCCCGGCATGTCTTTCAGTGCGCGCAGGATCACGTGTTCGTCGGTTTCGAAGCTCGCGTAGATCGGGCTCACCGACACCAGCGTGGTCAGCACCGGCGCGCCCGGGCCGGCCGCCACCAGGTTGCCGGGCGTGATCTCCAGCTTGCCGATGCGGCCCGACACCGGCGCGCGCACCTGCGTGTAGCTGAGATTGAGGCGCGCGCCTTGCTGCTGCGCCTGCGCTGCGCGCAGGTTGGCGCCGGCCTCGCGTTCGGCGTTGCCCCGCTCTTCCAGTTCGCGCTGCGCAATGGCGCCTTCGTCCCACAGGCGCTTCGCACGGGCCGACTCGCTCTGCGCCTGCGCCAGCCGGGCCTGGGCCGCCGCGACCTGCGCGTCGGCGCGCTCGGCTTCCGCGGCGTACGGACCCGGGTCGATCGTGATCAGCAGGTCGCCCTTGGTGACCAGTGCGCCTTCGCGGAAGTGCACGGCCTGCACGGCGCCGGCGACGCGCGAGCGGATCTCCACGCGCTCCACCGCTTCGAGCCGGCCGGAGAACTCGTCCCGGCGGCGATCTCCGTTTCCTGCACCGCGGCGACCGACACCGGCGTGGGCGGCGGCGCGGCGTTGGCGGTGGCCTTGGCGGGTTGGCCGTGCAGCGCGATGACGGCGGTGGCGATCACCGACAGGGCGGCGGCGGTGCCGGCCGCTGTCCAGAGGCGCCGGGGTGCATACCGGCCGCCGGGGTACGAGTTTTCTTGGGTCATGGGAGCTTCTTCCTTTTTTGGAGGCGAGTTCGTCCGCGCCGGTGGATCGCACCGGCTTCGGGCTGGGAGCAGGGGGTGTGGCGGCCTTATGAGGCCGGTTCGGGCGCGTGGAGGAAGGCGCGCAGGTGGTCGACGACCGCGGCTTCGCACGGACAAGGATGCGGCGGCGCTTCGAGCGACGCGGGCCAGCCGGTGGCGGGGATCAGGGCGGTCTGCACGGTGATGCCGGCGTCCTGCAGGCGCTTCGCATAGGCGACCGCCTCGTCGCGCATCGGGTCGTCTTCGCCCGCGAGCACGAGCGCCGGGGGCAGGCCCGCGAGGCGCTGCGCGTGCGCGGGCACCGCATACGGGTGCTCGGCGTCCATCGGGCCGCGCAGGTACGCGCCCCAGCCTTCGCTCCAGCGGCACTGCACTGGTCGCCCACGGCTTCGCGCTGCGACGGCATGGCGTTGCACGGGTCGAGCATGGGCGTGACGAGGATCTGGCCGGCAAGCTCGAACTCGGCGCGGTCTCGCGCCATTGCCGCCACCGCCGCCGCCCAGGTTGCCGCCGGCCTCTTCGCCGGCGACGAACAGCGGCGCGCGCACCGGCGAGCCCCGTTCGGTGTTCCGAAATCCAGACCAGTGCGGCATAGGCCGCCTCGACAGCCTGCGGGAACGGATGCGCCGGCGCCAGCGGGTAGGCGATCGACACGACCACGCCGCCGGCCTTGGCCAGCAGCTGGCCGAAGCATTCGCCGGTGTCGAGGTCGCCGCCCGTGAAGGCGCCGCCATGCAGGTGCAGCACCAGCGGCGCGGGGCCACGCCCGGTGCGGGCGCCCTGGACGCGCGCGGGCATAGCCGCGTGGCCCGCGAGCGGCAGCGGGTTGGGAACAGTGGGCGGACGTAGCGGCATGGAAAGGACTATAGGCATCCGGCGCGTACGGATAAAGGTGTCATCGGCGACTTCTTTGTTTCCGGCTGATGAACAATCCGCCCAACAAAGAGTGAGGGGTGCTGTCGTGGACCAGTTCCAGTCGATGCGTGTGTTTGCGAGGGTGGTGGAGGCCGGGAGCTTCACCAAGGCGGCGGAGTCGCTGAACATTCCCAAGGCGTCGGCCACCAAGATGGTGCAGCAGCTGGAGACGCGGCTGCGCGTGAAGCTGCTCAATCGCACCACCCGCCGCCTGACCGTCACGCCCGACGGGGCCGCTTACTACGAGCGCACGGCGCGCCTGCTGAACGACCCGGACGACATCGAGGCCAGCATGACCAACGCGCAGGCCAGCCCCACCGGCCGGCTGCGCGTGGACGTCGGCGCCGCCATCGCCAGCCTGGTGGTCGTTCCGGCGCTGCCCGACTTCTACAAGCGCTTCCCCGACATCCAGCTGGACCTGGGCGTGAGCGACCGGCCCGTGGACCTGATCAGCGACAACGTCGACTGCGTGATCCGCGGCGGCGACCTCATCGAGCAATCGCTGGTGGCGCGGCGCATCGGCAACCTCGCGCTCATCACCGTCGCCACGCCGGAGTATCTGGCGAAGCACGCCGCGCCTTCGCACCCCAGCGACCGGAAGAGAGCCACGTCCTGGTCAACTTCTTCTCGGCGCGCAACGGGCGCCCCTACCCGAACATCTTCGAGAAGGACGGCGAGCACATCGAACTGGCCGGCCGCTACCAGCTGTCGGTGAACGAGAGCAACGCGCACTGGCGGCGGTGCTGGCCGGCTGGGCATCTCGCAGGTGGCGCGCTTCATGGCGGCGCCACACATCGCGAGCGGCGCGTTGGTGGAAGTGATGCAGGACTGGAAGCATCCGGCAATCCCGATCCACGTGGTGTATCCGCCGAACCGGCACCTGAGCGCGCGGGTCAGGGCGTTCGTGGAATGGGCGGCGGAGGTGTTCGCGAAGGTGGATGCCGCGCCGGCGGCGCCTGCGAAGGCCGGGCCCGCCCGCGCCCCGGTGGAGGCCGCGTGATGCGCGAGCTGGTGCTGCGCCTGTCGCCCGGCGCCGACCTGCGGCGTGCCATTGAAGCGCAGTGCCGCGAAGCCCTGCCCGAAGGCGGCTTCGTGCTCGGCGGCATCGGCAGCCTGCAGGACCCGGTGCTGCGCCTGGCGGACCGCGACGACGCGACCACGTGGCCGGGACCGTTCGAGATCCTCACGCTCACGGGCACCGTCACGCCGGAGGGCGCCCACCTGCATGCGAGCATCGCGTCGGCGACGGGGCAGGTGTTCGGCGGTCACGTGGTGGAAGGCAACCTCGTGCGCACCGCGGCCGAAGTGCTGGTGGTCGGGCTGGCGCAGTGGCGGCTGGCGCGCGAGCTGGATGCGGGGACGGGGTACCGGAACTGGTGGCGCGGCGCACCGACGGCTAGCGCACCACGAGGCTGTTCATGCGCGGCGAGATGCCGCGCACGTCACTGCCTGTACGCCTGCCCGCCGGGCGCCGGGAGCTTCGCGTTGACCGGCAGGCACGCCGCCTCTTCATCGGAAAAGATGGCCGGGAGCCAGAAGGTCGCGTCGCTGGCCGCCGGTCGGCTGCTTGCACCGCTCGCGGGATTCGCGATCTTGGCCTTGATGTCGGAGGGAAGGGTGGAGGCGAGCAACTCGTCGCGGACGAAGGCTCGGACTGGGTACTTGGTGTCGCCTGCGGCGTAGAGCAGGACCAGGTCGCGGGTCTTGTAGTGTTCGACGGCTTCCCAGTAGGCGCGGATCAGCTTTTCGTTGACGAGGGTTTTGGCGCGGGTGTCGAGGGAGGGGGCATGGGGGATTTTGCCGTTGGGAGGCGGGGTTTTGATGGCTGCTTTGGGTTGCAAAGCGGGCACTAGGTCTACTTGGCTCTGGGCGACTGCTTTGCAGGGCGGATTCAACCGGTCAATGCAACACACTAACCACCGCGGAGGCGGAAGGAGTGTTGCAGATGAAGCGACGGCGGCCACGGATCTACTACTCGGACAGCCAGAAGGCGCTGATGTGGGAGCGCTGGAAACAAGGCTGGACACTGCATGAGATTGGCAAGCTGTTTGATCGGCCTCACACGTCGATCCACCAGATTCTTGCGGCGACGGGTGGATTCCGGCCGCCGCAACGAGCGCGATCACCAGATGCGCTGACTCTGGCCGAACGCGAGGAGATCTCGGGGCGATGGTGGCCGGCGAATCTATTCGATCAACCGCGGCTCGACTTGGGCGAGCACCATCGACGATCAGCCGAGAGATAAAGCGCAACGGCGGCTGCGACGGCTATCGCGCTAGCCTAGCCGATGCGGCGGCTTGGGATCGAGCGCGGCGCCCTAAGACCTGCAAGTTGCGGAACAACCGCGCGTTGGCCCGGCTCGTAGCTGAGAAGCTCCGGCTGCTCTGGGCGCCGGAGCAGATTGCAGGTTGGCTCAAGCATACTTATCCGGGCGACCAGAGCCTCCACGTGTCACACGAGACCATCTACCGCAGCCTGTTCATTCAAGCGCGTGGCGCCTTGAAGAAGGAGCTGCTGGAACACCTGAGACGCACGCGCGGGATGCGCCGCTCTCGGCACTACACGCAGAAGACGGCGATCCACGGGCAGATCGCCGATGCCGTTTCGATCAGCGAGCGACCCGCTTCGGTCGAAGATCGAGCCGTGCCTGGCCACTGGGAAGGTGACTTGGTCTTCGGCAGTCGCAACAGCCAGATTGCCACGCTGGTCGAGCGACAGACGCGATACGTGATGCTGGTGAAGCTCGGTGGCAAAGACTCGCAGACGGTCGTCAACGCCCTGATCAAGAATGCCCGCAAGCTGCCGCAGGAGCTCTATAAATCCCTGACCGGGATCGAGGCACAGAGATGCATGCCCACAAGCAGTTCACCATGGCCACCGACATCCAAGTCTTCTTCTGCGACCCCCAGAGCCCCCGGCAACGCGGAAGCAACGAGAACACCAACGGTCTACTCCGTCAGTACATGCCGAAGGGCATGGACCTCTCGGACTTCTCCCAGACCCAGCTCAACGCAATAGCGAGACAATTGAACGAGAGGCCGCGCAAGACGCTCGGCTTCCACACGCCCGCTGAGATGTTCAGCGAATGTGTTGCGTTGACCGGTTGAATCCGCCAGCGGGAGCGGTCGGTCGTCGGGGTGGGCGCCAAGTTCACGGTCCCCGCTTCAATTCGGTCACCGGGGCACCCCCGACGGAGAGAGGCGCGAGCGCAAGGATGGGTCGGCAGCGGGCATGTGCGCACTGCACCCTCACTAGCCGCAACGCGTGTTCTGCATCTCGCGGTCCGCTGCAGCGAGCTCTAGGCCGAGCCCCCGGGCCGGGACCAGTGCGGAATACGCGCAGTAGGGCGGCCGCGCAGCAGATCCTGGCGTGCCTGACCCTGCCCGGCGCTGACTCTCATGCACGAGACGAGTACGTCGATCCCGATGCGATTCCGAGCGGCTGTACCTGTCGCACGGCTGATGCGGCTGGGATACGGATAGAGCGCTCGGAGGACCGATCAGGTGAAGGGAACTTGCAGGCCATTTTCCGCGTAGTGGCCGGCGGCGTTGCGGCTCGCGATCGCGTCCGCGACGGCGCGCTGCGGCAGTGCTTTCCTGCTAAGCACGTGGAGGTTCTCCAGCAGCGGCAGGTCGCCGTTGCGTGCCACGAGCGGAATGCGTTCGTTGCGGAAGACGGCGGCCGATTCATCAGCGTTGAAACCGGCGTCGTGCAGCTCTTCGATGCGGTTGAGATTGCCGGCCCGTTTGATTGAGCTTGCCCAAGACATAATTTTCCCTTTCGTTCCCGCGACATGCGGGCGTTGCTAACGATAGGGGCGGAACGCAAATGTCGGAAACGCGGGTGAAAAACGGAACTTCGGGTCAAAAATCAAGCCTCAAGGCCGAGTTGCGCATCGAAGTGGTCGCGGCTACTCGTGAGACTCTCAAATCTCGCGCCAGATCTGCTGGGAGGACGATGGGCGAGGAGCTCGATGTCATCGTGCGCGACGCGCCGCAGATGTACACGCGCCTGGCCTTCGAGCGGATGAAGCGCGAGTTCTTCGAGACAGTCGTGCGCGGTGCTGCGCAGGCCGAGGATTCGGCCGCACTCGAGGCGCTGCTGCAGCTGCGCGAGCTCGTCGAGCGATTCGATAGCGTGGCGGCCCGCTCTGAGAAGCAGGCGGCCGAAGCGGCAGCGCAAAAGGCGCTGGCCGATCCCGGCAACCCCTTTGCCTCTCACGCGGTGCCTCAGCACCTCTGGCGGTACCGGCGTGCCCACAACCTGCGGCGCCATCTTGACGAGCGCGGGCGAGGCTCCCATGGCCAGCTTGCCGCCCGGCTCGCGCGCCAAGAGAAGGGTGGGACACGAAGTCAGAGCGTAGTGACGGGCTGGGCCGACGGCTCGCGGCCGATCCCCACGGAGCTTGACGGGGAGATCGCACAGTTCTTCGACATGCCCGCGGGTGGCCTGAATCGGGCTTTGGACCAGGACGCGCGCGATCAGGCGAAACAAGACGAGCAAGAGGGGCGCGATCCGGCGCTGGCGCTTGCGTTTGCAGACCTACAGCGCACGCTGGAGGAGATCGGGGCGAGTCACTGGAAGCCGCCGGAGCGCTCCCGGTGAGCCGGGGCTAGCACAAACCCGTGTGGACGATCGCCTCGACGGCCAGCAGTAGAGCGCGAGCTGCGCCATGCAGCCGGCGATGAACCAGCGCCATCGGTGCGCGCCCCGCGCGAAGGAGTAACTCAAGACGCCGCTCCATAGGAGCTCCATCGTGCCCAGCAGTGCGCGTCCCCTAACGGGTGCGGACGCGACAGCAGCACCTAGTCACCTAAGAGGACGGAATCCCAGTCCCCAGTGTGAAGACGCGGCAGGGGAGTTGCCCAATCGTGATCGCTCGCCGCGCACGCCACCCAATGTCAGGTATCGGCGACCGCCTTCATCCGTCTCGTGACGGCTGTCTTGCTGCACAATTCCAAGCACAGATAGGGAAGGGGAGGCCTAACTGACCCGCATCAGCGGGCGAAGCCTGCGCGCAGGTTCTGGGGTGGCCTCCAGCCAGATTTGCGGAGAAACACCCATGAAGCTTCAGGCCTATCGCCTGCGGAACTATCGCAGGCTGCGCGACGTCATCATCGAACTCGATGACAAGATTTCCATTTTCGTCGGCGCGAACAACAGCGGAAAGACATCGGCTGCTCAAGGCCTTTACTCAATGCTGCGCGGCGATGCTGCCAGCTTTGAGTTGTTCGACTTCAGCGCCATCCTTTGGGCCGAAATTGACAACATAGGCAACGCACTGCCGGGTGACGTGGACTCGCCCGGGCAGCTTCCGGCCATTACCCCGGACCTCTGGTTCCGCGTTGGAGATACCGATTTGGGTGTCGCCATGCCGCTGCTGCCAAGCACCGACTGGGAGGGCAAGTGCGTGGGCATCCGAGTCTCGTTCGAGCCGAAGGATCCCTATGACCTCGTGAAGACCTACCGCGAGCTGCGAGAGAAGGCGGCGACTGCCGCCTCGAAACTTGCGGCAAAGGCCGCAGCTGGTGCAGCGCCCGCCCCGGGCGGCGTCACCGGGTACAAACCGTGGCCGGAGAGCCTAACGAAGTTCCTCGCCAAGGAACTGACGAAACACTACAGCTTCCGCTACTACGTGCTCGATGAGCGCGAGTTCGATCGGTATCAAGAGAGGTCCGCGGCCTATACCCCGCAGGAGGTGGCGGGGGATAGAAAGGGCGACACGATCCTCAAGTCGCTCGTGAAGGTGGACTTCCTGCGTGCCCAGCGGCACTGGATGACCCGCAAGGCGGTGGAACCGCTGCGCGGGCAGAGAACCTGTCCAGCCGCTTGAGCAAGTTCTACGAGCGAAATCTCGAAAAGCGAGAGGACGACCACCAAGCGCTTCAGGCCTTGGACGTCTCCGAGAAGGAACTGAACGCTCACCTGAAGAACGTCTTCAGCGAGACGCTCGATCAGCTGAAGAAGCTTGGCTATCCCGGCGTGAGCAACCCCGACATCGTCATCAGGGCTGCGCTGGACCCGTCCAAGGTACTGGGCCAGAGCGCGAAGGTGCACTACGTCGTTCCGGGGCTGGCGAGGCCCAACTTCCCGACAGCTACAACGGCCGGGCTTCAAGAACCTTGTGTACATGGTTGTCGAGCTGATTGACCTCCACGAGCGCTGGAGCAAGGGGAAGGACGATCGGCCGCCGCTGCATCTGGTGTTCATCGAGGAGCCTGAGGCCCACTTGCATGCCCAAGTCCAACAGGTGTTCGTTCGCAACGTCCTGAAGCTCCTGAATGAGAACCACGAGAACGAATCAATCTTCCACACCCAAGTCGTAGTCACCACTCATTCCCCGCACATCCTCTACGAGCGGGGCTTCTCCCCATTCGCTACTTCCGTCGCGTCAGCGCGGAGATGGAGCATCACACCGACGTTCGGAACCTCTCCCGCTTCAAGGCTGGCGAAGAGGAGAAGGAGGCGCTCGCGTTTTTGCAGCGCTATCTGAAGCTGACCCATTGCGACCTGTTCTTCTCGGATGCCGCCATCCTCGTGGAAGGCAACGTCGAGCGACTGCTCGTTCCGGCCATGATTGAGTCATGCGCGGAGCGGCTCCGCTCCTCGGCGCTCACGGTCCTCGAGGTGGGCGGCGCGTTTGCCCATCGCTTCCGCGAGCTCATCGAGTACGTCGGAATCACAACGCTCGTCATCACAGACCTAGATAGCGTCCTCGCCAAGGCGCCTGCTGCAGCCGGCGCGGCCGCCCCTGCCCCGGCCAAGAAGATGAAGAAGATGACCTTAAGGCATTCGAGGTGGAAGAAGATGATGACACCGGGGAAGGCGGTGCGGACCTGGGCGTGAAGAAGAGATCAAAGAGGCGCGGGAAGACCTGCGAAGCGCACACCGCAGGCGCCGTCACCGCAAACCAAACGCTTATCAGCTGGATACCGAAGAAGCGCACCGTGGAGGAGCTGTGGGCCGTTGGCGATGCCCAGAAAGTGCATCCCCTCGATGGCGGCAAGGCGCACGTGCGCGTGGCCTACCAAACCAAGGTCAAGGTCACCGTAGGCGAGGTCACCGCCGAGCTTTGTGGCCGCACTCTGGAAGAAGCGTTCGGACTGGAGAATGTGGGCTGGTGCCGGGATGAGAAGAATGCGGCGGTGGGCCTCAAGCTGCGAAATGCTGCCAAGACCCCGCAGGAACTGGCGACTGGGCTCCACAAAAGGGTGATCAGCAAGAGCTTTGACAAAACTCGCTTTGCACTGGAGGTTCTCGCCAGTGGACCGCTCAAGGGCTGGAAAGTGCCCGCCTACATTTGTGAAGGCCTGACTTGGCTTGAGGCGATGGTCGCCTACGAAGCTGAGGCGGAGGGCGCCGTGGCCGCCAACGCTGCAGCGATTGCTCCCATCGATGGTGGCGCCATCGCGCCTGAAGCGGCCCCCGGAGCTCAAGAATGAGCCGGCGCGCCACCAGTCGTGACACTGATGCCGACCGAGAGCTACTCGACTGCATCACCGCCACCCCTCCTCAATCCTTCATGGTGACGGCTGGCGCAGGCTCCGGCAAGACTACGTCGCTCATCAAAGCGCTGGAGCGCGTTATTGAGAAGCATGGTGAGAGCATGCTCATGAGGCGTCAGCGAGTCGCCTGCATCACCTATACCGAGGTCGCGGCCAACGAAATCCGAGAAGACGTCGCGGCTGAGAACCTCGTGCATGTCTCGACAATCCACAGCTTCTACTGGACCATCGCGAGCACGTTTCAGGCTGACATCAAGGTATGGGTACTGAAGGGCCTTCAGGAACACCTAGACGGGCTCGTCAGCAAGGTGTTCGGCCCGAAGGTTCAGCAGAAGACTAAGGACAAGAACAAGAAGGATCAAGCCCGGTACAAGAAATACCTAGAGGCCGCATCCCGGGTGCCCTCTTTCCGATACGGGGTCGCCAGCGACTACGACGACGGAGTACTCGGACACGAAGACATCCTCAAGCTCTGCAACTACCTGCTCCGACACAAGCCGCTTTTTAGGCGAGTGGTCGCACTCAACTTCCCCTTCATCTTTATAGACGAAAGCCAGGATACGTTCCCCGAAGTTGTCGAGTCGTTCAAGATGTTGGAAGCTCAGATGCGCGACCGTTTCTGCCTTGGCTTCTTTGGCGATCCGATGCAGAAAATTTACCTGCGGGGCGCAGGAAAGATTGTGCTCGAAGATGGGTGGAAGGCCATCACCAAGCCAGAGAACTTCCGATGTGCGCAGAGCATCCTGCGCGTGGCTAATGCTATTCGCAAGGAAGGTGATGGGTTGCAGCAAGTCGGAGGCCTCCATGAGCTCGTTGATGGCGTGTCGCAGCCTGTTGAGGGCTCAGCCAGAATCTTCGTGCTCCCGAACACGGGAGACCGTCAGGCCGCGCTTAGCCAATTGCGTGCGTGGAGCGCAGCCGCGAACGAAGACGACGGCTGGGTCAAGCCAGAAGATGCTGTCAAGATTCTTGTCATCGTTCATCGCATCGCCGCAAAGCGGCTGGGATGGGCCGGGATCTACTCCGCGCTCAACGACCAAGCGCCAACGTCGTTCAAGCAGGGGCTGCTCGATGGGACCTGTTGGCCGGTGCGTCAGCCCGGGCTTCGTTGTTCCCCCCTGGTCCACGCGGTGGACTGCGGAGATGAGTTTGCGGCAATGAACATCTTGCGTGAGCATTGCCCACGCCTCCAACCGGAAGGCGCCGCCGGCGGCAGCGTTCCTACAGTTCTCAAGGAAATCCGAGGCGCGACGATCGCACTGCAAGGCATGATTCGAGACCCTGCGGCGACCCTGACAACAGTCGTCGCTCATCTGCGTGACACGCAGTTGCTGACAATCGATCCGCGAATGGAGCGTGCGCTCGGGTTGGGGGCAGGAGTCGGAGATGAGGCTGCCTTCGATCCTGAAGCGGAGGCCGACGGCGGTGAGGAGGGGGCAGGCAGTAGTCCTACCGCAGATTTGTCTGTGGCGAAGCTGTTGCAGTGCCCCGCTGCCGAGCTTCTACCATACGCGCTGTACGTGGCAGAGGGCTCACCGTTCGCGACTCAGCATGGTGTCAAAGGAGCTCAGTTCGACAGAGTGCTGGTGGTCATGGACGAAGAGGAGAGTGACTACAACCTCTACGACTATGAAAAGGTTCTGAGCGAGAAGCAGGCCAGCGCGGATGACCGTAAGGCATTCGAAACCGGCAATGACAACACATGGAGTCGTACGCTGAGGCTGATGTATGTGTGCTGCACTCGAGCTAAGCGCGGCCTTGCGCTGGCCTTCTTCGTCGCGAACCCAGAGGCAACAGCGGCTCACATCGTCGCAAGCGGCATATTTCCCAAGGGCTCGGTTGTCACCCAAGACATCTTGGACGTCGCCTGACGGTCGTCAGTTGGAGTCGGCTGCGTCAACCCCTGGCTGATTGACTGGATCACGCGACGAGCATGCTGCTAGACACAAGAAGCGCAGTTGCGGGAAGCCAGCGAACGCATTTCATCGCGATTGCTTACTGCGTTGCCTTGAGTTTCTGGCCGGTGTCGGCCCAATCGATTGGCCGGTATTGGCCAAAGCGGTCGCTCACGCGGTTGGTCGCGAATGGCTCCGTTCAGTCTGTAGCAGTCATCAGTGAACGTGGAGCCTCTGGGGCCAGAGGTCCGCCTCCCCCAAAAACAGTCAAGTCCCCAAACACGAACTGATGTCGCTCAACATGCGTGGCACGTGGGATAGATGGCCGCACACGACTCAGCACGCCAAGCGTCCCGCCCTCTGCTCCCCCACTCTCCCTCAGCGCACCCCCTCTCACCCCGCCTCCCCCGCCCAAGCCACCGCATCCGCCCCCGCCGGAATCCGCAGCGGCGCCGCGGCATCGTTCGCGGCCCGCCAGACCGTCTCGGCCACATCGATCGAGCGCGTCCCCGGCCCCGTCATCCCCTGCATCCGCGCGATCGCCGCGCGCATGAACTCGCCGTAGACCGGATCGTCCATGCCTTGCAGGCCCTTGGCGGCGCTCGCGCGGAACTGCGTCTCGCCGGACGATCCGGGCAACACCAGTGTGCACGCGAATGCCGAAGGGCGCGACCTCGAGGGCGAGCGATTCGGTCAGCGCGTTCACGGCGGCCTTCGCGGCGCGGTAGACGCCCACCAGCGGCAGCGCCTTGTAGGTGACGCTGGAGGTCACGTTGACGATCACGCCCGTGCCGCGCGCACGCATGCCGGGCAGCACGGCCTGCGTGACCGCGATGGTGCCGAAGGTGTTGGTGTCGAACAGGTCGCGCACCGTTTCGGCCGACGACAGTTCCACGGGGGACGGCGCGCCGAAGCCGGCGTTGTTGACCAGCACGTCGACGGGCCCGGCTGCCGCCACGGCCGCGGCGATGCTGGCGGCGTCGGTCACGTCGAGTTGGAGGACGCGCAGGCGCGGCCCCGCGGGCAGCAGGTCGTCGCGCGGCGTCCGCATCGTGGCGATGACGTTCCAGTCGCGCCCCAGGAAGTAGCGGGCGGTTTCAGGCCGAAGCCCGAGGAGCAGCCGGTGATCAGGATGGTTTTCATAGCGGTTCCTTGTGGTGAAGCCCCGAGGTTAGGCAGCCGGCCCCGGACTGGCTACACTGGAACGTCCAGATCTTTTGAGCGAGCGTCCAGCCGTGGTCGATCCCCTTGCCGACGTGGTGGCGTTGCTGCGGCCCGCGGCGCGCTTTTCCAAGCAGGTCACCGGCGGCGGCCGCTGGCGCATCCGGCGCTCGGATGCCGGGGAGCCGTTCTATTGCGCGGTGCTCGAAGGCAGCTGCCGGCTGGCGCTCGACGACCAGCCCGCCGTCCTGCTGCAGCCCGGCGATTTCGTGCTGGTGCCCGCCGCCCACGCGGTCTGCATGACCAGTGCCGATGCGCCGCCGGAGGACGTGCTCACGACGCCCCGGCCGTGGCCGAAGGGCGCTTTCGCATCGGCCCGCAGGACGCTCCGCCCGACCTGCGGATCCTGGCCGGCCATTGCACCTTCGCCTCGCCCGACGCGAGCCTGCTGGTGTCGTTGCTGCCCCGGCTGATCCACGTGCGCGACGAGCCGCGGCTGGCCACGCTGGTGCAGTTGCTGGGCGACGAGTCGCGCGAACGCCGGCCCGCGCGCGATGTCGTGCTCGAGCGGCTGCTCGAGGTGCTGCTGATCGAAGCGCTGCGCTCGCCGGGTGAGCCTTCGGCCGTCGGCCCCGGGCTGGCGCAGGGCCTGGCCGATCCGCGGCTGGCCGCGGCGATCCGCGCGCTGCATGCGGACCCGACGCGCCCTGGACCGTCGCGGCCATGGCCAAGGAAGCCGCGCTCTCCCGCTCGACCATGTTCGCGCGCTTCCGGCCAAGGTGGGCATGCCGCCGATGGAATACCTGCTGGCGTGGCGCATGGCCCGGCCAAGGACCTGCTGCGCCGCCGCGCCGGCTCGGTCGCCGAGATCGCCGAGCGCGTGGGCTACGGATCGGCGAGCACCTTCAGCGTGGCGTTCTCACGGCACGTGGGGCAATCGCCGTCGCAGTTCGCGCGCCAGGAGCCGGCGGGGGCTGCAGGCTGAGGCCCCATGGACTATTGCGCCGTCGCTCCCGAGGCCTTGACCAGCGCGGCCTGGCGCGGAATCTCGGCGGCCGGGTAGTCCGATACGGCCTTCGGCGTGCCGGCGCGCACGTCGATGCCCATCGCTTCGATCCTGGCGCGCGAGCCCCTGGTCGGCCAGCACGTCGTTGAGCGCCCGGTTGAGCCGGATGGTCACCGCCTCCGGCACGCCCTTGGGCGTGAGCAGGGCGAAGCAGGTGTCGCTGACCAGCTCCGGATGGCCCAGCTCCCCTGGTCGAGGGCACGGCGGGCAGCACGGAGGAGCGGTGCTCGGAGAACACGGCCAGCACCTTCATCTCGCCGCTCTTCACATGCGGCACGGTCATCGGGATCACCGGGAAGATCGCCTGCAGCCGGCCGCCGAGCAGGTCGGTCATCGCGGCGCCCGGGGTCTGGTACGGCACGTGCGTGTAGTTGTTGCCGGCCTGGCGGCTCAGCATCTCGCCGGCGATGTGCCACGAGCTGCCGATGCCGGTGGTGCCGTAGCTCACTTTGCCCGGGTTCGCCTTGCTGTAGTCCAGGAAGTCCTTCAGCGTGTTCACCGGCATCGCCTTGCTCACCGCCAGCACGTTGGGCGTGCAGCCCCACGGCCGATCGGCGAGAAGTCTTTCTGCGGGTCGTAGCCGACGTCCTTGTACAGCGCGAGGTTGGTGGCCAGCGGCCCCGTCCACGAAATGACGATCGTGTAGCCGTCCGGCCGTGCGCGCGCGGCCTGCTGCATGCCGACGTTGCCGCCGGCCCCGGGGCGGTTCAGCACGGCGATGGACTGGTTGATGCGCTTGCCGATCTCTTCGGCCAGCAGGCGCGAAAGCGGATCCGACGAACCGCCGGCGCCCGCGGGGAGGATCATGTTGAGCGGCTGGCGGGCCGGCCAGTCGTCCTGGGCCGAGGCCGTCGTGGCGAGTGCGAGGAGGGACGCGGCGAGCGTGGCCTGGCGATGGAAGCGAGTCATGGTGTTCCGGTTCGATGGAAAAGGGGGATGCGCGGGTCAGTTCGCGGCATGAAAGCTCACGCGTGCCTGCAGGTGTTCACGCGGCACGAGGCAGGAGTTCAGCCCGACGACGGGCCGCACGCGCGAGCCCGGCGCGCTGGTGCCCCATTTGCCGGTGCCGTACACGCCGTTGACGGCCAGCGGGTCGATCTCCCGGCGCAGCTTGTCGGCCTCGGCCCGGTCGCTGGTCTTGAGCGCAACGCGCAGGATGACTTCGTACGGCGGCGTGCCGACATGGGGCGATGATTCGCGGTGCACCGCGTTCACGCCGAGATAGTCGAACCGCACCTGGTCGGCCTTCAGGTCGACGCGGCGGAAGCGCTCTTCCAGCAGGTCCTGCGTCATGCGGGCGCGTTCCATCGCCGACGGTCCCGCGAAGATCACCATTTCCTCGGTCATGAAGCCTTCGCGCAGCCCCACCAGCGCCTTGAGGCTCGCGGTGGCCGGGCGGCCGGCGCCGTCGATGAAAACTTCCACCTCGTCGGGGCCGAGCTGCCGGAAGCTCACGCGCGTCAGGTCCGCGATGCAATCGGGGCACAGGTAGCTGGCCGGGTCCTGCACCTCATACAGCAACTGTTCCTTGCAGGTCGCCTCGGACATCAGGCCGCCGGACCCGGGGAGCTTGCTGAGCACCACGCGGGTCGCGCTGACCTCCGCGATGGGGTTGCCGATCTCCGCCAGTCGCGCGACTTCCTTGTAACCCGGATCGGCGAAGTAGCCGCCGCTGATCTGCGACCCGCATTCGAGCAGGTGGCCGATGATCATGCCGCGCGCCATCTGGTGGGCATCGTCCAGTTTCCAGCCGAACTCGTGGATCAGCGGCGCGAGGTAGACGCAGGCATCGGCCACGCGCGACGTGATGATGATGTCCGCCCCGCCGGCGAGCGCGTCCACGATGCCTTGCGCGCCCATGTACGCTTCGGCCGAAACGATGGTGGCCCGGCTGTCGG
Organism: Ramlibacter terrae; assembly: GCA_013127575.1. GTDB lineage: Bacteria > Pseudomonadota > Gammaproteobacteria > Burkholderiales > Burkholderiaceae_C > Ramlibacter > Ramlibacter terrae. The sequence goes on from CP053418.1 coordinate 257,589, forward strand.
AGACCGGCTGGCCACCCTCGATGAACGTGAGGCCGAGATCGCCGATGCGGTCGGTCAGCATCGCACCGGACACGGCGGCCACCTTCAGGTCGTGCACGCCCAGTTCACGCGCGAGCTCCACCACGCGCTGCGCCGCGGCCTCGGGGTCGAGCCAGCCCCGGTTGGTGACGATCCTGATGCCCTTGCGCTTGCATTCGCGCAGCAGCGGCGTCATGCGCGCGACCGGTACGGGTCATAGGGCGGCACCGTGGCGTCTTCCATGCGCGCGACCTGCGCCGCGCTCATGGTGACTTCGGACATCGAGTCGAAGCACAGGTAGTCGACGTTGCCGCGCTCCACCATTTCGGGGCGGGCTCGAACCGGTCGCGCGACCAGGCGGAGGCGGAGCCGAGGCGGACGGTCTTGCCTTCGAGCCGCGTCGGCGCCCGGGCCGGCGCGGGTTCGACCCGACCCGCAGCCACTTGCTCGGCGCGGCCCACGTAGCCGTCGGGCACGCCGACGGGCAGCGACAGCATCAGCGAGGACAGCGCCTTGCCGGACTCTTCGAATGCCGGGGTGCGCGACCGGCCGCCCTCCAGCACTTCCTCGAGCACGAAGTTGAGCGCGCCGATGCGCGGCGCCTCGTAGCGCGTGATGCCGCCTTTCGTGATGGGACCGTAGAGCCGGCGAACCGCTTCCACCGTAACCTGTTCGCACAGCAGCGCGTAGTCCGCCATGTCGTACGCGATGACGGAGATGGTGGAGTTGTTGCCCTTTTCGCCCGAGCGCGAGTGCGCCACTTCGCGCAGCGTGATGGTCTTCATGGCGGCGCCCTCAGTCGATGGTGGCGCCGGTCGCCTTGACGACCTCGGCCCACTTCGCGATGTCTTTTTCGGGGAACTGGCGGAACTCGGTGGGCGAACCGCCGACGGGCGTGAAGCCCTGCTGCGCCAGCTGCGCGCGGACTTCCGCATCGGCGGCCGCGTCGGCCATCGACTTGTTCAGCCGTGCCGTTACGGCGGCAGGCAGGTTCGCCGGCCCGAACAGTCCCATCCAGGCGGTCGCGTCGAAGCCCCGGATGCCTTGCTCCCCCGGCGTCGGCACGTCGGGCAGCAGCGGCGTGCGCTGCGGCTGCAGCACGGCCAGCGCCTTCAGGTTGCCCGCCTTGATGTGCGAAACGAGCGCGGGCACCGGTAGATGATGACGGGGACGTGCCCGGCCATCGTGTCGGTCACCGCCTGCCCGACCTCCTTGTACGGCACGTGCGCCATCGGCATGCCGGTGCGCAGCTTGAGCAGCTCGCCGGCCAGCTGGCCCGACGATCCGACCCCTCCGGTGGCGAAGCTGAGGTTCCGGGTCTGGCCAGCGCCGCGAGCTCCCGCAGGTTGCTGGCGGGCACGTCCTTGTTGACGGCCAGCACGTTCGGGAAGTACGCGGCCAGCGAGATCGGCGTGAAGTCGCGCAGGACGTTGTAGGTGATCTTCGGCATCATCGACGCGTTGATCGAGTGCGACGAGATCGTGCCCATCACCAGCGTGTAGCCATCGGGCGCCGACTTGGCCACCGCTGCGCTGCCCGTGGTGCCGCCGGCACCCGCGCGGTTCTCCACCACCACCGGCTGGCCCGGGTCGGTCGCCATCTTCTTGACGATCACGCGGGCGAGGATGTCGGTGCTGGAGCCCGCCCCGTAGGGAACGACGATGGTGATCGGGCGCGAGGGAAAGGCTCCGGGGCCTGCCCCCGGGCGTGCGCGCCCGAGAGGACGCTTGCCGCGGCGACTGCCGCGAGCAGCGAGTGGGTCATGGAAGGCATAGGTCTCCTGCTTGTTTCGGCACGATGTTAGGCACCGCCATAGGCGGGGGCAAGCGCTATATTTCTAAGCATTGATAAGCTGGAGCGATCAATGCCGGAGAGCAACTTCCGCGGCGGCCACGGGCAGTCACAGCTGCTGGAACGCCTGAACCTCAACCACTTGCCCGCGTTCCTCGCCGTCGCCGAGCACTGCAGCTTTCGCGCCGCGGCGCAGCGCATGCACATCTCGCAGTCGGCCCTGAGCGTGCAGATCCGGCAGCTGGAACGCATGCTGGGCGTGCCGCTCTTCCACCGCACGACCCGCTCGGTCAACCTCACGGCCGAGGGGCAGCGCCTGCAGGCCGTGGCCCGGCGTGCAACCGAGGAACTGGGCCAGATCGCCATGGAGCTGCGCGAAGACGCACAGCTGCAGCGCGGCGTGGTGAACGTGGCCGTGCTGCCGTCGCTGGCGGCCACCGGGTGCCGCGTGCGATGCGCGGCTTCGCGATGCGGCACCCGGGCGTCGAGATCCGCTTGCGCGATGCGGATTCACGGCTGTGCGCGGACTGGTGCGGCAGGGCCACGTGCACATGGCGCTGATGTCCCGCAATGACGCATCGCCCGTCCTGGCCGACATGGACTTCACGCGCCTGTTCCACGACGATTTCGTCGCCGTCGTGCCGGAGGGCCATGCGCTGTCGCCGCGCAAGGGCACGTCGTTCGCGGAGCTGGCGCGGCACCCGCTGTTGCTCAATCCCAAGGGCGTGGACCTGCGCGAGATGCTGGAGCGGCTGTTCCACGCAGAAGCCCTGGTGCCCCGTGTGGCGCAGGAGCTGATCGGCACGCACGCGCTCGTTGCGCTGGTGGCGGCCGGCTTCGGCGTGAGCATCCAGCCGCGGATGGCCCTCTCCGGCCTCGACATGCAGGGCTGCAGCGTCCTCAAGCTGCGCGGCGGCGCCGGCCGCGAGATCGGCGTGATGCTGCCGGCGCGGCGCTCGCACGCGCCCGCTACCCACGGCGTTCAAGGAGTTCCGGCGGAGCAGGGAAAGGCAGGGGCGCTGCATGGGTGAGCATGGTTGCGGACGGCAGCTCAGTACCTCGCCCTCGCCAACCTCCGGCTCCCCCTCGAAATCCCATAGTTCACCGGGCAATACAGCACCGCCACCACCGGTACACCGGCACGAGCGAGCGGTAGTTGGCAATCAGCACCTTCGCGTTCTGCATCAACTCGCCATAGGTGACGACGTAGCCGAACGTCGTGTCCTTCACCACGATCACCAGCTGCGCCACCAGCGCCGGCACGATGAAGCGCAGCGCCTGCGGGAACACGATCAGCGAAAACACCCGCGCTTCCGTCAGCCCCAATGCCCGCGCCGCATCGGTCTGCCCGCGCGGCACCGCGAGCACCCCGGCCCGGTACACCTCCGCCACCACCGCGGCGGTGCTCAGTCCCACGGGCAAGGTCAGCATCCAGTACGCACTCAGCTTGATGCCCACCGACGGCAGGACCGGGAAGCACACGTAGATCAGCAGCAGGGTCGGCACGCCGCGCAGGAACTCGATGACGGCCACGGCCGGCCAGCGCACGAACCGCTGCTTCGACAATCGTCCGAGCAGCAGCACCAGCCCGAAGACCAGCGCGATCACGGCCGCCACCGCCGCCGACGCCAGCGTGCCGAGCAGGCCCTTGGCCGGGAAGACCCATGTCGTCTTCCGGGCAAAGAATTCCCACAGCCGCCCTTCGAACTGGCCCGCGGCATGGAAGCCGTACACGACCCCCGCAAGCAGCAGGAGCAGCAGCGCGGCGGTGGCCGCGCTCACGCCGCGCGTGATCGCCTTCGCCCCGGGGTTCAGGTCGCCGAAGAGGATGTCTTCGGGGCGCGGCTCATCGCAGGATCCGCATCTTCTTGTCGAGCGTGGCGCCGGCCCGGGCGATGAGCAGGCCCGAGGCGGTACATCGCGGCCGCCAGTGCGAAAGCGGCGATGCCGGCCGCCGAGTCGTTGGCGATCTTGGCGACGAGCGCCGTGAGTTCACGCCCCGGCATGGGCACCTGCGACGCCAGCGAGGTCGTCAGCATCAGCGCGATGAGCAGCGAGGTCATCGGCTGCACGACCGAGCGCAGCGCCTGCGGCAGCAGGATCGAAGTGATGATCGCCAGCGGGCCCATGCCCAGGCTGCGCGCGGCGTCCACGGCCGATGGCGACGGTGTTGATGCCGGTGCGGATGTAGTCCGCGGTGAAGGCGGAGCACACCAGCGCCAGCGTCAGGATCACGGCGTGCTCGTAGTCGATCACCACCTGCAGGTCGGGCAGCGCGAACACGATGAAGATCAGCAGCAGCGCCACGCCCGGGATGTTGCGGAAGACCTCGACGTAGACGGTCAGCACGAAGCGCAGCGGCGCCAGCGGCAGCAGCCGGGCGACCGTCACCACCAGGCCCAGCACGAAGCCGGCCGCGAAGGAGATGGCCGTGAGCTTCCACGTCAGCAAAAGGGCCTGCCCGAAGGCAGGCCCATGCTCGGCCAGCAGCCGCAGGACACCGTCCATCGCGCTCAGGGGATCGCGGGCGGCGTCGGCACGTTGGTGCTGCCGGTGCGCTGCCCGATGGACACCGTCCACAGCTTGGCCCGGTGCCGTCGGCCTGGATCTTCTTGAGGAAGGCATTGACGAAGGCGACGCCGTCCGAGCCCTTGGGCAGGCCGACGCCGTACGGGTCCTGCGCGCCGAAGGGCGCACCCGCCAGTTTCGCTTCGCCGGCGCCGAGGCTCAGCACGTTGAGCAGCAGCGTGTAGTCGGTCACGTAGGCGTCCACGCGTCCCCGGCGCAGGGCGTCCAGCGCCTCCTGGTGCGTCTGGAATTCCTGCACCGTGGCCTTGGGCGCGAACTGCGCCAGGATCGCGGGGCCGGTCGATCCGGGCCGGGTGGCGGCCTTCTTGCCGGCCGGTCGTTGTGCGACTGGATGTCCTTGTTGTTCGCCTTCACCAGCACGCCCGCCTGCGAGGCGTAGTACGGGCCGGCGAACGAGATCTTCTCGGCGCGCGCCGGAGTGATCGAGTAGGTGGCCAGCACGACGTCGACCTGGTCGTTGATGAGCACCTGCTCGCGCGTGGACGAGGTGACCTGCGTGAACTTGTACTTGGAGCCGTCGCCCACGATGTAGCGCGTGAGGAGCTGCGCCAGGCCGGCGTCGAAGCCGCGCATCTTGCCGTCCTTCTCGTTGAGCATCGAGAAGAGGTTCGACGTCTGCGTGCCGCCGAGGCGCAGCGTGCCTTCCTGCTTGATCTTGCTGGCCCACTTGCTGGCCGCGATGGTGGCGGCGTCGGCCACGGGGCCCTGGGCGACCAGCGCGTCGAAAGCCTGCGCGTTGATGGGCGTGCCCCGGGCGAACAGCGGCGCGGCGGTGGCAACGGCCAGTGCGGCCAGGCCGGCCTTCAGGATGGAGTGGATAGCCATGGATTTTCTCTCGTTGACGTGTGCTGCGAAGAATGTATAGCAGTTCCGCGGAGGGGTGCGGGGATGGGGCCAGAATCGCGCCATGGACCATCCCGTCATCTACCGCAAGCTGGGCGCCGTCGCCCACGTCTCGCTCAACCGGCCGTCCGCGCGCAACGCGCTCACGCCCGAAATGCTGTGCCGCCGGCCGACGCGGTCATCGACTTCAACACCGACGACAGCCTCCGCGTGCTGGTGCTCGGCGCCGAAGGCCCGCAGGCGTTCTGCGCCGGCGGCGACCTCGCGCTCACCATCCCGCTGTTCGGCGGCGCGCGGCCGCCGCAGGATGCATGGGACCGGCGCGTGCTCGAAGATCCGCTGGTCATGCCGGCTTCGTCGCTGCGCGACTACCCGCTGGACAAGCCGGTCATCGCCGCGATCAACGGCGCCTGCTATGCGGCCGGGTTCGAGATCATGTTGGGCACCGACATCCGCATCGCGGCCGAGCACGCGACCTTCTGCCTGCCCGAGGTGAAGCGCGCCGTGATTCCTTTCGCAGGCTCGATGGTGCGGCTGCCGCGGCAGATCCCGTACGCGCAGGCGATGGAGCTGATGCTCACGGGCGACCCGATCGACGCGCAGAAGGCGCTCTCGATGGGCCTGGTCAACCACGTGGTGCCGGCCGCCGACGTGCTGCCGCGGGCTTTCGCCATGGCCGAGCGCATGGCGCGCAACGGCCCGCTGGCCATGCGCAAGCTCAAGCAGACCGTGACGGCGGCCAGCGGGCTGCCGCTGGAGCAGGGCTTCGTGCTGGAAAACGAAACGAAGCGCATCGTGCTGGGCAGCGACGACGCGCGCGAAGGGCCGCGCGCCTTCATGGAAAAGCGCGAGCCGCGCTACACGGGCCGGTAAGGAAGAACGACATGACGCAAGCAATCAGGCTCGACGGACAGGTGGCGGTGGTGACGGGCAGCGGACGCGGCCTCGGCCTCGCGTTCGCGAAGGCGCTGGCCCGCGCCGGCGCGCGCGTGGTGGTCAACGACGTGGATGCGACGACGGCCGCCGAAGCGGTCGAGGCGATCCGCAGGGAAGGCGGCGAGGCCGTGGCCGAAGTGGTCGCCGTCGGGCCGTCGGCCGCCGCCGACCAGCTGGTGCGCCGCGCCGTGGACACCGGGGCCGGCTCGACGTGATGTGCGCCAACGCCGGCATCCTGCGCGACCGCGTGCTGTGGAACATGACCGACGACGACTTCGACGCCGTGATCGAAACCCACCTGCGCGGCACCTTCACCTGCGCCCGCGCCGCGGTGCGCCAGATGCGCGCGCAGGGCGAAGGCGGCTCGCTGGTGCTGCTGGCCTCGCCGGCCGGGCAGCAGGGCAACTTCGGGCAGGGCAACTATTCGGCGGCCAAGGCCGGCATCACCGGCTTCACCCGCACCGGGCGATGGAATGCGCCAAGGCGAAGATCACGGTCAATGCGATCGTGCCGGTGGCCTTCACGCAGATGGTCGCCACCATCCCGGCGCTGGCGCAGTACGCCGACCGGTGGCGCGCGGCGAAGGCCTGCCGGCCGAGGTGCGGCGCGGCGGGCTCGGGCTGCCCGAAGACGTGGCGCCCCTGCTGGTGTTCCCGGCGTCGCAGCAGGCGCGCCACATCACCGGCCAGTGCATCGGCATCGGCGGCGACAAGCTGTCGCTGTGGTCGCATCCGCAGGAAGTGCAGGTGGCCCACGCCGAAGGCGGCTGGTCGGCGGAAGGCATCGCCGGCGCACGGGGCACGGAGATCGCCGGCTGAACCGCGCGGCCGGCGGGGCGGCTACGCGCGCAGCGCCGAGCGCGCCGTCGGCCGCAGGCGCAGCGATTGCGCCGGGGCCGCGAGGTGCGGTGACAAGCCGGGGGCGGCGTCGCGCTCCCAGCGTTCGCTTTGCTTGAATGCCTCGAAGTCTTCGCTTCCGGCGAACAGCGCAACGCCGACCAGCACTTGCACGCCTTCGCGGACCGGCAGCCGCGGGAAGGTGTTGGCAGATGGCTCGGTCACGTACCACGCAGTGTCTTGCGCGCCGCCGTCGCGCAGCACCGCGCCTGCGTTCCGTGCGGCCTGCAGCAACGCGGGTGAGGGCGGCGCATGCAGCGGAAAGATGGTGATGTCCACCAGTCCGGCAGCGTCACCGCCCGCAGTGGCGGGCGGACGCGGGCGCTGCACCGTCACCCCGCTGCCCTCCCACGCGGGCCGGAGCAGCAGCACGTCGTCGAAGTCGATCATGGTGGCGTTCGCCACCGCGCTGTGCGCCGCCCACGCCGGTCCGCCATAGAAGGCGCCGAGGGCCTCGGCGCGTTCCGCCATGCCGGCAAATCCGCGCAGCCAGACGAAGCGGTCGGGCCGGTCGGCATCGCGGAACTGCCCGATGACGCGCGCGCCCACCGCCTCCTGCGTCTCGACGAACTCGCGATCGAACACGTCGATCAAGGTGTCGCGCTGGCCGGGGTGCAGCGTGTACTGGCGCAGTTCGACGACCGTGCAGCGGGGGCTGGGTGGGGCGGGCAACATGGAATCTCCTTGGGTTTCACCGAGTGTCACGCCGCAAACATGACAAGGTGCGGCAGGATTTGCGCTCGGAGCTTCCGCTAGCATTCCGCAATGGACATCCCTTGCGTCAGCGTCGAAGAGGCCATCACCGCTCCCGGCTTGCGGATGGTGGTGGTGGGCCGCATTCCCAGTCCTTGGTCCGAAGCGGCGAAGGGCATCTTCCACGTCAAGCAGGTTCCCCTGGACCGCCGTGCGGCTGGCGTACGACAGCCCGGCGCTGAAGGCGTGGGCCGGCCAGCGCAGCGCCCCGGTGGCGGTGTACGGGAACGAGCCGCCGCGCTCAGGCTGGGCGGAGATCCGGAACTGGCGGAGCGCCTTGCTCCGACGCCTTCCTTGCTGCCTTCCGATGCCGCCGAGCGCGCGGCTGCGCTGGAGCTCGCCGGCGCCATCTGCGGAGAGCACGGACTCGGATGGTGGCGACGGCTGCAACTGGTGGAAGCCGGGCTGCGCGGGGCGGGCGGCTTCCCGCGCGAAGTGGCGGCGTACATCGGCAAGAAGTACGGCCACACCGCGGAGACCGGAAGTGCGGCGGCGGACCGCACCGCAGGGCTGCTGGCGATGCTCGCATCGCGCGTGAATGCGCAGCATGCGGCAGGGAGCCGCTATTACGTCGGACAGCGACTCACCGCCGTGGACATCTACAGCGCGACCTTCATGGCGCTGTTCCGTCCGCTGTCAGAATCCGTCTGCGCGATGGACGCGGCCACGCGCGCCGCTTTCGAATTCCGCGAGCCGGTCACGGACGCCGCCCCGGATGAAGTGCTCTGGCGCACCGCGACATGGTGTACCGCGAGCACCTGCGGCTGCCGTTGTCGCTCTGACGCTCACGCCGCATCCGCCACCGCATCGCTCACGCGCCGGATCGGCGTCCCCGCCCAGAGCCACCAGCGCCGCCCCCACCAGCGCCAGCCCCGCTCCCGCGAACAGCTGCTGCAGCGTCACCACCCGCAGCAGCCAGCCCGCGCCGGCCGATGCCACGGGCACCAGGCCCATGAAGATGAACATGAACAGGCTCATGGCCCGCCCGATCATCGCCGGCGGCACGCGCTTCTGCACCCACGTGAACACCGCCACCTGCATGAAGCCGCCGAGCGCGCCGACCAGCCCCAGCAGCACGGCGCCCTGCCATGCCGCGGTGATGCCGCCCATGGGCACGAACAGCAGGCCGATGGCGATGTCGGCCAGCAGGATGCTGGTGCCGAGCGTGCCGATGCGCATCCCCGGGCGCACGCCCGAAGCGACCATGCCGATCAAGGTGCCGGCGCCGTGCGCGCCCAGCATCAAGCCGAGCGCGGAGGCGCCGAGGCCCGCCGTGCCGGCGGCCAGCACCGGCAGCGCGATGTGCAAGGGGCCGAGCACCAGCACGGCGACCGCCGCCCAGTACAGGTAGCAGGTGCGCAGCTGCGCGTCGTTCCAGACGTGCCGCAGGCCCGCGGCCACCGACGCCCAGATCGGCGCATGCCGCACCGGGTCGGCCGGCAGCGGACGCATCACCACGCGCGACAGCGTCCAGGCGGAGAGCGCGAAGCTGAAGGCGTCGAGGCCGAAGGCCATCGCCACGCCCGCGGCGTCCTGCACGCCGTGCGAGCCGTCACCGAACAGCGCGATCAGCAGGCCGGCGGCCAGCGGGCCGAGGAACATGCTCAGTTGCCGCAGGCCCATCATCACGCCGTTGGCGGCCGCCAGTTGCGAAGGCGGCAGCGCGTGCGGCAGGATCGACGTGCCCGAGGGAATGCTGAAGGCGCTGCTGATGCCCAGCGCCAGCGACAGCGCGTAGATCAACGGCAGCGTCAGCGCGCCCTGCCACACACCCAGCGCGAGCACGCCGAGCAGCACCGTGTTGACGTACTTGGTGAGCATCAGCACGCGCTGCGGCGAGAAGCGGTCGACCACCGCGCCGCCCACCGGGATGAAGACGGCGCGCGGGATGCCGATCAGGGCCAGCACGATGCCGAGCGCCACGGTGTCGCCGGTCAGGCGCAGCACCAGCAGGGCAGGGCCAGCAAGGTGAACTGGTCGCCGAGCAGCGACACCGCGCTGCCGGCCATCAGCCAGCGGAAGTTGCGGTCGCGGAAGAGGGCCGCGCGGGCGGCCGGGTCGGGGGTCTGGGTCATGTCGGTCCTTCGAACAGGGCCGACTTTGCAGGCTCACGTAACGTGAGGGTCAAGTCTTTTCGGGGACCGTGGACAGGAATTCGCGCACCGCGCGTCCGAGCGGCAGGCCGGCCATCAGAAGGGGATGGGCCTTGTGCAAGGTCGCGAGCTTGTCGCGCAAGGCGGCGTCGCCGCCCGACGATTGCTCCAGCAGGGCCATCCAGCGCGCGCGCAGGGCCCGCGCCCTGGCGCCATCGGCCGGCTCGCCGGCGCGCAGCAGGGCCGGCCTGCGTCCTCGATCGCCTGCGCTTCCGCGTCGTTCCAAACCGGCACGCGGAAGTTCACCTCGCCGAAGTGGTCCTGCATCCACGCCACGCGCAGCTTGATGGCGCGTTCCATGAACTCCATCAGGTCGGCCGCCGGCGCGCCGCCGCGGCCGCGCACGTCGGGCTCGCGCTGGTACATCGCGCCCCAGCGCTCCATCAGCGCGAAGTCGCCGCCCATCCACCGCACCATCAGGGCCGTCCAGCGGCGCGTGAGCACGGCCTTCGAACGTGTCGATCGCGCCGCCTGCGTCCATGTAGCGGCGGACCTCCGCCTGCAGCACCAGCCATTCCTGCTCGATGGCGGGATAGGCGCCGAGGATGCGCTTCAACTCCCCGGCCTCGAAGTAGCGGCCGAACGTGGTCATCATCGACAGCGTGCGCACCCAGTCGTCCATGCTGGGGCTGCCGCCCTTGAGCAGCATGCCGTGCATCAGCGCCAGCCGCTCACGCAGTTCGTTGGCCTCGCGGATCTGGCGCTCGAGCGCATGCATCTGCTGTTCGATGACGCGCTGCGGCGCCGTCTCGCTGCCATCGAGCAGCGGGCCGATCTCGGCGAGGGGCAGGCCCGGTGGCGCAGCGCCCGGATCGCGTGCAGGCGCGCGACATCGGCTTCGGCATAGAGCCGGTAGCCGGACTCGGACCGGCCGGACGGCTTGAGCAGGCCGATCTCGTCGTAGTGGTGCAGCGTGCGGACCGTGAGCCCGGTGGAGCGTGCGAGTTCGCCGACCTTCAGGTGCATGGAGGGATTGTGACGGCCGATCGGCCCCGGATCCAATCGTCCCGTCGCGGCGTATCCTTCCGAGTCACCAGCCCCTCCAGGACGACGCCATGAACCGACGCCACCTGCTCAGCATCCTTGCCGCGACCGGCCCGGGCGCGTTGGCCCTGCCCGCGAGGGCTGCGAGAGGCCCGCGCCGCTGGTCCTGCCCGAAGGCGAATGGAAGAAGCGCCTCACCGCGGAGCAATACCGCGTCCTGCGGGAGGCCGGCACGGAGCGCGCCCGCAGCAGCCCGTTGAACGCCGAGAAGCGCGCCGGCACGTACCACTGCGCCGGCTGCGACCTCGCCTTGTTCGCGTCCGACACCAAGTTCGAAAGCGGCACCGGCTGGCCGAGCTTCTTCGCGCCCTTGCCGGACACGTTGGACACGCGCGTCGACTTCCTGCTGATCATTCCCCGGACGGAATACCACTGTGCGCGTTGCGGCGGCCACCACGGCCACGTGTTCGGCGATGGTCCGGCGCCCACCGGGAAGCGCTACTGCAACAACGGCGTGGCCCTGCGCTTCGTGCCGGCGGCTGCGTAACCCGGGAAGACGCATGGACTTTCCCGCAGTCGATGCCGCCTTGCAGGAGGCGCTGGGCACCGAACAGCTCGCAGGCGCCTCGTACGCCATCTTCCGAAAGCAGGAGGTGCTCGCCCGCCGCTGTCTCGGGCATGCGGACCGCGAAGCCGGTGTCGCGCTGCGCGAGGACCATCTGTTCCGCGCCTTTTCCAACACCAAGCTGGTGACGAGCTGCGCCGCGCTCCAGCTGTTCGAGCAGGGGCGCTTCGGCCTCGACGATCCCATCGGCCGGTACCTTCCGGCGCTGGCCGACCTGCGTTTGCTGCGCCCCGGCGCGGCCGGCATCGAGGACACGCTGCCGGCGCGCGAGCCCGTGCGCATCCGCCACCTCCTCACGCACACCGCCGGGTTCACCTACGGATTCACCCAGCCCGACGCCCCCATCGCCGCGGCCTACCGCGAAGCCCGCGTGCTGGACCCGTCGCTCACGCTGGCGGAGATGGTGGAAGCGCTCGGGCGTCTTCCCTTGCTCTTCGAGCCGGGCACGGCCGGAACTATTCGGTGGCGACCGACGTGGTCGGCCGGCTGGTGGAGGTGGTGTCGGGGCTGCGCCTGGACGACTATTTCCGGCAGCGCATCTTCCTTCCGCTGGGCATGCACGACACGTCTTTCTCCGTGCCGCCGGACCGGCAGCCGCGGCTTGCCGCGATGTACATCGGCAGCCTGAAGGAGCCGCTGCGCCCCGGGCTGCGGCGCGCCGACCACCTTCCCTACCCGGATGCCTATCTCGCCCCCAAGCCTTTCCCGGGCGGCGGCGGAGGCCTCGTCACTTCGCTCGACGACTACAGCGCGCTGGTGCGTGCGCTGCTGCAGCGGGGGCGCCGCTGCTGCGGCCCGAGACGATGGCGCTCATCACGCGCAACCAGCTTCCGGCAGGCATGTGGATCCAGTTCCCCGGCCAGCCCCTGCAGGTGGGCCGCGGGCACAGCCGGCGGCTGCCGTCGTCGTGCAGGAGCCACCGGGCGGCCCCGGGACCGACGGGCAGGTTTACTGGGGCGGCCTCGCGGGAACGAAATGGTTCTTCTCGCCCGGCGAGGACGGCCGCCGTGCTGATGACGCAGCGCTACATGGGCAGCGACCTGCCGTACTGGCCGGCTTTCCTGCGCGCGCTGCGCGAGGACCTGCGGCCGTGACCGCCCTCAGGAATTCCGCGCAAGCACCACGCTGAACGTCGACCCGTGCCCGAGCCCTGCGCTCGTCGCAGTCACGCGGCCGCCATGCAATTCGACGATGCGCTTCACGATCGCGAGGCCGAGTCCGAGCCCAACGTTCGCCTCGGGGTTTGCCGCGGCGCTCGGCGCCTGCACGAACGGCTCGAACAGGTCGTCGATGGTGGCCGGGTCCAGCCCTTCGCCGCTGTCGGTCACGCTCGTGCGCCAGTCCCTGCCGTCGGCGGCGAGCTTCAGCGCGATGCTGCCGCCGGGCGGGGTGTACTGGCAGCGTTGACCAGCAGGTTGGCAAAGACCTGCACCAGCCGGTTGGCGTCGCCGCGCACGACGGCGGGTCCGGGCGGCAGGTCGGTGGTGAGACGATGTTCCTTGCCGAGGTTGCTGCGCCGCAGGTCGCGCACGGCAGCGGAGAGTTCGTGCCGCGACCGGCGCAAGCGCCCACCGATGATGCTGATGCTCAGGCCGATGGCGAGGAAAAGCACGGTGCGCCAGATGTTGGCCGGCTCCAGCACGCTGTCCCAGCCCGGCTTCGAGCCGACGAACAGGTAGGTGCCGACCAGCGTGCTGAGCGCCGTCGCCAGCATCGCGGGACCGAAGCCGCCGTACAGGGCGGCGAGCACGATCGACAGCGTGAGGATCAGGTACGGGCCTTGCTGGCCCAGCACGGGATTCAGCAGGAAGCGCAGGAAGAGGGCGGCGGCGACCCGGGCGACTGCCAGCAGGTAGTCTCTCCAGCGAACGGCAGGCAGGATCGGGTCGGGTTGCATCACATCGGATTCGGTGATCGGTGCCGCGCCGCAAGCTCGCTGGCGGCACGCCAGAACGACTCCGCATGCACGCCCAGCGCCGCCGTGCCTCGGTAGAGGCGAATCTCCAGCGGCACCCGCCGTTCTCAGGTCCGGCCGCTTCCTGCAGCCTCCCGCTCGCCAGGTCGTCGCGCACGAGGGAGAGCGGCAGCCACGCCATGCCCTTCGCTTCGAGTGCCATCGACTTGAGCACCGACGCCAGGTGCGCGGTGAAGACCGGCTGCAATGCGTCCAGGTCTTCCCCGAGTTCCTGCCGCAGGATCCGGCCGAGCCCCGACTCTTCGCTGAACTGCAGCAGCGCCGTCTTCGGCGCCGCCGTCGCCCGCACGGGCAGCAGCGTGTCGTGCCCGATCACGATGGACGGGATCTCCCGTGCTTCCAGGCCCGCCCTCGCGTGCGCGACGACGAATTGCACCTGCCCTTCGTCCAGCAGGGCCTCGCAGCGGGCGAGGACGTCCGACAGCAGCCGGATCGAACCCTGCACCGTATGGGCCTCGAGCGACTGGAGCCACGGCGGAACGAAGGTGAACGACAGCGCGTGCGTCGCGGCGAGCCGCAGTGTCGTCGCGTTGCGCTCCGCCACGGCGAGTGCTTCCGATGGCAGGCGACCGATGCGCGCCAGCAGCTCCTCGGCCACCGGCCGGAACCAGTCACCGGTCGCCGTGAGCCGCGCCGGCTGGCTGGTCCGGTCGAACAGGTCGCTGCCCAGCCATTCCTCCAGCCCGCGGATGCGACGGCTGAAGGCCGGCTGCGAGGCGTGCCGTGCCTCCGCCGCCCGCGAGAAATTCCCGGTGGCCGCGAGTGCAAGGAAGTCCTCCAGCCACACCAGGTTCATGAGCGGTTCGTCCAGTGCATGGAAGTCGAGAAAATGAGCATTGGCGCCCGGGACAGCGTTCTTCGATCATGCAGGTCCTTTCCAGTTGCACCCCAGGACCTGCCATGAAGATCGTCGAGATTCGCGAGAAAACGCTGCCCATCAGCTCGCCCATCCGGAACGCCTACATCGACTTTAGCAAAATGACGCTGAGCCTCGTGGCGGTGATCACCGACGTGGTCCGCGACGGCAAGCCGGTGGTGGGCTACGGGTTCAATTCCAACGGCCGCTATGGCGGGGCAAGCTGATGCGCGAGCGCTTCATCCCGCGCGTGCTCGAAGCCGCCCCGGACACCTTGATCGATGCAGGCGGCAAGAACCTCGATCCGCACAGGATCTGGGACACGATGTTCAAGAACGAAAAGCCGGGCGGCCACGGCGAGCGTTCGGTGGCGATCGGCACGATCGACATGGCGGTGTGGGACGCGGTGGCCAAGATCGAAGGCAAGCCCTTGTTCCAGCTGCTGGCCGACCGCTACGGCGACGGCAAGCCGAACTGCAAGGTGTTCGTCTACGCCGCAGGTGGCTACTACTACCCGGGGCAGGACCACAGGAAGCTGCAGGACGAGATGCGCAGCTACATCGACCGCGGCTACACGGTCGTCAAGAAGAAGATCGGCGGCGCATCGCTCGACGAAGACCTGCGCCGCATCGACGCCATCATGGAAGTGCTGCAGGACGGCCAGAAGCTGTGCGTGGACGCCAACGGCCGCTTCGACTGGACACGGCCATCGCGTATGCGAAGGCGCTCTCGCAGTACGACCTCTTCTGGTACGAGGAGCCGGGGGACCCGCTGGATTTCGAGCTCCGGGCCACCCTGCGCAGCTACTACAAGAATCCGATGGCGACCGGCGAGGACCTGTTCTCGATGCAGGACGCGCGAAACCTGATCCGCTACGGCGGCATGCGCCCGGACCGCGACTGGCTGCAGTTCGACTGCGCCCTCAGCTACGGGCTGGTGGAGTACCTGCGCACGCTGGACATGCTCAAGGAGCACGGCTGGTCGGCCAGCCGGTGCATCCCCCACGGCGGGCACCAGATGTCGTTGAACATCGCGGCCGGCCTGGGCCGGGCGGCAACGAGTCGTACCCCGACCTGTTCCAGCCCTTCGGCGGCTTCCCGGACGGCGTGCGGGTCGACAACGGCTACGTGACGCTGCCGGACCTGCCCGGCATCGGCTTCGAGGGCAAGGCCGACCTGTACCGCGAGATGCAGGCCCTGTCCGCCTGATTCCCAACTACCCGAGGAGACAAGCATGAACGCAACGAGGCGCATCGTCGCCGGCTTCGCCCGCCGCCGCCGCCACCACCCCGGCCGGGCCGAGTTCCCGGACAAGCCCGTCACCCCTGGTCGTTCCCTTCGCACCCGGAGGCCCGAGCGACAAGATCGCGCGGGACCTGGCGGACGCCTTGCGCAAGCCGCTGGGACAGACCGTCGTGGTCGAGAACGCAGCGGGAGCCGGCGGCACGATCGGCGCCGCCAAGGTGGCCCGATCCGCGCCGGACGGCTACACGCTGCTGGTGCACCACATCGGCATGGCCACGGCGCCGGCCCTGTACCGCAAGCTGCCGTTCAAGGTGCCCGAGGACTTCGAGATGCTGGGCCTGATCAACGAGGCGCCCTCCGTCGTGATCGGCAACGGCAGCCTGCCGCCGAAGAACTTCGCCGAGCTGCGCCAGTGGATCGCGGCCAACGGCAGCAAGGTCAACCTCGCCAACGCCGGGCTGGGCTCTGCCTCGCACTTGTGCGGGCTGATGTTCCAGAGCGCGCTCAAGACCAACCTGACGACGGTCCCCTACAAGGGCACCGCGCCGGCCATGACGGACCTGATCGGCGGCCAAGTCAACCTCATGTGCGAGCAGGCGACCAACGCCGTCCCGCAGATCGAGGGCGGCAAGGTGAAGGTGTTCGGCGTGACCAGCCTGCGGCGCCTCACGATCCCTGCCTTGAAGGACACGCCGACGCTGGCGGAGTCCGGACTGAAGGACTTCGACGTGCAGGTCTGGCACGGGCTGTACGCGCCGAAGGGCACGCCCGCGCCCGTGCTCGCCAGGCTGAACGCCGCGCTGCGTGCCGCGCTGAAGGATGCCGAGCTGGTCAAGCGACAGGAGGCTCTGGGCCTGACGGTGATCAGCGACGAGCGCCTGGACCCGGCGGGCCACAGGAAGTTCGTCGAAGCCGAGAAGCAGCGCTGGGCCAAGGTGATCAAGGACGCCGGCGAGTACGCCGACTGAGACCGCAACGACCGAGTGGGCGCGTCACAGGAGGCCCGCGCTACTTCTCCCGATGGTCCCGAGTCCGGCGTTGTGCGGCGGACGGGGTCGCCTTGCGCTCCGAAGGCCCGCCCTCCTTCTTGCGCAGCAGCACCACCCCGAGGGCCGGCGCCGGATTCGCCCGGAGCAGCGGAGAGGTTTCATCGGATGCGCTGGGCCGCAGCGCCGAGCTGCCCCATCCTTGGGGCTGGTTGCGGATGATGGACACGGTTCCTCCAAGTGCGAACGGATCGTGGCACTGCCGCCGGGGCCGCCACGCAGGCGCCGGGGCGCTCGCCGTGTCGGCGGAAACGCACGAGCCCGGGTCACGTGAAGGCACGCCCCGCTTGTGCAACCATCCCGTTCCTTCGCCGTCCCGCACCCAAGCACCATGCAGCCTCTCCGCACCCCCGCCTCGAACTCGTTCTTCGCAGCCCGCAGGAGTGGCGGTCCATCCTGGCGTCCATGCGTCCGGAGGACCGCGCCGAGGTGTCGCCCGACTGGCTCGCGCGCATGGAAGCGGCGACCACACCGGACCCGTGGCTGCATGGCTTCACCGCGCTCGCGCTCGATGGCGCCCCGGTCGGGCAGGGCGGTTTCAAGGCGCCGCCTTCCGGCGGCTTCGTCGAAATCGCGTATGCCATCGAGCCCGAGTGCGAGGGGCAGGGCTACGCCACCGAGATCGCCATGGCGCTGGCTGCATTCGCCCTCTCGTTCCCCGAGGTGCAGACCGTGCGGGCCCACACCCTCCCCGGCGGACTGGCCTCGCAGCGGGTCCTGCTGAAATCGGGGTTCGAGGCCGTCGGCCCGGTCATGGACCCGGAGGACGGCGAGGTGCTCCGCTTCGAGAGGCGTCGCCCTTAGAATCAGGGTTTACCCTAGTTCGATTCTTCCGTGACCCTCCGCCGCCTGCTGCCCCTCGCCTGCGCCTCGCTCGCCTTCGCTTCCTCGGCCTTTGCCCGGGCCCCCGCCGACACCCGGCCCGCGTCAAGGAAACCCGCTCCATCACGCTGGGCGTGCGCGAAGCCGCCCGCCCGTTCTCGTACCTGAACGAGCAGAAGCAGCCGGTCGGCTATTCGGTCGACCTGTGCCTCGCAGCGGTCGAAGAGATCAAGCGCTCGCTCAAGCTGCCCGAGCTGAAGGTCGCCTACAAGGTGGTCGCCGGCGCCGAGCGGATCCCCAAGCTCGAAAGCGGCGAGATCGACCTGGAGTGCGGGTCCACCACCAACACCAAGGCGCGCCAGGAGAAGGTGGCTTTCAGCTACACGATCTTCGTCGCGGGCATCCGCGTGCTGGTGCCCAAGGGCGTCAAGGTCGAATCGGTGAAGGACTGGGCGGGCTGCCCGTGGCCCTGAGCAAGGGCACCACGTCCGAGAAGCTGTTCACGCAGCTCGCGGTGAACGAGGTGAAGATGCAGCTCACCACCTTCGCCAGCAACGGCGAGGCCTACCAGGCGCTCAAGGAAGGCAAGGTGCGCGCCTTCCCGCAAGACGATTCGCTGCTGCTCGGCATGGTCGCCCACGACAACGCGCAGGCGCAACTGGACTGGGCAGCGTCACGCTCTCCGTGGAGCCGTACGCGATCATGCTGCGCAAGAACGACGCCGCGCTCGGCGCCGTCGTCGACCGCACGCTGGCGCGGCTCTACGCCGCCGGCGACATCGACGGCCTGTACCGCAAGTGGTTCACCAACGACCGCCTGAACGTGCAGATGGGCCGCCTCACGCGCGACAGCTTCGCCCGGCCCAACAAGGAGCCGGGCGTGGCGATGCTGCTGGGCTACTCGCTCTGAGCCTGGCGCGCGCGGCGCGACAACTCGCTGCCGCGCGTGAGCAGGAACGTGCGCAGGCGCTGCGGGAAATCGGGTAGCACCGCCTCGCGCACGGAGGGCCGCCGCTCCAGCGCGGCCCGCCCGGCGCGCAGCCGCGGGCTCGCATCGAACCAGCCCGGCTCGCCCAGCGCCTCGAACGCATCGAAGTAGCGGAACACCGGCGCGAACACCGCGTCGACCAGCGTGAAGCGCTCGCCCGCGAACCACGGACCGGCGGGCGCCAGCGCGGCTTCGAGCCGCGCGAACTGCGCGTGCAGCTGGGCGCGCTGCACCTCCAGCGTGGCCGCATCGGGCGCCGTGTAGAAAGCCCAGATCGTGTTCAGCATCGCCGAGCCGAACTCCATCCAGCCGCGATGCGCCGCGCGCTCGGGGCGGCTTCAGGGTGCAGCTGCGGCGGCAAGGTTTCGTCGAGGTACTCGCAGATCGCCGCCGATTCGAACAGCGGCGCGTCGCCGGCCAGCAGCACCGGCGTCTTGCCCGGGGCGAGATCGCGGTGAACCAGGCGGGCTTGTCCGCCGGGTCGACCCAGCGCCGCTCGAAGGGCACGCCCTTCTCCAGCAGCACGATGGCCGCGCGCTGCACGTAAGGGCAGAGCGCGTGGCTCACGAGGGTGAGGGGCTCGGCCACGGAGCAGGCCCCTGGTGGTATGGGGCGTCGTGAGAGAGTTCATTTCAAGTGGATGGGGTGGAAAGAGCCGCGACTGTAGGATTGCGAAACGACAACGAAAATAGGCGTGCATGCAAACCTTCATTGCAGTTCCGCAAGCCTCGCCGACCGCCGCCGACCTGCACGTGGTGCTCGCGCTGGTGCGCGGCGGCACGCTCGCCGAAGCGGCCGCGCGCAGTGGCAGCGATCCGTCCACGGTCTTCCGTGCCGTGCAGCGGCTCGAGAAGCAGCTCGGGCAGCGGCTGTTCGAGCGCAGCCGCCGTGGCTACCTGCCATCGGAAACCGCGCTCGAACTCGCGCGCCACGCCGAGCGGATCGAGGCCGAACTCGAAGCCGCGCGTGCCGCGGTGACCGGCGTGGCCGCCGCGGTGGCGGGGCGCGTGCGCCTGACCACCACCGATTCCGTGCTGCGCGGACTGGTGCTGCCCTGCCTGCCGGCGCTCGCCCGTGCGCATCCCTTGCTGCAGCTCGAGGTGCAGGCGCACAACGCGCTCGTCAACCTGACCAGGCGCGACGCCGACATCGCATTGCGCGCCACGCCGAAGCCGCCGCAGCACTGGTCGGGCGCGAGCTGGGGCGCATCCGCTTCGTGGTGGCCGGCCTGCGCGGAACGTCCAGCCGGCGCGCGCTGGATGCGCACGACTGGGTCGCGCCCGACGAGTCCATGCCCGAGCACCCGAGCGTCCGCTGGCGGACCCGCGCCTATCCCCGGCTGGTGCCGCGGCTGCTGGCCGACGGCATCGTCGGCGTGGTCGATGCGATCCGCAGCGGCGCCGGTGTCGGGGTGGTGCCGGTCTTCATGCTGCAGGTGGAGCCGCAGCTCAAGGCGCTGACGGAGCCGCTCGAAGGCTGCGATTCCACGCTGTGGCTGCTGGCCCATCCGGAGTCGCGCCACCTGCGGCGCATTGCGGCCGTGTACCAGCACCGGCCGACCACGTGCGCTTGCCGTAGGCCGCGAACCTGCGTTCGTGTCGGGCCTTGCGCGCAGCGGCCCGCGCGTGCGGCCCCTTGGCTAGACTGCCGCCGTGGACACTTCATCGCTCATCGACCTCATGCAGTGGCCGGCGATGCTCGCCAGCGTGCTGGCGGCCTGGCTGGTCGCTTCCAAGCAGGCCCACCGCCGCAACATGGGCTTCTGGGTCTTCATCCTCAGCAACGTGCTCTGGACCGTCTGGGGCGTAAGCACCAATGCCTATGCGCTGATCGTGCTGCAGGTCACGCTCGCCCTGATGAACATCCGGGGGCTGCGCAAGACGAAGCAGCTCGAAGAGCAGGGCAAGGATTCCGACTGACCGGTCCTCCGGCCTGCCCGTTTGTTTCGCGCAGGTAACGGCCGCCGAAACATTGCGATGGAAAACGAAACCTGCGCGTGATGCTTGCGCGGCCGGCGCGCCGCACCATGCAGTCCTGTTCGATATCGCAAGGAGCGACACATGAAGAACTGGATTCGCAGGACCCTGCTGGGCGTGGCCGGCGCCTCCATCCTGCTGGGCGGGCTCACCGCCTGCGGCCATTCGCGCGAGCACCGCGGCTGGGGCGCCAGCGTGGAGGAGCAGGCCCGCCAGCGCGACAAGGTGGTCGAGCGCGTGGCCCGCAAGATGGAGCTGAACGAAGCGCAGAAGGAGAAGCTGCGCGCGCTGGCCGACACGCTGCAGGCGCAGCGCGCGGCGCTGGCGGCGCAGGGCGATCCGCGCGCGCAGGTGCGCTCGCTGGTGGCCGGCGACAAGTTCGACCGCGCCCAGGCGCTGGCCCCGGCGCGCACCACCGCCGGCGCCATCGAGTCGCGCAGCCCCGCGGTGGTGGCCGCCCCGGGCGATTTCTACGACAGCCTCGATGCGCGCCAGCAGGCGATGGTGCGCGAGCGCATGCAGGGCCACCGCGGCTGGTGGCATCGCGGCTAGGGCGCGCCATGCCCGCCGAACTGGCCAGTGCGGTGCGCAGCCTGGCACCCGTGCTGGGCGCCGCAGGCGATGCCGGGGTGGAACTGCTCGCGCTGGTGTGGGGCCCGCGCTTCGACCGCGCGCACGGGCTGGCGCTCGCCGCGCAGCTGCCGTCCGCACCCGCGGCGGCGCTGCACGCGGCGGCCGACCGCTTCGATCGCCTGCACCGGGGCCAGCAGCAGCGGCTGCGCCGGCTGCTGTGCGCCACAATCGCGCATGCCCCGCATCCTGCTGATCGACGATGACCAGGCGCTGGGTGAGCCGTTCGCGGCCTACTTCGCGCGCTTCGGTTTCGAGCTCACGCAGGCGCTGCGCCCCAGCGAGGGCCTGGCGCTGCTGCGCCGGGGCGGCTTCGACGCGGCCATCCTCGACGTGATGCTGCCGGAGCAGGACGGCTTTTCGCTGTGCCGCGCGATCCGGCGCGACAGCGACCTGCCGCTGGTGATGCTCACGGCGCGCGGCGACGTGATGGACCGCGTGGTGGGCCTCGAACTCGGCGCCGACGACTACCTGCCCAAGCCCTTCGAGCCGCGCGAACTGGTGGCGCGTTTGCAGACGGTGCTGCGGCGCCGTGCGCCCGCCGGCAACGACAGCCGCATGCGCTTCGAAGGCCGGCGATCGATCCGGTCACGCGCTCGGTGCAGCGGCAAGGGCAGGAGGTGGAGCTCACCAGCACCGAGTTCGACCTGCTCCTGCTGCTGGCGCGCGAGCCGGGCAAGGTCTTCAGCCGCGACGACCTGCTCAACCAGCTGCGCGGCCACGACGCGGAGCTGTATTCGCGCGCCATCGACATCTGGTGAGCCGGCTGCGCCGCAAGCTCGAACCGCTGGTGGCCATCAAGACGCTGCGCAACGCCGGCTACGCGCTCGCCTTGCGGGCCGAGGGCAGCGGCTCCCATGCGTGAAGCGCGCTGGCCGCGGCGCGCGCACCGCCGCTGGCGCCACTCGCTGCGGGCGCGGCTGGTCACGTTGTTCGTGCTGCTCGCGGTCGTGATCACCGCGGTGTTCCTCACCGGCATGCAAAGCGCGCTGGGCGCCGGCTGGCGCGACGCGGTGCGGCCGCTGCTGGCGGACTATGTCGACCGGCTGGTGGCGGAGATCGGGTCGCCGCCCAGCGTCGCGCGCGCCGAAGCGCTGGCGCGCCGGCTGCCGGTGACCGTGGCGATCGCGGGCCCGGCGGTCAACTGGCGCAGCCACCCGGAACTGGAGGATGGCGAGCGGCGCTGGGCCGATCGCGACGCCGCGCTGCTGTCGCGCGCCACGGCCGACGGCCACCGCATCACCTTGGGCCTGAGCGTGCGTCCCTGGCACGACCGGCCGCGCCGCGTCGGCTGGATCACGCTCGGCATCGTGCTGGTGTTCACCGCCGCCGCCTATGCCGCCGTGCGCCGCCTGCTGCGGCCCCTCGACGACATCCGGGCTGGCGCCAAGCGCTTCGGCAGCGGCACGTTCGCGCCCGCCATTCCCGTGCGACGGCGCGACGAGCTCGGCGACTGGCCGAGGAGATCAACGTGATGGCCGCCAGCCTGCACCAGATGCTGGAAGGCAAGCGCACGCTGCTGCTGGCCATGAGCCACGAGCTGCGCAGCCCCATCGCGCGCGCGCCTGAACGCGGAACTGCTGCCGGAAGACGGCGAGGCCGGCGTGCGCCGCGCGGCGCTGCTGCGCGACGTGCAGGAAATGGCGGAGCTCGTGACCGACCTGCTGGAAAGCGAGCGCCGGGCGAGGGCCACGCGGCCCTGCACCGGGAGCCCACCGACCTCGGCGCGCTCGTGCGCGAGCTCGCGCAGGATGGCGATGTCGACGTGCGCGTGGCGCCCGGTTTGGAGCCGATCGCGGTGGACCGCACGCGCATCCGCCTGCTGGTGCGCAACCTCCTGGACAACGCGCGCCGGCATGGCGCCGGCGGGCCGGTGCCGGTGCTGGCGGTGGACAACGAAGCCGGCACCGGCGCGCTGATCCTGTCGGTGCGTGATTTCGGTCCCGGCGTCGAGCTGTCCACCTTGTCGAACCTGGGGCGAGCCGTTCTATCGCACGGACGCCGCGCGGCAGCGTTCCACCGGCGGCGTGGGGCTGGGCCTGCACCTGTGCCGGCTGGTGGCGCAGGCGCACGGCGGGCGGCTGGAGATCCGCAACGCGGAGCCGGGGCTGGAGGTGCGCGTGCTGCTGCCGCGCCCCGCGCCTGCGCGCTAGAAGCGGATCTTGCCGCGCACGATGTCCCACCAGAGCCGCCAGTCGCCCGGGAAGCTGAAGCCCGGGTACTTGAAGGTGGCGGGCTTGTTGCGTTCGAAGAAGAAGTGGCCGACCCGGGCGAATGCGTAGCCCTGCACCACCGCCACGGCAAGCAGCCACCAGGCCTGCGTGACCACCGCCGCCACGATCAGCGCGATGGCGATGCTGGTGCCGGTGAAGTGCAGCCGCCGCGACGTGCGGTTGCTGTGTTCGCTCAGGTAGAACGGATAGAACTCGCCGAAGGTCCGGAACCGGGTGTCGCTCATCGCTCGCTCCTGCAAAAGCGGCTCAGCGCGCGCAGCGCGCCTTGTAGTTGTCTTCGAAGCGCGCGAGCTCGGCGCGCTCGCCGTCGGTCAGGCCCGGCCGGTTGCGCTTGGTGACCAGGATGCGCTTGGATTCGTCGCACTGCTGCTGGTGCAGCGCGGCGCGCTCCTGCTCGGCGGCCTGCATCTGGCGCTCGGCCACCTGTTGCTGGCGCTGCGCGCCGGCGTCGCGCGAGAGCTGCGTGCGGGCATCGTTCTCGTTCTCGCCGCACTCGGCACGGTAGTCCCGCCGCATCGTGGCGACGGTCTCGTACTTGAGGCCGCGCGCGGCCGCCGTGCGCAGGGCGTCGTTGAGCGACGCGCAGCGCGGGCTCATGTACTGCAGGTGGCGCGGGGCTTCGCCCACGCCGGGGATCGGCCGGCTCGGCGGCGTGCCCGCGTTCGGCGTGGCGCCATACACCAGCTGCCCGCTGCAGGGCCGGTCCGAAAAGTACATGCTGCCGCCCGCCGTGCGGCACTGGAAGCGCGCGGGGTCTGGGCCGCGGCCGTTGCCGCCAGCAGCAGCGCCGCCGACAGGCCGATGAGGGTTCTCACAATCTCTCTCCCCGGTGCCGGGATGCTATCAGCGCCCCGCGCCCGCGCCCGCGTCCGTTGCGGCACCGGCACAATCGGCGCATGACCGAGCGCCTCGACCTCGTCACCCTGCGCGTCGTCGTCGCGGTCGCCGAATCGGGCTCGATCAGCGCCGGCAGCGAAAGGCTGCAGCTCGCCGTGGCCGCGGCCAGCGCGCGCATCTCGGCGCTCGAAACGGCGCTGGGCGTGCGGATCTTCGAGCGTTCGCCGCGCGGCGTGGAACTGACACCCGCGGGCCGCATGCTGGTGCAGCGCGGCGGCGAACTGCTGGGCGGCGCCGACCAGCTGGCCGCCGACCTGCGGGACTGGGGCGCCGGCCTGGCGGGCCACGTGCGCATGCTGGCGAATGCATCGGCCCTGCTGCAGAGGCTGCCCGAGCGGCTCGAGGCGTTCATGCGGGCGCATCCGCGCATCCACGTCGAAGTCGAGGAGCGCATGAGCCCCGAGATCCCGGTCGCCCTGCTGGAAGGCCGCGCCGACATCGGCGTGGTCGATGCGGCCATGCCGACGCGCGGCCTCGACTTCCTGCCGTTCTTCCGGGACGAACTGGTGCTGGTGGTACCGGCCGCGCACCCCTTGGCCGGCGCGGGCGAAGTGCGCCTGCCGCAGTTCGCCGGCGAGAACTTCGTGGTGCTGGCGGGGCCGACCGCCGTCTCCACGCGGCTGTTCAATGCCGCGGCCGCGCTCGGCCGGCCGCTGAAGATCCGCACGCAGATGCGCAGCTTCGACGCGGCCTGCCGCATGGTGGCGGCGGGCATCGGCGTGGCCGTGCTGCCCGGGAGGGCCATCGAGCCCCAGCTGGCCCACCTGCCGCTGCGGGCGGTGCCGCTCGCCGAAGACTGGGCGCAGCGCACCCACTTCCCGGTGCTGCGCACCGGTGAAGACGCGCCGGCCGCCGCGCGGACGCTGGTCGAAGCGCTGCGCGCAGCGGCGGGTGGATCAGGGTAAACCCGGGATTTCGCCGCGCGCGAAAGCCGCCTTCGCTGGCGCCCGGTTGCGGGACCGCGCGGCGGTGGGCAGACTGGCCGGCATGAAGATCGCATCCGTCCGCGCCACGCCGCTCAACCTGCCCGTCACGATGGGCCGGGCGCGCGTGCCAAGTCCACCTCCCTGTCGCTGTGCATGGTCGACGTCGAGCTCGACGACGGCCGCATCGGCACCGGCATGACCGCCATCACCGAGGAAGAGGTGGTGGCTTCCATCGTCAACGACATCGCCGCCCACGCGCTGGTGGGCATGGACCCGCTGCGCCACGAGCAGGCCTGGGACAAGCTGTACTGGCTGCTGACGCCGCGCGGCCAGTCGGGCTACGCCAGCCATGCGATCGCCGCGATCGACCTGGCGCTGTGGGACCTCAAGGGCCAGATCCTCGGCCAGCCGGTGTGGCGCCTGATGGGCGGCGCGCGCGCGCAGGTGCCGGTGTACGCCACCTTCGGCTTCGCCTTCTTCGACCGCGACGAGCTGGCGGCGGCGGCGCAGTCGTGGGTCGAGCGCGGCTTCAAGCGGCTGAAGATGACGGTGGGCCACCACGGGCTGCAGCGGCGCGACGAGCCGCGCCCGCTGGCCGACGTGATCGCCGAAGACGTGAAGCGCATCGAGGCCGTGCGCACCGCCGTCGGCCCCGGCGTGCAGATCTTCATCGACGCCAACTGCAGCCTCGACTACTTCCATGCGCAGGCCCTCGCGCAGCGCATCGAGGAGTTCGACATCGCCTTCTTCGAGGAGCCGGTGTCGCAGAACGACATCCCCAACATGGTCAAGCTGCGCGGCAAGACGCGCATCCCGCTGGCGGCGGGGCAGAACGAAGGCCTCGCCAGCCGCTTCCGCGACATGCTGGTCGCGCAAGCCGTGGACGTGGTGCAGCCCAACGCGTGCATCAGCGGCGGCTACACCCAGTGCCTGCGCATCGCCGGCATGGCGGCCGCCTTCAACACGCAGTTCGCCAACGGCGGCGCCTGGCCGCACCACAACATGCACCTGCACGCCGGCCGGCCAACGGCTCGCTGGTGGAATACCACTCGGTGGCGGTCGAGGTCTGCAAGCAGGTTTTCGACGGGCTGCCCGAGCCGACGCAAGGCGTGCTGGCGCTGCCCGAGCAGCCGGGGCTGGGCTTCCGTCCCAACCGCGAGCGCGTGGCCGAACTCGCCAAGCGGCCCGGATCGCGCGGCGTCGGCAAGGCCTGAGTTTCGAACAAGAATCCAAGGAGACATCCAGTGACCCCTTCCATCCTCCGCCGCGCGCTGCTGGCCGCCGGCCTCGCCGCCGCGCTGCCCCGGCGCATGCCCGGGCCGAGTACCCGGACCGCCCGATCAAGCTGATGGTGGGCTACAGCGCCGGCGGCGGCGTCGATGCGCTGGCGCGCATGCTGTCGGCGCGGCTGCCCGCGGTGCTGGGGCAGCAGCAGGTGGTGGTGGAGAACCGCCCCGGCGCCACCGGCATGATCGCCGCCGACCGGTGGCCAAGGCGCCGGCCGACGGCTACACGCTGCTGCTCGGCGAAAGCGGCATGCTGATCGCCCCGCACCTGCAGGCCAAGGCGCTGCTCGATCCGCTGAAGGCCCCGGCGCCGGTGGCCAGCGCGTTCGTGGCGCCGCTGATGGTCGTCGCCAACAGCAGCGTGCCGGCAGCCAACCCGCAGCAGCTCGTCGAGTTGCTGAAGAAGAATCCGGGCAAGTACTCGTACGCGACCTCGGGCGTGGGCACGGTGCACCACCCGGGCATGGAGATGCTGAAGGCGCGCACCGGCAGCTTCGTCGTGCACGTGCCCTACCGCGGCGCGGCGCAGATCATGCCGGACGTGATGAGCGGCCGGTGCCGCTGGGCGTGGTGAGCGCCGCCGCCGGCATGGCGCAGGCGAAGGCGGGCAAGCTGCGCGCCGTCGGCCTGATGAGCGCGGCAAAGCTGGCCGGCGCCGAAGACGTGCCGTCGATCGCGAGCGCATTGCCCGGGTTCGACGTCGCGCCGCGCATCATGCTGCTGGCGCCCGCCGGCACGCCCGCGCCGGTGATCGAAAAGCTGAACGCCGCCGTGCGCACCGTGCTGGCCAGCGCCGACCTCGCGCAGGCCGCCGCGGCGCAGGGCGCCATCCCGTCGTACCTGCCGCCCGCGCAACTGGCGCGCGAGATGCAGCGCGAGTACGCCGACTGGGGCAAGCTGATCCAGGCGCAGAAGATCACGGCGGACTGAGATGGCATCCACTCCCTGCATCGGCCTCGTGGTGCCGCCCGCCCACGGCGAGGTGCCGCAGGACGCGGCGGCGCTGTACGGCGACCGCTTCCGCTTCATCGCGCGCGGCCTCGGCATCGGCGGTGTGTCGCCGGAAGGTTTCGCACCAGTCGTCGACGACATCGTCGGCCGCGCCGTGGAGCTGCGCCGCGCCGGCGCCGAGGTGGTGTCGATGATGGGCACCTCGATCAGCTTCTACCGCGGCCCCGAATTCACCGAGTCGCTGCGCCGCGCGATGGAGGAGGCCACCGGCGTCCCCTGCACGACCATGAGCCACGCCATCGTGCGCGCGCTGCAGGCGCTGGGCGTGCGCCGCGTCGCGGTGGCCACGTCGTACATCGATGAACTGAACGACAAGCTCGTGGCCTACCTCGCGCATGCGGGCTTCGCGGTGACGGCGATCGAAGGCATGTCCATCACGGGCGTGAAGGAAGTCGGCGAGGTCGGCACCGAGGCGCTGGTGGCGCTGGCGAAGAAGGTCCATGCCCAGGACCCGTCCGCCGAGGGCATCTTCATCTCCTGCGGCGGCCTGCTCACGCTGGACGCGATCCGGCGGCTGGAAGACGAACTGGGCCTGCCCGTGACGGCGAGTTCGCCGGCGGGGTTCTGGGACGTCGTGCGGCTCGGCGGCTGGGACGCCGGCAGCGGCGGCTTCGGACGGCTGTTCGCGCCGTCGTGAGCCTCCGGGACCGCTTCCTCTGCCTGCACGACTTCGAGGCCGCCGCGCGCGACCGGTTGCCGCGCGGGCTGTATGGCTTCGCGGCGGGCGGGTCGGCCGACGGCTGGTCGGCGGCCAACAACCGCGCTGCGTTCGACCGCTGGGTGTTCGTGCCGCGCACGCTCGCCACCGCGCCCACGCGGCGGCAGGACGTCGCGCTCTTCGGCCAGCAGTTCACCTCGCCCTGCGGCATCGCGCCGCTGGGCGTGAGCGCCATGTTCCGCTTCGACGCCGACGTGGCCATGGCCCGCGCCGCCGCGCTGGCCGGCGTGCCCTTCATCCTGAGCGGCGCTTCGCTCACGCCGCTGGAGCGCGTGCTGGAGGCGAACCCGCAGGCGTGGTTCCAGGCCTATGTGGACAGTGACCGCGCGCGCCTGGACCGCCTGCTGGCGCGGCTGCGGCGATCGCGCTGCCGGTGCTGGTGCTGACCGTGGACACGCCCGTGGCGCCGAGCCGCGAGCTGAGCCTGCGCCACGGCTTCTCGATTCCGGTGCGCCCCGGTCCGCGGCTCGTCGCCAACGCGCTGCTGCATCCGCGCTGGCTGCTGGGCACGGCCGCGCGCACGCTGCTGGCCAACGGCATTCCGCGCATGGAGAACCAGGACGCGGGTCCGCTGAACCGGATCACCGAGGGGATGGCCGGGCCGGCGCATCCGCCGCTCGGCTGGGACGACGTGCGCCACATCCGGGCGCAGTGGGACCGCGCGCTGGTCATCAAGGGCGTGGTGCATGCGGAGGACGCTGCCCGCTACCGCGCGCTGGGCGCCGATGGCCTGATCGTGTCGAACCACGGTGGCCGGCAGCTCGATGGGACGATCGCGCCGCTGGACGCGCTGCCGTCCGTGCGCGCTGCGGTGCCCGACCGGCCCGTGATGCTCGACGGCGGCATCCGGCGCGGAACGGACGTGGCGAAAGCGCTGGCCCGGGCGCGGCCTGCACGTTCACCGGCCGCCCCATGCTGTTCGCCGTGGCGGCCGCGGGCGAGGCGGGCGTGCAGCACGCGCTGGCGCTGCTGCGCGCGGAAGTCGATCGCACGCTGGCGCTGGCGGGCGTCGAGTCGGTGGGCGGCTTCAGCGCGGCGCCGGTGCTGCGAAGAACGCAAGCTTGCGTGCACGCGGCAAGCTCTTGAGCGCCAGTTCCGCACGCAAGGCATCGCCCTTGCTCGGGTACGCGCGCGCCGCCAGCACCCGCAGCGGCATTCGTGCCCGCGTGAACCCTGGCGCCGCGGCCGAACACGTGCTGGAAGAAGCGCTGCTCGACGTCGAGCGCGATGCCGGCGTAGTAGACGCCGCCCTCGCACTCCAGCAGGTAGAGCCACCAGTCGGGCGGCGGCGGAACGGTCGTGTTGGAGGCCACGCGGAATTGTCGCAGCGCTGCCCGACAGGAATGCGTGTCGCAAAATGGCATGCAACGTTCATCGAAGTACCGGACATGCGACAACCGATCCTTCTCGGCAGCCTGGCGGCCATCGCCGTTGTGGCGGGCTGCGGCAAGAGTGAAACGAATCAAGCGGGCGGGGCGGCGCCTTCCGGCGCGCAAGTGGTCCGCATCGGCCACGTGGGCCCGCTCGCCGGCGCGCAGGCGCACTACGGCAAGGACAACGAGAACGGCGTGCGCATGGCGCTCGCCGAACTGAACGCGCAGAACGTGCAGATCGGCGGCAAGCCGGTGCGCTTCGAGATCCAGGCCGAAGACGACGGCGGCGATCCGCGGCAAGGCACCGCCGCCGCGCAGAAGCTGTGCGACGCGCGCGTGGCGGGCGTGGTCGGCCACCTCAATTCCGGCACGACGCTGCCCGCGTCCAAGGTCTACAACGACTGCGGCATCCCGCACATCACGGCGTCGGTCACCAATCCCGCGTTGACCAAGCCGGGCTACAAGACGACCTACCGCCTCATCGCCAACGACAACGCGCTCGGCGCCGCGGTGGCGCGGTACGCGGCCGACACGCTCAAGGCGAAGAAAGTGGCGATCGTCGACGACCGCACGGCCTACGGCCAGACGGTGGCCGAGGTGTTCCGGCAGGTCGTCGAATCGAAAGGCGTGCAAGTCGTGGACGCGCAGTTCACCAACGACAAGGCCACCGACTTCATGGCGATCCTCACGGCGATCAAGGCCAAGGCGCCCGACGCCATCTTCTACGGCGGCATGGACGCGCAGGCCGGCCCGATGCTGCGGCAGATGGAGCAGCTGGGCATGGCGAACGTCAAGTTCTTCGGCGGCGACGGCGTGTGCAGCGCGGAGATCGCCAAGCTGGCCGCCGGCGCCAGGACGCTGGAGAACGTGATCTGCGCGGTGGGCGGCTCCCCGATCGACAAGATGCCGGGCGGCGCGGCACGGAAGGCGAAGTACGACGCCCGGTTCCCGGGGCAGTTCCAGATCTACAGCCCGTACACCTACGACGCGACCTACGTGCTGGTCGACGCGATGAAGCGCGCGGGC
The DNA here is from genome assembly GCA_013127575.1 of Ramlibacter terrae. GTDB lineage: Bacteria > Pseudomonadota > Gammaproteobacteria > Burkholderiales > Burkholderiaceae_C > Ramlibacter > Ramlibacter terrae. The sequence continues at coordinate 288,184 of CP053418.1, forward strand.
TCGACCGACCCGAAGGTGTACACGCCGGAGATCGGCAAGACCAGCTACCGGGGCGTCACCGCGATGATCGCCTTCGAGCCGAATGGCGAGCTGAAGAACGCGGCGACTTCGCTCTACACGTACAGGGGCGGGGTGAAGACGCCGCTGCAGTGAAGGGCGCCGGCGGTCCTATGATGTCGTGCCGCCCGCACCTTCCATGTCGCACCACTGAGGCTTGCTGAAGCGGAACTTCCAGCGGCGGCGCTGACCGTGTACGAGGATTATTTCGACCTGCAGTTGCGCTTCGCCGCGCGCCATGCCGAACTTGCCGGCATGACCGTCCGCGACGCCGTGGACCGTTGCACCAACCTGCGGCGGCGCTTCGGCCTCTGGGGTGCCGCGGGCGAGGCGATCTGGGCGGCTTTCCTCGCCGAGCTGCGCGATGGCATCGGCCACCAGGAGAGTCTGCGCGTTGCGTCGGCATACCACGAGCGCGCGCCGCGCCCTGACGCATCGCCCTTCGGTTGCTTCAGCTACGAGCCACCCGATGCGCACGGCACGCTGCGCCTCCACTTCATGCCGGATGCGCGGCACCGGCAGGACAGCCCGCTGTCGCACGCCAGACTCCCGGAGCGCCGTGCCGAACTCGGCGCGCTGTTCACCGAAGTCGCCCGGCTGCATCCGCGGGTGCGGGAAGTGCGCGGCCTGTCCTGGCTGTACCACTTGCCTGCGTACAGGAGCCTCTTTCCCACTCCCTATGTTGAATCGCTGGCGCCGCCCGTGGAGCGTCTCCACATGAACGGGAGTTCCACACGGGGACAGGTGCTGGACCATCGGCGTCGGGTGAAGCCCGGCATCGCGGACCGCGTGCTGGCGGCGCACGGCGCTGCGACCGTGCAGGCGCCCCTGGCTGGCTTTTCCGCTGCAGCCGCTGGCGGCGGCGTGTCCGGCGGCGTGCTTCTTCGACCGGCCTGCGTGAGGCAGGTCAGGGCTGTGCGATCTCGCCGCCGGCGCGGACGGCCAGGCACGCCAGCCTTGCCTCCCACTGCGCGCGGTCGTCGCCGCAAGTGCGCCGCAGGTCGTCGCACAGCGCGTTGATCTGCTTCCATCCCGCGCTGCCGGCGAGGCGCCAGGCCGAGACGTACGCTTCGACCTGCTCGGCGACCAGCACGTTCTGCATCGCCCGGGCACGCCGCTCTTCGGCGCTGAAGCTGCACCGGATGCTCATGGCCGCCAGCTCGCGCACGAAGCGGTCTTCGAGAGAACGCACCCGTTCGGCATGGGCGATCTTCGCCAGCTTGTTGGCCGGCGGCAGGATGCTGAAATGCGAAACCGAGCGGAAGGCCTCGTCCTCCTGCGCTTCGCGTGGCGTGGTCACTGGGTTCAAGGTCTCTCCGCGGTCCATCGTTCCAGAATACGGATCGTGGCTGCGCGGGAATAGCGAAAATTCGGCATGCACGCCGATTCGGGCGCGGGACCTCTTCGTGCCGGCCCCGCGCAGGGAGCGCGGTATCAGCCGCCAGGATCTCGTACGGGCCCCCGCGCTCCAGCGCCTGCCGGTACGCGGGCCGTGCGTGCACGCGCTCCAGCCAGGCCGTCAGCCGCGGCCGCCGCGCATCGAGCCCGCCGCGCGCCCGCGCCGCCTCCAGCGGAAAACTCATCTGCACGTCGGCCGCGGAGAACGAGGGGCCCGCGAACCAGTCGCGGCCTTGCAGCTCCTGCTCGAGGTAGTCCGGGTGCGTCGCGATGTTGGGGAGCACGAAGGTCTTGCGCACCTTGTCGGCGATGCCGCGCGCCACCGGCTTCACGAAGAACGGCATCGGCGCCGAGCCCAGCCGGTCGAAGACCAGCTTGAGCAGCAGCGGGGGCATGAGCGAGCCTTCCGCATAGTGCATCCAGTAGCTGTAGCGGGTGCGCTCGGCCGTCCCGGGCAGCGGCGCCAGTCGCCCGGCCGCGTAGCGGTCCGCCGGTACTCCAGGATCGCCCCGGACTCCGCGAGCGTCAGTTCGCCGTCGCTGATCACGGGGGACTTGCCGAGCGGGTGCACCGCGCGCAGTTCGGGCGGCGCCAGCATCGTCCGCGGGTCGCGCTCGTAGCGGCGCACCTCGTACGGCAACTGCAGCTCCTCGAGCAGCCAGAGCACCCGTTGCGAGCGCGAGTTGTTCAGGTGGTGGACGACGATCATGGGAGCCCTGCGAAAGACCGGATGGTATGCGCATCGCCCCGCTTCCGCGCGGGCTCAGTTCCAGTTGTCGATCTTGACGTCGTCCGGCGCGGGCTGGCCCGCGCCGCGCTCGACCAGGTCGCGCAGGCTCAGGAGGAACACCGCCCACTTCATGCTGCAGTGGGCCATGAACTCCACCTCCTCGCGCCACTCCCGGTGGGCGAACAGGACGAGGGTCATGCCGTCCTGTTCCGCGAGCGAGAAGGAGATTTGCGTGCCGATCCATTCCGCGGGCCCGGACCGCACCTTCCAGCGCACCTTGTCATCCGGGCTCTGTTCGAGCACCTCCATCTCGAAGCCCCCGATCTCCTTGCCGGCCGGGTCCCGGAACTTGAAGTTGATGCACTCGCCGACACTGGCCGTGCCGGTGGTGTCGCGGGTCCACCAGCCGGCCAGGCCTTCGATGGTGGAGAGCGCGCGGTAGGCGCTGGAGGCCGGCGCGTGGATGCCGATGCGGTGGACGATGCTGGACATGGATTGCTCCCGGAGTTGGGTCCAGCGAATCTAGGTGCGGTGCCGCATCGGGTGTGAGTAACAAGACTGGCGCGATTTCCGGCGCTCCTCAGTGAGGCAGTGCATGCGCGCAACACGCGGCGGCGGAAGCTGCGGTAAAGGCGCGGCAGGAGATCGTATGACCGTAACAATCCGGGCCGCCGGCTGGTTCCTCGTGGGCTTCGCAGCCGTCTTCCCCGCCGCGCTTTGGGCGCAGGGGTCCGCGGCGCCGGGGGCGGCCTGGCCGTGCTCGGAGCGCAGGACGCTGAACTCAACGGCGCCTTCCGCTCTGCCCCGGAACGCGCGGGAACGCTCGGTCGAGGCGAACTGCAGTGGGACTGCGTCCTCACGGTCACTCAGACGCGCCTCGAGGCGCTTCGCCAGTTCGCGCCGCCGGCCGGTATCGATGGCTTCGCAGACACGGGACGGCTCGTCCCCGTGTCTGAGGTCACCTTCCCCGCCGGTCACACGCTGACAAGCCAAGAGGCCGCATCCGCAGACTGGCCGGCCAGCCTGCCCTCGCAGAAGCGCTGCACGTCGGCATCGACAACGTCGATGGCTTCTATGCGCTCAGTGGCCATGCCCGGCTGCAGCCCGACGGACCGAAGGAGGTGATCGGCCTGGCGGTGGACCTGGACGAGGGCCGCCTCTGGTATCGGACCGCGCAGCATGCATCGACAGGCGCCGGCCAGCCGCTGGCCAAGGGAACCAAGCCCTGCACGCTCATGCTGCGTGGAGGCAAGGACCTGCACCTGCTGGTGTCGCGCGGCTGGGTGCGCATCAACCATGGCCAGAAGCCCTTCCAGTACCCGATGCCCGCGGGCTGCCGCGCCTGGTACGTCCCGGCCGGGGATGACAATGATCCGGTGGGCTGGATCGCGCCGCCCCTACGAACGCGTGGCGGATCGCGACCGGCAGCAACTTGCAGTGGCTTACTGGAACTGGGTGTTGACGCGCAACCCGGCGGACCATCCCACGCAAGACCGGACCGGCACGCTGTGTGCCCAAGGCCGTGGCGACCGTTTCTGGTTCCTCGCGGGAGGCGCGGCGGAAGACCGCATCGAGCGGCGTTGCACGGTGCCGTTCGGTACACAGATCATCGTCCCCGTCATGGCTTTCGTTCTGCATTTCGCGGAGATGGACGACTGCCGGAACAATGCCAAGGTGGCCAGCCTCGCTCCGTTCACGTTCGGGACACTTGGCTGGAGATCGTGCCCCTTCAGTCTCGTGCGGCCTAATAGGGCCGCCACTCCACATCTATCGTCTTGAGCCAAGGGTGGCCTGCAAGGGTCGCTGGATAGAGTGGCTGCCACGCCGGTTGGTGGTGGCTCAGGTCGATGCCGGTCGCGCTGTCGATGGCAAGCCCTGCCGTGGTGCTGCAATAGAGTTCGTCGGCACGAGGATGCTTCGCCAAACCCAGTAGACCCAGCAGGGCATGCTGTCTGGAATACGGTTTGCCGACGAGAGCCCTTGCCTGTAGTGCAATCTTCTGGATGTTGGCCGCGGGTAGGGTCGGGACGTCCAGTCTGCGTAGCATGAGCTCTCGCGTTTGACAGTACTGCCAGAGAGAGCGCACGACCACCCCCTGCCCCACAACTGCCTCTACGATCTCGCCGTTCCCAACGTAGATCGCAGCGTGGCTCCACTTCCGGTGAACGCGAGTGCGACCTTTCAACCACTGGGCCGCTGGAATCAGCCAGCTGGTTGCTTCAAAGAGGACTAAGTCGCCTTCCTGCCAGTCGCTGAGATTGGGAACGTAATGGACAGGCCAGCCGCTTGGAACGTTGGCCTCTCGTGCAATACCTAGGCAGCTAGCCGCGTACCTAAAGGACGGGAGTACTCTTGCCAACTACCGTGGCGCGGAGAACGCGCGGGTAAAGCAGGGTGACGATGCACCGAAGGACATACCCTCTTTGCAATTCCTCCGGCCGCACACCCTCTGTCATCGTGGTGATGGAGTATTGATGCCCCTCGCGGTCACGGATCTTGGCGTGATGCATATTGGGAAGCACAGCCACCACCTCCGCGTCAATCTGGCGCGTTTCCTCCGGCTCTTTGCAGAGAGCGGCTGAGGGCAGGCGTGCATCCATGATGGCCTTATAGCATCGCGATCTGGGGCATGCAACGGGAAAATCGACGTCGCTCGCGCCGTTCACGCTGGACGTAGGAGCAGTCCTGCGGCGTCGCTCGCGCCGCTCACGCAAGACTACCTCAGCTCCCCAGATGCGCCAGCGGCAAGCGCCGCGCCCCCTTCGTCGTGCGCAGCGCAAAACTCGTCTGCAGCGCGCTCACCCCCGGCAGTCCGCCCAGCCGGTCCAGCATGACCGACGCATAGTGGTCGAGCGTCGGCGTCACCACTTCCAGCAGGAAGTCGAACTGGCCCGAGAGCACGTGGCAGGTCACGATCTCGTCGATGGCGTCCACGCTGGAGAGGAACAGGTCGGTGGCCTTCGGCCCGTGGTCGCCGATGTTGATGCAGACGAAGGCGGTGACGCCCAGGCCCAGCTTCTTGCGATCGAGCTCGGCCCGGTAGAACGAGATCACGCCTTCTTCCTCCAGCCGCTTCACGCGCCGCAGGCAGGGCGTGGGCGACAGGGCGACGCGTTCCGCCAGTTCCACGTTCGACAGCCGCCCGTCCTGCTGCAGCAGCGACAGGATCTTGAGGTCGGTGCGGTCCAGCCAGGCGCTCGCTGGTTTCATGGGTGGGAAACTCCGGGAATTCAGTCGATTGTGGCAGGTTCCACTCCGAAGCCGGCGAATCAGTGGCTTCTTTTGACAGGAACCGCTGCGGCCGCATCCCTAAACTGACGCCAGCATGCAGCATTCGAAGACGCCGAATCCGCCTTCTCGGCCGACTACCACCAGGCGCGCGCCGCCTTCCTCGAGGCCGCCACCGCAGCGGGAGCGCGGCTCCAGCACCACCTTTGCCCGGCCCGCGGCCCGCGCGGCGAAGCCCTGCACACCGACACCGCACGGATCGGCGATCCGGCCGCGCCGAAGGTCCTCATGGTCCTCTCCGGCACCCATGGGGTCGAGGGCTTCTGCGGCTCGGGCTTCCGGTGCACTGGCTGCGCTCTGGCCTGCACCGGCAACTGCCGGCCGACACCGCGGTGCTGTTCGTGCATGCGGTGAATCCGTACGGCTTCGCGTGGCTGCGCCGGGTCAATGAAGACAACGTCGACCTCAATCGCAACTACGGACTGGAGCCGTCCGCCGCCGGAGAACCCGGGCTATGCCGAGATCGCCAAGGCCTTGCTGCCGGCGCGCCTCGAAGGGCCGGAGGCGGACGAGGCCGAGGCGGTGCTGGCCCGCTTCCGCGCGAAGGTCGGCGAGGTCGCGTTCTACCGGGCGCTGGCCAGCGGCCAGTTCATCGATCCGCAAGGCATGTTCTATGGCGGCAGCGGCCCGACGTGGTCCAACCGCACGCTGCACGCCGTGATGTCCGGGCACTGGCGCACGCCACCGACGTGACCTGCATCGACTTCCACACGGGACTCGGCCCGCATGGCCACGGCGACCTGATGTCGGACCACGAACCGGGCACCGAGGCGGCGCAGCGCGTGCGCCAGTTCTGGGGCGACGGCGTCTCCGAGCTTCGCAGGGGCAACAGCCTCGTGCTGGTGCAGGACGGCCCCACGCACTTCGGCGTGACGCGGGCGCTGCCGCACGCGCGCGTGACTTTCGGCACCCTCGAGTTCGGCACCTACGACCGCGACTGGGCCGCGCCGCGCTGCGCGCCGACCACTGGCTGCACGTGCACGGCGACCCCGCCGGCCCGGAAGCCGCGCCGATCAAGCAGGCGCTGCGCCGCCAGTTCTACCCCGACACCGCCCCCCGGAAGGAAGCGGTGCTGTTCCGCGGCCACCAGCTGGTGCGCATGGCCCTCGCGGGCATGCAGGGCGCGCGCGCGCAGCGCGGCCAGCCGGTCCGGGACTGAAGCCCCGCGGCCACCACACACATACCCTCAAGGAAACATCCCATGCAACTCACCGACGACCAACTGCGCAGCCTCGACCAGGACGGCTTCCTCGTGCTGCCCGGCGTGTTCACGCCCGAAGAAATCGACCTGCTGCGGGGCGAAGTGCCCGGCATGGTGGCCGAACGGCGCGCCGAGAACCCGCGTGAAGCGGGCAAGAGCACCGTGCGCAACATCCTCTCGCTGCATCGCCGCAACGAGATGTACCGCCGCCTCGTGCGCCACCCGCGCATGCTCGAGGCCGCGCGCCAGATCTGGGCGAGGAGGTCTACGCGCAGCAGGTGAAGATCAACCTCAAGTCGGGCTTCGACGGCGGCGGCTTCGAGTGGCACACCGACTTCGCGACGCACCACAACCGCGACGGCGTGCCGAAGCCGCTGGCGCTCAACTTCCACATCCACCGGACGACGTCACCGAGTTCAACGGCCCGCTGATGTTCGTGCCCGGCTCGCACAAGCGCGAGATCCCGCTCCAGCGCAGCGTCGACGGCGAGAAGTGGGAGCTGTGGACCGTGCCGCACGAAGCGGTGACCGACCTGGTCAACGAGCTGGGCATGGTCTCGGCCAAGGGCCCGCGCGGCACGCTGCTGATCTTCGGCGACAACATGCTGCACGTCTCGGCCGCCAACGTCTCGCCGTACTCGCGCTGGATCTTCTCGGTGATCTACAACCCGTGCAGCAACCCGGCCACGAAGGACGTGCCCGAGATGGCGCACGAGCGCGACCGCCGTCCGCTGGAGTCTCTCGCCGACGACTGCCTGCTGCAGCCCGTGCTGTCCGCCGCTGCATGAAGCAGTTCCTGCGCCAGCCCTTGCAGGCGCTCGATCCCGACGTCGCCGCGCTGATCGCGCAGGAGGCGCAACGCCAGTCCGACCGGCTGGAGCTGGTCGCGTCGGAGAACCACATCAGCCTGGCGCAGCGCGAAGCCAGCGGCAGCGTGCTGGCCGACACCACGGTCGAAGGCTATCCGGGCGCGCGCTTCCTGGCGGCGTCGGAGGGCGTGGACGCGCTGGAACAACTGGCCATCGATCGCGCGCGCCGGCTGTTCGGCGCGCGCTTCGCCAACGTGCAGCCGCACTCGGGCACGCAGGCGAACCAGGCGGTGCTGCTGGCCCTGCTGAAGCCCGGCGACACGCTGCTGTCCATGGACCTGCGGGCCGGCGGCCACTTCAGCCACGGCGCGGCGGGCACCGTCTCCGGTGACTGGTACACGGCGCGCCACTACGGCGTGGACCCGCGCACGGGCCTGATCGATGCCGACGAAGTGCTGGCGCTGGCGCGCGAGCACCGGCCGCGCCTCATCATCGCGGGCGCCTCGGCGTATCCGCGCGGCATCGACTTCGCGCGCTTCGCCGCCATCGCGCGCGAGGTCGGCGCGAAGCTGATGGTGGACATGGCGCACGTCGCCGGGCTGGTCGCCACGGGGCACTTCCCGAATCCGCTGCCGCATGCCGACGTGGTCACCACGACCACCTACAAGAACTTCCGCGGACCGCGCGGCGGGCTCATCCTGTGCAACGACGCGGACCTCGCCACGCGGCTCGATGCGGCGCTGTGTCCCGGCCTGCAGGGCACGCCGCTGATGCACATGATCGCCGCCAAGGCAGTGGCCTTCGGCGAGGCGTTGCAGCCCGCCTTCCATGCCTACGGCGCGCAGGTGCTGCGGAATGCGCGCGCGCTCGGCGCGGCGCTGGAGGCACGCGGCATTCCGCAGCTCACCGGCGGCACCGACGTGCCCTTCACCGTCGCCGACCTGCGGCCGCTGGGGCTGCACGCGGCTCCCTTGGTGCGCGCGCTCGACGCGCTGCAGGTCGGGTGCAACGCCGTGCCCGTCCCGGGCGACACCGATTTCCAGTTCGCCCACGGCCTGCGCACGGGCGTTTCCGCATTGACCACGCGCGGCATGGCCGAAGCCGAATGCGCCACCATCGCCGGCATCGTGGCCGACACGGCGCAGGCGCTGGCCTCCGGCTTGCTTCCTTCCGCCGGGGCGGCCGATGCCGTCCGCGCGCTGTGCCGCCGCTTCCCGCTCGTGCCGTCCCCGGCCGAACCGATTTCTTCCCCGTCCACTTCCCGGAGTCCCTCCCGATGAAACGCCGCACCCTCCTTGCCGCCGCCGCCGCCCGGGCGCGAGCGCCGCCGTCCGCGCCCGGGCGCCCGCCCTGCCTTCGGTGCTGACGATCATGGTCCCCTTCCCGGCCGGCGGGGTCTCCGACCTCTACGCGCGCGCGATCGCCCCGCGCATCGCCAAGGAGCTGGGCAACACCGTCATCATCGAAAACCTGCCGGGCGCGAGCGGCAGCATCGCCGTGGCCAAGGTGCTGGGCCGCGCCGCCACCGGCGACATGCTCGTGCTGGGCTCGCCAACCGAAATGATCCCTGGCGCCGGCGATGCTGCAGTCGGCGCGCTACAAGCCCGAAGACTTCCGCCCGCTGGCCATGGCGTCGCGCTCGCAACTGGCGCTGTATGCGCGCGCCGACCTGCCGGCGGCCAACGTCGACGAGCTCGTCGCCTGGCCAAGGCCCACCCGGAGAAGCCGTTGAGCTATGGCTCCGTCGGCGTCGGCAGCATCTACCACCGGCCGGCGGGCCTTCGCCGACGCTGTCGGCGTGCCGATGAACCACGTGCCTTACAAGGGCGGTGCACCGTTGCTGCAGGACCTGAGCGGCGGCCACATCGACTGGTGCTGCTGCCCGCCAACGGCGACATGGCGCGGCGCGTGGCGACCGGCAAGCCGAAGGCCTTGGCCGTCACGGGCAGCACGCGTTCGCCGGTGTTCCCCAACGTGCAGGCCTTCGCCGAGACGCGCAGCATGGCGGGCTTCACCACCGTCGACTCGTGGGCCGGGCTGTTCATTCCCGCGAGCGCGCCGGCGCCCGTCGCGCAGGCCATCACGCGCGCGGTGACGGCCGCGATGGCCGACGCCGAAGTCCAGAAGCAGCTGGAGATGCTGGCCGGGACGCCGCTCGCCCCGCAGATGGCCGCGCCGCAACTGGCCGCCTTCTATGCCGCGGAGATCGACCGCTACACGCAGGCGATCCGCAAGGCGAAGCTGCAGCCGACCTGAGCCTGCGCTACTGGGGGCGCGCGCCGAACCGGCGCAGCGCCGTCGCGAACGCGCTCACCAGCGGCGCGGGCGGCCCGGCCGATCGCCGGGTGTAGAAGCCCAGCGAGGGCAGCGGAATCGCGGGGCCCACGGCGAGACGGCGCAGGCCGCCGCGGGCCACTTCGTCCTGCGCGTGCTCGGCGCGCACGGCGCCCACCAGCGACGCATCGAGCCGCAGCACCGCGCCGATCGTCACCGACGACAGCACCTCGATCGAAGGCACGGGCGGCTCCAGCCGCCCATTGAGGAAGGCGGTCATCAGCGCTTGCCGCACCAGCGTGTCCTTGGGCGGGGCGACCCAGTCGGAGCGTTGCAGGTCCGCCCAGGCCAGGCGGCGCTTGCGGGCCATGGGGTGGTCCTGCGCGCACAGCACGCACAGTTCGTCCTCGAGCAGCAACTCGGGGCGCAGCAGCGGCAGCAACTCGCTGGTGAGCAGCTCGGGCGTGATCGCGCCGAACACGCCGTCGAGCTCGCCGTCCAGCAGGCGCTGCACCATGTCGCGCACCCGGCCCTCCTGCACCTGCACGCGCGCGCCCGGATGCTGCCGGCGCAGGCGCGCGATGGCGCGCGGCACAGACGCCGTGACCGACAGCGTGCCCGGGCGCAGCACGCCGGTGGCGCCGGTGCGCAGCGCCTCCACTTCCTCCTGCCCGCGCGACAGCTCGCCGAAGATCACGCGGGCGCGGTACACGGCCGCCTGCCCGAGCGCATTGGCGGCGAGCCCCTGCGGGCTGCGCTCGAACAGCCGCGCGCCGAAGCCGGCCTCGACCTCGCCCAGCATCTTGCTCAGCGCCGGCTGGCTCAGGTGCAGGCGCGTGGCCGCGGCCCGCATGGTGCCGGCGTCCGCCAGCGCCACCAGCAGTTCGAGGTGGCGCAGGCGCAGGCGCCGCACGAGGTAGTCGGTGCTGGCGGTCATGGTCGGCGATCACTGGGGGTTATCACGGCATCAGGATTATCGAATTTTCGGCAATCGCCCGTGCCGCTATCGTGGGGGCGTGAACAGATCCCTTCCCGCCGCGCCGCTGGCCGGCGTGCGCGTCATCGACCTCGGGCAGTACATCGCCGGCCCGGGCGCAGCCATGGCTGGTCGAACTCGGCGCCCGGTCACCAAGATCGAACCGCTCTCGGGCGACCGGGCGCGGCACATCGGCCGTTATGGCGAGTCGATGATCCGCGCCTACAACCGCGGCAAGCAGTCGATCGCGCTCGACCTCAAGAGCGCCGCCGGGCGCGAAGTGGCGCTGCGCCTGATCGCGCAGAGCGACGTCGTGATCCAGAACCTGCGCCCCGGCGTGGTCGACAAGCTGGGGCTCGGGCCCGCGGAGGTCCGCGCCCGCTTTCCGCGCGTGATCTACCTGTCGATCGCCGGCTTCTCCGGCAACGGGCCGTCGCATGCGCGTCCCGGCTACGACATCGCCGCACAGGCCGAAAGCGGGCTGATGTCCGTGACCGGCGAGCCCGACGGCCTGCCGCAGAAGGTGGGCGTGCCGGTGGTCGACGCCGCGGCGGCGCAGCTCGGCGCGCAGGCCGTGCTGGCCGCGCTGTACGGCCGCGAGAAGACCGGTCGGGGCGAAACGCTGGAGGTCTCCCTGCTGGAGACCGCGCTGCACCTGCAGGCCGCGACCTGGTGCGAGTACCTTGGCGGCGCGCCCGAACCGACGCGCATGGGCCACGGCCAGCCGCACAACGCGCCGGCCGCGGAGATCGTGGCCACGCGCGACGGCCACATCGTGCTGTCCGCGTACGCCGAAGAGCACTGGCAGCGCTTCTGCCGCATCGTCGGCCGCGAGGAACTGGCCGACGACCCGCGCTTCGCCACCAATGCCGTGCGCGTGCAGCACCGCGCCGCGCTGCGCGAGGTGCTGCAGGATTGCCTTTCGGGCTACACCAGCGAGGAAGCCGTGCAACTGCTGGGCGGCAACCAGATCGTGGTCGGCGCCGTGCGGCGCTACCGCGACGTGCTGTCCAGCCCCGACTTCCTCGCCAGCGGCATCCTCGTGGACGCGCCCGGCGAAGGGGGCGCCGCCTACCGCGCGCTCGGACTGCCGTACCGTCTCGGCGACGCGCCGCGTTCGGCGCCACCGGCCGCGCCCGCATGCGGCGCCGACAGCGACGACGTGCTGGCCGCGGCCGGCTATGCCGCGCCGGAGATCGCGGCGCTGCGCGGCGGCGGCGTGGTCGGCTGAAGCGATCGACATGAACAAGGACAACAGGAGACAAGCATGAACTTCACCCGCCGCCAGTGGCTGGCCGCCTCGGCCGCAGTGCTCGCGCCGCAAGCCTTCCCCGCCTTCGCGCAGGCAGGGCCCGCGCGGCCGATCCGCCTGATCTCGCCCTACGGCGCGGGCGGCCCCAGCGACGTGCTCACGCGCGTGCTGGGTGACTTCATGGCGGCGCGCCCGGGCCAGCCGATGGTGGTGGAGAACAAGCCGGGCGCGGGCACGCGCATCGCCAACGACCTCGCGGCCAAGGCGGCGCCCGACGGCTACACCGTGCTCCACGCGGCGGCGCCCATCGCCATCGGCGAGGCCCTGTACCCGAACCTGCCTTACGACGTGCGCAAGAGCTTCGAACCCATCGTCAGCACGGCCATCGCGCCGCTGTTCCCGGTGGTCAACGCGTCGGCGCCGTACAAGACGCTGCAGGAGTTCGTGCAGTGGGGCAAGGCCAACGCGAACGGCTTCACCTTCGGCTCGCCGGGCGCGGGCTCGGCGCCGCACCTCACGGCGGAACTGTTCATCCGCACGACCGGCGCCAAGGGCGTGGTCGCGCAGTTCAGGGCGATGCGCCCGCGACCACCGAACTGCTGGCGGGCCGCATCGACGCCACGCTCACCGCCGTCGCCACCGCGCTGCCGCACGTGCAGGCCGGCAAGCTGCGCGTGCTGGCCGTGGCCACCGAGAAGCGCACGCCACTGCAGGCCGACACGCCGACCTTCGCGGAATCGGGCATGCCGAACGTGGTCGGCTATGGCTGGTACGGCCTGATGGCGCCCGCGGGAACGCCCGCCGCCATCGTGCAGCGGCTGAACGCCGAAGCCAACGCCGCGCTCTCCGACGCCGAAGTGCGGCGCAAGGTCGAAGCCGCGGGGCTGCAGGTGCGCGGCGGAACGCCGGCGGAGTTCCGCGCCTTCGTCGACAGCGAGGCGAAGAAGTGGGCGCAGGTGATCAAGGCGGCGAACATCAAGGCGGAGTGAGCCGCCATGACGCGCACCTTCGCTTCCATCGCGCTGTCCGCCGTGCTGCTGCTGGCGGGCTGCGCGGGCGTCTCCCTCGATGCGCCCGGCACGCAACGCAGCACGTCGCTCGGCCCCGTGGTCGGCGTGGACGCATCGCGCACCGACGGCACCTACAGCTGGAAAGGCGTGCCTTTCGCGGCGCCGCCGGTGGGCGCGTTGCGCTGGAAGGCGCCGGCGTCCGCCGCGCCCCGGACGCAGCCGCGCGCCGCCGACCGTTTCGCCGCGGCCTGCGTGCAGACGGGGCGCTTGTACGGACCGGGCCGCAACAACCGCTACGACGCGACCATCGGCGAGACCCGGGCCAGACGCTCGGCTCGGAAGATTGCCTGTACCTGAACATCTGGCAGCCGGCGCAGCCGGCGAGCGGTCCGCGCCCGGTGATCGTGTTCGTCCACGGCGGCAGCAACATCACGGGCTACACGGCGGACCCGCTCTATGACGGCGCCGCGCTCGCCCGCAACGCCGACGCGGTCGTGGTCACCGTCAACTACCGGCTCGGCATCTTCGGCTTCCTGGACCTGCCCGCGCTGAAGACCGGCGACCCGCTGGACGACTCGGGCAACTTCGCGCTGCTCGACATCGTGAAGGCGCTGGAGTTCGTGCAGCGCGACATCGCGGCTTTCGGCGGCGACCCGCAGCGCGTGACGCTGATGGGACAGTCGGCCGGCGCGGTGAACGTGTACGCGCTGATGACCTCTCCGCTGCTGGCGGCGCGCCCGCAGCGCCTGTTCCACCGCGTGGCCGCGTTGAGCGGCGGCATCTCCACCGCCGCGACGCTGCCGCCGGGCGCGATCCCCGGCGTGCTGCCGCGGCCGGTGTGGACGGCGCGCGGCAGGCCTTGCTGACCCATTCGCTCGCCGCGGACAACATGGCCAGCGTTTCCGACGGCGCCGGCTACCTGCGCGGCAAGTCCGCCGACCACCTGCTGGCGGTCGTCCGCACGCGCCTCGCGCCGATCGGCATGTCCGCCTCCAACCCGATCGCCGACGGCGTCGTGGTTGCGCCCGATCCCATCGCCGCGATCCGCGCGGGCCGCTACGTGCAGGTGCCGGTGCTGGCCGGCATGACGCGCGACGAGACCAAGCTGTTCCCGCAACTGCTGGCGCTGCGCCCGGCCCTCGGCGGCGTCAGCGGACGGCTGATCGACGACGCGGCGGTGTTCCGGCTCGCGCACGGCTACGACCCCGAGGCCGCGCCGGCGACGCGCATCGAAGACTGGGTGCCGCCCGCGTACCTGCCGGCCGCGCAACCGGTGACGGGCTACGACGCCCGCAGCCGCGAGCTGAACCGGCTGTGGTTCGAGGCGATCCGCAACGACGTGCTGCACGCGGTGCGGTCGCGCCAGACGCCGTGTGGGCCTACCGCTTCGACTGGGACGCGCTGCCGCCGCCGTTCGACACCGTGTTCGGCGCCGCCCACACGTTCGACCTGCCGTTCGTGTTCGGCAACTTCGGGCCGAGCCTCTATGCGCGGATCTCCTTCACGCGCGCCAACGCGCCCGGGCGGCTGGCGTTGTCGCGGGAGATGGTGCAGTCGCTCGCCAGCTTCGCGGCCGGCGGCAACCCGGGCTGGGCCGCCGCGGCCGGCGCTGCGCGTGTTCGATGCCGAAGGCGCACGGGCGGTCGTGCGGACCGAGGAAGCGCGGTAGCGGCGCCTACCGCGCCTGCGCCGACAGGGGCAGGCCGAACACGCGGTCGAACAGCAGGTTGAAGACGAACGCGTAGACCGGGAAGAACACGATCATCATCGCGTTGAGCAGCGCCGCGGTGAGCAGGTCGACGCCCAGCAGCCAGGCGAAGAGCGGCACCAGCATGAGCACCAGGCCGGCCTCGAAGCCGATGGCGTGCACGGCCCGGCGCAGCAGGCTGCGGCCCTTGCGCGCCTGCCGCGCCTCCCACGCTTCGAACAGCAGGTTGTAGACCCAGTTCCACGCCATCGCGATGGCGGAGGACACCGCCGCGGTGATCCCCGCCGTGGTCACGGGGCTGTCGGAGAACAGCCGCAGCAGCGTGCTCGCCAGCACGATGGCGATGAGCTCGAACGAGACGACGTAGACAATCTTGCGTTTGATTCCTTGCACGATGGCATTGTCGCCCGGTTGCAGCGGCAGGCCGATTGGCAACTTCCGGTGGTCATTGATCCCACCGCTGCCTGGCTACTGCAAACGCCTCGCGGTTCCTAGATTGGATGCTGTCGCCAAACACCGGCGTCGTCACCGAACCGGGAGCCACTTCCATGTCCACCACCACCCTCCCCACCAACGATCTCGCGGGCCGCATCGCCGTCGTCACCGGCGCCTCCAGCGGCATGGGCCGCGCCGCCGCGCTGCAGCTTGCCGTGCGCGGCGCCCGCGTCGCGCTGCTGGCGCGCCGCCGGCCGCAGCTCGAAGCGGCCGTCGCCGAGATCCGCCGCCTCGGCGGCGAAGCGATCGCGGTCGTGACCGACGTCACCGACCAGCCCTCGGTCGATGCAGCGGCGGCCACGGTGAAACGCGCGTTCGGCGACGCCGACCTCGTCTTCAACAACGCCGGCCTCATGCTGCCCGGCGCCATCGGCCAGCAACCGCAACGCGAATGGGAAACCCAGGTGGACCTGAACGTCACCGGCGCCATGCGCGTGATCCAGCCTTCGTGCCGCAGCTGGAAGCGGCTGCCGCGCAGGGCAAGGTGGTGGACCTGGTCAACACCTCGTCGATCGCCAGCCAGTACGTGTACGGCAACTTCGCGGTGTACTCCGCCACGAAGGCCTTCGTCAGCCACCTGTCGCGCCACCTGAGGCTCGAGCTCGGCCCGAAGAACATCCGCGTCTCCGTGATCGAGCCGGGCATCACCGAAACGGAACTGCAAGGGCACTTCACCTTCCAGGGCGCCATCGACTGGATCCGGGGCGCGGCCGAGACGATCGAATTCCTGCAGCCGGAGGACATCGCCGCCACCGTGTGCTTCATCGCGTCGCAGCCGAAGCGCGTGAACCTGCAGCAGGTGGTGGTGATGCCCACCCGCGAAGGCATCTGACGCCGTTCAGGCGGCGCGCGTCCGAAGCTCCGCCAGGGGCACGTGGAACGCGGCGCCGCCCTGCAGCCGCTGCACCGCGAAGTCGATGAAGCGGCGCACGCGGGCGGGCATGTCCTTGCGCTGCGCGTAGTACAGGTACAGGCCCATGCGCTCGCTGGTGTGGCGCACCAGCAGCGGCACCAGCGCGCCGGCGCGGATGAAGCCGGCCGCGTTGATGCTGTCGATCTGCCCGATGCCGATGCCGCCCAGCGTGGCGTGCATTTCGGCCTCGGGGTCGCTGCAGCACACCACGTGCGTCATCGCCTCGTGCACGGTCTCGCCCTTCACGGGGAACTCCCACGGCACCGGCCGCGCGGTCCCCGGCTGGCGGTAGCCGATGCAGGCATGGGCATGCAGGTCGGCGATCGTGGCGGGCGCGCCGTGGGCGGCCGGTACGCCGGCGTGGCGCACGCGATCAGCTGGATGGCGAACAGCTTGCGCGACACCACCTGCGCCGTGGGCGCGTTGCCCGCCTTGAAGCCCAGGTCGATGCGTTCGGCCACGGTGTCGGTCGCGCCGTCCTCCAGCACCAGGTCGAACGTGATGCCGGGATGCGCGGCGCGGAACTCGGCGATCACGGGAAGCAGCACCTTGCGGCCGACCGCGCCACCGGCGCCGATGCGGACCAGGCCTTCGTCTTCGCGCGCCGCGCCGCGGATGCCTTCGAGCGCGCTGGCCGGGCCCTGCATGCTGCCCTGCACCGAATCGAACAGCCGCTGGCCGTCTTCGGTCAGGGCGCTCTTGCGCGTGGTGCGATGGAACAGCCGCACCCCGAGGTGCTGCTCGAGCTGGCGCACGCTCTTGCTCACCGCACGGGCGGTCGTGCCCTGGGCCTGTGCCGCGCGGTTGAAGCTGCCGAGTTCGGCGGCGCGCAGGAAGGTGGCGATGGCGCGGAGTTCGTCCATGGAACGCAGCGATTCTAGGTGCGGCGCTCGGCTAGACTCACCGGCTTTTTTGCGCCCCAGAATGCACATTGCACGCACCCCTCGAACACGGTGGCTCGCCGCCGTCGGCACCCTCGCATGCGCTGGTGCGATCCTCTTCTCCCGGGCGGCGCACGCCACCGAGATGGCGGAGCCCCCAAAATGCTGAAGCCCTTCGTGCCGGAGTATCCGGCGAGTGCCCTCCGCCACGAAGAGGAGGGAACCGTTCAAGTGCAGGCCCGCGTGCTCGCCAGCGGCGAGGTGGGCGAGGCGCGCGTCGCGCGGAGCTCCAACAGCCCCGCGCTGGACCGCGCGGCCGTCGCGGCGGTCCGGCGCTCGACGTTCAGTGCCGCGCGCAACGCCGCGGGCGAGCCGGTGGAGGCCTGGGTGACCGTGCCTTTCAAGTTCGTGCTGCAGGACTAGGAGCGTGGGCGGCCGGGCCCTTGGCCGACGCCTCGCGCCGCGCCAGTTCCCAGAACGCACGCCCGGCCGGCGAGAGGCGCGTTGCATCGAGGCAGGCGATGGCCACGCGCCGCGCGACGCGCGGCGTGATGGGCCGGAACACGAGGCCCGGCCGGGAGGCGGGCACGGTGAGCGATGCCAGCACCGATACGCCGTTGCCGTGCGCCACGAACTCCGGGATCGACGCGACTGGAACAGTTCGTGCGCGATCTTGGGCCGCACGCCCGCGCGTTCGAACATCCGCATGATCAGGTCCTGCGAGCCGGCCTGCGTCAGGATCAGGGGGTAGTCGGCCAGGTCGCGGACGGTCACGCTCGCGCCGGCGGCCAGCGGGTGGTGCTCGGGCACGATCGCGATCAGTTCGTCGGTGGCGAGCGCCACGGTGTCGAGCGAAGGCTGGGGGAGCCGCACGGCGCCGATCTCGACCTTGCGCTCCACGAGGTCCTGTTCGATGTCGGCGTCGGCGCGCTCGGTGACGTGCACTTCCACCCAGGATAGAGCCGGCGGAACTTCTCCAGCAGCGGCGGCAGCAGCCGCAGCGACGTGCTGGGCCCGATGGACCCGATGCGCAGCAGCCCCGTGCGCACGCCGGACGCTGCGGCGGCCACCGACTTCACCTGCTGCAGCGAAGCGAACACCTCGCGCGCATGCGCCAGCGCGAGTTCGCCCGCGTGCGTGAGCACCACGCCCGCCGCCATGCGGTCGACGACCTCGCAGCCGAGGCCGGTTTCGAGCGCGCGCAGCGCGTGGCTGGTGGCGGAGGCGCTCATGCCGATGCGCGTGCCCGCGGCCGCGATGCTGGAAGAACCGGGCAGGGCCGTGAGCAGCTCCAGCTGTCGCAAGGTGGGAAGGCCCGCTTCGGCGCGCATTGAAAGCAGATTCAATTGAATGTGAAGGTGCTTGAATCCTAGACTTGCACCCATGAAAACGCAAACCCAACTCCACCGCCTCGAAGGCGGCAGGCCCTCGCACTGGAGGACGCCGGCGCCGGCCGCGCCGTGCTGGAACGCGGGGAATTGCGCGTGCAGCGGCCCGCCCGCTGGCTCGCCGGCGTGGTCGTGCTCGCACCGCCGGAAAGCATCGTGGCGCCGGCCCTGCTGCCCGCCGATGCGTCGCTGACCTTCGTCGCCGTTAAGCCCTCTTCGGTGGTCGTGGAGGTGGCAGCGCCGTCGTCCGCGGGTGACGTGCTGGCGACGGCCGTCGCGTGGCTGCGCGGCCTCGCGATCGCGCCGCTTCGCAACTGATCAGCGGCTCGGCCCGTTCTCCCCGCGCGAAACCGACAGCGACAAGCCGAACCACCCCGCGAGCGCGCCCGGTGCGGCGCCCAGCGCTTCGAGGGCAGCAGGCGCGAGCACGCCTTCACTCAACGCACGGAGCGTGTCGAGCTCGTAGCCGCAGACGATGAACACCCAGTCGGCGCTGCGGTCGGCATTGCCGCGAATCTTCTGTTCGGTGGTCGGCGCGATGGCGGGCGTGTCGGTGCGCAGCAGGTGCGCGCCCCCGAGCCCCGCGCGCAGGGGAAGTTCCTCGACCAGTGAGCGCAGCGCGCCCTGCAACTGCTGCGCCTGGCCGTCACGCGGCGACAGCCGCAGCGTCATCGCATGCCTCGCGACGCCCGCGCCGTGCGAATGCAGCACGCGCGTCTGGCTGCGCACCATGTTGCGGTGGTGCGGCATCAGGCGCGTGGACCACGCCGTCGGCGCGTTCAGGCTGGCCGGTACTCGGGCGAGCTGAGCGCCGCGTGCGCCTGCAGCTCGTACAGGATGAAGAAGCCCTCGCCACCGTCCGCCGCCGCCCAGCGCGAAGCGCGCAGGAAGCCGGGAAGCGCCAGCCGTTCCGGAAAGTGTTCGTGCGAATGCCAGTGCTCGAACTCGGCGCGCAGGTCCGGCGCCATGTCCCACCACATCGCCAGCGCGGATTCGCCCGGGAGTGCCATCGTCGTTCTCTTCCTCTTTCAAGCCGCGGCGGTCGCGCGGCGGTGGAGCAGCGGTGAACTGGTCGCCGCCATGGCGAGTTCGCCGGCGGCCTGCAGCAAGGGGCCGCCCAGATCCTGCATGCGGGCGGGCGTCAGCCGTTGCAACGGGCCCGCGATGGTGATGACGCCGGCCGCCGCCCCGCCGCGCCGCGCGACGGGCGCGGCCATGGCGCTCATGCCGGGCGCGTACATCTCCGTCATCAGGCTGAAGCCGCGCTTGCGGTCCGCCTCCAGTTTCTTCATCAGCCCGGAGAAGGTGGTCGGCGCCTTCGGGCCGAACTCGCGCGGCGAACCGAAGCCCTGCCGTGCCACGAGTTCCGTCGCGCGTTCCTCGCTCAGCGTCATCAGCCACGCGTGCCCGCCGGCGCTGCAGGACAGGCGCACGTCGATGCCCATGTCGGGGTCGTAGCGCAGCCCGGCGCGCGCCCCTTGCGCCTTGGCGACGAAGGTGAGGTTGTCGCCGTCGACCAGCGCGAGGCGCACCAGCTCGCCCGACACTTCCGCCAGCCGGTCGATGATGGGCTGCGCGATGTCGACGATGCCCGCCGCGCCAGGAAGCTGAGGCCGAGCGCGGGCAGGCGCATGGTGAGCGCGTAGTCGCCCATCTCGCGCAGCTGGCGCACGTAGCCGCAGCGCACCAGGTCCGCCAGCAGGCGATGGCAAGCGCTGCGCGGCAGGCCCAGTTCGGTGGCGACGGCGGCCAGCGGCAGGCCTTCCGGCTGGGACGCCGGGTCTCGAGGATGCGCAGCGTGCGATCGACCGTGCCGGTGGGGACTGCTGCCAAATTCATGATGCGGAAAGGGATTCCAGTCTGGAACAAGGTTCTGGGGTCGTGCCTATCATGCCGCACTTTCCCCTCACGAACCATTCTGGAGACACGCATGAACCCGATCACCCGCCGCAGCTTCGCCGCCGTTGCCATGCTCGTTGCCGCCGCCGGCGTCGGCGCCCGTGGCGCGCAAGGCGTGCAGGAACGCACCATCAAGTTCGGCCACCTGAACAACCCCGAGCACCCGACCAGCCGGGCGTGCGCAAGTTCGCCGAGATCGTCGCGGCCAAGAGCGGCGGCAAGATCAAGGTGCAGGAATTCTCCTCGTCGTCGCAGCTCGGCAACGAGCTGCAGCAGCAGGCGGCGCTGCAGGGCGGCGTGCAGGAGATGCTGGTCGCCTCCACCACGTCGCTGAACGGCATCGTCAAGGAGTTCGGCATGCTGGACTTCCCCTTCCTGTTCGCCAACGCCAAGCAGGCCGACGCGATGGTCGACGGCCCGCTGGGCAAGGCGCTCGCCGCCAAGCTGCCGGAGAAGGGCGTGATCGTGCTGGGCTTCTTCGACACGGGCTTTCGCAACGTCACCAACAGCAAGCGCCCGATCATGAAAGGCTCCGACCGGAAGGCCTGAAGCTGCGCGTGATCCCCAACCCGGTGTTCCCGGAGACCTTCAAGACCTTCAACGCCAACCCGCTGCCGATGCCTTTCGCCGAGCTGTACGGCGCGCTCGAGAGCAAGACCGTGGACGGCCGGGAGAATCCCTTCGCGGTGATCGCTTCGAGCAAGTTCTACGAAGTGCAGAAGTACGTGAGCGGCACCAACCACGTCTACGCGACCAACCCGATCCAGATCAGCAAGCGCTTCTGGGACCGCCTCTCGCCGGTGGAACAGAAGCTGATCGCCGACGCCGCGATCGAAGCGCAAAACTGGCAGCGCACGGTCAGCCGCGAAGTCTCCAGCAAGGCGCTGGGCGAGCTGACCGCCAAGGGCATGGTCTACAACGACGTGCCCGCGGCTGAACTGGCCAAGATGCGCGCCGCGGTGCGCCCGGTCTACGACAAGTTCTCGGCGGCCTACGACCCGGCCATCGTGACCCTGTTCAAGTCCGAGCTGGAACGCGTCTCCAAGCTGTGACGCGAAGCGGCGAACCCGTGAAAATCCTTGTCCTGCACGGGCCGAACCTGAACCTGTTCGGCCGCCGCGAGCCGCACATCTACGGCCACACCACGCTGGCGCAGATCGATGCGCGGCTGGCGGCGCTGGCCGGAGAGCTCGGCCTGCAACTGGAAACCATCCAGTCCAACCACGAAGGCGCGCTGCGCTGATCGACTCCTGCACCGCCACATCGACGAGGCGCAGGGCGCCCCTGGTGAACCCCGCGGGGCTCACGCAGCATGGCGTGCCACTGCATGACGCGATCAAGGCGATGCCCTTTCCCGTGATCGAGGTGCACATGTCGAACATCGCCGCGCGCGAAGCGTGGCGCGTGCATTCGATCATCTCGCCGGCGGTCAAGGGAACGATCCGGGGCACGGGCGTGCACTCCTACCTGATGGGGCTGCGCGCGCTGGCGGCGCTGGCGCAGGAGGCGCCCTCAGCGGCTTCGCGCTGACGTGCGCGTCGCGCTCCTTCGGTGGCAAACTGCGGCCGAAGGAGAACGCGATGCAGCTCGAAGGTTCCTGCCACTGCCAACGGGTCCGGTTCAGCGTCGACGCTGCCGAGCCCGTGCCCTTCATGCGCTGCTACTGCTCGGTCTGCCGCAAGACCGCGGGCGGCGGCGGCTTCGCCATCAACCTCGGCGCCGACACCCACAGCATGAAGGTGACCGGCAGCGCTACCGGGCATCTACCGGGCACGCATCGACGGGGAAACCAGCGATGCGCGGCGCTACTTCTGCGCCCGCTGCGGCAGCGCCCTGTGGGTGTGGGACCCGCGCTGGCCCGAACTCGTGCACCCGCACGCGAGCGCCATCGACACGCCGCTGCCGGCCACGCCGGAAAACGTGCACATCATGCTGGGCTCGAAGGCGCCGTGGGTGCCGGTCGAAGGCTCCGCCAAGGACCCCCGCTTCGAGAAGTATCCCGACGTCTCGCTGGCCCAGTGGCACGAGGCGAAGGGCCTGCGCGACAATGACTGACTTCGTGGAGCCCGCCATGCCCGTGACCCGCAAGAACACCATCTGCCTCTGGTACCGGGGCGACGCCCCGGAAGCCGCCGAGTTCTACGCCCGCACCTTTCCCGACAGCGCCGTGCAGGCCGTGCGCCACGCGCCCGCCGACTACCCGGCGGGCAAGACGGGCGACGTGCTGACCGTGGAGTTCACCGTCATGGGCATCGCCTGCATCGGCCTGAACGGCGGCGACACGTTCCGCCAGAGCGAAGCCTTCTCCTTCCGGTGGCCACGGAAGACCAGGCCGAGACCGACCGCCTGTGGAACGCCATCGTCGGCAACGGCGGCCGCGAAAGCGCCTGCGGCTGGTGCAAGGACAAGTGGGGCGTGTCGTGGCAGATCACGCCGCGCGTGCTGACCGACACGGTCAACGGCCCCGACCGCGCGGCGGCGAAGCGCGCCTTCGAAGCGATGCTCGAAATGACGAAGATCGACGTGGCCCGGATCGAAGCCGCGCGCCGCGGCTGAGGGCGGGCCCGCCGAGCACAGCAGCTCGACCGTCGAACGCGAGGCCGCTCAGCTAGACTCGCGCGTCCATGCCTTTCTCGCGCCGTCCGGCCAGCATCCGGTCCCGTCTCGTCCTGCTGCTGCTGGCGCTCTGGTTGCCGGCCGTGATCGGCCTGGGCTTGCAGGCGCGCGCCGCCTACCTGCGCGAAGAGGAGTCGGCCCGCGACGAATTGCGCCAGCAGGCCACCGCGCTCAGCTTCGCCGTCCAGGCCGAGCTCGACCGCCGCGTCAGCCTGGCCCGCGCGATCGCATCGCTGCCGTCGCTCAAGGCGCGCGACGTGGAAGCGTTCGACCGCGACGCCCGCATGGCCGTCAGCGGCACCACCGACACCGTGATGCTGGTCGACCGCGAGCGGCAGTACGTCTACACCGCGCTGGCGCAGTCCGCCGTCGTGCCGCGCCGCCCGGGATCGCTGTTCGTCGAACAGGGCATGGGCGTTTCGTTCGTGCCCAAGGGCCCCGTGTCCGGCAATCCGTCCATCGCGGTGCTGGTGCCGGAGACCGGCGCGACGCCCCCGCTGTTCAACATCGGCATCCCGTTCCCGCCGGCGCGCGTGCAGGAGGTGATCGCGCAGCAGCCGTACGGCGAAGGCACCACGGCCACGGTGCTCGATGCCGAGCAGCGCGTCATGGGCCGCAACCGCGATGCCGCCCGCTGGATCGGCGCGCCGGCCAGCCATCCCGAACTGCGTGCGCTGGCGGCGCGCCGCGGCAGCGGCTTCGTGCGTACCCGCACGCTCGACGGCGTCGCCAGCCTGACCTTCCTCGCGCCGCCGGGCCCGTATGGCTGGACCGCACTGGTGGCGCTGCCCGAAGCGCAGCTCGAACAGGCCGCGCAGCGCCTCGCCTTGCGCGCTTCCGCGGTGTCGGCCGTGCTGCTCGCGCTCGGGCTGGCGCTGGCCGCGCTGGCCGCCCGCCGCATCAGCACGCCGGTGCGGGCGCTGCACGGCGCGGCCGGTGAACTGCTCGCCCAGCGCGTGCCGGAACCGCTGCACACCGGCCTGGCCGAAATCGACCAGGTCGGCGCCGTGCTGCACGGCGCCGGCGTGCGGGCGCGCGAGGCCGAGCAGGTGCTCGAATCGCGCGTGGCGCAGGCGGTGGCCGAGGCGCGGCAGGCCGAGGCCGGGCTGTTCGACGCCCGCAAGCACGAGGCCATCGGCCGGCTCGCCGGCGGCATCGCGCACGACTTCAACAACCTGCTGCAGACCATCAGCACCGGCCTGCAGGTGGTCGCCCGTTCGGTCCCCGAGGGGCGGCACACCCGCTCGCTCGAAGCCGCGATGGCGGCCTGCGGCAAGGCGGCCGACCGGTGCGGCAGATGCTCGCCTTCGGCCGCGCACAGCAGCTGCGGCCGCAGGCGGTGGACTTGGCCGACCTGCTGCTGCGCGCCCGCGAACTCACCGGCAAGTCGCTGGGCGAGCGCGTCGAGCTGGTCGCCGCCATCGACCCGGGGGCGCCCGCGGTGCTGGCGGACCCGACCCAGCTCGAACTGGCGCTGCTCAACCTCGTGTTCAATGCGCGCGATGCGATGCCCGATGGCGGCACCGTCACCGTGCGTGCGTCCCGGGCGCCCGACACGGACGGCACGGACCGCGCCCCGCTGGTCCGCATCGACGTGCAGGACACGGGCCACGGCATGGACGCCGAGACGCTGGCCCGCGTGTTCGAGCCCTACTTCACGACCAAGCCGATCGGCGCCGGCAGCGGGCTCGGCCTGCCGCAGGTGCAGGCCTTCGCGCGCCAGTCCGGCGGCGACGTCCGCATCGCGAGTACACCGGGTGAGGGCACGTGCGTCACGCTGCTGCTGCCGCTCGCCGTCGACGGCGTCGTGGTGCAGCAGCAGCTGCCCGCCTCGCGCGAGCGGCAGCCGCGGCGGCCGCTGCGCGTCCTGATGGTGGAAGACGACGTGCTGGTCGCCTCCGTGGTGCCCGCCGCGCTCACGCACGAAGGCCACCAGGTCACGCTGTGCCGCACCGCCGACGAGGCACGCGCGCTGCTGGAGGCGCGCGAGTGCGCGATGGACGTGCTGTTCACCGACATCGTCATGCCCGGCGCCATGACCGGGCTCGACCTGGTGGAGTGGTGCGCGGTGCATTGCCCGCAGCTGCCCGCGCTCGTGGCCACGGGCTACTCCGCGCGCCCGCCGGCCGGCGTGTCGCGCGTGCTGCGCAAGCCCTACGCCATGGAGGACCTGCTGGACGCGCTCGACGTCTGCGCGGCGGGAGGCGGGGCGAGCCGGGCGTGAGCCGCATCGAGCGCGTGCAGGCGCGGGTCGCGGGCGCCGCCTTCGCCTGCGCGCTGCTGTCGATCGCGCTCGGCACGAGCAGCCTGCTGTTCATGCTGGCGCTGTACTGGATGTTCGGCTCGACGGCCGTGGCGTTCGTGTTCGCCGGGGCCGTCCGGCGCCTCCTCGACGACCCGGCGATGTACCCGCGCTCCTTGCAGGCCATCGCCCGCGCCGCCGACGACACCGACCGGCCGCGGGTGGTGCGGCGCACCGCGGTGGCGCTCTACCTCTACATGGCGGGCATGCTGTTCTGCGCCACCGTGCTGGCCACGCTGGCGGTGGCAGGGGCCTTCGCCGCCAACGCCTGACCGCGCCTTCAGTGCGCGCCGAGGTACGCCCCGGCCAGCGCGGCGTCGGCCGCGATCTCCGTGGAACTGCCCTGCGCCACGATCCGGCCGCCGGCCATCACGTAGGCGCGGTCGGCCAGCGCCAGCGCCAGCGCCGCCATCTGGTCGACCACGACCAGCGTCATGCCCTCCTGCCGCAACTGGTCGAGCGCGTCGAACAGTTCGGCGATGATCTTCGGCGCGAGTCCGAGCGAAGGCTCGTCGAGCAGCAGGATGCGCGGGCGCGCCATCAGCGCGCGGGCCAGCGCCAGCATCTGCTGCTCCCCGCCGGAGAGCAGGCCGGCGCGCTGGTGCAGGCGTTCGCGCAGCCGCGGGAAGCGCTGGAGCATCGCCTCCACGCGCGCCTCGCGGTCGGCGGGCTGCAGGAAGGCGCCCAGGCGGATGTTGTCCAGCACGCTCAGCTCCGGGAACACCTGCCGTCCTTCCGGCACCAGCACCATCCCGCGCCGCACGACGGCTTCGGCGCCGGCGTTGGCGAGCTCTTCGCCATCGAGGTGGATGCCGCCCGCCGCCAACGGGCGGTGCAGGCCGCTCAATGCCCGCATCAGCGTCGACTTGCCGGCGCCGTTGGCGCCGAGCAGCGCCACCACTTCGCCGGCGCGCACCCGCAGGTCGATGCCGTGCAGCACCGGGTCGGCGCCGTAGCCGGCCACCAGCCCGCCGACGCCCAGCAGTTCGGGGCCCGCCGGTCGTGCCCGCTCGCCCGCGCCGCCGCGCATGCCGCCCCCAGCGATTCGCCCGGGTAGGCCCGCTGCACCCCGGGTCGGCCTGCACCTGCGCCGGGCCGCCCTCGGCCAGTGCCTGCCCGATTCGAGCACCACCACGTGGTCGGAGATGCCCATCACCAGCGCCATGTCGTGTTCGACCAGCAGCACGCCGATGCCGGCGTCGGCGATGCGCCGCAGCAGCGCGGCGAGGTTTTCCTTGTCCTCGCGCGAAAGGCCGGCGGCCGGTTCGTCGAGCAGCACCGCCTCGGGATCGAGGGCCAGCGCGCGGGCGATCTCCACCAGCCGGCGATCGACGTGCGGCAGGTCGGCCGCGAGCCCCCGCGGGTCGCCGTGGTAGCCGCACCAGCGCAGCAACGCGGCGGCCTGCCCGCGCAGCGCGGGCGCGCGCAGGCGGCCCGCACCGAGCAGCGGGCCGAGCCGCCCGCGGCCCATGGCCAGCACCACGTTGTCTTCGACGCTGAGCGAGCCGAACAGCTGCGAGGTCTGGTAGGTGCGGGCCACGCCGCGCCGCGCGATCTTCATCGCCGATGCGCCGGCCAGCGCCTCGCCGCCCAGCGTGAACCCGCCCTCGGTGGGCCGGTAGAACCCGCTGAGCATGTTGAGCGCGGTGGACTTGCCGGCGCCGTTGGGGCCGATCAGGCTGGTGACGGCGGCGGGCTGCGCGGTGAAGCTGAGCGTGTCGACGGCGCGCACGCCGCCGAACTGCATGGCGAGGCCTTGCGCGGCGATCGGCTTGCGGGCGCGCACCGGCAGGTCGGGCAAGGCGAGCGCTTCCACCGGTTGCGCAGCGCTCGGTCCACCCCCGGTGCCGGCACGATCCCGCCAGCGTCCGGACAGCGTGCGCACCACCCCGACCACCCCGCCGGGCGCCACCCACAGCACCACCAGCAGCAGGCCGCCGAAGAACAGCAGCCGCAGGTCTTCCATGCTGGCCAGCAGTTCCGGCAGCAGGCCGACGATGAGCGCGCCCACGAGCGGGCCGGCCACCGTGCCGACGCCGCCGAGCAGCACCACCAGCACGAACAGGATCGACTGGATGAAGCCGAAGGTGCTCGGCGTCACCGGGTTGGACAGCACCGCGTAGAGCCCGCCGGCGGCGCCGGTGAGGCCGGCCGAAATGGCGAAGGCGACCGTCTTGGTCACCAGCGGGTTCATGCCGAGCGACTCGGCGGCGACTTCGCTGTCGCGCACCGCCCGCATGGCGGGCGCCCGGTGCCGCGCGACAGCCACGCGTAGAACGCCACGCTGCCGCCGACGGCGAGCAGGGCCAGCAGGGCCACGGCCCGCTCGCCCCCGGGCGAGCCGGCCGAGTCCGGGCGCGGCGATGCCCATGATGCCGTTCTGCCCGCCGGTGAGCGCCGGCGCTTCGATGATGGCGTGTTCGACCACGAAGGCGAACGCGATCGTGATCATCGCGAGGTATGGGCCTTTCACCCGCAGCGCGGGCAGCGCCAGCAGGCCGCCCAGCACCGCCGAAAGCAGGGTGGCGATGGGCCGGGCCAGCCAGAAGCTAAGGCCGGCCTTGGTGGTGAGGATCGCCACGGCATACGCGCCGATCGCATAGAACGCCACGTGGCCGAACGACATCTGCCCGGTGAGCCCGAGCAGCACGTTCAGGCCGATGCCCGTCACCGCCAGCAGCGCGATGCTGGCCAGCACGAACACGTAATAGCTGTTGAGGGTGAGCGCCAGCACGGCCCCCAGCAGCAGGATGGCGGCGACGGCCGCGAGCTGGCCGGGCGTGCCCAGCCCCAGCACGATGCGCGAGGGGGAGGGGCGCGTCATACCTTGCGTACCTCCGCGCGGCCGAACAGCCCGTTGGGCATGATGGCAAGCGCCACGATCACCAGGCCGAAGGTGACGATGTGCGTGTAGCCCGAGCCGAGCGTGACGGTCACCACCGCCTCGAGCAGGCCGAACAGCAGCCCGGCGATCATCACGCCCCAGGCGCTGGCGATGCCGCCCGGGATGGCGACCGCGAAAGCCTTCAGCCCGAACACCGTGCCCATGTCGGACTGCACGTTGAACAGCGGCGCGATCAGCATGCCCGCCACGCCCGCGAACACGGCGGAGAGCGCGAACGCCACCGCCACGGTCCGCTTGATCGGGATGCCCATCAGCCGCGCCGCGCTGCGGTTCTGCACCACGGCCAGCATCGCGGTGCCCCAGCGCGTGCGCCGCGAGACGAAGTGCAGCACCGCCGCCAGCGCCAGGCCCACGGCGGGGATCACCAGGTCGAGCGGGTACACGCCGAGCCCGGCGCCGCCCAGTTCCAGCGGGGCCTGCTTCAGCGGCGAAGGCAGGCTGCGCGGCTCCTTGCCGAAGGTGACCATCACCGGGTTGTCGGCCACGATGCCGAGCGCCACCGTCGCCATCAGCCGGGCGTCGGAGCCGCGGCTGGCGAAGGGGCGCACCGCGAGCACTTCCACCAGCAGCCCGTAGGCCGCGCACAGCAGCAGGGCGAGGAGCATCGCGGGAAGCAGCGGCCAGCCGAGCGTCTGCGAGAAGGTGAAGGTGAGGACCGCGCCCAGCATCATGGCGCTGCCCTGCGCGAAGTTCATGGTGCCGGACACCGCGTAGGTGACGTGGAAGCCGAGGGCCATCAGCCCGTACATGCTCCCGAGCCCGAGCCCACTGGTCAGCGCGGACGTCAACAGCATGGGGTTTCCCGGGAAGTGGTGCGTGCATGAACCCGGCAATGCAACCAACGTGCCAGCGTCGACAAGCGCGCCGGCGGTTTGTCGACAATCTGGCACGCTCATTGCTGCATGCCGGGGATGCAAGAACGCGATGCCGCTGCGCTGGTCGACGAGTACCTCCGCATCCTGATGATTCCCGACCCCGAAGGCGTGCGCGCCCTCGTGGCGCCGGACCTGCGCATCACCTTCACCGGCGGCCGCGCGATGCGCGCGCCGGCCGAATGCGCCGCCTTCAACGCGGGCCGCTATGCGTGGGTGCGCAAGCGCATCGAGCGCACCGAAGTGGTGAGCGGCGGCACCGACGAGGAAACCGTCGTCTACAGCCCGGGCACGCTCTACGGCGCATGGCCTGACGGCACGGCCTTCGAAGGCAACCGCTACGTCGACCGCTACGTGGTGCGCCACGGCCTGATCGCCCGCATGGACGTGTGGAACGACAGCGCCGAATGGCTGCTGCAGCGCGCCGGCCTGGCCCAACCCTGAACCCGTCCCGCATGGCACTCACCTACACCGACCGACTGCCGACCCACGGCCGCTTCGAGTACCTGCCGATCACGCAGCGGCCCGATTACCTGTGGCCGAACGGTGCGCGGCTGGCCGTCTACCTCGGCTTCAACCTCGGAACACTTCGCTTTCGGCGAGGGGCTCGGCGCCGCGATCGGGCCCGTCACGCCCGAACCCGACGTGCTGAATTACGCGTGGCGCGAGTACGGCAACCGCGTGGGCGCCTGGCGCTGCCTGCAGCTGTTCGACCAGCTCGCGCTGCCCGCGGCCACCATCCTGAACACCGCGCTGTACGACCATTGCCCGCAACTGGTGCAGGCCTGCGTCGACCGTGGCGACGAGCTGGTCGGCCACGGCCACACCAATGCCGAACGGCAGGGAGAACTGGACGAGGGCGATGAACGCCGGCTGCTCGCGCTGTGCCGCGAACGCATCGCCGCGCACAGCGGCCGGCAGGCGCGCGGCTGGTTGTCGCCGTGGATCTCCGAGAGCGTCCGCACGCCCGACCTGCTGTCCGAGACCGGCTACACGTACACGTTGAACTGGTGCCACGACGACCAGCCGGTCGCGATGCGCACGCGCGGCGGCCGCGGGCTGTGGAGCGTGCCGTACCCGCAGGAGCTCAACGACATCCCCATGATCGTCGGCCGCAAGCTGGATGGCAGCGCCTTCGCGCAGATGATCGTCGACAACTTCGACGAGATGCTGGAACAGTCGCAGGCCCAGCCGCTGGTGATGGGCGTGGCGCTGCCCCCCCTACGGTGGGGCAGCCGTACCGGCTGCGGCATCTGCGCCGCGCGCTGGCGCACCTCGCGCGGGCGCGCGACGCCGGCCAGGTCTGGTTCGCCACGCCCGGCGAGATCTGCGCGCACCACGCGGCCCGGTGGCGCCGCCGGAGAACGTGCGATGAACGCGTCCTTCCCGATCGAGGACACCGTCGGTGCGTGGGTGCCCCATGGGCGCTTCGTCGTGCCGGGCCGGCCCGGCGGCGCGCTGGACGGTTTGCGCTTCGGCGCCAAGGACCTGTTCGACGTGGCCGGCCACGTCACCGGCGCCGGCAATCCGGCATGGCTCGCGACGCATGCCGTTGCCACGCGCAGCAGCCCGCTGGTGGACCGCCTGCTCGACGCCGGCGCCACGCTGATGGGCAAGCTGCTGACCGACGAACTGGCCTACAGCATCAACGGCGACAACGTGCACTACGGCACGCCGCGCAACGCGGTGGCGCCGGACCGCGTGACCGGCGGCTCGTCGAGCGGATCGGCGGCGGCCGTCGCGGCACGCCTGCTGGACTTCGCGCTCGGCACCGACACCGGCGGTTCCACCCGCGTGCCGGCCAGCTATTGCGGCCTGTGGGGTTTGCGCACGACGCACGGCGCGCTCAGCACCGAAGGCCTGGTCCCGCTGCATCCCAGTTACGACACGGCCACCTGGCTGGCGCACGACGGCGAAACCTTCGAGCGCGTCGGCCGCGCGCTGTTGCCGCGGGGCGTGCCCTTCACGCCGCGTCGCGTGCTCTGCCCCAGGATGCCCGGGCCGAAGCGGACCCGCTGTTCCAGCCCTTGCTGCGGCAGGTCGCGGATGCGCTCGGCGACCTGCTGGCCGCTGCGCCGTCGGAGTTCACGCTGGCCGCCGACGGACTCGACGCCTGGCGCCGCGACTACGTCACCACCGGCGCCTACGAAGGCTGGCAGGCGCACGGCGCCGGATCGGCGGCAACACGCCCGGCTTCGGCGCCGCCATCGCGCAGCGCTGGGACGCCGCCCGCGCCACGCAGGCCCCGGCCGCGGCGGAAGCCGCAGTGCGCGTGGCGCGCGTGCGGGCGCAGGTGCGCGCGCTGCTCGCGAGCGACGGCGTGCTGGTGCTGCCGTCCGCCGGCGGTCCCCCGCCGATGCGGGACGCCGACCCGCGCACCATCGACGACCTGCGGATGCGCACGATGCGCATCACGTGCATCGCCGGACTGGCCGGCGTGCCGCAGGTCAGCATCCCTCTGCGCACGCAAGGCTTGCCGCTGGGCATCTCGCTGGTCGGCCCGGCCGGTTGCGACTGGCGCTGATCGCGCTGGCCCGGCAGGTCGCCGCCGGCACGGCACGGCGCCTGTCCCTTCCCCGAACCCCTGACCGCCATGCGCGCCAAACTCGCTCCCGTCGCCAAGCTGCCCGCGCCCCGCAAGCGCCGTCCCGCCGTGCCGGCGGCCGCCAACGAGGACGGCCAGCGGCTCGGCGGGGCGCTGGCGGTCGTCAGCGACAGCGGCTCGGTCGAGGACCGCATCTACAAGGCGGTGTTCGACGGCGTCATGGGCCAGCGGCTGGCGCCCGGCACGCGGCTGCCCGAGGCCAGCCTGTGCGAGCTGTTCGACGCCAGCCGCTCGGCCGTGCGGCAGGTGCTGCAGCGCCTCGCGCACGACCACATCGTGCAGCTGCGTCCCAACCGCGGCGCCGTGATCGCGGTGCCCACGCCCGAAGACACGCGGCAGATCTTCGAGGCGCGGCGCGAGCTCGAAGCCAGCCTGCTGCGCGGCAGCGCGCCGCGTCACCCAGGCCGACCTCGCGGTGTTGCGCGCCAAGCTCGCGCAGGAGCACGAGGCGATGCACCGCTTCGACCAGCCCGCGTGGGCGCGGCTGGCCAGCGGCTTCCACCTGCACTGGCCGAACTCAGCGGCAACGCGCTGCTGCGGCGTTACCTGATCGAGATCGTCTCGCGCTGTTCGCTGATCGTCGCGCTGTACGAGGCGCCCGGCAACGCGGGCTGCGAGCACGACGAGCACGAGCAGATCGTCGACTGCCTCGCGCGCGGGGACGCCGAGGGCGCCGTGGCGATCATGACCGCGCACCTCGACGGGCTCGAGCAGCGCATCCAGCTGCAGGCGCACCGGCCCGAGCCCAGCCTGCGCGAGTTGCTGGGGCTCTGAAGCCCGCGCATGGTGCGCTGCCGCGCTGGATTGCCGACAAAGCGCACGCTTTTGCGTCGACATGGCAGGGGTGGCGTTTGTCGACGCTGGCACATCACTTGCGTAGAGGAGGGTGTCGTCTCCTCCCTCACCCGCGCAAAGGACCTGCCATGGCCAACCAGCAACCCGCACCCGCCAACGTCTTTCGCCGCCGCAGCCTGATGGCGCTGGCGGCCGCCGCCGCCATCGTCCACCTGCCCGCCGCCCGGGCCGCCGACCCGATCAAGATCGGGCTCGTCACCGCCCTGTCCGGCCAGTCGGCGCTCGCCGGTGAAGCGATCACCCGCGGCCTGACCGTCGCGATCGAAGAGATCAACGCCGCCGGCGGGCTGCTCGGCGGGCGCAAGCTCGAGCTGGTGCGCCGCGACGACGAGAGCAACCCCGCCAAGGGCGTGCTCGCCGCGCGCGAACTGCTGCACCGCGAGAAGGTGGCGGTGCTGTTCGGCGGCCTCGACACGCCGGTGGCCATGGCCGTGGTGCCGCTGGTCAACGAAGCCAAGGTGCCGTTCATGGTGCCCCCGGGCGGCCGGCACCAAGATCACGCGCAACGGCGCCGCCGACAACTACGTGTTCCGCGTCTCCGCGGTGGACGAACTGGTCGACGTCAGCATGCTCGCCTACGCGATGAAGACGTTCAACACCAGGAAGCCGGGGATGATCCTGGTGAACAACCCGTGGGGCGAGTCGAACGAGGTCGGCCTCAAGGCGGCGCTGCAGGCCAAGGGCATGGCGCACGTCGGCGTCGAGAAGTTCGACATGGCTGCGGTGGACGTCGTGCCGCAGCTCACGCGCCTGAAGGCCGCAGGCGCCGACACGCTGTTCCCGGTCGCCAACGTCGGCCCGTCGGCGCAGGTGGTCAAGTCGCTCGAGCGCATGGGCTGGAACGTTCCCATCGTGTCGCACTGGGGCCCGCCGGGCGGCCGCTTCAACGAGCTGGCCGGCGCCAACGCCAAGTCGGTGCATTTCGTGCAGACGTATAGCTTCTTCGGCGACGGGGCGTCGCCGGTGCGCGACCGGGTCATCACGAAGATGAAGGCCAAGTACAACGTCAAGGGGCCGGAGGAGATCACGCCCGCCGTCGGCGTGGCCAACGCCTACGACGCCATGCACCTCACGGCACTGGCGCTCTCCGCCGCCAAGTCCACGGACGGCCCGGCGGTGCGCCGGGCTTCTACAAGCTGGGCAAGCACCAGGGCCTGATCAAGAGCTACGACAAGCCTTTCTCCGCCGACAACCACGACGCCCTGACCCCGGACGACTACGTGTTCGCGCAGTTCATCGGCGACAAGATCCTGCCGGTGGGCATGGCGAAGTAAGGCGGATGCAGGAGCTTCTCGCGGGCCGCCGCGCGCTCGTCATCGGCGGCAGCTCCGGCATCGGCGAGGCCACGGCGCGCCGGGCCGCGCTGGCCGGCGCCGAGGTCACGATCGCCGCGCGCGGCGCCGCCCGGCTCGACGCAGCGCTCGCGCGGCTGCCGGAAGGCGTGGCCGCCGCGCGCATCGACGTCGAGGACGCCGCCGACACCGCGGCCTTCTTCGACGCGCAAGCGCCCCGGGACATCGTGGTGCTGGCCGGCTCGGCCACGCGCGTCGGCGCGGTGCGCGAACTGCCGCTGGAGGATGCACGCGCGGCCATGCAGAACAAGTTCTGGGGCGCCTACCACGTGGGGCGCAGCGCGCGCCTGAATACGGGCGCCTCGCTCACCTTCGTCTCCGGCGTGTACAGCCAGCGGCCGGTGGCGGCGGCGGTGCTGCAGGGCGCCATCAACGCCGCGATCGAATCGCTGGCCCGCGGGCTGGCGCTGGAACTGGCGCCGCGCCGGGTGCGCGTCAACACGGTGTCGCCGAGCACGACGGCGACGCCCCTGTGGGATCGCCGGGCGCCGAGGGCGCCAGGCCAAGTTCGATGCCATGGCTGCGCGGCTGCCGGTCGGCCGCGTCGCCGATCCCGACGACATCGCGCAGGCCATCCTGCTGGCCGCCACGAACCGCTTCATGACCGGCGCCACCGTCCTCGTCGACGGCGGCGACGCGCTGGCCTGAGGCAAGCGAACCGAGACACGCATGAAACTCCTGAACGTTCCCGTCATCGACATCAGCCCGTTCCGCAAGGGTACGGCGCAAGACAAGCAGGAAGTGGTGGCGCGGCTGGTCGACCAGGCCTGCCGCGACATCGGCTTCCCGGTGATCAGCGGCCATGGCGTCGCCCCCGACCTGATCGAGCGCACCCGCGCGGTGTCGCGCGCGTTCTTCGACCTGCCGGCGCAGCGCAAGCTGAAGGTGGCGCGGCCCGCCGTCGACGTGACGCGCGGCTACACCGGCGTCAACGAGGAATCGCTGGCGCGCTCCCGCGACCCGGAGGCCTACGGCAGCGACCTCAACGAAAGCCTGATGATCGGCCCGGTCGACCCGCCCGATCCCGCCTACGCCAACGCCCCCGCGGCGGGCAAGCACTTCGCGCCGAACATCTGGCCCGAAGACCTGCCCGAGCTGCAGGCCGTCTACACCGCGTACTACCGAGAGATGGGCAAGCTCGCCGAGGAGCTGATGCGCATCTTCGCGCTCGCGCTCGGCCTGCCCGAGCACTACTTCGACGACAAAGTCGACAGGCACATCAGCCGGCTGCGGGTGCGCAACTACCCGGCGCAGAAAGAGGCGCCCCAGCCCGGCCAGATCCGCGCCGGCGCGCACTCCGACTATGGCAGCCTGACCATCCTCTACGCCGAGGACAAGCCGGGCGGGCTGCAGGTGTGCAACGCCAACGGCGACTGGGTCGACGTGCCGATCCGGCCCGGCTGCTACATCGTCAACATCGGCGACCTGATGGCCCGCTGGAGCAACGACAACTGGGTGTCCACGCTGCACCGCGTCGTCAACCCGCCGGCCGGCGCCGGCGCCGAGAGCCGCCGCCAGTCGCTGGTGTTCTTCCACAATCCCAACTACGACGCGGAGATCGCCAACCTGATGCCGTCGCAGGCGGCGAAGTACGCGCCGACCACCTCGGGCGAGCACCTGCGCTCGCTGTACGTGAAGACACAGAACGCCTGAGGCGCGAGGAGCCCGAATGCAAGTCAACGATCCCGGGGTGCTGGCCCAGGTCGACGCCGTCTTCGATGCCTATGAAAGCGCGCTCGTCGGCAACGACGTCGAGGCGCTGGACGCCCTGTTCTGGGACAGCCCGCTCACGCTGCGCTACGGGGCCACCGAGAACCTGGTGGGCATCGAGGCCATCCGCGATTTCCGCAAGGCCCGTCCGGCGGCGGGACTGGCGCGCGAGATCGTCGAGCGGCACGTCACGGCCTTCGGCGCCGATTTCGCCGTGGCCAACATCGTCTTCCGGCGCGCCGGGCAGGCCCGGCTGGGCCGGCAGACGCAGACACGGGTGCGGATGCCGGACGGCTGGAAGGTGGTCGCGGCCCACGTGAGCTGGATGGGCACATAGGCGCTTCGATGGACCGGCACTTCACCTTCACCGGCGGCGGCGCCGGCGACTGGCGCGTCCGGAGCAGCTTCGCGGTGCGAGGCGAGTCCCTGCCGCCGGCCACCCACGTGGCCATCGCGCCCGGGCTGCTGCCGTCCGGCGCGGGCGCCGGCTGGCAACTGCAGGGCGTGACCAGCAACGAACGCTACGTCACGCGGCCGGAACGCGCGGCGCTGGTGGCGCGGCAGGAGGGGCTCGGCCGCCCGGAATCCCGCCTGGCCGTGCTGATCCCGATCCGCAAGTCGGCCGCACGGTGGGCGCTTCCGCAGGACGAGCGCCGGGCGATCTGGAGGAAGGCTCGCGGCACATCGCGATCGGCCGGAGTACCTGCCGGCCATCGCGCGCCGCCTGCACCATTGCCGCGACCTGCCCGGGCCCCAGCCCTTCGACTTCCTCCTGGTTCGAGTTCGCGCCCGCCGACGAGGCGGCGTTCGATGCCCTGCTCGTACGACTGCGCGCCACCGGCGAGTGGGACTACGTCGAACGCGAGGCCGAAGTGCGGCTCGTTCGCGCCTGAAGCCCCCCGGCCGCGGCGCGGGCCGCTAAAGTCGGGACAACGTCGATCCACCGTCCCTTCCCGTCATGCGCCTGTTCAGCGAGGCCTCGCGCCGCATCCGGCACGCCGCGCTCGCCACCCCCGGCCTGCGCGTGCTGCTGCTCGCCATCCGCAACTACATCCTGCACCAGAGCGCGAACCAGGCCGGCAGCCTGGCGTTCTCGGCCGTGCTGGCCATGTTTCCGCTGCTGATCCTGCTGTCGGCCTCCGCGGCCTTCTTCGGCAAGCCCGGCGAGGCCGCCGCGCTCGCGCACCGCGTGGTCAGCTATGCGCCGCAGGTGGTGCGCGAATCGCTGGAGCCGGTCATCGACCGGTGCTGGCCCAGCGCAGCCGGGCGCTGCTGACCATCGGCCTGCTCGCCACGCTGTGGACCGCCTCGTCCGGCATGCAGGCGATCCGTTCGGCGCTCAATCGCGCCTACGGCATCGACCGCGGCATGTCGTTCTGGCGCGCCCGCATCAAGGTTACGCTGTTCACCGTGATCGTCGGCACCGGCGTGCTGGCGACCTTCAGCTCGGTGGTGGTGATGCCGTACGTGTGGCAGCTGCTGGCGGAAAAGGCCACGTCGGGCGAGCAGGCGCTGTGGCTGCACGACGGGGTGCGCTAC
Organism: Ramlibacter terrae; assembly: GCA_013127575.1. GTDB lineage: Bacteria > Pseudomonadota > Gammaproteobacteria > Burkholderiales > Burkholderiaceae_C > Ramlibacter > Ramlibacter terrae. Next base: position 325,218 of record CP053418.1, read on the forward strand.
GGCATGGCATTCTGGTGCTGGCAGTGCTGTACGCCTTGCTGTACGGCTGGCTCCCCGACATCTCGCAGCGGCTCTACACCGTGGTGCCGGGCGCGCTGGTCGGTGCGGCGATGTGGGTGGGGGCGGCGGCCACGCTGTCGAACGCATTGCGCACGGCCGGCAAGCTCGCGCTGTTCTACGGCAGCTTCACGGGCGTGGTCGCCACGCTGGTGTTCCTCTACATCAGCGCGGCCACGCTGATCTTCGGCGCGGAGATCAACGGCGTGCTGCGGGAGAAGGCGGCCGCACCGAAGTGACCGGACGGCCCTGCGCGGCCCGCGCCGCGACAAAACCTTCGAACGCCTGCGCGCTGGTCTTGGCCGGCACGTAGCCCAGCGTCTCCTTCAGCGCCGTGTTCAGCAGCACCGGCCGGTAGCGCAGGAAGTCGAGCTGCTCGGGCCCGTAGCGCGTGAGCCGCAGCAGCTGGCCCACCACCAGCCCGGCGCGCAGCAGCCCCGCCGGCAGCGCGAGCAGCGGCTTGCCCAGGCGCTCGGCGATCTGCGGCAGCGTCAGCGCGCCGTCGCCCGCGAGGTTGAAGCAGCCGCCGCGGCGGGTGCGCACCGCGTGCAGGATGGCGCCGGCGACGTCTTCGTCCCAGATGAACACGAACGGGCTGTCGCTGCCGCGCACGGCGAGCAGCCGCGGCTTCTCGAACAGCGCGGTGATCTGGTTGTCCACGCGCTCGCCCAGGATGGTGCCGATCCGCAGCACCGTCTGCAGCAGCTCCGGCCGGCGCGTGCGGTAGTCCGCCAGCATCTCTTCCACCAGCCGCTTGTGGTGCGCATAGGCGAAGGCCTCGTTGCCACGCAACGGGTCGGCTTCGCGCAGCCAGGCCGGGTTGTCGGCGTGGTAGCCGTAGGCGGCGCCGCTGGAGCTCACGACGACCTGCGCCACGCCGGCGGCGAGGCAGGCTTCGACCACGTTGCGGGTGCCGAGCACGTCCACCTCGTACGCGAGCTCGCGGCCCATCCGCGGGTCGGGGGTGACGATCGAGGCGAGGTGCACCACCGTGTCGATGCCGTGCGCGCGCAAGGCATCGGCCACGCCGGGATCGCGCACGTCCTGCTGCACGTAGGTGACGCGCGGCAGGCGCCGGTCGGCAGGCACCGCGCGCACGTCGGCGCCGACGATCGCGTCCAGCCCGGGCTCGCGCGCCAGCGCCTGCAGCAGGCCGCGGCCGAGGAAACCGTCGGCGCCGGTGACCAGCACGCGGCGTGCGGGGGCGCCGTCATGCCGTCTCCGCCGCCGCTGCAGCAACAGACGCGCCGTCGGCGGGCGTGCGCGCCCACCAGCTTGCGAGCGCGAGGCCGGCGATGATGTCCCAGAAGCCCCACACGCCCGCCACCACCGCCATGCCGCCGAGGCCGCCGAAGAAGCTGAAGATCAGCACCAGGCCGAGGCCCGCGTTGCGGATGCCGACCTCGATCGCCACCGCGCGCCGGTCGTAGGCGCGCAGGCCGCTCAGGCGCGCGCAGAGCCAGCCGGTGCCGAACGCCAGCGCGTCGTGCAGCGCCACCGCCAGCAGCACCAGCCCCACGTAGTCGAGGAAGTAGCGCCAGTTGCCGGCCACGGCGCCGAGGATGAAGCCGACCAGGCACAGCATGCTGAGGATGCGCGCCGGCTTGCGGATGACCTGCGTCAGGCGCGGCAGCTTCTCCGCGCACAACACGCCCAGCACGAAGGGCACGCCGATGATCGCCACGATGTGCCCCGCCATCTCCACGGGGTCGAGCGCGATCTGGCGCAGCAGCGGCGCGGCCGTTGGATGCAGGCCGCCCCAGAACGCGAAGTTGAGCGGCATCAGCACGATCGCCAGCGCGTTCGACACCGCCGTCATCGAGACCGACAACGCCACGTTGCCGCCGGCGCGGTGCGTGAGGATGTTGCTGACGTTGCCCGGCGGGCAGCAGGCGACGAGGAGCATGCCCAGCGCGATGCTGGGTCCGGGCTCCAGCAGCAGCGTGAGCCCGAAGGTCACGGCCGGCAGCACCGGGAACTGCGCGGCGATGCCGACGGCCATGGCCCCCGGCATGCGCATCACGCGCTTGAAGTCGGCCACCCGGGTGTCGAGCGCGATGCCGAACATCAGGAACGCCAGCACCACGTTGAGCACGACCAGCGAGGCCGGGTTGAAGTTGAGGCGGATCGCGTCGACGGGCAGCATGCAGGCTCCTGCGTTCGTTTCAGGCGAGCGCCGCGGCGGCGCTGCGCACCGCATCGCGGTAGGTGTCCTTGTGGACGTAGTAGGCCATCCGCTCCAGCTTGAGGTAGCGGTAGCCGCCGCTCAGGTCGGGCGGCGGGCCGGCCTTCGCCTGCCGCAACGCGTCGGCGCGGGGCGAGCCTTCGGCCTGCGCCTTGAAGAAGCGCGCCACCAGTTCGCCTTGCTCGTAGCGGCCCTGCCAGCCGATGCCGCTGGCCTCGATCATTCCCATCACCGCGAGGTTGTCGTGGCGGCGCGGAAAGATGTTGAGGTACAGCCGCGGCGCCATCCCCTCCCAGTCGAGGAGGGCGGGGTCCATGAAGGGATAGTGCAGCTTGTAGCCGGTGGCGCACAGCACCAGGTCGTAGTCGCGCGCGCTGCCGTCCCTGAAGTGCACGGTGCGGCCGTCGAGGCGCGCGATGTCGGGCCGCACGGCGATGTCGCCGTGGCCGATGTGGTGCAGCACCAGCGAGTTGACGACCGGGTGCGATTCGTACATGCGGTAGTCCGGCTTCGGGAAGCCGAAGCGCACCGGGTCGCCGGTGAACCACTGCAGCACCTTGGCGTCGATGCGCTGCTTCAGCCAGGCCGGCAGCCGGAGCTTGCCTCCGAGCGTGTCGGCCGGCTTGCCGAACAGGTACTTGGGCACGAAGTAGTAGCCGCGCCGCACCGACAGGTCGACGCTGGCCGCGTAGTGCACCGCATCCACCGCGATGTCGCAGCCGGAGTTGCCGGCGCCCACCACCAGCACGCGCTTGCCGGCGAACCGTTGCGGATGCTTGTAGGCCGCCGTGTGCAGCAGCTCGCCGTCGAAGTGCCCTTCGAAGCGCGGCATGCTCGGCTCGGCCAGCGTGCCGTTCGCGATCACCACGCCGCCGAACACTTCGCTGTGCGTGCTGCCGCCGGCATCGGTCCACGTCACGCGCCGGGCGGCGCGGCGCTGTCGTCCAGCGGCTCCACCTTCTGCACGCGGGCGCCGAAGCGGAAGTGGCGGCGCAGGTCGAACCGGTCGGCGAACGCCGTGAAGTACGCGCGCAGCTCGCGGTGGCTCGGGTAGTCGGCCACGTCGTCGCCCATCGGAAACTCCGCGAACTCGGTGGTGCGCTTGCTCGAGATCAGGTGGGCCGAGTGGTAGACGGTGCTGCGCGGGTTGTCGATGTTCCACAGCCCGCCCACGTCCGTGTGGGCCTCGAAGCCCCGGAAGGCCAGGCCGCAGCGTTGCAGGTTGCGTGCAGCCGCGAGGCCGCTGGGCCCGGCGCCGATCAGGGCGATGGGCCGGTGCTTGTCCGTGGTCGTCATGGCGTGGGTCGTCCTCCGTCGTTCTTGTTCTTCAGCCCCGGGATCGGCGTGCTGCCGGGCGCACCCACCCGCGCCTTGCGCGGCTGGCCATTGAGCAGCCGGTCGTGCCACGCCGCCGGCAGCAGCGACAGCGCGCGCGACAGCCAGCCCACGCGGCGCGGCAGCACCACGTGCTCCTCGCCGCGCGCGGCGCGCGCCAGCAGCGCCTCGGCGGCCTGGCCGGCCTCCAGCAATCCCGGCATGGCGAAGGCGTTGGCCGCCGTCAGCTGGGTGCGAATGTAGCCGGGACTGGCGGTGCAGACGTGCACGCCGGTGCCGCGCAGCTCCGCGCGGACGCTTTCCGGTAGCGGATCAGCGCGCCCTTGCTGGCGCAGTACGCCGCGTTGCCCGGCATGCCGCGCCACCCCGCGATGCTCGCGACGCCCACCAGGCTGCCGCGGCCCGCAGCGCGCATCGGCGCGACGAAGGGCTGGAAAGTCGTGGCGACGCCCACCACGTTGATCTCCAGCATGCGGCGCAGCACGGCGAGGTCGTCCGCTTCCGCGGGATCGAAGCCACCGGCGACGCCCGCATTGGCGATCACCAGGTCCGGCGTGCCGTGCCGCGCCATCCAGTCGGCGGCCATCGCCTGCATGGCGGCGCTGTCGGTCACGTCGGGCGTGTAGACGGTGCAGCGCTGCGGGGCGGCCGCCGCGAGTTGCGCCAGCACGGGCGCTTGCAGGCCCACGAGGGCGACGCTGGCGCCGCCTTCGATCAATCGCGCGGCGAGCGCCTGCCCGAGGCCGCCGCAGGCGCCGGTGAGGATGGCGTTCCGGTAGGTGCTTGTCATGGTAGGTCGCGGCGCAGCTTAGCCGAGGCGCGGCACCGCGCAAAATAGGATGCTGGCCATGGCCCCCGTCCACGTCGATCCCCGCAAGGTCCACGCCTTCGAAACCCCTGATGCTTTCGAGGCGTGGCTGCGCGCCAACCATGCCCGCGAGAGCGAGGTCTGGATCCAGCTGCACAAGAAGGCGTCGGGGTTGCCGTCGATCTCGCCGAAGGAGGCGATCGACGTCGCGCTCTGCTGGGGCTGGATCGACGCGGTGCGCAAGTCGCTCGATGCCACCAGCTACCTGCAGCGCTACACGCCGCGCACCGCGAAGAGCATCTGGAGCCGGTGAACGTGGGCAACGTCGAACGCCTCATCGCCCGGGGCCGCATGACCGAGCACGGCCTGCGGCAGGTGGAACTCGCCAAGGCGGACGGACGCTGGGACCGCGCCTATGCCAGCGGGCAGGCGATGGTGCTGCCGGACGACCTGCTCGCCGCCATCGAGGCCGAGCCGAAGGCGAAAGCCATGCTGGGCAAGCTCAACGCGCAGAACCGTTTCGCGATGGCGTTCCGCCTGCACCACCTGAAGACCGAAGCCGGGCGGCGCAAGCGGATTGCTGCTTTCGTGGAGATGCTCGAGAAGGGCGAGACCCTCTACCCGCGGGCCACCGGCTCGAAGTCGTAGCCGCTGCCCGCAAGGCGGGCGAGGCGCGCGCTGTCCCAGCCCGCGCCGAGCAGCACCATGCGCGTGCCGAACGCTTCGCTTTCCGGGCCGTCCGGCGCGCCCGGCAGCACCTGCAGCGCCTCCGCGCCGAGGCGCACGTACAGCAGCTCGTGCCGCGCCGCCAGCGCCTGCCAGAGGCGATGCGCGCCCGGCGACTGGCGCGGCCCGCTCACCAGGCAGAGGCCCGCGGCCAGCGCCCACGTGTAGACCGCGGTCGCGAGGCCGCGGCGCTGGTAGCCACCGGCGTAGCGCGAATGCGGGCTGCGCAGGAAGCGCGAGGCGTTGCGGTCGGCGTCGCGCACGCGGTTGAACACCGTGCAGCCGGCGAGCGCGCGCCGCACCGTGTCTTCCACGTACACATAGAACTCCCCATCGACCTCGCGGTAGCGGAACACCATCCCCGGCAGCGGCGTCGCCACGGTCGGCATCGCGTGCAGCGCATCGCCACGCGTGTGCATCCGCTGGTGCAGACGCGCGAGTTCGGCGTCGATGTCGCGGTGGTCGAGGGCGACGTCAATGCGCATGGTGCGGCTCCTCCGCGTGCAGTCGGTGCGTCATGCGGGCGAGTCTAGGCAGCACCGCATGCCCCTCGGGTCCTTGCCAGAATAGGCCGTTTCCGCGCCATCGTTGCCTATACTCGACGCATGTCCTGCCTCGCCCGCCGTCTCCCGTTCGCTCCCGCCCTCCCGGCGGGCGTGCAGCGAACCCCCGCACATTCCTAGGCCCGGCGGCCGGCTCCTTCCCCTTTTCAGCGCTATCCATTCCACCGCCGGGCACAGCCCCAGCGCGGTTGCGCGCGCGTCCCTTCGCGGACGGCGCGCGTACGAATGGAGTGCCTTGTCGTGCGTGCTTCCCACCAGCCTTTCCGAACCATCCTCGTCCTGACGGACCTGTCCGATCGCGAGAACATCGCGGTGCAGCGCGCGTCGCAGATCGCCGCCACGCACCGAGCCGCGCTGCGCATCGTGTACATGCCGGCCCGGCCGAACGACCCCGTCGTGGCGCCCGCGGCGCTGGCGGCCGCCGCGCTGCAGCTCGAAGCGGCGCTCGAACTGCCGGTGACCGTGGCCGCAGTCGCCGCCGGCCGTCTCGATGAAGTGGTTGCGCACGCAACCGGCGCCGACCTCGTCGTGCTGCCGCACCGGCGCGAGCGTTCCGTGGCCGCCTTCTTCCGCGGCCAGCCGGTGGCGCGCCTGCTGCGCCTGTGCCGCAGCCCGGTGCTGGTGGCGCGCGCCTCGCGCAGCCCCCACTACGCGCGCATCCTGGTCGGCGTCGACCTCTCGCCCGCGTCGGCGGACCTGCTGGCCCTCGCGGCGCGGCTCGATCCGCGCTCCGAGCTGGAGGTCTTCCACGCCGTCTCCACGCTGAACGAGGCGCGGCTGCGCTCCGCCGAGGCGACCGAGACCGCCGTGCGCCTGTACCGCGAGAACGCGCTCGCGGATGCGCGCGAGCGGATGGTCGCGCTGACCGATTCGTTCGTGGCGCGCCGCAACCGCTTCCTCGCCACCGTCGGCCGCGGCGACCCGGGCACGCAGGCGATCGTGCAGCAGCAGCATTCGGGCGCCGACCTGGTCGTGGTCGGCAAGCGCGCCGCGTCGGCATGGGGCGACTTCCTGTGCGGCAGCGTCGCCCACCGCGTCCTGGGCTGGGGCAGCAGCGACGTGCTGGTCGTGCCGCACGGCGGTGCGCCGCAGGCGGTGCCCGTGCCGCGCAGCCCCGGCGGCTGGGGCGCGCTCGCGATGGGGCCCGCCGGGGGGAGTTGTCGTGAACCACCTTCCACTGCGGCAGCGGGTCGACGTCACCGGCGAGGCGGCGAACGGCTTCGCGCGCCCGGGACCTTCTGGATGCACTGTCGCGGCCGGGCCGCTTCCAACTGGCGCGGCAGGGCGACGGCGGCGGTGTTCGCGCTGCGCGAGCTCGGGCTGGCCGACGCGCGCCTGGCGCTGCGGCAGGCGTACGGCGAGCGGGTGCGCTTCGGCGCCGTCACCGTGCACTCGGAGGTGGACCCCGCCACGGGCGCGCTGCTGGCGCCGCTGATGTTCCTGCGCATCGACACGCCGCGCGCGCATCGCCCCGCGCTGCTGCAACTGCTGCGCGAGCGCGGTGTCGCGGCGCACGACATCGACGCACAGCGCGATCGCGTGGTGCTGCGGGCCGAGGTGCCGCTGGCCCGGCTGCTGGGCTGGAGCGGCAGGTGGGCGAGCTCACCGACGGCGCGGCCCACACGATGTGCTGGCTGCTGCGCTACGCGGCCGCCGAGACCATGCCGGACGACGCGACGGCACGGGCCTGATAAGGTCGGCGGCCCTGCAGTCCGCCGCCTCTTGCATGTCCCCGGCTCCCGATCGCTCCGTCCTCCCCGCCGCCATCCGCGCCTTGCGCGCGCAGTTCTTCGTCGCCGGGGCGCTGTTCGCCCCGGGGCGTGCACGTGCCGAGCATCAAGGCGCACTACGCGCTGGGCGAGAGCGCGCTGGCCATCGCGATGCTGGCGGCCGGCGTCGGCGCGGTGGCGGCCTTGCTGCAGGCGGGGCGGCTGCTGGCACGGCACGGCCCGCGGCGCATCGTGCCGCCGATGGCGCTGGTCTGTGTCGGCGCCGTCGGCAGCCTGCTGCTGCCGTCCCACTACGGCGTGCTGCTGGCGCTGATGCTGGCCTACGGCATGGCCGCCGCCATCTTCGACGTCGCGATCAACGACGAGGCCACCGAGATCGAACGGCAATCCGGCCGTCCCTTGATGAGCGGCTTCCACGGCATGTTCAGCTGGGCGGGATGGTGGGCGCGGCCGCGTGGAGCGTGCTCGCCCCCGCGGGCGTTTCGCCGGTGCAGCACACGGCCGGCGCGTCGGTCGCGCTCGGCACGGTGGCGCTGGTTGCCACGCCCTTCATGCTGCGCCTGCAGCGCCACGGCGCACCGGGCGGCGCGCCGTTGAGCCTGCCGCGCGGCCCGCTGGTGCTGCTCGGGCTGATGGCGGCGCTGGGCCTGGTCGCCGAGGGCGCGATGTACGACTGGAGCGTGCTCTACCTGCGCCAGGAATTGGCCGCGCCGGCCGGCATCGCGAGCTGGGCTATGCGAGCTTCAGCGGCGCGATGGCGGCCGGGCGCTTCGGCGGCGACTGGGTGCGCGCGCGCGTGCGCTCGGCGACGCTGCTGCGCGCCAGCGGCTTGCTGGGCGCGACGGGGATGGCGCTGGCGCTCGCCGTGCCGCATCCGGCGGTGGCGCTGGCGGGCTTCGCGCTGGTCGGCCTCGGCTTCGCCAACATCGTGCCGGTGCTGTTCAGCGCCGCGGGGCAGCAGCCCGGCATCGCGCCCGCGCACGGCATCGCCGCCGTCTCGTCGATGGGTTACTTCGGGATGATGGCCGGCCCGCCGATGATCGGCTTCATCGCCGAAGCACAGTCGCTCACGGCCGGCATGGGGGTGGTGATCTTCTTCGCGGCCGTGGTGGCGGTGTTCGCGCGCAAGGCGCTGGGTGCGCCGGGAATGGCGAAGCCGGTCAGGTGATCCGCCCGAACCACACCATCGACAGCGTCGCGGCGGCCAGCGCGATCGCCGCGGCGACGAGGCCGACCAGCCCGGTGAGTTCGGTCTCGCGCGTCTGCACCTGCACCACGGAGCCGAGCGTCTCGTAGACGCTGCGCAGTTTCTCGGCGGTGCCGGCGTGGTGGTATTCGCCGCCGGTCATGCGCGCGACTTCGCGCAGCGTGGGTTCGTCGAGCCGCAGGTAGATCGGCATGCCTTCCGGCGTGGAGCCCTCGCCGTCGATGGTGCCCGGGCCGACCACGTGGATGCGCACGCCGCGGTCGGCCGCCATCCTGGCGGCCACCAGCGTGTCGACCCCGGTGGTGCGGCGGCCATCGCTCAGCAGGATGATCGCGGCGGAGTTGTACGAGCCCGGCGCCACCGGCGCGATCTCCTTGGGCGGCGGCTTGGCGCGGTCGTCCAGGCTGCGGCCCTGCGGCTTGCGGCCGAAGGTCATTTCGCCGACGTCGATGCCGTGGTCGGGGAACAGTTCGGCCAGGCTCACGACGATGGCGTTGCCCACCGCGGTGCCGGTCTGCATCTGGAAGGCGTCGATGGCGGCCACCAGCGACGCGCGATCGAGCGTGGCGCCCTGCGCCACCTGCGTGCTGCCGGCAAAGGTGACCAGGCCGACTTCGATGTTCTTGGGCAGGTCGCGCAGGAACAGCTTGGCCGCCTCCTGCGCGGCCACCAGCCGCGTCGGCTTCACGTCGCTGACGCGCATGCTGAGCGACACGTCCATGGCCAGCAGGATCTGCGTGCGGGCCCGGGGCAGCGGCACCCGTCCCGTCGGCCGCGCCGCGGCCAGCAGCATGCCCGCGAGCGCCAGCAGCAGCAGCGCCGGCGGCACGTGGCGGCGCCAGTTGCGGCCCGCGCTGGCGGCGCGCACCACCGCGACGCTGCTGTAGCGCACCGCCGGCCGGTTGCGCCGCCGCAGCATCCACACGTAGAGCGCGGGCAGCAGGGGCAACGCCAGCATCAGCCAGAGGTAGTGGGGCCAGAGGAAGGACATCGGATTGCCGGTGATGCAGCGCAGCACCATCGTGCCCGGGAAGCGGCCGGTTGGCAATCGCGGGCTGACACAGAGACTTGCAACTCTCTACCTGCGCTTCGCCCACGCTTGCCGCAACCGGGCGACCATGGGTTTCCGAAGCAAGGAAACACGACCATGAAAACCAGAACCCTTCTCTGCAGCATCGCCATCGCATCGCTGGGCTTCGGCTCGCTCGCGCAGGCGCAGCCCAACCCGGCCGCCCGCGAGGCGCGGCAGGACGCCGGGGAGGCCCGCCGGGACCTCAACGAAGCCCGCCGCGACCTGCGCCGTGCACCGAACCAGCGCGCCGCCAACGAGGCCCGGCGCGACATGCGTGACGCCCGCGGCGACTTGCAGGAAGCGCGCGGGACCGCCGCGAAGCCCGGCACTACTACAACGCGCGCAGCCCGGAATTCCGCCGTGGCGCCCGCCTGCCGTACGAGGTGCGCGACCGCCAGTACGTGGTGAACGACTGGCGCGGCCACCGGCTGGCGCCCCCGCCGCGCGGCCACCACTGGGTGCAGGTCGGCCCCGACTACGTGCTGGCCGCCATCGCCACCGGCGTGATCGTGAACATGGTGCTCAACCAGTAAGGGCTCCCTGTCCGGCGGCCGCGGGAAGTGCCAGATTGCTCCCGCGGCCCCGCCATGAGCCCATCCTGTCTGAAAGGCGCAACGGTCGCGCCCGGGAGTGCGCCGATGCGTCGCCGGAGTGCGCGCCCTACGGCTGAGCTGCGACTAAAGTGATCGGCTTTCGACGCTGTCCCATGAAACCCGCTCCGCTAACCACCGCCCTCGTGCTCGCCTCGCTGGCGCTGCCCGCCTTCTCCCAGACCGCTTCCGGTCGCAATGCCGCGCCCGCCGCCGCCGCTCCGCGCGCCGAGCTCGTGGTCGCCATGCCGCGCACCTATGGCAAGACCGAGACCATGGGCCTGTGGGGCGGCTACTTCAGCCACCTCTCGAGCTGCGCGAACGTCAGCCTGCGCAACCAGCGCGGCGAATCGCTCGACGTCTCCACCAACGTCGACACGCTGGCCGAAAAGGAGCTGGTCGACAGCATCAAAACCGGCAAGGCCCAGCTTGCGCAGGTCAACCCCGGCCTGGCGGCGCAGCTCGTCGTCGCCGGCCACCCTGCGCCCTTCGCCGTGCCGGGCGACAAGGCCACCGGCAAGCCCAACTCGTACCACCTGATCCTGATCTCGCGCGTGGACAGCCCGTACCGCCAGCCGAAGGACCTGGCCGGCAAGAAGATCGCGCACACGACGCCGACCTCGAACTCCGGCAACCTCGCGCCGCGCGCGCTGTTCCCGGCGCTGGGCCTCACGCCCGAGAAGGATTACGAGGTGGTCTTCTCCAACGGCCACGAGCGCTCGGTGATGGGCGTGATGCATGGCTTCTACGACGGCGCGGCCGTGGCCAGCGACCTGTACCAGCGCATGGTGCTCAAGGGCGAAGTGCGCGCCTCCAGCGTGCGCACGCTGTGGCAGAGCCCGCCGTTCATGACCGAGAGCTGGGTGATGGGCAAGGACGTGCCGGCCGACGTGCAGGCGCGCGTGCGCAAGTGCAGCTACAGCTACAGCTTCTCGCCGGTGCTGCGCAAGATGCTGCCGGGCAACGACGTGTTCCTGCCGGTCAACTTCGACCGCGACTTCGCCACCGTGATGGAGGTCTACCGCAAGTCGCAGGCGCCGGCCAAGCCCTGAGCACCCGCGCGATCGCCCGCGGCATCGCCTGTTCCGCCGTGCCGCTCGTGCGCGTGTTCACGTGGCGAAGCTTTGGCCAGCTCCGCAGCAAGCACAATCGGCGGATGCCGAATCCGCCCCTGCTGACGCTGCTCCACACCATCGTGGAGGCGGCGGCCACACTGGCTGGCTTTCGCCTTGTCCGGATTGCTCGAAGCGGCGCGCAAGCGGCTGGACGCGGTCGGCGTCTGCCTGGTGGCGGGGCTGGCGGCTTTCGGCGGCGGCACGCTGCGCGACGTGCTGCTCGACCGGCGGCCGTTCTTCTGGGTCGCGCATTCCGAATGGCTGTGGGGCCTGCTCGCGCTGTGCATCGGCGCGATGGTGTTCCTGCGCGCGCAGCACTTCGCTCCGACGGAGCGGGCGATGCAGTGGCCGGACGCGCTCGGCCTCGGGCTGTTCAGCGCCAGCGGCACGCAACTCGCGCTGGCGCAGGACCTGCCGGGCATCGTGGCCGTGCTGATGGGCGTGATCACCGCCACCTTCGGCGGCGTGCTGCGCGACATCGTCTGCAACGAGATCCCGGCCGCGCTGCGCGACCACCGGCCGTATGCGATCTGCGCGTTCATCGGCGCGTGGGTGCTGGTGCTGGCGCAGCACCTCGGCGTGCTGCCGGGGTGGCGCTGGTGATCGGCGCCGCCACCGCGACGGGCCTGCGCGTGCTGGCGCTCCTCACCGGCTACACGCTGCCGCGCTGGTCGTCGGGCGCCGACGTCAACTGACGCGCGGCATCCTGCGCAACGCGCGCAACCAGTCCTTCGCCGCCTCCACGTCGTCCAGCAGCCGGACCTGTCGCTGCAGGAGCAGCAGCTCTTCGCGCAGGCGCTGGGCTTCGGCGGACGCCACCCGCTCCGCCTTGCGCGGCTGCAGGCCGGCGCCCGGCGGCAGGCCGGTGTCGGCGCGGAAGTCGGCCTCGATGCGGCGCGTCTCCGCCTGCAGTTCGGCCAGCTGCTCCTGCAGGACGGCGATGTAGTGCCGCAGGCGGCGTTCGTCGGCGGCGGCCGGGCCGCTGGTGTTCACCTGCTCGGCCTGCAGTTGCAGCTCCAGCAACGCCAGCAGGTTGCCGTCGGCATACGCCTGGTTCGCCTGCTGCATCCAAGCCGTCTTGCGCTCGCGCAGTGCCGCGTCCGCCTCGCGGTCGGGGTGCAGGGCGCTCGCCAGCCGCCGGTAGACGTCGCGCACCGACTGCGACGCCTGCTGCGCTTCCTTGCTGCGCCGCTGGCGGGCGCGCTCGGCCCGGCGCCGTGCCGCCGCGGCTTCGCGCTGCGCGGCGGCGGCATCGGCCGCGGCCTCCCAGTCGACCTCTTCGTCCGGCGCCTCCTCGGCAGGGGCGGGCGTTGCAGGGTGCCGCGCCGGGAGCGCGGCGATCTCGGCGTCGTCGTCCCGCGCCTGCAGCAACGCGGCCGCGGTGTCGCGCAGCATCTCGTCGAGCTGGGCGCGTTCGGTGCGCGAGAACGCCGGCTGCAGGCTCGCGGTGTCGAGCGCGAACGCCCATTGCCGGAAAGCCGCGTGCAGTTGCCGCCGCAAGGGTTCGGTGGCGCGTTCGTAGCCATCGACGTTCTGCTGCCACTGCGCGAGCGCGGCACGCCATTGCGCCACCTCGCGGACGAGTTCGTTGAAGCGCTCCTGCTGCGGCGTCAGCGTGCCGCCGGCGGCGTCTGGGTGGATCGTGGGTTGCACCCCGCAAGCCTAACGCGGACGCGGCGCAGAATGGCGGCACCCATGCCGCAGCAACGCACGCTCCTCGCCGCCGATGCGCGGGTCCGGTTCGAGCGCGTGCTGTCGCACGCGGCGACGGGAAGCTGGAGCCCGGCGTACCGTCCGCCCGCGTGCCGCATCGTCTTTCCGGCGGCGGGCGCGTTGTCGTTGCGCGCCGCGGAAGGTGAACTGCTGGTGGATGGCCTCACGGTCTTCCGCCTGCCCGCCGCGGCGCCGTACCAGTTGCGTCCGCAAGCATCGGGCAACGGTCCCGCCCACGTGGTCCTCTCCGAAGTTGCGCGGCATGCGCTGGGGCCGGCCGCCGGCGGCGCGGCCTGGCTGCTGGCGCCGGCGCAGCTGTTCCGGCTGCGGCTGCTGTGGAAGCGTCTCGCCGCCGGCGGAACGTCCGCCGCCGAAGCAGCGGGCGTGGCCACGCGTGAACTCTCGTCCCGCACGCAGCTCGACTGCGCGCACCGGCGCCGCACGCGTGCTGCGGGCGCGGGCCTTCCCGGCCGGGGAGGGGCGGGTCGCGAGCAGCCTCGCGCTGGTGTGCGAGGCCGCCTGCACCTCGCCCTTCCACGGCGCGCGTGTTCCGGCAGCACACCGGGCTCAGCCTGCACGCGTACCGCTTGCACCTGCGCATGGCCGCGGCGCTGGCGCGGCTCGAAGACGGCGAGCGCGACCTCTCGGGCCGGCCCACGACCGGGCTTCAGCAGCCACAGCCACTTCGGCGCCGTCTTCCGTGCGCAGGTCGGTGTCACGCCCGCGCAGGCGCCAGGCTTTCGCGGGCGAGCCCGCAAGCGCAGCAATCTGATAGCGGCGCGGGCCGCCGGCGCGGACACTCGCGCCATGTCGACCACCTTGTGGCTCGGGCTGGCGGCGGCGCTGGCCTCGGCCTTCATCGGCTCCGGCTGGCAGCTGGTGTCGCGCCACGGCGTGACCACCTCGCTCGGCCCGCTGGAGATCGCGCTCCTGCGCTACGCCGTGCCCGCGCTGGTCCTGCTGCCCTTGTGGTGGCGCGTCGGCCTGGTGCCGAAAGGCGTCGGCGTTGCGCAGGTCGCGCTGATGGTGGCCACCGGCGGCCTGCCGTTCGGCCTCCTCGTGCTGACCGGCGCGCAGCTCGCGCCCGCTGCCCACATGGGCGTGTTCATCGCCGGCGCGCTGCCGCTGTTCACCGCCATAGCGGGCGCGGTCGCGTTCGGCGACAAGGTGACGCGCACGCGGTGGGCCGGGTTGGCGGTCGTGGCCTGCGGCGTGCTCTTTCTCGGGAACGCGAGCTTCGCCGGCGCGGCGCCGGCCTGGCGCGGCGACCTGCTGTTCCTGCTCGCCGCCGCGCTCTGGTCCGTGTACACCGTGGCCTTCCGGCGCAGCGGGCTCACGCCCGGCAAGGCACGGCGGTCGTCAACGGCTGGTCGGCGGTGTTGCTGGCCGGTGGCCGCCGTGCTCGGCGCGCCGAGGCTGGCGACGGCGCCGCTCGAGGACGTGCTGCTGCAGGCCGTGTGGCAGGGCGGGATCGCGGGGCTGCTCGGGCTCGCCACCCACGGCCGCCGTGCTCCGGCTCGGCGCCGCGCGCGCCGCGCTGTCGGCGGCGCTGGTGCCCGTGCTGACCGCCGTGGGTGGCGCCGGTTGCTGGGCGAGCCGCTGGACGCCATCACCCGCACGGCGGTGCTGCTGATCGCGGTGGGCATCGTGCTGGCGAGTGGAGCGCTGCGCTTTCCTAGCCGGCCGTGACGGGCGCCGGCAGGTAGGGCGCGATGTTGCGCATGGCGCGGGCGACGTACTCGTCCTTCTCGCCGACGGGCGCCACGTAGTGCACCGCGCTTTCCGCCGCTTCCGGGCCTTCGAGCCGGGCGATCACCCAGGCGGCGAGGTACACCGACGCGAGGCAGCCGCCGGCCGTGGCGACGTTGCCGCGCGCCACGAACGGCTGGTCGAGCACGGCGACGCCCGCTTCGCGCACCCGGGGCTTGGTCGTCAGGTCGGTGCATGCGGGCACGTCCTGCAACAGGCCGAGCGTCGCCAGCACCAGCGTGCCCGAGCACTGGGCGCCGAGCAGCTGGCGCGCGGGGTCGAGTTGCAACTGCGCCATCAGCGCCGCGTTGGCGACCACCTCGCGCGTCTGCAGGCCGCTGCCGACGATCACGGCGTCGGCGGCGCGCGCGTCGGCCAGCGTGGCTGGGCTTCCAGCACCACGCCGTTCATCGAGCGCACGCGCGGCGCCGGGCTGGCGATCGAGACGCGCCAGCCGGGCTTCTTCACGCGGTGGAGGATGCCCGGGGCGATCAGCGAATCGAGTTCGTTGAAGCCTTCGAAGGTGAGGATGGCGATGTGCATGGCGGCAGCTTAGGGCGTGCGCGCAATACGATCAAACGATTGTCATGGATACACTGCGCCATGGCCGAAGCCCGCTACAAGCAGTTCGTCGATGCGCTCGCCGCCGACATCCGGTCCGGGCGGCTCGCCCCGGGCACGCGGTTGCCCACGCACCGGCAGCTGGCGCGGCGGGAAGGGCTCGCGCTGGTCACCGCCACCCGCGTCTACGCGGAGCTGGCGGCGATGGGCCTGGTGAGCGGCGAAACCGGGCGTGGCACTTTCGTGCGGGAGGGCGCGCTGCCCGCGGGGCAGGGCATCGACCAGCAGGCCGTGGCGGCCGGCGTGGTGGACCTGAACTTCAATTACCCCGCATTGCCGGGACAGGCCGAGATGCTGCGCGCCGCCTTGCGCCAACTCGCCGCAGCCGGCGATCTCGAGGCGCTGCTGCGGTACCAGCCGCACGGCGGCCGGCCGCACGAGCGCGCCGTCGTGGCGCGCCACCGGGCGCGCGCGGCGGCGGTGCCGCCGGAGCAGGTGCTGGTCGTCTCCGGCGCGCAGCAGGGCCCGGCCATCACCGCGATGGCGCTGCTGCAGGCGGGCGACGTCGTCGCGGTGGACGCGCTGACCTATCCGGGCTTCAAGGTGCTGGCGGCGGCGCACGGGCTGGAATTGGCGCCGGTGCCGGCGGCGGGCGCCGGCCCGGACCTCGACGCGCTCGAGCGCCTGTGCACGCGGCGCCGCGTGCGTGCGATCTACGCCATGCCCACCCTGCACAACCCGCTGGGGTGGGTGATGGCAACCGCCCGCCGGCGCCAGCTGGTGGCGATCGCGCGCCGCCACGGCGCGCTGCTGATCGAGGACGCGGCGTATGCCTTCTGGCCGAGGACGCGCCGCCGCCGCTGGCCGCCCTCGCGCCGGAGTGCACCGTCCATGTGTCCGGCCTATCCAAGAGCGTCGCCACCGGATTGCGCGTGGGCTTCGTCGCCGCCCCGCCCGACTGCGTGCCGCGGCTCGAGCGCGCCATCCGCGCGACCACGGAACACGCCGGGCGTGATGACCGCCATCGCCTGCGGCTGGATGGAGGACGGCACCGTGGCGCGGCTGGAAACCGAAAAGCGCGACGATGCGCGCGTGCGGCAGGCGATCGCGACCAGGCGCTGGCGGGCGTTCGCTGCATGCGCCACCCTTGCTCGTACTTCGCGTGGCTGCCGCTGCCCGAAGACGTTCGTGCCGACAGCGTCGCGGCGGCATTGCTGCGCGAAGGCGTGTCGGTGGCCACGGCCGAACCTTTCGCCGCGTCGGCGCAGGTGCCGCACGCGCTGCGCGTGGCGCTGGGCTCGGTCGACCTCGAGGCCTTGCCCGCCGCTCTGCGCAAGGTCGCCCGCGCGATCGGCTAGTCGCGGTCGCGCAGCAGCAAGGCGCCGAGCGCGACGCCGCCCGCGATGGCCGCGAACACGCCGACCATCGCGCCCTTCGACAAGCGGTGTTCGAAGCCGGGCGTGAGGCGCTTGGGCACCAGCGTGTAGTCGATCGCGGCCGCGGCCACGCTGGTGGCGATGCCGCCGATCAGCGCTTCGGGCACGGTCTTCACCGCCTTGCGGCCGCGCACCAGCGCGTACAGCGTCGCCCAGAACACCGTCGAGCCCCGGTGGGTGAGGATGCCGGTGAGCGTGTGCCGCAGCGTGGGGCGGTCCTCGCGCAGCGCCTCGTCGCCCCACAGCCAGTGGCTCTCGGCGTTGACGGGCGCCACGGCGCTGCCGTTCTCGCGCTTGCCGGCGGCGAGCAGCACCGCCGCGGAAAACAGGCCGGCCAGCGTGCCGGACAGCAGGCCTTCGCCCGCCTTGCGCTTCCAATCGATCATGCGCCCATCATCCATCCCGGACGGCGCCGGAATGTAGGAACCGGCCGCATTCGAAGCTAAGCTGCCGCATGGCCGACCTCCAACCGCTGCATCGCATCGCCGCCGGCGTGCTCGACATCGCCTGGCACGAAGCGGGTCCTTCCGATGGGCCGCCGGTGTTCCTCATGCATGGCTTTCCGTACGACATCCATGCCTACGCCGAGGTCGCGCCGCTGCTGGCTTCGGCCGGCTGCCGCGTGATCGTGCCCTACCTGCGGGGCTACGGCCCGACGCGCTTCCTCGACGAGGGCACGCCGCGCTCGGGCGAACAGGCGGCGCTGGGGGCCGACCTGCTGGCCCTGATGAACGCCCTGCGCGTGCCGCGCGCCGTGCTGGCGGGCTACGACTGGGGCGGCCGCGCCGCCTGCGTCGTGGCCGCGCTGTGGCCGGAACGCTGCGCCGGGCTGGTCTCGCTCAACAGCTACAACATCCAGAACATCGCGCGGGCGATGGAGCCCGACACGCCGGCCAACGAGCTGCGGCTCTGGTACCAGTACTACTTCCATTCGGAGCGCGGCCGCGCCGGCGTCGCGAAGGACCGGCAAGCGCTCACCCGCCTGCTGTGGCAGCTGTGGTCGCCCACCGGCGATTCGACGAGGCGACCTTCGCGCGGTCCGCCGCCGCTTTCGACAACCCCGACTTCGTGGACGTGGTGATCCATTCCTACCGGCACCGCTTCGGGCTGGTGCCGGGCGACCCCGCCTATGCGGACATCGAGCGCGCGCTGGCGGACCAGCCGGCGATCACCGTGCCTGCGATCACCTTCGACGGCGCCGACGACGGCGTGCGTCCGCCGGCCGATGCCGCTGCCCACGCGCACTGCTTCAGCGGCCCGCGCTCGCACCGCGTGGTGCCGGGCGCCGGCCACAACCTGCCGCAGGAGAAGCCGGCGGTGTTCGCCGGCGCGGTGCTGGAGCTCACGCGCTCTCGATCCTGACCTTGCCGAGGTGCTCGCGCAGCGCCACGATGCGGCGCTCGAGCTCCGGTGAAGAAGCATGCAGCGCGTCCTGCTCCACGATGCGGCTCTGGCGCGCCGCCCAGTGCAGGCCCATGCTGCCCAGTCCGCCGGTGGCGCGGTGCGCCGGGAACTGCAGGTCTTCGCGGTCGCCGGTCTGCAGGGCGCGCGCCATCGCCTCGACGGTGTCGCGCTGGGAGCGCACGAAGCCGGGGAACACCTCCATCCACTCCGGGTCGACCACCACGATCTCGTCGGCCGGGCTGCTCTGGAAGTCGGCCCCCGGCACCCCGAGGCCGCCCGGGACGGTCGCCGCTTCCGACTGCGCCAGGCCCGCGTCCAGCTCGCGCAGCGTCGCCAGCAGCAGGTCGCGGCTCACCGGCTTGACGAGGAAGCGATCGGCGCCGGCCCGCAGCGCGCGCTGCGTCGAGGCCTCGTCGTCGTTGCCCGACAGCATGAGCACCTTGCAGCGGGCGATGCCGTGCGCCGCCTCGTGTTCGCGCACCCAGCGCACCGTGTCGACGCCGCTCTTGACCGGCATCTCCATGTCCAGCAGCAGGTAGTGCGGCCAGCGCCGCAGCATCGCGTCGATGGCGGCCTGCCCGTTGGCGGCCGTCTCCACGTTGAACGGCGGGCTGGGCAGGAAGCGGCGCGTGACCAGCCGCGTGAACTCGTCGTCGTCGACCAGCAGCACGTCGCGCGCCGGCATGTCCTCGCCCCACTGCGCCGCGGCCGGTTCCGGCGTCGCCGCCGTCATGGCCAGCAGCGCGTCGTCCTTCAGGGCCGGCAGCGTCAGCGTCAGCGTCGTGCCCTTGGCCAGCCCGGTCTGCAGTTCCAGCTCGCCCTGCTGCGCGCGCGCCATCAGCCGCGCCGAGTAGGTGCCCAGCCCGGTGCCGCCGCTCTTGCCGCGCGTCACGTACTTCTCGAAGAACTGGCCCGCGATGTCGGGCGGCACCTCGCCCGGGTTGTGCACGGTCAGCGTGACGGGGTCGCCGCCGCGCAGGCTGAGCGTCACGCGGTGGCCGGCGCCGGCGGCTTCCACCGCGTTCTTCACCAGGTTGGCCACGATCGAGTAGCAGAGCAGCTCCTCCGCGCGGACGAACACAGGGCTGCGCTCCGAGCCTTGCAGGTACAGCGTCACCGAGCCGGCCTCGGCGTACGAATGCAGGTCGACCAGCACACGCGTGACCACGTCGCGCAGGTCCACCGCCTGCGGCCGGAAGTCGTAGCTGCCGGTCTCCATGCGGAACAGGCCGAGCGACAGGTTGACCATTTCCAGCATGCGGAAGCCGGCGCGCTGCAGCACGCCCACCAGTTCCTGCTGTTCGGTGGTCAGCCGCACGTCGTCGCGCAGCAGGCGGATGGCGCCCAGAATGCTGTTCAGCGGCGTCTTCAGGTCGTGCCGCGACATCCGCTCCACGTCTTCGCGCAAGCGGGCGTTCTCTTCCAGCGTGCGGTTGCGCTCCTCGGCGTTCAGCGCATGGCTCAGGCGCCGCCCGATGACCACCGCGGGCGACAGCAGGAACAGCGCGAACCCGATCGGCGCGAACTTGTCGTCGGGCCGCGGCCGGTCGATCAGGAACAGGTCGATGGCCAGCGCCACCAGCACGGCGAGCATGCCGACCAGCAGGATGCGGGCGTCCGTGCGCGTGCGCCGCTGGGCCCGCACGATCGCGACGACCACGTACGTGCTCACCGCCACGGCGATGAACTGGCCCGGCAGCGCCGAATACGAATACACCCCGGGGGCAGCAGCAGCACGCCGGTGCCGGCGAGCGCCAGCGCGGTGACCACGCCGCGTGCCACGCGCCGGTCGATCTCCTGCGGGAACAGGCCGCGCACCGTCACGGTGAACATGGCCATGGCGCCGAGCCGGGAGAGGTACTCGACCCGCATGTAGCTCACCCAGTCCAGCTCGCCGCCCAGCGGGCGCAACAGCAGCCGCTCGCCGATCATGTCGGTGTACACGCCCATGCACAGGCAGAACAGCCCGAACGCCAGCGGGACGCGCTCCCGGCGCCGCACCGCCACGAAGATCAGGGCGATCAGGCCGGTGAAAAAGTAGGCCGAAAGCAGGACGGCCCCGCGCACCACGCGGCTTTCGCGCTCCCGGGCCAGCACGTCGGCGGGGCCGACGTAGATCGGCCGGACGAAGCCGCCCGCGCGGTGCGCGAAGTTGGCGACGTGCAGCGTGATGCGCAGCGGGCAGGGGAACTCCGCCGTGATGGGCACGCGGTGGTGGACGGCCGCGTGCGCCGTGGCGGCCGATGGACCCGGCACGCCGTGCGCCGCCACTTCGGTGCCGTTGACGAACAGGCGGGACGTGGTTCGCTGCCCCACGGCCTCCACCGCCAGCGATTCGCCGGCCGGGCAGTTCACCTGCAGCGCGTAGCTGCCGAAGCCGTTTTCGCCCGGCGGCTTGCGGTCCGCCGCCCGGTCGTTCCAGACGGAGGGCACCGGGGCATAGGCGGCGGTCGGCAGCTGCTGCCAGTGCGGGTCGATGAACTCCTCCCAGGCGAAGCCCCAATCGCCCTGCAGGGGCAGGGCCTGCCGGATGCGCGTGTCCAGCGCCAGCTCGCCGTTCACGGCGCGCGGGACGGCGGTCGCGGCCGCGGCTGCCGCGCAGGCGAACGCCAGCCAGCCGGCGAACAGGCACGCAAGGAGGCGGCGACTCACCCGGCGAAGCCCCCTTCGGCGATGAAGCTTTCCTCTTCCGGCGTGCTGGTGCGGCCCAGCAGCGCGTTGCGGTGGGGAAGCGGCCGAAGCGGCGAATGATGTCCTGATGGTGCAGGGCGAAGCGGTGGGTCTCGCCCCCGAGCGGGGCGCTCTTCTCCACCGACAGCGCACGGTCGGCGGGGTCTTCCGAATGCATCAGCGGCAGCACGAAGAAGCCGCGCAGCTCCGGCTCCACCTGCGTGTCGAGGCCGCGCGCGATGGCTTCGCGCGCGATGCGGCGCGCATGCGGGTCGGTCGCATACGTGCGGGGCGACCCGCGGAAGGCGTTGCGCGGGAACTGGTCCAGCAGGACCAGCAGGGCGAGCGCGCCTTCGGCGTCGCGCGCCCAGCCGTCGAATTCGCCGGCGGCGGCGCGCTCGTGCAGCGCCGGGAAGCGCTCGCGGAAGTCGGCGTCGAAGGCGGCGTCCTTGCGGAACCAGCGCGCCGGGCCGGCCTCGCGCCAGAAGGCGACGACGGCGGCCTCGGGCGGGACGGGGTGCAGGGGGAGTCTGGCGGGGGCGCTCACCAGCCGACGATAAACGCTAGCGCGCTGCCCGTCCATCGCGCCCGGATCATCGACGGCCAATCCGAGAGGCCCCCATGCCCGTCCTGCCGGCGCTCCTGATCATCGCCATGCAGCGCGGCATGGCCGCCCCCGCGGCCGGAGAGCGCAACAATCCCGGCCCTTGCGCAGCGCCGGCGAGGTCGCTCGCGAACCTGCACGGCGAGTACGCCACCGTCGCCACCTCGGCCGCGGGCTGGCCAGGCTGTTGCCGTGACAAGTTTCCGACCCCGGATTCGCTTGTAGGCAAGTTCCTACCCCGCTGGCGCTGGAAATGCCCAACCATTGCGGGGATGCATTCAGGCGCGCGCCCGTTCGACGATCCCGGTGCCCCTGGCCCGGGTGATCGCGGAGGCTTCGGACGACGTGATCTTCGCCAAGGACCTCGAAGGCCGGTACCAGTTCGCCAATCCGGCGACGCTCGTGGCCATGGGCCGGAGCCTGACCGAGGTGCTGGGCCGGCGCGACGCGGAGATCTGGACGATGCCGCCGTCGCGGCCCGGCTGGCGGCGCACGACCGGATCGTGCTGGACTCCGGCGAGGTGCTCGAGGCCGAGGAGTCGATGGCGCTGCCCGACGGCCGCTGGCGCCACTTCCTCACCCGGAAGATGCCCTTGCGCGACGAGGCGGGCCGCGTGGCCGGGCTGCTGGGCATCGCGCGCGACATCACGGCGCGCAAGCGGGCCGAGGCGCACCGCGATGCCACCCACCTGAAGCTGCAGATGGGCATCCGGGCGGCCGGGCTGGTGCTGGCCGAGATCGACTACCGCACCAACGAGAACCACATCTCGGCCGAGCTCGCGCGGCTGATGGGACTGGGCGACGCCGAGATGACGGTGCCGCGGCAGGCGATCTTCGACCGCATCCACCCGGACGATCGCGAGCGCTACCTGCGCGGCATCGCCCACGCCATCGACCCGCAGGGCGACGGCCACCGGCCATCAACGTGCGCGCGCTGCTGCCCGGCGGCGCGCGCGCTGGCTGGCACATCCGGCTGCAGGTGACCTTCGCGATGATCGACGGGCGCATGCAGCCCGAGCGCGGCATCTGCGCCGCCCGCGAAGTCACGGCCGAAATGATCGCCGAGGGCAAGCTGCGCGCGGCGCGCCGCTTCACCGAGTCGGTGATCGAGGGCGCGGGCGCGCTGGTCTATGCCAAGGACCTGAACGGCCGCTACATCCTGTCCAACCGGGCGGCGGACGCTGCACGGGCTGGCGCCGGAGCAGGCGCTGGGCGCCACCGACGACGACATCTTCGGCCCGGGCGGCGCCGAGGTGCTGCGCGAGAACGACCGCACCGTGGCGCGGACCGGCGAGCCGCTGCACACGCAGGAGAAGGTGGTGGTGCGCGGACGCCGGGCGACCTTCCGCTCCAGCAAGTTCCCGCTGTACGACGAATCGGGACAGATCTACGCGGTGTGCGGTGTCTCCACGGACATCACCGACGTGGTCGAGGCCGACCGGCGCAAGGACGAATTCATCGCCACGCTGGCGCACGAACTGCGCAACCCGCTGGCGCCGATCCGCACCGGCACGGAGATCCTGCGGCGCGTCGGCGAGTTGCCGCCGGCCGCGGCGCGCACGCGCGACATGATGGAGCGCCAGCTGCGCCACATGGTGCGGCTGGTCGACGACCTGCTCGACGTCTCGCGCGTGAGCCGCGGCAAGCTCGAACTGCGGATGGAGCCGCTGACGCTGGCGCAGGTGGTCGACCACGCGCTGGAAGCGAGCCAGCCGGCGCTGGATGCCGCGGGACATACGCTGTCGGTGGCCATGCCGCACCAAGCGGTGCACCTGCGGGGCGACCTCACGCGGCTGGCGCAGGTCGTGAGCAACCCGGTGAACAACGCGACCAAGTACACGCCGCCGGGCGGCGCCATCGAACTGTCCGGCACGGTGGAGGACGGCTGCGCCGTGCTGGCGGTGCGCGACAACGGCGCCGGCATCGCGCCCGCGATGCTGCCCAACGTGTTCGACCTGTTCGTGCAGGCCGAGGGCGCCACGCTCACCGGGCAGGGCGGGTTGGGCATCGGGCTTTGGCTGGTGCGCAAGCTGGTGGAGATGCACCACGGCACCATCGTGGCCGACAGCGCGGGGCTCGGGCAGGGCAGCACGTTCACCGTCCGCCTGCCCCTCGCCCCCGCAGCCTGACCGGCCTCAGTCCGCCGGCGCGAGCGCCCGCAACAGGTCGACCGGCTGCACCGGCTTGGGCAGCACCTGCAGGCGCAGCGCGCGGGCCGCTTCCAGCTCCGGCGTGTAGCCGGTCATCAGCACCACCCGCAGGTTCGGCCGCGAGCGCTGCAGCCGCGCCGCCGGCCCAGGCCGTCGATCTCGCCGGGCATGCGGATGTCGCTGAGCACGACCTCGGGCAGCGGCTGCATGCGCTCCAGCAGCGCCAGCGCATCGTCGGCGCTGCGCGCGTGCTGCACGGCAGCCGGCCTCCAGCAGCAGTTCGCGCGTGGCGTCGGCCAGTTCGGCGTTGTCTTCCACCAGCAGCACGCGGCGCGCCACGGCGGGCGGCGGCGCGGCGACGGTGTTCTCCTCCACCGAGGCCACCGCCGGCGCCGGCGGCAGCACCAGCGTGAGCGTCGTGCCTTGCCCCCGCTGCGACGCGATGCGGGCGGTGCCGCCGGCCTGCGTCGCCATGCCGTAGACTGGCTCAGGCCGAGGCCGGTGCCGCGCCCGATCTCCTTGGTGGTGAAGAACGGCTCGAACACCTTGCCCAGCAGCTCGGCCGGGATGCCTTCGCCGGTGTCCGCCACTTCCACCAGCACCACGGCGCCGAGCGCGTCGTCGTGCGCGTTGCGGGCGCGCACGCGCAGCGTGCCGCCATCGGGCATGGCATCGCGCGCGTTCACCGACAGGTTGATGATGGCGAGCTCGAATTCGGCCGGGTCGACCAGCACGCTGGCGGTGCCGGGCTCGACCTCGCAGTGCACCTGCACGCGGCTGGTCAGGGTGGGCCGCACCAGTTCCATCAGCTCGGGCAGCACCTGCGCCAGCTCCAGGCGCTGCGGGCGCAGCGGTTGCCGGCGCGAGAACGCCAGCAGCTGGCGCGTGAGACGCGTGCCGGTGCCCACCGCGCGCTGGATGCGGGCGATGTGCACGTCCTGCGCCAGTTCCGGCATACGGCGGCGCAGCAGGTGGGCATTGGTGTCGACCACCATGAGCAGGTTGTTGAAATCGTGGGCGACGCCGCCGGTGAGCTGGCCGATGGCCTCCAGCCGCTGGTTCTGCAGCATCGCCTTCTGCGCCTTCTCGGCTTCGTCCACGGCAGCGCGGACGCGGCCCTCGAGTTCGGCGCTTGCCGCGTGGATCGAGGCGTCGGCGTCGCGCAGGGCGCGCGCCACCGTTTCCGTCTCGGCCAGCCCCGTCGGCTGCGGGTCCGCCAGGCCGCCACGCCCCATGGTTTCGACGCTCGCGGCCAGCCGCCGGATCGGCTCGACGATATGCCGTCCCAGCCGCAGCGCGGCGAGCAGCGAAGCCACCAGCAGCAGCACGGCGATGCCCGCGAACACGCTCGCGGCCCGCGCCGGCGAGGTGATCTGCGACTCGGGGACGCCGATGACGAAGCCCCAGCCATAGGTCGGCGATCGGTGGAGGCTGGCGAGCAGCGGCTCGCCTTCGAGCGAACGCACGCGCACCACCCGGCCGGGCGCGGCCTCCATGCGGGCCCAGTCGTCCGCCGGCGCCTTCTGGTTGACGAAACGTTCCGGGTTCGCCGTCCGCGCCACCACGGCGCCGCGGCGGTCCACGACCGTGCCGACCCAGCCCTGCGGCAGCTTCTGGCCGGACAGGATCCGCTGCAGGTTGTCGACGTAGGTGCCGAGCGCCCGGGTAGTAGACGATGTTGTCGTCGCGGATCACGGGCACCTGCACCGCGAAGCTGTACTGCTTGCCGATGGGCGCGTAGTACAGGTCCGAGACGAGCGTCTGCCGGGCGTTGGCCGCGTTGCGCATCGCCGCGAAGGTGCGGGGGCAGCGGCTCGCCGAGCGGCTTGCGGGTGTTGAGCAATTGCTGCTGCTGCACGTCCATCAGCGCCACCGTGCGGTCGATGGTGGGCGCGATCTCGCGGGCGTAGTGGTAGAAGGCCGTCAGGTCGCGTTCGGTCAGCGTGGGCGACGCGGCCAGCGTCTTGAGCACCGCCTCGCGGCTGGCCAGTTCGCGGTCGACCACCAGCGCCAGCGCGCGGCCGGATTCCACCAGCCCCTTCTCGAACGATTCGCGCTCTTCGTTGTAGACGTACAGGATGGTGCCCACCGCGGCGAGCACCGTCGGCAGCATGAAGGTCAGCACCGGGGCGACCAGGCGGGCGCGGATGGTCGGCGACGCCTTCATGCGCTGACGGTCCCCGAGCGCAGCGCCCGTGCCAGGCTGGCGGCGTTCCACGGCTTGGCCAGCACCTCGAAGCCGCCGCGCGTGATCTCGTCGAGGTGTTCCGCGTAGCCGGTCATCACCACCAGGTGCAGGCGCGGGTGGTGCTCGCGCACGTAGCGGGCGAGGCCGAGGCCGTCCATCGCGCCCGGCATGACCACGTCGGTCAGCACGGCGTCGACGGCGCCTGCGTGGCCGTCCAGCCAGGCGATGGCCGGCGCCGCCGCTTCGAAGTGCGTGACGGTGCAGCCAAGGGCCTGCAGCACCGGCTGGATCGCGGCGGCCACGTCGGTGTTGTCCTCCACCAGCAGCACCCGCAGGTCGAGCGAGCCCTGCGCGGCCTCGTCGCGGTCCTGCCGGGGCCCCGGGGCCCTGCTGCGCGGGAAAGTACATGGCCACCGTGGTGCCGGCGCCGGGCCGGCTGCGGATCTCCGCATGGCCGCCGGAGCGCTGGCAGAAGCCGTACACCTGCGACAGCCCGAGCCCGGTGCCTTCGCCCACCGGCTTGGTGGTGAAGAAGGGTTCGAAGACCCGCGCCAGCAGTTCGGGCGGGATGCCGGTGCCGGTGTCGCTGGCCTCGATCACGACGGCGGGCCCTTCCATCACGCGCGGCGGCGATGCATTGCGCGCCTCGACGCGGAAGGTGCCGGCCGACGGCATCGCGTCCTTGGCGTTGACGGCCGGGTTGATCAGGGCCAGCTCCAGTTCGGCCAGGTCGACCTTGATTGGCGCGGTGCCGGGCGCCACCTCGATCACCAGCGGCACCTGCCGCCCCAGCACCGGCGCCATCAGGTCCTTCAGCGAAGGCAGCACCTCCTGCAGGTGCACGGTTTCCGGCGACAGCGCCTGCCGGCGCGAGAAGGCCAGCAGCTGGCGCGTGAGCTTGGTGGCGTTGTCGACCGCGCGCGCGATCGCTTCCGTCTGCTTTCCCGTCGCCGGGGCTGGGTCAGCTTGAGCATGTGCAGGTTGGCGGTGATGACCATCAGTGCGTTGTTGAAGTCGTGCGCCACGCCGCCGGTGAGGCGGCCGACCGCTTCCATCTTCTGGGCCTGGCGCAGCGCTTCCTCGACCTGGCTGCGCGCGTGGGATTCTGGTGCAGC
Source organism: Ramlibacter terrae (assembly GCA_013127575.1). Lineage (GTDB taxonomy): Bacteria > Pseudomonadota > Gammaproteobacteria > Burkholderiales > Burkholderiaceae_C > Ramlibacter > Ramlibacter terrae. The sequence continues at coordinate 352,196 of CP053418.1, forward strand.
CGGCGGGCCGCTTCGCGCGCCTGCGCGGCGCGCTTCATCGCGGCGAATGCGGCGACCAGCAGGCCCATCACGGGCACGGCGGCGAAGGCCAGGATCATGCCCATTTCGCGCAGCCCGGTGTCGCGGATCGCGCTGATCTCCGTGCCGGTCCCAAGATACACCGGGAACTCGCCCACGCGGCGGAACAGCAGCAGCCGCGGCTTGCCGTCGAGCGAGGAAACGCCGCGGATGATGCCCCTGCTCTCGCCGCGCAGCACGCGCGACAGCACCGGGCTGCCGGGCGACATCCGCGCCGCCGCGCCGGGCAGCGCCGGCCAGCGCGAATACACCACGCCGTCGTTGCGGAACATCGTGATCGCCAGGCCGGGCTCGTCGGCGGACAGGTCGGCGTGGAAGCGCGCGAAGTAGTCGGGCGACGCGCTGATGACGACGATGCCGCGGAACTCGCCCGCCGGCCCCAGCCGCGCGCGGCTCATGTCGAACACTGCATCGCTGCCGGCCTGGCTGGGCCGCATCTCGGAGAAGGCGAGGTTGCCGGTGCCGCGCCGCTCGGCGTGCCAGCGGAACGCGTCGCGGCCGGTCCACGTGCCGTCCACCGGCGGATGCGTGCGGCTGTTGGCGACCGGGCGGCCTTCGGCGTCGATCACCCAGATCGTGCGGATCTGCGGCTTGTCCTGCGCCAGCGCGCGCAGCGCCTGGTGCAATAGCGCCGGATCCTGCGCGATGGGGCCGCCGGCGGTGTCGGCGAGGTCACTCACGTGGCGCAGCAGCGTCTCGTCGGTCTCCATCACCTTCAGCGCGTGTTCCTGCGCGATGCGCAGCGCGCGGTCGAGGCGCAGTTCGGCCTCGTCGTGCACCTGCTGGAAGCGGTAGGACGCGAACAGGCCGAGCAGCACCAGCGGCACCACCGCGCACAGCAGCATCAGCCGGCGCAGCGAGCGGACGCTCGCCTCGGCTTCTTCCTCGCTGCTCGGGACGCTGGGGTGTGCGTTCACGGCCGCGGCTCCAGCGCCACGCGGCGCAGCGTGTCTTCCAGCACCGAGAGGTCCACGGGCTTGGTGAGGTGGTGGTCGAAGCCGGCCGCCATGGCGCGGCGGCGGTCCTGCTCGGCGCCCCAGCCGGTCAGCGCGATGAGGCGCACCCCGCCCAGCTCCGGGTGCGCGCGCAGGGCGCGCGCCACCTCGTAGCCGTTCATGCCGGGCAGGCCGATGTCGAGCAGCACCACGTCGGGCCGGAACTCGGGGGCGAGCTGCAACGCCGGGGGCCATCGTGGGCCTGGCGCGTCTGCAGGCCCAGCATCTCGAGGAAGGTGGCCAGCGTCTCGGCGGCATCGACGTTGTCGTCCACCACCAGCACCCGGGCCGGGGCGTGCTGCAGCGGGCCCGGGGTCGCCGCGGGCGTCTCCCGGCCGGTGGCCGCCGCCGGCGGCAGGCACGGCAGCATCACCGTGAAGACGCTGCCCTGGCCCGCTCCGGCGCTGTGCGCCGCGACGGTGCCGCCATGCATGTGCACCAGGCTGCGCACCGGGAACAGCCCGATGCCGAGGCCGCCGGTGGAGCGGTCGGTGCCTTCCTCGACCTGCGTGAACAGGCTGAACACCCGCTCGAGCATGTCGGGCGGGATGCCGACGCCGTTGTCGCGCACTTCGACGAAGGCTTCCGGGCCGCTCCGCCAGGCGCGCAGGCTCACCTGTCCGCCGGCCGGGGTGTACTTGGCCGCGTTGTTCAGCAGGTTGCCGAAGGCTGGGCCAGCCGCGTGCCGTCCCCGTGCAGCTCGATCTCCCCGTCCGGCAGCTCCACGTGCAGCGCGTGGCCGGCGGCGTCCAGCGCGGGCCGCGAGAGTTCCAGCGCCGTCTGCAGCGCCGCGCGCAGCGAGGTGCGCCCGAGCTCCAGCCGGATCTTGCCGCTGTTGATGCGCGAGATGTCCAGCAGGTCGTCGATCAGCCGCACCATGTGCGTGAGCTGCCGGTCCATCGTGTCGAGCGTGCGCACCAGCGTCTGCGGCGGCGCGCCCGGCTTCTTCAGGATCTGCAGCCCGGTGCGCAGCGGCGCCAGCGGGTTGCGCAGCTCGTGCGCCAGCGTGGCCAGGAATTCGTCCTTGGCGCGGTTCGACTGCTGCAGCAGGATCTCGGACTGCTTGCGCTCGGAGATGTCGATCAGCGAACCGGCCATGCGGTACGGCCTGCCGTCGGCGCCCCTGAGCGCCATGCCGGTCACCGGGGAACCAGCGCCACGGCCCTTCCTTCTCGCGCAGCCGGCACTCGGCCGGTAGGGCGTGTCGTGGGCCGGTGGGCGCGCAGGGCTTCCACGACGTTGCGCCGGTCGTCCGGATGCATCACGCGCGTCAGCGACGAGGGCTTGTCGGGGAACTCCTTCCCGGTGTACCCGAGCAGGGCCTTCAGGCGCGGCGAATAGAACATGGTGCCCGCCGCCATGTCCCAGTCCCACAGCCCGGCGCTGGAGCCGCGCGCGGCGAGCTGGTAGCGCGCCTCGCTGTCGCTCAGGGCCCGGTTGGCTTCCTGCAGCACGCGGGCGCGGTTGCCCAGCTCGTCGAGCATCGCGTTGAAGGCGTCGACCAGCTGGCCGACCTCGTCCTGCGTGCGCTTGGTGGCGCGCACGTCGAAGGAGCCGCGTTCCAGCACCATGCGCGCGACGTCGCTCACTTCCCGGATCGGGCCGGTCAGCGATTTCTGCAGGCGGTTCGCCAGCAGCAGCGCGCCGAACAGGCTGGCCAGCGTGACCGCCGCCAGCCAGCCGGCGTACTCCGCCATTTCGCCCAGCAGGCCGTGGCGCGACTGCACGTAGACCGTGCCGATCTGCTCGCGGTTGGACACCACCGAGCGCATGACGGTCGCGGTCTCCAGCCCGAAGTCGAGGCGGGTCGGGGTGGCCCGCTCCGGCACGCGGGCGTCCTCGTCTTCGACCCGGAAGCTGGCGAACAGCCGCCCCTCGACGTCGTAGAGGGCGGCGGCGATCACGCCCGGCTGCGCTGGAGCACGCGCAAGGTCTGCTCCCCGACATTGCGGTCGGAGAACGAGAGCGCGGCCTCGCTGGCCGGGCCGACCACGTCGGCCTGCGTCATCAGGTCCTGCCGGGCCCGCAGCAGTTCCTGCCGCACCTCCAGCAGCAGCACGGTGGCGGCGGCCAGCAGCAGCCCCGGGCCGACGGTCGCCAGCAGGATCAGGTTGAGCTTGCGCTGGATGCTGTGCCCGGCGGCGATCTTCATCAGCGGCCTTCCACTTCCTGCGCCACGGCCAGCAGCTTGGCGCTGAGCTTGAGTCCGCGCGCCGCGGCGGCGGTCAGCGACGCGCCGAAGCGCACGCGGCCTTCCTCTTCGGTGAAATGCAGCACCGGCGCCGTCCGGCCCGCGCCGGCGGCCTCCGCCACCGTGAGCACCGGCCCGCGTGCCGCCGCCAGCACCTCGCGGGCGCGCACGTCGCGGGCGCCGCCGACGAACAGGATGTGCAGCGCGCCCACGTCGTCGGCTTCGCGCACGCGGCGGACCTGGACCGGGTGGTTGTCGATGCGGCGTCCCTGCGTGATCTGTTCGAGTTCGGCGGCGACGGCGTCGTCGCCGAAGACGCCGATCACCAGCGGGTCGGCCGGCCCGCGGAAGGCGCCCGCCGGCCATTCGACGAAGCTGCCGAACTTGTAGAGGAAGGCGGCCTTGACGGCGCTCGCGCGCGCCAGCCCGAGGTTCTGCGCGATCGCGGCCGCCATGGCGAACAGCAGCAGGCCCGCGCCCAGCGCGCGGACTGCCCCCGCCGTGATGCCGGCGGCTGTCACGGACGGGCGGCGCCCCGGCCATGCGCGCACTGCGCCGCGGTGGCGGCCGCGCGGAACGGAATGACGGCGTGCGTGGTTCTGGTTGTGGTTCGAGTCAGCCGCATGGCACCTCCAGCCAGAGGCGCATCTTAGGGGTGGCGACTCAACAGCAGGCCGCACGGGCGGAACTATCGGTGCCGTCCTACAGCAACGATGCCCCGCTCAGTTGGGCCGCCGCGCCGCCGGCGGCGGTCGCGCGCCTGCGCCAGCAGCGTGATCAGGGCGTCGAGCTCCACCGGCTTGGTCAGGTGGGCGTCGAAGCCGGCCGCCTGCGTGCGTTTCTTGTCCTCTTCGTTGCCGAAGCCGGTCATGGCGACGAAGAACGCCTCCTCGTGGCCGCCGTCCCGCAGCAGCCGCCGGCGCGCCTCGAAACCGTCGATGCCGGGCATCGCGAGGTCGAGCAGCACCATGTGCGGCCGGAAGCGGCGGGCGAGCTGGACGCCGGACTCGCCGTCGTACGCGCACTCGACCTGGTTGCCCAGCAGGCGCAGCACGTCGGTGGCGCTGTCGGCCGAATCGCGGTTGTCGTCGACCACCAGCACGCGCAGGCCGGCCGGCCCAGACTCGCGCGCTTCTTCGGCCTCTGCCTGCTCCACCGCGCTGGCCGCTGGCAGCCGCACGGTGCTGCTGCTGCCCGCCCAGGCCCGGGCTGCGCGCCTCGATCGAGCCGCCGTGCATTTCCACGAGGGAACGCGCCAGCGTGAGGCCGATGCCGAGGCCGCTGTCCGTCGGCGCGCCGGTGCCGGTCTCGGCCTGCATGAAGAGTTCGAAGATCCGCTGCAGGTTCTCGGGGAGATGCCGCGGCCGTTGTCGGCCACGGTCACGTCGAGGAAATTGGCCACCGGCTGGACCGTCAGCCGGATGTGCCCGCCCTCGGGCGTGTACTTGGCGGCGTTGACCAGCAGGTTCTGCAGCACCTGCGACAGCCGCGTGGCGTCGCCGTGCACGTACACGCCTTCCTCGGGCTGCTGCACGTCGAGCGTGTGGCGGCGCGCGGCGACCAGCGGGCGCGCCGTTTCCACGCTGCGGGCCACCACGTCGGAGAACCGGACCATCTCCTTGCGCAGCTTGATCTTGCCGGTGCTGAGGCGGCCGACGTCCAGCAGGTCGTCGACGAGGCGGGTGACGTGCGTGAGCTGGCGGTCGATGACGTCGCGGCAGTTGCGCAGCACCGGGCTGGCGAGGCTCTCCAGCTGCATGATGGTGACGGCGTTGCGGATCGGCGCCAGCGGATTGCGCAGTTCGTGCGCCAGCATCGCCGGGAACTCGTTCATGCGCCGGCTGGACCGTTCCAGTTCCTCGAGCCGCCGCCGGTCGCTCATGTCGCGCGTGACCTTGGCGAAGCCGATCAGCTTGCCGTCCGCGCCATGGATGGCGGTGACGACCACGTACGCCCAGAACATGCTGCCGTCCTTGCGCACGCGCCAGCCCTCGTCCTCGGCGCGGCCCACCTCGCGGGCGGTCTCCAGTTCGAGTTCAGGCTTGCCGGCCGCCTTGTCCTCGGGCGTGTAGAAGACGCTGAAATGCCGGCCGACGATTTCGGCCGCGGTGTAGCCCTTGATGGCATGCGCGCCGCCGTTCCAGCTGAGGACCACCCCATCCGGGTCGAGCATGAAGATCGCGTAGTCGCGAACGCTGTCCACCAGCAGCCGCTGGCGTTCCTCGCTGACGCGCAGCCGTTCCTCGTGGAGGCGGCGTTCGGTGAGGTCGCGGGTGATCTTGGCGAAGCCGGCCAGCTCGCCGTCCTCCGGTACAGCGCCGTGATGACCACGTTGGCCCAGAACCGCGTGCCGTCCTTGCGCACCCGCCAGCCTTCGTCCTCGAAGCGCCCGCGCAGGCGGGCCAGCCGCAGTTCTTCCTGCGGCCAGCCGGACGCGACCGAATCCGGCGGGTAGAACTTCGAGAAGTGCTGGCCGACGATCTCTTCGCGCGTGTAGCCCTTGAGCTTCTGCGCGCCGCTGTTCCACGAGACCACGTGGCCGTAGGGATCCAGCACGAAGATCCCGTAGTCGACGACCGCGTCGATCAGCAGCTGCAGTCGCTGCTCGAGAGTCGTGTCGGCGCGGGGCGCGAGCATGGTCTGGAGTGTCGGCAAAACGGTCCATTATGCGGATCACGCACATCCGGCACACATGGCGGCGCAGGAATGCGGTGCCGTCCTACAGCTGCGCTGCGGCGCGTCCTGCTGTCCTACGACAGGTCCCCTGGCGCGTGCGGGCCACAGCACCGAGGCGATGGCAACCATCATCAGCACGACCGCCGCCCAGTCCTGCCAGTGCACCGGCTCGCGCAGCCACACCGCGCCCGTGAACACGCCGAGCACCGGGATCATCATGACGCTGAGGGTCGAGGCCACCGGCGGCAGCCCGCGCGCCAGCACGAACCACGCCGACTGCGCGAAGCCGAAGATCAGGACGGCGTTGTACAGGATGGCGCCGGTGGCGGCGCGGTTCGGCAGCCGCCACTGCGCGGCCTCGAACAGCCACGCCGCCAGCGTCATCACGCAGGCGGTGAGCGCCGTCATCCAGAAGGCGATGGTGAGCGTGGGCAGGTCCAGCTTCGTGCGCCGCATCAGCTGGGTGCCGAGCGCCCGGTGGAGGCCGCGACCAGCGCGAGCAGCACGCCGGTGGGGCGGCCGGCCAGTTGCGTGAGCTCGTGCCAGAGCAGCAGCGAAACGCCGACCGCGGCCGCGGCCACGCCGCCCCGGGCGCGGCCCGAGAGCGCCGTCGCGAAGAAGAGGGCGCCGATCACCGCGGAGAAGATCGGCATGGTGTAGCCGAGGATCGCGGCCCGCCCGCTCGAGAGCGTCTGCACCGCGAGGATCATGCACAGGTGCCAGACGAACATGTTGGTGGCGGCCAGGCCCGTGATCTCGCGCCACTGGCCGCGCCGCACCCGGAACGGCACCTTCAGCAGCACCAGCGCGAGGGCCAGCACCGGCAACCCCAGCCACATGGAGATGGCGCGGAAGGTGAGCGGCGGGTACTCCGTGACGCCGACCTTCATGACCGGCCAGTTGACGCCCCAGACCAGCGTGAGGAGGACGAGCAGCACGAGCTGCTGCCGCGAGAGGGTTTGCATGGGGCGCCATTGTCGCCTCCCTACAATCGCGGCATGACCTTCACCGAGATGCTGCGCGCGGCGCAGGAGCGCCATGGTTCCATGCTGTGCGTGGGGCTCGACCCGGAGCCGGCGCGGTTCCCGGCCGGCCTGAAGGGCGATCCGCAGCGCATCTACGACTTCTGCGCGGCCATCGCGGACGCCACCGGCGACCTCGCCATCGCCTTCAAGCCGCAGATCGCCTACTTCGCGGCGCACGGCGCCGAGCCGCAGCTCGAAAAGCTGATGCGGCACCTGCGCGCCAGCCACCCGCACGTCCCCGTGATTCTCGACGCCAAGCGCGGCGACATCGGCTCCACGGCGGAGCAATACGCGCGCGAAGCCTTCGAGCGCTACGGCGCCGACGCGGTGACGCTGTCGCCCTTCATGGGTTTCGATTCGGTGCAGCCGTACCTGAAGTACGGCGACAAGGGCGCGTTCCTCCTGTGCCGCACCTCGAACCCCGGCGGCGACGACCTGCAGAACCAGCGGCTGGCGTCGGTGGAAGGGCAGCCGCTGCTGTACGAGCACATCGCGCGGCTGGCGCAAGGCCCGTGGAACGCGAACGGGCAGCTGGGGCTGGTGGTGGGTGCGACGTATCCGTCGGAGATCGAGCGCGTGCGCGCGCTCGCGCCGACGGTGCCCTTGCTGATCCCGGGGATCGGCGCCCGGGGGGCGATGCGGTGGCCACCGTCAAGGCCGGTTGGCGCGCCGATGCACCGATCGTGGTGAGCTCGTCACGCTCGATCCTCTATGCGTCGAGCGGAGACGACTACGCGTCCGCAGCGCGCAAGGAGGCGCTGCGGACGCGGGACTTGCTCGAGGCGGCGAAGGCGCCGGCTTAGCGCACGCGGTGCGAACGGCCGCGCACCATGCCCACCACGAACAGCAGCAGCACGGCGCCGATCACCGAGGCGATCCAGCCGGCGGGTTCACCCGCGGTGTAGAGCCCCGTGGCTGGCCCAAGAAGCCGGCCAGCAGCGCGCCGGCAATACCGAGCAGGGTGGTCATGATGATGCCCATGCCGTCATTGCCCGGTTTCACGGCGCGCGCGATCAGGCCCACGATGAAGCCGACGATGATGGTCCCGATGATTCCCATGTTGCTACTCCCTTGGTTGCGTTGATTTGATGGGTTCCATCGTAGTCACGCGCAAGGGGCGGGTCCTGTAGGTGCGCCGAGAGCGGTTCTGTAGGTTGGCGACCAGCTACAGATAGCGCTTCAGGTACGTGCCCGTGTGGCTGGCGGCGTGCGCCGCCACTTCTTCGGGCGTGCCGGCGATCACCACGCGGCCGCCGCCGTCCCCGCCTTCCGGGCCCATGTCGATCACCCAGTCGGCCGTCTTGATGACGTCGAGGTTGTGCTCGATCACGACGATGGTGTTGCCCGCATCGCGCAGCTGGTGCAGCACCTTCAGCAACAGGTCGATGTCGGCGAAGTGCAGGCCGGTGGTGGGCTCGTCGAGGATGTAGAGCGTGCGGCCGGTGTCGCGCTTGGAAAGCTCCAGCGCCAGCTTGACGCGCTGCGCCTCGCCGCCCGACAGCGTCGTCGCCGACTGGCCCAGCTTGATGTACGAGAGGCCGACGTCGAGCAGCGTCTGCAGCTTGCGCGCGATGGCCGGCACCGGCTTGAGGAAGGCGTGCGCGTCCTCCACGGTCATGTCGAGCAGCTGGGCGATGTTCCTGCCCTTCCACTGCACTTCCAGCGTCTCGCGGTTGTAGCGTTGGCCGCGGCAGACGTCGCACGGCACGTAGACGTCGGGCAAAAAGTGCATCTCCACCTTGACCACGCCGTCGCCCTGGCAGGCCTCGCAGCGGCCGCCCGCCACGTTGAACGAGAAACGGCCGGGGCCGTAGCCGCGCTCCTTGGCCGTCGCCGTCTCGGCCATCAGTTCGCGGATCGGCGTGAACAGGCCGGTGTAGGTGGCGGGGTTGCTGCGCGGCGTGCGGCCGATCGGCGACTGGTCGACGTTGATGACCTTGTCGAAGTGCTCGATGCCTTCGATGGCCTCGTGCGGCGCCGGCTCTTCGTGGGCGCGGTACAGCTCGCGCGCCACGGCCGCATAGAGCGTGTCGTTGACCAGCGTCGACTTGCCCGAGCCCGAGACGCCCGTCACGCAGGTGAACAAGCCGACCGGGATCTCCACGGTCACGCCCTTGAGGTTGTTGCCGGCCGCCTTGACGATGCGCAGCACCTGCGGGTCGGCCTGCTCGCCCGGCGGTGGCGTTCGGCCGGCACCGGGATCTTCAGCGTGCCCGACATGTAGCGGCCGGTGAGCGAGGCCGGGTTGGCCAGCACCTGCGGCGGCGTGCCTTGCGCCACCACCTTGCCGCCGTGGATGCCGGCGCCCGGGCCCATGTCGACCACGTAGTCGGCGGCGCGGATCATGTCCTCGTCGTGCTCCACCACGAGCACGCTGTTGCCCAGTCGCGCAGGTGCTGCAGCGTGGCGATCAGGCGGTCGTTGTCGCGCTGGTGCAGGCCGATGCTCGGCTCGTCGAGCACGTACATCACGCCGGTCAGGCCGGAGCCGATCTGCGAGGCGAGCCGGATGCGCTGCGCCTCGCCGCCCGACAGCGTCTCGGCGCTGCGGTCCAGGCTCAGGTAGTTCAGGCCGACGTCGTTCAGGAATTTCAGCCGCGCGCCGATCTCGCGCACCACCTTGTCGGCGATCTCGCCCTTGGCGCCCGGCAGGTGGAGGTGCTCGAAATAGGCGTGGCTCTCGCGCAGCGTCATGCGGCCGATCTCGTAGATGGCCTTGCCCTTGGCGCCTTCGCCCAGCCGCACGTGCCGCGCCTCGCTGCGCAGCCGCGTGCCTTCGCACACGGGGCAGGGCTGCAGGCTGCGATAGCGCGCCAGTTCCTCGCGCACGTTGGCCGAGTCGGTCTCGCGGTAGCGCCGCTCCATGTTCGGCAGGATGCCTTCGAAGGGATGCTTCTTGGTGACCTTGCGGCCCGACGACGACCCCGATTCCAGCGTGTACGAGAAGCGGATCTCGTCTTCGCCCGAACCGTACAGCAGCACTGGCGCACGGCGTCCGGCAGGTCTGGTACGGCGCGTCGACGTCGAACTTGTAGTGCCGCGCCAGGCTGTCGATCATGCTGAAGTAGTACGCGTTGCGGCGGTCCCAGCCCTTGATGGCGCCGCCGGCGAGCGACAGTTCGGGGAAGGCGACCACGCGCGTGGCGTCGAAGAACTCCTGCGTGCCGATGCCGTCGCAGCCGGGGCAGGCGCCCACCGGCGAGTTGAACGAGAACAGCCGCGGCTCGAGCTCGCTGATCGAGTAGTGGCAGATCGGGCAGGCGAACTTGGCGTTGAACAGGTGTTCGTTGCCGGTTTCCATTTCGAGCGCGATGGCGCGGCCGTCGGCCAGCCGCAGCGCCGCCTCGAAGCTCTCGGCCAGCCGCTGCTGGATCTCCTGCTTGACCTTGACGCGGTCGAGCACGACGTCGATGTCGTGCTTCTCGGTCTTCTTCAGCTTGGGCAGGTTGTCGAACTCGAACACCTCCCCGGCCACGCGGAAGCGCACGTAGCCCCGGCCCTGCATCTCCGCGAACAGCTCGGTGAACTCGCCCTTCTTCTCGCGCGCGACCGGCGCCAGGATCATCAGCCGCGTGTCTTCGGGCAGCGCCAGCACCGTGTCGACCATCTGCGAGACGGTCTGCGCCATCAGCGGGATGCCGTGGTTGGGGCAGAAGGGCGTGCCGGCGCGCGCGAACAGCAGCCGCAGGTAGTCGTGGATCTCGGTGACCGTGCCGACGGTGGAGCGCGGGTTGTGGCTGGTGGCCTTCTGCTCGATCGAGATCGCCGGCGACAGTCCTTCGATGACGTCGACGTCGGGCTTGTCCATGAGCTGCAGGAACTGCCGCGCATAGGTGGACAGGCTTTCCACGTAGCGGCGCTGGCCCTCGGCGTAGAGGGTGTCGAAGGCGAGCGACGACTTGCCCGAGCCCGACAGCCCCGTGATCACCACCAGCTTGTAGCGTGGCAGGTCGAGGTCGACGTTCTTCAGGTTGTGCGTGCGGGCGCCGCGGATGCTGATCCGCTGGCCGAGGTACGTGCCGTCTTCGCTGCTGGGGTTCAAGGTGGAAGGCCGCGCCAAGGGAAACCCGGCATTATGGCTGGCGGGGAGCGCGGCCGCACGGGGGCTAGAATTCCCGACGGACCTACGCCCATGAACCCTTACGAGCAACTCGATGAAAAGGCGTTCTGGGCGCTGGCGGTGGCCCGTGCCGGCGGGGCGACCACGGACGGCATCTGGAAGCCGAAATTCGGCATCACGCCGACGACGCGCGTCGTCACCTACGGCTCGTGCTTCGCCCAGCACATCGGCCGCTCGCTGGCCGAGCGCGGGTACCGCTGGCTGAACACGGAGCCGGCGCCGCCCGGCCTCTCGGCCGAGAACGCGCGCAAGTACAACTACGGCATCTTCTCCGGCCGCACCGGCAACATCTACACCGTCTCGCTGCTGCTGCAGTGGGTGCGCTGGGCACTGGGAGACGCAACGCCGCCGGACGAGATCTGGGAACAGGACGGACGCTTCCACGACCCCTTCCGGCCGCGGATCGAGCCCGGCGGGTTCGCGTCGCGCGAAGAGCTCGAAGGCTCGCGGGCGATGGCGCTGGAGGCTTTCCGGCTGGCGCTGTCGAAGGCCGGCGTGATGGTCTTCACCCTCGGGCTGACCGAGAGCTGGTTCCATCGCCAGGCCGGCCACGAGTACCCGATGTGCCCAGGCACCGCGGCAGGCACCTTCGATCCGCAGTTGCACGGCTTCGTCAACCAGGACTACCCGTTCATTCGGCAATCGCTGGTGGAGGCGATCGCCCGCATTCGCGCGCACAACCGCAAGATGCGCTTCCTGCTGACGGTCTCCCCGGTGCCGCTGACCGCCACGATGTCGGGCCAGCACGTGGTCGTCGCGACGACCGAGTCGAAGTCCATCCTGCGGGCGGTGGCCGGCAGCGTGGCGCGCGAGCACGCGTATGTCGACTACTTCCCCTCGTACGAAATCATCACCGCGCCGGCCTTTGGGGCTTCGTTCTTTGAAGCGAACCAGCGCACCGTCACGCGGGCCGGGGTCGACCGGGTGATGCGCGCCTTCTTCGCGGCGATGGATGGCGAAGCCGCCGCTGGCGGCGAGGCGCCGCGCGCGGCGGCCGTCCCTCCCGGCGAGGCCGAGGACTGGTCTGCGAAGAGGAGATCTGGGCGCGTTCGGCGGCGGGTCCCTTGCCGGAAAGCCGGCTGGCGCGTGAAGCTCTGCATCCGGGTAACAGCCACGCCAGCAGCCTGCGCCGCGGGTGGGACTGGCCGCCGGCGGACACGCGGCGCATCAATTGGTCTTCTTCGCCTCGCGCGGCAATGGCCTGGCCGAACTGGAGGTCGCCGGCGACGCGCTGGTCCCGGTCACGGCCAAGGTGGCGCACGATATCGCGTTCACCAGCGGCGGGTTGCCGGCCGTGCGGCCGGACGACTATGACGCGGTGCTCGTCTACGGGCTCTCGCTCGGCGTCCCCGACCTGGATGCACGGCTGTCGGAGGCCGTGGCGCGTGCGGCGTGCATCGACAGCGTGAGGGGGAGTCCACCGCGCTCGCGCTGGCCCGCAAGATCCGCTCGGTCTCGCAGCGGCCGATCTACCTCGGCCCCAACCCGCACCTGGCTTGGGTGGATGGTTCGCCGAAGCAGCGCAAGTGGAGCTACGACACGGTCTTCGAACTCTGCACTTCGGCCGTCGATGTACCGGGGGCCACGCTGCTGCGCCAGCCGCCCGAGACCCCGGAGGACGCGTGGACGACGCAGCCGGCCTTCCTCAAGGATGCGGTGACCCCGGACGTGGGCGACGCCGACTCCGGCCGGCCCTACGGCGGCCGTCGCCACATGAATGCCGAGTACGGACGCCTCTGGCTGGAGCATTTCCTGCGCGCCCACGGCCGGCCGGGTTAGGCCGGCGCCGGGCCGGCCCCGTCGGAATACCGGAGAATGCGGGGTTTGCCGGCCCGTGCGGGCTGCGTCTTTTCCTTCTCCGTGACCGCTGCCTCCCCTCCCGACCTCTCCACCCGCATGACCGCGCTGGAGCGCCGCGCCAGCGCCTCGCTGGCGACGATCTTCGCCGCCCGGATGCTGGGCCTGTTCCTGGTGCTGCCGGTGTTCGCGCTGGAGGCCGCCCGCTATCCCGGCGGGAGCGACCCCGCCGTGGTCGGGCTGGCCATGGGCATCTACGGGCTGACGCAAGGCTTCCTGCAGATCCCGTTCGGCATGGCCTCCGACCGGTTCGGGCGCAAGAGGGTGATCGTGATCGGCCTGCTGGTGTTCGCCGCGGGCAGCTTCATTGCCGCGGCCGCGCCCACGCTGGGCTGGCTGCTGGCCGGCCGCGCGCTGCAGGGCGCCGGCGCGGTGTCGGCCGCCGTCACGGCGCTGCTGGCGGACCAGACGCGCGACGCCGTGCGCACCAAGGCCATGGCGCTGGTGGGCGCGAGCATCGGGCTGATGTTCGCGCTGTCGCTGGTGGCGGCGCCGGTGCTGGCGGCCGGCATCGGCTGGGCGGCCTGTTCGCCGTGACGGGCGGGCTGGCGCTGGCGTGCATCGCGGTCGTGCTGTGGTGGACGCCGCCGGCGCCCGAGCAGAAAACCGCGGCGCCGCGCGGCCGGCTGGCGGAGGTGCTGAACCACGGACCCTTGCTGCGGCTCGACGTCGGCGTGTTCGTGCTGCACGCCGTGCAACTGGCCATGTGGGTCGCCGTGCCCACGCTGCTGGTGCGGGCGGGGCTGCCGCAGGATGCGCATTGGCACGTGTACCTGCCGGCGGTGCTGGCGTCCTTCTTCGCCATGGGCGCGCTGTTTCCGCTGGAGCGGCGCGGCTACCTGCGGGCGGTGTTCCTGTCGGCGGTGGGCCTGGTGCTGCTGGTGCAGCTGGGCCTGCTGGCGGCCTCGTTCCGGCCCGGGCTGGCGGCGCTGTCGGTCCTGCTGTTCCTGTTCTTCTGCGGCTTCAACATCCTGGAAGCGACCCAGCCCAGCCTGGCGTCCCGCGTGGCCCCGCCGCACGCCCGCGGCGCGGCGCTGGGTGTGTACAACACACTGCAATCGCTGGGATTTTTTGCCGGCGGCGCCGTCGGCGGCTGGCTCGCCAAGAACGTTGGTTTGCCAGGCCTGTTCATCGCCTGTGCCGTGCTGATGGCGGTCTGGCTGGCGGTCGCGTGGCCGATGCGGGCGCCGCATTCCCGCAAGACCGCCGAAGAGGTTTTTGCCGACGAAGCGCAGGCGACATAATCCTGCCCAACTGGAGAATCGAACATGGCATCCGTCAACAAGGTCATCATCGTGGGCAACCCGGGCCGCGACCCGGAGATGCGCACCTTTCCCAGCGGCGACCGCGTGGCCAACGTCACCATCGCCACCACCGACCGCTGGAAGGACAAGACCACCAGCGAAATGAAGGAAGCCACCGAATGGCACCGCGTGGTGTTCAACGGGCGGCTGGCCGAAATCGCCGGCGAGTACCTGCGCAAGGGCTCGCAGGTCTACGTCGAAGGCAGCCTGCGCACGCGCAAGTGGACCGACAAGGACGGCATCGAGAAGTACACCACCGAAATCCGCGCCGACCAGATGCAGATGCTGGGCAGCCGCCAGGGAGGGCGCGCCGGCGGGCGGCGGTGACGACGATGGGTACGGCGGTGGCGGTGGCGGTGGCGGTGGCGGCGGCGGCTACGACGCGCCGCGCCGCAGCGCTCCGCCGGCGGGCCGTGCGCCCGCGCCGGCCGCGCAGCGCCCGGGTGCCGCGAAGCCCGCTTCGGGCTTCGACGACATGGACGACGACATCCCGTTCTGAACGGGATTCAGCCTTGGGGCGTCAGTCGCACTTGACGCCCGGCAGGCGCTGCATGCAGGCGTGCGACGTGTTGCTGCGCACGGCCGAAGGCGCCGGTGCCGCGCCCGGCAGCTGGCCCTTGAGCACCGTGCCTTCCTTCTCGGCGCCCCGGTCGAAAGCCAGCGTCTGCCCGAACACCATCTCGATCCGGTCGGGTAGGTGTAGGCCGTGCCGCGGTTGTGGTCGATCACGGCGCCGATCACGCCGCCCACGATGATGTTGCCCGCCAGCGCCGCGTTGGCGCGCGAGGTGGCGCGGCCGACGGCCGGCTGCTGGCCGGCGTGCGTGCACGAGATCTCCAGGTCTTTCGACGAGCGGCGCACCGCTTGGGGCACGCCCGACTTGATGGTGCTGGAGCCGTAGTCGTTGCTCACCACGCAGTCGGCGCCGTTGACCAGCTCGCCGCCGGCGGTGCGCGTGTCGATGCGCACGCCGTGGCTGGTGTCGTTCATGACCGACGCGCAGCCGGTCAGTGCCGGGCCGCGATCGCGGCCGTCATTGCCTTCATCATGTTTTCTCTCCTCCCGTTGCACCCGGAAACATCTCCGGCGGGGGAGTCTAGGGGCGCGTGCTGCGGGCGTCGACCTGCGATTGGGCGAGACGCGCGGGATGTGGCGCGCACGCGCCAGTGACACGCGCGCAGCGTCAGGCCCGCGCCGCCGGCTGCGCGCCGAAGAAGCCGACCACGCGCCCGATGCGGCCGTCCACGTCGAGAGCTCCAGCACGTCCACCCCTTCCAGCACGGCCGCGCCCTCGGGGCTTTCCAGCCGCCATCCGTAGCGCACGAACTCGTGGTGCGTGTCCACCTGCGTGCTGCGCACGAAGCGGTGGCCCGGGAACTGCGAAAGCAGCAGCGCGCCTTGCCGGGCGATGCCGTCGTGGCCCGCGCCTTCCAGCGGCGGGTCGACCAGCCGGCCGCCCGGGTTCCACAGGCTGGCGACGGCTTGTTCGCGGCGGCGGTCGTCCGGGTCGCAGTAGGCGGCGAGGTGGGCGTCGACGAGGCGTTCGGTGGCAGTGGTCATGGGGATCTCCTTGGTTGGTGACGCCATGGTGCTGCGCGCCCCGCGGCGCGTCGATGACCTCGCAGGTCAAGGGCTGCCGGCAAGTACAGTGGCGGCACGCAAGGAGGCTGCCGTGACCATCCACCTCGACCACACCATCGTTCCCTCGCGCGACAAGGCCGGCGCCGCCCGGCAACTGGCGGAACTGCTCGCCGTCCCCCGGGGCCGGGCGGCCGCGGGGCCGTTCACCGCGGTGTACGTCAACGACAGCCTCACGCTGGACTTCATCGACACCGGCGAAGCATTCCCGGTCTATCACTTCTGCTTCCGCGTCGACGACGCCGCGTTCGACGCGATCCTGGCGCGGCTCGACGCGGCCGGCATCCCGTGGCGCGGCGAAGTGCGCGGCGCCGACGACCGCAAGGTCGGCACCTATGGCGGCGGCCGCAACGTGTACTGGAACCAGCCCGATGGGCACCAGTGGGAGATCCTCACGCGCAGCTATGCGCGCCAGCCCCGCTAAGCTCGCAGCCGACGACAACAAGGAGACAGCGCATGCGCATCCGCTTCCCGGGCCTGCTGGCCGCCTTTGCCCCGGCCGGTTGCGCCAGCCCCAGCCACATCGCAGGCGGCGCCGTGCCTTCGCAGGTCCCGCCGCACATCGCAGCCAACCTGCAGCAGATCGGGCGCGTCGTCGCCCCGCCGCCGACCGCCGCGCTCTACGCGCCGTTGCAGCAGCGCGAGCCCTATGCCGGCGTGCAGGTGGCGCGCAGCCAGCGCTACGGGGACGACGCGCGGCACCTGCTGGACGTGTTCACCCCGGCGTCGGGCGGCTCCGCGGCGCGGCCGGTGCTGGTCTTCGTGCATGGCGGCGCATTCATCGCCGGTGACCGCCGCACCGGCGACAGCCCCTTCTACGACAACATCATGCTGTGGGCCGTCAAGAACGGCATGGTCGGCGTGAACATGACCTACCGGCTGGCGCCGCAGAACCCGTGGCCGGCGGCGCAGCAGGACATCGGCGCGGCGCTCGCCCGGGTGCGGCAGAACATCGCCGCGCGGGGCGGCGACCCGCGGCGCGTCTTCCTGATGGGACATTCGGCCGGCGCCGCGCACGTCGCGCAGTACTGGCCCATCCGCAGTTCCACACGGCGCCGGGCGGCGGCGTGGTCGGCGGCATCCTGGTGTCGGCGATCTTCGACCCTGCGACGGCGCAAGCCAATCCGCCGCTGCAGGCCTACTTCGGGCGCGATGCGAGCGTGTATGCGCAGCGCTCCGCCCTGCCCGGCCTGGTGGCTTCGACGGTGCCGCTGCTGATGGCGTACGCCGAACTCGATCCGGAAGACTTCCACCGCCAATCGGAATCCGCGCACGCCGCGCTGTGCGCCCGCAGCCACTGCCCGCCGCTGCTCAAGCTGATGGGGCACAGCCACATGTCGGAGGTGTATGCGATCAACACCGCCGACACCAGCCTGACGCACCCGCTACGCGACTTTGTCTCGGGTCGCCGCTGACGCGATCACGCCGCCGCCCGGGCAGACCTCGCCGTCATACAGCACGGCCGACTGCCCGGGCGTCACCGCCCACTGCGGTTCGGTGAAGTCGAGCGCAAAGCCTTCCTCGTTGCCGGAGAACGTGCAGGCCGCATCGGCTGGCGGTAGCGCGTCTTCGCCGCATAGGCGCCGGCGGCCGGCGGTTCGCCCGCGCACCAGCTCGTGTCGTCGGCCGCCAGCGCCGGCGACAGCAGCCACGGATGGTCGTGGCCCTGCACGACCCACAGCGTGTTCTTCGCCACGTCCTTGCGCGCGACGAACCACGGCGCATGTTCGCCGCCGCCGCGTTGCGCCCCCTTTTCCTTGACACCGCCGATGCCCAGGCCCGGCGCTGCCCCAGCGTGTAGAAGCTCAGGCCCCGGTGCTGGCCGATCACGCGCCCGCGTTCGTCCTTGATCGGCCCCGGCTCCTTGCTGATGTAGCGGTTGAGGAACTCGCGGAACGGCCGCTCGCCGATGAAGCAGATGCCGGTGGAGTCCTTCTTCTTCGCGTTCGGCAGGCCGATCTCCTCGGCCACGCGGCGCACTTCGGTCTTGCGCAGCTCGCCCACGGGGAACAGCGTCTTCGCGAGCTGCTGCTGGTTCAGGCGGTGCAGGAAGTAGCTCTGGTCCTTGCTCTCGTCCAGGCCCTTGAGCAGTTCGAAGCGGCCGTCGCGCTCGCGCACGCGGGCGTAGTGGCCGGTGGCGATCTTCTCCGCGCCCAGGCGCAGGGCGTGGTCGAGGAAGGCCTTGAACTTGATCTCGGCGTTGCACAGCACGTCGGGGTTCGGCGTGCGGCCGGCCCGGTATTCGCGCAGGAACTCGGCGAATACGCGGTCCTTGTATTCGGCGGCGAAGTTGACGTGCTCGATCTCGATGCCGATCACGTCGGCCACCGCGGCCGCATCGACGAAGTCGACGTTGGACGAGCAGTACTCGCTGTCGTCGTCGTCTTCCCAGTTCTTCATGAAGATGCCGACGACGTCGTAGCCCTGCTGCTTGAGCAGGTACGCGCTGACGGCGGAATCGACCCCGCCGCTGAGACCGACGACGACGCGGGGCTTGCGATGCATGTGTGCGATTATCCCAGCGCACCCTTTTCCCCATGCTGCAACGGCCCAACTCCCGGACGCTCCCCCGCCAGCGCATGTCGCCCGCGGCCCTGGCCGCCACCGGGGCGCTGCACGTAGCGCTGGTCTGGCTGCTGGTGCAGCACACCCCGCTGCAGGAGGTGGTGCGCTACGTCGTGTACCAGACCGTCCGGCCGGTGCAGCCGCCACCGTCCGCCTCCACGTCGTCCAGCAGCAGCCTCACGGCCAGCCGCGCGATCACGCCAGGTGCGGGGCGCGGGGCGGTGGCCGACGACCTGCCGCTGTTCTCCAACCGGCCCGAATCCAGCATGCCGCTGGAGACGACGCTGCAATTGCCCGACACCCTGCAACCCGCCAAGCCCAAGGCGCGCCGCACGCGCCGGGCGCAGCAGCGCGAGCAGGCGGCCGAAGCGCCCGTGCCGCAGCCGGCGCTGCGGTCCGACACGCAGTTGACGGTGCCGGCGCCCGTGCCCGAAGCGGCGCCCGCGCCCGGGCCGGCGCCGGAGCCGCCGGTGGTGGTGCAGCCGGTGCCGGTGGTGCCGGCGCCGGTTCCCGTCCCTGCGCCCGTTCCGGAGCCGGCCCCCATTCCGGTGCCGGCTCCAGTGCCGTCGCCCGCACCGGTGCCGGCACCGGCCCCTGTTCCTGCGCCCGTGCCTGCTCCGCCGGCACCCGAACCAGCCCCGGCCCCTCCCGCGCCGCCCGCCCCGCCCGCGCCTGCACCCGAACCAGCGCCCGCGCCGGTTCCGCAGCCCGCGCCCGCCCCTGCCCCTGTCGTGCCGGCGCCGCCTGCCCCGGCACCGGCGCCGGCGCCCGCAGCCCCCGTCGCGCCCGCGGCACCGCCTGCACCCACGGCAGCACCCGCACCACCGACCCAGCGCCTGCAAGGTCCGACCATCGACGTGCCTGTCGCCCCCGGCGCGCCCGGCGCCGGCTCCGCGGTGACCGTTCCCGTGCTGCCTGCGCCGAGTCCCGGCTGGGGCGCGCCGGGCGTGGCGCCGCCGCGTCCTCCGTCGGCCGCTCTGCCGCCGGCGCCGGTCATCCTGCCGCCGCGCGTGATGCCCACATTGCCTGGCCCGTATGCCCCACCGCGCCGCAGCCTGGCGGACATGGCCAACGAGCAGCTGCGCCGCGGCACGCGCAAGGATCCTCTGGCCGAAGGCATGGAAGGCGCGGCGCAGGAGGAGTGCCTGCGCGCCCCCGAGAAGCCGGGTGCGGCAGGCGGTTTGCTGGCGGCGCCGGAGCTCGCGGCGCGCGCCTTGTCGGGCCGCTGCCCGAGGTAGCCGTCGCCATGGAGCTCCGCCAGTTTCGCTACTTCGTCCGCGTCGTCGAACTCGGGAGCATGAGCCGTGCGGCGCTCGACCTGGGGCGTCGTGCAGTCGGCCCTGAGCCAGCAGATCAGCCGCCTCGAAAGCGAACTCTCCACCCGCCTCCTGCAGCGCAGCTCGAAGGGCGTGGTGCCGACCGAGGCCGGACTGGCCTTCTTCCGCGAAGCGCAGCTCACCCTGCGCCATGCCGACGAGGCCAGTCGCGCCGCACAGCAGTCGCGCCTTTCGGGCAGCGTCAGCGTCGGCCTGGCGCCGACCACCGGCTCGGTGCTGGGCCTGCCGCTGATGCAGGCGATGCACGAGCGCTATCCCGAGGTGCGGCTGCACATCGTGGAGAGCCTCTCCGGGCATCTCTCCACCATGCTCAACGCGCGCCAGCTCGATCTCGCCGTCTTGTTCGACACGCACCCGGCGCGCCGCTGGAGCGTGACGCCGCTGCTGGAGGAAAAGCTGTTCCTGATCGCGCCGCGGGGCAGCGGCGCGAAGGCGCGCGTCCGCATGGCCGACCTCAGGGGCATGCCGCTGATCCTGAACAGCGGCGCGCACGGCCTGCGCAGCACCCTCGACGCCGCCTTCGCCCGCGCGCGCTTCAAGCCGGTCGTGGCCGCCGAGATCGATTCGCTGGCGCTGCTGATGGACGCGGTGGATGCCGGCCTCGGCTGCACCATCCAGCCCCGGGCAGCGCTGGGCCGCTTCGCCGATGCGCAGGACCGCTTCCAGCTTTCCGAAATCGCCGATGCGCAGGTGCGGCGCCTGAACTCGCTGTGCAGCCTGTCCGACGACGAACTCTCCCCAGCCGGGCTGGCGGCGCGGGTGGTGCTGGCCGGCTGCGCGCGCGAGCTGGTGCAGGCCGGCCACTGGGGCGGCGCCAAGCTGAGCCATCTGGCTTCGTGATACCCCGTTGCGCGCCGGCGGCTTCCGCCGCGCGCGCGAGGCGCCTACAGTGCGCCCATGATCGATGTCCTCGTGATCGGCGGCGGCAACGCGGCGCTGTGCGCCGCCCTCATGGCCCATGAAGCCGGCGCCAGCGTCCTGCTGCTGGAGTCCGCGCCCCGCGCATGGCGTGGCGGCAATTCGCAGCACACCCGCAACCTGCGCTGCATGCACGACGAACCGCAGGACGTGCTGCTCGACGCCTACCCCGAAGAAGAGTTCTGGCAGGACCTGCTGAAGGTCACCGGCGGCAACACCGACGAGAAGCTCGCGCGCCTGGCGATCCGCGCGTCGTCCACGTGCCGGCCGTGGATGCGCCGGCATGGCGTGCGTTTCCAGCCGTCGTTGGCCGGCACGCTGCACCTGTCGCGCACCAACGCCTTCTTCATGGGCGGCGGCCGGGCGCTGGTCAACGCGTACTACCGCAGCGCGGAGAACCTCGGCGTGCAGGTGCGCTATGAGTCGCCGGTCGACGCGCTCGAACTGCAGGACGGCCGCTTCGTCGCCGCGCGCATCGGTGCCGAGCGCATCGAGGCCAAGGCCTGCGTGCTGGCGTCCGGCGGCTTCGAGTCCAACCCGGAGTGGATGCGCGAAGCCTGGGGCCAGAACGAGCGCGGCGAGTGGCCCGCCGACAACTTCCTGATCCGCGGCACCCGCTACAACCGGGGCGTGCTGCTCAAGTTCATGATGGCCAGCGGCGCCGACATCATCGGCGACCCGTCGCAGTCGCACTGCGTGGCGATCGACGCGCGCGCGCCGCTGTACGACGGCGGCATCGTCACGCGGGTCGACTGCGTCTCGCTGGGCGTGATGCTCAACCGCGAGGCGAAGCGCTTCTACGACGAGGGCGAGGACTTCTGGCCGAAGCGCTACGCCATCTGGGGCCGCCTGGTCGCGCAGCAGCCCGGCCAGATCGGCTACTGCATCATCGACAGCAAGCCGATCGGCCGCTTCATGCCCCCGGTGTTCCCGGGCGTGCAGGCGCAGACGCTGCCCGGGCTCGCGCGGGCGCTGCAACTGGACGAGGCCGCCTTCATGCGCACGCTCACCGAGTACAACGCCGCCTGCCGGGTCGGCACTTTCGACCACACCGTGCTCGACGACTGCCATACCGAAGGCCTCGCGCCCGCCAAGACGCACTGGGCCTTGCCGATCGACAAGCCGCCGTTCTACGGCTACGCGCTGCGGCCGGGCATCACCTTCACGTACCTCGGGCTGAAGACCGACGAGACGGCCGCGGTGCATTTCGGCGGCGTCGCCAGCGACAACCTGTTCGTGGCCGGCGAGATGATGGCCGGCAACGTGCTGGGCAAGGGCTACACCGCCGGCGTCGGCATGAGCATCGGCACGGCGTTCGGCCGCATCGCGGGCACCGAAGCGGCGAAGGCCGCGCTGGGCGGGAGGGTGCATGCAGCCCTTGCATGAGGCGATCGCCGACGCCCGCGCGGCGCTGACCGCGGGCGAAGCGGAAGTGGCGCGGCAGATGCAGATCTGCAATGCCTGCCGCTACTGCGAAGGCTTCTGCGCGGTGTTCCCCGCGATGACGCGGCGGCTCTCGTTCGCCAAGGCCGATATCCACTACCTGGCGAACCTGTGCCACAACTGCGGCGCCTGCCTGCACGCCTGCCAGTACGCGCCGCCGCACGAGTTCGCCGTGGCCGTGCCGCAGGCGATGAGCAAGGTGCGCGGGCAGACCTATGCCGACTACGCCGGCCGCCGGCGCTGGGCAAGCTGTACCACCGCAACGGACTCACCGTCGCACTGGCGGCCGCCGGTGGGCTGGCGTTGTTCCCGGTGCTGGCGCTGGCCATGACGGGCCGCCTGCTGCACGAACCGCTTGCCGGCAACTTCTACGCCGTGTTCCCGCACAACCTGATGGCGGGCATGTTCGGCGCGGTGTTCCTCTATGCGGTGCTGGCGCTGGCGCTCGGCGCTGCACGCTTCTGGCGCGACGTGACGCCGGGCGCCTCGGCGCCGGGAGCCAAGGAAGAGGCGACGCGCAACGCGTTGGCGCTGACCTATCTCGACGGCGGCCACGGCGACGGCTGCAACGAAGCGAGCGATGCCTTCACCAAGGCGCGCCGCCGCTTCCACCACTTCACCTTCTACGGCTTCATGCTGTGCTTCGCTTCGACCTCGGTGGCGACGGTCTACCACTACGCCTTCGGCTGGCAGGCGCCGTATGCGCTGACCAGCCTGCCGGTGCTCCTCGGCACGCTGGGCGGCATCGGCCTGCTGGTCGGCCCCGCTGGTTTGCTGTGGCTGAACGTGCGCCGACCGCCGCTGCATGGCGATGCCAGCCAGCGGCCGATGGACCGCGCCTTCATCGCCTTGCTGTTCCTCACCAGCGCCACCGGCCTCGCGCTGCTGGCGTGGCGCGACACGCCGGCGATGGCGCTGCTGCTGGCGGTGCACCTCGGCGTCGTGATGGCGCTGTTCCTCACGCTGCCCTACGGCAAGTTCGCGCACGCGGTGTACCGCTGCGCAGCGCTGCTCAAGTTCAACATCGAAAAGCGCCTGCCGAACAAGCTGGCTCTGGGCGCCGACTGACCGGCGAAGGAGAAGCACCATGCAAAGACCCGGCTACCTCGACATCCCGTCCATGAAGGACCGCTGCTCGCCCGAAGAGTGGCAGGCCCGCGTGGACCTCGCGGCCTGCTACCGGCTGGTGGACATCTACGGCATGTCCGACATGATGGCCAACCACATCTCGATGCGCGTGCCGGGCGAGGAGAGCTTCCTGATCAACCCGTACGGAATGATGTACGAGGAGATCACCGCGTCCTGCCTGATCAAGGTCAACCTCGCCGGCGAGATCCTCGCCAAGCCGGATTTCGGCGCGCTGAACTACGGCATCAACAAGGCCGGCTATGTGATCCACAGCGCGGTGCACGAAGCGCGGCCCGAGGTGGCCTGCATCATCCACACGCACAGCTGGGCGTCGATGGCGGTGTCGTCGCTCGATTGCGGGCTGCTGCCCATCACGCAGACGGCCATGCGCTTCCTGAAGATCGGGTACCACGAATACGAAGGCGTGGTGCTCAACGACTCCGAGAAGGTTTCGCTGATCCGCGACCCGGGCGACGGCGAGGCGCTGATCCTGCGCAACCACGGCGCGCTGGTGGTCGGCCGCACGGTGGGCGAATGCTTCAACTGGACGCATCGGCTGGAGCTGGCGTGCCGCTCGCAGATCGGCGCGATGTCCTGCAACACGCCTCTGAGGCCGGTGCCTCAGCACGTGCTGGAAGAGACGTGGAACAACTACCAGCCGGGCACGCGCCGGCCGTACGGCCAGATGGAGTGGCCGGCGCTGCTGCGCAAGCTGCAGCGCATGGACCCGAGCTTCGCGGACTGACAAGCAAGACAGACAACAACCAGGAGACCAGCCCATGATCCGTTCCCTCTTCGCGCTGCTGGCCGCCGCCGGCTGCGCCTTGCTGGCGACCCCGGCCGCCGCGCAAGACTATCCGAACAAACCCGTGAAGGTGATCGTCGCCTTCACCGCCGGCGGCACCACCGACATCCTGGCGCGCGCCGTCAGCCAGAAGCTCACCGAACGGTTCAAGCAGAACTTCATCGTCGACAACAAGCCGGGCGCAGGCGGCAACCTCGGCACCGAGCAGGCGGCGCGCGCGGCGCCGGACGGCTACACGCTGATCGTCAACTCGGTCGGGCCGATCGCGGTGAACCCCTCGCTGTTCAAGAAGCTGAACGTCAATCCGCTGGTGGACCTGGTGCCGGTGGTGCAGATCGCGGACGTGCCCAACGTGCTGGTGGTGCATCCCGACGTTCCGGCCAGGACGCTGCAGGAGTTCCCGGCCTACGCCAAGGCGAACCCGGGCAAGCTGAACTACGGATCGACCGGCATCGGCACCTCCTCGCACCTGTCGGGCTTCATGCTGTCGAAGCGCACCGGCGCCGAGACCGTGCACGTGCCGTACAAGGGCGCCGATGCGCTGAAGGACCTGCTGGCGGGCCGCGTGCAGTTCATGTTCGCGACGATCCCCTCCGTCATCCAGCACATCCACGCCGGCAAGCTGCGCGCACTCGCCGTCACCAGTGCCAAGCGATCGCGCTCGCTGCCCGATGCGCCGACGGTGGCCGACTCCGGCTTCCCGGGCTTCGAGGCCGGCTCGTGGTTCGGCTTCTTCGCGCCCAAGGGCACGCCCGACAGCGTGGTCGCCGAACTGAACAAGGCCGTCAACGACGCGCTGCCCTCGCTGGAAGCGCAGATGGTGCGCGAAGGCGCCGACCCGGTCGGCGGCTCGCCGGCCCAGTTCGGCCAGTTCGTCAACCGCGAGTACGAGAAGTGGAAGGTGATCGTGCGCGACTCGGGCGCGACGGCGGAGTGAGCCCCGGCGCGCCGCTGCGGATCCTGCTGTCGGCCAAGGCGCGGCAGCGGCTGGCCCACGACATCGCGGCGGTGCTCGGCGCTGCGCCGCACTTGCTGGCGACCGTCGATGACGGCGGCGACTGCGATGTCGCCTTCATCTCGCGCGACGTCACCGGCCTGTCGACCAAGCACGAGGTGCTGCCGGAAACCGCGAGCTTCTACACCGCGCTGCGGGCTGCGCAGGCCCTGCGCTGGGTGCACGTGCATTCGGCCGGCGCCGACCGCTCGGTGCTGGTGGAACTGCGCCGGCGCGGCGTGCAGGTGACGACTTCTTCCGGCGCCAACGCGACCATCGTCGCTCACAGTGCCCCGGCCGGCGTGCTCGCGCTGGCGCGCCACCTGCCGCAGTTGCTGGCGGCGCAGCGCGAGCGGCGCTGGGCGCCCCTGATCGGCAGCGGCCTGCCGCGCGACTGGCGGGGCAGACCGCCGTGATCGTCGCTGGGGCCCGATCGGCCAGCAGCTGGGGCACATGCTGCAGGCCGTCGGGCTGCACGTGATCACCGTGCGCAACAGCGATGCGCCGGCGGACGGCGGCGTGCCCAGCGTCAGCTACGACCGGCTCGCCGAGGTGCTGCCGCGGGCCGACTGGCTGCTGCTGGCGTGTCCGCTGACCGACCGCACGCGCGGCCTGGTCGACGCGGCCGCGATCGCGCGCCTGCCGCCGGGTGCGCGGCTGGTGAACGTGGCGCGCGGCGAGGTGGTGGACGAGGCGGCGCTGGTGGAATCGCTGCAATCCGGCAAGCTGGCCGGCGCTTTCTGGACGTGTTCGCCCACGAGCCGCTGCCGGCGGACTCGCCCTTGTGGACGATGGAGAACGTGATCGCGACGCCGCACAGCGCGGGGTTCTCGGATGGCAATGCGGCGCGGGTGGATGCGATGTTTCTGGAGAACCTGCGAAGGTGGCAAGCAGGCGAGGCGCTGCGGAAACCCGGCAACCTGAACCTGTCATCCCGGGCTCGCCCCGGGATCCATGCCCGATCAGGCGCAGCACTGGATTGCGGGTCAAGCCCGCAACGACAGGTTTTACTCCGGCGCGTACACGCTCGGATCCGTAAAAACCATAGCCAGCGGATACCTCGCCCCGGCCGGGTAATCCTCCATGCAGCGCAGCACCAGCGGGCTGCGCAGGCGTTCCGCATTGGCGCGGATCTCGTCGGCCGTCATCCACAGCGTGCGCACGATGCCGTGGTCCAGTTCGCGCGTCGGGTCCCGCTCGCCCAGTTCGCCGCTGAAGGCGAAGCGCAGGTAGGTGATGTCTTCGCCGGTCGACTTCTTGATGAAGCGCGACATGTAGACGCCCACCAGCGCGGTGGCGCGGAAGTGCCGGTGGTTTCTTCCAGCGCCTCGCGCGCGCAGCCCTCGGGCGGCGACTCGCCGGGGTCGAGGTGGCCCGCCGGGTTGTTCAGTTTCAGGCCGTGCGAGGTCTCTTCTTCCACCAGCAGGAAGCGGCCGTCGCGCTCGATGATCGCCGCCACGGTCACACTGGGTCGCCAAAGTCTGTCCATGGCCGATTATGTGATTTGTAGGACAGAATGGTGGCCTCCCAGCCCCCGGTCCGCCGCTTCCATGCCCTTTTTCGCAGTCGCGCAGACGGTGCTCCCACCGATCCAGGCCCCCGCCGCCGCCAACCCCTACGGACTGGCCGCCCTCTGGTCGCAAGGCGATTTCGTCGCCCGGGCCACCTTGCTGGTGCTGGTGATCATGTCGCTGGCGAGCTGGTACGTGCTGGTCAGCAAGCTGATCGCGCAGTCGCGCATGGGCGGGCAGGGCAAGGCGGCCAACGCCAGCTTCTGGAAGGCCGACACGGTGCGGCAGGGCGCCGAAGGGCTGCAGGCCGGCAGCCCCTACCGCTTCATCGCGGAGTCGGCGCTGGAAGCCACCCGCAAGCACGACGGCCTGATCGGCAAGGTCGACCTCAACACCGGGTGGCGCAAAGCATCGAGCGCGCCGTCGGCACCGTGCACAGCCGCACGCAGGAAGGGCTGGCGGTGCTGGCGACGGTCGGGTCGACCGCGCCCTTCGTGGGCCTGTTCGGGACGGTCTGGGGCATCTACAACGCGCTGGTGCGCATCGGCGCGTCGGGCCAGGCGTCGATCGACAAGGTCGCCGGCCCGGTGGGCGAGGCGCTGATCATGACGGCGCTCGGCCTGGCCGTGGCGGTGCCCGCGGTGCTCGGCTACAACTGGCTGGTGCGGCGCAACAAGGTGGCGATGGACACCGTGCGGGCCTTCGGTTCGGACCTGCACACCGTGCTGCTGGCGAGCGGCACCCGCGAAAGCTGACCGTGGCGATCCGGTACCAGGCGGACACCGGCGAGGACGCGCTGATCGCCGAGATCAACACGACGCCGCTGGTGGACGTGATGCTGGTGCTGCTGATCATCTTCCTGATCACGATTCCGGTGGTGAACAGCGCCATCGCCGTGAACCTGCCGCGCGAGCCCAACCGGCCAAGGACGCGCAGCGCGAGAACGTGATCATCACCGTCGACGCGCAGGGCGCGCTGTACTGGTTCAACACCCGCCTTCCGGACGCTTCGGGCCTGCCCGAACTGCTGGGCAAGGTGGCGGCGATGCAGCCGCAGCCCGAGCTGCACATCCGCGCCGACGCCCGCGCCGAGTACCTGCCGGTGGGCCGGTCGTCACCGCGGCGCAGCAGGCCGGCATCGCCCGCATCGGGTTCCTGACCGAGCCGCCCGGACGCTAGGCCATGCACATCCGCGCCGGCACCGAACCCGATCCCGAGCCGATGGTGGACATCAACACCACGCCGCTGGTCGACGTGCTGCTGGTGCTGCTGGTCATGCTGATCATCACCATCCCGATCCAGCTGCATGCGGTCGACATCGAGATGCCGGGCCGCAGCACGCCGCCGCCCGACACGCCTCCCGCCGTGGTGCAGCTGGACGTCGCGCCCACGGGCGGGTGGCTGGAACGGCGAGCCACTCGCGGACCGCCCGGCGCTGGAGCAGCGGCTGCGCGAAGCGGCCGGCCGGCGCCGCAGCCGGAGATCCACCTGCGGCCGCATCCGCAGGCGAAGTACGACACCGTCGCCGCCACCCTCTCCAGCGCCCAGCGTCTCGGGCTGCAGAAGATCGGGCTGGTGGGCACCGAGGCGCTGCGGCCATGAACCTGGACGGGGAAGAGGCCGCGCGCCTGCTGCTGATGTACGCGGTGTTCCCGGTGTGGGTGGCCGCCGGCCTGGCGGACTGGGCCTGCCACCGGCGCACGCGCATCGAGCGCACCAGCGGCTTGCCCGAGAACATCTTCCACTGGGGGCTGTTCGCCCTGATGGGGCTGGCCACGCTGGCGGTCGGCTTGCTGGAGGTGAATGCCGCGATCCTGCTGCTGGTCTTCGCCGCCTTCCTGGCGCACGAACTCGCCACCTACCTCGAGCTGCGCTACACGGTGCCGCTGCGCCCCATCGGGCCCTTCGAGCAGATGGTGCACAGCTTCATGGAACTGCTGCCGCTGGTGGCGCTGGCGCTGCTGGCCACGCTGGCTGGGACCGGCGGCGGCGCTGTTCGGGCTGGGCGAGCCGGACTTCAGCCTGCGCGAGAAGGAGCAGCCCCGGCCGCGCGGCTACCTGCTGGCGGCACTGGGCGCGGGCGTGCTGTTCAACGTGCTGCCGCTGGCCGAAGAGACGCTGCGCTGCTGGCGCGGGCGCCGGGCCTGATCAGGCGTCGTACTCGGGCGCGCCCGGACCCAGATGAACGACTGCAGGTCGATCATGTCGCGCGCCTTGAAGCCGGGCTTGCGGTCGAGGTCGCGCCGCAGCACCGTCGCGAAAGTCAGCAGGTCTGGTACAGCGGCCAGCTCGGCTTGCTCTGGTAGGCCAATGCGTAGCCGTAGCGCTGCGCCGCGCGCCGCGTGGCCCGCGGCTTGAAGAACATGTGGCGGTCGGGCCGGGCGATGAAGCCGAACACCGTCGCCACCGGCCAAGTCAGGACCGGGCTGCCTTTCTGCGGCAGGTCGGCGAGCGCTTCCAGCCAGTCGTTGAAGCGGCGCTGCTGCGGGCCCGGTCCGTACAGGAAGGCGTGGAGCTCGGTGGCGAACAGGCGCGCGCCGGCCGGCGTCTTCACCGCATCGCGCAGCGCCATGCGCTCGAACGAGAACAGCAGGCCGGAGCGCGACTCCACGCGCACCGCCGCATCGCAGATCGCACGGAACTCGCCGCGGGCCAGCAGCTTGCGGAAGGTGGCGGGCGCCAGTTCCAGCTCCCACTCGGTGGGCGCGTTCCTTGTAGGCACGCTCGGCGACGAGGTAGGTTTCGTCCTCGAAGCCCTCCGGATAAAAGAGCTCGAAATGCCGGCGGCAGTGGGCCGCACCGAGGTAGATGACGTTGCTTGCGGCAGCGCCGGCGAGGGAAGACTGGAGGAATGCTGCACGTGCCATGCGGTCAGTGTTCGGCCCCGCCCAAGCTCAGCCATGTCGGACACGGCCTCGCCGGCCTGTAGGAATGGCGGTCAGCCGACCAACGTCAGCTCGGCAATTTCGGATGGTGCAAACAGGCGCTTCGGCGGGCCCCAATAGCCGGTGCCACGGCTGACGTAGACCTGCAGACGGCCGAGCTGGTGCAGCCCGGCCGTGTACGGCTGCTGCAGCGGCACGAACAGCGACCACGGAAAGAACTGGCCACCGTGCGTGTGGCCGGACACCTGCAGGTCGAAGCCTGCCTTTTCGGCCGCGGGCGCGGTGCGCGGCTGGTGCGCGAGCAGCACCTTCGGCGCATCCGCGGGCGCCCCGGCCAAAGCCGCCGTGGGGTCGCTGCGGTGCAGGCGGTCGAAGTGGTGGCCGGTGAAGTCGGGAACGCCCGCCAGCACGAGTTGCGCATCGCCGCGCCGCACGACCACGTGCGCGTTGTGCAGCACGTGCAGGCCGAGCCGTTCGAATTCGGCGGTCCACGGGTGAACCCCGGCGTAGTACTCGTGGTTGCCGGTCACCGGTGGTAGACACCGTCGCGCCCGTGCAGTTGGGCCAATGGCGCCACATGCGCCGCCAGTTCCGGCACCGAGCCGTCCACGACGTCGCCGGTGACGGCCACCACGTCCGGCTGCAGCGCGTTGACGCGGTCGACGATCGCCTGCAGGTAGGCGTTCTTGATGGTGGGGCCGACGTGGATGTCGGTGATCTGCACGATCCGGAAGCCTTCGAAGGCGGCGGGCAGGCCCGGGATCCGCACCCGCACGCGCTTGACGGGCGCCGTGCGGCGGGCGTTGAAGAAGCCGAAGGCCGCCGCCAGCAGCGCGAGTCCGACGACGGCGCGGGCGCTCGGTGGCCACGCGCGCGTCGCCGACGTCGGCGAGCCAGGCTGCCAGCAGCACCACCTCGCGCACCAGCGTCAGCACGAACAGCGAGGAGAACAGGCCCATCAACAGCATGCCCGCCCACGTCAGCCGGTCGGAGGCGGGTGGCCGCAGCCAGCGGCGCGCCGTCAGCCCGGCGGGCATCAGCAAGGAGGAGGCCACCAGCAACAGCGCCAGCAGGGCGCCGGCCGGCGGCAGGTCGAGCGCCGGCGCCAGCCGCACGCCGAGATAGAGGTGCAGGGCGAAAGAGAGGCCGACCGGGAAGGGCAGGGACATGCGACCGAGACTAACGCGGAATCGCGCTCCTCTTCATGTAAGCTCGCGCTCAGCCAGCCGACCCCTATAACCATAACGCAGGAGCAGCGTCCATGCAGATTGGCGTGCCCGCCGAGACGATGGCGGGCGAGACCCGTGTCGCCGTCACTCCGGAGACAGCGAAGAAACTCAAGGCGCAGGGCCACGTCGTGCGCGTCGCGTCCGGCGCGGGCCTCGCGGCCAGCGCCACCGACGCCGCCTACGAGGCCGTGGGCGCCGAGATCACCGACCAGCTCGGCGCCCTCGGCTGCGAAATGGTGCTGAAGGTGCGGCCGCCGCAAGAGGCCGAGCTGGCCGCGCTGCGGCCCGGCGCCACCGTCATCGGCATGCTCAACCCCTTCGATGCCGCCGGCCTGCAGCGGCTGGCCGCGGCGGGCGTCACCGGCTTCGCCCGGAAGCCGCGCCCCGCACCAGCCGCGCGCAAAGCATGGACGTGCTGAGCTCGCAGGCCAACATCGCCGGCTACAAGGCCGTGATGATCGCGGCCAACCAGTACCAGCGCTTCTTCCCGATGCTGATGACCGCGGCGGGCACGGTGAAGGCTGCCCGCGTGGTGATCCTGGGCGTCGGCGTCGCCGGCCTGCAGGCCATCGCGACGGCCAAGCGCACGGGCGCCGTGATCGAGGCGTCGGACGTGCGGCCGAGCGTGAAGGAGCAGGTCGAGTCGCTGGGCGGCAAGTTCATCGACGTGCCCTACGAAACGCAGGAAGAAAAGGACGCGGCCGTCGGCGTCGGCGGCTACGCGCGCCCGATGCCCGCGAGCTGGATGGAACGGCAGAAGGTCGAAGTGGCCAAGCGCGTGGCGCAGGCCGACGTGGTGATCACCACCGCGCTGATCCCGGGCCGCGCGGCGCCGGTGCTGGTTACCGAAGAGATGGTGCGCGCCATGAAGCCCGGCTCGGTCATCGTCGACTGGCGGCGGCGCAAGGCGGCAACTGCCCGCTGACCGAAGCGGGCCGCACGGTGGTCAAGCACGGCGTGACGCTGGTGGGCGAAACCAACCTGCCGGCGCTCGTCGCTGCCGACGCCTCGGCGCTCTATGCGCGCAACGTGCTCGACTTCCTCAAGCTGGTCGTGGCCAAGGAAGGCACGCTGAACATCGACCTCGAAGACGACATCGTGGCGGCCTGCCTCGTCAGCCGCAACGGCGAAGTGACTCGCAAGTAGTCGCAGTGGATCCCGGGTCAAGCCCGGGATGACAGGAGCAAAGGAAAGCGCATGGAAGTCAGCCACACCGTCATCAACCTGATCATCTTCGTGCTGGCGATCTACGTCGGCTACCACGTGGTCTGGACCGTCACGCCGGCGCTGCACACGCCGCTGATGGCCGTGACCAACGCCATCTCGGCCATCGTGATCGTCGGCGCCATGCTGGCGGCGGCGCAGACCGAAACCGTCGCCGGCCGCACCATGGGCGTGCTGGCGGTGGCGCTGGCGGCGGTGAACATCTTCGGCGGCTTCCTCGTCACGCGGCGGATGCTCGAGATGTTCAAGAAGAAAGAGAAGAAGCAATGAGCATGAACCTGGTGGTGCTGCTGTGTACGGCAGCGAGCGTTTGCTTCATCCAGGCGCTCAAGGGCCTGTCGCACCCGACCACGTCGATCCGCGGCAACCTTTTCGGGATGATCGGCATGGCGATCGCCGTGCTGACCACGGCGGCGCTGATCGTCGAACTCTCCGGCGGCACCGGCCGCGGCATGGTGTGGGTGGTGCTCGGCCTGGTGGTGGGCGGCGGCTACGGCGCCTACCGCGCCAAGACGGTCGAGATGACCAAGATGCCGGAGCTGGTGGCTTTCTTCCACAGCATGATCGGCCTGGCGGCGGTGTTCATCGCCGTGGCCGCCGTCCTCGAGCCGCATGCGCTGCTGCAGGAACTGGCGCGCGGCGAGCCGATCCCCGCCGGCAACCGGCTCGAGCTGTTCCTCGGCGCGGCCATCGGCGCGATCACGTTCTCGGGTTCGGTCATCGCCTTCGGCAAGTTGAGCGGCACCTACAAGTTCCGGCTGTTCAAGGGCGCGCCGGTGATCTTCGCCGGGCAGCACATGCTGAACCCGGTGCTCGGACTGATCACGATCGCGTTGGGACTGGTGTTCACCTTCACCGGCAGCTGGACCGCGTTCTTCGCGATGCTGGCGCTGTCGTTCGTCATGGGCGTGCTGATCATCATCCCCATCGGCGGCGCCGACATGCCGGTGGTGGTGTCCATGCTGAACAGCTATTCGGGCTGGGCCGCGGCGGGTATCGGCTTCTCGCTGAACAACCAGATGCTGATCATCGCGGGCTCGCTGGTGGGCAGCTCCGGCGCGATCCTGAGCTACATCATGTGCAAGGCCATGAACCGCTCGTTCTTCAACGTGATCCTCGGCGGCTTCGGCGGCGAAGCGGGCCAGCCGCGGCCGGCGAGGCGGTGCAGCGCAGCGTCAAGAGCGGCAGCGCCGACGATGCCGCCTTCATCCTCGGCAACGCCGAGACGGTCGTCATCGTTCCCGGCTACGGCTTGGCGGTCGCCCGCGCGCAGCACGCGGTGAAGGAGCTGGCCGAGAAGCTCACGCACAAGGGCATCACCGTCAAGTACGCGATCCACCCGGTGGCCGGCCGCATGCCGGGCCACATGAACGTGCTGCTGGCCGAGGCCGAAGTGCCGTACGACCCGGTGTTCGAGATGGAAGACATCAACGGCGAGTTCGGCCAGGTCGACGTGGCGATCGTGCTCGGCGCCAACGACGTGGTGAACCCCGCGGCGCTCACCAAGGGCAGCCCGATCTACGGCATGCCGATCCGGAGGCGTACAAGGCCAAGACCATCATCGTGAACAAGCGGTCGATGGCGGCGGGCTACGCCGGCCGGACAACGAGTTGTTTTACATGGACAAGACCATGATGGTCTTCGGCGACGCCAAGAAGGTCGTGGAGGACATGGTCAAGGCCATCGAATAAGGAGAGACAGGAATGACCGACCGCCCCCGGCTGAGCGCCTACCCCGCCGGTGTGCCGGCCGACATCGACACGGCGCAATACGGCTCGCTGGTGCAGCTCATGGAAGAGAGCTTCACCAAGTACGCGGCCCGCCCCGCCTATTCCTTCATGGGCAAGGAAGTCAGCTTCGGCGAGACCGATTCGCTCAGCCGCGCCTTCGCCGCCTACCTGCAGGGCTGGGCACGGCCAAGGGCGACCGCGTCGCGATCATGATGCCCAACGTGCCGCAGTACCCGGTGGCCGTGGCGGCCATCCTGCGCGCCGGCTTCGTGGTGGTGAACGTCAACCCGCTGTACACGCCGCGGGAGCTGGAGCACCAGCTCAAGGACTCCGGCTCCAAGGCCATCGTCATCATCGAGAACTTCGCCAACACGCTGCAGCAGTGCTGGCCGCCACGCCGGTCAAGCACATCGTGCTGGCGTCGATGGGCGACATGCTCGGCGGCCTGAAGGGCGCGCTGGTCAACTACGTGGTGCGCAGCGTCAAGAAGATGGTGCCGGCGTACAGCCTGCCGGGCGCGGTCAAGTTCAAGGACGCCGTCAACCGGGGCACGCGCGGCACGCTGCGCAAGCCCGAGATCAAGCCCGACGACGTCGCGGTGCTGCAGTACACCGGCGGCACCACGGGCGTTTCCAAGGGCGCGGTGCTGCTGCACCGCAACGTCATCGCCAACGTGCTGCAGTCGGAAGTCTGGAACGCGCCCGCGATGGACAAGGTGCCCAAGGGCGAGCAGGCGGTCGGCATCTGCGCGCTGCCGCTGTACCACATCTTCGCCTTCACCTGCTCGATGATGCTGTCGATGCGCATGGGCGGCAAGACGGTGCTGATCCCGAATCCGCGCGACATGCCCGCGGTGCTGAAGGAGCTGTCGAAGCACAAGTTCCACAGCCTGCCGGCGGTGAGCACGCTGTTCAACGGCATGGCGAACCATCCCGATTTCGACAAGGTCGACTGGAGCAACCTCAAGGTGTCCATCGGCGGCGGCATGGCGGTGCAGGGCGCCGTCGCCGACCTGTGGCTGAAGAAGACCGGGTGCCCGATCTGCGAAGGCTATGGCCTGTCGGAGACGTCGCCGTCGGCCAGCTGCAACCCCGTGACCTCCACGCAGTTCACCGGCACGATCGGCGTGCCCTTGCCCTCGACGTCCATGAAGT
This sequence comes from Ramlibacter terrae, assembly GCA_013127575.1. GTDB lineage: Bacteria > Pseudomonadota > Gammaproteobacteria > Burkholderiales > Burkholderiaceae_C > Ramlibacter > Ramlibacter terrae. The sequence goes on from CP053418.1 coordinate 387,001, forward strand.
GCGTCGACGACAACGGCGTCGAAGTGCCGGTGGGCCAGCCGGGCGAGATCGCGATCAAGGGCCCGCAGGTGATGGCGGGTTACTGGCAGCGGCCGGACGAGACGGCCAAGGTCATGACGGCCGACGGCTACTTCAAGAGCGGCGACATCGGCATCATGGACGAGCGCGGCTATTTCAAGATCGTCGACCGCAAGAAGGACATGGTGCTGGTCTCGGGCTTCAACGTCTACCCGAACGAGGTGGAAGACGTGGTCGCGCGCATGCCCGGCGTGCTCGAGTGCGCCGTGGTCGGCGTGCCCGACGAGAAGACCGGCGAAGCGGTCAAGCTGGTGATCGTCAAGCGCGACCCGTCGCTGACCGAGGAACAGGTGCGCGAGTACTGCCACGCCAACCTCACCGGCTACAAGCGCCCGCGCGTGATCGAGTTCCGGACGGACCTGCCGAAGACGCCGGTCGGGAAGATCCTGCGGCGGGAACTGCGCGACAAGAAATGACGAATGACGCGGCTGCGCCGCATGACCTCGCTGCGCTTCGATGACAGAATGACCCATCGCGCGTAGCGCGGTCATTCAAGCGAAGCGAAGTCGTTCGTCATTTGTCATGCGAAAGCCCATCGCCATCGTCGCCGCCATGCAGCAGGAGCTTGCTGCCGTCCTCGCGCTCCTGCCCGACGAGGCGAAGCAGGTGTACGCCGGCCGTGACTTCTGGGTGGGCCACCTGCATGGTCGCGAGGTGGTGGCGGTTCTCTCGCGCATCGGCAAGGTGGCGGCGGCGACCACCGCCGCTGCGCTGATCGAACGGTTCCAGGTCGACAGCATCGTCTTCACCGGCGTGGCCGGCGGCCTCGCGCGCGGCGTGAACGTGGGCGACGTGGTGGTCGCGGATGCCTTCGTGCAGCACGACCTCGACGCGTCCCCGATCTTCCCGCGCTACGAGGTGCCGCTGTACGGCACCAGCAACTTCGCCACCGACGCGGCGCTGACCGAACGACTGGCCGCCGCGGTGCGGGCTGCGCTTCCTGCCGCGCGCCTGCACCGCGGGCTGGTCGCCAGTGGAGACCGCTTCGTCTCCAGTTCGGCGGAGAGCCAGGCCTTGCAGCTCGCGCTGCCGGACGCCCCGGCGGTGGAGATGGAAGGCGCGGCTTTCGCGCAGGTCTGCCACGACCACGGCGTTCCCTTCGCGGCGGTGCGGACGGTGTCCGACCGGGCCGACGACGCCGCCCACGGCGACTTCCTGCGCTTCATCGAGGACGTGGCCAGCCGGCACTCGGCGGCCATCATCGAGGCTTTCCTGCGCTAGCGGTCGAAGACGCGGCTCAGGCCGAACGTCCAGTCCGACACGCCCGGGCCGCGCAGCCGATGCGCGTGGCTGAAGTCCGCGCTCCAGTCCTTGGCGAACGTCCAGCGGGCGCCGGCGCGCCAGAGGTGGCTGCGCTCTTCCGGTAGCGCTCGGCGACGAACGACCAGTCCTGCACCGGCAGCCATTCGGCGGCGAGGCCGTGGCGCGCCAGGCCGCGGCCGCGATGGACGATGTCGCGCCCGAGGTTCAGGTGCAGTGCGAGGTCCTCGCGCGGCGTCCAGGTCGCGAGCGCGGCGACGGTGAAGCCCTGGTAGCGCGGCGCAGCGTGCGCCTGCCAGTTGGGACCGATCGAGGCGCCGACGCTGAGGTCCTCGCCGAGGGCCTGCGCCCACTTGGCGGACAAGCCATAAGCCGCTTGCGATCCGCCTTGCCGCGCGGCTTCGGCTGCGACGCCGAGCTCCACGGGCCCCGCGCGGCAACCCAGGCCGGCATGCAGCAGGCGATCGCCTGCCGGCGCCCGGCTGGCCCAGCCTTCGACTTCGCATTGCCCGGCTTCGAGGATCGCGGCGTCGTCGACCGCGTGATGGCCGCCGGCCGCGAAGGCGGCCCCCGCCAGCACGCCCGTTGCGAGGACGAGCCCGCGCTTCAACGCAGCCAGCCGCGCCGCCGGAAGTACCACATCGGGATCAGCGCCGACGCCAGCATCAGGCCCAGCGCGAACGGGTAGCCGCCCTGCCAGTCGATCTCGGGCATGAAGCGGAAGTTCATGCCGTAGATGCTGGCGATCAGCGTCGGCGGCAGCAGCGCCACGCTGGCCACCGAGAAGATCTTGATGATCTTGTTCTGGTTGATGTTGATGAAGCCGACCGTGGCGTCCATCAGGAAGTTGATCTTGTCGAACAGGAAGGCCGTGTGGCTGTCCAGCGATTCGATGTCGCGCAAAATCTGCCGCGCCTCCTCGAACTGGCCGGAGCTCAGCATCCGGCTGCGCATCATGAAGCTGACCGCGCGCCGCGTGTCCATCATGTTGCGGCGGATGCGGCCGTTCAAGTCTTCCTGCTGCGCGATCGCGGCCAGCACTTCGCCGGCCAGCGTGTCGGTCACTTCGCCGGACAGCACCTGCTTGCTGACTTTTTCCAGCTCGTCATAGATGCCTTCGAGCGTGTCGGCGGAATATTCGGCGTCGGCGTCGAACAGCTTGAGCAGCACTTCCTTGGCGTCCTCGATCAGCCCGGGGGCCCGGCGCGCGCGCAGCCGCAGCAGGCGGAACACCGGCACGTCCTCGTCGTGGATGGAGAACAGCACGCCATGGCTTTTCAGGCTGGCGTTGAGCAGGTTGAGGATGAAGGCCACGCGCACGGTGCGCGGCTCGTCGTCGCCGGCGATCAGGAAGTCGCTGCGGATGTGCAGGTCGCCGTTGTCCTCTTCATAGAAGCGGGCGGACTCCTCGATGTCCTCGTCCATCGCGTCTTCGGGAATGGAGAGGTCGTAGTACTGCTTGACCCAGCGCTTTTCCTCGGGCGTGGGCGACTCGAGGTCGACCCAGACCGGCTGGAAGCGGGAAAGCTCCTCCAGCGACTCGATCTCTTCCTGGAAGAGCCGGCCGTTGGCGAGCGTGAAGATATTGAGCATGGGAGCGGGGCTCGAAGATCCAACTATTCGGACAGGGGCTGGGGGAGTGCAGCTTTCGCGAATAATTGGAATCTGACCCCAATTAATCGGAAAGCTACCGACTAGGGTAGGTTTCCATCTGGATGCTCCGCAAGGGTGGGGCGATTATGCCGCCGCATCCTGCACGAAGGCGAGCAACGCGTCCTTGCGCGCATAGGCATCCTGCTCGCCGAGCGTGACGAGCGCGTGAACGAAGTCGGGCTCGAACAACAGGTAGCTGGCGAGGGGGCCGCCGCCTTGCAAGGCGCCCAGCCCGCCGAGGGCGCGGCGGACCGATGCGGGCAGCAGCCGCACGTGCTGGAGGGCCAGCGCATCGAGCGATTCGCTCGGCTGCATCGCCAGCACTTCGATCGGCCGGTACGGCAGCATGGCCGCCACTTCCCGGGGCAGGGCGCGCAGGGTGCGCGCCAGGCGCTGCGTCTGTTCCACGTCGGCCTGCAGGGTGTCGTGGAAGACACTGGCCATCGCGTGGCCGGCGACGCCGCCCATGCCGGCGCGCCGGCGGCGGCGCCGCCCACAGGCCCGAACGCTCCGCCGGCCGGCGCCGACCACCAGCACCTTGTCGGCGCCGAGGTGCACCGCGGGCGACAGCGGCGAGAGTTGCCGCATCGAGCCGTCGCCGAAGTACTCGCGGCGGCCGTCCACCCACAGCGGCGTCGGCGGAAAGAGGAACGGGATCGCGCTGGACGCCATCAGGTGCTCGATGGTGATCGGCTGGAATTCGGCGCGCCGGCCGGGCCGGGTCCAGCCCGGTGGCCGCCGTCGGTGGCGGTGTGGCAGAAGGTCCAGTGCACGCCGGTGCTGTAGCTCGAGGCCGTGACGGCGAGCGCTTGCAGCGCACCGGCCTGCAGGGCGGCATCGATGCCGGGCAGCGAGATCGCGCGGTGCAGCGTGTCCACCAGCGGCATCGTCTCCAGCACCGAACCCTGCGCCCGCGCGTGGCCCCACAGGTTGACGGCGGCCAGCAGCCGGCTGAAGCGCACCCACAGCGGCGCCCGCAGCCGGTAGACCGCTTCGCAATGCAGGCCGCTCCAGAAGCGGCGCAGCTCGTCGAAGGCGCCCAGCCCGCGCTGCGCGGTGCTGGCCGGGTAGGCGGCGTTCAAGGCGCCGGCCGACGTGCCGATCAGGATCGGGAACGGAAAATCGCTCCGGGCGCCGGGTTGCAACCTCAGCATCGTGGCGAGGGCGGTCAGCACGCCGACTGGTAGGCCGTGCGGGCTCCGCCGCCCATCAGGACCAGCGCCCGCCGCGGCGCTCCGCCGGCCGGAATGGCGTGGGCATTGGGTTCGAGGCTCATCGGTTGACCGGGATGGTAAGGCAGCGCGGGCGCTGACGCGCCAGCGGGGTGGGTCCTTACTGTTGTGTAGGAGAGGCAGGAAACGTCCTACACGGCTGGGCCAGAACGTCCGACACCATGGCTCAGGAGGCCCCCTACATTGATCTGGTCTTCCGGAGAAACCGCTCCGGTATTGCAAGGAGCCGAGATGATCCAGCTAGCGACCGACCCGAAAGCCAGCCGCTTGAACTGGCGTCCCGCCGGCGCCGAAGCCAAGCCGAACGGCCTGGCCCAGCGCCGCAACGGCCATGCATGGCCTTTCATCAGCCGTCACGACGAACGGCCCGCCGCGCAGCAGCAAGGCCAGCGCACCCCCAACACGTCCAGCGGCAGCTGACCGGCCGCACACGGAGAGAGCACCATGTACAAGGAACCGAAGTCCAGCAACCGCTACAACGACACCCCGCGCGACAAGCCGCAGGCCGAGCGCGTGGAGCATGCGAATCTCGAGCGCCCCGGTGCGCAGGCCCACCCCAAGGCCCGCGGCTGGAGCACGTTCGACCCCGTCGTGGCCTGGCGCCTGCGCTGAGCCCGAACACCACCCGAGGTGGTACCCAAAGGCGGCCTTCAGGGCCGCCTTTTCATTGGCGCTTCCGGATGCCTTCCCGGCCGTAGCTCAGCGCTTTTCGTGTGCTTTCAATTTGCTTCGATGCATTGAGGGAAATCAATTGCCATCGGCGGCGGCGCGGCGCATAGTGACCCCAAGCGACACAGATTCCCCGAGTTCCTTCCCCGCGCCATCCGGCGCCCCTCAACCCGAGTGCAACAGGAGGCTCCATGAACCTGACGATCAGCGGTCACCATCTCGAAGTAACCCCCGCCTTGCGCGAGTACGTGACCACCAAGCTCGATCGAATCACCCGCCACTTTGACCGGTCGTCGACATCAGGGTGCTGCTCTGTGTCGAGAAGCAGAAGGAGAAGGAGCGACGGCAGCGCGCCGAATGCATGATCCACGTGAAGGGCAACGACATGTATGCCGAGAGCGCCCATCACGACCTGTACGCCGCGCTCGACGAACTCGTCGACAAGCTCGATCGCCAGGTCGGCCGGCACAAGACCCGGATGCAGGACCATCATCACGAGGCGCCCAAGCGCCTCATGTAAAGGTCACGCAAAGGCCCCCGCGAGGGGCCTTTTGCATCGCGCATTGTCCACCGGGCACGGGCTGCGCACGTTTTGTTGCAGTGCACCCAACCGGGTGCATAATCCGCCCCACTCACCATGAACCGCCTTGCGTCCATCCTGCCGCCCGCCCAGGTCCCTGGTCGGCGTCGACGCCACCAGCAAGAAGCGGGCTTTCGAAGAAGCCGGGCTGTTGTTCGAGAACCTGCACGGCCTGTCGCGCGCCCTCATCACCGACAGCCTGTTCGCGCGCGAGCGCCTGGGTTCGACGGGGCTGGGCCACGGCGTCGCCATCCCGCACGGCCGCATCAAGGGGCTGAAGGCGCCGATGGCGGCCTTGTTCCAGCTGGCCAACCCCATCGGCTTCGACGCCCCCGACGAACAGCCGGTCAACCTGCTGATCTTCCTGCTGGTCCCCGAAGCGGCGACCCAGAAGCACCGGAAATCCTCTCCGAGATCGCCGAGCTCCTGAGCGACGCGCCCCTGCGCGAGCAGATCAAGTCCAGCGGCAGCGCCGGTGCGCTGCACGGCCTGATCGCGGGCTGGGAATCGGCGCAGCCGGCCGCCTGAGCCCTTGAAACCCACCGTCGTCAGCGCCGACGTCCTGTTCGAAGACCACCGGGGCCAGCTCAAGTGGGAGTGGGTCGCCGGCCTCGGCGCCTCGGAACGGCGCTTCGACGAGGTGGCGGTGCGGGCGGCGCGCTCCGGCGCCGACCGGTCGGCTACCTCAATTACATCCACCCGTACCGCGTCCAGATCCTCGGCGAACGCGAGGTGGCCTACATCACCAACGCCACCGCCGAAGACTGCGCCCGCCGCATTGCGCGCATCGTCACGCTCGAACCGCCGGTGCTGGTGCTGACCGACGGCCAGACCGCGCCCGACGCGCTGCTGTCGATGTGCGAGCGCGCGCAGATCCCGATGTTCGCCACGGCCGAACCGTCCGCCTTCGTCATCGACGTGATGCGGGCCTACCTGTCCAAGCACTTCGCCGAGCGCACCTCGATGCACGGCGTGTTCATGGACATCCCGGGCCTGGGCGTGCTCATCACCGGCGAGTCGGGCCGGGCAAGAGCGAGCTGGGGCTGGAACTGATCACGCGCGGCAACGGCACGGTGGCCGACGACGCCGTCGACCTTTACCGCGTCAACCAGACCACCATCGAGGGCCGCTGCCCCGAGCTGCTGCAGAACCTGCTGGAGGTGCGCGGCATCGGCCTGCTCGACATCCGCGCGATCTTCGGCGAGACGGCGGTGCGCCGGAAGATGCGGCTGCGCCTGATCGTGCACTGGTGCGGCGCGAGACGATGGAGCGCGAGTACGAACGCCTGCCCTACGAGCCGCTCACGCAGGACGTGCTGGGCGTGCCGGTGCGCAAGGCGGTCATCCCGGTGGTCGCCGGCCGCAACATCGCCGTGCTGGTCGAAGCCGCGGTGCGCAATACGATCCTGCAGCTACGCGGGGTGGACACGTACCAGGAGTTCGTGGAGCGGCACCGGAAGGCGATGGAGCAGGGGTAGGGCTCGGGCGCGGGAACCTTGAACGCAGAGGGCGCAGAGTGGGCGCAGAAAACGCAAGAAGACATTTGTCGGAAGTCCTTCTGCGACTTCTGCGCATCCTCTGCGCCCTCTGCGTTCAAGGGTTTTGAACCCGACTTCAGCCGCGCGGCTTATGGGGGCACGGGTTCTTCGTGCAGTGCGCGTACAAGCTTAATGCGTGGTCCGCGATCTTGAAGCCCTTCAGCTTCGCGACGTCGTTCTGCCGCTTCTCGATCTCGGCGTCGTAGAACTCCTCGACCCGCCCGCAGTCGAGGCACACGAGGTGGTCGTGGTGCGTGCCTTCGTTGAGCTCGTACACCGCCTTGCCGCTCTCGAAGTGGCTGCGGCTCAGGATGCCGGCCTGCTCGAACTGGGTGAGCACGCGGTAGACGGTGGCCGGCCGATGTCCGAACGTTCCTGCAGCAGCACGCGGAAGACGTCTTCCGCGGTCATGTGCCGCTGCTCGCCGTTCTGGAACACGTCCGGGATCTTCAGGCGCGGCAAGGTCGCCTTCAGGCCCGTGTTCTTGAGGTCTTCGATGTTGGACATGGTGCTGGCGCGGCCGGCGGCCCGCTGGGCCCTCCCGCTACAATGGCCCGATCATATCGCCAGCCCTCTCCATGCCCGCCAAGTCCCTCCGCAATTCGCGCTTCGTCCGGCCGCCGGGACGGCGGTGCTGCTCGCCGGCTGCGGCAGCTTCGACGCTTCGCCGAGCCGCGTGCTCACCGCGCTCACGCCGTACAAGGTCGAAGTGGTGCAGGGCAACTTCATCTCCAAGGAACAGGTCGAGGCCCTGCAGCCCGGCATGAGCCGCGAGCAGGTGCGCACGGTGCTCGGCACGCCGCTGGTCACCAGCCTGTTCCACTCCGACCGCTGGGACTACGTCTTCACGCTCAAGCGCCGGGGCGTCGAACCGCAGCAGCGCCGCCTGACCGTCTACTTCAACGGCGAAGCCATGGCCCGCGCCGAGGGCGACACGATGCCCAGCGAGTCCGAGTTCGTGGCCACGCTCGACAACCGCCGCAAGAGCGGCCGCATCCCGGTGCTCGAAGCCACCGAGGAGCAGCTCCGCGCCGCCGCCAGCAAGGCGCCGGCCGCGCCGTCCGGCAGCGCGCCGGCCGCGTCCACCACGCCCCCGCCCGTCACCAATTACCCGCCGCTCGAACCGCCGGCCCGCTGACCGCAAGATGGCACAGACCGCACCGCAACTGAAGGTGGCCGTGGCCGGCGCCACCGGCCGCATGGGCCACATGCTGATCGAGGCGATCCGTGCCTCCGGCGACTGCCAGCTCGCCGGCGCGCTCGACGTCGCCGCCAGCCCCGCGATCGGCAACGACGCCGCCGCCTTCCTCGGCCTCGCCAGCGGGGTGCCGGTCACGGCCGACCTGCAAGCCGGCCTGCAGAACGCGCAGGTGCTGATCGACTTCACCCGCCCCGAAGGCACGATGGCGCACCTGAAGGCGTGCCGCGCCGGGGGCGTGAAGATGGTGATCGGCACCACCGGCTTCACCGACCCGCAGAAGCGCGAGATCGCGGACGCCGCGCGCGACATCGCCATCGTGATGGCGCCGAACATGAGCGTGGGCGTCAACGTCACGCTCAAGCTGCTGGAGATGGCCGCCAAGGCGCTCTCGACCGGCTACGACATCGAGATCATCGAAGCGCACCACCGCCACAAGGTCGACGCGCCCTCCGGCACCGCGCTGAAGATGGGCGAGGTGATCGCCGAAGCGATCGGCCGTGACCTGAAGGAATGCGCCGTCTACGCCCGCGAAGGCGTCACCGGCGAGCGCGACCCGTCCACCATCGGCTTCTCCGCCATCCGCGGCGGCGACATCGTCGGCGACCACACCGTGCTGTTCGCCGGCACCGGCGAGCGCATCGAGATCACCCACAAGTCCAGCAGCCGCACCACTTACGCCCGGGGCAGCCTGCGCGCGGCGCGCTTCCTCGCCGGCCGGGACAAGGGCCTGTTCGACATGTTCGACGTGCTCGGCCTGCGATGAGCCTGCTGGCGCTGTTCCGGCAAGGCGACGCGGTCACCCAGGGCGGTGGCGCTGCTGCTGCTGGCCATGTCGGTCGCGAGCTGGGTCGTCATCCTCTGGAAAGCCTGGCTGCTGCGCCGCGCGGGCGGCGACGTCGCCCGCAGCACCGCCGCCTTCTGGCAGGCCCCTTCGCTGGAGCAGGCGACGCAGCAGGTCGGCGCGTACGACCGCGAAGGGCTGGTGCTGCCCCTGATCCAGGCCACGCAGGTGAGCGCCCCCGGTTCGCTGGCGGCCGCCGGCGACCGTGCGCAGCAGCTCACGCGCGTGCTGCGCGACGCGCTGCACCGCGTGCTCGACAAGCTGCAGTTCGGCCGGTGCTGCTGGCCACCGTGGGCTCGACAGCGCCTTTCGTGGGACTGCTCGGCACCGTCTGGGGCATCTACCATGCGCTCACCGGCATCGCCAACGCCGGCCAGATCACCATCGACAAGGTGTCCGGCCCGGTCGGCGAGGCGCTGATCATGACGGCCGCGGGCCTGGCGGTGGCCATCCCGGCGGTGCTGGGCTACAACGTGTTCGGGCGCCTGATCGGCCGCATCGAAGCCGACCTCGAAGGCTTCGCCCGCGACCTGCGCGAGCTGCTCGTGCACCCCACCGTCCCGCGGCAGGAGCCCTGAGATGGCGTTCGGCCGGCTCGAACGCACGCAGGGCGCCCAGCCGATGAGCGACATCAACGTCACGCCGCTGGTGGACGTGATGCTGGTGCTGGTGGTCATCCTGATCATCACCGCGCCCCTGCTGGCCAGCTCGATCCGCCTCGACCTGCCGCACGCCGACGGCACCCAGCCCGGCGAGGCGCCGCGCTTCGTCACGGTCACGCTCGACAAGATCGGCCGGGCCTTCCTCAACGACAAGCCGGTCACGGCCGCCGAACTGGCGGAGCAGCTTGCCGCCGTCGCCCGCCAGAACCGCGACACCGAAATCCAGCTGCGCGCCGACCGGGGCGTGCCCTACGGCCGGGTGGTGGAGGTGATGGGCGCCGCCCACGCCGCCGGCCTGAGCCGCATCGGCTTCGTGGCGGAACCGGCGAAGAAGTAGCCGGCCGGCGGGGTGGAGAGCTCCCACCTACAATTTCCCCATGCAAGACAAGTACAACCACCTCGAGGTCGAGCAGGCCGCCCAGGCCGAATGGACCGCGCGCGATGCCTATCGCGTGACCGAGGACGCCGGCAAGAAGAAGTTCTACGCCTGTTCGATGCTGCCGTACCCGTCCGGCAAGCTGCACATGGGCCACGTGCGCAACTACACGATCAACGACATGTTGACGCGGTACCTGCGCATGAACGGCTACAACGTGCTGATGCCCATGGGCTGGGACGCTTTCGGCCTGCCGGCCGAGAACGCGGCGCTGAAGAACAACGTGCCGCCGGCCAAGTGGACGTACGACAACATCGCCTACATGAAGAAGCAGATGCAGGCGATGGGTCTGGCCATCGACTGGTCGCGCGAGGTCGCCACCTGCGACCCCAGCTACTACAAGTGGAACCAGTGGCTGTTCCTGAAGATGCTCGAAAAGGGCATCGCGTACCGCAAGACGCAGGTCGTCAACTGGGACCCGGTCGACCAGACCGTGCTGGCCAACGAGCAGGTGATCGACGGCAAGGGCTGGCGCACCGGCGCGGTGGTCGAGAAGCGCGAGATCCCCGGCTACTACCTGAAGATCACCGACTACGCGGCCGAACTGCTGGAGCACGTGCAGGAGAAGCTGCCCGGCTGGCCCGAGCGCGTGAAGCTGATGCAGGAGAACTGGATCGGCCGGAGTGAAGGCGTGCGCTTCGCTTTCCCGCACGACATCCGCGGCGCCGACGGCGAATTGATCGGCGACGGCAAGATGTACGTCTTCACGACGCGCGCGGACACGGTCATGGGCGTGACCTTCTGCGCCGTGGCGCCGGAGCATCCGCTCGCGACGCATGCAGCGAAGGCCAACCCGAAGCTCGCCGCCTTCATCGAAGACTGCAAGAAGGGCGGCACGACCGAAGCCGAACTCGCGCTGCGCGAGAAGGAAGGCATGTCGACCGGGCTGCACGTGATGCACCCGTTCACCAACGAGCCGGTCGAGGTCTGGGTCGGCAACTACGTGCTCATGGGCTACGGCGATGGCGCCGTCATGGGCGTGCCCGGGCACGACGAACGCGATTTCGCCTTCGCGCTCAAGTACGGCCTGCAGATCGTGCAGGTGGTGCACGTCGACGGCGAGCACTACGACTACAAGCACTGGCACGACTGGTACGGCGACAAGGAACGCGGCGTCACCATCAACTCCGACATCTTCAGCGGCTTTGCCTACAAGGAGGCCGTGAACGCGGTCGCGCACCAGCTGGAGCTGAAGGGCCGGGCGAGAAGAAGACGACTGGCGCCTGCGCGACTGGGGCGTGAGCCGCCAGCGCTACTGGGGCACGCCGATCCCGATCATCCACTGCGAAGAGCATGGCGCGGTGCCGGTGCCCGAGAAGGACCTGCCGGTCGTGCTGCCGCAGGACTGCGTGCCGGACGGCAGCGGCAACCCGCTGAACAAGCGCGAAGACTTCCTCGCCTGCAGCTGCCCGGTGTGCGGCAAGCCGGCGCGGCGCGAGACGGACACGATGGACACGTTCGTCGATTCGTCCCGGTACTTCATGCGCTATTGCGACCCGAAGAACGACCAGGCGATGGTCGGCGCGGGCACCGACTACTGGATGCCGATGGACCAGTACATCGGCGGCATCGAGCACGCGATCCTGCACCTGCTGTACGCGCGCTTCTGGACCAAGGTGATGCGCGACCTCGGCCTGGTCAAGATCGACGAGCCCTTCACCAAGCTGCTGACGCAGGGCATGGTGCTGAACGAGGCGTTCTCGCGCACCACGACCGGCAAGCAGTACTTCTGGGCGCACGAACTCGACATCGCGCGCGACGAGCACGCCAAGGTGATCTCGGCGACGGCCAAGAGCGACGGCCAGCCCGTCACGTACGAGGGCTGGACGACGATGTCCAAGTCCAAGAACAACGGGGTCGATCCGCAGGACCTGATCGAGAAGTACGGCGCCGACACCGCGCGCCTGTACACGATGTTCACCGCGCCGCCGGAAGCCACGCTCGAGTGGAACGACGCCGCGCTGGAAGGCAGCTACCGCTTCCTGCGCCGGGTGTGGAACTTCGGGCTGAAGCTCGCCGCGGGCAACCCGGCGCCGGGCACGGCCGCCAGCTACGGCAAGCAGGCGCAGGCGCTGCGCCGCGAGATCCACACGGTGCTGCGCGGGTCGACTACGACTACCAGCGCATGCAGTACAACACGGTGGTGTCGGGCGCGATGAAGATGCTCAACGCGCTGGAAGACTTCAAGGCCGCGAGCGAGCCCGGCGCCGACGCCGCGCTGCGCGAAGGCTTCGGCATCCTGCTGCGCGTGCTGTACCCGGCCACGCCCCACATCGCGCATGCGCAGTGGCAGGCGCTCGGCTACGCCGGCGACCTGCTGGACGCGCCGTGGCCGAAGGTCGACGAAGCGGCGCTGGTGCAGGACGAGGTCGAACTGGTGCTGCAGGTCAACGGCAAGCACCGCGGTTCGATCCTGGTGCCGGCCGGCGCCGACAAGGCCGAGATCGAGAAGATCGCGGTGGCGAGCGAGCCCTTCCAGAAGTTCGCCGAGGGCGCGACGCCGAAGAAGGTGATCGTGGTGCCGGGCCGCCTGGTCAACGTGGTCGTATGAAGCGGCGCACGCTCGGCGCTGGCGCCGCTGGCGCTCGCCGCCGGCTGCGGCTTCCAGCTGCGGCAGGCGCCGAACTTCGCGTTCGACATCCTGACCGTGCACGCGCTGCCGAGTTCGCCGATCGCGGCCGAACTGAAGCGGCGGCTGGCCGCCGAGAGCGACGTGCGCGTCATGACAGCGCGCGTCGCCGCGCCGGCTTCGCCTGCGGCCAGCGCGCCGGTCACGCCGCCGAGCGTGATCCTCGACTTCGTGCAGGAGCAGCGTGAGAAGGTCGTGGTGGGCCTGAGCGCCGCCGGCGGTGCGCGAGTTCCAGTTGCGCACGCGCCTGCGCTTCAAGGTGCAGACGCCGCAGGGCCGCGAGCTGATCCCCGAGACCGAGCTGCTGCAGCAGCGCGACATGAGCTTCAACGAGGCGGCCGTGCTGGCCAAGGAATCCGAAGAGGCCCTGCTGTACCGCGACATGCAGGCCGACATCGTGCAGCAGCTGCTGCGGCGGCTGGCGGCGCTCCGGGCCCTGTAGCCCGCGCCTGCAAGCGCAGCGAGCGCCTTCCTACATCCTTCCGGGCGGAGCGGTGGCACCTTGGGTGCCATGGACCGTTTCGGCACTCCCACCGAAGGCTACGGCCAAGGAAGCCCGCTTCGGCGCGCGCAACTACGCGCCGGTGCCGGTGGTGGTGGACCATGCGCGCGACTGCCTGGTGTGGGACGTGGAGGGCCGCGAATACATCGACATGATGAGCGCGTACTCCGCGATCAGCCACGGGCACCTGCACCCGCGCATCGTCGCGGCTGCGCGGCGGCAGATGGAGAAGGTGGCCGTGACCTCGCGCGCCTACTACGGCACCACGCTCGGGCCGTTCCGGAGAAGCTGTCGCAGGTCACCGGCTTCGCGCGTGCGCTGCCGATGAACACCGGCGCCGAGGCCGTGGAAACGGCGATCAAGTGCGCGCGGCGCTGGGGGCACCGCGTGAAGGGGATCCCCGACGGCCGCCAGCAGATCCTGGTGGCGCGCGGCAACTTCCACGGACGCACCAGCACCATCATCGGCTTCTCCAGCGAGCCTTCGTACCGCGACGGCTTCGGGCCGTTCTGCGGTGGCTTCCGGCACTTCGCGTACGGCGACATGGACAGCATCCGCGCTGCCGCGACGGACGACACGTGCGCGGTGCTGATCGAGCCCATCCGGGGCGAAGCCGGCGTGCTGCTGCCGCCGCCCGGCTTCTTCGCCGAGCTGCGCGCTTGGTGCACCGAAAACAAGGTCCTGCTGATCGACGACGAGGTGCAGGCCGGCCTCGGCCGCACCGGCAAGTGGTTCGCGTTCGAGCACGAGGGCATTCGGCCCGATGCGCTGATCCTCGGCAAGGCGCTGGGGGCGGGGCTGCTGCCGGTCAGCGCGTTCTGCGCCGACGCGGCCGTGATGGACGTGTTCACGCCCAACAGCCACGGCTCCACTTTCGGCGGTAATGCGCTGGCGGCGGCGGTGGCGCTCGAAGGCTTGAAGGTGCTGGAGGAGGAAGGGCTGGTGGAGCGCAGCGCGGAGATGGGGGCTTACCTGATCGCCCGGCTGCGCGACGTGCAGGCCGAAGCGCGGCCGCTGATTCGCGACGTGCGCGGGCGCGGGTTGTGGGTGGGCGTGGACATCGAACCCTCGTGCGCCACGGCGCGTGACTGGTCGAGCGGCTGGCGGCCGGCGGCGTGCTGTCGAAGGAGACGCACGAAACGGTGATCCGCTTCGCGCCGCCGTTGACGATCACGCGGGAGTTGATCGATCGGGCGGTGGGGGTGTTCCGGAAAGTCGCGACCGGATCTTCTTCGTAGGGTGTGCACGCGCAGCGTGCGCACCACGGCCCGCTAAACTGGCGGCATGCAGCTCGCGCCCGCCCAACTCACCCAGCACCTGCAGCGCGGGCTGCGGCCGCTGTACACGCTGCATGGCGACGAGCCGCTGCTGGTGCAGGAGACGGCGGACGCGATCCGCGCCGCCGCGCGCGAGCAGGGCTACACCGAGCGCACCGTGCACACGGTGGCCGGCGCCCACTTCGACTGGAGTGGCGTGCTGGCCGCCGGCGGTTCGCTGAGCCTGTTCGCCGACAAGCAGATCGTCGAGGTGCGCATCCCCTCCGGCAAGCCCGGCAAGGACGGCAGCACCGCCTTGCAGCAACTCGCCGAAAGCACCGTCGGCAACGACTCCACGCTCACGCTGGTGCTGCTGCCCAAGGTCGACTTCGCCACGAAGAAGTCGGCGTGGTTCGCCGCGCTGGAAGGCAGCGGCGTCGCCATCGAACTGCAGCCGGTCGAGCGCAACGCATTGCCGCAGTGGATCGCCCAGCGCCTCGCCCGCCGGGACCAGCGCGTGGTCGCCGGCGAGGAAGGGCAGCGCACGCTCCAGTTTTTCGCCGACCGCGTCGAAGGCAACCTGCTCGCCGCCCACCGGGAGATCCAGAAGCTGGCGCTGCTCTATCCGGCCGGCGAACTGGCCTTCGCGCAGGTGGAAAGCGCGGTGCTCAACGTGGCTCGCTATGACGTCTTCAAGCTGTCCGAAGCCGTGCTGGCCGGCCGGGCGGCCCGCGTGCAGCGGATGCTCGACGGCCTGCAGGCCGAAGGCGAGGCCGAGGTGCTGGTGCACTACACGCTGGCCGAGGACATCCGTGCGCTCAAGCGCGTCAAGGACGCCATGGCCGCCGGCCGGCCGCTGCCGATGGCGCTGCGCGAACAGCGCGTCTGGGGCGTCAAGGAAAAGCTGTTCGAGCGCGTGCTGCCGCGCCTGACCACCACCACGCTGGACAACCTGCTGCACGGCGCCCACGTCGTCGACGGCATCGTCAAGGGCCTGAAATCGCCCGGCTGGCCCACCAGCGGCTGGCAGGCGCTGCACCGGCTGGCGATGGAGCTCTGCCGGCCGCCGGGCCGGGGGCGGGCGCCGCGGCGCGCCCGCGGGGATAATCGGGGCATGAACGCCCTGAACATCGCCGAACTCATGCACTCCCCGGGCCTGCAGGCCCGGGAGGCGTCGGCGCGCATGGCGTCGGCCACGGCCGCGGAGAAAGCCGCGGCCCTGCGCCACCGGCCACGCTGCTGCGCGGCAGTATCGAGAGCCTGCAGGCGGACAACGCGAAGGACCTCGAACGCGCCACCGCCGCCGGCCTGTCGGCGCCCATGGTCGACCGCCTGCGCCTCACGCCGAAGATCATCGAGACGCTGGCCGTCGGCTGCGAGCAGCTCGCCGTGATGCCGGACATCATCGGCGAGGTGATCGGCATGAAGCAGCAGCCCAGCGGCATCCGCGTGGGCCAGATGCGCGTGCCGATCGGCGTGTTCGGCATGATCTTCGAGAGCCGGCCCAACGTGACCATCGAGGCGGCCAGCCTGTCGATCAAGAGCGGCAACGCGGCGATCCTGCGCGGCGGCTCCGAAGCGATCGAATCGAACAAGGCGCTGGCCCGCACGGTGCAGCAGGCCCTCGAGCAGGCCGGCCTGCCGGCCGAAGCCGTGCAGCTCGTGCCCACCACCGACCGCGAGGCCGTCGGCCACCTGATCGCCATGCCCGAGTACGTCGACGTGATCATCCCGCGCGGCGGCAAGGGCCTGATCGAGCGCATCAGCCGCGATGCGAAGGTGCCGGTGATCAAGCACCGGACGGCAACTGCCACGTCTACGTCGACGACCCGTGCGACCTCGCCATGGCGCTCGCCGTCACGGACAACGCCAAGACGCAGAAATACAGCCCCTGCAACGCCAGCGAAGGCCTGCTGGTGGCGCGCGGCGTGGCCGCCGAGTTCCTGCCCCGCATCGGCGCGGTGTTCGCCGCCAAGGGCGTCGAGATGCGCTGCGACCCCGAGGCGCTCGCGATCCTGCGCGACGTCCCCGGCGCCGACCTGAAGCCCGCCACCGAGCAGGATTGGTCCGAGGAGTATCTCGCCGCCATCATCAGCATCAAGGTGGTGGCCGGTGTCGACGAAGCCATCGCCCACATCAATCGCTACTCGTCGCACCACACGGACGCCATCCTCACGCGCGACCACGTGAACGCCCAGCGCTTCCTGCGCGAGGTCGATTCGGCCAGCGTGATGGTCAACGCCAGCACCCGCTTCGCCGACGGCTTCGAGTACGGGCTGGGCGCCGAGATCGGCATCAGCACCGACAAGTTCCACGCGCGCGGCCCGGTCGGCATCGAAGGCCTGACCTCGCTCAAGTGGATCGTGCTGGGCAACGGCGAAGTGCGTTCCTGATCACCGAGAACAAGAAAGCCGCATGGTTCCGCACCTCATCACGGCCCTGACCGGCCCGATCAACGAACTCGAACAGCGCGTCCTCGACTCCATGCCGGCCATCGAGCGCTGGTTCCGGCTCGAGTGGATGGAGCACACGCCGCCGTTCTACACGTCGGTCGACATCCGCAATTCGGGCTTCAAGCTCGCGCCGGTCGACACCAACCTGTTTCCGGGCGGCTGGCACCATCTCACGCCCGAGATGCTGCCGCTGGCGGTGCAGGCGGCGATGGCGGCCATCGAGAAGATCTGCCCCGAAGCCAAGAACCTCCTGATCATTCCGGAGAACCAGGCGAAGAACAACACCTTCTACCTGAGCAACGTCGCCCAGCTGCAGCGCATCTTCAACATGGCGGGCCTGAACGTGCGGGTGGGCTCGATCAACCCGGCGATCAAGAAGCCGACGCCGGTGCAGTTGCCCGGCGGCGAGACGGTGACGCTGGAGCCCGTGATCCGCACCAAGCGGCGCCGGGGCTGAAGAACTTCGACCCCTGCACCATCCTGTTGAACAACGACCTCACGGCGGGCGCGCCGGGGATCTGGAAGACCTGCACGAGCAGTACCTGCTGCCGCCGCTGCACGCGGGCTGGTCGGTGCGGCGCAAGAGCCGGCACTTCCAGAGCTACGAAGAGGTGGCCAAGCGCTTCGGCAAGATGCTCGGCATCGACCCGTGGCTGGTCAACCCGATGTTCAACAAGTGCGGCGAGATCGACTGGCGCAGGGCACCGGCATGGACTGCCTGCAGACCAACGTCGACGCGTTGCTGGCCAAGGTCCGCAAGAAGTACAAGGAATACGGCATCAAGGAAAAGCCGTTCGTGATCGTCAAGGCCGACAACGGCAACTACGGCATGGGCATCATGACCGTGCGCGACGTGAAGGACACGGAGGAGATCGGCCGCCGCAGCAAGGCCAAGGACCCGGCGGCGGGCCCGACCGACGTGATCATCCAGGAAGGCGTGCTGACCGCCGAGCGCGTCAACGACGCCGTCGCCGAGCCGGTGGTCTACATGATGGACCGCTACGTGGTCGGCGGCTTCTACCGCGTCCACCCGGAGCGCGGCACCGACGAAAACCTGAACGCCCCGGGGGCGGGCTTCGTGCCACTGGCTTTCTCGGAGAGTACGCGCTTACCCCAGCCCGGCCAGAAGCCGGGCGCCAGCGCCCCGAACCGCTTCTACATGTACGGCGTGATCGGCCGGCTGGCGATGCTGGCGGCGAGCTACGAGCTGGAAGCGACTGACCCGGACGCCGAGACGTACGACTGAGCTTCGCGGGCGAGTTGCTGCGGTGCAACATTGTCGGTGCAAGGGACAAGCACCCGGCGCACAATAGCCTCCCTCCAAGGCCAAGATCCCGCTACGGCGCAACGCCGGGACGGGGCAGCTCGTGAAGAACTCCAAATCCTCCCTCGCAGCGCTGACCGTCGGCGCCGTCGGCGTCGTCTACGGCGACATCGGCACCAGCGTCCTGTACGCCGTCAAGGAGGTCTTCGGTTCCGGGCACGTGCCGTTCACCACCGGCAACGTCTACGGCGTCCTGTCCATCTTTTTCTGGACGCTCACCTTCATCGTCTCGCTGAAGTACGTGAGCCTGGTGCTCCGTGCCGACAACAACGGCGAAGGCGGCCTGGTGGCCATGCTGGCGCTGGCTTCGCAGGCGGTGAAGGACAAGCCGAGGCTGCAGCGCGCGCTGCTGGGCATCGGCATCTTCGGCACCTCGCTGTTCTACGGCGACGGCGTCATCACGCCGGCGATTTCGGTGCTGTCCGCCGTCGAGGGCCTCGAAGTCATCTCGCCCGCGCTGAACGACTGGGTGATACCGATCACGCTCGTCATCCTGTTCGGCCTGTTCGCGGTTCAGAAGCGCGGGACCAGCGGCATCGGCCGCTTCTTCGGGCCGGTCACGCTCGTCTGGTTCGCCGCCATCGCGAGCCTGGCGGTGCCGCACATCGCGCGCCACCCCGAGATCCTGCAAGCCCTGAGCCCGCACCATGCGCTCGGTTTCCTCTGGCGCAACCCGGGCACCACCTTCATCATCCTCGGCGCGGTGGTGCTGTGCGTCACGGGCGCGGAGGCGCTCTACGCCGACCTCGGGCACTTCGGCAAGAAGCCGATCCGGCTGGCCTGGTTCGGCGTGGTGATGCCGGCGCTCACGCTCAACTACTTCGGCCGGGGCGCGCTCCTGCTGGAGCGGCCCGAAGCGGTGAAGAACCCGTTCTACATGATGGCGCCCGACTGGGCGCTGGTGCCGCTGGTGGTGCTGGCGACGGCGGCCACGGTCATCGCTTCGCAGGCGCTGATCACCGGCGCCTTCAGCGTGACCAAGCAGGTCGTGCAGCTCGGCTACCTGCCGCGGCTGAACGTGCAGCACACGAGCGTGCGCGACACGGGCCAGATCTACATCCCGGCGGTGAACTGGGGCCTGTTCGTCGCCATCGTGCTGGCGGTCGTGATGTTCCGCTCCTCCAGCGCGCTGGCGGCGGCCTACGGCATCGCGGTCACGCTCGACATGCTGATCACGACGGTGCTGACGTTCTTCGTGCTGCGTTACGGCTGGAACTACCCGCTGGTCTTGTGCGCGGCCGCCACCGGCGCCTTCTTCGTGGTGGACGTCGCCTTCTTCACTTCCAACCTGCTCAAGCTCTTCGACGGCGGCTGGTTCCCGCTGATGATCGGCGGCCTGATCTTCACGCTGATGATGACGTGGAAGCGGGGCCGCGCGATCTGGCCGAGAAGCTGCGCGCCGACGCGATCGACCTGCCCAGCTTCCACGGAGGCGGTCTTCATCAGCCCGCCGACGCGCGTGGACGGGACCGCCGTGTTCCTCACCGCCGAACCGGGCACGGTGCCGAACGCGCTGCTGCACAACCTCAAGCACAACAAGGTGCTGCACGAACACAACCTGTTCGTCACCGTCAACTACCACGCCGTGCCGTGGATCGGCATGGACCGGCGCATCGAGATCGAGCCGCTCGGCCATGCGTGCTGGCAGGTGATGCTGCACTACGGATTCAAGAACGACCTGGACCTCCCCCGCGCGCTCGAGCGCATCCGCGGCCATGGCTGCGAGATGGAGGCGATGACCACCAGCTACTTCCTCTCCCGCGACGTGGTCGTCCCGACCATCGGCGGCGGCATGGCGCCCCTGGCGCGAGAAGCTGTTCGCGCAGATGCACCACAATGCAAGCGCCGCTGCCGACTTCCTGAACCTGCCGAGCAACTCGGTGGTCGAACTGGGCAGCAAGGTCGAGATCTGAGGTCGGCTTGAGAAGCTTCGAGGGCAAGGTAGCAGCGATCACCGGCGCGGGCTCGGGCTGGGCCGCGCGCTGGCGCTGGAGCTCGCCGGGCAGGGATGCGCTCTCGCCCTGAGCGATATCGATGCACAGGGGCTCGCGCAGACGCGCAGCCTGGCGGAAGCCGCCGGCGCGCGCTGCAGCACCGCGCAGGTCGACGTGGCCGACCGCGCCGCCGTGCTGGCGTGGGCCGATGCCTGCGTGCGCGAACATGGTCGCGTCCACCTGCTGTTCAACAACGCCGGCGTCGCGCTCTCCGCCAGCGCCGAGGCGACCACGCCCGAAGACTTCGCCTGGATCATGGGGATCAACTTCTGGGGCGTGGTGCACGGCACGCAGGCCTTCCTGCCGCACCTGCGCGCCAGTGGCGACGGCCACGTGGTCAACATCTCCAGCGTGTTCGGGATCATCGCGATGCCGACGCAGTCGGCCTACAACGCCAGCAAGTTCGCCGTGCGCGGCTTCACCGAGGCGCTGCGGATGGAACTCGAAATGGAGGGCGCGCCGGTCGGCGTGACCTGCGTGCACCCCGGTGGCGTCGCCACCAGCATCGTGGCCAGTCAGCGCGTGCACGCGAGCACCGAGCGCATGACGGGCATGGACCCCGCCCGCCACCGGGCGCTGTCGGAAAAGCTGATCCACCGCACCTCGCCGCGGTCCGCCGCGCGGCAGGTGCTGCGCGGGGTGCAGCGCAATGCGCGCCGTGTCCTGGTCGGTGGCGATGCGCGCATGGCCGACCTGCTCGCGCGCCTGCTGGGAGCGGGCTACCAGTCGGTGCTGATGGCCGGCGCGCGCCGGCTGCGCCGCGCCGGGACGCGGTGAGGCCCGACGTGCAGGAGTTCGACGTCGTGGTCGTCGGCGCCGGCCTATCGGGCATCGCCGCGGGCTATCACTTGCAGGCGGAATGCCCGACGCGCAGCTACGTGGTGCTGGAGTCGCGCGATGCGATCGGCGGCACACGGGACCTGTTCCGCTACCCCGGCGTGCGCAGCGACTCCGACATGTTCACGCTCGGCTACAGCTTCCGCCCGTGGACCAGCGACGCCGCCATCGCATCGGGTCCGGCGATCCGCGACTACGTGCGCGAGACGGCGACGCTGCACGGCATCGACCGCCACATCCGCTACGGGCATCGGGTGACGGCGGCGCACTGGGATTCGGCCGAGGCGCGCTGGAACGTCACCGTGCAGGCGCAGGGTAGCGAGCAGCAGTTCCGCTGCCGCTTCCTCTTCTTCTGCAGCGGCTACTACGACTACGCGCAGGGCCACGAGCCCGCGTTCGCCGGCCGCGAGACGTTCCAGGGCCGCATCGTCCATCCGCAGCACTGGCCGGCCGACCTTGCGTACGCCGGCCGCAAGGTGGTGGTGGTCGGCAGCGGCGCGACCGCCGTCACGCTGCTGCCCGAGATGGCGCGGCAGGCGGCGCACGTCACCATGCTGCAGCGCTCGCCGAGCTACATCATCGCGTTGCCGGCGCGCGATGCGATCGGCGGGGCGCTGCAGCGCGTGCTGCCTGCGCGGCTCGCCTACCACCTGATCCGCTGGAAGAACATCCTGCTGGCGACGGCGCTTTACCAGGTCGCCAGGCGCTGGCCGGCGTCCGCGAAGCGCCTGTTGCTGAAGGCGGCGCAGTCGCAGCTCGGCCCCGGCATCGACGCGCGCAAGCACCTGCAACCGCGCTACGACCCCGGGACCAGCGCCTGTGCATCGCGCCCGACGCTGACCTGTTCCGCGCCCTGCGTTCGGGCAAGGCGTCCATCGTCACGGACACGATCGAGCGCTTCACCCCCGGCGGCATCCGCCTCGCCTCGGGCCAGGAGCTCGAAGCCGACATCATCGTCACGGCCACGGGGCTGCAGCTGAAGATGCTCGGCGGCACGGCGCTCACCGTCGATGGTGCGCCGGTGGACCTGGCGCGCAGCGTCGCCTACAAGGGCATGATGGTCAGCGGCGTGCCGAACCTCGCGATGGCCATGGGGTACACGAATGCATCGTGGACGCTCAAGTGCGAGCTGATCGCGCGCCAGGTCTGCCGCTTGCTGAACCACATGCAACGCAACGACCTCGACATCTGCGTGCCGGTCCATGACGACCCGGGCGCGGAGACCGAACCCGCCATCGGCCTGAGCTCAGGCTACGTGCAGCGCGCAGCCGGCGTGCTGCCTCGGCAAGGGGCCCGGCATCCGTGGCGCGTGTACCAGAACTACGTGCGCGACCTGCTCGCGCTGAAGTTTTCGCCCCTGCACGACGGCGCGATGCGTTTCGCGCGGCGAAGGAATCGCTAGCTGGCGGCCTGCGCGATCGCCGGCGCCAGCTTCGCCACGAAGTCGTCCATGGTCAGTTCGCCCGGGTCCACCGCCTTGGCGCCGCCGCCGGGCACGACGGTCACGTCGGTGATGCCGATCACCTGGAGCACCAGGCGCAGGTACTGCGGCGCGATGTCACGGTCCCGGATGGGCGAGCCCTCGCCGTAGCTGCCGCCGGAGGCGAGCAGCACCGTGGCCGTCCTGCCCGTTGCCAGCCCCGCGCCGTCGTGGCCCAGCGTCAGCCCCTTGCGCACGATGTGGTCGATCCAGGCCTTCAGCGCCGCCGGCACGTTGTAGTTGTAGACCGGCGTGGCGATGACGATGTGGTCGGCCGCGAGAACCTCGGCGACCAGCACGTCGGACAGCCGCAGGGTTTCCTGCATCCCGGGTGAATGCTGCAGGGGCGGCGTGAAGTAAGCCTGCAGCCAGGCGCCGGTCGTGAACGCGAGCGGGGTTTCCGCCAGTCGCGGAAGGCGACCGTGCCGTCCGGATGCGCGGCCTGCCAGTCGGCGACGAAACGCCGGGTCATGTGGCGCGAGATCGAGGCGTCGCCGCGGGGGCTGGTTTCGACGACGAGAAGTTGGGGCATCGTGGGTCCGGAGAAGTGGTGACCCGAATCTAGGGGCCGGTACCCCGCAGCGGAAGTGATAAAACCAAGATCGAATCCATCTGCTCCATTGATCGCTCATGATCGGTAACCTCACCCTCGACCAGCTGCGCGTGCTGGTCACCATCGCGGATTGCGGCAGCTTTTCGGCCGCCGGCCGCCGGCTGTTGCGTGCGCAGTCGGCGATCAGCCACGCGATCGCGACGCTCGAATCCGTCCGGGGCGTGGTCCTGTTCGACCGGGGCGGCCGCCGGCCCCAGCTGACCGAGGCGGGCCGCGTGCTGGTCGACCAGGCCCGGCGGGGTCTGGCCGGCGCGGCGCGCTTCGAGGCGGTGGCGGCGAACACGCGCGGCGGCCTCGAGCCGGAGCTGGCCCTCGCGATCGACCCGCTGGTGCCCACCGAGCCGCTGATCGAAAGCCTGCGCGCGCTCAGCGCCACGTTTCCCGAGCTGCCGGTGAGCTTCTCGACCGAAGGACTGGGCGGTTCGCTGCGGCGGCTGCGTGAAGGATCGGCGGCCCGGCCATCTGCGTGTTGCTGCCGGCCGTGCCGGAGGACATTGCCGCCTATCCGCTCCTGCAGGTCGGCATGCGGCCGGTGGTGGCGCCGGCGCATCCGCTCGCCGCGCTCGGACGGCCGGCGACGCCCGGCGACCTCGAACCGCACGTGCAACTGGTGCTGTCGGATCCGGTCGAGCCGGGCGGCGCGAACTACGGGCTGGCCAGCGCGCGGCTGTGGCGCTTCGTCGACCTCGGGCGCCGCCTCGACTTCCTGCTGGCCGGCTTCGGCTGGTGCCGCATGCCCGAGCACTGGTCGCGGGGGCCATCGCCGCCGGGACCTTGCAGGCCCTCGAGGTCGAGGACGACCCGACCCCGCGCGACGGCTTGACCATCCACGCGGCGCACCGGCGCGACCGTTCGCTGGGGCCGGCCGGGCGATGGCTGCTCGACGACCTCCGGCGCCGACTGGAGGCATGATGCCGGCTGCCCGATCTTCCGCGTCATCGCAACGTTTCGTCCCATGAGCTTTCCCGCCTTCCTGCTGGCCTGGCTGCTGTTCACCGCCGGCGCCCCTGGTCCTGTTCGCGATCTTCCTCGGCCGCCGCGTCGACGCCACGCTGCGCCCGCAAGGCGAGTGGATCGAGGTGGAGGGCGAGCGCCTCCACTACCGCACGCTGGGCGAGGGGCCGCCGATCGTGCTGGTGCACGGCCTCGGGGGCAACATGCGCAACTTCGACTACCTGCCGCTGGCGGAACTGGCGCGCGACTTCCGGCTGGTGCTGCTGGACCGGCCCGGGTCCGGCCACTCGCCGCGCAGCAGCGATGCGCGGGCCGCGCTCGGCGAGCAGGCGCGCGTGGTCGCCGGCTTCCTGCGCGCGATGCGGTTCGACCGCCCGCCGCTGCTGGTCGGCCATTCGCTGGGCGGGGCCGTGTCGCTGGCCGTCGCCTTGCGCGAGCCGGACGCGGTCGCCGGCCTGGCGCTGATCGCGCCGCTCACGCACGACGTGCCGGAGCCGCCGCCCGCCTTCAAGGCTTTGGCGATCCGCAAGCCCCGGCTGCGCCGCGCCCTGGCCTACACGACGGCCATGCCGGCGTCCATCGCGCGCGGCCAGCAGGTGCTGACCTTCGTCTTCGCGCCCGAACCGCCGCCGCGCGATTTCCCCGTGCGGGGAGGCGGCTTGCTGGGGCTGCGGCCTCAGGCCTTCTACGCCACCTCCACCGACCTCACCGCGCTGGAGCACCAGCTGGCACCGCAGGAGGCGCGCTACGGCGAGCTGCGGCTGCCGGTGCACTTGCTGTACGGCGACGGCGACCGCGTGCTGGACTGGAAGGTGCACGGCCAGGCGCTGGCCGCCAAGGTGCCGCAGGCGCGCCTGCAGGTGGTGCCCGGGGCGGGCCACATGCTGCCCGTCACCCAGCCACAGCTCACCGCGGAATTCCTGCGTCGCGCGGCTGGGGATGCATTCTGTGCAACAGTGAGATCCTGATGAACATCCTATTCGTTGCCGATCCCCTCGAAGCCTTCAAGATCTACAAGGACACGACGTTCTCCATGATGCGGGAGGCGCAGCGCCGCGGGCACCGCATCGCGGCCTGCGAGCCGCGCCACATCAGCTGGGTGTCCGGCGGGCTGGTCACGGCGCGCGTGCGCGAGATCACGCTCACCGGCGCGCCCGACGCGTGGTTCGAGGAAACGCGCGTGGCCGAACGGCCGCTGAAGGACTTCGACGCCGTGCTGATGCGCAAGGACCCGCCCTTCGACAGCGAGTTCTTCTATGCCACCCACCTGCTGGAGCAGGCGGAGCGCGACGGCGCCCGCGTCTTCAACAAGCCGGCGGCCTTGCGCGACCATCCCGAGAAGCTCGCGATCATGGAGTTCCCGCAGTTCGTCAGCCCGACGCTGGTGACGCGGCAGGCCGAGGACGTGCGGCGCTTCCACGCCGAGCACCGCGACATCATCCTGAAGCCGCTCGACGGCATGGGCGGCATGGGCATCTTCCGCGTCGGTCCCGACGCGATGAACCTCGGCTCCATCATCGAGACGCTGAACCGCGATGGCGCCACCACGATCATGGTGCAGCGCTTCGTGCCCGAGATCGTGGCCGGCGACAAGCGCGTGCTGGTGATCGGCGGCAAGCCGGTGCCCTTCACGCTCGCGCGCATCCCGCAAGGCACCGAAGTGCGCGGCAACCGGCCGCCGGCGGCAAGGGCGTGGCGCAGCCGCTCACCGACGCCGACCGCAGGATTGCCGAGGTGATCGGGCCGAAGCTGGCGCAGCGCGGGCTGCTGCTGGTGGGGCTGGACGTGATCGGCGCCTGCCTGACCGAGATCAACGTCACCAGCCCGACCTGCTTCCGAGGAGATCACCGAACAGACCGGCTTCGACGTGCCGGCGATGTTCGTGGATGCTCTCGAGGCGGCGGTGGCTGGCACAGGCCGCTGAAAGCGGACTGCCGGAACGCAGAGGGCGCAAAGGTTACGCAGAAATCGCAGAAGGAAACCGAAGACCTTGGAAGTCTTCTTTGACTTTTCTGCGTCCTCTGCGAATCCTTGGCGCCCTCTGCGTTCCGGCAGTCCGCATCCTGCAGCCTTCCGCTACACAGCAGCCCCCTCCACGAACACCTTCAGTTCCCCCGCGCCGAACTGCGTCCACGCTTCGTTCACCGTCAGCGGCGCGGTGACGACGACGGCGACGCGGTCCTGCGGCGAGGTGTGCTGCGCGAAGTCCACGCTCAGGTCTTCGTCCGCCGGTGCGCATGCGTGAACGGGTGCTTGCGTTCCACGTACCAGAGGTTGGTGGAGCAGTGCGCCCACAGCGCCTCGCCGTTCGACATCAGGAAGTTGAAGGTGCCGTGCTTCGCGATCTGCGGCACCAGCTCGCGCAGCGTCAGCGTCAGTTCCTCCACGCTCGGCACGCCCGCATGCGACTTCCACATCTCCTGCAGCAGCCAGCAGAAGGCGCGCTCGCTGTCGGTGTTGCCCACCGGGCGGAAGCTCGCGTGCAGGCGCGGGTGGAAATCCTTCAGGTCGCCGTTGTGGGCGAACACCCAGTAGCGGCCCCACAGCTCCCGCACGAACGGGTGGCAGTTCTGCAGCGCGATCTCGCCCTGCGTCGCCTTGCGGATGTGCGCGACGACGTTCTGGCTCTTGATCGGGTAGCGGCGGATCAGCTCGGCGACGGGTGAACTGCAGGCCGGTTGGTGGTCGACGAAGTGCCGCAGCCCCCGGCCTTCGAAGAAGGCGATGCCCCAGCCGTCGGCGTGGTGGTCGGTGTTGCCGCCGCGCTGGGCAAAGCCCGCGAAGCTGAACGTGACGTCCGTCGGCGTGTTGCAGTTCATCCCCAGCAGTTGGCACATGACCCATTATTCGGCAGCCGCCGCCTTCCGTGGGGATGCGCGCAGCTGCCATGCCGCGACGATGGCCAGGCCGCAGATCGCTGCCAGCATCAGGAAGCTTTCGTTGAAGGCCGCCAGCCGCGCCACGCTGCTGGGCCCGCGCGTGAGCACGTCGCCGTGCGCCGCCACGCGCCACTCCAGCACGATGGCGCACAGGCTCACGCCGGCGGCGCCGCCCAGCATGCGCACGAAGTTGATGACGCTCGCACCCTGCGGGATCAGCGCCTTGTCCAGCGGCCGCATCGCGCCGAGGTTCAGCGATGGCAGGATGAAGCCGAGGCCGATGCGGCCGATGATCGCCAGCACCATCAGCACCCAGATGCCGGTCTGCAGCTTGATCACGGGGACGAACGCGAAGGAGGCCGTGATCAGCGCCAGGCCGGTGCAGACCATCACGTAGGTCGGCAGCCGGTCGGTGAGGCGTCCCGCGATGCCGATTGTGATCGCCAGCACGATGCCCGAGGGCAGCAGGATGGTGCCGACGTGCGAGGCCGGCAAAGACAAGCCCAGCTGCATGTACACCGGCAGCAGGTAGGTCGACCCGAACAGCGCGATGCCGTAGATGAAGGCGACCAGGCTGCCGAAGGCGAAGCTGCGGTAGCCGAACACGCGCAGGTCGAGCAGGCCATGCGGCCGGTGCGCTGCGCCCGCCGCAGCCAGGCGACCAAGGCGCCGAACGCTGCCGCGGCGGCCAGCAGCAGGCCGCCGGCGAGCAGCGGGTCGCCGCCCCGCACTTCGAGCAGCCCGTTGAGGAGGCAGAGCGTGCCGGTCGCGCCGAGGGCGAGCCCCAGCCAGTCGAGGCTGGCGCCGCGCAGCGCCGCGTTGCCGCCGGGCGCGGTGGTCGGCACGTAGCGGTAGGCGAGCCAGAGCGAGAGCAGGCAGAAGGGCACGACCATGAAGAAGATCGACCGCCAGCCCCACAGGTCGACCAGCACGCCGCCGATGCTGGGGCCGAGCGCCGGGGCCAGCACCACGCCCATGCCGAACAGCCCGCTGGCGCGCCCTTGCTCGTGCGGTTCGAAGGCGCGCAGCATGATGATCGCGGGGATCGGCTGCACGATGCCCGCCGCCAGCCCTTCGGCGACCCGCGCCGCCATCACGATCGGGAAGTGCGCGGCCAGGCCGCCCGTGATGCCGCCGGCCATCAGCAGCAGCATGGTGCCCACATACGTCCTCCGGTAGCCGAAGCGCGCCAGCAGCCACGGCGTGGTCAGCATCGAGACGGTCATGGCCACCATGAAGCCGGAGCTCACCCACTGCGCGCGCCCTGGCTCAGCGTGAAGTGGTGGCTGAGGTCGGGGATCGCGACGTTGACCACGGTCGACGACATGATGGAAGCCATCACGCCGACCATCACGGAGATGAGCAGCAGCCAGCGATAGCGTGGCCCGTGCCGCGCGCTCAGGGCGGCGAGCGTGCTGCCGTCGCTCACGTGTTCGCGGCCCGCGCGCAGGCGGCGCAGATGCAGGCCTTGTCGCGGGCCGGCGCGGGCACGCGGGCGAGCAGGTCGGCGTTGAAATCGACCTGCGTGCACCAGCAGGCCTCCTGCTTGACGCCGGTCGCGCGCTCCACTTCCATGGCGCACTGGTTGCGCGTGCCGCACAGCGGGCACGCGGCGGGATCGAACAAACAGGGTGGAGTCGGCGGGCGCGGGCACGCCGCCAGTGTAGTCAGGCCGCGAGCGCACGGGGCCGCTCGCGCCGCCGCGACAGCTGCTCGAGCGCGCGCGGCACCACGTCGCCGGCGTCCACCGGCCGCAGCAGGCGGTCGCGCACCAGCCTTTCGAGGCTGCGCCGCGTCATCGAATGCGGGCGCCCGCCGCTGCTGACGAACATGAAGAGGGTGGCGCGGCCGCTCACCCGGTGAGGTTGGCGCGGCGCCACTCCTTGCGCGAATACAGGTCGACCCAGCTGCCCCTGGTGCAGGCCGCCGACCAGCACGGCGACGTCGCCTTCGTCGAGCGGCGCTTCCTCGGCAGCCTGGACGGTGTCGGCTTCCGCATCGCTCGCCTGCGGCGACTCGTCGGCCAGCGGCGCGGGCGCGCTGGGCATCGTGTCGAGGAAGCCGGCGGCGTCGAGTTCCTCGCGCGCCATCCACGGTTCGCCGCGGTCGCGCTTGGGCTGCTGGCGCTCGGTGGCCATCAGGGCCGGGTCGACCTCCAGCTCGGCGGGCATGCTGTCGCTGGCGTGGCGCTGCTTGGCGCGCAGCTTCAGCACCGGCCGGTGCAGCTTCTCGAGCGCGGTGAAGAAGGTGCCGTTGTCCTGCGGATCCTGTCCCACGGGGGGGCCGCCGCGCAGCCGCTCCAGCATCTTCGGGATGGTGGCGATCAGCTTGGCGGGATTGCGCAGCGTCTGCTCGCGCTTGACGCTCCACAGCAGGTCGGTGATGACCGAGCTCCAGCCGCCCGGGTCGATCTGCCGCTGCGTGTCGGTGAGCCGGGCGTGGGCCATCACCAGCGCCCACGGTCCGTAGAGGAAGTCCTGCACCACCGCGGGCACGCCGTCGAGGTCGGAGCGCTGGCTCAGCGTCCGGCGATCTGCGCCGCTTCGGCGTCGCGCGCCTCGGCGAAGTACATCGCGTCGACCGCGACCTGGCGGCCGGGCGCCTCGAGTGCGTCCTGCTCCTCCCACTGCGCCTCGAGGCCGCGCAGCGCCTCGGCGAAAGGCGACTCGTCCTCGACGGCCGCTTCGTTGAGCGACTGGAAGGCGGAGCGCACGCCGCTGTGGAAACCGTGGAAGTCGCCCGCGAATTCGTCGTTGTACTTGAAGCTGCGCTCGGCCACCCGCTCCACCAGCCGGCGGCCGGCGTGGTCGTGCTGGCTGAAGAAGCGCGGCGCCACCGGGGGCAGGCGCAGCAGCGCGGGCTCCAGCGCCACGATGGCTTCGCGCACGGGCGCCAGCAGGCGCGGGTCGCGCGCCACCTGGTCGACCAGCTTGCGCACGACCCTCCCAGGCCGAGCACTGGCCGACCTGGCGGGCTTCCTTCTTGAGCTGCGCGCGGACCAGCGAGCGCTCGCGCGGCGCGCCCCAGCGGCCCCACGCGGCCTCGTCGAGGGCGCTGGTCGTGCCGACCGGACGGTGCGGCCGGGCAACGGGCGGCAGCTCGCGGTACTGCAGGGCGGCGGACGGATCGTAGGGCGCGCTGTCTTCGGCGCCCGCGGCGATGGCGGCGAGTTGCTGGTCGACCTGCGCGTAGTAGGCCGGGGCCAGGCCCCGGCTGGAGGGCTGTGTGCGGGCGAACAGGAAATGCTGGAACAGCTCGTCGCCGAGTTCGTAGTGCGAGAGGTCGGCCCACGTGGAGCCGCCCAGCATGGGACCGGGGGATTGCCGCCCCGGCCGCCGCCAGCGCCGCCACGGCCACCGCCCGCACCCATCGGCTGGCCGCCGCCCCCTTCCGCGTTGGCCGAAGCGGCCGTGCCGCCTTCGCCGTTCTTCGGCTGCGCGGGCGCGACCGGTGCGGGCACCGATGCGACGGGCAGGACGCGGTAGCTGGCGGCCTGCAAATCCGCGTTCTCCAGCAGTTCGAGGGCGCGCCGGTAGAGCGTTTCGAGTTCGATGGCGATGGGCGTGGCCAGTGCCGCGTCCAGATGCCGGGCCATTGCGGCTGCGCGTCCGGCTGCATCAGCGTGCGCAGCGACTGCGCGAACACTTCGGGCCGCAGCGGATTGCGCTCCGGCTGCACTGTAGCCAGGCCCAGCGCCGAACTCATGAGGGCGTTGAGTTCGTTCAGCGGCTGCTCCAGGCGAGGCCCGAGCAGCTGGGTCATGCGCGCCGATTCCAGCGACTGCATCAGCGAGTCGTCGTCCAGCAGCGTCAGCGTGGCGGCGCGCGGTTGCACCTTGACCGCTTCGGGTTCCGCCGGCTCGGCCTGCATCGCCGCGCGCAGCAGCGACGGGTAACGCTGCGCCCAGTCGGAGCGCCGCTGGACCGGGGCCAGCCAGGCGTCGGCGAACTCCTGCCGGCGCGTGGAGATGGTGGACTCGCGTTCGGCCTGCTGCAGGCTTTCGACGGCCGCATCGACCGCGCGCTCGACCAGCGCCGGCGCCGTGGCGGCGGCCGGTCGAGGCAGAGGCGGGCGGTAGGTGGAAAGGACGTGGCCATGGCTTGCAAGGCCAGTCTAGAGAGCGCGGACCCCCGTGGCTGATGCATACGTCACGCGGCGACGCCATGTGACATCTGTTACGCGGCCGATCGCGTCGAACGGTCGGCCGCGCCGGTCAGGCGGACCGGGCGCTTTTCACCTTTTGCCGCCACGCATGGAGCAGCGGTTCGGTGTAACCCGAAGGTTGTTCCTTGCCCTTGAACACGAGGTCCAGCGCGGCCCGGTAGGCGCAGGAGGTTTCCCGGTTTCCGGCCATCGGCTGGTACAGCGGATCGCCCGCGTTCTGCTTGTCGACCACCGCCGCCATGCGCTGGAAGGTCTCCATGACCTGTTCCTTCGTCACCACACCATGGTGCAGCCAGTTGGCGATGTGCTGGCTGGAAATGCGCAGCGTGGCGCGGTCTTCCATCAGGCCGACGTTGTGGATGTCGGGCACCTTCGAGCAGCCGACGCCCTGGTCGATCCAGCGCACCACGTAGCCGAGGATGCCCTGCACGTTGTTGTCCAGCTCCTGCTGGCGCTCGGCCGCCGACCACTTCGCCTCGGCCACCACCGGGATCTGCAGCAGGCCGCCGAGCAGGTTGTCGCGCTCGGCTTCGGCGTGGGTCTTCTCCAGCTCCTTCTGCACGCCGAACACGTCGACCTGCAGGTAGTGCAGCGCGTGCAGCGTGGCGGCGGTGGGCGAGGGAACCCACGCGGTGTTGGCGCCCGCCTTCGGGTGGCCGATCTTCTGTTCGAGCATCGCGGCCATCAGGTCGGGCATGGCCCACATGCCCTTGCCGATCTGGGCGCGACCGCGCAGGCCGCAGCCGAGGCCGACCAGCACGTTGCTCTTCTCGTAGGCCCGGATCCAGGCGCTGGACTTCATGTCGCCCTTGCGCATCATCGGCCCCGCCAGCATGGCGGTGTGCATCTCGTCGCCGGTGCGGTCGAGGAAGCCGGTGTTGATGAACGCCACGCGCGCCGCTGCTTCGGCGATGCAGGGCCGGAGGTTGACGCTGGTGCGGCGCTCCTCGTCCATGATGCCCAGCTTGACGGTGTTGGCCGGCAGCCCGAGCAGCTGCTCGACGCGCGCGAACAGCTCCGAGGCGAAGGCCACTTCCTGCGGCCCGTGCATCTTCGGCTTGACGATGTAGACCGAGCCGGTGCGCGAGTTGCGGATGCCGTTGGCGCCCTTGCCCCGGAGGTCGTGCAGCGCAATCGCGGTCGTGATGACCGCGTCGAGGATGCCTTCCGGAATCTCCTTGCCGCCGTCCCACAGGATCGCCGGGTTCGTCATGAGGTGGCCCACGTTGCGCAGGAACAGCAGCGAACGGCCATGCAGCCGCACTTCGCCGCCGTCGGCGCCGGTGTAGACGCGATCCGGGTTCAGGCCGCGCGTGAAGCTCTTGCCGCCCTTGGCGACCTGCTCGGTCAGCGTGCCCTTCAGGATGCCCAGCCAGTTGCTGTACGCCAGCAGCTTGTCCTCGGCGTCGACGGCCGCGATGGAGTCTTCCAGGTCGAGGATGGTCGACAGCGCGGCTTGACCACCACGTCCGCCACGCCCGCCGCGTCGGTGCGGCCGATGGAGTGCGCGCGGTCGATGATGACGTCGAGGTGCAGGCCGTTGTGCTTCAGCAGCACCGATGAAGGCGCGCTCGCTTCGCCGCGGTAGCCGACGAACTGCGCCGGATCCTTCGGGCCGCTGGACGCGCCGCCCTTGAGCGCCACCACCAGCTTGCCGCCCTGCACCTGGTAGGCCGTGGCGTCGGCATGCGAACCGCTCTCGAGCGGCACGGCCTGGTCCAAGACCTGGCGCGCGTAGGCGATCACCTTCTCGCCGCGCACCTCGTTGTAGCCCGGGCCCTTGTCGGCGCCGCCGGTTTCGGGAATCGCGTCGGTGCCGTACAGCGCGTCGTACAGCGAGCCCCAGCGCGCGTTGGCGGCGTTCAGCGCGTAGCGGGCGTTGAGGATCGGCACCACCAGCTGCGGGCCGGCCTGGCGCGCCAGTTCGTCGTCGACGTTCTCGGTCGTGGCCTTGGCGCCTTTCGGCTCCGGCACCGGGTAGCCGATCTTCTCGAGGAAGCCACGGTAGGCCGCCATGTCGGCGATCGGGCCGGGGTGGGCCTGGTGCCACTGGTCCATCTCCGCCTGCAACCGATCGCGCTCGGCCAGCAGCGCGGCGTTCTTGGGCGCCAGGTCGCGCACGATGGCGTCGAAGCCCTGCCAGAAGCGGGCGCCGTCGACGCCGGTGCCGGGCAGCACCTGTTCGTCGACGAAGCGCTTCAGGGCGCTGTCCACCCGAGTCCGTGGATGGTCGTGCGGCTGGTCATGGGGATGTTCCTCCGTGGGCAGGGTTCAATGGAAAAAGGAGAGCACGTCGCGCAGGGTCGCGCCGGTGCGTGTCGGTTGCGTGTCGAGTTCCTCGAACGGCAGCTGGTAGCGGTTGACCCACAGCGTGCGGTAGCCGAACCGGTGGCGGCCAGCGCGTCCCAGGCGTTGCAGCTGACGAACAGGATCTGTTGCGCGGGCAGGCCGGTCGCCTGCGGACCGAGGCGGTAGGCGTCCGGATGCGTCTTGTACTTGCGGATGCTGTCGACGCTGAGCACGTGGTCGAGCAGGCCTTCGAGGCCGGCGCTGCGCACCGCCACGCCCAGCATCGCCGGGTCGCCGTTGCTCAGGATGCCGGTGGCGATGCCGCGGTCCTTCAGCGCCTGCAGCACCTCGCGGTTCTCGGGGAACGCGGAGAGGTGCCGGTACTGGTTCATCAGGCGCTGTTCGGCCTCGTCGCCCAGCGGCAGCGCGAGCCGCTTGCAGGCGTAGCGCAGGCCGGCGCGGGTCAGGTCCCAGAACGGCCGGTAGTGCGCGCCGTCGTCGCTGGTGGTGACCAGCCGCGTGTATTCGATCTGCTTGTCGCGCCAGAGGACGGCCAGCGCGCGGCCCTGGCCCGGGAACAGTTGTTCCGCGAGCAGGCCCACGCTGTACACGTCGAACAGCGTTCCATAGGCATCGAAGAGGACGGCCTTGGGCTCCATGCCAGCACTGTATTCGGAACCAGTGCAAACATTAAGAGCTGGGGCGGGCAGTATCTGTGACCGGATGCGCCTAATCGTCGTTCCCGCGCAGGCGGGAACGAACGGCGCCCTGGATCCCCGCCTTCGCGGGGATGACGACGCTCAGAACCCGAACACCCGCATCGCATTCGCTCCGCGGATCGCATTCATTTGCTGTTCCGGCAACTTCGCCGTGTTGGCGAAGGCGCCTTTCGTGTCGTGCACCCAGTGCGGCCAGTCGGTGCCGAACATCACCTGCGTCTCGCCGACCACCGAGACGAGGTACTGCAGCGCGCCCAGGTTGTAGGTGATGCTGTCGTAGTAGATGTGGCGCAGGTAGTCGGTGGGCTTGCGCTTCATCTGGCGGCGCGAGGCCAGTTCGACTTCGTCGCCCTTCTCGAAGCGGCCGACCGGGTAGGGCAGGGTGCCGCCGCCGTGCGAGGCGATGATCTTCAGGTCGGGGTACCGGTCGAAGAAGCCCTCGAAGATCATCCGCGTGATCGCCAGCGTGGTGTCGAACATGAAGCCGACCGACCAGCTCAGGTCGAACTTGGTCATGTCCATCAGGTCCACGCCCGGCGGGTCGGTCGGGTGCACCAGCACCGGCAGCTTGCGCTTGTCGATCTCCGCCCAGACCGGCGCGAACATCGGGTCGGTGAGGCTCTTGCCCGAGACGTTGGCCAGCACCATCACGCCGACCGCGCCCTTGGCGCAGGAGCGCTCCAGTTCCTCGATGGCGCGCTGCGGGTACTCCCCGGGGCAGCGAAGTGAACCAGCGGATGCGGTCCGGAAAGCGCGATTGCGCGTCGGCCACGTTGTCGTTGGCTTCGACGGCGGCGCGCACGCTGACTTCCTCGCCGCCCCAGTACACGTTCGGGCAGGTCAGCGAGACGACCGAGATGTCGATGCCGGCCTGGTCCATGTGCTGGATGCGCAGGTCCCAGTCGAAGTGGCCCTTCTGCGGGATCACCACCGGCGTGTTGCCGCGGAAGATCTCGCGCTGGCCGTCGGGGCGCACCGGATGTTGTAGTTGCCGCCTTCCTTCTGCAGGAGTTCGAGCCACTGCGTGGTGAACATGTGGGTGTGGACGTCGATCACGGGCATGGCGTACTTCCTTGTCTCGGGGATGTTTATTGGGGTGCGACCGGATGGTGGCATGCTAACCGGGCGGCCAGAATGGTAAGGGATCGCACCCCTTACCCGACGGAGACAAACCCATGAAACGCCGCCAATTCGCCGCCTTCGCGGCCGCCTCGCTCGCCGCCCCGGCGGTGCTCGCGCAGGACCGCACCACCCGCATCTGGGTGGGCTTCCCGCCCGGCGGCTCGGCCGACGTCATCGCCCGCCTGCTGGCGGACAAGCTGAAGACCTCGCTCGGCGGCAACGTCATCGTCGAGAACAAGCCGGGCGCCGCCGGCCGCCTGGTGCTGGGCGAACTCAAGCGCATGGCGCCGGACGGCCTGAACCTGGTGCTGTCGCCCAGCGGCGCCATGGTGATCGCGCCCTGGCTTTACACGCTGAACTACGACCCGATCAAGGACTTCACGCCCGTGTCGCGGCTGGTCACCTTCGACTTCGCCGTCACCGCCGGCCCCGGCGCGCCGGCGGGCGACCTGAAGACGGTGCTGGCCGGATGAAGGCCAACCCGGCCAAGGCGAGCTACGGCACCTCGGGCGCGGGCACGGTGCCGCACTTCGCCGGCCTGCTGCTGAGCCGGGCGGCCGGCGTGCCGCTGACGCACGTCGCCTACCGCGGCGGCGCGCCGGCGGCCCAGATTTGATCGGCGGCCAGATCCCGCTGATGGTCGACACGGCGTCCGAGACCATCGAGCACCACAAGGCCGGCAAGGTCCGCATCCTGGCGGTGACGGGCGAACAGCGCAATCGCGCGCTGCCCGACGTGCCCACGCTGCGCGAGCAGGGCATCAATGCTTCGGCCGACGCCTTCTTCGGCCTCTACGGCCCGCCCGGCATGGCCGCGGACGTGGTGGCGAAGATCGACCGCGCGGTGGCCGACGCGATGAAGGACCCGGCGCTGCAGGAGCGCGTCTACGGCTTCGGGCTGGTGCCGAACCACGCGGCCGGCCCGCAGCTCGGCGCCACGCAGGCCGAGCACCTGAAGAAGTGGGAGACGCCGATCAAGTCGTCGGGGTTCAAGGCGGAATAAGGGGCGCCGCGGGGGTGCGCGAAGGCGATGCGCATAATCCCCGCGCGATGGACAAACTCAAGCAGCTGGAATCCTTCGTCTCGGTCGCCACCAAGGGCAGCCTGACGGCGGCGGCGCGCGCGGAAGGCGTGGCGCCGGCCATCATGGGCCGGCGGCTCGATGCGCTGGAGGAGCGGCTGGGCGTCAAGCTGCTGGTGCGCACCACCCGCCGCATCTCGCTCACGCACGAAGGCAGCGCCTTCCTCGGAGGACTGCCAGCGCCTGCTGGCGGACCTGTCGAACGCCGAAGCCAGCGTCAGCGCGGGGGCGTCAAGGCCAGCGGGCACCTGCGCATCACGGCGCCGGCCGGTTTCGGCCGCCGCCACGTGGCGCCGCTGGTGCCGCGCTTTCGCGAACTGCACACCGACGTCACGATCTCGCTGAACCTGAGCGACCGCGTGGTCGACCTCGCGGCCGAAGGCTTCGACTGCGCGGTGCGCGTCGGCGATTTCCCCGATTCCTCGCTGGTGAGCGTGCGCCTGGCCGACAACCGCCGCATGTGCGTGGCCGCGCCAGCGTACCTGAAGCGGCACGGCACGCCTTCGCATCCGAACGACCGGCCAAGCACGATTGCCTCACGCTCTCCAGCGACGCGTCGCAGACGCGCGGCTGGGCGTTCTCCTTGCCCGAAGGCGAGCTGGTCCACATCCGCCCGGCGGGCCCGCTCGATTGTTCCGACGGCCGGGTGCTGCACGACTGGTGCGTGCAGGGCCACGGCGTGGCTGGCGCAGCACCCGGGAGGTGGAGCACGACATCGCCGCCGGCCGGCTGGTGGAAGTGCTCGCCGGCTTCGCCGCGCCTCCCAACGGCATCTACGCGGTCTTTCCGCAGCGCAAGCACCTGCCCCTGCGGGTGCGGCTGTGGATCGACTTCCTGAAACACCACTACGCCCAGCCCCATTTCTGGATGGCGCCCGCCCCATGACCACCGAAGCCCTCCTCTCGTACGCCCACCTGCTGGCGATCTTCACCCTGATCGTGTTCATCGCCAGCGAGGCGGCCCTGTGCCGCCCCGAGTGGATGAATGCCGCCGTCGTGCAGCGGCTCGTGACGGTCGACCGCGTCTACGGCATCGCCGCCGTCGCCGTGCTGGCCACCGGCCTGGCCCGCATCTACCCGGGCGTGAAGGGACCGGGCTGGTACTGGAGCAACTGGCTGCTGCACGCCAAGATCGGCGCTTTCGTGGTCGTGGCCCTGATCTCGATCGCGCCGACCCTGCGCTTCGGCCGCTGGCGCAAGCGCCTCGCCGCCACCGGCGAGCTGCCCTCGGAGCAGGAGGTGCGCGGCGCCCGCAAGCTGGTGATGCTGCAGGCCCACATCATTCCCCTCATTCCGCTGGCGGCGGTGTTCCTGGCGCGGGGGTTCGGCGGCAAGGGCTGAACTGCCGATACCAACAACCTTTTGAACGCAGAGGGCGCAGAGAGGGCGCAGAAAACGCAGAAAAGTCATTCTCTTTTGGAAGTCCTTCTGCGACTTCTGCGTATCCTTCGCGCCCTCTGCGTTCAAAGGTATCCGCTCCCGCTTCCGAAGCCCCGGCACCCCGACCCGTAAAATCGGGCCATGCTCCTTGTCAAACGTGAACTGCTCGCGGCGCTGGCCGACGGGCTCGAACAGCTGTCGCCGGGCGCCGGCGCGAAGGCTGCCTTCGAGTCGCCCAAGGCCGCCGCGCATGGCGACCTCGCCTGCACGGCCGCCATGCAGCTCGCCAAGCCCCTCAAGCGCAACCCGCGCCGGTGGCCGAAGCCCTGCGCGACGCGCTGCTCGCCACCCCGGCCTTCGGCCAGTGGGTCGATGCGGTCGAGATCGCCGGCCCCGGCTTCCTCAACATCCGCCTGAAGCCCGCCGCCAAGCAGCAGGTGGTCCGCGAAGTGCTGGCCGCGCCCGCCGACTTCGGCCACCAGCCGTCCAACGGCAAGCGCGTGCTGGTCGAGTTCGTCTCCGCCAACCCGACCGGCCCGCTGCACGTCGGCCACGGCCGCCGGGGCGCGCTCGGCGACGCGATCTGCAACCTGTACGCCACCCGGGGCTGGGACGTCTGGCGCGAGTTCTATTACAACGACGCCGGCGTGCAGATCGAGACGCTGGCGCGCTCGACGCAGATGCGCGCCGGGGCTTCAAGCCGGGCGACCCCGAGTGGCCCGAGGCCGCCTACAACGGCGACTACATCCAGGACATCGCGAACGACTTCCTCGCCGGCAAGACCGTGAAGTCGGACGACCGCGAATACACGGCCAGCGGCAACGTCGAAGACCTCGACGGCATCCGCAACTTCGCCGTGGCCTACCTGCGGCACGAGCAGGACCTGGACCTGCGCGCCTTCGACGTCCGCTTCGACAACTACTACCTCGAGTCCAGCCTGTACACCAGCGGCAAGGTCGAAGCCACGGTGCAGAAGCTCAAGGACGCCGGCAAGACCTACGAGCAGGACGGCGCACTGTGGCTGAAGTCGACCGACTACGGCGACGACAAGGACCGCGTGATGCGCAAGTCCGACGGCGGCTACACGTACTTCGTGCCCGACGTGGCGTACCACATCACCAAGTGGGAGCGCGGCTTCGGCAAGGTGGTCAACATCCCGGGCACCGACCACCACGGCACGATCGCGCGTGCGCGCCGGCCTGCAGGCCGCCAACGTCGGCATCCCCGAGGGCTATCCCGACTACGTGCTGCACACCATGGTGCGCGTGATGCGCGGCGGCGAGGAGGTGAAGATCTCCAAGCGCGCCGGCAGCTACGTGACGCTGCGCGACACGGTCGAGTGGACCAGCAAGGACGCGGTGCGCTTCTTCCTGCTGTCGCGCAAACCCGACACGGAATACGTGTTCGACGTCGACCTGGCGTTGGCGCAGAACAACGACAACCCGGTCTATTACGTGCAGTACGCCCACGCGCGGATCTGCTCCGTGCTGGCCGCGTGGGGCGGCGACGCGGCGACGCTGAAAGATGTCGACCTGTCGGCGCTGGAGAGCCCGGCCGCGTTGAACCTGATGTTGCAGCTGGCGCGGTATCCCGAGGTGCTGACGGCGGCGGCCGATGACTTCGCCCCGCACGACATGACCTTCTACCTGCGCGAACTCGCCGCGGCGTACCACAGCTACTACGACAGCGAACGCATCCTGGTGGACGACGTCGCCGTCAAGTCGGCGCGGCTGGCCCCGGTCGCCGCGTGCGCCCGGTGTTGCACAATGGATTGGCTGTGCTGGGCGTCGGTGCCCCGCGCAAGATGTGAGCATGAAACACAAGCAACGCGGCAACGTCATCGTCGGCATCATCATCGGGGTCGTGCTCGGACTCGCGGCGGCCCGGCCGTGGCGGTGTACGTCACGAAGGTGCCGGTGCCCTTCCTGAACAAGGGCCCCAGCCGGTCGGCCGAACAGGACGCGGCGGAGTCGCGCAAGAACCAGAACTGGGACCCGAACGCGCCCCTGTACGGCAAGAACCCGGCCAAGCCGCTGCCGCCCGCGCCGTCCGTGGCTTCGCCAACCGCGCCCGCCAGCGCCGCCCGGCCCGACACGGCGAGGCCGAAAGACACCGATCCGCTGCCGCCGGCCGTGGCCGGGCGCCCGGCGCCCGCCGACCCGATCGGCGAACTGGCGGCCGCGCGCGGCGTGGCGCCGGGCAGCGATCCCTTCTTCTATTTCGTGCAGGCCGGCGCCTTCCGCACCGCCGACGACGCCGAGGCGCAGCGCGCCAAGCTGTCGCTGATGGGCATCGAGGCCAAGGTCACCGAGCGCGAGCAGGCCGGCCGGCAGGTCTACCGCGTGCGCGTGGGCCCGTTCACCAACAAGGACGACGCCGACCGCCAGAAGGAAAAGCTGGATTCCGGCGGCTTCGAAACCGCCCCGGTGCGCGTGCAGCGCTGACGGAACGCCCCGCGGGCAGGAACCTTCCGCCCCGCGCGCTGCTCTGAACCTCATCAAGGAGTGAAAACGGAATGAATCGACGCGACTTCTCGGCCGGTACGGCCTGTCTGATCGGCGCCGCGGCGCTGGGCCTGCCGAGCCTGGCCTCGGCCCAGCGCCGGCCCGAAGAGGGCAAGGAATACCGCAAGCTCGACAAGCAGCTGCCGGTCGAAGCGCCGGCCGGCAAGATCGAGGTCGTCGAGTTCTTCTGGTACAGCAGCTGCCCGCACTGCAACGCGTTCGAACCCAAGCTGGTGTCGTGGATCCGCAACCGGGGCCCGGACGTCTTCGTGCGCCGCGTGCCGGTCGCCTTCCGCGACGACTTCGTGCCGCAGCAGCGCCTGTTCTACGCGCTGGAAGCCATGAACAAGCTCGACCTGCACAGCAAGGTGTTCGAGGCGATCCACGGGCAGAAGAACCCGCTGAACCGCGAAGAGATGATCCCGGCCTTCGTTGCGAAGAACGGCGTCGACCAGGCCAAGTTCAAGGAGCTGTACAACTCCTTCGCCATCTCGACCAAGGCCCGCCGCGCGGCGCAGCTGCAGGATGCGTACAAGGTCGAAGGCGTGCCCGCCCCGGGCGTGGCCGGCCGCTACTACGTCGACGCCGAACTGGCCGGCAACATGGACAAGGCGCTGGTGGTCACCGACTACCTCGTGGCCGAGGCCCGCAAGGCCAAGTAATCCCGGGTTCGCCCCGGTCCCCGATGCAGAAAGCCCGCTCGCGCGGGCTTTCTCGTTTTGGCTGGCTACAATGTCCAGCAAGATTCGTGCCTTTATGAACACTTCCTTCGCCATCCTGACGCTTGCGCTCGCCTCCCTCCTCGGCCGCCGGCCCGGCCGCCGCCGAGCGGGCCGACCGCACCAAGCCCATGAACGTGGAGGCGGACGCGTTGCGCTACGACGACGTCAACCAGACCAGCGTGTTCACCGGCCGGGTGGTGGTCACCAAGGGGAGCATCGTGATCCGCGGCGCCAAGGTCACCGTCAAGCAGGACCCGGAGGGCTACCACTCCGGCGTCGTGACGTCGGAGCCGGGCAAGCCGGCCTTCTTCCGCCAGAAGCGGGACGGCGTGGACGAGTTCATGGAAGGCGAGGCCGAGACCATCGAGTACGACGGCCGCGCCGACCGCGTGAAATTCATCGGCCGGGCCGAGATGCGGCGGCTGCGCGGCGGCTCGATCGCGGACGAGACGAGCGGCGCCGTGATCACCTACAACAACGCGACCGACCAGTTCAGCGTGGATGGCGCACCGGGCGGCGCGACGCCGGCCAACCCCGGCGGCCGCGTGCGCGCTACGCTGGCGCCGCGCGGCAGCGCCGCTGCGCCGGCCGCACCCGCGTCGGCGCCCGCCACGCAGCTGCGCCCGAGCACCACCATGGGCGGGGAGCGCCGCTGATGGGCGACGCGGAAACGCTGGTGCGTCCGGCGCCGGCGGAAGTGGCCAGCCGGCTCGAAGCGCGGCACCTGAAGAAGTCTTACGGCGGCCGGCAGGTCGTCAAGGACGTCTCGCTGGCCGTGTCCAAGGGCGAGGTCGTGGGGTTGCTCGGGCCGAACGGCGCGGGCAAGACCACCTCGTTCTACATGATCGTCGGGCTGGTGCGCGCCGATGGCGGCGAGATCTCCATCGACGGCCAGCCGGTCGAACACATGCCGATCCACCGCCGCTCGCGGCTGGGCCTGTCGTACCTGCCGCAGGAAGCGTCGATCTTCCGCAAGCTCAACGTCGGGGACAACGTGCGAGCGGTGCTCGAACTGCAGCGCGGCGCCGACGGCAAGCCGCTGGCGCGCGCCGAGATCGAGCGCCGCCTGACCTCGCTGCTGCAGGACCTGCGGGTGGACCACCTGCGCGATTCGCCGGCGCCTGCGCTCTCGGGGGCGAGCGCCGCCGCGTGGAGATCGCCCGTGCCCCACGGCGACGCAGCCGCGCTTCATCCTGCTCGACGAGCCGTTTGCCGGCATCGACCCGATCGCGGTCATCGAGATCCAGCGGATCATCGGCTTCCTCAAGTCGCGCGGCATCGGCGTGCTGATCACCGACCACAACGTGCGCGAGACGCTGGGCATCTGCGACCACGCCTACATCATCAGCGAGGGCAGCGTGCTGGCGCAGGGCACGCCCGCCGATATCGTCAACAACGCCGACGTGCGCCGGGTCTACCTCGGTGAGCACTTCCGAATGTAGGCAGGGACTGCTGGCAGTATGAAGCAGGGCCTCTCCTTACGCGTCTCGCAGCACTGGCGCTGACGCCGCAATTGCAGCAGTCGATCCGGC
Organism: Ramlibacter terrae; assembly: GCA_013127575.1. Lineage (GTDB taxonomy): Bacteria > Pseudomonadota > Gammaproteobacteria > Burkholderiales > Burkholderiaceae_C > Ramlibacter > Ramlibacter terrae. Next base: position 429,582 of record CP053418.1, read on the forward strand.
TGCTGCAGCTGTCGACGCTCGAACTGAGCCGGGAAATCCAGCAGATGCTGGACGACAACCCGTTCCCGGAAGCGAACCCCGACGACCTGCACGAAGAGGCCGGCCCGGCGCAATCCGATGCGCAGCCGATGGACGACGGCGACGGCGGCTTCGATGCGCCCCCGTCTTCCTCCGCCGAGACCGTGCGCGCCGAGGGCGACTCCGAGCCCGCCGAAGCGGGCGACGATGGCGCCCCCAACTGGGAAGGCGACGGCACCAACGACACGGCGCACGACGACGCCGAGTGGGGCGGCGACGCGCCCGCCAAGCGCAACAACGACGAAGGCGAAGTCGACGCCACCGACCTCGCGCGCGGCAACGAGTCGCTGCAGTCCTGGCTGCACCGGCAGGCCCTGTCGCTGCGGTTGTCGGACGAAGACCGGTTCGCGCTGCGCTTCCTGATCGAGTCGCTCAACGACGACGGCTACCTCGACGAATCCCTCGAGAGCGGCGGCCAGCCTTGCGCCGGACGACATCGAGCAGCAGGAGGAACTGGTGCACCGCTTCACGGTGGCGCTGCGCCTGCTGCAGAACCTGGACCCGCCGGGCGTGGGCGCGCGCACGCTGGCCGAATGCCTGATGCTGCAGCTGCGCTCGATCCAGCACGAATCGCCGGGCGACGAGGTCTGCCCGGTGGCGATCCGCGTTGTCAAGCAGCCGATCGACCTTCTGGCCAAGCGCGACGTCAAGCGCCTCGCGCAGCTGTGCGGCGACAGCGAGATCCGCGTCAAGTCGGCGATCAACATGATCACGCGGCTGGAGCCCAAGCCGGGCCGCAGGTTCATCGACGTCGAGCGCAACATCATCGTGCCCGATGTCATCGTCACCAAGAGCGGCCGCGGCGCGCGCGCCGCCTTCCGCGTGCAGCTCAACCCCGACGTGGTGCCGAAGCTGCGCGTGCACGACATCTATGCCGGCGCGCTCAAGGCGCACCGCGGCGGCGAGGGCCACCAGGCGCTGCAGCAGCGGCTGCAGGAGGCGCGCTGGTTCATCAAGAACATCCAGCAGCGCTTCGACACCATCCTGCGCGTGTCGCGCGCCATCGTCGAGCGGCAGCACAACTTCTTCGTGCACGGCGAACTGGCCATGCGCCCGCTGGTGCTGCGCGAGATCGCCGACGAACTCGGCCTGCACGAGTCGACCATCTCGCGCGTGACCACCGCCAAGTACATGTCGACGCCGTTCGGCACCTTCGAGCTGAAGTACTTCTTCGGCTCGGCGCTGGGCACCGAGACCGGCGGCAATGCGTCGAGCACGGCGGTGCGCGCGCTGATCAAGCAGTTCGTCGCGGCCGAGAGCGCGACCAAGCCGCTGTCGGACAGCCAGATCTCCGAGATGCTCAAGGAGCAGGGCATCGAATGCGCGCGCCGCACCGTCGCCAAGTACCGCGACGCGCTGCGCATCGCGCCGGCCAACCTGCGCCGTGCGCTCTAATCCCCCATGCCCCTGCTTCCCCTCTTCCTGCCCTGCGCCGCCGGCGTGGAGCCCCTGGCTCGCCGACGAGGTGCAGCGCATCACGCGCCGCACGCCGCAGCCGGTGCGCGGCGGCGTCGGCGTCGACGCGGACTGGGCCGGCGTGATGCGCCTGAACCTGCACTGCCGGCTCGCCCAGCGCGTGCTGGTGCAACTGCACCACGGCCCCTACCGCGAGGAAGGCGACCTGTACCGGCAGCGGCCGGAGTCGCGTGGGAAGACTGGTTCACGCCGCGCGAGACCTTCAAGATCGAACTGACCGCGCACCAGAGCCCGCTCAAGAGCCTGAACTTCGCGGCGCTCAAGATCAAGGACGCGGTGGCGGACCGCTTCCGCGAGCGCGGCGGCGTGCGCCCCAGCGTGGAGACGCAATGGCCGAACGTGCGCGTGTTCGCCCACCTCGGGCCGGACACGGTCACGCTCTACATCGACAGTTCGGGCGAGCCGCTGTTCAAGCGCGGCTGGCGCGAGGACAAGGGCGAGGCCCCGCTGAAGGAAACGCTGGCGGCCGCGATGATTGCGGCGAGCGGCTGGGACGCCGCCACGCCCCTGTACGACCCGTGCTGCGGCAGCGGCACCATCGCGATCGAGGCGGCGCAGGTGGCCTGCAACATCGCCCCCGGCATCCTGCGGCGCTTCGGTTTCGAGCGGCTGCGGCCGCACACCGCCGGCGACTGGCAGGCCTTGAAGGAAGAGGCGCGCGCGGCGCAGCGCCCGCCCACAGCGCCGGTGTTCGGCAGCGACGTCGCCTTCCGGATGGTCGACTTCGCGCAGCGTAACGCCGAGCGTGCGGGCGTGGCGCACGCGGTGCAACTGCGCGGCGGCGACGCGCTGCAGCGCAACCCGCCGGTGGAAGGCGGCGGCGTGATGCTGCTGAACCCGCCGTACGGCGAGCGCATCGAGGCCGGCGGCATCGCGGGGCCCGGCCGCGGCGGCCGCGAACAGGCGCAGATGGAGCAGGCCGGCGACTTCTTCACCCAGCTCGCGGCGCACTGGAAGCGCAACTACGCGGGCTGGACGGCGTGGGTGCTGTCGCCGGACGCCAAGCTGCCGACGCGGATGCGCCTGAAGGAGTCGCGCCGCGTGCCGATGTGGAACGGCCCCATCGAATGCCGGCTGTTCCGCTTCGACATGGTGGCCGGTTCGGCCCGCGCGCCCCGCGATGCTGCTGGTTCTTGACACCAACATCGTCCTCGACGTGCTGGTGTTCGGCGACCCGGCGGCCGTGCCGGTCCGGCAGGGGCTGGAAGACGGTTCGCTGGAGTGGATCGCCACCGGGCCGATGCGCGAGGAACTGGCGCGCGTGCTGGCCTACCCGAAGCTGGCGGAGCGCGTCGCCTTCCACCGCGGCGACGCCGGCCGCGTGCTGGCCGATTTCGACCGCCGTGCCCGCATCGTCGAGGCTCCGGCCAAGGCCCCGCTCACCTGCGGCGACCCCGACGACCAGAAGTTCATCGACGGCCGTGGCGCACGGTAGCGTGCTGCTGAGCAAGGACTGGGAGGTGCTGCGGATGCGCAAACGCCTGGCCGCGCTGGACGTGGTGGCAGCGTCCGCCCTCGTCGGCGGCGGTAACGCTTCGTAGCGGTTGTATCCTACGTCCGCCGCCCGCGTGCACCGACGCACCGGAACCGGGCGGGCGCTACGGTAGGCGCATTCCAGAAGGAAACGCGCCATGACCGAAACGACTCTTACCAAAGCCGCCGTCCAGGCCTCCCAGCAGGCCGCCGGGTCCACCCATTGCGACGAATGCGCCGGCTCCGGCGGCTGGTTTCGCTACGAACCCGCCCTCGATCCCGCCCCGGGTCGCCTGTACCTGTCCTGCCTCGAGTGCCGGGGCACGGGCCAGCTGGCTGCCTTGCGCGGCTGAGGCCTACGCAGGCTGCGGATGCACGCCCCCGCAGCGTCCTCCCCGTTCCGACACCTCTGGTCCGTGGCACGCGAGATGCTTGAGACCAGCAAAGAGGCCCACACCATGACCGCCACCGTGTCCCCACCCGAAGACCGCGCCCGCACGGTGCGCAACCTGCTCGCGCTGCGCATGGTCTTGGCGATGGACCAGATGCAGACGGGGAAATGGGACGCGCGGATCGACGAGCTCGACGACGAGCTGGCCAGCCTCGGCCACGACATGCAATCCACGGTCGCCCGGGCCTCCGAAGGCCTGCGCCGTGCCTTCCTGATTCCGCGCCTGCTCAAGCGCGCGCCCCGCCGCCGGGCGCTGCCTCAGGAGTGATCGGCCGGCGTCGCCGCCACCAGTTCGACCAGCCGCGCCAGCGCGTGGCGCACCGTCGCCGCGCGCACGGCGGCGCGGTCACCCTCGAACCGCAGCGTCTCGTTGCCGAGCCGCCCGTGCACCGGAAACCGAAACACACCGTGCCCACGGGCTTGGCATCACTGCCGCCGGTGGGGCCCGCGATTCCGGTGACCGCGACGCCCACGGGCCTGTGAATACCGCGTGGCCCCGAACGCCATGGCGCGGGCGACCACGTCGCTGACGGCGCCGTGCTGCTCGATCAGCGCCGGGTCGACGCCCGGGCTGTCCGTCTTGGCGGCATTGGAGTAGGTGACGAAGCCCCGTTCGAACCAGGCGCTGGAGCCGGCCAGCTCCGTGCAGGCGGCGGCGATCAGGCCGCCGGTGCAGCTTTCGGCGGTGGCCAGCATCCAGCCGCGGGCCAGCAGCAGTTGCGCGAGTTCGCGGCAGAGCGCTTCGTTCATCGGTGCCTCCAGAGCGCGATCACCAGCAGCGTGCAGAAGGCGGCAGCCGGTCGTCGGCCAGGATGCCGAAGCCGCCGCGCCAGCCGAACGCCTTGAAGTGGCGGTCGACCCAGGCGATCGGCCCGGGCTTGACCGCGTCGAAGAAGCGGAACAGCAGGAAGGCCGCGAGCTGGTCGCCCCAGCCGGCCGGCAGTACCAGCGCGAGGATGATCCAGAAGCACAGGATCTCGTCCCAGACGATGGACGACGGGTCGGCGACGCCCATGTTGCGGGCCGTGACCGTGCACGCCCACCAGCCGAGCGGCAGTGAGAGCACCACCACCCAACCCAGCGCTGCGGGGCTCAGCCAGCCTGCAGCACCGGTGTAGGCGAACCGGGCCCACAGCGTACCGAAGGTGCCGGGTGCGACCGGCGCCAGGCCGGAGCCGAAGCCGAGCGCGAACACGTGCGCCGGGTGCGACAGCATGAAGCGGGCGGTGGGCCGCCGCGGCGGCAGCGCGGCGGCGAGGAGGGTGGAAGCGTCCTGCATGAAGGCAGCGATTCTGGCTCAGAGGCAGCGGCCGTGCGAACGGCGGAAGCTGCGCGGCTCCACTGCGTGCGGCCCGGCCCACAGGCCGATGCCCTTGCGGCGCGCACGGTCCTCCAGCCTTTCGTAGCGGCCCGGTTTGCCCTTGTAGTTGGTCGACCAGGCGTGGCCCTCGCTCACCAGCCAGGCGCCGATGTCCTCGTTGCGATGCCGCACCTGCGCCAGCGTGCGCTGGTAGTCGTCGCGGCCGCGCGTGCGGACCACCACGGGCTGCTTCAGCACGCGGGCGGCCAGCGCCTTCTTGGCCTGCGGCCCGAAAGCCTGGCAACCCTCGGGCGCATCGATGTCGAGCAGGCGGATCTCGACCGTCTCTCGCTGCCCGTTCGGCCGCACCCACAAGGTATCGCCGTCGGTGACGTGGGTGACGATGCCGCGGAAGGTTTCGGCGGCTGCCGCGAAGGGGCAGGCTGCCGCCACGAGCAGCAGCAGCGCGGACAGCCGGCGGCGCAGGTCAGCGGAAATGGTCGAACCCCGCGAAGTCCTGCGCCAGCGCACGGCCGCCGGCGTCGAGCACCCGCAGTCCGGGCCCGGCGTCGATGGCGCCGATGCGGGTCACGCGCGTTCCGGCCTGCGCGCCCGCCGCTTCCACGGCGGCGCGCTGCGACGCGGGTGCGGTGAAGGCGAGTTCGTAGTCGTCGCCGCCGGCGAGCACCAGCTCGCGCACCACGGCCTCGTCCAGTTGCAGCCCCGCCGCGGTGGCCGCCAGCAGCTGCGGCGCACATGCGGCGTTCACGCTGGCGCCGACGCCGGAGCGCTGCAGGATGTGCGCGAGGTCGCCCAGCAGGCCGTCGCTGATGTCGATGGCCGACGTGGCGACGCCCACCAGCGCCTGCCCGAGCGCCACGCGCGGCTGCGGCTGTTCCATGCGCACGCGCGCCGCATCGAAGATCGCCTGCGGCAGCGAGATGCGGCCGCGGAACGCTTCCAGCGCCAGGCGGGCGTCGCCCAGCGTGCCGCTCACCCACAGGTCGTCGCCGGCCCGCGCGCCGGAGCGCAGCAGCGCGCGGCCGGCCGGCACTTCGCCGAACGCCGTGATGTTGATGCACAGCGGTCCGCGCGTGGTGTCGCCGCCCACCAGCTCGCAGCCGTGTGCATCGGCCAGCGCCAGCAGGCCTTCGGAGAAGCCGGCGAGCCAGGCCGCATCGGCGGAGGGCAGGGCCAGCGACAGCGTGAAGGCGAGCGGCCGCGCGCCGGCAGCCCCCGGGTCACTCAGGTTGACCGCCAGCGATTTGTGGCCCAGCCAGCGCGGGTCGACCGTGGAGAGGAAATGCCGGCCTTCGACCAGCATGTCGGAGGTGACGGCGAGCTGCATGCCGGGCGCCGGCTGCAGCAGCGCGCAGTCGTCGCCGATGCCCAGCGGGCTGCGCCGCACAGGGCGGTCGAAGTACTTCGCGATCAGGTCGAACTCGCCCACCTAGCGCGCTCCACGTCCCCGGAAGCGCTCCGCGCCCTGCCGGACCATCTCGGCCAGCAGCCGCTCGCGCGAAACGGTTTCGCGCAGCCAGCGGGCGTCGTTGGCGCCGCGGTCGGCGGAGCCGCGCAGCATGTCGATGGCGGCGGCGGCGCCGAGGTCCTGCGCATGCGGCGCGATGCGGTCGAGGGTGGCCACGATGTGCTCGCGCAGCGGCAGGTGCTGGCCGGTCGCCGGCTCGACGTAGACGGCCTCCAGCCCGAAGCGGCAGGCACGGAAGCGGTTGTACGTGTAGACCATGTAGTCGTCTTCCTGCGGCACGAACGGCTGCTCCTTGAGGAACCAGGCCGCGAGCGACTGCACGAAGCCCGAGAGCGCGGCGGCGCGCTCCACCGTCAGCGGCGTGTCGAACACGCGGATCTCGATCGTGCCGTACTCGGGCTTCGGCCGGATGTCCCAGTAGAAGTCCTTCATGCTCTTGACCACGCCGGTGCGGGTGGTCTTGGCGAAGAACTCGCCGAACGCGTCCCAGCTCAGGGTGAAGGGCGCGCGCCCCGACATCGGGAACGCGAACACAGAGTTCAGCCGCGCCGAGTCGAACTGCGTGTCCTGCCCCTGCACGAACGGCGAACTGGCCGACAGCGCGATGAAGTGCGGGATGTAGCGAGACATGCGGTGCAGCATCAGCAGCGCGCTGTCGGCGTCGGGACAGCCGATGTGCACGTGCTGGCCGAAGATGGTGAACTGCTTCGACAGATAGCCGTACAGCTCCGACAGCTGGCGAAAGCGCGGCCGGTCGTAGATGCGCTGCTCGTGCCACTGCTGGAAAGGGTGCGTGCCGCCGCCGGCGATGGCGATGTTGAGCTTGTCGGCGCAGCGCACCAGCGCGTCGCGCAGCTGCGAGAGCTGGCCCAGCACCTCGCTGCTGGAATGGCAGATGCCGGTGGCGATCTCGATCATGCTCGAGGTCATCTCCGGCACCACCGTGCCCGGCAGCGGGATCTTCTCCATCAGCCGCAGCATCTCGGCCGAGTAGGGCGCCAGGTCGTAGTCGTGCGTGTTGACCAGCTGCAGCTCGAGCTCGACGCCGAGCGTGAGCGCTTCCGAATGGCCGAACGGCTCCAGTTCCGGCGGCGGCTCCGCCGGCTGCGAGTTCAGTTGCGGTTCGATGCGCTTATCCACGCAGCTCTCCGGTGGCGGCCGGGCCCACGGGCATCCACGGCTTGAGGCTTTCGCCGGCGCGGTAGATCGCGAAGGTGGCGATGATCGCGCCCGGATTTCCATCAGCAGGATGGCCGGCAGCGCGATGCTGGCGATGCGCGGCCCGAGCGTCAGCGACGAGGCGACGAACTGCGAGACCATCAGCAAGGCCACCGACGACATCGGCGCCATGGTGCAGCCGACCCAGAAGGCCTGGCGCCAGTTGGTGCCGCTGCCCCAGTTGGCCAGCGAGATGCCGCACAGCTTGGCGACGCCGCGCGTGATCACGAGCGCCGCCACCAGTCCGACGACGGCGGGGTTCCAGTCGGCCTGCGCGGCGACGACCGAGACCAGCACGAACATCAGCATGGTCAGCAGCGAGGCGGCCGTGCCGAGCTGCCGCGGCCAGGCCCACGGGCGCGGATGCAGTTGCTTGAGCAGCAGCCCGCCCAGCAGCGCGGCCAGCGGCGCGGAGCCGCCGAAGTGCGCGGCCAGCGCCGCCGCCGCCGCGATCAGCGTGATCATCACGATCGAGGTGTTCTCGCTGGTCGGGCTCATGAAGCGGAACGCGGAGCGCAGCAGCAGGGCCAGCAGCGCGCCCACCACGACCGAGATGCCCAGCACCACCGCCACCGGGTAGAGCGTGCCGACCGGTCGGTGTCTTCGCGGTGCAGCGTGCCCACGCGCGCGCTCACCAGTGTCAGCGCGTAGAAGGTGTTCAGCGTCGCCAGCACCATGGCGCGTTCGGTCACGGGGCCGGCGGCGCGCGTGTCGATGATGACCCGGCTGAGGACCGCGGGCGACGCCGCCATCGCGATCAGCGCCACCGCTTCCGCCACGCTGGCGCGCACGTCGAGGTAGCGCAGCATGTAGTACACCGCCACCGCCGTCAGCACCGATTCAAGGAGGCTTTGCAGCAGCACCATCGGGTTGTGGCGGAACCAGCGCAAGGCGATGCGGCCGCCCGCCTCGAACAGCACGAGCGAGACGCCGAGTTCGAGCAGGAACAGCGCCACGCCCTGCAGCGGCCACGCCGCGCCCGGGAAGCCCGCCAGGCCCGCGATGGTGCCGACCAGCGAGTAGCCGACCACCTTGGGCAGCCCGCTGTAGCGCTGGAGCAGGTAGCCCGCCGCCGCGGCCACGGCAAGCAGCAACGACCATTGAACGGTGGGCAACCCGGCGGAGGGCTTCACCCACTCGGCCCAGATCGCCATCACTTCATCCATGGAGGCCCCTCAATGCAGCACGCGCCGGCTGGCGTCGGCGAGCACGAACTCGGGGATGGGCACGTCGAAGCGTTCGCCGTCTTCGGCCACGCAGAAGTAGCTGCCCTGCATGGTGCCGCTGGCCGTGCGCAGCCGGCAGCCGCTGGTGTACTCGAACGACTCGCCGGGCTTGAGCAGCGGCTGCTGCCCGACGACGCCTGGCCCTTGACTTCCTCGGTCTCGCCGAGTTCGTTGGTGATGATCCAGTGGCGGGCGATCAGCTGCGCCGGCACTTCGCCTGCGTTGCGGATGGTGATGGTGTAGGCGAAGCTGTAGAGACCCTGCTCCGGCGCGGACTGGTCCGGCAGGAACTGGGGCTTCACTTCCACGTGGAAGGCGTACTTGGGCATGGGCCAATGCTACTACCCGCGCGAGGCCCGTCCGTCGCTCGGCGACAATGCGGGCATGAGCACGAGCCCTACCTACCGCATCGCCCCCTCCATCCTCTCGGCCGACTTCGCGCGGCTGGGCGACGAGGTGCGCGACGTGATCGCGGCCGGCGCGGACTGGATCCATTTCGACGTGATGGACAACCACTACGTGCCGAACCTCACCTTCGGCCCGATGATCTGTTCCGCGCTGAAGCCGCACGCGAAGACGGCCGCCGGCGTGGCGGTGCCGATCGACGTGCACCTGATGGTCCAGCCGGTGGACGCGCTCGCGCAGGCCTTCGCCGAGGCGGGCGCCGACTACATCAGCTTCCACCCGGACGCGTCCACGCACGTGCACCGCAGCGTGCAGGCGATCAAGTCCAAGGGCGTGAAGGCGGGCGTCACGTTCAATCCGGCGGCGTCGCTCGACGTGCTGGACTGGGTGATCGACGACATCGACCTGATCCTGATCATGAGCGTCAACCCGGGCTTCGGCGGCCCGGGCTTCATCGATTCTGCGCTGCGCAAGATCGAGCAGGCCCGCAAGCTGATCGACGCGTCGGGCCGCGACATCCGGCTCGAGGTCGACGGCGGCATCAAGACCGACAACATCGCCCGCGTCGCGAGCGCAGGCGCCGACACCTTCGTGGCCGGCAGCGCGATCTTCGGCAAGCCCGATTACAAGGGCGTGATCCAGCAGATGCGTTCGGCGCTCAGGCCTTCTTGACCTTCTGGTAGGTCGCGTCCATCGCGTCGCCCTTGCTGGTGTCGCGTTCGCCGCGATCGACGGAGTCCTTGGCGATGTCGCCCATGCGCCTGACCTGCGCCGAGGCCGGTTCCCGGCTGTCGGCGGATTCGTCGCGCTCGTGCGGCATGCGCGCCTTGGGCACCTGGTTCTCGCCTTGCACCGGGACCGTGTCGCCCTTGCCGGCGTCGGCCCCGTCGTTGCTGCGCTCTTCCTTCATCCGTTGTTCAGCCATGGCGATCTCCTGTTCCGCAGATGCTGCGGCAAGGCCCAGCCGCCAACGGTAGGACGCGGCCGCGCGCCGCCAGCCGGAGCCCATGCGCCTGTCGGACGGTTCCCACGCGGGGTGATGGCAAAGCCCCACAAACGCCCCCGCTGAAGGGCTACGGGTCCCAAGGCTGAGGCGCGCTCCAATCCTCATCCAGAGCAAGGCTGAAGGAGAACGCGGATGGAGATCGCCCCAGTGGTTCCGGTGTGGCTGACTGGATGGCAGCCGGCGCCGTCGGCGTGGTGGCGCTCGCCGTGCTTGCCCGCGGACTGGAAGCCGTGCTCGACCTGGACCACGGCTGAGCGCCCTGCGCCGGACGGTCCACCTTCCGCGGAACGCAAGGCTTCCGCGCCTCCCCTTTTTCCGTGTTCCCTGCTAACAGGAGCGACATCCATGGCCTCTTCCCGTACGGAGGGCTCACGCAAATCCAAACCCGGCGACGCCGTCGCCGCGCGCCAGAAACAGCTGGAAGCCTTCACGCAAGGGCCGGAGAACCTGCTCACCACCAACCAGGGCGTGGTGATTCCCGACAACCACAACTCGCTGCGGGCGGGCATCCGCGGGCCGAGCCTGCTGGAAGACTTCATCCTGCGGGAGAAGATCACCCACTTCGACCACGAGCGCATTCCCGAGCGCGTGGTGCATGCGCGCGGCACCGCGGCGCACGGCTACTTCGAGCTGACGCGGCCGCTGGTGGAATACACCAAGGCCGACTTCCTGCAGGAGGTGGGCAGCCGCACGCCGGTGTTCGTGCGTTTCTCGACGGTCGCCGGCTCGCGCGGCTCGGCCGACACGGTGCGCGACGTGCGCGGCTTCGCCGTCAAGTTCTACACGCGTGAAGGCAACTACGACCTGGTCGGCAACAACATGCCGGTGTTCTTCATCCAGGACGCGATGAAGTTTCCCGACCTGGTGCACGCGCTCAAGCCCGAGCCGCACAACGAGATCCCGCAGGCCTCCAGCGCGCACGACACCTTCTGGGACTTCGTCTCGCTGATGCCCGAGAGCGCGCACATGCTGATGTGGCTGATGTCGGACCGGGCGATTCCGCGCAGCTACCGGATGATGGAAGGCTTCGGCGTCCACACCTTCCGCTTCATCAACGCCCGCGGCGTTTCGCACTTCGTCAAGTTCCACTGGCGGCCCAAGCTGGGCAAGCACGGCCTGGCCTGGGACGAGGCTCAGAAGATCGCCGGCAAGGATCCGGACTTCCACCGGCGCGACCTGTGGGAAGCGATCGAGCGCGGCGATTTTCCCGAGTGGGAACTGGGCCTGCAGCTGATCGACGAGGAACGCGCCGGCAAGCTCGGCTTCGACCTGCTGGACCCGACCAAGCTGGTGCCCGAGGAAGTGGTGCCGGTCACCGTGGTCGGCCGCCGGTGCTGAACCGCAACGTCGACAGCGCCTTCTCCGAAACCGAGCAGGTCGCTTTCCATCCGGGCCACCTTGTGCCCGGCATCGACTTCACCAACGACCCGCTGCTGCAGGGCCGCCTGTTCTCGTACACCGACACGCAGCTGTCGCGGCTCGGCGGGCCCAACTTCCACGAGCTGCCGATCAACCGCGGCGCCTGCCCGTTCCACAACTTCCAGCGCGACGGCATGCACCGCATGGGCATCAACAAGGGCCGCGTCGCCTACGAGCCCAACACGCTGGCCAACGGCTCGGAGTTTCGCATCGACGGCGGCGAGAACGGCTTCCAGAGCTTCGGCGAGGCGATGGAGTCGCCCAAGATCCGCCGCCGCAGCCCGAGCTTCGACGACCACTTCAGCCAGGCCACGCTGTTCTGGAACAGCCAGAGCGCGGCCGAGAAGGAACACATCATCGCGGCCTACCAGTTCGAGCTGTCGAAGGTGGAAGTGCCGGCGATCCGGCAGCGCATCGTCGACAACCTCGCGCACGTCGACGGCCGGCTGGCGCGCAAGGTGGCCGAGCCGCTCGGCATCTCGGCGCCGGACGCGCGCGCCGCGGCGGGCCGCTCGGGATTCCGCGAGGCGGTGACCAAGCAGATGGTGGAGGCGGCGCCTTCGCTGAGCATGGAAACCGCCGGCGGCGGCATCCAGACGCGCCGCATCGCCATCGTGATGGCGGCCGGCGCCGAGCTCGGCGCCTTCAAGGTGGTGCAGCAGGCGCTGCTGGACGCGGGCGCGACCACCAAGGTCGTCGCCGCGCACCTCGGCACGGTCGCTTCGTCGTCGGGCCAGCAGGTGCCGGTGGACCACACCTTCCAGAACATGCCTTCGGTGATGTTCGACGCCGTGCTGGTGCCGGGCGGCGCCGCCGCGGCGCAGCTGCTGCTGAAGGACGGCGCGGCTTCGCACTTCGTGCTGGAGGCGTTCAAGCACTGCAAGCCGCTGTGCCTGATCGGCGAATCGGCCGAGATCCTGCGCCGCGCGGGGTTGCTGCCGGAAGACGGCACTTCGCCGGCCGGCGTGGTGGTCGGCACCAACGAACCCACCGCGCGGCTGCAGCTCGCGCAGGACTTCATCGCGGCCATCGGCAAGCACCGCCACTGGACGCGCGCGCTCATCGACGAAGTGGCGGCTTGAGCGCAGCCGCCGGAAAGGAAACCCCGATGGCTTCCGGCCACCGAAACCCGCGCGGCCCGGCGCAGCCGCCGCGCATTCCCCGCGGCTTCGACTCGTCCGACCCGGAGCGGCAAGGCGAAGCGGCGCCGCAGGGACGCGAGAAGGACGATGGCGGGCGCGAAGAGGAAATCCGCCCGCGCCGTTCGCCGGACAGCGACGACGAAGGCACCACGCGCCGCCGCCGCTGACGCTTCGCGCCGCTATCCTCGGCGCATGCTTCCATCCCTCTCGCGGCCGCTGCAGGCCGCCATCATCGACCTGGACGGCACGCTGGTCGACACGCTCGGCGACTTCCACGCCGCACTCGACGCGATGCTGGACGCCCTGGCACAGCCGCGCGTGCCGCGCGAAGTGGTCGAGAGCTTCATCGGCAAGGGCTCCGAGCACCTGATCCGCTCCGTGCTCGCGCACGTCGGCGCGCCGGCGGATCTCTACCAGCGCGGATGGGACCGGTACCAGGACGCCTACCGGGGCCTGAACGGCCGCCACGCCGAGGTCTATGCGGGTGTGCGCGAAGGCATCGCGGCGCTGCGGGCGCGCGGGATGCGGCTGGCGTGCCTGACCAACAAGCCGGGTGAGTTCGCGAGCGACCTGCTGCGCCTCAAGGGCCTGGCGCCGGACTTCGAACGGGTGTTCGGCGGCGACGCCTTCGCGCGCAAGAAGCCCGACCCGCTGCCGGTGCTGAAGACCTGTGAAGCGCTTGGCACTTCACCCGCGGCGACGCTGGTGATCGGCGACTCGCGCAACGATGCCGCCGCCGCGCGGGCTGCCGGTTGCCCGGTGCTGCTCGTGACCTACGGCTACAACCATGGCCAGCCCGTGCGCGCGGTGGACGCCGACGGCTACGTCGATTCGCTGGCCGACGTGCCGGCGCTGCTGCGCGACTAGGCCGTTTTGCCCAGGAGGCTGTCTTTGAGCTTCCAGTCGGCGGGGTTCGGGCCGATCCAGATGCGCATCAGCGCCTCGTAGAACTCGGGCTCCTTGAACGGCTCGCCCTGCGGCACGCCGCGCACCGTGACGATGGTGCCGGTGCCGGGCACCCAGTCGACCGTGAAGGTGTCGCCGGGCTGCAGCTTCTTGTGGTCGGTGAAGATCTGGCTCATGCGCATCAGGCCGGGAATCAGGCGCGAGAAGCTCGCCTTCTCCATGTTGCTTTCCACGCCGCGCGTGAACAGCTTGCCCAGTTCCGCCGCGTCGATCTCGCGCAGCATGGTGACCGAGATGCGCTTGGCGCCGGGGCGGTGAGCGCCTCGTCCGGCGTGGACGCCTTGCGCCCGAGGTAGAGGCCCGCGGCGTACACCTTGAACGGGCCGTAGTAGCGGATGCCGGCGCCGTTCAACTGCAGCTTGCTGCCCCGCAGGTCGGTGGCCTCTCGGTACTTGACGCCGGAGACGGTGACATCGGCCCTGTGCGGCGCCGGCCAGCAGGCAAGACGCGGCCAGCAGCCACGGGCGGATGGGGACGGTGAGGGTCATGGCGGCTCCGCGGAAAAGAACGAGCGTGCGATTCGGTGCCATTGTCGCCGAGGGTGGAGCCCGTGTTGTCGCCAAGGTGCCGCGTCCACGCGGTGCTTTTCAGCATTGACGGCGGCGGCCGGATGCGTTTGCGGATGCGTTTGCTACACTGGCTCCACATATGTTCATCCACCGCACGAACATCACAGGTTGCAGCGACCGGGGAGCCTGGCCCCGGCGCAAGCCTGTTCAAGTGCGAACCTGATTGCACGGGGCAGCCCGTGCCCCCGCGCCTCACCCCGAGGCACCGTCCGGACCCCGCGGCCAGCGCGCCGCCCGAGCTTGTGGAGGCTCACCCCTTGATCACCGAACTTGAATTCAAGAGCCTTGCGCTGCAAGGCTACAACCGCATTCCCCTCATCGCCGAGGCTTTCGCGGACCTCGAAACCCCGTTGTCGCTCTACCTGAAGCTGGCCCACGCCGGGGCGGCGGCAAGCTCAGTTTCCTGCTCGAGTCCGTCGTCGGCGGCGAACGCTTCGGCCGCTACAGCTTCATCGGCCTGCCGGCGCGCACCTTGCTGCGCTCGCGCGGCTTCGGGGCGGAGGCGGTCACCGAGGTGGTGACCGACGGCGAGGTCGTCGAGAGCGCCGGCGGCAATCCGCTGGACTTCATCGAGGCGTACCAGAAGCGCTTCAAGGTGGCGCTGCGCCCCGGCATGCCGCGCTTCTGCGGCGGGCTCGCGGGCTACTTCGGCTACGACACGGTGCGGCACATCGAGAAGAAGCTCGAGAAGTCGTGCCCGCCCGACACGCTGGGCTGCCCCGACATCCTGCTGCTGCAATGCGAGGAGCTGGCCGTCATCGACAACCTCTCGGGCAAGCTGTACCTGATGGTCTACGCCGACCCGACGAAGCCCGAGGCGTACGCCAACGGCAAGCGCCGGTTGCGCGAGCTGAAGGAGCAGCTGAAGTACTCGGTGAGCGCGCCGGTGCTGAAGCAGACCGAGACGTACGTGGCGGAACGCGAGTTCGCCAAGGCCGACTACCTCGCGGCCGTGGAGCGCGCCAAGCAGCTGATCGCCGCCGGCGACTTCATGCAGGTGCAGGTGGGCCAGCGGATCAAGAAGCGCTACACCGAGTCGCCGCTGTCGCTGTACCGGGCGCTGCGCTCGCTCAACCCGAGCCCGTACATGTACTTCTACAACTTCAGCGGCGCCGCGGGCAGCGACTTCCATGTGGTCGGCGCTTCGCCGGAGATCCTGGTGCGGCAGGAGCAGACGCCCGAAGGCCAGAAGATCACGATCCCCCCCCGGCCGGCACGCGCCCGCGCGGCAACACCCCGGAGCAGGACAAGGCGGTGGAGCAGGAACTGGTGAACGACCCCAAGGAGCGCGCCGAGCACGTGATGCTGATCGACCTCGCGCGCAACGACATCGGCCGCATCGCCGGGACCGGCACGGTGAAGGTGAGCGAGGCCTTCGCGGTGGAGCGCTACAGCCACGTGATGCACCCTGGTGAGCAACGTGGAAGGCATCCTGAAGGACGGCATGACCAACATGGACGTGCTGCGCGCGGCCTTCCCCGCGGGCACGCTGACGGGGGCGCCGAAGGTGCACGCGATGGAACTGATCGACCAGCTCGAGCCGAACAAGCGGGGGATCTATGGCGGGGCCTGCGGGTACCTGAGTTACGCGGGCGACATGGATGTGGCCATCGCGATCCGGACCGGCATCGTCAAGGACCAGACGCTGTACGTGCAGGCGGCGGCCGGGGTGGTGGCGGATTCGGTGCCGGAACTGGAGTGGAAGGAGACGGAGGCGAAGGCGCGGGCGCTGATGCGGGCTTCGGAAGTTGTTGAGGAGGGGTTGGAATGACATCCTTCCAACAGCCTTTGAACGCAGAGGGCGCAGAGGATGCGCAGAAGTCGCAGAAGGAAGTCCAAAAGGAAAATGACTTCTCGCGCGAGATCATTGGAGCCGCTGTCGAGGTGCAACGTGTCCTCGGGACGGGCTTGCTGGAAAGTGCCTACTCCGCAGCCACGGCTATCGAGCTCTCGGAACGCGAACTGGCTATCGCGCGAGAGGTGTCGATCGAAGGGAAGTACAAGGGGCGGGAGCTGGGGCTTGCGTACCGAGCGGACCTGATCGTGGAGCAGGCGGTCATCGTGGAAGTGAAAGCCATTGAGGCGATCAACGAGCTCCATCGTGCACAGTTGTTGTCGTACCTGCGGCTTTCAGGCCTGAAGCTGGGCTTGCTCATCAACTTTCATGCCTTCCCCGTCGTCAAGGGAGTCCACCGGCTGGTGAACAAACTATGAAGCCGAATCATCTTTTCTGCGTTTTCTGCGACTCCTCTGCGCCCTCTGCGTTCAAAGGATTTTTCTTCTGCCGTGGAGAACAGGCATGAAGCTCCTGATGGTCGACAACTACGACAGCTTCACCTACAACCTCGTCCAGTACTTCGGGGAACTGGGCGCGGAAGTGGAAGTGTTTCGCAACGACGAGCACGGTCGCCGAGATCGAAGCCCGCAAGCCGGACCGGCTCGTGATTTCACCGGCCCGTGCTCGCCCGCCGAAGCCGGCATCTCGGTCGAGGCGATCCGCCACTTCGCCGGCAAGCTGCCGATCCTGGGCGTCTGCCTCGGTCACCAGGCCGTGGGCGCGGCGCTCGGCGGCAAGATCATCCGCGCGCAGCAACTGATGCACGGCAAGGTCAGCGAGATCACCACCACGCGCGAAGGAGTGTTCGCCGGACTCCCCGAGAAGTTCACCGTGAACCGGTACCACTCGCTCGCGATCGAGCGCGACAGCTTCCCCGAGGAACTGCAGGTCACCGCGTGGACCGACGACGGCGAGATCATGGGGGTGCGCCACAAGACGCTGCCGATCCGGGCGTGCAGTTCCACCCCGAGTCCATCCTCACCGAGCACGGCCACGCGATGCTCAAGAACTTCTGGAGCAGGCGAAATGAACCCGATCGTCGACCTTCGCAGCGACACCGTCACGCAACCGACGCAGGGCATGCGCGACGCCATGCTGGCCGCGCCGCTCGGCGACGATGTCTTCGGCGACGACCCGAGCGTCAACGCGCTGCAGGACAAGATCGCCTCGATGCTCGGATTCGAGGCGGCGCTGTTCGTGCCGACCGGCACGCAGGGCAACCTGTGCGGGATCCTGTCGCACTGCCAGCGCGGCGACGAATACATCGTCGGCCAGATGCAGCACGCCTACCGCTGGGAAGGCGGCGGTGCCGCCGTGTTCGGCAGCGTCCAGCCGCAGCCGCTGGAGCACCAGCCGGACGGCACGCTGGCGCTGGCCGACATCGAAGCCGCGATCAAGCCCGACGATCCGCACTTCGCCCGCACGAAGCTGCTGGCGCTGGAGAACACGCTCGGCGGCAAGGTGTTGCCGATGGCGTACTGGCGCAGGCGACCGACTTGGCGCGGTCGCGCGGCCTGTCCGCCCACCTCGACGGTGCGCGGCTGTTCAACGCCGCGGTCGCACAGGCCGCCCAGACCGGCGGCGATGCGCGCGCGGAAGCCCGCCGCATCGCGCAGCACTTCGACAGCGCCTCCGTCTGCTTCAGCAAGGGGCTCGGCGCGCCGGTCGGCTCCGCGCTGTGCGGATCAAAGGAGCTGATCCAGCGCGCCCGCCGCATCCGCAAGATGGCAGGCGGCGGCATGCGCCAGGCGGGCGTGATCGCCGCGGCGGCCTCGTATGCGCTGGACCACCAAGTCGACCGGCTGGCGCAAGACCACGCGCTCGCGAAGCGCCGGCCGACGGCCTCGCGGGCATCGAAGGCCTGAAGGTCGAGCCGCCGCAGACCAACATCCTCTTCGTCGACCTCACCGGCCCGGCGCGCGAGCGTTCCGCCGCGCTGCTCGATCACCTGAAGCAGCAGGGCGTCGCGGCGACCGGCCTCTACCGCCTGCGCTTCGTGACGCACCTCGACGTGGACCAGGCCGGCATCGACCGCGCCACCGCGGCCATCCGCTCGTTCTTCGCCGCCTGAGGCAGCCATGCCGGATGCGCACCAACTGCTCGTGTTCATCGCCGCCGGCTGGCTGCTGAACCTCACGCCCGGTCCCGACGTCCTCTACATCGTGACGAACGCGCTGCGCTCCGGCGTGCGGTCGGGCGTCGCCGCGGCGCTCGGCATCACGGCGGGGTGCTTCGTGCACGTGTTCGCCGCGGCCGTCGGCGTCGGCGCCTTGCTCGCCACGTCCGCGATGGCGTTCACCGTGCTGAAGTGGGCCGGCGCCGGCTACCTGCTGTGGATGGGCGTGCGCCTGTTGTTCGCCGGGGCTCCGCAACAGGCGCAGGACCTGCAGGCCCGGCCGCGGCGCAACCCCGGCTCGGGTTCGCGGCCATCGTGCGCGGCGGCTTCCTCACGAACGTGCTCAACCCGAAGGTGGCGATCTTCTTCCTCGCCTTCGTGCCCCAGTTCATCGACCCGGCCGCGGGCAGCACCGCGCTGGTGTTCGTGCTGCTCGGCATCCTGTTCAACGTCAGCAGCCTGCCGATCAACATCGGCTGGGCCGCCGCCGCCGCGTGGATGGCGGGCCGCGGTACCGTGCGGCGCGCCATGCACTGGCTGGACCGCGCCGCGGGCGCCATGTTCATCGGTTTCGGCCTCAAGCTGGCCTTCACCGACAATCCCTCCCGTTAAACGCGCAAGGAACCGCCATGCCCATCACCCCGCAGGAAGCGCTCCAGCGCACCATCGAACACCGCGAGATCTTCCACGACGAGATGCTGCGGATCATGCGGCTGATCATGAGCGGCGAGTTGTCGCCGGTGATGACGGCCGCCATCATCACCGGCCTGCGCGTCAAGAAGGAAACCATCGGCGAGATCACGGCTGCCGCCCGGGTGATGCGCGAGTTCTCGACCAAGGTCCACGTGGCCGACAAGACGCACTGGTCGACATCGTCGGCACCGGCGGCGACGGCTCGCACACCTTCAACATCTCGACCTGCGCGATGTTCGTGGCGGCCGCGGCCGGCGCGAAGGTGAGCAAGCACGGCAACCGCGGCGTGTCGAGCAAGAGCGGCAGCGCCGACGTGATGGAGGCGCTGGGCATCAGCCTGAACCTGTCGCCCGACGCCATCGCGAAGTGCATCGAGGAGGTCGGCATCGGCTTCATGTTCGCGCCCAACCACCACCCCGCGATGAAGAACGTGGCCCCGGTGCGCAAGGAGATGGGCGTGCGCACCATCTTCAACATCCTCGGCCCGCTGACCAACCCGGCGAGCGCGCCCAACATCCTGATGGGCGTGTTCCACCCGGACCTGGTGGGCATCCGGTGCGCGCGCTGCAGCGCCTCGGTGCCGAGCATGCGCTGGTGGTCTACGGCCGCGACGGCATGGACGAGGTGAGCCGGGCGCCTCGACGCTGGTGGGCGAGCTGAAGAACGGCGAGATCACCGAGTACGAGATCCATCCTGAGGATTTCGGCTTGCCGATGGCGAGCAACCGCACGCTGAAGGTCGAGACGTCGGAGCAGTCGCGCGCGCTGCTGCAGCAGGTGCTGGACAACCAGCCCGGCGCGGCGCGCGACATCGTGGTGTTCAACGCCGGCGTCGCCTTGTACGCGGCGAACGTGGCGGCGGACATCCGGGAGGGCATCGCCAAGGCGCGCACGGCGATCGAGTCGGGGGCGGCCAAGGTGAAACTGGAGCAACTGGTTGCCGCGTCGAAGCGGCTGGCGGGCTGAGCACGATGACGGACATCCTGGACAAGATCGTCGCCGTCAAGCGCGAGGAAATTGCCGCGGCGCGCAAGAAGCGGCCGCTGGAGATGGTGCGCGACGACGCTTTCACGCGCGTGCTCACCCGTGACTTCGAAGGCGCGCTGCGCGCGAAGATCGCGGCCGGCCAGCCCGCCGTGATCGCCGAGGTGAAGAAGGCCAGCCCGAGCAAGGGCGTGCTGCGCGAAGACTTCATTCCCGCCGACATCGCGCAGAGCTATGCGGAAAACGGCGCGGCCTGCCTGTCGGTGCTGACCGACCGGCAGTTCTTCGAGGGCAGCGGCGACTTCCTCAAGCAGGCGCGCGCGTCGTGCGACCTGCCGGTGCTGCGCAAGGACTTCATCGTCGACGCGTACCCGGTGTACGAGTCGCGCGTGCTCGGCGCGGACTGCATTTTGCTCATCGCCGCGTGCCTCACCGATGCAGAAATGGCCGAACTCGAAGCGGTCGCGCGCAGCCTCGACATGGCGGTGCTGGTCGAGGTGCATGACCGCGCCGAACTCGAACGTGCCCTCAAGCTGAAGACGCGGCTCGTCGGCGTGAACAACCGCAACCTGCGCACTTTCGAGGTCAGCCTGGACAACACGCTCGGCATGCTGGGCGACGTGCCTGCCGACCGCCTGCTCGTCACCGAATCCGGCATCGCGACGGCCGGGGACGTGAAGAAGATGCGCGATGCCGGCGTGCATGCTTTCTGGTCGGTGAAGCGTTCATGCGGGCGGCGGATCCCGGCGCCGCGCTGGCGGAACTGTTCGGCACCGGGGACGCATGACCCAGCGCGAGTTGCTGCCGGACGACCGCGCCGCGCTGTGCGCGCCGCTCAGCCGGCCGATGGCCGAGGCCTGGCAGGACCTGCCCGCCGCATGGCGCGCGCTGTGCACCGGGCTCGATGCGCATGCGCAGCGCGTGATCGATGCCGTCGACGCCGATGCGCGCGAGCACGCGGTGGTGCCCGCGCGTCCCTTCCGCGCCTTCGAACTCGTTGCGCCCGGGCAGGTGCGGCTCGTGCTCATCGGCCAGGACCCGTATCCGCTGCCGGGCGATGCGACGGGGCTCGCCTTCATGTCGATGCGCGGCATTCCCGCGTCCATGCGCAACGTGTACGCGGCCATCGAACAGGCGTACCCCGGATTCCAGCGGCCACGTACGGCCGATCTCGAGCATTGGGCCGCGCAAGGCGTGCTGCTGCTGAACGCCGCGCTGACGGTACGCATGGGCTCCGGTAGGGCCGGCACGCACCTGCGCATGGGCTGGCAGGAGTGGACGGCCGGGGTGCTGCGCGCGCTGTACAGCCAGCGCCTGCAAGACGGTGTGGAGGTGCCGGTCGCGTGGCTGTGGGGCAAGCCGGCGCGCGCCTTCTTCGAGACAGCCACCGCCGGGCTGCCGATCTCGCCCGAACGCGTGCTGGTCGCGCGTCATCCGTCGCAAGATTTCCGCAAGGAATTCGTCGGCCAGGCGCGCGTGCACCGGAGCAACTTTCGCGGCTGCTCCAGCCACCGGTTCGTTGGTAGGCGGCTGCCTACGCCGCCAAACGGTGCTATAGTCTGAGGTTCGCCGGAGGGGTGCCCGAGTGGCTAAAGGGGGCAGACTGTAAATCTGTTGGCTTACGCCTACGTTGGTTCGAATCCAACCTCCTCCACCAGGCTTTTTCAGTAGATGGAAAGCTGGCGAAATGTGTTGAATCGATGAGTTGGTGAGCGGCTGGTCTGCATGCCGAGGCCTTCCATGAAGTGCCCCGATGCGGGAGTAGTTCAATGGTAGAACCTTAGCCTTCAAGCTAATGACGCGGGTTCGATTCCCGCTTCCCGCTCCAGCAATCGGTTCGATACGGCGGACAGAATTCCGCCCTTGTGGCTCAGTGGTAGAGCACTCCCTTGGTAAGGGAGAGGTCGCGGGTCCGATTCCCGCCAAGGGCACCAAAGCTTTAGTGAATCGTTGATTTTTTTGCGGAGTCGAAAAAATGGCAAAAGGTAAGTTCGAGCGGACCAAGCCCCACGTCAACGTGGGCACCATTGGCCACGTGGACCATGGCAAGACGACCCTCACGGCGGCCATCGCCACCGTGCTGGCAGCCAAGTTCGGCGGCGAAGCCAAGGCCTACGACCAGATCGACGCGGCTCCCGAAGAAAAGGCCCGCGGCATCACGATCAACACCGCGCACGTCGAGTACGAAACGGCCAACCGCCACTACGCGCACGTCGACTGCCCCGGCCACGCCGACTACGTCAAGAACATGATCACCGGCGCCGCCCAGATGGACGGCGCGATCCTGGTGTGCTCGGCCGCCGACGGCCCGATGCCCCAGACCCGCGAACACATCCTGCTGGCCCGCCCGGTGGGCGTGCCCTACATCATCGTGTTCCTGAACAAGTGCGACATGGTCGATGACGCCGAGCTGCTGGAACTGGTCGAGATGGAAGTGCGCGAGCTGCTGTCCAAGTACGACTTCCCCGGCGACGACACCCCGATCATCAAGGGTTCGGCCAAGCTGGCCCTCGAGGGCGACAAGGGCGATCTGGGCGAGCAGTCGATCATGCGCCTGGCCGAAGCGCTGGACACCTACATCCCGACGCCCGAGCGTGCGGTCGACGGCGCCTTCCTGATGCCCGTCGAAGACGTGTTCTCCATCTCCGGCCGCGGCACCGTCGTGACGGGTCGCGTGGAGCGCGGCATCGTCAAGGTCGGCGAGGAAATCGAGATCGTGGGCCTGGCCCCGACGCTCAAGACCACCTGCACCGGCGTGGAAATGTTCCGCAAGCTGCTCGACCGGGGCCAGGCCGGCGACAACGTCGGTATCCTGCTGCGCGGCACGAAGCGCGAAGAAGTCCAGCGCGGCCGGGTGCTGTGCAAGCCCGGTTCGGTCAAGCCGCACACGCACTTCACCGCCGAGATCTACGTCCTGTCCAAGGACGAAGGCGGCCGCCACACGCCGTTCTTCAACAACTATCGCCCGCAGTTCTACTTCCGCACGACGGACGTGACCGGCGCGATCGAGCTGCCGAAGGACAAGGAAATGGTCATGCCCGGCGACAACGTGACGATCACGGTCAAGCTGATCGCCCCGATCGCCATGGAAGAAGGCCTGCGCTTCGCCATCCGCGAAGGCGGCAAGACCGTCGGCGCCGGTGTCGTTGCCAAGATCATGGAGTAAGCAGGGTTTTCGGGATCCGGCATAATGCCGGGTTCCCCGAAAAACCGACCGGAGGGGTATAGCTCAATTGGCAGAGCGTCGGTCTCCAAAACCGAAGGTTGTAGGTTCGATTCCTACTGCCCCTGCCACCTGAGTGGCACCCGAAAATCCAAGCCCGTCCCCGCGACGGGCTTAGCGTCTTTCAGAAGGCGCACGTTCAAAGCAGGCAAATGGCATCTACGCAAGTTGAAACCGTCACCACGGGCGCCGACAAGGCCAAGGTGGCCCTCGCCGTGGCGCTGGTCATCGCGGCGCTGGCCGGCTTCTACCTGCTCGCGCGCCGGGGCCAGATCGCCCAGTGGGGCGTGCTGATCGTGGGGCTGGCTGCCGCCGCCGCCGTGTTCTTCACGTCGGAGTCGGGCAAGGAATTCATCGGCTTCGGCCGCGAGTCTGGAAGGAAGTGCGCAAGGTCGTGTGGCCGTCGCGCAAGGAAGCCATCCAGATGACCGCGTACGTCTTCGGCTTCGTGGTGGTCATGGCCATCTTCCTGTGGCTCACCGACAAGACGCTCGAGTGGCTGTTCTATGACCTGATCTGGGGTGGAAGTAATGAGCGATATCGAAACCACACCGCCGCCGAAGGCCAGCCGGAAGTCCCGGCCAAGCCCGTCAATCCGGATCTCCGCTGGTACGTCGTCCACGCCTATTCGGGCATGGAAAAGGCCGTTGAGCGCAACATCCGCGAGCGCATCAACCGCGCCGGCATGCAGGACATGTTCGGCGAGATCCTGGTGCCGACCGAAGAGGTCGTCGAGATCAAGAACGGCCAGAAGCGCAGCTCCGAGCGCCGTTTCTACCCCGGCTACGTGCTGGTGCAGATGGTCATGAACGACGAATCGTGGCACTGGTGAAGCACACCAACAAGGTGACCGGCTTCGTCGGCGGCGCCAAGAACCGCCCGGCCCCGATCTCCGACGACGAGGTCAAGAAGATCCTCGGCCAGATGGAAGAGGGCACCGAGAAGCCCCGCCACAAGGTGGAGTTCGTCGTGGGCGAGTACGTGCGCGTCAAGGACGGCCCGTTCACCGACTTCAACGGCACGGTCGAGGAAGTCAACTACGAGAAGAGCAAGGTTCGCGTGTCGGTCACGATCTTCGGTCGTGCCACGCCGGTCGAGCTCGAATTCAGCCAGTCGAAAAGACCTGACGCGTTCCCGCGGGCTCGACGCGAACCAACGAGCCTGAACCCCCGGGGAGCCGCAAGGCGCTAGCACCCGCAAGGAAATCAAATGGCAAAGAAGATTGTCGGCTTCGTGAAGCTGCAAGTCCCGGCCGGCAAGGCGAACCCGTCGCCCCCGATCGGTCCCGCGCTGGGCCAGCGCGGCCTGAACATCATGGAGTTCTGCAAGGCGTTCAACGCGCAGACCCGTGGTGTCGAACCCGGCCTGCCGCTGCCGGTGGTGATCACCGCCTTCGCGGACAAGAGCTTCACCTTCATCATCAAGACGCCGCCCGCGACCGTCCTGATCAAGAAGGCGATCAAGCTCGACAAGGGTTCCGCGAACCCGCTGAAGGACAAGGTCGGCAAGATCACCCGCGCGCAGCTGGAAGAGATCGCCAAGACCAAGCTGAAGGACATGAACGCGGCCGACGTCGACGCTGCGATCAAGACCGGCAGGTTCCGCCCGTTCCATGGGCATCACGGTGGAGGGCGTCTAAATGGCCAAGCTCACGAAAAAGCAGAAAGCCCTCGAAGGCAAGGTCGACAGCACCAAGCTGTACCCGCTCGCCGAAGCTCTGACCATGATCAAGGGTGCCGCTACCGCCAAGTTCGATGAGTCCATCGACGTGGCCGTGCAGCTGGGCATCGACCCGAAGAAGTCCGACCAGGTCGTTCGCGGCGCGGTCGTGATGCCCAACGGCACCGGCAAGACCAAGCGCGTCGCCGTGTTCGCCCGGGGCGCCAAGGCCGAGGAAGCCAAGGCCGCCGGCGCCGACATCGTCGGCATGGACGACTGGCTGCCCGCGTGAAGGCCGGCGACATGCCTTTCGACGTGGTCATCGCCGCGCCGGACGCCATGCGCGTGGTCGGTACGCTGGGCCGGTGCTCGGCCCCCGTGGCCTGATGCCCCCGAAGGTCGGCACGGTCACCCCCGACGTCGCCACCGCGGTGCGCAACGCCAAGGCCGGCCAGGTCCAGTTCCGCGCCGACAAGGCCGGCATCATCCACGGCACGATCGGCCGCCGTTCGTTCGAAGACGGCAAGCTCGGGGCAACCTGGTGGCGCTGATCGACGCGCTGAACAAGGCCAAGCCGGCTTCGTCCAAGGGCGTGTACCTGCGCAAGGTCGCGGTCTCGTCCACGATGGGCCCGGGCGTTCGCGTCGACCTGCAGACGCTGAACCCGGCTGCCTGATAAGAACAGGCGGGCTTCGCAAGAGGCTCGCCGGAGTGGTGGGCCGCCGGGCAACCGGTGGGCCATCCAAGACCGTTGGCGCGGGGCAACCCGCTTAATCGCAAGACAGCCAACGCAGATGGCGATCCCGCTGCTGGAAGATTTCGAGAGATTTCCGAAGGACAGTTGGTCGCTGCAAGAAGGGCGCGTTCCGAGGCACCTGCCGAAGAGCGCAATTTGAAGGAGTAGACCTTGAGTTTGAATCGCAGTGAGAAGGAAACGGTCGTCGCCGATGTGACCGCCCTCGCCGCAAAGGCTCAAACGCTGGTGATGGCGGAATACCGCGGCATCACGGTCGCCGACATGACGAAACTGCGCACCGCTGCCCGCGGCGCCGGCGTGAACCTGAGTGTTCTCAAGAACACCTTGGCTCGCCGTTCCGTGGCCGGAAGCCAGTTCGAAGTCGTCGTGACCAGATGACCGGACCGCTGATCTACGGCTTCTCCGTGGACGCTGTGGCCGCCGCCAAGGTGGTGGCCGACTTCGCGAAGACCAACGACAAGCTGGTCATTCGCGGCGGTGCGTTCGCAGGGAAGGCGCTGGACGTCAACGGCGTGAAGCAACTGGCCGCCATTCCTACCAAGGAAGTGCTGCTGGCCCAGCTTTGCGGGCTTTTGATGTCGCCGATCTCCCGTACCGCAGTGGTGCTGGGTGCTCTGGCGGCGAAGAAGGAAGGCCCCGTCGAAGAAGCTGCTGCGGAACCCGCAGCCGCCTGATTGACCCTTCCGACACCAACTTAATTCAGGAAACAGATAATGGCATTCGATAAAGACTCCTTTCTGACGGCGCTCGACAGCATGACCGTCATGGAACTCAATGACCTGGTGAAGGCCATTGAAGAGAAGTTCGGCGTGAGCGCTGCCGCCATGGCCGCGCCCGCTGGTGGTGGTGGCGGCGCCGCCGCTCCGGCCGCCGAAGAGAAGACCGAGTTCACGGTGCAGCTGATGGAAGCCGGCGCCCAGAAGGTTTCCGTCATCAAGGCCGTGCGCGAAATCACCGGCCCGGGCCTGAAGGAAGCCAAGGACCTGGTCGACGGCGCCCCGAAGGCCGTGAAGGAAGGCATGAACAAGGCCGACGCCGATGCCGCCAAGAAGAAGCTGGAAGACGCCGGCGCCAAGGTCGAACTGAAGTAATTCGCCCCCGGTCGCTGAGGCTGGAGTGTCCGAAAGGGCCTCCAGCCTTTGCCGTTGCAGAGCGCACCAGAAAGCAGGCTTGCCCCGTTTGCTTTCTAGTGTTTTCTGACCCGACTGCAGAAGACCGCTTGGTTCGGGCCCGGTGCAATGCCGGGCCGTCCGCCAAGGTTGGTAGAGGCCAACCCACCAAGATGCCCCCGCCCGTGGCGCGACAGTTGCGAGCTCATTAGCCCGGAGATTCCATGGCCTATTCTTACACCGAACGCAAGCGCATCCGCAAGAGCTTCGGCAAGCGTGACAGCGTGCTGGAAGTGCCGTACCTGCTGCAGATGCAGAAGGACGCCTACACCGCTTTCCTGCAAGCCGACATGGCGCCCCAGAAACGCACCATCGAAGGCCTGCAGGCCGCGTTCGACTCGGCCTTCCCCATCGTCTCCCACAACGGCTTCGTGGAGATGAAGTTCATCGAATACAACTGGCCAAGCCCGCGTTCGACGTGCGCGAGTGCCAGACGCGCGGCCTGACGTACGCCTCGGCCGTGCGCGCCCGCGTGCAGCTGATCATCTACGACCGCGAGTCCTCCACGCCCCAGTCGAAGGTCGTCAAGGAAGTGAAGGAGCAAGAGGTCTACATGGGCGAAGTGCCGCTCATGACCGACAAGGGCTCGTTCATCATCAACGGCACCGAGCGTGTCATCGTCTCGCAGCTGCACCGTTCGCCGGGCGTGTTCTTCGAGCACGACAAGGGCAAGACCCACAGCTCGGGCAAGCTGCTGTTCTCCGCGCGGATCATCCCGTACCGCGGCTCTGGCTCGACTTCGAGTTCGACCCGAAGGACGTCCTGTACTTCCGCGTCGACCGCCGCCGCAAGATGCCGGTCACCATCCTGCTGAAGGCCATCGGCCTGACGCCGGAAACCATCCTGGCGAACTTCTTCGTCAACGACAACTTCCGCCTGATGGACACCGGCGCGCAGCTGGAATTCGTCTCCGAGCGCCTGCGCGGTGAAGTCGCCCGCTTCGACATCACCGACAAGTCGGGCAAGGTCGTCGTGCCAAAGGACAAGCGCGTCACGGCCCGCCACACGCGCGAGCTGGAGCAGTCCGGCACCACGCACATCTCGGTGCCGGAAGACTTCTGGTCGGCCGCGTCGTCGCCCGCAACATCATCGACCCGGACACGGGCGAGATCATTGCCAAGGCCAACGACGAGGTGACCGAAGCGCTGCTGAAGAAGCTGCGCACCGCCGGCATCCGGGAAATCCAGTGCATCTACACGAACGAGCTGGACCCGGGGCCCGTACATGTCGCAGACCCTGCGCGTGGACGAGACCGTGGACGAGTTCGCCGCCCGTGTCGCCATCTACCGCATGATGCGCCCCGGCGAGCCGCCGACCGAAGACGCAGTGCAGGCCCTGTTCCAGCGCCTGTTCTACAACCCGGACACGTACGACCTGTCGCGCGTCGGCCGCATGAAGTTCAACGCCAAGGTCGGCCGCGAAGAGTCGACCGGCCCGATGGTCCTGACCAACGACGACATCCTGTCGGTGGTGAAGATCCCTGGTGGACCTGCGCAACGGCCGCGGTGAAGTCGACGACATCGACCACCGGGCAACCGACGCGTGCGTTGCGTCGGCGAACTCGCCGAGAACCAGTACCGCACCGGCCTCGCTCGTATCGAGAAGGCGGTCAAGGAACGCGCCGGGTCAAGCGGAACAAGAGCCGCTGATGCCGCACGACCTGATCAACTCCAAGCCGATTTCCGCGGCCCTCAAGGAGTTCTTCGGTGCGTCGCAGCTGTCGCAGTTCATGGACCAGACCAACCCGCTGTCCGAGATCACGCACAAGCGCCGCGTCTCCGCACTGGGCCCGGGCGGCCTGACCCGCGAACGCGCCGGCTTCGAAGTCCGCGACGTGCACGTGACCCATTACGGCCGCGTGTGCCCGATCGAAACGCCGGAAGGCCCGAACATCGGCCTGATCAACTCGCTGGCCCTGTACGCCCGCCTGAACGAGTACGGCTTCATCGAGACGCCGTACCGCCGCGTGCGCGACGGCAAGGTCACGATGGACATCGACTACCTGTCGGCCATCGAGGAAGGCAAGTACGTCATCGCCCAGGCCAACGCCACGCTGGACGGCGAAGGCCGCCTGACCGGCGACCTGGTGTCGGCCCGCGAAAAGGGTGAATCGATCCTGGTCGGCGCCGAACGCATCCAGTACATGGACGTGTCGCCCGCGCAGATCGTGTCGGTCGCCGCCTCGCTGGTTCCGTTCCTCGAGCACGACGACGCGAACCGCGCGCTGATGGGCGCCAACATGCAGCGCCAGGCCGTGCCTGTCCTGCGTCCCGAGAAGGCCTTCGTCGGCACCGGCATCGAGCGCGTTTCCGCGGTCGACTCCGGCACCGTCGTCACCGCCACGCGCGGCGGCATCGTCGACTACGTCGATGCCACCCGCATCGTGGTGCGCGTCAACGACGCCGAAGCGCAAGCCGGCGAAGTGGGCGTGGACATCTACAACCTGATCAAGTACCAGCGTTCCACCCAGAACACCAACATCCACCAGCGTCCGATCGTCCAGCGCGGCGACAAGATCGCCAAGGGTGACGTGGTGGCGGACGGCGCATCGACCGACCTCGGCGAACTGGCCCTCGGCCAGAACATGCTGGTGGCGTTCATGCCTGGAACGGCTACAACTTCGAGGACTCGATCCTGATCAGCGAGCGCGTCGTCGCCGACGACCGCTACACCTCGATCCACATCGAGGAACTGGTGGTGATGGCCCGCGACACCAAGCTGGGTGCCGAGGAAATCACGCGCGACATCCCGAACCTGTCCGAGCAGCAGCTGAACCGCCTGGACGAGTCCGGCATCATCTACGTCGGCGCCGAAGTGCAGCCCGGCGACGTGCTGGTGGGCAAGGTCACGCCGAAGGGCGAGACCACGCTGACGCCGGAAGAGAAGCTGCTGCGCGCGATCTTCGGCGAGAAGGCTTCCGACGTGAAGGACACCTCGCTGCGTGTCGACCGGGGCTCGCAAGGCACGGTCATCGACGTGCAGGTGTTCACCCGCGAAGGCATCCAGCGCGACAAGCGCGCCCAGCAGATCATCGACGATGAACTGAAGCGCTTCCGCCTCGACCTGAACGACCAGCTGCGCATCGTCGAAGCCGACGCGTTCGACCGGATCGCCAAGCTGCTGAACGGCCGCGTGGCCAACGGCGGCCCGCAGAAGCTGGCCAAGGGCGCCAAGATCGACGCCGAGTACATGGCTTCGGTCGAGAAGTACCACTGGTTCGACATCCGCCCGGCGGAAGACGAAGTCGCGACGCAGCTCGAGTCGATCAAGAACTCGCTGGAGCAGACCCGCCACAGCTTCGACCTGGCCTTCGAAGAGAAGCGCAAGAAGCTGACGCAGGGCGACGAGCTGCCGGCGGGCGTGCTGAAGATGGTCAAGGTCTACCTCGCCGTCAAGCGCCGCCTGCAACCC
Source organism: Ramlibacter terrae (assembly GCA_013127575.1). Lineage (GTDB taxonomy): Bacteria > Pseudomonadota > Gammaproteobacteria > Burkholderiales > Burkholderiaceae_C > Ramlibacter > Ramlibacter terrae. The sequence goes on from CP053418.1 coordinate 459,648, forward strand.
GGCGACAAGATGGCCGGCCGCCACGGCAACAAGGGTGTCGTGTCCAAGATCGTCCCGGTCGAAGACATGCCCTACATGGCCGACGGCACCCCGTGCGACGTCGTGCTGAACCCGCTGGGCGTTCCTTCGCGGATGAACGTGGGCCAAGTGCTCGAAGTGCACTGGGCTGGGCCGCCAAGGGCATCGGCCAGCGTATCGGCACGATGCTGCAGCAGGAATCGGCCGCGGCCGAACTGCGTGGCTTCATGGACGAGCTCTACAACGGCTCGGGCAAGAAGGAAACGCTGTCCGACCTGAGCGACAAGGACATCGTCGACATGGGCACGCAGCTCGCCAAGGGCGTGCCGTTCGCCACCCCGGTGTTCGACGGCGCCTCCGAGGAAGAGATCCGCGGCATGCTGAAGCTGGCCTTCCCCGAGGAGATCGCCAAGGTGAAGGGCCTGACCGCCACGCGCACGCAGGCGTGGCTGTCCGACGGCCGCACCGGCGACCGCTTCGAGCGTCCGGTCACCGTCGGCTACATGCACGTGCTGAAGCTGCACCACCGGTGGACGACAAGATGCACGCCCGCTCGACCGGCCCGTACTCGCTGGTCACGCAGCAGCCGCTGGGCGGCAAGGCGCAGTTCGGCGGCCAGCGTTTCGGCGAGATGGAAGTGTGGGCGCTGGAAGCCTACGGCGCTTCCTACACGCTGCAGGAAATGCTGACCGTGAAGTCCGACGACGTGCAGGGCCGCACCAAGGTGTACGAGTCCATCGTCAAGGGCGAGCACGCGATCGATGCCGGCATGCCGGAGTCGTTCAACGTGCTGGTGAAGGAAATCCGATCGCTCGGTATCGACATCGAGCTCGAGCGTTCGTAATCAGGAAGGACAGAGTTACATGAAATCGCTACTCGACCTGTTCAAGCAGTTCACGCCGGACGAGCATTTCGATGCCATCCGCATCGGCATCGCCTCGCCCGAGAAGATCCGCTCGTGGTCCTTCGGTGAAGTCAAGAAGCCCGAGACGATCAACTACCGCACGTTCAAGCCCGAACGCGACGGCCTGTTCTGCGCCAAGATCTTCGGCCCGATCAAGGACTACGAGTGCCTTTGCGGCAAGTACAAGCGCCTGAAGCACCGCGGCGTGATCTGCGAGAAGTGCGGCGTCGAAGTCACGCAGACCAAGGTCCGCCGCGAGCGCATGGGCCACATCGACTGGCCGCGCCCTGCGCGCACATCTGGTTCCTAAAGTCGCTGCCGTCGCGCACGGGCCTCGTGCTCGACATGACGCTGCGCGACATCGAGCGCGTGCTGTACTTCGAAGCCTACGTGATCACCGATCCCGGCATGACCCCGCTGAAGAAGTTCGGCATCATGTCCGAGGACGACTACGACGCGAAGCGCAAGGAATACGGCGACGAGTTCGTCGCCAAGATGGGCGCCGAGGGCATCAAGGACCTGCTGGAAGGCATCGAGCTCGACACCGAGATCGAGAAGCTGCGCGGCGACCTGACCGGCTCCGAAGTGAAGGTCAAGAAGAACTCCAAGCGCCTGAAGGTGCTGGAAGCCTTCAAGAAGTCCGGCATGAAGCCGGGCTGGATGGTGATGGAAGTGCTGCCCGTGCTGCCCCCGGACCTGCGTCCGCTGGTGCCGCTGGACGGCGGCCGCTTCGCCACCTCCGACCTGAACGACCTGTACCGCCGCGTCATCAACCGCAACTCGCGCCTGCGCCGCCTGCTGGAGCTGAAGGCTCCGGAGATCATCGCGCGCAACGAAAAGCGGATGCTGCAAGAGGCGGTCGACTCGCTGCTGGACAACGGCCGCCGTGGCAAGGCCATGACGGGCGCCAACAAGCGCGCGCTGAAGTCGCTGGCCGACATGATCAAGGGCAAGAGCGGCCGCTTCCGCCAGAACCTGCTGGGCAAGCGCGTCGACTACTCGGGCCGTTCGGTCATCACCGTGGGCCCGACGCTCAAGCTGCACCAGTGCGGCCTGCCGAAGCTGATGGCGCTGGAACTGTTCAAGCCCTTCATCTTCTCGCGCCACGGAAGCCATGGGCATCGCGACGACGATCAAGGCTGCCAAGAAGGAAGTCGAAGCCGGCACCCCGGTGGTGTGGGACATCCTGGAAGAGGTCATCAAGGAGCACCCGGTCATGCTGAACCGGGCTCCCACGCTGCACCGCACGGGCATCCAGGCCTTCGAACCGATCCTGATCGAAGGCAAGGCGATCCAGCTGCACCCGCTGGTCTGCGCGGCGTTCAACGCCGACTTCGACGGCGACCAGATGGCCGTCCACGTCCCGCTGTCGGTGGAAGCGCAGATGGAAGCCCGCACGCTGATGCTGGCCTCCAACAACGTGCTGTTCCCGGCCAACGGCGAGCCCTCCATCGTCCCGTCGCAAGACGTGGTGCTGGGCCTGTACTACACGACGCGTGAACGCACCAACGGCAAGGGCGAAGGCATGGTCTTCGCCGACGTGTCGGAGATGCTGCGCGCGCTGGAACAAGGCGTGGTGGAAATCACCGCCAAGGTGTCGGTGCGCCTGACCGAGTGGACCAAGGACAAGGACACGGGCGAATTCGTCCCGCACACCAGCCTGCAGGACACCACTGTCGGCCGCGCGCTGCTGTCCGAGATCCTGCCGAAGGGCCTGCCGTTCAGCGTGCTGAACCGCGCACTGAAGAAGAAGGAAATCAGCAAGCTGATCAACACCTCCTTCCGCAAGTGCGGCCTGAAGGAAACGGTCGTCTTCGCCGACAAGCTGCTGCAGAACGGCTTCCGCCCGGCCACCAAGGCCGGCATTTCCATCGCCGTCGACGACATGCTGGTGCCGCCCGAGAAGGCCGCCATCATCGAGCGCTCCGAGAAGGAAGTGAAGGAGATCGAACAGCAGTACGTCTCCGGTCTCGTGACCGCCGGCGAGCGCTACAACAAGGTGGTCGACATCTGGGGCAAGGCCGGCGACGAAGTGTCGAAGGTCATGATGGCCCAGCTCGCCAAGGAGAAGGTCGAGGACCGCCACGGCAAGATGGTCGACCGGGAGTCGTTCAACTCCATCTACATGATGGCCGACTCGGGTGCGCGCGGTTCCGCCGCGCAGATCCGCCAGCTGGCCGGCATGCGGGGCCTGATGGCCAAGCCGGACGGCTCGATCATCGAGACGCCCATCACGGCCAACTTCCGTGAAGGCCTGAACGTGCTGCAGTACTTCATCTCCACCCACGGCGCCCGGAAGGGCCTTGCGGACACGGCGCTGAAGACGGCGAACTCGGGTTACCTGACGCGCCGCCACGGTCGACGTGACGCAGGATCTCGTGGTGGTGGAAACCGATTGCGGCACCTCCGACGGCGCGCTGATGCGTGCCATCGTGGAAGGCGGCGAGACGATCGAGTCGCTGCGCGACCGGATCCTCGGCCGCGTGGCTGCCGAAGACATCCTGCACCCGGAAAGCCGTGCCGTGCTGGCGCCGGCCGGCGTGATGCTGGACGAAGACATGATCGACGAGCTGGAAGCCCGGGGCGTCGACGAAGTCAAGGTCCGCACCGCGCTGAACTGCGCCACGCGCTTCGGCCTGTGCGCCAAGTGCTACGGCCGCGACCTCGGCCGCGGCGGCCTGGTGAACGTCGGCGAAGCTGTCGGCGTGATCGCCGCGCAGTCGATCGGCGAACCCGGCACGCAGCTGACGATGCGCACGTTCCACATCGGTGGCGCCGCTTCGCGCGCCGCCGTGGCGTCCAGCGTGGAAGCGAAGTCCGCCGGTTCGGTGGGCTTCAACACCACGATGCGCTACGTGACCAACAGCAAGGGCGAACTGGTCGTCATCTCGCGTTCCGGCGAGATCGTCATCCACGACGAGCACGGCCGCGAGCGCGAGCGCCACAAGGTGCCGTACGGCGCGACGCTGGCCGTCAAGGCCGACCAGCAGATCAAGGCCGGCGTCATCCCGGCCAACTGGGATCCGCTGACCCGACCCATCATCACGGAATTCGCCGGCACGGTGAAGTTCGAGAACGTGGAAGAGGGCCTGACGGTCGCCAAGCAGGTCGACGAAGTCACCGGCCTGTCGACGCTGGTCGTGATCGACCCGAAGCGCCGCGGCGCCGCCAAGGTCGTGCGTCCGCAGGTGAAGCTGATCGACGCCACCGGCAACGAGGTGAAGATCCCCGGCACCGACCACTCGGTGACGATCGCCTTCGGTGGGCTCGCTGGTGCAGGTGCGCGACGGCCAGGACGTGGGTCCCGGCGAAGTGCTGGCCCGCATCCCGGTCGAAGGCCAGAAGACGCGCGACATCACCGGCGGCCTGCCGCGTGTCGCCGAGCTGTTCGAAGCCCGCTCGCCCAAGGACAAGGGCGTGCTGGCCGAGATGACCGGTACGGTGTCGTTCGGCAAGGAGACCAAGGGCAAGATCCGCCTGCAGATCACCGATCCGGAAGGCGGCGTCCACGAGGAACTCGTGCCGAAGGAAAAGAACATCCTGGTGCACGAAGGCCGGGTGGTCAACAAGGGCGAATCCGTCGTCGACGGCCCGGCCGATCCGCAGGACATCCTGCGCCTGCTGGGCTCCGAGGAACTGGCGCGCTACATCGTCGATGAAGTGCAGGACGTCTACCGCCTCCGTGGTGTGAAGATCAACGACAAGCACATCGAGGTGATCGTTCGCCAGATGCTGCGCCGCGTGATCATCGAGAACATCGGCGAGTCCGACTACATCGCCGGCGAACAGGTCGAGCGTTCGGAGCTGCTGGACACCAACGACCGGCTGCGTGGCGAGAACAAGATTCCCGCCACCTTCAGCAACCTGCTGCTCGGTATCACGAAGGCGTCCCTGTCGACCGACTCGTTCATCTCCGCCGCTTCCTTCCGGGGAAACGACGCGGGTGCTGACCGAAGCGGCCATCATGGGCAAGCGCGACGAGCTGCGCGGCCTGAAGGAAAACGTCATCGTCGGCCGCCTGATCCCCGCGGGCACCGGCATGGCGTACCACCAGGCGCGCAAGGCCAAGGACCAGATGGACGAGGCCGAGCGCCGCGCCATCGCGGAAACCGAAGCCGCCGAACTGGCGACGCTGGCGGAAGCCACGGCCGGCGACGCGAGCGACGCGCCGGGCAACGCCGAGTAATCGACGTCCGCATCCGAGTGAAGGGCGCCACCCGCGAGGGTGGCGCCCTTTTTTTTTTCGTCCAAGGACGCGCACCACTTGTTCACCCCCGCGCGGCGATTTCCTGCATCGTCGCCCGGGCGTGCCCGCAGCAAGATCACGGGGCGCACTTTCGCGCTGCGGAGAAACCCATGAAGCAACTCGCCATCCTCATGACCCTCGCCCTCGGCTGTTCGCTGGTGCATGCCGCCGATCCCGCCAAGCCGCCGCAGCAGACGCGCATGGCCACCTGCCAGAAGGAAGCCACCGCGTCGGGCAAGAAGGGCGAAGAGCGCAAGGAAGTCCTGCGTGCGTGCATGGCAGCGGGCAAGACGAACGGCAAGACCGAGAAGACGGGCTGAGGCCGGCGCGGCCGCGCAGGCGCCGCTTTCCCCTAAACTGCAAGCGCCGCTGCCGTCCGGGTGGCGGCGCTTTTTCCCATGAGCTCCTCCCTCGTCTTCTGGATCGTCGCCGCGGTCACCGTCTTCTGGATGGTGGGCGCCTACAACCGCCTGGTGCGGCTGCGCTCCGACGCCAATAGCGCCTTCGCCGCGCTGGATACCGAGCTCGGACGCCGGTGGCGATGGTGCACGCCTGCATCCCCGAAGACGAAGCGCAGCCGGTCACGCAGTTCGAAGGCGGCAGCGCCTTCTGGGCCGGGTTGCAGGGCGCGGCCGCACAACTCGCCGCGTCGCTCGCATCGGCGCGCGCCCGGCCGCTGGACCCGGAGCGCATCGCGGCGCTCGGTGCGGCGCAGGAGGTGCTCGGCATGGCCGGGAGCGGGCCGAGCGCGACGACGCGCACGATCTCGCGGGCGCGCGGCTGCCCGAGAACGTCAGCGGCGAGCGCGCGCAGCTGGTGCGCATGACGCAGGTCGCCACCGAGAACTTCAATGACGCGGTCGGCCGGTACAACGCGGCGATCCTGCAGTTCCCCGCGATCCTGCTGGCATGGCTGTTCGGGTTCCAGCCGGGCCGCGGCCTGCGCGCGAGGCCATAAGCACATAGCGAGAACATGCTTTGCCCCCGCGGGCCGCGCGCTTATAGTCGCGGCACAACGAGGAGCAAGCCATGACAGCCCCCCGGAAGATCGCAGCGTTCGCGCTGGCGGCCGCCGCTTCGTCCGCGCACGCGCAGGACGCATCCGCCCTCTACGTCCGCAGCCTGGCCGCCACCTGCGCGAGCTGCCACGGCACCGACGGCCGCACCGCCGCCGGCGCGCCGATCGCGCCGCTGGCCGGCATGCCGCGCGAGTACCTCGTGGCGCAGCTCCAGGCCTTCAAGGCCGGCACGCGGCCTTCGACCATCATGACGCAGCTGGCCAAGGGCTACACCGATCCGCAGATCGAGCAGCTCGCGACGTACTTCGCAGCGCAGAAGAAGTGAGGGAGACCACCATGCAACGCCGCCACTTCCTGCATTCCGCCGCCGCCGTCGCCCTGCTGGGCACCGCGGGCTGCGCCACCACCTCCATCCCGTCCAAGGCCCGCGTCGTCGTGATCGGCGGCGGCTACGGCGGCGCCACCGCCGCGCGCTACGTGCGCCTGCTGTCGGACCACAAGATTGACGTGGTGCTGATCGAGCCCAACGACGCCTTCATCTCCTGCCCGCTCTCCAACCTCGTGCTGGGCGGCAGCAAGCAGATCGCCGACGTGACGACGCCCTACAGCGGGCTGGCGCGCAACCACGGTATCACCGTGGTGAAGGACACCGCGGCTTCGGTCGACACGCAGCGCAAGACGGTCACGCTGGCCGGCGGCGCCACGATCGGCTACGACAAGCTGGTGGTCTCGCCCGGCGTCGACCTGCTGATGGACAGCATCGAAGGCCTGCGCGCGGCCAATGCTTCCGGCCGGTGCTGCACGCGTGGAAGGCGGGCCCGGAGACCGTGGCGCTGCGCCGCCAGCTCGAGGCGATGCCCGACGGCGGCGTACGCGCTGACCATTCCCGAAGCGCCGTACCGCTGCCCGCCCGGCCCGTACGAGCGCGCCTGCCGGGTCGCCTGGTACTTCAAGAACCACAAGCCGCGCAGCAAGGTGCTGCTGCTGGATGCGAACCCCGACGTCACGTCCAAAGGCCCTCTGTTCAAGCGCGTCTGGGCCGAGCAGTACCGCGGCATCATCGAATACCGGCCGCAGCACAAGGCGACGGCGGTGGACGCGCGTGCCGGCGTCATCAAGTTCGAGGTCGAGGACGACGTCAAGGCGCAGGTCCTCAACGTGCTGCCCTCGATGCGTGCGGGCCAGATCGCCGTGCAGGCGGGCCTGAACAACCGGCCAACAACCGCTGGTGCGGCGTCGACTTCCTCAGCTTCGAGTCGTCGGTGGCCAAGGACGTGCACGTGCTCGGCGATTCGATCCAGATCGCGCCCGGCATGCCCAAGAGCGGCCACATGGCCAACGCGCACGGCAAGTCGGCCGCGGCCGCGATCGTGGCGCAGCTCTCGGGCTGGGCCATCAACCCGGCGCCGGTGCTCACCAACACCTGCTACAGCTTCACCGACGACCGCAACGTGATTCACGTGGCCAGCGTCCACGAATACGTGGCGGCGGAAAAGACCTTCAAGACCGTCGCCGGTTCCGGCGGTGTCAGTCCCGGCCCGACCGAACTGGAAGGCACCTACGCCATGAACTGGGCGCGCAACATCTGGAACGACACGCTCGCCTGACGGCATCGCATGACGGAATGACAAATGACAAAATGGCCTCCGGGTCATTCGTCATCGAAGCGCAGCGAGGTCATTTGTCATTGCAGGAACCCCTTTGGCGGCAGCTCCGGGCTGCCGCTTCCGTTTTGGCGGCCGTGCGGCGCGGCGAGTCGGCCACGCCGGCCATCGCGCGCGTGCCGGCCGAACTGCGTCCCGCGGCGCAAGCCCCGGCCTTCCACGCGATGCGGCAGCTGGGGCGCGCCGAGGCGCTGCGCAAGCTGCTCGCCAAGCGCCCGCCGCCGCCCGAGGCCGATGCGCTGCTCTGCACCGCGCTGGCGCTGGCGTGGCAGGAGGAGGGCGCGCCGTACTCGCCGTTCACGCTCGTCGACCAGGCCGTAGAGGCCGCCAAGCGCGCGCCGGAAACCAGGCAGCAGCAGGGCTTCATCAATGCCTGCCTGCGCCGCTTCCTGCGCGAGCGGGAGGCGCTGGTGGCCGCCACCGACCAGGATCCGGTGGCGCGCTGGAACCACCCGCGCTGGTGGATCGCGCGGCTGCGGCAGGACCATCCCTCGGCACGGGAAGCGATCCTGTCCGCCAGCAACGGCGCCGCGCCGATGACGCTGCGGGTGAACACCCGGCGCACGACGGTGGAGGAGATGCAGGCGCGGTTGCCGCCCACCCAGCGTGTCGGCCGGCACGGGCTGGTGCTGCAGGATGCGCTGCCGGTGCACGCCATCCCCGGCTTCGACGAAGGCCGGTGTCCGTGCAGGACGCCGGCGCCCAGCTCGCCGCGCAGTTGCTGCTGCAGGACCTGCCTGCCGCCGACGGCCCGCTGCGCATCCTCGACGCCTGCGCGGCGCCCGGCGGCAAGACCGCGCACATCCCGGAACTGGCCGATGCCGACGTGCTGGCGCTGGACGTCGATCCAGCGCGCTGCGAGCGCATCCACCAGAACCTGCAACGCCACGGGACTGCAGGCGAAAGTGCTCGCGGCCGACGGGGCCGAGCCGTCCGCATGGTGGGACGGCAAGCCGTTCGACGCCATCCTGCTGGACGCGCCGTGCACCGCATCGGGCATCGTGCGGCGCCACCCCGACGTGCGCTGGCTGCGACGCGAGGCGGACATCGCCCGGCTGGCGCAACTGCAGCAGCGGCTGCTGCAGGCGCTGTGGCCGCTGCTCAAGCCGGGCGGACGGCTGGTGTACTGCACCTGTTCGGTGTTCCGCGCCGAGGGCGAAGCACAGATCGCGGCGTTTCTTGCGCGCCACAATGGGGCCCGAATGCAGGCCGCGCCGGGCCATTTAGTCCCGCAGCCCGGGGCGGGAGGGCAGGGCCTCCCGGACAATCAACCTGGTGACCACGACGGCTTCTATTACGCGGTGCTGCAAAAAGGTGCAACCGGTGCGCCCCCGGCCCGCCGGATGCCTGAGCGCGCGCGGTCCTGGCTGGCCGCCTTCCTGCTGGCGCTGGCCTGGCTGGTAGCCGGCCCGGCGCTGGCGCAGGGCAGCGTGCCGGACGTGACGCAGCTGCAGGTGGAGCGCACCGACGAAGGGCTGGTGCTGACGGCCACCGTGCGCTTCGACCTGCCGACGGTGATCGACGACGCGCTGGCCAAAGGCATCCCGATGTTCTTCGTGGCGGAGGCCAGCGTGTTCCGCGACCGCTGGTACTGGTACGACAAGCGCGTGGCCGGCGCCACCCGCCACATGCGGCTTTCGTACCAGCCCCTCACTCGCCGCTGGCGGCTGCAGGTCTCGTCCAGCCCGATCGGCAATTCGGGCCTGGTGCTGGGCCAGAACTTCGAATCGCGCGAAGAGGCGCTGGCGGCGGTCCAGCGCATCTCGCGCTGGCGCATCGCCGAGCCCGGCGAGGTCGACCCCGAATCTGCGCACAATGTGCAGTTCCGCTTCCGTCTCGATCTCTCGCAGCTGCCGCGGCCCTTCCAGATCGGCGCGGTGGGCCAGTCGGAGTGGAGCATCCGGGCGCTGCGCGTGCATCGATTGCTTGCGGAACCGGCGCGGTGAACACGCAGCGATCGCCCGAAGGCCCGCAGCGCTCGCTGCTGCAGGGTTCGCGCGCGTTGCGCTGGGCGATGGCGGTGGCGATCACGGTCATCGTCGCCATCGGCATCGTGCTGATGTTCCTGCTGACGCAGGCCACCAACAACCGCGAGCTCTACGAGCGCAACTACGGTCGCCTGTTCGCGCTGAACATGGTGGTTGCCGGGGTGCTGCTGGCCGTCATCCTGTGGGTGGCGGTGCGGCTGGCCTCGCGCCTGCGCCGCGGCAAGTTCGGCAGCCGGCTGCTCGTGAAGCTGGCGATGATCTTCGCACTGGTGGGACTGGTGCCCGGCGGCCTGATCTACGTCGTCTCGTACCAGTTCGTCTCGCGCTCGATCGAGAGCTGGTTCGACGTGAAGGTCGAAGGCGCGCTCGACGCCGGCCTGAGCCTGGGCCGGGCGACGCTCGACACCTTGTCGAGCGACTTCGCCAGCAAGACGCGGGCGGCGGCGGCGCAACTGGCCGACACGCCCGATACCTCCGCCGGCCTGGTGCTGGAGCGCGTGCGCGAACAGCTCGGCGCCAGCGACCTGGTGCTGTGGAGTTCCTCGGGCCAGTTGCTCGCGGGCACCGGGCAGAGCCGTTTCCAGCTCAATCCCGAGCGGCCCACGCAGCAACAGATGCGCACGGTGCGCAGCCAGCGCTCGCTCACCTTCGTCGAAGGCTGGACGATCCGGGGCCCGCGTCGATCAACAACGCGCGCATCAAGGCGCTGGTGGCGGTGCCGAGCCCCAACGTCGGCGTGCTGGCCGAGCCGCGCTTCCTGCAGGCGACGATCAGCGTGCCGCCGACGCTGGTGGCCAACGCCATCGCGGTGCAGGAAGCCAACCGCGAGTACCAGGAGCTGGCGCTGGCGCGCGAAGGGCTGCGCCGCATGTACATCGGCACGCTGACGCTCAGCCTCTTCCTGGCGGTGTTCGGCGCGGTGCTGCTGGCGATCATCCTGGGCAACCAGCTCGCGCGTCCGCTGCTGTTGCTGGCGGCCGGCGTGAGCGAAGTGGCGGCCGGGGACCTCTCGCCCAAGCCCGCGCTGCAAGGCAAGGACGAACTGGGCGGCCTCACGCGCTCCTTTGCCGACATGACGCAGCAGCTCGCCGACGCGCGCGGCGGTGGGCAAGAGCATGGACCGGTGAGCGCCGCGCGCGCCAACCTGCAGACCATCTGGACAACCTGACGGCGGGCGTGATCGTGCTGGACGCGCAGGGCCGCATCCGCACCTCGAACCCCGGCGCCACCAGCATCCTGCGCGTGCCGCTGGCCGAACACGAAGGCCGAGCGCTGGCGGAGATCGAGGGGCTGGAGACTTTCGGCGCCGCCGTGCAGCAGCGCTTCGACGAGTTCCTCAACGACCGCACGCAACGCGCCGCCGACCACTGGCAGCAATCGTTCGAGCTGAACACCGTGCCCGGCAGCAGCGGCGCGCCGCAGGCCAACGTGGTGACGCTGGTGGCGCGCGGCGCCGAGATGCCGAACGACGCTCGGCTGCTGGTCTTCGACGACATCTCCGAGATCGTGTCGGCGCAGCGCGCGCAGGCCTGGGGCGAGGTGGCGCGCAGGCTGGCGCACGAGATCAAGAATCCGCTGACGCCGATCCAGCTCTCGGCCGAGCGCATGGAAATGAAGCTGGCCGGCAAGCTGCAGGACCCCGAGCGCGCGCTGCTGACGAAATCGGTCCGCACCATCGTCGACCGGTCGATTCGATGAAGCGGCTGGTCAACGAGTTCCGCGACTACGCGCGGCTGCCGGCGGCGGAGCTGAAGGCGCTGGACCTGAACGCGCTGGTGGCCGACGTGCTGGTGCTCTACGGCCGCGACAGCGACCGGGGCCGAGCCGCCGCGCACGTGCCGGTCCGCATGGAACTCGACGCGGCCGCGCCGCCGGTGCTGGGCGACCGCGAGCAGCTGCGGCAGGTGATCCACAACCTGCTGCAGAACGCGCAGGACGCCACCGAAGGGAGGCCGGGCGGCGAGGTCGTGGTTCGCACGCAATTCAACGAAGTGTCCAGGCGCGTGCGCCTCATCGTGCAGGACAGCGGCGCCGGTTTTCCTGACCACATCCTGAAACGGGCCTTCGAACCTTACGTTACAACCAAGGCAAAAGGCACCGGCCTCGGTCTCGCGGTCGTGAAAAAATCGCGGATGAGCATGGGGCGCGGATCGATCTCAAGAACAGAGCAGAGAACGGTGTCATCCTCGGCGCCCAAGTGTCGTTATCATTTGGAGTTGCTAGTTAGCAACGGCCCCGGCGCGCAGGTACGCGCGCGAGGTGCGGCGCGGTGTGACGGTTGAACGGGCGGGGACGATGGCAAACATTCTGGTGGTGGACGACGAACTGGGCATCCGGGACCTGTTGTCCGAGATCCTGAACGACGAGGGCCACACCGTCGAACTGGCGGAGAACGCCGCGCAGGCGCGCGCCGCGCGGCAGCGCATGCGGCCCGACCTCGTGCTGCTGGACATCTGGATGCCCGACACCGACGGCGTCACGCTCCTGAAGGAATGGTCTACCAGCGGCTTGCTGAGCATGCCGGTGGTGATGATGAGCGGCCACGCCACCATCGAGACGGCCGTGGAAGCCACCAAGATCGGCGCCCACTCGTTCCTCGAAAAGCCGATCACCATGCAGAAGCTGCTGAAGGCCGTGGAAGCAGGGCTGGCGCGCTTGGGCATCGGCGCCGGCGCGGCCACCGCGGCCCCGCAGCGCAAGCCCGGCATGGCCGGCGTGGTGCCGATGCCGCAGCCGGTGGAACTCACCGTTGAAGCCGCCATGACGGGCGGCCAGACCATCCCGCCGGTCGTGGAGATGGGACCGCAGGCGCGCCAGATGTTCGAGCTGGACAAGCCGCTGCGCGATGCGCGCGACGAATTCGAGAAGTGCTACTTCGAGTTCCACCGCCAAGGAAGGCGGCTCGATGACACGCGTGGCCGAGAAGACGGGCTGGAGCGCACCCACCTGTACCGCAAGCTCAAGCAACTAGGCGTGGACCTTTCACGCGGCAAGCGCAACGCAACCCCCGCGGCGTGAGAAGCGCCGTTCGCCTCTGTTATACTTGCCGGCTCACGGCCCGGTAGCTCAGTTGGTAGAGCAGCGGATTGAAAATCCGCGTGTCGGTGGTTCGATTCCGCCCCGGGCCACCAGACGTGACAAGGGCCAGCTTCGCTTGAAGCTGGCCCTTTTTCTTTGCCGGTGACGCAACGGCGATTGCTTGCTCAGCGGTGGCATGCTCCAATCGCGGCCATTCTTTCGCGCAGTCTCAGGGATGCTCCAGCATGGCCAGCCACAGCTTTGAACTTCTGGCCGACGGCGACGTCGTCACGCCATTCGATCCCGCATCCGACAGCCTGTTGCTGGATGTGCGGTACGCCGCCGCGGTGACCGTCGTGCGCGCGACCGACGCCGGAACCGTCGTCGCGCAAGGCGGCAAGAGCGTGACCATTGCCAACATCACGCCGGAGGCGCTGGCGCCGCTCCCCGGTCTTCGGGGATTCGCAGTACTTCGTCGGCTCCGGCGGCGGGACTTTTTCGGGCAGCGACGGCGCGGACCGCTTCGATTTGAACGCGGGCGGCGACGACAGCGTGACGGGCGGTGGTGGCGACGACGTCGTGGACGTGGGCGCCACCCTCACCGCCGCCGATTCGCTGGACGGCGGCGCGGGCTTGGACGAACTGCATGTTCGCGGTGGCGGCGGGACGCTCGTCGTGGGCTCGGGCGTCTCGGGTTTCGAAACGATCGTCGTCGGCGCGGGCGCGAGCGTGCGCCTCGTCTTCGAAGCGGGTGCGCTGCAAGCTGCGTCCGCACTCTCGATCCGCGGCGGCGGGCTGGGCTCAAGCGAAGCGCTCGTGGTTGCGGCGCAGGGCCTCGCCACCGGGTTGACCGTGGTCGCCGGCGCCGGGTCGGATTCCGTGGCGACGGGCTCCGGCAGCGATGCGTTGTCCGGCGGCGACGGCAACGATCGCCTGGACGGCGGGGCCGGGCAGGACACGCTCGAGGGCGGCGCGGGCAAGGACACTTTGGTGGGCGGGGCGGACGTGAAGGCCGACGTGCTGAAAGGCGGCGACGGCGATGACACCTACTACGTCACCAGCCTGCTGGACACCATTGCCGAGTCGTCGAGCACCTCCGGCGGCGTCGACCTCGTCGTCTCCACCGCCGATCGGGTCCCTGGGCAAGTACCGGGAGCACCTGACGCTGGCCGGCACCAAGGCCATCGACGGCACAGGCAACAGCCGGCCAACGTCATCCGCGGCAACGCCGCCGGCAACGTCCTCGATGGCGGCTCGAAAGGACAAGACACGCTGATCGGCGGGCTCGGCAACGACGCCTACCACGTCAACGGGAACGACACGGTGGTGGAGCGCTCGGGTGGCGGCACGGACCGCATCCATTCGTCCACCAGCTACACGCTCGCGAAGTACTTCGAAGACCTCACGCTGACCGGCACCCGCAACCTTTCCGGGACGGGCCATTCCGGCGCGAACCGCATCGACGGCAACGCCGGGAACAACGTGCTGGATGGCGGAAGCGGCAACGACACGCTGCAGGGATTCGCCGGCAGCGATCGCCTGCTGGGCGGCAAGGGCGACGACAAGATCTACGGCGGCGACGGTGCCGACACGCTGGACGGCGGATCGGGCCGCAACACGCTGGCGGGCGGCGATGGCGCGGACACCTATTTCGTCGATTCGAAAGACGACGTGGTCGTCGAGAAGAGCCGCTATGTCATCGAGATCGACACCGTGATCTCCAGTGTCGATCGCACCGGGGCCAACCAGGACAAGCTCGTGCTGACGGGCAAGGCCCTGGTCGGCATCGGCAGCAGCGACGACAACTGGATCACCGGCACCGACCGCGCCAATGTCCTCGACGGCCGCGGCGGGTACGACACGATGGTGGGCGGCAAGGGCAACGACACGTACCACGTCGACCGCCCCGAGGACAGCGTCATCGAGTCATGGAATGGCGGTGTCGACCACGTCATCGCCAGTTCCGACTGGACGCTCGGCATCTACGAGGAACACCTCACCCTGACCAGCAAGCAATGGTCGACGGGCTACGGCAACGAGCTCGGCAACCGCATCGAAGGCGGCCGTGGGCTGAACTCGATCGACGGCATGGGCGGAGACGACACCGTGTCGGGCGGAGGCGGCAACGACAGGCTGTGGGGCGGTGCGGGCAAGGATCGGCTGGACGGCGGCACCGGCAACGACACGATCATCAGCGGCCGGGGAGCGACTTCCTCACCGGCGGCGCCGGGGACGACGTCTTCCGGTTCGAAAGCGAACAGGACAGCAACCCCGGTATTTCGACACCATCCTCGACTTCGAGCGGGGCCGGGACGTGATCGACCTGTCGTCGCTGTATTTCGGCGCGAACGGCGCCTTCAAGCCCTTCATCGGCAGGGCCCCCTTCAGCGGTGAGGATGCGACGGGCGAGGTGCGCTACGAGTACGACGCGGCCAGCCGGTCGGTCATGGTCTACGTCAGCGCGGACCCTTCGAGCGATGCGGAGGGCGTGCTGCGGATCATGGGGATCTCCAGCCTGTCCGTCAGCGATTTCAATTTCTGGGACTGGTAACCATCCTGGCCCATCCCACCCCGTTCGAACGCGGCAACGGCAACCAGACCACCACCGGGCCGAATGCGTCGCCTTCTACGAGCAGCTCGCCGAGCGATTCCCGGGCGTCCTGCGCTGGTGGCAAATCGGCACGTCCGACACCGGTGTGCCCATGCACGCCGGCCTCGTCGCGGCTGATGGCGTCTTGGATCGCGACACCTTGCGCGCGCAGGGCCGCCCGGTGTTCTTCAACAACAACGGCATCCATCCCGGCGAGCCCGAAGGCATCGACGCCTGCATGGCGCTGGTGCGCGACTTCTGCCTCGCGCCCGAGCGGCTGGCCGCGCTCGGCAAGACCGTGTTCCTTTTCATCCCGGTCTACAACGTCGACGGTTGCGTCAACCGCAATTCGACCTCGCGCGTGAACCAGCTCGGACCCGAGTCGTTCGGCTTCCGCGGCAATGGCCAACATCTCGACCTGAACCGCGACTTCATCAAGTGCGACAGCCTGGCCGCGCAGGTGTTCAACCGCTTCTTCACCGCGTGGGATCCGGACGTGATGGTCGACACGCACACGGCCAACGGCGCGGACTACCCGTACACCATGACGTTGATCCCGACCCAGCCCGACAAGCTGGGCGGCGGTCTCGGCGACTTCCTGCGCGAGCGCATGCTGCCCGCGATCTACGGCGACATGGAGCGGCGCGGCTGCCCCACGTGCCCCTACGTCAACCTGCTCGGAGAGACGCCGGACGAGGGCATCGAAGACTTCGTCGACCTGCCGCGCTTTTCCACGGGCTACGCCGCGCTGCACCACACGATCGGCTTCATGCCCGAGACCCACATGCTCAAGCCCTTCGCCGAGCGCGTGGCGGCGATGCGCACGCTGGTCGAGGTGGTACTGGACTTCACCGTCGCGCAGGCGGAGCGCATCCAGCAACTGCGGCGCGCTGCACGCGCGGACGACGCGCGCCGCGCGCAGTGGCCGCTGCGCTGGCGCAACGACCACGAGCGGCCGGCCCGCCTTCGCTTCAAGGGCTATACCGCCGTGCGTTCGCCAAGCCGACTCGGCGACTACCAGCGTCTCGCCTATGACCGCGACCAGCCGTGGGAGAAGGACATCGTCCACTTCGACCGCTGCATCGAGGAGCAGGTGGTGGCGGCGCCCAAGGCCTACCCGGTGCCGCAAGCCTGGCGCGAAGTGATCGAGCGCCTCGAGTGGAACGGCATCGCGTTGCAGCGCCCGGACGCCGACCGGCTGTTCGAGGCGGCCCGGGTGTATCGCGTGCTCGAAGTCGGCACGCGCGCTTCGGCCTACGACGGCCGCATGTTCCATGACCGGTGGTGCTGGGCACGCACACCGAGGCCATCCAGGCGCGCGCCGGCGACGTGCTGGTGCCGCTCGACCAGCCCCGGGCCCGCTACGCCGTCGAGACCACGGAACCGGAAGCGCACGACAGCTTCTTCCGCTGGGGCTTCTTCAACAGCGTGCTCGAGAAGAAGCAGGCCACCCTCTCGGCCTATGTCTTCGAGGACACGGCCCTGCAGATGCTGGCGGACGAGCCGGCGCTGCGGCAGGCGTTCGACGCGTGGAAGGCCGCGCATCCGGAGCTGCTGTGCGACCCGCAGGCCGTGCACTGGTTCCTGTTCACCCACGGCCAGCGGTATGCCGAGCCGGAGTGGCGGCGCTATCCGGTGGTGGCGTTGATCTAGCCCACCGCGTACGGCCGCTCGGGCACCGGCATGTGGAAGCTGGCGTTGAGCATGTTCCGGCGCGGATCGCGCCGACGGCGAAGGTGAGTTCGGCCAGTTCGCCGTCGCCCAGATGCCGCCGCGCTTCCTCGAACACCGCATCGCTGGGGGTCGTGTGCGGCACCGCATTCACGGCTTCGGCCCATGCCAGAGCCGCGCGGTCGCGCTCGCTGAAGAAGCGCGGCGCCTCGCGCCAGCCGGACAGCACGTGCAGGTGACGCGGATCGACGTCCATCTTCTGCAGCGCCGCCGCATGCATGTCCATGCAGAAGGCGCAGCCGTTGATCTGCGAGACGCGCAGGTTCACCAGCTCGCGCAGGCGCGCGTCGATGCTGGGCGCGGCGGCGCGCGAGAAGGCGACCGGGGCCTGCGTGGCCTTCGATGCGGCGGCCTGGTAGTTGAGGCGGGGTGCGTGGTTCATGGGGGCTCCGGTTCGTTGAGAAGCAGATGCTTCACGAACAAGACGCGGAGGCGGTCGCGCCCGTGACAGCGCCGCCTACGGCGCGGCGACGATGCGCGCCAGCTTGTCCGGGTTGCGGATCACGTGCAGCGCCACGATCCGCTCACCGTCGGTCTCCACGGCTTGCGCCGACTCGAGGACGCCGTCGACGAAGCGCAGGAAGCCCGGCACGCCGTTGATCGACGCCACGCGGTACGCCATGCGTTTGCCGTACCGCAGCTGGTGCGCCCAATAGAGGTTGGCGGCGCGGTCGCCACCGTGGATGCCACCCGCCACCGACGGCACCTTGCCGCCGCCGTCGCCCACCACCTCGACGTCGTCCGCGAGCATCGCGCGGATCGCCGCGCGGTCGCCGGTGCTCGCGGCCGCCACGAAGCGCTGCAACAGGCGCACGTGCGTGTCGCGCGGCACGTCGAAGCGGGGCCGGTCCAGCCGCAGGCGCTCCGTCGCGCGGTGGACGGCCTGGCGGATCGCAGGTTCGCTCTTGCCCAGCATGGCCGCGATCTCGCCGTAGTCGTAGTCGAAGGCCTGCCGCAGCAGGTAGGCGGCGCGCTCCTCGGGACCGAGCCTTTCGAGCAAGTGCAGGAAAGCCACCGACAGCTCCCCGGCGCGTTCCGCGATGGCCTCGGGCGTCTGCTCGTCGACGGCCACGAGCGGCTCCGGCAGCCACGCGCCGGCATAGGTCTCGCGTTCACGCTTGGCGGCGCGCAGCCGGTCGATGGACAGCCGCGTGACGACGGTCACCAGCCAGGCTTCGGCCGACTGCAACGCAGCCTGGTCGGCCTGGAGCCAGCGCAGCCACGCATCCTGCAGGACGTCCTCGGCGTCGGCGCGCGTGCCGAGCATGCGGTAAGCGATGCCGTGCAGCCGCGGCCGCAGGGCATGGAACGGATCCCCGGTGGGTGCGGAGGCCGGCGTGGTGGCGTTCATGCAGGCAAGACGAACGGGCGCGCCGCGCTGTGACAGGCGCGCCTACTCCTTGATGTTGGCGTTGCGCACGATCTTCTGGTTGCGCTCGTACTCGGCGCGAACGAAGCGCCCAGGTCGGCGGGCGTGCCCGTGCCCGGCACCGCACCCTGCGCGCGCAGCTTGCCGGCGACCTCGGCTTCCTTCAGCACGGCGTTCAGTTCCTCGTTCAGGCGCGTCACCACGGCCGGCGGCGTGCCGGCGGGCGCGAAGATGCCCGTCCAGCTGACCATCGAATAGCCTTTCAGCCCCGGCATCTCGCCGAAGGTGGGCACCTGCGGCAGCGACTCCATGCGCGTGGCGCTGGTCACGCCCAGAGCACGCAGGCGGCCCGCCGTGACCTGCGGCACCGCCGTCGTGCTGATCAGCATGGCCGTGTCGACCTGACCGCCGATCACGTCGCTGGCGATCTGCGCGCCGCCGCGGTACGGCACGTGCGTGACGAAGATGCCGCTGCGTTCCTTCAGCAGTTCCATCGCCAGTTGCAGCACGGTGCCGATGCCCGACGTGGCATAGGTGAGGTGCCCCGGCTTGGCCTTGGCCTGCTGCACGAATTCCGCATAGGTCTTGGCAGGCAGGCGCGGCCCGGCGACGAGCACCATCGGCGCGGTGTTGAGCATGCCGACCGGCGTCAGGGCCTGCAGCGGGTCGAAGCGGTAGGCGGCGGGGTTGATCAGCCTGGCGATCGCCATGGCGCTGTCGGTGCCGGCCACCAGCGTGTAGCCATCCGGCGCGGCAGCCGCGGCGCGGCCGAGGCCCACGGCGCCGCCGGCACCGGCGACGTTCTCGATCACCACGGACTGGTTCAGCCGCTCGGACAGCCGCTGCGCCACCACGCGGGCGTTGAAGTCGACGCTGCCGCCGGCGGTGTAGGGCACGATCAGCGTGATCGCCTTGGCCGCGGGCCGGGCCGCCTGTGCCGTGGCGAGTGCGGGGAGGAGGGTGGCGCCGAGCAGCAGCAAGGGTTTGGTGAGGGACATGTCAGGTCTCGGTGGAAAGGGAGTCGGGGAGGTGGCGCGCGCGCAGGGCGTCGAACTCGGCGGCCCATTCGCCCTGCCATTGCGCGCGCTGGCCATCGGCAATCCGGGCGGCATCGAGGCCATTGCGCATGAACCCGCGCAGGTCGTCGATGCCGAAGCCGAAGTCGCGCACCATCATCAGCCAGGCGCCGGTGGGCGTGACGTGGTGCAGGGTCGGGTCGTCGGTGTTCGGATGGATGCGCAAGCCCAGGCCGGGCATGCGGCGGATCGGGTGGTCGAGCGCCCAGCGGTCCGGCGGCAGCGTGCGCAGGTAATAGGAATTCGTCGGCACCACGGTGAAGGGAACACCGCGCGCCGCGCACTCCGCGGCGAACTCCGGCGCGTCGACGACCGTGTAGCCGTGGTCGATGCGGTCGACCTTCAGCAGGTCGAGGGCGGTGCGCACGTTGGTCCGGGGCATGCCGAACTCGCCCGCGTGCGCCGTCGTCCGCAGCCCGCCTTGCCTCGCGAGCGCATAGGCCGCTTCGAACAGTTCGGGCGGCCGGTCGACCTCGCGGTAGTCGATGCCGATGCCGGCGACCTCTTGGCAGCGGTGCGCCAGCATCCAGCGCACCATCTCCACCGCTTCCTCCGGGGAGGCTTCGCGGTCGATGGCGCCGATCAGGCGGCCCGGATGCCGAACTGCGCCTGCGCATCGCGGATGGCGCGCACGATCGCGTCCTGCGCCGCCGCGTAGGGAATGCGCGAATCGCGCACGGTGCCGGTGGGGTTCCACGAGAACTCGCTGTGGCGCACGTTGTGCGAGGCGGCGTCTTGCAGGTACTCGAAGGCCAACCGGTACAGGTCTTTCGGCGCGCGGACCAGGCTCGCATCGAGCGCGCGCAGCACGCGCAGCACGCCCACGGGCTTCTCGCCACGCGTGTAGAAACCGGTGATCTCTTCGTCGGGGAGTGGGCTGCCGGCGCGCCGATTCAGGTCGGCGAAGGTTTCCTTGCGCACGGTGCCGTAGAGGTGGCAGTGCAGTTCGACCTTGGGCATGGCATGCAGGAAATCTTGCAGGCCGTGAGGGAGGCTGGGCATGCCTCCATGGTACGCAGTCGCGGCCGCTATTTGGGCGATGGCGCCAGCAGGTAGCCGGCCAGCTCTTCGGCGGCGCGGGCGAGCTGCGCGTCGGCCTGCAGGCGCGACTGCACGGCGTCGACCAAGGTGGGAAAGGCCGCGTCGTGGATCAGGGTGCTGCCCAGCTCGTGCAGGAGCGCCGTTTCGAGAAAGGCGCGAAAGGCTTTCTGCCTGCGCTGTGGATCGTCGGCCGCGATGCCGGCGACGCGTTGCGCAACGACGCTCGCGAGGCCTTCGGTGCCCTGCCGGCGCGCGGCAGGCTTGCCTTGGGACTGCGTGCGCGCGGCAGTGCGTTCGCGCAAGGCCGCTACCTCACTGTGGACGGCCGCGGCGAGCCGCTGGCCGGGATCGATGGTGGTCAAAGGAGGGGCCCTCAGTGCAGGCCGCGGGCGTAGCCCGACAGCAGCACGTGCGCGGCCTGTGGTTCACCGCCTGCGCCGGCCGCGAGCTGCTGTACGGCATCGACCACGCGCTGGATGTCCTCGAAGAGCGCCGGATTGTCGGTGGGGCAGGCCAGGCCGGCGCGATAGTGCGCGAGCGCCTCCCGGTGCAGGTCCTGCGCCAGCGCAGCAAAACCCCGGACGAAATGCGGCAGCGGCTGGTCGGCCGGCAGCGCGAGCAGCGGCTCCCACGTGAGCAGCGCGGCCGCGGCGCGCTGCGACGTGAATTGCAGCAGCCCGAGCTGGTAGCGCGCCAGCACGAACCCCGGAGCCAGCAGCACCGCGTTGCTGAAGGCGAGTTCCGCCTCGTGCACCTGCCCGCGGCTGGCGTATTCGGAGCCGATGAGGAAGTGCGGCACGCCGGAGGCGGGCGCCACGGCGGATGCCTGCTGGAACAGGCGCACGGCCTCGTCGCCCCGCCCTTGTCCGCTGGCGGCCAGCCCTGCGCCAGCAGCGCATCGAAATCGCGATGGGTGTTCATGGTGCCTCCCCTTCCACAGTACATCCATCACAAAGCTGGCCGGTTTAGTCCCTAAACACCGGGCGCGCCGGCGGGATGTATTGGCAAGGTCTTCAACGAACTTGCGAGTCACACGATGGTAGCGATCGTCAGCGGCAACAGCCTCGGTCTTGGCCAGACCTCGCTCGCAACGTTGGGGCAGCACGGGCTGATAGGGACGCCACAGCACGGCCGCAACGGGCAGTCGACGTTCGTCAACGTGGCTACCGGCAACCTGGTGGTGCAGAACCAGGACGACTACCTCGTGGCCGCAGGCGCCGACATCGCCAGTGTCCGCACATACAACAGCCGCGGGCTGGCGAACGACGACAACGGCGACAACTGGGCCATGAGCCTGGGGCGCCGGCCGCTGGAGATCGCCGGCACGCCCAATGCGCTCGGCAGCACCGTCACGCACACGGCGGCGGATGGCGCGGTGGCGATCTACGCGTTCGACGGACCGACGGAGGCCTATGTGTCGCGTGAAGGCGAGGGCGCCCACGACACCATCAAACTCGCGGGCGGCCGCTACACTGGACGGACGGCAGCACCGGCGCCACCGAAAGCTACGACGCGAGTCCCCCGCGCCGGCTGCTGCAGTCGTTCGACGCCAGCGGCAAGGGGTTCAGCTACCAGTACCGTGCCGACGGCGTACTTCTGGGCGTGACCGCTTCCAACGGCGAGCGGACCATCTACGACTACACGGGCAACCTGCTGCGCGAGGTCCGCACCGAAAGCGCAAGCGGCACGGTCACCGGAACGCGCGTCCGCTATGCCTACGACAGCGAGCAACGCCTGGCGAAGGTGACGGTGGATCTCTCGCCCGCCGACAACTCGGTGGCAGATGGCAAGGTGTACGTCACCGAGTACAGCTACCACGGCGCGAGCAAGCGCGTGGCCGGCATCGTGCAGGACGACGGGAGCAAGCTTGCGATCGAGTACGTGCAGGTCGGGTCCGCGTTCCTCGTGTCGAGCATCACCGACGCGCTCGGCGCGGTGACCCGGTTCACGTACGTGCCTGCGGCCGCCGGGCAACCCGCCCGCACGATGGTGCAGGACGCGCTGGGCCAGGCAACGATCTACGAAGTCGACGCCGAGGGTCGCCTGAGCCAGGCGATCTCGCCGGGCGGCCTGCGCACCCATGCATTCACCTACGACGCGCAGGGAAACGTCAAGACGGCTACCGACGGGGCGGGCGCAACCAGCACCTTCACCTATGACGTCCGTGGCAACCGCACGTTGGAGCAGCACGCCGACGGCTCGGTCGTGCGGCGCACGTTCAACGCAAGAAACCTGCTGCTGACGGAGACGGTCGAGGGTCCCGTGCCGCTGACCACGCGGTACATCTACGACGCATCGGAGAAGCTGCTTCTCTTTACCGTCAGTGGCGAAGGCCGCGTGACGGGGCACGTGTACGAAGACGGACGCCGCGTTACCAGCGTCGTCTACGGCGCGGGGTGTTTACCGGCAACGCCTTCACGGAGCCGCTGCTCAGGACATGGGCAGCCGCGCACGTCGCCGCCGAGATGCAGGTCACCACGATGGCCTACGACGCGCGCGGTCAGCTCACCACGCGCACCGTCAACGGTGAGGTCGAAACCTTCGTGCACGACCAGGCCGGACGACTGCTGCAACACGTGGCAGCCGGAGGGGCGGTCACGAGGTACACGTACGACGGCACGGGCCGCGTGCTCACCGCCACCGACGCCGTCAACAACACGACGGCAACCCTGTACCACGACGCCGGCGCCAAGACCGAGGTCCGGCTGGCGAACGGGCTGGTCTCCACCCGGCCTACGACCGGGCGGGGCGGCTGGTGGCGGTGACGAGTTCAGCCGGCACCAGCGAGCTGGGAACGACGCGCTACACGTACGACGCTGCCGGCCGCCTGCGCATGACCGCCGACCCCGCGGGAGTCCGCACTGGATGCTGTACGACACGTCCGGCCGCAAGGTCGCGGATGTCGACGGCAACGGGACGCTGACCGAATACGCGTACAACGCTGCCGGCCTGCTCTCCCGGCAACGCACGTATGCGGCCGCGGCAACCACCTCGCTTCTGGTGGACGCGAACGGGGCGCTGCGGGAAACCACGCTCGAACTGCTGCGCCCGCAGTCCAGCAATGCCGACGCACGCGAATGGCGCACCTACGACGACGTGGGCCGGCTTGTCGGTCAGGCTTTCGCAATCGGCGCTGGAACCACGGCCTCCGTGACGAAGATGGCATACGACACGGCAGGTCGGCTGGTAGCGACCACTGCCTATGCCACGTCCATCGCAGCGCCTGCCGATGCCGACGCTTCCTTCTCCACCCCCGTCCCTTCTTCCGACGATCGCGTCACGCGTTACTTCCACGACGCCGACGGCCTTCGCATCGGCATGCTGGACGCCGAGGGGTACCTGTCCCTCACCAGCTACAACGCAGCGGGCACGGCAGTCGAAGAGGTTACCCATGCGCGGGCGGTGGATGCCGCGCTGCGCGCCGCCGCACCGCTGGCTGCGATGACCCCTGTCGCGCGATCAGCGGCCGATGCGCGGATCCTCACGTTCTACGACGGCAGGGGGCGTACCGTTGCCCGGGTCGACGCCGAGAGCCACCTGACCCGCATGGTCTACGACGCTGCCGGCAACGTGCGCCAAACGGTCCAATACGCGGTCAAGGTGGCGGCCACGGTCACGGCGCAGACGCCGATCGAAGCGGCGCGCCCCGAACGAACCACTGCGTCCGACCGGACCACCGACCGCACCTACGACGCGCTCGGGCGCCTGCTCAGCGAAACCAGCCCCGAAGGCCTGAAGACCACGTACGCGTATGACGCGGCGGGCCACCTCGTGACCACCGACCGCGCCGCGAGCGCCGCGGACCGCCGATCGCTGCTGGCGCGCTACGACGTGCTCGGACGCCTCACCGGCGAACTCGCGGGCGAGGGCGCCGCGCTTCTCACCGGCGTTGCCGACGCGGCGGCCATCGATGCGATCTGGGCTTCGCACGGCATCACCCATGCCTACGACGCCGCCAGCCGCCGGATCTCCAGCGTCGACCAGCTCGGTCGCAAGACCTTGTTCTTCTACGACGAGGACGGTGCGCTGACGCACACGGTCGACGCGCGCGGGGGCGTTCGCGAAAGGCGCTATGACGCCCGGGGCCGGTTGGTGCTCGAGGTCGCCTACGCCAGCACGATCGCCGTTGCCGGCCGGCCGGCGGGACCGATCGCACCGTGCTGCAGTCGCTGATCGATGGAATCGCCGACACAGCCGGGGACAATCGCGTGCGGCATTCCTACGGCGCCGACGGGGCGGAAGCGAAGCGAACCGACGCCATGGGCCAATCCACCAGCTACGCGTACAACGCGTTCGGCGAAAGGGTCGGCGTGTCGGCTCCGGCAAGCGCCGGGGAGACCTACACGCTGGACAGGCGCGGGCTCCGTGTCCAGACCGAACTGGCGGGGTCGGGCCTGCTGCTCGTGACGTCCACGGTGTACGACGCCTTCGGCCGGGCCGAGCGGACGGAGGATGCCAATGGCAATGTGCGTACCTACAGCTACGACCGTTCGGGCCGGCAGGTCGCCGCGCGCGATCCGCTCGGCGGCGGCCGCAGCACCACCTACGACGCCTTCGACCGTGTCCTGACGGAAACCGACGCACGCGGCAACATCACCAGCTATGCCTACGACAAGGATGCGCGGTCCATCGCCGTTTCGCGGGCGGGTGCCGGCACCGCGCTCAGCGTGTTCAACGTGCACGGCGAAGTGGCCACCTCCACCGACGCGAACGGGCACCTCACGACGTACAGCTACGACCGCGACGGCCATGTCCTTACGAAGACCGTCGATCCCGACGGGCTGAAGCTCAAGACCACCTACAGCTACGACGAAGCGGGGCGCGTCCTGAAGGTGCGCTCGCCCACAGGCAGCCTCACCGAGTACGTATACGACGCACTCGGTCGCCGCACGCAGGAAAGGGTCGATCCCGAAGGCCTGGACCTGAAGCACAGCTGGACGTACGACGCCAACGGCAATGCCGTCACCAGCACGGACGCCCGCGGGCTGGTCACCCGCTACGCCTACGACGCGGCGGGCCGACTGACCTACACCGTCGACCCCGCCGGCAACACGCGGGTGAACAACTACGACGAGGCCGGGCGCGTCATCCTGACCAAGTCGTATGCGACCCCGATCGACGATCCGAAGGAACTCGGCACGTCCTTCAGCGTGGCCGACGTCAAGGCGCGTGTCACGCGCTCCGCGAGCGACCTCGTGGAGTACCGCGTCCTCGACGACGCCGGCCGCGTGCTGGCGACGGTGGACGGAACCGGCGCCGTGGTGGCATACGCCTACGACCGCAATGGCAACGTCGTGAAGCGTACCGCCTACGCAGAGCCGATCGCGCTCGACGACTGGACGCGCGGCACGGTGCCCAAGCCGAAGGCCGACGCAGCCCACGACAGCCTCCGGTCACGGCCTACGACGCGCTCGACCGCGCGGTCTATACCCTGGACGGCACGGGAGCCGTCGTGGAGCTGACGTACGACGCCAACGGCAACGTCCGCGAGCGCACCGCATACGCCCGCCCGATCTCTCCAGGACGGAGCCGACCGTCGCCGCCATGGCTGCTGCGGTCCAGAAGATCGTCGACGCCGCGAAGCTCGAAGGCGTCGCGGGGGCCCGGGGCAGCGCTTCACGTACGACGCCGCGAACCGCCTCGTCTACAGCGTCGACGGCACCGGGGCGGTGACCAGGCGCTCGTACGATCCCGGCGGCAACCTGGTGCGAACCACCGCCTACGCCGACAAGGTGGGCAGCAGCTCCAGTGCGTCTTCCGTCGTCGCCGGGGACGACGACCGGATCACCACAAGGGCCTACGACGCTGCCGACCGCCGGTGCTGGTGGTCGATCCTGCCGGCGCCATGACCGAGACCCAGTACGACGGGGACGGCCATGTCGTTGCGTTCACGGCCTATGCGGACCTTGCGAGCGTTGCGAAGGCCACCGCCGCCGCGAGCGTCGCGGCCTTGAAGGCCCCGGTGACACCCGACAGCGCCGTGGACCGCACGGTCAGGTATGCCTACGACGACGCGGGCCGCCGCATCTACGAAGTCGACCCGCTGGGCGCGGTCACCGCCACCCAGTACGACGGCACCGGCAACGTGCTGGCGCGCACGCAGCATGCGCTGGCCATCGGCTCCAGCGCCAGATCGGCAAGCGCCATCGCGGGTGCGATCGAGAAGTCGACTGGCGACCGGAAGCAGTCCTTCGGGTACGACGCCGCCGGCCGACTGACGGGCACCACCGATGCGCTCGGCACCAAGGAGTCGTTCACGCTCGACGGCGTCGGCCGCAGGCTGGCCTTCGTCAACGCGGAGGGCGCCGGTGGACGTACACGTACGACGGCGCTGGTCGCCTGCTCACGGAGACCAGCCCCGGGTCTACCTCTCCACTGTGGCCTACGACAGTGAAAAGAAGGTCCTCGAACTGAAGTCGACCGACCGCGAGGGCATCGTGACGCGCCTCGCGTACGACGCGCTCGGCAACCTGACGCAGCGCACCGAAGCCGCCGGCCGCGTGGAGGAACGCACCACACGGTACGAGTACGACGCGGCAGGCCGCCAGGTCCGCGTGGTGTTCCCGAAGGTGGGCGTCTACGACCCCACGGAGGACAACCTGCTCGACGAGTCGGGCGTGCACAAGCGCACGGAAGACCAGGCGCAACTCGAGACGCGCACGTTCTACGACACGTTCGGCAACGCAGTGGCGGGCGTCGACGTGGGCGGCGGCGTCAGCCAGAAAGCCTATGACGCGCAGGGTCGGCTGGTCTACGACGTCGACGCCATGGGCTACGTGACCGGCTACAAGCACGACGCCTTCGGACAGGTGATCCGCCTCGCGCGATACGCGGGTGCGATCGAGATCCCGGCTTCGGTCGACGCCGCTTCGGACGCCGCCAGTGCCACCGAGCTCGCAGCGGCGGTGAAAGCGGAAAACAACAGCCGCGACCGCATCCTCCTCAGCACCTACGACCGGGCCGGCCGGATGGTCGAAACGGTGGAGCCCACGGTGTATGTCTACCAGCACGAACTGGAGGGCGGCGGTCGTGCCGACACCGTCGGCAAGACGGTCAGGCAGGTCTACAACACTTTCGGCGACCTCGTGCAGGTGGTCACGCCGGGGGCATCGGCGACGCCACCGCGACCACCACGCACTACTACGACCGCGCCGGACGCCGGGTGGCGACGGTCGATGCGCTCGGCTACCTCACGCGAAACACGTTCGACACCGTCGGCAACCTGCTCAGTTCCACCGAATACGCCAACGCGGTGGCGAAAGGCTGGAGCCGCAGTGATTACGGCAGCAAGCCGGAGGCATCGGCGGACGACCGCAGGACCGAATACGTCTATGACCGCCTGAACCGCAAGACCGAGGAGACGCGCGTCGCGGTGGAGTTCGGCGCCACCACCGACGGCAAATCCGGGACCGGCGATCTCACCACCTCCTATGCGTACGACGCCGTCGGCAACCAGACCGCCGTGAAGGACGCGGCGGGCGGCGTGACGTACACCTACTACGACGCCCTCGGTCGCATCCAGGCCGTGGCGGCTCCCAAGCGCGACAACGCTGCCGGCGATGTGATCAAGCCGCTGACCACGTTCCGGCGCGACGCCCATGGCAAGGTCGTCGTCACCACGGAGTACGCGGCGGGCGCCCAGAGTGCATCCCTCGCCGGCTACGAGACCGACACGCACCGCGACGACCGCAAGACCTTTGCCTCGTACGACACCCTCGGCCGCAACGTCGTTACCACGGATGCAGCCGGTCACAGCCAGTACCTTTCCTACGACCGCCACGGCAACTGGCCAAGCAGTGGCAGGCGGTCGTGGGCGACGGCACGACCCGAACCGTCTTCCGGTGAACGCGTACGACAAGCTGGGGCGGCTCCTGCAAACGGTCACGCCCTCTTCGCGCTGGATCTACAGCGACGGCAACGTCAAGGCCGTGGGGCAGGCGGATGCCGGCCTGGTCAAGATGACCATGACGTACAACAGCTTCGGCGAGATGACCAGCAAGGGGCTGGGCTCGGGCGCGCAGGAGCGGTTCGACTACGACGGCCGGCCGCCTCTGGCGCACGAACTCCGGAGACGGCATCTGGCGCGTGAACCTGTTCGACCTGCAGGGCAACGTCACTTCGGAAATCCGCAGTTCCGGGGCCGGGCGGGCCAACGAGGACCTGTCCCTCCTGAACGACGCGGGCGAAGCGGACCGCCTGCGGTACAGCCGCCGCACCGACATCGTCCATGACGCCCTCGGGCGGGTCACGGCGCGGGAGTCCGCCGCCCGGCGGGAGCAGCAGGGTGGGGTCACGGTCGACCGCCAGGACGTCGACGTCGCTTTCACCGGCGCCGCATGGCTCTTCGACGACCAGCAGATTCTCCAATGGGTCGGCGAGAACCGCATCGAACTGCAGTGGAACAACCTCGCCGCGCTCGGTAGCGGTGACGTGAAGGTCACCATCGAGTATCTCTCGGCCGAAACCACGTTCGCCATCGAGCCGGGCGAGGGTGGCTCCATGGTCACGTACTCCGTCACGCAGGGCGGCGTGCCACGCAAGTTCACCAGCGAGGCGATCACGTCCACTGCCGGCGCCACTGGTACCAAGCTGACGTGGAAGGAGGACGCCAGGAGTGGTACTCCGGCGGGATCAGCGAGATCACCCGGGTCCTCGTCTACAAGAAGGACGTCAACGGCGTCTGGCGGGCGGTCGTCGACCGGCGCCCGGCTATGGCGGCAACGTCATCGACCTCGCGGCACCACCCAACCCCGACGCTTCCATCGCGCTCGAACTGCGCAAGGCAGGCACCAAGGGCGACGCCGGCTGGTTCACCGTGGGAACTCTCGACTTCGGCGCCGGCCGCCGCTTCGATGCCGACCCGCTGGGGCCCGGCAGCTACGAGTACCGCGTGCAAGTGAAGACGCCCGGGGAGGACTGGCACGTCACCAGTACCGGTGAAATCGCCTTGACGAGTCCGCCGCTGAACACGATCAGCGCCAGCATGGCCTACGGCAAGTCGGGCACCGGCATGTTCAGCTGGAAGGCCCCGGCGGCCGGGTACGGGCAGGACTTCCGCTACCGCCTGGCGGGCGAAACCGGCATCTGGCGCAGCCTCGACATCGGCACCAAGTCAGGCCTGCAGGTGGTGGACACGGGCGTGCTGGAAAATGGGGACTACGAGTTCGAATTGCTCTGGTCGCGCACCGACCACGCGGTTGCCGTGTCGCATGCGGTGGGCACCTTCACCGTAGGCAAGAAGCCCGTGGGCGCCATCTCGAGCAAGCCTGGCAAGGTGGCGATCAGCACGTCCGAGGGCGGCAAGATCACGCAGGAGCAGGCGATCAACGGCGAGTCGCGCTGGCTCCGGCCCCTCGTGCTGCAGAAGGTCGATCGCTGGGGCAACGTGGTGGCGATCACCGATCCTCGCTCCACCCGGTGGAAGACCACCTATGCGTACAACGCCAGCAACCAGCTGGTGACCCAGGTCGACCCCGACGTCACGGGTGACTGGCAGAGGCGACCACCCGCTACTTCTACGACGAAATGGGGCGGCAGGTGGCGGTGAAGGACGCCAACGGCCACATCAACCGGCAGGTGTGGGACCTCGGCGGCAATTTGGTACAGGAGCTGCACGCCGACGAGGGCGTGGTGAGCCATCGCTACAACGCCTTCGGCAACAAGACGTCGACCAAGGACGCCGAGGACAACCTCGTGACGTACGCCTACGACGACATGGGTCGCATGACCAGCGTGAACAAGGGCAGCGCCCGCGTCTACCGTGTCAAGGGCAACGACAAGGTGGAAGACGAACGCCGCTCGGTCATCGAAACCTGGACCTACGACGAACTGGGCCAGAAGACCAGCCACACCAACGGCAACGGCGAGACGCTCAAGTATTCCTACGACCTGCGCGGCAACCTCGTGCAGACGAAGCAGCCCCCGGGGCAAGCGACCCGTTCGGCCTTCGATGCCTTGGGGCGCAAGCTCGCCGAGGTGGACGCCGAGGGCGGTTACCGGACCTGGAAGTACGACTACTTCGGCGCCGTGCAGTCGCACAAGGATCTCGGCGGCGGCGATTTCAAGTACACGTACGACAACGCCGGCCAGCTGGTCCTGCGCAAGAGCACCGACCGCGCCCGGAAATCCAGTACAGCTACGACGCAGCGGGCGGGTCATCCGCATCGAGGACACGGACCGCAACAAGGTCACCACCTACGGCTACGACCTCGCGGGCCGCAAGGTGCGCGAAAAGCTGGTCCAGAACCGCACGACCTACCGGGACAACTTCCTTTCGTACGACGCGCAGGGCCGGCTACGCGACGTGGCCGATGCGCGCGTGCACATCTCCATGGACTACGACGGGGTGGGCAACCGCACCCGCATCAGCACCCGCGTCAACTACCAAGGCGTCACCAAGGAGGTGACGGACAGCTCGGTCCGCTATTTCACGTACGACGCGATGAACCGCCAGACCGCCGTCGACGCCATCGACGAGAAAGGGACGATCGGCCCCGACCCGGGGCCACCAGATCGCCTACGACAAGAACGGCAACCGCACCAAGGACGTCGCGTTTCGCAATCGGGTGGCCACGACGGAGAACGTCATCGAGGGCTATGACGACTACGGAACGGTCATCTACAGCAGCAAGAGCACCACGTTCAAGACTTCCTTCGCCAAGAGCACGGAGACCTACCAGTACGACAACCTCAACCGGATGACCGGCGTCACGCGCGACGGTGTCCAGATCGACGTACGCCGCTACGACGGCGCTGATCGCGTCATACGGTCGGGCCCCTTCGCGGTGCTCCCCGGCTACGCGGCTGCGTTGAACGAAGGGGCCGATCCTGCCGCCGCGCACAGCCAGGACGTGCGCATCAACCGCTATGACGACAACGGCAGGCTGATGCACCAGACGATCAAGACGAGCGACGGCAAGAAGCTCAAGACGGACATCAGCTGGGATCCGTCGGAGCATGCGGACGATTTCGATAACTACCGCGCGAACGGCTACGACGACGCCGGCAACGTGCGCAGCTATGTCGTCCGCAGCTACGAAGGCGGAGGCGCCACGGAATACAAGACCGCGCTGGCCAAGTTCGAGGGCTACCAGACCCTGACCACCAGCGCCAAGTCGACGGAAAAGGACCCGGGCCGGTGACCCACGAGTACGACGCCAACGGCTTCCTCGTCGGCGTCAAGGACGCCACGCAGAACGACAACAACCGCGTCTTCGTCAACGACGCCGAAGGCCGCGTCCTCGCCGCCAAGCAGGAAGGCAACATGCGGCGCCAACTGATCGCCAACGGCGAGGTGCTGGGGTCCTACGGCGTCGGCGTCGATCGGCTGGAGCCGTCCAGCGGCCGCAACAACACACCGAACTTCGCCAACTTCGCCGACTTCAACTTCGGCTACGCCCCCGTCAGCGCCAGCTACCCGTCGGCGTCGCCCGGCGCGTACCAGGTTCAGAGTGGCGACTCGCTCCGGGGCATCGCACAGTCCGCCTACGGCGACAGCAGCCTCTGGTACCGGATCGCCGAAGCGAACGGCCTCTCCTCCAGCAGCGACCTGCGGGCCGGCCAGACCATCAACATCCCCAACCGCGTCGGCACGATCAGCAACAACAGCACGACGTTCAAGCCTTACGACCCCAGCGCGATCGTTGGGGACACGACGCCGAACATGCCGACGCCCTCGAGTGGGGGCGGGTGTGGTGGGGTGGGGCAGTTGTTGATGGTGGTGGTGGCGGTGGCAGCCACCATCTTTACTGCCGGAGTACTGGCGCCCGCCATGACTTGCTGGCCACGGGAACGGCTACCTTCAGCGCAACGATGGCTGCGGGAATGAGCGCTCTGGCGTCTGGAAGCATCGGCTTCGTTGGCGGTGCGATAGCTGCTGGCGTGGGCGCTATTGCAAGCCGGTGGTCGGGCTAGCCACCGGAACCATCGACAAGTTCAACTGGAAAGGTGTAGCGCTCAGTGCTATTTCGGGCGGGGTGAGCTCGGGTGTGGCATCAGCAGCTACTCCGGGAAGCATTCTTGCCGAGCCCGTGGTCCGAGGTGCCGCCGTGAACGCTGCGGCACAAGGCATCGGCGTTGTTACGGGACTTCAGAAAAGCTTCAACTGGCGCGCAGTGGCGGCGAGCGCCGTTGGGGCAGGCGTCGGAGATGCTGTCGGGAGCGGGGTGGGAAGTGCATTCAAGTCAATGGGCTTCGAGCTCGGGGCCGACCTTGCGAGCCGAGCGGCCGCCGGGTTTGCAGGCGGACTGACGACCGCGGTGTTGGGCGGTGGGCGGGTGAGCGTGCAGCAGGTTGCGGTGGATGCGTTTGGGAATGCACTGGGGAGCAGTCTCGCGGATTCAATGACCGACAGCCCGACGCGAGTCATCGGCGCAGGTAGGGCCTCTGATCCTGAGAGCGCCGGCCACGGGTTTAGGCTGACGCAGGCCCGGGCCGATGGGTGGGGTCCGAGGTTCAACGTGGCCGATCCTCTTAGCCGGTCTTCTTTGAATCTCTTTGCTGGCGGCACGCCCAAGCTGAGCGCCTACCGGGGCACGTATGACGATGAAGCCGCCTTCAGCACGCCAGTCGAGGACCACAGGCCATATGTGGTTGGGCGGCCGTTGCCTGCAATGGCGCCGGTTTCGCGTGGAGCGTTGCCCGAGCCGAGTCTGGACAGTACGTCTACGGCCGCATCCTGCAGGCGATGGACAGCATTCCGGAAAACCTCGACCGCATGGGCGAAGACACGAGCACGTCCAATGCCCTGCGCTTTGCCGTCGCCATTGTGCGCAATCCGGCCACATGGATTCCCGGTGCGGTCAAGGGACTTGCCGGGGTAGGCGGGTACGCGTTCGATTCGCAGTTCCGAAGCCAGATCAACACTGGCGTCGGTGACTTCTTCGGCAATGATCCAGTTGGTACGTCTAAGGCTGCGGCGACGCGATACTGGGATGAAAACTCGGGCCTTGAGATCGCGCGGAACACATTCAACTTGGTGGCTGGTGGCTTGATCGGCACACCGCTTGCCAAGCTGCCCGGCTTGGCTCTGGGTGAGACGGCTTCCCTGATTGGCAAAGCTGGTGAGACGGGATTGCGCTGGTCGCAGCGTCTTAGCGACTACAGCTTCGAGGCGGTGTCAGTGCCCAGCATGCGCTACCAAGCAGGTGCTATTGGACTGACATTGCGCAACCTGCGTGCCGAAGTGACGCAGATGTTGCCCGAGGGGTTCGAGCTGCAGCGCATCAGCCGCAGCGGCGCGGCGATCGTGCGATACGGCGACGACACCTACTACTCCGTGCCCAAGTCTCAGTACTCGCTCATCTCCGAGCTGCGCGCGATGGACACAATGGGGAACACGTTTGCGGAGCGCGTCCAGCCCATTGCGAATCGCTTCAATGCAGCAAGTCACCTAAGCGACGAACAAACGCTAAGGCTGAGCTTGACCCCAGAAGGCTGGCTGAAGAACAAGTTCCTGAGCGCGTACAAGGGCTCCTATGTCCACTCGGAATTTGCTGAAGCATTGCCCCGTATCGCCGGTGGGTCGGCTTACCGCTACAGCACTGTGGGCCCCGACGTGGTCAGTCGGCTTGGTGGCACGGGCCTCAAGTACGAGATCACGCAGCTCACGCCCTCTTTGAATGCGATCTACTCGCATACGAGAAAATACCCTGACCAGCTGCTGCGCTACGTGACCTACAGGTGATGAACATGACCTATCAACTTAGTGAGACAAGCGAGATTCGCGGACAGGACCTCGTTGGAGAAACGCTGGTCCTGTCCGAGAACGAGTGCCGCGGATTGATTGACTGCACGTTCTCTTCCGGCACGCTAAAGCTGGCGCAGTCAAAAAGGTCGCCGATCATTCTGCGCAGCACGGTGATAGATAGCGATGTCATCGCTGTTAAGCGCCAGAGGGAGTTCCGATTCTTCAGAGCCCGTTTCATTACCTGCCGTTTCCACGGCGTGTTCAGCGGCATCGACTTCGGCCGTACGGATGACACGGAGTCTGACGAGGACTTCGGTGCCGTCGAGGGCTGTGATTTCACCGATGCGACCTTGGATGGCTGTCGATTCTTCGACGTCGAGGTTGCAACTCTGAGATTCCCTCGCCAAGAGCATGCTGTGATCCCGGAGCCGTACAAGCGCGCGGGGGATGTTGCGGCTATTGATTGGCCCGGTCATCTTGGAAAGTACATGGAGATCTGCACCAACAAGCCCGAGTCACTGAAGGCAACCGTGGTTCACATCCCTTCGCTTGCGCGCTTGGTGCAGTGCACGGAGGAAGAGATCAAGGCTGCCTTTGACAGCTTCGGCGGCTTGCAGATATAGCTTCTTCAGCAGGGAGCGTCAATCGAGGTCGGATTCCACTTATTCGCCGCTGCCGTGTGGCCGGCGCCAGCGTCCGATTTTGATGAGCTCGATATCCTTCTTCAGCAGCTCGTTGATAAGGGTGGAGAGTTCCACTCCCTTGGCGCTGGCCAGCCGGCGAGCTGATCCGTGCACTTGGCGCTCGAAGTAAGCGGGCAAATGCAGATCCCCGCCGGGCTGGTGAAGCTGTCCGCGCTTGCCGACGGAGAAGTCGATCTTTGCAGGCACGTCACCGTCGGGATACGCTCGACCGGGCTCCCGAAAATCTGGTGCGGCTGGCGGGGATCGAACCCACGACCCTTGGCTTCGGAGGCCAATACTCTATCCACTGAGCTACAGCCGCAGCAGCCGGCATTGTACCGTCTGCGCCCAAGCAGCCCTGCTGCGGAGCACGTTCGACCGCGCTCAGGCCATCTTTGCAGCCCTGAAATAGACGCCCCGCCGCACCGGGGTACCATCCGCCGCATGATGCCCATCCGCCCTTCCAAGCCGGTGACGCTGGCGCACGACAAGACCGTTGCCGTGCAGGAGGACGTGCGCCAGGCGCAGGCCGACCTGCACGACGCCAACGAGGTGCTGGCGGACACCGTGGTAGGCGCCATCGTCACCAAGGAGAGCGTCAAGGCCGCGCTGGTGCAGAACCTGCAGGTCGAAGGCCAGTTGCAGGATGTTGTCAAGGAGCTCGAGGTGGTCA
The DNA here is from genome assembly GCA_013127575.1 of Ramlibacter terrae. Taxonomy (GTDB): domain Bacteria; phylum Pseudomonadota; class Gammaproteobacteria; order Burkholderiales; family Burkholderiaceae_C; genus Ramlibacter; species Ramlibacter terrae. The sequence goes on from CP053418.1 coordinate 495,354, forward strand.
CCGACCTGCTCAAGAAGGCCGAAGACGAAAAGGCCGAGCGCGCGCAGGAGGACGTCACCATGGCCGGCCGCCGCTCCGGCGAGGGTGTCGACAGCGTGATCGAGCACATGAGCGCCTCCGCCCGCCGCAAGTCGCTCGACCGCTGAGCTCCTGCGCGCCGGCGCCCAGCCGCCGCCCTGTCCCACCCGCGCCCGGGCCGCCTCGGCCTCGCTGGCTATAATCGCCGGTTGATTTTTGAAACCGCGCCATTCAGAGCGGACAACGCGCACACACCGAGGACGCCATGAGCGACAGCACGCTGGAAGAAGCCCACACCGGCCCCATCAAGACCCCGAAGCAGCTGCTGATCGCGGTACTGTTCTCCTTCCCGGTCCCCGTCTTCATCATCATCGCGCTGGTGATGTACGTGGCTTCCGACAACAAGCCCGCCGGCAGCACCGACATCGAGAAGTACGCCCCGGGCGGCCTGACGGCGCAAGACCTCGACCGCGGTGTCGCCCAGCGCATCCGCAAGGTCGGCACGGTCGAGATCCGCGACGCCAACCGCACGCTCAAGGGCGGCGAAGAGGTCTACAAGGCCCAGTGTTCCGCCTGCCACGCCACCGGCGCGGCCAACGCGCCGAAGTTCGGCGATGCCGGCGCCGGGCCAACCGCATCCGGCCGGCTTCGAAGCGCTGGTGCAGTCCGCGCTGAAGGGCAAGGGCGCCATGCCCCCGCAAGGCGGCGGCGACTTCGACGACATCGAGATCGCCCGCGCGGTGGCCTTCATGGCCAACGCCGGCGGCGCGAAGTTCACCGAGCCGGCGCAGCCTGCCCCGGCCGCTGCCGGCGCCGCCCCCGCGGCCGGCGCGACCACCGCCGCGGCCCCGGCTGCTGCTGCCGCGCCCGCCGCTCCGGCCCCCGCCGCAGCGCCGGCTGCTGCCGCCCCCGCCGCGGCCGCTCCGGCTGCCGCCCCCGCCGCCGCCCGGTGGCCGCGGCCGGCAACGGCGAGGCGCTCTACAAGTCGGCTTGCATGATGTGCCACGCCGCTGGCGTCGCCAACGCTCCGAAGTTCGGCGACAAGGCCGCTTGGGCCCCGCGCATCGCCCGGGGCGTGCCGGTGCTGGTGCAGTCCGCCATCAAGGGCAAGGGCGCCATGCCGCCGCGCGGCGGTTCCAGCGCCTCCGACGCCGAGATCACGGCGACGGTGCAATACATGGTGAACGCCGCCAAGTAAGGCGCCTTCCCCGCACGAGAAAGCCGGCGCGAGCCGGCTTTTTCATTGGGCGGCGGCGGGGCTCGCCACGTAGCCGAAGCGCCCGGGCAGGTCGCGCGCCGCCACCTCCCGCGGCTGCCACGTGCCTTGCTCGATGGCGTCGGCGGCCTGCTCGATGTCGAGCGTGTGCACCGGCCGAGCCCGATGTCGGTGTCCGGTACAGGCGCCCCGTCTCGTCGACCAGGCAGTCCTGCACCTGCGCGGCGCGGCCGGTGTGGCTGGTGACCGCGTTGCCGGGCCCCAGCCGCCAGATCGTGGCGTGGCCTGCAGTTCCACGTACACCCGCTGCGGACCGTTCTGGAAGAACCACTGGCCGCGGTCGTCGCGGTCGTAGTTGCGGTGGATGAAGTCCACCAGCTTTTCGTGGCGCAGCAGCGAGCCCTTGCTTTGCGGGAAGGGCCCGCCGGCCTGCACGCGGTCGTCGCGCATGTACCAGTTGCCGCGCTCGTCCAGCCCCAGCCAGCCGTAGCAGTGCGGCACGTTGGGCCACTTGGCCATGGCCTGGCGCACGATATCGTCCATGGCCCATTATCCGGCGCGGCGGCCGTGCGCGGTCAGCGCAGGAAGGCGTCGTAGCCGGTCTTCAGGATCAGCGCGCCGACCACGAAGATGAACACGATCCGCACGAAGCCGGCGCCGTGCTTGAGCGCCAGTGCGTGCCCAGCAGGCTGCCCGCCACGTTGCACACGGCCAGCGCCAGCGCGTAGTGCCACCACACGTGGCCCTTGATGGCGAACAGGATCAGCGCGGCCAGGTTGGTGGCGGTGTTCAGCAGCTTGGCCGCGGCCGACGCGTTCAGGAAGTCGTAGCCCAGCGCGCGCACGAACAGGAAGACGAAGAAGCTGCCGGTGCCCGGGCCGAAGAAGCCGTCGTAGAAGCCCAGCACGGCGCCGATCGCGCAGGCCGCATAGGTCTGGGTGCGGCCGCTCAGCCGCGGCGTGTGGTCGCGCCCCAGTTCCTTGCGGGCCAGCGTGTACAGCAGCACCGCCATCAGCACGAAGGGCAGCAGCTTGCGCAGGAACTCCGGGGAGATGACGGTGACCGTCCACGCGCCCAGGAAGGCGCCCGTGAAGCCGGCCGCGGCCGCGGGCAGCAGCGTGCCCCAGTTCATCTCCACCCGGCGGCTGTACTGCAGCGCGGCGATGCCGGTGCCCCACACCGAGGCGCTCTTGTTGATGCCGAACAGCGTGGCCGGGTGCGTGGTGGGGAAGACGGCGAACAGCGCCGGCACCAGGATCAGGCCGCCGCCGCCCACGATCGCATCGACGAAACCGGCCAGCACCGAGGCCAGCGAAACGAGCAGCAACTCCATTGCACCGATTGTGGCATCGGGGCTGGCACGGGCTTTGCGGTGTGCTCCCCGTCGTCGGCATTACAAGGAACAACATAATGCGCAAGTTCGCATCGCTGGCCGCAATGCTCGCTGCATGCACCACGGCAGGTGCTTGGGCCCGGGCGGCGCCCGCGCCCGCACCACTCACGCGCCCGGGGCTGGTTTCGGTCGACGCCATCAGCGGCGCCGACACCGCCGGATGATGACGTCCATCGCGCTGGTGCTGCTGATGACGCTGCCCGGCGTGGCCCTGTTCTACGCGGGCATGGTCCGGCGCAAGAGCGTCATCAACACGATGGCCAGCGTGGTCGCCATCGCGGCGCTGGTCAGCCTCCTGTGGTTCGCGGCCGGCTACTCGATCGCCTTCACTCCGGGCAACGAGTGGCTGGGCGACGCCTCGCGCATGGGGTTCTCCGGCATGGAATACCTTAAGGACGCGAAGCAGGTGGTGGTGAGCCACATCGCGCCGCACATTCCCGAGTCGGTGTTCGCGATGTTCCAGCTCACGTTCGCGATCATCACGGCGGCGCTGGTGGTCGGCGCCATCGTCGAGCGCATGAAGTTCTCGGCGCTGCTCGTGTTCATTTCGCTGTGGTCGCTGCTGGTGTACGCGCCGATCGCCCACTGGGTGTGGGAGCCGGGCGGCTGGCTGGCCAAGCTCGGCGCGCTCGACTTCGCGGGCGGCTCGGTCGTGCACATCAACGCGGGCGTCACCGGCCTGGTCTGCGCCTACTTCCTCGGCCCGCGCCGCCGCGGCTATGGGCGCGAGGCGTTCGAGCCCTTCAACCTGGGCCTGACCATGGTGGGTGCCGGCATGCTGTGGGTCGGCTGGTTCGGCTTCAACGCGGGCTCGGCGGTCGCGGCCGACGGCCGTGCCGGGCTGGCGCTGCTGGTCACGCACGTGGCGGCGGCGGCGGGCGCGATGGCCGGATGATCGGCGAATGGCTGATGCGCGGCCGGCCTTCGCTGCTGGGGCTGTGCTCGGGCCTGGTTGCCGGCCTGGTGGCGATCACGCCCGCCTCGGGCTTCGTGACGCCGGCCTCGGCCTTGCTGATCGGCGCCGTCGCCGGCATCGCCTGCTACTGGGGCGCGACGGGCCTCAAGCGGATGCTGGGCGCGGACGATTCGCTGGACGTGTTCGGCGTGCACGCCGTGGGCGGCATCGTCGGCTCGCTGCTCACCGGGCCGCTGGCCAGCAAGATGGTTTCCGGCACCGAGGGCAGCCTGTTGGTGCAGGCGCTCGGCGTCGCGGCGGTGGCCGGCTACGCGCTGGTGGGTTCCGCCATCCTGCTGCTGGTGACGAAGCTGCTGGTGGGCCTGCGGGTCGACGAGCAGACGGAACTGGCCGGCCTCGACATCGGGCAGCACCGGGAGCGGCTCGGCGCCTGACCATTCGCACGGAGGTTCCATGCTCGACAGCCAGAAGCTCGCCATCGCCGCCCACCTGCACGTGCTGCTGCGCCGCAAGACCGGGCGCGTCACCGACACCGAGTGGATGGTCACCAACCAGGACTACGCGCGCGAGGTGGTGCGCTTCGCCCGGGTCAAGGCCCGCGAAGACCACCACGACGACTGGCCGAGTGGGCAGGCAAGCTGGAGGCGGCCCTGCTCGGCACTTCGCTGGCGTCGGTCGGCGCGGCGCCGCTCGCCTCGGCCGCCCCGGCGCCCGCGGGCCAGACGGCGCTGGAGCGCCTGCGCGAGCGGGCGCGCCGGGAAGCTTCCTACATCGGCGGCTTGCGGTAGCGGAGGCGGGCCGCCCAAGAAAAAAGCGCCGGGTCACGGCGCTTTGGGAGGGGTGCGGCTTGGGCCGCTACCGGAATCTGTTTCGAATTCTGCGGGGGTTTGTCTCCTCGGCCCTCGATCTATTGAGCCCCCGGAGGCGCAATGCGAGTGCAGCAACTGTAACGGCTCGCACCCGGGCGGTGCATCGGGACTTTCCCGCCTGCCGCGCAGTCCGGACCGACCACTAAAGTCCTCTTCAGCTGGCGTCCCGCAGGACCCACTCCGCCGCCTTCTCGGCCATCATCAGGGTGGGCGAGTTGGTGTTGCCGCTGGTGATGGTGGGCATCGCCCCCGCGTCCACCACCCGCAATCCGGCGATGCCGCGCACCCGCATGCGGGCGTCGAGCACCGCCATCCGGTCGTCGTCCGCCCCCATCTTGGTCGTGCCGACCGGGTGGAAGATGGTGGTGGCGATGTCGCCGGCCAGCCGGGCGGGTCTTCGTCGGACTGGTACTGCGGCCCCGGCCGCCATTCCTCGGGCTTGAAGCCGGCCAGCGCCGGCTGCGCGGCGATGCGGCGCGTGACGCGCAGCGAGTCGGCCGCCACCTTGCGGTCTTCTTCGGTGCTCAGGTAATTGGGCGCGATCGCCGGCGCCTCGCCGAACTTGTTGCTGCGCAAGCGCACCCAGCCGCGGCTGGTCGGGTTCAAGTTGCAGACGCTCGCCGTGAACGCGTTGAAGCCGTGCAGCGGCTCGCCGAAGGCGTCCAGGCTCAGCGGCTGAACGTGGTATTCGATGTTGGGATACGGCTGCTCGGGCGAACTGCGCGTGAAGGCGCCGAGCTGCGACGGCGCCATGCTCATCGGTCCGCTGCGCTTGAGCGCGTACTCCATGCCGATCTTCAGCTTGCCCCACCAGCTGTTGGCCAGCGTGTTCAGCGTGGCGACGCCGTCCACCTTGTAGACGGCGCGGATCTGCAGGTGGTCCTGCAGGTTTTCGCCCACGCCCGGCAGATCGTGCTCCACGGGGATGCCGTGCTGCCGCAGCAGGTCGGCCGGGCCGATGCCCGAGAGCTGCAGGATGTGCGGGCTGCCGATGCTGCCGGCGGCCAGCAGCACCTCGCCGGTGGCGTGCACGCGCACCATCTCGTTGCCGGTCCACACGTCTGCGCCGGTGCAGCGGCGCGTGCCGTCCGGCTGCGTCTCGATCACGAGCTTGGCCACTTGCGCGGCGGTCCAGAGTTCGAAGTTGGGACGGCCGTAGCAGGTCGGCCGCAGGAAGGCCTTGGCCGTGTTCCAGCGCCAGCCGTTCTTCTGGTTCACCCGGAAGTAGCCGACGCCTTCATTGGTGCCGCGGTTGAAGTCCTCGCTGTGCGGGATGCCCGCCTGCTGCGCGGCCTGCGCGAAGGCGTCGAGCACGTCCCAGCGCAGGCGCTGGCGCTCCACCCGCCATTCGCCGCCTTCGCCGTGCATCGCATCGGCGCCCTTGTAGTAGTCCTCGTGCTTCTTGAAGTAGGGCAGGCAGTTGTCCCAGTTCCAGTTGGCGTCGCCCATGCGCTGCGCCCAGCCGTCGTAGTCGCGCGCCTGCCCGCGCATGTAGATCATGCCGTTGATGCTGGAGCAGCCGCCGAGCGTCTTGCCGCGCGGGTAGCGCAGCTTGCGGCCGTTGAGGCCCGCGTCCGCCTCGGTGTAGTACAGCCAGTCGGTGCGCTCGTTGCCGATGCAGTACAGGTAGCCGACCGGGATGTGGATCCAGTGGTAGTCGTCCTTGCGGCCGGCTTCGATCAGCAGCACGCGCTTCGAAGGGTCCTTCGACAGCCGGTTGGCCAGCAGGCAGCCGGACGTGCCGGCGCCGATGATGACGTAGTCGAACGTCGTGTCGCTCATGTCTCCTCCGGTTGTCGACCGCCCGCGAGATCGGACAGCCGGACGCAGAGGACGCGAAAAAGACGCAGAGGACGCAGAAGGGACAGGGAAAACTTTATAAGGTTTTCTTTTGCGTCCTCTGCGTACCCTTTGCGCCCTCTGCGTCCGGTCTTTTTCTTTACTTTGCCGTGGGCATCACGAACTCGGCGCCCTTGCCGATCGATTCCGGCCAGCGCTGCATGATCGACTTCTGCTTGGTGTAGAAGCGCACGCCTTCCTCGCCGTAGGCGTGCATGTCGCCGAACAGGCTCTTCTTCCAGCCGCCGAAGCCATGCCAGGCCATCGGAACCGGGATCGGCACGTTGACGCCGACCATGCCGACCTGCACCCGGCGCGAGAACTCGCGCGCGGTGTTGCCGTCGCGGGTGAACAGCGAAACGCCGTTGCCGTACTCGTGCGAGTTGATCAGCTCGGTGGCTTCCGCCAGGTCTTTCACGCGGACGCAGCCCAGCACCGGGCCGAAGATCTCTTCCTTGTAGATCTTCATGTCGGGCGTGACGTTGTCGAACAGCGTGCCGCCGATCCAGAAGCCGTTGTCGCAGCCGGCGCCGGCCTTGGCGCCCCGGAACTTGCGGCCGTCGACCACCAGCTTCGCGCCTTCGGTTTCGCCCCCGGCCGATGTAGCCGGCGATGCGCTGGTGCGCGGCGGAACTGATGATCGGGCCCATCTCGGCCTCGAGCTCCTCGCCGTTCATGATCTTCAGTTCCTGCGTGCGCTTCTCCAGCATCGGCACGACCTTGTCGGCGGCGTCGCCGCCGAGGACGCCGAGCGAGATCGCCATGCAGCGCTCGCCGGCGGAACCGAAGGCCGATCCGATCAGCGCGTCGACCGCCTGGTCCATGTCGGCGTCGGGCATGACCACCATGTGGTTCTTCGCGCCGCCCGGGGCCTGCACGCGCTTGCCGTGCTTCGCGCCGGTTTCGTAGATCTTCTGCGCGATGGTGGTGGAGCCGACGAAGGAGATCGCCTTGACGTCCGGGTGCTCGAGCAGCGCGTCGACGGCTTCCTTGTCGCCCTGCACCACGTTGAACACGCCGTCGGGCAGGCCGGCTTCCTTGAGCAGTTCGGCCATGCGGATGGAAGCGCTCGGGTCGAGAGGGCTGGGCTTGAGGACGAAGCAGTTGCCGGCGGCGATGGCCACCGGGTACATCCACATCGGCACCATCACCGGGAAGTTGAAGGGCGTGATGCCCGCGACCACGCCCAGCGGCTGGCGCATCGTCCAGTTGTCGATGCCGGTGGACACTGGTCGGTGTAGTCGCCCTTGAGCAGCTGCGGGATGCCGCAGGCGAATTCGACGATGTCGATGCCGCGCGTGACTTCGCCCTGCGCATCGGTGAACACCTTGCCGTGTTCGGCGGTGATGGTGCGGGCGAGGTCGTCCTTGTACTTGTTCAGCAGTTCGAGGAACTTGAACATCACGCGGGCACGGCGGATCGGCGGCGTGTCGGCCCAGGCCGGGAAAGCGGCCTGCGCCGACGCGACGGCCTGCGCCACTTCGGCGGTGCTGGCCATCGCCACCGGCCGCTGACCTTGCCGAGCGCGGGGTTGAACACGTCGGCGCGGCGGCCGCTCTGGCCGGGGACCACGCGGCCGTTGATCCAGTGTTCGATGGAGGAAAGGGCGGGCGTGGGACGGGACTTGTCGGGGGCGTTCATGGAGCGGCTTCCTTGCAGAGGCGGCCAGTCTAACGCTGCGGCCGGTCCGCGATCCAGTCGCGGGGAACGGCCACCGGCATGCACAACAGGATCTGCGCCATGCCCTTGCCCAGCGGGTCGTTGCGCAGCGACGCCATGCCACCGCCGTCCAGCGCCTCGGTGCAGGTGAAGTTCATCGCGTGCAGGCCGGGCAGGTCGTAGCGCGTGACCTCGCCGTCCACCAGGTGGGCCAGCCAGGCCTTGACCTTGGCGGGCGTGAGCTGCTCGCGCAGCCGGGGCAGCCACTCGGGGCGGCGGGCGATCACGCCGATGTTGGACTGGTTGCCCTTGTCGCCGCTGCGGGCCCGGGCGAGCTGGACCAGCGGCACTTCGATCAGGCCGGAGGGCGCTGGCAGGGGTGCGGGCTCCGGGCGGGCCAGCGGCGGCGGCACCGGCGGCTGGCCGCAAGGAATCTCCACATCGAACGATTCCGCGCCGATGGTGACCTTCGGCTGCAGCCGCTCCTTGTCGACCGGGAAGGCGAACTGGCGGATCACTGGCGAGGGGGTCGGCCGCCCTCCGGCGCCCGTCGTGCCCGGCGCCCAGCTCGTGCCGGCCGGCGCGATCTCGCGGGCGAACAGCTCCAGCGCCTCCTTGCGCGCATGCACCACCGCCGGGTGCAGCACGACCTCGCGCACGCCGGCGGCCTGCGCGTGCGGACCGAAGTTGGCCAGCTCCGATCCGAGCACCTCGATGCGCGTGCGGGCGTAGTCGGGCCAGCCATGCTCCTCGAACAGCGCGCGGGTGCGCGCCAGGATCGCTTCGCCCGTCCGCTGCGCCTTGCGCGCGGCGTCGATGCCCACGATGGTGAGCTGCGCGTTGCAGCGGAAGCCGTCCATGGACGTCGCCGAGACCTTGTACTGCGGCCCGGGCGGCAGCCCCTGGCCCCCGTGACGCGCACCCGGTGCGCGCCGACCTGTTCCAGCTGCACGGCGGCGAAGTGGCAGGTGACGTCGGGCAGCAGGTAGCGGCGCGGATCGCCGATCTCGTACAGGATCTGTTCGGCGACGACGGCCGTGTTCACCAGCCCGCCGGTGCCGGGCGGCTTGCTGACGACGAAGCTGCCGTCGGCTTCGCATTCGATCACCGGGTAGCCGATGGCCGGCCAATCGGGCACGGACTCCCAGTCGGTGTGCAGGCCTCCGGTGGCCTGGCACCCGCATTCGATGATGTGGCCGGCCGGGCTGCCCATGGCCAGCCGGTCGAAGTCGCTGTCGCTCCAGTCGAAGGCGTGCATCAGCGCGCCCAGCGTGACGGCGCTGTCGACGCAGCGGCCGGTGATGACCACCGGGCCCCCGCATCCAGCGCGGCGCGGATCGGCAGGGCGCCGAGATAGGCGTTGGCGGTGAGCAGGCGGGGCGGCAGTTCCTGCCCGAGGGTCGGCAGCAACGGCATGACGTCGTCGCCGGTCACGACGGCGATCTTCAGCGGCACGCCTTGCTCGGCGGCCAGCGCGGCGAGGGCGTCGGCGCAGGCCTGCGGGTTGACCCCGCCGGCGTTGCTGATCACGCGGATGCCGCGGGCCGCCACGTCGCGCAGGATGGACTGCATGGTCACCTGCACGAAGTCGGTGGCGTAGCCGAGCTGCGGGTTCTTGCCGCGGGCGGCAGCGGGATCGACATGGTGAGTTCGGCCGGGTAGTCGAACACCAGGAAATCGACGGCGCCGTGCCGGACGAGCTGCGGCGCGCCGGCGCTGCTGTCGCCCCAGAACCCGGAAGCGCCGCCGATGCGCACCGTCTTCATCATGGTCTCCTTTCTGGAGCGTTATACCCGCGCGGGCGGCTCTGCCGTTAGGATGGAAGGTTCCGCACCTCCATGACCGACGCCACGCCCCGCTTCGAACAGGCGCCAGCGCCGACTGGCCCCGCCGCCGTCCGCCTGCTGGGCGAATGGACAGCCGCGCAGTTCGCGCGGCCGCGGCTGCTGCACGACCTGCGGCGCGGCCTGCCGCAAGCGGGCGGCGAGCAGGGCTGGGACCTGCGCCCCGCCGACCGGCTCGACCACGTGGGCGCCCAGCTGCTGTGGGACCACTGGGGGCGCCGCTGGCCGGCCCAGCTCGAACTGCTGCCGGCGCAGCGCGCCGTGCTGGAGCGGGTGGCGCAGTTCACCACCGACCGCAAGCCGGCGCCCCCGTCAGCTGGTGGACGCTGTGTACGGGGTTCGGGGCGTCGCTGCTGCGCGCGCTCGGTCATTTCAAGGGCTTCGTGCGGCTGCTGGGCACGCTCACGATCAACCTCGGCCAGCTGCTGAAGGCGCCGCACGAAGGCCCCCGGCGCGACTTCTCCGGCCACCTGTACCGCATCGGCGCCACCTCGCTGCCGATCACGGCGCTGGTGGGATCGCTGATCGGCGTGGTGCTGGCCTACCTGACGGCGCAGCAGCTGCGCCAGCTCGGCGCCGACGCCTTCATCGTCGACATCCTCGGCGTGGCGCTGGTGCGCGAGCTGGGGCCGATGCTGGCGGCGATCCTGATCGCCGGCCGCTCGGGATCCGCCATCACCGCCGAGATCGGCGTGATGCGCGTGACCGACGAACTCGATGCCATGCGCGTGATGGGCATCTCGCACAGCTTCCGGCTGGTGATGCCGCGCGCCATGGCGCTGGCGATCGCGATGCCCCTGATCAGCTGCTGGACCACGGTGGCGGGCCTGATCGGCGGCATGGTCGCCGCCGACCTGTCGCTGGGCATCAGCCCCACCTTCTTCATCAACGCGCTGCCGCAGGCGGTGCACGTGCACAACCTGCTGCTCGGCTCCGTCAAGTCGGTGGTGTTCGGCATCCTGATCGCGCTGATCGGCTGCCACTTCGGGCTGCGGGTGCAGCCCAACACGCAAAGCCGGGGCAGGGCACCACGTCGTCGGTGGTCACCGCCATCACGGTCGTGATCCTGGTGGACGCCCTGTTCGCCATCCTGTACAGCAACGTCGGGATCTGAGTGGAAGAAGTCGAAACGCTCCAGCCGCCGGACGGCATCCCGATGGTGGAGATCCGCAAGCTCACGTCCGCGTTCGCCATGCCGGACCGGCGCGTGGTGATCCACAAGGACCTCGACCTGACGGTGGAGCGCGGCGAGGTGATGTCGATCGTCGGCGGATCGGGCTCGGGCAAGACGGTGCTGCTGCGGCAGATCCTCGGCACGGAAACGCCCGCGGCCGGCGAGGTGCGGATCATGGGCAAGCCGCGCGAGTCGCTGTCGCGCCGCGGCGCCTCGAGCCGCGTCGGCATGCTGTTCCAGCACGGCGCGCTGTTCTCCGCCTTCAGCGTGCTGGAGAACGTGGCGTTTCCGCTGCGCGAACTGAAGACGCTGCCGCCCAAGCTGGTGGAAGAGGCGGCCATGGTCAAGCTGCAGATGGTCGGCCTGAAGGCGAGCGACGCCGACAAACGGCCGTCCGAGTTGTCCGGCGGCATGATCAAGCGGGCTGCGCTGGCCCGCGCGCTCATCATGGACCCGCCGTTGCTGCTGCTCGACGAGCCCACGGCGGGGCTCGATCCGGACAGTTCGGACGGCTTCGTGAACCTGCTGCGCTCGCTGCACCGCGACCTGGCGCTGACGGTGATCATGGTCACGCATGACCTCGATACGCTGTTCGAGTTGTCCACCCGCATCGCCGTGGTCGCCGAGCAGCGCATCATCGTCACCGGCTCGCCCCGCGAGGTGATCGCCTTCCAGCATCCGTTCGTGCACGACTTCTTCCCCGGGGAACGCGGCCAGCGCGCCATGGAATTGCTGCGCGAGTACCCCTTCGCCATCTAGAAACAGGATAAAAACAGACATGGAGAACAAGGCACACGCCCTCGCGGCCGGCATCTTCGTGGCGTTGCTCACGGCACTGGTGCTGGGCCTCACCGCCTGGCTCACGCGCGACACCGGCATCCGCGACACCTACGAGATCTCCACCCGCGAGACGGTCACCGGCCTGCAGGAGCAGGCGCCGGTGCGCTTTCGCGGCGTCGACGTCGGCAAGGTGTCGTCGGTCGGCTTCGACCCCAAGTCGCCCGGCAGCGTGCTGCTGAAGCTGGAGGTCGACCGCGAAGCGCCGATCACCCGCGACACCTTCGCCACGCTCAGCTTCCGGGGCGTGACCGGCCGGCCTTCGTGCAACTCGCCGACGAAGGCAAGTCGACCCAGAGGCTGGTGCCGAACGACGAAGTGCCTCCGCGCATCCCGCTGCGGCCGGGCATCTGGCCAAGCTGGAGGAGCGGGGCGAGGCGATCCTGGAGCAGGTGGAACAGGTGACCGTGCGCGTCAACAAGCTGCTCGCCGATGACAACCAGGCGCGCGTGGCCTCGGCGCTGGAGAGCGTGAGCAAGACGGCGCAGACCACGGCGCAGCTGGTGCAGCGCCCGGACAACACGGTCGCGACGCGGCTCGACCCGGCGCTGGCGGAGGCCACTGTGACGATGCGCGGCGTGCAGCGCAACGTCGACGAAGTCGGCCGCGCGGCCGCGGAGTTCCGCAAGAGCGCAGCCACGCTCAACGCACCGGATGGTCCTCTGAACCGGCTCTCCGAAGGTTCGGACACGTTCTCGCACGCGGCCGACATCTTCAGCCGCGCGACGCTGCCGCGCGTGAACCGCACGCTCGACGAAGCGACCCGCACCGTGCGTTCGCTCGGCCGCGCGGTCGACGAACTGACGGAGAACCCGCAGGCCCTGCTTTACGGCGAGGGCGCGCCGCGTCCCGGCCCGGGCGAGCCGGGCTTCCAGGCACCGGGAGCCGCCCGATGAAGCGCCTTTCCTTCGCCGCCTGCCTGCTGGCCGTGCTCGTCGCGGGCTGCAGCAGCCTGCCCGACAAGCCGGTGCGCGAGGTCACGTACGACTTCGGTCCGCCCGCCGCCGCCGCGCCCGCGGCGCCCGCTGCCGGTCCGCCGCTGGTGCTGGCCAGCATCGAGGTCAGCGCCTCGCTCGAAACCCCCCGCGCTGCTGTACCGCCTCGCTTATGCGGACGCTTACCAGCTGCGGCCGTATGCCTTTGCCCGCTGGAGCGCGCCGCCCGGCGAGTTGCTGCGGCAGCGGCTGCGCGAGCACCTCGGACGTGACCGGCCGGTGCTCGACTCGCGCGGTGCGTCTTCGCTGGCGCGGCGCGGCGGCAACATGCCGCCGGTGCTGCGGGTGGAACTGGAAGAATTCAGCCACGTGTTCGATTCGCAGGCCGAAAGCCGCGGCGTCCTGCGGGTGCGCTGCACGCTGGTCGAAACCGAAGCGGCCGGCGAGCGCCTCGTGGCGCAGCGCGTCTTCTCCGTGCAGCGGCCGGCGCCGACGCCCGATGCGGCCGGCGGCGTGCGCGGACTCACCGCGGCCAGCGACGCGGTGGCGCAAGAGATCGCCGCCTGGCTGGCGCAGCAGCGCTGAACCCGCCATGGCCCTGCCGCCCCTCGAAGCCCAGATGGCCGCTGCCGGCTGGCGGTGCTGGGCCACTGCGAGCGCCTGTCCCAATGGCCGGGACTGCTGCAGGACAGTCCCTTGCTGCATGACTTCTCGCCCGCCGAGGCCGACCTGCTGGGCAGCCTGATGCTGCACGTGAAGGCACGGCCGGGCGAGATGATGATCGCGGAGGGCGACGCCACCGACTGGATGATGCTGCTGCTGCGCGGCACGGTCGACGTCGGCAAGCGCATCGGGCCCGAGGCCGACCGCGAAGTGCGCGGCGACAACACGCGGCTGGCGGTGCTGCGCCCGGGCGCGGTGCTGGGCGAGATGTCGATGTTCGACGGCGAGCCGCGCTACGCCAGCTGCTGGGCGCTGAGCGAGGTCGAGGCGGCCGTGCTCGATCGCGGCGCCGTCGCCCGCCTGATCAAGGCGCACCCCGAAGTGGGCGCCAAGCTGCTGGTCAAGCTCACGCAGTTGCTGGCCCAGCGGCTGCGCAACACCAGCAGCCAGCTGGTGAAGGTGCTGCGCCGGCAGCAGCTCGCATGAAGCAACAGGAGACATGATGTTCAACGCCCCGGTCCTCGACAAGAGCCCCGACTTCAGCGCCGCCGTTCGCGCGGTCGACGACAGCTTCCTGCCGGATGGCGACGTCACCACGGCCGTCGACTACTCCACGCTCAACTACAAGGATGCGCTGGCCATCACCAACCGCTCGCCCGTGGTGCGCAGCTGGCCGATGGTCGCGGGCATCGACGGCACCGGCACGGTGACCGAGAGCGCCTCGCCCGCCTGGCGTGTCGGCGACGTGGTGGTGCTCAACGGCTTCGGCGTCGGCGAGACGCACAAGGGCTGCCTGGCCGGCAAGGCGCGGCTGAAGGGCGAATGGCTGATCCGCCGGCCGCCGGCGTTCTCGGCGAAGCAGGCGATGGCGATCGGCACGGCGGGCTACACGGCGATGCTGTGCGTGCTGGCGCTGGAGCGCCACGGCCTCAAGCCCGGCGACGGCGAGGTGCTGGTGACCGGCGCCACCGGCGGCGTCGGTTCGGTCGCCATCGCGCTGCTGGCGAAGCTGGGGCACCGGTGGTCGCGGCCACCGGCAAGGCGGCCGAGGCCGACTACCTGCGCCTCCGGGCGCCACGTCGGTCATCGACCGCGCGGAGCTCTCCGCGCCGGGCAAGCCGCTGCAGAAGGAACGCTGGGCCGGCGTGGTCGACGCGGTCGGCAGCCACACGCTGGTGAACGCCTGTGCGCAAACCCGCTACGGCGGCGCGATCGCCGCCTGCGGGCTGGCGCAGGGCCGGACTTCCCGGCGACGGTGGCGCCGTTCATCCTGCGCGGCATCGCGCTGCTCGGCGTCGACAGCGTGATGGCGCCGCTGGCGCTGCGCGAGCAGGCCCGGGCGCGGCTGGCACGCGATCTCGATCCGGCGCTGCTGGAGACGATCACCACCGAGGTCCCGCTGGCGCAGGCCGTCGACGCGGCGCACCAGCTGATGGCGGGACGGGTGCGCGGGCGCATCGTCGTCGCCACGCAGTCCTGAGCCGTCGCGCGTTGGCGGTGCCACGGCGCAACCTGCTGGTCCGCCATGCGCTGGTGGCGCACCGGCGCACCTCGCGGCTCGACCCGAACGTGCGCGGCCTGCTCTGGGCCGTGCTGGCGGGCGTGCTGTTCGTGGTGCTCAACTCGATCATGCGGGGGCTGGCGATCCACATCGGCCCTTTCCTCACGCAGGCGCTGCGCTACCTGATGGGCGTGCTGGTGATGCTCCCGCTGGCGTGGGGCGCCGGCTTCGCCAGCTACCGGCCGCGCAACATCGGCGGCCAGTTCACCCGCGGTGCGGTGCACACCGCCGGGCTGTGCCTGTGGTTCATCGCGATCCCGCACATCACGCTGGCCGACACCACGGCGATCGGCTTCACCACGCCGCTCTTCATCATGATGGGCGCCGCGCTGTTCCTGCGCGAGCCGATGCGCTGGGAGCGCTGGGTGGCGTCGGGCCTCGGCTTCGCCGGCGTGCTGATCGTGGTCGGCCCGAAGCTCAGCGCGTCGGGCGGCGGCTACAGCCTCGTCATGCTGGCCTCGTCGCCGATCTTCGCGGCGTCGTTCCTGATCACCAAGGCCCTGACCCGCTACGAGCGGCCGGAGGTGATCGTCGCCTGGCAGTCGATCACCGTCGCCTTGTTCAGCCTGCCCCCGGCGCTCACGCAGTGGCAGATGCCGTCGGCGGTGCAGTGGCTGCTGCTGTTGCTGTGCGGCGTGCTGGGCAGCGCCGGCCACTACTGCCTGAGCCGCTCGTTCTCGGTCGCCGACATCTCGGCCACGCAGTCGGTGAAGTTCCTCGACCTGGTGTGGGCGGCGCTGCTGGGATGGCTGCTGTTCGCGGACATCCCGAGCCAGTCGACGCTGATCGGCGGCGCGGTGATTTGCGCGTCGACGCTGTGGATCGCGCGGCGCGAAGCGCGCACGGCGCGGACCAATTAGGGCGACAGCAAGGCGTTGGCGATGCCCGCCGCGACGTGCCCGGATGGCACGTGCAATGCGGCGTGGTCGACGTGCCGCGTCTGGTCGTCGAAGAAGAAGTCGGGCTCGAACTCGCGCAGGAACTCGCCCTTGGGCAGGCCGCCGAGGAACATGGCTTCGTCGACGTCGATCTTCCAGTCCATCAGTGTTCGAATCGCGCGCTCGTGCGCCGGCGCGCTGCGGGCCGTGACCAGCGCGGTGCGGATGCGCATCTGCGGATTGCCGGCCTGCTGCAGCCGGTGCAGCGCGGTCAGCAGCGGCTTGAAGGGCCCGCCGGGCAAGGGCTGCGCGGCCTTGGTGAGCTCGTGCTCCGGAAGGCTTCGAGGCCGCGCGCGCCGGAACACCTGCTCGGCCTCGTCCGAGAAGAGGACGGCGTCACCGTCGAAGGCGATCCGCACTTCGGCCGGGTAGTTGGTGCCGGCGCGCACGGATTCGGTCAGCACGCGCGCGGCCGGGAAGCCGGCGGCCAAGGCGCCACGCACGTCGTCCGCATTCGTCGACAGGAACAGGGTGGCCTTCAACGGGCGCAGGTAGCCGAAAGGCGACCGGCCCTGCGTGAACACGCCGCGCTGCAGGTGGATGCCGGCGGCCTGTGCCGAACGGAACACCCGCATGCCCGACACGGGGTCGTTGCGCGACAGCACCACGACCTCGACCCGCTGCGACGTCGTGTCGTTGAAGGCCAGCAGCTTCTGGATCAGCGAGAACGCGATGCCGGGCTTGGCCGGCTGGTCCAGCCGCTGCAACTGCAGCTGCATGTAGCCGGCGGCATCGCCGGCCTCGAACACGCGGTTCTCTTCCTCGAAGTCGAACAGCGCCCGCGAAGAGATCGCGACCACCAGCTTGTCATCGAGGGAAATGGACATGAAGGGCTATCGTACCCACTGGTTGAGCTGGATGATCGGGAGCAGGACGGCGAGGACGATCAGCATGACGACCAGGCCCATCCCGACGATCAGCAGCGGCTCCAGCAGCGTCGCCAGCTGCAGCGCCCGGCGCTGCACCTCGGCGGAAAGCTGGGTGGCTGCACGTTGCAGCATCGCCGGCAGCTGGCCGGTCTGCTCGCCCATGCGCGCGAACATCGCCAGCAGGCCCGGGAAGCGCTTCTTCTGCGCCAGCGCCGAGGCGAGCGGCGCGCCTTCGCGCACCAGCACCAGCGCGTCCATGGCGTCGGCGCGCATGGCCCGGTTGCCGAGCGTCTCGGCGGCCGCCTGCAGCGCCTTCAGGATCGGCACGCCGGCGCCCGCGAGCATCGCCAGCGTGCCGGCGAAGCGGGACGCGTTGTAGCCGCGCGCCAGCTTGCCCAGCAGCGGCAGCTTGAGCCAGCCGGCATCGAAGCGCTCACGGAAGTCGTTGTTGCGCAGTGCGATCCGCAAGCCCGCGAACGCGGCCGCCAGCAGCACCAGCACCACCAGGCCCCAGCTGCGCACGAAACTGCTCACCGCCAGCATCAGCACCGTCAGCAGCGGCAGGGCGCGCTTGGTGCCGGCGAACACGCTGGCGACCTGTGGCACGTACGTCATCAGCAACAGCACGATCGCGATGGCTGCCACCGTCACGATGGCCGGGTACAGCGTGGCGGCGAGCAGGCGGGCGTTGAGCGCCTGCCGCTCCTCCGGTCGTCGGCCAGCCGCTCGAGCACCCGGCCGAGGTGGCCGCTCTGCTCGCCGGCCCCGACCACCGCGATATAGATGTCGGAGAACTCGCGCGGAAACCGCGCGCCAGGGCCTTGGCGAAGGGTGAGCCGGCGTTCACTTCTGCGCGCAGGGCGGCGAGCAGGTGATGCTGCTTTTCATTGTCCGCCTCGTCGGCCAAGGCGGTGAGCGCTCGCTCCAGCGTCAGGCCCGAGCCGACCAAGCCAGCGAGTTGCCGGGTCCAGATGGCCAGGCCGGTGCTGCTGAACACCGGCCGCGTGAACAGGGCCCGGGCGGTTTCCGCGCCGGCCGATTCGCCCGACGACACCGCCCGCACCTCCAGCGGCACCGGGGCGCGCAGCAGCCGCAGCGCGCCGCGGGCCGCCTTGGCCGCCGTGTCGGCTTCGATCACGCCCTTCTGGGTGGCGCCGTCGGCGTCGAGGGCTTCGAATGCATAGGCCGGCATGCGCGGGATTATGCGGTGGAGGCCTCGACGGCCGGCTTGAATCCGCTAGCTCGGCAGGCACGTACTAAGCGGAATGCTTAAGCAGAACAAGCGAAATTCTTCACGTCGAACATCGAATCTTCTGACTTTCCTGACGGCGTTGGGCGCTGGAGGTAGGAAACGCCCTACAAACCGCTCCCATAGGTTGAATGCCACAAAACCGTGCGTCCCGGACGAGCGGTGGCTTGTGGTGAACAGCCGGAACCCTGTTTGTGACTGCCGCCATTACACTTTCTTACAGAGGGTCTGGCACAAGCGCCCCTCTGGCGCAGCGGCAAACCTAACTCTTTGGTAATCCCATGGCCAACGTTGATTCGATGCACTCCTCCCTCCGGCTGGCCACAGTCGCGGGCGCCCTGCGGCCGCAGGTCGGGATGCCGGACCGGGAACTCCGCGTCGATCCGCTGCTGGATTGCTGGCCGAGGTGGCCCGGCTGCACGGCCGCCCGGTCAGCCGGGCCGCGCTGGCCGCCGGCCTGCCGCTGCACGCCAAGGGCCTGACGCCCAGCCTCTTCCCGCGCGCGGCCGCCCGCGCCGGCCTCGCCGCCCGCGTCCTCAAGAAGGAACTGCGCCGGCTGGACCGCGCCCTGTTCCCCATCGTCCTCGTGCTGCACGACGACGAAGCCTGCGTGCTGCTCGGCTGGGACACCGCCGCCGAAGAAGCCATCCTGCTGCTGCCCGAAGCGGGCGAAGGCGAAGTGCGCATGCCGCTGGCGGAGCTGGAAGCGCGCTACGCCGGCTACGCCATCTCGGCCCGGCCGAAGTTCCAGTTCGACCAGCGCACGCCCGAGCTGGTCAAGCAGCGCGAGCGCCACTGGTTCTGGGGCGCCGTGGCCGAGCAGATGCCGCTGTACCGCGACGTGCTGATGGCGGCGCTGCTGATCAACCTGTTCGCGCTGGCCATGCCGATGTTCACCATGAACGTCTACGACCGCGTGGTGCCGAACTTCGCCGTCGAGACGCTGTGGATGCTGACGGTCGGCCTCGGCCTGGTGCTGGGCATCGACTACGTGCTGCGCCTGATGCGCGGCCATTTCGTCGACCGGCCTCCAGCCGCATCGACGTCAAGCTTTCCGCGCTGATCATGGAACGCATGCTCGGCATGCGCCTGTCCGAGCGTCCGCCGTCGGTGGGCGCCCACGCCGCCACGCTGCGCTCGTTCGAGACCATCCGCGACTTCATCGCCTCGGCGACGGTCACGACGGTGATCGACCTGCCCTTCGCCATCGTGTTCCTGTGCGTGGTGGGCTGGATCTCTGGCCGCTCGCTTTCGCGCCGCTGGCCGGCATGGCCGCCGTGGTGGCCTACAGCTACTTCGTCCGGCCCGCATGCACCGGCTGGCCGAGACCTCGTTCCGCGCCACCAACCAGCGCAACGGCACCATCGTCGAATCGCTGACCGGCACGGAAACCATCAAGGCCCACGGCGCCGAGCGCGTGATGCAGACCAAGCTGGAAGAGACCTCGGTCTTCTGGCCCGCACCAACGCCCAGATGCGCCTGCTGTCGGCTTCGGTGACCAACGGCGTGATGACGCTGCAGCAGATGGTCAGCGTGGTCATGGTGGTGGGCGGCGTGTACCTGATCCATAACGGCATGCTGACCATGGGCGGCCTGATCGCCGCCACCATGCTCAGCGGCCGCGCCCCGGGCCCGCTGAGCCAGGTCGTGGCGCTGCTGATGCAGTACCACGGCGCCAAGATGGCGCTTGCCTCGCTGGAAGCCAGCATGAAGGCCGAGCGCGAGCGCACCGAGGAAAGCCGCTTCCTGCACCGCGCCCGCCTCAACGGCGACATCGCCTTCAAGAACGTCGACTTTGCCTACCCGAACCGCGAGAACAACAGCCTGCGCGGCGTGTCGTTCCGCATCCGCGCCGGCGAGAAGGTGGTGGTGCTCGGCCGCGTCGGCTCCGGCAAGACCACGCTGCAGCGCTGGTGCTGGGCCTGTACCAGCCCAAGGAAGGCACCGTCTCGGTCGACGGCATCGACCTGCGCCAGATCGACCCGGCCGACCTGCGCCGCAACATCGGTTACGTCGGCGGGGACCCGCTGCTGTTCTACGGTACGCTGCGCGACAACATCACGATCGCCGCGCCGCATGCCGACGATGCTTCCGTGCTGGCGGCCGCCGAAGTGGCCGGCCTGCTGCCCTTCGTCAACGCGCACCCCGACGGCTTCGACATGCAGATCGGCGAGCGCGGCGAAACCCTGTCCGGCGGCCAGCGCCAAGGCATCGCCATCGCCCGCGCCGCGCTGCTCGACCCGGCCATCCTGCTGCTGGACGAGCCGACCGGCGCGATGGACCATGCGTCCGAGAACCAGTTCAAGGAGCGCCTGCGCGTGTTCGCCCGTGACAAGACCCTGATGGTGGTGACCCACCGCAGCAGCCTGCTCGACCTGGCCACCCGCGTGCTGGTGCTGGACGACGGCCGGTGGTGGCCGACGGCCCGCGCGACCGGTGCTCAACGAGCTCAAGGCCGGGCGGGTGGGGAAGGCCGCATGATCCTGCGCAGCCTCCGCGATGCGCTGCGCACGTGGCGGCGCAGCGACGAGCCGCAACCGGTCGACAACAGCTTCGTCGGCGACGCGGGCCGCGCCGCGCTGCAGCAGGAGCCGCTGCGCGCCCGCATGCTGCTGCGCGTCTTCTGGGGCACGCTGGTGGTGGGCCTGCTGTGGGCCGGCTTCACGCAGGTCGACGAGATCACCCGCGGCGAGGGCCGCGTGATCCCGTCCAAGCAGCTGCAGGTGCTGCAGAGCCCGGACGGCGGCATCGTTTCCGAGATCCTGGTCAAGGAAGGCCGGTGGTGGAGCCCGGGCAGGTGCTGGTCAACGTCGACCCGACCCGCTTCGACGCCTCGGTGCAGGAGAACAAGGCGCAAACCACGGCGCTGCTGACCCGCACCGCCCGCCTTCGCGCGCTGGCCGAGGGCACGGCTTTCGTCCCGCCGGCCGAGGCCGCGGCGCAGACCCCGCAGACCGTGGAAGCCGAGCGCCTCGCCTTCCGGGCCAGCACCAGCACGCTCAACGCGCAGATTTCCGTGGCCGAACAGCAGCTGGCGCAGCGCCGCCACGAGCTGGTCGAAGCGCAGGCCCGCCGCGACCAGGCCGCGCAGTCCTACCAGCTGACGGCCAAGGAGCTGGGCTACACCAAGCCGCTGCTCTCCAGCGGCGCCGTTTCCGAAGTGGACGTGCTGCGCACGGAACGCGACGCCGGCCGCTACGCCGGCGAGCGCGACATGGCCGCCGCCCAGATCTCGAAAGCGCAGTCGGCCATCGGCGAGACCAGCCGCAAGATCCAGGAGATGACGCTGGAATTCCGCAGCGAGCAGCGCAAGGAGCTGTCGGAAACCATGGCCAAGCTGAACATGAGTTCGGCGGGTGGCGTGGGGCTGGCCGACAAGGTCGACAAGTCGGTGCTGAAGTCGCCGGTGAAGGGCACGATCAAGCGCCTGTACGTCAACACCGTCGGCGGCGTGGTGCAGCCCGGCAAGGACGTCGTGGAGATCGTGCCGTCGGAAGAGAGCCTGCTGCTGGACGCGCGCGTGCTGGCCAAGGACATCGCCTTCCTGCGCCCCGGCGACAAGGCGATCGTGAAGTTCACCGCCTACGACTTCGCCATCTACGGCGGGCTCGAGGGCAAGGTGGAGATGATCGGCGCCGACTCGGTCACGGACGACCGCGGCAACACCTTCTACACGGTGCGCGTTCGCACCGACAAGTCGCAGCTGGGCGGGGCCTGCCGATCATCCCCGGGATGGTGGCGGAAGTGAACATCCTGACCGGGCAGAAAAGCGTGCTTTCCTACCTGCTCAAGCCGGTGCTGCGCGCCAAGCAGGCTGCTTTCACCGAACGTTGAAGCGGAGGGCCTCCATACTTTGCCCCTGCTGCTCATCCTTGGCAAAGCTGACACGTGCGTCAGCCTTGTCGCCGAACACTCTTAAGTTACGGGCCGAACACCCATGGAACCCCGCGTCGTAGGTACCGTTGTCCTGATCGAGGGGGTGGTGCTCGCCCGTTCACCGGACGGCAAGCAGCGCCAGCTGAAGCACGGCGACGCCGTGTACGAAGGCGAAATCCTCACTGCCCTCGCAGATGCCCATGTCGAACTCGCGTTCGCCCATGGCGGCCGCTTCCTGCTGCGGTCCAGCGAATCGGTCACGCTCAACGGCGTGCTGTTCGACAACGTCTTCGGCCAGTCCGACGAGGATGGCCGCGGCACGCTGCTCGGCCGCGTGGCCGAAGCCACCGACCCCACCCGCATCGAAACCGAAGGCCAGCCCCGGACCGACCGCCCGCTGGACGACGACGGCAACAGCGCCGAACTGAACGACCGCGTCGGCGTCGACCTCGGCAACGGCTTCGTTCGCCTCGACCGCATCGCGGAGCCGCTCGCCGGCACCAAGTTCGCGTACCACAGTGCCGACGGAACCCCCTGCAAGGCGTGGAATACGAAGGCCTGCCGGGCGGCGTGGCGCCGCCGATGCTGGTGCCCGCGGTGGGAAGCGTGGGGCCCGCCGCCCCGGCCCCGGGTCCGGAAGTGCCCGCGGGGACGGCCCCGCCGCTGCAGGTGACGCCCGGCGCGCAGACTGCGCTGGAGGACGGCGTGCTGGTCTTCAGCGGCACTGCCGGCAACGCGATCTCGGTGTCCGATGCCGACAGCGCCGTGCTGACCACGACCCTGAACGTCTCGACCGGCACGCTCACGCTCACGGACCTGCGCGGCGTGAGCATCACCGGCAACGGCACCGACTCGGTGACGCTGCGCGGCTCGCCCGCCGCCATCAACCGCGCGCTGGAGGGGATGGCCTACCGTCCGCTGCCGGACGACACGACGACCGCCACCCTGACGGTGATCACCAGCGACGAAACGCGCAGCGTCGGCGCCAGCGTGCAGATCGGCGTGCAGCCGATGCCCGACGCGCCCGTGGGCACCGACGACGCGGCGAACACGCGCGAGAACACCGCCGTCCGCATCCCGGTCGGCACGCTGCTGGCCAACGACACCGATTCCGACGGCGGCGTGCTGTCGATCACCGGCGTCGGCGGCGCCAGGTGGCGGCACCGTCGCGCTGGTCGGCGGCAACGTCGTCTTCACGCCGTCCCCGGGCTTCACCGGCAAGGGCGGCTTCAGCTACGTGCTGAGCGACGGCCAGGGGCGGCACCGACACCGTGCGCGTGGTCGTCACCGTCGCCGGCGCCGATGCGCCCGATCCCACGGTCTTCAGCGGCGCCCGCGGCGGCACCGGGGCCGAAGACAGCGCCATCACGGGCACGTTGCGCGCCACCGACGCCGACGGGATGCGCACTCCCGCCTTCGCGGTGGTCGGCACGCCGCAGCATGGCACCGCCGTCATCAACGCGAGCACCGGCAAGTGGACCACACGCCGGCGCCCGACTACAACGGCGCCGACAGCTTCGTCGTGCGCGTGACCGATGACGCCGGCAACACGTCCACCCGGGTGATCAGCCTGACGGTGACGCCGGTGGTCGACATCGCCAACAACACCATCGCCGTCGCCGAAGACGGGTCGGTCACCGGCAACCTGCTGGGCAACGACCGCTTCGAAGGCGCGCCGGTCATCACCGCCGTGACGCAGGGCGCGCACGGCACCGTCACGATCATCGATGCGGCCGCGGGCACCGTGCGCTACACGCCGGACGCCAACTTCCACGGCGCCGACAGCTACACCTATACCGTCACCTCCGGCGGCGTCACCGAAACGGCGACCGTCACGGTCAACGTCGGCGCCGTCAACGACGCCACCACTTTCGGCGGCAACACCAGCCGCACCGGCGCCGAAGACGCGGCCGCGATCACCGGCACGCTGACTGCCGGCGATGCGGACGGCATGGCCGCGCCCAACTTCACCGTGGTGGGCAACCCGCTGCACGGCACCGCGACGATCAACGCCGCCACCGGCGCCTGGAGCTACACGCCGGCCGCGGACTACCACGGCGCCGACAGCTTCACGGTGCGGGTGCGCGACGACGACGGCAACACGTCCACGCGCGTGATCAGCCTGACCGTGACGGCCGTGGCCGACGCGGTGAACGACAGCGCCACCGTCGCCGAGGACGGCAGCGTCACCAGCAATGTGCTGGGCAACGACAGCTTCGAGGGCGCGGCCCCGACGATCACCGCCGTGACCAGCGGCACGCACGGCACCGTCACCATCGTCGACGCGGCCGCGGGCACCGTGCTGTACACGCCGGATGCGAACTTCCACGGCACCGACAGCTACACCTACACCGTCACCTCCGGCGGCGTGACGGAGACGGCCACCGTCACCGTCAACGTCACGCCGGTGAACGACCCGGGCAGCTTCGGCGGCGCGATGTCGGGCGCGATGGTCGAAGACGGCGGTGCGGTCACCGGCACGCTGACCGCCACCGATGCCGCCGACGGCATGGCGGCGCCGAACTTCACCGTGACCGGCGCCGCGGCGCACGGCACGGCGACGATCAACGCGTCCACCGGCGCGTGGACCTACACGCCCACCGCCGACTACAACGGCGCCGACAGCTTCACCGTGTCGGTCACCGACGACGACGGCAACACGTCCACCCAGGTCATCACGCTGACGGTGGCCGCGGTCGCCGACATCGCGAACAACGCCGCCGCCGTCGACGAAGGCGACAGCGTCACGCGCAACCTGCTGGCCAACGACACCTTCGAGAACGCCGGCGCCACGATCGTGGGCGTGACGCAAGGTGCGAACGGCACGGTCAGCATCGTCGACCCCGAGCTGGGCACGGTGCGCTACACGCCCGACGCCGGCTTCCACGGCACCGACAGCTACACCTACACCGTCACCTCCGGCGGCGTGACCGAAACCGCCACCGTGACCGTGACGGTGAATGCCGTCGACGACCCCACCATCTTCGGCGGCGCCACCAGTGGCAGCGGCGCCGAAGACGGCGGTGCGATCACCGGCACGCTGATGGCCGCGGATGCCGACGGCATGGCGGCGCCCGCGTTCACCGTCTCCGCGAACGCGGCGCACGGCACGGCGACGATCGATCCGGCCACGGGTGCCTGGAGCTACGTTCCGGCCGCCGATTACCACGGCGCCGACAGCTTCACCGTGCGCGTGACCGACGACGACGGCAACACCGCCACGCGCGTGATCACGCTGACCGTGACGCCCGTCGCCGACATCGTCGGCAACACGGCCACGGTGGCCGAGGACGGCAGCGTCACCAGCAGCCTGCTGGGCAACGACAGCTTCGAGGCGACCCCGACCATCACGGCCGTGACCCACGGCGCCAACGGGACGGTCACCATCGTGGACGCCGCCGCCGGCACGGTGCTGTACACGCCCAACGCCAACTTCCACGGCAGCGACAGCTACACGTACACCGTCACCTCGGGCGGCGTGACGGAAACGGCGACGGTCACCGTCACCGTGACGCCGGTGAACGATGCCACGGTGTTCGGCGGCACCACGACGGGCGTCGAACTCGAGGACGGCGGCGTCATCAGCGGCGTGCTGTCGGTGACCGACGCCGACGGCATCGCCACCCCGGCCTTCACGGTCGGCACCGCGGCCGCCCACGGCACGGCCACCATCGACGCCGCCACCGGCGCGTGGAGCTACACGCCCAACGCCGATTACCACGGCTCCGACAGCTTCACCGTCACCGTCACCGACGACGACGGCAACACCGCCACGCGCACGATCAGCCTGACCGTGACGCCGGTGACCGACATCGCGGGCGACGCGATGACGACCGCCGAAGACACGGCCGTCACGCGCGACGTGCTCGCCAACGACAGCTTCGAATCGGCCGCTCGCGCGATCACGGCCGTGACCGACGGCGCGCACGGCACCGTCACGATCATCGATGCGGCGCTCGGCCTGGTGCGCTACACGCCCGACGCCAACTACCACGGCACCGACGCGTACACCTACACCGTCACCTCCGGCGGCGTGAGCGAGACCGTCACGGTGAACGTGACGATCACCCCGGTCAACGACGCGGTGACCTTCGGCGGCGACACCAGCGGCGCGGGCATCGAAGACGGCGGCGCCATCACCGGCACGCTCACGGCCGCCGACGCGGCCGACGGCATGACGGCGCCCGCCTTCACCGTCACCGGCGCGGCCGTCCACGGCACCGCCACCATCGACCCCGCCACTGGCGCCTGGAGCTACACGCCGGCCGCCGACTACAACGGCGCCGACAGCTTCACCGTGCGGGTGACCGACGACGCCGGCAACACGGCCACGCGCGTGATCACGCTGACGGTCGGCGCCGTCGCCGACATCGCCGGCGACACCGCGACGGTGGCCGAGGACGGCAACGTCGTCACCGGCGTGCTGGGCAGCGACAGCTTCGAAGGCACGCCGACGATCACGGCCGTGACGCAGGGCGCGAACGGCACGGTCACCATCGTCGATGCGGCCGCCGGCACGGTGCGCTACACGCCGAACGCCAACTTCCACGGCGCGGACAGCTACACCTACACCGTCACCTCGGGCGGCGTGACCGAAACGGCGACCGTCACCGTGACGGTGACGCCCGTCGACGACGCGACCCTCTTCGGCGGCGACACCGCCGGCACCGGAGCGGAAGACACTCCCGCCATCACCGGCACGCTGAGCGCCACCGATGCTGACGGCATGGCCACGCCGGCCTTCGCGGTGACGGGGGCCGCCACGCACGGCACCGCCAGCATCGATGCCGCGGGCGCCGGACCTACACGCCGGCCGCCGACTACAACGGCCCGGACAGCTTCACCGTCACGGTGACGGACGACGCCGGCAACACCTCGACCCAGGTCATCAGCCTGACCGTCACCCCCGTCGCGGATGCCGCCGCCGATGCCGCGATCGTGGCCGAGGACGGCAGCGTCACCACCGCCGTGCGCGGCAACGACAGCTTCGAAGGCGCGACGCCGGCGATCACCGCCGTCACCAACGGCGCGCACGGTACGGTCACCGTCATCGACGCGGCCGCCGGCACCGTGCAGTACACGCCCGACGCCAACTGGCACGGCACCGACAGCTACACCTACACCGTCACCTCGGGCGGCGTGACCGAAACGGCGACGGTCACGGTGACCGTCACCGCGGTCAACGATCCCGCCACCTTCGGCGGCGCCACCAGCGGCACCGGCGCCGAAGACGCCGGCGCCATCACCGGCACGCTGACCGCCGCCGATGCGGCCGACGGCATGACGGCGCCGGGCTTCACCATCACCGGCAACCCGGCCCACGGCACCGCCACGATCAACGCGGCCAGCGGCGCCTGGAGCTACACGCCGACGGCCGACTACAACGGCGTCGACAGCTTCACCGTGACGGTGACGGACGACGACGGCAACACCTCCACGCAGGTCGTGAGCCTGACCGTGTCGGCGGTGGTGGACATCGCCGACAACGCGGCGACGGTGGACGAGGACAGCAGCGTCACCCGCAACCTGCTGGCCAACGACAGCTTCGAGCATGCCGGCGCCTCCATCACGGCGGTGACGCAGGGCACGCACGGCACGGTCACCATCATCGACGCCGAACTGGGCACGGTGCGGTACACGCCGGACGCCAACTTCCACGGCACCGACAGCTACACCTACACGGTGACCTCGGGTGGCGTGACGGAAACCGCCACGGTCACCGTGACGGTGAGTCCGCTGAACGACCCGGCCACCTTCGGCGGCGACACGTCCGGCGCCGGCAACGAAGACGGCGGCGCGATCACCGGCACGCTCACGGTGGCCGATGGCGACGGCGCGACCACGCCCGCCTTCACCGTCAGCGGCGCCGCCGCGCACGGCACGGCCAGCATCGACGCCACGACGGGCGCCGGACCTACACGCCGGTCGCCGACTACCACGGCACCGACAGCTTCACGGTGCGGTTCACCGACGACGCGGGCAACTTCGCGACGCGCGTGATCAGCCTTTCGGTCGCCGCCGACCCGGACATCGCCGGCGATGCCGTCACCGTCGCGGAAGACGGCAGCGTCACCACGGCCGTGTTCGGCAACGACACCTTCGAGAACGCTGCGCCGGCGATCACCGCGGTGACCAGCGGCGCCCACGGCACCGTCACCATCGTCGACGCGGCTGCGGGCACGGTGCTCTACACGCCCGACGCCAACTGGCACGGCACCGACAGCTACACCTACACCGTCACCTCGGGCGGCGTGACGGAAACCGCCACCGTGACGGTGACGGTCACCTCCGTCGACGACGCCACGGCCTTCTCCGGCAACACCACGGGCGTGGGCACCGAAGACATTGCCGCCATCACCGGCGTGCTGGGCGTCAGCGACGCCGACGGCATCGCGAGCCCCGGCTTCGCGGTGACGACCGGCGCGGGCCACGGCACCGCGACGATCGACCCGGCCACCGGCGCACGGAGCTACACGCCGGCCGCCGACTACAACGGCCCGGACAGCTTCACCGTCACCGTGACGGACAGCGAAGGCCACACGGCCACCCGCGTGATCAGCGTCAGCGTGGTCGCCGCGGTAGACATCGCCGCCAACAGCGTCGCGGTGGCCGAAGACGCCAGCGTCACCACCAACCTGCTGGCCAACGACAGCTTCGAAGGCACGCCCGCGATCACCGCCGTGACCAACGGCGCGCACGGCACGGTCACGATCATCGACGCCGCGGCCGGCACGGTGCGCTACACGCCCGACGCCAACTTCCACGGCAACGACACCTACACCTATACCGTCACCTCCGGCGGCGTGACCGAGACGGCGACCGTGACGGTCACCGTCAGCCCCGTCGACGACGCCACCAGCTTCAGCGGCGCCACCAGCGGCGCGGGCGTCGAGGATGGCGCCGCCATCACCGGAACGCTGGGCGCGACCGACGCCGACGGCATGGCGGCGCCCGCCTTCACCGTGACCGCGGCCGCCGCGCACGGCACCGCCACGGTCGACGCCGCCACCGGCGCCTGGACGTACGTCCCGGCGGCCGACTACAACGGCGCGGACAGCTTCACCGTCACCGTGACGGACGACGACGGCAACACGTCCACGCAGGTCATCAGCGTGGCCGTCAGCGCCGTGCCGGACATCCGGGGCGACAGCGTCACGCTGGCCGAGGACGGCAGCGCCATCACCGCGGTGCGCGGCAACGACAGCTTCGAAGGCGCGACGCCGACGGTCACGGCCGTCACGAACGGCGCGCACGGCACCGTCACCATCGTCGATGCGGCGGCCGGCACCATCCGGTACACGCCGGACGCGAACTGGCACGGCAACGACAGCTACACGTACACGGTGACCTCCGGCGGCGTCACCGAGACGGCCACCGTCAGCGTGACGGTGACGGCCGTGGACGACGCCACGACGTTCAGCGGCAACGCGACCGGCGTGGGCGCGGAAGACGCGGGCGCGATCAGCGGCGTGCTCTCGGCCACCGATGCCGATGGCATGGCGGACCCCGACTACACCGTCACCACGGCGGCGGCGCACGGCACGGCCACCATCGATCCGATCACGGGCTCGTGGAGCTACACGCCGGACGCGGACTACCGTGGTCCGGACAGCTTCACCGTGACGGTGACGGACGACGACGGCAACACCGCGACGCGCACGGTCAACCTGAGCGTGACGCCGGTGGTCGACATCGCCGGCGACACGGCGTCGACGGCGGAAGATACGGCCGTCACGCGTGACGTGCTGGCGAACGACAGCTTCGAATCGGCCGACCGCTCCATCACCGCGGTGACGCATGGCGCCCACGGCACCGTCACGGTCATCGACGCCGACCGGGCCTGCTGCGCTACACGCCCGACGCCAACTACCACGGCACCGACGCCTACACGTACACCGTGACCTCCGGCGGCGTGACCGAAACGGTGATCGTCAACGTGACGATCACGCCCGCCGACGATGCGCCGGTGTTCGGCGGCGACACGAGCGGCAGCGGCACGGAAGACGGCGGCCCGATCACGGGCACGCTGACGGCGGATGACCTCGTGGACGGCATGTCCACGCCGGCGTTCACGGTGTCGGCAGGCGCCGCGCACGGCACGGCGACCATCGATGCGGCGACGGGCGCCTGGAGCTACACGCCGAACGCCGACTACAACGGCAGCGACAGCTTCACGGTGCGTGTGACGGACGACGACGGCAACACGGCGACGCGCGTCATCTCGCTCAGCGTCGGCGCCGTGGTGGACATCGCGAACGATACGGCGAGCGTCGCCGAGGACGGCTCGGTCGTCACCGCGGTCCGCGGCAATGACACGTTCGAGGGCACGCCGACGATCACCGCCGTCACGAACGGCGCGCACGGTACGGTCACGGTCATCGATGCGGCCGCGGGCACGGTGCAGTACACGCCGGATGCCAACTGGCACGGCACCGACACCTACACGTACACCGTCACGTCCGGTGGCGTCACGGAAACCGCGACGGTCACCGTGACCGTGAGCCCGGTGAACGACGACGCCGTCTTCACCGGCACCACGAGCGGCACCACCGCGGAAGACGGCGCGGCGATCACCGGCACCCTGAATGCCACCGACGTCGACGGCATGGCAGCGCCGGGCTATGCGGTGACGGGCGCTGCCGCCCACGGCACGGCCAGCATCGATGCAGCCGGCGCGTGGACGTACACGCCCGCGGCCGACTACAACGGCCCTGACAGCTTCACCGTCACGGTGACCGACGATGCGGGCAACGCCACCACGCAGGTGATCAGCCTGGCCGTGACGGCCGTCGCCGACATCGCGGGCGACTCCGTCACCGTCGCCGAAGACGGCACGGTCACTACCGCCGTCCGCGGCAACGACAGCTTCGAGGGCGCGACGCCGACGATCACCGCCGTGAGCCAAGGCGCGCACGGCACCGTCACCATCGTCGACGCCACGGCGGGCACGGTCCTGTACACGCCGAATGCCAACTACAACGGCACCGACAGCTACACCTACACGGTGACCTCCGGCGGCGTCACCGAGACCGCCACGGTCATCGTCAACGTCACGCCGGTCGACGACGCGCCGACCTTCGGCGGCGCCACCACCGGCTCCGGCAACGAGGATGCGGGCCTGATCTCCGGCACGCTGACGGTGGCGGACAGCGCCGACGGCATGGCTGCGCCGGGCTTCATCGTGACGGGCAACCCCGCGCACGGCACGGCGACGATCAACGCAACCACCGGCACGTGGCGCTACACGCCCACCGCCGACTACAACGGTGCGGACAGCTTCACCGTCACAGTCACGGACGACGCGGGCAACACGGCGACGCAGGTCATCAGCCTGACCGTTGCGGCGGTGGCCGACATTGCGCCGAACAGCGCGACGACGGACGAGGACACGAGCGTCACGCGGAACCTGCTGGCCAACGACAGCTTCGAAAACGCGGACGCGACCATCGTTGCGGTCACGAACGGCACCAATGGCACGGTCACGATCATCGATGCCGAACTCGGCACGGTGCGCTACACGCCGAATGCGAACTTCAGCGGCACGGACACGTACACCTACACGGTCAGCTCCGGCGGCGTGACCGAGACGGCGACCGTCACGGTGACGGTGAGCCCGGTCAACGATCCGACGACCTTCGGTGGTGCGAGCGGCAGCGGCGCTGAAGACGCTGCTGCGATTACGGGCACGCTGACTGTCGCGGATGCCGACGGCATCACGACGCCTGCGTTCACCGTCACCGGTAACGGTGCCCACGGCACCGCGACCATCGACGCAACGACAGGCGCGTGGACCTACACGCCGAACGCCGACTACAACGGCGCCGACAGCTTCACGGTCCGCGTGACCGACAACGCCGGTAACCAGACCACCCAGGTGATCAGCCCGGTGGTCACACCCGTCGTCGACGCGGTCAACAACACGATCTCCGTCGCTGAAGACGGCAGCGTCACGACGCCTGTCCTGCTGAACGACACCTTCAGCGGCACGCCCAGCATCACGGCCGTCACGAACGGCGCCAACGGCACCGTCACCATCGTCGACGCGGCTGCGGGCACGGTGCTCTACACGCCGAACGCGAACTTCAGCGGCACGGACACGTACACGTACACGGTCACTTCTGGTGGCGTGACGGAAACCGCCACCGTCAGCGTGACGGTCACCCCGGTGAACGACGCTCCCGTCTTCGGCGGCAACTCCACCGGCATCGGCAACGAAGACGCCGGCGTGATCAGCGGCGTGCTCACGGCGACCGACGCCGACGGCATGACGAACCCCGGCTACGTCGTCACGAGCGCAGCCGGCCACGGCACGGCCAGCATCGACGCGATCACGGGCGCACGAGCTACATCCCCGACGCCGATTACCACGGCGCGGACAGCTTCACGGTCACCGTCACGGACAACGCGGGCAACACCGCCACGCGCACGATCAACCTGAGCGTCACGCCGGTCACCGACATCGCGACCGACACGGCGAGCACGACCGAAGACACGGCCGTCGTCACCGACGTGCTGGCCAACGACAGCTTCGAAGGCGCGGGCCGCGTCATCTCCTCGGTCACCGACGGCGCCCACGGCACCGTCACCATCGTCGACGCAGCGCTCGGCCACGGTGCGCTACACGCCTGATGCCAACTACAACGGCACGGACGCGTACACCTACACCGTCAGCTCCGGCGGCACGACCGAAACCGTGACCGTCAACGTGACGATCACGCCGGTCAACGACGCGACGACGTTCGGTGGCACCACTGGGTCCGGCAACGAAGATGCAGGCCCGATCACCGGGACGCTGACGGTTGCGGACGCCGACGGCATCACGACGCCTGCGTTCACCGTCACTGCGAACGGCGCGCACGGCACGGCTTCGATCGACGCCGCGGGCGCGTGGACCTACACGCCCAACGCCGACTACAACGGCCCCGACAGCTTCACGGTCCGCGTGACCGACAACACCGGCGCGACCTCGACGCAGGTGATCACGGTGAACGTCGGCTCCGTCGTCGACATCGCCGACGATACGGCCAGCACCGCTGAAGACACCGCTGTCATCACCCCGGTCCGCGGCAACGACAGCTTCGAAGGCGCCACGCCGACGATCACCGCCGTCACGAACGGCGCGCATGGAACGGTCACCGTCATCGATGCCGCCGCAGGCACGGTGCAATACACGCCGGATGCGAACTGGCACGGCACCGACACGTACACGTACACCGTGACGTCTGGTGGCGTCACCGAGACGGCCACTGTCACAGTCACGGTGACCCCGGTCAACGACAACGCGGTCTTCACCGGCACGACCACCGGCAGCACGACCGAAGACGGCGCCGCGATCACCGGCACGCTGAACGCCACCGACGTCGACGGCATGACGACGGCGGGTTACACCGTCACCGGTCCCGCAGTTCACGGCACCGCGACCATCGACGCCGCCGGCGCCTGGACGTACACGCCTGCCGCCGATTACAACGGCACCGACAGCTTCACGGTCACGGTGACCGACAACTCCGGCAATACGACGACCCAAGTCATCAGCCTGACCGTGACCGCCGTGGCCGACATCGCCGGCAACTCCGTCACCGTCGCCGAAGACGGCACAGCCACGACCGCGCTGCTTGGCAACGACACGTTCGAAGGCACGCCGACGATCACCGCCGTGAGCCGGGGCGCCCACGGCACGGTCACCATCGTCGACGCTGCGGCCGGCACGGTCCTGTATACGCCGAACGTGAACTACAACGGCCCCGACAGCTACACCTACACGGTCACTTCGGGTGGCGTGACGGAAACCGCGACAGTCACCGTGAACGTGGCTCCGGTCGACGACGCGACCACCTTCGGCGGCGCCACCTCCGGAACCGGCAACGAAGACGCCGGCAACATCACCGGCACCCTGACCGCCGCGGACAGCGCCGATGGCATGGCGACGCCGGTCTTCGACGTCAGCACCAACCCGCTGCACGGCACCGCGACGATCCACCCGGTCACCGGCAACTGGAGCTACAAGCCCGCCGCCGACTACAACGGCACGGACAGCTTCACCGTCACCGTCACCGACGATGCCGGCAACACGTCGACGCAGGTCATCACCCTGACGGTCAGCGCGGTGGCCGACGTCGTGGCGAACACGGCGAACACAAGCGAAGACAGCAGCGTCACGACCAACGTCCCGGCCAACGACAGCTTCGAGTCCGCGGCGCCCGCCATCACGGCAGTGACGCAAGGCACGCACGGCACGGTCACCATCATCGACGCGGCGGCCGGCACGGTCCGCTACACGCCGGACGCCAACTGGCACGGCACCGACACGTACACCTACACCGTCACGTCCGGCGGCGTCACGGAGACGGCGACCGTCACCGTCAACGTGAGCGCGGTCAACGACCCGACATCCTTCACCGGCGACGCGAGCGGCACTGGCGCGGAAGACGGTGGGGCGATCACGGGCACTCTTACCGCCAACGACGCGGACGGCATCACGGCGCCTGCCTACACCGTCACGGCGAATGGTGCGCATGGCACCGCCACGATCGACGCAACGACCGGCGCCTGGACGTACTCGCCGAATGCCGACTACAACGGCGCCGACAGCTTCACGGTCCGCGTCACGGACAACGCCGGCAACACATCGACCAGGTGATCAGCCTGGTGGTCACGCCGGTGGTCGACGCAGTCAACAACACGATCTCGGTCGCGGAAGACGGCAGCGTCACGACGCCTGTCCTGCTGAACGACGCCTTCAGCGGCACGCCGAGCATCACGGCGGTCACGAACGGTGCTAACGGCACCGTCACCATCGTCGACGCGGCTGCCGGCACGGTGCAGTACACGCCGAACGCTAACTTCAGCGGCACGGACAGCTACACCTACACGGTCACTTCTGGTGGCGTGACGGAGACCGCCACCGTCAGCGTGACGGTCACCTCGGTGAACGACGCCCCCGTGTTCGGCGGCAACAGCACCGGCATCGGCAACGAAGACGCCGGCGTGATCAGCGGCGTGCTCACGGCGACCGACGCCGACGGCATGACGAATCCCGGCTACGTCGTCACGAGCGCAGCCGGCCACGGCACGGCCAGCATCGACGCAATCACGGGCGCCACGGAGCTACATCCCTGACGCCGATTACCACGGTGCCGACAGCTTCACGGTCACCGTCACGGACGACGCGGGCAACACCGCGACGCGCACGATCAACCTGAGCGTCACGCCGGTCACGGACATCGCCACCGACACGGCGAGCACGACCGAAGACACCGCCGTGGTGACCGACGTCCGGCCAACGACAGCTTCGAAGGCGCGGGCCGGATCATCTCCTCGGTCACCGATGGAGCCCACGGCACCGTCACGATCGTCGACGCAGCGCTCGGCCTGGTGCGCTACACCCCGGATGCCAACTACAACGGCACCGACGCGTACACGTACACCGTGAGCTCCGGCGGCACGACGGAAACCGTGACCGTCAACGTGACGATCACTCCGGGTCAACGACGCGACGACGTTCGGCGGAACCACTGGTTCCGGCAACGAAGATGCGGGTCCGATCACGGGCACGCTGACGGTTGCGGACGCCGACGGCATCACGGCGCCTGCGTTCACCGTCACTGCTAACGGCGCGCACGGAACGGCGTCGATCGATGCCGCGGGCGCGTGGACGTACACGCCTGCTGCGGATTACAACGGTCCGGACAGCTTCACGGTTCGCGTGACCGACAACACCGGTGCAACGTCGACGCAGGTGATCACGGTCAACGTCGGCACGGTGGTGGACATCGCCGACGACGTTGCCAGCACCGCTGAAGACACCGCTGTCATCACCGCGGTCCGCGGCAACGACAGCTTCGAAGGCACGCCGACGATCACCGCCGTCACGAACGGCGCACACGGCACGGTCACGGTCATCGACGCCGCCGCTGGCACGGTGCAATACACGCCGGATGCGAACTGGCACGGCACCGACACGTACACGTACACCGTCACTTCTGGTGGCGTAACGGAAACCGCAACGGTCACCGTGACCGTCACCCCGGTCAACGACAACGCGGTCTTCACCGGCACGACCACCGGCACCACCGCGGAAGACGGCGCCGCCATTACCGGCACGCTGAACGCGACCGACGTCGACGGCATGACGACGGCGGGCTACACCGTCACCGGCGTTGCCGCCCACGGCACCGCGAGCATCAACGCAGCCGGCGCACGGACGTACACGCCCGCCGCCGACTACAACGGCACCGACAGCTTCACGGTCACGGTGACCGACAACGCCGGCAACACGACGACCCAGGTGATCAGCCTGACCGTGACGGCTGTCGCGGACATCGTCGCCGACGCGGTTACGGTCGCCGAAGATGGCACCGTCACCAGCGGCCTGCTTGGCAACGACACGTTCGAAGGCACGCCGACGATCACCGCGGTGAGCCAAGGCGCCCACGGCACCGTCACGATCGTCGATGCTGCCGCCGGCACGGTGCTCTACACGCCGAACCCGAACTACAACGGCGCCGACAGCTATACGTACACGGTGACGTCCGGCGGCGTGACGGAAACTGCCACGGTCACCGTCAGCGTGACCGCGGTCGACGACGCCACCGCGTTCGGCGGCACCACCCTCGGCAGCGGCAACGAAGATGCCGGTGCGATCACGGGCATCCTCACGGCGACCGACAGTGCCGACGGCATGGGCGCGCCGGCCTTTGCCGTGACGGGCAATCCCGCGCACGGCACGGCCACCATCGACCCGACGTCGGGAACGTGGCGCTACACGCCGGTCGCCGACTACAACGGCACGGACAGCTTCACGGTCACCGTGGTCGACGATGCCGGCAACGCCTCGACGCAGGTCATCGGCCTGACGGTGAACGCGGTAGCCGACGTCACCAACAACGCCGCGACGGTGCTGGAGGACGGCAGCGTCACGACCAACGTGCTGGCGAACGACACGTTCGAAGGTCCGAGCCCCACCGTCACGGCCGTGACGAACGGCGCGAACGGCACGGTCACCATCGTGGACGCCGACGCGGGCACGATCCGCTACACGCCGAATGCCAACTTCAACGGCACGGACACGTACACGTACACGGTGACGTCGGGTGGCGTGACGGAGACCGCGACGGTCACGGTGACGGTGAGCCCGGTCAACGATGCGACGAGCTTCGGTGGCGCGACGAGCGGATCCGGCAATGAAGATGCGGGCCCGATCACCGGGACGCTCACGGTTGCGGATGCCGATGGCATCGCGGCGCCGGCGTTTACGGTCACTGCCAATGCGGCGCACGGGACCGCCTCGATCAACGCATCGGGGGCGTGGACCTACACGCCTGCTGCCGACTACAACGGGCCGGACAGCTTCACGGTCCGCGTGACCGATAACACCGGCGCGACCTCGACGCAGGTGATCACGGTCAACGTGGGCACGGTGGTGGACATCGCCGACGACGTTGCGAGCACCGCTGAAGACACCGCTGTCATCACCGCGGTCCGCGGCAACGACAGCTTCGAAGGCGCCACGCCGACGATCACCGCCGTCACGAACGGCGCGCATGGAACGGTCACCGTCATCGATGCCGCCGCAGGCACGGTGCAGTACACGCCGGATGCGAACTGGCATGGCACCGACACGTACACGTACACCGTGACGTCTGGCGGCGTCACCGAGACGGCCACTGTCACGGTCACGGTGACCCCGGTCAACGACAACGCGGTCTTCACCGGCACCACCAGCGGCACCACCGCGGAAGACGGCGCCGCCATCACCGGCACGCTGAATGCCACGGACGTCGACGGCATGACGACGGCTGGTTACTCCGTCACGGGCGTTGCCGCCCACGGCACCGCGAGCATCGACGCCGCCGGCGCCTGGACCTACGTCCCCGCCGCCGACTACAACGGCACGGACAGTTTCACGGTCACGGTGACCGATAACGCCGGCAATACGACGACGCAGGTGATCAGCCTGACGGTGACGGCCGTGGCCGACATTGCCGGCGACGCTGTCACGGTCGCTGAAGACGGAACGGTCACCACCGGCCTGCTCGGCAACGACACCTTCGAAGGCACACCGACGATCACCGCCGTGAGCCGGGGCGCGCACGGCACGGTCACCATCGTCGACGCTGCGGCCGGCACAGTCCTGTACACGCCGAACGCCAACTACAACGGCCCCGACAGCTACACCTACACGGTCACTTCGGGTGGCGTGACGGAAACCGCGACAGTCACCGTGAACGTGACGCCGGTCGACGACGCCACCACCTTCGGCGGCGCCAGCGGCACCGGCAACGAAGACGCCGGCGCGATCACCGGCACGCTGACCGTGGCCGATGCCGATGGCATCACGACCCCCGCGTTCACCGTCGTCGGCAACCCGGCGCACGGCAGTGCGACGGTCAATGCGGCGACCGGCGCCGGACCTACACGCCGACCGCCGACTACAACGGGGCCGACACCTTCACTGTTCGCGTCACCGACAACGCCGGCAACGTCTCCACGCAGGTCATCAGCCTGACGGTCGCCGCGGTCGCCGACATCGCTCCCAACGCGATCAGCACCGACGAAGACACCAGCGTCACGCGCAACCTGCTGGCCAACGACAGCTTCGAGAACGCCGGCGCGACCATCGTTGCGGTCACGAACGGCACGAACGGCACCGTCACGATCATCGATGCCGAACTGGGCACGGTGCGGTACACGCCGAATGCGAACTTCAGCGGCACGGACACGTACACCTATACCGTCAGCTCCGGCGGCGTGACCGAGACGGCCACCGTCACGGTGACGGTGAGCCCGGTCAACGATCCGACGACCTTCGGTGGCGCGAGCGGCACCGGCGCGGAAGACGCTGCTGCGATCACGGGCACGCTGACTGTCTCGGATGCCGACGGCATCACGACCCCTGCGTTTACCGTTACCGGTAACGGTGCCCACGGCACCGCGACCATCGACGCAACGACGGGCGCGTGGACCTACACACCGAACGCCGACTACAACGGCGCCGACAGCTTCACGGTCCGCGTGACCGACAACGCCGGCAACACGTCGACCCGGGTGATCAGCCTGGTCGTCACGCCGGTGGTCGATGCGGTCAACAACACCATCTCAGTCGCAGAAGACGGCAGCGTCACGACGCCGGTCCTGCTGAACGACACCTTCAGCGGCACGCCGAGCATCACGGCGGTCACGAACGGTGCCAACGGCACCGTCACCATCGTCGACGCGGCTGCGGGCACGGTGCTCTACACGCCGAACGCCAACTTCAGCGGTACCGACTCGTACACGTACACCGTCACCTCCGGCGGTGTCACCGAGACCGCAACCGTCAGTGTGACGGTCACCCCGGTGAACGACGCCCCCGTGTTCGGCGGCAACAGCACCGGCATCGGCAACGAAGACGCCGGCGTCATCAGCGGCGTGCTCACGGCGACCGACGCCGACGGCATGACGAACCCCGGTTACGTCGTCACGAGCGCAGCAGGTCACGGCACGGCGAGCATCGATGCGATCACCGGCGCCTGGAGCTACATCCCCGACGCCGATTACCACGGTGCCGACAGCTTCACGGTCACCGTCACGGACAACGCCGGCAACACCGCCACGCGCACGATCAACCTGAGCGTCACGCCGGTCACCGACATCGCGACCGACACGGCGAGCACGACCGAAGACACGGCCGTCGTCACCGACGTCCTCGCCAACGACAGCTTCGAAGGCGCCGGCCGCGTCATCTCCTCGGTCACCAACGGCGCCCACGGCGCCGTCACCATCGTCGACGCAGCGCTGGGCCTGGTGCGCTACACGCCCGATGCCAACTACAACGGCACCGACGCGTACACCTACACAGTGAGCTCCGGCGGCACCACCGAGACCGTCACGGTCAACGTGACGATCACGCCGGTCAACGACGCGACGACGTTCGGCGGCACCACTGGGTCCGGCAATGAAGATGCAGGCCCGATCACCGGGACACTGACCGTTGCCGATGCGGATGGGATCACTGCGCCGGCGTTTACCGTCACGGCGAACGGGGCACACGGCACCGCATCGATCAACGCATCAGGCGCGTGGACGTACACGCCTGCTGCGGATTACAACGGGCCGGACAGCTTCACGGTTCGCGTGACCGACAACACCGGTGCGACCTCGACGCAGGTGATCACGGTCAACGTGGGCACGGTGGTGGACATCGCCGACGACGTTGCGAGCACCGCTGAAGACACCGCTGTCATCACCGCGGTCCGCGGCAACGACAGCTTCGAAGGCACGCCGACGATCACCGCCGTCACGAACGGCGCGCACGGCACGGTCACCGTCATCGATGCCGCCGCCGGCACGGTGCAGTACACGCCGGATGCGAACTGGCACGGCACCGATACGTACACGTACACCGTGACGTCTGGTGGCGTCACCGAGACGGCCACTGTCACGGTCACGGTGACCCCGGTCAACGACAACGCGGTGTTCACCGGCACGACCACCGGCAGCACGACCGAAGACGGCGCCGCGATCACCGGCACGCTGAACGCCACGGACGTCGATGGCATGACGACGGCGGGTTACGCCGTCACTGGCGTCGCCGCCCACGGCACCGCGAGCATCGACGCCGCCGGCGCTGGACCTACGTCCCCGCCGCCGACTACAACGGCACCGATAGCTTCACGGTCACCGTCACCGACAACGCCGGCAACACGACGACCCAAGTCATCAGCCTGACGGTGACCGCCGTGGCCGACATCGCCGGCAACTCCGTCACCGTCGCCGAAGACGGCACAGCCACGACTGCGCTGCTCGCCAACGACACGTTCGAGGGCACCCCGACGATCACCGCCGTGAGCCGTGGCGCCCACGGCACGGTCACCATCGTCGACGCTGCGGCCGGCACGGTCCTGTATACGCCGAACGCGAACTACAACGGCCCCGACAGCTACACCTACACGGTCACTTCGGGTGGCGTGACGGAAACCGCGACAGTCACCGTGAACGTGACTCCGGTCGACGACGCCACCACCTTCGGCGGCGCCACCTCCGGAACCGGCAACGAAGACGCCGGCAACATCACCGGCACCCTGACCGCCGCGGACAGCGCCGATGGCATGGCGACGCCGGCCTTCGATGTCAGCACGAATCCGCTGCACGGCACCGCGACGATCCACCCGGTCACCGGCAACTGGAGCTACAAGCCCGCCGCCGACTACAACGGCACGGACAGCTTCACCGTCACCGTCACCGACGATGCCGGCAACACGTCGACCCAGGTCATCTCCCTGACGGTCAGCGCGGTGGCCGACGCCGTGGCGAACACGGCGAACACGAGCGAAGACAGCAGCGTCACGACCAACGTCCCGCCAACGACAGCTTCGAGTCCGCCGCGCCTGCCATCACGGCAGTGACGCAAGGCACGCACGGCACGGTCACCATCATCGATGCGGCCGCAGGGACCGTGCGCTACACGCCGGACGCCAACTGGCACGGCACCGACACATACACCTATACCGTCACGTCCGGCGGCGTCACGGAGACGGCGACCGTCACCGTCAACGTGAGCGCGGTCAACGACGCAGCCAGCTTCGGCGGCGACACCGCCGGCAACGGCACCGAAGACGGCGCCGCCATCACCGGCACCCTGAGCGCCACCGACGCCGACGCGCTCGCCGCCGCGCCCTTCACGGTGAGCGCGCAGCCTGCCCACGGCACCGCGAGCATCGACGCCACCACCGGCGCCTGGAGCTACACGCCCAGCGCCGACTACAACGGTGCCGACACGTTCACCGTCACGGTCACGGACAGCGCGGGCAACACCACCAGCCAGGTCATCAGCGTGGCCGTGGCCGCGGTGCCCGATGCCGTGGCCGACACCGTGACGCTGGCCGAAGACGGCAGCGCGCTCACCGCCGTGCGCGGCAACGACAGCTTCGCGCCCGGCGCGATCGTGACCGCCGTGACCCACGGTTCGCACGGCACCGTCACCATCGTCGACGCCGCCCCGGGCACCGTGCTCTACACGCCGGACGCCAACTACAACGGCAGCGACACGTACACCTACACCGTCACCTCCGGCGGCGTGACCGAAACCGCGACCGTCACGGTCACGGTGACGCCTGTCGACGACGCGGCAGTGTTCGGCGGCGCGACCAGCGGCGCCGGTACGGAAGACGCGGGCGCCATCACCGGCACGCTGACCGCCACCGACGTCGATGCGCCCGGCACGCCGGCCTTCGCCGTCACCGGCCTGCCCGGCCACGGCAGCGCCACGATCGATGCAGCCGGCCAGTGGACGTACACGCCCGCGCCCGACTACAACGGCCCGGACAGCTTCACCGTCACGGCCACCGACGGCAACGGCAACACATCCACCCAGTGTGATCAGCCCGGTCGTCGCGCCGGTCGCCGACATCGCGGGCAACGCGGTCACCGTCGCGGAAGACGCGAGCGTCACCACCGACGTCCGCGCCAACGACAGCTTCGAAGGCGCGACGCCGACGATCACGGCCGTGACGAACGGCGCGCACGGCACTGTCACCATCGTCGACGCCGCCGCGGGCACCATCCTCTACACCCCCGATGCCGACTTCCACGGCACCGACAGCTACACGTACACCATCACCTCCGGCGGCGTGACGGAAACCGCGACCGTCAGCGTCACGGTCACCCCGATCGACGATGCCGCCACCTTCGGCGGCGCGACCACGGGCAGCGGCAACGAAGACGCCGGCGCCATCACCGGCGTGCTGACTGCGGCCGATGCCGCCGACGGCATGGCCGCCCCGGCCTTCACCGTGACGGGCAATCCGGTGCACGGCAGCGCCACGGTCAACCCGGCCACCGGCGCCTGGCGTTACACGCCCGCCGCCGACTTCAACGGCAGCGACAGCTTCACCGTGACCGTGACCGACGACGACGGCAACCTGTCGACGCAGGTGATCAGCGTGACGGTCAACGCCGTCGCCGACATCGCCGACAACACGGCCACCGTCGACGAGGACGGCAGCGTCACGCGCAACCTGCTCGCCAACGACAGCTTCGAGAGCGCCGCCGCCACGATCACCGCGGTGAGCAACGGCGCGAACGGCACGGTCACCATCGTCGACGCCGAGCTCGGCACGGTGCGCTACACGCCCAACGCCAACTTCAGCGGCACCGACAGCTACACCTACACGGTCACCTCCGGCGGCGTGACCGAGACCGCCACCGTGACCGTCACCGTCAGCCCGCTCGCCGACCCGACGGTGTTCGGCGGCGCCACGGGCGGCAGCGGCGCGGAAGACGGCGGCGCCATCACCGGCACCCTGACCGTTGGCGACGCGGACGGCATCACCGCCCCGGCGTTCACCGTCGTCGGCAACGCGGCGCACGGCACCGCCACCATCGATGCTGCGACCGGCGCCCGGAGCTACACGCCCGTCGCCGACTACAACGGCGCCGACAGCTTCACCGTCCGCGTGACCGACAGCACCGGCGCCACGTCGACGCAGGTGATCAGCCTGGCCGTGACATCCGACGCCGACATCGCCAACGACACGGCATCGGTCGCCGAGGACTCGAGCGTCGACACCGCCGTGCGCGGCAACGACACGTTCGAGGGCACGCCGATCGTCACCGCCGTCACCAACGGCACGCACGGCACCGTCACGATCGTGGACGCGACCGCCGGCACGGTTCGCTACACGCCCGATGCCGACTGGCACGGCACCGACACCTACACGTACACCGTCACGTCCGGCGGCGTCACCGAGACGGCCACCGTCACGGTCACGGTCTCGCCGGTCAACGACCCCGCCACCTTCGGCGGCGCGACCAGCGGCAGCGGCACCGAAGACGGCGCGGCCATCACGGGCACGCTCACCGCCGCCGACGTCGACGGCATGGCCACCCCCGGCTTCTGCCGTCACCGGCCCCGCTGCGCACGGCACGGCCACCATCACGGCGGCGGGCGCCGGACCTACACGCCGGCCGCCGACTACAACGGCGCCGACAGCTTCACGGTCACCGTCACCGACAACGCCGGCAACACCACGACGCAGGTGATCAGCCTGTCCGTCACGGCCGTCGCCGACATCGCCGGCAACACCGTCACCGTGGCCGAGGACGGCAGCGTCACCAGCAGCCTGTTCGGCAACGACACGTTCGAGGGCACGCCGGCGATCACCGCCGTGACCGCGGGCGCGCACGGCACCGTCACGATCGTCGACGCCGCCGCGGGCACCGTGCTGTACACGCCGGATCCCGACTTCCACGGCACCGACAGCTACACCTACACCGTCACCTCCGGCGGCGTGACCGAGACCGCCACCGTGACGGTGAACGTCACGCCGGTCGACGACGCGGCCACCTTCGGCGGCGCCACCAGCGGTGCCGGCAACGAAGACGCCGGCACGATCACCGGCACCCTGACCGTCGCCGACACGGCCGACGGCATGACCGCGCCGGCCTTCAGCGTCAGCGGCAACCCGGCACACGGCACGGCGACGATCAACGCCGCGACCGGCACTGGAGCTACACGCCGGCGGCCGACTACAACGGCGCCGACAGCTTCACGGTCACCGTCACGGACGACGACGGCAACACGGCCACGCAAGTCATCAGCCTCACCGTCGCCGCTGTCGCCGACATCGCCGGCAACGCGATCGTGCTGGCCGAAGACGGCAGCGCCACGACGAACCTGTTGGCGAACGACAGCTTCGAAGGTGCGACCCCGGCGATCACCGCCGTGACGAACGGCA
Source organism: Ramlibacter terrae (assembly GCA_013127575.1). Taxonomy (GTDB): domain Bacteria; phylum Pseudomonadota; class Gammaproteobacteria; order Burkholderiales; family Burkholderiaceae_C; genus Ramlibacter; species Ramlibacter terrae. Next base: position 539,925 of record CP053418.1, read on the forward strand.
CGCACGGCACCGTCACCATCATCGACGGCGCCGCCGGCACGGTCCGCTACACGCCGGCCGCCAACTTCCACGGCACCGACAGCTACACCTACACCGTCACCTCGGGCGGCGTGACCGAAACCGCGACCGTCACCGTGACGGTGTCGCCGGTCAACGATCCCACCGTGTTCGGTGGCGCCACCGCCGGCAGCGGCGCGGAAGACGCGGGCACGATCACCGGCACGCTCACGGCGGCCGATGCGGACGGCGTGGTGCCGCCGACCTTCAGCGTCAGCGCGCAGCCGGCCCATGGCACGGCGACGATCGACGCCGGCACGGGCGCCTGGATCTACACGCCCGCCGCGGACTACAACGGCCCGGACAGCTTCACCGTGACGGTGACCGACGACGACGGCAACACGTCGACCCGGGTGATCGGCCTGACCGTCACCCCGGTGGCGGACGTGCTCGACAACGCCGTGACGGTCGCCGAAGACGGGTCCGTCACGAGCGACGTGCTGGGCGACGACGACTTCGCCGGCACGCCGACCATCACCTCGGTGACCAACGGCGCCCATGGGACGGTCACGATCGTCGATGCCGCGGCCGGCACGGTGCTGTACACGCCCGCCGCCAACTTCCACGGCACCGACACGTACACCTACACGGTCACCTCCGGTGGCGTCACCGAAACCGCGACCGTCACGGTCACGGTCACGCCCGTCAACGACGCGACCGTGTTCGGCGGCAATGCCACCGGCATCGGCAACGAGGACGGCGGCGTCATCAGCGGCGTGCTCACGGCGACGGATGCCGACGGCATCGCCACGCCGGCCTTCACCGTGACGGCTGCAGCCGCCCACGGCACCGCGACCATCGACGCGGTCACCGGCGCCTGGAGCTACATCCCGACGGCCGACTACCACGGCGCGGACAGCTTCACCGTCACCGTGACGGACAACGCGGGCGACACCGCCACGCGCACGATCAGCCTGTCGGTGGTGCCGGTGGTCGACATCACGCCCGACACGGCGCTCACCGTGGAAGACACGGCCGTCACGCGCGACGTGCTGGCCAACGACAGCTTCGAAGGCGTGGACCGCGCGATCACGGCGGTGACCAACGGCGCCCACGGCACCGTCACGATCATCGACGCCGACCTCGGCCTGGTGCGCTACACGCCCGACCCGAACTACAACGGCACCGACGCCTACACCTACACCGTCACTTCGGGCGGCGTGAGCGAAACGGTCACGGTCAACGTGACGATCACGCCGGCGGACGACGCGGCCACCTTTACCGACGACCGCTCTGGCACGGGCGCGGAGGACGGCGCAGCCATCGTCGGCACGCTGAGCGTCTCCGATGCCGCCGACGGCATGTCGGCGCCTGCCTTCACCGTGACCAGCGGCGCGGCGCACGGCACGGCCACCATCGACGCCACGACGGGCGCGTGGAGCTACACGCCGGTCGCGGACTACAACGGCGCCGACAGCTTCACCGTGACGGTGACCGACGACGACGGCCACACCGCCACGCAGGTCATCACGCTGAGCGTCAGCGCGGTGCCCGACATCGCGGCCGACAGCGTCTCGGTGAACGAAGACGGCAGCGTGGTCAGCAACGTCCGCGGCAACGACAGCTTCGAAGGCGCGACGCCGACGATCACGGCCGTGACCCACGGCGCGCACGGCACCGTGACCATCGTCGATGCCGCCGCCGGCACCGTGCGGTACACGCCCGCGGCGAACTGGCACGGCACCGACACGTACACCTACACGGTCACTTCCGGCGGCGTCACCGAGACGGCCACCGTGACGGTGACGGTGAACCCGGTCGACGACACCGCCGTCTTCAGCGGCAACACGACCGGCACGGGCGCCGAAGACGGCGCCGCGATCACCGGCACGCTGGGCGTGGCGGATGCCGACGGCCTGGCGGCTGCGCCTTTCAGCGTCAGCGCGAACGCGGCACACGGCGTCGCGACCATCGATGCGGCGACGGGCGCCTGGATCTACACGCCGGCCGCCGACTACAACGGCCCGGACAGCTTCACGGTCAGCGTCACCGACGTGGACGGCAACGTCGCCACCCGCGTCGTGAACGTCTCGGTCAGCGCGGTGGCCGACATCGCGGGGGACGTCGCGAGCGTCGCCGAAGATGGCACGGTCACCACCGGCGTGCTGGCCAACGACAGCTTCGAAGGCGCGGCAACGATCACCGCCGTGACCAACGGCGCGCATGGCACCGTGACGGTCGTCGATCCCGTGGCGGGCACGGTGCTGTACACGCCCGATGCCGACTTCAACGGCACGGACACGTACACGTACACGGTGACGTCCGGTGGCGTGACGGAGACCGCGACGGTCACGGTGACGGTGAGCCCGGTCAACGATGCGACGAGCTTCGGTGGCGCGACGAGCGGATCCGGCAATGAAGATGCGGGCCCGATCACCGGGACGCTCACGGTTGCGGATGCCGATGGCATCGCGGCGCCGGCGTTTACGGTCACTGCCAATGCGGCGCACGGGACCGCCTCGATCAACGCATCGGGGGCGTGGACCTACACGCCTGCTGCCGACTACAACGGGCCGGACAGCTTCACGGTCCGCGTGACCGATAACACCGGCGCGACTTCGACGCAGGTGATCACGGTCAACGTGGGCACGGTGGTGGACATCGCCGACGACGTTGCGAGCACGACGGAAGACACCGCTGTCATCACCGCTGTTCGCGGCAATGACAGCTTCGAAGGGATCACGCCGACGATCACCGCCGTGACCAACGGCGCGCACGCACGGCACGGTCACGGTCATCGATGCTGCAGCCGGCACGGTGCAGTACACGCCGGATGCGAACTGGCACGGCACCGATACGTACACCTACACGGTGACTTCCGGTGGCGTCACGGAAACCGCAACGGTCACGGTGACTGTCACCCCGGTTAACGACAACGCGGTCTTCACCGGCACCACCACCGGCACCACTGCGGAAGACGGCGCCGCGATCACCGGCACGCTGAACGCCACCGACGTCGACGGCATGACGACGGCAGGTTACGCCGTCACTGGCGTCGCCGCCCACGGCACCGCGACCATCGACGCCGCCGGCGCCTGGACGTACGTCCCCGCCGCCGACTACAACGGCACCGATAGCTTCACGGTCACCGTCACCGACAACGCCGGCAACACGACGACCCAAGTCATCAGCCTGACCGTGACCGCCGTGGCCGACATCGCCGGCAACTCCGTCACCGTCGCCGAAGACGGCACAGCCACGACCGCGCTGCTTGGCAAACACTTTCGAAGGCACGCCGACGATCACCGCCGTGAGCCGGGGTTCCCACGGCACGGTCACCATCGTCGACGCAGCCGCCGGCACGGTGCTCTACACGCCGAACCCGAACTACAACGGCCCCGACAGCTATACCTACACGGTGACCTCCGGCGGTGTGACCGAGACCGCCACGGTTATCGTCAACGTCACCCCGGTCGACGACGCGACGACCTTCGGCGGCGCCACGTCCGGAACCGGCAACGAAGACGCCGGTGCCATCACCGGCACGCTGACCGTGGCCGATGCCGATGGCATCACGACCCCCGCGTTCACCGTCGTCGGCAACCCGGTGCACGGCAGTGCGACGGTCAATGCGGCGACCGGCGCCGGACCTACACGCCGACCGCCGACTACAACGGTGCGGACAGCTTCACGGTGCGCGTCACCGACAACGCCGGCAACGTCTCCACCAGGTCATCAGCCTGACGGTCGCCGCGGTCGCCGACATCGCCCCCAACGCGATCAGCACGGACGAGGACACCAGCGTCACGCGGAACCTGCTGGCCAACGACAGCTTCGAGAACGCGGGCGCCACGATCGTCGCGGTCACGAACGGCACGAACGGCACGGTCACGATCATCGATGCCGAACTGGGCACGGTGCGGTACACGCCGAACGCGAACTTCAGCGGCACGGACACGTACACCTACACGGTCAGCTCCGGCGGCGTGACCGAGACGGCGACCGTCACGGTGACGGTGAGCCCGGTCAACGATCCGACGACCTTCGGTGGCGCCAGCGGCACCGGCGCGGAAGATGCCGGCGCGATCACCGGAACGCTCACTGTCGCGGATGCCGATGGCATCACGACGCCTGCGTTCACCGTTACCGGTAACGGTGCCCACGGCACCGCCACCATCGACGCGACGACGGGCGCGTGGACCTACACGCCGAATGCCGACTACAACGGCACCGACAGCTTCACGGTCCGCGTGACCGACAACGCCGGCAACACGTCGACCCGGGTGATCAGCCTGGTGGTCACGCCGGTCGTCGACGCAGTCAACAACACGATCTCGGTCGCGGAAGACGGCAGCGTCACGACGCCGGTCCTGCTGAACGACACCTTCAGCGGCACGCCCAGCATCACGGCCGTCACGAACGGCGCCAACGGCACGGTCACCATCGTCGACGCGGCTGCGGGCACGGTGCTCTACACGCCGAACGCCAACTTCAGCGGCACGGACACGTACACGTACACCGTCACTTCTGGCGGCGTGACGGAGACCGCCACGGTCAGCGTGACGGTCACCCCGGTGAACGACGCGCCCGTCTTCGGCGGCAACTCCACCGGCATCGGCAACGAAGACGCCGGCGTGATCAGCGGCGTGCTCACGGCCACCGATGCCGACGGCATGACGAACCCCGGTTACGTCGTCACGAGCGCAGCAGGCCACGGCACGGCGAGCATCGACGCGATCACCGGCGCCTGGAGCTACATCCCCGACGCCGACTACCACGGCGCGGACAGCTTCACCGTCACCGTCACGGACAACGCCGGCAACACCGCGACGCGCACGATCAACCTGAGCGTCACGCCGGTCACCGACATCGCCACCGACACGGCGAGCACGACCGAAGACACCGCCGTCGTCACCGACGTCCCCGCCAACGACAGCTTCGAAGGTGCTGGCCGCGTCATCTCCTCGGTCACGGACGGCGCCCACGGCACCGTCACCATCGTCGACGCAGCGCTCGGCCCGGTGGTGCGCTACACGCCTGATGCCAACTACAACGGCACGGATGCGTACACCTACACGGTGAGCTCCGGCGGCACGACCGAGACCGTTACGGTCAACGTGACGATCACGCCAGTCAACGACGCGACGACGTTCGGTGGCACCACTGGGTCCGGCAATGAAGATGCAGGCCCGATCACCGGGACGCTGACCGTTGCGGACGCCGACGGCATCACGACGCCTGCGTTTACGGTCACTGCCAATGCGGCGCACGGCACCGCCTCGATCAACGCATCGGGGGCGTGGACCTACACGCCTGCTGCCGACTACAACGGGCCGGACAGCTTCACGGTTCGCGTGACCGACAACACCGGCGCGACCTCGACGCAGGTGATCACGGTCAACGTCGGCTCCGTCGTCGACATCGCCGACGACGTTGCGAGCACGACGGAAGACACCGCTGTCATCACCGCTGTTGGCGGCAATGACAGCTTCGAAGGGATCACGCCGACGATCACCGCCGTGACCAACGGCGCGCACGGCACGGTCACCGTCATCGATGCCGCCGCAGGCACAGTGCAATACACGCCGGATGCGAACTGGCATGGCACGGATACGTACACCTACACGGTGACCTCCGGTGGCGTCACGGAAACCGCGACGGTCACGGTGACTGTCACCCCGGTTAACGACAACGCGGTCTTCACCGGCACCACCACCGGCACCACTGCGGAAGACGGCGCCGCGATCACCGGCACGCTGAACGCCACCGACGTCGACGGCATGACGACGGCGGGTTACACCGTCACCGGCGTTGCCGCCCACGGCACCGCGACCATCGACGCCGCCGGCGCGTGGACGTACACGCCTGCAGCCGACTACAACGGCACCGACAGCTTCACGGTCACGGTGACCGACAACTCCGGCAACACGACCACCCAGATCATCAGCCTGAGCGTCACGGCTGTCGCGGACATCGCTGCCGACGCGGTCACGGTCGCCGAAGACGGCACCGTCACCACCGGTCTGCTCGGCAACGACACCTTCGAAGGCACACCGACGATCACCGCCGTGAGCCAAGGCGCGCACGGCACGGTCACCATCGTCGACGCCGCAGCCGGCACGGTGCTCTACACGCCGAACGCGAACTACAACGGCCCCGACAGCTACACCTACACGGTCACTTCGGGTGGCGTGACGGAAACCGCGACAGTCACCGTGAACGTGACGCCGGTCGACGACGCCACCACCTTCGGCGGCGCCAGCGGAACCGGCAACGAAGATGCCGGTGCGATCACCGGCACGCTGACCGTGACCGATGCCGACGGCATCACGACCCCCGCGTTCACCGTCGTCGGCAACCCGGCGCACGGCAGCGCGACGGTCAATGCGGCGACCGGCGCACGGAGCTACACGCCGACCGCCGACTACAACGGGGCCGACACCTTCACTGTTCGCGTCACCGACAACGCCGGCAACGTCTCCACGCAGGTCATCAGCCTGACGGTCGCCGCGGTCGCCGACATAGCCCCCAACGCGATCAGCACCGACGAAGACACCAGCGTCACGCGCAACCTGCTGGCCAATGACAGCTTCGAGAACGCCGGCGCGACGATCGTCGCGGTGACCAACGGCACGAACGGTACGGTCACGATCATCGACGCCGAACTGGGCACGGTGCGTTACACGCCGAACCCCAACTTCAGCGGCACGGACGCGTACACCTATACGGTCAGCTCCGGCGGCGTGACCGAGACGGCCACCGTCACGGTGACCGTGAGCCCGGTCAACGATCCGACGACCTTCGGTGGTGCGAGCGGCAGCGGCGCTGAAGACGCCGGCGCGATCACCGGAACGCTGACCGTGGCCGATGCCGACGGCATCACGTCGCCTGCGTTCACCGTTACCGGTAACGGTGCCCACGGCACCGCCACCATCGACGCAACGACGGGCGCGTGGGCCTACACGCCGAACGCCGACTACAACGGCGCCGACAGCTTCACGGTCCGCGTCACGGACAACGCCGGCAACACCTCGACCCGGGTGATCAGCCTGGTCGTCACGCCGGTCGTCGACGCAGTCAACAACACGATCTCGGTCGCGGAAGACGGCAGCATCACCACGCCGGTGCTGCTGAACGACACCTTCAGCGGCACGCCCAGCATCACGGCCGTCACGAACGGTGCCAACGGCACGGTCACCATCGTCGACGCAGCTGCAGGCACGGTGCTCTACACGCCGAACGCCAACTTCAGCGGTACCGACTCGTACACGTACACCGTTACTTCTGGTGGCGTGACGGAGACCGCCACGGTCAGCGTCACTGTCACCCCGGTGAACGACGCGCCCGTCTTCGGCGGCAACTCCACCGGCATCGGCAACGAAGACGCCGGCGTGATCAGCGGCGTGCTCACGGCGACCGACGCCGACGGCATGACGAACCCCGGTTACGTCGTCACGAGCGCAGCCGGCCACGGCACCGCCAGCATCGACGCGATCACCGGCGCCTGGAGCTACATCCCCGACGCCGATTACCACGGCGCGGACAGCTTCACCGTCGCCGTCACGGACAACAGCGGCAACACGGCGACGCGCACAATCAACCTGAGCGTCACGCCGGTCACCGACATCGCGACCGACACGGCGAGCACGACCGAAGACACGGCCGTCGTCACCGACGTGCTGGCCAACGACAGCTTCGAAGGCGCGGGCCGCGTCATCTCCTCGGTCACCAACGGCGCCCACGGCACCGTCACCATCGTCGACGCAGCGCTGGGCCTCGGTGCGCTACACCCCGGATGCCAACTACAACGGCACCGACGCGTACACCTACACGGTGAGCTCCGGCGGAACCACCGAGACCGTCACGGTCAACGTGACGATCACCCCGGTCAACGACGCTCCGACCTTCGGCGGCGACACCACCGAATCCGGCAACGAAGACGGCGCACCCATCACCGGCACGCTGAGCGTCGCCGACGCCGCCGACGGCATCACCGCGCCGGCCTTCACCGTCAGCGCCAATGCTGCGCACGGCACCGCCTCGGTCAACGCGGCGACAGGGGCCTGGACCTACACCCCCACCGCCGACTTCAACGGCACCGACAGCTTCACGGTCCGCGTGACCGACGACGACGGCTTCACGGCGACGCAGGTCATCACCGTCACCGTCGGCGCCGTCGCCGACATCGCGAACGACACGGCCACGGTGGCCGAAGACGGCAGCGTCCTCACCAACGTCCTCGGCAACGACAGCTTCGAAGGCGGCACCCGCTCGGTCACGGCCGTCACCAACGGCGCCAACGGCACGGTCACGATCGTCGATGCGGCCGCGGGCACCGTCCTGTACACGCCGAACGCGAACTTCAACGGCACCGACACGTACACCTACACGGTGACGTCGGGCGGCGTCACCGAGACGGCGACCGTGAGCGTCACCGTCACCCCGGTGAACGACCCCGTCACCTTCGGCGGCAACACCAGCGGCGCCGGAGCGGAAGACGGCGCGGCCATCACCGGCGTGCTCAGCGCGGCCGATGCCGCCGACGGCATGACGGCGCCCAACTTCACCGTCAGCGCCAACGGCGCGCACGGCACGGCGACCATCGACCCCGCCACCGGCGCCTGGACGTACACGCCGGCCGCCGACTACAACGGCCCCGACAGCTTCACCGTGACGGTGAGCGACAACGCCGGCAACACCGCCACGCGCGTCATCAACGTCACGGCCACGGCCGTCGCCGACATCGCCGCCGACACCGTCACCGTGGCGGAAGACGGCAGCGTCACGGCGAACCTGCTGGCCAACGACAGCTTCGAAGGCACGCCGACCATCACGTCGGTGACGAGCGGCGCCCACGGCACCGTCACGATCATCGACGCGGCAGCGGGCACCGTCCTGTACACGGCCGACCCGGACTTCCACGGCACCGACACGTACACCTACACGGTGACCTCCGGTGGCGTGACCGAGACCGCCACGGTCACCGTGACGGTCTCGCCGGTGGACGACCCCACGACCTTCGGCGGCGCCACCAGCGGCAGCGGCAACGAAGACGGCGGCGCCATCACCGGCACGCTCACCGCGGCCGACGCCGTCGACGGCATGGGCACGCCGGCCTTCACCGTGACAAGCCAGCCGGCCCACGGCACCGCGACCATCAACGCCGCCACCGGCGCCTGGAGCTACGTCCCGGCCGCCGACTACAACGGCGCCGACAGCTTCACCGTCCGCGTCACCGACGACCAGGGCCACACGTCCACGCAGGTCATCAGCCTGGCGGTAGCGGCGGTCGCCGACATCGCCGCCGACACGGCGACGGTCGCCGAAGACGGCAGCGTGACCTCCGCGCTGCGCGGCAACGACAGCTTCGAAGGCGCGACCCCGACCGTCACCGCCGTGACCAGCGGTGCGCACGGCACCGTCGCCATCGTCAACGCCGCGACCGGCACGGTCTCGTACACGCCCGATGCCAACTGGCACGGCACCGACACGTACACCTACACCGTCACGTCCGGTGGCGTGACGGAAACCGCCACGGTCACCGTGACGGTGACGCCGGTGGACGACGCCGCCGTGTTCGGCGGCGCCACCAGCGGCAGCGGCAACGAGGACGGCGCTCCGATCACCGGCACGCTGACCGTGAGCGACACCGACGGCTTGCCCGCGGCCCGCTTCACCGTCTCCGCCAACGGCGGCCACGGCACCGCGACCATCGACGCCACGACCGGCCTGTGGAGCTATGTCCCCGACGCCGACTTCAACGGCGCCGACAGCTTCACCGTCTCGGTCACCGACAACGACGGCAACGTCGCCACCCGCGTCATCGGCGTGAGCGTGGCGGCCGTGGTCGACGCGCTGCCCAACTCGGCGACGGTCGCCGAAGACGGCAGCGTCACCACCAACGTCCTCGCCGACGACGGCTTCGCCGCGGCCGCGCCGACGGTCACCTCCGTGACGCAAGGCGCGCACGGTACCGTGACGGTGCTGGACGCCCCCGCCGGCACCGTGCTGTACACGCCGGACGCCAACTTCCACGGCACCGACAGCTACACCTACACCGTCACCTCGGGCGGCGTCACCGAGACTGCCACCGTGACGGTGACGGTCTCCCCGGTGAACGACCCGGTCACCTTCGGCGGACACACCGCCGGCGCCGGCAACGAAGACGGCGGCGCGATCACCGGCACGCTGACAGCCACCGACCTCGCCGACGGCATGCCCGCGCCGGCCTTCACCGTCACCGGCAACCCGGCCCACGGCACGGCCAGCATCGATGCGAGCGGCGCGTGGACGTACACGCCCGCCGCCGACTACAACGGCAACGACAGCTTCACCGTGACGGTGACGGATGCGCTGGGCAACACGGCCACGCAAGTCATCGCGCTGACGGTCGCCCCGGTCGCCGACATCGTCGCCAACAGCGTCACCGTGGCGGAAGACGGCAGCGTCACCTCGCCGCTGCTCGCCAACGACAACTTCGAAGGCGCCGCCACCATCACCGCCGTGAGCCGTGGCGCGAACGGCAGCGTCGTCGTCGTCGATGCGGCGGCCGGCACCGTGCTGTACACGCCCAACGCGAACTTCCACGGCACCGACAGCTACACCTACACGGTCACTTCCGGCGGCGTGACGGAGACGGCGACCGTCACGGTGACCGTGAGCCCGGTGAACGACGCCACCTTCTTCAGCGGCGCCACCGCCGGCAGCGGCAACGAAGACGGCGGCGCCATCACCGGCACGCTCAACGTCGCCGATGCCGACGGCATCGCCGCGCCGGCGTTCAGCGTGACGGCCAGCCCGGCCCACGGCACCGCCACCATCAACCCGGCCAACGGCGCACGGGTCTACACGCCCGCTGCCGACTACAACGGTCCGGACAGCTTCACCGTCACCGTCACCGACAACCGTGGCAACACCGCCACGCAGGTGATCGGCCTCACGGTCGCGCCGGTCGCCGACATCGCGGCGGACAGCGCCACGGCGGCGGAAGACGGCGGCGTCACCGCCAACCTGCTTGCCAACGACAGCTTCGAGAGCTCCGGCGCCGCCATCACCGCGGTGACGCAGGGCACGCACGGCACCGTCACCATCATCGACGCGGCGCTGGGCACGGTGCGGTACACCGCCGATGCCAACTGGCACGGCACCGACACCTACACGTACACCGTCACGGCCGGCGGCGTGACCGAAACGGCGACCGTCACCGTCACCGTGAACCCGGTCGACGATCCGGCCAGCTTCGGCGGCGCCACCACCGGCAGCGGCAACGAAGACGCCGGCGCGATCACCGGCACGCTGACAGCCGCCGACGCGGCCGACGGCATGACCGCGCCCGCCTTCACCGTGGTCGGCAGCGCTGCGCACGGCACAGCCTCCATCGATCCGGCCTCGGGCGCCGGACGTACACGCCCGTCGCCGACTACAACGGCGCCGACAGCTTCACCGTCCGCGTGACGGATGGCGACGGCAACACCGCGACGCAGGTCATCACGCTGAACGTGGCGGCCGTGGCCGACATCGCCAACGACACGGCCACCGTCGCCGAAGACGGCAGCGTCACCACCGGCGTGCTGGCCAACGACAGCTTCGAAGGCGGCAGCCGCGCGATCACGGCGGTCACCAACGGTGCACACGGCACGGTCACCATCGTCGACCCCGCGCTCGGCACGGTGCAGTACACGCCGGCCGCCAACTGGCACGGCACCGACACCTACACCTACACCGTCACCTCGGGTGGCGTGACGGAGACCGCCACGGTCACGGTCACCGTGAGCCCGGTGAACGATCCGACCGTGTTCAGCGGCGGCACGACCGGCGTCGGCCTGGAAGACGGCGGCGTCATCAGTGGCGTGCTGGGCGTTTCGGACACCGACGGCATCGCGAACCCCGCGTTCACCGTCAGCGCCGCGGCGGCGCATGGCACGGCCGGCATCGACCCGGTCACCGGCGCGTGGACCTACACGCCCATCGCGGACTACAACGGCCCGGACAGCTTCACGGTCACCGTCACCGACAGCCGTGGCAACACCGCCACCCGCACGATCAACCTGAGCGTGACGCCGGTGGTCGACATCGCGGGCGACACGGTGAGCACGGTGGAAGACGTCGCCGTCCTCACTAACGTGCTCGGCAACGACACGTTCGACAACGCGGGCCGCCTGGTCACGGGCACCACCGACGGCGCCCACGGCACCGTCACGGTCATCAACGCCGCCGCCGGCCTGGTGCGCTACACCCCCGACGCGGACTTCTGGGGCAGCGACAGCTACACCTACACGGTGACGTCGGGCGGCGCGACCGAAACGGTCACGGTCGTCGTCAACGTGGCGCAGGGCAACAACCCGACGACCTTCTCGGGCAACACCACCGGCATCGGCAGCGAAGACGGGCCGGCGATCACCGGCACGCTGAACGTGGCGGACCCGGACGGCATCGCCGCACCGGCGTTCAACGTGAGCGGCGGCGCCGCGCACGGCACGGCCACCATCAACGGCGCGACCGGCGCCCGGACGTACACGCCCAACGCCGACTACCACGGCAGCGACAGCTTCACCGTGACGGTGACCGACGACGACGGCAACACGGCCACCCGTGGTGACGGTGAACGTCGGCTCGGTGGCGGACATCGCCGGCGACACGGCCAGCGTGAACGAAGACGGCAGCGTCACGAGCAACCTGCTGGCCAACGACAGCTTCGAAGGTGCGGAGATCATCAAGGCCGTGACGCAAGGCGCGCACGGCACGGTGACGATCGTCGACGCCGCCCCGGGCACGGTGCAGTACACGGCCGACCCGAACTGGTCGGGCACCGACAGCTACACCTACACCGTCACCTCCGGCGGCGTGACCGAAACGGCGACGGTGGTCGTCACGGTCAACCCAGTGGACGATGCGCCGGTCTTCTCGGGCGACACCAGCGGCAGCGGCAACGAAGATGCCGGCGCGATCACCGGCACGCTCGCGGCGGTCGACTCCGCCGACGGCATGCCCACGCCCGGCTACAGCGTCTCCGGCACGGCCGCGCACGGCACCGCCTCGATCGATGCATCGGGCGCCGGACCTACACGCCCGCCGCCGACTACAACGGCCCGGACAGCTTCACCGTCACGGTCACCGATGCCCTCGGCAACACCGCCACGCAGGTGATCACGCTGACCGTCGCGCCGGTGGCCGACATCGCCGGCGACACGGTGAACGTCGACGAGGACGGATCCGTCACCAGCGGCCTGCTGGCCAACGACGACTTCGACGCCGCCGCTCCCGCGCCCGCCATCACGGCGGTGACGCAGGGCGCCAACGGCACGGTGACGATCATCGACGCGGCCGCCGGGACGGTGCAGTACACGCCCAACGCCAACTTCAACGGCACCGACAGCTACACCTACACCGTCACTTCGGGCGGCGTGACGGAAACCGCGACCGTGGTCGTCAACGTGGCGCAGGTCGACGACCCGGCCACGTTCGGCGGCGCCACCAGCGGCAGCGGCAACGAAGACGCGGGCGCGATCACGGGCACGCTGACGGCCTCGGACGCCATCGACGGCATGCCGTCGCCGAACTTCACCGTCACCGGTGTCGCCACGCACGGCACCGCGTCCATCACCGCCGGCGGTGCGTGGACGTACACGCCGAACGCGGACTACCACGGCGCCGACACCTTCACCGTGACGGTCACGGACGCCAAGGGCAACGTCGCGACGCAGGTCATCAGCCTGACGGTCGGCGCGGTCGTGGACGCGTTCGCCGACAGCGCCACGGTGGCGGAAGACGCCAGCGTCATCACCGACGTGCTGGCCAACGACGAGTTCGAAGGCACGACCGCGATCACCTCGGTGACGCAGGGCACGCACGGCACGGTCACGATCGTCGACGCGGCGGCCGGCACGGTGCAATACACGCCGGATGCCAACTGGCACGGCACGGACACGTACACCTACACGGTCACCTCCGGCGGTGTCACCGAGACGGCCACCGTCACGGTCACGGTCACGCCGGTCGACGACCCGGCGACCTTCGGTGGCGCCACCACCGGCACCGGCACGGAAGACGCCGGCGCCATCACCGGCACGCTGACGGCGAGCGACCCGGCCGACGTGCTGTCGGCAGCGCCGTTCAGCGTCAGCGCCAACGCGGCGCACGGCACGGCCAGCATCAACGCCACGACGGGCGCCGGACGTACACGCCCGCCGCCGACTACACCGGCCCGGACAGCTTCACGGTCACGGTCACCGACAGCCCGGGCAACACGGCCACGCAGGTGATCAGCCTGACGGTGAATGCCGAAGTCGACATCGCGCCCGACGCGATCAGCGTCAACGAAGAAGGCAGCGTCACGAGCAACCTGCTGGCCAACGACGCCTTCGAAGGCGCGGAGACCATCACCGCCGTCACGCAAGGCGCCAACGGCACGGTCACGATCATCGATGCGGCCGCGGGCACCGTGCAGTACACGCCCAACGCCAACTTCAACGGCACGGACACGTACACCTACACGGTGACGTCCGGCGGCGTCACCGAGACGGCGACGGTCACCGTCACGGTCAACCAGGTCGACGACCCGACCACGTTCAGCGGCGCCACCAGCGGCAGCGGCAACGAAGACGCGGGCGCGATCACCGGCACGCTCGGTGCGGCCGACTCGCCGACGGCCTGGCGGCGGCGCCGTTCAGCGTCTCGGCCAACGGCACGCACGGCACGGCCAGCATCAACGCGACGACGGGCGCGTGGACGTACACGCCCAACGCCGACTACAACGGCGCCGACAGCTTCACCGTTCGCGTCGCCGACGGCGACGGCAACTTCGCCACGCAGGTGATCACGGTCAACGTCGGCGCGGTCGCCGACATCGCAGGCGACACCGCCAGCGTCAACGAAGACGCCAGCGTCACCACCAACCTGCTGGCCAACGACAGCTTCGAAGGCGCGGAGATCATCACGGCCGTGACACAAGGCGCGCACGGCACGGTCACGATCCTCGACGCGGCGCTGGGCACCGTGCAGTACACGCCGGATGCGAACTGGCACGGCACCGACACGTACACGTACACCGTCACCTCCGGCGGTGTCACGGAAACGGCGACCGTCACGGTCACCGTCAACCCGGTCAACGACCCGACGACCTTCGGCGGCGCCAGCTCCGGCACCGGCGCGGAAGACGCAGGCGCGATCACCGGCACGCTGACGGCTGCAGACCCGGCCGACGGCCTGGCGGCAGCTCCGTTCACCGTCAGCGCCAACGCGGCGCACGGCACGGCCAGCATCAACGCCACCACCGGCGCGGACGTACACGCCGGCCGCCGACTACAACGGCCCGGACAGCTTCACGGTGACGGTCACCGACAGCCCGGGCAACACGGCCACGCAGGTGATCAGCCTGACGGTGACGGCCGATGCGGACATCGCCGGCGACGCGATCAGCGTCAACGAGGACGGCAGCGTCACGAGCGACCTGCTGGCCAACGACAGCTTCGAAGGCGCGGAGACCATCACCGCCGTCACGCAGGGCGCGCACGGCACGGTCACCATCGTCGACGCGGCGGCGGGCACGGTGCTGTATACGCCGGACGCGAACTACCGCGGCGCGGACAGCTACACCTACACCGTCACCTCCGGCGGCGTCACCGAGACGGCCACCGTCACGGTCACGGTCAACCCGGTGAACGACGCCCCGACCTTCGGCGGCGCCACCAGCGGCAGCGGCAACGAAGACACGGTGATCACGGGCACGCTGACCGCCACCGACCCGGCCGACGGCATGCCGTCGCCGAACTACCGTGTGAGCGGCGTGGCCGCGCACGGCACGGCCGCCATCAACGCCACCACGGGCGCCTGGACCTACACGCCCAACGCCGACTACAACGGCGCCGACAGCTTCACCGTCACCGTCGCCGACAGCGAAGGCAACCTCGCAACGCAGGTGATCAGCCTCACCGTGGCGGCCGTGGCCGACATCGCCGCCGACAACGCCACGGTGGCGGAAGACGCCAGCGTCATCACCGACGTGCTGGCCAACGACGAGTTCGAAGGCACGACCGCGATCACCTCGGTGACGCAGGGCACGCACGGCACGGTCACGATCGTCGACGCGGCGGCCGGCACGGTGCAATACACGCCGGATGCCAACTGGCACGGCACGGACACGTACACCTACACGGTCACCTCCGGCGGTGTCACCGAGACGGCCACCGTCACGGTCACGGTCACGCCGGTCGACGACCCGGCGACCTTCGGTGGCGCCACCACCGGCACCGGCACGGAAGACGCCGGCGCCATCACCGGCACGCTGACGGCGAGCGACCCGGCCGACGTGCTGTCGGCAGCGCCGTTCAGCGTCAGCGCCAACGCGGCGCACGGCACGGCCAGCATCAACGCCACGACGGGCGCCTGGACGTACACGCCCGCCGCCGACTACACCGGCCCGGACAGCTTCACGGTCACGGTCACCGACAGCCTGGGCAACACGGCCACGCAGGTGATCAGCCTGACGGTGAATGCCGAAGTCGACATCGCGCCCGACGCGATCAGCGTCAACGAAGAAGGCAGCGTCACGAGCAACCTGCTGGCCAACGACGCCTTCGAAGGCGCGGAGACCATCACCGCCGTCACGCAAGGCGCCAACGGCACGGTCACGATCATCGATGCGGCCGCGGGCACCGTGCAGTACACGCCCAACGCCAACTTCAACGGCACGGACACGTACACCTACACGGTGACGTCCGGCGGCGTCACCGAGACGGCGACGGTCACCGTCACGGTCAACCGTGTCGACGACCCGACCACGTTCAGCGGCGCCACCAGCGGCAGCGGCAACGAAGACGCGGGCGCGATCACCGGCACGCTCGGTGCGGCCGACCCGCCGACGGCCTGGCGGCGGCGCCGTTCAGCGTCTCGGCCAACGGCACGCACGGCACGGCCAGCATCAACGCGACGACGGGCGCGTGGACGTACACGCCCAACGCCGACTACAACGGCGCCGACAGCTTCACCGTTCGCGTCGCCGACGGCGACGGCAACTTCGCCACGCAGGTGATCACGGTCAACGTCGGCGCGGTCGCCGACATCGCAGGCGACACCGCCAGCGTCAACGAAGACGCCAGCGTCACCACCAACCTGCTGGCCAACGACAGCTTCGAAGGCGCGGAGATCATCACGGCCGTGACACAAGGCGCGCACGGCACGGTCACGATCCTCGACGCGGCGCTGGGCACCGTGCAGTACACGCCGGATGCGAACTGGCACGGCACCGACACGTACACGTACACCGTCACCTCCGGCGGCGTCACCGAGACGGCGACCGTCACGGTCACCGTCAACCCGGTCAACGACCCGACGACCTTCGGCGGCGCCAGCTCCGGCACCGGCGCGGAAGACGCAGGCGCGATCACCGGCACGCTGACGGCTGCAGACCCGGCCGACGGCCTGGCGGCAGCTCCGTTCACCGTCAGCGCCAACGCGGCGCACGGCACGGCCAGCATCAACGCCACCACCGGCGCCTGGACGTACACGCCGGCCGCCGACTACAACGGCCCGGACAGCTTCACGGTGACGGTCACCGACAGCCCGGGCAACACGGCCACGCAGGTGATCAGCCTGACGGTGACGGCCGATGCGGACATCGCCGGCGACGCGATCAGCGTCAACGAGGACGGCAGCGTCACGAGCAACCTGCTGGCCAACGACAGCTTCGAGGGCGCGGAGACCATCACCGCCGTCACGCAGGGCGCGCACGGCACGGTCACCATCGTCGACGCGGCGGCGGGCACGGTGCTGTACACCCCGGACGCGAACTACCGCGGCGCGGACACCTACACCTACACCGTCACCTCCGGCGGCGTGACCGAGACGGCCACCGTCACGGTCACGGTCAACCCGGTGAACGACGCCCCGACCTTCGGCGGCGCCACCAGCGGCAGCGGCAACGAAGACACGGTGATCACGGGCACGCTGACGGCCACCGACCCCGCCGACGGCATGCCGGCGCCGAACTACCAGGTGAGCGGCGTGGCCGCGCACGGCACGGCCAGCATCAACGCCACCACGGGCGCCTGGACCTACACGCCCAACGCCGACTACAACGGCGCCGACAGCTTCACCGTCACCGTCGCCGACAGCGAAGGCAACCTTGCAACGCAGGTGATCAGCCTCACCGTCGCTGCCGTGCAGGACGCGTTCGGCGAGTCGATCACCACCGACGAAGACACGCCGGTGCAGGCCGACGTGCTGGACAACGACTTCTTCGAAGCCGCCGGCCCGACCATCGTCGCGGTGACGCAGGGCGCCAACGGCACGGTCACGATCATCGACGCCGCCGCCGGCCTGGTGGAGTACACGCCCAACCCCGGCTACCACGGCCTCGACAGCTACACCTACACCGTCAGCTCCGGCGGCGTCACCGAGACCGCGACGGTCAGCGTGGCCGTCGGCGCGGTCGACAGTCCCACCACCTTCGGCGGCGCGACCGCCGGCACGGGCGCCGAGGATGCCGCCAGCATCACCGGGACGCTGACCGTCAGCGACGGCGACGGCATGGCCACGCCGGGCTACACCGTCACGGCCAACGGTGCGCACGGCACGGCGAGCATCAACGCCACGACCGGCGGCTGGACCTACACCCCGAACGCCGACTACTACGGCACGGACACGTTCACCGTCACCGTCGAGGACGACGACGGCAACCTGGCGACGCAGGTCATCACCGTCACCATGACGCCGGGTGTCGACATCGCAGCCGACACGGCGAGCGTGAACGAAGACGGCAGCGTGGACACCAACGTCCTCGCGAACGACAACTTCGAGGCGACGCCGAACATCACGGCCGTCACGCAGGGCAGCAACGGCACGGTCACCATCCTCGACCCGGTGCTGGGCACCGTGCGCTACACGCCCAACGCCGATTTCAACGGCACCGACACGTACACCTACACGGTGACGTCCGGCGGCGTGACCGAGACCGCGACCGTCACCGTGACGGTCAACCAGGTGAACGACCCGGCCACCTTCGGCGGCGCCACCAGCGGCGCCGGAACGGAAGACGGCGCCGCGATCACCGGCACCCTGACCGTGACCGACCCGGCCGACGGCATCACCGCGCCGGCGTTCACCGTCACCGGCGCCGCCGCGCACGGCACGGCCACGATCAACGCGTCGACCGGCGCCTGGAGCTACACGCCGAACGCCGACTACAACGGCGCGGACAGCTTCACCGTCCGCATCACGGATGGCGACGGCAACACCGAGACGCAGGTGATCACGGTCGCGGTCGCCGCGGCGCCGGACATCGCAGCGGACAGCATCACCGTTACGGAAGACGTCGCCCTGGTGACCGACGTGGTCGACAACGACGATTTCGAGGGCACGCCCCCTGGTCACCGCGGTGACGCAGGGCACCCACGGCACCGTCGCGATCGAGAACGCCGCGCTCGGCACGGTGCGCTACACGCCCGATGCCAACTACCACGGCCCCGACAGCTACACCTACACCGTCACCTCCGGCGGCGTGACCGAGACGGTCACGGTCACGGTCGACGTCGTGGCGGTGGACGACCCGGCCACCTTCGGTGGCGCCACCAGCGGCAGCGGCGCCGAAGACGGCGGCCCGATCACCGGCACGTTGACCGTGGCCGACCCGGCCGACGGCATGACGGCGCCCGGCTTCATCGTCAGCGGCAACCCGCTGCACGGCAGCGCGAGCATCAACGCGAGCACCGGCGCCTGGACGTACACGCCGGCCGCCGACTACCACGGCGCCGACAGCTTCACGGTCACCGTCACCGACGGCGACGGCAACGCCGCCATCCGGTGATCAGCCTTGCGGTGACCGCGGTCGCCGACATCGTGGCCGACACGGCTTCGGTGAACGAAGACGCAAGTGTCACCACCAACCTGCTGGCGAACGACAGCTTCGAGGGCGCGGAGACGATCACGGCCGTGACGCAAGGCACCCACGGCACCGTCACCATCGTCGACCCCGCGCTGGGCACGGTCCTGTACACGCCGGATGCGAACTGGCACGGCACGGACACGTACACCTACACGGTCACCTCGGGCGGCGTGAGCGAGACGGCGACCGTCACCGTCACCGTCGCCCAGGTCAACGACCCCGCCACGTTCGGCGGCGCCACCAGCGGCAGCGGCAACGAAGACGACGCCGCGATCACCGGCACGCTGACGGCCGCCGATGCCATCGACGGCATGACGACCCCGGCTTTCACCGTCACCGGCGCCGCGGCGCACGGCACGGCGACGATCAACGCGGCCACCGGCGCCTGGAGCTACACGCCCGCCGCCGACTACAACGGCACGGACAGCTTCACGGTTCGCGTCACGGACAACGACGGCAACTTCGCCACGCAGGTCATCACCCTCAACGTCGCGAGCGTCGCCGACATCGCGGCCGACACGGCGTCGGTGAACGAAGACGGCAGCGTCACGTCGAACCTGCTGGCCAACGACAGCTTCGAAGGCGCCGAGACCATCACCGCCGTGACGCAGGGCGCGAACGGCACGGTGTCCATCGTCGACGGCGCCGCGGGCACGGTGCTGTACACGCCGAACGCGAACTTCCACGGCACGGACACGTACACCTACACCGTGACGTCGGGCGGCGTGACCGAGACCGCGACGGTGACCGTGACGGTCGCGCAGGTCGACGATCCGGCGACGTTCGGCGGCGCCACCAGCGGCACCGGCAACGAAGATGCCGCCGCGATCACGGGCACCCTGACGGCCGCGGACGCGATCGACGGCATGACGACGCCGGCATTCACCGTGGTCGGTGCGGCTGCCCACGGCAGCGCCACGATCAACGCCGCTACCGGCGCCTGGAGCTACACGCCCGCGGCCGACTACAACGGCCCGGACAGCTTCACGGTCCGCGTCACGGACAACAACGGCAACACCGCGACCCAGGTCATCTCGCTGACCGTGACCGCCGTCGCGGACATCGTGGCGGACACCGCCACGGTGAACGAAGACGCGAACGTCACGACCAACCTGCTGGCCAACGACAGCTTCGAGGGCGCGGAGACGATCACGTCGGTGACGCAGGGCACGAACGGCACGGTCACGATCCTCGATCCGGTGCTGGGCACGGTCCGCTACACGCCGAATGCCAACTTCCACGGCACCGACACGTACACCTACACGGTGACGTCGGGCGGCGTCAGCGAGACCGCGACCGTCACGGTGACGGTGGCGCAAGTCGACGATCCCGCCACCTTCGGCGGCGCGACCAGCGGCAGCGGCAGCGAAGACGCCGTTGCGATCACGGGCACGTTGACCGCGACCGACGCCATCGACGGAATGACCACGCCGGCGTTCACCGTCACGGGCGCCGCGGCGCACGGCACGGCGACGATCAACGCGACCACGGGCGCCTGGAGCTACACGCCCGCCGCCGACTACAACGGCCCGGACAGCTTCACCGTCCGCGTCACCGACAACAACGGCAACACCGCCACCCGGGTGATCAGCCTGACAGTCACCGCGGTCGCCGACATCGTGGCCGACACGGCTTCGGTGAACGAAGACTCCAGCGTCACCACGAACCTGCTGACCAACGACAGCTTCGAAGGCGCCGAGACGATCACCGCCGTCACGCAGGGCACGAACGGCACCGTCACCATCGTCAATGCGGCGCTCGGCACGGTGCTCTACACGCCGAACGCGGACTTCCACGGCACGGACACGTACACGTACACCGTGACTTCCGGTGGCGTGACGGAAACCGCGACGGTGACGGTGACGGTCGCCCAGGTCGACGACCCCGCCACTTTCGGCGGCGCCACCACCGGCACCGGCAGCGAAGACGGGGCAGCCATCACGGGCACGCTGACGGCCTCCGACGCGATCGACGGCATGACCACGCCGGCCTTCACCGTCATCGGCAACGGTGCACACGGCAGCGCGACGATCAACGCTTCCACCGGCGTGTGGAGCTACACCCCTGTCGCCGACTACAACGGCCCGGACAGCTTCACGGTCCGCGTCACGGACAACAACGGCAACACCGCCACCCGGGTGATCAGCCTGACGGTGACCGCGGTCGCCGACATCGTGGCCGACACGGCTACGGTTAACGAAGATTCGAACGTCACCACGAACCTGTTGGCGAACGACACCTTCGAAGGCGCCGAGACGATCACGGCCGTGACGCAAGGCGCGAACGGCACGGTCACCATCCTCGATCCGGTGCTGGGCACCGTCCGCTACACGCCGAATGCCAACTTCCACGGCACCGACACGTACACCTACACGGTAACGTCCGGTGGCGTGAGCGAAACCGCGACCGTCACGGTGACGGTCGCGCAGGTCGACGATCCGGCCACTTTCGGCGGCGCGACAACGGGCACCGGCAACGAAGACGCCGCCACGATCACCGGCACGCTGACCGCGTCGGACGCCATCGACGGGATGACCACGCCGGCGTTTACCGTCACGGGCGCCGCGGCGCACGGCACGGCGACGATCAACGCGACCACCGGCGCCTGGAGCTACACCCCGGTCGCCGACTACAACGGCGCCGACAGCTTCACCGTCCGCGTCACCGACAACAACGGCAACACCGCCACGCAGGTGATCACCCTGACGGTCACCGCGGCCGCCGACATCGTGGCCGACACGGCTTCGGTGAACGAAGACTCCAGCGTCACCACGAACCTGCTGACCAACGACAGCTTCGAAGGCGCGGAAACGATCACCGCCGTCACGCAGGGCACGAACGGCACCGTCACCATCGTCAATGCCGCGCTCGGCACGGTGCTCTACACGCCGAACGCGAACTTCCACGGCACCGACACGTACACGTACACCGTGACTTCCGGCGGCGTGACCGAGACGGCGACGGTGACCGTGACGGTCAATCAGGTCGACGACCCGGCCACGTTCGGCGGCGCCACCACGGGCAGCGGCAGCGAAGACGGTGCAGCCATCACGGGCACGCTGACGGCGTCCGACGCGATCGACGGCATGACGACCCCGGCGTTCACGGTGATCGGCAATGGCGCGCACGGCAGCGCCACGATCAACGCTTCCACCGGCGTGTGGAGCTACACCCCGGTTGCCGACTACAACGGCGCCGACAGCTTCACCGTCCGCGTCACGGACAACAACGGTAATACCGCCACGCAGGTGATCTCGCTGAGCGTGACCGCGGTCGCCGACATCGTGGCCGACACGGCTTCCGTCAATGAAGACGCGAACGTCACGACGAACCTGCTGGCGAACGACACCTTCGAAGGCGCTGAGACGATCACGGCGGTGACGCAGGGCACGAACGGCACGGTCACGATCCTCGACCCGGTGCTCGGCACCGTGCGCTACACGCCGAACGCCAACTTCCACGGCACCGACACGTACACCTACACGGTGACGTCCGGCGGCGTGAGCGAGACCGCGACCGTCACGGTGACGGTCGCCCGGTCGACGACCCCGCCACCTTCGGCGGCGCCACGAGCGGCAGCGGCAATGAAGACGTTGCCGCGATCACGGGCACGCTGACGGCGTCGGATGCCATCGACGGCATGACCGCCCCGGCGTTCACGGTGATCGGCAACGGCGCGCACGGCAGCGCCACGATCAACGCGACCACCGGCCTGTGGAGCTACACGCCGGTCGCCGACTACAACGGCGCCGACAGCTTCACCGTCCGCGTCACCGACAACAACGGCAACACGGCCACCCGGGTGATCAGCCTGACCGTGACCGCCGTCGCGGACATCGTGGCCGACACGGCTTCGGTCAACGAAGACTCCAGCGTCACGACCAACCTGCTGACGAACGACAGCTTCGAAGGCGCGGAAACCATCACGGCGGTGACGCAGGGCACGAACGGCACGGTCACCATCGTCAATGCGGCGCTCGGCACGGTGCTCTACACGCCGAACGCGAACTTCCACGGTACCGACACGTACACCTACACCGTCACCTCCGGCGGCGTGACCGAAACCGCGACCGTGACCGTCACCGTGAACCAGGTGGACGATCCCGCCACGTTCGGCGGCGCCACCAGCGGCACCGGCAGTGAAGACGGCGCGGCCATCACCGGCACGCTCACCGCCAGCGACGCGATCGACGGCATGACCACACCGGCCTTCACCGTGGTCGGTGCGGCGGTCCACGGCAGCGCGACGATCAATGCGACCACCGGCGCGTGGAGCTACACCCCGGTTGCCGACTACAACGGCGCCGACAGCTTCACGGTGCGTGTGACCGACAACAACGGCAACACGGCCACCCGGGTCATCAGCCTGACCGTGACCGCGGTCGCGGACATCGTGGCCGACACGGCGACGGTGAACGAAGACTCCAACGTCACCACGAACCTGTTGACGAACGACAGCTTCGAGGGCGCGGAAACGATCACCGCCGTGACGCAAGGCACGAACGGCACGGTCACCATCCTCGACCCGGTGCTGGGCACGGTCCGCTACACGCCGAACGCCAACTTCCACGGCACCGATACGTACACCTACACGGTAACGTCCGGCGGCGTGAGCGAGACCTCCACCGTGACCGTCACGGTCAACCGGTGGACGACCCGGCCACCTTCGGCGGCGCCACGACGGGCACCGGCAGCGAAGACGGTGCAGCCATCACGGGCACGCTGACGGCCTCCGACGCGATCGACGGGATGACCACGCCGGCCTTCACGGTGGTCGGCAACGGCGTGCACGGCAGCGCCACGATCAACACTTCCACCGGCGCGTGGAGCTACACCCCGGTCGCCGACTACAACGGCCCGGACAGCTTCACCGTCCGTGTCACGGACAACAACGGCAATACCGCCACCCGGGTGATCAGCCTGACCGTCACGGCCGTCGCGGACATCGTGGCCGACACGGCTTCCGTCAACGAAGACGCGAACGTCACCACGAACCTGCTGGCGAACGACACCTTCGAAGGCGCGGAGACGATCACGGCGGTGACGCAGGGCACGAACGGCACGGTCACGATCCTCGATCCGGTGCTGGGCACGGTCCGCTACACGCCGAACGCCAACTTCCACGGCACGGACACGTACACGTACACGGTGACGTCGGGCGGCGTCAGCGAGACCGCCACCGTCACGGTGACGGTGGCGCAAGTCGACGATCCCGCCACCTTCGGCGGCGCGACCAGCGGCAGCGGCAGCGAAGACGCCGTAGCGATCACGGGCACGTTGACCGCGTCCGACGCCATCGACGGGATGACCACGCCGGCATTCACCGTTACGGGCGTCGCGGCGCACGGGACGGCGACGATCAACGCGACCACCGGCGCCTGGAGCTACACCCCGGTCGCCGACTACAACGGCGCCGACAGCTTCACCGTCCGTGTGACCGACAACAACGGCAACACCGCCACCCAGGTGATCAGCCTGACGGTGACCGCGGTCGCCGACATCGTGGCCGACACGGCTTCGGTGAACGAAGACTCCAGCGTCACCACGAACCTGCTGACCAACGACAGCTTCGAAGGCGCGGAAACGATCACCGCCGTCACGCAGGGCAGCAACGGCACGGTCAGCATCGTCAATGCCGCGTTGGGAACCGTCCTCTACACGCCGAACACCAACTTCCACGGCACGGATACGTACACGTACACGGTGACGTCGGGCGGGGTGACGGAAACCGCGACGGTGACGGTGACGGTCGCCCAGGTCGACGACCCCGCCACCTTCGGCGGCGCCACCACGGGCACCGGCAACGAAGACGCCGCCACGATCACGGGAACGTTGACGGCCTCGGACGCCATCGACGGCATGACCACGCCGGCGTTCACGGTGGTCGGTGCGGCTGCCCACGGCAGCGCGACGATCAATGCAACCACCGGCGCCGGAGCTACACGCCGGTCACCGACTACAACGGCCCGGACAGCTTCACGGTCCGCGTCACCGACAACAACGGCAACACGGCCACGCAGGTCATCAGCCTGACCGTGACCGCGGTCGCGGACATCGTGGCCGACACGGCGACGGTGAACGAAGACGCGAACGTCACGACGAACCTGCTGGCGAACGACAGCTTCGAGGGCGTTGAGACGATCACGGCGGTGACGCAGGGCACGAACGGCACGGTCACGATCCTCGACCCGGTGCTGGGCACCGTCCGCTACACGCCCAACGCCAACTTCAAC
Organism: Ramlibacter terrae; assembly: GCA_013127575.1. Classification (GTDB taxonomy): domain Bacteria; phylum Pseudomonadota; class Gammaproteobacteria; order Burkholderiales; family Burkholderiaceae_C; genus Ramlibacter; species Ramlibacter terrae. The sequence continues at coordinate 566,034 of CP053418.1, forward strand.
GGCACCGACACGTACACCTACACGGTAACGTCCGGCGGCGTGAGCGAGACCGCCACCGTGACCGTGACCGTCAACCGGTCGACGATCCCGCCACGTTCGGCGGCGCCACCAGCGGCTCGCGCAACGAGGATGCGGGCGCGATCACCGGCACGCTCACCGCCAGCGACGCCATCGACGGCATGACCACGCCGGCGTTCACCGTCGTCGGCGCCGCCGGCCACGGGGCCGCCACGATCAACGCCGCCACCGGCGCCTGGAGCTACACGCCGGTGGCCGACTACTACGGCGCCGACAGCTTCACCGTGCGCGTCACCGACAACGCCGGCAACACCGCGACGCAAGTGATCTCGCTGACGGTGAACGCCATCGCCGACATCGCAAACGACACGGCCACCGTGAACGAAGACGGCAGCGTGACCACCAGCGTGCGCGCCAACGACAGCTTCGAGGGTGCGAGCCCGCTGGTCACCGCGGTCACGCAGGGCACCAACGGCACGGTCAGCATCGTCAACGCGGCGCTGGGCACGGTCCTCTACACGCCGAACGCGAACTTCAACGGCACCGACACACGTACACCTACACGGTGACGTCGGGCGGCGTGACGGAAACGGCGACGGTCACCGTCACGGTGAACCGGTCGACGATCCGGCCACCTTCGGCGGCGCCACCAGCGGCACCGGCAGCGAAGACGGCGCGGCCATCACGGGCACGCTGACCGCCAGCGACAGCATCGACGGCATGACGAACCCCGCCTTCACCGTCACGGGCGCGGCGGCCAACGGCGTGGCCACGATCAATGCGACCACCGGCGCCTGGAGCTACACGCCCAATGCCGACTACAACGGCACCGACAGCTTCACCGTCCGCGTCACCGACAACGCCGGCAACTTCGCCACGCGGGTGATCACGCTGTCCGTCACGGCCGTGGCCGACATCGTCGCCAACGCCGTCACGGTCAACGAAGATTCCAACGTCACCAGCAACCTGCTGGCGAACGACAGCTTCGAAGGCGCCGAGACGATCACCGCGGTGACGCAGGGCGCCAACGGCAGCGTCACCATCATTGACGCGGTGGCCGGCACGGTGCGCTACACGCCCAATGCCAACTTCAACGGCACCGACACGTACACCTACACGGTGACTTCGGGCGGCGTGACGGAGACCGCGACGGTCACCGTCACCGTCAACCAGGTCGATGATCCGGCCACGTTCGGCGGCGCCACCAGCGGCGCCGGCAACGAAGACGGCGCCGCGATCACCGGGACGCTGACGGCGACCGACGCCATCGACGGCATGACCACGCCCGCCTTCACGGTGGTCGGCGCTGCCGTCAACGGCGTCGCCACCATCAACGCCAGCACCGGCGCGTGGAGCTACACGCCCACGGCCGACTACAACGGCGCCGACAGCTTCACCGTGCGCGTCACGGACAACAACGGCAACACGGCCACCCGCGTGATCAGCCTGACCGTGAACCCGGTCGCGGACATCGCCAACGACGCGATCACGGTCGCCGAAGACGGCAGCGTCACCACGGCCGTCCGCGGCAACGACAGCTTCGAAGGCGCCAGCCCGCTCGTGACCGCCGTCACCCGGGGCGCCAACGGCACGGTCAGCATCGTCAATGCCGCCCTCGGCACCGTGCTGTACACGCCCAACGCCAACTTCCACGGCAGCGACACGTACACCTACACCGTGACCTCCGGCGGCGTGACCGAGACGGCCACGGTGACCGTCACCGTCACCCCGGTGGACGACCCGGTCACCTTCGGCGGCGCCACCAGCGGCAGCGGCAACGAAGACGTGGCGGCCATCACCGGCACGCTCACGGCCACCGACACCGCCGACGGCATGACGACGCCGGCCTTCACCGTGGTCGGCAACCCGCTCCACGGCAGCGCCAGCATCAATGCCACCACCGGCGCGTGGAGCTACACGCCTGCGGCCGACTACAACGGCGCCGACAGCTTCACCGTGCGCGTCACGGACAACCTCGGCAACACGGCCACGCGCGTCATCAGCCTGACCGTGGCCGCCCGTGCCGACATCGTGGCGGACACGGCGACGACGGGCCAGAACGTGCCGGTCACGATCACGCCGCTGGGCAACGACAACTTCGAAGGCACGCCGTCGATCGTCTCGATCAACGGCACGCCGATCACCAGCGGCGGCGCCGCGGTGGCGGTCACCAACGGCAGCGTCACGCTGTCCGGCGCCAGCCTGGTCTTCACGCCGACCACCGGCTTCAGCGGCACGCCGACCTTCACCTACACCGTCAGCTCCGGCGGCGTGACCGAGACGGCGACCGTCACGGTCACCGTCGTCGCCACCCCCACGGTCTCGGCCGTGACCGACCCGAGCGTGACCGAAGGCACGGCGCTGGTCTACGGCGTGACGCTGTCGCACGCGTCGCCGGTCGCCACCACCTACGCGTACACCCTCGGCGGCGGCGGCAGCACCGCCGTGGCCGCTGATTACGGCGCGGTCACCTTCACCAACGGCGTCACGCTGTCGGGCGGCGTCCTGACCGTCCCGGCCGGTGTCACCACCTTCAACGTGGTGGTGGCGGGCCAGCAGGACCTGCTGGACGAGGCGGCCGAAACGCTGAAGGTCAGCGTCGGCGGCGTGGTGGGCACCGGCACGCTGGCGGACGACGACGCCACGCCGTCGCTCAGCATCAACAGCGTGGTGGTCGACGAGTCCGCCGGCACGGCGACGTTCACCGTCACCCTGAGCGCGGCTTCGGGCCAGACCGTGACGGTCGGCTACGCCACGGGCACCAACACCGCGGGCGCCGCGGACTTCACCGGCGCGACCGGCACGCTCACCTTCGCACCGGGCGTGGTGACGCAAACCATCGTGGTCGCGATCACCGAAGACACCATCTACGAAGCGGGCGGCGAGAACTTCACCGTGGGGCTGAGCAGCCCCACCAATGCGTCGATCGGCACCGGCAGCGGCACCGGCACCATCACCGACAACGACGCGGCGCCGACGGTCGTCTCCATCAGCAGCCCGACGGCGAACGAAGGCCAGGACCTCGTCTACAACTTCACGCTGTCGAACGCGTCGAGCACCAGCACCGACATCACCCTCAACACGGGTGGAACGGCGGCGGCGATCGCCGACTTCGGCATCACGCCCGTCTTCACGAACGGCGTCACCCTGAACGGGACCACCCTCACGATCCCGGCCGGCGTGACGAGCTTCAGCGTGACGCTGCCGACGGTGCAGGACACCACGGACGAGCCCGACGAAACGCTGGTGCTGTCGGCGCCCGGCGGCATCACCGGCACCGGCACGATCGTCGACGACGACGCGCCGCCGGTGCTGAGCATCAACAGCGTGTCGGTCAACGAGGCGAACGGCACCGCCACCTTCACCGTCACCCTCACCGGGTCGACCGCGCAGACCGTGACCGTCGGCTTCGCCACCGGCGGCGGTACGGCCACGGCCACGACCGACTACACCGGCGCCAGCGGAACCCTGACCTTCGCGCCGGGCGTGCTCACGCAGACGATCGTGGTGCCGATCGTCAACGACACCGCGGCCGAGCCCAGCGAGACCTTCAACGTGACGCTGTCGGCGCCGGTCAATGCGACCATCGGCACGGGCGTCGGCGTGGGCACCATCGTCGACAACGACCAGCCGCCGACGATCGACCTCGACGCCAGCGGCGCGGGCACCGGCTTCAGCACGACCTACACCGAGAACGGCGCGGGCATCGCGATCGTCGACACGGACATCGCCGTGGGCGACGTCGACTCGGCGCAGCTCGCCAGCGCCACCATCACGCTGACCAACTTCCGTGCCGGCGACCTGCTGGCCGTGAGCGGCGCGCTGCCCGCCGGCATCACCGCCAGCGCGTACAACGCGACCACCGGCGTGCTGACGCTCACCGGCGCGGCGACGCCCGCCGCCTACCAGACGGCCATCGCGGCCATCCGCTTCAGCAACAGCTCGGACTCCCCGTCGACCACCGCCCGCAGCATCACCGTGACGGTCAGCGACGGCAACGCCAGCAGCGCGGCCGCGACCAGCACCGTCGCCGTGCTGTCGGTGAACGACGCGCCGAGCGGCACCAACGCCACGCTGACGACCCTCGAGGACACGCCCCGCACCTTCACCACCGCCGACTTCGGCTTCAGCGACGTCGACGGCCACGCATTGAACGGCGTGCGCATCACCACGCTGCCCGCCGGCGGAACCATCACGCTCAACGGCGTGGCGGTGACGGCGGGCCGGTGATCCCGGTGGCGAGCATCACGGGCAACCTGCTGGTCTACACGCCGGCGCTCAATGCCAATGGCAACGGCGCGGCCAGCTTCACCTTCCGGTGCAGGACACCGGCGGCACCGCCAACGGCGGCGTCAACCTCGACGCCTCCCCGAACACCATCACGTTCAACGTGACGGCGGTCAACGACGCGCCGGTCGCCACGGGCAACGGCAACAGCGGCGCCGAGGATGCGCTGTCGATCCCGGTGGTGCTCACCGCTTCCGACGTCGACGGCACGGTGGCCAGCTTCCGCCTCACGAGCCTGCCCACCAACGGCGCGCTGTACCTCGACGCGGGGATGACGCTGCTGGTGACGACGAACACCGACATCGCGCCGACCAGCGCGGGCACGCTGCAGGTCTATTTCCGCCCGCAAGGCGAGTGGAGCGGCAGCACCAGCTTCAACTTCACGGCCACCGACAACCCGGGCAGCACGTCCGCGGCGGTGACCGAATCGATCACCGTGACGCCGGTCAACGACGGTCCGCCGGTGGCGGCGGCCGACACGTTCTACACGGCGGCGGGCACCCCGATCACCATCAGCACCGCGACGCTGCTGGGCAACGACGTGCTGGTGGACAACGCGGCGATCACCAACATCAGCGCGCTGACGGGCACAGGCTCCCCGGTGAACAACGGCAACGGGACGCTGACGTACACGCCGGCGGGCCTCGGCGCCAGCACCTTCACCTACACGCTGACCGACGCCGATGGCGGGCGAGCACCGCCACCGTCACGCTGAACACGATCAACGCGGCCGACGACATCGCGAACGTCAGCGAAACGGCGCTGCCGGGCGGCACGGGCGGCGGCAGCCGCATCGCCACCGGCAACCTGCTGGCCAACGACGTCGGCAACACCAGCATCACCAGCATCAACGGCAACACGGCCACGGGCGGCCTGATCACCGTCAACACCACGAGCGGCACGCTGGTCGTGACGGCCGCCACGGGCGCCTACACCTACACGCTGAACGCGGCGGCCGACAACAGCGCCACCGCCAACAACGGCAGCATCGCGGAGACCTTCAACTACGTCGGCAACGCCTCGTCGGCCAAGCTGGTGGTGAACATCGCCGACGACGTGCCGCAGTCGCAGGATGCGGTGGTGACGGTGGAAGAGGGCTCGCTCCCGAGCTACAGCCTGGTGTTCGTCCTCGACGTCTCGGGCAGCATGACCTCGCCCGCGGCCGCCGGCGAACTCAAGAGCGTGGACGAAAATGGCGTGGCGAGCGTCAGGACCCGGCTCGACATGGCCAAGACCGCGCTGATCAGCCTGGTCAACGAGTACTACAGCGCCGCGACCAACGTCTCGATCAAGCTGGTGACGTTCTCCTCCACGGCGGCCCTGCTCAACACGACGGCCTACACCACCAAGGAATCCGCCATTGCCGCGATCGACGCGATGACGGGCTCGGGCGGCACCAACTACCAGGACGGCCTGCAGAAGGCCATGGACGCCTTCACCGGCGACGCGGCGTTCAACAGCGTCGCCAATTCGAAGGCGGTGTACTTCCTGTCCGACGGCGCGCCGTCCGCCGGCGATATCACCGACCCCGGCGCGCCGGTCGCCGAGGGCGGCAACGGCTACAGCACCTACATCGCGGCCAACGGCATCCGTTCCTACGGTGTCGGCACGGGCAACAGCATCTACAACCCGACCGAGCTGAACAACATCCACAACGTGGATGCCGACAAGAGCGGGGAGAAGGACCTGGCGATCCTGGTGCCGGACGTGAACGCGCTCGACGAAGCGCTGCGCAGCACGGTGCCCACGGCCTTCGGCGGCAGCGTCACCGGCACCGGCGGCGTGCAGAACGTGGCCTTCGGCGCCGACGGCGGCTACGTCAGCAGCCTGACGCTGAAGCTGGACACCAACGGCGACGGCATCGCCGAAACCGACGTCACCTTCCTCTACAACCGCACCACGGGCGAGATCTCGCGGGTGGGCGGTTTCCCCGCCACGGGCTTCCCGGTCGCCAGCGACCAGCTGACCCTGGACGTGACGCGCGGCTTCGTCGACGGCAAGCTGGTGTTCAACTTCTCCACCGGCGGCTACGTCTACCTCACCAGCGGCGCCGCGGTGGAAGGCGATGAGTTCGAGATCAAGTTCGTGGTGACGGACGGCGACGGCGACAGCGTGTCGGGCAAGCAGACCGTGAAGGTCATCGACGGCAGCCCGCAGGCCAACAACGACACCGACAGCATGATGCCGGGCGAGACTTCGCTCGTCGGCAACGTGGTCACCGGCGCCGGCACCGACGGCTCCACCACCGCCAACATCACCAGCTTCAGCGGCGCGGGGTCGGGCGAGGACAAGCCGTCGGACGATGCGCACGTGAGCTCCATCACGTTCCGCGGCGCCACCTACGTGCTCACGGCCGACAGCAGCGGCAGCGGCGCCGACTTCAGCTATTCGATCGTCAACGGTCGCCTGACGTGGGTGAGCGAAAGCGGCGCGTCGCTGGTGTTCGACGACGACGGCTACTACAAGTACACGCCGCGGGTCCAGGAGATCCCGGACCCGGACGCCGCGCCCACCGTGACCTATGCGTTCACCTCGGCGGCTCTGGCCGCGACGGCTGCACTGGCGGGTGTCTCGTTCGCCGGCATCGCGCGCAACAGCAGCGTGGAAGGCAGCGCCACCGTCACCTACGGCGCCGACGGTGCCGGCGTGAACGGGAATGCCAACAACACACGGGCCGACAGCCTCGAGAGCCGGTCATCAACTTCGACAGCGGCAAGTACCCGCGCGGCGTCACCGGCGTTTCGTTCACGGTCGACACGTCCAACAGCAACCTGTCTGACAACGGCTCCGGCACCGTCTCGGCGCTGACCTACAGCGTCTACAACATCCACGGCGACCTGCTGGGCCAGTTCGCCAGCATCACCGAGGGCTCTCTGACGCTGCCGAGCGAGTTTGTCGGCGTGGCCAAGATCGTCATCGACTCGTCGAGCCTCTCGTACGCCAGCATCTCCGACGTGAGCTTCCGCACCGTCGGCGTGCCCAGCCTGTCGATCAACGACGTGCACGTGGACGAGAGCGTGGGCACGGCGGTCTTCACCATCACGCTGAGCGAGGCGTCGGACGTGCCGGTCACGGTGCAGTACAGCACCGCGGCGGGCGTCGCCACGACGGCCGGCGGCACGACGGCGACGGCCGCCACCTCCGGCACGGACTTCACGGCCGTCGGCCTGACCACGGTGACCTTCGCGCCGGGCGTGACGTCGCAGACGATCACCATCAACGTCGCCAACGACGGCGATACGCCGGGCACGTTGGAGAGCTTCCTCGTCAACTGGCCAACGCGAGCAACGCCACCATCTCCGACGCGCAGGGCGCCGCCTTCATCGGCGACGACGACACCGCCAACGCGGTGATGGCGCTGATCTCCAACCCAGTGGTGGCCGAAGGGTCGCTCGCCGAGTTCGTGGTGACCTTCACCAAGGCGCTGACGGCCAATACCACCTTCACGCTGGGAACCGCCGGGACCGGCGGCGCGACCGCGGGCGCGGACTACGGCACGGCGCTGGAGTATTCCCCGGACGGCGGCGCCACGGACGACCTACGCCACCAACCTGGTGGCCACGGCCGCCAGCACCAACGGCAGCACCGCCGGCTTCTCGGTGCGCGTGGCGACCATCCAGGACAACCTGAGCGAGGCCGACGAGGGCTTCCGCCTGACGCTGGCGCGCACCGCCGGCAACGCGCTCAGCGCCACCACCAATGCCCAGGCGACGATCGTCGACGACGACGGCGGCAAGCCGCGGATCGCGATCGACGACGTCGCGGTGGACGAGAGCGCCGGCACCGCCGTGTTCACCGTGCGGCTGACGCAGGCGAGCAACCAGACGGTGACCGTGGACTGGGCCACGCGCCAGTCGGCCGACGCACCGGCCACCGCCGGCACCGACTACACGGCCGGCAGCGGCACGCTCACCTTCCTGCCGGGCGAAACGGTCAAGACGATCACGATCGCGATCGCCGCCGACGCCGACACCACCGCGATCGAGAAGTTCGAGGTGCTGCTGACCGAAGCCTCCAACGCGGTGATCGAGGACGGCATCGGTATCGGCACCATCGCCGACGACGACACCGGCGGCACCACGGCCGTGGTGATCTCCAACCCCCTGCTGACCGAGGGCCAGGACGCGGTGTTCAGCGCCGTGTTCACCCGCACGCTCACGGCCGCCACCGCCTTCCAGCTGAAGCTCACGCCCGGCAGCGCCGCCGCGGGCAGCGACTATGCGGGGCAGATCGAGTACTCGCTCGACGGCGGCAGCACGTGGACCGTCTACACGGCCGGCTCCAACATCACGGCGGCCACCGGCAGCAACGGCTTCCTGGTGCGCGCCCACTCGATGAACGACACGGCGGTGGAACTGGCCGAGACCTTCAGCCTGGGCGTCACGCGCGTCTCGGGCAACCAGTTCAGCGCGGTCACCGGCGGTGTGGCAACCATCATGGGCGACGACAACCGGGCCGCGCTGGTCTCCGTCGGCGACGTCAACGTCGACGAAAGCGCGGGCACCGCGGCGTTCACCCTCACCCTGAGCCGCCCGAGCAGCGACCCGGTCACGGTCACGTGGAGCACGGCGGCGGGCAGCGCGACGGCGGGCACCGACTACACCACTTCCGGCGGCACGGTCACCTTCGCCCCCGGCACGATCAGCCAGACGATCTCGGTCCCCATCCTCAACGACGGCGACAACACCGCGCTGGAAACCTTCTTCGTCAACCTGACCAGCGCCACCGGCGCGCTGCTGGGCGACCGGCAGGGTGTGGCAACATCATCGACGACGACACCAACAACACCACCGGCGTGATCGTGTCCAACCCCGAAACCACCGAAGGCGACTTCGCGCAGTTCGCGGTGAACTTCACTCGCAACCTGAGCGCGGCGACCACATTCACGCTGGCCACGACCGCGGGCGTCGGCGCCACGGCCGGCACCGACTACGCCAATGCGATCCAGTACTCGGTCAACGGCGGGGCCAACTGGCTCAACTACGCGGGGGCCATCTCGATCGCCAACGGCTCGGCCGGATTCTGGTGCGGGTGCAGACCACGCAGGACGCGCTGGTGGAAGCCCACGAAACCTTCAACCTGGTCGTGGGGCGCACCGGGGGCAACAACGTCAATGCCACCGTCGGCGGACAGGCCACGATCGTCGACAACGACAGCAACCTGCCGTCGATCCGGATCGACGACGTGGTGCTGGATGAAAGCGGCGGCAACGCGGTCTTCACCGTGAGCCTGAGCCGCGCCAGCGTCCTGCACACGGTGACCGTGAACTACGCCACCGGCAACGACACGGCCACCGCCGGCACCGACTTCACCAACACCACCGGCACGCTGACCTTCGCGCCGGGCGTGACGTCGATGACGATCAGTGTGCCGATCACGAACGATGCTGGCGTCGACGCCGCGGCGCTGGAGACCTTCTTCGTCAACCTGACCAATGCCGCCAACGCGGTGATCGCCGACGGCCGGGCATCGGCACCATCGCCGACGACGACACCGCCGGCGCGACGGCGGTCATCGTCAGCAACCCCACGACCTCCGAAGGCAACTACCTCCAGTACGCCGTGAACTTCACGCGCAACCGGCGGCCGCCTCGCAGTTCTCGCTCGGCCTGTCCGGCACGGCGGTGCCGGGCGTCGACTACGTCAACAGCATCCGGTATCGACCAACAACGGCACCACCGGCAGACCTATTCCGGCACGGTGGCCCCGGCCGCCGCGGCAACGGGATTCCTGGTGCGGGTGCGCACCGTCGGCGATTTCGTCGACGAGCCGGACCGCACGCTGAACTGGCCGTCAACCGCACCAGCGGCGACACGGTCAGCGCCACGGTCGGCGGCCTCGGCCAGATCCTCGGACACCGATGCGGACGTCTCGTACGAGCCCGAAGTCATCGACTACACACTGCTGGATTCGGACGGGGACACGTCCTCGGCCACGCTGCGCCTGAACCTGGTGACCGACAGCCGCGCGGGCACCGCCGGCGACGACACCATCACCGGCAATGCCAAGAACGAGTTCATCTCGGCCCGGCCGGCAACGACAGCATCAGCGGCGGCGCCGGCTACGACATCGTCAAGGGCGGCGCAGGCAACGACACGATCGACGGCGGCGCCGATGGCGACCAGCTCTATGGCGGCGATGGCGCCGACTCGATCCTCGGCGGCCACGGGCGCGGACGAACTCTATGGCGAGGCCGGCAACGACACGCTGCAAGGCGGCGACGGCGCCGACCGGCTGTTCGGCGGCGCCGGCAACGACTCGCTCCTCGGCGGCGACGGCGCCGACCGGCTGCAAGGTGGCGCGGGCAACGACACGCTGGAAGGCGGGCTGCTCGCCGACACCTTCGTGTGGGAGCTGGCGGACCGCGGCACCACCGCCGTGCCGGCGGCCGACCGCATCAACAACTTCGACAACACCAGCGGCGCCGCGGGCGACGTGCTCGACCTGCGGGACCTGCTCTCGGGCGAGAGCCACGCCAGCGGCGTCGGCAACCTGGCGAGTTACCTGCACTTCGAGAAGGTCGGCACCGACACCGTCGTGCACGTCAGCAGCGCCGGCGAATTCGTCGCGGGCTTCAACAGCGCCAAGGTGGTCCAGACGATCCTGCTGGCCAACACCGACCTGGTGGGGACCTTCGCCAACGACCAGCAGATCATCGGGACCTGCTGACCCGCGGAAAGATCAATGTCGACTGAGTGCGACGACCGCCGCCCATCCCGGCTGAGCGGTGGTGCATCCAGCCGACGGATGGGCTAGACTTTGCCTTGTAGAACAATCGGTTACCGTCGTTCCCTCGCGGAAATTCTGGTTCTCGGTTGCTTTTTGTAGCACTCCGGCGGCGGGTACGCTGCCTCTTGTTTCGGGGATCCATGCGCCAGCTCCTGCCGTTGCGAAAGCAGCCGCCCGCCCGGATGCGTCCGGCCGCGGCCGCCGTCATCCTGTCGTTGCTCGTGTCGGCCGCACCGGCCCAGACGCCGGCTGCGCCGCCTCCGCCCACCGTTCCCGGCGTGCTCGCCTCCGCCGAAAAGCCGTTGACGCTGCGCGAGGCCGTGCAGCTCGCCGTCGTGAACAATCCCGAGGTGCTGCAGCAGTGGCACACGGTGCGCGCCGCCGAGAACGAGCGTGAAGCGGCGCGCGGCGGACTGTTCCCGCGCGTGGACATCAGCGCCGGCGTCGGCCCCGAGCGGCGCTCCGGCGTCAACGGCGGCTACGGGCGCGGCAACGGCAGCCTCACGCTGTCGCAGCTCCTGTACGACGGCTTCGCCACCGCGGACGAAGTGCGGCGGCTCGACCACTCGGCGCGCGTGCGGCTGTTCGAGCTGGTCGCCGCCTCCGAGAACATCGCCCTCGAAGCGGCGCGTGCCTATGTCGACGTGCTGCGGTACCGCGAGCTGGTGCGGCTGGCCGAGGAGAACTTCGTCGAGCACCGCGCGGTCTTCGCGCAGACCGACCAGCGCGTGAAGGCGCGCGTCGCGCGCGCCGTCGACCTCGAGCAGATCACCGGGCGGCTGGCGCTGGCCGAAGCCAACCTGCTGATCGAAACCGCCAACCTGCACGACACCACGGCGCGCTTCCAGCGCATCGTCGGCCGCCTGCCCACCCGCAACATGCCGATGCCGCCGCTGTTCGCGCAGGGGCTGCCGGGCGATGTGTCGAGCGCGTTGACGCAGACCTCGCAGGGCAACGCCGCCGTGCTGGCGGCGGTGGAGAACGTCCGGGCCGCGGCGGCCGCGCTCGACGTGCGCGAAAGCGCGTACAAAGCCGCGCGTCGACCTGCAACTGCGGCGCGACCGGGGCCGCAACATCAACGGCATCACCGGCGGCACCAATTCCACCGTGGCCGAAGTGGTGCTGAACTGGAACCTGTTCAACGGTTTCGCCGACCGCTCGCGCGAGCGCCAGTTCGCCGAGCAGCTGAACGTGGCGCGCGACGCCCGCGACAAGACCTGCCGCGACACGCGCCAGACCACCATGATCGCGTACAACGACGTGGTCAAGCTGCGCGAACAGCTCGATTACCTGCAGCTGCACGAGTCGTCGCTGGCCCGCGCGCTGACGGCCTACCGCCTGCAGTTCCAGATCGGCCAGCGTTCGCTGCTGGACCTGCTGGACACCGAGAACGAACGCTTCCGGGCACGCCGCGCCGTCGTCAACGCGCAGCACGAACTGGCCATCGCCTACGTGCGCACGCAGGCCGGCATCGGCAACCTGCTGCGCGCGCTGGAGGTCAGCAGCCGGGCAGCAACATGGACGCCGACCTGCGCTCGTGGAGCCTCGGCAACGACGCCGCGCAGCAGTGCCCGCCGGAGGCGGTGGCCATGGTCACCATCGACAAGGACGCGCTGGTGCAGCGCGCGTTGCAGCAGGTGATGCGCAACCCGCCGCCGCAACTGCAGCCGCTGCCGGAGGGCGCCGCACCCGGCGCCGCCGCGCCCGGCGCGCAGGCGCCGGCGAGCGTGACCATTGCGCCGGTGGCGCCGGTGGCGCCGCCCGCCGCCGCGCCGGTGCGGGGCGAGGCGCAGGCGCAAGCCCGGTGCGCGGCGCGCTGGAAGCGTGGCGCGCGGCCGGGAGAAGCGCGACGTCGACGCGTACCTGCAGTCGTACGGAACGGCCTTCGCGCCGGCGCAAGGCACGCGCGCCGCACGGGAGAAGAAGCGCCAGGACGTGCTCTCGCGCGCCGCCGACGTCACCATCGCGCTCGAGGCGCCCGAGGTGAAGGTCACGGCGCCGGGCGAGGCGACGGTGGTCTTCACGCAGGCCTACAAGTCCGCGAGCTACCAGGACCGCGTGCGCAAGACGATGAACTGGAGGCTGGTGAACGGCCGCTGGGTGATCGTCAGCGAGGCGACAGAGCCCGCGCCGGCGCGCTGAGCCCGGGGCCGCGACAATCGCGGCCTATGCAAAGTTCGTTCTTCCGCCTGGCGCTGGTGCTGGGCCTCGTCTCCGCCGTCGGTCCGTTCGCGATCGACATGTACCTGCCGGCCCTGCCCACCATCGGGCAGGCGCTGGGCGCCACGCCCGGCGCGGTGCAGGCCAGCCTGATCGTCTTCTTCGTCGCCCCGGGCCTGGGGCAGGTGGTCTACGGCCCGGTCTCCGACATGTTCGGCCGCAAGGCGCCGCTGTACTTCGGGCTGGTGCTGTTCCTCGCGGGCAGCATCGGCTGCGCGCTGGCGCCGACGATCGAAGCCCTGATCGGCCTGCGCTTCGTGCAGGGCCTCGGCGCCTGCGCCGGCATGGTGGTGCCGCGCGCGGTGGTGCGCGACCTGCACACCGGCGCCGACGCCGCCCGGCTGATGTCGCTGCTGATGCTGGTGTTCAGCGTGTCGCCGATCCTCGCGCCGCTGGCGGGCAGCCTGCTGATCGAGCTGGCCGGCTGGCGCGCGGTGTTCTGGGGCGTGTCGGTCACGGCGGTCCCGGCGCTCGTGCTGCTGGCGACCAGCCTGCCCGAGACGCGGCCGCCGGCGGACCGCGCCGGCAGCACCGTGCGCGGCGCGCTCGGCGCCTACGGCCTGCTGCTGCGCGACCCGCACTTCCTCGGACTGTCGCTGATCGGCGGCTTCGGCATCGCCAGCTTCTTCGCTTACCTGGCGAACTCCTCGTTCGTGCTGATCGACCACTACGGCCTGACGCCGCGCCAGTACAGCGTGGCGTTCGCCGCCAATGCCGCGTCGTTCATCGGCGTGTCGCAACTGACGGGCCGCCTCGGCGCGCGCTTCGGCCTGGCGGCGATGGTCAAGGTGGCGGTGCTCGCCTATGCCGTGGTGATGGCGTCGGCGCTGTTGCTGCAACTGGCCGGCGCGCAGTCGATGTGGACCATGCTGGGCCTGCTCTTCGTCGGCTACGGCTTCCTCGGGCTGGTGGTGCCGGCCACGATGGTGCTGTCGATGGAGGAGCACGGCGAGATCGCCGGCACCGCCGCCGCGCTGGGCGGCACGCTGCACTTCGTCGCCGGCATCGCCGTGATGGCGCTGGTGAGCCCCTTCGCCAACGGCGACCCGGTGCCGATGCTGTGGGGCATCGCCGGCAGCGCCGCCATCGCCCCTGGTGCTGGCGCTGCTGACGCTGAGACGATAGGACGGGCGGAGCGCCTGCGGCGGGCTTGTACGCAGAGGACGCAGAAGTTACGCAGAAGTCGCAGAAGGGAACCGGAAACCTTTGAAGTTTTCTTTGCCTCTTTTGCGTCCTCTGCGAATCCCTTGCGTCCTCTGCGTACAAGCCCGCCGCAGGCGCTACGGCCTCAGAAGCATCACGCCTGCCGCAGCCTGAAGCGCTGCAGTTTGCCGGTTTCGGTGCGCGGCAGGTTGGGCACGAACTCGATCTCGCGCGGATACTTGAACGGCGCGATGGTGGCCTTCACGTGGTCCTGCAGCGCCTTGACCATCGCCGCGTCGCCCGCGTGCCCCGGCTTGAGCACGCAGAACGCCTTGACGATCATGCCGCGCTCGTCGTCCGGCTTGCCGATCACGCCGCACTCGGCCACGGCCGGGTGCTTGAGCAGCGCGTCTTCGACCTCGGGCCCGCCGACGTTGTAGCCGGCGGTGATGATCATGTCGTCGGCCCGCGCCTGGTAGATGAAGTAGCCGTCGGCGTCCTGCACGAACGCGTCGCCGGGGTAGTTCCAGCCGTCCTTCACGTAGCTGGCCTGCCGCGGGTCTTCGAGGTACTTGCAGCCCGTCGGGCCGGTGACCGCCAGCTTGCCGATGGTGCCGCGCGGCACCTCGTTGCCGTCGTCGTCCACCACCTTCGCGGTGTAGCCGGGCACCACCTTGCCGATGGCGCCGCGGCGGATCTCGTCGCCGGCCGACGAGACGAAGATGTGGAACATCTCGGTGGCCCCGATGCCATCGAGCATCTCGATGCCGCTCGCCTGCTTCCACAGCTGGCGCGTGGCGTCGGGCAGGCCTTCGCCGGCGCTGACGGTGATGCGCAGCTTGCCCACGCCGAGCTCGCGCGCGAAAGGCGCGGCCGCCCGGTAGAAGGTGGGCGCGGTGTAGCAGATGGTCGCGCCGACTTCGTTGATGGTGCGCACCAGCGACTCGGGCGTGTACCCGCCTTCCGGAAAGTAGACGGAGGCGCCGGCCCACATCGGGAACACCAGCAGGCCGCCCCAGGCCGAAGGTGAAGGCCAGCGGCGGACTGCCGACCACGATGTCGTCGGGCGTGGCCTTCAGCACGTGCCGCGGCCAGGCTTCGCAGGCCGCGAGCACGTCGCGGTGCGTGTGGATGGCCGCCTTCGGCTTGCCGGTGGTGCCGGAGGTGAAGGCCAGCAGGGCGATGTCGTCGGCGGCGGTGGGGCAGGGTGCGAAGCCGCCCTCCTTCTGCGCGGCCCGCACGGCCAGCGAGCCGGGCATGTCGGCGGCGTTGAACGGGACGACGGTGCGCAGCACGGGCCGGTCGATGCGCGCCATCTCGAGTTCGTCGAGCAGCCTGGCGTCGCACAGGGCCAGCATGGGCTGCGCCTTGTCGATGATGTCGCCGAGTTCGCGCGCGCGCAGCAACGGCATGGTGGCCACGGCGATGCCGCCGGCCTTGACCACGGCCAGCCACGCCAGCGCCAGCCCGATCGAGTTGCCGCCGCGCAGCAGCACGCGGTTGCCCGGCACCAGGCCGAGGTCTTCGACGAGCACGCGGCAGATGCGGTCGACCCGCTCGCGCACGTCGGCGTAGGTGAGGGTGATGCGCGGCGAGCGCAGCAGCGGCCGGTCGCCCCAGCCCCGGCCGGGGCACGGTCCAGCAACTCCTCCACCACGTTCAGCTGCGGCGGCAACTGCAGCTCGGGCAGCGTGTATTCCATCTTCGGCCACTGCGCCGGCGGCGGCAGCCGGTCGTGCACGAAGCGGTCGACCTGGGCGGACTTCGTCACGGTCATGCCGAGGCCTCCTTGGCGACGGCACGGTCCTTCACCTTGCCCAGCAGCTTGTGCAGCGTGGTGAGGTCCCGGGCGCTGAGCCCGGAGAACGCGTCCACGATCCAGTCCTCGTGGCGGCGCGCCATCTCGTGGAACTGCTTGCGCCCCTTGGCGGTGAGCCGCACGCGGTAGGCGCGGCGGTCGCCCTCGACGTCGATGCGCTCCACCAGGCCCTCGGCGACGAGCTGGTCGGTGATGCCCGTGACGTTGCCGCCGGTGACCATCATCCGGCGCGAGAGCTCGTTCATCTTGAGCCCTTCGGGGGCGCGCTCGAGCTGCGCCATCAGGTCGAAGCGGGGCAGCGTCGTGTTGAAGCTCTCGCGCAGCAGCGTGCGCACCTGCTTTTCCACCAGCTGCGTGCAGGTGAGCAGCCGCAGCCACAGGCGCAATGCCTCGGGATGCTCGCTGTGGGCGCGGGCTTCCATGTCCATGAAGGTCCTTTCGGTTCGATCTAAATAGTTTAGGCCTGAACTAATGGGCGCGCAATGGCCCGGTGGCTCATGGGATGCGGCGCTGTCCTACAACCCGGAGCATTGACGGCGGCGGGCAAGCGGGACAAGAATTTGCCCATGGAACCGCTTGTCCACAAGCTGGAGGCGCAACTCGCCGCGTTGCCGGTGAGCGTTGCGCTGGGCCTGCCGCACGGCCGGCAGGTGGGTGCACCGGACGCCGCGGTGCGGCTCGAGTTCCGGGATTGGTCCGGCCTGGCCCGCTTCGCGGCAGGGCAGATCGGCAAGATCGCCGAAGACTACGTCGAACAGCGCGTGCGCATCGACGGCCGCATGCGCGACGTGATGGCGGCGGCGGCCAACCTGCTGCCCGGCAGCCCGGTCGCGAGCGACACCGGCTGGTGGACGCAGGTGCTGCGGCGCGCAAGGTCGCTCGCATCCCACACGCAGCAGAAGGACGCCGAGCAGATCCGGTTCCACTACGACGTCTCCGACGACTTCTATGCGCTGTGGCTCGATCCGCGCCGGGTGTACTCCTGCGCGTACTACCGCACGCCCGGGTTGACGCTGGCGCAGGCGCAGGAGGCCAAGCTCGACCACATCTGCCGCAAGCTGATGCTGGCGCGCGGCGAGCGCTTCCTCGACATCGGCGCCGGCTGGGGCGGCCTGCTGCTCTGGGCCGCCGAGAACTACGGCGTCGACGCCACCGGCATCACGCTGTCGCGCAACCAGCACGCCTATGTCAACGCACTGATCGAGCAGAAGGGCCTGCAGGGCCGCGTGCGCATGCTGCTGCTCGACTACCGCGACCTGCCCGAGACGGAGCAGTTCGACAAGGTCGCGTCGGTGGGCATGTTCGAGCACGTGGGGCAGGCCAACATGCCGGCCTACTTCGGCAAGATCCACCGCCTGCTCAAGCCCGGCGGGCTGGTGATGAACCACGGCATCACCGCCGGCAGCACGGAGCCGGGGCAACTCGGCGCCGGCATGGGCGACTTCATCGGCAAGTACATCTTCCCGGGCGGCGAACTGCTGCACGCGAGCCTGGTGCTGCGCGAGATGGCGACGGCGGGCCTCGAGATGGTCGACACCGAGAACCTGCGGCCGCACTACGCGCGTACGCTGTGGGCCTGGTCGGATGCACTCGAAGAACGGCTGGACGATGCGCGCCGGGTTCTAGAAGCGACCCATGGCGAAGAGGGCGCCGGGCAGGTGCTGCGCGCCTACCGGCTCTACCTCTCGGGCTGCGCCATGACCTTCGAGCAGGGCTGGGTGGCGCTGCACCAGATGCTGGCCACGCGGCCCGACGGCGACATGCGCACGGGCTCCTTGCGGGGGCGCAGTCGGCGTATCCGTTCACCCGCGAGCACATGTATCGTTGATACTGGGGCCCATGCTCTACAAGTTCAAATCCAAGGCGGCCGGCGACCTGATCATGCTGGAGCCGAACGGACGCCGGGTGCTCGAAGCGATCGGCAAGGATGCCGGGCCGAAGGGCATCATCCTGCCCGAGGACATGCCCGGCGCCATCAGCTCGCTGGAAGCGGCGATCGCCACCGAGGAACGGCAGCACCAGGCGATGATCGACGAAGCCAAGGCCAAGGGCCACGTGCCGCCGACGTTCGACCGGTGTCGCTGCGGCAGCGCGCCGTGCCTTTCCTGGACATGCTGCGCCGCTGCCAGCAGGCGGGCAAGGAAATCGTCTGGGGCGTGTGACCTTGCAGGGTGTGCAGGCCGCAGGCCTGCGCACCGTCCGCCCTCAGTCGACCTTCGCCCCGGACGCCTTCACCACCGGCTGCCACTTCTTCAGCTCGCGGTCGATCTGCTGCGCGAACTGCGCGGGCGTGTTGCCGCTGGGGATCGCGCCTTGCGCTGCCAGCCGCTCGCGCATGGCCGGCGTGGCCAGCGACTTCGCGGTTTCCTGCTGCACGCGGTTGACGATGTCCATCGGCGTGCCCGCGGGCGCCAGCAGGCCGAACCGGGGAACTCGCCTCGAAACCCTTCAGCGTCGGGCCGCCGGCCTCTTCGACCGTGGGCACGTCGGGCAGCGCCGACGAGCGCTGCGAGCTCGTCACCGCCAGCGCCTTCAGCTTGCCCGACTTGATGTGGGCCATCGCCGAGGGCAGGTTGTCGAACATCACGTCCATGTCGCCCGAGAGCAGGCTCAGCAGCGCGGGGCTGGAACCGGTGAACGGGAAGTGCGTCATGTAGACGCCGGTCATGCTCTTGAACAGCTCGCCGGCGGGTGGATCGACGTGCCGTTGCCGCTTGAGGCCATGTTCAGCTTGCCGGGGTTGGCCTTGGCGTACTTGATGAAGTCGGCCACCGTGTTGATCCCGCGCGCCGACGCCTTCTCGGCGTTGACCACCATCACGTTCGGCACGCCGGCCACCAGCGTGACCGGCTGGAAGTCCTTCTGCGGGTCGAAGGGCATCTTGCTGTACAGCCACTTGTTGATCGACTGCGTGCCCACCGTTCCCATCAGCAGCGTGTAGCCATCGGGCGTGGCCTTGGCCACCGGTCGGCGCCGATGTTGCCGCCGGCGCCGCCCTTGTTGTCCACCACGAACGACTGGCCCATGGACTTCGTCAGTTCCTGCGCGACGGCGCGCGCCAGGATGTCGGTGGTGCCGCCCGCGGCGAAAGGCACGACGATGCGCACCGGCTTGGCCGGGTAAGCGGACTGGGCTTGCGCCAGCAGCGGCGCCGGCCGCCGGCGGCGGCCGGCCGGCCAGCAGCAGGCGGCGGGAGGGCGAGGAAAAGCGGCTCACGATTGTCTCCTTTGGGGGTCTTGCACGATGGCCGGGCCTCGCGGCAGGCCTGCCCGGCGGCCACGCCGAGTGCCGCGGCGAGGGCGTTGGCGTGGCTGATGATGCCATCGTCGAAAGTGCTGCGGGCCTCGCCGATGCGGGCGGTGAGGTGGCCCACGGTGCAGGCCGCGAGGCCTTCGCGCTGCAGCAGCGCGAGCCCGGCGACGCCGGCGCCATCGCGGCCGACGCCCGCGTCGTTGAAGACGGCGAGCAGCGGACGGGTGGCGCAGGCGAAGCGGGCCGAACTCAGCCCGCCGTGCGAGCCGGTGACGGCGAGGCAACCGGCGTCCGCCGGGCCGAGTTCGGTGACCGAATCGACGAGGCGGACCGGCAGGTCAGTCGACGTAGACGCCGGCCGCCTTGATGACCGGGCTCCACTTGGCGATCTCGGCGGCGACGAAGGCCTTGTGGCCGGCGGGCTCCATGCGCTGGTCGGTGACGACCACGGCGCCCGTGCCTTCCTGCTTCTTGATGAACTCGGGATCCTTCAGCGCGACCTTCAATGCGTCGTTGAGCTTCTTGAGCACCGGCGCCGGCGTGCCCTTGGGCGCGTACAGGCCGTGGAAGATGCTGACGCTGAAGTCCTTCGCGCCCACTTCCTGCATCGTCGGCAGGTCTTTCAGGGCCGGGGTGGTCAGGCGCTTGGGCGACGTGACCGCATAGGCCTTCACCTTCTTGGCCTCGATCTGGCCGGTGGTGTTGGTGGTCTGGTCGCACATCAGGTCGATCTGGCCGCCCATCAGGTCGGTCATGGCGGGCGCGGTGCCCTTGTACGGCACGGCCGTCATTTCCACGCCCAGCGCCTGCTGGAACAGCATGCCGCACAGGTGCGAGGCGGAGCCGACGCCGGCGTTGCCCAGGTTGATCTTGCCCTTGTTGGCGTTGACCCAGCTCACCAGCTCGCGGTAGTTGTTGGCGGGCAGGGCAGGCTTGGCGATCACGGTCATCGGCACGTCGTTGACGAGCCCGACGTACTCGAAATCGCTTTCGACCTTGAACGGGATGTTGCGGACCAGCGTGGGCATGGTGGCCATGCCGATGTGGTGCAGCAGCAGCGTGTAGCCGTCGGCGGGCGCCTTGGCGACCTTGTTGGCGCCGATCGAGCCGCCGGCGCCGGCGGCGTTGTCGACCACCACCACGGCGCCGCCGAGCGGCTTGCGCATGGCTTCGGCGAGGTCGCGGGCCACGCGGTCGGTGGGACCGCCGGCCGTGAAGGGCACCACGAGGGTGACGGTCTTGCTGCCCGGGAAGTCCCGGGCGCCGGCGCAGAGGGCGGCAACGGCCAGGGCCACGGGAACGAGCGTCTTGAGCAGATTTTTCATGGGGGAAGCCTCCTTGGTACAGGCCAGATCATAGGGAACCCTGCATGCCCGGCAGGGAGGGAAATACGTATCGGCTGCCCCGGGACAACCCGGAGTTTGCGCCAGCTCAACTATTTGTAGCTGCGCGCGTCCTCGATCACCTTGCCGTCGTTCGGCAGGGAGCCGGGCTGGACGACCTGCACGTCGGCGCGCAGCTTGGTGACGTCGCGCACGGCCTCGCCGATGCGCGCCGCCAGTCTTGCGGCGCGGACGACGCTTCCACCTGCAGGGTCATCCGGTCGTTGGCCATTTCGCCGCTGACCACCAGCCGTGCCTTGAGCACTTCCGGGAAGCGGCGGCTCACGTCGGCCACCTGGCTGGGGTGCACGAACATGCCGCGCACCTTGGTCGTCTGGTCGGCGCGGCCGAGCCAGCCCTTGATGCGCATGTTGGTCCGGCCGGTGGCATCGATGCCGGGCAGCACCGCCGACAGGTCGCCGGTGCCGAAGCGGATCAGCGGATAGCCCGCGTTCAGGGTGGTCACCACGACCTCGCCCACTTCCCCGTCGGCGACGGGGTCGCCGGTGCCCGGGCGCACGATCTCGACGATCACGCCTTCGTCGACCACCATCCCCGGCGGGCGGACGTCTCATAGGCGATCAGCCCGAGGTCCGCCGTCGCATAGCTCTGGTAGACGTCCAGGCCTCGCTCGGAGAACCAGGCGCACAGGCTCGGCGGGAACGCCTCGCCGCCGACCAGTCCCTTGCGCAGGCTGCCGATGTCGCTTTGCAGTTCGATGGCTTTCTCGACCAGGATGCGGAGGAAGCTGGGCGTGCCCATGTAGGCCTGCGGCCGCAGTTCGGCGATGGCCTGCAGCTGCTGCTCGGTCTGGCCGACGCCGGCCGGGAACACGGTGCAACCCACCGCGTGCGCGCCCGACTCCATGATGAAGGCGCCGGGCGTCATGTGGTAGCTGAAGCTGTTGTGCACCAGGTCGCCGCTGCGGAAGCCGGCGGCGAACAGGGCGCGGCCGGCGCGCCAGTAGTCGCGCGTGCTGCCCTCGGGTTCGTAGATGGGGCCGGGCGACGCGAAGATGCGCGGCATGGCCGGACCGCGCACGAGGGTGGAGAAGCCGCCGAACGGGTCGGCCGCGCGACCGGCCTTCTGCAGGTCCAGCAGTTCGTGCTTGCGCGTGACCGGCAGCTTCGCCGGGGCTTCGCGCGAGCGCACGCCGGCCGCGCTGACACCTGCGAGGATGGTGGCGTAGGCCGCCGAGGCCTGCTGCGCGTGGCCCCACCGGGCCGGCAGCGAGGCGAACAGCTGCTCCTCGCGTTCCCGCGGATCGCGCGTTTCCAGCGTGTCGAAATGGTCGCTCATGTCGTTCCCGTCGTTCGTCGTCAGGCCAGCCAGCGTTTGCGCCGCTTGTAGCTCTTGATGTCGCGGAAGCTCTTGCGCTCGCCCCCGCCGACGCCGAGGTAGAACTCCTTGACGTCTTCGTTGTTCGCCAGGTCGGCGGCCGCGCCGTCCATCACGATGCGGCCGCTCTCCATGATGTAGCCGTAGTCGGAATACTTCAGCGCCATGTTGGTGTTCTGCTCCGCCAGCAGGAAGGTCACGCCTTCCTTGGCGTTGAGGTCCTTCACGATCTCGAACACCTCCTCGACGATCTGCGGGGCGAGCCCCATCGAGGGCTCGTCGAGCAGCACCATGCTCGGGCTCGCCATCAGCGCGCGGCCGATGGCGCACATCTGCTGCTCGCCGCCCGAGGTGTAGGCCGCCTGCGAAGTGCGGCGCGTCTTCAGCCGCGGGAAGTACGCGTAGACCTTCTCGAGGTTGGCCGCGACTTCCGCCTTGCTGCGGCGCGTGTAGGCGCCGGTCAGCAGGTTCTCCTCGATGGTGAGGTGGGCGAAGCAGTGCCGGCCCTCCATCACCTGCACCACGCCGCGCTGCACGAGTTCCGCGGGCGTCAGGTTCTCGATGCGCTCGCCGCGCAGCTCGATCGACCCCTTGGTGACCGCGCCGCGCTCGCCGCGCAACAGGTTGGACACGGCGCGCAGCGTGGTGGTCTTGCCGGCGCCGTTGCCGCCCAGCAGGGCGACGATCCTCCCTTGCGGCACGTGGAGCGAAACGCCTTTCAGCACGAGGATCACATGGTTGTAGATGACCTCGATGCCGTTGACGCTGAGGATCGGCGTGTCCATGGAACGGTCAGGCGGCAGTCGTTCGCGGCGCGGCGCTGCATCTTCTTGTCGCCCGGTACTTCTCGGCGCCCGACTTCACCATCGGCTTGATGATCTGTTCGTCGGCCTGGTACCAGTCGCTGCTGAAGTTCCACTTGCTGCCGTCCCGGTGTGCACGCGCGCCCGGTGGAGCCCATGTGGTCGTTGCAGCTGGTCGACAGCGGGCGCATCAGGCCCGTGAAGCCGAGCGCGTCGAGCCGCTTCTGGTCCAGCGCCGGGTTCTCCAGGCCCCAGCGCACCTGCTCGCCGGTGAGCACCTTGCCCTTGCCGAAGCGTTCCTGCGCGCGGCGCACGGCTTCCACGCCGAGCATCTGGATGATCACGCCGCGGGTGTAGAGCACCGAGCCCACTTCGTCCTTCGGACCGGTGCCCGGCCCTTGCCGTGCACGTGCTGCAGGATGTCCTGCATCACCTTGGCCTGCGTGCCGTAGCCATTGAGCGCCAGCGCGTTGTAGCCCTTGGCGCCTTCGCCCACGTCCTTCACGTCCGGTTCCGCGCCCGACCACCACACGCCGTACATCTTGTCGCGCGGGTAGCCGGTGGCCTGTGCTTCCTTCAGCGCGGTGGAGTTCATCACGCCCCAGCCCCACAGCATCACGAAGTCGGGACGCTGCTGGCGCACCTGCAGCCAGGCCGCCTTCTGTTCGACGCCGGGCGCCGTCACCGGGATCAGGCTCAGCTGGAAGCCGTGCATGCGCGCGCGCTCTTCGAGCAGCGGGATCGGTTCCTTGCCGAACGGCGAGTCGTGGTAGACCAGCGCGATCTTCTTGCCCTTGAGCTTGTCGTAGCCGCCTTCCTTCTTGGCCGGGTGCTGCACCAGGATGTCGGCGCCGGTCCAGTAGCTCCCCATCAGCGGGAAGTTCCACTTGAAGGCGTTGCCGTCCTGCGCCACCGACAGGCCGTAGCCCGGGGTGATCAGCGGGACCTTGTCGTTGGGCACCTTCTCGGTGAGCGCGAAGGTGATGCCGGTGGCCTGCGGGTCGAACAGCGTCACGCCCGGACGGCCCTTGAGGCGCTCGTAGCATTCCACGCCGCGGTCGGTGGCGTACCCGGTCTCGCATTCCTCGAACGTGAGCTTCACGCCGTTGATGCCGCCGTCGCGGGCGTTGATCAGCTTGAGGTAGTCCTGCTTGCCGTTGGCCCACGGCGTGCCGTTCGGCGCGTAGGGCCCGGTGCGGTAGGACAGCAGGGGGAAGAACTGCTCCTTGGCACGGGCCAGCGCGGCGCTGCTGCCGACGGCCGCGACACCGAACGCTGCGGTGAGAAGGATGGAACGCAATTTCATGGATGTCTCCCTGGTGAAAATCAATGCGGGAACGGCCAGAGGCGCAGCTTCTGCTTGCCGGTGGACCACAGGCGCGCCAGCCCGTGCGGCTCGACGATGAGGAACCAGACGATCAGGGCGCCGAAGATCATCAGCTCGGCATGCGAGATGCCGGCGGTGCCGATGGTGAGGCCGAGGGCCGATGCGATGACCGGCAGCGCCTGGCTCAGGAAGATGGGCAGCACCACGATGAAGGCGGCGCCGAAGAAGCCGCCCATGATGGAGCCGAGGCCGCCGATGATCACCATGAACAGCAGCCGGAAAGAGATGTCGACCGAGAACGCCGCCGGCTCCCATGCGCCGAGATAGACGAAGGCCCACAGCGCGCCGGCCATGCCGACGATGAACGAGCTGACGGCGAAGGCGCTCAGCTTCGCGTACATGGGCCGGATGCCGATCACGGCCGCCGCCACGTCCATGTCGCGGATCGCCATCCATTCGCGGCCGATCGCGCTGCGCACGAGGTTCTTGGCCAGCAGCGCGGTCACCACCAGAACACCAGGCAGAACCAGTACTTGCTGACCGCGCTCTCGATCGGCAGGCCGAACACCTGCAGCCCGTTGACGGAGATCGAGCCGGACGGCGAGTCGTTGGTCAGCCACTTGATGCGCAGGAACATCCAGTCGGAGAAGAACTGCGCCGCGAGCGTGGCGACGGCGAGGTACAGCCCCTTCACGCGCAGGCTCGGCAAACCGAACAGGATGCCGAACGCCGTGGCGCACAGCCCGCCGAGCAAGATGGCGGGCACCAGCGGCATGTCGGGCACGCGCACGAAGAAGTTGTAGGCGCCGTAGGCACCGACGGCCATGAAGGCGCCGGAGCCGAGCGAGATCTGGCCGCAGTAGCCCACCGGGATGTTCACGCCCAGCGCCGCCAGCGACATGATCAGGAACGGGATCAGGATCGCGCGGAACAGGTAGTCGCTGGCCAGCATCGGCACCAGCAGGAAGGCCGCGGCGATCAGCAGGCCGATCGCCCAGCGGTCCTGCAGGATCGGGAAGATCTGCTGGTCGGCGCGGTAGCTGGTCTTGAAGTGGCCGTTTTCGCGGTAAAGCATTTGCGTCAGACCTCAGACACGATCGATGATCTTTTCGCCGAACAGCCCTTGCGGCCGGATCAGCAGGAAGCCCGGGGCGAGCACGTACGCGAACCAGATCTCGATGCCGCCGCCCACCAGCGGGCCGATGTAGACCTCGCTCAGCTTCTCGCCGACGCCGATGATCAGGCCGCCGATGATGGCGCCCGGCACCGAGGTGAGGCCGCCGAGGATCACCACCGGCAACGCGCGCAGTGCGACGGTGGCCAGCGAAAACTGCACGCCCAGCTTGCTGCCCCAGATCATCCCGGCGACCAGCGCCACGACGCCGGCCACGCACCACACGATCACCCAGATGCGGTTCAGCGGGATGCCGACCGACTGCGCCGCACGGTGGTCGTCGGCCACCGCGCGCAGCGCCCGTCCGGTGGACGTCTTCTGGAAGAACACGCTGAGGATCACGACCATCACGGCGGCGATGGCGGCGGCGATCACGTCTTCCTTGTTGATCAGGATGCCGCCCTCGAACACGGCGTCGAGCGCGATCACCGGGTCCTTCGGCATGCCGATGTCGATCTTGTAGATCGTGCTGCCGAACAGCGTCTGGCCGAGGCCTTCGAGAAAGTAGGTGATGCCCAGCGTCGCCATCAGCAGCGTCGCGCCTTCCTGATTGACCCGGTGCCGCAGCACGGTATTCGATCAGCCAGGCCACCGCGAACATGATCAGGCCGGCGACCGGGAAGGCAGCGACGTTGGCGAAGATGGGGCTCGTGATCCCGGTCCAGCCGGGGATCCACTCCGCGAAGCGCGCCATGGCCAGCGCCGCGAACAGCACCATCGCGCCCTGCGCGAAGTTGAAGACGCCGGAGGCCTTGAAGATCAGCACGAAGCCGAGCGCCACCAGCGAATAGAGCATGCCGGCCATCAGGCCGCCGAGCAGGGTTTCGAGGAAAAAGCCCATTACAAATCCTTGTCATTGCGGGCTTGACCCGCAATCCATGGATCCCGGGTCGAGCCCGGGATGACAGCCTCGGCGTTCAATGCGAAGTCCCCAAATACGCGCTGATCACGTCCGGATTGGCGCGGACTTCCTGCGGCGTGCCGTCGCCGATCTTGCGGCCGTAGTCGAGCACCACCACGCGGTCGGAGATGTCCATCACCACGCCCATGTCGTGCTCGATCAGCACGATGGTGGTGCCGAATTCGTCGTTGACGTCGAGGATGAAGCGGCACATGTCCTGCTTCTCCTCCATGTTCATGCCGGCCATGGGCTCGTCGAGCAGCAGCACCTGCGGCTCCATCGCCAGCGCGCGCCCGAGGTCGACGCGCTTTTGCAGGCCATACGGCAACTGGCCGACCGGCGTCTTGCGGAACGCCCGGATCTCCGAGGAAGTCGATGATCTTCTCGACGTACTCGCGGTGCCGGATCTCCTCGCGCTCGGCCGGCCCGATGCGCAGCGCCTGCAGGAAGAGGTTGCTGCGGATGCGCAGGTTGCGCCCCGTCATGATGTTGTCCAGCACGCTCATGCCCTTGAACAGCGCGAGGTTCTGGAAGGTGCGGGCGATGCCCATTTCGGCCACCTGCCGGCTCTTCATGTGGTGGAAGCTCTTGCCGCGGAAGCTGATCGTCCCCTGCTGCGGCCGGTACACGCCGTTGATGCAGTTGAGCATCGAGCTCTTGCCGGCGCCGTTCGGGCCGATGATCGCGCACCTCGTGCTCGCGCACGTCGAACGAGATGTCGGAGAGCGCCTTCACGCCGCCGAAGGCGAGCGAGATGTTCTGCACGTCGAGGATCACCTCGCCGATGCGGCGTCCGGTGCCCGGCGCCGGCTGCGGCGCCGAATGCGTGCCTTCGCCGTGTTGTCCCATGATCTTCATGCGGCCGCCTTCAGGGGTGCGTAGGTGCGCGCTTCCATGATCTTCAGGGTGGCGCTGACCACGCCGCTGCGGCCGTCCTCGAACTTCACCTGCGTCTCGATGAACTGCTCGGTCTTGCCGCCGTACAGCGCGTCGACCAGCACTGGTAGCGCTCGGCGATGAAGCCGCGGCGGACCTTGTTGGTGCGGGTCAGCTCGCCGTCGTCGGCATCGAGTTCCTTGTGCAGCACCAGGAAGCGGTGCACTGGCTGCCCGCGAGCTTCTCGTCGGCGGCGAGGTCGGCGTTGACCTTCTCGATGCAGTCGCGCACCAGCGCGTACACCTCGGGCTTCTGCGCGAGGTCGGTGTAGCCGGCGTACGAGAGGTTGCGCCGCTCGGCCCAGTTGCCGACCGCCTCGAAGTCGATGTTGACCATCACGCAGACCTGCTCGCGCCGGTCGCCCACGGCCACCGCTTCCTTGATGTGCGGAAAGAACTTGAGCTTGTTCTCGATGTACTTGGGCGCGAACATGCTGCCGTCGGCCAGCCGCCCGACGTCCTTGGCGCGGTCGATGATCTTGAGGTGCCCGCGCGCGTCGAGGAAGCCGGCGTCGCCCGTGTGGTACCAGCCCTGCGCGTCCTTGGCTTCGGCAGTGGCCTGCGGGTTCTTGTAGTACTCCTTGAGCAGCCCCGGCGAGCGCACCAGGATCTCGCCGCTGTCGGACAGGCGGATCTCGACGTCGCGGCAGGGCACGCCCACCGTGTCGGCGCTGACCTGGTTGTCCGGCTGCATGCAGACGAACACCGCCGTCTCGGTCTGGCCGTACAACTGCTTGAGGTTGACGCCGATCGCGCGGTAGAAGGTGAACAGGTCCGGCCCGATCGCTTCGCCCGCCGTGTACGCCACCCGCACGCGCGACATGCCAGGTTGTTGCGCAGCGGCCCGTACACCAGCAGGTCGCCGATGCCGTACAGTACGCGATCGAGCACGCCGACCGGCTTGCCTTCGCGCAGCGTGGGGCCGACGCGGCGCGCCACGTCCATGAAGGCATGGAACATCCGCCGCTTGAGGGCGCCCGCGTCTTCCATGCGGATCATCACGCTGGTGAGCAGGCCTTCGAAGATGCGCGGCGGCGCGAAGTAGTAGGTCGGCCCGATCTCCTTGAGGTCGATCATCACCGTGGCCGCCGACTCGGGGCAGTTCACCACGAAGCCGCAGGCCAACCACTGCGCGTAGCTGAAGATGTTCTGGCCGACCCGGGCGGGCGGCATGTAGGCGAGGACTTCCTCGCGTTCGGTGAGCTGGTCGAACTCGGCGCCGGCGCGGGCGCGATCGAGCAGGGTGCGGTGCGTGTGCACGACGCCCTTGGCCCGGCCCGTGGTGCCCGAAGTGAAGAACATGGCGGCCACGTCGTCGGGCGCGGCCTGGCCGATCTGCGCCTCGAAGAAGCCGGCGTTGGCGGAGGCGAAGGCGGCGCCCTCGGCGATCAGCGCGTCGAGCGAGGCGAGCCCCGGCTCGGCGTAGTTGCGCAGCCCGCGCGGATCGTCGTACCAGATGGCGGCGAGCTGCGGGCACTGCGCGCGCACCTCCAGCAGCTTGTCGACCTGCTCCTCGGTCTTCGGCGAAGGCGAAACGCACCTCGGCGTTCTGGATGGGGAACACGCACTCCGCAGCCACGGCGTCCTGGTACAGGGGCACCGGGATGCCGCCGAGCGCCTGCACGGCCAGCATGGTGGCGTACAGGCGCGGCCGGTTGGCGCCCACCACGACCATGTGCTCGCCCCGGCGCAGGCCGGCCCGGTGCAGGCCGCAGGCGATCTTCTCGACCAGCTGCTCCAGCCCGCCCCAGGACAGCGACTGCCAGATGCCGTATTCCTTCTCGCGCATGGCGGCGGCGGCCGGCCGGCGGGCGGCATGCTGCAACAGCAGGCGAGGGAAAGTCGTCTCCATCCGGTTCGTCCTTTCAAGGGCGTATGCGGCGCAATGTAGGCTTCGCTTTGACGTTGGGATGTCTTTGCAACGACATTCCTAGGGAATCTCCTGATAGGGGCTGCCCGAGGCGACAATCGGCGCGGCAACGACTTTTCACCGCAGTCCCATGGCATCCGAACTCACCCTGCACCAGCGCCGCCGCGAGCCCACCGCCGCGGAACTGGCGGGCGTGCCCTGGCTGCTCACGCTGCAGCCGGAAGAGAAGGCGCGCGCCATCGCCCACATCAAGGTGGGCGACGCCTTGCCCGGCGACTACGTCTGCCGCTTCGGACGGCCGGTGACGTACTGGTTCGGCGTGGTCGAAGGCCTGCTCAAGATGAGCAGCGACACGGCGCAGGGCCAGACCATCACCTTCAGCGGACTGCCGCCCGGCGGCTGGTTCGGCGAAGGCACCGTGCTCAAGGGCGAGAGCTACCGCTACAACGTGCAGGCGCTGCGCCGCAGCGTGGTGGCCGGCCTGCCCGCCGACACCTTCCACTGGCTGCTCGACCACTCGATCGGCTTCAACCGCTTCGTGATGAACCAGCTGAACGAACGGCTGGCCCAGTTCATCGCCGCGCGCGAGATCGACCGCATGGCCAATCCCGACGTGCGCGTCGCGCGCAACCTCGCGGCGCTGTTCAACCCGGTGCTGTTCCCCGGCGTCGGCGAAATGCTGCGCATCACGCAGCAGGAGCTGGCCTACCCGGTCGGCCTGTCCCGGCAACGCGTCAACGAGGCGCTGGCGTCGCTGCAGGAGCAGGGCATCATCCGCATCGAATACGGCGGCGTGCGCATCCTCGACCTGCAGGCGCTGCGCACCAGCGTCTTTCCCATCCGCGACCATGCCTGATCCCGCAGCACCGACCTCCCGATTGAACAAGCGCATGGCCGAACTCGGCCTGTGCTCCCGCCGCGAGGCCGACGACTGGATCGCCGGGGGGCTGGGTGAAGGTGAACGGCGCCGTCGCCCCCATGGGGCTGCAGGTCGCTCCCGACGCCCGCATCGAAGTCGACCCCAAGGCGCGCGGCCAGCAGAGCGAGCAGGTCACGGTGCTGCTGCACAAGCCGATGGCATACGTGAGCGGGCAGGCCGAAGACGGCTACCAGCCGGCCGTGGTGCTGGTGCAGGCGCGCAATCGCTGGCAGGGCGACACCGCGCCGATGCGCTTTTCGCCTTCGCAGCTGCGCGGGCTGGCCCCGGCCGGGCGCCGGACATCGACTCCACCGGACTGCTGGTGCTCACGCAGGACGGCCGCGTGGCGCGCCAGTTGATCGGGGAGAACTCCGGCGTCGAAAAGGAATACCTGGTGCGCGTGGAGTACGGCGCCGCGATCACCAACGTGCAGGCCCTGTTTCCCCCGACGGCACTGGCGCGCCTGCGCCATGGCCTGAGCCTCGACGGCCAGCCGCTCAAGCCCGCGCGCGTCGACTGGCAGAACCCCGAGCAGCTGCGCTTCGTGCTGACCGAAGGCAAGAAGCGGCAGATCCGCCGCATGTGCGAGCTGGTGGGCCTGCGCGTGGTCGGATTGAAGCGCGTGCGCATCGGGCGCATCACGCTCGGGCAGCTGCCGGTGGGGCAGTGGCGCTATCTCGCGCCACACGAAAGGTTCTGAATGCGCATCCGCAACGTCTTCCTCGTCGCGGCGCTCGCGTGGAGCGCCGCGGCATCCGCGCAGGGCGTGGTCAACGCGCTGTGCAGCACCGACCGGCCTGGTGTGAACTCGCGGCGCAGGAGTTCACCCGCGCCACCGGCATCCGCGTGCTGCAGGTGCGCAAGCCGACCGGCGAGGCGTTCGCGCAGATCCGCGCCGAAGCCGCCAACCCCAAGACCGACATCTGGTGGGGCGGCACCGGCGACCCGTACTACCAGGCCGCCGAGGCGGGCCTGCTGGAGCCGTACCGGCCCGCGTACCTCGGCGACCTGCACGGGTGGGCCGTGCGCCAGTACGCCATGAGCGGCAACCACGTGGGCGGTTTCTACACCAGCGCCATCGGCTTCGGCTGGAACGAGGAGCTGCTGAAGAAGAAGAAGCTGCCGGCGCCCAAGTGCTGGAAGGACCTGCTCGACCCGCGCTACAAGGGCGAGATCGAAACCTCGCATCCGGGCTCCAGCGGCACCGGCTACACCATCCTCGCCGGGCTGGTGCAGATGATGGGCGAGGAACAGGCTTTCGACTACCTCAAGCAGCTGCACCGCAACGTCACGCAGTACACGCGCAGCGGCACGGCGCAGGCGCGCAGCGTGGCGAAAGGCGAAGTGGCCATCGGCGTGAGCTTCATCTTCGGCTTCGACAACGAGCGGCTGACCAACAAGTTCCCGGTGCAGGCCGCCGCGCCGTGCGAGGGAACGGGCTACGAGATCGGCGGCATCGCGCTGGTGAAGGGCGCGCGCAATCGCGACGCGGCGCGGCGCTACTACGACTGGCTGATGAGCCCGGCGGGCCAGCAGATCGGCGGCAAGGCCAACAGCCTGCAGGTGCCCGCGAACAAGACCTTCCGCCCCGACCCGCGCATCCCCGTGCTCGACAACGTCAAGCTCGTGAAGTACGACTTCGAGAAGTACGGCAAGGCCAGCGAGCGCCGGCGCCTGGTCGACCGCTGGGTGCGCGAGGTGGAGGCGCTGCCGCGGTGATCGTCAGTAGGTGACGGTGACGGTGCGGACCGCCGTCCCGGTGCACGGCGGGCCGGCGCAGCGGCCGGCCGGCCGCCGGGGAAGGAGATGGCGGCCGAGTAGGCCTGCGCCTGCGCGGAGCCCGTCTTCGAACCCGTGGTGCTCAAGGCGATGTCGTAGCGCAGGCCCACGTTGGGAACGATGCCCGTCAGCGCATCCAGCGCCATGGTGTAGGTCGTGCCCCGGGTGCAGACCAGTTCGAAGGGAATCGTGATCGGCGGCGCCGTTGCCGGAAGGCCGTGTAGTTCACCGGCACCGGCGCCGGCGAGATGCTGAAGCGGCAGTTGTGCTGGATGCTGATGCGCGTGTTCAGGGCGGTGGTGCCCATCACGGCGCCCGCCTGGTTGTCGTTGCGCAGCGTGACGGCCACCGGCGCGTCGATGTACACGCCCGCCGCGACGTTCTGACCCGCCGGGATGCGGAAGTAGAAGTTGTAGGTCTCGGTCAGCGCCGCGCCGCCGTTGCCGAAATCCAGCCGCACGCGCAAGGCGCCGGCGGTGTTGGAGCCCGCGCTCTGCGCACCGGAATTCAGCCAGACGGCCTGCCCGAAGTTGCGGCGGTAGACGAAGTAGTTGAGCGAACTGCCGCCGATGTCGCGCGGCATGCTCTGGCCGCCGGCGGGCTGGTCGATGCCGATCCAGATGTAGGGCTTGCGGTCGTCCGTGTTGGGATTGCGCGTGCAGGTCACGGTGAACGAGCCGGCGATGTCGCGGTTGGCCGCCGCCGCATAGATGCCGACCACGGGGCTGGGCGCGGCGGTGATCGAACACGCGAACAGCGCCCACGCCGGACTGGCGGCGCAAAGGCCGGCCAGCGCCAGCACGCGCGCAAAGGCGCGCAACAGGAAATCCATTCCCGGTTTATGCCCCGGGTGGAGCCGCGCCAACCCTGCCCATCCGGCGGGAAACGGCGCTTGCCGTGACTTAGGGCGCAGCGGCATTCAATACGTGACGGTGATCGTGCGGGTGTCGGTCCCGCTGCAGCTCGCCGTGGGACACCGGCCGGCCTGTCCCGCGGGGAAGGTGAAGGTCACGGCGTGGTTCTGTTGCACGGCGGTGCCGATGACCGGGCCCGTGGTGCCGAGGGTCGCCAGGTAGGCGATGCCGACGTTGGGGACCACGCCGTTCGGGAGATCCAGCGACAGCGTGTAATCGGTGTCTGGGTGCACACCAGCCCGAAGGTGGACGTGCGCACGACCGGCGCGGTGGCGAAGGCCGGATAGTTGACCGCCACCGGCGCCGGGTCGGTGCTGAAGCGGCAGTTGTCCTGGATGCTGATCAAGGTCGTGACCGAGCCGGTGTTGAGCAGCGCTCCATTCGCGTTGTTGCTGCGCAGGGTGACGGCGAGCGGCGCGTCGAAGTACACCCCGGCGGCCTTGAACTGCAGCCGGGGCATCCGGAAGTAGAAGTTGAACGAGGACGTGAGCGCCGTTGCGTTGCGGAAGTTCAATTGCACGCGCAGGCCGCCCGCGGCGTTCGAGGTGGCGCTTTCGTTGCCGCTGCTGGTCCACACGCCATTGCCGAAGTTGCGGCGGTAGATGAAGTAGTTGAGCGTGCTGCCGCCGATGTCCCGCGGCATGCTCTGCCCGCCGGTGGGCTGGTCGACGCCGATCCAGATCCGGGGCGTGCGCGAATCGAAGCGGCCGCGCGTGCAGGTCACGGTGAAGGAGCCGGCGATGTCGAGGTTGGACCAGAAGACGTAGATGCCCTTCACCGGGCTGGGCGCCGCCGAGATCGAACAGGCGGGGCCGCCCACGCGGGGCTGGCGGCCAGCAGCAGGGCGAGGAGGAACCATCGCTTGAGGCGGCACGGGTTCATCGCTTGACTCCATGGCAGCGCACGGGACCGACCCGCGCGATATCGTCGGCGCTGCCGGGAGGAAGCGCCACTTCCACGCTGCAGCCGGCGCCGTTCCAGGTCAGCGTCAGCCGGGTGCCATTTTGCAGCCCGGTCAGGTACGCCTCGCCGCGGCGCGCCACATAGAACTCGCGCTGCTCGCCGTCGATGCGCAGGATGGCGCCCGCCGGCACGGGCTGGCCGTCGTCCAGCTCGAAGCGGACCGGGGCCGCCCGTCCGCCGCGCACCGGGAATTCGACGCGCGTGACCGAGCGCCACGGCGGCACGGTCTCCGCTTCGATCGAGTCGATTTCGGCCGAGAACGGCAGCGCGTTCGGGTCGATCTGGATGCGGTTGGCCTGGTACGGCATCAGCCGCGGAATGAGCACGTAGCCGCTTGCGTCGGTGGTGTCTTCCATGCGGCCCGAAGCGCCGACGCCGACGCCCGCGTAGCCGGGCACGCGGACCAGCGCCGCGCTGCTGTCGAACCGCGTGATCGCGAAGGGCTTGCCACCGGTGTAGAGCAGGCCGCCGCTGGCGCTGAGCCGCACGTTCGATTCGCCGCCGCGCGTGCCGACGTCGGCGTTCAGCTGGCCGTGCCGTCCCGGGTAGTACGCGCCCGCCTCGGCGCGCGCTTCCTTCTGGTGGCCCGCGAGCGCGCGCCAGGGCGAGGCCGGTCCCGCCCTCCGGCGTGCCGGCCACGGAGGTGAAGACGTCGAGGCCGGCGCGCTGCATGTTCACCGAGGTCGAACTGGTGATCTGCCGGTCGATGGGCACGGTGAGCACCGCGCCCATCGTGGCGCCGCCTTCCCCGGCGAACGCGCGCGAGAAGTACGCGTTGAACTGCCAGTTGTTGCGCAGCGTCGTGCTGTAGCTGAGCGACAGCGTCGTGATGCGCGCGAGGTCGTAGGGCTGCTGGACCGCGAGCGCCGCACCCACCCGGCCCCATTCGAAGTTCACGCCGGCCTGCGCCGCCAGCTGGTACTGCATCGGCGGCGTGAGCCGGTCTTCGCCCAGCTGCGGAAGCCGCGGCTGCCGCCTTCGAGCGTCATGGCCGGGTTGGTGTCGTAGCCCGGCCTGTCGACGCCGAGGACCCAGCGGTGTCCCGCGCCGAGCAAGCGGTCGCGCGCCGCCATCGCGCCGGCGCGCGCCATCCAGTCGGCCCCGAACGAGCGCACCACCGCCCCGCCCACGACGGTCCGCGACGGCGACACCTCGGCGCGTCCCTCGAGCGTGGTGCTGGTGGTCAGGCCGCGGCGCCACATCCCCGCCGTGAACGGGGCGCCGTAGCGGCTGCTCACGGCGCCGAGGTCGAGGCGCACCTTGCCGGCTTCGACCGACCAGTCGTTGGTGCCGGGCGCCAGCAGGTCGGCGGTGACGAAGAAGGGCTGCGTGACCAGTGTCTCGCGGCCCAGGATGTCGCGCACGCGCAAGGTGACTGGCCGTTGCCGCTCAGCGCCGGCAGGTTGTCGAGCGTGAACGGCCCGGCGGGCACGTTGCTGGTCTGGCGCAGCACGTCGTTGACGTACAGCTGCACGACGGAGGGCGCGCTGGTTTCGCCCGCCACGATCGGGATCGGCTGGCGGTTCACCGTGGGCGAGAGGTCGAAATTGGTGCCGAACTGCACGCCGCCGAAGTACGCGGCGCGCCCCAGCAGCCCGATGCGCAGCGTGCTGTCGCCGAGGACGAGCGTGTAGCCCGATCCCGCGAAGTCCCGGCGCAGCGCCGTCTCCAGGCGGCCGAAGGCGCGCAGCTTGCTGTCCTCGACGTCGCGGCCGATGAACGTCTGCGTCAGCACGCCCCACCGGCTCGACCAGCCGGCTTCGCCGAGCACGCCCATGTCGCGCTCGCGCACCGCCCCGAACGACTGGTTGAAGTTCAGGTCGTAGTTCAGGAACAGGGCGGGGATCGGCGGGCTCTGCGCCAGCGTGGTCCCGAGCTCCCGCGTCAGGCGCGTCGCGGCGAACGAGCCGGCCTCCACCGAAAGCTCCAGCACGTTGCGTTCGGTATCGAGGCGGCTGTCGAGGCCCGGGATCGAAGGCAGCGCGTAGTAGCGCAGTCCGCGGAACTCGGTGGAGGGCGTGTCGGGACGCACCTCGATGCGCCACGACGCGAACGCTTCCACCGGCGCGTGCAGCACACCCGCGCGGCTGACGATGGGCCAGATGCCGCCGGGCGTCTTGTTGACCGTGACTTCGACCGGCAGCACGCGCTCGATCGTTTCCATGGGCACCTGCGCCGCGGCCGGCGCGATGCAGCGCACGCCACTGGCCGGGGCCGCGGCAAGGAGCAGGAGGGGAAGTCGGGCGCGGAGCCGGCTAGTCGGCCAGCCTGACGTCGAAGACCTGCTTCGAGCCGTCATCTTGCGTCACGGCCAGCTGGGCGGGCCCCCGCGGCAGGGCGCCGGCGGCGCGCTGCAGTTCGAAGCTGCGGCGCACTTGCGGCAGCACGTAGCCGCCGCTGATGTCCCGGGCCACCAGCACTTCGCCGCTGGCGGTGGTGAGCGTCATCTTCAC
The DNA here is from genome assembly GCA_013127575.1 of Ramlibacter terrae. GTDB lineage: Bacteria > Pseudomonadota > Gammaproteobacteria > Burkholderiales > Burkholderiaceae_C > Ramlibacter > Ramlibacter terrae. The sequence goes on from CP053418.1 coordinate 602,259, forward strand.
GGCCTGTGCATAGGCCTGCCCCCGGTTCTCGCAGTTGGCAACCACCGCGGCCCCCTCGGCCTTGCCGAGGCTGCACACGAGAGCCGGCCTTCGCCCCGGGCGGCGTGATGAAGATGGGCAGCGAGAAGGCAAGCGCGACGGACCTCGACGTTGGCGCCGGCGGGCCGGGCTTCGGGGATCTCGCGCACCACCATGCGGTAGGTCTGCTGCGCGCCGCCCGGCACCGGGCGAAGGTTGGCCAGCCGCACGACCTGCCCGGAGCGCGGGGCAAGCTTCAGGATCGGGGGCGCCAGCACCATGTCTTCGGTGGGCGACAGTTCGTCGACCCCATCGGGCTTCTGCTTCCGGTGAAGAGCTCCGCCTGCATGACGAGTTCGGTGTCGCCCTCGTTCACCACCGTGATGGCGGTCGCGCGTTCGCGCGCCTCCATGAAGATGCGCACCGGGCTGACCGAGAAGGACCCGGCGAGAACGCCGGGCGCGAGCAGGGATGCGGCAAGGGCCGTTCCGGCGGGGACATCGCCCGCGCCGGGCGCAAGCCCGACAGCATCTTGGTCATGGTCACCACGCAATGGTCAGCTCAACATAAGCGCCATTATGTAAGGAAACGAGTCTCCAGCTAGCTATTTCGGCTGCACTGTGGCTTGGCCCCCCTCCGACCGGCGGAGGTCGCGCCGCAGGAACTCGCCGTCGTCGCCGGGCTCGCCCATGTGCTCGCCGTCCCCCCGGCCCTGCCCGGGAGCGCCGCCGGTGCCGTAGGCGTTGGGGAAGAGGCGGGCATTGGAGCCGAGGCTGCCGCCCGACGACACGAACACGGGCCGTCCGCAGACCACCGCGAAGCCGGCACGGGCCTGCTGCGCGGCACAGGCCCCCGAAGTGGGAACGAAGGTGACGGTGACCGTGATCGGCACCGAGACCTGCGCCGGCACGGCCGGACCACTCAGCATCGCCGCGAGCAGGACCGCGGCGGCGGTCGTGGTCCTGCCGAAGAAGGTGCGCAGCATCGCTGCCTCGGGGCCGGGCCAGCCGCTCCGGCCGATCAGAACGTGACGGTCAGCGTGCGGGTGGCGGAGGCGGTGGCGCCGCTGGTGCCGGCACGGCCCGCCGGCATGCTGCCGCCGATGGTGACGGGGCGCTGGTCGGGAGAACCGACGTTGCCGACCACCGCCAGGTTGGGTTCGGAGCCTTCCACCAGCGTGCCGTTGGTGGCGGACATCTCGTAGCGAAGGCCCGCGATCACGCCCTCGGCGGTGGCGCCGTCCCGGCGAACGAGGGCGTGGCGGTGAGGTCGCGCGTGCATTCGAAGGTAACGGTTTGCGGCGTGGCCGGGACCGCCGAGGCGCTGCGCTGAAGGCGGTGTAGGTGCCGAAGGCGATGGTGATCGCGCCGGCGCTCGCCGTCGCGACGCGGCATTGCGAACTCAGCGTGACGTTGACGGTCACGCTCTTGCTGGCGGTGACCTGCGCAGAGACGGCGCCCACGCAGGCGAGGATGGCGGCAGCGAAGCCGGCCTTGAGAACGGAATTCAGCTTCATGAACGATGCTCCTGAGGTAGAAATAAACCCCAAAGGGTTAGGCAAATTACTTACACGCGACCCGAATGTAGCCGACGCTGTAACCGTTTGCAATCCACAAAGCTGATAAGAATCAACTCGTTGGAGCCCGCCGCAGCCGCAAAGGCGAACTTGATCACGCTTAGTTACACCTGCGTCCCATTAACCGATAAGGTAACAGGATGAACGGCGATCTTCAGCTGATCAAGGGAAGACCCTGAGCTAGAAAGTGTACAGACGGTCGCTCAGCGGCGGCGGCTGCCGGCTGCGCTGAACTCGACCTCGATCCGCACCTGCGACCGGACGGCGGTGTCCGGAGCTCGCCCGGCTTGAAGCGGGCCTGCGCGAAGGTGTCGCGGATCGTCTGTTCGAAGAGGGGCGGCACGTCGGGCGAATCGATGCGGACGCGGCGCACGGTCCCTTGTTCGTCGATGAAGAGCGTGATCCGCACCTTCAGGTCGACGAAGCCGCCCACCATGTCGGGGAAGGGCACCTGCACCGGCGTGAGCAGCCGCGGTGCCACGCTCAGCTCCCCCGCGGCACGTAAGGAGCCTCGCCGGCCGCGCTGGCAGCCGCCTGGGCGGCAGCGCCGCGTTGAGCGGTTCGGCCACGGCGCCGGGCTTGCTTTCCACCGGCGGCTGCGGCGGCTGGCGCTCCTGCGGCGCGGATTCGGGCTTCGGCCCGGCGGGGCTGGATTCGGGGGGGACGGGAACGGCCGGCGCCGTCGCGGCAGGGGCGGGCGGCTCGGGTTCGGTGGAGGGGATCGCGGGCTGGACAGCCCGCGCGTAGAGCAGCTTCACCGGCAGGCCGCTCTGCCCCCGCAGGGGCGCCGGCGTGGTGCTCAGCTGGGCGAGCAGCGCGGCATGTGCCAGCAGGACGAGGGCACTGACGTGCCAGAGACCCCGCCTGCCCGGCACTTCAGTCCACGAGTTCGCGCCACTGCGAGCGGCGCAGCACGCCGCCACTGGTGCCCGGGTTGGTGATCTTCTCGTCCACCGAACCGTCGCTGCGCGTGATGATGGTGACGATGCTGCCTTCGCCGGCGCCGTCTTCCGTCAGCTGCACCAGCGTCAGGCCCTGCACCAGCACTGGCCCGGGTAGGTGGCGGTCGACGTGCCGGTCAGGAAGTTGAACTCGTAGAGCTGCGACTTGCCGCCCGCGCTGCACGCGTCGTCCTTGGGCGTGTTGCTGCCCACGAACAGCGTGTCGGGGCGATCTGCGGGTTGACCGAGACGCGCTCGCCGGCCACGGGGAAGTCGACGCGCCAGCCCCTCTTGGCGATCCAGTCGACCTCAGGTCGGAGCTCACGCGCGTTTCCTGCGCCGCGTCGGGCGCCGTGATGGTCTGCACCACGAAGTCGCTGCGCCCGCGGATCTTGCCCAGCGCCGTGTTGTTCATCGGGTCCTTGATGGCATACAGCGACTGGCGGTGCTTGTCGGCGACGTCGGCGGTCCCGAGGTACTGGCCGGTCGCCACGTAGACCACCGGGAACTTCGATCCGTTGTACTCCACTTCCGCCACGATCGGCCGGGTGGTGATCGGCTGCGCGATTTCGGGCAGGCCCGGGTCCGGCGGGGTGGTCAGTTCGGCCAGTTGCAGGGCCTTGCCGTGCGGCTCGACGACGTTGTCGAGATCGAAGCGCCACACGTTGCCCAGCAGGTCGCCGCCGTAGAAGCGCAGCGAGGTGTTGTCCAGCTCGGATTCGACCCGGGAGTTGATCTCGGACAGGCCGCTCGGCGTGTCGGCCGTGCCCACCGGCGTGGTGGTGCCGGCCTTGTACGTCGGCAGCTTCATGACCGGGCGCCGGTGAAGGCATCCAGCACGAACAGGTGGCCGTTGCCGTCGCCGGCCGGAGTGCCGTCGGTTTGGTTGCCGTTGTTGTAGCCGGAACCGAACACCACCACCCAGTCGCCGTTGCCGCGCTTGGTGATGACGGGGTTGCCGAAGGTCAGGCCCGGTCGTTGTGCTTGAACTGCCACAGCAGCTTGGGATCGTTGGTGTCGGTCAGGTCCAGCGCGTAGTACGAGCGCCCACCCTTGTTGAGGCCGCCCACGACGATGGTCCGCCACTGGCCCTTGTTGGTCCCGCTGTTGATCTGGATGTCGCCCATCTGCGGCGAGCCGTCGACGTAGAACACGTGGTTGAACTCGAAGTTCTCGTCCGCGAGCTTGTACATGTTCTTCATCACCTCGGTCGGGACGAAGGCCCACTTCTCGTTGCCGGTCTTGCGGTCGAGCGCGTGCAGCATGCCGTCGTTGGACGCCACCAGCACCACCGCGGCGCGGTCCTTTCTTGTCGGTGGCGTAAGCCTGGTAGCTCGAGTCCGAGTACTTGAAGCTGGGCTTGCCGACGAACAGCGGCGAGGCGTTGATCACGTCGCCGAGGCGGGCTTCGCGCTTGCGGTAGTACGTCAGGGTCTGGTCGCCCCGCAGGTACTTCACCATGTTCGCGGGGTCGTTGGCCGGGTCGCGGACCGTGTTGCTGCCGTAGCCGGCGCACTGCGAGGGCTTGGACGTGCCGCCCAGGCCGGGCTTGCTGCAGAAGTCCTTGAACAGGTCTTCGTAGCCGTGCGTCTTCAGTTCCTCGGCGGTGAAGGGGACCAGCGTCTTCTTGGTCGGGTCCTTGTCCGCGAACAGGATCTTGCGCTTGGTGTAGTCGGCAGGTCCAGCTGCTTCTTCGCCGACCAGGTGATGGTCGACTCGATGTTGCCGGTGGACGGGTTGATCTGGTAGGCCAGCACGTCGCCGAACCACTGCTGCGTCGTGAACTGCGCGACGAAGATGTCGTTGTCGTTCTGGACCGGCTGCAGCGAGCTGGTCGAGGCCGCCGCGGCCGACCCGGGCGTGGCGTCGATCTTGGTCAGCGCCGTGCTCAGGCTGTCGGTCAGCGCGGTGGGGTTGTCGGCGCTGAAGTACTGGCCGCGTCCGTTGACGGCGGCGTGCCAGAGGTCGTCCACGTTGGCCGGCGGGCTGGTGATCGAAGCCGCGACGGGCGACGGCCAGTCGATGTCGCCCGCGAGGATCTTCAGGAAGTCCGAGGTGACGTCGTTGAAGTAATCGCCCTTGTACTTGAGCTGCCCGTTCACGCCCAGGCCGACCGTGAAGGTGGTCATGTGCTGCCACGTGGCGTTGTCGCCATAGGAGTGGGCGGGGTCGCCGTCGCTCTTGCGCACGTTGTTGTCGCAGACGTTGAAACCGTCCGAGCCGGTGCAGTTGCCGAGGTCGGAGGTCCGCAAGTCCGTCATGTAGTAATACATGGCGACGTCGGCCAGCGTGTTCTCGGTGCCGCCGTTCTTGACGTCGGGGAGCTGGGTGGTGGACTTCGCCCCCTCCGTCGACGTCGTTTCGATCGGCGTTTCCAGCACCGGCGTCTGGTTGGTCGGGCCGGTGACCACCGGGGTGGTGGTTTGCATGGTCGTCGTCGTGGTGCTCGCACCGGGGGTGACGGTCGGCCCGGCGGTCGTGGTGGACACGCAGCTCGTTCCCAGGCTCATCGTGGCCGCGCCCCACGTGGTGGTATCGCTGTTCGACGGATTGGACTCGGTGGTGGTGACCGGCGTGCCGATGGCGGTCACGACCGCGGGCTGCGAGACCGTGCCGGCAAGGACGCCCGGCGCTTCCGACGTGGTGTCGTTGGTCACCGTGCCGTTCACCGAGACGATGGTCCGCAGCTTGGCGAACGTGTAGGTCTTGGTCTGCAGGACGGTCGACGTGGAGGCAGTGACCGTGGTCGACGTCACGCTGGCGGTGTTGGTCTCCGTCCGGGTTCCGGCCTGCGTGTAGCTGCGCACGAAGCCCGTGTTCGCGGGGCAGAGCAGGCTTCCGACGGGATCGAAGGTATAGGTTCCCGAAGCCGTGCCGGCGTTGTTGCCAACGGTGTACGTGAAGGTGTTGTTGCCGGTGACGGTCACGCTCTCGTCGGTCTGCTTGAAGTTGTTGTTGCCGCCGGAAGTGACGGTGATGGTCACCTTGTCGCCCGTCAACAGGTTGTGGGGCGCGCTGGTTGTCACGGTGACCGTGGTGCCCGAGCGCGCCATGTTGGTGGAGTTGCCGGTCACCGTGAAGTCCTTGACCACGCCACGGCTGACCTGCGTCATGGCGGTCACCTTCTTGGTGGTGGTGCTGCTCGTCTGGACGCTGGTGGTCAGGCGGGGGTGTCCACCCGCATGTACCGCTTCTCCGTGCGGGTCCAGCGCTCCTCCGTCGTCTTCGTCACGCTGCCGCCGTCGAACATCGGCCGCTTGGTGCCGTTCCCGCCGCCGTCCTGCTGGCCCACCAGCGTGGTCCGGTCGAGCTGATAGGGGCCGTACTTGGGCGACGATGTCGCTTCGTTGTAGGTGTTCCAGTAGCCGTCCGTGGAGAGGATCGCGTAGTTGCGCTGGCACGAATACTGGATCGGGTCGTAGGTCTGGTTGCCGCCGCCGGAGACGATGGCCTTCTTGGCGTAGTACTGGCCCACCTTGGCGAGCGCGGCGCGCAGCGGCGTACTCTGGTTGGACGGCGGCGTCGCCTTCCACAGCTTGTCGTAGAACTTCCACTTCTGCCGGGTGGTCACGGTCTTGAGCGGATCGTTGTCGAAATCGCGGATGTCGAGGAAGTCGTCGCTCTCGGTGACGTTCTTCGACGAGAGGGTGGTCAGGCCGATGCGGTACTTCGCGTCGAGGTCCCGGAACGCCAGGCTCACGCCCGCCTTCATGGTCAGCATGCGCGACTTGTAGTGCTTCTGCCAGTTGGCGAAGTTCTGCGCGTCCGAGATGGTCGAATTCGGCACGGTGACGGAAGTCGCTGCGTAGACCGGGCGGAACTTGGTGTTGCCCTTGTGGTCGGCGGCCGTGTCGCACTCGTTGAAGAAGTCGTTCTTGACCACCGCCCCGGAGGCCACGTACGAATAGTTCATCGCCGTCTGCGCGCCGGTGTACGTGTAGTACACGTTCTTGGTCGGCGTGCCGGTCGCGATTTTCACGTCCGTGAGCGGGAAGGTCCCGGTGGCGAAGACCACCGTGACCTTGAGGTCGCCGTTGCTGGTGTTCCAGTTGCTTCCGCTGGTGGGCACGTAGCCGACGATGAAGGTGCCCACGTCGCCGTAGATGGTCACGGCCTGGTTGTTGGGGTACCAGCTGCTCTGCCTGCTGCCGTTCGTGACCCGCACCGTGATGGTGGACCCGGCCGTCGGCCTGCTCGAAATGTCGTTCAGGTTGCGGTAGCTGCCGAACTGGCTCGCGATGGCGTAGTCGCTGGTCGCACCGGCGCCGCGGGACGACCCGTCATAGTTCACCGGCACCTTGTAGACCGTGGTGGGGTCGTAGGCCAGGCCGTTGCACTGGCTCGACTTGAAGCCGTAGCTGGTGGTGGCGAGCACGTCGTCGTCCTGCAGGTCGGGCAGGTACTCCCGGTCCATGGACAGCGAATCGTCGGGATGAACATGATGTTCGGCTTCACCGATGCCGCGGAGTTCGTGAACAGCGGCGCGTCGGCGATGTCCGTGGCCAGCGCCGCTCCGCACAGCGCGCCGAGCATCAGGGCGCCGGCCGTTCGCAGGAAGCGACGGGCTTGCGGGAGGAGTTGAACGGTCTGCATGGGGGCCTTTCAGCGGGGCAGGCTCAGAAGTGAACGAGGGATTCGGTGAAGCTGGTCGTGTTGCGCGGGCCTTGCACCCGCACGATGACCCGGTAGAACGGACTGGCGAGCGCGCGGCTGATCCGGCCGCCGGGCTGCAGTTCGCCGCGTTCCACGGCTGTCGACGTCGCGGCCATGGCCGGGCGCGTGCAGTAGTTGGAGCCGCCGGCCGTGCCGGTGTCCTTGCACAGGCGGGTGATCACCCACTTGACCTTGTTGCCGTTGACGTCGGTGCCCGCCACCGGGAGCACGTCGCAGGTGGTGTACGTGGCCGACGGGACGCCGGCGCAGTCGTTGCCTTCCCAGTCGATCAGGGGCAGCTTGTTGCCGGTGCTGGTGCGGGTGCCGAGCGGGTCGACCTGTTCGCGGGCGCTGGCGTAGTAGCCCTTCTCGGGGATGTCGTCCTCGAGCTTCTTGTCGATGTTGTTGGCGGCGAGCCAGGCGATCGCTTCCTCGGCGGCGTTCGAACTGGCGGTCACCGCGTCCTGCTTGAAGCTGAGGTTGCCCATCACCAGCGTGCCGGTGTCGACCGAGCGCGTGAGCGCCACGGCGCCCGGGCCGATGATCACCAGCGCCATCAGGGAGAACAGCAGCGAGATGCCTCGCTGCGCGCGGCGCGCGGAGGCGCGTGAACGGTCTTGGGGGCGGCGGTCATGAGTTCCACAACATGTTGCGCAGCGGGACCACCGTGTCGAAGACGCGGTAGCGGTAGCGTTTCCAGTCGTCCGGTGGTCGATCTTCAGGCGCAGGCACTTGCTGGCCGTGGTGGCCAGCGTGCAGTCTTCCGTATCGGCCATGGTGATCGAGGTGCCGACGTCCCACAGCAGGTTGGCGTGGGTGACGTCTTCCTTTTCCATCTGCGTGCTGCGCGCGACGACCGCGAGGCGCACCGCGATCACCTGCAGCCATTCGGCGTTGGTGGTCGGCGCCGTCCGGTTCCGGGCGTCGACCGTGCCGTTGTTGTCGGTGTCCTTGCCGTAGTACGCCTGCATGTTGACGATGCTCGGGAACATCTCCACGGCCGCCGGGTAGGTCGGCTTGCTGTCGGCCGTGTCGATGTTCAGGGTGCGCGCGCGCAGCGAGTTGTCGACGATGCTGTAGGTGATGTCGATGGGCTTGCCCATGTTGACGATGAAGCTGCCGGAGCCGTATGTGTCGACCGGCGTGCCGGCGGCGTTCCAGCCGGCGTCGTCGGCGCGCTGGATCTCCAGCGCGCTGGCCCCCGGCTGGTCACCCGGAACACGGAGCAGGGCGTCGAGGTGTTGACCGCCGCGATCAGCAGGTCGCCGGGCGAGGTGACGGTGCCGCCGGAGACCACGGGCGCGGCGATGCCGATGCCGGAGGCCACCGGGATCATCTTGTCGTTCTTCTTGTAGCCCGGCGCCACCACGCGCAGCGGCATCGAGAACGAGGACTTGCCGCTGGCCAGCACCCGGATGGTGTCGGGCATGCCGGCGGTGGCATGCGGCGTGATGCGCACCGGCACCAGGTTGGTGGGGAAGTTGGCGATGGCCGCGCCGCCGAACGCGGCGGTCAGCGTGCAGCCGATGACGGCGGGTGTCGGCGTGAAGCCGTAGCCGGCCGACTGGATGGAACGCTGCAGCGTGCCGAGCGCGAGCGCGCCGTTCACCTGCGCGTCCGAAGCCGACATGGTGGTGCGCTTGTTGCCTTCCGAGGACACCAGCACGTGGGTGACGGCCAGGCTCGCGAGCAGGCCGATGACCACGCCGATCATCAGCTCGATCAGCGTGAAGCCGGCGTGGGCGCGGCGCTTAGCGGATCTGGCTGGACAGGACATAGCTGTGGGTTCCTTCGGCGGAGGTGGTCCGGGTGATGGTCATGGTCACCGCGCCGGTCGCGGATGCGCTGGCCAGCTTGGCGGCGCCCCCGGCAGCGCGCCCTTGACCTTGTTCTTCCAGTCGCTGCACGGCCCGTGGGTGCTGCAGTTGGCGTCGTCGTACTTGTTGAGGTTGGCGCGGTCGACCCAGATCTTGCCGAGCACCTCCGTGCCGAGGTAGGCGGCGTCGGCGCGGTACTTCGCCGTGCCCCTGGGCGCGCGTCATGGCGGCCTGCAGGCCGACCGGCCCAGCACGCCCACCGAGAAAATGAGGACGCCGACGAGGGCTTCGATCAGGGCGACGCCCCGGGCATGGACGCGGCGGCCGGGGAGCGCTGGCGTTGGGTCATGGTGGTCTCAGGCGTTGCAGGCGCGCGGGTCGCGGGGGTGGCGGCCACGTCGAAGGCGCGGTCGCACATGCGGATGCTGCCGCTGGCGGAGATCTCCACCCGCAGGCGGCGGGTGTCGGAGTTGTCGTGCGTGATGTCGATGCGCGTCAGCGGCTTGCCGGTGCGCACGGGCTGGCCGTAGCCGTTGAAGCTCACCGACTTGGCAGCGGTGCCGTCGGCGGCCACGCCGGAGATGGCGATGTTGGCGGCGGCGCTGCCCGGGCCGTACACCTCGACGATGCGGGGTTCGACGGTGGTGGAGGCGGCGACGTTGCACTTGCCGGCCGGGTCGTCGAGGCTGACCACCCACGCGGCCGACTCGGCGGACAAGGCGCAATCCGCGCCGGGAACCGAAGTCTTGGGCCCGACCAGCCAGAACGTCACGATCTGGTTGCGCTTCATGGCTTCGGTGCGGGCGCGCTGCAGGCCGCTCTGCGTCGTTTCGCCAGGTTGCGCACGTGCGAGCCCCGGACCCACTCGCCCATGCTGGGCACGGCGGTGGCGACGAGGATGCCCAGCACGGCCAGCGTGACGATGGCCTCGATCAGGTTGAAGCCGGACTGGCGGACCCGGATCAGCACTCGGTCCCCTTGATCAGCCAGCAGTTCTTGCCGGTGACGGTCTGGCCCTTGAACTTCACCGTTTTCTGGACGTTGTCGCTGTCGATGCTGTAGACGTGGCCGATGGCCGCGCCGCTCGCGCCGGTCGCGGTGATCGTGTAGGCGGCCGGGCTGGCCGTGCTGGTGCACGTGTACGTGAAGTACTTGGCGTTCTTCGGGACGAAGTCTTTCCGTGCTGGCGCATTGGTGCCGTTGGCGCAGGTGCCGCTGCTGCCGTAGTTCTTGTAATCACGGAAGTAGTTCTCCATCTTCACCCGGTAGTCGGACAGCGCGGCGAAGCTTTCCGGCAGCTGGCCGCGGCGGATGTAGTCCGTGTACGCGGGAGGCGACGCCGGCCAGGACGCCGACGATGGCCACGGTGATCATCAGTTCGATCAGCGTGAAGCCGGCTGCAAGGGCGCGGCGGTGGAAGCGGGTAGTGGCCAAGGGATCCCTCCGAGATTCGACTTTGGACGGATGCTAGTGACCCCTTCGGGCCCCCGCCACGGCGGCGCGCCTAGCGGTTCCGGCGCTGTGACGAGCGGTAAGGGGCGTGGCGGCTTGTGGCCGGGCTGCGACGGCGGTGCGCCGGAATCGTCCCCGGCGCGGGCTGCCGCTCAGAAAGTCAGGGTCAGCTGGAGAGGGGCGCCCGCCAGCACTTCGACGCGGCCGCCTACATTCTCTGCCGTGGGCAGCGCCCCGAGGAGCGTGACCGGCAAGGCGTGCGGATGCTGCACCGGCAGGGTCAGCGTGTGGGCGTCGTCTGGGCACGCTGGGCGTCCGCCGGGACGGTTGTGGCAACTCGATCCGCATGGGGACCGAATGTAAACGCCGTGTTGCCTCCTGCAACCAGCGTGCGCAGCGCGGCGGAGCTGGAATCGTCGATTACTTCACGGCCGGGTGCGCTAGCATCCACCGCCTTGAAATATTCACGCGCCGGCCCCAGCTACGGCGCGCTTTCCCCCACAACGACAAGCCATGAGCCAGAAACAAACCCTCTCCTTCCAGGCGGAAGTGGCGCAGCTGCTCCACCCGGTCACGCACTCGCTGTACTCCAACAAGGAGATCTTCCTGCGGGAACTGATCTCCAACGCCTCCGACGCCTGCGACAAGCTGCGCTTCGAGGCGCTGAACGACGCGACCCTGTACGAAGACGCGCCCAACCTCGAGGTGCGCGTGAGCTTCGACAAGGAAGCAAAGACGCTGACCATCGCCGACAACGGCATCGGCCTGTCGCAGCAGGAGGCCATCGACAACCTCGGCACCATCGCCAAGAGCGGCACGCGCGAGTTCATGGGCCGCCTGTCGGGCGACCAGAAGGCCGACGCGCAGCTGATCGGCCAGTTCGGCGTGGGCTTCTATTCCGGCTTCATCGTGGCCGACCGCATCACCGTCGAATCGCGCCGTGCCGGCCTGAAGGCGGAAGAGGGCGTGCGCTGGGTCAGCGGCGGCGCCGGCGACTTCGAGGTGGAGGCGATCACCCGCCCGCAGCGCGGCACCAGCGTCACGCTGCACCTGCGCGACGACGCGCTGGACTACCTCTCCACCCGGAAGCTCAAGTCCATCGTCAACAAGTACTCCGACCACATCGCGCTGCCGATCCTGATGCGCAAGGAAGAGTGGAAGGAAGGCGAGGAGGGCAAGGGCGGCGAGCACGTGCTCTCGGACGAATGGGAAACCGTCAACCAGGCCACCGCGCTGTGGGCGCGCCCCGGGAAGGACATCACGCCCGAGCAGTACAAGGAGTTCTACAAGGCCGTCAGCCACGACTTCGAAGACCCGCTCGCGTGGACGCACAACCGCGTGGAAGGCAGCAGCGAGTACACGCAGCTGCTGTTCGTGCGGGCCGCGCGCCCTTCGACCTGTGGAACCGGGAGAAGGCCGCGGGCGTCAAGCTGTACGTCAGGCGCGTCTTCATCATGGACGACGCCGAGGCGCTGCTGCCTTCGTACCTGCGCTTCGTCAAGGGCGTGGTCGATTCGGCCGACCTGCCGCTGAACGTCAGCCGCGAGCTGCTGCAGGAAAGCCGCGACGTGAAGGCGATCCGCGAGGGCAACACGCGGCGCGTGCTGGCCATGCTGGAAGACCTGGCGAAGGCGGAGAAGGACGAAGCCGCGGCCGACGAGGACAAGGGCAAGTACGCGAAGTTCTACGGCGAGTTCGGCGCGGTGCTCAAGGAAGGCCTGGGCGAGGACTTCGGCAACCGCGAGCGCATCGCGAAGCTGCTGCGTTTCGCCTCCACCGCCAGCGACACCGTGAGCGTCTCGCTTGCCGACTACAAGGCGCGCATGAAGGAAGGCCAGGAGGCCATCTACTACGTCACCGCCGACACGCAGGCCGCCGCCGCCAACAGTCCGCAGCTCGAGATCTTCCGCAAGAAGGGCCTCGAGGTGCTGTACATGACCGACCGCGTCGACGAGTGGGCGCTGGGCCATGTCGAGGAGTTCGAAGGCACGCCGCTGCAGTCCGTGGCCAAGGGCCGGGTCGACTGGGCACGCTGCAGGACGAGTCGGAGAAGAAGGCCGCGGAGGAAGCCGCCGAGTCGTTCAAGCCGGTGCTGGCCAAGCTCAAGGAAGCGCTCAAGGACAAGGCGCAGGACGTGCGCGTGACCACGCGGCTCGTCGACTCACCGGCGTGCCTGGTGGTCAGCGAAGGCGGCATGAGCCTGCAACTGGCGCGCTTGCTCAAGCAGGCGGGGCAGAAGGCGCCGGAGGTGAAGCCGGTGCTGGAAGTGAACGCTTCGCACCCGCTGGTGCAGAAGCTGGACGGCTCGCCGGCTTTCCACGACTGGCGCACATCCTGTTCGACCAGGCGCTGCTGGCCGAAGGCGGCATGCCGGAAGATCCGGCCGCCTACGTGAAGCGGGTGAGCGCGCTGCTGGCTTAGTCGAACCCGCACGCGCGGCGCGTGGCGGCGGCCTCTGGCGCCGCCAGCGCCGCGAGCAGCGCCGACGCCAGCCCATGCTCCTTCGCCTCCCGGCGCACCGCAGCTGTGTAAGTGGTGGCCAATCCATGTGGTTCCGGCAGCAGGCCCGTAAGCTGCACGCCGGGCGTGAACAGGATCTCCGTCACTTGCGTGCAACCGACGGCGCCTGCTTCCGGCGCCTTCGCCAGCGCCGCCATCGCGGTGGCGCCATTGGGAAACGTGCGCAGGCGCTGCGCCAGCGGTTCGGCCAGGCCCAGCGCGGTCAGCACCTTCATGAAGTGGATGCCCGCCGTGGCTTTTGCCGGGTCGGGGAAGTACACCGCGCCGGCGTCCTGCAGGAAGCGCTTCAGGTCTTCGGGGTTCGCTACCGGAGCGGCATGCGCTCCCGCCTTCACCGCGAGCCCGGTTTTCACCACGCCGAGCGCCTGTCCCTGCTCGCCCAGTTCGCGGATCAACGCGTCGGTCAGGATCAGCAGGTCGCACGGCGCGCCGGCCAGCAGCGTTTCCTTCATCAGGCCCACGGCGCCGAAGGTGCCTTCGATGCGGCAATCGTGCCGGGCCTCGAACGCCGGCTGCAGCCGCGCGACCAGCCCTGCGCGGCGCCGCCGCTGAGGATGTGCAGTGTCTTCGCCATCAGTCGGCCTTGATGTTGGCGGACTGGATGACCTTGCGCCACTTGGCGATATCGTCCTGCAGGTACTTGTCGAAGGCGGCCGGGTTCATCGTCATCGACGTCGCGCCCTGCTTGCCCCACGCGGCCTGCACGTCGGGCTGGCTGGTGATCTTGCCGACGGCCTCGTTCAAGCGCGCGACCACGGCCGGCGGCGTGCCCTTCGGCGCCATCAGCCCGAGCCAGATCGTCGCTTCGTAGTTCGGGATGCCGGCCTCGTGCACCGTCGGCACGTCGGGCAGAACGGCCGAGCGTTCCTTGCCGGTGGTGGCGATCGCCTTGACCTTGCCGGCGCGCACCTGTTCCACCATCGTCGTGACGGCGTCGAACATCATGTCGACTGGCCGCCCAGCAGGTCGGTGCGCGCGCCCGAGCTGCCCTTGTACGGGATGTGCACGAGGAAGGTGCCCGACATGCTCTTGAACAGCTCGCCGGCCATATGGTACGGCGTGCCGGTGCCCGACGACGCGTAGTTCAGGCGGCCCGGCCGCTCCTTCGCCAGCTTGACCAGCTGGTTGACGTTGGCGGCCTGCAGCGACGGATGCGCGACCAGCACCAGGTCGGAATAGTTGATCGGCGCCACGCCCACGAAATCGCGGACCGGGTTGTACGGCTTGCTGGCCACCAGCGTTTCGTTGACCGTGTGGGTGTTCGACATCAGCAGCAGCGTGTAGCCGTCGGCCGGCGACTTCGCGACCGCGTCGGTGCCGATCACGGCGCCGGCGCCCGGCCGGTTCTCCACCACGAACGGCTGCCCGAGCTGGTCGGGCAGGCGCTGCGCGAGGAAGCGCGCGTAGTTGTCCGCCGGGCCGCCCACGGCGAAGGGCACGATGATGCGCACCGGCTTGGTGGGCCATGCCTGCGCGGCCGCCGGGAGGGCGTGCAGCAAGGTGGCCGCGCAAGCGCCGGCGGCGAGCCGGCGCAGGAACTGGGAACGCTTCATGGGGTGCCCTCCGGGCGTGGATTACTCGATCTTGCCGATCTTCTTGACGACGTCCGCCATGCGCTTGACGTCGGCCTGCACGTAGCGCTCGAAGTCGGGCGTGTCCTGGTACAGGATCGGGCTGCCGGCGTTGAGGATCACTTCCTTGACCTTGGCGTCGTTGGCGGCGGCGCGGGCGGCGGCGCGCAGGCGCTGCACCACCGGCTCGGGCGTGCCGGCGGGCACGAACAGGCCGGACCACTGCGCGTACTCGGCGGGGTAGCCGGCGTCCTTCATCGAAGGCACGTCGGGCATGGTGCTCAGGCGGCCGTTGCCCCAGTGGCCCAGCACCTTGAGCTTGCCCGCCTTGACGTGCTGCAGCACGGTGGCCGGGCCGGTGGAGATCGCTCGGATCTGGCCGCCCAGCAGGGCGACGACCGCGGGAGCCGCGCCGGTGAAGGGCACGTGCGTCATCTTCAGGCCGGCGTTCTGCGCGGGATTTCCATCGGCACGTGCATGGTGCCGTAGTTGCCCGACGAGCCGTAGTTG
Organism: Ramlibacter terrae; assembly: GCA_013127575.1. Lineage (GTDB taxonomy): Bacteria > Pseudomonadota > Gammaproteobacteria > Burkholderiales > Burkholderiaceae_C > Ramlibacter > Ramlibacter terrae. The sequence goes on from CP053418.1 coordinate 617,317, forward strand.
ATGGCGCCGGGGCGCTTCTTCGCGTCCTCGACGAAGTCCTTGACCGTCTTCCACGGAGCGTCGGCGCGCACGGCCAGCACCGTGGGATCGGCCGTGAAGCGGGCGATGGGACGCAGCGCCTCGAAGGTGTACATCTGCGGGCGGCCCAGCACCACGTCGGCCTCGGGCAGCACGCTGTACGACGAGAGCGCCATCAGGATCGTGTAGCCGTCCGGCGCGGCGCGGGCGACTTGCGCCATGCCGATGCCGCCACCGGCGCCGCCCTTGTTCTCGACGACCACCGGGTGGCCGAGTTCGCGCGCCATGGCTTCGGCCACGGGGCGGCCGACCACGTCGGCCAGTCCGCCGGGCGGGAACGGCACGATCATCGTGACCGGCTTGTTGGGGTACGCGCCGGGGGCGGCGGCGAAGCCGGCGGCGGCGACGAGGCCGGCGGCGATGAGTGTGCGGCGCAACATGGTTCTCTCCTGCTGTTTTGTTAGCATGCTAGTGAGCGCCGATTGTGGCGCGAAGAGAGTTTTCCCGATGAGACTTGCCGCATTCCGCCACCGGGGCCAGAACGGCGTCGGCCGCATTTCGGCCGACGGCCGCAAGGTCGAGCCGTTCCAGCTTTCGCCCGGGCAGGTGGCGCTGGGCGCCTTGCCGCTGGTCGAGACGCTGGCGGCCGGCGGCGCGTTGCCGGCCACGGGCGCGGCCATCCCGCTGGAACAGGTGGAACTGGGCGCGCCGATCCCGCGGCCGCGGCGCAACATCTTCTGCGTGGGCAAGAACTACCACGCCCATGCGCGCGAGTTCGCGGGCAGCGGCTTCGACTCCAGCGCCAAGTCGGGCGGCGACATTCCTTCGGACCCGATCATCTTCTCCAAGGTGCCCGAGTGCGTCGTCGGTCCCAAGGACACGATCCGCATCCCGGCCGGCGTTTCCGAAGCGATCGACTACGAGGCGGAGCTGGCGGTCGTCATCGGCCGCGGCGGCAAGGGCATCACGCGCGCCGATGCGATGCAGCACGTGTGGGGCTACACCATCATCAACGACGTGACCGCGCGCGACTGGCAGGGCCGGCATTCGCAGTGGCTGCTGGGCAAGTCGTTCGACACCTTCTGCCCGATGGGCCCGTGGCTGGTGAGCGCCGACGAGCTCGACGGCCAGGGCGACGCAGGTGCGCTGCTTCGTCAACGGCGAAGAGCGGCAGAACGCGAGCACGAAGGACCTGATCTTCGACATCCCGAAGCTGATCGAGACGCTGTCGGCCGGCATCACGCTGTACCCGGGCGACATCATCGCCACCGGCACGCCCGTGGGCGTGGGCATCGGCTTCAAGCCGCCGAAGTACTGGTGAGCGGCGACGTGGTGCGCGTGGAGATCGACGGCATCGGGGCGATCGAGAACCCGGTGCGGTAGGGACGCTGCTGAATTCGGACTGCCGGAACGCAGAGGGCGCAAAGGTTTCGCAGAAGTCGCCAAAGGAAACCGAAAACCTTTGAAGTTTTCTTTGACCTTTCTGCGTTCTCTGCGAGCCCTTCGCGCCCTCTGCGTTCCGGCAGTTCGCTCCCGCTCCCGGCAGCCTCAAGCCACCAGCGGCCTTTCCTCCATCGCTTCCATCTGCTCCTGCAGCATCAGCACTGGCCGCGCCAGTAGTCGGGCGTGCCGAACCGGGGAAGTTGATCGGGAAGATCGGGTCTTCCCAGCGCCGTGCCAGCCACGCGCTGTAGTGCAGCAGGCGCAGCGTGCGCAGCGCCTCGACCAGCGCCAGTTCCGAGCGGTCGAAGTCGCGCAGCTGTTCGTACCCGTCCAGCAAGGCGCCCAGCTGCTTTTGCCGCTGCGCGCGCTCGCCCGACAACAGCATCCAGAGGTCCTGCACCGCGGGGCCGGTGCGCGCGTCGTCGAGGTCGACGAAGTGCGGGCCGGCGGCGGGCGTCCAGAGGATGTTGCCGGGGTGGCAGTCGCCGTGCAGGCGCAGGCGCTTCACGCCGGCGGCCTCGGCTTCGGCGAAAGCCGCGCGCACCTGCTGCAGCGCCTTGTCGCAGGCGGCCGTCCATTCCGCCGGACCTCCAGCGGCACCGCTTCGTGCGACAGCAGCCACTCGCGCGGCTCCTCACCGAAGCTCGCGATGTCGAGCGCCGGCCGTTCCGCGAACGGCTTCTTGCCGCCGACGGTGTGCAGGCGCGCGAGGTAGCGGCCGATCCATTCGAGCACCTCGCCGTCGTCGAGCTCCGGCATGCGGCCGCCCCGGCGCGGGCTGATGCTGAACGCGAAGCCTTCGTGGTGGTGCAGCGTGCGGCCCTGCGGCGCCAGCGGGCCCACCAGCGGCACTTCGGCCTGCTGCAGTTCGGCGGCGAAGGCGTGCTCTTCCAGCACCTGCGCATCGGTCCAGCGGCCGGGCCGGTAGAACTTGGCGACCACCACCGACTCGCCCTCGAACGCGTCCTCCGGTGGATCTGGTACACGCGGTTCTCGTAGGAGCTCAGGGCCAGCAGGCGCCCGTCGCCGTACACGCCCACGGCGGCGAGCGCATCGAGCACCACGTCGGGCGTGAGGGCGTCGTAAGGGTGGCGCGAAGCGGTCATCCGCGCAGCGCGACGATGTGGCCGGCGGCCGGTTCGGTCCCGCCGGCGGCGAGCTGCTGCCACGCCTGTAGCGCCGCGTCGGCGCCTTCGCTGGTGCGCACGCGCAGCCACGGCGCCGCGGGGTCGCCCGCGCGGTCGCGGAAAGCCTGCCAGCCGGCGAGAAGGCGGCGGTTGAATGCGTCCAGGCCCCATTCCTGCTGGCGCTTCTTCGCGTGCGCGGGCGCGAAGAACAGCGTCGGCCGCGGCCCGGGCAGGTCGGCGCCGCCGCCGAGTTCGGCGACGTGCGTGCCCCCGACCGCGCAGTCGTAGCGCAGGTCGGCCAACTGCTCGTGCACGGTCTTGCGAAAGCGCGCGTTGCCGGCGAAGTCGACGTACACCGAGGGCACCGCGGGATCGAGCTGCGCGAAGTCTTCGTAGGCCAGCACGCGGTCGTAGCAGCCGAGCGATTCGCAGAACGCGCGGTTCGCCGCCGAGGTCAGGCCCACCAGCTCGATGCCTTCACGCTGCCGCAGCTGGAAGGCCGTGCCGTACGCCGTCTTGCTGGAAGCGCTCGACAGCAGCACGCGCCGCGCCCCGAAGAACTGCCGGTCGGCGGGGAAGTCGTCGATCAGCCAGGAGGTGGTGAACAGCGGCCGCAGCAGGGCCTGCAGGTCTTCGCTGTCCGCCGAATAGAACGGGTCGGCGTTGCACCGCGCGTAGAAGTTGTAGACCGGATGCAGTTCCGCGCGATGCGGCGCGCCGTCGGCGAAGCCTTCGGGCGACAGCTTGCGCGGCTGCAGCACGGCGCTGCCGGCCATCGGCCAGTAGCCCCACAGCCGCTCGCCGACGGCGACGCCCGCATGGGCGGACTGCACCACCGTGCCGAAACCCCAGACCGGCACCACGCCCCAGCCCTCTTCGGCCGACGGGAAGAAGCGCCAGTACTGCATGGCGTCGCCGAAGGCGGCGTAGGTGACGTTGTTCGCGGTCAGCGCGAACCGCTCCACGCGCACGCGGACCTGTCCTGCGTCGAGCGCAGCGTCATCGGCGGCGGCCAGGCGCGCTTCGCCCGGCCGGTCCTTGCGCACGAGGAGCGTGGTCGTCATGTCAGGCCAGCTTGATCTGCACGTCGACGTTGTTGCGCGTGGCGTTGGAGTACGGGCACACCTGGTGCGCGGCGTCCACCAGCTGCTGCGCGGCGGCGCGGTCCATGCCCGGCAGGCTGACGTTCAGGCGCACGGCGATGCCGTAGCCGAGCGACGTCGGGCCGAGGTCGACTTCGGAGTCGACGGCGACGTCGGCGGGCACGGTCAGCTTCATCTTGCCGGCCACGGCCTTGATGGCGCCGATGAAGCAGGCGGCGTAGCCGGCCGCGAACAGCTGCTCGGGGTTGGTGCCGTCGCCGGCTCCGCCGGGGGCGAGAGCTTGACGTCGAGCTTGCCGTCGTCGGTGCGCGAGGCGCCTTCGCGGCCGCCGGTGGTGTGGGCGCGGGCGGTGTAGAGGACTTTGTCGAGGGCGGTGGGCATGGTTTTCCTTTGGTTGGTGCTTCCTCGCGGAAGCGGAGAGTGAAAGGGTCAGGCCGCGAGGCGGTCGCGCAGCGCGCGCACCTGCTTCGTCAGCTGCACGATATCGGGCAAGGGGCACTGGCTGGCGGCCGCCACGCACGCGGGCACCACGGCGGCGCGCGCCTTCAGCTTGCGGCCGGCCTGCGTCAGGTGGATGTGCACCCGGCGTTCGTCCTGCACGTCGCGCATGCGGCTGATGAGGCCGGCGGCCTCCAGCCGCTTGAGCAGGGGAGTGAGCGTACCCGAGTCGAGCGAAAGGCGGTGGCCGATCTCGGACACCATCACGCCGTCGGCCTCCCACAGCACCAGCATGACCGGTACTGCGGGTAGGTGAGGCCCAGCTCTTCGAGCAGCGGCTTGTAGAGCTTGGTCATCGCCAGCGAAGCCGAGTACAACGCGAAGCACAGCTGGTTGTCGAGCAGCAGGGCGTTGTCGGCGGTGGCGGCGCGGGAGGGCATGGGGCGTAGTATAGCTCCAAATTGAATTGTGTACAACTGAATGGATGGGCTGGCGTAGACTGCGCCGCGGAGGAGACCTGCATGAACACCGTGGACTACGTGATCGTGGGCGGCGGCTCGGCCGGCTGCGTGCTGGCGGCGCGCCTGAGCGAAGACCCGAAGGTCAACGTCGCGCTGCTGGAGGCGGGGCCGCCCGACACCAGCTGCTGATCCGCTGCCCGGCCGGTTTCGCGCTGCTGGCGCGCGTGGGCCGCGCCAACTGGAACTTCGAGACCGAGCCGCAGCCGGGGCTGGGCGGCCGCCGCGGCTACCAGCCGCGCGGCAAGGTGCTGGGCGGCTCGAGTTCCGTCAACGCCATGATCTACGTGCGCGGCCATCCGTCCGACTACGACGGCTGGGCCGCGCAGGGCAACGAAGGCTGGGGCTGGGCCGACGTGCTGCCGTACTTCAGGCGCGCCGAGCACAACGAGCGCGGCGCGGACGCGTGGCACGGGCAGGGCGGGCCGCTCAACGTGACGGACTTCGGCACGCCGCACCGCTTCGGCAAGGTCTTCGTGGATGCGGCGAAGCAGGCCGGCTATCCGGAAAACCCCGACTTCAACGGGCCGCGGCAGGAGGGCGTGGGCTTCTACCAGGTCACCCACCGCAACGGCGAGCGCGCCAGCGCCGCCCGCGTACCGGCGCCGAACCGGCACCGGCCGAACCTGCGCGTGGTCACCGGCGCCCACGCCACCCGGCTGCTGCTGGAAGGGCGCCGCGCCGTCGGTGTCGCCTTCCGCGAGAACGGCAGCGAGCACGCGCTGCGCGCCGCGCGCGAGGTGATCGTCTGCGGCGGCGCCCTGCTCTCGCCGCAGTTGCTGATGCTCTCCGGCATCGGGCCCGCCGCGCACCTGCGCGAACGCGGCCTGCCGGTGGTGCACGACCTGCCGGGCGTGGGCTTGAACCTGCACGACCACGTCGACGTGACGCAAGTGGTCGACGCGCCGCACCTGACCGACCTCTTCGGGCTGTCGCTGCCGGGGCTGCGCAATGCGTGGCGCGGCGTGCAGGAATGGCGGCGCAGCCGCAGCGGCCTGCTCACCACCAACTTCGCCGAAGCGGGCGGCTTCATCCGCAGCGCCCCCGGGGAGCCGGCGCCGGACCTGCAACTGCACTTCGTGATCGCCAAGCTGGTGGACCACGGGCGCAAGACGGTGTTCGGCCACGGCTACTCGTGCCACGTCTGCCTGCTGCGGCCGCGCAGCCGGGGCAGCGTGCGGCTGCGCAACGCCGACCCGCTGGCCGCGCCGCGCGTGGACCCCAACTTCCTCGGCGACCCCGACGACGTGCAGCGGCTGGTGCGCGGCTTCAAGGCCATGCGCACCATCCTCTCGCAGCCGGCGCTGGCGGGCTTCCGGGGCAGGGAGCTGCCGCTTTCGGCGGCCGCGCGCGACGATGCCGCGATCGAAGCCTACGTCCGCAGCCACGCCGACACGATCTACCACCCGGTGGGCAGCTGCCGCATGGGCAGTGGCCGCGACGACGTGGTGGATGCGCAGCTGCGCGTGCACGGCATGCAGGGGCTGCGGGTGGTCGATGCCTCCGTCATGCCGCGCATCGTCGGCGGCAACACCAACGCGCCGGTGATCATGATCGCCGAGAAGGCGGCCGACCCGGTGCGGCAGGCAAGTTAAGGTTTGCTGAAGGTTTCGCTAAGCAATTCTTCAGAACGCGCGGGCCGGCGCGTTCCTAGACTTCTTTCCTCCAACGAAAGAAGACCATGCACATCGATTCCACCGAACTTTCCCGCGTCGCCGCCGCCGAGGGCGCGCGCTTCGACATGTACACCGGCATCCACAAGGCGCTGCGCGCGCTGATGGCCGACACGCTGCTGGCCGTGGGCCGCATGGACGCCGACGACGACCTCGAACGCGCGCAGGTCACCGGGCGCGTGCTCCAGCTGCTCGACTCCTGCGCCGGCCACCTGAAGCACGAGAACGACTTCGTGCATGCCGCGATCGAGGCGCGCGCCCCCGGCGCCAGCGAGGCCATCGCCCACGAGCACGACGGCCACCTGCGCCACATCGCCGCGCTGGCGGATCGCGTCGGCGTGCTGCGCAACTGCGCAGCTCCGCAGCGCATTGCGGCCGCGCAGGACCTGTACCGGGAACTGGCCCTGTTCATCGCCGACAACTTCCAGCACATGCACGTCGAGGAGACGGCGCACAACGCCGTGCTCTGGGCGCGCTACACCGACGCCGAGCTGGTCGCCGTGCACGACGCGCTGATCGCCGCGATCCCTCCCGAGGAGATGATGGGGACGGTGCGCTGGCTGGTGCCCTTCATGAACCCGCTGGAACGCAGCCTGATGCTGGCGGATGTCCGCGCCAAGGCGCCGGCCCCGGCGTTCGAGGCGATGCTGCAGGTGGTGCGGCCGCACCTGCGCGCGGAGGAGTGGGACAAGCTCGCGCGGGCGCTGGCGCTCGCCTAACGCGCGACCAGTTCGACCGGCCGCTCGAGCACCAGCCGGAAGCGGCCGCGTCCCGTCTTCTCGATGCGCATGCCCGCGGCGTGTTCGGCCAGCCGGCGCTGCAGCAACAACAAGCGGGCTTCCGGGTTGTCGGTCACGTCGGGCAGCCGCAGCGACGGGTCGAGCCGCAGCTCGCGGTTGCTGAAGTCGGTGCGGCCCTGCTCCCGGTGGTCGCGCAGCAGCTTCCACAGGATGGCGCCCGCGACGCCCTTGATCAGGTAGGCGTCGCCGAGGAAGACGCTGTCGTTGGCGGCGTAGTGGCGCACCAGCAGCTGGGCTGCGGTGGCGGGGGATGCAGGCGGCGGCGAAGGCGCGGACTGGGGCTCGGCGGCGTCGGTCGATGCCTGCAGCAGCTCGATCGCCGCGCCCGGGTGGCCCGCGATCGCGACCAGCGCGTCCTCGTCTTCGTAGCTGAATTGCAGGTCTTCGCTGCTCTCGACGAACAGCACGCCCAGCACGCGCGCCCCGTGCAGGATCGGCACCGCGAGCTGGCTGTGCGGCTGCGGCAGGCCGGGATACGGGATCTCGGTGGCCGGTTCGAAATCCGGGATGTCCGCGTCGAAGCTGCTGCGCATCGCCTGGCTGTAGAGCGCTGCGTTGGTCACGTGGCCGATGCGCACCGGCGTGCGCTCGCGCGCCGCGACGCCGATGACGCCATGCCCGACGCCGATCTCCGAGCCGACGCCCGAGGTGGCGTAGCCCGCGCTCGCCACGGTGTACAGCCGCTGCGTTGCCGGATCGAGCATCAGCACCATCGCATGGCGGATGCCGAGGAAGTCGTGCAGGCTGCTGAGCACGGCCGCCGGGGCGTCGTCGAGGCCGACACTGCGCGCGAGGCGCTCGCTGGCGCGACGCACCGCGCCGAGCAGCCCGGCGCGCGGCGGCGGCACCGGCAGCGGGTCGCCCGGCACCGGCTCGACCTGCTCCACCGGTACACGTCGGAGCCGAGCAGCCGGAACACGCCGTGCATGCCGCTGTGCGATGCGATGCCGGCCAGCTGCGCCTTCATGCCTTCGAACAGCGGACCCCCGGTCTCGGTGCGCAGGTAGCGGATGTGCAGCCGGTAGAACTGCGCCGTCACCGGGTGCAGCACCAGCGCCGACGCATGCGGATTGGCGAGGATGTTCTGGCGCGTCTTGTTGAAGAACTGGAACGACAGCGCCACGTGGCGCTCGTCGGCGTAGAACACCGGGAGATGTAGGCGACGTTCGGCACGCCGTCGGCGCCGCAGGTCGCCAGCATCGCCGGGATCGCGCCTTCGAAGCAGGCGCGGATGTCCTGCAGCGCCGGCGCGTTCACCGGGCGCCTCCCAATGCCGACCCGGCGCGCGGCCCCGGGGTCTGGTCGAAGGCCTGCTCGGGCGCGAAGCGGATCGCGACCAGGTCGTCGAGCTGGTGGGCGAGCATGGCGCGGGTGAGCTCCGGGCCGAAGCCGACCTGCTGCACCTCGTGCTCCATCGACGCCGGGTAACGCGCCAGCACCGGCGCGTCCGCGGCTTGCGCGTTGCGCATGCTGGCCTGCGACGCCTTGAGCTGCACGGTGCGGTGGCTGGAAGGCTCGCTGAACACGACGGCGACGTGCCCCGTGGCCGCGATGTCTGGATCACCTGCCGCGACTGCCGGCGCGACAGGTAGACGGTGATGGCGCGGCCGCCATCCTCCACCAGGCTGCCGACGGCGCGCATCACGCTCGGGCGCAGCGCGGCGTCGCGCGAGCCGACGATCACCGACACGCCCTTGGCCATCATCGCAAGCAGTTCGGGGGCAGCGGGGCGAGCGGCATGGAAGCTCCTACCCCGCGAAGCGCCGGCGCGTCAGGGCCAGCGCGATCCAGAACGAGCCGGCGGCATACGTGGCCAGCACCAGCAGGTGGCGCAGCGGCGATTCGGGCCAGCGGTCCATGAACAGAGGCCGCACGAGTTCGACCGCCGCCGTCAGCGGGAACCAGGCCGACACCGCCTGCATGATCTCGGGCATCTGCTCGCGCGGGAAGAACACGCCCGACAGGAACATCATGGGCGTGAGGAACAGCGTGAAGTAGTAGGTGAAGAAGTCGTAGCCCTGTGCCAGCGCGTTGAAGATCAGCGCGATGCACGAGAAGGTGATGCCGGCGGCCAGCAGCACCGGCCACGCCACCAGCAGCTTCGGGCTGTGGCTGATGCCCAGCGCGAGCATCACCAGCAGGATGGCGCTGACGGTGAAGATCGCCTTGTAGCCGGCCCACAGCACCTCGGACAGCACCACGTCGTCGAGGCCGATCGGCGCGTTCATGATGCCGTCCCGGTCTTCTGCACGTGCATGCGCGAGAAGGCGGAATACAGCGCCTCGAAACTTGCCGCGTTCATCGCGCTCAGGCAGATCGAGCCGCTCGCCGGGAACAGGATGTAGGGCACGGCCGGCCGCCGACGTTCACCTGCCCGACCAGCGCGCCCATGCCGTAGCCGAAGGCGACCAGCCACAGCAGCGGCTCGGCGATGTTGCCCACCAGGCTGGGGATGGCGAGCTTGCGCCACACCAGCAGGTTGCGCCGGAACACCGGCCAGAAGCGCAGCGACAGGGCCGGCGGACGCCACAGCGTGGCGTGGAACAGCGGCTTCATCCGTCCTCCCGGATCTGCCGGCCCGTGAGCTTGAGGAACAGGTCCTCCGGGTTCGCCGGGCGGTGCAGGGTGCGCAGCCTGGGGTGCTCGCGCGCGAGGGCGTCGAGCAGCGGCCGCGCATCCTGCGTGTAGAAGAAGACGGTCTCGCCGCTGACCTCGGTGCGGGCGGCCATCGCCTTCAACGGCGATTCGGCGAGGGCCAGCGCGCCCGGCCCGTAGGCCTCGACCACGTCGGGCTCCGGGTGCTCCGCGATCAGGTCGCGCGGCTTGCCTTCGGTGATCTTGCGGCCGTGGTCCAGCACCAGCAGGCGCGAGCAGAGGCGCTCGGCTTCGTCCATGAAGTGCGTCGTCAGCAGGATCGCCTTGCCTTGCTGCAGCAGCACCTGCAGGCGCTCCCACATCAGGTGGCGGGCTTGCGGGTCGAGCCCGGTGGTCGGTTCGTCGAGCAGCAGCAGCTTGGGGTCGTTGACGAGCGCCCGCGCCAGGCTGAGGCGCCGGCGCATGCCGCCGGAGAGTTCGCCGGGTTTGACGTTCGCCTTGTGCGAGAGCGCGGCGAATTCGAGCAGGGTGGGGATGCGGGCGCGGATCTGCGCTTCGGGCAGGCGGAAGTAGCGGCCGTACACCAGCAGGTTCTCGGCGCAGGTGAAGTCGGGGTCGAGCGAATCGAACTGGCTGACCACGCCCAGCTGCGCCTTGATGGCCAGCGCGTCGCGCGGCATGTGCAGCCCCAGCGCCGGACGCCGCCGCCGTCGGGATCGGCCAGGCCCGGCACATGCGGATGGTTGTGGTCTTGCCCGCGCCGTTGGGCCCGATCACGCCCAGGGCATTCGCCGGGTTCGATGCCGAACGAGACGCGGTCGACGACGGTGGTGTCGCCATATCGCTTGGTGAGGTCGCGGGCTTCGAACAGGGGCGGGGGCATGATGGCTGAAGCCGCAAGAATACCTTTGAACGCAGAGGGCGCAGAGTGGCCGCAGAAGTCGCAGAAAAGCCAGCCTTCAGGAATCCTTCTGCGACTTCTGCGCCTCCTCCGCGCCCTCTGCGTTCAAGGATCCCGCTTTTTCCCGACGCCGCACCGTAGAATTTTCCCTTTGCGCCAGGACCCCGCTTGTTCCCACCCCTGCCCATCACGCAGCAGTACCTGCTGCCCAAGAAGCTGTTGACCCAGTTCGCGGGGCTGGTCGCGGGCGCGCGGATGGGGGCCTGACGCACTGGATCGTGCGGCGCTTCGTCGCCAAGTACCGGTGGACATGAACGAGGCGGCCGACCCGCGCATCGAGAGCTACGCCAGCTTCAACGACTTCTTCACGCGGCCGCTGCGCGAAGGCGCGCGGCCCATCGCAGCGGCGCCGTTCGTGTGCCCGGTCGACGCGGCCATCAGCCAGTTCGGGCCGATCGAGCACGACCAGCTCTTCGGCCAAGGGCCACAGCTATTCCACGCGCGCCCCGGTGGGCGGCGACCGTGCGCTGGCGCACCGCTTCGACCACGGGCACTTCGCCACGCTGTACCTCGCGCCCAAGGACTACCACCGCATCCACATGCCGTGCGAAGGCCGCCTGAAGCGGATGATCTACATCCCGGGCGACCTGTTCTCGGTGAACCCGCTGACGGCGGCGCGCCACGTGCCGAGCCTGTTCGCGCGCAACGAGCGCGTGGTGTGCGAGTTCGACTGCGCGCACGGGCCGATGGTGATGGTGCTGGTGGGCGCGACCATCGTCGGCAGCATGGCGACCGTGTGGCACGGCGTGGTGAACCCGCCGCGCACCCGCGAACCGCGCGAATGGCGCTACGACGACCAGCAGATCGAGCTGGCCAAGGGCGCCGAGATGGGGCGCTTCCTGCTCGGCTCCACCGTCATCCTGCTGTTCCCGCAGAACGTGCTGACTTTCACGCCCGACTGGGCGCCCACGCGGCCGGTGCGCTGGGCGAGGCCATGGGCACGGTGATCGAGACGGAAGGCGCGCTCTAGCCTTTTCTGGCGGCGGCGCGTGCTCGGCCGTGCAAAGCTTGCTTGCGCTGCCGGCGCGGCCGGTGTAGGTTCCCGTTTTTCCCCCGGAGCCGCGATGAACTACCGCTGTCCGAAATGCAGCCAGCCACTGAAGGTGCGCAACCTGTTCTTCCGCGACATCTCGGCGTGCGCCGGCTGCGGGCAGAAGGTCGTGCTCGGCGACTTCCTCGCCTTCTCGATGGCGGCGCTGGCGATGCTGGTCACGGCCCTGAGCTCGCTCTACGTGCTCAGCCATGAACTCGACGAGTACTTCGTGGCCGCCGGCTACGCGCTGGCCATCGGCATGACGTCGGGGCTGGTCGTGCTGCTGCTGCTCGGGCGCGCCACGGCCTTCCGCCGCCTGCGCATCCGGCCGCAGGCGCCGCCCGCCCAGAACGCCTGACGCGGCCGCTACTGGAAGGCGACTTCGTCGAAGCTGCGCAGCTTGCGGCTGTGCAGCCGCTGCGGTCCCTGCGCGCGCAGGATCTCGATGGCCCGCATGCCGATGCGCAGGTGCTGGTCGACGCGCTCCCGGTAGAAGTGGTTGGCCATGCCCGGCAGCTTGATCTCGCCGTGCAGCGGCTTGTCGCTCACGCACAGCAGCGTGCCGTAGGGCACCCGGAAGCGGAAGCCGTTGGCGGCGATGGTCGCGCTCTCCATGTCGAGCGCGACGGCGCGGCTCTGGCTGAAGCGCCGCTGCGGCTCGTTGTTGGGCAGCAGCTCCCAGTTGCGGTTGTCGGTGCTGGCCACGGTGCCGGTGCGCATGATCCGCTTGAGGTCGGCGCCACGGAAGCCCGTGACGTCGGCCACGCCCTGTTCCAGCGCCAGCTGGATTTCGGCCAGCGCCGGGATCGGCACCCACAGCGGCAGTTCCTCGTCGAGCACGTGGTCCTCGCGCACGTAGCCGTGGGCCAGCACGTAGTCGCCGAGCTGCTGGCTGTTGCGCAGGCCGGCGCAGTGGCCGAGCATCATCCACGCGTGCGGCCGCAGCACGGCCACGTGGTCGGTGATGGTCTTGGCGTTGGACGGCCCGACGCCGATGTTCACCATGGTGATCCCGCCGTGCCCGGGCCGGATCAGGTGGTACGCCGGCATCTGCGGCAGCCGCGGCGGCGGCGCGCCCAGGCTGTCGGACGGCTGGCGCTCGAGCCCCGTGCGCCGCGTCACCACGTTGCCCGGTTCCACGAAGGCCTCGTACTCGCTGCCGGCGGCCCATGGCCTCGTGACCGAGCTTGACGAACTCGTCGATGTAGAACTGGTAGTTGGTGAACAGCACGTAGTTCTGGAACCAGTCGGGCGCGCTGCCCGTGTAGTGGCGCAGGCGGTGCAGCGAGTAGTCGACGCGTGAAGCGGTGAACAGCGACAGCGGCTGCGCCTCGCCCGGCCCGTGGCGCCACGTACCGTTGGCGATGCCGTCGTCCATCGAACCAGGTCGGGCAGGTCGAACAGGTCGCGCATCATCGCGCGCCGCGCCGGCGGCAGCGTGCCTTCGATGTGGTCGTGCTCCGCGAACGAGAAGTGGATCGGCATCGGCTCGTTGCTGGTGCCCACCTCGAGCTGCACGCGATGGTTTTCCAGCAGCAGGCGGAACTGCTCGAGGTAGTAGTTGGCGTACAGGTCGGGGCGCGTCAGCGTGGTCTCGAAGCGGCCCGCGTTGGCGACGAAGCCGTAGCTCAGTCCCATGTTCTCCAGCGTGGCCTGCGGCACGACGCTGTCGGTGTGGATGCGCACGAAGGGGTAGCAGGCCCGCACGCGCTCCGGCATCTGGTCGCCGGCGACGAAGCGCTGCATCGCATCGCGCAGGTGCTGGATCTGCCGGTTGTAGATCGCGCGGACTGGGCCAGCGCGCTGTGGGGGTCGGCGTGGAAGGTGGGTTCGACGAACGGCGGCATGAAAGGCATGCGCCTATTGTGAACCGGGTGTGTGTCATCTCCGCACCTTGCCGGCGGTGCGCCAGCGTCCTACATGGCGTGCCGAACTCTGATGACGTTACAAATTTCGACGTCCAGCGACATTCTCTCCACCCGAGAACAACGCCGCATCAAGCGCAATCAAAAGGAGTCCCAAGAAAATGACCGCGATGGCTGCCAACCCCTTTGCCCTGATGGTCGACCCGGCCCGGGTTCGCCAACACATCGACCGTTCCGAGCAACTGGGCAAATTGAGCCAGCGCCAGTGTCATCCCCTCGACCGTGCCGTGATCCGCTGCGCCAGCGCCGAGATCGCCGCCTTCGACGCCAAGATCGACCGCACCACGATCTACCTGCCGCCGGAAGAAGAGAAGAACCAGCCGGTCACGCGCACCTACACGCGCCGCGTCAACTAACAGTAACTCAGAGAAACCGCGTGAGGCGATTTCTCTGACGGCTTTGCCGGTCCTGCCCGCACTGTTTGAGCCACTCTGAAAATCCGCAAGGCGGATTTTCAGAGTGATTCAACTCACCCTGCGGGCCGGCACGCCCATCGGGGCGGGCCGCACGGGCTGGAACTGCTGCTGCCGCAGCCAGACCTCCTGCTCGCGCCGCTGCTGGTCCCGCCGCGACTGGTCGGCGGGGCCCGCTGGCGCCGGTCCGATGCCTCCCGGCGCGCTTCCTCTTCGGCGCGCGCCTGCTCCTCCCGACGATCTTCCTCCGCCCGGCGCGCCTGCTGCTCGCGGCGCGCCTGCGCTTCGCGCGTGGCCACTTCGTCGCGCCCCGCCTGCTGCTGCAGTCGCACCAGCTGGATGCGGCGCGTCTCGGCCAGCATCTTCTCTTCCTGCTTGCGCGCTTCGGCCAGTTTGTAGGCCTCGATCCGGCGCAGGTTCGCCAGCCGCTTGTCGTCCTCGCGACGCTGCAGCGCGAGCTTCTTCTCGTCGGCGGCGCGGCGCGCCACGGCCTGGCGCCGGTCGTCTTCCGCACGCCGCGCCTGCACGCGACGCTGCTCCGCCTCGCGTTTCGCCTGCGCCTGCTGGCGGCGATCGTCCTCGATGCGGCGGGCCTGTTCGGCGCGCTTCGCCGCCACGGCGCGGCGCTGGTCTTCGGCGCGGCGGGCCGCCACCATGCGGCGGTCTTCCTCCGCCTGCGCCGCGGCCGCGCGGCGTTCCTGTTCGGCGCGTTGCGCCGCGACCGCCGCCTTGCGTTCTTCCGCGGCGCGTTGCGCCGCGGCGGCTGCCGCGAGCTTGCGTTCTTCTTCCGCGCGTTGCGCCGCCAGCGCCTTGCGTTCTTCTTCCAGCCGCTGCGCGGCGACCGCGGATGCGGACGGCGCCGGCGCGGCCAGCGGGGTGGCGGCGGGCGTGGCCTTGATCACCATCGCCGGCGCGGGGGCCGCGGCGGTGGCGCTCACCATCTGCGGCTTGGCCGCGGGCAGCGGCGGCGTCGCGGCGGCCACCGGGGCGGCGGGTTGCACCGCCGGTTGCGCCGCGGGCTTCGCGCCGGGCTGCGCCGAGGCCGGCCCCGCGATCACGATCGTGCGCCCGTTGTAGGTCGCACTCGGCGGCGCCACCGGCGCCGCGGCCACCTGCGGCATCCGCACGGTCGGCTCGCCGCGGCGGCGGGCGCCGGCCCAGCGGTCGAAATCGTCGGTCGCGGCGAACAGGCCTTCCTTCACCCGCGCCAGTCCGCGCTCGCGGAAGGTGCCGCGCTGGCCGCTCTTCAACTCCTGCGCCTCGCCGTTCTCGCCGTAGACGACGGCGCTGCCCGAGAGCACCACCACGCGCGTGGTGCCGCCCCTGGCGTCGACGTCGATGCGGAAATCGCCGGGCTGGGCGCGCGGAAGGCGAGGTTGGGCGTGCCCACCTCGAAGCTGTCGCCCGCGGTGACGCGCGTGACCGTCGCCACGACGCTGCCCTGCGTGACACTCAGCTGGGTAGCGCCCTCGCCGACGTTCTCCGGGTGAGCTGCGTCTGGTCGTTGATGCGCAGCGCGTGGCCGCCGGCCTGCACCTCGGCGCGCGAGCCGCGGTCGGTCCAGAGCCGGTCGCCGCGCTTGAGCACGCGCTTGGGCGCCACGTCGTGCCATTCGCGGTCGCCTTGCGGCGCATGCGCGACCGACCCTTCCACATGGTTCAGGTGCGCGTCGGGCACCGACACGACTGGGCCAAGGCGCCGGCGCTGCAGGAGGGCGAGCGCCGCGCCCTTGAAGAAAGCTTTCATGCCGCAATCAACGCATGAGCCAGCCCGCAAGTGGGAAAACGGCGTGTAAAGGCGGCCGGTTGAAGGCGGTTTTTTTGTAAACCGCGGGAACTCGCCGCGGCTGTGTTGCGCGGGTGCCGCGCGCAGAGGCTCATCTGTAGGCCGCGCCTTACGGACCGGCCGGCGCGGCCCAGCTACCATCCGCATCCATGACCCGCACGACGACGTGGTACCGCTCGGTGAGCCACACCAGCCTGGCGCCGGTGCGCTGGCTGGCGGCGTGGTCGCGGATCACCTTCTTCGGGGCGGTCATGCTGGTGCGCGCCATGTCGCCGCGCAGCTACGGCCCCGAGACGCGCTACAACCTGGCGCGCCACATGTACTGGACACGGCGCCGATCCTCTGGTGGTTCACCGTGATGGTGGCGCTGTTCACGATGATCATCACGCGCATCGTGATCGTGACGGCGGACCGCTACGGGCTGTCGCAATACGCGCTGGAGATGATCATCCGCGTGCTGGTGATCGAGCTGATCCCGCTGACCGCCGCCCTGTTCGTGGCGCTGCGCTGCACGATCCCGAGCGGCGCGGCGCTGGTGGAGATGCGGCGCATGGGCCACTTCCGCACCTTGCGCCGGCGCCGGCTCGACCCGATCTCGGTCGAGGTGCTGCCGCGCATGATGGCGGGCGTGTTCTCGTGCATCACGCTGGCCGCGCTCAGTTGCGTGGTGGCCGGCGTGCTGGCGTACCGGCGGTCTACGGCTTCCACCTCACCGGCGAGCAGGACTACACCCGCATCGTCGGCCGCGTGTTCCATCCCGCCTTCATGCTGGTGTTCGTGCTCAAGACCTTGTTCTTTGCGCTGGCCGTGTCCATCATCCCGATGGCGTCCGGGCTGAACAACGTCGACAGCGACGGCTCGCGCGAAGCCGCCGCCCTGCAAGGCCTGGTGCGGATGTTCGGCGTGCTGCTGATGCTCGAAGCCGTCTCCCTGGTTGGCAACTACTTCTAGAACAACAATGGCCACTCCCGATACGCCGCCCCCACCGCCGCCTCCGCCGGCGAGCCCGCCGCCGCAGCCGGAAACGCCGGTCACCAAGTCCGAGCCCGCCGCCAAGCTGCAGCGGCCGGTGGAGCATCTCGAGCTCAAGGCAATCGTGCTGCTGGTGTTCACCATCGGGCTGGTGATCGGCTCCGCGCTCTACCTGATGCGCGCCCGCGGCTACTTCGACCCGACGCAGCGCCTCGTGCTGATCGCCGACAACGCCGAAGGCGTGGCCATCGGCATGGACCTGAGCTTCTCCGGGTTCCCGATCGGCCGCGTCGACGCGGTGGAGCTCGGCGACCGGGGCAACGTGCGCATCTCGGTCGACGTGCGGCAGAAGGATGCCAAGTGGCTGCGGACCTCCAGCGTGTTCACGCTGGTCAAGGGCCTGCTCGGCGGCCCGCAGTTGCGCGCCTACACCGGCGTGCTGGCCGATCCTCCGCTGCCGCCGGGCGCCGAGCGGCCGGTGCTGCGCGGCGACGCCAACGAGGAGATCCAGCGCGTGATCGGCGCGGCGCGCGACGTGCTCGACAACCTGAACCAGATCACGGCGCAGAACTCCGAGCTGAACCAGGCGATGGCGAACCTGAAGACGTTCACCCTCAAGCTGCAAAGCAACCGCGGCGCGCTGCACGCCATTTTCGGCAACGAGGCGGATGCGCAGAAGCTGGTGACCACCATCGAGCGCGCCAACACGGCGCTCTCGCGGGTGGAAGGGCTCGTGGGCAACGCGGACCGCATGGTCGTCAACGCCGACCGGCAGGTGTTCGGGCCGCAGGGCACGGCCACCGATGCGCAGGCGACGGTGCGGCAGGTGCAGGTGCTGCTGAACGACGCGCGCGGCAGCATGCAGCGGATCGACGCGGTGCTCAAGGAGGCGCAGGGCGCCGCCAGCAACGTGCGCGTGGCCACCGAAGACCTCGGCACGCTGCGCGGCGAGGTCGAGGCCAACCTGCGCAAGATCGAGGACATCATCAACGACCTGAACCGCAAGTGGCCGCTGGCGAAGGAACGCAAGGTGGAACTGCCATGAAGCGCATCGTCCTGCTCTTCGCAGCGGCCGCCTTGCTGGCCGCTTGCGGCAACAAGCCGCGGCAGCCCGACTGGCTGGTCAACGCCGACGGCGCGCAGGAGCGCTACCAGCGCGCCTACCTCTCGGGCCGCGACCGCGTGGCCACCGCGGAATTCGCGCGGCTGCGCAGCGAGACGGCGAGCACCGGCGACCCGGGCGTGGTGGCGCGGGCGGAGCTCACGCGCTGCGCGATGCGGGTGGCGAGCCTCGACTTCCAGCCTTGCACCGGGTTCGAGCCGCTGCGGCGCGACGCCGGCGCGGCCGAGCGGGCCTACGCCGACTTCTGGCCGGCACGCTGCCGCCGGAGCAGGCGGAGCAACTGCCCGGGGAATACCGCGGCCGGCCGGCGGCGAAGCACTGAAGAAGATCGAGGACCCGGTCTCGCGGCTGATCGCCGCGGCGGTGCTGCTGCGCACCGGGCGCGCCGATCCGCGGGTGCTGCAGGTCGCGACGGACACGGCGTCGGAACAAGGCTGGCGGCGCGCGGTGCTGGCTGGCTGGGCGCGCAGGCGATGCGGGCGGACCAGGCCGGGGCGACGGACGAGGCGCAGCGGCTGCGGCGGCGGATGGAGCTGGCGGCCGAGGAGAAGTGATCGTCAGGAGCGGGCGCGCGGCGTCCGCAACGTGACCGAGTACCGCAGCAGCTTCGTCGCCGCCACGCTGTGCTGCCACCCCACCGCGCCGGGCCGCGCAGCAGGTAGACCGAGCGAGGCGCCACCGTCACCTTCACCACGTCCGCCTTCTTCGGCGCGTCGGGCGGATACGGCCGGAAGCGCAGCACCGCTTCGTTGCCCAGCGAGATGCCGACGATGTCCTCGAAGTCGGGCACGTCGCGGTGCCAGCCGAGCGGCGTGCCGGGCCGGTACTCGGCGACCAGCGCCTGCGTGAACGCATCCGGCGCGACGCCGATCCACTGCGCGGCTTTCGCGCGCAACGGTGACAGCCAGCCTGGCAGGGGCTCCGCTTCGTTCAGCCGCTGTGCGCTGAAGTCGTACTGCCCGCCGTAGCTCACGACGCGCCGCAGCGCGGTGTAGTTCTGGTACTTCATCGGTGCGAGCGGCAGTTGCTCGACCTGCGCGATCAGCGCGGCTTCTTCATCGCGGGTGAGGAACTCGGTCGCATAGCGCATGCCCGCCGGCAGCACCGGCGCGGGCGCGCCGAACAGGTCCGGCTGGTCGGGTGGCGTCATGCCGCGAGTGTGCCGCGCAATGAAAAATGCCACGGCGAACCGTGGCATGGGGGAAGCAGCGGAGCACGGAGGAGACGCTTGGCCGTCTTCTCCGTGACCGCTTTTCTTACGGCTTGGCGGCCGTGGGAAACGGCCGGGCGGCCTGCGGGTTCAGCGTGGTCTGCGCCGCAGGAGCAGCCGCAGCGGACGATGCCGACGCAGCTTTGGCAGCAGGCGCTTTCGCCGCCTTTTTCGCGGGGGCCTTCTTCGCAGCCTTCTTCGCGCCGCCGGAAGCCTTCTTCGCAGCGCCGCCCTTCTTGGCCGCCGCCTTCTTCGCGGTGGTCTTCTTGGCTGCAGCCTTCTTCGCAGGCGCGGCCTTCTTCGCGGGGGCCTTCTTGGCAGCGGCCTTCTTCGCCGGAGCCTTCTTCGCCGCGGTCTTCTTGGCGGTGGTCTTCTTCGCGGCCGGACGCTTCGCAGCGGCCTTCTTGGCTGCCGGGCGCTTCGCCGCGGTCGCCTTCTTCGCCGGCGCCTTCTTGGCGGCAGCCTTCTTCGCCGGGGCCTTCTTCGCCGCCGTCGTCTTCTTCGCCGTCGCCTTCTTGGCCGGAGCCTTCTTCGCAGCCGACTTCTTCGCGGGGGCCTTCTTCGCGGCCGATTTTTTCGCAGTTGCCATTTCACTATCTCCTGTTCAAGTTGATCAACATCAACCATAGAAGCACTCCGCGCGTGTTGGTTGCGCGAAGCGATCCGTGGGGTTGGGCCGAAGCCCAGCCCCACGAACACCATCACCCGGACGGCCTTCAGGCCGTCATGCGCATCCGGCCTCTATCGGGCCGTGGTGCGCGCGGGTCTAATCCAACCTTCGTCTTTTCGCAGTCGCCGTTCTAATCCCGGGAAAGCGCGCCACCCGTCTGGTACTCGATCACGCGGGTCTCGAAGAAATTGCGCTCTTTCTTCAGGTCAATCATTTCGCTCATCCACGGGAAGGGGTTTTCCTCGTTCGGGAAAAGCGCCTCCAGGCCGATCTGCGTGGCGCGCCGGTTGGCGATGTAGCGCAGGTAGCCCTTGAACATGGATGCGTTGAGTCCGAGAACGCCGCGGGGCATGGTGTCCTCCGCGTAGCGGTACTCGAGTTCGACGGCCTGCTGGAACAGCCCCTTGATCTCCGCCTTGAACTCGGCGGTCCAGAGGTGGGGGTTCTCCAGCTTGATGGTGTTGATCAGGTCGATGCCGAAGTTGCAGTGCATCGACTCGTCGCGCAGGATGTACTGGTACTGCTCGGCGGCGCCGGTCATCTTGTTCTGGCGGCCGAGCGCCAGGATCTGCGTGAAGCCGACGTAGAAGAACAGGCCTTCCATCAGGCACGCGAAGACGATCAGGCTCTTGAGGAGCGTCTGGTCGGTCTCGGGCGTGCCCGTCTTGAAGTTCGGGTCCATGATCGCCTCGATGAAGGGGATCAGGAACTGGTCCTTGTCGCGGATCGACTGGACTTCGTTGTACGCGTTGAAGATCTCCGCCTCGTCGAGGCCGAGCGATTCGACGATGTACTGGTAGGCGTGCGTGTGGATCGCTTCCTCGAACGCCTGGCGCAGGAGGAACTGGCGGGCTTCGGGCGCCGTGATGTGGCGGTAGGTGCCCAGCACGATGTTGTTGGCGGCCAGCGAGTCGGCGGTGACGAAGAAGCCCAGGTTGCGCTTGATGATGCGGCGCTCGTCCTCGGTCAGGCCGTTCGGGTCCTTCCACAGGGCGATGTCGCGGTTCATGTTCACCTCCTGCGGCATCCAGTGGTTGGCGCAGGTGGCGAGGTACTTCTCCAGGCCCACTTGTACTTGAAGGGGACGAGCTGGTTGACGTCGGTGTGGCCGTTGATGATGCGCTTGTCGGCGGCGCTGACGCGCTTGGCGACGGCCGGCTGGCCAGCGGACTGCACCGGCGCGGCGGCGGCGATCGGCGCCATGGCGACGTCGTCGAGCGTGCGCAGCGCCGGTTGGGGAACAGGAGCGTGAGCTTGCGAAAGAGGATGCTTCGCCTCGCGGTTCGGGAGCAAACCGCTGCTCGCAGAATTTGACGGTGTGGGCGTGACTTCGTCGTCCCAGGTCAACATAGGTTTTCCAGTGCTCGGATTATGTGAGCGCGGATGCGATAAACAAAGTGTTCGTTCACATCACGCGCGCATTTTGTTGCTTGATTGCATCGGCGTTCTGTCGGAGAACGCCGACACCTCTTTCATTTCTTTCGTGCGATGCGCGTGAAGCTCACTGGCACGCTTCGCAAGTCGGATCGTCGACGCCGCAAAACTTGATGTCGGTGGCCGGCGTCGATTGCGCCGCTTCCATCTGTGCGCGCGCGGCGGCGGCAGCCGCATCGAGTGCGCTCATGCCGCCCGTTTCGCCGTTCGACACCGCGTTCAGGCGGCCCGATTGCACGGTGGACTTCTCCGCCGACGTCGCGCTGCTGGTGCGCAGGTAGTAGGTGGTCTTCAGTCCGCGCAGCCAGGCGAGCTTGTACGTCTCGTCCAGCTTCTTGCCCGAGGCGCCGGCCATGTAGATGTTCAGCGACTGCGCCTGGTCGATCCACTTCTGGCGGCGGGCGGCGGCTTCCACCAGCCACACCGGCTCGACCTCGAACGCGGTCGCGTAGAGCGCCTTCACTTCCTGCGGCACGCGGTCGATCGGCCGCAGCGAGCCGTCGAAGTGCTTCAGGTCCATGACCATCACGTCGTCCCACAGCCCCGGGCGCTTCAGGTCGCGCACCGGGTAGTGGTTGATCACCGTGAACTCGCCCGACAGGTTCGACTTGACCGACAGGTTGCCGAAGCAGGGTTCGATCGAGGCGTCGACGCCGATGATGTTGGAGATGGTCGCGGTCGGGGCGATGGCCACGCAGTTGGAGTTGCGCATGCCGTCGGCGGCGATCTTCTTGCGCAGCGCCTCCCAGTCCAGGCTGGAAGAGCGGTCGACGTCGACGTAGTGCTCGCCGCGGGCTTCGCCCAGCAGCTTGAGCGTGTCGAGCGGCAGGACGCCCTTGTCCCAGAGCGAACCCTTGTAGCTGGAATACTTGCCGCGCTCGCGGGCCAGCTCGGTCGACGCCCAGTAGGCGTGGTAGCAGACCGCTTCCATCGACTTGTCGGCGAACTCCACGGCCTGCATCGAGGCGTAGGGGATGCGCAGTTCGTACAGCGCGTCCCGGAAGCCCATGATGCCCAGCCCGACCGGGCGGTGGCGCATGTTGGAATCGCGGGCCTTCTTGACGGCGTAGTAGTTGATGTCGATCACGTTGTCGAGCATGCGCATCGCCGTCGTGATCGTCTTCTTCAGCTTGTCGTGGTCGACCGCGCCATCCTTCAGGTGCTGCAGCAGGTTCACCGAACCGAGGTTGCAGACGGCCGTTTCGGTGTCGCTGGTGTTCAGCGTGATCTCGGTGCACAGGTTGGACGAGTGCACCACGCCGGCGTGCTGCTGCGGCGAGCGGACGTTGCAGGCGTCCTTGAAGGTGATCCGGGGATGGCCGGTCTCGAACAGCATCGAGAGCATCTTGCGCCACATGTCGGTCGCTTGGACGGTCTTGCTCGGCTTGATCTCGCCGCGCTTGGCCTTCTCTTCGTAGGCAGGTAGGCCTTCTCGAAGTCAGCGCCGAACAGGTCGTGCAGGTCGGGCACGTTGGACGGCGAGAACAGCGTCCACTCGCCCTTTTCCATCACGCGGCGCATGAACAGGTCGGGGATCCAGTTGGCCGTGTTCATGTCGTGGGTGCGCCGGCGGTCGTCACCCGTGTTCTTGCGCAGCTCCGGGAATTCCTCGATGTCGAGGTGCCAGGTTTCGGTGTAGGTGCAGACCGCGCCCTTGCGCTTGCCGCCCCTGGTTGACCGCGACGGCGGTGTCGTTCACGACCTTCAGGAAGGGCACGACGCCTTGCGACTCGCCGTTGGTGCCCTTGATGTGCGAGCCGAGGGCGCGCACGCGGGTCCAGTCGTTGCCCAGGCCGCCGGCGAACTTCGACAGCAGCGCGTTTTCCTTGATCGACTCGTAGATGCCGTCCAGGTCGTCCGGCACGGTGGTCAGGTAGCACGACGACAGCTGCGAACGCAGGGTGCCGGCGTTGAAAAGCGTCGGGGTCGACGACATGAAGTCGAAGCTGGACAGCACTTCGTAGAACTCGATGGCGCGGGCCTCGCGGTCGATCTCGTTCAGCGCGAGGCCCATGGCGACGCGCATGAAGAAAGGCCTGCGGCAGCTCGATGCGGGTCTTGCGCACGTGCAGGAAGTAGCGGTCGTACAGCGTCTGCAGGCCGAGGTAGTCGAACTTGAGGTCGCGGTCGGACTTGAGGGCGGCGCCGGGCGCTTCAGGTCGTACTGGAGCAGCTTCTCGTCGAGCAGCTCGTTGTCGACGCCCTTCTTGATGAAGAGGGGGAAGTTGTCGGCGTAGGCTTCGGCGCGCTCGGCCGGCGCCACTTCGCGGCCGACGATCTCGCGGAAGATCGTGTGCAGCAGCAGGCGGGCGGTGACGAAGGTGTAGTCGGGCTCTTTCTCGATCAGCGTGCGGGCGGCGGGATGGACGCCTTGTAGACCTCGTCGAGCGGCACGCCGTCGTACAGGTTGCGCATGGTCTCGGCCACGATCGGGTCGGGCTTGACGTCGGCGCCCAGGCCTTCGCAGGCGGAGACGATCAGCGCCTTGAGGCTGCCGGTGTCGAGCGGCACGCGCTGGCCGGCGTCGAGCACGTGGAACTGCGGCGCGGCCACGGGCGACTGCTCGACCTGCTTGGCCCGCTCCTGCGCGCGGCGCTCGCGGTACAGCACGTAGGCGCGGGCGACTTCGTGGTGGCCGCCGCGCATCAGGCCCAGTTCGGCGGCGTCCTGCACGTCTTCGATGTGGAAGGTGCCGCCGCCCGGGCGCGAGCGCACCAGCGCCTTGACGACCTGCTGCGTGAGCTGCTCGACCTGCTCGCGGACGCTGGCCGAAGCCGCGCCCTGCGTGCCGTGCACGGCGGGGAAGGCCTTCATCATGGCGATGGCGATCTTGTCGGGCGCGAAGGGGACGACGGCGCCGTTGCGGCGGATGATCTGGTAGTGGGCCAGCGGGCTGGCGGCCGGGGTGGCGCCGGCGGCGAGCGGGCTCGCGCCGACGTGGGCGGCGCCGGTGGCGGTGGGAGTGTTCAGGGCAGTTTGCATGGCTTTCCTCTGCTGCGGATTGTTCTTCGGGAGGGGGCGAAGTGTATCGCCTCCGCACGCGTCGAAGCACTATATATAGGGCCGAAGTCGATGACAAGCACTATAGGTAGTGGTTGTCACGGAGTGTGAGGTGCACAAGCCTGTGGACAGCTTGTGCGTTGCCTGTGACCGCGGGGTGCGTTCGTGACCTGCTTCACGCATGTAGCCACGTGCTGCTACGGATGTGTTGCGTGGATGTCATCCCGGGCTCGACCCGGGATCCATGCGGCGCTCGATCGCGCGCCGCGTGGATTGCGGCTCAAGGCCGCAATGACAGTGTCGGGAACGACGTCTCCGGCCACGCGAGCTGGCGTCGCAGCAGCGCCCAATCGAACCCCGCCCCCGGATCGTTCTTGCGCCCCGGTGCGATGTGCTCGTGGCCCGCGATGTGGCGCACCGGGTAGTGCTGCGCGAGGCTGGCGCACACGCTGGCCAGCGCTTCGTATTGTGCCGCCTCGAACGTCTCGCCTTCGAGCCCTTCCAGCTCGATCCCGACGGAATCGTCGTTGCAGTTCGGCCGCCCGCGATAGCTGGACGCGCCGGCGTGCCACGCCCGATCGTCGCAGCTGACGAACTGCCACAGCGCGCCGTCGCGGCGGATGAAGAAATGCGCCGACACCTGCATGCCCTCGATGGACTTGAAGTACGGGTGGGCGTCCCAGTCCAGAGTGTTGGTGAACAGCCGCCGCACTTCGTCGCCGCCGTACACGCCGGGCGGCAGGCTGATCGAGTGCACCACCACCAGGTCGACCCGCGCGCCGGCCGGGCGCGGGCCGAAGTTGGGCGAATCGCAACGGTGCGCGAAGCGGTACCAGCCGTCGCGCCACAGCACGCCGGGCGCCTCAGGCGGCATCGGCTTCCTCGGCGTCGTCGCTGCCCGGCGTGGTGATCGCCAGCCGCGCGATGCGGTAGCGGATCTGGCGCAAAGTGAGCCCCAGCTTCTGCGCGGCGGCGGTGCGGTTGAAGCCGGTTTCGCGCAGCGCCTGCACCAGGATCTCGCGCTCGCGCTGGTCCAGCCAGGCCTGCAGGTCGGGCGGCACCACGGGCGTTCCGGCCGGCTCCGACGCCTGCATGGAAGGCGAGGTGGCCGTCGGCGCGAAGTCGACCTGCAACTGCGTGCCGTCGGACAGGGCCAGTGCGCGGTGCAGCAGGTTTTCGAGCTCGCGCACGTTGCCGGGCAGCGGGTGTTCCTGCAGCTGCTGCACCACCTGCGGCGACAGGTGCGGCGCCGGCATACCGGACTCCTGCGCGATGCGCGCCAGCAAGGCTTCGCACAGCGCGGGCAGGTCTTCGCGGCGCTCGCGCAGCGGCGGCACCAGGATCTCGATCACGTTGAGGCGGTAGAACAGGTCCTGCCGGAACCGGTTGGCCTGCACGTCGGCCGCGAGGTCGCGGTGGGTGGCGCTGACGATGCGCACGTCGACCGCGTCCTCCTGCGTGGAGCCGAGCGAGCGCACGCTGCGCTCCCTGGATCGCGCGCAGCAGCTTGGACTGCATCGGCAGCGGCAGGTCGCCGATTTCGTCGAGGAACAGCGTGCCGCCCCGCGCCGCACGGAAATAGCCTTCGCGGTCGGCGGTGGCGCCGGTGTACGAGCCCTTCCGCGCGCCGAAGAATTCGGCTTCCAGCAAGGTCTCGGGGATCGCGCTGCAGTTGACGGCGATGAAGGGCGCCTCGGCGCGATGGCTGCACGCATGGATGGCGCGCGCGGCCAGTTCCTTGCCGGTCCCGGATTCACCGCGCACCAGCACCGGCGCCATGCTGCGCGCCACCTTTTCGATGCGTTCCTTCACCAGCCGCATCGGCGCCGACTCGCCCACCAGCCGCTGCAAGGCGAGGTGGCCGCCTGTCGAGCGCTCGGACGAGGGCGCCGGCGCGGCCGCGCGGCCGGGTGGCCGCACGCGGTCGGTCGCCGCCTCCTGCACCGCCGAAGCCACCACGGTGCGGAACTGCTTGAGGTCCACCGGCTTGGTCAGGTAGTCGAAGGCGCCGGCCTTGAGGGCCTCCACCGCGTTCTCGGCGGAGCCGTACGCCGTCATGACGATGCAGCGCTCGGGGCGCTGCTGGGCGGCCATGCGGTGCAGCAGTTCGAGGCCGAGCCCGTCGGGCAGCCGCATGTCGGTGATCACGGCGTCGAAGCGGCGGTTCTCCAGCAGCTGCCAGGCTTCGCCCAGCGTGCCGGCGGCGTCGACGCGGTAGCCTTCGCGCAGCAGCGTCAGCTCGTAGAGCGTGCGCAGGTCGGGCTCGTCGTCGACGACGGGACCTGTGCGGACGATGTCGGTTGCTGGGCCATCAGGCACCCATTGTGTCAAAGGGCTGCGGGCCGGGCAGCACCGCCGCGCGGGTGCGGAAGCCGACCGTGAATTCGTTCCCCTCGCGCCCGCTGCCGTCGGGCGCCGGCGCCCACGCATACGCGATGGTGGCGCCATGCCGCGCGCACAGCTCCCGGCAGATGTACAGGCCCCAGGCCGCTGGAGCGGCTCTCGGACGAGAAGAAGGGCTCGAACAGGTGGCGCTGCACGCCCGGGTCGAGCGGGTGCCCGTCGCTCCACACGCGCAGGCGCGCCTCCTCGGTGCCATGGCTCGCATCCGATGCCACCACGATCGCGCCGGGCTGCGCGCTGGCATAGCGCAGCGCGTTGTCCAGCAGGTTCACCAGGATGCGGCGCAGGTGCTCGCCGTCGAAAGCGGTCCACGCGCTCGCCGAATCGAGCGCGAGGTGCAGCCGGTCGCCGCAGCCGGTGTGCCGCTGCCACTCGCCCACCAGCACCTGCACCGTCTGGTCGAGCTCGAGCCAGTCGGAAGGCGGCTGCTGCAGCCGCGCCAGGTTCAGGATCTCTTCGACGATCTGCGACAGGCGCTGCGTGTTCTTGCTCACCAGCGAGGTCAGCTGCTGCTGCCCCGGGTCGGTCAGTTCCTCGGCCAGCAGGCTGTTGGCCTGCGTGATGGCGGCCAGCGGATTGCGGATCTCGTGCGCCACCGCCGCCGACATGCGGCCCATGGCGGCCAGCTTCTCGGTGCGCAGGCGCGCTTCGGCGGCGCGCAGGTCCTGCAGGAACATCACGCACAGCGCGTCGCTCTGCAGGTCTTGCGGCGGCGTCAGGCGCGTGCGCACCCGCAGGTGCAGCGACTCGCCCGGCGCGAGCTCCAGCGCCAGTTCGGCGTTCTGCGAGGCGTGTTCGGTGAACGTGCGCTGCGCCAGCGCGGCCAGCGGATGCCAGCCGGGGCGCGACACGAGCGCGAGCGAGGCCGGCGCTTCCCGGGCCTGCCAGCCGAGCAGCTCGCGCGCCGCCGGGTTGGCCGCATGGATGCGCCAGTCGGCGCCCACCACCAGCACGCCTTCGGTCAGCGTGTCGATCACCACCTCGTTGACCTGCGCCTGCGTGCGCGCGAGCGAGCGGCTGCGGCGCGCCACCTGCTCCTCGCGCGCGAGCCGCGCGGCCATCTGGTTGCCGAGCAGCGCCACCACGAAGTAGCCGCCGCCGGTGAGCCCGGCCTGCACCAGGCGCGGAGCGTAATCCTGCACTTCCAGCACCACCAGCCGGGCGTCGATCAGCAGCAGCAGCGTGACGGCCGCCGCCGTGCCGAGCGCGAGCAGGGTCGAGCCCAGCACCGATGCCGTGAGCACGGGCAGCGCGTACAGCGGCGAGAAATTGAGGCCGGCGGGCTGCAGGAAGTGCAGCGTCGAGAACGCCAGCAGGTCGATGCCGATGGTGGACACCCATTGCGGATCGAAGGTGTGGCCCGGCAGCGCCGGCTGGGTGAGCACGCGCACGGCCAGCACGGCCGCGAGGTAGGTTCCGCACAAGGCCAGCTGCCACGTGTCGACCGGCGTCAGGCCGGACAGCATCAGGCCGCCCAGCAGCACCAGCATGACGAGGGCGATGCCGACCCGCGCCGCCATGAAGCCGAGCCACAGGCGGTGGAAAGCGGACTGCTCCGGGCCCGCGGGCCGCGACGCCGCGCCGTCCCGGGTCGAGAATTCCGAAAGGGTGAACGCCATGCGCGGGCTCAGCCGCCGTCCCGCAGCCGATGCTCGGGGCTGCAATACAGCAGGCCGCGCACGCCGGCCACCGCTTCCGACTGCGGCAGGTGCACGCCGCACACGGGGCAGCTCACCATGTCCTGCGGGCCGGCGACGGGACGCGGCTGTTGCGGCGGCGGCGCCGCGTCGCGCGCGGCGCGTTCGGCCAGCCGGGCGTTGCGCCACATCATGTAGGCCACCACGATCACGACGAGCAGCACGAGGTACTTCATGCGGGCCGCCGCAGCACGACTTCCATCACGAAGCGCGAGCCGACATAGGCCAGCAGCAGCAACAGCGAGCCGATGTAGATGACGCGCACGGCCTTGCGGCCGCGCCAGCCGAAGCGCGCGCGCCCGAGCAGCAGGGTGGCGAACGCCGCCCACGACAGCACCGAGAACACGCTCTTGTGGTCCCAGCGCCAGCCGCGCCCGTAGACCACTTCGGAGAAGAACAGGCCGGCCAGCAGGGTGGCCGACAGCAGGACGAACCCGGCGCCGGCGAAGCGGAAGGTGAGCCGCTCCGGGGTGAGCAGCGGCAGCCCGGGCTGCGCTTCGGTGGCTGGCGCATGGTGCGCTCGGCGCGCGTCATCAACCAGGCATGCACCACGGCGGCGGCGAAGAGTCCGTACGAAGCGATGCCCAGCGCCCAGTGCAGCGGCAGCAGCGGCGTGGCCGTCACGTGCAGGGGCGTGCCCGGAAAGGCGAGCGCCAGCAGCACGGCCGCGGCGCCCAGCGCCGACAGCGCCCAGCGGGCCTGCAGCTGCGGGAACAGCTGCTTTTCGACCGCGTACACGGTCAGCACCAGCCAGGCCGTGACGGAAAGGGCCGGCGCGAAGCCGAAGCGCGGCGCCTCCCCCAGCAGGCTCCAGGCGAGCGCCGCGCCGTGCAGCACCCGGGCCGCCAGCAGGGCCACGCGCGCGCCCTGCTCGCCCAGCCGCGCCGCGGCCGCGGCGGGCACCGCGTAGGCCGCCGCCGCAGCCACCGTCAGCACGAGGCCGGCGGGGGAGGCACTGGATAGAATCATGTGGACAAGTTTAGCCCCCAGACGCCGGCCGCCTTCAGCGCATGGCGTAACCCCACTTCCCCATGGCCACCGCCCTCTCCGACAAACTTTCCCGCGCCGGTCAAGCAGATGCGCGGCCAGGCCCGCATCACCGAGGACAACGTGCAGGAGATGCTGCGCGAAGTCCGCATGGCCCTGCTCGAGGCCGACGTCGCGCTGCCGGTGGTGCGCGACTTCATCGCCCGCGTCAAGGAAAAGGCGCTGGGCGGGGGAGGTCGTCGGCTCGCTCAATCCCGGCCAGGCGCTGGTCGGCATCGTCCACCGCGAGCTGGTGGCGACGATGGGCGCCGGCATCAGCGACATCAACCTGGCCGCGCAGCCGCCGGCCGTGATCCTGATGGCGGGCCTGCAGGGCGCCGGCAAGACGACCACCACCGCCAAGCTGGCCAAGCACCTGATCGAGAAGCGCAAGAAGAAGGTGCTGACGGTGTCCGGCGACGTCTACCGCCCCGCCGCCATCGAGCAGCTGAAGACGGTGACGAAGCAGGCCGGCGCCGAGTGGTTCCCGAGCACGCCCGACCAGAAACCGGTCGACATCGCGCGAGCCGCCATCGACTACGCGCGCAAGCAGTACTTCGACGTGCTGCTGGTCGACACGGCCGGCCGGCTCGCGATCGACGAAGTGCTGATGCGCGAGATCCGGGAACTGCACGCGGTGCTCAAGCCGGTCGAGACGCTCTTCGTGGTCGACGCCATGCAGGGCCAGGACGCGGTCAACACCGCCAAGGCGTTCAAGGAAGCGCTGCCGCTCACCGGCATCGTGCTGACCAAGCTGGACGGCGACTCGCGCGGCGGCGCGGCGCTGTCGGTGCGGCAGATCACGGGCGCGCCGATCAAGTTCGCGGGCGTCAGCGAGAAGATCGACGGGCTCGAGGTGTTCGACGCCGAGCGCCACGCCGGCCGCATCCTCGGGCATGGGCGACATCCTGGCGCTGGTCGAGCAGGTGCAGGCCGGCGTCGACATGGAGGCCGCGCAGAAGCTGGCCGCCAAGGTCAAGAGCGGCGAGGGCTTCGACCTCAACGACTTCCCGGCGCAGATCCAGCAGATGAAGCAGATGGGCGGCCTCTCGCAGCTGATGGACAAGATGCCGGCGCAGATGCAGGCCAAGGCCGGCGCGGTCGACATGGACAAGGCCGAGCGCGACATCCGCCGCAAGGAAGGAATCATCTCCAGCATGACCAAGCTGGAGCGCCGCAAGCCCGACATCATCAAGGCCACCCGCAAGCGCCGCATCGCCGCCGGCGCCGGCGTGCAGGTGCAGGAAGTCAACCGCCTGCTCAACGAGTTCGAGCAGATGCAGACGATGATGAAGAAGATGAAGGGCGGCGGCCTCATGAAGATGATGAAGCGGATGGGCGGGGGCAAGGGGATGCCCAAGATGCCGTTCTAGGGCCCGGCCGGTCCGATCGGTCCACGGCTCCTACGCACTGCGGCCGCGCGCCGCCTTCGCGGCCTCTCCGTGTAACCACGACAGGAAAGCCTCCACTGCGGGGCGCTTCGCATGCCGCGCGGGATACACGGCAAAGTGCGCCTTGACCAGGATGACCTTGTCGAGGCTGAACACCGGCCGCAGCTTTCCTTCGGCAAGGTGCAGGCCGCCCACGGTGGTGCTTTCCAGCGCGACGCCCAGTCCTTGCGTGGCGGCATCGAGCGTCATCTGGGCCCGATCGAAGCGGACCGGAAACCGGTCCGGGGCTCGCAGGTTGGTGAAGCGCGCGAACCAGTCCGGCCACTGCACCACGCTGACATTGCTCTGGATCAGGGGAACGCCGGCCAGTTGCGCGGGCGTCTTGAGCCGGTGCTCCTTGATGAACGCCGGGCTGGCCAGCGGCACGATCCGCTCTTCGAACAGGGGCTCCACCACGAGGTCGCCCCAGTTCGGTACGCCGTAGCGAATGTCGACGTCCGCCTGGCCAAGCGCGAAGTCGCTCGGCGTGTGCGCGGCCGACAGGTTCAACGCGATCTCGGGACACGCCCGGGCAAAGCCCCGCAGCCTCGGCATCAACCAGAGGCTGGCAATGCTCGGCGCCGAATGCACGTAGAGGCTGTTCCCGACGCCTTGCCGCATGTCCTCGGTGGCCGACGCGATGGCCGACAGCGCACCGCCCACACGCATCAGGTAGTGCTCCCCCGCTGCGCTCAGCCGGACGCCGTGCGCACTGCGTTCGAACAGGCGCACGCCGAGGTGCGTCTCGAGCCGGGCCACCTGATGGCTGATCGCCGAAGCGGTCAGGTGCAGTTCGGCGGCGGCGACTGCGAAGCTGCGCCGCCGCGCAACGGCTTCGAACGCGAGGAGATTGGGAATCGGTGGGATGGAGGGCATGGGGACAACCCGCACGTCACATGACGGATCGTCATCTTAGGCTGAAGAGACTTCGCTTGGCGTAATGCAAGCCGCCCACGATCATCGCGGCCTCGCTACGGAGACCACAGATGCTTCTCAAGGACAAGATCGCCTTCATCACCGGGGGCGCCGGAGCCAACGGCACGGGCTTCGCCACCGCGCGGCAGATGGCCGCGCAGGGCGCTCGCGTCGTCATCATGGACTGGCGCGCGCCGAACCCGAAACTGCGGCGGCGAAACTCGGCGAAGGCCACCGGGCGTGGTGGGCGACGTGACGGACAAGGCCGCGTGCGACGCCGCCGCGGCGAAGGCCCTGCAAGCCTACGGCCGCATCGACATCCTGGTGAACAACGCCGGAATCACGCAGCCGGTGAAGACGCTGGACATCAGCGGCGCCGACTACGATCGGATTCTCGACGTCAGCCTGCGCGGCACGCTGCACATGTCACAGGCCGTGCTGCCCGCGATGCGCCGGCAGCAGTCGGGTTCCATCGTCTGCATCTCGTCCGTGTCCGCCCAGCGCGGCGGCGGCATCTTCGGAGGCCCGCACTACTCGGCGGCCAAGGCGGGCGTGCTGGGCCTGGCCCGGGCGATGGCGCGCGAATTCGGTATCGAAGGCATCCGCATCAACTGCATCACCCCGGGCCTGATCGAGACCGACATCACCCGGGGCAAGCTGACGCCGGAGCGCAAGAAGGACATCACCGACACCATCCCTTTGGCGCGCACGGGGCGAGCCGACGACGTGGCGGGCGCCTGCGTCTTCCTTGCGAGCGACCTGTCGGCGTACTGCACGGGCATCACGCTGGACGTCAACGGCGGAATGCTGATTCATTGAACGACACAACCAAAGGAGACACCATGCAACGCAACACCTTCACCCGCTCGCTGATTGCCCGGCGGCCGCCGCCGCACTGCCGTTCGCCGTCCGTCCGGGCACAAGCCCTCAAGCTCACGCTGGGGCATGGCTCCGCCGTCGAGAACCCGAGGCATGTCGCCTCGCTGAAGTTCGCCGAGATCGTCAAGGCCGGGACCGGCGGGCGCGTAGAGGTGCAGGTCGCCCCGTCTGCGCAGCTCGGTGACGACGCCGCCATGGTGACCGCGCTGCGCACGGGCGCGCTCGACATCTCCGCCAACTCGCAAGGCGCCGTCTCTGCCGCGGTTCCAGAGTACGCCGCTTTCGGCATGCCCTTCATGTTCTCGAGCCCCGCTGCGGCTTTCAAGCTGCTGGATGGAACGCTGGGCAAGGAACTGGCGGACCGCTCCGCGGAAAAAGGCATGGTGCTGCTCGGCACTGGGACAACGGCATCCGCCACATGACCAACAGCAAGCGGC
The DNA here is from genome assembly GCA_013127575.1 of Ramlibacter terrae. Lineage (GTDB taxonomy): Bacteria > Pseudomonadota > Gammaproteobacteria > Burkholderiales > Burkholderiaceae_C > Ramlibacter > Ramlibacter terrae. The sequence continues at coordinate 650,345 of CP053418.1, forward strand.
CGATCACGAAGGTCGAAGACATGAAGGGGCTGAAGATCCGCGTCCCGCCAGATGCGACGCTGGTCGATATCGTCAAGTCGCTCGGGGCCGAGTCGCAGCAGATCCGCTTCGCGGAACTCTATGTGGCCCTCCAGCAAGGCGTGGTGGACGGCCGGGAGAATCCGCTCGTCAACATCCACGCCAGCAAGCTCTACGAGGTGCAGAAGCACCTCGCCCTGACCAACCACCAGTTCCAGATGACCCCGCTTCTCATGAGCAAGCGCACTGGGACAAGTTGTCCGACGCCGACAAGAAGGCCGTGCAGGAGGCGGCGGCCGAGGCCACCGCGCTGCAGCGCAAGCTGTCACAGGAGGCCGATGACAAGCTGCTGGCGGAGCTCAAGGCCAAGGGCGTGCAGGTCACCACCCCGGACAAGGCCGCCTTCGAGAAGGCGACCTCCGAAGTGGACGACAAATGGATGGCCGGCCCGATCGGTCCCTACGTGAAGAAGGTCATCAGCGCTGCACGCGCGAAGTGATGTCCCGCTGGCTGGCGCGCCTGCGCGTCGGCCATGCCAACAGGCTCTGCCCATGCAAACCCAAGAACCGAGCGTGATCGAGCGCGGCATCGCCCTGGCCTGCCGCGGCGTGCTGTGGCTGTCGTTCACCGTCATCTTCCTGATCCCGGTGGCCAACACGATCCTGCGTTATGCCACCGGCGCCAGCCTGCAATGGGCCAGCGAAGTCCCGGAGCTGCTGTTCCCGTGGCTGGTGATGGCCGGCGTCGTGCTCGGCGCGCTGCAAGGCGCGCACATCACCACGACCTTCCTCATGGACGCGATCCCCGCGAACGCCCGGCGCGTGGTCGGCACTGTGAGTTGGATGCTGGTCGCGGGGCTGTACGCCACCCTGTCGGTGGCGACCGGACGGATGCTGGAAGTGGTGCGCGACGAGAAGTCGCCCATCCTGCAGTTGCCCGGCTCCATCACCTACGCCTGCGTGATGGGCGGGATGGTGCTGTTGGCGATCGTGGCGTGCCTGTCGGCCTGGCGCACCTGGCGTCACGCAGCGACGGACTCCGCGGCGTCCGAAGCGCCCGTCGGCGCCGTCCATTGGTGATCCGCAGACCGAGACCTTCATGAGCGCACTCATCCTCCTCGTCTTCTGGGCGGCGCCGTCATGGCCATGCCCATCGCGCACGCGCTGCTGGTCGCGGCCATGGCAGCCGCCGCCAGCTCCGAACGGATCCCGCTCGACCTGCTGGTGCAGCAGATGGTCGCGCAAGTCCAGAGCTTTCCGCTGATCGCGATCCCCTTCTTCATGCTGACCGGCACGCTCATGATGGGCGGCAAGCTCGGCGAAGCCCTGGTCGGTGTCCTGTCGGCTCTCATCGGCCGTTTCCATGGCGGGCCGGCGCAGGTGGGCGTCCTCTCGTCCACGCTTTTCGGTGGCGTGTCGGGTTCAGCCGTCGCGGATGCGTCGGCGATCGGTTCGCTGATGATTCCGGCACAAGCGCCGGGCTACCCGGCGGCATTCTCCGCGGCGACGCTGGCGTCCGCCGCCACGATCGACATCCTGATTCCACCGTCGATCCCGATGATCCTGTTTGCACTGAGCGCCAACGCCTCCATCGCCTCGCTGTTCGTGGCCGGTGTGCTGCCCGGACTGCTGATGTGCGGCGGCTTCATGGCAGCGTGCTGGTGGGTCGGCAAGAGCCGCAACTTTCCGCGCGATACATCCCGCTTCGACGGCAAGGCGTTCCGGCGCCACTTCGCGTACGCATCGCCGGCGGTCCTCCTGCCGGTGCTCATCCTGATCTTCCTGCGCTTCGGCATCGCCACGCCGACCGAAGTCGCCGTGCTCTCGACGCTGTATGCCGGCCTGGTCTCGACACTGATCTACCACGACCTCGGCTGGAAGCGCCTGAACGAGGCGATCGTCCAGGCGGGCCTGGCGACGGGCGTGGTGCTGCTGGTCATCATGGCCTCGGCAGCGATCGGCTGGCTGCTGACGTTCGACCAGATGCCGCAAGGCGTCGCGCACTGGGTCCAGGCCAACGTGCACGCCAAGTGGCTGGTGATCCTGCTGATGAACGTCCTGATGTTGTTCCTCGGCATGTTCATCGACCTGCCGGCGGCCATCCTGCTGCTGACGCCGGTGTTCGTGCCCCCGGCCAATGCCATCGGCATGGACATGACGCAGCTGGGGATCATGATGGTCGTCAACCTCGCGATCGGCCTGTACACGCCGCCGGTGGGCACCACGCTCTTCATCACCAGCGCGCTGGCCAAGGTCAAGGTGGGGCAGACCGTGCGCGAACTCGGCCCCTTCTACGTCGTCGCCTTTGCGGTGCTGGCGCTCGTCTCGTACGTGCCCGCCAGCATCCTGCGCTGATCTTCCTCCGTAAACCGGGGAAAGCTGTATGGAAACCTCCAACGAGAAACTGGACGCGCTCTCCGCCGCGGCATGGCGCATCCGGCGCTACGCCGTCCGCATGGGTGAAGTGCAGGGCCGGGGCTACATCGGCGGGCCCTCGGCTGGGCCGACGTGCTCGCCACCGCCTACTGCCACGCGATGAAGCTGCGGCCGGCGGAGCCTGGGTGGGAAGGCCGCGACCGCTTCCTGTTGTCCCATGGCCATTACGCCATCGCCCACTACGCAGCACTGATCGAAGCCGGAGTCATCGAGGAGGGCGAGCTGGACACCTACGGCAGCGACGACAGCCGGCTGCCGATGTCCGGCATGGCGACGTACACGCCGGGAATGGAAATCTCCGGCGGCTCGCTCGGCCGGGGCACGGTGATCGGCGTCGGCATGGCGCTCGGCCTCAAGCAGAAGAACAACCCCGCCTTCGTCTACAACTCGATGTCCGACGGCGAACTCGATGAAGGCTCGACACGGGAAGCGGCGATGGGCGCGGCCCACCACCGCCTGGACAACATCATCTGCCTGGTCGACATCAACAACCAGCAGGCCGACGGGCCCTCCGGCAAGGTGCTCGGCTTCGAGCCGCTGGCGGACAAGTGGGCGGCCTTCGGCTGGCATGTGCAGCGCATCGACGGCAACGACCTGCCTGCGGTGGTGAGCGCGTTCGATGCGGCGCGCGCGCTGGCGGAACCGAGGCCTCGCGTGATCCTGTGCGACACGCTCATGGGCAAGGGCGTGCCCTTCCTCGAAGAACGCGAGAAGAACCACTTCATCCGCGTCGACGCGCCCGAGTGGCAGCACGCGTTGGACATCCTCGACCAGGCCCGGGGAGCCCCCGCATGAGCACCGCCAGCACACTGAACAAGCCGCGGCTGACCACGTCGGCCATGATCGCCTCCATCGCTTCCGAGGGCCAGCGCGTCAAGGCGGCGCCCTTCGGCAAAGCCCCGGTGGAGTACGCAGCATCGCGCCCCGAGGTGGTCGGCCTGTCCGCGGACCTGGCGAAGTACACCGACTTGCACCTGTTCGCGCAAGCCTACCCCGAGCGGTTCTTCCAGATGGGCATGGCGGAGCAGTTGCTGATGGGCGCTGCCGGCGGGCTGGCCAAGGAAGGCTTTATTCCTTTCGCGAGCACGTATGCCGTGTTCGGCACGCGCCGCGCCTACGACTTCATCCACCAGGTGATCGCCGAGGAGAACCTGAACGTCAAGATCTGCTGCGCGCTGCCCGGCCTGACCACGGGCTACGGGCCCAGCCACCAGGCCACGGACGACCTCGCGATGATGCGCGCCATTCTGGACTGACGGTCGTGGATCCGTGTGACGCGCTGGACCTGGAGCAGGCGGTGCCGCAGATCGCGGCGCACAAGGGTCCAGTCTACATGCGGATCCTGCGCGGCCCGGTGCCGCTGGTGCTGGACGAAATCGAAGGCTATCGTTTCGAACTCGGCAAAGCCAAGATCCTGTGCGAAGGCAACGATGTGCTGGTGATTTCGAGCGGCATCCTGACCATGCGCGCGCTCGAAGCGGCCAAGGACCTGGCAGCCGACGGCATCGGCGTCGCCGTCCTCCATTGCCCGACGATCAAGCCGCTCGACGAAGCTTCCATCGTGGCTGCCGTGCGCTACAAGCACCGCTTGATGGTGGTCGCGGAGAACCACTCGATGGTTGGCGGTCTCGGAGAGGCAGTAGCCAGCGTGCTGTTGCGCCATCGGGTGCAGCCCGCGCAGTTCGAGCTTGCCGGACTTCCGGATGCGTTCTGGACGCCGGCGCCCTGCCAACGCTGCATGACAAGTACGGCATCAGCCGCGAGGTGCTGGGTGCGCGGATCAAGGGTTGGCTCGGCTGATCTGGCGCATGCGTCACGAAGCCGTCATGCTCTGCCCCGACAGTCCCTCGGCCGGGATGGACCCGGTAAAGGGACAACATGCGCGTGAACAGATGGTGGACGGTGGCCGCGGTGGCCGCGGTGGCCGTGGCGGTGCTCGCCGGTTGCGGCGGCAGTGACAGTGACGATGCATACCAATACAAGACCCTGACCGGCCAGGCGCCGCTGGTCATCGGTCACCGGGGCGCGTCGGGCGAATTGCCCGAGTACACCATCGAGTCCTACCAGCGTGCCATCGAGCGGGGCGCCGATTTCATCGAGCCCGACCGGTGCTCACCAAGGACGGCGTCCTGGTCGCACGCCACGAGCCGATGCTCGACGGCACGACCGACGTCGCGGCCAAGTTCGGCGCCGACCGGCGAAGCACGCGCAACGTCGACGGCGTGGCGACCACCGCCTACTTCGCCGGCGACTTCACGCTGGCGGAGATCAAGACGCTGCGCGCCGTGCAGTCCAACGCCGGCCGCTCGCAGGAGTTCAACGGCAAGTACGCCATTCCGACCCCCGGACGAAGTGATCGCGCTGACGAAGCGCGCTTCGCGCAAGGTCGGCATCTATCCCGAGATCAAGCATTCGACCTTCCACGCGGTGGAAGCCGGCTTCGGCGCCAACACCATCGAGGACAAGCTGGTGGCTACGCTGCACGCCGCGTACGGCAACAGTTCGGACGCCCCGGTGTTCATCCAGTCGTTCGAGGTCTCCAACCTGCGGTACCTGAACGGCCGCACCAACATCCGCCTGGTGCAGCTGGTCGATGCCAACGACGTGAACACGGACGGCAGCATGTCGCTGGTCGCGCCGTACCGCCAGCCGTACGACTTCGTCGTGAAGAACGATCCGCGCACGTTCGCCGACCTGCTGACGGCGCAGGGGCTGGACTTCGTCAAGACCTATGCCGACGCGGTCGGCCCGTGGAAGCCCTACCGGTCAAGACAGTGGAAGATGGCGTGGAGCGCACCGGCGACAGCACGTTGACGATCAACGACCGCCGTGTGGAAGGCAGCACCGGGGTGATCGAGCGCGCCCACGACCGCGGCCTGCTGGTCCACACGGACCTTCCGCAACGACGCCAGCGGCTACGGCTTCAAGGACCCGGAAGCGGAGATGGCCTACTACATGCGGCTCGGCGTCGACGGCGTGTTCACGGACTTCCCGGGCACCGGCGTGGCCGCGCGGGCCACGCTGCGCTGAGCCACCCGCTGGCTATACTGCCCCGGCATTTCTTGCCGGGGCCCCCATGCAACTCGTAGACAGCTTCGCCGACATCTCCCGCTTCGTGGCCCTGCGCCGCGACATCCACGCCCATCCCGAGCTCGGGTTCGAGGAGCACCGCACCTCGAAGATCGTGGCCGACCTGCTCCGTGAATGGGGCATCGAAGTGCACACCGGCGTGGCCGGCACCGGTGTCGTCGGCGTGCTGCGCTGCGGCAACGGCCAGCGCACCATCGGCCTGCGCGCCGACCTCGACGCGCTGCCGCTGCAGGAAGAGAACCGCTTCCCGCACCGCTCCACGCACGACGGCCGCATGCACGCCTGCGGCCATGACGGCCACACCACCATGCTGCTGGCCGCCGCGTGGCACTGGCGCAGGCGCGCGACTTCGACGGCACCGTCAACTTCATCTTCCAGCCCGCCGAGGAGATGGGCAAGGCCGGCGCGCTGAAGATGATCGAGGACGGCCTGTTCGAGCGCTTCCCCTGCGAGGCGGTGTTCGCGCTGCACAACTTCGCGATCCCGACCGTCGGCGGCTTCGCGCTGAACCACGCGGCGCTGATGGCGTCGAGCAACACCGGCGCGTGACGATGCACGGGCGCGGCACGCATGCGTCGATGCCGCACACCGGCATCGACCCGGTCGGCGCCGTGATCGACCTCGGCCAGCAACTGCAGACGCTGGTGCCGCGGGTGATCCCGTCGACCGAGCGGGCGCTGCTGGCCGTCACGCAGATCCGGGTTCCGGCGCGCCGAACGTGATCCCCGACGAAGCGTGGGTCGGCGGCACGGTGCGCACCTTCTCGGTCGAAGCGACCGACAAGATCGAGGAAGGCCTGCGCCGCATCGCCGACGGCGTGGCGCAGGCGCACGGCTGCAGCGCCGAGATCGCCTTCCGCCGCGCGTCGCCGCCGGTGGTGAACCACGAAGCCGAGGCGCGCTTCGCGGCCAACGTGATGCGCGACGTCGTGGGCGCCGACCGCGTCGACGAGAACTACGCGGCCGTGATGGGCGCGGAAGACTTCGCCCACATGCTGCGCGCGCGGCCCGGCTGCTACGCCTTCATCGGCAACGGCGACGGCGGCCACCGCATGCCGGACCACGGGCCCGGACCTTGCATCATCCACAACACCTCGTTCGACTTCAACGACGAGATCATCCCCATCGGCGCCAGCTACTTCGTGCGGCTGGCCCAGCAATGGCTCGCCCAACCCTGAGGAACCCCGCAATGTCCGTCTTCCGTTTCCGCAACCTGGCCCGGCCGCGGCGCTCGCCGCCGGCTTCGCCGCGCCCGCGATGGCGCAGCGCGTGATCCGCATGGTGGTGCCGTTCGGCCCCGGCGCGGTGCAGGACACCATCGCCCGCACCTTCAACGCGGAACTGGGCCAGGCGCTCGGCGCGACGGTGGTGGTCGAGAACCGGCCCGGCGCCGGCGGCACCGTGGGCACCGGGCTGGTGGCCAAGGCCAGCGACAACAACACGCTGGTGCTGGCCGCGGCCAGCCACACGCTCGCCGGCCACCTGTACAGCAAGCTGGCCTACGACCCGGTCAAGGACTTCACCGGCGTCGCCTACATCGGCAACTCGGGCTACGCGATCGCCGCGCCCGGCAACCTCGGCGTGAACAACCTCGCCGAGTACGTGAAGCTGCTGAAGTCGAAGCCGGGGCAGAGCAACTACGCGTCCGCCGGCAACGGCAGCGCCACGCACATGGGCATGGCTTACTTCCGGCCAAGGCCGGCGTGGAGATGCAGCACGTGCCGATGAAGTCGACCGGCGACGCCGTCAACGAGGTGCTGGCCGGCCGCGTGCAGGGCGTGACGTCGTCGCTGATCGGCATCACCGGCTACAAGGCCGACCCGCGCATCAAGATCCTCGCGTACACCGGCGAGAAGCGTTCCAAGTTCATGCCCGACCTGCCGACGGTGGCGGAAGCAGGCGTGCCCGGCTACAAGTTCGATTCCCGGATCGGCGTGCTGGCGCCGTCGACGATGCCCAAGGCCGAAGCCGAGAAGCTGAACGCCGCCATCAACAAGGTGATGGCCGAGCCCGCGGTGCAGGAGCGGTTGAACCGCCTCGGCGTGGAAAGCGGCGCGATGTCGGTCGACCAGTTCCAGCAGCTGCTGCGGGCGGACTACGACGCGGCCGGCATCCTCGTGAAGGCGTCGGGCGCGCGGATCGAATGAACCCCTGCATCCCCGCTGAGGCGGGAATGCAGGGTGTCCCGGCCCCCGGAGGCCGGGGTCACCGAAGGACAACCCAGCTGTTTCAGTTCAGGCAGCTGGCGTCGCCCACCTCGAGATGGCCGCGATAGCTGGCGACGACGCCGATCAGCGGAACCGCCGCCTGCACGCGGAAATGCAGGCGCCCGGCGCTCGCCGTTTCCTCCGCGACGATGCGCGGCATCAGCCAGCGGGGGCAGGGCACGCCGAGGAAACGCATGCCGGCATGCCGCATCTCCAGCCGATCGGCGACCGCCACCAGCGTGAACGACAGGCGCGCGGCCCCCAGCTGTTCGACGACCTGCCCGCCGCGGAGCCGCAGCGTGGACCGCATCGTCTGGCCCGGGAAGTGGCGCGTCCACACCTCCCGGCCCGGCTGCGCATGCAGCTCGAAGCGGATCGGGCCTTCCTGCGCCCGCACGGGCGAACCGAGGCAGCGGGCCGGGCACCTCGCGGCGAGCGACGCCGGCGCATCCACCGGACGCGACCCTCCAGCACGTGGCGGCCCTGCAGCGCGTGGAAGCTGCGCAGGGAAGCCGGCAGCGTTTCGAACGCGGGCCCCATCGCCTGCCGGTACAGCGATGGAGCCGTCATGCCGCGGCCCCCATCACGATGTCCAGCCCTTCGGCTTCACGCGAGAAATCATCGAGCGAGAGAAATCCGATGCAGGGCCGCGCGCCCGCAGGCAACGCGCCTGCCGCCGCCTTCCGCACCGGGGGCGCGCGGCAGCGAGCGTCGGCACGAAAGGCCCGTGGCCGCGGCGTGCCAGCAGCTCCCACGAGCGCGTGACGGGCGCGCCGAGCGCGTCGATGCCTTCGACGGTGACGTGCATGGCGCCGTCGTCCGAGCCCCAGGTCTTGAAGAGGTCGGCGGCTCGCTTCAGGAGCACGGCGTGCGGCGCCCAGTCCCGCACCCATCCGCGCCGCACCGCCCACGCCATCAGGTTCATGCCCCGATGCAGGAAGGCGAGCTCCGGCCGGCTCCGAACCGCACCTGCGGCGCGCCGGCATAGCGCTGCGGCAGCAAGGCGAGGTCCGGCACGTCGCACGGCGAGAGCAAACGGGAGCGCACCGGCGCTGCGTAGCGATGCCTGCGGGTGCCGGACCACCCATGCACCGGCGCTCCCGCGGAGGCGGGCAGGGGTTGGCCGCAGTAGCTCAGGATGCCGCGGACGGTCGACAGGCCGCGCTCGGTTCGGTTGCCCGGGCTGATGCCGATGTCGATGCCGCGGACCGCTTGCATGCCTTGCGCCAGGTGGTCGGCAGCGGCACTCGACAGCGCGGGCACCGAGCTGGCGCCGCTGGTGACGAAGACGCCCGCCGCCACGGCTGCAACGTCCAGCGTGCCGATGCCGGTGACGTACGCGCGTGCGTCGGCCGGTCGATATGGTGGACTGCTGCGGCGATGCAGGCGGAGGGAACGCGGTAGTCGCAGCCCGGAACGGGCCCGAGGCGTTGACGACGATGTCGGGTGCGATCTGCGCCAAGCGCGCGGCAAGCGTAGGCGCTTCGGTATCGAGCGCGACGCCTTCGAGCATGGCTCGGGCTTGCGGGCGCAGTCGGGCAGCGAGCGCGTCCGCGCGGGCGAGGGAGCGGCCGGCGACCAGCACGTGCAGTCCGCCCCGGCGTGCCAGGCGTTCCACCAGCCGGCTGCCGAAAAAACCGTAGCCGCCGATGACGAGCACCCGGTAACTGGAAGACATGGACGGAGTTTAGGGGGAACGAAAAAGCGGCCCGCGGGCCGCTTGTGGGAGCGCTGGGTCCCCGCCTTCGCGGGAGCGACGGATCACACCGCCAGTGCCGCCGCGTGCCGCCACGCCCGGCGCAGCACCGCCGGCGAGCGCGACTCCTCCGGGATCAGCAGCAGGCCGCGCGAGCGCATCCAGCTGCCCAGCGCCACGTGGCTGGTGACCACGGCCAGCGGGATCGCCAGCAGCAGCGGCAGCGCCACGGGCGCGAGCCACACCAGCGCACCGAGGTCGATCGCGGCGACGCCCGCGGCGTAGACCAGGATCACGCCCGTCATCGGGGCGGGCGGCCGGCGGCGTCGCTCCGGTGATGCCGCTGGCTTCGCGCGGGGGCGATTTCCATTCCAGCTTCAGGCCGGTCAGCGCGACCAGCACGAAGAAGGAATGCGCCAGCATGCGCACCGGCGACTGCACCAGCGCGACGACCGTTTCCAGCAGCGCGCTGCCCAGCAGGGCGGCGGTGCCGCCGAAGCCGGCCTGCCCGCGGCGCAGGAACACGGCGGCAAGACCGAGCACGCGCGGCATGAACAGCATGGCCAGCGTCCAGGCCCACAGGCTGCGCAGCTCGGTGGGCAGGGCGTGCCAGTCGGGAGCGATCTGCGCGCCCGTCATCCACAGCGTCGTGCCGAAGGTCAGGAACGCCAGCCACAGCGGCGCCGACAGGTACGACATCGCGCCGATGGCGAACATGGCGCGGTGCACGCGGTGGATGCCGGGTTCGGCGATCAGGCGCGAGTTCTGCAGGTTGCCCCGGCACCAGCGGCGGTCGCGCTGCAGTTCCGACAGCAGGTCGGGCGGCTGCTGCTCGTAGCTGCCGGCCGGGTCGGACACCAGCCACACGTGGTAGCCGGCGCGGCGCATCAGCGCGGCTTCGACGAAGTCGTGCGACATGATCGGGCCGGCCAGCCCGCCTTCGCCCTCGATCGGGGCGAGCGCGCAGTGCTGCATGAACGGCGCCACGCGGATGATGGCGTTGTGGCCCCAGTAGTGCGACTCGCCGAGCTGCCAGAACTGCATGCCCAGCGTGAACAGGCGGCCGGTCACGCGCGAGCCGAACTGCTGCGCGCGCGCATGCAGCGTGGCGTGGCCGACGGCCTGGCTGGCGGTCTGGATGATGCCGGCTGGGGGTGCGCTTCCATCAGCTTGACCAGCGAAACGATGCAGTCGCCGCTCATGACGCTGTCGGCGTCCAGCACGATCATGTAGCGATAGTCCTTGCCCCAGCGGCGGCAGAAGTCGGCCACGTTGCCGGCCTTGCGGTGCGTGCGGCGCGCGCGCAGGCGGTAGTACACCTCGATCTGCGGCTGCTCGGGGTGCTCGGCCAGCGTGGCGCGCAGCGCCTCCCAGGCGGCGCGCTCGGCGGCGATGATTTCGGGGTTGTTGCTGTCGGACAGGATGAAGACGTCGAACACCGGCGCGTGGCCCGTGGCGGCGACCGATTCGCAGGTGGCGCGCAGCCCGGCGAAGACCGTGGCCACGTCTTCGTTGCAGATCGGCATGATGATCGCGGTGCGCGCCGAAGCGTCCACCGCGTGGTCCTGCACGGCGCGGGCCGAGACCGAATGCGCGTCGCCGAACAGCATCACCCAGAAGCCCATGAGCGCGGTGACGAAGCCGGTGACCACCAGGTCGAGAGGATCGCGAACAGCGCGATCTGCCCCCATTCCAGCCACGCGCTGCCGTAGTCGGGCTGCGCTTCGGCGAACAGCCAGCTGGCGACGCCGGTGCTCAGGAGCGTGAGCAGCGCGAAGGCCAGGGCGGCGGCGGTCGGCCGCATGCTGCCAGGGCCTCTCCTTCGCGGCGCGCGGCTTGCGCGCCGCGGGCGTGCCGCCGGGGAGCAGGTTGTTGGCGGTGGACAGCAGGGCGGTGCCGATGCTGTTCCAGAAGCCGCGCCACGGCTGCGCCGGCATCGAGCCGCGGTGGACCGGCGGCGCAGTCACCGAATTCGGGTGCCGTTCCTCGCGCAGGGTGCTGCGGCGAGTCATTCGGGAAGGATGATGTTGGTCCATGTTTCGCTCAGGATGTGCGTGTCGTGCTGCAGGAAGGCGCGCAGTTCGACCGGCCGCGCCGGGTCGAGGCGCTGCACGCGCAAGGTCATGCGCCAGCTCTTGGCGGCGGGATTGAAATAGGCGAGTTGTTCGAGCACGCGGCCGTTGCCGTCCGCCGTGGCCACGGCACGGACGGCCGCGCCGGCGGGCAGCGCGTCGAGCGCCGGGCCGGTGAAGTCGACGACGTACTGCACCTGTGCGGCCAGTTCGTTCGCCGGCAGCTTCGTGTAGCCGACACCGCGCCGCGTCTGCGCCGCCCAGCTGCCGGGCGGACGCTGCTGCGTGTCGCCCTGCCGGGGAGAGTTCGTAGGCGAAGTCCAGCGGCGTGCCGGGGGCGGGCAGCTGCGCCGGGACCCAGTAGGCGACGATGTTGTCGTGCGTCTCGTCGGGCGTGGGCAGCTGCACCAGCTCGACACGTCCCGGGCCCCCGGCGCCGATCGGCTGCACCGGGCGCTCGGCCGGCGCTCGTAGCGCGCTTCCACGTCTTCGTAGCTGGCGAACGTGCGGTCGCGCTGCATCAGGCCGAAGCCGCGCAGCTGCTGCACCGCGAAGGAATTGGTGGTGATGCGCGCCGGGTTCTGCAGCGGGCGCCACAGCCACTCGCCGGCGTCACCCGCGATCAGCAGGCCGTCGGAGTCGTGGACTTCGGGGCGGAAGTCGCCGGCCCGCGGCTGGTTCTCGCCGAAGAAGAACATGCTGGTCAGCGGCGCGATGCCCAGCGTCGCGACCGGCCGGTCGGTGTGGCGCAGGAACACGCGCGCCTGCACGCGGGTCACGGTGCGCTCGCCGGGAACCACGTCGAAGCGGTAGGCGCCGGCGGCGCGCGGCGATTCGAGCAGCGCGTAGAGCGTGACCTGCTTCGCGTCGGCCGCCGGGCGCTCCAGCCAGAACTCGGTGAAGCGCGGAAACTCCTCGCCGCTGCCGCCGACCGTGTCGATCGCCAGACCGCGGGCCGACAGGCCGTACTGCTGGCCGGCGCCGAGCGCGCGGAAGTAGCTGGCGCCGAGGAAGACGACCAGTTCGTCCTTGTACTGCGGGTTGTTCAGCGGATAGTGCACGCGCAGGCCGGCGTGCCCAGGTCGCCCCGGGCGGCGGGCTGCACGGCGTTGCGGCCGAAGTCGTAGTCGGCGCTGTCGTAGGGCAGGGGCCGCGCGCCTTCGGGCGTGATCTCGTGGATGCGCACCGGCTCGCGCTGGTACAGGCCGCGGTGGAAGAACATCGCCTCGAAGGGCAATTGCGCGTCGCGCCACAGCGCGCGCGCCGGCCGGAATCGGATGTCGCGGTAGCCGTCGTAGTCCAGGCCTTGCAGTTCGGCGGGCAACGTGGCGGCAGCGGGCACGTACGGGCCCTGCGCGCGTTCCTGCGCGATGCGCGCGACCGCGTCGAAGCCGAAGGCCGGCGCGGGCTGCGCCTGGGCGAGACGGGCTGGAAAGCCGCCGCCGAGGAGCACGGGGCCGGGGTCAGGAAGTACCGGAAATACGCGTTCACCCCCTGACTAGGGCAAACCCTGTGCCAGGTCTGAAATCTCCTTCAAGATCAGGCACTTGCGCGCGAAAGCTCAGCCGTCTGCCGACTTTCCGACGGCCCAAGGCCAGCGAACCGCCGTTTTTGTCGCCGATCAGCGACAAGCCGCCTTCACGGCCGAGCGCACATCCAATGAAATCAACTACTTGGCCGTGTCGCCGGGCGGCGACAGGTCACGATCGGCCGTTTGCGACTGGAAGTGCCCCGGGGTCAGCTCATGCTTCTGGAGCAGGCGGTAGAACTCGGTCCGGTTGCGGTCCGCCAGGCGCGCGGCGTCCGCCACGTTGCCGTCGGTCAACTTCAAAAGCCCGACGAGGTAGTCGCGCTCGAACCGCTGCTTGGCATCGGCATAGGTGAGCACCTGCACCGACGGCACCCGCAGCGCGCGCTGCACCAGCGCCAGCGGCACCAGCGGCGTGGTGGCCAGCGCGCACACCTGCTCGACCACGTTGTACAGCTGGCGCACGTTGCCGGGCCAAGGGGCGGAGATCAGGGCCTTGAGGGCTTCCGGCGCGAAGCCGGAGAGGCGCCGGCCGTACTTGCTGGCGAGACGGTGCAGGAAATGGTTGGCCAGCAGCGGGATGTCTTCACGCCGTTCCGCCAGCGTGGGGAGCGTGAGCGTGACCACGTTCAGGCGGTAGTAGAGGTCTTCGCGGAACTGGCCGGCGGCCATCGCGGCGTCGAGGTCGCGGTGGGTCGCCGAGATGATCCGCACGTCGACGGCGTGCGACTGGCTCGATCCCACGGGCCGCACCGCGCGCTCCTGCAGCACGCGCAGCAGCTTGACCTGCAATGCCGGCGGCATGTCGCCGATTTCGTCCAGCAGCAGCGTGCCGCCGTCGGCCGCCGGGAACAGGCCCTTGTGGTTGGCCACCGCATCGGTGAAGGCGCCCTTGACGTGGCCGAACAGCTCGGACTCCAGCAGCGCCTCGGGGATGGCGCCGCAGTTCACCGCGATGAAGGGCTTGGCCGCGCGCGTGCTCGCGCGGTGGATGGCGCGCGCCAGCAGTTCCTTGCCGGTGCCGCTGTCGCCGCGCAGCAGCACGCTGGCGTCCGAGCGCGCCACCATGCGCGCTTCGGCCAGCAGGTCGGCCATGCGGCTGGAGCGGCTGATGATCTCGGCGCGCCAGCCTTCGTCGGCATGCGTGGCCGTCGCAGCGGGCGCGCCGAGCGCTAGCGCCTGCGCGATCTTGTCCAGCAGCTCCTTGCCGTCGTAGGGCTTGGTGAGATAGGTGAAGACGCCGCGCGCGGTCGCCTCCACGGCATCGGGGATCGTCCCGTGCGCCGTCAGCAGGATCACGGGCAGCGCGGGGTGGCGGCGCCGCACTTCGTCGAACAGCGCGAGTCCGTCCTTGCCCGGCAGCCGCACGTCGCTGATCACCAGTTGCGGCCGCTCGACTTCGAGCTGCGCCAGCGCCGCTTCGGCCGACGCCGCCGTGCTCACGCGGTAGCCGGCCGACTGCAGCCGCATCGAAAGCAGGCGCAGCATGTCGGCGTCGTCGTCCACGACGAGCAGGCGCGAGGCAGGCGGAGCGGCGGTATCGGGCATGGCGGTCAGGGCGTGCCGCCGCGCGGGGGCGCGCCGCGTGCGCCGGACGACTGCGTCGGCGAAGGCGGGATCGCCACCGGGGGCTCGCGGCGGGGCCGGGTCGGCAGGCTGCGCTCGATGGCGCGCACGGCCTCCAGCCTCTCATTGAGCTGTTCGATGCGGCGCTGGTTCTCGCGCGCCAGCTGCGCCTGCCGTTCGGCCTGTTCTTCGAGACGGCGCTGGTCGGCGAGCTGCGCGCCGAGCAGCCTTGCGAGCGCATGCAGCCCTTGCGCTTCGGGGTCCTGCTGCACCCGCTGCAGCAGCGCCGGGCGCGGGTCGCGTTGGCGCTGCTGCGGGTCTGGGCCAGCGCCACCGCGAGCTGCATCGCCCGCACCGGCGCATAGGCGCTTTCGCCCGGGCGCTGCACCTCCTGCGCGAGTTCCGGCGCGGGCAGGACGCGGACGCGGTCGGCATAGGCCAGCACGGCATCGGTGGGCTGGGCCACGGGCCGGGGAGCGGGTGCCGGCGCCGGAGCGATGGCCTCGGCGGGCGGCGCGGGCATAGGCGAAGCCGGCGGCGCGGCCGGCGCCAGCATCGGCGTGGGCGGCGGCGCAGGCGGTTGCGCGGGCGCCGCGCAGCCGGCCAGCGCCAGCACGAGGGCCAGCGCCGGGGGAACCCACCGGCGTGGGTGCGGTCAGCTTGCATGGGGGAGTTCTATCCTGAAATGACCGCCTTCGGTGTCGGACACGAGGCGCACCCGGCCGCCATGGGCCGCAACGTACTCCTGCACGATCGACAGGCCGATGCCGGTGCCGCGCACGGCGCCTTCGGGCTGGCGCTCGCCGCGGTAGAACGGCTCGAACACGCGGTCGGCATCGGCCCCGGCCACACCGGGCCCCTGGTCGATGAAGTCGATGGTGACGCCCGCGTCGCTCGCGGCGAGCACCAACCGCAGCGTGCCGCCGGCCGGCGAAAAACGGATCGCATTGGAGAGCAGGTTGCCGATGGCGGTGCCCAGCTTCTCGGGGTCGACCTGCGACTGCTGCGGGCTGCCTTCCACCTGCACCTGCAGCTCGCGCGCGCGCCACTGCAGCCGTTGCGCCTCGACCTGCTCGTGCAGCAGGGCCAGCAGGTCGGTCTTGCGGCGGCGCAGCTGGCGCGCCTCGAAGGCCGCCGCGTTGAAGCATGCAGCAGCGCCTCGATCTGCGCCTGCAGCGCCAGCGCGTTGTGGTGCAGGATGCGCGCCACTTCCTCCTGGTTGGGCGTGAGCGCGCCGGCCACGCCGTCCTGCAGCAGCGCGACGCCTTCGCGCAGCGCCGCCAGCGGCGTCTTGAGTTCGTGCGACACGTGGCGCAGGAAGCGCGCCTTGTCGGCATCGAGTTCGGTCAGGCGCAGCCGCAGCCATTCGAGCTGCTGGCTGACGCCGCGCACGTCCGAGGGGCCGGGAATGTTGATCGGGTCGGCCAGCCGGTTTTCACCGAGCTGCACGATCGCGCGTTCGAGCCGCTTGAACGGACGCGCCAGCCAGATGCCGAAGCCGACAGCGAGCGCCACCGCCAGCGCGATCGCCGCCACCACCTGCTGCATCAGCCGGGCGCGCGCCTTGTCGAGCTGGCCGCGCAGCGCCCGGTCGCGGCCTTCGATCAGGCCCTGCACCTGCGCCGTGATGCGCCCGTTGACGCCATCGAGCTCGCGGAACTCGGCGGCCACCAGGCGCTCGCGTTCCAGCGAGGTTTCGACCGGACCTTCCAGCAGCGCGGTGATGCCCTGCGCCTGCTTGCGCCAGACGGCGAGTTCGGCGCCGGACAGGCCGGCGCCGGCCATCTGCTGCAGCGACGCTTCGGCCGCCCGCGATTCGTCACCGAAGCGGCGGCGCAGCAGCGAATCGTTGAGCACCAGCGACTGCCGCGCGGCGCGCTCCATGCCCGCACTGCGCGCGGCCAGCGCCTGCGCGGCGCCATTGAGTTCCAGCGCGCGGGCCGCCTCCTGGCTGCTCTGCGCCATCAGCCGCTCGAGGATCACCACCGAGCGCAGCGCGGTCCCGCCCAGCAGGGCCGCGATCAGCATGAAGGCAACCAGCAGCAGCTGGCGAAAAGACATGTGTCAGGCGAGCGCCGGTTCGGCGATCCGCACCTGCGCGCGCAGCGAGTGCGGCAGCGCCTCGGTGATCGTCACGTCGATCATCTGGCCCACCAGCCGCTGGGGGCCGGCGAAGTTGACGATGCGGTTGCACTCGGTGCGGCCCATCAGCTCGTTCTTGTCCTTGCGCGAGGGCCCTTCGACCAGGATGCGCTGGACGGTGCCGACGCGGCTGGCGCTGATGCGCCGCACGTTCTCTTCCAGCGTGGCCTGCAGGTGCTGCAGGCGCTTCAGCTTGACCTGGTGCGGCGTGTCGTCATGCAGCGCCGCCGCCGGCGTGCCGGGGCGCGGGCTGAAGATGAAGGAGAAGCAGGCGTCGAAGCCCACGTCGTCCACCAGCTTCATCATCCTGGCGAAGTCGTCGTCGGTCTCGCCCGGGAAGCCGACGATGAAGTCGCTCGACATCGACAGGCCGGGCCGCACGGCGCGCAGCTTGCGGATGGTGCTCTTGTATTCCATCGCCGTGTAGCCGCGCTTCATCGCCATCAGGATGCGGTCGCTGCCATGCTGCACCGGCAGGTGCAGGTGGTTCACCAGCTTCGGCACCTTGGCGTACACGTCGATCAGGCGCTGCGTGAACTCGTTCGGGTGGCTGGTGGTGTAGCGGATGCGCTCGATGCCGGGGATCTCGGCGACGTATTCGATGAGCAGCGCGAAGTCGGCGATCTCCGCCGTGTCGCCCATCCTGCCGCGGTACGCGTTGACGTTCTGCCCGAGCAGCGTCACTTCCTTGACGCCCTGGTCGGCCAGCACGGCCACTTCGGTTAGCACGTCGTCGAACGGGCGCGAGACTTCCTCGCCGCGGGTGTAGGGCACCACGCAGTAGCTGCAGTACTTGGAGCAGCCTTCCATGATCGACACGAACGCCGAGGCGCCGTCCACCCGCGCCGGCGGCAGGTGGTCGAACTTCTCGATCTCGGGAAAGCTGATGTCGACCTGCGGGCGCGCGTCGCGCTTGCGTGCCGCCAGCAGCTCGGGCAGGCGGTGCAGCGTCTGCGGGCCGAACACCACGTCGACGTAGGGCGCGCGCTCGATGATGGCCGCGCCTTCTGGCTGGCCACGCAGCCGCCGACGCCGATCAGCACGCCCTTGGCCTTCAGGTGCTTGACCCGCCCGAGGTCGGAGAACACCTTCTCCCGGGCCTTCTCGCGCACCGAGCAGGTGTTGAACAGGATCAGGTCGGCCTGCTCGACGTCCTGCGTCGGCTCGTAGCCTTGCGCCGCGTTCATCACGTCCGCCATCTTGTCCGAGTCGTACTCGTTCATCTGGCAGCCGAAGGTCTTGATGAAGACCTTCTTGGTGGCCGGCGCGCTCACCGCAGCATCATCGCGGCGCGCGCCGCGAAGACCAGGTTGAGCAGTTCGTAGAAGCGCTTGTAGCCCTCGGGGTCGCCGAGCTTGGCGCCGCCGACCTTGGAATACTCCTCGGGAGTCAGCAGCCAGACCTCGTGCACCAGGCCCATGCTGTCGCGCTTGTAGACGGTGGGCACGGTCTTGCCGGCCAGCGCGCCGCTGAGCACGAGCATGTTGTTGGTGTCGCGGATGCGGGCGCCGGGCGAGAGGCGGGTTTCGACGCCGTCGATCGCGACGATCGGCGGCGTGGTGCTCACGGCCATCATCGCGGGCTTCACGTCGCGCGGGGCTTCGCGGACCATGCCTTGCGCAAAAGCGGCGGACGCGGCGACGGACAGCCCGAGCAGGGCCGGGGTGATCCAGCGGTTCATGGTGTAGATCCAGAGGCTGTGGGGGAAGGCCGCGATTCTACCGGCCGCATGTTTCGCGCCCCAGGCGCGCCCGCCGGGCCTCAGGCCAGTTCGAGCGAGCGGTCCAGGACCGTGGTGCGCAGCATCGCGTCGGGCTGGGTCGGCGCTTCCGGCACGACGTTGCGCGACATCTTCCAGACGAAGGCTTCCGCCGCGTCGATGCCGAACTTGGCCGACGGGTCGGCCAGCCAGTACGCGCTGCCGGATTCGGTGAACGCGACCGGGGTGTTGTGCTCGCCCATCAGCCGGACCTGGAGCACGGGCGAAGTCATGACGGTCTTGCCGTCGGCCTGGCCAGGGGCGGTTCCAGGCGCTGCCGACCAGGCGGTTGTCGCCCACCACGCTCCAGTCGCGGATGGTCTGCTGTTTGGTCGCTTCGGGGGCCATGGCACGGGAGCTTAGGGGGATTGCCTAATGCCGACGTTCGCACCGTCAGGCTCGTCCAAGGAATGCGCCACTTGCCAGCAGAATCGCCGCATGCTCCCAGCCTTGTCCCTGCCGGATCGCGAACGCGAATACTCCCCCAGCTCCTGCATCGGCGGCAACTATGCGCCCTACCTGCGGGCTTATGCGGACCGCAGCGAGGCCGCGCTGGCCGGGCTGCCGTTCGAACGCGACCTTGCCTACGGCCCCGGCGCCCGCCAGCGGCTCGACCTGTGCGTGCCGGCCGGGGCGCGCGAAGTCCCGGTGCCCTTGCTGGTGTTCATCCACGGCGGCTACTGGCAGGAGCTGTCGAAGGACCAGTCCGCATTCGCGGGGTCCGACTGCCTGGCTGCCGGCTGGGCCTTCGCCGCCATCGGCTACACGCTCGCGCCGGGCGCGAGCCTCGTCAACATGGCACTGGAGTGCCGCCAGGCGCTGCGCTGGCTGCACGCGCAGGCGGCGCAGCGGGGCGTCGACCCGGCGCGGATCGTGGTGGCGGGCAGTTCCGCCGGCGCCCACCTCGCGGCGATGGCGTGCCTGCGGGATTGGCAGGGCGACGCCGACTTGCCTGCGGGGCTGCCGGCCGCCGCGGTGCTGGTGTCGGGCGTGTACGACCTGGCCCCCTTGATCGGCACCTCGATCGATGGGCCGCTGGCGCTCACGCCGGAATCCGCTGCCGATGCCAGCCCGCTGCTGCAGCCGCTGCAAGGCCTCCCGCCGGCCGTTGTCTGCTGGGGCGAAGTCGAGACGGAGGAATTCAAGCGGCAAAGCCGCGCCTTCGCCCGTGCCGTGGCGCGTGCCGGTTCGCCGCCGCCGCAGGTCTTCGAGATCCCGGCGCGCAACCATTTCGACGTCATCCTCGGAGCTCGCCACGCCCGGTTCCCCGCTGGGCGATGCCACGCGGCGCTGGTGGAGCGCACGAGCCTTTAAGCTCGCGGGCTGGCGAACGAATGGACGTGCGATGAAGCTGGGTTTCTGCGGGTTGGGATTGATGGGTGCGCCGATGGTGCGGCGGCTGCTGGCCGCCGGCCACAGTGCAGGTGTGGAACCGTTCGCCGGCCAAGGCGGAGCAGCTGGCGGCACTCGGCGCCCGCATCATGGCCACGCCGGCGCAGGCGGCCAGCGGCGTCGACGGCGTGCTGATGTGCCTGTTCGACCAGGCCGCCGCCGAGGCGGTGGTGTTTGGCGACGACGGCATCGCCCGCGGCGCCGGGCTGAAGTGGCTGGTGGACCATTCGAGCATGTCGCCCGAAGCCACGCGTGCGCTGGCGGCACGGCTGCGCGAGACCTGCGGCGCCGACTGGATCGATGCGCCGGTGTCCGGCGGCATCGGCGGTGTCGAAGCGGGCACGCTCGCCGTGATGTGCGGCGGCGAGGCCACCCCACGGAGCAGGCCACGCAAGCCATCCGCGCCTACGCCGGCAACGTCACGCACATGGGGCCGTCGGGCACCGGCCGGGCGACCAAGCTGTGCAACCAGACCATCGTGGCGACCACCGTCGCCGCGATCGCCGAAGCCATCGGCTTCGCGCAGCGCAACGGCATCGAGGTCGACAAGCTGGCGGCCGCCCGGCCGGCGGCTGGGCCGACTCAAGCCGCTGCAGGTGTTCGCCCCGCGCATGATCCGCACGCAGGCGCAGTCGATCGGCGCGCTGCAGACCATGCTGAAAGACGTCGACAACGTGCTGGCCGCGGCCCGCGCGAGCGGCGCGCCGATGCCGGTGACCGGCAGCGTGCAGCAGGTGCTGCGCATCGCCGACGCGATGGGGCTCGGCCCCGCCGAGCTGTCGGCGGTCGTCAGCGTGGTGCTGCCGGAACGCCGCGAGGAATTCCTGCGCCAGGCCGGACATTGACAACGAAGGAGACACGATGGAACTCGCCGCCAACCTGAGCTGGCTGTACCGCGAACTGCCCCGGGCCGAGCGCTTTGCCGCCGCCCGCGCCGACGGCTTCCGCGCCGCCGAGATCCTGATGCCGTACGACGAGGCGCCCGACTGGTATGGGCAGAAGTCGCGCGAGAGCGGCGTCGAGCTGGTGCTGGTCAACACACCCGTCGGGGAAGGCCGGGCGTTCCGCGGCATGGCGGCGCTGCCGGACATGCAGGCGGAGTTCCGCGCCGGCTTCGACCGCGCGCTGGCGGTGACGGCGGCCACCGGCTGCCGCCGCATCCACTTCATGGCGGGCCACGTGGAGGGGCTCGACCGCGGCGCCTGCATGGACACGCTGCGCAAGAGCATCGCGTACGCGCTGAAGCTGGCGGAACGCGACGGCGTCGTGCTCATGCTCGAACCGCTGAACCGCAGCGACATGGGCGGCTACTGCTACTGGCTGCCCGAGCAGGTGATCGCGCTGCTGGAGGAGTTCGATTCGCCGCACCTGCGGCTGCAGTTCGACCTGTACCACTGCGCGATGGAAGGGCTGGACCTGCTGGAGCAGGCGCGCGCCGTGGCGCCCTGGATCGGCCACGTGCAGGTGGCGGGCACGCCCGGCCGCCACGAGCCCGACCTGTCGCAGGGCACTTACCTCGAGGCGATGACCTCGCTGCCCGCGCTCGGCTACGACAGCTGGGTCGGCTGCGAGTACGGGCCGCGCACCACGGCCGCCGCCGGCTCCGGGCTGGTGCGAGCCGCTGAAGCGCGCGGGAGTGCTGGCGTGATCATCGACATGCGCACCTACACGATCCAGGTCGGCGCGATGGGCGAGTTCCTCGCGCGCTATGCCCGCGACGGGCTGGCGGTGCAGAGCGAACACTGGGCGCGCCGCTGGCCTACTGCACGACCGACATCGGCGAACTGAGCACGGTGGTGCACCTCTGGCAGTACACCGACATGGCGGACCGCGAACGCCGGCGCGCGGCGCTCGAAGCCGATCCGCGCTGGCTCGCGTACCGCAACGGCAGCGCGTCGCTGGTGCTGCGCCAGCAGAACCAGATCCTGCGCGGGGTCGACTTCCCGGCGCTGCTCGCGCGCGCCGGCTGAATCAGGCCGTGGCCGCGTCCTTCGCGGGCGCGGAGGCGGGCGCATCCAGCTTCGCGGCCGGTGGGTCCACTGGGCTTCCGCGGCGGCGACGCTTTCCGCCTTCACGTGGCCGTAGCCGCGGATCTGTTCCGGCACCACGGCCAACGCCACGGCGGTGGACAGGTCCAGCAGGTGCAGGCGCGGCAGCAGGCCTTCGATCGTGGTGCGATAGCGGGCGATGAGCGCGCGTTCCTGCCGGCGTTCCGCGGTGCGGCCGAACGGGTCGAAGGCCGTGCCGCGCAGGCCACGCAAGGCGGCGAGCGCGCGCAGCAGCGGCTTCATCCACGGGCCGAAAGCCTGCTTCACCGGGCGGCCTTGTGCATCGCGCTTGCCCGGGATCGGCGGGGCCATGTGGAAGCGCACGGTGCCGCGCCCTTCGAACTGCTCGGCGAGCCGGCGGTCGAAGCTGCCTTCGGTGAACAGGCGCGCGACTTCGTATTCGTCCTTGTACGCCATCAGGCGGAACAGGTTGACCGCCACCGCACGCGACAGGCGCTCGCCGCCGACCGTGCTGGCTTCGATGGCGCGCACGCGCTCGACGAAGCCGCTGTAGCCGTCCGCATAGCGCTGGTCCCTGGTAGGCGGCGAGAAATTCCGCGCGCTGCGCGACCAGCGCCGACACGCTCTCCTGCCGCTGCAGCACCACCGGCTGGCCGGGCGATGCGATCCGTTGCACGGCGCCGGGTCGACCGCGGCGCGGCGGCCCCATTCGAATGCCTGCTGGTTCGCCTTGACCGCCACGCCGTTGATGGCGATGGCCTGCAGCAGCGCGGCGGAGGACAGCGGCTTTGGCCCTGCTGGAACGCGAAGCCGAGCATGAACAGGTTGGTGGCGATGGCGTCGCCCAGCAGCGCGGTGGCGAGCCGGGTGCCGTCGATGAAGACCGCGCCGTCGCCGGTCGCTTCGGCGATGAGGCCGCGCAGGGCATCGGCCGGGTACTCCCAGTCGCGCTGCTGCGCGAAGTGGCCGGTCGGCTGTTCGTGCGTGTTGACGATGGCGCGCGTGCGGCCGGGCCGCATGCGGGCGATGGCGTCGGCGGCCGCCGCGGTCAGCATGTCGCAGCCGAGGACGAGGTCGGCCTCGCCGGTCGGAATGCGCTGCGCCAGCAGCATGGAAGGATCGGCCGCGAGGCGCACGTGCGACGTGACGGAGCCGTTCTTCTGCGACATGCCCGTCATGTCCAGCACCGACACGCCCTTGCCTTCGAGGTGCGCCGCCATCCCGATCAGCGCGCCGAGCGTGATGACGCCGGTGCCGCCGATGCCGGTGATGAGGATGTTGTGCATGCGCTGGCCGAGGTCGTGCGCGGGTTCCAGCAACGCGGGCAGGCCGGCGCTGGCGGCCGCGGGCGCCGCGGCCTTGGCCTTGCGCGGCGTCACGCCTTCGACGGTGACGAAGCTCGGGCAGAAACCTTTCAGGCACGACAGGTCGGCATTGCACGACGACTGGTCGACCGTGCGCTTGAGCCCGAAAGGCGTGTTCAACGGCTGCAGCGACGTGCAGTTGGACGCCACGCCGCAGTCGCCGCAGCCTTCGCACACCAGTTCGTTGATCACGACGCGGCTGGCGGCGGGCGGGAACTCGCCCTTCTTGCGGCGGCGGCGCTTCTCGGCAGCACAGACCTGGTCGTAGATCAGCACGGAGACGCCTTCGAACGCGCGCAGTTCGCGCTGCACCGTTTCCATCTCGTCGCGGTGGCTGACGGTGAAGCGCAGGTTGGCGCTGTCGGCGGGCAGCTGCGAACGGTCGTTCCAGCGCGACGGGTCCTCGGCCACCAGCGCGATGCGGCGCACGCCTTCGGCGGCGAGCTGGTGCGCGATGCGCGGCACCGTCAGCGGGCCGTCGACCGGCTGGCCGCCTGTCATCGCCACCGCGTCGTTGTAGAGGATCTTGTAGGTGATGTTGACGCCGGCCGCGACGGCGGCGCGCACCGCCAGCGAACCCGAGTGGTAGTAGGTGCCGTCGCCGAGGTTGGCGAACACGTGCGGCCGCACGGAGAACCACGCCTGCCCGAGCCGGGGCGCGCCTTCGCCGCCCATCTGCGTGGTGGTCTTGTTGTGCTCGGGGAAGATCGCCGTCGCCATCACGTGGCAGCCGATGCCGGCCAGCGCGAGGCTGCCTTCGGGCACGCGCGTCGAGGTGTTGTGGGGGCAGCCGGAGCAGTACCACGCCGGCCGCGTCGGCGTGGCCACCGCCTTCTCCAGGATCTCGTCCTTGGCATCGAGCAGCGCGAGCCGCTCGCGGATCGCGTCGCTCTGGTGGAAGCGCCCGATCCGCTGCGCGATCACGCGCGCGATCTGCGCCACCGACAGGTCGGCGGTGGCCGGCAGCAGCCAGCGACCCCGCGGATGCACCCATTCGCCGAGCTCGTCGAACTTGCCGATGACGCGCGGCCGCACGTCCTCGCGCCAGTTGTAGAGGTGCTCCTTGAGCTGGTACTCGACGATCTGGCGCTTCTCCTCGACGACCGGGATCTCCTCGAGGCCGTCGGCGAACTCGCGGATCGAGTCGGGTTCCAGCGGCCACGGCATCGCGACCTTGAACAGGCGCAGGCCCAGCTCGGCGCCGCGCTGTTCGTCGAGCCCCAGTTCCTCCAGCGCTTCGAGGACGTCGCGGTACGACTTGCCCGAGGCCACGATGCCCAGCCGCGCGTTGGGCGCATCGCGCGTCACGTGGTTGAGGCGGTTGGCGCGGGCATAGGCGATGGCGGCATAGATCTTGTAGTCCTGCATCAGCGCTTCCTGCTTGCGCGCCTGGATGCCGAGCGTGTCGGTGGACAGGCGCGCATGCATGCCGGCGTCCGGCGGCACGAAGTCCTGGGGCAGCGCGAAGGGCCGCATGGCGTCGCCGACGTCGATCGAGGCCGAGGATTCGACCGTGTCGGCCAGCGCCTTGAAGCCGACCGGCAGCCCGGCGAAGCGCGACATCGCGAAGCCGTGCAGGCCCAGCTCCGGGTAGTCCTCGACGCCTTGCGGGTACAGCATCGGGATCATCGAGGCCGCGAACAGGTGGTCGCTCTGGTTCGGCAGCGTCGACGAGTACGCGCCGTGGTCGTCGCCGGCCACCAGCAGGATGCCGCCGTGGCGCGACGTGCCCGCGTGCGCCATGTGCTTGAAGACGTCGCCGCAGCGGTCGACGCCGGGCGCCTTGCCGTACCAGAGCGCGAACACGCCGTCGTAGTCGCTGCCGCCCGTGAGGTGCACCTGCTGCGTGCCCCACACCGCCGTGGCCGCGAGTTCCTCGTTGAGGCCCGGCAGGAACTTGACGTCGTGCCGCTTCAGGTGCTCTTCGGCGGCCCACAACGCTTCGTCGAGCCCGCCCAGCGGCGAGCCGCGGTAGCCCGAGACGAAGCCTGCCGTGCGCAGCCCCTGCGCCGCGTCGCGCTGCTGCTGCACCAGCATCAGCCGCACCAGCGCCTGCACGCCGTTGAGATAGATGCGGCCGTCGGTGGCGGTGTACTTGTCCGATAGCGCGACGTCCTTCATGCGGCGGCTCCGTCGTACCAGCGGTTGTCCCCCAGCATCATCTCCCGGTGGCCGCGGCCGGCCGGGATCATCGGGTAGCAGTTCTCCTGCTGCACGACGCGCACGTCGAGGAAGAACGGCCCTTCGTGCGCGAGGCACTCCGCCAGCGCGCCGGCGAGTTCTTCCGGCGCATCGACGCGGCGCGCGCCCCAGCCGAAGGCCTTCGCCAGCGCGACGAAATCGGGCAGCGCCGCGTTCCAGCTGTGGCTCAGGCGGTTGCCGTGGATCAGCTCCTGCCACTGGCGCACCATGCCCATGTAGGTGTTGTTCGAGAGGACAACCTTCACCGGCGTCGCGTGCTGCATCGCCGTGGAGAGAGCTCCCGGATGTTCATCAGGATGGAGGCATCGCCGCTCACGCAGACCACGGTCTTCTCCGGGTGCGCGACCTGCGCGCCGATCGCGGCCGGCAGCCCATAGCCCATGGTGCCGGCGCCGCCGGAGGTGAGCCAGCGCCGCGGCGCTTCGAACTTCAGGTGCTGCGCGGCCCACATCTGGTGCTGCCCGACGTCGGTGGAGACGATCGCATTGCGGGTCGCAAGCTGGCGCTGCAGTTCGTGCATCAGGTGCTGCGGCAGGATGGCGTCGGCGCGCGGCGCGAAGGCCAGGCTGTCGAAGCCGCGCCAGCCGGCGATGCGTTCCCACCAGGCATCGAGCCGCTCCGGGGGCGGCGCTTGCGCGGGCAGTGCCTGCAACAGCGCCTGCAGCACTTGCCCGCAGTCGCCGTGCAGCGCGACGTCGACATTCACCACCTTGTTGATGTTGCGCGGGTCGATGTCCGGTGGATCTTCTTCGCCTGCGGGGCGAAGTCGGCCAGCTTGCTGGTGACGCGGTCGTCGAAGCGCGCGCCGATGCACACGATCAGGTCGGCGTGGTGCATCGCCTGGTTGGCTTCCAGCGTGCCGTGCATGCCGAGCATGCCGAGGAACAGCGGATCGGAGGCCGGGAAGGCGCCCAGGCCCATCAGCGTCAGCGTGGTCGGCAGGTGCAGGCGGCGCGCGAGCGCGGCGAAGGCGTCGCACGCGGCGGGGCCGGCGTTGATCAAGCCACCGCCGCCGTACAGCACCGGGCGCCGCGCCTCGCGCATCAGGTCAACGGCGCGTTGCAGCGACGCGGCGGGCGGCAGCGCCGGAAAGGCGGCAGGCAGTTCGACCGGCGCGTCGGCGGCTGCGGGTGCGACCTGCAGTTGCACGTCCTTCGGCACGTCGAGCAGCACCGGGCCCGGCTTGCCGGACGCGGCGATCGCGAGTGCCTTGCGCACCGACGCCGCGGCCTCGCCGGCGTGCCGCAGCTGGTGGTTCCACTTCGTCACCGGCTTCGACAGGCCGATGGCATCGCATTCTGGAAGGCCTGCGTGCCGATCACGCCGGTGGCCACGGCCGCTGATGCACAGCACGGGGATCGCGTCGCTGTGCGCGTCGAGCAGGCCCGTGATGGTGTTGCTCACGCCCGGGCCCGAGGTGACCAGCACCACGCCGACGCGGCCGGTGCTGCGCGCATAGCCTTCGGCCGCGTGGACGGCGGCCTGCTCGTGCCGCACCAGCACGTGACGCAGGGCGGGGCGCTGGTACAGCGCGTCGTATAGCGGCAGCGCGGCGCCGCCGGGGTAGCCGAAGATCGTGTCGATGCCGCAGGCGATCAGCGTGTCCAGCAGGACTTCGGCGCCGTTGCGCAAGGCGGCTTGCGGCGGCGTGTCGAAGGGGCGTTCGGCGGTGTTCGTCATCATGGGTCCATTGTTCTGCGAAAGGTGCAGAAGGTTTTCAGTTTGTCGCCCGCGGTCGGTGCATTTGCCGAAAGATCGGCTGGAATCGGTCGACCCGACAGAAAAGTCAGCGGCGGGCGGCGCGGTCCAGCCCGCGCACCAGCGGCACCAGGAGGTCCAGCACCGGCGTGGCGACGCCCCGTTCCCGGGCGAACTGCTGGACTTGCCCGAGGATGGCCTCGACCTCCATGGCCCGGCCCTGCAGCGCGTCCTGTAGCATCGAGGGCCGGATGCTCGGCGCCGCGCTGCCGTCGACCGCCGCACCCAGCCGCGGCGCCGCCTTGGCGGCCGTCGCGCGGTCCGACAGGTCGACGCCGTCGGCCGCCGCGATGGCGGCGATCTCGTCGATCACCTGCTCCAGCAAGCCCTGCAGGCCGGGCTCCAGCGCCAGCTGGTCCACGGGCAGGCGCGTGAGGGCGCACAGCGAGTTGAGCGGCGCGTTGCGCAGCAGCTTGGCCCAGATGCGGGCGCGCAGGTCGGTGACCGCCTCGGCCCGCACCTGCGCCGCGCGCAGCACGGCCACGATCTCCTGCAGCCGCGGCGAGAGCCGGCCGTCGGGCTCGCCCAGCAGCCACTGGTTGTTGGCCGCGTGGCGCACCACGCCGGGCCGCACCACTTCGTTGGCGGAATAGACGACGCAGCCGATCGCGCGCCGCGGGCCGACGTGCGACCACAGCGCGCCTTCCGGGTCGAGCAGGGGCAGCTTGCCGACGGGCGCCGCGTCGCCATCGCCGCGGTGGTTCCACCACCACGGGATGCCGTTGTTGGCGAACACGGCGACGCCACCGGGAGCGAGCAGGGAAGCGATCGCGCGGGCCGCGGCGGGCTGCGCCCGGGCCTTGAGCGTGACGAAGACGGTGTCCTGCGGCGGCAGCGTGCCCGGATCGTCGGTGGCATGCGCGGGCCGCACGACGAACTCCCCTTCGGCGCTCAGCAGCGACAGGCCGCTCGACTGGATCGCCTCCGGTGGTCACCGCGGGCGACCACCGAAACGATGCCGCCCGCCTGCAGCAGGCGCGCAGCCGGTAGCCGCCGACCGCGCCGGCGCCGAAAACGCAGGTGCGCACGGCGCGCTACGCGGCTTCCCTGAGCGCGCGCACCGGCGGCCGCGCCGCGGCAGTGCCTGCGTCCGCGTGCGTCGCGGCCGGCCACAGGTAGCTCGCGTCGAGCGCGGAGAACGAGGCGCAGCCGATCTGCGCCATCACCATGTCGACCTCCTTGCGGACGATCTGCAGCACGTGTGCCGCGCCGGCCGGCCGGCGACCGCCACGCCGAACAGCGTCGGCCGGCCGAAGATCGCCGACTGCGCGCCCAGGCAGCGCGCGACCACGACGTCGGAGCCGCGCCGCACGCCGCTGTCGAGGATCAGTTCCAGGTCCTTGCCGACGGCGTCCCGGATCGCGGGCAGCACTTCGAGCGACGAAGGCGAAGCATCGAGCTGGCGCCCGCCGTGGTTGGACACCACGAGGCCATCGGCGCCCAGCGCCACCGCCTCGCGCGCGTCCTCGGGGTGCATCAAGCCCTTGATCACGAGCGGACCGGCCCGGGCCGCGCGGATGCGGCGCAGGTGGTCCCAGTTCACCATCGGCGCCGGCGTCAGCGTGCCGTACATGTCGGCCACCTGCGCCGCGCTCGCGTTCGCCGGCGCATAGGGCTTCCAATTGCGCATCATCGGGATGCCGCCGGTGCGCAGGTAGCGGATCACCCACGCGGGGTGGCCGAGCGCTTCCAGCACCACGCCCGGCGTCATGCGGAACGGGCGCGAGAAGCCGTTGCGGCGGTTGCGCTCGCGGTTGGAGTTGACCGGCACGTCCACCGACACGACCAGCACGCGCACGCCGGCCTTGCGGGCGCGCTGCACCAGGTCGGCGTTGATCGCTTCGTCGCTGGTGCAGTACATCTGGAACCAGACGTTCTCGGGCGCGAGTGGCGCCACTTCCTCCAGCGCGCCGTTGGCCGCGCTGGAGAGCAGGAAGGGCACGTTGGCCTCGCGCGCGGCGTGGGCGAGCATCGCGTCGGCGTCGGGACGGAACAGGCCCGCCAGGCCCGTCGGCGAGATGCCGATGGGGCTCGCATAGCGGCGGCCGAACAGCACCACGGACTGGTCGCGCTTCGTCACGTCGCGCAGGTAGCGCGGCACCAGCTTGTGCTGCGCGAAGGCACTGCGGTTGCGTTCCGGCACAGCTCGTCGTCGGCGCCGCCGTCGATGAAGTCGAAGGCGATGCGCGGCAGCTTGCGGCGCGCCATCTCGCGCACGTCGTGGAGGTTGATCGCGGACTGGATGTTCATGGCGTCACCTTAAGTGCGGGCCGCGGCCGTGCAAAGCGATGGCACGGCGCCGGTTTCACATGTTGAACTTGCTTCACTTCACCAGCGCCAGCGCGAAGGCCGGCACATAGGTGACCAGCACCAGCACCACCAGCATCATCGCCACGAAGGGCAGGATGGCGCGCGCCACCGGCCACAGCTTCAGCCCGCTGATGGCCATGCCGACGAACAGGCAGTAGCCGATGGGCGGCGCCGCCATGCCGATGGCGACGTTGGTGACGATGGTGGCGCCGAAGTGGATCGGGTCGACGCCGAACTGGTTGGCGATGCTGATCAGCATCGGCCCCAGGATCACCATGATGGCGATCTCGTCCATCACGGCGGCCAGCAGGAAGAAGCCGATGTTCAGCGCCAGCAGCATCGTCCACTTCTCGTGGAAGTGCAGGGCCAGCCACGCGGCCAGCTTGGTGGCCAGCTGCTCCTGCGCCACCGGGAAGCTGAAGCCGTTGGAGACGGCGACGATCGCCATCACGATCGCGCTGATCGTCATCGCGCTGGAGAGCACCGCCGGCAGTTGCCGCCAGTGCAGGCGCCGCTCGATCACGAGCCCGACGAACAGCGCGTAGACGCAGGCCACCACCGCTGCCTCGGTGGGCGTGAAGGCGCCGCCGTAGATGCCGCCCAGCACCACCACCGGCGCCAGCAGCGCCCAGATGCCTTCGCGCAGCGCAGCCCGGATCTCGGGCCGGGTGGCGCGCGCCGCGCGCGGCCGGCGGCTGCGCAAGCCGTTGGTGACGGCGATCGCGGCCATGCCCAGCGCCATCAACAGGCCCGGCAGCACGCCGGAGAGGAACAGGCGCGTGATCGACTGTTCGGCGATCACGCCCCAGATCACGAACGCGATCGACGGCGGGATCAGCGGCGCCAGCACGCCGGCGCTGACCACCAGCGCTGTGGCGTAGGCCTTGCTGTAGCCGCGCTCGGCCATCGCCGGGATCATCACCGCGCCGATGGCGGCCGTGGTCGCAGGCGCCGAGCCGCTGACGGCCGCGAACACCAGTGCGGCGAGGATCACGGCCAGTTCCATGCCGCCGGGCAGGTGGCGCACGAACACGTCGGCCACGCGCACCAGGCGCTGCGACAGCCCGCCGGCGCTCATCAGCTCGCCGGCCAGCATGAAGAAGGGAATCGCCAGCAGCGAGAAGCTTTGCGTGCCCGCCACCAGCGTCTGCGGCAGCAGCATCGGCTCGATGCCCATGGCGAGGACCACGGCGATGACGCAGGCGGCGATCGCGAAGGCGAACGGCATCCCCAGCACGACGAGGGTGCCGAAGCCGGCGGTGAGGATCCAGGCGGTGACGGACATGCTGACTTCAGGTGGCGACCGGCGCCGGCGCGCGCGGCCCGAGCACGAGGCGCTCGAGCGCGAACACGGCGATGAGGGCGCCGCAGACCGGCGCACAGGCATAGAGCCGGTGAGGGAATAGCCGATGGCGGCGGACGTGATGCCGCCGGCGTCGCGCACGTAGTTCACGCCCGACCAGGCGATGAAGCCGCCGGTGCCGGCGATGGCCAGCGTCACCAGCTTGTCCAGCACGATCTGCAAGGGAGTGGGCAGCTGTTCGACCAGCAGGTCCATGCGCACGTGGATGCCTTCGCGCACGCCCGCCGCGATGGCCAGCAGCATGCTCCAGCTGAAGCAGGTGACGGCCAGCTCCTCGGTCCAGCTCTGCGCCTGGCCGAAGACGTAGCGCATCACCACCTGCAGCGTGAGCGAAGCGAGCATCACCACGGCGAGGCCGACGACGACGAAGCGCACCGCGCGGGCCAGCAGGTCGCAGGCCCGTTCCAGCACCGGCTTCATGCCGCGCCTACTTCACCTGCTCCAGCGCCGCATTGAGCAGGTCGGGGCCGATGCTGGGCTTGAACTTCTCGTACACCGGCGCCACCGCCTTGCGGAAGGCGGCCGGGTCGTTCACCTTGTTGACGGTCATGCCCTTGCCCTGCAGCACGGCGATCATCTTCTCGGTGTGTTCGTAGTTCGCCTTGCGCTGCTGCTCGGTGGCGGCCTTGCCGGCTTCGATCACCGCCTTGCGCTGGTCGGCCGACAGCTTGCCGAGCGCGCGCTTGCTGATCAGGAGTTCGAGCGCGGTGTAGGTGTGGTTGGTCTGCGAAAGGTACTTGGTGACCTCGTAGACCTTGAGCGAATCGATGAAGGCGAGCGGCAGTTCGAGCCCGTCGATCATGCCCTGCTGCACCGCGGTGAAGGTCTCGCCCCGGGGCAGCGGCACGGCGGAACCGCCGAGCGAATTGAACATGTCGATGAACACGGGGTTCTGCATCACGCGGAACTTCACGCCGGCCACGTCGCCCGGGTTCTGGATCGGCTTCTTGTTGTTGATCATGTTGCGGAAGCCCGCTTCCATGTAGCCGAGGACCACGATGCCCTTGGCGTCCAGGCGCTTCGACATCTCTGGCCGACCTTGCCGTCGAGCACCTTGCGCGCCTGCGCCTCGCTGGCATACAGGAAGGGCAAGTCGTTGAGCTGGAACGCGGGTTCGAGCTGCGCCACGACGGCGTTGGTGATGATGGCCGCATCGACGGTGCCGAAGCGCAGGCCTTCCATCATCGGCTTCTCGTCGCCGAGCTGCCGGTTCGGGAACAGCTGCACTTCGATCGTGCCCTTGCTGGCCGCCTCGACGGCGTCCTTGAAGGCGTGCGCGCCGATCGCGGACGGATCCTGTGCGCTGTCGGCGGTGGCCCAGCCCAGCTTGATCACGGTCTTGGCGGGCTGCGCCAGCGCGGCCGGCGCAACGGCCAGCAGCGCGGCGGAGGCGAGGCACATCGAGAGGAAGGTCTTGCGGAACATCACGTTGTCTCCTTGGGGAATTGGTAGAGGCGCGCCGGGTTGGCGACCAGCACCTGCTCGCGCAGGGCGGTATCGGGCAGCCATTCGCCGGCCGGGGCGGCCAGCCGTGCGTCGGTCGGAACCGGATTCGGGCTCGTCGGGTGCGGCCAGTCGGTGCCCCACACCACCGGCGCGCGTTGGCGCCGGTGAGGGCTTCCGCCAGTCGCTGCACGTTCGGGTCGCCGTGGCTGGTGGCGGAAATGCGGTAGGGCGCGGACAGCTTGACCCGGTGCGGCCCTCGCGCAGTTGCGCGAGCAGGTTGGCGAAACCGGCGCTGGGCCGCAGCGCCACCGCCTCGTGGTGGCCGATGTGGTCGACCACCACTTCGATGCCGAGCGCCAGCGCCTGCGCCACCAGTTCCGGCCGCTCCGCGACGTCGACCAGCAACTGCAGGTGCCAGCCGAACGGCTTGACCTTGGCGACGATGCGCTCAAGCGTCTTCGGCTCCGGGCCGCCGCCGAAGATGGTGGTGATGCGGGTGCCGCGCGCGCCCAGCGCGTGCCAGCGCGCGATGTCGTCGTCGGGCGTGTCGGGCGAAACCACGGCCACGCCGCGGATGCGCCCCGGGTGCGCGCCCGGGATCTCCTCGAAGCTGCGGTGGTCGCCGCCGAAGACGGTCGGATGCACCAGCACGCTGCGCGCGATGCCGTTGGCTGCGCACATGGCGAGGTAGTCGGCCAGCGTGGCGTCGGCTGGCGTGTAGTGCCGCTGCGGCGCGTAGGGGTAACGCGCCGCGTCGAACACGTGGAAGTGGCAGTCGCAGGAACCGGCGGGCAGCGTCATGTTCCTACCACCTGTTGCAGCAGGTCCGGGCTCGGTTGCAGCTCGCCACGCTCGATGCGCTGGATGACGTCCACCACGCGCTGGTGGACCGCGACGTCGACGCCGACCTCGGCGCCGCGCCGCGCTACCAGGCCGTTGATGTCGTCGACCTCGGTGCGGCGGCCCTTCAGGATGTCCTGGCCCATCGAAGGCCGCTGGGCGTCGCTGCGCCCGTGCGCCACTTCCATGATCATCGCGGTGATCGCGTCGAGCGCCGCCGGGTCTTCTTCCGCCCGCGCCAGCAGGTCGAGGTCGAGCCCGCCCACCGGCTCCAGCGCCAGCCCCAGCGCGCGGCCGACGCGCACGCAGGAACTGCCCAGGCGGATGCTGAGCGTGCGCGAGACGTCGTTGGTGTCGCGCTGCCGACCGGTCATGCCGGTGAAGGCGCAGACGCCGTTGCGCATCGCGTTGATGGTCAGCTTGGACCAGCGCTCGCCCCACAGGTTGGTCGTCGCCTTGCAGGTGTCGCCGTGCGCCAGCAGGTGCGCCAGCATCTGCAGCCGCGGCGTGAGCTGCCCGTGCACTTCGCCCACGCGCATGCCCCATTTCTTCTCGTCGCCCAGCGGCGAGTTGCGCACGATGCGCCCCGGCGCCACCAGTTCGGCGGCCAGCGCGCTGACGGCGCAGCCGAGGGTGCGGCTCCAGCCGGCCACGCTCGCCACCGCTTCTTCGTTGATGCCGTTCTGCAGCGACACCACGCACGCGGTCGGCGACAGATAGGGCAGGATCAGCTGCGTCGCCCACTTGGTGTCGTAGGACTTCACGGCGATGAAAGCGACGTCGAACGGCTGCTCGCGCGCCAGCTGCGGCACGTCGCAGATGTGCAGCGCGCGCACCGGCGTCTCGACCGAGCCGGCGCCATTCATGCCACTGACCGAGAGGCCGTTGGCGCGCATGGCCTCGACGTGTTCCGGCCAAGCGTCGACCAGCGTGGTGGCTACGCCGCCCGCGGTCAAGTGTGCTCCCAAGTAGCCGCCGACCGCGCCGGCGCCGACGATGACGACCCGGGTCATGCCTTGGCCTCCGCATGCGAATACATGGCGCGGCCGGCGACCGGCACGCGCGCCGTGAAGAGGGTGCCGCTGCGCGACTCGATCATGTGCAGCGTGCGGCCGTCCGGGCCGCCGTACGCGCAGTTGGTGGTGTAGAGGCCCGAGGGCGAGTCGATGCGGTACAGCGGTTCGCCGCGCGGGCTGAACAGCCACACGGCGCCGAAGCCGACGTGGCACACCGCGAGGCCGCCTTCCGCGTCGAGCGCGATGCCGTCCGGCCCGCCCCCGCCCGACATCTGGATGTAGACGCCGACCTTGGTGGCGGTGCCGTCGTCCATCAGCGGCACGCGCCAGATGGCGTTGTCGCGGGTGGCGGCGAGGTACACGGCCGTCTCGTCGAGGTTCATCACCAGTCCGTTCGGGCTCGGCACGCCCTTGAGCACGACGTCGAGCTGGCCCGACGGCTTCATCCGGAACAGGCGGCCGGTGGCATCGTGCAGGCCGGTCTGGCCCCTGGTCGGTGAAGTAGAGGTCGCCGTTGGAGGCGAAGAACAGGTCGTTGCAGCCCTTGAAGCTTTCCAGCCGGGCGCGCTCCACGTACGGTTCGACGCGGCCGGTGCGCGGGTCCAGCACCATGATGCCGCGGCGGTAGTCGGCGATGAAGGCGCGGCCGTCCGGGTGGAACTTCAGCCCGTTCGGCTCGCCGTCGTATTCGGCCGCGAGCTCGACGCCGCCTTGCGGGTCGATGCGGAAGATGCGGCCCCGGGGAATGTCGACGACCCACAGGTTGCCGTCGCGGTCGAACGAAGGCCCTTCCGGGAACACCGGCGCCGGCGCGCCGTGCAGCTGGGTGGTGGCCCACAGGCTCTTGCGGCCGGTGACGTGGAAGCGGTCGGGGATGCGGGTGAAGACCTCGGCCTTCAGTCTTTCGGGAGGTGCGAACATCAGGACTCCAAATCAGCCGCCCGACACGTGGCTCGGCAGCCAGAGCGCGAGCCCCGGCCACGCCACCAGCATCAGCAGCAGCACGAACATCAGCAGGTGGAACGGCACGGTGCCCATGACCACGTCGGCCAGGCTGCCGCGTGAAATGCTCTGGATCACGAACAGGTTGATGCCGATCGGCGGCGTGATCTGCCCCATCTCGATGAACAGCACCACGATGATCCCGAACCACACCGGGTCGATGCCGTAGTTGGCCAGCAGCGGATAGAGCAGCGGCACGGTGATGACGATCATCCCGAGGCTTTCCACCAGCGCGCCGAGCGCGGTGAACAGGATCAGCAGGGCGATGAAGAACTCCGCCTTGCTCAGGTTCAGGCCGACGATGAACTTCGTGACCTCTTCGCCGACGCCGGCATAACTCATGGCGTACGAGAAGATGAAGGCCGCGTAGGTGATGAACAGGATGTTGCTCACCATCAGCGTCGAGCGTTTCAGGCACAGCTTGAACTCGCCCCGGGAGAGGCTGCCGAACATCCGCGCGATCACCAGAGCGAAGATGCAGCCGGCCGCCGCCGCTTCCGTGGGCGTGGCGATGCCGGTGTAGATCGCGCCCATGATGCCGAGGATCAGCAGCATGAACGGCACCACGTCGACCAGCGCGCGCAGCACCATGGCCCGTGTCAGCTCGCCTTCCTCGCGCGGGGCGATGCCGGGCTTGAGCAGGGCGGTGACCGCCGGGTAGGCCATGAACATCAGCGTCAGCACGATGCCCGGGACCACGCCCGCCATGAACAGCTTCGCGACCGAGGTCTCGGTGAAGGTGGCATAGACGATCATCGCGATCGACGGCGGGATCAGGATGCCCAGCGTGCCGCCGGCCGCCAGCGAGCCGGGCGACAGGCGCTTGTCGTAGCCGCGCGCGTGCAGTTGCGGCAAGGCGACCTTGCCGATGGCCGCCGCGGTGGCGATGCTCGAGCCGCTGACGGCCGCGAACACCGCGCAGCCCGCGATGTTGGTCTGCAGCAGCCCGCCCGGCACCTTGCGCACCAGCTGCGACAGGCCGCCGTAGACGCGCAGCCCGAGGCCGCTGCCCTGCAGGATCTCCGCCATCAGCACGAACAGCGGGATCGAGGTGAGCGTGTACGCATCCATGCTGCCCCAGCTGGCCAGCCCGAGCCCGTGCAGCGCGGGGATGCCGCCTTGCAGGTACAGGTAGACCACGCCGGGCAGCAGGATCGCGAACGGCACCGACATGCCGACGCCCAGCAGCCCGATGAACAGGATGAAGATGAAGACGATCTGGTAGTCGCCGAACATCACGCGGCCTCC
The DNA here is from genome assembly GCA_013127575.1 of Ramlibacter terrae. Taxonomy (GTDB): domain Bacteria; phylum Pseudomonadota; class Gammaproteobacteria; order Burkholderiales; family Burkholderiaceae_C; genus Ramlibacter; species Ramlibacter terrae. Next base: position 686,807 of record CP053418.1, read on the forward strand.
CCGTCGCGGACGGCGCGGATGCGGCGCCAGTCGGCGGCCAGCGTGCGCAGCAGCGCCCAGCACAGCACCGCGGTGCCGATCGGCATGGTCAGGCGCGGCACCCACAGCGGCGTCATCAGGCTGGTGGCGGCGACGTCGCCCTGCTTCCACGTGATCCACTCGAAGCGGACCATCTCGGCGCACAGCACGGCGGCCACGCAGAGCGCGGCGGCGTCGAACGCCAGCCGCAACCACGCGCGGCCGGTGGGGGACAGCTTGTTCTCGATGAAGTGCACGCGGTGGTAGGCGTGCAGCAGCTGGCCGGAGCCCAGCGCCAGGAAGGTGATCGCCACCAGCGCGTAGCCGCCCAGCTCGTTGCTGAACTGGATCGACCAGCCGAAGGCGCTGCGCACCACCATCTCGGCGCCCATCATCACCACGAGGCCGACCACCAGCCATTCGCTCACGATCCGGCATGCGGCGGCCGCCCAGCCCTCGGAGGGGCTGAAGCGGTCGGCGTCGGCGCCGTCGAAGTCGATGCTGCCGGTGTCGCCGGACACGCCCGCCATGTCAGCGGCCCACGGCGGTGCGGACCTTCTGCAGCGCTTCGCGCGCGGCGGGGCGCTTCTCGCCCCATTCCTTCCAGTACGGCGTGATGCGGCGTTCGGCCTCGGCCAGGTCGGCCGCGCTCGGCTCCGTCACCACCATGCCGCCCGCGGCCAGCTTGGCGGTCAGGTCCTTGTCCTCGGCCAGCATCGCCGCCGTCATCTTCGCGGTGTGCTCGTTCACCAGCGCCTGCACCTTGGCGCGCGTATCGGGCGTGAGCTTGTCCCACGCGTCCTTGTTCACCATGATCAGCGAGTCGACGAAGCTCACGTTCAGGCGGTAGCTGTACTTGAGCAGGTCGCGCCAGACGTAGCCGTAGCCCGAGCTCGCGGTCAGCGCGCCGTCGATCACGCCGCGGTCGAGGCCGGCGGCCACTTCGGAGGTGCCGAGCGTGACGGGGATGCCGCCCAGCAGCTTGATGAACTCGGCCTGCTCGGGCGACACGACGCGGATCTTCTGGCCGGCGATGTCGGCCAGCGAGGTCATCTTCTTCTTCGACCAGAACACGTTCTCCGGGAAGATGTAGCGGCCCAGCAGCACGATGTTGCGCTTGGCGAATTCGGGCCGCAGGTATTCCGACTGCACGTCCAGGCCTTCTCGAAGTCGGCGCGCCGGGCAGGAACATCGGCAGCCGCACGATGCCGCCCACCGGCACGCTGCCCACGAAGAAGGCGTCGTCGCCCATCTGCACCACGTTGTCGCCGACGGCCTGCGTGATGTTGGTGGCCGCGATCGGCAGCGTGCCGCCAGGTTCAGGCGGATCTGCAGCTGGCCCTGCGTCGCCTTCTGCACGTCCTCGATCATGGCGTTGAGGCCCTTCACCGCGGTGACCGTGGCCACGGCGTTGTAGGTGTAGGCGCGCCAGTTGTCGGCGGCCGCTGCGCCGGCGGTGGCCAGCAGGGCGGCGACGGCGAGGCAGGCGGCGCCGGCGCGGCGGGCGAAGGGGGCGGGCAAGGCCATGGGATGTCTCCCGGTGGTTGGATTCCCGCCCATGCGCCAAGCGCAGGCAGGCTGGCGCGTAAGTTAGCCGCTGGTGCTCCACGCCGAGAAGGGCTGCGCGCGCAGTCGTTTCACATGTTGAACTTTCGGCCCGGGGTGGCGGCTGGCCCCGCTGCGGCTAATATCCGGCCAAACCCATGGACCACACCCCACCCCCACCCCCCTCTCTCCCGGGGAAGTCGCTGGCTGGGAGGGTGAGCTGGCGCAGCACGCGGCGCTGCTCGATGGGGTCGAGGTCGCGATGTGCGCGTTCGACCTGCAGGACTGCGCCGTCGCGTGGAACCGCACCTTCCTGCGCCTGTTCCCGGAGCATGAAGGCCACATCCGTGCGGGCGAGCCGTACCGCGAGAACCTGCGGCGCTTCTATGCGAACCGGCTGGCATCCGCGGAGATGGGCGACCGGACGCCTACGTCGCGGCCGGCGTCGCGCGCCAGCAGGCGGCCCCCGCGCCCTACGAGCTGGAACACGCGGGCGGGCGCCTGCTGGCCGCCTCGACCGTCATCCCGGGCCGTGGCCGCATCCGGTGTGGCGGCCCCTGCAGCCGCTGCAGCCGCGGCCGGCGCAGGACGTCCCCTTCGCTCCCGGCCTCGGCCGCGACCTGCTGGAGCGCGTGCCGGTGGCGCTGCTGGTGTGCGGCCGCGACGGGCGCATCCTCTGGACCAACACCGCCTTCCGCCAGCTCTCCGGCCTGTACAACCTGGCGCAGGTGGCGGGTGTGCGACGCTGGAGCAGCTGTATGCCGAGGTGTGGCGCCTGAGCGGCGCGTCCAGCGACGTGCGCCACCACCACGGCGCCGCCACGCTGGCCGAGAACCTGCGGCTGGCCGGCGACTCGTTCGAGCTGCCGCTGCCGCAGGGCGGCTACTGCCGCGTGCTGGCGCGGCCGGCGGGCGAGGGCGCGGTGTTCTATGCGCTGATCGACGTGTCGGCGCTCAAGCGCTTCGAGGCGGCGTTGCAACTCACGCTCGACAACGCCGGCCGCGGCATCGTGCGCTACGACGCCACCGGCCGCGTCAAGCTGTTCAACCGGCAGGCGATCGAGCTGCTGGAGCTGCCCGAGGGCCTGCTCTCGGACACGGCCACCATGGAAGACGTGATGCGCTTCCAGGCGCAGCGCGGTGACCCCGGCGGCATCGAAGGCCTGCCGCAGACCGGATCGCCGCTGGAGCAGCTGTTCATGCCCGGCCGCTACCTGCGGCGCAACCTCGCGGGCCGGGTGCTCGAGGTCACCACCCGCACGCTGCCCGACGGCGGCGCCGTGCGCACCTACACCGACGTCACCGACTACGTGGAGGCGCAGGGCGCGCTCGGCGAGAAGAGCCGCGCGCTGCGGATCACGCTGGAGAGCATGGACCGGGGCCTGTCGGTGATCGACTCGCAGGGCCGGCTGGTGTTCTGGAACCCGCGCTACCGGGAGCTGCTCGGCTTCCCCGACGAACTGCTCGCCAACCAGCCGACGATGGAAAGGCTGGTGCGCTTCCAGACCGAGCGCGGCGACTTCGGTCCCGACTTCGAGTACGTCAACGCGGTGGCGCGGCGCTACGTCGCGGTGGGCGACAAGGTGGCGCCGGTGAAGGGCCCCGAAAGCTACCTGCGCAAGACCCGCGACGGCCGCACGCTCGAAGTGATCACGCGGCCGCTGCCCGACGGCGGCGTGGTGCGCACCTTCACCGACCTGACCGCGTACGTTCAGTCGAAGGAGGCGCTGGCCACCAGCCAGGCGCAGCTCAGCGCGCTGGTGCGCAACCTGCCCGACCGCGTGTGGCTCAAGGACGCCGACGGCGTCTTCGTGCTGTCGAACCCGGCGCACCAGCGGCACCACAAGATGGACGAGTCGGTGATCCTCGGGCGCACCGCCGGCGACCTGTTCGGCACGCAGGCCGACGAGCGCCAGCGCGCCACCGACCTGCAGGCGATGGCGTCGGACACGCCGATCTCCTTCGAGTACCACGACTTCGGGCCCGACGGCGAGCTGCGCTGCGCCGAGGTGGTGAAGGTGGCGATGCGCGACGAGCAGGGCCAGTGCACCGGCGTGCTGGGCATCGCCCACGACATCACGGCGCGCAAGCGGCAGGAGGTGGCGCTGATCCGCGCGAAGGAAGAAGCGCAGGAGGCGAGCGGCGCCAAGACGCGCTTCCTCTCCAGCATGAGCCACGAGATCCGCACGCCGATGAACGCGATCCTGGGCATGCTCACGCTGCTGCGCGGCAGCGGGCTCAATCCGCGCCAGCAGGACTACGCGGCCAAGGCGCAGGGCGCGGCGGTGTCGCTGCTCGGGCTGCTCAACGACATCCTCGATTTCTCCAAGATCGAGGCCGGCAAGATGACGCTGGACCGGCGGCCCTTCTCGCTCGAGTCGGTGCTGGCGGACCTGTCGGTGATCCTTTCGAGCAACGTCGGCGAGCGCGAGATCGAGGTGCTGTACGACCTCGACCCGCAGGTGCCCGACGCGCTGGTCGGCGACGACATGCGGCTGCGCCAGATCCTCATCAACCCGGGCGGCAACGCCGTCAAGTTCACCGAACGCGGCGAGGTCGTCATCCGCACGCTGCTGGTCGACCGCGACGCGGAGTCGGCGACGGTGGAGTTCTCCGTGGAAGACACCGGCATCGGCATCACGCCCGAGCAGCAGGAGCGGCTGTTCGCCGACTACGTGCAGGCCTCGGGCGACACCACGCGGCAGTTCGGCGGCACGGGCCTCGGCCTCGGCATCTGCCGCCGGCTGACCGAGCTCATGGACTCGCGGCTGCAGGTGGCGAGCACGCCGCGGGTCGGCAGCCGCTTCTGGTTCGCGGTGCGGCTGCCCGTCGCGCCGACGGCCGAGGACGCATCGGCGGTGCAGCCGGGTGCGCGCGTGCTGGTCGTCGACGACAACCCCCATGCCCGCGACGTGCTGGCGGCGCTGTGCCACGCGGCCGGCTGGCGCGCCGAGACGGCGGCCGACGGCGAGCAGGCCGTGACCGTGGTGCAGCAGGCGGCGGCGATGGGCATGGCCTACGACGCGGTGTTCGTCGACTGGCTGATGCCGCGCGTGGACGGCTGGGAGACCTGCGCCCGCATCCGCTCGCTGGCGCTGCCGGCGCGCACGCCGCTGGTGGTGATGGTCACGGGCCGGGGGCGCGACCTGGTGGAGCAGCGGCCCGGCCACGAGCAGGCGCTGCTCGATGGCTACCTTGTCAAGCCCGTCACGCCCGGCATGCTGCGCGAGGCGCTGCGGCGCGCGCGCTCCGCGCCCGACGCCGCGGCTGCGTCCGCCGTGCCGGCCGTGCCGCAGGCGCTCGCCGGGCTGCGCCTGCTGCTGGCCGAAGACAACGAGGTCAACCAGCAGATCGCGGTGGAACTCCTCTCGCGGCGCGGGGCCGAGGTCGAAGTCGCGCCGAACGGCGCGGTGGCGGTGCAGCGGGTGGCCGACGGCACGCATTTCGACGCCGTGCTGATGGACGTGCAGATGCCGGTGATGGACGGGCTCGATGCCACGCGCATGATCCGCCAGCTCCCGGGCCGGGCGGGCCTGCCGGTGATCGCCATGACCGCGAATGCGATGGACACCGACCGCGCCGCCTGCCTGGCGGCCGGCATGAACGACCACGTCGCCAAGCCCTTCGTGGTGGAGCTGGTGGTGCAGGTGGTGCTGCGCCACGTGCGCGGCATGGCGGAGCCGGTGGCGGCGGCGCCCGCCGCGCCTGCGCCGTCGTCGCTGCCGGTGTTCGACCGGGCCGGCGCGCTCGAGCGGCTGGGCGACGACGAAAGCCTGCTGGAAGTGGTGCTGCGGGTGTTTCGCGGCAACCTGCAGACCGCCGCGCGCCAGATCGAGAGCCCGGGCGCCAGTTCTTCCGAAGAGATGCGCCGCCTGTTCCATTCGGTCAAGGGCATGGCGGCGAACGTCGGCGCCGTGGCGCTGTCGGCCGTCGCGGCGGAAGCCGACCAGGCGCTGCGCGACGATCCGCAGGCGGCCGTCGAGCCCATGGCGCGCCGCGTGGGGGCGGCCATCGCCGAAGTGCAGCGGGCGCTGGACGCCGACTGAACCCCCAGACGCACGAAAGCCCGCCGAAGCGGGCTTAAGGCGGCCCACGGGGGCGGCCTGCAGGCAGGGCCTGCGTAGAGCTATTTTGCACGACCTTCGCCATTTGTAAAGTCCCGGCCGGCGGGCGGGCGCGCGGCATCAAGAGATTCCTACAGAGCGCTCCCCGCTGCCGGGGCTACGCTGTGCCGATGATGGACGCACAAGGAGGCAGCGCGCCGGACACGGAAGGCGGGCCCGAATTCATGCAGCCGGGGCAACGCAGCGGCGAGGGCGCGGGCGAACTGTCGCGCTACATCCGGCGGGACGAGCGCCGCCGGGCCGGCGTCCAGCCGCAGGACCGGGCCGCTGAAGACGCACACGGAAAGCCTGCGACGCCGCCCGAAGCCGGGCAAGGTTGAAGGCCGATGAACCCTCCGCGCAAATGGGCGCCGTCCAACGAGCGCTCCCTGCTGGCCGACGAACCGGCCATGGCCGAAGCCGAGCGGGTCGTCGCGCTGGCGCGGCAGTACGAGGACGAGGTGCGGCTGGCGCGCGAAAGGCTGGCCGGCGCCAAGGCCCTGCTGGAACAGTCGCGCCGCATGCGCAACCCGATGGTGCCGCAGTGCGATTGCCAGCACGGGAGCGCGAAACGAAAAGAGGGTTAGCGGCGGCAAACCGGCTAACCCTCTTGGAGACTGGTGGCGCTTCAGGGACTCGAACCCCGGACCTGTGGATTATGATTCCATCGCTCTAACCAACTGAGCTAAAGCGCCGAAGCCCACGATTATAGGACAAACTTTCGGCGCCTTCAGCCGCGGCCCGCACTGCCCTTGGCCAGTTCGTCGGCCACCAGCCGCACGATCAGCCGGTCGAGCGTGTCCACCGAGTAATTCTTCACGTCGTGCACCGTCTCGCGGCCCGGGCCGCTGCCCGGCCGCTGCGCGTCGGCGTAGGTCAGGAACACGAAGCGGCCGCCGGTGTACTGCGCCATCTGTCGCTGGATGTACTCGCCACGGCGGTCGAGGCCGCTCGCGCCCACCCCGAAGATCTTGATGCCCTTGCCGAGCGCGGCCAGCATGTCGTCGTCGTAGTGCGGCGCGCCGTAGTCGAGGTGGGGCGGCGCATCGGCCAGCAGCACCACCATGCGGGTGGCGCCATCGCCGCGCCAGCTGAGCTGGTGGACGGTTTCGTGCAGCGCCTCGTTCATCGCCTCCGCATAGTCGCCGCCGCCGCCGCCCGCCCGCAGCGGCTGCAGCGCCTGCTGGAGGAACGCGCCGACGTCATTGCTGAAGTCGTGGCTGCGCAGCAGGAACGCGTCGCCGCGGTCACGGTAGGCCACCAGCGCCAGGCAGATGTCCGGCCGGCTCGGCAGGCCCGCCACTTCGGCCGTGATCGTCCGCAGCGTGGCCTTGAGCTTGTCGATCTCGTCGGCCATCGAGCCGGTAGCGTCGATCAGGAACACCAGGTCGAGCCGGGCGCGCGCGGCGGGCGCCGCCGCGTCGAGCCGGACTTCGACCGCGCTGCGCTGGCCGCGCGTGAGGCGGGCGGCGCTCTGGCGGCCGTCCTTGCGCACCAGCACGTCGTAGTGCGCCGAGCCTGCGGGATCGAAGGCGTCGGGATGCAGCCAGGCGCGGCCGGCGCCGTCGGTGCGCGCCCACATCGCGTGGCCGTCGGGCGACTGCACGGCCACTTCGGCGTCGCCGACGCCGCGGCCGCGCGCGTCCTTCACTTCGAGCAGGTAGCGCTGGCGGACATCGCGCGGCCGGTGCGCCACCTGCGTGCGGTCGCGGAAGGCGAGGTAGGCGTCGAAGTCGGCGTTGTCGTCGACGACGCCGGCGGTGACGGGGCCGGGGCGGCGCGGCTGCTGCAGCGGCGACTCCTGCAGCGGCTGCGCCTGCGCCGCCGGCGCGACGGACAGCGCCGGCGCCGGCGACGGCGGCATGGCCTTGGCGGCGGTGGGTGGCGCGGCGCTGCGCTCGCGCGTTTCGGCGCGCGAGCTGTCGGCGGCGGCGCCGCGCGCCAGTCTTCCGGCCACGGCGCGCGCCCGTGCTCCTGCGGGCCGGGTCGGCCCGGAACCTCGCGCATGCCGACGGGCCGCGCGCAGTGCGTCGCCGCCGGCGCCTGGAAGTTCGGCGTGTTGCGCAGCGCCACGGGGCCCGTGGGCTGCGGCTTCGGCTCGGGCCACAGCGGCCCGTGCGCCGTGGCGGAGCACGAGGCCAGCAGCATCTGCGCGCACAGCGCGGCGGCGAGGGGACGGATCGAACGGGGTTTCTTCATGGCCACTCCCGGGTTGGTGTGGCTGTTGAACGGGGCCGGGCGCGCGGCGGGGTCGAGTAGCGGGATCCGGTTTAACCCCGAAGCAGCGCGAGCCCCGTAGAACGTGGTGTGAAAATCTGCCCATGCCCCGCCAACTGCGCGACCTGCCGGACGAGGACCTGATGCTCGCCTATGCGGACGGCGACGCCGCGGCGTTCGACCTCCTCTATGCGCGCAACGAGGCGGCGTTGCTGCGTTTCGTGCGGCGCCTGCTCGGCACGTCCCATGCCGCGCAGGCCGAGGAGGTGTTCGGGACACGTGGCTGCGCATCGTCGCTGCCCGCCGCAGCTTCGTGCCGCGGGGCGCCGCGTGGCGTACCGGGCTTTCACGATCGCGCACAACGTGGCGATGGACCGGCTCCGCGCGGGCGGCCGCGAGGTCGCGCTGGACGGCGGCGAGGAGGGCGACGATCCGCTCGAATGGCTGATGGCCAGCCTCGACCGGTGGCGCCGTCCACCGAAGACTGGCGTTCTGGCGGTCGGCCGGCGCGCAGTTGCTGCACTGCTGGACGCGCTGCCGGCGCCGCAGCGCGCGGCTTTCCTGCTGCACCACGAGGACGGCGCCAGCGTGGAAGACTGGCGCAGCGGCTCGCGCTGCCGTTCGAGACGGCGAAGAGCCGGCTGCGCTATGCGCTGAAGAAGCTGCGCGGCTGCATGGGCGACTACCTGCTGCCGCTGGGGGCGACGCGATGACCGACCTGCGCGACGCGCGGCTGCAGCGCGCGCTGCACGAGGCGCCTGACGCCGATGCGGCGCCGCTGCAGCGCACACGCGATGCGATCCGCGCCGCCGCGCACGGTGCGGTGCGGCCGTGGTGGCAGCGCTGGCTGCCGGCGGGACGCACCGCGCGCTGGGCTCCGGCGTTCGCCACCGTGCTGCTGGCGGGCCTGGTGACGGTGCTGTGGCAGGGACGGGAAGTTCCGGATGCGCGCCCCGCGGCGGACCAGCCGATGTCTTCTACCGCTGTCATCCCGACCCGGGATCCATCCCCACCCGCCCCGGCGGCTGAATCCGTCACGAAGTCCGCGCCCGCCGAACGCAGCGCGCAAGTCGCGCAGAAACCTCAGCCCAAAAAAGAGGCGGCGCCACAACCCCCGGCTGCACCGCCCGCACCGCCCCCGCCTGCACCCGCGGTCGTGGCGGAAGCAGCGCCGCCTCCTCCCGCCGCCGCCGCTGCCCCCGACGCCGCCCCGGCCGACCTCTCGCGGCGCGCCGCCGGCGAGAGCCGCGCCCGCGCGGAAACCAGCACCGGACTCGCCGCGCAGCGCCAGCCGGCGCCGGCCGCCGCGCCTTCCGCGCTATGGGAGCGCTGGACCCGGTGCGCGTGGAAAGCGACGGTGCCTCGGTGGTGGTGCCGCGTGCGCAGGCCGGCACCTTGCCGGAACTGCTCGCGCGCATGCTGCGGGCGGACAGCGCGGTGGCGCCCGCGTCGGCGCCGCCGCGCCTGCGCTGGAACTGGCGCGGGACGGCGAGCCGCTCGGGGTGCTGGAGGCGATCGGTTCCGGCTGGCGCTGGCAGCCGCTGGGCGGAACGCGGCCGGCGCAGGGGCTGCGTCCTTCGCCCGCGCTCGAGGCGGAACTGCGCGAGGAGGCGCAGCGGCTGCTGCGCCAGTAGCGCCCTACTGGTGCTTGAACTGCGCCTTGCGCTTGTTGACGAAGGCGTCCATGCCTTCCTTCTGGTCGGCGGTGGCGAACAGCGCGTGGAACAGGCGGCGCTCGAACATCACGCCGTCGGCCAGCCCGCTTTCGAAGGCGCGGTTGATCGACTCCTTGGCGGCCAGCACGGCGAGCTGCGAGTAGTCGCAGATCATCAGCGCGGCGCCGAGCGCCTCGTCCATCAGCTTGTCCAGCGGCACGATGCGGCTGACGAGCCCGGCGCGCTCGGCCTCGGTCGCATCCATCATGCGGCCGGTGAGCGCGAGGTCCATGGCCTTGGCCTTGCCCACCGCGCGCGGCAGGCGCTGCGTGCCGCCGGCGCCGGGAATGATGCCGAGCTTGATCTCGGGCTGGCCGAACTTCGCGTTGTCGGCGGCGATGATGAAGTCGCACATCATCGCCAGCTCGCAGCCGCCGCCCGGGGCGAAGCCGCTGACCGCCGCGATCACCGGCTTGCGGATCGTGCGGATGGTCTCCCAGTTGCGCGTGATGTAGTCGCCCTTGTAGACGTCGGCGAAGGTGTAGCTGGCCATGGCGCCGATGTCGGCGCCGGCCGCGAAGGCCTTCTCGCTGCCGGTGAGGACCATGCAGCCGATGGCCGCGTCGGCGTCGAACGCCTTCATGGCGGCGCCGAGTTCGTCCATCAGCTCGTTGTTCAGCGCGTTGAGCTGCTTGGGACGGTTCAGCGTGATCACGCCGACCTTGCCGCCTTCGGTGCGGACCTGGATGAATTCGTACGCCATGGCTGCGGGCCTCCTGTGTGCCTGCGACTATAACCAAGGGAAACCGCGATCCGCCCCGCCGGCCGGCGGTGCTAGAGTCCCGCGCCAAGGAGACACCATGAGCGAAGCCACCGTCCTGTTCGAGGTGCGCGCAAGCGTTGCCCTGATCACCCTCAACCGTCCGCAGGCGCTCAACAGCTTCACGCGGCAGATGCACGCCGAGCTCACGGCGGCGCTGGAGCGCATCGAGGGCGACCGTGCCATCCGTGCCGCCGTCATCACCGGCGCGGGCCGCGGCTTCTGTGCCGGCGCCGACCTCTCCGAATTCGACTTCGAGCCCGGCCCCAACCTCGTGCAGCGCGCCGATCCCGGCCCCATCATCGAGAAGCAGTTCAACGTGACGGCGCGCAAGCTGATGGCGCTGCGGGTTCCCACGGTGGCGGCGGTCAACGGCGTCGCCGCCGGCGCCGGCGCTTCGCTCGCGATGACGTGCGACCTCGCCGTCGCGGCGCCCAATGCTTCGTTCATCCAGGCCTTCAGCAAGATCGGCCTGATCCCCGACGCCGGCGGCAGCTGGTTCTGGTCAAGAAGCTCGGGCTGGCGCGCGCCATGGGCTGCGCGATGCTCGGCGACAAGGTGTCGGCGAAGGACGCGAAGGAATGGGGAATGATCTGGGACGTGGCGTCCGAAGGCGAAGACTGCGTCGCCGCCGCGATGAAGCTCGCCGAGCGTCTCGCCGTGTTGCCGACGAAGGCGCTGGTCGAGACGCGCCACCTGCTGCGCGCCGCCGCGTCCACCGAGTTCGACGACCAGCTGAACCCGGAGCGCGACACGCAATCGAAGCTGGGCGCCACGCACGACTACATCGAGGGCGTCACCGCCTTCCTGCAGAAGCGCCCCGCACAGTTCAAGGGCGAATGATGCCGGACGCGCAAGACCGGCCGCCCGCGTCGGCGCGGCGATGTTCGCGGGCGACGCCGCCAGCAAGGACTTCCTGCAGATGGAGTTGCTGGCCTGCGAGCCGCCGGGCCGCGCGCGCATGCGCATGGCGGTGCGCGAGGCTATGCTCAACGGGCACAAGATCTGCCACGGCGGGCTGATCTTCACGCTGGCCGATTCCACCTTCGCCTTCGCCTGCAACAGCCACAACAAGGTGGCGGTGGCGGCGGGCTGCAGCATCGAGTTCCTGCAGCCGGCGCACTGGGCGACGTGCTCACCTGCGAAGGCGTCGAGCAGGTGCTGCGCGGGCGGCATGGCATCTACGACATGCGCGTGACCAACCAGCGCGGCGAGGTGGTCGCGATGTTCCGCGGCAAGAGCGCGCAGATCCCGGGCACGGTGGTGCCCGAAGCACCGGAGGCGGCATGACGGGTTTTGCGCTCGAGGCGATCGAGAAGGCGGGCATCGACGAATTGCGCGCGCTGCAGTTGAAGCGGCTGCGTTCGACGCTGAACCATGCCTACGCCAACTCGCCGGTGTACCGCGCCAAGTTCGATGCGGCGGGCGTGCACCCGGACGATTGCCGCAGCCTCGCCGACCTGCGCAAGTTCCCCTTCACCAGCAAGTCGGACCTGCGCGACGCCTATCCGTTCGGCATGTTCGCGGTGCCGCGCCAGCAGTGCGTGCGGCTGCATGCGTCCAGCGGCACCACGGGCAAGCCGACGGTGGTCGGCTACACGAAGAACGACATCGACACCTGGTCGCACGTGATGGCGCGCAGCATCCGGGCGGCGGGCGCGCGGCCCGGCGACCTGGTGCACGTGAGCTACGGCTACGGCCTGTTCACCGGCGGCCTCGGCGCGCACTACGGCGCCGAGCGGCTGGGTCTCACGGTGGTCCCGTTCGGCGGCGGCCAGACCGAGCGGCAGGTGCAGCTGATCCGCGACTTCGCGCCCGACATCATCATGGTGACGCCCAGCTACATGCTGGCGATCGCCGACGAATTCGAGCGGCAGGGGCTGGACCCGCGCGAGGCGAGCCTGCGCCCCGGGCATCTTCGGCGCGGAGCCGTGGACCAACGACTGCGCGCGGCCATCGAACAGCGCCTGCGCCTCGACGCGGTCGACATCTACGGCCTGTCGGAGGTGATGGGCCCGGGCGTCGCCGTCGAGTGCGCGGAAAGCAAGGACGGCCCGACGATCTGGGAGGACCACTTCTACCCGGAGATCGTCGATCCGGAAACCGGCGAGCCGGTGGCGGAAGGCGAACTCGGCGAGCTCGTGTTCACCAGCCTGACCAAGGAGGCGCTGCCGGTCATCCGCTACCGCACGCGCGACCTCACGCGCCTGCTGCCCGGCACCGCGCGCACCATGCGCCGCATGGAGAAGATCACCGGCCGCAGCGACGACATGATGATCGTGCGCGGCGTCAACGTGTTCCCGACGCAGATCGAGGAGCTGATCCTCAAGCAGGCGGCGCTGGCGCCGCACTACCAGTGCATCCTCACGCGCGAGGGCGCGCTGGACTGCTTGACGGTGGCGGTGGAAGCCGCCGCGGGCCTCGGCCCCGACGACGGCCAAGCGGGGGCGGCCGCGCAGCAGCTCGCGCACGACATCAAGGCCTATGTCGGCACCACCGCGAAGATCGAGGTGCGGCCGGCGGGCGGCATCGAGCGCAGCATGGGCAAGGCGAAGCGCGTGGTGGACCAGCGGCCGAAGTAAGCGCGTTCAGCGCTGCTCGATCGTCTCCACCACCAGGTCGATGAAGGCGCCGTCCCCGAGCAGCACCGGATGCGCACCGGCAGGTACTGCAGCGAAGGCGCGAACCACATTTCGGCCGTGATGTCGCCGCGCGGATTGGCGATCGGACGGGGCTTGAGGTGGAAAGCCTCGATGGCGCCGAGTTCCGGCGTCGGCAGCATTTCGCTGGCGACCACGTCGTAGGTCCAGTGGTCGATACCGTCGGGGCGCGCCATCGGGAAGCTCACGCTGTGCCCGACGGCCAGCGCATCGCGGCCCGTGGCGAAGCGGTGCGCGAGTTCGACGAATTGGCTCACCGTGTCCTGCAATCCCGGCGGCCGCAGTGCGCGCTTGCCGCGCTCCAGCGCCACCACCTGCCCGCCGAACCGCGCGACGCGGCGCTGGCCGGGGCGGATCTCCTCGAAGGCGCGCGGCAGCAGGCCCAGCGGCGTGGCGTCGCCCTCGCTCGTCATGCGCACGCTGCCGAAGAAGCGCACCGCCAGTTCCAGCCGTGCCCGGTAGCGCGCGCCTTCGCGCTGCCAATGCACCCGCGCATCGCCGTACACGGGCCCGCCGCGGTAGAGGCCTTCGAGGCGGTAGGTCAGGCGGGTGTCGGCGGGCGGTGGCCAGCTTGTCGGTTTGCGGCGCCGGAGGCAGGTTCTCCGGCGCGTCCGCTGCGACCGTCACCTCGGGCGGCGCGGGTGCTTCGACGGGAGCGATCTCGGCGACGGGAGCGGCGGCCTGCACCACGCGCGGACGCACCTTGCGCGCCGGTGCCGCAGCAGCAGACAGCCGTGGTGCTTCCGGCGCAGCCACCGGCTGCAGCATTCGCGTGTACAGCACCGGCCGCATCGCCGCCAACACGCTGCGCACTTCGCGCTGCCGCGCCATCCACTCCACGGCCGCCGGGTGGGCTACCAGCACCAGGCCCGGCAGCAGCCAGGCGATCAGCCTTGCGGGCCGAGCCACGCCTGCGCCCGCGCGGCATCGCGCAGCGCCAGCCGCCGGTGGTCGCGTTAACGGGCAGCGCCAGCTCCTGCCGCAACAGGCGGCGGTCGCGCGCGACGAGGGCGGTGACCTTGCGGTGCGTTCCGGCGTAGAGCAGCAGGTCGTCCAGTTTGCCCATCCGCCAGGCGGCGCCGGCCACTTCCACGCCGACCCACTCGTCGTTGGCTGCCAGGCCCGCCTGTTCCGCGGCGCCGCCGCGCAGCACCGTCTTCAGCACGATGCTGCCGTTGTTTTCCGTGGCGCGCACGCCCAGCCGTTGCTGCAGTTGCGAGGGTTCCTCGAGCACCGCGATGCCGTGCTGCTCCAGCAGTTCCTTCAGCGGCAGCTCGCGCGTGCCGTGCACCCAGGCCGCGATCTCGCGCGTGAAGGCGCGGCCGCCGAGTTCCTTGAGCACCGCCGCGAAGTCGGCTTCGGCCAGCGGCCCGCCCTTGCAGCGCGCCCACAGGCCGCGCATGACCTGGTCGAGCGTGGTGTGGCCTTCGAGGCGCAGCGTGAGGTCGAAGCACAGCGCCACCAGCGCGCCCTTGGTGTAGTAGCTGACCGTGGCGTTGGCGGTGTTCTCGTCCTGCCGGTAGTACTTGACCCACGCGTCGAAGCTCGATTGCGCCACCGACTGCACCTCGCGCCCCGGCGTCTGCAGCACTGGTTGATGGTCTTGGTCAGCAGCTTCAGGTAGGTCGGCTCGTCGATCATCCCGGCGCGGCGCAGCACCAGGTCGTCGTAGTAGCTGGTGAAGCCCTCGAAGAACCACAGCAGCTGGCTGTAGTTCTCGCGGGTGTAGTCGTAGTGCGCGAACTCCGCCGGCCGCAGGCGCTTGACGTTCGGTGTGGAAGTACTCGTGGCTGACCAGCCCGAGCAGCGTGACGTAGCCGTCGTTCGATCGCGCATCGCCCAGCCGCGGCAGGTCGCGCCGCGAGGCGATCAGCGCCGTGGAGTTGCGGTGTTCGAGGCCGCCGTAGCCGTCGTCCACCGCGTTGAGCATGAACAGGTAGCTCTTGAACGGCGGCCGGCGGCGGTCGTGCCAGAAGCGCACCTGCGCCTCGCAGATCTTCTGCACGTCGGCGACCAGCCGCTCGCCGTCGAACGCTTCGGTGGTGCCGGCCACGACGATCCGGTGCGGCACGCCGCCGGCGCGGAACTCGGCGGACCAGAGCGGACCGAGCTCCACCGGGCAGTCCACCAGTTCGTCGTAGTCCGCGGCCCGGTAGGTGCCGAAGCCGCGCTTGCCGGTCTTGAGCGGCTCCGGGCCGGTGGCCGCTTCCCAGTGCGGGAACGCGCGCAGCGCCACCAGTTCCAGTTCGTGCGGCAGGTGTTCCTGCGTGTCGACCTTCAGGCACAGGCTGGTGCCGTTGAAGAAGCCGCGCTGCGTGTCGAGCCAGGCGGTGCGCACCGAGTTGTCGAAGGCGTACACCTCGTAGCTCACCACCAGCGGCGCCGAGGGCACGCAGTCGATCTGCCGGTGGCCTTGTCGAGTTGATGCATCGCCACCGGCTTGCCGTTCTGGCGCGCGGTGAGCTTCTGCAGGTGGCGCGCGAACTCGCGCACCAGGTAGCTGCCGGGGATCCACGCCGGCAGCGAAACGCGTTGCGCGCCCTGCGGCTGCGCCACGGTGAGGGTGACTGGTACAGGTGGGCGGACGGGTCCGCCGCTTCGACGCGGTAGTGGGGACCCGCCCGGCGCTGCGCGATCACTTGGCGGCGAGCAGCTTTTCGACGTCCGCGGCGCCGATCGCGCCGGGGACGCGGGTCCCATCGGCGAACACCAGCGTGGGCGTGCCGGTGATCTTGTACTTGCGGCCCAGCTCCACGTTGCGCGCGATGGCGCTGGTGTCGCAGCCGCCCTCGGCCGCAGCGGCCGGCTGGTCGCGCACCATCCAGTCGGTCCAGGCCTTGCCCTTGTCGCGCGCGCACCAGATGTTGCGCGACTTGTCGACCGAATCGCGGCCCAGGATGGGATAGAGGAACAGGTAGACGGTGACGTTGTCGATCTTCTGCAGGTCGCGTTCGAAGCGCTTGCAGTAGCCGCAGTTGGGGTCTTCGAACACCACCAGCTTGCGCTTGCCGTTGCCGCGCACCAGCGTGAAGGCGTCCTTCATCGGCAGCGACTTGAAGTCGATGGCGAGCAGCTTGTCCATCCGCTCTTCGGTCAGGTTGCGGCGCGCCCGCGTGTCGAGCAGCTGGCCCCCGTGCATGATGAAGTTGCCGTCGGCGTCGGAGTAGAACAGCTCGGTGCCCACGCGCACTTCGTACACGCCGGCCATCGGCGTGCGCTGCACCTCGTCGATCCTGCCGATGTCGGGGATGCGTTCGGGCAGTACCTTGCGCAGTTGGGCGTCGACCGCGGGTGGCACGCCGGTGGCGGGGGCCTGCGCCCACGCCACGGCGCCGGCGGCGAGCAGGCCCGCGGCGAGGAGGGCTGCCGCGAGCCCGCTACGGATAGCTGTCATGTTCTTCCAGTCTTCTACAGATTCTGCGCCCGGCCCATCGCCTGCCGCGCCACCCAGTGCTTGATCGGGCCGCTCCGGTCGAAACCGCGCATGCCCCAGTTGCGCACCCACGACCACGGTTCCGCCGGCTGCGCGAACAGCTGCTGCAGCCCGTCGGTCGTCCAGCCTACCGCCAGCACGTCGGCCTTGCGTGCCCGTTCGTAGCGCCGCAGCAGCTTTTCGTCGCCCAGGCTGCGCCAGTACTCGCGTGCATGCAGCGCCTGCGCCAGCAGGTCGGCGTCGGCCAGCCCGAGGTTCAGCCCCTGCCCGGCCAGCGGATGCACGTTGTGCGCCGCATCGCCGGCCAGCACCCACCCCGGCCCGCACCAGCGGTCGGCTGGGCCCGCTGCAGCGGCCGGGCCGCACGCTCGCCGGCCAGCGCCATCGCGCCCATCGCCTCGCCGATTGCCGCCTGCAGGCGCAAGGCGAAGTCCGCCGCCGGCAGCGCCAGCAGCTCGTCCGCGCGCTGCTCCTGCACTGACCACACACGGGGCCACGGAGTTCCCGTCGGGGCCGCCCAGCGGCAGCAAGGCCACGATGTCGCCGTCGCAAAACCATTGGCGGGCCACACGGCCGTGCGGTTTGTCACACTGCAGCCGCGCCGCGATGGCGCGCTGCGGATAGCTGGTGACTTCGAACTGCACGCCGAATTCGGCACGGGTGTTGCTGGCGCGGCCTTCGGTCACCACGGTCAGGGCGGCGGCGGGGTGCGTCCAGCAGTTCGATCTGGGGCTGGTAGCGCACCGCCTCGCGCAGGCGGGCCAGCAGGGGCTCGACCTCGACGATCCACGCCAAGGCGTCCGCGCCTTCGCCGGCAGCGTCGAAATGCACGCGCCCGCCTTCGTCGCCGCGGATGTCCATGCCCAGCACCGGCGTGGCGTGCGCCTCGTCGGGCCAGGCGCGCAGGCGCAGCAGCAGGTCGCGCGACGCGGCGTTGAGGGCATAGGCGCGCACGTCGCTGGTGGGGCCGCCGGCCACCGGGCTCGGCGCCGCCAGAGGCCCACGCGCAGGCGGTCGCGCGCAAGCAGCAGGGCGTGGTGCGGCCCACGATGCCGGCACCGCGGATACAGACGTCGAGAGGAGCGGCCATGGGCGGGATTGTAGGAGCCGGGCACAATCCGCGGCTGGCATCCCGCACTACGACACCCCCATGAGCAACCCCCGGCCGTCACCGCGCGCATCGAGCGCCTGTTCGTCTATCCCGTCAAGTCGTGCGCCGGCGTCGAGGTGCGGCAGGCGCTGCTGACCGAAACCGGCTTCGACCTCGACCGCGCCGGATGGTGGTCGACGAACAGGGTTCCTTCGTGACCCAGCGCGAACTGCCGCGGATGGCGCTGGTGAAGCCGACGATCCGGCTCAGCGACATCGTGCTGCGCGCGCCCGGCATGCTGGCGCTGCACCTGCAGATCGACACCGTCGAAGAGCCGGTGCGCGTGAAGCTGTGGGACGAGGAAGTGGCGGCCTACGACATGGGCGACACCGCGGCCCAGTGGTTCACCGACTTCCTCGGGCGCAAGCTGCGGCTGGTGCGCTTCGATCCCGAGCAGCGCCGTCTGTCGAGCCTGAAGTGGACCGGCGGCGTGGAAGCGGCCAACCAGTTCAGCGACGGCTACCCGGTGTTCGTCACCAGCACGGCGTCGCTCGACCTGCTCAACGAAAAGCTGGTGGCCGCCGGCCGCTCGCCGGTGGAGATGGAGCGCTTCCGTCCCAACATCGTGCTGTCGGGCGTCGAGGCGCACGACGAGGACCGGCTGGACGTGATGACGATCGCCACCGAAGGCGGCGAGGTGCGGCTGAAGCCCGTGAAGCCCTGCGCGCGCTGCCCGATCCCGAACGTCGACCCGGCCACCGCGGAGGTCGACCCCATCGTCACCGACACGCTGCAGGGCTACCGCCGCAACGAACTGCTCGGCGGCGCCATCAGCTTCGGCATGAACCTGATCGTGGCGCAGGGCGAGGACCTCACCCTGAAGGTCGGCCAGGACGTCGCGGCCGACTGGAACTTTTAGCCGACGGCGGTGAGCGGCGGCCGGCTGCGTGCCGCGTCCGCCGGGAACATCGACGACAGCGGGCCCGGCTCGGAATTGAGAGGAACCTCGGGCGCGATGAAGCGGATCGGCCGGCGGGTGCGCGGCGACATCCGCGCGAGCTGTTCGGACAGCACTTCCTCGATCTGCTGCGCTTCGAGCGCGCGCTCGTTGAGCAGCAGCGCGGCGACGTGGAACTGCAGCGTCACTTCAGGCTTGAGGCCCGGCAGCGGCATCAGGCCGGCGGCGATCAGGCGCGCGCCGCGCTCGGTGACCGAGCTGCGCAGCGTGGCGCCTTCCAGCACCACGCCGAAGCGCGCCTCGCCCATGCGCGCGACCGTGTCGACGTCGCGCAGCAGGCGGCGCAGCTTGATCACGCTGCGCAGCAGGCTCTGTTCGGCCACCGCGGTGCCGAACCTTTCCTTGATGGGGCAGTAGTTCACGAGGTCGATGAACATCACGGCGGCGCTTTCGCCGCTGCGCTGGTGCCGCGCGACCACCAGCCGCAGGCGGTCCTGGAACAGGTGCGGCGCCAGCAGGCCGGTGAGCGCGTCGTGGCTGGTCAGCGCCTGTTCGCGGATCTCGGCGCCGTGCCGGTCGCGCGAGCGGATCGTCAGCGCCACCAGCAGCAGCGGCACTTCGATCGTCATCGCCGCGACCACGGCGTACTGCGAGCCGAACGAGACCGGGACCCAGCCGAAGATGCGCAGGAAGCTGAGGATCACCGATGCCGTCATCGGCAGGTAGGCGGCGAACACCCACTTGCCCACCTCGTCGCCACGCAGCCAGGCGCTGAAGCCGACCGCCACCGCCGCCAGCGTGGCGAACGCGAGGTAGCCGCCCACCGCCGGCATGGTGATGGACTTGGGCGTGAAAGGCGGCAGCAGCGCGATCAGCACCCCGAGGATGCCCAGCACGAGCATCAGTCTGTCCTGCAGCGGGAAACGGCGCCGCAGCCCGACGAGGTTGCGCACGAACAGCACGGCGGCGGCGCCCGCGGCCGACGCCAGCATCGGCATCGGCGCGTCGGCCAGCGCGCCGAAGCCCGGCCACAGCAAGTGGGCGCCGGCGCCGGTGAAGGCCGCCACGGCCACCGCGGTGATGGTGGCGTACATCGCGTACCAGGCGAAGATGCGGTCGCGGTAGACCCGGGCCTGCGCCACGCAGGCCGCCACCAGCAGGAGCAGCGCGCCGAACGCCGTGCCCAGCGCCGGTACTCCACCTGCAGGCGCCGGCCGTGCGCGGCCACCGTGCTCAGGCGCAGCGGGAAATCGGCCGAAGTGGTGTGCTGGATGCGCAGGAACACGTCGCGCGACGCACCCGGCACGTCGAGCCGGAAGAAGGGGTAGCGGCCGCCCTCGGGCCACGTGTTCACGGCCAGCGTGTCGCCCGCGCTTTCGGGCCGCCAGTCGCCGTCCATGCCCCGGTAGACCGTGACCAGGTCGACCACCGGCATCGGGACTTCGAGCACCCAGTCCTGGCGGCCCTCGCGCTCGCGGTCGATGCGCAGGTGCAGCCAGAGCGCGGCGGTCGGGCCGAGCTTGTAGATCGTGTCGGCCACGGGGGCGCGAAGCGGGCGCGGCCGTCGCCGGAAACGTCGGCCACGGTGGCGGTGCCTTCGGGGTCGATCCACACCTGCGCCAGTTGTTTCGCGTCGATGGTGGGCTCGGCGTCGCGCAGCATCACCGCGCCTTCGCGGGGCACCGGCGGATCGGCGCGCGCGGGGCCGGTGGCGAGCAGTCCCAGCAGCACCAGTACGGCCATCCAGCCGTGCAAGGGCGCGGCCGCGGGCCATCGCATACACTTTCGGGCTGGATTTTTGGGAACTGACATGAGTTTGAAGTGCGGGATCGTGGGCTTGCCCAACGTTGGCAAATCCACCTTGTTCAACGCCTTGACCAAGGCGGGGATTGCCGCCGAAAACTATCCTTTCTGCACCATCGAGCCCAACGTGGGGGTGGTGGAACTGCCCGACCCGCGGCTGGCTGCGCTGGCGGGAATCGTCGAACCCGAACGCATCGTGCCAGCCATCGTCGAGTTTGTCGACATCGCCGGTCTGGTCGCTGGGGCCAGCAAGGGCGAGGGCACGGGGAACCAGTTCCTGGCCCACATCCGCGAGACGGACGCCATCGTCAACGTGGTGCGCTGCTTCGAGGACGAGAACGTGATCCACGTGGCGGGCCGGGTCGACCCGGTGTCCGACATCGAGGTGATCCAGACCGAGCTGTGCCTGGCCGACCTCGGCACCGTCGACAAGGCGGTGCACCGCTACGGCAAGGTGGCGCGCGCCGGCGACAAGGAAGCGGCCAAGATGATGGCGGTGCTGCCGAAGGTGCAGGCCGCGCTGAACGAAGGCCGGCCGGTGCGCAGCCTCGACATCAGCGACGACCAGCGCGAGCTGCTCAAGCCGCTGTGCCTGATCACCGCCAAGCCCGCGATGTTCGTCGGCAACGTCGACGAAGCCGGCTTCGAGAACAACCCGCACTGGACAAGCTGCGCGCGTACGCCGAAACGCAGAAGGCGCCGGTGGTGGTGATCTGCGCCAAGATCGAATCCGAGATCGCGGAGATGGACGACGCCGACAAGCAGGTCTTCCGGAGGAGATCGGCCGGGAGGAGCCGGGCCTGAACCGCCTGATCCGGGCGGCCTTCAAGCTGCTGGGACTGCAGACCTACTTCACCGCGGGCGTGAAGGAAGTGCGCGCCGGACCGTCGCGATCGGCGCGACCGCCCCGCAGGCGGCCGGCGTGATCCACACCGACTTCGAGCGCGGCTTCATCCGCGCGCAGACCATCGCCTTCGACGACTTCATCGCGTTCAAGGGCGAACAGGGCGCGAAGGACGCGGGCAAGATGCGCAGCGAAGGCAAGGAATACATCGTCAAGGACGGCGACGTGATGAACTTCCTGTTCAACGTGTAGCACTTTCAAGTGCCTGGTCAGTGTGGAGAAGCCCGGCGAAGCCGGGCTTCTCCACATGGGGGACTCGGCGACGGAGCGCGCCGGGATGGTGTGCGGGGCGTCACTGCTCGTTTTGCGCGCTGCTTCTAAGCTGCGCGCATCCCCGTTCCACTTGCCCAGGAGAAGACATGAAACGCGCATTCCTGAAGTCGGTCGTCCTCTTCGCCGCCGTGCCCTCCCACTCCTTCCATCTCTCCCAGCGCTGGCGCCGGCGCATCCTGCGCGGGTATGAACTTACGTTGTGCGGCATGCTCGTCGCGCTCGGGTTCGCGGCAGCGTGGCCGGCCTAGTGTTTCGGCGCATTCGCAACACCCGGGGCGCAATCGTGCGTCGACGTGCGTTTGTCACGCCGGCGCCGCGGCCCGCCTGATAGATTCGCGCCCGG
The DNA here is from genome assembly GCA_013127575.1 of Ramlibacter terrae. Classification (GTDB taxonomy): domain Bacteria; phylum Pseudomonadota; class Gammaproteobacteria; order Burkholderiales; family Burkholderiaceae_C; genus Ramlibacter; species Ramlibacter terrae. The sequence goes on from CP053418.1 coordinate 708,628, forward strand.
CCCCTGAGGAGGGGCCGCTTCACTACAAAGACACGAGGGAATTCCATGCTTTCATCCGCCACGACTTCGCGGCCGCTGCGCCGTTTCTTCACCGCCGCCCTGCTCGCCGGCGCGGCCCTGCTCACCGGTTGCGCCACGCACTACGTCGACGGCGCGCACAAGAACGCCGTCGGCGTGGTCAAGCCCGCGCAGCCGGCGCCCGTGCAACTGGTGTTCGAATTCCAGACCAAGGGCGTCGCCAATGCGCGCGCCAGCCAGCTGGTCAAGCCGATGGTGGCCGAGGACGTGCGCGCCAGCGGCCTGTTCGCCGAGGTGACGGACGGCCCCGCGCCGCGCGGCGGCATGCTGAGCGTCTCGCTGAACAACGTGGCGCTGACCGACGACGCCGCGGCCAAGGGCTTCATGGCGGGCCTGACGTTCGGCATGGCGGGCCAGCAGGTGACCGACGGCTACATCTGCACCGTCAGCTACCTCGCGCCCGGCCAGTCGCAGCCGGTGGTGGCCACCTCGCGCCATGCGATCCACACCACGGTGGGCAACCACGGCGGCCCGGCCAACGCGTACAAGGCCAGCAGCATGGAAGATGCCCTGCGCGTGATGGTGCGCGAGGCGGTGGGCAGCGCGCTGGCCACGCTCTCGCGCGAAAGCGGCTTCCGTTGACCATGCGAGCGCGTACCGCAGCCGCCGCCACGGCGCTGCTGCTGGCGCTCGCCGGCTGCGCGATCCTGCCGCTGGGCGCCCCGGTGCCCAGCGTGCAGAACATCGGCAAGGCGCGCGCCGCCGGCATCGCGCCGGTGGCGCTGGGCACGTTCCGGCTCGCGCCCGGCGTCGATCCCGCGATCGACCAGCGTATCGTGATCCGTTCCAACACCGTGCATGCGCCGACCGGCAGCTCCTTCGCGCAGTACCTGCGCGAAACGCTGGCCACCGACCTGCAGGCCGCCGGCCTGCTGGCGCCCGCTGCGTCCACCGTCATCTCGGGCGAACTGCTGGACAGCCGCATCGACGTGCCGACCGGCACGGCGCCGGCGTGGGGCACCGTCGCGGCGCGGTTCACCGTCACGCGTGCCGGCGTCCGGTCTACCAGCGCGAGTTCGCCGCCCGCGCCGAATGGACGACGGCCTTCATGGGCGTGGAGACCATCCCGATGGCCATGAACCGATACGGCTTGCTGTATCGCGAACTGATGGCGAAGCTGCTCGACGACCCTGCGTTCCAGCAGGCCGCGCGTTAGCCCGGAAAGAAGTACAGCAGCACCGCCGTCATCAGCAGGTAGCGCAGGAACTTGCCGACCAGCATGTAGCCCGCGCACGGCCAGAACGGCAGGCGCAGCCAGCCGGCCACCGCGCACAGCGGGTCGCCGACGATCGGCAGCCATGCGAGCAGGCAGGCCTTCGGGCCGAGCCGCTCCAGGAAGTCGAGCGCCTTCATGTGGTGGCGCGAGCGGTGGTACTTGTCGGCCACCTCGTGCGCGCCGTAGCCCAGCCACCAATCGAGCATGCCGCCCAGCGTGTTGCCGGCAGTGGCGACCAGCACCGCGCTCCAGAACAGGTCGGGGTTGAGCTTGAGCAGCCCGAACAGCGCCGGCTCGGAGCCGATCGGCAGCAACGTCGCCGAAATGAAGGAGGCGATGAAGAGCGTCGAGAGCCCGTATTGGGGCAGCGCCAGCAGCGCCAGCATCGAATCCATCCAGGCTTGCATCGGCGGGCATCGTAAGCCACGCGGGCCAGCCGGGCTGTAGGCGCGGGCATAAATTCATTTCAAGCGCTGAAATCGCGCGGCCCTACAATCGTGCCTCTTTTTTCGGCACCAGATTCCCACCTCCCCGCATGCAGATCGGCACCCACCTCCTCGCGAACAACGTGTTCGTGGCGCCGATGGCGGGCGTGACCGACCGGCCGTTCCGGCAGTTGTGCCGCGGCTTCGGCGCGGGGTATGCGGTGAGCGAGATGGTCACGTCGCGCCGCGAGCTCTGGAACAGCCTCAAGACCTCGCGCCGCGCCGACCACGCCGGCGAGCCCGGCCCGATCGCGGTGCAGATCGCCGGCACCGACGCGCAGATGATGGCCGAGGCCGCCGCGTACAACGTGCAGCGCGGCGCGCAGATCATCGACATCAACCTCGGTTGCCCCGCCAAGAAGGTGTGCAACAAGTGGGCCGGTTCCGCGCTGATGCAGGACGAGCCGCTGGCCGTCGCCATCGCGCAGGCCGTGGTGCGCGCGTGCGAGCCGCACGGCGTGCCGGTCACGCTGAAGATGCGCACCGGCTGGTCGCAGGCGAACCGCAATGCGGTGGCGCTGGCGCGCGCGTTCGAAGACGTCGGCATCCGGATGCTCACGGTGCACGGCCGCACGCGCGAGCAGGGCTACGGCGGGTACGCCGAGTACGAGACGATCGCCGCCGTGAAGCAGGCGGTGCGCGTGCCGGTGGTGGCCAACGGCGACATCACCACGCCGCAGAAGGCGCGCGACGTGCTCGCGGCCACCGGCGCCGACGCGGTGATGGTCGGCCGTGCGGCGCAGGGGCGGCCGTGGATCTTCCGCGAAATCGTGCACTTCCTCGCCACCGGCGCCGAACTCGCGCCGCCGCTGGTGGCGGAGGTGCGGCGGGCGCTGCTGGCGCACCTGCAGGACCACTACGCGCTGTACGGCGAGTTCACGGGCGTGCGCAGCGCGCGCAAGCACATCGGGTGGTACGTGAAGGCGCTGCCCGGGGCGGCGGCGTTTCGCGAGGCGATGAACCGCATCGAGGAGAGCGCGGCGCAACTGGCCGCGGTGGATGATTTTTTCGAGGCGCTCGGCGCGTCCATGGACCGGCTGCCCGCGGCGCCGTCCTGCATGCCGACAGAAGACCTCGCCGAAAGCGACGCATGAGCAAACGACACATAGAAGACTGCGTCCGCGCCAGCCTGGAGAGCTACTTCCGCGACCTGCGCGGCACCGAACCCGACGGCATGTACGAGATGCTGGTGAAGGTGGTGGAAAAGCCGCTGCTCGAGGTGGTGATGGCCAAGGCCGACAACAACCAGTCGCGCGCGGCGGAATGGCTGGGGCTGAACCGCAACACGCTGCGCAAGAAACTGATCGAACACAAGCTCCTCAAGTGAGGAGGACCGCATGAACGCACTGATCTCCGTCTCCGACAAGACCGGCATCGCCGAACTCGCCGCCGCCCTGCACGCGCAGGGCGTGCGCCTCATCTCCACCGGCGGCACGGCGAAGCTGCTGGCCGACCGGGGCCTGCCCGTCACCGAAGTGGCCGAGGTCACCGGCTTCCCCGAAATGCTCGACGGGCGCGTGAAGACGCTGCACCCGATGGTGCACGGCGGCCTCCTCGCGCGCCGCGACGTGCCGGCGCACATGGCGGCGCTGCAGCAGCACGGCATAGCCACCATCGACATCCTGGTGGTCAACCTGTACCCGTTCGAGGCCACCGTGGCCAAGGCCGGCTGCACGCTGGAAGACGCGATCGAGAACATCGACATCGGCGGCCCGGCGATGGTGCGCAGCGCGGCCAAGAACTGGAAGGACGTGGCGGTGCTGACCGACGCGTCGCAGTACCAGCCGGTGCTCGATGAACTGAAGGGCGCGGGCAAGCTGTCGGACAAGACGCGCTTCGGCACGGCCGTTGCCGCCTTCAATCGCATCAGCAACTACGACGCGGCGATCAGCGACTACCTCTCCAGCCGGGCGACGAACCCGCGCAGGTGCCCGAGCGCTCGCCGTTCCCGGCGCAGGCCAACGGCCGCTTCGTCAAGCTGCAGGACCTGCGCTACGGCGAGAACCCGCACCAGCAGGCCGCGTTCTACCGCGACCTGCATCCGGCGCCGGGTTCGCTGGTGACGGCGCAGCAGGTGCAGGGCAAGGAGCTCTCGTACAACAACATCGCCGACGCCGATGCCGCGTGGGAATGCGTCAAGAGCTTCGACGGCCCGGCCTGCGTGATCGTCAAGCACGCCAATCCGTGCGGCGTCGCCTTGGGCACCGACGCGCTCTCGGCCTATGCCAAGGCGTTCCAGACCGATCCGACTTCGGCCTTCGGCGGCATCATCGCTTTCAACTGCCCGCTGGACGGCAAGGCCGCGCAGATCGTCGCCAAGCAGTTCGTCGAAGTGCTGATGGCGCCGGCCTTCACCGACGAGGCGCTGGAGATCTTCAAGGCCAAGGCCAACGTGCGGCTGCTGCGGATCGCGCTGCCGCCGGGCGGCGAGCGGCCGTGGGACAAGGGCCAGAACCTGATGGACATCAAGCGAGTGGGGTCGGGCCTGCTGATGCAGACCGCCGACAACCACGAGCTCGCGCTGGCCGACCTGAAGGTGGTGACGAAGAAGCAGCCGACGCCGGAAGAACTGCAGGACCTGCTATTCGCGTGGAAGGTCGCCAAGTTCGTCAAGTCGAACGCCATCGTGTTCTGCAAGGACGGCATGACGATGGGCGTCGGCGCGGGCCAGATGAGCCGGCTGGACTCGGCGCGCATCGCCAGCATCAAGGCCAAGCACGCGGGGCTGACGCTGCGCGGCACCGTGGTCGCGAGCGACGCCTTCTTCCCGTTCCGCGACGGCCTCGACGTGGTGGTGGACGCGGGCGCGAGCTGCGTGATCCAGCCGGGCGGCAGCATGCGCGACAACGAGGTGATCGCCGCGGCGGACGAGCGCGAAGTGGCGATGGTGTTTTCAGGGGTGCGGCACTTCCGGCATTGAGGCGGTCGAAAAGCCTTCGAACGCAGAGGGCGCGAAGGGCTCGCAGAAGTCGCAAAAGGATTCCTTCAGGATTTCTTCTGCGTGTTCTGCGCCTCCTCTGCGCCCTCTGCGTTCCGGATGTCCGCCTTCACAGCGCCGCGAAAACTTCCCGCGCCGCCTGCACCGTCTCCGCGATGTCCGCGTCCGTGTGCGCCGAGCTCACGAAGCCCGCTTCGTACAGCGCGGGCGCGATGTACACGCCGCGATCGAGCAGTCCGTGGAACAGCCGCCCGAAGCGCGGCGCATCGCTCTCCATCACCTGCGGGTAGTTGTGCGGCAGCTGCGGCAGCAGGAAGAAGCCGAACATGCCGCCTTCGCAATCGGCCGCGAACGGCACGCCCGTCTCGGCCGCCGCGGCGGTCAAGCCCTCCACCAGCGTGCGCGTGCGCGCCCCCAGCGCCTCGTAGAAGCCCGGCTGCGCGATCTCGCGCAGCGTCGCCAGCCCGCAGGCCGTCGCCACGGGATTGCCCGACAGCGTCCCTGCCGGTACACCGGACCCAGCGGCGCCAGCTTCTCCATGATCGCGCGCGGGCCGCCGAAGGCCGCCAGCGGCATGCCGCCGCCGATCACCTTGCCCAGCACGGTGATGTCGGGCGCGAAGCCCGGAATCTCCTTCGCGTAGAGGCTCTGCGCGCCGCCCAGCGCCACGCGGAAGCCGGTCATCACCTCGTCGAACACCAGCAGCGCGCCGTGCCGCGTGCACAGCTCGCGGCAACGCTGCATGAATTCGCGCGTGGCCCGCACGAAGTTCATGTTGCCGGCGATCGGCTCGATGATCACGCACGCGAGCTCGGCGCCGTGGCGCGCGAAAGCCTCTTCGAGTTCGGCGACGTTGTTGTACTCGAGGACCATGGTGTGCTGCACCACCTCGGGCGGCACGCCGGCGCTGGTCGGGTGGCCGAAGGTGGCGAGGCCGGAGCCGGCCTTCACCAGCAAGGCGTCGGCATGGCCGTGGTAGCAGCCTTCGAACTTGATGATGACGCTGCGGCCGGTGGCGCCGCGCGCCAGGCGGATCGCGCTCATGGCCGCCTCGGTGCCCGAGCTGACCAGCCGCACCATCTCCACCGAAGGCAGGTGCCGCACGATCTCTTCAGCCAGTTCCACCTCGCGCTCGGTCGGCGCGCCGAAGGAGAAGCCTTCGAGCGCCGCGGCCTGCACGGCTTCGAGCACGCGCGGATGGCCGTGCCCCAGGATCATCGGACCCCGGGAGCCGATGTAGTCGATGTGGCGCTTGCCATTGGCGTCCCAGAAGTACGCGCCTTGCGCGCGCTGGACGAAGCGGGGCGTGCCGCCGACGGCGCGGAAGGCGCGCACCGGCGAGTTGACGCCGCCGGGGATCAGCGCGCGGGCGCGTTCGAAGAGTTCGGCGTTGCGGTCGGTAACGGGGGAATCAGTGCTTGGTTTCATGCGAAGGGAGGTCGAAGGCGGCCGGCCGGTGCCTGCATCCACGCCTTCTTCATCGGGGTCGTCTTCGGGCTGCGCCCAGAAGAGGCGGTCGGGGACCACGTGGCCCATGCCCGGGCGGAAGCCGCCGTCGAGGCAGCGGTCCGGTACGCGAGGGCTTCGGTGGCGGCGGCGGCGAGGTCGGTGCCGCCGGCCACCAGCGCGGCGAGCGCGGCCGACAACGTGTCGCCGGCGCCCGCGAAGGTGGCGTCGAAGCGCTCGAATTTCTCGCTGACCAGCACCGCCTGCGGCGTGGCCAGCACGTTCTCGACGAACTGTTCCGGCAGCGGCACGCCCGTGACGAGCGTGTACGGCACGCCCATCTCGGCGGCGGCCTTGGCGAGGTCGCGCGGGCCCGGGCTGCGCTCGTTGTTCCAATCCGGCAACAGCCATCGCCAGAGCGTGCTGTGGTTTCCAACCAACACGGTTGTCTGCGGTAACAAAAGCTCGCGGAAGGCGTCTTCGTAGAGATCCGTGGGCCCTTCATCCCACCACGAAAGGGCCGGCATGTACGCCACCAAAGGCACGTCGGGGTAGTCGGTCGCGATCTCGGCGATGGTGCTCAGCGTCTCGGGACTGCCGACGAATCCGACCTTGATGACCTGCACCGGAACGTCTTCGAGGATCGCGCGCGCCTGCTCCGCGACAGCGTCTTCGTCGAAGGCGAAATGGTCGAACACTTCCGCTGTGTCGCGTACGTACGCGCCGGTGACGATGGGGAGCGGATGCGCACCGACCGATGCGATGGCGGTGATGTCGGCGGCGAGTCCGCCGGCGCCGCTCGGATCGCTTGCGTTGAAGACCAGCACGCAGGCCGGCCCCGACTCGCTTTCCTCCTCCGCGGAAGGGGCCGGAACGTAAGGTGTGGAATTAGTCATGGGCCCCGTATCTTGTCGGCCATCTCCCAATGAAAACGTAGGGAAATGCCCCCGATACAATCGTTGCATTCTATTCCAAGGCCCTTTAAGCTGTGACCGAAGCAAAAACGTGGATGTGTCTGATTTGCGGCTGGATTTATGACGAATCCGCCGGTTCGCCGGAACATGGCATCGCCCCCGGAACTCCGTGGGACCGGTGCCGATGAACTGGACCTGCCCTGAATGCGGGGCCCGCAAGGAAGACTTCGAGATGGTCCAGATCTGACCAGCGCGGCATCGGGACCACCCCGGAGGGATGCCGCCCCATGAAGAAGTAATGAAATGAGGAGCAGCGTCAAGTGAGCACCACTGGACTGAAGGTGCTGGTGATCGACGACAGCAACACGATCCGGCGCAGCGCGGAGATCTTCCTGAAGCAGGGCGGGCCACGAGGTCATGCTGGCCGAGGATGGCTTCGATGCGTTGTCGAAGGTCAACGATTACCAGCCGAACCTGATCTTCTGCGACATCCTGATGCCGCGGCTCGACGGGTATCAGACGTGCGCGATCATCAAGCGCAACGCGAAGTTTTCTTCCGTTCCGGTCGTCATGCTGTCCTCGAAGGACGGCGTGTTCGACAAGGCCCGCGGCCGCATGGTCGGCTCGCAGGACTACCTGACCAAACCCTTTACCAAAGACCAGCTGCTGCAAACGGTGCAGCAGTTCGGCAGTGCGCAAACAGGAGAGATGTGATGGCCATCCGCAAAGTCCTTGTGGTGGATGATTCGAAGACCGAACTGATGTTCATGACCGATCTTCTGCAGAAGAACGGCTTCGCCGTGAAGACGGCCGAGGGCGCCGACGACGCGTTCCGCCGCCTCTCCGAGGAAAAGCCCGACCTGATCCTGATGGACGTCGTGATGCCCGGCCAGAACGGCTTCCAGCTCACCCGCGCGATCAGCCGCGACCCGAACTTCGCCGACGTGCCGATCATCATGTGCACGAGCAAGAACCAGGAAACCGACCGCGTGTGGGGCATGCGCCGGGCGCGCGCGACTACATCACCAAGCCGGTCGACGCCGACGAACTCATGGCCAAGATCAAGGCCCCGGGCTGAGCGGGCAGAGCAGTCCGAACCCATGGCCAACCGTGAAGCCCTTCGCGAGCTGCAGAGCCGGCTGGCAAGCCGCCTGCAGGCCGCCCGCACCGAGGGCGTCCAGTCCGCCTGGCTCGCCGTCGAGGCGGCCGGGCGCAAGTACCTTTTCCCGCTGACCCAGTCGGGCGAGATCTTCCCGTACGCCGCCACCCAGGCCGTGCCGTACACCCAGTCGTGGTTCCTCGGCGTGGCCAACCTGCGGGGCGGCCTGTTCGGCGTCGTCGACTGGCCAGCTACGTCAGCGGCCAGGCGCCGGCGCAGCGCTCCGACGCCGGGCGCGCCGAAAGCCGCCTCGTCGCGCTCAATGCGCTCCTCGACATCAATTGCGCCCTGCTGATCGACCGGCTCGCCGGCCTGCGCAGCATGGAGGCTTTCACCTCGTCCAGCGTGGCCCCCGAAGGTTCGCCGGACTACTTCGGCAGCGGCTACACCGATGCCAGCGGCGCGTACTGGCAGGAAATCAACCTGCAGGCCCTGTCGCAACAACAGCAGTTCCTGAGCATCAGTGCTTAGTCCCCCATCCGAGGTCGCATCATGTCCGTCGCAGATTCACTGAAAAACATCTTCGCCAAGAAAAGCCGCGAAGCGGATCCGTCCGTCACCCGGGACCTGAGCCTCGGCATGACCGACGGCGCCAGCCTCGCCGCCGAAGCCGGCAGCACGCTCGAGCCGCTCGATCCCGACAGCATCGACAACATCGATGCGCTCGAAGAAGACCAGGCGGAACTGATCGCGGTTCCGTTCCTCGGCAACCGCACCACCGTCACCCACCAGCGGATCCTGTTCACCCTGCTCTCCCTCGCGCTGGTCGTGCTGGGCTCGGTGGCCATCTTCGCGGTGAACCAGGCCGACAAGGTCGCCCAGCAGGTGGCCGGTACCGGCCAGTCGCTGATGCAGTCGCAGCGTCTCGCCAAGTCGGTGTCGCAGGCCCTGATCGGTAGCCCGCAGGCCTTCCCCGACGTGAAGGAATCGGCCGAAGTGCTGGCCCGCACCGTGCGCGGCCTGAAGGAAGGCGACGACGCGCTGCGCCGGCCGCCGTGTCGCCGGAACTGCGTCCCGACCTCGACAAGATCACGCCCCTGATGGAGCGCGCCGAGAAGAACGCCACCACCGTGATGGCGCAGCAGAAGATCCTGACCCGGTGGGCGCGGCGCTGCGCACCATCAACCGCCAGTCGTCCGACCTGCTGGAAATCGCCGAGACGGTGTCGTCGCTCAAGCTGCAGCAGAACGCCGCGCCCGCCGAAATCTCGGCCGCCGGCCAGCTCGTGATGCTGACCCAGCGTATCGGCAAGTCGGCCAACGAATTCCTGACCATGGAAGGCGTGTCGCCGGAAGCCGTGTTCCTGCTGGGCAAGGACTTGAACTCGTTCAAGGAAATCTCCGAAGGCCTGCTGAACGGCAGCCCCGAACTGCGCCTGGCCGCCTCGCGCGACGAACAGACCCGCGAACGCCTCGATGCGCTGCTCAAGCTCTACGAACAGACCCGCACGCAGGCCGGCGCCATCCTGGGCAACCTGCAAGGCCTGGTGTCCGCCCGTGAAGCGCAAGCCTCGATCATTCAAGACAGCGAACCGCTGCGCCGCTCGCTGGAAGACCTGCAGGGCAAGCTGTCCGCGCAGACCGGCACGGGCATCGGCCCGCTGACCACCCTCGCGATCTCCGCGCTGTTCGCCGTGCTGTGCGCCGTGGGCCTCGCCTACGTGCAGCTGCAGGACAGCCGCAACCGCCAGCAGCGCGCGGAATCGCAGCGCCAGGAAGCCGAGCGCCAGGAGCAGGAAGCCAAGCGCGTGAACGACGCCAACCAGGCGGCCATTTTGCGATTGATGAACGAACTGCAGTCGGTCGCCGAAGGGGACCTGACCCAGGAAGCCACCGTGACCGAAGACATCACGGGCGCCATCGCCGACTCGGTGAACTACACGGTGGAAGAACTGCGCCAGCTGGTGGGCAACGTGCAGAACACGGCGACCAAGGTGGCGCAGACGACGGCGCAGGTGGAAAGCACCTCGACCGAGCTGCTGGCCGCTTCGACCGAGCAGCTGCGCGAGATTCGCGAAACCGGCCAGTCGGTGCTCGACATGGCCGGCCGCATCAACACGGTGTCCGGGCAGGCGCAAGAGTCGGCCCGGTGGCGCGGCAATCGCTGAAGGCCGCCGAGTCGGGCCTGCAGGCCGTGCAGAACGCCATCGGCGGCATGAACTCCATCCGCGACCAGATCCGGGAAACCTCCAAGCGGATCAAGCGGCTGGGCGAGTCGTCGCAGGAGATCGGTGAAATCACCGAACTGATTTCCGACATTACCGAACAGACGAACGTGCTGGCCCTGAACGCCGCCATCCGGCCGCGTCCGCCGGCGAAGCGGGTCGCGGGTTCTCGGTGGTGGCCGAAGAAGTGCAGCGGCTGGCCGAACGTTCCGCCGACGCCACGCGCCAGATTAGCGCGCTGGTGAAGGCCATTCAGACCGACACGCAGGATGCCGTGGCCGCCATGGAACGCTCGACGCAGGGTGTGGTGGAAGGGGCCAAGCTGTCCGACAACGCGGGTACCGCGCTGACCGAGATCGACCGGTGTCGCGCCGCCTCGCCGAGCTGATCGAGCAGATCTCGACCTCGACGTCCCGCGAAGCCGAATCGGCCAACGTCGTGGCCGGCAACATCCAGCACATCTTCGCGGTGACCGAGCAGACCGGTGAAGGCACGCGGTCCACGGCGCAGCAGGTGCGCGAGCTGACGCGGATGGCCGAGGAACTGCGCCAGTCGGTGTCCCGGTTCAAGATCGCCTAATGAAGTGACGTGCGCCCAGCGCGTCGCCTGACGGAAAAGTAAATGGAAGCAGCAGCCCAAGACCACGAATTGGCGAGCAACGACCGGGCCCGTTGGCCTGGGTGCTGGACGAGCTGCGCAAGTCGCTCGAATCCGCCTCGTCCGCGCTGCGCCGCTTCGTGCGCGACGCGCAGATGGCGCGCGGCGAGGACATGGCGTCGGTCGACGCCGGCCAGCTGCGCATCGCCCGCCAGCACATGCACCAGGCCGTCGGCGCGCTGGAGATGGTGGGCTGGCGGCCCCCGCCCACATGCTGCGCTGCATGGAAGGCGCGGTCCAGAAATTCATCGAGCGTCCCGAGCTGTGCACCGAGGCCGCCGCGGCCAAGGTCGAACGCGCCGGCTTCGCGCTGGCCGAATACCTCGAAGCATTGCTGGCCGGCAAGGCCGTGTCGCCGCTGAACCTGTTCCCCCAGTACAAGGACGTGCAGGAACTGAGCGGCGCCGACCGCGTGCACCCCGCCGACCTGTGGGCGCTCGACTTCCGCTGGATCGACCTGCAAAGCCCCGCCGCTTCGGCCACGCTGGCCTACGAGCCGGCCGTGCGCGGCCGCATGGACCAGGCCGTCCTGAAGATCGTGAAGGCGGCCGACCCGGCCGCCGGCCGCGAACTCGCCGAGATCAGCCTCGGGCTGGCCGCCGGCCGTGCCGCGCGCCAGCCGAAGACGTTCTGGAAGATCGCGGCCGGCTACTTCGAAGCCGTTTCGCTCGGGCTGCTGCCGCCCGACATCTATGTGAAGCGCGCCGCCTCGCGCGTGCTGCTGCAGTACGCCACGCTGGCCAAGGGCGACACCAGCGTATCGGACCGGCTGGCGCAAGACCTCGTCTTCTTCTGCGCGCAGGCCCTGCCGGCGCGTCCCACCGACGCTCCCGCGCTGATCGCGGTGCGCCGGGCTACGGCCGGGCCAAGAGCAAGCCGGTGGACTATGCCAGCAGCCCGTTCGGCCGCTTCGACCCGGTGCTGCTGTCGCAGCTGCGCAAGCGCATCGGCGCCGCCAAGGAAACCTGGTCGGCGCTCGCGGGCGGCGACACGCACAAGCTCAAGAACGTGGCCGAGCAGTTCATGGGCGTGTGCGAAACGCTCATCAAGCTCTATCCGCCCAGCGTGCCGCTGGCGCAGGCGATCGGCACGGCGATGGAGTCGCTGGTGCGCTCCAACCGCATCCCCGGCCCGGAACTGGCGATGGAAGTCGCCACCGCGGTGCTGTACCTCGAAGCCGCGTTCGGGACCTCGATCCCAACGACGCGCAACTGGCCGAGCGCACCACGCGCGCTGGCCACGCGCGCCGGGCAAGGTGGTGGCCGGCGGCCAGCCGGAACCGCTGGAACACTGGGTCGAAGACCTGTACCGCCGCGTGAGCGACCGCCAGACCATGGGCAGCGTGGTGGGCGAACTGCGCGGCACCCTCGGCGAGCTCGAGAAGGTGCTCGACCAGTTCTTCCGCAACCCGGCCGAAAAGGGCCCGCTGCGCGAAGCGCCGAACTACCTCGCGCAGATGCGCGGCGTGCTGTCGGTGCTGGGCCTCGACCAGGCTTCGCACGCCGTGGCGCGCATGCGCGACACGGTCGAAGGCATCATCACCACCGAAGTCGACGAAGAGCAGGCCCGCGCGGCCGGCACCTTCGAGAAGCTGGGCATCAACCTCGGTGCGCTCGGCTTCCTGATCGACATGCTGAACTACCAGCCTTCGCTGGCCAAGAAGCTGTTCGTGTGGGACGACCTGCAAGGCGAGCTGCGGCCGCTGATGGGCCGCGCGGTGGAGGCCGTCGCCGAGCCGGAAGAGCCGGTGCAGGAGCTCTCGCAGGAACTGCACGACGTCGTCACCGAAGCCGGCGAGTCGGGCATGGGCGAGCTGGGCCCCCGGCTCGACACGCTGGCCAAGCACGCGGTGCTGGCGCAGAACACCGCCGTGGCCACGGCCGCGCGCGAAGCGTCGGCCGCGGTCAGCGCGCAAGACGATGCCGCCGCCGCGGTCGCCCTGAGCAACCTCACGGCGATCAGCCAGCCGGCGCCGGTCGCGCCCGCGCCGGCCGCCACGGCCGAAGAGGATTTCGAGGAAGACGACCTGCTCGACATCTTCCCGGAGGAAGCGCGCGAAGTCGTCGGCACCGGCCTGGCCGCGCTGCAGGCGCTGGCCGCCGAGCCGGGCAACCTGGCCGAAATGACCACGCTGCGCCGCGCGTTCCACACGCTCAAGGGCAGCTCGCGGATGGTCGGCCTCAACGAGTTCGGCGAAGCCGGCTGGTCGATGGAACAGGTGATGAACACCTGGCTGGCCGACCAGAAGGCGTCCACCGAAGAGCTGCGCGCCCTGTGCACGCAGGCCCTCCGTGCGTTCGGCCTGTGGGTGGAGGACATCGCGAAGCACACCGACGGCGAATGGAAGGCCGGCATGTTCCGCGGCCCGGCCGATGCGATGCGCACCGAGAACCGGCTGCTGGAGATCGCCACGCCGGGCGCCGCGACCGTGGTGGAACCCGTCCAAGCCGTCGAGCTGATCGAGGCGATCGAAGTGCCGTCGCTGGAGGAAGTCGCCCCCGTGGCCGAAGCGCCGCAGGCCGCGCCGCAAGAAGCCGCGCCCGTGGTGTCCGATTTCGACTTCAACTTCGACCTCGCGCCCCCGGAACTGCCGCCCGAGGCGCCGGCGCCGGCCGCTGAAACCGTCTCGGTTTCCGTTGCCGCTCCGATGCCGGAGCTGCCCGCCTTCACCATGGACTTCACGCCCATGGAACCGGCGGCCGAGCCGGAGCCGGAACGCGCCGCCGCCGCCGAATCGGTGGAACTGTCGGCGGACGAACTGCCGCCGGAGTTCGCCGAACTCGCGGCCACGATGATCATGCCGAAGGCCGCGGCGCCCGAATCCCTGCCCGAGCCGGATCCGTTCGTCGAGAACGACGCCTTCAACACCACGGTGATCCAGCCCCGGATGGAATTCACCGCGCCCCCGCGGCCGAGCCCGAGCGGGCCGCGCCGGTCGAGATCGAGGTGTTCGACTTCACCAGCCTGGCCGCGCCGGCCCCCGTCACCCAGCCGCAACCCCAGCACGTGCCGGTCGCCGAAGTCCCGGTGTTCGAAGCGCCGGTGTTCGAAGCCCCTGTGTTCGAAGCCCGGGTTGAAACCCTCCCCGAGCCCGCGCCTGAAGTGGTGCCGGAGCCGGTGGCCGAAGCGGCACCCGAACCCGTGGCCGATGCCCGGGTGCCGCGCGACGAGCAGGTCAAGGTGATCGGCACGCTGCGCATCGGCATCCCGCTGTACAACGTGTACCTGAACGAGGCGGACGAGTGGTCGCGCCGCCTCGCCACCGAGATCAGCGAGTGGGCGCTGGAGATGAACCAGCGCGTGCCCGACTCCACCGTCGGCTGGGCGCATTCGTTGGCCGGCAGCTCCGCCACCGTGGGCTTCCACGCGCTGTCCGAGATCGCCCGCGCGCTCGAAGGCGCGCTGCAGCACACGCAGTCGATCGCCTGCGGCACGCCGGCGCACGCGCAGACCTTCACCGAAGCGGCCGAGGAAGTGCGGCGCCTGCTGCACCAGTTCGCCGCCGGTTTCCTGAAGGAGCCCGACGCCCGCCTGCTGCGCGAGCTGCAGGCGCTGAAGGACGCCGAGGGCGAACCGCGCGCCGAACCGGCGCCGGCGCAGGCGCCGATCTCCGGCTTCGGCGATCTCGACTTCGGCAACCTGCCCAAGCCCGAAGCCGCCGCTCCCGCCTACGCGGCGCCGGTGCAATCCGGCCCGATGCTGCAGCCGGTGCAGAACGTGCCGGTCGCGCGCCAGGCGCCGGTCGTGTCGGTCAGCGACGAGGACGACCTCGACGTCACCGACGCCATCGATCCCGACCTGTTCCCGATCTTCGAGGAAGAGGCGGCCGAACTGATGCCCGCGCTGGGCGGCTCGCTGCGCCTGTGGGCCGCGCATCCCAGCCAGCGCGAGCCGCGCGACCGGTGCTGCGCGCGCTGCACACGCTCAAGGGCAGCGCCCGCCCGGCCGGCGCGCTGCGCCTGGGCGAGCTGTCGCACCGCATGGAGTCGGAAGTCGAGCACACGGGCAGCGACAACATCGCCGCTTCGGACATCGAGGAACTGCTCCAGCGCTTCGACACCATGCAGGCGCGCTTCGACACGCTGCGCGCCACCGGCGGTTTCGCCCCGGCCGAAGCGGAAGCGGAACCCGTCGCCGCCGCCCCGGAGATCGCCGTCGACCAGCCGCTGCCCGCGGCCAACGACGCCGGCGCTTCGCAGCCCGCCACGCAGGCCCAGCCCGCCACGCCGGCGCCGGCGCGCACCGCCATCGCGATGCCCGTGGCCACCGCGCTCAGCCCGTCGCGCCAAGTCTCCAACCGGGCGGTGCGCGTGCGCTCGCAACTGCTGGACCGCACGGTCAACCAGGCCGGCGAGGTGATGATCACGCGTTCGCGGCTGGAAAACGAGCTCAAGCAGCTGCGCGGCTCGCTCGGCGACCTCACCGGCAACCTCGACCGCCTGCGCACCCAGCTGCGCGACATCGAGCTGCAGGCCGAGTCGCAGATGCAGTCCCGCATGGCGCAGGCCAAGGACACCGCTTCGGGCTTCGACCCGCTGGAGTTCGACCGCTTCACGCGGGTGCAGGAACTCACGCGCATGATGGCCGAGTCGGTCAACGACGTTGCCACCGTGCAGCGCAACATCCACCGCGTGGTGGAAGCGACCGAAGACGACCTGATCGCCCAGGCCCGCCAGACCCGCGAACTGCAGCGCGACCTGCTGCGCACGCGCATGGTGGAGTTCGAAGGCATCTCCGACCGCCTGTACCGGGTGGTGCGGCTGGCCGCCAAGGAAAGCGGCAAGCAGGTCAAGCTCGACATCGTCGGCGGCTCCATCGAGATGGACCGCGGCGTGCTGGACCGCATGACGCCCGCGTTCGAACACCTGCTGCGCAACTGCGTGGCCCACGGTGTCGAGCGTCCGGAAGTGCGCTCCGTCGCCGGCAAGGAGAGCCCACCGGCGCGATCGCGATCCACGTGCGGCAGGAAGGCAACGACGTCTCGGTCGAATTCGAGGACGATGGCGCCGGCCTCAACCTGCATCGCATCCGCGAGAAGGCGATCCAGCAGGGGCTGATCCAGCCCGACCAGCCGCTGTCCGACGGCGACGCCGCCAACCTGATCTTCCTGCCGGGCTTCTCGACGGCCGCGCAGGTGACCGAACTGGCCGGCCGCGGCATCGGCATGGACGTGGTGCGCTCCGAAGTCAACGCGCTCGGCGGCCGCATCGAAACCAGCACCCAGCCGGGCCGCGGCACGAGCTTCAAGCTGGTGCTGCCGCTGACCACCGCCGTCACGCAGGTGGTGATGATCCGCAGCGGCAAGCTGGCCGTGGGCGTGCCCGCCAACCTCGTCGAACTGGTGCGCCGCGCCACCGTCAAGGAAGTGCAGCAGGCCTACAACGGCGGCATGTTCGAATTTGCCGGCGAGCAGCTGCCCTTCTTCTGGTCGGGCGCGCTGCTGCTGCAGTCGTCGACGCGCAGCAGCGAGCCGCAGGGCAAGACGCTGCCGGTCGTGATCTTCCGCTCGGCGGCGCAGCGCATCGCGGTGCACGTCGACGAAGTGCTGGGCAACCGGGAAGTGGTGGTGAAGAACCTCGGGCCGCAGCTGTCCCGCCTGCCGGGTTTGGCCGGCATGACGGTGCTGGCGTCCGGCGCGGTGGTGCTGATCTACAACCCGGTGGCCCTGACGCAGGTGTACGGCGACCAGGCGCGGCAGATGAGCGCCGACAGCGCCCAGCCGGAGATGCTGGAGCAGGCCGGCAAGCCGGCCGCGCCGCTGATGCCGGTGGCGCCCGCGGTGCCGCTGGTGCTGGTGGTCGACGACTCGATCACGGTGCGCCGCGTCACGCAGCGCCTGCTGCAGCGCGAAGGCTACCGCGTGGCGCTGGCGGCCGACGGCCTGCAGGCGCTGGAGCGGCTGGCCGACGAACTGCCGTCGGTGGTGCTGTCCGACATCGAGATGCCGCGCATGGACGGCTTCGACTGGCCCGCAACATCCGCGGCGACGCGCGCCTGGCGCACCTGCCGATCGTGATGATCACATCGCGCATCGCCGAGAAGCACCGCGAGCACGCGCGTGAACTCGGCGTGAACCACTACCGGGCAAGCCGTACTCCGAAGAGGAGCTGATGAGCCTGGTGAAGCACTATTGCCGGCAGGCGGTGGAAGCTTAGCCGGATGCGGCTGTCCGTTCCCGCGTTTTGCGAGGCCTTACCCCTTCACCACCGCGTACCGCCGCAACGTCTCCTCCCGCGCCTGCGCGTGATCGACGATGGGCGGAGGGTAGTCCACCGGCACGCCCGCCTCCCACGGCGCATGGATCGCCTTCGGCGGCAGCTTCGCCAGTTGCGGCAGGTAGCGCACGATGAACTTGCCCTCGGCGTCGAAGCGCTCGCTCTGGCTCACCGGGTTGAAGATGCGGAAGTAGGGCTGCGCGTCGCAGCCCGATGAACTCGCCCACTGCCAGCCGCCGTTGTTGGCGGCCAGGTCGTAGTCGTTCAGCTTCTCCGCGAAGTAGCGCTCGCCGCGGCGCCAGTCGATGCCGAGGTCCTTGCACAGGAAGCTGGCCGTGACCATGCGCAGGCGGTTGTGCATGTAGCCGGTCCGGTTCAACTGCAGCATGGCCGCGTCCACCAGCGGGTAGCCGGTGCGGCCTTCGCACCAGGCGGCGAAGTGTTCGTCGGCCAGCGCGCCTTGCGCCCAGGCGATGCGGTCGTATTCGGGCTTGAAGCTTTCGCCGCGGCCTACTTGCGGAAAATTGGCCAGCACACGGAAGTAGAAGTCGCGCCAGGCCAGTTCCTTCAGCCAGGTCGCCGCGCCGCTGCTGCTGCGCTCCCGCGCCAGCCTCGCCAGCTGCCGGATCGACACCGTGCCGAAGCGCAGGTGCACGCCCGGGTAGCTCGGGCCCTTCACGGCCGGCAGGTCGCGCAGCGCGTCGTAGCGGTCCAGGCGGGGGAGGAAGTCCTCCAGCAGGGCGTGCGCGCCCGCTTCGCCGCGCCCCGGGGAAGGTCGTGCAGGTTGGTCGGCGCGAAGCCCGGGTCGGCCAGCGCGGGCACCGGACGCCGCCCCTTCGCCAACCGGGCCGCATAGTGCTCCACCGGATACGCCTTCACGTAGAAATCGTCCAGCTTCGCCAGCCAGGCCCGGCTGTACGGGGTGAAGACGGAGTAGGGCTTTCCCGCCTGCGTCAATACCTCCTCGGCGTTCGAACAGGACCTGGTCCTTGGACGTGTGCAGCGCCACGCCGACCTGCTCCAGCGCCGTCCGCACCGCCACGTCGCGCTCGGCGGCGTACGGCTCATCGTCGTGGTTGGCGAAGACCGCCTGAACGCCGAGTTCGGACGCGAGGCGCGGAATTTCCTCCGCGGCGGTTCCATGCAGCACCAGCAGCCCCGCGCCGGCGAGTTCGCGCAGCCGTTCGTCCAGCGCCAGCACCGCATCGTGGATGAATTCCACCCGCCGGTCCTGCCGAGGCAACGTTGCCGGGAGGGCCGTATCGAAGAGGAAGGCGCAGTGGACCTGCCGGCAGGCCTTCAGGGCGTGGAAGAGAGCGGCGTTGTCGGCCAGCCGCAGGTCGCGGCGCAGCCAGACGAGGCCGGCCGCGTAGGTCGGGTCCATAGCAACTAAAATCAACGCATCATGCCGCCCGAGGCCGACCAGATCAACCTGACCCACCACTTCCTCATCGCCATGCCGCAGCTGGAGGACGCTTCCTTCGCGCGCTCGGTGGTGTACCTCTGCGAGCACAGCCCGCGGGGCGCGCTCGGGCTCGTGATCAACAAGCCGACCGACATCAACCTCAAGCACCTGTTCGACAAGGTCGACCTGCCGCTGGGCCGCGACGACTGGCCCGCACGCCGGTGCTGCAGGGCGGCCCGGTGCAGACCGAGCGCGGCTTCGTGCTGCACGAGGCGGTGCATGCCGAAGGCGGCGACGCCAACGAGTCGGTCTATGCGTCCACCATGACGATCCCCGGCGGCTGGAGATGACCACCTCCAAGGACGTGCTGGAAGCCATCGCCACCGGCTCCGGCCCGCGCAAGGTGCTGGTCACGCTCGGCTACTCCGCTCGGGGCGAGGGCCAGCTCGAATCCGAACTGGCCGAGAACAGCTGGCTGACCGTCGATGCCGACCCCGCCGTGATCTTCGACACCCCGATCGAGGAACGCTACGAGAAGGCGCTGTCGCTGCTGGGCCTGCAGTCGTGGATGCTGTCGCCGGGCGCCGGGCATGCCTGAGTCCGGCGCCGCCGACGTTCCCCCGCACCACCAGACCTTCCTCGCTTTCGATTTCGGGCTGAAGCGCACCGGCGTCGCGGTGGGCAACCGCATGCTGCGGACCGCCACGCCGCAGGCGACCATCAAGGCCGAAGGCGCGGAGCCGCGGCTGACTGCGGTTGCCGAACGGGTGCGCGAATGGCAACCCGACGCGCTGGTGGTCGGCGTGCCCTTCCACCCGGGACGGCGCCAGCCACGAGAATACGGAGCGCGCCCGCAAGTTCGCCCGCCAGCTGCGCTCGCGTTTCAAGCAACCCGTGTACGAGGTGGACGAGCGGTACAGCACCACCGAGGCGCTGGCCAGCGGCGCCCGCGATGCCGATGCCGCGTCCGCCTGCATCATCTGGAACAGTTCCTGAGGAACCTGCCTTGAACCCTGCCACCCCTGCCGCTTCGGGCGGCGCGCTGACCCTCGACGCCGAGGCCCTGTACCGCGAGCTGGTGCGCGGCGTGCGCGCGCTGCGCCAGCCCGACACGCGCCTCGTCGGCGTCACCTCCGGCGGCGCCTGGCTGGCCGAACGGCTGCAGAAGGACTGGACCTGCCCGGCGAGCCCGGCGTCATCTCCTCGGCGATGCACCGCGACGACTTCGCGCGGCGCGGCACGGCCGCCAGCGCCCAGACCAGGCTGGCCTTCGACGTCAACGACGCCCACATCCTGCTGCTCGACGACGTGCTCTACACCGGCCGCACGATCCGCGCCGTGCTGAACGAACTGTTCGACTACGGCCGCCCCGGCTCCGTGCAGCTGGCGGTGCTGGTCGACCGCGGCGGCCGCGAGCTGCCGGTGCAGGCCGACTTCGCCGCCGCCCGCGTGGCGCTGCCGGCCGGCCGCTCGCTGGCGCTGGCGCGCGATGGCGCCGGCCGCTTCAGCTTCGACGTCGAGGGCGCCGCCTGACCATGCTGAACAAACGCAACCCGCAACTGAACAAGAACGGCGAACTGATCCACCTGCTGTCGGTGGAAGGGCTGCCGAAGGACATCCTCACGCACATCCTCGACACCGCGTCGAACTTCGTCAGCGTGAACGACCGCGAGGTCAAGAAGGTGCCGCTGCTGCGCGGCAAGAGCGTGTTCAACCTGTTCTTCGAGAACAGCACGCGCACCCGCACCACCTTCGAGATCGCGGCGACGCGGCTGTCGGCCGACGTGATCAACCTCGACATCGCGCGTTCGTCCGCCAGCAAGGGCGAGTCGCTGCTGGACACCATCGCCAACCTGTCGGCGATGGCCGCCGACCTGTTCGTGGTGCGGCACAGCGAGTCGGGCGCGCCCTACCTGATCGCGCAGCACGTCGCGCCGCACGTGCACGTGATCAACGCCGGCGACGGCCGCCACGCGCACCCCACGCAGGGCCTGCTCGACATGTACACGATCCGCCACTACAAGAAGGACTTCAGCAACCTCACGGTGGCCATCGTGGGCGACGTGCTGCACTCGCGCGTGGCGCGCTCCGACATCAACGCGCTGACCACGCTGGGCTGTGCCGAAGTGCGCGTGGTCGGCCCCAAGACGCTGGTGCCGGCCGACATGGCGCCGATGGGCGTGCGGGTCTTCCACTCGCTGGAAGAAGGCCTGAAAGGCTGCGACGTGGTCATCATGCTGCGGCTGCAGAACGAGCGCATGAGCGGCGCGCTGCTGCCGTCGTCGCAGGAGTTCTTCAAGCGCTACGGCCTCACGCCGGAGCGGCTGGCGCTGGCCAAGCCCGACGCGATCGTGATGCACCCGGGGCCGATCAACCGCGGCGTGGAAATCGATTCGTCCGTGGTGGACGGCAAGCAGAGCGTGATCCTGCCGCAGGTGACCTTCGGCATCGCCGTGCGGATGGCGGTGATGAGCATCGTCGCCGGCAACACGCGGGAGGGCGCATGAAGATCCTGATCAAGAACGGCCGCGTCATCGACCCGGCCCGCAATTTCGACGAGATCGCCGACGTCGCGATCGCCGCCGGCCGCATCATCAGCGTCGGCAAGCCGCCCGAAGGTTTCTCCGGCGCGCGCGTGATCGACGCGCGCGGCTGCATCGTCGCCCCGGGCCTGGTCGACTGGCCGTGCGCCTGCGCGAGCCGGGCCACGAGCACGAAGGCATGCTGGAATCCGAGATGGCCGCGGCGGTCGCGGGCGGCGTGACCTCGCTGGTGTGCCCGCCCGACACCGACCCGGTGCTGGACGAGCCCGGCCGGTCGACATGCTCAAGTTCCGCGCCGAGAAGCTGCACCAGGCGCGCGTGTTCCCGCTCGGGGCGCTCACGCGCGGGCTGCAGGGCGAAGTGCTGACCGAGATGGCGGAACTGACCGAATCCGGCTGCGTCGGCTTCAGCAGCCGGCCGAGGTGCCGCTGCAGAACACGCAGGTGCTGCAGCGCGCGCTGCAATACGCGGCCACGTACGGCTATTCCGTCTGGCTGCGGCCCCGGGAGTACCACACGGGCAAGGGCGTGGCCGCCAGCGGCCCGCTGGCCACCACCCGCCGGGCCTGTCCGGCGTGCCGGTGGCCGCCGAGACGATCGCGCTGCACACCATCCACGGAACTGGTGCGCGTCACCGGCGCCCGCGTCCACCTGTGCCGCATCAGCAGCGCGGCCGGCGTGGCGCTGGTGCGCGCGGCGAAGGAGCAGGGGCTGCCGGTCACCTGCGACGTGAGCATCAACTCGCTGCACCTGACCGACGTCGACATCGGCTACTTCGACAGCCGCATGCGCCTGACGCCGCCGCTGCGGCAGCAGCGCGATCGCGACGCGCTGCGCGAGGGCCTGGCCGATGGCACCGTCGACGCGCTGGTGTCCGACCACACGCCGGTCGACGAAGACGCGAAGCAGATTCCATTTGCCGAAGCCGAGCCGGGCGCCACCGGTCTCGAACTGCTGCTCGGGCTGGCGCTGAAGTGGGCGCAGGAGGACGGCGTCGGCCTGAGCCACGCGCTGTCGGTGCTGACCAGCGAGCCGGCGCGCGTGCTCGGTTCCGCGCTCGGCACGCTGCAGGCCAGCGCCGGCCGGCTCGCCGACGGCGGCGTCGCCGACGTCTGCATCTTCGACGCCGACGCGCCGTGGGCCGTCGAGCCGTCGCAGCTGCGCAGCCGGGGCCGCCACACCCCGTTCGGCGGGCATGAACTGCCGGCGCGCGTGCGTTGCACCATCGTCGGCGGCCAAGTCGCCTACGAGGGGTGGCCGGCCTCCGCGTGAGAGCGTTCGCGGCGCCCTTCCGGCTGCTGCGCGCCGTGCTGCACGCGCTGCACGGCTGGTTCGACATCGTCGTTCTGTTCCCGCGCTGGTCGACCCAGCGGCGCGAAGCGCGCGTGCAGGCTGGGCGGGCGCCATGTTGCGCATCCTCGGCATCCCGCTGCAAGTGGAAGGCACGCCGGCGCCGCACGGCCCGGTGCTGCTGGTGGCCAACCACATCTCCCTGGCTCGACGTCCTGGTGATGCATGCGGCGCGGCACTGCCGCTTCGTGTCCAAGGCCGACGTGAAGCACTGGCCGCTGATCGGCACGCTGGCCACCGGCGGCGGCACGCTCTACATCGAGCGCGAGAAGCGGCGCGACGCCATGCGCGTCGTGCACCACATGGCGCAGAGCCTGAAGGCCGGCGAGATCGTGGCCGTGTTCCCCGAAGGCACCACGAGCGACGGGCGCACGCTGCTGCCCTTCCACGGCAACCTGGTGCAGGCGGCGATCAGCGCCAACGCGCCGGTGCAGCCGGTGGGCCTGCGCTTCATCGACGCCGCGACCGGCCACGACAGCATCGGCCCGCTGTACATTGACGACGACACGCTGCTCGGTTCGCTGTGGCGCACGCTGGCCGGCCCGCCCTTCGTGGCGCGGGTGCGGTTCGGGCCGTTGCAGCACTACGCCGGCCGCGACCGCCGGGCCTGGGCGCGGGACCTGCGCGCCGAAGTGGACGCGCTGCGCCGCGACTGACGAAGGAGGCGTCATGCAGCTGCCCCTGTCCGGTTACTACATCAACCTGGACCGCAGCCCGGACCGCGCGGCGTTCATGGAAGCGCAGTTCGCGCGGCTCGGCATGGCGGGCATGGAGCGGCACGCGGCGGTCGACGGCCGCAGCGTCACCGTGCCGCCCGGATGTTCGCTGCTGCCAGGCGAGCTGGGCTGCATGCTGTCGCACCTGCAGGTGCTGGAGCGCGCGCCGGCCGGCCAGTTCACGCTGGTGCTGGAAGACGACGCCGAGCTGAGCCCGCAGTTGCCCGTGCTGCTGGCGAACGCGGTGCGCGCGCCGGCGCTGGGCCGCTTCGACATCGTCTTCCTCGAATGCCAGCCGCACATGACGCTGCCGCACCTCGCCGCGCTGTGGGACGCGGCCGCGCCGGCCTTCCGGGTGGACGCTGCGGGCCGCCGCCGGGTCGAAGGCGTCGAACTGCTCGACGCGCGCCTGATCTTCCAGTGGGGCACCACGGCCTACCTCGTGACGCCCGCCGGGCGCGACAGGCTCCCGGGGGGCTGATGCGGCGTTGGGTGCACGAAGGTCCGGTGCTGCCGGTGGACCGCTGCTGCGAGCTGGCGCTGCAGGCGCGCGAACTGCACGGCGCGGTCACGGTGCCCTTCCTCGCCACGGTGGGCCTGCAGTGGCACGGCAAGTCCACCATCGGCAATGAATGGCGGTTGCCGGCGGACGCTTCGACGGTGCTGCGCCGGCTGCTGTTCGCCGGCAGCCTCGATGGCGTGCAGGACATGGCAGCGCGGCTGGACGCGGCGCCCTGCGATCCGGCGCTGCGCATGTTCGGCGCGGTGGCGCGCGAGCTCGCGCGCAAGCCGCCCTCCTAGGCCGGGAACGACACCATCGGCGGCGCCGCCACCCCGCCTTCGCTCGGGAAGGTGACCACGTGGTCGACCTCGGCGCGAATGCCGATCCACTCGCCGACCTTGTGGTCGTGGTGGCTGGGCACGTGGGCCAGCACCGTCTCGCCGGTGGCCAGCCGCAGCGTGTAGAGGAACTCGGAGCCGCGGAAAGCCTTGCGAATGATCTCCGCCTTCACCGGCGCGTCGTCGTCGTGGATGATGTCGTCGGCGCGAAGCAGCACCTCGCACTTGCCCGAGCCGAAGGCGGTGGGCAGCGGGCACTCGGCGCCGTCCATCAGCGCGCCGAACGCGGTGTGCACCACCACCGGGTGCCGACCCGCTTGAGCGTCGCGGGCGCGAACACGCCGTGGCCGATGAAGTCGGCGACGAAGCGCGTGGCGGGGCGGTGGTACAGCGTGTACGCGTCGTCCCACTGGTGCAGCTTGCCTTCGTGCATCACGCCGATCACGTCGCCGATGGCGAAGGCTTCGAGCTGGTCGTGCGTGACGAACAGCGCGGTGGCCTGCGCCGCCTTCAGGATGCCGCGCACTTCGTGGGCGAGCCGCTCGCGCAGGTCGACGTCGAGGTTGGAGAAGGGTTCGTCGAGCAGCAGCAGCTGGGGCCGCGGCGCCAGCGCGCGCGCGAGCGCCACGCGCTGCTGCTGGCCGCCGGAGAGTTCGTGCGGCATGCGGCGCTCGGTGCCCTCCAGGCCGACCAGCGCCAGCACTTCGGCCACGCGCGCCTTGCGCTCGTCGCCGCGCAGCTTGCGCTCCAGCCCGAAGGCCACGTTGTGGCCGACGTCGAGGTGCGGGAACAGCGCGTAGTCTGGAACACCATGCCGATCTGGCGGCGCTCGGGCGGCACGTTGGTGCCGGCGCCGGCCACGCGCTGGCCGGAGATCAGGATCTCGCCGCCGCTGGCCGGCTCGAGGCCCGCGACGGCGCGCAGCAGCGTCGTCTTGCCGCACCCCGAAGGCCCGATCAACACGCCGATGTCGCCGGCGCGCAGGCCCAGCGACACGTCGTCGACGGCGGGACGCGGACGGCCGGGATAGGAGACGGTGAGCTGTCGCAGCTCGATGTGCATGGCCCGATTCTAGATGCTTACAATTCTCATTTGCATTGCACGGGCGCAAAGCCCTTCTCCATGACCCTGCGCCGGCTGAAAGACCTGCCCTTGCTGCTGGTGGCAGGCGTGCTGATGTTGCCCGTGCTGGCGGTGCTCGGATCGTGGTTCTCGTGGGATGCGGCCAGCGGGCAGATCCTGCGCGAGATGGGCGGCACCGTGCTGCCCGATTACGCGCTCACCAGCCTGTTGCTGTGCGTGGCCGTCGGCATCGGCGTGGCGGTCGTCGGTACGGGCACGGCCGCGGCGGTGACGCTGTTCGAGTTTCCCGGGCGGCGCTTCTTCGAATGGGCGCTGCTGCTGCCGCTGGCCATGCCGGCCTACGTCGTGGCCTATGCGTACACCGACTTCCTGCAGTTCAGCGGTCCGCTGCAGTCGCTGCTGCGCGCGCAGTTCGGGCTCGAAGGCCGCGTGTTCCCGGAGGTGCGCAGCCTGCCCGGCGCGGTATGGGTGTTCGTGTTCTCGCTCTATCCGTACGTCTACCTGCTGGTGCGCACGGCCCGGCCGAACGGGCGGCGCAGCTGATGGAGGCCGCGCGGCTGCTCGGGGCGCCGCTGGCGCGCCGCATCCGCAGCGTGGCGTTGCCGCTGGCGCGTCCCGCCATCGCGGCCGGCGTGGCGCTGGCGCTGATGGAGACGCTGGCGGACTTCGGCGTGGCCAGCTACTTCGGCATCCAGACCTTCAGCACCGGCATCTACAAGGCCTGGCTCTCGATGGACAACCGCATCGCGGCGGCGCAGTTGGCGACGGTGCTGCTGGTGGTGGTGGCCTTGCTGCTCGGGCTGGAGACGCGCGCTCAGAAGCGCCTGCGCTTCGCGGTGGGCCGCGCGCGCGGCGGGGCCGAGGCGCAGCCGGTGCCGTTGCGCGGAGGTGCGCGCCTTGCGGCCTGGGCGATCTGCGTGGTGCCGGTGCTCGCCGGCTTCGTGCTGCCGGTGCTCTTCATGCTGCGGCCGCTCGCAGCCGACTGGTCGGTGCTGCCCCGGGACCGCTTCCTGCAGTGGTCCTTCAACAGCCTGCGGCTGGGCGCGATCAGCGCGGTGCTGGCGGTGGCGCTGGCGGTGCTGCTCGCCTTCCGGCTGCGGCGATCGCCCGACGGCATCACGCGCGGCGTGGTGCAGCTCGCCGGCCTCGGGTATGCGGTGCCCGGCACCGTGCTGGTGGTGGGGCTCCTGCTGCCGGTCGGCTGGCTGCAGCAGGCGTGGCCGCAGAGCGGCGTCGGCTACTGGATGACCGCCACCATCGTCGGCATCGTCTGGGCGTACCTCGTGCGCTTCGTGTCGGTGGCGCTGCAGTCGGTGCAGAGCGGCTATGCGCGCATTCCGGCGAGCCTCGACGACTCGGCGCGCATGCTGGGCGCCGGCGGCGCCGGGCTGCTCGCGCGCGTGCACTGGCCGCTGCTGCGGCGGGCGGCGGCGGCGGCCGGCCTGCTGGTGTTCGTCGACGTGATGAAGGAGCTGCCCGCGACGATGGTGCTGCGGCCCTTCAACAGCGACACGCTGGCGGTGGTGGCCTACCAGCTCGCGCGCGACGAGCGCCCTGGGCGAGGCGGCGCTGCCTTCGCTGGCGCTGGTGCTGGTGGGGTTGATCCCGGTGGTGCTGCTCAGCCGGACGCTGCGATCGCGCTGACGCGCGCGTTCAGTCGTCGTTCCAGCGGCCTTGCGCTTCAGCGGGTTTGCGGAACACGACTTCACCGGTGGGCACGTGCACCACGCGGATTTCGCTGCTGGCGGTGTGGCTCTTGACGGCGAGGCTGACCGCCAGGGCGCGATCCTTCACCGCCCACTCCATCGAGCCGGCCGCGGGCCAGAACCGACCGGCGATGGGCTGGCTGCTCTCGATGCGGTAGTCGGCGGCGGTCATGGGTCGGTCCTTCCTGCGGTGCCGCTTTGGGGCGCGGTCGTTTCATCCTAGGCCTGCTCCGTGGCACGCCGGTGACACCCATTGCAAGGCGGATGTCTCAGCTGTAACCCCTTGCAATGGTGCTTCGCAGCACGTTAACGAGCCCCTGTCACACGGTGTGTAGGAGCGATCCTCCGGCCTTGTAGGAGAAGCGGTCGTTGCGCTGCACAAGCGAAAGGCGGACGAAACATCGCACGTGCCCGACGGCTTCCCGTTAGCATCGGCCCGCCGCCACAAATCGAACCATCGAAGGAGACAAGGCAATGAAGAAGACCCCGGCACTCGCGTCGCTCGTCCTGCTGGTCGCAGGCTGCGCGCAGAACCCGCCCGCGCCCACCGTCAGCGCCGCCGCCGCGCCGATGCCTCCGGGCGCGCCGGCCTGGCAACAGGGCCGCGGCGCCGACTGGCCGCATCGCAGCTCGCGCCGCTGGCCGGCCGCCTCACCGCGGTGCCGCCGTCCGAGATCCCGCTGCAGAAGCTGCGGCTGCCGGCCGGCTTCAAGATCGAGCTGTGGGCGCACGGCATGCCCGGCATCCGCGCGATGAGCCGCACCGAAGGCGGCAGGATCTACGCCGGCACCCGTGGCATCGGCCGCGTCTACGAGATCACCGATGCCGGCGGACAGCGCACCAGCCGCGTGCTGGTCGACAAGCTGAACCAGCCGGCCGTGACGTACCACAACGGATCGCTGTACGTCGCCGCCATCGACAAGGTGCTGCGCTACGACGGCATCAATGCCAACCCGAACGCGCAGCCGGTCGACATGACGGCCAGCTTCAAGCTGCCGACGGAGCAGCACCACAACTGGAAGTTCATCGCCTTCGGGCCCGACGGCAAGCTGTACGTGCCTTTCGGCGCGCCGTGCAACATCTGCCTGCCGGGCGACGAGTACGCGCAGATCCGCAGCTACAACGCCGACGGCTCGAACATGCAGGTGGTGGCGCGCGGGGTGCGCAACACGCAGGGCTTCGCGTGGCACCCGGTCACGCGCGAGATGTGGTTCACGGACCATGGCCGCGACTGGATGGGCAACGACGGCCCCGAGGACGAGCTGAACCGCATGACGCGCGTGGGCCAGAACTTCGGCTTCCCGTACTGCCATGCCAACGGCATCGCCGACCGCGACGTGCGGCGCGACCGCGCCTGCGACGGCGTGGCGCTGCCCGTCGCCACCATGGGCCCGCACGCCGCGGCCATGGGCGTGCACTTCTACACCGGCACGATGTTCCCGGCCGAGTACCGCAACACGCTGCTGGTGGCGCGCAAGGGCTCGTGGAACCGCGACCAGAAGTTCGGCTACGACGTGGTGGCGGTGCGCACGGACGCCAGCGGCGGCAACGCGCGCGTGACGCCTTTCGTCACCGGCTTCATGGACGCGTCCAACAACAGCTTCTGGGGCCGCCCGGTCTACATGCTGCAACTGCCCGACGGATCGCTGCTGCTGTCCGACGAGCAGATGGGCGCCATCTACCGCATCACCTATGGCGGTTGAAGGCGTGCGACGCGCACGGCGCGTCGCCGCCGCCGCGGCCCTGCTTGTCGCCTTCGCGGGCGGCGCGCAGGCGCAGCCGGCCGCCGCGCCGCCGCAGGCCGCGATGTGCATGGCCTGCCACGGTCCGCAGGGCAACTCGCAGATCCCCACCACGCCGTCGCTGGCGGGCCAGCCGAAGCTGTTCATCGAGAACCAGCTGGTGCTGATCCGGGAGGGGCTGCGCGTGGTCCCGGAGATGAAGGGCATGCTCGATGGGCTGAAGGACGCGGAGCTCGTCGCGCTGGCCGGGTACTTCGCGGCGCAGAAGCCGGTGGCGGCCGCGACGGGCGCGCCGAACGACGCGACGTACGCGCGCGGGCAGGCGCTGTCGGCGCGCATGCTGTGCGGCACCTGCCACCTGCCCGATTACAGCGGCCGCGAGCAGATCCCGCGGCTGGCGGGCCAGCACGAGGCCTTCCTGCTGCAGGCCATGAAGCAGTTCCGCGACCACCCGGGCCCCGGCCGCGACACGATCATGGCCGCGTCGCTCTACGGGCTGAAGGACAACGACTGGCCGACCTGGCGCACTTCCTCGCGTATTTCCGGAAGTAGCCCGCCCTACAATGACGGCCTCGCCGCCGTAGTTCAATGGATAGAACGAGCGCCTCCTAAGCGCTAGATGCAGGTTCGATTCCTGCCGGGGGCGCCAGTACGGGCGGTCATCGGGTCCTGCGTGGCGCGCAAACGTCACGCTCGGGCACTCCGCACGACCGCCGCCTCCGCGAAACATCCACGGCTGAGCCAGCCCTTATGCTGGACGCGTTGCAACGTACGGCGAACGCGTCCCATGTCTTCCAAGCGCCCCCTGGTCCTGATGCTGGTCCTGCTCCTCTTGCTGGGGGGCTACCTCGGCCACGATCGCTTCCGCCCCGATATCGAGGATTGGTGGGCGCTGCGCAACGA
This sequence comes from Ramlibacter terrae, assembly GCA_013127575.1. Lineage (GTDB taxonomy): Bacteria > Pseudomonadota > Gammaproteobacteria > Burkholderiales > Burkholderiaceae_C > Ramlibacter > Ramlibacter terrae. Next base: position 738,187 of record CP053418.1, read on the forward strand.
TCCCCCGCTCGCCGGCGAGAACCGCGTGGGCCAGCTGGTGCTGCAGCAGAAGGACGACAACATGTGGACGGTCAGCGGGGAATACTTCTATACGGGCAAGCCGCGCCATGCGATCTTCGTGCTCGAGAGCCGCAGCCGCGTCGCGAACGCGAAAGAGCTCGCCATCCGCATGCATTCCTACAGGCCGGCCCAGCGGGGCCTGCAGAAGGTCTCGTTCGACATCGTCCATCCGGGGCACATGTACCTGAGCGCCGTCACGGAGAGCATCAACGCCGGGCTCGTCACCCAGCGCCAGAATGCGGCCCCCACGGCGCTGGCGCAGGTCACGCTGGCGCAGCGCATCGACTGGCCTGACCGCGCCACCATGAACAACCGGCCGGAGGCCGTCCTGGCGCGCGCCGTGGAAGCGATCGAAGCCGGCCAGTACCGCGACGCGAAGGCGTCGCTCGAGGGCCTCGTCGCCCGCGATCCCAAGTTCGACGCGGCGTACCGGAGCTCGCGCGCATCGCGATGAAGAGCAACTGGAATCCGGAGGGCCTGCGCAACGCCGAAGTCCTGATCCAGACGGCGCTGCAGGTCAGGCCGGACAGCGCCAACGCCAAGATCCTGATGGCCTACGTGTACCAGCACCAGCAGCGCTACGCGGAGTCCGATGCCCTCCGGCAGCAAGTGGTGCAGGTGGGCACCACCAATGCGTGGCACTGGGCGAACTGGGGCGAGTGGCACCAGCTGCAGGGCCAGCAGGACCCGGGCGATCGCCGGTACCGCGAGGGGCTCACGCATCCCCGCACCCAGACGGACAGCGACCGCGCCCGCCCCCGGATGTACTGGAAGCTGCTGGCGCTGCTCGAAGACCGCAGCGACTGGGAAGGCGCCGATGCGGTGTACCGCAAGCGCATCCAGGAGTATCCGGAGTACGCATGCTTCCCGGCCGGCTACGGCGACTTCCTGCTCCACAAGCGCGGCGACGCCGACGGGGCCTTGCGCGTCCTGCGCGACGTCAAGGACGTGGACTGCAGGGACTATCCCGCGGCGCACCTGCGCGGGGCGGCGTACTACCTGAAATGGGCTTCCGGCACCGTGGAGGCGGAACGCGCCGAGGCCTTGCAGCAGGCGCGGGTGTTCCTGCCGTCCGGTCCCCTCATGTTCTACCAGCTGGCCCGCAGCGATGCCACGTCGCCGGCGGTACGCAAGCTGGTCGCTGCCGGCGAGAAGATCGGCGTGCAGAACAGCCAGCAGATGGACGCGCTCGCGATGGCACTCGGCAACCGCGACCTGCCCACGGCGCGCCGCCTGCTGAAGCTGGGCGCCCGGACGGACAGCCTGGTGGGGGAACACAAGATGCCGGTCGCGCTGGTCCCCGTGCTCGTGCGGGACACGGAGGCGGTTCGCCTGCTGCAGCAGTCCGGCGTGGACTATGCGCAGGTTCGCTTCCGGGCACCACGGCGCTGGAGCATGCACGGAACAACGGCGATACGGAATTGCTGCGGGCGCTGGCGCCGAAGAGCCGCGGATTGGCTTCCTGAGCCGCTCCGGTCAGTCGCTGGTGCGCGTCCGCAGGCTCCCGCCGCGGAACGCGTGCCACAGCAGCCACGCCCCCACGCCGGCGAAGAAGCTCACGATGATCCGCGGCAGCAAGGGCTGCGGTTCCATCCACACCAGCGCCGCGCAGGGCCACGCCAGCCCGCACCAGAACACCGCCATCAGCCACAGCGCGCCGCCCTGCACGCGGTTGTCCGCGGCCTCGCGCACCTGCGGCTTCTTGCGCGCCTCCAACACGCGCGTCGGCGTGACCAGCAGGTACAGGAAGGCGTAGAGCGCGGCGCCCCCGATGGCCGTGAAGAGCAGGGCGAACGGGATGTGGAAGATCACCATGCCCCAGCGGATGTCGCGATCGAGCACCGCGCGGTGCGGGCGCTGCGGGTCGACCCAGACCGTCACGGGGGCCTGTTCGCGAGCGCGTCGCTGAGCCGGCTGTACCAGCTGCGCTGCCAGGTCCCGAAGCTGTCGCCCCCGGGCTTGCCGATGCCGATGCGTGACGACTCGTACGGCACGCCGCCGAATTCGTAGCGGTACCGCACTTCGGTGGTGACGAGCCGGCGACGGCCGGTTTCGATGTCGACTTCGAGCACCTGCCCGGGCACCGGCTGCCAGGAGCGCACGCTCCACGCGTTGCCGGCGATCTCGAGCAGGGGGAGCACACCGCCGAACAGGCCGCCCGCGCCGAAGGCGGCGGCGAACACGCCGGTGAAGAGGAGGGAGAGGAACTTGGCCGGCATGGAGTGCGGCCGAGTCTAGCGAGCGCGCGCTACTTGCTCAACAGCCGCATCGCGTCTTCGAGGCCCTTGAGCGTCAGCGGGTACATGCGGTTGTTCATCAGCTGCTGCATCACGCTGATGCTTTGCCGGTACTGCCACACGCCTTGCGGCTCGGGGTTGATCCACGCGAACTTCGGAAAGGCGTTGGTCAGGCGCTGGATCCACTCGGCGCCGGCTTCCTCGTTGTTGTATTCGACGCTGCCGCCCGGCTGCAGGATCTCGTACGGGCTCATCGTCGCGTCACCGACGAAGATCAGCTTGTAGTCCTTGTTGTACTTGCGGATGATGTCCCGGTCGGGAACTTCTCGCTGAAGCGGCGCCGGTTGTTCTTCCACATGAAGTCGTAGACGCAGTTGTGGAAGTAGTAGAACTCGAGGTGCTTGAACTCCGCCTTGGCCGCCGAGAACATCTCTTCGACCCGGTGGATGTGTTCGTCCATCGTGCCGCCCACGTCCATCAGCAGCAGCACCTTCACGCGGTTGTGGCGCTCGGGCACCATCTTGATGTCGAGCCAACCCGCGTTGGCCGCCGTGGAGCGGATGGTGTCGTCCAGGTCGAGTTCGTCGGCCGCGCCCTCGCGCGCGAACTTGCGCAGCCGGCGCATCGCGACCTTGATGTTGCGCGTGCCCAGTTCCTGCGTGTCGTCGTAGTCCTTGTAGGCCCGCTGGTCCCAGACCTTCACCGCGCTCTTGTTGCGCGACTTGTCCTGCCCGATGCGGATGCCCTGCGGGTTGTAGCCGTAGGCGCCGAAAGGCGAAGTGCCGCCGGTGCCTATCATCTTGCTGCCGCCTTCGTGCCGGTCCTTCTGCTCCTCGAACCGCTTCTTCAGCGTTTCCATCAGCTCGTCCCAGCCCATCTTCTCGATCTTGGCCTTCTCCTCGGGCGAGAGCTCGAGCTCCGTGTTCTTGCGCAGCCACTCGAGCGGCACGTCCTTGGTGAAGTCGGCCACCAGCTCCACGCCCTTGAAGTAGGCGGCGAAGGCGCGGTCGAACTTGTCGTAGTGCTTCTCGTCCTTCACCAGCGCCGTGCGCGCGGGTAGTAGAAGTCGTCGATGCTCCACGCGTCGTCGCTCACCGGGCCGACCACGCCTTCCTTGAGCGCTTCGACCAGCGTCAGGTATTCCTTGACCGACACCGGCAGCTTCGCGCTGCGCAGCGTGTAGAAGAAGTCGATCAGCACAACGCTCTCCTAGTCGCGTTCGCGCGCCAGCTGGTACTGCAGGTGCACCTTGACCTCGGGCCACTCACCGGCCAGCAGGCTGTACATCACGGTGTCGCGGACCGTGCCGTCGCGGCGCGGTCCGTGGTGGCGCAGCACGCCATCCTTCTTCGCGCCCAGCCGCTCGATGGCGCGCTGGCTGGCGAAGTTGTAGTTGTCGGTGCGCCAGCCCACGACCTTCGCGCCGAGGTCCTCGAACGCATGCGCGAGCAGCAGCAGCTTGGCGGTGGTGTTGACGTGCGAACGTTGCCAGCTCTTGCCGTACCGGTGTAGCCGATCTCCACGCGCTCGACGGCCGGCACGATGTCGTGGTACCGGCTGGTGCCGATCACGCGGCCGCTGGCCGTGTCGATCACGGCGAAGGGCAGCATGTGGCCGTCGGCCTGGCCCTTCAGGGCGGTTCGATGTACGCGGCGGCTTCGCCCGGCGCGGGCACCGAGGTGATGCGCAGGTTCCAGAGCTCGCCGTCGCGTGCCGCCGCTTCCGGCCGGCGGCATGGTCGGCGGTCAGCGGTTCGAGGCGCAGCCGCGGCGACTGCAGCGTGACCGGTTCCGGCTTGCGCATCAGGCCTCCTTGCGTGCCTTGCGGCGCAGGTAGCGCGCCAGTTGCAGGCCGGCGCCGCCGCCCAGTCCGGCGAGCACGATGCCGCCGATGCTGGAATTGCCGTAGCCCGCCGCGAAGATGTCGAAGCCGAGCAGGCGCCCGATCCAGAACCCGAGCAGGGCGCCGCCGACGAAGCCGACGGCGTCGGTCAGGCCTTCGACCAGCAGCTTGTTCACCGGTTGTTCCTTTGCATGAACACGAGCTTCTCGAACAGCGTCACGTCCTGTTCGTTCTTGAGCAGCGCGCCGACCAGCGGCGGCACCGCGACCTTGTCGTCCTTGCTTTGCAGCGCCTCGGTGGGGATGTCTTCGGCCACCAGCAGCTTGAGCCAGTCGAGCAGTTCCGACGTGCTCGGCTTCTTCTTCAGGCCGGGCAGGTTGCGCACGTCGTAGAAGGTCTTCATGGCCGCGGCCAGCAGTTCCTTCTTGAGGCCGGGGAAGTGGACGTCGACGATCTGCTTCATCGTGTCGGCGTCGGGAAACTTGATGTAGTGGAAGAAGCAGCGGCGCAGGAAGGCGTCGGGCAGCTCCTTCTCGTTGTTCGAGGTGATGAACACCAGCGGCCGGTGCTTCGCCTTGACCAGTTCGCGCGTCTCGTAGACGTAGAACTCCATGCGGTCGAGTTCGCGCAGCAGGTCGTTGGGGAATTCGATGTCGGCCTTGTCGATCTCGTCGATCAGCAGCGCCACCGGCTCGTCGGCGGTGAAGGCCTGCCACAACACGCCCTTGACGATGTAGTTGTGGATGTCCTTGACCTTCTGGTCCCCGAGCTGCGAGTCGCGCAGGCGGCTGACGGCGTCATACTCGTACAGTCCCTGCTGGGCCTTGGTGGTCGACTTGATGTGCCACTGCAGCAGCGGCATGTCGAGCGCCGGGCCACTTCCTCGGCCAGCATCGTCTTGCCGGTGCCGGGTTCTCCCTTGACCAGGAGGGGGCGCTTCAGGGTGATGGCCGCGTTGACCGCCAGCATCAGGTCTTGGGTGGCGACGTAGTTCTGGGAGCCTTGGAACTTCATGGGTGCGGGGATGGAAGTCGGCGCCGGGGACGGCCCCGATATAATCGCCGGTTGATCGAAACGGACCTCTGTCGGATTGTGCGCGCAAAATGAACAAGTTGTTGACCACGCTTTTCGCCCTGTCTGTCGCTTGCGCGACCAGTCTGGCCAGGCGCAAACGCCTGCCCCCGCCGCCCCGGCCACCCCTGAGGCGGCTGCCGCCTCGGCGGCGAAAACGGGCACGCCGGCGGGCGCCAAGTCCATCGAGGCCAAGGCCGCGATGTGCATCGGCTGCCACGGCATCGTCGGCTACCAGGCCAGCTTCCCCGAGGTGCACAAGGTGCCGATGATCTCGGGCCAGAGCGCCAAGTACATCGCCGCCGCCCTCACCGCCTACAAGAACGGCGACCGCAAGCACCCCACGATGCGCAGCATCGCCGAGGGCCTGAGCGAACAGGACGTCACGGACATCGCCAACTGGTACGGCTCGCAGACCAACGGCAAGCAGCTGGCCGAAAAGCCCAGCCGCGAGCCGAACGCCCGTGGTGACGGCGCTGCTGAACAAGGCGGCCTGCGCTTCCTGCCACGGCGCCAACTTCTCCAAGCCGATCGACCCGAGCTACCCCAAGCTGTCGGGCCAGCACGCCGACTACCTGTTCGTCGCCCTCAAGGCGTACAAGAGCGAGAACAACCCCGCCGTCGGCCGCAACAACGGCGTGATGGGCGCGATCGCCAAGCAGTTCTCCAACGCCGAACTGAAGGCGCTGGCCAACTACATGGGTTCGCTGGACAGCGAGCTGTCGATCAAGCCGGAACCGCGGTTCCGCTAGGGCCTGGCGGCTCCATGAAGAAAGGCCCCGCGAGGGGCTTTTTGCATTGTCATTGCGGGCTTGACCCGCAATCCAGCGACAGCCGTGGATCCGGCATGGATCCCGGGTCGAGCCCGGGATGACAGCGGGGGTAGGTCAATCCCGCGTGGCCCTGCGCTGCACGCACTCCACGTACGCCTGCCCGTCCGGCGGCCGGCCCGAGCGCTGGCTCTCCCACAGCATCTGGCCGAGGCACTCCATCGCTTCATGGTGGGCGTCGTGCAGGGACTGCCGGCGGGCGGCCAGCAGTTCCACCGCCTGCCGGATGCCGCGCGGCTGGTCGATCGAGCATTGCTCGCTGATCGACAGGTGCATCGAGAGATGGAGGAACGGGTTGGCGGCGCCGCTGGAGCCGTCGTAGACCCGGGCCACCGCCGCCTCGGCGTCGGCCATGTCGGGGTCGTACTCGGGGTGCTCCTTCAGCCATTCGTGGGCCAGCGTCTCCGGGGCGTCCGGGAGCTGCCCGGACCGGGCCTTCGCGTGCACGCCGCAGAAGAAGCGCCGCACGTCTTCCTGCGAGGGATTGAACATGCCCCTACTTTACTTCCGGCACGCGCTTCCCATTGGCCGGAGGCACCGGGAAGGCGAAGTCCACGCCCCGGTCCGCCTGCGTCACGTTCTCCGGGAACAGCTTGCGGTAGCCGCGCTCTGCACTGGGTTCCGTCACCGGCTCCGCCTTCATCCGCGCCGCCAGTTCCTCGTCGGACACCAGCAGCGCCAGCTCGCGGTTGCTCACGCTGAGCCGGATGCGGTCGCCGTTGCGCACCCAGGCCAGCGGCCCACCCACGGCGGCCTCGGGCGTCACATGCAGCACCACGGTGCCGAATGCCGTGCCGCTCATGCGGCCGTCGCTGATGCGCAGCATGTCCTTCACGCCTTGCCGTGCCAGCTTCATCGGCATCGGCAGCGCGCCGGCTTCCGGCATGCCGGGGTGGCCCTTGGGGCCGATGCGCTTGAGCACCAGCACGTCGTCGGCGGTCACGTCGAGGTCCGGGTCATCGATGCGCGCGGCCAGGTCGGCGGCGTTCTCGAAGACCACGGCGCGCCCCTCGTGCTCCATCAGCTTCGCGCTGGCCGCCGACTGCTTGATGATCGCGCCGCCGGGCGCCAGGTTGCCGCGCAGCACGGCGATGCCGCCCTGCGGGTAGATCGGGTTGTCGAACGGACGCACCACGTCCTGCTTGAACGCCGGACGCGCCGCTTCCAGTTCCTCGCCGAGCGTGCGGCCGGTGACGGTCATCGCGTCCGGGTGCAGCAGCGGCTTCAGCTCGCGCAGCAGCGTCGCCATGCCGCCCGCGTGGTGGAAGTCTTCCATGTAGTGGTCGCCGCTGGGCTTCAGGTCCAGCAGCACCGGCGTTTCGCGGCCCATGCGGTCCAGCGCCTGCAGGTCCACCTCGAGCCCCATGCGGCCCGCCATCGCCGTCAGGTGGACGATGGCGTTGGTGGTGGAGCCGCCGATCGCCAGCAGCACGCGCATCGCGTTCTCGAAGGCCTGCGGCGTCAGGATCTTGTCGATCGTCAGCCGCTGCTTCGCCGCCTGCACCGCGATGCGCCCGCTTTCTTCGGCGACGCGCATGCGGTCGGCCGTCACCGCCGGCGGGCTGGCGCCGCCCGGCACCGTCATGCCCAGCGCTTCGGAAACGCAGGCCATCGTGCTGGCCGTTCCCATCACCGAGCAGGTGCCCACGCTGGCCACGAGCTGGTCGTTGACGTCGTCGATCTCTTCCTGGTCGATGTCCTGCGCACGGAAGCGCGCCCAGTAGCGCCGGCAATCCGTGCACGCGCCGACGCGCGCGCCGCGGTGCGAGCCGGTCAGCATCGAACCGGTGATCAGTTGCACGGCGGGCAGCCCGGCGGACGCCGCGCCCATCAACTGCGCCGGCACCGTCTTGTCGCAGCCGCCGATCAGCACCACCGCGTCCATCGGCTGCGCGCGCACCTCTCCTCGGTGTCCATCGCCATCAGGTTGCGCAGGTACATGCTGGTGGGCGACGCGAAGCTCTCGTGCAGCGAGATCGTCGGGAACTCCATCGGCAATCCGCCGGCCAGCATGATCCCGCGCTTGAGCGCCTCGATCAGCGCGGGGGCGTTGCCGTGGCACGGGTTGTAGGCGCTGCCGGTGCTGGCGATGCCGATCACCGGGCGGTCCAGGGCGGCGTCGGTGTAGCCCGCGCCCTTGATGAAGGCCTTGCGCAGGAACAGCGAAAAGCCTTCGTCGCCGTAGCTGGTGAGGCCCTTGCGCATGCCCGTGGCGGGCGGTTTCGGATTGTCGTTGCTCATCGGTCTGCCTCGCTTTGCAGCGCGATCATGCCCGCAGCCGGGGCCGCCGGACTGTGGGTAAGTCTGTAGTGACCAGCCCGCCATGCCCCGCCAGAATGGCCCGGACCCGTGCCCCGGGCATGCGGCGTGAGTGCTTTTTCCTACGGAGACAAGTCCATGAAGTCCATCAAGGCCACCATCCTCGCACTGCTCGCCGGCTTCGGCCGGCCGCGGGCGCCCAGAACATTTCCATCGCCACCGGCGGCACCGGCGGGGTGTACTACCCCATGGGCGGCGGCATCGCGGCCGTGCTCTCCAAGCACGTGCCCGGCATGTCGGCCACGGCCGAAGTCACGGGCGGTTCGGTCGACAACCTCAAGCTGATCGGCAGCGGCAAGCCCTACGTCGGCTTCACCATGACCGACGCCGCGCAGGACGCCGCCAAGGGCGAAGACAAGTTCAAGGGCAACAAGGTACCCCTGAAGACGCTGATGGTGCTGTACCCGAACCGCATGCACGTGGTGACGGTCGAAGGCAAGGGGATCACGAAGTTCTCCGACCTGAAGGGCAAGCGCGTTTCCACCGGCTCGCCCGGCAGCGCCACCGAGGTGATGGCCTTCCGCGTGATCGAGGCGGCCGGTTTCGACAAGGACAAGGACCTCAAGCGCGAGCGCCGGGCGCCGCCGAATCGGTCAATGCCATCAAGGACGGCAAGATCGACGCGTTCTTCTGGGTGGGCGGCCTGCCGACCGCCGCCGTGTCCGACCTGGCGAACACGCCCGGCACCAAGCTCAAGATGATCGACCATGCCGAGCTGGTGGCCAAGATGAACCAGAAGTACGGCAACCTGTACGTCGAGGACACCATCGAGAAGTCGGTCTACAAGGGCATGGACACCGACAACAAGCAGGCCACCGTGATGAACATCCCGGTGGCCCACGAGACGATGGACGAGAAGACCGCGTACAACATCGTCAAGACCATCTTCGACAAGAAGCCCGACCCGGTGGCGGTGCACAAGGAAGCCGAGAACTTCAAGCTGGAGAACCAGAAGAGCGCCGCCTCGCCGGTGCCCTTCCACCCCGGCGCGGTCAAGTACTTCGCCGAAAAAGGCATCAAGCTGAACTGACGCGGCGCACCGCGTGAGCGAGATCCCCACCACGACGGCGCCCGCCGTCGTGAGCTCCGAGGCGCTGCACAAGGCCGAGGAGTTCATCGAAGCCGAGGAAGGCGCCGCCAACAAGCTCAAGGGCTGGCTGGCGGTGTTCGTCATGGTGACGGCCATCGTCATGTCGGCCTTCCACCTCTACACGGCCTACGCGATCGTGCCGACGCAGACGCTGCGCCCGGTGCACGTGGCGTTCGTGCTGTTCCTGACCTTCCTCGTGTTCCCGGTGGCCGCGCGCTACCGCCACCGCATCATGTGGTGGGACTGGCTGGCCGCGGCCCTGTCAATCGCGGTGGTGGTCTACCTGATCCGGGCGGCGACGACTTCACCGACCGCAACACCTCTCCGCTGCCGTGGGACATCGTGTTCGGCATTGCGCTGATCGTGCTGGTGCTGGAGGCCATGCGCCGCACCAACGGCTGGATCATGCCGGTCATCACGTGTGCCTTCCTCGCGTACGCGCTGGCGGGCCCATGGCTGCCGGCGCCGTGGACGCACAAGGGCTACGAGATCGGGCGGCTGGTGGGCGTGATGTACATGACGCTCGAAGGCATCTTCGGCGTGGCGGTCGACGTCTCGTCGTCGCTCATCATCCTGTTCACGATCTTCGGCGCCTTCCTGCAGTACTCGCAGGCCGGCAAGTTCTACATCGACTTCTCGTTCTCGGCGATGGGCGGCAAGCCGACGGGCGCCGGCCGCACGGTGGTGCTCGCGTCCTTCCTGCTCGGCGGCCCGTCGGGCTCCGGGGTGGCGACGACGGTCACGCTGGGCTCCGTCGCGTATCCGATGCTGGCGAAGGTCGGCTACGAGCGCAACGCGGCTGGCGGATTGCTCGCGGCGGGCGGACTCGGCGCGATCATCTCGCCGCCCGTGCTGGGCGCCGCGGCCTTCCTGATCGCCGAGTTCCTCAAGATCTCGTACCTCGACGTGCTGCTGATGGCGGTGATCCCGACGCTGCTCTTCTACTTCGCGCTGTTCCTGATGGTGGAGATCGACGCGCGCAAGTACGGCATGGGCAACGTGGCCTTCGAGAAGGTCGACACGGTCTGGAACCTCACGCGCAAGTACTGGTTCCACTTCCTGTCGCTGGTCTCCATCGTGGCCTTCATGATGTGGGGCTTCTCGCCGGTGATGTCTGTGTTCGCGGCGACCATCGTCTCGTTCTTCACCAGCTTCCTGCGGCGCGACACGGCGCTGCTGCCCTACGACCTGTTCACCGGGCCGGGATCGTTCTGGAAGCGGCTGGGCGGATCGGGCCTGGTCAAGGCGATGGAAGGCGGCTCGATCGGCATGCTGAACGTGGCGGCCACCTGCGCCGGCGCCGGCATCATCGTCGGCGTCGTCACGCTCACCGGGCTGGGCCTGAAGTTCAGTTCCATCGTCGTCGACTACGCCGCCGGTTCGCTGTTGCTCACGGCGATCTTCACCGCGCTGGTGGTGTGGATCGTAGGGCTCGCGGTGCCGGTGACCGCGTCGTACATCATCTGCGCCGTGATCGCCGCCCCGGCGCTGATCAAGCTGGGCGTGCCCGACTTCGCGGCGCACATGTTCATCTTCTACTACGCCGTGCTGTCGGAGGTTTCGCCGCCCACCGCGCTGTCGCCGTTCGCCGCCGCCGCCATCACGGGCGGCGATCCGTACAAGACCACGCTGCAGTGCTGGAAGTACACCGTGCCGGCCTTCCTCGTGCCGTTCATGTTCGTGCTGGATCCGAGCGGGCTCGGGCTGCTGCTCATGGGCTCGACCAAGGCGCTGGCCACGGCCAACTGGTGGATGATCGCCGAGGTGACGATCACCTGCGCCATCGGCATCGCCGCGCTGGCGGCCGGCTTCCGGGCTGGGCGCTGCGGCGCACCAACAAGGTCGAGCGCGTGCTGTTGATCGTCGCCGGCGTGGCGCTCGCCTACCCGAGCTGGGGTCGCCGACGTCATTGGCCTCGGCGGCGTCGCGGCCGTGCTGGCGATGCAGTTCATGCGACGGCACGAGCCGCAATTGGCATGATGATGACCTGCTGTCATCCCGGGCTCGACCCGGGATCCATGGATTGCGGGGCAAGCCCGCAATGACAAGGCTTTGCACATGAACCAACTCACTGCCGACGCCAAAGGCGTCTACCTGATCACGGTCACGCCCTTCACCGACAGCGGCGCGCTGGACCTCGCCAGCACCGACCGCATGGTGGACTTCTGCCGGAGAAGGGCGTCACCGGCCTGACCATCCTGGGGATCATGGGCGAAGCCACCAAGCTCACCGCCGACGAGTCGCGCACCTACGTCCGGCAGGTGCTGGCGCGGGTGGGTGGCCGCGTGCCGGTCGTGGTCGGCGCTTCCGCGCCCGGCTTCGCGCCGATGAAGGAACTGAGCGATGCGGTGATGGAGATGGGTGCGTCCGGCGTCATGGTCGCGCCGCCGTCCACGGTGCGCACCGACGACCAGATCGTCGCCTACTTCGACCAGGTGAACGAGACGCTCGGGCCGAAGGTGCCGTGGGCGCTGCAGGACCACCCGGTCTCCACCGGCGTGCAGATGTCGGCATCGGTCATCCTGCGCATCCTGAAGAACTCGCCCACCTGCGTGATGCTCAAGCACGAGGACTGGCCGGGGCTGGCGAAGCTGTCGGCGATCCGCGCCGCCGGCGAACGGGGCGACGTGAAGCGCGTGTCCATCCTCACCGGCAACGGCGGCGGCCTGTTCCTGCCGGAAGAGATGACGCGCGGCGCCGACGGCGCCATGACGGGCTTCGCGTATCCGGAGATGATGGTCGACGTGGTGGCGGCGCATGCGCGCGGCGACGTCGAACGCGCGCACGACCTGTTCGATGCCTACCTGCCGCTGGCGCGCTACGAGCAGCAGGCCGGCGTCGGCCTGGCGGTGCGCAAGCACATCCTGCAGCAGCGAGGCGTGATCGCGTCGGCGGCCGTGCGCAAGCCCGGCCCGAAGCTGTCGGCCCAGGACGTCGCCGACATCGCGCTGCTGACGCGGCGGCAGGAAAAGCGTTTGCGCGAGATCGGCTGAAGGAGGACACGATGAGCGACACCCCGAACATGGACCTCGATGCGAAGGCGCGCGAGATCCTCACCCAGGTCACGACGGCCACGCTGACGACCGTGCTGCTGAAGAAGGGCCTGCGCAACCTGTGGATCCGCGGCTCGCGGCCGATCCGCACCGGTCAGCCGCGGCTGGTCGGCCGCGTGTTCACGCTGCGCTTCGTGCCCGCGCGCGAAGACTGGCGACGCCGGAATCGTGGTCGTCGCCCATCTCGACGCGGGCCGCCATCGAGGCGATGCCGCCCGGCTGCATCGCCGTGGTCGATTCGATGGGCGTGCAGGACGCCGGCATTTTCGGCGACATCCTGTGCGCGCGCATGGCCAAGCGCGGCATCACGGCGCTGGTCACCGACGGCGTCGTGCGCGACCTGCACGGCGTGCTCGGCACCGGCCTCAACGTCTGGTGCAGCGGCGCCGCGGCGCCCGCGTCGGTGGCGGGGCTGACGTTCGTCGACTGGCAGCGTCCCATCGGCTGCGGCGGGGTCGCGGTGTTCCCGGGCGACGTCGTGGTCTGCGACGACGATGGCGCGGTGCTGATCCCCGCCGCGATGCTCGACCACGTGCTGGAGCACGCGCCCGAGCAGGAGCGGCTGGAAGGCTGGATCATGGACGAGGTGAACCGGGGCGCCGCGCTGCCCGGCCTGTATCCGCCGAATGCGGAGAACAAGGCGCGCTACGAGGCGTCGAAGAAGAAGTAAGCGTCGTCATTCCCGCGAAGGGGGGATGACGGAATTCAGGAGCCTGCCAGCCGCTGCGAAATCAAGCGCGCCGTCTCCCGCAACCGCGGCAGCATCGCCTCCTGCATCTGCCGCGGCGGCGTGCGGTTCACGGCCGCTGATGTTGATCGCGGCGATGGTTCGGCCCGCGCGGTTGACGACCGGTGCCGCCATCGACACCAGCCCTTCTTCCAGTTCCTGGTTCACCAGGCACCAGCCTTGCCGCCGCGCCTGCTGCACCTTTGCCAGCAGCGCATCGGCATCGGTCAACGTGTGGCGCGTGCGCGCTTCGAGCGGGCTCGCGCGCAGCAGCGGCACCACCTCTTCGTCCGGCAATCCCGCCAGCAGCACGCGGCCCATCGACGTGCAGTAGGCCGGCAGCCGCGAGCCCACGCCCAGCGTGTTGCGCATGATCTTGCGGGTGGACACGCGCAGCACGTAGATGATGTCCGTGCCCTCCAGCACGCCGGCCGAGCACGACTCCGGACCTGCTCCACCAGCGCTTCCATCAGCGGCTCGGCCACGTTCCACATCGGCATCGACGACAGGTAGGCGAAGCCGAGGTCGAGGATGCGCGGTGTCAGCATGAACTGCTTGCCGTCCGATTCCACATAGCCCAGCGTCTGCAGCGTCAGCAGGATGCGCCGCGCGCCGGCGCGCGTCAGGCCGGTGCGGCCCGCCACTTCCGTTAGCGTCTGCCGTGGCGCCGCCGCGCTGAACGAGCGGATCACCTCCAGCCCGCGGGCGAACGACTGCACGTAGGCGTCGCCCGGGCGAAGGTCGGCTGTGGGGCTTTTGTCGGCCATGTAGAATTCATTATACGAACACCGGTTCGGTATGCGAACAATTCAGGGAGACCTCCCATGATCGACAAGATCGCGCCTTCGGTTGCCGATGCGCTGGCGGGCGTGAAGGACGGCGCCACCGTCCTGATCGGCGGCTTCGGCACCGCCGGCATCCCGGGTGAACTGATCGACGGCCTGATCGAACAGGGCGCGCGCGACCTCACCGTCGTCAACAACAACGCGGGCAACGCCGACCACGGGCTGGCCGCGCTGCTGAAGACGGGACGCGTGCGCAAGATCATCTGCAGCTTTCCGCGCAGGTCGACAGCTACGTCTTCGACGAGCTGTACCGCAGCGGCAAGCTGGAGCTGGAACTGGTGCCGCAAGGCAACGGCCGAGCGCATCCGCGCCGCCGGCGCCGGCATCGGCGCGTTCTTCTGCCCGACGGCCGCCGGCACCGAGCTGGCGCAGGGCAAGGAGACGCGCGTGATCGACGGCAAGACGTACGTGCTCGAGTACCCGATCCACGGCGACGTCGCGCTGATCAAGGCCGAGGCGGGGGACCGCTGGGGCAACCTCGTGTACCGCAAGTCGGCGCGCAACTTCGGCCCGGTGATGGCCACCGCCGCGAAGCTCACGGTCGCGACGGTGCACGAGATCCGGCAACTGGGCGAGCTCGATCCCGAAGCGATCGTCACGCCCGGCATCTACGTCGGCAAGATCGTGAAGATCGACCGCGTGGCCACGCAGGCCGGCGGTTTCAAGAAGGCGGCATGACCATGGCTTACCAGCGACGCACCAAGGACCAGCTCGCCGCGCGCGTGGCGCAGGACATCCACGACGGCGCCTACGTCAACCTCGGCATCGGCATGCCGACGACCGTGGCGAACCACATTCCCGCCGGCCGTGAGGTGATCCTGCAAAGCGAGAACGGCATCCTCGGCATGGGCCCGGCGCCCCCACCGGCGGCGAGGACTACGACCTGATCAACGCAGGCAAGCAGCCGGTGACGCTGCTGGCCGGCGGCGCCTACTTCCACCACGCCGACTCGTTCGCGATGATGCGCGGCGGCCACCTCGACATCTGCGTGCTGGGCGCCTTCCGGTGTCGGCCACCGGCGACCTCGCCAACTGGAGCACCGGCGAGCCCGGCGCGATCCCCGCGGTCGGCGGTGCGATGGACTTGGCCATCGGCGCCAAGCAGACCGGGTGATGATGGACCTGCTGACCAGGCAGGGCCAGAGCAAGGTGGTGGAGCGCTGCACCTACCCGCTGACCGGCCCCGGCTGCGTCAAGCGGATCTACTCCGACCTTGCGACGCTGGAATGCACGCCGCAAGGGCTGAAGCTGGTGGACGTGGTGGAAGGCCTCACGCACGCCGAACTCGAACAACTGGTGGGCCTCCCCATCGCCGCCTGAACTGGAGACATAGTCATGACCCGCCAAGCTTTCATCTGCGACGCCATCCGCACCCCCTTCGGCCGCTACGGCGGTTCGCTGTCTTCGGTGCGCACCGACGACCTCGGCGCCATCCCGATCCGCGCGCTGATGGAGCGCAACGCCAAGGTCGACTGGGCCAGCGTGTCCGACGTGCTGTACGGCAACGCCAACCAGGCCGGCGAAGACAACCGCAACGTCGCGCGCATGGCCAGCCTGCTCGCGGGCCTGCCGATCGACGTGCCCGGCGCCACCATCAACCGCCTGTGCGGCTCGGGCTGGACGCGGTCGGCAGCGCCGCGCGGGCCATCAAGTCCGGCGAAGCCACGCTGATGATCGCCGGCGGCGTCGAGAGCATGAGCCGCGCGCCCTTCGTGATGCCCAAGGCCGAGAGCGCCTTCAGCCGCACCAACGCCATCTACGACACCACCATCGGCTGGCGCTTCATCAACAAGCGCATGAAGGAGCTGTACGGCGTGGACGCGATGCCGGAGACGGCGGAGAACGTCGCGGTCGACTACAAGATCGAACGCGAGGCGCAGGACCGCATGGCGCTGGCTTCGCAGCTCAAGGCGGTGGCGGCGCAGCAGCGCGGCTTCTTCGACGCCGAGATCGTGCCGGTGACCATCCCGCAGAAGAAGGGCGACGCGGTCGTCGTCGGCAAGGACGAACACCCGCGCGAAACTTCGCTGGAAGCGCTGGCCAAGCTGAAGGGCGTGGTGCGTCCCGACGGCACCGTCACCGCCGGCAATGCGAGCGGCGTCAACGACGGCGCCTGCGCGCTGCTGCTGGCCGACGAGTCCACCGCCGCGAAGAACGGCCTGACGCCGCGCGCCCGCATCGTCGGCATGGCGACGGCCGGCGTGGCGCCGCGCGTGATGGGCATCGGCCCGGCGCCGGCCACGCAGAAGGTGCTGGCCCTCACCGGCCTCACCATCGAGCAGATGGACGTGATCGAGCTGAACGAAGCCTTCGCGGCGCAAGGCGGCCGTGCTGCGCATGCTGGGCCTGAAGGACGACGACGCGCGTCAACCCGAACGGCGGCGCGATCGCGCTGGGCCACCCGCTGGGCGCTTCCGGCGCGCGGCTGGCGACCACGGCGGTGAACCAGCTGCACGCGGGCGGCGGCCGCTACGCGCTGTGCACGATGTGCATCGGCGTGGGGCAGGGCATCGCCGTGATCCTCGAACGCGTGTAGTCCTGGATTTCTCCCTCCCCCTCCGGGGGAGGGCAGGGTGGGGGCTCCCCCGTCCTTCGCCTCGGCCGCCGCGCCCCCATCCCGGCCTTCCCCCAGAGGGGGAAGGAGCAACCCCATATCCCATGAAACCAGAAACCACCCTCGTCACCGGGGCCAGCAGCGGCATTGGCCGCGCGATCGCCGAAGCCGTGCTGGCACAGGCCCGCACGGTCCTCAACCTCGACCACAAGCTTCCCGAGTGGTCGCACCCCAACCTGGTGTCGCTGCAGGCCGACCTGACCAGCGAGCGCGACACGCGCGACCGCTGCGAGCAGGTCGCGCGCGAGTTCAACGTGACCGCCATCGTCAACAACGCCGGCGCCACGCGGCCCGGCACGATCGACACGGCGACCGTCGCCGATCTCGACTACGTCGTCGCGCTGCATTTCCGCGCGACGATGCTGCTGACGCAAGCCGTGCTGCCGACGCTGCGCGCCAGCGGGCACGGCCGCATCGTCAACATCGCCTCGCGCGCCGCGCTGGGCAAGACCGAACGCATCGTCTATTCCGCCACCAAGGCGGGACTGGTCGGGATGACGCGCACGCTGGCCATGGAGCTGGGCGGCGACGGCATCACCGTGAACGCGGTCGCCCCCGGGCCGATCGCGACCGAGCTGTTTCGCAACAGCAACCCCGAAGGCGCGCCGCGCACCCAGCGGATCATCGACAGCATCGTCGTCAAGCGCATCGGGACGCCGGAAGACGTGGCCCGCGCCGCGCTCTTCTTCCTCTCGCCGGACAACGGCTTCGTCACCGGCGGTGCTGTACGTCTGTGGCGGCACCACGCTGGGCGTCGCCCCCGTCTGAGCTTTTTCCCTCCCGCAGTACACGAGGATTTCCGCATGAACAATGCATTCGCTTCCACCCGCCGCCGCCTGACCCCGGGCGCTCTCGCCGTCGCCGCCTCGCTGGCCGCCGCGCCCTTCGCCGCCTCTGCGCAGGCCGGCTATCCCACGAAGCCGATCAACCTCGTGGTGCCGTTCTCGGCCGGCGGCACCACCGACATCCTCGCCCGCATCGTCGGCGAGGCCCTGAAGAAGGAGCTGGGCCAGGCGGTGATCGTCGACAACCGCGCCGGCGCGGGCGGCAACATCGGCGGCGCGCTGGCCGCCAAGGCCAAGCCGGACGGCTACACGCTGTTCATGGGCACGGTCGGCACGCACGCGATCAACGCGAGCCTGTACAGGAAGATGCCCTTCGACCCGATCAAGGACTTCGCGCCGCTGACGCGCGTGGCGATGGTGCCCAACCTGCTGGTGGCGCATCCTTCGCGCCCGTACAGGAACGTCAAGGAACTGATCGCCTATGCCGGGGCGAACCCGGGAAAGGTGAACTTCGGTTCGTCCGGCAGCGGCAGCTCGATCCACCTCTCGGGCGAGCTGTTCAACTCGCTGGCCAAGGTCGACATGGTTCACGTGCCGTACAAGGGCAGCGCGCCGGCCGTGACCGACCTCGTCGGCGGCCAGATCGCCTGATGTTCGACAACATGCCGTCGGCCATCCAGCACGTGCGTTCGGGCCGCCTGCGGCCGCTGGCTGTCACCACGGCCAAGCGCTCGCCGGAACTGCCGGAGGTGCCGACCATCGCCGAAGCCGGCGTGCCGGGCTACGAGGCGACGTCGTGGTTCGGCATGTTCACCACGGCCGGCACGCCCGCGCCGGTGGTGGCCAAGCTGAATGCCGCGCTGGTGAAGGTGCTGGCCGACCCGGAGGTGAAAAAGAAGTTCGCCGAGCAGGGCGCTGAAGCCGTGGCCGAGAAGCCGGAGCAGTTCGCCGAGTTCATCCGCAAGGAATCGGCGAAATGGAGCGAGGTGGTGAAGACCTCGGGCGCCAGCGCCGACTGATCGGGCGCTGTCATTGCGGGCTTGACCCGCAACCCATGGATCCTGGGCCGAGCCCGGGATGACAGCCCATCTCCTTTTGCGGGCGACGGAAATCAGTTTTCCGTCGCCCGCATTGCTTTGTGCCTCGCGCCGGCCAGACACTGCGCGCATGGAGACAAACGACAAGATCGGATGGATCGGCCTCGGCCGGATGGGCGAGGCCATGGTCAAGCGGCTGCTCGGGGCGGCTTCGGGGCCAGCGTGTGGAACCGCACCCGCAGCAAGGCGGAGCCGCTGGCCGCGTACGGCGCGCACCTCGCCGCCAGCAAGCTCGAACTGGCGCAATGCGAGACCGTGTTCACCATGGTCTCGACCACCGACGACCTGAAGGACGTGCTGTTCGGCGAAGGCGGCCTCGTCACCGGCGAGCGCAAGCCGCGGCTGGTGGTCGACAGTTCGTCCATCTCGCAGGAAGGCTCCGCGCAGGTGCGCGAGAAGCTGGAAGCGCTCGGCGTCGCCTATCTCTGCGCGCCTGTCTCGGGCAACGCCAAGGTGGCGAAGGCCGGCAAGCTGCTGATCGTCGCCTCGGGCCCGAAGGATCTCTACGACAAGGTGCAACCCTACCTGCAGGCCATGGGCCGCAAGGCGATGTGGGTGGGCGAGGGCGAACTGGCGCGCATCTGGAAGATCGCGCACAACACGATGTTCGGCGTGGTGATCCAGAACCTGTGCGAGATCACGGTGCTGGCCGAGAAGGCCGGCATCCCGCGCCACGTCTTCCTCGAGAGCATCAACGATTCGGTGCTCGGCTCCATGTACACGCGCTACAAGACGCCGGTGCTGACCAACCTCACCTTCGAACAGGTGACCTTCACGCCCAAGCTGCTGCTCAAGGACATGGACTTGGGCATGGGCGCGGCCAAGGCGCACGGCGTGGCGATGCCCGCGGCCGCGGCCACGCGCGAGAGTCGGTGGCCCGCATGGTCGGCCGCGGCTACGGCGACATCGACTTCGCCGTGCTGCTGGCCGAGACGGCCAAGGACGCGGGGCTCGAACTGAAACCCGAGAACGTGAAGATCAGCGACGGCCGGAATCCTGAGCCGCCGCTGCCGGCATTCGAAGGAGGCTCGCATGAAGCGATCGATTTCCGTGTTGATGGGCGCCGTGTTCGCGGCCGCGGCGGCAGCGCAGCCCGCGCCCTTCCCGAGCAAGCCGATCCGGCTGGTGGTGCCGTTCACCGCCGGCAGCGGCACCGACATCATCGCCCGCCTCGTCGGCGAAGCCATGGGCAAGAGCCGGGCCAGCCGGTCGTGATCGAGAACAAGCCCGGCGCCGGCGGCACGATCGGCGCGGCGCAGGTCGCGCGCAGCGAGCCGGACGGCCACACGCTGCTGGTCCACTCCTCCGGCCACGCACTCAATCCGGCCATTTACCCGGGCCTGCCGTACGACACGCTCAAGGACCTGACCGGCGTCACGCCCCGGCGGCGCTGCCGAACGTGATGGTCGTCTCGCCGCAGCGCGGCTGGAAGACCGTGGCCGACGTGGTGGCCGCGGCGAAGGCGAAGCCGGGCCAGTTGAACTATGCATCGGCCGGCATGGGCAGCGCCACCCACATGAACGCCGAGAAGTTCAGGCTGCAGGCGGGCATCGACGCGCAGCACGTGCCCTTCAAGGGAACGCCCGAGGCCCCGGGCGACGTGATCGGCGGGCGCAACGACTGGTTCTTCGCGCCGCTGTCGTCGGCGCTGCCCCTGATCAAGGACGGCAAGCTGCAGGCGCTCGCGGTCAGCACCGCCGAGCGGGCGCCGACGCTGCCGGACGTGCCCACCACGGTCGAGGCCGGCGTGCCGGGCTCCGACTACACGTTCTGGGTCGGCCTGATCGCGCCGGCCGCCACCCCGCTGCCCGTGGTCCGGCGCCTGCAGGAAGAAGCGGTCAAGGCCCTGGCGCAGCCCGAGGTGCGGGAGCGCATGGCGAAGCTGGGCGCCGACCCGTTCACCATGGCCCCGGCCGCCTTCAACGGTTTCATCCGGCTGGAGATGGAGTCGGCGGCGCGCATCGCGAAGGCGGCAAACCTCAGGGCGCCGTAGGCCACGCCTGGCTCCTAGCTGCGCAGGATCGGCTGCTGCCGGATCTTGCGCTGCAGCTGCATCACCCCATAGAGCAGCGCTTCCGGCGTCGGCGGGCAGCCCGGCACGTAGACGTCCACCGGCAGGATGCGGTCGCAGCCGCGCACCACCGAGTAGGCGTAGTGGTAGTAGCCGCCGCCGTTGGCGCACGACCCCATCGAGATCACGTAGCGCGGTTCGGCCATCTGGTCGTACACCTTGCGGATCGCGGGCGCCATCTTGTTGGTGAGCGTGCCCGCGACGATCATCAGGTCCGCCTGCCGCGGACTGGCGCGCGGGATCATCGAGAAGCGATCGAAGTCGTAGCGCGCCATCGCGGTGTGGATCATCTCCACCGCGCAGCAAGCCAGCCCGAACGTGAGGTACCAGAGACTGCCGGCGCGGGCGGCGCGGATCGCCTCGTCGACGGTGGTCAGGATGTAGCCGGCTTCGCCGCTTCTTGCCGCGGGCGCGGGATGTTCTGCTGCCATCCCTGCAGCGTAGGGTCAGGACGGGCGCGCGTCTTGAACGAATCGGACACGCGCGGGCGAGAGCGACCAATGGCCTTGCGCCGTCTCGACCGCATGCCGCAGCCGCGCGGGAGGCGCGCCCGCGAAGGCGCGCGTCTCGCGCGTGAGGTGCGCCTGGTCCGCATAGCCGGCGGCGAGCGCCACATCCGTGAGCGCGTGCTGTTCGCCGCCGGCCAGCTCGCCGAGCGCACGCTCCCAGCGCACGAGACGCGCCCACACCGTCGGCGCCAGTCCCATCGCCGCATGGAAGCGGCGGCGGTAGTGGCGCACGCTCCAACCCAGTTGCGTGCTGGCTTCGCCCACGCCGTGCGCCAGCAGCGCTTCCAGTGCCAGTTCCGGCGCCTCGGCCGAGCGTCGATGCGTCCCACGTCGACCAGAGCTGTGCGATGGCGCCGGCGTCGTCGATGCAACTTTCGAGCTGCTCGATCAGGCCGCCTGGCGCCGACTGGATTTCGCGCAAGCCATCGGCGAGTTCGCCGGCCGGGCACGAGAACAGGGGCGCGAGCAGCCATGGCGGAAACACCAGGCTGCACGATGCGAGTCCGCCGAACGCCGTGGTGGCGAGCGGCGCCGAAAGCGGCCCGCAGAGAAAGACCCGCGGGAGCGATGTGCCGCCGGATTGCACGCGGCCGGAGGCGACGAGGTTCAGGCACGCATACGGGTTGGCGTGCACGGCCGCGTGCAGGGGTTCCGTCGGCGCACCGTCGATACGCCGCACCAGCAGGCAGGCGGCGCGGGGGCGCAGCGCCGCGGGAGCGGCGTGGACCGTGACCTGTTCGCGCACCGCCATCGGCGCAGATGGTAGCGGAGGCCGGCCGCTAGACTTTCGCACTTGTGCACCGGAGCCCAAGCATGTTTCCTGACCCGTGGCTCGATCGTTGGTTGCCCCTCATCCGGGAGCGGGCGGCAGGCCGGCCGGTGCTCGAAGTGGGGTGCGGGCACGGCGACGACACCGTCACGCTGGTGGCCGCGGGCCTGGCGGTGATCGGCTTCGACCTGTCGCGCACGGCGGTGACCGTCGCGCGGTTGCGCGCGCCGGCGGCGCGGATCACCTGCCGTGACGTGCGCGACCCCTTGCCCGAAGCCGCCAGCGATCTGGGCGTCGTGATCGCCAGCCTGTCGCTGCACTACTTTCCCGGCGTGAGACCGAGCGCATCGTCGCCGGGTTGCGCGCGGCGCTCCGGCCGCATGGCGTCATCGCGTGCCGCCTGAACTCCACGGAGGACAAGAACTTCGGCGCGCAGGGCGGCGTCGAGATCGAGCCCGGCCTGTTCGAAGTGGACGGCCACCCCAAGCGCTTCTTCGACCGCGACAGCGCGGAGGCGCTGTTCGCGCGGGGATGGAAGATCCTCTCCATCGAACACGTGGTGACCGGCAAGTACCTGAAGCCGAAGGTTGCACGGGAGCTGGTCGCCGAGCGGGTGTAGCACGCCTCAGCGCGCGTAGCCGCGCAGCCGGTCGTACGCCGCCACCCGGTCCGCGCGCAGCAAGCGCGTCTGCTCTCAGTGCGTGTTCAGGTGCGACGCACGGATGCGCGCCTGCAGCCCGCCGATCGCCGCGGTGAGTTCACTCACGGTGTCGGGTGTCGCGCGACGTGTCCGGAACAGCTCGTCCAGGCGCCGTTCGGCGGCGACGAGTTCCGCGCCGAGTGCGCGCACCTCCGACTTGTGGCGTTGCATCAACGCCTGCGTCTGGGCTTGCTGCGATGGGCTGAGCTCGAGGGCCTGCGCGTGTTCGAGCACGTGCATCGGGCCCGGGTGCCCGTTCAGTTCCGCCGCCTTGGCGAGCCCGAAGCCCCGGCCCTCGAGCCGGGCACGCTCTCCCGGGCCGACAGGGCCTTGATGTCGCGCGCTTCTTCACCGGCGTACGGTGAATGGGCGTGGTGCTGTGCCGAGGCGTGGGCGCAGGCGAGCAAGGCGAGGGCCGGGAGCAGTCTGTTCATGGCTCGATGCTGGAGCATCGGCCCCGGTGCTGCCATGATCGCGATCATGTTCGCCTCGCACGTGGCCCGCCTGCTCCCGCTTTCCGATCGCGACGTTGCTCTGCGCGACGGACAGCGCGTCTTCCTCGCCGGCGAGACCGTTCGCCACCTGTTCGTCGTGCGCGAGGGCGGGGTGCAGATGCTGCGCCGGCAGGCCTCGGGCGCCGCGCTGGTGGTGCAGCGCGTGCAGCCGGGCGGGTTGCTGGCGGAGGCCTCGCTGTTCGCGGCCCGGTACCACTGCGATGCGACGGCGACGGGCCGGACGCTGCTCGCGCGCATCCCGAAGGCCCGGGTGGTCGAGCTGCAGGCGCAGGAGCCGGGCTGGTTGCTGGCGTTCGCCGCGCACCGGCGGCGGAGGTCCAGCGCACGCGGGCCCGCGCGGAGTTGCTGTCGCTCAGGAAAGTCGGGGAGCGGGTCGACGCCTGGCTCAGCCTCCAGCAGGGTCAGGTTCCGGACCGCGGCCGCTGGGCCGACTGGGCCGGCGAGCTCGGCGTCAGCCCGGAAGCGCTGTACCGGGAGCTCGCGAAGCGACGTCCTTGACTTCGCCCCGGGCTGACCATCGATGCGGTTCAGGCTGCTTTTTCCGAACCCCGAAGCGGCGTATGGTCGCCGCATGATTGCTTTGAACTGGACCGTCTTCGGGCTGCTGGCCCTGTTCTGGACCGGCAGCGCCGGATCGCGGCGGCTGCCACCGAGTGGCTGGCGCAAGCGCTCGCCTCGGGCACCGCCGCCCCAGGCCGCGCGCGATATCGCGAGCCTGCCGCTGCCGGCGTGGCTGCAGTTGTGGATCGACCCGGCCGGCTGCAGGCGCTGCAGTCGCTGGTGCGATGGGCCGTCGACGGCGCGGGCGCGGGATTGCCGTTCGCCGGCACGGCGGCGGGCTGGCTCGTTCCCGCCATCTGGATCGCGTGGGGCCTCGGCTTCGCGCTGCTTCTTCTCGGCGCGGTCGCCGTCCACATCGTGCTGCGGCGCTTCGCGCGGCGCCGGACCGCGGGCCAGCCGGGTTTCGCGTAACCTTCGGCATGGGCGTGAGCGACGAGCAGATCCGCGCGGGCATCGCGTCCCTGCTGCAAGACCGGCTGCCGCCGGCGACGATCTGCCCTTCGGAAGTCGCCCGCGCGCTCGCGCCGGACGCGTGGCGCCCGTTGATGCCGCGCGTGCGCGCCGCCGCCCTCGACATGGCGCGAAGCGGCGCGCTGGAAATCCGCCGGGGCGGGCACACGGTCGATCCCGACGGAACGTTGCGGGGTCCCCTTCGCTGGGGCCGCCGGCGCAGACGCCCGGTCCGCCGACCACGCCCGACGGCCGCTACTTCGTCGTGCGCGGCCGCCTGTGGCGCAAGACGAACCCCTGCTGCCGCCCGCCGAGCGGGATGCGCTGGTCCGGCAACTGATGGACGCGCGGCGCGCACTGCGCGGTTCGCGTCCGGAGGAGGAGCGGCGCGCCGCCCGCGCGGAGGTGGACCGCGTGAAGCGTGCGCTCGGGGAGCGCGGCCCGGTGTGGTGGACCGACGGCGCGCCCGACTTCAACCGCAAGATGGCGAAGAACACGCCCTACAAGGAGTGGTTCGCGCGACTCAGCTCCGGCGTTGCTTGAGCCATGCCTCCACCGCATCGCTGTCGCCGACCAGCTCGCCGTTGACGAACATCTGCGGCACCGTCTGCGCCTTGGCGATGGCGCCCAGCGCGCGGGTGCGGATGCTGTGCGGCAAAGGCACCTCCGCGTACGTCACGCCGGCGTCGTCGAGCAGCTTCTTGGCCTTGGCGCAGAACGGGCAGCCTTCGCGGGTGAGCAGCGCCACCTGGTCGGGCTCGTGGGCGTTCTTGTTGAGGTAGTGCAGCAGCGTGTCGGCGTCCGACACCTTGAACGGGTCGCCGGGCTCCTCGGGCTCGACGAACATCTTCTCGACCACGCCGTCGCGCACGAGCATCGAATAGCGCCACGACCGCTTGCCGAAGTTGAGGTCGCTCTTGTCGACCAGCATGCCCATCTGTTCGGTGAACGCGCCGTTGCCGTCGGGCAGCATGAAGACGTTGTCGCACTCTCGGCTCTTGGCCCACTCCTCCATCACGAAGGGGTCGTTCACGGCGATGCAGACCACCTCGTCGACGCCGTTCTCCTTGAAGGTCGGCGCCAGCTCGTTGAAGCGGGGCAGGTGCGTGCTCGAGCAGGTGGGCGTGAACGCGCCCGGCAGCGAAAAGACGGCCACCGTTCGGCCCTTGAAGAGGGCGTCGGAGCCGATCTCCTTCCACTCGTTGCCCGAGCGGTAGCGGAACTGGACTGGGGGACCGACTGGCCTTCGCGGGTCGGTTGGGGCATGGCGGGCTCTCTTGCAAATGACGATGCGCCATCTTGCAACGGATGGCGCGCGCCGTGTTGCAGGCGGCGCGTGCCTCAGCTGGACGGCTGCTTGTCGGCGATCAAGCCAAGGTCGATGCCGTGTTCCAGCCACGCCTTGCAGGCGGCGATCACTAGGTTGAACCCTTCGGTGGAATCGAGCGCCTGCGCGACCTGCTCGTCGTCGGTGCCGGTGAAGCCCGAGGCGGTGATCGTGACGAAGGTCGCATCGGCGCCCTTGGGTTCGAAGAGCCATTCCACCGGCGTCGGCCATTCGATGGCGATGCGGCGCGCCGGCTCCAGCGCGACCACGCGCACTTCGCCCGAGACGCCGTAGTGGTCCCACCACCACGTCACCGTGCTGCCGGCGGCCAGCCTGCCCGACGAGCGGCTGAACCAGAACCGCGTGGTGACGGCCGGATCGGCGAAAGCTTCGAACACCTCGGCCGCGGGGCGGCGGATCAGCATGGTGGCGCGGGCGATCGGGGGTGGAGCAGGGGCATGGTGTGGTCCTCAGCGCTGCACGTCGGCCCATGCGCCGCGCTCCTGCGACGCGATGCAGGCTTCGATGAACGCCATGGTGTGCGCGCCGTCCTCGGCGCGCGGATAGGAAAGGGCGGCACCGGCTCGCCGAGCTTGAGGGCCATGCGTTCCTGCGCCACCTCGGCGTAGATGTTGGCGAAGGCTTCACGCAGACCCTCGGGATGGCCGCGCGGCGTGCGGCCCAGCGCGATGATCTCCGCCGGCAGGTCGGGGTCGCCGCGGCCGATGGTGCGGACCGGCTGGCCCTGCATGGCCAGCTTCAGGTAGCTCGCGTCGCGGTGCGACCAGTCGATCATGCCGGCCTCGCCGTACACGCGCAGCCGGATGTCGTTCTCGCCGCCGGCGGCCGCCTGCGTCACGGTGAAGGTGCCGCGGGCGCCGCCATCGAACTCGAGCAGCGCGGAGACATGGTCGACCACGGTGCGGCCGGGCCTGAGCGTGCCGACGTCCGCCATCACGCGGTGCACGTTCGCACCCGCGACGAAGGTGGCGAGGTGCTGCGCGTGGCAGCCGATCGCGCTCATCACCAGCGCCTGCCCGCTGCGCGCGGGATCGAACAGCCAGCGCAGCCGATTGTTCAAAGGCCCGTCCTCGACCCGCGTGGCCAGGCCGGACTGGATGTACTCCACCTGCACCAGGCGCACGGGCCCGATGGCGCCGTTGCGCACCAGCTGGCGGGCGTAGCGCGTCATGGGATAGGCGGAGTAGCCGTGCGCGACGGCGAACAGACGCTGGTTCGCGCGCGCCCGCTGCACGAGGTCGCGCGCCTGCGCGAAGTCATGGGCGACCGGCTTGTCGCAGACCACGTCGAGCCGGGCATCGAGCGCGGCCGCCGCGATGGGGTAGTGCGTGTCGTTGGGCGTCATGACCGCCACGGCGTCGACACCGTCGGCGCGCGCGGATTCGCCGGCGAGCATCTCGGGCACGCTGCCGTAGCAACGTGCGGCGTCCGGGCCCATCGCGATGCCGGCCGCACGCGAGCGCTGTGCGTCGCTCGACAACACGCCCGCCGTCACCCGGAACCAGCCGTCCATTTCCGCCGCGCCGCGGTGCATGTTGCCGATCCATGAGCCGGGGCCGCCGCCGATGACGGCCAGGCGGAGGGGGCGCCCGAAGGTGGTGAGGAGGGACATGGGGGGCGGGGTTGGGTGAGTTGCGGTGATGCTCCAAGAATAATCCGATGCCGCTGGGTCGTCGACCTCGACGCCCCAGTACCTCACGGTGCTTTCCAGCCTCGTGTCGTCGCTTCTTGCGCTGCATGACGGCGGCCGGCCCGCCCTGGATGGCCTGTGTACCATCATCCGGTGGACTTCTTCCTTCTCCTGCCCATTGCGCTGGCCGCCTTGTGGATCGCCAGGACCCGGCAGCAGCAACGGCGCATGGCCATCCCTGGCCCGGTACCTGTCCGGCCACGACATCGAAAAGAACATCGAGACGCTTTCGCAGGGCTACTCGCGCGCCCTGGACGAATCGGACCCCGCCGGCCTCGAGCAGGTCTGGGGCGTGCTGCGAGCGACCGAAGACGTCCTGTGCCGGCAGGTCCGCAAGCTCTCGGAGGACTTCGCGGGCGTCGAGCCCACGGCCACGCGCGTGAGCAAGTTTCCGATCTGGCTGCCCCGCTCGCCCGCGTTCGACAGGTCCTTCGACATGCGCGAGGCGCTGCGCGTGCACGCGCGCGGCATCTGCCGTGCCGTCGAAGAACAGGACGCCTCCTCTTCGAAGGACCGCGCCTTCGCCATCCTGGCCGAGGTGCTCCTGATGCAGCACACCTGCCACTGGTATTGCCGCTCGAAGTCCGCGGCATCGGCCCGCATGCTGGCCAGCCACCGCACGTCCTACGAGCAACTCGTCGGGGCCGTGTTGCCGCAGACGCGAGAGGAGTATCTCGGGCTGGTGGCATGACGGCGGCGGGACTTGTCGCGGAGCCGACGAAACGGAGGCCGCACTAAATGGTTCGCCAGTGCTTCATTTCGCCGGCAGTGTCTCCCGCTCGTCATCCGTGGTGGCAGTCGCCAGCACCTTGTGCTGGCCGTCGAACGTCACTTCGAAGACCTTCTTCAAGCTGCCGTCTGGACGAATCGCCACTGCCAGACTTCTTCGCCAGGCTTCATGGCGTAGCGCACCACCTTCGCGTGCCGCCCCAGCAAGCGGGTCACGTCCGCCTCGTCCATGCCAGGCTACACCCGTGCGAAGTTCGCGGGCGTGAGCAGCTGCCGCAGCGAGTTCATCTTGCCGTCGGGGCCGATGCCGATCTCGTAGTTGGTGGAGCCTTCCGGCTGGCGCGGGTAAGCAAGAACCTTGCTGCCGTCCGCCCGATCCGTGATTTGCACAGGGACGCCGAATTCGCGCCGCACGTCGGCTTCGGTGGAAACCCCTTCCTCCAGTCTGCCGGCGCGCTGTTCGTCGCACGCCCCAAGCAGGAGCGCAGCAGTCACGAGCAGCACAAAGGTCAAGGGAAAGCGCATGGAAGGCGACTCCGGTGGCAGTGGCATTGATTCTGCGCCCATCTCGCCCGAGGCCGGCGGGCCACCCGGTGCGGTCACCCGAAGCGGGGCGTCATGCATCGGCTTGGTGGATGCAATGGGGCCTCTGCTACCCAGGTTCTCGAGGTCCAGCTTGGTTGTTCGTCCACGGCCTGCGACGGGGGCGAAGCCGGCTCCCGGACTCGGGTCGCGAACGCCAGAGCACTGTGCAATTCGCAAGAAGCCCATGGATGTTCGGTGCAGGCGTCTGCTCACGGGGGCGGAGGCGGACGTCGATGTGATGTGAGCCTCCGAACAGTGAATGGCTGCTGCAGACTGGGTGCGGCCGGTCAGATTGGGAGCGCCCACTAGCGGAGGTTGCCGATACCCGACATGGGCGACGGGCGCGAAGAGCGGTCGCGATTGGCCGGAGCAGGCATCCTTGCAGATGCGCTCTGTGGAGTGCCGGGAAGCGCAATCATCAACTGGCCGCACCAACCTCTATGGAAATCACGGTTGCAAGTTGGGCGCAGAAGCTGCGGGCTCGGAAATCGGCGCCGCGCCTACTCGCCTGGTTGAAGTGTCTGGTGCGGCTGCTCCTCTAGTCGGGCCAACATCGCTTCCAACGTCTTGACCTGCCGCTCTTGGAAGTCAGCCAGTAGCGTCGGAAGGCGCAAGTTGATTCTGTCCTCCGCGCCGTAGAACAGGTGCCTATTCTTGTAGCGGGCGAACTGCGCGCCCGCTCGGTTCGGAAGCAGCACGAACTTTTCGACTGCAACGCCACCCTGAATTGCCTTGTATGCCTTGGGCATGTCGTCCAGCGGGCCCTCATGGATGATGTGGTTTCGGAACAGTTCTACCTCGTCAACGGTGTCGGATCTTTTGAACAAGGTCCCGTTCTTGCCATTCCAGCCATGGTATTTGTGTGCGCCGAATAGTGCGCCCGATGAAGCAAGTTTGGGGTACATCTTGAAGTCCGATCGAAGCTTCTCGATCTCCACTACAAGTTTGGTCAGACAGTCCAACAGGCTGTGTAGCCGCACGTAGACCATATTGAGCACCGCGATCATCGTTGTCACCGCAGGTGACGTGTAATACCGGATACCGTCATCTTCTTTCATAGGCGGAACGAAGAAGTCTTCGAAGTTTAGGATCCGATAGAACTCTCCAACCAAGAGGCACGCTTCCTTCGTGCATTCTTGTACGCCGCTCACAAGCTGACGACAATCGTAGAGATACAGGAGCCGATTGAGATGTGGAAAGTCCTTTGATCTCTCCAGAAACTGCTCAAACAGCTCTCGCGACAATGGCGCTTCGGAATTCAACCCACTGATAGTCACGAACTGGGGAACCACCGGGAGGATGGCGTAGTAGTTGTCAATTCCGCCGAAGAGCACTGTTGCGAAGGCATCGTGAAGCCGCACACAAATAGCCTCGATGTCGTACAGCCTATCGCCCCGGACAGGTCGCCGGGCTCCTTGTGGGTCGCGAAGGTAGCCGGCCTCACGCCAATCTCCGCCAAATTCCTTCGGAATTCCGTGGAGGGTTGCCAAGACCAAAGTGGAGGTCATGACGCTGATCCGAGGCGAAGACGTTGGGCGAAGAACTGATGCTGCTTCATGGGACCGTCAGGCAGCCGCAGAACCACCTGAAGAAGTCGCCTTAGCGGGAGCCGTTGCCTTCGGCGTCGTGAATTGTTTGGCCGAATGCACTGCCAGCACGTTACACACGAAGCGCTCACCCGCGTTCCGAGCGCTGATAGCGGTCAGCACGTACTGCACGACGAACATCGCAGCACCAATCCACAGGGCCTTCGTGCTCGCATCGGCTATGTACAGTCCGAGCGGCGCGAGGACAATGAGCGGCAGCGACAGCACGGCCATGTCGCGGTACATCAAGAAGTCCTTCTGTGCGTAGGCGACCTCTGGCGTGGTCTCAACCTGCTTGTACAGCTTGTACCACTTCGAGTTCTGTTCCTTCGGCTCCTCAGCCCACGTGCCGACGTTCTTCTTCAGGTGAGCCATGTCCACACGGTGATCCGCCGGACCGAACTTGGTGAACGCCTCACAGCCCGGCAGCCAGCCGTACGGCTTCCAGTACACGAGCATGGCCTTGAAGTTCGAAGACATCACGTTCATCAGTAGGAGCACGGCGATCGGTAACACTGCGGCGCCGAGCGCGCGATAAAGGCCGAGCTGTGTAGTTGTGGCGCTGGTGATCAGTTCGGGCGCGATGAAGAGGGCCAGGACGATGGCATCAGCCGTCGCGAGGGCGACGTGCCACGCGAAGTTCAGCGACTTCAAGGAACGTTCAGCGCTTTTCATCCGTGGTACTCCGTGTCAATGGTGTAGCTCTGATCGTCCACATCGAACACGATCCACCCGTCTCTGCGTGTCGTCAGCACGTGCCTGTTCTTCATTGTTGTTCGCACCCGCACGCCACCTTTCCGGACTACCTTGCGGTAGTCCGGCACCATCTCCTGCGTCTTGTGCACGATCGGCTTGTCGGAGATCACCACGCACGAAGGCGTGAAGTGCTTGAAGATGTCCTCGCAGTACCCGCTCTCCCGTCCATGGTGCGATGCCATCAGGACGTCGGTGCCCGACAATTCGGCCCGAAAGTCAGCCCGCTGTAGCAGGGCGGTCCAGCCTGCCTTTTCGAGGTCGCCGGGGAACAGCATCTTGAAGTTCGCGTACTTGATAAACGTCGCGAGGCTCAGGTTGTTCGTGTCTTTGAACTGACCGTGCCCACTGCCGTACGAGTTGTAGAACGAGTTGTACGTGATGCCGCCCATGCTCGTGTTGAACGGGGCGGTGACGTTGTCGGTGTATATACCGAGCGCGTTCACGTACCAAGTAGCATCGTTGGTGAGCGGGCCACTCACGAGCTTGATGCGACGCATCTCTTCGCCCGTGTACGTCGGATTTCGTAGCAGCGTGACCACCTCAATGCCGGCGTCTTCCAACCCTCCTAGGTCGGACATGTGGTCTTGGTCGGCGTTGGTAATGAAAAGATAGTCGAGCTTGTCGCGGCCCATCGCCTTGATCGCCGTGCTCGGTTTGAAGGCGGCTGATGAGCCGGAGTCGATCATGGCCAGGCGTCCACCGATCTCTTGGTTCAGGCCGACCTTGCTCACGTGCTGGAGCAGCGCACAGCAGCCATGTTCGACATCCTCCACCCGAATTCGCATGAATCCCGGCATCCGTCACCTCCACCTTCTTGTTCTTGCCTCGGCGCCCAGTTAAAGCGTCGAGGCGAAAATCCTCAACCGCGGGCATCTCCGTGTTGAGCGTCCTCGGCAATTGAGCTTGGACCATCACGCTCAATTGTCGCCAGACTCCGCCTGCCTACGGCTTGGCGCGCACTTTAAGGCGAGTGTCGGCTTGTGGCCGGGGCCGCGAGTCGGAAGCCTCGCTCCACAGCCGGGCGTTACCGCCAGCCTTCCGATCACAGTCACGCGGAAAGTGGCCCGCCCGTGGCCAAAAGCGCATCCTAGATGGCCCTCAACTCGATGGGAGACCATCATGGTAGCCGAAGGCAATACTACTCATCGCGAGCCGTGGAACAAGGGCAAGATCGTCGGGCAAAAGGCACCCTTCAAGGTGAAAGACATCTGGGTGCTGCGTGTCCGCCTGCAGATGGAGGGGCGGGCGCGAGATCTCGCACTCTTTAACTTGGGTATCGACAGCAAGCTTCGCGGATGTGATCTCGTCGCCCTCAAAGTCCGAGACGTCTGTCATGGAGACCAGGTCGCGACGCGCGCCACTGTGATGCAACACAAGACCCAACGCCCCGTGCAGTTCGAGATCACGGCAGTCGCCCGGGACGCTCTGCAGGCGTGGATCAAGCTCGCCGGGCTGAAGTCGGAAGCCTTCCTGTTCCCCAGCCGGCTTCATGGTTCGCCCCATCTCGGAACTAGGCAGTACGCGAGAATCCTCCAGCATTGGGTTGACGTTCTGGGTCTGGACAGCACCGACTACGGCACGCACTCAATGCGAAGGACAAAGGCGACGCTGATCTATCGGCGCACCAAGAACCTTCGCGCCGTGCAACTGCTCCTCGGACACTCCAAGCTGGAATCGACGGTAAGGTACCTCGGCATCGAAGTCGATGATGCTCTCGAGCTCTCCGAGCAGACGGAAATCTGAGGAAGGAGAAAGCGACCGCGTCGGGGCTTAGTTTGGTGCGGTCGTTCTCGATGGCGCCTATCGGGGCGCCGACTTGGAAAATGTCGTCAACACTCTGGATACCGGCCTTTGGCGCCGCAATCGGGTGGGTAACCCAGTGTCCGCATTGAAGCAAGTCCCCGCACTTGGCGCGCTCCGGCGAACGACCGCAACCGCTGGCGGATTCAACCGGTCAACGCAACACATTCGCTGAACATCTCAGCGGGCGTGTGGAAGCCGAGCGTCTTGCGCGGCCTCTCGTTCAATTGTCTCGCTATTGCGTTGAGCTGGGTCTGGGAGAAGTCCGAGAGGTCCATGCCCTTCGGCATGTACTGACGGAGTAGACCGTTGGTGTTCTCGTTGCTTCCGCGTTGCCGGGGGCTCTGGGGGTCGCAGAAGAAGACTTGGATGTCGGTGGCCATGGTGAACTGCTTGTGGGCATGCATCTCTGTGCCTCGATCCCGAGGTCAGGGATTTATAGAGCTCCTGCGGCAGCTTGCGGGCATTCTTGATCAGGGCGTTGACGACCGTCTGCGAGTCTTTGCCACCGAGCTTCACCAGCATCACGTATCGCGTCTGTCGCTCGACCAGCGTGGCAATCTGGCTGTTGCGACTGCCGAAGACCAAGTCACCTTCCCAGTGGCCAGGCACGGCTCGATCTTCGACCGAAGCGGGTCGCTCGCTGATCGAAACGGCATCGGCGATCTGCCCGTGGATCGCCGTCTTCTGCGTGTAGTGCCGAGAGCGGCGCATCCCGCGCGTGCGTCTCAGGTGTTCCAGCAGCTCCTTCTTCAAGGCGCCACGCGCTTGAATGAACAGGCTGCGGTAGATGGTCTCGTGTGACACGTGGAGGCTCTGGTCGCCCGGATAAGTATGCTTGAGCCAACCTGCAATCTGCTCCGGCGCCCAGAGCAGCCGGAGCTTCTCAGCTACGAGCCGGGCCAACGCGCGGTTGTTCCGCAACTTGCAGGTCTTAGGGCGCCGCGCTCGATCCCAAGCCGCCGCATCGGCTAGGCTAGCGCGATAGCCGTCGCAGCCGCCGTTGCGCTTTATCTCTCGGCTGATCGTCGATGGTGCTCGCCCAAGTCGAGCCGCGGTTGATCGAATAGATTCGCCGGCCACCATCGCCCCGGAGATCTCCTCGCGTTCGGCCAGAGTCAGCGCATCTGGTGATCGCGCTCGTTGCGGCGGCCGGAATCCACCCGTCGCCGCAAGAATCTGGTGGATCGACGTGTGAGGCCGATCAAACAGCTTGCCAATCTCATGCAGTGTCCAGCCTTGTTTCCAGCGCTCCCACATCAGCGCCTTCTGGCTGTCCGAGTAGTAGATCCGTGGCCGCCGTCGCTTCATCTGCAACACTCCTTCCGCCTCCGCGGTGGTTAGTGTGTTGCATTGACCGGTTGAATCCGCCCTGCGAAGCAGTCACTCGCGAGCCAAGTGGACCGATTAAATCCGCCACCCCAAAGCAGCCATCCAACCCCGCTCCACCGGGCGCAACCACTCCCCCGCCCCCTCAATACCCGAACCTCCCCGTCCACTTCCGCTCGTACTCCATCTTCTGGAAATGCTCCGCGATGAAGTCGATGAAGGTCCGCACCTTGGCCGACAGGTGCTTGCGGCTGGGATAGGCCGGGTTGACGGTCAGGCGGGGGAGGTCCCATGCGTCGAGCACGGGCACCAGCCGTCCCGCCACGATGTCTTCGTACAGGATGTACGTCGGCTGCACGAGGATGCCCATCCCGTCGAGCGCCGCCGCGCGCAGTACGGCCATCGTTCGATTCCAGCACGCCCTTGATGGCGACCGTGCTCACCTCGCCATCGCGCGTGAACCGCAGTTCGTGTGGGTTGTTGGCATAGGTGTAGACCAGCAGCGCATGCTTGGCCGGTCGGCCAGCTCGCGCGGCGTGCCGGCGCGGGCCGGGTAGCCCGGCGACGCGGCCAGGATGCGGCGCGTTTCGGCCAGCCTTCGGATCGTGATGTTGGAATCGGGCTCGAACTCGCGGGTGCGGATCGCGATGTCGATGTTGTTGTCGATCAGGTCGAGGTAGCGGTTGGCCGTTTCGACATGCACGCTCACGTCCGGGTAGCGGCGCGTGTACTCCGGCAGCAGCGGCGCGATGTGCTGCATCGAGAACGAGAGCGACGCCGTCAGTCGCAGCGTGCCGGTCGGGTTGAGGGTGGAGGCGTTCACCGCCGACTCGGCGTCGTGCAGGTCGGCCGGGGATGGCCTTGCTGCGGCGCAGGAACTCCTGCCCCGTCTCGGTCACGAACAGCCGCCGCGTGTTGCGCTCGACCAGCCGCGCGCCCAGCCTCTCCTCCAGCGACGACAAGTGGCGGCTCGCGGCCGCGTTGGACAGCCCCAGTTCGTCCGCGGCACGGCTCAGGCTGCCGGTTTCGGCCACCTGCACGAACAACGCCATCTCGCTCCAGCGGTCCACCGGGTCTCCTGCTGCCGGCGGCGCCGGTCATTTGTTGCGCCGGGCGGAAAACTCATTTGCCCCGGCGCGCTTCCGCAAATTATGGCCGCACCCTACAGTTGCCGCGATCAGCGGAGACCCCATGCGCAATCTGACCCGAGGACAACATCACGCAGGCGGTGATCGCGCGGCTGGCCGATACCCCCGATCCCCGGCTCAAGGAGATCATGACCAGCCTGG
Source organism: Ramlibacter terrae (assembly GCA_013127575.1). GTDB lineage: Bacteria > Pseudomonadota > Gammaproteobacteria > Burkholderiales > Burkholderiaceae_C > Ramlibacter > Ramlibacter terrae. Next base: position 773,443 of record CP053418.1, read on the forward strand.
TGCAGCACCTGCACGCCTTCGCCCGCGACGTGAAGCTCACCGAGGAGGAATGGTTCCGCGGCGTCGAGTTCCTCACCCGCGTCGGCCACACCACCGACGACAAGCGGCAGGAATTCATCCTGCTGTCGGACACGCTCGGCCTGTCGATGCTGACGGTGGCGATGAACAACGAGAAGCCGGCGGGTTGCACCGAAGCCACCGTGTTCGGCCCCTTCTACGTCGAGGGCGCCCCCACGTTCGACCTGGGCGAGGACGTCGCCCGGGGCGCCGCCGGCGTGCCCTGCGAGGTGCGCGGCCGGTGCGCGGCCTCGACGGCGAGCCGGTGCCCGGCGCTGAGATGCACGTCTGGCAGGCCGATGCCGAAGGCAAGTACGACGTGCAGCGCGAAGGCGGCGACCACCAGGCGCGCGGCGTGCTGCAGGCCGGCCGCGATGGCCGCTACCACTTCCGCTCCATCCTGGCCGAGGCCTACCCGATCCCCGACGACGGCCCGGTCGGCGACATGCTCAAGGCGACCGGGCGCCATCCCCGGCGGCCGGCGCACCTGCACTTCATGATCAAGGCGCCCGGCTACGAGACGCTCATCACCCACGTGTTCCGCAATGGCGACGCCTACCTCGACTCCGATGCGGTGTTCGGCGTGCGCGAGTCGCTGGTGGCCGACTGGGTGAAGCAGCCCGACGGGCGCTATCTCGTGGAGTACGACTTCGTGCTCAATCCGGCGAGGGCCGCCGCTTGATCCGCCACATCGTGATGTGGGACGTGCGCGGTGCGGGCGAGGAGAAGGCGCGCAACGTCGCGCGGCTGCAGGACAGCTTCCACAGCCTGCGCGGGCGGATCCCCGGGCTGCTGCACCGGAGATCGGCGTCGACAGCAGCGGCGCCGACTACGCCTGCGACGTCGTGCTGGTCAGCGACTTCGCATCGCAGGCGGCGCTCGACGCGTACGCCGTCCACCCCGAACACCTGCGCGTCAAGGCGGAGGTGGCGGACCTGCGCACCGCCCGCCACCAGGTCGATTACCGCGTGCCCGACGCGGGGGAGCAAACGGCATGAACGACGGCACCTTGATCCGTGGTGCGGCCATCGTCACGATGGACCGGCAGGGCGACCTCGCGCGCGGCGACATCCTCGTCAGCGGCGGCCGCATCGTGGAGATCGCGCCCGTGCTCCACGCCGACGGCGTGGAGGTGGTGAACGCGTCCGGGTGCATCGTCATCCCGGGCCTGGTCAACGCGCACATGCACACCGGCAGACGGCGCTGCGCGGCGTGGCCGCCAACTGGACGTTGCTGGAATACTTCCGCAACATGCACGCGGGGCTGGCCACCGTGTTCGCTCCGGAAGACCTGTACATCGCCACCCGCATGGGCGCGCTGAACCAGCTCAATTGCGGGACGACGACGCTGGCCGACTGGTGCCACAACAACCCGACGCCGCAGCACAACGACGCCGCGATCGAAGGATTGAAAGCCAGCGGCATCCGCGCCGCCTACTTCCACGGCACGCCCAAGCCCGATCCGCAGCCGGGGCAGAAGCCGTTCTGGGAGGTGCCGCATCCGCGCCGCGAGCTCGAACGGTTGCTGGCGGCGCATGCGGGCGACCCGCTGCTGTCGATCCAGGCGGCGGTGCTCGGGCCGCACTACTGCACGCTCGAAGTGGCGCTGCACGACTTCCGCATGGCGCGCGAACTCGGCTTGATCGCGTCGCTGCACCGGGGCGGCGGCCCCGCGCGCTGCCCGGACGGCTGGGAGCGGCTGGAGGCCGAAGGCCTGCTGGGCCCGAACATCAACATCGTCCATGGGCACGCGCTGAGCGACGCGCAACTGGAACGTTTCTGCGCGCTGGGCATGAGCTTCTCGGCGGCGGCCGAAAGCGAGATGTCGCAAGGCCACGGCCATCCGCTGACCGGGCGGCTGCGCCGGTTCGGTCGCGCGCCTTCGCTCGGCGTCGACCGGAGAGCATGACCAGCGGCGACATGCTGTCGCAGGCCCGCATCGCGCTGGGCATCCAGCGCAGCTGGACAACGTGGCGCACCGCGAGGCGCACGGCACCATCCCGCCGACTTCCACCATCACCACGCGCGAAGCGCTGGCGTGGGTCACGATTGAAGGCGCGCGCATGCTGCAGCAGGAAGACCGCATCGGCTCGCTGGCGCCCGGCAAGCAGGCCGACCTGGTCGTGATCCGCGCGAGCGACCTCAACATGCAGCCGGTGCACGATCCGGTGAGTTCGGTGGTGTTCAGGCATCGCTGTCCAACATCGACAGCGTGATGGTGGCCGGGCGCTGGAAGAAGCGCGCCGGCAAGCTGGTCGACGTGGACTGGGCCCAGGCCTCGAGGCGCTGCGCGCCTCCGGCCGCAAGATCACGGCGGCCATGGGCCTGCCGCAGGCGGCATGAAAGACTTCGTCTACATCGGCCGCCCGGCGCGGGTCATCTTCGGCGCGGGGAGCTTGAAGCAACTGCCGGACGAGGTCGACCGGCTGGGTGCGCGCAAGGCGCTGGTGCTGTCGACGCCGGAGCAGCGCGCTTCGGCGGAACAGGTGGCGTCATTGCTCGGTGCGCGTGCCGCCGGGGTGTTCGATCGCGCCGTGATGCACGTGCCGATCGAGACGGCGCGCGAGGCGCGGGCGGAAGCCGCACGCATCGGCGCCGATTGCGCGGTGGCGATCGGCGGCGGGTTCAACCGTCGGCCTCGGCAAGGCGATCGCGCTGGAGTCGGCGCTGCCGGTGATCGCGATCCCGACCACCTATGCCGGTTCCGAGATGACGTCGATCTACGGCATCACCGAGGCGGGCCTGAAGAAGACCGGCCGCGCCGACCGGTGCTGCCGCGCACGGTGATCTACGACCCCGAGCTCACGCTGGGGCTGCCGGTCGGCATGAGCATCACCAGCGGCATGAACGCGATCGCGCATGCGGCCGAGGGGCTGTACTCGGCGACGACCAACCCGATCATCGAACTGATGGCGCAGGAGGGCATCCGCGCACTCGGCCGCGCGCTGCCCGCTGTTCGCGCGCAGCCGCGCGACCTGGAAGCACGCGGCGATGCGCTGTACGGCGCATGGTTGTGCGGCACGGTGCTGGCTTCGGTGGACATGGCGCTGCACCACAAGCTGTGCCACACGCTGGGCGGCACCTTCAACCTGCCGCACGCCGAGACGCACACGATCGTGCTGCCGCACGCGCTGGCGTACAACGCGGCGGCTGCGCCACAGGCGATGGAGCGTATCGCTTCGGCCCCGGGCGGCAAGAGTGCGCCGCAGGCGGTGTACGACCTGGCGAAGGAGAACGGCGCGCCGGTCGCCTTGCGCGACATCGGCATGAAGGAAGCCGACCTGGAGCGGGCCTGCGAGATCGCGATGAGCAACCAGTACCCGAATCCGCGGCCGCTGGAGAAGGGGGCGATCCGGCAGTTGCTGCAGGATGCGTTCGAGGGGAACCGGCCGGAGTGAACGGCCGGGATGGTGCGCAGCAAGCTGCACACCCTACGGTCCCGGTGTTCGTAGGGTGTGCAGCTGCGCTGCGCACCACGGCCTTCCTTCAACTCCGCGCCCCTCAAGCCCCCGCCGCCCGCCGAATGATCTCCGCGAAATGCTTCAGCACCGGTGAGCGCGTCGCCCCCTTGTGCCACAGCATCCCCGGCGTGCGGATCGGAGTCGGGTCCTCCAGCGGGATCACGCGCAGGTCCGCCGCCTGCGACAGCGCCGTCTCCGTGATGATCCCCGCCAGGTCGGTCTGCCGGATCAGCTCCAGCATCGGCGCCACCGAGTTGATCTGCGCTGCCACCAGCGGCTTGGCGCCGGCCTGCTCGAAGCATTCGTCCAGCAGCTTGCGCGTGACGAACTGGCGCGGCAGCAGCACCATGCGCACGTTGTGCAGTTCCACCATCCGCACGCGCCGCCGCCGCGCGAGCGGGTGCGAGGTGCCGACCACCAGCCGCAGCTCCTCGTTGTAGAGCGGCTCGAACCACAGTTCGCTGCCTTCACCGGGCCGGTACGAGACGGCCAGGTCGAGGTGGCCGGAGGCGAGGCGCTTGGTGATCATGCCGGCCGGCAGTTCCTCCACGCTCACCCGGATGTTCGGATAGTGGTTCAGCAAGGTGGCGACGCACTGCGGAACCATCCGCGTGTTGAAGCTGGAAGTGGCGCCCAGCCGGATGCTCGCCGTGATCGCCCCGCCGGGCGCGCGCAGCGCCTGCAGGCCCCGGTCGATCTGCTGCAGCGCCGGCGTCATGTGGCTGCGCAGGATCTCGCCGGTTTCCGTCATCCGCACCCGCTTGGCGCTGCGGTCGAACAGCGGGGCGCCGAGTTCCTCTTCCAGCTGCTTGATCTGGTGCGAAAGCGTCGATTGCGTGACGTGCAGGCGCTCCGCCGCGCGGGTGAAGTTGAGCGTTTCGGCGACGGCGTCGAAGTAGCGGAGGTGGCGGAGTTCCATGTGCGGGTTACCTCGCATTGCGATCGATGGCATCGATCATAGCGGTCGAAATTCATCACTTTCCGGCCCGGCCGTGCGCTCCTAGACTCGCGCCGAACGGCAGCAGAAGGAGACACACGCATGTCGCAACGGGAAGTCACCGATTTCACCCAGGCGGTCATCGACCGCATGGGCGAGTGCAAGGACGAACGCTTCAAGCAGGTGATGGCGGCGCTGGTGAAGCACGCGCATGCCTTCGCGCGCGAAGTCGACCTGACGCCGGACGAATGGATGGCCGGCATCCAGTTCCTCACCGCGGTCGGCCAGAAGTGCGACGAGAAGCGCCAGGAGTTCATCCTGCTCTCCGACACGCTCGGCCTGTCGATGCTGGTGGTGGCGCTGGAGCAGGCGCGCGGCTCGAAGCACCATGCCGGCGACGGCCCCAGCGAGGCGACGGTGCAAGGCCCGTTCTTCTGGCCCGGCGCGCCGCAGCTGGAACTCGGCGCCGACATCGGCGAAGGCCATCCGGGCGAACCCGCCTATTACTTCGGCCGGGTGACCGACACGGCCGGCCAGCCGATCGCGAACTGCGCCGTCGACGTCTGGTCCGGCGACGGCGAAGGCTTCTACGACATGCAGAAGGGCGACGCCATGAGCCTGCGCGCCCAGTTCAAGACCGACGCCGACGGCAACTACCGCTTCTGGTCGATCAAGCCCAACTACTACCCGGTGCCGGGCGACGGGCCGGTGGGCGCGATGCTCGCGCGCATGGGGCGCCACCTGAACCGCCCCGGCCACATGCACATGATGCTGACGGCGCCCGGCCACGAGCGCCTGACCACGCACATCTTCGTCAAGGACAGCCCGTACCGGATTCGGATGCGGTCTTCGGCGTGCGCAACAGCCTGATCGTCGATTTCCCGAAGCACGCGCCGGGCAAGGCGCCCGACGGCCGCGCGATGGCCAAGCCGTACTACACGGCGCGCTACGACTTCCGCCTGGTGCCTTCGGCCGCCGCCTGACCGGGAGACATGCTTTGAAAATCGGCAAGGCGACGGTGCCTCGCTCCGCCATCTGCGTCTCGAGCGAAGACGCGATCGTGGTGCGCGGGTCCAACCCGGCGGAAGACCTCATCGGGCAGGTGAACTTCGGCGACTACTTCTTCCTGCTGCTGACGGGGCGCAAGCCCGATGCCGCGGCCAGCGCGGTGCTGAACTCCACGCTGGTGGCGATCGCCGAACACGGCCTCGTGCCCAGCGTGCAGGCCGCGCGGATGACGCTTGCCGCCGCGCCCGATGCGATGCAGGGCGCGGTGGCGGCAGGCATCCTCGGCTCGGGCTCCGTCATCCTCGGCGCATCCGAAACGGCGGGCCGGCTGTACGTGGAGATCGAGCAGGCCGCGCAGCAGCATGGCGGCGACCTGCGCGCGGCGGCGAAAGCCGTGGTCGCCGCACGCCGCGCGAACAAGCTGCCCATCGCCGGCTACGGCCATCCCGAGCACAAGAAGCGCGACCCGCGCGTCGAAGCGCTGTTCGGCGTTTCGCAGCGCGCCGGCGGCGGCCAGCGCTATGTCGAGATCGCGCGCATCGTCGAAGAGATCATCCCCGAGGTCGTCGGCAAGGAACTGAAGCTGAACGTCTCCGGCGCCATCCCCGCCGTTCTGCTCGGCGTCGGCTTCCCGGTCAACGCGCTCAAGGGCGTGCCGATGCTCGCCCGCACGGCCAGCCTGATCGCGCACCTGAACGAGGAGCTCGCCGACCCGATCGGCTTCGCGCTCTCGTACCCAGGCCACGCGCGAGTACGAATACACCGGCGGCATGCCCGGCGAGGGGGCCGCATGATCAAGGTGCTGGAAGGCGTGCGGGTGCTGGAGCACGGCACCTTCATCACCGGGCCCGCCGCCTCGATGCTGCTGGCCGACATGGGCGCCGACGTCGTGAAGGTGGAACTGCCCGGCACCGGCGACCCGTTCCGCGCCTTCAAGGGCGGCCTGTATTCGCCGCACTACCAGACGGTCAACCGCAACAAGCGCAGCGTCGCCCTCAACACCAAGAAGCCGGAAGACCTGGCACGCTTCGATGCGCTGGTGGCCGACGCCGACGTCTACCTGCAGAACTTCCGCCAGGCTTCGCCGAGCAGATCGGCGCCGGCGCCGAGCGGCTGCGCGGGATCAATCCCAAGCTGGTCTACTGCGCGATCAGTGGCTTCGGCGCCAGCGGCCCCGCGGCGGGCCGGCCGACCTACGACACCGTGGCGCAGGCCGCCAGCGGCTTCCTGCGGCTGCTGGTCAACCCGAACAACCCGCGCGTGACGGGCCCCGCGATCGCCGACCTGGTCACCGGTTTCTATGCCGCACTCGGCATCCTCGGCGCGCTGCACGAGCGCGAGCGCAGCGGCGTCGCGCGCAAGGTGGAACTGTCGATGTTCGAGGCGATGACGCACTTCAACCTCGACGCCTTCCAGCACCTCTTCTCCGCCGACGAGGTGATGGACGCGTTCAGCCGGCCCAGCGTCTCGCAGTCGTACGTGCTGCAGTGCGCCGACGGCAAGTGGGTGGCGCTGCACATGTCCTCGCCCGAGAAGTTCTGGCAGGGGCTGGCCACGGCGATGGAGCGGCCCGACATCTTCGAGGACCCGCGCTTCGCCAGCCGGCTTGCGCGCATCGAGAACCAGGAAGCGCTGATCGACGTCATGGGGCCGATCTTCCGCGCCCACGATCGCCCCGAGTGGTGCCGGCGTCTCGAAGCCAACGACGTGCCGCATTCCCCCATGTACACGACGGCCGAAGTGCCGGAAGATGCGCAGGCGAAGCACCTGCAGCTGTTCGTGGAGACCGAGCACCCGGTGGTGGGGTCCTGGCGCACCGTGCGCTCGCCCCTTTCCTTCGACGGCGAACGCCCGCTGGAAGTCACGGCGCCCCCGCTGCTCGGGGAACACAACGACGAACTGCGGGACGGCTGGAAGCCGCGCACCGCCGCACCGAAGGAGACAAGGCAGTGACCATGCGCCGCACCCTGCTGGCCGCCCTCGCGGGGCTCGTCCTCGCGGCCCCGGCGCTGGCACAGGATTTTCCGAGTCGCCCGCTCAAGCTCGTGGTGCCTTTCGGCCCCGGCACCACCACCGACATCGTCTCGCGCGTGTTCGCGGACGCCTTGGGCAAGCAGCTCGGGCAGACCGTGGTGGTCGAGAACAAGTCGGGCGCCGGCGGCAACATCGGCGCCGACCTCGTGGCCAAGGCGCCCGCCGACGGCTACACGATCGTGATGGGCACGGTCGGCACGCATGCGATCAACCCCGGCCTGTACCGCAAGATGCCCTACGACGCGCAGAAGGACTTCGCGCCGATCGGCTTCGCGGGCTACACGCCCACGCTGCTGGTGGTGGGCGCGGGCTCGCCGCACAAGACGCTGAAGGACCTGCAGTCGGCAGCCAAGGCGTCGGGCAACGTGAGCTTCGCCTCGGCCGGCAACGGCACCTCGGGCCACCTTGCCGGCGAACTGCTCAAGGCACGGCTGGGCGGCGAGATGGTGCACGTGCCGTACAAGGAAGGCGGGCTGGCCTTGTCGGACGTGATGTCCGGCCAGGTGCAGTTCATGTTCTATCACCCGGCCGCCGTGCTGCCGCAGATCAAGGCGGGCAAGCTGCGCGCGCTGGGCGTGTCGAGCGCCAAGCGCACCAACAGCGCGCCCGACGTGCCTTCGATTTCCGAGCAGGGCTTCGGTGAGTTCGACCTCGTCGCGTGGTTCATGCTCTACGCGCCCGCTGCCACGCCCGCGCCGGTGCTGGCGAAGCTGCGCGACGCCGTCAACCGGTGGTCGCCCATCCCGACGTGAAGGCGAAGCTCGCGGCGCAGGGCCTGGAAGTGCCCGCGCTCAAGCCCGACGAGCTCACCGCCTTCGGCCGCACCGAAATCGCCAAGTGGTCCGAGCTCGTGAAGCGCTCGGGCGCGCAGGTCGATTGATCCAACGACAACGACAGGAGACACAGCATGACCCTCACCCGCCGCCGCATCCTCTCCGCCACGGGGGCCGCCAGCGCGGCCCTGCTGGGCCCTGGGCTCCGTCCATGCGCAAGGACAACCGATCCGCATCGGCAGCACGCTGGCCCTGACCGGTCCGCTGTCGGCGACCGCGCTCACGCACAAGCTGGTGGGCGAGATCTACGTGGAGCAGTTGAACAAGCGCGGCGGCCTGATGGGCCGGCAGGTGCAGTGGATCGTGAAGGACGACCAGTCCAAGCCCGACCTGGCGCGCACGCTCTACGAGCAGCTGGTGACGAGCGACAAGGTCGACCTGCTGATGGGCCCGTACGCCACCGGCGCCATCCTGTCGGCGATGGGCGTCGCCCAGCGCTACAACAAGGTGCTGGTGCACCACACCTTCGGCATCCCCTCGCTGGCCAAGTACGACATGCAGTTCCCGGCGTGGTCGCTCGGGCCCAACCCGCAGGTGACGGTGTCGAACTCGCTGTTCGACATGCTGGCCGCTTCCGGCAAGCCGCCGAAGACCATCGCCATCGTCACCAGCAAGTTTCCGTCGATCCACTTCATGTCGCTGGGCGGGCGCGAGATCGCCAAGAAGCGTGGCCTCAACGAAGTGCTGTTCCTCGAATGGGATTTCGGCAACCGCGACTTCGGGCCGATCGCGGCGCGCGTCAAGGACGCCAAGCCCGACCTCGTGTGGATCGGCGACATCGGGCTCGAAGGCAACATGCTGCTCGACGCGATGAAGAAGATCGACTACGTGCCGCCGATCCACTTCCACCTGTACCCCGCGCCCGGCCCGATGACGAAGTCGCCCGAAGGCGACAAGGCCTTGTCGCTGACCATCTTCGAGGAGCATCCGCCCTTCACCAACCACGGCGTGGCGGCGGAGTTCGTCAAGATCTTCAACGAGCGCGCCAAGGCGGCGAACCTGCCCGACACCACGGTCGAAGTGCAGGCCGCGGCCTCGTACTCGGCCTGGCAGATCCTCGAGGCCGGCGTGCGCGGCGCGAACAGCCTCGACGACAAGAAGATCGCCGAGTTCCTGCGCAAGAACCGCATCGACACCATCCGGGGACGGCTGCGCTTCGACGGCCCCGGCAACTTCGGCGACGACCTCATGAAGATCAAGCAGGTGCAGGGCGGCGCACGGAAGGTCGTCTACCCCGAGTCGTTCGCGGCGCCGGGCGCGAAACTGCAGGTGCGCTGAGGCGCGTCCCGCAGTGACGCTCCCAAGCTTCAACCTGCTGGCGCAGTCGATCCTCTCGGGCATCTTCATCGGCTCGCTGTACGGGCTGATCGGGCTGGGGCTGGGCCTCACACGGGGCCTGCTGCGCCAGATCAACCTGTCGCACTTCGGGCTGGTGTTCCTCGGCGGCTACCTCAGCTACCAGATGGGCACCGTCTGGAAGCTCGACCCGCTGCTGGCGCTGCTCGTTGTGCCGCCGCTGTTCTTCCTGATCGGCGTCGGCATGCAGTGGGTGCTGGCGAAGTTCGCCATCACGCCCTTCAATTCGCTGCTGGTGACCTTCGGGCTGACCGTGATGATCGAGAGCGGCATCCGGGCATCTGGACGGCCGACTACCGCCGGCTCGAGTCGCACTACAACCAGCTCAAGTTCACCATCGGCAGCCTCTACGTGCCGGTGCCGGAACTGATCACGCTGGTGCTGTCGGTGGCGATCGCGCTCGGCGTCTGGGCGGCGATGCGCTACACGGACCTCGGCAAGGCGATGCGCGCGATGGCGGAGGACGGCCCGATCGCCGCGGCCTTCGGCGTCGATGCGCGGAGGCTGTCGCTGATGCTCGCCGGCAGCTGCGCCGCGCTGGCCGGCGTCGCCGGCGTCTGCCTGGCGCTGATCTTCACGCTGGCGCCGTCGCAGATCTTCGCGTGGGTCGGCGTCGTGTTCGCCGCGGTGATGCTCGGGGACTCGGCAGCGCGCTCGGCCCGCTCGTGGCCGGCCTGGTCATCGGCGTGAGCGAAGCCATCACGATGGCCGTCGCGTCGCCTTCGTGGGCGCCCATCGTTTCCTTCTCGCTGCTGATCGTCATGCTGCTGTTCCGCCCCGGAAAGCCCGGTACATGAACAAGACCTTGATGGGCATCGGCCGCGGGCGCGCTGCTGCTCGCCGTGCCCTGGCTGGGCCTGCCGACGTTCTACGAATCCATCCTGTACCCGGTGTGCCACTGGATGGTGCTGGCGCTGTCGTGGAACATCCTCTCCGGCTATTCGGGCTACTTCTCGTTCGGGCACGGCGCGTTCTTCGGCATCGGCATGTACACCACCGCCTTCTGGCGGGCAAGCAGAACTGGCCGTTCCTGGCAACCTTGCCGTTCGCCGCCTTGCTGCCGGCGTTGCTGGCGGTCGGGCTTGGGTTCGTGGTGTTCCGCGTGAAGTCGGTGCGCGGCGAACTGTTCGCGCTGCTGACGCTGGCGGTGACCTTCGTCGTCGCCACCGTGATCCTGAACTCGCCGGTCGACGGCGGGCCGGGCGTGTACCTGAACGCGGTGGAGACGCCGAAGCTCGGACCTTCGCCCTCGTCGTCGATCTACCTGATGGCGGCGCTCGCGGCGATCGTTGCCTTGCTGGTGTCGTGGAAGGTCCACGGCTCCAAGCTGGGAACCGGCCTGTTCGCCATCCACGACGACGAAGACGTGGCCGAGGTGATGGGCGTGCCCACCTTCCGCTACAAGCTGGTGGCGTTCGCGATGTCGTGTGCGCTGGCCGGGCTGGCGGGCGGGATCCACGCGCTGTTCGTTTCGTACGTGACGGCGGGCGAGACCTTCAACATCACCGTGCCGCTGACGGTGGTGCTCATGAGCGTTCTGGGCGGCACGCGGCACTGGGCCGGGCCGGCCGTGGGCGCGGCGGCGATCACCGCGCTGCTGTATGCGTTCACGGCAGGCGACCACGCGGTGGCCGGCAAGGCGGCGGTGGGGGCGATCCTGGTGCTGGTGATCCTGTTCCTGCCGAACGGGATCCTCGGAGTCGTCCTGAAGAAGCGCAAGGGGGTCGCCCTCGCCCCCAGCCCTCTCCCGCAGGCGGGAGAGGGAGCGAAGGCAGAGGCCCCGCGGGCGCCATCCGTGGTGACGGGCAAGCCGCTGCTGGAAGTGCATGGGCTGTCGAAAGCGTTCAAGGGCGTGCAGGCGCTGGACAAGGTCAGCCTGCAGGTGCGGCAGGGCGAGATCCTCGGGCTGCTGGGTCCGAACGGCTCGGGCAAGTCGACGTTCATCAACGTCGTCAGCGGCCACTATCCGCTGAGCGGCGGCGAGATCGTGTTCGACGGCAAGCCGCTGACGGGATTGCCGGCGCACCGCATCGCGCATGCCGGCATCGCGCGCACCTACCAGATCCCGCGGCCCTTCAAGCACATGACGGTGCTGCAGAACGTCGCGATGGTCGGCATGTTCGGCGGGGCTTCGCTGCCGCGGGCGCAGGCCACCCGCGAGGCGTGGAAGTGGCTGGAGTTCACCGGCCTGCAGGACCGCGCCCACGCGCTGCCCGACGACATCAACCTGCACCAGCGCAAGTTCCTCGAACTGGCGCGGGCGCTCGCCGCGCGGCCGCGGCTGGTGCTGCTCGACGAAGTGCTGTCGGGCCTGACGCCCGGCGAGATCAACGAGGCGATCGCACTGATCCGCCGCATCCGCGACCGGGCTCCACCATCGTCTTCGTCGAGCACGTGATGCGGGCGGTGATGGCGTTGACCGACCGCATCGTGGTGCTGAACCACGGCAAGCTGATCGCGCAGGGCCGGGCGTCCGACGTGATGCAGGACCGGGAAGTGGTCAGCGCCTACCTCGGACGGCCCGCCCATGCTTGAAGTCACGAACCTCCGGGCGGCCTACGGCGCCGCGCCCGCGCTGTGGGACGTGTCGCTGAAGGTCGACACCGGAGAACTCGTTTGCGTCGTCGGGCCGAACGGGGCCGGCAAGAGCACGCTGATCAACGTGGTGGCCGGCCTGCACCGGGCGGGCGGCGGCAGCCTGCGCTTCGAAGGCAACGACATCACGCGCCTGCCGCCGCACCGCTTCTGCGGGGCCGGCATCGCGATCGTGCCGGAGGGCCGCCGCCTGTTCACCGGCATGACGGTGCGCGAAAACCTCGAGCTGGGGAGCTACCTGCCGGAAGCGAAGCGGCTTCGCACCCAGTCGCTCGACGAAGTGCTGGCGCTGTTCCCGGCCTTGCAGCAGAAGCTGCCGCAGCCGGCCGGCTCGCTGTCGGGCGGGCAGCAGCAGATGGTGGCGATCGGCCGCGCGCTCATGAGCCGGCCCCGGCTGCTGCTGCTGGACGAGCCCTCGCTGGGCCTCGCGCCGATGGTGGTGCTGGACATGTTCGCGGCCATCCGTTCCATCAACGCCCGCGGCACCTCGGTGCTGCTGGTGGAGCAGAACGTGGCGATGGCGATGGAGATCGCCCACCGGGCCTACGTGATGGAAGAAGGCCGCATCGTGGCCGACGGGCTGGCGAGCGAATTGATGGAGCGGCCGGAGATCCAGCGCGCCTATCTCGGGATCGAGGCGTAGCCGCTGGCGGTACGGAGGACGCTCTCGGCGGCGGCATCATCGAAGCCGCGCCACGCCACGATCTGGTCGGGGCGGACCAACGCCAGCGGCGCTTCGTACAGCGCGCGCAGCATCGGCGATGCATGCCGCACCACCTGCAGGTCCGGGCCCGAAGCCCGTGCCGCTTCCGTGAACGCGTCGGTCGGCGGCGGCGCCTCCCCCAGCACCACCAAGGTCCATTCCGGCCCGAAGCTGTCGAACAGCGAACGCCCGTCTTCCAGCCACGCATGCGGCGGGCGGCCGCCGGGGCAGGCGGTCGGCACGTAGGCATTCGGTTCGTCGGGCGGCGGCGTGGTGCCGTCGCCCACGATGACCGGCGAACCGTCGTAGCGGCCGCCGAAGGTCACGCCGGGGATGTTGAACTCGAGCCGCACGTGCGCGTTGAGGCGATGCGACGCGTCGGCGCGGGCGGCCTCGCCTTCGGCGCCCGCTTGCTCCAGCACGGGCAAGGCAGTGAACAGGCCCACCGAGTCCGCGAAGTGCTTCGCATACGCGGTGTTGCGCTCGGCCAGCGGACGGCGCTCGCGCTCGTAGCTTTCGAGCAGCGCCGGCGCGCCGGTGCCGCGCAGCACGCTCGCCAGCTTCCAGGCGAGGTTCACCGCGTCTTCGACCGCCGTGTTGTAGCCGAGCCCGCCGGCGGGCGTGAACAGGTGCGCGGCGTCGCCGCCGATGAACACGCGGCCGCGGCCGAACGACTGCGCCACCAGCGAATGCCCGGCCGTCCGGTGCCGCACGACAGCACCTCGATGCCGATCTCGCGGCCCAGCGCCTGCGCGAACACGCGCCGCGCCTCCGCTTCGCCCCACTGCTCCGCGTCTTCCTCCGGATGCACGGCCGCATGGAAGGCGAACTCGGAACGGCCGTCCACCGACGCCATGAAGGCGCGCCGCTCGTGGTTGACCGACACGTACATCCACGCACGCGCGTGGGGGAACACCTCGTAGAACGAAGGCGCGCGCAGGTATACCGCGAACATCTGCCCGCCCATGAAGTCGCGCTTGACTCCGCTGTGGCCGCCCGGGAGATGCCGAGCTGCTGCCGCACCATGCTGCGCGGCCCGTCGGCGCCCACCAGGTAGCGCGCGCGCACCGCCTGCGCTTCGCCGCCGTCCACCGGCTGCACGACCGCATCGACGTGCTCGCCGCGGTCGGTGAACTCCAGCAGCTTCCAGCCGTAGCGGATGTCGTTGGTGGCGAAAGCCTCCGCATGCCGGCGCAGCGTCGCTTCGACGAACTTCTGCGAGATGCGGTGCGGCAGCTCGGCGGCGCTCCACGACCCGGCCATGCCGCGCACGTTGCGCACCGCTTCGGCGGCGGTGGGCAGCGTCAGCCGCGCGAGCTCGTGCGCCGTGTAGCGCGTGAAGTAGGCGATGTCGGTCGGGTGGTCCGGCGGCAGTCCCTGCGCGCGGATTTCCTGCGCGAAGCCGAGGCGCCGGAAGTGCTCCATCGTGCGCGCCTGCGTCGCGTTGGCCTGCGGGTTGAAGGCCGTGCCGGGCTTGGCATCGACCAGCAGGGTGGGGACGCCGCGGCGGCCGAGCTCGTTGGCCAGCACCAGGCCGCACGGCCCGCCGCCTGCGACCAGCACGTCGGTGGTCAGGACTTTCATGGCGGCCGAGCGTAGCAGCCGCAATGTTGCGCACCGCGGAAAACTCATTTGCGCACGGGTTCTTCCGCAAAGGCAGACTGCCGCCTAGAGTGCCGGCCAAGGAGACACAGACACCATGCAACAAGAGATGACCGACAAGCTCCTGATCCGCGAGCTGGTCGAGCGCTGGGCCGTCTGGCGCGACGCCGGCGACTGGGAGCGCTTCGCCACGGTGTGGCACCCGGAAGGCGTGATGATGGCGACCTGGTTCGGGGGCCGTTCCGCGACTTCATCCGCGTCACGCAGGAGGGCTGGGCCAAGGGCGTGAGCATCCTGCACTTCTGGGAGGCTCGGCCATCGAGGTGGCCGGCGACCGCGCCATCGCGCAGACCAAGATGACCATCTCGCAGCGCGGCATGGTCGAAGGCGTCGACGGCCCGGTGCTGTGCGACGTGGTGTGCACCGGCCGCTTCTACGACTTCATCACGAAGCACGACGGCGCACGGAAGGTGCTGCACCGCCAGCCGATCTACGAGAAGGACCGCATCGACCCGGTCGACCCGACGGCGCAGCTGAAGCTGGATGCGGCGTCGCTCGCGACCTTCCCCGAAGGCTATCGCCACCGGCCTACATCCAGACGCGCATCGGCTACGTGGTGAAGATGGACATGCCCATGCTCAAGGGCGACGTGGTGCAGGAGCTGTACCGCCGCGGCGAACGCTGGCTGGCCGGCGGCGCGCTGGAACGCTGATGCCGCGCCGCCGCCGACTGCTGGCCGCCGGCGCGCTGTCGCTGGCGCTGCCGGCGCTGCACGCCCGGGGCGCCTACCCGAACCGCGCGGTCCGCATCATCGTGCCGCAGCCGCCCGGCGGCGGCTTCGACAGCGTCGGCCGGCTGATGGCGGACCGCCTCGGCAAGCTGGCCGGGCAGGGCTTCGTCGTCGAGAACCGCACCGGGTCCGGCACGCTCGTGGGCACCGAGCTCGCGGCCAAGGCGGCGCCGGACGGCTACACGCTGCTGGTGGGTTCGATCTCCAACATCGCGCTGAACCCGGGCCTGTACGCCAGCCTGCCTTACGACAGCCTGCGGGACTTCGAACCCGTCGGCCTGCTGGTCGCGTACAGCTATACGCTGATGGCGCGCAAGGACCTGCCGTTCAAGTCGCTGGCCGAAGTCATCGCGCACGCGAAAGCCAATCCGGGCAAGCTGACCTATGCGTCGGCGGGCAACGGTTCCGGCCAGCATGTGCTGCCCGCTGCGCTGTGGCTTTGGCCGGCGTCGACGTCACGCACGTCCCGTACCGCGGGGCGCAGGCGGCCTACCGGGACCTGCTGGGCGGCCGCGTCGACCTGTTCTTCGACCTCTCGCCGACGGCGCGGCCGCAGGTGGACGCGGGCAACGTGCGCGCGCTGGCCGTGTCCGGGCCCGCCCGCAACCCGATGCATCCGCAGGTGCCGACCGTGCAGGAAAGCGGCGTCGCGCTGGAGCTCGAATCGTGGTTCGGGCTGTTCGCGCCGGCCAAGACCCCGCGCGAGGTGCTGGACCGCCTGCGCACCGAGTTCGCGAAGCTTGCCGCCGCGCCCGACGTGCAGGAGAGAGCCGGCCAAGGGCGGCGGCAAGCCGATGGCGCTGGTGGGCGAGCCGGCGCGCGCGCTGGTGCAGCGCGACGTGGAGCACTGGTCGAAGCTGGTGCGCACGCTGGCGATCAAGGCCGAATAGCCTCGCGCCTGGAAGCTGAAAGTACGCGTGGGCCGGGGAGCGCGGCGCGGCGACAATACGCCGCTTGATTTCCCCCTCATCACCGACTGGCAGTTCTACGCCGTCGCCATCCCCGCCGTGCTGCTGCTCGGCATCAGCAAGAGCGGATTCGGCGCCGGCTTCGGTTCCCCTGGCCGTGCCGATCATGGCGCTGGCCGTCACCGTGCCGCAGGCCGCCGCCATCCTGATGCCCATCCTGCTGGTGATGGACATCATGGGACTCGCGGCATACCGCAAGCACTTCGACTGGAAGCTGCTGCGCTTCCTCATTCCGCTGGGCCTGGTCGGCACCGTGATCGGGACGCTTTCGTTCCGCCTGCTGGATGCGCGGCTGGTCGCCGGCATCGTGGGCCTGTTCACGCTGGCCTTCTGGCGCAGCGCCCTGCTGTTCCCGCCGCGCGCCGACAGCCCGCCACCGCCGAAGTGGGTCGGCGCCGTGCTGACGGCGACATCGGGTTTCACCAGCTTCGTGGCGCATGCGGGCGGCCCGCCCATCAACGCCTACCTGATCCCGATGCGGCTGCCGCCGCTTGCTTTCACGGCCAGCATGGCGGTCTTCTTCGCCGTGCTGAACCTGAGCAAGTGGATCCCGTACGCCTGGCTCGGCCTGCTCGACATGCGCAACATGGCCACCTCGATGGCGCTGATGCCTTTCGCGCCGATCGGCGTGGTGGTCGGCGTCAAGCTGGCGCACCGCATCCAGCCGCTGCTGTTCTACCGGCTGATCTACCTCGGGATGCTGTTGACCGGCTTGAAGCTGGTGTACGACGGCTTCCTGTAAACCGCTAAGCGTCCTTGTTCCACGCGGGGATGTCCTCCTCGCCGCGGCGCCGCCGCTCCTCGCGCTCGGCGCGCTCGCGCGCCATCTGCTCCTCGAGCTGGTGCCGGCCTTCCTTGGCCACCGCGATCATGCGGGCGCGGTCGCGGTAGAGCGGGTACATCTTCTCGAACAGTTCGAGGTTGTGGCGGCGAAAGCGCATCGCCTGCCGCCGCGCCTCGTGCGGCGCTTCGCCCAGCAGTTCCAGCACCGTACGGCCGCTGCGCAGGCTCGACTCGAACACCTCGCGCTCCACGCGCATCACGCCGCGGTCGCGCAGCGCGTTCCAGTGCGTCACGTCGCGCGCGCGGGCCACCAGTTGCAGGTGGGGGAAATGCTCGCTCACCAGGTCCACGATGCGCAGCGACTGCTCCTTGTCGTCGACGGCGATCACCAGCACGCGCGCCGATCCGGCCCCCGCCGTGCGCAGCAGGTCGAGCCGCGTGGCGTCGCCGTAGTGCACCTTGTAGCCGAACGAGCGCGCCGACTCGATCATGTCGGCGTCGTGGTCCAGCACGGTGGCGGCGATGCCCTCGGCGTCCAGCAGGCGGCCGATGATCTGCCCGTAGCGCCCGAAGCCCGCGATGATCACCGGCGCGTGCTGCGGCTCGCTCAGTTCTTCCATGACCTTCGCCGCGCCCTTGGCGAGCCGCGCCGCCCAGCGGTCCGCGGCCAGCAGCATCAGCGGCGTGAGCAGCATCGACAGCGTGATCGCGGCCACCAGCAGCGACGACGTGGGCGCGTCGAGCACGCGCGCGCCAAGCGCGGTCTGCAGCACCACGAAGCCCACTTCGC
The DNA here is from genome assembly GCA_013127575.1 of Ramlibacter terrae. GTDB lineage: Bacteria > Pseudomonadota > Gammaproteobacteria > Burkholderiales > Burkholderiaceae_C > Ramlibacter > Ramlibacter terrae. The sequence continues at coordinate 791,359 of CP053418.1, forward strand.
CGCCTTGCGCCAGCAGCACGATGAACACCGGCCGCTCGCCCGCCGGGATCGGCATCAGGCGCGTCATCACCCAGAGCACCAGCGCCTTCGCGACGAGGAAGCCGATCACGATCGCCGCCACCAGCAGCGGCTGCTGCAGCACCACGGCGAAGTCGATGCTCATGCCGATGGCGATGAAGAACAGGCCGAGCAGCAGCCCCTTGAACGGCTCGATGTCGGTCTCGAGTTCGCGCCGGTATTCGCTTTCCGCCAGCAGCACGCCGGCGAGGAAGGCGCCCAGCGCCATCGACAGCCCGACGGAGTGCATCAGGTAGGCCGTGGCCACCACGAGCAGCAGCGCCGCCGCGGTGAAGATCTCCGGCGACTCGCTGCGCGCGATCCAGCGCAGGGTGGGGCGCAGCAGCAGGCGTCCGCCCAGCACGATGGCGGCGATCACGCCGATGGCCTTGGCTGCGCCCAGCCAGCCGCTGCCCTGCGCTTGCGCGTCGGCCACCGCCAGCAGCGGCAGCAGCGCCAGCACCGGGATGGCCGCCACGTCCTGCAGCAGCAACACGCTCAACGCGCTGCGGCCCGAAGTGGTGGGCATCAGGTTCCGGTCGGCCATGCCGCGCAGGCCCGTGGCCGTCGACGAATCGGCGAGCGCGAGCGCACCGACCGCGGCGATGCGCCAGTCGACGCCGCAGGCGATGGCGATGCCCGCCATCACCGCCGCGGACCCGAACAGCTGCACGCTGCCCCAGCCGAAGATCGGCCGCCGCAGGTTCCAGAGAGGGCGCGGCTCCAGTTCGAGGCCGACCGGGGAACAGCATCAGCACCACGCCGAACTCGGCGAAGTGCAGCACGTCCTGCACGTTGGGTACCAGCTTCAGCCCCCGGGGCCCGATGGCGATGCCGGCGGCGAGGTAGCCGAGGATGGCGCCGAGGCCGAGCGCACGCGAAAGCGGAACGGCGATCACCGCCGCCGCGAGGTAGATGAAGCTGAAGCTCAGCCAGGCCGGTGCGTGTTCCATCAGCGCGCCGCCGCCTGGTCGTGCACCGCGGGGCGGTCGCCTTGCGGCACGTCGCAGGCAGGGCAGGCCGGCATGTCCTCCAGCTCCGGCCAGTCGGGATAGCTGCCCAGGCGCTGCGTGAAGGTCTGCACGTGCGCGGCGATCTCCTCCGCCGACACGCGGTGCGCGCCGTGCAGCAGCATCGGCGGCAGGAAGCGCATGCCGCAGAGGGCGGCCGTCTGCTCGTACGGCGGCAGGAAGGCGTCGAAGAAGTAGCGGTTGTAGCCCTGCGGGTGGTACGACGCCTCGGTACCGCCGGTGGTGGCCACCAGCCACAGGTCCTTGCCCTGCAGCGCGGTGCCGTGCGGGCCATAGGCCCAGCCGTAGCGCAGCACCTCGTCCAGCCAGAGCTTCATCAGCGCGGGCATGGAGTACCACTGCACCGGGTGGAGCAGCACCACCAGGCTCGCCGCGGCCACCGCCTCCTGTTCGGCCGGCACGTCGATGTCGTAGTCGGGGTAGCTGGCATACAGGTCGCGCACCTGCACCCAAGGCAGGGTTCGGGCCCCGTCGAGCAGCAGCCGGTTGACGCGCGACTCGCGCCAGTTGGGGTGGGCGGCGAGGAGGACCACGCCCGGAGCAGGTTTTGCGAACTCATCCATGGGCTGTAACATAGCTGATGCGGCTGCCCGGCCGCGCAGCTGAGGAGCCCGTCGCATGCCGGTCGTTGTCGTTGCGAACCCGAAGGGCGGGGTGGGCAAGTCCACCGTCGCCACCAACATCGCCGGCTATTACGCCAGCCGGGGGCACCACGTGATGCTAGGCGATGCGGACCGGCAGCAATCATCGCGCCTTTGGCTGGGCTTGCGGCCGCCGGAAGCGCGGACGATCGCCGGATGGGACATCGGCGAGGGCCGGATCGCCAAGCCGCCGCGCGGCACGACGCACGTCGTGCTCGATACGCCGGCCGGCCTGCAGGGCAAGCTCTTCGGGGAAGCGCTGCGCCACGCCGACAAGGTGGTGGTGCCGCTGCAGCCCAGCGTGTTCGACATCTTCGCCACGCGCGCCTTCTGGACGAACTGGCGCAGCACCGCAAGTCGCACCGCATGCAGGTCGGCATCATCGGCACGCGCGTCGACGCCCGCACCATCTCCGCCGACAAGCTGCAGGAGTTCGTGGGCGGCCTGGGCCTGCCGGTGCTGGGCTACCTGCGGCCGACGCAGAACTACGTGCACCTCGCAGCCCGCGGGCTGACGCTGTTCGACGTCGCCCCGAACAAGGTCGAGCGCGACCTGGAGCAATGGCAGGGGATCACCCGCTGGCTCGACAGCTGAGCGCGCCTGCGCGACGTTCCGCGGGGCGCCGCCTTGCTACATTGGCGGGATGAGAATCTTCGAATCGCTCGCCGAGCTGGCCCCGCTGGTGGGGCAGGACGTCGCCACCAGCGACTGGATCACCGTGACCCAGCAGCAGGTGAACCTGTTTGCCGAGGCGACCGGCGACCACCAGTGGATCCACGTCGATGAAGAACGTGCGAAAGCAGGGCCGTTCGGCGCGCCGATCGCGCACGGCTTCCTCACGCTGGCGCTGGTGCCGAAATTCTTCGAAACCTCGATCGAGATCCGAAACACACGCGTGAGCGTCAACTATGGCCTGAACCGCGTGCGCTTCACCGCCCCGGTGCCGGTGGGCAGCCGGCTGCGGGCCGTGATGCGGCTGGTCGAGCACCGCGCCGTCGAAAACGACGGCGTGCAGATGACCTGGCAGGTGACGGTGGAGAGGGAAGGCAGCGACAAGCCCGTGTGCATCGCCGAGACGCTGGCCCGCCGCTACCCCTGAGCTTCGCGGCCAGGCAAAAAGACGCCCGCTTGCGCGGGCGTGGAACAAAGGAGTCTGGGTTGCGTGGCCTGCCGATGAAGGCGGGTCCCTTCTCACATGCGGTTGCCGCGTTGGCTTTCAAACACAGCGGGGTGCAAGCAGATATTGCCGTTGTGCGCCCGCTGTCACATTGCGGATCAGCCAGCGCCTTCGAAGCCCTGCTGTCGCCAGGCCTCGAACACCGTGACCGCCACGGCGTTGGAAAGGTTCAGGCTGCGCTGGCCGGGCCGCATCGGCAGGCGCAGGCGCTGCTGCGGCGGGAAGCTCTCGCGCAGGTCCACCGGCAGTCCCGCCGTCTCGGAACCGAAGACCAGCCAGTCGCCCGGCTGGAAAGCCACCTCGTGCACGGGGCGGCTGCCGTGGGTGGTCATGGCGAACATGCGCCCAGCTTGAGGGTGCTCCGCCTCGAGCAGCGCCTGCCAATCCGCATGGCGCTTCACCTCGGCGTACTCGTGGTAGTCCAGCCCCGCGCGCCGCATCAGCCGGTCTTCCATGGAGAAACCCAGCGGCTCGACCGGTGCAGCGTGCAGCCGGTGTTGGCGGCCAGCCGGATCACGTTGCCTGTGTTGGGCGGGATTTCGGGGGCGACCAGGACGATATGGAACATCCGGCGATTGTCAGTGCGGCTCGTCGGTGCGCGCCAGCACGACGGCGGTGACCTGCACGGCGCCCGCGGCGCAAGGCCGTGGCGGCCGCGTGCAGCGACGCGCCGCTGGTCATCACGTCGTCCACCAGCAGCACCCTGCAGCCGCGCACCTCCGCCTGCCGCAACGGATCGACGCCGAAGGCCCCGCGCACGTTGGCCCTCCGCCCGGCCCGGTCGAGCGTGGCTTGCGACGCGGTCTCGCGCAGCCGCAGCAGCAACGCGGCATCGACCCGGCGGCCCGCGAGCACGCGGGCGAGCTGCAGCGCCTGGTTGAAGCCGCGGCGCGCCAGCCTGGAGGGCGCCAGCGGCATCGGCAGCACCCGGTCGGCCTGCGCGATGGCGGCCGGCACGCCCGGCACCCGCGCCATCAGGCCGGCAAGCGTGCCCGCCCAGCCCGGTTCGGCCGGAACTTGAAGCGCGCCACCAGCCCCGACCACGGGTAGGCGTACGACACGGCGGCGAAGCAGGCGTCGAGGGGCGGCGCCTCGCGGATGCAGGCGCCGCACGTTGCCACGCCGTCCGGCACGGGCAGCGCGCACGTGCGGCAGCGCGGCTGGGGCCGGGCGAAGCGCAGGGTGCAGGCGCCGCATACCGGCTGCGCGGGCCGGGGCGCCGCAGAGCGCGCAGCGGCTGGGCGGCGCCGCGGCGAGTCGCTGCAGCCGGGCGAAGGACATCGGGTCAATATACTGGCTCCCCTTCCCATTGCCCATGGCCGACCGTCCACCCACCATCGCCCCCGCCGCCGCCCGCGCTGGGAGCGCGCCGCCCCGCCGCACAGCCCCCGGCTGCACGAGGAGGTGGCGCGGCGCATGGCCGAGCGGCTGGAGTGGATCAAGCGCAGCCCGAAGGCGTGGGCCGACTGGGAGCCGGTGCGCGGCGGGCTGGAGGGCCATGCGCTGGTCGCCCAGCGCTATCCGCAGGCGCGCAGCCACGTGGTGGAATCGCAGCCCGGCCGGGCGGCCGCGGCCCGCGCGGCGCTGGAGAAACCGTGGTGGAAGCGCCTCGGTGGGGCAGCCGGCGTCGACTTCGGGCCGCCGCCGGCGGGCGGCGCGGAAATGGTGTGGTCCAACATGCAGCTCCACATGGCGGCGGAACCCCAGGCGTTGATGGCGCAATGGCAGCAGGCGCTCGCGGTGGACGGGTTCCTGATGTTTTCCTGTCTGGGCCCCGATACGCTGCGCGAGCTGCGTTCGGCCTACGACGCCGCCGGGTGGCCGCCGCCGGCGCACGAGTTCACCGACATGCACGACTGGGGCGACATGCTGGTCGCCGGCGGCTTCGCCGAGCCGGTGATGGACATGGAGCGCATCACGCTGTCGTACGAGACGCCGGCCCGGTTGCTGCAGGAGCTGCCGGAGCTGGGGGCCAACCTGCATCCCGGCCGCTTTCCCGGCCTGCGCGGCCGTGGCTGGCGGGCCGCCCCCGAGCGGCTGGTCGACGAGCACCTGCGCGGGGCCGACGGACGGCTGGCGCTCACCTTCGAGATCATCTACGGCCACGCGCTCAAGCCCCTGCCGCGGGCGCGCGTGAGCGAGCAGAGCGCCGTCTCGCTTGCCGACATGCGTGCGATGCTGCACGCCGACAAGCCCCGCCCTTGAGGGGGCGCAGGCAAGCCCGCTACAATGCGCGGTTGATTTTTGTGCGTCGCCCGTGCCGAACCTCGTATTCCGTTTCGCCACTGTCCGGGGCCAGAACATCCACTGGTTCCTGAGGCGCAACTGTTCGCTGACGCCCGCCCAGATGGGCTGGCTGTACGCGTCGCTGTGCGTCGTGTCGCTGGGGATCGCCACCTTCTTCTGGTTCCGGGGGCGGTGATGGTCCTGCCCTTCGCCTGGCTGGAGCTCGCAGCCGTCGGATTCGCGTTCATGGCGTACGCACGCCACGCCGCCGACCGCGAGCACATCCTGCTGGAGGGACGGCGGCTGGTGGTCGAACTCGAAAACGCCGGACGGCTGGAGCGCGCCGAATTCGACCGCGACTCGGTCCGGGTGGAGCCCGGCGCGGACGACCGCTCGCTGATCGAGGTGTCGGGGCGCGGGCGGAGGATGATCGTGGGGCGCTACCTGCGGCCGGAACTGCGGCCGGCGCTGGCGCGGGAACTGCGCCGGGCGTTGCGCGAGGCGTAGCAGGCACCTGGTTCGGACCAGTTTTTTGAAGGCTCGAGGCTGAAAACGATGACTAGTATTTCGAAGATCGCGGCGCTGCTGATGGCGGCCGGTGGGATCGCCGGCGCGGCCCACGCGGTGGAGGACCTGCCCGGCGGCCCGGCCGTCCGCCAGCTCAACCTGCACGCCGCCGCCACCCGCATCGGCGTCGAGATCGCCTGGCTGCACTGGTTCATGCTGATCACCTGCATCGTGATCTTCGTGCTGGTGTTCTCGGTGATGTTCTATTCCATCTGGAAGCACCGCAAGTCGGTCGGCCACAAGCCGGCCAACTTCCACGAGTCGGTCACCGTCGAAGTGATCTGGACCATCATCCCCTTCCTGATCGTGATCGGGATGGCGCTGCCGGCCACGAAGGTGCTGGTCGCCGCCAAGGACACCAGCAACGCCGACATCACCATCAAGGCGACCGGCTACCAGTGGAAGTGGGGCTACGACTACCTCAACGGCGAAGGCACGGGCATCAGCTTCCTGTCGGCGCTGGACACCACGCACCGTGAAATGTCCAACGACGGCGGCAACGCGGCCAGCAAGCCCAACGACTACCTGCTGAAGGTCGACAACCCCGTGGTCGTCCCCGTCAACAAGAAGGTCCGCGTCATCACCACGGCCAACGACGTGATCCACGCCAGGGCATCCCGGCCTTCGGCCTGAAGCAGGACGCGATCCCCGGCTTCGTGCGCGACACCGGTTCCGCAGCGAGAAGACCGGCGACTTCTACGGCCAGTGCTACGAGCTGTGCGGCAAGGAACACGCCTACATGCCGATCCACGTGAAGGTGGTCTCGGCGCAGGAGTACACGGCCGGGTGGCCGAGCAGGGCAAGAAGATGGCCGCCAAGCAGGACGACCCGGCCAAGGTCTGGACGCTGACCGACATCGTCGCCCGCGGCGAGAAGGTCTATGCCTCCAATTGCGCCGCCTGCCACCAGCCCAACGGCAAGGGCGCCGGCCCGATCAAGCCGCTGGACGCCTCGGCCATCGTGCTCGACGCCGACAAGACCAAGGAAATCCACGTGGTGCTCAATGGCCGTGGCGCCATGCCCGCACGGAAGCAGCTGAGCGACACCGACATCGCGGCCGTGATCAGCTATACCAAGAACAACTGGTCCAACAAGACCGGCCGGGTGGTGCAGCCGTCCGAAGTGCTGGCCCAGCGCGGCAAGTAAGCCGCCGCAAGAGGAATAGAGGAAACCATGAGCGCAGTTCTCGACCCCCACGGCCACGCGGCCGACCACCACGACGACCACCACGACCATGCGCCCGCCGGCTGGCGGCGCTGGGTCTACGCGACCAACCACAAGGACATCGGGACGCTGTACCTGCTGTTCTCGTTCACGATGCTGATGATCGGCGGCCTGCTGGCGCTGGGCATCCGCGCCGAGCTGTTCCAGCCCGGCCTGCAGGTGATGAACCCGGAGCTTTTCAACCAGCTCACTACCATGCACGGCCTGATCATGGTGTTCGGCGCGATCATGCCGGCCTTCGTGGGCTTCGCGAACTGGATGATCCCGCTGCAGATCGGCGCGCCGGACATGGCCTTCGCGCGGATGAACAACTTCAGCTTCTGGCTGATGATCCCCGCCGCGCTGATGCTGGTGCTGTCGTTCTTCATGCCGGGCGGCGCCCCCGCCGCCGGCTGGACGCTGTACGCGCCGCTGACGCTGCAGATGGGCCCGTCGATGGACGCCGGCATCTTCGCGATGCACATCCCGGGCGCCTCGTCGATCATGGGGTCGATCAACATCATCGTGACCATCCTCAACATGCGCGCCCCGGGCATGACGCTGATGAAGATGCCGATGTTCTGCTGGACGTGGCTGATCACCGCCTACCTGCTGATCGCCGTGATGCCCGTGCTGGCCGGCGCGATCACCATGACGCTGACCGACCGCCACTTCGGCACGACGTTCTTCAACCCCGCGGGCGGCGGCGACCCGGTGATGTACCAGCACATCTTCTGGTTCTTCGGCCACCCCGAGGTCTACATCATGATCCTGCCGGCCTTCGGCATCGTCAGCCAGTCGTCCCGGCGTTCGCCCGCAAGCGCCTGTTCGGCTATGCGTCGATGGTCTACGCCACCAGCTCGATCGCGATCCTGTCGTTCATCGTCTGGGCGCACCACATGTTCACCACCGGCATGCCGGTGACGGGCCAGCTGTTCTTCATGTACGCCACGATGCTGATCGCCGTGCCGACCGCCGTGAAGATCTTCAACTGGATCGCGACCATGTGGCAGGGCTCGATGACCTTCGAGACGCCGATGCTGTTCGCCGTGGGCTTCATCTTCGTGTTCACCATCGGCGGCTTCACCGGCCTGATCCCGGCCATGGCCCCGATCGACCTGCTGCTGCAGGACACCTACTACGTGGTGGCCCACTTCCACTACGTGCTGGTGGCCGGCTCGCTGTTCGCGATGTTCTCCGGCGCCTACTACTGGATGCCCAAGTGGACGGGCGTGATGTACAACGAGACGCGCGGCAAGATCCACTTCTGGTGGACCCTGATCGCCTTCAACGTCACGTTCTTCCCGATGCACTTCCCGGGCCTGGCCGGCATGCCCCGCCGCTACGCCGACTACCCGATGCAGTTCGCCGACTTCAACGCGATCGCCTCGGTCGGCGCCTTCGCCTTCGGCATCGCGCAGGTCTACTTCTTCCCGGCCATCGTGGTCCCGTGCATGCGCGGCAAGGGCGTGCCCGCCCCGCAGCGCCCCCCGAACGACGCCGACGGCAAGGGCGCCGAGGGCCTCGAATGGGAAGTGGCGTCGCCCGCGCCCTTCCACACCTTCGAAGTGCCGCCCAAGCTGAACGCCGCCGCCAACCGCCTGGCCGCCACCGAGGAATCGCTGGCGAGCCCGGTGCGCACCGCCGGCGTCCACTGAAGAAGCAGCAGGCCGCAGGCAGTACCGCATGACCGACGACCAACGCAGGAAGAACAACCGGCGCACGGGGCTGATCCTGGCCTCCATCGCGGTCGCCTTCTTCCTCGGCTTCATCGCCAAGTTCGTGGTGCTGGGCGGCTGACATGAACCTGCGGCGCGAGAACGTGAAGATGGTGGGCAAGCTGGCCGTGGTCACGGCGGGCATGTTCGCCTTCGGCTACGCGCTCATTCCCATCTACAAGCACGTGTGCGAAGCGCTCGGCATCAACATCCTCGCCGTCGGCGAGAAGCAGGTGCCGGGTTCGTCGCGCGCGGCCGCCAACACGCAGGTGGACACCAGCCGCACCATCACGGTGGAGTTCGACGCCAATTCGCGCGGCCCCCGGAAGTTCAAGCCGGCGCAGGCCTCGGTGCAGGTGCACCCCGGCCAGCTCGCGACCGTCATGTACGAGTTCCAGAACGTGCAGGACCGCCGCATGGCTGCGCAGGCCATTCCGAGCTACGCGCCGCGCAACGCCACGGCGCACTTCAACAAGCTGGAATGCTTCTGCTTCAACCAGTACGTGCTGGAGCCGGGCGAGAAGAAGGAATGGCCGGTGGCTTTCGTGATCGACCCGCGGCTGCCCAAGGACGTGACGACCATCACCCTGTCGTACACCTTCTTCGAGGTGGGCGGCAAGACGCCGCCGGCGCCGGTGGCCGAAGCGCCCGCGCCGCACGGAAAGGCGCCGTCGTGAGCGTGCTGCATACCGTCAAGGCGGTGGCCTGGGCTTTCCGGGCATCCGCAAGCGCAGCGGCTACGAGGAAGACCTCGGCAAGCTGAACCCCTTCGCGATCATCGCGGTGGCGCTCGTCGGCGTCGCCCTGTTCGTCGGCGGGCTGATCGCGCTGGTCAACTGGATCGTTTGAAGAATTACAGAGAAATTTGAGGATCAGGAGTCAACATGAGCTCTAGCGCACCGGGGACCACGCCCCACTACTACGTGCCCCAGCCCTCGCGCCACCCGGCGTCGGCGGCGCTCGGGCTGTTCTTCATCATCCTCGGCGCGTCCCAGTGGATCAATGGCCACGACTGGGGCAAGTGGTCGCTGTTCGCCGGCCTGCTGTGGCTGTTCTGGGTGCTGTTCCAGTGGTTCGGCGACTCGATCCGCGAGAGCGAGACCGGCCAGTACGGCCGCAAGATCGACCTCTCGTTCCGCTGGAGCATGAGCTGGTTCATCTTCTCGGAAGTGATGTTCTTCGGCGCCTTCTTCACCGCCTTGTGGTGGATGCGCACGCACTCGGTGCCGGCGCTCGGCGGCCTCGACAACGCGCTGCTGTGGCCCGACTTCAAGGCCGTGTGGCCGAGCACCGCGCCCGGCACCACCGCTTCGCCCGGCGGCATCATCGAGCCCTTCCAGACCATGGGCCCGTTCTGGCTGCCCACGATCAACACGGCGCTGCTGCTGTCCTCGGGCGTCACGCTGACGATCGCCCACCACGCGCTGCGCGAGAACCACCGCGGCCGCACCATCGCCTTCATGTGGGCGACCGTGCTGCTGGGCATCGTCTTCCTGTTCGTGCAGGGCTACGAATACGCGCACGCCTACTCCGACCTGAACCTCAAGCTCAGCTCGGGCGCCTACGGCTCCACGTTCTTCATGCTCACCGGCTTCCACGGCTTCCACGTGCTGGTCGGCATGCTGATGCTGCTGTTCATCACGCTGCGCCTGATGAAGGGCCACTTCACCGCCGACAAGCACTTCGGCTTCGAAGGCGCCGCCACGGTACTGGCACTTCGTGGACGTGGTGTGGCTGGGGCTGTACATCTGGTGTACTGGATGTAAGCAGCGCCGCAGCGCAAGAAAGAAGGGCCGCGCAAGCGGCCCTTTTACCTGAGCGGCAGCCCCGTGGGCTTGATGTACCCGAACTTCCGGGCGAGCAGCACGCAGATGAACAGCACGATGGAAAAGCCGACGCGAAACGCCAGCGCGCGCGCCATCTTGTTGCCGCGCGCCTTGTCGTCCTGGCTGCCGCGCATCATGAAGAACAGCGCCGCGGCGGGCTGCCGAGGATGGCCACGAACGCCAGGATCACGAGGTATGTCATTGCCCCGATTATCGGCGGCGGTGCCCGGCCATGCTGAAGCGCTGGCTGATCGCACTCGCGGCGGTGGTGGGTATCGGCGTCACGCTGGCACTGGGCACGTGGCAGTGGGGGCGGGCGCACCAGAAGCTCGCGCTGCAGGCTGCCGTGGCCGAACGCCGGGCGCGGCGCCGCTGGCGAACGCCGACCTCCTGCGGCGGCAGGCGGAGCTGCCGGCCCCGGGTCCACACGCCGGTGGAGCTGCGCGGGGAATGGCTGCCTGCGCGCACCGTGTACCTCGACAACCGGCAGATGGGCGGCAAGCCCGGGTTCTATGTCGTCACCCCGCTGCGGCTGGAGGCCAGCGACGCGGTCGTGCTCGTGCAGCGCGGCTGGGTGCAACGCAACTTCCAGCAGCGCGAGCAGGTGCCGCCGGTCGTGTCGCCGCGCGGAACGGTCGCCGTGCGCGGCCGCTTGGCCCCGCCGCCCGCCAAGCTTTATGCCTTCGCCGAGGAAGAGCAGGGCGTGATCCGGCAGAATCTGGACATCGCCCGGTTCCGCTCCGAAACCGGGCTGCCCTTGCTGCCGATGTCGGTGCAGCAGCTGGGCGCCGCTTCGGAAGGCCTGCTGCGTGACTGGCCGCAGGCCGCCAGCGGCGCCGCCAAGAACTACGGCTATGCCGCCCAGTGGTGGGCGCTCTCCGGCCTGATCGCGATCCTGTATGCCTGGTTCCAAATCATCGTCCCCCGCCGCCAAGCCCGGCGCCTTTGACCAGCCGCTCGGGCTGACGGTGCACTCGCTGCCCGAGCCGCGCGAAGCGGTAGTGGTCGACGCGCAGCGCACCCGGCGCGGCCGCTGGAAGATGCTCGCCGTGCTGGCGGTGTGCGCGGCGCCGATGATCGCCTCGTACTTCACTTACTACGTCGTGCGGCCCGAGGGCCGTCGCAACTATGGCGAGCTGGTCGAGCCGCAGCGCCCGATGCCGGCGCTGGCCGCGACCGACCTCGCCGGCAAGCCGGTGGACACCGCCACCCTGAAAGACCAGTGGCTGCTGGTCAGCGTCGCGGGCGGCGCTTGCGACGCGGCTTGCGAGCAGCACCTGTACCTCCAGCGCCAGTTCCGCGAGAGCCTGGGCCGCGAGAAGGACCGGATGGATTGGGTCTGGCTGGTCAACGACGACGTGCCCGTGCGCGACGCGCTCAAGCCCGCGCTGCAGCAGGCCACCGTGCTGCGCGTCGACGGCGCCCAGCTCGCGCAATGGCTGGCGCCCGCGCCCGGCCACCAGCTCCCGGACCACCTGTACGTGGTCGATCCCATGGGCAACTGGATGATGCGGTTCCCCGCCGGCCGCGAGCAGGCCGATGCGGCCAAGGTCCGCAAGGACCTCGACCGGCTGATGCGCGGTTCCGCGGGCTGGGACAAGCCGGGGCGTCCGGAATGAACGGTTCGCTGTACGACCTCGCACCGGCCTTCGAGATGGCGCTGCTGGGCCTCGGGCTGGCCGCCATCCCGCTCGGGTGGGTCTGGTTGCGCAAGCGCAAGGCGGGCCCCGCGCAGTGGCTTGCCGCCGTCACCGTGCTCGCCCTGTACCTGACGTTCGACTGGTGCTGGTCGGCGCCTTCACGCGCCTCACGGATTCCGGCCTTGGTTGCCCCGACTGGCCGGGCTGCTACGGCAACGCCAGCCCGCTGGGCGCGGTCCACCAGATCGCGGCGGAGCAGGCGCGCATGCCCACCGGCCCCGTCACCCACGGCAAGGCATGGATCGAGATGGTCCACCGTTACCTCGCCACCGGCACCGGCGCGGTGGTAATGGCGCTGGCGATCGCGACGTGGCTGCTGCGCAAGCGCGGGCTGCCCCTCAGCCCCTTCTGGCCCACGATCACGCTGGTCGGCTTCTGCATCCGGGGCGCGTTCGGCGCCCTGACGGTGACCATGAAGCTGTTCCCCGCGATCGTCACGCTGCACCTGCTGGGCGCGCTGCTGCTGCTCGCCTTGCTGACGATGCAGGCGGTGGCGTATCGCCATGCCGAGCGCGGCGCGGGGCCCGTCGCCGTCTCCGCCGGCGCGCGCGGCTGGCTGGTCGCCGCCTTCGCGCTGCTCTGGCTGCAGGTGGCGCTGGGCGGCTGGGTCAGCACGAACTACGCCGTGCTCGCCTGCAGCGAGTTCCCGACCTGCCGGGGCAGCTGGTGGCCGGCAATGGACTTCCGCGGCGGCTTCGAGTTGTGGCGCCACCTCGGCGTGAGTGGCAGCGGCGAGACCATCACCTTCGCCGCGCTCACCGCGATCCACTACACGCACCGGCTATTGGCCTATGCGCTGTTCGTCGTGCTGGGCCTGCTCTCCTGGCAGCTGCGCGGCGGACCGCTGCGCAAGGTGTCGCGCTGGATCGCCTTCCTCGCGTTCTGGCAGTTCGCGTCCGGCCTGTCGAACGTCGTGCTCGGCTGGCCGCTGGTGGCTGCCGTGGCGCACACGGCCGGCGCGGCGGGGCTGGTGGTGGTGCTGACGTGGGCGCTGCGTTCGAGCCGCAGCGAGCGCTTGGCCGCCGTTCCCATGATGGCCGGCCGGGGGCTTCGGCATGAGCCGTTTCCAGCAGTTCTACCAACTGACCAAGCCGCGCGTGGTGCAGCTGATCGTGTTCTGCGCGCTGATCGGCATGGTGCTGGCGGTGCCCGGCGTGCCCCACGGAACGACGTGCGCATCGCCGTCATCGCCTGCGCCGGCATCTGGCTGGTGGCCGGCGCGGCCGCCGCTTTCAACTGCCTGGTGGAAAAAGGCATCGACGCCAAGATGCGCCGCACCTCGTGGCGCGCCACCGCGCGCGGCGAGCTGAGCGACTGGCAGACGCTGCTGTTCGCCGCCGTGCTGTGCGCCGCCGGCGGCGGTCTGCTGTACGCGTGGATCAACCCGCTGACGATGTGGCTCACGCTGGCCACCTTCGTCGGGTACGCCGTCATCTACACGGTGATCCTGAAACCGCTGACGCCGCAGAACATCGTGATCGGCGGCGCGTCGGGCGCGATGCCGCCGGTGCTGGGCTGGGCGGCCATGACGGGCAACGTCGGGCCCGAGGCGCTGATCCTGTTCCTGATCATCTTCCTCTGGACGCCGCCGCACTTCTGGGCGCTGGCGCTGTACCGCGTCGAGGACTACCGCAAGTCGGGGCTGCCGATGCTGCCGGTGACGCACGGCAACGAGTTCACGCGCCTGCAGATCCTGCTGTACACGCTGGTGCTGTTCGCCGCCTGCCTGATGCCGTTCGCCTACGGCATGAGCTCGTGGCTGTACCTCGCCGTGGCGATCGTGCTGAGCGTCGGCTTCACCGCCTATGGCTTTCGCCTCTGGCGCGAATACTCCGACGCGCTCGCGCGCAAGACCTTCCGTTTCTCGTTGATCCACCTGAGCGTGCTGTTCGCGGCGCTGTTGCTGGACCACTACCTGCTGTGAAAGCCACCATGCTGCGACGCACCGCCTGCCTGACCCTCGTCTCCGCGTTCGCGCTCGCCGCCGCGGGCTGCATGGAGAGCAAGCCGCAGTTCAAGGGCGTGGACCTCACCGGCGCCGACTACGCCAAGGACCTGCGGCTGACCGACCACAACGGCCAGCCTCGCAGCCTGCAGGACTTCAAGGGCAAGGTGGCCGTGGTGTTCTTCGGCTACACGCAGTGCCCGGACGTCTGCCCGACGACGCTGGCCGAACTGGCCGAGGCGAAGAAGCTGCTGGGCGCCGACGGCGAGAAGGTGCAGGGCGTGTTCGTCACGGTCGACCCCGAGCGCGACACGCCGGACGTGCTCAAGGCGTACATGGCCAACTTCGATCCGAGCTTCATCGCCTTGCGGGGCACGCCGGAGCAGCTCGCCGCCGCCGCCAAGGACTTCAAGCTTTACTACAAGAAGGTGGAAGGCAAGACGGCCGGCACGTACACGATGGACCACGGCGCCGCCAGCTACGTCTACGACCCGCAGGGCCGGCTTCGCCTGTACACGCGCTATGGGAGCGGTGCGCAGGCGATGGCGGACGACATCCGGCTGCTGTTGAAGGGCGCGTGAACGCTCCAGATTCCGGAGTGATCAGTTCAGTGGCTTGATCAGTTTGCGGGCGTCCGGCTCCATCTGGTCGAGGCCGCCCAGCACCCACTGCAGCGTCGTCGCCGCGTCCATGTCCTGGTGCGGAAGCAGGGCCACCGTCACGTGGAATTTCAGCGTCAGCGCCGCGGGCAGGGCGTCGATCTGGCGCAGGCCGCTGGCGACGAGCTGCTGCGCGCGCGAGCTGACGGTTTCCGGTGTGGTCGGGCACTCCAGCAGCACCGCGAACTCGCGTTCGCCCACGCGGGCTGCCATGTCGATCTCGAGGATGGCGCGGCGCAGGTGCGAACCCGCCACCACCAGCCCCTTTTCGGCCGCGTCGCGCCCGAACTCCTCGATGATCGCGTCGAGGTTGGAAACGCGCACGCCCAGCAGCGCGCAGGGCTGCTTGAGTCCGCGCGAGCGCGCCAGCGAAGTCTCGAGCCGCTCGAGCAGTCCCCACGGCGATGCGGCAAGCCCGTCAGCGGATCCGTGCGCGACAGCGCCGCGGCCCGCAGCTCGCTTTCGCGCGCCGCCATCGACCGCACCTGCAGCGCATAGAACATCAGCGGCATCTGCAGCGCCGTGCCGAAGTACAGCCCGTAGGCACCGCTTCCGGTCGCGGGCAGCAGCCCGAGCGCGCGCAGCAGCGGGAACAGCGCCACCACCACCATCGGCACGAAGGCGAGCGCGATCAGCCGCAGGTTGCGGTCGCGGCCATCCAGCCAGCCCCACACCACCATGCTCAGGATGGCGGCGAGCGACAAGCCGGTCAGCAGCAGCACCGGGGAACATGCTCAGGCGCGTGGCGATCACCATGTCGAGCGCCACCGAGCACAGGAGCGCCGCGATCAGCGCCCAGACGCCGAGGTCCAGCGCCCGCGACAGGCGCGCCGGCTCCGTCACCACCTTCACGAACCAGAGCGCCGCGGCGGTCGGCAGCCCGGGCCACGCGGCGCTGGCGGCTTCGTTCCAGAAGCGCCACTCGGGCCAGAGGTGCTGCGCGCCCACGCCGACGCGCGCGAGCTGGCCGAAGGCGAGGAAGAAGGCGTAGAGCGAGAAGACGAGGAAGGCGCGGTCGCGGTAGGCCAGGCCGGCCACGAGAGCGGCCGGGGCGACCAGCCCCGCCAACCCGAAGTAGGCGCCGAACAGCAGCTGCTCCTGCGCGCGCAGGGCGAGCAGGGCCGTGTCGCGGTAGACGGCGATGCGCGGGGCGGCGTCCGTCCGCGCGTATTCGAGCCGCAGCCAGTAACGCGTCGGCTTGCCGGTGCTGGCCGCAAGTTCGAAGGCGGGAACGCGTCCCGGCACCGGCCAGCTGGAGACCGCCAGGTCCTGGCCTGCCTGCTGCTGCACCAGGCGCCACTGGCGTCCCGGTAGAAGAGCTGCGCCAGGTCGGTGCTCACGGAGGCGACTTCGAGGAAGAAGGAGCCGCGGTCGGTCCCGAGCAGGTCGAACTGGAGCCAGAGCGCCTTGCCGTCCGGCGGTACTGCTCCCCCGGCGGAAGACCCGCCACGGCAGCGTGTCGCCGGCGGCTTCGACCTGCTCCGCGGTGCGGTCGCCGCGCTCGTCGATCCAGTAGCGGCTGTGTCCCTGCAATGGGACGACGCTGGCCGAGCCGGCCGTGATCGGCGGCACCACCGCCGGGACGTCGTCCGCCGCAGCCGACGCGCACCGGGGCGCGACCCAGAGCAGCACGGCGGCAACGAGGAATCGCAGGGAACTGCTCCGCATGGGCCGGATTGTGCCGTCCAAGGATGAGATACCGCCGGAGCGATGTGAAAAAATGTAACGGAGGCTCGACTTTCCGCATCACCCTGGTGCGTGCAGTCTTCTCCAGCCCACAAAAAGAAGCCCGGCAGGGCCGGGCTTCTCGGGCGTGCCGCGCTCAGGCGTAGGCGGCGAGCGCCTTCTTCATCTTCTTCATCGCGGCCGACTCGATCTGGCGGATGCGCTCCGCCGACACGCCGTATTCGGCAGCCAGTTCGTGCAGCGTCATGGCGCCCGAGCCATCGTCGTTGACCTTGAGCCAGCGCTCCTCGACGATGCGGCGGCTGCGCGGGTCGAGTTGCTCCAGCGCCGCCGCGATGCCGTCGGTGGCCATCGTGTCGCGCTCGCGGTTCTCGATCTCCTGCGTCGGCTCGTGCGAGGCGTCGGCCGTAGGCGATCGGGCCGAACGCTTCTTCGCCGTCATCGTTCGGCGAAGGATCGAGCATGACGTCGCCACCCGACATGCGGGTTTCCATCTCGATCACTTCCTCGCGCTTGACGTTCAGCTCGCGCGCCATCACGTCGATCTGCGCGTCGGTCAGCGTGTCGCGGTGGGTCTGCGCCTCCGCGTCGTCCTTGAAGCCCTGCTTCATCGAGCGCAGGTTGAAGAACAGCTTGCGCTGGGCCTTGGTCGTGGCGACCTTGACCATGCGCCAGTTCTTCAGGATGTACTCGTGGATCTCGGCGCGGATCCAGTGCAGAGCGTAGCTGACCAGCCGGACGCCCTGCTCGGGGTCGTAGCGCTTCACCGCCTTCATCAGGCCGATGTTGCCTTCTGGATCAGGTCGCCGTGCGGCAGGCCGTAGCCCGGTACTTGCGCGAAACCGAGACCACCAGGCGCAGGTGCGACAGCACCAGCTTCCCGGCGGCTTCGAGGTCGTTGTCGTTCTTGAACTTCCGGGCGAACTCCAGTTCCTCTTCCGGCGTCAGCATCGGCATGCGGTTCACCGCCGAGATGTAGGCGTCCAGGTTGCCCAGCGAAGGAACGACGGCCCACGGGTTGGCGACGGCCAACGCGGTGCTGCCTGAGGCTCCAATGGATGAGGACATGCCGGAAACTCCTTCTGCTCGTGAAAATGTTAGCACTCTGTTAGACGGAGTGCCAAGGCTTGGGTTCCGTAGTCAGAGTACCCGAATCCGGGTAATCCCGCAGGAACCGGTCCGCCCGAGCAGGCGTAAGTGCCCGCTTACCAGCGGATGCCAAGCCTGAGGAAGAGCTTGCTCAGCACGAAGATGGGGCCGACCCACAAGTACTGCAAGTCCTCGAAGAACGAAGGCTTCTTGCCCTCCATCTTGTGGCCGACGAACTGGGCGATCCAGCGGCCACGAAGATGCCGGCCGAGATGGCGAGCACGTTCTCGCCCATCGCCCACACCAGCACGATCGCCAATGCAGACAGTGCAGCCATCGTGACCGGGAACACGGCCGACAGGCGCGCGTAATAGACCATGCTCGCGCCGACGAACGCGTAGGCCACCCGGGGATGCAGCGCATACAGCAGCCCGACCAGGCTGAGCATGATCAGCGGGATGGCGACGAAATGGATGCGCTCGTTGCCCGGGTTCCGGTGGCTTTCCTCGTAGTGCGCCAGCAGCTGGTCGACCTTGCGGGGCGCAGCGGCGGCGGTGTCGGTGTCGGCGATGGTGGACATGGTCGGGCTCCCGAGAGCGGAGAATAGTCCGCATTCTCACCCAAGCGAGCCGCCATGGAAGCAGCCGAAGACACGGAGATCGTCGCGGTGACCACGACCGTCGGCAACCTGGCCGACGCCACGACGCTGGCGCGTGCCATCCTCGAGCAGAAACTGGCCGCCTGCGTGCAGGGTCGAGCCGGGCCTGCTGTCGTTCTACCGCTGGGAAGGCAAGACCTGCGAAGACCCGGAGGTGCGCCTGCTGGTGAAGACGACGCAGGAGGCGGTGCCGGCCCTGCAGGCGTTCTTCGCCGAACGCCACCCTTACCAGCTGCCGCAGTTCGCCATGACGCCGATGCAGGCCAGTCCCGCGTACGCGAAGTGGGTGCGCGACGAGGTTCGGCCTACGAGCGGATCCGCAGCTTCGCCGGACCGGCGGCGCTGATCTCGCCGATGGCCGCAGCGCCGTCGAAGCCGTGGCGGCGGAACACCTCCAGCACCTGCGGCACGGCCGCCGGTTCGCACGAAACCAGCAGCCCGCCGCTGGTCTGCGGATCGGTCAGCAGCGCCCGGTCGACGGGGAGAAGTTCGCGGGCAGCTCCACCTGCTCGCCGTAGCCGGCCCAGTTGCGCCCGGACGCGCCGGTGACGTTGCCCGCTTCCGCCAGCGCCTGCACGCCGGCCAGCAGCGGCACGCGGGCCCAGTCGATCTCGACGGCCGGCCGCTGCCACGCGCCAGCTCCAGCCCGTGGCCGGCCAGGCCGAAACCCGTCACGTCCGTCAGCGCGTGCACGCCCGGCAGAGCCGCCAGCTCCGGACCGGGCGTGTTCAGGCGCGTGGTCGTGGCGATCATACGGGCGTAGCCGTCCGCATCGAGCTGCTCCTTCTTCAGGGCCGCCGACAGGATGCCCACGCCCAGCGGCTTGCCCAGCACCAGCACGTCGCCGGCGCGCGCGTCGGCGTTGCGCTTGACGCGCTTCGGGTGGACGAGCCCCAGCGCGACCAGGCCGTAGATCGGCTCGACCGAGTCGATCGTGTGGCCGCCGGCGATGGGAATGCCGGCCTCGCGGCACACCGACTCGCCGCCGGCCGGATGCGGCCGATGGTGGCGGTGCTCAGCACGTTGATCGGCATGCCCACCAGCGCCAGCGCAGGATCGGCTTGCCGCCCATCGCATAGACGTCGGAGATCGCGTTGGTGGCGGCGATGCGGCCGAAGTCGAACGGGTCGTCGACGATCGGCATGAAGAAGTCGGTGGTGGCGACCAGCGCCTGTTCGTCATTGAGCTGGTAGACGGCCGCGTCGTCGGCGGTCTCGATGCCCACCAGCAGTTCCTTGGGCAGCGGCATGCGCGCCGTGTCGCGCAGGATCTCGGACAGCACGCCAGGCGCGATCTTGCAGCCGCAGCCGCCGCCGTGGGAGAGGGAGGTGAGGCGGGGTTCTTGTTTGGTCATTTCGGTTCCGGGTAGGAAGGCGGGTACCGGACGCAGAGGACGCGAAGGGTACGCAGAGAACGCAAAAAAGTCAGGAGAAAGGAAAGAACGAAGATAAGCAACGGAAGGGAGGACACGAGGGCACCCGGGTCTGCGACGAACAAGCTCTTGGGTCTTCTTTCGCGTCCTCTGCGTCCGGATGTCCGCTCCCGCTTTTGGCGGCGTCACGCCAGCAGCGCCAACGCAAACTCCCGGGCGTTGAAGGTTTCGAGGTCTTCGAGTTTCTCGCCGACGCCGATGAAATAGACGGGGATGGGTTTCTCCGGGCGATGGCGGCCAGCACGCCGCCCTTGGCCGTGCCATCGAGTTTCGTCACGACGAGGCCGGTCAGCCCCAGCGCCTGGTCGAAGGCCTTGACCTGCTGCAGCGCGTTCTGCCCGGTGTTGCCGTCGATCACCAGCAGCACCTCGTGCGGCGCGGAGGCATCCGCCTTCATCACGACGCGCTTGATCTTGCGCAGTTCTTCCATCAGGTGCAGCTGCGTGGGCAGCCTCCCCGCGGTGTCGACGATCACCACGCCCTTCTTGCGCGCCTTGCCGGCGCTGACCGCGTCGAAGCTCACCGCCGCCGGGTCGCCGCCTTCCTGGCTGACGATCTCCACCCGGTTGCGGTCGGCCCAGACGGCGAGCTGCTCGCGCGCCGCGGCACGGAAGGTGTCGGCCGCGGCCAGCAGCACCGTCTCGCCTTCGTTCGCGAGGTGCGCCGTGAGCTTGCCGATCGAGGTGGTCTTGCCCGCGCCGTTGACGCCGGCCACCATGATCACGGTGGGCTGGTGCTCGCCGATGACCAGCCCTTTTTCCAGCGGCCGCAGCAGGTTGGTGAGTGCGTCGACCAGGATGTTCTTGGCCTGGACCGGCCGCGTGGCGCCGCTCGCCGCCACCTTGCGCTTGACCTCCTGCAGCAGGTATTCGGTGGCCGCGACGCCGGCGTCGGCCATCAGCAACGCCGTCTCCAGTTCCTCGTACAGCGCGTCGTCGATGGTCGCGCCGGTGAACACCTGCGAGATGCTGGTGCCGGTCTTGCGCAGCCCGGCGCTGAGCTTCTCCATCCAGCTTTGCCGCTCGGGCGCGACCTCGGCCAGCGCCTGCGGGATCTCCATCGGCGCGCGCGACGGGGCGCTGCCGATCAGGCCGCCGGCCCTTGCAGGGGCGGGGGCGGGGGTGGGTGCAGGGGTGGGCGCCGGCGTCGGCGCGGGCGTGGCCGCAGGGGCCGGCTGGGGGGCTGCGGGCGTGGCCGCCACCGGGGCGGCAGGCGCCGGCGCAGCCACCGGGGCCTCGGTGGGTTTGGGCTTTTTCGGAAGAAACTGAACATTGAGAAGGTTTCTAGAATCACACGATTCTATGAAACAGCATCTGCGCTCTTTCCTCCTTCTTCTCACCTCATCCTTGACGCTCTTCCTGCTGCCACCCGCGCAGGCGCAGTTCGCGGGTCCGCCACCGGCGCAGGAGAAGCCCGTCCAGTACACCCTGCCCAATGGGCTGACGGTCATCATCAAGCCCGACCGGCGCGCGCCCACCGCGGTGCACATGCTCTACGTGCGGGTCGGCGCGATGGACGAAGTCGACGGCACCAGCGGCGTGGCGCACGTGCTCGAACACATGCTGTTCAAGGGCACCAAGGAGCTGAAGGTCGGCGAGTATTCGCGCCGCGTGGCCGCCCTCGGCGGGCGCGAGAACGCCTTCACCACGCGCGACGCCACCGGCTACTTCCAGCAGATCCCCCGGGAGAAGCTGGAGGAAGTGATGCGGCTGGAGGCCGACCGCTTCGCCAACAACCAGTGGCCCGACGACGAATTCAAGCGCGAGCTGGAAGTGGTGAAGGAAGAGCGCCGCTCGCGCACCGATGACAACCCGCGGGCCCAGCTGTTCGAGCAGCTCGGCGCCGTCGCCTACCAGGCGTCGCCGTACCGCCGACCCGTGGTCGGCTGGATGAGCGACCTCGAGGCGATGACCCCCAACGATGCGCGCGAGTTCTACCGGCGCTGGTACGTGCCGGCCAATGCGGCGGTCGTGGTCGTCGGCGATGTCGACGTGGGCGAAGTGCGCAAGCTCGTCGACAAGCATTACGGCAAGCTCCAGTCGCGCCCGGTGCCGCCGCGCAAGCCGCGCGAGGAGCCCGAGCAGGCCGGCATCCGGCGGCTGGACTTCAAGGCCCCGGCCGACCAGTCGTTCGTCGCGCTGGCCTTCAAGGTGCCGCAGCTGCGCTCGTTCGAAAGCAATACCGAGAACGACGACGCGCTGGCGCTGACGGTGCTGTCCGCCGTGCTCGATGGCTACGAAGGCGCGCGGCTCGATCGCGCGCTGACGCAGGGGCCCGACCGCGTGGCCGACAGCGTCGGCGCCGGCAACGGCCTCTGGGGCCGCGGGCCGCAGCTCTTCACCCTCACCGGCATTCCCGCCGCCGGCAAGACGCCCGAACAGGTGGAAGCCGCGCTGCGCGAGCAGGTGGCGAAGGTGGCGCGCGATGGCGTGACCGAAGCCGAACTTCAGCGCGTGAAGACCCGCTGGATCGCTGGCGAGATCTACAAGCTGGATTCGGTGATGAACCAGGCGCGCGAATTCGGCGGCGCCTGGACGATGGGCCTGCCGCCCGACGCCGGCGACCGCCTCATGGAGCGGCTGTCGGGGTGACGGCCGACCGGTGAAGTCGGTGGCCGCCCGCTACTTCGGCGACGAACAGCTCACGGTGGGCATCCTGCGCCCGCTGCCGCTCGACCCCAACCGCAAGCCGCGCACGCCGCCGGCCGGCGCCCGGCATTGAAAAGGAAACGCATGCAACGGCAAGGAATCTTCGTGCGCTTCGCGCAACTGGCGGTGCTCGCCTGCGTGCTGGCGCAGCCCGCGTGGGCGGCGCTGCCGATCCAGCAATGGAAGCAGGCCAGCGGCGCCCGGTCTGGCTGGTCGAAAGCCCGGGCCTGCCGATGGTCGACGTGCAGATCGACGTCGATGCGGGCGGCCGGCGCGACCCCGCCGACAAGGCGGGGCGGCCAGCGTCACCGCCGGCATGACCTCCAAGGGCATCGAAGCCCGTGACGGCCAGCCGGCGATGGACGAGAACCAGCTCGGCGAGGCGTGGGCCGACCTCGGCGCCGGCTTCGGCGCCAGCGCGAGCGCCGACCGCATGAGTTTTTCGCTGCGCTCGCTCACCTACCCGGACCTGCTGGCGAAAGCGGTGGCGCTGGGCGCCCGCCAGATCGGCGAGCCGTCTTTTCCCGAGGCCATCTGGCAACGCGACCGGCAGCGCATGAGCGCGTCGATCCGCGAGGCGAACACGCGTCCCGCCACCATCGCCAACCGCACCTTCTACACGGCGGTGTACGGCGGCCATCCGTACGGCTACGACACCACCGAGGAGTCGCTCGGGCGCATCGGCATCCGGACATGCGCAACCACTACCAGCTGGTGCAGCCGTGCCGTGCCAAGGTGAGCATCGTGGGCGCGGTGACCCGCGCGCAGGCCGACCAGATCGCCACCACGCTGCTGTCGCGGCTGCCGGCCGGCAACTGCACCGCGCTGCCGCCGGTGCCGGAAGTGCCGGCGCTGACCGCCGCGGTGGAGCGGGCCGTGCCGTTCACCTCGGCCAGGCGCACGTCCTGATCGGGCAGCCCGGCTACCGGCGCGACGATCCGGACTACTTCCCGCTGCTGGTGGGCAACTACACGCTGGGCGGCGGCGGCTTCGTCTCGCGCCTGACGACCGAGGTGCGCGAGAAGCGCGGCCTCAGCTACAGCATCTACAGCTACTTCTCCCCGGGCATGCATGCCGGCGCCTTCACGCTGGGGCTGCAGACGCGGCCCGACCGAGCGGCGCAGGCGGTGCAGGTGTCGCGCGACGTGCTGCGCCGCTTTGTGGCCGAAGGCCCGACCGAAGCGGAACTGAAGGCCGCCAAGGACTTCTGGTCGGCGGCTTCGCCCTGCGCATCGACAGCAACCGCAAGCTGCTGGACAACCCTGGCGTCCATCGCCTGGCACGACTTGCCGCTGGACTACCCGGACACGTGGACGAAGCAGGTGGAGAAGGTGACGGCTGCCGACATCAAGGCCGCCTTCGCCCGCAAGCTGCAACCGGACCGGATGGTGACCGTGGTCCTCGGCGGTGTGGCGGCCACCCGACAGTGAGTCAAGGATCTTGCTTCCACCCCTGTCAACTCTGACAGGGGTCGGCGTGCAAGCTTTCCCGCGGCCCGCAACAATCCGTTTGCGTCTGTCACACAGAGGCAAAGAGAGTTCACAGGGAGAGTGGGGCACGGGCCGAAGGTCCGTGCCCTTTTTTGTCCGATAGCATCCGGGCATGGTCCGCAAAAGCACCGCTCCCGCCCGCACGGCCCCCATGAAGTCCGGATCATCGGCGGCGCACGGAAGCGCACCAAGCTCCCCGTGATCGACCGGCCCGGCCTGCGGCCGACACCGGACCGCGTGCGCGAAACCCTCTTCAACTGGCTCGGCCACGACCGGCCGGCTGGCGCTGCGTCGATGCCTTCGCCGGGACCGGCGCGCTGGGCTGGAAGCCGCCTCGCGCGGCGCGGCCGACGTGCTGCTGGTCGAGGCGGAAGCCGTGCTCGTCGACCAGCTGCGCGCCATCGTCAAGCGGCTGGACGCCGGCAACGTCCGGGTGCAGCGGGGCAATGCGCTGAACGTGCTGGCGGCCCTGCCACCGGCGAGCCTGGACGTGGTGTTCCTCGACCCGCCTTTCGACGCGCAGGTGTTCGACAAGGCGCTGGCCGCCGCCCGCCCGGCCATCGGACCGGAAGGCTTCATCTACCTCGAAGCGCCGACCGAGTGGAACGGCGAGGCGGTCGAGCGCCACGGGCTCGCCGCCGTGCGCCACCTGAAGGCGGGCGCGGTGCATGGGCACCTGTTGCGCCCGGTTGCATAATGCAGCGCAACAATCGGCGGCCTGGCGCAGGCCATTGAGGAGACTCCCCACATGGCCAACGACGTGATCGCCGTCTACCCCGGCACCTTCGACCCGATGACCCTCGGCCACGAGGACGTGGTGCGGCGCGCCTGCCAGCTGTTCGGAACGGTGATCGTCGCGGTCGCCGCGGGCCACCACAAGAAGGCGCTGTTCACCATGCAGGAGCGGGTGGACATGGCGCGCGAGGCGCTGGCCGGCAACCCCGGTGCACGTGGAAGGCTTCTCCGGCTCGGTGCGCGACTTCGTCGTGGAGCGGGGCGCCAAGGCCATGGTGCGCGGCGTGCGCGCGCCGTCACCGACTTCGATTACGAATTCCAGCTCGCCGGCATGAACCGGCACCTGATGCCCGAGGTGGAGACGGTGTTCATGACGCCCGGCGAGAAGTACCAGTTCATCAGCAGCACCTTCGTGCGCGAGATCGCGGTGCTCGGCGGCGAGGTGCACCAGTTCGTCTCTCCCACCGTGCAGCAGCGGCTGGTGGAGAAGGTGCGCAGCCTCGGGCGCGAGTAGCCTTCAGGCGAACTGCGCGAGCCATTCGCGCAAGGTGGCGTTCACCACGTCGGGCCGCTCCATGGTCAGCATGTGGCCGCAGCGCGGCACCATCACCAGCCGCGCCTGCGGCACCAGCGCCGCGATCTGGCGCGACTTGCCGGGCGGCGTCAGCTGGTCCTGCTCGCCGCACATCACCAGCACCGGGCACTGCAGCCGCGGCAGGTGCTTGCGCGCGTCGGGGCGGCCGATCACGGCGCGGTTCTGCGTCACCAGTTGGCCGGCCCCGGCTTCGAGGACGACGAACTGCAGGTAGGCGTCCACCAGGTCGCGGCTTTGCGCGTTGTCTGGATGGAACGCAAAGGCGACGTTCGGCTCGATCACGTCGCGAACGCGTCCCCGGTTGAAGAGTTCGATCGCCGCTTCGCGCAGCCGGCGCATGTCGTCGGCCTCCGGGTTGGCGTCGGTGCCCAGCAGCGCCAGGCCGGCGATGCGCTCCGGCGCCTGGCGCGCGGCCTCCATGGCCACCATGCCGCCCATCGAGGCGCCGCACAGCACGAGCGGCCCGGGCTGCTCCGCCAGCAGCGCGGTGGCCATGGCTTCGATGGAATCGTTGCGGGCGTGCACGTCGGCCACGCGCGGCGCCCATTCGGCGAGCGCATCCAGTTGCGCTCGCCACATCGCGGTGTTGCCGGCCGGGCCGGGCAGGAGGACCAGTTGGGCCATGGTTGAGGATTAAGTCGCAGTGGCGGGAGGGTGTGCAATTCTGCACGGGCCGGCGCCGGGATAATCAGGGAATGGATGGGCTGATGGCATGACGGAACTGGTGCTGATTCGCCACGGCGAAACACAGATGAACCGCGAACTGCGGTTCCGGGGCCACGTGAACGTCGCCCTCAACGACATCGGCCGGAGCAGGCGCGCCGGCTCGCCGCGCGCATGACCGGCGAGCAGGCCGACGCCGTCTACGCGAGCGACCTGCTGCGCGCGCAGCAGACGGCCGAGCCGATCGGCGCCACGCTGTCGCTGCAGCCGGTGACCGAGCCGGGCCTGCGCGAGCAATGCTTCGGGCAGGTCGACGGCATGCGCGTCGACGACATCAAGGCGCAGCATCCGCAGGCTGGGAGGGCTGGCTGCGCTTCGAAGAGGACTACTGCATGCCGGAAGGCGAGTCCACCCGCCAGTTCCACGCCCGCGTGATGGAAGCGGTGCAGCGGCTGGTGGCCGCGCACCCCGGGCAGAAGCTGGTGGTGGTCACGCACGGCGGCGTGCTCGACATGGTCTACCGCACCGCGCGCTCGCTGGGCCTCAACGGCCCGCGCCAGAGCGAGATCCCGAACGCGGGCGTCAACCGCATCCGCGTGCGCGAGGGCGGCATCGACATCATCGACTGGGCCGACACGCGCCCACCGGGCCGACCTCCCGCCGCAGCCGGTCTACGACCAGGCGAAGCTGGTCACCGCCCCCAACCCCAGCGCCGCGTAGAGCCGCGCGGCCTGGCGCTTCAGCCGGAGCGACTCGGGCTGCATGCGCACCTGCGGCTGCAGCAGGTTCTGCGCGCCCGCCGGTGGCCGCTGCGCAGCAGCGCGTCCAGTGCACCTGCGTGAACAGGTCGCGCTGCGCATGGCTGCCGCCGATCTCGACCAGCCGCGGCAGCGCCCGCCCCAGCCCTTCGACCGCGCCGGCCCAGTCACCGAGCGCATGCGCCAGCAAGCCGCGGCTGGCGGGCACGCACACCTGCTGCCACGCCGTGGCGACGTCCGCCGCCGCGGTGACCGCGTGCCGCTCGATGCTCGCCACCAGCGCCCGCGCTTGCGTCTCGCGGCCCGCGCGGGCCAGTCCGTACACGTACTGCATGTCCGGGAAAGGCAGCACGTGGTCGTGCGCGCGCTCGGCCGGTGGTCGCCGACGTCCTGCCAGCGGTCGCCGACCTCGTGGCCGGCCAGTTCCACCCGCGCCAGCAGCGAGACGGCGTTCACCGGTCCTGGCTGTAGACCTTGACCTCGGTCCACACGTGCTGGTCGTGGATCTCGAGCACCTCCTCGGCCTGGTCGAGTTCCAGCGCGAACAGCGCGAGGTGCCACCAGTTGTGCGTCACCATGAACGAGTTCAGGCCCGTCCGGTGGGGCTGACTTCCTGCAGGAAGGCGTGGCCTTCGGCGAGCCGGCCCTGCGTGAGCATCACGTGCGCCAGCGCGTGGTGCGCCCACGGCTCCTTGTGCCGCAGCCGCATCGCATGCCGCGCCGACGCTTCCGCCTGCTCCGGGAAGTGGCACTGCTCCCACGCGAAGGCCAGCATGCCGTGCAGGTACGGGACGTCGCCGGCCGCGGCGAGGGCCAGCAGGCCGATGCGCAGCATGCCGGGCGAGTCGCCGCGGTTGAACAGGTGGTAGTGCGCGAGCTTGAGCGAAACCAGGTCGCGCGGGAATTCGCGGGCCTGCTCTTCGTGCAGCGCGATCGCGCGCGGCACGTCGCCGCCGACCCAAGCCGCCACGGCGGCGATGAAGCGCTGTTCGCGCACCGTGCCGCGGCCGGCGGCGGCCTGCGCGCGCTGCAGGAACGGCAACGCATGGGCGGGCGCGTCGCCGGTCTCGGCGAACATGTGCAGCGCCGCGCAGTAGGCCTGCACGAGCGGGCTCGGATCGCGCTGGACCTGGAACAGGTTGACCGCGCGCGATTCGCTGGCGATGAAGCCTTCGACGAAGTCGTTCAGCGGCCCGAGGCTGGCCGGGTCGTCCAGCGACACCGGGTTGCCCAGACATCAGTCGACATGGTGGATGGATTCCGAGGGCGGCAGCGGCCGGGGGCGCTGCGGCTCGCGGACCGCCTCGAAGGCGCGCGCCACCTGCAGCACGCCGAGGTCGTCGAAGCGCTTGCCGGCGATCTGCATGCCGATCGGGAGGCCGCTGCGGGCATAGCCGCAGTTGATCGACGCCGCCGGCTGCTCCGACATGTTGAACGGCACGGTGAAGCCGATGTGCTCCAGCGGCCGCATCGGGTCGTTGGTGGGCGAGGCTTCCTCGGCGCCGGCCGGCATGTTGGGCGAAACCGGCGAGATCACGTAGTCGAAAGGCCGGCAGGCGTTGACGGCGGCCAGCCGCGTCAGGTGGAACTGGTTGAAGGCACGGAACACCTCTTCGCCGCCCATGCCCGCGGCGCTTTCGCCCCACTGGCGGATGTACGGCAGGATCTTCGCTTTCGCTTCAGGCCGCAGCGCGCCCATGTCGATGTGGGAGCGCATGCGCCAGAAGTGGTCCATGCCGTCGAGCATCGCTTGCGTCATGAACGGCTGCATCGGCGCGACGACGGCGCCGGCGCGCTCGAACAGCAGCGCGGCGCGCTCGACCGCCGCGCGGATTTCGGGATCGACCGGCAGGCCGCAGCCGGCTTCGAGCAGCAGGCCGATGCGCAGCCCGCGCAGCTTCTCGACGCCGGCGTCGAATTTGTCCCAGGCGATGTCCTGCGGCGGCAGGTTCATGCTGTCGCGGTCGTCGGCGCCCGAGAGCACCGCCATGAACAGCGCCGCATCGGCCACCGTGCGCGTCATCGGGCCGGCGGCGCGGCCCATGTACGGCGGGTCGATGGGGATGCGGCCCCAGGCTGGGCTTGAGCGTGAAGATGCCGCACCACGCAGCCGGCAGGCGCAGCGAGCCGCCAATGTCGGTGCCGATGTGCAGCGGCCCGTAGCCGGCGGCGGCAGCGGCGCCCGCGCCGGCGCTGGAGCCGCCCGGCGTGCGCGAAAGGTCCCGGGGATTGCGCGACGCCGCGTGGAAGCTCGAGAGGCCGGAGGACAGCATGCCGTAGTCGGGCATGGTGGTCTTGGCCAGCACGACGCCGCCGTGCTCGCGCACGCGCGCCGCGGGCGGCGCGTCGGCGGCCGCGGGCGTGAGCTCGGTGGCCGCCGTGCCCAGCGGCACCGGGTCGCCGCGGGTGGCGATGTTCTCCTTGACCGTGACCGGCACGCCGTCGATCAGCCCCAGCGGCGCATTGCGCAGCCACCGGGCTTCGCTGGCGCGCGCCTGCTCCAGCACCAGTTCGGGCTGCAGCAGGTACAGCGCGCGGGCGTGCTGCTCCCAGCGTTCGACGTGGCCCAGCACGCTGCGGGCCACTTCCACCGGCGAGACTTCGCGCCGGCGGTAAAGGTCTACGAGGGCCGGGGCGCCGAGTTCATGCAGTGCGGGATCGGACATCAGGCCGAGGACATCGCCGACAGGTCGTTCGTGAAGATCGGCATGTTGGTCCACAGGCCTTTCACGTTCTTGTTGGCGACGGTGATCCATTCGGGCTGGTACAGCCATGCGTGCACGGCGTCGTCGGCCAGCAGGCGCTGCATGTCGGCCTGCAGCTTGGTGCGGTCCTGCGGCCGGGCCGAGGTCTTGTACTTGGCGAACATCTCGGCGAACTTCGGCGAGCTGTAGTTCCAGTAGTAGTCGGGCTTGGCGAAGTTGTTCAGGTCGAACGGCTCGACATGCGAAATGATCGTCATGTCGTAGTTCTTGTTGCCGTAGACGTTGGACAGCCACTGGGCCCACTCGACGTTCTGCAGCTTCGCGTTGATGCCGACCTTGGACAGCTGCGAGGCGATCACCTCGCCGCCCCGGCGCGCGTAGGGCGGCGGCGGCAGTGTGATGGTCAGCTCGAGGTTGCTGACGCCCGCTTCCTTGAGCAGCGCGCGCGCCTTGTCCGGGTTGTACGGGTTCACGCCGGTCAGGTCGACGTAGCCCGGCGCGCTGGGCGGGTAGTGGCTGCCGATGGGCGCGCCGTAGCCGTCGCCCGCGCCCCGGATCACGGCCTTGCGGTCGATGGCGGCGGAGATCGCGCGGCGCACGCGCACGTCGTCGAGCGGCTTCTTCTTGTTGTTCAGGGCCGGGATGGTCTTGGCGCGCGAGCCGGAGACGATCACCCGGAACTTGTTGTTGCCCTTGAACTGCGTGACGCTGCGCGGCGTGACGCGCTGGAAGACGTCGACGTCGCCGGCCATCAGCGCCGCGACTTGCGCCGCCGGGTCGGCGATGAAGCGGAACGTGGCGCGCCGCAGCTTGATGGCGGCGGCATTGCGGTAGCCGTCCCACTTGGAGAGCGTGATCGAGGAGCCCTTGACCCAATTCTCCAGGCGGTAGGGGCCGGTGCCGACCGGCTTGGTGGCGTTGGTTTCGGCGCTCTTGGGCTCCACGATGATGGCCGTGGCCTGGCCCATCATGAAGGGGAAGTCGGGGTCGATCTCCTTGGTCAGGAGCACGACGGTGTGTTCGTCGACGGCCTGCACCGACAGGTTGGCGTAGGTGCGCTTGTCCTTGTTGGTGCTCTTCTCGCTGCCGGCGCGCTCGAACGAGAACTTGACGGCCTGCGCGTTGAAGGGCTCGCCGTTGTGGAACTTGACGCCCTTGCGCAGGCGGAAGGTGTAGGTGGTCAGGTCGGGCGAGACCTCCCAGCTTTCGGCCAGCAGCGGCGTGACGGTGCCGTCGGGATGGACCTTGGTCAGCGTCTCGAAGACGTTGTACAGCGTGACTTCGCCGATCGACGACGCGGCTCCGCCCGTGGGATCGAGGCCGGGGCTGGGCTCGGGGCCATCGCCAGCACGATCGTGTCCTTGCGGCTTTGGGCCAGCGCGCCGGCGGGCAGGGTGGCCGGGCGGCGGCGGGGAGGCGGAGTGCGTCAGCACGTCGCGGCGATTGATCATGGTGAGAGCTCCAGAACGACAGGGAAATGCGTTGTGCGGACAATCATCCAGAGATTGGCCGCTTTATTCAAGAGGGATAGCCGTGGGTTCCGCCTCGGGCACGGCTTCGAGCAGGGTGCGGGTGTACGGATGCTCCGCCGCCGTGAACAGCTTCTCCGGCGGCCCTTGTTCGACGATGCGGCCTTGCCACAGCACCGCGACGTCTTCGCACAGGTGGTGCACCACCGCGAGGTCGTGGCTGATCAGCATGTAGGTGATGCCGAACTCCCGCTGCAGGTCCTGCATCAGGTTGAGCACCGGGCCTGCACGGAGACGTCGAGCGCGCTCACCGGCTCGTCGGCCACGATCAGCCGCGGCCGCGTGATGAGCGCGCGGGCGATGGCAATGCGTTGGCGCTGACCGCCGGAGAATTCGTGCGGGTACTTGCCGAGGTCGCTGGCGCGCAGGCCCACGGCGTCCAGCGCCTCGGCGGCACGCTTTCTCTGTTCGTCGCGCGGCGTCCCCTGCGCGCTGAGGGGTTCGCAGACGATGCGCTCCACCGTCTGGCGCGGGTCGAGCGAACCGTAGGGTCCTGGAACACCATCTGGAAGTCGCGCCGCGCCTGCCGCAGTTCTTCCCCGGGCAGCGCGTGCAGGTCGCGCCCCAGCATGCGCACGCGGCCGGAGGTCGGCTGGTCGAGCGCCATCACCAGCCGCGCCAGCGTGGACTTGCCCGAACCCGACTCGCCGACGATGCCCAGGCTGCGGCCGCTTTCGATGGTGAAGCTCACGCCATTGAGCGCATGCACTTTCGGCGGCGGCGCGAACAGCTTCTCGCGCGGCATCGTGTATTCGCGCACCAGGTTCTCGACCTGCAGCAACGGTTCGCTCATGCCGCCACTTCCATGTTCTTCTCCGCGGCGACGGCGTCGAGCCGGATGCAGCGCGCGCGATGTTCCGGTTCCACTTCGAAGGGCGGCGGCAGCTCCGGGTTGCACTCGGGGATGGTGAAGCGGCAGCGGCCGGCGAAGGGGCAGCCCTTGGGCAGGTCGACCAGCTCGGGCACGGTGCCGGGGATCGTCGCCAGCCGCCGTCCACGCGCGGAGCGCAGCCCCGGCCGCGCGCCGAACAGGCCGAGCGTGTAGGGGTGCATCCGGTTCGCGAAGACCGACGCGGTCGGCCCGCTCTCGACCACGCTGCCGCCGTACATCACCAGCATCCGCCGCACGTTCTGGGCGATCACGCCGAGGTCGTGCGAGATCAGCATCAGGGCCATGCCGCGCTCGGCCACCAGCTCGCGGATCAGGTCGAGGATCTGCCGCTGGATCGTGACGTCGAGCGCCGTCGTGGGTTCGTCGGCGATCAGCAGGTCGGGGCCGCAGGCCAGCGCCATCGCGATGGTGATGCGCTGCCGCTGCCCGCCGGAGAACTGGTGCGGATAGGCGTCGATGCGCCGCGCGGCGTCGGGGATGCCGACGCGGTCGAGGAGGGCGATGGCTTCCTTGCGCGCATCGGCGGCCGACATGCCGCGGTGCAGCCGCAGCGGCTCCGCCACCTGCCGGCCGATGCTGTGCACCGGATTGAGCGCGGTCATCGGCTCCGGAAGATCATGCCGATGCGGTTGCCCCGCAGCGCGCACAGGTCGCGCTCGGGCAGGCCGACGAGTTCCTTGCCGTCGAAGCGGATGCTGCCGGTGACGCGCGCGTTCTCGGGCAGCAGGCCCATCAGCGCCATGGCCGTCATCGACTTGCCGCAGCCCGATTCGCCGATCAGCCCCAGCGATGCGCCGCGTTCCAGCGTGAAGTTGACGTTGCGCACGGCAAAGGCGGGGCCGCGGTGCGTCTGCAGTTCGACCGAGAGGTCCCGGACTTCGAGCAGGGGCATGCGGTCAGCGTTTGCGTGAAAGGCGCGGGTCGAACAGGTCGCGCAGCCCGTCGCCGAGCAGGTTGAGGCCCATCACGGCCAGCGCGATGGCGACGCCGGGAAACACCGCCAGCATCGGCGCACGGAACAGCAGCGTCTGCGCTTCGCTGAGCATGCGGCCCCGGGAAGGCTGCGGCGGCTGCGTGCCGAGGCCCGGTACGAGAGCGCCGCCTCGGCGAGGATCGCGATGGCGAAGCGGATGGTCGCCTGCACGATCAGCACCGACAGGATGTTGGGCAGCACGTGTTCGATGGTGATCGCGAATGTGCCCTTGCCGCAGGCGCGGGCCGCCAGCACGAACTCGCGCGACCAGATGGCATTGGCCGAAGCGCGGGTGATGCGCGCGAAGGTCGGAATGTTGTAGATGCCGATCGCGATGATCGCGTTGACCATGCCGGGGCCGAACACCGCCGTCAGCATGATCGCCGACAGGATGGCCGGGAAGGCGAAGCCGAAGTCGGACAGCCGCATGATCGCTTCTTCCACCCAGCCCCGCCTGGCCGACGCCAGCAGGCCCAGCGCGGTGCCGATCACGAGGCCGATGCCGACGGCGATCAGGCCCACCGCGATGGAAGCGCGCGCGCCCACCAGCAGCAGCGAGGCGACGTCGCGGCCGTACGGATCGGTGCCGAGCCAGTAGCTGCCGTCGGGCGCGCGCAGCTTGAGCGCCATGTCGATGTTGAACGGGTCGTGCGGCGTCCAGAGGTACGACAGCCCGGCGGCCAGCACCAGCAGCAGCGTCAGGACCACGCCGATGACGAAGCTGGGATTGCGCCGGGCGCGCCGCCAGAAGCCGGGCGCCGTCAAGGGAGCCGGCGCGGGCGGCGTGGGAAGCACGGCGCTCATATGTCGCTCGCCTTCACGCGGGGGTCGATCAGGGCGTACAGCAGGTCCACCACGAAGTTGACGATCACCACCATGGCGGCCAGCAGCATGACGCAGTTGCGCACCACGATGAGGTCGCGGTTGGAGATCGACTGGAAGATCAGCCGGCCGAGGCCCGGCAGGTAGAACACGCTTTCGACCACGATGGTGCCGGCCAGCAGCTCGGCGAACTGCAGGCCCATGACAGTGATCACCGGGATCAGCGCGTTGCGCAGCACGTGGCCCCACAGCGCGCCGCGGCGCGAGACGCCTTTGGCGCGCGCGGTGCGCACAAAGTCTTCGCGCAGCACCTCCAGCACGGCCGACCGCGTGATGCGCGCCAGGATCGCCGACTGCACCACCGCCAGCGAAAGCGCGGGCAGCAGCAGCGCCTTCAGGCCCTCGAGGATGCCGTCCTCCCAGCCCGGGAAGCCCCCGGCCGAGAACCAGCCCAGTGCACCGAGAACAGCAGGATCAGCAGGATCGCGAACCAGAAGTTGGGGATGGCGATGCCGACCTGCGTCAGCGCCATGATGCCGACGTCGCCCGGCTTGTTGTGGCGGGCGGCGGCGTAGATGCCGGCCACCAGCGCCAGCACCGTGGTGAGCGCCATCGCCATCAGCGCCAGCGGCACGGTGAGGGCCAGCCGCTCCAGCACCAGTTCGCCCACCGGGGTGCTGTACGCATAGCTCAGGCCGAGGTCGCCGGTGAGCAGGCCGCTGACCCAGTCCCAGTACCTTTCCACCGGCGGCCGGTCGAGGCCCAGCTTCTGCGCCGGGGCGGCCACGGCGTCGGGAGCGGCGTCCGGTCCCATCAGGATCTGGGCCGCGTTGCCGGGGAGGATCTCCAGCACCGGGAACACCACGACGGAAGTGCCTACCAGCGTCGCGATGAGGGTGATCAGCCGCTTGAGGAAGAACAGGCTCATGAAGGCGGGGATAATGCCAGAACCGGGCCGGGCAGACTTTGGTAGTGCCCGGAACGACGCAGGAGGTCCTCGGGCATGGCATTGATGATTACCGACGAGTGCATCAACTGCGATGTGTGCGAGCCGGAATGCCCGAACGAGGCGATCTTCCTCGGGCCCGAGATCTACGAGATCGACCCCGACAAGTGCACCGAATGCGTGGGGCACCACGATGAGCCGCAGTGCGTGCAGGTCTGCCCGGTTGCGTGCATCCCGATCAACCCGGCGCGCACCGAAGACCGCGAGTCGCTGATGGCGAAGTACCGGCGCCTGATGGCCCAGGGCGCAGCAGCAGGGCCCTACTTCTTCGTAGGCGCCGGGGCCACCGCCGTGAGGTGCGGCGGCTCCTTGTCTTTCTTCTTTTTCGCGGCGTCCTTCTGGGGCGGCGCGCTCGCGGCGGCCCTCGGCGCAGGCGGCACCACTGCCTTCGGCGCCGCTTTCTCCCGCTTCAGCCGCTCCTGTTCGAGCGTCGCCGCGAGCTTCGCGTCGGTCCCGGCGACCGCTTGCGCACGGCTCGATTCGCCGGCGCTCACGGGCGCCGGCCGCCCGACCACCGAACCACCCTCGCAGGGCACCGAACCATAGGTGTTGCCGCAGCGCCAGACCGGCTGCGCCAGCGCGCCGGTGGCGGCAAGGGAAACGACGATGACGATGTTGCGCATGCTCCAGCCCTCCTGTGGGGCGTGTGCAGGCGCCCCGGTCAGCTCGGTTCGGGCCGCGGCGGCTTGGGCCGCGGCGCCTTGTGCGTGTGGACGATCAGCGTCGCCTTTTTTCCATCTCGCCGGCGGGAGGGCCGGCACCGCCTTGAGCGTGCGGTCTATGCATTCCTCGATCGCGGTGCGCTGCTCGGCCAGCGGCTTCTTGAGGACCCACGACACCACTTCCGACTTGACGCCCGGGTGGCCGATGCCCACCCGCAGCCGCCAGTAGTCGCCGGTGCCCAGCTGCGCGTGGATGTCGCGCAGCCCGTTGTGCCCGGCGTGGCTGCCGCCGAACTTCAGCTTGGCTCGGCCCGGCACGACGTCGAGTTCGTCGTGCACCACCGGGATCTCTTCGGGCGCGATCTTGTAGAAGCGCGCCAGCGCGGCCACCGCCTTGCCCGACAGGTTCATGAAGGTCTGCGGCTCCAGCAGCCACACCACCTGCCCATGCACGTTGGCCCGCGCCACCAGCCCGTGGTACCCGCGCTCGGGCACCGGGGTGACCTTCAGGTCGCGGGCGAGCTGGTCGATCCACCAGAAGCCGGCGTTGTGGCGCGTGGCTTCGTACTCAGGGCCGGGATTGCCGAGGCCGACGAACAGCTTGATCATGGTGGCGTGTGGAGGTGGTGGGGTAGGGAACTGTTCACTGCCCGCAAGCGCTATTGTGCAGACGAAAAAAGCCCGCTTGCGCGGGCTTTGCATTTCGTCGTCCCCGCGCAGGCGGGAATGACGAGGCTTTCTTTATTTCTTCGCGGCGGGCGCCTTGGCGGCCGGGGCCTTGGCAGCGGGCGCCTTGGCGTCCTTGCCACCCTTGGCGGCCGGCTTCGCGTCGGCGGCCGGAGCGGCTTCGGCGGTGGCCTCGGCCGATTCCTCGGCGGCGGACTGCACCACCGACACCAGCACCGGGTTCGGCTTGCCGTGCGTCACGGCCTTCACGCCCTTGGGCAGCTTGACGTCGGCCGGTGCAGCGACATGCC
Source organism: Ramlibacter terrae (assembly GCA_013127575.1). GTDB lineage: Bacteria > Pseudomonadota > Gammaproteobacteria > Burkholderiales > Burkholderiaceae_C > Ramlibacter > Ramlibacter terrae. Next base: position 827,429 of record CP053418.1, read on the forward strand.
CTTCTTCAGGCCCGACAGGTCCACTTCGATGAACTCGGGCAGGTCGGCCGGCAGGCACGACACGTCGAGTTCGTTGATGACCGGGTTGACCATGCAGTTCTCGACCTTGACGGCCTCGGACTCTTCGGCGCCCTTGTAGTGCAGCGGCACCTTCATGTGCATGCGGGTGTTGGCGTCGACGCGCTGGAAGTCCACGTGCTGGACCTGCTGGCGGAACGGGTGGTATTGCACGTCGCGCAGCAGGACCTTGCTGGTGGCGCCGCCCAGTTCCATCTCGAGGATGGACGAGTGGAAGGCTTCCTTCTTCAGGGCGTGGAACAGCGCGTTGTGATCGAGTTCGATCAGCTGCGGTTCGCCCGAACCACCGTACACGATGCCCGGCGTCTTGCCGACGTTGCGGAGACGGCGGCTCGCACCCGTACCCTGCTTGGCGCGCTCGAAAGCTGCGAATTTCATAGACTTCTCCAAACCGGAATCCACCGCGACCAGTGTGATTCCATTGCTAAAAAGCCCGCCGAAGGCGAGCGACGATGACTCAGAACAGGTTGACTGGTCCGAGAAAAGGGACATGACCGATTCGCCCTTGGCGATGCGCTGCATCGTTTCGCCGATGAGGGGGCCGACGGTCAGCTGGCGGATCTTGGCGCACTCGCGTGCGGCGGCCGACAGCGGGATGGTGTTGGTGACGACCACTTCGTCGAGTGCGGCGCCGTTGGCGATGCGCTCGATGGCCGGACCGGAGAAGATCGCGTGCGTGCAGTACGCGTAGACGTTCTTGGCGCCGCGCTCCTTGAGCACCTCGGCCGCCTTCACCAGCGTGCCGGCGGTGTCGATCATGTCGTCCATGATCACGCAGTTGCGGCCTTCGATCTCGCCGATGACGTGCATCACTTCGCTGACGTTGGCCTTCGGGCGGCGCTTGTCGATGATGGCGAGGTCGCAACCGAGCTGCTTGGCCAGCGCGCGGGCGCGCACCACGCCGCCGACGTCGGGCGAGACGACGATCAGGTCGTCGTAGTTCTTCTGGCGCAGGTCGCCCAGCAGCACCGGCGACGCGTAGATGTTGTCGACGGGAATGTCGAAGAAGCCCCGGATCTGGTCGGCGTGCAGGTCCATGGTGAGCACGCGTGCCACGCCCACGGTTTCCAGCAGGTTGGCGACCACCTTGGCCGAGATCGGCACGCGGGCGGAGCGCGGGCGGCGGTCCCTGGCGGGCATAGCCGAAGTACGGAATCACGGCGCTGATCCGCTCGGCCGAGGCGCGCTTGAGCGCGTCGACCATGATCAGCAGTTCCATCAGGTTCTCGTTGGTCGGGGCGCAGGTGGACTGCACCACGAACACGTCGCGGGCGCGCACGTTGGTGTTGATCTCCACCGTGACTTCGCCGTCGGAGAAGCGGCTCACCGAGGCCGCGCCGAGCGAGATGCCCAGGTGGCCGGCGATCTCTTCCGCCAATGCCGGGTTGGCATTGCCGGTGAAAACCATGAAATCGGGAGTGGGAGCTGCCTGCATGAAGGAACCAGCGAGTGTTTCAGCTTGGTGGAGCCGCGGCCAGCGGCGCATTCGCCGGACTGTGCCGCAACATCAACGGTTTTGGCAGGGGAGGAAGGACTCGAACCCTCGCATGCCGGAATCAAAATCCGGTGCCTTGACCAACTTGGCGACTCCCCTACACGGGTCGACGGCTGAAATCAGCCGCCAACCGAATCGTCGCTGGCTGCCCATCCCACCGGGGGATGAACCTCCATATTGCCGCATTCCCGGACCTGCCAGTCCGCCGGGGCCTGCGCCGGGGATTTCCCCGGCGGCAGCAGCGCGAAGACCGCGCTGCCCGAGCCCGTCATGCGGGCCTGCAAGCCTTGCGAACCCAGCCAATCCAGCGCCTCGCCCACATCGGGGCAGAGCTGGCGGGCCACTGGTTCCGTGTCGTTGTGACCGAAACCCTGGGGGTCTGCAGCAAAGCCTGCGATTGTAGCACCGTCGCTGTCCCGTTTCAGCGCGGGGCTTCGGAAGATGTCGGCCGTGGCCAGTCCGCGGGCCGGCTTGACCACCGCAAAACGCGCCCGGGGCACGTCGATTGCAGTGATTCGTTCTCCTATGCCCTCGACCCATGCGTTGCGTCCGCGCAAAAAGAAGGGCACGTCGGCGCCGAGCGCCAGGCCGATGCGTTCCGAGGTCGGCCAAGGGCAGCCGCACATTCCAGAGACGGTTCAGCGCCAGCAGGCAGCTTGCCGCATCGGACGAGCCGCCGCCCATGCCGGCTTCGGCCGGGATGCGCTTGTCGACTGGATGTGGGCGCCGGCCGTGCAGCCTGTGGCCTGCTGCAGGGCGCGGGCGGCACGCAGCACGAGGTCGTCGGCGGGCAGCGCCGGGCCGAGGTCTTCCCGGCTCAGTCGACCGCCGGGCCTCGCTTCGAAGTGCAGCGTGTCGTGCCAGTCCACCAGCATGAAGGCCGACTGCAGCAGGTGGTAGCCGTCGTCGCGGCGGCCGGTGATGTGCAGGAAGAGGTTGAGCTTGGCCGGCGCCGGCACGTCGTACAGGGCGTGCATGGAAGGGGCCCGCCTACTTGTCGAAGGCGATGCGCAGGTCGGCTGCCGGTTCGGGCGTGCTGCGCTGGGCGCGCAGGCGGCCGCTGGCGACTTGGCTCACGTCGGCCTGCCAGCCGGCGACCGGCGTGGCCTGGCCGGAGAGCCAGTCGAACAGCGCCGCCACCGGCAGCTCGGCGCCCGTCACTTCGCTGGCGAGCGCCTCGAGCGAAGGGAACTGGCGCATGCCGTCGTTCGTCTTGAGCGTGGCAGATCCCGGCGTCCACGCCAGCACGGCCAGCGTGCCGCCCAGCGGCGTGAACAGGGTGAGCTCGCCCGTGGCCGGCGCGCCCTTCAGTTCGAAGCCGGCGGAAAAAGCCTGCGGCGGGTTGGCTGGACCGACAGCGCCAGCCGCCCCGTGAACACCTGCACGCCCGGCTCGACCGGGCCGCGCTGCGGCGTGGCGCAGCCGGCCAGCGCGGCGAGCAGCACGCAGGCGCCCAGCAGCCGCCCCACGGCGGACCTTCGTTGCAGCATCACGGCTTCACCTTGAGGCGCTTCAGGGTTTCGGCCAGCGTTTCGTTCTCGGCGTTCTGCAGCAGGCCTTCACGCCAGATGCTGCGCGCCTGCTCCACGGCCCATGCTCCAGAGCACTTCACCGAGGTGGGCCGCGATCTCGGGATCGGGGCGCTCCTTGTACGCGCCCTGCAGGATGCGCAGGGCCTCGGCCTTGTTGCCCATGCGGAACTCGACCCAACCCAGGCTGTCGGTGATGAAAGGGTCGCCGGGCGCCAGTTCGAGCGCCTTCTGGATCAACTGCGGCTTCGGGCAGCCGCTGGCCGCGCTCGGCCAGCGAGTAGCCGAGCGCGTTGTACGCGTGGTGGTAGTCGGGCTTGGCCGCGATCAGGCGGCGCAGCAGCCTTTCCATCTCGGCGAAGTTCTCCAGCTTCTCGGCCATCATGGCCTGGTCGTAGAGCAGGTCGGTGTCGCTGGTGTCCTTGGCGGCCGCCTGCGCCAGCAGGTCGTACGCGGGCCGGTACTGCTTGAACTCGCGCAACAGGCTGATTTCGGCCATCAGCTTCATGCGCGCGTCGGCGGGCGTGCGCTCGGGCACGGAGCGGATCAGCTTGCGCGCTTCGTCGAGCCGGCCCTGCCGCGCCAGGATGGAGGCGCGGCGGTTCTGCGCGGCCATCAGGTCCTGCGAATTTTCGATGCGGTCCAGCCAGGCGCCGGCGGCGGTGAGGTCGCCGCGCTTCTCGGCCACCTGCGCGAGGTTCAGGTAGGCCTGCGCCAGCCCGCGGTTGCGCTCCTCGCCGGCCGGCTGGTTCTGCGCCAGTTCCACGTAGCGGCGCAGCGCCGTGTCCGCGGCCGGGAGCTGGTTGTCCTGCGCCAGCAGCGACCCCTGTACCAGCCAGGCTTCGGCGAGCTCGGGCCGTTCGGTGGTGACGATGCGCAACTGCGCGAGCGCTTCCGGGTAGCGCTGCGCATCGAGCAAGGCGCGCGCGTAGCCCATGCGGATTTCGGGCAGCGGCTGTCCTTCGAGGTAGCGCTTGAGCAGCACCTCCGCCTGCGGCTGCTTCGGCTCCATCAGTTCGAGCGCCAGCAATGCGGGGCCTTCCGCGCGGGCGTTCACCGCCCGGCCGCGGCGCGCAGCTTCGAGCGCACCCGCCGGGTCGCCGGCGTTCAGCCGCAGCCGGCCCACCGACGTCCAGGCGACGGGCGCGGTGGCCGGATCCTTCAGGTAGTCGGCCGGGGCCTGCTCGACGACGGTGGCCGCCTGCTTCTTGTCGGCCACGCGGGCATAGGTGCGCGGCACCAGCGCGATGGCGGAGCCGCGCTCCTGCGGAGGGGCGAGCGCGATGTCCTGGCGCAGGGCGTCGCTGCTTTCGGGCACGCGGTTCAGCGCCACCAGGATCTGCAGCACGAAGCGGTTGGCGTCGCGCGATTGCGGATGCGCCTGCTTCCAGGCCCGTGCCGCCTGCAGCGCCGACTCGCCCGACCGCGCACGGAAGGCGAGTTCCACGGCGCGCTGGTACAGGTCGGGGTCGTTGGTCTTGCGGGCGGCGTCGAGCACCAACGCGAAGCCGGCGGCCGGCTCGTCGCCGCGCACGTTCAGTTCGCCGAGCAGCAACTGGTAGAACAGCTCCGCGTCGAGGGCGCTGGCGACCGGTGCGGCCGGTGCCGGTTCGGTGCCTTGCGCCGGGGCCGGCGCGCCCGAAGCGCACCAGAGAAGCAGCGCCGGGGCGGCCGCCACGGGGTTCAATCGCATCATCGACCCATCATAAACTCAAGGCTTTTCCCCCGATGCCCGAACTCCCCGAAGTCGAAGTCACCCGCCGCAGCTTTGCCGAGCGCATCGCCGGCGCGCGCGTGCAGGGCGTTCGCATGGGCAAGCCGCTGCGCTGGCCGCTGGGGGCCGATCCGCAGGCGCTGGTCGGGCGCACCGTGGTGGGCGTGCGCCGGCGCGGCAAGTACCTGCTGGTCGACCTCGACGAAGGCGTGCTGCTGCTGCACCGGGCATGTCCGGGAGCCTGCGCTTCGACGCGGCCATGCCCGAGGCGGCGCTGCACGACCACTTCGACCTGCTCACCACGCGCGGCGTGCTGCGCCTGAACGATCCGCGGCGCTTCGGGGCGGTGGTCTACGCACCCAGCGAAAGCTCGCCGGAAGCCGTCAAGCTGCTCGGCGGCCTGGGCGTGGAGCCGCTGGGCGACGACTTCGACGCGGCCGCTTTCCATGCCGCATTGAAGCGCCGCAAGGCGCCGATCAAGCAGGTGCTGCTCGCCGGCGACGTCGTGGTCGGCGTGGGCAACATCTATGCATCGGAGGCCTTGTTCCTCGCCGGCATCCGGCCGACGGTGCCGGCGGCGCGCATCTCCAAGCCGCGGGCTGCCCGGCTGCACGCGTCCGTGCGCGAAGTTCTGGCGCGCGCGGTGGACAAAGGGGGCAGCACGTTGCGCGATTTTTCGAACGCGCATGGCGAGAGCGGCTACTTCCAGCTGGAGGCGATGGTGTACGACCGCGCCGGCGAGCCGTGCCGCGTTTGCGCAACGCCAATCCGGATGATCCGGCAGGGCCAACGCGCGACGTATTTCTGCCCGCATTGCCAGAAACCCTAGGAGGCAAAAGAGGCCGAATGCTATAGTCAAACGGACCGTGGCTACATCTTTCAACGAACAGTTCGACCAGCACGGCGCGTGGCGCCGCGAGTTTGCGCTGCGCCTCAAACTGCTGTCGGAATGGTTGAAGGACCACGACCTGCTCGATAGCGCCGTCGAGGAGCGCCTGCGCCGCCTCGAAGGCCAGATGCGCTCCGACAAGGTCATGGTGGCCTTCGTCGCCGAGTTCTCGCGCGGCAAGTCGGAACTGATCAACGCGATCTTCTTCGCCGGCTACAAGCGCCGCATCATGCCGGCGTCGGCCGGGCGCACCACGATGTGCCCGACGGAACTGGGCTACGACGCCGAAGTGCCGCCGTGCCTGCGCCTGCTGCCGATCGAAACCCGCCTGCAGCCGCAGCCGCTGATGGAATGGCGCGCCGTCCCCGAGAAGTGGATGCGCATCGACCTCGACGTCAACGATCCCGCGCAGCTCGCGCAGGCGTTCGAGAAGGTCTCCGAAATCCGCCGCGTCACCATCGACGAGGCGCGCGCGCTCGGCTTCTGGCACGACGACGCGCCCGAAGACAACCCGATGCTGTCGGCCGACGGCACGGTCGAAGTGCCCAAGTGGCGGCATGCGCTGATCAACATCGCGCACCCGCTGCTCAAGCAGGGCCTTGTCATCCTCGACACGCCGGGGCTGAACGCCATCGGCGCCGAACCCGAGCTGACGGTCAACCTGATCCCGCAGGCGCACGCGGTCGTCTTCATCCGGCCGCCGACACCGGCGTGACCAAGTCCGACCTCGCGATCTGGCGCGAACACCTGATCGCCGAAGACTCCGATGCCGACGCGCGGCTGGTGGTGCTGAACAAGATCGACACCATGTGGGACTCGCTGAGCACGCCCGCGCAGGTGCAGGCCCAGATCGATCGCCAGCGCGCCACCACCGCCGAAATCCTCGGGCTGCACCACGACCAGGTGATCCCGGTGTCAGGCCAGAAGGGGCACGGTCGCCAAGGTCAACAACGACGCCGAACTGCTCAAGGCAAGCCGGTTGCCGGTGCTGGAACAAGCCCCGGCGCAAGGCGTCATGGGCCAGCGCCAGAAGATCCTGCGCTCCGCCGTCGCCAGCAACGTCGGCGAACTGCGGGTCGAGGCCACGCGCGTGCTGGGCATCCGCCGCCGCGACCTCGCCGAGCAGATGGTCGAACTCAAGGGCCTGCGCGGCAAGAACAGTTCCGTCATCAAGCACATGCGCGCGCGCATCGAGCAGGAGCAGGCCGATTTCGACGCCAGCGGCGCCAAGATCCACGCCGTGCGCTCGGTGCACCTCAAGCTGCTGCGCGACGTGTTCCACCTGCTCGGCACCGCAACGCTCAAGACGGAAATGGGCGAACTGACGTCGGCGCTGCGCACCCCGGCATCAAGCTCGGCGTGCGGCGCGCCTACTCGCTCACGTTCGACCGCCTGCGCGAAGGCCTGCGCCGCGCCGGCAAGACCAGCGGCGAGATCCAGTCGATGCTGACCGGCACCTTCCGCCAGCTCAACGCCGAATACGGCTTCTCGCTGCAGGCGCCGCGCGAACCCGACCTCGCCCGCTACGAACGCGACCTCGACCTGGTGGAGCGCAGCCACAACCAGTACCGGGCGTGAGCAACGCGCTGCGGCTGGCGCAACCCGAATTCGCCGACCGCCTGGTACGCGCGCTGGCCACCCGCCTGCGCGTGATCTACGAGTCGGCGCTGGGGGAAGTGGAACTCTGGAACAAGTCGGCCGCGGCGCAACTCGACGCGCAGCTGCGCGAGCGGCGCCGCAACTTCGGCCGCCGCCTCGAAGCCATCGAGCGCATCCAGCAGGCCGCCAGCGGCCTCGATGACCGAATCTCCGAAATCGAGACGCAGGAGTCGGCGCTCGACATGCTCGACGCCAAGCTCGGCGAACTCACGGCGCACCTGACCGACACCCCGGCCGCGGCGCGCCCGCCGGCCGTCCAGCAGCAGCTCAAGACGGCATGACCCAGCTTCCGGCGGGCTTCGCCGCCGGCCGCGTGACCGCCGGCAGCAAAGCCACGGCCGCAATGCGCTGCCCGGCAGAACACCCGCGACCCGTACCGCGTGTGGCTCTCCGAAATCATGCTGCAGCAGACGCAGGTGGCGGCCGTGCTCGGCTACTACCAGCGCTTCCTCGACCGGTTTCCCGATGTCGCCGCACTGGCCGCGGCGCCGCTCGACGACGTGCTGGGGCTTTGGAGCGGCCTCGGCTACTACAGCCGCGCGCGCAACCTGCACCTGTGCGCGCAGGCGGTGATGGCGCGGCACGGCGGCGCCTTTCCGCGCACCGCGATCGCGTTGCAGGACTTGCCCGGCATCGGCCCTTCGACGGCGGCGGCGATCTCTTCGTTCTGTTTCGGCGAGCGTGCCGCCATCCTCGACGGCAACGTCAAGCGCGTGCTCACGCGCGTGCTGGCGTACGGGGAGGACCTCTCTTCCGCCGGCAACGAGCGCAGGTTGTGGGACATGGCGCGCGAGCTGCTGCCGACGCGCACGCTCCACGAATCGATGCCGCGCTACACGCAGGGCATCATGGACATCGGCGCCACCGTCTGCCTGCCGCGCAACCCGAGTTGCCTGCTCTGCCCGGTGGAGCCGGTTTGCGCCGCGGCGCGCCGGGGGACTCCCGAAGCCTACCCGGTCAAGACCCGCAAGCTCAAGCGCAGCGCCGAGTCGCTGTGGCTGCTGCACGCGCAGGCGGGTGATGGGTCGGTGTGGCTGCAGAAGCGGCCGAGCGCCGGCGTGTGGGGCGGGCTCTATTGCCTGCCGGTGTTCGGCAGCCGCAATGCGCTGGCCGATGCGCTGCCGCCGCCGGCCCGCGAGAACCTGCGCGACGCGCCGGCTTTCGTGCACGTGCTCACGCACAAGGACCTGCACCTGCACCCCGTGCAGGCGGAGCTGCCTGCTGCATGGGACGGCATCGAGGGCGGCTGGTTCGGCCCCGGCCAGTGGCCGCAGCTCGGTTTGCCGGCGCCGGTGCGCAAGCTGCTGGAAAGCGCCTAGAACTTCCCGAGTTCGCGGTGCCGCTTGAGCGTCGTCCAGCGCTCGCCGAACTCTTCCGCCAGCTGTTCCACCGGGTACACCGACCGGTGCTGCCCGCCGGTGCAGCCGATCGCCACCGTGACGTAGCTGCGGTGGTTGCGCGCCAGCGGCTCCAGCCAGTGGTCGAGGAAGCCGGCGATGTGCTGGAACATCTCGTCGACCTCCGAATGCTCGCGCAGGTACGCGATCACCGGTTCGTCCTGCCCGGTCAGGTCGCGCAGTTCCGCGACGTAGTGCGGGTTCGGCAGCATTCGCACGTCGAAGATGTAGTCGGCGTCGACCGGGATGCCGCGCTTGAAGGCGAACGACTGGAACACGAGCGTGAGCTGCGCGTGCGGCGTCGACAGCAGCGACTTCACGTACGCCTGCAGTTGCGCGGCGCGCAGCACGCTGCTGTCGATCACGTGCGCGTGCTCGCGCAGGTCGGCGAGCAGCTCGCGCTCGAGTTCGATGGCTTCGACCAGCGCGCGGTGCTGGTCGGCGCTGTTGTCGGCGGCGGAGAGCGGATGCCGCCGCCGCGTTTCGGAGAAGCGGCGCACCAGCGTTTCGGTGGTTGCATCGAGGAACAGCGGCCGCACGGCCACGCCGCGCTGGCGCAGTTCCTTCAGCTGCCCGGGCACCTGCGGCAAGGCTTCGGCGCTGCGCACGTCCATCGCGATGGCGACGCGGCGGCCCGCGTGCTTGCGCTCCAGCGCCACGAACGACAGCAGCAGTTCGGGCGGCAGGTTGTCGACGCAGAAGTAGCCGGAGTCTTCCAGCGCCCGCAGCGCGATCGACTTCCCGGAGCCGGACATGCCGGTGATGAGGACGAGTTCGGGGACAAGGCGTCAGCTCCGCGCGGCCGCCGCCGCGTCGCCCAGCATTTCCTTGGCATGCGCCAGCGTCGTGCCGGACAGGCGCTCGCCGCCCAGCATGCGCGCGACTTCGGCGACGCGCTTCTCGCCTTCGACCGCGCTGACGCTGCTGGCGACGCCGCCGGCCTGCGCCTGCTTGGCCACCACCGGTGGTGGTCGGCGCACGCCGCCACCTGCGGCAGGTGCGTCACGGCCATCACACGGCGGTCGCGTCCCAGCTGCTTCATCAGGCGGCCGACCGTTTCGGCCACGGCCCCGCCGACGCCCGAATCGACCTCGTCGAAGATCAGCGTCTGTGCTTCGCCGATGCGGCTGGTGGTGACGGCGATGGCCAGCGCGATGCGCGACAGCTCGCCGCCCGAGGCGACCTTGCCCACCGGACGCGGCGTGCTGCCAGCGTGGCCGGCGACCGGGAAGCTCGCTTCCTCGAGCCCGAAGGCGCTGGGGCTGTCCTGCTTGTCGAGCGCGACTTCGAAGCGGCCGCCCTGCATGCCCAGGCCTTGCATCGCCTGCGTCACGGCCTTGGACAACTGCGGCGCCGCCTTGGCGCGCGCCTTCGACAATGCGCGGGCCTCGGCCGGGGAACGCGTCGGCTTCCTTCTTCTCGGCGGCTTCCAGCGCAGCGAGGTCGGCGGCGGCGTCGAGGCGGGCCAGTTCGTCCTTCCAGCCCGCCAGCAGCGACGGCAGTTCGGCCGGCGTGCGCTTGTAGCGGCGCGCCAGCGACAGCCAGGACCCCATGCGCTCGTCGAGTTCGGCCAGGCGCTGCGGGTCGAGGTCGGTCTTGCGCAGGTAACCGTGCAGGGAGTGCGCGGCGTCTTCGAGTTGGGCGAGACTGGAGGCCAGCACTTCGCCCACCTCGGCGAACTGCGGCTCCGGTGCTGCTGCGCGCGCAGCATGTCGAGCGCCTGCGACAAGCCCCGGCGCGCACCGCCTTCCTCGCCGTCGAGCAGCGCCTGCGCGCCTTGCGCGGCGTCGAGCAGCGCCTGCGCATGCGACAGCCGCGTGTGGCTCGCGTTGAGTTCTTCCCACTCGTCGGCGCCGGGCGCCAGCTTGTCGACCTCGCCGATCTGCCGGGCGAGCCGCTCGCGTTCGCGCTGCAGCGAATCCTGCGCGGTGCGGGCGTCGGCCAGCGCCTTCTGCGCGGCACGCCAGCGCTGCCACAGCTGCTGCAGCTTGCCCGTGTCGAGCCCGGCGTAGCCATCGAGCAGCGCCCGCACCGCGGCCGGGCGCGTCAGGCTCTGCCAGGCATGCTGGCCGTGGATGTCGACGAGCTGCTCGCCCACCTCGCGCAGCTGCGTGGCGGTGGCGGCGCTGCCGTTGATCCGGCGCGGCTCTTGCCCCGGCTGTCGATGCTGCGGCGAAGCAGCAGGCCTTCATGGGCGTCGAAGCCGGCCTCCTGCAGCCAGGGCAGCAGGGAAGGCGGCAGGTCGAATTCGGCGCTGATCTCGGCGCGGGCGGCGCCTTCGCGCACCACGCTCGCTTCGGCGCGCGAGCCCAGCGCGAGCTGCAGCGCGTCGACCGGGATCGACTTGCCGGCGCCGGTTTCGCCGGTGAGCACCGTGAAGCCGTCGGACAGATCGAGTTCGAGTTCGCGCACGATCACGAAATCGCGCAGCGCCATGCGTTTGAGGCTCATCGGTCAGCCCTCGTTCCAGTGCAGCTTCCTGCGCAGCGTATCGAAGTAGGTCCAGCCCTTCGGGTGCAGGAAGCGCACCTTGTGCTGTGAACGGCGCACCAGGATGCGGTCGCCGTGCACGAGGGACGCCAGCGACTGCATGTCGAAATTGGCGCTGGCGTCGCGGCCCGACACCAGCTCGATGGCGATCTCCACCGCGTCGGGCAGCACCAGCGGGCGGTTGGACAGCGTGTGCGGCGCGATCGGGACCAGCACCCAGCCGGGATTGGACGGGTGCAGCATCGGCCCACCCGCGGACAAGGCGTAGGCGGTGGAACCCGTCGGCGTGGCGACGATCAAACCGTCGGCGCGCTGGTTGGCGACGAAGTGGCCGTCGACCTCGACCCGCAGTTCGACCATGCCCGACGTGGCGCCGCGGTTGACCACCACGTCGTTCATCGCATGTGCCTCGAACACACATTGGCCGTCGCGCATCACGCAGGCCTGCATCAGGGTGCGCTCGTCTTCCACGTATTCGCCGGCCAGCATGGGCGGCAGCACGTTGCGGTACTGGTCGAGGGGGATGTCGGTGATGAAGCCCAGCCGGCCCTGGTTGATGCCGATCAGGGGCACGCCGTGGCGCGCCAGCTGGCGGCCGATGCCGAGCATGGTACCGTCGCCTCCGACCACCAGGCCCAGGTCGCACTGGGCGCCGATGGCGCCCACGTCCGAGGTCGGGTAGCCCGAGAGGGCCGCATTCGCGGCAGTGTCGCTTTCCACCACCACCCGGCAGCCCGGGATGCGAGGAATTCGGCAATTTCCTCGAGGGTGGTGCGGGTCGAGGCCGCCATCGCCGGGGCAAGTGCCGCGTGGTACTTGCCGATCAGAGCGACCTGCCCGAAGATGGATTTCATCGGCAAATTACATCATTAAAATCGGCAGTCCATCCTCCATGAAGCTCGACGACCGCGCCAAGCTGTTGCTGAAAGCCCTGATCGAGCGCTACATCGCCGAAGGGCAGCCGGTGGGCTCGCGCACTTTGTCGCGCGCCTCCGGGCTCGACCTGTCCCCCGCCACCATCCGCAACGTGATGTCGGACTGGAGGAACTGGGGCTGGTGGCCAGCCCGCATACCTCTGCCGGACGCATCCCGACGGCGCGCGGCTACCGCCTGTTCGTCGACACCATGCTGACGGCGAACCGCACCGACTTCGCCACGCCGTCGCTGCCGGCCGACCAGCCGCAGAAGGTGATCGCCAACGCCGCGCAGATGCTGTCGAACCTGTCGCAGTTCGTCGGCGTGGTGGTGGCGCCCAAGCGCAGCTCGGTGTTCCGCCACATCGAATTCCTGCGGCTGTCCGAACGCCGCTTCCTGGTGATCATCGTCAGCCCCGAGGGCGACGTGCAGAACCGCGTGGTGCACACCGCGGCCGACTACACGCAGTCGCAGCTGGCCGAAGCCGCCAACTTCCTCAACGCCAACTACGCGGGGCTCACCATCGAGCAGGTGCGCGAGCGGCTGAAGGGCGAGGTCGACGAGCTGCGCAGCGAAATCGTGGTGCTGATGCAGACGGCGGTGGAGGCGAGCTCCGACGCCATGACGAGTGACCAGGAGGAGATGGTGATCTCCGGTGAGCGCAACCTGCTGGCCGTGAGCGATTTCTCCAGCGACATGGGGCACCTGCGGCGCGCCTTCGAGCTGTTCGAGCAGAAGACACAGTTGATGCGCCTGCTCGATGTGTCCAGCCAGGCCGATGGCGTGCGCATCTTCATCGGCGGCGAAAGCCACATCGTGCCGTTCGAGGAACTGTCGGTGGTGAGCGCGCCCTACGAAGTCGACGGCGGTGGTCGGCACGCTGGGCGTGATCGGGCCGACCCGCATGGCCTACGACCGGATGATCCAGATCGTGGACATCACGTCGAAGCTGGTGACGAACGCGCTCAGCCACAAGTGACGTCGCGGCCGCGCGACGGGCGGCACAGCGACGTCATCCCCGCGCAGGCGGGGATCCAGCAACCACCTCAGAGTTGCGCATGGAGCAGGCGCGCCAGCCGTTCCCACAGCCGTTCCACCATCGGCCGGTCTTCCCACTGCGCCAGCGTGATCTTCCCGGCCTTGGCCCAGTCGCGCTCGAACACCTGCGCCTGCACCCGCCCGAAATCGGCGTTCAGCACGTTGAGGTTGGCCTCGTCGTTCAGCCGGAACGAGCGGTTGTCGAAGTTGGTCGAGCCGACGGAGGAGAACACGCCGTCCACCACCGGGCCCTTCACGTGGTACATGGTCGGCGCGTATTCGGCGATTTGGATGCCGGCCTTCAGCATCGGGCCCCAGCTTCCGCGCGAGGCCTTGCGCACGGTCTCCGAATCGATGTGGCCGCTGGGCGTGATCACGCGCACCTTCACGCCCCGCTTGGCCGCGTCCATGAGCGTCTGGATCGTCATCTCGTCCGGCACGAAGTACGAGTTCGACAAGTCGATCGTCTTGCGCGCGGCCGTGATGGCCAGCAGGTACATCAGCTGCATGCTCTCGCTGCCGCCGCTGGGCGAACTGCTGAACATCTGCGCCGCGTAGTTGCCGGCCGGCTTGAGCCACGGAAAGTAGGCTTCGCCATGCAGCACCTTGCCGGTGGCGCGCATCCAGTTGTCCGGGAACACCGATTGCATCTGCGCCACGACCGGCCCCGCCACGCGGAAATGCGTGTCGCGCCATTCGTCCGGGTTGCGCGCGTCGCCGAGCCACTGGTCGGCAATGCCGACGCCGCCCGTGAAGCCCAGCGCACCGTCTACCACCAGCAGCTTGCGGTGCGTGCGGTTGTTCATCTGGGCCCAGTTGTTCCAGCGGGGCTCGTGGAAGCGCTCGACCTCGATGCCGGCCGCGCGCATCTGCTCCAGCAGCGCGGTGTCCATCTTGATGCTGCCAACCCAGTCCAGCAGCACATGGACCTTGACCCCCGCCTTCGCCCGCTCGGTCAGCGCCTCCACGAACTGGCGGCCGATCTCGCCCGACCAGTAGATGTAGGTCTCGAAGGTGATCGAGCTGCGCGCCGACTTGATCGCCGCCAGCATGGCCGGAAAGATCTGGTCGCCGTTGACCAGCGTGTCGACGTGGTTGCCTTCGACCAGCGGCGGCCCCAGCAGCGAACTCAGCGAGCGGCGGAATTCGGCGTCGTTGGTCTCGTACAGCCGCGGCAGCTGGTGCTGGATGCGCTTCTCGCCCGCAACCAAATTCATGTAGAGCAGCACGCCGACCAGCGTGGCCAGTGCGGCCATGCCGGCGATCACCCAGGTCTTGCGGGAGCGGAAGTTGATGCGCATTCAGCCTCGTCGGTCCAGCCCCAGCCGGACAGTCGCTGCAATGTATAGCGGTTGGGCAGGCGGCGGGGGTGACACGGCAGCGGAAGAGGTGCGCACCTACAATCGCGGGCTGGCGGGCCGTTAGCTCAGTTGGTTAGAGCAGGGGACTCATAATCCCTTGGTCGCTGGTTCAAGTCCAGCACGGCCTACCAACCGGCTGGCTCTGGTCGTCCGGCCGGGGCTGCATGCCGGCCCGCGACGTGGGCTGCACCGCGTGGATCTCGGTGTGCGCCGCGATCTCCAGCCGCGTGAGCCGCGATTCCCACTCGCCCCGGTCGTCGCCGGTGGCGTCGCGCAGGTGCTCCGCCAGGGTGTTCAAGCGCTTCCAGGCGTCGCGTTTCCCCGCTTTCCAGGCCGCAAGGTACTCGCTGATGTGGGCCGACCCGGCAAAAGCCTCTTCCGCCCACATGCGCCATTCGGTCGAGCTGCAGCCGAAGATGTCGCTGGCGACCTTCAGTTCCAGCACGAACTGGTCTTCGAGGCCGGCGATCCGCTCGCGGTCGAGCGCCACGCCGCCGCTCGAAAGGAAACGCATGGTCGCCACTCCCGCCTAGACCCGTTCGCGGGACCGCTTGGACGGGCCTTCCAGCGGCTGCAGGATGATCGTGTGTTCGTAGTCGCGCTGCGGCGCGGGCTGCGGCGGCCGTTGCGTCTGGACAGGCGCCAGACGAAGGCTTCGGCGGCGTCGAGACCGTAACGGGCGGCGGGGTCGCGCAGCCAGTAGGCGCTGCCCGACTCGGTGAAGGCCACCGGCGTCTTCCACTCGCCCATGAAGCGCACCTGCACCACGGGCGATGTGATGATGGTCCTGCCGCTGGCCTGCCCGGGGCGGCCGTGCACCGTCCCGACGATGCGGTCGTCGCCGGCGACGCTCCATCCGTCGATCCACTGGTTCTCCGTGTCCATGGCACCTCCGTGCCACGGAATCTACGGCGTTTGCTTAAGCATTTTTCCTAAGCGTCAGGAAGCGCAAAGGTGCGCGCCCGCTCAGGCGATGAAGTCGGAAGCCGCGAGGCTGCTCACGTGCGCGACCGGATGGCGAACTCGGCCGCGCTGTCGGTGTCGGTGTTGCCGTACAGCACGCCATAGTCCTTGGCCGCGCTCCAGACATACCGAAGCTGGCCGGCCGCTGAAAAGCCGCTGCTGCCGATGAAGCTGAAGGCGTCGTTGGCGAAAGTGCCGCTCTTCGCGTCGAGGGTGGACAGGTCGATGTCGTCCTGCCCGCGGACGAAATCGGTGATCACGTCCGGGTGGAACGGGAGGTGCCCATGTCCGCCAGCCGGTCGAAATCGAAGATGTCCTTGCCGGCGCCGCCGGTGAGCGTATCGCGGCCTTCGCCCCCCGCCAGCCGGTTGGCGCCGGCGCTGCCGGTGAGCTTGTCGGCGTAGCCGGAGCCGGTGAGGTTCTCGATGCTGGAGAACTGGTCGGAGCCGGAGCCGCCGGTGGCCTGCGCCGCCGTCGTCGCCAGGCTGGCCGTGACGGCCTTCTTGGCGTAGGCATACGACACGGTGTCGGTGCCGCTGCCGCCGGCCAGCACGTTGTTGCCGCTGCCGGCGAACAGCACGTTGTCGAGGCTGTTGCCGGTCAGGCTGGCCGTGCCGCCCGACATGATGCGGCCGCCTTCCACGTAGCTGCCCAGCGTGTAGCTCGTGAGGTAGCTCCACGCCACGTCGCTGCCACCCGACTTGCTTTCCTTGACGACGTCGCTGGCGCTGTCCACGTAGAACGTGTCGTTGCCGCTGCCGCCCGTCATGCTGTCGGCGCCGCTGCCGCCGTTCAGGACATCGTCGCCGCCGAGCCCCGACAGGGTGTCGTTGCCCAGCCCGCCGGACAGGCTGTTCGCCGCCGCGTTGCCGCTGATGATGTCGCGCGCGCTGCCGCCGATCGCGTTCTCGATCACGACGCCTCGGGCGATCGCGAGGTTGTTGCTGCCGTCGTAGGTGTTCGAGGGAAGGGCGTTCGTGAACCAGGAGGGCAGGTCGAGCCCGGCGCGTATTTCGGCGGAGGTCTGGCGCAGGCCGATCGAGCTGAACGCCGTGGCTTCGAGGTTGATGACGTTGGAGAACACTGGTTCGAGCAGTCGATGGTGTCGGTGCCGCCACCGTCCCAGATCGTTTCCAGCAGTTCCTCGTTGGTGCTCCAGGCGTAGGTGGTGTTGCCGGAGCGGGTGGACGTGTTGGCGCGCCGTAGAGGTACTGCAGCGCATCGATGTCCATCGGCATCAGCGTGCTGGGACGCAGCGACGACTGGTGCCGGTGTAGCTGCCCGAGTTGCCCTGCACCTCGATCAGCGTCGTCTTGGTCGCCTGCGTGTAGCTCATCACCGTGTAGCGCTCGCTGTCCAGCGAGGTGAGGACGCGGTGGTTGCCTTCGAAGGGATGCTTGAGTCCCAACGCATGCCCCACTTCATGCAGCAGCGTCAGGTAGCCGTCGCCGCCGGGCTTCCAGTCGTCGGCGTCCCAGGTTTCGTTGCGGTTGATCCAGACGTCGCCGGCGGACTTGTCCTCGGTGACCGAAGTGACCCGGTTGCCGGAGTACATGTACGAATAATTCGGCGAATAGGCGAAGCCGCCCCGGCCCTGCTGCTGGTACGAGTTGGCGAAGGTGATCTGCCCCACGCCGGAGACCGGGAGAAGTCGACGTCGGCAATCTCCTCGATGGACTTGAGCACGTCCACCGTGGCGGCTTGCTGCGCCTTGCTGAATTTCTGGAAGCCCCCGACGCCGCTGTAATAGGACGGCACGCTGGCGAGGAAGCTGAACTTGATGGCGACGCCGTCGCCGATGCCCTCGCCCGAATTCCAGTTGTCGCCGACCGCCTCCGGAAAGTTCCAGCGCGCGGTGGTGCTCCCGTTGCGGACATACAGGAGTCCGTCCGCTGCGTTCGACGTGTTGGGCAAACGACTCTCCGGGGTTGGCCCACCGGCGGGAATGCCGGAGCTCTTGCATTATCCGGATCGTCGCCGGGCGGGCAAGCAGCTCCGACCGCCGGTGCGACGTATGTCACCCGGATGGGGAAGTCCACAACGCAGTGCGGAACAATCACCCCTTCAAGGGCGGATACCCCTCGGCCTTGAGCACCCGGGCGAGGTGCGCCACCGTCGTCGCCAGCGTCTGCGTGGCCTGCGCCGTTTCCTTCGGCGTCTCCTTCAGCGCCGCATAGTCGGTCTTGTGCATGGCCTCGCCCACCCAGTAGGTCGAGGCGCTGGCCGGCAGCGTGAAGCCGACATCGTTCAGCGCCGGAACAGCTCGGCGCAGACGTGGTGTGCGCCGTCCTCGTTGCCCACCACCGCCACGGCGGCCACCTTGCCGAAGGACGGCATGTGGCCCCGGTCGTCCGTCTCGCCCGGGGAACGCATCGAGCCGCTCCAGCACGCGCTTGACGATGCTGGACGGCTGGCCGAGCCAGATGGGCGTGCCGAGCACCAGGATGTCGGCGGCCACGACCTTGGCGCGCAGCTGCGGCCACGCATCGCCCGGGCCTTCGTCGGAAGTCACGCCCGGCTTGATGTCGTGGTCGGCGGCGCGCACCGTTTCGGTCTGCACGCCGTGCTTCGCCAGCGCCTGCGCCACTTCGGCCAGCAGCTTGTCGGTGGAGGAAGGCGCGGGCGACGCCTTCAGCGTGCAGTTGATGGCCAGCGCCTTCAGCATGGCGTCACCTGCATCGGTTCGGGCCGGGGCATGGGGCCGCTCGGCGGCTGCGGTTCGGGACCCAGCGGCGGCTTGGGTTCGGGCGGGGGAATGGCGCTCATCGTTGTCCTTCGGTCGGCATCCATCCACTATGGAGCGGTCCTGCCGGGGCCGAAGTAGGAATGCGCCGCATCGCCGGCCACGGTCTTCGCAAAACTGCTGCTATACTCCGAGGCTTCGCGGCTGTAGCTCAGTTGGATAGAGTACTTGGCTACGAACCAAGGGGTCGTGGGTTCGAATCCTGCCAGCCGCACCAGAATTTCGGTTCTAGATCAACGCCTTAGAGGTTTTCCTCTAGGGCGTTTTTCTTTGTGCGACCGCTGGAGCCGGCCTACACGCACGCCGCCTCGTCCTTTCTAGTCTGGGCGGATGCCGCCCGTTTTCGCCGCACCGCCGCCCCTGCCCCTGCTGCTGGCCGAGCCGGCGCGCGCCACTTTCGAGGTTTCCTCGCTGCTCGCCGCCCGGCCATGGCTGGCGCAAGCCCCGCGCGGCGACGGCCACCCGGTCATCGTGCTGCCGGGCCTGTTCGCCGACGACGCCTACACGGCGCCGCTGCGCGCCTTCCTTCGCACCCGCGGTTTCGAGCCCCATGGCTGGCGCCGGGGCGTGAACTGGGGCCACTGGGACGCGCTCGACCGCGTCGTGCTGCCGCTGCTGGAGCGCGTCCATGCGCGCGCCGGGCGCAAGGTCAGCCTGGTCGGCGCCAGCATGGGCGGCCTGTACGCGCGCGAACTGGCGCGGCGCTGTCCGGCGATGGTCCGCTGCGTCGTCACGATGGCCAGCGCGGCCGCCAAGCCGCAGCGCGCCAATTACGTGTGGCCGGTGTTCGAGGCCGCCACCGCGCAGGACGGCGAGTCGCTGCACGTTCCGCCGCCGGCCGACGTCCCTTCCACGTCCGTGTTCAGCCGCACCGACGGCCTGTCCGACGGCAGCCTGTGCCTGCAGCCCGAAGGCCCGCTGTCCGAGAACGTCGAGGTGCTTTCGAGCCACCTCGGCATGATCTGCCATCCCGCGACCTTCTACCGGTGGCCGATCGCCTCGCGCAGCCGGAAGGGCAGTGGCGCCCCTTCGAGCCGCCGCCGCAGGCCGGGATGTTCTACACCTGACGCTCAGGCGGCGGCCTTCTTGCGGGCAACGGCCTTCTTCGTCTTCGTCTTCTTCACCGCGGCCGGGCTTTCCTTCAGCCCGTCTTCCAGCGTGCGCTTCAGGCGGCCTTCGAGCATGGCCAGCACCGCCGCCTCTTCGGGCTTGAGCTCGGCCAGGTCCTCCCGCAGTTCCTTCTCCACCTTCTGCTTGATCTCCAGCAGCAGCGCGCCTTCGGAATACGCCGTCAGCACCTCCGGGTGGATGTAGCACTTGCGGCAGATCGTGGGCGTGTTGCCGAGGCGGGACGACACGCTCTCGATCGCATCGCGCAGGTTCTTCTTGGCCGCCGCACGGGTGTCGAAGCGCTCGAACTCCTGCAGCGCGAGCGCGGCCATCACGGTGCCGGCCCGGTGCGGAAGTCCTTGGCGGTGATGTCGGCGCCGGTGATTTCCTTCAGGTACGCGTTGACGTCCGCGGAGGTCACTTCGCGCACCTCGCCTTCCTCGTCGCGGTACTGGAACAGGCGCTGTCCCGGCAGGTCCCTGGCAGGCCCGCACGACCTTGGCGATGCGCCTGTCCTTGACCTGCAGGCGCCACGTCTTGCCGCTCTTGCCCTTGAACTGGAAGCGCAGCTCGGAGCCTTCGACCTTGACGTGCGGGTTGCGCAGCGTGGTCAGGCCGTAGCTCTTGTTCGTCCTGGCGTAGTCGTCGTTGCCCACGCGGATCAGCGTGGTCTCCAGCAGGTGCACCACGGTGGCCAGCACCTTCTCGCGCGGCAGGCCGCGCAGCGCCATGTGCTCCGCCACCTTCGCGCGCAGCGCGGGCAGCGCGCGCGCGAACTCCATCATGTGCTCGTACTTCGTGCTCTCGCGCACCTCGCGGAACTGCGGGTGGTAGCGGTACTGCTTGCGGCCCTTCACGTCGCGGCCGGTGGCCTGCAGGTGGCCGTTGGCCTTCGGGCAGATCCACACGTCGGTCCACGCCGGCGGGATGGCCAGCTTGCGGATGCGCTCCAGCACGCCCTCGTCGACGACCGCGTCGCCGTTCGGCTTGAAGAAGGCAAACGCGTCGCCTGCGCGCTCGCGGCGGATGCCGCGGTCCTCGTCGCTGACGTAGACCAGGCCCGCGGCCTCCGCGGCCTCGCGGGGATCGTCGATGGTGGCGATTGCGGTGTCCTGCATTCAGTTGCGGAAGTTCTGGGTGACCATCAGGCCGTGGATGCCGCCGTCCAGCACCGCGATGCCGGCGCGGCCGAACTGCGGGCGGAGGATGTTGGCGCGGTGGCCGGGGAATTCATCAAGCCCCTGGTGCGCGCCGGTGACGGTCGGCGCCAGCGCGAGGTTTTCGCCGGCGGCCGGGTAGCCCAGCTTGGCCTGCCGCAGGCGATGCGACAGTTCCTTGCCTTCGGGCGTGACGTGCGAGAAGTACGCGCGCTCGAACATGTCGCGGCTGTGCGCGCGCGCCACTTGCGTCAGTTCCGGGTCGGCGCGCAGCGGCTTGAGCCCGGCCTTCGCGCGCTCGGCGTTCACCATCGCCAGCATGCGCGCTTCCAGCTCCGGCGCGGGCTCCGCGTTGGTGACGCGCACCGGCAGCGAGACGCTGTTGCGCGATTCGGCGGGTACCGTCAGCGCGTGCAGGCTGCGCTGGATCGCCGGGTCGAAGATCGGCGCCAGCTGCACCTCGACCCATTCCGCGGGCGCCGAGAAACGCCCGGCCAGCGCGCTGTCGCGCGACCAGCCGCCGACCATCGCGCCCAGCGGCAGGATCAGCAGCAGCACGGCCGCGACGGTGGCATGGATCGCGCCGTTGACGATGCCCGGCGCGATGCCCAGCAGGCGGTTCACCACGTTCGCATGCACGCGGTCCGGCAACGTGCGGACGAGGGCGAGCGCCATGCGCGCCAGGATGAAGTGCACCAGCAGGAAGGTGCCGACGAAACTGAGGGGCGCCACCCACACGCCCAGCGGCGGGAACATGTGCTCGAGCAGGTCGACCGCGTAGCGGTAGCCGACGAAGGCCGCGACCAGGCTGACCACCAGCGCCAGCAGGTCGGGCCCGGCGAACAGGAAGCCACGCCGCCAGCCGCCCCGTGCGCCGAACAGCACGATGAGGACCAGCAGGATGTCGACGGGATTGGGCGTCATGCCGAAGCCAGTATGGCCCGGCGCGCCACGGCTGACGTAGGACGGGGTTGACGCTTCGCGGCCGCCGCGCCGCTTCTTGTCAGCGTTCCCGCGGGAACCGGGCGGCCGCGAGCGGCATCGCCACCCAGTGCTGCGGCGGTTCGTCGCCGCCGCAGCAGGGGCAGCCGTGCACGTGCGGGTAGCGCATGCGGGCGACGCACACCGCCTGAGCGGCATCGAGGAATTCACCCGGTATTGCGGCCGGTGCCCGGGCGCGAAACAGCTGGGCGGGCACCGGCTGCGGTCATGCACCGCGTGCGCGCCATCGGACGCACGCTCTTCGACGAAGTAGCTGGACATCTTGTGGTCCTCCCCTGCAGGCATCCTAGGCAGCGGGCCGCGCCGCGCCATCCCGCAAACAGGTGAACCCGTCAGTAGGCCGGGTGGTGGTGGCGCAGGGCGTGGCGCAGGCCTTCGAGCACGCCGGCCATGGTCTTGCCGGCGGGGTCGAGCAGCTCGCGCGCATTGCCCTTGAGGAAGTCGGCCCACACTACGTGCCAGCTGCGCGTGTCGGCGAGCTCGACGTAGACGGAAGTGGCGTTGCCGAAGCGGTAGCAGGTGCCGGAGATCAGGTAGCCCACGCGCAGCTGGCGGCAGATCAGCTCCGGGGCGTGGTCGGGCGCGCGCGAGAGGAAGTCGGAGCTGATCAGGATGGAGCCGATGTCGGGCGTGGCGGCGAGCAGGTCACGCAGCAGGTCGGCCGCTTCGGTGCCGAGCATGCGCAAGCTGTCGTCGTCCTGGCCGCCGGCGAAGGGCAGCACGGCCACCAGTGGCCGGCGCCGGCGGGGCACCAGCGCTTCGACGGTCATCAGGGCGGAGTCGTGGTGCGTGTTCACGCGGGCGGCCCGCGAGGGCCCGGTGCTTTCGGAGCCGCATTCTAGGAGCGGCCCCTCGTGCGGGGCCTCCCCACAACGAAGGAGGCCTCAGTGCGGGCGCTCGCGCTCCGTCACGCGCTGCCAGGCCGCACGGGCGGCTTCACGCGCTTCTTCCCAGCGCAGGCGCGAGCGGCCGCGCACGCGCTGGAAGTCGTCCTTCAGGTCGCCTTCGAGCTGCGCGAACTCGCCTTGCCGGCGCACCGGCCCGGTGTAGCCCACGCGGTAGGCCGGGCTGTAGTCGTCGTACGTGCAGTCGGCGCGGTAGTAAGGCTCGCTCCGGTACGCCTCGCGCCAGTACGCCTCTTCGGCGGTCGGGTTGATGACGGGCGGGGCTGCGAGTTCGCTGGACATGGAGGCTCCGGAATGAACGCATCGTGCGGTGTGGCCGAGGCTCTGCCTTGAGGCTGCGTTCCCTTTCCGCTGTAGGACGGCGGCGATGGCGTTGTTGGCGCGCCCGCGCTCGCTATGCTTGCGCCATGAGCAAGGCGTTCACGCGCGAGAGCGACACCGAGGAAGACGACGAAGCGGTCGGTGCGCCGCCGTTGCCGGCGGGCGGCAAGAACTACATCACCCCGGCGGGCTACGCGCGGCTGCGCGCCGAACTGCTGCACCTGATCGACGACGAGCGCCCCAAGGTCGTCGAGGTCGTGCACTGGGCCGCGAGCAATGGCGACCGCTCGGAGAACGGCGACTACCTCTACGGCAAGAAGCGGCTGCGCGAGATCGACCGCCGCATCCGCTTCCTGACCAAGCGGCTCGCGATCGCTGAGGTGACCGACCCTTCGGTGCACCACGGCCGCGACCGGTGTTCTTCGGCGCCACGGTGACCTATGCCGACGAGGCGGGGAGGAGGAGCGCACCGTCACCATCCTCGGCATCGACGAAGCCGACAGCGCGCAGGGGCAGGTGAGCTGGATCTCGCCGATCGCCCGGGCGCTGCTCAAGGCGCGGATGGGCGACTCCGTGAAGCTGGTCACGCCCGCCGGCGTGCAGGAGGTGGAAGTGCTGGAGGTCTCTTACCCCTCCGCGGCGTGAAGAAGTAGCGGCCGACTGGCACGGAAGCTGCTCGTCCGTAACGGCATGTTGCAGTACCTTCCGGCTGCGCGGCCGCTGCATGAATACACCCACGCCACCTCCTCCCTTGCGTTCCTTCGGCCAAAGCCTGCTGCGTCCCGCGCGCCGGCTGATGGACAGCCTGACGTACCCGCGCAAGTTCTTCCTGATCTTCCTGCTGTTCGCCCTGCCGCTCGGGTTGACCGTCTACCTGCTCCTCAGTGAAATCCAGGCCTCGATCCGCTTCGCCGACAAGGAGATCGCGGGAGCGCGGTTCCTGCGGCCGCTGCGCAACGTGCAGGAAGCGGTCGCGCGCAGCCGGCTCGCGGCCGAGCGCCACGCCGACGGTGCGGCAGCCGACATGCGGCCGGACGTCGTTCGCGCCGACGAGCAACTGCAGGCCGCGCTGAAGGAGCTCGACGCCGCGCAGGCGGCCGTCGGCGAAGTGCTGCAGTCGGCGCCCAAGCTGGCGGTGGTGAAGGACAACGCGGGCTTCCTGCGGACCCGCCTGCTGGCGACGCCGCCCGTCAACACCGACCAGCTGCACCGCAAGCTGCAGGAGGACGTGGGTGCGCTGCTGGCGCACGTGGGCAACGAGTCCAACCTGATCCTCGACCCGGACCGGACACCTACTACCTGATGGAAGCGGTGCTGCTCAAGCACCCCGATGCCGCCGACCTGCTGCTCGAAGCCCGCTTGCTGCTGATGCAGATGGGAGAGCGCTCGGCGCGCGGGGAACTGCTCAAGTCGGACCTGATCCGCGTGGCGGGCATCATCGAATCGAACCTGCAGCGCACGCTGTACGGCGCCGAGGTCGCTTTCGCCAACGAGCGCAGCGGCCAGCTGAAGATCCGCCACGGGCGAGCCGGTGCAGGCCTACGAAGCGGCGGCGCGCGAGGCGGTGGCGGCGATGCGGTCCATCAGCGGCGAAGGCGCCAATCCGCAACGCGTGCAGCAGGCGGAGCAACTGGTGGCGAAGGCGCAGGCCGTGAACCTGCGGTTGTCCGAGCGCCAGTCGGCGGAACTGCAGGGCCTGCTCGAAGTGCGCATCGCGCGCATGGAGCAGCGCGTCGTGGTGGTCGCCACCGTGGTCAGCATCGTGCTGCTGGTGGTGCTGTACCTGCTGGTGGCGTTCTACGCCGGCGTGATGCGCACCGTCACGCGGCTGCGGCAAGCCTCCGAGGCGATGCTGGCCACGGGCGAAACCCCGGCCGTTTCGCTGGAGACCAACGACGAACTGGCGCAGGTGGTGGTCGCGTTCAACCGTGTCGCGCGGCAGCTGCGGTCGGAAAAGGAGCAGGCCGAGTCGGAAAGCCGCCGCGCCCGGGCCGCGGAGGAAGAAGTGCTCTCGCGCGAGGCGGAACTGGTGCGTGCGCGCGAAGAAGCGGAAGAAGCCGTGCGCGCCAAGGCAGCCTTCCTCGCCACCATGAGCCACGAGATCCGCACGCCGCTGAACGGCGTGGTCGGCATGAGCGCGCTGCTCGCCGAAACGGCGCTCGATGCCGAGCAGCGCGACTTCCTGCAGACCATCCGCCTGTCCAGCGACCAGCTGCTGGCGGTCATCAACGACATCCTCGACTTCTCGAAGATCGAGTCGGGCAAGTTCGACCTGGAAAGCGAGCCGGTCAGCGTGCACGGCATGGTGGAAGGCGCCTGCGACATCTCGGCGCCGCGGGCGCGCGAGAAGGGCATCGAGCTGGTGATCGACATGCCGGCGCCCTCGGCGGGCGGTCCGCCGCTCGCGATCCTCGGCGACGTCACGCGCCTGCGGCAGGTGCTGATCAACCTCGTGAACAACGCCGTCAAGTTCACCGAACGCGGCGCGGTCACGGTCCATGGCCGGCTGGCCGCGCCGCCCGACGCAAGCGGCATCGCTACCGTCGAATTCAGCGTGCACGACACCGGGATCGGCATTCCGCTCGATCGCCAGCAGCGCCTCTTCGAGGCCTTCATGCAGGTCGACGCGTCCACGACGCGCAAGTACGGCGGCACGGCCGGGCCTCGCCATCTGCAAGCGGCTGGTGGAGCTGATGGGCGGCACGATCTCCGTTCGCAGCGAACCGGGGCAGGGCTCCACCTTCTCTTTCACCGTGCGCGTGCCGCTGGCGGAGCTGCCCGAGGAAGAAATCGCGCTCGACCCGGCCGCGCTGCATGGCAAGCGGGTGCTGGTCGTGGACGACCATGCGGTCAACGTGCGCGTGCTCACGCGCCAGCTGCGGCAGTGGGGCATGCGCGTCGCGTCCGCCGAATCCGGTGCGAAGGCGCTCGACGTGCTGGAGCAGGGCGGCCATCCCGACGTGGTGATCACCGACATGCACATGCCGGGCATGGACGGCGTCGAGCTGGCGCGGCTGGTTCGCGAGTTGCCGGGCTGCGCGCAGCTGCCGCTCGTCCTCCTGAGTTCGGGCTTCCTGCCCGGCGGCAGCCGGGGCCACAGCCTCTTCAACGTGCGGCTGCTCAAGCCCGCGCGCCAGAGCCAGCTGCACGAGGCGCTGGTGCGCAGCCTGTCGGGCGAAGGACCGGCCGCGCGCGCGGCGCTGCGGCCGGACGTGCGCAAGAACAAGACCATCCCGGTGGCCGACGACAACCAGGTCAACGTGAAGGTCGCCTGCGGCATCCTCGCGCGCCTCGGCTACGACGCCGTCGCGGCGGAGGACGGCGAGCAGGCGATCGAAGCGGTGGCCGGCTCCATCGCGAGCGGGCGCCGGATCGCCGCCGTGCTGATGGACGTGCACATGCCGCGCATGGACGGCCTCGAAGCCACGCGGGCGATCGTGCGGCGCTTCGGCGATGCGGCCGCCGATCATCGCGCTGACCGCGGACGCTTCCATCGAGGACCGCGAGCGCTGCGTCACCGCCGGCATGCAGGGTTACCTCACCAAGCCGCTGCAGATCGCCGAGCTCACGCGCATGCTGGACCTGTGGACCGAAGACGCGCCGCGGGTATCGACTCCGGCGCCGGACGGTGGCCGTGCTCGATGTGGCCCGGCTGGAAGAGTTCCGCGACATCGACCCCGGCATGGAAGTCGCGCGCGAGGTCGTCCAGCTGTTCCTCGACGACCTTCCGAAGCGCGTCGGCGTCATCCTGCAGGCGCAGGCCGACGGCAACGTGGCGGCGATGGCGCAGGCCGCGCACGCGCTGAAGGGCTCGGCCTCGAACGTCGGCGCGAACCAGCTGGCGGTGCTCGGAAAGTGGCTGGAAGAGCAGGCCCTGCAAGGATCGCTTCCGCCGCAGATGGGCAGCGCGATCGAGCAACTGCGCGGCACCGAGGAAGCCACGCGCGCGCAGCTGCTGGCGTGGGTCGAAGGCTGGGGCGGGCGCCCGACGCCTGAAGGGCGGCGTCAGCCGCCGTGGCGGATGCGCACGGCGTTCATCACCGACGGCGTGCGCTTGAGGTTGCGCAGCACCGACTCGAGGTGGCTCTTGTCGCGCACCGACACCACGAAGCGCAGGTCGGTGGCGTCCTGCGCGCGCTCGTCGTCCATGTCGACGTGGGTGATGTCGGCTTCGGCGTGCGCGAGCGCGGCCGCGATGCGCGCCAGCGCGCCCTTGCCGTTGGCCACCGTGACCAGCACACCGGTTTCGAAGGCGCGCACCGGCTCGTCCGACCATTCGACGCCGATGAAGCGCTCGGCGTCCTTGTGCTGCAGGCGGCGCGCCACCGCGCAGTCTTCCGCGTGCACGACCAGGCCTTCGCCGCGGCCCGGGTAGCCGACGATGACATCGCCCGGCACGGGGCGGCAGCAGTTGGCGAACTGCACCGAGGCGTTCTCGCTGCCGTCGAGCGTGAGCCCGCCCCGGGAAACATTCTCATGCGCGGTGAAGCGTTCGCGGCTCAGGAGCAGGGCGTTCGGGCGCTCGCCCAGTTCGGCCAGCAGCACCATCAGCCGCTTGGCGACGATGCCGGCGATGCGGCGGCCGAGGCCGACGTCGGTCAGCAGTTCGGCGCGGCTCTTGTTGCCGGTGAAGCGCAGCAGCTTGTCCCAGATCGCGTGGTAGCGCTCGTCGTCCGGCGGCAGCTTCTCCATGCCCTCGGCGCGCAGCGCCTGCGCCAGCAGCTTTTCGCCGAGCTGCTGCGACTCGGCATGCGCCAGCGTCTTCAGGTGGTGCCGGATCTTGGAACGGGCGCGGCCGGTGCGCACGAAGCCCAGCCACGCGGGGTTGGGCGTCGACACCGGCGCGGTGACGACTTCGACCACGTCGCCGTTCTTCAGCTCCGAGCGCAGCGGCACCTGCGCGCCGTTGATGCGCGCGGCCACCGTGTGGTCGCCGACGTCGCTGTGGATCGCATACGCGAAGTCGACCACCGTGGCGCCGCGGGGCAGCGCCAGGATCTGGCTCTTGGGCGTGAAGACGTAGACGGCGTCCGGGAACAGGTCGATCTTGACGTGGTCCCAGAACTCGGCGGCGTCGCGCGTCTCGTTCTGGATGTCCAGCAGCGACTGCAGCCACTTGGTGCCGAGCCGCTCGGTGTTCTCTTCCTGCGGCACGCTCGCCTTGTACAGCCAGTGCGCCGCCACGCCCGACTCGGCGACCGGTGCATGGCCTCCGTCCGGAGCTGGAACTCGACGTTCACGCCCGACGGCCCCACCAGCGTCGTGTGCAGCGACTGGTAGCCGTTGATCTTCGGGATGGCGATGTGGTCCTTGAACTTGCCCGGCACCGGCTTGTAGAGCTGGTGCAGCAGGCCCATCGCCGTGTAGCAGTCGGTCACCGTCGGCACGATGATGCGGAAGCCGTAGATGTCCGTGACCTGCGCGAAGCTCAGGTGCTTCTCGTCCATCTTCTTGTAGATGGAGAACAGCGTCTTCTCGCGGCCGGCGATGCGCACCTTCATGGCGTTGGTCTCGAACGCCGCCTCGACGTCGCGCTGCACCTTCTGGATCAGGTCGCGGCGCCGGCTGCGCGCCTTCGACACGGCCTTGTTCAGCGTCGCATAGCGCCACGGCCGGAGGTAGCGGAACGCCAGCTCCTGCAGTTCGCGGTAGGTCTGGTTCAGGCCCAGCCGGTGCGCGATGGGCGCGTAGATGTCGAGCGTCTCGGAGGAGATGCGGCCCCACTTCTCGCGCGGCACGTCTTCCAGCGTGCGCATGTTGTGGGTGCGGTCGGCCAGCTTGACCAGGATGACGCGCACGTCGCGCGCCATCGCCAGCAGCATCTTGCGGAACGACTCCGCCTGGTTCTCTTCGCGCGTGTTGAACTGCAGCTTGTCGAGCTTGGTCAGCCCGTCCACCAGGTCGGCCACGGGCGCGCCGAAGCGCTCGATCAGTTCGGGCTTGGTGACGCCGCAATCTCTCGATCGCGTCGTGCAGCAGCGCCGCCATCAGCGCCTGCACGTCGAGCTTCCATTCGGCGCACTGGGCGGCGACCGCGATCGGGTGGGTGATGTAGGGCTCGCCGCTCGCGCGGATCTGGCCAGGTGCGCCTCGTCGGCGAAGCGGTAGGCCTTGCGGACCTGGTCGACCTCTCCGGGTTCAGGTAGTCGAGCCGCGCCGTCAGCGCGGCAAAGCTGGCCGCTGCGGCATTCGCCGCGGCCGGGCTGGGGAGGATCGGACTGCTGGGCCGTTGGCCCTTGCCCGAGGTGGGGTGGAGCACCGCGCTCATGGCCCCATCATAGGGCTCCGCTGGCGGTTCCGAGGGGGACCCGGGATTTCATCATTCGTCGGACGATGGGAATGGGCTCTGCCGGCGAAGCCGCGCACGGGCGGGCTGCACCGCACACCGCCTGCCGCGACGCTCCCCTGCGCCAGGCCAAAAAAAAGCACCGCGATGCGGTGCTTTCTCGATCCCCGCCTGCGCGGGGATGCACGGTTTACGCTGCGCTCAACCGGGCACCTTCTTCAGCATCTCCAGCCCGATCTTGCCTTCGGCGATCTCGCGCAGGGCCGTGACGCCCGGCTTGTTCTTGCTCTCGATCTTGGGCGCGTGGCCCTGGCTCAGCATGCGGGCGCGGTAGGTCGCGGCCAGCACCAGCTGGAAACGGTTGGGAATCTGCTGCAGGCAGTCTTCGACGGTGATGCGGGCCATTGAACTCTCCGGGGGTGTCTAGAGTATGCCCAGCGCACGGAAGGTGTCGGCGCGGAGGCGGCGTTGCGACAGGAACTTGAGCCGCTGGGCATGAACGATCGCCTTCAGGTCGAAAAGCGCTCGCTCAAATAACTCGTTGATTATAACGAAGTCGAATTCCTTTGCCTGCGCCAGTTCATTGGCGGCGTTCACCAGGCGCGTCTCGATCACTTCCGCCGTGTCTTCGCCGCGCCGCTCGAGCCGCGAGCGCAGTTCTTCCCAACTCGGGGGCAGGATGAAGATCAGCACCGCGTTGGGATAGATGCGCTTGATCTGCAGCGCACCCTGCCAGTCGATCTCGAGGATGACGTCTGCGCCGTGCGTGATGCGGTCTTCGATCGCCTTCTTGGAGGTGCCGTAGCGGTGGCCGTGGACGTGCGCCCATTCGACGAACGCGTCGCCCAGCACCATCGAGTCGAATTCGGCGGTGGAGGTGAAGAAGTATTCGCGCCCGTGCTTCTCCCGGCCGCGCGGGGGCCGGGTGGTGTGCGACACCGAGGGCTGCACGTGGGAGTCGAGTTCCAGCAGCGCCTTCACCAGGCTGGACTTGCCGGCACCGCTGGGGGCCGCGACGACGAAGAGGTTGCCGGGTAGTCCATGGAGAGAGCCCGCGATGATACCCGAGGGCTTGCCGCGGCCCGGCCGGCCCGGCCGTGGCGTGAGGCTGCGTAATTTGTCCGATTTCCCGTGCTGATGTGTTGCCAGCCCAGCGTTCACGCGCCCCGCGGCTTGCCAGCCGCCGCCGCGCGTAGCAAGATCACCGGGTGATGCGCGTCCCGGCCGCCGGGACGCTTTGCGCACTTGGGTTCTAATAACGCCCTTGCTTTGGGGCCGCGCCTGCCGCCGCCCCGCCCCCAGTCCCCTGTCGTCCTACCCTACCGCCCCGGCTGTCGATGCGTGCGTTCCGTGATGGTGTCCTTCGGGGCGTCAAGAAGATCTTCAAGCCGGATGCGGTCCCGTCGATGGAGCAAAGGGCAGCGGCCCTGCTCGCGCGCTTTCCGGTCAGCGAGGACGGCAAGTTCGCGCTGGTCAACGCCTGCGAATCCTTCCTCGGCGAGTTCCGCGGCTGCGCCCAACCCTCCGGCGACCTGTGCTTCTGGCCGCCCGCCTGCTGGCGCACCTGCGCCGGCACGACGAGGCCATCGCGGTGCTCGACGCCATTCCGCCCGGCGAGGTCGATGCCGCCGAACGCGCCCTCTACCGCGCCGAACTGAGCTACGGCCGGCGACATCGAAGCCGCCGAGCGCCACTTCGCCGGCATCGACCGCCTGCAGCTGCAGGTGCGCCCGAGCTGGAAGCGGTCGCTGGCGCGCTTCGAAAAGCACAAGCATGCGCTGCAGGGCAAGCGCCGCGCGCTCGACCTGTACGCCTCGCTCGCGAGCCCGGAAGGCCCCGACCTCGCGCCGCTGCGGGCGGTGCTGGCCGACGCCGCGCTCGACGACGCACAACGCGCCTACTACCAGTTCATCCACGACCGCGTCGCCCATATCGCTTCGCTGGCGGAGAGCGAAGACGTTCCGCCGACGCTCATGCCCGACGTGCGGCCGGTGTTCGCCTGCGGCTTCGGCTGGTCGGGTTCGGGCGCGGTCAGCGCCTTCCTGTCGCAGTCGAGCGAAGTGTCGCTGCCCTTCGGCCACAGCGAGATGGCGCACCTGCAGGGCCGCAACCGCGTGCGCGGCGTCAAGCCCTTCCTGAAGCCGCGCGGCCTCACGGCGGACGGCATGCGCGCCTTGCTGGTGGAATTCGCCTGCCGCTCGGTGGGCACCTTCGGCGACAGCAAGGACACGTACTCGCTGTACCCGTACTACCCCGAGCCCGCCGCCCGCGCCGCGCTGGGCGCCGCGCTGGACGCTTTCGCGTCCGAGATGCTCACCACCGCCTGCACGGGCGACCGCGTGGCCCGCGGTACGGCGGTGGCCCGATTCGTGCTGCAGTCCATAGCGATCCTGTCGCCGGGGAAGCGGCCGGTCCTGAACAACGTGTTCATGGCCGGCAACGTCGCCCCGGCCCGCTACATGCCCGCCGCCACCTTCGTCATCGTCAAGCGCGACCTGCGCGACCAGTACATCGCCCGCAAGCTCGAAGGCAAGGCGGCTTACGGGCGTCCGGTCACCGAGTTCGCCGAGATGATCCAGCGCGCCTGGGGCAAGTACGTGCGCAACGCCAAGGCTGGGGATGCTGGCTGCCGAACATCGTGGAAGTTCAGTTCGAGGAATTCGTGCGGGAGCCGGCGTGCCGGAGCAGGCTCTGGACGTGCTCGGCATCGCCGCCGGGTCCATTGCCGTGGATAAGTCAAAATTCGACCCGGAAGTGTCCGGCAAGAACGCTGGAATCCATGAGTCTTATGCAGGTCCGACGAAATCCGGATGCTCGACGACCTGGCGACCAATTTTGATTATTCGAAGAAGGGCGTAGTCACGCTATGAAGACCGTTTACGTGGGCATGAGTGCCGACATCATCCATCCCGGCCACCTGAACATCCTGCAGCACGCAGCCAAGCTCGGCAAGGTCACCGTCGGCCTGCTGACCGACGAGGCCATCGCCAGCTACAAGCGCATTCCGTACATGACGTACGAGCAGCGCAAGCAGGTGATCGAGAACATCAAGATGGTCGACAACGTGGTGCCGCAGAAGACGCTCGACTACGTGGCCAACCTCGAGCAGCTCAAGCCCGACTACGTGGTGCACGGCAACGACTGGCGCGAAGGCGTGCAGCGCCAGACCCGCCAGCGCGTGATCGACGCGCTGGCCCAGTGGGGCGGCGAGCTGGTCGAGCCCGAGTACACCCCCGGCGTTTCGTCCACCGCGCTGAACGCGGCCATCAAGGAAATCGGCACCACGCCCGACATCCGCCGCCACGCCCTGCGCCGCATGCTGCAGGTCAAGCCGCTGGTGCGCTTCCTCGACCTGCACAACGCGCTGTCGGGCCTGATCATCGAGCACGCATCGGTCGACACGCCCAACGGCAAGCGCGAGTTCGACGGCATGTGGGGTTCGAGCCTGACCGACTCCACCGCCAAGGGCAAGCCGGACATCGAAGCCGTCGACGTCACCGCGCGCATGCAGACGCTCAACGAAGTGCTGGAAGTGACCACCAAGCCGATCATCTATGACGGCGACACCGGCGGCCAGACCGAGCACTTCGTCTTCACCGTGCGCACGCTGGAACGCCCGGGCGTGTCCGCCGTGATCATCGAGGACAAGACCGGCCTGAAGAAGAACTCGCTGTTCGGCACCGACGTCGAGCAGACGCAGGACACCATCGAGAACTTCTGCGCCAAGATCCGCGCCGGCAAGAAGGCGCAGAGCACCGACGACTTCATGGTCATCGCGCGCATCGAAAGCCTGATCCTCGACAAGGGCGTGGAAGACGCCGTCACGCGCGCCAAGGCCTACGGCCGCGGGCGCCGACGGCATCATGATCCACAGCCGCCGCAAGAGCCCGGACGAGATCACGGAGTTCTGCGCCCGCTACAAGGAACTCGACAGCCGCAAGCCGCTGGTGGCCGTGCCTTCCAGCTACAACTCGATCACCGAGGAAGAGCTGCAGGCCGCCGGCGTCAGCATCGTGATCTACGCCAACCACCTGCTGCGCAGCGCCTACCCGGCGATGATGGAAACGGCCAAGTCGATCCTGACGCACCACCGCTCGCTCGAGTGCGACTCGCGCCTGCTGCCGATCAAGGACATCCTCGAACTGATCCCCGGGACGAAGTAAATGATCGACTGCCAACAGTTCTACGGCGCGATGACGGAACGCGGCGTCGGCTTCTATGCCGGCGTGCCCGATTCGCTGCTGGCCAACTTCTGCGCCTACGTCGACGACCACGGCGGCCGCGACCGCCACCTGATCACGGCCAACGAAGGCAACGCCGTCGCCCGGCTATGGGTTACCACATGGCCACCGGCAGTCGCCGCCGTGTACATGCAGAACTCCGGCCGGGCAATACCGTGAACCCGCTGACGTCGCTGGCCGACCCGGCGGTCTACAAGGTGCCGATGCTGCTGATCGTCGGCTGGCGCGGCGAGCCCGGCTTCAAGGACGAGCCGCAGCACGTCAAGCAGGGCCGGTCACGATCGACCAGCTGAAGGTGCTGGGCGTGCCGCACTGGGTGCTGGAAGCCGACTCGAAGGTCGACGAAGTGCTCGACGCCGCCTTCGCGAAGATGAAGGAAACCAACGCGCCCGTCGCGCTGGTGGTCCGCAAGGACACCTTCGCCAAGTACAAGAGCAAGTCCGGCGGCCCCCGGGTCTCCGACATGGGCCGCGAGGAAGCGCTCGACCGCCTGCTCGGCCTGTGCGATGCCAAGGACCTCGTCGTCTCCACCACCGGCAAGACCTCGCGTGAAGTCTTCGAACTGCGCAACAAGCGCGGCGAGAAGCAGCGCGACTTCCTGACGGTCGGCGGCATGGGCCACACCTCGTCGATCGCGCTCGGCGTGGCCATCGGCCAGCCCGACCGCCGCGTGGTCTGCGGACGGCGACGGTTCGCTGCTGATGCACATGGGCGCCATGCCCGTCGTGGCGCAGTACCAGCCGAAGAAGTTCGTGCACGTGCTGCTGAACAACGGCGCGCACGAGTCGGTCGGCGGCCGGCCACGGCCTCCGCCAAGATCGACTACGAGAAGCTCGCCGGCGCGGTGGGCTACGCGGGCTACGCCGTGGCTTCCGACCTCGACGGCATCGCCGCCGCACGGAAGAAGCTCGAAGGCGCCACCGGCCCGTTCTGCTCGAAGTGCGCATCAAGTGCGGCTCGCGCGACGACCTCGGCCGCCCGACCAGCACCGCGGAGCAGAACAAGCAGGCTTTCATGGACGGCGTCCGTGGCTGACGTTGCCGCGCCCCTGGTCGCACCACAACCCGGTGCGCGTGGTCAGCGGTTCGCTCGCGCTGCTGGCGAACCACGTGCCGGCGGGCTGCCACGTGCTGGTGGTGACCAGCGCCGGCTTCGTCAGGCGCGGCGTGGTCGACACCATGCGCAACCTGCTGCCCGGGCGTGAGTTCACGGTGTACGGCGACGTCAAGCCGAACCCCGACCTGATGGACTGGACGCGGCCACCGCCAGCTATGCCGGCACCGGCATCGGCATGGTGGTGGGTCTCGGCGGCGGCAGCGCGCTCGATGCGGCCAAGGCCTTGTCGGTCACGCTCGCCAGCTCCGTGCGCAATCCGCTCGCCGCGACCTTCCGCGACAACCAGCCGCCTTCTGGACGAACCGGCTGCCGCTGGTGACGATCCCGACCACGGCCGGCACCGGCGCCGAGGTCACGCCGTTCGCCACGGTGTGGGACCACGGCATGCACAAGAAGCATTCGCTGGCCGGCCCGCTGATGTTCCCCGACATCGCGCTGCTGGACGCGAGCCTCTCGCTGACGTTGCCGGAAGAAGCCACGCTGTACCCCGGGCTCGATGCGGTCTCGCATGCGCTCGAGTCGCTGTGGAACCGCAACTGCACGCCCATCAGCCGCGCGCTGGCGCTGGAATCGCTCAAGCTCACCGTCGAAGCCTTGCCCGTGGCGCTGCGCACGCCGGCTGACCAAGTCGCCCGCGAGAAGATGCAGACGGCCAGCCTGATGTCGGGCCCGGCGATCAGCCAGACCCGCACGGCGGTGGCGCATTCGGTGTCCTATCCGCTCACCACGCACTTCGACGTGCCGCACGGCTGGCCTGCAGCTTCACGCTGCCGCTGCTGCTGGAGATGAACATTGAGCGCCTGTCCCGCACCGCGGGCGAGCGCGAGCTGTTCGACCACGTGCTGGAGATGCTGCACGGCTTCGACGGGCGGACGCGTGCGCAAGTACGCCACGCCCGAGCAGATCCTCGCGCTCAAGGGCGAGATGGTCACGCCGGGGCGGGCGGACAACTACAACGGGGGTGGGATGGAGGACATCGGGGCCCTCGTGACGCGCTCGGTCCTGTAACTGTCATTGCGGGCTCGACCCGCAATCCACGCAGCGCCTGCACGAGCGCCGTCCACGGATCCCGGCTCAAGGCCGGGATGACAGGGAGGGTTGGCTATTCCGGGTTCTGCACCTGCTCCCGCATCTGCTCGATCAGGACCTTCATGTCCACCGAGATGCGCGTGAGCTCCAGCGCGGCCGACTTCGAGCCCATCGTGTTGGCCTCGCGGTGCAGCTCCTGGATCAGGAAGTCGAGCCGCTTGCCGACTTCGCCGCCTTTCTTGACCAGCCGCTCGATCTCGTCGAGGTGCGCCGCCAGCCGGGTCAGTTCCTCGGCCACGTCGATCCGGATCGCGAACGAGGTGGCTTCCGTCAGCGCGCGGTCCTGCGCGGCTTCCGGCGTGGCGGCTCCGTCGGCCAGCGCCATCGCTTCCTTCCAGCGTTCCGGGAAACGCTGGCGCTGCTGCTCCACCAGCTGGGGAACCAGCGGACCGGCCTGTTCCGCCAGCGTGCGCAGCTGCGCCGGTGCCCGAGCAGCATCTTGGCCAGCCGTGCGCCTTCCCGTTCACGGGCCGCCATCAGGTCGGCCACCGCCTTCTTCGCCAGCTCCTGCAGCGCCGCGCCCCAGTCGACGTCGGCGCCCGATTCGGCCGACGCCAGCCGCAGGATCTCGGCCACCGACAGCGGACCGGCCTCCGGCATCCAGCCGCGCACCGTGTCCTGCACGGCCGACAGCCGCTGCAGCGTGCGGGCCGACGGGTCGCGCACCGTGTCGGCCGTCGTGCCTTCGACGCCGGCGCGCACTTCGACCTTGCCGCGTTTGAGCTTGGCCGTGATCAGCTCCCGCAGGGCGGGCTCGTGGGCGCGCAGTTCCTCGCCCAGCCGGAAGCTCAGGTCCGGGGAAGCGGCTGTTGACCGAGCGGATCTCCAGGCCGAGCCGGCTGCCGGCTGTTGCGCCTTTGCCGACTTCGGGGCTGGCGCTCGCGGGGCCGGGGGTGTGCTGCGCCGAGGCGTAGCCGGTCATGCTGTAAACTGGCACTGAGGAGTTCTTTGCGGTTCGTTACGGGATTGCCGAGGATCACACGGGCGAGCGGAGGCCCAACATCTTCAAATTATGTCAAAGCTGAAACCGGCGCCCCTGCCGCCAGACACCGTGATCGGCGGGTACCGGGTGGTTCGCAAGCTCTCGGCGGGCGGCTTTGGCGTGGTTTACCTCGCGGTCGACAACGAAGGCCAGCAGGTCGCCATCAAGGAATACCTGCCTTCGTCGCTGGCCACCCGCCCGCCCGGCGAATTGCTGCCGCAGGTGGCGCCCGAAAAACTCTCGCTGTATCGCCTCGGCCTCAAGAGCTTCTTCGAGGAAGGGCGCTCGCTCGCGCAGATTTCGCACTCCTCCGTGGTGAGCGTGCTCAATTTCTTCCGCGAGAACGAAACAGTCTACATGGTGATGAACTACGGAGGGCGCCACCCTGCAGGACTTCATCATCACCGCCCGCGAGCTGAAGAAGCAGAAGGTCTTCCGCGAATCGACCATCCGGTCGCTGTTCGACGAGATCCTGCGCGGGCTGCGCATCGTGCACCAGCACAAGATGTTGCATCTGGACATCAAGCCGGCGAACATCTTCATCACCGACGACAACCGGGCCGTGATGATCGACTTCGGGGCGGCGCGCGAAGTGCTGTCCAAGGAAGGCAATTTCATTCGCCCCATGTACACGCCCGGTTTCGCGGCGCCCGAGATGTACCGCCGCGATTCGTCGATGGGTCCCTGGACCGACATCTACGCCATCGGCGCCTGCATCTACGCGTGCATGCAAGGTTATCCCCCGAACGATGCGCCGCAACGACTGGAGAAAGACCGTCTGGCGCTCGCACTGTCCCGTTTGCGCGGTGTCTATTCCGACAACCTCATCGAAGTGGTGGAATGGTGCATGTCGCTCGACCCCCTGTCCCGCCCGCAATCGGTGTTCGCGCTCCAGAAGGAGCTCAGCCGGGAAGGCGAGCGCCGTTACACGAAGCTGTCGGTGGGTGAGAAGATGCGGCTCCAGTTCGACAACATGGTCACCGACACCAAGAAGAGCATGAAGCGCGCGACCGGCTTCGGCGGAGCGAAAGCCCGATGAAATTCTCGGTCTTCCAGGTCAGCCGCAAAGGCGGCCGCGAAAAGAACGAAGACCGCATGGGCTATTGCTACACGCGCGAATCGGGCCTGTTCCTGCTGGCGGACGGCATGGGCGGCCACCCGGAAGGCGAAGTGGCCGCGCAGCTCGCGCTGCAGACCATCTCGGCGCTGTACCAGAAGGAAGCCCGCCCCATCGTCAAGGACGTCACCGAGTTCCTCTCGGGCGCGCTGATGGCGGCCCACCACCAGATCATCCGCTACGCCAGCGAAAAGGGCATGCTCGACACGCCGCGCACCACGCTCGTGGCGGCCATCGTGCAGGGCACCAGCGCCACCGGGTCCATTGCGGCGACTCGCGGCTGTACGTCGTTCGCGAAGGCGAGATGCTCACGCGCACCCGCGACCACTCGTACGGAACAGCAGAACGCCGGCGTGATCCGCATGGACCGGATCAACCGCAACATCCTGTTCACCTGCCTCGGCTCGCCGACCAAGCCGGTTTTCGACGTCACCGGGCCGGTGCAGCTGCAGCAGGGCGACAAGATCCTGCTGTGCTCCGACGGCTTGTGGAGCAGCCTCGAAGACAAGGCGATCGTGCAGGACCCGGCCACCAAGCCGGTCGCGGAGGCGGTGCCCGACCTCGTCGAGGCGGCGCTGCGCAACGGCGGCGAGCACTCCGACAACGTGACGGTGATCGCCATGGAATGGGAGACGCCCGACTCCTTCGAGTCCACCCGCGGCATCTCCACCGACAGCATCAGCGACGGCGTCTTCGCCTCGACCATCCGGCCGGCGTGCTCGACACGCTGGTGGACGACCTCGACGACGCCGCCATCGAAAGGTCGATCGCCGAGATCAACGAGGCGATCAAGCGCTCGGCTGCGCGGAAAACGTAGCGCGGCCATCCCGCGCGCCGGGCAAGTCCTCTCCGGCTTGCCTATGATTCGCCGATGACCACTTTCTCCCGACCCGCCGGCCGCGCCGCCGACGCACTGCGCCCCGTCAAGATCACGCGCGGCTTCACCATCCATGCCGAGGGTTCGGTGCTGATCGAGTTCGGCGCCACCCGCGTGCTGTGCACCGCCTCCGTCGAGGAGAAGGTGCCACCGCACAAGCGGGGCAGCGGCGAAGGCTGGGTGACGGCCGAATACGGCATGCTGCCGCGCGCCACCCACACCCGCGGCGACCGGGAAGCGGCCCGCGGCAAGCAGAGCGGCCGCACGCAGGAGATCCAGCGCCTGATCGGCCGCTCGCTGCGTTCGGTGTTCGACCTGAAGAAGCTGGGCGAACGCACCATCGTGCTGGACTGCGACGTGCTGCAGGCCGACGGCGGCACGCGGACGGCCGCCATCACGGGCGCGTTCATCGCCGCGCAGGACGCCGTCGACACGCTGCTCGCATCCGGCAAGCTGTCCGCGACGCCCATCGTCGGGCCCGTTGCCGCCATCTCGGTCGGCATCGTCGAAGGCACGCCGCTGCTCGACCTCGAGTACGTGGAAGACGTCGCCTGCGACACCGACATGAACGTCGTGATGACGGGCGCGGGCCACTACGTCGAAGTGCAGGGCACGGCCGAAGGCGCGGCCTTCACGCGCGCCGAGATGGACGAACTGCTGCGGCTGGCCGACAAGGGCATCCGCGAACTGGTGCTGCTGCAGGCGGCCGCGCTGAAGCTGCCGTGAAGCTCGTCCTCGCCTCCAACAACGCGGGCAAGCTCGCCGAGCTGCAGGCGATGTTCGCGTCGCTCGGCGTGCAGCTGGTGCGCCAGGGCGACCTCGGCGTGCCCGAGGCCGACGAGCCTTTCCGCACCTTCGTCGAGAACGCGCTGGCCAAGGCGCGCAATGCCTCGCAGCACAGCGGCCTGCCCGCGGTGGCCGACGACGCCGGCCTGTGCGTCGACGCGTTCAGCGGCCTGCCCGGTGTCGACACCGCGTACTACGCCACGCAGTTCGGGTACCCGAAGGGCGACGACTGGAACGTCAAGGCGCTGCTGGAGCAGATGGAGATGGTGGGCAACCGGCGCGCCGCGCTGGTCAGCACGCTGGTCGCCGTGCGCTCGCCCGAAGACCCCGAGCCGCTGATCGCGGTCGGCCGTGCCGTTGGCCAGATCACGCGCGAGCCGGTGGGCGAGAACGGCTTCGGCTTCGACCCGGTGATGTTCATCCCGGCGTTCAACGCCACCTTCGCGCAGCTGCCGCCCGAAGTGAAGAACGCGCACAGCCACCGCGGCCGGCCGCGCAGCAGATGGTGCAGATGATGCGGGAGCGCTGGCTGTGATCCCGATCGTCGCGGCCACGCCGGCCGCGGCCGCCGCGAAGGACGTCCGGCACTACCTGCGTCCCGGCACGCTGCAGTTGCCCGCGCTGCCGCCGCTGTCGCTGTACGTGCACCTGCCCCGGTGCCTGAAGAAGTGCCCGTACTGCGACTTCAACTCGCACGAGCAGCCGGCGGAATTGCCGGAGTCGCGCTATGTCGATGCGCTGGTCGCCGACGTCGAAGCGGCGCTGCCCCCGGTCTGGGGCCGGCAGATCCACAGCATCTTCATCGGCGGCGGCACGCCCAGCCTGTTCTCGCCGGACGCCATCGCGCGGCTGCTGTCGGACGTGCGGGCCCGCCTGAAGCTCACCGCCGATTGCGAGATCACGCTGGAGGCCAATCCCGGCACCTTCGAGAAGGATCGCTTCAAGGCCTTCCGCGGCGCCGGCGTCACGCGGCTGTCGGTCGGCGTGCAAAGCTTCAACGACATGCACCTGCGCGCGCTGGGCCGCGTGCATGACGGCGCGCAGGCGATCGCCGCGGTGGAAGAGGCGGCGCTTTCGTTCGAGACTTTCAACATCGACTTGATGTACGCGCTGCCCGGCCAGACGCTGGAGCAGCTGGAGGCCGACGTCACGCAGGCGATGTCGCTGATGCCGCCGCACCTCTCGATCTACCACCTGACGATCGAGCCGAACACCTACTTCGCGAAGTTCCCGCCCACGATCCCGCACGAGGACTGGCGTACACGATGCTCGACCGCATCACCGAAATGACGGCGGCCAGCGGCATGGAGCGCTACGAAATCTCCGCCTATGCCAAGCCGGGGCATCGCTGCTGGCACAACCACAACTATTGGCAGTTCGGCGACTACACGGGCATCGGCGCGGGCGCCCACAGCAAGCTCAGTTTTCCGCACCGCGTGGTGCGGCAGGTGCGCTTTCGCGACCCGAAGCTGTACATGGAGAACGCGCTGGCCGGCCACGCCATCGCGCAGGACGAGGAAGTGGCGCGCAACGAACTCGCCTTCGAGTTCATGCTGAATGCGCTGCGCCTGCGCGAAGGCTTCGCGCTGCAGGACTTCGTCGACCGCACCGGGCTGCCGCTGAGCGCGATCGAGAAGCCGCTGCGCGAGGCGCAGGCCAAGGGCTG
Organism: Ramlibacter terrae; assembly: GCA_013127575.1. Classification (GTDB taxonomy): domain Bacteria; phylum Pseudomonadota; class Gammaproteobacteria; order Burkholderiales; family Burkholderiaceae_C; genus Ramlibacter; species Ramlibacter terrae. Next base: position 868,355 of record CP053418.1, read on the forward strand.
GTCGAGCGCGACTGGCGCGCGTGAAGCCGACCGAGCGCGGCTTCGACTTCCTGTCGGACCTGCAGGAGCTGTTCCTCGGCGACTAGAATGGCCCCGCGGGAAGCGTGGCAGAGTGGTCGATTGCACCGGTCTTGAAAACCGGCGACGGGCAACCGTCCGTGAGTTCGAATCTCACCGCTTCCGCCAACCGATGAATCCTGCGGGGGCGGCATGCCCCTCACCACCTCTGGAGATCCGAATGTCCGTCGAAGCTGTCCAGGCCTTCCGTTCCTTGGTTGCGGGCGATCCCGCGTTGCAGAAGACGTGCGCGGCTGCCATCGCCGCCCGCGATCCGCAGCGGGTGGTGGACGCGGCCGCCGCGCGCGGCCTGGTGTTCACCGCCGCCGAACTCCAGGCCGTGCTGGCCGATGGCGAACTGTCGGACATGGAGCTCGAGATGGTGGCGGGCGGCGGCTCGGTCGCGGCGACCGGCGACGAGCCGACCAGCGTCAAGCGCGAAGGCTGACCGGCGCGGGTGCCACTTCGCCCGCATGGGCGTTGCCACTCCGCGGCCGACGGCCTATTCTTCCCCCATGCGCTTCTGGAAGTCTGCTCCCCTGCCCGAGGTCGACAAGCCCGCTTTCGACCCTAGCTCCACCACGCACTTCCTCGGGCGAAGATGAAGCGTGCGCCGGTGTGGTTCTGCTCGCTGCTGGCGGGCAACCACCGCGAGCAGCGGCGGTTCCGCGACGAACTGGCTTCCATGCGCGGCGCCGGCCGCTGCTGATGAAGCAGCGCAATGGCGGCAAATGGACGCCCGAGGACAAGGACCAGTTGAAGCGCATGGTGCGCTCGGCGTCCTCCGTCAGCCCCTACCTGTTCATCTGGGCCGTGCCCGGCTCGATGGTGCTGCTGCCTTTCCCGGCGTGGTTCTGGACAGCCGCCGCAAGCGCATCAAGGGCTGAGCGCTAGGCGCGCCGCGCGCCCCACAGTTCCACCGGCGAGCGCCGGATGAACGACGGGTCGCCGTCCCCGCTGCCGGCCGGGTGCGAAAAGATCATGTCGCAGCCGAACATCTCGTCGGCGCCGCCGAGCAGGTGCTCGCGGTAGCCGAGATCGCGCACGTGCTCGGAGAAGAAGGCCACCGGCGGTAGCCATCGAGCTCGCCCTGCGCGAACAGCACGCCTTCGTGCACCAGGCCGACCTGCAGGCCGAGCCGGTTGGTGCTGGGAATGTGCCGGGCCATGGCGAACGCACGCGCGACGCTGTCGAAGCCGGCCGGGGGTCTTGCAACAGGTTCATGGCGGCCAACATAACGGTCGCGCTAGAACCTTCGTGTAGGACAGGGCCGCGTGGGCTTTACAAAGGGTGACTACCCGTGTGCGCGACGGTCAGGCCCGCAGCAGCCCCTTGCGCTCGATGAAGTCGACCACCTGCTGCAGCCCGTCGCGGGTTTTCAGGTTGGTCATCACGAACGGCTTGTCGCGGCGCATCCGCTTCGTGTCCGCCTCCATCACGCCCAAATCGGCGCCGACGTAGGGGGCGAGGTCGGTCTTGTTGATGACGAACAGGTCGCTCTTGGTGATGCCCGGGCCGCCCTTGCGCGGGATTTTCTCGCCGGCCGCCACGTCGATCACGTAGATGGTCAGGTCCGACAGTTCCGGGCTGAACGTGGCCGCCAGGTTGTCGCCGCCGGACTCCACGAACACGATGTCGGCATCGGGGAAGTCGCCCAGCATGCGGTCGATGGCTTCGAGGTTGATCGACGCGTCTTCGCGGATGGCCGTGTGCGGGCAGCCGCCGGTTTCCACGCCCATGATGCGTTCGGCCGGCAAGGCGCCGCTGACGGTCAGCAGGCGCTGGTCTTCCTTGGTGTAGATGTCGTTGGTGATGGCGACCAGGTCGTAGCGCTCGCGCATCGCCTTGCACAGCATCTCCAGCAGCGTCGTCTTGCCCGAGCCGACAGGGCCGCCGATGCCCACGCGCAAGGGGGCAGGGGCTTGGTGCGGCGGGCGATGTGGTGCAGGGCGGCGGTCATGAGCGGAACAGGCGGGAGTACTGGGTTTCATGCCGGGCCGAGAGGATGGCCAGCATGGGGGTGAAGGATTGGCGGCTGTCGTCGTCCTGCGCGAGCGCATGGTCGACGGCCGCCGGGATCTGCGCCGCGAGGCGGCCGAGGATGCGCTGCCCGGACGATTGCCCGAGCGGCACGGCCTTGATCGCCGACTGCATCATGTTCTCGGCCCAGCCGAAGGCATAGGCCAGCAGCACCTGGCGAACCGAAGCCGTGCCCTGCGCCGACGCCGACGCGAAGGCCACGGGGTAGGTCGGCGTCTCGGCCTGCCGCTCGGCCGGCTGCAACGAACGCGCCCACTCCATCAGCGAGCGGCCCATCTGCTCGGTCTGCTGGCGCAGCTCGCTGGTTTCGCGCGTGCTGCGCACCCGGCGTCGAGCCGCGCGAGCGCCGCGTGGTCTTGGGTGCGCCACGCCGTCACGGCCTGCGCGAGGACCGCCAGGTCGGACCGCGCCAGCGCCGGTGCAACTGGTCGACCAGCCAGTCGCCGGCGGTGGCTTCGTCGCGCACCAGGCCCGCGTCGACGGCGGCCTCCAGCCCTTCGGAATAGGAGAAGCCGCCGACCGGCAGCGCGGGCGAGGCCAACCAGATCAGCTGCAGCAGCGCCGCGTCAGTGGTGGTGGTGTTCGTGTCCATGGCCGCCGTGGTCGTGCCCCGCATGCGCGCCGTGCGGGCCGTAGGCGCCGCCTTCCGGCTCGAACGCCTCGTTCGCCTCGCGCACCTCCGGTGCATCGCGCGCAGCATGTCGGCGAGCACGTGGTCGGGCTCGATCTTGAGGTGGTCGGGCTTGAGCTCGATCGGCACGTGCCGGTTGCCCGGTGGTACGCGGCGCGCGTGAGGTCGAACGCGCTGCCATGCTCGGCGCATTGCGTGATCACCAGCACCGGCTGCGGCGCCGCGATCACGCGGACCATCGAGCCGTCTTCGGCCACCAGTACGTCGCCGCCGCGCACGACGGTGCCGCGCGGCAGGAACACGCCGAGATGGCGGCCCCGCGAATCGGTGGCGTCGAAGCGGCTCTTCTGGCGCACGTCCCAGTCGAGTTCGATAGTGGCGGCGCGCTTCAACAGCACGGACGGACGCGAGGCCTGGCCCCGCGCAAGGATCTTTCCGACTTGCAGCATCCGGGCGATCCTAGAACAGGAAGTAGCGCTGCGCCATCGGCAGCACCTTGGCCGGCTCGCAGGTGAGCAGCTGGCCGTCGGCGCGCACGGCATAGGTCTGCGCGTCGATCTCCATCTTGGGCAGGGAGGCGTTGTGCACCATGTGCTGCTTGCGCACCCCGCGGATGTCCTTGACGGCGCTCACCACCTTGGCGAGGCCGAAGCGCTCCTTCACGCCCGCGGGCGGGCCGGCCTGCGAGAGGAAGGTGATCGAGCCCTTCGCGAGCGCGCCGCCGAAGCTGCCGAACATCGGCCGGTAGTGCACCGGTTGCGGCGTCGGGATGGAGGCGTTCGGGTCGCCCATCGCGGCCATAGCGATGAAGCCGCCCTTCAGGATCAGCGCCGGCTTCACCCCGAAGAAGGCCGGCTTCCAGATCACCAGGTCGGCCCACTTGCCCCAGGCCGATGCTGCCCACCTCGTGGCTGATGCCGTGCGAGATGGCCGGGTTGATCGTGTACTTGGCGACGTAGCGCTTGACGCGGAAGTTGTCGTTGCGCTCGCTGTCTTCCGGCAGCGTGCCGCGCTGCGCCTTCATCTTGTGCGCCGTCTGCCGGTGCGCAGGATCACTTCGCCCACGCGGCCCATGGCCTGCGAGTCGCTGGACATCATGCTGATGGCGCCCAGGTCGTGCAGGATGTCTTCGGCGGCGATCGTTTCCTTGCGGATGCGGCTCTCGGCGAAGGCCAGGTCTTCGGGGATCGAAGGGTCGAGGTGGTGGCACACCATCAGCATGTCGACGTGTTCGTCGAGCGTGTTCACGGTGTACGGCATCGTCGGGTTGGTCGACGAAGGCAGGAAGTTCGCCTCGCCCACCACGCGCAGGATGTCGGGGGCATGGCCGCCGCCCGCGCCTTCGGTGTGGAAGGCGCACAGGCCGCGGCCCTTGGTGGCGGCGATCGTGTCTTCGACAAAGCCCGACTCGTTGAGCGTGTCGGAGTGGATGGCGACCTGCACGTCGAGTTCGTCGGCGACGTCGAGGCAGTTGCTGATGGCCGCGGGCGTGGTGCCCCAGTCCTCGTGCAGCTTCAGGCCGATGACGCCGGCTTCGACCTGCTCGCGGAGGGCTTCCGGCAGGCTGGCATTGCCCTTGCCCGGGAAGCCGAGGTTCATCGGGAAGGCGTCGGCCGCCTGCAGCATGCGTTCGATGTTCCACGGGCCGGGCGTGCAGGTGGTGGCGAAGGTGCCGGTGGCGGGGCCGGTGCCGCCGCCCAGCATCGTGGTCACGCCGGAAGCCAGCGCTTCCTCGATCTGCTGCGGGCAGATGAAGTGGATGTGGCTGTCGATGCCGCCGGCCGTGACGATCGCGCCTTCGCAGCTGATGATCTCGGTGCCGGGGCCGATGATGATGTCCACGCCGGGCTGCGTGTCGGGATTGCCCGCCTTGCCGATGGCGGCGATGCGGCCGTCCTTCAGCCCGATGTCGGCCTTGACGATGCCCCAGTGGTCGATGATGAGCGCGTTGGTCAGCACGGTGTCGACGACGCCTTGCGAACGCGTGCGCTGCGATTGCGCCATGCCGTCGCGGATGGTCTTGCCGCCGCCGAACTTGACCTCTTCGCCGTAGCCGCCGGCGCGCAGCGTGTAGTCGTCCTCGACCTCGATCACCAGGCCGGTGTCGGCGAGCCGCACGCGGTCGCCCAGGTGGGCCCGAACATTTCCGCGTAGGCGCGGCGCGGGATGGTGGCCATCAGACGGCTCCCCTGGACCAGGCCGCGGAAGCCGAACACCTGGCGCTCCCCTGCGTAGTCGACCAGTTCCACCGTGCGTTGCTGGCCGGGCTCGAAGCGGACCGCCGTGCCCGAAGCGATGTTCAGCCGCATGCCGCGCGCCGCGTTGCGATCGAATTGCAACGCGCCGTTGGTCTCGGCGAAGTGGTAGTGCGAGCCGACCTGGATCGGCCGGTCGGCCGTGTTCTGCACCACCACCACGGCGGTGCGGCGGCCGGGGTTGAGGACGTGGTCGCCGTCGTCCGTGAGAAGTTCACCGGGGGTCATCGCGCGTCCTCAGGCCGGGCGGGCCAGCAGCGCCACGCCCAGCAGCGCGACCGCGGCTCCCGAGACGCGGGGCAGCCAGCGGTGGCGTTCCGGGACCAGCCGACCGATCGCGATGCCGGCGATGTGCAGTGCGGCCGATGCCAGCAGCATGCCCGCGAGCGCCAGCCACTGCTGGCCGCCGGCCAGCTCGGTGCCGTGCGCGGCGCCGTGGAAGAAGGCAAAGGCGCTGACCAGCACGACAGCGGAAATCCGCAGGGTGTGCAAGCTCCGCTTGCGCACCATCACCAGCAACCCCAACACCAGCAGCGAAGCCGCGATCATCGGTTCGACCGCCGGCACGTGGAACCCCGCGAACCCAGCCAGCGCACCAGCGGCCAGCACGCCGACGAAGCCGGCGGGCGCCAGCCACGCCGGCCGCACGGCGAGCGCGCTCCACATGCCCACGGCCAGCATGGCCGCCGGTGGTCGAGCCCGGTGAACGGGTGCGACCAGCCGGCCAGGAAGCCGGCATGCGCGTGCCCGGCGTCGCCGGTGTGCGCCGAGGCGGCGGTGGAAAGGGCGGCAGCGGCCGCGAGCAGGAGGATGCGCATGGTCATTCGTGGACGTGGTTCAGACGATCGGCTGGTGCACCGTGACGAGCTTGGTGCCGTCGGGGAAGGTCGCTTCGACACGGATCTCGGGGATCATGTCGGCCACGCCTTCCATGACGTCTTCGCGGGTGAGGATGGAACGGCCTTCGCTCATGAGCTGGGCGACGGTGCGGCCGTCGCGCGCGCCCTCCATCACCGCGGCGGAGATCAGGGCCAGCGCCTCGGGGTAATTGAGCTTCAGGCCGCGGGCCTTGCGCCTTTCGGCCAGCAGGGCGGCCGTGAACAGCAGCAGCTTGTCTTTTTCGCGGGGGTGAGTTCCATGGTCCGGGGCCTCGTTGCAAGTCCCGGGCCAAATGCGGGAGCGGACTGCCGGAACGCAGAGGGCGCAAAGAGTACGCAGAGGACGCAGAAGGAGACAAATATCCCGGAAGTCCTTCTGCGACTGCTGCGCATCCTCTGCGCCCTCTGCGTTCCGGCAGTCCGCTCCCGCTCCGCTCCCCGGCACGGAACCTGCACCTAGCGTGCGTGAGCACCGTCATCCCCATCGTCCCCCTGCAGGAACACGATGCGCCCCAGCGCGTCGTGAAGGTGCGGCGCGACTACAACAGCTGGGTGGGCAGCGAGACGATGGAAGACTACGCGTTGCGCTACACGCCGCAGCGCTTCCGCAAGTGGTCGTCCTTCCGCGTCGCCAACACGGCGTTCGGCGCGGCCTCGTTCCTGATCCCGGAGGCGGTCGGCGCCACGCTGCTCGTGCAGTACGGCTTCCTGAACGCCTTCTGGGCGATCCTGGTCACCGGCCTGATCATCTTCCTGGCCGGCCTGCCGATCAGCATCTACGCCGCCCGCTACGGCGTCGACATGGACCTGCTGACGCGCGGCGCCGGCTTCGGCTACATCGGCTCCACGCTCACCTCGCTGATCTACGCGAGCTTCACCTTCATCTTCTTCGCGCTCGAAGCGGCGGTGATGGCCTATGCGCTGGACCTCGCGCTGGGCATTCCGCCGAGCTGGGGTTACCTGGTTTGCGCGCTGGTCGTGATTCCGCTGGTCACGCACGGCGTCTCGACAATCAGCAAGCTGCAGGCGTGGACGCAGCCGCTCTGGCTGGTGATGCTCGTGGTGCCTTTCGTGTACGTGATCGTGCGCGATCCTGGTGCGTTTGCCGGAATCACGCACTACGCCGGTGAAAAGGCGGCTGCAGCGGGCTTCGAGCTGCACCTGTTTGGTGCTGCACTCACGGTCGGCATCGCTTTGATCACGCAGATGGGCGAGCAGGCCGACTACCTGCGCTTCATGCCGGCGCGCACGGCCACCAACCGCCGCTCCGGTGGCTGGGCGTGCTGGCCGGCGGACCGGGCTGGGTCGTGCTGGGCGTGCTCAAGATGCTGGGCGGCGCCTTGCTCGCCTACGGCCATCCGCCACATGGTGCCGATCGACCGCGCGGTCGACCCGAACCAGATGTACCTGGCGGCCTACGAATACGTGTTCCCGCGCTACGGGTGGGCGGTGGCCGCGACGGCGGTGTTCGTCGTGATCTCGCAGTTGAAGATCAACGTGACCAATGCCTATGCCGGCTCGCTGGCGTGGTCCAACTTCTTCTCGCGCATCACGCACAGCCACCCCGGCCGCGTGGTGTGGGTGGTCTTCAACACGCTGATCGCCTTCATGCTGATGGAGATGAACGTCTTCCAGGCGCTGGGCGACGTGCTGGGGCTGTACTCCAACATCGCGATCGCGTGGATCATGGCCGTGGTGGCCGACCTCGTCGTCAACAAGCCGCTCGGCTGGTCGCCGAAAGGCATCGAGTTCAAGCGCGCGTACCTGTACGACATCAACCCCGTCGGCGTCGGCGCCATGGCGCTGGCTTCGGTGCTGTCGATCGTCGCCTACCTCGGCTTCTTCGGCACGATGGCGCAGGCGTTCTCGGCCGTCATCGCGATGGGCGTGGCGTTCGTGACGGCGCCGCTGATCGCGTGGGCCACCGGTGGCCGCTACTACATCGCGCGCGGCGACGGCCGTCCCGCCGGCGGACTCACGCTGCAGCGCTGCGTGATCTGCGAGCGCGAGTACGAAGGCCCCGACATGGCGCATTGCCCCGCCTACCGGGGGCCGATCTGCTCGCTGTGCTGCACGCTCGACGCGCGCTGCGGCGACCTCTGCAAGCCGCACGCGAGCCTGGCCGCGCAGTGGTCGGGCGCCATGCGCTGGCTGCTGCCGCGACGCGCCTGGCCTTACCTCGACACCGGCCTCGGCCACTTCCTGCTCCTGATGCTGGTCGTGGCGCCGTTGCTGGCTGCGCTGTTCGGGCTGCTGTACCACCGGGAGATGCAGGCCGCCGAACCCGGCTGGCCGGGCGCCGCCGCGCTGCGCGCCACCTTCATCAAGGCGTATCTCGCGCTGCTGCTGGTCGCCGGCATCGTGTCGTGGTGGCTGGTGCTCGCGCACAAGAGCCGGCAGGTGGCGCAGGAGGAATCGAACCGCCAGACGCACCTGCTGATGCGCGAGATCGAATCGCACCGCCAGACCGACGAGGCGCTGCAGCAGGCCAAGCAGGTGGCGGAGCAGGCCAACCAGGCCAAGAGCCGCTACATCAGCGCCATCAGCCACGAGCTGCGCACGCCGCTGAACAGCATCCGGGCTACGCGCAGCTGATGGGGAAGACGCCGCGATTCCGCCCAAGCGCAAGCACGCCGTCGAAGTCATCCGCCGCGGCGGCGAACACCTGCTGTCGCTGATCGAAGGCACGCTGGACATCGCGCGCATCGAGTCCGGCAAGCTCACGCTGAACGTCAAGCCGATGCCGTTCGCGGACCTCGTGCACGAGGTGGCGGGCCTGTTCGAATTGCAGGCGGCCGCCAAGGGCCTGTCGTTCCGCTTCGACACGCAAGGCGTCGTGCCGGAAGTGGTGCGCGCCGACGAGAAGCGGGTCCGCCAGATCCTCATCAACCTGCTGGGCAACGGCATCAAGTTCACGGCGCGCGGCCGGTGGTCTTTCGCGTCAGCTACAAGCGCGAGATGGCGCTGTTCGAGGTGGAGGACACCGGCCCGGGCCTGACCGCCGACGAACTGGCGCAGATCTTCGAACCGTTCGCGCGCGGCAACAGTGCCGCCCACTCGGCGCCGGGCGCGGGCCTCGGCCTGACCATGGCCAAGATGCTGACCGACCTGATGGGCGGCGAGCTGACGGCGACCAGCACGCCGGGCGTCGGCTCGGTGTTCCGCGTGCGGCTGTTCCTGCCCGAAGTGCATGCCGGCGTGTTGCCGCAAGTGCGCGCCCCGCAGCTGCGGCGCGCCTACGAAGGCCCGCGCCGCAAGATCCTGGTGGTCGACAACGAGGAGGCCGACCGCGAGGTGCTGGTGCACCTGCTGGAGCCGCTCGGCTTCGAGCTGCGCACCGCCGCCAGCGGCCACGACGCGCTCGACCTGCTGGCGGCCGGCCTGCAGCCCGACGCGATCCTGATGGACCTGGCCATGCCCGGCATCGACGGCTGGGAGACCATCCGCCGGCTGCGCCCGCTCGCGCACGTGCAGGCGAAGGTGGCGATCGTCTCGGCCAACGCCTTCGACAAGTCGCTCGAGAACGACGTCGGCATCCGGCCCGAGGACTTCATCACCAAGCCCGTGCGGCACAGCGAACTGCTGGACTGGCTCGAGCGGCAGCTGGCACTGCGCTGGCTGCAGGAGCCGGGGTTGCGGCGCCCGCGCACGCGCCGCAGGCGCCGGCTCTGGCAGTGGCCTTCGGCCGACCTGCTGGCGCCGCTGCAACAGGCGGTGCAGCTCGGGTACTACCGCGGCATCCTGAACCAGCTCGACGCGATCGACGCGGCGCAGCCCGGTTGCGCGGGCTTCACCGCGGCGATGCGCGAGCTCGCGCGCAAGTTCCAGTTCGAGGCGATCGCGCGCGCGCTGGCCGGCGCGCAGCCGGCGACGGGGTGGCCTCGTGAGCGCGGTGCTCGATCGCGCCAACAGCGACGTCGTGCTGATCGTCGACGACGTGCCGGACAACCTGTCGGTGCTGCACGACGCGCTCGACGAATCCGGCTACACGGTGCTGGTGGCCACCAGCGGCGAAGCCGCCCTGCAGCGCGCGGCGCAGGCCGTGCCCGACATCGTGCTGCTCGACGCGATGATGCCGGGCATGGACGGCTTCGAGGTGGCGCGCCGGCTCAAGGCGGACAAGCTCACGGCGAACATCCCCATCATCTTCATGACCGGTCTGACCGACACCGAGCACCTCGTGGCGGCGCTGGAGGCGGGCGGCGTCGACTACGTCACCAAGCCGATCAAGCCGAAGGAGGTGCTGGCGCGCATGACCGTCCACCTGCAGGGCGCCCGGCTCGCGCGGCAGACGCGCAACGCGCTCGACGCGTTCGGCTACGCGAGCATCGCGGTGCGCGCCAGCGACGGCCGGCTCATGTGGCAGACGCCGCTGGCGCGCGACCTGCTGGCGGCGTACTACGGCACGTCCGCCCCGGAGACGCCGGCGCCGATCCTCGACTGGCTGCGCCGCCACCTGCGCGAAGCCGAGCGCGACATCGAGCCGCCGCGCCTCTCCGCCGAACTCGGCGCCCGGCGCCTGAGCATCCGCCTGCATCAGCAGACCGGCGACGACGACTGGCTGATCGTGATGCGCGAGGTGTCGGACGCGGCCGTGATCGAGTCGATGAGCCTGGCGTTCAAGCTTACGGCGCGCGAAGCCGAAGTGCTCTACTGGGTGGTCAAGGGCAAGATCAACCGCGACATCGCGGACATCTTGGGCGCGAGTCCCGCCACGGTGAAGAAGCACTGGAGCGCATCTTCGCGAAGCTGGGGGTTGAGACGCGCACGGCTGCGGCTGGAATGGCGATGAACCGGATCCGGCAGCTGCATCCGCAGTTTGAAGGGTAGGGGCGGGAGCGGGAGCGGGAGCGGACTACCGGAACGCAGAGGGCGCAGAGGATTCGCAGAAGTCGCAGAAGGACTCCCACAAAGTGGATGTCCTTCTGCGATTCTGGTTGTCCTTTCTGCGCCCTCTGCGTTCCGGTAGTCCGCTCCCGTATTAAGCCCGGGCCCGGCGCGTGAACCGCGGCAGCATCCGGCGCCGCGTCAGCAGCTGCGCCCCCGCCAGCATCGCGCTGCCCACCGCCATCACCGTGCCCACGCTCATCGAGCGGGCGACGCTGCTCGCCACTTCGGGCGTGCGGCGCGCGGTCAGTTCCATGCGGCGCTTCGTCATCTGCGCGCCCAGTTCGGGGAGCTGGTCCGGGATCAGGCGCTCGGCCGCCGGCAGCAGCACGGTCTCTTCGTCGGCCACGTGGTGCATGACGTGCCGCATCAGCTCGAAGAAGGTGTCGTCGTAGGCCGGGTCGCCGACGGGCATGTGGCGCAGGCGGGAGATCAGGCCCCGCATCTCATCGTGCTCGGGGGCGCTCTTGCGCAGGTTCTCGTCGTCCATGACCACCCGCAGCGCCGGGTAGAACAGCTCCTCTTCCAGCTGCGCGTGGATCTCGATGGCCGGGCAGACGTTGTCGGCCAGCCCCTTCTTCAGGCGGGCCGGCGAGCCGATCTCGTACTGGTGGAACGCCGAAAGCACGTGCGTGTGGTCCAGCCGGATCATGTTGGTGATGCTCGGCGACAACTGGGACAGCAGGGACGTCATGGTTTCCGGGTGTAGGGAGATGGACCGGTGTCGATTGAGCCTCTGCCGCGGCGGCCGGCGTGTCGGACAAGTCGGGCAGCCGTTGTAGTGCGGCGGCCGTCGCGGCCGTGTGGCCCAGCCGTACGCCATGTGCCGTATGGCCGGGCGGGGAGGGCGTCCCTAGAGTCGGACCTGTCCCTTCCCCCACGCCTCACTCATTGGAGATCAGCACCATGCAACGTCGTTTCACCCTCCAGGCCATCGCCGCGGCCGTCGCGCTCGCCGGCGCCGGCCTGCCGGCTTTCGCCCAGTCCAAGGACCCGATCAAGGTCGGCATCCTGCACAGCCTGTCGGGCACCATGGCCATTTCCGAGACGGTCCTGAAGGACACGGCCCTGATGGCCATCGACGAGATCAACGCCAAGGGCGGCCTGCTCGGCCGCAAGCTGGAGCCGGTTGTCGTCGACCCCGCCTCCAACTGGCCCCTGTTCGCCGAGAAGACCAAGCAGCTGCTGGGCCGGGACAAGGTCGCCGTCATGTTCGGCTGCTGGACCTCGGTGTCGCGCAAGTCGGTGCTGCCGGTCGTCGAGGAAATGAACGGCCTGCTGTTCTACCCGGTGCAGTACGAGGGCGAAGAGCTGTCCAAGAACGTGTTCTACACGGGCGCCGCGCCCAACCAGCAGGCCATTCCCGCCGTGGAATACCTGATGTCCAAGGACGGCGGCAGCGCCAAGCGCTTCGTGCTGCTGGGCACCGACTACGTGTACCCGCGCACCACCAACAAGATCCTGCGCGCCTTCCTGAAGTCGAAGGGCGTCGCCGAAGCCGACATCATGGAGGAGTACACCCCCTTCGGCCACAGCGACTACCAGACCATCATCGGCAAGATCAAGAAGTTCGCCGGTGAAGGCAAGAAGACGGCCGTGATCTCCACGATCAACGGCGACTCCAACGTGCCCTTCTACAAGGAACTGGGCAACGCCGGCCTGAAGGCCAAGGACGTGCCGGTCGTCGCCTTCTCGGTGGGCGAGGAAGAACTGCGTGGCGTGGACACCAAGCCGCTGGTGGGCCACCCGGCCGCACGGAACTACTTCATGTCGGTGAAGAACCCGACCAACACCGAGTTCACCAAGAAGTGGGCCGACTACGCCAAGGCGAAGAACATCGCCGGCCACAAGGACAAGCCGCTGACCAACGACCCGATGGAAGCCACCTACATCGGCGTGAAGATGTGGGCCCGGGCCGTCGAGAAGGCCAAGTCGACCGATACCGACAAGGTCATCGCCGCCATGGCCGGCCAGACCTTCAAGGCGCCGTCGGGCTTCACCGCCACGATGGACATGAAGAACCACCACCTGCACAAGCCGGTGTTCATCGGCGAAGTCAAGGCCGACGGCCAGTTCAACGTGGTCTGGAAGACCCCGGGCCCGGTCAAGGCCAAGCCGTGGTCGCCCTACATCGAAGGCAACGACAAGAAGAAGGACGAGCCGGACGGCAAGTCGAAGGTGTAAGAGCCAACCCCAGACCCTGTCATTGCGGGCTTGACCCGCAATCCAGCAGCGGCGTGGATGTCGTCGCTGGATCCCGGGTCAAGCCCGGGATGACAGCCTCCCCCAGAGGTGTCTGCACGGTGGGCAGCGCGCTGTCCACCCTACAGGTTCCTTCATGATCAAAAGACTGCTCTTGCTTATCGCGCTGTGCCTCTCGGCCGGCGCCCACGCCCTCACCGCCGAACAGGCCGCCGCCATGGCCATCGGCGAATCCGATGCACGCATCGAGGCCTTGAACAAGGCCGTGACGGCCGCCGACGAGAAGACCGCCGCGTTCATCCGGGCGCTCTCCGACGACGCCGTCAAGACGGCCGGCGGCAAGGCCTTCGTGGTGCGCGACGACAAGGCGACCGACCCGGTCAGCGGCGCGCAGGTCGAACTGCCGGCCGACGCGGAGGACGTGGTCAACAACAACCGGGTGCGTGGCGAACTCGACACGGCCCTCGCGGCGCTCAAGCTGTTCTCGTCCGACCGGGCCGTGCGCGCCGCCGCCGTCACGCAATTGCAGAAGGACGCCGACGAATCGAAGCTCCCCCTGATAGAGAAGGCCCGGGCCGCCGAGAAGGACGGCGCGATCAAGGAGCAGCTGGCGCTGGTGCGCGCGGGCGCGCTCCTGAACAGCGAAGACAAGGCCCGCCGCACGGAAGCCGCGCGCCTGCTGGCCGGCAGCGAGAACCCCGCCACCCGCAACCTGCTGCAGCAGCGCCTGGAAACCGAAACCGATCCCGAGGTGAAGGCCGCGCTGCAGGCCTCGGTCAAGAGCATCGCCGCCTCGCTCGCCTGGGGCGAACGCGCCGCCGCGGTCTTCTCCGGCATCAGCCTCGGCTCGATCCTGCTGCTCGTCGCCCCGGGCCTGGCCATCACCTACGGGCTGATGGGCGTGATCAACATGGCGCACGGCGAGCTGATGATGATCGGCTCCTACGCGACCTACGTCGTGCAGAACCTGTTCCGCCAGTACCTGCCGGGCGCCTTCGACTGGTACCGGTGGCTGCCGTGCCCGTCGCCTTCGCCGCCTCGGCGCTCATGGGCGCGATCCTCGAGCGCGGCGTGATCCGCTTCCTCTACGGCCGCCCGCTGGAGACGCTGCTCGCCACGGGGCATCAGCCTGATGCTGATGCAGCTGGTGCGCTCGGTGTTCGGCGCGCAGAACGTCGGCGTCGAAAACCCGGCGTGGATGTCCGGCGGCATCGTCCTCATGGGCAACGTGCAGCTGCCCCGGAACCGCATCGTCATCATCGGCTTCGCCTTCGCCGTGCTGTTCGGGATGGCGCTGTTGATCTCGCGGACGCGCCTCGGCCTGTTCGTGCGCGGCGTCACGCAGAACCGGCCCATCGCCTCCTGCATGGGCGTGAACACCGCGCGCGTCGACACCTACGCCTTCGCGCTGGGCTCCGGCATCGCGGGCTTGGCGGGCTGCGCGCTCAGCCGGGTGGGCAACGTCGGCCCCGACCTCGGGCAGGCGTACATCGTCGACTCGTTCATGGTCGTCGTGCTGGGTGGTGTCGGCCAGCTCGCCGGCACCGTCTATGCGGCGCTCGGCCACGGGCGTGCTCAACAAGTTCATCGAAGGCTGGGCCGGCGCGGTGCTGGCCAAGATCGCGGTGCTGGTGCTGATCGTGGTCTTCATCCAGAAGCGGCCGCAAGGGCTGTTCGCGGTCAAGGGCCGGAGTGCGGAGGCGTGATGGACCGGGCCCCTGAAATCATCGAACGCTCGCTGAAGGCGGAAGCCGGCCAGCAGGTGCCGACCGCCGTGGTGCTGCCCACGCGCGCACCGCTGATGACGAAGACCGGCTGGTCGGCCTTCCTCGTCGCGCTGATCCTGGTGTGCGCCGTCGCGCCGCTGCTGAACCTGGTGGTGCCGGCCGGCGGCGCCTTCCACATGAGCGATTACGCGGTGGCGCTGGTCGGCAAGATCATGTGCTACGCCATCTGCGCGCTCGCCATGGACCTGATCTGGGGCTACACCGGCATCCTGTCGCTGGGCCACGGCCTGTTCTTCGCGCTCGGCGGCTACGTGATGGGCATGTACCTGATGCGGCAGATCGGCCGCGACGGCAACTACAAGAGCGACCTGCCCGATTTCATGGTGTTCCTCGACTGGAAGGAACTGCCCCGGCACTGGACCTTCTCGGACAGCTTCGCCGCCACGCTGTTCCTGATCGTCGCCGTGCCCGGCATCGTCGCCTTCGTGTTCGGCTACTTCGCCTTCCGCTCGCGCATCAAGGGCGTGTACTTCTCGATCATCACGCAGGCGCTGACCTTCGCCGCCATGCTGCTGTTCTTCCGCAACGAGACGGGCTTCGGCGGCAACAACGGCTTCACCGACTTCAAGCGCATCGTCGGCATCGCCATCGCCACGCCGCAGACCCGCATGACGCTGTTCGTCATCACGGGCCTGATGCTGCTCGGCTTCTACCTGCTGGCGCGCTGGCTCGTAGGCAGCAAGTTCGGCCGCGTGCTGCAGGCGGTCCGCGACGCCGAAACGCGCGTGATGTTCTCGGGCTACAACCCGATCGGCTACAAGCTCGCGATCTGGACGCTCTCCGCCATGATGTGCGGCGTCGCCGGCGCGCTGTACGTGCCGCAGGTCGGCATCATCAACCCCGGCGAGATGAGCGCGGCGAACTCGATCGAGATCGCGATCTGGGCCGCGGTCGGTGGACGCGCGACGCTGATCGGCCCGATCGTTGGCGCCTTTCTGGTGAACGGCGCCAAGAGCTGGCTGACGGTGACGGCGCCCGAGTTCTGGCTCTACTTCCGGGCGCGCTGTTCATCGCGGTGACGCTGTTCCTGCCCAACGGGGTGGTGGGCCTGGTGAAGAAGATCGCGGGGAAGAAGGCATGACGCCCGACCTGATGGAAGAAGGCGCGCGCCGGTACGCGGTGCGCGAAGCGGCCCCGGTGGGGCGGACCGAATCCGGCGGCCGCGCCGCGGGCTTCAGCCGTCCGATGGTGCCGGGCGAGGTCGACACCACGCACGGCCGCATCCTGTACACGGAAGACGTGAGCGTCAGCTTCGACGGCTTCCGCGCGATCAACAAGCTGTCGCTCGACATCGCCCCCGGCGAGCTGCGCTGCATCATCGGCCCCAACGGCGCCGGCAAGACGACGATGATGGACATCATCACCGGCAAGACGAAGCCCGATGCCGGCACCGTGTTCTTCGGCAGCACCATCGACCTGCTGCGCTACAAGGAGCCGCAGATCGCCCAGCTGGGCATCGGCCGCAAGTTCCAGAAACCCACGGTGTTCGAGCAGCTCACGGTGTACGTGAACCTGGAGCTGGCGCTCAAGACCGACAAGGGCGTCAAGGCCTCGATGTTCTTCCGGCCCGACTCGGAGCAGAGCGACCGCTTGGCCGAAGTGCTGCGCACGATCCAGCTGGCCGACAGCGTCGACCGGCTGGCCGGCAACCTGAGCCACGGGCAGAAGCAGTGGCTCGAGATCGGCATGCTGCTGATGCAGGACCCGAAGCTGCTGCTGCTCGACGAGCCCGTGGCCGGCATGACCGACGAAGAGACGGCGCGCACCGCCGAACTGTTCCTCACGCTCAAGGGCCAGCACTCGTTGCTGGTGGTGGAGCACGACATGAGCTTCATCAAGACGATCTCCGAGAAGGTGACCGTGCTGCACGAGGGCTCGGTGCTGGCCGAAGGCACGCTGGAGCAGGTGCAGAACGACGAGCGCGTGATCGAGGTGTATCTGGGCCGCTGAAAGAGGGGCCGGGCAGCCTTGAACGCAGAGGGCGCAAAGAAGGCGCAGAAGACGCAGAACCGATCCATCTCGGATGTCCTTCTGCGATTTCTGCGGTCCCTCCGCGCCCTCTGCGTTCAAGGGTTTTTTGACTTTGGGATCTGCGCATGCTGAACATCAAGAACGTCAACCAGTACTACGGCGGCTCGCACATCCTGCGCGACGTGAGCCTGCAGGCGCACACCGGCAAGGTCACCGTCATCCTCGGGCGCAACGGCGTCGGCAAGACCACGCTGCTGAAGTCGCTGATGGGCCTCGTGCCGATCAAGACCGGCAGCATCGAGCTCGAAGGCAAGGCGATCCAGGACGCCACGCCCTATGCCCGCGCGCGCGCCGGCATCGGCTTCGTGCCGCAGGGCCGCGAGATCTTCGCGCGCCTGACCGTCGAGGAGAACCTGCGCATGGGCCTGGCCTACAAGTCCGGCAGCACGCCGATCCCGGCGGAGCTGTACGAGCTGTTCCCGGTGCTCAAGCAGATGCTGCACCGGCGCGGCGGCGACCTGTCCGGCGGCCAGCAGCAGCAACTCGCCATCGCGCGCGCCCTTGCGGCCAAGCCGAAGTTGCTGGTGCTCGACGAACCCACCGAAGGCATCCAGCCCAGCATCATCAAGGACATCGGCCGGGTGATCCGCATGCTGGCCGACCGCGGCGACATGGCGATCGTGCTGGTGGAGCAGTACTACGACTTCGCCCGGGAGCTGGCGGACGACTACGTGGTGATGGAACGCGGCGAGGTGGTGGCGCAGGGCCTCGGCAAGGACATGGAAGCGAACGGCATCCGCAAGCTGGTGGCCATCTAGGCCCATCCGTAGGCACCTGCCTACCGCCTTAACCGCCGCCGCCTACCGCGGCACAGGGCGGTGCCGCTCACGGGGCGCAAGGAGGCCGCCCTATGCTTGGTACAACTTAACCAAGGAGAGCAACATGCCCGTCATCCTCTGGCTTCTCGGCGTGCCCATCAGCCTGATCCTGCTGTTCATGCTGATTTTTTGACACCCGCTACCGGTCCGGTAGGCCCGTGCCTACCGCTCGCGCCGCGCACGCCCCGCAAGGAGCCTGCGCGGTTTTGCTTATGGTGGTCCCAACTACAGGAAGAACCACCATGCCCCTCATCCTCTGGCTTCTCGGCGTCCCCCTCGGCCTCGCGCTGCTGCTGATGCTGTTCGGGGTCTTCTGACCCGCGCGTCAGGGCTTGCGCTTCACCTGCTCCAGCTGGTCCGGGTTGCGGCCCGACGCATCGCCCCGATCGCCGCCTTCGACCTCACCCGCCGTCGCCGGCTCCTGCTCCTCGGCGCCCCGGGTTCGCATAGGGCTGCGCGCCGCGGCCGCCGTCCCAGTTCACCTCGGTGCGCGCACCGTGCAGTGCCTTGCCGTCGCCCCGGGCCTCGCCCGGTGCCAGTGCCTTGTTGTCGTTCGCATCGTTCATGTTCTTCCCCCGCAAAATGAAATCGACCTGCCGCAAGGTTAGCCCTTGCCGCAGGTCGCGATGTAGGACGACTCCCCGGCGGCGCCGGGGAAGCTCGGCCGTGATGCTTAGCGCGAAGGAACCGGGACCACCGGGTCGGAGGTCTCGGCTGGATCGTCACCGAGTTCTGGCCGGCGGGCAGGACCATCGTCTCGACTTCGCGGATCAGGCCGCCACCGGCAACGCTGCCGTCGGCGTTGCCCATGCCCATCACGCGGGCGGCAGGCAGCCTTGTCTTCGCCGTTGTTGAAGACGTCGCAGCGGCCCATGGCGTTGGCTTCGAGGTTGCCGCCGGCGTCGAGCACGCCGCGCTGCTTGTCGGCACGGGCGTTGCGGGCCTCTTCCAGGCAGGTGTCGCGGTCCTGCTGCGTGCGGCCGCTCATGCAGGCGTTGACTTCCTGCTGGTAGCTGCCGGAGGCGTCGATGCCGGTGGTGCCCGTCGCGACCTGCGCGGTGGCGGCCGTGACCGCCAGCAGGGCGGCCACGCCGAAGGAGAGGAGGCTCTTGCGCGAGCGGCGGTTGTCCTTGACGTTCATGGGGTGCTCCTGTGCATGTTTCGTTGACTTGCATGCAGTGTGGATCGCGGCCCGCGTCGCGGCTGCCGGAGAGGGGGCCGGATCGCCGCCGGTTGCCGCCCATGGCCGGGTAGGACGCCGCCCCGCCCGCTGGGTTTCGTGCTAGATGTGCCAGCCGCGCGGCTCGGTGGGCGCCGGGTCCCACAGCAGCGGGCGCCAGGCCCGGCGGATGGCCTTGGCCAGGCGCAGGGCGGGTTCGACCAGCGGCACCAGGATGCGCACCGCCACCACCTGCGGCCCGGGCGCCGTGGCGCCCGCCGTCGCGGCGATCGGGCTCGCCTCGATGGCTTCGCGGGCCGCCTCGAGCAATGCGTCGCGCCGGGGCGCGGCAGGTCGCTGCCGCAGGCCACGAACACCGTCGCCATGCAACGGTGGCCCGCGAGGCCCAGCGGCCCGTCCATCAGGCGAAGGTCGTCGGCGGCGATGCGGCCGCGCTCCAGCCACGCGCCCTGCAGTTCGAGATGCTGCAGCACGCTACCCCGCACGAACGGCTGCCAGCCTGCGGCAGCCCCAGCGCGGAAATGTCCCAGCCCAGCATCTCGGCGCCGGGCGCCAGGTCGAGCCGCAGCCGGTTCTCGGCAAGGCAGCCGCTGTAGTAGAGCGCCTCCAGCGGCAGCCACTCGAGGCGTGCGCCCGCCTCGAGTCGCACGCGCACCGACTGCACGGCGGGCGCGCCTTCGCTGCGGTAAAAGCGCGATGCGCCCGGCGTGGTGACCAGGCCGTGGCTGCCGGCGGCGCCGGTGACGGCCACCTCCAGCGTGTCGCCGCCGACCAGTCCCCCGGCGGATGCACCAGCACGTTGTGGCAGACCGCGCCGCCTTCCGGCCACAGGCTTTGCAGGATGCGCAGCGGGCCGTCGTGCGCGAAACGCGCGACGCTGCGTTCGCCCTCGCGGGCGTAGTCCAGCCGCAGGGCGGCGTGCCAGCCCATGCCTCAGGCCGCTTGCGAACCGCGGTGGGCCCAGCCGGTGGTGTGCTTCTCGATGGCGCTGAACAGCTCGTACATGGCCATCGCCATCACGCTGATCGCCACCAGGCCGGCGAAGGCCAGCGGCATGCGCTGCTGGCTGCCCGCCGTCTGGATCAGGTTGCCGATGCCGGAGTCGCCCGCCGTCATCTCCGCCAGCACGGTGCCGACGAAGGCGAGCGTGATCGCCACCTTCAGCGAACCGTAGAAGTACGGCATCGAGCGCGGCAGGCCGACCTTGACCAGCACGTCCCAGCGCTTGGCGCCCAGCACGCGCAGCACGTCTTCGAGCTCCGGCTCCAGCGTCGCCAGCCCCGTGGCGATGTTCACCATGATCGGAAAGAAGGAGATCAGGAACGCGGTCAGGATGCCCGGGCCGATGCCGATGCCGAACCACACGACCAGGATCGGCACGATCGCCGCCTTGGGCACCGCGTTGAAGCCCACCATCAGCGGATACACCGCCGCATAGGCCACGCGCGAGGAGCCGATCAGGAACCCGAGCAGCACGCCGACGAAGATGGCGATGCCGAAGCCCACCATCGTCACCCAGAAGGTTTCCCGCCGCCGCCTTGATCAGCGGTTCCTTGAACTCGGCGAACTGCTGCGCGATCTGCCACGGGCTCGGGAAGATGAACTCCGGGATCGCGAAGCCGACCACGATCACCTGCCAGAGGATCACGATGCCGAGCGCCAGCAGCACCGGCGCCCAGCGTTCGAAGTGGCGCGTCTTCATGCCGCCACCCCCGTGGTCTTGCGGATGGCGCCGATGTGCCCGCGCAGTTCATGGACGATGTCGGTGAACTCCTTGGTGTAGGTGATCTCCAGCTCGCGCGGGCGCGGCAGTTCGATCTGGCGCTTGACGACGAAACGGCCGGGGCTCTTGCTCATGACGTACACGGTGTCGGCCAGGAAGGCGGATTCACGCAGGTCGTGCGTGACCAGGATGACGTTGAATCTCTGCTCGGTCCAGAGGTCGCGCAGGATGCACCACAGCTCTTCGCGGGTGAACGCGTCGAGCGCGCCGAAGGGCTCGTCGAGCAGCAGCATCTTGGGCTCGTGGATCAGCGCGCGGCAGATGCTCGCGCGCTGTTGCATGCCGCCGGACAGCTGCCACGGGAACTTGTCCTCGTAGCCGCCGAGGCCGACCTTCTGGAGCAGCTTGCGGGCGCGTTCCTCGTACTCCTTGCGCTTCGCCTTGAAGCTGCTGCGGTACGGCTCCACGATCTCCAGCGGCAGCAGCACGTTGTCGACCGTCGTGCGCCGGGGCAGCAGCGACGGCGCCACGGAACGCCATGCCGGAGATCTTCAACGGGCCCGTCACCGGCTGCCCGTCGATCAGGATGCGGCCGCGGGACGGCATGCGCAGCCCCGTGGCCAGCTTCATGAAGGTGGACTTGCCGCAACCCGACGGGCCGACGATGGCGATGAACTCGCCCTGCGTGACCTGCAGGTCGATCGCCTCGACGGCGAACTGCCCGGCCGCGAACAGTTCGTCGTTGTAGGCTAGCCAGACATCCTTGAAATCAATGAAGGACGGTTCTGCCGCAGGCGTCATTTCTTGGCCGCGGCAGCACGTTCAGTTCGGCCTTGGCCGGCAGGAAGCTGCCGTTCCACACGGCGTCGGCGTTCACGCGCGTCTTGGTGGCGAAGGCGTCGGAAACCTGCGAGGCCATCAGCGACATGCGGCCGGGGTTGACTGGCCGAAGCCCTCGGTGCGCGCGTCGGGGCTGGCGATGACGGAGTCGATCGCCATGCGCAGGCGGCGCTTTTCAGTCGGTGTTGATGATGCCGTCGCGTGCCTTGACGAATTCGATCGAAGCATCGGGATTGGCCATCACTTCCTTGGCGCCCTTGGTGAACGCGGACAGGAAGGCCTTGATCGCCGCCGGGTTCTCCTTGACCAGCTTGGGCGAAGCGATGATCACGTTGCCATACAGCTTCACGCCGTTCTCGGCGTAGGGCATCGTGACGACGTCGGCCAGCTTGACGCCGCGCGCCTCGAGGTTCAGCAGCGAGGTGAACGAGAAGCCGGTGATGGCGTCGATGTCGCCGCGCGCGAGCATGTTTTTCGCGCAGCGGCGGGTCCATCGAGACCCACGTCACGTTGCTGATGCCGTTGGCCTTCTGGAAGATCGGGAAGCCGCGGCGCCCGGCGTCGAACACCGGCGCGCCCAGCTTCTTGCCCGCCAGGTCGGCCGGGGTCTTGATGCCCGACTTCTTCAGGGCCATCACGGCGGCCGGCGTGTTGTTGTAGACCATCATCACGGCCACCGGCTTGTTCGGCGCGTCCGGGTTGTTGGCGTGGAATTCCATCAGCGCCGCCGGTCGGCGAAGCCCATGTCGTAGGTGCCGGTGGCCACGCGCTGCACGGCGGCGCCGGAGCCGGTGCCGGCGTCGACGCTCACGTCCGGGCCGGCTGCCTTGAAGTAACCCTTGGCCACGGGCTGCAGGAACAGGGCCGCCGGGCCTTCGAAGCGCCAGTCGAGCAGGAACTTGATGGGGGTGGTGGCACGGGCGTGGACGCCGAAGCTGGCGGCGAGCGCCGGGGCGGAAACGGTCGACAGGAAGACCCTCTTGTGCATGGATGGCTCCGGAAATGCAGGAAATGAAAACGAAGGACAGCGAAGCAAGAACGGTGCCGTCGAGCTGCCCGGCAGGTGCGTCCCTATTGTCGGCGGGGGAGGCGGCCCGTCCTGCCGGGACTAACCCGTGAAAAGTTGGCTGCCAGTAGGGGTTGTCCGACGCACCGACGCGCTAGGACCGGACCCCCGGGCTTTCCACCCGACTACGCCCGCGCTTGAAGCGGCCACCCATAGTCCACATCACCGGCCCTTCAAGGGGCAGGTGGTCCGGGACCCGAGGAGGGAACCGGGCTCACTATCAACAACACGCCGTTCGCGGCACAAGGAGTGCGACTATGGGTTTGATTATTTGGTTGATCGTTGGCGGTATCGTCGGCTGGCTGGCCAGCCTGGTCATGCGCACGGACGGCCAGCAGGGCATCCTGCTGAACGTGATCGTGGGTATCGTCGGCGCGTTCTGGGCGGCTGGCTGATCTCCCCGCTGGTGGGCGTGGGCACCATCAATGACGGCATCAGCATCGGCTCGGTCCTCGTCTCGCTGGTCGGCGCGGTCATCCTGCTGGCCATCGTGAACCTGTTCCGCCGCGGCCGCGTTCGCTAAGCGACCGCCACTGCGTGAAGAAGCCGGGCTTGCCCGGCTTTTTCTTTGCCCGAACGGCTCACCCGACTCTCCCTACCGCCGCTGGCGCCATGTTCCCACGACGCGGTCGCGCGCTGCGCACGACCATGTCCTGAAGGAGCAAGCAACATGGCCATTGGCAACCGGCCGCGCATCACGCGGCGTTTCGCGATCGAGGTGCCGAAAGGCACGGCGCGCGTCCCGAGCGCGTCGACAGCAGCGTGCAGGTCCGCTGCGCGGCCGGCAGCCTCTGGATCACGCACGACGGCGACTGCAAGGACGTCGTGCTCGGCGCGCAGGAGACGTACAGCGCCGAGCGCAAGCAGGCCATGCACCTGTTCGCCCTCGAGCCCTGCGTCCCGGAACTGGAGTTCCGGGACGACTAGTCGATCCTGATGTTGGCGGCGGAGACCACTTGGGCCCAGCGCTTGCGCTCGGCCGCGAAGAACTGGTCCTGCTCCGCCGGCGTCATCGTCACCACCTCCGCCCCCTGCCCGGCCAGCCGCGCACGCACGTCGGCGCTGCGGATCGCGGTGATCAGCGCGGTATTCAGCTTCTGCACGATCGCATCGGGCGTCGCCTTGGGCACGAGCACGCCCTGCCACGTCCCGGACTCGAAGCCGGCGATGCCTTGTTCGGCGATCGTCGGCACGTCGCCGATCAGCGGCATGCGCGTCTTCTTCGACACGCCCAGCACCTTCAGCTTGCCGCTCTGCACGTGCGGCAGCGTGGCCAGCATGCCGTTCATCAGCAGCTGGGTCTGGCCGCCGATGGTGTCCTGGATCGCACGGATGCCGCCCTTGTAGGGCACGTACTGCCAGCGCGCGCCGCTCGCGCGTTCCAGAGCCACGCCGGCCGGGTGCGGCGCGCTGCCGGTGGCGGTGACGGCGAAGTTCAGGTCCTTCTGCTTCGACAGCGCGACCAGTTCCTTCAGGTTGTTGGCCGGCACCGAGGGGTGCACGGCCAGCAGGTGCGGCGAGTAGGCCAGCATCGTCACGCCGCGCAGGTCCTTGCTCGGGTCGAAGGCCAGCTTGGTGTAGACCGAAGGCGTGATCGCCAGCGCGCCCACGTCGCACAACAGGAACGTGTAGCCGTCCGGCGCCGACTTGGCGACGAAGTCCGTGCCCAGGTTGCCGTTGGCGCCGGCCTTGTTCTCGACGATCACCGACGTCTTGAGCATGTCGCCCAGCAGGGTCTGGATCGAGCGGGCGATGATGTCCGACGAGCCGCCCGGCGGGTAGGGCACGACGATGCGGATCGGCTTCGAAGGCCAGGCATCGGTCTGGGCGAAGGCGGCGGGTGCCGCGATGGCGGCGGCGGTGGACAGCAGGGCCTGGCGGCGGGTGATCGTCATGCGGGTCTCCGGTGTGTTGTCGGGATCAGGCAGCGCCGTGGCTTTCCACGTACAGCGCGTAGAGCGAATGGCAGGAGGCCATGTACAGGCGGTTGTTCTTCGGGCCGCCGAAGGTGAGGTTGGCGCAGCGCTCGGGCAGCCGGACGAAGCCGATGGCCTTGCCTTGCGGGTTGAACACCATCACGCCGTCGAGGTCCTCGGAGCGGCCGCGCAGCTGGAAGACCTTGCGGCCGCCGACATCACTCGGTTCGGCGGCCAGCGCGCCGTTGCTGCCCCAGCCGCACCACAGGTTGCCGTCGCGGTCGACCTTGAAGCCGTCGAGCGCGCCCTGGTCGGCCGCGTCGATCAGCTTGGTCTTGCCGGACAGCGTGTGGTCCGCGCCGACGTCGTAGCTCCAGATGCTGCGGTTGGGCGTGCCGCGCCACTCCACCACGTACAGCTTCTTCTCGTCGGGCGAGAAGGCGAGGCCGTTCGGGTTGACGAGGTCCGTCAACACCGCGGTGATCTTGCCGTCGCTGCCGATGCGGTAGACGTTGGTGGTCGCCTGCTCGGGCTTGGCGCGCGCGCCTTCCCATTCGCCGTTGATGCCGAACAGCGGGTCTGTGAACCAGACGCTGTCGTCGGACTTCACCACCACGTCGTTGGGCGCGTTCAGGCGCTTGCCCTCGAAGCTGTCGGCCAGCACGGTGATGCGGCCGTCGCGCTCGGTGCGCACCACGCGGCGCGCCACCGAGTGCTCGCAGGTGATAAGGCGCCCCCGGCGGTCACGCGCGTTGCCGTTGGCCCAGCCGGCGTTGGCGCGGAAGACGGTGAACGCGCCCGTCTTCTCGTCGAACTTCATGATCCGGTTGTTGGGGATGTCGCTGACCAGTACGTAGCCTTCGGGGAAGTACACCGGCCCCTCGGCCCAGCGCATGCCGGTGGCCACCTGCTCCAGCGTGCTGCTGTAGATGCGGTAGCGCGCGAAGCTCGGGTCGAGCACCAGCACCGCCGGATCGGGGTAGCGCTGGTTGGGCGTGAACGGAAATGCCCTGGGCGAGCGCGTTGCCGCCGAGCGCGCCCAGGCCGGTGGCCGCGATCGCCTTCAGCAGGCGGCGGCGGGGCAGCTCCCGGTGCCGTTGTTCTTGTTGCATGGAGTCTCCTCGATCGTTGTTGCGGCAGCCGGCCGCGCGGTGGCCCCGTGGCCCGGGTTCAGGCCTGCGTGTAGGCGGTCTTGACGGTGGTGTAGAACTCCGCCGCGTACCGGCCCTGCTCGCGCGGCCCGTAGCTCGAACCCTTGCGGCCGCCGAAAGGCACGTGGTAGTCGACGCCCGCCGTGGGCAGGTTGACCATCACCATGCCGGCCTGCGAATGGCGCTTGAAGTGCGTGGCGTGCTTCAGCGACGTGGTGGCGATGCCGGCGGCCAGGCCGAACTCGGTGTCGTTGGCCATCGCCAGCGCTTCCTCGTAGTCCCCGGCGCGCAGCACGCTCATGACCGGGCCGAAGATCTCTTCGCGGTTGATGCGCATGGCGGCGGAGGTTTCGGCGAAGAGGGCGGGGCGCAGGTAGTAGCCGGGCGCGCCGTCGCCGTTGCGTTCGATCGCTTCGCCGCCCGTGACCAGCCGTGCGCCTTCGCCCTTGCCGATGGCGATGTATTCCAGGTCCTGCTTCAGTTGCTTGTCGTCGACCACGGGGCCGACGTCGGTGCCGGCCTTGCGCGCGTCGTCCACCTTCAGTGCCTGCATGCGTTCGGCGAGCGCCGCGACGAAGCGGTCGTGGATGCCTTCCGTGACGATCAGGCGCGAGGACGCGGTGCAGCGCTGGCCGGTGGAGAAGAAGCCGCTGTTCAGCGCGGCATTCACCGCGACGTTCAGGTCGGCGTCGTCCAGCACCACCATCGGGTTCTTGCCGCCCATCTCGAGCTGGAACTTCGCCATGCGCGCGACGCAGGCGGCCGCGATGCGCTGGCCGGTGGCGACCGAGCCGGTGAAGCTGATGGCGTTGACGCGCTTGTCGTCCAGCAGCACTGGCCCACTTCGGAGCCGCGGCCCATCACCGGGTTGAACACGCCGGCCGGCAGGCCCGCGCGGTGCAGGATGTCGGCGAGCGCCAGGCGCTGCCGGGCACGAGGTCGGCGGGCTTGAGCACCACGGTGTTGCCGAAGGCCAGCGCCGGCGCGATCTTCCACGCGGGAATGGCGATGGGGAAGTTCCACGGCGTGATCAGCCCGACCACGCCAATCGGCTCGCGAGTGACTTCCACGCCGACGCCGGGCCGCACCGAAGGCACCACTTCGCCGCCGACGCGCAGCGCCTCGCCGGCGAAGAACTTGAAGATGTTGCCGGCGCGGCCGACTTCGCCGATCGCCTCGGGCAGCGTCTTGCCTTCTTCCCGGGCCAGGAGGTCGCCCAGCTCGTTGCGGCGCGCGAGGATCTCGGCGCCGGCGGCGTCGAGGATGTCGAAGCGCTGCTGGGGAGTCGAACCGCCCCGGGCCGCTAGCGCCACGGCCGCTGCCGCGATGGCGGCGAGCGCCTGTTCCGTGTCGGCCTGCGCATATTCGCCGACGACGTCACGCGTGTCGGACGGGTTGATGTTGGTGCGCGTGCGCGAAGATTCGACCCACTCGCCGGCGATGAGGTTCTTGAACATGGTTTCTTCCTTGACGGTTATCTGACCAGCGCCGGCCGCTTCGGGTCGAACTTCCAGTCGGGCACGAGGAACTGCATGGCGATCGCGTCGTCGCGCGCGCCCAGCCCGTGCTGCTGGTACAGCGCATTGGCCTTCTGCAGCTCGCCTTCGTCGATCTCGATGCCGAGGCCCGGTTTCTTCGGCACCTCGACGTAGCCGCCGCGGATCTGCAGCGGGTCTTTCGTCAGGCGCTGGCCGTCCTGCCAGATCCAGTGCGTGTCGATGGCGGTCACCTTGCCGGGCGCCGCGGCGCCGACGTGGGTGAACATCGCCAGCGAGATGTCGAAGTGGTTGTTGGAGTGCGAGCCCGAGGTCAGGCCCCAGTCGCGGCAGGTCTGCGCCACGCGCACCGAGCCGGCCATGGTCCAGAAGTGCGGGTCGGCCAGCGGGATGTCGACCGACTGCAGCGCGAGCGAGTGCGCCAGCTGGCGCCAGTCGGTGGCGACCATGTTGGTGGCGGTCGGCAGGCCGGTGGCGCGGCGGAACTCCGCCATCACCTCGCGCCCCGAGAAACCGTCTTCGGCGCCGCACGGGTCTTCGGCATAGGCGACCACGCCCTGCATCCGGCGGCCCGGGCGGATCGCGTCCTTCAGCAGCCAGCCGCCGTTGGGGTCGAGCGTCACGCGGGCTTCGGGGAAGCGTTCGTGCAGCGCGGTCACCGCGTCGACTTCCTCGTCGCCGCGCAGCACGCCGCCCTTGAGCTTGAAGTCCCGGAAGCCGTAGCGCGCCTGCGCCGCTTCGGCCAGGCGCACGACGGCTTCGGGCGTCATCGCCTCTTCGTGGCGCAGGCGCGACCAGTCGTCCTGCGCCTCCGGCTCGCTGGCGTACGGCAGGTTCGTCTTCTTCCGGTCGCCCACGTAGAACAGGTAGCCGAGCATCTGCACGGCATCGCGCTGCTGGCCTTCGCCGAGCAGCGCCGCCACCGGCACGCCGAGGTGCTGGCCCCGGAGGTCGAGCAGCGCGGATTCCACGGCAGTGACCGCATGGATCGTCGTGCGCAGGTCGAAGGTCTGCAGGCCGCGGCCGCCGCTGTCGCGGTCGGCGAACTGCGTGCGCATCGCGTTCAGGATCGCCTGCAGGTCGCCGACGGTGCGGCCTTCCACCAGCGGCCGCGCGTCTTCCAGCGTCTGCCGGATCTTCTCGCCGCCGGGCACCTCGCCCAGGCCCGTGTGGCCGGCGTTGTCGGTGACGATGACGATGTTGCGCGTGAAGAAGGGGGCGTGCGCCCCCGAGAGATTGAGCAGCATGCCGTCGCGGCCGGCGACCGGCACGACGCGCATGCGCGTGACGACGGGAGAGGGCATCGTCAGTCGGCGGTGATCTTGCGGGTTTCGATCAGGTTCTTCCAGCGCGCGAACTCGGTGGCCTGGTAGGCGCTGAACTGCTCGGGCGTGTTGGCGACGATCTCGAACCCTTGCGCCACCAGCTTGTCCTTGACGGCGGGATCGTTGAGCGAGCTCACGAGCGCGGCGTGGAGCTTCGCCTTGACGTCCGCGGGCAGCCCCTTGGGCGCGGCCACGGCCTGCCACGACTGCACTTCGGAGCCCTTGACGCCCAGTTCGTCCAGCGTCGGCACGTCGGGCAGCAGCGTCGAGCGCTTGGCCGACGCGACGGCGAGCGCGCGCACCTTGCCACCCTTGATGTGCTGGATGATCGCGTTGATGTTGACGAAGCCGGCGTCGACGGCCGCCGAGCAGGTCGTTGATGGCGGGCGCGCCGCCCTTGTACGGGATGTGCAGGCCCGGGTGCCGCTCTGCTGCCAGAACAGTTCGGCCGAGAGGTGGTCCGACGAGCCGTTGCCGGCCGAAGCGAAGCTCACCTTGCCGGGCGTCTTCTTCAGCGCGGCAGCATGTCGGGAATGCTCTTGATCGGCGAGTTGACCGGCACGACCAGCACGTTGGGCGCCTGCACGGCGACGGTGAGCAGGTCGAAGTCCTTCAGCGCGTCGTACTGCACCCCCTTGATCAGGTGCGGCGCGATCACGAACGGGCCGAGCGACGAAACGAACAGCGTGTAGCCGTCGGCCGGCGCGCGCTTGACGAGCGCCGCGCCGATGGTGCCGGTGGCGCCGGCCTTGTTGTCGACGACGAAGCTGCCGCCCAGCTTCTTCGGCAGTTCCTGCGCCAGCACGCGGGCGATGGAATCGGTCGAGCCACCCGGCGGGAACGGCACGATCATCGTGACCGGCTTGTCGCCGGGATAGGTCTGCGCGCCGACGGCGGCAGAGAACGCGAGGGCCAGGCCCAGCAGGATCGTCTTCATGCTTGTCTCCTTTGGAATGGTTGCTCTTATTGCGCGCCGAGCGTGCGGATCAGCGCGGCGAGTTCTTCCACCTCGGCCGGCTTCCAGGTCCGACAGCGGCGGGCGCACCGGGCCGGCCGTCTTGCCGACGATGGTGGCGCCGGCCTTGACGATGGACACGGCGTAGCCTTCGCCCTTGTTGCGGATCGCGAGGTACGGCAGGAAGAAGTCGTTGATCAGGCGGCTGACCGTGGTCTGGTCGCCGCTGGCGTAGGCGTTGTAGAACTCGATCGCCGTGCGCGGGATGAAGTTGAAGACCGCCGACGAATAGGTGGGCACGCCCGGGGCCTTGTACGCATTGGCGTAGACCTCGTGCGTCGGCATGCCGCCGATGTAGACGAAACGGTCGCCCAGCTGCTGGCGGATGGAGACGATGCGCTCGATGTCGCCCAGCCCGTCCTTGAAGCCGATCAGGTTCGGGCAACGCTCGGCCAGCTTCAGCAGCGAGGCGGCGGTGAGCTTGGTGGCGCCCCGGTTGTAGACGATCACGCCGATCTTCACGCTCTTGCAGACCGCCTCGACGTGCTGCACCAGGCCGTCCTGCGTGGCTTCGGTCAGGTAGTGCGGCAGCAGCAGCACGCCTTGCGCGCCGTTGCGCTCGGCTTCCTGCGCGTACCTGATGGCCAGCGTGGTGCCGCCACCGGCGCCGCCGACGATGGGCACGCGGCCCCGGCAGGTTTCCGCGGCCGTCTTGATGACGGCGGCGTACTCGGTCGGCTCCAGCGAGAAGAACTCACCGGTGCCGCCCGCGGCGAACAGCACCGTGGCGCCGTACGGCATCAGCCATTCGAGCCGCTCGGTGTAGCCGCGCGGTTCGAAGCGCAGCTGCGCGTCGAAATCGGTCAGCGGAAAGGAAAGCAGGCCCGAGGAAAGGGCGGTCTTGAGTTCGTTCGGCGACATGTGGATTCCTGTCAAGAGATACGACATCGTACAACTCAGGCCGAGAATCAGCGGGAATATCCCCCAAGCCGAGGGGGAAAACTAGCGGCCTTCCGCGGCCCGCCGCCGGCGCTCGCGGCTGTTGGCCGGTGGGTGCGCATGGCGGCCCGGGCCGCTTCCGGGTCCTGCCGGCTGATGGCGTCGACGATGCTTTCGTGCTCGCTGTTGACGCGCCGCAGGTAGGCCTGCCGTTCGGGCGTCAGCGGTCCCGGCGGCTCCAGCCGGGCGCGCGGAATCATCATGCCGCCGAGCGTCGCCATCAGGTCGACGAAGTGGTGGTTCTGGGTCGCCTTGGCGATCTCCGGTGGAACTGGAAGTCGGGGCCGACGGCGTCGCGGCCTTCCTCCAGCGCGGCCGTGAAAGCGGCCAACGCGGCGCGCAGCGTGACCGGGTTCTCCGGGGTGCGGCGCACTGCCGCGAGGGCCGCACACTCGGTCTCCACCGCGATGCGCAACTCCAGCACCGCGATCACGTCCTGCAGCGTGCCGAGCTGGTCGGGCGAGATGCGGAAGGTGGACGGATCGCCCATCCCGACCACGAAGGTGCCGACGCCGTGGCGCGTCTCGACCAGCCCCGCCGCCTGCAGCCGGGAGATGGCTTCGCGCACCACACGGTGCGGCTGACGCCGAACTCCTCCATGATGGCCGCCTCGGTCGGCAGCTTGACCCCGGCGCCAGCGATCCTTCGCGGATCCGGCCGCTGAGCGCATCGACCACGTCGTGCGCCAGGCTGCGGGGGCGGCGCCTTGCCAGGCCAACGTCATTCATCGGGAAAACCCTCTCATCTCGAACTTCCTGTGTACGGCATGCTTGTACGACAACCTGAGAGATGTGACAAGAGTGCTGACCGCACTGTACGCCTTCCCACCACGATGACCGCTGCCACGACCACCCCGCTTTCAGGCATGCGCCTGCTCCTCACCGGCGCAGCCGGCGCCCTCGGCCGCCAGTTGCGGCCGCGCCTGCGGGCCCGGTGCAGCCTGCTGCGGGTGAGCGACATGGCCGCCATGGACGCCGCCGCGCACGGCGAGGAGGTCGTGCAGGCGGCGCTCGAAGACAAGGCGGCCGTGCATGCGCTGGTCGAAGGCATCGACGCCATCGTCCACCGGGCGGCGTCTCCACCGAGCAGCCGTTCGACGTCATCCTGCCCGCCAACATCGTCGGCATGTACAACCTGTACGAGGCGGCGCGCCTGCACAAGGTCAAGCGCGTGCTGTTCGCCAGCTCCAACCACGTCACCGGCTTCTACCGGCAGGACGAAGTGATCGACGCCACCATGCCGGTGCGGCCCGACGGTTACTACGGCATCTCGAAAGCGTTCGGCGAGAACATCTCGCGCTTCTATTTCGACCGCTACGGCATCGAGACGGTCTGCATGCGCATCGGCTCCAGCTTCCCCGAGCCGAAGGACCGCCGCATGCTCGCCACTGGCTGAGCTACGACGACCTCGAGCGGCTGGTCGTCGCGGCCTTGAGCGCCCCGGTCGTCGGCCACAGCATCGTCTACGGCATGTCCGACAACACCACCACCGGTGGGACAACACGCCGGCGCGCCACATCGGCTACCGGCCGCAGGACAGTTCCGAGCCGTTCCGGGCGGCGGCCGAAGCGCGCCAGCCCGCCATCGACCTGCAGGACCCGACCGCCATCTACCGGGGCGGCGGGTACGTGCGCATCGGCCCTTTCGAGTGAACCCTTTCCCCCAGACCCAACGGAGACCTCCATGCAGAAACGACGCCACCTGATCCGGGCCGCCCTGTCCGCCGCCGCCTTCGCCTGCGTGGCGTTG
Source organism: Ramlibacter terrae (assembly GCA_013127575.1). Lineage (GTDB taxonomy): Bacteria > Pseudomonadota > Gammaproteobacteria > Burkholderiales > Burkholderiaceae_C > Ramlibacter > Ramlibacter terrae. The sequence continues at coordinate 900,340 of CP053418.1, forward strand.
CCGGCCACCGCCCAGACCATCACGCTCAAGGCCAGCGACGTGCACCCCGCCGGCTACCCGAACGTGGTGGCCATCGAAAACCCGGGCAAGAAGCTCGAGACCGCCACCAAGGGCAAGATCAAGCTGCAGATGTTCCCCGGCGGCGTGCTGGGCAGCGAAAAGGAAGTGGTCGAGCAGACGCAGGTCGGCGCCATCCAGATCGCCCGCATCTCGCTGGGCGTGCTGGGCCCGGTCGTGCCCGACGTCAACGTCTTCAACATGCCCTTCGTCTTCCGCGACGAGGCGCACATGCGCAAGGTGATCGACGGCCCCATCGGCGCCGAGATCCTCGACAAGATCACCAACAGCCCGGCGCGGCTGGTGGCCCCGGGCTACATGGATTCCGGCTCGCGCAGCCTGTACACCAAGAAGCCGGTGCGCAAGCCCGAAGACCTGAAGGGCCAGAAGATCCGCATGATGGGCAACCCGCTGTTCGTCGACACGATGAACGCGATGGGCGGCAACGGCATCTCGATGGGCCACACCGAAGTGTTCGGCGCGCTGCAGACCGGCGTGATCGACGGCGCCGAGAACAACCCGCCGACGCTCTTCACGTCGAACCAGTACACGACCGTCAAGTACTACACGCAGACCAACCACCTGATCATTCCCGAGATCTTCGTGATGTCGAAGGTCACTGGGACAAGCTGTCCAAGGACGAGCAGGAGATGGTGAAGAAGTTTTCGCGTGAAGCGCAGATGGAACAGCGCGGCCTGTGGGACAAGAGCGTGGCCGAGTACACCCAGAAGCTCAAGGCCGCCGGCATCGAGTTCATCAACACCGACACCAAGCCCTTCTACGACGCCACCGCCCCGGTGCGCGCGAAGTACGGCGCGCAGTTCACCGACCTGATGAAGCGCATCAACGACGTCAAGTAAGCCTCCCGCTTCCCCGACCGCGTGCAGCGCCGCACGCGGTCTTTTCTTTCGCCAGACCATGAACCACCCCATCGTCCGCTTCCCGGACGGGCTGTACCTCGCCTGCATCTGGATCTCCGGCATCGCCCTGGCGGTCATGTGCCTCGTCATCCCGGTCGGCGTCGTCGCCCGCTACGTCTTCGGCTTCGGCGCGCAGTGGCCGGAGCCGATCGCGATCCTGATGATGGTGGTGTTCACCTTCTTCGGCGCCGCCGCGGCCTACCGGGCCGGCGCCCACATCGCGGTCAACATGCTCACGGACCGCCTGCCGCGCGTGCCGCAGCGCCTCTGCGCCGGCTTCGTCCACCTCGCGATGCTGGCCGTCAGCCTGTTCGTGCTGGTGTACGGCATGAAGCTCGTGTTCGGCACGATGGGACAGACGATCAGCGAACTGCCGTGGCTGCCGGTGGGCATCACCTACCTGTCGCTGCCGCTCGGCAGCCTGGTGACGCTGCTGTTCGTGCTGGAGCACATGGCATTCGGCTCGCAGCACGACCGCGCCGTGTGCACCTACGACCATGAGAAGCAAGTCGCGGAGGTCGCCCTCTGATGGACACCTTCGTCCTGCTCGGAAGCTTCTTCCTGCTGATGATCGTCGGCGTGCCGGTGGCGTACGCGCTCGGCCTCGCCGCATTGGCCGGCGCGCTCTGGATGGAACTGCCGCTCGACGCGGTGATGATCCAGATCGCCTCGGGCGTCAACAAGTTCTCGCTGCTCGCGATCCCCTTCTTCGTTCTCGCGGGCGCCATCATGGCCGAGGGCGGCATGTCGCGCCGGCTGGTGGCCTTCGCGGGTGTGCTGGTGGGCTTCATCCGCGGCGGCCTGTCGCTGGTGAACATCCTCGCCTCCACCTTCTTCGGCGCGATCTCCGGCTCCTCGGTGGCCGACACGGCGTCGATCGGCTCGGTGCTGATTCCCGAGATGGAGCGCAAGGGCTATCCGCGCGACTTCGCCACGGCGGTGACGGTCAGCGGCTCCGTGCAGGCCATCCTGATCCCGCCCAGCCACAACGCGGTGATCTACTCGCTGGCCGCGGGCGGCGGCGTGTCGATCGGCGCGCTGTTCATGGCCGGCGTGCTGCCGGGCCTGCTGCTCGGGCTGACTCTGGCGGTCACGTGCCTCTTCATCGCGAAGAAGCGCAACTTCCCCAAGGGCGAGGTGATCCCGCTGCGGCAGGCGATCCGCATCTCCATCGACGCGCTGTGGGGCTGGCCACGCTCGTCATCATCCTCGGCGGCATCCTGTCGGGCGTGTTCACGGCGACGGAGTCCGCGTCGATCGCGGTCGTGTGGGCGTTCTTCGTCACGATGTTCATCTACCGCGACTACAAGTGGAGCGAACTGCCCAAGCTGGTCCACCGCACGGTCAAGACCGTGTCGATCGTGATGATCCTGATCGGCTTCGCGGCAAGCTTCGGCTACATCATGACGCTGATGCAGATCCCGCTGAAGGTCACCGCCTTCTTCGCATCGCTGTCCGACAACCGCTACGTCATCCTGCTGCTGATCAACCTGCTGCTGCTGGTGCTCGGCACGCTGATGGACATGGCGCCGCTGATCCTCATCCTCACGCCCATCCTGCTGCCGCTGGTGACCAAGCTCGGCGTCGACCCGGTGCACTTCGGCATGATCATGATGGTCAACCCGGGCATCGGGCTGCTGACGCCGCCGGTGGGCGCGGTGCTCTTCGTGGGCAGCGCGGTCGCCAAGCTCAAGATCGAAGTGGTGGTGAAGGCGCTCTATCCGTTCTTCGGCGCGATGCTGCTGGTGCTGGCGCTCATCACGTACGTGCCGGCGATCTCGCTGTGGCTGCCCAACCTGATGTTCAAGTGAGCACCAGGCCTCGCGTGCTGCTGACGCACGGCGAGACCGCGCGCCGCAACTACTATGGCGCCGGCCCGCTGGCGGCGCTGCAGGAGATCGCGGACGTGCGGCTCAACCCCACCGACGCGCCGCTGCTCGGCGATGCCCTGATCGAAGCCGCGCGCGGCTGCGCCGTGGTCGTCAGCGACCGCCGGGCGGCGCCCCCGCCGAACCTGTTCGCCGCCTTGCCGGAGCTCGCGGTGTTCCAGCGCTGTGCCGTGGACGTCCGCAACATCGACCTCGCGGCCGCAAGCGCCGCCGGCGTGCTGGTGACGCATGCCAGTCCCGGCTTCGCCAACTCGGTGGCCGAGTGGTGCCTCGGGCGCGATGATCGACCTGGCGCGCAGCGTGAGCGACAGCGTGCATGCCTACCGCACCGGCGCCGCCCCGGCGATCCGCATGGGCCGCGAGCTGCGCGGCGCGACGCTCGGCATCGTCGGCTACGGCGTGATCGGCAGGCGGCTCGGAGAGCTCGGTGCGGCGCTCGGGATGCGCGTGGTGGTTGCCGACCCGTTCGCGGGCGTGGAGCCGCCCGTCACGCGCGTGCCGCTCGCGCGGCTGCTGGCGCAGGCCGACTGGCTCGTCTGCCTCGCGCCGGCCAACGCGCAGAACGAGAACCTGATGGACGCCGGCGCCTTCGCGGCGATGAAGCCCGGCGCCTTCTTCGTCAACGCGTCGCGCGGCGAACTGGTCGATGAAGCGGCGCTGCTGCAGGCGCTCGATGGCGGCCGCCCGGCCGGTTGCGCGCTCGACGTCGGCCGCGCGCCGGACCAGATGCCTTCGCCGGCACTGGCGGCGCATCCGCGCGTCGTGGCCACGCCGCACATCGCGGGGCTCACGCCCGAAGCGGCGGAGCACCAGTCGCGCGAGACCGTGGCACAGTTGACCGAACTGCTCGCCGGCCGGATGCCGGTGGGCGCATTGAACCCCGGGCAGGCCACGCGCCTGCACCTGCTGCACGGAGCCCGCACGTGACCGACTTCGCACCCAGCGTCCGCTATCCCGACCCGCGCATCGAAGTGCTGGACGAGCGCTTCCTGAAATACCGGCTGTTCAGCGGCACCGTGGAGCAGATCGCCGGCGGCCTGCGCTGGGCCGAAGGCCCGGTGTGGTTCGGCGACGGCCGCTACCTGCTGGTCTCGGACATCCCCAACAATCGCATCCTGCGCTGGGACGAATGTTCCGGCGCCACCAGCACCTTCCGCTCGCCGTCGAACAACGCCAATGGCTTGGCGCGCGACCTGCAAGGCCGGCTGCTGGCTTGCGAACACCTCACGCGCCGCATCACGCGCACCGAGTACGACGGCGCCATCACGGTGCTGGCCGACCGCTACGAAGGCAAGCGGCTGAATTCGCCGAACGACATCGTCTGCGCGGCCGACGGCGGCATCTGGTTCACCGACCCGAGCTTCGGCATCGGCGGCTACTGGGAAGGCGAGCCAGCCGCTTCCGAGATCGAACATGCGGTCTACCGCATCGCGCCCGACGGCAAGCTGCAGCAGGTGCTGACGGGCCTGAACGCGCCCAATGGCCTGGCCTTTTCGCCGGACGGCAAGGTGCTGTACGTGGTGGAAAGCCGCGCTGCCCCGCACCGGAAGATCTGGGCCTACGACGTCGCCGCCGACGGCGCGCTGGCAGGCCAGCGCCTGGCGGTGGATGCGCAGGGGCCGGGCGCCTTCGACGGCATCGCCATCGACGTCGACGGCAACCTCTGGTGCGGCCGGGCAGCAATGGCGCGCTCGATGCGGATCCCGAAGGGCTCGACGGCGTGCGCGTCTACGCGCCGAACGGCGCCGCCATCGCGCACATCCACCTGCCGGAGCGCTGCGCCAACGTCTGCTTCGGCGGCCGGCATCGCAACCGCCTGTTCATGGCGGCGAGCCACTCCGTGTATGCGCTGTACGTGAACACGCAGGGCGCCTGACGCTTTCGTCCGGGGATGGACACACCCTCTCATCCCGGGCTTGACCCCGCATCCATGGGCTCTGGTGCCGCTTCGCGGTGGCTTGCGGGTCGAGCCCGCAATGACGGGCCGTCATCGCAGCCCGCCCCAGCATGTACACCGAAAGCTGGGGTGCGCTTCGCTGACCGCCAGCCTACGCAAGCAGGTCGAACAGCGTCCGCGCGACCACCTTCGTCGCCCGGCGCAGGTCCTCGAGCTCCAGATGCTCGTCCGCCCGCTTCGCGTTCGACTCCAGCACCGTCCGCGGACCGGCGCCATAGATCACGCCGGGGATCCCCGCCTCGCCGTACAGCCGCACGTCGGTGTACAGCGGCGTGCCCATCGACGGGATCTCCTGCCCGAACACCGTGCGGCCATGTTTCTGGATCGCGTCCACCAGCGGCGCGTTGCCCGCGAGCGGCTTCAGTGAATTGGCGAGCAGCAGGCGCCTGATCTCGATGCGGATGCCGGCGCACTGCGCCGCCGCGTCGGCGATCACCTGGCGGATGTTCGCTTCCACCTCGACCGGGTTCTCCTCGGGGATCATCCGACGGTCGAGCTTGAACATTACCTTGCCCGGGACCACGTTGGTGTTGGTGCCGCCTTCGATGCGCCCGACGTTCAGGTACGGGTGCTGGATGCCGGCCACCTTCGACGTGACCTGCCGATAGAGAGCGTTCTGCGCGTACAGCGCATTCAGGATCGTCACCGCGCCCTGCAGCGCATCCACGCCCGTGTCCGGGATGGCCGCATGCGCCATCTTGCCGTGGACCGTCACTTCCATCTGCAGGCAGCCGTTGTGCGCCGTCACCACCTCGTAGCTGAAGCCCGCCGCGATCATCAGGTCGGGCTTCGTCACGCCGTTCTTCAGCAGCCAGCCCGGGCCCATCTCGCCGCCGAACTCCTCGTCGTACGTGAAGTGCAGTTCGACGCCGCCTTTCAGAGCAGCCCGCAGCGACTCGAGCGCGCGCACGGCGAAGGTGAAGCTGGCGAAGTCGCCCTTGCTGACCGCCGTGGCCCGCCCGTAAATCCTGCCGTCGGCGATCTCGCCGCCGTACGGATCGTGCGTCCAGCCTTCGCCGGGTGGCACCACGTCGCCGTGCGCGTTCAGCGCGATGGTGCGGCCGGCGCCGTACTTGCGGCGCACCACCAGGTTGGTGATGGACTCGAGGCCGTACGCCTTCACTTCCGCCTCCGGCACGGGATGCTTCTCGGCGTCGAAGCCGAAGCCCGCCAGCAGTTCGGCGGTGCGTTCCGCGTGCGGCGCGTTGTTGCCGGGCGGCGTGTCGGTGGGCACGCGCACCAGTTCCTGCAGGAAGCGGACTTCCTCGTCGAAATGGGCGTCGATCCAGGCGTCGAGTCGTTCGTAGGCGTCGTTCATTGCAGTTCGGAAGCGAGTTGGTCCAGCAGGTGCGAGAAGGCGCGGACCGCGAGTTCGATGTCGTCGCTGGTCGTGGCTTCCAGCGGGTTGTGGCTGATGCCCGAGTTCTGGCCGCGCACGAACAGCATCGCCTGCGGCAGGATCTCGTGCACCTTCATGGCGTCGTGGCCGGCGCCGCTGGGCATGCGGTACAGCGGCACGCCGAGCGACTCCACCGCGCGCTCCCAGCGCTGCTGCCGGCGGGCGCGCTGGGCGCGGCGGCGGCGCGCATCGTCAGCTCCGTCGTGAAGCGCAGGCCCCGGCGCGCGCAGATCGATTTCAGTTCCCCCAGCACGTCGTCGACCATCGCATCGCGCTGCGCATCGTTGGGGGCGCGCAGGTCGAGGGTGAAGACACAGCGCCCCGGCACCACGTTGGTCGAGCCGCTGGGCACTTCGAGGATGCCGATGGTGCCCACCGAGTCGCCGTCGCGCGTGGCGCGCTGCTCGACGAAGAGCGCGAGTTCGGCGACGGCCACCGCGGCGTCGCGCCGGCGGTTCATCGGCGTCGTGCCGGCGTGGCTGGCCATGCCGATCACCTCGCACTGGTAGCGCACGCCGCCGTTGATCGAGGTGACGATGCCCAGCGGCAGGTCGAGCTCGTTGAGCACGGGACCCTGTTCGATGTGCACCTCGACGAAGCCGAGGTAGCGCTGCGGATCGCGCTTGAGCAGCGAAATGGCCTCCATGCGCGCCGGCAGGCCGGCATTGCGCATCGCCTCGCGCATCGTGATGCCGCCGGCGTCCTTCTGCTCCAGCCATTCGGGGTTGAAGTGCCCGATCAGCGCGCCGGAACCGAGGAAGGTCGCCTTGTAGCGCTGGCCTTCCTCTTCCGAAAAGGCGATCACCTCGATGCCCAGCGGCAGCCGCCGCTTCGCCTGCGCCAGTTCGCGCACGCACGCCATCGGCGTGAAGATGCCCAGCCGGCCGTCGTACTTGCCGCCGTTGCGGACGGTGTCGAAGTGCGAGCCGGTCATCAGGTAGCGGCCCTGCGGGTCGCCGGCCGAGTGGTAGCGCCCGACCACGTTGCCTACGGCATCGATCTCCACCTCGTCGAAGCCGCACGCGCGCATCGCTTCGACGATCTCCCGAGCGGCGGCGCGGTGCGCGTCGGTCAGGTAGGTCACCGTGAGCTGGCCGCGCTCCTTGAAGCCCGGGTCGCTGTGGCGCGCCAGGCTCTCCTGCCAGTCCCACACCAGGTTGCCCAGCGCCGGCTCCGTGCCGAAGCGGTCGTTCAGCCGCAGTTCGGCGATGCGGTGGATGTTGCGCAGCGCCTCCGCCTGCTCGAAGTCGGCCGGGTTCTCCAGCCGCCGCGCGAAGGTCTCGATGATCTGCTGCCGGTCGAGTCCGGTGCCGCGCGGCCCGCGCACGGCGAGGATGAAGGGGAAGCCGAAGCGGGCGTTGTAATCGGCGTTGAGCTGCTGGATGCGGCGGAACTCGTCCGGCGTGCAGTTCGTCAGGCCGGCCTTGCCCTGCTCGTTGGTCGATTCGTCGGTCAGCGTCTTCGCGACCATCGCCTTGCCCGCGAGTTCCGGGTGGGCGCGGATCAGCGTGAGCTGGTGTTCGGCGCTGGCCGCGCGCACCACGTCGGCCATGGCCTGCTTGAGGTGGCTGACGGAGCGGAAAGGCCGCTGCGCCAGCGCCGCCTGCGCGATCCGGGGCGAGTGTTCGTAGATGCCGTCCAGCAGTTGCAGGGCTTCGGCCGGCGCCGCGGCATTGAGTTGGTCGATCGAAACGGGCATGTCAGCTTTCGGAATACGGGTGCGCCTGCCGCCAGTGGCGGGCGATGTCGATGCGTCGGCAGACCCACACGCGGTCGTGCCTTTCGATGTGGTCCGGGAACCGCTGCAGCGCCACGATGCGCCCCGGCCGCCCCAGCAGCCGGCAGTGCATGCCGATGCTCATCATCTTCGGCGCCTCGTCGCCTTCGGCGTAGAGCACGTCGAAGCTGTCCTTCAGGTACTGGAAGAAGGGGTCGGCGTGCGAGAACCCCTGCGGCAGGGCGAAGCGCATGTCGTTGCAGTCGAGCGTGTAGGGCACCACGAGATGCGGCACGTCGCTGCCGTCGGTCTTGCGCACCTTCATCCAGAACGGCAGGTCGTCGCCGTAGTAGTCGCTGTCGTATGCGAAGCCGCCATGGTCGGCCACCAGCCGGCGCGTGTTGGGGCTGTCGCGGCCGGTGTACCAGCCGAGCGGCCGCTCGCCGGTGAGCTTCTCGATGATCTCCATGCCGATGCGCAGGTGCTCGCGCTCGGTGGCTTCGTCGACGTTCTGGTAGTGGATCCAGCGCCAGCCGTGGCAGGCGATCTCGTGCCCCCTTCGACGAAGGCGCGCGTGAGCTCGGGATGCCGCTCCAGCGCCATGCTGACGCCGAACACGGTCAGGGGCAGGGCGCGCTTCTCGAACTCGCGCAGCAGCCGCCACACGCCGACGCGCGAGCCGTACTCGTAGATGCCCTCCATGCTCAGGTGGCGGTCGGGAAAGGCCGGCGGGTTGAACATCTCGGAGAGGAACTGCTCGGAGCCGGCATCGCCGTGCAGCACGCTGTTCTCGCCGCCTTCCTCGTAGTTCAGCACGAATTGCACGGCGATGCGGGCGTTGCCGGGCCATTGCGCGTGGGGCGGGTTGCGGCCGTAGCCGACGAGGTCGCGCGGGTAGGGCGCGGTGGTGTCGTAGGTCATGTGGAAGTCTACACTTGGGTCCATCGATTTCCGGAGCAAGTAATGGGCCTCAGCACGCACGTCCTCGACACCATGCACGGCACGCCGGCCGCCGGCATGGCGGTGGAGCTGTACACGACGGGGGCCGGCGAACCGGTGCTGGTGCGCAAGCTGGTGCTGAATGCGGACGGCCGCAATCCGGAGGGCCCGCTCTTCGACAACGCGGCGCTGAAGGCCGGCACCTACCGGCTGGTGTTCGACGTCGCCGCCTACTTCCGCCGCCGCGGCGTGCAGCTGCCGGATCCGCCCTTCCTCGACCGGGTCACCCTCGACTTCGGCATCGCCGACGCCACCGCGCACTACCACGTGCCGCTGCTGGTGAGCCCGTGGAGCTATTCGACGTACCGGGGGTCCTGAACGCCCAATGCAGGAGAGAAGACAGGACGCAGAGGACGCCAAAGAGTCATCGAGGATGTCATTGCGGCCTCGAGCCGCAATCCATGCATTCGAGCACCACGCAGCGATGGATCCCGGGCCAAGCCCGAGATGACAACCTTTCGGTCCCTTTTGCGTCCTTGCGTCAGGCTGTCCGGATCCCACCTTCGACGGCCCCAATGAAAAAGGGCCCCTCGCGGGGCCCTTGCTTCTTTCCGGAGACCGGAGCGCGTGGCTTACATGCCGATTTCGCCGGACGGGATCTTGCCCAGGCGCAGCGCTTCGGCGGCTTGCGCGCGCACCACTTGCGTCTGCACGTTCGACTGCAGCGGCGCGGCGACGCGCGAGCCGGCCGGCTCGATGCTGCGGGTGGACGGCACGCGGGCGGCTTCGGCCATCACTTCGGCGCGGGTGCGGTTGCCTTCGAACTTGATGACGTACGGCGCGCCGTATTCGGCGTCGGCGGAGGCCACGCCCGAGAAGGCGGCGGCGGAAACGGCGACGATGGCGAGGATGTTCTTGGAAATCATGATCTGACCTTTTGCAGTGAGTTGAATGGACCTTCTTCCGGCCTGGCGCGGCGCCTTTTTTCTTGCGCCGCGTTCAACCGTGATCTCACTGTAGGTGGGGCTCTTTAGCTGGCCCTTAGCGTTGTCTTAGCTGGGCGTTAGGCCTGACCTGCCGCCAGTTTGCCGATGCGCGACCAGACGCCGGGCTCCGTGACGCAGACGCTGTGGCGATGGCTTGGCTTGGCCGACAGCGTGGCTTGGGTGGACGGAACGACACACACCGGACACCACGCGGAGCGGTCGTCGATCCGCACGTATCCCGCGGCCAGCGAGGTCATCGGAATGCCTGCGAGCCGGGATTGCGCGAACGTGATGAACCCGACGAAGGGCCGGGCCACGTCCCAGAACACTTCCGCCGCCATGGCACCCGAGGCCAGCCCGAGCCGGAACGGCAGCAGGCATGCAAGCGCAGCTGCCGTGCAGACCAACGCCATGTAGCCGGCCCATGCGAGTTGCGGGTCTGCCGGGCCCGGCGCGACGGCGCCGGCGGCCAGCACGGCTGCGGAATAGATCGAGGGTGCGCAGTACGAATAGCCGCCCAGGATGGTGATGGTCCATGCCGTGTTTTTCGCCACCCGGCGATCCAGAAGTCGACGGCCCTCCGCTCTGGTGGACACAGGCCGCCAGCCGGAGCCTGTGCAACCGGGCGGCCGCCAGCATCATGTTCAGCAAGGCATCGTGCGCAACGCGCATGTGGAGCGTGGGTGGGTGAGAGGGGCGCCTGCGCGGCCGCCGCTCCGAGCGCTGCCGCACCAGCAAGTCCCGCGCGCACGACCTCGGACAGCAGGAAGATCAGGTGGGTGAAAGCCCACGCGACGGTCGAACCCGCCAGCAGATCGAGGACGTCGATGTCCGGCCGTGGCAGCAGCCGCCAATGGTCCGCCGCTGCAATCCAGCTGAGCGTCATCCAGCTGTGGCCCGGCAGCGTCCGGGCCACCCAGCACGCTGCCAGGATCGCATAGAAGATCGGCGATGCGTACAGGTTGACGGCGGCCCGCGACGCTGCCATGTCGATGGTCGAACCCGGTGCGTCTTCGGCGTCGGCGAAGTTGCGCATCCGGATGAAAGGTGTGCCGATGGTCGCGATGCGGAGCTCCGATGGTTCATCCCACAAGGCGGCGAGCTCGCAGGCAACGCTCCCGCCGTGCGAATGCCCGACCAGGATGACCGGCACAGGGCCCGATGCATTCAGCAGGTCCACCAGTTCCGCGCGCAGCGCGACAGCCGCCTTGACGCGAGCCGCATGCGAATTGCTGGCAAACCATGTGAACCGGCAGGTCAAGGTGCCGGGGTGCAACTCTCGCAGCTTCCGCCGGACGAATTCGTCCCGCGCTTCGGCTCCCGGAATGGTCAACATGCGAGCGAGTGTCGCTGCCGGGAAAGCAAGCAGGCCGCGCGTGCGCTCTTGGCCCGACCGGTGCCGGGGATCCACACGGCGAGCGCTGCAGGGTGGGGCGGCTTGTGCAGCACCTCCATTCGCCACGTCTTCCATGGTTGCGGAATGGATCCGATCGCGCAGCTTGGCCAACGTGGCCGCGAGAACCCCCGTGTTCCCAAGCTCGCTGCCTGGCGCAAGCGGCTCCATGGGCTGGCCTCCGCCTGCTTCCTGATCCTGCGCCAAGTGCGGCAGTAGATGGCGAGCTTCAGCCCGGTGACGCCGGCGAATCCGAACATCATCGGGATGGCGAAAAAGCGAACTGGCCCGAAAGAGCTCCCACGGCGTAGAAGTAGCGATGCACTTCAGGCACGGTCAGGGTCGTCTTCAGAGAGCGGGCCTCCTGCGCCAGCGCGGCGACTCCGGAGACCAGCCCCGGCCCGATGCGTCCCCGGCCCAGCTCGGGAACGAACGCCTGCTGCAGGATCTCCCGCACGCGTGCTGCGGGAATGTGCGCCTTCCGGCCTCGCCCAGCCAGACTTCCACGAGGTGGTCGCGGGTTGCAAGCACAACCAGCATGCCGTCGTCCCGCCCGGGGTTGCCCATCGTCCAGATCCGGGCGACCTCGCGGCTGAACGTTTCAATCCGGACACCGCAGAGGGTCGGCACCGTCAGGACGGCGATCTCGAAACCCGTTTCCCGCCGGTGTCGCTCGATGGCCTGCGTCAGGGTCGCGTGCTCGGATTCGGTGAGCGCGCGCGCCTCGTCGACGACCTCCGAATGCCTCGATGGAACGACGGGACAAGGGTTGAGTTGCGCAGCCGCATCGGCCCCGTACAGGCTGAGCGCAAGCAGGACGGCGCCGGCGCGCCGCGGCAGATCGGACATCGCATGCCTCCTGCGCCACCCTATCGCGCGACGACGGGTCCCGATTCGTGCAAATGGAGGATGGAGCGCTGGCCGGCGGAAACGGTGGCACCTTACGATCCTCGCTGGAGCGCAAGGAGCGACGATGGAGAAAGAGCGGCTGCGGCGCGAAGCGATGCGCAACCTCAACGGCCTGATGGCCGCCTTCGTGTGCGTGTTTTCTTTCGGCTGGCTGTACTACGCGCTAAGCCAGCCGAAACCCATCGCCAGCGCGACCGAGCTCGCGGTGCTGGCGTTGGCTGCATGCGTCGCGTCGGCGGCCATGCTGGTTCTCTCGTTCCATCTCGCCATGTCCATCTTCGCCATCACCGTGCTGGCCGATAGCGCCGCCGTGCTCCGGCCCCGGGAGGAGTGACGTTCTTCTTCAAGGTGTTCCATCCCTACGGAGTGGTTCTCGGCTTCGTGGCCTTCTTCTTCGCGCTGGCGCGTGGCATGCCGGGCGAGTAGCGGCGCGCCAGGCTGGGTCTATGCGGCCACGGCTTCGACGCGCGCGATCAGGCCGCTGCGGTCTTCGCGATTGCGCAGCGTGATCGCCAGGCCGCAGCGCCGCGCCGCCGCCTGCGCGATGGCGAGACCGAGGCCGCTGCCGCCGCTGCCGTTGCCCGGCACGCGGAAGAAGCGGTCGAACACGCGCGGCAGCAGTTCGGGCGGAATGCCCGGGCCGGTGTCGACCACTTCGAGCGCCAGCCGTCCCCGGTCTTCCAGCACCCGCACGTCGACCACGCCGCCTTCGGGCGTGTAGCGCAATGCGTTCTCGATCAGGTTGTCGAGCAGGCTGCGCAGGTCGCCGGCGGCGCAGCGCAGCGTGAGCGGCGCGGTGTGCGCGTCCTCGGCCAGGCCAGGTCGATGTTGCGCTGGTCGGCCAGCGCGATCAGCGTGTTGATGCTCTCGCGCAGTTGTCCCTGCAGGTCGACGATGGCCGGGCCGTCGGCGCCGGCGGCTTCCTGCCGCGACAGACGCAGCATCTGGTCGACCACGCGCTGGGCGCGGCGCACGCCCGCTTCGAGCTGGGCGAAGCGCTCGCTGGTCTCGCCGCAATCGACGTCGCACCGCAGGTTCTCGAGTTGCAGCCCGATGGCGGCCACCGGCGTGCGCAGTTCGTGCGCGGCGTCCTGCACGAAGCGGCGCTGCGTGGCGAACGCATCGCGCAGGCGGGTGAGCAAGGCGTTGAACGACACCACCAGCGGCCCGATCTCCGAGGGCACGCGCTCCAGCGACAGGCCGGTGAGGTTGTGCTCGTCCTGCTGCGCGGCCTGCCGGCCGATGTCCTGCAGCGCGCGGGCCATGGCGCGTGCCACCAGCCACAGGGCCAGCATCGCCAGCGGCAGCAGCACCAGCACCGGGGCGATGGCGGTGAAGGCCCGCTCGGCGGCGAGGCCGCTGCGGAACGAGCCGCTCTGCACCACCTGCACCGTGCGGCCGTCGGCGACGGGGTTCACGTAGGCGCGCCAGCGCCGGCCGTCGTGCACGACGTCATGGAAGCCCGGGACCCGCTGCGCCGGCAGGCCGAAGCCGGCCACCGACGAAACCGCCGGCGCGCCCGAGGCGTCGAAGACCTGCACCACGTAGGCGCCCCACTTGTGGATGCGCTCGGGCGTCTGCTGCGGCAGCTGCGCCACCTGGTGCGCGGACACCGAGTACGCGACCTGCTGCATCTGTTCGTCCATGAAGCCGTTGACCATGCGGCCGTACGTCCAGTACGACAGCGCGGCCGACGTCGCGCCCACGAGCAGGAACATCGGCAGCAGCCAGAGCATCATGGCCCGGCGGATCGAGCACATCGGCCCTTCGGGAAAGACGTGCCACTTCATGGCGCGGCCCCGGTGACGCGCCAGCCGAGGCCGCGCACGTTGCGGATGGTCTCCGGCCCCAGCTTGCGGCGCATGCCGTGGATCAGGACGTCGACGGCGTTGCTGCTCACTTCCTCGCCCCAGCCGTAGATGCGGTTTTCGAGCTGCTCGCGCGAGAGGATGGCGCCCGGCCGCTCCAGCAGCGCGTGCAGCAGCGAGAACTCGCGCGCGGAGAGCTGCGCGCGCTCGCCTTCGACCAGCACTTCGCGCGTGGTCAGGTCCAGTTGCACGCCGGTGGTGCCGATGACGGAATGGGCGCTGCCGTCGCGGCGGCGGATCACCGCGCGCATGCGGGCGATCAGCTCGCGCAGTTCGTAGGGCTTGACCAGGTAGTCGTCGGCGCCCAGGTCGAGGCCGTTGACGCGGTCGTCGACGCCGTCGCGCGCGGTGAGCACCAGCACCGGCGTGGCGTCGCCCTTGGCGCGGGCGCTGCGCAGCACCTCGACGCCGTCGACCTTGGGCAGCCCCAGGTCGAGCAGCACGCAAGCGTAGTCGCCGTCGGCCAGCGCGCTCTGCGCCAGCTGGCCGTCCTTGACCCAGTCGACCGACCAGCCCCCGGCGGCCAGCGCCGCCCGCAGGCTGTGGCCGATCATCTCGTCGTCTTCCACCAGCAGCACGCGCATTTCAACCCTCCTGTCGCCAGGCCATGTTCCAGCGCGCTTCCAGCCGCGCTTCGCGTGCAAGGATAGCGCCGGCCGCGGCCAGCATCGCCACGTGGACCAGCGCCGACAGCAGGGCGATGGGATCGGCGCTGCCGGCGGGGGCGGCCAACGCAAGTGCGAGTAAGGCCAGCTTGGACAGCAGCGCCACGGCGGTGGCGGGCACACGCGCAGCGCGGCCCACCAAGGCGCCAGCGCCAGCGCGGCGCCGGTCAGCGCCAGCAGTACCGGTGGTGCTGCAGCGACAAGGTGGCCGGCGGCCAGCCGATGGCGACGGCTTCGGCCAGCGTGGCGACGCCGGCGGTGAACAACAGGCCGAGGGCCAGCCGGTGCAAGAGATCGTGCATGGGGATGCTCCCGTGAAGCCGGGAGCATAGGGAGAAAGACTTAGCCCCGCATTAGCAGGGCCGGGCCGCCTAGTCTTGGCCTTCTGTCAGCGTGTCGAGCTGGAACTTGCCGCTCTTGTGCCACAGCCGGTGTCGGTCCAGACCACCTTGCCCATGCGCGCGGGCACGGGGTAGGGCGCCGCAGCGCGGACGGTCTTCTCGATCTCGGCGATCACTTCCGGGGCGTGCTTGGGGGCGCGCATCCAGCTCAGGTTGCGCACGTTGCCGCTGCCGTCCACTTCGACCTGAAGCACCCCCACGGCGTACAGCAGCGGGGGCAGGCGGCCTTTCCAGATGCGTTCCTGGTTCAGCACGTACACGTGGCCGGCCGCGTCGGCGCGGTAGGCCCGCGCGTTGGTGGCGGCCGACGAACGCGGCACCTGCGGCTGCGCGGCGGCCTGCGGCGGCTGCGCGGGCGGCTGGGTGGGCGCGACGCTGGTGGGCGTCGGGTCCGGAGGCACCGGCGTGGACGTGCAGGCGGCCAGCAGCGTGGCGGCGCCGGCGGCGAGCGGCGCCCAATAGCGCAGCAGCTTGGAATGCTTCATCATGGATCTGGCGAGTGGATGCGGGCGACAGGCCCGCGCAAGGGCACAACGAAGCCACGTGCCTTAATGATGACCTTGGTTACCCGACTTGTCGCCTTCTTGCGAACGGTCGCACTGTAAAGCATGCTCCCCAAGGAACAAATCACGCAGCGGTTGGCCCGCGCCGACGCCATCCTCGTCACCGTCCACGAAGCGCAAGGCTCCGTTCCGCGCGAGGCCGGCGCCTGGATGGCGGTGTTCGGCGATGCGGTGGTCGGCACCATCGGCGGCGGCCACACGGAGTTCGACGCCATCGCCGAAGCGCGCCGTCGCCTCGCGGGAGAGCATGGGGAGCCGGTGGTGCGCTATGCGCTCGGCCCGAGCCTCGGCCAATGCTGCGGCGGCGTCGTGCACCTGCGCTTCGCCCGCGTGGGGCGGGCGGACATCCCCGCGCTGGCGGCCACGCTGGACGCCGGACGCGCGCCCGTGGCGCTGTTCGGCGGCGGCCACGTCGGGCGCGCGCTGGTCACGGTGCTCGGCACGCTGCCCTTCACCGTCACCTGGATCGACAGCCGCGACGAGATCTTCCCGCCGCAGGTACCCGACAACGTGCGCTGCGAGCATTCCGACCCGGTGCAGGCGGCGGTGGCCGACCTCGCGCCCGGCGCGCGCGTGCTCATCATGAGTTTCAGCCACGCCGAAGACCGGACGTGGTCGCCGCCTGCCTGAAACGGCTGCGCGAACGCGGCGACCTGCCCTACGTCGGCCTCATCGGCAGCAAGACCAAGTGGGCCACCTTCCGGCACCGGCTGGAGGAGCGGGGCTTCCGCCGGCAGGAACTGGCGCAGGTCACCTGTCCGATCGGCGTGCCCGGCATCGCGGGCAAGCAGCCCGAGGTGATCGCCGTGGCGGTGGCGGCACAGTTGTTGCAGGCCGGGCTGCCGTAAACTTCGAACCGATCGCAGCGGCGCCGTCAGTGTGCGCGATCCCCTTCTGCTCAGAGCGCCCGCGGTGGTGAGCAGGTTCTCCTAGCTTTCGCCATGGAAACCTACCTTCTCGACTGGGCCAACCTCCTGCTGCGGTGGCTGCACGTCATCACCGCCATCGCCGGATCGGCTCCTCCTTCTACTTCGTCTTCCTCGACAGCAGCCTGGTGCCGCCGGCCGACGGGAAGCTGCGCGGCGAAGGCGCCACCGGCGAACTGTGGGCCGTGCACGGCGGCGGGTTCTACCACCCCGTGAAGTACGCGGTGCGGCCGCCCACGCTGCCGCCGCACCTGCACTGGTTCTACTGGGAGGCCTACTCCACGTGGCTCTCGGGCTTCGCGCTGTTCACGGTGCTGTACCTGTGGAACGCCGGCACCTTCTGGTCGACCGCAACCTGATGGACTGGTCGCCGGGCGCCGCCATCGCGGTGGCGGTGTCGTTCTGGTCGTGTTCTGGATGCTGTACGACGCCATCTGCCAGTTCTTCGGGCACCGCAAGAACGGCGACGCCATCGTCGGCGCGCTGGTGCTGGGCCTGGTCTGCGTGGCCTCCTGGCTGGCCTGCCACTGGTTCCCCGGCCGCGCCGCCTTCCTGCTGGTGGCGGCGATGATCGCCACCGCGATGAGCGCCAACGTGTTCTTCTGGATCATCCCGGGCCAGAAGAAGGTGATCCGCTCCATCGAGGCGGGCGAGCCGGTCGACCCGGTGCACGGCTTCCGCGGCAAGCAGCGCAGCGTGCACAACACCTACTTCACGCTGCCGGTGCTGTTCGGCATGCTGTCCAACCACTACGGCTTCCTCTACCAGCACAAGCAGAACTGGCTGGTGCTGATCCTGATGATGTTCGCCGGCGCCGCCATCCGCCAGTTCTTCGTCATGCGGCACGGCTACAAGCTGGGGCGCAACCGGCATCCGGCAGGCTACGCGGCCGTCGGCGTCGCCGTGATCGCAGGCGTGGTCTGGTGGCTGGCGCCCGCGCCGACCACCGCCACGGCGCCCGCGGCCGCGGCCAGCTACGCCACGGTCCGCCCGGTGCTGGAGCAGCGCTGCTACGCCTGCCACGGCGCGCAGGTGCAGATGAAGAACGTGCGGCTGGATTCGCCGGAGGCCCTGAAGCAGCACGCCGCCGCGGTCTACCAGCAGGCCGTGGTGCAGAAGACCATGCCCCTGAACAACAGCACCGGCATGACCGATGCGGAGCGCGCCTTGCTCGGGCAGTGGTTCCAGCGAGGGGCCCCGGTGAACTGAGTGGGCACAATCGCGGCATGACCGCGCCCGATCCCCGCGCCGAACCGCGCCGCTTCCTCGAACACCTGTACCAGGCCGCGGTCCGCCGCGCCCTGCCGCTGCACAACACGGCGGCGTTCCTGCCGCCGGTGCCGCGCGGGCGGACCGTCGTCCTCGGCGCCGGCAAGGCCGGCGGCGCGATGGCGCAGGCCGTCGAAGCGCTGTGGCCGGCCGATGCGCCGCTGTCGGGCCTCGTCGTGACCCGCTACCACCATACGCCGCCGCGCCCGGCGGGGCTGCCCGCGCGGATCGAGGTGGTCGAAGCTTCGCATCCGGTGCCGGACGCGGCCGGACTCGAAGCCGCGCAACGCATCCTCGCGCTGGCCGGCGGACTGACGGCCGACGACCTCGTGCTGTGCCTGGTGTCGGGCGGCGCTTCGGCGCTGCTCACGCTGCCGGCGGAAGGCCTCGGGCTGCAGGAGAAGCAGCGGATCAACCGGCAGCTGCTGGACTCGGGCGCCAACATCACCGAGATGAACTGCGTGCGCAAGCACCTCTCGCGCATCAAGGGCGGCCGGCTCGCCGCTGCCTGCGCGCCGGCCCAGTGGTGACGCTCATGATCAGCGACGTGCCAGGCGACGATCCGTCGGTGATCGGCAGCGGGCCGACGGTGCCGGATGGCACCACCTGCGCCGACGCGCTGGCCATCCTGCAGCGGTACGGCATCGACGTACCGCGCCCCGTGTTGGACCTGTTGGAGCAGGGCGCGCTGGAAACGCCCAAGCCGGGCGATCCGCTGTTCGACGGCCATCACGTCCACTTGATCGCCACGCCGTTGCAGTCGCTCGAGGCGGCCGCCGCTGCCGCACGCGCGGCCGGCGTCGAAGCCCACATCCTCAGCGACGAGATCGAGGGCGAATCGCGCGAAGTGGCGAAGGTCCACGCCGCGCTCGCCCGTGCCGTCGCGCAGCGCGGCCAGCCTTTCGCGCGTCCCTGCGTGATCCTCTCGGGTGGCGAGACCACCGTCACCGTGAAGAAGCAGTCCGCGGGCACGCCGCGCGGCCGCGGCGGTCGCGCCGGCGAGTTCTGCCTCGGGCTGGCGCAGGCGCTGCAGGCACAAGGCAACGTCTGGGCGCTCGCGGCCGACACCGACGGCATCGACGGCGTCGAGGACAACGCGGGCGCTTTCGTCGGGCCCGACACGCTGGCCCGCGCGGCCGCGCAAGGCATGAAGGCGACGGCTTTCCGGAGCGCAACGATGCCTACGGCTGGTTCGACGCGCTGGGGGACCTGGTGGTGACGGGGCCGACGCACACCAACGTCAACGACTTCCGGGCGATCCTGGTGCTTTGAGGTTGCGCGGTGCGCAGGCTGCGCCTGCACACCCTACAGTGGCCCGGTCGTTCGCAGGGTGTGCAAGCTTGCTTGCGCACCATCCACCGCGAAATGCCTCGCCGGTGTTCCACGAAAGCCTGCACCCGCGCCGCGCCCGGTGCCGCACCGGGTACACCGCATGGATGTCCGCGGCCGGGGCCTGCCAGTTCGCGAGCACTGGCGCAGTCGCCCGCTGGCGAGGTAGCGCGCCACGTCCCACTCCGCGCGCAGCACGATCCCGTGCCCGGCCAGCGCCCGGGTGACCGCGATCTCGCCGTCGTTGGTGCTCAGGCTGCCGCGCACCTTCACCGTCTCCAGCCGCTTGCCGGACCGCAGCCGCCACACCCCGTACGCTTCGTCGCCCCGGCGGATGCCGACGATGCTGTGCTGCGCCAGCTCGTGCGGCGTCTTCGGCGTGCCGTGCCGCGCCAGGTAGCCCGGCGAAGCGCACAGCAGCCGCCGGTTCGGGGCGAGCCGGCGCGCAACCACGCGCGCATCCGGCGGTTCCCCGAAACGCACGCAGACGTCGAAGGCGTCCTCGGTCAACGCCGGCGGATTGACCGAAAGCTGCAGCTGCACCTCGACATCCGGGTGCTTGCGCGCGAAGCCCGCGATCAGCGGCGCCACGTGCATGCGGCCGAAGCCCAGCGTCGCATTCACGCGCAGCAGGCCGCGCGGCTCCGCGCGCAGGCCGCGCAGTTCGCCTTCGGCCGATTCGATCTCGGCCAGGATGCGCCTGGCGTGCCCGAGGTAGGTCTCGCCCTCGGGCGTGACGGCGATGCGGCGCGTGGTCCGGCTCAGGAGCTGCACGCCGAGCCGCGCCTCCAGCTGCGCCAGCCGCTTGCTGACGGCCGGCGTGCTCACCTGCAGCTCGCGCGCGGCGCCCGACAAGCTGCCGCTGCGCACGAGCTGGTGGAAGAACTGCATGTCCGCCGACGAGGAAACGCTCATTGTTGCCGCCCGGGTTAACAATGCTGTGAATTCTGCCGCGTTCTTGCCAAGTCGCCCCGCGCGACCATGCGCGCATGAAAACCTACAAGATCGCATGCATCCCCGGCGACGGCATCGGCAAGGAAGTGATCCCCGCAGGGCAGGAAGTGCTGCAGGCGCTGGCCTCGGCGCAGGACGGCTTCGGCTTCGAATTCACCAGTTTCGGCTGGGGCGGCGACTGGTACCGCGCGCACGGCAAGATGATGCCGGACGACGGGCTCGACGCCCTGCGCGGCATGGACGCCATCCTGTTCGGCTCGGCCGGCGATCCGCAGATCCCGGACCACGTCACGCTGTGGGGCCTGCGCCTGAAGATCTGCCGGGGCTTCGACCAGTACGCCAACGTGCGGCCCACGCGCATCCTGCCCGGCATCGATGCGCCGCTCAAGCGCTGCACGCCGGCCGACCTCGACTGGGTGATCGTGCGCGAGAACTCCGAAGGCGAATACGCCGGCGTCGGCGGCCGCGCGCACCGGGGGCACCCCATCGAAGTGGCGACCGACGTGAGCATGATGACCCGCGCCGGTGTCGAACGCATCATGCGTTTCGCCTTCCGGCTGGCGCAGTCGCGGCCGCGCAAGCTGCTCACCGTCGTCACCAAGTCGAACGCGCAGCGCCACGCGATGGTGATGTGGGACGAGATAGCGCTGTCGGTCAGCCGGGGAGTTCCCCGACGTGAAGTGGGACAAGGAACTGGTCGACGCCTGCACGGCGCGCATGGTCAACCGTCCGGCATCGCTCGATACGCTGGTCGCGACCAACCTGCACGCCGACATCCTGAGCGACTGGCCGCGGCGCTCGCCGGCAGCTGGGCATCGCGCCCACCGGCAACATCGATCCCGAGCGGCGCTACCCGAGCATGTTCGAGCCGATCCACGGATCGGCCTTCGACATCATGGGCCGGGGCCTCGCCAACCCGGTCGGCACCTTCTGGAGTTGCGTGATGCTGCTGGAGCACCTCGGCGAGCGCGAAGCGGCCGCGCGCCTGATGGCGGCCATCGAAGCCGTCACCGCCGACACCCGCCTGCACACCGGCGACTGGGCGGGAAGGCCCGCACGGCCGACGTGACCGCTGCGGTGTGCCACCGATTGCTGCGCCGCTGAATTCGTGCGACAACCGTCGCCACACAAGAAGGAGACAAGACCGATGAAGCGACTCATTTCAGCGCTGGGCCGGCGCGCTGCTGGCGCCCCCGGCGATCGCGCAGGCCTGCCCCGACAAGAACGTCAACTACTGGCAGGCCTTCCCGCCCGGCGGCGAGTCGGACCTCTCGGCGCGGCACCAGCAGGTGGTGCTCAAGAAGAAGTGCCCGGCCATCGAGACCATCATCCAGTACAAGGCCGGCGCCGGCGGCGCGCTGATGTGGACGCAGATGAACCAGCTGCCGGCCGACGGCGTCAACGTCGTCGGCGTCAACCTGCCGCACATCGTCTTCCAGCCGATCGAAGGCCGGTGCAGTACAAGACCGCCGACATCACGCCGGTGTTCTGGTTCCACTACACGCCCGACATCCTGGTGGTGCCGGAGCAGAGCCCGATCAAAAACTTCGCCGACTTCCTCAAGGCCGCCAAGGCCGCGCCCGGCAAGCTGAGCCTGGGCGGCTCGGGCCAGAACTCCGCCAACCACGCGGCGCACGAGCGCATGAACAAGGCCTTCGGCGTGAAGACCATCTACGTGCCGTTCAAGGGCACGGGCGACATGGCCACCTCGGTGATGGGCGCACAGGTCGACGGCGCCATGACGTACACCGCCTTCGCCATCAACAACAAGACGCGCATCCGTCCGCTGGCGGTGGCGATGGAGAAGCGCCATCCGCTGATGCCCGACGTGCCGACCTTCCGCGAGCTGGGGGTCGACTGGGTCGACGGCGCCTACCGCGGCATCGGCGTGCCCAAGTCCACGCCGCCCGAGGCGCGCAAGCGCATGTCCGACCTCTGGCGCGCCATGAACACCGACCCGGAGATGAAGGACCTCGCGGCCAAGAGCGGGTTCGAACTGGTGAACGTCGGCGTCGAGGAGATGGACACGTTCATGGCCGAAAAAGTGAAGCTGTACACCGAAGGCGCCGGACTGCTCAATCTCGGCAAAAAGTAGGAATTCCGCACGGCAAGGCCTCCCGCGCCCCATCGGCGGTAGGTCTCCTCCTACACCCAGGTGCGCGGGCGCGCTCTACGATGGCGGGCTGAGCCCCATGTCATAGCACACCGATGTCCGACCCCTCCAGCGCCGCGGCGCAACGCGCCGACGAGTTCTGGCTGGAGGCGGGGAGCTCGGCCAGCTCACGCGCGCGCACGACTGGGCCGCCACTTCGCTCGGCCCGGCGGCCGACTGGCCGCGCAGCCTCAAGACCGCGGTGCGCATCATGCTCACCTCGCGCCAGCCGATCTGGATCGGCTGGGGCCCCGAGCTCGTCTACCTCTACAACGACCCCTACAAGGCGATCATCGGCGGCAAGCACCCGTGGGCGCTGGGCAAGCCGACAGCCACCGTCTGGAGCGAGATCTGGCGCGACATCGAGCCGCTGCTGGCCACCGCCATGACGGGCGACGGCACCTACGTGGAGAACCAGCTCCTCGTCATGGAGCGCAACGGCTATCC
Source organism: Ramlibacter terrae (assembly GCA_013127575.1). Lineage (GTDB taxonomy): Bacteria > Pseudomonadota > Gammaproteobacteria > Burkholderiales > Burkholderiaceae_C > Ramlibacter > Ramlibacter terrae. The sequence goes on from CP053418.1 coordinate 923,080, forward strand.
CGAGGAGACGTACTACACCTTCTCGTACAGCCCGATTCCCGGCGACGACGGCGAGCCCGCCGGCATCATCTGCGCCAACACCGATGAAACGCAGCGCGTCATCGGCGAACGGCAGATGGCGCTGCTGCGCGAGGTGGCCGCGCGCACCGCGGACGCGCGCTCGCCGGCGCAGGCCTGCCAGCAGTGCATGCAGGCGCTGGCGTCCGACCCGCACGACGTGCCGTTCGCGCTGGCCTACCTCGCGGCGCCCGGCGAAGAGCGCATGCGCTGGTCGCCGCCACCGGCATCGCCGCCGGCCATCCGGCGGCGCCCGAACTGCTCGATGCCGCCGACGCCCTCTGGGGCACGGGCGGCGCCCCCGATGGCTCGGGCGATCCCGCGCCCCGCGCGCTCGACCCGCGGCACGGCCCCGGCCTGCGGGCGCACGGAACGTTCCTGCGCGCCAGGCCGTGGTGCTGCCGCTGGCGGCAGCGGGCGAAAGCGGGTCGCACGGCCTGCTGGTCGTCGGCCTCAGCCCCATGCGCCTGTTCGATGCCGGCTACCGCGATTTCCTGCAGCTCGTCGCCAAGGCGGCGGCGGCCGGCGTGGCCAACGCCGAAGCGTGGGAGGCCGAGCGCCGCCGGGCCGAAGCCCTCGCCGCGATCGACCGTGCCAAGACCGCGTTCTTCTCCAACGTCAGCCACGAGTTCCGCACGCCGCTGACGCTGATGCTGGGCCCGCTGGAGGACGCGCTGGCCGAACGCGCCGAACTGCCGCAGCGGCACGTGCAGCTGCTCGACGTGGCGCACCGCAACAGCCTGCGGCTGCTGCGGCTGGTGAACACGCTGCTGGATTTCTCGCGCATCGAGGCCGGACGGGCGCAGGCAGCGTTCCAGCCGACCGCGCTGGCGGAGTTCACGCGCGAGCTGGCCTCCAACTTCGAGACCGTCACCTCGCGCGCCGGCCTGGCGCTGGACATCGACTGCGCCCCGCTGCCCCAGCCCGTCTTCATCGACCGGGGCATGTGGGAGAAGATCGTCCTCAACCTGCTGTCGAACGCGTTCAAGTTCACCTTCGACGGCCGCATCTCGGTGCGCATGGCGCCGTCCGTCGACGGCAGCCACGCCGTGCTGGAGGTGGCCGATACGGGCGTCGGCGTGCCTGCGCACGAGCTGCCGCGGCTGTTCGAGCGCTTCCACCGCGTCCGGGGGCAGCAGAGCCGCTCGTTCGAAGGCTCGGGCATCGGCCTGGCGCTGGTGCAGGAACTGGTGCGCCAGCACGGCGGCAGCATCGAGGCCGAAAGCACGCCGGGCCGCGGCACGACGTTCCGCGTCGCCGTGCCGTTCGGGCGCGAGCACGTGCCGCCCGCGCAACTGCTTGCCGAAGCCGACGCCGCCGCCCGCGACGCCGCGCGCGCCGACGCCTTCGTCGAGGAAGCGCTGCGCTGGCTGCCGGACACCGACGCACGCGCGGCGATCGACGGCGACGAGACCCGCACCCCGGTGGCGGCCGCCGGCGAGCGTGCGCGCATCGTCGTGGCCGACGACAACACCGACATGCGGGAATACATCGCGCGGCTGCTCGGCGCGCGCTGGGACGTGGTGGCGGTCCAGAACGGCCAGGAGGCGCTGGACGCCGTCCGGGCGGGCAAGCCGGACCTGGTGCTCACCGACGTGATGATGCCGGTGCTGGACGGCTTCGGGCTGCTGCGCGCGGTCCGTTCCGATCCCGGCCTGAGCGACCTGCCGGTGGTGATGCTCTCCGCGCGCGCCGGCGAAGAGGCGCGCGTCGGCGGGCTCGAAGCGGGGGCCGACGACTACCTCGTCAAGCCGTTCTCGGCGCGCGAGCTGGTGGCGCGGGTGCGCTCCAACCTCGACCTGGCGCGCGTGCGGCGCGAGGCGCAGGCGGTGCTGCGCGAGAGCGAGGAACGCTTTCGCAACATGGCGGACCACGCGCCGGTGATGATGTGGGTGACGGACGCGAGCGGCAGCTGCAGCTACCTCAATCGCCGCTGGTACGAGTTCACCGGGCAGGGGCGCGAGGAGGCGCTGGGTTTCGGCTGGCTCGACGCCACGCACCCGGACGACCACGCCACCGCCGAAGCGGCCTTCCTCGACGCCAACGCGCGGCGCGTGCCGTTCCGCGTCGAATACCGGCTGCGCCGTTTCGACGGCGCGTACCGCTGGGCCATCGATGCGGCGGCGCCGCGCTTCACCGAAGCCGGCGACTATCTCGGTTACGTCGGGTCCGTCATCGACATCACCGAACGCAAGGAGGCCGAGCAGCTGCTGCAGGAGCTCAACCGCCAGCTCGCGCGGCGGGTGGCCGAGGCGGGCGAGCAGGACCGCCGCAAGAACGAGTTCCTCGCCACGCTGGCCCACGAGCTGCGCAATCCGCTGGCGCCGCTGCGCAACGGCGTGGAGCTGCTCAAGCGGCAGGGCACGGCCACGCAACGCACGCCCGAGGTGCTGGCCATGATGGAGCGCCAGCTGGCCCACATGGTGCGGCTGGTGGACGACCTGATGGACATCGCTCGCGTGAGCCGCGGCAAGGTCGAACTGCGGCAGGAGCGCGTGCCGCTGGCGTCCATCGTGCAGTCCGCCGTGGAGACCTGCCGTCCGCTGCTGGACCGCGCGCGGCACGAGCTCACGGTGGAACTGCCGCCGCAGCCGGTCTGGCTCGATGGCGACCCGACGCGCCTGGCGCAGGTGCTCGCCAACGTGATGAACAACGCGGCCAAGTACACGCCTCCCGGCGGCCGCATCGCGGTGCGCGGCAAGGCCGTCGGCGCCACGGTGGTGATCGAGGTGCAGGACAACGGCGACGGCATTTCCCCGGAGCTGGCGGCGCAGGTGTTCGACCTCTTCGTGCAGGGCCCGCAGACGATCGCGGCGGCGCAGGGCGGCCGGGCATCGGCCTGTCGCTCGTGCGCAAGCTGGTGGAGCTGCATGGCGGCGTCGTGGAGTTGCACAGCGCGGGTCCGGCCGGGGCACCACGGTCCGGATCACGCTGCCGGCCGCGGTGCAGGACGAAGGCACGGCGGCCTCTCTCGACACCGCACCGGCGGACGCGGCCGCCTCCGTGGGCGGGCGCCGCGTGCTGGTCGTCGACGACAACGTGGACGCCGCCGAATCGCTGGGCATGCTGCTCACCGGCGGCGGCCACCAGATCCGCGTGGTGCACAGCGGCCACGCGGCGCTCGAAGCGGCCGGCGCCTTCCGGCCCGACCTGGTGTTCCTCGACATCGGGCTGCCCGACCTGAGCGGCTATGAAGTGGCGGCGTCCCTGCGGCGCAGCCATCCCCGCGAAGGCATGCGCATCGTGGCGCTGACGGGGTGGGGCAACGAGGAAGCGCGGGAGAAGTCGGCCGAGTCGGGCTTCGACCTGCACCTGACCAAGCCGGTGCCGATGGAGGTGCTGCGCCACCTGCTCGAAGAAAGGAACCCGCCCGCCCGATGACGCCCCATGCCAGCGTGCCGCGCAGCGAGCGCGTGCTGATCCTGATCGACTTCATCAACCCGCTGGACTTTCCCGGCGGCGAAAAGCTGGCCCCGCCGGCCCTGCAGGCGGCGCGCGCGACGCTCAAGCTGCGCGACCGCCTCGACAAGGAAGGCGTGGCGGTGGTCTATTGCAACGACAACTACGGCGTGTGGCAGTCCGACTTCCACAGCCTGGTGTCGGCCTGCGTGGGCCGCGACGACATCAGCGGCGAGATCGCCCGGCTGCTGGCGCCGCGCGCCACCGACGTCACGCTGCTCAAGCCGCGGCACTCGGCCTTCTACGGCTCGCCGCTGGAGTTGCTGCTCAAGGAAATGGGCGCGCGCCAGCTGATCCTGTGCGGCGTGGCGGCGGACATGTGCGTGCAGATGACGGCGGCCGACGCCTTCCTGCGCGGCGGCTTCGACGTCTGGGTGCCGGCCGACTGCATCGCCGCCGAAACGCCGGAGGCGAAGGCGACGGCGGTGAAGTACATGAAGGCCGTGCTGCGGTGCGATGTGCGGTCGTCGGCGGGGCGCAGGAAGTAGGGAAGATGCTTTGAACGCAGAGGGCGCAGAGGATTCGCAGAAGACGCAGAAAAACCTCAAGGGATTCCTTCTGCGATTTCTGCGCCCACTCTGCGCCCTCTGCGTTCAAAGGTTCCCGTGTTCCGGGACTCAGCTACACAGTGCCCGGATCTCTTCCGGGATCGCCAGCGCCCGGATCCCCGTCGGGTCCCCTTCGCGCCGGCCCGCGAAGATGCGCACTTCGTCGCATTCCATGATCGCGTCGTCGCCGCGCTTCACCGCATAGCGCTGCACGAAGCTCTTGCCGCGCCATTCGGCGATGCGGGTGTGGATCTGCAGCACGTCGCCGTAGCTCGCGGTCTTGATGAACTTCGCGTGCGTGTCCACCAGCGGCGTGCCGATCACGCCCATCGTCTTCTCCGTCTCGTGCCACGGCGGCACGCCGCACTCCACGAAGAAGTGCCGCGAGGCCGCGTCGATCCACCGGAAGAAGTTGGGAAACCAGACGATGCGCGCCGGGTCGCAGTCGCCGAACTCCACCTTGACGGTGTAGACGACGACGCGGCCTGCCGCTTGCTGCTCAGCGCTCAACTTCAATCGCCCTTGATGTTCCGGGCGCGGATCAGCGCGCCGTAGCGCACGCTGTCGATCTGGGCGCGCATGCCGAAGTCGCTGGGGCTCATGGGCGCGGGGATCGCGCCGATGGCGTTCATGCGTTCGATGAAGGCCGGGCTGCGCAGGATCTTGTTGATCTCGGTGTTCAGGCGCGAGACGACCGGCGCCGGCGTGCCGCCCGGCGCGTAGAAGCCGAAGTAGGTGTCGGCGTCGAAGTTCTTCAGGCCGGCTTCGTCGAGCGTCGGGACGTCCGGGTACAGCGGCGAGCGCTTCGGGCTGCCCACGGCCAGCAGCTTGAGCTTGCCCGACTTGACGTGCTGCAGGCCGATGCCCGGGTCGAACATGAAGTCGACCTGGCCGCCCAGCAGGTCCTGCATCGCGGGCGCGGCGCCGCGGTACGGGATGTGCGTGGCGAACGCGTTGGTCTGGGCCTTCATCATCTCGGCGGCCGGGTGCGGCGAGCTGCCGTTGCCCGGCGTGCCATAGCTCACCTTGCCGGGGTTGGCCTTCAGGTAGGCGATGAATTCCTTGGCGTCCTTGACCGGCACCTTCTGCGGGTTCACTTCCGGGAACACCAGCACGCGCGCGGCGGCGGCCACCGGCATGAGGTCCTTGGCCGGGTCGAACGGCATCTTGGTGTACAGGTGCGGGTTGATCGACACCGTGCCGCCGGACGACATGAGCAGCGTGTAGCCGTCGGCCGGCTGCTTGGCCACGAAGTCGCCGGCGATGTTGCCGTTGGCGCCCGCGCGGTTCTCCACGACGACCGGCTGGCCGAGGGCCTGGCGCAGCGGCTCGGCGACGGCGCGCGCGATCTGGTCGGCGGCGCCGCCGGGCGGGAAGCTGACGATCACGCGGATCGGCTTGTCCGGGAAGCCGGCCTGCGCCAGCGCGACGCCGGGCAGGGCCGTGGCCAGCAGGGCCGCGGCGAGGACACCGCGGCGGCCGCGGGACAGGGTGGAACGGTCGTTGGTCATGGGGTTGCCTCCTTCGGGTCGGGTCGTGTTCATTCGATGGTGATCCTGGCGCGGTCGACCACCTGCTTCCATTTCTGCAGGTCCGCCTTCACGCGGTCGCCGAGCGCCTCGGGGGTGCTCGGGATCAGTTCGTAGCCGGCCTGGCGCAGTCGCTCGGCCAGTCCGCCGGGCCAGCACTGTAGCAGTCGCGTCGCGCAGCTTCTTAAGGATTTCGGGGGTGCCCGCGGGCGCGAACAGGCCGTACCAGACGTCGTGGTCCACGCCGCGCACGCCCTGCTCGGCAAGCGTCGGCACGTCGGGCAGCATGGGCGAGCGCTTGGTGCCGCCGATGACGGTGATTGCGCGCAGCTTGCCCGCCTTCACGTGCGGCACCAGCGAGGGCACGGTGACGAGCGCGAAGTCGAGCTGGCCGCCGATCGCGTCGGTGATGGCCGGGCCGGTGCCCTTGTACGGGATGTGCTGGATCTTCGTGCCGGTGTTGAAGCCGTACAGCTCGCCGAACAGGTGCGGCGACGTGCCGACGCCCGGCGTGCCGTACTGCAGCACCTTCTGCTCCGACTCCGCCTTCAGCGACTTCGCATCCGTCGCCTTCACGCGCGCCGGGTTCACGGCAATGGCCATCTGCGTCGAGCCGATCATGGAGATGGGCGCGAAGTCCTTCACCGGGTCCCAGCGGATCTCCTTGTACAGGTTCGGGTTGGTGGCCGGGTAGTCGTTGGCGAACAGCAGCGTGTAGCCGTCGGCCGTCGCGCGCGCAACCGCTTCGGTGCCGATGTTGCCGCCCGCGCCGGGGCGGTTGTCCACCACCACCGGCTGGCCCAGCGCGATCGACAGGCGCTCGGCGAACGGACGTGCGATGCCGTCGAAACCGCCGCCCGGCGGGAAGGGCACGACCATGCGCACCGGCTTGTTCGGGAAGCCCTGCGCGCCGGCGAGGGTCGTGCACAGCGCGGCCGCGAAGGCCACGAGGAGGCGGATGGGCTTCATGCGCGGTCCGGTGGGGGATGTGGATCTCGAGGATCTCGGCGGGATCGCGCGCGGTCACGGTGTCGGCCGCATCGCCGGTGCGCAAGGTCGCGTGCTGGCGCCATGCGCCGTCGGCCGCCGTGCCTTCACCCGAAAGCACGAAAGCAATGGAGTTCGGCGCCAGCTGCATCGATGCGCCGGCCGCCAGCCCGATGACGGACATGCGGGTCTTGCGCTCGGAGAACACGCCCAGCAGCTTGCGCCGCACGCCCGCGACACCGGGCTCGTCCGCCCAGGCGAAATCGTCGGGGTGCATGAACACAGGCTGCGCGTGCTCGCTGTGCGGGTACTCCATGCGCCGGCCGTGGATGTGCTCCCACACGGCTTCGTACGCGTCCTGGTTCTTGCGGCCGCCGTCTTCCTTGACGCGGCGGAACACGCCGCCCTCGAAAGTGCCGAACTGCTTGAGTTCCTGCACGCCCTGCTGGAAGCGCTCCTCGGAGATGTAGCCGCCGCCGCTGGCGCCGCCGAACTGCAGCACCAGCGTGGCCGATTCGCCGCCGATGCTTTGCGGGCCGTAGAACACGCCTTCGGGGAAGTAGCCGATGGTGCCGGGCCGCATCACGCCGTCGCGCGCGAAGTCGGCGTCGCCCTTCAGCTGCACGCGCACCTGGTCGAAGTTGTGGCGGTGCCGCGGCGAGTGGAAGTCGGAATAGGTAAAGGACAGCTGCAGGAAGAAGTTTTCCGGCGTGCCTTCGGGGCCGTTCAACAGGGCCTGCGAGCGGAACAGGCCGGCGCGCGCGTGCTGGCGTTCCAGCACCGGCACGTCGGCGAGGTTGACGAGCGCTTCCATCTCAATGGGCCTTCAGGGGCGCTTCGGCGTCGGGCAGGCCGCGCGGCTTGCGCACCCAGTGGATCGGCACCGCCTTGACGGGGCGGGCGGGCGCGCCGTGCTGCACCAGCGTCTGGTCGAGCAGCTTGCCGCCTTCGTCGGCCAGCGCGGCTTCGCGCGCGGCATGCACCGCCTTCGCTGCGCCGTCGGCACGGCCGCCGTGCGCCGGTGGTCCAGCACGTGCAGCAGGTTGTCCTTGCCGCGTTCGTTGGTGGAACCGTAGCCCTTGATCAGGCGGCCGCACAGGGCGATCTCGTGGCCCAGCTGCCAGCCGCGCTGCGTGCCTTGCACCACGCCCTGCAGCCACTTCTCGATCATCTGCTGCTCGGTGGCGAAGCGGCTGCCGTGCGGGCGCAGGAACTTGGTGGCGGCCAGCGTGCGCAGGGCCACCATGCCGAACACGCTGTGCGTGCCGATCTTCAGCGGCAGCGCCCACGGCTTCTTGCCGTTGGCGGAACGGTTGCGGTCCCAGCGGACCGGGCGCTGCGCCAGCGAAGGCGGCAGCATCGCGGCGAACTCGGGCACGCCGGGCTTGAAGTGGTCGTACACCATCAGCAGGTCGTCTTCGCCGGCCTTCACTTCGCCATGCACGCGCGCCCAGCGCGACGCGCGGCTCTTCAAGTCGGCCACGCGCACGATGTCGTCGAAGGCCATCCACAGCGCCAGCCAGCGCGCCATCTCGCGGGTGGTGGCGAAGCCTTGCGCGCCTTGCGGGTCGGCTTCGCGCTCGGCGGCCAGCACCGACTGCAGGCGCTTCACGTACAGGTCGGCATACGCCCTGCCCCGGTAGTCGAGCAGGCGGGCGTAGCCCGGCCGAACATCTCCTGCACCTGGCGCGGGAACAACTTGGCGGCTTCGGCGCCGGCCTTGGCGGCGCGCGCGGACGCGACGACCGCATCGGCTTCGGCGTCGCTCTCGATCACGGAGCCTTCCTCCGTCAGCATGCCGGGCGAGAGCTGGTTGGCGCCCAGCACCTGCGCCACGAAGTTGGCCTGCTGCTTGCCCTTGGCGACGATGTCGTAGGCCTTGGCGAAGCCGCGCAGGCTGGCTTCCGCCCCCTTGCCGCCGGACTTGACGACCGCTTCGTAGTCTTCGCGCTTGAACGGGAACAGGCCGCTGCCGGCGATGGCGCCGAGCATGACGGCGCTGACCACGGTGCCGGCTTCCTTCGCGATGCCGGCCATGTCGAACACCCGGTGTTCGCGGCTGAACTGCTGCACCAGCTTGAGCAGGTCGGCGGTCTCGACGCGGCCGTCGCCCATCTGCATGCGCTCCATCGTCGTCAGCGCGCGGGCGGACGAGGTGATGACCAGCGTGCGGTCCGCCGAGGGCAGCCCGTTGGTGATCTGGCGCGCCGTCTCCAGCAGTTCCGACGACAGCAGCGCGTCGAGCGCGCCGGGCACCGGGTTCAGGCTGAACACCGGGCGCTTGCCGCCCAGTTCCGAGAACGGCACCGGGAACACTTCGATGTAGTAGGTGGTGGCGCCGGTGCGCTGGGCCACGCCCGGGATCGACGTCGCCTGTGCGGCGTAGCCGGCGTGGCGGGCGATGTCGACCAGCCATTCGGTCAGGACGCCGCCGCCTTCGCCGCCCGGGGCGCCGATGAGGAGGGTGATGGGAGCTTGCTTCATGCTGGCTGCAATGCGCGCACGACGGCGCCGCGGAAGGAGTTGAGGAGGCGCTCGTGCCACTTGGGGTTCTGCACGACTTCGGCGCGGTAGAAGCTGGGGCACAGCGTGGCGGCATGCGCGTTGGCGCCGCACAGGCCGCAGCCGACGCAGCCGTCGATCACGGTCGCTACCGGGTCCACCTTCAGCGGATCGGGGTTGTCCTTGATCGTCAGCGTCGGGCATCCGGACAGGCGGATGCAGGCGTGGTCGCCGTTGCATACGTCCTCGTCGACGCCGTACTTCACGCGCACCACGCGCTCGCCCTGCTTGAGCAGCTTGGCGATCCGGGGCTTGATGCGGCGCTGGCGTTCCAGCTGGCATTCGCCTTCCGCGATGATGACCTTCAGGCCGTTGAACTCGCTGGTGAACGCATCGGTCAGCGTCGCCTTCATCTCCGCCACTTCGTAGGTGTGCACGGTGCGCATCCACTGCACGCCCAGGCCCTTGAGCGTGGACTCGATGGTCTGGTTGGTGTGGACGATGCTCTTGGACTTGTCGGCCGCATCGGCCTTGGCGTCGTCTTCCGGAGTGGAGATGATGTCCTGCGTGCCCGTCGCCGACGTGTAGCCGTTCTTGAAGATCAGCAGCACGGCGTCGTCGCCGTTGAAGAGGGCGCTCTGCACGCCCGTGAGCAGGCCATTGTGCCAGAAGCCGCCGTCGCCCATGATGGCCAGCGTGCGGCGCTGCATCATCGGCGAGACGCCGGCGCGCGAGGCCAGCGACATGCCGTAACCCAGGATCGAGTGGCCGCTGTGGAAAGGCTCGAAGGTGGCCAGCGCATGGCAGCCGATGTCGGCGGCGATGTGGACCTTGCCGATCTCCTCCTGCGCCATCTTCAGCGCGGAGAACACGGGGCGCTCGGGGCAGCCGATGCAAAAGCCCGGCGGACGCGCCGGCAGCGGCTTGGTCAGGGCGGCGGCCGCGGCGCGCCGTTCGGCGTTCGTTGCGAGCCAGCGTCGCGCCTGCTCGGTGGCGGGGCCCGGAAGGTAAGCAGCGGCAAAGTTCGTAAGCCCGCCGGACAACACTTCGACGCTGTACTCGCCCGCCGAAGGCAGCAGGTCCTTGCCATGCAGCTTCGTCTGGATGTCGCGCCGCCGCAGCATCGTGGCGATTTCCTGCTCGATGTATTCGGGCTGGCCTTCCTCCACCACCATGACCGCGCGCTTGCCCACGCAGAAGTCCGCGACCTGCTCCGGCACCAGCGGGTAGGTGACGTTCAGCACCAGCAGCGGGATGTCGGTGTTGCCGAAGGAATCGGCCAGGCCCAGCTGCTGCAGGCTGCGGATCAGCGCGTTGTAGATGCCGCCCTGCACGATGATCCCGAGGTCCTTGTGCTCGCCGTCGAAGAACTCGTTGAGCTTCTGCTCCACGATGTACTTGCGGGCGGCGGGGATGCGCTGGTCGCTCTTGAGCTTCTCGTGGCGGAAGGTCACCGGCGGGTGCGCCAGCTTCATGTAGTCGAAGCCGGCCGGGTTCTCCATCAGCGCGCGGGTGGAGACGATCGGCTTGAGGTTGTCCTTGGCACGGAAGCTGCCGCGCACGTGGCACGCGCGGATGCGCAGCTCCAGGATGCAGGGCATGTTGGAGGTTTCCGAAAGCCGGAACCCTTCCTCGACCATGCGCGTCATCACCGTCAGGTCGGGCCGCGGGTCGAGCAGGCACATGCTCGACTTGAGCGCGAAGGCGTGCGTGCGCTCTGGATGACGGAAGCGCCTTCGCCGTAGTCCTCGCCGACCACGATGAGCGCGCCGCCGGTGACGCCGGGCGATGCGAGGTTCGACAGCGCGTCGGCGGCCACGTTGGTGCCGACGATCGACTTCCACGTGACGGCGCCGCGAAGCGGGTAGTGGATGGAAGCGCCGAGCATGGCGGCGGCGGATGCTTCGTTCGAGCAGGCCTCGACGTGCACGCCGAGTTCGTCCATGTAGTCCTTGGCCTGCACCATCACGTCGAGCAGGTGCGACACCGGCGCGCCCCGGTAGCCGCCGATGTAGGCCACACCCGATTGCAGCAGGGCCTTGGTGATGGCGAGGATGCCTTCCCCGTGAAAGGTGTCGCCGGCGCCCGGGCGCAACGACTCGATCTCTTGACTGAATGAAACTTCCAAGGCGCTGTCTCCCGGTGAACCCGCGAGTGTCGCCGCTGCTGCTTCATCAATCAATAAAATGATCCGACTAAGCGGTATGCAATGAATGCATGTAGCCTCCTCCCCATGCCCATGGTTGCGGTACGGCCGGGCCGGGTCCAGAATCGGCAGCCCCAACGACCCCCGAGGAGACAAGACATGAAGCAGTTCCGCTCGCTTGTTGTGTTTGCCGCCGCGTGCTGCATCGGCCTTCCGGCCCTTGCCCAGACGCCGCCGGCCGAAGAACCGGGGTGGGCCAAAGGGCGACCCAAGGCCAACGACAGCGCCATGAAGATGGCGCCCGTGCCCGCTTTCCCGATCCCGACCGCGGCCGACAAGCTGCCCACGGCCAAGTTCAAGCTGCTGCCGCCGGGCTTCAAGGTCGAGACCGGGCCTCGGGCATCCTCGACGCGCGTGGCCTGCGCCAGGGGCCCAACGGCAACGTGTTCGTCAGTTCGCTGTTCGTGGCGAACAAGGTCTACGTGGTGCCCGAGCAGGGCGACCGCAAGGCCAAGGTCATCGTCGACAACATGCCGATGGCCACCGGCATCGAGTACCACAACGGCAGCCTGTTCCTCGCGACCAACACGAAGATCATGCGGTGGGACAACGTCGACGGCAGGCTCGACAACCTCGGCGAGCCCAAGGTGATCTTCGACAAGCTGCCCGGCGGCGGCGACCACAGCTGGAAGTACCTGCGCATCCGCGACAACAAGCTGTACTACGCGGTGGGCGCGCCGTGCAACATCTGCGACCCGGGCGAGTGGGCCAAGATCTTCCGCATGAACCTCGACGGCACCGGCGTCGAGACGATCGCGTCGGGCGTGCGCAACACGGTGGGCTTCGACTTCGATCCCAAGACCGGCAACCTCTGGTTCACCGACAATGGCCGCGACTGGTTCAGCGAGGAACTGCCGAACGACGAACTGAACGTCGTGACCAAGACGGGCCAGCAGCACTTCGGCTTCCCGTTCTGCCACCAGGGCAACATCCCGGATCCGGACCACGGCTGGGGCAAGTCGTGCAGCGACTACCAGAAGCCGGCGGTGTTCCCGGGCCCGCACGCAGGGTCGCTGGGCATGAAGTTCTACACCGGCAAGATGTTCCCGGCCAAGTACCGCGGCGCGATGTTCATCGCGCGCCACGGCCCGTGGAACCGCACCGTCAAGTACTCGGACGTGTCGGTGGCTGGCCTGACGGCAAGGGCGGCGCAAAGGTCGAGCCCTTCATGACCGGCTTCGTCGAGAACAACACGTATCTCGGCCGGCCGGTGGACTTCCTGATCCTGAAGGATGGGTCGCTGCTGGTGAGCGACGACCACGCCGGCGCGATCTACCGCATCAGCTACGGCAAGTGATGGCGCGACGGGCCGCAGCTCTGTTGTATGGCGCTGCGGCCCTCGTGCTGCTCGGCGTCGTTCCGGCGGTCGAGGGCCAGCAGAAGGCCCAGTCCGCGCGTCCCGCAGCCAGCGCGCGCGCCGCGACGGCGAAGCCGCCGGCGGTCGACTACGCGCAGCGCTTCGCCGCGCAGTGCGCGGCCTGCCACGGCGCCAACGGCAGGACCGACCAGCCGCTCACGCCGGTGCTCGCCGGCCAGCCCTCGCTGTATGCGGCCACGCAGCTGTTCCTGTTCCGCGAAGGGCGGCGCAGCAACGAAGCGATGACCGCGGTGGCGAAGACGCTGACCGACGACGACCTGCGGGGCTTCTCCGACTTCATCGGCACGTTGCCGGCGGTGCCCGCACCGGCGGCGGCGACGCCGGCCGACGCGGACCGCATGGCGCGCGGGCGGGCCCGGCCGACCAGCACAAGTGCCTGTTCTGCCACGGCAACGCGCTCGATGGCGGGCAGCAGGTGCCGCGCATCGCGGGCCAGCACGAGGACTACCTGCGTGACAGCCTGCGGGGTTTCCACTCCGGCAAGCGCCCCGGCTATACCAGGCCATGACGGCGGCCGTGAGCCAGATCCCGCCGGCCGACCTCGACTTGCTGGCGTACTACGTGGCGCGCTTCCCGGGCAAGTAGCGGGCGCGACCCATAATCGGCCGGACTTCCCTCCCGCCGATGCACATCAACGACATCGACCTCAACCTGCTGCGGCTGTTCGACGCGGTGTACCGCACGCGCAGCGTGAGCCGGGCCGCCGAACTGCTCGGCCTGACGCAGCCGGCGGCCAGCCGGGGCCTGACGCGGCTGCGCACCCTGATCAGCGACCCGCTCTTCATGCGCAGCGGCGGCGGCGTGCAGCCGACGCCCAAGGCGCAGCGGCTGGCCGACCCCGTGCGGCAGGCGCTCGCGACGCTGGAGCAGGCGCTCGGCGAAACGGCGGGCTTCGATCCGGCGCAGTCCACGCGCAGCTTCCAGATCCACATGAGCGATATCGGCGAGGGCCGGTTCCTGCCCGACCTGATGATCGCGTTGCGCGAGCGCGCGCCCGGCGTGCGCATCGAAACGCGCCCATTGCCGCGCGAGCAGATCAACGAAGCCCGGACGCCGGCCGCATCGACTTCGCCTTCGGCTTCCTGCCGATGGTCAAGGAGACGCAGCGGGTCGAGCTGCTGCGCGACCGCTACGTGGTGCTGCTGCGCGCGGGTCACCCTTTCACGCGCAAGCGGCGCACGGGCAAGGCCTTGCTCGAGGCGCTGAAGGAACTGGAGTTCGTCGGCGTGCGGTCGCATGCCGACACGCTGCGCATCGTGCAGCAGCTGCAGCTGGAAAGCCGCATGCGGCTGGTGACCGAGCACTTCGGTGCTGCCTTCCATCGTGCGGGCGACGGACCTCGCGGCCGTCATGCCGCACAACATCGCCAGCGGCTTCGAAGGCGGCTATGCGATCGTCGAGCCCGACTTCCCGCAGCGCGAGTTCATCGTCGCGCTGCACTGGAGCAAGCGCTTCGAGGCCGATCCGGGCAACCGCTGGCTGCGGACGCTGATCGAGGAACTGTTCAGGGCCTGAGGTTCGTTCAGGCCGCGGATTCGATCCGCGCGATGGCCGCTCCGGCCGGACGTAGGCGCCCTGCGCGGCCACGCGCTGCAAGCGTCCGCTGCGGTGGGTCACGATCGGCGTTTCCATCTTCATCGCCTCCAGTACCGCGACCACTTCGCCTTCATGGACCGTTGCACCGTCTTCCGCTTTCCGGTGGCGACCGTGCCAGCCATGGGCGCGGCGAGGCTACCGGCGTCCTGCGATGCGTCGGCCGCCGCGGGCGCGCTGCCTGCGCTTGCGCCGGCTGCACCTTGCAGTCCCGCCAGCAGGGCCGCGGGCAGGCCGATGGTCACGCGGCGGCCGTCGATCTCGATGGCGGTCCGCAGCAACGACGTGTCCACCTGCTCGGGCCGCGCGGCGGCCGCGAGCGTGTTGTCGAAATCGGTTTCGATCCAGCGGGTGTGGACCTTGAAACCCGCGGCCTCGGTGGCCGAGAAGTCCGGATGCGCCAGCACGGCGCGGTGGAACGGCAGCACCGTCGGCACGCCTTCCACGCGGAACTCGCGCAAGGCGCGGCGCGCGCGGGCGATGGCCTGCTCGCGCGTGGCGCCGGTGACGATCAGCTTGGCCATGAGCGAGTCGAAGGTGCCGGGGATCACGGAGCCGGAGACGACGCCGGCGTCGAGCCGCACGCCGGGCCCGCCCGGCGCTTCGAACAGCGTGACCGGGCCCGGCGCGGGCAGGAAGCCGCGGCCGACGTCTTCGGCGTTGATGCGCAATTCGATGGCGTGCCCGCGCGGCGCCGGGTCTTCGGTGATCGACAGCGGCAGGCCGTCGGCGATGCGCAGCTGCTCGACCACCAAATCGAGGCCACAGGTTTCCTCCGTCACGGAGTGCTCCACCTGCAGCCGCGTGTTGACCTCCGGGAACGACAGCGCGCCACCGGCGCTGAGCAGGAACTCCACGGTGCCGGCGCTGACGTAGCCGGCCCGCCCGCAGATGGCACGGGCGGCCGCATGGATGCGCTCGCGCTGTTCGGGCGTGAGGAAGGGCGCGGGCGCTTCCTCCACCAGCTTCTGGTTGCGCCGCTGCAGCGAGCAATCGCGGGTGCCGAGCACGACGACGGCCGTGCGTGTCGGCGATCACCTGCGCTTCGACGTGGCGGGGCCGGTCGAGGAACTGTTCGACGAAGCACTCGCCGCGGCCGAAGGCGGCTTCGGCCTCGCGCACGGCGGACGCGTAGAGGTCCGCGACCTCGTCCATCGTCCAGCCACCTTCAGCCCGCGGCCGCCGCCGCCGAAAGCGGCCTTGATCGCGATGGGCAGGCCGTGCGCCTGCGCGAACGCGAGCACCTCGTCGACCCCGCCGACCGGACCCGGCGTGCCGGCTACCAGCGGCGCGCCCACTTCCTGCGCCAGCCGGCGGGCCTCGACCTTGTTGCCGAGCGCCGCGATCGCGGCAGGCGGCGGGCCGATCCGGTGAGTCCCGCATCGAGGACCGCCTGCGCGAAGGGCGCGCTTTCGGAGAGGAAGCCGTAACCGGGGTGGACGGCGTCGCACTGCGCCTTGCGCGCCACCGCCAGCAGCTTGCCGATGTCGAGGTAGGTGTCGCCCGGCCGGCTGCCCTCCAGCGCGTGGGCTTCGTCGGCGATGCGCGTGTGCAGCGCGCCGGCATCGGGATCGGCATACACGGCCACGGAGCGCACGCCGTAATCGGCGCAGGCCCGGGCGATCCGGACGGCGATCTCGCCGCGGTTGGCGATCAGTACTTTGTTCATGGCGCGATGGCCGCGAACGGCCGGACGAAATGGAAACGGATGCGGCAGCCGACCGGGACCTGCCCGGCCAGGTCGAGGTGGTGGGGCGCGACGGCGCCTATCACGGGGTAGCCGCCGGTCAGCGGATGGTCCGCGAGGAAAAGCACGGGCTGCCCGTCGGCCGGAACCTGCACGGCGCCGGCCACGGTGCCTTCGCTGGGCAGTTCCCCGTGCCGGCGGCGCGCCAGCGGCAGCTCGCCGTGCAGCCGCAGCCCCACGCGGTTCGAGCGCGGCGTGACGGTCCACGCCTGCGATTCCAGTTGCGCGACGGCTTCGTCGGTGAACCAGTCGGTCCGCGGGCCGGGCACGACGTCGAGCACCACGGTGTCGCCCGGTCGGGGCAGGTCGCGAGCTGGTGTCTCCGGCGCGCCGGTCACGCCGCGTTCGCGGGCTGGAATCGCAAGCCGGTCCCCCGTGCGCACCGGCGGCGGGCCGATGGCGGCGAGGGTGTCCGTGGAGCAGCTGCCGAGGACGGGCTGCACGTCGAAGCCGCCCGCCACGGCCGGTAGCTGCGCAGGCCGGCCGTGGGCGCGCCGAATTGCAGGTGGTCGCCGTCGTCGAGCGCGATGGCCTGCCCGCGCGCTTGCGCAAGGCGGCGGCCTTCGCGCGTGACCACCGTCAGCGGCCCCTCGGCGCCCGTGACGGCCACCACCAGCTCGCCGTGGCACGCCGCTTCGAAGCCGCCGTCGGCGATCTCGAGGACGGCGCAGCCGGCAGGGTTGCCCACGAGCCGGTTGGCCGCGCGCAGCGCCGATCGGTCGAGCGCGCCGGCGGACGACACGCCTTGTGCCGCGTAGCCGTGCCGCCCCGCGTCCTGCAGCAGCGCCGGGCGCCGGCGTTGCGCACTGCGAGCGCGGCGCTTCCTTCGACAAGTGCGGCGGCGGGCGGCTCACTCGGACCTGCCGCCGCTGCCGACGATACCGGCGCGCGTCGCCGGCTCGCATCGACGAAGCGCACCCGGAACCCGGGCTGCAGCAAGGCCGGTGTCGCGCGCCGCAGGTCCCACATCTTCTCGGTGGTCGTGCCCGGGATCTGCCAGCCGCCCGGGCTCGCCTGCGGATAGACCGCGCTGAAGGTGCCGGCGAGGGCCACGGCGCCGGCCGGTACGCGCGTGCGCGGCGTGGCGCGGCGCGGCACGTCCAGCCGCGGGTCGCCACCGGCCGTAGGCGAAGCCCGGGGCGAAGCCGACGAAGGCCACCGAATAGTCTGGCCGGTGTGGGCGGCGATCAGTTCGTCCCGGCGCATTCCCAGCAACTCGGCGACTTCGTCCAGGTCTTCACCGTCGTAGTCGACGGCGATCTCGACGCGCGTGCCGGCTGCCGCCGCGCCGGCCACGAGGCGACGCCGCGCGATCTCGCCGGCCACGCGCTCCGCCGTGGTGGCGTAGGGAACGAAACGCACCAGCACGGTCCGGGCGCCCGGGACCAGCTCCTCCACGCCCGCCACCGGTTCCGCACGCAACGCGTCGGTCAGCGCCAGGGTCTGCTGCAGGTCGTCCAGTTCGACCAGCAGGGCGTCGAGGTTGACCGGCAGGAAACGCATCAACCGGGCGCCTTCGCGAATGGCGCGATCGCCACGCCCGCGCGTTCCAGCGCCGAGCGCAGCTCCCGCGCCATCGCGACGGCGCCCGGACTGTCGCCGTGCACGCAGATGGAGTCCGCCTCGATCCGCACCGGGCTGCCGTCGATCGCGGGAAGCACGCCCTCCTGCACCAGGCGCAGCATGCGCGCCGCGATCTCGGCGGGGTCGTGCAGCACCGATCCGGGCTCGCGCCGCGACACCAGCGCGCCCTGCGGCGTGTAGGCGCGGTCGGCGAACGCCTCCTGCACCACCGGCAGGCCTTCGGCGCGCGCCCAGCCGACGAGCCGGAGCCGGCCAGCGCGACCAGGACCAGGCCGGCGTCGAGCGCCTGGAGGGCGGCGATCACGTCGCGCGCCTGCCGCTCGTCGTGGGCGATGGTGTTGTAGAGGGCGCCGTGCGGCTTGACGTAGCGGACCGAGGTTCCGGCCGCCGCCGCCAGCGCCTGCAGCGCGCCGACCTGGTAGATCACGTCGGCACGCAGGTCTTCGCTGGCCACGTCCATGTTGCGGCGGCCGAAGCCGCGCAGGTCGGGGTAGGCCACGTGCGCCCCGACGGCCACCCCGTTCTTCGCGGCCGCGCGCAGCGTGCGCAGGATGCCGGCGGCATCTCCCGCGTGGAAGCCGCAGGCCACGTTGGCGCTGCTGACGATGTCCAGCATGGCGGCGTCGTCGCCCATGCGCCAGGCGCCGAGGCTTTCGCCCAGGTCGCTGTTGAGGTCGATGTGCATGCGTTTCCCGGCGGCGCGCGCCGCTTCCGGACGATTATTGTTCAAGCGGCGCGCGCGCTGCGGCCGGCGCGCCGCTACCGGGCCGGTGCCTGCACCGGTTCCAGCGCCTTGCGCCGCTCGGTGCGCCACTGGCGGTACGCGCACATCGCGTCGAGGCCCGGCGCGACTGGACGGCGGCGCCGAGGCCGACCTGGGCGTCGAGTTCGGGGGCATGGTGCCGTCCCAATGCAGGATCGCCAGCGCCAGTTCGAGCGCGGCGACGTGTTCGTCGTCCTGGCGGCCGCCGCCGTCCTGCGCCAGCTGGCGCTGCAGGTCGAGCAGCAGTCGCTGCAGGAAGTCCAGTTCGGTCTGGGCAGTTCCAGCTTGGGCTTGGGGTCCATGCACGCAGCGTGGCGCTGCGCACGCGGCCGGCATGTCAGCAGGCTGCCTGTTCGTGCTTAGGACGATGCAGGCGCCGGGAAGCCGTCAGCGGTCGGTGAGCTGCGCCAGCCGATCGGCGGCCTCGCGCTTGCCGATGCCACGCAGCGCGGCGATGGCTTCGAGCTGGCGCGCGCGCGGGCGCGACTCGCCATGCTCCCATTTGTAGACCGACTGCCCGGACACGCCGAGCAGGGCGGCGAAGTCGGCGGCGGACAGCCCGAGCTTCGCCCGCTGGGCGGCGAGGCGCGTGGGGCTGAAGCGGCGCTGGCTGGCTGGCCTTCCCCTTCGTCGTCCGCGGACGCGGCCGCCGGTGCGGCGCGGCCCGTGCCCTTGCCCACGCGCTTGACCTGCCGCTCGAGCTCGTCGATGCGGCGGCGCAGCGCGGCGATATGGCTGCGGTACTGGGCGGAGGCCTTGCGGAACTCCTCGGTTTCGGCGCGGACTTCCTTGCGCGCGATCCGGGCGATCTCTCCCTTGAGGACGGCTGCGATGTTCGGCATGTGCGATGGATTGGTGCCGCCGGGGCGAAAGAACGCCCGGCTTGTGGTGGCTGGCTCCCTGCCGAGATGATAGTCGTGCTGGGCTACATCCCCCGGATGGGTGATGTCCGCCTGCGGCCGACAAGCCTGTCGTCAATGTCCTACATCCACGCGTCGCCCGTTTTCCTACCATTCGGCTCCCCGGAGGTTTGTGAATGCAAGCGAATCCCGCCGTGATGGCACCGGTCCGGCCCGGCAACAAGACGCCCGCCGGAGTCCGTTCGGCGGCGCCCGCAGGCAGGAAGCTTCAGAAAGCCTCCCCGCGGTGGCCTACCCGCATGCCCCGGCGGGCATCAATTCGCTCGACAACGTGCGTTCGGCCTTCTGGCAGGCGTACCGCCACCTGTTCCCGCCGCACTCGCTGGCGGCGCAGACGCCCAACGGCAGCATCGTGATCTCTGGTCGATCCGGGACGAACCGCACGCGCGTTATCCGTACGCCGCGCCCGTCATGCTGCGCTTCGACGAAGAGCTCGTCCACGCGATGGCGCGCTGCGACACGCCGCAGCGCATCCGCATCGCCGAGAAGCACGAACCCACGCTGCGCGAAGGCATGCGCGGCTACGACCCGTTCGCGCGCTTCCCCAACGCCCGCGTCGTCGTCATCGGTTAGGGTTCACTTCGAATTGCCCGGCGGCTGCGCCTTCACGGGCGCAGCAACGCGAAGGCGACGCCGCCCAGCAGGGCGACGCCCAGCGCCAGCACCAGCCAGAGTCCCACCGTCTTGGTGTCCGTGCCCGCGGGCAGCCAGGCCGCCCGGGCGGGCGGCGGCGCCGGCGGCGTTTCGCGCACGGACGTGACGCGGGCCGTCGGCAGCGCTTCCGGCTTGACCGCCGTGGTGCCGGCCAGCACGCCCAGGGGCAGGGCCGATGCCGGCGTATCGGCGCGGCCTGCGGCCAGCACGTGCTCGCTCGCGCCGGCGACGAACACCACGTCCACCGGCGCGAACTGGGCACGCGCTTCGAGCGGCAGGCCTTCGAGCCGCGTCCCGTGCGTCGCTTCGATGCGCAGCCAGCGCGCGGGGCTCCGCGGCAACGCCACCGGCGTGTTGCTGCTCTCCTGCCCCGCCGCGCCGACCCGGTAGACCACGGTGTCGGCCAGCAGCCGCCGAGGGTTCGGAGGGCTGGTTGCGCCCGAGGATGCGCACGGGCACCAGCGTGTTGGCCTGCGTCGTGCGCAGGTCGAGCGCCGTCATCGGCGTGCCGAATGCCAGTGGCCACACGCGTGCGGAGGGGCCGTCCGCCTGCGGCGCGGGCAGGACCACCGAAGGGGCGGCGGGCGCCGGCGCGCCGCCGCGCGCAAGCCCGTGACGCTTTCGACCGCCACCCCTTCCTGCCCGGACCAGTCCAGGCGCAGGTAACGTCCCTGCAGGTCCAGAGGTTCCAGCAGTTCCAGCGTGTCGTTGGCGGGTGCGCCGGCGCCGTCGAAGCGGTACAGGCGGCCCCGCACCGGGTGCGAAGTCCAGTTCGCCGGTCGGTGCTGCTGGACACCGTGACCTGCACCGGCACGTTGGACGGCAGCCGGCCCGGACGCGCAGGCCGTCGACGCGTTCGTGCAGCGACCGGGTGTCGAACAGTGAAGAGGCAAGCTGCTGCGACGCGGCGCCGGCCGCGCCGGGCTCGAGCTGCACCCACAACGCCTGCGAGCGGTTGCCATCCTCTACCCGGACGCGCACCGCGCCCCGCGGCGGCGCAACGCCGGCGGCGGAGAACAAGGGCAGCGCCGGCACCGCCGGGTGGGCACGCGCGGCGCCTCCGGCGCCTGCGGCGGTGCGGCCAGCGCGAACGGCACCGGCTGCCCCTTCGCCCCGAAGACGCGCAGGTCGGCGGCGGCCGGCGACTGCAGCCTGGCGAGCGCTTCCGCGGGCACCGGCAGCCGCACCAGGCCCTGGTGCGGCGCGGCGTCGATCGTGGCCGTCCGGCGAAGTCGCCGGGGCCGATCTCCGCCGCGCGCAGCGGCAGGGCGACAGCGAGCAGGGCGAGTCCTTGCCAGAGCTTCTTCATGGCGTCGCTCCCTGCAGGTCGGGCTGCACCGGTTCCTTGCGCGGCACGGGCGGCAGCGGCGCGAAATAGCCGACCACCAGCATCAGCAGGCCCACCGCGATGAAGACCACGATGCGTTCCGAGCCGCCGCGGTTGGACAGGTCGATCACGAACAGCTTCAGCACCGTCAGCCCGAGCAGGCCCGCGCCCAGCATCCACGGCGTGCGCAGGGCGCGCCGGTGCGCGCCGACCATCAGCACCAGCGCGATCAGCGTCCAGAGGATGGAGTAGCCGGCCTGCACGACAAACGATGCGAACAGCGCTTCCGCGTTCCGGGCGACGCCGAAGTAGTGGTGCGCCACGCGCAGCCACACGGTGTTGATGGCGACGAAGGCGATCGCGGCCAGCACGCCGGGCACGGCGGCGCCGCGCACCACGCGGGCCGGATCGACCTGCGACGCCCGCACGCGCAGCAGCCACAGCGCGCAGACGGCCAGCGCCAGGCCGACGGCCGGGTCGGTCGGGTTCAGCAGCGGCACGTAGGGCAGCGGGCGGGCCTCGCCGCTGGAATGCACGGCCACCACCGGGGCGCCGAGCGCGAGCGCGGCGGCCAGCGGCGCCGCCGCGTGCCACAGGTACGCGCCGGCGAATCGGTCCAGCGGCCAGCGCAGGCCGCCCGGGGGCGCATCGAACCAGCGGCGCCGTGTCAGCACCAGCAGCACGGCGCTGCCTGCGGCCAGCAGGATCACCGTCGCCCAGGCCGTTTGCCAGAGCTGCGCGCGGTCGATGGCGAACACCAGCAGGTTGGCCGCGAGCAGCACCAGCAGCCAGACGCCGCCGGCATGCACCCAGCGCCACCAGCCTTGCGGCGGATGCGGGTCGAGGTCGCGCAGCATCTTCACGTGCAGCAGCAAGGCGAGCGGCCACACCAGCCAGCCGCCGGACTGGAACACATGGTCCTGCGTCGCCATCGTCCAGACGGCGCCGACCAGCAGCACGGGCATCACCAGCCAGGCGGGCGTGGCCGCGATGGGCCAGCGTTGCGCGCGTTGCGGCAGGGCGAAGCGGTAGAACACGAAAGCGGTCACCACCCACGCGGCCATCTGCAGCAGCACGCGCTGGCCCTGCTCGATGAAGTAGTGGACGCCCCCTTCGCCATCGACCGAGAAGCGGCCGATCTCCCCGCCCAGCGCCGACTGCCACCAGGCGAAGCCGATCCAGAACAGCACCGGCGACAACTGCGACTCCAGCGCGCCGAATGCGGAGGCCGCCCGGCTGGGCGCCTCCTCGCGCAGCGGCTCGCGCGACCACCAGGAGATCGCCAGGGCCGCACCGGCCAGCATGGTGGCGCCGACGAACGCGGGATTGGCGAAGGCCCACCCTCCCACGGCGCTGGGCGACGGCCCGTCGAGGAAGAGGCCGGTCGCCAGCACCTGCAGCGCCAGCCCTGCCGCGCGGGCGAGCCAGCGGCCCTGCCGGCGCCCCATCCAGTACACGGCCGCGCCTTCGACGGCCCAGGCGGCGGAGGTCCAGCGGCCGTCCAGCGCCAGCGGCACCGCCAGCGTGATGAAGCCGAGCGCGAGCGCCGGGAAGCACTCGGCCAGCCAGCGGTTCACCAGCGCGTCGCCGCGCGAGCGCTTCACCAGCCACCAGCCGAGCGCGAGGTAGAGCGCCGCCAGCACCAGCGCGGAGAAGGCGCCGGCGTAGGGCACGTCGCGCACCAGGCCAGTGTGCAGGCCGAAGGCGACGATGGGCGTGCCGAACACCAGCGTGGCGTCGACGGCGCGCCGCGCGGCCGGCCGTGGCGCAGCGCATAGAACAGGCTGGCCAGCAGGTAGACCGCGAAGAACGCGACGAGGAAGGGCAGGGTGCTCGCCAGCTGCTCGGGCCGGTAGCGCAGCACGCCCAGGCGGTCGCGACGCCGAAGGTCGCGAAGAAGCCGAGCAGGTTGAGCGGGCGCCACGCCTTCATCCAGGCCACCGCGGCGATGGCGACGCCGAGCAGCAGGTAGTAGCCGAAGAGCGCGACGTGGCTGCCTTGTCCGGTGGAAACCGGGATGGGCGCAGCGAAGCCGCCCGCGAAGCCGATGAAGGCCAGTGGCAGCGCGTTCTGCGCCAGCGCGACGATGGTGGAGAACAGGCAGACCAGCCCCAGCGCCGCGAAAGCGGCACCCGCGGGCAGGAAGGCGTACAGCCGGAACGCCGCGAACACCGTCAGGTACAGCACCGCGACGCCCGCGCCCTGCAGCGTCATCGCATAGCCGGTCTTGTCCGCCCCGCGCTTGCGCAGGCGGAGGCCGAACGCGAACAGCGCGATGCCGGCGGCGCCGATCGCGGCCAGCCGCAGTTGCGGCGGGAGCAGGGCGTTGTCGACCGCGTACTTGGCGAGGAAGGCGAGGCCGACGAACAGGACGAGCACGCCCATGCGCACGACGGTGTTGCCGCCGAACAGCCACTCACGCGCCCGGTTGAAGAGGGCGGTGACGAGGTCGGGGCGCTTCGGCGTGGCGGGCCGTGGGGAGGGTGGCGGCGCGACGGGCGCGGCCGGCGCCAGCGGCGCAAGCTCGGGCTCCGGCTCCAGCGGTTCTTGCGGCTGCGGCGTCGCAACCGGAGGGGCGGCCGTCCGCGGCGGCGTTGCAACGGCCGCCGCCGGGAGCGCCGTCCGCGCGATCTCCTTGCGGATGGCCCGCCGCAGGCTCCAGCCGGCCAGCAGGCCCAGCACGGCGCCGAAGATCACGGCGAACTCTTCGTCCCGGCCCGGCCACAGCAGGCCCAGGACCGCGCCCCAGATGGCTCCCCACAACAACATGCTGATTCCCTCGTCGTTCCCGGACGGCAAGCGTGCCGCCGCGGCGCCCCTGTGGCGAGGCGTTTGCGGCGCAGTATAGGAAACCGCTACCGGCGGTCGCGCGCGAGGAGCTCCCCGGCCTGTTCGCACCAGTAATCGGCGGCGGCAAACCAGCCTTCCCACACGCAGCCGCTGCAGCCGCGGCCGCAGCAGGTCGTGGGTTCGTCAGGCGGCGCGCGGAACGCGATGCCGGCGTCGAGCAGCGCGAACTGCAGCGGGGCGAAACGGGCGCGGGTGGCTTCGGGATCGGGCGGGACGAAGGGCATAAAGAATCTGTCATCCCGGGCTCGACCCGGGATCCACGCAGCGCACGATCAACCGCTGCCGCTGGATTGCGGGTCAGGCCCGCAATGACAGTTTAGAGTTTCAGCGCCTTCAGCACGTTCTCCGCCGTCGCCGGCGCGTCCAGCTTGACCTGCTTGCTGCCGTTCGCCGCCGCCACCGCGTCGCGCAAGGCCTCCCACACGCTGATCGCCAGCATGAAGGGCGGCTCGCCGACGGCCTTGCTGCCGCCGACGTTGTCTTCGGGGTTCGCTTCCGGCCACAGCTGCACGACGAAGTGCTCCGGCACGTCGCCGGTCGCGGGGATCTTGTACGTGCTCGGTGCGTGCGTCTGCAGCAGGCCCTTGTCGTTCCAGACCAGCTGCTCGGTCGTCAGCCAGCCCATGCCCTGCACGAAGCCGCCTTCGATCTGGCCGATGTCGATGGCCGGGTTGATCGAGGTGCCGACGTCGTGGAGGATGTCGACCTTCAGCACGCGGCTCTCGCCGGTCAGCGTGTCGATGGCGACTTCGCTGCACGCCGCGCCGTACGAGAAATAGTAGAACGGCCGCCCGGTCAGCGTGTGCTTGTCGTAGTGGATCTTGGGCGTCTTGTAGAAGCCGTCGCTCCACAGTTGCACGCGCGACTTGTAGGCGTCGTCGAGCAGTTGCTCCCACGAGAGCACGGCATCCGGCGCGCTCACTGGCCGCCCGCGAAGATCACCTGCTCGGGCCGGCACTTCTGCTTGTCGGCGACGTACTCGGCCAGCCGTTCGCGCACCTGGCGCGCCGCGAACTGCGCGGCCCGGCCGTTCAGGTCGGTGCCGCTGGAGGCCGCCGTGGCGCTGGCGTTCGGCACCTTGCTGGTGTCCGTCGCCGTGATGCGCACGCGCCCGAACGGAATGCCCAGTTCGTCGGCGACGAGCTGGCAGATCTTGGTGTGCAGGCCCTGGCCCATCTCGGTGCCGCCGTGGTTCACCTGCACGCTGCCGTCGGTGTAGCAATGCACCAGCGCGCCCGCCTGGTTGAAGAAGGTGGCCGTGAACGAGATGCCGAACTTGACCGGCGTGATCGCGATGCCGCGCTTGATCACCGGGCTCTGCGCGTTCCAGCGCGCGATCTCCTCGCGCCGCGCGCGGTAGCCGCAGTCGGACTCCAGCCGGCCAACCAGCGGATCGAGGATGTTGTCCTCGATGCGCATCTCGTAGTGCGTGGTGTTGCGCTCCTCGATGCCGTAGAAGTTGCGCTTGCGCACATCGAGCGCGTCCAGGCCGAGGTGGCGCGCGATGTCGCCGAGGATCGCTTCCATCACGATCATGCCTTGCGGCCCGCCGAAGCCGCGGAACGCCGTGTGGCTCTGCGTGTTCGTTTTGCAGCGGTGCGAGACGATCTCGACGTCGCCGAGGAAGTAGGCGTTGTCGACGTGGAACACCGCGCGGTCAGCCACCGGCCCGCTCAGGTCGGCGCTGAAGCCGCAGTTGGCGGCCAGGATCAGCTTGAGGCCGGTCACCGGCCGCTGTCGTCGAAGCCCACCTCGTAGTCGTAGGCGAAAGGGTGCCGCTTGCCGGTGACCGGGAAGTCGTCGTCGCGGTCCAGCCGCAGCTTCACGGGCTTGCCGGTTTTGCGCGCGGCCAGCGCGGCCCAAACCGCGAGGTGGCCGCCCTGCGTCTCCTTGCCGCCGAAGCCGCCGCCCATGCGCCGGCAGGCGACCGTCACCGCATGGCTCTCGAGCCCGAGCGCGTGCGCCACCCAGTGCTGCACCTCGCCCGGGTGCTGCGTGCTGGAGTGGATGTGCCACTGTTCCTGCTCCTGCGGCAGCGCGTAGGCGATCTGGCCTTCGAGGTAGAAGTGCTCTGGCCGCCGACTTCGAGCGTGCCGGCGAGCCGGTGCGGCGCGCTCGCGATGCGACGTTCCGGTTCGCCGCGGCGCACCGTCACCGGCGGCAGCACGAAGCTTTGCGCGGCGAGCGCCTCGCGCACGTCCGGGATCGCTGGCAACGCCTCGATGCGCAGCTTGACCTTGCGCGCGGCGCGGCGCGCCTGCATCACGGTGTCGGCCACCACCAGCCCGACGACCTGCCCGATGTGCTCCACCTTGTCGATGGCGAAGATCGGCTCGTCGTGCGTGAAGGTCGCCAGGATCTTGTCGCCGGGAATGTCGGCGGCGAGCACGACGCTGCGCACGCCGGGCATCTCCAGCGCCTCGCTCGCGTCGACGCCCAGCAGCTTGCCGTGCGCCACGGTGGAAAGGATGGGCGCCGCATGCAGCGTGCCCTTCGTCTCCGTGATGTCGTCGATGTAGGTGGCGCGGCCCGCCACCTGCGCGCGGGCGCTCTCGTGCGGATGCGAATGGCCGGTGGCCGTGGGCACCGTCGCCGTCTCCGGGAACTTCTCGGGCGCGTTCATGGCGTGGCCGCCTCCGCCAAGCGGAAGCTCTCCAGGTTGACCTGCTGCATCCCCCGGCTTTCCAGCCAGAACCGCTGCATGAGGTTGCCGAGCACCTCGGTGCGGTAGGCGGCCGAGGCGCGCATGTCGCTGATCGGCTGGAACTCGGCGCGCAACGCGTCGGCCGCGCGCTGCGCGGCGTCGGCGGTCCAGGGCTGGCCTTGCAGCGCAGCCTCCGCCTGCAGCGCCCGCACGGGCGTGGCCGCCACGCCGCCGGCGCCGATGCGCACCGACGCGACGCTGTCGCCCGCGCGCCGCAGGTTGACGACCAGGCACACGGCGGAGATGTCGTCGTCGTAGCGCTTCGAGATCTTGTACGCGCGCAGGAACTCGCCGGCTTGCGGACGCGGCACCTTCACGAAGGCGACCACCTCGTCGGGCGCCAGCACGTTCTTGCGGTAGCCGGTGTAGAACTGCTCCAGCGGGACTTCGCGCTGGCCGTTGACGCTGGCGAGCACGAGCGTCGCGCCGAGCGCGATCAGCAGCGGCATCGAGTCGCCGATCGGCGAGCCGTTGGCGATGTTGCCGCCCAGCGTGCCGGAATTGCGCACGGGCAGGCCGGCGAAGCGCTGGGCGAAGCTCGCGAGCTGCGGGCGTTCGGCGATGAGCGCAGCGAACGCGTCGTGCAGCGTGACGGCGGCGCCGATCACGAGCCGGTCGCCTTCGTGCGCGATGCGGCGCAGTTCGTCGACACGGGTCACGTCGAGCACTGGCCGAACTGCTTGTGCATCTTCGTGACCCAGAGGCCGACGTCGGTGCAGCCGGCGACGAGCTGGGCCTGGGGATGGGCGGCGCGCTGGCGCAGGAGGTCGTCCAGTTTGCGCGGCGACATGTAGGGTGCGCTGGGGTGCGCTGCGCTTTCCGCCAGCCTGTCGAGTGCCGCGAGCACCGACGCTTCATCAACGGAGACCGACGGCAACTCCCCATCTTCTGCGCCGCATCGAAGATCGGCCGGTAGCCCGTGCAGCGGCACAGGTTGCCCGACAGCTCCTGCTGCGCGAGTTCGCGCGTGACGGTGCCGCCGGTGCAGACGTGGTTCTGGTACATGCCGAACAGGCTCATGACGAAGCCCGGCGTGCAGAAGCCGCATTGCGAGCCGTGGCACTGCACCATCGCCTCCTGCGCCGGGTGCAGCGTGCCGTCGGCGGCGGCGAGGTCTTCCACCGTCCACAGCGCCATGCCGTCGATGGAGTGCGCCAGCCGGATGCAGCTGTTGATGGCGCGGTAGGCGAGCTTGCCACCGCGCGGCTCGGCGACGACGACGGTGCAGGCCCCGCAGTCGCCTTCGCCGCAGCCTTCCTTGGTGCCGGTGCAGGCCGGTCTTCGCGCAGCACTTCCAGCAGCGTGCGGTCGGGCGGCACGCCGTGCACGCTCACGGCCTCGCCGCGGCGGATGAATCGGATCGTCTTGGCTTCCATTGATTTCAGTATCGGTCAGGAGGGGCGCCGGCGCGCATATGCTTGGGCATATGAACCCGATGCGCCCTCAGGTATGAGAGACCAGGCCCTTTTCGACAAGATAGACCTCCACCTGATCAGGGTCTTGCATACCGTCTTGAGCGAACGCAGCGTATCCCGGGCCGCCGTCCGGCTGGGCATGTACCAGCCTGCGGTCTCGGCGTCGCTGAAAAAGCTGAGGGAGCTGGCCGGCGACCCGCTGCTGGTGCGCTCGGGCGCCGGCATGGTGCCCACGGATGCAGGGTTGCGCATGATCGAACCCAGCGCAAGCATTCTTCGTGCCGCCGAGATGCTGTTCTCGGACGCGCGCGGCTTCGCGCCGCAGGCCACCACGCTCACCTTCCGCGTCGCCGCCGCCGACTACCTCGACCCGCTGTTCCTGCCCAGGCTGGTGGCCGACGTGAAGGCCGGGCGCCGCAGGCGCAGGTGGAGATCCATCCGCTCAACGCCGCCTCCGACTACCAGGCGCGGCTGGCGCAGGGCGAGGTCGACGTGGTGGTCGGCAACTGGCTGCAGCCGCCGGACGAGCTCCACCGGGCAAGCTCTTCACCGACGACATCGTGTGCTGGTGGCGCGCGACCATCCGGCCCTGCGGCGCGGCTGGACGCTGGAAAGCTGGCTCGACACCGAACACGTCGCGCCGACGCCGACGCATCCGGGCGCGCGCGGCGTCATCGACGAACACTTGGAAGGCCGGGGCTGCGCCGCAACATCACCGCCCGCTGCGCCCACTTCGGGCTGCTGCCGCAGATCGTGGCGTCCAGCCTGCTGGTGCTGACCACCGGCCGCCAGTTCTGCGAGCGCTTCACCGATCGGCTGCCGCTGGCGATCCTGCCCTGCCCGGTCGATTTTCCGCCGCTGGTGTACTACCAGCTCTGGCACGAGCGCAGCCATGCGTCGGCTTCCGGCCGCTGGCTGCGCGAACGCGTGCGGACCGTGGCGGCGGGAGTCAGGGAGAATGGCGGCGCAGAAACTCGACGTCCATGAGAACTTTCGCGTGAGCATTCCCCGACTCCAGCTCGAGCACATCACCAAGCGCTACCCCGCCGTCGTGGCCAACGACGGCGTGTCGCTGGTGGTGCAGCCGGGCGAAACCCACGCCGTGCTCGGCGAGAACGGCGCCGGCAAGTCGACGCTGATGAAGATCATCTACGGCTCGGTCAAGCCGGACGAGGGCAGCGTCACCTTCGACGGCAAGCCGGTGCAGGTGCGCAATCCGCAGGAGGCGCGCGCGCTGGGCATCGCCATGGTGTTCCAGCACTTCAGCCTGTTCGACACGCTGACGGTCGCCGAAAACGTCTGGCTCGGGCTCGACCGTTCGCTCTCGCTGGCCGAGGTCAGCCGCAACATCACCGCCAAGTCGCTGGAATACGGGCTCCACGTCGACCCGACCCGGCCGGTGCACACGCTCTCGGTCGGGGAGATGCAGCGCGTGGAGATCATCCGCGCCCTGTTGACCGACCCGCGCCTGCTGATCCTCGACGAGCCCACCTCGGTGCTGACGCCGCAGGCGGTCGAGACGCTGTTCGTCACGCTGAAGAAGCTGGCGGCGCAAGGCTGCAGCATCCTCTACATCAGCCACAAGCTGCACGAGATCCGCGAGCTGTGCACCGCCTGCACCGTGCTGCGCGGCGGCAAGGTCACCGGCGTGTGCGACCCTCGCGAGGAGAGCAATGCGTCGCTGTCGCGCATGATGATCGGCGCCGAGCCGCCGGCGCTGGAGCACCACGCACGGCAGCCGGGCGAGGTCGTGCTGCGCGTGCAGTCGCTCAGCCTGCCGCGCGAAGACCAGTTCGGCGTCGATCTGGAACAGGTGTCGCTCGACGTCCGTGCCGGCGAAGTGGTCGGCATCGCCGGCGTCTCCGGCAACGGCCAGCGCGAGCTGCTCTACGCCCTGTCGGGCGAAGACACGCGGGCCGCGGCCGACGCCGTGCAGGTGGGCGGCCAGCCGGCCGGCCGGCTCGGCCCCGCGCAGCGGCGCAGGCTCGGCCTGCACTTCGTTCCGGAAGAGCGCCTCGGGCGCGGCGCCGTGCCCTCGCTGGGCCTCGCGCACAACCTGCTGCTGACGCGCACCGATGCGGTGGGCGGCAGCGGCTGGATCAAGGTCAAGGCGCTGCAGCAGCAGGCCGCCGGCATCATCCAGCGCTTCAACGTCAAGGCGGGCGGGCCGAATGCCGCCGCGCGTTCGCTGTCCGGCGGCAACCTGCAGAAGTTCATCGTCGGCCGCGAGATCGACGCCAAGCCGAAGCTGCTGGTGGTGTCGCAACCCACGGGGCGTCGACGTCGGCGCCGCCGCGCAGATTCGCGGCGAGATCGGCGCTGCGCGACGCCGGCTGTGCCGTGCTGGTGGTGAGCGAGGAGCTGGAAGAATTGTTCGAGATCTGCGACCGGCTGTACGTGATCGCCAAGGGCCGGCTGTCGCCGACCGTCCCGCGGTCCGAGGCCACCGTCTCGCAGATCGGTGAGTGGATGAGCGGTTTGTGGAGTGCGCATGCTGAAGCTTGAACCCCGTCCGCAAGCCTCGGCTTTCTGGAGCATCGCCTCGCCGCTGCTGGCGCTGGTGGTCACCGTCGTGCTCGGCACGGTGCTGTTCGTCGCGCTCGGCAAGGACCCGGTGCAGAGCCTGCGCGTGTTCTTCTGGGAGCCGATCAGCTCGGGCTACCGCATCGGCGAGCTGATGGTGAAGGCGACGCCGCTGCTGCTGATCGCGTTGGGCCTCGCCGTCTGCTTCCGCTCCAACGTCTGGAACATCGGCGCCGAAGGCCAGTTCGTCATCGGCGCCATCGTGGCCGGCGGCGTGGCGCTGCTGGCCGGCAAGGACACCAGCCGCTGGATCGTGCTGGCCATCCCGGTCGCCGGCACGCTGGGCGGCATGGCGTGGGCCGGCCTCACGGCGCTGCTGCGCGACAAGTTCAACGCCAACGAGATCCTGGTCAGCCTGATGCTGGTGTACGTGGCGACGCTGCTTCTCAGCTACCCGGTGTTCGGGCCGTGGAAGGACCCGGGCGGCTACAACTTCCCGCAGTCCAAGAGCTTCGAGGCGGTCACGCAGATCCCGCGGCTGATGAAGGGCTCGCGCGTGAGCATCGGCCTGCTGATCGCGCTGGCGGGCGTCGCCGTCCTGTGGATCTACCTGTTCCGCACCCGCGCCGGCTTCGCGCAGCAGGTCGGCGGGCTCGCCCCGGCGGCCGCGCGCTATGCCGGCTTCTCGTCACGCAAGGCGCTGTGGACGGCGCTGCTGATTTCCGGCGGCACGGCGGGCCTGGCGGGCGCGCTGGAAGTCGCCGGCCCGATCGGCCAGTTGACGCCGTACGTGCCGGCCGGCTACGGCTTCGCCGCGATCATCGTGGCCTTCGTCGGCCGCCTGCATCCGGTGGGCATGGTGTTCTCGGCCATCCTCATGAGCATGTTCTACATCGGCGGCGAACTGGCGCAGTCGCGCCTGGGCCTGCCCAAGTCGCTGACCGGCGTGTTCCGGGCCTGCTGCTGTTCACGCTGCTCGCCTGCGACACCCTGATGGCCTACCGCATCCGCTGGCGCACGGCGCCCGCCGCGACCCGGGGCGCGCACTGACATGGAAAGCTACGCACTCCTCTTCGCCTCGATGCTCAACGCCGGCACGGTGCTGGCGATCGCGGCACTGGGCCTGTTGATCAACGAGAAGGCCGGCATCGTCAACCTGGGCGCGGAAGGCATGATGCTGTGCGCCGCCATCGCCGGCTTCGCCGCCGTGGTCCACAGCGGCAGCGACTGGGTCGGCTTCGCGGCCGGCGCCGGGGCCGGCGCGCTGCTGGCCGCCATCTTCGGCGTGCTGGTGATCTGGCTGAACACCAACCAGTACGCCACCGGCCTGGCGCTCAGCCTGTTCGGCGGCGGCTTCTCCGCGTTCGCCGGCATCGGCTACGTGCAGGAGAAGCTGCCGGAGCGGCCGACGTTCTCCATCCCCGTGCTGGGCGACATCCCGCTGGTGGGCACGGCCCTGTTCCGCCAGCACCCGATGGTCTACCTGACCATCGCGCTGGTGGTGGGCCTGATCTGGTTCCTGTACCGTTCGCGCGCCGGGCTGGTGCTGCGCTCCGTCGGCGAGTCGCCCGAGTCGGCGCACGCGCTGGGCTATCCGGTGCGGCGCATCCGGCTGATGGCGGTGATCGCGGGCGGCGCGCTGTGCGGCCTCTCGGGCGCCTACCGGCGATCATCTACACGCCGCTGTGGGTCGAAGGCGTGGTGGCGGGCCGCGGCTGGATCGCGCTGGCGCTCACGACCTTCGCCACGGCGTCCGGCACGGGTGTTGCTTGGTGCCTACCTGTTCGGCGGCGTGACGATGTTGCAGTTCCACCTGCAGTCGACCGGCGTCGAAATGCCCAGCGAGTTCCTGAACATGCTGCCGTACCTGGCCACCATCGTGGTGCTGGCGCTGATCTCGCGCAACCCCGCGTGGATCCGCGTCAACATGCCGAACTCGCTTGGAAAGCCTTTTTATCCCGGCTCATAATCCGGGGTTCACCTGCAAAACCCACCCAGAGGGAAACCATGATCGACCTGAAGAAACGCTCCATGCTCCACGCTGCCGCCCGGCTGCGGCCGTGGCGGGCCTCGCGGCCTGCGGCAAGTCGGAGCCGCCGGCGCCCGCACCCGCGCCGGCTCCCACGGCCGCCGCACCGGCCGCGCCCGCTCCCGCGCCCAAGCCCGAACCGTTGAAGATCGCCTTCGCCTACGTCGGCCCGGTCGGCGACGGCGGCTGGACCTTCGCGCACGACAACGGCCGCAAGGCGATCGAGAAGGAATTCGGCGACAAGATCGTCACCAGCTTCGTCGAGAAGGTGCCCGAGTCGGCCGACGCCGAACGCGTGATCCGCGACATGGTGGGCGGGGCAACAAGCTGATCTTCGGCACGACGTTCGGCTACATGGAGCCGATGCTGAAGGTGGCCGCCGACAGCAAGGACGTGAAGTTCGAGCACGCCACCGGCTACAAGACTTCCGAGAACCTGCGCACCTACGACAGCCGCACCTACGAAGGCGCGTACATGGCCGGCGTGATCGCCGGCAAGATGTCCAAGAGCGGCACGCTGGGCGTGGTCGGCTCGGTGCCGATCCCCGAGGTGGTGCGCAACATCAACAGCTTCACGCTGGGCGCGCAGTCGGTCAACCCGAAGGTCAAGACCAAGGTCGTGTGGGTCGGCGACTGGTTCAATCCGCCGAAGGAAACCGAAGCCGCCACCGCGCTGATCAACGGCGGCGCCGACGTGCTGTTCCAGAACACCGACTCGTCGGCCGTGCTGCAGACCGCCGAGAAGATGGGCAAGCGCGCATTCGGCTGGGACAGCGACATGACGGCCTACGGCCCGAAGGCGCACACGGGTTCGGCGGTCATCAACTGGGCGCCGTACTACACCAAGGCCGTGCGTGACGCGCTCGAAGGCAAGTGGGCGACCGGCCAGAGCTGGTGGGGCGTGAAGGAAGGCGCCATCGACATGGTCTCGATCGCCGCCGACGTGCCGGAAGACACGAAGAAGCGCATCGACGAGATCAAGGCCGGCCTGAAGGACGGCACCTTCTCGATCTGGAAGGGCCCGATCGCCGACAACACCGGCAAGGAACTGCTGGCCAAGGACGCCGTCGCCGACGACAAGTTCTGGGCGGCATCAACTTCTACGTCAAGGGCGTGGAAGGCAAGGTCCCGGGCGGCGAGAAGAAGTAAACCCGTTCGCCCGAACGTGAAGGCCGCCTCCGGGCGGCCTTTTTCTTTGGTCCAATCGCCGCATGATCGAACGCATGCACTGGCACCCGGTGGCGGGTTCCGAAGAGGTGGCCGGCCGGCCGCTGGCGGTTCGGCTGCTGGCCGAAGACCTCGTCCTCTGGCGCGATGCCGCCGGCGCCGTCCATGCGTGGCCCGACCGGTGCCCGCATCGCGGCGCCAGGCTGTCGCTCGGCCGCGTCGAAGACGGCCACACGGAATGCCCCTACCACGGCTGGCAGTTCGCGGCCGATGGCCAGTGCATCCATGTCCCGGCGCTGCCGGCCTTCACGCCGCCGGCCACGCACTGCGTGCAGGGCTTCGAGGTGCAGGAGGCGCACGGCCTCGTGTTCGTGCGGCTCTCGCCGAGCCGCGACGAGATGCCGTGCTTCGACGCTGAAACCGACGCGCGCCTGCGCAAGCTCAATTGCGGGCCGTACGACGTGGAAGCGAGCGCGCCGCGCATCGTCGAGAACTTCCTCGACCTCGCGCATTTCGCCTTCGTGCACGAAGGCTGGCTGGGCGCGCGCGGCGCCAGCGCCATCGACGACTACCGCGTGGAAGACACCGCCTGCGGGTTGCGCGCGACGCAATGCCGGGCCTGGCAGCCGCAGTCCAACCTGCATTCGACGGCGCCGGCGCAGGTGGAGTACAGCTACGAGGTCACCGGTCCTTACACGGCGGTGCTGGCGAAGATCCCCGAGCCGGGCACCGTGGCCATGTCCGACTGGCGCGAAGCGATCGCCCTGTTCATCTGCCCGCTGGAACCCGGGCGCAGCCGGGTGTGGTTCCGCCGGCCGTC
This sequence comes from Ramlibacter terrae, assembly GCA_013127575.1. Classification (GTDB taxonomy): domain Bacteria; phylum Pseudomonadota; class Gammaproteobacteria; order Burkholderiales; family Burkholderiaceae_C; genus Ramlibacter; species Ramlibacter terrae. The sequence goes on from CP053418.1 coordinate 957,841, forward strand.
GCCGATTTCGACAGCAGTGACGAGAAGCTGCGCGCGTTCCAGGACACGATCTTCCGGCAGGACCAGCCGGTGCTGGAGTCGCAAACGCCGAAGCTGCTGCCGCTGGATCCGCGGGCCGAGTTGCACACCGCCGCCGATCGCGCCTCCGCCGCCTACCGGAGGTTCCTCGGCCGCCGGGCATCACGTTCGGCGTGACCTGAAGGACCGCGGGTGGTACGCTGGCCGCGCCGCCCGCCATGACGTTCTACGAGACGCTCCAGCAAACCGTCGACTTGCTGCGCCTGCACGGGCGCGTGTCCAGCCGCGCGATCCGGCGGCAGTTCGCCCTCGATGAAGAGACGCTGGCGGACCTGAAGGCGGAACTGGTCGAGGTGCTGGGCGTGGCCCGCGAAGAGGCCGGCCAGACGCTGGTGTGGACCGGGCAGGGCGCGTCGCCCTCGGCGCCGGTGCCGCTGCTGGAGGCGGCCGTGCTGCCGCCGCCGGCGCCGCGGCCTGCGGCCGCCGCCGATGGCGAGCGGCGCTTCCTCACGGTGATGTTCATCGACCTGGTTGAATCCACCCTGCTGTCGCAGCGCTTCGACCCCGAGCAGCTCGCCGAGGTCTATCGCAGCTGGCAGGACGCCTGCCTGCAGGTGATCCAGTCGTTCGGCGGCCACGTCGCCGAATACCGCGGCGACGGCGTCTTCGTCTATTACAGCTATCCGGCCGCGCAGGAGGACGCCCCCAGCGCGCGCTGCGCACCGCCTTCGGCATCCTCGATGCGCTGCGCGCCGTGAACGTGTCGCTGCAGGACAGCCACGACGTCGCGCTGTCGGTCCGCATCGGCATCCACACCGGGCTGGTGCTGCTGTCCAACCTCGGGCAGCTCGGGCGCGAGCGCTTCGCGCTGGGCGAGACACCGAACCTGGCCTCGCGCGTACAGGGCCTGGCCGGCGTGGGCGAGGTGCTGGTGAGCGACAGCACCCGCATGCTGGCCCGCGCGGAGTTCGATTTCGCCGACCTCGGCGAGCACCAGCTCAAGGGCATCGCGCGTCCGGTGCGCGTCTTCCGCGCACTGGCGGCGCGCGCCGCGGCCGGGCGTCCGGATGCCGGGCTGCGCACGCCGCTCGTGGGCCGCGAGCCCGAGCTCGCGCTGCTGCGCGATCGCTGGTCGCTGGCCGCGGAGGGCCACGGCCGCGCGGTGATGGTCCGCGGGGAGCCGGGCATCGGCAAGTCGCGGCTGGTGGCGGCGCATCGGCACTACGCCGAGTCGCTGGGCGCCCAGCGCGTGACGCTGCGCTGTTCGCCGTACCACAGCGCGAGCGTGCTGCACCCGGTGATCGAACACCTGGCGCGGCTCCTCGGCTTCACGGCGGGCATGGCCGACGCCGAGCGCTTGCAGCGGCTGCAGGAAGCGATCGCGCTCGTGGAGATGGACCCGGCGACGGTGCCGCTGTTCGCTGCCTTGCTGGGGTGCCCGTGCCGGCCGAAGCGGAAGCGCCGGCCGCGCTGCCGCCGCGCGCGTTGCGCGAGCGCACGATCACCGCGCTCGTGCGCTGGCTGATCGCGTCGGCGCAGCGGCAGCCGATGCTGCTGCTGTGCGAAGACCTGCACTGGGCGGACCCGACCACGCTGGAGATGATGGGCGAGCTGATCGAGGAGATGGCGGCGAGCCGGCTGATGGCGGTGATGACCTTCCGCCCCGACTTCGAGCCGCCGTGGCCGCAGCGCTCGCACGTCAGCCACGTGACGCTGGCGCGCCTGTCCGATGCCGAAGCGTGGCGCTTTGCCGAAAGCGCGCTGCGCGGGCGCAACCTCAGCGCGCCTGACCTCGCGCAGATCGTCGAGCGCGCCGACGGCGTGCCGATGTTCATCGAGGAGCTGATCGCCGCCGTGGCCGACCGCGTGCCCGGCAGCGCCTCCCCGCCCCCCATCCCCGACACGCTGCAGGGCTCGCTGATGATGCGGCTGGACCGGCTCGCCGACGCGCGCGAGATCGCGCAGATCGGCGCCGCGGCCGGGCGCGAGTTCAGCTATGCGCTGCTGCGCGCGGCGGCCGAATGCGATGAGGAGACGCTGCAGGTTGCGCTGGCCCGCACGGTCGGCGACGACCTGCTCCAGCGCCGCGGCATGCCGCCCGACGCGATCTACCGCTTTCGCCATGCGCTGGTGCGCGACGCGGCGTACGACTCGACGCTGCGCACGCGGCGCGTGCAGTACCACCGGCGCATCGCGCAGGCGCTGGAGCAGCAGTTCCCCGGCCAGGCGCAGGCGCAGCCCGAGCTGGTGGCGCACCACCATGCGGAGGCGGGCGACCGCGAACGCGCGGTCGCTGCTGCGCGCGAAGCGGGCGAGCGCGCGCTGAACCGCTGCGCCAACGAGGAGGCTCTCACGCACTGGGCCGCGCGCGCGAACTGCTCGCGCAGCTGCCGCTGACGCCGCAGCGCGCGGGCCGGGCCATGCACCTCGAAGTCGCGCGCGGCGCGGCGCTGATGATGCTGCGCGGCCAGTCGGCGCCTGAAGTGCAGGAGGCGTACGCCGCCGCCAGGCCTTCGGCGCGCAGGCCGGCGCCTCCGAAGAACTGTTCCCCGTGCTCATGGGCCTGTGGCGCTTCCAGCTCGCGCGTGGCGACATGCTGGCCGCACGCGAGGTCGCCGAGGCCTTGCTGCGGATGGCCAAGCGGCTGGAGAACCCCGGCACGCTGCTCGGTGCGCGCATGGCGCTCGGCCTCACGCTGCTGCACCTGTGGGACATGCCGCGCGGGCGCGAGCTCGTGCTGGCCGGCGCCGAGCAATGCCGCGCCGCGCCACCGGACCAGCGCGACATCGAGATCTTCTCGCTGGGCCAGCACCCCCCGGCGTGGCCTGCATGATGAGCATGGCGTTCATCGCCTGGCTCGAAGGCGACGACGGCGCATCGCGCCGTTGGCAGGAGGAAGCGACCGAGCTCGCGCGGCGGCTGGCGACGCCGTTCCAGCTGACGTCCGCGCTCGGCTGGTCGGCGCTGATCAGCCGGCACCGCGGCGACGAAGCGGAGTTCCGCCGCCACACGGAGTCCACGGCCACGCTGGCCGAAAAACACAAGCTGCCTCTGTGGCATGGCGTCGCCCGGGTCTACCGGGGATTGGCGATGGCCGGCGACGGCGACCATGCGGACGGCCTCGCGACGCTCACGGCGGGCGTCGCGGCGCTGGAGGAAATGCACCACGACCTGCTGCGCGTGCGCGTGCACGTCGCGCTCGCCGAAGCCTGTGCGCTGGCGGGCCGCGCCGACGAGGGCCTGCAGGCCATCGGCACGGCGATGGGGCACGTGCGCGACGGCGCCGAAAGCTGGTGGGAGCCCGAACTGCACCCGCCTGCGCGGCGACCTGCTGCTGCAGCGGGGCGACCCGCCCGAAGCCGCCGCGGCCGCGTTCGACGAAGCGCGCCGGCTGGCCGTGCAGCGCGGCCTGCGCACCTTCGAGCTGCGTGCGTCGGCGTCGCTGGCCCGCGTCCGCTGAATCGCTTCACAGATGAGGAGAACGACCCATGGCCCAACGTCCCAGCCCCCGCCGCCGCGAGAAGCACCGCCGCGCCCGCCACTGGCAATCGCTGACGCATGCGCAGCGCGCCGAGGCGCCCGCGCACCTGCAGCAGCTGCACGAGCTCGAGTTGCTGATCGTGGGCCGCGTCGTGCTGCCCGGCGATCCCGACTACGAGCAGGACCGGCAGGAGTTCAACCCTGCCTTCAGGCGATGCCCGCGGCCATCGTGTACTGCGAGGTGGAGAACGACATCCGGCTGTGCATGCTGACGGCGCGCACGGCGGGCCTGCCGATCGTGGTGCGCAGCGGCGGCCACAGCACGGCGGGTACTCCGTGCTGGACCACGCGATCGTGATCGACATGAGCGCGTTCGACTGCGTCGAGATCGACGAAGCCGCAATGACGGTGCGTGCCGGTCCCGGCGTGAACTTCGACAAGCTCAATGGCGCGATGAACGCGACCACGCTGCACGTGCCCTCGGGCGCCTGCGGCAACGTGTGCGTCGGCGGGTTCGTGCAGGGCGGCGGCTACGGCTACACCTCGCGCATGTTCGGCATCCAGTGCGACAGCGTGGTGGCCATGCGCGTGATGCTGGCCGACGGCAGCGTCGTCGTGGCCGACGCGAACAACAACACCGACCTGCTGTGGGCGATGTGCGGCGGCACCGGCGGCAACTTCGGCGTGCTGCTGCAGGTGACGTGGCAGGCGCAGCAGGTGCCCGGTGTCTGGGCCTGGGCGGTGCAGTTCGACGCTGCGGACGCGGCGGCGGTGCTGCTGGAACTGCAGTCGAACTACATGCGCACGGGCGCCGCGCCCGAGCTGGGGATGATGATCAACCTCGGCTTCCACGAGGGCCAGCAGGTGCTGCTGGTGCAAGGCATGTACGTGGGCAGCGCCGACGACGGCATGCAGGCGATCGCTTCGCTGATGGCTTTCCCGAGCGCGCAGTTGCTCTCTTCCCTGACCGGCCGCTATGGCCAGATGGACGTGTTCCTCGACAGCAACCCGTACGCCATCCCGAACCCGCCGGACGGGTCGAAGGAAGGCAAGCGGTCCGGCTACATCGCCGCGCCGCTCGCATTGTCCGACTGGCAGGCCGTCGTGGACTACCGGCCACCGCGCCCAACCCGGATTGCCTGATGGTGATCGAGCCCTACGGCGGTGCGATCAATGCCTTCCCAAGTGATGGCAACGCCTTCGTGCACCGCGACTGCGACATGAACGTCTTCATGGACGTCTTCTGGGTCGACCCGGCCGACCAGCCTCCGCTGATGCAATGGATGGACGGCTTCATGCGCCTGATCGAGCCGTTCCAGAACCTGCAGGTCTACCAGAACTATCCGTACCGCGACCTTCCCGACTATGCACAGGCGTACTGGGGCCCGGCCCTGCCGAAGCTGCAGGCGGTGAAGGCGAAGTACGACCCGGGCAACTTCTTCAACTTCCCGCAGTCGGTGCCGCTGGCGCCGGTGGCGGACGTTTCCACGCGTTAGCGTTGCGCGGGCGGCCGCCGCTGCGATACTGCGATGCATGCACGATCGCACCCGGAACATCGCATCCGAACGCCTCCCCGCGCTGCTGCAGGCCATGCCCAAGGCCGAGCTGCACATCCACATCGAAGGGTCGCTGGAGCCCGAGCTGATCTTCGCGCTGGCGCAGCGCAACGGCGTGGCGCTGCCGTATGCGAACGTGGAAGACCTGCGCCGCGCCTACGCCTTCACCAACCTGCAAAGCTTCCTCGACATCTACTACGCCGGCGCGTCGGTGCTGTTGAAGGAGCAGGACTTCCACGACATGGCGTGGGCCTACCTGCAGCGCGCCGCGGCCGACAACGTGCTGCGCACCGAGATCTTCTTCGATCCGCAGACGCACACGGCGCGCGGCGTGGCGATGGAGACGGTCATCGCCGGCCTGCACCGCGCCTGCCAGGCGGCGAAGGCGCAGCTCGGCGTGGACGCGGAGCTGATCCTGTGCTTCCTGCGCCACCTGAGCGAAGAGGAAGCGTTCGAGACGCTGGAGCAGGCGCTGCCTTTTCGCGACAAGTTCATCGGCGTCGGCCTCGATTCGAGCGAGGTGGGCCATCCGCCGGAGAAGTTCGCGCGCGTCTTTGCCGGTGCCGCGAGCAGGGCCTGCACCGGTGGCGCATGCCGGCGAGGAAGGCCCGCCCGCGTACGTGTGGGCAGCGCTCGACGTGCTGAAGGTGGAGCGCATCGACCACGGCGTGCAGTCGGCCAAGGACCCGGCGCTGATGGCGCGGCTGGCCAAGGAGCGCATCCCGCTCACGGTCTGCCCGTTGTCCAACCTGAAGCTGTGCGTGTTCCCGTCGCTGGCCGAGCACAACCTGCGCGAGCTCCCGGATGCGGGCCTCGCCGCCACGGTGAACTCGGACGACCCGGCCTACTTCGGCGGCTACATGAACGAGAACTTCCTGCAGACGTTCGCGGCGGGTTCCATGGATGCGCGGCATGCGTACCGGCTGGCAGCCAACAGCTTCGAAGGCAGCTTCGCGGAGCCGGCGCGCAAGCGGGATTACCGGAGCGGCTCGACGCAGTGTTCGAGCGCTTTTCCACGACTTGAACCAAGGCCTGGTTCAGGCCGTGCTCGCCTCTTCCTCCGCCACCCGCTCCCCCACCACCGATCGGTACTGCGTGTCCCACTTCCACGCGGCCGTGGCAGGGTTCGGTACGCACACGTAGATCTCGTCGGCGGGATAGCCCGTCACCTGCAGCCCGCTGGAACGCAGCATCGCCTCGATGCCGGCGTGGTTCGCGACCCACCAGTTCGTGGGGTCGCCCGAGAAGCGGTGTTCGATGAAGGCCATCTTCGGCCAGCCCGGATCGAGCAGCGGCGCGCGCTCGGTGATCGGGTGGTCGGCGGTGTCGGTGTAGACCTCCTTGCCCGGCAGCGAAAGCGTCTGGAACATCATCATGCGGCGCGTGCGCTGCGCCGGGATGTCCAGCGCCAGCAGCGGGTAGCGCAGGTGGTAGAACACGCCCATGAACCACACCAGGTCGAACTGCTCGGTGCTGCGCGCGAGCTCGTAGACCTGGGCCTGCCGGAACTCGACGCGGTCCTGCAGGCCGAACTGCTGCGCCGCCCAGCGCGCCTGCGCCAGGTAGTGCGGGTCGACGTCGAGCGCGAGCACCGAGGCGCCACGCCGCGCCAGCTCGAAGCTGTAGAAGCCGGCGTTGCAGCCGACGTCGAGCACGCGCCAGCCGGAGAGGTCTTCCGGCACCGAGTCCTTGATCTGGTCCCACTTGAAGCGCGGGAAGTCGCCGCCGATGAAGTGGTCGGGCACCGTCTGCAGCCCGCCCGGCAGGTGCAGGTTGTGGAACCGGGGGCCGAGCGCATCGACCTGCCGGCGCAGGTCCTCCGTGTTGGTGGTCATCGCCATCGTGGGTCTCCCTTGCTCGCTCAGGCGGCCACGCCGCTGAGCAGTTCCTGTGCATAGGCTTCGAGTTCGGCGGCGCGGTGCGCCGCGGTGTGCTCGGCCAGGATGCGATCGCGCGCGCGCTCGGCCATCCGCAGCCTTTCCTGCTCGCCGGTGGCCAGCGCGGCCAGCACGTCGCCGGTGCTGCCGACCAGCAGGATCTCGCGGCCCGGCGCCAGCAGCGTCTCGATGCCGGGCCAGCGGTCGCTGACGATCGGCGTGCCGCAGGCCGCGGCTTCGAACAGCCGCACGCTCGGCGACCAGCCGGCGGCGATCATGTCGGCACGCGTCACGTTGAGCGTGAAGCGCTGGCTGTTGTAGAACCTGCGGTGTTCCGAAGGCGGCAGGTGCGGCTGGTGCGTGACGTTCGCCGGCCACGAGGCGGTGTCCGGGTACTGCGGCCCCGCCACGATGAAGCGGCCCTGCGGCCGGCTGCGTGCCGCCTGCAGCAGGAATCCATCCACGCTGGGCTGGCGATCGTCGCTGTAGGTCCCCATGTAGCCGAGGTCCCATTCCATCGGCCGCGGCTCCGGGTAGTACAGCTCGGGATCGAACGAGCAGTAGAGCGCACGCGCGCGCGGCGAGCCGAACTCGCGCTCCAGCCGGCGCAGCGTCGGGCCGCCGGTGAAGGAGAGATAGAGGTCGTAGCCCGCGACCTGCTCGCGGGCGAGGTACGCGCAGTCGTCGCGCGCCAGCTTCGCCAGCGTGACCGGCGTGTCGATGTCGTAGAAGGCCTTGATGCCCCCTGCTTCGCGCTGGACCCAGTCGCAGACCGCGATGCCGTCGGGCACGTAGGAGCCCACGATCACGAGGTCGGCGTCGCGCACCGGCGCGGCGAAGCGCTCGCGCAGTTCGTCGAGGCTGCCGTACAGCACGGTGCGGCCGTAGGGCGGATGGGGCAGGCAGGTCGCGGTTGTCGGCGTACCGGGGCTGGTCGCTTTCCGGGAACAGCACGTCGTGCCCCAGCTTGACCAGCTCGCGCACCAGCCCGCGGAAGGTGGTGGCGTGGCCGTTGCCCCAGGACGACGTGATCGACAGGCCGAGGATGACGATCCTCATGCCGCGGCCTCCACCGCCTGCGGTGCGCAGCCTTCGAGCACGGCATCGAACTGCGCGGCGCGGTGGGCATAGGTGTGCTCGGCCAGCACGCGGCGGTAGGCCGCCGGCCGATGGCGCGCGCGCGCCCGGCGTCCAGCGTGCGCACGTGCTCCGCCACTTCGGCGCCGTCGTGCGCCACCAGCACCTCGGTGCCGGGCGCGAAGAACGTCTCGAGTCCTTCCCGGGCGTCGGTGATCAGGCAGGCGGCCGCGCCGGCCGCTTCGAACACGCGCGTGGCCGGCGAGAAGCCGTAGCGCGCCATGCTTTCGCGGCTGACGTTGAGCACCGCCAGCGGCGTGCAGTTGAAGGCGTTGTGGTCCGCCGTGTAGACGTGGCCGATGTAGTTGACGTTCGCCGGCATGTTCTTGTCGCCCCAGCCGCTGCCGCCCAGCATCATCCGGCGCTCCGGCAAGGCCGCGGCCGCGCGCAGGAAGAACTCCTCCACGCGGGCTTCGCGGTCGGGCAGGCGGTTGCCCAGGAAGCCGAGGTCGCATGCGAAGCGCGGATCCGGCGCCACGGGGAAGTGCGTGCTCGGGTCGAGGGCGTTGTAGATCGGGACGCAGTCGCGCGCGCCGAGGTCCGGTAGGCATTGCGCACCGGGTCGCCGCCGCCGTAGGTCAGCACCAGGTCGTAGCGCGGGATCAGCGGGCGGAAGGGATCGTCCGCATCGTTGTGCACGCGGTCGAGCGTAGCGGGTGCGTCGACGTCCCAGAATGCGACGAGGCAGCCGTTGCCCTGCAGGTCGAGCACCGCGCGTTCGAGCAAGGCGTCGAACACGCCGACGCCGCTCGCCTTGACGACGAGGTCCGCGCCGCGGGCCTGCTCCACCGTGCGCAGCACTTCGGCTTCCGACTGCGCGGAGTAGACGACGACCTTCGCCCACGCGGGGTCGTCCATGTCGCGGTGCTTCTGCCGGTCGAACGCGTCGGGCTCGTAGAAGGTGACGCGGTGGCCGCGTTCGTGCAGCGCGCGCACGATGCCGCGGTAGTAGGTGGCGGCGCCGTTCCAGTAGGCCGAAACCAGGCTGGAGGCGAAGAAGGCGATGTTCATGCGGTTGCTCCCATTTCGGCGTGGATCGCCAGCAGTTCGTCGACGCGGTGCGCGCAGGTGTGGCGCGCCAGGATGGTCTGGCGCCCCTGCTCGGCGAGGGTGCGGGCGAGTTGCGGATCGTCGAGGACGGCACGCAGTTGCTCCTTCATCTCCCGGCCGTTGCGGGCGACCAGAAATCGGAACCGGGCGTGAAGAGGTGTTCGCTGTCGTTCGGGGCGCGCAGACCAGCGGGATGCCGCAGGCCAGCGCCTCGAAAACGCGGATGGTCGGGATGCCCGGCAACGCGGCCACGTAGGGCCGGCGCGGCACGTGCACCGTGACGCCGTAGCGGGCGAAGACTTGCGGCGCCTGGTGGTTCGGCAGCCAGCCGCCGTAGGCGATGCCCGCGTCGGCCGGCTGCGCAACGCGTGCTCGGGGTAGCGCACGCCGTGGATGCGCGCCGTCAGTCCCAGCGTCTTCACCGGTTCCAGCAGGAACTCGTGCAATTCGGCCGTCCGCTCGTCGTCGCCCCAGTTGCCGATCCACACCAGGTCGCCTTCGCGCGGCGTCCCGGGCAACGGACGGAACACGCGATGGTCCGCCGCTTCGTGCCACGTCGGGCCTGCCGCGCCCAGCCCTGCTTGCGGTACAGGTCGCGGATCACGTTGCCGAAGGCGAGCACGCCGTCGTAGTGCCGCAGGTCGTACGCCGCCATGCTGCCGGGATCGGTCACGCAGCGATGGTGCGTGTCGTGGAACAGCAGGCGGTAGTGCGGGTTGGCGTGCCGATGTTGCCCGATCGCCTTGACCAGCGCGTGCGCGTTCCACTCGTGCACCAGGACCCGGTCGGCGTCGGCCAGCGCGGTGTCGAGGTCCAGCGTCCCGGCGGTGTAGCGGATGCTGCGCAGCGTGGGATAGGCGCGCGCGAATTCCTGCAGCGGTCCGTCGCCATGTTCGGACAGCAGGTTCTGCAGGCTCCACGCGTCGTGCGGCTCGTACACGTCCACGGCGTGGCCGCGCGCGACGAGGTCGCTGCAGACCCCACGCAGGAAGTGCGCGTTGCCGTGGTTCCAGTCGGACAGGAGCGAGTGGCAGAAGACGATCACGCGCATGCCGGTTCCTCCGCGCGGGTGCCCGCGAAGCGTGGGTGCAGGCTGGCATAGGCCGCCCGGTAGGCGTCGCACTTGCGCGCCGGCGTGAAGTGCTCCGCGCGGGCCACGGCGGCGCGCGCCAGCCGCGCGCGCAAGGCAGGCTGCGCGATCAGGCGCGCCAGCTTTTCGCGCAGCGCGGCATGGTCGTCGGGCGCCACGTACAGGGCCGCCTCCCCCAGATCTCGCGCAGGCTCGGGATGTCGCCCAGCACCAGCGCGCAGCCGCTCAGCGCCGCTTCCAGCACGGACAGGCCGAAGGGCTCGTAGCGCGCGGGCAGGGCGTAGATCGCGGCGGTGGCCAAATGCTGCGCCAGTTCCTCGCGCGGCAGCTCGCCCGGGCAGTGGACGCCCGCCGGCACGACGGTGCCGCCGTCCGGCTGCTTGGACGCGCCGGCGACGTGCACCGGCCACGCCAGCGCCGGCGCGACCTGCTCGAGCGCGGCGAGGTTCTTGGCCGCGTCCCAGAAGCGGCCGGCCGCCGGGATGACCGGCTGCTTGCGCGCGGGCGCGAACAGGTCCGGATTGGCGGCATTGCCCAGCACCAGTCCGCCATGGTCGTAGCCGTAGTTCGCGGAGAGCGAATCGAGCATGGCACGCGTCGGCGCGGCCACCGGCCGGCGCCCGCGAGGCCCGCGCGCGCACCAGCTTGCGGTAGGCGTTCCACTCCACGGGCGCCGCCGCGCCGTGTACGGCACGCCACCACGACAGGACGCACGAATGCGCCACCATCAGGGTCGGCGCCGCGAAGGGCAGGGCGCCGAAAGCGTACTGGTTCAGGTGGACGAGGTCGGGCCGCAGCTTGCGCTCCAGCGCCAGCAGCCACGCGCAGGCCGCCTGCACGTCGGCTTCGGACTCCTGCATCCACTCGAGGCGGTAGGTGCTTTCGTGCAGCGTCACGCGGCGCGTGCCGGCAAGCTCCTCGCGCTGGTGGCCCGACACGGGGGCACCCATGGTGGCGATCGCCACCTGCACGCCCCGCGCATCGAGTTCGCGCGCCAGTTCCACTGCATAGGTCCACACGCCGCCGACGGTGTCCGCCGTCATCAACACCCGGGTGCGCGCTTACCGGCCATACACGCGGTCCAGCACGGCGGCGACATCGACGATGGTTTCGATGGCGGGGTTGTATAGCGGGCGCCGCCGGCCAGCCGGCGTGCCCATTCGACGATGGCGCGGCCGCCCGGGCATCCGGCGGCTCCGCGAGTGGCGTGCGTTGCGTGCCGTTGAAGCGCGCCGCGGCGAAGTCGTAGAACGAACCGTCGACGTTCTGCATCGCCGCGCCGGCCTGGCTGCCGTGGAAGTGCGCCTCGATCACGGCGTCGCGTCCGGCCGGCAGGTTCCACGAGCAGGCGATGCGCACCACGGCGCCGGTGGCCGGTCGAGCTGCGCAACGGCGTAGTCTTCGACAGCGTGGCTGCCCGGCGGCAGCGGCTGCCCTTGCGCGTACAGCCGGCTGGTGACCTTCTCCACCTGCGGAAAGCCGAGCGTCCACAGCGCCAGGTCGACCCGGTGGATGCCGAGGTCGATGGCGCAGCCGCCGCCGGAGAGCGCGGCATCGCGAGCCCACGACTTGTCGGGCCCGTAGGCATTGTGGAAGACGAGGTCGGCGGCGTAGACCTGCCCCAGCTCGCCTTCGACCACGCAGTTGCGGATGCGGCGCATCGCCTCCGTGTGGCGGTAGGAGAGATCGCAGCCGAGCAGCCGGTCCGCCCTGCGCGCGGCATCGACGATGTCGCGGTTCTCGGCGGCGGTGCGGGCCAGCGGCTTCTGGCAGAACACGGCGAGGCCGCGCTCCAGCGCCGCCATGGCCTGCTGCGCATGCAGGGCGCTCGGCGTGGCGATCACGATGCCGTCGAGGTCGTGCCGCAGCAGTTCTTCGAGGGTCTCCACGGCCGCGGCGCCGGGCGCGGCCGCTTGCGCACGCGCGCGCGCCTCCGGGGAAGGATCGGCCACGGCGGCGACGCGGCACGCGGATTCGTCCAGCAGGGCCTGCATGCGGTGCTGGCCGATCCAGCCGAGGCCCGGGAACCCGAGTCTTGGCAGGGTGTTCATGTGGTGACCAGCGCCTTCATGAAGCCGTCCGGCCGCGTGCGCGTGAGTTCGAGCGCCTCGCCCAGCCGGTCGAGCGGCAGCTTGTGCGTGTAGAGCGGCGCCGGGTCGAGCACGCCTTCGAGCATCAGGTCGACCGCGCGCTTCATCCCGTCGACATAGGCCTGCGGATTGCGTTCGTGCGCGTTGATGACGTCGATGCCTCGCCAGTTCCAGAGCTGCAGGTTGACCTGCCGCAGGCCGTCCTGGTGGTAGCCCGCGATGACGAGCCGGCCGCGCTCCGCCGTCATCTCGCCCGCCAGGTCCAGCGGCCACTGCAGGCCCGTGCATTCGATGACCCGCTCGCACCACTTGCCGTCGGTGAGCTTCTTCACCTTCTCCGGGATCTGCCAGTGGTCGTCGAGCAGCAGCGTGTGCTCGGCCCCGGCCGCCTTCGCGAAGTCGAGCGAGAACGGCCGCCGCGACAGAGCGATCACGCGCGCGCCGGCGTGCGTCGCCAGCTGCGTGAGCAGCGCGCCGAGAAAGCCGATGCCGACGATGGCGACCGTCTGCCCCGCCGGATTTCGCTGCGGGCGAAGATGTTGGTGGCGCAGCCGAGCGGTTCTCCGAGCACCGCGGCATCGGAGAGCGCATCGGGCAGCCGCACGACGGAGCCGGCTTCCGCGATGTCGTACTCGGCATGCGCGCGGTACGTCAGCGCGGCCACGCGGTCCCCTGCCTTCAGCCCCGTGACGCCTTCGCCGAGCGCGGCCACGCGGCCCCAGCCTTCGTGCCCCGGCGCGCCCGGCGGTTGCGGATAGTTGAACCACTCGCGGCCTTCCCAGAGCGGCAGGCTGGAAGCGCACACGCCCGAGCCTTCCAGCCGCAGCAGCACCTGCCCCGGGCCCGGCTCGGGCGGAGCGATGCTTTGCAAGGCTGCTTGTCCGGGCGCCGCGATCACACCTGCATGCATGTGACCGGCCGCCATCAGTGCACCCCCGCCGCGAGCCGCTGGGCAGCGGGCGCCGCCGCGCGCTTGCCCTGCTGCGCCGCCAGCCACTGGTACAGCCTCTCGATGCCGTCGGCGGAGGCGACCTTCGCCTTCCAGCCGGTCTCGCGCTGGAACGCGGCGGTGTCGGAGACGTAGTAGCGCTGGTCGCCGGTGCGCCACGCATCGAAGGTCACGTCGGGGCGCTCGCCGTGCAGTTGCTCGATGCGGTCCAGCAGGTCGATGAGGCTTATGGTGTTGGCCGCGCCGCCGCCCATGTTGAAGGCGCGGCCCTTGAGGCGCGGCGCGTGCTGCTCGGCGAGCAGGAAGGCTTCGACGGTCGTCGACGAACAGGATGTCGCGCACCTGCATGCCGTCGCCGTACAGCGTGATGCGTTCGCCGCGCAGCGCGCGCAGGATGAAGTGCGCGACCCAGCCCGGTCTTCGGTGCCGAACTGGCGCGGGCCGTAGATGCAGCTCATGCGGAAGACCAGCGTGGTCATGCCGTAGCTGCGCGCGTAGTCGGCCACGTACTGGTCGGCCGTGCCCTTTGAGCAGCCGTAGGGGCTGTGGAAGTCCAGCGGCCGGTCTTCGGCGATGCCGCGCTGCAGGACGCCGGCATCGACGGGCAGGTAGCGCTGGCCCTGCACCGACAACTGCAGGTCTTCGAGTCCGCCGTAGACCTTGTTGGTCGAGGTGAGGATGACCGCCGGCGGCACCGGCCGCGCGCGCGCCGCCTCCAGCACGTTGAGCGTGCCGAGCGCGTTGACCGCGAAGTCCTCCTGCGGGTTGTCGAGGCTTGTGGTGACGGCCACCTGCGCCGCAAAGTGGAACACCTGCGCCACGCCCGCGCAGGCCTGCGAGACCGCCGCCGCATCGCGCACGTCGGCGCGCTCGAACTCGAGCAGGTCGCCGTGCTGCTGCCGCAGCCACTGCAGGTTCTGCTCGACGCCGGGGCGCGACAGGTTGTCGAGGATGCGCACGCGGCGGCCCATCGTGAGCAGCCGGTTGGCGAGGTTGGAGCCGACGAAGCCGGCGCCGCCCGTGATCAGGGTGATGGGCTGGTTCATACGGTCAACCCGCGGGCGGTGAGTTCGGCGGCGGCTTGCGAGACGCGGTCCACGGCGGCCTGGCCGGCCAGCCACGACGACAGTTCGGTCATGCCGTCGTCCAGCCGCACCTGCGGGCTGTAGCCGAGGATCTCGCGCGCCTTGGAGATGTCGGCGTAGCAGTGGCGGATGTCGCCCACGCGGTACTTGCCGAGGATGTCGGGGCGGATGTGCTCCTTGCCCATCACGCGCGCCAGCCGCGAGGCGACGTCGCGCACCGTGTGCGGCTCGCCGCTGCCGATGTTGAACACTTCGCCCGCGGCGGCCGGCGTCTCGAGCGCCAGCCGGCAGCCGCGCACGAGGTCGTAGACGCTGACGAAGTCGCGCTGCTGCAGGCCGTCCTCGAAGATCGCCGGCGGGTTGTTGTTCAGGAAGCGCGAAGCGAAGATCGCGAGCACGCCGGTGTACGGATTCGACAGCGCTGGCGCGGACCGTACGCGTTGAAGAAGCGCAACGCGACCGTCGGGATGTTGTACGCGCGGCCGATCATCAGGCACAGGCGCTCTGGTCGAACTTCGAGAGCGCGTAGACGGAGGCCAGCGCCGGCGGCTTGGTCTCGGGCGTCGGCACGGGCTGCAGCGGCGCGCCGTCGGAGCCGGTGAACTCCCATTCGCCGCGCTTGAGCTGTTCGAGGGTGCGCTCGCCGGCCAGCCGCGCCTCGCCGCTTGCCGTCTGGTACAGGCCTTCGCCGTACAGGCTCATGCTGGAGGCGACGATCAGCCGCTGCACGGGCCGCTTGATCAGGGCTTCGAGCACCACGGCCGTGCCCAGGTTGTTGACGCGCGTGTAGTGCGCCACCTCGTACATGCTCTGGCCCACGCCGACCGCCGCGGCGAAGTGGTAGACGGCATCGACGCCGCGCAATGCTTCCTCGACCTTGGCGGGATCGTTGACGTCGCCGACGATCAACTCGGCTTCGCGACTGAGGTACTCGGGACGGCGGCGCGCCTCGCCGTGCACCGGGGGTCCAGCGAATCGAGGACCCGAACACGGTAGCCATGCGCCAGCAACTCGTCGGCCAGATGCGAGCCGATGAAGCCTGCGCCTCCCGTGATCAACACTTTCTGCATTTTGCGCAACCATGTTTTGTTGTTGATCCTTCATGTTAGGACGACGACTCAGCCAGTGGGGCGGATTCACCGTCGAATTGCGCTGAATTTTGAAAACTACCCAAAGTAGAGTTCTCGATCTGTACCATGCCTCCTCCCCTGTCGCCGAGCAAAAAGCGGTGTGCGCAACAGTGACTTAACGAACAACGAAAGGGAGTGAAAGCATGGGCAAGATCCGGGTCGCGATCATCGGCGTGGGCAACTGCGCATCGTCCCTCGTGCAGGGTGTCCATTTCTATGGCGATGCAGCGCCGGACGACTTCGTCCCCGGGCTGATGCACGTGGAGCTCGGTGGCTACCACCCGCGCGACATCGAGTTCACCGCCGCGTTCGACGTGAGCGCGCACAAGGTCGGGCTGGATCTCGGCGAAGCCATCTTTGCCGAGCCCAACAACACCATCCAGTTCGCGCAAGTTCCGAATCTGGGTGTCACCGTGTCGCGCGGCATGACCCACGACGGACTCGGTGCCTACCTGAAGGACGTCGTCCCCAAGTCGACCGCAAGCACCGACGACATCGTCGGCATCCTCAAGGCCACCGGGACCGACGTGGTCGTCTCGTACCTTCCAGTCGGCTCGGAGATGGCCACCAAGTGGTACGTCGAGCAGATCCTCGAGGCGGGCTGCGCCTTCGTCAACTGCATCCCGGTGTTCATCGCGTCGCAGCCCTACTGGAACAAGCGCTTCGCGCAGCGCCGCCTGCCCATCATCGGCGACGACATCAAGTCGCAGGTCGGCGCGACCATCGTCCATCGCTTGCTGACGGACCTCTTCCGCAAGCGGGGCGTGCAGGTCGACCGCACTTACCAGTTGAACGTCGGCGGTAACACCGACTTCCTGAACATGCTCGAGCGTGAGCGGCTGGCCTCCAAGAAGATCTCCAAGACCAATGCCGTCACCAGCCAGCTCGGCCATCCGATGAAGGCGAAGGACGTGCACGTCGGCCCCAGCGACTACGTGCCCTGGCTCACGGATCGCAAGTTCGCGTTCATCCGTATGGAAGGAACCAGTTTCGGCAATGTCCCGCTGACGTGCGAACTCAAGCTCGAGGTCTGGGACTCGCCCAACTCGGCCGGCGTGGTGATCGATGCCATCCGCTGCGCCAAGATCGCGCTCGACCGTGGCATCGGCGGCGCGCTCAACGGGCCGTCCGCGTACTACATGAAGACGCCGCCGCTGCAGTTCACCGACGACGAGGCGCACGAACTCGTGGAAGGCTTCATCCGCGGCGACGAGGCGCCGGCCCCGGCTCCCCGGCCGGTTGCGGCCGATGCGGTGGCGGTGCACAAGGACATCTGAAGAAGGACGTCATGATCGAAGCCGTCAAGTTCTGGAACGAACCCAACAACAAGTCGCACTGGGACCCGGAGGTCGACCCGGGCTGGGTCCGCTACGCCGAGATGGTGAAGCTCGCCGCAACCGCGGTGCGCGCCGAGTCGCCCGACCTCACGCGGGTGCTCGGTGGCATCTCGCCGATCGACCCCGCCTTCATCCAGACGCTGGGCAGCGCCGGCGTGCTCGACATGGTGAATGCCGTGGCGGTGCACGGCTTCCCGCTCGACTGGAACCACTGGCAGATCCACCAGTGGCCCGAACGCATTGCCGAGATCGCCGCGGTGACGCACTTGCCGGTGTGGGTGACGGAGGTGGGCGTCTCCACCTTCGGCGCGGAGGAGGTGCAGGAGTTCGGGCTCCAGCGCTCGGCCGAGCTGCTGATCGGCCGGGCGCCGCGCATCCACTGGTACTCGCTGTACGACCTGCCCAAGGCCTGGCCCGCCACCACCCGGCACCGCGAGGCGGAAGGATCCAGCTACTACCGGCACTTCCACATGGGCCTGCTGCGCGAGGACGGCACGCCCAAGCTGGCCTGCAAGCACTTCGCGCGCTACACGCCGGAGCTGGGCATCTGCCAGTGGTTCCACTTCGAGGACCACCGCACGGAAGACGCCGTGCGCTGGCTGAAGCGACTCGGCGTGAAGAAGCTGCGCACCGGCCTGAGCTGGGCCGACAGCTTCCGTCCCGGCGCCGACGCGTGGTTCGACCGGCAGATGGCCGCGCTGGAGGACTTCGACGTCACCGTCACCTTCTGCTTCACGCCGGAGCACCGTGGCATCCAGCCGCACCACACGAGCGCACCGCAGGTGGCCGAGGAGTACGCGGAGTTCTGCGCGCGCATGGTGCGGCGCTACGTCGGCCATGCGGCCACGCCCGTGGCCCGGGAGAGCCCGCTGGCGCTGGCGTGACCACGTTCGTCCTGCTGCGGCATGCGTCGCACGACTGGCTGGGGCGCGGCACGGCCGGCCGCCTGCCGAACGTGAGCCTGAACGCCAAGGGCCGCGCCGAGGCGCAGCAGCTGGAGGCGCGCTTTGCCAGCTTCCCGCTGGCGGCCATCTGCGCCAGCCCCCAGCCCCGCACGCAGCAGACCGTGCAGCCGCTGGCCGCGAGCCGCGGGATGCCGGTGGGCATCGAGCCGGCCTTGGACGAGATCGACTTCGGCGCCTGGATGGGCCTGCGGTTCGAGGACTTGCGGGGCAGCGCGGGCTGGGATCAATGGGTGAACCACAGGGGCGCCGCATGCCCGCCGGGCGGGGAACCCTTCGCCGGGGTGCCGCAAAGGGCCCGGAGGGCCTGCAAAGGCTGCGGCGGGCCCATCCGGATGGGCATGTCCTGGTGGCGTCCCACGGCGACGTCATCAAGGCCGTGCTGGCGCGCTGCCTCGGCATGTCGCTCGACCACACGGAGCGGCTGGAGATCGCGCCGGCGTCGGCGAGCCTGCTGGCGATGGGCGACGACTGGGTGCAGGTGAAGCTGGTGAACGGCCTCGGGCCGATGTCAGCCGCTTAGAGCCTGGCCATGGCCGCGATCGGCGCCGACCAGTCGCCCGCCGTCGCCTGCCGGAACAGCCGCATCGACGGATACCGGGGCGAGTCGGCGCGGCCCTCCATCCAGCGCCAGTCGGCGTCGCGCTTGAGCAGCACCCGGTGGGGATGCCGAGCGTGCCCGCCGGTGCGCGGGCATGCCGTCGATGCTGATCACGAGGTCGAGCTCGCACATCGCCGCCGCCGCGTGCGTGATCGAGCGGGTGCGCGGCGCCAGGTTCTCCAGCGGGGGCGCCGCGTCGTCCGCTGCCGGGCCTTGCTGCAGGGCGTAGAAGCGCACGCCGGGCACGTCCAGCAGGGGCTGCAACGCGTGCAGCGGCACCGACCGGCTGCCGTCCCAGTCGCTCGCGGCCCAGAGCAGCCCGACGCGCAGCTTCCCGTCCCGCGCCAGCCCGGGCGGCGGCACGCGTGCCACCTGCGCGCGAAGGTGCGGATAAGGCGGCGGCAGGGTGGCGAGCGTCGTGCGCAGCGCATACGGCAGCTCCATCACCTCGATCTCCACCTCGTGCGGCGGCGGCGGGCGGTCGGTCCACCAGTCGTGCACTTGCCCGAGTCCCGGGGCGCCCGCGAGCAAGTCCAGCAAGTGCGGCTGCACCATGAGGTGGATGCGTGCAGCGCCCAGCAGCGGAACGAAGCGCAGGAACTGCATCGTGTCGCCGAGGCCGTGGTCGCAGCGCACCATCACCTCGCGGCCGTGCAGCGGCGTGCCGTCCCAGCGCAGGTACTCGGGCCGCCAGGCGAAACCCGGCTGCGCCTGCACCCGCCTGCGCTCGTGTTCGATGCGGTCGGTGGCCCGCCAGGCGTCTTCCCAGCGGCCGCTGCGCATGGCGGCGAACCAGTCGCCGGAGACGTCCGGAACCGCCGGCGTGCTCAAGCGACGATGTGGGCGCCCGTGCCGGTGCTGCCGTTGACCGCGCGGCGCGCGCGCACCGGGGAGGCCGCCTTGCCGTCCGCCTTGACCACGCCCGTGCCCAGCAGCTCGTCGAAGTACGCGATGGTCTTCTTCAGCCCCGCGGTGAGCTGCACGGTCGGCTCCCAGTGCAGTTGCTCGCGCGCCTGCGTGATGTCGGGACGGCGCTGCATCGGGTCGTCGACAGGCAGCGGCGAGAACACCAGCTTCGAGCGCGAGCCCGTCAGCTTGATCACCTGCTCGGCCAGCGCGAGGATCGTGAACTCGCCGGGGTTGCCGATGTTGATGGGCGCGGGGCAGGGGCCTTCGAGGTCCATGAAGCGCAGAAAGCCTTCGACGAGGTCGTCGACGTAGCAGAAGCTGCGCGTCTGCTGGCCCTTGCCGTACACCGTGATCGGCTCGCCGCGCAGCGCCTGCACGATGAAGTTGGACACCACGCGCCCGTCGTTGGGGTGCATGCGCGGGCCGTAGGTGTTGAAGATGCGCGCCACGCGGATGTCGACGCCGTACTGCCGGTGGTAGTCGAAGAACAGCGTTTCGGCGCAGCGCTTGCCTTCGTCGTAGCAGCTGCGCGGCCCGATCGGGTTGACGTGGCCCCAGTAGCTCTCGGGCTGCGGATGGCAGGCCGGGTCGCCGTACACCTCGCTGGTGGAAGCACGGAAAATGCGCGCGCGCGTGCGCTTGGCCAGCCCGAGCATGTTGATCGCGCCATACACGCTGGTCTTGGTGGTCTGCACCGGGTCGTGCTGGTAGTGCACCGGCGATGCCGGGCAGGCGAGGTTGTAGATCTCGTCGACTTCCACGTAGAGCGGCAGCGTCACGTCGTGGCGCACCAGCTCGAAGCGCGGATGGTCCATCAGGTGCTCGATGTTGTTCTTGCTGCCGGTGAAGAAGTTGTCGGCGCAGATCACGTGATGGCCGCGCTCGATCAGCCGGTCGCACAGGTGGCTGCCGAGGAATCCGGCGCCGCCCGTGACAAGGACCTGGCTGCTCCCGTTGTACTTGCGCATGTTGTTGGCTTCCCGTTGTCTTGATGAATTTTGCCGAAGCAGCGAGGCGGATGCTTCGTCATTCCTTATACGCAAACTCGGGCGTCTTGTGGGCGCTCTCTCCTCGACGGTGAAGCAACTTCGGCCCTTACAATAAGGACCAGCAGGACGTGCCCCGGCGGCCTGCTTTCCTTGTGTAGTTTCCGGGGCCATGTAGAGGAACACCATGTACAAAAACCTCGCGGCCATTGCCATGGCTGCTTGCGTCTTTTCCATCCCCGCTTATGCCCAACCGCAGGAACCGCTCAAGGTCGGGTTCGTCTATGTCGCGCCCGTCACCGATGCGGGCTGGGTGCACCAGCACGAGGCTGCGCGGCAGTACGTGCAGTCATCCATGGGCACGCGCGTCAGGACGTCGTTCGTCGAGAACGTGCCCGAAGGTCCCGATGCCGAGCGCGTGATCCGCGACCTCGCGGCGACGGGCCACAAGCTGATCTTCGCGCCGAGCTTCGGCTACATGGAGCCGATGCTGAAGGTCGCGCGCGAATTCCCCGACGTGAAGTTCGAGTCCGTCACCGGCTACAAGACAGCGGACAACGTGGCCGCCTCGAACGCGCGCTACTACGAAGGGCGCTACCTCGCAGGCATCGCCGCGGGGCGCATGACGAAGAGCAACGTGGCGGGCTACGTGGCCGGCTTCCCCATCCCCGAGGTGCTGCAGGGCATCAACGCCTTCACGCTCGGCATGCGCTCGGTCAACCCGGCCGCGCAGGTGAAGGTGGTGTGGCTCAACGCATGGTTCGATCCCGCGAAGGAGCGCGACGCGGCCATGACGCTGATGAACCAGCAGGCGGACGTGCTCGCTTTCCACACCGCATCGACGGCCGTGATGGCCGCCGCGCAGGAGCGCGGCAAGCTCGCCATCGCCTACCACTCCGACATGCGCAAGGCCGCACCCGACTCGCAGGTGCTGGCGGTCACCCACCAGTGGGGCGATTACTACCGGCAGCGCACGCAGGCCGTGCTCGACGGCAGCTGGAAGCCGGTCAACGTGTGGGGCGGCGTGCGCGAAGGGATGATCCGCGTCGACCACTTCGGGCCGAAGGTGCCCAAGGCCGTGCAGCAGGAGGTGCTGGCGCGCCAGCAGGACATCGCCGCCGGCAAGCTGAAGCCCTTCGCGGGCCCCATCGCCGACAACACGGGCCGCGCCGTGCTCGCCAAGGGCCGGGCCCTCAGCGACGCCCAGATCCTTGCCATGGACTACCCTGGTGGCAGGCGTCCGGGGCAAGGTGGCGAAGTAGGCCGCGCTAGAAGAGGAAGTCGGACGCGGCGAGCGTCGTCGCTCCGCCGACCTGCACCGCGAATTCGGCGGTCGTGTCGGCGTCGGTGCTGCCGTAGAGCATCACCTTGCCGCTTTCGATCGCGAAGCGCAGCTGGCCGGTGGCGTTCGCGCTGAAAGCCTGGCTGCCGATGAAGGTGAAGTCCTGCAGGCCCGACTTGCCGGCGTTGGCGTCGAACTGCGACAGGTCGATCTTGTCGGTGCCGCGCAGGAAGTCCGTGATGACGTCGCGCGCGGACGTGGTGCTGTCCGCCGCGGCCATGTAGGCGAAGCGCTCGGCGCCGGCGCCACCCGTCATCGAGTCGGCGCCCGCGCCACCCTGCAGCGTGTCGTTGCCGGCGTCGCCCAGCAACACGTTCTTGCCGCTGTTGCCCGTGAGCAAGTTCGCCATTCCGTTGCCGGTGGCATTGATGCTGCTGGTGCCGGTCAGGGCCAGCTGCTCCACGTAGTCGCCGGCCAGAGAGAAGCTGACGCTGGAGAACACCTTGTCGACGCCGCCGCTGCTGGCGCTGGATTCGCCGGTGATGCCGTCCTTGGCGTTGTCCACGTAGTACGTGTCGCTGCCGGTGCCGCCGGCCATCGTGTCGGCGCCGGTGCCGCCGTCCAGCACGTTGGCGCCGGTGTTGCCGGTGAGCACGTTGGCCAGGCCGTTGCCGGTGGCGTTGATCGCGGCGCTGCCGGTGAGCGTGAGGTTCTCGAGGTACGCATCGGTGGCCAGCGACCACGTGATCGACGACTGCACCGTGTCCACGCCTTCGCCGCTGGTTTCGCCGTCGACGTTGTCCTTGGCGTTGTCCACGACGTAGGTGTCGTTGCCGCCTTCGCCGCGCATCACGTCGGCGCCCGTGCCGCCGTTGAGCACGTTGGCGCCGCTGTTGCCCGTCAGCACGTTCGCGAACTGGTTGCCCGTCGCGTTGATGCCGGCCGTGCCCGTGAGGGTGATGTTCTCGACGAAGTCGCTCGCCGCCGAGTACGTGACCACGGACATCACGGTGTCGACACCGCCGCCGCTGGCGCTCGATTCGCCGTCGACGTTGTCGCCGGCATTGTCGACGTAGTACGTGTCGTTGCCGGAGCCGCCGCGCATCACGTCGGCGCCGGTGCCGCCGTTGAGCACGTTGGCGCCGCTGTTGCCGGTCAGCACGTTGGCCAGCTGGTTGCCGGTGGCATTGAGGTTGGCGGTGCCGGTCAGCGTGATGTTCTCGACGAAGTCGCTGGCGGCGGAGTAGCTGACGGACGCGAGGACGGTGTCGGTTCCGCCGCCCGTGCTGGATTCGCCGTCGATGTTGTCGCCCGCGTTGTCCGGTGGTAGGTGTCGTTGCCGAGGCCGCCGCGCAGCAGGTCGGCGCCGGTGCCGCCGTCGAGCGTGTCGTTGCCGTCCATGCCTTGCAGCGTGTCGTTGCCGGCAGGCCCCGGATGAGGTCGTCGTTGCTGCCGCCGCTCAGGAAGTCGTTGCCCGCGCTGGGCGTCAGCACGTACGTGAAGCGCGTGCCGAGCCCGTCGGACGGCGCGAACTGGAAGTCGACGAGCCTGTGGTGGCCGAGCAGTTCGACCGCCACCACGCCTTCCTTGCCCTCGTACCGCACGAACAGCATGGTCCGGCCGTTGAACGGCTGGTGCAGCGTCGCCGTGCCCGCCTCGAGCTCCCGGGGATCCATGTCGGCCGGGGAGCGTGTCGAAGTGGATGCCGTTGAAGTACAGGGAATCGCCGACCTCGAGGTCCTGGATGCGGTCGAAGTCTTCGCTCGTGCTCGGGCCGAAGGCGAAGAGGTCGCGGCCGCTGCCCCCGACCATCGTGTCGTCGTGGTCGTCGCCGACGAGGGTGTCGTTGCCGGCGCCGGCTTCGATGTAGTCGTTGCCGGTGCCGCCTTCCGTGCGGTTGCCCGCGGTGCTGCCGAACAGCATGTCGCCGTGGTTCCCGCCCCGGACGCCTTCGATGTTGCGCAGGGTGTCGGTACCGCCCAGGCCGTCGATCGCCGTGCCGGCGGCGGGTTCACGTTCACGCCGAAAGTGGCCGTGGTGTAGTCGGCGCGGTCGTAGCCGACCCCGCCGTCGATGGTGTCGTTGCCGCCCATGCCGGTGAAGAACTCGAAGGCGTTGTTGGCGGTGTTGCCGCCGGTGAGCGAATCCGCCCCGCTCGAACCGCGCAGGCCTTCGAGGTTGCGCAGCGTGTCGGTGCCTTCGCTGCCCGTGGCGATGCCGGTCGCGAGGTTCGCCACCACCGCGAAGTCGTACCGCGCCACGTCGGTGCCGCCTGCGCCGTCGATGGTGTCGTTGCCGCCGCGTCCGATGAAGGACTCGGTGTGCTCGGTCGTGTCGGAGCCCAGCAGCGTGTCGGCGTAGGCGCTGCCCGCCACCTGGTTGATGTTGACGAGCGTGTCGTTGCCGGTCGCGGTGCCTTGCGCGGTGCCGGCGGCGGGTCGACCCGCACCGCGGCGCCCGCGGACGCATAGGAGGCGCGGTTGCTGGTGGCCGTGCCGAGTTCGCCGCCGTCGATCAGGTCGTCGCCGGCGCCGCCCTCGAACATCTCGAAGCCCATCTCCGTGCCGCCGGTGAGGGTGTCGTCGTGGGCGGACCCGACCACCGAAACGAAGTTGACGATGGTGTCCGTGCCGCCGTTGCCGTCGGAGGCCTGGCCGCTGCCGAGGTTCACGTCGACGCCGTCTGCCGCGTCGGTGTAGAGCAGCGTGTTCAGGTCGTTGTAGTTCACGCGGTCGGTCACTTCGCCGCCGTCCAGGGGAGTCGTCGCCCAGGCCGCCTTGCAGCGTGTCCGAGGCGGCTCCGCCGAGCAGGGTGTCGTTGCCCCGGCCGCCGGTGAGCGTGTCCCGCCCGCCGCGCCCTTCGATGCGGTCATCGCCGGCCAGACCGTCGAACGCCTCGTTGTCGCTGCCGCCGATGACGTAGTCGCTTTCGCCGGTGATGAAGAATTCGTCGTAGGAGACCCGCGTTCCCTTGCCGGCGTCGTCCTCGAAGCTGAAGTTGGCAGCCGTGTACCGCCCGCTCAGCACGATGGTGGCGATGCCGCCATCGCCGTCGGCGAACCGCACGCGGACGACGGTGGTGCCTTCCTCGCCTTCGCTGATGGAAGCCTGCCCGGTTTCGGGTCCGCCATGCCTTCGATGAACCCCTCCACCTGCAGCCCCGCGAAATACAGCGAGTCGTCGAGCTCGAGGTCTTCGACCCGGTCGAGGTTGCCCGCCGCTCCCGCGCCCCAGCCGAAGATGTCGCTTCCGTCGCCGCCGACCAGCAGGTCGTCGCCGTGGTCGCCGACCAGCGTGTCGTTGCCGCCGCGCCGCCGAACAGAGAGTCGTCGCCGGCGCCGCCTTCGAGGCGGTTGGCGCCGCTGTTGCCGTCCACTGGTCGTTGAAGCTGCCCGCCCGCACCGCTTCCATGTTGAGCAGGGTGTCGTTGCCGCCCAGCCCGTCGAGGGCCCAGCCGTGCCAGCCCGCTTCGCCCAGCACCACCTCGACACCGGACAGCGCCGTGGTGTAGTCGACGCGGTCGTAGCCGCTGCCGCCGTCGAGCGTGTCGTTGCCGCCCATGCCGATGAAGAACTCGAAGGCGTCGTTCGCCGCATTGCCGCCGGTGAGCGTGTCGTCGAAGGACGAGCCGCGGAGGCCTTCGATGTTGAGGAGGGTGTCGGTGCCGCCTTGCCCGTCAGGGCGATGCCCGTGGCCAGGCTCACGTTGGCCGCGGCCTCGTAGCGGGCGATGTCGTTGCCGCCGCGGCCGTCGATCGTGTCGTTGCCGGCGCGGCCGATGAAGGTCTCGGTGTAGGTGGTCGCGTCGCTGCCCGTCAGCGTGTCGTTGTAGCGCGTGCCGCTGACCTGGTTGATGTTGACCAGCGTGTCGGTGCCGGTCGCGGTGCCGAAGGCGGAGCCGGTCCCGAGGTTCACGGTCACCGCGGCGTTGGCCGAGGCGTAGTTGACGCGGTTCGAGGTGGTGGTGCCGAGCGCCCCGCCGTCGATCAGGTCGTCGCCGCCTGCGCCGTCGAACTGCTCGAAGCCCATCTCGGTGCCGCCGGTGAGCGTGTCGTTGAATTCGGTGCCCACCACGGAAACGATGTTGGACACCAGGTCGAAGCCGCCCTGGCCATCCTGCGCGACCTCTCCGGCGCCGAGGTCCACGACCACGCCTTCGGTGGCGCCCGTGAACAGGAGCGTGTTGAGGTCCGAGTAGTTGATGCGGTCGGTGACTTCGCCGCCATCGATGGTGTCGTCGCCCGCGCCGCCGACGAGCGTGTCGTTGCCTTCCTCGCCGGCCGGAGGTCGTTGCCTTCGCGCCGAGCAGCGAGTCGTTCTCCGTGCCGCCTTCCGTGGTGTCGTCGCCCGCGCCGCCCAGCAGCGTGTCGAAACCGCCGGCGCCCCTGAGCGTGTCGTTGCCCTCGAGTCCGTCCACGTAGTCGTTGTTGCGCGCACCGACCAGTTCGTCGCCGTCCTCCGTCGGCACCAGCGCGTAGATCAGCTGCGCGCCCTGGTTGTCGTACGTGTCGAAGACGAAGTCGCCGACGTGGTGCTCGCCGTTCAGGACGACGGTGAGGATGCCGGAATCGCCCGCGGCATAGCGCACGTAGAGCGTCGTGATGCCGTCGATCGGGGCGCCAGGGTGGCTTGCCCCACCTGCAGCTCGGAGGGGGACACGTCCAGCAGTTCTTCGAAGGACAAGCCGGTGAAATAGAGCGAGTCGCCGACCTCCGGGTCTTCCACCCAGTCCGTGTCGCCGGCGGAACTCGGGCCCCAGCCGAAGATGTCGCGGCCGACGTCGCCGACCATCGAGTCGTTCCCCTTGTCGCCCACGAGCGTGTCGTCGCCGGCACCGCCCAGCAGGGTGTCGTCGCCCAGCCCGCCTTCCAGCCGGTTGGCCACCGTGCTGCCCGTCAGGTGGTCGTTGAAGCCGCCGCCACGCAGCCCTTCGACGTTGACCAGCGTGTCGAGCCCGCCGAGGCCGTCGTAGGCGATGCCCTCCTGCAGGTTGGCGGACACCGCGTCCGCCGCCGTGTTGTAGTCGGCGCGGTCGTAGCCGCTGCCGCCGTCGATGGTGTCGTTGCCGCCCATGCCGATGAAGAACTCGAAGGCATCGTTGGCGACGTTGCCGCCGGTGAGCACGTCGTTGAAGCGGGAGCCGCGCAGGCCCTCGATGTTGACCAGCGTGTCGACGCCGCCTTCGCCGTCGTAGGCCACGCCCGTGGCGAGGTTCGCGGAGGCCTGGCCCTCGAAGCGGGCGATGTCGAAGCCGCCGCCGCCGTCGATGGTGTCGTTGCCCTGCCGGCCGATAAAGGTTTTTCGGTGTAGAGGGTCGTGTCCGACCCGCGCAGCGTGTCGCCGAACGTGCTGCCGGTCACCTGGTTGATGTTGATCAGGGTGTCGTTGCCGCCGCCGCCGGTGGCGGTGCCGAGCTTGAAGTCCACGGTGACCGCCGCGCCGGCCGACTGGTACAGGACGCGGTTCGACGTGGTGGTGCCGAGCGTGCCGCCGTCGATGGTGTCGTTGCCGGCCGGGCCGTCGAACTGTTCGTAGCTCCGGTCGTGCCGCCGGTGATGGAGTCGTTGTGGTTGCTGCCGCTCACCGAGACGATGTTGATGAGGGTGTCGGTGCCGCCGTAGCCGTCCTGGGCCTGCCCGGTGGCGAGGTTGACGACCACGCCGCTCGGCGAGTCGGAGTAGTAGGCGTTGTTGAGGTCGCTGTAGTTCAGGGTGTCGAGGATCTCGCCGCCATCGAGCGTGTCGTCGCCCCCGTTGCCGTTCAGGAAGTCGGCCCCCGTGCCGCCTTCGAGCAAGTCGTTGCCCGGTCCGCCGAGCAGGTAGTCGTTGTCGCCGCCGCCCTGCAGGGTGTCGTCGCCCTGGTCGCCGGTGATGGTGTCGTTGCCGCTCAGGCCATCGATCACGTCGGGGCCGGTGGTGCCGGCGAGAAGGTCTGCGTCGTCGGTCGGGATTGCGCTCATGGGGGCTCCCGGAGAAGGGTTGCACCGGCCGGCAGCCGTGTGTTGTTATAACTATTTGCTTCTAGTTGTATCCCAAACTCAGCCATTCGGCCAGCGGGCATTGGAGAAAAAGGGGTACGTTGCGGCAAACCCCACACGCGCCAATGAAAAACGGCGGCTTTCGCCGCCGTTCCACACGGGCCGCGGCCGCCAGGCGGCCGCGCCGGCCTCAGAACACGAAGTCCGAAGCGCTCAGGGTCGTGGCGCCCGTGATGTGGACCGCGAACTCCGCGGTCGCGTCGGCATCGGTGCTGCCATACAGCATCACCTTGCCGCTTTCGACCGCGAAGCGCAGCTCCCCGTTGCGTTGCTGCTGAACGCGTTGCTGCCGATGAAGGAGAAGTCCTGCAGGCCCGACTTGCCCGCGTTCGCGTCGAGGTGCGACAGGTCGATCTTGTCGGCGCCGCGAACGAAGTCGGCGATGACGTCGAGCGCCTTGGTGGTGCTCTCCGAAGCCGCCGCGTAGACGAAACGATCGGAACCCGTCCCGCCCGTGAGCGAATCGGCGCCGGCGCCGCCTTGCAGCGTGTCGTTGCCCGCATCGCCCTTCAGCACGTTCTTGCCGCTGTTGCCCGTGAGCACGTTGGCGAGGCCGTTGCCGGTGGCGTTGATGCTGCCGCTGCCGGTCAGCGCCAGCTGCTCCACGTAGTCGCCGGCCAGCGAGAAGCTGACGCTGGAGAACACGGTGTCGATGCCGCCGCTGCTGGAGCTGGATTCGCCGGTGATGCTGTCCTTGGCGTTGTCCACGTAGTACATGTCGCTGCCGGCGCCGCCGGACATCGTGTCCGCGCCCCGCCGCCGTCGAGCACGTTCTTGCCGGTGTTGCCGGTGAGCACGTTGGCGAGGCTGTTGCCGGTGGCGTTGATGCTGGCGCTGCCCGTCAGCGTGAGGTTTTCCACGTAGTCGCCGGCCAGCGACCGGTGACGCTGGCCTTCACCAGGTCGACGCCGCCCGCGCTCGTGCTCGACTCGCCCTCGACGCTGTCCTTGGCGTTGTCGACGATGTACGTGTCGTTGCCCTTGCCACCCTTCAGCACGTCCGCGCCGGCGCCGCCGTCGAGGACGTTCTTGCCGTCGTTGCCGGTGAGCACGTTGACCAGGCCGTTGCCGGTCAGGTCGACGCCGGCGGTGCCGGTGGCGGCCGTGAGGTTCTCGACGTACTTGCCGGAGGCGGACCAGTCGACGCTGCTGATCACGGTGTCGACGCCGCCGCTGCTGGCGCTGGACTCGCCCGCCACGCTGTCGCCGCTGCTGTCCACGTAGTAGGTGTCGTTGCCGGCGCCGCCCGTCATGGTGTCCGCGCCGCGCCCCGCGCCGTCCAGCACGTTCTTGCCGGCGTTGCCGGTCAGCTTGTTGGCCGGCCGTTGCCGGTGGCGTTGATCGAGGCGGTGCCTTCGTGCAGCGTGAGGTTCTCGACGTAGTCGCCGGCCAGCGACCGGTGATGCCGGAGATCACGTGGTCGATGCCGCCCGCGGTGCCGCTCGCTTCGCCCACGATGTCGTCGCCGGTGCCGACGAAGTAGAGGTCGTTGCCGTTGCCGCCGCGCAGCACGTCGGCGCCGCCGGCGCCATCGAGCGTGTCGTTGCCGTCGAAGCCCATGAGCGTGTCGTTGCCGGCGCCGCCTGCGACGAACTCGTTGCGCCACGAACCGAAGACCTCGTCGCCCTCGCCGGGCGTGGCGATGACGCGCAGGGTCGAGATGTTGTCCTCCGCCTCGATGTCGAAGTCCGCGGCGGTGAAGGCGCCGACCAGCTTCACGGAGTAGATGCCCTCGGCGTGGCGCACCGACACGACGGTGTTGGCGCGCCCTCGTCGACCGCGTTGACCGCGACCTGGCCTTCGGACAGCTCGTTGGCCGCGATGTCGTCCAGCAGTTCGGTGATGGTGACGCCGGCAAGCGCGATGCCGTCGCCCCCGCGCAGGTCGGTGAGCGTGCTGTCTCCTTCGCCGATGGTGGCGAGGTCGAACAAGAAGACGTCGGAGCCGCCGCCGCCCGTCAGCGTGTCGTCTCCCCCGCCACCCATGATCACGTCATCACCGCCCGGGGCGTTCAGCTGTTCGCTGGCGTAGGTGCCCTCCAGGACGTCGGCAGCGGCGGTCGCGCCTTCGCGCACCACCAGGCGGGTCTGCATGCCGTCCATGTTCACGAAGAAGCTCGACGTGTCGAAGTTGCCGTCGAGGGTGACGGAACTCACGTCGTCCTCGCCTTCGCCGATGCGGAAGTACAGCATCGTCTTGCCGGCGGTCGGCGTGCCGACGCGGAACTCGCCGTAGCCCAGCTCCTCCGTGTTGTTCCCGGCAACGAGCTTCCACACGCCCATGTCGCGGAAGTCCGGGCATCGCCGATGCCGAGGTCGGTGATGCGGTCGTTGCCCGAAAGCTCGTCGTTCGGGACGAAGGCGAAGACGTCGTCGCCCCCGCCGCCGGTCATCGTGTCGTCGCCGCCGTTGCCCCGGAAGAAGTTCTGCTCCATCCCGCCGGTCACGCTGTCGTTGCCGAGGCCGCCGGAGAACTCCAGCCGCTCGATGCTCACGAGCGTATCGCTCAGGCCGCTGACCGGGTCGAGCTGGACGCCGTTGCCGTCGTGCAGCCCGGACGTGAACGTCAGGGCGGTTTCGAAGCCGTAGTAGAAGTAGCCGACGGTGTCGACGCCCTCGCCGCCGTCGATCACGTCGGCGCCATCGGTGAAGTCCGCCCCTCGCTGCCCGCGCCGCCCCCCACGATGAAGTCGTCACCGTCGCCGGCCGCGACGGTGTCGTTGCCTTCGAGGCCGAAGATGTAGTCGTTGCCGCCCAGCCCCTCGATGAAGTCGTTGTTGTCGCCGCCATAGAGCCAGTCGCCGTCTTCGGTCGCTGCCGGGCGGTACGTCAGCTGGACGCCTTCCTCGTGCGCCGAGATCCTGAAGTGGTTGCTGGAGAGTTCGACGCCGAGCTCGATGGTCAGCAAGCCTTCCTCGCCTTCGGCGAAGCGGACGTACAGGGCCGTGCCCGAGAGCGCCGCCTGGCCGACGGTGAGCTCTTCCGGCGCCGCGTTCACCAGCGATTCGACGGAGAGGCCCCCGAGCACGAGCGAGTCGCCCATCTCGAAGTCCTGGATCGTGTCGGTGTCGGCCGAGACCGTCTCCCCGAAGAAGTAGAAGGTGTCCGAGCCCGCCGCGCCGATCAGGAGGTCGTCGCCGCCGCCGCCTTCCATCGAGTCGTTGCCCGCCATGCCTTCGAGCTTGTTGTCTTCTTCGTTGCCGACCAGGATGTCGGCGAAGCCGCTGCCGCGCACCCACTCGATGTGGAGCAGGGTGTCTTCGCCCTGCACGCCGTTGACGAAGCTGCCGTCGCGTGCCCAGCCTTCGTACAGGTCGACTTCCACGCCGACGGTGGCGTTCGTGTAGTCGGCGCGGTCGTTGCCGTCGCCGCCGTCGATGAGGTCGTCGCCGCCCATGCCGTTGAAGAACTCGAAGCGGCCCTCGCCTTCGTTGGCTTCATCGCCGCCCGTCAGCGTGTCGTTGAAGCTGGAGCCGCGCAGGCCTTCGATGTTGAGCAGCGTGTCGAGGCCGAAAGGCAGCGACGTGTTCGTCTGGACCTCGCGCTCGCCGTCGATGGCCGAGTGGGTGCCGAGGTTCGCGTTGACCGGAAGTCGTAGCGCGCGATGTCGAGTCCGCCGCCGCCGTCGATGGTGTCGTTGCCGGCGCGGCCCATGAAGGTCTCGGTGAACTCCGAATCGGAGCCGACCAGCAGGTCGCCGTACTTGCTGCCCTGCACATGGTTGATGTTCAGCAGCGTGTCGTTGCCCGCGGCGCCGGTGGCGCTGTTCGTGCTCAGGTCGACCTGCACGGCGCCCGAAGCGGTGAAGTAGGTGACCCGGTTGGACGAGGTGGCGGAGAGCTCGCCGCCGTCGATGGTGTCGTCGCCGAGGCCGCCGTCGAAGATTTCGAAGGACCAGTCGGCGGTGCCGAGGATGGTGTCGCCGTAGTCGCTGCCGACGACCGACATGAAGTTGGACAGGGTGTCGGTGCCGCCGAGGCCGTCGGTGGCCACGCCGGTCTGGAGGTTGACGTTGACGCCGGGGCCGGTGTCGCCCGTGCCGCCCATGCCGGCATAGCTGACGACGTTCAGGTCGCTGTAGTTGATCGCGTCGGTGATCACGCCGCCGTCGAGCGTGTCGTCGCCGTTGCCGCCGTTGAGGGTGTCCTGGCCCGCCCCACCGGACAGCGCGTCGTTGCCGAGGTTGCCGCGCAGGAAGTCGTTGCCTGCCTCGCCGAACATCAGGTCGTCGCCCGCCTCGCCCTGCAGCACGTCGTTGCCGTCGTCGCCCGCCACCGTGTCGTTGCCGTCGCCGCCCAGCAGGGAGTCGTCTCCGCTCGCGCCATCGACGAAGTCGTTGCCGCCGGCGCCGTTCAGCGTGTCGTTGCCCGCGCCGCCGACGATCGAGTCGTTCGAGGACGTGCCGTTGTACGTATCGGGGCCAGTGGTTCCAACATAATTAGCCATCGTTTGAATTCTTTCGTTTTAGGTTACGGAGTGCCGGGCGACCGGCGGCGGAGAAAAGCGCGGATACAACTTCTGACCTCTGGTTGTACTTGAAACTGATCCATACGGCTACCGGGTTGATACAGGTTCTGGAGCGGATCGGATGGCCAGGCGACGCCGGCGTGGCGAAAGTCTCAAAATGGCGCCCATGCAAGCTTTCCGCGCCTCCCTCCTGCGCTTCGCCGACGCCGGCGAGCCCCTCTACGAACCCGATGGCTTGCTGGTGATCGGGCCCGACGCGTCGGGCCGCAAGGTCGTGCGCGCCGCCGGTAACTACAAGAACTCATTGGCAACTTCGCGGGTGTCCCGGTCGAGCACTTGCCGGGGCGGATCCTCGCGCCGGGCTTCATCGACCTGCATGTCCATTTCCCGCAGACCGACGTGATCGGCTCCCCCGCCGACGGGCTGCTTCCGTGGCTCGAAAATTACACCTTCCCCCACGAGGCGCGCTTCGCCGATGCGGATTACGCCGAAAGTGTCGCTTCGGTGTTCCTCGACGAATTGCGTCGTCACGGCGTCACGACCGCGCTGACGTTCTGCACGTCGCATCCGGCTTCGGTCGATGCACTGCTCCGGGAATCGGAACGCCGCGGGCTGCGCATGATCGCCGGCAAGGTGCTGCAGGACCGGCACTCTCCCGATGGCGTGCGCGACGAGACCGAGCAGTCGCTGCGCGACACCGAGGCGCTCATCCAGCGCTGGCAGGGCCGCGGCCGCGCGGGCTACGCGATCACGCCCCGCTTCGCGCCCAGCTGCACCGAGGCGCAGCTGCGCGGCGCCGGCGAACTGGCGGCGCAGTACCCGGACGTGTGGATCCAGTCGCACGTCGCCGAGAACAAGGACGAGATCGCCTGGGCCCGGCAGCTCTTTCCTGACGCGCGCAGCTACCTCGCGGTGTACGAAGGCTTCGGGCTGCTGCGCGAGCGCGCCATCTACGCGCACTGCATCCACTTCGACGACGACGACCGCGCGCTGATGCGCGACACCGGCGCGGCAGCCGCCGTCAGCCCCACCAGCAACCTGTTCCCGGGCAGCGGCTTCTTCGACTACGAGGGCGCGCGCCGCGTCGGCTTCCGCCACGGCCTCGCCAGCGACGTCGGCGGCGGCACCAGCTTCAGCCCGTTCCACACCATGCTGGCCGCGTACTACGTGGGCCGCGAAGGGCAGACCAAGCCCGGCCTGAGCCTGAGCCCCGGCAACCTGTGGTGGCAGCACACCGCGGGCGCGGCGCAGGCCCCGGGGCTCGAGGCCGTCGTCGGCAACCTCACGCCCGGCTGCGAGGCCGACTTCGTGGTGCTCGATCCGAAGGCCACCCCTTGCTGGCGCGCAAGACCGGCAACGCGCGCAACCTCGACGAACTGCTGTTCTCGCTGATCGTGCTGGGCGACGACCGCGCCGTGGAGCGGGTCTACGTGGACGGCGTGCGCTCCTGACGCCCCTCTACAATTCGCCCGAGGAGAGCCCCCGATGACGATCAAGAGCGACAAGTGGATCCGCAGGATGTGCGAGCAGCACGGCCTGATCGAGCCTTTCGAGCCGAAGCAGGTGCGCGAGGTCGACGGCCGCCGCGTCATCAGCTACGGCACTTCGAGCTATGGCTACGACATCCGCTGCGCGCCCGAGTTCAAGGTCTTCACCAACATCCACAGCACCGTGGTGGATCCGAAGAACTTCGACGAGAAGAGCTTCGTCGACTTCCACGGCGACTCCTGCATCATCCCGCCCAACAGCTTCGCGCTGGCGCGCACGCTGGAGTACTTCCGCATCCCGCGCAACGTGCTGACGATCTGCCCGGGCAAGAGCACCTACGCGCGCTGCGGCATCATCGTCAACGTGACGCCCTTCGAGCCGGAGTGGGAAGGCTACGTCACGCTGGAGTTCTCCAACACCACGCCATTGCCCGCCAAGATCTACGCCGGCGAGGGCTGCGCCCAGTGCTGTTCTTCGAGAGCGACGAGGTCTGCGAGACCAGCTACAAGGACCGCGGCGGCAAGTACCGGGGGCAGCACGGCGTGACGCTGCCGAAGGCCTAGCAGCCTGCGCCGCGCGCGGCGGCAAGCT
Organism: Ramlibacter terrae; assembly: GCA_013127575.1. Lineage (GTDB taxonomy): Bacteria > Pseudomonadota > Gammaproteobacteria > Burkholderiales > Burkholderiaceae_C > Ramlibacter > Ramlibacter terrae. The sequence continues at coordinate 991,959 of CP053418.1, forward strand.
GTGCCGTACGGAGCTTGTCCTACACCAGTTCGCGCATAGCGCGCTGGCGCGGCCCCCCGCGGGTGCCTAGGATGAAGTCCATCGAAGGAAGTACACCATGCGCGCCATCCCGCCCTTGACCAACGCCACGCAGCAGCCGCGCAGCCGCCTGTTCTGGGCCGCGCTCGGCGCCCTCGCGGTGGCCCAGTTGTTCGCCTTCTGGCTGCTGTGCAGCCAGCAGGTGCGCAAGGCGGAAGCGCGCGACACGACCCTGTCCGTGCAGCAGATGGCCCCGGCCGACTGCCTGCAGTACGTCCCCGGCTCCACCGTCGCCAGCTGCAGCCAGCGCATGGACGTCATGCGCGCGTCGGCGCAGCCGGACGATGCGGCGGTCGCCGGCGCCATGCCCGTCAATTTCAACTACCGCTGAGGTGGCCATGAACTTCCTGCACACGCCCGCCCCCGCTTCCGCTGCAACGCCGGGGGCCGACCCGTCGCTCGAGGCGTGCGACGAAGACCCGCAACTGCGCGATACGCCGCGCTACTGTCCCACCGGTTCGCTGGCCAGCTTCGCGCTGCTGATGGCGGGGCATGGCCGCTGCGTCAACACGGACATGATGCTCGGCGACCGCGAGTACGCCATGTGGCAGCTGGCCTGCGCGCGGGCCATGGACGACCGCGAGCTCTCGGCGCTCGCCGTGCGGCTGTTCGCCTATTTCGACGATCCGCAGCATTCGGCCATGCCGGTGCTCGGCACGGCCTGAACGGCCCGCTTCAGAACTCCGCGCCTTCGACCGGGAAGCGCACCCTCCGCGCACCCTGCCACTCGTCCGTCTCGAGGCGGAAGGCCAGCATGCAGCGCGCCGGCAGCGGCTCGGTGCGGCCGAACCAGATGCCGTCGACCGGCTGGCCCCCGGTGGCGCAGCTTCAGCGCCCGGTGCTTGTCGGCCACCAGCTTCTGCGAGACGACCTCCACCTCTTCGCTGAACAGCGGCGGCGCGAAACCCCGGCCCCAGACTTCGCCGTGCAGCGTGTCGACCAGGTCGGCGCGCCGGTACTCGGGCGCGAGCGGGCCGTCGGTGTGCAGCCGCCGCAGCAGCGTGGCGGCGTCCAGCCATTCCTGCGCGACCTGCGCCATCGCCTCTTCGAAGACGTCGAGGTGCTCCTCGGCCACCGTGCAGCCCGCCGCCATCGCGTGGCCGCCGAAGCGCAGCAGCACGCCGGGATGGCGCTTGGCGACCAGGTCGAGCGCGTCGCGCAGGTGGAAGCCCGGAATGGAGCGACCCGATCCCTTCAGCTCGTGCTCGCGGCCGGGCGCCTGGCTGGCGGCGAAGACGAAGGTGGGCCGGTGCAGCTTGTCCTTGATGCGCGAGGCGACGATGCCGACCACGCCTTCGTGGAAGTCGGGATCGAACACGCAGATCGCCGGCGGCGGCTCGTCGCCTTCGTCGAACAGCGATTCGGCGATCGCCATCGCCTGCTCGCGCATGTCGCCTTCGATCTCGCGGCGGTCGCGGTTGATGCCGTCGAGCGTGCGCGCGAGTTCGTCGGCGCGCGCGGGGTCGTCGGTCAGCAGGCATTCGATGCCCAGCGTCATGTCGGAGAGGCGGCCCGCCGCGTTGATGCGCGGGCCGAGGCCGAAGCCGAAGTCGAAGGTGGTGGCCGCCGGGCCTTGCGCGCCGCGATGGTGAACAGGCTCGCCAGGCCGCAGGGCAGGGCGCCCGCGCGCACGCGCTTGAGGCCCTGCGCCACCAGGCGGCGGTTGTTCGCATCGAGCTTGACCACGTCGGCGACGGTGCCCAGCGCCACCAGCGGCAGCAGGGCGTCGAGCTTGGGCTGCGTCTTTTCGTCGAAGGCGCCGCGCGCGCGCAGTTCCGCGCGCAGTGCCAGCAGCACGTAGAACATCACGCCGACGCCGGCGATCGACTTGCTCTCGAAGTCGCAGCCGGGCTGGTTCGGGTTGACGATCAGCGCGCCCTGCGGCAGCACCGGGCCGGGCAGGTGGTGGTCGGTCACCAGCACCTGCAGGCCGAGTTCGAGCGCGGCGGCCACGCCTTCGAGGCTGGCGATGCCGTTGTCGACCGTCACCAGCACGTCGGCGCCCTGCGCCTTGACGCGCCGCGCGATCGGCGCGGTGAGGCCGTAGCCGTCGACCACGCGGTCCGGCACCAGGTACTCGACGTGGCGCGCGCCGAGCAGGCGCAGCCCGCGCACGGCCACCGCGCAGGCGGTGGCGCCGTCGCAGTCGTAGTCGGCCACGATGCACAGCTTGCGGCCGGCCGCGATGGCATCGGCCAGCAGCACGGCGGCTTCGGCCGCACCCTTCAGGCCCGAGGGCGGCAGCAGGCGGCCGAGGCCGTTGTCGAGTTCTTCCTTGCCCAGCACGCCGCGGGCGGCGTACAGGCGCGCCAGCAGCGGGTGCACGCCCGCCTGTTCGAGTGCCCAGGCGGCGCGGGGGGCACGTCACGCGTAATGATCTTCACAGGGCGCCGAGCATGCCACCAATATCGGGCCGCGCCACCACACGGCGCCAGAACGACGCGTTGCCCGATGACCCGGTGCGGGAATTTGCCTCGCCGCACAGTGTCAGGCGCACAGCGCGCCCGGCGTCCACGTCGGTGAGCAGGCCAGCGATCTCGTTCGCGTCGAGGCGCTGCCAGGCGGCGGCCCGGGCGGCGCCGTCGTCCACCAGCGCGGGCTCGCGCAGCGCCTGCGTCACCTGCGGCGCGCCGGCGGGCCGGAAAGCCGCGGGGAGCGAGCCGGTGCCGCTGACCCAGAACGAGTTGACCGGCAGCAGGCCGCGCGCCTGCCGCTCTTCGTTGAGCGGCAGCGTGTAGAGCAGCATCTGCATCTCCTGCTGCAGGCGCCGTACCGGCCGCCCCGCGTCGCCCGACGGCATCCAGCGCTCGATTTGCCGGCCGGTCACGCGGTCGAGCGAGGCGGTGGGCAGCGCGCGGAACAGGTCGCCGCGCGCCAGCCATTGCAGCGGCTGCCGGTATTCCAGCGTGATGCCGTCTTCCGCGAAGTAGCGCTGCATGGCAGCCAGCAGCGCACGGGAGGTGGACTCGTCGAGTTGCAGCTCCTGTGCGTGCGCCATGGCGATGTCGTCGCGGCCGACGCGCCAGTGGCTGGGCGTGATCCAGGCGCAGCCTTCGCCCGCCGCTCCGCCCTGCAGCGCCGCGAAGGGCAGCAGCCCGTCCGCGATGGGCAGACCGATGGCGCGGGCCAGCGCCCGTTCGTGCGGCGGCGACAAACTGTCGGCCGTGCCCGCGTCGGTTTCCGGCGGGCCGAGGCGCGCCAGCAGCCGGCGCAAGTGGGGCAATTTCAGGCCGGGCAGCGCCCGGGCGCACTGCCCCGAGGCGCAACCGGCGAACGGAACGAGCAAGTGGACACCGTCTGACACAGCCGTATTGTCGGGGATGCCACAATGCCCGGCGATGAATACCTCCCACTGACCCGCCGATGCGCACTCCCTATGAGCTGGTCCTCGGATGGCGCTACACGCGCGCCGGACGGGCTACCCGCCGCAACGGCTTCATCTCCTTCATCTCCGGCGTGTCGATGCTCGGCATCTCGCTGGGCGTGGCCGCGCTGATCATCGTGCTGTCGGTCATGAACGGCTTCCAGAAGGAAGTGCGCGACCGCATGCTCAGCGTGGTGTCGCACATCGAGGTCTACGGCCCCGGCGGCGGCGTGCTGCCCGACGTGAACCGCACCATGGCCGAAGTGCGGCGCAACCCGCAGGTGATCGGCGCCGCGCCCTTCGTCGCGGCGCAGTCGTTGCTGGCGCGCGGCGAGGACATGCGCGGCACCATCGTGCGCGGCATCGACCCCAAGCTGGAGCCGCAGGTGACCGACGGCGGCGGCCGCGCCCGACACGCTGAACCGGCTGGTCTCCGGCGAGTTCGGCGTGGTGCTGGGCGGCGAACTGGCGCGTGCGCTGGGCGTGCGGCAAGGCGACGCGGTCACGATGATCGCGCCGGGCGGGCAGGTCACGCCGGCCGGCGTGGTGCCGCGCCTGAAGCAGATGACGGTGGTGGGCACTTTCGATTCGGGCCACTTCGAATACGACAGCGGGCTGGTGCTGATGCACGTGGAAGACGCGGCGCGCCTGTTCCGGCTCGAAGGCCCCACCGGCGTGCGGCTGAAGCTGAAGGACCTGCACCAGGCGCGCGAAGTCGCGGCGCAGCTGTCGACCACGATCACGGGCGAGTTCCTGATCCGCGACTGGACGCGCCAGAACCGCACTGGTTCGCCGCGGTGCAGCTCGAAAAACGCATGATGTTCATCATCCTCACGCTGATCGTCGCGGTGGCGGCGTTCAACCTGGTGAGCACGCTGGTGATGACGGTGACCGACAAGCGCGCCGACATCGCCATCCTGCGCACGCTGGGCGCCAGCCCGGGCAGCATCATGGGCATCTTCGTCGTGCAGGGCGCCATGGTCGGAGTGATCGGCACGCTCGCGGGGCTCCTGCTGGGGCTGGCGATCGCGACCAACATCGACGTGATCGTGCCGGCGCTGGAGCGGGCGCTGAACGCCAGCTTCCTGCCGAAAGACATCTACCTGATCAGCCGCATGCCGAGCGATCCGCAATCCTCGGACATCCTGCCCATCGCGATCATCTCGCTGGTGCTGGCGTTCGTGGCCACCCTCTATCCGAGCTGGCGTGCCAGCCGCGTCAACCCGGCGGAGGCGCTGCGCTATGAGTGACGTGCTGTCCGCGCAAGTGCCGCACACCGGCGTGGTGCTGGCCTGCCGGGGTCTGAAAAAGCGCTTCCACGAAGGCCCGCTCGACGTCGAGGTGCTCAAGGGCGTCGACCTCGAAGTGCATGCCGGCGAAACGCTGGCGATCGTCGGTGCGTCCGGCTCCGGCAAGAGCACGCTGCTGCACCTGCTGGGCGGCCTCGATGCGCCGACGTCGGGCGCGGTGCAGCTGATGGGCGGGAGCTGTCGAAGCTCGATCCGGCGCAGCAGGGGCGGCTGCGCAATCGCCATCTCGGCTTCGTCTACCAGTTCCACCACCTGCTGCCCGAGTTCAGCGCGCTCGACAACGTCGGCATGCCGCTGCGCATCCGGCGCGAGCCGGTGGAGCAGGTGCACAAGGCGGCGGCGGAGATGCTGGCGGCCGTCGGCTTGAAGGAGCGCATCCGGCACCGGCCCGCCGAACTTTCGGGCGGCGAGCGCCAGCGCGTGGCGATCGCGCGGGCGCTGGTCTCGCACCCGGCGTGCGTCCTGGCCGATGAACCGACCGGCAACCTCGACCGCGGCACGGCGGATGCCGTGTTCGAGCTGATGCTGCGGCTGGCGCGCGACCGGGGGACGGCCTTCGTGATGGTGACGCACGACGAGCACCTCGCCGAAAGGTGCGGGCGGATGGTGCGGATCACGTCGGGCTTGCTGGGGTAGGGCCGCTGAGGTGCGCACCTGCGGTGCACACCCTGCGAAGCCTGTCATTGCGGGCGTGACCCGCAATCCATGGGCGCCGATGGATCCCGGCGCGAGACCGGGATGACCGGTCCTCAAAGAATCCGGTTGAACCAGAACATCGACAGCCCCGCCGACAGCAGCGCGAGCGCGCCGGCCAGCATCGCGAGCATCGCCGACACCTCGGTTTCCTTCTTCTCCACGGTCAGCTTGGAGCTGAGCGTCTCGTACACCTTCTTCAGGTCGGCCGCCGTGCCGGCATAGAAGTATTCGGCCGAGGTCTTGTTGGCGATGTTCTTGAGCGTCTCTTCGTCCAGCCGCACGCGCATCGACCAGCCCTCGAAGCCGATCGTCTCGCCGTCGACCGTGCCCACGCCGACCGTGTAGACGCGCACGCCGCGGTCGGCGGCGATCTTGGCGGCTTCGAGCGGGTCGACGCCGGTGGTGCGCTGGCCGTCGGTCAGCATGATGATCGCGGCCGAGGAGTAGGAGCCGGGAGCCACCGGGGTGAACTCCTTGGCCTCCTTCTTCTCCTGGTCGATCGCGAAGCCGCGCTGCCGGTCGCGGCCGCCCTGCATCGATTGCAGGTCGATGCCGGCGTCGGGGAACAGCGTGGCCAGCGAGATCACGATGGCGTTGCCGGTGGCCGTGGCGCGCTGGAGCTGGAAGCGGTCGATCGCCGTCACCAGGTCTTCTCGGTTGACGGTGGGCAATTGCGCGACCTGCGCCGATCCGGCGAAGGCGACGATGCCCACCTTCACGTGGCGCGGCAGCTCGGTCAGGAAAGCCTTGGCGGCGTTCTGCGCGGCGACCAGCCGGTTCGGCTGCACGTCGGTGGCGCGCATGCTGCCCGAGACGTCCATGGCCAGGATGATGGTCTGCTGGTTGGAAGGCAGCGTGATCACCGCCACCGGCCGCGCCGCGGCGACGAGCAGCGCCGCCATCGCCAGCAGGAACAGCGCCGGCGGGATGTGGCGCCGCAGCTGCGGGCCGGTGCCCATCGCCTCTTTGATGATGGACAGCGAGGCGTAGCGCACGGCCAGCTTCTTCTTGCGCCGCAGCAGCATCACGTAAAGGCCCACCAGCACGGGCAGGGCCAGCAGCAGCCAGAGGAATTGGGGCCAGAGGAAATGCATGGTCGGTACTCCTTAGGCGGCGGCCCGGCGCAGGTGCGTCGGCAGGCCCCCGCCGGCGGACAGCTGGGTGCGCCGCTTGCGCATGTCGACGAAGCGGACGATGGCGTCCACCAGGTCGGCATCGGTGGAAAGTTCGAGCGCGTCGACGCCGGCGCGCACCAGCGCATCGCGCAGTTCGGCCTCGCGTTGCGCGGCGATGCGGGCGAAGCGCTTGCGGAAACCGCTGTCGTGCGTGTCGACCACCACGTTCTCGCCGGTCTCGGCGTCCCGCAGGGTCAGCAGGCCGAGGTCGGGCAGGTCGAGTTCGAGCGGGTCGAGCACGCGCACCGCGACGACTTCATGGCGCTGCGCGAGCTGCGCCGGGGTCTTCTCCCAGCCGGGGTCGCTGATGAAGTCGGACACCACGAACACCGTGGAACGCCGCTTGATCAGGCTGGCGGCGGAGGCCAGCAGGTCGTTCAGGCGCGTCTGGCCCGCGGCGACGCTGGCGGGGCGCGAATGGATGCTGTGCAGCAGGTGCAGCACGTGGCGGCGGCCGCTGCGCGTGGGGATCACGGCGTCGACGCCGGAGCCGTACAGCATCGCGCCGACGCGGTTGCCGTGCCGCGTGAGCAGGCGGGCGAGCACGGCCACGAACTCGGCGGAGATGTTCTGCTTGCGCAGCTCGCCCGAGCCGAAGTCGATCGACGGGCTCAGGTCCAGCAGGAACCAGGCCGCCATCTCCCGGTCTTCGGTGAACACGCGCACGTGCGGCGACTGCATGCGCGCCGTGACGTTCCAGTCGATGTGCCGCACGTCGTCGTGCAGCTGGTATTCGCGCAGGTCGGCCAGGTCGAGCCCGGTGCCGCGCAGCAGCGTGCGGTAGTCGCCCCGGAGCAGGCCGTCGAGCCGCTTGATGACCTTCCACTCGAGGCGGCGCAGCACCTGCTCGGCATGGCCGGCGGGCACCGCCGAGGGCGCGGCTTCGGCGGCCGCGGGCGCGGCCGGGGGGACTTACGCCACCAGCTTTTCATGTTCCAGCGGCTTCGCCGGGGCCGGCACCTTGGCCATGATCTTCTGCACGACGGCATCGGAAGTGAGGCCGTCCGACAGCGCTTCGTACGACAGCACGACGCGGTGGCGCAGCACGTCGGGCACCAGGTCGGTCATGTCCTCGGGCAGCGCATAGCCGCGGCCGCGCAGCATGGCCAGCGCGCGCGCGCCTTCCACCAGGTTGATCGTGGCGCGCGGGCTGGCGCCGTAGGTGATGTACTTGCCCATGTCCTTGAGGCCGTGCTTCTCGGGCGAGCGGGTGGCGGACACCAGCTTGACGGCGTACGTCACGAGCGAAGGATCGACGTAGACCTCGCGGCATTCGCGCTGCAGGGCGGCGAGCTGCTCGGTGGTGGCGACCGGGGACACGTCGACCGAGGGGCCGGTGACGCGCTGCACGATCACGAACTCTTCCTCGTCGGTCGGGTAGTCGACCAGCACCTTCATCATGAAGCGGTCGACCTGCGCTTCCGGCAGCGGGTAGGTGCCTTCGGTCTCGATCGGGTTCTGCGTCGCCATCACGAGGAACGGGCTCGGCACCTTGTGCGTCTGGCCGGCGATGGTGACCTGGCGCTCCTGCATCACTTCGAGCAGCGCGCTCTGCACCTTGGCCGGCGCGCGGTTGATTTCGTCGGCCAGCAGCAGGTTGGCGAACACCGGGCCGAGCGACGTCGAGAAGTCGCCGGTCTTCTGGTTGTAGACGCGCGTGCCCACCAGGTCGGCCGGCACCAGGTCGGGCGTGAACTGGATGCGCTTGAACTCGCCGCGCATGGTGTTGGCGAGCGTCTTGACCGTCAGCGTCTTGGCCAGGCCGGGCACGCCTTCCACCAGCAGGTGCCCCTGCGCCAGCATGGCCACCATCACCCGTTCGAGGAAGCGGTCCTGGCCGACGACGACCCGCTTGACCTCGTAGAGGATCTGTTCCATCAATTGCGCGGTGGCGGTGTCGGTTCGAGCTGTGGTTTCAGTCATGCGGCTCTCGTTGGGGGGTGACAAATGACAGATGACGAATGACCTCTGACTTCATTTGTCATGTGTCATTCGTCATCTGTCATTCACTAGAACGGCGGCAGCCCGGCGGCCGAGGCGGCGTTCTCGATCGGCACGGCGAAGCCGATGCCGAGGAACGTGCGCGCCGAGGTGGGGTTCAGGATGGCGGTGACGATGCCGACCACTTCGCCGTCCATGGTGACCAGCGGCCCGCCCGAATTGCCGGGGTTGGCCGCCGCGTCGAACTGGATCAGGTTCTTCATTTCCTGCTTGCCTTCGGGCGAGCGGAAGACGCGGCCCCAGGGCCGGAGACGACGCCGCCGGAAGCGGACGGGCCGATGCCGAACGGGAAGCCGACCGCCAGCACCTTGTCGCCGGGCGCGAGGTCGTTGGTCGAGCGCATCGTGGCGGCGATCATGTCGTCGGGAATCTTGCTGGCCTGCAGCACCGCGAGGTCGTTCTCGGCCTGCACGCCGGTGACGGTGGCGGTGGCCTCCGGCCGTCGTGGAAGATGACCTTGATGCGGTCGGCGCCGCTCACGACGTGCAGGTTGGTGAGGATCACGCCCTTGTCGATGATGACGACGCCGGTGCCCACCCCGTTCTCGATCTCGTCGCCGTCGCCGGTGACGTCGGCCTGCGCCGGCCCCAGCGGCTTGGGCTTGGCGGCCTTGGACAGCAGCTTCTGCTCTTCTTCCTTGAGCCGGCTCTTCTTGATGTAGCTGACCACGCGGACCACCGAAGGCCGGATGTTGTCGTACGCCCGGGCGTACTCGGACGGCATCACCTGCGTTTCCATCGCCTTCATGACGGCGCGGTTGATGTCCTCCTGCGTCAGCTTGCGCTGCATCGGCCGCGCCATGCTGGCCACGAGCGCGCCGCCGAGCAGCAGGATGGCGAGCCAGAGCCAGAGCGGGCTGGAAGCGGAGAAGCGGGAGCGCCAGCGGCCGGCGCGCGGCGCGGGCTGCGGTTCGGCTGCGGTGGCCGGGCCGGCCGGGTCGGAGGGCTGCGGCCGGGCGGGTCGGCTGGAGCTGTAAAGGGCGGGCCTGCGCATCCGGATTCCTCGAGCAAACTGCACGGAAGAAAGGGGCCGGAACCGCGCATCGCAGACCCGGTTTTGGCACACGGTATCACGGTTTCCGGGCGCCTGCACGGCCTGCGGCATGATCGGACCATGCTCCCGTGGATCGACACCCATTGCCACCGGACGCCGCGGAATTCGACGCCGACCGCGACGCCGTGCGCGACCGCGCGACGCGTTCCGGCGTGGTGCATTGCGTGTTGCCGGCCGTGTCCGCGGCCAACTTCGACACGGTCCGCGGGCTCGCGCACCGGCACGGCGACAGCTATGCGCTGGGCATCCATCCGCTGTGCACCGGCGACGCGGCCGACGCCGACCTCGATCGGCTGGACCGCGCGCTGGCCGAGCACCGCGACGATCCGCGGCTGGTGGCGGTCGGCGAGATCGGGCTGGACTACTTCGTGCCCGGGCTGGATCCGGGGCGACAGGCACTGTTCTACCGCGAGCAACTGGCGCTGGCGCAGCGCCACGGGCTGCCGGTGCTGCTGCACGTGCGGCGCTCGGCCGACCAGCTGCTCAAGGAATTGCGTTTGCGCCCGGTGACCGGCATCGCCCATGCCTTCAACGGCAGCGCGCAACAGGCGGACGCGTTCGTGCGGCTCGGCTTCAAGCTGGGCTTCGGCGGCACCGTCACCTACGAACGTGCGCTGCAGATCCGGCGCCTGGCCGCGCAGCTGCCGCTGTCGGCCATCGTGCTCGAGACCGACGCGCCCGACATCCCGCCGCACTGGCTGTACCGCACCGCCGAAGAACGCGCCGCCGGCCGACCGCAGGGCCGCAACGAACCAGCGGAACTGCCCGGCATCGCGGCCGAACTGGCGAAGCTGCGGGGGATCGCGGTGGAAGAACTGCGCGACGCGAGCAGCCGCAACGCGATCGAGGCTTTGCCGCGCCTCGCTGCGTTGCTCTAGGCGGCCAGTCGCGCCTGCTGCGCCATCGTGGCGACGCGCGCGCCGAGCTCGTGGTCCCAGTCGTGCAGGCGCACGATTTCGGCGCAGCCCTGCACGATGCCCGCCTGCAGCCGCTGGCGGCGCTCCATGGCGGCCTCGATGCTGGAAAGCGGCGTCAGCCCGGGATGCTCCGCCGCGGCCAGCAGCGGGCGCAGGGCATCCTGCAGTTCGTTGGCGGGCACCACCACGCGTTCCTGCAGCGTCGCGGTCAGCGCGACCCGGCCGCCGCTGCGCTCCTGCGAGAGGCGGTAGACGCGGCGGGACTCGATGCAGAACGCCTGCAGCTTGGCCAGCTTGTCCTGCAGCTCGGAAGCCGCCGGCGGCGACTCCAGCGTGCGGGCCGTCAGCAGCGCGGCGAGCTCCACCGACTGTTCGAGTTCTGGGCCGCGGCGCGGAATTTCTTCAGCAGTTCGGGCACGCTGGCGGCGTGCCGTTCATTGCCGGCGCCGACGGCCTGCAGGCACGACCACACGTTGGCGGCTTCGCTGCGCAGCCGGCTCGCCTGCAGGCTGAACGCGGCGCCGTTGGTCTGGGCCTTGCGGATGGCGAAGCTGCCGGTGCCTTCCACCTGCAGCAGCCGGAAGTCGAGGCCGTTCGCGCTGGCGTGCAGGGCATGCAGCGCTCCTCGAGCTGCACCTCCTCGACGATGCCGGCCTGCAGCTTCAGGCGCGCCAGCAAGGCCTCGAGCCGCGGCACTGGGTGGCGATGCCGGCGGCAAGCAGTTCGTGGACGGCGCCACGTGCAGGGGGACTTCTTGAGGGCGACCATACAGCCAGCCCAATGTAGAGCATCTGGTTACAAGATCGCCCGCGCGGCCGTGCATTCCGTCACGGACATGCGAAGCGGCGCGCAAAAGGTGGCGCCGATGGCACGCCGGGGATAATCCGCCGCCGATGAAGAAAGCCCAAGCCCCGCTGCCCGAAGTCAATTTCTCCGACTACGGGGACATCCGCTACCTGCACCGGGGACCGAGTGGGTGCAGGGCTCGATGCTGCTGGACCAGCCGTTCGAGATCCAGCTCGAATACGTGCAGCGGATGATGGCCGGCTCCTGTTCGTCGCGCCGGACTCCGTCACCAAGCGCCACGCGATGCAACTCGGGCTGGGCGCGGCGGCGCTCACCAAGTTCTGCCACCGCAAGCTGCGCATGAAGACGACGGCGATCGAGCTGAACCCGCAGGTGGTGGCCGCGTGCCGCCTCTGGTTCAAGCTGCCGAAGGACGACGCGCGGCTGTCGGTGGTGCTCGGCGACGCGGCCGAAGTGGTGGCGCACGAACACTGGCGCGGCAGCATCGATGCGCTGCAGGTGGACCTGTACGACCATGAGGCGGCGGCGCCGGTGCTGGACAGCGAGGCGTTCTACCGCGACTGCCGCAGCCTGCTGACGGAAGACGGCTGCATGACGGTCAACCTGTTCGGCCGCTCTTCCAGCTATGAGCGCAGCCTGGGCCACATCCGCGCCGCCTTCGGGCCCGATGCGGTCTGGGCCTTCAAGCCCACGCGCGAAGGCAACACCGTGGTGCTGGGGCTGCGCGACGCCGCGGCCGGATCGCCGGCGCGCGGCGTGCTCGCGGCGCGCGCCGACGTGATCGAATCCCGCTGGGGGCTGCCGGCGCGCAAATGGCTGCGTGTCTTCAAGCCCGCCGGATGAGTAACATGCAAGCATGAGAGCCATCGCCAAGCCCCAAGTCTCCGCGCGCACGCAGCCGCGCGGCCCGCTGCACTGGCAGCAGCTGGTGGAATGGCTCAGCGAAGACGGCGTGATCTCCGCCGAGGAGGCGCGCCGCACCATCGCCCGCTGCGCCCAGGCCGAAAGCGCGCAGCATCCGCTGGTGCGCGGCGGCGGTGGCGATGGCGCGCGCCTCCGACGGCAAGCCGCTCGACATCGAGATGCTCACGCAGTAGTACGGCCGGCCGCGCGGGCATGGACTACCTGCGCATCGATCCGCTGAAGGTCGACGTGGCGAAGGTCGCCGACACCATGAGCGCCGGCTATGCCGAACGGCACAAGGTGCTGCCGGTGCAGGTGACGCCCAGCGAGGTGGTGGTCGCCACCGCGGAGCCCTTCGTCGGCGACTGGATGGACGAGGTCGAGCGGCAGGCCAAGCGCAGCGTGCGCCGCGTCGTCGCCAACCCGGTCGACATCCACCGCTACACCGCCGAATTCTTCGCGCTGGCGAAGTCGGTGCGGGCGGCGCAGAAGGCCGGCGGCAACACCGGCGCCAGCTTCGAGCAGCTGGTGGAGCTGGGCAAGAGCAACAAGCAGCTCGACGCCAACGACCGGGGCGTGGTGCAGGTGGTCGACTGGCTGTGGCAGTACGCCTTCGACCAGCGCGCCAGCGACATCCACCGGAGCCGCGGCGCGAGCAGGGCGTGATCCGCTTCCGCATCGACGGCGTGCTGCACCCGGTCTACCAGATGCCGATCACGGTGCACAACGCGATGACCGCGCGCATCAAGCTGCTCGGCCGCATGGACGTCGTCGAGCGCCGGCGCCCGCAGGACGGCCGCATCAAGACCCGCAACCCGCGCGGCGACGAGGTCGAGATGCGGCTGTCGACGCTGCCCACGGCCTTCGGCGAGAAGATGGTGATGCGGATCTTCGATCCCGACACCACCGTGAAGGACCTCGACGCGCTCGGCTTCGCGCCGCACGACGCGCAGCGCTGGGAAGGGCTGGTCAAGCGGCCGCACGGCATCGTGCTGGTGACCGGGCCCACCGGCTCGGGCAAGACGACCACGCTCTATTCGACGCTCAAGCGCATCGCCACCGAGGAAGTCAACGTGACCACGGTGGAAGACCCGATCGAAATGATCGAGCCGAGCTTCAACCAGACGCAGGTGCAGACGCAGCTGGACTTCGGCTTCGCCGAGGGCCTGCGTTCGCTGATGCGGCAGGACCCGGACATCATCATGGTCGGCGAAATCCGCGACCTCGCGACGGCCGAGATGGCGGTGCAGGCCGCGCTCACCGGCCACCTCGTGTTCTCCACGCTGCACACCAACGACGCGCCGTCGGCCATCAGCCGCCTGATGGAGCTGGGCGTGCCCGCCTACCTGATCAACGCGACCGTGATCGGCGTGCTGGCGCAGCGCCTGGTGCGCACGCTGTGCAAGCAGTGCCGCGAGCCCGACGGCGAGACGGCGCGCAGCGCGCTCGACGACGTGGTGAAGCCCCGGAAGATCACGGGCGCCTGGAAGCCCTACCGGCCGGTGGGCTGCGTCGACTGCCGGATGACCGGCTTCCTCGGCCGCATGGGCCTGTACGAGCTGCTGACCGTCAGCGAGGCGTTCAAGGAGAAGGTGACGCAGGAGCCCGGCATCAGCCAGCTGCGCCGGCAGGGCATCGCCGACGGCATGCGGCCCCTGCGGCTCGCCGGCGCCCTGCGCGTCGCCGAAGGCCTCACGACCATCGAGGAAGTGCTCAGCGCGACCCCGCCGCTCGAGTAGCTCTGCCGCAGGCCCGCGGCCTCATCGTTTTCCCTTAGCGCCCCTCTGTGGGGCTGGCCATCGCGCGCCTCCGTAGGTGGAACCCACATCTTCCCCTTAGGGGTTCTCCCCCAAAATCCGCCGGTTAAGCAATCCGTTACAGGAGACGACATGAAGATAAAGAGCCAGAAGGACTTCTTCGCGGGGCTCATGTTCCCGGTGGTCGGCATCGCGTTCGCGTGGGGCGCCACCAACTACACGATCGGCGAAGGCGCCCGGATGGGCCCGGGTTACTTCCCGCTGGTGCTGGGCTGCATCCTGGCCGCCATCGGCGTGTTCGTGACCTTCGAAGCGCTGGTGGTCGAGACCGAAGACGGCGAGAAGATCGGCAACTTCGCGTGGAAGCCGCTGTTCTTCATCATCGCGTCCAACGTGATCTTCGGCATCATGATCGGCGGCATCCCGAAGCTCGGCATCCCGGCGATGGGCCTGATCGTCGGCATCTACGCGCTGACCTTCGTCGCCGCCCGGCCGGCGAGGAATTCAAGGCCAAGGAAGTGGCGATCCTCGCCACGGCCCCGCCATCCTGAGCTACTGCGCCTTCATCCTGCTGCTGAACCTGCAGTTCCCGGTGTGGCCCTCTTTCCTGACCCGCTGAGGGATCGAACATGGACCTGATCACCAACCTCTCCATCGGCTTCGGCGTCGCCTTCACGCCGATCAACCTGCTGTACTGCTTCATCGGCTGCCTGCTGGGCACGCTGATCGGCGTGCTGCCCGGCATCGGTCCGGTCGCGACCATCGCGATGCTGCTGCCCGCCACCTATGCGCTGCCGCCCGTGTCGGCGCTGATCATGCTGGCCGGCATCTACTACGGCTCGCAGTACGGCGGCTCCACCACCGCCATCTGGTCAACCTGCCGGGCGAGTCGTCCTCGGTAGTGACAGTGCTCGACGGCTACCAGATGGCAAGGCAGGGCCGCGCGGGCCCCGCGCTCGCCGCCGCCGGCATCGGCTCGTTCTTCGCCGGCTGCGTCGGCACTCTGATCCTGGCCGCCTTCGCTGCGCCGCTGACCGAAGTCGCGTTCAAGTTCGGCCCCGCCGAATACTTCTCGCTGATGGTGCTGGGCCTGATCGGCGCCGTGGTGCTGGCCTCCGGCTCGCTGGTCAAGGCCGTGGGCATGATCATCCCGGGCCTGCTGCTCGGCCTGGTGGGCACCGACGTCAACTCCGGCGTGGCGCGCTTCTCGTTCGACATTCCCGAACTGACCGACGGCATCGGCTTCATCGTCATCGCCATGGGCGTGTTCGGTTACGGCGAGATCATCAGCAACCTCGGCAAGCACGAGGACGAGCGCGAGGTGTTCACGGCCGAGGTCAAGGGCCTGTTCCCGACCAAGGCGGACTTCAAGCACATGCTGCCGGCCATGCTGCGCGGCACGGCGCTCGGTTCGGCCCCGGGCATCCTGCCCGGCGGCGGTGCGCTGCTGTCGGCCTTCGCTGCCTACACGATCGAGAAGAAGATCAAGCTGAAGCCGGGCGAAGTGATGCTGGGCAAGGGCAACATCCGCGGCGTCGCGGCGCCCGAGTCGGCCAACAACGCCGGTTCGCAGACCTCCTTCATCCCGCTGCTGACGCTGGGCATCCCGCCCAACGCGGTGATGGCGCTGATGGTGGGCGCGATGACGATCCACAACATCCAGCCGGGCCCGCAGGTGATGACCAGCAACCCGCAGCTGTTCTGGGGCCTGATCGCCTCGATGTGGCTCGGCAACGCGATGCTCGTGATCCTGAACCTGCCGCTGATCGGCATCTGGATCAAGCTGCTGACCATCCCCTACCGCTGGCTGTTCCCCGCCATCGTGCTGTTCTGCGCCATCGGCGTCTACTCCACGAACAACAACACGTGGGACATCTGGATGGTGGCGATCTTCGGCGTGATCGGCTACACCTTCATCAAGCTCGGCTGCGAGCCCCGCCCCTGCTGCTCGGGCTGATCCTCGGCCCGATGATGGAAGAGAACCTGCGGCGCGCGCTGCTGCTGTCGCGCGGCGACTGGAGCGTGCTCGTCACGCGTCCGCTGTCGGCGGGCCTGCTCGCCGCGGCGCTGCTGCTGGTGATCATCGTGATGCTGCCGGCCGTGAAGAGCAAACGCGAAGTGGCGTTCCAGGAAGAGACCTGACGCTTCCCGTCGCATGAAAAAAGGCGCCCTGCGGGGCGCCTTTTTCGTTCCGGCAACAATCGCGCACCGATGCCATCCCGCACCCCCGACTTCCTCCCCGGCCTCGCGCTCGCCGTCGCGGGCGCCATCGCCTTCAGCGGCAAGGCGATCATCGTCAAGCTGTCCTACCGGTACACCTCGGACCCGGTGACGCTGATCATGTACCGCATGCTGTTCGCGCTGCCCTTCTTCGCCGTGATGGCGTGGTGGGCGAGCCGCGGCAAGCCGCCGCTGTCACGGCGCGAGTGGGCCGGCGTGGCGGGCCCGGGCTTCACCGGCTACTACCTCTCCAGCTTCCTCGACTTCATCGGCCTGCAGTACATCACGGCCTCGCTCGAACGGCTGCTGGTCTACCTCAATCCCACCATGGTGATGCTGCTCGGCTGGCTGCTGTACCGCAAGCCGTTCGGCCGGCTCCACATCGCCGGCATGGCCATCAGCTATGCCGGCGTGGCGCTGGTGTTCGGCCACGAGGCGAGCCTGGCGGGCGGCAACGTGGCGCTGGGGACGGCGCTGGTGCTGGCCAGCACCGTGAGCTATGCGGCCTACCTCGTCTACAGCGGCCATCTCGTGCAGCGGCTCGGCTCGCTGCGGCTGGTGGGCCTGGCGACGTCGGTGGCGTGCATCTGCTGCATCGTGCAGTTCCTGCTGTTGCGGCCGGTGGAGAGCGCGCTTGCCGTTCCGATGGAACTGGTCTGGCTCTCTCTGCTGAACGCTTCGCTGGGCACCGCGGTGCCGGTGCTGCTGGTGATGATGGCGGTGGAGCGCGTCGGCGCCGCGACCACGGCGCAGGCAGGCATGGTGGGCCCGCTGTCCACCATCTTCCTCGGGATCTGGCTGCTGGGTGAGCCGTTCACGGCATGGATCGCGGCGGGCACGCTGCTCGTGCTCGCCGGGATCTTCGTCTTCACGCGTCAGCGCTGACGCAGGCGCTGCGCGACGCTGACGGAGGGCTTGCCGGATAGCGCGTCGAGGCGCTGGCCCATCGCGAGTTCGAGTTGCTCCAGCCGCTGCTGCGCCGGCGGGTGCGTGGCGAGCGTCAGCGTGAAGAGCTGGTTGTCGGGCGTGGCGGTGCGCAGTTGCTGCAGCACCGCGGGCAGGCCGTAGGGATCGAAGCCGGCGCGGGCCGCCAGCGCGACCCCGGTGCGGTCGGCGTCGAACTCGTCGGACTGGTCGAGGCCGCGCGCGTACAGGTCGCGGCCCAGCGCCAGCATCTGCGCGGAGATCGCGCCGCCCACGTTGTTGCGCAACTGCGATGCGAGCAGCTGCGTCGCCAGCCCCGCGCGCGCGCGGTTGCCCAGCGCCTTGAGGTGGTGCTTCGCCGTGACGTGCGTGATCTCGTGCGCGAGGATGCCGGCGAGCTCGGCTTCGTCGACGCGGTCCACCAGGCCCTTGGTGACGAACACGTAGCCGCCGGGCGCGGCAAAGGCGTTGAAGCCGGGATCGTCCAGCACGCCGAAGGTCCGGCCATGCCCGGCCGCGGGGACTGCAGCGCGAGCCAGCGTCCCAGCCGGTTCACGTAGCGCTGCAGGGCGGCGTCCGGGTGCAGCGGCTTGCTGCCCGGGAGCACCGCGGCGAGCTGGCGGCCGATCTCGGCCTCGCGCGCCTCGTCGATGTTGTCGACGGAGTCGGACAGCATCTGCAGCAGGTCACTGCCGCCGGGCCCTTGCGCGGGTGCGGCCGGTGCGAGTTGCGGGGCCAGCGGGTTCGGGATGGAGCCCGCCCCGGGCAGCGAGCGCAGCAGCCCGCCGAAGCCGCCTTGCGCGCTCGCGGTGGCGGCGGTGGCGAGCAGCGCGGCCGCCAGCAGGCAGCGCAAGGGGGACGCAACGGTCGTCTTCATGGCGCCTCCGGATTCGTGCGGGCCCCGCCGGTGGCGGCTGCGGGACGTGCCGGCGCCGGCAGGGGATCGACCGCCACCGGGCGCAGCGCGGCGCCGGCGGCGAACGAGCGCGCTTCCGCTTCGCTCTGGCGCAGCGCCTCCATGCGAGCGACCGCGGCCGTGTCGGGCTGCGACCGCGCGAGGTCTTCGGCGCCCAGCCCGCGAATGCCGGCGGCCGTGGTCGCAGTCGGCTGCGGCCCGCCGCCGAACAGCCCGGTGACGCCGCGCAAGGCATTGCCGACGCCGCTGCCGCCGCTCTCGGCGCGCGCGGTGGTGGAGGCCGGCGCCACGTCGAACAGGTGCAGCCACCCGGTGGTGCCGTCGGCCGCGCGGGCGCGCACCCGGGGCCCCGGCGCTCGGCGAGCCGCGTGACCGGCGCCTGCGCCGGCAGCGCCGCCAGGCTGCGCCCGGACTCCGCCGGCGTTTCGCGCAGCTCGGTGGCGCGGCGCGTCAGCGCGGCCTCCTGCGCGATGGCGGGCAGCGCCAGCGCCAGCCCCAGTGCGAACCGGGGCAGGCGAAGGCGGCGTGAAGACAAGGCGATGCGTATCATGCGCGGGTCATTCATTGGAAGGCAGGCATTGTATGAATCTCGGCATTGCGGGCAAATGGGCGCTGGTGTGCGGCGCCAGCAAGGGACTGGGCTGGGCTGCGCGCAGGCGCTGGCGCGTGAAGGCGCTCACGTGGTGATGGTCGCGCGCGGCGCCGAAGCGCTCGAAGCGGCGGCGGCCGCATTGCGGGCCGAGTCCGGCCTGCCGGCCGGCACGCAGGTGCAGGCCGTCGCCGCGGACATCACCACCGTCGAAGGCCGCGAGCGCGTGTTCGCCGTGCGCCGCGACTGGGACATCGTCGTCACCAACGCGGGCGGCCCGCCGCCCGGCGACTTCCGCGAGTGGGACCGCGACGCGTGGATCAAGGCGGTCGACGCCAACATGCTGACGCCGATCGAGCTGATCAAGGCCACCGTCGACGGCATGGCGGCGCGCGGCTTCGGGCGCATCGTCAACATCACGTCGAGCGCGGTCAAGGCGCCGATCGACATCTGGGCCTGTCCAACGGCGCGCGCAGCGGCCTGACCGGCTTCGTCGCCGGCGTGGCGCGCACCGCCAAGCTGGCGGGCAAGAACGTCACCATCAACAACCTGCTGCCCGGCGCTTTCGACACCGACCGCCTGCGCGGCACCATGGAAGGCGCCGTCAAGAAGACGGGGCAGAGCATGGAAGTCGTGCGCGAGAACCGCATCAAGACGATCCCGTCGGCGCGCTTCGGCAATGCCGACGAATTCGGCGCGACCTGTGCCTTCCTGTGCAGCGCGCACGCCGGCTACATCACCGGCCAGAACGTGCTGATCGACGGCGGCGCCTACCCCGGCACCTACTGACGCCCTACCGGCGGGACGAAACCACGATCCCGCCGGCGATCAGCAGGAAGGCGACGCCGTGGTGCCACTGCGGCATCTCGCCGAGGAAGGCCGCGGAGAAGATCGCCGCGAAGGCCGGCGTGAGGTTGGAGAAGAAGCCCGCGATGTTGGGCCCGACCCGCTGCACGCCGAGCCCCCAGCTGCGGTAGGCCGGGATGGCCGGCCCCACCGCGATGAACACCAGCGCCGCGGCCAGCGGCCAGCCCCACACGATGTGCGCGTCCGTCGCGCCCCATTCGGCCGCGGTGAACAGCCCGGACCACAGCAGCCCGGGCACCACCTGCGCCATCAGGAAGGCGGCCCAGTCGGCGCGGATCTCCGGCGGATCCTTCGGCTGCGACAGCAGCCAGCTGTACCAGCCCGGGCGGCGGTGGCGAACAGCATGTAGATGTCGCCCGGCACGAAGCTCACCTGCGCCAGCCGCTCGAGGTGACCGTGCGACAGCACCAGCAGCACGCCCACGATCGACAGCGCCGCGCCCACCAGCTGGCGGCGCGTGATGCGCTGGCCGAAGAACAGCGCGCCCAGCGCCAGCATGAACACCGGGATGCTGGAGCCGACCAGCGTCACGTTCATCGGCGTCGAAGTCTTCAGCGCCATGTACTGCAGGGCGTTGTAGCAGCCGACGCCCAGCAGGCCCAGCAGGGCGTAGCGGCGCACCAGCAGCGGCCAGAACGGGCTGCGGGCGCGCAGCACGCCGTACGCCAGCGGCAGCAGCAGCACGAAGGCCAGCGTCCACCGCAGGAAGTTCAGCGTGATGGGCGGCACCAGCCCCGCCATCATCCGGCCGGTGACGGCGTTGCCGGCCCAGAGCAGCGGCGGGATGGTGAGGAGCAGGGCGGTGGAAAAGGTGAGGCGCTGGTTCATCGGACCGGCGACTGTAGCCGAGCGCGATTCGTGGCAGGATGGCGGCCGTCCCCAGCGACCCCATCCCACAGGAGAACGAGACATGAGCAAGGCCATCCGCATCCGCCAGCACGGCGGCCCCGAAGAAATGGAACTGGTGGACGTGGAGGTCGGCGCGCCGGGCCCCGGCGAAATCCGCATCCGCCACCGCGCGGTGGGCCTGAACTTCATCGACGTGTACCAGCGCACCGGCCTCTACCAGATGCCGATGCCGCTGACCCCGGGCATGGAAGGCGCGGGCGTGGTCGAAGCCGTCGGCGCCGGCGTGACGCACCTGAAGGAAGGCGACCGCGCGGCCTACGCGAGCCAGCCGCCCGGTTCGTACAGCGAGGTGCGCGTGCTGCCCGCCAAGTGCGTGTGCAAGCTGCCGGACGCGATCAGCTTCGACACCGGCGCGGCGATGATGCTCAAGGGGCTGACCGCGCAATACCTGCTCAAGCGCACGTTGCCGCAGGGCGGCCTCAACCCCGGCGACCACGTGCTGTTCCACGCCGCCGCCGGCGGCGTGGGCCTGATCGCCTGCCAGTGGGCCGGGCGATGGGGCTGCAGTTGATCGGCACGGCCGGCAGCGACGAGAAGTGCGCGCTCGCCAAGTCGCTCGGCGCCGCCCACGTCATCAACTACAACAAGGAAGACTTCGCGGCGCGCGTCAAGGAGATCACCGGCGGCAAGGGCGTGAAGGTGGTGTACGACTCGGTCGGCAAGGACACCGGGACAAGTCGCTCGACTGCCTGCAGCCGTTCGGCCTGATGGCCAGCTTCGGCAACGCCTCGGGCCCGGTGCCCCCGTTCGCGCCGGGCATCCCGGGCGCCAAGGGCTCGATCTACGTGACGCGGCAGACGCTGTTCACGCACATCGCCACGCGCGAGTCCACGCAGCAGATGGCCGACGACCTGTTCGAGGCCGTCACCAGCGGCAAGGTCGACATCCGCATCGAGCAGCGCTATGCGCTGGCCGACGTGGCGCAGGCCCACCGCGACCTCGAAGCGCGCAAGACCACCGGCTGCACGATCCTCACGCTGTAAGGCCCGCGCAAACGCTTTCCTACAAACCCATGGCTTGGCTGCTTGCAGCCGGGCTGGCGGGCGGCGGGTAGATTGGCGGCAACCAAGCCGGAGAATCCACCATGCCGTTTCGCGCCTACATCGTCGAGGACAGCTCGACGATCCGGGACAACCTGATCGAGACCCTGAAGGAGCTGGCGGAGCTGGAACCCGTCGGCACGAGCGAAACCGAGCACGACGGCAAGCGCTGGCTCGCCGCCAACGACCACTGGGACATCGCCATCGTCGACCTGTTCCTGCGCGAGGGCAGCGGCCTGAACGTGGTCGAGGCCTTGCGCAAGCGCAAGCCCGCGCAGCGCGTCGTGGTGCTGAGCAACCACGCCACCGCCGACGTGCGCTGGCGCTGCGCGCAGCTCGGCGCCGACGCGGTGTTCGACAAGTCGACCGAGATCGACGCGATGGTGGAGTACTGCCTGCAGCAGCGGGCGCGGCTGGCCGAAGCGGCCTGAACGGGCCTCCGCGCCACCTCGCCTGTCGTTGGTACGATAGGCGCAGGAGGCACAGCCGTGAGCGTCGACATCCTCGCCCCGGGCGAGCCCATGGTGGAGTTCAACCAGACCGGGGACGGGGCCGGGCGCCTTTACCTGCAGGGCTTCGGGGGCGACACCTCCAACGCGGCCATCGCCGCGGCCCGCCGTGGCGCCAGCGTCGGCTACCTCTCGGCGGTCGGCGACGACGTCTATGGCCGCATGCTGCGCGAACTCTGGACCCGCGAAGGCGTGGACCACGCCGGCGTGCGCACCGATCCCGAGGCGTTCACGGCGGTCTACTTCGTCGACCATGACGCGGAGGGCCACCACTTCAGCTTCTTCCGCAAGGGCTCCGCCGCCAGCCGGATGCGGCCGCAGGACCTGCCGCTGGAACGCATCGCCCGGGCCAAGGTGCTCCACCTGTCCGGCATTTCCGCCGCGATCTCCGACAGCGCCTGCGACACCTGCTTCGCTGCGATCGCCGCTGCAAGGAAGGCGGGCGTGCAGGTGGCGTTCGACACCAACCTGCGCCTGAAGCTCTGGCCGCTGGGGCGCGCCCGCGCCGTGATGACGGAGCTGATCCGGCTGTCCGACATCTGCCTGCCGAGCACGGAAGACATCAGCGCGATCACCGGGCTGGAGGAGCCCGAGGCGCTGCTGGACCACTGCCTCTCTCTGGGCCCGAAGACCGTCGCGCTGAAACTGGGCGCGCGCGGCGCCCTGCTCTCCGATGGCAGCCGCCGCTGGCGTCTGCCACCGCACCCGTGCCGGCCGGTGGATGCCACCGGCGCCGGCGACACTTTCGCCGGCGCGCTGCTGGCGCGGCTGGTGGCCGGCGACGGCCTCGAAGCCGCGGCGCGCTATGCGACCGTCGCCGCGGCCTTGTCGACCCGGGGCTACGGCGCCGTCGAACCGATCCCGCATGCAGGGCAAGTGCGCGCTGCGCAGCAAGGAAACCATGGACACTCCTGACTCCGTCGCCGGCTTCGCGCCCGGCCTTTTCACCGGCCGGCAGGTGCTGGTGGTCGGCGGCACCTCCGGCATCGGCGCCGGCATCGCGGCGGCCTTCGGCGGCGGCCGGCGCGACCGTGCAGGTCACCGGCGCCAGCGACGCGGACCTTGCGCTGGCGGCGGAAGACGCCGCGCTGGCGGGAGCGGCCCGTGCCGTCCTCGACGTGCGTGACGGCGCCGCCGTGCAGGATTGCGTCGGGGGCTCCCGCGGCTCGACGTGCTGGTCAACTGCGCCGGCATCCTGCGGCGCGGCGAGGAGCACGACCCCGAGGTGTTCGCGCAGGTGCTGGACATCAACCTCAACGGCAGCATGCGCACGTGCGCGGCGGCGCGCGAGAAGCTGCGCGCGAGCGGCGGCTGCATCGTCAACACGGCCTCGATGCTGAGCTTCTTCGGCGGCTCGCTGGTGCCGGGCTATGCGGCCAGCAAGGGCGGCGTGGCGCAGCTCACCAAGTCGCTGGCCATCGCCTATGCCGACGACGGCATCCGCGTCAACGCGGTGGCGCCGGGGTGGATCGCCACGCGGCTGACCGGCGCGCTGCAGGCCGACCCGGCGCGCAGCGGCCCCATCCTCGCGCGCACGCCGATGAAGCGCTGGGGCACGCCCGCCGATGTCGCCGGCGCCGTGCTGTTCCTCGCTTCGCCCGCCGCCGGCTTCGTCACCGGCGTGGTGCTGCCGGTGGACGGCGGCTACCTGATCACCTGACACCGGAGACCCGCATGATCTTCCAGCTGCCCGGCATCCAGCCCGAACTCGCCTTCCGGGCGATCCCGGACGACGAGCGCGTGTGGGTGCCGCAGGCGCCCGACGTGTGGTTCCGTCCGCTGCTGCTCAACACCGTCACCGGCAGCTGGTGCAACCTGCTGCGCGTGCGCAAGGCCGGCGTGCTGTCGCGGCACATCCATCCTTCGTGGGTGACCGGGCTGGTGCTCAAGGGCGCGTGGCGCTACACGGAGCACGACTGGGTGGCGCGCGAGGGCGCCTTCGTCTACGAGCCGCCGGGCGAGATCCACACGCTCGTGGTCGACCAGTCGGCGGGCGACGTGCAGGAGATGATCACCTTCTTCAACATCCACGGCGCCATGGTGTACGTGGACGAGAAGGGCGCCGTGACCGGCTACGAAGACGTGTTCAGCAAGATCGCGATGTGCCGCAAGCACTACGCGGAATGCGGCCTCGGCGAGGCCTACGTCGACCAGTTCATCCGCTGACGCTCACCGCAGGCCGGCGGCGTCTTCCGGCACGCGGAAGCGGCTCGGCGCCAGGGCGCCGGCGGAGTCGAGGATCGGGTAGGCGATCGAGCAGATGTGCGAGTTGATGCGCTTGAGGTCGCTGATCAGGTCGAGGTGCAGCGAGCTGGTCTCGATGCTCTGCACGGTGTTCTCGCTCAGGCGCGTGAGGTGCGTGTCGGCATAGGCGCGTTCGAGGTTGCGGAAGCGCACCTTCTCTTCGAGCAGCTTCTGCGCGTCGCGCAGCGATCCGTTGAGGAAGACGCTCATGCCGAGGCGCAGGTTGTCGATCAGGCGCTGGTGCAGCTCGCAGATCTCGGCCATGCCGGCGTCGGAGAAGTTGCGGCCCTTGCGGATCTTCTTCTCCTCGATGTCCAGCAGGATGCGCTCGATGATGTCGCCGATCTGCTCCATGTTGATCGTGAAGCTGATGATGTCGGTCCAGCGCCGGCTTTCCTCTTCGCCCGGGGCCTCGCGCGAAATCTTGGTCAGGTAGTACTTGATCGCCGAGTAGAGCTGGTCGACGGTGTCGTCGAGCTTGCGCAGTTCGCTCGCCAGCTTGACGTCGTTCTCCTTGATCACGCGCAGCATGCCGACCATCATGGTCTCGACCACGTCGGCCTGGTGCAGCGCCTCGCGCGCGGCGCAGGAGATCGCCAGCGAGGGCGTGCTCAGCGCGGACGGATCCAGTGGTGCGGCCGTCCGGCCACCATCGTCTTGTCGGGCTTGGGCAGCCACTTCTCGACGTTGCGGGAGACGACGTGCGTGAAGCCGATGAACAGCAGCCCGATCGCGATGTTGAAGCACAGGTGGAACAGCACCACCACCGTGGCGGGCTCGCCGAGCAGCGGCCGCACGTGCTGCAGCCACAGCCCGACGAAGGGCGCCACCAGCAGCACGCCGACCACCTTGAACACGGGTTGCCCATGGGCACCTGCCGCACCTCGATGGCCGACTTGGCCGTGGCGAGCACCCCCAGCAGGCCGCTGCCCAGGTTGGCGCCGAGCACCAGGCCGATGGCGACTTCCATCGGGATCGCGCCGGTGGATGCGAGCGTCGCGGTCAGCAGCACGATCGCGAGGCTGGAGTACGCGACCACCGACAACACCGCGCCGACCGTGATCTCCAGCAGCACGTCGCTGGACAGCGAAAGAAGCAATGCCTTGACCGCGGGCGACGCGACCATGATGCCGGTGGAGTCGGCCACCAGCCGCAACGCCAGCAGCATCAGGCCGAGGCCGATCAGCACGCGGCCGAAGCGGCCCACCGGCGTCGACTGGCGCGAGATGAACAGCACCACGCCGACGAAGATGAACAGCGGCGACAGCCGGGAGAGGTCGAACGAGAACACCACCGACATCAGGCTGGTGCCGATGTCGGCGCCCAGCATCACGGCCAGCGCCGTCGGCAGCGCGACCAGCCCCTGCCCGACGAAGGACGAGACGATCAGCGCCGTCGCCGTGCTGGACTGGACGAGCGCGGTGACGCCGATGCCGGCGAGGGCGGCGGCGGGGCGGGTGTCGATGCTGCGCGCGAGGACGTGGCGCAGGTTGGCGCCGAAGACGCGCAGGATGCCGGTGCGAACGAGGTAGGTGCCCCACACCAGCAGCGCCACGGCCGCCAGCAGGTTCAGCAGATGCTTCATGTTTGAAGGAATGATACGCCTGAGGCACGCGCCGCGGGGCCGGGGGTTTCCCAGCCCGCGTGGAATCCTTCGCGTCTCAGCGCGCTTTACGCACGCGCAGCAATTCGTCGAGCACGAGGCACGCGGCCCCGATGCTGATGCCCATGTCGGCGATGTTGAACGCCGGGAAGTACCAGCCGCGCCAGTGGAACTGCAGGAAGTCGACCACGTAGCCGTGCAGCAGCCGGTCGACCACGTTGCCGACGGCGCCGCCGAGGATGCACGCGAGCGCGAAGCAGAACAGCTTCTGGCCGGCATGCGTGCGCAGCAGGTACAGGATGAACAACGTGGCGACGATGCCGATGCCCGTGAACATCCAGCGCTGCCAGCCGGACGCCGCGGCCGGGAGGAAGGAGAAGGCCGCGCCCGTGTTGTGGGCCCGCACGATGTTGAAGAAGGGCCAGACGTAGGTCGAGTCGCCCAGGCGGTAGTAGCCCGGGATCAGCACCTTGGTGAACTGGTCGGCGATCAGGATGATCAAGGCCAGCGCCAGCCACGGCACCATGCTGGACGAGGCGGCGCTGGGGCCGAAGGTGCCGCGGGCCATCAGGCGTGCACCCGCGCTTCGCCGGCGCCGAACAGGTTGCTCACGCAACGGCCGCACAGCCCCGGGTGGGCCGGGTCGCTGCCGACCTCGGGCCGCCAGTGCCAGCAGCGCTCGCACTTGGTGTCGGCCGAAGCGTCGACCGTCACCGACAGTTCGTGCTCGGGCAGCGGCGCCGGGTCGAGCGTCGCCCCCGACGTGATGAACACGAACTTCAGGTCGTCGCCCAGCGACTGCAGCAGGGCGAGGTCCTTCGCGTTGGCGCGCAGCGTGAGGTTCGCCTGCAGCGACGAGCCGACCTTGCCCTCGGCCCGCACTTCCTCGATGAACTTGTTGGCGACGTCGCGGATCTCGCGGATGCGGTTCCACTTGGCCAGCAGCGCCTCGTCGGGCCCGCCGATCTCGGCGTACTCCTCCGGGAAGATCGACTGCGAGTTGCCGAAGATCTTTCCGGCTTCCTCCGCCGTGAAGCTGAGGAAGGGCGCCATCCAGCGCAGCATCGCGTGCGTGATGTTCCACAGCACCGTCTGCGCGCTGCGGCGGGCCAGCGACTTCGGCGCGGTGGTGTACAGGCGGTCCTTCAGCACGTCGAGGTAGAACGCGCCGAGGTCTTCGGAGCAATACACCTGCAGCTTGGCCACCACCGGGTGGAATTCGTAGACCTCGTAGTGAGCCAGCACCTCGGCACGGAACTGCGCCGCGCGGCTGAGCGCGTAGCGGTCCACTTCCAGCATCTCGGCCAGCGGCACGGCGTCCTTCGCGGGATCGAAGTCGCTGACGTTGGCGAGCAGGAAGCGCAGCGTGTTGCGGATGCGGCGGTAGGAGTCGACCACGCGGGCGAGGATCTTGTCGTCGCCGGCGATGTCGCCCGAGTAGTCGGAGGCGGCCACCCACAGGCGGATGATCTCGGCGCCGAGCTTCTTGCTGGTCTCCTGCGGATCGACGCCGTTGCCCATCGACTTGCTCATCTTGCGGCCCTGGCTGTCCACGGTGAAGCCGTGGGTGAGCAGGCCGCGGTACGGCGCGCGGCCATACATGGCGCAGGCGGTCAGCAGCGAGGAGTGGAACCAGCCGCGGTGCTGGTCGTGCCCTTCGAGGTACAGGTCGGCTTCCGGCCCGTTCTCGTGGCCGGCGCCGGCATGCGAGCCCTTGAGCACCGTCGTGTGCGTCGTGCCCGAGTCGAACCACACCTCCGGGATGTCGGTGCTCTTGGTGTACTGCGGCGCGTCGCCGGCGGCTCCCACTTTCGCGAGGATCTCCTCGGTGGACGCCTTGCTCCAGGCTTCGATGCCGCCCGCCTCCACCATCTCGGCGGCGACGTCGAGGATCTCCATCGTCTTCGGGTGCAGCTCGCCCGAATCCATGTGCAGGAACAGCGGCAGCGGCACGCCCCACGATCGCTGCCGGCTGATGCACCAGTCGGGCCGGCCGGCGATCATGTCGCGCAGCCGCGTCTTGCCGTTCTCCGGATAGAAGCTGGTTTCCTCGATGGCGGCCAGCGCCATGTTGCGCAGCGTGTCGGGCGCCTTGTCCCCGGTGAACACGCCCACGCCTTCGTCCATGCGGATGAACCACTGGGCCGCGGCGCGGTAGATCACGGGCGTCTTGTGGCGCCAGCAATGCGGATAGCTGTGGACGATGTTCTCGGTCGTCATCAGGCGGCCGGCTTCCTCCAGCTTGCCGATGATGTGCGGCACCGCCTTCCAGATGTGCTCGCCGCCGAACAGCGGGAAGTCGGCCGCGTACGCGCCGTTGCCCTGCACGGGATTCAGGATGTCGTCGTAGCCGACGCCGTGCGCCACGCAGCTGTTGAAGTCTTCGATGCCGTAGGCGGGCGACGAGTGCACGATGCCGGTGCCGTCTTCGGCGGTCGCGTAGTCGGCGGTACACCGGCGACAGGCGCCGGTAGCCGGGATCGAGGTCGTACAGCGGATGGCGGAACTCGAGCCCGCCCGGGTTCTTGCCGACGGTGGTGCCCAGCACCTTGCCTTCGAGCTGGTAGCGGGCCAGCGCCTTCTCGACCAGCACCTCGGCCGGGACCAGCTTGCCCCGCGGCGTGTCGACCAGCGCGTAGACGATCTCGGGATTCAGGTTCAGCGCACGGTTGGCCGGGATCGTCCAGGCGGTGGTGGTCCAGATGACGGCGAACACGTCGTCGCCGCCGGCGGGCAGGCCGAAGGCTTCGTAGACCTTGCCGGCGTCGTTGGCACGGAAGGCGACGTCGAGCGTCTGCGACTTCTTGTCGGCGTATTCGATCTCGAATTCGGCCAGCGAGGAGCCGCAATCGAAGCACCAGTACACGGGCTTGAGGCCGCGGTAGACGAAGCCGCGCTCGACCACGCGCTTGAACGCGCGGATCTCGTCGGCCTCGGTGCGCGGGGCCATCGTCTTGTACGGGTTGTCCCAGTCGCCCAGCACGCCCGGGCGCTTGAAGTCCACGCGCTGGATGTCGATCTGCTCGGTGGCGAACGCCCGGCTCTTCGCCTGCATCTCGTCGCGCGGCAGGTTGCGGCCGAACTTCTTCTCGATCGCGTTCTCGATCGGCAGGCCGTGGCAGTCCCAGCCGGGGATGTATGCCGCGTCCAGGCCCTTGAGCTGGCGCGACTTGACGATCATGTCCTTGAGGATCTTGTTGACGGCGTGACCCATGTGGATCTGGCCGTTGGCATAGGGCGGGCCGTCGTGCAGCACGAACTTCTGGCGGCCCTGGCGCGCCACGCGCAGGCGCTTGTAGAGGCCCCTGGTCCTCCCACTCCTTGACCCAGCCCGGCTCGCGCTTGGGCAGGTCGCCCCGCATCGGGAAGGGCGTGTCGGGCAGGTTCAGGGTGGCGCGGTAATCGGTCTTGTCGGTCATGGGGAAAGCCTTTGCGAACTTGTCATGCCGGGCTGGATCCGGCATCCATCGTGGCGAACCAGATGGCATGGATTGCGGGGCCAGCCCGCAATGACAAGGTCGTTAAATTCGGTCGCGCGTCGTCTGCCGCCGGGTCTCGGCGTGCGTGGAAGCGAAGAAGGCGCGCGCGGCGTCGCAGTCCCGCGCGATGCCCGCCTTCAGGGCATCGAGACCGTCGTAGCGCAGCTCGTCGTGCAGTTTGTGCAGCAGTTCCACGCGGATGATCTTACCGTAGCCCCCTTCGGCCCCCAGCCCGCCGGGCCATTGCAGGCAGTGCGTCTCCAGCAGCACGCGGCCGCCGTTGACGTCCTTCGGGTCGAGCGAAGGCCGCACGCCGAGGTTGGCGACGCCTTCCAGCGGCTTGTCGCCGAGGCCGTGCACCAGCACCGCGAAGATGCCCGACGCGGCCGGCTTCCAGTGGGAGAAGCGCAGGTTGAGCGTCCGGAAGCCGAGGTCGCGCCCGAGCTTGCGGCCATGGACGACGTGGCCGCTGATGCTGTACGGCCGCCCCAGCAGGGCGGCGGTGCCGGCCATGTCGCCGCGCGCCAGCGCCTCGCGCACCGCCGAACTCGACACCCGCAGGCCGTGCACCTCGTAGCTGTTCATGCGCGCGACGTCGAAGCCGACGCGGCTGCCGGCCGAATCGAGCATGGCGTAGTCGCCCGCCCGCCTGGCCCCGAAGCGGAAGTCGTCGCCCACCAGCACGTACCGGCGCCGAGGCCGCGCACCAGCACGTCGTCGATGAAGGACTCGGGCGACAGGCTGGAGAAGCGCGTGTCGAACCCGGCGATCACGCACTGGTCGACGCCGCAGCCGGCGAGCTCGGTGAGCTTGTCGCGCAGCGTGGCGATGCGCGCGGGGGCCAGCTCGGGCTTGCCGTGGAGGGCGGCGAAGTGGTCGCGCGGATGCGGCTCGAAGGTGAGCACGCAGCTGGGCACGCCGCGGTGCCGCGCCTCGCTGTTGAGCAGCGCGAGCATGGCCTGGTGGCCGCGGTGCACGCCGTCGAAGTTGCCGATCGTCACGGCGCAAGCCCCGGCGATTTCCGGATGGTGGAAGCCTCGGAGGATCTGCATCGTCGAACCCGGTATCTTTTTGATAGCAGCGAAAGGGCGTCGGACGCGGCCGACACACGCATGGCCGCTCATGAGCAAGCCTTCAAAACAAGGTATATTGTGCTTTAGGTTCCAGGCGTCGCCGCGAGGCGTTGTCAGCCTCCCGAGGGCGCCGTTCCATGATGGATGGAGGCGTGTCTTGAAGGTCTTGAAGCTGTCGGCCCGGGGTCTCCCGCAGTCCGGATCTCGCTCGAGCAGGCCGTGCTGCACTATGCCGCCGACCGGGTGCGCTGGGAGGCGGGCGCCGAGGTCGCCGTCTTCCGCGGCGGCCACAACGCCGCCACGGGCCAGCAGTCGATCATCACGGTCAACAGCATCATCGGCACCAAGGGCGTGCCGAACATCAACCCTTTCGACCTCAAGCCCGGGCTCACCAACGGCAAGCTGTTCGCGCGCGACCGCAACGTCTGCGCGTACTGCGGCGACCTGTTCGAGGAAGAGGAGCTCACCCGCGAGCACATCATCCCCTTCGCCCAGAACGGGATGGACCACTGGATGAACGTGGTCACGTCGTGCCGCGCCTGCAACCACCGCAAGGGCAGCCGCACGCCGGAACAGGCGGGCATGTCGCTGCTGTACACGCCTTACGTGCCCAGCCTGTGGGAGGACTTCATCCTGCGCAACCGCCGCATCCTGGCGGACCAGATGGAGTTCCTGATGCAGCACCTGCCGAAGAACTCGCGGCTGCACGCCTGAAAAGGCTCCGTCATTCCCGCGAAGGCGGGGACGATGAGGTTCAATACGTCAGTTCCAGAACCGACACATGCCCCTGTGCGGCCGGCCACGTGCGGCCGACGATGCGTTCGCCGTTGAACTCGGCCACCACCGCCCTCGGCGCGCCCTCCGGCTTGATCTTCGAGCTGGACACGCCGGCGCCCGGCAGTGCGCCCGGCGGCGGGCTCTGGCCGTCGAAGGCCATGCGGTCGCGGGCCGGATCGAAGTAGCCGCGCGGCCGCGTCAGCGTGACGATGGCCGGGGGCGCCACGGTCGGCGGCGGCGATGCGCTCGGGCCGCATGTTCAGCACGGTGCTCGAACGCGCGAACGGGCTGCGGTAGATGTGCGTGGTCGCGTAGCCCGGCGCGGACAGCACGAACTCGTACGCCACGCCGCGCCGGGCCGTGAACGGGCCCCACTTGCCATCGGCGCCGATCGCCTGCACGTGCGCGGCGCCGCTTCGGCGCTCGCCCGTGGCCGGGTCCGTCGCGAAGATCTCCAGCCGCGCGCCGGGCAGCGGCAGGTTGTTGGCCGAATTGCCGCTGGCCGCATCGGTGGACGACACGCCGAGCCCGCCGACCTTGCCCGAAAGCTGCACGCGCTCTTCCGGAACGACGTCGAGCGTCGACGGCTCGCGGCCGGTGATGAAGCGGTACGTGGCGGCGAAAGCGGCCGGCGAGAACGACACCTCGCGGTGGTCGGCGCGCGGCAGCACCGTGTTGGCCGCGCCCTTCAGTTCGGGGCCGGCGAAGGTCACGTTGGTCTGCAGGTCGGGCGCGCCGATCCAGCGGCCGTGCGGCTGCGCGTACTTGTCGTTGTTGTCGGACCGCAGCGTCAGCCACTTCACCGGGCCGGCGACCTCGTCGCCGTTCGCGTTCTTCGGCGCGTTCAGCGCCTGCATGAAGGGACCGTTGCCGGCGAACTCGCTGCCCGGGTTGCGGCCGGGCACGTTCCAGATGCCGTGGTTGGGCGTGCCGCCCAGGATCGCGTGGCTGACCGTGCGGTCGCCGCCGCCGTTCTGGATGTAGTTGCGGATGACCAGACCGCCGCGCGAGTTGCCCACCAGCACCACCTGCCGGGCGCCCGTGGCCTGCAGCACCTTGTCGACCTCGGACTTCAGGAAGGCCATGTGGTCGGCGGTCGACGTGCGTCCCGGTTGCGCCTTGGTGTCGTCGTCGCGCGCCAGCGGGTAGGGCGCGTCGATGGCGTGCAGCCGCTCGCGCGGCCAGCCGTTGGATTCGAAGCGCCAGATGGTCGTCTGCCAGACGGAGGCGTTGTCGCCGTTGCCGTGGACGAACACGATCGGCGGCGGCGCTTCCGCGAACGGACCGGTGGCGCAACCCGCTGCCGGGGTGGCGGCTGCGAGCGAGAGGGAGAGGAAGAGGCGGCGGCTGGTCATGCGGATCAGGCGAAGACGCCGGCGGTGTCCTGCATGCGCTCGGACACTTCGCCCGGGTGGTGGAGGGTGTCGCCCCGGGTCATCTCCATCTGCGTGAGGCGCTTGAAGTAGTGGCTGCCGATGTACTCGTCGGTCACGCCGATGCCGCCGTGCAGCTGCACCGAGTTCTGGCCGACGAAGCGCATGGCCACGCCCAGCTGGTACTTGGCACGCGCCATCGCGCGGCGGCGCTCGTCGGCGGGGGCATTCAGCTTGAGCGACGCGTAGTAGCTCATCGAGCGCGCCAGTTCCAGCTGCATCTTCATGTCGGCCATGCGATGGCGCAGGGCCTGGAAGGTGGACAGCGTCACGCCGAACTGCTTGCGGGTGTTCATGTACTCGGCGGTGAGCTGCATGGTCTTGTCCATCGCGCCCACGCCTTCGGCGCACAGCGCGGCGATGCCGATGTCGACCGCATGCTCCAGCGCCGGCAGGCCGTCCTGCGTCACCAGCGTGGCCGGTGCGTCGCGGAAGTTCACTTCGGCCGCGCGGCCGCCGTCCTGCGTGCCGTAGCCGCGCGCCTGCACGCCGGCGCTTTCGCGCTGCACCGGGAACAGCGCGATCTTGCCGCCGGCGCGCGCCGGCACCAC
This sequence comes from Ramlibacter terrae, assembly GCA_013127575.1. Classification (GTDB taxonomy): domain Bacteria; phylum Pseudomonadota; class Gammaproteobacteria; order Burkholderiales; family Burkholderiaceae_C; genus Ramlibacter; species Ramlibacter terrae. Next base: position 1,025,154 of record CP053418.1, read on the forward strand.
ATAGGCGTCGGCCTGGTCGCCCGCGGGCACCAGGCTCTTGGCGCCGGAGAGCTTCCAGCCGTCGCCCGCCTGCGTCGCCTCGGCTTCGCATACGTCGAGCCGGTAGCGCGCCTTGCGTTCTGGTGCGCCAGCACCACCGTGGCTTCGCCCGAGGCGACCTTCGGCAGCCATTCGGCGCGCACCGCATCGCTCGCGTAGGCGCCCAGCAGGCCGGACACCACCAGCGTCTGCGACAGCGGCTCCAGCACGATGCCGCGGCCCAGTTCTTCCATCACCACCATGGCCTCGACCGGGCCCATGCCCATGCCGCCATGTTCCTCGGCCACGTAGAGGCCGGCCAGGCCGAGTTCGGCCAGCTCGCCATAGGCCGCGCGGTCGAAGCCGCCGGCCTTCACCGCGCCATGGCGGCGCTCGAACGTGTAGCTGCGGTCCACCCACTTGCGCACGGCATCGCGCAGGGCGTCTTGGTCGTCGGAGAAATTGAAATCCATTGCTTGCTCCAGTCTTTTGTCATTGCGGGCTCGACCCGCAACCATGGATCCCGGGTCGAGCCCGGGATGACAGCCTTGCAGTCAGCCCAGCACCGTCTGCGAAACGATGTTCCGCTGGACTTCGTTGGAGCCGCCGTAGATGGTGGTCTTGCGCATGTTGAAGAAGTTGGCGGCCAGCGGCGCAGGGTAGGCGGCGCCCACGTACTCGCCCCGGTAGCCGGCGTCCATGGCTTCGCGGATGAAGGGCAGCGAGAACGGCCCGCCCGCCAGCATCATCAGCTCGGCGTAGCGCTGCTGGATCTCGCTGCCCTTGATCTTGAGCAGGCCGGCGATGTCGAGCGGGTTCTTGCCCGACTTCTCGGCCGACAGCACGCGCAGCACCAGCATTTCCAGCGCCACCACGTCCACTTCCAGCTTGGCGATCTCGTCGCGGAAACGCTGGTCCTCGTACACGCCTTCGCTGCGGGCGATGCGCTTGAGGCGTTCCAGTTCGCGCTTGGCGCGGTTGACGTCGGCGATGTTGGTGCGCTCGTGCGAAAGCAGGTGCTTGGCGTACGTCCAGCCCTTGTTCTCCTCGCCGATCAGGTTCTCGGCCGGTACTTCGACGTTGTCGAAGAAGACTTCGTTCACCTCGGGCTCGCCGTCGAGCATGACGATCGGGCGCACCGTCACGCCGGGCGACTTCATGTCGATCAGCAGGAAGGAGATGCCGGTCTGCGGCTTGCCTTCGGTGGAGGTGCGCACCAGGCAGAAGATCCACTCGCCGTACTGCGCCAGCGTCGTCCAGGTCTTCTGGCCGTTGACGATGTACTTGTCGCCCTTGCGCTCGGCGCGGGTCTTGAGCGAGGCGAGGTCGGAGCCCGAACCCGGTTCGCTGTAGCCCTGGCTCCACCAGACTTCGCCGCTGGCGATGCCCGGGAGGAAGCGCTTCTGCTGCTCGGGCGAGCCGAAGGCCATGATGACCGGCGCCACCATCACCGGGCCGAAGGGCACGATGCGCGGCGCGCCGGCCGGGCCGTCTCTTCCTCGAACAGGTGCTTCTGCACGGCGGTCCAGCCCGGGCCGCCGAACTGCTGCGGCCAGCCGTAGCCCAGCCAGCCCTTCTTGCCGAGGATCTGGCCCAGCGCTGCATGTCGTCACGCGACAGCCGCAGGGCGTTGTGCACCTTGTGCGCGATGTCCTGGGGCAGGTTCTCGCGCACCCAGGCGCGGATCTCTTCCCGGAACTTCTGTTCTTCAGGGGTGAATGCCAAATCCATGGTCTGTCTCCGGAGGGATGTCGAGTTTAAGCACGGTCGTTCGCTTCCGGTTGTCCGGGGGCGACATGCCGAGCTGGGAGGCGAGGTCCGAGAGCATGGCGCGCAGCTGCGCCACCTCGGCTTCGAGCGCGGTGACGCGTGCCGCGAGGCCGCCGGGCGCGGCTTCCGCGACGGCAGGCGGAGCGGCGGCGAAAGCCGAGACGTCCACCGGCCCGCACAGCAGGTGCGCCCAGCGCTGCTCGCGCGCGCCCGGCGCGCGCGGCAGTTGCACCACCAGCGGTCCGCCCTTGTCCTCGTTGCGCGAGGCGAGTTCGTCGAGGAAAGCCTCCACCGACGAGATGTCGGCGAAGCGGTACCAGCGTTCGCCGTGGATGCGCAGTTCGCCCGCGGTCTGCGGGCCGCGCAGCATCAGCAGCCCCAGCAGCACGGCCGACTGCTCGGGCACCACCATCGCGCGCTGGAAGTTGTGCTCCCAGCGCGCGACGCGGCTGCCGCTGGAGGCAAAGGCGAGCGAGCGGCGCTTGAGGCCGTCCAGCGCTTCCTGCACCTCGGATTCGCTGAGGTTCGTGATCGGGTCGCGGCTGCTTTTCTGGTTGCAGCCGGCCACCACGGCGTTGAGCGACAGCGGGTAGGTGTCGGGCACGGTGCGTGCCTTTTCCATCAGCGTGCCGAGCACGCGGGCTTCTACAGGGGAGAGGGGGTTCATGCGAAAGGGATAATCGCGCCCGACATGAAGAACATCGTGATCCTGATCTCGGGCGGCGGCTCGAACATGGCCGCCATTGTGCGCGAGGCCCAGCGCGGCCATTGGGGCGAGCGCCTCGGCGCGCGCGTGGCCGCCGTGGTGAGCAACCGCGCCGGCGCCGGCGGGCTGGTGTTCGCGCGCGAGCAGGGGATCGCGACCGCCGTGGTGGACCACAAGGCCTTCCCCAGCCGCGAGGCTTTCGATGCCGCGCTGGCGGAGACGATCGATGCGCACGCCCCGGCGCTCGTCGTGCTCGCGGGCTTCATGCGCATCCTCACGCCCGGCTTCGTCGAGCGCTACCAGCGGCGCCTGCTGAACATCCATCCTTCGCTGCTGCCGGCGTTCCCCGGCTTGCACACGCACCAGCGGGCCATCGACGCCGGCTGCCGCTTCGGCGGCGCGACCGTGCACCAGGTGACCACCGAACTCGACGTCGGCCCGATCCTCGAGCAGGCGGTCGTGCCGATCCTTCCCGGCGACACGGCCGACGCGCTCGCCGCGCGCGTGCTGACGCAGGAGCACCTGATCTATCCGCGCGCCATCGCGAGGCTGCTGCACGCGACTGGCTAAGATGCCGCCCCGGAGGTGGGGTTGGACAAGGCAGATTTCGTTCATCTGGTGCGCCTGTCGGAGCAGGCGAGCGCGGAAAACAGTGGCCGTTACCGGCGCAGCGTGGCGCTGTTCGCGGCGCTCGGCTATGGCTGGGTGCTGGGCTGCTTCGTGCTGTCGCTGGCCGCCGTGGCTGGCTGGCCGCGTCCAGCGCGCGCAGCGGCTTTCGCGGGTGGTACGGGGGTCGGCATCACGGCCCCGGGCCTGTTGTGGACCAGCCTGCGGGCGCTGTGGTGCCGGCTGGAGCCGCCCGAAGGCCTGCGGCTCGCGCGCGGCGACGCGCAGGAACTTTTCGATGCGATCGAGCGCATCCGCCGCAAGGTCAAGGGGCCGCCGCTCGACGGCATCTACCTGCAATCCGACCTGAACGCCTGCATTGCACAACGGCCGCGCTGGGGCCTGTTCGGCGGCGCCCGCAACGACTTGGGCGTGGGGCTGCCGCTGTTGATGGCCGTGGACCGCCAGCGCCTGCTGGCCGTGCTGGCGCACGAGTACGGCCACCTGCGCGGCGAGCACGGCCGCTTCGCCGCCTGGATCTACCGCACGCGCGTGAGCTGGACGCGGCTGCACCGGGAGCTGGACGACGATGGCGTGGCCGCCCGCATCACGCGCGCCTTCCTGGATTGGTATTTCCCGCGGTTCGTGGCCCGGACCTTCGCGCTGGCGCGGCAGGACGAATACGAAGCCGACCGGATCGCCGGCAGGCTGCTCGGGGCCGACGTGGCGGGCGCCGCGCTGGTCGAGATCGCCGTCAAGTCGCAGTGGCTGGCCGCGCACTTCTGGCGGCAGCATTGGGCGCAGGCCGCGCACGAGCCGCTGCCGGTGGGGCCGTTCCGCGGCATGCGCGCGCAACTCGCGCTGGCCCCGCCCGCCGACTTCGCCGCCGCTGCCCTGCGCGATGCGCTGCGGCAGCCGAGCGGCCTCGACGACACCCATCCCGGCCTGCGCGACCGGCTCGAATCGCTCGAAGCGGCCGCAACGCTTCCCCGCCTGGTCGCGCCGCACCGCGATCGACTGGCTCGGCCCGAAGGCGGACGCGTGGATCGCACGCGCCGATCGCCAATGGTGCGGCGAGAACGCGAGCGCACGGAAGCGCCACCACGCCTTCCTGCAGCGCCTGCGGGCCCGGGTGGACGAACTGGCCGCGCGCGGCCACAAGGACGCGGCGGAATGGACCGAGCTGGCCGACCTGCGGCGCCGCCACGGAGCCGGGGGCGGACGTGCGCGACCACTACGAGCAGGCGCTCGCGTCCTCGGCGACCCATGCATCCGCGCTTCGCGGGCTGGCCGAGGTCACGCCGGCGCAGCCCTTCGAAGGCTGGCTGGCGGTCTTCGAGCGCCTGCACCGGGAAAGCCCGGCGCATCGCTGGTGGTCGGCGCGCCGCGTGGTGGCGCAACTGGAGGCAGACCCCGCCCACGACGCCCAGTTGCTCAAGGCCTGGCGCGAGCGAGCGCGCGCCGCCGAGGCCGCCGAAGCGCGGGCCTGGGAGGAGCTGACCACGCCGCCCCTGGCTTGCGAACGTGGGGCCGCACGACCTCGGCGCCTTCGAGCTCGACGACCTCCGGCGCGACACGGAAGCTTGCGCCCCGCTCGCCCGCGCCTGGCTGCTGCGCAAGCACCTGCGCGAGTTCCCCGGCCGGCGCGCCTACCTGCTGTTCGTGCGCTTCCGGGGACTGGACGCAGGAGACGTCGAGGGCCACGTCGCCCATTTGCAGCAGTCGCTGGAGCTGCCCGGTCCGGTGCGGGTGCTGCCGGTCGAACTGGTGCGCGAAGCCGACGTCCAGCGGCAGGCGGGCGGCGCGATCCACCCGGCCTGACAATCGGGGCATGCACCCCAAACCCTTGCTGGACACCTGCGCCGAACTCGTCGCGCAGGTCCTGAAACCCGACCATCCGGCCGACGCCGTCGTCGCCCGCTTCTTCCGCGAGAACCGCGCCCTCGGCCCCCGCGAGCGCGCCACCACGGCCGAGACCGCCTACGGCGTGCTGCGCCGCAAGCTCCTGTACGAACACCTGGCGCGCTCCGGCAGCGGACCGCGCGAGCGCCGGCTGGCGATCCTCGCCTTCGCGGCGCCGCGCGAGTTCCTGATGGCGGCGCTGACACCGCAGGAACAGGCGTGGCTGGCGCAGTGCGATGCCGTGCCGCCTTCGGAACTGTTGGACCGGCATCGCCACAACCTGCCCGACTGGCTGGCGCCGCTGCTGCAGGAGCAGCTCGGCGACGAATTCTGGCCGCTGGTGGAAAAGCCGGACGCGCCGGCGCCGCTGGACCTGCGGGTGAACGCGCTGACCGACAAGCGCGACGACGTGCAGAAGGAACTGAAGGCCGCCGGCATCGCGTCATCGCCCACGCCGTTCTCGCCCGGGGCCTGCGCGTCGAAGGCAAGCCGAACCTGGCGAAGGTGGAGGTGTTCGAGCGTGGCGCCATCGAGGTCCAGGACGAAGGATCGCAACTGCTGGCCTTGCTGACCGACGCCCGCCGCGGCCAGATGGTGGTGGATTTCTGCGCCGGCGCCGGCGGCAAGACTCTGGCGCTCGGCGCCGCCATGCGCAACACGGGGCGGCTGTACGCCTTCGACACCTCGGCCCACCGGCTCGACAACCTGAAGCCGCGGCTGGCGCGCAGCAAGCTGTCGAACGTGCATCCGGCGGCCATCGCCCACGAGCGCGACGAGCGCGTGAAGCGGCTGGCCGGCAAGATCGACCGCGTCATCGTCGATGCACCGTGTTCCGGGCTGGGCACGCTGCGGCGCAATCCGCAGCTGAAATGGCGGCAGTCGCCGGAAGGCGTGGCCGAGCTTGCCGCGACGCAGACTGCCATCCTGGAGAGCGCGGCGCGACTGCTGAAGACGGGCGGGCGGCTGGTTTATGCCACCTGCAGCCTGCTGCGCGCCGAAAACGAGGACATTGCCGAGGCGTTCAGCGCTGCCCACAAGGGCTTCCGCCCGCTGCCGGTGCGGGACCTGCTGGACCAGGCCAAGGTCCCGGACGCGGCCAGCCTCTGCAGTGCCGACGGCGTTTTCCTGCGCCTCTGGCCCCACCGGCACGCCACCGACGGCTTCTTTGCCGCAGCATGGGAAAAAGTCCATTCCTGAAGCGCCGTCCGGCAGATAGGGCGTGTAGGACTGAACCCCTACGCCTAAAATGGGTCCTACCCCGCATGCAGCACTCCTGCCTGCACACTGAAGAGAAAGAGACTCCATCTCCATGATGCTCCCCGACTGGGCCGTCCTCAACGCGGCGATCGACTGGCTCGCCAACGGTCTCTGGAACCTGTCCTGGTGGCAGGTCGTGCTGTACACGTTGGTGACCACCCACATCACCATCGCCGCGGTCACGATCTTCCTGCACCGCAGCCGGGCCCACCGGGCGCTCGACCTGCACGCGGTCCCGTCCCACTTCTTCCGCCTCTGGCTGTGGCTGGGCACGGGCATGGTCACCAAGGAATGGGTGGCCATCCACCGCAAGCACCACGCCAAGTGCGAAACCGAAGAGGATCCGCACAGCCCGCAGACGCGCGGCATCGAAACCGTGCTGTGGCGCGGCGCCGAGCTGTACCGCGCCGAGGCCAAGGTGCCGGAGACCATGGCCAAGTTCGGCCACGGCACGCCCAACGACTGGATCGAGCGCAACCTGTACACCCGCTACAGCTGGCAGGGCGTGGGCCTCATGCTCATCATCAACCTGGCGTTGTTCGGCGCGATCGGCCGGCCGTCTGGGCCGTGCAGATGCTGTGGATCCCGATCACCGCCGCCGGCATCATCAACGGCATCGGCCACTACTGGGGCTACCGCAACTTCGAGGCCGCGGACGCCAGCACCAACGTGTCGCCGTGGGGCATCATCATCGGCGGCGAAGAGCTGCACAACAACCACCACACGTACCCGACGGCCGCCAAGTTCTCGGTCAAGCCGTACGAGTTCGACATCGGCTGGGTCTACATCAGCCTGATGCGCAAGGTCGGCTGGGCCACCGTCAAGAAGGTGCCGCCGAAGCTGCGCGCCGGGCTCCGTGCGCCCGGTGGCCGACGAGAAGACGCTGGAAGCGCTGATCGCCAACCGCTACGAGGTGATGGCCGGCTACGCCCGCGAAATGCGCCGGGCCTGGCACGCCGAACTCGACGTGCTCACGACGCGCGGCCACGACTTGGCCACGCTCAAGGCGGCCAAGCGCTGGCTGCACCGCGACGACGAGAAGGTGCCGGCGGCGGTGCGTCCGCAACTGGCCCAGTGCGGGCTTCGCACCCGGCGCTGGACAAGATGGTGACCATGCGCGAAGAGCTGCGCCAGCTCTGGCTCAACACCAACCATTCGCGCGAGCAGCTCGCGGTCGAGCTGCAGTCCTGGTGCCGCCGCGCCGAGGAAAGCGGCGTCGAGGCGCTGCGCCAGTTCTCCTTCAAGCTGCGCTCGGCCCACGCCTGAGCCACCGCTTCTCCTGCAAAAAGGCCCGCTTCGGCGGGCCTTTTTGCTGTCGTAGCGGACGGTCACCGTCCCACACGGATTGGCTACGCGCGCTACATGACGGCGACACGCGCAGGGCGTTCAATAAGGCATGCGGGCTTCCCGCCCTAGGAGAACTCCATGAACAAGATCATCCTTTCCCCGGCTGCCGCGGCGGCCCGGCCGGCGCCGGCGGCGCCTTCGCGCAATCGCGCTATTGCCCGGGCGGCCTGCCCGATGCCACCGGCGCCTGCATCCGGCAGAACGGCAATGTGCCGGCCGTGCGGCAGAGCGAAGACCAGACGCTGATGGGCCTGACCTTCGACGGCAACCGCTACAGCTACCGCGAGCCCGATCGCGGCCCGTACGCCTACTACGGCAACGACCGCCGCTGGGACAACAATGGCCGCTGGGACAACAACCGCCGCCGCAGCGACCGGGACCATGACGGCATCCGCGACAACCGCGACAACGACCGCGACGGCGATGGCGTGCGCAACAGCCGCGACAGCCACCCGAACAACAAGAACCGGCACTGACGCGCCATGAAAAGGCCCGCTTCGGCGGGCCTTTTTACTTGGGCGGCAGCTTCAGGCCGCGCTTTTCCATCTCGGCGCGCAGCAGGTCGGGTCGGTCGGTGACGATGCCGTCGACTCCCATGTCCATCAGGCGGTTCATCAGCGCCGCGTCGTTGACCGTCCACGCCAGCACCTTCAGCCCGAGCGCCTGCGCCTCCTTGACGACGTCCGCCGTCAGTGCAGCGTGGTGCGATGACCGGTGTCGCCGCCGGCCGCCTTGATCATGCGGGGCACCGATCCGCCATGGTTGCGGATGTCGAAACCTGCCGTCCGGGGGAGCCGGGCTGGACGTTGTTGGAATTGCCGGTCTGGATGGTGAGGTAGACGGTGGGGATGCCCGGCGCCTCGCGCTGGATCACCTGCAGGGTGCGCCAGTCGAACGACAGCACCGAAGCGCGGCCTTCAGGCCGTGCTGGCGGATCGCGGCGACCACGAGCCGCGCGAACTCCTCGGGGGCGACGGTTTCCTCGGGCCGCATCGGGGTGAGCTTGGTCTCGATGGCGAAGCGCACCTGGTCGTTGCCGTGCTTCTTCACCAGGTCGGCCAGCTGCGCGAAGGTCGGGATGCGCGTGCCGTCGACCGGCTTCTGCTGCGCGAACTGCTGCGCGTAAGTGGTTCCGGGCTTGATGCGGCCGACGTCGTAGCCGGCCACTTCCGCGGCCGTCATGGTGACGATGGCGGGACCCTTGGCGTCGAGGAACTTGCCGTCCGGCCCGCGGGTGATGTCCGGGTTCAGCACGGAGTCGTGCGACACCACCAGCACGCGGTCCTTCGTGATCGCGATGTCGAGCTCCAGCGTGGTGACGCCGGTTTCCAGCGCGAACTGGAAAGCGGGGAGCGTGTTTTCGGGCAGCACGGCCCGCGCGCCGCGGTGGCCCTGCAGGTCGAGGGCGTGGGCGGTGAAGGCGGCGGTGGCGAGGAGGAGGGCGGCGAAGGTGCGCATGGGCGCAGATTCTGAACGCAAAAAAGCCCCGCGGTGCGGGGCTTCTACTGGATGAAGTGACGTGGCGCCTTCGGCACCGACATCACTTCAACTTGGTTTCTTTGTACTCGACGTGCTTGCGCGCCTTCGGGTCGAACTTCATGATCGACATCTTCTCGGGCATCGTCTTCTTGTTCTTGCTCGTCGTGTAGAAATGGCCGGTGCCCGCAGTGGACTCCAGCTTGATCTTTTCGCGTCCGCCTTTGCTTGCCATCTCGGTTCTCCTTAAGCCGGCCGCGGGCGCGCATGTCCGCCAGCACGGCATCGATGCCATTCTTGTCGATCAGCCGCAGCGCGGCGCTGGAAACACGCAGGCGCACCCAGCGGTTTTCGGTCTCGACCCAGAAACGGCGGTGTTGCAGGTTCGGCAGGAACCGGCGCTTGGTCTTGTTGTTGGCGTGGGAGACGTTGTTCCCCACCATCGGGCCCTTGCCCGTCACTTCGCAGACGCGTGCCATCAGCACTACTCCGATACTTTGAAACGGCGGTCGGTGTCCCGAGCGCCTCACCTCGCCAGAAAGGGTGGCGGTAACCCATGTGGCTGGCGCACACCTTCCCGGTGCACCCAGCCGAGCCTGCGATTATATGCCGAACACGCCGGGGCCGCTTCCGCGTCCTCCACGGGTCCCCGCCTGCGCGGGGAGGGCGCCTTACTCGGCCTGCTCGAGGAAGCGCTGGGCGTCCAGCGCCGCCATGCAACCCGTGCCGGCGCTGGTGATCGCCTGCCGGTAGATGTGGTCCTGCACGTCGCCGGCGGCGAAAACGCCGGGCACGCTGGTCATGGTCGCCATGCCCTGCAGGCCCGACTTCGTGACGATGTAGCCGTCCTTCATCTCCAGCTGGCCCCGAAGATGTCGGTGTTGGGGTGGTGGCCGATCGCGACGAAGAAGCCCTGCGTCTTCACGTCCTCGGTCTCGCCGGTCTTGGTGTCCTTCAGCCGCACGCCGGTCACGCCGGTGGCGTCGCCCAGCACCGAGTCGACTTCCTTGAACAGCTTCAGCTCGATCTTGCCTTCCTTGACCTTCTCCATGACCTTGTCGACCAGGATCGGCTCGGCGCGGAACTTGTCGCGGCGGTGGATCAGGTAGACCTTGCTGGCGATGTTGGTCAGGTACAGCGCCTCTTCGACCGCGGTGTTGCCGCCGCCGACCACGGCCGTCACCTGCTCGCGGTAGAAGAAGCCGTCGCACGTCGCGCAGGCGCTGACGCCCTTGCCCATGAACTCCTGCTCCGACGGGATGCCCGGTACTTGGCCGATGCGCCGGTGGCGATGATCAGCGCGTCGCAGGTGTACGTGGCGCTGTCGCCGGTCAGCGTGAAAGGCCGCCGGCTGAAGTCGACCTTGTTGATGTGGTCGAAAATGATCTCGGTCTTGAAGCGTTCGGCGTGCTCCGGGAAGCGCTGCATCAGCTCGGGGCCCTGCACGCCGTGCACGTCGGCCGGCCAGTTGTCGACCTCGGTGGTCGTCATCAGCTGGCCGCCCTGCGCGATGCCCGTGACCAGCACCGGATCGAGGTTGGCGCGCGCCGCGTAGACGGCGGCGGTGTAGCCCGCGGGGCCGGAACCGAGGATGAGGACTTTGGCGTGCTTCGTGTTCATGGGTGTAAACCTGTGTGGGAAACACCACAGGTCAGTGTACATTTTGGGCCGAGTCGAGAAGTATCCACCCTGCGGGCATCGCGGATGCTTGTCGATCTCAATACGAACGATTGTAAGAACCGATGATCGGCTGCCTTGCAGGAGGGATTTAGAACATGTCGATGCTGTCGAACCCGGAGCTGATTCGCCGGGTGCCCCTGTTTGCCCTGCTGACGTCCACCCAGGCGGAAGCGGTCGCGGACGCGGTCATCAAACGGCGCTTCAAGCGCGGTGAGACGATCGTGGAGCAGGGCGAGAAGTCGAACACGCTGTTCATCATCCTCACCGGCCGCGTGCGTGTGGTCACCTCCGACAAGCGCGGTCGCGAAGTGATCCTCGCCACGCTGAACCCCGGCGACTACATCGGCGAGATGAGCCTGATCGACAACGAGCCGCATTCGGCCACCTGCCGCGCGGAAGTGCAGACCGACATGCTGACGCTGGGCCGCGCCGAGTTCGCGCGCTGCCTGCCGGAAAACAGCTCGATGTCGTACGCGATCATGAAGGGGCTGGTGCAGCGCCTGCGCCAGGCCGACCGCAAGATCGAGTCGCTGGCCCTGATGGACGTGTACGGTCGCGTCGCGCGCGCGCTGCTCGAGTTCGCGCAGCCCGATCGCGAAGGCCTCATGACGATCCGCGAGCGCATCTCGCGCCAGGACATCGCCAAGATGGTCGGCGCGTCGCGCGAAATGGTCAGCCGGGTCATGAAGGACCCGGAAGACCGCGGCTTCATCGAAACGCGCGAAGACGGCTCGATGCTGGTCAAGGACCGGCTGACGACGCTGGGTTGAAGCCCCGCGGGGTTCCAAAACAACAGAATGCCCGGGTCCCCGGCTGCGCGGGGACGACGGCTGCATGGCGCGCTAAGCTCTGCGTTGCCCCATGACGTACTCCCTGAACACCCTCACGGACCACGCACCGGCCGGTGCGTCGCCCCGTCCCGGCCTGGCCCGCTTCGCGCACGAAACCCTGCTGGTGCTCGGCGCCGTCGCCCGGGTCCTGTGGCTGCTGGCGCTCCTCAGTTATTCCGCCGCCGACGCCGCGTTTTCCACTTCCGGTGACGGCGGCGCGATCCGCAACTGGGCGGGCCGCCTCGGCGCGCTCCCGGCCGACGGCAGCTACTTCCTGCTTGGCTATTCGACCTGGTGGTGCCTGGCCGCCGGCCTGCGGGCCTGGCTCGCGTCGCTGGCCGGCTGGATGCGCGCCGGCGAGCCCGCTTCCGCGAGCGGCGCCGCCCGCTGGCTGCATGGCCGCACGGCGTTCTGGATCGGCCTCGCCGTGCTGCTCGCCGCCAGCGCCGGGCTGGAGTGGTCGCGCCTCTACCGCCTCGAAGCCACCCTGCCGGACCACGCCGGTGGCGCGCTCGGCTACCTGGTGGGGCCGCTCGCCATGAAGTGGCTCGGGTTCACCGGCTCGGGCCTGGTGTTCGTCGCGCTGCTGGTGGTGGGCGCGGCGCTGGTGTTCCGCTTTTCCGGAGCCACGTGGCGGAGCGCCTCGGCGCCGCCATCGACGGCTTCATCGCATCGCGCCGCGAGAAGCGCGAGATCGCGCAAGACCCGGCCCCGGGGCAGCGCGCGGCCCGCGAGCGCGAGGAGATCGTGCTCGAAGAGCGCACGGAGATCGAGGAGCACCACCCGGTGCCGGTGCTGATCGAACCCGTCGCATCGCCGGCGCCGCGCAGCGAACGCGTGGCCAAGGAGCGCCAGAAGCCGCTCTTCACCGAAATGCCGGACAGCAAGCTGCCGCAGGTCGACCTGCTCGATGGCGCCGCCGGACGGCAGGAGACGGTGTCGTCCGAGACGCTGGAGATGACCTCGCGGCTGATCGAGAAGAAGCTCAAGGACTTCGGCGTCGAGGTGCGCGTGGTTGCCGCCGCGCCGGGCCCGGTGATCACGCGCTACGAGATCGAGCCCGCCACGGGCGTGAAGGGCTCGCAGATCGTCAAACGGCGAAGGACCTCGCGCGTTCGCTCTCGCTCGTGTCGATCCGCGTCATCGAAACGATTCCCGGCAAGAACTTCATGGCGCTGGAACTCCCCAACGCCAAGCGGCAGTCGATCAAGCTGTCGGAGATCCTCGGCTCGCAGGTCTACCACGAGGCCAAGTCGCAGCTGACCATCGGCCTCGGCAAGGACATCGGCGGCGCGCCGGTGGTGGCCGACCTGTCGAAGATGCCGCACGTGCTGGTGGCCGGCACCACGGGTTCGGGCAAGTCGGTCGGCATCAACGCGATGATCCTCAGCCTGCTTTACAAGGCCGAAGCGCGCGACGTGCGCCTGCTGATGATCGACCCGAAGATGCTGGAGATGTCGGTCTACGAAGGCATCCCGCACCTGCTGGCGCCGGTGGTCACCGACATGAAGCAGGCCGCCAACGGGCTGAACTGGTGCGTGGCCGAGATGGAGCGGCGCTACAAGCTGATGTCGAAGCTGGGCGTGCGCAACCCGGCCGGCTACAACCACAAGATCGACGAAGCCAACGCCGGGGAACAGTTCATCTACAACCCCTTCAGCCTGACGCCGGACAGCCCGGAACCGCTGGAGCGCCTGCCCTACATCGTGGTGGTGATCGACGAACTCGCCGACCTGATGATGGTGGTCGGCAAGAAGATCGAGGAGCTGATCGCGCGGCTGGCGCAGAAGGCGCGCGCGGCCGGCATCCACCGGGTGCTTGCCACGCAGCGTCCGAGCGTCGACGTGATCACCGGCCTGATCAAGGCCAACATCCCGACGCGCATCGCGTTCCGGGTTTCCAGCAAGATCGACAGCCGCACCATCCTCGACCAGATGGGCGCCGAGGCGCTGCTCGGCATGGGCGACATGCTGTACATGGCCAGCGGCAGCGGCCTGCCGGTGCGCGTGCACGGCGCCTTCGTCAGCGACGAGGAAGTGCACCGCGTGGTGGCCTACCTGAAGCAGCAGGGCGAGCCGAACTACATCGAGGGCGTGCTGGAAGGCGGCACGGTCGACGGTGAGGACGGCGTCGGCGGCGTGGCCGGCGAAGGCGGTGGCGAGGGCGACCCGATGTACGACCGCGCGGTCGAAGTGGTGCTCAAGAACCAGAAGGCGAGCATCTCGCTGGTGCAGCGGCACCTCTCCATCGGCTACAACAAGGCGGCCAACCTGCTGGAAGCGATGGAGAAGGCCGGCCTGGTCAGCGCGATGAATGCGCGGGGCCAGCGCGAGATCACGGTGCCCGGCCGCGGCGAATAACACGAACGGTTACGAACTTCAGCGGCCGAACGCCACCCAACGGACAATGACCGTTGGGAGAACCTCATGAAGAAAACCATTGCCGCCGCCGTCCTGTCCCCGGTGGGGCTCGCGGCGTACGCAGGCCCGCTCGAGAGCACGGAGAATTTCATCCGCACCGCCAAGAGCGGCCGCGCCGACTTCACGCAGGTGGTGACGGCGCCGTCGCGCAACGGAGAGGCCCCGCGCACCAAGACGTCCTCCGGCACCTTCGAGTTCGAGCGCCCGAACAAATTCCGCTTCGTCTACGCCAAGCCGTTCCAGCAGACCATCGTGGCCGACGGCCAGACGCTGTGGATGCACGACGTCGACCTGAACCAGGTCACCTCGCGCAAGCAGGCCAAGGTGCTGGCCCAGACGCCGGCGGCATTGGTCGCGGCTTCGCCCGACCTGCAGACGCTGCAGCGCGACTTCACGCTGCAGGCCCTTCCCGACAGCAATGGGCTGCAGTGGGTCCAGGCGACCCCCAAGGCCAAGGAAGGCCAGTTGACCGGAATGAAGGTGGGCTTCCGCGGCGACCAACTGGCCGCGCTGGAAGTGCAGGACAGCTTCGGCCAGCGTTCGCTGCTCACGTTCTCGGGCATGCAGGTCAATGCCGGCGTGAGCGCCGACGCGTTCCGCTTCACGCCGCCGAAGGGCACGGACGTCGTCCGGCGCCCTGACGCTCAGGGCGCGGCGGCGCGCTCCTGCTCCTTGCGCTCGATGAATTCGTCCATCCGCGACAGCAGCCGCCACCATTCCGATCCATCGGCGCGGTAGGTGCGGATCGCGCCGGCCCGCACCAGGATCTTGCGCAGTTCGTCGTCGGTGAAGCCGCCGAGCGCATTGCGCAGCGCTTCGAACGAGCGGTCGGTGAAGCTCTTGTGCTCGAGGAAGTGGCGGGCCGTTTCCTCGGCCATGAATTCGACCTTGTGCTGCTCCCGCAGCAAGCGCAGCTGGTTGCGGAACTGCTGCCGATGGAGCAGGAAGCTGATGCCGCCGCCAACGATGGCGCCGAGCAGGGCGGAGAAGGTGGACCACAAGGCCGCATCCATGGTGGCCGGACTATAAACTCGTTGCATGAGCACAGCACCTCCCGCCCACGCCCCCCCGGCGGAGCGCCTGCGGCCGCGCACGCTCGGCGAGGTGATCGGGCAGCAGCACCTGCTCGGCGAGGGCATGGCCCTGCGCATCGCCTTCGAATCCGGGCAGCCGCATAGCTGCATCCTCTGGGGGCCGCCCGGCACGGGCAAGACCACCATCGCGCGGCTGATGGCCGACGCCTTCGACGCGCAGTTCATCACCATCAGCGCGGTCTGGGCGGCGTGAAGGACATCCGCGAGGCCGTGGAGCAGGCGCAGATCGCGCAGGCGCACGGGCGCCGCACGATCGTCTTCGTCGACGAGGTGCACCGCTTCAACAAGAGCCAGCAGGACGCCTTCCTGCCGCACGTGGAGTCGGGTCTCTTCACCTTCATCGGCGCCACCACCGAGAACCCGTCGTTCGAGGTGAACTCGGCGCTGTTGTCGCGCGCCGCGGTCTACGTGCTGCAGCCGCTCGGCGAGGCCGACCTGCAGCAGATCGTGCAGCGCGCGCAGGCCATCGATGCCGTGCCCGCCATCGAACCCGCGGCGCTCGACCGGCTGGTCTCCTATGCCGACGGCGACGCCCGCCGCCTGCTCAACACGCTGGAGACGTTGGCCGTCGCCGCCACGCGCGAGAAGCGCGAGCAAGTCACCGACGAATGGCTGCTCAAGGTGCTCGGCGAGCGCATGCGCCGCTACGACAAGGGCGGCGAGCAGTTCTACGACACCATCAGCGCGCTGCACAAGTCGATGCGCGGCTCAGACCCCGACGCCACGCTGTACTGGCTGGTGCGCATGCTCGATGGCGGCGTCGATCCGCGCTACATCGCCCGCCGCATGGTCCGGATGGCCATCGAGGACGTCGGCCTGGCCGACCCGCGCGCCATCCGCATGGCGCTGGATGCGTCCGAGGTGTACGAACGGCTCGGAAGCCCCGAGGGCGAACTCGCCCGGCGCAGTGCCTCGTGTATCTGGCAATAGCGCCCAAGTCGAACGCGGTGTACAAGGCCTACAACGAGGCCCGCGCGCTGGTGCGCAAGGACGGCACCCGCCCGGTGCCGCTGCACCTGCGCAACGCGCCCACCCGCCTGATGAAGGACCTCGGCTACGGCAAGGACTATCGGTATGCGCACGACGAGGAGGGCGGCTTCGCGGCCGGGGAGACCTACTTCCCCGAAGGCATGGCGCCGAAGGAGTTCTACCGGCCGGTCGAACGCGGCACGGAAATCCGCATCGCCGACAAGCTGCGCGAGCTGCGGGCGCTCAATCGCAAGACGGGTTGAGCACCTTGGCGACACGGTGAAAGCCCTAGGCGGGGGCGGCCGTTCGCGCCCGATGGCGCCGTTTACAATCCCGCCCGACAACCCGCCCGGGGCCCTGCCTGGCGGGTTTTTTGCTAGATGACGCCAGCGCCTCACGAAGGCGGGACGCGTCTGGGAGAAGCGGGCCGGGCAACCATGCCGCTGGCCGAGCCAAAGAAACGGAGAGAACCTCTATGGAAATCCTGCTGCAGCAGATCATCAACGGTCTGGTCCTCGGCAGCATGTACGCGCTGGTGGCCCTGGGCTACACCATGGTGTACGGCATCATCAACCTGATCAACTTCGCCCACGGCGAGGTGCTGATGGTGGGCGCGCTCACCAGCTGGGCGATCATCACGACGGTGCAGGAAGCGATGCCGGGCATCCCCGGCTGGCTGCTGCTGCTGTTCGCGCTGGTCATCTCGAGCATCGTCGCGGCGGCGCTCAACTTCACGATCGAGAAGGTCGCCTACCGGCCGCTGCGCAACAGCCCCAAGCTGGCGCCGCTGATCACCGCCATCGGGATGTCGATCCTGCTGCAGACGCTGGCGATGATCATCTTCAAGCCGAACTACAAGCCGTATCCCACGCTGTTGCCGCCCAAGCCCTTCGAGATCGGCGGCGCGGTGATCACCAGCACGCAGATCATGATCTGGGCGTCACCGCGGTGTCGCTCGCGGTGCTGATGTACCGGTGAACTACACGCGGCTCGGGCGCGCCATGCGCGCCACTTCGGAGAATCCGCGCGTGGCCGCCCTGATGGGGGTCAAGCCCGACATGGTGATCTCGGCCACCTTCATCATCGGCGCGGTGCTCGCCACCATCGCCGGCATCATGTACGCGTCGAACTACGGCACGGTGCAGCACACCATGGGCTTCCTGCCCGGGCTCAAGGCCTTCACGGCGGCGGTGTTCGGCGGCATCGGCAACCTGGGCGGCGCGGTGCTCGGCGGCATCCTGCTCGGGTTGATCGAGGCGATCGGCTCCGGCTACATCGGCATCGCCACCGGCGGCGTGCTGGGCAGCCACTACTCCGATATCTTCGCCTTCATCGTGCTGATCATCATCCTGACCCTGCGGCCCTCCGGCCTGCTCGGCGAGCGCGTCGCCGACCGCGCATAAGGAGCCGACCATGATCATCAACAAGCAGAACAAGACCGTCGTCTGGGTGCGGCGCGCTGGCGCTGTGCATCCTGCCGCTGCTGCTGCAGTCGGCCGGCAACTTCTGGGTGCGCATCGCCGACACCGCGCTGCTGTACGTGCTGCTGGCGCTGGGCCTGAACATCGTGGTGGGCTATGCCGGCCTGCTCGACTGGGCTTCGTCGCCTTCTTCGCCATCGGCGCCTACCTGTACGGGCTGATGGCGTCGCCGCACCTGTCGGAAGCCTTCCCGTGGTTCGCCGCGATGTTCCCCAACGGCCTGCACACGTCCATCTGGCTCGTGATTCCACTCGGGGCCGCCGTGGCGGGCGTGTTCGGCATCCTGCTGGGCGCGCCGACGCTGAAGCTGCGCGGCGACTACCTCGCGATCGTCACGCTCGGATTCGGCGAAATCATCCGCGTGTTCCTGAACAACCTCGACCACCCGATCAACATCACGAACGGTCCCAAGGGATTGAGCCAGATCGACTCGATCACGCTGTTCAAGTTCGAGTCGCTGGGCATCCCCGGCCTGAACCTCGGGCGGCCGCTGGACATCACCGAGACGTACACCATCAACTCGGTGACGCTCTACTACTACCTGTTCCTCGCGCTGGTCGTGCTGAGCGTGATCATCTGCCACCGCCTCGAAGTCTCGCGCACCGGCCGCGCACGGATGGCCATCCGCGAGGACGAGATCGCCGCCAAGGCGATGGGCATCAACACCCGCAACATGAAGCTGCTGGCCTTCGGCATGGGCGCCACTTTCGGCGGCGTGTCGGGCACGATGTTCGCGGCCTTCCGGGCTTCGTCTCGCCGGAGTCGTTCAGCCTGATGGAGTCGGTGATGATCGTCGCCATGGTGGTACTGGGCGGCATCGGCCACCTGCCGGGCGTGATCCTGGGCGCGGTGCTGCTGTCGGCGCTGCCCGAGGTGCTGCGCTGGGTGTCCGGCGTGATGGACCTGCAGGCGCTCACCGGCGGGCGCCTCGACGCCTCCATCCTGCGCCAGCTGCTGATCGCGCTGGCCATGATCATCATCATGCTGCTGCGCCCGCGCGGCCTGTGGCCGACGCGCGAGCACGGCAAGGCCCTGCAGCCGGCTGCCAAGTAAGGAGAACAAGTTGACCGACATCGTTCTCCGCGTCGCCGGAATCTCCAAGCGCTTCGGCGGGCTGCAGGCCCTCTCGGACGTGGGCCTCACCATCGAGCGCGGGCAGGTCTATGGCCTGATCGGCCCCAACGGCGCCGGCAAGACCACCTTCTTCAACGTGATCACCGGGCTGTACACGCCCGACAGCGGCACCTTCGAGCTGGCGGGGCAGCCTTACAAGCCCACGGCGGTGCACGAAGTCGCGAAAGCGGGCATCGCCCGCACGTTCCAGAACATCCGGCTGTTCGCCGACATGACCGCGCTCGAGAACGTGATGGTGGGCCGGCACGTGCGCACCCAGTCCGGCTTGCTCGGCGCCATGTTCCGCACCGGGAAGTTCGTCACCGAAGAAGCGGCGATCACGAAGCGCGCACGGGAACTGCTCGATTACGTCGGCATCGGCCGGCTCGCCGAATACAAGGCGCGCACGCTCTCGTACGGCGACCAGCGCCGGCTCGAGATCGCCCGCGCACTCGCCACCGACCCGCAGCTGATCGCGCTGGACGAACCCGCGGCCGGCATGAACTCCACCGAGAAGGTGGTGCTGCGCGAGCTGATCGACCAGATCCGCAAGGACGGCCGCACCATCCTGCTGATCGAGCACGACGTGAAGCTGGTGATGGGCCTGTGCGACCGCGTGACCGTGCTCGATTACGGCAAGCAGATCGCCGAGGGCTCGCCCTATGACGTGCAGAGAGACGAAAAAGTGATCGAAGCCTACGGGCCACAGCCACAAACCCACCGCGGGGCTGCCGACCGGCGCGCCGCTGGTCGCGGGGGAGACGCCATGAGCGCGACCCTGCTGAAGGTGAGCGGCCTGAAGGTCGCGTACGGCGGCATCCAGGCCGTCAAGGGCGTCGACTTCGAGGTGCGCGAAGGCGAACTGGTCACCCTCATCGGCTCCAACGGCGCCGGCAAGACCACCACGATGAAGGCCATCACCGGCCTGCTCGGGATCAACGAAGGCGACATCCAGTACCGGGCCAGAGCATCCGCGGCCGCGGCGCACGGGACCTCGTCAAGGAAGGCCTCGCCATGGTGCCGGAAGGCCGCGGCGTGTTCACCCGCATGACCATCACCGAGAACCTGCAGATGGGCGCGCACATCCGCCGCGACAAGGCAGGCATCGCGCAGGACATGGAGAAGGTGTTCGGCATCTTCCCCGCCTGAAGGAAAGGCGCGACCAGCTGGCCGGCACCATGTCGGGCGGCGAGCAGCAGATGCTGGCGATGGGCCGCGCGCTCATGAGCCGGCCCAAGGTGCTGCTGATGGACGAACCCTCGATGGGCCTGTCGCCGATCATGGTCGACAAGATCTTCGAGGTGGTGCGCGACGTGCACGCGCAGGGCGTCACCATCCTGCTGGTGGAGCAGAACGCCAGCCGCGCGCTGGAGATCGCCGACCGCGGCTACGTGATGGAGTCGGGCCTGATCAGCATGAGCGGCGACGCCAAGGTGATGCTCGACGACCCGAAGGTGCGCGCCGCCTACGGGCGAGTAGCGCTCCGCGCTCAGTAGCGCCACTGCAGCCCGAGGCTGGTGGCGCGCAGCTCCCGCTCGCCCGTGAGGGTGCGGAAGTCGTAGCTGTCCCAGCCGAGCGTGGCGGAGGCGCGCGGAGAAAAGTCCCAGCTCACGCCCAGCCCGTAGCTGAGGCCGGTGCCTTCCGCGGTGCCGAAGCGCGCGGGCGAGGCCGCGCGGGATGCCGTGCCGAAGCGGCCGTAGATCCCGACGTCCTCGGCCAGCGGCGCGCGCAGCGTGGCGTTGCCCGCCTGCAAGCCCGTCGCACTGGAGCTGCCCGGCCATCGGATGCCGCCTTGCGATTGCGCGGCTGCAGCGCCCGCGAGCCCGAGTCCGAGAACCAGTGCCGTAAGGGGGCGATACGCTGACATGGCGGGCTCCTCGCGATGGCGGAAGAGCCACTTTCGGGTCCGGTCGAGCCAGCGCGTGTCGGACGTTTCGCACCCGCGCTGTAGGCGCACCCGCTCAGGCTCAATCGACCTTTGCGCCCGACGCCTTCACGACTTTTTCGTATTTGGCGAGCTCCGCCTTCATGAACGCGCCGAAGTCCTCCGGCGAGTTCGGCACCGGCTCCGCCATCAGCCCGGCGAAGCGGGTCTTCGCTTCCAGCGTCTGCAGCGCCGTCACGAAGGCTGGTTCAGCTTCTGCACGACGTCGCGCGGCGTGCCCGCGGGTGCGACGAGGCCCCACCACGTGTCGATGGCGAAGCCCTTGAGCGTGTCCGCCACCGGCGGCACCTCGGGCAGGCTGGGCGAGCGGGCGAGCGTGGTGACGGCCGGGGCCTTCAGCTTGCCCGAGCGGATGTTCGGCGCCGCGGTGGCAAGGTTGTCGAAGTTGAAGTCGACTGGCCCGACAGCAGCGCCAGCTGCGCCGGGTTGCCGCCGTTGTAGGGGATGTGCACGGCGAAGATGCCGGCGTCGCGCTTGAACATCTCGCCCGCGAGGTGGCCGGCGCTGCCGTTGCCGCCGCTGCCGTAATTGAGCTTGGCCGGGTTGGCCTTCGCATACGCGATGAGGTCGCGCAGCGTCTCGATCTTCAGGCGCGCGGCGGTCTCGGCGTTCATCACCAGCACGTTGGGCACGCGCAGCATCTGCGTGATGGGCGCGAAGTCTTTCGCCGCGTCGTACGGCATCTTCGAGAAGAGCCACGGGTTGATGGCATGCGTGGCGACCGCGGCGATGCCGATGGTGGTGCCGTCGGGCGCGGCTTTGGCCACGGCGTCGGCGCCGATGTTGCCGCCGCCGCCGGGGCGGTTCTCGATGATGACGGTTCCCAGCGAATCCTTGACCCGTTCCGCCAGCAGGCGCGCGGTCACGTCGATGGGGCCGCCGGGCGCGTACGGCACGATGATGCGCAGCGGCCTGGCCCGGGCGATGGCGAAGGGAGCGGCCAGCGTGGCCGCGGCGGCGGCGGAAGAGAGGAGGAGGGTGCGGCGTTTCATGGCCGCCATTTTCCGCGAAGGCGCGGCGGGCGCTAGCGGCGAGACCCGAACAGGCCGCGCAACCACCCGGTGCGCGGCGCGTCGCGCAGGGGCGGGCGGGGCACCGTGGAAGGCACCGCGTTGTCCGGGATCATCCGCGGGCGCCCGCGCACGAGCAGTTCGGCCTCCTCCCGCCCGAGCAGCCGCTCGGCGACTTCGCGCGCCTTGGACATGACCGGCGAGCGCCGGCCGGCCGAGTGCGCGTCGGTGGCGAGGATGTGCGTCATGCCGTCGCCGAGGAATTTCTCGGCCCAGTACTTCGCGCGCGTGCCGAACACGCCGGTGACCGCGCCCGCCGTGACCTGCATCCAGCACCCCTGCCTGACCGGGTTGCCGAACACCGCGTAGTTGTCCTCGACCCGGGTGAGCCGCTCCGGGTGCGTGATGACGGGCACGTAGCCTTCGGCGACGAGCTGGAAGACCGATTCCTCGAAGCGGGGCGGCGCGACATGGTGCGACGGTTCGAGCAGCAGGTAGCGGGTCTGGTGCAGGCACGGCACGGTGCCGGCGCGCAGGCCTTCCAGCAGGCCCGGCACCAGGTGCACGTCGGCGCCGATGGTGAGCTGCAGCGGGATCCCCGCTTCCTCCGGGGATTGCTGGAGCGCGTCGCGCGCAGCGGTGATGCCGGCCGTGGCGTTCATGTACAGGCCGGGGTAGATGTGGGGCGTGCATGCCATGACCTCGATGCCGTCGGCCACCGCGATGCGGGCCATGTCGAGCGACATCGCCAGGCTGCGGGAGCCGTCGTCGATGCCGGGCAGGATATGGCTGTGGAGGTCAATCATCGGCAGCCTCCTTGCGCCCGGTGACGGACAGGGGCCGCAGGTACACGCCCGCCAGCAGGGCGGCCGCGATGGCGTTGGCCGGGATGTGCATGTTGAATTCCGCCGGGCAGTGCACCGGGAAGCCCAGCAGGCCGATGCCGCAGATGGCGGCGGCCATGGCTTCGCGGGAGAGGCGCCTATCCTTGAAGGCCATGCGGACCAGCAGCGCCGCCCGCTGCAGGGCGAGCCAGCCGAAGGCGGCGATGAGCAATGCGCCGAACACGCCGCCTTCGAACAGCATCTGGGCGTAGTCCTGGTGCGCGTAGTGGGCGGTGCCGATCAGCGTTCCCGGCTGGTACCGAGGGTACACCTCGAAGTAGGTCCCCCAGCCGGAGCCGAACGGCAACAGTTCGGCCGCCCCCGCCCGTGGTGCTGGTGGCCTGGATGAGGCGGAACGGGACATCCCCCGCAACCCGCGCCAGGTCGAACCGCGCCACCAGCGCATCGAACCCGATCAGGGCGAGCGCGGCGGCAAGGACGCCGCCGATGATCCAGAACGGCCGCCGGGAATCGGAATAGGCGCACGGACGCCGGCTGGCGGCGAGGGCGACCCCGAACGCGAGCATCGCTGCCGGAAGCCCGGACAGGGCGGCCGCGCGTGACCGCGAAATCAGGATGCCGACGAGCAGCAGCACGGCGCCGGCGGCCAGCAAGGCGACGGAACGCATGACGCCGGCCTCGTCGCGCGCGGCGAAGCCGCCGCGCCGGCGGCGGTCGGTCAGGTGCAGCCAGGCCAGCCAGATGTAGGCGGCCAGCGCCATGCCCACGTAGTTCGCGAAGTGGTTCGAGTTGGCGAAGGTGCCGAAGGGCCGCGTGCCGGTCCGGGGGCTGCCGAAGTAAAGGGTCGAACCCGCCCCGCCCGCAAGCTGGAGCATCCCCATGAGGACCTGCGCGAAGGCGACGCCGACCAGGACGCGCAGGATCCATTGCAGCTGGCGCAGGTCGGCGGGTAGGCCGCCGCGAAGCCCGCCACGATGGGAATGCCCGCCAGCAGCGAAACGCTCGTGGCATTCGGTACGAGCGACAGGGGCCGCCACTGGCCCGGGGCGATGCCGATGCCGGCCAAGAGGCCGACGTAGTCCGCGCGGCCCGGCACGGCCTCCCACAGGCCCGGAGGCAGCGGCAGCAGGTAGATGACGGCGAGCCACGCCGGGCTGCTCAGGAGGAAGGCGAGGAGCCAGCCGGTGACGGACAGCCGGGCCGCCGGCCGTGGCATCCGTGCCAGCAGGGCGACCGGGAACACCGGGGCCACGCCCTCGAGCACGATGAGGGCGACGTTGCGGTTGCCGCCGCGCATCAGCGGCGCCGCGACCAGCAGCGAGAGCAGCGCATAAAACGCGGCGGGGCCCATGGGCCCCGCAATTGCCGGTGTCTGGCCGGCGCCGGACGTCACCGAGCGCTGAGCGGCTGGTCGTCGTCGATGATCTGGCGGAACGCGGCCCCCGCGATGCCTGCCGCACCGGCCAGCCCGATGGCCTGCACCAGCAAGGGAGAGGGCGGGAACTGGGGCGCGACCCCCACCGGCGCGATGGGTTGCACGGCGGCGGCGAGTTGCTGGCAATTCATGCTCTGGAGCACCGTCACGCCATGGGCGGACGGGACTTCGACCGTGCAGCCGCTGTTGAAATTGAGGGTGGCCGAGCCGCCGGTGGTCGTCACGATCCGCATTCCGTTCTGGATCACGGTGCCGGGAGTCACGACCATGCCGGTGGCGCCCTGCGTCGCCGTGACGACGCCGTTTACGTTCGACACGGTCCCGAGGGGCGTTTGCGCGAAAGCGGAAACACCAATGAAAGCTGCTGCGGCAACGAGAAGCAGTTTTCCGGGACCATGGTGTGCTTTCGAATGACTGTGACGACGAGTCACTATAGCACGCGCGTTTCCAAACGTACGTGAAAATCCCCCTCACTGCGTGGTTCGCGCGAGGCTGAATGCGTCGAGTGAAACCTGGCCCCGCAAACCCGCGGCGGCCTCGAAAGCCGCCGCCGGAGCCAATTGAAGCGTCACGACCGGGCCGCATTGCGCAGGCACCGTGAACTCCATCTGGAATTTCCTCCAGGGAGCCGCCGGTTTCCAGCAGCGGCGGCGAGCTGCCGACGAGATTCTTGTCGCCGGTGCCGCACCCGATGCTCCATACCAGCCCGGCTTCGGAACGGAGCTTGGACGCGTATTCGCCCGCGAGCCGGTACGTGCCGGGCGGCGCGAACACGTGCTGGCGCAGGATCGACGGCGTGAACCGCCGGCCGGTGAATTCCAGCTCCAGCACCAAACCCCGCCGCGCCACCATGGACTGGCTCACCGTCACCCCCGCGCGGCTGCGCGCCACCGGGGTGAACTCCCAGTCGAAGCCGTCCGCCTCCAGCGGCTGGTCGAAACCCGCGTTGTACAGCAGCGGCACCACTTCCTTCTGGTACACGAGCCACAGGCCATAGGCGTCCAGCCACTGCCCGCTGCCCTTGAGGAAGCGCATGTAGCTCCGGCGCGCATCGTCGGGCAGGCTGCCCGCCTCGAGCGCGGCGGCCACGAGAGGCAGCGCCGCACCGGCGGGCAGGCTGAGGCTGGGAAACTGGGCGAGCACCGCCGGCAGCCAGCGCTCGGCATCGGGCAGGTGGGGGCGCAGCAGCGTGATCCCCTCCCGGTCGGTCGCGATGCGCGCGAGCAGGCGCGCCGCGTCCACCGACTCGCGCTTGTCGACCATCTGCACCAGGACCTCGATGCCCTTGGCATGCTCTCCGGCCTGGAGGGCCCGCAGCGCGCGCCAGCGCAGCACGTTCGGGTGGTTGGGCGCCACGGTCGACGCCGCCGTGGTGACACTCTCCGAAGGATCGCCGTTGGCGACGAGCAGCCTGGTCAGGCCGGGCATCGCCGGGATTCACGGCGATCCGATCCCGCAATGCCTCCTGCACCGCCGCCGGGTCGGACGGAGCATCGCCGCACAGCGGAAGGTACGGGGTGTCCATCAACGTGCAGGCGCGCTCGAGGTTGGCGACGACGGCCACGGCAAAGACGCCCGGGGCGACGAGCGCGCAGGCCGTCGCGAACTTCCAGTTCGGGGCCGGCGCCAGTTCGGGCTCCGCCGTGTCAGTCGGATGCACCGCTCAGCCCTTTCAGCAGCACCTTGCCGCCGCCGGACGTGAATTCCGCGCGCACCAGCAACCTTTCGCCGTGCGAACCGATGGTGGGTTCGCCCACGTGCAGCCGGATCCTTCCCGTCACCAGCAGGGTGCCATCCTGCGGTTCACCCCGGAACTCGACCTGCGTGAGGCGAACCGGCCGCACGCCTTGCACCATCTGGTCGTAGCTGCGGGCGAAAGCCAGCGCGGAGGGCGCCCGGCGGCTGTCGGCATCGAGCAGGCGAAGCAGCTGTTCACCGCTGCCCGATTCGAGCATCTGCAGCAACTGGGTGAGCAAGGGCTGCGCATCGGCCAGCGTCGGTCCGGCGGGGGCGGCGCTGGACGCGCTGCGCACGGGCAGGGGCAGGGGCAGGGGCAGGGGTGCAGGGCGCGGCGGCGGCGCGACAGCAGCTGGGGGGCGACGGCCGGAGGCGGCTCCGGCGGCTCGCTGGCCCGCTGCGGCAAGGCCGGGACGGTCGGCTGCGCGATTGCGACCGCGACCGGTGGCGGCTCCGCGGGCCGCACCGTCACGGACTGCGCGGCGGGAGGCGCCGGATTGGCGGCCACGGGGCGCGGGGTGAACGACGGCGCCACCGAAGGCGCCACCGAAGGCGCCGCCGCCGTCGCGGCGGGCTGGTAGCGGAAGGCGGCCGGCGGAGCGGGAGGCTGCGGCTGGGCAGCGGGAGGGGGACGGCGCGCGGGGCTTCCGCGCGCGGCGGTGGCGGGGGCACCGGCGCGGGCTGCACTTGCGCGACGCGAAGGGGCGCCGCGACCGTTTCCGCAACGGGGGCCGCGGCGACGGTGGCTGGCTGCGCGGTGGCGACGCTCGCGGGCGAGAGGTTGCCGGCCGCCAGCAAGGCGGCAGCGGGCTCGGGCGGCGGGGGCTCCGCGTGGCGCGTGGGGGCGACTGCGTTCGGATCGGAGGCCGGCTTCTGCACCAGCGCTTCCTGCTCCACGCGGGGCATCAGGAGGATGCCCGTCACGACCGCGACGCCGGCCGCCACCAGCGCCCAAGCGAGCTTGCGCTTGGTCACGGGGTCTTCATCGGCATCCGTCGCGGATTCGGGCCCCGGCCGGCGGGGGTCCATGCCGC
This sequence comes from Ramlibacter terrae, assembly GCA_013127575.1. Taxonomy (GTDB): domain Bacteria; phylum Pseudomonadota; class Gammaproteobacteria; order Burkholderiales; family Burkholderiaceae_C; genus Ramlibacter; species Ramlibacter terrae. Next base: position 1,051,829 of record CP053418.1, read on the forward strand.
GCGCCGCGGCCGGACGCTCGGACGCGAGCGCGGCCAGCTGCCCGTCGTACTCCGCCCGCAGGACGGGCGAGGACAGGACTTCGTACGCCAGGTTGACCCGGACGGCGGCATCGGCGGGCCGGGGCGCGGAACCCGAGCCGGCGAAGTCGGGGTGGATCAGCCGCATCAGCAGCCGGTAGCGTTCCTTCACGTCGACCGGCTCGGTGCGCGGTGCGAAGCCCAGGACGGCGTAGTGGTCGGCGCCCGGATAGAGCAGGGCGGCGCGCAGGAAGAAGGCAGCGGCCTCGCGCAGGCCGGGCTTGCCGGCGGCGTCGGGGCTCAACCCGCGGCCGGCTGCGATCTGGAGCACTTCCCGGATGGACCCGAACAGCAGGACCGGTTGCCTCAGCGCCAGCTGGTGCCGCCCGGGGAAGGCGAAGTAGTCCAGCAGGGCGGCGTGGAGGGCAGGAGAAATGGCGGTGGTCGGCTCTGCTGCGTCTTTCATTGGCCCGTCCGCGCTCAGCGGGCTGCGCCGGGGCCGGCGTCGAGCCGTCGCTGGGCCCGTAGCCATAGTACGACTCGTAGTCTTGCGGCATCGCGTGGTTGAGCGCACGGGAGAGCACGACGCCTCGCGGCACCAGCCCGCCCTGCCGCAGCCGGCGCAACGCCTGCTTGATCTGCGACTTGCGCGTGGTGCTGGCCTGCACGACGAACAGCACGTTCTGCAGCTGGTTGCCCAGTACGACGGAATCCGCCAGGCCGAGCATCGGAGGCGCGTCGACGATGACGTAGTCGACGCCCAGCGCGGCCGTCAGGTCGAGCAGCAGCAGGAGCTTCGGGCCGGTCAGCAGGTCGACCGGGTTGGGCGGCAACGGACCGGCGGGAAGCACCGACAGGTTGGGCACCACCGTCTGCGTGAGCAGCCGGTCGACGCGGCTCTCGCTCGAGAGCAGGTTGGACAAGCCGAAATCGTTGGCGATGCCCAGCATCTTGTGGATGGTCGGATTGCGCATGTCGGCGTCGATCAGCAGCACCCGCTGTCCCATCTGGGCGAAGTTGATGGCGAGCGCCAGCGACGTCGTGCTCTTGCCTTCGTTGCGGGTGGTGCTGGTGATCACGAGGCGCTTCGGCGCACCGTTGGCGGTGGAGAACTGCAGCGCCGTGCGGACCGACCGGTACGCTTCCGCGATCGCGGACTGGGATCCTCGTGGACCTCCATGGCGACGATCCGCCGCTTGCCCTTCAGCTTGGGGATGATGCCCAGCAGCGGGAGGCCGAGCAGGCGCTCGACTTCGTCCGGGTACTTGATGGAGTCGTCCATGACCTCGAGCACGGCGACGATGGCGGCGCCGAGCAGCAGGCCGGCCAGCAGGCCGACCAGCACGTTGCGCAGCAGGTTCGGCTTGTACGGGAACAGCGAGGGCTCCGCCGCGTCCACCACCGAGATGTTGTTGCTCGCGACCTCGCCGGAGACGCCCAGTTCCTTGAACCGCTGCAGCAGGCTGTCGTACAGCTGGCGGTTGGTGTCGACTTCGCGCCGCAGCAGGTTCAGGTCGATGCTGTGGTCTGGGTGGTCAGCACCTGCTTGCGCGCGGCGCCGAGCTTTTCGCGCAGCAGCGCTTCCTGCCGGACGGCGGAGTCGTACTGCGCACGGAGCATGGCGGCGATGTTCTGCACTTCGCTCTTGATCTGGGCGTCGGTTTCCGTGATCTGCGCCTTGATCTGCTGCATCTTCGGGAACTCGGGCTTGTAGATGCGCAGGTTCTGCTGGTATTCGATCTCGAGCTCCGCCTTGCGCTGCTTGAAGGCCAGGACGCTCTTGCTTTCGGTCACCGCCGCGGTCGCTTCGGGGTTGCGCCGCACCTCGGCCGCCACGGATTCGGCCTTGATGCGGTCCTGCTCCGCCTTCGCCGGGGCGGCGGCGTAGTCGGTGTACGTCTGGTTGATCGGGTTGGTGTTCTCGCCGAGCGTCAGGATCTGGTTCGCCTGCGCGAACGTATTGAGCTTCCGCTCGGATTCCTCGAGCTTGGCCTTCATCTGCTTGATCTGCTCGTCGAGGAAACGCTTCGCATAGGAAGACGCTTCGAGGCGGCGTTCCATGCCCATCGCGATGAACGACTGCACCATGGTGTTGGCGATGCGCGAGGCGAGCGCCGGATTGGTGTTGTCGACATGCAGGGTCAGCAGCCGGGAGCCGGGAATCGGTTCCACCGAGATGGAGCCGAGGAACTGCCGGATCACTCCTTCGCGGCCGAGGACCTCGGGGCTGCGGGTGCTGGGATGCGTGAGCTTCTGGTAGCCCGAAATGATGCGGTCGAGGTAATCGGGGTTGGAAGGCGCGTCGGCGGCACCGCCGGTGTCCTGTCCCCCGAGCTGGCGGGCGGGAGACAGGTTGAGGGCGGCCTGCCCGTTCGAGGTGGAAGTGTCCAGCCGTAGCTCGTCGATCACGCGCTCGGCCAGCGACCGGCTCTTGAGGAGCTCCTGCTGCGTGCGGATCGAGGCGGCGTCGTCGCCGCGGCGATTCTGGTCGGGGTCGTTCTGGAACTGCACCACGCGCGGCGTCACCTGTTCGATCTGCAGGATGACGCTGGAGCGGTACACGGGCGTGCTGAGGAAGGTGCGGACCGCCGCCACCGTGGCGCCGAGCGCGATGACCGGGAGCAGCGTCCACTTGTGCTTGTAGACGATCCGGCCGATGTCGGTCAGGGTCAGGGAATCGTCGCCGACCGGGTCCTCGTCGGGGCGCACCGCTCCGCCCAGCTGCAGTTGGTGCGGCTGGCGCAGGGCCAGTTCGTTGGCGACGGTCGGGGCGAATCCCGATGCGTCGTCCCGCGAGAGTTCGGAGGCTGACATGGCGTTTTTCTTGTGGGTGGTGCCGTCCGGGTGAACGCCCGGCTGAGCTTAAGGCACGAGCGCCGAGAAGGGGTTGATCGAGTTGATGACGTCGCGGAACACGGAGTCCGTCAGCAGGACGCGGGTCGGGTCGCGCAGGATGACCACCAGGTCGTCGCCGCGCAGCTGGGGATCGTCGGCCTCGCCGGCGCGGATCCGCTCGACGTCGAACGTCGCGACCGGCGGGCGCCGTCCTGCCCTTGCCGGTACACCTTCACTTCGGTGGCCTTCGCGATGCGGCCCGGGCCGCCGGCCATCGCCAGCGCCCGAAGGAGCGTCATCTCGCCGACGATGGGATAGATCCCCGGCTTGCCCACGGCGCCGTCGAGGGTGATCTGCTGCGTGGTGAATTCCTTGATGAAGACCGAGACCTGCGGGTCTTGCAGGTACTTCTGCGCATACATGCTGGCGATGTGCTCCTCGGCCTGGTGCTGGGTCAGGCCGGCGAGGGTGACCGAGCCGATCAGCGGGAGCGAGACGTAGCCGGCCGCATTCACGCGGACGCTGCGCTTGCCGTTCTCGACGTTCAGAACCTCGATGTCGAGGAGGTTGTTGGCGCCGATGCGGTATTCCGCGCCAAGGCCGGTTCCCATCGCCGGCACGGGCCCGGAGGGTTGGGCGCCCCCGCCCGCATCCGCCGGTGCGGCCTGTGCGCCGGCGGCGACGCCGCCCGCCTTGGGGACGGGCGGAAGGTTGCGGAACTGTCCATCCGGCGCGGAGGGCGACAGGATGTAGTTTTCGATCGAGCGCTGCGCGAAGCTCCCGGTAGCCACCAGTGCCAATGCCCCCGCGAGCGCAAACCGAACCAGAGTCGGAGACATACAGAACCCCTAAAAATCGAAGTGTAAGGAAGTATCACCGTACTTCCAACAAAGCCTCTACAGGGCTCAGTGCTTATCGGCCTCCGAAGTGAAGGAATCAGCGAAAAATTCCTCTGCCGGCAGCTTGCACCGTGCCGAATATTCGGCACGCGCCGAATCGACCACGATGGGCGCGCCGCACGCATACACTGGTGCGCCGACAGGTCGGGAAAGTCCTCGATCACGGCACGGTGGACGAAGCCGGTGCGCCCCGTCCAGTTGTCCTCGGGCAGCGCGTTGGACACCACGGGAACATAGTCCGGGTTCGGCATCTCCGCAAGCCGCTCCTTCACCCACGCGTCCATGTAAAGATCCGCCGGCCGGCGGCCGCCCCAGTAAAGCGTGGCCTTCCGAGAAATGCCCTTGAACTGCATCTGCTCGATCAGCGCCTTGATCGGCGCGAAGCCGGTCCCCGAGGCGAGCAGCACCATCGGCTTGTCCGAATCCTCGCGCAGGTAGAAGCTGCCGAACGGGCCTTCGACGCGCAGGATCTCCTTTTCCTTCATGCCCGCGAACACGTGCTCGGTGAACTTGCCGCCCGGCATGTGGCGGATGTGGAGTTCGACGCCCGGCCCGTTGTGCGGCGCGTTCGCCATCGAGTAGCTGCGGCGGGCGCCGTCGCGCAGGATGAACTCCACGTACTGGCCCGCGTGGTAGCGCAGCGTGTCGTTGGCGGGCAGTTGCAGCTTGACGATCATCACGTCGTGCGAAACCTTCTCCAGGCTCATCACGCGCGATGGCATCTTGCGGATGGGGAAGGCGCTTTCGTCCGTCACCTGGCGCGATTCGAGCACCAGGTCGGTCTGCGGCACCGCGCAGCAGGTGAGGATCAGGCCGGCGGCTTCCTCTTCCGCCGACAGGGCCTTGGCTGGTGCGTGCCGTGCACCACGGTCCCTTCGAGCTTGCGGCACTTGCAGGAGCCGCAGGCGCCGTCCTTGCAGCCGTAGGGCAGGCCGATGCCCTGCCGGATGGCGGCGGCCAGCACCGCTTCGCCCTCGGCGGCCGCAAAGGCACGCCCGCTCGGCTGCACCGTGATCTGGAAGGGGCCGGCGGGGGCCGTGGAGGCAGTCATGCTTTCGGTATCCTCTGAACTCTTCGGTCTGTCGTCTCACCCGATTTTGCCCTCAAACCAGAGCCCCCTCGGCGCCTTGCCCGCGCGCTTTCGCCGCCCGCGCCTGCTCGTCGTCGGTTGCGGCGACGTCGGCCTGCGCGTGGCGCGCGCGCTCGGTCCGCGGGTGCGGGCGATCGCGCTCACCTCCAGCCCCGCGCGCCTGCCCGAATTGCGCGCGCGCGGCATCACGCCCGTGCGGGGCGACTGGACGCGCCCCGCTCGCTGGCGCGCTGGCGGGCATCGCCGACCGCGTGGTGCACCTCGCGCCACCGGGAGCGGAAGCAACGGGCGCCTGGTGGCGCGACCTGCGCACCCAGGCGCTGCTGCGCGCGCTGCGCCTGCGCGGCGCGCCGGCGGCGCTGGTGTACGCCTCCACCACCGGCGTCTATGGCGATTGCCGGGGCGAACGGGTGGCCGAGAGCCGGCCGGTGCGCCCGCAGACGCCGCGGGCGCAGCGGCGCGTCGACGCGGAGCGCCAGGTGCGCTTCTTCGGGCGCGGCACGGGCGCGCGCACGGCGATCCTGCGCATTCCCGGCATCTACGCGCCCGACCGCGCCGGCGGCACGCCGCGCGAGCGCCTGCACAAGGCCACGCCGGTGCTGCGCGCGGAAGACGACGTTTACACGAACCATGTCCACGCGGATGACCTGGCGCGCATGCTGGTCGCCGCGCTCTGGAAGGGCCGGCCCCAGCGCGTTTACAACGCCAGCGACGACAGCGCCCTGAAGATGGGCGACTACTTCGACCTGGCGGCCGACCTGTACGGCCTGCCCCGGCCCCCGCGCGTTCCGCGCAGCACCGCGCAGGAGCAGTTGCCCTTGATGCTGCTGAGCTTCATGGGCGAGTCGCGCCGGCTGGACAACAGCCGCGTGAAGAACGAGCTCGGCGTGCGGCTTCGCTATCCGACGCCGTCGGAAGGCCTGCGCTCCGGCAGCTGACCGCTCAGATCCCCGGTGCCCGCCGCATGGTGTCCATGCGGTCCACGCCCTTGAGCGTCACCTGCCGGATCTCGGTGCCCTTCAGCAGTGTGAGCTGCACCTCGTCGTCGGGATTGGCCCGCGACCAGAGCTTCTTGTAGAAGGCTTCCAGCGTCGTCACGGGCGCGCCGTCGATGGCCAGCACCACGTCGCCGGGCACGAGGCCCGCCTCCTGCGCCGGGCTCTCGGGCGTGACGCGCACCACGTGCACGCGGCCGCCCTGTTCGGCGGAACTCACCCCGAGCCGGGGCCGCCTGCTGCCGCGCGTGCTGCCGGTCTGCTGGAGTTCGGCCAGGATCGGCTTGAGCAGGTCCACGGGCACGAACATGTTGCCCGGCATGCGGCGGTTGTCGCCGAGCGCGTCGCCCACGAACAGGCTGCCGATGCCCAGCAGTTCGCCGCGCTGGTTGAACAGCGGCGCGCCACTGTGGTTGCGCAGCGGCGGACTCGTGAAGAGGGCGCTTTCGATGTGGTACTCCCAGTAGCCGGAGAACGGCCGCCGGCTCACCAGCTGCGTCATCGCGATGCTGCCGTCCTCGCCGCCCACGGCCGCCAGCAAGGCCTCGCCGGGCTCGAGCGGCGCGGCGGCTCCGAGCACGACCGGGCTGATGCCGCGCAAGGGCAGCAGCGGCCGGATCAGGCCGAAGCCGGTGGCGGGTCGTAGGCGACGGCGCGCGCCGGCAGCTTGCGGTTGTCGTGCGTGACGACTGGATCGCGTCCGCCTCCAGCATCAGGTAGCCGATGGTGAGGATCAGGCCGTCGGGGCCGATCACGACCCCCGAACCCGAGCGTTCGCGCCCCGGGGTTTGCGCCGACCGCGCGCCCTCGGCCGACCGCACCTCGATGCCCACCACCGCTTCGTTGGCCTTGGTGAGCGCGTCGATCATGGATTGGTAGGCGGGCGCCGGCGTGGCCGCGAGCGCGCCGCATGCGGGTCCCAACGAGAGCAGCAGCGGCAAGGCGAGCCGGCGGATGGAACCGAGGAAGTCCATGGCAAATCCCGTTGGTGGAGTGGCACGAGAATGCGCCAAACGGGCGCGCCCCGCAACCGGCATGCTGAATTTGCGGTGTGCAATTCGGCTATTTGCAATTCGGCCGAATTGCATAATGGCGGACCGAAAACGACCCGAGGAATTTCGATGGCAACTTACGGAATTGAAGGAGCAGGCCGAAAAGCTGCTGGCGGAAGCTGAAAAGATGCGTGAAAAGGAGATCGCCGACACGATTTCCGATATCAAGGAAAAGATCCGGGCGTACGGATTGACCGCGGAAGACACGGGCTGGCGCGCGGCGCCCCCGTGCGCGGCGTTCGCGCCAAGAGCGCTCCTGCGGCCGCCGGTACCGCGGCCCCAATGGTGAAACCCGGTCGGGCGGCCGCGGCCGCAAGCCGCAATGGGTAACCGAAGCCCTGAAGCAGGGCCGCAAGCTGGAAGAATTCGAGATTCGCGCCGGCCGGTAGGCGCAGGCGTCAGGTGCGGGCGTCGGCGTTGGCGCCGCCCGCCAGCACCGGGGCGGAGGCCGAGGAGGCCACCCAGCGGTAGAGCAGATGATAGGCCAGCACGCAGCCCGCCATCGCCGGCAGCAGCAGTTCCGGCTGGCTGAAGAACAGCACCGCGGGCACCACCGGCACGAAAGCGCAGGTCCACATCACCACCGACACCGCGGCATTGCGCAGGTTGGGCTGCAGCAGCGGCAGCCGCGGCTGCACCAACTGCGTGGCGACCAGGCTGTGGAGGTGGTGGCGGTCCGCCATTCCGGGTGATTGCCGCACCTTGCGCCGGCGCATCACGCTGTAGGCGACTTCGAGGGTGGGGTAGCCGCACAGCAGCACGCTGGCCCGGGGCGACACGGGGGTTGCGGGCGAGCAATTCGACCGAAAGCCACGCCAGCGCGAAGCCCGAGAAATAAGCTCCGCCGTCGCCCGGGAACAGCTTGCCCGGGGAAAATTGACGAGCCAGAAGCCCGCCACCGCCGCCGCCAGCACCACGGCGGTGATCGCCGAGGACTTGTCGCCGACGGCATGGGCGATGGCAGCCAGCGCCAGGCTGGAGATGATGACGGTGCCGCTCGCCAGGCCATGGAAGCCATCGATGATGTTGACGGCGTTGGCCACGCCGCCGACGGCGAATGCCGTGAACAGCACGGCCAGCGGCCACAGCGAGAGGAACATGTCGACGGCGGGAATGTCGACGCGGGTGAGGCCGACGCCGGTGATCAGCGCGGCGGCGGCGCCGCTGGCCATCGTCACCAGCAGGCGGGTGCGCACGGTCACCCGCTTGGTCACGTCTTCGAGGAGACCGATCGCCAGCGCGGGCATGCCGGCCAGCAGGACGGTGGCCAGCACCGTCCTCGCGGATTCGCCGGGCAGCAGCAGCCAGCCCGCCACCACGCCGATGTAGATCGCGATGCCGCCCACGCGCGGGGTCGGGTCGAAATGGAACTTCTGGATGCCCGTGGGCAGGTCCATGGTGAGGTGCCCATGCTTGTGCGCGCTCAGCACGAGCGCTTGCGCGAGCAGGAGCGACACGACGAGCGCGACCGCTACCGCGAGCAGGGAACCCGGGGACACCACGGGAAAGTTCTTTTTTCAGCTGGGCATTCTGTGGCTCAGCAGCACAATCGGTGACAGAGGACGCACTTTATTGCAGGGGCGCTGCTTACGCAACTGCCCTAAGGCAATGCGTCACGGCAGGCGGGCCCGGATACAACGCGACAGGAATCAGAGCGGTCGCCGGCGTACGCCTTCCTTGCGCATCGCCGCGATCATTTTGGCGGCCGGACATGACGATCATGTTTCAGCCCGCCGCAATCGTAAGGAGCGGCAGGCGCCGCGCGTGGTCAAAACGGGGGAAGGGCCGCAGCCCGGTGCCGGAGGCCGGAATCGAACCGGCACGATGTTGCCATCGGCAGATTTTGAGTCTGCTGCGTCTACCGATTTCGCCACTCCGGCAACGGAAGAGGGAAGCCGGAAATTATGGCACAGTGCCACCATGCATTACCCCACCATCGAGGACGCGATCGGGCGCACGCCGCTCGTGGCCTTGCAACGCATCGGCGCCGGCGACAACGCGCGGCGTGGCAACGTCATCCTCGCCAAGCTCGAAGGCAACAACCCCGCCGGCTCCGTCAAGGACCGGCCCGCGCTGTCGATGATCCAGCGCGCCGAGGAGCGCGGCGAGATCAAGCCGGGCGACACGTTGGTCGAGGCCACCTCCGGCAACACCGGCATCGCGCTGGCCATGGCGGCCGCGATCAAGGGCTACCGCATGGTGCTGATCATGCCGGAGGACCTGTCGATCGAACGCGCGCAGACCATGAAGGCTTTCGGCGCCGAACTGGTGCTCACGCCCAAGAGCGGGGGCATGGAGTACGCGCGCGACGGCCGAGAACATGCAGCGCGAAGGCAAGGGCCGCGTGCTGGACCAGTTCGCCAACCCCGACAACCCGCGCATCCACTACGAGACCACCGGCCCGGAACTGTGGGAGCAGACGTCCGGGCGCATGACGCACTTCGTGAGCGCGATGGGCACCACCGGCACCATCACCGGCGTGTCGCGCTTCCTCAAGGAAAAGAACCCGCAGGTGCGCATCGTGGGGGCCCAGCCGAGCGAAGGCTCGCGCATTCCCGGCATCCGCAAGTGGCCCGAGGAATACCTGCCGAAGATCTACGACCCGTCCACCGTCGACGAACTGGTCTACGTTTCGCAGGACGACGCGGAGGAGATGTGCCGCCGGATGGCGCGCGAAGAAGGGATCTTCGCGGGCATCTCCGCCGCCGGCGCATGCTGGGTCGCGCAGCAGGTGGCGCAGCAGGTCGAGAACGCCACCGTGGTCTTCGTGGTGTGCGACCGCGGCGACCGCTACCTGTCCACCGGCGTCTTTCCCGCGTGAGCGAATTCCGTTTCTGCCCGCAGTGCGCCACGCCGCTGCAACTGGTGGCGCAGATGGAGGACGGCGGCGAGAAGCAGCGCCTGCGCTGCACCGCCTGCGGCTGGACGCACTGGAACAATCCCACGCCGGTGCTGGCCGATCATCCAGTACGACGACCGGATCCTGCTCGCACGCAATGCGGCCTGGACGCACAAGATGTACGCGCTGATCACCGGCTTCATGGAGGCCGGCGAGACCCCGCAGGAAGGCATCACGCGCGAGATCGCCGAAGAGACGAGCCTGTCCGTGCAGGAACTCAACTTGGTGGGCGTCTACGACTTCCAGCGCATGAACCAGGTGATCATCGCCTACCATGCGCGTTGCGAGGGACAGGTGAAGCTGTCGCCCGAACTGGTGGACTACAAGCTGTTCGCATACGACCGGGTGCGGTGCTGGCCGGCCGGTACCGGCTACGCGCTGGCCGACTGGCTGCGCGGCAGGGGCATCGAACCCCAGTTCACCGACTGGTCGCGGCGTTGAGGAGACTCTGAATGGAATTCGACAAGGAAATCGACACCCGCGGCCTGAACTGCCCGCTGCCCATCCTGAAGGCCAAGAAGGCGCTGACCGACATGCAGAGCGGCCAGCTGCTCAAGGTGGTGTCGACCGACGGCGGGTCGCTGCGCGACTTCCAGGCTTTCTCCAAGCAGACCGGCAACGAGCTGGTCGAGCAGCAGACCGTCGGCAGCGAGTACGTCCACGTGCTGCGCCGCCGCTGACCCTCAGCCCAGCGAGAGCCCGCCCGGTACTGGCGGAAGGCCGGCCCCACCTCGGGGTGCTTCAGCGCGAATTCCACCGTGGCTTCCCGGGAAGCCCTGCTTGCTGCCGCAGTCGTACCGCTTGCCGCGGTAGCTGTAGGCATGCACGCCTTCGGTCGCGATCAGCTGCGCGATGCCGTCGGTGAGCTGGATCTCGCCGCCGCTGCCCCGCGGCTGGTTGCGGATGCGCTCGAACACCGCCGGCGTGAGGATGTAGCGGCCGGACACGCCCAGGCGCGAGGGCGCCTGGTCGGGCGACGGCTTTTCCACCATCTTCTCGACCTTGACCAAGCGCTCCCCGGCCGGTTGGCCGGCCACGATGCCGTAGCGGCGAACGTGTTCCAGCGGAACCTCCTGCACGGCCAGCAGCGACGTGGGCGTTTCTGGAACACCTCCGCCATCTGCGCCAGCACGCCCTTCTCGCCTTCGGGACCGCACATCAGGTCGTCGGCCAGCAGCACGGCGAACGGCTCGTTGCCGACGATCGGCTGCGCGCAGAGCACCGCGTGGCCGAGGCCGAGCGTGCGGGGCTGGCGCACGAAGGAGCAGTCCATGTCGTCCGGCGCGAGCGAGCGCACGAGGTCCAGCAGCTCGGTCTTGCCGCCGCTCTCCAGCTCCGACTCCAGCTCGTAGGCGGTATCGAAGTGATCCTCGATGGCACGCTTGTTGCGACCGGTGACGAACACCATGTGGCGGATCCCCGCCTCGTAGGCTTCTTCCACGGCGTACTGGATCAGCGGCTTGTCCACGATGGGCAGCATTTCCTTGGGCTGCGCCTTGGTGGCGGGCAGGAAGCGGGTGCCGAGCCCGGCGACCGGGAAGACGGCCTTGTTGATGGTGGTTGACTTGGTCATGGACGTTTGGACAGGTTCTGGCTAAAGTCGCCGATTCTCAGCAGTAAGGCATTTTCCCCGGCGCGAACCGGGCCCTGCGTAAGACAAGGACGGCGTTTGGACATCCTACTTCTCGAGCGACTGCTGCCGGAAGCCGAGGCGTGGCTGGAAGCGCGGCACTCGATCGCCTACCGTCCGGAACTCGCGGTCGCCGAGCCCTCGACCCTGCGCAAGGCGATCTACAAGACGCAGGCGCTGGTGCTGCCGCGCAAGTTCGTCGTCACGCGCGAAGTGCTCGATTTTGCGCCACTGCTCAAGGCCGTCGCGCGCCTGCACGGCAACACCGACAACACCGACCTCGAGGCCTGCCGCGAAAGGCGGGTCCGGGTGATCCAGTCGACCACGGCCAACGTGCGCTCCAACGCCGAGTACCTGCTGGCCGGCCTGCTGATGCTCTTCCGCCGGGGCATCGCCGCCCCTCTGGTGGGCGACCGCCATGCGCCGATCCGCATGGGCCGCGAACTGCACGGCAGCGTGGTCGGCCTGCTCGGCCTGGCGCCGACCGCGCATGCGCTGGCGATCATGCTGCAGTCGCTGGGCGCGAAGCTGATCGGCTACGACCCGGCCGTGCACCACACCGCCCCGATCTGGGCCCGGCTGCGGGTGCAGCCGGTGAGTCTGGAGCAGCTCATGGCGCAGGCCGACGCGGTGTCCGTGCAGGTGCTCTACGCGTCGCGCTACCGGGGCTTCCTCAACGCCAAGGTGCTGGCGCACTGCAAGCCGGGCCAGAGCTGGGTCGGCATCACGCGCTCGGCGCTGTTCGATCCGCATGCGCTGGCGGCTGCACTGAACGACGGCCGCATCGAGGCGGCGCTGCTCGACGGCGCCGAGGCCGGCTTCGCCTCGCGCGGCAGCCCGCTGCATGCGCTCGACAACCTGATGCTGACACCGCGGCTGAGCTCGCACACCCGCGAAGCGCGCCTGCGCGCCAGCTGGTACGTGGCGCACCGGCTGCACGAGACGCTGACCGCCAAGAGCCATACCGGCTTCGATGCTCTCAGCCAGCCGCTCGAGCTCGATTCGCTGAACTCGGACAACCCCGCGACGCTGCCCGGCCCCGGGCGCTGAGCGTCACGCCGCGCGCCAGCTGCGCCTGCAGCTTCTCGAGCGCCGCCGTGAAGTCGGTGATGCGCTTGCGTTCCTGCTCGATCACCGCCGGCTTGGCCTTGGAGACGAACGCTTCGTTGGCCAGCTTGGCGTTCGCCTTCGCCAGTTCGCCCTGCAGCCGCGCGGCTTCCTTGCCAGGCGCGCCTTCTCGGCGGCGACGTCGATTTCCATGTACAGGCACAGGCGCGTGTCGCCCACCACCGCCACCGGCGCCGATTGCGCCGCGGCAGCCCAGGCGGCTTCGTCGTCGAACACCTTGACTTCGCTGAGCTTGGCCAGCGCCTGCAGCACCGGCGCGGCTTCGCGCATGAAGCCGGCGTCGCCCAGCACGTAGGCGGGCAAACGCACGGCCGGCGAGACGTTCATCTCGCCGCGCAGGTTGCGGCAGGCGTCGACCACGGTCTTCAGTTTCGCGACCCCAGGCTTCGGCCTCGGGCGAGACGTTCGCCGGGTTCGCTTCGGGATAGGGCGCGACGCTGATCGAGTCGCCGCTCTTGCCGGCGACCGGGGCGACCTTCTGCCAGAGCGCCTCGGTGATGAACGGGATCACCGGGTGCGCCAGCCGAAGAATCGCTTCCAGCACGCGGATGAGCGTGCGGCGGGTGCCGCGCTGCTGCGCGGCGTCGCCGGTCTGGACCTGCACCTTGGCGATCTCGAGGTACCAGTCGCAGTATTCGTCCCAGACGAACTGGTAGAGCGCGTTGGCCACGTTGTCGAGGCGGTAATCGGCGAAGCCGCGCGCCACGTCGGCTTCGGCCTTCTGCAGCAGCGAGACGATCCAGCGGTCGGCCGGCGTGAGGGTGGCGTCCTGCTCGGAGAGGTCCTTGCCCTCGCAGTTCATCAGCACGAAGCGCGTGGCGTTCCAGAGCTTGTTGCAGAAGTTGCGGTAGCCCTCGCAGCGCTTGGCGTCGAAGTTGATCGAGCGGCCCAGCGTGGCGAGCGACGCGAACGTGAAGCGCAGCGCGTCGGCGCCGAAGGCCGGGATGCCTTCGGGGAATTCCTTCTCGGTGTTCTTGCGCACCGTGGGCGCGGTCTCGGGCTTGCGCAGGCCGGTGGTCCGCTTTTCCAGCAGCGGCGGCAGCGCGATGCCGTCGATCAGGTCGACGGGGTCGAGCACGTTGCCTTCCGACTTGCTCATCTTGCGGCCCTGCGCATCGCGCACCAGGCCGTGGATGTAGACGTGCCGGAAAGGCACCTGCCCGGTGAAGTGCGTCGTCATCATGATCATCCGGGCGACCCAGAAGAAGATGATGTCGTAGCCGGTCACCAGCACCGTCGAAGGCAGGTACAGGTCGAGGTCCTTGGTCTTCTCCGGCCAGCCGAGGGTGGAGAAGGGCACCAGCGCCGAGGAGTACCGGTGTCGAGCACGTCGGCGTCGCGCGTGAGCTTGCGGCCCGGCGCCGGGCCTGCGCCTCGGCTTCGCTGGCGGCCACGTAGACCTTGCCGTCCTCGTCGTACCAGGCCGGGATCTGGTGGCCCCACCAGAGCTGGCGCGAGATGCACCAGTCCTGGATGTTGTTCATCCACTGGTTGTAGGTGTTGACCCAGTTCTCGGGCACGAAGCGCACCTCGCCGCTCTGCACCGCGTCGATGGCCTTCTGCGCGATCGACTTGCCCGTCGGATCCTTGTCGCTGACCTTGGTCATCGCGACGAACCACTGGTCCGTCAGCATCGGCTCCACCACCTGCCCGGTGCGGGCGCAGCGCGGCACCATCAGCTTGTGCTTCTTGGTCTCTTCGAGCAGCCCCTGCGCTTCGAGATCGGCGACGACCTTCTTGCGGGCGACGAAGCGATCGAGCCCGCGGTAGGCCGCCGGCGCGTTGTCGTTGATCGTGGCGTCGAGGTTCAGCACGCCGATGATCGGCAGCTGGTGGCGCTGGCCCACCGCGTAGTCGTTCGCGTCGTGCGCGGGCGTCACCTTGACGACGCCGGTGCCGAATTCGCGGTCGACGTAGTCGTCTGCGATCACGGGGATGTCGCGGTCGCACAGCGGCAGCTTCACGCTCTTGCCCACCAGGTGGCGGTAGCGCTCGTCTTCCGGGTGCACCATCACGGCGACGTCGCCCAGCATCGTTTCCGGCCGCGTGGTGGCGACGGTCAGGTGGCCGCTGCCGTCGGCCAGCGGATAGCGGATGTGCCAGAGGAAGCCGTCCTCCTCCTCGCTCTCCACCTCGAGGTCACTGACGGCGGTCTTGAGCTCGGGGTCCCAGTTGACCAGCCGCTTGCCGCGGTAGATCAGGCCCTGCTCGTAGAGCTGGACGAAGGTCTGGGTGACGATGGTCGACAGCTTGTCGTCCATCGTGAAGTACTCGTGCGACCAGTCCACGCTGTCGCCCATGCGGCGCATCTGCGTGGTGATGGTGTTGCCGGACTTCTCCTTCCACTCCCAGACTTTCTTGACGAAGTTCGGGCGGCCCAGGTCGTGCCGGCTCTGGCCCTGCTCCTGCAGCTGGCGCTCCACCACGATCTGCGTGGCGATGCCCGCGTGGTCGGTGCCCGGCACCCACAGCGTGTTGAACCCGCGCATGCGGTGGTAGCGCGCCAGGCTGTCCATGATCGTCTGGTTGAACGCATGCCCCATGTGCAGCGTGCCCGTGACGTTGGGCGGCGGCAGCTGGATGGCGAACGACGGCTCGCCGTCGCGCGGCGCGCCCGTGCCGCGGTAGCCGGCGGTCGCGTAGCCGCGCTGTTCCCACAGCGGCCCCCAGTGCGCCTCGATGGCGGCGGGTTCGAAGGATTTGGAGAGGCTGTCCAGCCCGGGTTGTTCGGAGGTGCTCACCCCGCGATTTTACGGGGCCGCACCGGATCAGGCCGGAAGCTCCCGCGCGGCCTGCACGCAGTCCTTGAGCACCTTGGCGTCGCCGACCTGGTTGGCCAGCAGCAGGATCAGCCGCGCGTTGAGCAGGTCGGACTGTTCCTTCGACAGTCCCCGGTGGGCATCGAGCAGCTGTTCGTAGAAGCCGTCGGCGTCGTGCAGGTTCAGGGTGGTCTTCATGCTTCCTCCTCCAGCCGGGCGCCCAGCGCCTGGCCGATCGCGTGCACCAGGCCGGCGTCCACGCTTTCGCCGGTGGCGGCCACGTAGCTGTCGGGCCGCACCAGCGCCAGGCATGGCCGAACACGTGGCAGGCGCCCTGCAGGTGGCCTTTCGGGTCGCGGACGAACTCGCGGGCGGCGGCGTGCTGGCCGGCGCCCACCACCTGCACGCAGCAAAGCGGCGCCGTTTCCGCCAGCGCCCGCACGCGTTGCAGGGCCGAAGCCGATGCGCCGCCGAACAGCAGCACCAGCAGCCGGCCGTCGGCCCAGCGCAGCAGGTCGTTGACCTCGCCGCGCGAGCCGTCCGCCCATTCGAAGGCGACGTTCTGCACCGAGATGCCGCCGGTGCCGTCGCAGGCGCTGGAGCGGGTGTACGGGTTGGCCACGGCCATCCGGCCGGTGTTGACGAACTGGCGGGCGAAGAGGTGCTGGCGCGCCAGGCTCAGCGCTGCATCGCGGAACAGCTTTTCCACCGGGGTGCCGGGCCGCAGGAAGCGCGCGGTGCGGTTGGTGACCAGCACGTTCTGCTGCGCCGCCTCGTGGCGTTCATCGTGGTAGCTCTCCAGCAGTTGCGGGGCGGCGCGCTCGCGCAGCACGGCCGCGAGTTTCCACGCCGGGTTGTCGGCATCGGCGATGCCGGTGTTGCCGCCGCGGGCGCCGAACGGGCTGACCACCTTGGCGGAATCGCCCATGAAGAAGACACGGCCGTGGCGCATCCGGTCCACGCATTCGCTGCGGTAGGCATACGGCCCAACCCACACGATCTCGACACCGGCGTCGGCGCCGAACTGGCGCGCGAGCCTTTCGCGCACGACGTCCTCGCGGCTCACCTCGGCGGGGTCGGCGTCGGGCGCCATCTGGTAGTCGATGCGCCAGACGTTGTCGCCCATCAGGTGCTGCCAGACGGCGCGGTTCTCGTTGAACGGCGCTTCGATCCGGTGTGCCGTTCCACCGGCGGCGTCTTGGTGAAGCGCACGTCGGCGATGCACCAGCGGTCGTCGCCCTTCTTCGCCGTGACCGAGGCCCCCACCCACTTGCGGAACGGGCTGTGGCTGCCGGTGGCGTCGACCACGTAGTCGGCGCGCATGCGGTACTTGCCGGCCGGGGTCTCCACCGTCAGGGTGGCGCCGTCGCCGTCCTGCGCGAAGCCGGTCACGCGGTTCTGCCACCGCAGTTCCACCCGCCCGAGTTCGACGATGCGGTCGACGAGGTAGGCCTCGATGTAGAACTGCTGGATGTTGATGAAGGGCGGCTGGGCGGACAGGTTGTAGGCGCTCTGCTGGCGCAGGTCGAACGAGTACACCTCGTCGTCGCCGGCGAAAGTGCGTCCCACGCTCCACTGGATGCCCTTGGCGGCGATGCGGCCGTACACGCCCCAGGCGCTGGAAGATCTCCAGCGACTTCTGCGTGTAGCAGATGCCGCGCGACGACGCGCCCTTGACGCCGACGGTGTTGTCTTCGTCGAGCAGCACGGCCGGCACGCCGTACTGCGCGAGCGCGCAGGCCGGGGTCAGCCCGGTGATGCCGCCGCCGACGATGACGACCGGATGGTGGCTGGTCTCGCCCGACGCGATCTCCGGCGGCTCGATGAAGGGGTACTGCGGCAGCGCGTACCCGCTGCCCTGCGTGAACTCGTAGCCGTTCGAATGCGCCGTGTCGGCATAGCGTTCCGCCATGGTGTCTCCTGTTCACCTATCCGTAATGCGTTTACTGTACCGTAATGCGCGTGCGCCCCGTCCCCGGGAAAACTACTGGACGCCTGCCCGGCCGAAGACTACCCTTGCCGGGCTCCCCTCAACCACGAAGGAGAATTCCATGGCAGCACTCAAGGGCTCCCGCACGGAAGAAAACCTGAAGGCCGCGTTCGCGGGCGAATCGCAGGCCAACCGGCGCTACCTGTACTTCGCGAACAAGGCCGACGTGGAGGGGCAGAACGACGTGGCGGCATTGTTCCGCTCCACCGCCGAGGGCGAGACGGGCCACGCACACGGCCACCTCGAATGGCTGGAGCAGTGCGGCGACCCCGCCACCGGCCTGCCGATCGGCAGCACGCGCGACAACCTCAAGGCCGCCGTGGCCGGCGAGACGCACGAGTACACCGACATGTACCCCGGCATGGCCCGGACGGCGCGCGAGGAGGGGCACGACGAGATCGCCGACTGGTTCGAGACGCTGGCGAAGGCCGAGCGTTCGCATGCCAACCGCTACACGCGGGCGCTGAACGAACTGACCGACTGACGCGCCCGGGCGGACCGCGCGCATGGCCACCCGCGAAGGCAGCCTGGAGGCGCCGACCCGCCACCCGATCGCCACGGAAGTCGCCGGAGTTCTACGAGGAGCCGGCGGCGTTCCGGGAACTCGAACGCATCTTCGACATCTGCCACGGCTGCCGCCGCTGCGTCAGCCTGTGCGGCGCCTTTCCGACGCTGTTCGACCTGGTGGACGAGAGCACGACGGGCGAGGTCGATGGCGTGGACAAGGCCGACTACTGGAAAGTGGTCGACCAGTGCTACCTGTGCGACCTCTGCTACATGACGAAGTGCCCGTACGTGCCGCCGCACGAATGGAACGTCGACTTCCCGCACACGATGCTGCGGGCCAAGGCCATCAAGTTCAAGCAGGGCGGCGTCGACTTCGCATCGAAGTTCATGTCCTCGACCGACGTCCACGGCCAGCTCGCCGGTATTCCGGTGGTGGTGCAGGCCGCCAACGCCGTCAACCAGACCAAGCCGGCGCGCGCGCTGATGGAAAGCACGCTGCACGTCGACCGCAATGCCTGGCTGCCCTCGCTGGCCACGCGCCGCTTTCGCAGCGCCGCACCGAAGACGCGCGACTTCCCGGTGCGCGCCGGTGAACGCTCGCCCGGCAAGGTCGCGATCTTCGCCACCTGCTACGTCAACTACAACGAGCCCGGCATTGGGCTCGACCTGCTCAAGGTGCTGGCGCACAACGAGATTCCGTACGTGCTGGTGCACAAGGAGAAGTGCTGCGGCATGCCCAAGCTGGAGCTGGGCGATCTCGACTCCGTCGATGCGAGCAAGCGCGCCAACATCCCGGTGCTCGTGCAGTACGCCCGCGACGGCTATGCGATCCTCTCGGCGGTGCCGAGCTGCACGCTGATGTTCAAGCAGGAACTGCCGCTGATGTACCCCGGCGACGAAGACGTGCAGGCCGTCAAGGAAGCGATGTGGGACCCCTTCGAGTACTGGGCGCACGCCGCCGCGACGGGCTGCTCAAGACCGGGTTTTCGATGCCGCTGGGCAAGGTGAGCTACCGGTGCCGTGCCACGGCCGCGTGCAGAACATCGGCCGCAAGACCGAGGAACTGCTCAAGCTGGTGCCCGGCACTTTCGTCCACACCAGCGAGCGCTGCTCGGGCCATGCCGGCACCTTCGGCGTGAAGAAGGCGTACCACGAAGTCGCGATGAAGATCGGCAAGCCGCTGTTCAAGCGCATGGCGGAGCACCCGCAGGGCGGCGCCCCCGACTACATCAGCTCCGACTGCCCGCTGGGCGGCCACCACATAGCCCGGGGCTTCGAGCGCAACGCGCTGGGCGCGCCGCGGCTGGCGCATCCGCTGACGCTGGTGAGGATGGCGTATGGCCTCGAATGAGATGCGGCTGACCGGGCGCATCACCGCCGACAGCCTGATGACGCTGGAGGCCTATGCCCGCTGGCGCAAGGTGCACAAGCCGGAGGTGATCGCGCACCGCAAGCTGCGCAGCGTCGCGCTGGGAGAGCACATCACGGTGCAGTTCGAGAGCGAGCTGACCATGCGCTACCAGGTGCAGGAGATGCTGCGCATCGAGAAGATCTTCGAGGAGGAGGGCATCCGGTCGGAGGTCGATGCGTATGCGCCCCCGGTGCCGGACGGCGCCAACTGGAAGGCGACCATGCTGATCGAGTACCCGGACGTCAACGAGCGCAGGCGCGAACTGGCGCGCCTGATCGGCGTGCAGGACCGGATGTTCGTCGAGGCGGAGGGCCACGCCCGCGTCTACGCGATCGCCGACGAGGACCTGCCCCGCGACAACGAGGAGAAGACCTCGGCGGTGCACTTCCTGCGCTTCGAGTTCCCGCCGGCGGCGCGGGCGGCGATCAAGGCGGGGGCGGCGGTGAAGCTGGGGTGCGACCACACGAACTACCCGGCGCACGTGGCGATCGGGCCGGAGACGCTGGCGTCGCTGGCCGGCGACCTGGCTTAGCGCGCGTCAGCCGACCGGCGCGAACAGGTCGACCCGGTCCGTCACGATCCCGGCGGTGCCGAGCTCGATCAGGCGCTGCGCCGCCCACTCGTCGTTCACCGTGTAGCTCAGGCACTTCATGCCCATGCCGTGCACCTTGCGGACCAGTTCCGCGTCCCACAGCGCGTGGTTGCAGACGATGGCGGCGCACTCCAGCTGGCGCGCATGCTCGAAGCAGCCGTCCCACAGCGTGTCCAGCAGCAGGCCGCGCGGCAGTTCGGGGTGCGCCGCCTGCGCCGCCTGCAGCGATTCGGGACGGAACGAGGTCAGGAAGGGCGGCACTTCGGCGTTCGCCCAGAGCCGCGCGGCATGCCGCGCGACGATGTCGCCCGTTTCCGCTTCGCGCCCGGGCGTCGGCTTGATCTCGATGTCGAGGAAATGGCCGTTGGCCAGGCACCAGCGCGCCAGGTTCTCGAAAGCGGGGATCGGCTCGCCGGCGTAGGCGCGCGAATGCCAGCTGCCGGCGTCGAGCCAGGCGAGCTGGTCGAAGCTGTGGTCGCCGGCGACGCCGATGCCGTTGGTGGTGCGTTCCAGCCGCGCGTCGTGCAGCAGGAAGGGCACGTTCTCGTTGGACAGCTTCACGTCGCATTCGAACATGCGGTAGCCGTGGGAAGCGCCCAGCCGGAATGCCGCCATCGTGTTCTCGGGCGCCAGCTTGCCCGCGCCGCGATGGGCGATCCAGCGCGGGTACGGCCAGTGCTTCATCATGCGGCGATGCGCTTGCCGCTCTGGGCGTCGAACCAGTGCAGGCGCTCTTCGCGCGGACGCACGCGGATCACCTGTTCGGCCACCGGCGAGGGCTGGCCTTCCTCGATCCGCACGATGATCTGTTCGCCGTTGACGCGGCCGTAGATCAGGCGCTCGGCGCCCAGCAATTCGACCGTCTCCGTCCGGACCTCCCAGCCGCCATCGCTGACGACGTCGAGGTGCTCGGGCCGGATTCCGGTGATGGTGCCGGCGCGGCCGCCTTGCGCGGCCTTCAGCAGGTTCATCGGCGGCGAGCCGATGAAGCTCGCCACGAAGGTGGAGGCGGGGCGGTGGTAGACCTCTTCCGGCGTGCCGAACTGCTCCATGCGGCCGGCGTTCATCACGATCATGCGCTGCGCCAGCGTCATGGCCTCGACCTGGTCGTGGGTGACGAACAGCGAGGTGATGCCCAGTTCGCGGTGCAGCTTCTGGATCTCGAGGCGGGTCTGCGCGCGCAGCTTGGCGTCGAGGTTGGACAGCGGCTCGTCGAACAGGAAGACCTGCGGCTGGCGCACGATGGCGCGGCCCATCGCGACGCGCTGGCGCTGGCCGCCGGAAAGCTGGCGCGGCTTGCGATCGAGCAGGTGGCCCAGCTCGAGGATGCCGGCGGCCTTGTCGACGCGCTGCTTGATCTCGGCGATCGGCATCTTCTTGATCTTGAGGCCGTAAGCCATGTTGTCGAACACGCTCATGTGCGGGTACAGCGCGTAGTTCTGGAACACCATGGCGATGTCGCGCTCGGCGGGCTCGAGCTCGTTGACCACGCGGCCGCCGATGTCGATCTCGCCGCCGCTGATCTCTTCCAGCCCCGCGACCATGCGCAGCAGCGTGGACTTGCCGCAGCCCGAGGGCCCGACGATGACGACGAACTCGCGGTCGGCGATCTCGGCGTCGACGCCGTGGATCACCTGCAGTTCCTGCTTGCCCTTGCCGTACTTCTTGACGACGTTTCTGAGGGAGATGCTTGCCATTCTTATTTCTCTGTATCGACCAGGCCCTTGACGAACCACTTCTGCATCAGGATCACGACCACGGCCGGCGGCAGCATGGCAGGATGGCCGTGGCCATCACCACGTTCCACTCGATGTAGACCTCGCCGAAGATCAGCCGCTTGATGCCCATCACGATGGGGTACATCTTCTCGTCGGTGGTCACCAGCAGCGGCCACAGGTACTGGTTCCAGCCGTAGATGAACTGGATGACGAACAGCGCCGCCATCGAGGTCTTGGACAGCGGCAGCAGCACGTCCTTGAAGAAGCGCATCGGCCCGGCGCCGTCCATGCGCGCGGCTTCCACCAGTTCGTCCGGCACCGTCATGAAGAACTGCCGGAACAGGAAGGTGGCTGTGGCTGAAGCGATCAGCGGAACCGTCAGGCCGCTCATCGTGTTGAGCATCCCCGGGTTGGAGACCACCTCGTAGGTCGGCCCGATGCGCACTTCCACCGGCAGCATCAGCGTGACGAACACCATCCAGAAGACGATGTTGCGGGCCGGGAAGCGGAAGTAGACGATGGCGAAGGCCGACAGGATCGAGATGGCGATCTTGCCGATGGCGATGATCAGCGCGCTGGCCAGGCTGATGCCCATCATGGGCAGCGCCGGCGACACCGAAGCGCCGGCTTCGGTCTTGCCGCCGAACAGCGCGAAGCGGTAGCTCTCCACGATGTTGCTGCCGGGCAGCAGCGAGATCGGGTTGCTGGTCATGATCTGCTCCGCCGTCTGCGTGGAGCCGATGAAGGTCACGTAGATCGGGAAGAACACGACCACCACGCCCAGAATCAGGATCAGGTGCGTGAAGAAATTGAGGATGGGGGTGCGCTGGATCATGGTTTGCGTCCTAGTAGTGGACCTTCTTCTCCACGAACTTGAACTGGACGACGGTCAGCGCGATCACGATCACCATCAGCACCACCGACTGCGCGGCCGAACCGTTGATGTCCATGGCCTTGAAGCCGTCGTAGTAGACCTTGTAGACCAGGATGGAGGTGTCCTTGCCGGGGCCGCCATTGGTGGCCGCGTCGACGATCGCGAAGGTTTCGAAGAACGCGTAGACGACGTTGATCACCAGCAGGAAGAACGTGGTGGGCGACAGCAGCGGCCACACGATCGTCCAGAAGCGCCGCCACGGGCTGGCGCCGTCGATGGTCGCCGCTTCGATCAGCGACGTCGGGATCGACTGCAGGCCGGCCCGGGAAGAACAGGAAGTTGTACGAGATGTGCTTCCAGATGGCGGCCATGACGATCAGCGCCATGGCGTGGTTGCCATTGAGCACGTGGTTCCACTCGAAGCCCATCTCGATCAGGGCGTAGCGGATCACGCCGTACGGCGAGGCGAACATCATCAGCCACAGCACGCCGGCAACCACGGGCGCCACGGCGTAGGGCCAGATCAGCAGCGTCTTGTAAATGCCGGCCGCCTTCACCACGCGGTTGGCCATGACGGCGAGCAGCAGCGACACGGCCAGCCCGCCGACGGCGACCGGGGCGGAGAAGATCGCCGTGATCTTGAACGAGTCCATGTAGGACGGATCGGCGAACAGGCGCTGGAAGTTGGCCAGTCCCACGAACTCCCTGCTCGACCCGAAAGCGTCCTCCTGCAGCACGCTCTGGTACAGCGCGGCCCGCGGGCCAGAAGAAAAACACACCAGGATGATCGCCATCTGCGGTGCGATCAGCACCCGTGGCAACCATGCCGACTTGAATAAGACCCTCTTCTCCATGGCGCGTATTGTCGTTTAACTCTGCGGGCACGAAAAAAAAGCCCCGCAGGGCGGGGCTTTCTCGCGGACCGGGTGTCAGCCCTTGTTCGCCTTCTCGAAGCGCTCCAGCTGTTCGTTGCCGCGCTTGACGGCGTTGTCCAGCGCTTCCTTGGCGCCCTTGCTGCCTTGCCACACGCCTTCGAGTTCCTCGTCGATGATGGTGCGGATCTGGACGAAGTTGCCCAGGCGCACGCCGCGCGACTTGTCGGTGGTCTTGCGGATCATCTGGTTGACCGACACGTCGGCGCCCGGGTTCTGCTTGTAGAAGCCGGACTTCTCGGTCAGGTCGAACGAGGCCTTGGTCACCGGCAGGTAGCCGGTGCGCTGGTGGCTCGCGGCCGCCACTTCAGGCTTGGACAGGTAGTTGAGGAACGCGGCCACGGCCTTGTATTCCTCGGGCTTCTTGCCGGCCATCACCCAGATGCTGGCGCCGCCGATCACGGTGTTCTGCGGTGCGCCCGGCACGTCCGGGTAGTAGGGCAGGGTGCCGGTGCCGTAGCCGAACTTGCCGTTGCGCTTGACGCTGCCGGCCAGGGCCGAGGAGCCCGTCGCCATCGCGCATTCGCCCGACACGAAGGTGGCGTCGGCCTTGTTCTCGCGGCCCTTGTAGACGAACAGGCCGTTCTTGGCCATGTTCGCCAAGTTCTCGATGTGGCGCACGTGCAGCGGGCTGTTGAACGCCAGGCGCGTGTCGAGGCCGCCGAAGCCGTTGTTCTTGGTCGAATACAGCACGTTGTGCCAGGCCGAGAACGACTCGAGCTGCGTCCAGCTGATCCAGCTGGTGGTGAACGGGCACTTGTGGCCGGAGGCCTTGAGCTTGGCGGCGACCAGCGCCACTTCGGGCCAGGTGGTCGGCGGCTTCTCGGGGTCGAGGCCGGCGGCCTTGAAGGCGTCCTTGTTGTAGTGGAACACCGGCGTCGAGCTGTTGAACGGGTAGCTCAGCATCTGGCCGTTGGGGGCCGTGTAGTAGCCCGACACCGCGGGCACGTAGATGCTCGGGTCGAACTTCAGGCCGGCCTGGTTCATCACCCGGGCCACCGGCACGATGGCGCCTTGGCGGCCATCATCGTCGCGGTGCCCACTTCGAACACCTGGATCATGTGCGGGGCGTTGCCGGCGCGGTAGGCGGCGATGCCGGCCGTCATGGACTCGGCGTAGCTGCCCTTGAACGTCGGGGTGACCTTGTAGTCCTTCTGGCTGGCGTTGAAGTCCTTGGCGAGGTCGTTGACCCATTCGCCGAGGGCGCCGCCCATGGAATGCCACCACTGGACTTCCGTCTGCGCCTGGGCCGGTGCGGCGAATGCGAAGGCCGCCGTCAGGGCCGGGGCGGAAAGCTTTAGTTTCATGAATACTCCTGTTGGATGCTTGTCGAAGCGCCGTGACTCTACTGTCATTTTGTGACCGGGATTAGACAGTGCGCGTCGCGCCCGCCACAAGCGGGTTTCCCATGACCCGCCCCTCCCGGTTGCTGCACTGCGGTAACATCCCTTCTCAGCCGGCTGTGCTTTCGTTTGGCTGACATCACCGCAACGAGATGAACGCGCCGACAACACTCGAACAACTCATGGCTGCGGTCGACGGCGAAGCGCCGCGGCTGCGCGAGATTCCCTACAACTACACCTCGTTCTCGGACCGCGAGATCGTGATCCGTTCGCTGGGCACCCGTGCCGGGAACTGCTCAACCGCCTGCGCGAGGAGCGCCGCACGGGCCGCTCCGCCCGCATGCTCTACGAGGTACTGGGCGACATCTGGGTGGTGCAGCGCAACCCGTACCTGCAGGACGACCTGCTCGACAACCCGCGCCGCCGCAAGCTGCTGGTCGAGGCCCTGCACCACCGGCTGGCCGAGGTGCAGAAGCGCCGCACGCCCGAAGCCGACGGCGAGCGCGATGCGCTGGTCGGCGAGTTGCTGGTCGCCGCCAACGCGGCGGTCCGGTCGTTCGACGCCGCGTTCACCGAAACCGCCGAACTGCGCGCCCGCGCGCAGAAGGCTCTGCGCCGCTACACCGCCAAGGACAACATCAAGTTCGACGGCCTGTCGCGTGTCTCGCACGTGACCGACGCCACCGACTGGCGCGTCGAATACCCGTTCGTGGTGCTGACGCCCGACACCGAGGCCGAGATGGCCGGCACGGTCAAGGGCTGCATCGAACTCGGCCTGACGATCATCCCGCGCGGCGGCGGCACCGGCTACACCGGCGGCGCGATCCCGCTGACGTGGCGCAGCGCCGTCATCAACACCGAGAAGCTCGAGTCCATGACCGAAGTCGAGCACGTCGCGATCCCGGGGCATGCGGACCCCGTGGCGACGGTGTGGACCGAAGCCGGCGTGGTGACGCAGCGCGTCGCCGATGCGGCGGAGCGCGCGGGCTACGTGTTCGCGGTCGACCCGACCTCGGCCGAAGCGTCGTGCATCGGCGGCAACGTCGCCATGAACGCCGGCGGCAAGAAGGCCGTGCTGTGGGGCACCGCGCTCGACAACCTGGTGTCGTGGCGCATGGTCACGCCCGAGGCGCAGTGGCTGGAGGTGATCCGCCTCGACCACAACCTCGGCAAGATCCACGACGCGCCGACCGCCACCTTCGAGCTGCGCTATTTCGACGCCGCCGCCAAGGTCGACTGGACGCAGCCGACGCGCACCGAGCGGCTCGAGATCGCCGGCGCCAGCTTCCGCAAGGAAGGCCGGGCAAGGACGTCACCGACAAGTTCCTGTCGGGCCTGCCCGGCATCCAGAAGGAAGGCTGCGACGGCCTGATCACCAGCGCGCGCTGGGTGGTGCACCGCATGCCGGCGCACACGCGCACGGTCTGCATGGAGTTCTTCGGCAACGCGCGCGACGCGGTGCCGAGCATCGTCGAGATCAAGGACTTCATGTTCGCCGAGCAGAAGCGGACGGGCGTCGTGCTGGCGGGCCTGGAGCACCTCGACGACCGCTACCTGCGGGCGGTGGGCTATGCCACCAAGTCCAAGCGCGGCGGGTTGCCCAAGATGGTGCTGATCGGCGACATCGCGGGCGACGACCCCGACACGGTGGCGCGCGCCACCTCCGAGGTCGTGCGGCTGGCCAACTCGCGCAGCGGCGAAGGCTTCGTGGCGATCAGCCCGGAAGCGCGCAAGAAGTTCTGGCTCGATCGCAAGCGCACGGCGGCGATCAGCAAGCACACCAACGCCTTCAAGATCAACGAGGACGTCGTGATCCCGCTGCCGCGGATGGCGGAGTACACCGACGGCATCGAGCGCATCAACATCGAGCTGTCGCTGCGCAACAAGATCGCGCTGGCCGACGAACTCGAGGCCTTCTTCGACCGGGGCCGCCTGCCGCTGGGCAAGCAGGACGACGCCGGCGAGATCCCGTCGGCCGAGCTGCTGGAAGACCGCGTGGCGCAGGCGCTGTCGCTGGTGCGCGGCGTGCGCGAGCAGTGGCAGGGCTGGCTGCGCGACGTCGAACCGCTGTTCCCGCAGCTGCAGGACCACACGCTGCGCGCGAGCTGGAAGACGCAGATCCGGAGCCCGCTGCAGGCGATCTTCGCGGGCAACGCCTTCGCGCCGATCTGGCCGAGGTGACCCAGATCCACCAGCGCGTGCTCAAGGGCCGCGTGTGGGTGGCGCTGCACATGCATGCCGGCGACGGCAACGTGCACACCAACATCCCGGTGAACAGCGACGACTACGAGATGCTGCAGACCGCGCACGAGGCCGTGAAGCGGATCATGAAGCTGGCGCGCTCGCTGAACGGCGTGATCTCCGGCGAGCACGGCATCGGCATCACCAAGCTGGAGTTCCTGACCGACGAGGAACTGCAGCCCTTCGCCGACTACAAGCAGCGCGTCGACCCCGAGGGCCGCTTCAACAAGGGGAAGCTGCTGCGGCATGCGCAGATGGACGGCGCCACGTCGGTCTACTCGGACCTGACCAACGCCTACACGCCCTCGTTCGGCCTGATGGGGCACGAGTCGATCATCATGCAGCAGTCCGACATCGGCGCCATCGCCGATTCGATCAAGGACTGCCTGCGTTGCGGCAAGTGCAAGCCGGTGTGCGCCACCCACGTGCCGCGCGCCAACCTGCTGTACAGCCCGCGCAACAAGATCCTGGCCACCTCGCTGCTGGTCGAGGCCTTCCTGTACGAGGAGCAGACGCGCCGCGGCGTGTCGATCAAGCACTGGGAAGAGTTCGAGGACGTGGCCGACCACTGCACGGTGTGCCACAAGTGCGTGAACCCGTGCCCGGTCAAGATCGACTTCGGCGACGTGTCCATGAACATGCGCAACCTGCTGCGCAAGATGGGGCAGAAGAGCTTCCGGCCCGGCAATGCCGCGGCGATGCTGATGCTCAACACGACCAACCCGCAGACGATCAAGATGATCCGCGGCGCGATGGTCGACGTCGGCTTCAAGGCCCAGCGCATGGCCAACAACCTGCTGCGCGGCTTCGCCCGCAAGCAGGTCACGCGCCCCCGGAAACGCACGGCGCCGCTCCCATCAAGGAGCAGGTGATCCACTTCATCAACAAGAAGCTGCCCGGCGGGCTGCCGAAGAAGACGGCGCGGGCGCTGCTGGACATCGAGGACAAGGACTACGTCCCGATCATCCGCGACCCGAGGGCGACCAGCGCCGAGACCGAGGCGGTCTTCTACTTCCCGGGCTGCGGCTCGGAGCGGCTGTTCTCGCAGGTGGGCCTGGCCACGCAGGCGATGCTCTGGCATGCCGGCGTGCAGACCGTGCTGCCGCCGGGATACCTGTGCTGCGGCTATCCGCAGCGCGGCTCCGGCCAGTTCGACAAGGCCGAGAAGATGATCACCGACAACCGGGTGCTGTTCCACCGGGTGGCCAACACGCTCAACTACACGGACATCAAGACGGTGGTGGTGTCCTGCGGCACCTGCTACGACCAGCTCGGGGCTACGAGTTCGACAAGATCTTCCCGGGCTGCCGGATCATCGACATCCACGAGTACCTGCTCGAGAAGGGCATCACGCTGCCCGGCGGCGGCGCGTACCTGTACCACGACCCCTGCCACACGCCCATGAAGCTGCAGGAGCCGATGAAGACGGTGAAGGCGCTGGTCGGCGACCGGTGCGCAAGTCGGAACGGTGCTGCGGCGAATCCGGGACCTTCGGCGTGACCCGGCCCGACATCTCGACGCAGGTCCGCTTCCGCAAGGAAGAGGAGTTGCGCAAGGACGAAGCGGCGCTGCGCGCCTCCGGCGCCGTCGGGGCGCAGGAGGACATCAAGATCCTCACCAGCTGCCCGAGCTGCCTGCAGGGCCTGACGCGCTACAACCACGACCTGCAGAACGGCCTGTTGGAAGCCGACTACATCGTCGTGGAGATGGCGAACAAGATCCCGGGCCCCGACTGGATGCAGGAATACGTGCGGTCCGCCAACAGCGGCGGCATCGAGCGCGTGCTGGTCTAAAGCCGCGGCAGCGTGAAATCCGGCACGAGCGGCCGGCGGGGCGTCCACCGCTTGGGTACCGTGAAGGGACCGCGAGCGTGTATAACGCTGGGGTAAGAGGATTCCGGTTGCAACACCGGTTACCGGAGGTTTGGCATGCGATCTCGCGTTTTCAGGTGGCTCGGCCCTTTGTTCGTCCAGTGTCTGCTGCTGGCGCCGCTGGCGCACGCGCAAATGGCCGGTGAGGTGGAATTCTCCCGCGGGGTCGGCTTTGCCCAGACGCCCGGCGAAAGCCCGCGCACGCTCGGCAAGGGGCTGGCGCTCAAGGAAGGCGACCGGCTGACCACGTCCGAGGGCGCCTCGGCCATCATCAAGCTGCAGGACGGCACCCGGATGACGGTGCGCCCGAACTCCGAACTGGTGCTGCAGCAGTACCAGTTCCGCGAGAACGCGCCCGACAACAGCATGCTGATGCAGCTGGTGCGCGGCGGCTTCCGCGCCCTCACCGGGGTCATCTCCAAGAACTCGCCCAATGCGGCGCGCGTGCAGACCAGCACCGCCACCATCGGCATCCGCGGCACCGACTTCGATGCCCGCCTGTGCACCACCGATTGCGGCGCCGAATCGGCCCGCATCCCGGAAGGCGCCCGGCCGAACGCGGTGCAGGCCAGCGCGAAGATCGTCAACGCCCGGGGCGAGATCTACGCCGTGGACGCGGCCGGCCAGCGCCGCCGCCTCGTTGACGGCGGCAGCGTGTACCCCGGCGACGTGGTGGAAACCGCCCGCGGCAGCCAGGCCGTCTGGCGTTCCGCGACGACACCCGCATCACCCTCGGCTCGCAGACGCGCTTTCGCGTAGACAACTTCGTGTACGACGCGCGCAATGCGGGCGAAGGCCGCTTCCTGGCTTCGATCCTGCGCGGCTCGGTGCGGGCGCTGACGGGCCTGATCGCCAAGGCGAACAACCAGAACGTGGGCTTCAGCACGGCCACCGCCACCATCGGCATCCGTGGCACCGGTTTCGACGTGACGTGCACCGGCGCCTGCGCCGGCGAGCCCGGTGGCGCCGATACGGGCATGACGCTGTTCACGTGGCTCGGCTCGATCGCCGTCGGCCAGCAGGGCCAGACCGCGCTGCAGGTGCTGCAGGCGGGCCAGGGGCCTGTTCATTCCCGCGACGGGCGCGATGGTGCCGATCGGGAACCAGCCTTCGATGGAAACCGAGCGCCCCGACCGCGTCGTCGTGCCGCCGAAGTTGTTTTCCAGCGACAACGTTTCCGACAACGCCGAAGGCCTGTTCGTCTTCGTGCGCGACGGCCACATCGAGATCGTGAGCGCGAGCGAAGTGCTGCACGGGCAAGGGCGAGGCCGGCTTCGCGGGCGCCGCCGGCGACACCGTGCGGCCCAACCTGATCCCGAAGTTTATCGACTTCGACCAGATCCCGCTGCCGACTTCACGCAACCCCCTGCTCGCCAACATCCTGAGCGACGCGGGCATTCGCGGCAATACCTGCAAGTAGGCAGGCGGGCGGGTGACAAATTGTTGCCCGCGGTAGAGAATCACCGCACCACAAGAAGAGAGCGGCGAAGAAACATGAACCGAGGTTTTCAAGCGCCGCGGCTGCCGCGGCAGGCGCCCTTCGCCCTGATGGCGCTGCTGGCGGCCGTCGCCGGCCCGTCCGGCGCGCAGGCTCCCGCACCGGCCGCACCGGGGCCACGCCCCCATGGCCGCGCCGGCGGCATCGCCGGTGTTCGCCATCCGGGGCTTCGAGATCGAGGGCGACAACCCGCTCGGCCCCGACGAAAGCAACCGCGTGCTGGCGCCCTTCGTTCGCGCCGACGCCACGCTGCAGACGCTGCAGCAGGCCACGGCCGCCCTCGAGGCGGCCCTGCGCGCCCGCGGCTTCGGCCTGCACCGCGTGGCCCTGCCCCCGCAGGAAGTGGGCGCCACGGTCAAGCTGAACATCGTGCAGTTCACGATTGGGCGCGTCGACATCGAAGGCCGCTCGATCTACGACGAAGCGAACGTGCGCTACGCGCTGCCGGAACTGAAGGAGGGCACCAGTCCGAACTTCCAGCGGCTCGCGATCCAGACCGCCATCGCCAACGAGAACCCGAACAAGCAGGTCCAGGTCGGCCTGCGCGAATCGGAGCAGCCGGACAAGAAGATCGACGCCACCATCACCGTGCGCGAGCAGCGGCCCTGGACCTTCGGCGCATCGCTGTCGAACGCCGGTTCGGACACCACCGGCGAAGACCGCTTCACGCTGACGGCGGGCCACACCAACCTGTTCAACCTCGACCACCAGTTCATCGGCGCCTACACCACCTCGCTGGAAGAACCCAGCGACGTGCGGCAGCTCGGCCTGGCGTACAAGATCCCCCTGTATTCGCTCGGCGGCGTGATCGGCGCGAGCTACACGCGCTCCGACGTGGTCGGCGACTTCGGCGCGTTCACCAGCACCGGCGCCGGCCACACTTTCGGCGTCAACTACACGATGTACCTGCCGCCCGAAGGCGGCCGCCGCAGCTACGTCACGGTCGGCATCGACGACAAGGTGTTCGACGCCGCGCGCATCAACGACATCGTGGTGCCCGGCGCGCAGCCGCCGCAGCCGCCCGATTACCATCGGCTACACGCAGCGCACCGAGAGCGACAACGCCTTCTGGGGCTACAACGCCGACTTCGCCTTCAACACCAGCACCGGCGACGGCAACAACCTCGGCGCCTACCGCAGCGAAGACTCGCGCATCGACACCACCAGGTGGAAGGCGGTGCGGGGCGGCGTCAATTACTCCAGCGCATTCGAGAAGACCGGCTGTGGACGGCGCGCGCGCAGGCCCAGTACAGCCCCGACGTGCTGATCTCCGGCGAGCAGTTCGGCCACGGGCGGGCTCGGCAGCGTGCGCGGCACCGACATCGAGCGGCCGATCTCCGGCGACTCCGGCGTGGCCGGTACCTTCGAGGTGAACACGCCCGAGCTGGCGCCCAACCTGCGCCTGCTGGGTTTCGTCGACGCCGGCTGGCTCTGGAACAACGACCCCACCACGGCGCTGAAGCCTTCGTCCGACCGCATCGCCAGCCTCGGCGTCGGCCTGCGCTATGCCAACGGCCCGTTCGCCATCTCCGCCGACTACGGCCGGCTGGTGGTCGGCAGCCAGGTCTCGCGCGCGGCCAACCCGTCGGCGCCCCGGCGCGGCGACGATCGCTTCTACATCAACCTGTCCGTCAAGTTCTGATCCGCGCCACGCCCTACACTAGGGCATGGCCGGACTCCGAACTGAAACTCCCCTCCCGCAATCGCTCACGCTGCACGGGCAGTCGCGCGTGCTCGAAGTCGGCTTCGCCGACGGCTCCGTCTTCCGCCTGCCGTTCGAGCTGATGCGGGTCTGTTCGCCGTCGGCCGAGGTGCAGGGACACGGGCCGGGCCGGGGAAGTGCTGCAGACCGGCAAGCGCAACGTCACCGTCGAACAGCTCGAGCCGGTCGGCAACTACGGCGTCAAGCCCACGTTCTCCGACGGGCACGACAGCGGCATCTTCTCCTCGGGACTTCCTCTGGTACCTCGGCACGCGGCAGGAAGAGCTGTGGCAGGACTACCTCGGCCGGCTCGCCGCCGCCGGCGTCGACCGCGATGCGCCGATGCCGGCCAAGGGCGCGCCGGGCGGCGGCCATGCCTGCGGGAGCCACTGAGATGAGCGACACGCACTTCGGATTCGAGTCGGTGGACGAACGCGAGAAGGCGCGCAAGGTGCGCGGCGTGTTCGATTCCGTGGCGCCGCGCTACGACGTGATGAACGACCTGATGTCGCTGGGCCTGCACCGCGCACGGAAGGCGTTCACCGTGCTCTGCGCCGACGTCCGGCCGGGCCACCGCGTGCTCGACATCGCGGGCGGCACCGGCGACCTGGCGCAGGCTTTTGCGCGCAAGGTCGGGAGCACCGGCCGGTGGTGCACACGGACATCAACGCAGCCATGCTGCGCGTCGGACGCGACCGGCTGCTCGATGCAGGCGTCGTCCTGCCCACGGTGGTCTGCGACGCGGAGAAACTGCCCTTCGCGGACGCCAGCTTCGACCGCGTCAGCGTCGGCTTCGGCCTGCGCAACATGACGCACAAGGAGCAGGCGCTGGCCGAGATGCACCGGGTGTTGCGCCCGGGCGGCAAATTGCTGGTGCTGGAGTTTTCGGGGTGGCCAAGCCGCTCGAAAAGGCTTATGACTGGTACTCGTTCTCCGTGCTGCCCCGGCTGGGCCGGATGGTGGCGGGGGACGCATCCAGCTACCGCTACCTGGCGGAATCGATCCGGATGCATCCGGGCCAGCAGGAGTTGAAGGCCATGATGAAGACGAGCGGCTTCGGCCACGTCGATTACCACAACCTCACCGGCGGCGTGGCGGCACTGCACGTTGCAATCAAGTGTTGAGCCCGCAGGTAGGGAGCAGGAGATAGACATGAAACTCTGGACAGTTCTTCTGGCGGGCGTGCTCGCTTTCGGCGCCCTCGGCGACGCGGACGCGGCGCGCCCCGGGCGGCGGCGGTTCGATGGGCCGCCAGTCGTCCAACGTGACGCAGCGGCAGGCAGCGCCCGACGCTCCGGCCGCGCCTTCCAACGTGCAGCGCCAGAACCAGGCGCAGCAACCGGGCGCGCCGGCGGCCGCGCAGCCTGCGCGCCGCCCGTGGGGCGCGATGCTGGGCGGCGGCTGGCCGCGGGTCTCGGCCTCGCCTGGCTCGCCAACTCGCTCGGCCGGGCGGCGCCTTCGCCAACGTCCTGCTGTTCGGCCTGCTGGCCCCTGGTCATCATGGTCGTGATCGGCGCGATCATGCGCCGGCGTGCCGCAGGAGCGGCCCCGCAACAGCCCGGCCAGTCCGGCTACGCCTACCGGGGCGCCGGCGCCACGGCCGACGCCCCCGTGTCGCCGCGCCAGTACAACCCCGAGAAGGTCGGCAACGACGCCTCGGCGCGGCCGTGGGAGCGCAATACCACCGCCTTCGATGCGGGCCGTCCGGCCACCGGCGGCGTGCGCATCGGCTCCGGCCTGCAATCGGGTGGCTCCGGCCTCGAAGGCCCCCAGAGCTGGGGCGTCCCCGCGGGCTTCGATACCGAAGGGTTCTGGCCGCGGCGAAGCGCAACTTCGTGACGCTGCAGGACGCATGGGACCGCGCCGACGTGAAGTCGCTGCGCGGCATGATGACCGACGAGATGATGCGCGAGATGGGCGGGCAGCTGGCCGAGCGCGAGCGCCAGCCGCAGGCGGGCGGGACGCAGAAGACCGAGGTGGTCCTGCTCGAGGCCCAATTGCTCGGCATCGAGGACAGCGGCGCCGACTACCCGGCCAGTGTCGAGTTCTCCGGGATGATCCGCGAGGAGCCGTCGGCCGGCCCCAGCCCGTTCCGCGAGGTGTGGAACATGAGCAAGCCGAAGGACGGCTCCGCGGGCTGGCTGGTCGCCGGCGTGCAGGCCTTGCAGTAGGCCGCAGGAACGCCATCGAAAAGCCGGGACCTCCCGGCTTTTCTGCTTTTTGCGGGTGCGGCGTCCGCATAATCGGGGGCATGGCCACATCCCCCGCTTCCTTCCTGAACCAGATCTTCGATCGCGTGGGCCGAGCGTTGCAGCCCCGGCACGGGTGGTCGAGGAGACGCAGCGCCGGCTGGTGCTGATGTTCAACCACGTGCTGCAGCAGGAGCCGGAGGCGCAGGCGCGCCTGAAGCGGCAGTCGGGCCGGCTGGTCGAGGCGCACTGGCGCCAGTTCTCCATGCGCGTGCAGGCCACCCCCGCCGGCCTGCTCGACCTCGCGCCGTCCGGGCTGCCGCCGGACCTGACGCTCACGCTGACGGAAGAGTCGCCGTGGTCGCTGGCGCAGGCCGCGCTGCGCGGCGAGAAGCCTCCGGTGCGCATCGCCGGCGACGTCCAGCTCGCCGCCGAAGTGCAGTGGCTGGTCGACCACGTCCGCTGGGACCTCGAGGAGGATCTCGCGCGCGTGTTCGGCGACGCGCCGGCGCATGCCATGGGGCAGGTGGGCCGCCGCATCGCCGAAGCCCTGCGCAGCTTCGCCGGCGCCGCTTCGCGCGTGGCGCCCGGGGCTTCCGCGCCGTCGCCGTCCCCGGCGCCCGGCGCCGGCGGGGCCGCCATGCCCCCGTGCCCCCGTCCACGCCCGGACAGGCGGGCGGATGACGCGGTACCTGCGCGCCACCTTCATCCTCTGGGTGATCCTGCGCTACGGGCTGGACGAGCTGGTGCTCTCCGGCTTCCGGCTGCGCGGGCTCGCGCGCGTCGTCACCTTCGGGCGCCGGCTGGATGCGCCGCGCGGCCAGCGGCTGCGGCAGGCGCTCGAACACCGGGCCCGATCTTCGTGAAGTTCGGGCAGGTGCTGTCGACGCGGCGCGACCTGCTGCCCCAGGACATCGCCGACGAGCTCGCGCTGCTGCAGGACCGCGTGCCGCCTTTCCCTTCGGAGGTGGCGGTCGCGACGATCGAGCGCGCTTTCCGCCGGCCGCTGGCCGACGTGTTCGAAAGCTTCGAGCAGGTGCCCGTGGCCAGCGCCTCGATCGCCAGGTGCACTTCGCCACCGTGCGCCTGCGCAGCGGCGAGCTCAAGGAGGTCGCGGTGAAGGTCCTGCGGCCCGGCATGCTGCCGGTGATCGACAAGGACCTCGACCTGATGCGGATGATGGCCGGCTGGGTGGAGAGCGCCTCGGCCGATGCGCGCCGGCTGAAGCCGCGCGAAGTGGTGGCCGAGTTCGACAAGTACCTGCACGACGAACTCGACCTGGTGCGCGAAGCCGCCAATGCCGCACAACTGCGCCGCAACATGGACGGGCTGCACACTGGTGCTGATCCCGGAGATGTACTGGGACTTCATCCATCCGGAAGTGATCGTGATGGAGCGCATGACGGGCGTGCCGATCAGCCACGTCGAGAAGCTGGTGGCCGCCGGCGTCGACCTGCGCCAGCTCGCGCGCGACGGCGTGACGATCTTCTTCACGCAGGTCTTCCGCGACGGCTTCTTCCATGCCGACATGCACCCGGGCAACATCCAGGTCAGCCTGGAGAAGGGCACCTTCGGCCGGTACATCTCGCTGGATTTCGGCATCGTCGGCACGCTGACCGAGCACGACAAGGAATACCGGCGCAGAACTTCACGGCCTTCTTCCGGCGCGACTACAAGCGCGTGGCGGAACTGCACATCGAGTCGGGCTGGGTGCCGCCCGGCACGCGCGTCGACGAATTGGAGGGCGCCGTGCGCACGGTGTGCGAGCCGTACTTCGACCGGCCGCTGCGCGAGATCTCCCCGGGCATGGTGCTGATGCGGCTGTTCCAGATGTCGCGCCGCTTCAACGTCGACATCCAGCCGCAGCTGGTGCTGCTGCAGAAGACGCTGCTGAACATCGAAGGGCTGGGGCGACAGCTCGACCCGGACCTCGACCTCTGGAGCACGGCCAAGCCCTTCCTCGAGAAGTGGATGATCGACCAGATCGGCCCGCGAAAACTGTGGGAGGAAGTCCGCGACCAGGCGGCGCCGCGCTACGCGAAGATCCTGCCGGAACTGCCGCGGCTGGTCCACGACTACCGGCCCGCGGCGGCTCGCACGACGACCGCGACCTGCGCGAGCTGTTGCTGGAGCAAAAGCGCACCAACCGCCTGCTGCAGCGCCCGGGCTACATCGGCATCGGATTTGCTTTGTATTTCGCCGTGACGCTGCTGCGCTCACGGTTTTATTTCTAGCCGCTCCGCTGTCATAATCCGCGCCGCCCAATGGATGGGTTGGGGGCCCTTCGATGAACTACACGCTGATCTCGTTTGTCGTCCTGTACCTGCTGGGTACGCTGGCCATTGGCGTGTGGGCCGGCACCCGCATCCACAACACCGCCGATTTCGCGATCGCCGGCCGCCGGCTCCCGCTGGTCATGGTCGTGACGACCACGTTCGCCACCTGGTTCGGGGCGGAGACGGTGATGGGCATCCCGGCGCGATTCGTCCGGGGCGGCCTCAACGCCGTGGTCGAAGACCCCTTCGGCGCGGGCACCTGCCTGATCCTCGTCGGCCTGTTCTTCGCCGCGCGCCTGTACAAGCAGAACCTGCTGACCATCGGCGACTTCTACCGCCAGCGCTATGGCCGCGGCATCGAGGTGTTCTGTTCGCTCGCGATCATCCTGAGCTACCTCGGCTGGTCGCCGCGCAGATCACGGCGCTGGGCCTCGTGTTCTCCGTGTTGACCAACGGCGCCATGTCCGAGACCACCGGCATGATCGTCGGCACCCTCGCGGTGCTGGTCTACGTGGTGGTGGGCGGCTTCCTCGCCATCGCCTGGACCGACTTCATCCAGATGATCGTGCTGGTGGTCGGCCTCGCGGTCATCGCGGTCTTCGCCAGCGACCTGGCGGGCGGGGCGGGCGCCGTGCTTTCCTATGCCACCTCGCAGGACCTCGGCCGCTTCTTCCCGGAACCGAGCTTCACCGACATCGCCTTCTTCATCGCCGCCGGCCTGACGATGATGCTGGGGAGCATCCCGCAGCAGGACGTGTTCCAGCGCGTGATGTCCGCCAAGGACGCGGGCACCGCGCAAAGGGGCGCCGTGATCGGCGGCGTCTCGTACATCCTGTTCGCCTTCGTCCCGATGTTCATCGTGATCAGCGCCGTGGTGGTGATGGGCGACAGCGCGATGGAACTGGCCAAGAACGACTACCAGCGCCTGCTGCCCACCTTCGTGCTGACCAAGATGCCCCCGGTCATGCAGATCCTGTTCTTCGGCGCGCTGCTCTCCGCGATCAAGAGCACGTCGTCCGCGACCCTGCTGGCTCCCTCCACCAGCTTCGTCGAGAACATCCTGAAGAACCTGCGCCCCGGCATGAGCGACCGCCAGCAGCTCTTCGCCATGCGCTGCACCATCGTGGCCTTCACCGGCGTGGTGCTGGCCTATGCCATCGCCATGAAGGGCACGTCGATCTACGACTGGTCTCGGCGGCCTACCGGGTCACCCCTGGTCGGCGCCTTCGTCCCGCTGGTGATGGGCATCTACTGGAAGCGCGCCACCACGCAAGGCGCCATCTGCTCGGTGGCCGCCGGCATCGCGGTCTGGGTGCTGTTCTTCCCGCAGGTCGGCGGCGAAGAGCTCTCCAAGCTGTTCCCCGGCCAGCTGGCGGGGCTGATCGCCGCCCCGGCGGGCATGGTGATCGGCTCCCTGTCGCCGCAGAAGCTGCGCAACCGGCACGAGAAGACGCACCACCTCGCGGGCGCCGCGGAGGCCGCCCGCTCCTGACGCAGGCTTGAGTTCGGGGGCGCAGCCTATAATTGAGGGCTTTGCAAACCCCGACCTCCTGACCTCGCCATGCCCATCTACGCGTACAAATGCGGCTCCTGTGGCCATGCCAAGGACGTCCTGCAAAAGGTTTCCGACGCCCCGCTGACGGTGTGCCCGGCCTGCGGCGCCGAAAGCTTCAGCAAGCAGGTGACCGCCGCCGGCTTCCAGCTCAAGGGCTCCGGCTGGTATGCCACCGACTTCAAGGGCGGCGCCAGCGCGCCCGCACCGGCCGCCGACAAGCCCGCCGAGAAGGCCGCCGACAGCGGCACGCCCAAGACGGATACGCCGTCCACCCCCGCCAAGAGCGATGCGCCCAGCGC
This sequence comes from Ramlibacter terrae, assembly GCA_013127575.1. Taxonomy (GTDB): domain Bacteria; phylum Pseudomonadota; class Gammaproteobacteria; order Burkholderiales; family Burkholderiaceae_C; genus Ramlibacter; species Ramlibacter terrae. Next base: position 1,090,132 of record CP053418.1, read on the forward strand.
GTCGGCCGGCGGCTGCGGCGCCTCCTGCGCCTGCCACTGAAAGCCCCCATGCACGCCGTGCGGAAATGGCTGCTGGCCGGCCTCCTGGTCGTGGTCCCGGTCGCCATCACCGTATGGGTGCTGCAATGGATCATCGGCACGCTCGACCAGACGCTGCTGATCCTGCCCGAGGCCTGGCACCCGGACCGCGTGTTCGGCATCCACATCCCCGGCCTCGGCGTGCTGCTGGCGCTGGCCATCCTGCTGCTGGTCGGCGCCACGGCCAGCAACTTCATCGGCAAGAAGCTGGTGCACCTGGGCGACAAGATCGTCTCGCGCATCCCGGTGGTGCGCTCGATCTATTCCAGCGTCAAGCAGGTCTCCGACACGCTGTTCTCGGAAAGCGGCAACGCCTTCCGCACCGCGGTGCTGGTGCAGTGGCCGCGCCCCGACGTCTGGACCATCGGCTTCGTCACCGGCACGCCCGGCGGCGACGTCGCCAACTACCTGCGCGGCGAGGAATACCTCAGCGTGTACGTGCCCACCACGCCCAACCCCACGGGCGGGTATTTCGTGATGCTGCGCAAGAGCGACTGCATCGAACTGAAGATGAGCGTGGACGACGCGCTCAAGTACGTGGTGTCCATGGGCGTCGTCGTCCCCGGCGCCGTCAAACCCTACTGAAGAAGGACGCGGCACCGCAAGGTGGCGCGTGACCTCCGTGACTACCCAGAAAATGCGTACCACCTATTGCGGACTGGTGACCGAGGCCCTCATGGGGCAGACCGTGAGCCTGTGCGGCTGGGTCAACCGCCGGCGCGACCACGGCGGCGTGATCTTCGTCGACCTGCGCGACCGCGAAGGCTACGTGCAGGTGGTGTGCGACCCCGACCGCGCCGACATGTTCAAGCAGGCCGAAGGCCTGCGCAACGAGTTCTGCATCCAGGTCAAGGGCGTCGTGCGCGCGCGGCCCGAAGGCACCGCCAACGACAACTTGAAGAGCGGCAAGATCGAGGTGCTGTGCCACGAGCTCGTGGTGCTCAATCCGTCCGTCACGCCGCCGTTCCAGCTGGACGACGACAACCTGTCGGAGACCACGCGCCTGATGCACCGCGTGCTGGACCTGCGCCGCCCGTACATGCAGAACAACCTGATGCTGCGCTACAAGGTGACGATGGAGGTGCGCAAGTTCCTCGACGCCAACGGCTTCATCGACATCGAGACGCCGATGCTCACCAAGAGCACGCCCGAAGGCGCGCGCGACTACTGGTGCCTTCGCGCGTCCATGACGGCATGTTCTTCGCGTTGCCGCAGTCGCCGCAGCTGTTCAAGCAGCTCTTGATGGTGGCGGGCTACGACCGCTACTACCAGATCACCAAGTGCTTTCGCGACGAAGACCTGCGCGCCGACCGCCAGCCCGAGTTCACGCAGATCGACGTGGAGACCTCGTTCCTCGACGAGGAAGAGATCCGCACGATGTTCGAGGGCATGATCCGCTCCACCTTCCAGAACGCCATCGGCACCGAGCTGCCGCCGTTCCCGGTGATGAAGCATGCCGACGCGATGCGCCTGTACGGCTCCGACAAGCCCGACCTGCGCGTGAAGCTCGAATTCACCGAGCTCACCGACGTCATGAAGGACGTCGACTTCAAGGTGTTCTCCGGCCCGGCCAATGCCGAAGACGGCCGCGTGGTCGGCCTGCGCGTTCCCGGCGGCGCCGAGATGAGCCGCGGCGAGATCGACGGCTACACCGAGTTCGTCAAGATCTACGGCGCCAAGGGCTGGCACGGGTCAAGGTCAACGATGTCGCCACCGGCCGCGAAGGCCTGCAGTCGCCCATCGTCAAGAACCTGCACGACGCCGCGATCGCCGAGATCCTGAAGCGCACCGGCGCGCAGAACGGCGACCTGGTCTTCTTCGGCGCCGACAAGGCCAAGGTCGTCAACGACGCGATCGGCGCGCTGCGCGTGAAGGTCGGCCACAGCGAGTTCGGCAAGAGCCACGGCCTGACCGAAGGCCAGTGGAAGCCGCTGTGGGTCGTCGACTTCCCGATGTTCGAGTTCGACGAGGATGGCCAGCGCTGGAACGCGGTGCACCACCCGTTCACCTCGCCGAAGGACGGCCACGAGGACTGGCTCGAAACCGATCCGGGCCGCTGCTGGCCAAGGCGTACGACGCGGTGCTGAACGGCATCGAGCTCGGGGGCGGATCCGTCCGGATCCACCGCGAGGAAGTGCAGAGCAAGGTGTTCCGCGCGCTGAAGATCGACGCCGAGGAAGCGAAGCTGAAGTTCGGCTTCCTGCTCGACGCGCTGCAGTACGGCGCCCCGCCGCACGGCGGCATCGCCATCGGCCGGACCGCTTCGTCATGCTGATGACGGGCGCCGAGTCGCTGCGCGACGTGATCGCCTTCCCGAAGACCCAGCGCGCGCAAGACCTGCTGACCCAGGCGCCGGGCCCGGTCGACGAGAAGCAATTGCGCGAGCTGCACATCCGCCTGCGGAATGTGACGCAGGCGGCCTGATCGGCTCGCAGGCCGTAGCGCCTGCCGCGGGCTGAACGCAGAAAACGCGGAAAAAACGCAGAAGTCGCAGAAGGAACCGGCCCACCAGCCGGAAGTCCTTCTGCGACTTTTCTTCTTTCTGCGCCTTCTGCGTTCAGCTCGCCGCAGGCGCCCGGCCGCAGAAATGCCGACGGCGGTATTCTGGAGCGGTGCCGCCCAAGCCCTTCAAGATCCCCGAATCCGTCCTGGTCGTGATCCACACGCCCGCCTTGGACGTGTTGCTCATCAACCGGGCCGATGCGGAGAACTTCTGGCAGTCGGTCACCGGCGCCAAGGATCGCGAGGACGAGAGCTTCCTCGAAACCGCGGCCCGCGAGGTGGCGGAAGAGACCGGCATCGCCTGCGGCCCGGACTCCCTGCAGGACTGGGGACTGGAGAACGTCTACGCCATCTACCCGCAATGGCTGCACCGGTACGCGCCCGGCGTGGTGCGCAACACCGAGCACGTGTTCGGGCTGCAGGTGCCGGTCGGCACGCCGGTGCGGCTGAACCCGCGCGAGCACACCGCTTACCAATGGTTGCCATGGAGGGAGGCCGCGGACGCCTGCTTCTCCGCATCCAACGCCGAAGCGATCCTGATGCTGCCACAATTTGTCGCATGAGCGTTCTGCGGGTTGCGACCTACAACATCCACAAGGGCGTCCAGGGGGATGGGCCCCACGCGCCGGCTGGAAATCCACAACCTCGGGCATGCCGTGGAGCAGCTCGACGCCGACATCGTCTGCCTGCAGGAGGTGCGCAAGCTGCATCGCCGCGAGGAACAGTACTTCACCCGGTGGCCCGAGCTGCCGCAGGCGGAGTTCCTGTGCCCCGAGGGCTACTACCCGGTGTACCAGACGAACGCGCGCACCAAGCACGGCGAGCACGGCAACGCGCTGCTGTCACGCTGGCCGGTGATCTCGCACGGGCACGAGGACATGTCGGACCACCGCTTCGAGCAGCGTGGCCTGCTGCACGTCGAACTGCAGGTGCGGCGCCGTTCGGTGCACGTGATCGTGCTGCACCTCGGACTCATCGCGGGCAGCCGGGTGCGCCAGCTGGAGAAGCTGGCCGACTTCATCGACCGCGAGATCCCGCGCACCGCGCCGCTGCTGGTGGCCGGCGACTTCAACGACTGGGGCGGCAAGCTCCGGCCGGTGATGAACTCGCACGGCTTCAAGGACTACCGGGGCGAGCGCGTCGCCACCTATCCCTCGCGCCTGCCGCTGACCCAGCTCGACTACGTCTATGCCCGCGGGCTCAAGCCGACCAGCCTCGAAGTGCCCCGCGGCCGCATCTGGTGGCGCATGTCGGACCACCTGCCGCTGATCGCGGACTTCAAGCTCTGAGCGCGCCGATGGAGCGCGACCCCTCCGAGCAGTGGGGCCTGCACCGCGGGGTGCCGACGCTGCGCCACGGCCACCACCTGCAGCTGCTCGAAGGCAGCCTGCACCTGTTCCCGGCGATGATCACGGCGATCGACGCCGCGCGCGCCGAGGTGCTGCTGGAGACCTACATCTTCGACTTCACCGGCAGCGCCGCCGACGTGGCGCATGCGCTGGAACGGGCGGCGCGCCGGGGCGTCGCCGTGCGCGTGGTGGTGGACGGCTTCGGCACGCCCGAGCTCCCGCCGCCCCGGCGCCTGCGGCTGGAAGCGGCCGGCGTGCAGTGGCTGGCGTATTCGCCGCCGGGCCGGCTCGGCATGCTGCTGCCGGGCCAGTGGCGGCGGCTGCACCGCAAGCTGTGCGTCGTCGACGGTGAAGTCGGGTTCTGCGGCGGCATCAACATCCTCGACGACTTCCACGACCCGAACCACGGCGCGCTGAATTCGCCGCGCCTCGACTTCGCGATCCGCGTCGTCGGCCCGCTGGTGGGCGAGATGCGCACGACCATGGTCCGCCAGCTTGCGCGGATCGACGCGATGGGCCGCCTCAAGCGCGCGCACTGGATGGGCGCGCTCGAACTCTGGCGCGCGGTGGACATGCCGCACACGCCCGCGCCGCATGTGCCGAGCCACGGCGAGCCCGACGCGATGGCCGCGCTCCTGCTGCGCGACAACCTGCGCTTTCGCGTCGGCATCGAGCGCGCCTACCTGCGCGCCATCGGGGGCGCGCGCGAAGAGATCATCATCGCCAACGCCTACTTCGTGCCGGGCGGCCGCCTGCGCCGCGCGCTGGTCCGCGCGGCCGAACGCGGCGTCAAGGTCAGCCTGCTGCTGCAGGGCCGCTACGAGTACTTCATGCAGTACTACGCGGCGCGGCCGGTGTTCGGCGCCTTGCTGCAGGCGGGCTGCGAGATCCACGAATACGCGCCGAGCTTCCTGCACGCGAAGGTGGCGGTGATCGACGGCCACTGGGCCACCGTCGGCTCGAGCAACCTCGATCCGCTGAGCTTCCTGCTGGCGCGCGAGGCCAACGTGGTGGTGGACGACCGCCGCTTCGCCGGGCGCCTGCGCGAGCGGCTGCTGTTCGCGATGGAGCACCGGGGACAGCGCATGGACGCCGCCGGCTACGCGCGCCGTTCGCGCTGGCAGCGCATGAAGGAAGCGGTCGCGCGGCTGGCGATGCGGCTCGCGATCATCGTGCAGGGGAAGCGCTACAAGTGACCGACCTCGTGGTGCAACGGCCGGAAGGCCTCTACTGCCCGCAGGGCGACTTCTACATCGACCCGTGGCGGCCGGTGCCGCGGGCGGTGATCACGCACGCGCATTCCGACCACGCGCGCTACGGCAACGGCCACTACCTCGCGGCCGCTCCCGCCGAAGGCGTGCTGCGCGCGCGGCTCGGCGAGATCAACCTGCAGCCGGTGGCGTACCGTGAACGCCTGCAGCACCATGGCGTCACCTTGTCGCTGCACCCCGCGGGCCACGTTCTCGGCTCGGCGCAGGTGAGGTTGGAGCACGGCGGCGGGTGTGGGTGGCCAGCGGCGACTACAAGGTGGCGCCGGACCCGACCTGCGACCCGTTCGAGCCGGTGCGCTGCGACGTGTTCATCACCGAATCGACCTTCGGCCTGCCGATCTACCGCTGGTGTCCCGACGAGGAACTGTTCGCCGACATCAATGCACGGTGGGCGCGCAACGCGAGCCACGGGCGCGCGAGCGTGCTCACCTGCTACAGCTTCGGCAAGGCGCAGCGGGTGCTGGCGGGCGTCGATCCGTCGATCGGGCCGATCATCGTCCACGGTGCGGTGGCGCCTTTGAACCGCGCCTATGCAGCCGCCGGCGTGAGCCTGCCCGCCACGCGCATGGTGAGCGAGGTGACCGACAAGGCGGACCTCCGGCGCTGCACGGTCGTGTGCCCGCCGAGCGCGGCGGGCAGCCCGTGGATCCGCCGTTTCGGCGAAGCGCAGACGGCGTTCGCCAGCGGGTGGATGCAGGTGCGCGGCAACCGGCGGCGCGGCGGCTACGACCGCGGCTTCGTGCTCTCGGACCACGCCGACTGGCCGGGGTTGATGTCCGCCATCGAGGCGACGGGCGCGCAGCGCGTGATCGTCACGCACGGCAGCGTGCCGGTGCTGGTGCGCTACCTGCGCGAGCGCGGCCTCGAGGCCGAAGCGTTCGAGACCGAGTACGGCGACGACGTCGTCGAGGCGGACCTGCAGCCGCCGGAGGAGCCCGCCGCATGACCTACCTCGTCGTGCTGTGGCTCCACCGGTCGGCGCGGCGCTGTTGTTCGGCACCGGGCTGGGCATCGCCTTCTTCGCGTGGTTCGGCTACCGCCGGGGCCTGCGCGAAGGCAACATGGGCCTGATCCGCGGCGTGCTGCAACTGACAGTGGTTGCGGACACGGTGTTCACGGCGGTCGCGGCGGCCGTGCAGCCGGTCACCGGCTACGTGTTGTGGCGCATGACCGGCGGCACTGGCCCGATCCGTGGTTGATGGCGGTGCTCGCGCTCTATGTCTTCGTCGGCGCCTGCTGGCTGCCCGTCGTCTGGCTGCAGATCCAGTTGCGCAACGCCGCCGTCCGGGCCGACAAGGTCGGCGAACTCGACGCGCGCTTCCATCGCCGCTTCGCCACCTGGTTCGTGCTCGGCTGGCCCGCTTTCCTCGGCGTGATGGGCCTGTTCGTGCTGATGATCACGCGGGGTTATTTCCGCTGACATGAAGCGCTTCTCCCGTCTGTTCAGCGAGCTGGATGCAACCACGTCCACCAACGAGAAGGTCGAGGCCCTCACGCGCTACTTCGCCGAAGCGCCCGCGGCCGATGCAGCCTGGGCGGTGTACTTCCTCGCCGGCGGCAAGCCGCGCCGGTGGTGAAGACCGGCGCGCTCGTGGGCTGGCCTGCCAGCTCGCGGGCGTGCCTTACTGGCTGTTCGACGAGTGCTACCAGTCGGTCGGCGACTGGCGGAGACGATCGCACTGGTGCTGCCGCGCGCGAAAGCGAGCCGTCGGACGTCGGCCTGGCGGAATGGGTCGAGCATCGCCTGCTGCCGTTGCGCGGGCTGCCGGAAGAAGAAGTCGCGGCGCGCGTCGCCGGGTACTGGCGCGAGCTGGACGCGCAGGGCCGCTTCCTGCTGGTGAAGCTGGTCGGCGGCGGCTTCCGCGTGGGCGTCAGCAAGCTGCTGGTGCAACGCGCGCTGGCGGCGCACTCGGGCATCGACGCCAAGCGGGTGGCGCAGCGGATGATGGGCTACACCGACGGCAAGGTGCCGCCGTCGCCGGAGCGCTACCAGGCGCTGCTCGCCGCGGTGGACGACACCGCGGGCGAGCCGCGCGACGAGGGCCAGCCCTATCCGTTCTTCCTGGCGCACCAGCTCGACCTGCCGCCGGAATTGTTCGCGTCGCGCCTCGGCCCGGTCACGGACTGGATGGTCGAGTGGAAGTACGACGGCATCCGGGGGGGGTCGTGCGGCGCAACGGCAAGGCCTGGATCTGGTCGCGCGGCGAGGAACTGGTGACCGACCGCTTCCCGGAGATCGAGGCGCTGGCGCGCGCGTTGCCGGACGGCACCGTGATCGACGGCGAGATCCTCGTGTGGCGCGACGACCGGCCCGCGCCGTTCTCGCTGCTGCAGCAGCGCATCGGCCGCAAGAACGTGACGAAGAAGATCTGGCGGATGCGCCGGTCACCTTCATGGCCTACGACCTGCTGGAGCAGGACGGGCAGGACGTGCGCGCGCTGCCGCAGCGGGAGCGGCGCGAGCGCCTGCAAGGCTTGCTGGCGGGAACGGACTTCCTGCTGTCGCCGGTGGAGAGCGACAGCTCTGGTCCGAATTCGCGCGCAAGCGGCAGCAGTCGCGCGAGCGTGGCGTCGAAGGCTTCATGCTCAAGCGGCTCGACGCCGCGTACGGCACGGGCCGCACCAAAGCCGAAGGCTTGTGGTGGAAGTGGAAGATCGACCCGATGACCATCGACTGCGTGCTGGTCTACGCGCAGGCGGGCCACGGCCGCCGCGCTTCGGTCTACACCGACTACACCTTCGCGGTGTGGAACCGGCCGCCGGCGGACAAGGCAGAGGCCGATGCGGTGCTGGAGGCCATCGCGCGCAAGGAGCCGGCACAGCCCGGCGCGCTGCAGCTGGTCGCCTTCGCCAAGGCATACTCGGGCCTGACCGACGAGGAGTTCCGGCAGGTCGACGCGATCATCCGCAAGACCACGCTGGAGAAGTTCGGGCCGGTGCGCAGCGTGAAGCCGAGCCTGGTGTTCGAGCTGGGCTTCGAAGGCATCAACCGCAGCCCCCGCCACAAGAGCGGCATCGCCGTGCGCTTCCCCCGCATGCTGCGCATCCGGCACGACAAGCCGTTGCACGAGGCGAACTCGCTGGCGGACTGGAGGTTTTGCTGAAGCTGTAAAGGCGGGAGCGGATTTCCTTTGAACGCAGAGGGCGCAGAGGGTTCGCAGAAAACGCAGAAGGACAGCCTCGAATCGAAAGAATCGCTTTGCACGGATGGGGAGCGGCATCGATGGGCCACGAAGACCTTCGGGTTTCCTTCTGCGTCCTCTGCGCATCCTTTGCGCCCTCTGCGTTCAAGATGCCTTTTTGGGCGGCCTGCTGACGCACCCGCCCCCAGTGGTAAAGTCCCCCGAAATGCTCATGAAAGCCGATCCGTCCAGCCAACTTTCGCCCGGCCAGCCCGATGAAGGCACGCCCGTGTCGGTGAAGATCCGCGAGCGCATCGTCGCGGCGCGCAAGCGCTTCCATTCCAACGACAACATCGCGGAATTCATCCAGCCCGGCGAGCTCGAGGCGCTGCTCGACGAGGTCGAGCAGAAGATGCAGGGCGTGCTCGACAGCATGGTGATCGACACCAAGAGCGACCACAACACCGCCGACACCGCGCGCCGTGTCGCCAAGATGTACATCAACGAGGTGTTCCGGGGCCGCTATGTCAAGGCGCCGCGGATCACCGAGTTCCCGAACGCCGAGCACCTCAACGAGCTGATGATCGTCGGCCCGATCACCGTGCGCTCGGCCTGCAGCCACCATTTCTGCCCGGTCATCGGCAAGCTGTGGATCGGCGTGATGCCGAACGAGCACACCAACGTCATCGGCCTGTCGAAGTACGCGCGCCTCGCCGAATGGGTGATGGGGCGCCCGCAGATCCGGGAAGAGGCCGTGGTGCAGCTGGCCGACCTGATCATGGAAAAGACGCAGCCCGACGGCCTCGCGATCGTGATGGAGGCCAGCCACTACTGCATGGCTGGCGCGGCGTGAAGGACCTGGACAGCAAGATGATCAACTCGGTGATGCGCGGCGTGTTCCTGAAGGACCCCGCGCTGCGCCGCGAATTCCTCGCGCTGATCCCGCGCTGAACGAGAAAGCCCGAAGACCATGCTGGTTCGCCTGTTGTATTGCAGCCGCGCGGTGGACACCAGCGCCCAGGCCGTCGAGGCCATCCTGGCGCAGGCGCGCCAGCACAACCCGGTCAGCGGCATCACGGGCATCCTCTGCTACGGCGACGGCATCTTCCTGCAATGCATCGAAGGCGGGCGCATGCAGGTGAGCGAGCTGTACGGCACCATCCGGCCGACCAGCGCCACCGCGACGTCGCCCTGCTGCACTTCGAAGAGATCGCCGAGCGGCGCTTCGGCGGCTGGTCGATGGGGCAGGTGAACCTGTCCAAGCTGAACCAGAGCATCATCCTCAAGTACTCCGAGACGCCGGCGCTCGACCCGTACGCCGTCTCCGGCCGCATGTCGCTGGCGCTGCTCGAAGACCTCGCGGCCACCGCCGCGATCTGCGGCCGCGGCTAGCGCGTCCCGCGCATGTCCCAGCTGGTCGGCTGCGACTTCTCCAGCACGCCCACCCGCCGCAAGCCGATCGTCCTCGCCTTCGGCACCGCCGCCGGCGGCCGCGTGCAGCTTGCCCGGCTCGAGAAGCTGGAGTCGCTCGACGCGTTCGCGCAGTGGCTGCGCCAGCCGCAGGCTGGGTGGGTGGTTTCGACTTTCCGTTCGGGTTGCCGCGCGAACTGGTGGAGCACCTCGGCTGGCCCACGGAGTGGCGGGCATGCATGCAGCACTACGCCGCGCTCACCCGGCCCCAGATCCGCGAGACCTTCGCCGCCTACTGCGATGCGCGGCCCGCGGGCGCGAAGTTCGCGCACCGCCGCTTCGACAAGCTCGCCGGCTCCAGCCCCTCGATGAAGTGGGTGAACCCGCCGGTGGCCTACATGCTGCATGCCGCCTTGCCGCTGCTGCTGGAGGCGGGCGTGCACATCCCGGGGCTGCATGAGGGCGACACGCAGCGCGTCGCGCTCGAAGCGTATCCGGGCCTGCTCGCGCGCGAGCTGGTCGGACGGCGCAGCTACAAGAGCGACGAGAAGAGCAAGCAGACGCCCGACCGGCTGATCGCGCGCAAGGACCTCGTGACCGCGCTCGAACAGGGGCGCACGCGCCTCGGCCTGCGCCTGAAGCTGAGCCACGCGCAGCACGACGCGCTGGTGCAGGATGCGAGCGGCGACAGCCTCGATGCGGTCCTGTGCATGGTGCAGGCGGCATGGGCCGTGCAGCAGGGCGCGCCGCTGTACGGCCTGCCCGCCGATCTCGATCCGCTCGAAGGCTGGATCGTCAGCGCCTGAAGCCGCCATGGCCTACCGCGTGCTCGCCGATGCGGTGGTGGTGTTCCACCTGCTGTTCGTCGCCTTCGCCGTCGGCGGCGGACTGCTCGCCTTCCGCCGGCGCTGGATGCCGCTGCTGCACCTGCCCGCCATGGCCTGGGCCGGCTGGGTGGAGTTCACAGGCCGCATCTGCCCGCTGACGCCGCTCGAGAACCACCTGCGCGCCGCCGGTGGCGCGGCGGGCTACGAAGGCGGGTTCGTCGAGCACTACCTGCTGCCTGTGCTTTATCCAGCGGACCTCACGCGCGAACTGCAGTGGACGCTGGGCGCCGGACTGCTGGCCTTCAACCTCGCGGTGTATGCGGCGCTGGCGTGGCGCGCCTTGCGCAAACGCTCCCCTGACCGCGCCGGATGCGGCTACGCTGGCGCGATTGCTGAAGGAGCCCCCGCATGCCGGGCGATCCCTTGCCCCCGGTCCATGGAACGACGTCCGCAAGGGCCGGGCGCCCGCGCCGCATCCCCGCGACGTGTTTCGCGAGCGCTTTCTCGCGCAGTTCGTCGACCCCGCCTTCCGCGCCGAGGGTGAAGCGCTGGGACGGCTGGAGGCGATCGCCGGGGCGCCTTCCGGGAAGGCCGCAAGGCGCCGATCACCCGCAAGGCGGGGCCGGAATTCCAGGACCCGGACTACGACCTTTCCGAGGACTGGTACCAGGCGCGTGAACGCATCCGGCTGGCGCAGGCGCGCTGGCAGGATCCGGCGACGCGTTCGCGCGTGCTGGTGATCGTCGGCGCACCGCGCAACGACGGCACCTGCCCGGGTGAAGTGTCCAAGACCGGCGGCTGGCAAAGCTGGGGCAGGAAGCTTGCGAGCAGGCGGGCCACGGAGGTCGACCTGCTGGACCTGAGCCTGCTCACCTCCGATTACCGCCGCCACATCCATCCGTGCAAGGCCTGCGTCTCCACGGCCATGCCGCTGTGCCATTGGCCGTGCAGCTGCTATCCGAACCACGGGCAGGGCCGGGTGAACGACTGGATGAACGAGATCTACGAGCGCTGGACCGCCGCGCACGGCGTGCTGCTGCTCACGCCCGTGCACTGGTACCAGGCGACGAGCCCGGTCAAGCTGATGATGGACCGCACGGTCTGCGCCGATGGCGGCAATCCCGATCCCACCAGCACCGGCGGCAAGGACCCGGCAGGGCGAAGAAGCTGGAGCTGGAGGGCTGGCCCTATCCGAAGCATCTCGCCGGCCGCGCCTATGGCGTCGTGGTGCACGGCGACGTCGCGGGCATCGAGGGCACGCGCCGCGCGTTGTGCGACTGGCTCGACTGGATCGGCCTGATCGACGCCGGCAACAAGGCGCGGCTCGAGCGCTTCATCGGCTACTACGAGCCGTACGCCACCAGCCATGAAACCCCGGACGCGGACCACCATGTGCAGGAAGAGGTGCGCAACGTGGCGCGCGCGCTGGTCGAAGCCGTCGGCGAACTGCGCGGGGGCGGCTGAGCGCGCCCGGAAGCCGGCTGGAAGAACCGCGCCCGAAGTAGCGCTCAGGCGCTGAGGCGGCCGAAGGCCAGCAGCGCCTCGACGTCGGTGCGGTACATCTTCAGCAGCGGGCCGGGCGACAGCGCGCCCGCGCTTTCGAGCACGCGCTCCACCGGCAGCTTGATGCCGCTGATGTGCAGCGTGATGCCGCGCTCGGCCAGCAGTTTGCGCAGTTGCGCGAACACCTCGACGCCCGTCGCGTCGACACGGTTGATCGGCTGCGCGAACAGGCAGACGTGCCGCACGTCCGGGTGCGCCGCAATGTGTTCCACCACCGCGCGCTCGAAGGCGCTGGCCGACGCGAAATCCAGCTCCGCGTCCATGCGCAGCGCATAGAGCTGCGACGCCAGCGGCGGCAGCTTCCACAGGTGGCGGTCGCGCAGGCTGCCGTCGGCATGCAGGCCCACCTCGATGATGCGCGGGTGCAGCCGCAGGTAGAGGAAGTGCGCCAGTCCCAGCACCACGCCGGTGAGCACGCCCCAGTAGATGCGCGGCGCCGACAGCAGCGTGACGGCGAAGGTCACGGCCGCGGTCGTGGCCTCGACGCGGTCCACCCGCCACAGCTCGCGCAGGATGCGCGGCCTGAACAGCCCGGACACGGCGGCGATGACGACCGCCGCCAGCACGGCGCTCGGCACGTGCGACAGCGCGGGGGTGAGGAACAGCAGAACGAGCAGCACGAAGCCGGTGGCGATCACCGTCGCCCAGCCGGTGCGCGCGCCGGCGTAGAGCGTGATCGCCGAGCGCGAGAAGGAAGTGCTGGTGGCGAAGCTGCCCGACAGCGCCGAGGCGATCTTGCCCATGCCCGGCCCACCAGGTCCTGGCCGGCGTCCCAGCGCTTGCCGTCGCGCTGGCTCTCGATCTTGGCGCTGGAAGCCATCTCGAGCGAGCTGACGAGCGCGAGCACGAGGGCCGGCGCCAGCAGCGCGCTGAAGCGTTCCCAGCCGGGCCAGTCGGGCCAATAGGGCGCGGGCAGGCCCTGCGGCAGGGCGCCGACGACCGCGCCGTGCGCCGAGTAGCCGGTGGCGGCACTGAGCGCGCCGGCGGCGGCCAGCACGATCAGCATGATCGGCAGCCCGGGCGCATGGCGCTTGGCCAGCACGAACAGCAGCAGGCTCACCAGTCCGTACGCCAGCGCCTGCGGATCGAAGCGCGGCGCTTCGAGCAAGGTGGCCAGCGTTCCCTGCAACCCGAGCAGCGCCGGAAGTTGCGAGGCCATGATCAACAGCGAGGCGGCGAGCGTGAAGCCGGCCAGCACCGGCGAGCTCACGAGGTTGAGCACCCGGGCGGCGCGCAGGCTGCCGACGACGAACTGCACACCGCCGGAGAGCAGCGCGAGCCACACCGCGAGCGCCACCCGGGCGGCGCCACCGGGTTCGGCCAGGCCCGCGAGCGACGCGCCGACCAGCACGCTGCTCAGGGCCGATGGACCCACTGAGAGACGGGTCGACGCGCTGAACAGCACCGCCACCAGCGCCGGCAGGAAGGTCGCGTAGAGGCCGGTCACCAGCGGCATGCCCGCGAGGCCCGCGTACGCGACCGACTGCGGGATCATGACGACGGCGACGGTGAGGGCGGCGACCGTTTCGCCGCGCCAGAGATCGCCCGTGAGGCGGGGCCAGCCGAGGAAGGGGAACCAGCGTGACAGCTTCGACATTGCGCCCGAGCTTAACGCTGCGGCATGTCCCTCACGCCGTAACCGAGGCTGACCGTCGCATCCGCGGGAATCGGGGGCATCGTGGCGTTCCAGCTTTCCCGGGCATCGCGCAGGTCGGCCAGCCGCGCCGGCTCGCGGCCCGCGAGGTTGGCGCGCTCGCGCTCGTCGGTGGCGATGTCGAACAGGTAGTCGTGGCCGTCCACGCGCAGGTACTTCCAGTCGCCGTCGCGCAGCGCGCGCTGGCCGCGGTGGTTCATGCGCCAGTGCATGGGGCGGGCGAAGGTGCGGGACGGCTCGCGCAGCACGGTCAGCAGCGAGACGCCGTCGAGCGGATAGGCGGGGTCGGGCTGCGCGCCGGCGGCGTCCAGCACGGTGGTGGACCAGTCCATCGTCATGCAGTGCTGGGCGCTCACCCGGCCGGCGCCGATCACCGCCGGCCAGTGGGCGATCCACGGTACGCGGATGCCGCCTTCGGTCAGGTCCATCTTGCCGCCCACCAGCGGCCAGTTGTCGGAGAAGCGTTCGCCGCCGTTGTCGCTGGTGAAGACCACCGGGGTGTCGTCGGCCGGCCCTGCCGGCGCAGGGCTTCCATGATCGAGCCGATGCCTTCGTCCATGTGGTGGATCATGCGGCGGTAGGTGTGGATGTCGCCGCCGTGCAGGTGGAACAGGTTGGCCTTCACGTCCGGCGCCACGCCCGCGTCGTCGCGCGTCTCCCGGGGCCAGTGCGGCGCGGTGTAGTGCAGGCTCAGGAAGAAGGGCGCGTCCTGCGCGGCCATGCGGTCGACGTAGTCGACGGCGCGCCGCGAGAGCAGGTCGGTCAGGTAGCCCTCCTCGACGCGCTGCTCCTCACCGGACCACAGGTCGTGGTCGCCGTTGAAGCCGCAGTGGGTGAAGTAGTCGACGCCGCCGGACATCGGCCCGAAGAACTCCTCGTACCCGGACCGCAGCGGGCCGAAGGAAGGCGGGTAGCCCGGGTGCCACTTGCCGAACAGCGCCGTGCGGTAGCCGGCCTGCTTCAGCAGCGAAGCGACGGTGGGGTGTTCCGGCGGCAGGCCCAGCGTGGTGCTGCCGCGGCTGCGGCTGTTGATCGGTTCTTCCGCCGCGCCGCGCAGGCGGTACTGGTAGCGCGCGGTGGCGAGCGCGAAGCGCGTGGGCGAGCACACGGGCGAGTTCGCATAGCCTTGGGTGAAGCGGATGCCGTTCGCGGCGAGCCCGTCGAGCACGGGCGACACGGCGCCGAATTCCGCATCGCGGCCGCCGTAGCAGCCGAGGTCGGCGTAGCCGAGGTCGTCGGCGACGATGAAGATGACGTTGGGACGCTTCTCCATCGGCATCAGTCCAGCACCACGCCGGTCGCCTTGATCGGCTTCTCCCAGCGCGCGAGGTCGGCGCGCTGCACTGGCCGAGTTCGGCCGACGTGGAGCCCACCGGCTCGTAGCCCAGCTTCTCCAGCCGCTCGTGCAAGGCCGGCTTCCGGATGGCCGCGGCCACCGACTTCTCCAGCCGTTGCAGCGCCTCGCGCGGCAGGTTGGCCGGGCCGTACATGGCGAACCACGCCGTGGCTTCCATGTTCACGCCCAGTTCCTTGAGCGTCGGCACTTCCGGCACCTGCGGGTCGCGCTGGGTGCCCGTCACCGCCAGGATGCGCACCTTGCCGCCCTTGTGGTGTTCCGCCGTTTCCGACACCACGTCGAACTTGTACGCGACGTGCCCGCCGAGCAGCGCGGTATTGGCCGGGGCGCTGCCCCGGAAGGGGATGTGCGTGAACGTCACGCCCGTGCTCTGCTCGAGCAGCACGCCCATGAAGTGGGGCAGCGTGCCCGGGCCGGCGGTGCCCGTAGGTGGCGTGCTTCGGGTCCGCCCTGCCCTTGGCCAGCATCTCCGGCAGCGTCTTCACGCCGCTGGCCGGGCCGGCCACCACGCCGAACTGGAAGCGCGCCAGCAGCGACACCGGCGTGAAGTCCTTCAGCACGTCGAACTCCAGCTTGCGGTACACGTGCGGGAACATCACCATCGGCCCGCTCGGCAGGATGATGACGGTCTGCCCATCGGGCTTCGCGTTCTTCACCGCGTTGATCGCGATGCGGCCGCCGGCGCCGGGCCGGTTCTCCACGACGACCTGCGAGAAGTCGTCGCGGATCGCGTCGGCCACCAGCCGCGCGATGACGTCGGCCGAGCCGCCGGGCGGGAAGCCCACCGGGATCTTCAGGGGCGGTTTCTCCTGCGCGGCAAGCGGAAGGGCGTGGAAGCCGAGGGCGGCGGCCGCGAGGGCGAGCAAAGTTCTGCGCATGGGGGTCTCCGGCGGCCCGCGGGCCGCATGCCCCACTGTAGATGTCCCACAATTGATTGTTCTAATCAATCAACGTCCGCGCAAACCCTATGTCCCCGCCGCGCCTGGTGCAGCCGGCCTGCATCGACGACCTGCTGCTCTACCGCCTCAACCGCCTGGTGTCGGTGGCGGGCAGCATGGTCATCCGCCTCTGCGAAGGGCGGTTCGGCATCACGCGGCGTGAGTGGCGGCTGCTCGCCGTGCTGGCTGCCGAGGACGAACTGCTGTCTTCGCAACTCGCGGAACGTGCCCAGCTCGACCGCGCCAGGACGTCGCGCGCGATCACCTCGCTGGTGGCGAAGCAGCTGGTGCGGCGGCAGGCCGGGCCCGCCGATCGGCGCCAGGCGCGCGTGGCGCTCACGTCCGCGGGGCACGCCTTGTACGGCGAGATGTTCCCGCTGGTGTGCGCCATCAACCAGGCACTGCTGCGGCCGGTGCCGCCCGCGGACGTGGCCACGCTCGACGCCTGGCTCGACGGCATCCAGCAGCAGGCCGACCGGCTGGTGAACGAAGCGGAGCTGCCCAAGGCGGACCGCCGCCGGGGCGGTCGCGTGCGCGCGGCGGCGAACTGAATGGCGAAACGCAAGGGACCGTCGCGCGCATGGATGGCCGACCGCGGCTGGAAGGCCTTCGCGTTCCAGCAGGAGGTGTGGCAGGCGGTGGCCGACGGGCGCAGCGGCATGCTGCATGCCACCACGGGTTCGGGCAAGACGTACGCGGTGTGGCTCGGCATGCTCGACGCGCTGCTGGCGCGGCATCCGCGCGGCCGCGGCGCGGAGCCCTTGCGCGCCATCTGGCTCACGCCCATGCGCGCGCTCGCGTCGGACACCGCGAAGGCGCTGGCGCAGCCGCTGAACGCGCTGGCGCCTACACGGACCCTCGGCCTGCGCACCGGCGACACGGCGAGCGCGGAGCGCGCGCGCCGGGACCGGCGCATGCCCACCGTGCTGGTGACGACGCCGGAATCGCTCACGCTGATGCTCACCCGCGAGGCGTCGCGCGAGGAACTCGCCGGCGTGGAGTTCGTCGTGGTGGACGAGTGGCACGAGCTGATCGGCAGCAAGCGCGGCGTCCGGTGCAGCTGGCCCTGGCCCGCTTGCGCCGGCTCCATCCCGGCCTGGTGACTGGGGCCTGAGCGCCACGCTCGGCAACCTGGAAGAGGCGATGGCGGTGCTGTGCGGTCCCGACCCCGAGCCGCCGCCCTTGCTGGTGCGCGGCAAGATCGACAAGACGCTGGTGATCGACACGCTGATCCCGCCCGACCCGGGCAAGTACTCGTGGGCGGGGCATCTCGGCGCGCGCATGCAGGTGCCGGTGGTGGAGGAGATCGAGCGGTCCGGCACCACGCTCGTGTTCACCAACGTGCGTTCGCAGGCCGAGGTCTGGTACCAGCTGCTGCTGGAGGCGCGGCCCGAATGGGCGGGCCACATCGCGCTGCACCACGGCTCGCTCGACAAGGGCACGCGCGAGTGGGTGGAGCAGGGCCTGAAGGAAGGCACGTTGCGCGCGGTGGTCGCCACTTCGTCGCTCGATCTCGGTGTCGACTTCCTGCCGGTGGAGCGCGTGCTGCAGATCGGGTCGGCCAAGGGCGTCGCCCGCATGATGCAGCGCGCCGGCCGCAGCGGCCATGCGCCCGGACGCGCGAGCCGCGTCACGCTCGTTCCCACGAACACGCTGGAGATCATCGAAGCCGCGGCGGCGCGGCGCGCCGCGCAGGCGGGCCGCGTCGAGAAGCGCACGCCGCCCGACAAGCCGCTGGACGTGCTGGTGCAGCACATCGTCACCGTGGCGCTCGGCGGCGGCTTCGAGGCCGATGCGCTGCACGCGGAAGTGGCGTCGGCGTGGTCGTACCGCAACCTCACGCGCGCCGAGTTCGACTGGGCGGTCGCCTTCTGCGAGCGCGGCGGCGAAAGCCTCGGCGCCTATCCCGAGTACCACCGCATCGTGCGCGGCGAGGATGGCGTCTACCGGGTCAAGGACGGCGGCGTCGCCAAGCGGCACCGCGCCGGGCATCGGCACGATCGTCAGCGACGCGTCCATGCAGGTCAAGTACATGAGCGGCGCCAGCTGGGCACGATGGAAGAAGGGTTCATCGCCCGCCTGCGCAAGGGCGACTGCTTCTTCTTCGCCGGCCGGCTGCTGGAGTTCATCCGCGTGCAGGACATGGCGGCCTACGTGAAGAAGGCGACGCGGCACAAGGGCACGGTGCCGACCGGATGGGCGCCAAGATGGCGCTCTCCGCCGAACTGAGCGACGCCGTGCTGGAGATGATGCAGGAGGGCGCGCAGGGCACGTACACCGAGCCCGAACTGGAAGCGGCGCGGCCGATGCTGCTGACGCAGCAGCGCCTGTCGAAGATCCCCACGCCGCGCACGCTGCTGGTGGAAAGCTTCCGGTCGCGCGAAGGGCAGCACCTGTACGTCTACCCGTTCGCGGGCCGCAACGTGCACCTCGGGCTCGCCAGCCTGCTGGCGTGGCGCCTCGCGCGCGACGCGCCCAACACCTTCAGCATCTCGATCAACGACTACGGGCTCGAACTGGTGAGCGCGGCGCCCTTCGACGTCGGGCCGGTGACCAGCGGCATGCTGTTCAGCGCCGACGACCTGCTGCACGACGTGCTCGCCTCGCTCAACTCCACCGAGCTGGCGCAGCGGCGCTTCCGCGAGATCGCGCGGGTGGCGGGACTCATCTCCACCGGCTATCCGGGCCAGCCGAAAAGCACGCGGCAGCTGCAGGCATCGAGCGCGCTGTTCTTCGAGGTGTTCCGCAAGTACGACGCCGGCAACCTGCTGTTGAACCAGGCCGAGCGCGAGGTCCTGAGCCGGGGAGCTGGAGATCTCGCGCCTGGGCGAAACGCTGCGGCGGATGCGCGAGAAGACGCTCGATTTCGTGGAGCTGCGGCACCCCAGCCCCATGAGCGTCCCGCTGATGGTGGAGCGCTTCCGCGAGAAGCTGTCCACCGAGCAGCTGTCGCAGCGCCTCGATCGCATCCTGCGCGACATGGAGGGCGACGCCGCCTCCTAGCCGCGGCTCTGCATTTTTCCTACACCAGCTTCCTCCCTGTCCCACCCGCGCCCCAAGGCCGGGCTTCTACATTGGACTTGTCGGGGCAGAGCACCCCGGCATCATCAGTCTGGGAGTAGTCATGCAAGCAATCCTGAAGAAGGGCGCCACAGCCGCCGCCTCGCTGGCGGTCCTGCTGGCGCTGGGCGCCTGTGGCGACCGCATCGAGAACACCGAAATGCCGCAGCCGGAACAGGCCAACGTCGAGATCAACCGGCAGGGCATGGAAGGCGCGAAGGACGAGGCCACGGCGCAAGGCGTGGCCAACGACACCGCCACGATGGGCGCCGCGCCGGCCACGGCAGCGGAAGATCCGGACGTGCAGATCGCCAACGAGGTCAAGACGACGCTGGCGACGCACCCAGATTTCGGCGCCGTGAAGATCGACGTCCACAGCGACGACGGCAAGGTGACGCTGCGCGGCCGGGCGCCCGACCCGTCGGCCAAGAAAAGGCCGCCGAGATCGCCGGCGCCGTGCGCAACGTGAAGTCGGTGGAGAACCTGCTGACGCTCGGCTGAACGCCGTTCCCCAAAGCAAAAGGGCCGCGTCGAGCGGCCTTTTGGCTTGCGGCACCGGAGTGCCGCAGAGCGATCGCCTTACGGACGGACGACCAGGTTGTTGCGGACTTCGCGCACGCCGCGGGTGGAGCGGGCGATGTTCTCGGCCTGCTGCTTTTCGGCGGACGACTTGGCGAAGCCGGACAGGGCCACGGCGCCATTCAGCGTGTCGACGTTGATCGACAGGCCGCCGGTGGTCTTGTCTTCGATCAGCTTGGCCTTCACGGCGGCGGTGATCGTGCGGTCGTCGACGTAGGTGCCGGCATCGGTCTGGCCGCGCATCACGGCGCAACCGGTGGACACGAGGGTGAGGCCGGTCAGGACGGCGAAAGCGAGAGCGCGAGCGTGTTTCATAGGGGACTCCTTCCCATTGGGTGGTTATCGTAGCGGTGCGTTTTCTTGCCAAGAGCTTGCCGGGTGGCCGCACCACACCTCCCGGTTTGCGTATTCGTCAGGGGCGGTCGTTGTCCTTGCGGTAATCCGAGGCCGACATCGCCGCCATCAGCAGTCCGGGCAGGTGCGAGGACTTGAGCAGGGCGATCAGCAGCGTGGTCACCGAAATCAGTTTCGGGGCCGCGCCAACGTCAGCGCCGCGCCCAGTCCGACCGAGATCGCGAGCAGCTGCACCGGCTTGCGCCGGGCGTAGCCGCGCATCAGCGGCGATGCGAGTTCGACCGCCATGTGGGCCGGGTGGTGGCGCCACCGGTGCCCATCGCATACCGCAGGTGCCCGAACCAGCCCTCGCCGGGCGGGGGCGGCGGCTCTTCGTAGTTGTCGTAGTCCGCAGCGTCGAAGGCGCTGCCGGCCGGCCGCGCCGACGACTCGTGCGGGTCGTGGCGGCGTTCGCGCCGGGCGATGTGCGCCACGATGGCCTGCCGGCTGCGCGCCAGCTTGTCCGAGGCATCAGACATTCGTCGTTCTCGTGAGGTTCATGAGCGCGCGCCGATGGCGCGCAGCGCCCGGGCGTCGGCGTCGATCTGCGCCTTCAGCTCGGTGAACGTCTCCGCCGGCATCCGCTTGCGCGCCGCCATGAAGCCGCCCACGGCCATCGCCAGCGCGATGCCGGGCACGACGACCAGCGTCCAGTGGAAACCGTGCAGCGCGCCCAGCATGGCCGCGACGCCCGCCAGCACCGGGAACAGCAGGGCGCCCACCGTGGTGACGCCCCAGGCGATCGCGCGCTTGGCGACTTCGAGCCCCGCGGTGGAGGCCTCCTCGCGCACCAGTGCCGCGTAGCCGGAGACGTGCTCCATCACGAGCTCCGGCTTGGAGATCAGCACCGAGAAGATCGGGTGGATCATGGGCCGGGCGTCTTCAGAAGTACTTGTCTGGTCGCGGCGATGGCGCATGGCCAGCACCAGCCCCGCGACGGCGGCGCCGACGGCGGCGGCGATCAGCGCGGACTTCAGCGGATGCTCGTAGACGTAGCTCTTGCTGAGCGTGGCGTATTCGCCCATGTAGCGCTGCGCGGCGGCGGCGCGGTCCGACATGGCTTGCGCCGAGCGGCTGGCGGCGTCGTGCACGCCGGTTCGCAGGCTGTTGACCGTGTTGCTGGCCCGTTCCATGGCATCGTGGGCCATCCTGCGGGTGTTCTCGAGCGCCGGCGATCGCTGTTCATGTCGGAGTCCTCTCTTGTTGGGGATACGTTGGAGCCCGTTTCCGGGCAGGCACGAACGCAGTCCGTGGCCTGCGGCTAGCTTAGGCATATCCGCCGACGCAAGGCTCAGTACCCGGCGTGAACGGGTGTCGGCGGCGAGGGGCGGTGCCTGTAGGAGGGCGACTACAGGCGAAAAGTCAGGCCGTGGCCGCGACCGGCACGGCAGCCTTGGGGAGCACGGCGGCGATGCGCGTGCCAGCTCCCGGGCGGGAGGCCACCGTGAAGCGGCCGCCGGCGGCTTCGACCCGGTGGCGCATGCCGGCGAGCCCGTGCGTCGAGGGGCGCGCGGCTTGCGCGTCGAAGCCCTTGCCGTCGTCCTTGATCTCGACTTCGACGTGGTTGCTGTAGCTGCGCACGCTGATGTCGACCTGGCGCGCATCGGCGTACTTGCCCACGTTGGTGAGCGACTCCTGCACCAGCCGGTAGATCGTGAGCTGGCCCGACTCGTCGAGTTCCACCTCCTCGACGCTGGTGGCGATCTCGATGCCGGAGCGTTCGGAAAATTCGCGCGCCAGGATTTCCAGCGCGGCGGTCAGGCCGAGGTTGGCGAGCGAGGAGGGCCGCAGGTCTTCGATGATGCGGCGCTTCAAGGCGATGCCGCTGTTGAGCGTCTCCGTCAGGTGCTGCAGCCGCTCGCCGATCTCCGGCGGCTGGCCCCCGAGTTTCGACTTGAGGCGTGCCACGTCGAGCTTGGCCGCCGTCAGCAGCGCGCCGAGTTCGTCGTGCAGTCGCGCGCGCAGGTGGCCGCGTTCTTCCTCGCGCACCTGCTGCAGGTGGGTGGCCAGCTGCGCCAGCGACGCCGTTCGGTCGCGCACCTGGCTTTCCAGCAGGTCGCGCTCCTGCTGCAGGGCGCGTTGCTGCTGTTCGCCGGCCAGCTTCAGCCGGGTGCTCTGGCGCAGGTAAAGGTAGAAGGCGGTGAGGGCTGCCGGGGCCACCACCGCGATGCCGACGCGGGAGAGCCGCAGCGTCTGTTCCACCACGGTCTGGGCGGCCACCATGCCGGCGGTGGCGCTCTGGATGAGCTTGCCCGCCTGGTCGCGGATGGCATCCATGTGCTCCTTGCCCACGTCCGTCATCAGCACGAACTTCCGGGCGTCCTCGTTGCCCTGCTTGCGCATCCGGACCGACAGGTCCATTTCGGCCAGCTTGCGCTGGACGTTCCGGGTGAGCTGGGCGAGGGTGGCCGAGTCGCCGGTGCCGGCCGGGTAGTTAGTCCGCAGGCCTTCCAGGTTCTGGCTGATCTCGGCCACGGCCGCGTTGTACGGCTCCGGGTAACGCGGATCGCCGGTCAGGAGGTAGCCGCGCGAACCGGTTTCCGCGTCCAGGACGTGCTGGAGCAGCCGGTTCACCGCATTGCGCGTGCGGGTGTACTCATCGATGCGATCGAGAGCACGGGTCGACTGGTTGTAGCCCGTCTCGTTGATTCCTATCAGCACGAGGGCGGCCATTGCCGCCAGGATGAGGCTGATCGCGATGCGGGGCAAAGCGAAAGAAGCCGGCAATTTCACCCTAAAGCCTCACTGTTGTGAATAAAATCCGCTGGCGCCATGACTCAAGGGTAGGCCATTTCCATCCGGAAGTGGGGCACAATGAAGCAAGCTTGGCGTTAGAAGGTGAAGCATGATCAAAGTCGGCATTGTGGATGACCACGCGATCGTTCGGTCGGGACTCAAGCAGTTCTTCTCCGAGCAGGTCGACCTGCGTGTCGTGGGCGAGGCATCCAGCGGCCGCGAGGCCATCGACCTCGTCCGCACCACGGAAATGGACGTCCTGGTGATGGACCTGTCCATGCCCGGGCAAAGCGGTATCGACGCGCTGGGCATGATCCGCGCCAAGGCGCCGGACGTCGGCATCCTGATCCTCTCCGGCTACCCGGAAGAGCATTACGCGATGAACCTGATCCGCCAGGGCGCCAGCGGCTACCTGAACAAGGAATGCGAGCCGATGGAGATCGTCAACGCGATCCGCACGATCGCGCTGGGCCGCCGCTACATCTCCCCGGCCGTGGCCGAACTGCTGGCGCAGCAGCTCAACCGCAAGGAAGGCGGCGCGCCGCACGAGCAGCTGTCCGAGCGTGAGTTCGGTGTTCCTGAAGCTGGCCAAGGGCGAAACCGCCGGCGACATCGCCAAGGCGCTGTCGCTGTCGGTCAAGACGGTCAGCACGTACCGCACCCGCCTGATGGAGAAGATGAACCTCTCCTCCAACAGCGACCTGACGTACTACGCGCTCAAGAACAAGCTGATCGACTGATCAGCGCGCCGCGCTCACGTGGAGGCCGCCGGCCTCTCGCGCAGCGCCGGCAGTAGTCCACCAGCGCGTCGATCTCGTTCGACTTGTCGAACACCGCATCGGCGCCGAGCTGGCTGCACCGTTTTCGCATGTCCGCCGTGGCGTAGTTGCTCAAGACGACCACGCGCTGGTTGCGTGCGCGCTCTGGCAGGCTTCGAGCACCCCGAGGCCGCTGCCCTGCTTCAGGAAAAGGTCGATGATGGCGAGGTCCCAGTCACCGCGGTGGCCGGCGAACCACGCCCGCGCCTCGTTCTCGGATTCGGCCCAGCCTGTGGATTCGACCGACGCCAGTTCCTCGAGCGTCCCGATCAGGTTGTCTCGAATCGTTGCGTTGTCTTCGACGATGTAGGTGCGCAGTTCCACTCTTGTCCGCACGCGCCACACACGCGTGTCTTCCCGCTTCCCTCAGGCTCGCGGCATTCTGCCACCCCGGTCTGGCGCCCCCGGTAGGAACTGTCCTACCCTGCCGGTTTGTAGGTGGGTGCTGACATCCAGCCCGGCCGCAGGACGACGGACAACTGGTTTCGATTTTGCGACATTGGATGCCAGACCCAAGGCAACACCATGAAGCTGCTCCTGCAAACCTCGATGATCTTCTTCGGCACGCTGCTCGCCGCCGCGCTGGTCGCCTGGGCGAGCCGGGGTCGGCCGAAGTGCAGATGGTCGGGGCGGCCAGCTCCGACACCGTGCTCGTCAGCCTGCTCGGCCTCGACTGAGTTCGCCGCGCCCGGCGCACACCGGGCAGGCCGCGTCGCGCCGCACGCGCATTTCCGTCCACTCCATCGTCTTCGCATCCAGCATCTGCAGCCGCCCGGCCAGCGAGGTGCCCACGCCCAGCAGCAAGCGCAGGGCCTCCGCCGCCTGCATCGTCCCGATGATCCCCACGAGCGGCGCGAAAACGCCCATCGTCGCGCACTGCACCTCCTCGAAATCCTGCTGCGGCGGGAACACGCATGCATAGCACGGGCTCGCGGCATCGCGCGGGTCGTACACGCTCAGCTGGCCGTCGAAGCGGATGGCCGCGCCCGCCACCAGCGGCTTGCCGTGCCCGACGCAGGCACGGTTGATCGCGTGCCGCGTCTGGAAGTTGTCGGTGCAATCCAGCACCACGTCGGCGGCGGCCACCAGTTCGCCGAGCGCCTGCGCGTCGGCGCGCACGACCACCGGACGCACCAGCACATCGGGGTTGACCGCCGCCACCGCCTGCTGCGCCGAAAGCGCCTTCGGCTGGCCGAGGCGTTCCGTGGTGTGCGCGATCTGCCGCTGCAGGTTGGTGAGGTCGACCGCGTCGTCGTCGACCAGCGTGATGCGGCCGACGCCCGCGCTGGCGAGATAGAGAACCGCCGGCGAGCCGAGGCCGCCCGCCCCGATCACGAGCACGTTCGCATCGAGCAGCCGCTGCTGGCCTTCGATCCCGACCTCGTCCAGCAGGATGTGGCGCGAGTAGCGAAGCAGCTGGTCGTCGGTCATTCCGCGATTGTGCCGCGCCCATGAAAAACGGCCCCGCGGGGCCGTCGTTCGGGGCGAAGGAGATCAATTCTCCTTCTTCTCTTCCTTGTTCTCCACGACCTGCGTCTTGGAGATCAGCACCGGACGGCCCTTGAGCTGGTTCAGCGCCTGTACGAGCTGGAAGTCCTTGTCGCTGCCAAACTCCGGCGGCGTCTTGCGGTCGGCCGGGCTCTTCTTGGCCTCGTCTTCGGCGCGCTTGCGCGCTTCCTCGCGGGCCTTCTCGCGGTTGGCGTCCTTCACCTCGGCGCCCGGCCGCTGTTCAGGTGCTTGTCGAGGTCGGCTTCGCGGGTGCGCAGCACCGAGAACACGTTGCCTTCCTCGGTTTCGTCCACCATCACGTCGGGCACGATGCCCTTGGCTGGATCGACTTGCCGCTCGGCGTGTAGTAGCGCGCCGTGGTCAGCTTCAGGCCGGTGTCGGGGCCCAGCGGGCGCACCGTCTGCACCGAGCCCTTCCCGAAGGTCTGGCTGCCCGGGATGGTGGCGCGCTTGTGGTCCTGCAGCGCGCCGGCGACGATCTCGCTGGCGGAGGCGGAGCCTTCGTTCACGAGCACCACCAGCGGCACCGTCTTGAGCTGGGCCGGCAGGCGGCGCAGCGGGTCGGGACCGGCACGGCGCTGGTAGAACTCGGGCGACGCCTTGTACGCGAACTTGCTTTCGGGCAGCTGGCCGTTGGTGGAGACCACGGTCACGTTGTCCGGCAGGAAAGCCGCGGAGATGGCGACGGCCGCGTCGAGCAGGCCACCCGGGTCGTTGCGCAGGTCGAGCACCAGGCCCTTCAGGTTGGGATCGGCCTTGTACAGCTCTTCCATCTTGCGCACGAAGTCGTCGACGGTGCGTTCTCGAACTGCGACAGGCGGATCCAGCCGTAGCCCGGCTCGACGACCTTGCCCTTGACGGACACGGTCTTGATCTCTTCGCGGGTGATCGTCACCGGGAAGCTGCGGTTCTCGTCCTTGCGGTAGATCGTCAGCATCACCTTGGTGTTCGGCTCGCCGCGCATGCGCTTGACCGCTTCCGACAGGCTCAGGCCCTTGACGGCGGTCTCGTCGATCTTGGTGATCAGGTCGTTGGTCTTGAGGCCGGCACGGAAGGCGGGCGAGCCTTCGATCGGCGACACCACCTTGACCAGGCCGTCTTCCTGCGAGATCTCGATGCCGACGCCGACGAAACGGCCGGACGTGCCTTCGCGGAATTCCTTGAAGGACTTCTTGTCGAAATACTGGGAGTGCGGGTCGAGGCTGGCGACCATGCCGGCGATGGCATCGGAGATCAGCTTCTTCTCGTCGACGGGCTCCACATAGTCGGTCTTGACCATGCTGAAGACGGCGGCCAGTTGCTGGAGTTCTTCCAGCGGCAGCGGGGCAAGGGAGCCACGCGCGACGGTCTGCAGCGAAACCGTGGTCAGCGCTCCGGCGAGGGCGCCAACGGAAATCCAGCCGGCAATCTTGAGTTTGTGGCTCATGGGTTCAGCAAGTCCTCTCGACTTTCAATATACACCTGAGAAAGTTCTCTGATGCAGCGCGGAAACCGTGGTTCCATCCGGCCGCCCCCGCCTATGTGAAATAAACGCGGATTTACGCAGGAGAAGTCCTACACGGCCTGTCATCCGCCGCGCCGTCTCAGCCTTTGCCCTGGTTCGCCACCGCGGCCGCCGCCTTCGCCGCCGCCGCGGCGTCGCCGAGGTAGTAGTGGCGCAGCGGCTTCAGGCCGGCGTCGAGCTCGTACACCAGCGGAATGCCGTTCGGGATGTTCAGGCCGACGATGTCCCGGTCGGAAATCCCGTCCGGTACTTCACCAGCGCCCGGATCGAGTTGCCGTGCGCCGCGACCAGCACACGCTTGCCTGCTCTGATCGCCGGCGCCATCGATTCGTTCCAGAAGGGCAGCACGCGGTCGACGGTGTCCTTGAGGCATTCGGTCAGCGGCACTGGCCGGGCGCCAGCTTCGCGTAGCGGATGTCGCCGCGCTCGCTGCGCGGATCGCCCGGCTCCAGCGCCGGCGGCGGCGTGTCGTAGCTGCGGCGCCAGACCATCACCTGCTCGTCGCCGAACTTGCGCGCCGTCTCGGCCTTGTTCAGCCCCTGCAGCGCGCCGTAGTGGCGCTCGTTCAGGCGCCAGGAGTGCACCACCGGCAGCCAGGTGCGGTCCATCTCGTCGAGGCAATGCCACAGCGTGCGGGTCGCGCGCTTGAGCACGCTGGTGTGGCATACGTCGAAATCCCACCCTTCCGCCTTGAGCAGGCGGCCGGCGGCCTTGGCCTGTTCGATGCCGGTATCGGTCAGGTCGACGTCGGTCCAGCCGGTGAAGCGGTTCTCCGGGTTCGGTGGATTCGCCGTGGCGGATCAGGACGAGCTTGTGCATGGGAAGGAAAGATGGGCGGGGGAACCCGGCATTCTAGAATCGGGGGCTGCACCGGATGGTCCGGGAGCCAGAAAAAACCGAACCGAATGAAGTTTCTGCTGGACAACTGGCACCTGATCCTCGTGGCCTGCGTTTCCGCCGGCATGCTGATGTGGCCGACGCTGGGCCGCGGCATCCGCGCCGGCGGCGTCTCCGCCAACGCGGCGGTGCTGCTGATCAACCGCGAGAAGGGCGTGGTCGTGGACGTGAGCGAGACCGACGAGTTCGCGGCCGGGCACATCGCCGGGGCGCGCAACGTGCCGGTCAACCAGCTCGAGAAGCGGCTGCCCGAGGTGGTCAAGAACAAGACCGTGCCGGTCATCCCGGTGGACGCCACCGGGGCGCGCGCCAACCGCTGCCTGGCGGTGGCCAAAAGCCTCGGCTACGACAAGGCCGTCGTGCTCAGCGGCGGCCTGAAGGGCTGGAAAGAGGCTAACCTTCCCCGGAAAAAGCCTGAACCACCCCCATCTGGAAGCCATGCAGCCCGTCAAGATGTACACCACGGCCGTTTGCCCCTATTGCATTCGCGCCAAGCAGATCCTCAAGTCGAAGGGCGTCGAGTCCATCGAGGAAATCCGCATCGACATGCAGCCCGACGAGCGCATGAAGATGATGGAGATCACCGGCCGCCGCACGGTGCCGCAGATCTTCATCGGCGAAACGCACGTGGGCGGGCACGACGACCTCGTGGCGCTCGACGGGCGCGGCGGCCTGATGCCGCTGCTCAACGGCACGCCCGCCTGAGCCGGGCCGGCCCCACCGGCCTGAGATAATCCCCGCCTGCACCGCAGCAGCGCCCGCCGCGTCACGTTCCGGCGGGCCTTTTCATTTCGCACCCGAAAGGCATGGCCATGGCCGACAACAACGAACCCGTTTTCCAGATCCAGCGCGTCTACATGAAGGAAGCCTCGCTGGAGCAGCCGAATTCCCCCGCCATCCTGCTGGAGCAGGAGCAGCCCAGCGTCGACATCCAGCTGGGCGTCGAGGCGCAGCAGGCCGCCGACGGCATGTACGAAGTGGCCGTGTCGGCCACCGTCACCACCAAGATCAAGGAGCGCACGGTGTTCCTGGTCGAAGTGAAGCAGGCCGGCATCTTCGAGATCCGCAACGTGCCGCAGGACCAGATGCAGGCCATCATGGGCATCGCCTGCCCGCAGATCGTGTACCCGTACCTGCGCGCCAACGTGTCCGACATCGTCACCCGCGCCGGCTTCCCGCCCGTGCACTGGCCGAGATCAACTTCCAGGCGATGTACGAGCAGCAGCAACAGCAGCAGGCCGCCGAGCCGTCGCGCATCGTCACCTCGGCCTGACGCGAAAAGCGCTCGCCGGCCCGCACCCATGGACATCCTCGTGCTCGGGGCCGGCGCACGGGGCAGCGCGCTGGCGATCGGCGCGGGCACGCGCCACCGCGTGACGCTCTGGGCCCGCGACTCGGCCCGGGCCGCGGCCATCACGGCCGCCGGCGAAAACTACAAGTACCTCCCCGGGCTGCCGCTCGGCGCCAACGTCACGATGTCGGCCGAGCCGCCGCATGCGCTGGCCGCACTGGCGCAGCGGCACGACCTCGTCATCGTCGCCACGCCCATGGCGGGTCTGCGCGAGATGCTGCTCGCCCTGCGCGCCTGCACGCGGCCCGTGGCCTGGCTTTGCAAGGGCTTCGAGTCGCCCGTCTCGCACCCGCATGGCTTGCTGGGCCACGAGATCCGCGCCGAGGTCGCGCCGGGCCTCGCCGCAGGCGCGCTGAGCGGACCCAGCTTCGCGCAGGAAGTCGCGCGCGGCCAGCCGACCGCGCTGGTGGCCGCGAGCGACTCGGCGCTGGTGCGCGAAACGCTGGTGGCCGCTTTCCATGGTCCCACCATGCGCGTCTACGCCAACGACGATCTCGCGGGCGTGGAAGTCGGCGGCGCCGTCAAGAACGTGCTGGCCATCGCCACCGGCCTGTGCGACGGGCTGGCGCTGGGCCTGAACGCCCGGGCCGCGCTGGTCACGCGCGGCCTGGCCGAAATGACGCGGCTGGGTGTGGCGCTCGGGGCGCGTCCCGACACCTTCATGGGGCTGTCGGGGCTGGGCGACTGGTGCTCACCTGCACGGGCGATTTGAGCCGCAACCGGCGCGTGGGGCTGTTGCTCGCCGAGGGCCTGAGCCTGGAGCAGGCGGTGCAGTCGCTCGGCCACGTGGCCGAGGGCGTCTATTCGGCGCGCACGGTGGTCGAGCGCGCCCGGCGCCTCGGCGTGCAGATGCCGATCGCCGAAGCGGTGGTGCAGTTGCTCGATGGGGCGCTGCGACCGCAAGAGGCCGTGGCGGCGTTGATGCAGAGGGACCCGGCGACGGAAAGTTCCTAGGGGGCTTCCCGCAGGGGCCGCGACGCGTTCCCGACTAGGCTCGCGCCACCATTCCAACGGAGCGCCCCATGAAGCGGATTCACCTCGTCCTTGCCACCGGCGTCGCCGCCGCCTTGCTGGCGGCCTGCGCCACGCCCTCGTGGTGGCCTTCGTCCGGGCCCGGCTTCTTCGTCACCAGCAGCAATCCCGGCAAGGGCGCGGACTTCGGCGGGCTCGCGGGCGCCGACGCGCACTGCCAGGCGCTCGGCGCCGCCACCGGCGCGATCAACAAGACTGGCGCGCCTATCTCAGCACCACCGGCGCCGGCGGCGTGAACGCGCGCGACCGCATCGGCAGCGGGCCGTGGCGCAACGTCAAGGGCGACGTGATCGCGTCGAACGTCGAGGAACTGCACACCGGCAACCGCCTGACCAAGGCCACCGCCGTGACGGAGAAGGGCGAGATGGTCAGCGGCCGCGGCGACAGCGTGAACATGCACGACATCCTGACCGGCTCCATGCCCGACGGCCGTGCCGCCGCGGGCGCGCAGGACACGACCTGCGGCAACTGGACGCGCAGCGGTGAAGGCTCGGCACTGGTGGGCCACCACGATCGCGTCGGCTTGCGCGACGACGAGCCCGCGCGCTCCTCGGAACTCGTCGCACCCGACGCGCGGCTGCGGCATGGAGGCGCTCAAGGCCACCGGCGGCGCGGCGGCCTGCTCTACTGCTTCGCGGCGAACTAGCCGCGCGGGTCGATCAGCTCGAGCGGCTCGCGCAACTGGTCCAGGTTGGCGGGCCGCGTCACGCGGCCAACTTCCGGCCGTCCTTCATGAAGACCGGGGTCGGCCAGAGCTTCACCCGGAAGCTGCGCCCCAGCGGCTGGCCGGGACCGTCCTCGACCTTGATATGGCGCACCTCGGGGTGCGAGGCCAGCGCGCCGGCGATCAGCGGCTGCGCGGCGCGGCACCAGCCGCACCGGGGCGTGCCGAACTCGACGACCGTCGCGCCGGCCAGCGCGTCCACATCCGCACGGCTGGGTTCCGTCTGGGCATAGGTGGTGTTCATGTCGACATTGTCGGGCGCCCGCGGCGGCGCGAAAGTCGGCCCGGGCGCTAGCGCCTGTCAGCCTGCTCGGCGTGCGCCGGGCTTCAGTCCAGCACCAGTTGCGTCTGCGTGACCAGCGCGCACAGCTTGCCCTCGGCGCTGCGGATGCTCGTCTGCCAGACCATGGTGGTGCGGCCGCGGTGCAGGGCCACGCTTTCGCCGGTGACCACGGTGCCGGCCGCCGCGCCGGCGATGAACTTGGTGCTCGAATCGGTGGTGGTCGTCCGCTTGCCGGCCGGCAGGTTGAGCACGGTGCCCACGGCGCCGAGCGTGTCGGCGAACGCCATGTGGGCGCCGCCGTGCAGGATGCCGCCGGCGGTGCAGAGGTCGGGGCGCACCAGCATCGTGGCCACGACGCGGGTGGCCGTGGCCTCGGTGAGCTGCACGCCCATCAACCCCGGGAACAAGGGCAGCAGCAGGCGCCGCAGCTGTTCGATGTCCGGCACGCGCGCCGCCGCGTCAGCGATCGCTGCCGTCGTAGGTGGGCTTGCCCGTCTGGCAGCCGATCTGCCCGCCGCCGGCGACCAGTTCCAGCTCGCTGTCGGACAACTCGCTGTCGGTCAGCGCCGCCCGGAGTTCGCCGACGGTGAAGGTGAAGCCTTGCGCGGCCGCCGCTTGCACGACCTGCTGCGGGTCGTTGGCGGCGACGGCCAGCCGGGCGCTTTCCTGCAGGGCGGGGTCGGTGGTGAGCGCGGCGCGGTAGGCGTTGACGGCTTCGAGGGACATCGCGGGTCTCCGTGGATGGTTCGAAAGATGATAGCGACGCGGTTCCACAGACACAACGCGGGTTCGCCCTTGCCGCTATGCTCGGAGCATGACAGTCCCGTTCGACTTTTCCCCGGCTTCCGTGGCCGCGCTGGCCCGCGACGACGCCGCGCGCGCGCTGGCCGAAGACGTGGGGGCCGGCGACCTCACCGCCGGTTTGGTGGATGCCGGCCGCCGCGCACAGGCGCGCGTGCTGGCGCGCGAAGCCGCCGTGATCTGCGGCGCCCCGTGGGCCGAGGCGGCCCTGCGCCAGGTCGACCCTTCGCTGCAGGTGAAGTGGCTGGTCGGCGAAGGCCAGCGCTGCCAGGCCGACCCGGTGGTGCTGGAGGTGCAGGGCCCCCGCCCGCTCGCTGCTGACCGCCGAACGCACCGCGCTCAACTTCCTGCAGTTGCTCAGCGCCGTGGCCACCGCCACCGCCACCTACGTCGAAGCGGTGCGCGGCACCCGCGCGCGCATCGTCGACACGCGCAAGACGCTGCCCGGATTGCGGCTGGCGCAGAAGTACGCCGTGGCGACCGGCGGCGGCCTGAACCACCGCATCGGCCTGTACGACGCCGTGCTGATCAAGGAGAACCACATCGCCGCCGCCGGCGGCGTGACCGCCGTGCTGCAGGCTGCCCAGCGGGTGGCGGCGCAAGCGACCTTCGTCGAGATCGAGGTCGAGACGCTGGCCCAGCTCGAGGAAGCGCTCGGCGCCGGCGCGAAGATGGTGCTGCTGGACAACATGGACCTGCCGACGCTGCGCGAGGCGGTCCGCATCAACGCCGGCCGCGCCATCCTCGAAATCTCCGGGGGCGTGACGCTGGAGCGCGTGCGGGTCCTGGCCGAAACCGGCGTGGACCGCATCTCCATCGGAGCCCTGACCAAGGACGTGAAAGCCACCGACTTCTCGATGCGGCTGAAGGACCTCTGACATGAACGCCGTGACCATTCCCGTCAAGCAAGTCGAATACGAACACCCGCTGCCCGGCGCCACCTGCGACACCCGCTTCGCCGGGCGCGCGTGCCCGCCGAACCGGGTCCCGCCGAACGGCTCGCGCTGAAGGACAGGATCAAGCGGCTGCTCAAGGAACGCAACGCGGTGCTCGTGTCCCACTACTACGTACACCCGGACCTGCAGGACTGGCCGAGGAAACCGGCGGCATCGTGAGCGACTCGCTGGAGATGGCGCGCTTCGGCCGCGACCACGCGGCGCAGACGCTGGTGGTGGCGGGCGTGAAGTTCATGGGCGAGACGTCCAAGATCCTGTCGCCGGAAAAGCGCGTGCTCATGCCCGACATGGACGCGACCTGCTCGCTCGACCTCGGCTGCCCCGCCGGCGAGTTCGACGCCTTCTGCAACCAGCACCCGGACCGCACCGTGGTGGTCTACGCCAACACGAGCGCCGCCGTGAAGGCGCGCTCGGACTGGCTGGTCACCTCGAGCTGCGCACTCGACATCGTCGGCGCGCTCAAGGCCAAGGGCCACAAGATCCTGTGGGCGCCCGACAAGCACCGGGCAGCTACATCCAGCGCGAGACCGGCGCCGACATGGTGTTCTGGAACGGCTCGTGCATCGTGCACGACGAGTTCAAGGCCTTCGAGCTCGAAGCGCTGAAGAAGCAGTACCCCGACGCGAAGGTGCTGGTGCACCCCGAGTCGCCCGCCGACGTGGTGGCGCTGGCCGATGCGGTGGGCTCCACTTCCGCCATCCTGAAGGCAGCCCGCGACATGGACGCGCGCGAGTTCATCGTGGCGACCGACAACGGCATGATGCACAAGCTGCGCACGCTGAACCCCGGCAAGGTGTTCATCGAGGCGCCCACCGCCGGCAACAGCGCCACCTGCAAGAGCTGCGCGCATTGCCCGTGGATGGCCATGAACGGCCTGGCCGGCCTGGCGCACGTGCTGGAAACCGGCGCCAACGAAGTGACCATCGACCCGGCGCTGGCCGAGCGCGCCAAGCTGCCGATCGACCGGATGCTCGCCTTCACGGCCGCCCTCAAGGCCGGCCAGCCGGCCGGCGCGCTGGTGCCGAACATCGGCGCGGCCTGAGCGCGTCCCGACCCGTTGACGGGTCCCGCGCTACATGTTCGTTTCCCACCACTTCTGCGCGCGCGGGCGGTCGAACGGCGGCAGGATGGCCTTCTTGACCGGCACGTCCTTGAGCGCCGGGAACACCCGGCGGAAGGTGGCTTCGTCCGTGGCACGGTCGTCGAGGATGTCGACGTCGAACGTGCCGCCGGAAGCGCCGATCACCGCCTGGTCGATCAGCGGCAGCGGCGAGCCCGCGCGGAACTCGTCGCCCTGCCGCTCGCGGACGGTGGCGCGCACCTTCCCGAGGTAGGAAACCCCGTTCTCGCGCACTTCCAGCGGCAGGTGCAGCGGCGTGAAGAACATGCCCATGACGGGGAAGAAACCGCCGCGGCTCATCACGCCCCGCAACTCGTACTTGCCGGGCTCGAGCTGCAGGCGCACGAGGTACGTGTTGCCGTCGGGCCCGGCGCCTTCGATGCGGCCGCGGCTGTCCATCAGGAAGTTGAGCCGGTCCGCGGCTTCCTTCGCACCCGGCTTCTCGACGTACAGCACCAGCATCTTCGGCTGGAAATCGGCCCGGTAGTTGTTCTTCAGGACCACGGTCAGCAACTGCACCGGCTTGCTCTTCTCGTCGAGGCGCTGGGCCTCGTCCTCGAACGCCATGCGCACGGGCGTGGCACACCCCGCCAGCATCAGCGTGGCCACCGGGCCCAACGTGGCCAGCATGCGTTGGAACAACTTCATCTCGCGCCTCCCCTGTTTGTGTGCGCGGATTGTTGCAGCCGGCTTTTGCCATGCTGATCGGTACAAGCCCGTGTGTTGCGGCCGGTTCACGCCGGCAGGCGGCGGTAGTAGAAGCGCGTGTCGCAGAATCCGCCGTGCGGCAGCAGCGCATAGTCCGGCACCACGCCCGCCGATTGCCAGCCCATGCGCTCGTACAGGCGCTCGGCATCGCCGCTGGCGGTGTCCAGCACCAGCAGCGTCTTGCCCGCCGCGCGGGCGGCCCCTTCGGCCGCCGCCATCAGCGCCGCGCCGACGCCCCGCCGGCGCGCGCGGCGGTGCACCAGCATCTTGAGCACGTCGCCGCGGTGCGGCTGGTTCTCGGGCATGTCCAGCAGCACCTGCACCGTCCCGCAGATGCCTTCCCCGTCCTCGGCCACGAGCAGCACGCGCTTGCCCGCGGCGGCGTCGTCCGCGACCTCGCGCCAGAAAGCCAGTGCGCGTTGGCGCGGCAAGGGGTGCATGAAACTCACGGAGGCGCCGCCGGCCACGCAATCGCGCAGGACCTCGGCGAGCTCCCCGAGCTGGGATTCGGTGGGGGCGGCGAGCGGGCGGACGGTGGGCGCGTGCATGCCGCGCAAGGTGCCGCGCGCCGCGCCGCCTGTCAATACGCCGTCAGCCGAGCAGGTCCGGGTTCATCTGCCACAGCGTGTACGTCAGCAGCGCGGCGAAGGTGACCCACGCGAGGTAGGGCACCAGCAGCAGGCCGGCGGCGCGATGGGCGCGGGCGAACATCCACAGGTTCAGCACGATGGCCGCCCAGAGCACCGTGATCTCCAGCATCGCGAGCTGGCCGCGGTGCCAGTCGAAGAACACCGGGACCACAAGGCATTCAGCCCGAGCTGCACGACATAGACGGTGAGCGCCACGTGCGCGTCGCGCCAGCCGTATTCGCGCCAGACCAGCCACGCCGCCACGCCCATCATCAGGTACAGCACCGACCATACCGGGCCGAACAGGGCCGCGGGCGGCGCCCAGCCCGGGCGCTCCAGTTGCAGGTAGAACTCGCCGGCGTTGAGGGAGGCGATGCTGCCGACCGCGGCGGCGGCGAAGGTCAGGGCGAGCCAGGCGGCGAGGCCGACCCACTGGGAAGCGTGCTGGTGATGGGGAACGGTGGGGTGCGCAGTCTGCATGGTGCGGCAGTCTCGGCCTTGCGCCCGCGCGCAAGGGTAGGACGGGGCCGCGACCGCCCTCGCTTCAGCGGGGCGACAGGATGGTCGGCTTCGCCACCGGCGCCAGCTGCGGGTAGTCGCGGCTGAAATGCAGCCCGCGGCTCTCGTGCCGCGACTGCGCGGACTTCACGATCAGCTCCGCCACCGTCACCAGGTTGCGCAGTTCCAGCAGGTCACGGGTGACGTGGAAGGCGCCGTAGAACTCGGCGATCTCCACCTGCAGGAAAGCGATGCGGCGCGCCGCGCGGTCGAGGCGCTTGTTGGTGCGGACGATGCCCACGTAGTCCCACATGAAGCGGCGCAGCTCGTCCCAGTTGTGCGAGATCACGACGGCCTCGTCGGCGTCGGTCACGCGGCTGTCGTCCCGGGGCGGCACCTCCGGCGGCGCCGCCATCGGCGAAGCCAGGATGTCCGTGGCGGCGGAGCGGGCGAACACCATGCATTCCACCAGCGAGTTGCTGGCCAGCCGGTTGGCGCCGTGCAGGCCGGTGTACGCGGTCTCGCCGATGGCGTGCAGGCCGGGCAGGTCGGTGCGTCCGGCGAGGTCGGTGTGGATGCCGCCGCAGGTGTAGTGCGCCGCCGGCACGACCGGGATCGGTTCGCGCGTGATGTCGATGCCCAGGTCGAGGCAGCGCGCGTAGATGTTGGGGAAGTGCGCCTTCACGAATTCCGGCGGCTGGTGCGAGATGTCGAGGTGCACGCAGTCGAGGCCGTGCTTCTTCATCTCGAAGTCGATCGCGCGGGCGACCACGTCGCGCGGGGCGAGTTCGAGCCGCGGGTCGTGGTTGGGCATGAAGCGCGTGCCGTCCGGCAGCAGCAGCCGGCCGCCTTCGCCGCGCACCGCTTCCGAGATCAGGAAGTTCTTGACGTGCGGGTGGTACAGGCAGGTCGGGTGGAACTGGATGAACTCCATGTTCGTCACCCGGCAGCCGGCGCGCCACGCCGCCGCGATGCCGTCGCCGGTGGCCGTGTCGGGGTTGGTGGTGTACAGGTAGACCTTGCCCGCCCCGCCGGTGGCAAGGATGGTGTGCGGCGCCCGGAAGGTCACCACTTCGTCGGTGGTCTCGTCCAGCGCATACAGCCCGAGGCAGCGGTTCGGCGTCTCCCCCAGCTTGCCGGCGACGATCAGGTCCACCAGCATGTGGTGTTCCAGGACCGTGATGTTGGGCGTCTCGCGCACGCGGCGGATCAGCGTCTGCTGCACGGCCGCGCCGGTGGCGTCGGTCACGTGCACGATGCGGCGCGCGCTGTGGCCGCCTTCGCGCGTCAGGTGCAGGTGGCCGTCTTCCTCGGAGAACGGCACGCCGAGCTGCTGCAGCCAGGCGATGCTCTCCGGCGCGTGTTCGACGACGAAGCGCGTGGCCGCCGGGTCGGACAGGCCGGCGCCGGCCACGAGCGTGTCGTCGACGTGCGCATCGAAGCTGTCGCCGTGGTCCATCACCGCCGCGATGCCGCCACGGGCCCAGCCACTGGAGCCGTCGCTGGCGCTGCGCTTGGTGAGGATGGCGACCCGCTGCGTGGCCGCCAGGTGCAGGGCTGCGGACAGTCCGGCCAGGCCGGAGCCCACGATCAGGACGTCGAAATCGCGAATGGTCATTGGGTGGGCTGGTAGGCGAGGCGGACGTAGATCGGCGCGTAGGCTTCGGCCTGCGTCACCTCGATCAGCGTTTCCTTGGCGAGTTCGAGGGTGGCGATGAAGGTGACGATCAGCACGGGCGTGCCGCGCGTCACGTCGAACAGCTGTTCGAACTCGACGAATTTGCGGCCCTGCAGCTTCTTCAGGACCATGCTCATGTGCTCGCGCACCGAGAGCTCCTCGCGGCTGATCTTGTGGTGCTGCACGAGGTTGGCGCGGCGCAGGATGTCGCGCCACGCCTCCTGCAGGTCGGCGACGTGCACGTCGGGAAAGCGCGGCTGCAGCGACTGCTCGATGTAGACCTGCGCGCGCAGCACGTCGCGCCCTACCTGCGGCAGTTCGTTCAGGCGGAAGGCGGCGGCCTTCATCTGCTCGTATTCGAGCAGCCGGCGCACCAGCTCGGCCCGCGGGTCCTCGGCCTCTTCACCCTCGGCCGTCTTCTTGGGCGGCAGCAGCATGCGCGACTTGATCTCGATCAGCATCGCCGCCATCAGCAGGTATTCGGCGGCCAGTTCGAGGTTGCGCGTGCGGATCTCGTCGACGTACACCCGGTACTGGCGGGTCACGGCCGCCATCGGGATGTCGAGGATGTTGAAGTTCTGCTTGCGGATCAGGTACAGCAGCAGGTCGAGCGGGCCTTCGAAGGCTTCGAGGAAGACCTCCAGCGCGTCCGGCGGGATGTACAGGTCCTGCGGCATGGCGAACAGCGGCTCGCCATAGAGGCGGGGCCAGGGCGACCTGGTCGACGACGGTGGGCGTGCCCGGGACGGGCTCCGCCGGCGGCGCGGGCAGGACGGTTTCGCTGCTGTCCATGGCGGGCCGCGTCAGCGGCGCTGGCGCGGATCGTCGCCGTACACGTACGGCTTCTGCGGCACGCGGGCGTCCTTCCACTCGGCGATGGCTTCGCGGTCGATGTGCTTGTCCCACCAGATGGCGCGGCCGGCGCGCTGCTGCGCCTCCAGGTCGGGCTTCTCGGCCTTCAGCTGCTCGATGAACTGCGTGACGTCGGACTGGTAGTCGGGGCGGCGGAAGATGCGCTGGAAGATGCTGGCCATGCGGGCATTTTAGGCGCTCGCCCCCGGACCGCCCGCCCAGCGCCGCCGCAGGTCGCGTGCGACCGGCCGCAGCGTCACCAGGCAGAGGCCGATCGCGAGCGGCACCGTCGAGACGAAGCCGGCGTGCTTGAACCCCAGCGCGCCGGCCACGGCGCCTGTGAAGAAGCAGGCCACCAGCAGCCCGTGGATGCGCAGCCGCTGGCGGTTGGCCAGCACCGGCTGCGGATGGCCCTTCGGGTTGATGTACAGCAGCTTGCCCAGTTCGATGCCGATGTCGGTGACGAGCCCGGTGACGTGCGTGGTGCGGATCTCGGCGCGGGAGATCTTGGTGATCACCGCGTTCTGCAGGCCCATGATGAAGCAGAGGAGCACCACCGTCAGCGGCACGAACAGCGGCGCGAACAGCCCGATCGACGCGCCGAAGACGCCGAACACCAGCAGCGCGGCCGCCTCCAGCAGCAGGGGCAGCCCGTAGGCGCTGGCCAGTCCGCGGCGCAGGCCCCAGTTGACGAGGACCGCGGTGGTCATCGCGCCGCCCACGAAAGCCAGGATGGCGCCCGCCGCCGCGACCGCCACCGCGACGTGCCCCAGCACCAGCTGGTCGGCGACCGCGGACAGCAGCCCGGTCATGTGGGAGGTGTACTGGCCCACGGCCAGGAAGCCGCCGGCGTTGGTGGCCCCGGCGACGAGCGCCAGGAAGGCGCCGAGCCGCACATTGGCCCGCGTGGTGCGGTCGACATCGGTCCAGCCGCGGATGAACGCGAACATCGGGCCATTCTAGGAGCAGCTCGGCCGTCAGCCCCGCTTAAGAGCGTGGACGGTGCCTGCCGTAACATATCACCAGGTTGTGATGTAACAAACGGGCGCTCGACGGTAGCGGCCGGGGCAGGCCTTCGCAACCCACCTGAAAGTCGCTATCGACAGGTAAGTCATTGAAGTTTGAGGACTTATCGCTACTGAAAAGGTAGCAATGCCGGGCGGGCGAAGGCACCGTTGGTCGGTTGCAAGGCCGGGTTCATCGGGTTACCGATGTAACTATTTGCAAATGAAACTTACATTCAAGCTCCATCAACCTGAACGCGAAGGATCGCACATGAAACGAATCCAGTCTCTCCCGGCCATCGCCCTGGCCCTGTCGGGCGCCGGCGCTTTTGCCCAGACCGCCAACATGGCAGTCTCGGCGACCATCGCCGGCAGCTGCTCCGTCGTTGCCAACCCGCTGGCCTTCAGCGTGTACGACCCGCTGTCTGCCACCGCCCTCACCGTGCAGACCACCGCCGTGATCACCTGCACCACCGGTGCCGGCGCTTCGCTGGCCATGGGCATCGGCGCCAACTCCACCGGCACCGGCGCCACCGCCCAACGCCGCATGCGCGTCGGCGCCACCGCCAACTACGTCAGCTACAACATCTACCAGCCGTCGGGCACCGCCGAAGGCGCGGCTTGCGCGTACACCACCCCGTGGGGCAACGGCACCACCGGCGGCAACACGCTGGCGATCGGCGTGGCCCCCACCCCGACGAGCCGCACCTACAACGTCTGCGGCGAGATCCCGGCCCTGCAGGCCGCCGCCGTCGGCAGCTACGTCGACACCGTCGTCGTCACCGCCAACCTCTGATCGTTCCCGCCGGAGCCGGTCCCCGGACCGGCTCCACCCTCTCCCGGAGTACCAGCATGTCCAAGAAGATCCTGATCGCCCTCGGTTTCGCCGCCGCCGCTTTTGGCGCGTCCGCCCAGGTGACCGGCAACGTCACCGTCAGCGCTTCCGTGTCCGCCGCCTGCCGGGTGACCACCACGAGCGCCATGGCGTTCGGCGTGTACAGCCCCCTTTCCGGCGCCGCCACCGACGCCTCCGGCAGCGTCTCCGTCGCCTGCGTCAAGGGCTCGGTCCCGGTGCTGGGCCTGAACACCGGCGCCAACGCCTCGGGCTCCCAGCGCCGCATGACGGTCGGCGGCAACTTCCCCGGCCTACGACGTCTACCAGCCGACCAGCAACGCCGCCGACGCCACCTGCGCGTACACGACGGCCTGGACCACCGGCCTGACCGCCACCGCCGCACCCAGCATCGCCGCCCGCAAGTACAACATCTGCGGCCGCATCCCGGCCAGCGAGGACGTCCCCGCCGGCAGCTACCGGACACGCTGGTCGTGACCGTCACCTTCTGATAAAACGGGATCGACGATGAAGCTGCTCTCCTTCCTGCTCGCGTCCGCTTGTGCTGCGCTGGCCGCCTCGCCCGCGAAGGCGGGCGAGTTCGCCGTGTCGCCGGTCCGCATCGAATTCAACGGCGCCGCGCGCTCGCAGCTGCTGGCGATCACCAACGCGGGCGACACGCCCGCCCGATTCTGGTCCGCGGCGCGGGCTGGACGATGACGGAGCAGGGCGCCGTGCAATTGTCGGACGACGATGCTCTCGTCGTCTTCCCCGCCTCTTTCACGCTGGCCCCCAAGGCCACCCAGAACATCCGCGTCGGCACCTCGCAACGCCCCGCCGAAATCGAGAAGACCTGGCGCATCGTGCTCGAGGAACTGCCGGACCCGAACGCGCCCGCGCGTCCCGGCGCCACGATCAACGTGCTGTCGATGATCAGCGTGCCGGTGTTCATGCCGCCCGCCGCGCCGCGCAAGGACCTGCAGCTGGCGTGGGCCGGCGCCGCCGGCAACAAGGCCGGCGTCACGCTGGCCAACGGCGGCAATGCGCACGAACTGGTCGGCGCCGTCACGGTGGCCGCACTGCGCGGCGCCGAAGCGCAGACGCCCGTCCGGGTCGAAGGCTGGTACGTGCTGCCCGGCCAGCGCCGCGCGTACAGCTTCGAGCAGGCGACGCCGTGGTGCGCGCCCGGTGTGACCGGCTTCGAACTGGTCGCCGCCGACACCAACGGGCAGGCGCTCACGCGCCGGACCGTCGATGCGGCCGAGGCCTGCCGCTGACCCGGCGCGGCGCCGCAGTACCGGAGTGAGCCGGCGCCCCGCCCGGGCGCCGCACCCGCTGGCCGCCTGCGCTTTCGCGGCGGCGTGCCTCCTGCTGTCTTCGCCCGCCGGTCGGCGGCTGCGCCGCCGACCGCGGCCGCGGTGCCCGCCGGCGCCCAGCCCGTGGTGGTGCCCCTCACCGCCAATGGCACCGCGCGCGAACCGCTGCGCGTGCTGGTCGAGGGCGACGCCGTCTGGATCGCGGTCGACGACCTGCGGGCCATCGGCATGCTGGCCGAGCACGTGCCGATGGAGCGCGCGCGTTCCCTGCGGGGCAATGCCTACCTGAACCTGGCGGACTGCAAGGACCTGCTGTCCTACCGCTTCGACTGGCCGACCTCACCCTGCAGGTGGACCTGCAGCCGCGCGTGATGGCGCTGAACGCCGTCGACGTCGGCGGCCGCGGCACGGGCGAGCGGCGGGCGCGGGCCGCGTCGGCCTACCTCAACTACTCCTTCACCGGCGGCACCGGCACCTCGCCCGGCGTGTTCCTCGAAGGCGTCACCAGCTTTCGCGGCCACACCTTCACCGGCTACCTCACGCACGACGGCCGGGCCGCACCTACCGCGGGCCCGTGACGCTGTCCCTGAACCACGAACAGAGCCTGCGCCAGACGCTGCTGGGCGACTCCGTCTGGTCCGGCACCGGCCTGCTCGGCGCGGTGCCGATCGGCGGCGCCACCGGCAGACCTACTTCGCTTTCGAGCCGGGCTTCGTCTCGTCTCGACGCCCACGCTCGACATGCGCGGCGTGGCGAACACGCCGTCCACCGTCGACATCCTGGTGAACGGCTCGCTGGTCGGCCGCCAGCAGATCCCGGCCGGCCCGTTCCAGCTGGGCAACATCATTGCGCAGGCGGGCAGCAACAACGTGACCGCCATCGTGCGCGATGCCTTCGGGCGCGAGACGCAGGTGGGCAACTCCGGCTACTACGGCTCGCCGCTGCTGCTGCAACCCGGCTTGAGCACCTTCTCGGTTTCGGCCGGCCGCATCCGGCAGGAGCGCGTCGGCGCCGGGCCCGCCTACGGCGACTTCGCGGTGATGGGGCAGGGCCTGGTCGGCATCAGCCCGAACCTGACCGCGGGCGCCGCGGTGCAGGCCTCCGCCAGCACGCGCGTGGTCGCCGCGCAGGTCGCCACCACCAATGCGGCCGGCGAATTCTCGGGCGAGCTGGCGCACGGCAGCGCCGGCAAGGACGGCGGCATGGCGCTCGCCCTGTCGTACCGCCCGGGCACCACGAACTGGAGCATGAGCGCCTCCATGACGCGACGCCAGCGCGGCTTCCGCGAGCTGGCCTGGACGGCCGGCTTCGACCCGGTGCTGCGGGCCGACGACCTCAGCGTCGGCCGCAACCTGTTCGGCATCGA
Organism: Ramlibacter terrae; assembly: GCA_013127575.1. Lineage (GTDB taxonomy): Bacteria > Pseudomonadota > Gammaproteobacteria > Burkholderiales > Burkholderiaceae_C > Ramlibacter > Ramlibacter terrae. The sequence goes on from CP053418.1 coordinate 1,132,847, forward strand.
CTGGAACCTGCGCTTCGCGGCCCGCACCACCGAGGGCGGCGACAGCCTGCGCCGGCTCTCCCTGTCGGCGGCGCGCCGCTGGACGGCGCAGCTCACCACCACCGTCGAAATCGCGCGCACCAGCGGCAGCGTGCCCGACACCTCGATGTTCCTGCTGGCGTCGTACATGTTCGACCCGGTGCACAGCGCCTACGTCGGCGTCGCGCGCTACGGCGGCCAGCCCAACGTCACCGTGGACATCGTGAAGGCGCGCCAGGAAGCACTGAGCACCGGCTACCGCCTCGCGAGCGGCTGGACGCCGCAGGCCGGCCGCCGCCAGACGCTGCAGGTGGTGCGCGACACCTCGTTCGGCGACTACGAACTGCAGGCCGGCCACGACGGCAGGGGCAGCTTCCAGAACTGGCGCGCCTCGGGCAGCGTGCTGACCGTCGGCGGCGAGATCGGCGTGGCGCCGCCGATCAGCGATGCGTTCGCGCTGGTCCGCGTGCCGGACGGCCCCGACGTGCCGGTGATGCTGGAAGGCCGCCCGGCGGGCCGCACCGGCGCCGACGGCACGCTGGTCGTCCCGGGCCTCTCCTCGTATTCCGGCCAGCGCATCAGCATCGACGCCGACGCGCTGCCGATCGACTTCCGGTCGGCGCGGTGGAGCGGCGCATCAGCGCGCCGCTGCGCGGCGGCGAGCTGGTGGAGTTCGAAGCGAGCCGCTACCGCGCCACGTCGGGGCGGCTGGTGGATGCGCAGGACCGCCCGGTCGGCGGCGCCACCATCACGCTGGCGGACGGCCGCCGCGTGGCCACCGGCACCTCCGGCGACTTCGCTTTCGAAGGCGAGCCGCCGCAAGGCCGGGCCCGGGTGACGCGCCCGGCCGGCGGCGCGCCGTGTACCGTGCAATTCGCCGCGGCGGCCCCTTCGGCCGCGGCGGTCCAGCGACTGGGAGAACTGCGATGCATTCCTTGAAGAGAGCCGGCAACTGGCGCTGCTCGCCGGCGCATTCCTGATGCCCTCGGCGGCTTCCGCGCAGTCTGGGGCAACTGCAACATCAACACCGCCTTGCCGGTCGTGTTCGGCGCCTACAACCCGCTGCTGTTCAGCGACCTGCTGGCGCAGAGCAGCCTGTCGGTGACCTGCATCGGGCTGGGCACGGCGCGCATCAACCTGCTGGCGGGCTGGGCGGGGGCGGCATCACGTCGCGCGCCATGCAGCAGAACGGCGCCGCGCGGCTGCCGTACCAGCTGTACCTGAACAGCGCCCGCACGCAGGTGTGGGGCGACGGCACGCTGGGCACCAGCCGGGGTCGGTGGGCGTGTTCATCGGCGCCCAGCAAACCCTGCAGATCTACGCGCGGATCCTGCAACGGCAGGACGTGCCGGTGGGCGTCTACACCGACACGGTGCAGGTGCGCGTGGACTTCTAGCGGCGGGCGGAGCGGCGGGATGGGGAAAATTCCTACACCCATCGTTCCTTTTGACTCATGCCCGGGCTGCGCGGCCGCGGTGGAATACCTCCATGCGCCGCCGCATCGCCTTCGCCCTCGCCATCGCCTGTGTGGCCGGCGTGCCGCTGGCGCAAGCGGCGCAGCAACGCGGGCTGATGCCGGTGAGCGTCACCGTCGTCAACACCTGCTTCTTCGGCCAGCAGGCGCGCTGCCACCTGCCGGGCACCTTGCTGCGCACGCACGTCGAGCGGCCGTCCGACGGCGCCGCGGCCACCGAAGGCCGCCGGGTCACCCACCTCTGAGGACGCTCAGGCGCTGCTGCGCTCCCGCACGTAGCTCGCCAGCTTTTCCGCCACCCGGCCCAGGTCGCGCTGCAGCGTGGCGAAGCCCGCGTTGCGTTCGCGCGTGGCTTCGTCCATGTACAGCGGCCGCCGGATTTCCACCTGCAGGCTGTGCCGGTTGCGCGCCGGCTGGCCGATGCGCGCGATCAGCTGCACGCCCTTGTACGGGTCGTTGCGCGCGACCGTGTAGCCGCAGGCGCGCAGCTCGCGCTCCACCAGGTCGACGAACGCCGGTTCGCAGGTGGTGCCGTCGCGGTCGCCGAGGACGAAGTCGGCCAGCGGATGCGGGCTGTCGATCTGCAGGCGCCGGTACGCGTCGTTGGGCATCGAATGCAGGTTCAGGTGCCAGACACCGCCGAAGCGCTGGACGCTCGCTTCGATCGCCTCGGCCAGCGCCGCGTGGTACGGACGGTAGTAGCTCTCGATGCGGTTGCGCACCTCGGCCACCGTGAGCGCGCGGTCGTAGATCGGCTTGCCGGCGCCGACGTTGCGCCACACCAGCCCGAACCCCGGGCGGGTCTTCTCGCCCGGGTTCAGCGGCGCCGGCCACGGTTCGTCGAGCAGCTCGGGGTCGAGGTCGTCCTCGGTGCGGTTGCAGTCGATGTAGGTGCGCGGGAAGTGCGCGGCCAGCAGCGTGCCGCCGACGCAGGGCACGGCCTGCCACAGCGCTTCGACGTCGGTGTCTTCGCCGCGCCGCAGCAGCGCGCGCGGCACCGCATGCGCGAAGTCGGCGGGGTAGCTGGTGCCGCTGTGCGGCGAGTCGCAGACCAGCGGCACGGGCGGAGTCGCCGGCGGGCTGAGCGTGAAAGGCTGGAAGTCCGCGGCCATGCGTCAGTCGGCACGGATCTTCGCGATCTTCGAGACGCGGTCGTAGCGGGCGACGGCCTGCTCGATGTCCTTGGCGAACTGCGCCGGTGTGCCGGGGATGAGGATCGCGCCGGAATCGGTCATCTTCTTCTGGAACTCCGGCGCCTGCATCGCCTTGTGGATCGCTGCATTCAGCTTGGCCACCACGGCGGGCGGCGTGCCGGCCGGCGCGACCACGCCGAACCAGCCGCCGCCGCCCATTTGCGGAAAGCCGAGTTCGCCGTAGGTCGGCACGTCGGGCAGGGCGGGCGAGCGCTGCTCGGCCAGCACGGCGAGCGCGCGCAGCTTGCCGGCCTTGATGTGCGCCAGCGCGGAAGGCAGGTTGTCGGTGATCGCGTCGTCGACGGCCGCCGACGGCGTCGTTCATCGCCTGCCCGGCGCCCTTGTACGGCACGTGCAGCAGCTCGATGCCGGCCAGCGCGGTGAAGTGCGCGATGTTGGCGTGGCCCAGCGAACCGGTGCCCGGGGAGCCGAAGCTGAACCTGCCGGGCGCGGCCTTGGCCTGCGCGATGAACTCCTTCATGTCCTTCGCCTGCACCTTGTTCGGGTTGACCGCGAAGACGCTGGGCGTCGTCGCCACGTTGGTGATCGGCGCGAAGTCCTTCAGCGGGTGGTACTTCAGCTTGCCGGCATACACCGCCGGGTTGCTGCCGTGCGTGCTCACGGTGGCCATGCCCAGCGTGTAGCCGTCGGCCGGCGACTTGGCGACGAACTCCATGCCGGTGGAGCCGCCGGCGCCGGCCTTGTTCTCCACGATGACCTGCTGGCCCAGCTCGCGGCTGCCGAACTCCGCGACCAGGCGCGCGGCGGCAGGTCGGTCGAACCGCCGGGCGCGAAGGGCACGATCAGCCGGATCGGCTTGTTCGGATAGTTGTCTTGGGCATGGGCGGCGCCGAACGCGGCGGGGCGGCGGCGCAGGCGATGGTCTGCAGGAAATGGCGGGTGTTCATGCGGCGCAGGTTACGTTCGCGGGCAGCGGCCGGCAAACGACTTTTGGGTCCGCGGTGATGACATGATGTAATCGCGGGCATGCCGATTCGCAGCCCTTCGCTGGTGGAACTGCATGCCTTCCTCGCCGTTGCGCGCGAGGGCAGTTTCCGCAAGGCCGCCGAGGCGCTGTGCGTCACGCAGGCGGCCGTCAGCCGTGCGGTCGCGCGGCTCGAAGAGGAGCTCGGCGTCGACGTGCTCGAACGCTCCGGCGCGGGCGTGCGGCTCACGCCGGCCGGCACCGAACTGAGCCGGCGCACCGCGAAGCACGTCGCCGCGCTGGAGGCCGCCGCGGTGCAGATGCGGCGGCAGTCCGACCGCATGCGGCTGCGCCTGTCCGCGGTGCCCAGCCTCGGCAACCTCTGGCTGATGCCGCGGCTGGAAGACTTCCGGCGCGCGCATCCCGAGGTCGAACTCGAGTTCCGCCAGTACCACCACGACGAGGACTACCTGCGCGACGACGTCGACCTGTGGGTGGCGCTGAAGCGGCAGGCCTGGCCGCGCCGGTGGCGGCGCAGTACCTCGTGGGGCGCGACATCGTGGCCGTCTGCGCGCCGCAACGGGCCAAGGGCATCCGCACGCCCGCGCAACTGCTCGCGCAGCCTTTGCTGTACCACTCGAACTACCGCGACAACTGGTCGCTGTGGGCGGGGGCCGTGGGCGCGGAACTGCCCGCGGGCTGGCGCGGCACCGGCTTCGACCTGGTGATGAACCTGATCGAGGCGGCGCGCTCCGGCATGGGCGTGGCCGTCGTGCAGCAGTGCATGGTGGAGGCCGACCCGGCTGCGGGCCGCCTCGTGATGCCGGTGCCCGGCTCGGCCTCGACCGGCCGCGGCTACTACCTGTGCCGGCGGCGTGCGCTCGGCGCGCACCCGGCCGCCGAACTGTTCGGCGAGTGGGTGCGGGCGCAGGCGGCGCTCAGCGAACCCGCATCCCCGGCTGCGCGCCGGGCGTAGGTTCGAGCACGTAGATCCCGGGCTGCGCCTTCTCGTCGCCGTGGCTGGCGGCGAGCACCATGCCCTCGCTGACGCCGAACTTCATCTTGCGCGGCGCCGGGTTGGCGACCACCACGGTCAGCTTGCCGACCAGGTCTTCCGGCTTGTACGCAGACGAGATGCCCGAGAACACGTTGCGCATGCGGCCTTCGCCGACGTCGAGCGTCAGTTGCAGCAGCTTGGTCGATCCTTCCACGGCCTTGCACTCGACGATCTTGGCGATGCGCAGGTCGATCTTGGTGAAGTCGTCGATGGTGATGGTGGGGGCGATCTCCTCGCCGCCCGGATGCACAGGCGCTTGCACCGCTTCGGCCGGCGGCTCGAACAGCGCGTCCAGCAGCTTCATGTCCACGCGCTGCATCAGGTGCTTGTACTCGCCGACCTGGTGGCCTTCGCCCAGCGGCGTGGCGGCATTGCTCCACTCCAGCGGCGCGCAGTTCAGGAACGTCTCCGCCTGCGCGGCCAGTTGCGGCAGCACCGGCTTGAGGCAGGCCGTCAGCACCTTGAACGCTTCGATGCAATCGGAGCACACGCGCGCGGCTTCCTCCGTTTTGCCTTCCTTCACCAGCTTCCGGGCGCGGCGGCGTCGAAGCGCAGGTTCACTTCGTCGGCGAAGGCCATCACCTCGCGCAGGGCCTTGCCGTACTCGCGCGTCTCGAACAGCGCCTTGACGCTGTCGACCAGCTTCCGGACCTGCAGCGCCGAGCCGCCGCCGGCCACCAGCTTGCCGCCCGGAATGAACTTGACGGCGCGGCTGGCGATGTTGACGTACTTGCCGACCAGGTCGGAGTTGACGCGCGCCACGAAGTCGTCGGGATTGAAGTCGACGTCCTCCACCCGGCCGTTGAGCTTGGCGGCGATGTAGTAGCGCAGCCACTCGGGGTTCATGCCGAGCGACAGGTACTTCAGCGGGTCGATGCCGGTGCCGCGGCTCTTGGACATCTTCTCGCCGCTGACCGTGATGAAGCCGTGCACGTTGACTGGCTGGGCGTCTTGCGGCCGCTGAACTGCAGCATCGCCGGCCAGAACAGGGTGTGGAAGTAGACGATGTCCTTGCCGATGAAGTGCACCTGCTCCACCGCCGGGTCGGCCACGTACTGCTCGAAGCTGGCGTCGGTGCGCGAGGGCGCGTGCCAGTGGTCCTTCGCCCGGCCCTTGTCGAAGTGGTTCTTCAGGCTGGCCGGGTAGCCGATAGGCGCATCCAGCCACACGTAGAAGTACTTGCCCGGCGCGTCGGGGATCTCGATGCCGAAGTAGGGCGCATCGCGGCTGATGTCCCAGTCGGCCATGCCCGCTTCGAACCATTCGCTGGCCTTCTTCGCCATCTCGGGCTGCAGCTTGCCGTCCTGCGTCCAGGCCTTCAGGAAGTCGACGACCTTCTCGTCGGACAGCTTGAAGAAGAAGTGCTCGGAGCTGCGCAGTTCGGGCGTCGCGCCGGTCAGCGTCGAATACGGGTTGATCAGCTGCGTGGGCGAATAGACGCTGCCGCAAACCTCGCACGAATCGCCGTACTGGTCCTTGGCGTGGCAGGTCGGGCATTCGCCCTTGATGTAGCGGTCGGGCAGGAACATGCCCTTGACCGGGTCGTAGAACTGCTCGATGGTGCGCGTGGTCACCATGCCGTTCGCCTTGAGCTGGCGGTAGATGCCCTGCGCCAGTTCGGTGTTCTCCGGGCTGTCGGTGGAATGCCAGTTGTCGAAGCGGATGTGGAAACCGTCGAGGTATTCCTTGCGGCCGGCGGCGATGGACGCCACGAACTGCTGCGGCGTCACGCCGGCCTTCTCGGCGGCGATCATGATCGGCGCGCCGTGGGCGTCGTCGGCCCCGACGAAGTGCACCATGTGGCCCTGCATGCGCTGGAACCGCACCCAGATGTCGGCCTGGATGTACTCCATGATGTGGCCGATGTGGAACTTGCCGTTGGCGTACGGCAGGGCGGTGGTGACGAAGAACTTGCGCTGCGGCATGAGGGCTTTCCGGGGACAGCCGGGCATTTTAGTGGGGCTCGCTACACTGCGTGCCTATGGCTACCCAAGACCAACTGCTCGCCGCGCTGGCGAACGTCACCGATCCCAACAGCGGCAAGGCGTTTGTCGCGACCAAGTCGATCCGCAACATCGTCGTCGAAGGCGGCGACGTGTCGTTCGACCTCGAACTCGGCTATCCGGCCAAGAGCCAGCTGCCGGCGCTGCGCAAGGCGCTGGTCGCCGCGGCCAAGACCGTTCCCGGCGTCGACAACGTGTCGGTGAACATCAACACCAAGGTGACGGCGCACGCGGTGCAGCGCGGCGTGCAGCTGATGCCCAACGTCAAGAACATCGTGGCCGTGGCGTCCGGCAAGGGCGGCGTGGGCAAGAGCACCACCGCCGCCAACCTGGCGCTGGCGCTGGCGGCCGAGGGCGCCCGCGTCGGCGTGCTGGACGCCGACATCTACGGCCCGAGCCAGCCCATGATGCTGGGCATCGACCGCCGGCCTGAGAGCGACGACGGCCAGACCATGGACCCGCTGGAGAACCACGGCATCCGGTGATGTCGATCGGCTTCCTGATCGACCAGAACGAAGCCATGATCTGGCGCGGCCCGATGGCCACCCAGGCGCTGGAGCAGCTGCTGCGCCAGACCAACTGGGGCGACCTCGACTACCTGATCGTCGACATGCCGCCCGGCACCGGCGACATCCAGCTGACGCTGTCGCAGCGCGTGCCCATGACGGGCGCGGTGATCGTGACCACGCCGCAGGACATCGCGCTGATCGACGCCAAGAAGGCCGTCACCATGTTCGAGAAGGTCGGCGTGCCGATCCCGGGCGTGGTGGAGAACATGGCGGTGCACATCTGCAGCAACTGCGGGCACGCCGAGCACATCTTCGGCGAGGGCGGCGGCAAGCGCTATGCCGCCGAAAAGGGCATCGACTACTGGGCGCGCTGCCGCTGGACATGCGCATCCGCCTGCAGGCCGACAGCGGCAAGCCCACCGTGGTGGCCGATCCGGAGGGGAGGCGGCGGGCATCTACCGCGACGTCGCGCGCAAGGTCGCCGTCAAGATCGCCGCCAAGGCCAAGGACTTCTCGGGGAAGTTCCCGACGATCACCGTTTCCAAGAACACGTAACGCCGAAGCTCGACGTTTACGGGCTTTTTGCACGTCGTTCACCGGAAAGGTGCCATGCGGGTCAGTAGGTTTGCTTACAGTCGGGTCTTCGATCCCTTTGGAGACATCGCATGAACCGTCGCATCCAGGCCTTGCTGGGCGCATCCGCCCCGGTCTTTGCCGCCCACGCATCGGCATCCCTGACCTTCTACGCGAACCAGTCCTTCACGGGCCGGTCGTTCGCGATCAACCAGCCGGTGAACGACTTCTACAGCATCGGCCGCAAGGAAACCGCCTCGTCGGTGTGGGTGGAGAGCGGCCGCTGGGAGATCTGCAGCGAACCCAACTACCGCGGCCGCTGCGTCGTCTTGCGCCGCGGCGGCTACGAGTCGCTGAAGGAATTCGGGATGAACAACACCGTGGCCTCGGCCCGGCCCATCCGCGACAACCGCCGCTACGAGAACGAGGCTGCCGCGCCGGTCGACCGTCCCGAGTACGCCTACCGCCGCCGCCACCAGGAGCGCGTGTTCGACGCCCCGATCACCGACGTGCGCGCCGTGATGGGCCCGCCGACGCAGCGGTGCTGGGTCGAGCGCCAGGCCGTCCAGCAGCAGCCGAACATCGGCGGCGCCGTCATCGGCGGCGTGATCGGCGGCATCCTCGGCCACCAGGTCGGTGGCGGCAGCGGCAAGGACCTTGCCACCGGCGCGGGCGTCGTGGGCGGCGCCGTGGTGGGCAGCAACGTGGCCAACGGCTCGGGCGGGCGCCAGGACGTGCAGCGTTGCCAGCAGGTCGCGGGCGGCCCGCCGGCCTACTACGACGTGAGCTACAACTTCCGCGGCCGCCTGCACCACGCGCAGATGACGGCGCCGCCGCAGGGCAACACCATCCCCGTGAACGAGCGCGGCGAACCGCGCTACTGAAGCCGGCGGGCGCTCGCCCGCCCACGGCCCCGGCGGGCGTCTGGACGATCGTCCGGCCGCCCGCCGCCTTACCGCATGGGATGATCATGCGATGAGTTCCGCCGTACCCGAGATTCCCCTCGGCACCCCCGACAGCCTGCGCCGTGGCCTGCGCCGCGGCGGCCCCAAGGGGCGCCCCACCGAAGAGTCCGCGCTCGCCGAAGTGCGCGCGCTGGTCGGCCCCCGCCCGCCGGAAGGCCACCGTCCCGACCTGCTGATCGAGCACCTGCACCGGCTCAACGACGCCTGGGGCGGCCTGCACAAGGCGCACTGGTCGCGCTCGCGCGCGAAATGAACCTGCCGATGGCTCAGGTGCAGGAGGTCGCCAGCTTCTACCACCACTTCGAACTGCTGCCCGATGGCGGCCAGCCGCCGGCGCTCACCATCCGCGTCTGCGAAAGCCTGTCCTGCGAGCTCGCCGGTGCGCGTGACCTCTTGCAACGCCTGCCCGCGCTGGTCGGCGCGGGCGTGCGCGTGGTGGCGGCGCCCTGCATCGGCCGCTGCGAACAGGCGCCGGCCGCGCTCGTCGGCGGTGGCGGTGCCGCACGCGACGCCCGAAGGCGTGCTCAACACGCTGGTGGCCGAAAGCGCGGCGGCGCCCGGCGCGATCGGCGCCGCGCGCGGCGTGGCCGACCACGCCGGCTACCTCCGGTACCGCGCCGACGGTGGCTACGCACTGGCCGCGGCCATCGTCAACGGCGAGGAAGACCCGGAACAGGTGCTGCAGGCGATGGAAGCGTCGGGCCTGCGCGGGCTCGGCGGCGCGGGCTTCCCGGCCGGCCGCAAGTGGCGGATCGTGCGCGACCAGCCGGCGCCGCGGCTGATGGCCGTGAACATCGACGAAGGCGAACCCGGCACCTTCAAGGACCGCCACTACGGAGCGCGACCCGCACCGCTTCCTCGAAGGCATGCTGGTCGCCGCGCAGATCGCCGGCACCGAGGCGATCTACATCTACCTGCGCGACGAATACCACGATTGCCGCGTGATGCTGCAGGACGAACTGGCGAAGCTGCAGGCCAGCCCGCCCTTTCCGCTGCCGCACATCGAGCTGCGCCGCGGCGCCGGCGCGTACATCTGCGGCGAAGAGTCCGCCATGATCGAATCGATCGAAGGCAAGCGCGGCATGCCGCGGCTGCGGCCGCCCTACGTGGCGCAGGTGGGCCTGTTCGGCCGGCCGACGCTGGAGCACAACTTCGAGACGCTGTTCTGGGTGCGCGACATCCTCGAACGCGGGCCGGACTGGTTCGCCGGCGGGGCCGCCGCGGCCGCAAGGGCCTGCGCTCCTTCAGCGTCAGCGGCCGCGTGCGCAGCCCCGGCGTCAAGCTGGCGCCCGCCGGCATCAGCCTGCGCGAACTGGTCGACGAATACTGCGGCGGGATGCAGGAAGGGCACGCGCTCTACGCGTACCTGCCGGGCGGCGCCTCGGGCGGCATCCTGCCGGCGGAGCTGGCCGACCTGCCGCTCGACTTCGACACGCTGCAGCCGTACGGCTGCTTCATCGGCTCGGCCGCGATCGTGGTGCTGGGCGACCGGGACCGGGCCCGCGATGCGGCGCTGAACACGCTGCGGTTCTTCGCCGACGAAAGCTGCGGCCAATGCACTCCCTGCCGCGTGGGTACCTCCAAGGCCGCGCAGCTCATGGAGGCGCCGCGCTGGGACAATGAAACCCTGGAAGACCTGAACCAGGTGATGGCGGATGCGTCCATCTGCGGCTGGGCCAGGCGGCGCCGAACCCGGTGCGTTGCGTGCAGAAATACTTTCCCCATGAAATCGCCTGACCTCCCCCTCGTCGACTTCAAGCTGGACGGCCGTCCCGTGCAGGCGCTGCCGGGCGAGACCATCCTGCAGGCCGCGGACCGCGTGGGCGTGGAGATCCCGCGCCTCTGCTACACGGAGGGCATGCGTCCCGACGGCAACTGCCGCTCGTGCGTGGTGGAGATCGCCGGCGAACGCGTGCTGGCCCCGAGCTGCTGCCGCACCGTCACCGCGGGCATGGACGTGCAGGCGCAGAGCCCGCGCGCCCGCAAGAGCCAGCAGATGGTGCTGGAACTGCTGCTGGCGGACATGCCCGAGCGCGGCTACAAGTGGAACGACCGGTCGGGCGAAGCCGGGGGCGAGCACGGCGAGCTGAGCGCATGGGCATCGCGCATGGACGTCGCCGCGCGCCCGCAGTTGCGTGCGCTGCGGCGCGCGCAACCCGCCACCGACGACTCGCACCCCGCGATGGTGGTCAACCTCGACGCCTGCATCCAGTGCACGCGCTGCGTCCGCGCCTGCCGCGAAGAGCAGGTCAACGACGTCATCGGCTACGCGCTGCGCGGGGCCGCGAGCAAGATCGTGTTCGACCTCGACGACGCCATGGGTGCGAGCACCTGCGTGGCGTGCGGCGAATGCGTCCAGGCGTGCCCCACCGGTGCGCTGATGCCGAAGTCGCTGGTCGGCTCGCAGGCCGTCGACCGCGAAGTGCCGTCGGTGTGCCCGTTCTGCGGCGTCGGCTGCCGGGTCACCTACAAGGTGCGCGACGAACGCATCGTCGCGGTCGACGGGCGCGACGGCCCGGCCAACCACTCGCGCCTGTGCGTCAAGGGCCGCTTCGGCTTCGACTACGCGCACCATCCGCACCGGCTGCGCCGGCCCCTGATCCGCAAGCCCGGCGTCGGCAAGGACGTCGACGTCGCGCGCGATCCTTCCCGGTGGCAGGACGTGTTCCGTGAAGCGACGTGGGACGAGGCGCTGGACTTCGCCGCCGGCAAGCTGCGCGACCTGCGCGATACGCACGGCCCGAAGTCGCTGGCGGGCTTCGGTTCCGCCAAGGGCAGCAACGAAGAGGCCTACCTGTTCCAGAAGCTGGTGCGCGCCGGCTTCGGCAGCAACAACGTCGACCACTGCACGCGCCTGTGCCACGCGTCGAGCGTCGCGGCGCTGCTGGAAGGCGTCGGCTCCGGCGCCGTCAGCAACCAGGTGAGCGACGTCGCGGAATCGGAACTGATCCTCGTGATCGGCTCCAACCCCACGTCGAACCATCCCGTCGCGGCGACGTGGATGAAGAACGCCGCCAAGGCCGGCACGAAGATCGTGCTGGCCGACCCGCGCGTCACCGAGATCGGCCGCCATGCCTGGCGCGTCATGCAGTTCAAGGCCGACACCGACGTGGCGCTGCTCAACGCGATGATCCACACGATCATCGACGAAGGCTGGCCGACCGCGCCTTCCTCGAGGCGCGCGCGAGCAACTTCGACGCGCTGCGCGACAGCGTGCAGGCGTTCTCGCCCGAGCGCATGGAAGCCGTGTGCGGCGTGCCGGCGGCGACGATCCGCGAAGTGGCGCGTGCCTTCGCCACGGCCAAGTCCGCCATGATCCTGTGGGGCATGGGCATCAGCCAGCACGTGCACGGCACCGACAACGCGCGCTGCCTGATCGCGCTGTGCAGCGTGGCGGGCCAGATCGGCAAGCCCGGCAGCGGCCTGCATCCGCTGCGTGGCCAGAACAACGTGCAGGGCGCCAGCGACGCCGGGCTGATCCCGATGATGCTGCCCAACTACCAGCGCGTCGACAACGCGCAGGCGCACGCCTGGTTCGAGGACTTCTGGGGCACGAAGCTCGATGCGCAGCCTGGCTACACGGTCGTCGAGATCATGCACAAGGCACTGGCGCCCGACAGCGATCCGCACAAGCCGTGGCATGTACGTGATGGGCGAGAACCCCGCGATGAGCGACCCCGACCTGAACCACGCGCGGCACGCGCTCGCCGCGCTGGAACACCTGGTGGTGCAGGACATCTTCCTGACCGAAACCGCGTGGCTCGCCGACGTCGTGCTGCCCGCCAGCGCCTGGCCGGAGAAGACCGGCACCGTCACCAACACCGACCGCATCGTGCAGCTCGGACGCAAGGCGATCGAGCCGCCAGGCGAGGCGCGCGCCGACCTCGGCCTGATCCAGACCTGGCGCGCCGCATGGGGCTGGACTGGAACTATCCGGGCGAGGACTGCGGCGTGGCCGCCGTCTACGAGGAGATGCGGCAGGCGATGCATGCGGCCATCGCGGGCATCAGCTGGGAACGGCTGGAGCGCGAGGGCAGCGTGACGTACCCGTGCCTCGACGCCGAAGACCCGGGGCAGGCCATCGTCTTCACCGACCGCTTCCCCACGGCCGATGGCCGGGTGCGGCTGGTGCCGGCGCAGATCGTGCCGGCCGACGAACGCCCCGATGCGGACTACCCGCTGGTGCTGATCACCGGCCGCGTGCTGGAACACTGGCACACCGGCAGCATGACGCGCAGGGCCTCCGTGCTGGACGCGATCGAGCCGGCGGCGACGGCTTCGCTCAATGGCCGCGAACTGCGCCGCACGGGCCTCGCGCCCGGCGGTGGTGCGGCTGGCCTCGCGCCGCGGCGAGATCGCCTGCGAAGTGCGCCAGGACGACGGCACGCCCGACGCCACGGTGTTCATGCCGTTCGCGTATGCTGAAGCGGCCGCCAACCTGCTGACCAACGCAGCGCTGGACCCGTTCGGCAAGATCCCGGAATTCAAGTACTGCGCCGTGCGCCTCCAGCCATGACCACCCGCCCCGGCATCGACGTCGCCGTCATCATGCGCAAGGTGGCGCAGAACAACCGCTGGCAGCCGTTCCGCTGGGAGCTGGCCGAGGTGCTGGCGCACGAGGCTGCGTTCGGCGCCACGCCGCGCCGGCTGCTGCAGTCGGACACCGAGGAGCGCTGGCTGTACCCCGGCTTCCGCGTGGAGCTGTTCCGCGACGATGCGGAGGGCTACTACCTCAACTACACCACCGACGCGCCCTGCTGGTTCGTGCTGTGGCGCATGGAAGACGAGCCGACCATCGCGGACGAGCCCCTGGCGCGACCGGCGGCGGTGAGCGTGAGCTACCACGACGCGGGCCGCTGGCTCGACGCGCAGGAACACTGCGAGCAGGTGCCCGCGCCGACCGAAGTGGTGGCGTGGATGCGAGCCTTCGCCGAGGAGCACTACGTGCCCGAGCCGCGCAAGCGCAAGCGGCCGGAGAGCTTCCGCCGGCTGGAAGACCGCTTCGGCAACCCGGCGTCGGTGAGCGCCGGCAAGAAGTACGGCGGCGGGGAAAACAATGGCTGACGGTTTCTGGGTCGCTGGGCGAAGCGCAAGGAGGCGGTCCGCAAGGGCGAGGAGGTGCCGCGGGAGCCGGTGGTGGAAGCCGCGCCGGTTCAGCCCTCACCCCAGCCCTCTCCCGCAGGCGGGAGAGGGAGCGAAGAAGTGGAGGCCGTGGCGCCGCCCCCACCGCCGCCGACGCTCGAAGATGTGGAATCCCTCACTCCGGCGTCGGATTTCAGCCGCTTCGTGCGGGCCGACGTAACGCCGGAGGTGAAGAACGCGGCGATGAAGAAGCTGTTCGCCGATCCGCACTTCAATGTGATGGACCGGCTCGACACCTACATCGACGACTACAGCCAGCCCGACCCCATCCCGCCCGCGATGCTGCGCCAGCTGGCCAGCGCGAAGTTCCTGAAGCTCTTCGAGGAAGAGGAGAAGGAGGAGGCGAAAGCCCCCACGGGGAGGGAAGTCGCGGATGGGCCCCCGCCGGAAAGCGTGGCACAGTCGGGAACGGCCGAACACATTCCCCCAGCAGTACCCCCGGCCGAAGACCATGCCGACCCTGATTTGCGATTGCAACAAGACGATGCCCCCGGACCCGAAGGTCTGGGCCGCGCCCTTGACGAGAACCTCGTCCTCCACTCCACGCTGTGCCGCCGCGAGGCCGGCGCCTTCCAGCAGGCGGTGAAGACCGGCGACGACGTCGTCGTCGCCTGCACCGAGGAAAAGCGCCTGTTCGGCGAGATCGGCACGCAGACCGAAGGCGCGCTGTCGCCGATCCGCTTCGTCAACATCCGCGAGACGGGCGGCTGGAGCCGCGACGCGCGCGGCGCCATGCCCAAGCTGGCCGCGCTGCTCGCCGCCGCCAAGCTGCCCGAGCCGGAGCCGGTGCCCACCGTCACCTACAAGAGCGCCGGGCGCCTGCTGGTGATCGGACCGCTCGAAGCCGCGGAACGCTTCGCCGCGGCGGCCGGCGACGTGCTCGACATCACCATCTTCTCGCGCGGCGGCGCCGGCGCGCAGGAGCGCCGCTTCCCCGTCGTCGGCGGCCGCATCCAGAAGCTCACGGGCTGGCTCGGCGCGTTCCAGCTCGAATGGTCGCAGGACAACGCGATCGACCTCGACCTGTGCACGCGTTGCAATGCCTGCGTGGCCGCCTGCCCCGAAGGCGCGATCGGCCTCGACTACCGGTGAACCTGGCGTCGTGCACCAGCCACCGCGATTGCGTGAAGGCCTGCGACGTGGCCGGCGCCATCGACTTCACGCGCACGCCGGTGGCCCACACCGACAGCTACGACGGTGCTCGACCTGCGCCAGCAAGCGGGATTCCTGCAGCACGCGCCGCCGCAAGGCTATTTCCACCTGCCGGCCGAGCAGGCCGCCGGCCCGCAGGCGCTCGACACCATCCTCAAGCTGCGCGAGCTCGTCGGCGAATTCGAGAAGCCGAAGTTCTTCACCTACAAGCAGAAGCTGTGCGCGCACAGCCGCAACGAGAAGACCGGCTGCAACGCCTGCATCGAGATCTGTTCGGCCGAAGCCATCGCGAGCGACAAGCATCGCCAGCAGATCAAGGTCAACCCGAACCTGTGCGTCGGCTGCGGCGCCTGCACCACCGTCTGCCCCACGGGCGCGCTGGGCTACGCGTACCCGAAGGCGGCGGAGCAGGGCGCGAAGATCCGCACCCTGGTCTCCACCTACGAACGCGCCGGGGGCGCCGCGCCCATCCTGCTGCTGCACAGCCCGGGAGCGCGGCCAGGCGCTGGTCGAAGAACTCGGTCGCGCGGCCCGCGTCGGCGCGGCGCAGGGCGTGCCCGCCAACGTGATCCCGCTCGCCGTGTGGCACACCGCCAGCATCGGCATCGACCTGTGGCTCAGTGCCGTGGCGCAAGGCGCCGCGCACGTGGCGGTGCTCGCCACCCACGAAGAAGCGCCCCAGTACCTCGAGGGCCTGCGCGCGCAGATGGACGTGGCGCAGGCGATCCTCGACGCGCTCGGCTACGAAGGCCGCCACCTGAGCCTGGTGCACAGCCGCGCGCCCATGGACCTCGACCGGGACCTGCAACTGCTGGCGAAGCTGCGGGGCGCGGTCCCAGAGCGCGCGCGCTTCGCCGTGGCCGCCGACAAGCGCACGACGCTCGACCGGCGCTCGACCACCTCGTCGAGCACGCGCCGGCGCGTCCCGAAGCGATCGCGCTGCCGGCCGCATCGCCGTTCGGCAGCATCCTGGTCGACAAGGACAAGTGCACGCTGTGCCTCAGTTGCGTCAGCGCCTGCCCGGCCAGCGCGCTGCAGGACAACCCCAACGCGCCGCAGCTGCGGCTGGTGGAAAAGAACTGCGTGCAGTGCGGCCTGTGCGCGAAGACCTGCCCCGAGCAGGCCATCACGCTCGAACCGCGCCTGCTGCTCACGCCCGAGCGCAAGCAGCCGCGCGTGCTCAATGAGGCCAAGCCCTACGGCTGCATCCGCTGCAGCAAGCCTTTCGGCACGCTCAAGGGCATCGAGCTGATGCTCGGCAAGCTGGCCGGCCACTCCATGTTCCAGGGCGCCGCGCTCGAGCGCCTGAAGATGTGCGCCGACTGCCGCGTGATCGACATCTATTCGGCCGAGAACGAGAGCCGCATCAGCGACCTATGAAAGAACAGATTCCCGTCTCGTCCGCGCTCGACGAGGAAATGGCGCGCGCCGAGATCTACGGCCTGCTGGCGCAGCTCTATTACGCGGCGCCCGCGCCCGAACTGCTGGCGTCGCTGCGGGTCGCGGTGACCGAGGCGCCCGCGCAGGGCGGCTTCCTCGAGGAGCCCCTGGCGCGAGGTGGTCGCCGCCGCGCGCGCCATGGACGCCGGCGCGATCGCGCAGGAGTACGACGCGCTGTTCGGCGGCGTCGGCAAGCCGGAGGTGTACCTGTTCGGCTCGCACTACCTCAGTGGCTTCCTCAACGAGAAGCCGCTGGCGCGCCTGCGCGAGACGCTGGCCGAACTCGGCCTCGGGCGCGACGAGGCGATGCCCGAGACCGAGGACCACATCGCGTACCTGTGCGAAGTGATGCGCTACCTGATCGCCGGCGACGACGTCGCGGTGGCCAACCTCACGCGCCAGCGCGCCTTCTTCTCCGAGCACGTGCAGCCCTGGCTGCCGGCGTTGTGCGATGCAATATCGGCGCACCCGCGCGCGCATTTCTATGCGGTGCTCGCGTCCTTCACGCGGGCCTTCGCGAACGTCGAAGCGCAAGGCTTCGACATGCTGGACTGATTCCGCGCGTCTCAACTTGAGACAGTTCCTGTCGGCTGTCTGTCGCTCTAGCGTTTTCCCCTAGGCCCGGCGGCCTCTTTTTGCATGCCAACGATTGCCGGAGGGGTAACGCTCAACTACAGTATGAAACGTAGTTCATAAGCGAGCCTCAGGAGACGTCCATGTCCGAAAGCCAGCCGAAACCCTCCCGCCGCGGATTCATCATGGGGGCCGCCGTCGCCGGCGCCGCCACCGCCGCGGTCGTGGCACTGCCCCCGCAGCAGGCCGCCGAACCCGAAGTCACCGAAGCCCCTCCCAAGCCCGAACGCGGCGGCGGCTACCGCGTGAGCGATCACGTCCAGCAGTACTACAAGACCACGCTCGTCTAATCCCCCGGGAGACATCCATGTTGCTCACGAAGAAGTCGGGGGCCGCTGCGGCCAACCCGCGCTCGCCGTTCGTCCACAGCCTCCAGCGGGGCCGGCCAACGCCATCCCCACCATGGACCGCCGCGCATTCCTGCGCCGCTCCGGGCTCGGTGTCGGCGTCGGCATCGCGGCCTCGTCGCTGATGCTGGTGAAGAAGGCCCGCGCCGCCGACAACAAGGGCCCGGCCATCGGCGAAGGCCGCATCGAGGTCAAGCGCACCGTGTGCTCGCACTGCTCGGTGGGCTGCGCGATCGACGCGGTGGTCGAGAACGGCGTGTGGGTCCGCCGGGAGCCGGTGTTCGATTCGCCGATCAACCTCGGCGCGCACTGCGCCAAGGGCGCGGCCATCCGTGAGCACGGCCACGGCGAATTCCGCCTGCGCTACCCGATGAAGCTGGTGGACGGCAAGTACACCCGCATCTCCCGGGACCAGGCCTACAACGAGATCACCGCGCGCCTGCTCGAACTGCGCAAGGCCTCCGGGCCCGACGCCGTGTACTGGATCGGCTCCTCGAAGCACAACAACGAGCAGGCGTACCTGATGCGCAAGTTCGTCAGCCTCTGGGGCAGCAACAACTGCGACCACCAGGCGCGCATCTGCCACTCCACCACCGTCGCCGGCGTGGCGAACACGTGGGGCTACGGCGCCATGACCAACTCGTACAACGACATGCAGAACAGCAAGGCTGCGTTGTACATCGGCTCGAACGCCGCCGAGGCGCACCCGGTCTCCATGCTGCACATGCTGCACGCCAAGGAATCCGGCACCAAGATGATCGTGGTCGATCCGCGTTTCACCCGCACGGCCGCCAAGGCGGACGACTACGTGCGCATCCGTTCCGGCTCCGACATCCCGTTCCTCTTCGGCGTGCTGTACCACGTGTTCAAGAACGGCTGGGAAGACAAGAAGTACATCAACGACCGCGTCTACGGCATGGACCAGGTCAAGGCCGACGTCATGGCGAAGTGGACGCCGGACAAGGTCGAGGAGGCCTGCGGCGTGCCCGAAGCCGCCGTGTTCAAGGTGGCCCAGACGATGGCCATGAACCGGCCTTCCACCATCGTGTGGTGCATGGGCCAGACGCAGCACTCCATCGGCAACGCGATGGTCCGCGCCTCGTGCATCCTGCAGCTCGCGCTGGGCAACGTTGGCGTGTCCGGCGGCGGCGCCAACATCTTCCGCGGCCACGACAACGTGCAGGGCGCCACCGACGTCGGCCCCAACCCCGACTCGCTGCCCGGCTACTACGGCATCGTCGAAGGCTCCCGGCGCCACTTCGCCAGGACTGGGGCGTCGACTACGAGTGGATCAAGGGCCGCTTCGCCAACCCCGGCATGATGAGCAAGCCGGGCATCACGGTGTCGCGCTGGATCGACGGCGTCCTCGAGAAGAACGAGATGATCGACCAGGACCCGAACCTGCGCGCGGTCTTCTACTGGGGCCATGCGCCCAACTCGCAGACCCGCGGCACGGAGATGAAGAAGGCGATGGACAAGCTCGACCTGCTGGTCGTGGTCGATCCCTATCCTTCCGCCACGGCCGCCATGGCGGCGATGCCCGGCGACCCGAAGGACCTGAACCCGAACCGCGCGGTGTACCTGCTGCCGGCGGCGACCCAGTTCGAGACCAGCGGTTCGGTGACGGCGTCCAACCGCTCGATCCAGTGGCGCGAGAAGGTGATCGAGCCGCTGTGGGAAAGCCGCAGCGACCACATGATCATGCACCAGCTGGCCGAGAAGCTCGGCTTCGCCAAGGAGCTGTCGCAGAACTACAAGATGCAGAAGGTCAAGGGCATGGACGAGCCCGTGCCGGAAGACATCCTGCGCGAGATCAACAAGTCGGTCTGGACCATCGGCTACACCGGCCAGAGCCCGGAACGCCTGAAGGCCCACATGAAGAACATGGCGGCCTTCGACGTGAAGACGCTCAGGCCAAGCCGGGCGTGAAGGACAAGGACACCGGCTACGACCTCACCGGCGACTACTTCGGCCTGCCGTGGCCCTGCTTCGGCAACCCCGAGCTGAAGCACCCCGGTTCGCCCAACCTGTACGACACCACCAAGCACGTGATGGACGGCGGTGGCTGCTTCCGCGCCAACTTCGGCGTGGAGAAGGACGGCGTCAACCTGCTGGCCGAGGACGGCTCGCACTCGGTCGGCTCCGAGATCACCACCGGCTATCCCGAGGTCGACCACGTCTTCCTCAAGAAGCTGGGCTGGTGGAACGAGCTCACGCCCACCGAGCAGGCGGCGGCCGAAGGCAAGAACTGGAAGACCGATCCTTCGGGCGGCCTGATCCGGGTGGCCATGAAGAACCACGGCATCCACGTGTTCGGCAACGCCAAGGCGCGCGCGGTGGTGTGGAACTTCCCCGACCCCGTGCCGCAGCACCGCGAGGCGCTCTACAGCACCCGCCCCGACCTGGTCGCCAAGTACCCCTCGCACGACGACAAGAAGGCCTTCTGGCGCCTGCCCACGCTGTACAAGACCGTGCAGCAGAAGAACATCGCCGACAAGGTGCACGAGAAGTTCCCGCTGATCCTCACCTCCGGGCGGCTGGTCGAATACGAAGGCGGCGGCGAGGAAACGCGCGCCAACCCGTGGCTGGCCGAACTGCAGCAGGAAGCCTTCGTCGAGATCAATCCGGAGACGGCCACGCAGCGCGGCATCCGCAACGGCGACCGCGTGTGGCTGAAGTCGCCCACCGGCGCGCAGCTGAACGTGCAGGCGCTGGTGACCGAACGCGTGTCGCCCGACACGGTGTGGATGCCCTTCCACTTCTCCGGCCGCTGGCAGGGCGCCGACATGCTGGCGTACTACCCGAGCGGCGCGGCGCCGGTGGTGCGCGGCGAGGCGGTCAACACCGCCACCACCTACGGTTATGACAGCGTGACGATGATGCAGGAAACGAAGACGACCATCTGCGACGTGCAGAAGGTCGCTTGAGGAGACCGACATGGCAAGAATGAAATTCATCTGTGACTCCGAGCGTTGCATCGAGTGCAACGGCTGCGTCACCGCCTGCAAGAACGAACACGAGGTGCCCCGGGGCGTGAACCGCCGCCGCGTGGTCACGCTCAACGACGGCGTGCCGGGCGAGCGCTCGGTGTCGGTGGCCTGCATGCACTGCTCCGACGCGCCCTGCATGGCCGTCTGCCCGACCAACGTCTTCTACCGCACCGAAGAAGGCGTGGTGCTGCACGACAAGGACGGCTGCATCGGCTGCGGCTACTGCAGCTACGCCTGCCCGTTCGGCGCGCCGCAGTTCCCGGCCGCCGGCACGTTCGGCGTGCGCGGCAAGATGGACAAGTGCACGTTCTGCGCCGGCGGCCCCGAGGCCAACGGCTCGCAGGCCGAGTTCGAGAAGTACGGGCGCAACCGCCGGCCGAAGGCAAGCTGCCGGCCTGCGCGGAAATGTGCTCCACCAAGGCGCTGCTGGCCGGCGACGGCGACGTCGTCGCCGACATCTTCCGCAACCGCGTGGTCAAGCGCGGCAAGGGCGCCGAAGTCTGGGGCTGGGGCACCGCCTACGGTTCCAAGCAGGCCGGCCAGCCGCAGGGAGCGAAGTCATGATGCGCGCGGCGCTCCTCGTCGCCATCGGCGCGCTGGTCGGCCGGCTGCGCCGAGAAGGAACAGACCGCCAGCGGCATCAAGAGCGATGCCGCGCCCTTCCAGGGCACCAATCGGCCCTACGTCGCCAACGGCTGGAAGCCCGGCGACAAGGGCAGCTGGGAACAGGCACTGAAGGTGCGCACCGTCCGGGGGCAGAACGAATATGCCAAGGTTCCTTGAGCTCCTCGGCCGCGGCCACGCTGACGCTGGCGGCCGCCGGCATCGGCGGCGCCGCGTTCGCGCAGTCGACCACGGCCGCCCCCGCGGGCGGCGGCTCGACCACCACCACCCCGGCGCCGGTGAAGCCGCAGGACGACCTGCCGCCGCCCCCGGGCGCGGGCAGCGGCGGCATCCGGGGCCAGAACATCTTCGAAGTGAAACCCGAGGTGAAGCGCGACGCGTCTTCCGAGCCGGGCTACATGGAGCAGAACAACGGCCAGCGCAACCGCGTGCAACCCGGCAACAACGCGCCCATGTGGCGCGGCGTGCAGTCGGGCAAGGAAGGCTACAGCTCGCTGCCCAAAAGCCAGGCGCCCGAGGCGGGCATCCTGATCCAGGCGCCCGTGCAGTACCCGGGCTCGAAGTTCGTGACGGCGGGCGAGGCGTGGCGGCAGGTGCGCAACGGCTGGATCATCCCGTACGGCGCGGCGCTCCCGGCGATCGTGGTGCTCGCCCCGGCGATCTTCTACTTCACCAAGGGCCGCCGGGCCATGCCGAAGCCATCGGCGGCGGCGGCCGGCGCATCGAGCGGTTCACGCCGTTCGAACGCGCGGCGCACTGGTCGAACGCCATCGCCTTCTGCATCCTGGCGATCTCCGGGATCATCATGGCGTTCGGCAAGTTCTTCCTGCTGCCGATTATGGGCACCACCCTGTTCGGGCTGCTCACGTACGCGCTGAAGAACCTGCACAACTTCGTGGGGCCGCTGTTCGTCGTCTCGCTGGTCATCATCTTCGTGACCTTCCTGCGCGACAACTTCCCGCAGCGCGGCGACCTGCGCTGGCTGCTGCGCTTCGGCGGCATGCTGGGCGGCAAGGAAGAGCCGTCGCACCGGTTCAACGCCGGCGAGAAGGGCGTGTTCTGGGGCGGCGTGTTCCTGCTCGGCACGATCGTCATCGCGTCCGGCCACGGTGCTCGACAAGCTCGTCCCCGGCCTGATCTACGAGCGCGCGACCATGCAGCAGGCGCACATGATCCACGCCATCGCGGCGCTGCTGATGATGGCCGTGTTCCTCGGCCACATCTACATCGGCACGATCGGCATGCGCGGCGCGTACAAGGCCATGCGCGAAGGCTACGTCGACGAGGCGTGGGCCCACGAGCACCACGCGTATTGGCACGCGGACATCCAGGCCGGCAAGGTGCCGGCCGTGCGCAGCCAGGCCCCGAACCACACCCCCACCATCGTCGACCCCACGGCCGAAACCGTGCGGCCCGCCTGAGGAGAAGCGACCCATGACCCGATTGATGTTGACGGCGGTCGCCCTGGCCGTGTCCGGCGCGGCGTTCGCCAAGATCCCGGCCCCGGTGCTGGACGACGCCGCCAAGGCAAAGGCCGCGGAAGCGGCCGCCAAGACCGCGTGGGCGGGCAAGGTGGATGCGTACAAGCTGTGCATGGTGCAGGACCGCATCGCGGCCCGGTTCCGCAGCGGCGCGACGGCCAAGCCGGTGAATGCGCCCGCCGGCATGACGCCGACGGCCGTGGTCGCCTCGGCCAATGCGGCGGCGCCGGCTGCCAAGCCCGCAGCTTCGGCGGCCAGGCCGGCGGCGTCGGCCGCGGCCGCCGCCCAGCCTTCGGGCGGCGCTGCCACGCCGGTCGCCGTCGCGGCCGGTGTCCTGCCAACCACCGGCTGCGCGGATCCCGGCCCGTTCGCCTTCGCGCCGCCGGCGGAAAAGCCGCTGGAGACCTCCGGCGCGCACTCGCCGGCCTCGAACGCGAGCAGCCCGCCGAGCGTGCGGCCCGAGTCGGCCACGATGGCGCCCTCCGGCCCCGCCACGCCGCAGTCCAAGAAGCCCTGAGCGTTCCGCGCGGGGTGCAAGGCCGGCCTTCGCGCCGGCCTTTTCATTTGCGTTAGCCTTGCGGCATGCCATTGCCCCTGCTGACCGAGGCCCGCGCACCGCTCACGCGCGAGGTCGAAATCCTCAACGCCCACGGCGAGGTGGAGGCGATCTCGATCCCGGCGGAGCGTCCGCTCACGGTCTACGTGGACAAGCGCGAACTCGTCACGCTGATGACGCTGGGCGCGCACCCCGAGTGGCTGGTGCTGGGCTACCTGCGCAACCAGCGCCTGGTGCCCGCGCTGGACGCGATCGCATCGGTCACGGTCGACTGGGAGGTCGAGTCCGCCGCCGTGAAGACGCACGAGGGCATCGCCGACATCGAGGCGCGCACCAGCAAGCGCGTGGTCACCACCGGGTGCGGGCAGGGCAGCGTGTTCGGCAGCCTGATGGACGACATCGAGTCGGTGCGGCTGCCCGCGTCCACGCTCACGCAGGCGCAGTTGTACGGCATCGTCAACGCCATCCGCCAGCAGGAGAGCACGTACAAGTCCGCCGGTTCGGTGCACGGCTGCGCGCTGTTCCGCGGGGAGCAGATGCAGCTGTTCGTGGAAGACGTCGGCCGCCATAACGCCATCGACACCATCGCCGGCTGGATGTGGTTGCGGCAAGGCGAAGCGCCGGCCACGCGCGAGGCGCCGCTGGTGTTCTACACGACGGGGCGCCTGACCAGCGAGATGGTCATCAAGTCGGCGCAGATGGGCGTGTCCATCGTCATCTCGCGCAGCGGCATCACGCAGATGGGCTTCGAGATCGCCGAGCTCGGGCTTTGCACGGTGGGCCGCGCCACCGGCAAGCATTTCCTCTGCTACACGGGCCGCGACCGGCTCGCGATGCAGCCGGAGCTGGCGGGGCAGCGGCTGCGGTCCTAGCGGGAGCGGGAGCCAACAGCCGGACGCAGAGGACGCGAAGGCGGCAAGCGGCTCCTGACCGCGCGATGGTAAGGTCCCACCCATGATGAACACCGCCTGGTCCCCGGGCTGGCGCACCCTCTGGCGCGACCTGCGCGCCGGCGAGCTGCGGCTGCTGATCGTCGCCGTCACGCTCGCGGTGGCCGCGCTCACGGCCGTCGGCTTCTTCGCCGACCGCCTCAAGGGCGGGCTGGCCCGCGACGCGCGCCAGCTGCTCGGCGGCGATGCCGTGGTGGTCAGCGACAACCCGACGCCCGCCGCCTTCGTGGAACGTGCGCGCGCGCTCGGCCTGCAGACCGCCACCACCATGCTGTTCCCGTCGATGGCGCGCGCGCCCGATGCGCAAGGCGGCGCCAGCCGGCTCGTGGCGCTGAAGGCGGTGGCCCCGGGCTACCCCCTGCGCGGCACCTTGCAGACGGCGCCGCAGGCCGATGCGCCGGGCCAGCCGACGCGCGACGTGCCGCGCAGCGGCGAAGCTCGGGTCGATGCGCCGCTGCTCGAGGCGCTGGCGCTGAAGGTCGGCGATCCGCTGCTGCTGGGGGACGCCACGCTGCGCATCGCGCGCATCATCAAGCTGGAGCCGGACCGCGGCAGCGGCTTCCTGTCGTTCGCGCCGCGCGTCATGGTCAACACCGCCGACCTGCCGGCCAGCGGCTGGTGCAGCCCGCCAGCCGCATCGGCTGGCGCTTCGCGGTGGCCGGCAACGACCGCGCCGTGGCGCAGTTCGCCGACTGGGCGGTGACCGAGGCGGCCAGGCCGGAGATCCGCGGCGTGCGTGTCGAGTCGCTGGAAGGCGGACGGCCCGAGATGCGGCAGACGCTCGACCGGGCCGAGAAATTCCTCAACCTCGTGGCGCTGCTTGCGGCGCTCCTCAGCGCCGTGGCGGTCGCGCTCGCCGCCCGCGGGTTCGCCGGCCGGCACCTCGACGACTGCGCGATGCTCCGCGTGCTGGGCCAGAGCCAGCGCACGATCGCCTGGAGCTATGCGTTCGAGTTCGCGGCGATCGGCCTGTTCGCCAGCGTGCTGGGCGTGCTCGCCGGCTATGCCGTGCACTTCGTCTTCGTCGCGCTCCTCGGCGGGCTGGTGGAGACGGCGCTGCCCGGGCCCGGCGTGTGGCCGGTGCTGTTCGGCCGGGCATGGGCCTGACGCTGCTGTTCGCCTTCGGCCTGCCGCCCGTGCTGCAGCTGGCGCAGGTGCCGCCGCTGCGGGTGATCCGCCGCGACATCGGCAACCTCAAGCCCGCTTCGCTGCTGGTGCTGGGCGTCGGCGTGGCCGGCTTCGCGGCGCTGCTGCTGGCGGCCAGCAGCGACATCAAGCTCGGGGCGATCGCGGTCGGCGGGTTCGCCGGCGCGGTGCTGGTGTTCGCGGGCCTGAGCTGGGTGGCCGTCAAGCTGCTGCGGCGCGCCGTCAACGAGACGACGGCCCCGCGCTGGCTGGTGCTGGCCACGCGGCAGATCGGCGCGCGCCCGGCCTATGCGGTGGTGCAGACCAGCGCGCTGGCCGTCGGCCTGCTCGCGCTGGTGCTGCTGGTGCTGCTGCGCACCGACCTCATCGCGAGCTGGCGCGCGGCGACGCCGCCCGACGCGCCGAACCGCTTCGTCATCAACGTCATGCCAGACCAGAGCGATGCGTTCGTGCAGCAACTGCGCACGGCAGGCGTGCGCAACCTCGACTGGTACCCGATGTTCCGCGGCCGACTGGTGGCGGTGAACGGAACTCCGGTCAGCCCCGACAAGTACGCGGAGGACCGCGCGCGGCGCCTGGTCGACCGCGAGTTCAACCTCTCGTATGCGGCCGAACAGCCGCCGCACAACCGGTGGTGGCGGGCCGCTGGCAGCCGGAAGAAGCGGGCGCCGTGAGCGTCGAAGAGGGCCTCGCGACCACGCTCGGACTGAAGCTCGGCGACACGCTGCGCTTCGACGTGGCGGGCACGCCGAGCGAAGCGAAAATCACTTCCCTGCGCAAGGTCGACTGGAGCTCGATGCGCGCCAACTTCTTCGTGATGTACCCGGTGAAGGCGCTGCCCGACGTGCCGGTGACCTTCATGGGATCGTTCAAGGCGCCGGAGCAGAAGGGCTTCGACAACGCGCTGGTGCGCAACTTCCCCAACGTCACCAACGTCGACATGACGGCCACCATCACGCAGGTGCAGGGCGTGCTGGACAAGGTGATCCGCGCGGTGGAGTTCCTGTTCGGCTTCACGCTGGCCGCCGGCCTGGTGGTGCTGTTCGCCGCCGTCTCGGCCACGCGCGAGGAGCGGGCACGCGAGTTCGCGATCATGCGGGCGGTAGGCGCGCGCAGCAGCCTGCTGCGGCAGGTGCAGCGCGCCGAGCTGATCGGCGTCGGGTTGCTGGCCGGCCGGCTTCCTGGCCAGCATGGTGGCGTCGGTCGTCGGCTGGGCATTGGCCAAGTACGCGTTCGACTTCACCTGGACGGCGTCGCCGGCCGTGCCGCTGGTGGGCGCCCTCGCCGGCGCCGTGCTGGCATTGGCCGCCGGCTGGTGGGGCCTGCGCGAGGTGCTGAACCGCCCGGTGGTGGAAACCTTGCGGCGGGCGGCGGAATAGCCGCTGCCCGACAATCGGGTCCATGGAGACGCAAGACACGACGCAGGCGGGCCCTTTCGAGCGCATCGGCGGCGAGGAGAAGGTGCGGGCGCTGGTCGACCGCTTCTACGACCTGATGGACCGGAGCCGCGCTACGCCGAACTGCGTGCGGCCCACGGCACCGAGCTCGAACGCGCGCGGCAGAACCTCTTCTGGTTCCTGTGCGGCTGGCTCGGCGGCCCGCAGCACTACACCACCCGCTTCGGCCACCCGCGGCTGAAGATGCGCCACATGCCTTTCAAGATCGGCATCGTGGAGCGCGACCAGTGGGTCGAGGCGATGGACCAGGCGATGGGAGAAGTCGGCGTCGACGCGGACCTGCGCGCCCGCCTGAAGGAATCGTTCATGGGCACCGCGGACTGGATGCGCAACACGCCGGGGTGAGCGGCGGCAGGCGCCGGAGGATGCGGTAATCTTCCGCCACTCGAGGAGGTGGAGGACTATGAAGAAGGCTTTGATGGGGCTGCTGCTGGCGGCCGGTTTCGCCGCCGGGGCGCAGGCGGCGTGCGAGCTTCCGCATGCCAGCGCGCCGAACGTCCGCACCGCGGTGCAAAAGGCCGGCGCCTGGCCGATTTCCGACGAGAAGTGCAACTTCCTTCGTGCCAACAACCTGTTCCTGCAGGTGTCCGGCATGGCGACGGTGCTCTCCGGCGTCTCGGTCGGCTGGGCCGAAGTGTCCATCGTCGACCAGAACAACATCCGGTCCGACAAGTCGCATGCATCGACCAAGGTCGACAAGACCGCCGGCTCCATCGACGCGGCCAACAAGCTGATGGTCGATGCGATCCGCGAGTCGATCAATGGACTGGATTTCCAGCTTGCCGCGCGCGAGGTGGCCGAGTACCGGCGCAAGGCGAAGTAGCTCAGCCGCCCGGCTTGAGCAGCACCACCACGGCCCCCGCGCCGCCTTCGTCGGGCGCGCCTGGACGAACACCAGCACCTCGTCCTTCTGCACCAGCCAGCCGTGCACCTTGCCCTTGAGCACGGGCGTCTTGCCGGGCGAGCCCGGGCCCTTGCCGTGCACCACGCGCACGCAGCGCAGCCCCTGCCGCACCGACTCGCGCAGGAACGCCGCCAGCGCCTCGCGCGCATCCTCGCGGCGCAGGCCGTGCAGGTCGATCTCGGCCTGGATGCTCCAGTGGCCGCGCCGCAGCTTGCGCGCCACGTCGATGCCGATGCCGGGCCGGCGGAAGCTCATCGCATCGTCTACTTCGAGCAGCGTCGACGCGTCGAATTCGTCGCTGATCGACTCGAGCAGCACGCGCTGGTCGTCCAGTTGCCGCTGCACCGGGATCGGGGCCGGCGGCTCCGGTACGTGGTGCACCTTGCCGTGCGAAGGCAGGCGCTGCACCGCGCCGGCGGCGCGCTGGAACAGGTTGGCGTCGGCCTGCGCGCGGCGCTCGCGTTCGGCGCGCAGCGCGGCCTGTTCGCGTTCGATGCGCTCGCGCTCCGCGATCTGCTGGCGCATCCCCGCCAGGTCTTGCAGCGACTTCGCCTTCACAGCAAGCCTTTCTCCGCCATCGACAGGGCTTGCCCCGGCGCCACGATCACGTGGTCGAGCACGC
Source organism: Ramlibacter terrae (assembly GCA_013127575.1). Lineage (GTDB taxonomy): Bacteria > Pseudomonadota > Gammaproteobacteria > Burkholderiales > Burkholderiaceae_C > Ramlibacter > Ramlibacter terrae. Next base: position 1,161,008 of record CP053418.1, read on the forward strand.
GCACGTCCACCAGCGCCAGCGCGGCCTTCAGGGTCTGCGTGAGCGCTTCGTCGGCGCGCGAGGGCTGCACCGTCCCGCTGGGATGGTTGTGCGCCAGCACCACGGCGGCGGCGTGGTGGTGCAGGGCTTTCAGGACGACTTCGCGGGGGTACACGCTGGTCTGAGTCAGCGTGCCGCGGAAGAGTTCTTCCATGGCGATCAGCTTGTTCTGGGCGTCGAGGAAAAGGGCGGCGAACACCTCGTGCGGACGTCTTGCGAGGTGCAGTTGCAGGTAATTCTTCACGGCTTCGGGCGAGCCGAAGACCTCGCGCGCCTTCAGTTGTTCGGCGACGGCGCGGCGGGCGAGTTCGAGCACCGCCATCAGCTCGGCCCGCTTGGCGGTGCCGCCAGGCCCTTGATGACCTTGAGCTCGTCGCCCGAGGCGTGCAGCAGGCCCGACAGGCCGTCGAAATGCGCCACCACTTCGCCTGCCATCTGGAACACGCCGCGCCCCCGGGTGCCGGTGCGCAGCAGCAGGGCCAGCAGCTCGGTGTCGCTGAGGGCGGAGGGGCCGCGGGCCAGCAGCTTTTCGCGCGGCCGCGCATCGGCGGGCAGGTCTTTCAGCGCCATCGGGGTGCCCTCCGCCCGTCCTTTTTACAATGAGGGCCAGTTTATCGGGACTTCCATGGCCTCCAACGTGCCCCCGCGTCCAGCCGGGCTCCTTCCTTACGCTGCATTACCGGCTTGCCGGGCCCGGCGGCGACATCATCAACACCTTCGGCGGCAAGGCGGCCACGCTGACCCTCGGCACGGGCGAACTGTCGCCCGCCGTGGAGCAGCGCCTGCTGGGGACGGAGGAGGGCGCGCGCGCCCACTTCGACATCCCGGCGGGCGAGGCTTTCGGCGAACGCAGCCCCGAGATGGTCCAGTGGGTCGCCCGCAGCCTCCTCGTCAAGATGGGGGACCCGGCCGAGCGTTACGCCGTCGGCGACGTCGTGCAGTTCCCCACGCCCGACGGCATGGGCCAGTACGCGGGCGCGGTGCAGCAGCTCGGCGAGGACAAGGACGGCGACGGTTATCCTGATGCCGTGCAGTTCGACTTCAACCATCCGCTCGCCGGTGAACCGGTCACCTTCGAAGTGCAACTGATCGGGGTGCTCTGATGACCGCGCCGCAAGAGATCCTGCTGGCGGAACCGCGCGGCTTCTGCGCGGGTGTGGACCGCGCCATCGACATCGTCGAACGCGCGCTCGCCAAGTTCGGCCGCCCGATCTACGTGCGCCACGAGATCGTGCACAACACCTTCGTGGTCAACGACCTCAAGGCCAAGGGCGCGATCTTCATCGAAGACCTCGACGACGTGCCGCCCGGCGCCACGCTGGTGTTCTCGGCGCACGGCGTGAGCAAGGCGGTGCAGATGGAAGCGGCCGCGCGGGGCTTCCAGATCTTCGACGCCACCTGCCCGCTGGTGACCAAGGTCCACGTCGAAGTGGCCAAGCTCGCCAAGGAAGGCTACGAGTTCATCATGATCGGCCACAAGGGGCACCCCGAGGTGGAAGGCACCATGGGCCAGCTGGACCACGGCATTCACCTCGTCGAGGACGTGGCCGACGTGGCGCGCGTGCAGCCGACGCAAACCGCGAAGCTGGCCGTGGTCACGCAGACGACGCTGTCGGTGGACGACGCGGCCGAGATCTCCGCGGCCGTCAAGCAGCGCTTCCCGACGATCCGCGAGCCGAAGCAGCAGGACATCTGCTACGCCACGCAGAACCGGCAGGACGCCGTGAAGATGCTGTCGCGCGAGGTCGACGTGGTGATCGTGGTGGGCAGCCCCACCAGCTCCAACAGCAACCGGCTGGCCGAACTGGCGCGCAAGCTGGGCGTGGACAGCTACATGGTCGACGACCCGGCCGAACTGCAGGCCGCCCTGGCTCGAAGGCAAGGCCCGCGTCGGCGTCACGGCGGGCGCTTCGGCGCCCGAGGTGATCGTGCAGGAAGTGATCACCCGCGTGAAGGCGATGGGCGCGGTGTCGGTGCGCAAGATGGACGGCATCGTCGAGACGGTGAAGTTCCCGCTGCCCAAGGGGCTGCGGCTTTGATCCGCGACGCGATCGAAGCCGCCGCGGCCCGCTTCGCCACCGACGGCCGCGGCTTCGTGCGCCGCACGCCGCTGTGGAAGCTGGCGGGCGCCGAGCTCGGCGTGGCCTGCGCCGAGGTCTGGCTGAAGCTCGAACACCAGCAGGTGGGAGGCAGCTTCAAGGCGCGCGGCATGTACAACCGCCTGCTGTCGAACCCGATTCCCGACAGCGGCGTGATCGTGGCTTCGGGCGGCAACGCCGGCATCGCGACCGCCGCGGCCGCCAGGGGCGCTCGGCGTGAAGTGCGAAGTGTTCGTGCCCACCGTCAGCAGCCCGGCCAAGCAGGCCAGGCTGCGCGAACTGGGCGCCGAGGTCGTGGTGACGGGCGCGGTCTATGCGGAAGCGCTGGAAGCCTGCCTCGCGCGCCAGCGCGACAGCGGTGCGCTGCTCACGCATGCCTACGACCAGCCGGAGGTGGTGGCCGGTGCCGGCACGCTCGCCCGCGAGATCGAAGAGCAGGGCGTCGACCCGCCTGACAGCGTGCTGGTGAGCGTCGGCGGTGGCGGCCTGATCGCCGGCATCGCGGGCTGGTTCGAGGACCGCAGCCGCGTGGTCGCGCTGGAGCCGGAACTGGCGCCGACGCTGTTCCGCGCGCGCGAAGCCGGCGAGCCGGTGGACGTGGCGGTGAGCGGCATCGCGGCCGATTCGCTGGGCGCCAAGCGCATCGGCGCGATCGCCTGGGACATCACGCAGCGCCATGTGCCGCAGGCGCTGCTGGTCAGCGACGCAGCGATCCGCCACGCGCAGCTGACGCTGTGGAAAGAGTTCAAGCTGGCGGTGGAACCGGCGGCGGCGCTGGGGTTGGCGGCGCTGCAGTGCGGCGCCTATGTGCCGCCGGCCGATGAGATCGTGGCGCTCGTCATCTGCGGCGCCAACGTGGATCCGGCGACGCTCGCCTGATCACTCGCAGCTGACCATCCAGCGCACGCCGAACTTGTCGGCCAGCATGCCGAAGTGGCCGCCCCAGAACGGCGGCGCGAAAGGCATGATGACTGGCCACCGGCGGCGAGCGCGTCGAACGTCTTGCGCGCCTTGGCCACGTCGTCCTTGACCCACAGCGAAACCGAGAAGCCACTGAACTTGCCGCCGCCGTCGCCCATGCCCGGAGGCGTGTCGCTGCCCATGATCTGCGCGCCTTCGGCATCGAGCGTCGCGTGCATGACCTTGTTCCTGAAGTCGGCGGGCACCTCGAAGCCGGCATCCTTGGGCATGCGGTCGTAGCGCATGATCTCGCCGACCTTCCCGCCCGGGCACTGGGCATAGAAATTCAGCGCTTCTTCGCAGTTGCCTTCGAAGCTCAGGTAGCAGTCGAGTTGCATCGCCATGGAGGGCTCCTTGGAGTGGGGCAGGTATCGTAAGCAGCCCGCCGAATAAAATCACCCCATGCTCGACGCCAACCTGTTACGAAAAGACCTCGCTTCGGTGGTCACCCGGCTGGAGGCGCGCAAGTCGCCCCAGCCCTACGGACGTGGAAGCCTTCGGGCGGCTGGAGGCGGAGCGCAAGACCATCCAGACCCGCACCGAAGAGCTGCAGGCGCGCCGCAACACGCTCTCCAAGCAGATCGGCCAGCTCAAGGCCAAGGGCGAGTCCGCCGATGCGGTGATGGCCGAAGTGGGCCAGATCAAGACCGACCCGGAGCAATCCGCCGCGCGGCTGGAACAGATCCAGCCGGACATCCGGCGCTGCTGCTGGCCGTGCCCAACCTGCCGCACGAGAGCGTGCCCACCGGCGCCGACGAAGGCGGCAACGTGGAAGTGCGCAAGTGGGGCACGCCGCGGCAGTTCGACTTTGCCGTGCGCGACCACGCCGACCTCGGCGAGCCGCTGGGCCTCGACTTCGCCGCGGGCGTCAAGCTCAGTGGCTCGCGCTTCACCGTGCTCAAGGGCCCGATCGCCCGGCTGCACCGCGCGCTTGCGCAGTTCATGCTCGACGTGCAGACCACCGAGCACGGCTACACCGAATGCAACACGCCGGCCATCGTCAGCGAGACGACGCTGCGCGGCACCGGCCAGCTGCCCAAGTTCGAAGCCGACCTGTTCGCCGTCAGCAAGGGCGGCCAGGGGAAGGGCTGGCCGACGACGACCAGCAGGCGCTGTACCTGATCCCGACGAGCGAAGTGACGCTGACCAACCTGGTCCGCGACGAGGTGCTGGCCGAGGCGCAGCTGCCGATCAAGCTGACCGCCCACACGCCGTGCTTCCGCTCGGAAGCCGGCAGCGCCGGCCGCGACACGCGCGGCATGATCCGGCAGCACCAGTTCGAGAAGGTCGAGATGGTGCAGATCGTGCACCCGGAGCGCAGCTACGAGGCGCTGGAAGAGATGACGGGCCACGCCGAGGCGATCCTGCAGAAGCTGGGGCTGCCGTACCGCGTGGTGCTGCTTTGCACCGGCGACATGGGCTTCGGCGCCACCAAGACCTACGACCTCGAGGTGTGGCTGCCGGGGCAGGACACCTACCGCGAGATCAGCTCGGTCTCCAACTGCGAGGCGTTCCGGCGCGGCGGCTGCAGGCGCGCTTCAAGAACGCGCAGGGCAAGAACGAGCTGGTGCACACGCTCAACGGTTCCCGGCCGGCGGTCGGGCGCACGCTGGTCGCCGTGCTGGAGAACTACCAGAACGCCGATGGTTCGGTGACGGTGCCCGAGGCGCTGCGCCCTTACATGGGCGGGATCGAAACGCTGAAGGGCTGAACGCGCGTCAGTCCTCGCCCATGTGGACCCAGTCGGGTTCGGTGAGCGACGCGAGGAACGGGCCCATCACGTCGAGCTTGGCGTGGCGGTCCGCCCACTGGATGGTTTCGTGCAGGTGCAGCCGCCGCTGCAGGTTCGACAGCGCGGCCCACTCCCATGCCCGCACCGGCGGCGGCCGCAGGTCGGCATAGCGGTCGCCTTCCAGCAGCACGTACAGCGCCGACCACAGGAAAGGCCGCGGGCACACGCGGTTGTTGCGGCGTGCCAGCACCAGCAGGTCGTCGGCGCTCCAGTGCGCGCCGCGGCGCTGGACCGGTGGCGCCGCCCGCGGGTCGGCAGTGAGCGGGATCACGTCCGACGGCTGGGTTTCCGCGAACGCCAGGTCCATCCGTCGCGACTCTTCCTGCCACGCCTCCCAGGTCGACTCGCCGCCTTCGTGCACGTCGGGTACTGGCATGGACTGCAGCCAGTCGTCCGCCGGTGGCCGCGTGGCCTTGGCGGGCTGGCTGGGGGCGTCTTGCCGCGGTTTCTGCCGAACATGCGGCCATCTTCGGCAGCGCGGCTGGCAGCGCGCGTAGGCGAGCGTCGACGCCGCAGTAGGGCGCCGCCCGCCGCGTGAACTTTTGCGCGGACCGTGAGGCTCTCGCGCGTTCGCGCAGGTCCGCTATAATTGCGTGCTTCGCACCACGCGAACCGAAATCAGGAGCGGTGGCAGAGTGGTCGAATGCGCCGGACTCGAAATCCGGTGTACGGTTATGCCGTACCGTGGGTTCGAATCCCACCTGCTCCGCCAAACGCAAAAGCCTCGAGAGATCGAGGCTTTTTTGTTTTCCGCCGCCGCCCGCTCGGCCGGGCTGCCTCAGGCCTTGGGATACAGCACCATCTGCGTGCACCGGAACAGCGCCGGGGTCCGGTTCGTTTCCCGGTGGGTGACCACGGCGTCCCAGACCTGCGTCGTCCTTCCGAGATGCGCCGCCGTCGCCACGCAGTCGATGGTGCCGTCCAGCGCGGTGCCGAGATGGTTGGATTTCAGCTCGATGGTGGTGAAGCCGCTCGCGCCTTCCGCCAGGTTGGCGCGGCAGCCGTAGCCGCAGCAGGTGTCGGCCAGCGTGACCAGGCTGCCGGCGTGCAGGTAGCCGTTGGGCGCCATCAGCTCCGGGCGCACCGGCAGCTCAGCGCGCAGCTCGCGGCCGCCGACCGAAAGCACGCGGATACCGAGATAGCCCGGCAGCGTGCCGGTGCTTGCGCTGTTGAAATCGTCTGCGGTCATGTCCGGGGGACTCCTTCTGGTGGGTGCGGTCGGCAGCAGCGCCGAAGCTACCGGGCCCGCGGCCGCTTGGGCGCCGCCTTCGGGGTGGTCTCCGCGGGGACTTCCTGCGCGCGCGCCGCAGCGGCGCCCGGCTCTGCTCGTTGTGCAGGTGCACGAACTTGCGCATCAGCGTCATGAAGACCTGCTGCTCCTTCGGGTCGAGCGCCGCCAGCAGGTGCTCGCGCATGCGGTGCACGTCGTCCACCAGTTCGACGATCAGGGTCTCGCCCGCTTTCGTGAGCGACAGCTGGAGCTGGCGCCGGTTGTGCGCCGCCACTTCGCGCACCAGCAGCCCCTTGCCCTCCAGCCGTGCTGCGGTCAGCGCGGTGGTGGAGGTGTCGAGCGCCACCAGGCTCGCCAGCGTCACCTGGTCGGTGCCCGGGTTCTCGTGGACCATGCGCAGGATCGCGTACTGCAGCGGCGTGACCTCGTTGCTGACCATCTCGCTGAAGACCGCGTTGGCGATCTGGTGCGCGCGCCGGATCAGGTGGCCCGGCTGTTCGTACAGGTCGGCGGAAACGGAGTCGGCGGCGGGTTCGGTGGCTTTGCGCGGCATGGTGCGCATTGTCGGCGAGTGAGGGATTACCCCGTACCGCGCATTTCCCGGCCTCCTTTAGCATGCTGAACTTCAGCACACTGAACGTAGCCCACCATGAGCAAGCGCATCTTCCTGGCCGCCCTGATCGGCATCGCCGCCACCCATTCCCTGACGGCGCTGGCCCAGCCCGCCGCCCCCTTCAAGATCGGGCTGATCCTGCCGATGACGGGCCCTTTCGCGTCCACGGGCCGGCAGATCGATGCCGCGGTCAAGCTGTATATGGCGCAGAACGGCGCCACCGTCGCCGGACGCAAGGTGGAGGTTGTGTTGCGCGACGACGGCGGCGTCCCGGACCAGACGCGGCGCCATGCGCAGGAACTGATCGCGACCGAGAAGGTGGCCGTGCTGGCGGGATTCGGCGTCACGCCGGCGGCGCTGGCCGTGTCCTCGCTGATCAGCCAGTCGAAGACGCCCGCCGTCGTCATGGCGGCTGCCACTTCGAGCATCGTCGCGAGTTCGCCGTACTTCGTGCGCACCAGCTACACGCTGCCGCAGACCGCGGTGACGATGGCTGAATGGGCCAACCGCAACAAGCTGCGCAAGTTCGTGACGATGGTGTCCGACTACGGCCCGGGCATCGACGCCGAGAAGAGCTTCAAGGAGCGCGTGCTGCTCAATCGCGGCGAGATCGCGGGCGAGATCCGCATCCCCATGCGCAATCCGGACTTCGCGCCTTTCCTGCAGAAGGTCCGCGAGCTCGCGCCCGACGCCGTCTTCGTCTTCATTCCGTCCGGTCCGGCGGTGAGCCTGATGAAGCAGTTCAACGAACGCGGCCTCGACAAGGCGGGCATCAAGCTGATCGGCGACGGCGGGGTGACGGACGACGACACGCTCAACGAGATGGGCGACTCGGCGCTCGGCATCGTCACCGCATTTCACTACTCGGCGGCGCACGAGGGCCCGACCAACCGCAAGTTCGTCGATGCCTTCACCGCGGCCAACAAGGGCATGCGCCCCAACTTCATGGCGGTGGGCGGCTATGACGGCATGCGCGTGATCTACAAGGCGCTGGAGTCTACGCGGGGCAAGGGCGAGGGCGACGCGCTGGTCGCGGCGATGAAGGGGCAGACCTTCGAGAGCCCGCGCGGCCCGGTGCTGATCGACGCGCAGACGCGCGACATCGTCCAGGACGTCTACATCCGGCGCGTGGAACGCAAGCAGGGCCAGTTGTGGAACGTCGAGATCGACGTCAACAAGGGCGTCAAGGACCCGCGGACGAACTGAGGTGGGCGAAATGAACACCGCACTTTCGCCTTCGCTCCTCGCGACCGGGTCCCCGTTTCCGATGAACCGGTGGTGGGTGGCCGGCTTCTCCGGGAGCTGAAGGACAAGCCGCTCGCCCGCACCTACCTCAATCGCCCGATGGTGCTGTTCCGCAAGCCGGACGGCAGCGTCGCCGCGCTCGAAGACCGCTGCTGCCACAAGGAACTGCCGCTGTCCTGCGGCACCGTGGAAGAGCGCGGCCTGCGCTGCGGCTACCACGGCCTGCTGTTCGACGGCGCGGGCGCGTGCATCGAGGTGCCGGGCGGGCGCACATTCCGGCGCGGGCCCGGGTGCAGGCCTACCCCTTGCGCGAACGCGACCAGATCCTGTGGGTGTGGGTCGGCAGCACGCCCGACGCAACGCCCGCCGACGAACCGCCGGCCTATCCGGTCCACAACGACACGCGCTACAAGTTCGGCGGCGACAGCTTCCACTACGACGCACCACGGCAATTGATCCACGACAACCTGCTGGACCTGAGCCATCTCGGCTACGTGCACCTGAAGACCATCGGCGGCAATCCGTCCGTGCACATGAACGCGAAGCTCGACGTGACGCAGGACGGCGAAGTGGTGAAGGTCGTGCGGCGCATGCCAGGCTCCGAACCGCCGCCGACCTATGCCGCGGCTGGCCCTTCCGCGGGCGCATCGACCGCTGGCAGGAGGTCGAGTTTCACGTGTCGCATTGCCGGATCTGGACGGGCGCCATGGACGAGGGCGCCGGCAGCCTCGACGATCCGGAGCGCAGCGGCTTCCACATGCGCGGCTTCCACGGCGTCACGCCCGAGACCGACGGCAGCGCCCACTACTTCTGGACCATCGCGACCAATCCGCATCCCGACAAGCAGGACGTCACCCGCCTCGTCGTCGACCAGACCGCCGCGACCTTCGAGGAGGACAAGGTGATCATCGAGGCGCAGTGGCAGAACCAGCAGCGCTTTCCGGGCCGGCCGCAGGTGGCGATCCACGTCGACGTCGGCCCGAATCGCGCGCGGCGGGTGGTGCAGGGCCTGCAGCGGAACTAGGCATCGCCCCGCGCCATGCCTCGCATGGACAAAAACAATGGGGCGTGCGGGGCCCGCTTGGCTATCCTCGGGCGCTGCATCGAGAGGCCAAGGTGTTTCGCTACTTCCCCACCAATTACGTCTGGAACCTGTCCGTCGACCTCGCCATCGAGATGGGCGCGCGCATCGGCGAGATCGAGGCCATGTGCGCCCCGTTGCAGGAGGCCGCGAAGGCGCCCGACGCCGCCGGCACCCAGGCTTTCCGCGAAACACGGGTGCGCATGGCCGACAAGCTGTGCGAACTGGCGGGCGAGGACGAAGCGCGGGGCCGGCTGCTGTCGGCCGGCGAGAAGTACACACGCGCCGCCACTTACCTGATCACCGCCGAACGCCTGCAGGCGCACGATGCGCCGGGCCGGCTGGCGCTGTACCGCCGCTTCCTCGAGGTGTACGCCCGGGGCATGCGGCTGTCGCGCGAGAACTGCGAGCGCGTGGAGATTCCGTACGAAGGCGGGCACCTGTCCGCGCTCTACACGCGCGCCGAGGGCGTGCAGGGCCGCGCGCCGCTGCTCGTGCAGGTGAACGGGCTGGATTCCACCAAGGAAATGAAGCAGCGCGTGGGCCTGCCGGTGTGGTTGGCCCGGCGCGGCGTGGCATCCCCGGTGGTCGACCAGCCCGGCACCGGCGAGGCGTTGCGGCTGCACGGCATGACGGCGCGCCACGACAGCGAGCACTGGGCCAGCCGCATCGTCGACTGGCTGGAGCAGCGCGACGACGTCGATGCGCAGCGCATCGGCATGGAGGGCGTCTCGCTGGGCGGCTACTACTGCCCGCGCGCCGTGGCCTTCGAGCCGCGCTTTGCCTGCGGCGTGGTCTGGGGCGCCAACCACGACTGGCGCGACGTGCAGAAGAAGCGGCTGGCAAAGGAGGGCAACCTGCCGGTGCCGCACTACTGGGCCCATGTGCGCTGGGTGTGGGGAGCGAAAGACAATGACGACTTCCTGCGCATCGCCGAAAACGTGCATCTCGATGGCATCCTCGACCGCATCCGGGTGCCTTTCCTCGTCACGCACGGCGAGAAGGATTCGCAGATCCCGCTGCAGTGGGCGCACCGCACCTACGAGCAACTGGTCAACAGCCCGAAGCGCGAGCTGAAGGTGTTCACCGAGCGCGAGGGCGGCTGCCAGCACTCCAGCTTCGACAACAGCATCAACGCGGGGCACTACATCGCCGACTGGGTGGCGGAAACGCTGGGCGGCCGCACCGCCTAGGCAGGCCGAATCAGATCGGGGGCAGCGCCTGCGCCACGGCCAGGATCTCGCCGCGCATCCACTGCACGCCCGGGTCGTCCTCGCGGTAGCGGTGCCATTGCAGCACCTCGGTCAGGCGCGGCGTTTCCATCGGCGGTTCGAACAGCCGCACCGGCATCGCCTGCTCGAACTGGATCGCGAGCCGCGTCTGCACGGTGGCGATGCGGCGGGTGCCCACGATGAAGCGCGGCATCAGCACGAAGCCATGCGTGACGACTTCCACGCGCCGCGTGTTGCCGTGCTGATTGGCGTACCACTGCTCGAACCACGGGTTCGCGCCCTGCTCGTTCTGGTAGACCACGTGGCCGAGCGACTGGTAGTCGTCCAGCGACAGGCCGTCCTGCAGTTCCGGATGCTGGGCACACGCAATGACCTTGTAGCTGTCGTCGAACAGCGCCATCTGCGGATGCTCCGCCGGGGCAGTGCGCGGGCGTGACGAGGAAGTCGGCCCGTCCCCGGTCGAGCTCCTGTGCCATCCCGGTGTGCGTCGGGCGGATGTCGAAGCTCAGCCCCGGCGCCACCTGCGCGACCTTGCGCAGCACCTCGGCGAGCAGCACGTTCGAGACGTAGTCGGAAGCGATCACGACGAAATGGCGCTGCGCCGTCTCCGGATCGAACTCGGGGCGCACGCCCACGTGGTGGAATCCACCTTCAGGATGATGTCCCGGACCGGCTGGATCATGCTTTCGGCGCGCGGCGTCAGGTGCATGGCACGGCCGACCGGAACGAGCAGCTGGTCGTCGAAGTACTCGCGCAGCCGCGCCAGCACGCCGCTCATGGCCGACTGGGTCATGTGCATGCGTTCCGCGGCGCGCGTGACGCTGCGCTCGGCGAGCAGGGCGTCGAGCGCGATCAGCAGGTTCAGGTCGATGCGCTGGTAGCGCAAGGCAGGTCTCCGGGGCGATGCCCGATGATAGACGCCGCTGGTATCGCGCCCGGCGATGGCAGCCATCCGGCGATTCGGTTGGTGGCGGTGGCCGCCGGTGCCTATCCTTCCGGCCTCCATGGACAGGAAAATCAATCCCTTGCGTGGCTGGCAGGTGGACCGCGCCGCGGTCCGCCACGTCGGCCGCTACCTGCAGCGGCCCGAATGCGTGCTGGCCGAGCGCGACGGCACGCTGTGGGCTGCCGACGCCCGCGGCGGCGTCATGCGCATCGCCGCCGACGGCAGCCAGCGCCTGGTCGTGCCCGGCGCGCCGACTTCCGAGGCGAGCGATTTCTCCACGCGCTACGTGCAGAGCCGGGGTTCGCTGCCCAATGGCATGGCCTTCCTGCCCAATGGCGATTTCGTCATCGCCAACTGGGGCAGCGATGCGGTGGAGGTGATGACGCGCGACGGCCGCGTGCGCCGCCTCTTCGACAGCATCGACGGCCGTCCGCTGGGCAAGGCCAACTTCGTGCTGCGCGACAGCCACGGCCGCATCTGGCTGACGGTCACAACCCGCATGCAGCCCTGGACCGACTCCATCAATGCCCGCGCGCGCGACGGCTACATCGCCCTGATCGACGAGCGCGGGGTGCGCATCGTCGCCGACGGCTTCGAGGGAACCAACGAAGTGCGCCTCGACGCGCGCGAGGAGTGGCTGTACGTCGTCGAAAGCAATGCCCGGCGCATCTCGCGCCTGCGGGTGCAGGACGACGGCTCGCTCACCGGCCGCGAGGTCTACGGCCCGAGCGCGCTCGACGGCTTTCCCGACGGCTTCGCCTTCGACGGCTTCGGCAACCTGTGGGTGACGCTCGTGATGACCGACAAGCTGGTCGCAATCACCCCCGAGGGCGACGTGCTGACGCTGCTCGACGACAGCAACGCCCGGGCGACGCGCAACCTGGACGAACACTATGCCGCGCGCACGCTGACGCCGGACGTCATGGCCGCCGCTGCCGGTACGCTGGCGCCCCTGGATGGCCAGCCTGACCTTCGGCGGCCGCGACCTGCGCACCGTCTACCTCGGCAGCCTGCGCGGCACCACCTTGCCCAGCTTCCGCTCGCCGGTCGCCGGGCTGCCCCCGATCCACTGGAACGAAAGCCACACGGCATGAAACTCGCATCCCTGAAAAGCGGCAAGGACGGCCGCCTCGTCGTCGTCTCGCGCGACCTGCAGCGCGCCGTCGATGCCACCGGCATCGCGCCCACCCTGTTGCTGGCGCTGGAAGACTGGGCCGCTGCTTCGCCGCGGCTGCAAGCCCTCTATGAGCAGCTCAACGCCGGCACCGCCGATGGCGCGTTCGCCTTTGATCCCGCGCAGGCTGCCGCGCCGATGCCGCGGGCGCCGCAGTGGTGCGACGGCTCCGCCTTCCTCAACCACGCCCGGCTGATGGAGAAGGCGTTCAACATGCCGCCGCTGCCCGACACCGACACCATCCCGCTGATGTACCGGGGCGGCTCCGACGACCTGCTCGGCCCGGGCGACGACGTGCCGCTGCCCGACGAGGCGCACGGCATCGACTTCGAAGGCGAGTTCGGCGTCATCGTCGACCGGGTTCCCATGGGCGTCACGTCGGCGCAGGCGCGCAAGCACATCCTGCTGCTGGTGCAGATCAACGACGTCAGCCTGCGGTCGTTCGGGCCGCGCGAGATGAAGACCGGCTTCGGCTTCTTCCACGCCAAGCCTTCGTCCAGCTTCGCCCCGGTGGCGGTCACGCCCGACGAGATCGGCGAGGCATGGAAGGACGCGCGCGTGCACCTCGACCTCGCCATCGACTACAACGGCCACTGGTTCGGCAACCCGAACGGGAGCGAGATGAGCTTCGGCTTCGACCAGCTGGTCGCCCACGCCGCCAAGACGCGTCGCCTGTCCGCCGGCACCATCATCGGCTCCGGTACCGTGTCGAACGCCGACGGTCAGAAAGGATCGGCCTGCATCGCCGAGCGCCGCGCCATCGAGTCGATCGAGCAGGGCGCACCGAAGACGTCGTTCATGAAGTTCGGCGACCGCGTGCGCATGGAGGCGCGCTGGCAAGGGCAGCCGGTGTTCGGCGCCATCGACCAGCGCGTGGTGCAGGCCCCGGCCGCGGACTGAGGACCCACCATGCGCTTCGTCGACCTGTCCATCTACCTCGAGAACGACGTGCTCTCCGACCCGCCCATGCTGGCGCCGAAGATCGAGTACCAGAAGCACCGCGACACGCTGCCCGAGTTCATGAAGCTGCTGCCCGGCACGCAGGAGGACGACTATCCCGACGAGGAAGCCGCCGCCGCCGAGTGGGTGCGCCTCACCACCCACAGCGGCACGCACCTCGACGCGCCCCCGGCATTTCCATTCGACGATGGACGGCAAGCTCGGCGACGCCAAGCCGTCGATGACCATCGACCCGGTGCCGCTGGACTGGTGCTTCCGCCCGGGCGTGAAGCTGGACTTCCGCGATCGCCCGGATGGCTACGTCTGCACCGCCGCCGACGTCGAGGCCGAACTGAAGCGGATCGGCCACGTGCTGCAGCCACTCGACATCGTGGTGGTGAACACGCGCGCGGGTTCGCGCTACGGCAACGATGACTACGTCAACGCCGGCTGCGGCATGGGCTACGAGGCGACCATGTACCTGCTGGAGCGCGGCGTGCGCCTCACGGGCACCGACGCCTGGAGCTGGGACGCGCCCTTCTCGTACACCGCGAAGAAGTTCGCCGAGACCGGCGACAAGAGCCTGCTGTGGGAGGGCCACAAGGCCGGCAAGGACATCGGCTACTGCCACCTCGAAAAGCTGCACAACCTGGAGGCGCTGCCGGGCGACGGATTCACCATCTCCTGCTTCCCGCACAAGATCCGCGGCGCCTCCGCCGGCTGGACGCGCGCGGTCGCCATCTTCCAGGACTGAGATGCGCGTCCTGATCACCGGGGCGGGCGGCTTCATCGGCAGCAAGCTGGTGCAACTGGCGACGATGCGGGGTCGCATCGGCGACCGCGCGATCAGCGCGCTCGCAGTCGCGGACCAGCGGCTCGCGGAAGTACCGGCAGGCGCCATCGCGCTCGAGGGCGACCTCGGCACCGACGGTCTCCTGCAGCGCGTGGCCGACTTCGCGCCCGATGCCTGCATCCACCTCGCAGCGATCCCCGGCGGGACCTCCGAAGCGGATTACGCGCTGGGCCGCCGCATCAACCTGGACACCACGCTGGCCCTGTTCGAGACGCTCGCGGCGAGCGGGCGCAAGCCCGTCGTGGTGTACGCCAGCACCATCGCGGTCTACGGCACCGACTTGCCGGCCCTCGTCACGCCCGCCACCCCGTTGCATCCCCCGATCACCTACGGCGCGCACAAGCTGGCCAGCGAGATCCTGCTGGCCGACTTCAGCCGCCGCGGGCTGCTCGATGGCCGCGCGCTGCGCCTGCCCGGCATCGTGGCGCGGGCGCGCGCACCGGCCGGACTCGCTTCCGCGTTCATGAGCGACATCCTGCATGCCCTCGCGGCGGGAGAGCGCTACACCTGCCCTGTCTCACCCGAAGCAACGGCGTGGTGGATGTCTGCGTGGCGCTGCGCCGAGAACCTGCTGCACGCCGCGGCGATGGACGTTTCCGGTGCCGACCCCGCGCGCGCCGGCCGCTGCCGGTGCTGCGCCTGTCGATGGCGCAAGTGGTGGACACCCTCGCTTGCCTCTATGGCGCCGACCGGCAGGGCATGGTCGACTACGCACCGCAGCCGGCGCTGGAGGCGGTGTACGGCCGCTACCCCGTGCTCGACGATTCCGCCGCGCGGGCGCTGGGACTGCGCGATGATGGATCCGCGCAAGACATGGTGCGGCGGGCCCTCGCCGCGCACCCCGAAGAATGAACAGGAGACAAGAAGAATGACGCACCCGATCTCTCGCCGCACGATGGTCGCTGCCGGCCTCGCGGCCGCGGCCCTGCCGCTGCGCGCGCAGGCGCCCGTGAAAGCCATCTTCGGCTACACCGCCGTCACCGACTTCGCCACCGTGTTCATCGCGCGCGAGGAGGGCTACTTCCTGCGGCGTGGCATCGACGTCGAGCCGAAGCTGATCCCGCTGAACCCGTCGATCCCGCCCGCGATCCAGTCCGACTCGATCCAGCTCGGTGGCCCGACCCCTTCGGTGTTCCTGCAGGCGGCGGACGGCGGACTGGACCACGTCGTGCTCACCGGCGGCGGTGCGACATCGAAGAAGATGACGGGCATCGGCCTGGTCGCGCGCGCGGGCTCGGGCATCAAGACGGCGCAGGACTGCGTCGGCAAGAAGATCGGCGTGCCCGGCCTCGGCGCGTTCCTGCACGTGGGCTTTCGCGCCTGGCTGAAGTCGCAGGGCGTCGACCACACCAAAGTCAACTTCCTCGAAGCGTCCTTCCCGCAGCACGGCGACCTGTTGCGCGGCGGCTCGCTCGACGCCGTGGTGACCGCCGATCCGTTCATGGTGCGCATCGTCTCCAGCGGCGCGGGCTACGTCGCGTCGTACTACTCGACCTTCCTGCCCGACGGCCTGCCCACGCTGGTCTTCACCGCGCGCCGCGAATGGGTGCAGAAGAACCCGGCGGCCGCGAAAGCGTTCCAGGCGGGCATCGCAGAGGCGGCCACCTTCCTGAACAACCCGAAGAACACGGCGAAGGTGCGCGAGCACATCGGCAAGTACATCAAGCTGCCGCCGGAGGTGCTGGCATCGGTGCAGATCAGTCCGCCGCTGCCGGTGGTGACCGAGCCGGCACTGGCGTGGTGGGCCGACCAGATGGTCGAGCAGAAGCTGCTCAAGGCGCGGCCCAACCTCGCCAGCCTGATCGTCAAGTGAAGGGCGCCGGCGAAACGCTGCTCGCCTTCGACGGCGTCTCCATCCACCTCGGTGGCCGCGAGATCCTGTCGCCGACGAGCGTGCAGGTGGGGCAAGGCGAGTTCGTCTGCATCATCGGGCCCTCGGGCTGCGGCAAGACGACGCTGCTGCGCGCGGCCGCAGGCTTCGTGCAACCGAGCGGCGGCGAAGTGCGCCGCGCGGGGCAGGTGGTGCGCGGCCCGTCGCGCGAAGCCGCGTTCGTGTTCCGGGACTACGGCCGCGCGCTGCTGCCGTGGCGCACGGTGGAAGGCAACGTCAGCCTGGCGCTGGAAGCGGCCGGCATCCCGAAGGACCAGCGGCCGGAACGCATCGCCCGCGTGCTGCAGACGGTCGGCCTGGCGCAGCACGCGCAGAAGTTTCCGCTGCAACTCTCCGGCGGCATGCAGCAGCGCGCGCAGATCGCCCGCTGCCTGGCGCAGGAGCCGCGCCTGCTGATGATGGACGAGCCCTTCGGCGCGCTCGACGCGATGACGCGCGAATCGCTGCAGGACGAGGTGGCGCGGTTGGTGCGCGAGAGCGGGCTCACGGTGCTGTTCGTCACCCACGACCTCGATGAGGCGCTGTACGGGCGACCGCGTGATCGCGCTGCGTTCCAACCCCACGGCCGACAAGCCCAGCGTGGCCGCGATCGTCGACGTGGCCATTCCGCGGCCGCGCAATCAGCTCGAAACCAAGGAACACCCGGAGTACCTGCGCCTGCGCCGCGAGCTGTACCACTACGGGACACCACTGACATGGGCCCGCGCGCGATGGCGGTGTTGCGCGGCGGCGCCGTGCCGCTGCTGCTGCTGGCGTGGCTGGAGTGGTACGCCCGCGGCCCCGGCAAGAACAGCGAAGCGATCGCCGCGCCCACCGCGGCGGTGGCCGCATTCGGCCGCGCGCTGCTCGACGGCTCGCTGCTGCAGTCCACCGGCTTCACCTTGTGGAGCGCGGCGGCGGGGCTGGCGATCGGCTTCGTCGCCGGCACGCTGCTCGGGATCTGGCTGGGCCTGTCGGACCGCGCGGCGCGCTGGAGCTTCCTGACCGTCGAAGTGCTGCGGCCGGTGCCGTCGGTGGCACTGATCCCTCTGGCGATGCTGGTGTTCGGCTTCGGCGTGCGCATGGAAAGTTCCATCGTCGCCTTCGCCGTGTTCTGGCCGATGCTGGTGCTGGCCAGGCCGCCGCGCGCCAGGTCGATCCGCGCCTGCTCGAAGTGGCGTTCGCGCTTGGATTGCCGCCCCACGACCGCGTGACCAAGATCGTGCTGCCGGCCATGGTGCCGCGCCTCTTCGTTGCGTTGCGCCTGGGCGTGTCGATTGCACTGGTGGTGGCGGTGACGGTGGAGATCGCCGCCAACCCGCACGGCATGGGCTACGCGATGATGATCGCGCAGCAAAGCCTGGAGCCGGCGCTGATGATCGCCTGGCTGTTCTGGATCGCCGTCGTCGGCTTCGCCGTCAACGCCCTCGCGCTGTGGCTGCAGCGCAGCGTGGCCCGGCGCATGGGAGTGGTGGCATGAAGCGCGTGGACGCATCGGCATGGGCCGGATCGCTCGCCGTGCTCGCCGCCTTCATCGCGCTGTGGTGGCTCGCCAGCCACCAGCAGTGGGTGAGCAGGGTCTTCCTGCCGACGCCGGAAGCGACGGTCACTGCGCTGAAGGAAGGGCTGCAAGGCGGCGAACTGCTGGCGCAAAGCGGCCACACGCTGCGCCGCATGTTCGAGGGCTGGCTGCTCGCCTGTTTGGCCGGCATCGTCCTCGGCGCCGTGATCGGCACGTCGGCCGCGGCACGCGCCTGGCTGCAGCCGACGCTGGAGTTCATCCGCCCGCTGCCGGCTTCCGCGATCATGCCGCTGGCGATTTCCATCTTCGGTCTCGGTCCGAACATGGTGTTGTTCGTGGTGGCCTTCGGCGCCATGTGGCCGGTGCTGCTGGCCACGCTGCACGGTTTCGCCAGCATCGAGCCGCGGCTGCGCGAGGTGGCGTCGGCATTGCAGCTGCCGCGGCGCGACGTGATCTGGAAGATCGGCCTGCCGAGCGCCATGCCCGACATCCTGGCCGGCATGCGGCTGTCGATGACGGTGTCGCTGATCGTCGCCGTCGTGGGCGAGATGATCGCCTCGCAGTCCGGCCTGGGCCGGGGCCATCCTGATGGCGGCGCGCTCGTTCCGCGCCAGCGAACTGTTCGCCGGCATCGTGCTGCTCGGCGCGATCGGCTTCGGCGCCAACGCGCTGCTGGCGGGGGCCGAACGCTGGCTGCTGCGCTGGCAGCGCCCCTGACAAACCCAAGGAGACCCCATGAGCCTGCCCGCCA
This sequence comes from Ramlibacter terrae, assembly GCA_013127575.1. GTDB lineage: Bacteria > Pseudomonadota > Gammaproteobacteria > Burkholderiales > Burkholderiaceae_C > Ramlibacter > Ramlibacter terrae. The sequence goes on from CP053418.1 coordinate 1,179,355, forward strand.
TCCACCGCGTCGTCACCGGCCACAACGGCAACGGCGGCGCCGTCGTTTCCAGCGACGGTCCGCTGCCCATGGTCGTCGAACTCAAGGCGATCCCGGGCACCGTGTTCCACGAGGTCTGGTCCACCCACGCCACGCCCGCACCCGTCGACAACGGCGCCGATCCCACGCTCGGCCCGCTGCTGCTGCCGCCACCGAAACTCGGCACCCGCATCCGCTTCGTCGACATCCCGCCCGACACCGCCGAACTGCATGCGCGCGGCGCGGACTCCTTGCGCGCGGGCTTCTCCGAGATCGGCGATGCCGGCGCTTCCACGGCGCACGCCGGCGCGCGGCATCCGCTGATGCACCGCACCGAGTCGGTGGACTACGGCGTCGTCATCGACGGCGAGCTGACGCTGGTGCTCGACGAAGGCGAGGTCGTGTGCAAGCCCGGCACCGTGGTCGTGCAGCGCGGCACCAACCATGCGTGGGCGAACCGCTCCGGCAAGCCGTGCCGCATCTTGTTCGTGCTGGTCGACGGCGCGTTCGATCCGGCGATCAAGTCGGCGCTGGACCGGCGCGGCTGACCGGGCGTCCGGGCGCGTGGACAATGCCCCGGTGCAGTCCATCCTCGAGCCCAAGTGGGCGCTCTTCGTGCAGGTCGCCGACGCCGGCAGCGTCACGGCGGCCGCGCTCGCGCTGGACATGCAGCAATCGGTGGTCAGCCGCCACATCGCGCGGCTCGAGGCCGAGGCCGGCACGCGGCTGTTCCGCCGCACCGGCCGCGGCGTGGTGCTGACGGAGTTCGGCGAGCAGGTCTACCCGCGCGTGAAGGCGTTGCTGCGCGACGCCGAGCAGCTCGCCGACGACATGCGCACCAGCCGCGGCGTGCCGGCCGGCGACGTGCGCTTCGGCCTGCTGCCGTCCACCGTGCCGGTGCTGGCCGGCGCCTTGTTCACGGCGGTGCGCAAGGCTGGCCGCAGGTGCGGCTGCACCTCACCGAGGGATCGAGCGCGCAGCTGGAAGAGTGGCTGGCGCAGGGGCGGCTCGACCTCGCGCTGCTGCTGCGCGAGGAGGACTCCGCCGGCCCCGACGAAACCGTGTTGCGGCGCCTGCCTCTGTCCCTCGTCGTGCCGGCGCGGCATGCGCTGGCCACGCGCAAGTCGGTCCCTTTCGCGGACTGGCGCAGTGGCCGCTGGTGCTCCCGAGCCAGCCGCATCCGCTGCGCGCGCGGCTCGCGCGGCTGGCGCAGCAGGAAGGCGTCACGCTCACGCAGGTGCTGGAAGCCGACTCGATCCGCCTGCAGCACGAGATCGTTGCGTGCGGCGGTGGCCTGGCCATCACGGCCGGCACGCTCACGCCGCAAGAGGCGGGCGGCTGGTGGCCGTGCCCATCGTGCGGCCGGTGCTGTCACGCTCCATCGTGCTCGGCGTGACCCAGCATCGCGCGCACACGCTCGCCACGCGTGAAGTCGCGCAGCTGCTGCGCAAGATGGCGCCCGCCATGCTCAAGGAGCCAGGTCGGCGCTAGCCGGATATCCCGATCCGGGAAAGCTGCTTTGGCCCGAAGAGCGTCGTCACGACGGCGGCCGCTGCCTACGATGCCTCCCATCGAAGGAGACATCGCTTGGGCAACCCCAATCCCGCGGCCGCGATCGAGGTCGCACCCACCCTGTTCCTCACCGACGCCGATGTCGCCGTGCTTTCGGACTGGCGCGCCGCCATCGATGCGCTGCGCAACGCCTACGCCCAGCCGGTGGCTGCCGCGATGGTGCCGCCGCGCTCGATGGCGCGCGGCGACGGCACCGGCTGCGCGGCCTGACGGCGGTGTCGCCGGGCGGCGGCCACATGGGCTGCAAGCTCATCGCTGCCAGCATGAAGGCGCGGCGCGCGAGCTACCTCGTCTCCCTGTTCGACCAGGAGACGATGGCGCTGAGCGCGCTGATCGACGGCAACCGCATCACCGGCATCCGCACGGCGGCGACGGCGGCGGTGGCGGTGGATGCCGCGGCGCCGCGGCGGCCGTTGCGCGTCGCCGTGATCGGCTCCGGCTTCGAGGCGCAGGGCCTGCTCGCGGCGCTGGCCGCAGTGCGGGCCATTGCGCAGGTGCGCGTGTTCAGCCCGACGCCTGCGAGCCGCGAGAAGTTCGCCGCGCTGTGCCGTGACACGCACGGCCTTGCGGCCGAAGCCGTGGCCGAAGCCCAGCAGGCCGTGGGCGGCGCCGACGTGGTGCTGTGCGCCGCGCGCAGCCGCGACGAATCGCCCGTGCTGCAAGGCGCGTGGCTGGAGCCCGGCATGACGGTGGTGTCGATCGGCTCCACCTTGCCCGAGCAGCGCGAGGTCGACGAACAGGTGATCGCCCGCGCGTCGCTCATCGCGGCCGACATGCCGGAAGAGGTCGCGCACGACACCGGCGACATGCTGGCAGCCACGCGCGCCGGCGTGGACTTCGCGCACAAGCTGGTCCCGCTGTCCGACCTCGTCGCCGGCAAGGCTGCCCGCGCGCCGGACGCCATCGTCCTCTACAAGTCCGTCGGCTCCGCGCTGCAGGACGTGATCACCGCCGAGATGCTGCTGGCGCGCGCGCGCGTCAGTGGCGTCGGCACCCCGCTGGCACGCAGCATCGTGCCGGTCGCCAAGTAAACGAACCCGAGGAACCCCATGCCTGCCTACCAACGCAAGGACGCCCGTGCCTGGGCGCGCGAGCACCTGACCGGCTGCTCCGCCGTCACCATCCCGAGCTATTCGGCCGACCTGAAGAAGCTCAACGAGCGCGGCATCCGCCACGACATCACGCTGGCCCGCGAGTTCGGCTACAGCTACACGCTGCTGTGCGCCGAAGTGGCGATCACGCCCGAGGAGAACGCGCAGATGACGGCTGGGCCCGCGACACGGCGGGCGGCAAGCTCGGCCTGTTCTTCCACGCCGCCTTCGGCACGCTGGCCGAGAACATCGAGGCGGTGAAGCTCGCGGAGAAGGCCGGCGCCGACATCGTGCTGCTGTCGTATCCGCCGCAGTTCTGGCCGACGACCGAGCAGGAGATCTACGACTACACGAAGCAGTTCTGCGACGCGACCGATCTGGCCGTCATGCTGTTCCCGATCCCGCTGTGGGGCTTCGAGCGCGTGCATCCCGCCGGCATGTCGGTGGATTTCGTGCGGCGCCTGCTGAAGGACTGCCCGAACATCGTCGCGATCAAGTCGGAGCAGGGCTTCCCGCTGCCGGCCGGCGCCTGCGAGATGTACCACCACTTCCGCGACGAAGTGGTGATCAGCATCCCGATCGAAGGCGACGCGATCCCGCTCATGAGCCTGATGCAGCTGCAGTTCTCCGGTACCAGCAACACGCAGTGGATGAGCACCTACTATCCGCGCGCGTTCGAGCTCGCGCGCAAGGGCGAGTGGGAGCGCGCGATGGAGATGTACTGGAAGGTCATGCCCGCGCGCAATGCCAACGGCGCCGCAGCCCAGAGCTATGCCGGCGGCACCGGCGTGCTGAACCGCAGCATGTGGAAGTACCAGGACTGGCTGGCCGGCTTCAACGGCGGCCCGCTGCGCGCGCCCGCCATGCGCGTGCCGGACCGCTTCATGAAGCAGCTGCGCCGGGGCCTCGCGGCATCGGGCCTGCCCGTCACCTCCGACCCCGACAGCGGCTACATGGTCGGCCGCCATCCTTGCTGAACGCGATGCGCTCCCTTCTGAAAGATCCTTCCCTGCTGCGCACCGCGGCGTTCGTCGGCGGTGCGTGGGTCGCGTCCACGCCGCACGGCACCTACGCGTTGCGCAATCCTGCCGACGGCAGCTTGCTGGCGGAGCTGCCGCGCTTCCGGGAGGCGGAGACCGCTGCCGCCATCGAAGTTGCGCACGAAGCGTTCTGGCGTGGCGCCGCACGACGGCGAAGCACCGCTCCGAGATCCTGCACCGCTGGTACACGCTGATGGTCGCGCACCGCGACGACCTTGCCACGCTGATCACGCTCGAAGAAGGCAAGCCGCTGGCCGAGGCAAAGGGTGAGATCGACTACGCGGCCTCCTTTGTCCAGTGGTTCTCGGAAGAGGCGAAGCGGGTGCGCGGCGACGTGATCCCGGCGCCGCGCGACACCGCGCGCATCGTGGTGCTGAAGGAACCGGTCGGCGTTTGCGCCGCGATCACGCCCTCGAACTTCCCGGCCGCGATGATCACGCGCAAGGCGGGCCCCGCGCTGGCAGCCGGCTGCAGCATGGTCGTCAAGCCGGCCAGCCAGACGCCGCTGACGGCGCTCGCGCTCGCGGACTGGCACAGCGCGCCGGCGTGCCGCCCGGTGTCTTCAACGTGGTTACGGGCAATGACAGCCGCGCGATCGGCGGCACGCTCACGGGCCACCGGCTGGTGCGCAAGATCACCTTCACCGGCTCGACCGAGATCGGCCGCGTGTTGCTGCAGCAGTCGGCCGCCACGATCAAGAAATGCTCGATGGAACTGGGCGGCAATGCGCCCTGCATCGTGTTCGACGACGCCGACCTCGATACCGCCGTCGAAGGCGTGCTCAATGCCAAGTACCGCAACACCGGGCAGTCGTGCATCGCGGCCAACCGCGTGCTGGTGCAGGATGGCATCCACGACGCCTTGGCGGAACGCCTGGCGCTGCGGACGGCGCAGCTGGAGGTGGGCAACGGACTCGAAGCGGGCGTGCAGATCGGCCCGTTGATCGACGCGGCCGCCGTGCGCAAGGTCGAACAGCAGTTGGCGGAGGCGGTCGCCGCCGGTGCGAAGGTGCTGGCGGGCGGCCAGCGCCACGCGCTCGGCGCCGCGTTCTTCCAGCCGACCGTGGTGTCGGGCGTGCGCGCCGACATGGCGCTCGCGCGCGAGGAGACCTTCGGCCCGGTGCTGCCGCTGATGCGCTTCCAGTCCGACGAGGAAGCCTTCGCGCTGGCCAACGACACCGAGTTCGGTCTCGCGGCCTACCTGTTCAGCCGCGACGCGGCGCGCATCTGGCGGGCGGCCGAACGGCTGGAGGCCGGCATGGTGGGCATCAACTGCGGGCTGATCTCGAACGAGGTTGCGCCCTTCGGCGGCGTCAAGCAGAGCGGCCTGGGCCGTGAAGGCTCGCACTACGGCATCGACGAATTCCTCGAAACCAAGTACCTGTGCTGGGACGGCCTCGCGCCCGCGTTCGGCTGACCGGCAGGCAAGGAGACAAGATGAAGAAGCACATGCAATGGCAGCGCCGCGCGCTGGTCGCCGCCCTGTTCGCCGCCGGCGCCGGGCTGGCCCGGGCGCAGGGCAACGTGACGAAGGTGGTCGTGCCGTTCCCCGCTGGCGGCGTGACCGACCGGTCGCGCGCATCGTCGCCGAACACATGGCGCGCCAGCTCGGCGAGACGATCGTGATCGAGAACCGCCCGGGCGCCGGCAGCCGGCTCGGCGTGGACGCTGTCGCCCGCGCGCAGCCCGATGGCAAGACCCTGCTGTTCACCAACACCAGCTACAGCATCCTGCCGGTAGTCGATCCCAAGGCCGGCTTCGATCCGGAGAAGGCGCTTCTGCCGGTGAGCGTGAGCGCGCTGTATGGCCTGCAAGTGGTCACGCGCAAGGACACGCCCGCGAACACGCTGCAGGAGTTCGTGGCGTATGCGAAGAAGAACCCGGGCAAGCTCAGCTACGGCAGCGCGGGCGTCGGCAGCGGCTCGCACTTCGCGGGCGAGTACTTCAAGGCGCTCACCGGCACCTTCTGGTCCACATTCCGTACAAGTCGACGACCGGTGCGCTGAACGACGTGGCGGGCGGCCTCGTCGACTGGCGTTCGACGCCTCGTCCAAGCCGCTGGTGGATGCCGGGAAGGTCAAGCTGCTGGCGGTGACGAGCGACAAGCGCGACCCGCGCTTCGCCAACACGCCCACGGCCGCGGAAGCGGGCCTGAAGGCGTTCACGCTGAACTCATGGGTCGGGCTGCTGGCGCCGCTCGGCACGCCCGCGGCCACGATCGACCGCCTGAACAAGGCGGCTGGTGCCGCCGTCGCCGATCCGGCGGTGCAGAAGCGATTGGCCGAGCTGGGACTCGAAGCCGCCGGCGGACCGGCCGCGCGGCTGGGCGCCATGATCCGCGAAGACATGGGGCTGTACCGGGGGATCGCGACCCGCTCGAAGCTGACTTTCGAGTAGACGCCGGGCGCGCCGGCGCCGCATGCATCGACTTTGCCGATGGCAGGAATCGGCAAAGTCGATTGGCTTCGCCGTGCGCCACTGCATAGCATCGCCGCTCCAGACAAGGAGACGGCGTGCAGGACGAGCAGCACAGGATCGAGGAACGCGACGGCATGGTCATCGAGTGGGACGTGCCGATCACCATGGACGACGGGCTCGTGCTGCGTGCCGACGTCTACCGGCCGCTCGCCGCCGGCAAGCATCCGGTGCTGATGACGCATGGCCCTTACGCCAAGGGCCTGTCGTTCGAGGAAGGCTTCGCGTTCGCCTGGATGCAGTTGGAGCGCGACCACCCGGAGGCGCTGGAAGGCTCGTCGAACAAGTACCAGGCACGGGAGACGCCCGATCCCGAGATTTGGACCCGCGACTGGGGCTACGTCTGCGTGCGCGTCGATTCGCGCGGAGCAGGGCGTTCGCCCGGCGTGATCGACTGCTTCAGCGCCCGTGAGACGCGCGACTACGCCACCTGCGTGGAATGGGCGGGCGAGCAGCCGTGGAGCAACGGCAAGGTCGGCCTCACGGGCATTTCCTACTACGCGATGAACCAGTGGCAGGTGGCGGCGCTCAAGCCGAAGCACCTCGCCGCGATCTGCCCCTTCGAGGGCGCGGCCGACCTGTACCGCGACGGCGTGCGGCACGGCGGCATCCTCACCAGCTTCTGGATCCGCTGGTATCCGGGCAGCAGGTGTCTTCGGTGCAGAACGGCACGGGCACGCGCGGCCGCATCAACCGCAACACCGGCGAACCGATCGGCGGGCCGCAGACCGAAGACCCCGAAGCACTGCGGGCCCGCACGGCCGACCTGCCCCGCGAGCAGCGTGAACACAAGCTGTTCGATGCGTACTACCGCGAGCGCACGCCGGTGCTGGAAGACATCGAGGTGCCGGTGCTCTCGCGCGGCAACTGGGGCGGCATCGGCCTGCACCTGCGCGGCAACACCGAAGGCTTCATGCGCGCGGGATCGCGCCAGAAATGGCTGGAGCTGCACGGCGACACGCACTGGACCGAGTACTACACGCCGCAGGGGCGCAACCTGATGCGGCGCTTCTACGACCATTTCCTCAAGGGCGAGGACAACGGCTGGGACCGGCAGCCGCGCGTGCTGCTGAACGTGCGCCACCCGAACGAGAAGTTCGTCGAGCGCGGCGAGAACGAATGGCCGCTCGCGCGCACGCAGTGGACGCGCAACTACCTCGATGCCGGCGCCGACGCGCTGCTGCCCGAGCCCGGCGCCGAGGCCAGCAAGTCGTTCCGCGGGTTCTCGCAGGGCGTGACCTTCTATGGCGCCCCCGTGCGGCAGGCGACCGAGATCACCGGCCCGGTCGCCGCGAAGGTCTTCATCGCCTCCAGCACCCGCGACGCCGACCTGTTCCTGAGCTTGCGCGCCTACACCGCGAACGGCCGCGAGATCCTGTTCGGGGGCTTCCGAGCCGAACGTTCCGCTGGCCTTCGGCTGGCTGCGCGCCTCGCACCGCAAGCTGGATGCAGGCAAGAGCCTGCCGTACCGGCCCGGCATCCGCACGACGAAGAGCAGCCGCTCGCGCCCGGCGAGATCTACGAGCTCGACGTGGAGATCTGGCCCACGTCGATCGTGCTGCCCGCGGGCGCGCGCATCGCGCTCACCGTCGCCGGCCGGGACTACGACCACCAGTTGCTGGCCCGCTCGTGCCCAAGGCGCCGCCGCAGTACGGCGGCATCCGCCAGACCGGCTGCGCCATCCACGTGCACGACGAAGCGGAGGACCGGCCGGCCGAAGTCTTCGACGGCACCACCACGCTGCACACCGGCGGCAGGTACGCGTCGTACCTGCTGCTGCCCGTGATTCCCGCGAACTAGAACCCAGGAGACAACATGAACATGATCCGACGCACCGCGCTCGCGCTGCTGGCCTGCGTGGCCACGATGGGCGTGCAGGCGCAGACCAAGGTGACCGTGGGCCACACCGGCGTGGCCGATTACCTCGGCGCTTTCGTCGCGCAGGAAGAGGGCTTCTTCCGCAAGCATGGACTCGAGGTCACCTTCCAGCAGGTGGCGGGCGGCGCGCTGGTGCCCGGCCTGCAGGGCGGGTCGCTGCAGATGGCGACGCTGCCGCCGACCAACATGCTGCTGGCCAACGACGGCGGCCGGACCTCGTCGCCGTGGCCGGCACCAGCGTGCTGGAGCAGTCGGACACCAACGTCGGCTTGCTGGTCGGCGGCGACAGTGGCATCACCACCGCCAAGGACCTCGTCGGCAAGAGGATCGGCGTGCCCTCCATCGGCGGCTTCCTGTACGTGATGGCGCGCAAGTGGGTGGTGGACGGGGCACGGACCCGAAGCAGGTGAGCTTCGTCGAGGTGAACTTCCCGCAGACCGCCGACCTGCTCAAGTCGGGCAGCATCCACGCCGGCGTCAGCGCCGACCCGTTCCTGAAGCGCGCGCTGGGCACCGGCGCCAAGCCGCTCGCGTACTTCGCGGCGACCCTGCCGCCGCAGACCACCGGCGTGTTCTATGGCACCACGCGCCAATGGGCTACCGCCAATCCGGCGGCGGTGCGCGGCTTCCGCGCGGCCATCGCCGAGGCCGTGGCCTTTACCGAGAAGAACCCGCAGGCCGCGCGCGCGCACGGGCAAGTACATCAAGCTGCCGCCGGAAGTGCTGGCCTCGATCCCGACGCCGCGCCTGTTCGCCGACGTGACGGAGCCGCAGCTGCGCTACTGGGTCGACACCATGCATGGCTGGGCCTGGTCAAGACCAAGGCCAATGCGGCGCAGCTGATCGCGCGCTGACCCGGCATGCTGCTCTATCGCTGCACCGCGCACCCCGGTTGCCGTGCCCCCGAGCAGGAAGCGGGCGGCCCCGGCGCGGGCCGCCGCCGCTTCTTCACGGTGGACCTGCACTGCCACGCGCTGAGCACCGAAGTCGAACGGCTGGTGGCCGACCAGCCGCAGCGGCAGGCCGAGCCGCAGATCATGGTGCGCACGCTGGGCGAAGCCTCGGCTCGCCACAACGCCACGGCCATGCTGCCGCAGGCGTTCCCCAAGCTCACCCAGCCGGCGCTGCGCATCGCCGACATGGATGCGATGGGCGTCGACCTGCAGGTGGTCAGCCCCTCACCCAACCAGTACTACTACTGGGCCGACGAGCCGCTGGCGCGCGAGATCGTGCGCGTGCAGAACGAACACATCGCGGCTCTGTGCGCGCAGCATCCGACGCGGCTGCTCGGGCTCGGCACCGTGGCGCTGCAGCATCCGGCCCCGGCCGCCGAACAATTGCGTGATGCGGTCGGCCGCCTCGGCCTGAAGGGCGTCGAGATCTCCACCGCCGTCGGCGCGCGCGAACTCGCCGATCCGGCCCTGGCGCCCTTCTGGCAGGCGGCCGACGAACTGCAGTGCGTCGTCTTCATCCATCCGCTGGGCACCTCGGCTTTCGAGCGGCTGGACCGGCACTACCTGACCAACGTGATCGGCCAGCCGCTGGAGACCACCATCGCGCTGTCGCACTGGTCTTCGGTGGCGTGCTCGACCGGCATCCAAACCTGCGGCTGCTGGCCGCGCACGGCGGGGGTTACCTGCCGTTCTACCTCGGCCGCGCGGAGCACGCGCACCGGGTGCGTCCGGAGGCGCGCGCGATGCAGCATGCGCCGCGCGAGTACCTCCGGCGCATCTGGTTCGATTCCGTGGTGTACGACCCGCACGCGCTGCGCTTCCTGATCGACACCGTCGGCCTCTCGCAAATCGTGGCCGGCACCGACTACCCGTTCGACATGGGTGACTACGACTGGCGCGGCTCGTCTCCGCCGTGCCCGGCACGGACGAAGCCGGCCAGGCCGCCATCCCGGGCGGCAACGCCCGCCACCTGCTGGGGCTGGCCCCCGTGACTTCCTGACTTTTCGACCCTCGTCATGATGCGTTCCCTGCCTTCCCTCCTTCTCGCGCTGCTGGCGCTGGCCTCCACCACCGCGGCCCGGGCCGCCTATCCCGACAAGCCGATCAAGCTGGTCGTTCCTTACGTCGCCGGTTCGCCCGCCGACAACGTCGCCCGCACGCTGGGTGAAGGTTTGTCGAAGCGGCTGAAGCAGCCCGTGGTGGTCGAGAACCGTCCGGGCGCCAACGCGCTGATCGGCACGCAGGCACTGGCGCGCTCCGCGCCCGACGGCTACACCATCGGCATCGGCAACCTCGACACGCATGCGCTGAATCCGCTGCTGTACAAGAGCACCGGCTACGACGCGGACAAGGACTTCGCGCCCATCGTGCTGGTCTCGCGGCCCACGCTGATGCTGGTCGGAAGCCCGGCGCTTGCGGCACGCAACGGCGCCGAACTGATCGCCCCGGCCAAGGCGCAACCGGGCAAGCTGACCTACGGCACTGGGGTCTCGGCAGCGCCGCGCACCTGTGGGGCATCCAGCTCGAACAGACCGCGCGCGTCGACATGCTGCACGTTCCTTTTCGGGGCTCGCCGGCCGCTGCCAACGCGCTGTTCGGCAACCAGATCGACCTGATGTTCATGTCGCCGGCGCAGGCGCTGCCCAGCGAGAAGAGCGGCAAGGTGAAGATCATCGGCAGCACCGCGGGCAAGCGTGTCGCGGCCTGGTCGCACGTGCCCACGCTGGCGGAGCAGGGCTTCACCGGCTACGAAGGCTCCACCGGTTCGGCATGTTCGCGCCGGCGCAGGTGCCGGCCGACATCCTCGACCTGCTCAATCGCGAGTTCAACGCCGTGCTGCAGGCGCCGGAGACGGTGGAGAAGTTCGCCACGATGGCGATGACGCCCGAGGGCGGCGCCCGCCAGGCGCTGGCGCAGACCGTGTCCGAAAGCCGTCGCAAGTGGGCGCAGACCATTGCCGACAAGAAGATCCAGTTGGACAACTGAAAGCCCCGCCATGCCGATGCAACGCCGTTCCTTCATCGCCGCCACGGCAGCCCCGCCCCGGCCGGCGGCGCGCGCGCGCAGGCGGGCTTCCCCGACCGCCCGCTGCGCCTGGTGGTGCCCAATCCGCCGGGCGGCCCGTCCGACATCGTCGGCCGCTTCCTGGCCGAAAGTATGCGCGCGGACCTCGGCCAGTCGGTGGTGATCGACAACCGGCCCGGCGCGTCGGGCCTGATCGGCACGACGGTGGTGGCGACCGCGCCGGCGGACGGCTACACGGTGCTCGTCACCTCGCGCTCCAACCACGTGATGGCGCCGCTGGTCCAGCGCAACGCGCAGGTCAATCCGCAGCGCGACCGGAGCCGGTGGGGCTGGCGCTGCGCGCGATCGGCATGTTCGTGACCAGCCGCGCGTCGGGCTTCTCGTCGATGAAGGACCTGCTCGCGGCAGCGAAGGCCAGCCCCGGCAAGCTCAATTTCGGCAGCGCCGGGATCGGCGCCACCAACCACATCGCGGTGGAGCAGTTCGATGCGCTTGCCGGCGTCAACCTCACGCACGTGCCCTACAAGGGCAGCGGTCCGCTCATCACCGGCATCATGGCCGGCGAAGTGCAACTGGCGCTGCTCGACTTCTCGTCCGCCCAGGCCGGCATCAAGGCGGGCAGCATCGTGCCGCTGCTGCAGACCGGCGCGCGCCGGCACGTGACCTTGCCCCAACTGCCGACGCTCGCCGAGGCCGGGTTCCGTAACTTCGATCCGTCGTTCTGGATCGGCCTGGCCGTGCCGAAAGGCACGCCGGCGCCCGTGGTCGCGCGGCTCAACGCGGCACTGAACAAGGCGCTGGCCGACACGCAGATGAAGGCGCGCGCGCAGGTGAACGGCTGGGAGCTCGCCGGGGGTGCGCCGAAGGTGCTGGCGGACCTGGTGGCCCAGGACATGAACGCCTATCCGGAGCTCATTCGGCGGCTCGACATCAAGGCGAACTGAGCCGGTCAGGCCGGCGCGCGGGCCCGGCGCTCCGTGCTCCCGAACAGCTTCACCACCGACTCGCGCAGCCACTTGAGCGCCGGGTCGGCCTGGTACCGCGGGTGCCAGAACTGCTTGAGCGCGTAGGGCGCAATGTTGATCGGCGGCTCCACGATCCGCAGGCGCTCGACCTTCGTGTAGTAGTCGGCGATCGAGCGCGGCACGGTCACGATCATGTCCGTGGCCGCCACGATCGCCGGTACGGTGAGGAAGTGCACCGAGGTGAGCTGCACGCGCCGCTGGTAGCCCTTCTCCTTCATCAGCGTTTCGAACAGCTCGCCGCTGCGCCCCATCGGGATCACGACCGCGTGGGAGAGGTCGAGGAACTGGCGCAGGCTGATGCGCGAGGACCGCACGCGCGGGTGGTCGGCGCGGACCACGCAGGCGAGCGAGTGCATGAACAGCGTCTGCGTATAGAGCGCCGGCCGCTCCAGGTTAGGAAAGAAGCCGAGCGCGAGGTCGCAGCGGCCGTCGCCGAGCGCCTGCTCGATCTCCTGCAGGGGAAACGTCTCGCAGTGCACGTTGCAGTGCGGCGCCTCGCGCTGAAGGTACGCCATCAGCCGCGGCATGAAGTGCAGCTCGCCGACGTCCGCCATGGTCAGCACGAAGTCGCGGCGCGTGGTGGCCGGGTCGAACGCCTTGCCGTGCTGCACCGTCTCGTCGATCTCGGCCAGCGCCTTCATGGCGGCCTCGACCATCTCCGTGCACCTCGTGGTCGGCAGCATGCCCGCCGGCGAGCGCACGAACAGCGGGTCACCGAGGCTCTTGCGCAAACGTCCCAGTGCCAGGCTCGTCGCCGGCTGGCTCAGGTCCAGCTCCGCGGCCGCCTTGGACACGCTGCGCCACCGGTGCACGGCGATCAGCACGCGCAGCAGGTTGAGGTCGAAACCGAAGTGCTCTGACATTTGCCGGGCAAATAAAGACTTTAACCCTGAGTTTATTGTCTAAATTGAAAGCCTGACCGATCCTCCCGGCCACAAGAGCGCCGAAGGGACCGTCCCCGGCGCAAGAGCAGGAGACAGATTCCCATGCAGGCTAGCGGGCACGGCGCCGTGCAGAAAGTGGTTTCGCTGGATTCGCGCTTCGACGCGGAAACGGCCATCGCCTTCCTGAACGGCAACAACGCGATCATCCGCATGATGGTCGAGCAGATGCGATCGGACCGCGCGGCAGGCCTGCGCAGCCAGGCCTTCGTGACCGGCTATCCCGGCTCTCCCCTCGGCAGCATCGACATCGCCTTGCGGCAGGCCCGCAAGACGCTCGACGCCCACGGCATCACGCACCGCGAAGCACAGAACGAGGAGTTCGCCGTCTCGATGCTGAGCGGCACCCAGATGCTGGACGAGCATCCGCATCCCGATGTCGACGGGGTGGTGGGCTACTGGTACGGCAAGGGGCCCGGGCTGGATCGCGCGGGCGATGCGCTCAAGCACGCCAACTTCGCGGGCACCAGCACGCACGGCGCGGTGGTCATCCTGAGCGGCGAGGACCATGAAGCCAAGAGCTCCACGGTGCCCTACCAGCAGGACTTCTCGTTCGAGCACCACGGCATCCCGGTGCTGTACCCCTCGAGCATCCGGGAGATCTGGACTACGGCCTGCACGCGGCGGCGCTCTCGCGCTACTCCGGTTGCTGGGCGGCGCTGAAGCTGGTCGGCACGCTCTGCGACGGCGGCGAGGTGGTGCAGCTGCATGCATCGGGGATCGGGCCGGTGCTGCCGCCGCTGGACATCGCGGGCAAGCCCTTCGCCAAGCTCGCCAACCACCGCTTCTTCCCGGTCACGAACGTCGAGACCGAGCGGCGCCTGTACGACGAGCGCCATGCAGCGGTGCTGGCGTATGCCCGCGCCAATCGGCTCAATCGCGTCGTGCGTGCGACGCCCCGAGGACCGCATCGGTATCGTCAGCGCCGGCAAGAGCTGGGCCGACACGCTGCAGGCGCTCGAAGACCTCGGCCTCGACGACGCGGCCTTGCAGGCGCAGGGCATCCGGCTGGCGAAGGTGGGCCTGCTGTGTCCCGGCGACACGGCGTTCTTCCGCGACTTCGCCGAAGGCTTGCACACCGTCATCGTCGTCGAGGAGAAGCGCGATTTCCTCGAGCGGCAGGTCGCGGTCGGCATCGTCGGCACCAGCGTGCGGACGCTGGTCGGAAAGAACGATGCGCGAGGCGACCGGCTGTTCCCCGTGCAAGGCGGCATGACGAGCGACATGGTCGCCGAGCGTCTTGCCCGCGTGCTGTTGCCCTTGATCGCCCTGCCGGAGCGCGGCGTGCAGCGCGTGCGCTATCTCGCGCAGAAGACCGCGAACCGCGCGGCCACGCCCCGCGCGCGCGCGCCGAACTACTGTTCCGGTTGCCCGCACAACGTGTCGACGCTGCTCGCGCCGGGACAGGTTGCACGGGGGCGCCCGGTTGCCACCTGTTCGCCGCGCTGATGGAAGACCCGCAGAAGCGTGTCGAAGGCACGACGCAGCTTGGTGGCGAAGGCCTTCCCCGGCTCGGGCTCGCGCCGTTCACGAGCCGTCCGCACATCGTGCAGAACGTCGGCGACGGCGCGCTGGCCCACTCGAGCTACCAGAACATCCGCTTCGCGATCACCACCGGCGCGAACATGACGTTCAAGCTGCTGGTCAACGGCGTGCTGGCCAACACCGGCGGCCGGGAAGCGGTGGGCGCGAACACCATCGCCGACCTCGCGACGCGGCTGCTGCAGGACGGCGCCGCGCGCGTCGTCCTGGTCAGCAAGGAGAAGGAGCAGTACGCGGGGGTGCGCCTGCCGGAAGGGCTCGTGCACCGCACGCCGCCGCAGCTCGAAGCCACCATGGCGGAACTGGCGCAGGTGGCAGGCGTCACGATCGTGATCTACGACGGCGCGTGCGCCAACGAGCGGCGCCGCCGCCAGAAGCGCGGCCTGCTGCCGGCGCCGACGCTGTTCACCGTCGTCAACGAGGAAGTCTGCGAGAACTGCGGCGATTGCGGCACCAAGGCCAACTGCATGTCGCTGCAGAAGGTGCCGACGGAGTTCGGCCCCAAGACGCAGATCCACCAGTCCACCTGCAACCAGGACCGCGCCTGCATCAACGGCGAGTGCCCCTCGTTCGTGACGGTGGAAGTGCCGTCCGGCAAGGGCGTGCGCAAGCCGGCGCGTCCTTCGATCCAGCCGGAGCGCCTGCCGGAAGTCGCGATCCATGCAGTGGCCGGGCCGTACCACGTCTACATGCCCGGCCGGGCGGATCGGGCGTTCTCACCGCCAGCGCCATCCTGGCGCAGGCCGCGGCCATGGACGGCCTGCAGGTCAAGACCTACGACCAGACCGGCGCCTCCCAGAAGTGGGGCGCGGTGCTCTCCAGCCTGATCCTGGCGCCGGCCGACGCGCCGCCGCACACCAACAAGGTCGGCATCGGCAAGGCCGACCTGTACCGGCGCTCGACCTGCTGGCCGCCGTGGATGCGAGCAACCTGAAGTGCTGCGACGCCGGCCGCACCGGGGCTGTGATCAATGCCGGCGTGTTCCCCAACGGCGACGTGGTGCGCGACTCGCGCAAGACGCTGCCGGTGGACGAACTGGTCGACACCGTGGCGCGTGCCGCCCGCGACGATGGCCGCCTCGTTCTGGACGCGCGACGCATCGCCGAGGTGCTGTTCGGCGACTTCATGATGACGAACATGGTCGCCATCGGCGCCGCGTACCAGGCGGGTTGGCTGCCGGTGTCGGCGCGCAGCATCGAAGCGGCCATCGCCCTCAACGGCACGCAGGTGGAGGCGAACACACAGGCGTTTCGCGCCGGCCGCCTGTGGGTGCACGCGCCGGATGAAGTCACGCAGCCCGGCACGCGCGAGGCGCGTCCGCTCGCCGACCGCGGCGAGGCACTGCGCGCGGCGCGCAAATCCATCTCGCTCGCCGCCTACGAACTGCCGCTGGCCAAGCTGCCTGCGAAGCTGCGCGAGCGCATCGCGCTGCGCGCCCGGGACCTGTCCGAGTACCAGGACACGAAGTACGCGCAGCGCTACCTCGCGCAGGTGGCGGCGTTCGCCCGCGCCGAATCGGCGACCGGCGGAGCGGCGTCATCGTTCACCGTGACGGCCGCCGTCACCGACGGGCTGCACAAGATGATGGCGTACAAGGACGAATACGAGGTCGCCCGGCTGATGACCCGGACCGGGTTCGACGCGCGCGTGGCAGCCCTGTTCAATGGGCCGGTGCGGCTCTCGTACAACCTGCAGCCGCCGCTTGCGCGGACGCTGGGCCTGCAAGGCAAGGTGCGCGTCGGCCCGTGGATGCGGCCGGTGCTCGTTGCGCTCGCCCGTTTCAAGGGCCTGCGCGGCACGCCCTTCGATCCGTTCGGCTACCTCGCGTCACGGCGCGAAGAGCGCGCCCTGCTGGCCTGGTACGAGGGCCTGCTGCGCGATGCCCGGCGCTGCTCGCGCCGGACAACGCGCAGCTCGTGGCCCAGCTGCTCGCGCTGCCGATGGACATCCGCGGCTACGAGCAGGTCAAGTCCGCCGCGGCCGCCGAGGCCATGCAGCGCGCCGATGCCCTGCTCGCGCAGCTGCGCCAACCCCGCAGATCCCGATCCGACCCGTTCCCCTCGCGGCCTGACCGCACCGTTCCCCCACCACGACAGGAGACAAAAGCATGACCGGCAACTTCAAACGCACGGCACTCGCCGCCATGATCGGCTGGACCGCGCTCGGCGCAAGCGCGCAGGAGGCGCAGCTCCGGCTGGCGACCGCGTTCCCCGAGAACACGGCCTGGTCGCAGGAGATCATCAAGTGGAGCGAGCGCGTCAACGCGCAGGGCAAGGGCCTGGTGAAGGTCACCTTCATCGGCGGACCGCGCGCCATTCCGACTTTCGAGATCGGCAACGCGGTCAAGAGCGGCGTGATCGACATCGCGCTGAGCCCCGGTGCGTTCTACACCAACGTGTTCCCCGAGGCGGACACGCTGAAGATGGCGCAGATCCCGATCGCGGAGCAGCGCAAGAACGGCGCCGTCGACTACATCAACAAGGTGTGGAACGAGAAGGGCAACATGCAGTACCTGGCGCGGATGGTGGAAGGCTATCCGTTCCACATCTTCCTGACCAAGAAGGCCGACAAGCTCGACCTGACCGGCAAGAAGATCCGCGTCTCGCCGGCCATCCGGCCCGCGGTGCAGGCCCTCAACGGCAACCCGATCAACGTGCCGCCGGGCGAGATCTACACCGCGCTGGAACGCAACGTGATCGACGGCTACGGCTGGTCCATCGGCGGCGTGTTCGACCTGAACCTGGCTGCGCTGACCAAGTACCGCGTCGACCCCGGCTTCTACGACGCCGACGTCTCGCTGGTGATGAACCTCGACAAGTGGAAGGCGCTCAACCAGCAGCAGCGCGACTTCATCCAGAAGATGGCGATGGAGGTCGAAGCCAATTCCGCCTACTGGCGCAAGGAAGGCGAGGACGAGAAGAAGAAGCAGAACGCCTCCGGCATCCAGCCGATCACCTTCGGCGCCGCCGAAACGGCGAAGTACTGGACCAGGTCTATGAAGCGGGCTGGACCGACTTGATCAAGCTGAGCCCGGTGCACGGGCCCAAGCTGCGCGCGCTGCTGTCGGCCAAGAAGTAGGCCGCAAGATGGAGCGCCTGCAGGCGGCCCTCGGCCGCGTCTACGACTTCATGATGGTGCTGGCGTGCCTGGTGCTGCTGGCCATCGTCGGCTCGATCGCCGGCGACGTCCTGCTGCGCAACGTCGCCATCCCGGGGCTGCCGCGCGGCTTCGTCGCCGCCAACGACGTGTCGGAGTACGGCCTCTACCTCTGCACGCTGCTGGCCGCGCCGGCGCTGCTGCGCGCGGGCCAGCACATCCGCGTCGACATCCTGCTGCGGGCCATTCCGCGCCAGGCGGCGTGGGTGTGCGAATGGATTTCCGACGTCGCGGGGCTTTTGGCGTGCACCGCGCTGGCCTGGATGGGATGGGTCATGACCGCCAAGAGCTACGCGGCCGGCGCGATGCAGACGCGCAGCCTGGTCGTGCCCGAGTGGTGGCTGCTCGCCGGCCTGCCGGTGGCTTTCGCGCTGCTCGCGATCGAGTTCGTCTTCCGCATGTGGCGGCTCTCCCCGGGGGCCCGTGGAGCCGCGTTCCGACGCGGTGTCGGCAGCATGAGCGAGTGGATCCTGCCGGCCTTCCTGCTGCTGGGGGCTCGACGCTGCTGCTCTTCGTGGGCATCCCGGTCGCCTTCGCCTTCCCGGTGACGAACCTGATCGGCGCGTGGCTGTATTTGGGCGGCGAAGCCGGCCTCGGCCAGATCGTGCGCAACGGCTTCGTCGCCGTGAGCTCGTTCTCGCTGACGCCGATCCCGCTGTTCATCCTCATGGGCGAGATCCTGTTCCATACCGGCCTGGCGGTGAAGGTGATCGAAGGCGTGGAGCGCCTGATCACGCGCCTGCCCGGGCGGCTGGCCGTCGTCGCGGTCGTCGCCGGTACGGTGTTTTCGGCGATCTCGGGTTCCACCATCGCGACCACCGCGATGCTCGGCTCGCTGATGGTGCCGGTGATGCTGGCGCGCGGCTACCACCCGACGATGGCGACGGGTCCGATCATGGCCATCGGGGCCGTGGACATGCTGATCCCGCCGAGCGCCTTGACGGTGCTGCTGGGCAGCCTGGCGAACATCTCGATCTCCGGCCTGCTGATCGGCGGCATCGGCCCCGGGCTGCTGCTTTCGGCCGGCTTCGTGCTGTGGATCGTCGTGCGCTGCACGATGAACCCGTCGCTGGCGCCCGCGACGGACTTCGAGACCTTCCATGGCTGGGAGCGCTGGCGTCCCTTCTTCCAGTACGTGCTGCCGCTGCTGTCGATCTTCGGCGTGGTCGTGGGAGCGATGGTGGCGGGCTGGTCGACACCGACCGAAAGCGCCGCCCTCGGCGTCGTCGCCACGCTGGCCATCGCCGTCGCCTACCGCGCGCTGTCGCTCAAGGCGCTGATGCAGTCGCTGCGCGGCACCATCGCGATCTCCGGGATGATCCTGCTGATCATCATGGGCGCGACCACGTTCGCGCAGATCCTGACCTTCTCCGGCGCCTCCAACGGCATCGTCGAAGCGATCACGGGCACCGGGCTGGGGCCGATGGCGATCGTGGCCGGGATGATGCTGATCCTGATCTTCCGGGCATCTTCGTGGACCAGGTCAGCATGATGCTGATCACCATCCCGATCTTCATGCCCATCGTGCAGCGGCTGGGCATCGACCCGATCTGGTTCGGGATCATGTTCCTGATCTGCATGCAGATGGGCCTGCTGCTGCCGCCGCACGGCCTGCTGCTGATGACGATGAAGGGCGTCGCGCCGCCCAGCGTGACCATGGCGCACATCTTCCGCGCCGTCACGCCCTACGTGGTCATGAGCTTCATCGTGCTCACGGCCGTCTTCTTCTTCCCTCCCATCGCCCACTGGCTGCCGGGGATCATCAAATGAGCGGAACCGAAACCCGTCCGCGCCTCTCGCTGGAGGGCGTGGTCTACACGCCGCCCGAGCAGGCGCGCCACTATCTCGAAGCAGGCGCCGGCAGCCGCGGACGATCGGGCAGGCGCTGGCGCAAGCGGCACAGGCGTATCCGGAGCGCATCGCGTACGTCTGCGAGGAACGCCGCATCTCGTTCGCGGAACTCGAGACGCGCAGCGCGCGCATCGCCGCCTGCCTGCGCGCTCTCGGCCTGCAGCCCGGCGACCGGGCCATCTTCCAGATGGGCACCGGCATCGAGACGGCGCTCGCGCTGTTCGGCTGCTTCAAGGCCGGCGTGCTGCCGGTTTGCACCATCCCGCAGTACCGGTCGGTGGAGATCTCGGCGCTGGCGCAGGTGACCCGGCCGCGCGCCTTCTTCGTGCAGGCGGACGTGGCGGCGAACTTCGACCGGTGCGCTTCGCGCAGGACATGGCGGCCGCGCACGACATTCCGCACCTCGTGGTGTCCGGCGGCAGCGGCGACGGCCCCGGCATCGCGCTGGAAAGGCTGCAGGAGCACCACGCCGGCGCCGGCGTGGAGGAGGCGTGGAACTGCTGCGACGTCGCGGCGTTGCAGTTGTCGGGCGGCTCCACCGGCGTGCCGAAGGTGATCCCGCGCCACCACGGCGAGTACCTCTCGCACACCCGGGCGTGGTGCGACCACTTCGGCTGCGCCGGTGGCGACGTCGGCATCTGGGCGCTGTCGATGCTGCACAACGCCGGCATGATGTTCTCGCTGCTGCGCCCCGTGCTGTACGGCGCCACCACGGTGCTGATGCCGCGCTGGGACGTCGCGTCCTTCTTCGCCGCGGTCGAACGCGAACGGGTGCGGCACGCCTTCACCATCGGCCCGCATGCACCGGCGATCGCGGGCTACGCCGATGCCGGCAAGCACGACCTTGCCTCGCTGCAGCTGACGCTCACGCTGATCGGCGCGGAACCGATCGAGCAGGGCACCGGCCGCCCGGCCACCAACATGTACGGCATCACCGAGGGGCTGGTGCTCGCAGGCCGCCCGGACTTCCCGGCCGCCGTACGCCACGGCTCCATCGGCACCACGTGCTGGGCGCACGACGAGGTCCGCCTGCTGGCGCCGGGGACGGAAGACGAAGTGGCCTTCGGCGAGCCGGGCGAGCTGTGCTTTCGCGGCCCGTCGTCGCTGCGCGGCTACTACGCGGCGCCGGAGATCACGGCGGCCAGCATGACGTCGGACGGCTTCTTCCGCACGGCGGACATGGTGCGCGCCAGCCGCGAAGGCGCACTCACGGTCTATCACTTCGAAGGCCGGATGCGCGACAACATCAACCGCGGGGGCGAGAAGTTCGGCACCGAGGACATCGAACTGCTGCTGCTGCCGCGCCATCCGCAAGTCCGTGACGGCAAGGTCGTCGCCATGCCCGACCCGGTCTACGGCGAGAAGGCGTGCGCGTACCGGTGCCGCGCGACGGCGCCACGCTGCCGACGGTGCAGGAGCTTGCAGCGTTCCTCGTCGCCAACGGTCTCGCGAAGTACAAGTGCCCCGAGCGCATCGAAGCCGTGCCGGCGTTCCCGGTCACGCGCGTCGGCAAGCTGGACCGCCAGCAGATGCGCCAGTGGATCGCCGAGAAACTCTCGTCGGAGGCGCCGCGATGACGGAGGCCACGCCCATGCACCACTACACCTACGAGCGGCGCCTGCACTGGAGCGAGTGCGACCCCGGCGGGATCATCTTCTTTCCGAACTACGCGCGCTGGATGGTGGAGGGCCTGAACGACATGTTCCTCGCGCTCGGCGTCGACCCGAACGGGCCGCGCGGCGACGGCGCGCTCGGTGGCCTGCCGGTGCTCGCGCTGGCGATGAAGTTCAGCAGCGCCCCGGCGCTGCACGAGATGGTGACGCACCGCATCGACGTCACGCGGCTCGGCGGCAAGTCGCTGGCCTTCCGGCACCGCTTCCTGCGCGGCGAGGAACTGCTGATGGAAGCGGAGGAGACGCGGGCTGGGCCGAGCACCCGCACGGCGATCCGCGCGGGCTGCGCGCCACGCCCATTCCCGACGACGTGCGGGCCCTGCTGCAGGCCGCCTGATCCATCGAAGGAGCAACCCCCATGAGAGTCAAGATCCTCGGCGGCGGCCCTGCCGGCCTGTACGCCGCCTACCGCATCCGCTGCGAGGTTCCGGGCGCGGAGGTCACCGTGTTCGAGCAGAACGACGCCCACACGACGTTCGGCTTCGGCGTGGTGTTCTCCGACCGTGCGCTGGAGTTCCCGGCCGCGCAGGACCAGAAGACCCTGTCGCTCATCACGGCCGGCACGGAGAAGTGGAGCGACATCGAGCTGCGCGTGCACGGCGAGCGCATCCGCGTCGACGGCGTCGGCTTCACCGCCATCGCGCGGCTGCACCTGCTGGAGATCCTGCGCGAGCGGGCGCTGTCCGCCGGCGCAGTCCTGGTCAACAGCCGCGTGGTGCAGGACCTGTCGGAGCTCGGCGAAGCCGACCTCGTGATCGGCGCCGACGGCGTGAACTCGCTGGTGCGCCGCACCTTCGAGGCGGAGTTCGGCACGCAGGTCCGCCTGCTGGAGAACCGCTTCGCGTGGTTCGGGGCCACGCGGCCGTTCGACTACCTGACGCAGACCTTCAAGCAGTTGCCGCAAGGCAGCTTCAACGCGCACCACTACCGGTACGTGCCGGCGATGAGCACTTTCCTGGTGGAAGTGGACGCCGCCACCTTCGAGCGGGTCGGCTTCGAGCACATGACCGAAGAGGCGTCGCGCCTGTACTGCGAAGGCGTGTTCGCCGAGGAACTGGAAGGCGCGAAGCTCGTGACCAACAAGTCGCTGTGGCGCCGCTTTCCCGTGATCAGCAACGAGAACTGGGTGGTCGGCAAGCACGTGCTGGTGGGCGATGCATTGCGCACCGCGCATTTCTCGATCGGTTCCGGCACGCGCCTCGCGCTCGAGGACGTGCAGGCGCTGGCCCACGCGCTCGCCGCGCATCCGGGCAGCGTCGAAGATGCGCTCGCCGCGTTCGTCGCGCAGCGCCGGCCCATCGTCGACAAGCTGGCCGGCGCCGCGACCCGCAGCGCCACCGGTACGACCACTTCGCGGAACACCGGACCAGCCGGCCGGGAGTTCGCCATGTCGTACATCGGCCGCTCGGGCCGCATCGACACCGAGCGGCTGCGCGCGATGTCGCCCCGCTTCGTCGCCGGCTACGAGCAGTGGCGCGGCGCACCCTCCAACACCGCCGCAGGAGCAGCGCGATGAACACCACCCCTGTCGAGAATGCCGAACGCGCCCGCTACTACGAAGAGCTGCAGCCGCTGAACCCTGGCGCCGCTGTGGTCGGTGCTGAAGGGCCTCGTGCCGCCGGAGCCGCGTCCCGCCGCGGTGCCCTGCATGTGGTCGTGGGAGCAGGTCTATCCGCACCTGCTGCGCGCGGGCGAACTGATCACCGCCGAAGAGGCGGAGCGCCGCGTGCTGGTGCTGGAGAACCCCGGTTTGCCGGGCAAGTCGCAGGTGACCGATACGCTGTACGCCGGGCTGCAGTTGATCCTGCCGGGCGAGACGGCGCCGGCGCACCGGCACACGCAGTCGGCGCTGCGCTTCGTGCTGCACGGCGCCGGCGCGTACACCGCCGTCGACGGCGAGAAGACGCCGATGGAGCGCGGGGACTTCATCATCACGCCGCACTGGACTGGCACGACCACGGCCACGACGGCGACGAGCCGGTCGTCTGGCTCGACGGCCTCGACGTGCCGCTGGTGACCTTCCTGCGTGCGGGCTTCCGCGAGGAGTATTCGCACAAGGCGCAGGCGACCAGCCGCGGCGCGGGCGAGAGCGCGGCGCGTTTCGGCGCCGGATTGCTGCCGATCGACTACGAGCAGCGCGGCCTCACGTCGCCCCTCTTCAGCTACCCGTACGCGCGCTCCCGCGAAGCGATCGAGGTGCAGGCCCGCACCGCCGCGCCCGACCCGCACCGGGCGTGTGCCTGCGCTATGTCAACCCGGCCACCGGTGGCTGGGCGATGCCCACCATCGGCACGGTCCTGCGCTACTACCCCGCCGGCTTCGTGACGCGGCCCTACCGGTCGACCGACAGCACCGTGCTGGTCGGCACGGAAGGCGTGGCGGAGATCCGCGTGACGGGCGCCGAGCCGCTGCGCGTCGGCCCCAACGACGTCGCCGTCGTGCCCGGCTGGAGCGAGTGGACGGTGTCCGCCCGCGACGACACCGTCCTCTTCAGCTACTCGGACCGCCCCGTGCACGAAAAGCTCGGACTGCTGCGCGAACTGCGCGCCTGACCCTTCGCATTCCAAGGAAGCAACACCATGAAATTCTGTCTTTTCAACGGCCACCGCATCGGCGTCGTCCGAGGCGACGGCGTCGTCGACGTCACGGAAGCATTCGCGGCGATCCCCAGGCCGACGGCCCTATCCGCAAGCCGACTGGCTGATCGAGAACTTTGAATCCACCCGCGGCCGGATGGAAGAGATCGCCGCCCGGGGCAAGGCGACGCCGCTTGGCGAGGTGCGCCTGCTGTCGCCGGTGGCCAATCCCGGCAAGATCATCGGTGCCCCCATCAACTACAAGGACCACATCGCCGAGGCCAACGCCGACACCCAGATCAACCACGGCAAGACCTACACCGAGCTGGACAAGTTCGGGCTGTTCCTGAAGGCCAACAGCTCGCTGATCGGCTGCAGCGACGAAGTGCGGATTCCGTTCGCGGACAGGCGCACCGACCACGAGGTGGAGCTCGCGGTCGTGATCGGGCGCACCGCGAAACGCGTGCCGCGCGCTTCGGCGCTGGACTACGTCCTGGGCTACTGCATCGGGCTCGACATGACGGTGCGCGGACCCGAGTTCCCCACCTTCCGCAAATCGCCGGACACCTTCTCGGTGCTGGGCCCGTGGATCGTCACCAAGGATGAAATCCCGCAGCCGAACCAGCTCGACCTCAGCATTCGCGTCAACGGCGAAACCCGGCAGGCATCGAACACCAGCTACCTGATCTTCGACGTCGAACGCCTGATCGAGTACGCGTCCGCCATGTACACGCTGTATCCCGGCGACGTGATCATGACCGGGACACCGGCCGGTGTCGGCCCGGTCGCGGCGGGGGATATGCTGGAGGCGACCGTGGCCGGCGTCGGCACGATGTCGGTGCGCATCGCCGGGAACGCAGGCGGCTGAGGCGGCGTCGGCCCGGCGGTGCCGACGTCACAAGTCGGGACGAGCCGCCTCGACTTGGCCCGCGAGCAGCAAGGCAGGAAAGCCTCGCCGGCAGCACGCTCCTGCTCGGTCAGGTACATGTCCCTGTGATCCGGCTGCCCGTCGAGTACGCGCGTGAGGCAGGTGCCGCACACGCCCCTGCTCGCACGACGTGGGGATCTCCACGCCTGCCTTTGCGAGTGCGGCGGTGACGGTCTGGTCGGCGGCGACCTCGATCACTTTCCCGGAGCTTGCCAACTGCACTTCGAACGCCCGGTCCGATGCGAGGCCGGGCGACTCGCCCGCGAAGAATTCATGGTGCAGCCGGGATTCGTCCCATCCAGCGGACCGCGCAAGCGAGAGCGTCGCATCGATGAATCCCTTGGGACCGCACACATACAGGTGCCGGCCGGCCGCCGGTCGCTCGAGGAGCCGCGCGAGGTCCAGTCTCTGGTCCGCGGGCGCATCATCGAAGTAGAACCTGGCTGCCGCGGAAAATCGTGCGCGCGCGATGCGATCGTGAAACGCCATGCGGTTGCGGGACCGGGCCGCGTAGTGCAGCTCGAAGGCCGAGCCGAGCACGGCCAGCCGTTCCGCCATGCACAGGATGGGCGTGATGCCTATGCCGCCGGCCAGCAGGACGCTGTATTCCGCATCGCGTGCGAGCTCGAAATGGTTCCCGGGCGCGCTGATCGCCAGCGTGTCGCCTTCCTGCACCAGCTCGTGCATCGCCTTCGAGCCGCCGCGCGAGTGCGGGTCCTTGAGCACCCCGATCACGTACCGGTGGGCGTCGGCCGGGTCGTTGCACAGCGAGTACTGGCGCGTGAGGCCGTTGGGCAGCCGCACGTCGATGTGCGAGCCGGCGGAAAAGGCGGGCAGGATCGCGCCGTCGGCGCTCACCAGTTCCGGCTGCAGATGTCGATCGCCTCCGCCGCTTTCTGGCCACGCGGACGTTCATGGCGACAGGGTTCATCGCTCCTTCGACCTCACTCGGCCGAGATCCCGCGCGTCCGGATCAGGCCCGGCCAGTACTTGTCGTCGCGCGCCCACACGGTGGCCATCTGTTCCGGCGTGGAGGGCAGGGGCTCCAGGCCCAGTTCACGCAGTCGCGCCTGCACGCCCGCAGAGTTGATGGCGCGCTGGAGCTCCGTGGAGAGCTTCAGCACGATGTCCTTGGGGGTTGCGGCCGGCGCCACCATGCCCTGCCACGCCGCCGCCTCTACGCGCGTGTGCCCGAGCTCCATCAGGGTGGGGACGTTCGGCAGCGAGGGCAGGCGGGTCTTCATGAAACTCGCCAGCGGCTTGAGCCGCCCCGCCTTGATCATCTGGTTGCCCGTGGCCGAGTCCACCACCATCATCGGCACCACGCCACCCACGGTGTCCTGCACCGCGGGCGCGCCGCCGCGATAGGGAATGTGCGGAACGAACAGCTTGCTCTGGTCCTTGAGCATCTCCATCGCCCGGTGGTGCGGGCTGCCGACGCCGGCGGATGCATAGCTGTACTTGCCCGGGCTGGAGCGGATGGCGTCGATCAGCGAGCGGATGTCGTTGAACGGGGATTCGCCGCCCACCGCCAGCATCAGCGGAAACTGGGCGAGGCTGCCTACGGAGGTGAGGTCCTTCGTCGCCGTGTAGGGCAGCTTCTTGAAGAGGGCCTGGTTGAACACCAGCGTGCCCACATCGGCTGTCATGACCGTGTAGCCGTCGGCCGGGGAGCGCGCCACGTAGTCCGCTGCGATGCTCGTGCCGCCACCCGGCTTGTTGTCCACGATGATCTGCTGCCCCAACTGCTGGCTCATCTGCGCTGCGATGAGCCGGGCGACGATGTCGGACCCGCCGCCTGCGGCGGTGCCGATCACCCAGCGCACCGGCTTGAGGGGAACGTGTCCTGTGCGGCTGCCTTGCCGACGGCAAGCAGGCCGCCTGCCGCGATCAGGGCGGCACGTCGATTGATGGTCATGGAAGTCTCCTGTTCTTCACGCCGACTGGGGCGGGGACTGCTCTTGCTTCTGCAGGCGTTCCAGGACGCGCCTGTACTGCACCGAAGCGCCGTCGACGGAAAGCAGGACGGGCTTCACCCCGGGACCCGCTGCGTCGAGCGTGCGCTGCTGCGCCTCGATCATGGTTTCGTCTTCGGTCATGAAGGCCTTGCGGCGCAGGTCCTTCAGCTTGGTCATGATGTCCTGCCGGATGTCGTCGGGAAACGGCACCGGGTTCTGGCGGACGGCGGCGAAGTGATAAAGCGTCTTGCGCTCATGCACCGGCGTGAGCAGGTGCAGGCCCCACAGCCCGGTGCCCTCGCTGCGCGGGCGGCCGAGGGCGGTGACCCCGGAGTCGTTGACCAGGCACGAGGGCGCCTGCCGGTGATGGCGGCCCAGTGGTCGACGATGCCGCCGTCGCGGCGGAACAGCATGTCGAAGAGGCCCGGCGCCTTGACGCCGGGCATCCAGCGGGATGCAGTGACCGTGTCGGCCTCCCGGGTGGCGCGGATCTCGGCGGAGACGGTGTCGTTGTTGCCCAGCACGCCGCGGTGCAGGAACGCGGTGTGCGACAGGTCCAGCAGGTTGTCGACCACGAGTTCGTAGTGCGCGTCCATGTCCAGCACGTCCCGATAGGTCACGTGCTCCGGCGGCGAGCGGTCGATGACGGACAGGTCGGGGATGCGGGCGGGATCCGCGGGTCCGTCCCCCATCCAGATCCAGACCAGCGTGTGCCGCTCGACCGCCGGGAACGAACGCACCCCGGCCGCGATCGGGATCACGCCCGGTCCATGCGGGTTGCGCACGCACGCGCCGGTAGCGTCGAACTGCAGGCCGTGGTAGCCGCATTCGAGGTTGCCGTTGTCGCAGACCCGGCCCATGTGCAGCGGTGCCGAGCGGTGCGGGCAGCGGTTCTGAAGGGCGACGGGAGCGCCGTCCACGCCGCGGTAGATCACCAGCGATTCACCGACGATCGTGCGTTCCTGCGGTTCGCCGTCCTTGAGGTTCTCGGACCACATGGCGACGTACCAGGCATTCTTGACGAAGCTCACTTCATCGTCTCCTTGTCGTTTGTGTTGCGTGAGGAATCAGCTGGCGCCGCCGCCCTCGGCGTAGCGCTGGCGCACGGCCTTGATCATCCGGGTGAGCTCCGTCGGGACGTCCTTGCCTTCCGCCGGGCCTTGGCCTTGCAATCCACCCACAGCTTCCAGGTCGGCGTAGCCTTGCTCGGTGTGCTGGTTCCAGTGCGGGTCCAGCGGTGTCGTGATCTCCAGCCGGATGCCCGCCGGGTCGTGGAAATAGATCGACAGGATCAGGCCCTTGTGGTCCGTGGGCCCGACGACTTCGACGCCGTTCGACGTGAGCCACTCGTGCCACTGCAGGACCTCGTCCCGGTCCCCGGCCTGCAGCGCGATGTGGTTGAAGATCCCGTGGGCCGGGTGCGTGGCCGGCCCCGCGGGCGGCACGCCCGGCGCCTCGAAGAACGCGAGCGTCGAGCCGTCGCGCATGCGAAAGAAGATGTGGAAGTACGGGATCGGGTGCCCGGTCGAAGGCACGCTGTCGTCCAGCACCGTGCTGGCCAGTTCCATCCCCATGATGCGGGTGTAGAACGCGGTGGTGGCGGCGGCATCCGGCGTGATCCACGCCGCGTGGTTCAGCATGTAGGGCGTCAGGCCCGGATTGGGGCGGGCCGTTGCGGCATCCATGGGGAGCTCCGGTGGTTGGGTTGGGGGCATGCGGGTCACCACGTCACCGACAAGCTGCGCAGCACGCGCATCGCGGTGTTCGGGATGTACGAGAGCTGCTGCTCCGGCACGAGCGCCATCTCGGGGAACCGGGCGGCCACGTGTTCGAGCATGATTTCCAGCTCCATCCGGGCGAGCGACGCGCCGAGGCAGAAATGCGCGCCCGCGCCGAAGGTCACGTGCTGCATCACGTTGCGCCGGCCGGGGCAGAAAGCCTCGGGATCCTCGAACTGCTCGGGGTCGTGGTTGCCCGACGCGAACATCATCAGCAGCCGGCTGCCCGCGGGAATCGTGACGCCGTCGAGCGTGGCTTCCTCCCGCACCAGCCGGCGCCAGCTCTGTACGGGCGGGTCGATCCGAAGCGACTCCTCCACGATGGCCGGTGCGCGCTGCTCGCCGGCAACGATGCCGCGCCACAGGGCTCGATCGGAGAGCACCGCCTTGAACATGTTGGCCGCGGCGCTGGAAGTGGTCTCGTGGCCCGCGAACAGCAGGTTGAAGCAGGTGGCGCCGATCTCGTGCAGGGTCGCCTTGCCGTCGTCGCCGTCGCGCAGCCGGATCAGGTCGCTGACATAGTCGTCGGCGGGCTGTTCCAGCTTGGCATGCACCAGCGCATGCGCGTAGTGGTAGTACTCGATGGCGCCCTGCGTCAGCGCCACCTGTTCCTGCTCGGTCGGCCGGCCCCAGGTCAGCACCACCCGGCTGGCCGCCCACTCCTTGACCTTGGCCACGTCGGCCGGGGAATGCCCAGCAACTGGAAGAGGACGAGGGCCGGGACTTCGTAGGTCAGCGCGGCGACGAGGTCGGCGGGTTTTGCGCCCGCGGCCAGCCTGTCCGGTGTTCGTCGACGACCCGCTCCACGAACGGCCGGAGCGACAGCAGCCGTTGGCGCGACAAGGGTGCGCCGAAGAAGGCGCGGTACCGTTCGTGGGTCGGCGGGTCGTTGTTGACCAGCAGCGGGGGCACGTGGAATTTGGCATCGGTGGCCAGCTGGCGTGCGTGCGGGCACAGGGGCGTGAGCGGGTCGGACGCGATGCTGGCGGAGAACCGCTGCCGGTCACGCAGCACGGCCTTGATGGTTTCGTGGCGCGTGACGATCCACGAGCCGACGGCCGGCGAGAAGAACACCGGCTCGCTGCTGCGCAGTTCGCCGAGCACCGCATACGGGTCGGCCGGTACTCGGGGGCGAACGGGTCGAAGCGCCCGCTGGCCGCCGTCGACGGGCCTTGCGCCTCGGAAGAAGCGTCCGTGGAAAGGAGTCTCATGTCGCATCACCTTCGATTCAGCGCCCGACGAAGGTCGACGGCGCTTCAGTGACGCCACTTTGATGCGCGGCGGGAATCCGGGTGAGTCCCTCCGAGGGGGACAAGCGACGCCGCTTACTGCAGCACGACGCGCTGCGCGCTCCGTGCGCTCCAGCGTTCCGGTACCAGTGCAGCAGTTCGCGTTCGGTGCCTATGTTCAGGCGCTGGTAGGCGCGCTTGCGGTAGGTCTTGACCGTTTCCTCGCTGACGTTCAGGTCGA
Organism: Ramlibacter terrae; assembly: GCA_013127575.1. Classification (GTDB taxonomy): domain Bacteria; phylum Pseudomonadota; class Gammaproteobacteria; order Burkholderiales; family Burkholderiaceae_C; genus Ramlibacter; species Ramlibacter terrae. The sequence continues at coordinate 1,209,303 of CP053418.1, forward strand.
TCGCCGTGCCCGCCGACGCCATGCCGTACAGCACGCGCGCGCAGACCTGCGTCTCCCGCCGGGGCAGGGCCGAGACGGAGATGATGCAGCTCTCGATTTCCGCCAGGTCGGTCAGGGCGCGCGCCGCATTCGGTTGCCGCCTGCAGGTCTGGGCATGTTTCGCCAGCAGGCGAACGAGGACGTCGGCCACCTCGCCCAGCCGCCGCACCGCTTCGTCGTGGAAGGGAGAGTGCGGGTCGGCGCGCAACACCGATAGCCCGAACGCCTCGCCGCGGCTGTGCCCGCAGACCAGGAGGCGGTCGCGCATGTGCGAGTACAGGCCGGCCCGCAGTTCACGGTAGCCGCGTTCGCTGAAATCAACGTGGATGACGGACTGCGTGGGGGTGCCGAGTTGCCGCCGCACTTCGACCATCGCCGGATCCTGCCGCCACAAGCCGTGCTCGATGTAACTGCGCACCCGGTGCCGGTCGGTCCGTGCCGGGTCCACGCAACTCGCCGCCACCTCGCGCAGTTCCGCCGTGCCGACTCGGAAAGCGGCGAAGTGGTCCGCGCCGCACAACGCGTGCAGGTAACGGGCGAGGGCATGTTCGAAGCTGTCGTCGCCGATCGCTTCGATCAAGTCACCGACGGAGCAGCCTGCCCCGGCGGCAACGGCAGGAAGTTCGCGCTCCATGGTGTGCATGGCTTGTCTCCTTCATTCCGCAACTCGTAATCAGATTACTGTAAGCGGAATTTGAACGGCAGGCGGGGAAACCCTTGCGCTCAGGGGGCCCAGCCCGGGCGGCGGCTCACGTCGCTCGCCCGCTGAGCCAGCAGCGTGGCGTTGGGCCCGGTCAGGCTGGAGTCGAACGTGTCCGGAGGGCCCAGCAGGGACACGGCGCCGACGATGGTGCCCATGTGGTCCAGGATCGGCGCGGAGAGGGCGTGGATGCCCGGGTTCACTTCGCCATGGACCCACGAGAGGCCCGCCGGCGGATCTGCTCGAACAGCTGTTCGACGTCGGCGGCGCGCATGCGGGCGCCGGCGGCGGGTGCCGCCCGTGCCATGGCGCGCAATTCCCGGTCGATGAAGGCTGGGTCAGGCTGCGCGGCAGGAACGCGCCGAACAGGCGGCCGATGGACGAAGTCAGCAAGGGCATGACCGAGCCGGGCCGGCCGCTCAGGATGAGGGCGTCCCTGTTCTCCTCGAAGCGCACGAACGTGGGCCCGGCCGATCCCCAGATGGCGAGCCCGGCCGTGAAGCCGAGTTCATCGCGCAGTTGCACCAGCGCGGGCGTGGCCGCCTGCACGACGTCGAGATGGCGCAATGCGGTCAGGCCCGGGCGTACGGCCAGCGGACCGAGTTGGTAACCCCCGAGCCGGCGTCGCGTTCCGCAAGCCCGTTGCGGCAGAAGCTCACGAGGTAGCGATGCGCCTTCGAAGGGTGCATGCCGGCGTGTTCGGCCACCGTCTTCAGCATGAGGGGCCCGCGCAGGTCGGCGGGGCGGAGAGCAGGCGGACCGCCGTGTCGACCGCCTGCACGCCGCCGGCGTCCTCTTCCGGCGGAGCCCCGCCGCCCTCCGCGCCGGACTCTGCTGCCCGGCCGACCTTCTCCGCTGCCATGTTCACTCCTGAAGTTCGATGCGGTGACCCGGCTGCATCGCATCGTGCGGCCGGCGGGGCGCGAGGCTGCGTCCCCTCCGGGGGACGGCGGGCGCGCGCTGCAAGCCGGACACTCGGCGACAACTGTACTGCCCCGCACATCGCGCAATCCTGCAAGCCATGAAAGCCATCGCCATCCACCGCCACGGCGGGCCCGAAGTCCCGGAGTCCATCGAGGTCGACCTGCCGCCGCCGGCAGCAGGCGAGGTTCGGGTGCGGCACACCGCGATCGGACTGAACTATTCGGACATCAATGTTCGCAACGGCGGCTTCTACCTCGGCGAAGGTCCCGACTTTCCGGTGATCCTCGGCAACGAGGCCGCCGGGGTGGTGGAGGCGATCGGCAGCGACGTTCGCGGGTTCGCCGTTGGCGACCGCGTCGCGTACGCCGGCAGCGGCGGCCTGTTCTTCGTGAACACCGGGGCCTACGCGGAGCAGCGAAACATGCCGGCCGACTGCCCTGGTCAAGCTGCCCGACGACATTCCCTCGGACACCGCCGCCGCCATGCTCCTCAAGGGGCTCACCGCGGCCGTGGTGATCCACCATTGCTACACGCCGAAGCCGGGCGACGCGATCCCTGGTGCACGCGGCCGCGAGCGGCGTCGGCAGCCTGCTGGCGCAGTGGTGCGCGCACCTCGGCGCCACCGTGATCGGCACCGTCGGTTCGCACGAGAAGGCGGCCTTCGCACGCGCGCACGGCTGCAGGCACACGATCCTGTACCGCGACGAAGACTTCGTCGCCGCCGTGAAGCAACTGGCGCCCGGGGGCGTGGCAGCGGTCTTCGACGGTGTCGGCAAGGACACCTTCCTGCCGTCGTTCGACGTCCTGCGCAACTTCGGCGTGGCGGTGAACTACGGCAACGCATCGGGCAACGTGCCGCCCTTCAACGTCATGCTGCTCGCGCACAAGGGCTGCATCTCCGTGCACCGGCCCGGCTTCGGCTTCTACGCCAACACGGCGGCCAGCCGGCAAGCCGCCTGCGACGAGCTTTTCGCGCTGGTCCGGCAGGGCGCGCTCCGCGTGCAGGTCGGCGGCCGCTGGCCGTTGTCCGAGGCGGCGGCCGCGCATGAACAGGCGGAGCAGGGCCGCAACGTCGGCTCCGTACTCTGGTCCCCGCGCAACCCTAGAAACCGATCACAAGGAGACATCATGCAGATCACACGCCGCCAATTCACGATCGCGAGCGCCGCCGCCGCCGCCGCCGCCGCTGCCGCGGTCGCGCCCGCACGGGCGCAGTCGTTCCCATCCAAGCCGGTGGTGCTGGTGATCGGCTATGCCGCCGGGGAGGCGTGGACGCAGTGATGCGCACGCTCGCGCCTGGCTTGACCCAGCGCTTGGGGCAGTCGGTGGTGGTGGAGAACCGCCCCGGGGCGAGCGGCATCCTGGCCGCCAGCCATGTGGCCAAGGCGACCCCCGACGGCCACACTCTTTTCGGCACGGACGGCGGCGCGATGGCGCTCAATGGCGCGCTGTTCGCGAAGCTGCCGTATGACCCGGCGAACGACTTCATGCCGGTCTCTCTGGTCATCCGCGCTCCCATCCTCATCGTCGCGCATCCGCAGGCGCCGTTCTCCGACTTGCGCGGACTCGTCGAGCACGCGAAACGCGAGGCAGGCGGCATCGCTTATGCGTCCGCGGGCGCAGGCACCTACCACCACCTTTCGATGGAGTTGCTCAAGCGACGCGCGGGCTTCGAAGCCAGGCCGATCCAGTACCGCGGCGCGGGTCCGGCCATGCAGGACGTGCTGGCCAACCGGTGCCGGTCGGCCCGATCGATTCCATCCCCGCGCTGCCGCAGATCGCCGCGGGCAAGCTGAAGGCACTCGCCGTGCTGGCGCCGAAGCGCATCCCGCAACTGCCCAACGTGCCGACCGCGGCGGAATCCGGGATCGAAGGCGTGGAGGTGTTCCCGTGGGTGGGCATCGCCGCCCCGCGCGGCACGCCCGCGCCCATCGTCGCGCGCCTGAGCGGGGACGTGCGCGAAGTGGTGATGAGCCCGGAAGTCTCCAAGCGATTCTCCGATCTCGGCATGGAGCCGTTCGCGACCACGCCCGACCAGTTCGCCACCTTCATCCGGCAGGAGATCGCGCGCTGGCATCCGCTGATCAAGGAACTGAACATCCGCCTGGACTGAATCCCATGAAGGCCATCATCGCCACCTCCGAGGGATTGCGTGCCGTGGACCGGCCGCGCCCGGAACCCAAGCCCAACGAGCTGCTCGTGCGCACCCGCGCGATCGGCGTCAACCGCATCGACCTGCACGCGCGCGCGGCGCCGTCGGACCAGGTCATCGGCATGGAATGGTCCGGGGAGGTCGTCGCCGTTGGCGCCGAGTGCCGGGGCTTCCAGGCCGGCGATGCCGTCATGGGCACGGGCCCGGCCGCGTACGCCGAGTACGTGGTGACCGACCACGGCAGGGCGATTCCGATCCGCCAGGCCCAGCCGGACTGGGCCGCCGCCGCGTCGCTCACGCTCGGCTTGCAGACGATGCACGACGCGCTGGTCACCCGCGGCCGGCTGCAGCCCGGGGACAGCGTGCTCATGCAGGGCGCCGCATCGGTCATGGGACTGGTGGGCATGCAGATCGCCAAGGCGCTGGGCGCAGGCGTCGTCATCGGCACGTCCGGCGACCCCGGCCGCCGCCGCGCGTTGAAGGACCATGGCTGCGACATCGCGATCGACGGCAGCAAGAACGACTGGTCCCGCGAGGTGCTGGACGCCACCGGCGGGCAGGGCGCACGCATCGTCATCGACAACGTCTGCGGCCCGGCGTTCAACCAGTGCATGGCCGCGGCGGCGATCCAAGGCCGATTGGTCAACGTGGGCCGGCTGGGCGGCGCCAGCGCGGAGTTCGACTTCAACCTGCACGCGTTGCGCAGGCTGGAATTCATCGGCGTGACGTTTCGCACCCGCACCGTCGAAGAGGTGCGAACCCTCAATGCCGGGATGATCGCGGACTGGGCCAGTTGCTCGCCGAGGGCGGCCCCCGCGTGCCCATCGCGCATCGCTTCCCGTTCGATGAAGCCGAAGAAGCCCCGGCGACACTTCAACGCAGCGCGCACTTCGGCAAGCTGGTGCTCGAGCTTTGATGGCCCCGCGGGACGCGTTTGCCCGGGCCGGCGAGCTGTTGTGGAACGCGTGGCAGCAAGGCGCGGTGGTCGACGCGCTGCCCGACGCGTGCCGGCCGGCCACGCGCGCGGCGGGCTACGAGGTGCAGTCGATCTTCGAAGCGCGCTCCGCCTTTCCGCTCTTCGGCTGGAAGGTGGCAGCGACCAGCCGGCCGGCCAACGCCACATCCGGTGGCTGGCCCGGTTGCCGGACGGCTGCTGCGGGAACGTGCCTATGCATCGGGGTCGCAGCTCTCGCTGGCGGCGAACCGCATGGCCGTTGCCGAGCCCGAGTTCGCGTTCCGGATGGCGCACGACCTGCCACCCCGGCCGGCGTCCTTTTCGCTCGAAGAGGTGACGGCGGCGATCGCCAGCGTGCATCCCGCGATCGAAGTGCCGGATTCGCGCTTCGTCGACTTCACGGTGGCGGGCGAGGCGCAGATCATTGCCGACAACAGCTGTGCGCATGAGTTCGTGCTCGGTGCGGCAGCGACCGAAGCATGGCGAGACACCGACCTCTCGTTGCACGGCGTCCACGCGAGTGTCCGCAGCACGCGCCGCAGTTTCACGCGCGACGGCAGCGGCGCGGCCGTCCTCGGCAGCCCGCTGGTCGCACTCGCCTGGCTCGCCAACGAGCTGCGCTCGCTGGGACTCGGCCTGTTGCGCGACCAGGTCGTGACCACCGGCGCCTGCATGACGCCGCTCGAAGTGGAAGCAGGCGACGAGGTGACAGCGGATTTCGGCACGCTCGGCCGGGTGTCGGCGAGCTTTCGTTCCTGATACTGAAAGGATGTTTCCATGAAGCCGAGGAAAGGCTACCTGTTCGCCGAACTCGAGGTCACCGACGCGGCGCACTTCTACGACGAGTACATGCCGCGCGTGATTCCCGTCCTCCGGGAGTTCGGCGCGGTGTTCCCGGCCGGCAGCAACGCGCCCGCCGTCAAGGAAGGCGGCCGGCAGGTCAAGCGCGTGGTGCTGCTCGAGTTCGAATCGATGGAGCGCGCGCAAACGTTCTACCACTCGCCCCGGTACCAGGCGGTGATCGGCCATCGGCTGCGGTCGGCCAACGGGCATCTCTACATTTTCGAGGGAGCGGAATCCGCATGAGCCAACCGCAGGACTACCGCGCCGAATGGGTGCACATCGCGTACGAAGAGAAGGCGGCGTTCACCGAGACCTACGGCTTTTCGGGCAGCCGGGGGCTGGTGAACCCGGAGGCCATCCGCTTCCTGCCGGCCGACGGCCGCGCATCGAAGACGCTGATGGTGTTCATGCATCCGTCGTCGACCCTGCAGCTGCTGCCGGTGCCGCGCGCGATGGCTGCGTCGGGCGCGCACGTGCTGTGCTGCGGGAGCCGCTACCAGCGCAACGACAGCGCGCTGATCCTCGAAAAGGTGCTGCTTGACCCGGGGGCCTACATCCGGCACGCGAAGGAGGTGTGGGGGTACGCGCACGTAGTGCTCGTGGGATGGAGTGGCGGCGGTTCGCTGGCCGTCACGTACCAGTCGCAGGCCGAGCACCCGACCATCACGCAGACGCCTGCCGGCGACCCGGTGGACCTGCGGTCGGCGGGATTGCTACCGGCGGACGCCGTGATCTGCCAGGCCGCGCACCTGTCCCGGGCGCAGCTGCTGGCCGAGGCCATCGATCCGTCGGTCATCGATGAACTGCAGCCGCAGCGGCGCGACCTCGAACTGGACCTCTACGATCCGCGCAACCCGAACCAGCCGCCTTACGCGCCGGAGTATGTCCGCCGCTACCGGGCGGCGCAGATGGACCGCATGCGGCGGATCACGGAGTGGGTCAAGGCGACGCTGGCGGAGCTGAGGTCGCTGCAATCCGGCGAGCTGGAGCGCGGCTTCGTGGTGCATCGCACGCTGGCCGACCCGCGCTTCTGGACCCGGCCCTCGACCCGAACGACCGCCGGCCGCGCTGGTGCTACATGGGCAACCCCGAGACGGTGAACTCCGGGCCCGTCGGGCTCGCCGGGTTCACCACGTTGCGTTCGTGGATGTCGCAGTGGTCGGTCGACGACTCCTGCGGCAATGGCCGGAAGCCGTGCGGTCGATCCGGGCGCCGCTCCCGGTGATCGAGAACAGCGCGGACGACGGCGTGCCGCAGCCGCATCCGCGCATGATGTTCGAAGCAGCGGGATCCCCCGACAAGACGTTCCACGTCATCCGGGGCGCGAACCATTACTACGCCGGCCAGCCCGAACTGCTGCGCGAGGCGGTTGCGTTCGCACGCGAGTGGCTGGTCGAACGCCGGCTCCTCGCAATCGAGGCGTGAGCCTGACCTGTTGGGGCCGGGCAGCCTCAGGTCAGCGTCGTGTCCTTCTTGCCCCCATCCGACGAGCCGCCGGCCACCATCTCGAGCTCGCTGTCGCTCAGCTCGGCGTCGCGCAGCGCTGTGGCGAGCTCGCCGGCCGAGAACGCATAGCCGCGTGCCGCGGCCGCATCGACCACCGCCTGCACATTGCCGCTGGCGCAGACCTGCTGCAACGCGGGCTCCGTCGCCACTGCCGAACGGAACGCCTGGATCGCTTCGAGGGACATGAAATTCTTTCGGTGGTGCGCGGCGTGAATCAGCCGCGGCGCGGTAGATCATATCGGGGCGGTGGGGAACGGGCCAGTGGTCCTTGCGGTGCCGCCTCCGGCGAGTAGCATCCCCTTCTCCTTCCACCGAGCGACCCCCATGCACTACCGCCCCCTCGGCAAAAGCCACCTGCAGGTTTCCACCCTCTGCCTCGGCACCATGATGTTCGGCGACCAGACGCCGCTGGACGAGGCGCGCGCGATCGTCGCCGACGCCCGCGAAAACGGGGTGAACTACCTCGACACCGCCGACGTTTACACCAAGGGCGCTTCGGAGCAGATGGTCGGCGAGATCCTGCGCGGCCAGCGCGACGACTGGGTGCTCGCCACCAAGCTGGGCAACCGCATGGCGGGCGGGCCGAACGCCACCGGCTACTCGCGCAGCTGGATGCTGCGCGAGGTCGAGGAGAGCCTGCAGCGGCTGCAGACCGACCGCGTCGACATCCTCTACATGCACCGCGACGCCGAGGGCATGGACCTCGAAGAACCGCTGCGCGCCCTCGACACGCTGTTGCGCGACGGCAAGATCCGGTACTGGGGCCTGTCGAACTTCCGCGGCTGGCGCATCGCCGAGGCCGTGCACATGGCGCGCCAGATCGGCATGCCCGGGCCGGTGGTCTGCCAGCCGTACTACAACCTGCTCAATCGCATGCCGGAAGTGGAGATCCTGCCGGCCTGCGCGCACCACGGTATCGGCGTGACGCCGTACAGCCCGCTCGCGCGCGGCGTGCTCACCGGCAAGTACGCGCCCGGGCAGCAGCCGCCCGAGGGAACGCGTGCGGGCCGCGGCGACAAGCGCATCAGCGAAACCGAGTTCCGCGCCGAATCGCTGGAGATCGCGCAGAAGCTCAAGGCGCACGCGGAAGCGAAAGGCACGACGCTGCCGGTGTTCGCCAGCGCCGGGTGCTGGCGAACAGCGCGGTGAGTTCGATCATCGCCGGCCCGCGCACGCTGGCGCAGTGGCAGTCGTACCTGCCCGCGATCGACTACACGTGGACCGACGAGGACGAGGCGCTGGTCGATTCGCTGGTGCCGCGGGGTCATCCGTCGACGCCGGGGTACACCGACCCGGCCTATCCGCTGCGGCCGCGGCGGGGCTGAGGCGGGTCGGGCGCCGCGGTCGGCTGGCTCATCCGCTGAGCTAAGATTTGTCCTGAAGAGGAGCGGCTGACGGGCTGGCGCCGAAGCGCCCGCGAACGTCGCGCCGGGGACGCATGAACACGATCCATAGCCACCACGCGCGGCGCCACGGCGGCCGCGTCCGCCGGCGGGAGCGCGGGTGAGGGAAACCGTCCGCTACCGCGAGGAGGCCTGGCCGCAACTGCGCAACCTGGTCGAAGGCGTGCTGCGCCAGCACCGGCCCTTCACGTCCTGGGGCTTCGGTGAAGCCGACGTCACCGATGCGCTCGCCGCCATCCGCGATGCCCAGCGCCGCCTGCGCTGCGCCGTGTCGTTCCACGCCTTCGTGCTGCATTGCCTGGCGCGCGCCGCCAGCGACAACCCGGGCGTGCTGACGTACCGGCGCGGCAACCGGCTGGTGACGTTCGAGGACGTCGACGTCGCCACCGCCATCGACAAGCGCTTCGCCAACGGGGTGCGGCTGCCGGCGGTGTACACGGTGCGCGAGGCGCAATCCAAGAGCCTTGCGCAGGTCAACTGGGAGCTGCGCCACGGCGTGCGCGACGACCAGAGCGCCACCGACATCGTGAAGCGCCGCCACGCACGGATGCGGCTGCCGGCGCCACTGCGCCGGTTCGTCGGCTGGCGCATGGGGCGCGACCCGTTCCTGCTGCGCCGCTACTACGGGAACATCGGCCTGACCAGCCTGCAGAACCCCGCGTCGCAGAACCTGCTGCACGTCGTGGCGCCGAACATCTACACCCTGACGGTGGCCATGGGCAGCATCGTCGACCGGGTGGTGCTCGACGCCGAGGGCAGGCCGCAGGTGCGCAAGGTGGCCTGCATCTCGGCCGGGGCCGACCACGCCGTGATCGACGGCGCCGCGCTGGCACGGTTCGCGCATGCGTTCGGCGGGCTGCTGCAGTCGGCCAGCGGGCTCGACGACGCCTTCATCGAGGAAACCACGCGGCTCATGAAGGAGAACGCCTGATGCAAGACACCCCGCCGCGCAAGTTGCCGCGTTCGCCGGAACACTGGTTGCTGGGCAGCGCCGCGTCCTTCGCGGCGGCGCCGCACCTGTTCCCGGCCCAGGCGGCCGCGCGCCGGGCGGCATCGCCGGATTCCGCGTGCTGAACAAGCCGTTCGCGGCCGTCGCCGATCCCGGGCACGTCAACGAGGTGATGGTGGTGCGGCACCGCCGCTATCCGCGCAGCTATCACTACGAGAACCCGATCGTCGGCCGGGGCCTGCTGTCCACCGACGGCGAGCCGTGGCTCAAGCGCCGCCGGCAGGTGCAGCCGGCCTTCCGGCGCGAAACGCTGCGCCACGGTGGCCGTGGGCAACGCGGCCTGCGACCGGATCTTCGCCAAGTGGGACGCAGCGCACGGCGCGGGCCGGCCCATCGAACTGGCGGGAGAGATGCAGCAGCTGGCGCTGTCGGTCATCGGCCACGCCCTGTTGTCGGTGGAGGTGGGCTGGTCCAACGCGGCGCGCTTCGCCAAGGCGGTGCGCGACGGGCTGCGGCTGCTGCGGCGGCGCAACACGTCCATCGTGCGTTTCCCGCCCGGGTGCCGACGCCGCTGAACCGCAGCCTCGCGCGGACCCGCGAGGTGCTCGACGGCTACCTGCGCCCCATCATCCGGGCACGGCGCGCGCAACCCGAGCCGCGCGACGACATCCTCGAATCGCTGCTGCGCGTGAAGGATCCCGAAACCGGCGACGCGCTGTCCGACCGAGGAGATCTGGACGAGACCAAGACGCTGTTCACGGCGGGCTTCGAGACCACCGCGACGGCGCTGACGTGGGCCATGTTCCTGCTGGCGCGCCACCCCGAAGCCATGGCAAAGCTCATCGCGGAGATCGACACCGTGCTGGCCGGCCGGCCGCCCGGCTGGGAAGACCTCGAGAAGCTGCCGTACACGTCGCAGGTGGTGCAGGAGACGCTGCGGCTCTACCCGCCCGTCTACTCGCTGGCCCGCGAGTGCGTGGAAGACGACGTACTGGGCGGCTTCACCGTGCCCCGCGGCACCGTGCTGATGCTCTCGGTGCTGGGCATCCACCGCGATGCGCGGTGGTGGCCGCAGCCGGAGGCTTTCCGGCCCGAGCGATTCGCCGGCGACTGGCCGCGCCAGGCCTACCTGCCGTTCGCCACCGGGCGCCACCTGTGCGTGGGCAACCACTTTTCGCTGACCGAGATGGCGGTGGTGCTGGTGCGCATCGCCCAGCGCTACCGGTTCACGCTGGCCGATCCCGGACCGGTGGGCATGCAGGCGCAGATCACCCCGGTGCCGGATCGCGAGATCCACCTCATGCTGGAGCCGCGATGAGCGCGCCGCTGCCGCCGCTGGAGATCTGGACGCGGGCGACGAAGCGGCGCGTTCCGAATACGAACGCGCCTTCTACGCCGCCTTCGCGCGCGTCACCGGCAACCGGTTGATCCGCACCTGTGGCAGTGGGACGAGCAACGCGAGCGGCTGTCCACGCGCGTGCCCTATGCGGAGCAGCGCGTCTACATCCAGCGCGATGGCCGGGGCGCCATCGCCGCGGCGATCGGCGTCAACGGCGATGCGCCAGTTGCAGTCGGCCGCTTTCGGGTTCGCCGTGCCGGCGGCCGAAGCAGCGGCCGGCGCCTGCGAGTTCGTCACGTTCTTCGCGGCAGGAGACGACCGCGCCCCGGCCGCGCGGCTGCGCCTGTTCGAGGGCGTGTTCCGCGACCTGCACCGCCGGGGCCTGCGCGTCGCCTACGCCTCGACCGCGCACCGGCCGTTGCCGATCTACCGCCGCATCGGCGGCGACGTGGTGGCCGACGCCAGCATCGACGGCGAAGCGCGCTACTTCCTGCGCTTCTCGCTGGAGCGGCACTGGATGCGGATGCCGCGCGACGCCGCCTACCGGGGCGCCGGGCAACCGTCGCAGAGCACCTTGCCTTCGTAGTCCGGGCTGGCGATCACCTCCGGGTAGCAAGCCACCGGAAACTCCGTGAGGCACGTTTCGCACGCCAGCCGCAGCTTGGGCGCGATGAAGCGCGCGAAGACTTCCTTCTCCACGGGGAGAGGCCGTCGAGGTTGCCGTCGGCCACCACGCGTTCCGCGACCTTCACGGTCGAGGGGTAGCCGATACGGCCGATGTCGAGCAGTTCCTGCAGCGCGGAGCGCACGGCTTCGCGCTCTTCCTCGAATTCCATGAAGTGCTTCGTCAATCCCATCGGTGGCCTTGCTGTCGTCGGATGCGAAAGTCTCGCACAGGGACTGCTCCGCCGAACGTGACGGAATCGCGCTTCTCAGCCCGGCGCGGCCTGCGCCGCCACTTTCCGCCGCAATTCCGCATCGCCCGGGCTCCAGAGCCGCAGCGCGATCTGGATCTCCATCGCGCGCGTGGCGCTGCCCCAGTGGCCGAGGAGGTCCTCGGTGGTAGCGAGGCGCTGGCGCATCGTGTTGACGTGGATGCCCGGGCGCTGCGCGGCCAGCTTGGCGTTCTGGTTGCAATCGAAATAACCCAGCAGCGTCTGCGCGAGCTCGGTGCCGCGCTTCTCGTCGTACGCCACCAGCGCACCGACGGTCGACGCCGGGAAAGCCGCCAGGCTGTCCCGGTCGTGCGTTTCGAACAGCGTGGCGTACAGCGCCATCTCGTTCTGCGGCAGCACCTGCGAAGCGATGCCGATGCGTTCCAGCACGGGCAGGGCGCGCCGCAGCGTCGTGTAGGCCGCGGGGATCTCCGCCGGCGCCGCCAGCGGGCGCGAGACGACGCCGCGGAACGCCGCGCCCAGGTCCTGTCCGGCCACCTCCACGATCGCCCGGCGGTGTTCCGCCGCCCGCGTGGTCGCCGTCAGCAGCACGAGCCTGCCGTCGACCTCGTCGAACACGGCGCCGGCCAGCGCATTGGACGCGCGCAGCCGGCGCGCGGCGGAGGACGCGTTGGAGTCCGCCATGTCGACCACGAGCAGCGAGTGCGGCTGCGCGAGGTCGAGGCCGAAGGCGAGCGCGCGCTCGCGCAGCAGCGGCAGGTCGTCCTGGCGCGGTGAGACCAGCCGCGCAGCAGCGACGCCATGTCGCGGGTGCGGTTGGCTTCCATGCGCTCGCGCGACAGCAGCACGATGGCGATGACGGTGGCGCTCCGTTCGAAGGTGCGCACCGCCGTCTCGCCGAGCTCGCCGCGGCCGAACAGCAGCACCGCCCCCAGCACGTCGTCGCCGCCGATCACGGCGATGGCGCGGCACCACTCGCCGTCTTCTTCGTACGCGAGCACGGAGCGCCCGACCTGCCGGCTTTGCCGCAGCGCCGGGTGAGGGCGCTGCTGGTTTCGGCCAGCGGCGAGTAGCGCTCGACGGCGCGGGCCGGATAGTCTGGCGCGATCCCCCGGCCGATCACCTGCGCGGCTTCGTCCAGCACCAGCAGCGCGCCGCCGAGATGGCCCGCGACCGATTCGCACAAGGCCGCGAGCGAGGCGCCGCGTGCCAGCAGCGATGTCATCTGCGCATGCGCTTCCGCCGCGCCCTGCACCTGCCGCGCATGCCGTTCGAGTTCGGCGCGGGCGCGTTCCGCGCTCTGCAGCGCGTCTTCGGCCTGCTGGAACGCCATCGCGTTCTTGATCGCCACGGCCGCGTGCGTCGCCAGCGTGGAGAGGATGGAGATGTTCTGCGCCGTGTGCGTGCGGTGGTAGCGGTCGGCCACGAACAGCAGCCCGATCACGTCGCCCTCCCACAGCAGGGGCACGCCGACCACGGCCACGATGCCTTCCTCGCGGAAAGTCTTGTCGAGCTCGGCATCGTGCGCGAAGCGCGTGTCGTGCAGGTAGTCGGGGGTGGAGAACGGCAGCCGCGTTTCCATCACCACGCTGACGATGCCGCGGTTGCGGCCGGCCACCATCGTGCCGGTGCGGCGGGCCACGGCGCCGTCGGTCGCGAGCACGTGGAATTCCGCCACCTGCGTGTCGAAGGTGGAGATCCGGCGACGTGCGAACCGAGCAGGTTGCGCGCCCGCGTGGTCAGCGTGCGCAGCAGTTCGTCGAGGTGCAGGCGCGCCGACAGGTCGCGCGCCGATTCGATCACGGTGAGCAGCCCGCTTTCGCGCTGCTGCCAGACCTCGAGCCGGTTGCGCACGGCCATGGCCATGCGCACCAGCTCCATCAGGCTCGACTTGTCGAGGTCTTCGGGCAGGCCTTCGATGGCGTCGAGTCGGGCCGAGAACTCCTCCGCCGGCGCGCCCCCGGTGCAGCAGGGTCACCAGGTCGCGGGCGATCGCTTCGCGCGGTGGGCTGGCTGGCACGTGGCGGTTCCTCCGTTGGGGAGCGCCAGTGTGCCGCACCGCGCCCTAGGGTTACCCCCAGTCAACGCACCACATGCGCGGCGGCCGCCCGATGTGGCCCGCGCACATTCAAAGCGCGGGCGTGGTCTTCCAGAGTACGGGCTCCGGCGCCGCGGTGCGGCCCCGACCGACGAAAGACCTGAATGACAGTACTCGACTCCCTTCGGCCCGCGCCCGGCCTCAGGGTCCTCGTGACGGCGGGCGGCAGCGGCATCGGCGCCGCGGTCGCCCGCGCCTTCTGCGACGCGGGCGCCCGCGTCCACGTCTGCGACATCGACCGCAGCACGCTCGACCGCCTCGCCGCCGACGCGCCCGCGATCACCAGCAGCGTGGCCGATGCGTCCAACCCGCAAGACGTCGACCTGGTGTTCGACGACGTGCGCGGCACGCTCGGCGGCCTCGACGTGCTGGTCAACAACGCCGGCATCGCCGGGCCCACGGCGGGCATCGAGTCCATCGATGCGGCGCAGTGGGAGCGCACGGTGGACGTCAACCTCAACAGCCAGTTCCTGTTCGCGCGCCGCGCCGTGCCGATGCTGCGGCAATCGGAAGCGGGGGCGTCGATGCTCGTCATGAGCTCGGTCGCCGGGCGCCTCGGCTACGCCTTCCGCACGCCGTATGCGGCCACCAAGTGGGCGCTGGTCGGAATGATGAAGTCGCTGGCGATCGAACTCGGCCCGCAGGGCGTGCGCGTCAACGCGATCCTGCCGGGGACCGTCGAAGGGCCGCGCATGAACGCCGTGATCGCCGCGCGCGCCGCGGCGGCCGGCGTGAGCGCCGACGCCATGCGCGGCGAGTACGTGCGCAAGACCTCGCTGCGCCGCATGGTCACCGCCGACGACGTCGCCGCGATGAGCCTGTTCCTGTGTTCCCCGGCCGCGCGCAACGTGAGCGGCCAGGCGATCAGCGTCGACGCCAACCTCGAGTACCTCTGACAACCACGCAAGGAGACCAGTCCGATGAAACGCAAGCAACTCTTCCGCCTGGCGGCTCTCGCCGCCGCCACCTGCCTCGCCGGCGGCACGGCCCTCGCCGACCCGGTCAAGATCGGCCTGCTCGAAACCCTGTCCGGCCCGCAGGCCTCGTCCGGCCTGATGTTCCGCGCCGGCGTGCGCTATGGCATCGACCGCATCAACGCCGAGGGCGGCTGGAACGGCGAGCCGGTGCAGCTGCTGGAGTACGACAACCGGGGCGGCCCGACGGGCGCGGCCGACAAGCTCAAGGCCGCCATCGCCGACGGCGTGCACGTGGTCGTCCGGGGCGCCTCCTCCGCCGTGGGCGGCCAGATCACCGAAGACGTGCGCAAGCACAACCTGCGCAATCCGGGCAAGGAGCTGATCTACGTGAACGTCGGCGCCGAGGCGCTGGAGCTCACCGGCGAGAAGTGCCACTTCCACCACTTCCGCTACGCCGGCAACGCGCAGGTGCGCGCCAAGGCGCTGGTGCTGGCCATGAAGAAGGCCAACGCCCCGGGGTCGCGCGTCTACGCGATCAACCAGAACTACTCGTGGGGCGGGACATGGAGCAGGCCGTCGTCGACAGCGCCGGCCTCGGCGGCTACCAGGTAGTCGAGAAGACCCTGCACGACGTCAACAAGATCCAGGACTTCGCGCCCTACGTCGCCAAGATCGCCGCTGCCAAGGCCGACACCGTGATGACGGGCAACTGGTCCAACGACCTGCTGTTGCTGATGAAGGCCACCAAGGCGGCGGGGCTCAAGGCGCGCTTCGGCACCGTCTTCCTCGACCAGCCCGGCAACGTCGCCAACGGCGGCGAAACGACGCTGGGCCACTTCATCGTCCACGCCTTCAACCCCGAGGCCGGGGGCGCGGCGGGCGAGCGCTTCGTGGCGGACTTCAAGGCGAAGATGGGCCACGTGCCGACCTTCATCGAGCCGCAGACGGTGTTCGGCATGATGGCCGTGGCCGACGCGCTCAAGCGCGTGAAACCCGAAGGCGGCAAGCTGAACGTGAATGCGCTCGCCAAGGCGATGGAGACCGCCAAGGTCATGACGCCCGTCGGCGAGATGACCATGCGCGCCGCCGACCACCAGGCGCAGCTGCCGCTGGTGGTGTCGACCATCGCGAAGGACGCGAAGTACAAGGCCGACGACACCGACATGGGCTTCAAGCCGGTGCAGCTGTTCACGGCGGCCGAAGCGTCCACGCCCGTGCAGGCCAGCTGCAAGATGCAGCGCCCCTCCTGATCCACGTCTCCCGGGGCCGGCGTCCGCGCCGGCCCGCGCACCGCCACGTCCATGGACACCTTCATCGTTTCCCTGCTGAACGGACTCATCTACGGCCTGCTGCTGTTCATGGTGTCCGCCGGCCTCACGCTCATCTTCGGGATGATGGGCGTGCTCAATTTCGCCCACGCATCCTTCTACATGCTGGGCGCGTACTTCGCGTACGCGCTGCAGGACGTGCTCGGCTTCTGGGGCGCGCTGGTGCTGTCGCCCCTGCTGGTCGGCTTCGTGGGCACGGTCGTCGAGCGCTTCTTCCTGCGCCGCGTGCACCACCACGGCCATGCGCACGAACTGCTGCTCACCTTCGGCCTGTCCTTCATCATCGCGGAGCTGGTCAAGCTGTTCTTCGGCAACTTCCCGGTCAACTACCGCATCCCGAAGTCGCTCGACTTCGCCGCTTTCACCATCGGTGGCGCCAACTACCCGGTGTACCGCCTGCTGATGGGCGCGGTGGCGGCGGCGATGTTCGTCGCCATCTACCTGCTCCTCACGCGCACCCGCGTCGGCATCGTCGTGCGCTCCGCGATCTACCGGCCGCGCATGGCGGAGGCGCTGGGCCACAACGTGCCGCTGGTGTTCATGGGCGTGTTCGGCGTCGGCGCCGCGCTGGCGGGGCTGGCCGGCGCCGTGGCGGGCGCGTTCTACACGACCAACCCCAACATGGCGCTGGAACTCGGCGTGATGGTGTTCGTCGTCGTCGTGGTCGGCGGGCTCGGCTCGCTCGAAGGCGCGATGCTGGCTTCGCTGCTGATCGGCGTGATCACCTCGCTCGCCGTGGCCGTGGACGCCACGCTGGCCGACGCGCTGGGCTTCGTCGGCGCCAAGGCGTGGGCGCAGGGCGTGGGCGGACTGCTGACGCTGAAGGTGTCCAGCCTGGCCGCAACCATCCCGTTCGCGCTGATGCTGCTGGTCCTGCTGGTGCGTCCGGGCGGGCTGCTCGGCGAGAAGGCCTGAGCCGATGCAGTCCCGCTCCACCCTCATCGGCGTCGCCATCGGCGTGGCGCTGCTGGCGGGCGTGCCCTTCCTGCTGTCGCAGGGGCTCGTCAACGCCGCCATCCAGATGCTGATCGCCGCGCTGTTCGCCAGCGCCTACAACGTGCTGTGCGGACAGGCCGGCATGCTGTCCTTCGGCCATGCCGCGTACTTCGGCGTCGGCGCCTTCGCGACGGTGCATGCGATGAACGCCCTCGGCGGCACCGGCCTGCTGCCGACGCCGTTGCTGCCGCTGGCCGGCGCGCTCGGCGGCACGGTGGTCGGCGCCATCGCCGGCTGGTTCGCCACGCAGCGCACCGGCACCTACTTCGCGATGATCACGCTGGCCATCGCCGAACTGCTGCACGCGCTGGCGCCGCACCTCAAGGGCTGGTTCGGCGGCGAGGCGGGCGTGTCGAGCATGCGCCAGCCCTTCCCGGGCCTCACCTTCGGCTCCAGCACGCAGGTGTACTACCTCACGCTCGCGTGGGTGCTGGGCTCCCCGGCGCTGCTGTACTTCTACACCTTCACGCCGGTGGGCCGCCTTGCCCTCGGCCTGCGCGAGAACGGCCATCGCCTGCGCTTCCTCGGGCTACGACGTGCACGGCCTCAGCGTGCTGGTGTTCGCCATCTCCGCGATGTTCTCGGGCATTGCCGGCGGGCTGCAGGTGATCAACAACGAAGCGGCCAACTACGTGCTGCTCGACGCGCACCTGTCGGCGGCGGTCGTGCTCAACACCTACATCGGCGGCGTCAAGGTGTTCTTCGGGCCGGCGCTGGGCGCTTCGCTGATGACGTTCTTCGGCTACGCGGTGTCGGACCTCACGCGGTCCTGGCTGCTGTACCGGGGCATCCTGTTCGTGCTGGTGATGATGTTCATGCCCGATGGCCTGGCCGGCCTGTTCTGGGAGCGTCGCGCCTGCGCAAGCGCATGGGCTGGGCGAGGGTGGTGCCGGTGCTGCTTGCGTGCGCGCTGGCCGCGGCGCTGCTCGCGGCGGGAACGGCGTTCACGGTGGAACTGCTGCAGCGCATGTTCTCGACGGACTATCGCGCGTTGCTGGCGGGCGGCGGCGCGGCGTGGCCGCCGATCCCCTTGTTCGGGCGCGCGGCCGCCGGCGGCTTTCACCACGGCTGGTGCCGGCCCTGCTGCTGGGCGTGGGCGCGGGTGTCGTCGTCGGTGTCCGGCGGATGGCGGGGGCGCGGCATGAGCGACGCCATCCTCCGGCTGCGTGGCTTGCGCAAGTCGTTCGGCGACACCGAGATCATCCGCGGCGTGGACTGGACCTGCGCCCGGACGAGCGGCACGCGCTGATCGGCCCCAACGGCGCCGGCAAGTCCACCGTGTTCCACCTCGTCTCCGGCAACCTGCCTCCCACCGCGGGCGAGATCGTCTTCGACGGCGACCGCATCGACGGCATGACGCCGCAGGCGATCAACCGGCGCGGGCTCTCGCGCTCGTTCCAGATCACCAACATCTTCCCGCGCCTGACCGTCTTCGAGAACCTGCGCCTCGCCGTGATGCGCCCGCATGGCCTGCAATACAACCTGTGGAAACGGATTGGGCGCGATGCGCGCATCCGCGAGGAGACCGAGCGCCTGCTGGAGCAGGTGCGGTTGCAGGCACGGGCCGAAGCCGTCGCCGGCGAGATGTCGTACTCGGAGCAGCGCTCGCTCGAAATCGCGATGACGCTCGCCTCCGACCCCAAGGCCATCCTGCTCGACGAGCCCATGGCGGGCATGTCCAACGAGGAGACCGCGTACACCTCGGACCTGATCCGCACCGTGACGCAAGGCCGCGCGCTGCTGATCGTGGAACACGACATGCAGGTCGTGTTCGCGTTGAGCGACCGCATCAGCGTGCTGGTGTACGGCCGGTCATCGCCACCGGCACGCCGCAGGAGATCCGCGCCAACGCCGCCGTCAAGGAAGCGTACCGGGCGAAGAGGTGGCCGCATGAACGCCGAAGCACCGCTGCTGTCGCTGCACGACGTGCACGCGCACTACGGCAAGAGCCACATCCTGCACGGCGTGAGCTTCGGCGTCGGCCGCAACGAGGTGGTGAGCCTGCTGGGGCGCAACGGCTCGGGACGCTCGACCACGCTGAAGGCGATCATGGCCTGGTGCCGCCCACCGGCGGGCAGATCCGCCTCGGCGAGCGCGACATCACGGGCACGCGGCCCTACGCGATCTGCCGCGCCGGCGTCGCCTACGTGCCCGAGGAGCGCGAGGTGTTCGCCAACCTCACGGTGGACGAGAACCTGCGCATGGGCGAGCAGCCGCCCGCGGCCGGCGCCACCCGCTGGACGATGGACGACATGTTCGCCCACTTCCCGCGGCTGAAGGAGCGGCGCAACACCAAGGCGGGCAGCCTCTCGGGCGGAGAGCAGCAGATGCTGACCATCTGCCGGTCGTTGCTCGGCAACCCGCAAGTGATCTGGTCGACGAACCGACCGAAGGGCTGGCGCCCGGGATCGTCGCCGCCGTGGCCGAGTGCATCCGCGAGATGCACCGCCGCGGCGTGGCGGTCGTGCTGGTCGAACAGAAGCTGGCGATCGCGCTGAAGGTTTCCACGCGCGTGTGCGTGATGGGGCACGGCCAGATCGTCTTCGAGGGAACGCCCCAGCAGCTCGCGTCGGACGACCGCCTGCTGGCGGACTGGCTGGCCGTCTGAGGCCGCGAGGAACACCATGGCAAGACCCCGGGACAAGGTCATCATCTCGTGCGCCGTCACGGGCTCGGTGCACACGCCAACGATGTCGCCGTACCTGCCGCTGTCGCCGGGCGACATCGCCCGGCAGGCGATCGAAGCGGCGAACGCCGGCGCCGCCATCCTGCACCTGCATGCGCGCGACCCCGGCGACGGCCGCCCGACGGCCGATCCGAGGGTGTTCGACGCGTTCGTGCCGCGCATTCGCGAAGCCACCGACGCCGTCATCAACATCACCACCGGCGGCAGCACGCGCATGACGATGGAAGAGCGCCTCGCCTATCCGCTGCAGCTGAAGCCGGAGATGTGTTCGCTGAACATGGGCTCGATGAACTTCTCCATCCACCCGGCGGCCCGGAAGATCCAGCAGTGGCGCTACGACTGGGAGAAGCCGTACATCGAGGGCATGGAAGACCTGATCTTCCGCAACACCTTCCGCGACATCCGCCACATCCTGAAGGTGCTGGGCGACGACTGCGGCACGCGCTTCGAGTTCGAGTGCTACGACGTCGGCCACCTCTACACGCTGGCGCACTTCCGCGACGAGGGCCTGGTGCAGGGGCCGCTCTTCATCCGGGGCATCTTCGGCATCCTCGGCGGCATCGGCCCCGACGCCGAGAACCTGATGTTCATGAAGAACACCGCCGACCGGCTGTTCGGCGACGGCTACCGCTTCTCCGTGCTCGGCGCCGGGCGCCACCAGATGCCGCTGCTGACGATGGGCGCGGTGCTCGGCGGCAACGTGCGCGTGGGCCTCGAGGACAGCCTCTACCGGGCAAGGGACAGCTCGCCAAATCGTGCGCCGAGCAGGTGCTGAAGATCCGCCGGATCCTCGAAGAACTCTCGCTGGAGATCGCCACGCCCGACGAGGCGCGCGCGATGCTGGACTTGAAAGGAAGGAAGACATGATGGAGCAGTTGCAGGGCCGCGTGGCCGTGGTCACCGGCGCGGGAGGCGGATTGGGCCGCGCGCATGCATTGGAGCTGGCGCGGCACGGCGCGCGCCTGGTGCTCAACGACCGGGCGGCGACCGCGAGGGATCGCCCGTGGCGCAGGTAGCGGAGGAGATCCGCCGCCGTGGCGGCGAGGCGATCGTCGACGGCGGCAGCGTGACGGACGCGGCCGCGATGGAGGCGCTGGTCGCCCATGCAGTCGAACGCTGGGGGCGGCTCGACATCCTCGTGAACAACGCCGGGATCCTGCGCGACCGCTCGTTCCCCAAGATGACGCTGGACGACTTCCGCGCGGTGTTCGAAGTGCACGTGATGGGCGCGGTCAACTGCACGAAAGCCGCACGGGAACCGATGCGTTCGCAGAAGCACGGACGGATCGTGCTGACCACCTCGTCGTCGGGCCTGTACGGCAACTTCGGCCGGGCCAACTACGGCGCGGCCAAGATGGCGCTGGTCGGCCTGATGCAGACGCTGGCGCTGGAAGGCGCCCGCCACGACATCCGCGTGAACTGCCTTGCGCCCAGCGCGGCCACCGGCATGACCGCGGGCGTGCTGCCGCCGGAAGCGCTGGCGGGCCTGGCGCCGGAAAAGGTGAGCCCCGGCCTGCTCGCGCTGGTCGGCGACGACGCGCCGACGCGAATGATCCTGCTGGCGGGCGCCGGCAGCTTCGAAGCGGCGCACGTGACCATGACGCGCGGCGTCTTCATCGAGGAAGGCGAAGACGCCGCGCTCGCGGTGCAGCGCCGGCTGGGCGAGGTCGCCGCGCGCAAGGGCGAGGTGGTGCCCGGTTCCGGCTGGGAGCAATACCGGCTGGAACTTTCCAAGGCCGGCCTCGCCGGCCAGTCCCAATCAACCACGACGGAGACGACATGAACCCTGCGAACTTCAAGATGGGCGCGCGAGCGCAACTGGGCCTGCTGGCGGCGATGGCGCTCGCGGGATGCGGCGGCGGCGGCAGCGCCGATGCGGCCGAACCGATGGCCTGCGCGGCGCTGGCCGGCATGGCCATTCCCGCGTCGGCCATCGGGCTGCCGACCTCCGGCGGCACCGTGACCTCCGCGGTCGTCATGCCCGCGGCCGGCGCGGTGCCGGAGCATTGCCTGGTCAACGCCAGCATCTCGCCGGTCGACGCTTCGGCGCCGAAGATCATGCTGCGTATCGCGATGCCCACCAGCTGGAACACCAAGGTGCTCATGTACGGCGGCGGCGGCTTCGACGGCTCCATCCCCAACGTGGCGGGCAATGTGCCGGCCGGCTCGCCCGACCAGCCGCTGCCGCTCGCGCGTGGCTACGCGGTCTTCGCCAGCGACTCCGGCCACCAGGCCGGCCCGCGCGGCTCGCTCGACGGATCCTTCGGACTCAACGACGAAGCGCTGCGCAACTTCGGCGGCGATGCCCTGAAGAAGACACGCGATGCGTCGGTGTTCCTGGTGAAGGCGCGCTACGGCAACGCACCGGCGAAGGCCTACTTCGCCGGCGGCTCCACGGGCGGACGCGAAGCGATCCAGAGCATCCAGCGCTGGCCCGACGACTGGAACGGCGCGGTCGCGTGGTACCCCGCATGGAACCAGGCTTCGGCGATGCTGGGCGGGCAGAAGGCCACGCTCTCGCTGGCGAAGCCCGGCGCGTACCCGAGCGGCGGCAAGCGGCAGGCGCTGTTGACGTCCGCCCTGCAGGCGTGCGACGCGCTCGACGGCGTCACCGACGGCCTCGTCAGCAACCAGGCCGCGTGCAATGCGCGCTTCGACCCGGCCACCGCGATGCTGAACGGCGCGCCGCTGCGCTGCCCGGGCGGCGCCGACACCGGCGAGAGTTGCCTGTCGGACGCGCAGATCGAAGCGGTCAAGGCGATGAACGCGCCCGTGAAGTTCGGCTTCGCGCTCGGCAGCGGCGAGACCGGCTACCCGGGCTACAACGTGTGGGGCGCCGACCTCGGCATCCCGACGATCGTCACGCCGGTGCAGCCGACGGTGGTGTTCCTCAACCTGAACGCCACGCAGCCGGCCAACCCGATGCTGCCCACCACGCCGTACATCAGCCAGCAACTGGACCGGTGCTCAAGAACATCATCACGCGGGACCAGGCGTTCGACCCGCTGACGTTCGACCCGACGCAGGCGCAATCGGCCGCCATGGTGGCGCGCTGGGGCGAGTTCAGCAAGATGCTCGACCAGCCGGCGGACCTGCGCGGCTTCATGGGCCGCGGCGGCAAGCTGCTGCTGGCGCACGGCGTGCACGACGTGCTGGTCAGCTCGCGCGCCACGGCGGACTACTACAACCGCCTGGTGCGCAACTTCGGGCAGCCGCAGGTGGACAGCTTCGTTCGCTACTACGAGGTGCCGGGCTTCGGCCACGCGGTGAGCAGCCAGTTCAACGCGACGTGGGACTCGCTCACCGCGCTGGAGCAATGGGCCGAGCGGGGCGTGCCGCCGGCGGCGCAGGTGACGAAGGACACGGTCGGCGTTCCCGGGCGCACCCGGCCCCTGTGCGACCACCCGAAGTGGGCGCGCTACAAGGGCGCCGGCGACGTCAATGCGGCGGCTTCGTTCGACTGCGTGAACTGATCGCGGGACCGGCGCGCGAGGAAGTCCAGCACCAGCCGGTTGAATGCGGCGGGCTTCTCGAAGTAGGTCGAGTGGCCCGCGTCCGGCACCACCACGACCTCGCTCTCCGGAATGAGGTCCGCCGCCTCGTGCATCACGGCCGCCGGCACGATCGGGTCTTCGCTGCCCACCAGCAGGAGCGTGGGGCGGCGGACGTCGGCCAGCGCGGACCTCGGCAGCAGGTGCTCCGGCGCCAGTGCGGCGGCCAGCGCCTTGCCCCAGTCGGCCGCGGCGAGGCTGTGCGCGCTCGGGTTGAAGTGGTTGATCTGCGCGTAGAGCGCCGCCTTGGCGGGCTCGTGCTCCGAGGAACCAAGGGCCCAGCGAGCGCTGCTCGATCGTCACGGCGCGGTGGGTGAGTTGCCGTTTCGCGATGATGTCCAGCAGCACCGGATGGTCGATGGCCAGCGAGGTGTCGCAGCCGACGAAGGCCGATACGCGGGCGGGATGGCGCAATGCCAGCCGCAGGCCGATCATGCCGCCGAGCGACTGGCCGACGATCGCCGCGCGGTCGATCTTTTTTCTGGTCGAGGATCGCGAGCACGTCCTGCACGAACAGGTGCAGCGCGAACTCGTCGAGCGGTGCGACCGAGCGCCCGAAGCAGCGCACGTCCATCGTGATGCAGGTGTGCCGTTCGCCGAACGCAGGCAGCTGCTGCCACCACGTCGCCGCGTTGGAGCCGGCGCCGTGGATGAACAGCACGGCCGGGCCGGCGCCGTGGCGTTCGTAGTAGATGTTGCGGGAACCGGATGCGGCGAACGGCATGGCTTCAGTTCGCCTTCAGGTTCAGGCTGCGGGTGAGCTGCCCCCAGCGCTCGGTGTCGCTCTTCACGAGCTGTCCGTACTGCTCCGGCGTCGCCTTCATCGGCTCCATGCCGTCGGCGATGAGGAGTGTGTTGAGCGTGGGGTTGGCCAGCGCCTGTTCCAGCGCGGCATGGATCCTGCGCACCACCTGCGGCGGCGTGCCCTTCGGCGCCGAGAGGCCGACCCGGGGAACTTACCGTGAGTTGCTTGTAGCCCAGCTCCGCGAAGGTCGGGACCTCGGGCACGGACGCCATGCGGGTGGCGCTCGAAACCGCCAGCACCTTGAGCTTGTTGGCCTTGACGTGCGGCATCGCGGCGTTGGGCGGGATCACCAGCACCGACACCACGCCGGCCAGCACGTCCTGCAGCGCCGGCGCGCCGCCCTTGTAGGCCACGTGCGTCATCGTCGTGCCGGTGGCGCGCTGCAGTTGCTCCATCACGAGGTGACCGGTGCTGCCGGGGCCCGAACTGGCGTAGTTGATCTTGCCCGGCTCGCGCTTCGCCTGCGCCACCAGCTCCCGGAAGCTGTCGATGCCGGCGTCGCTGCGAACCACCAGCCATTGCGCGCCGCCGCCGATCACGCCGACGTGCGCGAAGTCGTTGACGATGTCGAACGGCACCTTGTCGTAGATGCCCGCGGCGATGGTGTTCAGCATGCCGGTCATGGTGAGCGTGTAGCCGTCGGGCGCGGCGGTGGCGCCCGCCTGCGTGCCGACGATGTTGCCCGCGCTGGGCCTGTTCTCCACGACGACCGGCTGCTTGAGCACCACCGACATCTCCTGCGCGAGCGGACGCATGATGCGGTCGAACGGGCCCGCGGCGGGCGCCGGGACGATGATGCGGACGGGTTTGGTGGGCCAGTCCTGCGCCGGGGCCGGGGTGGTGCCGGCGGCCAGCGCGAGCGTGGCGGCCGCGGCGAAACGGAAGAGGGTGTTCAAGGCTTGTCTCTGGGGCGCCGGTCGTCGTGCGAACGGCTTGCGCCGCATCTTGATCGCGTGCGCCGGCCTTGCCCAATTAATTCGGCGCGGCCGCTATTAGACTTTGCGATACCTTGGACCTCTCTTCCTCCGTCGTCCTCAGCCGCATGCTCGCCCGGGGCAAGTTCCGGCACGTGCAGGTGCTGCTGAAGCTCGCCGAACTCGGCAGCGTGCAGCGCACGGCCGATGCGATCGGCATGACGCAATCGTCTGTGACGCAGACGCTCGCCTACCTCGAACGCATGCTGGAAACGCAACTGTTCCACCGGCATGCGCGGGGTGTCCGCCCGACGGCCGCCGGCGCCACCCTGTTGCCCGTGGCGCGCCAGCTGCTGCATGGCCTCACCGAAGGCGCCGAAGTGATCGCGCTGCACCATCGCCGTGGGAAAGCACGGTCCGCCTGCTGGCATCGGCTGCGGCGACGCAAGGTTTGCTGGTGCAGGCGCTGCTGCGCTTCAACGCGCAAGCGCCGCAGGTTCAGGTGCAGTTGCGTGAAGCGGAAGGCGAAGACCAGCTGCTCGCGATCGCGCGCGGCGAGGTCGACGGTCGCCTGCCGCAAGCCTCCCGTGATCCCCGAGGGTTGGCACTTCCAGCCCCTGCTCGACGACCGGCTGGCGGTGGTGTGCCGCAGCGACAACCCGCTGGCGCGCGCACGGCGCGTCGGCTGGGCGCAGCTGGCCGAGGAAACACGGATGCTGCTGCCGGCGGGCTGGCGGCGCGCGAGCGCTTCGACGCGCTGCTGCCGCGCTTTCCGCATGCGCCGAAGGTGCATCCGCTCGTGACGCGCTCGCCCGCGATGATGTCGGCGCTGCTCCTGCAGTGCCGGCTGGTGGCGCTGCTGCCGGTGAACCTGGTGCGTCCGCTGGTGGATGCGGGCCGGTGGTGGAACTGCGGCTGGGCGAGGCGATGCCGATCGAGCCGCTCGGGCTGCTACGGCCCGACGCCGGGCTCGGCGCGGGCGCGACGCTGTTCAGCGACTACCTCGCGGCGCACTTCGGCGGCAAGGTTCCTAGTCCGCCTTCGCGCCGGTCGCCTTGATCACCTCGCCCCAGCGCGGGATCTCCGACTTGATCCAGCTGCCGAACTGCTCGGGCGTGGTGGCGACCACCTCGAACTCCATCTCGTGCAGCCGCCTGGTGATCTCGGGCGAGTTCAGGATCTTCACGATCTCGCGGTGGTAGCGGTCGATGATGGGCCGCGGCGTGCCGGCCGTGGTGAGGAAGCCGATCCACGAAGTGGCCTCGAAATCCTTGTACCCCAGCTCGATCAGCGTCGGCACTTCGGGCGTGCTGGCGAACCGCTTGGTGCCGCTGGAGGCCAGCAGCTTGAGCTTGCCCTCCTTGGCGAACTGCTGCACGTTGCCCGGCACCATGAAGGCGGCGTGCACGTTGCCGGCGAGCAGGTCCGTCACCGCCGGGCCCGCGCCGCCGGTAGGGGATGTGCGTGATGTGCACCTTGGACGCCAGCTTGAGCATTTCCATCGTGAGGTGCGAGGCGCTGCCGACCGCGATCGATGCATAGGAGAACTTGGCGGGCGACGCCTTGGCCTTGGCGATCAGGTCCTGCACGCTCGTGATGCCGGAGTTGGCGTTGACCACCGGTACTGGGGCGTCTTCACGGCCAGCGTGATCGGCGCCAGGTCCTTCACCGGGTCGTACGGCATCTTGTCGAACAGCGTGACGTTGATCGCCATCGGCCCGTTGTAGCCGATCAGCAGCGTGTGGCCGTCGGGCGCGGCCTTCGCCACCATGTCGGCGCCGATGTTGCCGCCCGCGCCCGGCTTGTTCTCCACGATCACCGGCTGGCCGATCGCCTCCTGCAGCTTGGGCGCCACCAGCCGCGCCAGCACGTCGTTGGTGCTGCCGACGATGGGGACGATGATGCGCACCGGCTTGCTCGGCGCCCACTCCGGGGCCTGCGCGAAGGCGCCGCTGCACAAGGTGGCGGCCGCCAGCGCGAGGACGGCGCGTCGGTGGATGGTGTTCATGGTCTGGTCTCCTGGTCTTATTTGATGTGCAGGCCGCCGTCCACCATCAGCGTCGTGCCGGTGATGAACGAGGCTTCGTCGGACGCGAGCCACAGGATCGGGTAGGCGATCTCCATGGGGTCGGCCCAGCGTCCGAGCAGCGACGTGTCCTGCCGCTGCATCTTCAGTTCCTCGACGCTGCGGCCCGCCGCCGTCGTGCGGTTCACGTGGAAGTCGGTCAGCGTCGAGCCCGGGCAGACGGCGTTCACGCGCACGCCGTGCCCGCTCTCCTCGAAGGCCAGCGTGCGCGTCATCGCCAGCATCGCCGCCTTGGTGGCGTCGTACAGGCCCATGCCCTTGCGGCCGGTGACGGCGTAGCAGGACGAGACGTTCACGATCGATCCGCGGCCGGCGGCGCGCAGCAGCGGCAGGGCGGCGCGGCAGTAGTTGGCGTTGCCCAGCATGTTGACGCCGACGACCGCCTGCCATTCCTGCGGCGTCGCGTCGGCCAGCGCGGCGTAGTTGCGCATCGCGGCGTTGTTCACCAGCACGTCGAGGCGGCCGAAGGCTTCGCCGCAGCGCCGGACCACCGCTTGCGCCGCTTCGGCGTCGGTGACGTCGGCGGCCACGAAGTCCACGCGTGCGGACGGCGTGCCTTCGCGCAGCGACCGCGCCGTGCGCTCGAGCGCCGCCGCATCGCGGTCCACCAGCATCACGCTGCCGCCTTCGGCGCAGACCAGCGAGGCCGTCGCCGCGCCGATGCCGGCGCCGCCGCCGGTGACCAGCGCCACCTTGCCCGCCATCCGCGTGCCCGGCGCCGCGCTCACAACGTGTAGACCGGTTGCGTGGTGGCGTCGCGCAGGTGCTCCTTCGCCCATTCCTGCGGCTTCTGTTCGCGCGGCAGCAGCACGCCGGCGGCGCGCACGGCCTGCGAAGCGGCGGACAGCGCGGGCGGCTCGATGCCCTGTTCGAGATTGACGCCGGCTTCGTACAGCATGCGGCGCGCCATCACGATGGCGCGGTCGCTGGGCAGCAGCTTCTCGGCGTCGTGGTCTGGATGGGCCCCATGCTCTCCTGCAGCGACGCGTCCTGCGCGGCGAAGCCGAACACCCCGCTGAACGAGCGCCGCTCCTTCTGCGCCACGCGGTCGATCAGGTAGTCGTTGTCCTTGTTCTGCTTCGGGCGGAAGCTGCCCCCGGCACGTTGGTGCCCGGCTCGTACTCGCAGTGCACGCCCTTGCCGTCCTGCAGGTGGCGCAACTCGTCCTCGCTCAGCGGCTTGCCCGGATGGAAGTTGATGCTCCACGCCCAGCAGTGCTCGTCGTCGATCGGCACCCACACGTGGCCGCCCAGCGCGTGGTCGCCGAAGGGCGGGATCAGCGTGAACCACGGGAACATGAACTGCGTGACACGCCAGTAGTACGAGTCCGGCTCGCCCATGCGCCGGCCGAACAAGGTCAGCCCGCCTTCGTGCCGCTCGATCTCGAACGTGACGTTGCCGTCCTTCTTGATGTACTCGTTGGCCCCTGGTGCCCCTGGTGGAACGGGTCGCCGTCGACCTCGAACTTGTGCACGAACGACACGTGGCTGGTGTCGATGCCGCCTTCCATGGCCTGCAGGAAGTTGCACTCCTGCAGTCGCTTGAAACGAACACGTGGCTGGCCGGCAGGTTGGCCCATTCGACGCCGGGCGGTTCGGGCTGCTTGTCCTTCGGCCCCATGTACGCCCAGACCATGCCGGCGCGCTCGACGCAGGGGTAGCCCTTGATCGACATCTTCTCGCAGACCTGCGGGGCCTGCGGCACGTCGACGCACTTGCCGAGGATGTCGAACTTGAGCCCGTGGTACGAGCAGCGGATGCCGTTCTCCTCGTTGCGCCCGTAGTACAGCGACACGCCGCGGTGCGAGCAGAACTCGCTGATCAGGCCGGCGCGGCCTTCCGAATCGCGGAAGGCCAGCAGCTTCTCGCCCGGGATCTGCACGCGAACCTGCGGGCCATCGGGTTCGGCGATCTCGCTGCTCAGGAGGATGGGCACCCAGTAGCGCCGCAGCAGGTTGCCGGTGGGCGTGCCGGGGCCGGTGCGCACCAGCGTCTTCATCATTTCGTTGCCAGCCATGGTGTCCGTATCGCGAATTAAGTGTCCATTCTATGGACTTCGCGAAAACGGGGTCAAGCTGAGCCGGAACCGCCGCCCGGGGCTTCCGTCAATCGCGCGGTCAGCGTGCGCAGGTGCTGGCCGAATTCGTGGACGCGGCGCTCGGTCAGGCGCACGTCCGGCCCGAAGGCGCCGAGCGATCCGGCCACATGGCCTTGCCGGTCGAAGAAGGGCGCGGCCACGGCGTAGGCGCCCCGGATCAGCTCGTTGTGGCCCAGCGCATAGCCGCGTTCGCGCGTGAGGCCGATCTCCGCGCGCACCCATTCCAGGTCGACGCCGGTGCCGGCCGCGAAGGCTTCGAGTTGCCCGTCGGCCAACGGGGTGAACGCCAGAATCGCGCGGCCGCTGGCGCCGCGCACCAGCTTCTCGCTGTAGCCCACGCCGCGGCGGAAACTGAGGGGCTGCGGGCTCTGCATCTCCGCCACGCACAGGCGCATGTCGCCGCGCGGCACGAACAGGGCGACGGTCTCGGACGTGTACCCCCGGGCGTCGAGCATCACGGGCCGGGCGATCTCGGTCAGGTCGAGGCTGGAACTCCAGACATGCGACAGCCGCGCCACCGCCGGCCCGAGGCGGAAGCGCTGCGGTTCACCGGACGCGACCACGTAGCCCTTCTTCTCGAGCGTGTGCAGCAGGCGGTACAGCGTGGGCCGGCTCAGGCCGACGCGCCGGACCAGTTCGGCCACCAGCAGTTCGCCGTCTTCCGCCGAGAAGGCGGAGAGCACGTCGAGCGCCCTTTCCACCGCCCGGACGCCGCCGTCCGCGGATTTCTCTTCTTCCTGCGCCATGCCGCCCCTTCTACTGTCCACTGTGCGGACAGTAGCACAGGCTTCAGGCGGAAAGCCGGTTCTTCATCACCGTGCCGTTGGCAACGATGAGCGACAGGTTTTCGCCTTGTCCCGCCAGCAGCTTCAGGTCTTCGAGCGGGTTGCCGTCCACCGCGAGCAGGTCCGCGAAAGCGCCCGGCGCGATGACACCCAACCTGCCCGGCAGCCGCAAGATCTCGGCGCCGATGGTCGTCGCGCTGCGGATCACGTCGGCCGCCGGCAGCACCGCGCCGCGCAGCGCGAACTCCTCGGACTGGAATTCGGGGCAGCGCGCCACGTCGGTGCCGAAGCCCATCGGCACGCCCGCGGCCGCGGCGAGTTCGAGCGAGCGCGTGTTGCCGGCCCACACGGCGTCGACCTTGGCCATGCTCGCCTCGGAGAAGCCGAGGCTGCGCCCGCTGCGCTTGATCACGTCGTAGATGGTCAGCGTGGGCACCGGTAGCGGCCCGCCTGCGCCATCAGGCGGGCGGTGCGCTCGTCGATCAGGTTGCCGTGCTCGATGGTGCGCACCCCCGCTTCGACGCAGCGCTGCACGCTTTCGGCCGTGATCGCGTGCGCCATCACGTACTTGCCGGCGCGCGTCGCCTCGTCGACGATCGCCTGCAGTTCCTCCATCGAATACTGCAGCGACTCGATGGGATCGGTGACGGAGCCGACGCCGCCGCTCGCCATCACCTTGATCTGGTCGGCGCCAGGCGCAGTTCGTCGCGCACCGCCTTGCGCACCTCGGACACGCCGTCGGCGATGCGGCCGATGCCGGGGAACTGCGCGCAGCACAGCGGCGGATCGCGCGTGTCGGCCTGCGCGCGCGAGTCGCCGTGGCCGCCGGTCTGGCTGATGGCGCGGCCCGACACGAACAGGCGCGGCCCCGGGAACAGCCCGAGTTCCACCGCACGCTTGTGCCCGTGGTCGGCGCCGCCGGCATCGCGCACGGTGGTGAAGCCGCGCGCCACCATGCCGCGCATCACGTTCGCTGCGCTCGCCGCCATCAGCGAGGGCAGCATCTTGTGGGCGACGGGGAAGCATTCGCCGAGGATGTGGCTGTGCAGGTCGACCAGGCCCGGCATCAGCGTGCGGCCGCCGAGGTCGATCACTTCGGCGTCGCCCGGCGGCCGGCTCTCGCGCCGCACGTCGGCGATGGTGTCGCCCTGCACCAGCACTTCGAAGCCGGTGGTGACGCGGCCCGCCGCCGCGTCGAGCAGGCCGAGGTTGCGCAGCAGCAGCGGGCGCGGCGGCTCCTTCGCCGCGGGATCGTCGGGTAGTTCAGCAGGGGCAGGCGCGGCATCGGCCCGGCCTCATTCCAGCTTCACGCCGGCCTTGCGCACGATCTCGCCCCACTTGCGGAGCTCCTTGTCGACGAACTCCTTGTAGACGGCGGGCGTGCTGCCTTCCACGATCAGCCCGCTGGGGCCGAAGTACTCCGGATGTCGGGGCTGCGCAGCGCCTTGTTGATCTCTTCGCTCAGCAACGCAACCACCGCCGGCGGCGTGCCGGCGGGCGCGAACAGGCCTTGCCACGACAGCGCCTCGAAGCCCGCATAACCCCTCTCCGCCATCGTCGGCACGTCCGGCAGCATCGGGTGGCGCCGGGCGGAGGTGACCGCGAGCGGCACGACGCGGCCGGCCTTCACCATCTGCATCAGCACCTGCGTGTCGCTGAACATCGCGTCGATCTGCCCGCCCAGCAGGTCGGTGAGCACCGCGGCGCTGCCCTTGTACGGCACGTGCACCAGTTCGGCGCCGGTGGCAATCGTGAACATCTCCGCGGTGAGGTGCATCGACGTGCCGTTGCCGGGCGTGCCGTGCGAGATCGACTTCGGCTTCTGCTTCGCCAGCGCGACGAACTGCTCCAGCGTGCGCGCAGGCACCTTGGGGTTCACCACCAGCAGCAGCGGCGAGACCGAGGCCATGGTCAGTGGCGCGAAGTCCCCGGCCGCGTCGTAGGCAGGTTGGGGTACAGCGCGGGCCCGATGGCGTTGCTGCCGGTGACGCCCATCAGCAGGGTGTGGCCGTCGGCCGGCGCCTTGGCGACCTGCGCCGCCCCCAGCGTGCCGCCGGCGCCCGGCTTGTTCTCCACGATCACCGGCTGCCTGAGCGCCACGGCGATCTTCTCGCCGATGCGGCGGGCCAGCACGTCGGTGCTGCCGCCGGGCGGGAAGGGCACGACGATGTGGATCGGCTTGGTGGGAAAGGCCGGCTGCGCCTTCAGCGCCGGAGCCAGCAAGGGCAGCAGGGAACCGGCAAGGACCTGGCGGCGGCGAATGGGCATCGGGACTCTGGTGGGGGTTCGGGGCCAGTCTGCCGCAAAGCGCGCGATTCGCAAAACCGGGGCCGCGCTGTATTGCCGCGCGCCGCAGTACAGGACATCGCGCGCTGTGCCGGTCGGCGGGGCGGCGCGCGGGTAGGCTGAGCCGATGATCGAAGGCCTCGCACCGCTCGCCGCCTATTGCGCCCTGATGTCCGGGACGCCCGGCCCCAACAACGTCATGCTCGCGACGTCGGGGGCGAACTTCGGCTACCGCCGGACGCTGCCGTACCTGCTCGGGATCAACACCGGCGTGTTCGGGCTGACGGTGGTCGTCTGCCTCGGCCGGGGGCGGTGTTCGCGCGCTACCCGCAGATCCACCAGGTCCTCCGGATCGCGGGCGCGCTGTACCTCGTCTACCTCGCGTGGAAGCTGGCGGGCGCCGGCCTCGGGCAGAAGGCGGCCGTCGGCCGGCCGCTTTCGTTCACCGACGGGGCGACGTTCCAGCTGGTCAACCCGAAGAGCTGGATGAAGGCGGCGACGCTGGCCACGGTGTTCATGCCGGTCGGCATGGGACCGCTCCCGGGAGGCTCCCGGTGGCCACCGTCAGCCTGGCGATCGGCCTGCCGCTGATTTCGGTGTGGGCCCTGTTCGGCGTCGCCATCGGCCGCTTCCTGCGCACGCCGCTGCGGCTGCGGCTGTTCAACGGCGCGATGGCGCTGTCGCTGCTCGTGCTGGCGGTCAGCCTGCTGCTGTAGCGGCGACGGGCTCGTCGGCGAGCCGCGCATAGGCCGGCGCGAACGTCTCCTGCGCGAAAGTCTCGATCGTGGTCGGCTGCAGTGCGACCGGACCGGCCACCGCGGAGGCGAGCGGCGACGTGGACAGCCATTGCGCCAGCGCCTCGATCTGGTCGGCGGCATCCGCCGAGAAGCCGTGCGCGCGCAGCATGGCCTTGGCTTCCGCCGGCGCGGACTGCACGTAGGGCAGGTTCGGGCGGCCGATGGCGGCGCCAAGCGCGGCGGCGGCTTCGCGCATGGTCACGTGCCGCGCGGCATGCAGCAGCAGCACGCCGCGGTGCTGCGGCGCCATGAGTTCGCGCGCGGCGGCCGCGGCGATGTCGCGGGTGGCGACCATCGGGATCGCGGCATCGGGCGACTCCATGCCGGGCAGCATGCCGGCGGCGGCCACGGCGGCCGCGGCCGGCAGCAGGTTCTCCATGAACGAGCCCGGGCGCAGGTGCAGCAGGTCGATCCCGGCGATGGCGTCGAGCCGCTGCTCCTGCGCATGCAGCCCTTCGATCGGCCCCGTGCCATGCGCCAGTTCGGCCCCGATGCTGGACAGGTTGACGACGCGCGGCACGGCGGCTTGGCGCAGCGCGGTGGCGATCGCCTCGCCGATGCGGTCCTGCGCCGCGCGCATGCGGGGCGCGTCGTAGTTCGGCGGCGTCATCGTGTAGGCGGCCGTGGCGCCGCGGAACGTGCGCTCGGAAAGCGGCGTCCGCGGCATCGCCGATGGCGACTTCGGCGCCGGCGGCCGCCAGCGGCGCGAGCGATTGCGCGTTGCGCCCCGCGACCCGCACGCGCTGGCCGGAGCGCAGCAGGAGCCGGGCGAGCCGGGAGGTGATCTGGCCGTTGGATCCGAGCAGCACGAACATGGTGTCTTCCTTCAAGTGGTGGTTGGGAGCCGCGATCGTGCCCCGGTCCGTCGTTCGGAAAAAGTGCCTTTGGCGGAATCCATTGTTCAGCGATACTGGACAAATGAACCTGGCCCGGCTCGAGGTCTTCCTCACGATCTGCACCACCGGCAGCTTCACGCGGGCCGCGGAGCACTGGCCATCACCAAGTCCGCCGCCAGCCAGCACTGGCCGTGCTGGAGCGCGAGCTCGGCGTGCAGTTGCTGCACCGGTCCACCCGCAGCCTGACCCCGACCGAGGCCGGCGCCGCGCTGCTGCAGGAGGGACGCGCGCTGCTGGAGCAGGCGCAGCGGCTGGCCGAACGCACGCGCGACCGGGCGGCCCAGCTCACCGGCGTGTTCCGCCTCACGTCGGCCGAAGACATGGCGGGGTGGGTCGCCCCGCTGATCGCCGAATACGTGCGGCTGCATCCCGGCGTGCATGTCGAATACCGCCCGAGCGACCGCCTGCTCGACCTGGTGGCGGAAGGCATGGACCTGAGCCTGCGCACCACGGGCCGGCGCGATTCGAGCCTGCGCGCGGTGAACCTTGCGGTGTTCGATGTGTGGTGCGTGGCGTCGCCGGCCTACCGGCGGCGCGGGGAACGCCACGGCGCGTCGCCGACCGGCCGACCACGCGTGGATCGGCTTCACGCCGATTCCGCATCCCTGGACGCTCCAGACCCGCGACGGCAAGGAATCGGTGCGCATGCAGCGCAGACTCAGCACGTCGAGCACGGCGGGCGGCCGCGCGCTGGCGCTGGCGGATGCGGGGGTGTTCGCGGCGCCCCGCTTCGTGCTGGAAACCGAGGTCGCGGCCGGCCGGCTCGTGCGGGTGCTGCCCACCGTCAAGCTGCCGCAGGTCACGCTGTATGCGGCTCGGCCGGCGCGCGGCGAGCCGCCGCGCAAGACGCGGGCCTTCATCGAACTGGCGAAGGCGCGGTTGCGGCAATCGCCGCGACAATCCCGGCATGAGTAGCCAGGACAAGATGCTTGCCATCCTCGACGCGTTCAGCGCCGACGCGCCCGTTTGGTCCGCCGAGGAGCTGTCGGCGCGCTTCGAGCTCACCCCTTCGACCTGCTACCGCTACCTCAAGTCGCTGCACCAGGCGGGGCTGCTGGCGCGCGTGGGCAGCGGCTCGTACGTGGTCGGGCCGCGCGTGCTCGCGCTGGACCGGATCGCGCGCGTGTCCGATCCGGTCTACAGCGTCGGCAGCCCGATCGTGGCGGCGCTGTCGCGGCGCACCGGCTTCAGCGCGTTGCTGTCGGTGCTGTACAGCGACTCGGTGATGTGCGTGCAGCAGGTGGCCACGGACGACGCACCTCCAGGCCTGTTCGGCCGCGGCCAGCAGCGGCCCCCGGTGGCGGGCGCCACCGCCAACATCATCCTGGCCCACTTGCCGCCGCACCAGCTGCGCAGCGTGTTCGGCAAGCAGGCCGAGCGCATCGCCGCCGCCGGGCTCGGCAAGGACTGGGAAACCTTGCGCGCGAAGCTGGCCGCGATCCGGCAGCAGGGCTACAGCTTCTCGCTGGGCGAGTACCGAGCGGGCATCGCCACCTGGCGGCGCCGCTGTTCAACAAGGCCGGCGAAGTGCTGGGCAGCATCGCGCTGGCGACGTCCACGAAGTCGCCGCGGCTGGAGGAGTTCAGGCAGCTCGCGCCGGCCGTGACGGAGGCCGCCGCGAAGATCTCGAAAGGCATCGCGCAGAGCGCCAACGTGGTGGACCTGCCGGCCCGCGCCCTCGGCTAGCTCGGCCGCGGGGGCTTGGGAGGCTTCTGAAAAGTCTCCTACAATACGGGAATCTTTTCAGATCCCCGGCGGTGCCCCGCCGCGTCCGCATGACCGTTTCCCTGCAAGACATCCTGCGCAACCGCGTCAAGGAAAAACTCGCCCGCGACGAGGTCGTCTCTTCGATGATGGTGCGGCTGGTGCGCGGCGTGGAGATCGCCCGCATCGCCCACACCGCCGGCTTCGACACCTTCTACGTCGACATGGAGCACTGCAGTTTCTCGCTGGAGACCACCAGCCAGATCTGCATGGCGGCCCCGGAAATCGGCATTCCCGCCTTCGTGCGCGTGCCGGCCAACACGCCGGAGTACATCTCGCGGGTGCTCGATGGCGGCGCCATGGGCGTGATCGCGCCGCACGTGCGCAGCGCGGAACAGGCGCGCGAGGTCGTGCGGCACGCGCGCTTCGCCCCGCGCGGCGACCGCTCCGCCAACGGCGGCCTGCCGCACCTGCAGTACCGCAGCTTCCCCACCGCCGAAGCCAACGCCGCACTCGACGCCGCCACCATGGTCATCGTGATGATGGAGGCGGTCGAGGCGCTGGAGCAGGTCGAGGAGATCGCGGCCGTCGACGGCGTCGACATGCTGCTGATCGGCACCAACGACCTGACGGCGGAGTGGGGCGTCCCCGGCCAGTACGACGACCCGCGCGTGGCCGCCGCGTACCAGCGCACCATCGACGCCTGCCGCAAGCACGGCAAGCATGTGGGCATCGGCGGCCTCGCGTCGCGCCCCGACCTGGTGGAGAAATTCGTGCGCATGGGCGCGCGCTTCGTCTCCACCGGCACCGACCTGAGCTTCCTCGTCGCCGCCTGCACCGCGAAGGCCAAGGCCGTGGCGGCGCTCGGCGCCTGAACCCTTTCACCTCCGGAGACAAAGAATGCAATTCACCCGTCGCACCCCGGCCGCCACCGCGCTGGCCGCCGCCTCGCTCGCCACCTTCGGCTCCGCCTTCGCGCAGGGCGGCTACCCGAACAAGCCGGTCAAGATCGTCGTCGCCTTCACCGCCGGTGGACCGACCGACGTGGTGGCCCGCCGGTGGCGCAGAAGCTGACCGACAAGTGGGGCCAGCAGGTGATCGTCGAGAACAAGCCGGGCGCCGCCGGCCTGCTCGGCTCCGAGCAGGTGGCCAAGTCGCCGGCCGACGGCTACACGCTGCTGATGGCCACGGCCGGCAACCTCACGGTCAACCAGCACCTGTACAAGGCCATGCGCTTCGACCCGGTCAAGGACTTCACGCCGATCGCGCAGACGGCAGCCGTCGACTTCGTGCTGGTCACGCAGCCCAACGCGCCCTTCACCAACGTCAAGCAGCTGATCGCCGCCGCCAAGGCCGGGCCGGACTCGATCACCACGGCCACTTCGGGCAACGGCGGCGCGCCGCACTGGCCGCCGCGATGTTCGAGGACGCTGCCAAGGTCGACCTGACCATGGTGCCGTACAAGGGCACGGCCGACGCCGTCAACGCGGTGCTCTCCGGCCAGACGCAGCTCGACTTCGACGCCGCATCGCAGGTGCTGCCGCACATCAAGGCCGGCAAGCTGAAGCCGCTGGCGGTGCTGGGCACCAAGCGCTCGCAGCTGCTGCCCGACGTGCCGACGAT
The DNA here is from genome assembly GCA_013127575.1 of Ramlibacter terrae. GTDB lineage: Bacteria > Pseudomonadota > Gammaproteobacteria > Burkholderiales > Burkholderiaceae_C > Ramlibacter > Ramlibacter terrae. The sequence continues at coordinate 1,246,578 of CP053418.1, forward strand.
GGCCGAAGCCGGCCTGCCCAGCTACAACTTCAGCAACTGGTTCGGCCTGGTGGCGCCGGCCGGGCTGCCGGCGGAGATCACCGAGAAGCTGCAGAAGGACGTGGCCGAGATCCTGCAGAACTCCGAGATCCGCGCGCGCTACCAGATCATGGGCCTGCAGTCCCCGGCCACCACGCCGGCGCAGTTCGGCGCGCTGATCCAGAAGGACACGGCCAAGTGGGCGGCGACCATCAAGGCCGCCAACATCCAGCCGAGTGACGCCATGGGCCTGACCATCACGGAAAAGATCTGGCCCGGGCGGCGGGGCTGGACACGGTGAAGCCGGGCCAGTTTCTCGACTGCAAGGTGGACCAGGTCGCCAGCATGGACCTGCAGGGCAAGCTGGTGTTCAACACCATCTCCACGCTCGGCCCCGAGCAATTGTTCGACGCCAGCCGCGTCGCCTTCACGCTGGACCACCAGAGCCCGGCGCAGACGGTGGCGATCGCCGACGTGCATGCCGCCATCCGCGTGGCAGCGAAGAAGTTCGAGGTGAAGAACCTGTTCGACGTCGGCAGCGGCATCATGCACGTGGTGATGCCCGAGAAGGGCCTCGTGCTGCCCGGCGAACTGGTCATCATGAACGAGTCGCACACCCCCACCGGCGGTGCGATCGGCGCGGTGGTCATCGGCGTCGGCCAGACCGATGCCGCGGTGGCGGCGGCCCTCGGCGAGATCTGGCTGGTCGTGCCCGCCACCATCCGCGTCAACCTGCGCGGCGCGCTGCGCGACGGCGTGACGACCAAGGACGTCGCGCTGCACCTGATGAAGCTGCTCGGCTACGAGCGCAAGGCGATCTACAAGACGATCGAAATCGGCGGCCCGGGCGTCGCCGCGCTGTCGATGGACGCGCGCTTCACGATCACCAACTACTGCTCGGACATGGGCGCCAAGTCCGCGATCTTCGAGCCGGATGCGGTGACGCTCGCCTACGTGAAGGACCGCGCGCAGCGCCCCTTCACGCCGGTGTACAGCGATCCGGACTGCCGGTACGAAGACGTGATCGAGGTCGATCTCGGCGCGCTCGAACCGTTGCTCGCCTGCCCGCACGCGCTGGACAACATCCACAGCGTCGCGTCGCAAGCCGGCAAGCCGGTCAACGAGGCCTTCATCGGCACCTGCACCAACGGCCGCTTCGAGGACTGGCCGCGGCCGCGGCGATCGTCGAAGGCCGCAAGGTGGCCGATGGCGTGCGCTTCGTCGTCGTGCCGGCCTCGCGCGAGGTCTACCAGCGGGCGCTGAAGGCCGGCCACATCGCCACGCTGTCGGAAGCCGGCGCGCTGGTGTTCCCGCCCGGCTGCGGCCCCTGCATGGGCGAACACAGCGGCGTGCTGGGCGCCGGGGAAGTCGCCATCAGCTCGGGCAACCGCAACATGAAGGGCCGCATGGGCAGCCCCGATTCCTTCGTCTACCTCGGCTCGCCGCAGACGGTGGCAGCCTCCGCCGTGTGCGGCGTCATCACCGATCCGCGCACGCTGGAACCCCCGGTCCAGGAGGCTGTCCATGCCGAATGAAATCCGCGCCGGCGCCTATTGCGTCGGCGACGACGTCAAGGCGCTGGAGATCATGCCCACGCGCTTCAAGAGCTCCAACGCGCTGGCCGACGGCGAACTGGCCAAGGCCGCTTTCGCTGACTGGACCCGTCATTCGCAGCGAAGGCGCTGGCCGGCGAGTACGGCATCGTGGTGGCGGGCCTCAACTTCGGCGGCGGCGGCAAGACCATCGAAGGGCCGGTCTTCGCGCTGCGCGGCGCCGGGGTCAAACTGGTGATCGCCGATTCGTTCGCGCGCTACTTCCTGCGCAACGCGATCAACAACGGCTTCCCGATCCTGGTCTGCGACGGCATTTCGAAGGCGGTGCAGACCGGCCACGAACTGGCGGTCGACCTCGACACGGCGCAGATCCGCAACCTCGGCACGGGGCAGGTGCTCACGGCCACGCCCCTGTCCGCCACCGCGCTGGAGATCCCGGCGGCCGGCGGGCTGGTGCCGTATGCCAGGCGCAAGCTCGCGCAGCGTGCGGGGGCCGCAACGCCGGCCTGATTTCCCGGCGCCGCCGCCGCCGACCTCCGTTACCATTGGCCACAAACGTCGAGCTGGCCCCCCGCCGGTTCCCGAAAACCTGACGGAGACCGCTGTGCGCAAGGTGTTGTATGTCCTCGGCCAACTGACGGATGCGGACGCGGATTGGCTGGCCGGCGCCGGCCGGCGCATCCGGTCGCCCAAGGGCAGCCGCCTGATCGAATACGGGGTCCCGCTCAACCAGCTGTTCATCGTGCTGGACGGCGAGATTTCCATCCAGACGCCCAAGGGCTTCGAGCTCGCGCTGATCGGCGCCGGCGAGATCCTCGGCGAGATGTCGCTGGTGGACGCGCGCCCGCCTTCGGCTTCGGCGGTGGTTTCCGCCGACAGCTGGCTGCTGGTGATCGACAAGGCGGTGCTGCGCACCAAGCTCGAGTCCGACACCGGCTTCGCCTCGCGCTTCTATCGCGCCATCGCGATTTTCCTGTCCGAGCGCATGCGCAGCACCGTGGGCCGCATGGGCTACGGCGCCGGCGACGACGCGCAGGACGACGCCGACGAACTGGACCCGAACGTGCTGGACACGGTGCACTGGCCGGGTCGCGCTTTGAACGGATGCTGCACAAGCTGATGGGCTGAGCCCGCCGGACGCCATCTTGCCGTTGCAGTTCCCCTTCCACGCCGTGCGCGTTGCCGTGCTCGCCTGTGCGCTCGCGCCGGCCGCGTGGGCGCAAGGCCAGCCCATCGCCCTCGGGCAGGCGGTGGGGCTCGCGCTGCGGGGCAACGCGTCGCTGCGGATCGCGCGGACGCAGTGGGAAGGCGCGCAGGGCGCGGCGCAAGAGCAGGCGGGAGTGTTCGATCCGCTGTGGACCACGCAGGGCCGGTGGACCGCTCCCGCACGCCGCTCACGGCTTCCGAGCGGGCCGCGCTGGCGGCCACCGGGGTCGCCGCCGACGAGCGCCGTTCCGAAACCCGTGGTGTCGAAACCGGGGTGCAGAAACTCTTTGCCAACGGCGTGCAGGCGACCGTCAGCGCCGGCCACGCCAACGTGCGCGACGACCAGCTCGCCTTCGCGGGCCAGCCGCGCCAGAACCGGGCGTCTTGCGCTTCGAGCTGCGCGTGCCGCTGGCGCGCGGCGCCGGCGATGCGGCGGTCACGCCGTTGCGCGTGGCCGAAGCCGAAGCGCGCGCGGCAGGCGCCACGCTGGAGCACTCCGCCGCGCGCACGGTGCTGGCCGCTGCGCAGGCCTACTGGAATTACGCCGGACAGCTGCAGCGCGAAGCGATCACGCTCGCGGGCGAGCGCCGCGGCGCAGCCCTGCTGGAGGAACTGCGCAAGCTGGTCGACGCCGACGAGATTCCGCGCGCCGACCTGCAGCTCGCGCAGGCGAGCCTGAGCGAGCGCCGCTCCGCGCGCTTCGCCGCGCAGCAGGGCGTGCTGGAAGCGCGCCGCACGCTGGGACGCGTCCTCGGCCTCGACACGCCGGCGCTGCTGGCGCTGGGCCCTCCGGCCGACGGATTTCCGCAGCCGCCCGCGCGCGAAGGCGATGCACCTTCGCTGCAGGACGCCGCCGAGGCGACCGCGCGCCGGGCCGACGTGCAGGCGCTGCGCGACCGGCGCGCGGCGGCGCAACTGCGCATCCAGGCGGCGCAGGACGTCGGCCGGCCGCGGCTCGACCTGGTGCTGGGCGCCACCCGCAATTCGCTCGGCGAAGGCGCCCGTGCCACCGACCTCGGCGCCACCTTCCACCGCGGCGCGCCGCCGGGCGGCACGGTCGGCGTGCTGTACCAGCGTCCGCTGGGCGCCGACAACACCGCGCAGGGCCTGCTGCGGCAGCAACTCGCGCTGGCCGAGGGGCTGGACGCGGAGCTGCGTGAACTGGCCGACAGCATCGAGAGCGCGGTGGTCGCCGCCGAATTCGGCGTGCGCCGCGCCGCCGGCCAGCTGCGCGAAGCCGAGGCCGCTGTCCGCACCTATGCCGCCGGCGTGGAGAACGAACGCACCAAGCGCCGGCTCGGCATGGCGACGCTGATCGACGTGCTGGCGGTGGAAGACCGCTACAACAACGCGCTGCTGGCGGCCGTCCAGGCGCGCGCCGATTTCGCGCTGGCCATCGCGCGCCTGCGCTTCGAGAGCGGCACGCTCGTCGTCGCGCAGCCCGGCGGCCACGAAGCCCGCGTCGACGCGCTGCTGCATCCCGAAACCGGGTAGCCGCCCATGGAAGCCCGGGACATCAAGGCCCGCTTGTTCCGCAAGGTGGCGCTCGACCGCCTCTCGTCGCCGGAGCAGCTCGACACGCTGGTGCAGGTGGTCGGCGTGCGCAGCTGGATGGCGCTGGCGCCGCTGCTGCTGCTGGTGCTGCTGGCGCTGGGCTGGGGCATCTTCGGCTCGATCCCGACCAAGGTCACGGGCAAGTTCATCCTGCTGCAGACCGGCGGCCTGCGCGAAGTGACGACCGCCTCGGGCGGGCGCATCACCGAGCTGCCGCTGAAGGTGGGCGACATGGTGCGCGTGGGCCAGCCGGTGGCCGTGCTGTCGCAGCCGGACCTGACGTCGCGCATCCGCGCCGTCGAAGATCGCCTCCGCGAGCTGCTGCGGCAGCAGGCCGAGCAGCAGCGGCAGGTCGATCGCAGCCGCGAGCTCGGGCGCTCGCTGGTGCAGCAGCAACGCTCCGCGCTGGCGGCGCAGGAGCAGGCGGCGCAGGAGCGCATCCGCGTGCTGGGCGAGCGCATCCAGAGCCAGCAGACGCTGTTCGAGCAGGGGCTGGTCACGCGCCAGGCCTTGCTGCAGTCGCGCAACGAGCTGGTGGCGCAGCAGCAGGCGGTGCAGCAGGTCCGCGGCGAGCTGCAGCAGGTGGCGCTGCGCGCCGCCGAGGACGAGAAGCGCGCGCTGCAGGAGCTCACGCTGTCCGGCAACCAGGTGAGCGAGGCGCGGCGCGAACTCGAAGGCCTGCAGGCGCGGATGCAGGAGGCGAGCCGCATCGTGTCGAGCCACGCCGGCCGCGTGGTGGAGATCAAGGTCGGGCCCGGCAGCCTGGTGGAGCCGGGCAGCGCGCTCGTCACGCTGGAAACCGGCGACGCCGCCGCCCGCCGCATGGAAGCCGTCATCTACATCCCCGCGGCCGAGGGCAAGAAGGTCACGCCCGGCATGCAGGCGCAGGTGGTGCCGTCGACGGCGCGGCGCGAGGAATACGGCTTCATGGTGGGCAACGTGCGGTCGGTGTCCGACTATGCGGCGACGCCCGAGTCGATGCTGGGCGTGCTGCAGAACCGGCAGCTGGTGCAGGAACTCGCCGCCGGCGCTTCGCCGATCGAGGTGCGCGTCGACCTGCAGCCCGCGGCCACGGCGAGCGGCTTCGAATGGTCGTCGCGCGAAGGCCCGCCCTTCGCAGTGCGCAGCGGCACGCTGGGCACGGCCGAGATCGTGGTGTCGCGCCAGGCGCCGGTCACGCTGGTGATCCCGGTGCTCAAGAAGTCGCTGGGGCTGGATTGAGGTGACGGCCCCGGCTGCCGCTTCCGCGCCCAGGCCGCCGCCGATGCGGCGCGTGCGCACGCCCACGGTCCTGCAGATGGAGGCCGTGGAGTGCGGCGCCGCCGCGCTCGCGATGGTGCTGGGGCACCACGGCCGCTGGGTGTCGCTGGAGGAGTTGCGCATCTCTTGCGGCGTGTCGCGCGACGGCGCCAAGGCGTCCAACCTGCTGCGCGCCGCGCGGACCTACGGCCGGCCGCCAAGGGCTACCGCAAGGAACCCGCGGCGCTGCGCAACATGCCGCTGCCGCTGATCGTGTTCTGGAACTTCAACCACTTCCCGGTGGTGGAAGGCTTCAGCGAAGGCCGCGTGTGGCTCAACGACCCGGCCAGCGGCCGCCGCTGGGTGAGCGACGAGGAGTTCGACCAGTCGTTCACCGGCGTGGCGCTCGGCCTCGAGAAAGGCCCCGACTTCCAGCGCGGCGGCGAGCGCCCCAGCGTGTTGCGCTCGCTGGCGCGGCGCTTCCGCGGCAACAACCAGGCGCTGGCCTTCCTCGTCGTCTGCGGGCTCGCGCTGGTGGTGCCGGGCCTGGTGCTGCCGGTCTTGCGCGCCTGTTCGTCGACGAGATCCTGGTGGCGCAGCGCGAGAGCTGGCTGGTGCCCCTGCTGGTCGGCATGACGGTGACGGGCGTGCTGCGCGCGGCGCTGCGGGCCGTCGAGCAGCACTACCTGCTGCGGCTCGAAACCAAGATGGCGCTGGCGACTTCGGCGCAGTTCTTCTGGCACGTGCTGCGCTTGCCGGTGGAGTTCTACACGCAGCGGTCGGCCGGCGACATCGGCAACCGCGTCGACATCGCCGACCGCATCGCGCACATCCTCGGCAGCGACCTCGCGGCCACGCTGCTGGCCGTGGCCACGTCGCTGTTCTTCGGGCTGCTGATGTTCGCGTACGACCCCGCGCTGGCGCTGATCGCGGTGGTGGCGGTGGCGAGCAGCCCGGGCGCGATGCAGTGGTCGGCGCGGCACAACCGGCAGGCCAACCGGGAGCTGGCCAAGGACGCGGGCCGCCTGATGGGCGCGTCGACGCACGGCCTGACGGTGATGGAGACCATCAAGTCGGCCGGCGCCGAGGCGGGCTTCTTCTCGCGCTGGGCGGGCTACCAGGCGCGTTACCTGCAGTCGCAGCAGGCGGTGGGCCGGCGCGCGATGCTGCTGTCGCAGCTTCCGCTGGTGCTGGTCGCCGTGGCCAATGCGCTGATCCTCGGGCTGGGCGCGCTGCGGGTCATGGACGGCGTCATGACCATGGGCACGCTGGTCGCTTTCCAGACGCTGGTGGCCAGCTTCATGACGCCGGCGCGGCAGCTGGTGGACATCACCGCGCGCGTGCAGCAGGCGCAGGGCGACGTCGACCGGCTCGACGACGTGATGCGCTATCCGCTCGATCCGGTGCTGGCGGCCACCGCCGGCGACGCGCCGCCGCGCATGGAGAAGCTGGCCGGCCGCATCGAGTTTCGCAACGTGACCTTCGGCTACAGCCGCGCCGAAGCGCCGCTGCTGGAAAGCTTCGACCTGACGCTGGAGCCCGGCGAACGCATCGCACTGGTCGGGCCTTCGGGCTGCGGCAAGTCCACGGTGTCGCGCCTGCTGATGGGGCTGTACGCGCCGTGGTCCGGCGAGATCCTGTTCGACGGCCGGCCGCGCCGTGCCTACGACCGCTTCGCGCTCGTCAATTCGATCGGCCTCGTGGACCAGGACATCGTGCTGTTTTCCGGCACCGTGCGCGACAACATCACGATGTGGGACGCCACCATCGCCGACCACGACGTGGTGCGCGCCGCGCAGGACGCCTGCATCCACGACGCGATCCTGGGCCGGCGCGGCGGCTACGACGCGGCGATCGAGGAGGGCGGCCGCAACTTCTCCGGCGGGCAGCGCCAGCGCATCGAGATCGCGCGCGCCCCGGTCAACAACCCGCGCATCCACGGTGCTCGACGAAGCCACCAGCGCGCTGGATGCATCGACCGAACAGCAGGTGGCCGACAACCTGCGCCGGCGCGGCTGCACCTGCCTGATCGTCGCGCACCGGCTGTCGACCGTGCGCGACGCCGACCGCATCCTCGGTGCTCGAACGCGGCCGCGTCGTGCAGCAGGGCCGGCATGCCGAGCTGGCCGCTGCCATCGGCAGCCCGTACCACCGGCTGGTGGCGACGGAGGGCGAATGAGCGCCGACGGCGACGCCTTGCTCGCCCGGAGGAGCCGATGCGCCTGGCGGGCGACGAGCGCCTGTGGCGCGTGGAGGCCGGCACGGTCGACGTGTTCGCCGCGCCCGCGCGCGACGGGCAGCCGGTCGGCGCCCGCGAGCACCTCTACCGGGCCGCTGCGGGCGACGTCTTCTCCGGCCTCGCGCAGGACGAGCTCGGCACGGACTGGCAACTGCTGGCGGTGCCCGGCACGGGCACGCGTCTGCGCGCGCTCGACGCCGGAGCGTTGCACCGTCCCCCGCCGGGCGACGAAGGCGTGCAGGCCATCGCGCGCTGGGTTCGCATGCTGGGCGCGGCGCTGCGGGGCGCACTGCCGCCGCGCGACGCGCTGCCGCTGGCCGCCGGCATGGCGGCCACGCTGGCGGCGGGCCGCGGCGCGGTCGCGGCGCAGGGCTTGGTGTTCGTGCGCGTCGCCAGCGGTGCCGCGCAGTTCATGGGGCAGCCGCAGGCGACGCTCACCGCGGCCGATCCGCCGCTGCCGCTGGCCGACCCCGGCTGGCTCGCGGGCGGCGAAGGCGCTGAGTTGCAGGTGCTGCCGGTCGAAGACGCGCTCGCCGCCGACGGCCTCGGTGCGGGACTGCGCCGCTACCACGCGCTGGTGCTGCGGCACGCGCTGCACCGCTTCGAAGGCACCGCGCAGGCCGAGGCCGAGCGCATGCAGCGCAAGGCGCGCAACGCCGGCGAACACCGGTCGGCGGCCTCACCTCGTTCGCGCGCACCTTGCGCGGCGACGAGGCGGCGGGACTTCGGTGCGCTGGCGCAGGACCCGCTGCTCGCCAGCTGCCAGCTGGTGGGTGCGCGCATCGGCGTCGACTTCGCCGCGGCCCCGCCGAGTGGCGTGCGGCATGCCGACCCGGTGGAAGAGATCGCGACCGCATCGCGCGTGCGCAGCCGGCAGGTGGCGTTGCGCGGCGCGTGGTGGCGCAGCGATGCCGGGCCGCTGCTCGGACGGCTGCAGGACGGCAAGCAGCCGGTGGCGCTGCTCTGGGACGGCGCCCGCTACCAGCTGCACGATCCGGTCGCGCGCACCGTCCGGGCCATCGACGAAGCGGTGGCGGCGGCGCTGCAGCCCTTCGCCCACACCTTCTTCGTGGCGCTGCCGGAGCGGCCGCTGGGCTGGCGGGACCTCGGCGGCTTCGCCTTGCGCCGCGGCACCCGGGATGTCCGCCGCGTGCTCGGTCTGAGCGCGCTCGTCGCGCTGCTCGGGCTGCTGCTGCCGGTCGCCACCGCCCACGTGTTCGATGCGCTCATTCCCGCCGCCGACCGCGGCGGCGTCGCGCAAGTCACCGCGGTGCTGGTGGCCGTGGCGCTGGCCGCCGCGATGTTCTCGCTGGCCCGCGGGCTCACGCTGCTGTTGCGGCTCGAGAACCGCGCCGACGCCGGCCTGCAGGCGGCGCTGTGGGACCGGGTGCTCAAGCTCCCCGCGACCTTCTTCCGCCGCTACGGCTCGGGCGACCTCGCCGAGCGGCTGGGCGCCATCGCCGCCATGCGGCAGGTGCTGTCGGGCACGACGCTCGCGGCGTTGCTGGGCGCCGCGTTCTCGCTGGGCGGCGTCGTGCTGCTGCTGTACTACGACGTCCGTCTGGGGGCGACCGCGCTGGCGCTGATCGCCTGCGTCGGGCTGCTGTCGTTCCTGCTCGGCCTGCGCAAGCTGCGCTACGACCGGCAGGTCACCGCCGCGTCGGGGCGGCTCTCCGGGCTGGTGCTCGAATACCTGCGCGGCGTGACCAAGCTGCGCGTGACCGGCGCCGAGGCGCGCGCCTTCGCCAACTGGGCCGGCGAGTTCGCGCGCATGCGCCGCATGGCGTTCGCCAGCGGCCGCATCGGCAACCTCAACGAGGTGCTGCTGGCCCTGTGCGAAGTGCTGGTGCAGGTGGCGCTGTTCGCGCTGGCCGCGTGGCTGCTGAAGGAGGCGGTGACCGCGCAGGCCGTCGCCACCGCCACCGGCGCCGCGGCCCGGGGCACGGCCGGCGCGCCGCCGCTGACCACCGGCCAGTTCATCGCCTTCCCGGCGGCGTTCGCGCAGGTCATGGGCGGCGTGCTGGGCCTGTCGGCGATCGCGCTGTCGGTGCTGGGGCTGGTGCCCTTGTACGAGCGCTTGCAGCCCCTGCTGCAGGCCGAACCCGAATCCGGCGCGGGCAAGTCGCACCCCGGCGAGCTGCAGGGACGCATCGACGTCGTGAACCTCGGCTTCGGCTACGACGCCGATGGGCCGCCGGTGCTGGAGGGCGTGTCGTTCTCGGCCAGGCCGGGCGATTTCATCGCGGTGGTCGGGCCCAGCGGCTCCGGCAAATCGACGCTGCTGCGCTGCCTGCTCGGCTTCGAGCAGCCGCAGGCCGGCGGGGTGCTGTACGACGACCAGAACCTGGCCGACCTCGATGCCGGCGCGGTGCGGCGCCAGTTCGGCGTCGTGCTGCAGCACAGCCAGCTGATGCCGGGCGACCTCTTCACCAACATCGTCGGCACCACGCAGCTGGGGCTGGACGCGGCGTGGGAAGCGGCGCGCGCCTGCGGGCTCGAGGAAGACATCCAGGCCATGCCGATGGGCATGCACACGGTGCTGTCGGAGGGCGGCACCACGCTGTCGGGCGGGCAGCGCCAGCGGCTGCTGGTCGCGCGCGCCGTCGTGCAGCGGCCGCGCATCCTGCTGTTCGACGAGGCCACCAGCGCGCTGGACAACCGCACGCAGGACGTCGTCACGCGCAGCCTCTCGGAACTGCGGGCGACGCGCATCGTGATCGCGCACCGCCTCTCCACGGTGATGAACGCCGACCGCATCCTGGTGATGGACCGCGGCCGCATCGTGCAGGGCGGCACCTACCAGAGCTGGTGGCGCAGCCCGGCCTGTTCCGGGAACTCGCGCGGGGCCAGCTGGCGTGAGCCTCGCGGGCCTGCTGCGGCGCCGGGGCCTGCCGCTGCGCAGCGTGCGCGTGCCCACGCGGCTGCAGTTCCAGGAAACCGAATGCGGCATCGCCGCGCTGGCCATGGTGCTGGCGCACCACGGGCGGCCCGTCCCGCTGCACGCGCTGCGCACCGTCACGGGCGTGTCGCGCGACTGCGTCAACGCGGCCGACCTCGCGAAGGCGGCGCGCCACTACGGCATGAGCTGCCGCTCCTACAGCCGCGAGCCCGGGCAGCTGGAAGACCTGCCGCTGCCCTTGCTGGTGCACCTGCGCTTCATCCACTTCGGCGTGGTCGAGGGTTTCACGCGCGACGAGGTGCTGCTGAACGATCCGCTGTGCGGCCCCATCCGCATGCCGCGCGCGGTGTTCGACGAGGCGTTCACCGGCGTGGTGCTGGTGGTGCAGCCGCAGGAGGGCGCCGAAGCGGCCCTCGTGCCCGCCGCGGCGCCCGCCGGCCTGCTGCAAGGCGCGGACCGCCGGCGGGCGGCGTTCACCATCGGATGCGGCGGCGCGGCGGCCGTGCTGCTCGCCGCCGCCGCCGCATCGTTGCGCGGTCCTTCGGCGTTGGCATGGCTGCTGCCGGCGCTCGCGGCCATCGCCCTGCTGGCCGTGCAGCACACGGGCGGCGATGCGCTGGCCGCCGGCATCGCACGCACGCGCCGCCGGCGGCTGGTCGAGCACCTCGCGTCCGCGCCGGCGGCCTTCCACGCGCAGCGCCTGCCGGCGCGGCTCGCCGGCGCCTTGCTGGCGTGTGAGGAAGCCGGCGCGCTCGCTGCGCACCGCATCGTGCATGAAGCACCGGCGTGCGCGCTCGCTGCCGCCGCACTGGCCGGGCTCGCCACCGTCGACGTTGCGGCGGCCGCCCTGGTGCGCCGGCGTGCTCGCGGTGGCCGGCACGGCGGTGCTCGCGCTGTGGCGTTTGGGCGGCGACGCGCGCCATGGATCGGCGGCCCGCGCCTGCACCGGCGCCGCCGATGCCGTCGACCGAAGCCATGGAGCGGCAGCAGTTCGCGGGCGGCGCGCACGCGGTGCTGTTGTCCACGGCCTCGGCGCTCGCCGCGGGCCATGCGCAGCGCGTGGCCTCCAGCCATTTCGAGGCGCGCCTGCGTGCCGTGGCCGCCGGCGCCGGCGTGCTGGCGCTCGGTGGCGTGGCCTTGCTGCTGGCCGCGACCCCGGCGCGCCTGCCGGCCGGCATCGCGCTCGCGGTGCTGGCGATGCTGCCCGTGCGCGGCCTCGTCCGCGCGCTCTTCATCCGCGCTCGGCTGCGGCAGGTGACGGCGCCGATGGACGACATCCTGGCGACGCCGCTGTCGGCAGCAATGGAGACGCCGGAGCCGCCGGCTGCGGAGCCCGGCTGGGTGCTGCAGGCGCGCGGCCTCACCTTCGGCTTCAACCCCACGCGCGCGCCGCAGGTGTGCGATGCCGATCTCGACCTGCGGCCTGGCGAGCAACTGGGCTTGACCGGGCCTTCGGGCGGCGGCAAGTCGACGCTGGCGGCGCTGCTCGCGGGCCTGCACGCGCCCCGGCGCGGCACGCTGGCGCTGGCCCGGCGCGCCGACGGTGCGCCGGTGCGCGTGGGCTGGGTCCACCGCGCCGACTTCTTCATCGCCGGCACCGTCCGCGAGAACCTGTGCTTGTGGGCCGACGTCGACGCGGGCGCGCTCGAACGCGCCGTGCACGACGCGTGTCTCGACGACGTGCTTGCCGCCCGTCCCGGGGGCCTGGACGCGCCGGTGCAATTGCACGGACGCAATTTCAGCGGCGGCCAGCGCCAGCGCATGGAGATCGCGCGCGCCTTGCTGCGGGATCCCGCCGTGCTGGTGCTCGATGAAGCGGTGGACGGGCTCGACGCCGTGCTGGAGGCGCGCCTGCGCGGGCGGCTGCGCACCCGCGGATGCGCACTGGTGATCGTGAGCCACCGCGCCGGCACGCTGGCCGCATGCGATCGCGTGCTGCGCGTCGCCGGCGGCCGCATCGAGGCGCACGCGCCCGCCCTCTCCGCCAGGCGAGCGAAGGGACGCCGTCGGCCAGCGTCCCCGCGGGCCCGCCGGCCGTCGACGTGGCCGCGGTGCGGCAGCCGGCCGATGGAATGGCCGACGTCGCGTTGCAGCAGTGCTGGCGCGCATCGCCGACTGGCTCGGCGCCGCGCACGAGCCGGTCGAACTCCTCGGCCCGGACATGCTGCCGCACGCGATCGAGCGGGCTGCCGCTTCGCACGGCCTGGTCGCGCGCCGCGTGCGCGTGGTCGATCCGACGCAGTGGCGGCGGCAGGCCCTGCCGCTGCTGGCGTTCCACGGTGACGATTTCTCGCCCGTGCTGCTGCTTCCGGGTGAACCGCCGCCGCCCGGGCTGGTGCCGGATGCCCGGACCTTCATGGCGGCCCCGCCGCCCGCCCGCACCGCCGCCGATTTGCTGCGCGCCAGTTTCCGCCGGCACGCGGGCGACTGGCGCTGTGGGGCGCGTGCACGGCGCTCGCGACAGGCGTTGCGCTGGCATTGCCGGCGTGGCTCGCCGCGCCACCCGCAGCGGCGGGATTCGCGGCATGGGCCGGCCTGCTGATGCTTGCAGCCGGCACGGGCCTGGCGGAGCAGTTGCGTCACCTTGCCGGCCAGCGGGCGGCGGTCGGCATCGAGCGCGAAGCGCTGATGGCGCAAGCGGCCCGCCAGGCGCGGCTGCGCATCGCCGTGCTGCGCGCGGTCGGTGCGGCCGAAGCGGGCCGCAGGCTGCATGGCCTGCGCGAGCTCCTGCGCCGTTTGCGCGGTGCGCCGCTGCGAGCCGCGCAGGATGCCTGCCTGGCCGTGGCGGGGCTGGGGATGATCGCGTGGATGGTTCCCGCGCTCGCCTTGCCGGCGCTCGCCGCGCTGCTGGGCACCGTGCTGCTCGCGCTGTGCCTCACGCGTGGCGACCGCGCCCGGGAGGCCCGCGGCCTGCGCAACGCACAGGCGAGCGCGTCCCTGCTGCAGGCCTTGATGGCGGGTCTGGAGCGCCTGCGTGCACTCGGCGCCGACGGCCGCGCGCTGCGGCACTGGCAGGCCTGGCACGAAGGCCATGCCGGCGCGGGCGGCCTGGTGCGCGAAGGCAGGATCTCCGCCATCGCCGCGGCCATGCCGGCGCTGGCGGTCGTGGCCGGTGGCGCGGCGCTCGCCACCGGCGCAGCGCCGTGGCGTGCCGCCGCGCTCGTCGTCATCGCGGCCGCCTGGCTCCCTGCGTGCGCGCGGTTGGCCGCCGGCGTGGCGAGCGTGGCCGGCCTGCGCGGCCTGCTGCGCGCGGCCCGGGCGTGCTGGCGCATCCCCGTGGACGTGCCGGCGCAACTGCCCGCGCACGCGCCGGCGCTGGCGGCGCAAGGCGTGCGCTACTGCTGGCCCGGCAGCGCGGCGCCCACGCTGCACGACGTGTCGTGCGCGATCGCCGCGGGCGAGCACGTGGCGATCACCGGCCCGTCCGGCAGCGGCAAGTCGACGCTGCTGCGCCTGCTGCTCGGGTTGGACCCGCCCGAGGCCGGCACCGTCCGGGTCGACGGCGCCGCACCGGACGGCGCGGGCTGGGCTGCCCTGCGCGCGGCCACCGCGCTGGTCACGCAAGGCGAGCGGCTCGACTTCTCGGCAACGCTGCGGGCGCACTGGCCGGCTTCGCGGAACTGTCGGTGAGCGAGGTCTGGGCGGCCGTCGAAGAGGTGGGCATGGCCGAGGCGATCCACGCGATGCCGATGGGACTGCAGACGCTGTCCGACGGCGCGCGCCTTTCCGGCGGCCGGGAGCAGCTGCTGCTGATCGCGCGCGCGCTGCTGCAGCGGCCGCGGCTGCTGGTACTGGACGAAGCAACGAACGCCATTCCCGACGCGGCGCAGGCGCGGCTGCTCGCCAGGCTGCGCACGCGCGGCATCACCTGCATCCCGGTCACGCACCGCGCCTCGGCGCTGCAGGCGATGGACCGGGTGCTGGTGCTGGACGGGGGCCGCCTCGCCTGGTCGGGCACGCCGGCGGCATTGCGCACGCATGCGGAGCTCGACACGCTCTGGCGCGGCGAGCAGCAGGAGGGCCACCTGTGAAGCCGGATCCTTCGGCGCCGCCGCGCGTCGGCATCTTCCGCCGCGTGGCGGTGCTGCGCTACTCGCAGCCGCTGCTGCCCGACACGTCTGGCTCAGGCCGCGCGTGCGGGCGGCGTCGGTGGTGTTGGCGCTGGTGCTGTCGCTGGCCGGCTGGGCCTTGCTGCTGGCCTGAACGCAAGCGTCGAGCACTTTTTCGGCGAAGTAGCGCGAGTCGACCCAGTCGGCATACGGCCCGAAGCGCCGTTCGATGATGCGCTGCATCGCCGGTTCTCGCCCGAGGTGTGGAACATGCACAGGCTGTCGGGGCCCATGCGCTGGATCTGCAGTTCGCACACCTCGCGCATGCCCGCGAGCAGCCAGCCCCGGCGCTGCAGCGCCGGCAGCACGTAGCCCCGGGCGTACCAGACCGAGTTGGGCGGCACGCCGGGGCTGCCGAACAGCCAGCCGACGATGCGGCCATGGCGGCGCAGCACCAGCGAAAGTTCGGGAATGCAATCTTCGAGCCCCGCGGACCGCAGCGGGTCGAAGGCGCGGTCTTCTGGGGCAACTGCTCGCGCACGATCGCGGCGATCTCTTCGCGCTCCGCAGCGCCGACGCTGCTCCACGGCGCGGTGGAGAAACCCTGCTGGCGCCAGCGCGCCTGCATCGGCGCCCACTGGGCTTCGCTCTCCCGCACCCAGGCGACCTTGCCGACGATGCGGCGTTCGCGCAGCACGGGCGGCGTCCAGCCCGCCGAACGCAGCAGCGCCTCGTACGCCGCGCGCGCCGCGAGCCGGCTCGAGTGCACGGCGACCAGGCGCGACGTGCCGGTGGCGGCGGCATGCGCCCGGGCTTCGGCGAGCAGCAGCCGGCCGATGCCGGTGTTGCGCAGGAAAGGCTGCACCATCACCGACATCAGCTGGCGCGCGGGTTGCCGGCCGGGTGCACCTGCAGCGGCGCATCCTCGTCCATCGGCTGCGCGAGCGCCAGCGGTTCCGACAGGTAGGCGAGGCCCACGGGCACGTCGTGCAGCCAGGCGCCGATGGCGATGCGTTGCGCGCGCACCTCCGGCAGCTTGGCGCCCGAGAGCACGGCGCGATAGCGGGGATACGTGAGGCCGGCGAACTGGTCGCCGGGCGTTTCGATCGAGGCGAGTCGAAGACCCGGCGGCAGGGGGCGCAAGGACAAGGGATCACTCCAGACAGCGGGGCGATGATAGCGAGGAGCCGGCCCGCCCCCGCCGCGGCACCAGTGCGCGTTTCACACCCTTGTGGCGAAAAGCGCAGGGCGGGCGGCACAAGTCGATGCTCGGGCGAATTCGCATCGGCGGCCGCGCACGCACGGGCTCCTTCCGCTTGGCCCCCGCGCGCCCCGCCGCTATGATCCGCCGCAATCGCCAGCCTCCCTTCCCTCCTTTTCGCGAAAGGCAAGCCATGTCCCTCGAAGCCGCCAGAAATTTCCGTGCGCATGCCGCCACCGATCCTGCGCTGCAGAAGGCCTGCGTGGAGGCGATCCGGGCGGGTGACTTCGCGCGTGTCGTCGAAGCAGGGGCCGCCCGCCGCTTCCCGTTCACCGAAACCGAACTGAACGTGCACGGCCGAGGGCGAACTGTCGGACCGGGAGCTGGAGCTGGTGTCCGGCGGCGGCCAGATGGGCACCAACTGCCCGCCGCCGAAGGTCGAACCGCGCGTTCCTCAGTAAGCCCGCGCGCACGACGCGCCCACCACGAGGTCCCATGCGACCATCACCCGCCGCGGCGCGGGCGGCGTCGCGGCCGCGATGCGCTCCAGCATCAGCTGCACCGTGGACCGCGCGCTGCTCTGGAAGTTGTAGCGCAGCGCCGTCAGCGGCGGGTACATCAGCTCCAGCGTCTCCATCGTGCCCGGGCCGATGACGGACATGTCGCGCGGGATCTCCAGCCCCTGTTCACGCACGACGTGCACCGCGCCCGAGAGCAATTGCGTGCCGAGCGCGATCAGCGCCGTCGGCGGCTGGTCGAGCTGCAGCATCTCCGCCATGCGATGGCGTGACGACTCCAGCCACGAACCGGGCATGTAGACCAGCGCCGGGTCGTAGGGCAGGCCGGCCGCCGCCAGCGCCGCCCGGTAGCCGCGCAGCTTCTCGCGCCCCGGCCGCAGGTTGTCGCCCGAGACGAACAACGCCACGCGACGGTGGCCCAGCGCCAGCAGGTACTCCATCGCCTGGCGCAGGCCGTTGAAGTGGTCGACCAGCACGCTGTCGAAGGCGTCGCCGAGGTCGCGGTCGACCACCACGGTCGGCAGGCTGGTGCGCGTGAACGGGCACTCGGCCTTGTCGGGGTACTCGTAGCTCGGCGACGCGATGATGCCTTCGAGCCGCCGGTTCTCAAAGAAGGCGACCAGCTCGCGGTCGCGCGCGGGCCGCTCGGAGCTGCCGACCAGCAGCGAGTAGCCCGCCTGCTGGGTCAGCCGCTCCACCTCGCTGAGGTGCGCGGCGAGGAAGGGGTTGGCGATGTTGGGCAGCAGGTAGCTGATGGTCCGGCTGTGCCCCGTGCGCAGGTGGCGCGCGGTGAAGTCGGGCTCGTAGCCCAGCCGTTCGACGGCATCCAGCACGCGCTGGCGCAGGTCCGCGCTGGCGTAGCCGCTGGCATTGAGCACCCGCGAGACGCTCCCCACCGACACGCCCGCGGCAGCCGCCACATCCCGCACCGAAATTCGATCGCTCATGGTTTTCCATGATGAAAACGTTCCACAGATTGTGCCCCGGCGCAGCGCTCCCTACACTGAAAAAAACCGGAAAACGGTTCCACATCCAAGGAGACACACGATGCTGCGACGCCGATCCCTGGCCGCCCTGATGGTTGCGTGCGCAACCTTCGCTCCCGTCACGCACGCGGCCGAATGGCCCGAGCGCACCGTCACCTTCATCCAGCCCTACGGCCCGGGCACGGCGACCGATGCCTCGTCGCGCTACATCGCGCAGCAGATCAGCGAGAAGTGGAAGGTGCCGCTGGTGATGGAACACCGCGCCGGCGCCAACGGCCTGATCGGCACCGAAGCGGCGGCCCGCGCCGCGCCGGACGGCTACACGTTCATGATCACGTCCACCGGCTACTTCACCAACGAAGCCATGGTGGCGCAGCTGCCGTACGACCCGCTCAAGAGCTTCGTGCCGGTCGCCAAGGTCGGCGCGGTGCAGCTGCTGCTGGTCGTGCCGGCGACGTCGCCGTACAAGTCGGTCAAGGAACTGGTGGATGCGGCCAGGGCCACGCCGGGCAAGCTCACCTACGCCTCCGGCGGCAACGGCAGCTCGCAGCACTGGCCGGCTCGATGCTCTCCACGCTGACCGGTGCGCAGGTCGTGCACGTGCCCTACAAGACCCAGGTGCCGGCCGCGGTCGGCACCTCCACGGGCGAGGTCGATTTCTCCTTCGTCGCGATCACCACCGCAAGGCCGCTGATCGCCGCCAACAAGCTGCGCATCCTCGCCGTGAGCGGCGCCCGCCGTTCGAGTTCCTATCCCGACGTGCCGACCGTGGCCGAGGCGGGCGTGCCGGGCTACGACTACGTGGCCAACACCTTCTTCTTCGCGCCCGCGAAGACGCCCGCCGCCATCGTGCAGAAGATGTCGGAGGCGGTGGGCGAGGTCGCGCGCAGCCGGGGCTACAAGGACTTTACGCAGTCCATCGGCATGGACGCCGAGTTCATGGGCCACGCGCAGTGGGCCGCGGTGATCCCCGCCGAGCGCCAGCGCTGGCTGCAGGTGGTGCGGGCCAGCGGCGCCAAGGCCGAGTAGCGATGCAGCTGATCGACCTGTTCGACCGTGGCGCGGGCTACGGGCTGGACGCGCCTTGCCTGCTGGAGCCCGGCGGACGCGTGCTCTCGTACGGCGAAGTGCAGGCGCTGACGCACCGCATCGCGCGCGGCCTGCACGCCGCCGGCATCACGCCCGCCATGCAGGTGGGGCTGCTGAGCGCCAACCACCTGCTGACCTTCGCGGCCGTGCTCGGCATCGTCCGCTCGCCGGGCGTCTGGCTGCCGGTGAACGCGCGCAATGCGGCGGAGGAGAACGCCAACATCCTGTCGCGCGGGCATTGCCGCTTCCTGTTCATCCACAGCGCCTTCGCGGAGCAGTTGCCGCTGCTTCGGCAGTCCGTCCCCGACCTGCTCGGCGTGGTGTGCATCGACCGCGCCTTGCCCGGCGTGCCGTCGCTCGAAGAATGGGCCGCGGAACAGGACGCGACGCCGTTCCGCAGCGAGGCGCAAGCCGCCGACGTGGTCGCCATCCGCGGCACCGGCGGCACCACCGGCCTGCCCAAGGGCGTGATGGTGACGCACCGCACCTATGCGGCGATGTTCGCCAACTGGTACGCGGCGATGCCGGTGGACACGCCGCCGGTGCACTGGTGGTGGCGCCGCTGTCGCACGCGGCCGGCGCCGTGGCGTTCGCCACCTGCGGGTTCGGCGGCGCCAACGTGATCCTGCCGACGGCCGATCCGGCGGCGATCCTCGCGGCGATCGAGCGCCATCGCGTGACGCAGCTGTTCCTGCCGCCGACCGCCATCTACAAGCTGCTCGCGCATCCCGGCGTGCGCAAGTACGACTGCTCCTCGCTGCGCTACTTCGTCTATTCCGCCGCGCCGATGTCGGTCGACAAGCTGCGCGAGGCGCTGGCCGTCTTCGGGCCGGTGATGGTGCAGTGCTATGGCCAGGCCGAGGCGCCTTTCGTTTGCACGGTGATGACGGCACGCGAGCACGCGCGCGTCGTGGCCGACCCTGCACTCGCGCACCGCCTCGCGAGCTGCGGCCGGCCTTCGCCTTTCGTGCGCGTCGCCGTGATGGACGCGCAAGGGCGTGTGCTGCCGCCCGGCGAACGCGGCGAGATCGTGGTGCAGGGCGACCTCGTGATGAAGGGCTACTGGCAGGACCCCGACAAGACCGCGCAGGCGCTGCAGCACGGCTGGCTGCGCACCGGCGACGTCGGCTACCAGGACGCAGACGGCTTCTTCTACATCGTCGACCGCATGAAGGACCTGATCGTCTCCGGCGGCTTCAACATCGCACCCGGCGAAGTCGAGCAGGTGCTGTGGAGCCACCCGGCCGTCAACGACTGCGCCGTGATCGGCGTGCCCGACGCGCACTGGGGCGAGGCCGTCAAGGCCGTCGTCGAACTGAAGCCCGGCGCCGCGTGGGACCCCGCCGCGGCGCTGGAGTTCTGCCGCGACCGGCTGGGCGGCATGAAGACGCCCAAGACCATCGAGGTGTGGGACCAGTTGCCGCGCAGCAGCGTCGGCAAGGTCCTCAAGCGCGAAATCCGCGAGCGGTTCTGGGTCGGCGGGACCGCCGCGTCTGACATCGAACCACCCGGGAGACAAGAGCATGACCCCCATCTGGCGTTCGGCCCTCGCGGCCGCGGCCCTCGCAACGGCCGCCATCGGTGCGGCGCACGCACGCGCAGGCCGATTGGCCCAGCCGGCCCGTCACCTTCCTGCAGCCCTATGCGCCGGGAACCAACCTCGACGGCATCACCCGCCACCCGGCCGAGAAGCTCGGCACCCAGTGGAAGGTGCCGGTCGTGGTGGAGAACAAGGCCGGCGCCAACGGCGTCATCGGCACCGAAGCGGCGGCGCGCTCGGCGGGCGACGGCTACACGTGGCTGTTCACCGGCCCGGGGCACTTCACCAACGAGGTGCTGATGGGCAAGGTGCCCTTCGATCCGCTGAAGGACTTCAAGCCGGTGGCGCGCCCGGCCAGCGTGATGCTGGTGCTGGTGGTGCCGGCGAACTCGCCGCACCAGTCGGTGAAGGACCTCGTGGACTTCGCCGGGAAGAATCCGGGCAAGCTGAGCTACGCGTCGGCGGGCAGCGGGAGCGCGCAGCACCTGTCCGCCGCCGCCTTCCAGCATGCGGCCGGCGTGCAGCTGCTGCACGTGCCCTACAAGACGCAGGCGCAGGCCGTCACGGACACCATCAGCGGCGAGGTGAACTTCACGTTCGCGGCGCTGACGACGGCCTCCGCGCAGCTCAAGGCCGGGCGCCTGCGCGCGCTCGCCGTCACCGGCCCTCGCCGCTCCCAGTCGCTGCCGGACCTGCCCACCGTCGCCGAGTCCGGCGTGCCGGGCTACGAGTTCTTCTCGTTCAACGCGGTGTTCGTGCCGGCGAAGACGCCCGACGACATCGTGCGCAAGTTCTCCGATGCGCTCGGCGCGGCCATCCGCACGCCGCAATTCGCCGAACTGGCGAAGAACCGTGGCTTCGAGAGCGACTACGCCGACATGCAGGCCTGGGGCGCCGCGGTGGTGGGCGAGCGCAAGAAGTGGGGCGACCTGATCCGGCTGAGCGGCGCGAAAAATGAATAGGCTGCCCGGATTCGACGCCCGCACCGCGACGATAGCCCGCGTGCTGCGCGAGCGGGCGCAGCGCTGGGGCGACAAGGTGTTCATGACGTGCTGCCGACCGGCGCCACCACGTCGTACCGGCAGCTCGACGAGCTGACGCTGCGCGTGGGCGCGGGGCTGGCCGCGGCCGGCGTGCCTGCGGGCGCGCACGTCGCGGTGCTGATGGAGAACTGCCCCGAGCAGTTGCTCGCGATCTGGGGACCGTGCCGCAGCGGCTTCGTCACCGTGCCGGTGAATGCGGCCGCCAAGGGACAACTGCTCGCGTACTTCCTCGAGCATGCGGACTGCGCCGCGCTGATCGTGGAAGAGGCGCTGCTGCCGCGCTTCACGGAGATCGCCGAAACGCTGCCGCGCGTGCGGCATGTCTTCGTCGTGCGGCCCGACCGCGGCGGCGGCGCGGGATCGCCGCAGGCTCTCGCCGCGCCCATGCAGGAGTTCACCAGCCTGCTGGAATGCGAACCGCAAACGCGCGCGGACCCCGGGTTCAGCGCGCTCGCGATGCTGATGTTCACCTCCGGCACCACGGGGCCGTCGAAGGCGATCATGTTCAGCCACGCCCAGCTGGTGTACTGGGGAACCGACGTGGCCTACCACCACGAGTACACGCCCGACGACATCGCCTACGTATTCCTGCCGCTGTTCCACGGCAACGCGCTGCTCGGGAGCACCATGGGCTCGCTGATGGCGGGCGCCGCCATCGCGCTGGTGCCGCGCTTCTCGGTGAGCCGCTTCTGGAGCGACATCCGCGCGAGCCGCGCCACCGTGTTCAATGGCGTCGGCGCGGTGACCAACTTCCTGTGGAAGCAGCCGCCGTCGTCCGCCGACCGCGACCACCACGTCACCCGCTGCCACCTCGCGCCCGTGCCCGGTTTCGCCGCCGGCTTCGAGGAGCGCTTCGGCATGCCGATCATGAGCGCCTTCGGCCTCACCGACTACTGCCTCGGCGCGGCGTACAACACCGGGAGCCGCCGCGACAAGCTCGGCTCCTGCGGGCTGCCGCGCACGGGCGTCGAACTGCGGATCGTCGACGAGGACGACTTCGACGTGCCCGTGGGCACGCCCGGCGAGATCGTGATGCGCAACAACCATCCCCGGGGCGCGTCCCTCGGCTACTACAAGCAGCCGGAAGCCACGGCGCAGAGCCGCCGCAATCTCTGGTTCCACACCGGCGATCGCGGCCGCATCGACGAAGACGGCTACGTCTGGTACACCGACCGCATCAAGGACGCGATCCGCCGCCGCGGCGAGAACATTTCCGCCTTCGAGGTGGAAGAGGTCATCCGTACGCATCCGCACGTCGCCGACGTCGCCGTGTACCCGGTGCGCGCCGAGAGCGAGGACGAAGTGGCGGCGACGATCACGCTGCGACCCGGCGCGGCGGAGGCCTTCAGCTACGAGGCGCTGCTGGAACACTGCAACCGCAACCTGGCGTACTTCATGGTTCCGCGCTACCTGCAGGTGGCGCAGGACATGCCGAGCACGCTGAGCCAGAAGATCGAGAAGTACAAGCTGCGCCAGGCCGCCGAAGCCGACCTGTCGGCGCTGTGGGACCGCGAGCGCGCGGGCATCACCGTCGCGCGCTAGCCTCAAGGAACACACCATGCGAACCAAGGCCCAACCCACCACCGCCATCGCCACCTCGGACGCCGAGCGGATCCTGATCCGCGGCCACGACCTGGTCGAAGAGCTGATCGGACAGGTCAGCTTCACCGAGATGTTCCTGCTGCAGCTCACCGGCAAGCGCCCGACGCCCGCGCAGGTCCGCGTCCTCGACACCGTGCTCGTCACGCTGATGGAGCACGGCCTGACGCCCAGCGTGATCGCGGCGCGCCTGATCTACCACTCGGCGCCCGACGCGCTGCAGGCCGGCGTGGCGGCGGGCCTGCTGGGCGTGGGCAGCACCTTCATCGGCACGATGGAAGGCTGCGCCGCACTGCTGGAGGAAATGCTGGCGGCGCCGGAAGGCGTCGAGGCGCGCGCCGAAGCGATCGCCAGGCGCATGCGCGAGGCCGGCAAGCCCGTGCACGGCTTCGGCCACCCGCACCACAAGCCCGACGATCCGCGCACGCCGCGCATGCTCGCGGTGGCGGAGAAGGAGGGCGTGCCGGGCCGTCACATCGCTGCGCTGCGGGCGCTGTCGACGGCCGTCGACGCCGCGTACGGACGGCACCTGACCGTCAATGCCACCGGCGCCTCGGCCGCGTTGCTCGGCGAGATCGGCATTCCGCAGAAGGTGATGCGCGGCGTGGCGGTGGTCAGCCGCTCGGCGGGCCTGGTCGGCCACATCTACGAGGAAAGCCGCAAGCCGGCGGCGGCCTTCATGTGGGAAACCGTGGACGAGGCGATCCCGTACCAGCCCGACGCGTGAGGCATCGGTTAGGCTCGCGTCGGAAAAAACAACCGGAGACTTTCCATGACGAGACTTCGCCGCGCCGTCGCGCTGGCCGCCGCCGCCTGCGCCGCCCAACTCGCGCACGCCCAGACCGGACCACGGTCGAAGAGCACTGCCGCACCGGGGAGAGCTGCCTGGCCGCTTCCGACAAGCTGGTGGCCCAGCGGGTGCGCGGCGCCACCAGCGCGCTGGCGCAGTCGCAGGACTACTTCTACTGGTTCGGCCGCATCAACATGGCGTCGACGGTGGCCAACGTCGAACGGGGCATCATCCCGCGCCCGCTGGCCGGTCCCATCGCGCGCGGCGTCGCCCATTCCATCAACCGGGGCGTGCGCCCCGGCGGCAAGCGGCCGAGCGACGTGCTGGAGACGGAGAAGATCATCGTCGACGTGGCGGGCCCCGAGGCCACGCTGATCCACACCGGCCGCAGCCGGCAGGACATGCATTCGACGATCAGCATGGCGCAGACGCGCACCGAGCTGCTCGACTTCACCGACGGCCTCAACGGCTTGCGCAACCAGCTGCTCACGATGGCGGAGCAGCACGCCGAGACCTTCGTGCCTTCGTACACCAACGGCGTGCAGGCCATGCCGATCAGCCGGGCCATTACCTGCTGGCGTACTCGGATTCGTTCGCGCGCGACGCCGAGCGCATCCGCCGCCTGGCCGCGCGTGGACCGCAGCGCGCTCGGCACCGCGGTGCTCGCCAATTCGAGCTGGCCGCTCGACCGGCCGCGCCTCGCCGACCTGCTGGGGTTCAGCGCGCTGGCGGTGAACGGCTACGACGCCACGCAGATCAGCCAGTACGACGTGGGCCTCGAAGTGGCGCAGGTGGCCGGCTCCGTCGCGCTGCGCGTCGGCACGATGATGCAGGACGTGCACGTGCAGTACCACCAGACCAGTCCGTGGATGCTGCTGGCGCCGGGCCGCACCTACACCAGCAGCGCGATGCCGCAGAAGGCCAACCCGGGCGTGATCCAGAACACGCGCGGACTCGCCAGCGACGTCGTGAGTTCCGCGCAGGCCGTGGTGATGCGGGCCCACAACGTGACGCCCGGCATGATCGACTACAAGTACACGTGGCTGTCGGGCGGCGCGCGCACCTTCGTGCTCGGCACCCAGCTGGTGCGCGACGCGGCCGACGTGATGGCTTCGATCCGCGTCGACCCGAAGCGGGCGCTGGAAGAGCTGGAGTCGGACTGGACCACGTCGATGGAACTGGCCGAAACGCTGCAGCGCGAGCACGCGGTGCCGTTCCGTGTCGGCCACCACTTCGCGTCCGAGGTCGTTACGCACGCGCGCCAGCACGGCCTGCTGCCCAAGACCTTCCCCTACGCCGACGCCGTGCGCATCTACGCCGAGGCCGGCGCCAAGTACCGGTGGCGAACGCGAAGCTGCCGCTGGACGAAGCCGCGTTCCGCCGCACGCTGTCGCCCGAGGCCATGGTCCGCACGCGCGTCGGCGTGGGCGGCCCGCAGCCGGCCGAAGTGCGCCGCATGCTCGGCGAGGCGCGCAAGGCACTGGCCGACGACCGCCAGTGGGTGCAGGCTCGCAGGCTGCGGCTGGCGGAGTCGGAAGCGAAGCTCAACGCGGCGTTCGCGGAGCTGCTGGCGCGCTGACCGACACGATTCCGTCACGCGGCTCTGTGACAGTGGGCCGATGTCACAGAACGATTCGGCACTGCCCGTCAATCCGCAGAAACTGCGCACCGGGCTGAGCCGGGTCTGGCACGCCGCCGGCTATTCGCTGGCCGGCCTGCGCGCGGGCTGGGACGAACCCGCCTTCCGCCAGGAAGCGATCGCCTCCATCGTGCTGTTGCCCGCGGCCTTCTGGCTGGGGCGCAGCTGGGTGGAGGTGTCGCTGCTCACCGGCTCGGTGTTGCTGGTGATGATCGTCGAGCTGCTCAACACCAGCGTCGAAACGGCCATCGACCGCATCGGCCCCGAGTGGCACCAGTTGTCGAAACGCGCCAAGGACATGGGCAGCGCCGCGGTGCTCCTCAGCCTCGTCCTGTGCGGCGGGATGTGGGTGGCGGCCCTCGCGACGCGGCTGCAGCCTTGATCCGGGTGCTGGCCCCGGCCGCCGCAGCCGTGCTCTGCGCGGGCTCGGCCGCCGCGGCGGAGTGCGCGCAGGACCTCGCCGGCTTGCAACGGATCGCGGGACGACGCCGCCGGCCTTCGCGCTGGACCGAAGTCGGCATGGACGACGGCAAGCCGCTGTCGCTGGCGCTCGCCGATGGCGCCGGCGGGCTGCAGCTGCGCTTCGTGAAAGCCGGCGAGGGCCTCTGGGCCGAAGGCACGGGCGTCGTCTGCATCCGGGCCCCGGCCTCGAGATGCGTTTTCCTCCCGGCGGGCTGCGCGCCGGACCGGCCGCCCACTGGCTGCTGCGCCGCGCGCTGCAGGCGGGCGGCAGGTTCGCCTTGCTGCGCGCGCCTTCGGGCGAACTCGCCGTGCGCGCCACCGGCTGGAGCGGCCGCTTCGTTGCGGCCACGCAGCCGGCCGATCGGTGACAGTCATCGAACCGCCACGCGACTGCCACCGCCCGGTCATGCGCAAGGGCGAGCATGACGGAACGCCGCAACGGGGAGCCCGCATGAAGCCTGGACTGCAGTACGCGTTCGACGCGCTCGGGCCGATGTTCCCGGCGATGGGCGAGGTCTTCACGCCGGATGCCGAGGAAGACCTGGCGCCGCGCAAGTACCGCACCGTGTTCGTGTCCGACCTGCACCTCGGCACGCCGGGCTGCCAGGCCGAGGCGCTGCTGGACTTCCTGAAGGCGCATCCGAGCGACTACCTGTACCGGTCGGCGACATCGTCGACGGCTGGCAGCTGCGCAAGCGGTGGTATTGGCCGCAGGCCCACAACGACGTCGTGCAGAAGCTGCTGCGGCGCGCGCGCAAGGGCTGCCGCATCGTCTTCGTGCCGGGCAACCACGACGAGTTCGCCCGCATGTTCGTCGGCCACAGCTTCGGCGGCATCGAGGTCGTGGAGGAGGGCGTGCACGTCACGGCCGACGGCCGCAGCCTGTGGGTGATCCATGGCGACCATTTCGATGCGGTGGTGCAGTGCGCGAAGTGGCTCGCCTACGTCGGCGACAACCTCTACGAGTTCACGCTCAAGCTCAACCGCCACCTGAACAACCTGCGCGGCCGCCTCGGCCTGCCTTACTGGTCGCTCTCCGCCTACCTGAAGCAGAAGGTGAAGAAGGCGCTGAACTACGTCAACAGCTTCGAGCAGGCGGTGGCGCGCGAGGCGCGGCATCGCGGCCACGGCGGCGTGGTCTGCGGCCACATCCACCGGGCCGAGATGCGCGAGATCGAAGGCGTCCTGTACTGCAACGACGGCGACTGGGTCGAGAGCCGCACCGCACTTGTCGAGCACCTCGACGGCCGGCTGGAGATCGTCCACTGGCGGCCGGGCGCGTCGCCGGCGGCCGCCGCCACCCCCAACCACGAAGAGGAAACCGCATGAAGCTCGCCCGGTGACGGATGCCTGGCACCCGCAGGTCAACGGCGTCGTCACGACGCTGGTGGAACTGGTCCGGGAACTCGAAGACGACGGCTGGCAGGTCGAGGTGATCCATCCGGGCCTGTTCCGCACGCGCCCTTGCCCCGGCTATGCGGGCATCGACCGGCGATCGCGCCGGGCAAGGGGCTGGCTGAAAGGCTGGATGCGTTCGCGCCCGATTCGATCCACCTCGCCACCGAAGGGCCGCTCGGCTGGGCGGGACGGCGCTACTGCCTGCGCCGCGAGCTCGCCTTCACGACCGCCTTCCACACCAAGTTCCCGGAAATCGTGAACGCCGCCGTGCGCGTGCCGGTGTCCACGGGGTTATGCGCTCATGCGGCATTTCCACCGGCCTTCGAGCGGCATCATGGTGCCCACGCGCAGCGTGCTGCAGATGCTGCAGGCGCGCCGCTTCGAAAACCTGCGCGAGTGGACGCATGGCGTCGACACCGCCCTGTTCGCCTTCAGCCCGGTGGCGCGCACCTACGAGCCGCTGGGGGCACTGCGGCGGCCGGTGTCGCTGTTCGTCGGCCGGGTTTCGTACGAGAAGAACATCGGCGCGTTCCTCGACCTGAAGGTGCCGGGTTCCAAGGTGGTGTGCGGCGTCGGCCCGGTGGAGGCGGCCCTGAAGCGCAAGTACCCGGACGTGCACTGGGTCGGCCTGCTGGACCGGCCGACCCGGCGCGCCTGTATGCCGCCGCCGACGTGTTCGTCTTCCCCAGCTTCGCCGATACCTTCGGGCTGGTGATGCTGGAGGCGATGGCGGCCGGCACGCCGGTGGCCGCATTCCGCGCCGACGGCCCGACCGAAGTGCTGGGCCGCCAGCACCCCGACGGCATCGGCCTGCTCGGCGGCGCGATGCACGACGACCTGCCGCGCGCACGGGGCGCCGCGCTGCAGGTGCCGCGGCACGAGGCGCGGGAGCGCGCCATGGACTTCAGCTGGAAACAGGCGGCGCGGCAGTTCGCCGACTTCCTCGTGCCCGCTGCCCGCCGCAGCTTCATGCAGGCGGTGCGCAGCTCCGCCTAGGACGCGTCAGGCCTTCGCGGCTGCCTCTTCCTCCTCGCGCGCCGCGAGGTTCGCCAGCAGCTCCGCGCCCTTGTTCGCGGCCGACAGGCCGCGGAACAGGAAACACAGGTTGATCGTGTCCTGCAGTTCCAGCCGGTGGCGCCGGCGCGGCGCGCGGCCATCGCGTGCAGCACGGCGGCGTCGCTGCCGTCCATCATCAGCATGCCGAACAGCATCAGCTGCGCCGTCTTGACGTCGAAGCTGCGCGGGTACATCGCGTGCTCGCGCATCTGCTCCTGCAGGTCCACCATCTTCGGGTCCAGCGCGCCGGTGACGTTCAGGCGCGCCTCGATCCGCGGCGGCACGAAACCGATCAGCTCCTCGTAGATCTTGCCGCGCTCTTCGGCGGTGGCCTTGGTGTCGGCGTATTCGCCGATGTGCTTGCGCACGGCGGGCAGGTTGATTCGCTTGGGCAGCACGCTTGTCTCCTTGCGTTGGAATCGAAAAACTGCAAATAATCGATTGTAGGCAGGCCGGTGCATCCGGCAAGCAGGAAAGGATTCCATGGACGTCGCCAGGCCGCAGCGGAGAGCGGCCAGACTCTTTCCACCGCCATCGCCGGCACCTTGCGCGCCGCCATCTCCCATGGCGAGCTGGAGCCGGGCGGCAAGCTGCGGCTCGACGAGCTGCGGGCCACCTTCGGCGTCAGCCTGAGCCCGCTGCGCGAAGCCCTGTCGCGCTTGTCGGCCGAGGGTTTCGTGGTGGTGGAAGACCAGCGCGGCTACCGCGTGGCGCCGGTGTCCGAAGACAACCTGGTCGAGGTGACCCAGCTGCGCGCCATGGTCGAAACCTTCGCGCTGCGCGAAGCGATAGCGCGCGGCGATGACCAGTGGGAGAGCGAGGTGGTGGCCGCGCTGTACCGCGTGAACAAGCTCGAGAAGGCCGAATCGCCGGCCGACCCCCTCGCACGGGAAACGGCGCACCGCGACCTGCATCACCGCCTGATCTCCGCGTGCCGCATGCCCTTGCTGCTGTCGTTCAGCGCCACGCTGCACGACCTGAACGACCGCTACCGCCGGCTGTTCCTCAAGTCGCGGCCCTTCGACCGCGCGGTGCGCCGCGAGCACACGCAAATCTGCGACGCGGCGCTGGAGCGCAACGCCGATCTCGCCTGCGGCATCCTGCGCGAACACATCGAACGCACGGGCGCCAACATCCGCAAGGCGTTGCTGACATCTCCCGTTGACAGGGGTTCCGGCCCCGCCTAGAACAGAAGCCATGCCCAAGATCCTCATCCAAAGCGACAAGGCGCCGGTCACCGGTTTTACCGACAAGTCCAGGGCCCTCGCCGCTGGCGCAGGCGATCCGCGCGGGCGACATGCTGTACGTGTCCGGCCGGGGCCCGCTCGACCCGTCCACGCGCGAAGTGGTCAGCGACGACATCGCGGTGCAGACGCGGCAGGTGCTCGCCAACATCCGGCCGTGCTCGAAGCGGGCGGCGCGACCATGGCGCAGGTGGTGAACATGCGCGTCTGCCTGCGCAACACCACCGACTTCCCCGCGTTCAACGAGGCTTTCCGCGACTTCATGGCCGGCGAGAAGGTCACGCGCACCTGCATCGGGGGCACGCCGCACCGCGCGGGCGTGCTGGTCGAGATCGACTGCGTCGCCTACCTCGGCTGACCATGGAGCCCACGCTGCCGACGGCCCCTTACCTGCAGCTGCAGGGCATCCGCAAGGCCTTCGGCAGCGGCGACGGCGCAACGCTCGCCATCGGCGGCGTCGACCTCGGCGTGCGGCAGGGCGAGTTCCTCGGGATCATCGGGCCGTCCGGCTGCGGCAAGTCCACGTTGCTGCAGATCGCCGCCGGCCTGGCCGCGCCGAGCGAAGGTGCCGTCACCTTCGAAGGCCGCGCCGTCACCGCGCCGCCGGCGGGCATCGTCTACCTGTTCCAGCAGTACGGCAAGTCGCTGTTTCCCGGCGCACGGTCATCGACAACGTGGCCTTCGCCATCGAGCACCACGCCGGCATGGACCGCGACAAGGCGCGGCAGGAGAGCCGCCGCTACCTCGACATGGTCGGCCTCGGCGACGCCGCGGGCAAGTATCCGTGGCAGCTTTCCGGCGGCATGCAGCAGCGCGTGACCATCGCGCGCGCGCTCGCGGCCAGGCCGCGCGTCCTGCTGATGGACGAGCCCTTCAGTTCCGTCGATGCGCTGACGCGGCTGGAACTGCACGCGCTGATCCTCGATCTCTGGCAGGAGCAGCGCTTCACCGCGGTGCTGGTCACGCACGACGTCGACGAGGCGGTGTTCTGGCCGACCGCGTCGCCGTGCTTTCGCGCCGGCCGGCCCACGTGGCGGAGATCGTCGAGACCGGCCTGCCGCGGCCGCGCGACAACCTCGCCACGCGCGAGCTGCCGCGCTTCATCGAACTGCGCCATCACCTGCTGGAGCAGTTGCTCCGCCGGGAGCCATGACAGCGCGCGCCGCCCGCCTGCGCCCCGAGCAGTTCCGGGCGGCCTCACCATCGTGGTGCTGGTGCTCGCGCTCGAAGCGACGGTGCGGGCCGGCGCGCTCAACGCGGCGATCATCCCGCCACCTTCTGTGGTGCTGCAGAAGCTCGCCGGCATCCTCGGCGCGGGCACCTTCCTGGCGCCGCTGGGCAAGACGCTGTACCTGCTGTTCGTGTCTTACGCGATCGGCTGCGCGCTCGGCATCGGCGTCGGCCTGCTGATGGGACGCTACCCCTTCGTCGACGGCCTGCTGGAACCCATCGTGGAATTCCTGCGGCCGCTGCCCAAGCCCGCGTTGCTGCCGCCGCTGATGCTGTTCCCGGGGCTGGGCGACACCATGAAGATGACCGTGATCTCGCTGGGCGTGTTTTTCCCGGTGCTGATCAACACGGTGCAAGGCGTGCGCGGCACCGACCCCGTGCTGCTCGACGTCGCCCGCACCTTCGGCCACCGGACCTCCGCCACCGTCTTCAAGGTGATCCTGCCCGCCGCGCTGCCCCTGATCTGGCGGGCATGCGCGTGAGCCTCGGGCTCGGGCTGGTGCTGGTCATCATCGCCGAGATGATGGCGGGCACCGGCGGCATCGGCTTCCTCGTGATCGACATGCAGCGCTCTTTCCGCAGCGCCGACATGTACGCATGGATCGTGATCCTGGCGGTGCTCGGCTACGCGCTCAACGCGCTCTTCGTCCGCGTCGAGCGGCGCCTCATCCACTGGTCGTACTCCCAGGTCGACTGACCGGCTCCCTGTCCCCCAAGAAAAGAGGAAATCGCCATGACTCGCTCTCTCCTTCGCCGACTCTCCGGCCACGGTGGCCGCCTTGCTGGTGGCGGGCGGCCTCGCCGCGCCCGCCGCCGCGCAGACCAAGCTGCGCGTGAGCACGATCCCGATCATCGACACCGCGCCGATGCAGGTCGCCATCGCCAAGGGCTTCTTCGCGGCCGAGGGGCTGGAAGTCGACACCACGCCCACGCAAGGCGGCGCCGCCGGCCTGCCCGCGCTGGCCGCCGGCCGGTGCAGATCGCCTTCAGCAACATCATCTCCATCGTGCTCGGCGCCAAGCAGGGCCGGGCTTCGAGGTGGTCGCCATGGGCGCGGGCACGGGCGACACCACGCCCGACCTGGCCGGCATCATCGCCAAGAACGGGTCCACGCTGAAGACAGGCAAGGATTTCGAGGGCAAGCGCATCGCCGTCAACACGCGCAACGGCGTGATCTGGCTGTTCGCGCGCGAGTGGGTGCGTGCCACCGGCGGCGACCCCGAGAAGGTCACCTACCTCGAGGTGCCGTTCCCGCAGATGTCCGACGCGCTGCGCGGCGACCGCGTCGACGGCGCTTTCGTGGTGGAGCCCTTCCTCTCTTCGGCGATGACCACCGAGAACATGCAGCTGGTCGGCTGGCCGTACTACACCGTGCACAAGCGCCTGCCGATCGGCATGTACGCGGCCACCAAGACCTACATCCAGCAGAACCCCGTGGTGATCGAGAAGTTCGTGCGCGCCTACAACAAGGGCGTGGACTGGGCCAACGCCAACAAGTCCAGCGACGAGTGGGTGAAGATCGTGTCGGCGTACACCAAGCTGCCGCCCGAGAAGATCAAGGCGCTGAGCCTGCCGCCCTACGAGAAGACGGTGGACCCGGCCGGCGTGGAGGTGATGGTGGGCCTGATGCGCAAGAACGCGATGATCGAAGGCGCGTTCGATGCGAAGGGCATCCTCTACCGCACCTCGACCACCGTCGTGCGCTGACGGCCGCACGCGATGGGCAAGACCTTCATCGTCGAAGGCGACATCGTCACCATGGACCCGGCGCGCCCGCGCGCGCGGGCCATGGCGGTGCGCGACGGCCGCGTCGTGGCGGTGGGCAGCGTCGACGAGGCGCACACCGCGGTCGGCCCCGGCGTGCCCGTGGTGCGCTACGCGAGCGGCACGGTGGTGCCGGGCCTGATCGACACGCACAACCACATGCAGTGGACCGGCATCCAGTCGCGGCTGGTCGACCTCGCCGGCGCGCGCTCCATCGCCGACATCCAGGCCGCGATCCGCGCCTACGCGGCGAAGCATCCGCAGGTGCGCTGGATCACCAGCGGCTCGGGCTGGCACGTGGTGAACCTGGCGGAGAAGCGCTACCCGACGCGGCAGGAACTCGACGCGGCCTGCGCCGACCGGCCGGTCTACCTGCCGAGGGTGGGCCACGCGGGCGTCGCCAACTCGCTGGCGCTGCAGCTCGCCGGCATTGGGGCCGACACGCCCGAGCCCCCGGCGGCAAGATCGAGCGCGACGCCGCCGGCATGCCCAACGGCGTGCTGATGGAACCGCCCGCCTTCGAACCCGTCGCGCGGTTGGTGCCGCCGCCGACGATGGAGGACCAGGAAGGCGCGCTGCGCGAGATCCAGCAGGTCTACCACGCGGCCGGGCTCACCGGCATCGTCGACCCCGGGCTCACGGCCGACATGCTGCGCGTCTACCAGAACCTCTGGGCGCGCAACGAACTGACGGTGCGCTCGGTGCTGATGCCACTGGCCGATGCGAGCGTGCCGGTGGCGCAGACGCTGTCGCAGATTCGCCAGATGGGCGTGCGCACCGGCTTCGGCGACGCGCGCATGAAGTTCGGCGCCGTCAAGGTGTTTCCCGGATGGCGGCGCCTCGCTGGGCACCGCTCTGATGCGCGAGCCGTACCCGGACGAACGCTGCAACTGCGGCATCCAGATCACGCCCACGGAGAGCTTTCGCGCCATCGTGCGCCTGTGCGCCGAGCTGGGCTGGTCGCTCGGCGTGCACGTCGTCGGCGGCAAGGCGATCGACATCGCGCTGGAAGTGTTCGCCGAGGTCGACCGCGAGATTCCGCTGGCGCCGCTGCGCTTCAGCCTGATCCATGCGTACCTGTGGCCCGAGGCGCGCAACATCCGCGAGGCGCGCCGCATGGGCATCACCGTGGCGACGCAGTGCTCCATGCAGTACACCTTCGGGCCGCTGCTGGTCGAGCGCTTCGGCACCGCCATGATGGCGACGGCGACGCCGGTGCGCAGCTGGCTCGATGGCGGCGTGGTGGTGGGCGGCGGCTCCGATTCGCCGGTGACGCCGTACGCCCCGTTGCTGGGGCTGTGGCAGGCGCGCACGCGCCGCATCGCCGGCACCGACGAACCCGTCGGGCGCCTGCAGTCGGTCAGCGGCGAAGAGGCCCTCGCCATGTACACGCGCGACGCCGCTTTCGTCGCCTTCTCCGAGCACGAGCGCGGCATGCTGCGGCCGGGGCTGCTGGCCGACTGGACGGTGCTGTCGGTGAACCCGGTGGACTGCGAGCCGGAGGCGCTGCGCGATGCGCGCGTGCTGGCCACGGCAGTCGGCGGCGAGGTCGTGCATGAAGCGTGACGGCGGCCGGCGCAGCTACCGCGTGTGGGGCTTCGTGCTGGTGGCGGCGCTGCTGCTGCTGTGGGAAGCGTCGGCGCGCCTGTGGGTGACCAGTCCCAATTGGCCGCCGGTCTCCCAAGTGGCGGTGTCGGGCATCGAAGGATTGCGCAACGGTGAACTGCTGCGCGTGTTCGCCTCCAGCCCGGGACGCATGCTCGCGGGTTTCGCCATCGGCGCCGCGCTGGGCATCGCCGTCGGCCTCGCCATGGGGCGCTTCCGGCTGGTGAATGCGGCGCTCGACACGCTGGTCGAACTGGTGCGGCCGATTCCCATGCCCGCCATCGTGCCGCCGCTGATCCTGCTGCTGGGCATCGACTCCACGATGAAGATCACCATCGTCGCTTTCGCCGTCTTCTTTCCGGTGCTGGTGAACACGGTGGCCGGCGTGCGCTCGGTGGACCGCGTGGCGCTCGACGTCGCGCGGACTTTCCAGTGACGCCGACGCGTGCCTTGCTGCGCGTGGTGGTGCCTGCCAGCATGCCGTACATCATGGTGGGGCTGCGCACCAGCCTCGCTCTGGCTCTGATCGTCACGGTGGTGGCCGAAATGATCGCCGGCTCCGAAGGCATCGGCTTCCACCTGATGACCATGCAGTACGCCATGCGGCCCGGCGAGATGTACTTCGCCATCCTGCTGCTGGCCATGCTCGGGTACCTGCTCAACCTGTGCATGGTGCGCGTCGAGCGGCGCGTGCTGCACTGGTACCAGCGGGCCGGCACCTGAAGCCTTTCCCCGCAGGAGACATCAAGATGAAAAATGCTTCGACCCGCCGCCAATGGCTGGGGGCATCCGCCGGCGTGCTCGCCGCGGCGGCGCTGCCCGCCGGGCGCAACGCGCGTGGCCGCAACAGCCGGTGCGCTTCATCGTGCCTTTCGCCGCGGCCGGCGCCATCGACAACATCACGCGCGCCGTGGGCGGGCGATGGGCCGCGAGCTCGGGCAGCCGGTGGTGGTGGAGAACCGTGCGGGCGCCGCCGGCAACATCGGCGCCGCGGCCGTGGCGCGCGCGCAGCCGGATGGCTACACGCTGCTGGTGGGCACGTCGGCCACCCACGGCGCGAACCCATCGCTGTTCGCCAGGCCGGGTTACGACGCGCTGAACGACTTCGAGCCGATCGCGTTGTGGGGCATGGTCCCCAACGTGCTGGTGGTGCAGGCGGAGAAGGGCGCGCGCAACGTGGCCGACCTGATCGCGAAGGCGAAGGCTTCTCCCGGCAAGCTCACCTACGCGTCGGCCGGCACCGGCACCTCGCTGCACCTGGCCGGCGTGATGTTCGAACGCGCGGCTGGCGTGCAACTGACGCACGTGCCGTACAAGGGCGGCGGCCCGGCTTCGATCGACCTGATGGGCGGCGTGGTCGACATGATGTTCGACACCGTCGCCGTCTGCCTGCCGCTGGTGCTGGCGGGCAAGGAGCGCGCGCTCGCGGTGGCCGCGGCGGAGCGGCACTTCGCCTTGCCCGACGTGCCGACCTTCGCCGAGCTCGGCTTCAAGGGCGTGGAGGCCGCGACGTGGGCCGGGCTGTTCGCACCCAAGGGCACGCCCGAACCCGTGCTGGCGGAATTGCGGCGCGCCAGCGACGCGGCGCTGGCCGATGCGGGCGTGAAGACCACGCTGCGCGGCCTCGGCGTGCAGTCGGTCGCGCGCACCGGCCCCGCCTTCCGCAGCTTCGTGCAGGGCGAGATCCGGCCAACGCGCAACTGGTGCGCAGCGCCGGCATCGCGCCGGCGGACTGAGCTTCAGCGGTCGGGCATCACCGTTCCGCACTTCCTGCAGGTGCGGAACTCCATCGAGCTGAAGAAGTTGTCGTAGGCCCGCGAGACCGGGTCGGCGCCGTAATCGGCCACCACGAAGGTTTCTTCGTGCAGGAAGTTGTCGCACGCCGGGCAGTACCAGTGGAACCTGTCGATCTCGCCGGGCCGGCGCTTGCGCTCGATCACGAGCTGGAAGGCGTCGGGCCCGAAGCGCGGCGAGTGAGGCACCATCGGCGCCTGGTACAGGCAATGGCCCTCCGGCACCACCGACACCTGCTCCTTGCCTTCGGGCGTGCGCCAGTGCAGGTGCAGCGGGCCCTTCAGCGAGTACTGCATCTCGAAGCTCGGGTTCAGGTGGAACTCGCTGCGGTACTCGCGGCCGCGCGCGATGAAGGCGAGGCAATCGTCTTCCTGCCAGAGCGGGTAGGTGCGGCGCTCGTTGGTGCCGCGCAGGTACGCCATGATCTCTTCCAGGTCGACCTGGGGCATGCGGCCCTGCAGGGTGGCGAACACGGGGAGTTGCATGGCGGTCTCCTTGGATGCGGATGGGTTCAGGGCGCAAGCGGCGGCGGCACGAAGCCGCGGAAGCCTTGTTCGAGCATGCGCGCGAGCGCGATGCAGGTGAGGTCGGCGTACTTGCGGCCGATGATCTGCACGCCGATCGGCAGGCCGTCGCGCGAGAGCGCCGCCGGCGCGACCGTGGCGGGCAGGTACGCGATGCCCGCGAGCCCGGCCCAGAACACCTGTTCGATCGAAGGCAGCGGCCGGCCGTTGACGGGGACCGTGCGCACATGGCGCGGCATCGAATGGTCGTGGCGGAAGGCGACCGTCGCGGCCGGCGGGCACAGCAGCACGTCCCATTCGGCGAAGAAGCGCTCCGGGCCTTCTGCATCGCGTAGCGGCGCGCGTTCGCCTGCAGCCAGTCGCGGTGCGTGGCGGCGATGCCGCGCGCGAACCGCGCGGGATAGCTGTCGTCGCCGGCTTCGAGGGCGGCGCGCTCCTGCTGGAAGCGTTCGTAGTCGGTGGCGGGCATGCGGCCGGAGGTGGTGGCGCGGATCAGCAGCGTGGCGTCGCGCGAGACGGTCGCGAAGTCGATGTCGGGCCGCGCGTCGAAGGAGACGGTGGCGCCTTCGGCCTGCAGGAAGCGGGCGGCGGCTTCGACGGCCGCCTGCACTTCGCCGTCCACCTCGGATTCGGCCGCGTCGAGCAGCACGGCGACGCGGAAGTCGCGCGGATGCCGGTGCGGAGAAGCTGGCAGTTCGAGCTTCCACGCACGCGCTTCGGCGCCGTCGGGGCCGGCGGTGAGCCGCAGTCCCAGTTCGAGGTCGGCGGCGCTGCGCCCCATCGGCCCGCACACCGAGACGTCGGTGCGCGGCCCCGGCGCCACCCAGTGGCCGGCCGGCGGCACGACGCCCCGGGTTGGCTTGTGGGCGTAGACGCCGCAGAAGTGCGCGGGGATGCGCAGCGATCCGCCGATGTCGCTGCCGAATTCGAAGCCGGCGAGCCCCGCCGCCAACGCCGCCGCCGACCCGCCCGACGAGCCGCCGCAAGAGCGTTCCGGGTCCCACGGATTGGCGGTGGTGCCGTACACCTCGTTGAAGCTCTGCCAGTCGGCCAGCATCAGCGGCACGTTGGTCTTGCCGAACACGATGGCGCCCGCGGCTTCGAGGCGGCGCACGGCTTCGGCGCTTTCGCCGGGAACGTTGGCCCGGTTGCCCGGCGCGCCCCGGTGGTCGGCAGGCCGGCGACGTCGAACGATTCCTTCACCGTCATCGGCAGGCCGTGCAGCGGACCGGCGACCTCGCCGCGGTCGAGGGCGGCATCGGCCGCGTCGGCGGCGGCGCGCGCGCGTTCGAAGTCGCGCACCACCACCGCGTTGATCTTTCCGTCCAGCGCGGCGACGCGGCCGAGGTACATCTCGAGCAGCTCGCGGCTGCCGTGGCGCCGCGCGCGCAGGCCCTCGGCGAGCGCGGTGGCGGATGCGTAGGCCAGTGCGGTCATGCAGGCATTCTGGAGGTAAATCGATTATCGTGGAAGGATCGATCCGCACCTGAAACGACATGCCGCATCCCGATACCGACAACTGGCGTTCCGTCATCACCGGCAAGAAGGGCACGTACCAGCCGCTGGGCTCTGTCGCCGAACTGACGCAGCGCCGCACGGGCGGCGGCGGCCTGTACGCGCACCTCAACGTCGACCTGCCCGAACTGGCGCAGTGGCACAAGAGGGTGGTGATGCGGCCGGACGGGCGCAGCACGCCGACGGCGGAGATCTACGTGCCGCACGGCGAAGGCCCGTTCCCGGTGCTGGTCCACATTCACGGCGGCGCGTTCTTCACCGGCTCGGCCGAGGGCGAGCGCAAGCTGGCGATGCGCTTCGCGGCCGCCGGCTTCGTGGTGGTGAACATCGACTACGCGCTCTCGCCGGAGCAGCCTTTCCCCAGGCATTGGAAGACTGCGTGTATGCCGCGCGCTGGACCTGCTGCACGCCGCCGAATACAACGGCGACCCCGAGCGCATCGCCATCGGCGGCGGCTCGGCCGGCGGCAATCTCTCCGCCTGCACGGTGCTGGCGCTGCACGGGTCCGACGAAGGCCCGGACGGCGGCGACCTCGCGGGCGTGCCGGTGAAGTTCTCCGGCGCGGTGCTCGACTACGCGCTGCTCGACATGCCGCTGTGGGTGTTCGAGCCGCAGTACTGGGCGGGCGAGTCCGAGATCTACGGCCTCGTACCTCGGCCCCAACTTCACCGCGCGCATGCGCCATCCGCTGGTGAGCCCGGTGCACAGCCCGCACCTGGCGAAGATGCCGCCCGTGTACCTGTGCTGCGGCGACCAGGACGCGCTGCTGCCGCACACCTTCTCGATGGCCCAGGCGCTGGCGCGCGTGGGCGTGCCCGTCACCGTGTCGGTGGTGCAGGGCG
This sequence comes from Ramlibacter terrae, assembly GCA_013127575.1. Taxonomy (GTDB): domain Bacteria; phylum Pseudomonadota; class Gammaproteobacteria; order Burkholderiales; family Burkholderiaceae_C; genus Ramlibacter; species Ramlibacter terrae. Next base: position 1,285,174 of record CP053418.1, read on the forward strand.
CCGACCACGAGTTCCTGAAGGTGCCGGGCGTGGTGGAAGGATCCGCCGCGGAGCACGCGCGGATCGCCGGCTGGCTGCACCGGCAGATGCCGCCGGCCCGTTGATCGCCCACGGGCGATGTCATCATCGGGGCCTCCCCGATTTCACTGCAAGCAGTACGACACCACCATGCCCCACCTCCAGCCCGTTCCCCTTTCCGACGTCGCCGAAGACGACATCCGCGAACGCTTCGAGCACTACCGCAAGACGCGCGGCTTCACGCCCAACAGCATCATGACGATGGTGCGCCGGCCGAACATCGTGCGCGCGTTCATGGCCCTGAACCAGGCCGTGCTGTACGAAGGCACCGTGCCGACGGAAACCAAGATGCTGGTCAGCCTGGCGAGCAGCTATGCCTCGGGCTGCCTGTACTGCCAGTCGCACATGGCGAACCTCTCCAGCATCTACCAGGCTTCGGACGAGAAGATCGCCGCGCTGTGGAACTTCGAGGAGAGCGCGTTGTTCTCGCCGGCGGAGCGCGCGGCGATCCGCCTGGCGCTGAAGGCCGGCGCGCAGCCGAACGAGGCGTCGCAGGAAGACTTCGACGCGCTGAAGCAGCACTACGACGACGGCGAGATCGTGGAGATCGTCGCGTCGATCGCGCTGTTCGGCTACCTCAATCGCTGGAACGACACCATGGCCACCACCCTCGAGCCGCTCGCGGTGCAGGTGGCCGAACGCGCGATCGGGCCCGTGGGCTGGGAAGCGGGCAAGCACGGCGGCTGACCCGCGCAAGCGGCGCTACTGCTGCGGAACGTTCGCCACCTTCACCAGGTCCGCCACCAGCTTCTGGTCGGCCGCGAGTTTCGCGCGGAAGGCGTCGCCGGCGGGGAAGGCGGGCGTGATGCCCGATTGCATCAGCTTCTCGGCGACCTCCGGTTGCGCGACCGCCGTTTGCAGCGTGGCGGTGAGGCGGTCGGTCACTTCCTTCGGCGTGCCGGCAGGCGCGAAGACGCCGAGCCAGGCAGGGAAGTCCAGTCCGGGGAAGCCGGCCTCGATGCCGGTGGGCACGCCCGGCAGCAGCGGCGTGCGCGCCGGCGTCAGCACGGCCAGCGCCTTGAGCTTGCCCGCGCGCACCTGCGGCGCCGCGTTGGAGATCGAATCGAACATCACCTGCACTGGCCGCCCAGCAGGTCGGTGGATGCGGGCACGGCGCCCTTGTACGGCACGTGCAGCAGTTGCGTCCCGGTCTTGTGCGAGAACAGTTCGCCCGAGAGGTGCAGGATGGTGCCGGGACCGGAGGACGCGTAGCTCACCTTGCCCGGATTGGCCTTCACGTACTGCACGAATTCGGCCAGCGTGTTCGCCGGCACCGACGGGTGCACGACGATCACCGTCGGGCCGTAGCCGATCATGCCGATCGGCGCGAAGTCCCTGGTGGCGTCGTACGGCAGTTGCCGGCGCAGCGCCGGCGCGATGACGTGCGTGGACGACGAGGTCACCAGCAGCGTGTAGCCATCGGGCGTGGCGCGCGCCACTTCGGCTGCGCCGATGGTGCCGCCGGCGCCGGCCTTGTAGTCGACGATCACCGACTGCTTCAGCCCGCCTTCGAGCGCCTGCGCGACGCTGCGCGAGACGACGTCCACCGGCGAGCCGGGCGGGAACGGGTTGATGATCTTGATGGTGCGCGTGGGCCAGGCCTGCGCGCGGGCGGCGAGCGGTGCGAGGCCCGGGGCGAGCAGGGCGGCGGTGGCGGAACGGCGGTGCATGGCTGTTGTCTCCTTGGATTGTTTCAAAGGTCAGTCGTCGAGCAGGATGCGGCCGCCGCGCGTGAGCACTGGCCGTCCACGGAAATCTCGGGGTGGCGGATCACGCCTTCCAGCCGCAGCTTGGCGTGGCAGGTGCCGCCCAGCACCATGGTGTCGCCCACGCCGATGTGCGAGGTGGCGTACATCTTCTTGTCGGTGCGCATGGAGCCGGTGGGCGTGACATTCTTGTTCAGGCCGATCGACACTTCGGCCGGGCAGTTGTAGCTGGCGGGGTCGTTGGCTTGTTCGAGGATGCGGCGCCACGCCTGGCCTGGTGGCCGCCTTCGATGTCGGTCACCATCCCCTTCTTGATGGTCAGGATGATCGGCTCCTTCAGCGCGCCGACCGAGTGCGCGGTGAGGTCGAACACGACGCGGCCTTCGCCCGTGCCTTCGACCGGGCACACGTGCGCTTCGCCATCGGGGAAGGCGCAGCCGCCGCCCTTGCCGGGATGCAGCGCCAGCGGCATGCCCGCGATCGAGCGGCCGGGGCGGCCCACGATGCTGGCGGTAAGGTCGGTGCCGTTGGGGCAGGTCACGCGCACTGGCTGCCTTCGGTGTAGACCTTGGCGATCTTCAGGCCGAGGCGGTTCATCGCCTCGTAGTCGGCCCACGCCGGGCCGCCGGGGGCGAGCATCGCGACGGTGAGTTCTTCCATCAGGATGAACTTCTTGTTGGCCTCGACCAGGTCGTCGGTGATGCGCGCATGCGCCATCGCGGTGCTGGTGAGGTACACGACGAGGTCGACCTCGGGGTCGAGCGCCGCATGCACGACCGGGCTGGCCGGGTTGGCCGCATGGTGCGCGCGCGGCGTCATCACCGTGACCACCGGCTCCATGTCGAGGCAGTTCGCCGCGGTGGCCAGGCCCTGCCACAGCAGCGGATCCATGCCGGTGTCGGTGATGATGAGGATCTTGTCGCCGGCCTTGGCGTTGAGCTTCAGGGGCGTCTGGAACACCCGCGCGAGTTCGATGAGTTTCTGGGACATGGCAGTGGTTCGCTGGTCAGGAGGAGGGAGTGGCGGCCGCATGGTCGCGCGTGCTGTCGTATTCGTCGCGCGGGCCGGTGGCGCCCACGTGCAGGCCGCTGTCGATGATCACGTGCGTGCCGGTGCAGGCGCTGGACATCGGCGAGCAGAAGAACAGGATCGGCGCGGCCACTTCCTCGGGCTGTACCCAGCGGCCCAGCGGCAGTTCGCGCGGCACGCGTTCCAGCGTCTCGACGCTGATCTTGGCCTTCATCTGGGGCGTGAGCACGGGGCCGGGCAGCACCGCATTGACGCGGATGTTGTCGCGCCCGAGTTCGTAGGCGGCGTGGCGCGTGAGGCCGAGCACGCCGGCCTTGGCCGCCGTGTAGCTGACGCCGTTGTTCATCGACATGCGCAGGCCCGCGAGCGAGCCCACGGTGACGATCGCGCCGCCGCCGCGTCGGCGCAGCGCAGGGGCGCCGGCCTTGATCGCGTTGAAGGGGCCGGTGAGGTTCAGGTCGATCACCGCGTGCCAGTCTTCCGTGCTCAGCGTGGAGAGGGTCTGCCGCGTGCCGCCACCGGCGACGCTGACGACGAAGTCGAGGCCGCCGAGTTCGCGTTCCGTGCGTTCCACCGCGGCCGCGAACGCTTCGAGTTCGCGCACGTCCATCGTGCCGGCGATCGCCTTCGCGCCTTCCGCGCGCAGCGCCGCGGCGACGCGCTCGGCGCCATCGCCATCGCGGTCGAACAAGGCGACGGCCACGCCTTGCTGCGCGAACAGCCGCGCGGTGGCCGATCCGATGCCGCCGGCGCCGCCGGTGACGAGGGCGGTCTTGCCCCGGAGTCCGTAGTTCATGGTGGGTTGTCCGAGGAAGTGGGGGATGGCGCGCGCCAGCGCACCTGCACGCCGGCGTCGTCTTCGTAGGGGCGGATCAGTTCGCTGTAGTCGGCTTCGCCGCCGACGCGCGCGACGGACCGGGACCAGCCGGCGAACGCAGCCTGCGCCATGCCGGCGGGAAGGCCGCGCGCCGCGGCTTCGTCTATGAACAGCGAGAGGTCCTTGAGCATCAGGCCTACCGGCCCGCCGTAGTCGAAGGTGCCGGGCAGGATCGCCTTGGGAAACTTGTCGAGCGTGCCGGCGTTGCGGCCCGAGCCCGCATTGATCGCGTCGACCAGCGTGCCCGCATCCAGCCCCGCCTGCACGCCGAGCACCACGGCCTCGCAGGACGCGACCATCGCCGCCGCCGAGATCGCGTTGTTCACCAGCTTGCAGACTGGGCCAGGCCCGGCTCGGCGCCGACATCGAAGCGCTTGCCTGCGAGCGCCTGCAGCTGGGGACGCGCGGCGGCCAGCGCTTCGGCCGCACCGGCGTGCATCACCGACAGCGTGCCGGCCTCCGCGCCCCGGGTCCGCCGCTGACGGGCGCATCGACGACCGCGATGCCGCGCTGCCCGAGCAGGCCGGCCATCTCGCGCACCGACGCGGGACCGACGGTGGAAGTCTCCACCACCACGCGCACCGCGCTGCCCGCGGCGAGCGCGTGCGCCACTTGGCGCGCGGCTTCCACCGAGGGCAGGCAGAGGAAGACGACCTGCGCCCGGTCCGCCACCTCGCGCGCACTCGTGCACACGTCGGCGCCCAGCGCCGCGAAAGGAGCACAGGCGGCGGTCGACAGGTCGTGGACCGCCAGCGGAAAGCCGGCGGCGGCCAGCCGGCGCGCCAGCGCGCCGCCCATGTGCCCGAGTCCGATGAAGCCGGTGGTCTGCATGGCCGCAGGTTAGCGGCGCGACGGGCCGGCGGGAACCCATCGGCGTCCACATCGTGGAACGTCAGGCGGTGGCGGGGCTTTCCGCCTGCAGCCGCGCTTCGATCTCCGCCTTGCTGGCGCGCAGCAGGTCCGCGAGCATGCCGATGCGGTGTTCGATGCGGAAGCGCAGGGCGCAGATCGACAGCCCCATGATGGGGGTGCCGTACACGTTCTGCACCGCGATCCCGATCGACATGATCTCGGGCGCCTCGCCGGGTGCGTTGACCGCGTAGCCGTGTTCGCGCGCGAGCGCGACGGCGGACTTGAGCGCGCCGGCATCGGGTTCGCCCGCGGCGCGCAGCCGCGCCGCGTTCGCGTCGAGGATCCTTTCCGCAACGTCCGGAGCCATGGCCGCCAGCATCGCCAGGCTGCCGGCGCCGCTGCCCATCGGGCGGCGGCGGCCGACTTCGAGCATCAGCGCCTTGACGGGATAGCTTCCCTCGCGACGGTCGAGGCAGACGCCATCGAGGCCGCTGCCGATGATCGCGAAGGCCGTGTCGCCGCTGCCTTCCGCCACCGCGGCGAGCGCGTCGCTGCTCAGCCCGTACAGCTCCAGCGGCGGGCGGGCCACCAGCCCGAGCTCGAAGACCAGCGGGCCGAGGACGTAGCTGCGGGTGGCGGGGTTCTGCTGCACCAGCCCTTCGCCGACCAGCCGGCGCAGGATGCGGTGCGCGGTGGGGCGCTCCAGTTCGAGGGCCCGCGCGAGGTCGGCGAGGCCGGCTTCCCGACGCGGACTGCCGGCGATCGCGCGCAGCAGCGCGGCGGCGCGCGCCACCGCCTGCGTGCCGGCCACGCCGCTGGCGGCGCGCTGGGGAGAAACCTTGTTGAGTGCGTCCATGATGTGGAATCGGTGCAGCCCGCATTGTCGCCGCAGGCGCAGGCTGCGTCCGCGCTCCGGGCTATGCTGCAAGGACACCGCAGCCCCGACTTCCATGAGCACCTACACCCGCCTGCCCGGCACCCCCGATCCCATGCGCTACCGGACGGCGACGGCGTGCGCCTCGCCGCCGACACCGGGGGCCGGCCGACGGTCCGCTCGTGCTGCTGCAGCACGGCGGCGGCCAGACCCGCCACGCACGGAAGGGCGCGGGCGAGACGCTCGGCGCCGCCGGCTACCACGCCGTCGCGTTCGACGCGCGCGGCCACGGCGACAGCGACTGGGCGCCCGACGGCGTCTACGGGCAGGACGCGATGGTGCGCGATCTCGAGCGCGTGGTCGCGGCGTTCGACGGCCGCCGGCCCGTGCTGGTCGGCGCCTCGATGGGCGGCGGCACCAGCCTGGTCGCGGTCGGCGAGAAACACGTCGACGCCACCGCGCTGGTCCTCGTCGACATCGCGCCCAACATCCAGGCCGAAGGCGTGAAGAACATCCAGGCCTTCATGAACCAGCGGCCCGAAGGCTTCGACTCGCTGGAGCAGGTGGCGCAGGCCATCGCCGCCTACCAGCCGCACCGCACGCGCCCGCGCAACCTCGACGGCACGGCCAAGAACGTGCGCCGGGCGCCGACGGCAGGTACCACTGGCACTGGGACCCGCGCTTTCGCACCGGCTCGCGCAGCCGGAGCAGCGCACGCGCCGGCTCGAGGCGTGCGCCGCCAACCTCGACGTGCCCACGCTGCTGGTGCGCGGCGGCCTCTCGGACCTGCTGAGCGAGGACGATGCGCAGGCCTTCCTGCGGCTGTGTCCCCACGCGGAGTACGTCAGCGTGAAGGGCGCGGCCCACATGGTCGCGGGCGACCGCAACGACATCTTCGCCACCTCGGTGATCGACTTCCTCGGACGCGTGGTGCCGGTGCATGGCGAGCCGGTCCAGCCGCCGCATGCGACGCAGCCGGCGCAGCCGGGCGACGGCGGCATGCTCGACGTGCCTTGAGCGAGGCAAGCGCATGCAGATCGGTTCGCCCATCCCCATCCTGCGCATCTTCGACGAGCAGAAGGCGCGCGCGTTCTACGTCGACTTCCTCGGCTTCTCGGTCGACTGGGAGCATCGCTTCGAGCCCGCGCTGCCGCTGTACCTGCAGGTCACGCGCGGCGGCTGCGTGCTGCACCTGTCCGAGCACCACGGGGACGCGACGCCTGGCTCGGCGCTGCGGATCCCGGTGCAGGACATCGAGGCGCTGCATGCGGAACTGGCGGCGCGCAAGTACGGCTACGCGCGGCCGGGCATCAACGACCAGCCGTGGGCCCGCGAAGTCGCGGTCACGGATCCGTTCGGCAACCGGCTGGTGTTCTCGCAGGCCGTGGCCGGCTGACCGGCGTCAGCGCTCGCCGAGTACGTGCAACACCACCTCGCGGCGGTGTCCCCGCAGCCGGTGTTCCCACAGGTAGATGCCTTGCCGGTGCCGAGCGCCAGCGCGCCGCGCTGGACCGGGACGGACAGGTTCACCGACGTCAGCGCCGCGCGCACGTGGGCGGGCATGTCGTCGGGGCCTTCGTCGCGGTGCCGGAAGCGCCGGTCGCCGTCCGGCACGAGGTCGGCGAAGAAGCGTTCGAGGTCGTCGCGCACCGCCGGGTCCGCGTTCTCCTGCACCAGCAGGCTGGCCGACGTGTGCCGCAGGAACAGCGTGGCAAGGCCGTCGCCGATGCCGCTGGCGGCCACCTCGGCCCGCACGCGTTCCGTGATCTCCAGCAAGCCGCGGCCCTGCGTGGCGACCACGATCGTCGCGAGGTGCTGCTGCATCCGCGCCGCGCCTTCAGGTGCCTTCGGGCTTGATCTGCGCGCGGGCGATCACCGGTTTCCAGCGCGCCTGCTCCTGCCGGATGAAGGTGGCGAACTCGGCGCGCGTGCTGCCGACCGCGATCGCCGTTTCCTGCCCGAGCTTCTCGGTGACGATCTTCGAACGCGTCGCCTTGATCGCCTCGGCTTCCAGCTTGTCGATGTGGGCCTGCGGCAGCCGGCTCGGCGCCATCAGTCCGTACCACTGCGTCATCTCGAAGCCCTTGTAGCCCTGTTCGGCGACGGTCGGCACGTCGGGCAGCTGCGGCAGCCGCACGGAAGTGCCGGTGGCGATGCAGCGCAGCTTGCCCGCCTTGATGAACTGCAGCAGGGCGGGCGCGCCGACCGAAGCCGCATGCAGCCGCCCCGCCATCAGGTCGGTGAGCATCGGCCCGGTCCCGCGGTACGGCACGTGCAGCAGGAAGGTGCCGCTGGCCATCTTCAGGTATTCCATCGCCGGGTGGCCGGCGCTGCCGTTGCCGGCCGAGCCGTAGTTCAGCTGGCCCGGCTTGGCCTTCGCGTAGGCGACGAACTCCTTCAGGTCCTTCACCGGCAGGTCGGGGTGCACCACGTACAGGCTGGGCACCTTGGCCGTCAGCGAGATGGGCGCGAAGTCCTTCTCGGCGTCGTACGGGAGCCTGGCGAAGATGTACGGGTTGACGGCCAGCGTGCCGATGTGGCCCAGCACCAGCGTGTGGCCGTCGCCCGCGTTTGCCACCTCCTGCATGGCGATGTTGCCGGCCGCGCCCGGCTTGTTGTCGACGAAGACGTTCTGCCCGATCGTCTTGCCCATCTCGCCGGCGAGCGCGCGGGCGACGATCTCGGAGCTGCCGCCGGGCGCGAACGGCACGACCAGTCGCAGCGGCCGGGTCGGCCACGCGTCCTGCGCGTGCGCGGGGAGCCGGGGAGAGAGCGCCAGGCCTGCCAGGCCCGTGTTTGCCAGCCATCGGCGGCGGGTGAGGATGCGAGGGTCGTTCATGAAAATCCTTTTTGTGAAACGAGTGTGTCGGCTGCGACACGCGCGGTCAACCCAGCAGGCGGGTGCGGCTGCGTTCCGGTGCGCGACCAGCGCCTGCCCGGCCATGGCGCCGTCGCCGGCCTCGTAGGCGGCGAGCACCTCGCGATGCTCCTCCATCACCACGGCGGCGGGGCTGCCGGCGTCGGGCCGGTCGCGGAACAGCCGCGACATCAGCAGGTGGGTCTGCTTGGAGGCGTACACCTCGGACAGCACCTCGTTGCCGGCGCTGTCGACGATGGCCTGGTGGAACTGCGCGTCGGCCTGCCCCAACTTCTTGTACTCCCGGTACTGCGTGCCCGGGCGCTTGGTGCCCGCCATCCGCTTGACCAGCGCCTGCAGCACCGCCAGCGTGGCGGGGTCGCGGCGAGCGGCCCCCACGCGGGCGCAATGCCCTTCGAGCAGGATGCGAAAGTCGTACAGCTTCACGAGGTAATCGCGCGTGGGATGCGGCGCGACCGTGTAGCCGGCATAGAGCTCCAGCACCACCAGCTTCTCGGCTTCGAGCCGCACCAGCGCCTCGCGCACCGGCGACGAGCTGACGCCGAGGCTGCGGGTCAGCGCGTCGATGTTCAGGCGCTCCCCGGGCGCGAGCTTCTGGTCGAGGATGCGCTCCTTCAGCGTTTCGTAGGTCAGGTCGGAGAGCGACGTGCGGGGCAGCGGCATGCGCCGAGATTACTGCAGCGGCGCTGGGCGGCCCCCGTGTTTTCCCTCGCGGCCCGGCCCGGCCTATCGTGCATCATGCACGATCCGGGGAGGGTGGGATGGCTGACATTCGGGTTGCGCTGCAGGGGATTTCCGGGGTTCCGGTCACGCCGTTCGACGATGCCGACCGCATCGCGCCGGCGCCGCTGGAAGCCTTGATCGGCCGGCTGGCGGCGGCGGGCATCGACAACATCGTGGCGGCCGGCAACACCGGCGAGTTCTACGCGCTCGAGCTGCAGGAAGTGCTGGCGGTGTACGCGCAGGTGTCGCAGGCCAACGCAGGCCGCAGCGCGCTGACGGCGGGCGTGGGCCGGTCGTTGAAGGAAGCGATCGCGCTGGCACGCGCCGCCCAGAAGGAAGGCGCGGACGCGCTCATGGTCCACCAGCCGCCGGACCCGTTCGCTTCGGCGCAAGGCATGGTCGACTACAACCACACGGTCGCCGACGCCACCGGGCTGCCGGTCATCCTCTACATCCGCCGCGACATCTTCTCGGACGACGAGTTCGCGAAGCTCATCGACCACCCCAACATCGTCGGCATGAAGTACGCCTTTCCCGACGTGCCCAGGCTGGCCGAACGCATCCGCGCCTGCCGGCCGCTGGGCAAGATGGCGGTGTGCGGACTGGCCGAGCCCCGGGCCGCGCCTTTCCACGCGGTCGGCGCGCAGGGCTTCACGTCGGGGCTGGTCAACGTGCTGCCCGAACTTTCGGTGGAAGTGCGCGATGCGCTGGCGCGGGGCGACTACGCCGCCGCACGCTCCGCCTGCGAACGCATCGCGCCGTTCGAGGCGATGCGGGCGATGCACGGCAACGGCTGGAACGTCACCGTGGTCAAGCAGGCCATGCGCGCGCTCGGCCACGACGTCGGCCTGGCGCGGCCACCGGCCACGACCCAACTGCCGCAGCCGTATGCGCGGCGGGTCGAGGAACTGCTCGCCACCGGGGCTGCCGGCCGGTGGCGAAGGAGGCCGCATGACGCAGCGCTTCACCGTCGCCGCACTCCGCGCGTTCGCCGCGGACATGCTGGTCCGCATGGACATGGATGCAGACATGGCGCGCGCGATGGCGGCGCGCATCGTCGATGCCGAGTTGTACGGGCACCGCACCCACGGCTTCGCCTTCCTTCCCGCCTACCTCGACCGCATCGAGAAGGGCGTGCTGGCGCGTTCGGGCAGGTACGAGGTGCTGTCCGACCGCGGCAGCGTGTTCGCCTGGCGCTGCGAGCGCCTGCCGGGCGCCTGGATGATGGAGAAGGCGACGGCCGAACTGCTGGCGCGCACGCCGGGACACGGCGTCGCCACGGCGACGATCGCGAACTGTTCGCACATCGGCTGCCTGCAGACCTACCTGCTGCCCTTCACCGAGAAGGGCCTCGTCGTCACGCTGGCCGTCACCAACCCCGGCATCGCTTCGGTGGCGCCGTTCGGCGGCGCCGACCCGGTGCTCACCAGCAACCCGATGGCCTACGGCTATCCCACCAGCGGCGTGCCGGTGCTGGTGGACCAGAGCACGTCGGTGGGCAGCAACGCGCTGTTCGCAGGCTACGCCGCGCGCGGAGGAGCGCCTGCCCGGCCCGTGGCTGCTGGATGGAGAAGGCAATCCAACGGACGACCCGAACGCGCTCAACGCATCGCCGCCCGGCACCATCCTGCCGGTGGGCGGCCGGACTTCGGCTACAAGGGCTTCGGCTTCGGCATCGCGGTGGAAGCGCTCTCGCTCGCGCTCTCCGGCTACGGGCGCGCCGGCAAGCCGGACGCCTTCGGCCAGAGCGTGTTCATCCAGGCGATGGACCCGGACGCCTTCGCCGGCCGCGCCGCCTTCGTCGCCGAGATGGACCACCTGGTGGCGGCCTGCCGCAACAGCCGCCCGCGGCCCGGCGTCGAGCGCGTCCGCGTGCCGGGCGAGCGCGCGCTGGCCAGCAAGGCGCAGCAGGAACGCGACGGCGTCACCGTCGCCCCCGCCACGCTTGCGAAGCTGCAACGCTGGATGCAGCGCACGGACGTCTCCCTGCCCGGAGGAATCGCATGAAGAAGATCCTTGCCGCGCTCTGCGCGTTGGCCTTCGCCGCCCTGGCGCAGGCGCAGGCGTTCCCCGCCAAGCCGATCCGCGTCGTCATCGCCTTCCCGCCGGGCGCCGCGCACGACGTGCTGGGGCGCACGCTCGCCACCGAGTTCGCGCGCGGGTTCGCGCCGGGCTCTTTCGCCGAGAACAAGCCGGGCGGCGGCACGGTGATCGCGGCCGACATCGTCGCCAAGTCGCCGGCCGACGGCCACACCATCCTGATGGTGGGCTTCCCCTTTCCGCTGATCAACAGCATGTTCCCCGACGCGAAGATGGACGTCACGCGCGACTTCCTGCCGGTGGTCAACGTCATGTCCGCGCCCAACGCGCTGCTGGTCAAGTCCGACTCGCCGTACAGGACGATGGGCGAACTGCTGGCCGCCGCGAAGAAGGAGCCGGGCAAGGTCACCTACGCGTCGGTGGGCAACGGCTCGTCGCCGCACATGGGCATGGAACTGCTCAAGCGCAGCGCCGGCATCGACGTGCTGAACGTGCCGTACAAGGGCAGCGCCCCGGCGCTCACGGCCATGCTGGGCGGCGAGATCGACACGATGTTCGACAACTTGCCGAATGCCGTGCCGCACGTGAAGGGCGGGCGCCTGCGCGCGCTGGCGGTGACGTCGGAGAAGCGGTCGCGCCTGCTGCCCGACGTGCCGACGATGGCCGAGGCGGGCCTGCCCGGCTATGTGATGGACGTGTGGTTCGGCGTGGCGGTGCCGGCGGGCACGCCGCCCGCCGTGGTGGCCGCGCTCAATCGCGAGATCAACCGCATCATCGCGCAGCCCGAAGTGAAGGCGCGGCTGGAAGGGCTGGGGCTGGACATCATCGGCGGCAGCGCCGAAAGCTTCGGCCGCACCGTGAACGCCGACGTGGCCAAGTGGTCGCAGGTCGTGCGCGAAGCCAACATCAAGCCGCAATAAGCATGGACCTCGGAATCAGGGGCCGCCGCGCCATCGTCTGCGGCGCCAGCCGGGGCTCGGGCCGCGGCTGCGCCGAGGCACTGGCCGTCGAGGGCGTCGAGCTGTTCATCGCCGCGCGCGGCGTCGATGCGCTGGAAGCCTTGTCGGTGGAGCTCTGGACGCGCTACGGCGCCCGCTCGCACATCGTGCCGTGCGACGTCACGACGCAAGAGGGCAGGGCGGCGGTGCTCGCGGCCTGCCCCGCACCCGACATCCTCGTCAACAACGCGGCCGGTCCGCCGGGCGGCGACTTCCGCCAGTTCGGGCCCAAGGACTGGATCGCCGCGATGGAGAACAACCTGGTCGCGCCGCTCGAACTGATCAAGGCCACGATCGACGGCATGGTGGAACGCAAGTTCGGCCGCATCGTCAACATCACCTCGCGCTCGGTGAAGGCGCCGCTGCCGCACCTGCCGCTGTCCAACGGCGCGCGCGCCGGGCTGACGGCGGTGGTCGCGACGATCGCGCGCGATCCCAAGGTGGCGCGCGCCAACGTGACCGTCAACAACCTGCTGCCGGGCCTGTTCGATACCGAGCTGTACCACAAGCGCAATGCGGCGCTGGTCCGGCAGATGGGCAAGCCGATCGAGGACGTCGACCGCGACCGCCTCGCCGAGATCCCCGCGGGGCGCCCGGGCGACCCGAAGGAGTTCGGGGTCGCCTGCGCCTTCCTCTGCGGCGCGCACTCGGGCTACATCACCGGGCAGAACCTGCTTCTCGACGGGGGAGCTACCGGGGGTGCTGTAGGGGCGCGAGCGGCTGCGACAATCCGGGTCTTTCAGGAAGAAACCGCGTGTCGCTGAGGTCGTCCTTCGCATCGTTCCATTCCAGCGCGAGGGCCTGGCGCGGCGGCCGCTGGTCCGCCGCGGGGCGCGGCCGAGGCCACGCCCATGGCGATCGGCATCGCCGCCCGGGGCGTCGTCGCCGGCGTGGCCATGGCCAAGAGCGGCATGGGCGCGCCGCTCGCGATCTTCATGGCCATCGTGGTCTACGCCGGCTCCGCGCAGATCGCCGCGCTCCCGCTGATCGCGGCCGGCGCGCCGGCTTGGGTCGTCTGGGTCACCACGCTGTGCGTGTGCCTGCGCTTCATGGCCTTCAGCTTCCACTACCGGCCCTACTTCATGCACCTGTCGCGCCGGCGGCGGGTCGCCTACAGCTTCCTGATGGGCGACACCAACTACGCGCTGTTCTTCCGGCGCTTTCCCGAGCCGGTGGCGGGTGACCAGCACGAGGACTACTTCCTCGGCAGCGCGCTGCTGACCTTCGCGGTGTGGCAGGTCTCGATCATCGCGGGCATCGTCGCGGGGCAGGGCATCCCGGCTTCGTGGGGCCTGGGCTTCGCGGGAACGATGGCGCTGCTGGCGCTCACCTGCACGCTCTTGCGCAGCCCGGTCACGTGGGTCGCCGCGGTGGTCGCAGCGTGCGCCGCCATCGCTGCCTATGCCTTGCCGCTCAAGCTGAACATCGTGGTGGCGATCGCCGCCGCGGTCGCGGTGGGCGTCGTGTCCGACCGGGCGCAGGCGTTCCGTGGGGGAGCGAAGCCATGAGCGCGCTGGAGATCTGGTCACCACCGTTGGCATGGCGGTCATTTCGCTGGCCTGCCGCGCGTTCTTCCTGCTGCCCGGGGAAGACCTGCCCATGCCGCGCTGGCTGCGCGACGGCCTGCGCTACGCGCCCGTCGCGGCGCTGGCGGCCGTGGTGGCGCCGGAACTGGTGATGACGCAAGGGCACCTGGTGGACACTGGCGCGACGCGCGCATCTTCGGCGCGCTGGCCGGGCTCGCCTTCTATGCCCTGGCGGCGCAGCCTGTTCGAGACCATCGTCTGCGGCACCGGCGTCATGCTGCTGCTGCGGTTCACGCTCGGCTGGTAGTCACACGACCAGGCAGCCGGAGCGTTCCGACGGGGCGATCACCGCCTCGATGCCGGCCGTGAAGCGCAGGAAGTCGGCTTCCATGCCGTCGGAGAAGATCACGCCGTTGTCGGGCATGCGCGAGCGCAGGTGCAGCGGCGCGGCGGCATCGATGCTGCCGTAGACCAGCGACGTGCCGGAACCTCGGCTGGGAAAGGGTTCGCGCACCGCGAACACGAGCCGCGCCGCGTCCCACGCCATCGGCTGGTAGTCTCCGGTCGGCGCGTGGCCCAGCGCCGCCGAGATGGCGAACGAGCCGGTGACCACGCTGCGCAGCCAGGCCGTCGAGCCGAGCCCGGTGGAAACGATCAGCCCCGACGACGACTGGAATTCGCTTTGGCCGCGATGGTCGATCTCGTACAGCGCCGAGGTGTGGCTGCGGGGGCCGATGAACAGGTCGTTGACCGCCAGCAGCCGCTGGCCGTCGCTCAGGCGCGCCTCCGCGATCGTCACGCTGCGGGTCGGCCGGTGGTCGGCGGCGACGGCGGGCAGCACCTGCGCGATCTCCTCGGGCGCGAAGGGCAGCAGGATGCCGTCCCAGCGGCCGGCGTCGGGATTGAGGCCCACCAGCGGCTGCCCGTGCAGGTACTTCATCGTGTTGGCGACCAAGCCGTCGGGCCCAGCGCCGCGACGATGTCGGTGGGCGCGAACACGAAGTTGGCCAGCATCGAGCGGTCGACGATCTGGTAGCGCCCCGGGCTTGCAGCGCGTCGACCGTCACGCGCAGGCTGCGGCTGTAGGCCTCGTCTTCGCGCAGGTAGTCGCCGAAGTCGGCGCCCAGTGCTCCGGGTAGAAGCGTGCCTGCGCCAGCGTGTTGTAGCGCGCCACCAGCTCCTGCAGGCGCGTGTGGCGCGTGACCAGGATGACGCGGCGTTCGCGGTCCATGGTCACCCCTGCCGTTGCGCGGCGCCCGCGCCGGCCAGCAGCGAGTTCAGCAGCTCGGGCGACATGTTGAGCTGCCCGATGCGTTCGGCCCGCTCCGCGATGCCGCCGAAGGCTTGCGCGATCAGCTGGCCGGGCTGCATGCCGGCCGCGGCCAGCGCCTGCACGGTGCGCGGATCGGCGGTCTCCAGCGCCGCCATCACCGCGTGCACCCGGAAGGCCTCCGCCTCGGCGAGGGCGCGCGCGTTCTCCGCCTGCCCGGCGACCAGTTCCTTGCGGCTGTTCTCCGGCCGACGTCGGCGGTCATCTGCGCGTCGCGCAGCTCGTTCTCGCGCCGCAGCAGCGCCGCGCGGGCCTCCAGCTGCGTTTCCTTGATCTGCCGCTTCTTGTCTTCCACCGCGATCTCGGTGTCGAGTTCGTTCTGCCGGATGGAGCGTTCGTTCTGCACCGCGGCCATGCGCCGCGTGTAGATGGCGTCGTCGGCAGACTTCAGGTTGGCCTCGCGCGCTTCCGCCTCGAGGGCCCGGCCGATGTCGGGCGTGGGCTTGATGGCCACGATGGACACGCCCAGGATCTCGAGGCCGAGCGCACGGATCTCCGGCTGCGCCGCGAGCTGCTGCTGCGCGGCCCGCGCGATGGTGGCGGGCGCCTTGAGCGCCTGCTTCAGTTCCAGCGCCTGCACCGCCTGCTGGATGATCACCTTGACCTGCATGACAACGCGGTCCTGCAGGCGCTTCGGGTCTTCGGACGCATAGGTGCGGCCGTCCGGCTGCAGCGAGAAGTCCATCAGCGCCGAAGTGCGCTTGGCGTCACCCACGCGGTAGGTGACTGGCCCTGCACGCTCACCGCCTGGAAGTCGCCGGTGACGAGCTCCAGCATGAAGCCGGCGTCCTGGCTGCCCACGGGCACGGCGACCACCGTGCTGGTCGGCGCGTAGTAGAGGAAGGAGAGACCGGCGCCCTCGCGCACCACGCGCCCCCGGCGGAACTGGATGAGGTGGGTGGTGGGCTGGGTCTTGATGAAGCGAAGTCCTAGCATGGCGTTCTCCTTTGTGTGAGTTGTACTGTGCAACCTTTGATGGTTGTATAGTACAACTCAAACGCAGGAAGTCAAGCCCATGAAGAAAGATGTCGCCGCCGGCGTCTCGCGCATCGACCGGCCGCTCGTCACCGTCGACGTCGCGATCTTTTCCGTGCTGGCGGAACTGCGCGTGCTGCTGGCGCGGCGGCCGGATGGCGCCGACGAGCCTTTCCCGGGACGGTGGGCGCTGCCGGGCGGCTTCGTCGACGTGCAGCGCGACGCCACGCTGCAGGCCTGCGCCCTGCGCAAGCTGAAGGAGAAGACCGGCGTCGACTCGCCCTACCTCGAGCAGCTTGGAAGCTGGGGCGATGCCCGGCGCGATCCGCGCGGCTGGTCCGTGACCCACGCGTACTTCGCGCTGGTGCCGGCGCCGGCCGATCCCGCCCGCGCGGCGGGCAGCGCCGCGTCGGAATGGGTGCAGGCCGACGAAGCGCGCCGCCGGCGGCTGGCCTTCGACCACGGCGAGATCCTCGCCGCGGCCGTCGAGCGCCTGCGCGGCAAGGTCGAATACACGTCGCTGCCGGCGTTCCTGTGCCCCGAGCCGTTCACGCTGCCGGAGTTGCAGCGCGTGTACGAGGTCGTGCTCGGCCGCGGCCGGACAAGAGCGCTTTCCGCAAGCGCATGCTCGATGCGGAGTTCCCGGAGGAAGCCGGGCCGGTGAGCGGCGCGTCGGGGCGCGCGGCCATGGGGTACCGGGTGCTCGCGCGGGAGCGGCCGACCGTCTTTCCGCGCACCTTCCGGTCCGGCGAGTAGCATCGCGGGTGACCATGCCCGAACACCGCATCTTCACCACGCCCTTCGCCAAGGTCTACCCGATGTACGTCCAGAAGGCGGAGCGCAAGGGCCGCACGAAGGACGAACTCGACGCCGTCATCTGCTGGCTGACCGGCTATGACCGGCCGGCGCTGCAGGGGCAGGTCGAGCGCGGCGTCGACTTCCGGACCTTTTTCGCCGAAGCCCCGGCGATGCACGCGAACGCTTCGCTGATCACCGGACTCGTCTGCGGCGTGCGGGTCGAAGAGGTCGAAGACCCGCTGATGCAGAGGATCCGCCAGCTCGACAAGCTGGTCGACGAGCTCGCGAAGGGCCGCAAGATGGAGAAGATCCTTCGCTGAGGTTCAGCGCTGGACGCCGAAGCGAATCGCCGCGCGCTCGCGCGCCTTGGCCGCCTCGGCCTCCCGCGTGCGCGGTTCGGCGTTCGTCACCAGCGAGCCGATCATCTTGCGCGCCGACGCCGCCACCTCCTCGACGGCGCGCTCGAACGCCTCCTCGTTCGCTCTCGACGGCACGTTGAAGCCGCTGAGCTTGCGCACGAACTGCAGCGATGCGTCGCGGATCTCGAGTTCGGTCGCGGGCGGGTCGAAGTTGAAGAGGGTCTTGATGTTCCGGCACATGGCTGGGTCTCCGCATCGGGGGCTGGCCGCGATGGTACGCATCCTCCAACTTGACTAGGCGGCTGACCAAGACGCCTTCCGCAATTTCCTTAAGGCGCTGGCTCTGCAGTCTGGTTTCATTCGGTTGCGTTCTGCAACCGGATCATGTCCCGCCTGTTCCCCACCCGCGTCGATTTCGAACCGACGCATCCCGAATTCCCCCGCTGGCAGGGGGCCGGCTCCGCCTCGTGCGCTGCGGCTGCCGAACGCCGCGGCTGTTCCGCATCCGCCGCAGTTTCTGGATGCGCGTCCTGCCGGGGCTGCGCCTGTACCAATGCGCCTGCTGCGCCTGCCGCGTGCTGCGGCGGCCGCTGCCCGGGTCGTCGCTGTATTCGATGCGCGCCTACATGCCCCGCTACGAGCGCCGTTAGGAGCCCGGGCTCCTAGAGCCCGATCACCCGCGCCACCTGCTCCAGCCGCTGGCTCGGTGTGCTCGCGCAGCACGCATTCGGCGCCCGCGCGCGCGCGTTCGAGGTCCTGCGCGTTCGGCCCCTCGCGGTGCAGCCGCGTGAACAGCGGCAAGGCTTCCTCGGCGGTCGAGATCACGTGGCAGTAGTCGCGGAACAGCAGGTCGACCGACAGCGCCGGCGAGGTGACGGCGATGCCGCCGCAGGCCAGGATCTCGACCAGCCGCCGCGAGTACATCGTGGGGGAGTCGACGACGGTGTTCACGTTCAGCGACACCGGGTAGTCCTTGTACAACTGCGCCGTCTGCGCATACGGGCACCGCGGGCTTCGTCTCCAGGCCGGCCAGCGCGGGATAGCGGTACTGCCCCGCCTTGCGGCCCGAGTTGCGGTCGAACACCGTCAGGCCCAGCCCCGAATCGGTGGCGGCGCCGAAGGCCATGTCCTGCCACACGCGCCGCGCCTCGTGGATGTGCTGGCTGTAGCTGCCCACGAAGCCCGCGCGCCGGTGCCGGAAGTCGAAGCCGGTGAAGTTGTGGGTGGCCGACTGCACCGGGAACATCATCGTGTGCACCGAGGCGTCTTCGCCCATCACGGCGCGGTAGCGCGGCACGCAGTTGGCGTCGACCGTGAAGACGTGGTCGAACAGCTTCGCGCTGTCGATGAAGCGGTGGAAGTGCACGCCGTCTTCCTTGTTCCAGAAGACGGTGGGGATGCCGAGGTCGCGCGCCTGCGCCACCAGCTTGCGCAGCCGCAGGTTGTTGCGCCTGGGCACGTCGGGGTAGGCTGCCACCTTGTACTTCCAGCTGTCGCCGACGCCGTTCCGTGCGGATTCCACCAGCAGCATCGAGGGGCGCCAGAGCTTGAGCAGCAGGCCCGCGTTCAGCGGCGTGAGGTTACGCACCTCGCACTCGGCGGACAGGCCGGTGCGGGTCAGGTCGTCGCTGAGCAGCGCGACCTTCAGCGAGCGGAACGCGCTGTCGGTGCGCGGCCGCGATGGCGGGGCCAGCAGCTTCATGCGGAAGGACCGGCGAACAACCCGAGTTCGCGCGCGACCATGGCGTCGCTGTCGCTCTGCGCGCGCACCCGTTCGCCGGCGGCCCGCGACATCGCGAGGAAGCGCTCCGGGTCGTCGACCAGTTGCGCGATGCCCTCGGCCAAACCGGCCGCGTCTTCGGCGGGCGCGGTGATGGCGCAGGTCGCGTCGACGAACTCGGGCACGCCCGACACCGCGTTGGTGACCGGCACCAGGCCGGAAGCCATGGCCTCGTCGCGCGAGACGCCTTGCGAATCCCAGCGCGTCGGCGTGAGGAAGATGCCGTAGTCGCGCTGCAGTTGCGCGATCTCGGGCTGCGTGAGGAAGCGCCGTTCGATGACGACGTTCTCCAGCCCCCGCACGGGGGCCAGCACTTCGTCGAACAGCTTGCCGTCGCCGACCGGGCGGAATTCCACCTGCTTGAACCAGGGCACGGCCTTCAACGCGAGGATGGCGTCGACGGTGAGGTCGTTCGCGTACTTGCGCGACGCATACGTGCGGATCGACAGGACCTTCTTGCGGTGCTCCGGGCTCTTCGGGTGGTACGCGAACAGCCGCGTGTCGATCGGGTTGTGGATGACGTGGTACTTGCCCTCGGGCAGGCGGAAGCCCGGGTCTTCCATGACTTCGCCGGCGAAGTAGTTCGAGACGAAAACGAGCTGCAGGTTGGCCGGCATCTCGCGCAGCAGGCCTTGCCAGAAGCGCATGCGCTCCTCGCTCTGCAGCCTGGCCGAGCGCAGCTGGTCCTCGCCCTCGAAGTTGAATTCGCGCCGGTGCCGGGGCTGGAACTCCGCGCCGTGCACCCACACGATCACCTTGACGCGGTCGATGTGGTGCTTGAGCACCTCCCACATGGCCTCGTCGAGGAAGTGAACCAGCACGCTGCGGTAGTCGCCGCCGGCCAGCAGCTTGTGCAGCGCCTCCTGCGAGCCGGTGATCACGTCGGCGTCGTGGAACTCGTGGTACGAGAGCCCGGCGTCGCGCCGCAGGCGGAACACGTCGACCCGCGTGCCGCGCGCCGCATACGCCGCCACGCGCGTGTGCACGAAGCCGTTGCGGTACAGGTCGTCGTACGAGGGATAGTGGTTCGTCAGCACCAGGTGGCGCGAGCGGCCCAGCACCTCGGCCGGCCGCAGCGGGCGGTGGCCGAGCACCAGGCCGTGGATGCGCGCCGAACCCGGACCGTAGATGCGCAGGCCCAGGCGGATCCATTCCGTGCCGACGGGGATCTGCGCCGTCTCGTTGCGGTTGACGCCCTTCTGCGCGTGGCTGATGCGCTGCTTCTGCGCATCGAGGAACAGCAGCACGACCTGCAGGTTGAGGCCCGGCGTCGCATCGAGGTGGAACTCGGCGCGGCCCGCGAAGCCGAGGTCGGCCGGCCGGACGTCCTTGCTGGCGTACACGTACTCGTGCTTGCCGTCCTCCAGCGTCGACGTGACCTCCCAGCCGGCGCCGTCCCACGGAACCGGTAGCCGCGGTTGGCGGGCGGCTTGAAGTAGCCGGCCAGCTGGTCGCCCGTGACGACCGGCGCGTCGTGCTCGGCGCGCTGCTCGGGGCCGATGCGCTCGGCACGCGCGATGAGCGTTTCGGCAGGCATGCCGGCGTCGAGCCGTTGCAGGTCGTCGACGATGGCCACGCCGTCGGCGCCGAGGCCGGACGCGCCTGCATCGCGGCAGTAGTTGAACTCGTCGATGGCCAGCGCGTCGCCTTCGAGCCGGCGGGTGGGCAGCGAGGCCAGCCACTCGCCCGCCGGCACGCTTTCGACGAGCGCGCGGCGCACCATCGCGCAGCGGGCCGGCAGTCCCGTCACCGGCGAGTAGGCGGCCTCGCCGTCGACCAGTGTGACGCCGTCTGCGGTCCACGCGTGGTGCGCGGCCTTGCCCAGGATGCCGGCTTCGCTGTAGCGCGTGGCCAGCGCCAGGTCGGTGAGGTAGTTGGCGCCGTAGTGGTCGTCGGCGACCATGGGCGCGATCAGCGGCGTGCCGCCGGCGAGCTGCGCCACCGTCCAGCCTTCGACCTCGGAGGCGGCCAGCACGCGGATGCGCGCATCGGCCGGCGCCTGCCGGGGCGTGAAGCCGGCCGCCGTCACCAGCGCCAGTTCGCGCGGCGCGTACTGCTGGCGGCCGAAGGCGGCGACGAGGGCGTCGAACTGCTGCTGGTCGCCCGCCAGCGCGGTGACCAGCACGCGCGGCAGCACCTGCGGCATGGCCGGCCGCCCTGCGCCTTGGCCACGACGTAGGCGAAGCGGTCGAGGTAGGTATGGCCCTGCATCACCTTGCGCAGGCCGGCGAGCCGGAACTTGCGCAGGTCGGCGCCGTCGCCCAGCCGGCGGATGCGCTGCAGGATCTCGGCGCCGTCGTCGCTGGTGATCACCAGGTCGCCGAACAGCAGCCGCACGCCGCGCGAGAAGTTGCTGACCGTGATCGTGTTGGACGCCAGCAGCTCGAAAACGCGCCGCGCGAACATGCTCTGCGACTGCTTGATCGAATTGAGGTTGATCGCGTAGCGGTAGCCCTTGTACGCCTTGTCGATCTCGTGGAACGGCAGGTTGCCCACGATGAAGGGGCGGTACTCCGGCGGGAACTGGTAGTTGGGGTCGTCCTTGCCGAAGTTGCGGTCGTAGATCTCGACCGGCCGGTACTCCGCCAGCGACGTCATGAAGTTGCCGAGGTCGCGCGTGCGGTCCGGGTAGCGCACGTAGTACGCGCCCGCGAAGCAGAACGCGTCCTTGCGCGGGTACTTCTCGATGGGGTGGTTCACCGACGGCTGGCACGCGAACGGCAGCAGGTACACGCGGTCGTGGCCCAGCGCCGTCTTGTAGCGGTGGATGCAGTCGATGTCGGTGGTAAAGACGTATTCGAAATGCTTGGCCGTGTTCAGGAAGGTCTCGAAATGGACCGGGTCTTCCTTGTTCCAGAACACCGTGGGCACGCCGTGCGCGCGGCACCACTGCACGATGCCCACCACTTCGGCGCTGAGGTGGCCGACCTTGCCACCCCACTTCTCGTCCTTGCCGCGCCACGCCGATTCGATGAACAGCAGCTGCGGCGCGAAGGCTTCCAGCTCGCCCTGCCAGCCGTCCACCGAGATCTGCATCAGGTTGCATTCCGGCGCGTACGAGGCGAAGGTGAATTCGTCCATGATCGCCGCCACGCGCAGGCCCTTGAGCGCCTGCAACGCCCGGGCCGGATCGCTGTCCTGCAGCGCGGGCAGGGCCAGCACGTGGGGCGCGACCTGCGGGCGCCTGGCCGCCCGGCGCCACCGTGGGCGACACCGGCAGCTCCATCGCGGGCGGCTTCGTCTTGCGCTGCGCCGACTGCTTGCGCAGTGCCAGCAGCTTGCCCGGCAACTGCACCAGGCCCTTGACCGACTTGGTGCCGTGCAGCAGCGTGTACCCGAGCTGGAACGAGAGCATGGCGCGCGTCTTCGCCACCTGCGCCTCGGCGGCCTGCTGCGCCTGCCGCGCGCGGCCCAGCTCCCAGCTTTGCTTGTCCAGCTTCTGCTTGGTGTCGAGCAGGCTGCGCTTCAACTGCTCGATCTGCGCGCGCTGCCGCGTGTCGAGCTGCTCCGCCTCGGCGGCCGCCTGCCGGTGCGCCTCGCCGGCGGCGCGGTACTTCTGGTTGGCTTCGTCGAGGCGCGCGCGAAGGTCGTGCACCCCGGTCTCCGCGGTCGCCAGCTTCTCCTTCAGCGCGGCGATCTGCTCCCCCGCTGCCCGGTAGCGGCCATAGGCGTCGTCGAGCTGCTTGCGTGCGCGCTTGAGCTCGACGCTGGTGCGGTAGTCCTGCTGCACCGCCTTCACCTGCAACTGGTGCAGCCGGCGTTCGGTGGTCACGGCCTCGACCGGCAGGAACAGGTGCGTCGGCGTCGCGTTGAAGGTGTCCCAGTGCGTGTAGCCCGGGCGCTCCACGCAATGCAGGATGGTCAGGAAGTGCGCCTCGGTCGCGCACTCGATGTAGAGGATGGGCCGGTCGCGCGCGATCAGCTCGCGGCCGCCTTCGAGCACGTCGAGTTCCATGCCCTCGACGTCGATCTTCATCGCCTTCACCGGCCGCCCGAAGGCGAAGCTGTCCAGCGTCTTCACCACCAGGCCGCCGGAGCCCGGGGCGAGCTGCTGCGCGCCGAGGTTCTCGGGCAGGTGTCCCGCGAACGCGGCGACACCCTCGCTGCGGCCGAGCCCGAGCTGGTGCACGTGCAGCCGCTCGCCGAAGCCGTTGCGCCGGACGCTCTCGCGCAGCGCTTCGCACAGCTCGGGATTGGGCTCGAAGGCCTCGACGCTGCAGCCGCCGATGGCCGCCGGGTAGAGCGCGTGGTTGCCGATGTTGGCGCCGACGTCGAGCACCAGAGCGCCGGGCTCCACGCGCGCCGCGATGTCGCGCAGCATGTCCTGTTCGTAGGGCGTGCCCTTCTCGACCAGGCCCTTCTGGATGTAGTCGGTCGCGGCGTGCGGCAGGACGATCTCGTACGACTTGCCGTCCACCTCCAGCTTCAGGACCACCGGCGCGGCCGGAGGGGTGGAGGGCAGATCGTTCATCATCGTCGGAGGCACTGGCGGGCGGCTGGGCGGAAGGCAGGCTAGGTGGGGCGGCGCGCTGTGAGGACGCCGACGGCGTCGATGACGGCATGGCGCTCGCCCACGCGCTGGCGCAGGTCCGGAACTCGCGGTGCGAGACCAGCACCGCGACGACGTCCGCGCGTTTGAGGGCGGCGTCGAGCTCCAGCAGTTCGCAGCTCTCCAGCGAGCGCGGCGGCTTCGCGATGTTGGGCTCGACCAGCACCACCTTCGCGCTGGTCGCGTCGACCAGCTGCTGCGCGATGTGCAGCGCCGGGCTTTCGCGCAGGTCGTCGATGTTCGGCTTGAAGGCCGGGCCCAGCACCGCCACCGTCAGTCTGCCTTCCGGCTTGCCGGCGGCCACGCGCGCTTCGATGGCGCCGCGGATCTGCTGCATCACCCACAGCGGCTTGCCGTCGTTGACTTCGCGGGCCGTGCGCGTCAGGCGCGCTTCCTCGGGCGTCTTGTCGACGATGAACCGGGGTCGACCGCGATGCAGTGGCCGCCGACGCCGGCGCCCGGCTGCAGGATGTTCACGCGCGGATGGCGGTTGGCCAGCTGGATCAGCTCCCACACGTCGATGTCGAGCTTGCCGCAGATCAGCGACAGCTCGTTGGCGAAGGCGATGTTGACGTCACGGAACGCGTTCTCGGTGAGCTTGCTCATCTCCGCGGTGCGGGCGTTGGAGAACAGCAGGTCGCCGGTGACGAACACGCGGTAGACCTGGGCGGCGCGCTCGGAACAGGCCGCCGTGAGGCCGCCGATGATGCGGTCGTTCTCGACCAGCTCGCGCACCACGTGGCCGGGCAGCACGCGCTCGGGGCAGTAGGCCACGTGCACGTCGACCTCGGTGGCGCCCGGCTGCGGGAAGCGCAGGTCGGGGCGGGCGGCGGACAGCCACTCGACCATCTGCTCGGTGGTGCCCACCGGCGACGTGGATTCGAGGATGACGATGTTGCCCTTCGTGAGCACCGGCGCGATCGACTCGGCGGCCGCGCGGACATACGCGAGGTCGGGCTTGTAGCCTTCGGAGAAGGGCGTCGGCACGGCGATCAGGAAGGCCTCGGCCGGTTCGGGCCGCGTCGTCGCGCGCAGGTAGCCTTCGGTGACGGCGGCGTGGACGATCATGTCCAGCTCGGGCTCGACGATGTGGATCTTGCCTTCGTTGATGGTGTCGACGGCGTGCCGGTTGATGTCGACGCCGACCACCTTGACCTGGCGCGACGCGAACATGGCCGCCGTCGGCAGGCCGATGTAGCCGAGGCCGATGACGGAGACGGAATTCAGGTTGCTCTTCTTCATGGCTTGTTGTTCGCAAGGGCGCTGACGGCGTCGACGATGCGCTGGCAGGCTGGCCGTCGCCGTAGGGGTTGTGCGCGAAACTCATTCGTTCGTAGGCCACGCGGTCCTGCAGCAGCGTGCCGACCGCATCGACGATCGCCGCCGCATCGGTGCCCACCAGCCTGACGGTGCCGGCTTCCACCGCTTCGGGCCGCTCGGTCGTGTCGCGCATCACCAGCACCGGCTTGCCCAGCGAAGGCGCTTCCTCCCGGATGCCGCCCGAGTCGGTGAGGATCACGTGCGAGCGGTTCATCAGGTACACGAACGGCAGGTAGTCCTGCGGCTCGATCAGGTGCACGTTGGTGCGGCCCTGCAGGATGCGGTTGACCGGTTCGCGCACGTTCGGGTTGAGGTGCACCGGGTAGAGGAAGTCGACGTCCGGGTACTGCCCGGCGAGCGTGGCGATGGCGGCGCAGATGCGCTCGAAGCCGTCGCCGAAATTCTCGCGGCGGTGCCCGGTGATCAGCACCAGCCGGGCGCCTTCGCGCAGGAACGGGAAGCCGGCCGCCAGCTTCTGCCGCAGGGCGGCGTCGGCTTCCAGCCGCTGCTTGACCAGCAGCAGGGCGTCGATCACGGTGTTGCCGGTGACGTGGATGGCGCCCTCGTCCACGCCTTCGCGCAGCAGGTTGGCGCGCGACTGCGCCGTGGGCGCGAAGTGCAGGCGGGCGAGCGCGCCCGTGAGCTTGCGGTTGGCTTCCTCGGGCCGGGGCGAGTAGAGGTTGCCGGTGCGCAGCCCCGCCTCGACGTGGCCGACGGCGATCTGCTGGTAGTACGCCGCCAGCGTCGTCGCGAAGGTCGTCGAGGTGTCGCCGTGCACCAGCACCAGCTGGGGCTGCCAGTCCTTGAGCAGCGGCTCGATGCGGGTGAGGATCTCGCTCGTGATGCCGGACAGCGTCTGGCCCGGCTTCATGATGTCGAGGTCGTAGTCGGGCCGGATCGCGAACAGCTCCAGCACTGGTCGAGCATCTGCCGGTGCTGCGCCGTCACGCACACCCGGGCCTCGATGCCGTCGCGCGCCGCGAGCGCCTGCACCAGCGGCGCCATCTTGATGGCCTCCGGCCGGGTTCCAAAAACCGTCAGTACTCTCATCGGTGTCCCAAGATGCCTGTTGCCATGGCGGCCCCGTCCCCGCTACGGCGGGCGACAGGGCGCGGTGGGGGAGTGTGCCTTGGCAATGTCAACAGGCCGCGAAGCGGCAATCGTTCGCGCGGTCCGGCGGCCGGATAGTCGAAAAGCGGTGATTTTAGGCCATCCGCTCCAGTCCTCAGAGCACCTCGGCCGGGCGGCGACCGGCGGCCCGTGGCCTATTTGGCGCCGGAGGCGATGTCTTCGGCTTCCGCCATGGGCGGCGGCACGCTTTCGGTGGGCTGCCGGGGCAGCCGGCCCCACACCAGCCCGCCGACGGCGCCGGGGACGTCCAGCGGCTTGTAGAAGCTGCCGTTCAACTGGGTCTTGGCGATCAGGTGGTGGCGGAAGCGCCGGTACAGCGTGGCGTTGGGCTTGCTCTTCGGGGCCGCGGCCCAGAAGTCGTCCAGGCGGCCCTGGTACGTGAGGCCCGGGAGGTCGTAGAGCGCGTTGCCGCAGACCATCGTGGGCGTGCCGTGGTGCAGGGCCGAGAGGCCGACCGTGCTGTTGATCACGACCACGCCGCGGGCGTGGCTGAGGAGCGTGGGCAGGTGCTGGTCGTGGATGTAGACCACGCGCTTGCCGATCTTCGACTGGCGGGCGGCCGCGCGGATGAAGCGCGAGTAGCTGCGGTAGCCGCGGTCCATCGGGTGGTGCTTGAAGACCAGCAGGGTGTCCTTGGGCGCGTGGTGCGCGAAGGAGCGGATGGTGGTCTCGATGAAGTTCTCGACGCCGGTCAGGTCCGCGTGCACGGTGACCTGCGCATCGTTGTGCACCTGCAGCGGCACCAGGAAGAAGCGGCGGCTGAAGTAGGTGATCAGCTTGTCTTCTGGCCGCGTTCCTTGTAGCGGTACCAGAGCTTGCGCCAGGCCGAGCGGACCCGGGGGATGGCCTCGGAGAAACCCAGCGGGCGGTGGTGCTGGTAGTGCGGAAAGAAGGGCTTGCCCATCGACCCGACCGTGAAGTACGTGAAGCCGCAGCTCACCATCGGCCAGTAGGAGTTGCCCACCGACCGCTGCTCGGGCACGGCCGGCAGTTCCTGCTGGTAGGCGTCGGAGATGCGCGGCAGCTTCGAATAGCCGTTGACGCCGAAGCGCTCGAGGGTCACGTAGTCCGGCCGCACGTAGCCTTCCTCGAACACCCAGAGCTCCACGCCCATGCGGGTGGTCAGCACGCGCGCTTCGATGTGGATCGGTCGGCAGTCGCCGAACAGGAAGACGACCTCGATGCCCAGCCGGCGCATCTGCTGCTCGAGCCGGGCGGGCCACTGGTCCATGGGCCCGCGGTAGTTCATCGCGTTGCGCGGGTAGTAGATCCAGTCGCCGGCGTTGAAGTTGACCTTGTGCACCTCGGCGCCGGCCGCGCGCAGGTCGGCGGCCAGCCGCGCGAAGAACGGGCCGACGGGGCCTTGCAGCAGCAGGACCTTCTTGCCCGCGAGGGCTTCGATCGACTGATTGATCATGTGCCTACCTTCCGCCTGTCCGGCCCTGGGTGAGTACCCGGGCCTTGCGCCATTGCCGGCGGAAAAAACCGCTGCGCAGTCCTTCCAGGCCTCCCTTGGCTTCCAGCGCCTGACGGCGTTCGACGATCCGGCGCAGCACGGACTCGCAAGTAGCGTACCCGTTCAGCTCCCAATCCCAGTAGAAAGGGTAGCGCAAGAGGGACCCGGCGACCAGTTCGTCCAGCGTGAGCTTGCGGCCGCGTCGCGCCAAGGCGACGCCCGTGCCGACAACGTCGCGCGTGAGGCCCCAGCCCGCGTAGAAGGGCTGTCCGTAGACCACGACCTGCTTGCCCCGCAGCAGGGCGTCGAAGCCCGTCAGCGAGGTCATCGTGTGCACTTCGTCGCACGCGTCGATGCAGCTCACCACCGACAGGTTGGTTTCGATGTGGTCGGCGAGCCGGCGGACCTCGTCGAGCGCGAGCCGGCCGATGCGGTTGCCGCTCATCACGTCGGGGTGCGGCTTGTAGACGATGTAGGCGTCGGGGCGGGCCTGGCGGGCCGCCTGCAGCAGGCCGAGGTTGGTGCGCACGTCCGTGCAGCCAGGCGGATGGAGGCGTCGTCCTCCACGGCCCGGCACCAGCAGGACGCGGCGGCCTTCGCTCGGCCATGTGGCCCGCGCCCGCGGTTCCAGGTTGTACTTGGTGACACCGTTGGCGACGATGAACTTGCGGGCTTCGCGGGCGCGGTGCAGCTCGTCCGGCGTGAAGGTCGCGGTGTTGAGCAGCTCTTCCAGGTCGGACGGGCGGCTGGGGTCGAAGTAGATGCCGCGCGTGTCGAGCACCAGCGAGTGCGGCCGGATGAGGTCGGAGCCGAGGCCGACCGACCGCACGTACCCGTCTTCCATCCGCACCTGCCCGGCGCCGCTGGCAGCCGCCAGCTCGGCCACGCCGGCCGGCGGCGTGGCGCCCCAGTGGAGCAGCCAGTCGCCGGCGCCCGGTTGCAGGCGCGCCGCGTCGGCCGCCGTATCGACGAAGGTGACGCGTGCGCGGTCGAGCGCCAGCATGGGCTGCAGGTTGGCCGCCTTCCAGCGGCGGAAGCCGACGCCGATCAGGCGGCACGGCGTGCGAGCCGCCATGGCGCGCTGCCGCACCAGCCAGTCGATCGCGTGGAAGATGGTGCCGCGGCCCTGCGTGACGGGGTCGAGGTAGCGCGGATAGTGGAAGTAGCCGGCGGCGAACAGTTCGCGCACCGAGCGCTTGCGGGCGCGGCGCGGGCAGGCCTGGCGGTCGTCGGTGGCGCCCCACCCCGCGTACCGGGGCAGGCCGAAGCAGGGTGACGGGCTTGCCCGCCAGCAGCGCTTCGAAGCCCATGGTGGAGCTGACCACGTACACCCGGTCCATGCGCTCGACCAGGCTGAGCGGGCTGATCGCCTCGCGCAGCACCACGGTGTGTTCGTCGTTGGGCACGGCCGTAAGGTAGCCAGCCTTGTGCCCGCTGCTCACCTCAGGATGGGTCTTGACAAAGACGGTCGCGCCCGGGTTCTCGGCCCGCGCGGCGGCCAGCATGGCCTGGAAGGTGGACGCATCGGCGCCGCCCAGCGCGACGCTGAGGTCGCCGGCGGTCTGGTCGACGACCAGCACGCGCGGCGCGCCGGCCGGCCCGGCACGGGCCGGCCGGCCAGCACGTCGTCCCAGTCGGGGGCGGCGTTGTACTTGCTCAGGCGATGGCGCAGGATCAGTTCGTGCGCGCGGTCGACGTCGGCCCCGATGCCCTGCAGCAGGTCGCGGCCGGAGTTCAGCAGGTTTTCGAGGGCGCTCGGCGCGGTGCTGTCGTAGTAGATGCCGACGTCGTCGGCCACCAGCGACAGCGGCGCGAAGCCGCGGCCCGGGCCGTAGGAGCGCAGGAAGCCGTCTTCGAGCAGCCGGAAGGGCACGCCCTGCGCGCGGGCGATGCGCACCGCGCGGCGGCCGCTGCGCTTGCGGCCCCAGCCCACCGCGGCCGCGCCGGGCGGCACGCGCGCGCCGGGCGCCGCGATCCGGAATTCGGAGCCGAGCACCCGCGCCAGCAGGGGCTGGCGCCAGATGCCGAAGTCCAGCAGCGAGACGTAGCTGTCCATCTCCTGCCAGTGCGGGGCTTAGAGGCCCAGCACCACCTTCGCGCTGACGGCGATCTGGTAGACGATCTGCGTGATGTCCTTCCAGATCTGGCGCGACTTCACGTCGATCTTCGGCAGCACCAGCACTTCGTCGCCCGGGCGCACGGCGGGCAGGCCGTCGCTCAGGCTGAACAGGCCCTTGTCGCCGCGCGCTTCGGCGAAGCTGCCGTCGCGCCGCGCCACCACCAGCCGCGCCGAGTCGGCGTTCTGGGTGTAGCCGCCGGCCTTCTTGATGTAGTCGTCGAGCGTGAGGGAAGGATCGTGCGCGATGGCGTTCGGGAACAGCACTTCGCCGGACACCAGCACCAGGCCGTCGCGGGTCGGCACGCGGATCACGTCGCCGTTCTCCAGCAGCAGGTCGGCGCGGCGCTCGGTCTGGGCGATCACGACCTGGCCGGTCGACTCGATGTTGCGGGCGCGGTTGACCCACTGCAGGATCAGTTCGGCTTCCTCGGAACGCAGGCGAGCTTCGTCGCTGGTGCCAGAGCGCGCCGTGAGGGCGGCCGCTTCGAGGCTGCGCAGCGAGGTCTGCAGCATGGCGCGCTGGCGTTCCTTCACGCTGATGCGGAACAGCTGCAGGCTCTCGACGTCGGAGCGCTCGGAGTACTGGATGTTTTGCAGCAGCGAACCGAGCCGCGTGCCGTAGGGCAGCACGTATTCCTGCGCGCTCAGGTGCTCGCCCTCGACGCGCACGGTGATCGTGCCGGGCTTCTTGTCGGAGGTGAACTCCAGCTCGTCGCCGTCCTGCAGCACCACCCGGCTCGCCTCGGCGATCGTGTAGTACTCGGTGTTGCGCACCGGGCCCGTGTTGCGGACCACGCGCACGTGCGTGGCGGTGGCGCGCGGGCGCGCCAGCCGCACCAGGTCGGACACGGCGCGGGCGTTGGTGAACTCGAAGCGCTTGGCGTTTTCGGCCGGCCGGTGACGCGCACGGTGTTGACGCGCGGGCCGACGAAGATCACGTCGCCGTCGGCCAGCTGGATCAGCGGCATCGTGCCGTTGAGCAGGAAGTCGTAGAGGTTGGCGGTGGCGCGCACCTGCTGGCCGCGCTTGACCTGCACCTGCAGGAACGAGCCGCGCTCGGGGTCGATGCCACCGGCCTGGTCGAGGTAGTTCAGCAGGCTGTCCATGCTGGTGCCGCTGTACAGGCCCGGGCGGTTGACGAAGCCGCCGACGAACACGCGCACCGGCTGCGCCGCCGCCAGGCTGGCGTAGCTGTAGACGTTGGTGCGGAAGGTGCGCTTGACGGCGGCTTCCACCAGCCGCTGCAGGTCCCGGTTGCGCACGCCCAGCACGTTCACGGGGCCGGCATGCGGCAGGAAGATGTTGCCGCGCGGATCGACGGTGAGGATCTGGTCGAACTCGAAGGCGCCCCACAGGCGCACCTGCACGCGGTCGCCCAGCGCCAGCACGTAGTCGGGGTTGAACTGGGTCGCGCCACGGCGGGCGAAGGAGCCGGTGAACAGGTTGGCGCCGAAGACGTCGCTGGTCAGGTTGTTGCGGTAGTCTGGGCCTGCGGCGGCGAGAAGTTCGGCTCCACCGGGACGACCGGCGCCGAGGCGGCGGCGGCGGCCGCGGGGCGCGGCGCGGACGCCGGCACGGTCGCCTGCGTCGCCATGTTCGGGCGCAGGTTCAGCGCGCGGTTGACGCCGTAGGGGTCGGTCGAATCCTGCGCCGCGGCGCCGCCGGCGACGATCGCCAGCACGAGCGCGAGGGCGCGCGAGAAGGAAAGTCTATGCATGGTCGTTGTCAGTCTTGGTGGTCACGCACGATCGTCACGAGCATTTGCGCGATGGTGGCCAGCAGCATGGCGATGAGGAAGAAGACCAGCGCGTTGTAGGCGCGGCGCGGCTCCATCGGGTATTCGGGCAGCGTCGGGGCCTGCAGCTGCGACACCTTCTTGATCGTGCGCGTCGCCTCGACGCGGCCGCGTTCCAGCGCCACCAGCGCGGTCTTGTAGACGTCCTGCGCGAAGGCGGCGTCCATCTCCAGGCGCTGGAACTCCTCCACGGTGCGGTTCAGCGTGCGGCCGCCGGGCGACGTCAGCCGCGCCTGCTCCTGCGCGATCTGCCGCTCCACCGCCGCGAGCTGCTGGTTGAGCATCACGACGTTCGGATGGTCCGGCACGAGGTAGGTCAGCAGCGAGCTGCGCTGGGTCTGCAGCTCGGTGCGCTGCACTTCCAGGCGCGCCACGATGCCGGCCACCGTTTCGGCCGAAGCCTGCGGCGACACGAGGCCCTTGCGGTCCTGGTATTCCAGCACCGCGCGGCGCGCCATCAGCGCCCGCTGGTTCATGGTGCTCACCTGCTGCTCCGGGAACGACACCTGCGCCTGCGCGAGGTCGTGCGCCATCCGGTTCATGAAGCGCTCGCCCTCCTGCACCAGCATGGCCGTGATGGCGTGCGCCGTGCGCGGATCGTAGGCCTGTGCCTTGATCATGATCAGCCCGCCGTAGTCGTCGAACTCGATCTCGGTGCGCGAGAGGAAATAGGCGTGGAAGCGCTCGATCGACGTGTTGTCGTCCCACATCCGCGAGAGGATGTCGTGCTCCGGGTCGCTGTAGTGCTTGCGCAGGTTCAGCGCGGCGTCGAGCTTGCGCAGCATGTCGACCGAGCGCAGGTGGTCGCGCAGCAGCAGCTGGTCCGGCCGGTTGCCGGT
The DNA here is from genome assembly GCA_013127575.1 of Ramlibacter terrae. Taxonomy (GTDB): domain Bacteria; phylum Pseudomonadota; class Gammaproteobacteria; order Burkholderiales; family Burkholderiaceae_C; genus Ramlibacter; species Ramlibacter terrae. The sequence goes on from CP053418.1 coordinate 1,317,206, forward strand.
GCCGCCGGTCAGCAGGCTCTGGAAGTCCATGCCACGGCCGCCGGCGAGGTCGGTCCGCTGCACGATCACGTGCGCTTCCGAGACGTAGCGGTCGGAGGCGATGGCCAGCCAGTAGATCGTGGCCAGCAGCGAGGCGACCAGCGCGGCGCCGATGATGCGGCGGCGGAACACCGCCGCGACCACCTTGTGCCGCATCCAGGCCGTCGGGCCGGCGGGAACCGGCTTCTTCTTCTTTTCGATGGGGTCGGTCGTGACCGTGGCGATGGCGTCCGTCATGCGGGCTGGGTGTCCTTGTAAGCTTGCAGTGCTTCGTCGATCGTGTCGAACCAGTGGGCCTGGCCCTCGTGCAGGAAGATCCCCGCACGGCAGAACTTGCGCAGCTTGCCTTCACCGTGCGACACGATGATGAGGCTGGCCTTGTCCGTCATTTCCTTGAACGCCTCCGCCGCCTTCTTCTTGAACGAGGCGTCGCCGGTGGCGGTGGTCTCGTCCGAGATGTAGACGTCGAAGTCGAAGGCCAGCGAGAGGCCGAACTTCAGCCGCGACTTCATGCCGCTGGAGTAGGTGCGCACCGGCTGGTCGAACGAGTCGCCGAGCTTGGCGAAGTCCTGCACGAAGGCCACGCGCTGCGCGATGTCGTCCTCGTGGCCGTGCACGCGCGACACGAACTTGACGTTCTGCCGTCCGGTGAGCGCGCCCTGCAGCCCGCCGGAGAAACCGACCGGCCACGAGACGCGGCAGCGCCGCTCGATGCGGCCCTTGGTGGGCTGGTCGACGCCGGCGATCAGGCGCAGCAGGGTCGACTTGCCGGCGCCGTTGCCGCCGACCAGGCCCACGCTCATGCGGGTCGGGATGGTGAAATTGACACCCTTGAGCACCCACTTGCCGGGGCCGTGGGGCGTCTGGTAGCGTTTCCAGACGTCGTCGACGATGATCATTTGGCGAGCAGCCGCCTGGCGAAGCGGCGTTGCATGGCGAGGCCGAGGAACACGGCCACCAGCGCGAACTCGTAGAGGTACGCGAGGTCCAGTTCCGGCACGGCGTGGTAGTAGGGAGCGAAGCCGAGCCGCACCGTCTCGAGGCCGTGCGGGATCGGGTTCAGCAGCAGGTAGTCGCGGTACGGTTGCGGCACTGGCTGATGGGGTACATGACGCCGGAGACGAAATACAGCGGCATCATGACGAAGCCGAGCAGGCGGCCGAGGCCGGGCACGAGTTCGAGCGCCACCGAGGTGATCAGCCCGTACCCCATGCCCGGGATCCACAGGCCCAGCATGCCTTCGGCCACCCCGAGCGGGTCGGCCGGCATGGTCTTGTAGCCCCAGAGGTAAGCGCCGAACAGGACGAGCCCGCCGATGATGAGCAGCAGCAAGGCTTCGAGCACGCCGCGCACCAGCAGCGCGTCGATCGGCTTGACCTGGCGGTAGGAGAACAGCGGCCGGTTCGGGGCGACGGCGTTGGCCACCTGCGTGCCGACCCGGCGGAACAGGAAGAACGGGATCAGGCCGACCAGCACGAAGATGCCGGTCTCGATGCCGCCTACGTGGCGCACCTTGATCACGGTGAACATGAACATCAGGTAGGCCATGTGCAACACCGGCTCGGCGAACAGCCAGAACCAGGACGTGCGCGAGGCGAACAGGCGGCTCAGGGCCTCGCGCAGGAAGAGCGCCTTCCAGACGCTCACCGCGATGGACCGGGAGGAGCGCGGCGTCCGCGGCTCCGACGAGGTGCTCAGCAGCGTGCTCACGCCGCCACCCTCGCGCGCGCCATGGCGCGGCCGCGCCGGGCGGTACGGCATGCTGCAATCCACGGGGCCATCGGGCGCTGATCCAACTCCATCTCCAGCAAGAAAAACCCCCGGCCCTGCCCACCGCTCGGGGCGGCGGGGACAGACGGGGGCACGGCGGGCGCGGCGGGCGCGGCGGCGGACCAGCTCATCGGTGCCGGAGCCGTGGCCGCCCGCCGTCCAGCCAAGGGGGCAATGGTAGCGCAATCGGAAAAGCGCTCTCCGCAGGCGTCGGGCCCCGCGGGCGGGTCCGCGTAAAGATGTGGAAAAGCCCCGCCAGGCGGGGCTTTTTACCGGTGCGTCAGGCGGGTGTCAGCCGCGGTACAGGGTCAGCCGCTCCTCCGCGGTCTGCGTGCCGCGGGTGGAAGTCAGGCGCACGTCGTAGCGGCCGCCGGGGATGGCGAACTGCGCCTGCGGCACCGTCACGTTGAAGCGGCCGTTGGCGTCCGCCTGCAGCGTCTGGTCCATCACCGGCTGGGTCAGGCCCAGCAGGCCGGCCACGTTGGCGACGGTGTCGACCTGGACGCGCACCGTGGCATGCGGGGCGGTGCGGCCCCGGATCACCATGTTGCCGTTGGCGTCGACCCGCGCGTTGTTCGCGTGGCTGGTCACTTCCAGCGGCAGCACGCCGGGGGCAGCTGCCCCACGCGCTCGCCGCGGTCGCGGTCGACGATGTCGAAGGTCCACGACTTGCTGGTCATGTTGCCGGCTGGTCGCGCACCGACAGTTCGGCGGTGTAGCGGCCCGGCTCGAGGTCGGAGCGGTAGTTGACCTCGTTCTCGGTGATGCGCGTCTCGGACGTCACGTCGCGGCCGCCGAGGCGCAGGCGCACCGAGCCGGTGTCGATGCCGCTGCCTTCGTCCGACAGCTTGGCCGTGACGTGGGCGCGGCCGCGCTCGCCGATGCGCTCGCCGTGGGCGGGCGTCATGTCGGTGATCTGCGGGGCCAGGCGGTCGTTGCGGGCCTCGCGGCGTTCTGGCGCTCTTCACGCCTTTCCTCGCGGCGTTCCTCCCGCCGCTCCTGCCGTTCGTCGACGCGGGCGTTGTTGCCCATCGCCAGCTGCTGGAAAGCCGGGGGATAGCTGAACGAGCGGGTCAGCGTGCGCTGGCCATCCGAGATGCGGGCGGTCATCACCTGCAGCGGGTCGATGCGGTCGTTGCGGCGGACCACGTAGGCGCCGGTGAACGTGCCGGCGCTTTGCGCCTGCAGCGGCACGACGATGCCGCTGTCGCCCAGCACCACGCTGGCGCTGCGCGCATAGGGCGTGGCCTGCACCTGCAGGCGCAGGGTGGAGCCCGGCGAGAGGCCGGCGTCGGCGTTGAGGCCCATCGAGGTGATCGCCGGCGCGGCCTGCTGCTGCGCGGCGGCCGGTTGCGCGATGAAGGTGGCGGCGACGGGCGCCAGCAGCATCACGGCGGCGACGGTGGAACGAAGTTGTGCTTTCATGCAGCCTCCTGGCAATTCAGTGGAATGCATCGAAAGTAGTCGCCGCTGCCCAGCAGCCTTGTAGTCTGCGGCCCGCTGCCCGGGTCGGAGGCTCGCCGTAAAGGGCGACGGCGCGGCTTGGCGCGTCAGTGACGCGCGGGCGGCTTCGCCGGCGGGTTGCGCTCGGCCGGCATCTCGCTCGGGCCGGCCGGAAGCCGGTGAGGCGCGTCTCTTCGCCGAGGTCGCCGAAGAACTTCTCGCTGGCGGCGCTGCGCGCAACCTGCAGGCGGTACCAGGCGATGCCCGCGCCGCCCACGACCACGAGCACCAGCAGCCCCCACGCGCGAAACCATGCGGCGGCGGCCGCCAGCAAGGCGCCGGCGGCCAGCAGCAGCAGGGTGGAAGAACGCGGCGGTGTCATGGCGGGCCCATCGTAGCGGCTGGCGCCGCCGGAGCCCACGCCGCCGGACGGATCAGGCGGCACGGCGCGCGGCCGACGGCGCCGGCCGCCGCCGATGGTGGCGGGCGACTCGTGCGCCGTCATCGCGTTCACGAGCTTCTGCACGCCGGGCATCTCGCGCACCTGCAGCAGCAGGCCGTCGCGTTCCTTCGCCAGCACGTCGCCGCTGAGGCGCACGACCCCCTGCTCCACGCTGACGTGGAGCGCTTGCGGATAGCTCACCAGGCGCCCGAGGCGCTGGCTGATGGCGCTGCGCAGTTCGGCGTCGGCCTGCGGATCCGCCATCACCTGGCGGTGGTAGGTCCGGCGCGAGAGGCGGCCCATGCGCGGGCCGGCCGGCGGGCGCAGGCCGCTGCGCAGCAGCTCGCCCAGCGCGTCGCGGCGCTGGGCGCCCATCTGCGGATCGAGGTAGTACATGGCGAGGGCGCCTGCCCCCAGCGCTGCGAGCTTGCCGACGAAACTTCTCATCCGGTTCTTCCTTTCATCTCGTGCCTCAGGCGTAGGTGGACTGGCGCCGGGGCGCCGCGTCGACGCGCACGCTGGTCACCTGCTGCAATTTTGCGTGAAGCGCCTGCAGCGCGTACTGGTGCTGCCGCCACAGGGCCATGAAGCGCTTGTCGTGCTCGGACTCGAGCCAGTTCTCGGGGTCGCGCAGCCACAGCGCCTGCTGCGTGCTGAGGAAAATGATCAGGCGGTTGTGCACCGCCATCAGTTCGGCCATGTCGCCCGCGAGTTCGGAAACCAGGCCATGCGGATCGTGCAGGCGTCGTCGAGCGCGGCCTCGGCCTCGGGGCCTTCGCCCCGGAACACGGCGGCCAGCCGCTGCGCGCCGACCCAGTCGGAGTAGCGCTGCAGCGCGTGCAGGAGCTTGCGGGCCTGCGCGCCGCGCAGGTCGTACTGCCGCTTGTAGCGGGTGAGCACGAGGGTGATCACGCCGACGACGGCGAGGGCGGCAAGCATCCAGGCGGCCGGGTAGGTCGTCGCGTCCATGCTGTCCCCGGATTTTCAGGCGGCGCGCCGGGCGCGCGTCTTCTTGGCCGGCGCCGCCTTGGCCGCGGCGCGTTCGCGCGGCGCGGCGTGCGTCGCCTTCTTCTTCGCGGCGGCAGGGGTCTTCGGCCGCCGGCTTGCCGGCGGGCGCGGGCGCGCTTTCCTTGCCGCCGCCCTTGAGGCTGCGGCGCAGCAGTTCGGTCAGGTCGATCACGTCGGCGCCTTGCGATTCCGGCGCCTCTTCGAGCGGCTCCACCGTTTCGGTCTCGCCCGCCTTGGCCTTGGCGTCGACCAGCTTCATGATGGCGTCGCGGAACGAGTCGCGGTATTCGTCGGCGCTCCAGTGGCCGCTCATTTCCTCGATCAGGTGGCGCGCCATCTTCAGCTCGGCGTCCTTGATGGTCGCCTTGCCCGCGGCCGGCAGCGGCAGGCCTTCCCGGGAGCGGATCTCGCCGCCCCAGCGCACGAGGTTCAGCACCAGCGCCGGGCCGCAAGGGAGCACCACGGCCAGGTGCTGCTTGCTGTGGATCACCACCTTCGCCAGGCCCGCCTTGCCGGTCTCGCGCAGCGCTTCGCGCAGCAGCGCGTAGACCTTCTCGCCCTTGTTGATCGGCGCGGTGTAGTAGGGGCGCTCGAGGTACACGAAGGGCACTTCGTCGACGTCGACGAAGGCCTCGATCTCGATGGTCTGGGTGGTCTTCGGATAGGCCTCGGCCACTTCCTCGGGCGACAGCACGACGTAGTTGCCCTTGCCGTGCTCGATGCCCTTGACGACGTTCTCCTTCTCGATTTCGCGGCCGGTGCGCTTGTTCACCCGCTTGTAGCCGACGGGATCCATCGTGCGCTTGTCGAGCCAGTCGAAGTTGAGGTCGCTCTCCTCGGTCGCCGAGTACAGCCCGATGGGGATGTGGACCAGCCCGAACGTGATGGCGCCCTTCCACAGCGAGCGCGTGGAGGTCTTGGCCATGCCTTTGGTGTCTGCCATCGAGATTGCGTGAAGATGTTTCCGACAGTTTGCGAATGTGCCCCGCCGCCGCCTGTCGGACACGCGCCGCGCGTCCTGTAGGCAGGCGCCCATAGCGGCCGGACCGCGAGGCGGGACGCGGCCCGCCGAAGGTTCAGAACAGCAGGCGCAGCAGGCCGCGGACGCCGCTGGGGGCCTCTTCGCGGCCGGGCGCGAACTTCAGCGCCGTGGCTTCCCAGCGCCGGGCGGGGCGGTCGAAGCGGCCGCGGCAGGCGGTGTCGAAGCATTCCTGCCCGGACAGCGTCACGAAGTTGCGCGAGATGCGGCGCGCCAGCAGGTGGCGGTGCGCGGGCGCCGGGGTGTGCATGAAGGCCGTCATGAGCGACAGCGTCGCGGCCCACAGGGCGCGGCTGGCGTCGGCCAATTGCAAAGCCGTCCCGGCGGCAATTTCCGCGGGGACGGCTTGGGGGAAAGGGTGCGGGCCGCGGACGACGCCGGAAGTGCGGATGGCATGGCGCCATCGTAGGGTGGGCACCCGGGCCGACCTGTCAGTCGGTGGCCCAACCGCGGGCCGGTTCGTCCTACACCCGTCCGGGCGGACTTCAGCTGGCGCGGACGTCGCCGCCGGCGGCGCGGGCGTGGCGCTTCTTGCCGGCCGCGCGTGCCTCTTCGCTGGTGAATTCGTGGGCATGCCCGCTCTGGTGCGCGGCACGGCCGCCCAGGCTGGCGATCTCGCGCTGGCGCTGCGGATCCATCGCGGCGAAGCCACGCAGGGATTTCTTCGGGGCGGTGGGCTTGTCGGTGGCTTGGGTGCCGTTTTGCGAATCCATTTGGGGTCCTCGTGAAGGGTTGTTGCGGTGGTCGAAGCGCTGCTTGCTGGTGGGCTTGGGTGACAACGCACGGCAGAGTCTGTTCGTGTTCGTCGCCCCACGTTGTAGGACGATGCCCATAGCGATGTCGGACCCCTCCTAGGCTTTTTCGGGAGTCGTCTAGACTGGCACGATGAAAACGGAGGCGGCGCTCGCCGCGGCATCGCCGGCGGAAGCGCAGTGGGTGGAGGGCGAACTGGTTCGCAACCTGATGCGGACGCAACGCAATACGCAATCCATCGGGCTGCTCCTGATCCCGGTGGTGGTCGGCGTCCTGTGGACCGACACCGACCCCACGTGGCTCGCGGCGTGGGCCCTGTTCGCGCTGGCCGTGGCGGGCTCGCGCTTCTGGATCCTGCACACGTACGAGCGCGACGTGAAGGGCCGCGGCAGCGCCGAACACCGGCCTTCTTCGAGCGGCACCGCCGGTTCTGGCCGCTCTCGGCGCTGGTGTGGGGCCTCGTCACCGCGCTGCACTTCGACCGGGCGACGCTGGCCGACCAGTTCATCTGCTGGCTGCTGCTGGCGGGCGTGGCGATGTTCTCGATCAACGCGCTGTCGACGCGCATCGCCACGATGCACGCGTACCTGAACACGCTCGCCGTCACGGCGCTCGGCGTGATGGCTGGCGCATGGGCGCGGAGCTGCGCCTGCAGGGGCCGGTGTACCACTGGTGGCTGGTGGCGATGCTGGTGATCTTCTGGCAGGTGCTGCGGCACGCCGGCAACCGCCTGCACGAGACGCACCGGACCAACTACGCGCTGCAGTACCGCAACAACCAGCTGATCGAGTCGCTCACGCGGCAGACGCAGGCCGCGCTCGACGCGGTGGAGATCAAGAACCGCTTCCTGGCCAGCGCCGCGCACGACATCCGCCAGCCGGTGCACGCGCTCGGCCTCTACGCCGACTGGCTGGGGAGCGAGCCGGAACTGGTGCACGAACTCGCCCCCAAGATCGTCGAATCGACCAAGGCGGTGAACCAGCTGTTCGACTCGCTGTTCGACCTGGCGCGGCTCGACTCGGGAAAGATCCGGCTGAACGTCGAGACGCTGAACATCGCCAAGCTGCTGCACGACCCGGAGCTGCAGTACCGCCCGATGTGCCGGCCAAGGGGCTGGAACTGCGGCTGCGCGTGACGCCCGGTACCGCGGTGTCCGACCCGATCCTGCTGCAGCGGGTGCTGGGGAACCCGGTCTCGAACGCCGTCAAGTACACGCGCAGCGGCGGCATCCTCGTCGCGGCCCGGCCGACGCGCCGCGGGTTGCGGGTGGAGGTGTGGGACACCGGCGTCGGCATCGCCGCGGAGCACCAGCGCGAGATCTTCCGGGAGTTCTACAAGGTGCCCACGCACGCCGGCACCGAAGAAGGCTTCGGCCTCGGGCTCTACATCGTGGGACGGCTGACGCGCATCCTCGGCCACCCGCTCACGATGCGGTCGCGCCCCGGACGCGGCAGCGTCTTCCGGCTGCTGCTGCTGCCCACCGATGCCCGTGCCGCCGCCGAGAGGGCGGTGGCGTCGGTGGCATCGATGATGAACCGGCCCTAGCTCGAAAGCAGGCCGTGGGTCCGGGCGTAGTGGATCGTCTGCGTGCGGCTCTTGACGCCAGGCGGCGGAACAGGCGCCACAGGTGGACCTTGACCGTGTGTTCGCTGATCCCGAGTTCGTCGGCGATCTCGCGGTTGGACAGGCCGCGATCGAGCATCACGATCAGCTGCTTCTGCCGCTTGGACAGCTTGTTGTCGGTGGGCGCGAGTTCCTCGAACTGGCCATCCGCGGAGAGCAGGGCGCGCAGCGCGTTGCCGATCTCGAGGCCGCCGGAGGACTTCTCGATGTAGATGTCGGCGCCGGCTTCGATGCACTGTTCCTCGGCATCGGACGCCGGTGACGCGGACAGCACCGCGAGCGGCGTTTCCGGAAAGCGCTTCTTCAGTTCGTGCACGCCCGAGGCGCCGGTGGTGTCGGGCAGCTTGAGGTCGAGGGTGATCAGGTCGGGGTCGCCGTGCTGCTTCACGGCGGCCTCGATGATGCCCGTGCGGTCGAGTTCCACCACGTTGGCGCCGGGGCGCATGCGGCGCATCAGCATGACCACCGCTTCACGCATCAGGGGGTGGTCGTCGATGACGTACAAGGTCATGGTTTTCAATGTTTTTCCAGCGAAGGCATCGCCCAAGGATACCGTCTGCCCCCTTAGGACAACGGCCTTAATGCCTTGGTTCTCAGGATTCCGCGAAGGCTCGCAGCGCAGTGCTGACTTCGGCCGGCTGCACCCCTTCGGCGGGCTGCGCCTTGTCGCCGAGCACGAGCGGCTCCGGCGCCGCCTTCAGGCCGGCGATGAACTGGCCCGCCTCCTTGGGCGAGGCGAAGCCGGCGCTCTGCAGCAGCAGCCGCCCCTGCGCATCGACGAGCTTGAAGTAGAAGCGGCCGTCCGCTTCGCGGTACTGCTTGAAGCTCGGCAGCGCGGCCGCCTTCGCCTTTTCCTTCTTCGCGCCGCCCGCGCCGGCGGCCAGGCTGCGCAGGCCCACCGCCTCGCGCAGTTCGCGCATGAACGGCGTGGCGCGCGCGCGGGCCTTGGCGGCGCCGGCCTGCAGGATCGCTTCGAGTTCGGCCGGATGGTTCACCCGGTGCTCGTAGCGCTCGCGCATGGGCGCGATTTCTGGTCGATGCGCTCGAACAGCACCTGCTTGGCGTCGCTCCAGGCGATGCCGTCGGCGTAGGCCTGGCGCAGCTTCTGCGTTTCCTCCGGCGAGGCGAAGGCCTGGTAGACTGGAACAGCGCCGAGCCTTCGGTTTCCTTGGGCTCGCCCGGGGCGCGCGAGTCGGTCACCATCGAGAAGATCTGCTTGCGGACCTGCTCGCGCGGGCTGAACAGCCCGATGACGTTGTCGTAGCTCTTCGACATCTTGCGGCCGTCCAGCCCCGGCAGCAGCGCGACGTCCTCGTCGACCTGCGCTTCCGGCAGCACCAGGTGCTCGCCGTACAGGTGGTTGTAGCTGGCCGCCATGTCGCGCGCCATCTCGATGTGCTGCACCTGGTCGCGCCCCACGGGCACCTTGTGCGCCTTGAACAGCAGGATGTCGGCGCCCATCAGCACCGGGTACATGAACAGTCCGGCCGATACGTCGGTATCGACGTCCACGCCGGCCGCGTTGTTCTTGTCCACCTGCGCCTTGTAGGCGTGGGCGCGATTGAGCAGGCCCTTGCCCGTCACGCAGGTGAGCAGCCAGGTCAGCTCCGGGATCTCCGGGATGTCCGACTGGCGGTAGAAGTGGACGTGCTCCCAGTCGAGGCCGGCGGCCAGCCAGCAGGCGGCGATCTCCATCGTGGAGCGCTGGATGCGCGCCGGCTCGTCGCACTTGATCAGCGCGTGGTAGTCGGCCGGAAGTAGAAGTTCTCGGTGCCGGGGCGGCGGCTGGCCTGCACGGTGGGCCGGATCGCGCCGACGTAGTTGCCCGGTGGGGCGTGCCGGTGGTGGTGATGCCGGTGAGGTAGCGTTCGATCTTCATGCGTCAGCGGGCGAGGGACAGGAGGGGGCGATGAGCACGTTGTAGCTGGCGCGCACCAGCGGCGAGATCCACCACGACCCGAGGATGCCCGGGATCAGCAGGGCCAGCACGATGAAGAAGCCGAAGGGCTCGACGCGCGACAGCTGGTAGGCGGGACCGCGCGGGAGCAGGCCGACCAGCACGCGGCCGCCGTCCAGCGGCGGGATCGGCAGCAGGTTGAACACCGCGATCACCAGGTTGACGATGATGCCGGCCTGCGCCATGCGCAGGAAGAAGGTCTCGTCGACGCCGGCCGCGAACAATGCGACCAGCAGCAGCGTCCGGCGACGGCCGGATGAAGTTCGACACGGGCCCGGCGAGCGCCACCCAGACCATGTCGCGCTTGGGATGGCGGAGGTTGCCGAAGTTCACCGGGACCGGCTTGGCGTAGCCCAGCACGAAAGGGCCGCCCGGAATGGCGGACGTCGTGAACAGCAGCAGCAGCGGCATCGCGATGGTGCCGAAGGGGTCGATGTGCTTGAGCGGGTTGAGCGTCATGCGCCCCAGCATGTAGGCGGTGCTGTCGCCGAACATGCGGGCCACGTAGCCGTGCGCTGCCTCATGCACCGTGATGGCGAAGAGCACCGGCAGGGCGTAGATGGCGATCGTCTGTACGAGGTTGTTGAAGTCCACCGGCCGATTGTGTCAGAGCGCCCTACAAGCCGAAGATCGAGGCGTCGCCGCGTCCCTGCCGCACCAGCACGGCATCGCCCCGGTGCCCATCGGCACGAGGTCGATCACGGTGGTCGGCTGGTCCGGGCACGGCCCGGCGGCGATCACGCCGGCCACTTGCGACTGGAAGCGCTCGCGGATGTCGGCCGGGTCGTTCAGCACCACGTGTTCGAAGGGGTCGATCAGCGTGGTGGACAGCAGCGGCGCGCCGTGCAGTTCCAGCAGGTCTTGCAGCACTGGTGGTCGGGCACGCGCAGCCCGATGGTCTTGCGCTGTGGATGGCTGACCCGCCGCGGCACCTCGCGCGTGGCTTCGAGGATGAAGGTGTACGGCCCCGGCGTGGCGGACTTCAGCAGCCGGTACTGCTTGTTGTCGACGCGGGCGTAGTTGGCCAGTTCGCTCAGGTCGCGGCACAGCAGCGTGAGGTGGTGCTTCTCGTCGACCCGGCGGATCTGCCGCAGCTTGTCGACGGCCGACTTGTCGTCGAGATGGCAGGCGAGCGCATAGCTGGAGTCCGTCGGCACCGCGACAACGCCGCCGCCCTGCAGCAGTGCCACCGCCTGCTTGAGCAAGCGCTGCTGCGGGTTCTGCGGATGGACTTCGAAGTACTGGGCCATGGGGCATCACACGGAAATCGCTGGGGCGATTTCCGTGTGGCTGATCAGTGTGAAGAGGACCGGCAAAGCCGGATCCTCTTCACAGGTGGCAGCAGGCCGCGCGATGCGCCGCCTGCTGCTCGAAGTTTGCGGACCGTCCATTTCATTCCAGAGCATCGCTCAGGCACCGCCTGCATTCGTTTCGCGGCGCTCGCGCACGGTGAGCCAGGCTCCCGCCGCGCCGCAAACTGCGATCATCGCGATGCCGGCCGGGGACAGCGTGTCCGGCACATGCGAAAAACCAGTAGGCCACCGAGCATCGCGAAGGCGATCTGCGTGTAGAGGTAGGGCGTGAGCGTCGCCGCCGGCGCCCGGTAGTACGCCATGATCAGGAAGTAGTGCCCGACGGTGGCGGTCGCGCCCATGAAGCAGAGCACCGCCCACAGCCACGGGTCGGCCAGCGGCGCCCACACGAACGGCAGGGCCAGCGCCGACAGCAGCGTGCCGACCCACCCGGTGTACAGGTGCATCGTGATCGGGTCTTCGGTGCGCGCGAGCTTGCTGGTGAGCACGGAACGAGGCGTTGCTGGCCACCAGCAGCAGCGGCAGCAGGCTGGCCCAGCCGAAGCTGGCGCCGCCGGGCCGGATGATCACCAGCGTGCCGGCGAAGCCGCCCGCCACCAGCGCCCAGCGCAGGCCGGAGACATGCTCCTTGAGCAGCGTGGCCGCCAGCAGCGTCACCGCCAGCGGCGTGATCATCACGATGGCCGTGAACTCGCCGACCGGCATGTGGCGCAGGCTGGCGAAAGCCAGCAGGCTGCTGGTGAGCAGCAGCAGGCCGCGCACGAGTTGCCACGCCAGCTTGCGCGTGCGGAACACGGCCACGCCCCGCGACGGCAGCACCGCGGCCGTCGTGGCCACCGCCTGGAAGCAGTAGCGGAACCACAGCGCCATCAGCAGCGGCACGCCGGCGCTGGCGTACTTGGTGGCGGTGTCGAGCGAGGAGAAGCAGGCGCTGGCCGCCACCACCAGCAGGATGCCGGCCAGCGGCTGCGACCGCTGGCGCGAGGCGGCCGCCGCGGTCACCGGATGCGGTCGGCCAGCAGCTCCCAGACGGGCGTCAGCTGCCCGGGCAGGTACGGCAGCTTGCCGAGGTCGGTGTGGCTTTCGTCCGGGCTGTGGAAATCGCTGCCGCGCGATGCGGCCAGGCCGAATTCGCGCGCAGTGTCGGCGTATTTCACGTATTCGGCGGGCGTGTGGCTGCCCGTCACCACCTCCACGCCGCGGCCGCCATGGGCCTTGAACTCGGTGAAGAGCGCGAATTCCTCGTTCGCCGTGAAGCGGTAGCGCGCCGGGTGCGCGATCACGGCCACGCCGCCGGCGGCCGTGATCCACTGCACCGCGTCCTTCAGCGAGGCCCAGCGGTGCGGCACGAAGCCCGGCTTGTTCTCGGTGAGGAAGCGGCGGAACACCTCGCCGGTGTCCTTGCAAACGCCGGTTTCGACCGGGGAAGCGGGCGAAGTGGGTGCGGGAGATCAGTTCCGGGTTGCCCACGTAGCGCAGGGCGCCTTCGTAGGCGTCTTCGATGCCGACCTTCGCCAGCCCGGCCGCGATCTCGCGGGCCCGTTCACCGCGGCCGCCGCGGGTGGCGTGCAGGCCCTGCCGCATCGCCGGGTCTTCGGCGTCGAAACCGAGGCCGACGATGTGCCCGTCTCGCCGGCGAACGTCACCGAGATTTCGGTGCCGGTCAGGTACTTCATGCCGTGCGCGTGGGCGGCGGCGGCGGCGCGCTGCTGGCCGCCGATCTCGTCGTGGTCGGTCAGGGCCCACAGTTCGACCCCGTTGGCGGCGGCACGTTCGGCCGGGGCTTCCGGCGTCATGGTGCCGTCGGACACCACGGAGTGGCAATGCAGGTCGGCGTTGAGGATGGGCACGCCCCGATTCTAGGCGGGGCTACGCGATCGCCCCGGCTTCCTTGCGGATGTCCCTGTCGGTGCGCAGCGCGCACGCGATGCCCCGCTCCAGCCCGGCGACGATTTCGTCCACCCGCATCGAGGGCTGCCCCTGTTCCGGCAGCCACGGCACGTGGACCAGGCCGCCGCGCGTGCCTTCCCAGCCCGGCCGGGCCAGCAGGTGCATCAAGCCGTAAAAGACGTGGTTGCAGACAAAGGTGCCGGCGGTCTGCGAAACCTCGGCGTTGATGCCGGCCTCCAGCAGGTCGAGCAGCATCGCCTTGATCGGCAGGCTGGTGAAGTACGCGGCCGGCCCGCCGGCGACCACGGGCGTGTCGATCGGTTTGCGGCCGGCGTTGTCGTGGATGCGCGCATCGTTGACGTTGATGGCGATGCGCTCCAGTGAAATCGCGGACCGGCCGGCGGCTGGCCGGTGCAGACCACCAGCTCGGGCCGGTGCTCCTCCAGCGCGCGCGCCGGTGCTCCAGCGAGGTATCGAACACGGTGGGCAGTTCGACCCCGACCACTGGCGGCCGCCGATCTCGCGGCCGTGCATCGCCTGCACCGCCTGCCAGCTCGGATTGACCTTGCTCCCGCCGAATGGGTCGAAACCCGTTACCAAAACCGTTGACGGCCTACGCGCCGTCCCGCTCATCGTCGCTAGCATCCGATCACTCTACAGCAGGGAGACGGTCATGCGTTGGGAAGGTAACCGGGAATCATCGAACGTCGAGGACGTGCGCAGCGGTGGCGGCGGAGGCGGCGGTTTCGGCATCGGCGGCGGCGCCATCGGCATCGGCACCATCGTGGTGGCGCTGATCGGCGGCGCCGTGCTCGGCATCAACCCGCTCACGTTGCTGGGCATGATGTCCGGCGGCGGCGGCGCCCCGCAGGTGCAAACGGCGCCGGGTCCGCAGGCGCCCCCGAGCGACGAGATGGGCCGCTTCGTGTCGACCGTGCTCGCCGACACCGAAGACGTGTGGAAGCAGCTCTTCACGCAGGGCGGCGCCACCTACCGGGAGCCGCGGCTGGTGCTGTTCCGCGGCGCCGTGCGCACGGCGTGCGGCGCGGGCGGGGCGGCGATGGGGCCGTTCTACTGCCCGGCCGACCAGAAGGTCTACATCGACCTGAGCTTCTACGAAACCATGAAGAGCCGGATGGGGGCGCCGGGCGACTTCGCGCAGGCTTACGTGATCGCGCACGAGGTGGGCCACCACGTGCAGCACCAGCTGGGCATCACCGACCAGGTCGAACGCTCCCGCGCGCGCGGCGGCGCCGACGCCAACAACATGAGCGTGCGGCTGGAACTGCAGGCCGACTGCTTCGCCGGCGTCTGGGGCCACCACGCGCAGAACGCGCGGCAGATCTGGAGCAGGGCGACGTCGAGGAAGCGATGAACGCCGCTTCCAAGATCGGTGACGACGCGCTACAGCAGTCGGCGGGCCGCGCCGTGGTGCCGGAAAGCTTCACGCACGGCAGCAGCGCGCAGCGCCAGAAGTGGTTCGCCACCGGCCTGAAGACGGGCAGCGTAAAGGCTTGCGACACGTTCAATACGCGGAGCCTTTGAAGACTGGTCGCAAACCTTTGAACGCAGAGGGCGCGAAGGATGCGCAGAAAACGCAGAAGGACATCCGATTCGAAAAGGTTTTTCTGCGTCTTCTGCGTACTTCTGCGCCCTCTGCGTTCAAGGTTGTCCGCTCCCGTTTCCCGCATTTGGCCCGGTTTTTGCAACGATGCGACAATAGCCGGTTAGATGTCAGACACCGAAATCCAATCCTTCTCCAAGCTGTCGCTGGCTGAGCCGCTTTCGCGGGCGGTGGCCGAAATGGGCTACGAGTCCATGACGCCCATCCAGGCGCAGGCGATTCCCGTGGTGCTGCAGGGCCGCGACGTCATGGGCGCCGCCCAGACCGGCACCGGCAAGACCGCCGCCTTCTCGCTGCCCCTGCTGCAGCGGATGCTCAAGCACGAGAACGCCTCCACCTCGCCCGCCCGCCACCCGGTGCGCGCCCCGGTGCTGCTGCCCACGCGCGAACTCGCCGACCGGGTGGCCCAGCAGGTCAAGCTCTACGCCAAGTACACCAACCTGCGCAGCGCCGTCGTCTTCGGCGGCATGGACATGAAGCCGCAGACGGCCGAACTCAAGCGCGGCGTCGAGGTGCTGGTGGCCACGCCGGGCCGGCTGCTCGACCACATCGAGGCCAAGAACGCGGTACTGAACCAGGTCGAGTACGTGGTGCTCGACGAAGCCGACCGCATGCTCGACATCGGCTTCCTGCCGGACCTCCAGCGCATCCTCTCGTACCTGCCCAAGCAGCGCACGACGCTGCTGTTTTCCGCCACTTTCTCGCCCGAGATCAAGCGGCTGGCCAACAGCTACCTGCAGGACCCGGTCACCATCGAGGTGGCCCGGCCCAACGCCACCGCCTCGACGGTGGAGCAGCACTTCTACAGCGTCACCGACGACGACAAGCGCCGCGCCATCCACCAGATCGTGCGCCAGCGCGAACTGCGGCAGGCCTTCATCTTCGTCAACAGCAAGCTCGGCTGCGCCCGCCTCGCCCGCTCGCTCGAACGCGAGGGCATGAAGACGACCGCGCTGCACGGCGACAAAAGCCGGGACGAACGCCTGAAGGCGCTCGACGCCTTCAAGAAGGGCGAAGTCGACATGCTGGTGGCGACGGACGTCGCCGCGCGCGGCCTCGACATCAAGGACGTGCCGGCGGTGTTCAATTTCGACGTGCCATTCAACGCCGAAGACTACGTGCACCGCATCGGCCGCACCGGCCGCGCCGGCGCATCGGGCCTGGCGGTCACGCTGGTGTCGCCGAGCGACAACCGCCTGATGGCCGACCTCGAGAAGCTGCTCAAGCGCAAGATCGAGATCGAGGCGCTGGAGTACGACGACGACCGCCCGCGCGGCCGCATCAACGACGGCCGCCGCGCCGGCGCGAAGCCGGCGACGAAGGCGAGCGCCGCGCGCCGGAAATCGTGCCGGAACGCCGCCGCGAACCGCGCCAGTCGAACGCCCCGCGCGACCCGTTCTTCGACCAGCCCTACCAGCCGCCGGAGCGCGAAGCCGCCCCGGCACGGGAAGCCGGCGCCAAGCCTACCAACCGCATCTCGGCCAACATCAAGCCGAAGCGCAAGGTGGCGGCGCTGTTCAAGTCCGAATAGTTCCTGTCATCCCGGCCTCGCGCCGGGATCCACGCGGCGCAAAGTTGCGCGCGGGGCTGGATTGCGGGTCGAGCCCGCACGACAGCGAAGCGGTCAATCCCCCGGCGCCTGCGCCTGCGGGCACTGAACCTGCACCACCTCGTGCGCCCCGCCGGCGTCCAGCCGCAGCGCGCTGAGGCAGCCGCCCCAGACGCAGCCGGTGTCCAGCGAGATCAGGTCCGGCCGCAGCAGCAGCCCCAGCGTGGACCAATGCCCGAAAGCGACTGGCACGCCCGCTGTCTTGCGGTCCGGCACGTCGAACCACGGCAGGCAACCCGGCGGGGCGTCGCGCAAACCGCCGCTCGCGCGCAGGTCCATCACGCCTTCCGGCGTGCAGAAGCGCAGGCGGGTAAGCGCATTGACGATCACCCGCAGGCGGTCGTGTCCGGCCAGGCCGTCGCTCCACTGCGCCGGCTCGTCGCCGTACATGTGGGCCGGGAAGCCGGCCAGGACCGGGCCGCGCAGCACGGCCTCCACCTCGCCCGCCAGCGCCAGCGCCTGCCGCAGGTCCCACTGCGGCAGCACGCCGCCGTGGACCATCAGGATGCCGTGCGCATGCAGCGCCATCGCGCGGTGGCGCAGCCAGTCCAGCAGGGCCTCGCGGTCCGGGGCGCGCAAGATCTCGTCCATCGTGTCGTTGCGGTGCGACGCGCGGTGGCCGTGCGCCACCGCCAGCAGGCTCAGGTCGTGGTTGCCCAGCAGGCACCGCGCGGCGTCGCCGTACGCCATCAGCCGGCGCAGCACGGCGGCCGAAGACGGCCCGCGGTTCACGAGGTCGCCCAGCACGTAGAGCGTGTCGCGGCTGGGCGAGAAACCGATCTTCTCCAGCAGGCGCGCCAGCGGTCCGTCGCAGCCCCGGATGTCGCCGAGCAGGTAGTCCATCAGTTGTGTGGCATCGGTGTCGGGCCGCGCGGCGCCGGGTGTCCGGCGCCGTGCAGTACAGTTCAATGCTTGCGATTCTGTCCCGATTCATGGATTTCCTGCTGATCGCGCTGCTGACGCTGCTCAACGGCCTGTTCGCCATGTCCGAAATGGCGCTGGCGTCCAGCCGCAAGGCGCGGCTCGCCGCATTGGCCGAAACCGGCGACGGCGGTGCCCAGGCGGCGCTGCGCCTGATGGACAACCCGACCAGCTTCCTGTCCACCGTGCAGGTCGGCATCACGTCCATCGGCATGCTCAACGGCATCATCGGCGAAGCGGCGTTCAGCGCCGAACTCGCCCAATGGCTGCGCGACCGGGGCGCGCCGCTGCGCACGTCGAACTACGCCGCCACGGCCATCGTGGTGATGACCATCACCTACATCACCATCGTCTTCGGCGAACTGGTGCCCAAGCGCATCGGCCAGCTCTACCCCGAGAGCGTCTCGCGCATCGCCGCGCGGCCCATGCGCTGGCTCGCCAAGGCCGCCGGCCCGTTCGTGCTGCTGCTCTCCGGCTCCACGCAGGCCGTGCTGAAGGTGCTGGCGATCGACACGACCACGCCGCGCGGCATGACCGAGGAAGAGATCGCCCACAGCCGGAAGAGGGCGTGGACGCCGGCGTGATCGAGCAGCAGGAGCACCAGATGGTGCGCAACGTGTTCCACCTCGACGACCGCCCGCTCACCTCGATGATGGTGCCGCGCTCGGACATCCAGTGGCTCGACGCCTCCCTGTCGGTGCGCGAGAGCCTGCAGCGCGCCGGCGAAGGCGACGCCCATTCCACGGTACCCGGTGTGCCGCGGCTCGCTCGACGACGTGGTGGGCCTGGTCAGCGTGGCGAAGCTGCTGGCGCTCGGCCCCTCGCACGAAGGCGCGGTCGAGCCGCACGCGATCCCGGCGGTGTTCGTACCGGAGACGCTCAGCGGCATGGAACTGCTGGAGCAGTTCCGCGGCGAGTCGGCGCGCCTCATGTTCGTGGTGGACGAATACGGCGTGGTGCAGGGCCTGATCACGCCGCACGACCTGCTCGAGGCCATCACGGGCGAGCTGCAGCCGCGCGGCGACGACGAGGCTGGGCCACGCGGCGCGAGGACGGCACTGGCTGCTCGACGGCCTGATGCCGATCTCCGAACTGAAGGCGCGGCTGGACATCCGCGACCTGCCCGAGGAAGACAAGGGCCGCTACAACACGCTGGCCGGCCTGCTGATGGCCGTGTCGGGTTCATTGCCCGCAACGGGCGAACGCATCGACTGCGGCGACTGGATGTTCGAGGTCGTGGACCTCGACGGCCGCCGCATCGACAAGGTGCTGGCGTCGCCCGTGCCCGTGCCCGTGCCCGGGCCGCGGGACGCGGCGGCGCAGCAGGCCTGAGCAAGAAGGAAGAGGGACCATGGCCGATACCGCGTACTACGAGAAGCCGGTCCTGCTGGACCGCGAACTGCACCGCCACCGCCGCGTGCGCCCGGGGTCCAGCTTCGGCTTCGCCCGCCGGGCCAACTCGCTCTACCCGGCGGGCGTGGAGTTCAACGAGGCGTGCAAGGAGTACGCGATCGTGTTCACCCGCACGCCCGAGGGCCGCACCATTCCCGTGGTGATGCTCGGCTTGCGCACCCGCGAGAACCTGTTCGTCGTGGACGACGAAGGGCGCTGGACCGGCCGCTACGTGCCGGCCTTCGTGCGGCGCTACCCGTTCGTGCTGGCGCAACTGCCCGGCGAGTCGCTGGCGGTCTGCATGGACGAGGCCTATGCCGGCATCAACGAGGCCGAGGGCGAGGCACTGTTCGACGCGCAGGGCAACGACACGCCCTTCCTGCGCAACGCGCTCGACTTCCTCACGCAGTACCAGCACGAGTACCAGCGCACCGAGGCCTTCTGCCAGCGGCTGGAACAGGCCGGCCTGCTGGTGGAGATGAACGCGCGCGCCGACCTCGTGGACGGCCGCAGCTTCACGGTGGGCAGCGTGTACGTGGTGGACGAGAAGAAGCTGATGGCGCTGCCCGACGCCACGGTGCTGTCGCTGTTCCGCGCCGGCGAGCTGCACTGGTCTCGATGCACCTCGTGTCGCTGTCGAACATGCAGGCGCTGGTCGACCGCATCGCCCAGCGCACCCAGCCGCTGCAGCCGCCGCCGCTGCCGGCCTAGGGGCCCGCGGCGCTAGCTTTGCAGCGCCTCGCGGCCCGCGAAGCGGCGCGGGTCGATCACTTCCAGCACGCCTTCGGCCTCCAGCATCAGCAGGAGCTGGTCGAGCTGCTCGGGCGCCATGCGCGAGCGCGCGAGGATCCACTGGCGGTTCACCGGCCGCTGGCTCATCACGGAAAAGATGCGGTAGATGTCGGCGGTGCGCCCGGTCTCGGGCAGCTCCGGCCACGAACGCAGCCGGTAGATGAGGTCGACGGCGGGCGCGGCCGCGGCGGCGTCGAAAGCCGTCGGCGCCCGGGCGGCATCGGTCTCGGCGGTTCCCCGGCCAACGCCAAACAGCCGGCGCATGGTGTCAAGGGTCGTGGTTAGCATGCATCCAGTGTCTCGTAAGGCCGAGCACCCCAGTTAGGAGAAACGGGCGCGGGTTGCTCAGCCCTTTCCTTAAGGCTTTCGTACTCAGGCCTGCAGCCAGCGCACGGTGGCGATCCCCAGCGCGGTCAGCGCCAGCGATCCCAGCAGGTGGACCCCTGCCGTCGCCAACGCCCGGAAAATCGGCCATCATGCAGCTGTGCCACGACTTCTGCCGAGAATGTGGAGAAGGTCGTGAGGCCGCCGAGCAGGCCGGTGACGACGAACAGGCGCACCTCCGGCGGCCAATCCGGCCTTTGCGCGAGCAGGGCCACCGCGACACCGATGCCGAAGCCGCCCACCAGGTTGGCAGCCAGCGTCCCCAGCGGCAGCGACGGCAGCAGCGGGTTCAGCCGGGTGGCGAGTGCCCAGCGCAGCAGCGCCCCGGTGGTGGCGCCGGCGCCGATGGCGGCAACGGAAGTCAGCATGCGGCCTTATACCCTCGGAAGGCCCCTGCGCCGCGCGAGACTCTGGAAAAATGGAACGCGCGCACGCTTGGCGCAGGGGAGGCCATGCAGGAAACAACGGTGTCACCGGCGTCGGACCGCCTGTTCGCCGCAGTCGTCAGCCTCGGGTACCTCTGGGCGGGCTGGTCTGGATCGGGCTGTCCGACCGCGCCGGCAACCTCCTCTTCTCGTCCTCCGAAGCCGTGACCCGCTTCCAGACCGGAAGGGCGTCGGTTTCGTCCTGGTCAGCACGGTGCTGGTGTTCCTGCTGGCGGCG
Organism: Ramlibacter terrae; assembly: GCA_013127575.1. Lineage (GTDB taxonomy): Bacteria > Pseudomonadota > Gammaproteobacteria > Burkholderiales > Burkholderiaceae_C > Ramlibacter > Ramlibacter terrae. Next base: position 1,337,868 of record CP053418.1, read on the forward strand.
CGCGGCAGCCGCCACATGCCGGCGCGCCCGGGCGGGCCCAGCCGCGTCGGCCTGAGCGCGCTGCTGGCCGGGCTGGTCTGGTCACGGCGGTGCCGCTGGTGGCGACGCTCGGCTTCAACGTGCTGCGGCAGACGCGGGTCAGCGTGCAGGAGGCCGATGCGCTGGTGCAGGGCTTCGCCCACGCCACCAGCGCGCGCCTGCAGGCCTACCTCGAAGACCGTTACCGCGTGGCCGGCCGCCTCGCCCCGCCGCCGACGGACGCGACGGACTTGTCGGGCGCCTGCGACCCGGCGTGGTCGCAGGCGCTTTCGCTGCTCGACGACATCACGGACGCCCTCCTGCTCGACGCCGACGGCAACGTCGTGTGCGCAGCGAGCGGGGGCGTGGGCGTGCGGGTCACGGCGGCGGAGCTGCGGCGCGGCATGCTGGTGAGCCTGCCGGCGCCGGGCGGCCGCCAGGACATCGTGGCCCTGACCCACCCCGTCGACGCGACCGGCGAGACCGGGAGCGTGCAATTGCTGCTGGCGCGCTCGCGGCTGCAGCGGCTGGCGTCGGGCAGCGCGGCGGGCGGCGTCTCCATCGCCCTCGTGACCGACGAAGGCCGGCTGCTGGCGGAAGCGCCGGAGGCGGGCGGCCAGCCCATGGACGTCGCGGAGATCGCCCTGCTGGCGCGCGACGCCCGCGCGGGCGGCGCCTCGCGCATCGCGCGGGGCGCGGACGGCCACGAGCGGCTGCATGGGCTGCGGCGGGTCAACGGCAGCAACCTGGTGGTGGCCGCGGGCCTCGCCACCGAGGAAACCATCGGCCCGGTGCGCCGCCGCCTTGCGTTCGGTCGGCGCCGCGGCGGCCGTGGTGCTGCTGGCCGGGCTGCTGCTGGCCATCATCGTGCGCCGCATCGCCGGCCCGATGAAGGCGCTGGCCCAGACCGCGGAGGCGGTGGCCGGCGGCGACCTCGGGCGGCGCGCGCCCGAGGCCGGTCCGCCGGAGGTCGCGGGCGTCGCGCTGCAGTTCAACCGCATGCTCGACCGCCTGCCCGCGGTGGAGCGCGAGCTGCGCGAAAGCGAGGAGCGGCACCGCACCTTGCTGGAGAACCTGTCGCGCAACATGCCGGCCATGATCTTCCAGCTGCGGATGGAGCCGGATGGCCGCACCAGCCTGCCGTTCGCGAGCGACGCGAGCCTGCGGCTGCTGGAACTCACGCCCGAGGCGCTGGCGGCCGACTTCGCGGTGGCGCTCGAGCGGGTGCATCCCGACGACGTCGCCGGCACCATCGAGAAGCTGCGGCAGTCGCGCGAGCAGCTCTCCAACCTGTACGCGCGCTACCGCGTGGTGCTGCCGCAGGGCGGCCTGCGCTACTACCTGACCAGCGCGCAGCCCCAGCTGATGGCCGACGGCGCCTGCGTGTGGCACGGCTGCACGCTCGACGTGACGACGCTGGAAGAAGCGCGCATCGCCCTGCGCGAGATCAACGAGACGCTGGAGGCGCGCGTCGCCGAACGCACGCGCGCGCTGGCCGCCGCCAACGAGTCGCTGGAGAGCTTTTCGTACTCGGTGGCGCACGACCTGCGCGCGCCGCTGGCCGCCATCGAAGGCTTCACCGCCGCCCTGCCGGCCGTGCTGGAGAAAGGCGACGCGGCCCGGCTGGCACGGCTGGCCGACCGCGTCGCGGCCAACACCCGGCAGATGGGCGCGATGATCGACGGCCTGCTGCAGGTGGCCCGGGCCGGCAAGGGCGAGCTGGAGGACGCGCCGGTGGCGATGGGCGGGCTGGTGCAGCGCGTGCTCGCCGAACTCGCCCTGCCGCCGTCGTCGCAGGTGGAGGCGGGCGCCTTGCCGGTGGTGCGCGGCGACGCGGCCACGCTGCGCCGGTGTGGTGGAACCTGCTCGCCAACGCCGCGAAGTTCAGCGCGCAGCGCGCGCAGCCGCGCATCGTCGTCGCGTGCGAGTTGCGCGACGCCGATCTCGTGTTTTCGGTGTGCGACAACGGGGCCGGCTTCGATCCGCAGTACGCCGGCCGGCTGTTCACCGCCTTCCAGCGGCTGCACGATGCGCGCGAGTTCGAGGGCACCGGCATCGGCCTGGCGCTGGTGCGCTGCGTCGTCGACCGGCATGGCGGCCGCGTCTGGGCCGAGGGGCGGCCCGACGAAGGCGCGTGCTTCTACTTCAGCCTGCCCGCCGGCCGGCTGGTGGCTACGCCGCCGGCGCCCACGACGTGAGCGTGGCATGCGTGCGCTGCCACAGCGCATGCAGGGCTGCGCTGCGCTGCGCCGCATCCGCGGGCATCGCTTCGCGCGCCAGTGTTCCAGTTCGCCGCCCGCTTCGTGCAGCGCCAGCGCGCCGACGTTGCCGCCGCGCCCTTGAGCGCGTGCGCGGCGCTCGCCAGCGCCTGCGCGTCGCCGGCCGCGATGGCCGCCTCGATGGCCGCCAGGCGCACCGGCGTGTCGGCGACGAACAAGGCGATGACCTCGCGCGTCATGCTCAGCTCCTCGTCGTCGAACTCGCGGAATTCCTCCAGCCGTCCGAAGTCCATCACCGGTGTCTCGCCCGGCGCCGGCTCCGTCGCCACCGGCGCCGCAGCCGCCTCCTGCTGCGCGGTTTCGCTGCCGCGGCGGATCCACTTCTCCAGCGCCTGCGCCAGCGCCGCCACCTGCAGCGGCTTGGTCAGGTAGTCGTCCATGCCGGCTTCGGCGCAGCGCGCGCGGTCTTCGGCCGACGCCGCGGCCGTCACCGCGATGATCGGCGGCGCCTTGCCGCCGCGCCGCCCGGATCTGGCGCGTGGCCTGCAGGCCGTCGATGTCGGGCATGTTGACGTCCATCAGGATGGCGTCGATGGCGTGGCCGTGCGCGGCCGCATGCGCCACCGCCTCGACGGCTTCGCGGCCGTCCGTGGCGGTGCGCACCTCGTAGCCCAGCTTCAGCAGGATGGCGCAGGCCACCTTGAGGTTGACGGCGTTGTCGTCGGCCACCAGCACCGTGGCGTGCTTCTCCTCGGCCGGCGCGGCGCTCGCCGGGCCGGCCGCGGGGTCTTCCGCCGACACGCAGCGCAGGAGGGTTTCGAACAGCTGGTTCTGCCGCGCCGGCTTGAGCAGGCGGGCATGGAACAGGCGCGCGGTGTCGTCGGCGGCCGGCATGAAGCCCGAACTGAGCAGCACCAGCGGGATGCGCGCCCAGGCGGCGTTGCCCTTGAGCGTGCGCGCCAGCGCCACGCCGTCCATCTCCGGCATGTGCATGTCGGTGACGACCAGTCCGGCAGCCGCGCGGTGCGCTGCAGCCAGTCCAGCGCGTCCTGCCCCGACTCGGCCGACGCCACCTCGATGCCCCACAGCTGCAACTGGCGCGAGAGCACGCGCACGTTGGTGGCGTGGTCGTCGACCACCAGCACGTGCAGCGACGCGAGCCGCCCCGCGTCGATCGGGTTGACCGAGGCGCCGAGTTCGGTCACCGGCGCCGCCACCGTGAACCAGAAGGTCGACCCGCGGCCGGCTTCGCTCTCCACCCCGATCTCGCCGCCCATCAGCTCCACCAGCCGCTTGCAGATCGCCAGGCCAGGCCGCTGCCGCCGTACTTGCGGGTGGTCGACGCGTCGACCTGCGAGAACGCCTCGAACAGCGAACCCACGCGTTCCGCCGGGATGCCGATGCCGGTGTCGGTGACGCGGAACTCCAGCAGCGCGCGGCCTTCGCCGTCGTCCGCCTTCAGTTGCCGCACGTGCACCGCCACTTCGCCGCGCGGCGTGAACTTGACGGCGTTGTTGATCAGGTTGATCAGCACCTGCCGCAGCCGCGTGATGTCGCCCTTGATCGCCGCCGGCACCGCGCCCGGACCGGTTTCGGGGATGTCGATGATCAGCTCCAGGCCCTTGTCGCGGGCGCGGGGCGCGGCGATGTCGCAGGCCTCCTCGACGGCGCCGCGCACGCTCACCGGCTCCACTTCGAGTTCCAGCTTGCCCGACTCGATCTTCGAGAAATCGAGCACGTCGTTGATCACGGCCAGCAGCTGGTCGGACGACAGCCGGATGGTCTGCAGGTAGTCGCGCTGCTCCGGGTTGAGCGGGGTCTCGGCCAGCAGCGTGCCCATGCCGACCACGCCGTTCAGGGGCGTGCGGATCTCGTGGCTCATGGTCGCGAGGAAGGCAGCCTTGGCCGGGCCGCCGCCAGCGCTTCCTCGCGCGAGGCTTCCAGTTCGGAGGTGCGTTCGCGCACCCGCGCCTCCAGGCCTTCATTGGCGTCCTGCAGCGCGACCGCGTCGTCCTCCACCGGCGGCGGAAGGCCTGCAGCTGCTCGGCGCTGTCGTGCAGCACGCGCGAGAGCTGGTGCACGTCGCGGATGCGGGTGTCGGTCTCGATCACCGGCACTTCGCCGCGCCCGAGCTGCTCGGCCGCCAGCGACAGCCGGCCCAGCCGCTTGCCGATGGCGCGCGCCAGCAGGAACGCGATCAGCGTGCACAGCGCGACCAGCGCGCCGCCCACGATGGCGGCCTGCCGGAAACCGCCGCGAATGTCGGCGGTGAAGTCGCTTTCCGGCGCGGCCACCACCAGCGTCCAGCGCAGCCCGAGCGACTCGCCGAACGGCCGCTGCACCATGAGCAGGTGGTCGCCGTCCAGCGGCAGCCGCTGCAGGCGCGTGTTGGCCTGCACGCTGTCCGCGCTGCGGTTGGCGCGGATCGCCTGCAGCGCCGAGAACGCGGCGCGGATGATCGCGTTGCCGCTGTCGGCCGGGCTGCGCAGGGTGAAGCCGTTCCCGGCCGGCGCGAAGACGGCGTCGCCGGCCGAGCTGGCGACCAGCGCGCCCTTGTCGTCCACCACGAAGGCGCCGCCGCGCCCGCCGATGCGCTGCGTGCGCAGCACGTCGGCCAGCTTCTGCAGGTAGAGGTCGGCGGCGAACACGCCGGCCGCGCCGCCGTCGGCGTCGTAGACGGGTTGCGACAGCGTGACCATCAGCTGGCGGCGCTCGGGCGACACGCGCAGCGGCGAAAACACGCGGCCCTTGGCTTCCATCGCGCCGGTGTACCAGGCGCTGGTGCGCGGCTCGAAGCTGGCGGTCTCGGCGGGCAGGGCGCGGCTGCGGTCGCCGGGCGTGGCCGCGAGCCAGAAGCCTCGGCCCGCGCCGCCCTGTGCCCGCACGGCGACCTTCATGCCTTCGGGCGTGTTCTCCAGCCCGAAGTATTCGCCGTGGAGGTTGGCGAAGTGCAGCGCCGGCACGCGGGGTGAATGGCGTGCCAGCACGAAGGCGGTGGCTTCCAGGCGCTGCGGCTCGCGCAGCAGGACGCGGGCGCGTTCCTGTTCCGCGGGCGACAGGCGCTCGGGAAAGACCCCGTTGAGGACGTCGTGCGCCTGCCCCAGTTCGTGCTCGGTGCCCGCCTGCACCACCGCCGCCACCTGCGTGAGGATGGAGCCGGCCAGTTCTTCCACCGACGACGTGGCGGAGCGGCCGAGCACGAGCGCCACCAGCAGCGCCGGCACCGTCGCCAGCAGCACCAGGCTGGCCGCGAGCAGGCGGCGCAGCGACACCATCCGCTTCATGCGTCGTCCGCGCCGTCGGCGGGCGCAGCGAACCCGGTCAGTTCCACCACGTCGAGCGGTTGCGACCGCGCCGGCAGGTCCAGCAGCGCGCGGCGGCCGGTGCGCACCGCGCCGGTGACCATGCGCAGCGTGCCGACGCTCAGCGCCACCGGCCAGCCGAGTTCGGCCGCCTTGCGCTGCAACTGCATCGTGGCGCTGACCACCTCGCCGACCGGCAGCTTCTGCATGCCGCCGTGCAGCGGGTCCTGCAGCAGCGTGAGCGCCAGCGGGCCGGTGTTGACCGCCACGTGCACGCTGAAGGGCGGCAGCTTGCGGTCGGGGTAGGCCGTCTCGAGGTACTTGCCGATGCCGCGGGCCGATTCGACGACGCCGAGCGCCGCGCGCGCCGCGCGCAGGCCGTGGTTGACGGTGCGCGTGTTGGTGTCGCCGGAGAACACGGCCAGCAGGCCTTCGCCGATGAACTGCATGTAGCGCGCGCCGAACAGGTGGGCGGTGTCGTTGGCGCTGCCATAGAGCTTCTTCACCAGCTCGCCGAGTTCCTCGGGGCTGAGCTTGTGCGCCACTTCGGCGTACTGCGGAATGTCGACGAACAGCACGGTCGCCGAGTCGAAGCGCTCATCGCCGCTGCCGCCCCGGCTGGTGGGCCAGCGTTCGCTGAGTTCGTGGGCGGGCGCGTTTCGTACAGGCGCGCGAGCTCGTTGCGCTGTTCCATCAGGGCGGCGTCGATGGCCAGCGCCTGCAGGCTGGCCTGCATCTGGCGCTTGTTCAGCTGCGCCGCCACCGCGTCGCGCAGTTCGCCCGGGCGGAACGGCTTGGTGATGTAGTCGTCGGCGCCGCTGGTCATGCCGATGCGCATGTGCGCGCGCTCCTGCAGCGAGGTGAGCAGGATCACCGGCGTGGCGGCGATGGCCGTGTCCTGCCGCAGCGCGGCCAGCATCTCGAAGCCGTTCATGCGCGGCATCTGCACGTCGCTGATCACCAGCGCCGGCTGGTGCTGCACGACCAGCGCCAGCCCGTCCTGCCCGTTGTCGGCGGCGACGACCTCGTGGCCGTCCTTCTTCAGCACCGATGCAACGAGGGTGCGCGTGGCGGCATCGTCCTCCATCAGAACGATCATGGCCATGGGGATCCTTTGGTTTTTTGCGCGGCTATCTTACCGGCGGTGACGGTTCGGGCGCCATCCGGTAGCCGACGCCGCGGACCGTCTGGATGACCGCGTCGCCCAGTTTGCGCCGCAAGTGGTGGACGTGCACTTCGACGGCATTGCCGTCGCCCACCTTGTTGCCGCTGCGGGCACGGATGTCGGCGCGGCTCAGCGCCCGCGGCCGGTCTTCCAGCAGCGCCAGCAGCACCGCGAATTCCTGCTCCGTCAGTTCGACCAGCGCGCCGCCGCGCTGCACCGTGCGGCTGGCCGGATCGACGGTGAGGTCGCGGTGGACGATCTGGCCGGCGGAGATGGTGGTGCGCCGCCGCAGCAGCGCGCGCATCACGGCGGCCACTTCGTCGAGGTGCACCGGCTTGATCACGTAGCCGTCGGCGCCCATGTCGAGCGCGTTCAGGCGCGTGCGCAACTGCGAGCGCGAGGAGATCACCAGCACCGGGGTCTTGGGGTCGGGCAGCTCGCCCGGCGCGCTGCGGCGCACCTTCTGCAACAGGTCGGTGCCCTCGCCATCGGGCAGCGACAGGTCCAGCAGCAGGAAGTCGAACGGTTCGGACCGCAGCGCCTCCCGGGCGGCGGACAGTTCGTCGCGGACTTCGTGCTCCCAGTGCTCCCTGCGCAACAAACCCGCCAGCATGGTGGCGGTGGTGGGGTCATCCTCGACGATCAGCACTCTGGTCATGGGCGTACGGCAGGCCGGGCGCCGCGCGCCCGGTAACCCCAAGCATAGGCCATGCGGCGCCGCCGTTGGGCTCGGCGCCGGCGGAATTGCGTCAGGCCTGCAGTTCCGGCTTCAGCTCCTGCATCGGGATGATGCCCCGGTCGCCGTCCTCGTAGACCGGTGGGCGACGCCGCCCATGGTGCGCCAGCAGGCCACGAAGCTCTGGCCCCCCGAAGCGCGCGGTGGCGGCCTTGTATTCCTCCTGCGCGCCGGGCTCGACGCGGGCCAGCACCAGTTCGCTCTGGCAGGCGGCGTCGGAGAGGCGGACGGAGTCGTCGCCACGGCGGGCCACGAGTTCTGGCTGAAGGCGGGCGCGGCCGCGGCGGCGGCGGCAATGGCGACGTAGACGGCAAACGCTTTCATCGGTTTCTCCCGTTGGTGAGCGCACTGGAAGGTTTGCGCTACGGGGTCCATGGTGGTGGCGTGCCCGCCCGCGGCCTGTAGGAGGCGCGGCGACCGCGTCGTGCGGCAAAGGCGTCTCAGCGGGGAGGCCGGCGCGACGCGCCGGCGTGGGCGGAAGCGGTGAGAACTTTGGTGGCAGCGCCGGCGGCTCAGCTCAGGCCCGTCACCGGGATGCACGCGCCATGCACCGCATCCGCCGCATCGGAGGCGAGGAAGGCGATCACCGCCGCCAGTTGCTCGGGGCTCACCCAGCGCTTGGGGTCCGCGTCCGGCATGTCGGCACGGTTCTGGGGCGTGTCGATGATGCTGGGCATCACGCAGTTGACGTTGATGCCCTGCTCGCGCAGTTCGGCGGCCATCGTCTCCGTCAGCCGCAGCACTTCGGCCTTGGAGGCGATGTACGCGCCCATGTGCGCGGCGCCGCGGCGCGCCGCGTTGGCGCCCACATTGACGATCTTGCCGCGCCCGCGCTGCACCATCAGGGGCACCACGGCGCGCGCCATGTTCAACACGGTGCGCACGTTCAGGTCCTGCATGCGCTGCCAGTCGGCGTCGGCGGTGGCGTGCACCGGCGTGCCCATCGCGAAGCCGCCGGCCAGGTTGCACAGCACGTCGATGCGGCCGAACTGCGCCGCCACGCGGCCGACGGCCTGCTCCACGTCGTCGGCCTGCAGCAGGTCGACGGCGACGAGCATGCGCTCGGCGCCGCTGCCCGCGAAGGCGCGCTCCAGCACTTCGGCCGAGCGGTCCACCAGCACCACGCTGTCGCCGGCGCGTTCGAAGCTGTCGGCCACCGCGCGGCCGAGGTTGCCGGCCGCGCCGGTGATGAGGACGGTGCGCGCCATCAGCGGCTCCTGCGTTGCGCGTGGTAGCTGCCGGTGCCCCGGTGCAGCACGCTGTCGGTGGGCAGCAGGTCGCCCGGCTGCAGGTCGGGCAGCGCGCTCACGCGCTCGTACGCGGCCGCGAAGTCGATCCGCGCGAGTTCGAGCAGCTGGTCGAGGCCATCGAGCACGAAGTAGGTCTCCCGGAAGTCGTCGATGCGGTACAGCGTCCGCATCACGCGTTCGAGCTCGAAGCCCAGGCGGTTCGGCGACGCGTCGTCGGTGCTGAACACCGTCTCGGCGCGCGACGAGGCGATGCCGGCGCCATAGACGCGGATGCCGTCCTTCTGCCGCACCAGCCCGAATTCCACCGTGTACCAGTAGACGCGCGCGGGTAGGGCAGCTTGCCCGGGCGCATCGCGCGCAGGCCGCCCCGGCCGTAGGCCTGGATGAAGTCGGCGATCACCGGGTGCATCAGCATCGGCACGTGGCCGAAGACGTCGTGGAAGACGTCGGGCTCCTGCAGGTAATCGAGCTGGTCCGGCTTGCGGATGAACTGGCCGGCCGGAAAGCGGCGGTTGGCGGTGGTCGAAGAACACCTCGTCGGGCACCAGCCCCGGCACCGCGACCACCTGCCAGCCGGTGCGCTCCATCAGCACGTCGGAGAGCCGGCGGAAATCGGGGATCTCGTGCGCGCCGATCGGCAGGTTGCGCATGCCGGCGACGAACTCGTCGCACGCGTGGCCGGGCAGCAGCTTCGTCTGCCGTTCGAACAGCGTCTTCCACACGCCGTGCTCGGCAGCCGTGTAGTCCTCCCACCCCTGCGGGATCGTCCAGTCGGCGCTGGCCGGCCGCTCCCCGGCGGCCGGCCATGCAGCTCGGGATTCACGGCTTCGCCGCGGGCGCCGGCAGCACCGTGCCGCGGCATTCGCCGAAGCCGATGCGGCGCGCGCCGTCGCGCTCGCAGAAGCCGCGCAGGATGATGCTGTCGCCGTCCTGCAGGAAGGTGCGCTGCTCGCCGTTCGACAGCGTCAGCGCCTGCTTGCCGCCGACGGTGAGTTCGAGCAGCGAGCCCGCCTGTTCCGGGCTGGGCCCAGAGAGCGTGCCCGAACCGAGCAGGTCGCCGGGCTGCAGGCTGCAGCCGTTGACCGTGTGGTGGGCGACGAGCTGCGCCATCGTCCAGTACGCGGCGTCGGCGAAGTTGGAGCGGCTGATGCAGTCGCCGTGGTGGCCGGCCTGCGCCATCTTCGCGGTCTGCAGCCAGACTTCGAGACCGATGTCGATCGCGCCGCGTTCGCTGTTGGCCGGCGTGTCGAGATACGGCAGGGGCCGCGGATCGCCGGCCGGCCGCGCGAACGGCTTGCGGAACGGTTCCAGCGCCTCCAGCGTCACCAGCCACGGCGACACCGTGCTGGCGAAGTTCTTCGCGGGGAACGGGCCGAGCGGCTGGTACTCCCAGCCTGCAGGTCGCGGGCGCTCCAGTCGTTGAACAGCGCCAGGCCGAACACGTGGTCTTCGGCGTCGGCGATCGCAATCGGTTCGCCCTGTTCGTTGGGCCGTCCGATGAAGATGCCCAGCTCCAGTTCGAGGTCGAGCCGGGCGCTGGCGTTGAGCGCCGGTTCCTGCGCGTCGGGCGCCTTGGTCTGGCCGCGCGGCCGCCGGAACGACGTGCCGCTCGCCCGGATGGTGGAGGCGCGCCCGTGGTAGCCGATCGGCACCCACTTGTAGTTGGGCAGCAGCGGGTTGTCGGGGCGGAACTGCTTGCCCACCGCCTCGGCGTGGTGGATGCCCACGTAGAAGTCGGTGTAGTCGCCGATCTCGCAGGGCAGGCCGAGCTCGACGCCCGACTGCGGCAGCAGCGCCGCTTCGAAAGCCGCGCGCTGCGCGCTGCCTTCGCGCAGGCCGGCCGAGATCGTGTCGCGCAGCGCGCGGCGCGCGGGAGGCGCCAGTTGCAGCAGCGCCTTCATGTCGTTGCCGTCGATCACGCCCGCACGCTGCAGGTCCAGCACCTGGTCGCCGATGGCGACGCCGATGCGCCAGCCGCGCTCGCCCGCGGTGCGGAAGCGGCCGAAGGGCAGGTTCTGGATCGGGAAGTCGGAACCCGGCGCGTTGGCCGACGCGACCCAGCTTTGCAGCGATGGGTCGTTGCTGTCCACCGCCGCGCTCACTTCTCGAATTCCCGCTGGTGCGCGAAGGCGGCGTGCTTGGGCGCGCGCTTGGTGACGGCCCATTCGTTGAGCATGTCCCACTTGACCTTGTCGAGGCGCTCGTTGAGTTCCTCTTCCCGCGGATCCGGGCAGGCGATCTCGAGCCGGTGGCCGTTGGGGTCGAAGAAGTAGATCGAGTGGAAGCTGCCGTGGTCGGTGACGCCGAGCACCTCGACACCGTTCGCTTCCGGTGCTGCTTGAACTCCAGCAGTTCCTCGCGCGTCTTCACCTTGAAGGCGATGTGCTGCACCCACGAAGGCGTGTTCGGGTCACGCCCCATCTCCGGCTGCGTGGGCAGCTCGAAGAACGCCAGCACGTTGCCGTTGCCGGCGTCGAGGAACACGTGCATGTACGGGTCGGGCGCCTTGGTCGACGGCTTTGGTCTTCGGAGAAGGCCAGCTGGAACGTCATGTTCAGCATCTTCTCGTACCAGAGCACGGTTTCCTTGGCGTCCTTGCAGCGGTACGCCACGTGGTGGATGCGATCGATCTTCATGCTGCTTCCTTTTCGCCGTCAACCTTGAGCACGCCCCGGCGGATCTGGTCGCGTTCGAGCGACTCGAACAGCGCCTTGAAGTTGCCGTTGCCGAAACCATCGTCGCCCTTGCGGTCGATGAATTCGAAGAATACCGGGCCCAGCACCGGCTCCGAGAAGATCTGCAGCAGCAGGCGGCGCTGGCCGCCTTCGGTGGTGCCGTCGAGCAGGATGCCGCGCGCCTGCAGTTCGCCCACCGGCTGGCCATGGCCCGGCAGCCGCTCTTCGAGCATTTCGTAGTACACGTCGTTGGGCGCCGTCATCAGCGGCACGCCGGCCATCTGCAGGCTGTCGATGGTTTCCATCAGGTTGTCGGTCAGCAGGGCGACGTGCTGGATGCCCTCGCCGCTGAACTTCATCAGGAACTCCTCGATCTGGCCCGAGGTCTTGCCCGCTTCCTCGTTCAGCGGGATGCGGATCATGCCGTCGGGCGCGCTCATCGCCTTGGACGTGAGGCCGGTGTACTCGCCCTTGATGTCGAAGTACTTGACCTCGCGGAAATTGAACAGGCGCTCGTAGAAGTCGGCCCAGTGCGCCATGCGCCCGCGGTACACGTTGTGCGTCAGGTGGTCGACCACCGTCAGGCCGTGGCCCTTGGGGTGGCGCTCGATGCCGGGCAGCCACTCGAAGTCGATGTCGTAGATCGACTTGCCGTCTTCGAAGCGGTCGATCAGGTACAGCGGCGCGCCGCCGATGCCCTTGATGGCCGGCAGGCGCAGTTCCATCGGGCCGGTGGGGATCTCGATCGGCTGCGCGCCGAGCTCGATGGCGCGGGCATACGCCTTGTGCGCGTCCTTGACGCGGAAGGCGAGTCCGCAGGCGGACGGCCCGTGCTCGGCGGCGAAGTAGTACGCGAGGCTCTTGGGCTCGCGGTTGACGATGAAATTGATGTCGCCCGGCGGTAGAGCACCACGTCCTTGGAGCGGTGCTTCGCCACGACGGTGAAGCCCATCTTCTCGAACAGCGGCTCCAGCAGGCCGGGGGTGGGGGATGCGAACTCGACGAACTCGAACCCCATCAGGCCCATGGGGTTGTCAAACAGATCAGCCATTGCAGACTCCTGCCCGCGCGGGGCAAAGGAAAGACGAACGAAACGAAAACCGGGGGAGAAGGTTGCGTTCGTCAGGCCGGAGGCGCGCAGGGGATCCCCGCACGCTGCGTGCGAGGTGGTCACCGTGGAAAAGCGCGGAGCCGTGCATGAAGCTTGGAGCTTAGCCGACCCGGCGCGGTTCCGGGATGAAGGGCTTACTTCTTGGCGGCCTTGGCGTCGGCGTCGGCCTTGGCCTTCTCGAGCTTGGCGGTGATCTGGGCGCGGTCCTTGTCGGTCTTGGCGCTGGCCATGTCCTTCATGGCCTTGGCTTCGGCCTTGGCCTTGGTGTGGGTTGCCTTGGCCCGGGCCTTGCAATCCTTGGCGGCCTGGTCCTTCATCGGCTCGCACTGCTTCTTGGCGGCCTTGTAGTCGGCGTCGGCCTTCTTCTGCATGGCCTTGGCTTCGTCCTTGCTGCCGGCGGGGGCCGTGGCAGTGGTGGTCGTGGTGGCGGGCGCGGGCACGGTGGCCGGGGCGGCCGTCTGGGCGGCGGCGAAGCCGGAGAACAGCGTGAAAGCGGCGGCGGCGGCGCAGGCGAGGATGGTTTTGTTCATGGTTTTTCCTTGGTGCCGGGACATCCGGCCCCTGCTCAACGCAGGCCGGCGAAAACCGTTTGTAGGAGAAGACGCCGTGACGCCGGGCGGCAGCGCCGGGTTAGCATCGGATTTTCGTTCTGGCCCGACCATGCGCATCCTGCTGGTGGAAGACGACCGCGTGCTGGCCGACGCGCTCTCGCGCGCCCCGGTGCAGTCCGCCCACGCCGTGGACAGCGTGTCCACCGGCGAGGAGGCGGACAGCGCGCTCGCGCTTGCCGCCTATGACCTCGCGATCCTCGACGTCGGCCTGCCCGGCCTGAGCGGGCTCGACGTGCTGCGCCGCCTGCGCGCGCGCAAGTCGACCATGCCGGTGCTGATGCTCACCGCCTTCGACACGCTGGAAGACCGGGTGCGCGGCCTCGACCTCGGCGCCGACGACTACCTCGCCAAGCCGTTCGACCTGCCGGAACTGGAAGCGCGCGTGCGGGCCCTGCTGCGGCGCGGCACCAACTCCACCCCCGAACTCCAGCACGGGCTGCTACGCTTCGACACGATCGGCCGGCGGGTCTACTACGACCAGCGCCCGCTCGAACTGGCGCCGCGCGAGCTGGCGGCGCTCGAGCTGCTGATGATGCGGGAGGGCCGGGTGGTCAGCAAGGAACAGCTGGCGAACCACCTCTACGGCTGGGACGAGGACGTCGGCGAGAACGCGATCGAAGTCTGCATGTACCGGCTGCGCCGCAAGCTCGAGCCGCTGGGCTGCGAGATCCGCACGGTGCGCGGCATGGGCTACCTGATGGAACGGCGGGATGCAGCGGCCTGAGCCGCGCCTGCAGCGCAAGCTGCTGGCCTGGCTGCTGGGGCCCTTGTCGGTGCTGTTCTTGCTGGACGCCGCCGCCGCGTACTACGGCTCGCTGCGGCTGTCCGACCAGGCCTTCGACCGCGCGCTGCACGAGATCGCGCGCGAGATCGTGCTGCACACGAAGGAGGAGGGCGGGGTGGTGCGGCTCGACCTGTCGCCCGCCGCCGAGAACATCCTGCTGGTGGACCGGGACGACCGCCTCGCCTACCGCCTGCTCGGCGCCGATGGACGCCACCTCGGCGGCAACCCGGGCCTGTCCACGGCGGAGGTCGCCGGCAATGGCCGGCCGCGGTTCTACGCCGGGCAGCTCGACGGCCACGACGTCCGGGTGGTGGATGCGTGGATGCCCGTCGACGAGCGTCCCGCCAGCCCGCGCGTGCGGGTGCTGGTGGCCGAGACGCTGCACAAGCGCACCCGGCTCGCATGGGAGATGCTGGCGACGGTGATCGTCCCGCAGCTGCTCCTGATCCTCATGGCCACGGCCGTCGTCTGGTTCGGCATCTCGCGCGGCCTGCAGCCGCTGCAGCGCTTGCGCGCGGCCGTGTCCGATCGCTCGCACCTCGACCTGAGTCCGATCGCGATCGACGACGTGCCCGGCGAAGTCCGCCCGCTCGTGGAAGAGGTCAACGACCTCATGGCGCGGCTGGGCCGCACCTTCGATTTCCAGAACCGCTTCGTGGCCGACGCCGCCCACCAGCTGAAGACGCCGGTCAGCGGCCTGAAGGCGCAGATCGAACTGGCGCTGCGCGAGCAGGAGCCGCAGCGGGTGCGCCATTCGCTGGCGCAGCTCTACGTCAGCGCCGACCGGCTGTCGCGGCTGGTGCGGCAGTTGCTCACGCTCGCGCGCAACGAGCCGGGCGCGCTCGCCACGGTGCAACTGCAGCCGCTCGACCTGGAAGCCTTCGCGCTCGAAGTGAGCATGGAGTGGGCGCCGCACGCCATCCGCCACGGCATCGACCTCGGCTTCGAAGGGCACGGGCAGCCGCTGGTGATCGACGCCGACCGCGACCGGCTGCGCGAGCTGGTCAACAACCTGGTCGACAACGCGATCCGCTACAGCGAGCCGGGCGGCCGCGTGACGGTGCGCACGGAGGCCGCGGGCGAGGGGCAGGTGAAGCTGTCGGTGAGCGACGACGGCCCCGCCATCCCGGTGGAGGAACGGGAGCGCATCTTCCAGCGCTTCCACCGGCTGCTCGGGACGCAGGAGGACGGCAGCGGCCCGGGCCTCGCCATCGTCAGCGAGATCGCCACCTTGCACCACGCGCAGATCACGCTGGAAGAGGACGTGGACGGCGTGGGTAACACTTTCAGCGTCTTCTTCCGCGGGTCCGAGGCCACGCCGCCGGTTTCGTAAGCTGGCGGACAGCTTGCCGACAACCGGCCGACAGCCGCCGGATAGGGGGCGGTCAGCGCGCCTCCTTAGCCTCGAACGTTCGGATCCACCCGGATCCGCAACCACCCGCTCGAGGAGACAAAACCCATGGCCTTTCTTTCCAGTCCGGAGTTCTGGATCGCGCTGTCCCAGATCATCCTGATCAACATCGTGCTGTCCGGCGACAACGCGGTCGTCATCGCGCTCGCCTGCCGCTCGCTGCCGCCCACGCAGCAGAAGAAGGCGATCATCTTCGGCTCCGTCGGCGCGATCGTGCTGCGGATCATCCTCACATTCTTCGCCGTCTACCTGCTGACCCTGCCCTACCTGAAGCTGGTCGGCGCCGTGCTGCTGCTGTGGATCGGGGTCGGCCTGCTCAAGGGCGACGACGGCGAGGAAGAGATGGAAGGCCACTCGAACCTGGCCGCCGCCATCAAGACCATCGTGGTCGCCGACCTCGTGATGAGCCGGACAACGTGATCGGTGTCGCCGCCGCCGCCAAGGGCAACGTCCCGCTGCTGGTCTTCGGCCTCGTCATCAGCATCCCGCTGATCATCTTCGGCAGCACGCTGATCCTCAAGCTGATGGGCCGCTTCCCGATCATCATCACGATCGGCGCCGGCCTGCTGGGCTGGGTCGCGGGCGAGATGGCCATGGGCGACCCCGCCATCCACAACTTCGCCGAGAGCCACCACACCCTGCACAACTTCGCCCCCGCTGCCGGCGCCGTGCTGGTGGTCGTCCTGGGCAAGTGGCTCACGATGCGCAACAGCACGCCCCCCACCGCCAACCAGGCCGGCTGAGGAGAGCCAGCATGAGAAACGTGCTCGTGCCGGTCGATCCGGCCCATCCCGACCGCACCCGCTCGGCGATCGCCGAAGCGGTGCGCATCTACCGCGAAGACCCGGTGGACATCCGGCTGCTGCGCGTGCAGCCGCGCCTGAACGGCCACGTGTCGCTGTGCTTCGGCGCGTCCGAACTCCGGCAACTGCAGGAGTCGGCGGGCGCGGAAGACCTGCAGCTCGCGCGTTCGCTGCTGGAATCGGCCGGGGTGCCCTACACCGCGACCGTGCGGGTCGGGCGCAGCGCCGAAACCATTGCCCGGACGGCCCGCGACTTCGGTTGCGACCGCATCGTCTTCGGCGAAGAGACGCCCGGCTTCGGCAGCCGCGTGTTCGGCTCGCTCGCGCAGCAGGTGCGGCACCTGCTGGGCGGCGCCGGCGAGTTCCGGTCCTCGGGTCCTGATCCCCGCGGGGCGGCCGGCTACTCCGGCTGCCCCAGCGGCACGTTCCCCTTCTTCGCATCGGCGCCCAGCGCGCCGATCACGCGCGCCAGGTCGCGGTCGAGCCGCGCCAGCGTCGCCGCATCCAGGCTGGCCAGCGCCTCCGGCAGCACGCCGGTGAAAGGCCCCGGCGCCTTGCGCAGCACCCGGGCGCCCGCGGGCGTGACGTGCAGGTGCACGGCGCGCCGGTCCACGCCCGAGCGCTCCGCCGCCACCAGCCCCTGCTCCAGCAGCGGCTTGAGCAAATTGCTCGCCGTCGACTGGTGGATGTCCATCGAGCGGGCCAGTTCGCCCACCCCGATGCGGGGATGGCTCGAGACGACGCTGAGCGCCCAGACCTGCGCGCCGGCCGGGCCGGCCTTCTTCTCGACGGCGCGAAAGTGCGTCTTGACGGCGTTGAACACCACGCGGAACTGCCGCAGCACGCGGGCGGCGGCCTCGTGGCCATCCTCCGGTGGCGGCGGCTCGGCGCGCTTGCGGCTGGGGGCAGGGGAGGCGGGGCGTTTCTTCACCGGGGGCTGGCTGGCATGGCCGCCATTGTGGCAAAGCCCGGGGCGCGGCGACTGCCTTTGTCCAAATGCAACAGGCGCCGCTTGCAGTAGAGTCGCCCGGATGATGCGAACCCTCCGGCTCCAGCTCCGTTTCCTCCTGCCGCTGGTCGTGATCCTCACCGCGGCGGCCTACCGGCCCTGCCGCTGATGGACCGGCTCACCCTGCGCTGGTTCGCGCGCGACCTCACGCTGCGCGGCGAACTGGTGGCCAACGCCCTGTCCGAATCGGTGGCCGATGCGCTGCAGGACACGCGGGGCCGCAAGCTGCAGGCGCTGTTCGACCGCGCGCTGCAGGACGAGCGGCTGGTCGCCATCGGCTGGTGCTCCACCGGCGGCCAGCTGCTGCGGCGCACCCAGAGCTATCCGCAGAACCTCTCGTGCGAGAGGGCGGCCGCCACCGCCGCCGAGAAGGACCCGTCGTTGCGCATCGAGGGCGGGCCGGTGCATGTGACGGTGCATGCCATCACGGCGGAAGCCGGGCCCATGGGGCAGCTGGTGCTGATGCACGACCTGAGCTTCATCGAGCGCCGCAGCGGGACACGCGGCAGTACCTGATCGTGCTGATCGCCAGCTTGGGAGCGGTGATCGCGCTGGTGACGGTGATCGTCGCGCAATTGAGCTGGCGCGGGTGGGTGTCGGGCGCCCGCGCGCTGCTGCGCGGCGAAGGGCTGGTCAAGCCGATGCTGCCGGCGTCGCCGGAGCTCGCGCCGCTGGCCGCCGAGCTGCGCGACCGCCTGCGCGAGCTCGAGGACGAGTACCGCCGCGTGCAGGGGCCGGAGACCGGCTGGAACCCGCAGCGGCTGCAGTCGCTGCTGCGCACGCAGCTGCGCGGCGACCGGTGATCGTCGTTTCCAACCGCGAGCCCTACATCCACGAACGCAAGGACGGCCGGTGGTGGTGCGCCGGCCGGCCAGCGGGCTGGTGACGGCGGTGGAGCCGGTGATGCGCGCCTGTTCCGGCACTGGGTGGCGCATGGCAGCGGCGATGCCGACCGCGAGTCGGTCGACGGCAAGGACCATGTCGCGCTGCCCCCGGGCCACGCCGAGTACCAGCTGCGCCGGCTGTGGCTCACGCCGGAGCAGGAGCAGGGCTACTACTACGGTTTCGCCAACGAAGGCCTCTGGCCGCTGTGCCACGTGGCGCACGTGCGCCCGGTGTTCCGCGAATCCGACTGGCAGCACTACCGCGAGGTGAACCAGCTGTTCGCCGACGCGGTGGTGGCCGAGGCGCGCAGCGAGGACCCGGTCGTGCTGGTGCAGGACTACCATTTCGCGCTGCTGCCGGCGATGGTGCGCAAGAAGCTGCCGCGCGCGACCATCCTCACCTTCTGGCACATCCCGTGGCCCAATCCGGAGTCGTTCGGCATCTGCCCGTGGCGCAGCGAGATCTGGAAGGCATGCTGGGCAGCACCATTCTGGGCTTCCACACGCGCTTCCACTGCAAGAACTTCATCGAGACGGTCGACCGCTACCTCGAGGCGCGCATCGAGCACGAGCACTCGACCATCACGTTCGGTGGCGAGGAGACGCTGGTGGAAAGCTACCCGATCTCCATCGAGTGGCCGCTGCCGGAAGCGCAGCGCGACTGGCCGTCGCCGGGGCAGTGCCGCGCCGAGGTGTTCGAGCGCCTCGGCATTCCCAACGACCACCGCGTGGCCGTGGGCGTCGACCGCTTCGACTACACCAAGGGCATCCTGGAGCGGCTGCACGCCGTGGAGCGGATGCTGGAGAAGCACCCGGAGTGGGTGCGCCGCTTCACCTTCGTGCAGGTGGCCGCGCCGTCACGCAGCGCGCTCGAGGAATACCGGCTGTTCGGGAGCGCATCCGGGCGACCACCGAGCGCATCAACCGGCGCTTCGGCCGGCCCGAGGCGCCGGTGGTGCGGCTGCTGGCGCAGCACCACGAACACGACGAGGTCAACAAGCTGTACCGGGCCGCCGACGTCTGCTGGTGACCAGCCTGCACGACGGCATGAACTGGTCTGCAAGGAGTTCGTGGCGGCACGCGACGACGAGCGCGGCGTGCTGGTGCTGAGCCGCTTCGCCGGCGCCGCGCGCGAGATGCCGGAAGCGTTGATCGTCAATCCGTACCACGTCGAGGAAACGGCCGACGCGCTGTACCAGGCGCTGACCATGCCGCCGGGCGAGCAGCGCGAGCGCATGGCGAGCCTGCGCAGCACCGTGCGCGAATTCAACGTGTACCGCTGGGCAGGGCGCATGCTGTCGGATGCCGCGCGGCTGCGCCTGCGGCAGCGCGTGTCGATGCGCGTGCAAAGGCACCACGGCAACTAGGAGCCGAGCCGTGCGCCGAGCTGCTGCGTCAGCGCGGCTCGACCAGCCAGTCGACCGCGCTGGTGAGGTCGGTGAATACTTTCAGCTGCAGCCCGTGCTTCTGCGCGGCCGCTTCGCTGACGCGCGTGATCTTGTCCTCGGGCACGAGAGAGGCCACGCGCTCGAGGTGCGACAGGTAGCGCACAGCCAGCATGCCGAGCGCACGGTGTTCGGCCGGCCCGAGCGTGCCGACCACGTCGGTTAGGTCGATCAGGAGGCGCCTGTCCTCGTTCTCCATGGTGCGCGCCACGGATGGCTTCGATCGCCTCCTGCGCCTGTTCGGCGAAGGCCGGGCGGTGACCTCGACCACCGACATCGCGGACCCGTGTTTGTAGCGTAGCTGGAAGCCCATTGCACCATTCTCATCCGTAGAACGGTTTGCGCCAAGGGCCCGCGGCGAGAATGGAGGGGATGAGCAACGACCTGCCCCGCGCCGGATGCTGAAACCCTGCGTGCGCTCGCCCGTGACCACGAAGGCCGGCCGCCATGTCCGCGATGCGCCGCGCTCGCGTGCCGCGGCTGGGAGTCGATTCCCGGCGGCTTCGACAAGGACAGCCTGCGGGCGGTCGGCACGCTGCGCGATCCGGCGAACGAGGACCCGACGCTGGACGAATACCACCCCGCGGGCACCCACGGCTGGTCGCCCGATGCGCCGGTCGCGCCGGCCTTCTTTCCGTACAACCGCTGCACGGCGTGGCAGTGCGCGGGTTGCGGCCGGCCGTTCCTGCGCTACACGGAGTACGGCGGCTACTATGTCGAAGAGCGCGTGCGCGAGCTGCACGCCGCCCTGATCGTGGAGACGACCCCCTGATGGAAACCATCGCAATCGGATGCGGCGCCGGCTTCTCCGGCGACCGCACGGACGCCGCGGCGCCGGTGGTGCGCACGCTCGTCGAGCGGGGCGGCCCGGCCGCCCTGATCTTCGAGAACCTGGCCGAGCGCACGCTCGCGCTGCAGCAACTGGCGCGCCGCCGCGATCCGCCCCCGGGCTACGAGCCGCTGCTGGTCGAGGAACTGCGGCCGGTCTGGCCGACTGCCTGCGCCACGGCATCACCATCGTCGGCAACTTCGGCGCGGCCAATCCGCAGGGCGCCGCCGCCGTCGTCCGGCAACTCGCCACCGAGCTCGGCTTGCCCGCGCCCCGCGTGGCGGTGGTGACCGGCGACGACCTGTCGGACGAACGCGGCCGCGCCATCGTGCGCGAGCGGCTCGAAGGCGGCTTCGATGCCGGGCGCTTCGTCTGCGCCAACGCCTACCAGGGCGCGATGGAAATCGCCGCCGCGATCCGCGCCGGCGCGCAAGTGGTGGTGACGGGCCGCGTGGCCGATCCGTCGCTGGTGCTCGGGCCCGCCGTGGCGCATTACGGCTGGGGCCCGGAAGAATGGGACAAGCTGGCGGGCGGCACCATGGCCGGCCACCTGCTGGAATGCGGCGCCCAGGTCACCGGTGGCTACTTCGCCGACCCGGGGCGCAAGGATGTGCCGGACCTCGCGAACGTCGGCTTCCCGATCGCCGAGATCTTCGCCGACGGCAGCTGCATCGTCGGCAAGGCCGCGGGCACCGGCGGCATCGTCGACCCGCGCACGGTCAAGGAGCAGCTGCTGTACGAGGTGCACGACCCGGCGGCCTACCTCACGCCCGACGTCGTCGCCGACATCACCCAGGCGACCGTGGAGCAGGTCGGCCCCGACCGCGTGCGGCTCGCGGGCGTTCGCGGCCACCCGCGCACGCCGACGCTGAAGGCGCTGGCGTACTTCGACGGCGGCTGGCTCGGCGAAGCCGAGATCTCCTATGCCGGCCGCAACGCCGAAGCGCGGGCCCGGCTGGCGATGGACGTGATGCGGCAGCGCATGGGCGCCGACCTCGCGCTGCGCTGCGACCTGATCGGCGTGGCCTCCGTCTTCGGCGACGACGGTGGAACGATGCTCGGCGGCATCGCCGCCGGCACCGCCACCGACGTGCGCCGCGCGTCGCCGGCCGGCATGAGAGGGTCGAGGTGATCGACCGGCTGCTGCGCGAAGTCACCGCCTTGTGGACGTGCGGCCCGGGCGGCGGCGGCGGCGTGCGCACCGCCAAGCGCCAGCGCCTGTCCAGCCGCGCGTGCTGGTGCCGCGCGAGCTCATCCCCGCCCGCCACGCGTTCGCCTGAGGCAGCACCATGCAGGACATTGCACTCTACGAACTGGCCCACGGCCGCACCGGCGACAAGGGCAACCGCATCAACATCAGCCTGGTCGCGTACCGGCCCGAGGACTACGCGCTGCTGGCCGAGCATGTCACGTGCGAACGCGTGGCTGCGCATTTCGCGCACCGCAACCCGGCGAGCGTGCAGCGCTATTTGCTGCCCAACCTGGGCGCCATCAACTTCGTGCTGGACGAAGTGCTCGACGGCGGCGTCAACGACTCGCTCAACCTCGACGCGCACGGCAAGACGCTGTCGTTCCACCTGCTCGACCTGCGCATCCCCGTGCCGCCCGGCCACCCCGCCGCGGGAAACTAGAATCGCGGCACATTCCAAGGAGACTTTCGTGCGTTCTGTCCTGAGCTGCCTCGCCCTCGCGGCCGCCACCCTGCTGGGTGCTTCCTCCGCGCTGGCCCGGGCCTTCCCGACCAAGCCCATCAAGGCGATCGTGCCGTTCGCCCCCGGCAGCGCCACCGACCAGATCGGCCGCGCGTTCGCCAACGAAATGGCCAAGACGCTCGGCCAGCCGATCGTCGTCGAGAACAAGCCCGGCGTGAACGGCATGCTCGGCGCCGCCGACGTCGCCAAGGCCACGCCCGACGGCTACACCATCCTGATCGGCACCAACAGCACCAACGCGGCGCTCAAGAGCCTGATGAAGCAGCTGCCCTACAACCAGGACACAGCCTTCGCCCCGCTCGGCTACCCGGGTTCGGTGCCGCTCATCGTGGCCGTCAACAACGACGTGCCGGCGGGGAACCTGCGCGAACTGGTCGACATGGCCAAGGCCAAACCCGACAGCGTGACCTTCGCCAGCGCCAGCACCTCGCAGCTGGTGTCCACCGAGATGCTCGCCAGCATGGCCGGCATCAAGATGACCAACGTGCCGTACAAGAGCGGCCCGGCGGCCATGACCGACCTGATCGGCGGGCAGGTGAACCTGTTCACCGCCGACTTCGCCGTGATGCTGCCGCAGGTCAAGGGCGGCAAGGTGCGCGGCCTGGCCGTGACGTCCACCAAGCGCTCCGCCGCCATTCCCGAGCTGCCCACCGTCAACGAAGCGCTGGGCCTGAAGGACTACGAACTGATCGCCTACTTCGCGATGTTCGCGCCGGCCGGCACGCCCGCCGACGTCGTCGCCAAGCTGAACGCGGCCATCAATGCCGCGGCGAACAGCAAGGAACTGCAGGACAAGTTCGCGCCCATCGGCTTCGTGGTCGAACCCGGCACGCCGCAGGCGCTGGGCGAGCGCACCCGCCTCGAAACGGCCAAGTGGGCCAAGGCGATCAAGGACGCGAAGATCGAGCCGCAGTAAGGCGGACCTGTCATTGCGGGCTCGGCCCGCAATCCACGGCTGCGCTCGCGCGACGGCAGCGTGGATCCCGGGTCAAGCCCGGGATGACACTTCGGAGGGCAGCGCGAAGCAGAACATCTGCCCGCCCTCGGCGGTCGTCTCCGCCCAGATGCTGCCGCCGTGGCGATCGATCACGCGGCGGGCGCTGGCCAGCGCGAGGCGGTCGCCGCCCGCTTCGCCGTCGACCCGCAGCAGCTCGTGCGGCCGCGAAAGGTCGGGGGCCGGCACGGGCAGCTGGTCGGCGCTGTTGTCCCGCACGTAGAACACGCCGTCCTCGTCGCGGCGGCCCACGCAGATCACCGTCCGCGGCTGCCCCGCGCTGGCGCGCCACACGGTGCCCAGCAGGTTCTCCACCAGCGTGCGCAGCAGGCGGGCGTCGCCCTCCGCGAACAGGTCCGGCGCGACGTCCACGCGGGCATCGCGGCCCGGCTCCTGCGTGCGCAGGATCTCCACGGTGCATTCCACCAGCGCGGTCAGGTTCACGCGCCGGCGCTCCAGCGGCGCCCGGCCCACGTGCGCCAGTTCCAGCAGCGCGTCCATCAGGCCTTCCATGCGCGTCACGCCGGCGCGGATGCGCGACAGGAAATGGCGGGTCTTCTGGTCCTGCCGGCCCGCCAGCCTTTCCTCCACCGCGCGGCTGAAGCCGGCGATGCCGGCCAGCGGCTCGCGCAGTTCGTGCGCCACCGCCAGCGTGAAGGCGGCCAGTTCGTCGTTGGTGCGGCGCAGTTCCTCGGTGCGTTCGCGCACCCGGCGCTCCAGTTCGGTGTTCATGTCCAGCAGCTGCTGGTGGGCCTCGTGCGAAGCGGTGATGTCGGCGAAGGACAGCGCGATGCCCTGCTCGGACGGGAAGGCGCTCACGCGGTACCAGCGGTTCAGCGGCGGATACAGCGCGTCGAAGCGGCGCACCTCGCCCTGCGCCATGGCCGCGCGGTAGTTCTCCTCGAACTCGGTGCCTGGCGCGCCGGGGAACACGTCCCAGAAGCTGCGCCCCAGCACGTCCGCCGAACGCATGTCGAGCCCGGCTTCGGCGGCCGGGTTGAAGTACGTGATGCGCCACCCGCGGTCGAGCGTGATGAAGCCGTCGGTCAGGCTGTCCAGCGTGGCGAGCATGCGCTGCGCGCGCTGCCGGTCTTCCTCGGCGGCGGTCTTGGCCGCATGGATGTCCCTGGTAGGCGCCCTGCACGCCGACGATCTCGTTGCCGGCCCCGCGCACCGGGGCGCCGATCACGCGCATCCAGACACGCTGCCGCCGGCGGTCGAGCGCACGCAGCTCCAGGTCGAAAGGCGTGCCGTTGCCGATGCAGCGCACATAAGCCTGCAGCAGGCGGTCGCGGTCTTCGGGCGCGTACATCGCGAGGATGTGCTTGCCGCAATTCGCCTCGTGCGCGGCCGGTGCGTGCTGGATGCCCTGCGCCTTGTCGGTCCAGGTCAGGCGCGAGGTGGCGAGGTCGACCGACCAGGCGCCGAAGCGCCCCAGCGTGGCCGCCACCTTGAGCATCACCTCGGCTTCGTCCAGCCGGCGCTGCTGCATCCATTGGCGCGTGATGTCGCGTGCGGTGCCGCGGTAGCCGGCGAACCTGCCTTGCGCGTCGTAGAAGGGGGCCCCGCTGGCCGAGACGTAGCGCGGCTGGCCGCCGGCGCTCACCATCCACACAAAGCCGTGGAACGGCCGGCGGGCGCTCAGGTCGTGCTTGTGGTCTTCCCAGCTGCCGTGCGCCGGGCGCGCGCCGGAAATCTCCCACGGGCTGTGCCCGAGCAGGAAGCCGGCGTCGAACGCCGCCTGCGGATGGGGCGTGCGGATATGCACGAAGCGAAGCCTGCTGTCCTGCTCCCACGCCCATTCGTCGTTGCCGGCGAGGGCGATCCTGCCGGGCTCGCCGCCAGTGGATGTCGGTGCCTCGATGACCAAGGAATTTGTCTCCTGCGGGACATCATGGCAAAGCCGCGGCGCGCGTGGGGCAGGCGCGGCCGTTTCCGCGCGCGAAACGCGGCTTTTTGCCGAGCAGTTCACACGCTGGGACAGCGCCGGGAACCTTCGTCGTACAGGGGCGGCTCAGCCGAGGCCGAGGCCGGCCGGTACGTGTCCACCGAGCGCGTGCCGCAGGCTTCCAGGTCGAAGGCGCCGGGGTCGAGCAGCCAGTTCTGGATCAGTCCGTCCATCATGGCCTGCAAGCCCTGCGCCGCCGTCGCCGCGGCCACCGGCAGCCGCACGCCGCGCGTGGCAGCGCTCTTGAGCAGCAGCAGGCGGATGCGTTCGACCCAGGCGCTGCGTTGCCGCAGGTGGCGCTCGCGCACGGCACAGAGGCTGTCGACATACTCCACCATGTGCGTGGCCACCTCGAACACGCGGCGCGTCTGCGGGTCGGTCACCGTCTGGTGCAGCGCCTGCCGCAGCGACTGCCGCAGCGCCGGCAGCGGGTCGGCGCCGTGCGCGCTCTCCAGCGCCAGCATGGCGCCCTCGAGCGGCATGGAGACGCGGTCCATCATGGCGTTGAACAGGTCGGCCTTGTCCTTGAAGTGCCAGTAGATGGCGCCGCGGGTGGTGCCGGCGGCCGGGCGATGTCGTTGAGCGAAGTGCCGGCCACGCCCTGCGCCGGGGAACACCCGCTCGGCCGCATCGAGCAGGGCGGTGCGGGTGGCGAGGGCATCTTCCTTGGAACGGCGAACCATGATGCCGCCGACTATACATTCAATCTTGTATGTATACTCGCTGCCTGCCGCTGGCCCCGCTCTTGCATTCGCCAGCCGACCGAACCTCTCCCAATCCTTCCCGAGGCAACTCATGGCTGCACGCGTGCCGCATTCTGCATGGATCATCGTTTCGCTGCTGGCGGCCGTCCCGGCCGGCTGCGGCAAGGGCGGCGAAGGCGCCGCGCCGCAAGGGGCCGGGGCCGCGCCGCCGCCGCCCGAAGTGGGCGTGGTCACCGTCGCCACCAGCGACATCGGCTGGTCACCGAGCTGCCCGGCCGGCTGGAGCCTTCGCGCGTGGCGCAGGTCCGCGCCCGTGCCGCCGGCATCGTGCAGCAGCGCCTGTTCCGCGAAGGCAGCGAGGTGCGGGCCGGCCAGGCGCTGTACCGCATCGACGCCGCGCCCTATGCGGCCGCCACCGCCAGCGCGCAGGCCACCCCGGCGCGCGCGCAGGCCAACCTCGGGCAGGCCAGCGCCCGGCCGAACGCTACCGGCCGCTGGTGGAAGCCAACGCCATCAGCAAGCAGGAGTACGTGAACGCCGTGGCTGCGCAGCGCGCCGCCGAAGCCGAGGTCGCCGCCGCCCGCGCGTCCGTGCGTTCCGCCGAGATCACCCAAGGCTACGCGGCCGTCACGGCGCCGATCTCCGGCCGCATCGGCCGCTCGCTGGTCACCGAAGGCGCGCTGGTCGGGCAGGGCGAAGCGACGCCGCTGGCCGTGATCCAGCAGGTGAACCCGCTGTACGTCAACTTCACCCAGAGCGCCACCGAGGTGATGAACCTGCGCCGCGCGCTGGCCGAAGGCCGCCTCAAGCGCGCCGGCGACGACGGCGCCGAGGTGCGCGTGCTGCTGGAAGACGGCAGCCGCCATCCGCAGGCCGGCAAGCTGCTGTTCGCCGACCTCACCGTCGACCCGGCCACCGGCCGGTGACGATCCGCGCCGAAGTGCCGAACCCGGGCACGATGCTGCTGCCCGGCATGTACGTGCGCGTGCTGATCGAGCAGGCCAAGGCCAGCAACGCCATGCTGCTGCCGCAGCAGGCCGTCACGCGCTCGCCGCAGGGCGACACGGTGATGGTGGTGGCGGCCGACGGCAAGGTGGCGCCGCGCACCATCAAGGTCGGCGGCTCGCAGGAAGGCAAGTGGGTCGTGCTGTCGGGCCTGCAGCCCGGCGAGCAGGTGATGGTCGACGGCTTCCAGAAGATGCAGCCGGGCAAGCCGGTGAAGCCGGTGCCGTGGTCCGCCACGCCGGCCGCCCCCGCCGCTCCCGCCAAGGCCGCTTCGCAGCCCGCCAAGAGCTGAGGGACGCATGGCCAAGTTCTTCATCGACCGGCCCATCTTCGCGTGGGTCATCGCGCTGTTCATCATCGTGATGGGCGGCGTGGCCATCACGCAGCTGCCGATCGCGCAGTACCCGCCGGTGGCGCCACCCGCCATCGTCATCTCGGCCACCTATCCCGGCGCGTCCGCGCGGGTGCTCGAAGAAAGCGTGATCAGCGTGATCGAGCAGGAAATGAACGGCTCGCCGGGCCTGGCCTACATGGAGTCGGTGGCGCAGGCCAACGGCACCGGCCAGCTCACGCTCAGCTTCGAGCCGGGCACCAACGCCGACCTGGCGCAGGTGGACGTGCAGAACCGGCTGGCCCGCGCCACGCCGCGGCTGCCTTCCGCCGTCACGCAGCAGGGCGTGCGCGTGGAGAAGTCGCGCTCGAACTTCCTGCTGTTCACGATCCTGTCGTCCGACGACCCGAAGTTCACGCCGGTGGACCTGGGGGACTTCGCCTCGCGCAGCGTGCTGCCCGAAATCCAGCGCCTGCCCGGCGTCGGCCAGGCGCAGCTGTTCGGCACCGAAGCGGCCATGCGCATCTGGCTCGATCCGCAGAAGCTGGTCGGCTTCAACATGTCGTCGGCCGAAGTGGTGGCCGCGATCCGCGCGCAGAACGCGCAGGTCTCGGCCGGCTCCATCGGCGAACTGCCGAACGTGGCGGGGCAGGGCATCGCCGCGACGGTCGTCGTCAACGGCCAGCTCGGCACGGTGGACCAGTTCCGCGAGATCGTGCTGCGCGCCAACACCGACGGCTCGACGGTCCGCCTGAAAGATGTCGCGCGGGTCGAACTCAACGCCCAGAGCTTCGCCACCGCGGCCCGCCTGAACGGCAAGCCGTCCACCGGCATCGGCGTGCAGCTCTCGGCCACCGGCAACGCGCTGGCCACCGCCACCGCCGTGCGCAAGCGCATGACCGAGCTGGCGCAGTTCTTCCCGCCGGGCGTGAAGTGGGAGATCCCGTACGACAGCTCGCGCTTCATCCGCATCTCGATCTCGCAAGTGGTCGAGACGCTGCTGGAAGCCGTGGCGCTGGTGTTCTGGTGATGTTCCTGTTCCTGCAGAACTGGCGCTACACGATCATCCCGACCCCGGTGGTGCCGATCGCGCTGCTGGGCACCTTCGCGGCGCTGCTGGCGCTGGGCTTCTCGATCAACGTGCTGACCATGTTCGGCATGGTGCTGGTGATCGGCATCGTGGTGGACGACGCCATCGTGGTGGTGGAGAACGTCGAGCGGATCATGAGCGAGGAGGGCTTGCCGCCACGCGAAGCGACGCGCAAGGCCATGAGCCAGATCCGGGCGCCATCATCGGCGTGACCGTGGTGCTGATCTCGGTGTTCACGCCGCTGGCCTTCTTCGCGGGCTCCACCGGCAACATCTACCGGCAGTTCGCCGCGGTGATGGTGGCGTCGATCGCGTTCTCCGCGATGATGGCGCTGTCGCTCACGCCGGCGCTGTGCGCCACGCTGCTCAAGCAGGTGCCCAAGGGCGAACACCACGCCAAGCGCGGCTTCTTCGGCGCCTTCAACCGCATGTTCACGCGCACCGCGCACGGCTACGAAAGCCTGGTCGCGCGCCTGCTGCGCAAGGCGCCCCGCTACCTGATCATCTATGCGGCCATCGGCGCCGTGGCGGCGCTGCTGTACACGCGGCTGCCGACGTCGTTCCTGCCGGCCGAAGACCAGGGCAACATGCTGGTCAACGTGCAGCTGCCGCCGGGCGCCACGCTCGAGCGCACGCAGAACGTGATGCAGCAGGTCGAAGGCTGGGTGCTCAAGCAGCCCGAGGTGCAGAGCATGGTCAGCGTGCTGGGCTTCTCGTTCTCGGGCCGGGGCCAGAACGCCGCGCTGGCGTTCGTGACGCTGAAGGACTGGGACCAGCGCAAGGGGAGGGCGAGTCGGCGCAGGCGCTGGCGGGCCGCGCGTTCGGCGGCCTGTCCGGCATCCGCGACGCCTTCATCTTCCCGCTGTCGCCGCCGCCCATTCCCGAACTGGGCGCGGCCTCGGGCTTCACCTTCCGCCTGCAGGACCGCGGCGGCGCGGGCCGCGAGGCGCTGATCGCCGCGCGCAACCAGCTGCTGGGCCTCGCCGGGCAAAGCAAGGTGATCACGCAGGTGCGGCCCGACGGCCTGGAAGATGCGCCGCAGCTGCAGCTCGACATCGACCGCGAGAAGGCGAACGCGCTGGGCGTGTCGTTCGACACGATCAACGCCACGCTGTCGACGACGCTCGGCTCGGCCTATGTCAACGACTTCCCGAACCGCGGCCGCCTGCAGCGCGTGGTGGTGCAGGCCGATGCGCCGTCGCGGATGCAGCCCGAAGACCTGCTGCGCCTGAACGCCGTCAATCGTGACGGCAAGCCGGTGCCGTTCTCCACCTTCGCCAGCACGCGCTGGGTGAGCGGCGCGATGCAGACCGTGCGCTACAACGGGTATCCGTCGATGCGCATTTCCGGCTCGCCGGCGCCCGGCTTCAGCACCGGTGCCGCGATGGCCGAGATGGAGAAGCTGGCCGCGCAGTTGCCGCAGGGCTTCGCGTACGAGTGGACCGGCCAGTCGCGCGAGGAAAAGCTGGCCGGCGCGCAGTCGCTCATCCTCTACGGCTTCGCCATCCTGGCGGTGTTCCTGTGCCTGGCCGCGCTGTACGAGAGCTGGTCGATCCCGCTCGCGGTGATCCTGGTGGTGCCGCTCGGCGTGCTCGGCGTGCTGCTGGCGACGCTGTTGCGGGGCTATGCCAACGACGTGTACTTCCGGTGGGCCTGATCACGATCATCGGCCTGTCGGCCAAGAACGCCATCCTGATCATCGAGTTCGCCAAGGACCTGCAGGCGCAGGGCAAGGGCGTGATCGAGTCGGCGCTGGCGGCGGCGCACCTGCGGTTCCGCCCGATCGTGATGACCTCGATGGCGTTCGGCCTCTCGGCGTGCTGCCGCTGGCCATCGCCTCCGGCGCCGGCTCCGCGAGCCAGCGCGCGATCGGCACCGGCGTGCTGGGCGGCATGCTGACCGGCACCGCGCTGGCGGTGTTCTTCGTGCCGATCTTCTTCGTCGTGGTGCGCGGCTTCTTCAAGGGCAGCGAGCGCCAGCGCAAGCTGGACCGCCATGAATTCGAGCGCGAGTTGCCCCCGGGCGCGACCGCGGGAGACCGGTATGAGAACCTTCAAGCTTGCAACCGTGGCCGCCGCCGTGCTGCTGGCCGGCTGCTCGATGATGCCGACCTACGAGCGCCCCGCGGCGCCCGTGCCCGGCGCCTTCCCGTACGCCGGCGCGCCGCAGGGCACGCAGGCAGCGGACATCGACTGGCAGCAGTTCTTCGCCGACGACGCGCGGCTGCGCGGCCTGATCGCGACGGCGCTGCGCAACAACCGCGACCTGCGCGTCGCCATCCTCAACATCGAGCAAGCCCGCGCGCAATACGACATCATCCGCCGGGCCGACCGCTTCCCCACCGTCGGTGGCACCGTCAGCGGCTCGCGCGCACCCGGGCCGGGCGGCAACACCGTCGAGCAGTACACGGCGGGCATCGCCTTCAGTGCGTGGGAGATCGACTTCTTCGGCCGGGTGGCGAGCCTGGGCGAAGTGGCGCTGGCGCAGTTCCTCGCCACCGAGGAAGGCCGCCGCGCTGCGCAGGCCACGCTGGTGGCCTCGGTCGCCAACGTGTGGCTGAACCCGGCCGCCGACGAGGAGCTGCTGGCGCTCACGCGGCAGACGCTCGCCAGCCGTGAAGAGTCGCTGCGCCTGACGCGCCTGCGCTTCGAGAACGGCGCCTCGTCGGAGATCGACTTCCGCCTGGCGCAGTCGCTCGCCGAAACCGCGCGCGCCACGCTGTCGCAATTGCAGCGGCAACGCGCGCTCGACCTCAACGCGCTGGCGCTGCTGGTCGGCGAGCCGGTCGCCCCCGACTTCCGGTCGGCGTGACCACGGCTTCGGTGCAACTGCCCGACCTGCCGGCAGGCGTGCCCTCGGACGTGCTGACGCGCCGGCCCGACGTGCGCCAGGCCGAACAGCAACTGGTCGCGGCCAACGCCAACATCGGAGCGGCGCGCGCGGCGTTCTTCCCGCGCATCTCGCTGACGGCCGGCATCGGCACCGCCAGCACGCAGCTGTCCGATTTGTTCAGCGGCGGCTCGTGGGGCTTCACGGTGGCGCCGCAACTCCCGGTGCCGATCTTCGACGCCGGCCGCAACCGCGCCGGCCTCGCCTCGGCGCAGGTCGGCCGCGACATCGCCATCGCGCAGTATGAGCGTTCGATCCGGTGGCTTTCCGCGAAGTGTCCGATGGCACGGCCGGCCGCCTGACGCTCGCGGACCAGGTGCGCTCGCAGGCGACGGTGGTGGAAGCCGAGACCACCCGGCTGCGGTTGACGCAGATGCGCTTCGACGCCGGTGTCGCCAGCCAGCTCGAACTGCTCGACGCGCAGCGCTCGCTGCTGTTCACCGCAGCAGGCGCTGGTGCAGGTACGGTTGCAGCGGCTGCAGAACCGGTGCAGCTGTACCGCGCGCTGGGCGGCGGCTGGACCGAAGGGACCGCGTCCTGAGCGCCAGGCGCACGTGGGTGGGCGACGCCGCGGCGCTGCCCGGAGGCTTTGCTTCGCCCGACGCGGTGCGCGCCGTGGCGGCGCGCTTGCGGGCGGAAGGTGCGCCCGCCGTGCTGGTGCTGCGCGCGGGCACCGGCGCCACCGGGCTGCTGCACTGGCTCGACACGCCGCATGCGCGCGGCTGGCTGCGTCCTGCCGGCGGTGACGCGGAGGCGCTGCGCGCCGATGCGGACACGGTGGCGGCACGCCTGGACGCGGCGCTCAAGCCGGCTTCGTCGCCGCCGACGCGGCCATCCTGGCGTGCCTCGACGGTGAACTGCCGCAGTTGTCTGGGGCGACGCGCCGTTCTTCCTGCCGCTCCCGGCCGCGTCTTCCGCTCCGGGCCTCTATGCGATCGTCGACAGCGCCGCGCAACTGCAGCGCGTGCTCGACGCGGGCGTCGACACCGTGCAGCTGCGCATCAAGCAGCCGCCGGACGCCGACGCGCGTTGGTGGGGCGCGCTGCGCGGTGAACTCGCGGCCGGCATCGCGGCCGCCGCCGCGGCGCGCAAGCCGCTGTACGTCAACGACCACTGGGCGCTCGCGCGCGAGCTCGGCGCCAGCCACGTCCACCGGGCCGGGAAGACCTGCACGCGCTCGGCGAAGACGGCCGGCAGGCGCTCTGCGCCGGCGGCCTTTCGGTCGGTATCAGTTCCCACAGCGTCTGGGAGCTGTGCCGCGCCCGGGCGCTGGCCCCGCGCTACGTCGCCTGCGGGCCCGTGTGGCCCACCGTGACGAAAGACATGCCGTGGCGGCCGCAGGGCGAAGACAACCTGCGCTGGTGGCGGCGCTTCGCCGGCGCGCCGGTGGTGGCCATCGGCGGCATCCTCGGCGCGGACGAGGTCGAGCGGGCGGCGGCTGGGGCGCCGACGGCGTCTGCCTGGTCCGCGGCCGGGCGCCGACCCGGCGCAGGTCGTGCCCGCGCTGCGGCACGCGCTGGACGGGGCCGGCGCGCAGCCCATGCCTCCGCACCCCGCTGGCCGCATCCCAGCCTTCCGGCCGACCACGTTCCCTCTTGACCGAAATGCAGTACCCCGTTCGCCTGTCCCGCCGCTCCCTGCTCGCCTTGGCCGCTGCCGCCGCCACGCCGCTGGCCGCGCAGCAAGCCGCGCCCGCCTTCCGCCCCACCCGCCCCGTGCGCATCCTCTCGCCGCAGCAGGCGGGCGGATCGACCGACGCGATCCTGCGGCCGCTGGCGCAGAAGCTCTCCGATCTCTGGGGGCAGCCCGTGGTGCTGGACAACCGCCCCGGCGGCGGCAGCATCATCGCGACGCAGGCCGTCGTGCAGGCGCCGCCCGACGGCCACACGCTGGGCCTCGCGATCAACTCGCTGACCATCAACCCGAGCCTGCGCAACGACCTGCCCTACGACACGCTGGCCGACCTGACGCCGGTCACGCAGATCGGCAGCGCCACCGTGGCGCTGGTGGCGCATCCGTCGCTGGGCGTGCAGACGCTGGGCGAGTTCGTGCAGCTCGCGAAGGCGCGGCCGGGCGCGATCGCGTGGGCATCGCTGGGCATCGGCACCGGCGGCCACATCACCGGGGAGCTGCTGCGCAAGCGCGCGGGCATCGACATCGTGCACGTGCCGTTCTCCGGCAGCAGCGGCGCCTACCGCGAGCTATTGCCCGGCCGCGTGCAGGCGGCCTTCGTGGTGCTGGAATCGGCCATGCCGCACGTGCGCGCCGGCAACCTGCGCCTGCTGGCGGTGACCGACCCGCGCCGCAATCGGCAGTTCCCGCAGGTGCCGACGCTCGAGGAGAGCTATCCGGGCGTGGCGTACGAGGGCATCTTCGGCCTGGTGGCGCCACCCGGCCTGCCGCCTGAGATCGTGCGCGCGATTCATGCGGACATCGCGCGCGTGCTGGCCGAGCCTTCGGTGCGGCAGCACCGGAGCAGCAGGCCATGGACGTGATCGCCTCGTCGCCGGCCGAATTCGCCGCCGCGATCCGGCGCGAGATCGCGCACTGGCAGTCGGCGGTGCGGGAGTCGGGCGCGCAAGTCCGCTGACGCGCCCCGGCTTGGTGCGCCGCCGCCCCAAAAGGGTTGGCATGGAACCTGCAGACCTGGACCCATTCGTCCGGGAGCACCTTCCATGTCCATCATCGCCACCAAGCGCACGTTCTCCGTCGCGCTCGTCCTCGCCGCCACCCACGGGTGCCGCCGGCGTCGTCCATGCGCAGAGCGCGCTCGACGACATCCTGAAGTCCAGGAGATCAAGATCGCGATCCCGACCGACTTCCCGCCCTATGGCTCGGTCGGCACCGACCTGAAGCCGCAGGGCCTCGACATCGACATGGCCAACTACATCGCCGCCAAGCTGGGCGTGAAGGTGGAACTGCTGCCCGTGACCACCGCCAACCGCATCCCCTACCTGCAGACGCGCAAGGCCGACCTGGTGATCTCCACGCTGGGCAAGAACCCGGACCGCGAGAAGGTGATCGACTTCACCTCCGCGTACTCGCCGTTCTTCATCGCCGTGTTCGCGCCGAAGACCGTCACCGTGAAGGGCCCCGCCGACTGGCCGGCAAGTCGATCTCCGTCACGCGCGGCTCCGTCGACGACATGGAGCTGACCAAGGTGGCGCCCCCGGCCACCGAGCTGCGCCGCTTCGAGGACAACAACTCCACCGTGTCCGCCTACCCGGCCGGCCGGGTTCAGCTGCTCGCGACCAGCGCGCAGGTGGCGGGCGCGATGATGGCCAAGAACCCGCAGCAGGGCACCGAGTTCAAGTTCGTGCTGAAGGATTCCCCCAACTTCATCGGCGTGGGCAAGGGCGAGGACAAGCTGCGCCTGAAGGTCAACGAGATCATCGCGGAAGGCCGCAAGAACGGCGACATCGACAAGATGGCCGTGCGCTGGCTGGGACGGCCGGCGGGCGACCTGCCGAACTGATCACCGCACCCTGTCATTGCGGGCTCGACCCCGGATCGGGTCCGGGGCAGGCTCCGCAATCCATGCGGCTGTCACACCGCCGCACGGATCCCGGCTCGAGGCCGGGATGACAACCAGTGAGCACCATGCGCATCACCCTCGACTTCTTCGCCGTCCTCGCCGAATGGCCGCTGCTGCTGCGCGGCGTGGCACGGACGCTCGGCCTGACGCTCGTCAGCGCGGTGCTCGGCCTCGCGATCGGCATCGCATGCGCGGGCGGGCGCGCGGCGCGGGCCCGGCGTGGCTGCGCGCCGTCACGGGCGCCTATGTCGAACTGGTGCGCAACACGCCCTTCATCGTGCAGCTGTTCTTCGTGTTCTTCGGCCTGCCCGCCGCCGGCGTGCGGCTGTCGCCCGAGACCGCTTCGGTGATCGCGATGGTGGTGAACCTCGGCGCCTACGCCACCGAGATCGTGCGCGCGGGCATCGAGGCCACGCCGCGCGGACAGGTGGAAGCGGCGCTCAGCTGGCCCTGAACCGGGCGCAGGTCTTCCTGCGCGTCGTGCTGCCGCCGGCGCTGCGCCGCGTGTGGCCTTCGCTGGTGAGCCAGATCATCATCGTGATGCTCGGGTCGGCGGTCTGCGGCCAGATCTCCACGGAGGAACTGAGCTATGCGGCCAACCTGATCCAGAGCCGCAACTTCCGCTCCTTCGAGGCCTTCATCCTCGCCACCGGCATCTACCTGCTGCTGGCGATCGGGCTGCGCTACGCGCTGAACTGGGCCGGGCCGCGCTTCCTGTTCGGCAGCCGCGCATGATCGATTTCTCGCTCTGGGACATCGTCCGCAACCTGCTGCTGGCGGCGCGCTGGACGATCGCGCTGTCGCTGATCGCCTTCGCCGGCGGCGGCCTCGTCGGCCTCGGCCTGCTCGTGCTGCGCCTGAGCCCCTCGCGCGCCGCGCAGGTGTTCGTGCGCGGCTACGTGCAGCTGTTCCGGGCACGCCGCTGCTGATGCAGCTGTTCCCTGGCCTACTTCGGCCTCGCCGCGCTGGGCGTGAACGTTTCCGCGTGGACGGCGGCGGCCGCCGCGCTCACGCTCTACACCAGCGCCTTCTGGCGGAGATCTGGCGCGGCTGCGTCGAGGCCGTGCCGAAAGGGCAGTGGGAGGCGGCGCGCAGCCTGGCGCTGAACTTCGGCGAGCAACTGCGCCACGTGATCCTGCCGCAAGCGCTGCGCGTCGGCGTCCCGCCCACCGTCGGCTTCTGGTGCAGGTGGTCAAGGGGACGGCGCTCGCCAGCGTGATCGGCTTCGTCGAACTGACCAAGGCCGGCAGCATGATCTCGAACGCCACCTTCAAGCCCTTCGTGGTCTACAGCTGCGTGGCCCTGATGTACTTCGCCCTGTGCTACCCCGTGAGCCTGTACGCCCGCGGACTCGAGAGAAAACTGCATGCAGCCCATCGTTGACATCCGCTCGCTGCGCAAGTCGTTCGGCGCCAACGAGGTGCTCAAGGGCATCGACCTGCAGGTCGCGCCCGGCGAGGTGATCGCCATCATCGGCAAGAGCGGCTCGGGCAAGAGCACGCTCCTGCGCTGCATCAACGGCACGGAGACCTTCCAGTCCGGCGCGCTCACCACGGCCGGGCAGCCGCTGCGCCACGACGACGCGGCCGCCATGCGCGCGCTGCGGCAGCAGGTGGGCATGATCTTCCGGGGCTTCAACCTGTTCCCGCACCTGAGCGCCGGCCGCAACATCATGCTGGCGCCGACGCTGGTCAGGAAGAAGGGCAAGGGCGAGGCCGAAGCGCAGGCGCGCAAGCTGCTCGAACGGGTCGGCTGGCCGAAAAGTTCGACGCCATGCCCGACCAGCTCTCCGGCGGCCAGCAGCAGCGCGTGGCCATCGCCCGCGCGCTGGCCATGGAGCCGGCCGTGCTGCTGTGCGACGAGATCACCAGCGCGCTCGACCCCGAACTGGTCGGCGAGGTGCTGCAGGTAGTGGAAAGCCTCGCGGCCGAAGGCATGACGCTGCTGATGGTCACGCACGAAATGAGCTTCGCGCGCAAGGTCAGCGACCGCATCGTCTTCATGCACCGGGGCCGCGTGCACGAGACGGGCGAGCCGCGCGCGCTGTTCGGCAACCCGTCCACGCCGGAATTGCAGGCTTTCCTGTCGTCGCTGCACGACTGAGCCACGGGCGAGCGGCGCCGGCCGATCGGAGGCATACTCCCAGCGCAACCAGGGGAGAGCCATGAACAGATTCGCCGGGGGCGGCATCCTCCTGCTGCTGTCCGCAGCGGGCGTGTCCGCGTTCGCCCGGGTCCATCGCTGCGGCGACGGCAAGACCTACACCGACAAGCCGTGCGATGGCGCGGAGGCGGTCGACCTGCGCTCCAACATCCTCGACGCCGGCCCGCGCTTCATCCCGCGGCAGGATGCGCCGGCGCCTGCGCTCATCGCGCCGGACACCACGCGCCAGCGGTCGGCCGCGGACGGCGGCTCCGCGTGGGACCGCAAGCAGCAGCGCGACTCCGAGCACCAGAACCGCACCTACCGCCGCTGAAGCGCGTCAGGCCGCGTTCGCGGCCGCTTCTTCGGCCGGCACCGCCTCGCGCGGCACCTCGTACAGCAGGAAGGGCGGCTGGTCGGGCCGGCTGCGCATCAGCAGCGGCCGCGCCACGTTGAACACCGGCACCCCGTTGATCGTCCTGCCCTCCAGCGTGCCGCGGTGCGCATGGCCGTGGAAGACGGCGTCGACCGGGTAGCGCAGCAAGGGGTCTTCGAGCCGGCTGCTGCCCGGAAGGGGAAGATCTCCACCGGTTCGCCCTGCACCGTGCCCGCGATGGGCGAGTAGTGCAGCAGCGCGATGCGCCGCGGCGTGCGCAGCTTGGCCAGCGCCGCCTCGAGCTTCATCGCCTCCTGAAGCGCCTCCTGCACGAACTGTTTGATGATCGGCTCGCCCCAGGCGCCCCAGGAGAGCCGCGGCCGAAGCCGCCGGCGAAGCCCTTGGCGCCGGCGATGCCCACGCCCTCGATCTCGCAAGCCTCGCCGTCGAGCACCCGCACGCCCGCCTTGGTGAGCACCTCGCAGACGATCTCCGGCGTCCCCGACTCGAAGTCGTGGTTGCCGAGCACGGCGACGATGGGCACCGAGACCGAGGCGAGTTCCTCGGCCAGCACCTTCGCTTCGTCCGCGGTGCCGTAGTCGGTGAGGTCGCCGCACAGGAGCAGGGCGTCGGCCGCTTCGGCGGCCTGCGCGAAGAACTTGCGCAGCGCACCGGCGGAATCCTTGGTGACGTGGATGTCGCCGACGGCGGCGAAACGGACGGTGGTGGCGGACTTGCCCATGGGTTGCAGGTGAAAGACCCCATGCTGCCCCGGTTGCCGCTGGCAGCCTGTAGGCAGACGCTGACTGTGCATGAGGTCGCCCGTCCCTCACGCAGGCCGAGCAGCCGGGTTTAGCCTGACTCCACTTTCCACAGGCCGACCACGATGCCCAACGCCCCCTCGCCCCGTCCCTCGAAGACGAGGTCGCACCGGACACCGCCGCCTTCTACCGCCGGGCACTGCAGGCGCTGGCGGACGCCGGCATCGACTTCTGGTCGGCGGGGCGTTCGCGCACGCCTGCTTCACCGGCATCCGCCGGTCGACCAAGGACCTCGACCTGTTCATCCGGCGCGAGGACTACGACCGGGTCGCCGCCATCGCCGTGGCGGCCGGCTGGCGCGCCGAACTCACCTACCCGCACTGGCTGGCCAAGGTGTACGCGGGCGAAGACTTCATCGACCTCATCTTCAACTCGGGCAACGGCCTCACGCCGGTGGACGACCGCTGGTTCGTCGGCAACGCCGAGGCGGTGGTGTTGGGCGTGCCGGTGAAGGTGGTCAACCCGGAAGACGGGCTGCTGTCGAAGGCTTTCATCATGGAGCGCGAGCGCTTCGACGGCGCCGACATCGCGCACCTGCTGCAGGCCAACGCCGAGCAGCTCGACTGGAAAGGGCTGGTCGAACGTTTCGGCGCGCACTGGCGCGTGCTGCTCGCGCACCTCACGCTGTTCGGCTTCGTCTATCCCGGCGAGCGGCACCGCATCCCGGCCGGGTGATGGACAAGCTGGTGTCGCGCCTCGGCGCCGAAACCCGCCTGCCGCCGCCGGCCGACCCGCACATCTGCGCCGGCACGCTGCTGTCGCGCGAGCAGTACCTGCACGACGTGGAACGGCTGGGCTACGTCGACGGCCGTCTGACGACGGCCAGCACGATGACGCCGGACGACGTCGCGGTGTGGACCGAAGCGATCCCGGCACGGCAGGCGGAGGCGGAAGGCGAAGAAACGGTGGCGCACACCGGCGCGGGGCTTGGCACAATGGTTGCTGGCCATCCCTCCACACCATGACCGAAGCCTTCAACGCCCAGTCCATCGCTGCCGAGCTCCTCGTCACCCCGCACTTCGACGCCGCCGCCGAAGCCGAGCGGCGCACCGCCTTCCGGCCGACTACCTCGTGGCCTCGGGCATGCGCACGCTGGTGCTGGGCATCAGCGGCGGCGTGGATTCGACCACCGCCGGCCGCCTGTGCCAGCTCGCCGTGGAGCGGGTGCGCGCCAACGGCGGCAGGCGCACTTCGTCGCCATGCGCCTGCCGCACGGGCAGCAGCGCGACGAGGCCGACGCGCAGCTCGCGCTGCGGTTCATCCGCGCCGACGAGGTGCAGACCACCGACATCAAGCCGGCTGCCGAAGGCATGCTGCAGGCGGTGCAGGCCGGCGGCCTGAAGTTCGACAACCCCGCGCACGCCGACTTCGTGTTCGGCAACATCAAGGCGCGGCAACGCATGATCGCGCAGTACGCCGTGGCCGGCGCGCTGCGCGGGCTGGTGGTCGGCACCGACCACGCGGCCGAAGCCGTCATGGGCTTCTTCACGAAGTTCGGCGACGGCGCCTGCGACATCGCGCCGCTGACCGGCTCGGTCAAGCGCCGCGCGTGCGCGCCGTGGCGGCGCACCTCGGCGCGCCGCAGGAACTGGTGCAGAAGGTGCCGACCGCCGACCTCGAAGAGCTGCGCCCGCAGCTGCCCGACGAGGCGGCGTATGGCGTCACCTACGGCGAGATCGACGACTTCCTCGAAGGCAAGCCGGTCTCGCAGCAGGTGTCGGACGTGATCCGCCGCTTCTACATGGCCAGCCGGCACAAGCGCGCCCTGCCGGTCCATCCCTGATCACGCGGGGCCGACAGCCCCCATCACGCCCTTCGCCACCAGCGCCCGCCAGGCCGAGGGCGTGTGGCCCACGCTGCGGCTGAAGAACTTGCTGAAGTAGGCAGCGTCGTCGTAGCCCAGTTGCGCCGCGATCTCGGTGACCGGCATGGGCGTGTACGCCAGCAGGCGGCGCGCTTCCAGCAGCACGCGCTCGTGCAGCAACTGCAGGGCCGACTGGCGCGCCACGTTGCGGCAGGTGCGGCTCAGGTGGTCGGCCGTCACGCCGAGCGCATCGGCGTAGAAGGCCAGCGGCCGGTGGGCGCGGAAGTGCTGCTCCACCGGGGCTGCATAGCGCTGCACCAGCGTGTCGCGCGCGCCTTGCAGGCGTTCGCGTTCGAACTGTTCGCCGCGCAAGCGCAGCATCTGCACGGCCAGCAGCGTGGCGCAGGCGAGCAGGGCATGCGCGCGGCCGGCCTGCTGCGCGCGGAATTCGGCGGCGAGCCGCGCGAAGAGGCCGGCGCAATCCGCCGCCACGTCGTCACCCATCGCCGAGAGCACGAACGAGGCGCCGAGTTCGCCGGCCAGCTGCGATCCCCCGAGCAACTGCCGCAACGTGGCCGAGGGCAGCGTCACTGGTCGCCCACGGCGTCGCGCGTGTACGTGAAGCCGTGCACCGAGCCGGGCGGGACCATCAGCAGCGCCGGCGCGTTCGCCTCGAAGCCGCGGCCGTCGATCGTGCCGCGCACGCTGCCTTGCCGCAGCAGCTGGAACTGGTGCAGCCCGTCGTGGCGGTGCGCCGGAATCGTCCAGTCCATCTCCTCGCCGCGCACCGCCACCGACTCGT
Organism: Ramlibacter terrae; assembly: GCA_013127575.1. Lineage (GTDB taxonomy): Bacteria > Pseudomonadota > Gammaproteobacteria > Burkholderiales > Burkholderiaceae_C > Ramlibacter > Ramlibacter terrae. The sequence continues at coordinate 1,378,272 of CP053418.1, forward strand.
AGTGCAGGCAGTCGTCCGGCTGCTCGTGCCGCACCTCGCGGAAGGGGACCAGCAGCAGGGGGCGGGCGCGGCTTTCATGGCCGCATTCTGGCCGATGCCGGAAAAGTACCGGCGACCGTGTGTTTCGTCCATTCCGCGAGCGGGGCCCCGGGCGCACCATCGCGGTTCACCATAGCGGGCCGCCGAGCCCGGGGAGACAAGCATGGACCGCAGACATTTCCTGCAGGGCGGCGCCGCCCTGGCGACGCTGGGCGCGCTCCCGGCGGCCCGTGCCCGGGCGGGCGGCAACGCCTTCATCGTGTCGGGCTTCCCGGCCGGCGGCATGGGCGACCACGTGGCGCGTCCGCTGGCGGACAAGCTGCGCGGCAAGTACGCAAGCACGGTGGTGGTGGAATCGCGCGTGGGCGCCGGCGGACGCATCGCGGTGGAGCACGTCCGGCGCGCGGCCGCCGACGGCCTGACCATCCTGCAGATTCCGAGCGGCGTGATGACGCTCTATCCGCACACGTACCGGAAGCTCTCGTACGACCCGCTCGCGGACTTCATTCCCGTCACCGGGACCGTCACCTATTCGTTCGTGCTGACCGCGGGCCCTGGCCTGCCGGCCGAAGTGAAGACGCTGCCGGACTACCTGCGCTGGGCCAAGGCGAACCCGAAGCAGGCCAGCTACGGCGTGCCCGCCAATGGTTCGGCGCTGCATTTCGTCGGGATGATGCTGGAGAAGGCGAGCGGCACCGACCTGCAGGCGGTGGCGTACAAGGGCGGCGCGCCTTTGCTGAACGACGTGCTGGGCGGGCAGGTGCCGGTCAGCATCAGCGTGCTGGGCGAGGTGCTGCCGCACATCAAGGCAGGCAAGCTGCGCGGGCTGGCCGTGTCGAGCGCGCAGCGCTCGCCCTTCCTGCCCGACGTGCCGACCTTCGTCGAGCAGGGCTACAAGGACATCGCCGTGCAGGAATACCTCGGCTGGTTCGTGCCGGCCCGTACGCCGCCGGAGACGGTCGCGCGCCTGAACGCGCTGGTGCGCGAGGGACTGCAATCGCCCGAGTACGTGGACGCCCCGGCCAAGAGCGGCCTGCAACCCGCGCACCACGCGCCGGACGAATTCGCGCGGCTGGTCCGGGCCGACCATGCCCGCTGGCAGGGCATCGTCAAGGCCAGCGGCTTCGCGGCGGAGGAATAGCCTTGGCCTTGCAAGTGACGGGCGCCGAGGCGCTGGTGCGGGTGCTGCTGGCCGAACAGGTCGGGCAGGTCTTCGGCCTGGTCGGCGGCAAGCTCGGCCCCCTGCTGCACGCGATTTCGCAGCGGCCGGAACTGCGCTTCCTCGGCGTCCGCCACGAGGCGACCGGTCCGATGATGGCGGCCGCAGCGTACGCCGGCAGCGGCCGGATGGCGGTGGCGCTCGGCGAGATGGGGCCGGGCGGCCTCAACCTCGCGTCGGGCCTCGGCACCGCGTTCAACAACAACCTGCCGCTGCTGGCGATCACGACCAACCAGCATCGCGCGGCCGCCTATCCGCACGGCGGCATGTTCATGGACCTCGACACGGTGGCAGTGACGAAGCCGATCACCAAGTGGAACGCCGTCGTGCACGACGCGCACCGCATCCCGGAGTTGGCGCGGCGCGCCTTCCGTGAAGCGCTCGGTGGGCGGCCCGGGCCGGTGCACCTCGACATCCCGCAGGACGTGCTGTCGCAGGTGTGCAGCTTCGCCGACGACGAGTTCGCCATCGCGCCCGCGCGTTACCGGTCCACGGGACGCGTGCGGCCCGACGCCGACGGCGTTGCGCAGGCGATCGCCTTGCTGCGCACCGCGCGGCGGCCTCTGGTGGTCGCCGGTGGCGGCGTGGTGGCGAGCGGCGCCGCCGGCCGCGTGCGCGAACTGGCGCGCCGGCTGCATGCGCCGGTCGTGCCGACGCAGATGGCGCTCGGCGTCGTCGCTTCGGACAGCGGGCACTTCATCGGCCATGGCGGCCTGATCGCCGGCGAGGCGGTGCGCAGCGCGTTCGAACGCGCCGACGTGATCGTGGCGCTGGGCTGCCGCTGGTCGTCGTGGATGTGGGACGAGCGCGGCCCGTTCGCGCGCCGCTCGCATCGCACGATCAGCATCAACACCGATCCTTCGGCGCTGGGGCAACCCGCGCTGCACGAAGTCGCGCTACAGGCCGATGCCGGCGCCGCGCTCGACGACCTGCTGGCGGCGTGGCACGACCGCGTCGCATCGCAGGTGGAGCCGGGCTGGCTGGCGGCCGCGCGCGAGGTGCGCAGCCAGTACCAGCGCAAGCTCGACGGGCTGGCCGCGGAAGAGGGCGAGGTGATGCACCCGGCGCGGCTCGCGCGCGAAGTCGCGCTGGCGTTGCCCCCGAAGCGTTGGCGGTCTACGACGGCGGCCACACCAGTTTCTGGAGCAACGACTTCACGCCGGTGGCCGACGTGCGCACGCGCTTCCACGAGCCCGGCATGTGCCACACGGGCTTCGGCCTGGCGTACGCCATCGCACTGCAGGCGCAGAACCCGGGCCGCGCGGTGGTGAACATCACCGGGGACGGCTCGTTCGGCTTCACGCTGAACGAGCTCGACACCGCGCGCCGCTACCGGCTGCCGGTGTTGACGGTGATCCACAACAACCAGGCACGGGGCATCATCCGCGCCGGCCAGCGGGCGTCCATGGATTTCGAACTCGGCACGGCGCTGGAAGAGACCGACTACGCCGCGATCGCGCGCGGCTTCGGCTGCCACGGCGAGTTGGTCACGCGCGCCGAGGAGGTCGGGCCTGCGATGCGCCGCGCGCTCGCGTCCGGCCTGCCGGCGGTGCTGGACTGCCGCACGCGCTTCGTGCCGCATCCGGCGGCGCCGCTGTTCGGCAGCATGAACCGCTACGGCTTCGGCGCGCTCGCCGGGGTTTAATGCGGACCTGGATTTCGAACCAAGAAGGAAGCAAAGCATGTCCCTCACGCTGCAGCAAGCCAGCGCCATCCTCACCGCCGCCCTCGCGAAGTCGAAGGAAGCGGGCTACGCGCCCATGGGCATCGCCGTGCTCGACGCGGCAGGCCACCTGAAGGCGTTCGTCAGCGAAGACGGCGCCAGCATGTTCCGCTTCGACATCGCCCGCGGCAAGGCGTGGGGCGCGGTCGGCATGGGCGTGTCCAGCCGGGTGCTGGGCGAGCGCGCCAAAGGCAACCCGAACTTCTTCGTGTCGCTGGCTTCCGCGTCGGAGGGCAAGTTCCTCCCGCAAACCGGCGCGGTGCTCATCAAGGACGCCGACGGCACGCTGCTGGGCGCGGTGGGCGCGAGCGGCGGCACGGGCGACGAGGACGAGGCGATCTGCATCGCGGGGGTGGAGGCGGCGGGTCTGGTGGTGGGGTAATTTCGTGGCGGAGCGCCTGCGGCGGGCTGAGCGCAGAAACGGTTCAGCATGCCTGTCATTGCGGGCTTGACCCGCAAGCCATGCTGCTGTCACACCACCGCAGCTTGGATCCCGGCTCAAGGCCGGGATGACAGTCCGCCACCGGGAGTTTCTGCGTTCAGCCCGCCGGAGGCGCCGGCCCAACGATCACGGCAACCCGGCATCCGCATCCCTTCGGTTCACCGCATGGAACACGCCCCGCAGCCAGCGGTTCGCGGGGTCGTCCTGCATCCTGCGGTGCCAGTACTGCTGCACGTGGATCTGCGGCGGGCGGAACGGCAGTTCGATGTGCTTGAGCCGCACGTGCCGGCCCACCACGGTGGCGATGTCGTCGGGCACCGTCGCCACCAGGTCGCTGCCGGGCAGCAGCGCCAGCAGGCTCATGAAGTGCGAGAGCTCCAGCGTCACATGCCGCTGCCAGCCCTTGTCCTCCAGCACGCGGTCCAGCAGGTGCTCGCGGCCGTCGGGCCGCACCACGATGTGCCGCGCCGCCGGTACTGCTTGACCGTGAGCTTCGCGCCGATGGCCGCGTTGTCGGCACACGCGATGCACGCGTACGACGTCTTGAACAAGCCCTGCTGGTAGAAGCCCGCCTTCTGCAGGTCGGGAAAGAAGCCCACCGCCAGGTCCGCCTCACCCGATTCGAGCGCTTCGGCGGCGGCCGTGCGCGGCTTGGCCACCGCCTGCAGCCGGATGTTCGGCGCCTCCATCCGCAGCCGCCGCAGCACGCCGGGCAGGAAGGCGACCTCGCCGATGTCGGGCGTGAGGATGGTGAAGCTGCGGTCGGCGTCTGCCGGCATGAATGCCGCGGGCTGCAGCACCTCGTTGGCGATCGTCTCCACCACCCGCCGCACGGCGGGCGCCAGCGCCAGCGCGCGCGGGGTCGGCTCCATCTGCGCGCCGGTGCGCACGAACAGCGCGTCGTCGAACAGCAACCGAAGGCGTGCCAGCGCGGCGCTCGTGGCCGGCTGGCTCAGGCCCACCGCTTCGGCGGTGCGGCTCACGCTGCGGTGCTGGCCATCGCGTCGAAGATCACCAGCAGGTTGAGGTCGACGCCGCGAATATCCATGGCGTGGATTCTATGTATCCACCGCATAGCCTGTACAGATAGGCCCGGCCTGCCTAGCATGCGCGGACAAGGAGACAAGCATGCAACGCAGAACCCTCGTGCGCGCCGCCGCACTCGCGCCGCTGGCCGCCCTCTCGGCCCGGGCCTTCTCCCAGCCCGCCGGCTGGCCGCAGCGCCCCGTCAAGTTCATCCTCTCGCAGCCGGCCGGCTCGGGCCCCGACATCCTGGCGCGCTACGTCGCCGACCAGCTCGGGCGCATCTGGAACCAACCGGTGGTGGTCGACAACCGCCCCGGCGGCCAGAACGTGATCGGCGCGCAGGCCGCCGCCCGCTCGGCGCCCGACGGCTACACGTTCTACTACGCCACCACGGCCGCGATGGTGACCAACGTGCACACCTTCAAGGCGCTGCCCTACGACCCGCAGAAGGACTTCGTGCCGGTGCGGCTGGTCGGGCGCAGCCCCTTCGTGATCGCGGCGGCCGCCAACTTCGCGGTGAAGGACCTGGCCGAGGCGTTCGCCAAGGCCAAGGCCGCGCCGGGCACGGTCTCCATCGCCACCGAGGGGCCCAAGACCTTCTCGGGCATGCTGGCCGACAGCGTCGCGCACATGGCCGGCGTGAAGCTCAACCACGTGCCGTACACCAAGGCCACCGATGCGCTGCAGGACGTGATCGGCGGCCGCGTGCAGCTGGTGTGCCTGCCCGATGCGGCGCTCACCGCGTACCTGAAGTCGGGGCAGATCCGCGCGCTGGCCACCAGCACCGCGCAGCGGCAGGCCGACATGCCCAGCGTGCCCGCGCTGGCCGAGACCTTCGCGGGCTTCGAGTACACCGGCTGGAACGGCGTGTTCGCGCCGGCCGGCACGCCCGCCGACATCGTGGCCCGCGTCAACCGCGACACGGAGACGGTGCTCGCGCAAGCCGACGTCGGCCAGCGCATGCAGACGCTGGGCTCGCTGCCCGAACGCAAGATGTCGGTGGCGGAGTTCGACACCTTCATGCGCGGCGAGCGCGAGCGCTGGGCCGGCGTGGTCAAGACGCTCGGCATCACGGCGGACTGATGGCGTCCATGGTGGCCTGCGCCTGCGGCATCGACGTGCATGCGCACGTGATCCCGCACGACTTCCCCTCGTACATCGGCGCCAAGGCGCCGACCGACTGGCCTTCGATGGCGCCGGCGCAGGCCTGCCATCGCAGCGTGATGATCGCGGGCAAGGTGTACCGCACCGTCAGCGACAAGTGCTGGGACACGGCCAAGCGGCTCGAAGACCTGCCCGGCATGGGCCCTGGGGCTGCAGGTGGTGTCGCCGATGCCGGAGCTGCTGTCGTACTGGATGCCCGCCGCCGACGCGCAGCAGTTGCAGCGCTACCTCAACGACCAGATCGCTGCGATGGTGGACGAGGGCGGCGGCAAGCTCGCCGGCCTCGGCGCCGTGCCGCTGCAGGACGTAGACCGGCGATCCGCGAACTCGAATACGTCGTGAAGACGCTCGGCTTCCCGGGCGTCGAGGTGGGCAGCAACATCAACGGCGTGCCGATCGGCGCGCCGCAATTCGATCCGTTCTTCGAGGCCTGCGAAGCGCTGGGCGCCGCCGTGTTCGTGCACGCGATCCGCCCCGCCGGCATGGAGCGGCTGGTCGGCCCCGCGCCGCTGCAGCAGGTGATCGCCTATCCCGGCGACGTCGGCCTCGCCGCGGCATCGGTCATCACCAGCAACCTGATGGTGCGCCGGCCGAAGCTGCGCATCGCTTTCAGCCACGGTGGCGGCACGCTCGGCCTGCTGCTGCCCCGCCTGCAGCAAGGCTGGGGCGTGTTCCCCGCGCTGCAGGAGAGCGTGAGCGAGGCGCCGGTGGCGCAGGCGCGCAAGCTGTTCTACGACACGCTGGTGTTCGATGCGCCCGCGCTGCGCTACCTCACCGAAACCTTCGGCAGCGACCAGCTGCTGGCCGGCACCGACTATCCCTTCAACTTCCACGAGCGCAAGCCGGTGGAGCGCATCGAGGCCGCCGGCTTCGACGCCGACACCATCGCCCGCCTGGTCCATCGCAACGCCGAGCGCTTCCTCGGCCTGAAAGCCAACGCATGAGTTCCCCCGGATCGAAGGCCTGCGCAGCGTGGCGCTGAACGTGCCCGACCTCGCCAAGGCCGAAGCCTTCTACACGCAGGTCTGGCACCTCGAAGTGGCCCACCGCAAGGACGGCGCGATCTACCTGCGCGGCACCGGCACCGACCACCACCTGCTGGCGCTGTATGCCGGCGGCGAGGCGCCGCAGCTGCGCCAGGTGACCCTGCGCGCCCGCAGCGCCGAGGCGCTGCAGGCGATCGCCGAAGCAGTGCCGCGCGCCGGCGGCCGCATCCTGTCGCCGATCGGCCCGCTGGAGAAGAACCCCGCGGGCGGCACCGGCCTCACGCTGCGCGACCCGCATGGCCGCATCTTCCGGGTGGTGCATGGCGACCGCCGCGGCGAGGACCCGGGGCCTGCGGAAGGACCGGCCGCAGCGCCTGACGCACGTCGTGCTGAACAGCCATGCCGTCGACGAGACGCAGCGCTTCCTGGGCGAGGCGCTGGGCTTCACGCTGGCGGACCGCACCGTCGCCATCGCGTTCATGAACTGCAACAGCGACCACCACACCATCGCGGTCGGCATCTCGGACAACGACGCGCTGAACCACATCGCGTTCCTGATGCCCGACTTCGAATCGGTGATGCGCGGCGGCGGCCGCATGGGCGATGCCGGCTTCCCGATCCAGTGGGGTCCCGGCCGCCACGGCCCGGGCAACAACCTCTTCAACTACTTCATCGACCCGTTCGGCGTCGTCATCGAGTACACGGCCGAAGTCGAACAGGTGGATGAGAGCTACAAGCCACGCGGCCCCGAAGACTGGAAGTGGCCGCCCGGCCGCGTCGACCAGTGGGGTATCTCGCCGCCACCCGGACCCGTCCTGAAGGAAGCGCAGAAGCGCGTCCTGTTCGTCCCCTCCTGAATTCCTTTCGAGCACCAGACCATGAAGTTCACCACCTACCTGAGCGATGGCGCACCCCGCCTGGCCGCCATCGACGGCGCCGACCTGATCGACCTGAACGATGCCGACCCGAAGGTGCCCGCCGACATGCGCCTCGCGCTGAAGGCCGGCGTCGACCTCGCAGCCGCCGCGAAGGCCGCCATCGGCGGCACGGCGAAGCGCCAGCCGCTCGCCGGCGCGAAGCTCGCGCCGCTGGTGCCCGAGCCCGGCAAGATCGTCTGCACGGGCCTCAACTACTTCGACCACGCCAAGGAAGGCGGCCGCGAGAAGCCGGACTATCCGTGGTTCTTCTTTCGCGGTGCGTCGTCGATGATGGCGCACGGCGAGCCCGGCATGGTGCCGACCGTCTCCACCCGCTTCGACTACGAAGCCGAACTGGCCGTGGTGATCGGCCGCAAGGTGCCGCGGCACACCAAGGAAGCCGACGCGCTGCAGTACGTCTTCGGCTACAGCTGCTTCAACGACATGAGCGTGCGCGACTACCAGAAGCGCACGCCGCAGTGGACCATCGGCAAGAACTTCGACAGCACCGGCGGCTTCGGCCCGGCGCTGGTGACGGCCGACGAACTGCCGCCCGGCGCGGTGGGCCTGAAGATCCGGGGCCGCCTGAACGGCCGGTGATGCAGGACGCGAACACCAGCGACATGATCTTCAACGTGGCCGAGACGATCGCGCTGCTGGCCGACGTGCTGACGCTGGAGCCGGGCGACGTGATCATGATGGGCACGCCCGCCGGCGTGGGCCGCGCGCACGCCGCCGGTGTGGATGAAGGCCGGCGACACCTACGAGGTGGAGATCGAGCGCATCGGCACGCTGTCGAACCCGATCGTGAACGAGCAGGCCTGAACGTGGAGCGGCTGTTCGATGTGGCCATCGTCGGCTACGGTCCTTCCGGAACGGTGGCCGCCGGTCTCCTCGGCCAGGCCGGGCTGGACGTGTACGTCTGCGAGCGCCTGACGGACGTCTACGAGATCCCGCGCGCGATCTCGCTGGACCACGAGATCATGCGGGTGTTCCAGCAGCTCGGCGTGGTGGACGCGGTCGCGCCTTACTGCGAGCCCTTCACCCCTTCGGAGTTCTTCGGCGTCGACGGCCAGATGATCCGCCGCATGACGATGGTGGAGCCGCCCTATCCGCAGGGCTACACGCCGTCGATGGTGTTCACGCAGCCGAAGGTGGAGCGTGCGCTGCGCGACCGCATCGCGCAGCTGCCGAACGTGGTGGTGGACCTTGGTGTCGACATGCGGCAACTGCGGCAGGACGCCGACGGTGTCACGCTGGAGGTGGCACGCGACGGCGCCGTCGCGACGGTGCGCGCCCGCTATGCCATCGCCTGCGACGGCGGCTCGAGCGCCGTGCGGACCCAGCTCGGCATGCCCCCTGGAAGACCTGGCCTTCGACGAGCCCCGGCTGGTGGTCGACGTCCTCGTCAACGAGCGCGGCCTCGCCAAGCTGCCCAAGGTGAGCGTGCAGTACTGCGAGCCGGAACGTCCGTGCACGCTGGTGATCGGCCCGGGCAACCACCGGCGCTGGGAGATTTCGCTCAAGCCCGGCGAAGACCCCAAGCACGCGGCCACGCCCGAAGAGACGTGGCGGCTGCTCTCGCGCTGGCTGACGCCCGACGATGGCGAGCTGTGGCGGCAGGCCAGCTACCGCTTCCATGCGCTGGTGGCCGAGGACTGGCGGCGCGGCCGCGTCTTCTGGCCGGCGACGCGGCGCACATGCAGCCGCCCTTCCTGGGGCAGGGCATGTGCCGGGGCATGCGCGACGTGGCCAACCTCAGCTGGAAGCTGGCCGCGGTGCTGAAGGGCGACGTGGCCGGCGCCGCCGCCGAGGCCTTGCTGGACAGCTACGGCGCCGAGCGCAAGGCGCACGTGCGCGAACTCACCAGCCGCATCAAGGCGGTGGGCGCGGTGATCTGCGAACGCGACCCGGTGAAGGCGCGGGGCGCGATGCCAGGCTGCTTGCCGATTGCGGCGGGGTGGTGAAGGACACCCCGCGGCAGGACGTCCTGCCGCGCCTGGATGCGGGGCTGCTGGCCGCGCAGGCGCATGCGGGACGCGGCAGCCTGTTTCCGCAGCCGTGGCTGCAGGACGGCAGCGGCCGGCGCCTGCTGGACAGTGTCGCCGGCAACGGCTGGCGCCTCTTGCTGGCGCCGGGCCAGCAAGCGCCGGAAACCGCCCTGCCCGGACTGCGCACGGTTCCGCTCGGGACGGTGGGCTGGACGGAGGCGGACGGCGTGGCCGAACACTGGCTGCGCCGCCACGAAGGCGTGGCCGCGATCGTCCGGCCGGACAACTATGTCTGGGGCGTGGCGGGCAGCAGCGCCGAGCTGGACGCGATGCTGGAGGAACTGGGCGTGGCGCTCGGCCGGGCGCCGCGTGCACCGCCTGAGTGCGCGGGGTCGTACAATCCGCGCCCCGACCGCGACTGATTCCATGACGTTCATCCTCTCCCACCAGGTCCTCGACGACATCCTGCAAGCGCACCGCGTCAAGGGCAACGACCTCGCGGCCATCGACAAGCTGTTCGGCGGCGCCGACGGCTATTACTGGTACCACACGCTGCGCCACATGTGCCCCAAGAAGGAAGTCATGGTCTGGCACAGCGAGGAGCAGATGCGCGCCGCCATCCGGGGGCACGAGGACGAGACGGCGGCGGAGGACGAGGTCAAGCCCCAGCAGCTCAAGGACGGGCACCTGGCGGCGCTGGTGAAGCTGCTCGCGCTGCCGGGATAGGTTGCAGGCCGTCCCGGATCCCGGCTCGAGGCCGGGATGACAGGTCTTGCTGGTGGACCGGGCCCGGATTCCGTCATTGCGGGCTTGAACCGCAATCCATGCCTCGGCTGCTCGCTTTCCGGCCGCGAACTGCGGCTGCTGTTGTCTGCAGGCCTGTCGGCGGCCACGGGACGGGCGCGCAGGAAGCGCGCGGTTCCTACAGCGCCGCCGGCGCCCGGCCGGAATACTCGCCGCATGTCCGACCGTACCCGACAGATCCTGCCGCGGCTGTTCGCCGCCTGCGTCCTCGCGCTGCCCGCCTTCACGTGGGCCGGGCTGCTCGACCAGCCGATGGCCAAGCCCGAGTTCGACGCGTGCATCCAGCAACTGGCCGACCAGACCGGCACGGCCGGCCGGCGGCTGTCGCGCGACGACTTCCTCCGCATCGCCGCCACGGCCAGCTACGAAGACCGGTCGCGCCAGGGGCATGCTCGTGCAGGCGGGCGAGCCGACCTTCTGGTGGGACGACATCGCGGCCACCACCGACGACGCGCGGGTGGCGCAGGGGCGCGACGTGCTGGCGCGCCAGGCCGCCGCCCTGCGCGACATCGAGGCGCGCTTCGGGGTCCCCAAGGAGATCGTGGTCGGCATCTATGGCATCGAAACCAACTTCGGCTCCGCGCCGGGACGCATCCCGGTGCTGGACGCAGCGCTCAGCCTCGCGTGCCTGCGGCCTTGCCCCAGCCCCGACGGCACCTGCGCCTCGCGCGAGCGCGCCTATGCGGCCGTGCGCCTGATTCGCGATGGCAGGGTGCGGCCGGAAAGCTTCGTCGGGTCTGGGCCGCCGCCTTCGGCCGCACGCAGTTCGTGCCGGACAGCTTCGAGACGCTGGCGGTGGACTTCGACGGCGACGGCCTGGCCGACGTCGTCAACTCCGAACGCGACGCGCTCGCCTCGGCCGCCAACCACCTGCAGCGCCGCGGCGGCTGGACGGCCGGGGTGCCGGTCTACATCGAAGTGACCGTGCCGCCGGCGCAGCAGGCCGAGGCGGTCGCCACCGCGCAGTCGACGCGCATGGCGCAGCGCGCGCGCAAGGCCTCCGAATGGGCCGCCGCCGGGTGGCAGGCGGTGGGCAGCGGCGGCGCGCCGCGGCCGCTGCAGGTGGCCGGCGACCCGATGCTGGCGCCGTTCTTCCCGGTGGGCCAGCCCGGCCCCGCCTTCTGGCCAGCACCAACTTCACCACGATCTTCCGCTACAACAATTCCGAGCGCTACGTGATGGAGGTAGCGGTGCTGGCGAACAAGCTGGCCGGCGGCCCGGGCATCGTCACGCCGTGGCCGACCGACGACCCGGGGCTCGCCCGCGCCGAGATCCGCGCGCTGCAGGAGTGGCTGGTGCAGCGCGGCCACGTGCTCGTCACCGCGGACGGAGTGATGGGGCGGAACACGCGCGACGCGATCGAAGCGGAACGCGCGAAGAAGGGCCTGCCGCCGGGAAGGCGGGTGGGGCAGCGGACGATGCAGTTGCTGATGCAGCCGTAGGACCCCGCTTTACTCCCTCTCCCTCCGGGAGGGTGGGGGTGAGGGCGCGCGGCGGTGGCGATCGCGCGCCGTTGCCCTCACCCCAACCCTCTCCCAAGGGGAGAGGGAGCAAGTCAGTGACTACGCGGGCTGCGGCACGCGCACCACGAAGCCCACGCCCGCGGCCCCGATGCCTTCCACCAGCATCGCCGACCCCTGCATCCGCAGCGCCGCCTGCCGCACGATCGCCAGGCCCAGTCCCGATCCCGGCGTGTCGTGCCCGGTGCCGCGCCAGAAGCGTTCGAACACCCGGCCCTGTTCGGCGGCGGCGATGCCGGGGCCGTCGTCGCGCACTTCGAGCTGCAGCTCGCCGCCGTCGAGCGCCAGCCGCACCACGATGCTGCCGCCGGCCCGGCCATAGCGCACCGCGTTGTCCACCAGGTTGGCCACGATCGACTCCAGCGCACGCTCGTCGACTTCGCACCAGAGCGCATCCGGCGCGTCCAGCGAAAGCTCCATGCCGCGCGCGAGCGCGACCGGCGCCAGTTGCGCCAGCAGCTGCCGCACCGCCTGCGCCACGTCGATGCGCGCGAGCGCGGGTTCGCGCATGTCGTCGAGCGAGGCCAGCACGAGCAGTTGCCGCGCCGGTGCGAGGCGCGCGCGATGGCCTGCGTGAGCTGCGCGTGCGCTTCCTCGCGTTCGCGCGGGTCGGCGGAGAAGGCCAGCACGTCGGCCTGCGCGCTGACCACCGCCAGCGGCGTCCGCAGTTCGTGCGCTGCGTCCTGCACGAAGGCCCGCTCGCGTTCGATCTTGCCGCGCAGCCGCACGAACAGGTTGTCGAGCGCCTGCGCCAGCGGCTTCAGCTCGCGGTGCCGCACCGGCATGCCGACCGGGCGCAGGTCGTCGGGGCTGCGCTGGGCGATGCCGTCGGCCAGCTGCTGCAAGGGCCGCAGCCCGTTGCGCGCCGACAGCCACACCGGCACCAGCACGCACGGCAACGCCACCAGCAGGTAAGGCAGGATCTCGCCGGCGTTGCCGCGCAGGAACTGCCCCGTGGTACGCCACGGCTCGACCACCTGCAGCCGGTAGTGCGGCGAATGCACTTCATACACGCGGTAGGGCGTGTCACCGATCTCCAGCCGGCGCATGCCGGGCCCCGTGCCGAGCGGCACGCCGCGCAAGGCGGCCGAAGCGTGCAGCTCGCGGCCATCGGCCGTGCGCAGCGCGTACAAGGTGCTGCCCGGAAAACGCCCCACCTGTCGCCGCCGCACGTTGGTCCATTGCGCGGTGGCCGCCAGCGTGCTGCGCGCATGGTCCTCGGGCAGCGGCTCCAGCGACAGCAGCAGGGCCTCGCTGAAGCGCTGCAGCCCCGACGTGTTGCTGGCCATGACCTGCAGGTACTGCCAATACAGGTAACCGAGCAGCACGGCGAACACGACCACGAAAGCCAGCAGCACCGACCCCACGGTGCGCAGCTGCAGGCTCGGTTGCGGCAGCCGCATCAGCCCTCCAGCGCGTAGCCGACACCCCGCACGGTGCGGATGCTGGCGGTGCCGATCTTGCGGCGCAGGTTGGAGACGTGGACCTCCAGCGCGCTGAAATCCAGCGGCTCGCCGAGGGGCTCCAGCCGCTGCGCGAGCTGTCCCTTGGGCACCACCGTGCCGGGTTCGCGCGCGAGCTCCAGCAGCAGCTGGAACTCGCGCGGCGAGAGGTCGACCTTGTCGCGCCCGCGTTCCACCCGCCGGCTGCGCGGCTCGATCACCAGCTCGCCCAGCACCCAGCGCTCGCTGGCCTGGCGCGCGCTGCGGCGCAGCACCGCGCGGATGCGCGCCACCAGTTCGGCGGTGGCAAAAGGCTTGATCACGAAATCGTCCGCGCCGCCGTCGAGCCCGGCCAGCCGGTCTTCGACGGCGCAGCGCGCGGTGATCACGATGATCGGCACCGCGCACTGCTGCGCCCGCCATTGCGCCAGCAGCGCGAAGCCGCTGCCATCGGGCAGCGCCAGGTCCAGCAGCACGCAATCGAATTGCGCGGCGTCGACGCTGCCCGGCGCGTCGGCCACGCGGCGCTGCCACTCGCTCGTCAGGCCCTCCACCCGCAGGGCGGCCTGCAGCGCCCGCCCGAGGTCGAGGTCGTCTTCGATCAGCAGGATGTGCATCGCGCGCATTTGACCACCGCGCCGGGCCGAGGTCACCTGTTCGCGCGGGGGCCTTTGGCTTGCCTTTGGCAAGCGCGCCACACAATGCGGGCCACGGGGAGAAGACATGCGGACCAGATCCATCATGCTGCCGGCCTTGCTGGCACAGGCTTTCGCCGCGGGCGCGCAGGGGGTGCCCGACGACGCGGGCAGCGAGCGCCAGCTCGACCCGATGACCGTGACGGCACGGCGTTCCATCGAGCAGCGCTTTTTCGCGGCCGGTTCGCTCGTGGTCGTCGACCGGCAGGACATCGAGAACCTCGGCGCCTTCTCCGTGGCCGACGTGCTGCGGCAACTGCCCGGCGTGGTGGTCACCACCTCGGGCGACGGCAGCGTGGAGATCCGCATGCGCGGCATGGACCGCAACGCCACGCAGCTGCTGGTCGACGGCCAGCGCGTGAGCGGCGGCCGCTCGCAGCTTCCGCTCGACCAGCTTCCCTCCGAGCTGATCGAGCGCATCGAGGTCGTGCGCGCGCCGACGGCCGAATTCTCCGGGGCCACCGGCGGCACGCTGAACATCATCTGCTGCGGCAGGCGACGGTCAAGCGCGAGACGGTGCTGCGCGTCACCGACAACCACGTGTGGGGGCGCAACGCGCCGCAGTCGTTCTTCTCGGCCAGCGGGCCGCTCGGCGGCGAGCCGCCGAAGCCGGCGGAGGGCGAGGCGCCGGTGCAGCCCCCGGGCCTATTTCGTCGCGCTGGCCAGCACCGGCTACATCCTCGGCTCGCAGGTGCACCGTACCGTGATCGAGAGCACCGGCACCACGGAGACCGATGCCAGCCCGCGCTTCCGGCGGCACGAGCTGTCGCTGGTGCCGCGCCTGAGCGGCCGGCTCGGCCCCCTCGACCAGCTGGCGCTGCGCGGCACCTTCAGCAACAACCAGATCGACGGCCAGAACGACACCACCGGCGCCGTCACCGCCACCGGCGGGGCGCCGGCGCCTTTCGCCACCGCCGAAGTGCATTCCTACGACCGCAGCTACGCGCAGGGCGCGGCCGACTGGACGCACCGCTTCGGCGGCAGCAAGCTGGAGACGACGCTGTCGGCGAGCCGCGCGCGCGAGAGCCTCGAGCGCAACGGCAGCAGCGTCGGCGGTGCCGGCCCCGCGGTGCCGATCTATGCGTTCGACGACGACCGGCAGGAAGAGACGTGGTCGCTTTCGACCAAGCTGACCGGCACGCGCAGCCCGCTGCTGTGGACGCTGGGCGCGCAGGCCGAGCGCCGCACGATGGACGTGCGCAACCAGAACGGCGCGGTCCGGCTCGACCTCGATGCGGTGCTCGACCGGCATGTGCTGTGGGGGCAGAACGAGTGGGAGGTCTTCAGCGGCAGCACGCTGACGGCGGGCCTGCGCGGGGAGACCCTGCAGATCCGCAGCCGGTCCGGCGCGGCGACGCTGGTGGACCGGCGCGACAGTTTCCTGCAGCCCTCGCTGCACCTGCGCACGCCCTTGTCGCCCGACCTGCAGTTCCGCGCCAACGCGGCGCGCATTACGCGCAACCCGCGCATCTGGGACCTGCTCGATCGCAGCATCGTCGCGCAGGGCCGCAACAACATCAACAACCCGGATTACCGGGGCAACCCGGCCCTGCGGCCGGAGACCGCGTGGACGCTCGACACCGGGTTCGAGCGGCGGCTGCCGCAGGACGGGCAGGGCGGCATCAACCTGTTCGTTCGGCGCACCAGCGACACCGTGGCCGCCGTCACGCGCTTTTCCGGCGGCCGCTGGGTGGAGCAGCGCGTCAACATCGGCGACGCGATCGTCTGGGGGCTGGAGCTCGATGCCAAGACCGGGCTCGCGTGGCTGGGGCTGCCGCGCGACTGGACGCTGGCCGCCAACGCGGGGCTGCTGCAATCGCGCATGACCAGCGGCGTCAACGAAGGCGAGCGCATTCCCGGCCAGCCGCGCTACACCGCCAGCATCACCATCGCCAAGCCGATCCGCCGCGGGCCGGGCGGCCTGTTCGGCGGCGGCACGCTGTCGCTGACGGGGCCGGCCGACTGGCGACGTCGCCCGGCATCGACGGCCGCGACAGCGCGCGCGCCATGCTGGACCTGTACATCGGCCAGCTGGTGCGCGGCTGGGGCTATTGGCGCATCGGCGTGTTCAACATCGGCGATGCGCGGCACGAGCGCCGCCGCAGCTACACGGACGCCGCCGGCGGCCGCGCAGAGCAGCAGCGTGATGACGCTGACGCCGCGCCTGTACCTGACCGTGGGCACGAGCTTCTGATGCGGGCACACTGGCAGCTCGAACCGGCGGCGCTGGCGGACCACCGGCGGCCTCCGGCTGAGCGTTGGCACGGTGGTTGCATGCCAACCCGGGCCGGCGCCTTGCTGGCGCCGAAAGAGGACATGCCGCCATGACTTCCACCTCCCGCCGCAAGCTGCTGGCCCGGGGCTCCGCCGCCGCCGCCGGCGCGCTCGCCTTCCCGATGGTCGCCCACGCCCAGCAGACTTTCAGCTGGAAGATGACCAGCGCCTACGGCAAGGGCTCGCCCTTCTACATGGAAGGCCCGGGCAGCGCGACCGACCCGCCAAGCGCATCGAGGCCATGTCGGGCGGGCGCCTGCGCATCCGGTGTTCGGCGCCGGCGAGCTGATCCCGGCGCTGGAAGGCTTCGATGCCGTCCGTGCGGGCACCGTGGAGATGAACCACGCCAACAGCTACTTCTGGACCGGCAAGACCTTCGCCGCGCAGTACTTCTGCGCGGTGCCCTCCGGGCTCAACTTCCGGGCGTCAACGGCTGGCTGTACGACGGCGGCGGCCAGCAGCTGTGGAACGAGGTCTATGCGCCTTTCGGCATGGTCGCCATGCCCTGCGGCAACACCGGCGTGCAGATGACGGGCTGGTTCAAGAAGGAGATCAAGTCCAGCGCCGACTTCAAGGGCCTGAAGATGCGCATCCCCGGGCTGGCCGGCCGCGTCTATGCGGCGCTCGGCGTCGACGTCAAGCTGCTGCCCGGCGGCGAGATTTTCCCGGCGCTGGAGCGCGGCGTGATCGACGCCGCCGAATTCGTCGGCCCCTTCCGGGACCGCAAGCTCGGCCTGCACAAGGCGGCCAAGTACTACTACACGACCGGCTGGCACGAGCCGGCGACCGTGTCCGAACTCCTGATCAACAAGGCCGCACGGGACAAGCTGCCCAAGGACCTGCAGGCGGTGGTGGAGAACGCCGCGGCGGCCTGCAACGTGATCAGCGAAGGCTGGTGCCAGCGCACCAATGCCGAGGCGATGGAGGACCTGGTGCGCAACCAGGGCGTCATCGCGCGGCCGCTGCCGGACGAAGTGCTCAAGAAACTGCGCGAGGTCACCAACCAGGTCTGGCCGAAGCGGCCGCCAAGGACCCGCTGACGCGCAAGGTGCACGACTCGTACATGGCGTACAAGAAGAAGTTCGACGCCTGGTCCGCCTTCAGCGAAGGCCCGTACCACGACAAGATCCTCACGGCCTGACGCGGTGGGGCCCGACGTGCAAGGCGGCGACGGCTTCGTCGACCGCATGGTCGACGGCGTCGGCCGGGCCGCGGCCTGGCTGACGCTGGTGCTGGTGGTGCTGATGGCGGGCGGCGTGCTGCTGCGCTACGTCTTCAGCATCGGCTCGGTCTGGGCGCAGGAGCTCGAATGGCACCTGCTGGCGCCGCTGGTGCTTGTGGGCATGACCTACGCGCTGCAGAAGGGCGAACACGTGCGCGTCGACGTCTTCTACGCCCGCTATTCCGCGCGCGGCGGGCGGCGGTGGACCTGTTCTCGGCCATCCTGGCGGTGCTGTTCGCGCTGCTGGTGATCCGCTACTCGGTCAACTTCGTCTCGCAGTCGTACGCGATCGGCGAGATCTCTTCCGACCCCGGCGGGCTCACGCACCGCTGGCTGCTCAAGGCGCTGATCCCGGCCGGCTTCGCGCTGTTCGCGGTGCAGGCGGCGGCGCAGGGCGTCGCGGCGGCACGGCGGCTGCGCCGCGGGGGGCAAGCGGCATGAGCATGAACGAACTGCTGGCCATCGGCCTGCTGGTCGGGTTCTTCGGCTTGCTGATGCTGGGCGTGCCGGTGGGGATCACGCTGGCCGCCAGCGGCTTCTGCTTCGGCTTCCTCGGCTTCGGCGAAAGCCTGTTCGCGCTGCTGCCGGCGCGCATCTACGGCGTGGTGGCCAACTACCAGTGGCTGGCCATCCCGCTGTTCGTCTTCATGGGCGTGATGCTGGAGAAATCGCGGCTGGCCGAAGACCTGCTGGACGTGATCGGCCACCTCGCCGGCGGACTGCGCGGCGGCATGGCGCTGGGCATCATCGTGGTGGGCGTGCTGATGGGGGCCACGACCGGCATCGTCGGCGCCACCGTGATCACGCTCGGCCTGCTGACGCTGCCCACCTTGCTGCGGCGCGGCTACGACCCCGCGATCTCGTGCGGCGCGATCTGCGCGTCGGGCACGCTGGGGCAGATCATCCCGCCGAGCCTGGTGCTGATCCTGCTGTCCGACATCATGCAGCTGTCGGTGGGCACGCTGTTCGCGGCGGCGGTTCTGCCGGGGCTGATGCTGGCGGCGCTCTATATCGCGTGGATCCTCCTCAACGGCTTCCTGCGGCCCGACTCCATGCCGGCCATCCCCAAGGCCGAGCGCGACGCGCTGCCCCGCCGCCAGCTCTGGGCGCGCGTCTTCAAGGTGGCGCTGCCGCCGCTGGCGCTGGTGCTGGCGGTGCTGGGTTCGATCATCGCGGGCATCGCGGCCCCCACCGAGGCCGCGTCGATGGGCGCGCTCGGGTCGATCGTGGTGGTGGCCGCGGCGCGCCGCCTGAGCTGGCAGGTGCTGCGCGAGGTGATGCAAAGCACGATGCGAACGTCGGCCATGGTGCTGTTCATCCTGATCTGCTCGCAGGTCTTCAGCCTGGCCTTCCGCGGGCTGCAGGGCGAGCGGCTGATCGAGGACCTGTTCGCGCTGCTGCCGGGCGGCATCCACACCGCGGTGTGGTTCCTGATGGCGCTGATCTTCGTGCTGGGCTTCTTCATCGAGTGGATCGAGATCAGCTACATCGCGGTGCCGCTGTTCCTGCCGATCTTCACCGCCGCCGGGGTCGACATGGTCTGGCTGGCGATGCTGATCACGGTCAACCTGCAGTCCTCCTTCCTTACGCCGCCGTTCGGCTGGGCGCTGTTCTTCCTGCGCGGCGTGGCGCCGCCGGAGATCACGACGCGGCACATCTACCGGGGCGTGATTCCCTTCGTGGGTCTGCAACTGCTCGGCATCGTGCTGGTGTTCTCGTTCCCCGCCATCGCGACCTGGCTGCCCAAGGCGATCGGCTGGTAGAGGGGATCAGGCGGCGGCCATCCACGCCGCCATCGTGTCCAGCAGTTCCTCGCGCACCTGCGCATCGTTGCGTCCCGAGCGCACGAGCACGTGGAAGGCGTGGTCGGCGCCGTCGACGACGTGCAAGGTGGCCTTCTTGCCGAGTGCCGTGGTGGTCTCGCGCACGAGCTCCATTTCGGCGAGCGCATCGCGCGTGCCTTGAAGGAACAGCATGGGGATGTGCACGTCGTGCAGGTGCTTCGCGCGCTCGGTCGAAGGCTTGCCGGCCGGGTGCAGCGGGAAGCCGACGAAGGCGAGGCCGCGCACGCCGGGCAGGGGATCGGCGGCCTGCGCCTGCGATGTCATGCGGCCGCCGAACGACTTGCCGCCGGCGAACAGCTTCACGCCCGGAACGCGACGCGCGGCCTCTTCGACCGCGGCGCGGACCGCGGCCTGGGCGACCTTCGGCGGATCGGTGCGCTTGCTGCCTTGCTCCATGAAGGGGAACTGGAAGCGCAGCACGGCGATGCCGCGCTCCGCCAGTCCCTCAGCGATGGCCGCCATGAAGGCGTGGTCCATGCCGGCGCCCGCGCCGTGGGCGAAGACGCAGCAGGCTTGCGGCGCGCCGGGCCCGTCCAGCAGGGCGGACACGCCGCCCGCGCCGGGGACGGTGAAGGTGAGCGGCAGGCGGGACATGGCCCGAGCTTAAGGCAAGGCCTCCCAGAACCGCAGGATCTCCGGGCCCAGCGCGTCTTCGCCCGAACCGAAGTGCGCCATGATCGACATGTGGTTGTGCCCCGCGCACTGCACCACGCGCGGCGCCGTGCCGTCGCGGGCCGCGATGCGGTGGGCGAACTCCAGGCCGTAGACGTCGAGCAGCGGGTTGTCGTGCTCGGCGATCGCCACCAGCACCGGCAGCGCGCAGCGGGCGGCGTGCGTCACCGGCGAGCGCGCCTCGTACAGCGCCGCGTCATCGCCGAAGTAGCTGCGCACCGCGCCGGCGTTCGGGTTGCGGGCGGAATCGTCCGCGCGCAGGCGAGCCGACGCCAGCACCAGCGCGCGGGCGCGGCAGGTGAAGTCCGACAGGGCCGGGTCCATCGCATAGGTGGCCACGTGCGTGCCGCCGGCGGAATGGCCCATCAGCAGGATGCGCGCCGGGTTGCCGCCGTGGCCGGCGATGTGGTCGTGCACCCACTCCATCGCGGCCCCGACGTCCTGCGCGCCGCCCGGATACATCGCTTCCGGCGCAAGGCGGTATTCGACGTTGACGCCGACGAAGCCCTGCCGCGCGAACCACGCCAGCACGTTGTCGTACACGCCCTCGGGCCCGCTCTTGGCGCCGCGCACGAAGGCGCCGCCGTGCACGAACACCACCACGTCGGCGCCGGCCGCGTGTTTCGGGCGGAACACGTCCAGCACCTGGCGGGGATGGTCGCCATAGGGAACGTCGCGCGTCATGGCGATGCCTTCGCGCGACTGGCTGCGCAGCAGCGGCGCGTACAGGTCCTTCACGCGCTGGCTGCCGGCGGCGATGTCCTGCTTGTAGGTCGCGCCGAGCGCGCGCACCGCGGCCTGGACGGCCGCCAGCGCATCGCGGGTTTCGGTGCTCACGCGCGCCAGGCGATGGCTTCGACTTCCACCGGGAACTCCGGGCGCGCCAGCGCGGCGACGACGAGCAGGGTGGAAGACGGTTTCGCCTCGCCGAGGAAGCGTGCGCGGATCGGGGCGTGCACCGCGACCTGCGCGGGATCGGTAAGGAAGACGGTGAGCTTGACCAAATCGGCCGGGCCCATGCCGGCGGCGGCGAGCACGGCGGCGACGTTGTCCCACGCAGCTTTCGCCTGCTCTTCGAAGCTTGCGGGAAGGGTGCCATCGGGGCGCATGCCGACGACGGCCGGAGACGTGCAGCCAGCGGCCGCCGGCCGGGGCTTCGGTGGCATGGCTGTACGCGCCGATCGGCGCGGCGACGGTCGAGGGATCGAGCCTTTGCAGCGTCATGGCGTGAGCCCCGCCTTGCGCACCACCGCGCCCCACTTGTCGGCCTCGTCGCGCACGTAGCGGCCGTAGGCTTCGGCCGGGCCGCTCTCCGGCTCGGCGCCGAGTTCGCGCAGCCGCTTCTGCATGTCGGGCGCCTGCAGCACCGCCGTCAGGTCGGCGTTCAGCCGCGCGACCACCGGCGCGGGGGTGCCCGCGGGTGCGAACACGCCGAACCACGCGGTGACTTCGTAGTCCTGCAATCCGCTTTCGCGCGCCGTGGGCACGTTGGGCAGCAGCGGCGTGCGCTGGCGCGACGTGACCGCCAGCGCCTTGAGCTTGCCCGACTGCACGTTGGGCAGCGCGGTCGCCAGCAGGTCGAACATCAGCGGCACGTGGCCGCCCAGCACGTCGTTCAACGCGGGTGCGCTGCCCTTGTACGGCACGTGCATCAACTGCACCTTGGCCGAACTGGCCATCAGTTCACCCGCGAGGTGGTTCGAGGTGCCGGGACCGGCCGAGGCGTAGCCCACCTTGCCCGGGTTCGCGCGTGCCATCGCCAGCACGTCGCCCACGTTGGCGGCCGGCAGCGAAGGATGCGCCACCAGCACGAACGGGATGGCGGCCACGGGCGAGACGGCGACGAAGTCCTTCAGCGCGTCGTAGCCCACCTTGGTCATCGCGGGATTGATCGCCTGCGAGCTGACCGTGCCGAGCAGCAGCGTGTAGCCGTCCGGCGCGGCCGATGCCACGGCCTTGGCGCCGATCGCCGTGCCGGCCCCGGCCTTGTTCTCGACGACCACCGTCTGCCCGAGCCGCTCGCCGAGCTTCTGCCCGATCGTGCGGGGCGGGATGTCGGCGGAGCCGCCGGGCGGATAGGGCACTACCGGGAGACCGGCTTGGAAGGCCGGTGTCGGCGTGCAGGGCCGGCGCGCCGAGCGCAGCGGCGGCAACGAGGGCAGCAAGGAGGGTACGGCGGGGTGTCATCGGTTTCTCCTGCATGTCAGTTGAGCGCCGCGGCGCGGTCGACCTCGGGCACTTCGGGGATCTCCACGCCGTACGGCGCGACGTCTTCCCGGATCTGCACCAGCGCACGGCGGATGATGTCCATTTCCCTGGTCGGGATGGGTGGCGCCCAGCCCGTGTTCGGCGGCCAGCGCGCGGTTGCGGCCGGCGCGGCGGCGCTCGTCCTCCGGCAGGTTGACCACGGCGTAGACGCCGTTGAGCAGGCTGCCGCGCAGCTTCTTCGACACCTTGGCGCCCAGCATCCGCTTCTCCTCGGCCGGCAGTTCGGTGAAGAAGCGCCGCATGATGATGCGGCCGAACTGGATGTGCCGCGCCTCGTCGCGCAGGATGAGCTGGCAGGCGGTGCGGATCGACTGGTAGCGGGCGTTCTCGTAGCGCGCCTGCAGCAGCTCGCCCGAGAGCTGTTCGAACAGCGTGTTGACGGCCAGCCCGGCGAAGAAGCTCATCGCCTTCTCGTCGCGCTCGTCGTGGAAGCGCGGGATCACGGCGCGGAAGTAGTCCGCGCGCGGCTCGGTCTGGTAGCCGCCCAGCGCCTGCGCCACGCGCACCGACGCATCGTGGTGGCGCAGCTCCTCCATGATGAAGTTCGTCACGTGCTGCTTGATCTCCAGCGGCTGGTGCGAAAAGATCGCGTCGCGCAGCCGCTCGGCGCCATAGGGCAGCGCGCCGTGTTCCATCCACGCGCGCAGGCTCCACCACTCGGCGCCGGCCTGCCGCACTTCCTCGGGCAGGTCGGCCTCCTGCAGGTCCGAGAAGTCGATGTCCGCCGGCGACCGGGCGAGCTCTCGCGCCTGCTGGCACAGCCGGTCCACCTCGGGATACTGCGTGGTGAAGCGGATCGGGTACGGGTTGGGGACGGGAGCGATCTCTTCCAGCAGCGAAGCCTGCATGCGTTTTCTCCGTTCGGTTGCGACGACGATGGGCCCATGCTGCGGTGCGCGGCCGATGCCGTCCAATACCGTTGCGTTGCCGCGGTGATAGCTTGCGCGAATCACCACCCCCTCTGCTGCGACAATCGCGGCATGGACCTGCGCCAGCTTCGCCAGTTCGTCGCCATCGCCGAGGAGAGCAGCTTCCGGCGCGCGGCCGAGCGCCTGCACGTTTCGCAGCCGCCGCTGAGCGTGGCGGTGCAGCGGCTCGAAGCCGACGTCGGCGTGCAGCTGCTGGAGCGCAACCGCCACGGCGTGCGGCTCACGCCCGCCGGCGAGGCCTTCCTGCACGAGGCGCGCCGCACGCTGGCGCACGCGCAGCTGTCGGTGGAAATCGCGCAGCGCGCCGCCAGCGGCAAGCTGGGCACGCTGCGGCTGTCGTTCGTGCCCAGCGCGGGGCTGGCGGTCGTGCCGCAGCTGCTGCGCGAATTCCGCCGCGACCATCCCGACGTCAAGCTCATCCTCGCCGGCGAAACGACGTCGCAGCAGATGGCCGCCCCCGGTGCAGGGCAGCGTCGACCTCGGGCTGGTGGTGCCGCCGCTGGACGAGGCGCGCGGGCTGCGCGTCAAGACCATCCGGCGCGAGGAACTGGTGCTGGCCGTCCCGGCGGAACATGCGCTGGCCGGCCTCGAGCGCGTGCAGCTCAAGGACCGGCCAACGAGGCCTTCGTCGGCTTCCCGCCCAAGGACGGCCCCGGCTTCGAAAGCGTGCTGATGGCGGCGTGCGGGACTGCGGCTTCATCCCGCGGCTGGCGCAGACGGCCTCGCAGATGCAGACCATCCTGGCGCTGGTGGCGGGCGGCCTCGGCATCGCGCTGGTGCCGCGTGCCATGCGGGCGGTGGCGATGGAGGGCGTGCGCTACCTGCAGGTGCGCAAGGGCAACGCGTCGCTGCGCTACGCGCTGGGCCGGCCTACGACCCGGCCAACCCGAACCCGGCGCTGCTCGCGTTCATGGCCATGGCGGAGCGCGTGAAATGGCGCTAGCCACGACGGTCATCGGTGGCGGCCCAGCCGGGCTGATGGCGGCCGAAGTGCTGTCGCAAGCCGGCGTGGCTGTCGACCTGTTCGATGCCATGCCTTCGGTGGGGCGCAAGTTCCTGTTGGCGGGACGGGGCGGCCTCAATCTCACGCACTCGGAGCCGCCCGCTCCCTTCCTGCAGCGCTACGGCGACCGCAGCGACGACCTGCGGCCCGCGATCGACGCGTTCGATGCGGCCGCCGTGCGCGGGTGGGCGGCGGGCCTCGGCATCGAAACCTTCGTCGGCACCTCGGGCCGCGTGTTCCCCACGGACATGAAGGCGGCGCCGCTGTTGTTGCGCGCCTGGCTGCACCGCCTGCGCGCGGCGGGCGTGCGGGTCCACACGCGGCACCGCTGGACCGGCTGGAACGGCGACGGCACGCTGCGCTTCGAGACGCCGTCCGGCCCCGTGGACCACCCGACGGAAGCGACCGTGCTGGCCCTCGGCGGCGCGAGCTGGAAGCGCGCCGGGTTCCGACGGCGCACGGGTGCCGTGGCTGCAGGAGCGCGGCGTTTCCATCGCGCCCTTGCAGCCGTCCAATTGCGGCTTCGACGTCGCGCCCGGCTGGAGCGAGCACCTGCGCCGGCGCTTCGCCGGCCAGCCGGTCAAGCCGGTCGCCGCCAGCTTCGAGGGCCAGCACCAGCAGGGCGAGTTCGTCGTCACCGACACGGGTGTCGAAGGCAGCCTGGTGTACGCCTTCAGCGCCGGCCTGCGCGACCGCATCGCGGCCGACGGCGAGGGCCACTGGCTGCTCGACCTGTTGCCGCAGCATTCGCCCGGGCAAGTGCTGGCCGAGACCTCGCGCCCGCGCGGACCGCGCAGCCTGTCCACGCACCTGAAGAGCCGGCTCGGCCTGCACGGACTGAAGATGGCGCTGCTGCACGAGCTGCTCGGCCCGCAACAACTCGGCGATCCGGCGCAACTGGCGCAAGCCATCAAGGCCCTGCCGCTGCGGCTGGCGCGCCCGCGACCGATCGACGAGGCGATCAGCACCGCCGGCGGCGTGCGGTTCGACGCGCTCGATGCCCGCGGCATGCTGGCCGTGCTGCCCGGCGTGTTCTGCGCCGGCGAGATGCTGGACTGGGAGGCGCCCACCGGCGGCTACCTGCTGACGGCCTGCATGGCGACGGGCCGCACGGCCGCGGCGGGCGTGCTGGACTGGCTGTCGCGGGGCCGCTGAAACCCCGTCGCGGGACCCCGCCCGCGCCTTGTGGTCCAATAGAGGGTTAGTCCCCCAACAAACACCACCCAACGGAGCCGTCATGGGCAACAAGATCGTCACGGAAGCGGACCGCCGCGCCACCCCCGAGCCCCCGCCCCCAAGGGCGTCACGCAGACCGCCGGCCACGGCCAGAAGGTCAGCCCGGAGCGCGGCAAGCACACCCGCAGCAAGAAGAACCCGGGCAAGCGTCCGCACAAGGGCGGCTGAGCCCCCAGGCACCCCGAGCGTCGCCGCCCCCGGGCGGCGATTTGCATTGAAGCGCCGCTGACATGCTCCGGATCACCGAACTGCGCCTGCCCCTGGACCACGCGGAGGACGCATTGCGTCCCGCGATCGTGGCCCGGCTCGGCATCGCCGACGCCGACCTGCTGGCGTTCGACGTGTTCCGGCGCGCCTACGACGCCCGCCGCAAGTCCGCGATCCTGCTGATCTACACGGTGGATTGCGAACTGCGCGACGAGGCTTCCGTGCTGGCCGCGAAGCAGGGCGATCCGCACGTCAAGCCGGCGCCCGACACCCGCTACCGTTTCGTCGCGCACGCGCCCGCGGACTACTTCGCGGCGCAACGGCCGCGCCCGCTGGTCGTCGGCTTCGGCCCGTGCGGCATCTTCGCGGCGCTGCTGCTGGCGCAGATGGGCCTGCGCCCGATCGTGCTGGAGCGCGGCAAGGAAGTGCGCCAGCGCACCAAGGACACACGGGGCCTGTGGCGGCAGGGCGTGCTCGACCCGGCCTCGAACGTGCAGTTCGGCGAAGGCGGCGCCGGTACGTTCAGCGACGGCAAGCTGTGGAGCCAGATCAGCGATCCGCGCCACCTCACGCGCAAGGTGCTGGCCGAGTTCGTGAAGGCCGGCGCGCCCGACGAGATCCTGTTCGTCAGCAAGCCGCACATCGGCACCTTCCGGCTGGTGAGCATGGTCGAGAAGATGCGCGCCGACATCGTCGCGCTGGGCGGCGAGATCCGCTTCGGCCAGCAGGTGACGGACGTCCTCATCGAGCCCGACGGCGACGCGTCGCAGATCCGCGGCGTCACGCTCGCATCGGGCGAGCAATTGCGCGCCGACCACGTCGTGCTGGCCCTCGGCCACAGCGCGCGCGACACCTTCACGATGCTGCACGAGCGCGGCGTCTTCATGGAAGCCAAGCCTTTCTCGGTGGGCTTTCGCATCGAGCACCCGCAGGGCGTGATCGACCGCGCGCGCTTCGGCCCGAATGCGGGCAACCCCATCCTGGGCGCCGCCGACTACAAGCTGGTGCACCACGCGAAGAACGGCCGCAGCGTCTACAGCTTCTGCATGTGTCCCGGCGGCACGGTGGTTGCTGCGACGTCGGAACCCGAACGCGTGGTCACCAACGGCATGAGCCAGTACTCGCGCAACGAGCGCAACGCCAATGCGGGCATCGTCGTGGGCATCGACCCCGGGGACTACCGGCAGGACGGGCTCGCCGAAGGCGCCGTCAGCCCGCTCGACGGCATGAAGTTCCAGCGCATCTGGGAGTCGCGCGCCTACGAACTTGGCGAGGGTGGCTACGTCGCGCCGGGCCAGCTGGTCGGCGACTTCGTCAAGCGCCAGCGCAGCACCGCGCTCGGCGGCGTGCTGCCTTCGTACAAGCCGGGCGTGCGCATGACCGACCTGGCGCAGAAAGGCCGCGGCAGCCTGCCCGACTACGCGCTCGACGCGATCCGCGAAGCGCTGCCCGCCTTCGAGCGGCAGATCGCCGGCTTCGCCATGCCGGACGCGGTGCTGACGGGCGTCGAGACGCGCACCTCGTCGCCGCTGCGCATCACGCGCAACCGCCAGCACCAGAGCCTGAACGTGCGCGGCCTTTACCCGGCCGGCGAGGGCGCGGGTTACGCGGGCGGGATCATGTCGGCGGGCGTCGACGGCATCGAGGTGGCGGAATCCGTGGCGCGCGCGATGCTGGGCGTGGTGCCGCAGGCCTAGGCTCCTAGGGGGCAACCCCATTGACGCTGCCGCGGGGCAGCCTGTAGCGTCCGCGATGTCCTTTCCACATCGGAGACATCGATGCGCCTGCTGCGAAAACTGGTCCCGGCCCTGCTGCTGCTGTGCAGCCCCCTCCTGGCTTCGGCGCAGGCCGACGACTACCCCAACCGGCCGATCAAGTGGATCGTCGCGTACCCGCCCGGCGGCTCCACCGACCTGGTGGCGCGCCTGATGGGGCAGTGGCTGTCGCAGCGCGTCGGGCAGCAGGTGATCATCGAGAACAAGCCGGGCGGCGGCAACAACATCGGCACCGAGATGGCGATCAAGTCGCCGCCCGACGGCTACACGATCTTCCCTGGTGAATCCGGCCAACGCGATCAACGCCACGCTGTACCGCAACCTTTCGTTCAACTTCCTCAACGACATGGCGCCCATCGCCGGCTTCATCCGCGTGCCCAACGTCATGACGGTGACGAAGAACTTCCCGGCGAAGACGGTCGCCGAGTTCATCGAGTACGGCAAGAAGAACCCGGACAAGATCAACATGGCGTCCTCGGGCGCGGGCACCTCGGTGCACCTCTCGGGCGAGCTGTTCAAGTCGATGGCCGGCGTCAGCATGAAGCACATCCCGTACAAGGGCGCCGGCCCCGCCATCACCGACCTGATCGGCGGGCAGGTCGACGTGCTGTTCGACAACATGCCCTCGATCATCGGCCACATCCGCGGCGGCAGCGTCCGCGCGCTCGGCGTGACCAGCGCCGCGCGCTCGCCCGCGATGCCCGATGTGCCGGCGGTGGCCGAGACGGTGCCGGGCTACGAAGCCAGCGCGTGGTTCGGCGTGGCCGCGCCCAAGGGCACGCCGCCGGCCATCATCGCGCGACTCAATCGAGAATTCAACGCGGCGCTGGCGGACCCGACGATGCGCGCCAAGCTCGCGGACCTCGGTGGCGTGCCCATTCCCGGCACGCCGGAACAGTTCTGGGCCACGCACCGGATGGAAACGGAGAAGTGGGCGAAGATCGTGCAAGCCTCCGGCGCGAAGGCCGAGTGATGTTCACGCCGGTAGGAGCATTCCTACCGGCCGATGCGGGCGCCCCTGTCCGATACCTCATGGCGTGACATCTAGATTCGTCTGGTCACAAAGGGACCATGACGGACACGATCACTTTCTTCTTCGCGGGCTTCAGCGCCGCGGGTTACCACGCCAGCCGGAAACAGCCGCCGCCATCGTCGCGCTGGCCATCCTGCTCTCGTCGCTCGACGACCTGTTCATCGACGCCTGGTACTGGTGCCGACGCGCCGCGCGCTGGTGGTCGCTGGAACGCACCGGCCGGCTGCAGCCGCTCACGCCGCAGCAGTTGCGCGAACGCGCCGAACAGCCGATCGCGATCATGGTGCCGGCCGGAAAGAGTCGGACGTGATCGCCTCGATGGTCGAGAACATGGTGCAGGTGCTCGACTACCAGCAGTACGTGGTGTTCATCGGCACGTATGTCAACGACCGCGAGACGATCGACGAGGTGGAACGCATGTGCCGCCGCTACCGCCGCGTGCGGCGCGTGGAGGTGCCGCACGCCGGCCCCACCTGCAAGGCCGATTGCCTGAACCACGTGGTGGACGCGATCTTCGCGCACGAAGCGAAGACCGGCACGCCCTTCGCCGGCGTGGTGCTGCACGACAGCGAGGACGTGCTGCATCCGCTGGAACTGCGCTTCTTCAACTACCTGCTGCCGCGCAAGGACATGATCCAGCTGCCGGTGGCCTCGCTGGAGCGGCGGCTTGGCGAACTCGTGGCGGGGACGTACATGGACGAATTCGCCGAGAGCCACGGCAAGGAGATGCTGGTGCGCGAGAGCATCGCCGGCATGGTGCCCTCCGCCGGCGTCGGCACCTGCTTCTCGCGCCGCGCGCTGCTGGCGCTGATCGACGCCGAAGGCAACCACGCCTTCAACATCTCCAGCCTGACCGAGGACTACGACGTCGGCATGCGGCTGCAGGCGCTGGGCATGCAGTCGATCTTCGGCATCTTCCCGGTGACGTACCGCGTGCGGCGGCGCGACTGGCGCGGCGCCGAACGCGAGGTGGAGGTCCGGGCGCCGATGGCGGTGCGCGAGTTCTTCCCCGACAGCTTCCACGCCGCCTACCGCCAGAAGTCGCGCTGGGTGCTGGGCATCGGCCTGCAGGGCTGGCACCAGATCCCCCGGGGCGGGCGCTCGTTCGCCGAGCGCTACCTGCTGCTGCACGACCGCAAGGGCGTGCTCACCTCGTTCATCAGCATCGTGGCGTACGCGCTCGCGCTGCAGTTCCTCCTGCTGCACGCCGGCACCGCGGCGGGCTGGTGGGGCGCGGGAAAGCCGGCGCTGTTCGTCGCCGGCAGCCCGTGGATGGCGCTGGTGTGGATCAACGCCTGCTTCCCGGTGCTTCGCGCCGGGCACCGCATGTACTTCACGACGCGCCTGTACGGCGGGCTGCACGGCCTGATGTCGGCGCCGCGCATGATCATCGGCAACTTCGTCAACTGCCTCGCGGTCGGCCGCGCATGGCGGCTCTATCTCGCTTCGATGCTCCTCGGGCGCAAGCTGGTGTGGGACAAGACGGCGCACGATTTCCCCAGCGCCGACCAGCTCGGACGCGCGACCGCCAGCGCACGGGCGAGCTGCTGCGCTCGTGGCAGGCGGTGGCGCCCGAACATCTCGAGCAGGCGCTCGGCCAGCAGGCGGCGGAGGGCGCTCTGCTCGGGCAGGTGCTGGTGGCCAATGGCTGGCTGGACGAGGAGACGCTGGCGGAGGCGATCGCCTACCAGGCCGACCTGCCGCGGGCGCAGGTGACGCCCGATGCCGTGCAGGCCCACGCGGCGCGCCTGCCGCTGGAGGTGGCAGACCGCTTGCGCGCGGTCTGCGTCGGGATGGATGCGGGTGGCCGGCCGCTGCTGGCGGTGGCGGCACCGCTGGCGCCGGACGCCCCGGCCGAATGTGCGGCGCACTGGCTGCCGAGCCGCTGCAGCAAATCGCGCGCGACAGCGAAGTGAAGATGGCGTTGCAGCTCGGCCGGGGACTTCACGTTCGACGTGATCCCCGCAGCGTCAGCCGAGGAGGCCGGCGGTGATCTCGTAGGAGCGCAGGCGGGCCTGGTGATCGAACATCTGCGAGGTGACCATCAGCTCGTCGGCTCGGGTCTGCGCGATGAACGCGCGCAGCCCCTCGCGCACCGTGTCGGGTGAACCGATGGCGGTGCACGAGAGCACGCCGGCGAGCATCGCCTGTTCGGCCGGGCCGAGGTGCTTCATGTAGCCGGGCATCGGCGGCTTCAGCTTGCTGGGCCGGCCGCTGCGCAGGTTGACGAAGGCCTGCTGCATCGACGTGGCCAGCACGGCCGCCTCTTCGTCGGTGTCCGCCGCGAACACGTTGAACCCGAGCATCACGTACGGCTCGGCCAGTTGCGCCGACGGCTTGAAGGTCGACCGGTAGAGCGCGATGGCCTGCATCATCTGCTGCGGCGCAAAGTGCGAGGCGAACGCATACGGCAGCCCGAGCATCGCAGCAAGCTGCGCGCCGAACAGGCTGGAGCCGAGGATCCACACCGGCACCTTCAGCCCCGTGCCCGGCACGGCGCGCACGTGCTGGCGCGGCTGGTCGGACATCAGGTCCATCAGCTCGACGACGTCGCGCGGAAATTCCTCGGGGTCGGTCTGCAGGTTGCGGCGCAGCGCGCGGGCCGTGAGCTGGTCGGAACCCGGCGCGCGGCCGAGGCCGAGGTCGATGCGGCCCGGGTACAGCGATTCGAGCGTGCCGAACTGTTCCGCGATCACCAGCGGCGAATGGTTCGGCAGCATGATGCCGCCGGCGCCGACGCGGATCGTTTTCGTGCCGCCGGCGACGTGCCCGATCAGCACCGCGGTGGCGGCGCTGGCGATGCCCGGCATGCCATGGTGTTCGGCCAGCCAGAAGCGGTTGTAGCCGAGGCGCTCGGCGTGCTGCGCCAGCGACAGGCTGTTGCGGAAGGATTGGGCGGCGTCGGAGCCCTCGACGATGGGGGAGAGGTCCAGGACGGAAAGCGAGGTCATCCTGCGCAGATGGGGCTGCGCTGCGCAAGGGCAAGGGGCGCCGGTGTCATTACCATCGCGCCATGCCCCTGCGCCGCCGCTCCCTGCTGATCGCCCCCTTCGCCGCGGCCGGCCCGGCCGCCTGCGGCCGCAAGCCGAAGATGGCGCCGCTGGCCGCCGGCAGCACCGTGCTGGCGCTGGGCGATTCCATCACCCGGGGCACCGGCGCGGCGCGCGAGGCCAGCTATCCGGCGGTGCTGGCGCAAAGCACGGGCTGGAACGTGGTGAATGCCGGCGTGCCGGGCGACACCTCGGCCGGCGCGCTGCAGCGGCTTCCGGCGCTGCTGGAACAGCATGCGCCCGCACTGGTGCTGGTGAGCATCGGCGGCAACGACTTCCTGCGGCGCATGCCGCCTGCCGAGACCCGCGCGAACATCGCCGCGATCTGCCGCCAGGCGGCGGCCGCCGGCGCGCAGGTGCTGCTGGTCGCGGTGCCGGAGGCGAACGCCCGGCCGCCGTCGCGCGGTCGCTGGGCGACCACGCGATGTACGCGGAGCTCGCGACCGAGCTCAAGGTGCCGCTGCATGCGGGCGGCTGGGCCGGCGTGTTGAACGACCCGGCCCTGCGCTCGGACCCGATCCACGCCAACGCACAAGGCTATGCCGAGTTCGCGCGCGGCCTCGAGAAGACGGTGCGCGAACTCGGGCTCCTGCCCAGGCGCTGAGCGCGCTCAGCCCGCCAGCGTCCCCAGGATGCCCTGCGCCGACTGCAGGTGCTGGCGCAGCACCGGCAGCGTCTTGGCCGCGAAGCCCTTCAGCGCCGGGTCCTGCAGCGTGCGCGAGGCGCTGTCGAACAGCGTGATGTCGGTCTGGTGGTCCTGCACGCCGGTGATGCGCATGTACTCGCGGTCGAACTCGGCGCCCGACAGGCGCGAGAGCTGCGCGATCTTGGCCTGCTTGTCGGGCGGCAGCGAAGCGGGCGGGGTGATGCCCTTGCCGCGCATGATGCCGAGCAGTTCGTTGTTGGCCATGGTGTGGTGCTGCACCAGCATGTTGGCGAAGTCCTTGACGCGCGGGTTGGTGGCCTTGCCCGCCGCCATGCGCGAGACTTCCACTTCGTACATGCCATTGCCGGCGGCGGTGGTGGCGAAGGTCACGTCGGCGGCCGGCAGGCGCACCTCGGCGGCGGACGACGGGCCCGCGCCCATCGAGGAGTTCATGCTGGAGCAGCCGGCGGCGCCGAGGGCGGCGGCGGACATCGCCGTGGTCAGCAGCAGGGAAGGACGGTTCATGGGTTTTTCCTTTTGACTTGGGATGCGTTCGAGCA
The DNA here is from genome assembly GCA_013127575.1 of Ramlibacter terrae. Taxonomy (GTDB): domain Bacteria; phylum Pseudomonadota; class Gammaproteobacteria; order Burkholderiales; family Burkholderiaceae_C; genus Ramlibacter; species Ramlibacter terrae. Next base: position 1,410,959 of record CP053418.1, read on the forward strand.
TGCAGTTGCAGGAAACGTCCGACGTCGGGAGCCTGCGGAAGGCTCGCGTAGGAAAACGAATGCGCAGCGCTGGCGCGGCTCAGCCGGCGGCCGGTTCGCGCAGGGTGAAGAAGAAGGTCGCGCCTTCGCCCGGCCGGCCTGGCACCACACCTTGCCGCCGTGCAGCGCGAGGATGCGCTGCACCGTCGCCAGCCCACACCGGTGCCCGGAAATTCGGTGGCGGTGTGCATGCGCTGGAACGGCTGGAACAGGTTGCCCGCCTCGGTGCTGTCGAAGCCGGCGCCGTTGTCGCTGACGAAGAAGGTCTGCCAGCCCTCGGCCTGCGCGTCCTCGAGCCGGCCGAAGGTGATGCGCGCGGGCGTGCGGCCGCCCGTGAACTTCCATGCGTTGCCCGGGAGGTTGTCGAGCACTGGCGCACCAGCGCGGCATCCGCGCGGGCCGCCAGCCTTCCTGCACATGGGCTTCCACGTCGCGCTGCGGTTCCGCGTCGCGCAGCCGCTCCAGCAGTTCCTGCGCCATCGCGCTCAGGTCGACCCGCACCAGCCGCAAGGGCGCGCGGGTGAGCTTGCCCAGCTCCAGCAGGTGCTGCGTGAGCGCGTCCATCTGCTTCGCGTTGGCGCGGATGCGCGCCGGGTAGCGCATGTGGCGCTCGCTGCCCGACGCGGCGACCACCGACTCGAGCTCGCCCGCGAAGCCGCTGATCGCGGCCAGCGGCGCGCGCACGTCATGGGCGATGGTGTACGAGAAGCTTTCCAGTCCTGGTAGGCCTGTTCGAGCTGCTGCGTGCGGTGCTGCACCTTGGCGTCGAGCTGCTGGTTGAGCACCTGCAGCCGCGTGCGCGCGCGGCTGAGCGACTGGGCGCGCCGCGTGCTTTCGGCCTGCAGGCGCGCGAGCACGAGGTACACGCCGAGCAGCACCACGGTCATCGCGACGCAGGCCACCGGGTAGAACACGCGGCGCTCGTGGAACGCGGTCATCGCGTCGCGCCGCGCGGACGCCACCACCACCTGCAGGTTCGGTGGGCAGCGCGCGCAGCGACACGAGCTGCTCCTCGCCTTCGATGCGCAGCCGCTCGCCGCCGGTGCGCAGGAACGCCAGCGCCTGCGCCGCCTCCTGCTGCGACACGGCGCCGCCGCCGGAGCGCCAGGCGGCGCGCACGATGCCGTCGTCGCCCACCAGCACCACGGTGGTGGCATCGCGCAGCCGCGCCGAGGCCATCACGCCGAGCAGCGTGGGCACCGGCGTCAGGGCGACCGCGATCTCGGGCGGTCCCGGTCCGCCGGGCTGCGACAGCGGCATCGCCAGCGGCACCAGCAGGTGCCGCCCGTGGGCACCGGCGGGCCCACGGTGATTTCGGTGGAAGGGCGCACGTGCTGCCGCAGGCGCGTGCAGTCGGCGGCCGTGAGGAAGGAGGCGGCGTCGATGCTGCTGAGGATCCGGCCGTCCGCGGTGCACACCGCCAGTTCGACGAAGGCGTCGTTGGCCCGCAGCCGGTCGCGCAGCAGTTCCAGCAGGCGCGCCTCGCCTTCGGCGCGGTACACGTCCGCCAGCAGCTGGTGCACCGCGCGGGCGTTGCGGAACACCCGCACGGCGTAGTGGTCCACGGCGGTCGCCAGGTTGGCGTCGCGCTGCGCGACCGTCTCCGGGGCCAGCCTGCGCTCATGCGTCGTGTGTTCGACGAAGGCGGCCCAGACCAGCAAGGCCATCACCACCATGGCGGCCGTGAAGATGTGGCGCCACCGGTTGGAGCCCTCCTGCAGCTGCTGCAGCTGGATGGCGGGCGCGGTCTCGGCGAAGTCAGCGGCCGCGGGGAAGGCGCATACGTCGCCTACACCACCATGGGAGTGGCGGCGCCGTCCATGGAGAGCACCGCGCCCGAGATGTAGCTGGCCTTCGGTGAGGCGAGGAACACGACGGCGGCGGCGATCTCCTCCGCGCTCGCCAGGCGGCCCAGCGGCATCTTCGCCTGCGCCTGGCGCAGCACCTCGTCCGGGGTCGTGTTGCGCAGGCGCGCATCGGCGGCCAGCCCTTCGGCCAGGCGTTCGGTCATCGTCAGCGCCGGATTGACGGCATTGACGCGCACGCCCTGCGGCCCCCGGCGGCGGCCAGGCCGGCGCTGGCGAGCATCAACGCGGCGTTCGCCGCGCCGCCGGCCAGTGCGTCGGCGAGGCCACCTTGCCACCCATGCCGACCACGTTGACGATCGAGCCCGCGCCGCGCGCGCCCATGCGCTTGACCAGCGGGTCCATCACGTGGACGTAGGTGAAGAACTTGGCCTGCATGGCGTCGTGCCACGCTTGCGGCTGCAGTTCGGCGAAGGGCGTGCGGCGGGCGGCGCCGGCCGAATTGACCAGGATGTCGATCGGCCCGCCGGCGGCTTCCGCCTCGTTCACCACCCGCAGGGCGGCGGCGGCGTCGGCCGGTCGGCGCAGAAACCGGCGGCGGCGAATCCCTCGCCTTGCAAGGCCGCCAGCGCCTGGTCCATGTTCTCCCGGCTGCGGCCCACGAGCGACACGCGCGCGCCTTCGCGCAGGAATGCTCGGGCGCAGGCCAGCCCGATGCCCCGGCTGCCGCCGGTGACCAGCACGTGCCGGCCTGTCAGTTCGAGGTCCATGGTGTCCGCCTTCTTTCAAGACGGAGCGTACGCGACTTTGCGCGGCGGGTCAGCCGGAATCCGGGCTCGTCCCCAGTTGCTGCAGCGCGGAGAACATCTCGTCCGGATCCACCGGCTTGGCGAAGTGCCGGTCGAAGCCGGCGGCGCGCGCCGCCGGGCGGTCCTGCTCCGTGCCGTAGCCGGTGACGGCCACCAGCAAGGTGCCGGCGAAAGCGGGGTCGGCCCGCAGCGTGCGCGCCACCTCGTAGCCGCTCATGCCGGGCAGGCCGATGTCGCACAGCAGGACGTCGGGGCGCTGGTTGCGCGCCGCCGCCACCGCGTCGGGGCCCGAGTGCGCCGGGGCCACTTCGTAGCCGGCCAGCTCCAGCAGCATCTTCAGCGTCTCGGCCGCATCCACGTTGTCTTCGGCAAGCAGCACGCGCAGGCCGCCGGTGTTCGCGGGCGCTTCGGCCGGCTGCGCCTCGGGCGCGCCGCGTTCGGCCAGCGGCAGCGTCAGGCGGAAACGGCTGCCGCGGCCCGGGCCGTCGGAGCGGGCCTCGACGCGTCCGCCGTGCAATTCGGTCACCCCCTTGACCATCGCCAGTCCCAGCCCGAGGCCGCCCCGCGCCCGCTCCAGCGAGCGGTCGGCCTGCACGAAGGGCTGGAACACGAAGGGAAGGTCGGCTGCCGCGATGCCGTCGCCCTCGTCGGTCACGGCCAGCACCACCTCTCCGTCCGCGGCGGTGAGCGCGAGGCGCACCACGCCCTGGTCGGGCGAGAACTTGATGGCGTTGTCGACGAGGTTTTCCACGGCCTGGCGCAGCCGCGTGGCGTCGCCGTCGACCCCAGGCCGGCGCCGCGGCGTCGCACGCCAGCCGGATGCCGCGCTGCGCGGCCGCGGCCTCGTGCGCCAGCACGCAGCCGCGCACCAGCTCGGCGAAGTCGAGCGGCTCGCGTTCCAGCACGATGCTGCCGCGCGTGAGGCGCGAGACATCGAGCAGCCGCGCGATGATGTTGCCCATGTGCGCGACCTGCCGCTCGACCACGTCCGTCAGCTGCGCCACGCGCGGCGAGCCGGCCTGCGCGCGCAGCGCATGGGCGGCGTAGCGCACCGGCGCCAGCGGGTTGCGCAGTTCGTGGGCCAGCATCGCCGGGGAAGTCGTCCTTGCGGCGCGCCTCCTCGGCCTGCTGGCGCAGCAGCAGCCGCACGGAACTGGCGGCCCCGCGCGCGCAGGGCGCTGTTGACCGCGGAAACCGGGTCGCCCATGGCCATGGGGCGCGTCAGCACGGTCACGTTGCCCAGCGTCGCCAGCCGGGCGGGGTCGGGCGAGCGGTGCGCGTGCTGCGCCACCACGATCAGCGGCAGGTCCGACCAGGCGGGCTGGGCCGGGGCGTGCTCGCGCAGCCAGGCCACCAGCGTCGGCGACAGTGCTTCCTCGGCGAGCAGCACCGCGCCGGCGTCCTCGTCCGCTTCGAGCCGCGCGCGCAGGTCGGCTTCGTCGCGGCAGCGCTCGCACTGCCGGCCCGCCTGCGTCAGCACGCGGCAACTCAGCTCCCCGTCGCGGCCGGGGGCCAGCACGTAGACGGTCGAGGAGGGCGCTTCGCCCGGAGCGGCAGCCACCACCGCCATCACGCGTCCAGTGCCTCCGGCTGTCCGGTGAGCACGCCCCGGAATTCCTGCAGCGCGTCGCCGACCTGCAGCCCGGTCGGCGCGATGGTCAGCTCGCGGATCAGCACCTCGTGCGGCCCGCAGCGGCGCTTGACCACCGACGCCGCGCGCCGCACCGCGCCGGTCGCCTCGAAGTAGCGCAGCAGGATCGCGGCGTCGGCGAGGTAGCTCACGTCGGCCGGCATGCTTTGCGTTTCGCCGAGCAGCCCCTGCTGGTTCATCGTGAGCAGCGTGACCACGTTGCGCAGCGCCGGTACGTCAGCAACTCGTGCATGTGCATTGCGAGATGGGTCTCGTCGGGCATGCCGGAGAGGTAGCCGTTGAGGGAGTCGATCGCGACCAGCCGCGCGTTGCCGCCCTCGACGTCGGCGCGGACCATGTGCGTGAATTCGCCGGGCGAGAATTCGGCCGGGTTGACCTGCACGATGTCGACCAGCCCGTCGCGCATGTGGCGCGCCAGCGGCATCTGCAGCCCCTCGGCGCGGGCCTGGAAGGCGCGCAGGGTCTCGTCGAACAGGTAGATCACGGCGCGTTCGCCGCGCTCGGCGCTCGCCACCGCGAACTGCGTGCACATGGTGCTCTTGCCGGCACCCGAAGGGCCCATCACCAGCAGGCTGGAGCCGCGGTGCAGGCCGCCGCCCAGCATCCTGTCGAGGCCCGCCACGCCGCTGGTGATCTCCTCGCGCGATTCGGGCAGCGCGTGTTCGGCGGCCGACAGGCGCGGGTAGACGACGAGCCCGCCCGTCTTGATGCTGACGTCGTGGAAGCCTTCGCGGTAGTCGACGCCGCGCAGCTTGTGCACGCGCAGCCGGCGCCGCGGCTTGCCGTAGTCGGGCGCGTTCTGGTACAGCCCGATGATCCCGTGCACGACGCCTTCGCCGGCCGGGTCGCTGGGCAGGTCGAGGCCGTGCTCCGGATCAGCAGCACGGTGGCGCCGAGCCGCGCGAAGTGCTCGCGCAGCTGCAGCAGCTGGCGCCGGTAGCGCAGCGGGTCGCGCGCCAGCAGCTTGACGTCGGAGAACGGGTCGAACACCACGCGCCGCGGCTTGATGCGGTCGGCCACGTCGAAGATGGACTGCGTGACGTCGTGCAGTTCGACGTCGCCGGGGAGAAGAAGGAGTACTCGCCGTCGGCTGGCCTTCGCCGCCGACGTCCGCGACGTTCGCGATGTGCACGCCGTGCAGGTCCCAGCCGTGCGTGCGCGCGGTGCTGCGCAATTGCGATTCGGTCTCGGCCGGGGTGCACCACAGCGCCGTCTCGCCGCGCCGCACGCCTTCCATCAGGAACTGCAGGCCCGGGGTGGTCTTGCCGGCGCCCGACGCGCCCTCCAGCAGGTACAGCTGGCCGCGCGGCAGGCCTCCCTTGAGGATGTCATCGAGCCCGGCGATGCCGGTGGGGTCGACGGCGAACGGGTCTTCCTGCTGCATTCCTGCGACTCCGGTGTTGAAGCCGGATGCTCGGCCATGGCAGGGGCGGGTCGTGACGGAACGCACGGCGTGCGGCGGACAGCGAATGGCCGAGCCGGGGGTAGGCTGGGTCCGACCTTGTCGTATCACAAGCTCGACCGGGCGCGATGGGCCAGCGCCCGCGCGAAGGCCCACCCGGCCACGGGCAGGCCGAGGGCGGGCACCAGCAGCAGCGGGGTGTCGCCGAAGCGGTCGAATGCCCAGCCGGCGAGCGAGACGCCGATCGCCTGGCCGAAGAACAGGCAGAAGGCGAACAGCGCCACCGAGGTGCCGCGCACCGACGGCGCCATCTGCGTGGCGTTCGTCTGCAGGGTGTTGTGGTACAGGTAGGTGCCGAAGCCGACGAGCAACGCGATCGGCCCCGCCACCCGGGCGACCGGTGTGGCGAACCAGCCGGCGAAGCCGATCCCCATCAGCGCCCCACCCGCCAGCACCATGCGGCGCTCGCCGAGCCGGCGCACGATGTGGCGCGCCGTCATGGTGTAGAGCAGCCCGCCGACGGCGAACAGCGCGATCAGCGCCGTGGCCGTGGACACCGGGACATCGAAGCGCTGGTGCAGGATCGCGGGCACGAAGGCCATGGGCCCGAGCAGGAAGACGCCCTCGGCGAGCGCCGAGGCCAGGACGATCCGCGCCCGGGGTTCGCGCAGCACCACGCCGAGCTGCGTGACGAGCGCGAAGCGCCCGGAGCCGGCGTTCGGCGGCGCCGCCGGGATGTGCCGCAAGCGCAGCAACAGCAGCAGGGCGATCGCCGGGTAGCCCGCGCACACGGGGGGAAAGCGCCGCGCCATCCCGCGGCCGCGTCGGCGAAGAGGCCGCCCGCGAGCTGGCCGGCCATCATCCCGGACAGCGTCCCCATCAGGAGGCGCGCCAGCGTCACCTGCCGCTGCTCGTAGGCGACGGAGTCGCCGACCCGTGCGAGGGCCAGCGGGATCACGCCGGCCGCGGCCACGCCCCAGATGACGCGCAGCGCCACCAGCGCATCGAAGCCCGGTGCGAAGGCGCAGGCGAGCGAGCCCGCCGCGCAGCCGAAGAGCGCCACGCACACCAGCCGCGCCTTGCCGTAGCGGTCGCCGAGCGGGCCGAACGCGAGCTGGGCGAGGCCGTAGGCGATCGAAAAGCTGATGACCACGCGCCCGGCACGGCCGGTCGTCACGCCGAAGTCGTTGGCCAGCCGCGGGATCAGGCCGTCGCAGATGCGCAGCGCGGCGCCGCTGAAGAAGGCGGCCAGCGCAAGGAGGGTGATGGCGGCGCGCGTCCCCGGCTGGAGCGCCGCGGACGCCGGTTCGGGGGCCGGCATCAGCGACCGCGGCGGTTCTTGCGGACGAAGCCGGCGACGCGCTCGATGACCTGCTGCGGCTGGTCGCGGTGCGGCGAGTGGCCGCACGCCGCCAACTCCAGCAATTCGGTCCCCGGGACACGGCGCGCGATGCCGCGCACCTGTTCGAGCGTGCCGTATTCGTCGTCGAGCCCCTGCACCGCGAGCAGCGGGCAGCGGATCGCCTCGATCTCGCCTTCGATCGACCAGCCGCGGAAGGCGGGCGCCAGCCGGCGCCGTTCCAGCCGCCGAAGGCCGACTCGGGGTCGTCGTGGTAGCGCGCCAGCCGCTGGCGCAGGTCGGTGTCGCGCCAGGCGGCGCGCGCGGCGGCGATGCTGGTGATCGAGACGTCCTCGACCAGGATGTGCGGCGCCAGCACGATCGCGCCCTGCAGCTTGCCCGGGTGGTGCGCTGCATAAAGGAGGGCGATCGATGCACCATCGCTGTGCCCGAAAAGCCAGAGTTCCTCGCGCGCCGGATCGACGCCCAGTTCGCGCAGCAGGGCGGGCAGCACCTCGTCGGCCTGCCGGTGCATGAAATCGGGCGCCCATTCCTCGCCCGGCGCGCGGGGCGTCGAGCGGCCGTAGCCGGGGCGCGAGTACACCAAGCCGGTCGCGCCGGGGCCTCGCACAGGCGGGCCGGGAAGTCGCGCCACATCGCGACCGAGCCCAGCCCCTCGTGCAGGAAGACCAGCAGCGGCGCGCGGCGGTCGCCGCTGCCCACCCATTGGTGCTCGATGCGGACCCGCCGGCCGGCCCAGTCGATTTCGACGAAGGCGGAAGGCGGCGCGGCGGCGGGTGGGGAGGCAGTCAAGGTCTGGCTCGGTACGTTGGGACGGGCAGGCGCGATTCTGCGGCAAGTCGACCGGGGGCTGCCGGTGTCGTCCTACGAACTGGAACAGCGCGAAGCGCGACGATAGCAGGATGAAAACATTTCGCTGCCAGAAATGCGGACAGGCGTTGTTCTTCGAGAACGTCGAATGCCTCTCCTGCAAAAGCCAGCTGGCCTTCCTGCCGGACCGGATGACCATGGCCGCCATCGAGCCGGTGCAGGGCGCCGACGGCCTGTGGCAGACGGTCGCCCGCGGCCGCCGCCGCAAGGCCCCGCGCCCCTACCGCCTGTGCAAGAACCACACGGATTACCAGGCCTGCAATTTCGCGGTGCCCAACGACGACGAGAATCCTTACTGCGTGGCCTGCCGGCTCACGCGCATCCTGCCCGACCTCTCGCGGCCCGAGAACCAGACGCGCTGGTACCGCATCGAGGTGGCCAAGCGGCGCTGCTACTACACGCTGGCCAAGCTGGGCCTGATCTCGCCCGAGCCGCAGCCGGGCGACCACGAATCGCTGGTGTTCGAGTTCCTCGAGGACCAGCCCGGCGCGCCGGTGCTCACCGGGCACGCCGACGGCCTGATCACCATCAACGTCGCGGAGGCCGATGACGAGGAGCGGGTGCGCCGCCGCGTGGCGCTGCACGAACCGTACCGCACGCTGCTGGGCCATTTCCGGCACGAGATCGGCCACTACTACTGGGACGTGCTGATCCGCGACGGCGGCCGCGTCGATGCCTTCCGCGAGGTGTTCGGCGACGAGTCCATGGACTACACCGAGGCGCTGCAGCGGCACTACGATTCCGGCGGCAACCCGGCCAACTGGCAGGAGGCGCACGTCAGCGCCTACGCCACCTCGCATCCCCGGGAGGACTGGGCCCGAAACGGGCGCACTACCTGCACATGGTGGACCTGCTGGAAACGGCGGCCTCGTACAACACCCGGATCACGCTGCCGGGCGAGGACGAGGACGAACTCGAGGAGCTGGTCAACCCGTTCGAGTCGAAGGCTCCCAACTTCGACGAGCTGGTCGACCAGTGGGTGCCGATCACGCTGCTGGTGAACAGCCTGAACCGCAGCCTGGGGCCAGGAGGACGCCTATCCCTTCGCGCTGACCAGCGGCGCGCTGCACAAGCTGCGTTTCGTGCACGACGTGATCCAGTCGAACCGGCGCGGCAACAAGGTCGACCCGGGGCGTGGAGCGCGAAGTCCGATGAGCAACATGAACCTGCCGCGCGTGCAGCTGCTTGCGGGCGAGCACGAGATCTATGCCCATGTCGCCCGCACGCCCGAGGAGAGGTCGCTGGGCCTCATGTTCCGGCGCGACATGCCCGACGACGAAGGCATGCTGTTCATGTGCGACGAGTGCGCGGTGCAGAAGTTCTGGATGAAGGACACGCCGCTGCCGCTGTCGATCGCCTTCATCGACGAGGACGGCACGATCGTCAAGATCGACGACATGGACCCCCATGCGCTGGACGGCTGCAGCTCGGAGCACCCGGTGCGCTGGGTGCTCGAGGTCAACCGGGGCTGGTTCGCCGAGCGGGGCATCCCCGCGGGGACCCGCGTGGCGGGCCCGCCTTTCCTGAAATAACGACAAAGGCCCCGAGATGGAGAACCAGCAGGACCTGCCGCCCGTGCGGCCCGGCCAGCCAGCCCCCCCGGGCGCGACCACGGGACGGCGATGGCGTCAACTTCGCGCTGTATTCCGAGAACGCGACGCGCGTGGAGCTGTGCCTGTTCGACGGCGACGGCAACGAGACGCGGTTGCCGCTGCGCGAGCAGACCGCCTTCGTGTGGCACGGCTACGTGCCGCTGCTGCGCCCCGGCCAGCGCTACGGCTATCGCGTGCACGGCCCTTACGAGCCCGACCCGGGGCCTGCGCTTCAACCCGAACGTGGTGCTGCTCGATCCCTACGCCAAGGCGCTGGACGGGGTGGAGAACTTCGAGCGCGGCGTGTTCGCGTACCAGGTCGGCGGCGAGCACGAGGATTACGCGAAGGTCGAGGACGACGTGCGCGGCGTGCCGCTGGCGGTCGTGGTCGATCCGGCCTTCGACTGGCGCGGCGACCGCTCGCCGAACATTCCGCTGCACCAGACGGTGATCTACGAAACGCACGTCAAGGGGCTGACCATGCAGCACCCCGACGTGCCCGACGAACTGCGCGGCACCTACCGCGGGCTGTCGCACCCGGCGATGATTTCGTACCTGAAGGACCCGGGCGTCACGGCCATCGAGCTGATGCCGGTGCACGCGCACCTCGACGACCCGTTCCTGCTGGACAAGGGGCTCACCAACTACTGGGGCTATTCGACGCTGAACTTCTTCGCGCCCGAACTGCGCTACAGCGCCTCGCATCGCGCGGGCGATTCCGTCGGCGCGGTGCGCGAGTTCAAGGACATGGTCAAGGCGCTGCACGCCGAGGGGCTGGAGGTGATCCTGGACGTGGTCTACAACCACACGTCCGAGGGCAACCACATGGGCCCGACCCTCAGCTTCAAGGGCATCGACAACCCGACCTACTACCGGCTGGTGCCGGACAGCCCGCGCCATTACTTCGACTACACCGGCACCGGGAACACGCTCAACGTGCGGCATCCGCAGACGCTGCACCTGATCATGGATTCGCTGCGCTACTGGGTGCAGGAGATGCACGTCGACGGCTTCCGCTTCGACTGGCGAGCACGCTGGCGCGCGGGCTGCACGAGGTCGACCAGCTCTCCGGCTTCTTCACCATCATCCACCAGGACCCGGTGATCAGCCGGTGAAGCTGATCGCGGAGCCGTGGGACGTGGGCGAGGGCGGCTACCGGGTCGGCAACTTCCCGGTGAAGTGGGCCGAGTGGAACGGCGTCTATCGCGACTCGATCCGCGCCTTCTGGAAGGGCGAGGGCGGGCTGGCGAGCGACCTCGGCTACCGGCTCACCGGCTCCAGCGACCTGTACCAGAACGACGGCCGACGGCCTTCGGCCAGCATCAACTTCGTCACCGCACACGACGGGTTCACGCTGCGCGACACGGTCAGCTACAACGACAAGCACAACGACGCCAACCGGGAAGGCAACCAGGACGGGCACAACGACAACCGCTCCCGGAACTGCGGCGCGGAAGGGCCGACCGACGACGCGGAAGTGAATGCGCTGCGCGCGCGGCAGCAGCGCAACTTCCTCGGCGACGCTGCTGCTGTCGCAGGGCACGCCGATGCTGCTGGGCGGCGACGAGTTCGGCAACTCGCAGCAGGGCAACAACAACGCCTACTGCCAGGACAACGCCATCAGCTGGTACGACTGGGTCGGCCGCGACGAGGCGCTGCTGGCGTACACCGTGCGCCTGATCCGCATCCGGCGCGAGCACCCGGCGCTGCACCGGCAGAAGTTCTTCTCCGGGCGGCCGATCCGCGGCACCGACATCCACGACCTGATGTGGTTCCGCCATGACGGCGAACCCATGACCGACGAGGACTGGCAGAACCCGCACACGCAGTCGCTCGGGCTGTTCCCGGCCGGCAACGGCTTGAAGGAAACCGATGAACTCGGGCGCCGGCTGCAGGACGACCACCTCGTGCTGATCCTGTCCTCGTCGCACGAAGACGGAGTTCCAACTGCCGGACGTGGCCGGCTGCGATCAATGGGAATTGCTGATCGACACGGCCGACGATGGCGCCGCGGAGACGCTCGCGTGCGGCAGGCCACGCAGCTCTGGCGCGTTCGCTGAAGCTGTTCCGCAGCCCGATCTCGGGCTAGCGGCGGTCGTCGTCGAAGTCTCGTCGGTATGGGTGGCGCGCGGGCACGCGCTGCGTGGCCCGCGTCACGCCCCGGACGATGAATGCAAGGCCCGTGAGGGCGGCGAGGATTCCGAAGAAAAGCCAGAGGGTCATGCCTGTTGGACCCGGCAGGACGGCGGAGTTCTGGCTCGGCCGCGTTCACGCGGCCTTGTCCGACACGCTCAGGGAATCTGGCCGTTGCCCACCGGCACTGGTGCGTCACGCCCGTGATGGCGTAGCCCTTCTCGGCGATCTGGCCCGACGGGTTGTCGATCTCGTACGAGTCGAGGTGCGCGGACGTCTCGTCGATGTGCACGTCCTGCTTGCGCAGCGCCCAGTCGGTGTTGGTGGCTTCCTGCGGGATCTCCTGTCCGTGCGGCACGAGGAGGTAGGAAACCTTGTTGTCCGCTTCCGGACGGCGGTAGATGTCGACCTGCATGTGCTTCCTTTGTCGTTGTCGGTGGCCCTCATCATGCCCACGGCCGGCCGGCGGCGGTGTCGGAACACGCCGCTTCCGCCGCGCGCGCGGCCGGGCTGCCGGAAACCGCGCACGGACACTGTACAATCCCGCCCTTCCTGAGATGCCCGGGTGGCGGAATTGGTAGACGCACTAGTTTCAGGTACTAGCGGGTAACTCCGTGGAGGTTCGAGTCCTCTCCCGGGCACCAACACCGAAGATGCTCAGCCCCCGGGCGGCTGACCATTCCTTGAAGACCTCGACGCCCCGCACGCTGTGGCCGTGGTCGTCCAGCCGCGGCGAGTAGACCGCGAGCCCCATCCGCCCCGGCACCACCGCGAGGATCCCGCCGCTGACGCCGCTCTTGGCGGGCAGCCCGACGGTGTAGGCCCACGAACCCGACGAGTCGTACATCCCGCAGGTGAACATCAGCGTGAGGATGTCGCGCAGGTGTTCGCGCTTCACGGCCTGCGTGCCCGTCACCGGATGCCGGCCGGCGTTGGCCAGCGTGGCCGCCATCAGCGCGAGGTCGCGCGTCGACACCCCCACCACGCACTGCCGTCCGTAGAGCCGCAGCGCGCCGTCGATATCATCCCCGATCACCTCGAAGTGCCGCAGCAGGTGGGCGATGGCCTGGTTGCGGTGCCCGCCCCCAGTTGCGCCGGGTCGGCCGCCGGGTGCATCTCCGCCCTCCGCCCGAGGTACGCGCTGAACATCTCCATGATCTGGCCGGCCGCGGCATCCGGGTCGGCGTGGTGCAGCAGTGCCGACATCGCGATTGCGCCCGAATTGATCATCGGGTTGTACGGCAGGTGGTCCTCTTCCAGCTCGATGATCGAGTTGAACGCCTCGCCGGTGGGCTCCACGCTCACCTTGCGGTGCACCGCCTCGCGCCCGAGCCGGTCGAGCGCCAGGCCGTAGATGAAGGGCTTGGACATCGACTGCAGCGTCATCAGGTGGCCGTCGTCGCCGGCTGCGAAGACCTTGCCGTCGACGGTCGCCATCGCGATGGCGAAGGTGTCGGGATCGGTCGCGGGAAACTCCGGCAGGTACTCGGTGTCCTTGCCCTCGCGCAGGTGGCGAAAGCGTTCGATCAGGTCGGCCAGCAAGGCGGCGGGGTCGCGGTCGGGTTGCATGGAGGGCGACCTTAGGGCCGCCGTGCCGCCGGCACGGCTGTAGGCGGCCGCCGCGCCCGGGATAATCGGCGCCATGAATGGAGCCCGCAGCCTCGTCGAAACCCTGCTCGCGTCCGGCGTGGACACGTGCTTCGCCAACCCCGGCACCAGCGAGATGCACTTCGTCGCCGCGCTCGACGAAAGCACGCGCATGCGCTGCGTGCTGGGACTGCAGGAGAACGTGGTCACCGGCATGGCCGACGGCTACTGGCGCATCGCGGGCAAGCCCGCCTGCACGCTGCTGCACTGCGGCCCCGGGCTGGCGAACGGGCTCGCCAACCTGCACAACGCGCGGCGCGCGCGCAGCGGCATCGTCAACATCGTCGGCGACCAGGCCACGTACCACCGGCCGTACGACGCGCCGCTGACGGCCGACACCGATGCGCTCGCGCGCAGCGTCTCGGCGTGGGTGCGCACCAGCGCGCACGCCGCCGACGTCGGCCGGGACGGCGCGGCGGCGGTGCAGGCCGCGCGCAGCTTCCCCGACAGGTCGCGACCTTGATCCTGCCGTCCGACACCTCGTGGGACGAGGGCGGCGTGGTCGCCGAAGCACTGCCGGTGCCGCCCGCGGCCGCCGTCGATCCGCATGCGGTGGACACCGCGGCGCGGCTGCTGCGGGGCGGTGGACCGGTGCTGCTGCTGCTCGCGGGCAATGCGGTGGGCGCCGAAGGGCAGGCGCTCGCGTGGCGCGTCGCGGCGGCCACCGGCGCCAGCCTGATGGCCGACTACGTCAATGCGCAGGTGGCGCGCGGGCGCGGGCGGCTGCAGCTCGAACGCGTCCCGTACGTGACGGAGCAGGCGATCGCGGCGCTGGCGCGCTTCGAGCGCATCGTGCTCGTGGGCGCGAAGGCGCCGGTCGGCTTCTTCGCCTATCCGGGCAAGCCTTCGACGCAGTACCCGCCGAACGCCGAACTGCACGTGCTGTCCCGGCCCGAGCAGGACGGCGTGGCCGCGCTGCGCTCGCTGGCGGACGCGCTCGGCGCGCCGGAGGTCGCCATGCCGGACCCGGGGCCGCGCCCGGGCATCGGGCAGGGCGCGCCCACGCCCGAAACGCTCGCGCAGACGCTCGCCGCCGTGATGCCCGACGACGCGATCGTCTCCGACGAAAGCGTTTCCTATGGCCGCGGCTTCTACCGCCACACGCACGCCGCGCCGCCGCACGACTGGCTGCATCTCGCCGGCGGCGCCATCGGCGACGGCATGCCGGTGGCCACCGGCGCCGCGTTGGCGGGCCGCGGCCGCCGCGTGATCAACCTGCAGGCCGACGGCTCGGCGATGTACTCGCTGCAGTCGCTGTGGACGCAGGCGCGCGAGCGCCTGCCGGTGACGACGGTGTTGTTGAACAACCGCCGCTACAACATCCTCATTGGCGAGTTCAAGGGCGTGGGCGCGACGCCCGGCCCGACCGCCATGCGCATGCTGGACCTGGGCGGGCCCGACCTCGACTGGGTGAAGCTCGCGGGCGGCATGGGCGTGGAGGCCGCGCGCGCGACGACCCCGGAGCAGTGCGCCGACTTGCTGGCGGCGAGCTTCGGGCGCGAAGGGCCCTTCCTGATCGACCTTGCGGTCTGAGCAAGACGCGGGTCCCTCCTTCTGCCGCCCAGGCTCCTAGGGCTTGCGCGCGTTGCTCATCGACTGCAGGTACGCGACGACGTCGGTGACCTGTTCGTCGGTCAGCTCCTCGCCCCGGGGCGGCATGAACTCCGAACGCCCCATCGCCTTGCCGCCGAGGCGCACGATCTGCCGCATGTAGGTGGCATTCTTGTCGCTGGCGCGCAGGTCGGCCGGCGGCGGGTTGTACAGGCGCGCTGCGCGCCCGCGGCCGTCGGCGTTGGGACCGTGGCACGTCATGCAGTAGTTGAAGAACACGAGGCTGCCGCGGAACTGCGCAGCTTCGGCGCCGTCGCGCGGCAGCAGCGGCCCGGAGGTGGCAGGTGCGGGTTGCGCCTGCGCCTGCAGGGCCAGCGACAGCAGGAGGGCGGTGGCCCCCAGCCTCACTTCCTGACCTCGATGGTCAGCTTCATGTCGGGGTGCACCGCGCACTCGACTTCGACCGTGCCCGGCTTGTCCAGCACCACGGTCTTGGACAGGCCCCGGCCGTAGGAGCCGAGGTCGAAGCTCTTGGTGTCCGAGAGCGAGAACACGTTGTGCGCGAACGGGTCGTCGTTGACGAAGCGCACGCTGTCGCCCTGCTTGACCGCCAGCTTGCCGGGCTGGAACGACTTGCCCTTCTGGCTGACGACGTGCTCGCCCGCGAACGCGGCGCCGGCGGCAAGGAGGAGGGCGGTGGTGACGAGGATGCGCATGGAAGTGAACTCCGGTGGTGCGGGCGGTCAGGCCTGCAGGTTGGAAAGGCGTTGCAGCAGGGCGGACGAGGTCTGCGCGAGGGAGGCCGACGTGGCGTCGAGCAGGCGCGCGTGGCGGGCGCCGTCTTCGAGGGCGAGCGCCGGGGCCAGCGACTCCTGCTCCATCGAACGCACGCGTTCGACCTGCCGTTCGAAGGAGCCGCGGAAGCCCTGCACCTCCTCGTGCATGCCGTCGGCCAGGCCCTGGTTGGAGCGCGCCGAGCTGTCGAGGGCCGCGATGCGTCCGGCGCCCTGGTCCATCAGCGCGCTCGTGGCATGCAGCGCGGCTGGTGGCGCCGAGCTGGCGCGTGATGTCTTCGCTGGCGCGGCGGATCTGCTGCGCCGCTTGCTGCGTGTCTTCGGAGAGGCTGCGCACGGAGGTCGCGATCACCGAGAAGCCGCGGCCGGCCGCCCCGGCCCGCGCGGCCTCGACGGCGGCGTTGAGCGAGAGCAGGCGCGTGGTCATCGAGATCGCCCGGATCTGGTCGGCGAAGCGGGCGATCTCGCTGCGGCTGTGGTGCAGCGCCTGCGTGGTTTCCAGCAGTGCGTGCAGCCGCCCCGTGGTGTCGTGGATCTGTCCGGCCACCGCCGCGGCTTCCACCGCGTGTTCGCGCGACATGCCGGCCGACGCGCGGCAGGTGGCGCCGAGCTGCGCCACGTCCTGCAGGCAGGCCTGCGCCTCCTGCGCCATGCCTTGCGCGGCGCCCCGGAAGCGCTCCAGCAGCACGCGCAGCTGCTCGTTCGAGCGCTGCACTTCCGCGTTCAGCCCGTCGAGCTGGTGTCCGCCGTCCGCCAGCTCGCGGGCGCTGTGCGCGACTTCCTCGAGCAACTGTTCCACCGGCGCGAAGCGGCGCATCAGCCGCCGGTAGAACAGCAGCCCGGCGCCCGTGCCGAGCACGCCGGCCAGCAGCAGCGCGTACAGCATGCGCTCGAACAGCGCCGCGCGCTGCAGGTTGGCCAGCTGCCGGCGGGCCGACTGCTCTTCGAGGATGGTCGTGGACACCGCGTCGATGCGGCGGAAGGGCTCGGCGATGGCTTCACGGGCCGCTGCGGCCTCGGCGCGTTCGCCCTTGCGGGCAAGCACGATCACCTGCACGCGGGGCGCCTTGACCGCGTCCACCAGCCGCCCCATTTTTCGGCGGCGTTGGCGTCTCCCGGCATCGCGGTGCGCAAGGCGGTGACCGCGTCTTCGAGGCGCGATGCGGCGGCGATGGACGCAACGGCGGCCGCGCGCACGCGGCCCGGTTCTTCCTCGGCGATGGTCTCCGCCAGCAGGCGCTCCACTTCCACCACGGCGATGCGCGCCTCGGCGGCAGCGCGCGAGCGGGGCTCGTCGAGCGCCTCCGCGCGCGCGACTTCGCCGATCACGTGCCACATGGCCGTCGCCGAGCCCAGCGCCACCAGCACCAGCAGCGTGGTGACCGCGGCGGCGAACCCGGACAGCTGCCGCTTCCAGCGCGCGACGGCGCTGCGCGGCCGCGCGGCGCCGCGAGCCGAAGCGTCCGCCGTCCCCTGCGGGCGCGGCGCGGCATAAGGCCCCAGCGCAGGTACCTGCGCAGCGGCTTGGCTGGCGGACATCGGTCCTTATTCCGGCAGCACGGGGCGCACCACCGGCACCTGCTTGCCGGTGAGCGAGCGCAGGAAGGCGACCAGTTCGTCCTTCTCCTGCGCCGACAGGTTCAGCGGCTTGATGTCGGGAGAGACGTTGCTGCGGTCTTCGCCGCCGCGGTTGTAGTACTCGACCACGTCGCGCAGGGTTTCGGCCGCGCCGTTGTGGAAGTAGGGCGCGGTGAGCTCGATGTCGCGCAGCGTCGGCGTCTTGAAGGCGCCCTTCATCGCGGCGACCTTGCGGATGTTGAAGCGGCCCGGGTCCGCGGTCTTCAGGCCGACGTTGTGGAAGCCGTTGTCGGTGAAGTTGCCGCCGCTGTGGCAGGCGGCGCAGTTGCCCTTGGCCGGGTCGCTGAAGACCTTGAAGCCGCGGTACTGTTCCGGCGTCAGCGCCTGCGTGTCGCCGGCCAGCCAGCGGTCGAAGGCGGAGTCGTTGGAGATCACCGAACGCTGGAACACCGCCATCGCCTTGGCGATCGTGTCGACGTTGATCGGCTCTCCCGGATAGGCCTTGGCGAACAGCGCACGGTAACCGGCGAGCGCGGCGAGCCGCGTGGCCGCGGCCGGAAGGCGGGCGTGCTCAGGTGGCGGTGCGGCCCGACGGCGTGCTCCTCCGGGTCCTTCTTGCGTCCGTCCCACGTGAACTGCGTGTTGTAGGCCAGGTTGACGATGGTGGGCGAAGCGCGGCCCATCACCACGGAGCCGACCATGGACGTCTTGCGGCCGTCGGTCCAGCCCAGTTGCGGCTCGTGGCACGAGGCGCACGACATCGCGCCGTTGTCGGAAATCCGCGGGTCGAAGAAGAGCACCTTGCCGAGTTCGATGCGCGCCGGGTTGCCGGCGTTTTCCTTGGGCACCGGCGGCTCGGCGAGCCGCCATTCGCGGTCGGCGGCCGTGGGCGCCGGCACGCGTGCGGCGGCGGGGTTGGCGGGGTGGGCGCGGCTGCTGCCAGCAGCAGCACCAGCGAAGCAAGGGACAGAGAGAGGCGGGGCATGGGTCTCCTTCGCCACGGCATCGTCGGGCCGGGTCGAAAGTTACTTTAGCTTACGAATGCAACAACTCCATCGAGGTCGCGGCTCAGCTACCACGCGATGTCGTGAGAAATGTCGCGGCATGGCCCTCGGCGACAATACGGCCCCATGACCGAAGCCACGCCGCAACCGACTCTTCCCGATCGCCTTTCCGCCGATCCGCGCAGCCCGCACCACGTCGCCGAAGTCTTCCAGCACGACGTCGGCATCCGCTTCAACGGCAAGGAGCGCACGGACGTCGAGGAGTACTGCATCAGCGAAGGCTGGGTGATGGTCCCGGCCGGCAAGACCGGACCGCAAGGGCAAGCCGCTGATGCTGAAGCTGAAGGGAAAGGTCGAAGCGTTCTACAAGTGACTTTCATCCGCGCGAAGCGCACATGAAAGCCATCCCCGCGCAGGCGGGGATCCAGTGCGCTCAGGCCGGCGCCATCAACCGGAACCCCCGCTTGGGCAATTGCATCGCCACGAATGCGGCCGCGAGCAGCAGCACCCCCGCGCTGCCGAACGCCACCCAGTGGGTGCCGAAGGTTTCGTAGCCCCAGCCTCCCAGCCACGCGCTGAGCATGCCGCCTACCCGGTGGCCCGGGTAGGCCAGTCCGTACAGCACGCCCACCAGCCGCACGCCGTAGATGTCGGCGAGGATGGCCGACGACATCGCGATGCTGCCGGCCCAGACCAGCCCGCCGATGGTGGCGGCGATGTACAGCTCCCAGTGCGTGCCCACCAGCACCAGCGCGAAGAAGCCGAGCCCGCGGATCAGGTAGATGGTGGCGAGGATGTTGCGCCGCGGCAGCCGGTCGGACATGCGCCCCAGCACCACCGTTCCGAAAATCGCCACGAAACCGATCAGGCCGATGCCCAGCGAGCTGGTGGTGGCGTCGAAGCCGTGGTCCATCAGCATCGGCATGCCGTGCGTGCCCAGCAGGTTCATGCTGAAGCCGCAGGCGAAGAGGCCCGCGAAGATCTTCCAGAAAGGCACGGTGTGCAGCGCGCCCGCCAGCGGCAGGCTCTGGGCGGCGGGCGTGGTGCGGGCGCGCTCGGCGGCGATCTCGTCCGGCAGCAGGTCGGTGTCGGCCGGGGCGTCGTCGCGCACCACGAACAGTGCCGCGCACACGGTGAAGACGGTGAAGACCGCGGCGTAGCCGAGCAGCGTCGCCCGCCAGCCCCAGTGGTCGATGGCCCGGGCGAACACCGGCGTCATCGCCGCCATGCCCGCCATCGAACCCGTGGACAGGAAGAACAGCGCCATGCCGCGCTGGCGCGTGAACCAGCGGCTGATCACCGGCGTCAAGGCCACCGGGCTGGTGAAGCCGAGGCCGGCCGACATCAGCACGCCGAACGACAGCAGGAATCCGAGCGGCGATCGCGTGTTGGCCGTCCACACGGTGGCGGCGACGACGATGGCGGTGCCGAGCAGCAGCACGAAGCGGGTGCCGTAGCGCGCCACCAGCAGCCCGGCGACCGGCATCGCGAGGCCGTAGCACAGCATGCCGACGGCGATGATGGTGGCGAGCAGGCTGCGGCTGAAGCCGAGGTCTTGCGCCATCGGCAGGAAGAACGGGCCGATGCCCAGCCGCATGCCGACGGAGAGCAGGGTGAGGGTCGCCGCTGCCGCGACGATGTTCCAGCCGAAATACCAGCGGGCCGGCGTTGTGGTGTCCAAGGGGTCTCCTGCGCTTGCGGGGCCGGCCTTACGGCGCCAGCACCACGTTCCCCATGAGCGTACCGCCTTCGACCAGGTCGTGCGCCCGCGCGATCTCCGCCAGCGGCAGGCGCAGGGCGATGGTGTGCTTCAGCTTGCCGGCCGCGAGCAGGTCCGTCAGTTCGCGCACGCCGGCATCGCGGTCGGCCTGCGCGATCTCGTAGATCAGGAAGAACTGCAGGCCGATGCTGTTCTGCATCAGCCACATCGTGGGCAGCGTCGCCTCGGCGCCCGACATGCCGTAGACCACGACGCGTCCGTGCGGCCGCAGCAGCTTCGGATACGAGGCCGCGTTGGCGGCCAGGTCCATCTCGATGATGCAGTCGACGCCGCGCCCACCGGTCAGCTCCGCGACGCGGGCGCCGAGGTCTTCGCGCCGGTAGTCGATCGCATGGTCGGCGCCGGCAGCGCGCGCATGGGCGGCCTTGGCTTCGCTGCTGACCGTCGCCAGCACCGTCGCGCCGCGCAGTTTCGCGAGCTGGATGGCATAGTGGCCCACCGAGCCGGCGCCGCCTTGCACCAGCACCGTGTCGCCGGGCTGCAGGGCCGCAAGCCGCATGGCCTGCCAGGCGGTGAAGCCGGGGATGCCGAGGCAGGCGCCTTCGTCGTAGGAAACGTTCGCGGGCAGCGGCACCGCCTGCTGCGCCGGCAGGGCGATGTATTCGGCGGCGGTGCCCGAGGCCCGCTTCCACTGCCCGTTCCAGATCCACACGCGCTCGCCGATGCGGCTGGCCGGCACGCCTTCGCCCACCGCGTCGATGTCGCCCGCGCCGTCGCTGTGCGGAATGACCGGGGGCGCGATGAGCTTGCGGCCGCTGCCGCCCTTGCGCGTCTTCCAGTCCGACGGGTTCGCGCCGGAAGCGCGGATGCGCACCCGCACTTCGCCGGGACCGGGCTGCGGCATCGGCTGGTCGCCGAAAAAGAAGACCTCGGAGGCAGGACCCGGCGCGTGTAGAAGGCGGCTTGCATGCGGCGATCCTACGCCGGCTGGCGAGGCGCCGCATGGCGCCGCGAGATCGGGCCGGCCTTGGCAACCTGCGACGGCACCGCATGGCCGACGATGCCGGGCAACTGCACGGCCACCGCCAGCAGGCGGTCGAGGTCGATGCCCGTGTCGTGGCCCATCGCCTGCAGCATGTGGATCGCGTCTTCGCTCGCGATGTTGCCGCTGGCACCGGGCGCATAGGGGCAGCCGCCCAGGCCGCCGAGCGAGCCGTCGAAGCGCACGATGCCGGCCTGCACTGCCGCCAGCACGTTGGCCAGGCCCATGCCGCGCGTGTTGTGGAAGTGCAGGGTGAGCTGCACCTGCGGCGGCAGCAGGCGCTGCACGGCCTCGCACAGCGATTGCACCTGCAGCGGGTGCGCCATGCCGGTGGTGTCGCACACCGTGATGCCGCGCACGCCCAGGCCAGCGAAGCGCTCGGCGAGCTGCAGCACTTCGGACGCCGGCACGTCGCCCTCCATCGGGCAGCCGAAAGCGGTGGAGATCGACACGTTGATCGCGGCGCGGCCGCCGACCACGCGGATCACTTCGCCCAGCGCGGCGAAGCTCTGCGCGCGCGTCATGCGCAGGTTGGCCTGGTTGTGCGTCTCGGAAGCCGACATCACGAGGTTGAGTTCGTCGGCGCGCGATTCCAGCGCCCGCTCGGCGCCGCGCAGGTTGGGCACGAGCACGGCGTATTCGACGCCCGGCACGCGGCGGATGCGGCCCATCACCTCCTCGGCGTCGCGCAGCATCGGGATCGCCTTGGGCGAGGTGAACGAGGTCGCCTCGATCTTGGCGTAGCCGCAGTCCGAGAGCGCATCGATCAGCGCCACCTTGGCATCGGTGGGGACGAACTCCGGCTCCATCTGGAAGCCGTCGCGGGTCACCACCTCGTTGAAGAAGATCCGGGTCATGCGGCACCTCCGGCCACGACACCGCGGCGCTTGAGTTCGGCGATCTGCTGCGGCGTCAGGCCGACTTCGGCGAGCACCGCGTCCGTGTCCTGCCCGAGCGCGGGCGCATTGCGCCGCTGGCCACCGGGCGTCCGCGACAGCTTCGGCACGATGCCCGGCACGGAATTCGCTGCCGTCGCCCGGGCGCACCGTCTGCAGCATGCCGCGCGCCTGGTAGTGCGAGTCGGCCGCGATGTCGGCGATCGTGTAGATGCGGCCCGCCGGCACGCCGGCGGCATCGAGCGCGGCCAGCACTTCCGTCACGCCGCGCTGCGCGGTCAGGCGCCGATGGCGGCGTCGAGTTCGTCCACGCGGAGCACGCGCCCCGCGTTGTCCGCCAGCGCGGGATCGGCCGCGAGGTCGGGTCGCTCGATGGTCGCCATCAGCCGCTTGAAGATGCTGTCGCCGTTGCCCGCGATCAGCGCGTACGCGCCGTCCTTGCAGAGGTACGCGTTGGTCGGCGCGATGCCGGGCAGCGCGCTGCCGGCGGGACCGCGCACCGCGCCAAACGCGCTGTACTCGGGCAGCAGGCTTTCCATGCAGTTGAAGACCGCTTCGTAGAGCGCGACGTCGATGACCTGGCCGCGGCCGGAGCGGTGCCGTTCCTGCAGCGCCATCAGGATGCCGATCACGCCGTGCAGCGCCGCGAGCGTGTCGCCGATGGAGATGCCCACGCGCACCGGCACGCGGCCCGGCTCGGCCGTCAGGTGGCGCAGGCCGCCCATCGCCTCGGCCACCACGCCGAAGCCCGGCCGGTCGCGGTAGGGACCGGTCTGGCCGTAGCCGCTGACGCGCAGCACGATGAGGCGCGGGTTGGCTTCGAGCAGCGCGTCGGGTCCGAGGCCCCAGCCTTCCATCGCGCCCGGACGGAAGTTCTCGATCAGCACGTCCGATTCGGCGGCCAGCTTGCGCACGATCTCCTGAGCCTCGGCATCCTTGAGGTCGAGCGCCACCGAACGCTTGTTGCGCGACTGCACCTGCCACCAGACCGAGGTGCCGTCCTTCAACAGGCGCCACTTGCGCAGCGGGTCGCCGGCGCCGGGCGGTTCGATCTTGACGACGTCGGCGCCGAAATCGGCCGGGGTCTTGGCGGCGAACGGGCCGGCGATGAGCTGGCCCATTTCGAGGACCTTGAGGCCGGCGGGGGCCGCCGGCGGACGGCGAGGCATGCGGGGCTGTCATGGTCCCATCCTAGCCGCGCGCGGCCGGACCGGTCAGCGCTTCTTCGGACGCCGGTCCCCGTCACCCGAGATGGCGGCCGGCGCATGGAAGGCCTGCAGCGCCTCGACCCGGGGCCTGCGCGTACGCCGGCAGGGCTTCGCCTTCGCGGACCAGCACGTAGCGCTCGCGCACGCGCCAGTCGTCGGCCAGTTCCACCTGCACCAGCTGCATCGGCTGGAGGTTGCGGCGGGCGCTGCTCTCGGGCACCACGCCGATGCCGACGCCGGCGCCAATCATGCGGCACACCGCGTCGAAGCTCGACAGCTCGACCCGCAGCCGCAGCGGCTTGCCCAGCCGCGCCGTCACCTTCGCGGGAAGTCCTGCAGCGTGCTCCCCGGATGCATGCCGACGTGGTCCTCGTCGAGCGTGTCGGCGAAGGCGATGCTCTTGCGCCGCGCCAGCGCATGGCCCTTCGGCACCACGAGCACCAGGCGATCGGTGCTGAAGTGGATCGCGCGCAGCCCCAGCGTGTCGACCCGGCCGGCGACGATGCCGAGGTCGGCGCGTCCGTCCAGCACGCCCAGCGCGATCTCCGCGTTGGGCTTCTCCTGCAGTTCCACGTTGACCTTCGGGTTGGCCTTGAGGAAGGCGGGCAGCACCTCCGGCAGGATGTCGGTGACGGCGGTGGTGTTGGCGTGCACCCGCACGTGGCCGCGCAGGCCGCGGCCGTACCCGTGCAGTTCGGCGCGCAGCTGCTCGGCCTGGCGGAGCATGGCGCGGGTGTGGTGCAGGAAGGCCTCGCCGGCGGGCGTGAGCTGCACGCCGCGCGGCAGGCGGTACAGCAGCGGCACTCCCGCGTGTGTTTCCAGCGCCTTCACCCGCGCGCTGGCTGCCGCCAGCGACAGGTGCTGCGCGGCGGCCGCATGGGTGATGCTGGCGTGCTGCGCCACCGCATGGAAGAGCCGCAGGTCCGGAGGTCGAAGTCCATGGCGGCATTAAAGCAGCCTTCGGAATGACCGAAGGCTCGCTTCCGCTCTGGCGGATTGTGCGCGGTGCGCGCGTCGGGCAGGATGGCGGCTCCATGAAAACCCAGATCCCCACCCCCGACGCCCACCGGGAGATGCGCGACGCGCTGCGCGACCTCTGCGGCAGTTTCGATTCGGCGTACTGGCAGAAGGTCGACACCGACCGCGGCTATCCCGAGAAGTTCGTCGACGCGCTGACCGAGGCCGGCTGGATGGCGGCGCTGATCCCGGCCGAGTTCGGCGGCAGCGGCCTCGGCCTGACCGAAGCCTCCGTCATCATGGAAGAGATCAACTACTCCGGCGGCAACGCGGGCGCGCTGCACGGCCAGATGTACAACATGAACACGCTGCTGCACCACGGCTCGCCCGGGCAGAAGCAGAAGTACCTGCCCGGCATCGCCAGCGGCAAGCTGCGCCTGCAGTCGATGGCCGTGACGGAACCCACGACGGGCACCGACACCACGCAGCTGAAGACGATGGCGGTGAAGAAGGGCGACCGCTACGTCGTCAACGGCCAGAAGGTCTGGATCTCCCGCATCCAGCACAGCGACCTGATGATCCTGCTGGCGCGCACGACGCCGCTGGCGGACGTCAAGCGCAAGAGCGAGGGCATGAGCATCTTCTGGTCGACCTGCACCAGGCCATCGGCCACGGCATGACGGTGCGGCCGATCCAGAACATGGTGAACCACGAGACCAACGAGGTGTTCTTCGACAACCTCGAGATCCCGGCGGAAAACCTGATCGGGGAGGAGGGCCGGGCTTCAGGTACATCCTCACCGGGCTGAACGCCGAGCGCACGCTGATCGCCGCCGAATGCATCGGCGACGCCTACTGGTTCGTCGACAAGGCGCGCAAGTACGCCAGCGAACGCGTGGTGTTCAACCGCCCCATCGGCCAGAACCGGGGCGTGCAGTTCCCCATCGCCGACGCCTACATCGAAACCGAAGCCGCGAACCTGATGCGCTTCAAGGCGTGCCAGCTGTTCGACGCCAAGCTGCCTTGCGGCGGCGAGGCGAACATGGCGAAGTACCTCGCGGCCAAGGCCTCGTGGGAAGCGGCCAATGTCTGCCTGCAGACGCACGGCGGCTTCGGCTTCGCGCACGAATACGACGTGGAGCGCAAGTTCCGCGAGACGCGCCTGTACCGGTGGCGCCGATCTCCACCAACCTGATCTACAGCTACGTGGCCGAGCACCTGCTGGGGCTGCCGAGGTCGTTCTGATGGGACGCCCTCTGGATGGCATCACGGTGGTGTCGCTGGAACATGCGATTGCCGCGCCGTTCTGCACGCGGCAACTGGCGGACCTCGGCGCGCGCGTGATCAAGGTGGAGCGTCCGGGCGCGGGCGACTTCGCGCGCGGCTACGACCAGCGCGCGCAGGGCCTGTCGTCGCACTTCGTGTGGGTGAACCGCTCCAAGGAAAGCGTCACGCTCGACCTGAAGCAGCCCGAGGCGATGCAGGTGCTGCGCGAGCTGGTCGCCGGCGCCGACGTGCTGGTGCAGAACCTCGCGCCCGGCGCCGCCGCGCGCATGGGCTTGTCGTTCGATGCGCTGGCGGAGGCGCATCCGCGCCTTATCGTCTGCGACATTTCCGGCTACGGCAACGACGGTCCCTACCGCGACAAGAAGGCGTACGACCTCCTGATCCAGAGCGAGGCGGGCTTCCTCTCGGTGACCGGCACGCCCGGGGAGCCGTGCAAGTCCGGCAACTCCATCGCCGACATCGCGGCCGGCATGTACGCGCACACCGGCATCCTGGCCGCGCTGCTGCAGCGGCAGCAGACCGGGCGCGGCTCGCACATCGACGTCTCCATGCTCGAAGCGCTCGGCGAGTGGATGGGATTCCCGATGTACTACGCCTACGGCGGCGCCGAGCCGCCGCCGCGCAACGGCGCCGCGCACGCGACCATCTATCCGTACGGTCCCTTCGAGGCGGGCGACGGCAAGACGGTGATGCTGGGGCTGCAGAACGAACGCGAGTGGAAGCTCTTTTGCGAGAAGGTGCTGCTGCAGCCGGCGCTGGCGGCCGACCCGCGCTTCGACGCCAACGCGAAGCGCAATGCCAACCGCGCGGCGCTGCGTCCCCTCATCCTCGAAGCGTTCGGCGCGCTCACGGCGGAACAGGTGATCGCGCGGCTCGAGGAAGCGCAGATCGCCAACGCGCACGTCAACACGGTGGGCGAAGTGTGGAACCACCCGCAGCTGCGGGCGCGCGAGCGCTTCGTGCCGGTCGATTCGCCCGCGGGCCCGCTGCAAGCGCTTTTGCCGCCGGGTGTCAACAACAGTTTCGACTACCGGATGGACGCCGTTCCGGAAGTGGGTGAGCACACCCACGCCATCCTGCGGCAGCTGGGGCGCGACGACGCGGCGATCGAGGCGCTGCGCCGGCAGGGTGCGGTCTAGCCGGCGTAAGGAGATTCCCACAGCTGCGGTGTGCAAGTCTGTGGACAACCAGGGGGAAAACTTCGCATCCCCGCGCCGGTGCTGGGCCCCGCGAGAGTGATCGTTTGGAAGGCAGGCTCAGGCCCGGGCTGGCTCCATCTGGCGAGCAGCCGCTTGACACGCAACGGCCCGCCCTCCAGCTGTTCCACCAGGTTCAGGCGTGCGTGCCGGAACGCATCGAGCACCGCCAGCATGTCGTCGCCCACTTCCGGCTGCAGCCCGCGCAGCGTGGCCAGCGGCAGCGGCTTGTTGCTCCAGACGGCGGCGATGAAGTCGGCGACGTCGCGCACCTGCGGCGACTGCCTTTCCTCCGCGATGCGCACCAGCCGGTCCAGCGCGGCGAGCCCCGCCTCGGTGGCCCGGTGCGAGCAGAGCTCCTCGCCCAGCATGCGGGCACGTTCCAGCAGCGTGCCCTCGTGGTCGATGCGCATGCGGTCGCCCTTGCCGACGACGAGCTGCACGTGGTTGATGCGTTCCGAGGTTGGCTGGTGGCGCCGGTCGCGTTCTGCCTTGCCCATCGCAGCCCCTTCCCGGCCTCCATGCGGATGGCCGTCCTTGCTTTCTCCCCCACCTGCGCGCAAAGGTCAAGAGGGGTGCCCCCGCTCAGGGCTGCGTTCCCGCCGCCACCCGGCGGTAGCGCACCCGGTTGCCGTGGATGTGGTCGACGCCGACGAATTCGTCCGGCGCCTCGAAGGCGATCTGGAAGGTGGCGATCGGCAGGTTCAGCCGCGAGGGCGGTTCGCCGTTCATCAGCGTGTAGCGGCGCTTGAGGTTGGTGCCGTCGTACAGCCGGTGCCTTCGTGCACCTGTTCGGCGGCGCGGCCGGCGGCATCGGCCGCGCGCACCTTCTCGACGAAGGCGCCGCCCGGGTCGAGCCGCAGCACGCGCGCGGCCTTGACGCCCGTGGCCTCGTATTCGCGCAGCCACGTGCCCTGCAGGCGCTCGCTGACGGGGTCGGTCGCGGGCGCCTCGGCGCAGGTGGCGAGCAAGGCGGCCAGCGCCACCAGCCCGGGCGCCCAGAACTTCAGGAAGGCAGGGGCGGCCATGCGGCCACTATCCCAGCATCCGGCCGGTTCTGCAGAATATTCTGCAAAACCGGCGTCGAATCCGCACGTGCATGGGCCGGCGGGCGCGGGCAAAGTCCTGGCGCATGAACAAGACCGTTGCCATCGCCTGCGCCGTTTCCGCCGCGTTGTTCGTCGCCGGATTCATGCTGCCGCCCTCGTTCGAGGGTGCGGAGACCCCGGCAGGGTGGCGTCCTCGCCGCCGGGCCGGGCGACCTCCGGTTTGGTCGACCTCTTCGATCCCGTGAAGCCGCGCGCGGGTCAGGGCGCCCGGCCATCCCCGTTCTGATCGGCCGCCAGCCGGTCGCGCACTGCGGCCAGCAGGTCGTCGGGGTGCAACATGGCGGCCCGCGCCGCCGATGCCGTCGGGTACTGGTGGAGGGCCGACCGCAGGTGCGGGCGCCACGGTGAGCGCTTCCCACATCGGCGCCAGCGTTTCCGGCGAGGGCGCCATCCCCGTGAGCAGGCGTTGCGCGAAGGCGAGGGTGGCCGGCTCCCCGAGCAGCACCGCCCGCGTGGCCGCGCTCAGCGCCGCGGGCTGCGCCTCGTCGGCCGCGCAGCCATAGACGACGTGCGGCGGCAGCATCGCACCGACGGGTTGCAGCCGGCGCAGGGATGATCCCGCGATGCGCAGTTCGCCCCCGCGCAGGCGAAGGCGTAGTCCGACCGCGGCTCGGCCAGCGCCAGCCGCTCCAGCCCGCGCAGCAGCCGTCCGAAATCCGGCACGGCCGCGGCCGCCGAAGCCTTCACTTCCGCCAGCAGCACGATGTCCACCGGCCCGTCCGCGGCTTCGCCGCGGACGATCGCCGCGTCCCACTCGTCCTTTGCCTTGGCCGCCGCGCCCGGGAAACCGCGCGGCGTGAGCAGGCCGCCGACGGCGCGATAGCGCGTGCCCGCTGGCGCCTGCTCCTGCAGCAGCGAGGCGATGGCCGCGAAGGCGTCCAGCGTGGCTTGCTCGGCGCCGCTGCCGACGCGCGCCGATGCCCGGCCGTGCGCGGCCGCCGCGTCGCTTCCGGCCGGGGGACCGCGCTGCGCATGGAGCGCCAGGTAACGCTGGACGTCGGCATCGGCGCGCAGCGATGCACTGCGTTGCAGGCGCTGCAACGCGGCGCGCGCGCCCGGCGGAAGCGCATCGTTCGCTTCCCGCGGCGGCTGCCAGCTCCGTCCAGGCTGCGCTGTTCGCCAGCGCGTGCATCCGTGCCAGCGCGTCGCGCGCCGGCCCCGCGCGCAGGTGGCGCAGCTTGCCGGGGTGCGCCAGCGCGTCGACCGCGCCGCGCACCGTGCGCTGGTCCGCCGCCTCGCGCGCCGCGAGGGGCACGTACTCGGCCACGGCGCCCGACTGCGCCTTCAGCACCTGCGCCGGAAAGCGGGGTCGCCGGTGCCGGGCGCCAGCGCCTTGCGCACCAGCGCCGCGAGCGCGTCGGCGAACAACTGTCCGACCGCGGGGGTGCCGGCGCCGGTGCGCGCCGCTTTCGATCGCAAAAGCCAGCGCCGTCTCCGGCCCGGCGGCGCGCGCCGCTTCAGGGCCGGCCGGCAGCGGCGGCATGCGGTAGCGGCGCGGCGTGGCCCGCAAGGCGGCGAGGAGGAGGACGTCGGGGTGCTGCAATCCGGACTTGCCGGGGGTGGTCGCCGGATGCTAGCGGAGGACGCCTTCGCCAGGCCCTAAACTGCGGCATGACCGAAGCCGACCTGGCCCGGGTGGCCGACCCGGGGATGCGCATGCTGGCCAGCCGGGCTGGCTGCACCGCATGCCGCCGCAGACCGTGTTCGTCAACGAAGGCGAGGCGGCCGATTCCGCGTTCGTGATCCTCAGCGGCCGCGTGAAGGTGTTCGCCTCCGATCCCGAAGGCCGCGAGATCGTGCTGAACATCTGCGGCGCCGGCGACTGCATCGGCGACATGGCGCTCGACGGCGGGCCCCGCTCGGCTTCCGTCATCACGCTCGACCGCGTGACCTGCGCGGTGGTCCCGCGCGATGCGCTGCACAAGGCCGTCGCGACCAATCCCGAGTTCGCCATGCGCCTGATCACCACGCTGATCCGGCGCAACCGCATCGCCACGTCCAAGATCAAGGGCCTGGCGCTGCAGGGCGTGCGCGAGCGGGTGCTGGAACTGCTCGAAGACTGGCCGTGGAGCGCGACGGCACCTGGCTGGTGGGCGAGCGCCTGTCGCAGCAGGAGATCGCGCACCGCGTGGGCGCCTCGCGCGACATGGTGCGGCGCGTGTTCGGGGAACTCGAAGACGACGGCGCCATCCGCATCGACCGCCGCCAGGTCACGCTGCTGCACCCGCCCGCGCCGCGCTGACCCGTCCCGGTTTGCAGAATTTTCTGCAAACGGCGACTTGCATCCTCGTTAACGCCCCTCCTGCCATCGGCCGGAAAGTACACCCACGGCCAGACGACGGCCGGGTGACTTCCGCAGGAGACCCCGATGATGCTCAAGACCTCCATCCTCGCCGCAGCGATGTGCATCGGTTGCGGCGCCGGATTCGCGCAGTCGGCCGGCGGCGTCGTCCACGCAGTGGCCCCGGCGGAAGCCGCGCCGCGCTCCGCCGAGGACCAGAAGCGCTTCGCCGAAGCCCTGCGGCTGTACCGCGGCGGCCGCTGGGCTGCCGCCTACGACCGCTTCGTCGCGCTGGCCGATGCCGGTGACGCGCCTTCGTCGCGCATCGCCCTGCAGATGCTGCGCCACGGCCCCGAACTCTACGGCTCCCGCTGGACCGCCGCGCCGGCGCAGGTGCTGGCTGGGAGCGCGCCGCCGCCGGCGACCGGCCCCTGAAGCTGGCCGTGCTGCGCGAGTGAGCCCCCGAACCGAATCCAAGCTGTCACGCAGAGAGAACCGGGAAGGACCCGCCATGACCCGCAACTACTACGCCGACGAAGCCCCGATCCGCATCGGCAAGATGGAGATCCGCTACCGGTGGACGGCAGCCACGAGCGCCAGCCGGGCATGTTCGAGATGATCCTGCCGCCCGCCTCCAACGTGCCGCCGCCCCACAGCCACAAGCATTCCGACGAGGTGCTGTACGTGCTGGAAGGCCGCCTGCGCCACGTGATCGACGGCGTGGTGCGCGACCTCGGCCCCGGCGACACCATCTTCACGCCGCGCGGCGCGGTGCACGGCTTCAGCAACCCGTTCGCCGAGACCGTGCGCACGCTCACCGTGCTGACGCCGGACATCGGCGCCGACTACTTCCGCGAAGCCGCCGAGGTGGTGAACGCGGGCGGCCCGCCCGACCGCAACCGGCTGGCCGAAGTGATGATGCGTCACGGGCTGGTGCTGCCCCGCTCGCCGGTCGCCGCCTGACGGCGCGCCCGGTCAGGCCAGGGTGGTCTTGAAGAAGGACAGCGTCCGGTCCCGGGCCTGCTTCGCCGCCGCCGCGTCGTAACGCGGCGTCGTGTCGTTGTTGAAGCCGTGCTGCGTGCCGGGGTACTGCACCATCGTGTACCTGGCGCCGGCCGCCTTCAATGCCGCTTCGTAAGCCGGCCACGCCGCGTTGATGCGCTCGTCCATCGCGGCGAGGTGCACCAGCAGCGGCGCCTTCACCTTGGCCGCCTCTTCGGGCGCCGGGCTGTTGCCGTAGAACGGCACGGCGGCGTCCGGTCGGGCAGGCGCGTGGCCAGCCAGTGCGCCATGCCGCCGCCGTAGCAGAAACCCACCGCCCCCATCTTGCCGTTGCCGTCGGCGCGCGCGCGCAGCCGGGCGGCCGAGGCCAGGAAGTCTTCGCGCGTCTTGGGCTGGTCGAGCGTGGCGAAGGCCGTGCGGGCCTTGTCCTCGTCGCCGGGATAGCCGCCCAGCGGCGTCAGCGCGTCGGGCGCGAAGGCCATGAAGCCGTCGAGCGCGAGCCGGCGCGTGATGTCCTCGATGTGGGGATTGAGGCCGCGGTTCTCGTGGATCACCAGCACCATCGGCAGCCGCGTGGAGCCCGCCGACGCGGGGCGGGCCGGTAGCCGCGGATGCTGCCGTAGCCGGCCGGCGAGGGCACGGTGATCCATTCCGTCCGCAGCCGCGCGTCGTCGGGCCTGACCTGCTGGCCGGCCGCGAAGTTGGGGCTGAGCGCCGCCAGCAGGCCGGCGCTCGTCACGCCCGCCTTGGCGAAGCGCTGCGCCTTCCGCAGGAAGCCGCGCCGGTCGACATCGCCATGGACGTACGCGTCGAAGAGGATCAGCAGGTCCCTGGTCGAAGTCTGGGCGGTGAGGCGAGGCGGCATGCGGCGCTCCCTGGTCGGGGGAAGGAAGCTCAGCTTAGCAAGGTGTGCTGCAATCGGGGGATGCAGCCCCGCATCACCGTCCTCACCCTCGGCGTCGACGACCTCGAACGCGCGGTCGCCTTTTACCGCGATGGCCTCGGCTTCGCCACGAAAGGCATCGTCGGCACGGAGTTCGAGAACGGCGCCGTCGCCTTCTTCGACCTGCAGGCCGGCCTGAAGCTGGCGCTCTGGCCGCGCCAGAGCCTCGCCGCCGACAGCGGCCTGCCGCTCCAGCCGGGCGCGGCCACCGAATTGTCCCCGGGGCACAACGTCGGCTCGGTCGCCGAGGTCGACGCGGTGATGGCGCAAGCGGCGGCGGCCGGCGCCACGATCGTCAAGCCGGCGCAGCCGACCTTCTACGGCGGCCATGCGGGCTACTTCCAGGATCCGGACGGCCACCTCTGGGAGGTCGCCTTCAACCCCGGACTGGCCGAGCTCTAGCCCGCCGCGGAGATCTTCGCGACCGTGTCCCACGTCCGAGTGGTCACGTCCTTGCCGAAGGCGCGTTCGATCACGCCCATGAAGGCGCCGCCTTTCGGCCCCGGCACATAGGTGGACAACAGCTCGCGGTCCCGCAGCACGAGGATGCGCGCGCCTTCGCTGGCGATGGGGAGCGGGGGCACCTTCTCCGGCACGGCGGGCAGGAAGGTCACCACCCGCTTGGAGCCGGGCGCGAGCCGGAACGCCGCGTAGGGATCGGCATCCAGCAGCGCCTGCAGCGCCGCGACCGGCCGCACGAAGGTGAGGAAGCTGCGGCCCAGGTGCTCCTGCATCGCTGCCTCGGCCTTCTTCTGCAGCGCGCGCTCGGTGCCCGAGCCGCTGAAGACGACGTTGCCGCTGGAGAGCAGGGTCTTCACCTCGCTGAAGCCCGCTGCCTCGAAGGCGCGGGCCAGCGCCGGCATCTTGCAGTTCATGGGGCTCACGCCCCGCAGCAGCGCCGCGTAGCGCTTCATGCGAGCCCGGCGGCGCGGCGCGCCGACTGCACCGACTCCTTCGGTGCGATGCCGACCGGCACCACCGGCTTGCCTTGCGCGTCGAACAAGGGCGTCGTGCGGTAGCTGCCCGAAAGGCGCGAGCCGGTGATCGCCAGCATGAGCCGGCCGAAGCGCGCGGCGCCCTTCAGGCCGGCCGCCGGTGGCGGCTTGCCCTTGGCCGACTTCGTGTTCACGCGCATCTGCACCTCGGGGAACGATTGCTCCATCGGCTGCGGCTGGCGCAGGCAGGTGTGCACCATGCCGATGTAGGGCAGCTTCCAGTTGCGCGTGGTGTTGGCGATCGGGGTGCTGCAGCAGCTCGCGTACCAGCGCAGCAGCCCGCGCGGCGACAGCGAGAGGCAGGCCAGCCCCTGCGTGCCGGAGGCGAGGCGCACGTCGCGCGCATGCACCGCCACGATGTCGGTGCCGCCCAGCGGGTCGAGCACCCGCGGCGCCTGGCCGATCAGGTGCGCGAAAGCCGGCAGTCGCCGCAGTAGCAGGTGCCGCGCACGCCGAGGTGCGCGTGTTCGATCTCGCCGTGGACGGTGCCGCAGCGGCACTGGAAGCGGTGGTTCATGGGTGGTATTGTGGGCGGCAAAACCGATCAGAGGAAGACATGCACACCACGAGACGCCGCGGCCTGCGCGCGCTGGCCGCGATCGCCGCCCTGTCCTGCGGCCTGGCGGCCGCGCAGGGCTTCCCCACCAAGCCGATCACGCTCGTGGTCCCGAATCCGCCGGGCGGCCTGGTCGACGGCTCGGCCCGCCTGCTCAGCGAACCGCTGGGCCGCGTGCTGGGGCAGTCGGTGGTGGTCGACAACAAGGGCGGCGCCAGCGGCAACGTGGCGTACGCGCAGGTGGCGCGGGCGCCGGCCGACGGCTACACGCTGCTCACGTCGTACTCGGCGTACCACGTCGGCAACCCGTCGCTGTTCCCGAAGATGCCGTGGGCGCAGAAGGACCTCGCGCCGGTGGCGCTCATCACGGCGGCCACCAACGTCATCGCGGTGCATCCGTCGGTGCCGGCGAACAACCTGCAGGAATTCATCGCCTACCTGAAGAAGAACCCCGGCCGCCTCAGCTATGCGTCGCAGGGCAACGGCTCGCTGTCGCACGTGGGCACCGAGATGTTCAAGGCGCAGACCGGCACCAGCATGGTCCACATCCCGTACCGCGGCTCGGGCCCGGCCATCCTCGACGTGCTGTCGGGGCAGGTGCAGGTGTTCATGACCACGCCGCCTTCGGTGATGGGGCACGTGCAGAAC
Source organism: Ramlibacter terrae (assembly GCA_013127575.1). Classification (GTDB taxonomy): domain Bacteria; phylum Pseudomonadota; class Gammaproteobacteria; order Burkholderiales; family Burkholderiaceae_C; genus Ramlibacter; species Ramlibacter terrae. Next base: position 1,445,033 of record CP053418.1, read on the forward strand.
GGCAAGCTCAAGGGCATCGCGGTCACCAGCGGCGCGCGCCATCCCGGCCTGCCGCAGGTGCCGACGACGTCCGAGGCGGGGCTCAAGGGCTTCGAGCTCGAAGCATGGGTCGCGATCTTCGCGCCCGCCGGTACGCCGCCCGACGTGGTGAACAAGCTCTCGGCGTCGATCAAGCAGGCGCTCGACATGCCCGAGACCCGCAGCCGCGCCGCCGCGGCCGGCATCGACCTGCGCTACCAGCCGCCGGCGCAGCTGGACGCGCTGGTGCAGCGCGAGACGGCGTTCTGGGCCAAGACGATCCAGGCCGCGAAGATCACGGCGGAGTAAATCCCCTGTCATCCCGGGCTTGACCCGGGATCCGTGCGGCACACGCGAGACGCCGCACGGATTGCGGCTCGAGGCCGCAATGACAGCGAATGTCAGGCGTGGATCTCGTACATGGCATCCCCCATGTACCGGTTCGGCCCGAACGCCGCCGCCACCGCGGCGGTCTCCGCTTCGCGCCAGCTCTCCAGCACCATCCGCTCCTCGTCCGTCAGCGCTTCCAGGTCCGGATGGTCGCCGTAGGCATGCAGGATGCGCCGTGCGCCCCGGTACAGCGGCACCACCAGTTCGGCCCCGCCCAGCGCTTCTTCCGGGGCGTCGCGAAAGCGCCGCTCCGCCGCCCGCAGTTCTTCGGGGCTGGCGTCGGCTTCGAACAGCTTCACTCGGTACGTCATCGCGCTAGTTTGGCACGCGCGCGATCGCGGCGACCTGCTGCTTGAGCCACTGGATGCCGCCGTCGCCGGCGGTGCGCGCGTCCCAGCAAAGCAGCGACTGGTAGCGCGGCAGCGCGAAGGGCAGCGGCTGGATGTGCAGCTCGTCGGCGAACTGGCGCGCCACGCGGCCGCCGAGCACGGCTGCGTGGTCGCTGTGGCGCAGGTGGTGCACGATCTGGCCGAAGCTGGTCACGGCGATCTGCGCAAGCCGCTGCCGGCCGCTGGCGGCCAGCGTCTCGTCGATGAGGTCGTCGAGCATCGAGGTGCCGTAGCCCGGAAAACCTGCGGCACCTCGCAGAAGCTGTCCAGCGTCACGGCCTCGCCCGCGCGCGGATGGTCCTTGCGCATCACGTAGACGTAGCTGTCTTCGTACAGGACCTGCCACTCGAACTCGCGCGGCGTCTGAATGCGGGCGATCACGGCCAGGTCGAGCTCGCCCTTGTGCAAGTGCTCGGCGAGGGACCACGTGCCCGGCGGCACCCACACCAGCCGGATCGAGGAGCCGAGTTCGATCAGCGTGCGCGACAACGCCGGCAGCAGCATGCGGCTGGCGTGGTCGGAGCCGGCGATGCGGAAGATGCGGTTGCTCGACGCCGGGTCGAAAGGCTGGTCGGCCTCCAGCAGCCCGGCCAGGCCGGCCAGCACCTTCTGCACCTGCGGCGCCAGCGCGTGCGCGCGTTCGGTGGGCAGCACGCCGTGGCCGGTGCGCGTGAAGAGCGGGTCGTCGAACACCTCGCGCAGGCGGTTCAGCGAGGCGCTGACGGCGGGCTGGCTCAGGAACAGGCGTTCGGCGGCGCGCGAGACGCTCTTCTCGCGCATCAGCGCGTCGAAGGTGCGCAGCATGCCGATGTCGAGGCCGCGGATATCACGCCGGTTCATATCTCATATCCAAACGATCGAATGGACGCCGCCGCGCCGCGCGGCCGGCACCATGCGGCGACAAGCAAAGCAACAGGAGACACGATGTTCAACAGAAGAGAGATCCTCGCCGCCGGCGCCCCGGCTGCCGTGCTGCCCACCGGGCCCGGGCCGGCTTCCCCTCGCGGCCCGTGCGCATCGTACCTTTCGGCACCGCCGGCGGTCCGATCGACACGCTGGCCCGCGTCTACGGCGACAAGCTGTCGGCGCGCTGGGGCCAGCCGGTGGTGATCGATGCGAAGCCGGGCGCCAGCGGCATCATCGCCGCCGACTTCGTCGCCAAGGCCGCGCCGGACGGCCACACGGTGCTGATGACGCTGCCGCTCACGCACGTCAACAACCACATCCTGCAGCCGAAGCTGCCGTACGACCCGGTGGCCGATTTCCAGCCGCTGTCGATGCTGGCTACCGGCGGCCCGATGCTGGTCGCGCGCTCCAATGCGCCGTACAGCAACCTCGCCGAGTTCGTCGAGTTCGCCGGGAAGAAGGGCCGCATGACCTACGGCACTGGGGCAACGGCTCCACCGCGCATCTCTTCGGCGAGCTGCTGCGGCGGCAGACCGGCGCCGACCTCGTTCACGTCGCGTACAAGGCCGAAGCGGCGGCGCACAACGACCTGTTCGGCGAGGCGATCGACTTCGCCCGGGCCAACCCGTCGACGGCGCGCGGCCACGCGCAGGGCGGCAAGATGAAGGTGCTGGGCATCTCCGGCACCAGCCGCGTGTCGTCGATGCCCAACGTGCCGACCTTCAAGGAGCAGGGCTTCCGGGGCTTCGACATCGACAGCTGGATCGGCGTGTACGGTCCCGCGAAGATGCCCGACGCCGTCGTGCAGGCGTGGACCGCTGCGCTGCGCGAAACGACCGCCATGCCCGACGTGCAGGCGCGGCTCACCGGCTACGGCTTCGAGCCGCTGGGCAACACGCCCGCGCAGTTCATGGAGCGCTACCGCGCCGACTATCCGCGCATGGCGGAACTGATCAAGGCCGCCGGCGTCACGGCCGGCCAGTGAACGGAAGACGATGAACGACACCGCCAACGAAACAACGCGCGCCCGCGTGATCCCGATCGCCGTGGACACCGGCACCGCCTATGGCCGCCCGCCACCGGCGCATCGCGGCGAGCTCACCGAGGTGGGCGCCGGCACGCCGATGGGCGAGCTGATGCGCCGCTACTGGCATCCGGTCGGCCTGTCCGGCGATGCCACCGCCACGCCGCGCAAGGTGCGCGTGCTGGGCGAGGACCTGATCCTGTTCCGCGACGGGCAGGGCCGCCCCGGGCTGGTCTATCCGCACTGCGCGCACCGTGGCGCGTCGCTGTACTACGGCAAGGTCGAAGAGCGCGGCATCCGCTGCTGCTACCACGGCTGGCTGTTCGACGTGCAGGGCCACTGCGTGGAGCAGCCGTGCGAACCGGACGGCGGCCGCGCGCGCGACAAGGCGCGCCAGCCCCGGTACCCGGTGGAGGAACTGTACGGACTGGTCTGGGCCTACCTCGGCCCGCCGGAGAGGAAGCCGGTGCTGCCGCGCTATGAATGCCTGGAGACACTGGCTCCCGGCGAATTCCCGGAGGCGGACGACCGCAGCATCGGCGGCGGCGGGCCGCAGGTGATCCCGTGCAACTGGCTGCAGCACTACGAGAACCTGGTCGACCCGTTCCACGTCGTCATCCTGCATTCGTCCTTCAGCGGCACGCAGTTCGTGCCGGAGATGGCCGTGATGCCCGAAGTGACCGGGACACCGCGGAGCATTCGGTGCGGACGCTCTCGGTGCGGCAACTGCCCGACGGGCGCACCTTCCGGCGCATCAGCGAGGCGGGGCTGCCGACGCTGCGCGTGATCCCGAATCCGCGCGTGGGCAAGTTCGGCCCGGTGGAGTCGCTGGGCTGGGTGCTGCCGATCGACGACCACAGCTTCCGGATCTACGTGGTGGGACGCGTCACGGAAAAGGGCGAACTGCACAGGATGCGCTCGCGGCTCGGCGGCAAGCTGTGGGAAGAGCTCACGGAGGAGGAGCACCAGGTCTACCCCGGCGACTATGAAGCCATGGTGAGCCAGGGCGCGATCGCCAAGCATTCCGAGGAGCACCTGGCCACCACCGACCGGGGCATCGTCATGCTGCGGCGGCTGCTGCAGAAGCAGCTGGAGGCGGTGGCGCAGGGCCGCGATCCGGCCGGCGTCTCGTTCGACGCCGAGGCGCCGCCGGTGCGCTTCACGGCTGGCAACTGGATGGAGTAAAGGCTGAGCCAGGAGGGGTGGCCTGCGCGACAATGCCCGCGCATGCATCCCCTCAACGTCAAGGTCGAACAGTGCTTTGCCGCCTGGCAGGAACGCCGCCAGCGCCTGCAGGACCGCAGCCGCGCGCTGGAAACGGCGCTGGACGCCTTCGCCCACGGCAGCGGGCCGGATCCGTCGGCGCAGAAGGCGGAACTGGAGGCGTTGCGCGGCGAATGCGACGCGCTGTTCTCGGAGGTGCTGGCGGCGGTGGCCGCGGGCCAAGGCGGCGGGGGTCCGCTAGGCAAAAGGGCCGCAAAAGCGGCCCCGGGGTGTGTGGTGCCGGAAAGAGGAGTCGAACCCCCGACCTTCGCATTACGAATGCGCTGCTCTACCAACTGAGCTATTCCGGCTGAGCCCCTGATTATATCGGAGCTTGCGGGGTTGCGATCAGCCCGCGTGGTATCCCGTCACGCGATCCACCTCGTTTTTCGAACCGAGGACCACCGACACCCGCTCGTGCAGCTTCTTCGGCTGGATGTCCAGCACGCGCTCGCGGCCGTTGGTGCAGGCGCCGCCGGCCTGTTCGACCAGCCAGCCCATGGGGTTGGCCTCGTACATCAGGCGCAGCTTGCCGGGCTTGTCCGGCTCGCGCTTGTCCCGTGGGTACATGAAGATGCCGCCGCGGGTGAGGATGCGGTGCACGTCGGCGACCATCGAGGCCACCCAGCGCATGTTGAAGTCCTTGCCGCGCGGGCCTTCCTTGCCGGCCAGGCATTCGTCGTCGATGTAGCGCCGCACCGGGGCGTCCCAGTGGCGCATGTTGCTCATGTTGATCGCGAACTCTTTCGTGTCTTCCGGGATGCGGATGTCTTCCTCGGTGAGCACGAACGAACCCTGCTCGCGGTCGAGCGTGAACATCGCCACGCCGTCGCCCACGGTCAGCACCAGCGTGGTCTGCGGGCCGTAGATGCAGTAGCCGGCGGCCACCTGCTTGCTGCCGGCCTGCAGGAAGTCCTGCTCGCTGACGCCGGCGCCGCCGGTGTCGCTCTTCTTCAACACGCTGAAGATGGTGCCGATGCTCACGTTGACGTCGATGTTCGACGAGCCGTCGAGCGGATCGAACAGCAGCAGGTATTCGCCTTGCGGATAGCGGTTGGGCACCACGTAGATGCCTTCCATTTCCTCGCTGGCCATGGCGGCGGTGGCCGCCCCACTCGTTGGCCTCGATCAGCACCTCGTTGGCGATGATGTCCAGCTTCTTCTGGATCTCGCCCTGCACGTTGCCGGTGCCGGCCGAACCCAGCACGCCGCCGAGCGCGCCCTTGTTGACGGCGTGGCTGATGCTCTTGCAGGCGCGCGCGACCACTTCGAGCAGCAGGCGCAGGTCCGAGGGAATGCGGTCGTGGACGCGCTGTTTCTCGACGAGGTAACGGGTGAGGGAGATCTTGGAGGTCATGAGCTTGCAGATGAATTCGTAGGGTGTGCAGCTTGCTGCGCACCGGACGGCGATCGCATGCTGCATGGTGCGCAAGCAAGCTTGCACACCCTACGGGACACGGAATGCGAAGGGTTCACCGGAGTTCGAAGGCCGGCAGCCTGCGGGCGACGGCATTGTTCGCCAGCGTGGCGAACACGGGCATGCCGTCGCGGTAGGCGGGGTAGTCCTCGCCCCGGATCAGGGGACGCAGGTAGCGCTTGCAGGCTTCGGTGATGCGGAAGCCGTCGGCGGTGATGAAGTCGCGCGGCATGAACTTCTCGACGTTCGCGACGTCGGCCAGTTTTGCCATGCCGATGCGGTACACGTAGGGTTCATCGCTGGTGCGATCGATGGTGGGCATGACGGCGTTGTGGCCGTCGAGCGCGAGCCGCACCGCCGCCGCGCCGAGTTCGTAGGCCTGCTGCACGTCGGTCTTCGATGCGATGTGGCGCGCCGCGCGCTGCAGGTAGTCGGCCACGGCCCAATGGAACTTGTGGCCGAGCGCCTGCTTGACCATGCCCGCCACCACCGGCGCCGCGCCTCCGAGCTGCGCATGGCCGAAGGCGTCCTTGCTGCCTTGTTCGGCGAGGAAAGTGCCGTCGGGATGGTGGCAGCCTTCGGAAACGACCACCGTGCAGTAGCCGTGCTGCTGCACGAGTGCGTCGACGCGCGCGATGAACTTCTGCTGGTCGAACGGCACCTCGGGGAACAGCACCACGACCGGGATGCCGTGGTCCTCGATCAGCCCGCCGGCCGCAGCGATCCAGCCCGCGTGCCGGCCCATCACCTCGAGCACGAACACCTTGGTGGAGGTCTTGGCCATCGAGCGGACGTCGAACGAGGCTTCCAGCGCCGACACCGCCACGTACTTCGCCACCGAGCCGAAGCCCGGGCAGCAGTCGGTGATCGGCAGGTCGTTGTCGACCGTCTTGGGCACGTGGATCGCCTGGATCGGGAACCCCATGCTTTCCGACAGCTGGCTCACCTTGAAGCAGGTGTCGGCCGAATCGCCGCCTCCGTTGTAGAAGAAGTAGCCGATGTCGTGCGCGCGGAAGACTTCGATCAGCCGCTCGTACTCGCGCCGGTTCGCGTCCACCGACTTGAGCTTGTAGCGGCAGGAGCCGAAAGCGCCCGAGGGCGTGGAGCGCAGCAGCGCGATCTCCTCCGCGCTCTCGCTGCCGGTGTCGATCAGGTCCTCGGTCAGCGCGCCGATGATGCCGTTGCGGCCCGCGTAGACCTTGCCGATGCGGTCCGGGTGCGCGCGCGCCGTTTCGATCACGCCGCAGGCGCTGGCATTGATGACGGCCGTCACGCCACCCGACTGCGCATAGAGCGCGTTCTTCGTTGCCGTCATCGTTTCACCTCAATCGGCGAGGGCGCGCGAGACCACCTCGCGCACGTCGTTGCTCAGGTCGGGCTTGGCCGCCACGCGCGCGATGGCTTCGCGCGCCGCGGTGCGCTGCGGCTCCACCAGCTTGTTCCAGCGATCCAGCGCGCGGGCCAGCCGCGCGGCCACCTGCGGGTTGATCGCGTCGAGTTCGACCACGCGCTCGCTCCAGTACACGTAGCCCGCCGCGTCGGCGCGGTGGAACGCGCCCGGATTGGCGCTGCAGTAGCTGAAGATCACGCTGCGCGCGCGGTTCGGGTTGCGGATGTTGAAGTCGGCGTGCTTCATCAGCTGCTTGACGATGGGCAGCACGTTGCCGCCGCGGTCGGGCGCGCCGGCCTGCAGGGCGAACCACTTGTCCAGCACCAGCGCCTCGTCCTTGAACAGCGCGTGGAAGCGCTGCAGCGCGGGCGCGGCGAGGGCGTGGCCGCTCACCACCAGCGCGGCCAGCGCGTTGAAGCGCTCCGTCATGTTGCCGGCGTCCTTGAAGCGCTGGTAGGCCTTGCCCGGCCACACCGCGTCGCCGTTGCTGCGCGACGCCAGGCACAGGTGCGTGAGCGCCAACCCGGACAGCGCGCGGCGGCCGCTCGACACCGGGTCGGGCTTGTAAGCGCCGGTGTCATGGTGCGCTTCGACGGCCCATTCCCAATCGGCGTACAGCGCCTCGGCCAGTGCTGCCGCATGCCTTCGCGCACGGCATGCACGCGCTGCGGATCGACCACCTCGAGCTGCTCGGAAATGAAGGTTTCGCTCGGCAGCGTCAGCACCAGTTCCTTGAACGCCGCATCCAGCACGGGATGGCGCAGCACGCTGCGCATGGCGTCGAGGTAGGCGTCGTCCAGCCGCACGGGCGCATCGGCGTTCGCGATGAAGGCGAGGGCGCGGCCGACGCCCAGGCGCTGCGCCGCTTCCCAGCGGTTGAACGGATCGGTGTCGTGCGCCAGCAGCGCGAGCAGTTGCGCGTCGGTGTACGCGTAGTCCAGCACCACCGGCGCGCTGAAGCCGCGCAGCAGCGAAGGCACCGGCTCCGTGGCGTAGCCGGGAAAGCTGAGGGTTTCGCTTTCCTGCGTCAGCACGTGCATGCCGCTGGTGAGCTCGGCCGTCCGGCCCGAGCAGGCCGAGCGCGACCGGGATCACGAACGGCAGCTTCTCGGGCTGGCCCGGCGTGGGGGCGCAGCTTTGCGACAGCGTGATGTTGTAGATGCCGGAGACGGCGTCGAAGCTCGTCACGGCCTTCAGGCGCGGCGTGCCGGCCTGGCTGTACCAGCGCTTGAACTGGTCGAGTTGCTGCGACAGCGGCGACTCGGGGTTCGCATCGGCGATGGCTTGCGCGAAATCGTCGCACGTCACGGCGTGGCCGTCGTGCCGCTCGAAGTACAGCTTCATGCCCTTGGCGAACCCTTCGCGGCCCACCAGCGTCTGCATCATGCGCACGACCTCGGCGCCCTTCTCGTAGATCGTGACGGTGTAGAAGTTGTTGATCTCGAGATACTGGTCGGGACGCACCGGGTGCGCCATCGGGCCCGCGTCCTCGGGGAACTGCGCCGTGCGCAGCACCCGCACGTCTTCGATGCGCTTGACCGCGCGGGCCGAGGCGTCGCCGGACAGGTCTGGCTGAACTCCCTGGTCGCGGAACACCGTCAGGCCTTCCTTGAGCGACAGCTGGAACCAGTCGCGGCAGGTCACGCGGTTGCCGGTCCAGTTGTGGAAGTACTCGTGGCCGACCACGCTTTCGATGTTGGCGAAGTCGGTATCGGTGGCGGTCGCCTGGCTGGCCAGGACGTACTTCGTGTTGAAGATGTTCAGGCCCTTGTTCTCCATCGCGCCCATGTTGAAGTCGCTGGTGGCGACGATCATGAAGCGCTCGAGGTCGAGCGGCAGGTCGAAGCGCGCCTCGTCCCAGGCCACCGAGTGCATCAGCGAGTTCATCGCGTGCTCGGTCTTGTCGAGGTCGCCGGCGCGCACGTACACCTGCAGCAGGTGGTCCTTGCCGCTGCGGGACGTGATGCGCTGCTCGCGGCACACCAGCTGCCCCGCGACCAGCGCGAACAGGTAGCTGGGCTTGCGGAACGGGTCGACCCACTTGGCGAAGTGGCGGCCGTCGCCCGGGTCGCCTTCTTCCACCAGGTTGCCGTTGGACAGCAGCACCGGGTACTTGCGCTTGTCGGCGCGCAGCGTCACGGTGTAGCTGGCCATCACGTCGGGCCGGTCGAGGAAGTAGGTGATGCGGCGGAAGCCCTCGGCCTCGCACTGCGTGAAGAACGAGTCGTTGCTGACGTACAGGCCCATCAGCTTGGTGTTCTTGGCCGGCGCGCAGGTGGTGAAGATCTCCAGCTCGAACGGCTCGTTGCCCCGGGGCAGGTTCTCCAGCACCAGCTGGCCGTCTTCCAGCTTGAAGGAGGTGCCCGGCCGCCGACCAGCACGCGGGCCAGGTTCAGTTCCTCGCCGTCGAGGCGCAGCGCCTGCGCCGGCACGTCGGGGTTGCGGCGCACGCGCATGCGGTTGAGCACGCGGGTCTTGGCGGGGTCCAGGTCGAAGCAGAGTTCGACGGTGTCGATCCAGTACGCGGGCGGCTGGTAGTCGGCGCGATAGATCACTTTCGATTGTCCTTCACGCATCCAGGCTCTCCAGAAATTCGTTGTCATCAGTTGCTCGTAGTCGGCGACCTGCGCGACCACGTGCGGCCCCGCCAGTTCGCGGGGGCCGTGGGTGGTGCAGATCGCCACCGCGCGCATGCCGGCGCGGTGGGCGGCTTCGATGCCGAACGGCGCGTCTTCGAACACGATGCATTCCGAGGGCGCGGCGCCGATGCGGCGCGCGGCTTCCGGGAACAGGTCGGGTTCGGGCTTGCCGCGCAGGCCTTCGTCGCCGCCGACGATCGCGTGCGGCGGCTGGTCCAGCTTCAGGTGTTCCAGCGCGAAGGCGATGTTGTGCTTGTCGCCGGCGGTGGCGATGGCCCACTTCAGGCCCCGCTCGCGCGCCTGCCGCGCGAAGCGGCCGAAGCCCGCCACCTCGCGGAACTCCTTGCCGAAGTACTCGCGGTACAGAGCTTCCTTCTCGCCGATCAGCGCCAGCGCCTGCGCTTCGTCCATCTCGCCCATCAGCTCGCGGATGCACTCGACGCCGGTGCGCCCAGTGGTGCGGCGCATGACTTCGTCGACGGGGATGTCGATGCCGTGCCGCCGGGTGAACGCTTCCCAGCTGCGGGCGTGCGCAGGCATCGAATCGACCATGGTGCCGTCCATGTCGAAGATGAGGGCGCGGGTCATGGACTGTCATCCCCGGCGCCGCTGTCATCCCGGGCCTGACCCGGGATCCACGCTGCCGTGGTTCGGGCGCCGCATGGATTGCGGGTCAAGCCCGCAATGACAACCATGGAGCCTGCAATGACAGGGCTGTTCCTCATACGCCCTGCTTCAGCGACGCTTCGATGAAGGCGTCCAGATCGCCGTCCAGCACCTTCTGCGTGGCCGAGATTTCCACGCCGGTGCGCAGGTCCTTGATGCGGCTGTTGTCCAGCACGTAGCTGCGGATCTGGTGGCCCCAGCCCACGTCGGTCTTGGTGTCTTCCAGCTTCTGCTGTTCTTCCATGCGCTTGCGCATCTCATGGTCGTACAGCCGCGAGCGCAGGCGCTTCCGGGCGACGTCGCGGTTGCTGTGCTGGCTGCGGCTGTCTGGCACTGCACCACGATGTTGGTCGGGATGTGCGTCAGGCGCACCGCAGAATCGGTCTTGTTGATGTGCTGGCCGCCCGCGCCCGAGGCACGGTAGGTGTCCACGCGCACGTCGGCCGGGTTGATGTCGATCTCGATCGAGTCGTCGATCTCCGGATAGACGAACACGCTGGCGAAGCTGGTGTGCCGGCCGCCCGACGAGTCGAACGGCGACTTGCGCACCAGCCGGTGCACGCCGGTTTCGGTGCGCAGCAGGCCGAAGGCGTACTCGCCCTCGATCTTGATCGTGGCCCCCTTGATGCCGGCGGTGTCGCCGGGCGTCTCGTCTTCCACCGTGGTCTTGAAGCCCTTGCGCTCGGCGTACTTCAGGTACTGCCGCATCAGCATGCTGGCCCAGTCGCACGCTTCCGTGCCGCCGGCGCCGGCCTGCAGGTCGAGGAAGCAGTTGTTCGGGTCCGCGGGCTGGTTGAACATCCGGCGGAATTCGAGGCCCTTGACGATCTCTTCGAGCTTGGCCGCCTCGGCCTCGATGGTCACGAGGCCGGCTTCATCGCCTTCCTCCTTGCTCATCTCGTACAGCTCGAGGTTGTCGGAGAGTTCGCTTTCCAGCTTCTGCAGCGTGCCGACGATGTCGTCGAGCTGCTTCTTCTCGCGGCCCAGCTCCCGGGCCTTCTTCGGGTCGTTCCAGACCTGCGGGTCTTCGAGCGAGGCGTTGACCGTCCTCAGGCGTTCCGATTTGGCATCGTAGTCAAAGATACCCCCGAAGGTCCGCCGTGCGGGCCCGGAGGTCCGACAGGGTGGTCCCGATGAGGTTGATGCGTTCTGCTTCCATTGGTGTTCTTCCGTGCGCGTTCGATGTCTGAACCGCCCATTTTCTCACGTGGGGAGCGGCAGGTGGACGATGAACTCGGAACCCACGCCGACGGCGCTGCGCACCTCGATGCGGCCATGGTGCGCCTGCACGATCTGGCGCGAGATGAACAGGCCCGGGCCGAGGCCCGGCACCTGCTGCGTGCCCTCGGCCCGTTCGAACTGTTCGAAGATGCGTTCTGGTCGGCCGGCCGGATGCCCATGCCCTGGTCGCGCACCGACACGCTGGCGAGGCTCTCGCTGCGCGTCACGGTCACCACCACCGGCTTGCCCCGGCCATAGCGCAGCGCGTTGGTCAGCAGGTTGGTGATCACCTGCTCGATGCGGAATTCGTCGCCCTCGGTCGGCAGCGCCCCGGGCGCCTCCAGCGTCACCGAGCAGCCGGCGGTGACGGCCTGCTCGTTGATCGCCTCCACGACACGCCGCGAAAGCTCCGCCAGGTCGAAGGGCGCGGGCACCATCGCCAGCCGCCCGGTGCGCAGCCGCGAGACGTCGAGCATGTCGTCCAGCAGCCGGATCATGCTGCGGATCTGGCGCTCGTCGCGGTCCACCATGTTGAGCATGGCTTCGAGCTTCGGCGCGCTCGGGCCGGTCAGCATCTTGCGGCGCAGCTGCGCCTGCAGGTACACCGAGTTCAGCGGGTTGCGCAGTTCGTGCGACACCATCGACATGAAGTCGTCGCGCATCGTCACGGCGCGCTGCAGTTCCTCCTGCGTGGCCTGCAGTTCCAGCCGCTGGCGGAACAGGTCGACGAACACCGTCACCTTGCTGCGCACCGCGTGCGGGTCGAGCGGCTTGTAGAGGAAGTCGACCGCGCCCGACTCGTAGCCGCGGAAGGCATAGTTCTGCTCGCGCCCGGCGGCGCTGACGAACACGATCGGGATGCTGCGCGTGCGCTCGGTGCCCCGCATCAGCTCGGCCAGCTCGAAGCCGTTCATGGCCGGCATCTGCACGTCGAGGATGGCCAGCGCGAAGCTGTGCTCCAGCATCAGCGACAGCGCCTCGTCGCCCGAGCGCGCGGTGAAGATGCGCCGGCCGGGCTGGCGGATCAGGGCCTCCAGCGCGAGCAGGTTCTCGGCCAGGTCGTCGACCAGCAGGACGTTGACGTCGGGGGTGGAGGTACTCATCAGCGGACCACAGTGTGCAGCAGCCTGCGCAGGCCTGCCAGCGGGAGAACGTAATCGGGGTTGGCCATCTTCACGGCCGCCAGCGGCATGGCCGCGTGGGCCGCCTCCGCGGGGTCCTGCACCGCGGTCATGCCGCCGGCCGCGCCGATGCGGGCCAGCCCGCGGGCGCCGTCCTCGTTGGCGCCGGTCAGCACGATGCCGGCCATGTCCGGACCGTAGAGGTCGGCGCAGGACTCCATCAGCACGTCGATGGACGGCCGCGAGAACAGCACCGGCGGGTCGCAGCTCAGCGAGAAGGTGCGGTCGCCCTCCACCAGCAGGTGGTAGCCGGGCGGCGCGAAGTAGACCTTGCCCGACTCCACCGGCGCATGCGGCTGCGCCTCCTCGACCGGGATGCCGAGCCGGGCGCTGAACACCTCCGGCAGCCGGCTTTCGTGCGATTCGGGCAGGTGCAGCACGGCGATCACCGTGCCGCGGAACGGCGCCTGCAGGCCGCCGAGCAGTTCGAGCAGCGCGTCGATGCCGCCCGCCGAGGCGCCGATGGCCACGGCTTCGACGGCATGCGAGAAGTCGGCGGGCAGGGCGGTGTTCATCGCGCCGCCTTCCGGTAGATGCGCTGCGGCCGGCTCACCGTCTCGAAGCGGTCGGCATAGCCGGAGAAGTCGAGCGTCTCCTTGGTGCCGATGCCGAGGTAGCCGCGGTGCGAGAGCGACTCGTGGAACAGCCCCAGCGCGCGGTCCTGCAGCTTGCGGTTGAAATAGATCAGCACGTTGCGGCACGACACGAGCTGCGTTTCGGAGAACACGGAGTCGGTGGCCAGGCTGTGGTCGGCGAAGGTGATGCTGTCGCGCAGCGACTTGTCGAACAGCGCGCCGCCGTAGGCCGCCGTGTAGTAGTCGCTGAAGCTGCGCACGCCGCCGGCCGCTCGGTAGTTGCGCGTGAACGCGCGCATCGAATCGAGGTTGAAGATGCCCTGCCGCGCCTTGTCGAGCGAGGCGTGGTTGATGTCGGTGGCGTAGAGGATGGTGCGCTCCAGCAGCCCTTCCTCCTGCAGCAGGATCGCCAGCGAGTAGGGCTCTTCGCCCGTGCTGCACCCGGCCACCCAGACCTTGATCGACGGGTAGGTGCGCAGCACCGGCACCACCTGCTGGCGCAGCGCCGGGAAGTACGCCGGGTCGCGGAACATCTCGCTGACCGGCACCGTCAGGTACTGCAGCAACTGCGCGAACTCGGCGGGGTCGTGCAGCACCCTTTCCTGCAGCGCGGAGATCGACGAGGCGCCGAGGCGCTCCCTCGCCTGCAGCACGCGCCGCTTCATGGAAGCCGGCGCGTAGTCACGGAAGTCGTGCCCATAGCGCAGGAACACGGCTTCGATCAGCAGCCTGATCTCGATGTCGGCAAGTCCCGGCACTCAGATTCTTTCCAGTTTCGGCATCCACACCCGCATCAGCGAGAACAGGCGCTCCAGTTCGATCGGTTTGGCGAGGTAGTCGTTGGCGCCCGCGGCGAGGCAACGCTCCCGGTCTTCCTTCATCGCCTTGGCGGTCACGGCGATGATCGGCAACTTGGCCCAGCGCGCTTCCTTGCGGATCTCGCGCATCGCCGTGTAGCCGTCCATCTCCGGCATCATGATGTCCATCAGCACCAGGTCGACCTGCTCGCCGGTCTTGGCCAGCTTGTCGAGCGCCTCGATGCCGTTGCGGGCCACTTCCACGTCGGCGCCTTTCTGCTCCAGCGCGCTGGTCAGCGCGAAGATGTTGCGCATGTCGTCGTCCACCACCAGGATGCGGCGGCCTTCGAAGGCCTTGTCGCGGTTGCGCGCGTTGCGCAGCATCTTCTGGCGCTCGGTCGAGAGCTGCGTTTCCACCTTGTGCAGGAACAGCGTGACCTCGTCGAGCAGCCGCTCGGGCGAACGCGCGCCCTTGATGATGATCGAGCGCGAGTAGCGCATCAACTCCGATTCCTCGGCGCGCGTGAGGTTCCGGCCGGTGTAGACGATCACCGGCGGGAAAGAGCGGCTCTCGCCCGAGGCCATGCGCCGCAGCAGCTCCGGCCGGTCATGTCGGGCAGCTTCAGGTCGATGATCATGCAGTCGAACACCGACTCTTCCAGCGCCGCCAGCGCCAGCCGGCCTTCCGACACGGCGACAATCTCGACGTCGCCGTCGCCGATCAGCGCCTTCACGCTCTCCTGCTGGCGCATGTCGTCTTCCACCAGCAGCACGCGCTTGACCTTCTGGCTCAGCTTCGATTCGAGCCGAGAGAAGATGTCCTGCAACTGCTCGCGGTTGGTCGGCTTGAGCGCGTAGCCCACCGCGCCCAGGCTCAGCGCCGTTTCGCTGCGGTCTTCCGCCGAGATGACGTGCACCGGCACGTGCCGCGTGCGCGGGTCTTCCTTGAGCTTCTGCAGCACCGACAAGCCGGAGTCGTCGGGCAGCTGCATGTCGAGCAGCACGGCGTCGGGCAGCTGCGAGAAGGCGAGGGCGCACCCTTCGTCGGCGTGCGCCGCCACCAGCGGCAGCGGTAGCCCAGCTCGTGCGCCAGGTCGTACAGGATGTGCGCGAAGGTGGCGTCGTCCTCCACCACCAGCACCGTGCGCCGGACGTCGCGCGGGTCGTCGCGGTCGTCGGGGAAGGCGGCGGGGCGCGCCGCGCCACCCTTGCCGGCGGCGGGCGCTGGCGTGGCCGCCGGGCGCTGCGGCGCCGCTTGCGCCGGCGCGGGCTCGGTCGGCTCCGCGCCCGGCGGGCAGCATGGCCATCGGCGGCTGCGCCTGGCTCGCCTGGTACTCCAGCGGCATCACCAGCGTGAAGGTACTGCCCCGGCCGGGCGCGCTGTCCAGCGTGATGTTGCCGCCGAGCAGCCGCGCGAGGTCGCGCGAGATCGACAGGCCCAGGCCGGTGCCGCCGAAGCGGCGGTTGACGGTGCCGTCGGCCTGCCGGAAGGCCTCGAAGATCAGGTCCTGCTGCGACGGGTCGATGCCGATGCCGCTGTCGCGCACCTCGAAGGCCAGTGCGTCGTCGCCCTTGCGCGTGACGTGCAGCGCCACGCTGCCGCGCTCGGTGAACTTGACGGCGTTGGACAGCAGGTTGCGCAGGATCTGCTCGACCCGCTGGCGGTCGGTGTAGAGCGAAGGCGGCAGGTCTTCGGCCAGCACCAGCTCGAGCCGCAGGCCCTTGCGCGTGGCGAGCGGATCGAACATCGACTTCAGGCCCTCGACCACCGACTTCAGCGGCGTCACCTCCGGCCGCACCTCCAGCTTGCCCGCTTCGACCTTGGCGATGTCGAGGATGTCGTTGATCAGGTTCAGCAGGTCGTTGCCCGCCGAGTAGATCGCCTCGGCGAACTTCACCTGCTCGTCGCTCAGGTTGCCGTGCGCGTTGTCGGCCAGCAGCTTCGCCAGGATCAGCGAGCTGTTCAGCGGCGTGCGCAGCTCGTGCGACATGTTGGCGAGGAACTCGGACTTGTAGCGGCTGGCCCGCTGCAGTTCGGTGGCGCGTTCCTCCAGCGCCTGCTGCGCCTGCTGCAGCTCGTCGCGCTGCACTTCCAGCCGCTCGGCCTGGTCGCCGAGCTGCACGTTGGTCTGTTCCAGTTCCGCCTGCTGGCTTTCCGGTGCGCCTGCGATTCCTTGAGGGCGCGCGACTGCTCTTCCAGTTCCTCGTTGGCGGTGCGCAGTTCCTCCTGCTGCACCTGCAGTTCCTCGTTGAGCTGCTGCGTTTCTTCCAGCACGTCCTGCAGCCGCTTGCGGTAGCGCGCCGATTCCAGCGAGGCGCCCAGGATGCCGCTGCATGCCGCCAGCAGTTCCCCGTCGCGGTCTTCCAGGCCGCGCATCCACCCCAGTTCCACCACGCCGACCAGCTGGCCTTCGTGGATGATGGGCGCCAGGCGCACCGAGCGGGCGGTGGCCTCGCCCGAGCCGGAGCTGACCTGCAGGTAGCCCGGGGGCACGTCGGCCAGCGCGATCGGGCGGCGCTGCGCGGCGCATTCGGCCACCAGCGTGCGGCCGGCGGGCACCCGCTCGCCCGCGTCGCCCTTGCCGGCCGGCCAGCCCCACACCGCCGCGCGCACGAAGCCGCCGCCGGCTTCCTGCGTGTAGAGCGCGCCGACGACGCTGCCGACGTAATCGGAGAGCGACTCGAGGGCGGCGTGGCCCACGCCCTGCAGCTCCTGCTCCCCGGCGAGGCGCTCGGACAGCAGCGACTGGCCTTCGCGCAGCCAGGCCTGCGCCGCAAGCATCGCGCCCCGGCGCTGCTGTTCGCCCAGCGCCGACTCGAAGGTGGTCGAGAGCCCCATCAGGTCGTTGCGGCCCCGCCAGCCAGCAGCCCGCCCATGCCCAGCATGAACAGCACGAACACCGTGATCGTCGTCCGGTGTTGCGGTTGGCGGTGGCGGTGCGCTCCTGCCGCAGCTCGCGCTCCGCGGCCACGAAGGCATCGAACTCGTCGCGCACCGCGTCCTTGAGCTGCTTGCCGCGGCCGGAGCGCACCCGCGGGTCGTAGTTGGGGTCTCGGCGGCGCGCCCGGATGCGCTCGTCGGCGAGCACGTCCCATTCCTGCTGCCAGGCCTCGATCCGCGCGATGCGCTGTTGCTGCACCGGGTTGTCGGCGACGTCGACCTTGAGCTGCTCCATGTCCGGGCGCAGCTGCGTGCGAAAGCGCGTGAAGTTCTCCGGGAACTTCTCGTCGCCCGCGAGCAGGAAGCCGCGCACCGACGATTCGAGTTCCAGGTCGGCCTTCTGCACGGCATAGGCGCGGGCGAGCACGCGGTCGGTGTGTTCCACCCAACGCATGGCCTCCAGCACGTAGGCCAGCAGCGTGACGAACAGCACCGCGCTGACGACGCTCAGCCCCGGGGGCAGGGCGACGTTGCGGGTGAGGATGCGGCGGAAGCCGCTCGGGTCGGTGGAGGTGGTGGGCAAGGTAGGCTTCATTGCGGGCTGCCGTGGAGGCAGCCGGCAAGTTTGCCGCAATTCACCAGCTCAAGGGTGGCGCCCGCCTGCGCGGGGCCGTCGACGGTCAGCGCGTGGCGCCGCTCATCCGTGCCTGGGCCGCGCCCAGCTTCACCTGCGCGGTGCGGCTGCCCATGGTGGCCGCGCGCTGCAGCCACTGGACGGCCTGCAGCGGGTCCTGCTGCACCGAGACGCCTTCGAGGTAGGCGACGCCCAGAAGTAGCTCATTTCCATGCGGCCGAAGCGGATGCCGTCTGGGTGGCCTTGCCGGAGCGCTTGACGATGATCGGGACGTCGCCGTTGCCGTTGGCGAAATCCTGCATCTGCTGGATGGTGCGCTGCAGGAAGGCCTCCCGTGCACGGGTCGCGGCCACGCGGTCGGGCATGGACTGCACCAGCTCCTCGGCCATCACCGGCAGCGCCTCGAAGGGCGTCATGCCGCCCTGCATGCGCGGCGAGTACCGGGAGCGCAGCATGACCTTGTCGAGCGGCATCAGGCCGTCGACCTTGGTCGGGAAGTAGCTCAGCACCGTCTTGCCGCCGGGATGGCCGCGCACGCCCATGACGTGCATGGCTTCGTGGTAAGCGCAGCGCCAGGCATCGCGGTTGCGCATCTGCACGGCGGCCGACTCGATGCGCGTTTCGGTCAGGAAGTTCAGGTACGTCACGCACGGCTGGTTGTCTTCCAGCAGGTTGTCGGCCGTGATCTCGATGCTGAGGTTGGCGATGGCCGAGGCGTCGGGACGGTCGGTGACGTCGACGACGCGGACGTTGGCCTCGGCGGCGACGTCGCGGATGGCCTGGAGCGTGTGGTCCTTGTGGGTGCGCATGTTCACGCCGAGGACGCGCACGCGGATCTCCTGCTCCCAGCGGACGAGGCGGGTGGGCGTGCCGCTCTGGTGCCAGAGCACCTCCCACAGCGTCCCCATGCCTTGTTCGAACTCATCCGACTGCGCCAGGGCCGGGCTGAGCGCCGTAGCCGTCAAGAGAGCCGCAACAACCGACTTCCACATGAGCATCCCCCATCGAAGAAATCCGACTATGGGGTAGGACGACTCCTACGGCAAGTGCTTGTTACGACATGTGGCTGAGACGGGGTGCGGCAACGGAAAATTTCACGGTCTGGCGCAGGCCGATGCGGGTTTTTACGGATCGGGGCTCACGGCGTGCCAAGGAATTCCCGGATCAGCTGGGCGACCCGTTCCGGCTGGTCGTGGTGCAGCATGTGGCCGGCGTCCGCGACGTGGCCCAGCCGCACGTCAGGCACCGCCTTCAAACGTTCGTGGTACTCCGCCAGCGTGAAGCGGCCTTGCCACCACTGCCCCGGGCTGTCGTCGCTGGCCTCCACGGCCAGTACCGGCGCCCGGATGGCCTTGTAGACCTCCAGGATCTCGTCGACGCGGAACAGGCTGGCGTTGCTGATCTTGTGGGCGGCGTGGCCCAGGATGTGCCAGCGGCCGTCTTCGGCCTGCCGCGCCCAGTGCGGGGCCAGCCAGTCCGCCTTGTCCTGCGCCAGCCGCTTGTTGGTCTTCATCAGCCGGCGCGCCACGCCGCCGACGTCGTCGTACGCCTTCAGCTCCAGCTCGCCGCGGTGGTAGGCCTTGAGCTCGTTCATCCACTTGGCATAGCGGCCCGGCGCTGGGCGGGGCGGGTGGCCGGCATGCCGAAGCCTTCGAGGTTGACCAGCTTGCGGACGCGGTCGGGCCGCGCGCCACCGTACAGCATGGCGATATTGCCGCCCATGCTGTGGCCCACCAGTCCACCGGCTTTTCGCCCGCGTAGTGGTCGAGCAGGAAGTCGAGGTCGGCCGGGTAATCCGGGAACCAGTAGTTGTCGGCGCGGGGCAGTTCGGTCAGGCCGTAGCCGCGCCAGTCGGGCGCGACGACGAACCGGTCCTGCGCCAGCGCGTCGACCACGAACTGCCACGACGCCGAGACGTCCATCCAGCCGTGCACCAGCACCAGCGGCGGCCGCGCGGCATCGGGCTCGCCCCAGAGCCGCACGTGGTAGCGCAGCTCGCGGATCGGGACAAACTCGCTGCGGGAAAGGCGCTTCGCTTGGTACATTGCCTCGATCATAGGAGGCGAGCAGATGGGACGCAGTCAAGGCAGGGACAACTGGCCGGCGATGCACCGCGGCTTCGGTTGGAGCGTGCCGGAACATTTCAACATCGCGCAGGCGTGCTGCGGCCGGTGGGCGCGGCGGCCCGATGCGGCGCGGCGCATCGCGATCCGCGCGCACGGCGCGGCGGGCGCGCCGACGCTGGATTTCGCCGCGCTGCAGCGCGAGGCGAATGCCATGAGCAACCTGCTGCGCGCGCTCGGCGTGCGCCGCGGCGACCGCGTGGCCATCGTCATGCCGCAGCGCTTCGAAACCGCCGTCGCCTACATGGCGGTCTTCCAGCTCGGCGCAGTCGCCATGCCGCTGTCGATGCTGTTCGGCCCCGAGGCGCTGGAGTACCGGCTGCAGGACAGCGAAGCGGTGGTGGCGGTCTGCGACGAGAGCTCGATCGCGAACGTGCTGCAGGTGCGTGGCGCGTGCCCGCAGCTGCGCACCATCGTCGGGGTGGGCGATGCGGCCGCTTCCGCCGATGTCGGCTGGGAAGCGCGGCGCGCTGCACTCTCCGAAGAGTTCTCGCCGGTCGAGACGCTGGCCGAAGAGGGCGCGGTGCTGATCTACACCAGCGGCACCACCGGCCCGCCGAAGGGCGCGCTGATTCCCCACCGCGCCTTGATCGGCAATCTCTCCGGCTTCGTCTGCAGCCAGAACTGGTTCGGCTTCACGCCCGGTGGCGACGAAAGCGAAGCCGTGTTCTGGTCGCCGGCCGACTGGGCTGGACCGGTGGCCTGATGGACGCGCTGCTGCCCTCGCTGTACTTCGGCCGGCCCATCGTCGCCTTCAACGGCCGGTTCAGCCCCGAGCTGGCGTTCACGCTGATGCAGGAGCACGGCGTCACGCACACCTTCCTGTTCCCGACGGCGCTCAAGGCCATGATGAAGGCCTACCCGCGCCCGAGCGCGCAGTTCGGGCTGCGGCTGCAGGCGATCATGAGCGCCGGCGAAGCGGTCGGCGACGCCGTCTTCGCCTACTGCCGCGACGAGCTCGGCGTGATCGTCAACGAGATGTTCGGCCAGACCGAGATCAACTACGTGGTGGGCAACTGCGCCATGAACGGCGACACCGCCGGCGGCATCGGCTGGCCGGCACGCGCGGGCAGCATGGGGCGGCCGTATCCGGGACACCGCGTCGCCGTGATCGACGACGAGGGCAATGAGTGCGCGCCGGGGTTCCGGGCGACGTCGCGGTGAACCGCTTCGACGTGCACGGCGATCCCGACCCGATCTTCTTCCGGGTTACTGGAAGAACGACGAGGCCACCGCCCGCAAGTACACCGGCGACTGGTGCCGCACGGGCGACGGCCACGCGCGACGAAGAGGGCTATCTCTGGTACCGGGGCCGGGCCGACGACGTGTTCAAGGCGGCCGGCTACCGCATCGGGCCCAGCGAGATCGAGAACTGCCTGGTCAAGCACCCGGCCGTGGCCAATGCCGCCGTCGTGCCCAAGCCCGACGCCGAGCGCGGCGCGCTGGTGAAGGCCTACGTCGTGCTGGCGCCGCAGGCTTTGCAGGACCGTGCCGCCACGCGGGCCGACGCCGGCATGTTCGACGCGAAGCTGGTCGCCGAGCTGCAGATGCACGTCAAGGGCAAGCTGGCGCCCTATGAGTACCCCAAGGAGATCGAGTTCATCGAGGCGCTGCCGATGACCACCACCGGCAAGGTGCAGCGGCGGGTGCTGCGCCTGCAGGAAGAGGAACGCGCCCGAACGCAAGCCGCGTAGGAGCGGTCCGGCCTCGCGACGCGCTTGCACAGCCCCATGCGCTTGCACGCGCGCCGGTATGGTGCGGGCATGGCGATCTCCCGACGTGAAGCAGCACTCGGCCGGCGGCCTCGTCCTCGGCCTCGCCGGCGCATGGGCCGTGTTCGGCCGGGGAGAATCCGGCGCCCCGCCGGTCGACGTCGCCAAGGCCGAACGCACCGCGCCGGCTGCCGCCGCGCCGGTCCGTGTCGCCTCGGCGGATCTCTGTTCCTTCGACCGCGTGGTGGCGCCGTCGGGCGACGGCGACGGCGGGTGCGGCTCGAGGCCGAGCTGGCGGGCAAGGGCGCCGGCGACGTGCGCGATTTGCTCGTGCAGGGCAAGGAAGCCGCCGCGTCCGGCCACCTGCGCGACGCCGAAACCGCCTTCATGATGGCCTGCCGCGCGGCGGGCAAGCTCTCCGGCACCGACGTCCTGCTGGCCGATGCGATGTACCGGCTCGGCAGCCACTATGCGGCCGTGGAAGGCGCGGCGCCCGAGGGCAAGCGCGGCGAGATCCGGGAACGCGCGCGCAGCCTCTATGCCACCAGCCGGAAGCCTATCGCGCCGGTACGGCAACGACCACGAGCGCACCCGCTTCGCCGAGAAAGGCTGGCCACGCTCGGCGGCTCGGCGAGCGACGCGAAGATGGTGGCTGCCGCCACGCCCAAGCCCGCGCCGGAGCCCGCTTCCGCCAAGCCCGCGCCCGAGGTGAAGAAGGCGCCTCCGCCTGCTCCTGCCGTGGTCCGGGCGCCGCCTCCGGCCCCTGCTGTCGTCACCGCGCCGAAGCCGGCCCCCGCCGTGGTCGCGGCGCCCAAGCCGGCGCCGCCGCCGGTCGTCGCGCAGCCGGCGCCGCGCCCCGCCGAAACGGTGGCCACCACCACGCGCCGCGCCCGGCCCAGCTTCGACTGCGACAAGGCGCGCTCGACCCGAGAAGATCATCTGCGGCGACGAAGACCTCGCCCGCCAGGACCGTGAACTCGGCCGGCTGCATGCCCGTGCGAAGGACGCCGCGGCCGATCCGCGCGACTTCCAGCGGCGCAGCGACGCCGAATGGAGCCGCCGCGAAGCGACCTGCACCGACCGCGAGTGCCTGCAGCGCTGGTATTCGCAGCGCCGCGCGGAATTGAGCAGCGAGGCCGCCGCGCCGGCGCCGCGCCGTGAGTCGGTCGCCGTGCGCGAACCCACCGTGCGTGCACGCCCGGAACCCGCTCCGCTGCCGGAACGCGCGGAGCCGGTGCGCCGCTCCACGCCTGCCGTCGTCGCCGCCCCGCGCCCCGAGCGCGCGATCGTGGCGCCTCCGCCCGCAGCCGGGGAGGCGTCCATCGGCCAGGCGACGGGGGATGCCGGCGACACCAGCCAGTAAGCCTTACCCGTAGCGCACTGGCAGTTCTCGCAGAAGAAGCTGCGGCGCTGCGTGCGCCCGAGGTGTGCGCCTTCACGAAAGGGATGTTGCAGCGCGGGCAGGTGCGCTTGGTGTGCGCCAGCCAGTGCTTCTTCAGCACGAACTGCTTCTTCCACCCGTAGAAATCGAAGCTGTATTGCCGCGCCTGCTCCACCAGCTCGCGCAGCTTGGGCGCGGGCAGGGCGCCGACGGTGGACAGCGGATGCACGCGGATGCGGAACAGCACCTCGTTCTTGATGATGTTGCCGACGCCGGCGAACAGGTCTGGTCCAGCAGCGCGTCGCACACCAGCATGTCGGGCACGGTCCGCAGCCGCTTGCGCGCGAGCGCCGGGTCCCAGTGCGCCGAAATCACGTCGGCCCACCAGTCGTACACCAGGTCCAGCGGCTCCTCGATGAAGCGCACCGAGCAGGCGTAGAAGTTGATCTCGCCCACGTCGAAGCCGAGCGACAGCCTCGGCACCGCCCAGCTCTTGTCCTCGTTGATCCGGTAGCTGCCGAACAGCATGAAGTGGATGCGCACGCTGAAGTCCGGCAGCTCGATCAGGAAGTGCTTGCCCCAGCTGCGGAAGGATTCGATGCGCTGCGCCAGCAGCCGCTCCTTCTCGATGGTGGTGTTGCCGCCCACCCGTTCGATGGTCTTGCCCACGAAAGGGCTGGCTTCTTCCTTGAGGATGACGATCGACGGGCCTTCGGGCATGCCGCTAATATCGCCGGTTCCGTTGCCCATCCACCATCGCTGTAACCCCATGCAAACCATCCAGCTCGGCCAGAGCGACCTGCGCGTCACCCCCATCTGCCTCGGCACCATGACCTTCGGCGAGCAGGTGGCGGAGCCCGACGCGCACGCGATCATGGACCGCGCCATCGACCGCGGCATCAACTTCCGGACACGGCGGAGATGTACTCGGTGCCGGCGCGCGCGCCCACCTTCGGCGCCACCGAAACCATCATCGGCAACTGGCTGGCGGCCCGCCCGGGCCTGCGCCAGAAGATCGTGCTGGCGACGAAGGTGGCAGGTCCGTCGCGCGGCATGCCCCGGGTGCGCGAAGGCAAGGGCATGACGGCCGCCGACATCGCCGCTTCCTGCGAAGGCTCGCTGCGCCGCCTGAAGACCGACGTGATCGACCTGTACCAGATCCACTGGCCCGAGCGCACCGTGCCCGCTTTCGGCGCGATGTACTACGACCCGAAGGACGAGCGCACGCAGACCAGCCTCCACGAGCAGCTGAAGGCGCTCGATCGCCTGGTGCGCGACGGCAAGGTGCGCCACATCGGCCTGTCGAACGAGACGCCGTGGGGCGTGCACGAGTTCGTGCGGCTGGCGGAGCAGCACGGGCTGCCGCGCGTGGCGACGGTGCAGAACCCGTTCTGCCTGGTCAACCGCTCGCTCGAGAACGGCCTCGACGAATCGATGTACCGCCGGGCGTTTCGCTGCTGGCGTACTCGCCGCTCGGCTTCGGCCTGCTGACCGGCAAGTACGACCAGAGCGGCACCGAAGGACCGGACGCGCCCAAGGGCCGCATCGCGCTGTACGAGAGCGTGCGCAAGCAGCGCTGGGGCCGCCCCGAAGCGCTGGCCGCCGCGCGCCGCTACAACGCACTGGCGCGCGAGCACGGCATGACGCCGACGCGCATGGCGCTGGCGTGGTGCTACGGCAAGTGGCAGGTGGCCAGCACGATCATCGGCGTGACCACGGCGGCGCAGCTCGACGAGGACACGGAAGCCTGGGGCACCGAGCTGCCCGCGGAGTTGCTGGCGAAGATCGACGCCGTCCGCTGGGAAACCCGGGATCCCGCCATCTGAGGCCATGGCGAAGAAGGACCACGTCAGCGAGACGCCGGCCACCGCGCTGCTCAAGGCGAACGGCGTGGCCTTCACCGAGCATCCGTACGAGTACCGGAGCACGGCGGCGCGCAGCACAGCGCGCAGGTGCTCGGCTTCGACCCGTTCATGGTGGTCAAGACGCTGGTGATGGAAGACGAGAAGGCGCGGCCGCTCCTCGTGCTGATGCACGGCAACCGCAAGGTCTCGACCAAGAACCTGGCGCGCCAGATCGGCGCCAAGTCGGTCGAGCCGTGCAAGCCCGAGGTGGCGAACCGGCACAGCGGCTACCTCGTGGGCGGCACGTCGCCCTTCGGCACGCGCAAGCAGATGCCGGTCTACATCGAGCAGACCATCCCGGAGCTGCCGCGGATCCTGCTCAACGGCGGCCGGCGGGGTTACCTGGTCGGCATCGAGCCGAAGGTGTGCGTGGACCTGCTGGAGGCGAAGGCGGTGAACTGCGCGCTGGTGGAGTAGGCGGGTGGCTCCGGTGTGCAAGGGGTGACCGCCTTGCACACCCTACTGCAGACGAACAGCCGAACAGCCGGACGCAGAGGACGCGAAGGTTACGCAGAGGTCGCAAAAGGACATCCATGAGGTTTTCTGGGTCTTTCGCGTCCTCTGCGTATCCTTCGCGTCCTCTGCGTCCGGTACCCGCATTCCGGTACCCGCGTTCCGGTACCCGCATTCGCGGCACTGGCAGAATCCCGGCCATGCAATCCGCCGCCCCGTTCCTTGCCGCACTCGCCGCCTACGGTGGGCTCGCTCGCCTTCGCCGTGATCGTCAGCCGCGCGATGGGGCTGTCGGACCCGCGCACCTTCGGCAGCAAGAACCCCGGCGCCACCAACGTGCTGCGGTCCGGCAGCAAGGCCGCCGCGATCGTCACGCTGCTGCTCGACGCGATGAAGGGCCTGGTGCCGGTGCTGCTGGTGCGCATCTACGGCGATGCATGGGGCCCGGGCGAAGGCACCGTCGCCATGGTGGGCCTCGCCGCTTTCCGGGCCACCTGTATCCGGTGTTCTTCCGCTTCCGGGGCGGCAAGGGCGTGGCCACCTTCATCGGCGTGGTGTTCGGCATCCACTGGCTGCTGGGCGTCGCCACCGGCCTCACACGGATCATCATCGCCTTCTTCTTCCGCTATTCGTCGCTGGCCTCGCTGGTGGCGGCGGTGTTCGCGCCGGTGTTCTACCTGCTGATGCACGGCGTGCAGTGGTATGCCGACAAGCGCGTCGCACTCGCGCTCGGCGTGATGGCGGTGCTGCTGGCGTGGCGGCACCGGGCCAACATCCAGCGCCTGATCGACGGCAACGAGTCGCGGCTGGGCGCCAAGAAGGCCTGAGCTTGCAGACGATCCGGCTCACGCGCTGGTCCGAGTTCGTCGACCACGCCGACGCGATGGAGGGCTGGGCTTTCCGCGGCCACGTGTCCGCGCAATGGCCGCTGGTGCCTTCGCTCACGCGGCGGCTGCAGCAGTTCAGCCCCGACCCGCGCCTGTGGCCGCTGCGCGAGGCGCGCGCGATGCGCGTGTTCCGGCGCAAGGCGCACATCTACCTGCAGGACCGCAGCGCGCTCGGCGACGACCTGCGCAGCCTGGCGCTGATGCAGCACCACGGCGCGGCCACGCGGCTGCTCGATTTCACCAAGTCGCCCTTCGTGGCGGCGTTCTTCGCGCTGGAAAGCGCCACCCGCGACGTGGCGGTGTTCGCGCTCAACACGCCGGCGCTGTGGAACCGCGCGCCCGACTTCGACCCGTCGCTGACCCGCTCGCAGATCGACCCGCGCGTGCCCGGCAACTTCGACCGGTACTTCGCCGGCAACACCTTGCCGCTGCTGTGGTTCGGCGAGCCCTCGGAGATGGACAGCCGGCTGGTCGCGCAATCGGGCCTGTTCGTGGTGCCGGGCGTGCTCGACCTGCCGCTCGACGACATCCTCGACGGCTACGGCGGCTCCGAAGGGCTGCTGACCAAGTTCGTGCTGCCGCTGGAGATGCGGCACGACGCGATGCGGGCGCTGTACCGCATGAACGTCACCTACGCCACGCTGTTCCCCGACCTCGACGGGCTGGCGCGCTCGGTCAGCTACGAACTGGAGTCGATCTGGGAGAGGCTGGTGGAGGACTACGAGCGGGCGCACCCGGCGCCGCCCGGCACCTGAAGGCTGTCATCCCGGGCTCGACCCGGGATCCATGCGGCGCTTGTGCAAGGGCTGCACGGATTGCGGGTCAAGCCCGCAATGACAGGGTGATGTCGCGTCAGTCCTGCTCCACGAGATACCGCGTGACCCGCGGCGGTTCATCCCCCACGTGGAACGTCATGCGCTTGTCGCGCAGCTGCACGTCGGCGGCGCTGATGCGGTCGAAGCGGCGCAGGTGCTCGGTCCACGAGGCATCGGTGATCTGCTCCACGTAGCGGCTCGGGTCGTGCAGGTTGTGCAGCAGCTGCCAGTCGAGCACGCCCCGGCGCAGCCGGCTGCGGCGGCTTTCCTGCATCAGCGCCGGGAATTCGCCGGCACGCTCCGGATCGATCTGGTATTCGATGCGAAGCTGGATGCGCCCCGGCCGCGCCGGCGGCTGCAGGTCGGGCACCTTCAGCACGTGCGAAGGCGTCATGTCTTCCTCGGTGCCGCGGTCGAGCGTGCGCTTTTGCGCCAGCAGCATCAGCACGATGCTGGAAACGGCGGCGATCGCGATGCTGGCGTGCACCGAGCTCCGGTCGCGACCTGCCCCCATAGCGCCGCGCCGGCGGCGGTGCTGCCCATCAGCGCCATCTGGAAGATCGACATGCCGCGCGCGCGCACCCAGTCGGGCAGGCCCATCTGCGCCGCGACCGTGAGCGAGTTGGCCACGGTGATCCACGTGACGCCCGCCATCAGCATGGCCGGCACCGCCACGTAGATGTTGGGTGCGAACGCGACCACCGTCGCCGACAAGGCGTTGACCGTGGTGCCGACCACCAGCCGCCGGCCCAGCGGCAGCCACACGCGGATCTGCGGCATCAGCAGCGCCGCCACGATCGCGCCCGCGCCCATCGACGCCAGCAGCAGCGTGAAGGTGCCGGCATTGCCGCCGGGCAGGGCGCGCGCCACCAGCGGCAGCAGCGCCATCAGCGCCGTGGAGTGCAGGAAGAACAGCGCGACCCGCAGCATCACCGCACGCATGCGGCTCGATTGCCAGACGTACTGCACGCCGACGCGCATCGCGCTGGACAGCGGCTCGCGGCCCAGCGGGCTTTCCGGTGGACGCGCCGCCAGCGCATGATCGTGATGCCCGCCGGGATCGACAGCACCGCGTTCAGCACGAACACGTAGACGCTGCCCGCGCTGGCGATCAGCGCCCCGGCGAGCAGCGGGCCGATGATGCGCGACGCGTTCATCGCGATGCCGTTGAGCGCCAGCGCCTGCGGCAGGTGCGGCCGCGGCACGACCTCGGGGATGATCGCCGCGAAGACCGGCCAGCGCATCGCCAGCCCGACGCCGTTGGCGAAGGTGAGCGCCAGCAGCAGCGGCGCGGTCAGCGCGTCCATCAGGATGACCACGCACAGGATGGTGGCGATCGTCGCCACCCAGAACTGCGTGATCATGAAGTAGCGCTTGCGGTCGACCGTGTCGGCCAGCGCGCCGCTGGGGATGCCCAGCACGAACACCGGCAGCGTCGATGCGGTCTGCACCAGCGCCACCCACAGCGGCGAGGGCCCGATCGACGTCATCAGCCAGGCGGCCGCCACGTCGTTCATCCACATGCTGGTGTTGGCCGCCAGCCACGTGAACCAGAGCATGCGGAACACCGGCAGGCGCAGCGGCGCGAACGCGCTCTCCCGTTGCGGCGCCGCCGGCGGCGTGTTCTTCGGGTGTTCGGAATCCAAGCCCGGAACCTAGTACCTGCGGTCCAGCACCAGCTGGTCGTGGGTGCGCTTCAGGTCGAAGCGGCCCGGGAAGCTGTTGCCCAGCAGCACGTAGGGCATGCTGCCCGGCAAAACGGAGGCGTCGACTTCGTAGACCTCCACGTCGCCGATCCGCACCGACGCCAGCTTGATGCGCCAATTGGCCACGATGCCGTTGGCGGTGCTGCTCTGCCCCGGCTGGCCCTTGCGGTAGTCGATGCCGAGCCGCTGCGCTTCCGTGGCGCCCATGGCCACCGTGGAGGCGCCGGTGTCCACGAGAAAGTTGACGGGCTTGCCGTTGATGGCGCCGGCCGTGACGAAGTGGCCGTTGGAGGTGACCGGCAGCACGATGCGGCTTCCGCGCGTGGCCGTGACGGGCCCCCGACGGTGGCCGGCGCGTCGCCCACCCGCAGCGTGTGCCGCTTGCCTTCGATCTCCACCACCGCCTGGTCGCCCAGCGTGGTGAGCACTTTCACGCCCATGTGGGTTTCGCCGGGCGCCACGCCCCGGGGCGGGCTGCCGTTGACGATCAGCAGCGCGCGGTTGCCCAGCATGCCCTGCAGCGCGACCGAGTCGGCCGCCGCCGCCGCGGTGCATGCCACCGCCAGCACGGCGGCCAGGAGCGAGCGCATGTCAGTCGCGGAAGTTGTCGAACGACAGCGGCAGGTCGGCGATGTCCTTGCGGATCAGCGCCATGGCCGCCTGCAGGTCGTCGCGCTTGGCGCCGGTCACGCGGATCGAGTCGCCCCGGATCGCGGCCTGCACCTTGAGCTTGCTCTCCTTGATGAGCTTCTGGATCTTCTTGGCGTCTTCGGTCTCGATGCCGCTGCGCACCTTGACCACCTGCTTGACCTTGTCGCCGCCGATCTTCTGCACGTCGCCGGCATCGAGGAACTTCACGTCGACTTCCTGCTTGGCCAGCTTGCCCAGCAGCACGTCCATGACCTGCTGCAGCTGGAAGTCGGCGTCGCCGGTGATCGTGATTTCCTTCTCTTTTTCCTTCAGCTCGATGGCGGCCGCGGTTCCCTTGAAGTCGAATCGCGTGCCGATCTCCTTGGCGGCGTTGTCCACGGCATTGCGGACCTTGACCATGTTGGGTTCGCACTTGGTATCGAATGACGGCATCTGGCAGTTCTCCCCGGCCCCGTAGGGGGCTCCATGGGCGACAATTCTCCCATGATCGTCGAGCAAAACGCACCGCTTCAGCCGCACAACACCTTCGGCATCGTCGCCAAGGCGCGCACGCTGGTGCGGGTGCGCGGCGAATCCGACGTGCAGGCCGTGCTGGCCCATCCGGAACTGGGCGCCGAGCCCAAGTTCGTCCTCGGCGGCGGCAGCAACATCGTCCTGACGGGCGACGTCAAGGCCGTGGTGCTCAAGGTCGAGGTTGCCGGCCGCCGCATCGTGGAGGACGGGCCGCGCGCCACCATCGTCGAATTCGGCGCCGGCGAGAACTGGCACGAGGCCGTGACCTGGTCGATCGAGCAGGGCCTGGGCGGGCTGGAGAACCCGGCGCTGATCCCCGGCACCATGGGCGCCTCCCCGGTGCAGAACATCGGTGCCTACGGCATCGAGCTGCAGGACCGCTTCGAGTCGCTCGACGCCATCGACTGGTCACGGGCCGCGTCTTCACGCTCGACGCCTCGCAGTGCGCCTTCGGCTACCGCGACTCGGTGTTCAAGCATTCGCCGGCCCGCGACAGCGACTTCGGCCTGGCCGGCCGCGCGCTGATCCTGCGGGTGCGCCTGCGCCTGCCCAAGCCCCGGAAGCCGGTGCTGGGCTACCTCGACCTGCAGCGCAAGATGGCCGAGACGGGCGTGCGGAACCCGACGGCGCGCGACATCTACGACATGGTGGTGGCGATCCGCAGCGCCAAGCTGCCCGACCCGCGCGTGATCGGCAACGCCGGCAGCTTCTTCAAGAACCCGACGGTGACGCCCGAGCAGTGCCAGGACATCATCGCCCGCGAGCCCGGCATCGTGCATTACCCGATGCCCGACGGCACGATGAAGCTCGCCGCCGGCTGGCTGATCGACGCCTGCGGCTGGAAGGGCAAGTCGGTCGGGCAGGCGGGCGTCTACGAGAAGCAGGCGCTGGTGCTGGTCAACCGCGGCGGCGCCACCGGCGGCGAAGTGGTCACGCTGGCCGGGCGATCCAGACCAGCGTGTACGAACGCTTCGGCATTCGGCTGGAGCCGGAACCGGTGGTGGTTTGATTCCGGGGCTTGTGCCGGCTGCATAGCAGCATTGCCTCTGCCCGCCGTGCTGCCCGGGGTGCGCTGCCTATGATGGCCGCATGCCCCGCATCACCCTGCCTTCCCCGACAGCATGGACGCCGCGCAGAAGGCGGTCTACGACAAGATCGTCTCCGGCCCGCGCGGCAAGATCCGGGGGCCGCTGCGCGCCGTGCTGCACAACGCCGAGCTGGCGGACAGGTGGCAGGCGCTCGGCGCGCTGCTGCGCTACGGCACCTCGCTGCCGCCGCGGCTGTCGGAGATCGCGATCCTGGTGACGGGCCGGGCCTGCAACTCGCCCTTCGAGTGGTACGCCCACCGCATCGAAGGCGAGAAGGCCGGCATCGAACCCGCCATCCTCGAGGCGCTGCTGGCGCAGGTCGAGCCTCCCGGCATGTCGGCCGACGACGCGCTGGTCTGGCGCTACACGGTGGAACTGAACCGGCACAAGTCGGTTTCGCATGCCACCTATGCCGCGGCGCTGGCGCGCTTCGGCGAGCGCACCTGGTCGAACTCACGGCCCTGGTCGGTTACTACACCATGGTCGCCATGACGCTGAACAGCCACGAGATCCCGCTGCCCGAGGGCGTCGCGCCGGCCTTCGCGTTGCCGCAGCACGGGAGCATGGAATGAACCCGGCGGTTCCAGGCCAGTGGGATTGCCACGCCCACCTCTTCGGCCCCTACGAACGCTTTCCGCTCGCGCCGGAGCGCAGCTACACGCCGCCCGAGGCGATCGAGCCGCAGTACATGGCGCTGCTGCGGCGCCTCGGCCTCGGCCACGGCGTGCTGGTGCACCCCAGCGCCTATGGGGACGATCACTCGCTCCTGCTGCATGCGCTGGCGGTCCAGCCTGCGCTGCGCGGTGTCGTCGTGGTGCGGCCCGGCAGCCCATTGCCCTTGAAAGGCCTGCGCGAGCAGGGCGTGCGGGGCGCGCGCTTCAGCCATCGCAGTGGCGCCGCCAACTTCGCCGGCAGCGCGTCGATCGCCGACCTGCAGGTGCTGGCCCCGCAACTCGCCGACGCCGGACTGCATGCGGAACTCTGGACCGACTGCCAGGCCTTGCCCGGCATCGCGGCGCAACTGCGCGAGCTGCCGGTGCCGGTCGTGATCGACCACATGGGCGGCTTCGACGTGAAAGCCGGCGTGGACGATCCGGGCTTTCGCACGCTGCTCGGATTGCTGGAGTCCGGCAACGTCTGGGTGAAGCTGTGCGCCTACCGCAACCTGTTGGCCCAAGCCGACTGGGAAGCCGGCCGGCCTTTCCAGCAGGCGATGGTGGCCGCCAACCCGCAGCGGCTGGTGTGGGGCAGCGATTGGCCGCACCTGCGCGTGACGCCCGTGCCCGACACGGTGCAGTTGCTCGACATGTTCATGGACTGGGCCGGCAGCGACAACGTCGTCCGCCAGGTGCTGGGCGAGAACGCCGAGCGCCTCTACCGCTGACGCGTCAGCCGTCGACCGGGGCCGTCGCCGCGAACGAGGGCCGGTCGGACAGCGCGGCGAACCAGCGCGCCAACTTCGGCGCCTGCGCGCGCCAGCCGAACGCATCGAAACGGTAGTCGAGGTAGCCGAGGGCGCAGCCCATCGTGTGCCCGATGGAGAAGGTCGCGGCTTCCAGCGCCTGCGCTTCGCCATCGAGCAGTTGCAGCGAAGCGCGGGTCTTGAGCTCGAAAGCGTCCAGCAGCGGCTGCAGCGGCGCCGCGCGCTCGCGCTCGTTGCGCCAGAGGATCAGCGCGTCGAGCAGCCCGTCGCCGAAAGCATGCCAGCGCAGCGCCTGCCAGCGCGGCTCGCCCCCGGTGGGGAACAGCGATCCGCCGGCCAGCTGGTCCGGTACTCGCAGATGACGACCGAGTCAAACAGCGGGGGCCCGTCCTCGCGCACCAGCGTCGGGATCTTCGACAGCGGGTTCACCGCCATGATGGCCGGGTTCGGCTTGAGCATGGCCGCCACCGATCGCACCAGCTCCAGCCGGTCCACCAGCCCGAGCTCATGGGCGCAAACCATCACCTTGCGCACGTAGGGCGACTTGGGCGACCAGTGCAGCGTGAGGGCGCCGGCCATCAGATCACCTCCGCGTTGCGCAGCGCTTCGATGTCGGCGCCGGCGTAGCCGAGCTCCGCGAGGATCGCGGCGCTGTGCTCGCCCAGCAGCGGCGGCGCGGACCGGATCGGCAGGGCCTCGCCCTCGAAGCGGATCGGGCTGGCCACCAGCGGCACGTCCACGCCGCACGGATGCGGCACGTGGCGCAGCATCTCGCGCGCCTTGACCTGCGGCTCCTTGAAGACGTCGGCCACGTTGTTGATCGGGCCGCAGGGGACGCCGGCGGTGTCGAGGGCGGCGATCAGCTTCTCGCGCTCCCACTCGGCGAACTGGTCGCGCAGCAGCGCCGACAGCTCGGCGATGTTGCGCACCCGCTGGGCGTTGGTGGCGAAGCGCGCGTCGGCCGCCCACTCCGGCTGGCCGAAGACCTGGCAGAGCTTGGCGAACTGGCCGTCGTTGCCGACCACCAGGATCACGTCGCCATCGGCGCAGGCGTACACGTCCTGCGGCTGGATGTTGGGGTGCGCGTTGCCGCTGCGCCGCGGCACCTTGCCCGACACCGGGTAGTTCATCGCCTGGTTGGCCAGCGTCGCCACCTGCACGTCGAGCATGGCGATGTCGATGTTGCCGCCCACGCCGGTCTCGTTGCGGCGGGCCAGCGCGGCCAGCACCGACACCGCGGTGTACATGCCCGTCATCAGGTCGACGATGGGCACGCCCACCTTCTGCGGGCCGCCGCCCGGCTTGCCGTCCTTCTCGCCGGTCACGCTCATCAGGCCGCCCATGGCCTGGATCAGGAAGTCGTACGCCGGCTGGTCGCGGCGCGGCCCGGTCTGGCCGAAGCCGGTGACCGAGCAGTAGATCAGGCGCGGATTGACCTTGCGCAGCGACGCTTCGTCGAGGCCGTAGCGCGCCAGCGTCCCGGCCTTGTAGTTCTCCAGCACGATGTCGGCGCGCGCCGCCAGTTCCTTCACGATCCGCTGGCCTTCGGGCTTCTCGAGGCTGACGGTGATGGAGCGCTTGCCGCGGTTCACCGCCAGGTAATAGCCCGCTTCCTTCGTGTCGCGCCCCTCGGCGTCCTTCAGGAAGGGCGGGCCCCAGTGCGCGTGTCGTCGCCGGCGCCCGGGCGTTCGACCTTGATGACGTCCGCGCCCGGGTCGGCCAGGATCTGGCCGGCCCAGGGGGGCGGCGAGGATGCGGCTGAGGTCGAGGACCTTGACGTGGGACAGCGGGCCGGCGGCGGTGCTCATGCGGAATCTCCTGATGCTGCTGCATTCTCGGAGTCCCGCCCGCGCCGGACTACCGGCTCCGCGTCAATCCAGTGATGCGCCCCTGCGCATACCGGGGAATTCACTCTGAAAATCCGCCAAGGCGGATTTTTCAGAGTTACTTAGCGATGCTTCGCCAGTTCCAGCTTGGCGATCGCGTTGCGATGAACTTCATCGGGCCCGTCCACCAGCCGCACGGTGCGCTGGTGCGCATACGCCTCCGCCAGCCAGAAGTCCTGGCTGACGCCGGCGGCGCCGTGGGCCTGGATCGCCCAGTCGACCACCTTGCACGACATGTTGGGCGCGACCACCTTGATCATCGCGATCTCGGTGCGGGCGAACTTGTTGCCCACCGTGTCCATCTTCCACGCGGCGTTCAGCGTCAGCAGGCGCGCCTGGTCGATCATGCAGCGGGACTCGGCGATGCGTTCGTGCCAGACCGACTG
This sequence comes from Ramlibacter terrae, assembly GCA_013127575.1. GTDB lineage: Bacteria > Pseudomonadota > Gammaproteobacteria > Burkholderiales > Burkholderiaceae_C > Ramlibacter > Ramlibacter terrae. The sequence goes on from CP053418.1 coordinate 1,479,352, forward strand.
CTCGGCCAGCGGCTTGCCGAAAGCCACGCGCTTCTGCAGGCGGTCGCACATCAGTTCCAGCGCGCGCTCGGCGGCGCCGATGGAGCGCATGCAGTGGTGGATGCGTCCCGGGCCGAGGCGGCCCCGGGCGATCTCGAAGCCGCGCCCTTCACCCAGCAGGATGTTCTCGACCGGCACGCGCACGTTCTCGAGCGCCACTTCCATGTGGCCGTGCGGCGAATCGTCGTAGCCGAACACCGACAGGTGGCGCAGCACGGTCACGCCGGGCGTGTCGCGCGGAATGAGGATCATCGACTGCTGCGCATGGCGCGGCGCGTCGGGATCGGTCTTGCCCATCACGATGAAGATCTTGCAGCGCGGGCTGCCGGCGCCGGAAGAGAACCACTTGCGGCCGTTGACGACGTAGTGGTCGCCATCGCGGCGGATCGAGCACTGGATGTTGGTCGCGTCCGACGAGGCCACGGCGGGCTCCGTCATCAGGAAGGCCGAGCGGATTTCGCCCGCCAGCAGCGGCACCAGCCATTCCTGCTTCTGCGCATCGGTGGCGTAGCGTTCCAGCGTCTCCATGTTGCCGGTGTCGGGCGCCGAGCAGTTGAAGACCTCGCCCGACCGGGACACCCGGCCCATGATCTCGCACAGCGGGGCGTAGTCCGGTTGGAGACGCCGCCGTGCCCCCTGGTACGGGTGCGGCAGGAACATGTTCCAGAGACCCGCAGCGCGTGCCTTCGGCTTGAGTTCCTCGATCAGCGGAACCACTTGCCGGGGATTGCCCTCGCGCCGGAACGCGTCGGTCTCGCGGTGGTAACGCTCTTCGTTGGGATAGATGTGCTCGTCGAAGAAAGCGCGCAGGCGCTGAATCAGCTCGGCGGACTTCGGGGACGGTTCAGCGAACATGGGGACTCCTTGGGGCAACCTGCGGATTAGGCGGGCGGCGGGCGATCGTGTCGATCACCCGAGCGACAGCCCGGCCCGGCAAGCCTACTTCGTTTCCAGCAGGCCGAGGGTGCCCGGGACCTTGGCCATGGCGGCCTTGTCCTGCTGCACGAAGGCCGTGACCTGCGCCGGCGACAGGGCCATCTGCTCGGCGCCCGGCCGGCCAGCACCTTCTGCCATTCCGGGTCGCTGCTGGTCTCGGTGAAGGCCTTGTGCAGCATCTCCAGCACGGCCGGCGGGGTGTCCTTGGGTGCGGACAGCGTGTACCGGTGGCCGTCGCGGTGTTGCCGTAGCCCGCCTCGGCCAGCGTCGGCACCTGCGGCAGCAAGGGCGTGCGCTGGGCGCCGCCATAGGCCAGCGCCTTCAGCTTGCCTTCGGCGATGAAGGCGCGCGTGGCCGCCAGGTTCAGCATGCCCGACTGCACCTGCCCGCCCAGCAGGTCCTTCAGCGCCGGCGCGGCGCCGCTGTAGGGCACGTGGGTGATGCGGATCCCGGCCGCCGGGCGAAGGCTTCGGCGCCCGGGTGCGTGGCGCCACCGGTGCCGGCCGACGCGTAGTTCAGCACGCCCGGCTGCTTGCGCGCGAGCGCGATGTACGCGGGCAGGGTGTCGACGCCCACGGAGGGGTGGACCACCAGCACGTTGGGCTGGCTGGCCACCACCGCGATGAAGGCGAAGTCGGCGATGCCGTCGTACGGAACGCGCTGCATCAGCGGCGTGACCACGTGGCCGGCGGAGGTGCTGACCAGCAGCGTGTAGCCGTCCGGCTTGGCCCGCGCCACGAAACCGGTGCCGATGGTGGCGGCGCCGCCCGGCTTGGCGTCGACGATCACGCTCTGCTTCAGTCGCGCCGAAAGCTGCTGCGCCAGCGCGCGGGCCATCGTGTCGGCGGGACCGCCGGCGGCGTACGGGTGCACGAGCGTGATCGGCCGGGAGGGCCACGGCGACTGCGCCAGGGCGGCGGGCAGCACGGCGACGGCGGCGAGGGCGAGCAGGGCGCGGCGCGCCAGGACGGGACAGGTCATGGGGATCCTCGAGGGGCGGTTACTTGGCGGCAGGCGGCGGTGCATCGCCCGGCGCCCAGCCTTCGTCGCCGGGTGGCTTCTGCAGCATGGGCCGGTGGAAGATTTCGCCGAGCCCGGCGTAGTACGGGCCGCCGAGCCGCGCGAGCGGCCGCAGCGCCACCGAGTCGACCCGGGTGCCGTCGTACACCTTGCCGGAAAGATGGAAGGCCACCACCTCGCCGATGTACAGGGTGTTGATGCCGCGGCCGAGCTTCACCGCCTGGTCGAGACGGCATTCCATCTGCACCGGCGTGCTGGCGATGCGCGGCGCGCGCACGTGGCGGCTGGGCAGCAGCGCGATGCCGAGCACGTCCGTCTCGCTGACCTCGGGACCGAACTCCTGCGCACTGCGGTGCAGCACTTCCATGTCGTGCTCGGTGGCGACGTTCACCACGAACTCGCGCGTGGCCTCGATGTTGCGCGCCGTGTCCTTGACCGAGCCGCCGACGGCGCGGCGCGCGATGTTGACGGCCAGCATCGGCGGGCTCGTCGCCACGTAGTTGAAGGAGCTGAAGGGCGCGGCATTCACGCGGCCCTGCTCGTCGACGGTGGTGATCCAGGCGATCGGCCGCGGCACCACGCAGCCCACCAGCAGGCGGTAGGCGGTGGCGGTGTCGAGGGCTTCGCCTTCGACGAGGTGGAAGTCGTGGTCGGCGGCCATGCGGTTCAGCGGCCGGTGAACACGGGCGCGCGCTTCTCGGCGAAGGCGCGCTGCGCTTCCCTGGCGTCCTCGGTCTTGCCGATCTGCGCCGTCATGTCCTGCTCGTAGCGGTAGCCGTCGCGCAGGCTCATGTCCTCGATGGTGTTGAGCGTGTGCTTGAACATGCGCGTGGCCACCGGGCTCTTGGCGGCGATCGTGCGGGCGATCTCCATCGCCTTGGGCATCAGCTCCTCGGGCGGCACGCAGGCCTCGACCACGCCCAGCCGGTACAGCTCGGCGCCGTCGACGCGCATGCCGGTGAGCGCCATGCGGCGCAGGCGCGAATGGCTGAACAGCCGCATCGCATGGCGGCCGCCGCCCAGCAGGCCGACGTCGACTTCGGGCATGCCCAGCGTGGCCTTCTCGGAGGCGACCAGGATGTCGCTGGACGCCACCATCGCCAGCCCCGAGCCGAGCGCGGCCCCGTTGATGGCGACCACCACCGGCTTGGCGCATTCGCGGATGGCGTGGAAGCATTCGCGCGTGCGGCGCGAATGGGCCGGCAGGTCGCCCGGCCCCTTGATCACTTGGGCGCGGCCCTTCAGGTCGGCGCCGGCGCAGAACACCTTGCCGGCGCCGGTCAGCACCACGGCGCGCACTTCGTCCATCTCGGAGATGCGGTCGGGGGCGGGGTCAGTTCGTCGTTGAGCGTGCGCGTCAGGGCGTTGACCGGCGGCGCGTTCAGGGTCAGGGTGGCGACGAAGTCGGCGATCGAGACTTCGAGCTGGGTCAGGTCGTTCATGGCGTTTTCCTTGGCGTGGTCCGGGTTCATTCGAGCTTGGCGCCCGAGACCTCGATCACCTTCTTCCACTTGGCCGCCTCGCTGCGGATCAGGCCGGCCATCTCGGCCGGCGTGCTGCCCTGCGGCAGGACGCCGCTGGCGGCCAGTTGTTCCTTCAGCTCGGGCGACTGCAGCACGGCGTTGATCTCGCGGTTCAGGCGGTCGATCACGGCTTGCGGCGTCTTCGCGGGCACCGAGATGTAATTGACCGGCGCGGCCTCGAAACCCTTCAGCGTCTCGGCGATGGTGGGCACGTCGGGCAGCAAGGGCGAACGCTTCGCCGTGGCGACGCCGAGCGCGCGCAACGCGCCGCTGTCGATGTGCTGCTTGTAGACGGCGATGCTGTCGATGGCCATCTGCACGCGCCCCGACAGCAGGTCGGTCAATGCCGGACCCGTGCCGCGGTACGGGATGTGCACGACGAAGACGCCCGCCGACTGCTTGAATAGCTCTCCGGCCGGTGGCTGCTGGCGCCGGGCCGGCGCTGGCGAAGTTGACCTTGCCGGGATTCGCCTTGGCGTACGCGATGAACTCCTTGATGTTGCGGGCGGGAACGTCCTTGTGCACCACCAGCACGTTCGGAACGATCGCCACCTCCGACACCGGCACGAGGTCGCGTTCGGGGTCGTAGGGCAGCTTCGCCATCAGGTACGGATTGGCCATCTGCGGGCCCGGCGTCGTGTAGAGCAGCGTGTAGCCGTCGGCCGGCGACTTGGCGACGAGATCGGCGCCGAGGGTCGCGCCTCCACCGGGCTTGTTGTCGACCACCACCGGCTGGCCGAGGCGCTTGGCCAGCGGCGCGGCCACCGCGCGCGCGACGATGTCGGCGCCGCCGCCCGGCGCGAAGGGAACCACCAGCCGCAGCGGCCGATTCGGGTAGTCCTGCGCCGCGGCGCCCAGCGCGCAAGTGGCCAGCAGCAGGCCGGCAAGGGTGCGGAGATTCATCTTCATGGGGATCCGTTCTTGTACGTGACGCCGCAGCCGGGGCCGTCCGGCAGCCGCAGCTGCCCATCGTGCACCGGAAGCGGCGTGAAGGGGTCGTCCTGCAGGTGCAGGTGCTCGGACAGTTCGCAGGCGTAGGGCAGGCGGCGCACCACGCTGGCGGCCTGCAGGCCCATCGCCTGCAGCAGGGCGGGCCCGAAGGCGGCGCCCATGCGGCAACCCACCTCGCCCGCTTCGCAGATGTGCACCGCACGGAGGAAGCGGCGGATGCCGCCGAGGTTGGTGATCTTCAGGTTGACCACGTCCGCTGCGCGCTCCGACACCAGCCGGAACACGTCGCGCACGCTCTGCGCGCTTTCGTCGGCCTCGATCGCCACCGGCAGCGTGCGCGTGAGCAGGGCGAGGCCGGCGAAGTCGGCGGCGGGCACCGGCTGCTCGATCAGCGCGATGCCGTAACGCTCCATGCGCGCGAACGCGGTCATCATCTGCTTCGCGTTGTACGACTGGTTGGGGTCCAGCGTCAGCGCCACGCCTTCGCCGGCGGCCGCGCGCACCGCGGCGACCCGCTGCACGTCGACGTCGGTGTCGCCGGAGAGCTTGAGCTTGAGCTGCCGGTAGCCCTCGCCGGCGAGGCGGGCCGCGATGGCCGCCATTTCGTCGGGCGCCTTGATCGGGAGGATGCGCGACAGCGGCACCGCGTCGCGCAGCTTGCCGCCCAGCAGCACGTGCACCGGCACGCCGAGCCGGCGCGCCAGCAGGTCGTGCAGCGCCATGTCGATGGCCGCCTTCACCGTGGGCTGGTAGGCGAGCGTGGCGTCGATCTCCTCCATCGTGCCGGCCAGGTCGTCGAGCGGGCGGCCCACCGTGCGCGGCGCCGGGAAGGCCAGTCCGGCCTCGGCGCCCGTGCCGTGGGTGGAGATCGCGGGAATGGCGTGGCAGTAGCCCAGGCCCCGGTGGCCGTCGTCGTCCTCCAGCCGCAGCACCCAGCCTTCGAGCCGCGGCACCTGAGCCCGCGCGAACTTCCACTGCGGATCCGACAGCGCCTGCGTGCAGGGCGCGATCGTGGCGGCGGCGATCTTCATTCGAGCGAGATCTTGGCCTTGACGATGATGTTCTTCCACTTGTCCGATTCCGCCTGCATCAGCTTCTGGTACTCGGCGGGCGTGGACGTGACGGGCAGCGCGCCCTGCTGCAGGAACTGCTGCTTCATCTCCGGCGCGTTGACGGCGGCGACGATCGCTTCGCGCAGCTTCGTCGCGATGGCCGGCGGCAGGCTCTTGGGCGCGATGATCCCGTAGGTGGTTTCCATGGTCACGCCGGCGAGGCCCTTTTCCGCCGTGGTCGGCGCATCGGGCAACTGCGGCGCGCGGCTGCCGGCCGCCACCGCCAGCACCTTGAGGGTGCCCGCGTTGACGTGCGGCAGCACCGGCAGCAGGTCCACCATGGTCGCGTTCACTTCGCCGGACAGCAGCGCCGTCACGGCGGGCGCGGCGCCCTTGTACGGCACGTGCAGCAGGTTCACGCCGGCCTGCTCCTTGAAGATCTCCATGCCGATGTGCGGCGTGGTGCCCGGACCGGCCGAGCTGTACGTCAGCTTGCCGGGTTCGGCCTTGGACCGCTTCACCAAATCTTCCAGCGAGGCGATGCCGGACTTGCCGTTGACCACCAGCACGCTCGGGATCCACGGAGACCAGCGTGAGGTACTGGATGTCCTGCAGGCCATACGGCGCCTTCATCAGGTTGGGCATGCCGGCCAGCGGGCCCGGCGCCACCAGGGGCGAAGGTGTAGCCGTCGCCGTCCGCCTTGACGGTCGCGTCCACGCCGATGGTGCCGCCGGCGCCCGCCCGGTTGTCCACCACCACCGGCTGCCCGAGCGCGGCGCCGACCTTGGTCGCCAGCAGGCGGGCGATCGCATCGGTGGGCCCGCCGGCCGAGTACGGCACGATCAGCTTCATGGGCTGGCGGGCCAGGCCTGCGCGTGCACCGCGGGCGCGAGCAGCAGGCCGGTGGCGGACAGGGCGAGGGCGGCGGAAAGCAGGCGGCGGGTGCGCATCATGAAACTTGTCTCCGGGGTTCTTGGCCGCAGTCTAGGAGCCGGGCGCCGCGCGAGCTATGCACGGATCGCGCAAGGCTGCTATGCAGGGGTTGGCGCAGGGCGCAACCCAGCCATGCGGCGGCGCGCATAGGCGGCGGCGGTGCGCGGGACTAGAGTGGCCGCAACCGGGAGACACAGCATGCGTTCCCGATTCCAAACCGCGGGCCTCAGCCGCCGCGCCGTGCTGGCGCTCGCGGCCAGTGCGCCCTTCGCGGCTGGGCCGCCTTCCCCGACCGCCCGCTGCGCATGGTCGTGCCCTTCCCGGCCGGCGGCGCGGCCGACCTGATGGCGCGCGGCCGGCCCATCACCTCGGCGAGCAGCTCGGGCAGCAGGTGGTGATCGACAACCGCGGCGGCGCCGGCGGCACGCTGGCGGCGGAACTCGTGGCGCGCGCGCCGGCCGACGGCTACACGCTGCTGTTCGCCACCATGGGCACGCAGGCGATCAACCCGGCGCTGTACGCCAAGCTGCGATACGACCCGCTGAAGGACTTCGCGCCCATCGCGCTGACGCACATCACGCCGCGCGTGCTGGTGGTCGGGCCGTCGGTGAAGGCGACCAGCGTGGCCGAACTGGTCGCGCTCGCCAAGGCGAAGCCGGGCCAGCTGACCTACGGCTCGGCCGGCAACGGCAGTTCCAGCCACCTGTCGGGCGCGCTGTTCGAGAGCCTGGCCGGCGTGGACTGGTGCACGTGCCGTACAAGGGCAGCGCGCCGCTGCTGACCGACCTGCTGGCCGGCCGGGTCGATGCGACCTTCGACTCGTTCACCGTGTACGAGGAGCACATCAAGTCGGGCCGGGTGCGGGCGCTGGCGGTGACCTCGCGCACGCGCATGGCCGCCCTGCCGCAACTGCCCACGCTCGCGGAAGCGGGCCACGGCCGGCTACGAGGTGTCGAACTGGCTCGGCCTGCTGGCGCCGGCGGGGACGCCGAAGGACGTCGTGGCCGGCCTGCATGCGGCGGTGGGCCGCGCGATGGCCGACGCGGCGATGCGCAAGCAACTGACCGGGCTGGGCATCGAGCCGGCGAGCTCCACGCCGGAGGACTTCGCCGCACTGATCCGCAGCGAGATCCCGAAGTGGGCACGGATCGTCAAGGCGTCCGGCGCGAAGGTGGAATGAGCGTCTCCGAAGGCCTGGTCGACGTCGGTGGCTGCCGCCTCTGGTACTGGGACACCGGCGGCCCCGGAGAGGCGGTGGTGTTCCTGCACGCCGGCAGCCAGAGCGGCGCCGGCTGGGGCCACCAGCAGGCGGCTTTCGCGCAGGCGGGCTTTCGCGCCATCGGCTATTCGCGGCGCGGCTGCTGGCGCTCGGAGCGCGGCGACCCGGACGACCCCGGCGTCGCCGCGGAGGACCTGGCCCGCGTGCTGGATCACTGCGGCGTCGAGCGCGCGCACGTGGTGGCGCTGGCGCTCGGCGCCTTCTATGCACTCGACTTCGCGCTGCTCCATCCTGCGCGCGTGCGCACGTTGACGATCGCCTCGTCGTACCTCGGCATCGCCGCCAGCGAGACGGAGTACGCGCAGGCCAATGCCGAGCTGCGACCACCTGCCTTCGACGCGTTGCCGATCGAGGTCAAGGAACTGCACCCCTCGTACCGCGTAGAGAACCCCGAGGGCGTCGCTGCCTGGCTGGCACTATCCGCGCAAGCGCGCAACGGCCCGCCGGTGGTGGCCAAGCGCCCCGGCCGATGACGTGGGAGCGCGTCGAAAGCATCCGTGCGCCCATCCTGCTCATGACCGGCGACGGCGACCTCTACACGCCGCCCGCGCTGCTGCGCATGCAGGCGCGGCACATGCCGCACGCCGACGTGGTGGTGATCCCCGAGGCGGGTCACTGCGCGAACTGGGAGCAGCCCGAGGCCTTCAACCGCACCGTGCTGGATTTCCTGCGCCGGCATCCCGGGTGACAGGTTCGATAATGGGGGCCGATGCACAAAGCCAAGGCCACCGATTTCGCGCTCGACATCGCCGCCGACCTGCAGAAATGGCGGTCGTTCGTCGCGATCGGCGAGCTCGGTAGCCTCACGCGCGCCGCGCTGTTCCTCGACAGCAACCAGTCGTTCCTGAGCCGGCAGGTGAATGCGCTCGAACGCGAGTGCGGCACGCGCCTGTTCAACCGCACGGGCCGGGGCGTGGAGTTGTCCGAAGCGGGGCAGCGCCTCTTTCCGCAGGTGAAGGATTTGCTCGAACGCGCGCAAGCGCTGGAGCGCGACATCCGCGCCGACCTGCGCGAGCCGGTCGGCACCGTGACGCTGGGCAGCCTTCCTTCCATCGGCACGATCCTGACCGGGCGCCTGTTCGCCGACGTGCGCGCGCAGTTGCCGGGCGTGAGCCTGAAGGTGCTGGAAGGCTCCAGCGGCCGGTGGAGGAGTGGCTCACCGACGCCCGCGTGGACATCGCGATCCTCTATCGCTACACGGCCACGCTGCCCGAGGGCGAGGAGACGCTGGCCACGGTGGACAGCTACCTGATCGGGCCCAAGGGCGACCGCCTCACGGCCGGCGGAGAAGTGCCATTCGCCAGCCTCGACGGGCTGCCCTTCATCCTGCCCGGCGCGCCCAACGGCTTGCGCACCGCGCTCGATGCGGGCGCGCGCCACGCACGCATCGCGCTGGCGCCGGCGATCGAGGCCGACTCGCTGCCATTGCAGAAGCAACTGACGGCGCAGGAGCGCCTGTACACCGTGCTGCCGCTGCACGCGGTGTGGCAGGAAGTGCAGGAGGGCAAGCTGCAGGCCGCCCGCATCGTGGAGCCGCCCTTCCAGCGCACGGTGGCCATGGCGTTCTCGAAAGCGAAAGGGCCTTCGCGCGCGATCACGGCGGTGACCGCGCACCTGGTGCGCATCGTGGGAGAGATGGGGACGCTGGGAATGTGGCGCTCGTCGCCCGCGGCTGACCCTCCACCCGCCCCGTGATCGGCGGCTCCTTCCGCAGCGAGTACTTGCCGGGCGAGTGGTCGCCATAGCCGTTGGAGGCCTGCCCGGCTGGCGGATTCTGTGCCGGGCCGGCCCGGGTGGCAACTGCGATCAGTCGCCCGGGGCGTAGGCGGCGTCGAGGATGGTGGCCACTTCCACCGAGCGCGGCGGGGCCCAGCCGGCCGCCACGGTGGGCCGGGTCTCCAGTTGCTCCTGCGTGGCGTCCCACGGCGTGCCGTAGCGCGCCGGGCCGTCGCGGTACATCAGCAGCGCCATGCGGGCGGCGCGCGGGTGGCCGAGGTCGGCCAGCACGATGAAGCGGCCGTACGCCGCCGAGAAGCGGCCTTCGCGATAGGCGTCCATGGCGACGGCGAACAGGCGGTGGTCCTCGGCGAACAGCGAGGTGTCGACCGGCGCTTTCGCGGCCTGCAGCGGAACGGGCTGGTCGGACTGCGCGAAGCCGGCGAGCGGCGGCACGAAGGCGAACAGGGTGACGGCGGCGGCGGCCGAGAGGGACGTGGCGAACTGGCGCATGGTGGTGGCTCCTGTGGGTGGCGGCACACCGCCGCCCGGTGCCCGTAATGTCGTCGTGGCGCGATCGGCGACGTGAGTGAGGGCTCGCGGTGCCGGTTGCCGAAAATTCGGCAGGGCGCCGTGCGGCAACCCCCGTTCGCAGGGTAGGCAGGGCAGGGGGCCACTGCGATGCTGCAAGGCAGGAGGTTCCCCACCCATGCCTATCCGCCGTTCCCTGCTGGCCGCACTCGCCGCCACCCTGCCTGCCCCCGGCCTTCGCGCAGACGCCGCCGCCGGCCGCCGCATCCGAAGTGCCCGCGCCCGTCATCGCCGAAGCGCCGCCGCAGATCAAGGGCAATGCCGCGCTGAAGGGCAAGCGCTTCTACATCGCCGAATACCGCGTGCTGTTCGAAGTGTCCGGCAGCGCGACCGCCAGCACCCGCGCCGGCTACATGCCCGGCATGGATTTCGGCGCCACGCGCATGACGGTGGCCTATGCCGTGCCCAAGCCGAACGTGGACCTGTTCCGGGCCATCACCGACAAGGCCTACGCCGACTTCCCGGCCAAGCTCGACGCGGCGGGCCTGAAGCCCGAGCCGATCGACACCTTCACGCGCGAGAACGGCGCCGTGTACGAAGCGACGGTGGAAGGCAGCAAGCCGGGCGCCGAGGTCTACGAAGACGTCGACCTCGGCCACGGCAAGCGCAAGTACCGGTGATGGTGCCCACCGGCACGAAGGCGGTGTCGCGCGGCTTCATCGGCATCGGCGCGGGCAACATCGGCAAGCGCATCGACTTCAGCAAGACCAACATGGAAGGCGTGTCGGTCGGCATGGCCATCAACCTGGCGGCGCAGGAGTCGTCGGGCACGGGCTCGTCGATCTTCAAGCGCGGATCGAGCGCCAACGCCTCGGCCGCCATGGAGATCGTGCCGCCGCCCAAGACGCTGGGCGTGCTGCAGACGCATGCGCGCAGCGAAGTGGTGGGCCTGGCCGCCGCGATGCCGGTGCCGGGGCAGTTCGCCACGCTGCGCGAAAGCGGCGGCTACGACACCGCGAAAGACCCGGCCATGGTGGCCCTGAACATCGTCGGCCGGCTGGCGCTGGGCGTGGCCGGCAACAACAGCAAGAAGGTCGAGATGACGCTGGAGGTCGACGAGGCGGCGCTGCAGCAGCAGGCGCTGAAGGGGATCACGGCGGTGAACGCGGGGGTGGCGGCGGCGCTGCAGTGAACACCGGCGCGGTGCTTCCTATACTCCCCGCATGCACCGCCTCGCCCCCTCCTGCTCCTCCCCCTCCTGCTCGCCGGCTGCGGCCGCGCCGGCGGCGAGCCCATCGGCGAAGTCGACACCGTCTTCAAGCTGATCGGGCCCGACCACAAGATCGTCGTCGATGCGTTCGACGACCCCAAGGTCGGCGGCGTCACCTGCTACGTGTCGCGCGCCAAGACGGGCGGCATCAAGGGCGGCCTCGGCCACGGCGGAAGACAAGTCCGAAGCGTCCATCGCCTGCCGCCGGTGGGCCCGATCGCCTTCCCGCCGGGCAGGTCTTGCCAGGGCAGGAAGAGGTGTTCAGCGAACGCACCTCGCTGCTGTTCAAGCGGCTGCAGGTGGTGCGGATGGTCGACGTGAAGCGCAATGCGCTGATCTACCTGAGCTACTCCGACCGCGTGATCGAGGGCTCGCCGCAGAACAGCGTGACGGCGGTGCCGTTGCCGGCGGGGACGGTCATTCCGCTGAAGCGGTAGCGCGGCCGCCGCGTCGACCTTCGAGGGACATGCAAGGATCTCCGTGAACAGGTTTCGATGCGGCGCGCGCTCCATCGCGTCGCGGCCGCCCGGATGATAGCGAGTGCCTCGGCGCTCCTCAGCGCGCGAGACCGTGCGTCGCGAAGTGCAGCACGGAAGCCGCGACCAGGCCCGCGTTGACTTCCAGCGCCGCCGCGCTCACGTTGGAGCCATCGTCGCAGGGCCGGTGGTAGCAGGCATCGAGCGCGAGGCCGGCGGTGCCGCCCCACAGCGCCGCCTGCTCCGGTGTCTTGACGGCTTCGTCGCCTGTGAAAAGCCCGCCGTAAGGAATGCCTGCCTCGGCGAACGATGTGTGGTCCGAACGCGCGTCGTCCGCATCGATGCGCCATGGCAGGCCGAGGCGCTCGTAGTAGCCGGTGAAGACCTCCGGGACGGCCGCGCCTGCGTTGCCGGGAAGCGGCGATCCGTCGGCCGCCCGGCCGTTGCCGGAGAAGACGCCGAACACGTAGTTGGGCGAGGCGATCATGTCGAAGTTGAGGTAGACGGCGACGCGGGCGCGTTCGCTGGCGCCCAGCCCGGCGACATAGGTCCTCGATCCGTTCAGGTCTTCTTCCTCGCCGCCCCAGAAGGCGAAGCGCACCTTGTTGCGCGGCTGGAAGCGCGCCATCTGCAGCGCGGTCTCCAGCAGCGACGCGGCGCCCGAGGCGTTGTCGTTGCCGCCGATCGTGCCCCGCACCGAATCGAGATGCGCGCCCGCCATGACGACCTGCGCGGGATCCCCGCCGGGCGTCTCGGCCAGCACGCTGGACGTCTGGATCACCGGGCGCGCGCCGCGCACCGCGAGGTGCAGTGTCAGGCCTTCGCCCAGCCGCGCGCGCAGTTGCTCCCCGGCGGTGCGGGACACGCCCACCACCGGCATCGGCAGCACGAAGTCGGCGCCCAGCACGCCGTCGATGGGTGCGTCGTCGACGTTCTGCACGACCACGGCCAGCGCGCCCGCGCGTGCGGCATGCGCGGCCTTCTGCTGGAAGGGGCAGTCGCCCCGGCGAACGAGTGCAATGGTGCCGCGGGGAAAACCCGCGAAGTCCGCCGCTGCGCAGCCCAGCGCGCCGGCCGGCGCCGCCACGGCCGCCGTGGCTTCGCCGCTGCCGGAATACTCCAGCACCTCGTGCGGCAGCGCAGCGGCGGACGGCGTGCGCTGCTCCAGCGTGCTGGCTTCGAGCACGTACGTCTGGAAGGAGAAGCGCTGCACGGTGACGGTGTAGCCGGCGTTGCGCAGCAGGCCTTCGACGTACGAAGCGGTTACGTCGTAGCCGGCGGTGCCCGCGGCGCGCGAGCCGCCGTTGACGCGCGCGATGTCGGCGAACCGGCGATGTGCGCCAGTACCGCATCGACGGTGACGCAGGCCGGCGGCGCGTCGTCCGCGGCGCCGGCCTGCGCGCGGCACAGCGCTGACTGATCTTCGTCCGGGGAGCCGGTGCCGCCGCCGCAGGCGGTGAGGAGGGCGGCCAGTGTGAGGAGGAGGGCGCGGAGGAGGTGGCGTGCCAGAAACTGCGGCGAGCGGGATGACGACATGGAACGGTGCGTGGATCGGTGAAGCGGGAGCCATCGCGTGGCGAGTGGCCCATTGCGCACCGTGCGCGCCGCCTATGCCACAAACGTCCCGCGAATCTTTTCGACTTCGGCCACCGCCTCGCGGTGAATGGCCGTCAGTTCTTGATCGGTGGTGGCGGCATGGTAGCGCCATGCGGAGGACATTCGCTTCCGGCACCTTTCGGCGCCGGCGTCAGGGAGCCGCCGCGCACCCCGCAGGCTTGAACACCCGCTCCGTCGACGGCGGAAACTTCGCCAGCTTGGAAGCAGGGCGGCGCGGCCGCGGCACGAACTCACCGCCGCAGTTGGGGCACTTGCCTTGCAGCACGCCGCTGGCGCAGGCCTCGCAGAACGTGCATTCGAAGGAGCAGATGCGCGCCTCCGCCGATTCCGGCGGCAGGTCGCGGTTGCAGCATTCGCAGTTGGGGCGCAGTTGGAGCATGGTCGGTCCTCGTTCCAGCAATCAGTACGGCGGCGCGAACCCGTTGCGCCCCGCGCTCAAGCGCGTGACGGTCGGCTGGCCGTTCACCTCCTGCGCGGTCAGCGATACCGCACCACCGCCGACGGCAAGCAGGCTCCGGTCCCCCGGGCGCAGGCTGACCACGGGCGCTTCCGGCGGCACCACGATCGTCTTCTTGCCGTCCTGGTAGGCGACCTCCAGCCGCCGGCCGTCCGGCGCCGCCACGACGTCGGCCACGGTGGCGTTGGTCATCGTGCTTTGCGGCAGGAAGTCGAACGGGCGATGGCCTTCGCCGGTGCCGCGCATCGCTTCGGGAAAGATGGTGACGGCGATCGCGCGCTGGGATCCGTCGGCCTGCGGCATCGCGCCCACGCCGATGAAGCTGCCCGCCTTCACGTCGGTGAGCGTCGCGGGAAAGACTTCGGTCACGACGAGCGTCGGCGGGATCGCGAGCTCGATGCGCTGCCCGGAGCGTTCGCGCAGCACCAGCTTCGTGTCGGAGAGCGATTCGATGGTGCCGCGCAGGCGCACGGCCTGCTGTGCAAGGGCCGGCAAGGCGCAGGCGACAGCGGCCGCCGCTGCAGCCCGCAGGATGGTTCGGCGGGTGCCCCGGTGGTTCGGCATCGTTTTCCTTGGGTGCGTCCGGAGTGGCCGTCTATGATGAAGCAACCGCCATGGTATCGGTCAGCCCTGCAAACGGCGGTCACCGGGAGATCGGGATTGAAGTTCGCTCATGGTATTGCCTGCATGCTGCTTGCGCCCTTGACAGCCCCGGCGGCCTGCCCGATGAACGCCGACATGGAGAAGACGCGAGCCGAGACCGTCGCCACCTCTGCCCTGATGCGCCGCGCGCTGGTGGATGCAAGCCGGATTTCTACCCCGCAATGCGTGAAGGCGGTCCAGGAGGACAGGAAGATGTTCGATGACGCCGTTGTTGGGATCTCGAACGGCGCGTTTCAGCGCATGGCGCCGGACGCAGCCCTGCGAGAGATGCGCAACGCCTGCATCGTCATCGAAAGGCTCCAGAGCCACCTGCCGAGGGTGTGCAAGGCCTGAGTCGCCACGCAGCTGGCTGCAGCCTTCACTCCAGCTTCACCCCCGCATCCTTCACCACCTTGCCCCAGCGCTCCAGCTCCTGCGCCATGTAGCCGCCCATCTCCTGCGGCGTCGATGGCGTGGGCTCCACGCCGGCGTCGAACAGCGCCTTGCGCGTGTCGGCGGACGCGAGCAGCTTGGCCACTTCGCCATTGAGCTTCAGCACGATGTCGGGCGGCGTGCCGGCCGGCGCCAGCAGCGCAAGCCACACCGAGGCGTCGTAGCCGGGCACGCCGGCCTCCTGCAGCGTGGGCACGTCGGGCAACTGCGGCGCGCGCTTGGCGGTGGTGACGGCCAGTGCCTTCAAGCGCCCTTGCGGCACCTGCGCCAGCGCGTTGGGCACGCCGGCGAAGCTGCTCTCGACCTGGCCTGCCACGAGGTCGTTGGCCGCCCCCGAGCTGCCCTTGTAAGGGATGTGCTTGATCGGCGCGCCCGTCATCGCCGCGAACAGCCCGCCCATGAGGTGCTGCGCACTGCCGTTGCCTGACGACGCGTAGTGGATCCGGTCGGGCGAGGCCTTGGCCAGCGCGATGAACTCCTTCACGTCCTTGGCGGCGACCTTCGGATGCACCAGCAGCACGTAGGGCGAGTCGACCAGCTTGCCGACGGGCGCGAAGCTCTTGATCGGGTCGTACGTGAGGTTCTTGTAGATCCAGGGGCTGATCACGTGCGTGCTGGAGACCATAAGCAGCGTGTAGCCGTCGGGCGGCGCCTTGGCCACGAAGTCGGTGCCGATCGTCGAGCCCGCGCCGGGCTTGTTCTCGATGACGAACTGCTGCCCGGTGGCCAGCGACAGCTTCTGCCCCAGGATGCGCGCGACCACGTCGGTGAAACCGCCGGGCGCGAACGGCACGATCAGCTTGACCGGCCGGTTCGGATAGGTGGATGCGGCGGCGGACTGCGCATGCGCGCAGACCGCGCCGGCCGCCAGCACGAGGCTGGCGACGACGGCGAGGAGGGGGTGCGGCATGGCATCACCCCGTGTACACCGGGTCCTGCAGCGTGAAGAACGCGTGCAGGATCTGGTAGACCATCATGTAGTTCTTCTGCTGGAAGCTCGCGTGCGAGATGCCGCGCATCACGCTGAACTGCTTCTGCATGTTGGGCAGCTTCTCGTAGAAGGCCAGCAGGTCGGGCACGCTCGCGATGCCGTCCCACTCGCCGCGCAGGATGATCGTGGGCACGTCGATCTCGCGCGGGTCCACCAGCGGCAGCCGCGAGCACATGTCGACGTAGGTGCCCGTGGGCATCGAATCGTCGAGCGTGAGGATCGCGTCGGCGAACGCCTCGATGGTCGCCTCGTCGGCGGTGCCGGGATGGTCGCGGTTGAAGATGCTGTGCACGAAGGCCCGGTCGATCGGCCGCCGGTTCTTGGACTGGAATTCCGGCAGCTTCTTCTTGCGCTGCTCCAGTGTGGGGCTGCCTTCGCCCGTCCAGACGAAGGCGTCGAGCGCCAGCTTGGCGACGCGCTCGGGATGGCGCTGCGCGAACAACGCCGCCTTCAGCGCGCCGGAGGAGATGCCGTACATCAGCAGCTTCTTGGCCCCGGTCTGCGCGGCGACGTACTCGCTGCCGGCGGCCGGTCGTCCGCGCCGCAGCTGATGCTGGAGTGGTGGTCACGGTGCTTGTCGGAGCGCCCGTAGCCCTCGTTGTCCATCGTCCGGTGTCGAAGCCTTGCTGGGCGAACCAGTCCATGGCGGAGGAGAAGGGCCTCCCGGGCACGTGCAGGTCGAAGGTCGGCTGCGAGGCCATCGAGGAGCCATGCACGAAGAAGATCGTGCCCGCGTGGGGGACGTTGGGAGCGGCCTTCTTGTTCCAGAGGAACAGCTTGACGTCGCCCTTGCGCGTCCAGTGTTCGGTGCCGCCTGTCCATTGAACTTCGGTCATCGCGCAGGGCTCCTCGGGGAATGGGGTGGGGCCATTCTGGAGGGCGGGGGGGGGGAGGCAAGCGGGGGACCCGGGGCCGAGGCTGGACGCGTCAGCGACTTCTGTGCTGGGTCAACCAAATCTGCCTTTGCCCCTACCGGCATCGGCGTAGGGACCGCGGTGGGGGTGGGCTCCAGACCCCGATGCGGTAGATCAGAACCTCCACTAAACCGGGGCAAGCTCCGCGTCCGTCTCGAACGACCTGTTAGGCATCACGTCCTCCGATCTCCTTCTTATCAATCAGGATGGATGCGAACGCTCCATTGAGGGTATCTGCCCAGTCGATGGGGAGGAGTTCGATCCAGCTCAATGCTTGCATTAGGGCGACGAGTCCCAGACCGAAGCCGTTTCCCTTCGCCGCTTCCACCCTGAGCCCCGCCCAATACTTGTCGTCAAAAAAAGGGCACCCTTAATGCCATCGGGCCCCAAAATAACGGATTGCGTACCGATGTGATCGGGGCCTAAGACCAAGAGATCGGGCGTGTATGCGTCTTGCGCCACAGATGGAGGCATGACGCCGTTCGATCTTCTGGCAAAGATGGCGCAGAACGGCTGGTTCTTGCGTGCGGGCCAGGCGCGAGGCCAGTCTCTCTTCTTCCCGCCATAGACCAACCCATCCGTCTGATAGTCAGGGTTTTCCTTGGCAGTCCGTGACAGGAGCAACTTCTTGACATTGCGCACTTGGTCCAGTGCCTTCACAAATACTGCCTCTTCGCTGATTGAGTGCTTGCACTCGATGTAGGCGTAGACGGCTTCTATCGGGATCTGCTCCTTCGCTGCGTATTGCAGTCCACCAGATGCTCGAAGCGTGGGGGATGCCATCCTGTCGTAAATAATCAGGTCGTCACCTGCGTGGGTGCCATCCTCCGCAATAACAAAGCCACGACATACACCGTACTTCCCCGGAAGTACGCTCTCAAGCAACTGGCACATTCCGATCTCGAACTCGTCGCCCAAGTCAAAATTGAAAACGGCCTCGATGTCGGTGAGCCTTGCCTCCACCTTTCGGGACAGCCGTTCGATGTAGCCTCCGTAGCTCATATCTTGTCCATGACCATGCGTCCGAAATGAGGCTTAACGTCGGAGTTACCGGCGACCGGCGGACAGGACCGCAGCGAAGCGAAGGACCGCCGTCGGGAGGGATCTTGCATCGATTTAGATGACACTGGACGCCCCTTGCATGCGGCTCTCGTAGACCGTTGGCGGCAAGTATCGCAGCGATAAGTGCAGCCGTCGATCGTTGTAGAAGCGGATGTAGCTGCTCAAGCTGCTTCGCAGCTGCTGCTCCGTGTCGAACCTCTTGCCATAGAGCTCCTCGCACTGCATCGAGTGGAAGAACGACTCCATGTGCGCGTTGTCGTTCATCCTGCCCAGACGATTCATGCTCTGGACCATTCCAAGCTCGCCCAGCTGCTTCCTGAACCCGAAGTTGGCGAACTCGATGCCGCGATCACTGTGGAACGCCACGCCGGGGCTAACGCGGCGGCTCCATGCTGACTGCACCAGGGCCTCACGTGTCAGTGCCGCATCACGCCGTGCACCCAGACTCCAGCCGATGATCTTGCGGGTGTGTTTGTCCATCACGGCGGCCATGTAGCGACACTGGCCGGCAACCTTCAGGTACGTCACGTCGCCTACCCACACCGGGTCCTGCTGATGCGTAGTGGCCGACTCCGGCCGGTACGGCACGCCAGCGTAGAAGGCTCGCTGTAGCACCTTGGAGTTCCGGTATAGGCGCGCACTGCGGCCCTGCAGGCCGGCCTCGCGCATCAGCTTGGTCACGCGACGCCGGCGCACACTGTGACCGTCCAGCCACAGTTGCCCCTGCACGCGCGGGCTGCCATAGAAGCCGCAGCGGTCAGCGTGGATCTGGCGCACCCGCTCCCTCAGCGCTTCATCGTCTTGATCCCGCCGGCTCGGTTGGCTTTTGCGCCAGGCATAGAAGCCCGAGCGTGTGACACCGTGCAGTTCGCACATCATTTGCATCGGGAAGTCTTGCCGGCTTGCCTCGATGAAGCCGAAGAGTTCATCCTTCGTTCGGAGGCAAACCGGATAGCTTTTTTAGCAGGTCGTGCTCCATCTGAAGGCGCTTGAACTGCTTCTCCACGTCGCGCAGTCGCTGCAGTTCCGCGGCTTCCTGCGGCACCAGCGGAGGCGGGTCGCCGACCAACTTGCCGTCCCTGACCTGCTTGCGCCACGGAGAGCATGAAAGGATGAATGCACAGCGACTCCGCTACATCCTTGATCAGCGCCCCGGGTTGGTCGCTCAGTTGGACGGCCTTGAGCTTGAACTCCAGGCTGTACTGCTTGATCTTTGCTGGCCCGCTTGTCTTTGCCATTGACCACTCTCTCCTTTAGGTAAGAGTGTCAACTAAACCGGGGCAAGCTCCGCGTGCGTGTTGAACGACCTGCTATACGTCATCGGCCGAAACCCTCAGTTTCGCGACAACTATCCCCCAAGGCAAGTCGCCACAATCTCGTGCGCGTAAGGACACCTCAGATTCCTCGGGCTCGCTAGGGTCGTCGAATTACTTCTTCTCCACTCCGTTCGCTGTGAGCAGATCCTCGTCGACCACGTAAACGAACCCATCTGTCATTCCGCTGGTTGTCGCGAAGCGCCGTGCGACCTTTTCGACTTGAGTAAACGAGACCCAACAACCGCCGTAAAGGCCGCGGTCGATGTGGTGTGCTCTCACGGCGTTGCTCTCGGAAGGGATACGGTCAAATTGGCCGATTCGCTTGCGAACCCTTCCATCGCGTTTCATCGAAACAGCGCTGCCTGATCCCTTGGGCCGAAGCTCCCCCTCGTTCTGTTCGTCGTCAGCCTCGCACACGCCGAGGTAGATGAGAGCCATGGCGTTCCTATGATGTTTGACGTGGGAGTTGACCGGCGAGCGGCGGGGGAGGAACGGAGCGAAGCGAAGGACCGCCGCTGGGCGTCCGCGTCAAACGACCTGTAAGACCGCTGAATCTTCTGTCGTCGTGATGCTGGCGAAAACACGAGCAAGAACCTTTCTGAAACCGGCAAGATCTGGCGCTCCCGACAGTTCTACTGCACGTTCAGCCAATCCTTTCTTGAAGGTTTCGCGGAAGGAAAAGGCAGTGATGTTGTCGTTCGTGTCTTCTACAAGCTCGACCTGTGCAGGACGCTCTTTAGCCAAGGCCCGCTTCACCCGATCCGAACACAGATTCTCAATATCGACTGGAAGCTGAAAGTAGTCGGTATTTGCCTTCCAAGTCGCTCCATCCCGCTTCGCTCGCCCGAGCATCCCGTTCAGCGCCTTCGCGCCTGCCGTGTCTCCATCGATGATCAGTCGAATCGTAGTGGCACCATCACTGTAGGTGCGGAGCGACTCGAAGAGGTAGGTCGCTGAAGTCGCGTTGCCTGCTGGAAAGAACTTTACGTCGTATGAGGGGACTGAAAACTCACTTGCCAACTTCTTCAACGCGCCTGCGAGAAGAATTTCGTCGCTAGGGCCTTCTACAACGACATTCAATGGAAAGAGAGCCATCGAATCCAGCAAAGTGACACCCCGGGGTCTGTCGCGCCAAGTCGTAGTCCTTGCCTACCACATAGGTCGAGTGAGGACTGGCGGAGTGTTTGTCTACGACCCAAGTAGCGGAAGCGACCTTGTCACGAACAACGAAGTGCGGACAGTGAGTTGTAATAACAGTTTGAACTTCTTGCGCGAAGCGTGCCATGACCCCTGCCATCTCGCGCTGCTTGCTTGGATGGAGGAACGATTCAGGTTCCTCGATGGCCCATATGAACGTCACCCTAGCGTTATGGCGCTGGGGATGGTTGTCGGCAAGAAACTTCAGGAGAAAGATCAAGCTGCTAGTCTGTATTCCCGCCCCCTTCGACCGAACGCCGGTCTCGGCAGTGTCGCTTATCACCGCAGTCAAACTTGGAAGCATCTCTTCCAGGTTCGAGAAGGGGAGCCTAAGCTTCAAATGACGAATCTCCTTGAACACCTCACGTACAGAATGCGTTACAGAGTTGGAAGTTGACTCTAACTCTGGCTGGAGCTTCTGCATGAGGACTTCAATCGCGGCGTTGATCTCTCGTCTGCTCTTTCGTAGCTCCGCTCCAGCCACTGAAGATGGTGCGGATCAACTCAGACCCAATCTCCCGGTTGATGCTTTCCAGTGAATCGCGGCCGACGGGGATGTACTTAAACGCCACGGATTGGCGGACCGCATCGCGAACCTTTTCGATCAGAGTCCGGTTGATGTTCTTAACACCGAGCTTTCCGATGAACTGCCAAGATTCGACGCCGTGCTTGGAATAAGAAAGCCGAAGTGAAAGGAGCTCGCCATCCAGACGGCTTTGGGTAGATTCAGCTTCAAGTTCATCTAGGGCGCGGGCAATCAGGACTTCCTTCTTGAGCTCATAGGAAACCGTCACGGTGATCTTTGTCTGATCTCCCTTCGACAGATTCCCACCCTTTGGGTAGTCAAGGTCTGTCGTGTAGGGAGCGCCCTCAACCTCTCCCGTGAAGAACAAGTTCAATGCTCGAAGGATGTTCGATTTTCCGGAGTTGTTTGGTCCGACGATTGCGGTCAGGTTGCCAAACTCCATTCGCAGAGGCGTTCCCACGATGGACCGGAAGTTTTGTACTTCCACGGACTTTAATTTGAGCATGGGTTGCTATTGTGCTCGACGGCGCATAGGGCGATCTAACGTCGGAGATGACCGGCAGACAGTAGGCGGGCGAAGCCCGCGATAGGACGTCCGTGTCGAACGACTTGTTAGGGCGCACTGCGGTAGAAGAGTCGTTTCTTCTTCCCAAAGTAGCTGTTGATATTCGCCAGAATTTTCTGGTGAGGCCGGTTCAGTTCTTTGCGCCGATAAAACATCGCGGCCGCCGTCAAGGCGTCAGCGAATGGAACCTCGTCTTCGCTGAAATAGTACGCCCCGGTAAACCGATCTGGAATTTGGTCGAGAATTCTGTCGACCCCATGCTCCGAGAAGCAGGTCGACACGAACAGTATGCGCGTCTCCTCGCCCTCGAGAACCTTGAGGCGTGGTGCCAAGAAGTCCTCCGCCAAATCGTTCCGGGTAACCTCCCCGCCCAAGAGACTAATGCTGTGATTTCCCCCGTGCCCGGAGATGTGAACGAACTTTGGATCGTACTCGTAGGAAGCGGGGCGCTCAAGGCTCTGAAGCGACGTAAACCTGAAGTGCTTGATACGGCCGCCAAGTCCTCGACTCGCAAGGATTGCCTTGACGATCTCGCACTCGCTCGAAAGAAAGCCTTCGACCTCGTCATCGTCGGGTAGGTCCAGCAGCATGAAGCGGATCTTTTTTCTTGGCATGGAATAGTGCTGTTCGGGCGCCCTAACGAATGAAAGGGACTTCCCCGCCCCGAACTAGCCGCGGTATTGCGGCGACCGGCAACGAAGTGCCACGATGGGAAGTGCGAAATCTCATCAACTCGTTCGAAAGGGGAAGTCCATGGCCATTGTCACTCTGGGAATCGATCTCGCCAAGAACGTGTTCGCCGTGCATGGCGTCGACGCGACAGGCAAGCCGGCGCTGGTGCGCCCGAGCGTTCCGCGCGGCAAACTGCTGGAGCTGATCGCCTCGATGCCACGCTGCTTGGTGGGCATGGAAGCGTGCTCTGGCGCGCATCACTGGGCGCGGCTGTTCGGGCGCACGGCCACACGGTCAAGCTGATGGCGCCAAAGTTCGTCTCACCGTATCGCCTGTCTGGCAAGAAGGGGAAGAACGACGCTGCCGACGCAGCAGCGATCTGCGAGGCCGTCACGCGGCCCTCCATGCGCTTCGTGCCACCCAAGAGCCTGCAGCAGCAGTCCGAGCTGCTCGTGCACCGCGCCCGTCAAGGCTTTGTGCAGCAGCGCACCGCCACCATCAATCGCATCCGCGGCCTGCTGTCGGAGTTCGGGATCGTCCTGCCGCTCAAGGCGTCTACTGTGCGGCAGG
The DNA here is from genome assembly GCA_013127575.1 of Ramlibacter terrae. Classification (GTDB taxonomy): domain Bacteria; phylum Pseudomonadota; class Gammaproteobacteria; order Burkholderiales; family Burkholderiaceae_C; genus Ramlibacter; species Ramlibacter terrae. The sequence continues at coordinate 1,502,061 of CP053418.1, forward strand.
AGGCGATGCGCCAGCTGGAGGATCTGCCGGGCTGGGCCAACACAGTCGTGGGCGACTTGCTCAGCGAGGTGAGCCGCCTCGACGAGCGCATTGCGCAGTACGACCGCCACATCGAACAGATCGCCAAAGACAGCACGCCGGCCAGGCAGCTGATGCAGCTTCCTGGCGTGGGGCCTACGACGGCCACCGCGCTGGTGGCCATGATCGGACGCGGGCAGGAGTTCAAGTGCGGCCGCCAGCTGTCGGCCTGGCTGGGACTGGTGCCCGGCCAGTACAGCTCGGGCGGCAAGCAGCGCACGGGACGCATCACCAAGGCCGGCGATCCGTACCTGCGAATGCTGTTGATCCTGGGCGCCCGATCGGTGCTGCAATCGGCCAAGCACCGCGACGATCCGCTCAGTCGATGGGCCGTGCAGTTGGAGGCACGTGCGGGCTACTGGAAGGCCATCGTGGCCATCGCCGCCAAGAACGCGCGCATGTGCTGGGCCGTGCTGGCGAGGGGAGAGAGTTTCAAGCTGCCGGCGTGACCGTCGACAGCTGTTGTTTCACCGCGTGATGTGCAAGCGTTGATGGTGTGAAGGTTGGACCTGCGCGGGGTGTACCTGTTCAACTCCGGGAGGCGGCCCTGGTCGTCCTCGGCTAACGATTGAGGTCCCCGCGTGCGTCTTTCATCAGGGTCCGCAGCAACTGAACTGCTGCATTAATGACCGTTTGTAGTTTCGCTGTCCGCATCCTTCGCTCCGTCGCTGCACCGATCGCACATGCTCGCTCGCTACATGCCGTTGACGGCAGGGAGAGCTATTCGCTTGACAGGTGGGGAAGCCCTTGTAGTCGGAGTTGACCGGCGACCGGCGGGGAGGACCGGAGCGAAGCGAAGGACCGCCGTTGGGCGTCCGTGTCGAACGACCTGTTAGATTTCACGCCCCCTCCGTCCCCGACCGCTCGCTAAGACCATACGTATCGGGGAAGTCGAAGTCGGTAAAGTCATTTGTTCCGAAGCGCTTGACTAGGTACGGGCGAGTCTTTGCCTTAACCGCAGCGAGTTGCTCGAACGCGCGCCTCAATGACTCGATTGTGTTGTTTGTTGAGTTCACGATGGAGCCATAGAGATAGGCCCCGAACGCCTTCTGAACAACCGCGTCGGTCACCAAAGATCCGTTGGGAATTCCAGAAGCCGCAAGCACCGGCTGAATTTTTTCCAAGTGCAGTGCGGAACGGAGGTTCCACTGATTGAGGGCCTCGATGTAGTTCTCCTGAGCGAGGTAGAAGTCGTGCAGGATCGAACGGCCCTCAGTTGTGCCCAACAAGAAGGCAAGCTCAGGAAGCTCCAGCACATTCTTCCGCATATCGAGCGGCGGTGTCGCCGGAATGGAAATGAAGCGGCCCGGGTTGCCCAGCTCACCAAACACGTAATCGCGTTGGATTAGGACAATGGTGTTGATCTGCTGCAGTAGCACGAACATGAGACGGTGTGCAGAAACCATGTCGCTCTTGAACTCCAACGATCGCTGGAATCGTCGCTGCAGTAGATACGCGAGCATCGCTCCAAGCAATGCTCCTACCAGCGTGGCGAAGCCGTTTGCAAGCGCGTCCGCCGTGAACGGCTTAACGATACTTGCCAGGTCCGCCACCGACACGTTTTCAGCGACCGGCATTACCGTCTTGGAGCCGGACGCTACGGACGACGCCGACACTGCAGCGGAAGCGCTTGAGGATGGGGTAAGGGGAAGGACCGCGACCTGAGCCAGCATGAACGTCATTCGTGACATCTAACGTAATTCAGACGGCGGGCCGCCGAATGCACCAAATCTTCGGTGTTCCCAGCGAAGGAATTCAGCTCCTGCCAACTCGCCATCACGTCCTCCGTTCCAACGTTTGTAGCGGCTCCACACAACAAACGCAAGCCAAATGCGATTAATCGGCCATCTGGGGTAGCCACGGGCTTGACAGGCCCCCTCGTGCCGTCACACGCAACGTGACTACTCCGTGTGCGGCAATTCGCCTCGTCCAAACAAAAAGCGGCCTCGCGGCCGCTTTCTTCGAATGCCCCGGATCCCCGCCTTCGCAGGGATGACGAGAAGAGGGTGAGGATGACGGAGGGACTTCTGGCATGACTGCGCTCAGTCGCCTCCCAACGCCGGCAACCCCCCCCCTCCCCACCACCCACCAACAACCCCGCCTTCGCATAAACCCCAAGCTTCTGCCGCGTATCCGTGATGTCCGGGTTCCGCATCGTCAACTGCCCAATGCGATCCTTCGGCGAGAACGGCGCATTCTCCACCTTCTCCATCGACAGCCGCTCCGGCGCGTACGTGAGATTCGGCGACACGGTATCCAACAGCGAGTAGTCATTCCCGCGACGCAGTTCCAACGTCACTTCACCAGTCACCGCACGCGCAACCCACCGCTGCGCCGTCTCCCGCAGCATGATCGCCTGCGGATCAAACCAGCGCCCCTGATACAGCAACCGTCCAAGCCGCCGCCCGTTGTCCCGGTACTGCTCGATCGTGTCCTCGTTATGGATCCCCGTCACGAGCCGCTCATACGCAATGAACAACAGCGCCGGGCCAGGCGCCTCATAGATCCCGCGGCTCTTCGCCTCGATGATCCGGTTCTCGATCTGGTCGCTCATGCCCAGCCGTGCCGGCCGCCGATGCGGTTCGCTTCCAGAATCAGTTCGACGAGATCGGTGAACGTCTTGCCGTTCAAGGCAACCGGCTGCCCCTCTTCGAAGCGCACCGTCACGGTCTCGGCCTTGACCGCGACTTCTTCCTTCCAGAACGCCACGCCCATGATCGGGTTCACGATCTTCATGCCCGAACCCGGGCTCTCCGGGTCCTTCGCCTCGTGCGTCGCGCCCAGCATGTTGCTGTCGGTCGAATAGGCTTTCTCGGCCGACATCTTGTAGCCGAAGCCCGCCGCCGTCATGAAGGCGCTCATCTCGGCGCGGCCGCCCAGTTCGTCGATGAAGCTCTGGTCCAGCCGGGGCTTGTAGATGCGCAGGCTGGGATTGGTCAGCAGGCCGTAGCGGTAGAAGCGCTCGATGTCGTTGCCCTTGAAGGTGCTGCCGTCGCCCCAGATGTGGACGTCGTCTTCCTTCATGGCCGCCACCAGCATCGTGCCGGTCACGGCGCGGCCCGGGGGCGTGGTGTTGAAGTAGGTCAGGCCGCCGGTGGAGATGTGGAAGGCGCCGGCCTGCAGGGCCGCGATGCCTTCGTGCGCCAGCTGCTGGCGGCAGTCGATCAGGCGGGCCTTCTCGGCGCCGTATTCCATGGCCTTGCGCGGGATCTCTTCGTAATCCGGCTCGTCGGGCTGGCCCAGGTTGGCGGTGTAGGCGTAAGGCGTGGCGCCCTTCTTCTTCATCCAGTGCAGCGCCGCGCTGGTGTCCGTGCCGCCGCTGAAGGCGATGCCGACCTTCTGGCCGATGGGAAGGGATTCGAGGATGGTGCTCATGGTCTTTGCCGATCAGCCGAAGTGGCAGACGTAGTGATAAGCCTCGGCCACGCGGATCTCGAAGCTGGAGTTGGCGGGCACCGAGAACTTCTCGCCGGGGCCCGACTTCTTCCATTCGCCAGTGCCGGCCAGCTTGTATTCGCAGCCGCCGGCCACGCATTCCATGATCTCGGCGGCGCCGGTGTTGAAGGTCAGCGTGGCGGGCAGGATCACGCCCACCGACTTCTTCGTGCCGTCGGCCGGGGGTGATGCCATGGCTGACGCACTTGCCGTCGAAGTACACATTGGCGCGCGTGGTCACCGTAACGGCGTCGAATTTCTCGGTGGTCATGGAAAGGGTCGGTTGGGGGAAAACCCGCAATTTTAGGCGAGCGCCGCCCGGCTGAATCCGAAGGGGTTCCCCGTGCGTATCGACTAAAGACCACAATGGCTTACTCATGAATGCCACCGACCCCGACCGGAACTCATCGCGCTGATCGCGCAGGTGGGCGAGCGCGCCCGCAATCCCGCCCTGCGCGGGCAGAGCGAAGCCGCCTTGCGCGCCCTGTACGACCGCGCCTCCACCAAGCTCTTCGGCTGGCCGTGAAGGTGGTGCGCAACCGCGACTGGGCCGAAGACGTGCTGCAGGAAGCCTTCCTCACCATCTGGCGCTCGGCGCCCGACTACCACGCCACCCTCAGCCCGCCGATGGCCGGATGGGGATGATCGTGCGCAGCCGCGCGCTCGACTTCCTGCGCCGCCGCACCAGCGAGCGCGCCGACGCGCACCACGAGCTCGACGACATGGTGGCCGAGACGGTCGCCGGCGACAGCCCCGACCCGATGGACACCACGCAGGCCAGCGAGCAGGCGTGGGCGCTGCACGAATGCCTGCGCAAGATGGAGGCCGGGCAGCGCGAGGTGGTCAGCCTGGCCTACCTGCGCGACCTGAGCCACAGCGAGCTCGCCGGCCAGCTGCAATTGCCTTTGGGCACCGTCAAGACCGGATTCGCCGCGGGCTGGACCAGTTGCGTGGCTGCATGGCCCGTTTCGCCTGAAAGCCGCCATGGACCTCCACAAGCACCCTGAACTGGTCGACAAGCTGGCGGCCGCCTATGCCCTCGGCACCTTGCGGGGCGGGGCGCGTCGGCGCTTCGAAACGCTGGCCCGGCAAAGCCCCGTGATCCGCACGGCCGCCCACCTCTGGCAGGAAAGACTGATGGCCCTCACCGAACTGCAGCAGTCCCGGGCGCCGGGGCCCAACGTCTGGAAGCGCATCGAAAACATGCTGGCGGCCGAAGTGCGGCCGGCCGGCGCCGACCCGGCGGACTCTGTCGCCCGGCGGATGCTGGAGCGGGCGCGCAACCTGTGGCGCGGCGCGGCGGTGGCCACGGCGCTGGCCGGCCTGGCCGCGGTGGTCGTCACGTTCAACATGAGCAACGAGCTCTCCGGCACGCAGATGCAGCTGGCGCAGTTGCAGGCGCAGGGCCGCGACGGCCCGCGCCAACACCGAGCTGGTGGCGCAGCTGCGCGCCCAGCCCGAGATCCGCTACGTGTCCGTGCTGCACGACGACAAGGCCACGCCGACCATGCTGGTCATGTACGACCCCAAGCACAACCAGCTCATGCTCAAGCGCGTGGGCGGCTTCCGGGAAAGCCCCAACCATTCGCTGCAGCTCTGGGCCCTGCCGACCGGCGGCGCGCGCCGCGCTCGCTGGGCGTGCTCGGCCCCGACCGGTCCTGCGCATGCCGATGGGCGAGCAGCTGATCGGCCAGTCGCCGGCGATGGCGGTGACGCTCGAAGCCAAGGGCGGCGTGCCGGCCGACGCCGGACCGGAAGGCCCGGTGCTGTTCAAGGGCGCGGTGCTGCAGACGCCGCTGTAGGCCTACTTGCAGCCGCAGCCGGCGTCGGCGGCGGTCGGCACTCGGCAACTCGCACCCGGCACGGAGCGCCGCGCCAGGCGGCGAACCAGCAGGGCGACGGCCACCGTCGCCGCTGCCGCCGCCGAGATCGCGAGCGACTGCCCGGCGATCCAGCCGGCGGCACCGGCGAACGAGGCGCCCGCCACCATGGGCAGGACGAGGGGGACGGCGCAGCATGCGGCGCAAGCGCCGGCGATGCCAAGGGTTCCGAGGATGGTTTTCTTCATAAACTCACTGTAGGACCTCAAGCCGCTTGAGGTGCAAGGGGAATTTGATTGAAGTCCACCGCCACGGAAATGCTCGCCATCGGCGACCTCGCCGCCCGCACAGGGCTGGCGGTCTCCGCCATCCGCTACTACGAGGAGATCGGCCTCATCCCGCAGGCCACGCGCCGCCCGAACGGGCATCGCGTGTATTCCGCTGCGTCGCAGAAGCTCCTGACGCTGGTGCGGCGCTGCCGCGACTTCGGCTTCTCGCTCGGCGACACGAAGGCGCTCGCCTCCCTGGCTGCCAGCCGCGAGCGCGATTGCATCGAGGCGCGCGACTGGCCCAGTCCCAACTCGACGCCGTGCGATCGAGGCTCGCTGAACTGCAGGCGCTGGAGCGCAGCCTCGCCGGCTTCGTGCAGGCGTGCGACGCCGGCTGCATCGGCGGGGCGGCCCCCGACTGCTCGATCTTCCGGGACACGGGCGCCGCCGACGCCAAGCCGCGCGGCTGCTGCGGCTGACATCACGCGCCAAAGAAAACGGCCTCCCGAAGGAGGCCGTTTTTTATCCTGTCATCCCGGGCTCAACCCGGGATCCGTGCGCTCAGCGACGGTGATGGTGGTGCCCGCCACCGAAGCCGAAGCCCAGCGAGATGCCGATCGGCGGATAGGCGCGGTACACCGGGTAGGCCGGGTACGCGGGGTAGGCAGGGTACTGCTGGTACACGATGGGCGCGGGCTGCGTGACCACCACGGCCGGCTGCGCGTAGCCGGGCTGCACGTACTGCGGCTGGGCGTACTGGTACGGCTGCTGCTCCCCGGATCTGCACGCTGCTCTGGGCTTGCGCCCGGGGCTGCTCGCTCTGCTGCATCGGCGGGGCCACCACCACCGGGCCGCCGCGGTAGCCGGGCGCCGCCGCGTAGGGCTGGCGGTAGTCGGAAGCGCCGCCCACCGGGGTGACGTTCAGGCGGATCGTCGGACCCGGGTCGTACGGCATCTGCACCGTGTGCTGGCGGCCGCCGTATTCGTACGTGACGTTCCGGCCACCGTGCGGTTTTCGTAGTAGGTCTGCGTGGTGCACTGGGCCATGTTCTGCACATGCGCGCCCGGCTTTCCACGCTGTTGCCGACCAGCGCGCCACCGAGCGCGCCCACGGCCGAGCCGGCGCCGCGGCCGCTGCCGCCGCCGATCTGGCTGCCGATGGCCGCACCGGCGATGGCGCCGATGATGCTGCCGGCGCCGGTGGGCTGGTTCTGCACCACCACGGGCTGGTTGTTGCAGACCTGCCGCGGCACGGCGACCTGTTGCACGATGGGCGTGCGGGAGACGACGTTGCCGACTTCCTGCGCGGCCGCGCCGAAGACCGTGAGGCCCAGCGCGGCGAAGACGAGAGACTGTTGCATGGCAAGAACTCGCTGAAGTGAATGGTCAAAGTTTAGGCAGAGCCAGCGCCGGCGGCAAAGGTTTACCGTAAACGCAGCGTAAAAGCGGGTCCAGCTCAGGAGTTTTGCCGCTTTTGCCAGCCGGCCGCGTCGAATCCGACCGTCACGTCGCCGGGCGTCCACTCCACCACCGGCCGCTTGATCACGCTCGGCTGCGCCAGCATCAAGGCCTTGGCGCCCGCGGCATCGGCCGCCGAGGCCTGGTCGGCCGGCGGCAGCTTGCGCCGGTGGTGCCCTGCCGGTTCAGCAGGCGGTCGCCGGCCTGTTGCATCCAGGCATCGAGCCGCTCTGGCGGCACGCCCTGCTTCTTGAAGTCGTGGAAGACGTGCTCGACGCCGTTCTCGGCCAGCCACGTCCGGGCCTTCTTGACGGTGTCGCAGTTGGGGATGCCGTACACGGTGATGGGCATGGTTCGAATGATAGGACGCCTCGAAAGTCCCCACTGGCGCGGAGGCGGGACAATGGAGGGATGGAACAACTGAGCGAGTGGCTGGCGCATTGCGAGCGGCTGCACCCGAAGACGATCGAGCTGGGCCTCGATCGCGTGCGCGCCGTCGCGCAGCGCATGGAACTGCGCTTCACCTGCCCGGTGGTGACGGTGGCCGGCACCAACGGCAAGGGCTCCACCTGTGCGATGTTCGAAGCCATCGCGCTGCAGGCGGGCTGGCGCCCCGGGGTCTACACGTCGCCGCACCTGGTGCACTTCGAGGAGCGTTGCCGCATCGGCGGCGAGATCGTCACGCCGCAGGCGCTGGTGCCGCACTTCCAGCGGGTGGAAGACGCACGCGAGGGCGCGACGCTCACGTACTTCGAGTTCACCACACTCGCCATCCTGAGCCTGATGGCGGCGAGCGAACTCGATGTCGCGATCCTCGAAGTGGGCCTCGGCGGCCGGCTGGATGCGGTCAACGTGATCGACGCCGACTGCGCCATCGTCACCAGCATCGACCTGGACCACATGGACTACCCGGGCCCGGACCGCGAGAGCATCGGCCGCGAGAAGGCGGGCATCCTGCGCGAAGGCAAGCCGGCGATCGTGAGCGACCCGGTGCCGCCGCACAGCGTGCTGCAGTACGCCAACGCGCTCGGCGCCGACCTGTGGCTGCTGGGGCGCGACTTCAACTTTTCCGGCGACAAGCAGCAATGGGCTGGGCGGGCCGCGGCCGGCGCTATGCGGGCCTGGCCTATCCGGCGTTGCGCGGTGCCAACCAGTTACTCAATGCCTCGGGCGTGCTGGCAGCCTTCGAGGCGCTGCGTTCGGTGCTGCCGGTGACGGCGCAGGCCGTGCGCAACGGGCTGGCGATGGTGGAGCTGCCGGGCCGCTTCCAGATCGTTCCCGGCCAGCCGACGCTGGTGCTGGACGTGGCGCACAACCCGCATGCCATCGCGGCGCTGGCGGCCAACCTGGACAACATGGGCTTCTACCCCACGACGCACGCGGTGTTCGGCGCGATGGGCGACAAAGACACGGGGCCGATGCTGGCGAAGATCGGGCCGCTGGTGGATCGCTGGTACTTCACGGACCTGCCCACGGCCCGCGCGGCTTCGGCGCAGGACCTGCTGGCGCGCTGGCAGGCGGTGGCGGGCACGCGCCGGTGCCCGCCAGCACCCATGCGGGCCCCGGGAGAGGCCTTCGCCGCCGCGGTGGCTGCGGCAGAGCCGGCTGATAGAATTCTCGTCTTCGGATCGTTCTTCACAGTGGGTGGCGTGCTGCAGCAAGGTGTGCCTCGCCCGGCCGCCAAACACCTCGGGAACCGCTGAATTGTTCAAGAAGTTGCGCAAGGGGGCTGACAAACCTGTCGCCCCGTCCACCACTCCCGCCGACAGCATCGAAGCGATGCGGCGGCGGGCCCGCCACCGCCTCATCGGCGCCGTGGTGCTGGTGCTGGCGGCCGTGATCGGCTTTCCCATCCTGTTCGACACGCAGCCGCGCCCGGTGGCGGTCGACATCCCCATCGAGATCCCGGACCGGAACAAGGCCAAGCCGCTGCCGCCGCTGGCTGCGCCGCCCGCGCCCGCTGCCGTGGCGAAAGTCACGCCGGAGTCGGCGATCATCACCGAGCCGAAGGAAGCTTCGGCCCCGGTCGCGCCGGTGGCGCCCGTGCCGCGGCTTCGGAGCCCAAGCCCGTCGTGGCCGAGAAGAAGCCGGAACCGAAGCCCGAAGCCAAGGTTGAACCGAAACCTGCGGCGGCCGACGAAGCCGCCAAGGCGCGTGCGCTGCTCGAAGGCAAGTCGGTCGAAACCGTGGCCGCCGCCGGCGAGCGCTTCGTGGTGCAGGTCGGCGCGTTCGCGGAAACCGACAAGGCCAAGCTCGCGCAGCAGAAGCTGGCGCGGGCGGGCCTGAAGAACTACACCAACGTGGCCGAAACCAAGGAAGGCAAGCGCATCCGGGTGCGCGCCGGCCCGTTCGCGTCGCGCGCCGAAGCGGCCGAGGCGGCCGAGAAGATCAAGGGGCTGGATTTGCCCGCCGCCATCCTCACCTTGTAGTGGCCAGCCTCGACTGGGTCGTCGTCGCCGTCCTGCTGGCCTCCATGCTGCTGGGCCTGTGGCGCGGGCTGGTCTCCGAGGTGCTTTCGGTGCTGAGCTGGATCGCGGCCTTCGTGCTGGCGCAGTGGTTCGCACCGGCCGCGGCGGCGTGGCTGCCCATGGAGAGCATGCCGGAGGCGCTGCGCTACGCCGCGGGCTTCCTGCTGGTGTTCATCGCGGCGCTGTTCGCGGGCGGCTTGCTGGCGTGGCTGACGAAGAAGATGATCGAGGCCGTGGGCCTGCGGCCGGTGGACCGGGCGCTGGGCGGCCTCTTCGGGCTGGTGCGCGGCGCCGTGGTGGTGCTGGTGCTGGCCGTGGTGGTCCACCTCACCGGCATGAAGAACAGTGCCTGGTGGCAGGAATCGATGGCGGCCGGCGTTGCGACGGCGGCCTTGCGGGGTTTGAAGCCGGTGGTGCCCGAGCAGTTCGGGGCTTACCTGCCGGCGTAACGGGAAAGCGGAAACATCATGTGCGGAATCGTCGGCGTCGTCAGCCGGGGACCGGTCAACCAGCTGATCTACGACGCCTTGCTGCTGTTGCAGCACCGCGGCCGAGACGCCGCGGGCATCGTCACGCTGCAGGGCCGCAAGGTCTTCATGCACAAGGCCAAGGGCATGGTGCGCGACGTCTTCCGCACGCGCAACATGCGCGCACTGCCGGGCAACGCGGGCTGGGCCGGTGCGCTATCCCACGGCGGGCAATGCGTACAGCGAGGAAGAGGCGCAGCCGTTCTACGTGAACGCGCCTTTCGGCATCACGCTGGCGCACAACGGCAACCTGACCAACGCCCAGGCGCTGAAGCTGGAGCTGTTCACCACCGACCACCGGCACATCAACACCGAGAGCGACACCGAGGTGCTGGTCAACGTGTTCGCGCACGAGCTCGAGCGCACCACGCGCGGCGTCTCGCTGACGCCGCAGGACGTGTTCGGCGCCGTGGCCAACGTGCACAAACGCATCAAGGGTTCGTATGCGGTGGTGGCGCTGATCGCCGGCCATGGCCTGCTGGCCTTCCGCGACCCGTACGGCATTCGGCCGCTGTGCATCGGCCGCAGCGAGAACGGCACGGTCATGGTGGCCAGCGAGTCGGTCACGCTCGACGGCACCGGCCACGTGTTCGACCGTGACTGGCGCCCGGCGAAGCCGTCTTCATCGACCTGCAGGGCAACGTGCATGCGCAGCAGTGCGCGCAGCAGACCCAGCTGTCGCCGTGCATCTTCGAATACGTTTACCTGGCCCGGCCCGACTCCGTGATGGACGGGATCTCGGTCTACCAGGCGCGCCTGAACCTCGGCGAGACGCTCGCCAAGCGCGTGATCTCCACGGTGCCGCCGAACGAGATCGACGTGGTGATCCCGATCCCCGAATCGAGCCGGCCGAGCGCGATGCAACTGGCGCAGCTGCTGGGCATTCCGTACCGCGAAGGTTTCGTGAAGAACCGCTACGTCGGCCGCACCTTCATCATGCCGGGGCAGGGCGTGCGCAAGAAGTCGGTGCGCCAGAAGCTCAACGTGATCCAGAGCGAGTTCAAGGGCCGCAACGTGCTGCTGGTCGACGACTCGATCGTGCGGGGCACCACCAGCCGCGAGATCGTGCAAATGGCGCGCGACGCCGGCGCCCGCAAGGTCTACATGGCCAGCGCCGCGCCGCCGGTGCGCTACCCCAACGTCTACGGCATCGACATGCCGACGTCCGCCGAGCTCGTGGCGCACGGCCGCACGGTCGAGGAGATCCGCGACACGATCGGCTGCGATGCGCTGATCTACCAGGACGTGGAAGGCATGAAGAAGGCGATCGGTTCGCTGAACCCGAAGCTTAACGGCTTCGATGCTTCGTGCTTCGACGGCGTGTACGTCACCGGCGACATCAACCCGGAAGACATCTCGCGGATCAACGAGGCGCGGGTGGGGCAGGAAGATCCGCTGGAAGAGAACACGACGCGGCTGGCGATCCCGAACGCGCAGGAAGCTTAAGGACCTGTCATTGCGGGCTTGACCCGCAATCCACGGCAGCGCGTGCGCGGGCATGGATGCCGGGTCAAGCCCGGCATGACAACCCTTTGTGCATTCCGGGTGAAAATGCGCGGGTGAAAGTCAGAACCCGCTTCGCCCCCTCGCCGACTGGTTTCATCCACCTCGGCAACATCCGCTCCGCCCTCTATCCGTGGGCGTTCGCCCGCTCGCAGGGCGGCACCTTCATCCTGCGCATCGAGGACACCGACCGGGAACGCAATTCGCAAGCGGCCGTCGACGTCATCCTCGAAGGCATGCGCTGGCTCGGCCTCGACCCCGACGAGGGGCCGTTCTACCAGATGCAGCGCATGGACCGGTACCGCGAAGTGATCGCGGACATGAAGGCCCGCGGCCTGGTCTACCCGTGCTACATGAGCGTGGCCGAACTCGACGCGCTGCGCGAGCGGCAGATGGCCGCCAAGGAAAAGCCGCGCTACGACGGCACTGGCGCCCCTACGAAGGCAAGCAGCTGCCGCCGGTGCCCGAAGGCGTGCAGCCGGTGCTGCGCTTCAAGAACCCGATCGGCGGCGTGGTCGCCTGGGACGACAAGGTCAAGGGCCGCATCGAGATCGCCAACGACGAACTCGATGACCTGGTGATCGCGCGGCCCGACGGCACGCCCACGTACAACTTCTGCGTGGTGGTCGACGACATCGACATGCAGATCACGCACGTGATCCGCGGCGACGACCACGTCAACAACACGCCGCGCCAGATCAACATCTTCCGCGCGCTCGGCTACGAGCCGCCGGTGTTCGCGCACCTGCCCACCGTGCTGAACGAGCAGGGCGAGAAGATGAGCAAGCGCAACGGCGCCAAGCCCGTCACGCAGTACCGCGACGAGGGCTACCCGGCCGACGGCGTGGTGAACTACCTGGCGCGCTCTGGGCTGGTCGCACGGCGACGAGGAGGTCTTCAGCCGCGAGCAGTTCCTGCAGTGGTTCGACCTCGACCACGGGCAAGAGCGCCGCGCAGTTCGACGACGCCAAGCTGCGCTGGGTGAACAGCCAGCACATGAAGCTCACGCCCGACGAAACGCTGGCGCTGCTGGTCAAGCCGCTGCTGGAGGCGCGCGGCATCACGCCCGACGCGCGCCTGCCCGCGATGTGCGGCCTGTTCAAGGACCGCTGCGACACCACGCTGGTGCTGGCCGACTGGGTGCAGCGCTTCTATGCCGACGTCGTGCCGAACGCCGACGAAGTGGCGAAGCACATCACCGACGGCGTGCGGCCCGCGATCGGCATGCTGGAGAAGATGCTGGAAGCCTGTCCGTGGACGAAAGAAGCGATCAACGAAGCGATCAAGGAAACTCTGCGCGCGACTGGGCTTAAAATGCCGCAACTGGCGATGCCTGTTCGGGTCCTCGTGATGGGAACCGCGCAGACACCGTCGCTCGATGCGGTGCTGGCATTGAGCCTTCGCGAAAATGTTGTGGCACGTTTGCGAGGCGCTTGAAAAACGGCATATAATTCGAGGCTCGACACCCGGACGGGGGTATAGCTCAGCTGGGAGAGCGCTTGCATGGCATGCAAGAGGTCAACGGTTCGATCCCGTTTACCTCCACCAACATGTGTCGAGTACGGAAGCAAGTTCCAAGGTCACGACCCTATCGTCTAGAGGCCTAGGACATCACCCTTTCACGGTGAGTACCGGGGTTCGAATCCCCGTAGGGTCGCCAAACAAGCCGCAAGGCAAGTAGGCAACGAGGGGCAGCCCTCGGCTCGCAAGAGCGAAGCTGCTTGGAGTGGTAGTTCAGTTGGTTAGAATACCGGCCTGTCACGCCGGGGGTCGCGGGTTCGAGTCCCGTCCACTCCGCCAACGACAACAAGACGAACGGGTTGCAATCGCAAGATCGCAACCCGTTTTTCTTTCACTGCAGCAGCGTCCCTCCGCGCACCAGCAGCTCGAGGCACCGGGCTTGCAATGCGCTGACGCATGCGAGGTGGTCCCGCACTTCCATGTCCAGCGCCACCGCTTCGCCCTTCGCCGCGCGCCAGCCGTTGTGCATCAGTTCGGCGTGCGAGATCATGAGCATCAGCCATTGCGCCGACAACTGCGGATGTGCGGCCGCCAGCCCGCGCATGCGGTCCATCGCGCGCCCGGCCTCGCCGAACACCACCACCCGCGGCTCGCGGTCCCACTTGCGCGTGAGCTCGCGCACGTGCGCTTCGTACGCCTGCAATTCGGAGAGCAGCCGGCCGATCACTCGGGACGCACCCGGTCCAGCGTCTGCAGGAATTCGTCCAGCCCGAAAGGCTTGCGCAGGAAGGCGTCGTAGTCCACCGGTAGCGGCGCAGGGCCGCCTCGGGGGCGCCGCTGATCAGGATCACCGGCAGCGACTCGTAGCCCGCGAGCTGGCGCACCGCTTTCACGAGGTCGGCGCCGTTCATGCCGGGCATCATGAAGTCGGACACGAGCAGGTCGGGCGCCGCCTCGCCGAGGCGCGCGAGCGCCTGGCGCGCGTCGGGTGCGAGCGTGACTGGTAGCCCTCGCCGGCGAGGATGAGCGCCAGCACCTCGGCGCTGGAGAGCTCGTCGTCCACGAGCAGGATGCGTTTGACGCGAGGCGCGCCGGCCTCGTCAGCGGACAACGGGTGGGTCCTCCTCCGTGGCGACACTCAGGCCGGACGGCGTCAGCACGACTTCGCGCACCCGCAGGTCGCAGTGGCTCACGCGGCTCTTGCGCAGGGCCGGGAAGCGCCGGATCCGTTCGGTGGTGCGCACCTGCAGCTGCAGCACCGTGTCGGCCACGGCCGAGAGGGTCGGGGTGTCGAGCGCCCGGTACGAGCCCAGGTCGCTTTCTTCCACGATCATCAGCGTGGTGACGCCGAGGCTGCGCAGCGCGTTGGTCAAGGCGGCCGGGAAGGGCCCGCCGCGGTCCGGGTAGGCGGGCGTCGCCATGAAGCCGCCGGCGCCGTCGATCACCAGCCGCGCCGAGCGGCCGCTGCGCACCCTCTCCAGCATGCGCGCCACCAGCGCGTCGAGCAGGTTCTCGCCGAAGGGCTGCCACAGGAACTCGATCTGCTTGCTGGCGATGAGCGCGGGCCGCGCGATGCCTGGACTTGCATCGTGCGCGCCAGCAGCTCGGGCGACTCGTAGAAGCTCACGTAGAGCGCCGATTCGTCGGCCGCCGCGGCAGCCAGGAAGTGCAGGCCGAAGGACGTCTTGCCGCTGCCCGAAGGACCGGTGACCACCGTGACGCTGCCGCGGGCATAGCCGCCGATGTCGAACATCGCGTCGAGCCCGCCGACGCCGCTCGGGACGCCTTCGCTGAGCACCGCGTCACCCGCGCCGTCGCGCCGCTGGGCCTCGAGCCGCGGGTAGATGGTGACGCCTTCGGCCGTGATCTGGAACGCATGGTTGCCGCGCAGCGTCTGGCTGCCGCGGAACTTCACGACCTCGATGTTGCGCTCGCGGCGCGGACCGAAGGCGCGCTCGCGCAGCAGCAGGATGCCGTCCACCATCGTGTGTTCGGCCGAGACCGGGCGGTCGGCGTGCTCGCTGGTCAGCAGCAGCGTCGTGCAGCCGGTCAGCGTGGAGTGCGCCGGATCTCGCTGACGAACAGCTTCAAGGCCTCGTCCGACTCGGCGGCGCTCGCCGCCATCACCGAGCCGTCGAGCACGAGGAAGCCGGCGCGGTGCGACCGCATCTCCTGGCGCAGCAGTTCGACCACCGCCTGCAGCCCGCCCGTGCGCAAGGCATCGAAGGCGCTGACGTAGTAGA
This sequence comes from Ramlibacter terrae, assembly GCA_013127575.1. Lineage (GTDB taxonomy): Bacteria > Pseudomonadota > Gammaproteobacteria > Burkholderiales > Burkholderiaceae_C > Ramlibacter > Ramlibacter terrae. Next base: position 1,517,323 of record CP053418.1, read on the forward strand.
CCTTCTCGGGCACCGCGTCGACCTCGAAGAAGCTGAAGCCTTCCATGTGCTGCAGCAGGCGCCCGTGCGACTCCGCCAGCAGCGTGACGTAGACGACGGCCGCCGGCGGCCGCGTGCCGGTGCACGATCTGGTTGGCCAGGATGGTCTTGCCGGCTCCGGGCGCGCCCGGAACATGTAGACCCCCGACCGCAGGAAGCCGCCGCCCGTGATGTCGTCCAGCCCGGGAATGCCCGTGCGCACGCGGGGCAGTTGCGGGGGAGGGCGGCTTCGTTGCTCACTGGCTGGGATCCTTGGGTTGTTGGGGGAGGGTTGCAGGGGAGTGTGACCCGGAACAGCGCACCTCCGCTCGCGCCGTCCATGATCTCGACGCGGCCCCGGTGCACCGCCACCATGCGGCCGACGATCCACAGGCCCAGGCCGAAGCCGGCCCGGTCGCGCGAGGTAGACACCACGCGCTCGAATTTCTCGAAGATCCGCGCGCGGTCTTCCGCCGCGATGCCCGGGCCGCCGTCTTCGACCTCGAACACCGCGAGTCCCGGCGCCGCGGCGCCGACGCTCACGCGCACCGGCGAGGCATTGCCGTACTTGATGGCGTTGCTCACGAGGTTGGCGGGACCTGCTCCACCATGTGGGCGTCCCACCAGCCGGTGACCTCCTGCAGCGCCACGCCTTGCAGCTGGGCGCCATGGAATTCGGCTTCGTCGCGGTACCCATCGACCACATTCTGCAGCAGGTCGCTGCCGCTGACCTGCGTGCAGGTCGGCACCAGCGCCCCGGCCTGCATGCGGCTGAGGTCCAGCAGCGTCACGGCCCGGCGCACGTACCGGTCGACGCTGCGCGCGGCGCGGTCCGGGCCGTCCTGCAGGGCCGGTTCGGCCGAGCGCTGCGCCAGCCGCTCCGGGGCGCGCAGGCGCAGCGAGAGGGCGTTCAGCGGCGAGCGCAGTTCGTGCGCGGCGATGGCGAGGAAATCGTCGCGGGCGCGCACGGCGGCTTCCGCCTCGCGCAGGCGCAGCAGCAGATCGGCGGGATCCGCGGAGTCGGGGGAATCAGGATGGCGCACGGGGCGGCGGCCAGCATACCGCATCGCGCCGATGCGCCAGGAGGCCTCAGCGGGCGCCCGCCTGCAGCAGGATCCGCGTCATCTCCGCATAGCCGCGCGCCTGCGCCAGTTCGAGCGGCCGGCGGCCTTGCCGGTCGGCCAGTTGCACGTTCGCGCCCGCCGCCACCAGCGCCTGCAGCGTGCGCTGGTGCCGCGGACCGCCGTCGCCCAGCACGATGGATTCGATCACCGCCGTCCAGTGCAGGTTGTTCACGCGGTCGAGCGGCGCGCCCGCGCGGATCAGCCGGCGCACGACGCCGTCGTGGCCGAGGTGCGCGCTGCGGCGATGAGCGCGTCGCCGTCGTAGCGGCTCGTCATCTGGCCCGGCTTGGCGCCGAGCGTGAGCAGCAGGTCGAGCGTCGCTTCGTCGTCGGCCACGGCTGCGATGGTGATCGCGTCGTAGCGGTCGTTCTCCAGCAGGTCGAGGCCCGCGCCGGCGGCGGCCAGCGCGCGGATCGCCTCGCGCTGCCGCGCGAAGGTGGCGACGTGCAGCGGCGTGCGGCCTTGCGCGTCGCGCGCGTTGACGTCGGCGCCGCCGGCGGCGAGCTTCGCGATGCGCGCGGCATCGCCCTTGTGGGCGGCCGCATGCAGGCCCCGGTACTGCGCGGCCTCGGCGGCGCCCGGCGCCGTCTGCGCCTGCAGCGCCGGCGCGCACGCGGCCAGCATCATCGACGCGGCGAGGGTGCGCAGCAGGTTCACTTCAACGCATCCTTGACGGTGTTCAGCGCCGCGACCGCGCACTGCTCGTCGAGGTGGCCGCCGGGCGCGCCGCCCACGCCGACGGCGCCGATCGTTTCGTTGCCGACCTTGATCGGGACACCGCCACCGAGCAGCAGGAAGCCGGGGATGTGGACCGGGTTGGCGGCCGCCGGGTTCTTCTGCGCGCCCTCCATCATGGCCAGCGTGTTGTTGCGCGCCGAGGCCGAGGTGTAGGCCTTGTCGAAGCTGGCGGCCAGCGTGTGCGGGCCGGCGTTGTCGGCGCGCTGCACGGCGCGGATGCCGCCCGCGCGGTCGACCACCGTGGCCGTTACGGCATAGCCGGCGGCGGTGCACGAGGCGACGGTGGCGGCGGCGATCTGGTTGGCCAGCTCCAGCGACACGTTGCGCTCGGTGCGCACGCCTTGCGCGTTGGCGCCGGCGGCAGCGAGGCAGAGGGTCAGGGCGGCGAGGGCGGAAACGGGACGCATGGGGTTCTCTGGTGGGTCATCGGCCAGCGATGTGCTGGCGTGGGAGAACTGTAGGCAGCGGCGGCCTTTGCCACCATGCGTGCGGCTACGTTGCGGCTTCCGTAGAACTACGGAGCGTCGGCTTCCACCAGCGCCGCGTAGCGCCGGATCAACTGCGCGAGCGACTCGGCTTCGAGCTTGGCGAACAGGTTGGCGCGGTGCGTCTCCACGGTGCGCGGCGACAGTTCGAGCGCCCGGCCGATCTCCTTGTTGGTCAGGCCCGCCACGATCAGCGACAGCACCTCGCGCTCGCGCGGCGAGAGCTGGCCGTAGCGCTCGCGCGCGGCGCGGTCGGCCACGCCGTGTTCGCGCGACTGCACGTGGCGGCGCACGGCCTGCTGCAAGGCATCGAGCAGGACCTCGTCGTCGACCGGCTTCTCCAGAATTCGGCGGCGCCCGCCTTGAAGGCGCGCCGGCACATCTCCACCGTGCCGTGCCCGGTAAGCATCACCACCGGCTGGTCGGCGCCCTGCTGCATGAGCGCATCGAGCACGGCCAGCCCGCTCATGCCGGCCATGCGCACGTCGAGCAGGATGGCCCCGATCTCCTGCCGCTGGAAGTCGCGCAGGAAGGCCTCCGGATCCCCCAGCCCTGCACGCGCAGCCCCACGGTGGAGACGAGCAGCGCCAGGCTGCTGCGCACCGCCTCGTCGTCGTCGACGATGTGGATCAGGGGCGAGAGCGGCGCGCTCATGCCGGTGCCGCCAGCGGCAGGCGCAGCGTGAAGGCGGCGCCGCGCGGCTGGCGCGACGCGGCCGATAGCTCGCCGCCCATGCCGGCGGCCAGCGTCTCGCACAGGCTGAGGCCGAGGCCCGGCCGTTTGCGCGGGTGCTGAAGAAGGGCTCGAAGATGCGCGGCAGCACGTGGTCCGGAATGCCCGGGCCGTTGTCGTCGACGGTGAGCGTCCCTCGCCCGGACTCGGTCGCGAGGCGGATGGTCACGCTGCGGTCCTGCGGCGCCACGTCGTCGAGCGCCTGCAGTGCGTTCGTCAGCAGGTTGTGGATGATCTGCTCCAGCGCCACCGGCTCGGCCTGCACGGACACGGCCTGCGCGGCTTCGACCACCTGCGGCGACACGTTGCGCCGCGCGAACTCGGGCGCCAGCAGGTACAGCGCGTTGCGCACGGCGGTGTCCAGCTGCACGGGCTGCGTGGCGGCGCCCGGCTGCGGGCGGTCGACGGCGCGGCGCATCCGCTGCAGCACGTCGGAGGCGCGGCGGGCCTGCGCTTCCGCCTGCCGCATCGCACCGCGGGCGGTTTCCAGTTCCGGCGGATCGTCGTCGAGCAGCCGGCGCGCGGCTGGGTGTTGGCCAGCGTCGCCGTCAGCGGCTGGTTCAGTTCGTGCGCCATGCCGGCGGCCAGTTCGCCCAGCGTGTTCAGGCGCGCGACCTGGCCGAGCCGCAGCAGTTCTTCGGCGCGCCGGCGTTCGTCGCGCTGGCGGCGAAGCCACTGCAGCACCGCGATCGCCAACGCGGCGGCCAGCGACCATGCCGCCATCCGGCGCCACGGCAGTTCACCCCAGCCGACGGCGCGCTGCGCCACCACGTCGAAGGGCTGGCTCTCGGCGGCGAGATGCTTGTGGAATTCATAGCGCCACGGCCCCGACGCCGCGCCGCCCGGTTGCAGCACGTGGCTTTGCCCGGCGTGTTCGAGCGCGACGCGCACCGGGCTCTCCTTGGGAACCATCGGCCAGTCGGCCCGGGCACCACCTGCCGCAGGTCCAGCTGCAGCGCGAAGCTCGCGGGTTGCGCCGCCAGCAGGATGCGGTAGCGGCCGGCGGCGAGGTCCGCATCGAGGAGCACCGGCCGCCGCAATTGCAGCGAGCGGGCTTCGGCCTCGGTGGCGCCCGCAAGCGTCCACGCACCGCCGGCGTCGCGCCGCGCGACGGAGAGGATCTGCGGGTAGAGCGCGGCCAGCCGCTGCTCGGCGCCGGTTGCGGCGGCCGGCTGCAGCAGCGCGAGCGTGGCCAGCACGGCGTCGTGCTGCACGGCGCGCTGGCTCAGCAAGCGGTGGACGATCCGCGCATCGGTCTCGAAGCCGTCGCGGATCTGCGCCAGCTCGCGCTGCGCGAGGAGCGCGCAGCCGCCCGCAGTGAGGAGCGCCCACACCGCCAGCGCGGCGCCATGGCGGGAGAGCACTTTGCGCATGCGCGGATTCTTGCATGCGCGGCCGGGTCGGCCGCAGGGCTCAGGCCGCTTTGGCCTTGGCCTCCGGGGAACCGGTGCAGGGCGGCGACGACCGCCGCGCCTTCGCCGATGGCGGCGCCGACGCGCTTGGTGGAACCCGCGCGCACGTCGCCCACGGCGAACACCCCCGGCAGGCTCGACTCCAGTTCGCCGCGTCCCGCGCCGCCGGTGACGACGAAGCCGGCCCGGTCCAGTTCCACGCCGCAGCCGGCCGGGAAGGCGGTCTCCGGCGAAGCGCCGATGAAGAGGAACAGGTTGCGCACCGGACGCCGCGTGACGGCGCCGCTGTCGCGGTCGCGCCAGGCGACGGTGGCGAGGTGGCCGGTGGCATCGCCGCCCACTTCCGCCAGCTCCTGCCGCGGCGAGACCGTGATGTTCGGCGCGGCCTCGATGCGGTCGATCAGGTAGCGCGACATCGTCGCGGCAGGCCCGCGCCGCGCACCAGCATCGTCACGCGCGCCGCGTGCGCCGCGAGGTACACCGCGGCCTGCCCGGCGGAGTTGCCGCCGCCGACCAGCACCACCTCTTCACCCTTGCACATGCGGGCCTCGATCGGCGAGGCCCAGTACCAGACGCCGCGTCCTTCGAAGGCGGGCAGGTCGCGTGCGTCGGGCCGGTTGTAGCGGGCGCCGCTCGCGATCACGACGGCGCGCGCGTGCAGCCGCCGGCCCCCGAGCAGTTGGATCGCAGGCGTCGCGCCGGCCGCGCATTCCAGCGCCGTGACCTGCGCCGGCACCAGGATGCGCGCGCCGAACTTCTGCGCCTGCACGTAGGCGCGGCCGGCCAGCGCCGGCCCGAGATGCCGGTGGGAAAGCCAGGTAGTTCTCGATGCGCGCGCTGGCGCCGGCCCGGCCGCCGTACGCGCGGCAATCGAGCACCATCACCGACAGGCCTTCGCTGGCGGCGTACACGGCGGTCGCCAATCCGGCCGGTCCGGCGCCGACGATGGCGACGTCGAACAGCTGGTCCTCCTCGCCCGGGTCCAGCAGTCCGAGGCAGTGCGCGAGCTGGTGTTCGTCGGGATCGACCAGGATGCTGCCGTCGGGGCACACCGCCAGCACCTCGTGCGGGCGGTTCGCGTACTGCGCCGCGAGCGTGCATGCGCCCACGTCGTCGTGCGGCCCGACCACGTGGTACGGCTCGCCGTTGCGGCGCAGGAAGTTCTCCAGCCGGACCAGCAGCGGGGCCTGCGCATCGCCGATCAGCACGGCGCCCGCCGCGCCGCGCTCGATCAGGGCGACGCGGCGCAGGATCAGGGCGCGCGTGATGCGTTCGCCGAGATCGGCTTCGGCCGTGATCAGCGCGCGCAACTGCGCCGGCGGCACGAGCAGGGCTTCGACCGGCTCCTCGGCGACGGCATCGACGAGCGAAGGCGCGCCCGAGAGCTGCCCCACCTCCGCGAGGAACGCGCCCGCGCCTTCGCGGATGATGGGAACCACATGCCCGAGGCCGTCGCGCTGGCTGATGTTCACGATGCCGCGCAGCACGATGAACATGCCGGGCCCGGCTTCGCCGGCGCGGGCGAGGTACTCGCCGGCAGCGAAGTTGCGGGGCGTGCCGAAGCGGCCGGCGCGCGCCAGGTCGGCTTCGTCGAGGACGGGGAACATCTGGTCGCGCCGGCCGGCCGGGGAATCAGGGGGAGGGTTGCCATGCGGGCGAGCCTGCCGGGTCTTCCAGCGAGCGTCAAGCCGCGAGGCCCCGGCGGAAAGTGCGCTGTAAGAATCGGGCGGAGAAGATGGCCGCTTCTCAACGATTCCGAAGAGCATCGCATGGCCCATTCCCTCTCCGCGCTCACGCGCAATTCGATCGGGGTCCGGTGCGTCGCACTCGCCTTCGCACTGGTCGTCGCGGCCTCCACCGCCACCGCCCAGCCAGCAGCCGGCAGCACGGACCGGGGACTGGGCATCGGCGTGCTCTCCAAACAAGATGCCTACCGGGGGATCCGGCGGGAAGCCAAGGCCGTGCCCCTGCTTCGCTTCGAGAACGAGTATGTGGAGTTCTCGGGCCTCGGTCTCGAGGTGAAGCTGCCCGGGCTCCAGCTCGGCGAAGGCAGCCGGCTCAAGTTCGGCCTCGTGGGCGAGGCCGAACTGAGTGGCTATGAAGCGAAGGACGCACCGGTCCTTGCAGGCATGGCCGAGCGGAAGGGCACGCTGTGGGTCGGCGCCAAGGCGACGTGGGAGAATCGATTCGTGGATCTCAGCGCGGAGTGGGCCGCCGACGCGTCCGGCCACAGCAAGGGCCGAAGGTTCAGCCCGGGGGTCGCGAAGGAGTGGCACGGGAGGGAACACCCTGCTCGTCCCCTACGCGGCTGCGAACTGGCTGGACAAGAACTACGTGGACTACTACTACGGTGTCGGAGCCGCCGAGGCCACCGCGGCACGCACGGCCTACGTCGGCCAAGGCGGGGTCAACGTCGACATCGGTCTGCGCGCCGTCCATCGCTTCGAGCAGCACCATTCGCTGCTGCTCGATGTCGGCGTGACACGCCTGGCCGGCAGATCAAAGCCAGCCCGATCGTCGGCCGGTCCAGCACGAACCAGGTGATCGTGGGCTACATGTACAGCTTCTGATGAACAGGATCCTGCTGGTCGAGGACCATGAGCGGCTGGCCCAGCTCGTGAGCAACGGGCTGGGCGCCGCGGGCATCGCCGTCGACGCCGTGCAGCGCATGGACGCTGCACGGTACGCGCTCCAACAGGTGTCCTATGGGGCGCTCGTCCCTGGACCGCGGTCTTCCGGACGGCGAGGGGATGACGCTGTTGAAGCGGCTGCGTGCTTCCGACACGGGCATCCCCTGCCTGATCCTGTCGGCGCGGGATGCGCTCAGCGACCGGGTCGAAGGGCTGGACGCGGGTGCGGACGACTACCTTCCCAAACCTTTTGCGATGGACGAACTGGTGGCGCGCGTCCGATCCCTGCTGCGCCGGCCGGCCGACAGCGTGCCGACGGAGCCGAGGCACGGCGACCTGCAGCTGCGCCCCGCCCGGGGCATGCTCCACTGCGGCGACGAGTGCGTCTCGCTGGCGGCGTCGGAGATGCAGATCATGCTGCTGCTGGTGCGAAACGGGGGCGACACCGTGCGTGGTGCGGCGCTGGAAGCCGCGGGCTGGGGCTTCAGCAAGGCGGTGACACCCAACGCCTTGGCGGTGGTGCTGCACCGGCTCCGCCGAAAACTGGGCGCGATCGGTTCGCGCCAGAAGATCATCAACGTGAGGGGCCTCGGCTATGCGCTTCGACAAAGTGACATGGCTTCATAGCCTCAGCGCCAAGATCCTGCTCGCGTACGTCGTCGGCACGGTCCTGAGCATCGTGTTGATCGTGGCGACCGCCGTCGCGATCGTCTACTACCAGGGCGACGCCATCTCCGGCTTCGATGTCGCCGACACCACAAAGTCCTTCGCGGAGGATCTCAGGTTCGACAAGGACGGCAAGCCTTTCGGCCTGCTCGGAGGGGACTCGGACCAGGATGCCACGTCCGACATCGACGATCGCAACCTCAGGGGCCTGTACCAGAGCCTGAAAGGCGAGGCTGCCTACCGGGTCTGGACGCGTCCGGCACCGTGGTCCTGTCTTCGGCGGCGGGTGTCACGATCTGGCCGGAGTCGGGCGCCGCGCGCATGCTGCAGCCGGGTCGTTTCGAGTTCGAGCACGAGGGCGTCGCCATGGTCGCCGCCACCGAGGCCGTGCAGCGGGAGGGACGAACCTGGTACGTGCAGTTCGCGGTCAGCAAACGCTTCCTCCACCACGGCGTACGAGGCTTTCGTGCTGCCGTTCACGGTGGCCGGCGTCACCCTGTTCAGCCTGGTGCTGCTCTTCGTCTTCGGTCCGTGTGTCTACTTCGCGCTGAAGTACGCGCTCAAGCCGGTGCGCGCGATCTCGGACGCAGCCGCCGACATCTCTCCCCGTTCGTTGCATGCCCGTCTGCCGACGCAAGGCGTACCCACGGAGATCTCTCCCCGGTGGACGGCTTCAACCGGGTCTGGAGCGCGTGGAACAGGGCTACCGCGTCCAGCAGGATTTCGGCGACGGCGGCCCACGAGCTGAAGACACCGCTCGCGCTGGTCCGCGCACAGGTCGAACTGAGTCTCGCGTCCGCCGAACGCGAAATGCTGCTCTGCGACGTCGAGCACATGAGCCGGCAGGTGCAGCAACTGCTGCACTGGCGGCGGAGGCCAGCGAAGCGCAGAACTACCGGCCCATTGCCGTCGACATGCACGAGGCAGTGCGCCAATCGGCCGACTTCCTGCAGCGCATGGCGGACGCCGCGGGTGTCCGTCTCGAACTGCCCGGGCAGGGCCAGAGCGTCATCTGGATGGCCGACCGCGGCGCGCTGTTCACGTTGCTGAAGAACCTGCTGGAGAACGCGATCCAGCATGCGCCTCCCGGCACGGCCGTGCGAGCGGAAGCCGATGCGTCTTCCATTTCCATTCGCGATTGGGGACCGGGGGTGCCGCCCGACCAGATGGCGAACATCTTCGCCCGCTTCTGGCGCGGTCCGCATCGCCGTGACCAAGGGGCGGGGCTGGGCATGGCGATCTGCCGGGAGATCGCGCAAGCGCACGGATGGACCACGGCGGCAAGCGGGGCACAACCCGGGCTTCGTGTCGTTTTGACGAGGCCAGTGACGTAGCAGCGCAGGCGCCGGCGGAAAGAGTTCGGAAAGACAAGGGACAACAGAATCGTCCGGAGTCTTCCGAACCGACATGTACATCCCGCCCATCCCGTTCCCGCCGGATTCGATCCGACCTGTTCCTGCCCGCGTCTCGGGGTTGGTCATCGGCGTGGTGTTTCTCCTGTTCGTGGGTGTGTGGTTCGGCAGCCCGGGCATTCGCTCGCTGATCCACTCCGATGAGGGTCGCTACGCGGCGCTGGCGCTGGAGATGGCGAGAAGCGGCGACTGGATCACGCCCCGCCTGAACGGGTTCCTGTACTTCGAGAAGCCCGCGTTCCAGTACTGGATGGGCGCGCTGAGTTTCCGGGCGTTCGGCATCAGCGAGTTCTCGGCGCGGCTTTGGCCGGGGGTGGCGGGCTTCCTGACCGTCGCCTCAGTGGGCTACACCGCGCATCGCCTGTGGGGCGCAGAGAGCGGCCTTCGCGCGCTGGCCATCTGCGGTTCCACCACGGATCGTCGGCAACAGCCACTTCCTGACGCTCGACGCCGGGCTGACGCTGTTCCTGACGCTCGTGCTGTGTGCCGTGCTGCTGGCCGAATGCAGCGATGCCGACCCATCGGCTCGCCGCCGCTGGATCTGGGCCGCATGGGCCGCCATGGCAGGCGCTGTGCTGAGCAAGGGGCTGGTGGGCGTCGTCATTCCCGGCTGCGTCCTTCTGCTGGTGAGTGCCCGGCGTCGTGACCCGGGCTTGTGTGGCGCCGCATGCACTGGTGTCGGGCGCGCTGATCTTCCCGGCGCTCACGTTGCCCTGGTTCGTACTGGTGTCGCTGCGCAACCCCGGGTTCGCCGAGTTCTTCTTCATCCACGAACACTTCGCCGGTACCTGACCAACGTGCACAGGCGCGAAGGCGCCTGGTGGTACTACGTGCCGCTGCTCTCGGCGGGGTTCCTGCCATGGACGAGCGCGTTGCCGTGGCTGGTGCGCAGCGCCAAGCCGGACGCCGGAGCCAACGACCTCACGGCGCGCCGCATGCTCGTCGCATGGTGCTGGTTCGTGCTGGTGTTCTTCAGCGTGTCCGGCTCCAAGCTGCCTTCGTACATCCTGCCGATGTTCCCGGGGTTGGCGCTGCTGCTCACCCAGCGGCTGCGCCATGCGGACAGCGCCGCCGTGCGTTGGCACGTGCTGCTGCCCACGCTGTTCTGGTTCGGTGTCCTGGTCGTTTCGACGCAGATCCACCGCCTGCCGCTCGGCGAAACGCCGGGTGAAGTCCTGGAGGTTCTTGCGGCGCAGTTGCGCATCGCCGCAGGGTTGTACCTGGCCGGTGCCGCTGTCGCATGGTGGGAGCTGAGGCGACGGCGGCTGACGGCGGCACTGGTCAGCATCGCCATGGGGCATTTCCTCGCGACGACGGCCGCGATGCTGGCCCACGACGCCTACGGCCAGCTCAAAAGTGCCGCGCCATTCGCCGAGGCTCTGTTGGGTTCGATCGACAAGGACACGCCGGTGTTCGCGGTGAGGCGCTACGACCAGACGCTGCCCTACTACCTCCAGCGGAACGTGGTGCTGGTGGACTATGTCGACGAGTTCGCGTTCGGCCAGCGGCAAGAGCCCGGCAAGGCCATCCCGTCGCTGGAGGACTTCGCCGTGCGTTGGCGCTCGGCGCCGCGGGCCGCCGCCTACATGGGCCACGACACCTGGCGCGAACTGGATCGCGCCGGCCTGCCCATGCGGGTGCTCTACCGGGACCCGCGGCTGGTCGTCACGAAGCCATGAAGGGCGCCGATCTCCTGTGGATCCTTGGCGGCGTGCTGCTGAACGCCGGGGCCCAGCTGTTGCTGAAGGCCGGCGCTTCGAGCGCGGGCCCCATCTCCGTCACGGCGGGGCCGTCCTTGCTGTGGCGAACCGCCATGGGCTGGTCCAGCATCCGGCCATCCTCGGAGGACTGGCCTGCTACGCGATCAGCGTTCTCGCCTGGATCGTCGCCTTGTCGCGTGTCGAGGTCAGCATCGCCTATCCGATGCTGTCGATCGGGTATGTCGTGAACGCCTTGCTCGCGTGGTGGCTGTTCGGCGAGGACGTCGGTGTTCAACGGTGGCTGGGAATCCTCGTGATCCTCGGCGGTGTCGCGCTGGTGGCGCGCAGCGGGAGCACCCCATGAGCTCCATGCCCATGCTCCCCTTCACGCGCCCCTGCATCGACGAGCGCACGATCAGCGATGTCGCGGCCGTCCTGCGCTCGGGTTGGCTCACCACCGGCCCCGGGTGCGCGGAGCTGGAGGCCGCCCTGTCGACGCGCTTCGGCGGCCGTCCTGTGCGGCTCGTCAACTCCGGTACCGCATCGCTGGAATTGGCTTTGCGCTTGTGCGGCATCGGGGCGGGCGACGAGGTCATCACGACGCCCCTCAGCTGGGTCGCGACCGCCAACGTCGTGCTCGCGGTCGGCGCCACGCCGGTGTTCGTCGACGTGGACAGCCGCACCCGCAACATCGATCTCGATCGGGTCGAGGCCGCGATCACGCCCAGCACGCGGGCGGTGATGCCGGTCGACTGGCCGGCTTGCCGGTCGACCGCGACCACCTGTATGCGCTGGCCCGGCGGCACGGCCTGCGGGTGATCGAGGACGCGGCGCAATCCTTCGGGTCGCGATGGAACGGCCAGGAGATCGGCAGCATCGGTGACCTGGTGTCGTTCAGCTTCCACGCCAACAAGAACCTCACCACGGCGGAAGGCGGGTGCACGGTCCTGAACACCGCGGAGGAGGCGAAACGTTTCGAGAAGCTGCGCCTCCGGGGCGTGACCCGGCTGCCGGACGGAGGGCTCGAGGTCGAGGCCGGGGTTCCAAGGCCAACCTCACCGACATCGCGGCTGCGATCGGCTGGGGCAGTTGCGGCACGTCGATGCCTTCCATGCACGCCGCCGCGAACTTGCACGCCGCTACTTCGAACGCTGGGACCGTACGCTGGGCTTCGAACTGCCGCCGGCCGACCTCGAGAACCGGGGCAACTGGCACATGTTCCAGCCGCTGCTGCCGCAGGCACTGGCACCCCGGCGTGGCGCCTTCATCGAGCTGATGAAAGACCGGGGCATCGCGGTCGGCGTTCACTACCCCGCGATGCACTTGTTCTCCTTGTTCCGTGCGCGCGGGTATGCACGCGGCGCGTTCCCCGTGGCCGAGGACATCGGCGCGCGCACGGTCACGATGCCCCTGTTCCCTGCGATGACGGAGGCCGACGTGGATCGCGTGTGCGCGGCCGCCACCTTCGCGGTCGATCGATGCCAGAAGTGATCCCCTTGAACAAGCCCTTGCCCGTGCCGGCTGCGGCAGCAGACGCCGCACCCGTCCTGAGCATCGTCATTCCCGTCTACAACGAGGAAGCCGGGCTGGCCGCGCTCCATGCACGGCTCTACCCCGCGCTCGACGCGCTGAACGTCTCCTACGAGGTCGTGTTCATCGATGACGGCAGCCGGGACCGATCGAAGGCGCTGCTGGCCGAGCAGTTCGAACAACGGCCCGATGTCACGCGCGTGATCCTCTTCGATGGCAACTTCGGGCAGCACCACGCCATCCTGGCGGGATTCGCCCATTGCCGCGGCGAGCGCATTGTCACGATGGACGCGGACCTGCAGAACCCGCCCGAAGACATCCGCTTGCTCCCGGAGGCGATGGACGGGGTTACGACTGCGTCGGGTCCATCCGGCGAGAGCGGCAGGATTCCGCCTGGCGCCGCTGGGCGTCGCACGCGATGAACCGGATGCGGCACCGCCTCACCGGCATCGTCATGACCGACCAGGGCTGCATGCTGCGGGCCTACAGCCGAAGGGTGGTGCAGCTGGTCAACCAATGCAAGGAGATGAACACCTTCATCCCGGCCTTGGCGTACCGCTTCTCGAGGAATCCAACCGAGGTGGTGGTCGGCCACGAAAGGCGCCACGCCGGCAAGTCGAAGTATTCGCTCTACAGCCTGATCCGGCTCAACTTCGACCTGGTCACCGGCTTCTCCGCCGTGCCGCTGCAGGCGTTCTCGATGCTGGGCATCGTGGTTTCGCTGCTCTCGGGCCTGCTGTTCCTGCTGCTGGCGGGGCGGCGCCGGTGCTCGGCGCGGAGGAGGGCGGCTTGTTCACCCTGTTCGCCCTGCTGTTCCTGCTGGTAGGCCTTGCCCTGTTCGGCGTCGGCCTGCTGGGCGAGTATGTCGGGCGCATCTACCGGAGGAGGTGCGCGCGCGGCCACGCTATGTGATCGAAGCGAATGGAGCGCGACCTGTGACCGAGCACGCCCAGCCGAGCGCAGTCGTCTTCGCGTACAGCGAGGTCGGTGTGCGCTGCCTGCGCGTCCTGCTCGACGCGGGCGTGCGGGTGCCGCTGGTGGTGACCCACCGCGACGATCCGGGCGAGACCCGCTGGTTCGCCAGCGTGGCGGAACTGGCCGCCGAGCACGGGTTGAAGTGCGTGGCGCCCGAGGAGCCGAACTCGCCCGCGTTCCTGGCGTTCGCAGGCGAGATCGTGGGCCGCCCGACCTTGCTGTTCTCCTTCTACTACCGGCGCATGCTCTCCAGCCCCGGCTGGCGCTTCCGGTGCGTGGCGCTTTCAACATGCACGGGTCGCTGTTGCCGAAGTACCGGGGGCGCGCGCCCGTGAACTGGGCCGTGCTCCACGGCGAACGTGAGACCGGCGCGACGCTGCACGAGATGACCGAGAAGCCCGACAACGGGGCCGTCGTCGACCAGTGTGCCGTGCCGATCCCGGGGACGACACCGCGCGCGATGTGTTCGGCAAGGTCGTCGTGGCAGCCGAGGTCGTGCTCGCGCGCAGCCTGCCGCGGCTCCTCGATGGCACCGCGGTTCTCACGCCGCAGGACTGGCGCGCGGGCGCTACTTCGGTGCGCGGCGCCCGGAGGACGGGCGGATTCCCATGGATGCGAACGCCCGCCAGATCCATGACTGGTTCGTGCGCTCGCGCCTCCGTTCCCGCGCGCCTTCTTCATGAAGGACGCGCGCCGCGTCTTCATCGAGCGCACCCGGCACGCCGCCCCTCCGCCCGGTGCGCCGGTGGAAGGCTTCGCTTGTGGAGCGACGGTGTGGCGCTCTGGCTGCTGTCTTCCGACGGCGGCGCACTGCGGGTCTGGCCGCCCGGATGGAAGGCGAGACCACCGAGCTCGAAGCCGAGTGCGTCAGCCGCCGCTTCGATGGCGGCTGCATCCATGCCGACCTTTGAATTTCCCTTCTCCAGATTGGTTTCATCCATGCTCAAAGTCCTGATCCTCGGTGTCAACGGCTTCATCGGCCACCACCTGACGCGGTACATCCCGGAGAAGACCGACTGGCAGGTGCACGGCATGGACATGCAGTCGGACCGCGTGTCGCCGTTCATGCAGCATCCGCGTTTCCACTTCTTCGAAGGCGACATCACGATCAACAAGGAGTGGATCGAGTACCACGTCCGCAAGTGCGACGTCGTCCTGCCGCTGGTCGCCATCGCCACGCCCGCGACCTATGTGCGCGAGCCGCTGCGCGTGTTCGAGCTCGACTTCGAAGCGAACCTGCCGGTCGTTCGCCATTGCGTCCACTACGGCAAGCGGGTGGTCTTCCCGTCCACCAGCGAGGTCTACGGCATGAGCACCGACGCAGCCTTCGACCCCGAGTCGTCGAACCCGGTCTACGGCCCGATCAACAAGCCGCGCTGGATCTATGCCTGTGCCAAGCAGTTGATGGACCGCGTCATCCATGCGTACGGCATGCAGGAAGGCCTGCGCTACACGCTGTTCCGGCCGTTCAACTGGATCGGCCCCGGGCTGGACAGCCTGCACACGCCCAAGGAGGGTTCGAGCCGCGTCGTCACGCAGTTCCTCGGCCACATCGTGCGGGGCGAGCCGATCCGCCTCGTGGACGGGGGACGCCAGAAGCGAAGCTTCACCTACGTCGACGACGGCATCGCCGCGTTGGCGAAAATCATCGCCAACGCCGATGGCATCGCGGACGCCAAGATCTACAACATCGGCAACCCCGGCAACGATTATTCCGTTCGCGCATTGGCCGAGATGATGGTCGCGCTGGCACTGGAGATGCCGGAGTACCGCGAGAACGCCGCCCGTGTGCGGCTCGTCGATGTGCCCTCCGGGACCTACTACGGGGCGGGCTACCGGGACGTGCTGCACCGGGTACCGGACATCGGTCGAACGACGGCCGACCGGGTTGGCGCCCGCTGGTGGGCATGGAAGCAGCGCTCGCCGCGCTCTTCGCGTACTACCGCGACCGGTCGAGGCCGCCGAACTCGTGGCGTAGCCCCGATGGCATGCATCGCGCTCAAGGTCGACGTGGACACCTGGCGCGGCACCCGGGAAGGCGTACCCCGTTTGCTGCGGTCGCTGGACGCGGCCAAGGCGCAGGCGAGCTTCCTGTTCAGCCTCGGGCCGGACCATACCGGCCGCGCCATCCTGCGCGCACTGCGCCCGGGTTTCCTGCGCAAGGTGTCCCGCACCTCGGTGCTCGAACACTACGGGTTGCGCACGCTGCTCCACGGCACCCTGCTGCCCGGCCCCGACATCGGCAGGCGTGAAGGCGCCACGCTGCGCGCCGTCAGGGATGCGGGTTTCGAAGTCGGCGTGCATTGCTGGGACCATGTGCGCTGGCAGGACCAGCTGGCGCACCGGGACGCGGCCGGGCGCTGGGCGAGATGACCCTGGCGAAGCGACGTTTCGAAGAAGTGTTCGGCGTCGTACCGGATGTGCACGGTGCGGCAGGCTGGCAGTTCGGCGAAGGGGCCGCCCCGGCGGAACGGACGCTCGGCTTCGCGATGGCGTCCGACACCCGGGGCACCCATCCGTTCGTGCCGGTCTCCGCCCGGGGGTGGCACTCGGGCCGCCCCAGTTTCCGACGACCCTGCCCACGCTCGACGAGCTGATCGGCATCGGCGGCGTCACCGTGGACAACGTGCATCTTCACCTGCTGAAGCTCACGGAGAAGACGGGGCAGGACCGGTGTTCACGCTGCACGCGGAGCTGGAAGGCATGAAGCTGCGCCCGATTCTCGAGCGGCTGATGGCGGGCTGGCGAACGCAGGGACATGCCTTGGTGTCGCTCTCGGGCTTGCAGGAGCGCCACCCGTCGAGCGGGTTGGCGCGACATCGCATCGCCGGGGATGCGTTCCCGGCCGATCCGGGTCGGTGGCGGTGCAGGGCCTGCGCGTGGACGGCGAGGGCTGCAGCGCGCTCCTATAAACTGCCGCCGATGAAGATCAACCCGGGCTGCGGCAACAAGCGCAAGGAAGGCTACGTCGGCATCGACATGTTCGCCTGCGAGGCCGTGGACATCATCGCCAACGTGGCCGAAGGCATTCCGCTGGCCGACGGCTCGGTGACCGATGTCTGGATGGACAACTTCATCGAGCACGTGCCCGACATCCCGAAGCTGATGCGCGAAGTCGCCCGGGTCTGCGCCGCCGGCGCCACGGTCACCATCTTCACGCCGCACTATTCGAGCATCGCGTCCTGGCGCGACCCGACGCACATCCACCACCTGACCTACTTTTCGATGGACCACTTCGAGAAGCAGGGCGTCTCGCACTACACCGGCGGCGGCTTCCGGGTGACGCGGCGCAAGCTGTCGTTCGGCGGCGGCCCGATGGGGTTGATGGGGCGGCTGCTGTTCAAGCTGAGCCCCGCCAACTGGGAAGCCAAGTGGTCGTTCATCTTCCGCGCCGGCACGCTGCGCTTCGACCTGGTGGTGCTGAAGTAAGCGCCTTCAGGCGCCGTGGCACTTCTTGTACTTCTTGCCGCTGCCGCACGGGCACGGGTCGTTGCGGCCCGGCTCCGCTTCCTTGCGCAGCGGCGCGACGCGCGGGCCCGGGCTCTTCCACAACTGGCGCAGTTCGTACACCGCCCAGATCGCGGCGGCGAAGGTCTCGAGCCGCTCGTCGCTGACGCTCGGCGGGCCGTCCTCGGCCCACATCGAGACCGACGGCGTGCCGCGGTCGTCCTCCGTCAGCGCCACGATGTCCTCCAGCGCGGCATCGAGCATCTCGGCCGCGTCGGCGTCGCGCGGCGGCTCCCAGTCTTCGGGCCAGCTCTCCACCGCGTACATGAAGCCGAGGGCCCAGACCGGCCGTAGGAAGGCAGTTCGTCGAGGTCGCCTTCGCCGCGTTCCTCGGGCGGCAGGGCCAGCACGGCGCCGCGCGTGTCGAGCGCCTCGGGCTGGTAGGTGCGCTCGTCTTCCAGCAGTTCGACGGGCGCGTCGAGCGCGGTGGCGATCTCCTCGCGGCGGCGGCGGCGCCAGCGCCAGACGAACTCCATGTGCTCCATGGGATTGAAGTCCTCGCCCAGCAGCACGGGCCAGTACTCCTCGGGCGGCACCTCGCGCCGCATGCAGACGAGCGCGGCGAGGAAGCCTTCGCAGAACTCCCACTGCGGGATTTCCTCGCTGCGCTCGCGCAGCAGGTCGAGTTCGGCGTCGAGCGCGTCGAAGTCTTCGGGGGTGAGGGCGGTGGGCGCGGCTTCGGTCAAGGCGGGATCCTGTCGGTGACCGGCGATTATCGTCGGCGCTTCTTCACGGGTTGCGGCGCACCCACGCGTCGAACTCGGCGATCTCGCGCTGCTGCGCGTCGACGATCTTCTGCGCCATCGCCTTGACCTCGGGCGAAGCGCCTTTCTCCAGTTCGACCCGCGCCATGTCCACGCCCTGCTGGTGGTGCATGCGCATCATGCGCACGAAGTCCCTGTCGACGTTGCCGGTCAGCGGCATGTCCTGCATCTGCTGCATCCCGTGCGCCATCTGCCGGTGCATCTGCTGCGACGCCGGGTTGCCGGGGCCGTGATGCTGCGCGTGGTGGGCATGGTGCGCATGGCCGTCGCCGTCGTGGTGGGCGGGTTGCTGGGCGCAGCCGCCGATGGCGAAGGCGGCGGCGAGGGCGGCAAGGGCGGTGAAGCTGCGTTGCATGGCGGGCCTTTCGGTGACGTGGCGAAAGCATACGCACGCAACGGGTCGCCGTGGGGCGCTGCCGTTCGCGGGGTGCAGCCGCCACCATGCCGTCTGCCTTCTCCTACAGCTTTTCCGGGCAGCGCTTCCTAGGATGCGTGCATGAGCAAAAGCAGCAACGGCCCCAGTGCCCGCGGCCACGCGGACGACCACGCCCGCCGCAGCACCGGCGCGAGGAGCGACAGCATGCGCTACAGCCGAACCGAATACGCCAAGGTGGTGGCTCTGCAGGAGGAGGTGTCGCGCGCCGACGGCGACTACCAGCGCCTGCGCAGCGCCTACCTCGACATCACCCGCCGCGAGCCCGGCAATGAGGTCGGCTGGCCATGATCGGCGCCGACATGGACCGTGCGCATGCGCGCCTGCAGGCGCTGATCGGCCTGCCGCGGCTGCCTTTCACGCACGAGCCGAGCTCGGTGATCCGCCGCGAAGCCCGGCGGCAGGCCGAAGACAACCACTGAGCCCGTGAACAACCACTCCACCCCCACCCATCCGGCCGAACCGGAGCCGGTTTCGCCCGAAGACGACGCGACGCCCAACCCGACCCAGTTGCCGGTGCAGCCCGAGTTCGGGCCCATGCTGCCGCCGGGCGAACCCGACGAGCCGGGCGTGACGCACCCCACATCTGATCGACGCAGGAGTTCCCATGGCCCAACCGACACCCAACGGCGTCACGCCCCCGGCGCCGGGCCTCGACCGCGAGGAACCCGACCTGTGGGTCGAGGACGACATCCCGACCGACGACGAACCCGCTGCGGCCAACCAGTCTTCCGGCGCGCCGGAGCGCGAATGAATCCGGGCGCGCCCACGCCGCCGCCCGATCCGGCGCCCAAGCCCGCCAACCCGGAGCCGACGCCGGCACCCTCGGATCCCGAGAAGCACCACGTGAAAGACCCCGAACAGGGGAAGTCGGAGCACCCGAAGCAGTAGCGTGACCACGGCATTGCGGGCTTGACCCGCAATCCGTGCCGGCCTGTGCACGAGCGCCGCATGGATCCCGGGTCGAGCCCGGGATGACAGAGTGCTACTCCAGCAGCCCCTGCGCGTCCTCGTCCAAGCCGGCCACCGGCGTCGCCTTGGCCAGCGCCATCCACACGCCGAAAGGCAGCGCCGCGCGCGCGGGACGTTGCGCGCCGCGCGCCACCACCAGCCGTCCCTGCTGCAGCAGCATCACGCCGCAGTCGCCGGGCACTTCATCGGGTTCGCCGATGGCGCGGCCGCGCGCGTCGGCGCCCAGCACGTACCAGCATTCGCCCAGGTCGCGGTAGGCCCCGCGCTTGGCCTCCTGCCGCAGGTCGGCCAGCAGGTCGGAGCGGCGCACCTTGATCTCGTGGACGATCGGTTCGACGTACGCCTCCACCGAGGTGTGCCGGATCGAGAACACGTCGGGCCGGGCGATGCACCAGCGCAAAGGCTTGGCGGCATCGCCGGTGGGCACCTGCGCCCGCAGGCTCAGGCCGCGCGCCAGCCAGCCGGCCGGCGCGCGCCATCTCGCGGGCGACCTGTTCGACGAGGGCTTCGTGCGCCGACAGGCCCGCGCGGTTGCGGGCCAGCACCGTGGACAGCCATTGCACGCCCGCATCGGTCACGCGCAAGGTCTCGTGGCCGGTATCGGTGCGCAGCCGCTCCAGCAGGCCCGCGGCCAGCAGGTCGATCTCCGGGGCGTCTGGCACGGCCACCCTGCGGAGCGGTAGATGTCCCGCAGGCGGCGGGCATGCGCCTTCGTCAGGGCGGGAGAAGTTGCGGGAGATGGGTCGGCGGACTGCATGGCGGCAGGAAAGAGTGTACGGATTCCGGTAGGCCCATCCCTACGCCATCCCGCGCGCTCGGCTTATCGTGGCGGCAGAGTGGGTGCACACAATACGCCGCATGGTTGAGAAATCGATGTTGAGTGCGCGCGCCGGGTTGCCGTTCGCTGCGCTGCTGGGCGGTCCCACCGCTTCCGTGGTCTACGGCATCACTGCCGTGCGGCTGGAGGGCGGACACGTCTCCGAGGTGATGATGGGGATGATAGACCCCAGCCTCGAGCACTGGGACCTCCGGCCGGCGCCCACGCGCATGGTCGAAGTCGTCGACCGGCTGGTCGAGGGAGACACCGTCGTCACGCTGTTCCCGACCGAGCGCGGCACGCTGCAGATGGGCTCCGAGGTGATGGTCGACGTGCTGCCCGAAGGCGTGGAGACGCTCTCGGTGGCCGAGGACCGCCCCGGCCGCCACCTCACCGACCTGCCGCGGTTCTAGGCCGGGCTGCGGCGCAACGCCGGCAGCTTGAGCAGGCCCGTCGACAAGGCGGTGCCGCACACGATCACCACCCCGCACACCACCATCCGGGGCGTGACCTGCTCCCCGAGGAGCAGCGCGCCGTAGAGGATGGCGAACACCGGCACGACGAAAGTCACCGCCAGCGCACGCGCCGGGCCGGCTTGTTCGATCAGCCGGAAGTACAGGATGTAGGCGATGCCGGTGCACATCACGCCGAGGGCCAGCAGCGACAGCCAGGCCCGCGTGCCCGGCATCTGCGCGGGCACGAACCACAGCGCGGGCACGGCCAGCGCGATGGAGGCGCCGAGCTGGCTGCCGGTGGCGTTCACCAGCGAGGGCACGCCGGTCAGCCAGCGCTTGGTGGCACTGGCGGCGAAGGCGTAGCAGACCGTCGCGACCAGGCAGCCGAGGATGGCCCGGGCCGGTGCGATGCCGGAGACCGCGTCGGGCTTGAAGCTGGCCTTGTCCCAGGCCAGCATCGCCACGCCCGCGAAGCCGATCACGAGCCCGAGCACGCGCGAACCGGTCGGGCGGTCCTTCAGCCAGGCCCATGCGACCAGCGCGCCGAACAGCGGCACCGTCGCATTGAGGATCGCCGAGAGGCCCGTGGTGATCGACAGCAAGGCGAACGCGAAGAGCAGGAACGGGATGCCGGAATTGAGCAGGCCGATCAGGCACACCTTCTTCCAGTGCCGCCGGAATTCGGGGCCGTGGCCACGCGCGAGCATCAGCGGCACCGGGAAGGCCGCGGCCACGCCGACACGCAGGGCCGCCGTGGGCACGACGCCGAAGTCGATCACGGCGTAGCGGGTGAACAGGAAGGACGCGCCCCAGATGGCGGCCAGCAGGACGAAGTCGGCGATGGAGGAAGCAGGCATGAGGCGCGGAGTTTTACACCAAGGCGCCTTCGAGCTTCAGCAAGGCCGTCTTGCGCTCGATGCCGCCCGCGTAGCCCGTGAGCGCGCCGGCCGTCCCCAGCACGCGGTGGCAGGGCACCACCACGCTCACCGGGTTGCGGCCGACGGCGGCGCCGATGGCGCGGGCGGCCTGCGGCTTGCCCACGCGGCGCCCGAGTTCGCCATAGCTGGTGGTCTCGCCGGCCGGGATCGCGAGCAGCGCCTGCCACACGCTTTGCTGGAACGGCGTGCCCCGGGCGAAGTCGATCGGCAGGCCGAAGCCGCTGCGCTCGCCGGCGAAGTAGGCGCGCAACTGCCGCGCCGCTTCCTCCAGCACCGGATGGTTGGCGACTTCGGGGCCGGGCGGGGCGGCCGGGCCATGGCGCTGGCCCGGGAACCAGAGGCCGGCCAGGCCGCGGTCGGTGGCGGCCAGCAGCATCGTGCCGAGCGGGCTTTCGAAACGCTGGCAAACCAGCGGCGTGGTGGTCTTCATGGTCGGCCTCCTGCGGCAACGGTTGGGACGGCGGCGGGCTTCGCGAGCGAGCTCCACGCGCGGATGACGGCATAGCTGCGCCACGGCTTCCGGTCTGCGAAGCGGCTTCGGCTTCGCGTGCCGGCTGCCGGCTTTCCTGCACGCCCAGCGCCTTGTGCAAGGCGACGTCGCCGGCCGGGAAGGCGTCGGGCCAGCGCAGCGCCCGCATCGCGATGTACTGCGCCGTCCAGTCGCCGATGCCGGGCAGTTCCTTCAGCGCAACGATGGTGGCCTGCACGTCGGCGCCGGCGTGGAGTTGCACGCGGCCTTCGGCGACGGCGCGCGCGATCGCGACGATGGCCGCCTGCCGCTGGCGCACGATGCCCAGCTGCCCGAGCGCGTCGCCCTCGGCGGCGGCGAGCACTTCGGGCGCCGGGAACAGCACGCGCAGTTGCGGGTGCGGCGTTTCGATGGCGACGCCGAAGCGCTGCACCAGCCGCTGGGCCAGCGTGCGCGCCGCGGCCACCGTGATCTGCTGGCCGAGCACGGCCCGCACCGCCAGTTCATAGCCGCTGAGCGAGCCCGGCACGCGCAGGCCATCGCCCAGCGGAAAGCTGCCGTGCAAGCGCGCGTTGATCGCCTGCGGATCGGCGTCGAGGTCGAACGCCGAGCGCACCCGGCGGATCAGCAGCGGCAGCACGGGCCGCAGGGTTTCGCCAACGCGCAGCACGACCTGCGCATGCGCCTCGTCGAACGTCGCCAGCAACCAGCCTTGCCAGCGCTGCCCGCCGGCGTCGAGCGTCACCGTCCGGCCCAGTTGCAGCCCTTCGACGAACTCCATGCCGTCGATCGCCCGCGTGCGGAAGAAGGCGAGCATCGCGGCCGCGTCGTACGGCGGGCGAAAGCCGAGGCGCACCTCCGACCCGAGTTCGCGCGGCGCCCCGGCGCGGCGCAGCTCGCCCGGGCTCAGCCCGTAGTGCTGCACGAAGGCCGCGTTGAAGCGGCGCAGGCTGGCGAAACCGCTGGCCATCGCCACCTGCGTGATCGGCAGGTCGGTGTCGGCCAGCAACTGCTTGGCCGTGAGCAGCCGCCGCGTCTGCAAATACTGCAGTGGCGAAACGCCGAGCTGCGCTTCGAAGATGCGGCGCAGGTGACGATCGCTCACGCCGAGCCGCGCCGCGAGCTGCTCGACCGATGGCGCCTCGCCGTTCCACGCGTCGGGCTCGTCGAGCAGCCGCGCCGCCTGCTGGGCCAGCATGGCGCCGGCGTCTGGATCGACCAGCGCAGCGAGTGCGGCGCCAGTTCGGGACGGCAGCGCAGGCAGGGCCGGAAACCGGCGCCTTCGGCCTGCGCCGCGTGGGCGAAGAAGCGGCAGTTCTCGCGCCGCGGCGTGCGCACCTTGCAGACCGGCCGGCAGTAGATGCCGGTGCTCGTCACGCCCGTGAAGAACGAGCCGTCGAAGCGGGCGTCGCGCGTCTTCAGCGCCGGTAGCAGGCGTCGGGGTGCAGCGGCGGGTCGGCGGGGCTCATGGAGGCATGATACGCAGCGGCCCATGCAAGACTGGCCGTTTTCGGACATGTTCCTCGCGGGGCGCGGCCTAGAATCGGTCGCAGTCCAACACCATTGCAGGCAGGCGTTCCATGCAGCTCAACCCCAGCATCTTCAAGGCCTACGACGTCCGCGGCATCGTGCCCGCCACGCTCAACGAAGAGGTGGCCGAAGCGCTCGGCCGTGCCTTCGGCGCGACCGCGCTGCAGCAGGGCGAGAAGACGGTCGCCGTCGGCCGCGACGGGCGCATCAGCGGGCCCTCGCTCGTCGCCGCGTTGATCCGCGGGCTGGCCGCCAGCGGCGTCGACGTCATCGACGTCGGCATGGTCACGACGCCGATGCTCTACTTCGCCGCCAGCACGCTCTGCCACAGCGGCATCCGGGTGACGGGCAGCCACAACCCGAAGGACTACAACGGCTTCAAGATGGTGATGGCCGGCAAGGCGATCTTCGGCGAGGAGATCCGGGGCCTGCGCCGGCTGATGGAAAGCGGCGGCGGCCAGGCCGCGGCCAGCCCGGGCAACGTCCGCACCGTCGACGTCCTGCCGGCGTACCGCGACCGCATCGTCGGCGACATCAAGCTGGCCCGCCCGCTGAAGATCATCGTCGACTCGGGCAACGGCGTCGCCGGCGCCTCCGCCCCGGACATCTTCCGCGCCATCGGTTGCGAGGTGATCGAGCTGTTCAGCGAAGTCGACGGCGACTTCCCCAACCACCACCCCGACCCGAGCAAGCCCGAAAACCTGCGCGACCTGATCGCCGAGCTGAAGAAGACGGGCGCCGACCTCGGCCTGGCTTTCGACGGCGACGGCGACCGCCTCGGCATCATCACGCGCGGCGGCAACAACATCTACCCGGACCGCCAGATGATGCTGTTCGCGCAGGACGTGCTCTCGCGCGTGCCCGGCGCGCCGATCCTGTTCGACGTCAAGTGCACGCAGCGCCTCGGCCCCGCGATCGAGCAGGCCGGCGGCAAGC
This sequence comes from Ramlibacter terrae, assembly GCA_013127575.1. GTDB lineage: Bacteria > Pseudomonadota > Gammaproteobacteria > Burkholderiales > Burkholderiaceae_C > Ramlibacter > Ramlibacter terrae. The sequence continues at coordinate 1,541,566 of CP053418.1, forward strand.
CCATGATGTACAAGACCGGCCACTCGCTGATCAAGGCGAAGATGCGTGAAGTCGATTCGCCGCTCGGCGGCGAGATGAGCGGCCACATCTTCTTCAAGGAGCGCTGGTACGGTTTCGACGACGGCACCTATGCGGGCTGCCGCCTGCTGGAGATCCTCTCGCGCCACCCGGATCCGAGCGCCGTGCTCGATGCGCTGCCGACCTCGTTCTCGACGCCCGAGTTGAACGTGAAGTGCGAAGAGGGCGAGCCGCCGCGCGTCGTCGCCGAGGTGGTGAAGATGGCCAACTTCCCCGATGCGCAGGTCTCCACCATCGACGGCCTGCGCGTCGACTGGCCCGACGGCTTCGGCCTGCTGCGCTCGTCGAACACGACCCCGGTGCTGGTGCTGCGCTTCGAGGGCCACACGCAGGAGGCGATGCACCGCATCGAGAAGACGATGCTGGAGCTGCTGCGCCGCGCCAAGCCCGACGCGAAGATCGCCGAGGCGGCGCATTGAGGATCCTGGTCGTCAAGCTGTCCTCCCTCGGTGACGTTGTCCAGACGCTTCCCGTCGTCCACGATCTCCGGCGCGCTTTCCGCAGGCGCGCATCGACTGGGTCGTGGAAGAGGCTTTTGCCGACCTGCTTCGCACCACGCCCGGCATCGAGCGTGTCATCCCGGTGGCGCAGCGCCGCTGGCGCAAGGCGCGCTTCTCCGCGGCCAGCCGCAGCGAATGGCGGGCGGCCCGCGAGCAGTTGCGGCAGCAGCCGTACGACGCCGTCATCGACTTCCGGGGGCTGGTGAAGTCGGCGTGGGTCGCACGCCAGGCACGCCTCGCGCCCGGCGGCTTCAGCGCCACCTTCGGCAACAAGAGCGAGTTGTGCGGCTACGAGTGGCCGGTGCGCTTCCTGCTGCAACGCGCCGTGCCGATGCCCACGCGCATCCACGCGGTGGCGCGCACGCGCCTGCTCGCGGCACGCGCACTCGGCTACGACGCTCCCGGTTTCATCGAGTCGCCGCCAACGTATCCATGGACGCTGCGCGCCGCGGCCGTGCCGCCGCAGGTGGTGCTGGCGCACGGCACCACGCGCGCCGACAACGAATGGCCCGCGGCCGCACGGGCGGAGTTCGGCCGCCGGCTGGCCGCCGAAGGCTTCGAGCTCCTGGTGCCGCAGGCCGGCGACAGCGAGGAACGCTTCGCCCGCCAGTTGGCAGCTGACATCGGCCCGCAAGCGCGCGTGCTGCCCCGCATGCGGCTGGCGGAACTGCTCGAGGTGATGCGCGGAACGTCCGCGCTCGTCGGCGTAGACTCCGGCATCGCGCATATGGCCGTGGCCCTCAACCTTCCCGTCGTGGAAATCTTCAGCCAGCCCCGCGCCTGGCGCGCCGGGCCCGTCGGCCGGCCGCACCAGTGCGCCGTGGGGGGTGACGCGGCGCCCTCGGTGGCCGAGGTCGCGTCCGCCTGGCAAGCCTGCTGGCAGCAGCGGCCGCAACGCGCCATCGCTTCCTGACCAACGTGCGTTCCCTCTATTCCCCGGCCATGGCCGCGGCGCAGCCTCTGCTGCGCCGCAAGCTGCGCAAGCGCGGCGCCGCCGAGCCGGGCTACCTCGAACACGTGGAGGAACGCTTCGGCCGCTACGCCGCGCCGACGGCGCCGGGCCGCTTGTGGATCCATGCCGTCTCGCTCGGCGAAACGCGCGCGGCCGCCATCCTCGTCGATGCGCTGCGCGCCGTGCAGCCCGACCTGCGCCTGCTGCTCACGCACGGCACCGCCACCGGCCGCGCCGAGGGCGCGCGCCTGCTGGGCGCAGGCGACGCGCAGGCCTGGTTGCCGTGGGACACGCCGGGTGCGGTCGATCGCTTCCTGAACCACTTCCACCCGGCCGCGGGCATCCTGATGGAGACCGAGGTGTGGCCCAACATGGCGGCGGCGTGCCGCGACCGCGGCATTCCGCTGGCGCTGGCGAACGCGCGCCTGAGCGAGAAGTCGCTGGCGGGCGCGCGCCGCCTCGGCAGCCTGTCGCGGCCGGCGTACGCGGCGCTCTCCGCCGTGTGGGCGCAGACCGAAGGCGATGCCCGCCGGCTGGCGCAGGCCGGCGCGACGGTGCAGGGCGTGTTCGGCAACCTCAAGTTCGACGCCGATCCCGATGCGGCGCAGCTCGCGCGGGGCCGCGCCTGGCGCGCCGCGCAGCAGCCGCCGGTGGTGATGTTCGCCAGCTCGCGCGAAGGCGAGGAGGCGCAGTTGCTGCCCGCGATCGCCGGCCGCCGCGAGGTGCAATGGCTGCTGGTGCCGCGCCATCCGCAGCGCTTCGACGAAGTCGCCGCGCTGGCGGCGCAGGCGGGCTTCAGCACGTCGCGGCGCAGCGTGTGGCACGACGCGCCGCCTGCCGCCGACGTCTGGATCGGCGATTCGATCGGCGAGATGCCGCTGTACTACGGGTTGGCCGACGCCGCGCTGCTGGGCGGCAGCTTCGCGCCCATGGGCGGGCAGAACCTGATCGAGGCGGCGGCCTGCGGCTGCCCGGTGGTGATGGGGCCGCACACCTTCAACTTCAGCGAGGCGGCGGAACTGGCGCTGGAGGCGGGCGCGGCGAAGCGGGCCGCGTCGATGAAGGAAGCCGTGGAGGCGGCCGTGGCGCTCGTGCGGGATGACGCCGCGCGCGAGGCGGCGGCGAAGGCGGGCGAACGGTTCGCGGAGGCGCACCGGGGGCGGCGCGCAAGACGCGGGATGCGGTGCTGAACCTCTTGGCGAAGTAGCGTCATCCCCGCGAAGGCGGCAATGACGGGCCGTCAGCCCCCAGCAGCGTATTCAACCGCGCCAGGTCCTCGGCCTGCAGCGTCCCGTTCGCCTGCCGCAGCCGCAGGTGGCCCAGCAGCACGTTGTAGCGCGCCTGCGCCAGGTCGCGCTTGGTCTGGAACAGCTGGCTTTGCGCGTTCAGCACGTCGATGTTGATGCGCACGCCGACTGGTAGCCCAGGCGGTTGGCTTCCAGCGCGCTCTGGCTCGACGCCTCTGCCGCTTCGAGCGCGCGCGCACCGGCCCCTGGCCCGACACGACGCCGAAGTAGGCCGTGCGCACCTGCTGCGCCACGTTGCGGCGCGTCGCTTCGAGGTCGGCGCGGGCGCGTTCTTCCAGCGAGAGGGTTTCGCGGATGCGGTTCTGGGTGGCGAAGCCGGAGAACAGCGGCAGGTTCAGCGCCACGCCGATGTTGCCGCTCTTGGGCCGCGTCTCGGCCGCGGACGCCGCGTTGCCGCCGACGTTGCGCACCAGGCCATAGCTCGCGGTGAGGTCCACCGTCGGCTGGTGGCCGGCCTGCGCCTTGCGCGTTTCCAGTTCGGCGATCTCGACGGCCGTGCGGGCCTGCTGCACCGCGGGGCTGGAAGCTTCGGCCACCGCGACCCAGGCCTCGGGATCGGCCGGCTGCGGCGGCGGCACGTTGAGCGAGACCGCGATCGGGTTCGGCTGCGTGTTGTTGCGGCCGACCAGCGTGTCGAGCGCCAGCCGCTTCACGCGCAGGTCGTTGTCGGCGGCGATTTCCTGCGCCAGCACCAGGTCGTAGCGGGCCGGGCTTCGCGGGTGTCGGTGATGGTGGAAGTGCCGACCTCGAAGTTGCGCTTGGCCGAAGCGAGCTGCTCCGCCACCGCCGTCTTCTGGGCGCGCACGAACGCCAGCGTGTCCTGCGCGGCCAGCACGTCGAAGTACGCCTGGCTGACGCGGATGATCAGGTCCGGCCCGCGGCCACCAGCTGGAACTCGGCCAGTTCGGCCTGGCGCTGGCCCCGGCGGTAGGTCGCCCAGTTGGCCGGCCGCCACAGCGGCTGCGAAGCGTTGATCGTCGCCTGCTGCGTGGTGAAGCTGCGGTCGACCGCGGCGGGCGGCGGCGTGTCGTTCTCGTAGTTGCTGCGGGTGACGCCGGCCGACAGGCCCGCCTGCGGCAGGATGCCGGCGCGCGCCTGTGCGGCGCGGGCGATGTTGGCGTCGTACTGCGCGCGCGCCGCCTGCCAGGCGGCGTCCTGCGCGCGGGCGGCTTCGTAGAGCTCCAGCAGGCCCTCGGCGCGGGCGGTGCCGGCGGGGCCATGGCGATCGCCGCCGAGAGGGGGAGAAGCCGCAACACTTTCATCGTCCGTCCTTCAGGTTCTGCTTTGTTATGTTTGGCGCCGCCGAGTATGGGTGCGCGTCAATAGCGCGGCACCGAGGGATCGCGCTCCAGAGCCCACGCGTTGATCCCGCCCGCGACATTGGCCACGCCCTCGTAGCCTTGGTGCTCCGGGAACAGCGCCACCCGCTGGCTGCGCCCGCCGTGGTGGCACAGCACCGCCAGCGGCTTGTCGCGCGGCACTTCGGCCAGCCGGGCCGGAATATCGTTCATGGGGATCGCCAGCAGCTCGAAGCCGTCAGCCTTGACGCTGGCGGTCTGCAGCTCCCACGGCTCGCGCACGTCCAGCACCACGGCGCCGGCGGGCTGCTCCTGCAGCCATGCGTTCAGTTCGGAAGGGCGCACCCGGGTGATCATGGCGGCGGCTCGCTCAGAAGTGGAAGCGCGAAGGCTCGGGGAAGTTCGACAGCCGCGGCGCCGGGGTGTCCCGGGGCTGCTCGGTGGTGTAGCTGGCCTCGCCGGTGCGGCGGATGAAGGTGGTGCGCATCACCGGGTCGTGGCCCACGATGGCGCCCAGCCGGCCGCCGACCTTGAGTTGCGCCAGCAGTTCCGCCGGCACTTCGGCGACCGAGCCGCTCAGGAGGATGACGTCGAAGGGACCTTCGGCGGCCAGCCCGCGGGCGCCGTCGCCTTCGCGCACTTCGGCGTTGTGGATGCCGGCCTGCTGCAGGTTGGCGCGGGCCGGGCGGGCCATCTCGGGGTCGATCTCCATCGAGATGACGCGCTGGGCGCGGCTGGCCAGCAGGGCGGCCATGTAGCCCGAGCCGGCGCCGACTTCCAGCACCTTGTCGACCGGGGTGACCTTCAGGTCCTGCAGCAGGCGGGCTTCGACCTTGGGCTCCAGCATGCAGCGGCCGCTGCGCAGCGCTTCCTCGGTCGGGCTCGCCAGCGGGATCAGCATGTCGACGAAGGCCAGCGCGCGGTGGGCGGGCGGCAGGAAGTTCTCGCGCGGCACCTTGTGCAGCAGCGCCAGGATGTCGATGTCGAGCACATCCCGGGGCCGGATCTGCTGCTCGATCATGTTGAAGCGGGCGCGTTCGATGTCGATCGGGGCGTTCATGGGTCTTTCTCTGGTCGTCTACGACAAACCGTCCATTTTAGGGAATCACTGGAGAATCGCTGGAGCGATTCTCCAGTGGCTCGATCGGTGTGAAGAGGACCGGCAAAGCCGGATCCTCTTCACAGGGGGAACCGGTCCGCGCGATGCGCAGCCCAGTTCGGACGAAGGTGGATTGCTGCACTTGATCAAGGCTCCCCGGCCGCTGCGACGGGCTGGGACCCGGCGCCGCCGGCGATCCGGGAGCGGCCGCGGCGCAGCCACTGGGCCAGGTCGTCCGTAGCAGTAGACGACCGGCACCACCACCGGGGTCAGCAGCGACGACGTGATCACCCCGCCGATCACCGCCTGGCCCATTGGTGCGCGCTGTTCCGAGCCTTCGGTCAGCGCGAAAGCGAGCGGCACCATGCCGAAGATCATGGCCAGCGTGGTCATCAGGATCGGGCGCAGCCGCACGCGCGCCGCCAGCAGCAGCGCCTCGCTGCGCGCCATGCCCTGCTCGCGCATCCGGATGGCGAAGTCGACCAGCAGGATCGCGTTCTTGGTCACCAGCCCCATCAGCATCACGATGCCGATCACCGAGAACATGGACAGCGCCGAGTTGAACATCAGCAGCGCGAGCACCACGCCGATCAGCGTCAGCGGCAGCGACGTCATCAGGGCCAGCGGCTGCAGGAAGCTCTTGAACTGGCTGGCCAGGATCATGTAGATGAAGATCACCGCCATGGCGAGCGCCGACACGGCGTAGCCGAACGACTCCTGCATGTTCTTGGTGGAGCCGCCGAACTGGTAGCGGTAGCCGGGCGGCATCGCGATCGCGTCGAGCCGCTTGCGGATATCGGCCGACACTTCGCCGGTGGCGCGGCCCTGCGCGTTGGCGTTGATCGCCACCTCGCGCGTCAGGTCGCGGCGGTTGATCTGGTTCGGGCCGGTGCCCTCGGCGATGGCCGCGACCTGGTTCAGGCGGACGATGCGCGTGCTGCCGTCGGCGTTGTTGCCGGTGGCGAAAGGCAGGCGTTCAGGTCCTGCGGCGCGGTGCGGGCGTCGGGCGCGAGCCGCACGTTGACGTCGTAGGTCTGGTCGTCGGGCGCGCGCCAGTTGCCCACCGTCTGGCCGGCCACCAGCGTGCGCAAGGCGCCCGCGATCTGCGCCACCGACAAGCCGAGGTCCGAAGCGGCTTCGCGCTTGACCGCGATGGCCACCGTGGGCTTGTCCGCCTTGACGCTGGAGTCGAGGTCGACCAGCCCCGGCACGTCGCGGATGCGGTCCATGGCCAGGCGCGAGAGGCGCTCCAGTTCGCGCAGGTCCGCGCCCTGCAGCGAGAACTCGATCTGCTTGTTGCCGCCGACCGGGTCGGCCAGGCCGGCGTGCGTGACGGTGATGCCGGGCACCTGCTTGAGCCGCTCGCGCAGCACCGCCGTCATCTCGTCGACGCTGCGCTTGCGCGCGTTGCGGTCGACCAGCCGCACGTAGATCGCCGCGTAGATCTTGCCCTGCGCCGTCCCCGTGTTGAGGGTCGCCAGCGTGTAGCGCACCTCGGGAAACTCGCGGATGATCGCCTCCACCTGCCGTGCCTTGGACTCGGTGAGTTCCAGCGAGGAACCGACCGGCGTGTGGAAGCTGACGTTGGTTTCCGAGTAGTCGGAGCGCGGCACGAACTCGGTGCCGAGCAGCGGCACCATGAACAGGCTGGTGACGAAGATCGCCACCGCGCCGAGCACGGTCGCCAGCTTGTGCGCCAGCGACCAGCGCAGGATCTTCTGGTAGCCCTCGGCCAGCGCTTCGGTGGTGCGGTCGAACCAGCCGGTGACGCGGCCGATGGTCTTGTCGTACAGCGTGAGCTTGTCTTTGGCCTTGCCGTGCGCCTCGATCTCGGGGTCGTGCCACACCGACGACAGCATCGGGTCGAGCGTGAAGCTGACGAACATCGAGATCAGCACCGCCGCCACGATGGTCACGCCGAACTCGTGGAAGAACTTGCCGATGATGCCGCCCATGAAGCCGATCGGCAGGAACACGGCCACGATGGAGAAGGTGGTCGCCAGCACCGCCAGCCCGATTTCCTGCGTGCCGTCCAGCGAGGCCTGGTAGGGCGTCTTGCCCATCTGCACGTGCCGCACGATGTTCTCGCGCACCACGATCGCGTCGTCGATCAGCAGGCCCACGCACAGCGACAGCGCCATCAGCGTGACCATGTTGATGGAAAAGCCGAACGCGTACATGAACAGGAAGGTGCCGATCAGCGCGATGGGCAGCGTCAGCCCCGTGATGACGGTGGACCGCCACGAGTTCAGGAACAGGAACACGATCAGCACCGTCAGCACGGCGCCTTCGATCAGCGTGCGCCGCACGTTCTCGACCGACACGCGGATCGGCCGCGATGCGTCGCCCACCTGTTCCAGCTTCGCCCCGCGCGGCAGCTCGGGCTGCAGTTCGGCCAGCGTCTTGCGCAGCCCGTCGACGGCGATGGTGTTCTCGTCCTGCGATTTCTGCACCGTCAGCAGCAGCGTGCGCTGGCCGTTGTACAGGGCCGGGCTCTCCACCTCCTGCGCGCCGTCGGTGACCCGCGCGACTGGTCGACGCGCACCGCCGCGCCGTTGCGGCGGGCCACGATGATCCTGCCGAAGTCTTCCGGCCGCTGCATGCGCGCGTCGATCTGCACCATGCGCTCCTGCGCCAGCGAGCGGATCGCGCCGACCGGCAGGTCCACGGTTCTCGTTGCGCACCGCGGCGACCACCACGGTCGGCCGTGATGCCCAGCGCCTCCATCGCGGCGGGCTGCAGGTAGACGTTGATCTCGCGCTTGGTGCCGCCCACCAGCGTGACCGAGCCGACGCCGCGCACGTTTTCCAGCCGCTTCTTGAGCACCTGGTCGGCCCAGTTGGTCAGCTCCACCGGCGACATCGGGCGCGCGCCCTGCGCGTTGTCGGGCAGCACGGCCACCGACCAGACAGCGCGGCTGGCCGGGTCGAAGCGCAGCACCCGCGGCTCCTTCACCTCGTCGCGGAAGGTGGGGCGGACCGAGGCGATCTTCTCGCGCACGTCTTCCGCCGCCTTGCGGCCGTCGACGTGCAGCTGGAACTCGATGATGACAACGGACTGGTTCTCGTAGCTGCGCGAGGTCAGGGCGTTGATGCCGGCGATGGAATTGACCGCCTCCTCGATCTTCTTGCTGACCTCGCTCTCGACGACTTCAGGCGATGCGCCGGGGTATTCGGCCGTGACCACCACCACCGGGAAGTCGATGTTGGGGAACTGGTCGACCTTCAGGCGCTGGTACGAGAACAGGCCGAGCACGACGATGGCGAGCATCACCATCGTGGCGAACACGGGGTTCTTCAGGCTGACGCGGGTAAACCACATGGCTCAGGGACTCGGCGCCTTGGCCGGCGCGCCCGTGAACTTCACGAGCGTCCCTTCGCGCAGCGGGCCGACGTGGCCGCGCACGACTGTCGCGCCGGGCGGCAGGCCGGTCACGGCGACCCAGCTCTCCTTGCCCGCTTCGCCGCGCGCGCCCAGTTCCACCGGCTGGTGCCGCACCCGGCCGCCGTCCACGAGCTGGACGTAGGGCGCGGGCTTGTCGGTGCGCACCGCCGCCAGCGGCACGGCCAGCGACGAGGCGCTGCCGGTGGCCAGCGTGCCCTGCGCGAACAGGCCTTGCCGCAGGCCGCTGGTGTCGCCCAGCGCCGGGTAGGCCAGCACGCTGCGGCTGCCCGCCTGCGCGCTCGGGTTGATGCGCACGACGCGGGCCGGGATCGGCTTCGCGTTGCCTTCGACCTGCAGCGTGGCCGACTGGCCGACGCGCACCTCGAGCGAGTCGGCGCCGGAGAGCGTCGCTTCCAGTTCCAGCCGGCCGAGGTCGACGATCTCGATCACGCGGGTGTCGACGCCGACGCGCTCGCCGGGTTGCGCCAGCCGTTGGGAGACCACGCCGGAGATCGGCGCGCGCAGCACGGCGTCTTCGACGCCCTTGCGCGCGACGTCGGCCGCGGCCAGCGCCGCCTTGTGCGTGGCCTGCGCGGCCGCCGGGTTGTTCAGCGCGGTGTCCACCGCCGACCGCGAGATGAAGCCCCTGGTCGACCAGCGCCTTGTTGTTGTCGAACTGCCGCTGCGCGATGTCGATCTGCGCCCGGGCCGCGTCGGCCTGCTCCCGCGCCTGCTGGAGCCGCGCGCGGCCTTCGGTGGCATCGACGCGCGCCACCACCGGCCGGCACGGACGGTGTCGCCTTCGCGCACGGTCAGCCCCTGCAGTTCGCCGCCGATGCGCGCCTTGACTGGGCGGAGTTGACGGCCTTGACCGTGCCGGACACCGGCAGCCCGCGCTGCAGGTCGCGCACCTCGGCGCGCACCACGTCGGTCTGCGCCAGTTCCACCGCGGGTTGCGCCACGGCCACCGGCGCCTGCTGCGCGCGGCGCGCGGCCAGCGTGCGCCAGAGCGCGCCGGCGGCCAGCAGCACCACCAGCGCCAGCACCACCCATTTCAGCTTGCGGAGAGCCGGGCTCATTTGCACATCCCGTTCAGGAGGATCTCGACCTGCGAGGCGATGTAGCGCTCGGGGTCGACCGCATAGTCACGCGGCACGCACGCGCCCAGCGAGTGCTTCATCATGATCAGGAAGATCATCGGCGCCGAGATGCTGAACACGGCGTAGTCGATGTCGAGGGGCCGGAACTCGCCGCGGGCCACGCCGCGCTGCAGGATGCGCCGCATCAGCTCGTGCGCCGGCTGGATCACCTCCTGCTGGTAGAACGCCGCCAGGTCGGGGAAGTTGCGCGCCTCGCTGATCATCAGCTTGGTGATGCCCGAAGCGCGCGTGGCGCCCAGCCGCTCCCACCACACGCGCATGCAGTAGCGCACCATGTCCGGCGTGGAGCCTTCGAAGGCTTCGAACTCCTCGTTCCACTCGGCGAAGCGGCCGGAGATGTTCTCGCGCACCACCGCCTTGAACAGTTCTTCCTTGCTCGGGAAGTACAGGAACAGCGTGCCCTTGGAGACCCCGGCGCGGGCCGCGACTTCCTCCGACCGCGTGGCGGCGAAGCCTTTCTCGACGAACAGGTCGAGCGCCGCGTCGAGCAGCTCGCCGGGACGCGCTTCCTTGCGCCTTTCACGGCGGGGCGGAGCTGTTTCGGCGGCCGCCGGGACGGCCTTGAGGTTGGAAGAGGAGGACATGAGGGAGGGAAGGCGCTACTTACTTACTGACTGACTGGTTAGTAATGTAGTGGCTCAGGCAGCCCGCCGTCAAGATTTGCCCGGCGCCGCGACCTTGTTGCCCAGCCACTCGCGCAGGACCGGGTGGAAGTGCTCAGGCCGGCGGTGGAGGGCAGCCACTGCAGCTCGATCCGTCCGCTGGTGGAAGGGAAGTCGGTCGGGGCGGGCAGCACGGTGAAGCCGACGGCCCGGAAGTGGGCGGCGGCCCGCGGCATGTGCGTGGCGTCGGTCACCAGGGCAATGTTGCGGACGTTGGCCGGGAGCAACTGTTCGGCCATCCGCAAGGCGTTTTCGCGGGTGTCGCGCGATCGGTCGTCCAGCCAGCGCACGGGCAGGGCGTATTCCTCCTGCAGCACGCGGCGGGCGACGGCGCCTTCCGATTCGGTGTTCGTGCCGGCGGCCGCCCAGCCGACGCCACCCGCGAATGCGAGCGGCTTCCCGCTGCGGCGCGCCAGCCACGCGGCGTAGCGCACCCGCTTCAGCGTGGCGTAGCCTGGCTGGGGCACGCCGTACTCCGGGGCGTCGGGCTGGACGCCGCCGCCCAGCACCACGATGGCCTGCACCTTCTGCAGCTGCGCAGGCTGCACGGCCGGGATCTGCGGCAGGAGCGCATGCGCCAGCATCAGCGCCACCGCGCTGCAGCTGAGCAGCCACAGCGACAGCAAGGCCGGGAAGGCCAGCAGCAACCCCGCCGCGCGCCGCCCGGTTGCCCACAGCAGGCCGAGCAGCAACACCAGCAAGGGCCCGCCCGGCGGCAATACCAGCACGGTCAGGATCGGCTTCAGTTCGGCCAGGTTCATGGATGAGCATGGTAAGGCTACAGTTCCCGGCTACACGGAGAATTCAGTCCATGAGCGATTCGCAAACCATCGTCCTCGGCGGCGGCTGCTTCTGGTGCACCGAAGCGGTCTTCAAGGAAGTGCGGGGGATCACCGACGTCGAGTCGGGCTACAGCAACGGCCAGGTCGAGCGTCCGAGCTATGAACAGGTGTGCACCGGGCGCACGGGGCACAACGAGGTGGTGAAGCTCACCTACGACCCGGCGCAGATCACCACGCGCCGGTGCTGGAGATCTTCTTCGTGGTGCACGATCCCACCCAGCTCAACGGGCAGGGCAACGACATCGGCACCCAGTACCGCAGCGGCATCTACTACACGACGCCGGAGCAGAAGGAAGCCGCCGACGGGATCATCCGCTGGATGGGGCAGGAGAAGTTCTACAGCCGGCCGGTCGTCACCGAGGTGCTGCCGCTGGAGAACTACTGGCCGGCCGAGGACTACCACCAGGACTTCTTCGAGAAGAACCCGCACCGGGGCTACTGCATGGCGGTGGCGGCTCCGAAGGTCTCGAAATTCCGCAAGACCTTCTCCGAGTTCGCGAAGGCTTGAGGAGCGTCGGCATGGCGTGGCTGGTGCTGGCGATCGCCGGCCTGTTCGAGGTGGGCTGGGCGATCGGCCTGAAGTACACCGAGGGGTTCACGCGGCTCTGGCCGTCGGTCGGCACCGTGGGCGCGATGATCGTCAGCGTGCTGCTGCTCGGGTGGGCGATGCGCTCGCTGCCGGTGGGCACCGCCTACGCGGTGTGGACCGGCATCGGCGCCATCGGCACCGTGTTGCTGGGCATCATCCTGTTCAAGGAGCCGGCGACGGTGGCGCGGCTGGTGTGCGTGGGGTTGATCCTGGCGGGGATCGTGGGGCTGAAGGTCACGCACTGAGCGCTGGGTGGTGCGCAGCGAAGCTGCACACTACGGCGCCAGCCGCTCCCGCAGCCAACCGCCGCCGGCCTGCGTGTAGCGCAGCCGGTCGTGCAGCCGGCTCTTGCGGCCCTGCCAGAACTGCCACTGGTCCGGCACCAGCCGGTAGCCGCCCCAGTGCGGCGGCCGCGGCGGGTTCAGCATGAACTGCGCGCCGTACTTCGCCGCGTTGGTCACGAGCACCGTGCGGCTCGGGATCACCTGGCTTTGCGGGCTGGCCCAGGCGCCGATGCGCGAATCGAGCGGGCGGCTCGCGAAGTAGGCGTCGCTCTCTTCGGCCGAGACCTTCTCCACCCGCCCCTCGATGCGCACCACCCGCTCCAGCTCCACCCAGTGGAATTGCAGCGCGGCGAACGGGTTGCCCGCCAGCTCCTGTCCCTTGCGGCTTTCGTAGTTGGTGAACCAGACGATGCCGCGCGCGTCGTAGCCCTTGACCGGGACCACCCGCGTGCTGGGCCGCAGGTCGCTGCCGACCGTCGCCAGCGTCATCGCGTTCGGCTCGGGGACTGGCCGGCGATGGCTTCGTCGAGCCACTGCCCGAACTGCCGCAGCGGATCGGCGTGCGACGCCTCCTCGCTCAGCTCGGCCCGTTCGTAGCTCTTGCGCAGGTCGGCGATGGAGTTGGCGGTGTTGCTCATGCGGCGATTCTCGCGCAGGTCGCGGCTACAGTCGCTGCATGAATCCACCCGTCGTGCTCGTGCTCGCCTCCGGTCGCGGCGACCGCTTCGTCGCTTCGGGCGGCCGCGGCTCCAAGTTGCAGGCGCTGCTGGCCGGCAAGCCGGTGCTGGAGCACACGCTGGACGCGGTCCGCGCGAGCGGGCTGCCCCGGCACTGGAAGACGCCGGCCACCCCGGCATGGGCGATTCGATCGCCGCGGGCGTGCAGGCCACGCGCGACGCCGCCGGCTGGCTGGTGCTGCCCGGCGACCTGCCGCTGGTGCAGCCCGACTCGCTGCGGCGCATCGCCGCGGCCCTGCAGCAGCACCGCGTGTGGTGCCTACGTGGCAGGGCGAGCGCGGGCATCCGGTGGGCTTCGCCTCGGAGTGCCGCAACGACCTGATGGCGCTGGAAGGCGCGCAGGGCGCGGCGAAGCTGGTGCAGGCCGAGGCCGCCGGCGGGCGCGTGCACAAGCTGCCGCTGGGCGACCGCGGCATCTGCACCGACATCGACACGCTGGCCGACTGGCGGCCGCCGAAAAGCTCTTGGCGCAGCGCTGATCAGTTGCGCACGATCACGGCGCACGCCAGCCGCGCCCCGGCGTTGCCGGTGGGCTGCGTGGTGTAGTCGTCGGGGTCGCGGTGCACGATCAGGCCCTTGCCCACGATGTCGGCCATGCCGCCGCCCACGCTGATCGTGGACGACTCGAACTTGAAGCTGGCGACGCCGTTGCCGTCGGCGCGCAGCGACACCAGGTCGCCCGCGTGGTGCATGCCCCGGCCGTGGCGGCCGTGGGGACGCGAGGCCGGGTTGTAGTGGCCGCCCGCGCTCATGCCGTCGCCGCTGGAGCAGTCGCCCTTCTCGTGGACGTGGAAGCCGTGTTCGGCGTTCGGCTTCAGGCCGCGCACTTCGCCGGACACCTGCACCATGTTGCCCTGCTGCACGAAGCGCACGGAACCGGTGGTGCTGTTGCCGGTCGTGGGCGACAGCGTCGCGGTGGCGGTGGGTCCGCCCATCATCGAGGCGCAGCCGGCGAGGGCGGTGGCGGCAAGGGCGGCAAGCAGCAAGGTGGATTTCATGGAGGTCTCCGGTCGGGTTGCCGCTACTCTAGCCCGCCGCCGCCTTCCTGTGGGGTGGAATGCCGGATCAGCTTGAGGAGGCGCTCGAGGTTGCGGTCGCGGATGTCGTGGCGCCGCAGTTCTTCGAGCGTGCGGTGCGCGTAGTCGTGGGTGGTGCCGTAGATGCCGGTCGCTTCTGGAAGATGCGGCGGTACTCGTCCTCGGTCAGTTCGCCCGTGTGGTTGGGGCTCTTGCGCGACAGCGTGAAGGCCAGCGATCGCACCGGCCCCTGCGGCGTGTGCGCGATGAGCCAGCGGGGGTCGTAGACGCCGGTGACCATTTCGCGCGACCAGAGGCGCGTCAGCGTTTCGGCCGCCTGCTCGCGCGTGACGCGGAACACCACGCCGCGGCAGCAGCCGCCGGTGAGCAGGCCGAACACCAGCCCCGGCCGCTCGGGCGTGCCGCGGTTGATGCGGCTCCACATCTTCAGCGCGCGGTGCCAGCCATGGACGCGCGCGGGCCGCTGCTCGGCGAAATCGAAGTCGGGCCGCCAGATCAGCGAGCCGTAGCCGAACACCCACAGGTCGTCGTGGCCGCCCCAGTCGGCCAGCGCCTGTTCGAGCATGGCCTGCGGGTCGCGCAGCGGCTTCGGCGGTTCGGTCATGGGCATGACTCTAGCGAAGAGCGGGCGGGCCCGTTCGTAACCCGCCCGTAACCGCGTGCCCACCCCGGTGGGCGCGGCGGGGTAGGATGCGGCGAACCCCGAACCGCAAGCCATGAAACTCCACCCCCAGCTGGAGGCGGTGACCGAGCGCATCCGCGAGCGCAGCGCCCCCACCCGCACCGCCTACCTCTCCCGCCTCGACGAAGCCGCCGGCCGCGAGCGCGGCGCCGACCGCATGGGCTGCGCCAACGTCGCCCACGCGTTCGCCGGCCTGCCCGAGAACGACAAGCTGCGCATCGTCGTCGAGCGCGCGCCCAACCTCGCCATCGTCAACTCGTACAACGACATGCTGTCGGCGCACGCCCCGTTCGGGGTGTTCCCGCCCGTGATCAAGGACGAGGCGCGCCGCCACGGCGCCACCGCCCGGTGGCGTCGGGCGTGCCGGCCATGTGCGACGGCGTCACGCAGGGCACGGCCGGCATGGAGCTGAGCCTGTTCTCGCGCGACGTGATCGCGATGGCGACGGCCGTGGGCCTGAGCCACGACGTGTTCGACGGCGCGCTGATGCTCGGCATCTGCGACAAGATCGTGCCGGGCCTGCTGATCGGCGCGCTGCACTTCGGGCACCTGCCCACGGTGTTCGTGCCCGGCGGGCCGATGCCGAGCGGCCTGTCGAACAGCGAGAAGGCCAAGGTGCGCGAACTGGCCGCGCAGGGCACGGTCGGCCGCGCCGAACTGCTGGAGGCCGAACAGAAGGCCTACCACTCCCCCGGCACCTGCACCTTCTACGGCACCGCCAACAGCAACCAGATGCTGATGGAAGCGATGGGCCTGCACGTCCCGGGCACGGCCTTCGTGCAGCCGCAGGAGGCGCTGCGCGAGGAGCTCACGCGGGAAGCCGTGCGCACCGCGCTGGGCATCCTGAAGACGCGCCGCTATGCGCCGGTCGGCCGCATCGTCGACGAGCGCTGCATCGTCAACGCGATGGCGGCGCTGCTCGCCACCGGCGGCTCGACCAACCACCTGATCCACTGGGTCGCCGTGGCGCGCGCCGCCGGCATCGTGATCGACTGGGACGACTTCAGCGCGCTGTCGGCGGTGGTGCCGCTGCTCTCGCGCGTCTATCCCAACGGCACCGCCGACGTGAACGCCTTCCAGGCCGCCGGCGGCCCCGGCTACGTGATCCGCGAGCTGCTCGATGCGGGCCTGATGCACGAAGACGTGCTGACGGTGCGCGAAGGCGGCCTGCGCGAGTACACGCGCGAGCCCGCGCTGCAGGGCGGGTCGCTGGCATGGCGCGACATCGGCGTGTCGCGCGACGACACCGTGGTGCGGCCGGCCACGCAGCCGTTCAGCGCGACGGGCGGGCTCAAGCTGCTCACCGGCAACCTCGGGCGCAGCGTGATCAAGGTGTCGGCGGTGCCGGAAGACCGGCACGTGATCGAGGCGCCGGCGCGCATCTTCGACAGCCAGGAGGCGATGCTGGCCGCCTTCAAGGACGGCGAGCTGGAACGCGATGTGATCTGCGTGGTGCGCTGGCAGGGCCCGCGCGCCAACGGCATGCCCGAACTGCACAAGCTGACGCCGCCGCTGGCGGTGCTGCAGGGCAAGGGCTTCCGCGTGGCGCTGGTCACCGACGGCCGCATGAGCGGGGCGTCGGGCAAGGTGCCCGCGGCGATCCACGTGTCGCCCGAAGCGGCGGCCGGCGGACCGCTGGCGCTGCTGCGCGACGGCGACTGGTGCGCCTGGACGCCACCGCCGGCACGCTGCAGGCGCTGGTCGACGCCGGCGAGTGGTCCAGGCGCGAACCTGCGACGATCTCGCCCGAGCAGACCGGCACCAACGGCTGGGGCGTCGGCCGCGAACTGTTCGCGGGCATGCGGCGCAACGCCACCGCCGCCGAAGAAGGAGCTTGCACTTGGCTATGAAGAAACCGACCGCACTCGAAGTGATGCAGGACGCGCCGGTGATCCCGGTCATCGTCCTCAACGACGTGGCCCACGCCGTGCCGCTGGCCCGCGCGCTGGTCGCCGGCGGCATCCGCATGCTGGAGGTGACCCTGCGCACGCCGGTGGCGCTGGCCTGCATCGAGGCCATCGCCCGCGACGTGCCGGACGCGGTGGTCGGCGCCGGCACGCTGCGCAGCGCCGCCGATGCGCAGGCGGCCGCGATGGCGGGCGCGCAGTTCGCGGTCAGCCCCGGCTACACGCACGCGCTGGGCAAGGCCTGCCACGAACTGCAGCTGCCGCTGCTGCCGGGCGTGGGCACGGGCAGCGAAATCATGCAGGCCCGGAAGACGGCTACACCGCGCTGAAGTTCTTCCCGGCGGTGCCGTCGGGCGGCGCCGCGATGCTCAAGGCGTGGCAAGGCCCGTTCGGCGACGTGACCTTCTGTCCGACCGGCGGCATCAGCACGGCGAACGCCGCGGAGTTCTGGCGCTCTCGAACGTCGCCTGCGTCGGCGGCTCGTGGCTGACGCCGGGGATGCGGTGGCGAAAGGGGATTGGGAGACCATCACGCGGCTGGCGCGCGAGGCGAAGGGCTTGAAGAGGTAGGGTGTGCAAGCGCAGCTTGCGCACCGCGGTCGGCGATGGTGCGCAGGCGCAGCCTGCACACACCCTACGGCCCGTTCAGCTTTCCCGCTGGATCAGCTCGATCTTGTAGCCGTCCGGGTCCGTCACGAACGCGATCACCGTGTCGCCGCCCTTGACCGGGCCCGGCTCGCGCGTGATGTTGCCGCCGGCGGCGCGGATGCGGTCGCACGCGGCGTAGGCGTCCGCCACGCCGATGGCCATGTGGCCGAAGGCGCTGCCCAACTCGTAGCTGCCGACGCCGTGGTTGTAGGTCAGCTCCAGCTCCGCATGGTCGGGGTTGGTGCCGTAGCCGACGAAGGCCAGCGAGTACTTCTGCTCGGGCCGCTCGGTCGTGCGCAGCAGGTTCATGCCGAGCACCTTGGTGTAGAAGTCGACCGACCGTTGCAGGTCGCCGACACGCAGCATGGTGTGGAGGATTCGCATGGGCCGGATTATTGAGCAAGAAGGCAGGAGTCGGAATCGGCCTACGCGGGTGGGCACCAAGGCAGGGCACAGTTCAGCCTCCATGATTCGCAAGCTCTTCTTCGGCGGCCGCTGCCCCGGGCCTGCTTTCGCTGTCCGCCGTGGCCCAGCAGCCGTCCTTCGACCTGGTGGTCCGGTCCTCCAACGACGACTTGCGCGAGTTGCTGGAGACCCACCTCGAGATCCGCCGCTTCCGTGAAGTGACGGATCTGGACGACGCCGAGCTGGCGCGCCTGATCGTGATCGCCGAGAAGGACGCGCGCGAACTGCTCGCAACACAGGGCTTCTTCTCGCCCGAGGTGCGCATCGCGCGCGAGGCGGGGGCGGCGCGGCCCCAGCTCGTGGTCACGGTCGAGCCGGGCACGCAGGCCGGGGTCGCCGGCGTCGAGATCAATTTCGAAGGCGACATCTCCACCAGCGAAGACCCGGATGCGGTGGCGCAGCGGCGCGACATCACCAGCGATTGGGGGCTGCCCGCCGGCCGGGCTTCACCCAGAACCGGTGGGACGCCGCCAAGTCGGCTGCCACCCGCGCCCCTGGTGGCCAAGCGCTACCCGGCCGGCCGCATCAGCTACAGCGTGGCCGACGTCGACGCGGCGACCAACGAGGCGCGGCTGGGCCTGAAGCTCGATTCGGGCGCGCTGTTCCGCCCGGGCACGCTGCAGGTCACCGGCATGGAACGCTACGACCCGATCCTCGTGCCGCGGCTGGCGCGGCTGCCGGTCGGCATGGTGTACGACCAGGAGAAGATCGTGCAGGCGCAGCTGCGGCTGGCGGCCAGCGGCTATTTCGATTCGGCTTTCATCTTCGTGGACCCGGAAGGCGACCCGGATGCCGCGCCGGTGCAGGTCACGGTGCGCGAAGCGCCGATGCAGAAGGTCGTGCTGGGCGTCGGCATCACCACCGACGGCGGCCCCCGGCTGACCCCGGAGCACACGCACAACCGCCTGCCCGCCATCGGCTGGCGCGCGCAGACGAAGCTGCAGCTCGAAAAGCGCAATCCGCTGGCGCAGACCGAGTGGACGTCGATCCCCGCCGAGGACGGCTGGCGCTGGGGCGTCCTGGCGCGCGCCGACCGGCTCGACGACGACCGCGTGTTCACGCGCAGCCAGCAGCTGCGCGCCGGCCGCCTGCGCAACGAGGACCACATCGACCGCAACGTGTACGTGCAGTACGAGCGGTCCAGCGTGTCGAACCCGCGGGGCGTCGTGCTCACGCCGCTGGAACTGGGGCAGGGCTCGGCGATTTCGGCCCACTACGCCTGGACCGGCCGCTACTTCGACGACATCACCTCGCCCACCAGCGGCTTCGGCGTCGGCTTCGAGGTCGGCGCGGGCGTGACGCTGGCCGGCGACCACGCGCCGTTCCAGCGCACGCTGTTCAAGGGCCTGGCGTACAAGCCGCTGGAGCGCGGCCGCATCCAGTTCCGCGGACAGCTCGGCGCGGTGCTCGCGCGCGACAACGCCGCCATCCCGGCGACGCAGTTGTTCCGCACCGGCGGCGACACCACGGTGCGCGGCTACAAGTACCTCGACATCGGCGTGCCGCTGGGCGGCGACTACGTCGGGCCGGGCCGCTTCATGGTGGTCGGCAGCGCCGAATGGCAGCGCCCCTTGCGCCGCGGCGGCCGCACCAGCGACTGGAAAGCACCTTGTTCATCGATGCGGGCGCCGTGGCCGACCGCGTCGGCGACCTGCGCCCGCAGGTCGGCATCGGCACCGGCGTGCGCTGGAAGAGCCCGGTGGGCCCGGTCGAGGCCGCGATCGCCTACGGCGTCGAGACGCGCCGGCCGCGCCTGCACTTCACGGCGGGGTTCACGTTTTGAGCTGGATGCGGCGCGGCCTGCACTGGACCAGCCGGGCGCTGCTGGCCCTCGGGCTGCTGCTCGTGATCGCGGCCGCCGGGCTCTGGTGGTGGGCGGGCCGGGAGGGTTCGCTCGAATGGGTCCTGCAGCGCGCCGCCAGGGGCAGCCCCTGCAGACCGATGGCGTGCAGGGCTCGGTGCGCAATGGCTGGCGCATCCAGCGCATGGTGTGGGAGAAGGACGGCCTGCGCATCGAGGCGTTGGACATCACGCTGAAGTGGCAGCCGCTGGCGCTGCTGAGCCGCACGCTTCGGGTCGACCGGTCGGCGTGGGCACCGTGCGCGTCACCGACACGCGCGAGAAGGACGACGAGCCGCTGAAGCCGCCCGAAAGCCTGCGGCTGCCGTTCCGCATCACCGTCGACGAACTCGTGGCGGGGACCATCGTCTACGACGGCGTCACCGACGTCGAGGCCGGCACGCTGGCGGGCAGCTATGCGTTCGACGGCTTGCGGCACCGCGTGAAGATCGATTCGCTCAAGCTGGCCGGCGGCGAGTACCGCGGCGAAGGCATGGTGCTCGCGCTGCAGCCGATGACGCTGCAGGTGAAGCTGGCCGGCCGCGTGCAGGCGCCGGTGCCCGGTGTGCAGGAGCCGGTGGCGCTGGTGTTCGAGGCGGGCGCCGACGGCACGGTCCGTGACTTCCGGCCCGGGCGCAATTGCAGGTGCCGCAGGCCGGCGTCGCCGGCACCGCGCTGCCGCAGGCGACCGCGACGGCGCGCATCACGCCGTTCGAGACGATGCCGGTGCCGCAAGGCGCGGCCGACTTCCGGCAGCTCGACGTGGGCCAGTTCTGGCCCGCGGCACCGCAGACTGCGCTGTCGGGTCGCGTGGCGGTGGTGCCGCGGGGCACGGCCACCGGCAGCTCACCGCCGACGTGCGCAATGCCATCCCCGGCCCGTGGGACGCGAAGCGGCTGCCGCTGGCCAGCGCCGGGGCCGAAGGCGAGTGGCGCAGCGGCACGGCGCTGGTGCGCTCGCTGCAGGCGCAACTGGGCGGCGGCAGCATCGAAGGCAACGGCGCCCGGGAGGGCGGCGGCTGGAACTTCAGCGGCAAGGTCGATGACGTCGACCCGTCGCAGCTGCACGGCGCGATGGCGCCGCTGCCGTTGAGCGGACCGATCAAGGCGCGCGGGGAAGCGGGCGCCGTGGACTTCGACGTTGCGCTGGAAGCGGGCGCCGCGCGCCGCGCGCCGCCCGCGCGCAAGCCCGACCCCGGCGGGCAGGCCGCGTGGCTGGTCGCGCTGGAACTGCGCGAGGCGACGGCCAAGGGCCGCTACGCCGGCGATTCGCTGACGCTGGAGCCCGTGCGCATCCGCACCAGCGATGCGCTGCTGGAAGGCCAGCTCGCGCTGCAGGTCAAGGCGATGGCGGGCACGGGCAAGCTGCAACTCCGCGCGCCCGGCATCCGGGCCAGGCCAACGGCAGCATTTCGGAAACGCGCGGCCAGGGCACGCTGGAAGTGGCGGCGCGCGACCTCGCGCAGGCGCAGCAATGGCTGCGGCGCTTTCCCGGTGTCGGCGCGATGCTGGCCGGCCTGCAACTGCGCGGCAACGCCGATGCGCGGCTGGCGTGGCAAGGCGGCTGGAGCGATCCCGCCGTGCAGGGCCGCATCGGAGCGGCCGGCGTGCAGTGGACGGCCGCCGCCAGCGGCGCCAACCAGCCGCCGCCGTGGGTGTTGCGGCAGGCCGAGGTCAAGCTGAACGGGCGCCTGCGCGATGCCGCGCTCGACGTCCAGGCGCAGGTGGAGCGCGGCCAGCGCAGGATGGACTGGCCGTCGCCGGTCGCGTGGGCGGCACGCTGGGGGCGAATTCGACGTGGCGCGGCCGCGTCGCCAGCCTCGACCTGCGGGCGCAGGATCCGGCGCTGGCGCCCGGCCCGTGGCAGCTGCAATTGCGCAACCCGGTGGACTGGCGGTTCGCCGCCGCCAACTTCGAGGTCGCGGCCGGGGAAGCGGTGTTGCGGGCGCCCGCGCTGCGCGGCGGCACGCCCGCGACCGATGCCGTGCTCACACGGGCGCCGGTGCGACGGCAAGGCGGCGTGCTCACCACGTCCGGCAAGCTGGGCGGCCTGCCGATGGCGTGGATGGAGCTGTTCGGCGGCCCGCAGGCGGCGGGTTCGGCGCTTTCGGGCGACATGGTCTTCGACGCGCAGTGGAACGCGCAGCTCGGCTCCACGGTGCGGGTCGACGCTTCGCTCGTGCGCGTGCGCGGCGACGTCAACGTGCTGGCGGAAAGCGCCGACGGCGCCGCGGCGCGCGTCACGGCGGGCGTGCGCGAAGCCCGCGTCGCGATCAGCAGCCGGGGCGAGCAGCTCACGCTGTCCTTGCTGTGGGACAGCGAGCGCGCCGGCCGCGCGGAGGGCGGTGCGCACGCGGCTGGCCCGCACGCCGGACGGCGGCTGGACTGGCCCGAGGCGGCGCCGCTCGAAGGGCGCATCCAGGCGCAGCTGCCGCGCATCGGCGTGTGGTCGCTGCTGGCGCCGCCGGGCTGGCGCCTGCGCGGCTCGCTGGCCGCGGACATCGCCGTGGGCGGCACCCGCGAACAGCCGCTGTTCACGGGCCCGCTGCGCGCCGACGACCTCGCGCTGCGCTCGGTGGTCGACGGCATCGAACTGAAGAACGGCCGCCTGCGCGCGGAGCTCGCCGGCCAGCGCTGGTGGTCAGCGAGTTCGTGCTGGGCGGCAGCGAAGAGGGCGGCGGCAACGGCGGCACGATCACCGCGAAGGGCGAAGGCCAGATCACGCCGCAAGGATTGCAGCTGGTGGCCGATGCGCAGTTGAACCAGCTGCGCGCGAGCATCCGCAGCGACCGGCAACTGACCCTCTCGGGGCCGGTGCAGGCGCGCATGTCCGCCGAGGGCACCACCGTCAACGGCAAGCTGGTGGTGGACCGGGCCCGCGTCCAGATCCCCGAGGAGACCGCGCCGCGGCTGGGCGACGACGTGCTGGTGCGCAATGCGCCGGGCCTGCCGACCACCGAGGCGGAGCGCAGCGCCAAGCCGGTGGAAACGCCGGCGCCTACGCGGGCGGCGCGCACCGTCACGCTCGCCGTCTCGATCGACCTCGGCAACGACTTCCGCGTCAGCGGCCGCGGCGTCGACACGCGGCTGGCCGGCACCGTCGACATCGCCGGCAAGTCGGTGACGCAGCCGCAGCTCACGGGCATCGTGCGGACGGTGGGCGGCACCTACAACGGCTACGGCCAGCGCATGACGATCGAGCGCGGCGAGCTGCGCTTCCTCGGGCCCGCCGACAACCCGGCGCTCGACGTGCTGGCGATCCGCCCCAACACCGACGTGCGCGTGGGCGTGCTGATCACCGGCCGCGCGCAGGCGCCGCACATCGAGCTGTACTCGGAAAGCGGGCTCTCGCAGGCCGAGACCTTGTCGTGGCTCGTGCTCGGCCGCTCCTCCGCCGGCGGCGGCGCCGAAGCGGCGCTGCTGCAGCGCGCCGCCGCCGCGCTGATCGCGGACAAGCGCGGCAGCGGCAAAGGCATCGCGGGCAACCTCGGGCTCGACGACGTCTCGGTGCGCAACAGCGGCGACGGCGGCCCGGTGGTGCGCCTGGGCAAGCGCTTCGCCGACAACTTCTACGCGGCGTACGAGCGCAGCATGTCGGGCGCGATGGGGACGCTCTACATCTTCTACGACGTCTCGCGCCGGTTCACGGTGCGGGCCGAAGCCGGCGAGCGCACCGGCATCGACCTGATCTTCACCTTCGCCTTCGACAAGGGACGCGAGCGCGATCGCGGCAGGAAGTGACGGGCTATCGTTTCAGCTCGAACACCAGGCAGGTCGTGGTGCCGTGCGCGTACAGCGTGCCGTCGGGGCCGTACAGGCGCGCCTCCGCGGTGGCGAGCTGCCGGCCGCAGTGGACCACCTTCGCTTCGGCGCGCACGCGCTGCACCTTGCTGCCGATCGCCTTCACCAGGTTGATGCCGAGTTCGGCGGTGGTGTAGCCGCGGCCCGGCGGCATCATGGTGTGCACCGCGCAGCCGAGCGCGGAGTCGAGCAGCGTGGCGTACCAGCCGCCATGGATGCCGCCCATCGGGTTCAGGTGGTCCGGGCCGGGCGCACCACCGGAACACCGCATGCCCCTCGCCCACCTCCACCAGCTGGAACGACAGCGTGCGTGCGATCGGCGGGTAGGGCAGCTCGCCGCGCAGCATGGCCTGCAGCGTCTGCAGCCCGTCCATGCCCGCCACCTGCTCGGGCCGCGCCACGCCGCAGCCGGCGCCGTCGGCCAGCTTGCCGTTCACCTCGCGCTCGCGCGCCAGCCAGCCTGCAGGGTCTCGTCCACGTCCATCGCTCTTTCTCCAGATAGTTGCACATGCAAGAATTGCAGCTACACTAATAGGCATGGACACCGCTGTCAAGCCGCAGGGCTGCACCAACCTCAAGCTGCGCCAGCTGATGCGCCGGGTGGCGCAGCTCTATGACGCGGAGGTCGGCAAGACCGGCCTGCGCGGCACGCAGTACTCGCTGTTGTCGTACGTGGCCAGGCTCGGTCCGGTGCGGCCGGTGGATCTCGCCCGCGCGATGAAGGTCGATGCTTCCACGCTGACGCGCAACCTGCGTCCGCTGATGGCCATGGGCCTGCTGCAGCTGGATGCCGGCGCCGATGCGCGCAGCCGCCTGGTGAACATCACGCCGGCCGGCCGCGAAAAGCGGCAGGAGGCGCAGCGCCGCTGGCGCGTGGCGCAGGAGGCGCTGAACCAGCGGCTCGGCCCAGCGCGCGTCGTTGCGCTGCATGCGCTGCTCGATGAATGCCGGGACCTGTTGTCCGACCTGCCCCCGGGAGAGAGCGATGAATGACGTCCGCGCCACCCCCGCATGGCCCTGTGGCTGGTGCTGCTCGCCGCCGCCGGCACCTTCGCCCTGAGCATGGGCACGCGGCAGACCATGGGCCTGTTCCTGTCGCCGCTCAACACCGCCACCGGCCTCGGCATCGCCAGCATCAGCTGGCTTTCGCCTTCGGCCAGTTGTGGTGGGGCATCACGCAGCCGTTCGCCGGCATGCTGGCCGACAAGGTGGGTGCGGGCCGCGTGTTGCTGGCGGGTGCGCTGCTCGTCGCGCTCGGCACCTTCATCACGCCCTACATGACGACCACGGCGGGGCTGATCTTCGCCATCGGCGTGCTGTCCGCGGGCGGTGCGGGCATGGCGGGCCCGGCGGTGCTGATGTCGGCCGCCACGCGGCTGGTGCCTCCCGAGAAACGCGGGCTCGCCACCGGCATCGTCAACGCCGGCGGCTCGTTCGGCCAGTTCGCGCTCGCGCCGGTCGCCGCCATGCTGATCGTCGGCATCGGGTGGGCGTCGGCGATGCAGGTGATGGCGCTGCTGGTGCTCCTGTGCCTGCCGGCGGCCTGGCTGCTGCGCGGCAACTCGCTGCAGGCGGCGCCGGCGGGGCAGAAGGTGGTCGGCACGCGAGAGGCGATCGGCGAGGCGCTGCGCCATCGCAGCTACCTGCTGCTGGGCGCCGGCTTCTTCGTGTGCGGCTTCCACGTCGCCTTTCTCGCGACGCACCTGCCCGGCGTGGTGGCTGCGTGCGGGCTGCCGACCGAGTGGGCCGGCTGGTCGCTCGCCATGCTGGGCCTGTTCAACATCGTCGGCAGCGTCGCCATGGGATGGGCGGTGGGCCGCTGGCGCATGAAGTCGCTGCTGTCGCTGGTGTACGCGGCGCGCGCCGTCGCGGTGCTGGGCGTTCTGGCGGCGCCCAAGACCGGGCCGGTGCTGCTGGTGTTCGCGGCCGTCATGGGCCTGACGTTCCTCTCGACCGTGCCGCCCACGGCGGGGCTGGTGGCCAAGTTCTTCGGGCCGGCCAACATGGCGACGCTGTTCGGCATCGTCATGCTCACGCACCAGGTCGGCGGCTTCCTCGGCGCCTGGCTGGGCGGCCGCGTGTTCGAGGCGACCGGCGCCTACGACTGGGTCTGGTACATCGACATCGTGCTCGCCGTCGGCGCGGCGCTGGTGCACCTGCCCATCCGGGAAGCGGGCTGCCCGCAGCGGCCCGCGCCGCCACCGCGTGACATTTGGCTCAGCGTTGGCAATCGCCTACAAAACGTAGAGCCAGCCGCCCCGTCGCGGCGTTGCGTTTTTCCCATCCCAGGCTCAGCCTCGGTACTACCATGTCAAGCACATGGCAGGTGCACAGTATTATCATGTCTGCACACCTGAACGAACGCATGGAAGAGAAACCGGCCCGGCTCACCGTACTGATCGACGCCGAAAAGAAGAAGGCCTTCGAGGAGCTCTGCGCGTCCCACGACCTGACCGCCTCGCAAGTGGTGCGCCAGCTCATTCGCGAGTACTTGGCCCGCCACGACATCCGGTCGGGGCGCCGCAGGAAAGGCGCCAGGCCAACGGCGGCTGAGCCACACACCCCGCGCCAAACGAATTAGAATCCGATTAACATCGGAACCGTTCGCATGGAGCTCAAGACCGCACGGCTGACCATCCTGATCGATCCTGCCAAGAAGCAGGCCTTCGAAGGCCTGTGCCGCCGGCAGGACATGACGCCTTCGCAGGTCGTGCGGCGGCTGATCCGCGAGTACATGGAGGGGCAGGAGCCCCCGGCGGCCGCTGCGGCCAAGCGCGCGGCCCCCGCAAGGCCGCTCCCGCGAAACGCTCCCGCTGATCCCCGGCTACACCGGCATGGTGTAGTTCAGGGTCATGCGCCCGCCGTCCACCACGACGATCTCGCCCGTCACGTAGCTCGCCGCATCGCTGGCCAGCCAGGCCACCGCCTCGGCCACTTCCGCCGGCTCGCCCAGCCGCTTCATCGGCGTGCGCATCATGATGCGCTGGCGCGCTTCGTCGCTCGTGAGCACCGCCTTCGCGGCCAGTTCGGTGGCGATGGTGCCGGGCGCCACCGCATTCACGCGGATGCCCTTGTCCACCAGCGCCAGCGCCATCACGCGCGTGAGCTGGTTGACGCCGCCCTTGCTGACGTTGTAGCTGGCGATGCTCGGGATCGCCGTCACGCCGTTGACCGAGCTCATGTTGACGATCGCGCCCTTGCCGGCCTTGGCCATCTCGCGCGCCACCGCACGGCCGACCGGGGAACGAGCCCTTGAGGTTGATGCGCAGCACGGCGTCGAAGTCCGACTCGCTCACGTCCGGGAAGTCGGCGGCCTTGAAGATGCCGGCGTTGTTCACCAGCACGTCGATGCGGCCGTGGTCGATGATGGCCTTGGCCACCAGCGTGTCGACCTGCGCCTTGTCGCCCACGTCGCAGTGCACGTAGCTGCCGCGCAGCTCCTGCGCCAGCGCCGGCCGCGCGCATCGTCGATGTCGGCGATCACCACCGTCGCGCCGTCGCGCGCGAGCCGGCGGGCGCAGGCTTCGCCGATGCCCGGGCGCCACCGGTGACGATGCAGATGCGGCCGGCAAGGCCGTAGGAAATCGAGGGGGGGAGGAGGCAGTCGGCGCGCTGGTCATGCGCGCATCGTACCCGCCCACGCATCCACGAAACGCCGCGCCGCGGCAGCCACCTCGTCGGCCGAACGGCCAGGCTTGTACAGCGCAGAGCCGATGCCGAAACCGTCGGCGCCGGCCTCGCGGTAGTCGGCCATGTTCTGCGGCGTGATGCCGCCCACCGGCAGCAGCAGCACCTCGCGCGGCAGCACGGCGCGGACGGCGCGCACCGCCGCGGGCGGAATCATTTCGGCCGGGAACAGCTTGAGCCCGGACGCACCCGCCGCCAGCGCCGCGAAGGCTTCGCTGGGCGTCATCACGCCCGGCACGCAGGCCATGCCGAGCGCCGCGGCGCTGGCGATCACGTGCGGATCGCAATGCGGGGAGACGACCGGGCGGCCGCCGGCATCGTGCACTTCGGTCGCCTGGTCGGCCGTCATCACGGTGCCGGCGCCGACGAGCGCCTGCGGAAAGGTGCGCGCCAGCAGGGCGATGCTTTCCAGCGGCTGCGGCGAATTGAGCGGCACCTCGATCAGGCGGAAGCCGGCGGCCACCAGCGCTTCGCCGACGGGCAGCGCTTCGGCGGGCGTGATGCCGCGCAGGATCGCGACCAGCGGCAGGCGCTGCACGGCGGCCCGGAAGGTTTCGGTGGCGGAGAGGATCATGGTTGCTCGGGTTGCGGGCCAGCGCCCACAGGCCGCGCCGGTGGCTTCGGAGCCGAGGCTGCGCGAAGCGATGCCCAGCGTGGACAGGGCCAGCGCATAACGGCGGGTCAGCGTGTCGCTGCCGATCAGGGTGACACCCGGCGCGTCGGCGGCCTGCGTGCGCAGTTCCTCGCCGATCACCAGCCCCGAAAGATAGCTGGGTTGCACGGCCGGTTCCATCCGGCCGAACAGCGACAGCGTGCGCACGCTGAAAGCGGTGTGCAGCAGGCCGCCGCCGGTGCGCGCCTGCAGCACGCCGCGCACGAAGGCGGCTTCGTCGAGCGGGCCGTCGTCGGGCGGCAGGGTACGCGCCAGGATCGAATGCTGCCGCAGCAGCGCATAGAACTCGCCGGTCATGCAGGTGGAGAACGACTGCACGATGCCATCGCGCACCCGCACCCACTTGCTGTGCGTGCCGGGCAGCACGACGGTGCCGTCGCGCTGCTGCAGCAAGGACAGCGCCCCGAACACCTGCACTTCCTCTCCCCGCATCACGTCGGGAACGCCCTCGGCCTCGCACGAGAGTCCCGGCACCAGCGCGATGCGTCCGGGCGTGATCCAGTGCAGGCGCCGCGCCAGTTCGGCGAAGCCGGCCGGGCAGGGGCAGTAGGGCGCCTCCTGCCAGCCCCGGCGGCTGCCGGCCATGCCGCTCACGAGGCAGACCGCGCCGGGTTCGGCCAGCCAGTCGCCGCAGGTTTCTTCCAGCACGGCAGCGAAGCCGCCTTCGGGCACGGTGAGGATGCCGCGCTGCGAGGAACGCTCTTCCACTACGGCGCCGTCGCCGGCGATGCGCGCGGCGCGCAGCGACGACGTGCCCCAGTCGACGGCTACCAGGCGCATGGGGGACCTCGGTGGGTCACAGGGTAAATCCTCAAAATGTCTTTCATATTATGGTCATACCATTGGCGCCCACGCTCCGTACAAACCATGACCGAACCCACCAGCACCCGTCCCGCCGTCCTGGCCGTGATGAACCTGCCCCCGTTCTACCCGGGTCCGTTGCGTGAGCAGTTCACGGTGTACGAGCGCCTGCACGAAACCAACCCCGAGGAATTCGCGCGCGTCGCGCCGACGATCCGCGGCGTCACCGGCGGCGGCGAGTCGAACGTGCCGCGCGCGCTGATGGACAAGCTGCCGGCGCTGGAGATCGTCTCCATCATGGGCGTGGGCTACGACAAGGTCGACGTGCCCGCGGCGATCGAGCGCAAGGTGCCGGTCACGCACACGCCGGGGGTGCTCGACGACGAGGTGGCCGACCTCGCCATCGCGCTGATGCTCTCGGTGGCGCGGCGCGTGCCGCAGGCCGACCGCTACGTGAAGGAAGGCCTGTGGGCCACCAAGGGCAACATGCCGTTCGCGCGCAAGATGTCGGGCGCGCGTCTGGGCATCGTGGGCCTGGGCCGCATCGGCAAGGCGATCGCGCAGCGCGCCGCCGCCTTCGGCATGTCGATCGCCTACACCGGCCGCACCGAGCGCAAGGAGCTGCCGTATCCGTACCACCCGAACGCCAAGGCGCTGGCCGAGGCGGTCGACTTCCTCGTGGTGATCACGCCGGGCGGCGAAGGCACGCGCAAGATGATCGACCGCGAAGTGCTGGCGGCGCTCGGCCCGCGCGGCTACCTGATCAACGTGGCGCGCGGCACGGTGGTCGACGAGCAGGCGCTGATCGAAGCCTTGCAGCAGAACGTGATCGCCGGCGCCGGCCTCGACGTGTTCGAGAACGAACCCAACGTGCCGCAGGCGCTGCGCGAACTCGACAACGTCGTGCTGACACCGCACATGGCGAGCGCCACGCACGAGACGCGGCAGGCGATGGCGGACTGGCGCTGGCCAACCTGCTGGAACACTTCGCCGGCCGCCCGCTGAAGACGCCGGTGCCGGAATGCAAGGCATGACGGCGTTCACCAAGGTCGTCCTCTTCACCGACAGCGACGGCCGCGCGCGCTTCCGCGAGGAACAGGTGCCGCTCACCGAGGGCACGCCCCGGGCCATGCTGTCGCCGCTGCAGCCGAGCGGCGGCTACCAGCTGCGGCAGAGCCCGGTCGGCTTTCGCAGCCAGTTCCACTGCTCTCCGCACCCGCAGTGGGTGTTCATCCTCTCCGGCACGATGGAAATCGGCCTGCAGGACGGCACCAGCCGCCGCTTCGGGCCCGGCCAGCATTTCCATTCGG
Organism: Ramlibacter terrae; assembly: GCA_013127575.1. Lineage (GTDB taxonomy): Bacteria > Pseudomonadota > Gammaproteobacteria > Burkholderiales > Burkholderiaceae_C > Ramlibacter > Ramlibacter terrae. The sequence continues at coordinate 1,571,306 of CP053418.1, forward strand.
CCGACCTGCTGCCCGCAGGCGCGGCCTTCGACCCCAAGCTGCACGGCCACTGGAGCGCGCAGTCGGGTGACGAGCCGCTGGTCACGCTGTTCGTCCGTGGTTGAGGAACGTCCGCAGATGATGCGCAACGTCCACGGCAACACCGTCGACCACTGGGCGCGGCGATCGTCGCCGGCCGTTATGCGCCCGGCGCCGCGATCCCGCCCGAGCCGCTGCTGTGCGAGGAGCTCGGGGTCAGCCGCACCGTGGTGCGCGAAGCCGTCAAGTCGTTGATCGCCAAGGGCCTGGTCAGCAGCGGGCCGAAAGTGGGCACGAAGGTGCTGCCCGCGGACGAGTGGAACTGGTTCGACCGCGACGTGATCGTGTGGCAGTCGCGCGCCGGCCTCACGCGCGAGTTCCTGCGCGACCTGCAGGAACTGCGGCGCGTGGTCGAGCCGGCGGCCGTGCGCCTCGCCGCCGAACGCGCGACGCCGCAGGACATCGTCGGCATCGAAGCCGCCTTCGCAGGCATGAAGCGCGCGGTGGAAGAGGGCGGCGACTACGTCACCCACGACCTGCGCTTCCACCGGGGCCTGCTGCGCGCTTCGCACAACCGCATGGTCGCGCAGATGAGCAAGGCGCTGGCCGCGCTGCTGCGCACCAGCTTCGAGATTTCCACCAGCCGCAAGGACGGCCCCAAGCTGTCGCTGCCGCTGCACCGCGCCGTGATCGACGCCGTGATCGCGCGTGACGCCACCGCGGCCGAACAGGCGATCCTGGTGCTGATCGACGGCGCCCGCGACGACATCGAAACGGTGCTGTCCTCGCGCCGCCGCCTGCCCAAGCTCGACCTCCCCGCGCCCCTCCTGCGCATCGCTTGAACCCATGCAAAAAGCCATCGATCTCTTCTTCAAGCTGCTGGAACTGCTGGTGGTCCTGTGCCTCGTGGCCATGGTCATCATGGTGTTCGGCAACGTCGTGCTGCGCTACGGCTTCAACTCCGGCATCTCCGTGTCGGACGAGATGTCGCGCTACTGCTTCATCTGGCTCACCTACATCGGCGCCATGATCGCCATGCGCGAACGCGAACACCTCGGCGTCGACACGCTGGTCAAGCACCTGCCGCGCGCCGGCAAGAAGGCCTGCCTCTTCATCAGCGAGTCGCTGATGCTGTGGGTCAACATCCTGTTCTTCATCGGCACTGGAAGATGCACGAACTGCAGGTGACCAACGTGTCGCCGGTGGTGGGGATCTCGATGATCTGGGTCTACGGCGTCGGCTACGTCGTCGCCGTGGTGATGGCGCTGTTCAACCTCTCCGTGCTGTTCCGGCTCGTCACCGGCAAGCTGAGCGACGACGAACTGGTGCAGGTGGTGGATTCGGAAGACGTGCCGCACGCCACCCCGGTGGCGGAAGGAGCCGCACGATGACCGTCTCCGTCTTCATCGGCAGCCTGCTGGCCGCCATGGCCCTGGGCATGCCAATCGCCTACGCGCTGCTGGTGTGCGGCCTCTCGCTGATGGCCTTCATGGCCGCGACCGGCGGGCTGCCCGCGTTCGACTCGCAGATCCTGGCGCAGCGCTTCGTCGACGGCGCCGACAACTTTCCGCTGCTCGCGGTGCCGTTCTTCCTGCTGGCCGGCGAGTTCATGAACGCGGGCGGCCTGTCGCGGCGCATCGTCAACATGGCCATGGCCGGGTGGGCCACTTCCGCGGCGGCCTCGGCTACGTCGCGGTGCTGGCGGCGATCATCATGGCCTCGCTGTCGGGTTCGGCCGTCGCCGACACGGCGGCGCTGTCGGCGCTGCTGCTGCCGATGATGAAGCAGGCGGGGTACCGGGTGAACCGCTCCGCCGGCCTGATCGCCTCGGGCGGCATCATCGCGCCCGTGATCCCGCCGTCGATCGGCATGATCATCTTCGGCGTCGCCGGCAACGTCTCCATCACCAAGCTGTTCTGGCCGGGATCGTGCCGGGCGTCCTGATGGGCATCGCCATCGGCGGCACGTGGTGGTGGCTGGCGCGCCGCGAGGACGTGCAGCCGGCGCCGCGCGTCGGCATGGGCGACCGGCTGCGCATCACGGCCGAGGGATCGCTCGCGCTGCTGCTGCCGATCGTGATCCTCGGCGGCATGAAGTTCGGCGTGTTCACGCCGACGGAGGCGGCCGTGGTCGCGGCGGTCTACAGCTTCGTCGTCGGCTACTTCGTGTACGGCGAGCTCAAGACCCGCCAGCTCTACGGCCTGGTGCTGGCCGCCGGCAAGACCACCGCCGTGGTGATGTTCCCGGTGGCCGCGGCGATGGTCAGCGCCTGGCTGATCACGGTCGCCAACATCCCGACCGAGGTCGCGAAGATGCTCGAGCCCTTCATGGGCAACCGCATGCTGCTGATGTTCGTGATGATGATCATCATCATCGTGGTGGGCACGGCGCTTGATTTCACGCCCACCGTGCTGATCCTCACGCCGGTGCTGATGCCCGTCGTGCTCAAGGCCGGCATCGACCCCGTCTACTTCGGCGTGCTGTTCATCATGAACAACGCCATCGGCCTCATCACGCCGCCGGTGGGCACGGTGCTCAACGTAGTCAGCGGCGTCGCGCGGATCAGCCTCGACGACGCCTTCAAGGGCGTGATGCCCTTCTTCATCGCCCAGACCGGCGTGCTGTTCCTGCTGGTCGCCTTCCCCGACCTGGTGCTGGTGCCGCTCAAGTGGCTGATGCGCTGACCTTTCCCGTTCCGTTCCCCAACCCCATCCTTCAGGAGACAAACCATGTTCAAGCGACGCACCCTCGTAACCCTGATGGCCGGCGCGCTGCTGGCCGCCGCCCCGGCCTTCGCGCAGTTCCGGGAACGCACCATCAAGTTCACCAACGGCGTGAACGAAGACCACCCGGTCGGCCGGGCGTGAAGAAGATGCAGGAAGTCTGGCCGCCAAGACCGGCGGCAAGATGAAGATCGCGGCCTTCTGGGGCGGCGCCGCCGGCGGCGACCTGCCGGCCACGCAGGCGCTGCGCGCGGGCACGCAGGAGATGGTCTGCACCTCCTCCTCGCCGCTGGTGGGCATCGTCAAGGAACTGGGCGTGTTCGACCTGCCCTTCCTGTTCTCCAACGAGCGCGAAGCCGACGCCGTGCTGGACGGCCCGGCCGGCGCCTACTTCAACAAGAAGCTGGAAGACGCGGGCCTCGTGAACCTGGCTTACTGGGAGAACGGCTTTCGCAACCTGACCAACAGCAAGAAGCCGGTCAACAAGGTCGAAGACTTCGACGGCATCAAGGTGCGCGTCATGCAGAACAACATCTTCTGGACACCTTCAAGTCGCTCGGCACCAACGCCGTGCCGATGGCGTTCGGCGAGATCTTCACCGCGCTGGAAACCAAGACGATCGACGGCGGGAGAACCCGTTCGTCACGATCGAGACGTCCAAGTTCAACGAAGTGCAGAAGTACCTGTCGGTCACGCGCCATGCGTACACGCCGTTCCTGATCCTGTACAGCAAGAAGCTGTGGGAGCAGCTGAGCCCGCAGGAGCAGGCCGTGCTGCGTGAAGCCGCGATGGAAGGCCAGAAGGTCGAGCGCGCCGCCAACCGCTCGCTCAACGAGAAGTCGCTGGCCAGCCTGAAAGCCAAGGGCATGCAGGTCAACGAAGTGACCTCCGCCGAACAGCGCCGCATGTTCGACAAGGTCAAGCCCGTGTACGACAAGAACGTGCCCACCATCGGCAGCGAAGCCGTCACCGTGGTGCTGGATGCGCTGAAGAAGGCGCGCGGCGGGTAATACCGAAAGCGGACAGCGAGAACGCAGAGGACGCAAAGGAGACGCAGAAGTCGCAGAAAGGAAATTCCTGTCTGGAAATCCTTCTGCGATTTCTGCGCATCTTCTGCGCCCTCTGCGTTCGTTTTCGGTTCCCGTTCCCGATTTCGCCGCACCCATGAAGGTCACCCAACTCGAAACCATCCGCCTCGGGGAGTTCCCCAACATCCTCTGGGTTCGGCTGCACACGGACGAGGGCCTGGTCGGCCTCGGCGAGACCTTCATGGGCGCCGAGGCCGTCGAGGCCTACCTGCACGAGTGGGCCGCGCCGCGGCTGCTCGGGCAGGACCCGCTCGCCATCGAGGCGCGCAACCGCGACCTGACCGGCTACCTCGGGTGGCGCGGCTCGGGCGCCGAAACCCGCGGCAACTCCGCGGTGGACATCGCGCTGTGGGACCTGTTCGGGCAGGCCGCGGGCATGCCGCTGCACACCGCGCTGGGCGGCAAGAGCCGCGACAGCATCCGCATCTACAACACCTGCGCCGGCTACCAGTACGTGCGCGGCAACCGCAACCAGTCGTCTTCCAACTGGGGCCTGGGCAACGCGCAAGGGCCGTACGAAGACCTGCAGGGCTTCCTGCACCACGCCGACGAACTCGCCCGGTCGCTGCTGGAAGAGGGCGTGACGGCCATGAAGATCTGGCCTTTCGACCTCGCCGCCGAACGCAGCCACGGCCAGTACATCTCGCCGCAGGAGCTCGACGCGGCGCTGGAGCCCTTCCGCAAGATCCGCGGCGCCGTCGGCAACCGCATGGACATCATGGTGGAGTTCCACAGCCTGTGGCGCCTGCCGATGGCGCGGCGCATCGCGCGGGCCCTCAAGGAATTCGACACGTTCTGGCACGAGGACCCGATCCGCATCGACAGCCTCGATTTGCTGAAGCAGTACGCCGAGGACTGCGACGCGATGGTCTGCGCCAGCGAGACCCTCAGCTACAAGTGGGGCTTCAAGGATTACCTGCAGACCGGCGTGGCCGGCGTGGCGATGCTCGACCTGAGCTGGTGCGGCGGCCTCACCGAAGCGCGCAAGATCGCCGCGATGGCCGATGCCTGGCAACTGCCGGTGGCGCCGCACGACTGCACCGGGCCGGTGGTCTGGGCCGCGTCCACGCACCTGTCGCTGCACGCGCCCAATGCGCTGGTGCAGGAAAGCGTGCGGGCCTTCTACACGGGCTGGTACAAGGAACTCGTGACCGAGCTGCCGAAGGTGGAGAACGGCATGATCTCGCTGAACGACAAGCCGGGCTGGGGCTGGCGCTGCTGCCCGACCTGCACCTGCGCAAGGATGCGATCGTGCGCGTGAGCGACACGGCCGCCTGATTCACGCGCCGGCCGCCTCGCCGATCAGCCAGCGCACGAAGTCCTGCGCGTGCGGATTGGCGGGCGCGCGCAGCGGCTGCTCGACGAAGTAGCCGCGGCGCGAGGCCGCGCGGCTGCGGAAGGGCGCAACCAGCCGGCCTTCCGCCACCAGCCCCGCCAGCAGCGGCAGCCGCCCGATCACCACGCCCCGGCCGGCGATGGCCGCCTCGACTGCTTCCGAATAGCGGGTGAAGCGCACGGTGTTGCTCGGTCGCACGCCATCGAGCTTCATCACCTGCAGCCACGGTTCCCAATCCATCATCGTCGGCTTGCCGGGGATGTCCACCGTGAGCAGCGTGTGCTGCTGCAGGTCGGCGGGCCGCTTCAGCGGGCGCTTCGGGTTGACCAGCAGGGAAGGCGCGCACATGGGCTGCACCTCCTCCTCGAACAGCAGCGGGCCGTTGCCGGCGGCGCTGGGCACGAAGCGCACCGCCACATCGATGTCGCTGCGCTCGGTCGACGATCTCGAGGCTGGCCGCGATGCGCACGTCCACCTGCGGATGCGTCGCGGTGAAGCGTGCCAGTCGCGGGATCAGCCAGAACGAGGCGAAGCCCGGCGTGCAGGTGATCGCGACCTGCCGCGACACCGGCGCCGGTCGGATGCGGCTGCCGGCGTCGGCCGGCGCTCCAGGCTGTCCTCCACCGCGCGCTGCAGGATGCGGCCCGCTTCGGTGAGCGCGAGCGCGCGGTGGCGGCGCTCGAACAGCGGCGCGCCGAGGTTGTCTTCCAGTTGCTGGATCTGCCGGCTCACGGCCGACTGGGACAGCGCGAGTTCGTCGCCCGCCGCCGTGAAACTCAGGTGGCGCGCCGCCGCCTCGAACGCATACAGCAGGTCGAGCCGCACGCGCGAGGAGCGTGGCGGCGGCGGGGTCTTCACATTCCCGGGATGCATGCGATCGATGCGAAATCAGCGTTTGAGGCCAGTGGAGCGGGTCAGTATATTGATTTGCATGACGCATGCCGGGAGGCCCGCATGAAACGCATCACCCGCTCCCTTTCGCTGCACCTGCCCAAGGGCGACCTGTTCGCCATCCCGGATGTCGCCGGGCTGCGGTTCGCATGCCGCGAAGGCTGCGTCTGGATCACGCTGGACGACGACCCGCGCGACATCGTGCTGGAGGCCGGCGAGGTGTTCACCGGCAGCGAGCACCGGCGCGCGCTGGTCAACGCACTGGCGCCGGCATGCTTGACGATCCGGCCGGTGGTGGAGGAAGCTGCCGTGCGTTCGCCCGCGCCGCTGCCGCTGCTGTCCCTGTGTTGCGGGCCGGCGCCGGCCTGGACCTGACCAAGGAACCACGATGGCATCCATCCGGAAGGAATTCAGCGTCGCCCTCCCGCCCGCGGCGGCGTGGGCCGCGCTGCGCGACTTCGGCGCCGTGCACCGCGTGCTCGCGGTCGGCTTCGTGAGCGATTGCGTGCTGGAGGAGGAGGGCGCGGTGCGCCAGCTCACCTTCGCCAACGGCGTCACCGCCCGCGAGCGCCTGGTGGACATCGACGACGCGCGCCGGCGCATCGTCTACACGTCGCAGGGTGGGCGGGCGACGCACCACAACGCGTCGGCCGAAGTGCTGGCCGAAGGCACGGGCAGCCGCTTCGTCTGGATCACCGACGTGCTGCCGGATGCGCTGGCGCCGGCCCTCGAGGGCATGATGGAAGCCGGCGCCCGCGCCATGCAGGCCACGCTCGAGCGCGGCGCGCGCTGATCGAGCGACGCCGCGGGGTCCGGCTGCTACACCAGCTCGCGCGAGGACCCCAGGATGCGCGAGATGTCGCCCCGCGTTTCCTCCAGCTGCACCAGCGTGGCTGGCGCGCCGCCAGCGCATCGTGGTGGAGCAGCGCGGTGAGGATCGCCTTGTGCCGCGGCAACGAGAGTTCGTGCGTGTCGGGCAGCTTGCTGCTCAGCTTGATGGACTCGCGCAGCGCCAGCGAGAGCATGTTGCCGATATAGGCCAGCAGGTCGTTGCCGGTCGCTTCGGCGATGCGGCGGTGGAAGGCAGGTCGGGCTCCAGCAGTTCGTCGGGCGTGGTCGCCGCTTCCATGCCGGCGTAGGCCTCGGCGATGCCTTTCAGCTGCTCGTCGGTGGCGACGCGCGCCGTCAGGGCGGCGGCGGCGGGCTCGAAGATGCGCCGCACGGTCATCAGGCTTTCGACGAACTCCGGCGCCGGCTTGGACTGGATCAGCCAGTAAAGCACGTCGGGGTCGAGCAGGTGCCAGTCGCTGCGCGGGCGCACGATGACGCCGGCGCGCTGGCGCGACACCACCAGGCCCTTGGCCACGAGCACCCGCACCGCCTCGCGCAGCACGGAACGGCTGACCTGGAAGGTCGCCAGCAGCACGGTCTCGGCCGGCAGCTTGCTGCCGGGCGCAAACTCCCCGCCCACGATGCGCATGCCGAGGTCGCGCACGATCTGCGCGTGCATGCTCTTGCGCTCCGGCGGGCGGCGGTAGCTGGAATCGCGGTGGGACGACGGAAACGGCATGGCGGCAGTCTATCGCCTGCTCTTGTTGGCGACGTCGACGAACACGGCGGCCAGCAGCACCAGGCCCTTGATCACCTGCTGGTAGTCGATGCCGATGCCCGGGATCGACATGCCGTTGTTCATCACCCCCATGACGAACGCGCCGACCACCGCGCCGAACACCTTGCCCACGCCGCCCGACGCGGAGGCCCCGCCGATGAAGCAGGCGGCGATCACGTCCAGCTCGAAGCCGAGGCCGGCCTTGGGCGTCGCGGTGTTCAGGCGCGCCGCGAACACCAGGCCGGCCAGCGCCGCCAGCACGCCCATGTTGACGAAGGCCGGGAAGGCCAGCCGGGCGGTCTTGATCCCCGAGAGCCGCGCCGCCTTCTCGTTGCCGCCCAGTGCATAGATGCGGCGACCGATGGTGGTGCGCAGCGTGACGAAGTCGTACACCACGATCAGCACCGCCATCACCACCAGCACGTTGGGCAGGCCGCGGTAGGCCGAGAGCAGCGCGCTCAGCCCGACGATCAGCGCGACGAACACCGGGTTCTTCGCCGGGAAGAAGGGCAGCGGCTCCATTGCCATGCCGTGCCGCGCGGCCAGCTTGCGCTCGCGCAGCTTGAAGAACACCAGCGCGATGGCGGCCAGCACGCCGAGCAGCAGCGAGGTGAGGCGCATCGAGTCGCCACCCAGTGGGTCCGGGATGAAGCCGGTGGACAGCAGCTGGAACTCCGGCGGGAAAGGGCCCACCGACTGTCCTTGCAGCGCGAGCAGCGCCAGGCCCTTGAACACCAGCATGCCGGCCAAGGTGACGATGAAGGACGGGATGCGCACGTAGGCGACGAACCAGCCCCGGGCGCCGCCGATGACCGCGCCGGCCACCAGGCACACGAGCGTCGCCGGCAGGAAGTGCCAGTCCATCCGCACCATCAGCACCGCCGCCAGCGCGCCGATGAAGCCGCAGACCGAGCCCACCGACAGGTCGATGTGGCCGGCGACGATGACCAGCAGCATGCCCAGCGCCATGATGACGATGTAGCTGTTCTGCAGCACCGGGTTGGTCAGGTTCAGCGGCTGCATCAGCGTGCCGCCCGTGAGGTACTGGAACAGCGCCATGATGGCCACCAGCGTCAGCAGCATCGCGTAGTCGCGCAGGTGGGCGCGCAGGAAAGCCGGGGGGCAGTGCTCATTGCAGGGTTCCAGCGCCGACGATGGCGCGCATGATCTTTTCCTGGCTGGCCTCGTTCGCGCCGAATTCGGCAACGAAGCGGCCTTCGTTCATCACGTAGATGCGGTCGCACATGCCGAGCAGCTCCGGCATCTCCGAAGAGATCATGACGATGCAGCGGCCCTCGGCGGCCATCTGCGCCATCAGGCTGTAGATCTCGAACTTGGCGCCGACGTCGATGCCGCGCGTCGGCTCGTCGAGGATCAGCACGCGCGGCTGCGTGAACAGCCACTTGCCCAGCACCACCTTCTGCTGGTTGCCGCCCGACAGCTCGCCGGCCGGCTGGTGCACGCCGGCGCAGCGGATGCGCAGCTGTTGCCGGTAGCCCTCGGCCACCGCGAATTCGCGGCCCTCGTCGACGACGCCATGGTTCGCCACACCCGGCAGGTTCGCCAGCGTGGTGTTGCGGGCGATGTCGTCGTCGAGCAGCAGGCCGTAGCCCTTGCGGTCCTCGGTGACGTAGGCGATCCCGTGCGCCACCGCGCGGCTGACGTCCGAAACGTCAACTTCCACCCCTTCCACCAGCACCTTGCCGCTGATGCGCTGCCCGTACGAACGGCCGAAGACGCTCATCGCCAGCTCGGTGCGGCCGGCGCCCATCAGGCCGGCGATGCCGACGATCTCGCCGCGGCGCGCGTGCAGGTTCACGCCCTTGACCACCTGCCGGTCGGCATGCAGCGGATGGTGCACCGTCCAGTCGCGCACCTCGAACACCGTCTCGCCCGGCGCCGGCTCGCGCCGCGGGTAGCGGTCGGCCATCTCGCGGCCGACCATGTGGCGGATGACCACGTCCTGGTTGGCCGGCTGCCCGCGGCAGTCGAGCGTCTGCACCGTGCTGCCATCGCGCAGCACCGTGATGGTGTCGGCCACCTTCTCGATCTCGTTGAGCTTGTGCGAGATCAGGATGCTGGTCACGCCGTGCTCCCGCAGCCCGAGCAGCAGTTGCAGCAGCGCCTCGCTGTCGGTCTCGTTCAGGCTCGCGGTGGGTTCGTCCGGGATCAGCAGCCTGACCTGCCGCGACAGGGCCTTGGCGATCTCCACCAGCTGCTGCTTGCCGACGCCCAGATCGTCCACCAGCGTGGCCGGCGATTCGTCCAGGCCCACGGTGGCCAGCAGCTCGCGCGTGCGCACGTGGGCCGCATGGCGGTCGACCACGCCGAGCCGCGCCGGCTCCTTGCCCAGGAAGATGTTCTCGGCGATCGACAGCAGCGGCACCAGCGCGAGTTCTGGTGGATGATGCTGATGCCCAGCGCCTCGCTGCCCGCGGTGTCGCGGAACTGGCGCGGCTGCCCTTCGAACAGGATCTCGCCGTCGAAGGTGCCGTGCGGGTAGACGCCGCTCAGCACCTTCATCAGGGTCGACTTGCCCGCGCCGTTCTCGCCCACCACGGCATGGATCTCGCCGGCGCGCACGCCCGGGTTCACGTCCTTGAGCGCCACCACGCCGGGGAAGGCCTTGGTGATGTTGCGCATCTCCGGGATCATTTCCCCGGTCGGTACGCTCCGGGGGCTCACTTGAGCTGGGCCTCTTTGTAGTAGCCGCTGCCCACCAGCACCTGCTTCCAGTTGCCGGCGTCCACGCTGACCGGCTTGAGCAGGTAGGAGGGAACCACCTTGACGCCGTTGTTGTAGGTCTTGGTGTCGTTGATCTCGGGCGCCTTGCCGGAAATCACCGCATCGACCATGTTGGCCGCCACCTTGGCGAGGTCGCGCGTGTCCTTGAAGACGGTGGACGACTGCTCGCCGCGCACGATCGACTTGATCGAAGGCACTTCGGCGTCCTGCCCGCTCACCACCGGGCAGGGCTGGCCGCCGCCGCAGTAGCCCACGCCCTTGAGCGACGACAGGATGCCGATCGACAGGCCGTCGTAGGGCGACAGCACGGCGTGCACCTTGTCCTTGCCGTAGAAGGCCGACAGCAGGTTGTCCATGCGCGCCTGCGCCACCGCGCCGTCCCAGCGCAGCGTGCCCACCTTGTCCATGCCCATCTGCTTGCTGCGCACCACCAGCTTGCCGCTGTCGATGTAGGGCTTGAGCACCGACATCGCGCCGTCGTAGAAGAAGAAGGCGTTGTTGTCGTCGGGCGAGCCGCCGAACAGCTCGATGTTGAACGGGCCCTTGCCCTGCTTCAGTCCCAGCTTGTCGACGATCGAGGTCGCCTGCAGCACGCCGACACGGAAGTTGTCGAAGGTGGCGTAGTAGTCCACGTTCTTCGAGCCGCGGATCAGGCGGTCGTAGGCGATGACCTTGATGCCCTTGTCGCCGGCCTTCTGCAGCGCGTTCGACAGGGTGGTGCCGTCGATGGCGGCGATCACCAGCACCTTGACGCCCTTGGTGATCATGTTCTCCACACGGGCCAGCTGGTTGGGGATGTCGTCGTCGGCGTACTGCAGGTCGGTCTGGTAGCCGCGCTCCTTGAGCACCTTGACCATGTTGTTGCCGTCGTCGATCCAGCGCGCGGAGGACTTGGTCGGCATCGAGATGCCGATGGTGCCCTTGCCCTGCGCCAGCGCTGCCGGCGCGAGTCCGGTCAGTGCGGCGCCCAGCGCCAGGCTGCCGATGATGAAGTGCAGGCGTTTCATGGTGTCTCTCCTTGGGGTGGTGTCGCTCGGTGGGAACTCAGTGGGAATGCCGGGGGACGCCGGCGCCGCGGCCGCCGACCGGGAAGTCGAAGTCGCAGCCTAGGTCGGCCTGCAAGACGTGCTCCACATACAGCTTGCGGTAGCCGGAGCCGTCCGCCGGATCGGGCTGCTGCTGCGATGCCCACGTGGCGAGGCGGTCCGCCAGTTCGGCGTCGCCCACGTCGAGGTGCAGCCGGCCGGTCTCGGCGTCGAGCTCGATCCAGTCGCCCTCGCGCACCACGGCCAGCGGCCCGCCGGCGCGCGCTTCGGGGGCCACGTGCAGCACCACCGTGCCGTACGCGGTGCCGCTCATGCGCGCGTCCGAGATGCGGACCATGTCGGTCACGCCCCGGGCCAGCAGCTTGGGCGGCAGTCCCATGTTGCCGACCTCGGCCATGCCGGGATAGCCGCGCGGTCCGCAGTTCTTCAGCACCAGCACCGAGTCCGCGGTCACTTCGAGTTCGGGGTCGGCGATGCGCGCCTTGTAGTCGTCGAGGTCTTCGAACACCACGGCGCGTCCGCGGTGCCGGAGCAGGCGCGCCGTGGCGGCCGAAGGCTTGAGCACGGCGCCGCGTGGCGCCAGGTTGCCGCGCAGGATGCGGATGCTGCCGTCGGCCACCAGCGGCCGGTCCCAGTCGCGGATCACTTCGGGGTTGTAGGAAGGCGCGTCCTTCACGTTGTCCCACAACGTCGCGCCGTTGGCGGTCAGCGCATCGGGATGCGGCAGGCGGCCCGCTTCGCCCAGCCGCCGCAGCACGGCCGGCAATCCGCCGGCGTAGTAGAAATCTTCCATCAGGAAGCGGCCCGAGGGCTGCAGGTCCACCAGCGTCGGCGTGCCCCGGCCGACGGCGGTCCAGTCATCCAGCTCGGGGCTACGCCGATCCGCCCGGCGATCGCCTTCAGGTGGATCACCGCGTTGGTGCTGCCGCCGATGGCGGCGATGGTGCGGATCGCGTTCTCGAAGGCCTGGCGCGTCAGCAGCTTCGACAGCTTCAGGTCCTCGCGCACCATCTCCACGATGCGCATGCCGCTCATGTGGGCCAGCACGTAGCGGCGCGCGTCGACGGCCGGGATCGCCGCGTTGTGCGGCAGCGTGACGCCCGGGGCCTCGGCCATGCAGGCCATGGTGGACGCGGTGCCCATCGTGTTGCAGCTTCCGGCCGACCGCGACATGCCCGCCTCGGCCGACATGAAGTCGTGCAGCGTGATGGTGCCGGCCTTGACCTGTTCGGACAGTTGCCACACCACCGTGCCGGAGCCGATGTCGCGCCCGTGGTGCTTGCCATTGAGCATGGGCCCGCCGCTGACGGCGATGGCCGGCACGTCGCAGCTGGCGGCGCCCATCAGCAGCGCCGGCGTGGTCTTGTCGCAGCCGACCAGCAGCACCACGCCGTCGATCGGGTTGCCGCGGATCGATTCCTCCACGTCCATGCTCGCGAGGTTGCGCGTGAACATGGCGGTGGGCCGCAGGTTCGATTCGCCGTTGGAGAACACCGGGAACTCCAGCGGGAAGCCGCCGGCTTCGATGACGCCCCGGCGAACGTGCTCGGCCAGCTTGCGGAAGTGCGCATTGCAGGGGGTCAGTTCCGACCGGTGTTGCAGATGCCGATCACCGGCTTGCCCTCGAAGGCGTGGTCCGGGATGCCCCGGTTCTTCATCCAGCTGCGATGCATGAAGCCGTTCTTGTCGGCGCCGCCGAACCAGGCGGCGGAGCGGAGCTTGACGGGCGGTTTCGACATCGGCGGGGTCTCGCTTGTTCTGGCGGGGAAGCGAAATATAGTCAGACTAAAAATGCTGGAAAGCACAGGGAAAACCCCTACATCAGCGGACTATTCGCAAAATTAGTCCGACTAGATAATCGCCGCTTCTCCCGCCGACCCCACCCCATGCCCGACTTCGCCAGCTACCCGAGCCTCGTGGACCGCACCGTGCTGATCACCGGTGGCGCCTCCGGCATCGGCGAATGCATGGTCGAACGGTTCGCGGAGCAGGGGGCCAAGGTGGGCTTCATCGACGTGGCGCGCGAGGCAGGCGAGGCGCTGGCGCGGCGGCTTGCCGGCAGTGCCCACGCCCCCTTGTTCGTCGCCGCGGACCTCACGGACATCGCCGCGCTCGATGCAGCGATCGGCGTGGTGCGCGAACGCTTCGGGCCCATCCGCGTGCTGTTGAACAACGCGGCGAACGACCAGCGCCATCGCATCGAGGACACGACGCCGGCATCGTGGGATGCGGGCATGGCCGTGAACCTGCGGCACCAGTTCTTCGCGGCGAAGAACGTCGCGGCCGACATGAAGCGCAGCGGCGGTGGCTCGATCGTGAACTTCGGCTCCGTCAGCTGGATGCTCAAGCAGGGCGGCATGCCGGTCTACACCACGGCCAAGGCGGCGGTGCAGGGCCTCACGCGCAGCCTGGCGCGCGACTTCGGGCCGTACGACATCCGCGTCAATACGCTGGTGCCGGGCTGGGTGATGACCGAGCGGCAGGTGAAGCTGTGGCTCACCGACGAAGGCCGCGCCGACATCGCCCGCGGGCAGTGCCTGCGCGGCGAGCTGCGCCCGGACCACATTGCCCGCATGGCGCTGTTCCTCGCCGCCGACGACAGCGCGATGTGCACCGCGCAGGACTTCGTGGTGGACGGGGGCTGGGTGTGAGCGAGGCAAGGCTCGCCGTCGCCGCGCGCAACCGCCGGGTGAGTGCCCGCTGTGGTGCGAGCGGACCGGCGCGCTGTACTGGACCGACATCGAGGGCCGCACCCTCAGCCGCTTGCAGGCCGGCGGGACCGTCCGCGCGTGGACGCTCCCCGACCGCATCGGCAGCTTCGCCTTCTGCGAGGACGGCACGCGCTTGCTGCTCGGGCTCGCTCACGGCATCGCACTGTTCGACCGGAGACCGAGGCGCTCTCACCAGTCATCCCGGTGGAGCCGGACCAACCCACGACCCGCATCAACGACGGCCGTTGCGACCGCGGGGGCCGCTTCGTGTTCGGCATGTTCAATCCCGCCGAAGCGGCGATCGGCGGCATGTACCGCGTGCATGCCGACCTGCGGGTCGAGCGCTTGCCGTTGCCGCCGGTGGCCGTGGCCAACAGCATCGCCTTCAGCCCGGACGGCGCCACCCTGTACTTCGCCGACTCGCCGGCGCGCACCATCTGGTCGGTCGACTACGGCGCCGACGGCAGCCTGGGCACGCCGCGCGTGTTCGTGCGCCTGCCTGCCGACGAAGGCTTTCCCGACGGTTCCTGCATCGACGCCGACGGCGGCCTGTGGAACGCGCAATGGGAGGGCGGCTGCGTGGTGCGCTACGACGCCGCCGGCGCGCGGACCGATCGCCTGCCGTTGCCGGTGACGCGGCCGACCTGCCCCGCCTTCGGTGGTCCCGCGCTATCGACCCTCTACGTCACTTCGGCGCGCATCGGGCTGGACGAGCAAGCCTTGCGCGACCAGCCCGACGCCGGCGGCCTGTTCACTCTGCCGGCGCGCCGGCAGGGCCTGCCCGAATCGCGCTTCCGCACGGAGACACCTGCATGACCGCTCCCCGCTACCGGGGCGTCTTTCCCGTCGTCCCCACCACCTTCACCGAAGACGGCGCGCTGGACCTGGACAGCCAGAAGCGCTGCGTCGACTTCATGATCGATGCCGGCTCCGACGGCCTGTGCATCCTGGCCAATTTCTCCGAGCAGTTCGTGCTGGCCGACGAGGAGCGCGAGGTCCTCACCCGCGCCATCCTGCGGCACGTGGACGGCCGGGTGCCGGTGATCGTGACCACGACCCACTTCGGCACCCGCGTCTGCGCCGAGCGCAGCCGCCGCGCGCAGGAAGAGGGCGCGGCCATGGTGATGGTGATGCCGCCTTACCACGGCGCCACGCTGCGGGTGCCCGAGCCGCAACTGTTCGAGTTCTTCGCTTCGCTTTCGGATGCGATCGATATCCCGATCATGGTGCAGGACGCGCCGGTCAGCGGCACCGTGCTGCCGGCCGCGCTGCTCGCGCGCATGGCGCGCGAGATCGAACAGGTCTGCTATTTCAAGATCGAGACCGCCGGCGCGGCCAGCAAGCTGCGCGAGCTGCTGCGCGCGGGCGGCGACGCCGTCGAAGGTCCGTGGGACGGCGAGGAGGCGATCACGCTGCTGCCCGACACGGAGGCCGGCGCCACCGGTTCCATGACCGGCGGCGGCTACCCGGACGGCATCCGGCAGGTGATGGACGCCTGGCGCGCGGGGAACCGTGAGGCAGCCTTCGATGCGTATGCGCGCTGGCTGCCTCTGATCAACTACGAAAACCGGCAGGGCGGCATCCTCACGGCCAAGGCGCTGATGAAGGAAGGCGGCGTCATTGCCTGCGAGGCGCCGCGCCATCCTTTCCCGGCGATGCATCCGGCCGTGCGCGCCGGGCTGATCGCGACCGCAAAGCGGCTGGACCCCCGGTCCTGCGCTGGGGCAGGTGACTGGAACGCAGCCTCCGCGCCCATTTCCCACCCGCAACCACGAAGGAGACGACAACCATGATGAATCGCCGCAACGCCCTGCAGGGCACCGCCGCCCCGGCCTTGGCCGCCGGGCTTCCGCTGTCCGCGCTGGCGCAGAAGAAGATCGTGCTGGGCTTCAGCCAGATCGGCGCCGAAAGCGAATGGCGCACCGCCAACACCGAGTCGATCAAGCAGGCCGCCAAGGACGCCGGCATCGAGCTGAAGTTCGCCGACGCCCAGCAGAAGCAGGAGAACCAGATCAAGGCGATCCGCTCCTTCATCGCGCAGAAGGTCGACGTGATCGCCTTCTCGCCGGTCGTGGAAAGCGGCTTCGAGACCGTGCTGCGCGAAGCCAAGGCCGCGAAGATCCCGGTGATCCTGACCGATCGCGCGGTCAACGTGAAGGACGACTCGCTGTGGGTCAGCTTCATGGGCTCCGACTTCCGGAAGAAGGCCGCAAGGCGGGCCGCTGGCTGGTGGAGAACAAGAAGGCCGCGGCGGGACCGGTCAACATCGTGGAGCTGCAGGGCACGGTCGGCTCGGCGCCGGCGATCGACCGCAAGAAGGGCTTCGAGGAAGTCATCAAGGGCCAGCCCAAGTTCAAGATCGTGCGCTCGCAGACCGGCGACTTCACGCGCGCCAAGGGCAAGGAAGTGATGCAGGCCTTCCTGAAGGCCGACGCCAAGAACATCCACGTGCTCTACGCGCACAACGACGACATGGCCATCGGCGCGATCCAGGCGATCGAGGAAGCGGGCCTGAAGCCGGCCAAGGACATCACCATCATCTCGATCGACGCGGTCAAGGGCGCCTTCGAGGCGATGATGGCCGGCAAGCTGAACGTGTCGGTGGAATGCAGCCCGCTGCTCGGCCCGCAGCTGATGACGGCGGTGAAGGACGTCGTCGCGGGCAAGAAGCTGCCCAAGCGCATCGTGACGGAAGAGGGCGTGTTCCCGATGGAAACCGCCGCTGCCGAATTCCCGAAGCGCAAGTACTGAGGACGCACCGGATGACGCAGGCGGGCGCGCAAGGGCCGGTGCCGGTGCTGGAGCTCGCCGGCATCGGCAAGCAGTTCCTCGGCGTGCGCGCGCTCGCCGATGTCGGCCTGCGCCTCTTCCCCGGCGAAGTCCATGCCCTGATGGGGCAGAACGGCGCCGGCAAGTCGACGTTGATCAAGGTGCTCACCGGCGTCTACCCGGCCGATGCCGGCACCGTCACGCTGGAGGGCCGCGTGGTGCGGCCCCGCTCGCCGCTGGAGGCGCAGCGGCTGGGCATCAGCACGGTCTACCGGGAGGTGAACCTGTGCTCCAACCTGTCGGTGGCGGAGAACATCTTCGCCGGCCGCTACCCGCGCCGTTTCGGCGCGATCGATTGGCAGGCGATGAACGTCCAGGCGCGCGCGCTGCTGGCCCGCCTGAACCTCGACATCGACGTCACGCAACTGCTCGCCAGCTACCCGGTGGCGGTGCAGCAGATGGTGGCGATCGCGCGGGCGCTGGGCGTGTCGGCGCGCGTGCTGGTGCTGGACGAGCCCACCTCGAGCCTCGACGCCGACGAGGTGCAGCGCCTGTTCGGCGTGCTGCGGCAGCTGCGCGCCGAAGGCCTCGCGATCCTGTTCGTCACCCATTTCCTCGACCGGTGTATGCCGTCGCCGACCGCATCACCGTGCTGCGCAACGGCGCGCTGGTCGGTGAATACGCGGTCGCCGCCTTGCCGGCGCCGGCACTGATCGCCGCGATGGTCGGCCGTGAACTGGCGGCCCGGCGGCAGCCGGAGCCCGCGCCGGGCGTGCACGCCGAGGCGGAGGCGCCGCTGCTGGAGCTGCGCGGGCTGGGCCGGCGCAGCGTGCTGCAAGCGACCGACCTGTCGGTGCGGGCCGGCGAGATCGTCGGCCTCGCCGGCCTGTTGGGTTCGGGCCGCACCGAGCTGGCGCAGCTGGTGTTCGGCCTGCACCGCGCCGACACCGGCGAACTGCGGATGCAGGGCGAGCCGCGCAATGTCGACACGCCGGCCGCGGCGGTGGAACTCGGCATGGCGCTGATGCCCGAGGACCGCAAGACCGATGGCATCGTCGGCGAGCTTTCGGTGCGCGACAACATCGTGCTGGCGCTGCAGGGCCGGCGCGGCATGTGGAACCAGTTGCCGGAGCAGGAGCAGCTGCGGCTGGCCGAGGGCTTCGTGCGCGCGCTCGGCATCAAGACGGCCGACCTCGACACGCCGATCGGGCTGCTCTCGGGCGGCAACCAGCAGAAGGCCTTGCTCGCGCGCTGGCTGGCGACCGAGCCGCGCCTGCTGATCTGGACGAGCCGACCCGCGGCATCGACGTGGCCGCCAAGCAGGAGATCATGGACGAGATCGGCCGGCTGGCGGCGCAAGGAATGGCCGTGCTGTTCATCTCGTCGGAAATCGAGGAGGTGGTGCGCGTGTCCCATCGCATCGCGGTGCTGCGCGATCGCTGCAAGGTCGGCGAGCTGCCGGCCGGCAGCGGCGAGCAGGACGTCTACCACCTGATCGCGCAGGAGCATTGATGGCATTTGCCTGGCGTCATCGCCTGTTCTGGCCGCTCGTCACGCTGCTGCTGTTGCTTGCGGTCAATGCGGCGTTCAACCCCAGCTTCCTGCACGTCGAGTGGCGCGACGGCCACCTGTACGGCAGCCTGGTCGACATCGTCAAGAGCGCGGCGCCGCTGGCCCTCGTGGCGCTGGGCATGACGCTCGTGATCGCGACGCGCGGCATCGACATTTCGGTGGGCGCGACCGTCGCGATCGCTGCGGCGGTCGCGGCGGCCGGATGATCGGCGGCTCGCTGGTCGTGCAGGACGGCGTCGCCACCCACGTGAGCCGCTTCCCGATGTGGGCCGCGATCGCGGGCGCGCTCGCCGTCGCCTTGCTGTGCGGCGCGTGGAACGGCGCGCTGGTCGCCGGCGTGGGCATGCAGCCGATCGTCGCCACGCTGATCCTGATGGTGGCCGGCCGCGGCATCGCGCAGCTCGTGACCAACGGCCAGATCATCACGGTCTACTACGGCCCTTACTTCACCATCGGCAACGGCTACCTGGCCGGCCTGCCGGTGCCGTTCTGGATCGCAGCCGCGGTGCTCGTGGCGCTCGTGCTGCTGTGCCGGCGCACGGCGCTGGGCATGTTCATCCAGGCCGTCGGCATCAACCCGTCGGCTGCGCGCCTTGCGGGGTTGCCGGCGCGGCGCATCGTCTTCTGGGCCTATGCGTTCTGCGGCCTGTGCGCGGGCGTGGCGGGCCTGATCGTGAGTTCCACCGTCAAGAGCGCCGACGGCAACAACGCCGGCATGCTGATGGAGCTCGACGCGATCCTCGCAGTGACGCTCGGCGGCACGGCGCTGACCGGAGGCCGCTTCAGCCTGGTGGGCAGCGCGATCGGCGCGCTGATCATCCAGACGCTGACCTATGCGATCTACTCGATGGGCGTACCGCCGGAAGTCAACCCGGTGGTGAAGGCGGCGGTCGTGTTCGCGGTGATGCTGCTGCAGTCGGCCGAGTTCCGCCAAACCGTCGCCGGCTGGCTGCGCCGGCCCATGCCGCGCGCGCAGGAGGTGCGATGAGCGCGGACCTGCGCCTGCTGGCCGACGCGCCGCGGCCCACCGCACCGGCCGTGCGACAGCGCCGCTTCGACCCCAAGTACGCGCCGGTGCTGGTCACCATCGCCTTGTTCGCCGCCTTGTGCGCGCTGGGCTCGGTGGCCTACACCGGCTTCTTCTCGGCGCAGGTGTTCCTGAACCTGCTGATCGACAATGCCTTCCTGTGCATCGCAGCGGTGGGGCTGACCTTCGTCATCCTTTCCGGCGGCATCGACCTGTCGGTCGGCGCCGTGATTGCGCTGACCACGATGGTGTCGGCATCCCCGGTGGAGCGGCATGGCTGGAGTCCCTTCGCCGTGATCCCGCTGGTGCTGGTGCTGGGAACCGCCTTCGGCACGGTGATGGGCGTGCTGATCGAACGCTTCCGGCTGCAGCCCTTCATCGTCACGCTCGCCGGCATGTTCCTGGCGCGCGGGCTGTGCTACCTGATCAGCATCGACTCCATCAGCATCGGCGACCCGTTCTACGCTTCGGTGTCGCAGGTGCGCATCGCGCTGTGGGAGGACGCGTCGCTGTCCATCAGCGCGGTGATCGCACTGCTGGTGGTCCTCGCCGGCGCCGTGCTGGCGCACTGGACGCAGTTCGGCCGCACGGTCTACGCGATCGGGGGCAACGAGCAATCGGCGGTGCTGATGGGGCTGCCGGTCCGCTCGACGCTGGTCGGCGTCTACGCGCTCAGCGGCTTCTGTTCGGCGCTGGCCGGCGTGGTGTTCACCTTCTACATGCTGTCCGGCTACGGGCTGCATGCGGTGGGACTGGAACTCGATGCGATCGCGGCGGTGGTGATCGGCGGCACGCTGCTGTCCGGCGGCGTCGGCTACGTGTTCGGCACCTTGTTCGGCGTGCTGATGCTGGGGATCATCCAGACGCTCATCATGTTCGACGGCAGCCTGAGCTCGTGGTGGACGCGCATCGCCATCGGCGGCCTGCTGTTCGCCTTCTGCCTGCTGCAGCGGCTGTTCGAGGCGCGCCCGGGGCGCTGACCCAGCCCGCAGGGCGGCGCGACCGCCCTCACGGCGAGGCCGGCTGCATCTCTCCCGACAGCAGCAGCTGGTCGCCGGTGGAATGCGGCACCGTGCGCAGCAGGGCGCGCGCGACGTCGGCGGCCGCGATCGATCGCAGCGACTTCGGGATGACGGGCCGCAGCAGGCTGCTGACGCGCAAGGCCGGTGCTCGCCGCTGCGCTCGGGCTGGCCGAGCGCGGTGCGGTCGCCGGCCGGGAAAGAGGGCCGCGCCACCACCATGGTGGCGAAGCGCAGGCCGGTCAATGCCTCTTCGAGCTCGCCCTTGACGCGGTTGTAGAAAAGCGGCGACCGCGAGTTGGCGCCCATCGCGCTGACCAGTCCTACCCGCTTCGCTCCGGCGGCGCGGGCCGCCCCGCCACGCCCAGGTTGGCGTCGAAATCGACGGCCCGGAAAGCCGACTGGCTCCCCGCCACCTTGATCGTGGTCCCGAGAGCGGGTAGACCTCGTGCACCGCCGGCAGGGCCGGCAGCGCCGAGAAATCGACGGTGTGGAAGGTCAGCTTGGGGTGTTGCCACCCCGGGTTGCGGCGGCCCAGCGCATGGACCGCCACCACGCTGTCATCGGCCAAAAGTCCTTGCAGGATTTCCCGGCCCACGAGCCCCGTAGCCCCCGCCACCAGTGCGGTTCGACCGGCCGCCACCGCCGCCGCCGCCATTGCCGCCGCGTCGTCCGCCCTTGGACATGCTGTCGACACTGGTGCGGAGGGGATCGGGCTGGCCATCGGTGGAGCGTTGGACGGGTTCCCTCACGACGAAGGGGCTGCGGCTATTGTGCGCGCCTTCGCGCGGTTGCATATCCTCATCCCTGCGGGGCTGGCGCGGCTCGTCGTCGCGGCGCGGGGCGCGCGGCTGGCCGTTGCCGCCGTTGCCCTGCTGGCCATTGCGCCCGCCGTTCTGGGGCGGACGCGGGCCGCGGGCCTGCGCCGGCGTGCCTTGCGGCTGCTGCTGGCGGCCGCGGCCGCCCCCGTTGCCGCCGCCATTGCCGCGGGCGGCCTGGCCTTCGCCGGTGCCTTCGCTGCGCTGGCCGCCGTTGCGGCCGCCGCCGCCCTGCTTGCCCTTGTTCTCGCGCATGCGCGTCATCATCTCGCTGCGCGCCGCCTTGGCCGCGGCGTTCATGACTTCGCGGCTGGGCGGGCGGCCCTTGCCGCCCCACAGCACTGGCGGCCCATGGCGATGGGCTCGCCCACTTCACCGGGTTCGGGGCCGAAGCCCTCGACCACCACCGACGGGATCTGCTGCTTGGTGAAGCGCTCGATCTCCTCCATGAAGCCTTCCTCGTCGAGGCAGACCGGGGAGACGGCTTCGCCGCTGTTGCCCGCGCGGCCGGTGCGGCCGATGCGGTGCACGTAGTCTTCCGGCACGTTCGGGATTTCGTAGTTCACCACGTGCGGCAGTTCGTCGATGTCGATGCCGCGGGCCGCGATGTCCGTCGCCACCAGCGCGCGGATGTCGCCGCTCTTGAAGCCGGCCAGCGCCTGCGTGCGCGCCGTCTGGCTCTTGTTGCCGTGCAGGGCCATCGCCTGGATGCCCTTCTTGGTCAGGAATTCGGCGACGTTGTTGGCGCCGAACTTGGTGCGCGTGAACACCAGCACCTGCGACCAGTTGTGCTCCCGGATCACGTGGGCCAGCAGTTCCTTCTTCTTGCCGCGGCCGACCGGGTGCACCACCTGCGTGATGCGCTGCACGGTGGTGTTGCGCGGCGTGACCGGATGCTCTGCGGGTTGCGCAGCAGCGTGTTGGCGGTCGCGGATCTCGTCGCTGAAGGTGGCCGAGAACAGCAGGCTCTGCTTGTCCTTGGGCACCAGCGCGAGGATCTTGCGGACGTCGGGCAGGAAGCCCATGTCCAGCATGCGGTCGGCTTCGTCGAGCACGAGGATCTCGACGGTGGAGAGGTCGAGGTTGCCCTGCTGCTGCAGGTCGAGCAGGCGCCCGGGCGTGGCCACCAGGATGTCGACGCCCTTGCGGATGCGGTCGATCTGGGGGTTCATGCCCACGCCGCCGAAGATCACGGTGGACGTGAGGTTCAGGTACTTGCCGTAGGTGCGGATCGACTCTTCGACCTGCGCGGCGAGTTCGCGCGTGGGCGTCAGCACCGGGGCGGCGATGCCGTCCTTGCCGAACTTGTTGGTCTTGCCCGGCCCTTGGTGAGCTTGTGCAGCATCGGCAGCGTGAAGGCCGCCGTCTTGCCGGTGCCGGTCTGGGCGCCGGCCGGGAGGTCGTGGCCTTCGAGCACGGCGGGGATCGCTGGGCCTGGATCGGGGTGGGGGTTTCGTAGCCCTGTTCGTGGACCGCCTTGAGGATGGCGGGTGCGAGGTTCAGTTCGTCAAAATTCATGAGGAGCAAAGAAGCGCCTTGCCGGGCGCGGGGGCATCGGCCGTTCCGGGCAAAGAAGCCGGATCCAGTCATTGGCAGATGAGGTTCAGGGAATGGGAGCCGGCGGGCGCGAGGCCTGCTTCGTCCCCAGCGGATACGCTGGACCCGCGGGCGACTGAAGGCCACGGGAGAGCCCATTGTCGCACGAATGCGGTTTCGGCGTTGCTTCGGCGCACCGAGCGTGACGCATTCCCAGCCTGCGCCCCCGCCAAGGCGGCCGCGCGGCTCAGCCAGGCCGATAATCGGCGGGCACATGGCCTCCAAGATGATGAAGCTTCGCGTGGGTGTCGCGGACGACCCCACCGCCCTGCAGCCGTCCCTGAACGACTGCCTGGCCGCCATGCTCCAGCAGTCGGAGCCGCTGATGATCGAAGTGCTGAGCGGCCTGCACGTGGGCACCAGCGCTTCCGGCTCGCGGCGCGTGTCCGCCTTCCAGGCCGCGCCGATCAAGGCCTTCATCTCCAACATGCTGGTGCAGGCCGGCCCGATCACCGCCACCTTCACCGCCGAACTCACGCGGCTGGTGTACGAAGGCGGCGGCAAGGACCAGGCGCAGGCGGAGCCGCTGCGCTTCCGGGACCTGCAGCTGTTCGCCGACGACCAGCTCGACCAGAGCATCGAACTGGCGCGCGCGCAGCAGGAAGTGGCGCTCGCCGTCGACGACTCGCTGCCCGCCCTCGACGCGCTGGTCAGCACGATGCTGGGCTGGCGGACGATCCAGCCCGGGCTGAACCCCGTGCGTCCCGACGTCTTCGTGCGCGCGCTGCAGGCCACGCTGGCCGTGCACGTGCCCGACCAGCAGCTGCGCGAGATCCTGCTCACGCCGGCGGCCGGCCTGATGGGCGCGGGCTTGCGCAAGCTCTACCGCGAGATGACCGACTGGCTGCGCTCGGCCGGCATCGAGCCCGCCGTTCCGCTGGGCGGCCGCATCCAGAAGGGCACCGGCGGCAGCATCGCGCCCGTGACCGACACCGTCGCCAAGACGCTGCTCACGCTCGACAAGCTGCGCAAGCTGCTTGCCGGCGATTTCGACCAGCCCAAGCGTCCCGATTTCCTGCACACCGTGCCCGCGTCGATGTCGATGCTGCAGGAGTTCAAGGGAGGCACCGAGAAGCTGGTCAAGAAGCTGGAAGAGCGTGCCAAGCCGCCGCCGGCGCCGGTGGTGCCGGTCGACATGCTCGCCGAGCCGCCCGCCGTGGCCGCCGTGCCGCCCGTCCGCATCGGCCAGCAGCTCGGCGAAGAGGTCGTGCGGCTGATGTTCGACAACCTCGCCGACGACCGCCGCCTGCTGCCGGCGCTGAAGCGGCAGCTCAAGCTGATGGAGCCGGCCGTGCACCGGCTGACCGAGAACGACTCCCGCTTCTTCAGCGACCGCAACCATCCGGCGCGGCAGATGCTGGACCGGATCACGCAGCGCAGCCTGGCCTTCAGTTCCGAAGCCGATCCCGGCTGGCCGCGCTTCCTGGCCTCGGTCGAGGACGCCACCCGGTGGCTCGACAGCAAGGTCATCGACGCCGACACCTTCGGCGAACTGCTCGACCACCTGCAGGAGCAGTGGGCGGGCCAGACCGAGGGCGCGCGGCAGAAGCGCGAAGAGGCCGCACGCGCGCTGCTGCACGCCGAGCAGCGCAACCTGCTGGCGCAGAAGCTCGCCGCCGAGTTCGGCCAGATGCTCGAAGGGCTGGAGGTGGCCGACTTCATCGGCGACTTCCTCAAGGGCGCTTGGGCGCAGGTGGTCGCCGAGGCGCAGCTCAGTTGCGCCGACGGCTCGTCCGACCCGTACGGTTACCGCGCGCTGGTCGACGACCTGATCTGGAGCGTGCAGAAGACCTCGGCCCAGCGCGGCCGGGCGCGGCGGCTGGTGCAGATGATCCCGTCGCTGCTGCAGCGGCTGCGCGGCGGCCTCGACCGCATCGGCTACCCGCCGGAGCTGACGCAGCGCTTCTTCGACCACCTGATCACGCTGCACCGCGCCGCCGTCCGGGACGGCCGCGACAGCGGCGCACAGGCAGCCGCCGACGCCGCGCCGGGCCGAGCCTTCGCAGTTCAGCGACAGCGGGCACGACGAAGTGCAGATGTGGCTCGACCAGAACGAGGCGCAGGAGTCCGGCTTCTTCCCCGAGGACGCCGCCGCCGACCTGGCGCCGGAGCACGTCGCTTCGCCCGAGGCGGCGCAGCAGGAGGCGGCGCAGGCGGTGCGCGAAGCCGAGGAGGCGCGCAGCGCCGCCGCGGCCCAGCCCGCCGCCGAAGCGCCGGTGGCCCGGGACGAGCCGCTCCTGCCGCCGCCGGCCGAAGCGCCGGCCAACGCCGAACTGCGAATCGGCACGGGTCGAGATCCAGATCAAGGGCGAATGGGTGCGCGCCGAGCTCACCGGAGCAGCCCGCACGCCACGCTGTTCATGTTCACTTCGCTGGGCGGCGCCGCGCATTCGATGTCGCGCCGCACGCTGGACAAGCTGCGCGCCTCCGGCCGGTGCGCGTGGTGGCCGACCGCCCGGTGGTCGACGAAGCGCTGGACCGGTGGCGCAGGCCGCCCTCAAGAACAGCCTCTGACCCCGGCTTCGGCCAGTGGCTTCCCCCTTCCGGGATAATCGGGGGATGGCCCAATACGTGTACACAATGAACCGCCTCGGCAAGATCGTGCCGCCGAAGCGGCAGATCCTGAAGGACATTTCGCTGTCTTTCTTCCCGGGCGCCAAGATCGGCGTTCTGGGCACCAACGGTTCCGGCAAGTCGACGCTGCTCAAGATCATGGCGGGCGTCGACAAGGAATACGAAGGCGAAGCCACCGCGATGCCCGGCCTGCGCATCGGCTACCTGCCGCAGGAGCCGCGGCTGCGGCCCGAACAGACCGTGCGCGAAGCGGTCGAGGGCGGCATGGAGGAAGTGCTGAAGGCCAAGGCGCGCACGGAAGAGGTGTACGCGGCCTACGCCGAACCCGACGCCGACTTCGACGCGCTGGCGGCCGAACAGGGCCAGCTCGAAGCCATCATCGCGGCGCAGGGCGACGCCGGCGAACACCAGCTCGAAATCGCCGCCGACGCACTGCGCCTGCCGCCGTGGGACGCCGTGATCGAGAAGCTGTCGGGCGGCGAGAAGCGGCGCGTGGCCCTGTGCCAGCTGCTGCTGTCCAAGCCCGACATGCTGCTGCTCGACGAGCCCACCAACCACCCGGACGCCGAATCGGTCGACTGGCTGGAGCAGTTCTGGCGCGCTTCTCGGGCACCGTCGTGGCCATCACCCACGACCGCTACTTCCTCGACAACGCCGCCGAATGGATCCCGGAACTCGACCGCGGCGTCGGCATTCCGTACAAGGGCAACTACTCCACCTGGCTGGAGCAGAAGGAAGCCCGGCTGGAGCAGGAACAGCGCACCGAGGACGCCCGCACCAAGGCCATGAAGAAGGAACTGGAGTGGGCGCGCTCCAACCCGAAGGGCCGGCAGGCCAAGAGCAAGGCGCGCCTGCAGCGCTTCGAGGAGCTCTCCGACTACGAATACCAGAAGCGCAATGAAACCAACGAGATCTTCATCCCGGTGGGCGAGCGCACGGGCCACGAGGTCATCGAGTTCGAAGGCGTCAGCAAGTCCTTCGGCGACCGCCTGCTGATCGACAACCTGAGCTTCAAGGTGCCCGCGGGCGCCATCGTCGGCATCATCGGCCCCAACGGCGCCGGCAAGTCGACGCTGTTCAAGATGATCGCCGGCAAGGAGACGCCGGACTCGGGCACGGTCAAGATCGGCAAGACCGTGAAGATGGCCTTCGTCGACCAGCACCGCGACGAACTCGCCAACGACAAGACCGTGTGGGAGGACGTCTCCGGCGGCCTCGACATGATCAACATCGGCAAGTTCACGATGGCCAGCCGCGCCTACTGCGGCCGCTTCAACTTCAACGGCGGCGACCAGCAGAAGAAGGTCGGCATGCTGTCGGGCGGCGAGCGCGGCCGGCTGCACTGGCCAAGACGCTGCTGCAGGGCGGCAACAACGTGCTGCTGCTCGACGAACCGTCGAACGACCTCGACGTCGAAACCCTGCGGGCGCTCGAAGACGCGTTGCTGGAATTCGCCGGCAGCGTGATGGTGATCTCCCACGACCGCTGGTTCTGGACCGGATCGCCACCCACATCCCGGCCGCCGAAGGCGACAGCCAGTGGGTGTTCTTCGACGGCAACTACCGGGAATACGAGGCCGACAAGAAGCGCCGCCCGGGTGAAGAAGGTGCACGCCCGCACCGGGTGCGCTATAAAGCCCTGAAGTAAGGGCCGCCACGGGCCCGCAAGCAGAGGGGTCCAGCCGCATGAGCGGCGCAATGCATCCATCTCCCTACCGGGCCGCCTACCGGGCCTGCGTCAAGGACGCCGCCGCCGACGGCGCGGCCTTGATGCGGGCTACGCTGGCGCGTGCCCTCGAAGACCTGCCGCGCCACGCGGCGGGGCTGCCCGACGTGGTCGAGCGCAACCTGCTGCTCGACGCGGTGGCGTGCTGCGCGAGCAGCAGCACGCGCTGGCCGAAGCCTTTCCCACCGCCTTGCTGGCCGAGTTCGCCCGGGCCATCGCCGGCGACCGCGCCTCCACGCTGGGCTTCGACGCGCTGCCGCTGCTGGGCGACGAGCAGCTGCAGGAGAACGTCGACTGGTGCGGGCGGCGCAGAAGCTGCAGGAACTCGTCCAGCGCCCGCTCGCCGAGCTCGAGGCATTGCTGGGCGCCACCCAGCTCGCCGGCGCCACCGGCCAGCGGCATCCGCTGCGGCCCGAGGTGTACGTGCGCGCGCTGGTCCGGCTGGCGCGCCAGAGCCCCGTTTCCGCCTCCGTGCGCCGCCGCTGGCTGCGCCACCTGCCGCCCGCGATGGGTCCCGAACTCGCGCGCAGCTATGCGGTCTGGACGGCGGCGCTGCAGGCGCAGGGCCGGGCGCTGTGCAGGCGTCGCCCACGCCGGCGCCGGCGGTGCAGGAGCCGGCCGACCAGGCCATCCAGCTGACCATCCGCGAGCTGCGCAAGCTGCTGGCGGGCGAACCGCCGCCGCCGGCGGCCGCCGCGGCCGCGCCGGCCGCCGCGCCCGACACCGAATTCGCGCACACCGTGCCAGCCGCCTTGCAGGTGCTGCACGACATGCGCAAGGTCGACCGGTGCTGCAGCAATTGCGCCAACGGCAGGCCGCGGTGCCGGGCCGGCCGTCGGACAGCCGCGCGCTGTTCCGCGAGGCGCTGCGGCGCGAGGCGAAGCGGCCGGCGCAGGCGCTGGGCCTGGAAGTGGTGCACCTGATGGTGGAGAACCTCGCCGGCGACATCCGCCTGCTGCCGCCGGTGCAGGAGGCGGTGCGCGACCTCGAACCCGCGCTGCTGCGGCTCGCGCTCGAAGA
Source organism: Ramlibacter terrae (assembly GCA_013127575.1). GTDB lineage: Bacteria > Pseudomonadota > Gammaproteobacteria > Burkholderiales > Burkholderiaceae_C > Ramlibacter > Ramlibacter terrae. Next base: position 1,599,593 of record CP053418.1, read on the forward strand.
CCCGCGCTTCTTCAGCGACCGCACGCATCCCGCGCGGCAGCTGCTGGAACAGGTGACCGAGCGCAGCCTCGGCTGGGGCGCGACCGATGCGCCGGGCTTCCGCGAGTTCATTGATGGCCTGCAGCAGGCGGTGGAAGCCTTGCTGGAAACGCGCGCCACGGGGGCGCAGCCTTTCGAGATCGCGCTCGACACGCTGCGCGAATCGTGGTCCGACGCGCAGCCGCGCGGCCGCCGCGGCCGCGAACGGGCCGTGCGCGCGCTGCTGCGGGCCGAGCAGCGCAACCTGCTGGCCGACCGCATCGCCGCGCAGGTGCGCGAGCGTCCCGACGCCGGGCGGCGCCCGACGAGGCGCTGGCCTTCCTGTGCGGCCCGTGGGCGCAGGTGATGGCGCAGGCGCGCCTGACGGACGAGAGCGGCAAGGAAGACCCCGGCGGCCACGCGGCCGTGGTGCCGGTGCTGCTGTGGAGCGTGCAGCCGGGGCTGGCGGCGCGCGTCGGCGGGCAGCACGAAATGCTGGACGAAGCGATCGCCGCGGGCCTGGCCAGCATCGACCATCCGCCGGCGGAGACGCAGCGCTGGCAGGCCGTGCTGCGCCAGCTGCGCGGCGTGGCCGTGGGGCTGGCGTCGGGCATGGGCGCCGCGCTGCCGGCGCTGGCGCCGGTGCCGGCGCGCTCGCCGACGTGGCTGGCGCCGAGCGAAGCGCACGACTCGGGATTCGTGCCCGAGCAGGTGCTGCCCTTCGGCGCCTCGCCCCGGGAGCCCGACACCTTGCCGCCGGTCGACCCGGAGCCCGGCGCCCGGGTCGAGCTGCTCGGCGAGCGCGATGGATGGGCGCGCTGGCAGCTGTCGTGGGCCAGCCCGCACGGCCTGCTGTTCATGTTCACGCACGCGGACGGCGCGAGCCGCTCGATGACGCGCCGTCGCCTGCAGCAGATGCTGGCCGAAGGCGCGCTGCGGCTGGTGTCGACGCGCGCGGTGGTCGATGGCGCGCTGGATGCGGTGGCGCACGAGGCGTGGCGCAACAGCCTGTACCACGCGGAGTAGTCACGCCCAAAGCGAACCGGAACGGACATCCGGACGCAGAGGACGCAAAGGGTACGCAGAGGACGCGAAAGGGATCAGGAAAAGCGACGCGTGTCTTTCCATCTCAAGTCTTCTTTTTGCGTCCTCTGCGTATCCTTCGCGTCCTCTGCGTCCGGTTCCCGACCCCCGACGCCGATGCGCCCCGCATACCCGTTCAAGCCTGCCACACCCCGTAGCCCCGCTCCCGCAGCGCGATCCCCAGTTCCACTTCCATCTCGCAGGCGGCCTGGTAGGGCATCGGGTTGTAGACCTCGTACAGGTCGGGCCGCAGCTTCACGCCGTGGTCGCGCACGAAGTTGTTGGCACGGATGCCAGCCTTGTGCTTGTCGAAGCGCACGTCGGGGTCCAAGCCCGTCATGCCGACATACACGAACGGCATGCCGACGCGGTAGTCGGGATTGCAGCGGCGAAAGCGCGCGTTGTTCCACACGGCGTCGGCCAGCTCCACGACATACACGTGGTAGTGCAGGCGCGGCTTGCGCGGCATCTCAGGCTGCCGGCTGCCAGCTGCCTTCGACGCGCACTTCGGCGCGGATCGAGTTGGCGATGTCGCAGCGCTCGTGCGCCGCGTGGTGCAGTGCTTCCACCTGCACGTCGTCGGGCAGTTGCGCGCCGGAGAAGGTGAGCCGCGGCCGCAGCGTCACGCGCGTGATTGCATGGCGGCCGCCGCCGATGTCGCCGAGCACCGCTTCCGCCGCGTCTTCGTAGCGATCGACGACCAGGCCGGCCTGCGCCGCGAGCGAGAGGAACCAGAGCATGTGGCAGCTGGAGACGGCGGCCAGCAGCGCCTCTTCGGGATCGACGGCGGCGGGATCGGAGAAGGGCACGCGCACCGAATGCGGCGAGCTCGAGGCCGCCACCACGGCGCCGCCGTCGAAGCGCCACCGGTGCGCGCGGCTGTACCGGTTGTCGGTGAAGGGCTGGTCGCCCCGTTGCCATTCCACGTTGCAGGCGTGCAGGGCCACGCGTGTCTCCTTCAGGCGGCGGCGAGCGCCGCCAGCGCGCTGCGTTCGGTCTCTTCGAGGTGCGCGGAGAGCAGCTTTGCCGCGGCCTTCGCGTCGCGCCTGCGCACGGCGCGGATCAGCGCGTGGTGTTCTTCGTGCCAGCCCTGCGCGCGCGTGCTGGGCTTGAGGCGCGAGAAGTAGAAGCGGTCGACGATGAAGCGCAGCCGCCGGATGATGGCCAGCGTTTCGGGGCGCTCGGCGGGCGCGTAGAGCGCCTCGTGGAACTCGCGGTCGCCGGCGAGCCAGTCGCCGACGGTGCGCGCCTTGTCGAGCGCGGCACGGATGGTTTCTATGCGGTTCAGCGTGAGCGTGGTGTGCAGCGGCACCGCGTCGCCCAGCACGTCGGCTTCGAGCAGCCGGCGCAGCCTGAACAGTTCGCTCAGGTTGTCCGCGCTCAGCGAGCGGACGTAGACGCCCTTGTTCGGCACGACCTGCACCAGCCCTTCGGCCTGCAACTGGAAGAAGGCCTCGCGCACCGGGACGCGGCTGACGCCGAGCTCGGCCGCGATCTCCTCCTGCCTCAGCGGTTCCCGGGCGACCAGCGCCCTCGGTCGAGGGACTGGCGCAGCAGCTGGATCACTGCCGAAGAGGTTGTCTGGGTGAGCGAGGAGGTGGGCACGGGCTGGGTTATACGCGTATACAAATGGCTCGGCAATGAAGATGCTGCGTGCAAACAACACCCCACCGGCGAGGCTCTGCCATTTTGTATACGTGAATATTCACGGAGCCCGGAAGGCGCCTCGGCCGTTGCTGCCGGCGTCGGCGAAATTAATTTGCCGGGCCTGCCCAGCTTGCCGTTTTCTTGAATGCCGCGCGGGCTCTGGCTTTCCGGCGCATGAGCCATCCGCGTCCGACAAAAGCGTAGGACAAGACGCTGTAACGGGCTGAACTTTCACCGACACGCGCCGCTCTGTAGGACTTGTTCGCATAAAGCATCGCAAAGGGCCCTACAGAAATGAAGCAACAGCGCATCGCATCCCAAGTGACCTCGGTGCACAACGTCGTCATGCTGGCCGGTCTGTTGGGCATCGGCCTGACCGGCTCCATCGCCGTTTCGCCCACCACTTCCGACACGATGGCTCTGCGGTCGCAATCCGGCGAAGTCGCGTATGCGGCGCCCCAGCTGGCGCCGCACCCCGCCGCGCCCGGCACGGGCGCCAAGCTGGCCGCCCCGTTCAACTTCAAGGTGGACGGCTACTACGACCAGCTGCGCAAGAAGATGAACTGGCTGCCGGTGCGGTATGGCGGCGACATCCTCAAGACCCCGGATGCGCAGTCTCGCATCCTGCTCGCGCAGTCCGCCGCCCAGCGCGCCGGCCTGGCGGAAGTGGGCCTGAACCACCGTGACGTCTACGGCATCATCAATGCCGAAACGACCGGATTCCGCGCATGGGCTCCAGCAAGGACGGCACGCCCAACCCGGGCATCGCGCAGTTCGAGCCCGCCACCGCCAAGGCCGTCGGCCTGACCGATCCCACCGACCCGGTCGAGGCCGTGCACGCCGCCGCCATGCACCTGAAGGACGCCGCGAAGTGGAGCGCCAAGCGCATCGCCGGCCTGAAGCTCACGCCGGAGCAGCACGCGCAGAAGCTGCGCGAGGGCGTCTCGATCTACTACAACCTGTCCACCAAGGGCCGCAACGCCGGAACGGCAAGAACACGGCCAAGCTGCCGGTCGAGACCCGCCGCCACATCGCCAACGCGCGCCTCGGCGCCCGCGAGGCCGCCGAGCTCGAGGCGCAGCTGCGCGACCTGAAGGGCCGCATGAACGGCGGTCGCGTGATGACCGCGTCGAACTGAGCCACCGCTCCAGAAACGAGAACGCCGGCAGATGCCGGCGTTTTGCTTTTGCGCTCCGTGTTCAGGCGCCCTCGATCGCCTTGCGCCGCACCACGCCGATGTTGTTGCGCAGCGCATAGAGTTCGTCGGCATACGCGAGCGGCACGCTGATGCGGCCGACCTTGTCGTCCAGCGCGTCGAGCTCGCGCGCGAGCTCCGCGCCGCTCGCCGGCTCCTCGTGCAGGCGGTTCTCGATGTCGCGCAGCTGCCCGTACCAGCGGAACACGCGCGAGCGGATGCGGAACTGGTACAGCGGCGGCACGATGCGCGAGAGCGGCAGCAGCACCGCCAGGATGATGCCCAGCACCAGCCACATGCGTTCCACCGGGTTGGCCAGCCAGAACGGCAGCCAGCGTTGCAGGAACGGGCGCCCGTTGCGGATGGCGCGCTCGGCTTCGGGCGACACCGGGTACTCGCTGTGTTCGATCGTGGGGAAGCTGCCGGCGCGGTTGAACCACCCGGCCGGCCCGTGCAGCTCGCGCGCGGCCTGCGCGAACAGCTGGAGCAGTGCCGGGTGCGTGCCTTCACGCGTGAGCAGCGCCGTGGTCGTCGCGACCAGCCGCACATCCTGCGCGGGCCGGTCGCCGGAGAGGTCGACCACGCCGCGCGGCAGCACCACCGGCGTGAGGAAGGGGAAGCGGCGCGAGTACGCTTCGCTCTGGCCGAAGTCCATCAGCCGCACGCCGGGGGTCATCAGCAGCATCTGCACCATCAGCGACTCGGGCGCCGAGGCGAACACGATCGCATCGAGTTCGCCGGAGAGGAAGGCCACGGTGGCGGGCGTCTGCTCCGGGCGCGACAGCTTCAGCGCCGCGGGGTCGACCTTGTTGGCCTCGAACAGCCTTTCCATCAGGTGCGGCACGCCGCTGCCGGTCGTGCCGACGTTCAGCCGCAGCGTCTGCAGCTGCGCGAGCCCGGAGATGACGCCGCCGGGCAGCGCCTTGGCGGCTTCCTCGCGGTAGAACAGCCACACCGGCTCCACGAACAGGCTGCCGAGCGAGCACGCCGGCTTCCTCGTTGGCGGCGCGGTCGCCGCTGCCGCCCTGCACGAAGCCGAGGTCGGCGCGGCCGGTGCGCAGCAGCTCCAGGTTGGCGGACGAGCCTTCGCTGGGCAGCAGCACGACGTCGATGCCGTGCGCCTCCAGCCGCTGGCGGTAACGCTTGCCGAACTCGTCGTACGCGCTTTGCGCCGGGCCGGTCGCGAGCGTCACGCGCTTGGGCGGATTGGGGTCAAGCCAGAGGTACGCGAGCACCAGCAGCGCGACGGCCAGCACGGCCACCGGCCCGGCGGAGATCAGCAGGTCGCGCAGGGACACCAGCGTGTAGCGCAACACGCGCACCGGCTTCATCCGAGCTCCGAGGCCGAGGGCAGGTGCAGCTCGCCGACGGTCACGCTGCGGGCCGCGCGGATCGCGCGCACCACCGCCAGCGCGCAGGCTTCCGCGGCCATGGTGCCGAGCGTCATCATCCCCAGCGTCTTGCCGCTCTCGCCGGTGCCGAGCATGAACAGCGCGTCGCCGTCGGACAGCGTGTGGATCGGGTTGATGGCGCGCGCCAATCCGTCGTGGCCCATCGTGGCCAGCCGGCCGGCCTGCATCTTGGTGATGATCGCGTCGGTGGCGATCACGCCGATGGTGGTGTTGCTGCCCGCGAGCATGGGCTGCGGCAGCACGCCGCGCAAGAGGGCGCGGCGCGTGTCGAGCAGGCTGCGGCCGTCGTCGCTGCGCGCGCCCGCGATCACCTGGCCCGTTTCCGGGTCGACGACGTCGCCCAGCGCATTGCACGCGACGATCGCGCCGACGGTCACGCCGTCGACCGTGACGGAGGCGCTGCCGATGCCGCCCTTCATGGCGCGGCGGATGCCGAAGATCTTGCCCACCGCGGCGCCCGCGCCGGCGCCGACGTTGCCTTCTTCCGGCGTCTTGCGCGAAGCGGCCTCGCAGGCCGCATAGCCGGCTGCCGCGTCGGGGCGGATGGATGCATCCCCCAGCGGCAGGTCGAACAGCACGGCGCCGGGCACGATGGGCAGGCGCGCGGGGCCGACCTGCATGCCGACGCCGCGCTCGTCGAGCCAGCGCATGACGCCGCCGGCCGCGTCGAGGCCCCGGCGCTGCCGCCGGAGAGCAGCACGCCGTGCACGCGTTCGACCACGTTGGAGGGCGCCAGCAGGTCGGTCTCGCGGGTGCCGGGCGCGGCCCCGCGGACGTCGACGCCGGCGACGGCGCTGCCGCGCGCCAGCACCACGGTGCAGCCGGTCGGCCTGCGGGCGTCGGTGAAGTGGCCGACCTCGATGCCGGCCACCGGGTGATGGAGGAGCTGCTCATGCGCGGATTATCCGCGCGAGCCCTTTGCCGAAGGGGGCGTCAGGCCTTGGGGTACGAGGCGAACACGCGCGGCGCGCCCGCCTTGGGCACCAGCAGCACGTCGTAGGGATCGCGGCGGTTGCCGTAGGCGGGGCCGTCCATGCCGGGGAGCCGACCGGCATGCCGGGCACGGCGAGGCCGTGGGCCTGCGGACGCTCTGGAGCAGCCGGCGGATGTCGGCGGCGGGCACGTGGCCTTCGACCGCATAGCCGCCGACCAGGCCCGTGTGGCAGGAGCCGAGCTGCTTCGGGATGCCGAGGCGGGCGCGCATCGCCTCGTTGCCGCCGCTGTTCACTTTCACGGCGAAGCCGTTGGCCTGCAGGTGGTTCACCCAGTCCTGGCAGCAGCCGCAGTCGGGGTCTTTCCAGACTTCGACCGGGACCTTCGAGGGGCCTTGCGCGAGCGCCGCGAAGGGCAGGGCGGCGAGCACGGCGAGCGCGCCGCGGCGGGTGGGGAAGGAAGCGTCTTGGCTCATGGGCAGGGGGTTGGAAGCGGTGGCACGTCCGGAAGTTCCGGTACCGGCTGGCTGGAGCGGGGAAACGTCCTACACCGGCTGCGGCGCATTCTCCGACATGTCCCCAAGGCTGGGCTTCCTACAGTGGACGCTTCCGCCGGCATGCGCCGGACTTCATCGTAACGAGCCCCGAGAGAGGACCCCCATGAACACCGAAACGTCCCAGAACCCCTTCCCCACCAGCGCCGACCAGAGCCAGGGCACGAGCGGCGGCAACGGCCTCAACGGCGACGTGAACCGCGTGCGCAAGGTGGCCCAGACCCTGCACGAAGCCGTCGACACGCTGGAACAGAAGCTCGGCTCCAGCAGCGAGCGCGTGATGGGCATGACGGACGAATACGGCAACATGGCCCGCGACCAGGTCCGCGCCAACCCGCTGGCCGCCCTCGGCGTCGCCTTCCTCACCGGCTACGTCTTCGCCAAGATCTTCGGACGCTGAGTTGCTCACCCCGAAATCGCTGGAGCGATTTCAGGGTGGCTGATCGGTGTGGAGAGGACCGGCAAAGCCGGATCCTCTCCACAAGGGGGACTGGGCCGCGCGATGCGCGGCCCAGTCCGTTGAGGAAGGGTCACCCGCGCTTCGCGTGCGCCAGTTCCTGCCGGGCCTGGCGCGTGACGCTGAGCCCGGCGGAGACCGCCAGGCCTCCCATCACCGCTGCCACCGCGAGGTCGGGCCAGCGCGTCCCCGTTCCCATCACCCCCAGCGCCGCCAGCAGCACCGCGACGTTGCCGATGGCGTCGTTGCGCGTGCACAGCCAGACGCTGCGCATGTTGGCGTCGCCCTCGCGGTACGCGTAGAGCAGCACGCCCACCCCGACGTTCGCGGCCAGCGCCAGCAGGCCGACGAGGCCCATCGTGACCGCCTCCGGAGCCTCGCCCGAGTACGCCGCCCATCCCGCGCGCGCCAGCACCACCGTACCGAACAGCAGCATCGACGCTGCCTTGACCAGCGCGGTCCGCGCCCGCATCGCCACGCCCATCGCCAGCACCGCCAGCGACAGGCCGTAGTTGGCGGCATCGCCGAGGAAGTCGATGGCGTCGGCCAGCAGCGAGACGGAGCCCGAGGCGACGCCGGCGCCGATCTCCAGCAGGAACATCGCGGCGTTGACGGCGAGCGCGATCCAGAGCGCACGGCGGTAGCCGGGCGGCGCGTTCTCCATCGTCATGCCGTGATCGTGGTCGTGGTGGTCGTGCGAATGACTGTGCATGGGGGTATTGGAAACCCGGGAGCGGCTCCGAGGGTCAAGCGGCTAGCATGCAAGCATGAAGATCAGCGACCTGAGCCGCGCGACGGGCGTCGACGTCGAGACCATCCGCTACTACGAGAAGGCCGGCCTGCTGCCGGAACCCGCGCGCGGGTCCAACGGCTACCGGCACTATGCAGGCCAGCACCTGCAGCGGCTGGCGTTCATCCGCCATTGCCGCGCGCTCGACATGCCGCTGGCCGACGTGCGCAGCCTGCTCGACGTGGTCGACGGCCAGCCCGGCGCGGGCGCGACGGCCGAGAACGTGGTGGCCGCGCAGCTCAAGCGCGTGCGGGCGCGCATGAAGAGCCTGCGCGCGCTGGAGCGGCAGCTGGCCGAACTGCGGCTGCGCTGCGACGCCGACCACGACAGCCACCCGTGCGGCATCCTGGACGAACTGGTGTCGGCCGCGCATGGGGAGGCGTGCGCCTGCCATCCGCACGGCTTGGCGGCCGCGTAGCGGCGCACAATGCGCGCATGCCTCGCCGCCCCGTCAACGTCCATCCCGCGTACCACGCGCATGTGTATTTCGACGACGCCAGCGTGGCGCAGGCGCGCGCCCTGTGCGAAGAGGCGGACGACGCCGCTTCGGCATCGCGGTGGGACGCGTGCACGAGCGCAACGTCGGCCCGCATCCGCGCTGGAGCTGCCAGCTGGCGTTTGCCGCGGAACGGTTCGACGAGGTCGTGCCGTGGCTCGACGCGCACCGTGGCGACTGGACGTGTTCGTGCACGGCCTGAGCGGCGACGACCTCAAGGACCACACGGAGCACGCCTACTGGCTGGGCAACGACTGGCCGCTCGACCTGGCGATGTTCCAGCCGCGCGACCGCGAACAGCCCTGAGGCTCAGGGCAGGGCCAGCAGGGCCGCCACCATGCGCTCCAGCGCGGGGCGGCCCGCATCGATCGACACATGCGTCTCGAAGAAGCGCCGCGAACGGGCGCGAAACGCCGCGGGGTCGGCGATGGCGCGGGCGACCGCGCCGTCCAGCGCATCGAACGCGCGCACGATCTCGAAGGCCCCCAGCGGATCCTCGAATTCGCCGAGCGACTCGTCGCCGGCGGGCACCAGCACCAGCGGCACGCCGGCGGCGATCGCACGGAACAGCACGGTGCTGACCGGCGAGACCAGCAGCGAGGCGCCGCGGACCAGGGCGGCGAAGGGCGCGGTGGAGAACTCCGGCTGCACGCCGTCGGGCAGGTTGGCCGGATGGCCGCTCACGCGCACGGCAAGGCCGGCGGCGGCACATGCCGCCACGACCGCTCGCAGCCAGCGCAGCCGGGCTTCGGGCGCCGCGTACTCCCCGCGATTGCGGGCCGAAGTGAACTTGTAGTTAACGACGGCATACGGCGGCTGCGCGAACGCGGGTGCCTCCGACCAGCAGGCTTCGATCGCCGGCGAGCCCACGACCTCGACACGCTGGCGATAGCGCGCGACGCTCGATGGCCCCCAGCCCAACACGAGCGGGACGCCCCCGTAGCGCCGCTCGGCGCGGCAACCGTCGACCACGCCGACGTAAGGGCAACCCGACGCCAGTGCGCGTTCCACGATCTCCTGGTATGCAGCCGGACCCTTGGCGTTGCCGGTGACCAGCACGTCGCCGGGCGACAGCATTGCCGCTGCCTGCGCGAGCTCGTGGCAGGGGAAGCCGAAGCCGGCCAAAGGGACACGCGGATCTTCGTGGCCGCCGGGAAAACGATCGAAGAACGCGACCTCGCAGCCCAGTTCCTGCAGCCGGCGCGCGACCGGCGCCGTGATGCGGCACTGGTTCGAACTGCTGACGAAGAAGAGGAACCGCCGCCCGCTGCTCACAGGTGGATCAGCTTCGACAGCAGCTCGGGCCGTGGCCTGGCCTCGATCAGCGTCTTGATGATGTCGAAGCTGTCGCGGTCGTCGACGTCCAGCCCGGTGATCTTCGGCTGCACGATCGGCTTGATCCGGTGCCCCATGAAGAGCGAGCCGCGCTGCTTCCAGCCGGCGTGGCGGAACACTTCCAGGTTGAACGGCTGGTACACCTTGGGGAACTCGGTGCGCCGCATCTTGGAACGCTTCGGGTCCCACGAAGGCAGCAGCGGCTCGAGGTAGCCGTCGGCGTTCACCTTGTGCATCCGCGCGTCCGCCTCGCTGACGATGCGCACCGAGTCGATCTCGGGCTGCTTGTCGAGGATCTCCAGCGCACGGATCACGGCGGCGGGGTCGCGGAAGGGGCAGGTCGGCTTGAGCCAGATCCACACGTCCGGGATGTCGATGCCGTGCAGGGGCAGGTTCACGTCGAGGTCGGCGGGGATGTCCTCTTCCATCGCCGTGTCGTGGCTCGCGGCCGGCCCGCGCATGTAGGGGCAGTCGGCGCCGTAGCGGGTGGCGATCTCCTGGTACACGGGGCTGTCGGTCGAGACCAGCACGCGGTCGATGGGCAGCTTCTTGCCGAAGGCGATCGAGTACGCGATGAGGGGATGGCCGTCGATCGGCAGGATGTTCTTGTCCGGCAGGCCTTTCGAGCCGGAGCGCGCGGGGATCAGGGCACAGGCTTTCATCGTGTTCCTCGCGTCAGTCGAGCTTGGCGCCCGACTTCCTCACCGCATCGGCCCAGCGCGGCATCTCCGCCGCCAGGAACTTGCCGAAGTCCTCGCTCCCGAGGAAAGCGGGGTCGGCGCCCCGGGCGATCATACGGTTGCGCACTTCCGGTTGCGCCAGCACCTGCCGGAAGGCGTCGCTGAGTTTCGCGGTCACGTCGCGCGGCAGGTTGGCCGGCGCCGGGAAGCCGTAGAAGCCAACCACCTCGAAATCCTTCAGGCCGCTCTCGATCACCGTCGGCGTGTCGGGCAGCGCCGGGTTGCGCTGCCGGCTGGTGACCGCCAGCGCCTTCACCTTGCCCTGCTTGTGGTACGCGGCAGCCTGCGGAATCGACTCCGCCATGAACTGCACCTGCCCGCCCATCAGGTCGGTGAAGGCCGGGGCGCTGCCGCGGTAGGGGATGTGCACCATGAAGAGCCCGGTGGCGCTCTTGAACATCTCCGGCACCAGGTGGCTGATGCCGCCGTTGCCGGCGGAGCCGTAGTTCACTGGCCGGGCCGCGTGCGCGCGTAGTCGATGAATTCCTTGAGCGAGTTCACCGGCAGCTTCGGATCGACCAGCAGGGCCAGCGGCTGCATCGCGGTGCGCGCGATCGGCGTGAAGTCGCGCAGCGTCTGGTACGGCAGCCTGGTGTACAGCCCCGGATTGATCACCATCACGCCGGTGTTCGCCAGCATCAGCGTGTAGCCGTCGGGCGCCGCCTTCATCACCTCCTGCGCGCCGACGGTGCCGCCCGCGCCGGCCTTGTAGTCGACGATGAGCGGCTGGCCCAGCACGGCCTGCAGCCGGTCGGCCAGCAGGCGCGCGTGCTGGTCGAGCGGGCCGCCGGCCGGAAAGCCGATCACCAGCCGGATCGGCTTGTCGGGATAGGCCGCGCTGGCGGCGAAGCTGGCGGCGGCGAACAGCGCCGCGACGGCGGCCTTCAGGACTTTCATGCACGGGCTCCGTTGTTTGCAGCGCATGATATCGGCGGTCGCCCGGGTGACTGGCTTGGTGCCTACCCCGATGGCGCGGCCGCGCGGGCTGGCTACCCTGCGCGCTTCAGGAGTCACAAGCCTTCATGGACCGTCCGCACCACAAGTTCTGGCCCGCGCGCCTGCCGCACGCGCTCACCGTTCCCGCCACCTCGCTCTGGGACAACCTCGCCACCAGCGCCCGCCGCTATCCGGCCAAGCCCGCCATCGTCTTCTTCGGCCGCGTGTTCCCGTACGCCGAAGTGCAGCGGCAGGCCGAGCGCCGGCCGCGCGCCTGCACGCGCTGGGCGTGCGCAAGGGCGACCGCGTCATGCTCGACATGCAGAACTGCCCGCAGCTGCTGATCGCGCATTTCGCGATCCTGCGCGCCAACGCGGTGGTGGTGCCGGTCAACCCGATGAACCGGGCCGAGGAGCTCAAGCACTACATCACCGATCCGGACGCGAAGGTGGCGATCACCACCGCCGACCTGGCGGCCGAGATCGCCGCCGCCGACGCCCAGCTGCCGCCCGAACAGCGGCTCGCGCACCTCGTCGTCACGCATTTCACGGACGCGTTCGACGCCGACGGCGCCGAGGCGCAGGCGATGCCCGCGGCCTGGCGCGACTGGCTGCTGGCGCGGCATCCGCTGCCGCAACTCGCGACGGGTGCGGTGCTCGCACGGAACGAGGCGCTCGCCAACGAACTGCCCGTGCCGGACCTCGAAGTCGGGCCCGCCGACATGGCCGTGCTGCCCTACACCAGCGGCACCACGGGCCACCCGAAAGGCTGCATGCACCCGCACCGCAGCATCATGCACAACGCCATGGCCAGCGCCGCCACGGGGCAACGCCACCGCCGAAAGCGTCACGCTGCTGGTGGTGCCGATGTTCCACATCACGGGCATGGTCAGCCTGATGCACTCCAACATCTACGCAGGCGCGACGCTGGTCATGATGCCGCGCTGGGACCGCGAGGTGGCCGGCCGGCTGATCTCCAGCTACGGCGTGACGACGTGGACGAACATCCCGACGATGGTGATCGACCTGCTGGCCAGTCCCAACTTCGACAACTACGACCTCTCGAGCCTGGCGTACATCGGCGGTGGCGGCGCCGCCATGCCGCAGGCCGTGGCCCAGCGCCTGCTGGAACAGTTCGGCCTGCGCTACGTCGAAGGCTACGGCCTGACGGAGACGGCCGCCCCTTCGCACAGCAACCCGCCGGACGCGCCGAAGCAGCAGTGCCGGGCGTCCCGTTCATGAGCTGCGACGCGCGGGTCATCGACCCGGAGACGCTGGAGGAGGTGGCGGCCGGCGAACAGGGCGAGATCATCGTCCACGGGCCGATGGTGTTCGACGGCTACTGGAAGCGGCCGGAGGCGACGGCGGCGGCTTTCATCGAACGCGAAGGCAAGCGGTTCTTCCGCACCGGCGACCTCGGCCGTTGCGACGCCGACGGCTACTTCTTCCTGACCGACCGGCTCAAGCGCATGATCAATGCGTCCGGCTTCAAGGTGTGGCCGGCGGAGGTCGAGGCGCTGATGTTCCGGCACCCCGCGATCCGGGAAGCCTGCGTGATCTCGGCCCACGACAGCTACCGGGGCGAGACCGTCAAGGCGGTGGTCGTGCTGCGCGCCAGCCATCGGGGGCAGGTGACCGAGCAGGACATCGTGGCCTGGTGCCGCGAGCACATGGCGGTCTACAAGGTGCCGCGGATCGTGGAATTCGCCGACGCGCTGCCCAAGAGCGGCAGCGGCAAGGTGATGTGGCGCCTGCTGCAGGCGAAGGAAGGCGCGTGATCCGGCCTTGACGGTGCGGTCGCACACCCTTGTCGGAATGAACCTACAGGACCACCTGTCAGCAGCCGTTACGATTGCTGCGCAGCCGCAAGCCTTGGCGGCTGTTTCCACTGGATGAGACGCACCCCACCTATTCCCAACCTTCCGCACCGGGAGCGTGCCTCGACCGGGGTTCCCGGCCTCGACGACGTTCTCGGTGGCGGGCTGCCCACGAACCACGTGTACCTGGTGGAGGGCGACCCCGGATCGGGCAAGACCACGCTCGGGTTGCACTTCCTGCGGGAAGGCGTGCGCAACGACGAGCGCGGGCTGTATGTCACCTTGTCGGAAACCGCCGCCGAACTCGGCACGGTGGCGGCCTCGCACGGCTGGTCCCTCGACGGGATCGAGCTGTTCGAGCTGGTCAGCAGCGAAGGCCTGAGCCCCGAACTGGAGCAGTCGATCCTGCACCCCTCGCAGGTGGAACTGGGCGAGACGGTGCGCGGCGTCATCGCCGCCGTCGAACGCCTGCAGCCGCAGCGTGTCGTGTTCGACAGCCTGTCCGAAATGCGCCTGCTGGCGCAGGACCCGCTGCGTTACCGCCGCCGGTGCTGGCGCTCAAGAAATTCTTCTCCGACCACCACTGCACGGTGCTGATGCTGGACGACCGCTCCAGCCGCGACACCGACCAGCAGCTGCACAGCATCGCGCACGGCGTGATCGCGCTGGAACAGGCCGTCGACCAGTACGGGCCCGAGCGGCGGCGGTTGCGCGTCATGAAGATGCGCGGCATCCGCTTCCGCGGCGGCGAACACGACTTCGTGCTGGACACCGGCGGGCTGTCGGTGTTCCCGCGGCTGGTCGCGTCGGAACATGGCGAAGATGCCCCGCTGACGGTCAAGAGCACCGGCGTGGCCAAGCTCGACTCGCTGATGGGCGGCGGCCTGTCCCGCGGCAGCAACATGCTGTTCACCGGCCCGTCCGGCGTCGGCAAGACGACCACCGCCATCGCGGCCACCGTCGCCGCGCTGCGGCGCGGCGAAAGCGCCGCCTACTACCTGTTCGACGAAGGGCTCTCCACGCTGGTGATCCGGGCCCGCGCGCTCGGCCTCGACGTCGAGCCTTTCCTGAAGAACGGCAAGCTCAAGATCGTGGCGCTCGACCCGGCCGAGGTGTCGGCCGGCGAGTTCGCGCACATGGTGCGGCACGCCGTCGAGGACGATGCGGCGCAGGTCGTCGTCATCGACAGCCTCAACGCCTACCTGCAGGCCATGCCGGGCAGCAAGTACCTCATGCTGCAGATGCACGAGCTGCTGTCGTACCTGAACCGCCGCAACGTCGTCACCATCCTGATCCTCGGCCAGCACGGGCTGCTGGGCGACATCGAGAGCGACGTCGACATGAGCTACCCGGCCGACGCCATCCTGCTGTTCCGCTTCTTCGAGGCGCGCGGCAAGCTGCTCAAGGCGGTGTCGATGGTCAAGAGCCGCACCAATGCGCACGAGCAGACCATCCGAGAGTTCCGCATGGGCGACGGCGGCATCGAGGTCGGGCAGGAACTGACCGACTTCCGTGGCGTGCTGGTCGGCGTGACGGCCTACCACGGCGCCTTCCCGCTGCTCGGCGAGCAGAAGATCGAGCCTGCGTGATGGAACTCCGGGTCTGGTCCATGCGCCCCGCGGCCGCGATGCCGCGGTCGTGCAGGGCGTGCTCACGCAGCAAGGCATCGAATCCCCTGGTCTGCACCGATCCCGGGCACCTGCTGGCGTCCTTGATCGAAGGCGCGGCGAGCGTGGTGGTGACCGAGGAAGCGCTTCCGGACCTGATCGCCAACGAGCAGCTGGCCGCCTGGCTGCAGGACCAGCCGCCGTGGTCGGACTTCCCCTTCGTGGTGCTGGCCACCAAGCGCGAGGGGCGACGGCCCGACAAGGATTTCCGCAAGCTGCACAGCCTGGGCAACTGGTGCTGCTGGAGCGGCCGCTCAACGCCGAGACCCGGCGAGCGCCGCCGAATCGGCGGTGCGGGCGCGGCGCCGGCAGTACGCCGCGCGCGAACACCTCGAGGAACTGAGCCGCACCCGGCAGGAACTGCAGCGCCTCAACGGCGAACTGGAAAGCCGCATCCTGCTGCGCACGCGCGAACTCGCGAGCGCCAACGACCGGCTGATGAAGGAGATCAACGAGCGCGAGCGCGCCAGGCCGCGCTCACGCAGGTGCAGAAGATGGAAGCGATCGGCCGGCTGACCGGCGGCATCGCGCACGACTTCAACAACCTGCTGCACGTGGTCAACATGAACCTCGAGCTGGTCTCCCTCTACGCCAAGGAGGAGAAGGTCAAGCCGGTGGTCGACCGCGCCAAGAGCGCCGCCCGCCGCGGCGCGCGCCTGACCAACCAGCTGCTGTCGTTCGCGCGCAGCCAGTCGCTGCTGCCCAAGCTGACGCACGTCAACAAGCTGCTGGTGGGCATGAAGGACCTGCTGGACATCTCGGTCGGCTCCGGCGTCGAGGTCGAGCTCGACCTGTGCGAGGAAGACGCCATGGTGGTGGTCGACCCCGGGCAGATGGAAATGGCGGTGCTGAACCGGCCGTGAACTCGCGCGACGCGATGCCGCAGGGCGGCGGCCTCAAGATCACGACCGGCACGCGCTACTTCGACAGCGACGAGCGCGACCTGCCCGCCGGCGACTACGTGGTCGTCTGCGTCACCGACACCGGCAGCGGCATCCCGTCGAACGTGCTGCCGAAGGTGTTCGACCCGTTCTTCACCACCAAGCCGGTCGGCAGCGGCACGGGCCTCGGCCTGAGCCGGGTCTACGGCTTCGCGCGCCAGTCCGGCGGCATCGCGCGGGTGCGCAGCGAAGAGGGCCAGGGCACGACGGTCGAGATCCTGTTCCCGCAGGCGGACGAAGAGGCCGACGAACCCGTGCAGGCGCGCCAGGCGCCGGCGGTGCCGCCGCTGGCGGGCGCCTGCCACATCCTCGGTGGTCGAGGACGACCCCGACGTGCGCCGCGTGATCGTCGAGTGCCTGAGCCTGATCGGCTACAAGGTGACCGAGGCGGCCAACGGCACCGAGGCCCTGCAGTCGCTGGCGACGGTCAAGCCCGACCTGATGGTGGTCGACTATGCGATGCCCGACATGACGGGCGCCGAAGTGATCTCGGAAAGCCGCAAGATGGTCGGCGAGATTCCGGTGATCCTCGCGACGGGCTATGCCGACATGGCCGTGGTCGAGCGCCTCGCCGGCAAGCCGAAGATCCTGCGCAAGCCCTTCGACATCGCCGCGCTGGGCGACGCGGTCAGCTCCGCGCTCGACAGCGCGCGCGACAAGGCGGAAGCCGCCAGCGCCTAAGGCTGCTCCGGTCGCCGGCGCCGGCGCCGGCGCCGGCGCATCAGCAGGCTGCCGACGGGCAGGCCTACGGCCACCCGGGCGTACTCGTTCACCATTTCGCGCGTCGACAGCCGGTGCTCGAAGCCCGGCGACAGGCGCTTCGGCGTCAGGCGGTAGTCGACGAAGCACGCCACGCCGGCCGCGACCAGCGCGCCGGTCACCGCCGGCACCGGGCGCTTCGCCTCCTCGCGGCAGCCCCAGGCCTTGGCGTGCAGCACCCCCAGAACACCGACGCCCCATGGTGGATCAGTGCGCCCGTGAGCGTGTAGCGCGTGCTCGGCGCGTCCTCGCGCAGCGCCGGGTCGCCGAACACCCAGTGGCTGACGGCGTTCACCGGCGCCGCCGGCGCGCCATGCCGCCGCCCGGCCCACAGCAGGTAGCCGGTGGACAGCACGCTGGCGATGCTGCCGGCGACTGCGCCTTCGTGGAGCGCGCGTTTCCGGTGGTCATGCGCCAGTGTAGGCAGGCGCCGCGACGCACGGGCGGCGCGCTCTCAAACGGTAACGCGGCCCCGCGCGGGGCGGGCGCTGGCCTAGACTGCGCGCATGCGTGTGCTGCTGACGGGTGCCTCGGGGTTCATCGGCCGCGCCGTGGCCGATGCGCTGCTGCGCAAGGGGCACACGGTGGTCCGCGTGCTGCGCCGGCCCCCGGCGGCCGGCGGCGATGCCGTGCAGGCGGATTTCGCGCAGGTGCCCACGCGCGGCTGGTGGCAGCCGCGGCTCGCCGGCATCGACGCGGTCGTCAACACGGTCGGCATCATCCGCGAGCAGCCGGGTCAGTCCTTCCAGGCGCTGCACACGGACGCGCCCGCCGAACTGTTCCATGCCTGCGCAGCTGCGGGCGTGCGCTGCGTGGTGCAGGTGTCCGCGCTCGGCGCCGATGCCTCCGCCACCTCGCGCTACCACCGCAGCAAGCAGGCCGCCGACGACGTGCTGCGCGCGCTGCCGCTGCGCGGCGCGATCGTGCAGCCGTCGCTGGTGTACGGCCCGGGCGGCAGCAGCGCGGCGCTGTTCGGCAAGATGGCCGTGGCGCCGCTGCTCCCCCTGCCCGCGGGCGGGCGCATGCGGGTGCAGCCGGTGCACGTGGACGACGTCATCGCGGGCATCGTCGCGCTGGTGGAAGCGCCGCCGGAGAACGTCCGCACCTTCGTCTTCGCGGGCGCGCGCCCCTTGCAGCTGCGGGAGTACCTCGCCGACCTGCGCGAGAGCCCGGGCGAGCCGGGTCCCCTGCGGGTCGTGCCGGTGCCGACCGGCCTGTTCTGCATGGGCGCGGCCCGGCCGGCAAGCTGCCCGGCAGCCTGCTGGACACCGAGACCGCCGACATGCTGCTGGCGGGCAACGCGACCGACGACAACGCCTTGCCCGGGCTGCTCGGGGATGCCCCGCGCGAGGTGCGCGCGTTCGTCGCGCGCGACGCGGCGGAGCCGGCGCGGCGCGCCGCCGTGCTCGACCTCTGGCTGCCGGTGCTGCGCATCGCCGTCGCCTTGCTGTGGCTGTGGACCGGCATCGTCTCGCTCGGCCTGTACCCCGTGCAGGACAGCTACGCGCGCCCCTGGCGCGGGTGGGGCTGCACGGTGCGCTCGCCACCCGGCCTTGTACGGCGCGGCGTTGCTCGACCTGGCGCTGGGCGTGCTCACGCTGGCTGCGCCCCCGCGCTGGCGCCGCTGGGTGTGGCTGTCGCAGCTCGCGCTGATGGGCGGCTACACCGTGCTGATCACGTTCTTCCTGCCGGAGCAATGGCTGCACCCGTACGGCCCGATCTCCAAGAACCTGCCGCTCGCCGCCGCCATCGCCCTGCTGTGGGCGCTGGAGCGGCCGGCGCCGCCGCGGAGCCGCTGATGGACTACCCGGTGCTCAAGTGGGTGCACATCCTGTCGTCCACCATCCTGTTCGGCGCGGGCATCGGCTCGGCCTTCCACATGTTTGCCGCCACGCTGCGCGGCCACGTCGGCGGCATCGCCGGCGCCACCCGCAACGTGGTGGTGGCCGACTGGCTGCTGACCACGCCGAGCGCGATCGTGCAGCCCCTTTCGGGCGTGTGGCTGGTGCACTTGATGGGCGTGCCGCTGGCCACCCCGTGGGTCGCGTGGTCGCTCGGGCTCTATGCGCTGGCCATCGCGTGCTGGCTGCCGGTGCTGTGGATCCAGATCCGCATGCGCGACGGCGGTGGCGGCGGACGCGGCCGGCACGCCATTGACGGCCGCCTACCAGCGCCTGTTCCTGTGGTGGGTGCGGCTGGGGGCGGCGGCCTTCGTGGCCTTCCTGCTGATCTTCTGGCTGATGGTCACGAAGCAGGTGCCGTGGTCCGGATGAACGACGACCTGCTCGACTGCCTGGTGATCGGCGGCGGCGCGGCCGGGCTGACCGCGGCCGTCTACTTCGGGCGTTACCGCCGGCGCGTGCTGGTGCTCGACGACGACGAGAGCCGGCTGAAGTGGATCCCGCGCACGCGCAACGTCCTCGGTTTTCCGGACGGCATCGAAGGGCCCGACCTGCTGGAGCGCATGCGCGAACACGCGCGGCGCTACGCGGTGCCGACCGAGCGCGTGCACGTCGAGGCGCTGCGCAAGGAGGCGGACGGCAGCTTCGTCGCCGAAGCCGGCGGCCGCCGCTGGCGCGCGCGCTTCGCGCTGCTCGCGACCGGCGCGCGCGACGTGGTGCCGGACGTCGAAGGATTCGACGGCGGCCTGCGCGCCGGGCAGGTGCGCTTCTGCCCGGTGTGCGACGGTTTCGAGACGCAGGGCAAGAAGGTCGCGGTTCTGGGGCAGGGCGCGCACGGGCTGCGCGAGTCGCTCTTCATCTCGAACTTCGGCAACGAGGTCACCCTGGCTGGCGATGGCTTCGCAGGAGGACGTCGCGCTGCCGGACTGGCGCAGTTGCGCGAGGCGGGCGTGCGCATCGCCGAAAGCGCGCCGCGGCAGATCGCGTGCGGCGCGGATTGCGGCGTGCGCGTGACGCTGCAGAACGGGCAGGTGCTGGAGTTCGACACGCTCTATCCGGCGCTGGGCCTCGCGCACAAGCACGACCTCGCCACCGCGCTCGGCGCGCGCGCCCAGCCCGACGGCCAGCTCGAAGTGGACGCGCACCAGCAGACCTCGGTGGAAGGCCTCTATGCCGCCGGCGACGTCGCTGTCGACTTGAACCAGATCGCCGTCGCCGCCGGCCACGCGGCGATCGCGGCGACGGCCATCCACAACCGGTTGTAGGCCATGGTGCAGGGAATCCTTCAATGGATTTTTTCGCGTCCTCTGCGTAGTCTTTGCGTCCTCTGCGTCCGGTATCCGCATCCGGGAGCCCCAGTGAAGATCACAGCCGTCGAACCCTTCATCCTGCACGTCCCGGTCACCGGTTCGCAGATCGCCGACAGTACGCACAGCATCACGCACTGGGGCGTGGTGGGCGCGCGCATAGCCACCGACGACGGCCTGAGCGGCTACGGCTTCACCGGCACGCACGCGCACCTGCCCGGCGACCAGCTCATCACCCGCTGCATCGCCACCTGCCATGCCCCGCTGCTGGTGGGCGAAGACCCGCGCGACGTGCAGCGCCTGTGGCACAAGCTCGCGCGCAACCCGGCGCTGCAATGGATCGGCCGCGCGGGCATCACCACCCTCTCGCAGGCGGCGATCGACGTCGCTTTGTGGGACCTCAAGGCCAAGGCGCTGGAGCAGCCGTTGTGGAAGCTGCTGGGCGGCGGTGCGGCCGCAGGTCCGCGCGTACAACACCGACATCGGCTGGCTGAGCATCGCCGACGACGCGCTGGTGCAGGGCGCGCAGCGCGCGGTGGCCCGGGGCTTCACCGGCATTAAGATCAAGGTGGGCTCCACCGTCGAACGCGACCTGCGCCGGCTCGAAGCGGTGCGGCAGGCGATCGGCCCGGAGGTGACGCTCGCCGTCGACGGCAACGGCAAGTGGGACCTCGCCACCTGCCTGCGCTTCTGCCGCGGCGCCGAACCGTTCGACGTGTTCTGGTTCGAGGAGCCGCTCTGGTACGACGACGTCAAGGGCCACGCGCAGCTGGCGCGCGCCACGCGCATCCCGGTGGCGCTCGGCGAGCAGCTGTACACGCAGGAGGCTTTCGCCGAGTTCTTCCACCAGGAGGCGGTGCACTGGGTGCAGCCGGACGTCACGCGCATGGGCGGGCTCACGGAGGTGCTGCGCGTGTGCGAGGCGGCGCATGCGCACCGGCTGCCGGTGGCGCCGCATGCGGGCGACATGAGCCAGTCCACGTGCACCTCGCCTACGCGCATCCGGCCTGCCGGTGCTGGAGTACATCCCCCGGATCAAGGACTGCTTCACCGATCCGGCCGAGGTCGTCGACGGCGTCTTCCGGCTGCCGCAGCTCCCGGGCGCCGGCACCACGCCGACGAAGCAGGCGTGGGAGCGCTTCCGGCAGCCGGCGCTCTAGAGCCTTCGGGGTAAACGCGCAGGCGAGCGGCGCGGCGCAAGGCTATCGTGGACGCTTTCCAAGGAGAGCTCCATGCGCAACGTCCTCGTCCTGCTCGCCGGCGCCGCCCTCGCGGGCGCCGCCTTCGCCCACAACTGCCCGAACGAGATGAAGGCGATCGACGCCAAGCTGGGCACCAAGCCCGCGATGTCGAAGGACGTCTCGGAGAAGGTCGCCAAGCTGCGCGCCAGCGGCGAAGTCCACCACAAGGCGGGCAAGCACGACGCGTCGATGAAGGACTGGCCGAAGCCAAGAAGCTGCTGGGGATCTGACAGGCTAGGCGATGCTGGCGCCGCGCTGCGCCAGCAGCTCGCGCAGGATCGAGCGGTGGCAGCGACGCTCGTCCTCGCAATAGCAGCCCACCGCGAAGGCGGCGTGGTGCGACATCGCCGCCAGCAGGTCCAGCACGTGGGCCGCGTCGGGCTGCTTCATCTCGCTTTCGTACCCGCGGCGAAAAGCCTTCCACTCGGCCTCGCTCTCCGCGGCCCGGCCTTGCGCCATCAGCTCCGCGCTGGGCGCGAGGTTCGGCAGCCACACGTCGTAGAAGTCGCGGCGGGCGAATTCTTCCTTCGGCACGCCGCGCGGCGGCCGCCGCACGGTGCCAGGCGCAGGCCTTCGCCGGCGGCGCGTGGGGTTCCGAGCTGCACGATGCGGACGGGCATGGTCAGGGCTCCCGGCGGACGGGCGCCGCGATGTCGGTCACCACGCGCGCGTAACGCTGGCGGCTCCAGTAGGCCGAGGCCCAGTCGATCAGCACCACCAGCCGGTTGCGGAAGCCGATCAGGAAGTACACGTGCGCGAACAGCCAGAACAGCCACGCCCAGTAGCCGCTGAAGCGGACCGGGCCGAAGGGGAGGTGAGGTCCACCACCGCGGAATTGCGGCCGATGGTCGCGAGGTTGCCGTAGTCGCGGTAGCGCAGGGGCTGCGTCGGCTCGCCGCGCAGCCGGCGCTGCAGGTTGGCGGCGGCCAGCCGTCCCATCTGCTTGGCCGCCGGTGAAACGCCCGGCACGGGCTGGGGTTCCTGCCCCGGCGCGTGGCTCATCGCCGCGGCCAGGTCGCCGATCACCGTGATCTCGGGATGGCCCGGCACGGCCGGGTCCGGCTCCACCTGCACCCGGCCCGCGCGGTCCACCGGGCACCGGTGGCCTGCGCCAGCTGCCGGCCGAGCGGCGACGCCGCCACGCCGGCCGCCCACACCACGCAGCGCGCGGGAATGCGGTAGGCCTCGCCTTCCGCGGGCTGCACCTGCAGCCCTTCGGCGTCGATGGCGGTGACGCGCGAGGCCACGCGCACCTCGACGCCCAGTCGCTCCAGTTGCCGCTGCGCGCTGCCGCTCAGGCTCTCGGGCATCGCCTGCAGCACGCGCGGACCGCCTTCCACCAGCAGCACGCGCGCGTTCTTCGGGTCGAAGTGGCGGAATTCGCCGGGCAGCGTGTGCCGCGCGATTTCGGCCAGCGTGCCGGCCATCTCCACGCCGGTCGGCCCGCCGCCGATCACCACGAAGGTCAGCCGGGCTGGCGCCGCGCCGGGTCGCTTTCGCGCTCGGCGGCTTCGAAGGCCAGCAGGATGCGGCGGCGGATCTCGAAAGCGTCGTCCAGCGTCTTCAGGCCCGGCGCGAACGGCGCCCAGTCGTCGCGGCCGAAGTAGCTGTGGGTGGCGCCGGCCGCGACGATCAGGTGGTCGTAAGGCAGCCGCGTTCCGTCTTCGAGCTGCACGGCGCGCGCGGCCGCGTCGATCGCCGTGACCTCGCCGAGCAGCGTGGTGACGTTCGCCTGGTCGCGGAACAGGAAGCGCACCGGCGCGGCGATGGCCGGCGCCGAGAGGCCGGCGGTGGCCACCGGTACAGCAAGGGCTGGAACAGGTGGTGGTTGGCGCGGTCCACCAGCGTGATGTCGACGGGCGCGTCGCGCAGGGCGCGCGTGGCTTCCAGGCCGCCGAAGCCGCAGCCGATGACGAGGACGCGCGGGCGGGCGGAAGGAGACTCTGTGGCGGGCATGCGGGAATTATCCCTGCCGCACAATGCCGGCATGACCCAGCGCCTGCGCCTCTCCGTCCTCGACCAGTCCGTCGCGCGCAGCGGCGTGCCGCACGACCATTCGATCCGCGACACCGTGGCGCTGGCCGAGCATTGCGAGGCGCTGGGCTACGAGCGCTTCTGGCTGAGCGAGCACCACAGCCTGCCCACCATCGTCGGCACGGCGCCGGAGGTGCTGATGGCCGCCATCGCGGCGCGCACCTCGCGCATCCGCATCGGCAGCGCGGGCGTGATGCTGCCGCACTACGCGGCCTACAAGGTGGCGGAGCAGTTCCGCGTGCTCGACGCGCTGGCGCCCGGCCGCATCGACCTCGGCGTCGGCCGCGCGCGGCGGCGACCAGCGCACGGCGCGGCTGCTCAACCCGGATCCGCGCGCGAGCGACATGTTCCCGCAGCAGGTGATGGAGCTGCACGCATGGGTGAATGGGCTCGAGTTCCCCGAGGGCCATCCGGGCCGCGGCGTCCAGGCCTTCCCCCGCGCCGACACGGCGCCGCAGTTGTGGATGCTGGGCAGCTCCGGCTACGGCGCGCAGCTCGCCGCGCATTTCGGCATGCCCTACGCCTTCGCCCACTTCATCGCCGACGAGGCCTGCGAGGAAGCGCTGGCCTTGTACCGCCACGCCTTCAAGCCGGGGTGGACCGCGCAGCCGGACGCGGCGATCTGCGTCTGGGCGCTGGCGGCCGACACCGAGGAGGAAGCGTGGCGCCTGTTCGCCAGCCGCGAGCGCACGCGGCTCGACCGCAACATCGGCCGCTTCGGTCCGCTGCTGCCGCCGGAGCAGGCGGAGCGTCCGCGCTCCCCGCAGGAGGAGGGCTACCTCGCCGAGATGCGGCGCAAGGCCTTGGTGGGATCGGCGCCGCAGGTGGCGGACAAGCTGCGCGCGCTGGCGGAGGAGATGCAGGTGGAGCAGGTGGCCGTCATCACCTGGACACGGGACCCGCAGGCGCAGCGGCGCTCGTACGAGCTGCTGGCGCGCGAATTCGCGCTGTAGCCGCCTAGTCTTCGACGCCGAGGAAGTACGTGATGACCTCGCGCAGTTCCTCGGTGCTGGCGCTCTTGCTGATGGCGGGATGGTCTCCGAACACGCCCGCCAGTTCGGGCGCTTCCTCGGGCGAGACCAGCGCCGTCAGGTAGACCAGCGGGATGTCGGCCGTGCCCGGGTCCTGCGACAGCGCGAAGGCGACCTCGTCGCCCTGCATGCGCGGCATGTTGATGTCGCACAGGATGATGCCGGGGCGTTCCTGCAGCGCGACCGTCACCGCGACGGCGGGGTCGCCCACCGCCACCACGCGGAAGTCGGAGCCGAGCCGGCGCGCGATGGCCCAGCCGACCGCCTCGTCGTCGTCGATGACGAGCACGCAGGGCTTGGCTTTCTGGGGATCGGGCAGGGCGGGCATGGTGGTGGCGGGCGGGCGGCTTGCGGGATCATACGGCTGGCACGCGCCGGACGGATGAGCCATCATGCGCCCGATACCCCCGAGCGAGGAGACCGCCGATGTTCCCCACTTCGATTGCCGGCAGCCTGCCCAAGCCCGGGTGGCTCGCCGAACCCCGGAAGCTGTGGCCCCGCTGGCGTGCCGAGGGCGAAGCCCTGCGCGAAGCGCAGGCCGACGCCACGCTGCTGTGGATCAAGGCGCAGGAAGACGCGGGCCTCGACATCGTCACCGACGGCGAGCAGGCGCGCCAGCACTTCGTGCACGGCTTCCTCGAGCAGGTCGAAGGCATCGATCGCGACAACAAGGTCACCGTCGCGATCCGGGGCGGCCGCTACGACGCGCAGGTGCCGCAGGTCGTCGGGCCGCTGTCCCTGCGCGGCCGCGTGCATGCGTTCGAGGCGCGGCTGGCGCGCGGCCACACACGGCGCAAGCTCAAGTTCACGCTGCCGGGGCCGATGACGCTGGTCGACACGGTGGCCGACCGCTACTACGGCGACCGCGTGAAGCTCGCGTTCGCATTCGCCGAGCTCCTGAACCAGGAGGCGATGGCGCTGCAGGCCGACGGCGTCGACATCATCCAGTTCGACGAACCGGCCTTCAACGTGTACATGCAGGACGCGGCGGCGTGGGGCGTGCAGGCGCTCGAGCGCGCCGCCCGCGGCCTGGACTGCACAACGGCCGTGCACATCTGCTACGGCTACGGCATCCGTGCCAACAACGACTGGAAGAAGACGCTGGGCGAGGAGTGGCGCCAGTACGAGCAGGTGTTCCCGGCGCTCGCCGCCAGCACCATCGACCAGGTCAGCCTCGAGTGCTACCACTCGCACGTGCCGCCGGACCTGATGGCGCTGCTCGCGGGCAAGGACGTGATGGTGGGCGTCATCGACGTCGCCAGTGACGTGGTGGAGACGCCGGAGGAGGTCGCCGACACCATTGGCCGCGCGCTGCAATTCGTCGCGCGCGAACGGCTGTTCCCGTGCAGCAATTGCGGCCTGGCGCCGATGAACCGGCAGGTGGCGCTCGACAAGCTGCAGGCCCCGGCACGCGGCGCTGAACTGGCACGGCGCCGCTACGGGGGCTGATCGCCCGCTGCCGAGTCGGCATGGTCCGACGCGGGGCGCAAGGTTTTCCTCGCCCGCGTGTGCGCCTGCGCCTACAGGGAGTGTGCGGAGCGGCTGGGTAAAACACAGCCGTTCCCACTCCGGAGTCCGATCATGGCAGCCAGCAACCGGCGCCTCGCGGCGCTGTTCGCCTCCGTCGCCGTGCTCGCCGGCGGCGCGTCCGCGCAGTCCGTCGACGGCTTTCGCAACGTCACCGCCGGCGGCCCGCTGCGGCACGGCGTCTACGGCCGCATCGACGTGCCCGCCGCCGCCGCGCCTCCGCTGATCTACGACAAGCCGGTGGTCGCCGCCGAACGCGGCGCCGCGCCGGGCGCACGCCCGGTGTACCTGTACGTGCCGCCGGGGCAGGTGCGCAAATGGAGCCGCCACTGCGCCAAGTGGTCGGCCTGCGAGCAGCCCGTGCTGTTCGTCCGCATGGACGCGAGCCCGAGCCGCTGGGGCCAGTGGCGCCAGTACCGCGAAGACGTGGCCCTGCAGGAGCGGGAAGCCCATTGAATCCCTCGCAACCCAGCCGCAATCCGCTGTGCTGTAATGGTTCGGCAGGGGACTTGCACCCGGCAGGAGACGCGGACCCATGTCCTTGAACCCATCGCCCGCCGCCGTCGCGGTGGGCCGCCGAGCCGCCGATCGCGCGGCCACGGCCGACCACTTCGCGCGCGTTCGCGCCCGCACCCGGAACTGGCCGCGCCGCTGTCGGCCGAAGACCAGTGCGTGCAGTCGATGCCCGATGCGAGCCCGACCAAGTGGCACCTCGCGCACACCAGCTGGTTCTTCGAAGCCGTGGTGCTGGCCGCGCACGCGCCGGGGCACCAGCCGTTCGACGCGCGCTACTTCCATCTCTTCAACTCCTACTACGAGGCGCTCGGCACGCGGCATCCGCGGCCGCTGCGCGGCCTGCTCACGCGGCCCTCGCTGGAGGACGTCCACCGCTACCGCGCGCATGTCGATGCGGGCGTGGCGCGCTTCATCGAAGAGGCGGACGATGCCGCATGGCAGGCTGCCGCCCCGGAGATCACGCTCGGCCTCCACCACGAGGAGCAGCACCGGGAACTGATCCTCACGGACGTGCTGCACGCGTTCTCGTGCAACCCGCTGCTGCCCGCGTACCGCGAGCCCGGCCCGCGGGGCTTGCGGCTGGCCCATCCCGCGCCGGTGCGCTGGCTGGCCGGTCCGGAAGGCGCGGTCCGCGTCGGCCATGAAGCCGATGGCTTCGCCTTCGACAACGAGACGCCGCGTCACACCACGTGGCTGCAGCCGTATCGCATCGCCGACCGGCTGGTGACCTGCGGCGAATTCGCGGAGTTCATCGCCGACGGCGGCTACCGCGCGCCCGCGCACTGGTTGTCCGATGGCTGGGCGCTTGCCCAGGCCCGGGGCTGGCAGGCGCCTGCCTACTGGCTGGCGCCCGGCGATCCGCGTGCGCCGTCCGATGCGTGGCAGGTGTTCGGCCTCGAGGGCGTGCGCGAGCTCGACCTGGCGCGCCGGTGACCCAACTGAGCTTCTACGAAGCGGCCGCTTACGCGCAATGGGCGGGCGCGCGGCTGCCCACCGAGTTCGAATGGGAAGCGGCGTACGGGCTGCCGGGCATCCGCCAGATGACGGGCCATGCCGGCAATGGACCCGCTCGTCGTACGACCCGTACCCCGGCTTCCAGCCGTGGTCGGGCGCCATCGCCGAATACAACGGCAAGTTCATGGTGGGGCGGTGGTGCTGCGCGGCAGCAGCGTGGCCACGCCGCCCGGGCACGGCCGCCCGACTTACCGCAACTTCTTTCCGCCGGCCGCGCGCTGGCAATTCAGCGGGCTGCGGCTCGCCGGGGACGGTGCATGCTGACCAGCGCTTTGCTTCACCCGCTCGAAACCCCGGCCGCGGGACCTGCACCCGGCGTGAGCGAGACCGCCTTCGGACGCGACCTGATCGCGGCCATGATGGAGCGGCCGCGCAGCATCTCGCCGAAATACTTCTACGACGCGGCTGGCTCGCAGCTGTTCGACCGCATCTGCGAACTGCCCGAGTACTACCCGACGCGCACTGAGCTCGCGATCCTCTCGGCCTGCGCCGGCGAAATCGCGGCGCTGGCCGGGCCGCGCGCCGAGATCGTCGAGTTCGGCGCCGGGTCGCTGCGCAAGGTGCGCCTGCTGCTCGACGCCTTCGAGGCGCCCGCGCGCTACGTGCCGATCGACATTTCGGGCGAGTACCTCGGCGAGGCGGCGGCTGCCTTGCGCGCCGAGTTGCCGGGCTGGACGTGCAGCCGGTCGCCGCCGACTACACGCAGCGGCTCACGCTGCCGCCATCGGCGCCGGACACGGGCAAGCGCGTCGGTTTCTTCCCGGGCTCCACCATCGGCAACTTCACGCCGGCCGAGGCGCTGGAGTTCCTGCAACGCGCCGCCGAGGTGCTGGAGGGCGGCGCCCTCGTGCTGGGCGCCGACCTCGTGAAGGACCCGCACGTGCTGCACGCGGCCTACAACGACAGCCGGGGCGTGACGGCGGCCTTCAACCTGAACCTGCTGGCGCGCGCGAACCGCGAACTCGGCACCGACTTCGCGCTGGAGCAGTTCGCGCACTACGCCTTCTACAACGCGCAGCAGCGCCGCATCGAGATGCACTGGTGAGCCGCGAGCGGCAGTCGGTGCGCGTCGGCGGCCAGCGCTTCCGGTGGAGGAGGGCGAGAGCCTGCACACCGAGAACTCGTACAAGTTCACCGTCGACGGGCTGCGGGCCCCTGGCGCGCCGCGCGGGCTTCCGGCCCGGCCCGGTGTGGACCGACCCGCAGCGCCTGTTCAGCGTGCACTGGCTGCACGCTCCCGAAGGAGACAAGGCATGAAGGCAACCTGGAACGGCGCCGTGATCGCCGAGAGCGACGACACCGTGGTGGTCGAAGGCAACCACTACTTCCCCGCGTCCTCGCTGAACCGCGACTACGTCACCTTCAGCAACCACCGCACCACCTGCGCGTGGAAGGGCCGAGCGAGCTACTACTCGCTGATGGTCAACGGCGAACTGAACCCCGAAGCGGCTGGTACTACCCCGAGCCGAAGCCGGAAGCCGAGATGGTCAAGGACCGCGTGGCGTTCTGGAAGGGCGTCAAGATCGAGCCCTGAGCGCCCGGGGGTAAAGTCGCGGCATGTTGCTGCGACCCGCCTATACCTATCCCGACCAGGTCACCGCCCTGCTGCGCCAGCAGGGCTATGCGGTGCTGTCGCCGGCGGGCGTCGCCGAATGGAGCGGCTGCTCGCTCGACGGATTGCAGGCGCTGCGGCCCTCGTGGGACGACCTGCCGCCGGATGCCTACCTGAAGGACGGCGGCCGCTACCGGCGCCGGCGCCATTCGTGCTTCGTGGCGCGTGAAGGCGCGCTGGAGCAGTCGCCGCACCGTGCCCACTGGCAACCCGTCGAATACAACGCGCTGCACGGCGGCATGCAGCGCTGGTTCGAACCGATGGCGCCGGCGGTGGCGACGGCGCCGGCCTGGAACTGCCTGCTGCATGCGCTGGCGCGCGAGGCGACCGAGCTGCGGGGCCCGCGGCCCCTGGTTCATCGAGGCGCACCAGTTCCGCATCGACACCGAGGGCGGCATCGGCCGGCCGACGCCGGAAGGCGCGCACCGCGACGGCGTCGATTTCGTGGCGGTGTTCCCGGTGGCGCGCGAAGGCATCAAGGGCGGCGAAACGCGCGTGTTCGGGCCGACGGCCCGGCCGGCCAGCGCTTCACGCTGACCGAGCCACGGAGCCTGCTGCTGCTGGACGATGCGCGCGTGATCCACGAGACCACGCCGATCCAGCCCGTCGAAGGCGCCGGGCACCGCGACACGCTGGTGCTGACGGCGCGGGCCGAAGGCTTCGGGGAATAGGCGCGGGCTCAGCCCCGCACGTCGGCCACCGGCTCCTTGCCGAAGTCCTCGCGCGCCGGGAAGGCCAGCACGCGCCGCGCGGCTTCGTCGGGCGACGTCAGCGCGCCCTTGTCCTTCATGCCCCGGAAGCTGCCCACGTCGGGGAAGCTCGCGGCGTCGGCGCTGCGCAGCTGCACCTGCATGTCGGTGTCGATCACGCCGGGGGCGAGCGAACACACCCTCGCGCCGTTGTCCTCCAGCGCCTGCTCCAGCGCCACGCAGCGCGTGAAGTGGTCCATGCCGGCCTTGGCCGCGCAGTAGGCGGCCTGCGACGCCATCGCGCGGCGGCCCAGGCCCGAGGAGATGTTGAGCACCTTGCGCCGGGCCTTCCAGCTGCGGGTGGCGCCGAGGAAGGCGCCGGCCAGCAGCATCGGCGCTTCGAGGTCGACGCGCATGGCTTCGGCGAGCGCCGCCGCCGGGATTTCGCCGACGGGCGCGATGTGCGGGATCAGGCCGGCGTTGTTGATCAGCGTGACCGAAGCGATGTCGGCCGGATCCTGTTCCCGCAACCACGTGGACAGGCGCGCCGCCGCCGCCTCGGCGCGGCCGAGGTCCTGCGGCCACTGCTCGCACTTGCGCCCGTGCTTCGCGGCCAGTGCCGTCAGCGCGTCATTGGGCTTGCGCGAGAGGCACAGCAGGTCGTGCCCGGCTTCCAGCAGTTGCTGCGCCATGGCGAAGCCCATGCCGCGCGAGGCGCCGGTGAGGATGGTGAGGTGTCTTGATGCCATCCGCGCATCGTAGTGCACCTCAGGTGGCGACGACGATGGGGAAGCTGGCCTGCACGCCGTCGTTGCCGGTGCGGAAGGGCACCGTCACCAGCGAACGGTCCGCGCCGAGCCGCCGCCACAGGCCGTCGCGCTCGTTGTGCGGATCGCCTTCGACGTACAGCTGCGTGGTGAGCAGCTCGCGCCCGGACAGCTTGACCTTGACGTGGATGTGCGGCGTGCGTCCGCTGTAAGCCACCGGGCGGATGGTGCGGAAACGGTAGCGGCCGTCGCTGCCCACCGTCACCCGGCCGAAGCCCCGGAAGTCGGGGTCGGCGCGGCCGCCGTCGCCGGGGTGGTGGTAGTGGCCGGCGTGGTCGCACTGCCAGATCTCCACCTGCGCGCCGGCCAGCGGCTTGCCCTGCAGGTCGGTGACGACGCCGTCCACCGTGGCCGGCTGCCCCGGCGGTAGTCGACCGTGCCGTTGCGCAGCAGGTCGGCGTCGGCGTCGCGCGGCAGCTGCACGGGGTAGAAGGGGCCTTCGGTCTGCGCCGGCGTGGCGCGCCGCGTGGGCGCGGGCTGCGCACGCACGCCGGTCCAGCAGGCGGGGAGGGCCACGAGCGCGGCAGCCGCGGCGCGCCGGGTCAGCAGGTTCGAAGGTGCGGGCATCGGTGTCTGAGCAGTTCCGCGCTGCGCGAGTTCCTCAGAACGGCGCGGTGCTGGCGAAGGTGACCGGCTCGCCGGTGGCGGGATGCGCCAGCCGAAGCTCCGTGGCGTGCAGCAGCAACCGGGGCGAGAGCACCTGCACCGCCTCGGGCGCATAGAGCGCATCGCCGAGGATCGGATGCCCGATCGCCTGCAAGTGGACCCGCAGCTGGTGCGTGCGGCCGGTGACCGGCTCCAGTTCCACGCGGGTGGACCGCGCATCGCCGCCGACGACGCGCCAGCGGGTCGTGCTGGGCTTTCCCTCGTCGCGGTCGACCTTCTGCCGCGGCCGGTTCGGCCAGTCGGCCATCAGCGGCAGGTCGATGACGCCCTCGGCCCCGGGCTCGCCCATCCGTCCGGCCACCACCGCGAGGTAGCGCTTGTCGACGCCGCGCTCGGCGAAGGCGCGGCCCAGCATTCGCTGCGTGTGCAGGCCGCGCGCCATCAGGAACACGCCCGAGGTGGCCATGTCGAGCCGGTGCACGACCGGGGCGTCGGGCCACAGCGCACGCGCCCGTTCCGACAGGCAATCCTGCTTGTCTTCGCCGCGTCCGGGCACGGCCAGCAGGCCCGCCGGCTTGTCGAGCACCACCCGGTGTTCGTCGACGTAGAGCAGCCCTTCCGATAATCCCCCATGAACGCCCTTTCTTCTTCGCTTCCCTTCGGCCTGCAGACGGTGCTGCTGCTGGTGGCCTCCAATGTCTTCATGACCATGGCCTGGTACGGCCACCTGAAGAACATGGCGGCGGCGCCCGGTACATCGCCGCGCTGGTGAGCTGGGGCATCGCCCGGCCGAGTACCTGCTGCAGGTGCCGGCCAACCGCATCGGCTTCCAGCAGGCCGGCTTCACCGTGGGACAGCTCAAGATCATGCAGGAAGTGATCACGCTGGCCGTGTTCGTGCCGTTCGTCGTGTTCTACCTCGACGAACCGCTCAAGCTCGACTATCTGTGGGCGGCGCTTTGCATGGTCGGCGCCGTGTATTTCATATTCCGCAACGCGTGAGGCCCGCGCCGCGGGTCGGCGGGTAAACTCCGCCGCAATTCCCCGAATCCCTATCTCTCTGGAGCGTTCATGCTGTTCAGGAAATTGTTGCCGCGCGAAGGCAACTTCTTCGAGATGTTCAACCAGCACGCGACGCACATCGGCGAAGCGGCCCGGGCCTTCGCGAAGCTGGTGGCGAACTACAACGACGTGACGCTGCGCGAACAGTATGCGCGGGAGGTCGACCACGCCGAGCGCGCGGCCGACAAGGTGACGCAGGACGTCAACCGCCTGATCCACCAGACCTTCATCACGCCGATCGACCGCGAGCAGATCCACACGCTCATCAACACCATGGACGACGTGGCCGACCTGATCCAGGACTCGGCGGAAACGATGGCGCTGTACGACGTGCGCCACATGACCGAAGAGATCACCCGCCTGACCGACCTGAGCGTGCGCTGCTGCGAACGCGTGAAGGAGGCGGTCGGCCTGCTGGCGAAGCTGTCGGACCACAACACGGCCGTGGCCGCGCTGAAGACCTGCGAGGAGATCGACAAGCTCGAATCGGACGCCGACCGCGTGATGCGCTCGGCCATGAGCAAGCTGTTCCGCGAAGAGCCCGACGTGCGCGAGGTGATCAAGCTCAAGGCCATCTACGAGCTGCTGGAGACCATCACCGACAAGTGCGAGGACGTGGCCAACGTCGTCGAGGGCATCGTCCTCGAGAATTCCTGAGGACCGGCCCGATGGAAGTCTCCCGAGGCGGCCCTGTGGGTCGTGGTCATGCTGGTGGTGATCGCGCTGCTGTTCGACTTCATGAACGGCTTCCACGACGCCGCGAACTCGATCGCGACCGTCGTGTCCACCGGCGTGCTCAAGCCGACCCAGGCCGTGGTCTTCGCGGCCTTCTTCAACTTCATCGCCATCTTCATCTTCCACCTGAGCGTGGCGGCCACGGTGGGCAAGGGCATCGTCGAGCCCGGCGTGGTGAACACCCACGTGGTGTTCGGCGCGCTGGTCGGCGCGATCACCTGGAACGTGGTCACGTGGTGGTTCGGCATCCCCAGCAGCTCGTCGCACGCGCTGATCGGCGGCATCGTCGGCGCCGTGATCGCCAAGGCCGGCGCCGGCTCGCTGATCGCCGGCGGCATCTGGAAGACGGTGATCTTCATCTTCGTCTCGCCGGTGCTGGGCTTCCTGTTCGGCTCGCTGATGATGGTGCTGGTCTCCAACATCTTCCGCAACACGCGGCCGAACAAGGTCGACAAGTGGTTCCGCCGGCTGCAGCTGGTTTCGGCCGGCGCCTACAGCCTGGGCCACGGCGGCAACGACGCGCAGAAGACCATCGGCATCATCTGGATGCTGCTGATCGCCACGGGTTATGCGGCGCAGGGCGGCGAGTCGCCGCCCACCCGGGTGATCATCTGCTGCTACGTGGCCATCGCCATGGGCACGATGTTCGGCGGCTGGCGCATCGTCAAGACGATGGGCCAGAAGATCACCAAGCTCAAGCCGGTCGGCGGCTTCTGCGCGGAAACCGGCGGCGCATTGACGCTGTTCATCGCCACGGCGATGGGCATCCCGGTGTCGACCACCCACACCATCACCGGCGCCATCGTCGGCGTGGGCTCCACGCACCGCATGAGCGCCGTGCGCTGGGGCGTGGCGGGCAACATCGTGTGGGCGTGGATCTTCACGATCCCGGCCAGCGCTTTCGTGGCGGCGGTGGCTTACTGGATTTCGCTGCAGATCTTCTAGAACGGTGTCATCCCGGGCTCGACCCGGGATCCATTTCCATTCGAGCGCTGTCGCTGGATGCGGGTCAAGCCGGCAATGACAGGCTATTGGCTGATCTTCCGCCCCTCTTCGATCTGCCACGCGAAGTAGTGCTCGAAGCTGTACGCGATGCTCGCCATCAGCGAGCCGGCGCCGATCATCAGCGCGCCGGCGATGGCGAAGATCGTGCCCCAGTGGGTGGCGCCCGGCGCGGCATCTTCGGCGGCCGACGGGTTGAAGCGGGCGTTCCACTTCTCCGGCGTGCTCAGCCCGTAGACGATCGCCGTCAGGCAGCAGCCGGCGATGGTGAAGCCCAGCAGCGGGATCAGGAACCAGCTCAGCGTGTCGTCCTGGCCGAGCTGCTGCACCCGCTGGATGCCGTAGAGGCCCAGCGCGGTCGGGATCGGCAGCAGCCAGCCGAGCATGTCGCCCAGCCGCGCAGGTAGAAGCGGTGCAGGCCCAGAGGCCCGGCGACGAAGGCCAGCCAGGCGGCGACGGTCTTGCTTTTCATTGGGGAGCTTCCGGGGCGGTGCCGTCGCCTTCACCCAGCCCCCTGTCCATCAGGACGATGTCGAGCCAGCGGCCGAACTTCCAGCCGCACGAGGCGATCACGCCGACCTGCTTGAAGCCGGCGGCCCGGTGCGCGCCGATCGAGCCCGCGTTGGCGGAGTCGCCGATCACGGCGATCAGCTTGCGCACGCCGGCCTGTTCGGCCTGGTGCATCAGCGCCGCCAGCAGCTTGCCGCCGATCTTCTGGCCGGTGGCGTCCGGGTGCAGGTAGATCGAATCCTCGGCCGAGAAGCGGTAGGCCGGGCGCGGCTTGAACCATTGGCAGTAGGCGAAGCCGACCACTTTCCCGTGCTGTTCGGCGACGAGGTAGGGCAGGCCCTTGGCCAGCACGTCGGCCCGCCGCCCGGCCATTTCCTCCTCGGTGGGCGGGGTCGTTTCGAAGGTGCCGGTCGAGTGCAGCACGTGGTGCGCGTAGATGGCGGCGATGGCAGGAACGTCCTGCGCGGAACTGGGTCGGAGGGTCAGCATGATGGAAAGGCTATAATCGCGGGCTTTTCAGCGTGTCGTTGGCCGGGTGGCCAGTCGCGTGTCTCAACGCTGGAAGAACACACTGGGCGTTTCGTCTGTCTTTTTTGTCGTGGAACGCCCCGTCTCCACCCAAGGATAAATCATGGTCGTCATTCGACTCTCCCGCGGCGGTTCCAAGCACCGTCCGTTCTACAACATCGTCGTCGCCGACAAGCGTGTCCGTCGTGACGGCCGCTTCATCGAGCGCCTCGGTTTCTACAACCCCACCGCCCGCGGCGGCGAAGAGCAGCTGCGTGTCGCCCACGACCGCCTGACCTACTGGCGCAGCGTCGGCGCCCGTGCTTCGCCCACGGTGGAGCGCATCCTGAAGAACGCCCCGGTCGCAGCCCCCGCTGCCGCCGAAGCCGCCGCAGCCTAAGCCCATGGCAGGTCCCGACCGGCCGGCGGCCACGCTGCCGGCAGGCATCGATGCCGCGGAACTGCCCGCGGACGCCATCGAGGTCGGGCGCATCGCCGATGCCGGGGCATCAAGGGCTGGTTCAAGGTCCTGCCCCACAGCGCCGACCCGCAGGCGCTGTTCTCCTCCAAGCGCTGGTACCTGCAACCGTCCGAAAGAGGCCCCAAGGTCTTTTCCGGCACGGTGCTGCTGCGCGTCCGCGAGGCGAAAGAACATTCCGATTCCATCGTGGCGCACGCCGACGAGGTGCAGGACCGCAGCGGCGCCGAGGCGCTGCGCGGCGCCCGCATCTTCGTGCCGCGCTCCAGCTTCCCCACCGCCGGCAACGACGAGTACTACTGGGTCGACCTGCTCGGCCTCGACGTCGTCAACCGCGAAGGCGTGGCCCCGGGCCGGGTCAAGGACCTGATGTCGACGGGCCCGCAGACCGTGCTGGTCCTCGCCTACGAAGCCGAAGGCAAGCCCGAAGAGCGGCTGCTGCCTTTCGTGGCGGCGTACGTCGACGGCGTCGACCGGCCGCCAAGCGCATCACTGTCGACTGGCAACCCGACTACTGAGGCGCGCCGTGCGCTTCGACGTCGTCACCCTGTTTCCCGAACTGTTCGCGCCCTTCCGGCCGCGGGCGTCACCCGTCGTGCCTACGAGCAGAAGCTGGTCGACGTGCGCCTGTGGAACCTGCGCGATTTCGCCGAGGGCAACTACCGCCGCGTCGACGACCGCCCCTTCGGCGGCGGCCCCGGCATGGTGATGATGGCGGAGCCCCTCGCGCGCTGCCTGCAGGCGGTCAAGGCCGAGCGGGCCGGCGCCGCGCCGGTGGTGCTGTTCTCCCCGATCGGCGCGCGCATCGACCACGCCGGCGTGGAAAGCTGGTCGGCGGGCGAGGGCGCCATCCTGCTGTGCGGCCGTTACGAAGGCATCGACCAGCGCTTCATCGATGCGCACGTCGACGTGCAGCTGAGCCTGGGCGACTTCGTGCTGTCCGGCGGCGAGATCGCCGCCATGGCCTTGCTCGACGCCATCGCCCGGCTGCAGCCCGGCGTGCTGAACGACGCCGGCAGCCACCAGGAAGACAGCTTCAATCCCGCCCTCGACGGCCTGCTGGACTGCCCGCACTACACCCGGCCCGAGGAGTGGAACGGCGTCAAGGCGCCGGCGGAACTGCTGTCCGGGCACCACGCCCAGATCGACGCCTGGCGCCGCCGCCAGCGGCTGGCTCTGACGGCGAAGCACCGGCCCGACACGGTCGCCGCCGCCCGCGCGGCCGGCCGCCTGACCCGCGCCGACGAGGCTTTCCCGGCCGCGCTATAATCCGCGGTTCTCCGATCCTCTACCCCGCCGTCCGAGCCGCCCGCGCCCCGTGCGCAAGCTGCGAAGCGGGACCTTTCGTGTAGCGCGGCAAGATCGACAGAGGCCAACATGAACCTGATCCAGACCCTCGAGCAAGAGGAAATCGCCCGCCGGGCAAGAACATCCCCGAGTTCGCCCCCGGCGACACGGTGATCGTCTCCGTCTCCGTCGTCGAAGGCACCCGCAAGCGCGTGCAGGCCTACGAAGGCGTCGTGATCGCCAAGCGCAACCGCGGCCTGAACAGCGCCTTCACGGTGCGCAAGATCTCCTCGGGCGAAGGCGTCGAGCGGACCTTCCAGACCTACAGCCCGCTGATCGCCGGCGTCGAAGTCAAGCGCCGCGGCGACGTCCGCCGCGCCAAGCTGTACTACCTGCGCGAGCGCAGCGGCAAGTCGGCGCGCATCAAGGAAAAGCTGGCCTACCGCGAGAAGGCCCCGGCTGCTGCCAAGCAGTAAGGAGCGCTCCTCCCACGAAACCGCCGCCGGCTCACGCTCGCGGCGGTTTTTCAATTCCGAGTCCATGCAGCCGTCCGATCCCAACATCCCGCCCGACACGCCGCTGTCGAAGCTGCCCAACTTCGATCCGCGCACCGTGCCGGTGGTGGGGGTCGACAGCCACCTGCCGCCGGTGCCGCGCGCGCTGCTGGCGCCGGACGCCGTGCGGCAACGCTTCGCCTCGCCGCCGGCGTGGGAGCCCGAGGTCCGCGACGAGCCGCGCTTCACCAACCGCCAGCCGGCCGACGCCGCGGTGCTCGTGCCCATCGTGATGCGCGAGCGGCCGATGGTGCTGCTCACCGAGCGGGCCACGCACCTGTCGACGCATTCGGGGCAGATCGCCTTTCCGGGCGGGCGCAGCGACCCGACCGACGTCGACGCGGCCGACACCGCGCTGCGTGAAGCCACGGAGGAAATCGGCCTCGACCGCGGATACGCCGAAGTGATCGGGCACTTGCCGAAGTACCTCACGGGCACGATGTTCACCATCACGCCGGTCGTGGCGCTCGTGCGGCCGGGCTTCCGGCTCGAACTGAGCGCCCACGAAGTCGCCGACGCGTTCGAGGTCCCGCTGGAGTTCCTGATGAACCCCGCGCACCACCGCCGCCACGCGATCGCGTTCAGCGGCACGCGGCGCGAGTGGTTCTCGATGCCCTACATGGACGGCGAGACCGAACGCTTCATCTGGGGCGCGACGGCGGGCATGCTGCGCAACTTCTACCGCTTCCTCGCCGCCTGAGCACGCGGCTATCATCGCCGCCATGAGTTTTTTCGCGCTCCTGTTCGCCTTGCTGATCGAGCAGGTGCGTCCGCTGGGGCCGCACAACGCCATCCACGGCAGCCTGCGCGTCTGGGCGCGCACGGTCAGCCGCAACTTCGATGCCGGCAAGCCGCAGCACGGCTGGGTCGCGTGGACGCTGGCGGTGGTGGCGCCCGCGGTGGCGGCGATGGTGGTCCACGAACTGCTGCTGCGCTTCGTCGGCTGGCCCGCCGCGATGGTGTGGAGCGTCGTGGTGCTCTACGTCACGCTCGGCTTCCGCCAGTTCAGCCACCACTTCACCGACATCCGCGACGCCCCGGAGAGCGGCGACGAGACGCGCGCGCGCGAGCTGCTGGCGCGCTGGCAGAGAGTGGACGCGAGCGAGCTGCCCCGCAGCGAGATCGTGCGCCACGTCATCGAATACTCGGTGCTGGCGGCGCATCGCCACGTCTTCGGGGTGCTGGCACGGTTCTCGGTGCTGGCGGCGTTCGGGCTCGGCCCGGCCGGCGCGGTGCTGTACCGCATGGCGGAGTTCGTGGTGCGCTACTGGCGGCACCGCAGCCACGCGCAGCTGCAGCCGGCCAGCGAGGCGCTGCAGTCCGCCGCCGGCCGCGCCGGGCTGTCGTCGACTGGCTGCCGGCGCGCTTCACGGCGGTGAGCTTCGCGGTGGTCGGGAACTTCGAGGAGGCGATCGATTGCTGGCGCACCCATGCGCAGCGCTTTCCGAACGACAACGACGGCGTGATTCTGGCGGCCACGTCGGGCGCGGTGAACGTGCGGCTCGGGGGCGAGGCCTTGCGTCCGGTGGTCGTGGCCGGCATGGACCCGCCGCCGGCGCCGGGCATCGAGAGCACGCCGGGCCGCGAAGCGGAGGTGTCGCACCTTCGCAGCGTGGTGGGGCTGGTCTGGCGCTCGGTGGTGCTGTGGATGGTGCTGCTGGCGCTGCTGACGCTGGCGCGGCTTCTCGGCTAGGCCGGCACGCGCACCAGCTGCGCCTGCGTCCAGCGCACGATGTCGGCGGCGCCCATCGCGCCGGCCTGGCGGGCGATCTCGCGGCCACCCGCGAACAATGCGAGCGTCGGGATGCTGCGGATGTTCAGGCGCGCCCCCAGCCCTTGTGCCTCTTCCGTGTTGACCTTGGCGAGCCGCACGCGCGGCTCCAGTTCGCGCGCCGCCTGTTCGAACGCGGGCGCCATCATCCGGCACGGGCCGCACCACGGCGCCCAGAAGTCGACCAGCACCGGCAGCTGGTTGCGCGCGATGTGCCGCTCGAACTCCGTGGCGCTGAGGTTCACCGGCGCGCCGGTGAACAAGGCCTTGTGGCAGCTGCCGCAATCGGGCGCGCTGGCGAGGTCGTCGCTCTCGACGCGGTTGGTCGTGTGGCAGTGCGGGCAGACAACGTGCAGCAGGCTCATGGGGGCGGCGTCTCCTTGTCCCCAGAAGATGAGGCCGCCGCCACGCTACGCAAGAGCCTTTACCGCAGCTTCAATAACGCGGCTGCGACAGTTCCTCGAACAGCGTGCGATAGATCCGGTAGCGGCTCGGCTGGATGCCGGTGGGCGGCGCTTCGGCCGCCACGGCGGCCTGCACGCCGCAGCCTGGCTCATGCATGTGGCTGCAGTTGTAGAACTTGCACTGCGCGATGTGCGGCCGCAGGTCCGGCATCAGCGTCGCCGGGTTCATCGGGTCGACGTGGTGCAGGCCGAACTCCCGGAAGCCGGGGAGTCGATCAGCGCCGTCTCCCGCGCATCGTCGACCCAGTACCAGGTCGTGGCCGTGGTCGTGTGCTTGCCCGAGTTCAGCGCCTGCGAGATCTCGCCGGTGAGCGCCTTGGCCTGCGGCACCAGCAGGTTCACCAGCGTGCTCTTGCCGGCGCCGGAAGGCCCCAGCACGAGCGTCGTGCGGCCGTGCATGTGCTTGAGGAGGGCTTCGTGGTCCGCTTCCTTCGACAGGCGCAGCGACAGCGGCAGCACGCCGTAGCCCATGTGCTGGTAGGGCACGAGCCGGCCCCACGCGCGTTCGAAAGGCTCCACCAGGTCGCTCTTGTTCAGCGCGATCAGCGGCGTGATGCGCTCCATCTCGGCGGCGATCAGCGCGCGCGAGCTGCATCTCCGAGAACTCGGGTTCGGCGGCGATCAGCACCAGCACTGGTCGAGGTTGGCGGCGAACGACTTGGTGCGGATCTCGTCCTGCCGGTAGAACAGGTTGCGGCGCGGCTCCACCTTGGCGATCACGCCTTCGTCTTCCGAGGCGCTCCACTGCACGCGGTCGCCCACCACGGTCTCGCTCTTCTTGCCGCGCGAGCGGCAGATGCGGCGCTCGCCCTGCGGCGTCTCCACCAGGCAGTGCCGGCCGTGGCTGGCCACCACCAGCCCCGGCTGCGGCTTGCCGAGGTCAGCCAATGCGGACCGCCTTCATGCCACGAGCGCGTCGGCTTTCGCGGCGCATTCGAAGTCGGTTTCGGAGATGCCCTTCACGTCGTGCGTGTTGAAGCGCACCACGCAGCGGCTGTAGTGCACCGACAGGTCGGGGTGGTGGTCCATCGCGTTGGCGACGAAGGCCAGCGCGTTCACGAACGAGATCGTTTCGTAGTAGTCGGCGAAGCGGAACGTCTTCTCGATCGCGACGTCCGCGCCGTCGCCGCTGAGCTTCCAGCCGGGCGCGTCGGCCAGGCGCTTGACGATCTCGGTCGGCGTCAGCGCGCGGCGCTGCTGCTGCGACCAGTCCACCTTCTTCAGCATCGAATCGGTCATGCGGCAACTCCGTTCAGTCGGGCCAGGCGCTCGGAAGCGGGCGGGTGCGAGTAGTAGAACTTCACGTAGACGGGATCGGGGGTGAGGGTGGACGCATTGTCCTCGTACAGCTTGAGCAGGGCGTTGCCGAGGTCGCGCCCGCTGGTCTGCGACACGGCGTACGCGTCGGCTTCGAACTCGTGGCGGCGCGAGAGCTGCGCCATCAGCGGCGAGATGAAGTACGTGAACACCGGCATCGCCAGCAGGAACAGCAGCAGCGCCAGCGCGTCGTTCGCGCCCTGCAGGTTGGGCGTGACGCCCAGGCCCGTGTAGAACCGGTGCGCGACGACAGCCACCCGAGCAGCGCGAAGCCCGCGAGGCTCAGGGCGAACATCATCACGATGCGCTTGACGATGTGCTTGTGGCGGAAGTGCCCGAGCTCGTGGGCCAGCACCGCGTCGACTTCGCCCGGCGAGAGCTTGGCCAGCAGCGTGTCGTAGAACACCACGCGCTTGGCCGCGCCGAAGCCGGTGAAGTAGGCGTTGGCGTGCGCGCTGCGCTTGCTGCCGTCCATCACGAACAGGCCCTTGGCCGCGAAGCCGCAGCGCTGCATCAGCGCCGTCACGCGCGCCTTCAGCGCCTCGTCGTCGAGCGGCTGGAACTTGTTGAACAGCGGCGCGATGAACGT
The DNA here is from genome assembly GCA_013127575.1 of Ramlibacter terrae. Classification (GTDB taxonomy): domain Bacteria; phylum Pseudomonadota; class Gammaproteobacteria; order Burkholderiales; family Burkholderiaceae_C; genus Ramlibacter; species Ramlibacter terrae. The sequence goes on from CP053418.1 coordinate 1,640,951, forward strand.
GGGGTAGACCACCAGCAGCAGCAGGTTGAAGCCCATCCACACGGCCCGGGCCCACAGCCACCACGAAGGACCGGCGGCGCCCATGAGCCACAGGATCAGCGCGGCGATCGGTGCGCCGATGGCGGCGCCGAGCAGCGTCGCCTTGAGCAGGTCGCCGAGCCAGAGCTTCCACGTCATCTTGTTGAAGCCGAAGCGCTGCTCGACCACGAAGGTCTGGTACAGCGAGAAGGGCAGTTCCAGCAGGCCGCCGATCAAGGCGAAGGCGCCGAACAGCGCGAGCTGCTGCCACAGGCCCGTGCCCAGCCAGCCCACCAGCAGCTGGTTCAACGCGCTCAATCCGCCGAGCAGCGTCCAGCCCAGCAGGACGGCGGCGCCGAACGCGGTTTCGGCGAGGCCGATGCGCGACTTGGCAACGGTGTAGTCGGCGGCCTTCTGGTGGGCCGCCAGCGAGACGGTGGAAGCGAAGGGCGCGGGCACGGCGTCGCGATGGCGCGCCACGAAGCGCACACGGCGCGTCGCCAGCCAGAACTTGACCGCGAGGCCGGCCACCGGGAAGGCGGCGAAGGCGAGGGTCAGCGATTGGGAAGGATCCATGCCGGAATCTTACGTCGTCGGCGACAATCGCCCCATGGCTGAACCGACACCCGCGACGCTGGCGAAGAACGACAACAACCTGGTCTGGCTCGACTGCGAGATGACGGGGCTGGACCCCGAGCGCGACCGCCTCATCGAGATCGCCGTGGTGGTGACCGGCCCCACGCTGGAGCCGCGCATCGAGGGCCCCGTGATCGCCATCCACCAGAGCGACGCGCAGCTCGACCTGATGGATGCGTGGAACAAGGGCACGCACGGCAAGAGCGGCCTGACCGACCGGGTGCGTGCGTCGACGGTCACCGAAGCCGAGGCCGAGCAGCAGATCCCGGACTTCGTCTCGAAGTACGTGCCGAAGCAGTCCACGCCCATGTGCGGCAACAGCATCGGGCAGGACCGGCGCTTCCTCGTGAAGTACATGCCGAAGCTGGAAGCGTGGTTCCACTATCGCAACCGGACGTCAGCACGCTCAAGGAGCTGGCCAAGCGCTGGAAGCCCGAGGCGTACACCTCGTTCAAGAAGCGCCAGCTGCACACGGCGCTGGCCGACGTGAACGAGTCGATCGAGGAACTGGCGCATTACCGCGAGCATTTCCTGAAGCTTTGAAGGGCACCGGAAGCGGACATCCTTGAACGCAGAGGACGCGGAGGATTCGCAGAAGTCGCAGAAGGGGAAAGAGGAAAGAAAACTTTGGAAAGGCTTTTTCTTCTGGCTTTTTCTGCGTTCTCTGCGGCTCCTCTGCGCCCTCTGCGTTCAAAGGTTCCCGCCCCCGCTTTTCACCAGCGCTAGCGGGAAAACCCGAAAGCTGCCATAATCGCTGGCTTGGTGCTTCACGGCGCCAATTTAATCGCGCATCTGCCTTCTCGCACTGGCCCGCTCACAGCAAATTGAGCAGATAGGGCCGCAGGCCACAGCCTGTTTGTCGTTGGAATGGTTGATGTTCTCCAACCATTCGAATGACGGCGCTGCCCGCCCCGGGCCGCGTTGCGATGGATTACTCATGACGGAAATCACCACTTCTGTCCCGAACGGCTTTGCCGCGCTGGGACTCGCCCCCGAACTGCTCGCGGCTGTCGCCGACTGGGCTTCACCCAACCGACTTCGGTCCAGAACCAGTGCATCGGGCTGGCCATGAAGCAGACCGCGGGCGAAGGCCAGGCCGACTTCAACGACCTGATGGTCTCGAGCCAGACCGGCTCGGGCAAGACCGCCGCCTTCCTGCTGCCCGTGCTGCACACCCTGCTGAAGACGCAGGCCGACGCCGAAGCCGCCGAAAAGCTGGCCTACGAAGAAGCGATCGCCCGCGGCGAAGCGCCCCCAAGCGCAAGCGCCTGAACCCGCTGAACCCGCGCACCTTCTCGGCCGCCACCCCCGGCGCCCTGATCCTCTGCCCGACGCGTGAACTGGCGCAGCAGGTGGCGCACGACGCCATCGACCTCGTCAAGCATTGCAAGGGCCTGCGCATCGCCAACGTGGTGGGCGGCATGCCTTACCAGATGCAGCTCGCGCGCCTGCAGAACGCCGACCTCGTGGTCGCCACGCCGGGCCGCCTGCTTGACCTGCAGCGCCAGGGCCAGATCAAGCTCGATCGCGTCAAGTTCACGGTGGTCGACGAAGCCGACCGCATGCTGGACCTCGGCTTCGCCGAAGACCCGGCCGAAGTGCACAACCTGACAGCCAACCGCGGCCAGACCATGATGTTCAGCGCCACGTTCGCGCCGCGCATCCAGCAGCTGGCCCAGCGCGTCATGCGCAACGCCCAGCGCATCCGGTCGACAGCCCGCAGGAAGCCCACGCCAACATCAAGCAGGTGCTGTTCTGGGCCGACAGCCTGCAGCACAAGCGCAAGCTGCTCGATCACTGGCTGCGTGACACCACGATCAACCAGGCCATCGTGTTCGCCAGCACGCAGATCGATTGCGACAACCTCGCCAACGACCTGCAGCAGGACGGCTTCAGCGCCGTGGCGCTGCACGGCGCGCTGTCGCAGGGCATCCGCAACCGCCGCCTGATGGCGCTGCGCAACGGCCAGTGCAGATCCGGTGGCCACCGACGTCGCCGCCCGCGGCATCGACGTGCCGACGATCACGCACGTGTTCAACTACGGCCTGCCGATGAAGAGCGAGGACTACACGCACCGCATCGGCCGCACGGGCCGTGCCGGCCGCGATGGCCTGGCCGTCACGTTCGCCGAGTTCCGCGACCGCCGCAAGATCGGCGACATCGAGGCCTACAGCCGCCAGCGCTTCACCGCCGAGACCATTCCCGGCATGGAACCGCAGCAGCGTGCCCCGGCGGCCCCGCGCTTCGGCTTCGGCGGCAAGCCGGCCCGTCCGGGCGGCGACCGCCGTCCCGGCGGCGGTGGCGGCTTCGGCAAGAGCAACAGCTTCGGCGCCCGCTCCTTCGGCGGCGGCAGCCGCGACGGCGCCCCGCGCCGCGAGGGTGGCTTCGCCCCGCGTGGCGAAGGCGGCTTCGGCGCCCGCGACAACGGCGGCTTCGCCCCGCGCGGCCGTCCGGCCCGCTGAGCGTCCACGCTGGAATGACAAAAGCGGCCTTCGGGCCGCTTTTTTGGTTCCTGTCATCCCGGGCTCGACCCGGGATCCATGCCGGCCTCGCGCCTCGCCCGCAACGACAAGGTCAAGTCCCCATCATGATGCGGCCGGTCTCCGGCCAGCGCTTGCGCAGGAAGACCCACGCCACCAGTCCCACGCACATCATGCCCAGCGAGGCCACCGCGAGCGCGCGCGCCGAGTGCATCACCAGCGGCGCGACCGCGCCGGCGACGATGCCGTTGGCGGCCGATCCGATGAAGGCCTGCATCGACGAGGCCATGCCGCGCCGTTCGGGGTACAGGTCCAGCACCAGCAGCGTCACCACCGGCACCATGAGCGCCCAGCCGAAAGCGAAGATCGCGATCGGCAGCAGCGCCCACAGCGCGTGCGGCGCGAACAGGAAGTTGGCGGCGACGTTGACCAGCGACACCACCACCATCACGCTGAAGCCGTAGCGGATCTGCTTTTGCGGCTGGATGCGGCCCGCCAGCCGCCCGCTGGCGAAGGAGCCGAGCATGATGCCGCCGATGGTCATGAGGAAGAACCAGAAGAACTGCGTCGGCGCCAGCCCGAGCAGGTCGCCCAGAACGCGGGCGCCGACAGCACGTACAGGAACATGCCGTTGAAGGGGATGCCGCTGGCCAGCGCCAGCAGCAGGAAGCGCGCGCTCGAGCCGAGCTCCCAGTAGCCGCGCATCAGGTTGCGCACGTTGAACGGCTGCCGCTGTTCGACGTGCAGCGTCTCCGGCAGCCGGCTCCAGATCGCGAGCCACAGCGCCACGCCGACGGCCGTAAGGAACCAGAAGATGCTGTGCCAGCCGAGGTGCACGAACAGGAAGCCGCCGACGATGGGCGCGATGGCGGGCGCCACGCCGAAGTAGATGGTGACCTGGCTCATCACCTTCTGGGCCTGGTCGGGCGGGAACATGTCGCGGATGACCGCGCGCGAGACCACCCAGCCGGCGCCCGTCGACAGGCCCTGCAACGCGCGGAAGAAGACCAGTTGCCCCACCGTCTGCGACAGCGCGCAGCCGACCGAAGCCGGGGTGAACACCGCGATGCCCCACAACACCACCGGGCGGCGGCCGAAACTGTCCGCCAGCGCGCCGTGGAACAGGTTCATGAAGGCGAACCCGAACAGGTAGGCCGACAAAGTCTGCTGCATCTGCACCGGCGTGGCGTCCAGCGCCCTCGCGATCCCGGCGAAGGCCGGGATGTAGGTGTCGATGGAGAACGGGCCGAGCATGCCCAGCAGGGCCAGCAGCACGGCCGGGGCCCAGCGCGGGCCGGTCCAGAGTTGATCGGCTTGGGGATTCATCGTTGTTCTTCGGAAATGCCTTCGTCCTCCCCGCGCACGCGGGGATCCGTGGCATTCAGGAAGGCGGGAGCACTGGATTCCCGCCTGCGCGGGAATGACAGACTATCAGAGCTTCTCCAGCATCTCCCGCGTCACCAGCACCACGCCGTTCTCGGTGCGGTAGAAGCGCTGCGCGTCGCGTTCCGCGTCCTCGCCGATGACCGTCCCGGCGGGGATGTTGCAGCCGCGGTCGATGACCACCTTGCTCAGGCGGCAGCCGGACTGGATCTCGGTCTCCGGCATGATGACCGCGTCGGTGATCATGCAGGACGAGTGGACCTGCACCTTCGAAAAGATCACGGCGTTGCGGATCACCGAGCCGCAGACCACGCAACCGCCCGAGACCAGCACGTTGGCCGTGACGCCGTGGTTGCCGCGTTCGTCGGGCACGAACTTGGCCGGCGGCAGCTGCTCCTGGTACGTCCAGATCGGCCATTCGCGGTCGTACAGGTCGAGCTCGGGCCAGTCGGAGGCGAGGTCGAGGTTGGCCGCCCAGAAGGCGTCCACCGTGCCGACGTCGCGCCAGTAGGCCTTGTCGCGGCTCGCGCGCGGCACGCTGGAGAGGTTCAGCGGGTGCGCCAGCGCGCCGCCTTCCTTCACCACGCGCGGAATGACGTTCTTGCCGAAGTCGTGGTCGGAGCTGTCGTCGCCCAGGTCTTCTTCCAGCAGCTTGTACAGGTACTCGGCGTCGAAGACGTAGATGCCCATGCTGCCCAGCGCGCGGTCCGGCTTGCCGGGCATGGGCGGCGGGTCCTTCGGCTTCTCGAGGAAGGCCGTGATGCGGCGGTTCTCGTCGATGTGCATCACGCCCAGCGCCGTGGCCTCCATGCGCGGCACCTCGATGCAGCCGACCGTGCACTTGCTGCCGCTCTTGACGTGGTCGAGCAGCATCAGCGAGTAGTCCTGCTTGTAGATGTGGTCGCCGGCCAGCACCGGGATGTACTCGGGGCCGTAGGCGCGCAGGATGTCGATGTTCTGCGTGATGGCGTCGGCCGTGCCGCGGTACCAGAAGGCCTCGTTCACGCGCTGCTGCGCCGGCAGCAGGTCGATGAACTCGTTGGCCTCGCCGCGCAGGAAGTTCCAGCCGCGCTGCAGGTGGCGCAGCAGCGAGTGCGACTTGTACTGGGTGAGCACGCCGATGCGCCGGATGCCCGAATTGATGCAGTTCGACAGCGCGAAGTCGATGATGCGGAACTTGCCGCCGAAGTACACGGCCGGCTTGGCCCGCCGGTCCGTCAGGTCGAGCAGGCGCGACCCGCGGCCGCCCGCCAGCACCAGCGCCACCGTCTTCTTGGGCAATTCCCTCGCGAGCACCATCCGGTCGGAGGCGTCATCGATCGTCATGGATTCCAGCGCACCCAGCGCCTCCTGCTGGCCTGTCGACTCCTGCATCACTTGCATCCGAAGATTGAACGGTAGCCACTGTGGTCCCGCGCGGCTGGCTCGGGTGTAGGACACCGACGCCTTTGGCTGCCTCTGCCGCACCGCCGAGCACGGCCGCTGCCGCGCGCACTTAACATCGGTGCCTCCATGCTGCTGAACCCGGACACGCCAGAAGAACCCGATCGCCGCCTGCCGGGCATTCCGGACAGCGAAATCGGCCGCCGGATGGTGGCGACCGACTGGGCGTCCACGCCGCTCGGCCCGGTCGACGGCTGGCCGCGCAGCCTGCGCATCGCCGTCGGCATCTGCCTCAACTCGCGGTTCCCGATGTTCGTCTGGTGGGGCGACGCCCTGGTCAACATCTACAACGACGCCTACATCCCGGTGCTCGGCAAGAAGCACCCGGGCGCCTTCGGGCAGCCGGCGCGCCAGTGGTGGTCCGACATCTGGGACGTGCTCGGCAGCCAGGTCGAGGAAGTGATGGTGCACGGGCGCCCCACCGGAACGAGCGCGCCCTGCTGGTGATGGAGCGCAACGGCTTTCCCGAAGACACCTTCTTCACGTGGTCGTACAGCCCGATCTACGACGACGAGGGCCGCATCGGCGGCCTGTTTTGCGCCTGCACCGAAGAGACCGCCCGGGTCGCGGCGGAGCGCGAGCGCGACCAGCTGGTGCGCGAGGCGCAGGACGCCGCGCGCACGCTGCGCACTGGTTCGACAACGCGCCCGGCTTCATCGCGCTGCTGCGCGGGCCGGAGTTTCGCTTCGAGATGGCCAACAAGGCCTACTACCGGTGGTCGGCCACCGGCGCCTGGAAGGCCTGACCATCGACGAGGCGCTGCCCGAGGTCCGCGACCGGGGCTTCGTCGAACTGCTGCAGAGGGTCTACGCCACCGGCGAGGCTTTCGTCGGCCGCGGCGTGTCGGTGGAGTTGCAACCCGTGCCCGGCGGACCGCGGTTCGTCCGCTTCGTCGACTTCGTCTACCAGCCCGTGCACGACGCCGACGGGAGGGTTGCGGGCATCTTCGCGCAGGGACACGACGTCACCGAGCAGGTGCAGGGCGCCCGGGCGCTGGAAGAGGCGGACCGGCGCAAGGACGAGTTCTGGCCACGCTGGCGCACGAGCTGCGCAACCCGCTGGCGCCGATCCGGCAGGCGGCCGTGGTCGCCCGCACCGCCGGCGACGACGATCGCCGGCAGGCCTGGGCGCTGGGGGTGATCGAGCGGCAGGTCGGCCACATGGCGCTGCTGCTCGACGACCTGCTCGACGTTTCGCGCATCTCCCGCGGCAAGCTCGAACTGCGCCTGCAGGACGTGGAGCTGGCCGGCATCGTCGAAGCCGCCGTCGAAACGGCGCGGCCGCTGCTGCAGGCCAAGGGCCACGAACTGCACGTCCGGCTGCCGCCCGGACCGGTGCGGATGCGGGTCGATCCGGTGCGGCTCGCCCGGGTCCTGTCCAACTTGTTGTCCAATGCGGGGAAGTACACCGATCCCGGTGGCCGCATCGAGTTGGAAGCCGGGGCCACCGGGGGTACGCTGGTGGTCCGCGTGCGCGACAACGGCATCGGCCTGTCGGCGCACGACCGCTCGCAGATTTTCGAGATGTTCTCGCAGGTGGCGTCGGCCATGGACCGTTCCGAGGATGGCCTCGGCATCGGGCTGGCGCTCACCCGCGGGTTGGTTGAATTGCATGGGGGCCGCATCGACGCAGTGAGCGAAGGCCCCGGAAAAGGATCGGAGTTCATCGTGAGCCTGCCCACTCGCACGCCGGAAGGCGCCGCCACCCCCGCCGAATCATCGCCGGGCGCCCAGTCCGCCGGCCAGCGGCAACGCAAGGTCCTGCTGGCGGACGACAACGCGGACGCCCGGAGACCATGGCGGCGCTGCTGGAGATCGAGGGGCACGAGGTGCAGACGGCCACCGACGGCAATCGCGCGCTGGAGGTCGGCGCGAAGCTGCGGCCCGACGTCGCCATCCTCGACATCGGCATGCCGCACCTGAACGGCTACGAGGCCGCCGCCAAGATCCGCGAGACCGACTGGGGCCGCCAGGTCGTGCTGATCGCGCTGACCGGCTGGGGCCGGGGAGCAGGACCAGGCGCGGGCGCGCGAGGCGGGGTTCGACCACCACTGCACGAAGCCGGTGGACATCGACCGCCTGCTCCAGCTCGTCCGGGGCGCCTGACAAACGGAAACGTTTTTCCCGCATCCGGCGCGCGGGCCGGGCCGTATCAGCTTCATCTGCAAACGAAAGGTGATCCTGATGAACAAGTCCCGCATCCTCTCGGCCCTCGCGGCCTCCGTCCTCGCCATTTCCGCGCAAGCCGGCGGCATCCAGGCCCGTGACGTCCCGCGCATCACCAACGGCGGCACCGGCGTGATCGGCGGCGTCGAACCCGGCGCCTATCCGTACCAGGCGAACGCCTCCACGGCCATGCCGCACGGCCGCATGGCGACGGCGGCCACCGCGCCCGTCCGCACGATGCCGCAGGCGCAGGCGCAATCCACGCGCAACACCGCGGTGATGGGCTCCGGCGCCGCGCAGACCGGTGGCGACCTCGCCGCGCGCCACCCGGCCCGGGGCACCCCGGACTGATTGGCAACGGACGCGCGCACGCCGCCCCCGCGGTGGCGTCGCAGCGGCTAGGATGGCGCCCGCATGCCAGTCCTCCGCGTCCTCCTGATCGACAGCGACGATGATTCCGCGTCCTGGCTCCTCGAGCAACTGCGCGCGCAGGGCATGCATGGCGTCACCCGCGTGGCGCCCGGCATCGAACTGCCGCGCGTGGTGGCGAGCGAGCGTCCCGACGCCGTGCTGTTCAACCACCACTTCGACCGTCCCGACGACCTGCTGGCCTGCTATGGCGTGCGGGTGGCAGCGCCCACATCGCCCATCGTGGCCGTCGCGGCGGCGGGCCCGACGGTACGGTCGTTGAGGCGTTGGGCCGACGAGACCGGCTGCCTCGACGCCGTGCTCGAGAAGCCGCTGCCGCCCGGCGCGCTGCAGGCGCGGCTGCTGGAGCTGTCCGCCGCCGCGCAGGCGCGGCACGCGCTGGAGGACCGGGCGCGCCGGCTGACCAACCTCGTGCCCGAGGGCGCGCTTGCCGTCGTCGAGGGCGAGCAGGGCGCCGAAGAGGAGATGTTCGAGGCGGCCGTGCTCTTCACCGACGTGCGCCGCTCGTCCGACACGGTCACGCGCACCGCCGCGCGCGACTACTTCCGCATGCTCGACCGCCTGCTCAGCGCGCAGGCGGCGCACGTGCGCCGCTTCGAGGGCGCGGTGGTGAAGTTCACCGGCGACGGGCTGATGGCGGTGTTCCGCGGCATGGGCCGCTCGCACCTCGCGCTGCGCTGCGCGGCGGAGCTCGCGCGCGACCCGGTCCAGCAGCTGCACCCTTATGGCGTCGGCGTGGCCGACGGGCTCGTGCTCGCGGGCCTGGTCGGCGCGTCGGGCGACCTGGGCCGCCGCAGCCAGTACGACGTGGTGGGCGCCACGGTGCACCTCGCCGCGCGCCTGTGCGCGATGGCGCAGCAGGGCGAGGTGGTGGCCACCCGTTCGGCGCACGCCGCGGCGCGCCTCGACTGGCCCCGCCTGCGCCACGAATCGGCCGTTCCGGTGCGCGGTTTCCCGGCTCCCGTAGACTGCGTCGTGTTCGCCCCCGGCGCCGACGCCGACGCCTGAAGGATCTTCCGCATGCAAGAGCGCTACACCGCCGCCCAGGTCAGCCGCATCCTCGACCAGGCCCTGATCTACCAGTGCGCCTGCCCGGCCCAGGTGTGCCGCGCCGTGTTCGAACTGCGCGAGCTGTTCGACTACCAGCGGCAGTGCGCCAACGACACGGACAACGACCGCCGCGTGCACGAGGCGATCGCGGCGGCGACGGAGCAGGCCCACGCGACGATGGAGGCTTGCCTGGCGCAGGTGCTCGAGATCGAAGGCTGGGACCCGCAGACGCTGACGCTGCCGGCGGCTCTCCGCAAGAAGCCTCGTCCCGTCTAGCTACACAGCATGCGCCGCAGCTGCGCGTCGAACGCCTCCGGCTCCTCGAACTGCACCCAGTGGCCCGCATCCGGAAGGAACACGGTCTCGCGCAGCGAAGGCAAGCGCCCGAACGCAGCCTTCACGTCCGGCCAGCGCTCGCGATAGAGCACGTCCTCTGCACCGTACAACAGCCACAGCGGACAGTGCAGCCGCTCCAGCGTGTCGGCCAGCAGCCGCGTGGTCACCAGGCGGCGGCGCCGCATGCGGTCGCGCGGCACGTTGGCGGCGTGGAGCGCGATCGCCTGCGGGGTGATCGACGCGGCCCGGTGCAGCATCATGGCGCGCAGGTTCCGCGCATGCACGGCGTCGCGCTCCTCCTGCGTCGCCGGTGCCGCCACGGCGCCATCTCCACGCCCCTGCCGCTCTCCAGCGGCAGCAGCGGCGCGCCGGCCAGCACCAGCCGCTGCACGCGCGGCGAGCGTTCGGCGGCGAGCGTCGCCACCAGCGTGCCGAAGGAGAACGCGACCAGGTCGAAGGGGCCGGGCACGAGCAGGTCGAGCCCGGCGAGCAGCGGCTCCACGATCGCATCGCCGTCTTCACCGACCGGCGGCGGCGCCGATGCGCCGAAGCCGGGCAGGTCGGGCGCCCACACAGTGCGGCCCGCAGCCAGCAGGGCGGGGATGTTGCGCAGCCAGTGCGTCCAGCTGCCGCTGCCGCCGTGCAGCAGCACGACGGGCGGACCTTCGCCCCAGCATCGCCAGGTCATGGCGCCGTCGCCGCACGGCGTGTGCAGCAGCCGGGCCGGCGGCAGCGCTTCGAGGCTCACGCCGCCCCGGCCGCCCGGGCGGCGCGCGCGCTCGACCAGAGGCTCCAGCAGCACAGGGCGGTGGGGATCGCCAGCGCGATGTAGCCGGCGCTGTAGCTGCCGAACAGGCCCGAGACACCGCCGAACACGGCCGGTCCCAGCACCACGCCGAAGAACGTGACCGACAGCGAGCCGCCGGTGGCGGTGCCCGCCATGCCGGGCGGCGCGAGGCGCGCGACCTCGGCCGGGTAGACGCCGTTCCAGCCGGTCGCCGAGGCACCGAAGGCGGCCAGCAGGACCAGCACCGGGAACGTGGGCGCGGCGGGCTGCAGCAGGCCCGTGGCCGCGGTGCAGAGCGCCATCATGGCCGCCAGCAGCATCAGCGTGCGCCGCGCGCCGGGAAGCGGTCGGCGATCCAGCCCCACAGCACGCGGCCGGCGACACCGCCGGCCTGCGCCACCGACAGCGCGAGGCCGGCCGCGATCAGCGTGTAGCCGAGGCTGGTGTGCAGGTGCGTGACGATGTAGGTCGCCAGACACAGCTGCACCGCCGAGAAGATGAACGAGAGCGCCGCGAGCCGCTTGAGCGCCGGATGCCCGAACACCAGCCGCAGCGGCCCGGCCAGGCTTCGCATGGCGAGCACCGCGTCGGCGCGGCGGTCGGCGTCGAGCGCGCGCCGCAGCGGCTGCGCGGCGACCGCGCAGAGCGCGCAGGCGAGCGCCACCTCCAGCAGGCCCCAGCGGATGCCGCCCAGCAGCACCAGCGTGGGCGTGATCGCGCCTGCCAGCATGCCGCCCAGCGGCACGCCGGTCTGCTTGATCGAGAAGATCAGCGCCGCGCGGTGCGGCGGCGTGGTCAGCGCGAGCAGGTGCGAGCTGGCCGGCGTGATGGGGCCGTAGCCCATGCCGATCAGCAGCGCGCCGACCGCGACCGCGGCCACCGAAGGCACGGCCGACAGCGCCAGGCCGGCCGCGCACAGCAGCAGGCCGTACTGGCTCAGGCGGATCGCGCCGAAGCGCGCCACGCACTGGCCCGCCATCAGGCTGGCGAGGATGGCGCCCACGTACACGAGCGCGATGTAGAAGCCGGTGAGCGTGGGCGAGACGCCGAGGGACTGCGCCATCGCGGGCGCGACGGCGGGGATCGCCAGCACCGCCATCGAGACCATGGCACGGATGGCCATGGTGACGAGCAGGACCAGCCAGCCGCCGGTGGCGGCGGGTGCGACTTCAGGCGTTGCCGGGGTCGTCGAAGGCAGCGTCGATCTCCGTGATGTTGTCCATGGCGGCGTAGATGGCGGCGGCGCCGCTCAGGTCCCAGACGGCCGCGCCGTTGCGCACGGCGGCGGCGATCTCGTCTTCGCGCTTCATTTTCGCCTGCGCGGCGGCCACCACGCGCGCGGCGTCGGCGCGCGGCACCGCGAGGACGCCATCGCCGTCGGCCACGATCATGTCGCCGGGGCAGACGCGCACGCCTTCGCACACCACAGGCGCGTTGACCGTGCCGTGGCCGCGCTTGTCGGGATGCATCGGATGGATGTGCGTCGCCCACACGGGCAGGCCGAGCGCGCGCACCTGGTCGACGTCGCGCACGCAGCCCTGCACCACCACGCCGGCCGGGCCTTTCTGCAGCGCATAGCGGCAGGCGAGGTCGCCCCATTGCGCGCCGGAGATCTCGGCGGTGCAGACCACCACCAGCACGTCGCCAGGCTGCGCCGGTACAGGGCCCTGTGCATCATCAGGTTGTCGCCGGGCCAGCAGAAAGCCGTCACGGCGGGGCCGGCGATCTTCTGGTCGTGGCGCAGCGGACGCATGCGCGACGACATCAGCTGCGCGCGGCCGTTCTGGCCCATGGATTCATGGACATCGGCGACGGTGAGCTCGCGCGCCTGCGCGCAGAGATCGGCGGGGACGCGGTTGACGCGCAGGTAGACCCGGGAATTGCTCATGGTTGTTGTCCTCCGGGGTGGTGGGTGGTCAGTCGACGCTGGCGCCGGAGGCCTTGACGACCTTGCCCCACTTGTCGATGTCGGCCTTGAGCACGGCCGAGAATTCCTGCGGCGTGGTCGTGTAGGGCTCGGCGCCCTGCGCCATGAACTTGTCGGCCACGTCCTTCGACTTGAGGATCTCGTTGATGTCCGCGTTCATCTTGCGGATCACCTGCGGCGGCACCTTGGCCGGCGCGAACAGGCCGAACCACGGGTTGACGTCGAAGTCCTTGAAGCCCGCTTCCGCCACGGTGGGGATCGTGTTGAACGCCGCCGCGCGCTTGGCGCTGGTGACGGCGATGGGGTGCAGCGTGCCTTGCTTGATGGCGCCCGACACCGACGGCAGGCTGGTGAACACCAGGTTGATCTGGCCACCCATCAGGTCCTGCATGGCCGGCGCCGCGCCGCGGTACGGCACGTGCGTGAGCTTGACGCCGGCGGCGCTGTTGAACATTTCGCCGAGCAGGTGGTTCACCGAACCGTTGCCGGCGGAACCGTAGGTCAACTGCCCCTTCTTGGCGGCGGCGATCACTTCGGGCACGGTCTTGAACGGTGCATCGGCCTTGCTCACCACCACGAAGGGCAGGGTGGCCAGCGTGGCGACGGGCGCGAAGTCGCGCTCGGGATCGAAGGGCAGCTTCTTGTAGAGCGCGCCATTGATCGCATGCGTGCCGACGTAACTCATGAGCAGCGTGTAGCCGTCGGCGGGGGCGTTCGCGACCAGTTCCATGCCGACGTTGCCGCCCGCGCCGGCGCGGTTCTCCACGATCACCGGCTGGCCCCATTTCTCGTTCAGCTTCTGCGCGACGATGCGGGCGAGCGCATCGGAGGCGCCGCCCGGCGTCTGCGGCACGACGATCTTGACGGGCTTGTTCGGGAAGTCCCGGGCCTGTGCGGCCAGGCCGGCGACGGCCGGGGCCGCGGCGAGGGCGGTGCGAAGGATGCGGTGGATCATGGTCTTGTCTCCCGGTAGCTCATTCGGATGCGATGGTTCGCAGCGCGTGTTCGAGTTGTGCCGCGATCGGCTGGTCCAGCAGCGCGGGATCGAGCGCTGCGACCACTTCGGCGGCGCGCCGTTCGATGATCCGGCGCAGCCGGTAGCGCGCGCGTTGCTGCAGCAGGTGCCGGCGGCGCTGGCTGGTGTCCAGCCACGCCGGTGGCGGTCGATCTCGGCGGAGAGCGCCGCGATCGAATCGGGTTGCGTGGACGACGCGAGCAGCACCGTCGGCCGCCATGCGCCTTCGTCGAAGCGGGCGAGTGCCGAGATGCGCTTGATGTCGGTCGCCATCTTCTGCGCGCCGGGCAGGTCGGCCTTGTTGACGACGAAGATGTCGGCCATCTCCATGATCCCTGCCTTCATGGCCTGCACGATGTCGCCGCTCTCGGGCAGCAGCACGAGCACCAGCGTGTCGACCTGCGCGCGCGCGGCGTATTCGGCCTGGCCGACACCCACCGTCTCCAGCAGGACTTCGGCGAAGCCGAACGCGTCCATCGTGTCCAGCATCTCGGGCAGGTTGTCCGAGAGGCCGTCGGACGTGTTGCGCGAGCCGATCGAGCGGATGTAGAGATCGGCGGCGCCCTGCAGTTCGTCCATGCGGATGCGGTCACCGAGGATCGCGCCGCCCGACTTGGGGCTGCTCGGGTCGATCGCCAGCACGCCGAGCCGGCGGCCGTCGCGCGCGCGGTGCAGCGCGAGGTGGCCGGCCAGCGTGCTCTTGCCCGCGCCCGGCGCACCGGTCAGGCCGATGCGGCGCGCGGCGGCGCCGGATTGCGGCTGCGGCATGCGCAGCAGGTCGGCCGGCCGCGCGTTCGCCAGCCGGGTCAGCGCCTGCCCCAGCGCGTGCCGGTCCAGCGCCTCGGCCATCAGGCGAGGGCCTTTCCCAGCACCTGCTCGCGGTGCTCGTTCAGCAGCGGCGGCAGGCCGTAGCTCGGGGCGTAGCCGTCGAACTTCAGCGGGCTGGCGATGGCGCGCAGCGTGGCGTCGCCTCCGAGCGGCACCACGAGGTCGCGCGACGCCGTGAGGTCGCTGCGCAGCGCCTGCTCCAGCGTCTCCACCTCGGAGACGACCAGCCCCAGCGGCGCGAGGCGGCGCACCCACTCGGCGGCGCCGGCCGTGGCCAGCACGTCGCCGATCGCGGCCAGCACCTGCGTGCGGTTGCTGCGGCGCGCGGCCATGGTCGCGAATACCGGGTCGGTGACCCATTCCGGCTTGCCGACCTCGACGGAGAACTTCTGCCAGAACTTGTCGTGCGTGATGAAGAGCGTCAGCCAGCCATCGCCCGTGGGGAAGATCTGCGCCGGCACCATGTACGGATGCGACGAGTTCGCCAGCCGCTGCACGACTTCGCCGGTGTTCAGCGCGGCGCCGGCCGTAGTTCAGCTGCGACAGCATCACGTCGTACATCGCCACGTCGACCTGTCCGCCTTGTCCCTGCACGATCTTGGCGAGCAGGCCCACGGCGGCCGCGAGGCCGGCGGAGTTGTCGACCGCGGAATAGCCGGCCTTGGTCGGCGGGGCCGTCGGATCGCCGGTGAGCTGCATCACGCCGGTCAGCGCCGGATCACGTAGTCGTACGCCGGGCTTTCCGAGTACGGGCCGTCGAGGCCGTAGCCGGTGAGCGCCACGCAGACGATCTTCGGGTTGCACGCACGCAGCCCCGCATACGTGAGCCCCAGCTTCTTGATGGCGGAGGGACGCAGGTTGGTGATGAGCGCATGCGCCCCCGCCGCGAGCTCCTCGAGCTCGGCGCGCCCTTCCGGGCTCGCGAGGTCGATCACCACGCTCTTCTTGTTGCGGTTGAGGCTGGCGAAGTACGCGTTGTGCGGCCCGACGAAATGCGGGCTGACCTTGCGGGCGATGTCGCCTTCGGGCGGCTCGACCTTGATCACTTCGGCGCCGAGGTCCGCCAGCAGCAGGCCGCAGTACGGGCCGGCCAGCATGTGCCCCACCTCGATGATGCGGATGCCCGCCAGCGGACCGGCGCTCATGCGAGGTTCCGCGCCAGTTCCGCCACCACCTTGTCCAGCGGCATGTCGGCCGTGAACACCGCGGCCACGCCCAGCTCGCGCAGGTGCGGCTGGTCTTCGCCGGGGATGGTGCCGCCGACGAACACCTTCACGCTGCCGGCCTTGAGCGCGCGCAGCTGCTCCATCACGTCGGCCACCAGTTCCTTGTGGCTGCCCGAGAGGATGCTGAGGCCCACCGCGTCGACGCCTTCGTCCACCGCCACCGGGCGATCTGCTGCGGGCTGCGGCGCAGGCCCGTGTAGATCACCTCGGCGCCGGCGTCGCGCAGCGTCAGGGCGACGATCTTGGCGCCGATGTCGTGGCCGTCCAGGCCGGGCTTGCCGACCAGGATGCGCTTGCCGGCCAGCGGCCGTGCCTTGTTGTTGTCGTCGCTCATAGGTTCACCGGCTCCTTGAATTCGCCCCATTCCTTCTTCAGCGTGGCCACCATCTCGCCGACGGTGGCGTACGCGTGGCAGCAGTCCACGAGGTAAGGCATCACGTTCTCGTCGTCCTTGGCGGCCGCGGCGGCCAGCTTGGCCAGCGACGCGTCGACGGCCGACTGGTTGCGCGTGTCCAGCGTGCGCTGGAACTTCTCCAGCGCGCGCTGCGCGACCGTCGGGTCGAGCTTGAAGACCTCGCCCACGCCGATCTGCTCGTCTTCCTTCTTGAAGAAGTTCTGGCCGACGATGACGTTCTTGCCGGAGTCGGTGTCGAGCTTGCGCTCGAGGCCGCGCTCGGCCAGCCGCAGCTGGATCCAGCCGTCCTCGATGGCGGGGATCACGCCCCCGTAGGTGTCGATCTCGCCCATGACCTTGGTGATCATCTCTTCCATGCGGTCGGTGTGTTGCTCGACGAAGTAGCTGCCGCCCAGCGGGTCGACCGTGCGGCCGATGCCGCTTTCGTAGGCGATGATCTGCTGCGTGCGCACCGCCAGTTCGGCCGAGAACTCGGTCGGGATCTGGAAGGCTTCGTCGAACGCGCAGGTGAAGATCGACTGCGCGCCGCCCATCACGGCGGCCATCGTCTCGACGGCCACGCGCACCACGTTGTTGTACGGCTGCGGCGCCACCAGCGAGGAGCCGCCGCACACCACGCCGAAGCGGAAGTGCTGCGCCTTCGGGTCCTTCACGCCGTAGCGCTCCTTCATGAACTTCGCCCACAGCCGGCGGCCGGCGCGGAACTTCGCGATCTCGTCGAAGAAGTCCATGTGCACGTAGAAGAAGAACGAGAGGCGCTTGGCGAACTTCTCGACGTCGCCGCCGCGGCGGTTCAGTTCCTCCACGTACGCCAGGCCGTTGGCCAGCGTGTACGCCATTTCCTCGGCCGCCGTCGCGCCGGCGTCGCGCACGTGCGCGCCGGCGATGCTGATCGGGTTGAAGCGCGGCGAAACGTCGTTGGAGTACAGGATCGAGTCGGCCACCAGCCGCATGGACGGCCGCACCGGGAAGATCCGGTGCCGCGCGCGACGTACTCCTTCAGGATGTCGTTCTGGATGGTGCCCGTGAGCTTGCTGCGCGGCACGCCCTGCTTGTCGGCCACCGCGAGGTACATCGCGTAGACGATCGCCGCGGTGCCGTTGATGGTGAACGAGGTCGAGATCTTCGACAGGTCGAGGCCCCGGAACAGGATCTCGGCTTCGCTCAGGTTGGAGAGCGACACGCCGACCTTGCCGATCTCGGGCCGGGCCATCGGGTGCGTGGGATCGAAGCCGCACTGCGTGGGCAGGTCGAGCGCCACCGACAGGCCGGTCTGGCCTTTCTCCAGCAGGAACTTGTAGCGCTCGTTGGATTCCTCCGCCGTGCCGAAGCCGGAGTACTGGCGGATCGTCCACAGGCGTCCCCGGTAGCCGTCGGGGAAGATGCCGCGCGTGAAGGGATAGGTGCCGGGGTGGCCGATGCGCTCGGCATCGACGGCATCGGCTTCCACGTTGGTCGGCACCGGGATGCCGGTGCGGCTGACCGGCGCCAGCGTCGGCTCGGCGCTGGCCGCGGCCGTGAAGTCGGGGTCTCGCTTGTTCATTGGGTGCCCTTGGACAGGAGTTTTTCGGAAGCGGCCCAGTGGTCGTCGTGCAGCCACGTCGTCACCAGGTGCTGTTGTTCGATGGCGCGGTGCGCGTGCCAGCCCAAGCCCTGCCGGCTGGCGATGGCCTGCGCCTTGATGCCGCGCAGCTTTGGGGCGCGCAGGCCAGCATCGGCTTGAGGAAGGCGGCCATGTCGTCGCCCTGCGGACCGTCGGCGATCACCGCGTCGGCCGGGCCCCGGGCCAGCGCCGTGGGCGCATCGATGAGTTCGCAGCGCGCCATCATCCGCGTCGCGCGCGGGGCCGACCAGCTTGAACAGGTCGGGGCCGCCGCCCCGTGCGGAGGTGATCGCCAGCTTGGCCTGGATGAAGCCGATGCGCGCGTTGGCGCCCTGCAGGCGCAGGTCGCAGGCGGCTGCCAATTCGCCGCCGCCGCCAATGGCGTCGCCATTCAGGTAGGCCAGCACGGGGACGGGGCAGGAGCGGATCGCTTCCAGCGCGGCGCCGGCTTCCTCGATCATGTCGAGCACGGCGGGCTCGTCGCGCACGCTGGCCGGGTCGACCGGTCGCCGCCGGCCGCGAAGTAGCGGTCGCCGGCGCCGGTGACGACCAGCAGCCGCGTGGTGGGCCGATGCCCGGCTTCGTTGACGGCTTGCCGCAACTGGGCGAGCACCGGCCGGGCCAGCGCATTGTGTTTGTGGGCGCGGTTGACCGTGATCCAGATCGCACCGGGCGCGCGCTCCTCGACCAGCAGGTCGGGCGTTGTCGTTGATTGCATGGAAGGCGATGCTAGGGAGAGAGCCGTTCGCTGAAAAGAACCGCTGTTCGGCATCTCGAACAAAGCGGCTTCTTTCCATGGAGAATCGGCAGATACCGGATGGCTTGTTCAGCCGGCCGAACAACCGAAGGAGCCCGATGAGCGGCGTTGCCGTCACCGCGGTGGAGCGGGTCCTCGACATCCTCGAGGCTTTCCACGCCAGCCAGAAGCCGCTGTCGCTGACCGACCTGTCGGAGCTGGCGGGCATTCCCAAGAGCAGTTGCCACGCGATCGTCGGCACGCTGACGGCGCGCGGCTACCTCTACACGCTGGCCCGGCCGCGCGCGCTGTACCCGACGCGCCGCTTCTACGACATCGCGCGCGAGATCCACGAGAAGGACCCGTTCGTCGAACGCGTGATGCCGATGCTGGAGCGGCTGCGCGACAGCTCGCGCGAGACCATCATCCTCGGCAAGCCGGGGCGATTCGGTGATCTACCTGCAGGTGGTGGAAGGGCTGCATTCGATTCGCTATTCGGCCCGGCCGGGCGAGTTCAAGCCGCTGCATTCCAGCGCCATCGGCAAGGCGCTGATCGGCAGCATGAAGGAGGCGGAGCTGCGCGCCTTCCTGCAGGACCGTCCGCTGCCCGCCGCCACCGGCGCCACGCTGACGGACCGGGACCGGCTGATCGAAGACCTGCTGGAAAGCCGCCGCCGCGGCTACTTCCTGACGCGCGGCGAAAACGTGCCCGACGTGTGGGCCGTCTCCGCCTTCCTCACGGTCAACACCGAAACGCTGGGCGTCGCCATCGCGGGGCCGCGGCACCGGATGGAGGGGACCATCACGGAGCATGCGCAGTTGTTGCTGGCGACTTGCAGCTTCATCGCGCGGCAGTGGACGCGGGGCTGAGCGCGGTGCGCAGCGAAGCTGCACACCCTACGAGCGAGGACGGCGCGTAGGGTGTGCAAGCTCCGCTTGCGCACCGTGCGTCAAGCCGCCGGGACGCAGTACTCGCTCGCCGACAGCCTGAACGTCGTGCGCTTCATCAGCCGCGGCTGCGTCAGCAGCATCTCGTCGCGGCGGTGCATGGTGCAGCCGTTGTCCCACATCATCACGTCGCCGCCCTTGACCTTGTGGCGGTACACGGGGACGGGTCGCCGCCGGCTTCGAACAGGATCGGCAGGATGCGCTCGCTCTCGGCTTCCGACATGCCGTCGATGGAGACCAGCGTGGTCGGGTCGGCGTACAGCGCCTTGCGCCCGGTGCGCGGATGCGTGAGCACCAGCGGGTGGTGCGGATCGGGCAGGCTCAGCAGGTCGTTGGCCTTGCCCTTCAGCTCCAGCGGGTTCAGCTTGGCGTAGCGCTTGGCATAGCGAAAGGTGCCCGTCTTGCCTTCGATCGCCTTCTTCACGTCGTCGGGCAGGAGTTCATAGGCGCCGTACTGGTCGGCCCAGTAGATGTCGCCGCCGTCGTGCGGCACTTCCGGGCCGTACAGCATGGCGCCGGTGGCCGGTCGCACGCGGAAGGTCTGGTCGGAGTGCCAGTCCACGTCCTCGCCGCCCGCGAAGCCGCCGACGAAGCGGCCGTCGGAGTACTTCAGCGTGCTGAAATAGATGATCTCCTCGTGGTAGGGCGACTGGATGTCCTTGCGCGCGGCGCTCTCGCACTTGCCGAAGCGCTCGGTGAAGCGCACCAGCTCGTCCTCCTCCACGGCCTGGCGGCGGAAGATCAGCAGCGGCGACTTCTGCCACAGCAGCCTGACCGACTCGATGGCGTCGGGGTCGTCCACGATGTCCATGATGTTGGCGTGCACCTGCGAGGCGAAGCGCGCGTGCACGGGGGGGTGGTCTTGATTTCGGTCAGGGTCGTCATGGTGGTCACTCGGCTTTCATCTTGGCGGTCTTGATGATCTGGGCGTAGCTGCGGCGCTCTTCGGCCAGCCACGCGGTCAGTTCGGCGGGGGTGCGGGTGGGGGCGGGCGCGAAGCCCGGGTCCTGCATCGCCTTCTTCGTCTCGGGCGTGGCGAGGATCTTCGTCATCTCCGCATGCAGCTTCGCGCGGATCTCCGGCGGCACGCCTTTCGGCGCCATCAGCGCGTTCCACGCGGCGATGTTGAAGTTGGCCAGGCCCTGCTCGCTGGCGGTCTTGATGCCGGGCATGGACTCCATCGGCGTTTCGGTGGTGACGGCCAGCACCTTGATCTTGCCGAGCTGCGTGCGCGTGGCGGCGACGGTGTCGACCAGCACCGGCACGTGGCCGCCCAGCACGTTGGTCATCGAATCGGCGGACCCCTTGTGCTTGACGCCGAACAGCGGCACGTCGCGCGCCTTGAGCATCTCGAGCACGAGCTGCCCGGTCACGCTCGGGATCGCGACGTCCACCTTGTTCGGCTTGCTGCGCACCAGCGCGACCAGCTCCGGCAGCGTGTTGACGGGCACCGTCGGGCCGACCGAGATCGCGAACGGGATCAGGGCGGTCATGGTGATCGCGTCGAAATCCTTCTCGGCGTCGAACCCGGTGTTCTCGAACAGGAAGGGGTTCATGGCGTGCGTGCCGGACGCGCCCATGATGAGCGTGTAGCCGTCGGGCGTCGCCTTGGCGGCCAGCGCGGTTCCGATGTTGCCCGAGGCGCCGGCCTTGTTCTCGACCACGAAGCTCTGGCCCATCGCCTGCGACAGCTTGTTGGCGAAGTAGCGGGTGGCGATGTCGGTGCTCTGCCCCGGCGGGTAGGCCACGATGATCTTGACGGGCCGGTTGGGATAGTCCCTGGTGCTGGGCCAGCGCGGCGGTGGCGCCCAGCAGGGCGGGCAAGGCCGCCAGCAGGCAGGCGGCCTGCCTCTTCCGAACAGTTTCACGGGAGGTCTCCTTCGCTTGTTCTCTGTCACTCGGGGGCCGGCGCCTTGCGGCGGAGGCCTGTCGTCACAGTAGCGCCGGTGCACGCCGGCGGAAAGCGGAAGCCCGTCGAAGTTTCACATGTTGAACCGCGGCTCCGCTCCCGCGTTTCCGAACACGAGTTCCTGCGCATCGGCGCGCAGGGCTTCGGCCGCGGCTTCGAGTTCGGCGCGGATCTCGGCCAGCCGCTCGGCGCCGTAGCGCTCGGCCTCGCCCACGATGCAGACGGCGGCGAAGGCCCCGCCGGCGGCTTGCACCGGCACCGCGAAGGCGTGCAGGCTGGGCACCACGTCGCCCATGTTCGCGCCGAAGCCGAGGGCGTCCGAACGTTCGCGCATCTTGCGCAATGCGTCGAGCCGCACCGGGCCGCGCCGCGCGACTTCCTGCGCCACGTTGTCCATCAGCACGGCGTGCGCTTCCTCGGGCGGGAGCGTCTGCATGATGGCGACGCCGCCGACGGAAGTGAACAGGGGGCGACGCGTGCCCGGGTAGACCATCAGCGCATTGAGCGGCACGGTGCCGGCGCGCACGCTGCAGACGTATTTCGCAGCCGCTGCGCAGCAGCAGCAGGGCGACGCCGCCGAGGCGTCGCGCGAAGGGCAGCAGCAGCGCCTCGGCGCGCCTTTGCAGCGCGGCGGAGCCCTGCAGCGAGAGGCCGAGTTCGTACAGCAGCGGCCCGGGCAGGTAGTGGCGGTCGATGGCGCGCTGCTGCACCAGCCGCTCCTGCACCAGCGACGCTAGGATGCGGTGCGTGGTGCCCTTGTCGAGGCCGCAGGCCGCGGCCAGTCGGACAGCCGCCAGCCGAACTGGCCGCGCGTGGCCAGCGCGCGCAGCAGCGCGACGCCGCGCAGCAGGCTTTGCGTGCCGGCGCGTTCCGTGGGAGCGGTGGACGGGGACTTGCCGCGGCGCGCGGGGGTGGCGCCGGTTCGGCGGTGGCGGGGGCGGTGAGAAGTTCGGTCGTTTCCATCACGGGCTGCCGCGCCGTACGGGCTGCGGCAGGCGGATTGTGGTGGCGGGCCGAACGGCGCTACAAGCGGGTTGCCCCGGTGGACGGCCAATCAGTGCGGCGCTGTTCGGGGGCGCGAACCCGCGTTTTGCATCGCGGGATGCGCGTTCCGGCGCCCGAACGGCGCGCGAGGCTCAGGCCTCGTCGGACGCGTGCTTGAGCTTCACGATCTCCTCGCACAGCGTCTCCAGCCGCGACGTCATGTTGTCGCGCATCAGGTCGACGCGCTTGAGGATCTTGGCGGTGGCGCCGGCGCTGGTGTTGGCGAAGGTGACGATCTCCTCGAAGCCTTCCACCTGCTTGCGGATGCCTTCGATCGCCTTGTCGACCAGCTGGAAGCTGGCGCCGTCCTTCTGCCCGTGCTGCGCGGCGCGCACCGACAGCGCGGTGGCGACCATCAGCGCCGCCTTCAGCCAGCAGTCGCTGGCTTCGCTTTCGGCGTCCCAGCGCAGCACGATGTCGTGGCCGTAGCGGGCGAACACCGGCACGCTGGGCGCCGCCGTCTTTTCGGAGTGCACGAAGATGCAGACGCCGGCGCCGCGGTTGCGCCGCGCGATGTCCGCTTCGCTCAAGGTCTTCGCGAGGTCGTACGAAGCGTTCTCCTTCGCCTCGACCACGATGCGCGCGCCCGCCGCGGTCGTCTCCGGGCCGACGGTCAGCACGTAGTCGCCGACCTTGCAGTTGGGGATCACGCCGGTGCTGTTGCCGCAGTCCTGCACCACGTCGCCCGCGCCTTCGGCCACGCTGCGCAGCAGGGCGCCGAGGTCGGCCTCGAACTCGCCGCCGTGGCGCGTGCTGCGCGCCGCTTCCTCGCGCCGCGTGTTGAGGTTGCTGACCGCCATCTCGAGCGTCTTGGCGAGGTTGTTCGCCAGCTCGAGCTGCTGCTTGTGGTTGTCCTGCAGCATGGACTGCAGGCGGTTCAGCGCGGAGCCGGCGTTGTCGAGGCTCAGCTCGCTCGTGAGGTTCTTCTGCGCCGACTCGACGCGGCCGACCAGCCGGCTCAGCGCGGAGTCGGGGCGGTCGAGGCTGAACTCCGCCACCACGTCGCCCATGCGCCGGCTCATCGCCTCGTTGAGGTCGCCGTGCTTGGTGCCGAGCTCGCGCAGGAAGCGGTTCAGCGCGCTGTCCGGCTGGTCGAGCGAGAACTGCTGCAGGATGCTGAGGTTCTGCGCACGGATCACGCCGTCCAGCGTCTTCTGCATCGTCGCGACCAGCTGGTTGTCGCCGGACGGGTCGAGCATGCGGAACAGGGAGCTGTTGTCGCCCACGAACTGCTCGAACAGCTTGCCGAGGCTCTGCTCGGCCACCTGCACGGCCGCGCATCACCTGCGCGAGGTCGCCGTCGTGGCGGATCAGGCGCTCGACGCGCTCGGTGAACATGCCTTGCTGCGGATCGAAGTAGCGCGTCAGCGTGCCGGTGACGTTGCCCTCCATCGTTTCGCGCCAGCCGTTGAGGCGCTCGGTCAGCGCCGACATCAGGCGCTCGCCCTCCTTGCGCACCGCGTCGCCGTCGACCACGCCGCGCGCCGCGCGCAGCGAGAGCACGCCGATCTTCAGCGCGGTCTGGATGAAGTCGGTGCGCGGCCGGCCTTCGGCGTACTCGCGCGCGGCGAGCAGCACTTCGGGATCGGAAAGGACGAGGTTGAGGTACAGAGGCTCGACGGCGCCGGCGGGCGTCGCCGCGAAGCCTTGTGCCTCGACGGTCTGGATGGGGGCGATGGGCTGGTTCATGGGTACTGCTGTGTCGCTTCATTCTAAGCACCGGTGCGCTTGCTTAGGCCACCCCCTTAACGGCTACGCCAAACACCTAAGAACCGACGCGGCGTAGGTTCACTCCTACAGCGCTGCTGCGGCCTGCCGGCTGCTGGAGTCCACCTTGCGCAAGCTGTCCCAGTCCCTCTCGTTCCGTCTTCGTGCCACCCGCAAGCGCAAGGCGGCGCCCGTGTTCGAGCGCGTCACCGGCGCGTTCCGCGGCTACTCCATCGCGGCCTATGCGTGCGAGGTGCGGCGCGGCAGTGGCGCGTTCACCGCCTTCTACAAGGTGTGCGACGGCCGGCCGAACGACTACTGGGGTGCGCACTGCCTGCTCAAGGGGGCCGCGCACGGCGAGTTCGCCTCGCCCACCGATGCGCTGGTCGCCGCCGACCAGCTGGCGCACTTGGCCATCGGCAACCTGCCCACGCTCGACCGCCTGCGCTGCTTCGATGCAGCGCGCATGTTCCGCCTCGTCGGCCTCGACCAGTGGCCGCGGCAATGGACTGCCTGATTCCCCCGAAAGAACCCATGCACGCCCCGACCTCTCCCCTGATGAAAGCCCTCTCCGAGCAGCTGCTGAAGCACACCTCGGTTCCCACCGGCGCAAGGTGTTCTGGGGGGCGAGGCGGGCATCCGCTTCGAGCGCCGGGTGCAGACGCTGCTGTACGCCGACGCGCTGCGCCACGGCTGGCAGCTGGCCGAAGTGGAACTGCTGGCGCAGCAGTTCGACGGCCGCACGCAAGCGTGCAGCGGCGGCGGCGTGCTGCTCAGCTTCGACCATCCGCTGGTGGCCCTGCGCGCCGCGCTGCTGCTGCAGAAGATCGGCGCCGACACCGGCGTGAGCGCCGGCCTCACCACCGGCCAGTGCACGGTGGCGCACTTCAAAGTCGACGGCAAGGCCTGCAGCCTCGTGCTGCCGCCGGAGGCCACGCGCGCCGAAGAGCGCGCGCGGCGCGCCCCGCCGGCCACGGTGGTCATCGGGCCGGAGACCCACGACCTGCTCGCCCACTGCCCGGCCGACGAAGTCGAGGGCGGCCTGGTCACCACCGAGTGCGAAGGTGATCGCGTGACGCAAGTCTCCATCACGTTGGCGCCGCACGTCACCGCGGACCTGAGCACGTTCGCCGGCCCGGGCATGCATTGAATTGGTGGTGCGTGGGCCACGGCTGAGCCTGCAATGAATTCGCTCCCGGTGTAACCTTTGTGGGTACACGTTGGGAGCGAGTCATGGAGAACAGCCAGCAGGCGGCGCGCGATCCGTATCGCGAATTGATCGATATCGGCATCGCGCTGTCGGCGGAGCGCGACCCCGCGCGCCTGCGCGAGCGCATCCTGCTGGAAGCCAAGGCCCTCACCAACGCCGACGCGGGCACGCTCTACCTCAAGCACAAGGGCCGCGAGCTCACCTTCCAGATCCTGCGCAACGACACCACGGGGCTCGCGCTGGGCGGCACGACGGGCATGGAGATCGACTTCCCCCGGTGCCCCTGACCACCGCGGGCGGCCACCCGAACATGCGCAACGTGGCGTCGTACTGCGCGATCACCGGCGAGATGGTGAACATCGCCGATGCGTATTCGCACACCGACGAGCTCGATTTCTCCGGCACCGTGGAGTTCGACCGCCGGCTGGGCTACCGCTCGCAGTCGTTCCTGACGGTGCCGCTCAAGAACCACAACGGCTTCGTCATCGGCGTCCTGCAGCTGATCAACGCCAAGGACGCGGGCGGCCGCATCGTGCCTTTCTCCAGCGAAATCCTGCCGATGGTCAACGCGCTGGCGTCGCAGGCCGCCGTCTCGATCGACAACCGGATGCTGGTGGACGAACTGAAGGTGCTGCTCGATGCCTTCATCGCGCTGATCGCCGCGGCCATCGACACCAAGTCGCCGTACACCGGCGGCCATTGCCAGCGGGTGCCGGTGCTCACCGAGATGCTCGTCAAGGCCGCGTGCGAGGCGAAGGAAGGGCCGTTCGCCGATTTCGACCTGACCGACGCCGAGTGGTACGAGCTGCGGGTGGCCTGCTGGCTGCACGATTGCGGCAAGGTCACGACCCCGGAACACATCGTCGACAAGGCCACCAAGCTGGAGGCGATCTACGACCGCATCCACGAGGTGCGCATGCGCTTCGAGGTGCTCAAGCGCGACGCCGAGATCGCCATGCTCAAGGGCGTGCTGGCCGGCGGCAACCCCGAGGAACTGCGGGCGGTCTACGAATCGGAATGCGCCACGCTCGACGAGGAGTTCGCCTTCATCGGCACCTGCAACGTGGGCGGCGAGTTCATGGCGCCCGACAAGATCGAACGCCTGAAGAAGATCGCCGAGCGCACCTGGACGCGCACGCTGTCCAACCGCATCGGCATCTCGTACGCCGAAAAGAAGCGGCGCGAGGCCATCCCCGAGCGCCCGCTGCCGGTGGAAGAGAAGCTGCTGGAAGACCGCTACGACCACATCAGCCCGCGCGAAGGGCTGCGGCTGTCGGCGCCGGGCAACCAGTGGGGCTTCAACCTGCAGGCCCCGGAGCGCGAGGCGAACCTCGGCGAGGTCTACAACCTGTCGATCAGCCGCGGCACGCTCACCGCCGAAGACCGCTACAAGATCAACGAGCACATGGCGCAGACCATCGTGATGCTCGAGTCGCTGCCGTGGCCGCGCCACCTGCGGCGCGTGCCCGAGTACGCCGGCGGCCACCACGAGAAGATGGACGGCAGCGGCTACCCGCGCGGCCTCAAGCGGGAGGACATGTCGGTGCCGGCGCGGGTGATGGCCATCGCCGACATCTTCGAGGCGCTGACGGCCGCCGACCGCCCGTACAAGCCGCCGAAGACCCTGTCCGAATCGCTGCGCATCATGCAGTTCATGGTCAAGGACCAGCACATCGATCCCGACCTCTTCAAGCTGTTCATCGAGTCGGGCGTCTACAAGGACTACGCGAAGCAGTTCCTCACGCCGGAGCAGATCGACGACGAGGAAGTCGCGGGCGAGGCCGCGCTGGCCAAGGCCGCCTGAAGGTGGTGCGGCTCACGCTCAACGGCGTCGAACGCGCGCTGGCCGCCGCACCGGCGGCGCGCCTGCTCGACGTGCTGCGCGACGATCTCGGCCTGAAGGCCACGCGCTTCGGATGCGGCCTGAACCAGTGCGGGGCCTGCCACGTGCTGGTGGACGGCCGCGCGCAGGCCGCGTGCGACACGCCCTTGTGGGCCGTGGAGGGCAAGTCGGTCGTCACCGTGGAAGGCTTCGACGCGCCCGGCATTCCACCCGGACTGCGCGAAGCCTTCATCGCCGAACAGGCGCTGCAGTGCGGCTATTGCACCTCGGGCATGCTGGTGGGCGCGGCGGCCCTGCTGCTGCGCAACCCGAAGCCGACCGATGCGCAGGTGCGTGAGGCGCTCGACGGCAACCTCTGCCGTTGCGGTGCGCACAACCGGATCGTCCGGGCGGTGCTGCGGGCGGCGGCATCGGCATGAGCGCCGAGCCCGCGGCCCTGCCCGCCAGCCTGCGCGCCAACCCGCGGCTCGACCGCTGGCTGCGCTTCGACGCCGACGGCACCGTGCACGTGCAGTCCGGCAAGGTCGAACTCGGGCAGGGCATCCTGACCGCGCTGGCGCAGATCGTGGCCGATGAACTCGGCTTGCCGCTGGCGCAGGTGCGCATGAGCGCGACGCGCACCGGCACCCATCCCGACGAAGGCGTCACCTCCGGCAGCCTCTCGACGCAGGAGTCCGGCGCGGCCTTGCGGCATGTCTGCGCCGAGGTGCGGGAGCTGCGCGCGGCGCGCGGCGCTGCATGCAGCTACGCGCAGCTTGCGGCGCTTGGAATGCTGGCGCGCGATGCTTCGCCCCGCGCGGCCGTGCCGGCCGCCCGCGCGTCAGTCGGCACACCGGTGCCGCGCCTCGACATTCCCGACAAGGTGGACGGCCGGCCGCGCTTCATCCACGACGTGGTGCTGCCGGACATGCTGCACGGTCGCGTGCTGCGTCCGCCGAACTCCGCTTGCCGCCTGCGCGAAGGGGACTGGCGCCGGTGCGCGCCTGCGCGGGCGTGCACGCCGTGGTGCAGGACGGCCGCATGTTCGGCGTGCTGGCGGAAACCGGCGCGCAGGCCGACGCCGCACTGGTGCGGCTGGCGCAGTCGGTGCAATGGGACGTCCCGCCGGTGCTGCCGCCGGAGCACGCGATGGCCGACTGGCTGCAGTCGACTCCCGTGGAGACCACCGTGGTGCGCGAGCAGGCGGGGCAGGGCGAACGCGTCGCCCGGAGCTTCGCGGCCACCTATGCGCGCCCGTTCGTCGCGCACGCTTCGCTGGCGCCGTCCTGCGCGCTGGCGCAGTGGGAGGGCGACCGGCTGCAGGTCTGGTCGCACACGCAGGGCGTGTACAACCTGCGGCGCGACCTCGCGCTGGCCTTCGGCACGGCCGACGCCGCCATCGAGGTGCAGCACGTCGAAGGCGCGGGCTGCTACGGCCACAACGGCGCCGACGATGTGGCTGGGACGCAGCCTGGCTGGCGCGCGCCGCCGGCGGCCGGCCGGTGCGCCTGCTGTGGTCCCGCGCCGGCGAGTTCGCCGAAGAACCGCACGGACCGGCCGGCGTCGTCCGGCTGGAAGCCGACCTCGATGACGCGGGCCGGGTGGTCGGCTGGCGGCACGCGATCTGGAGCCCCGGCCACAGCAGCCGGCCCGGGCGCGCGGCCACGCCCACGCTGCTGGGCAGCTGGTACAACGCCGAAGCCTTCCCGCGCCTGGCGGCCATGAACGTTTCGGCCGCGAGCGGGCTCGGCGCCGAGCGCAACGCCATCCCCGGCTACGACTTTCCCGCGCAGCGCATCGTGAGCCACCGCGTGCTGGATGCGACGATGCGCAGTTCGGCGCTGCGCGGGCTCGGCGCGTTGCTGAACGTCTTCGCGGCGGAAGGCTTCATGGACGAACTCGCTGCCGCTGCCGGCAGGGACCCGGTGCGGTTCCGCACGGACCACGGCCGACGCGCGCGGCCGGCGCGTGATCGAACGCGCCGTGGCGCGGGCAGGATGGCAGCCCGGCGTGCCGGGCGGCGAAGGCACGGGCTGGGGCATCGGCTATGCCCGCTACAAGGCCACCGGCGGCTGGTGCGCGGTGGTGGCGCAGGTGGAGGCACAGGCGGCGGTGCGCGTGCGCCGGCTCGTGGTCGCCGCCGACATCGGCCTGGTGGTCAACCCCGACGGCGCCGCCAACCAGCTCGAAGGCGGGGCCATCCGGGCCACCAGCATCGCGCTGAAGGAAGCCGTGCGGTTCGACCGCCATGGCATCACCAGCCTGGACTGGGACAGCTACCCCATCCTGCGCTTCAGCGAAGTGCCGGCGGTGGAGGTGGACCTGGTCGAGAGCGATGAACCGTCGCTGGGCGCGGGCGAGGCGAGCTTCGGCCCGACGGCCGCCGCCATTGCCAATGCGGTGGGCGCCGCGCTGGGCGTGCGCCTGCGCGAACTGCCGCTGACCCCCGAGCGCCTGCTGGCGGCGGTGCACGCCGCCCCGTAGGCCGCGCGATCCCTCAGCGCAGGATGTTGACCAGCGGCCAGATCACCGTGGCCACGAAGGTCGCCGCGCCGGTGAGCAGCACGACCACGGCCACGCCGCGTTGCAGGAACGAGGCCCCCGCATCGTGCGGCGAGTGCACCGTGAAGCCGGCACTGCCGCGGGAGTTCTGGAAATCGAGGGATGGGTTCGGGGCGTTCACGTCGCGGGCCTCATGCGGAGGACGCGAAGCATACCCGAAGGCGCCTTGGCTTCGCGGCATACTGAGGGCATTGCAATCCAGCCATTGAGGACCGCCATGCACATGGAAGAACACGACAAGGAAGAGGCCGCCAGCACCGGCGAACCGAGGAACGCCTTCCTCGAAGAAAAGGCGTTCAAGTCGCGCACTGTGATGGTGTTCGGCCCGATCAACGACCGGTCGGCCGGGGACGTCGCCCGCCGCCTGATCGCGCTGGACGCGGAGTCGAGCGAGCCCATCGACATGATCGTCTGCTCGCCCGGAGGCCACCCGAGTCGGGCGACGCCATCCACGACATGATCCGTTTCATCGCGGCGCCGGTGAACATGATCGGCACCGGCTGGGTCGGCAGCGCCGCCACGCACCTGTACCTCGGCGTGCCGAAAGAGCGACGCTTCTGCACGCCCAACACCCGCTTCCTGATCCACCAGCCCAGTGGCGGCGCCGGCGGCGGGCGACCGACATCGCCATCCACGCGGCGGAGATCATCAAGGCGCGCGAGCGCATCGCCCAGACGATCGCCCGCGAGACCGGCCGGCCGCTCGATTCGGTGCTGATCGACATCGAGCGCGACCGCTGGCTGTCGGCCGAAGAAGCGATCGCCTACGGGCTGGTCAGCCGCATCATCGGCAACAAGAGCGAACTCAAGCGCTGATGTACCGAGGGCTCCGGCTCCGGCATGCGCGGCAGCTACACTGCGCCGCAGCGGAGGGCCTGCATGCTGGAGCTGGAAAAACTCAATGATTTCACCGAGAGCCACGGCGCGCTGAAGCCGGGCCGCGGGCTGCTGACCGGGACGATCGCGTTGACCCTCGCGATCCTCTCCTTCCTCGGCGTGCTCGCCTTCCACTTTCCCGAATACCTCACCACGCCGCAGCTGCGCAAGAGCTACGACGTGGAGCTGCTGCGCAAGGTGATGTTCGCGGCGATGGTGGTGGCGGGCGCGATCAGCCTCGGCAACATCGTGCTGAACCGCTCGCGGTGGCTGGCGTCGTTCGCGTTCCTGCTGGTGGTGCTCACCGCGCTGCTGGGCGGCCACAAGGTGCCGGTGAACGACTTCGCGGACAACACGCCCTACATCGGCCTCGACTGGTTCATCCTCGACCTGCTGGGATCGGCGCTCATCTTCATCTTCATCGAGAAGCTGTTCGCGCTGCGCAAGGACCAGCCGGTGTTCCGCCCCGAGTGGCAGACCGACTTCCACCACTTCATCGTCAACCACATGCTGGTGGGTTTCGTCCTGCTGGCCACCAACCTGCTGGTGCACAAGCTGTTCGGCTGGGCGGCCAGCGACGGCATCCGCGGCTGGGTGCAGGGCCTGCCGTTCTGGGCCGGGCTGCTGCTGATCGTGCTGGTGGCAGACCTCGTGCAGTACTGGACGCACCGTGCGTACCACGAGGTGCCGCTGCTCTGGCGCCTGCACGCCGTGCACCACAGCGTCAAGAGCATGGACTGGCTGGCCGGCTCCCGCCAGCACGTGCTGGAACTGCTGATCACCCGCACGCTGGTGCTGGCGCCGATCTACGTGCTGGGCTTTTCCAAGGAGGTGATCGATGCCTACATCGTGGTCGTGGGGTTCCAGGCGGTCTTCAACCACGCCAACGTCAGCGTGCGGCTGGGGCCGCTGCGCTACGTGCTGGTCACGCCCAATTTCCATCACTGGCACCACAGCCAGGACGACGAGGCGCTCGACCGCAATTACGCGGCGCACTTCGCCTTCCTCGACCACCTGTTCGGCACGGCCGTGAAGAGCACGCGCGAATGGCCCGCCGACTACGGCGTGCGCGGCGACTATGTGCCCAACGGATTCCTGCGGCAGCTGCAGTTTCCGTTCACCTGGAAAGGCTAGGAGCCTGACGAGAGCGGCGGCGCTCAGCGCACCGAGCGCAGCGTGCGGGGGCGCAGTTCGGCTGCGGCCGCTGCACCGGCTGCCGGCGGCGCGCCGAAGTCGCCGATGCGCGCCAGCATGCCGGTGGCGTCGTTCAGCCGGTACTTGCCGGCGCGCGCCGCCGGTGCCCGCCGCAGGCCGGGCACGGGTCGTCGATCGAAATGCCGGTGGCGGCATTGACGGAAGAGAGCGCGTCGGCCAGCGTGGTGATGGCCACCGCGCCGCATCGGTCGCACGTGACCGCCAGGCGCGCACCCCCGCGCCTTCGCCGCCGGCGGGCAGGCCTTGCAGGATCGTCGGGCTGAACGGCGGGCGCGGAATGCCCACCGCGCGGACCGCGGTCGACATGCGCCAGACGAAGGCTTCCGCTTCCGCGAGGCCGAAGCGCCGCGAGGGCGCGCCCAGCCAGTAGCTGCTGCCGGATTCGGTGACCGCCATCGGGATCTTGGCTTCGCCCACCAGCCGCACTGGACGACCGGCGAGGTGATGATCGTCTCGCCGTCGGCGTGGCCGGGGCGGTGGTACACGTTGCCCACGATGCTGTCGTCGCCCGCGACGCACCAGTCGCGGATCTCCTGCTCTTGCATGCGCCCTCCTCAGGCCGGGACTTCGAGGTCCTTTTCCCGAGCATAGGGCCGGGCGCCGACCGACTCAAGGCAAGAACGGGTGAAAACCGACGAAGGGCGGGCGAAGTCCTCCCGCGGGCTGTCGTCTGTCCGCTACAAAAAGAGGAACAGGTGGACGGCCCGGCACTTCGCTGGCCGGCGACAGGCGCTGCGGTGAGGGCGCTCCTATACTGCGCCTGGCCGCAGGCAAGCCGCGTGCGGCGACAACAACGACCAAGGAGCTACCCGTGTCCCTCAAGGCAGTCGAAGAATTTCGCGCAGTCGCGGCCAGCCAGCCCGAGCTGCAGAAAAGCTGCGCCACCGCGTTCCTCGCGGGTGACCTGCAAAGCGTCGTCCGTGCCGGCGCTGCGCGCGGCTATGCGTTCACCGAAGCAGAAGTGAGCGAGTGCCTGGACAAGGGCGAGCTGAGCGATGCGGAGCTGGAACTGGTGGCCGGCGGCGGCGGCAACCCGGCCTGCGTGTTCGGTAGCGGCAGCAGCCGCGACCACAAGAACACGTGAAGCGGTAGACCCATCGATTTCCATCGACCGAGAACCCACCCATGTCCCTCGAAGCCATCCACGCCTTCCGCTCCGCCCTCGCCAGCGACCCGGCGCTCCAGAAACTGTGCGGCCACGCCAGCGCCACCGGCGATGCGCAATCCGTCGTGGACGCGGCCGCCGCCCGCGGGTTCACGTTCAGCGTCTCCGAACTCGAAGAGGTCCTGGCCGACGGCGAGCTGTCGGACAGCGAACTCGAACTGGTTGCTGGCGGCGGTGCGCCTGCGTCGCAGGGCGGCGTCCCCATGGACAAGGATGCGCGGGAAGGCGGCGCCTGAGCCGATCTCCCCGCCAGAAACGACAAAGGGTCAGCGGCTTTCGGCCGCCAACCCCGGGCGTGAAGTGGTGGGCCCTGAGTGACTCGAACACTCGACCTACGGGTTAAGAGTCCGCTGCTCTACCAACTGAGCTAAGAGCCCACTTCGAAACTGGCAAATGGATTGTGGTGGAGAGGAGGAGGATCGAACTCCCGACCTTCGCATTGCGAACGCGACGCTCTCCCAGCTGAGCTACCCCCCACAACGAACGCTATTCTAGCAAAGCCGCAGCGCACTTTCGCGCCGCGGCTTTTTTTTCGTCATGCGGCCTTCAGCACGCGGGGCGCGAACAACGCTTCCATCTCGCGCCGGATGCGGTACGCGTGCGTCGCGGTGTCCATTGCGACGTCGTTCCAGCTCAGGCTCTGGCCCTTCTTGACGGGGCGCACCACCTTCACGTCGTGCGCCAGGCCGAGCGGCAGGCCGCCCATGCGCACCGACGCATCGGCCGGCAGCAGCTTGCCCCACACGGTGTAGCCGCCTTCGCCATCCAGCATTTCGCCGGGCGCGAGGTCGCGCTTGGCCGTGGCGACCACGTCGGCGTTCCAGCAGGTGGCGACGCCGGTGGGCTCGCCGCGCAGCGCCACGCTGGCGACCGACATGCCGACCTCCAGCCCGATCAGGTGCCAGCGCTTGTACAGCGTGAAGTAGCGGCCGCTGGGGTCGGTGTGCGCGTTGTATTCCTCGAAGCAGTTCTTGACGTATTCGGTCTCGGCTTCGACCGTGACCCACACGCCCATGCGGATGTCGTACGGGATCTTGCGGCCGTTGGCTTCGAGCGACGAGATCACTTCGACCATGCCCTTGCGTTCGAGCACGCCGCCTTCGCTGACCGGGCGCGTGACGTACGGGATGTCTTCGACGCTGGCCGGCGGGTAGAGCAGTCCGTTGCTCGGCACCGTGAGGCCGGTGGCGTTGGCGACGGCGGTGCTTTCGATCGACGGCTTGGAGCCGTCGAGGAAGCTGTTGAACATCTTCGGGTTGAGGCCGCCGCGCCTGGCCTGCTCGGGCGTCAGGCCGTAGTTGTCCCACACCGTGTCGGGCGTGGACTCGCTGAAGTGCGGCAGCCACTTGTGCCCGCGGCCCGCGGCCACGACCGGGAAGCCGCAGGTGCGGGCCCAGTCCACCAGGTCGCAGATCAGCGCGGGCTGGTCGCCGAAGGCCAGCGAATAGAGCACGCCGGCGTCGGCGGCCTTGCGCGCCAGCAGCGGACCGCAGAACGCGTCGGCCTCCACCGTCACGTTGACCACGTGCTTGCCGTTGGCGAACGCTTCCAGGCAGTGGTCGACGGCGGAGATCGGGTGGCCGGTGCATTCCACCACCACGTCGATGGCCGGGTGCCGCACCAGCGCCTGCCAGTCTGTGCCGATGTGGGTGGTGCCGTTCTTCAGCGCCTGGTCGATGGAGGTGGCTTCGGTGCGCTGCGGCTCCCAGCCGACGCGCGCGAGGTTGGTGCGCGCGTTGTCGGGCGAGAGGTCGGCGATGGCCGCGAGGTGCACGCCGGGCGTGCGCGGCACCTGCGCCGGTACATGGAGCCGAACTTGCCGGCGCCGATCAGGCCGATGCGGATGGGCTTGCCTGCGGCCTGCCGTTGCTGGAGTTTGCTGTAGAGGGACATTCTGTTTCGGGTCCCCGCCTACGCGGGGATGACGGCTTCCGCCGTCACTTTCCGGATCTGGTCGATGGGATCGGACGACGTCGCCAGCGCGCTGGCCGGCATGCCGTTCTTCCACGGCAGGTCCACCGGGTACGCCGTCTTCAGGCAGTCGTCGGGCAGCATCGCGATCGGCGTGAAGTCGCGGTGCGCGATGAATTCGGGGCGCTTGAAGCGGCGGATGTGGTTCGACACGGCGCACAGGCTCAGGTAGACGCTGACGCGGTTCCACGGCGACAGGTTGCTGGTGGACGCATGCACCAGGCAGCTGTGGAACAGGATCATCGAGCCGGCGGGGCCCTTGGGGCTGACGATGCCGCCTTCCTTGCCGCCGGCGCGGTCCACCAGCTGGCGAATCAGGTCGTTGTCGACGGTCCACAGCGGATAGCTCGTGGTGGTGAGGTCGTGCTTGGCATCGACCACGCCCTTCTTGTGGCTGCCCGGGATGAACATCAGCGGGCCGTTGTACTCGTTCACGTCGTCCGGGAAGATCGCGACGTTCATCGCGCGCTCGGTCGGCATCATGTCGTCGTTGAGCCGGTGCCGTAGTCCTGGTGCCACTGCCAGACGTCGCCTTCGAAAGCCATCTTGCCGTTGATCTTGAACTGGTGCATGTAGACCTCCTCGTCGAAGAGGTCCATCACCGGCTGCACCATGCGCGGGTGCCGCGCCAGGCGCGCAAAGGGCTCGCTGACCATGTGCGCCGCGAAGTTGGTGCGCACGGCGTCGCTGCCTTTCTCGCGCACGTTGTACGCCTCGCGGCGGCCGTAGAGCTCCGGCACGGCGGCAGTCAGCGACCGCATCTCCTCGGGGCTGAACTGGCCGGGGAAGAACAGGTAGCCCTCGCGGTCGAACTGTTCGCGCTGTTCCCTGGGACAGGTGCATGCTTCGTCTCCTTTTGCTGGTGGTTGTCAGGTGGGCGCGGCGCCACGCGCGAGCAGGACCTGCGCGAGGCGCTCGCCCCGGGTTCTCGCTGGCGCGCAGGCCGTGGTCTTCGATCAGGCGCGACGCGGTGTCGGCGTCGCCGGCGGCGATGGCTTCGGCGATGGCCTGGTGTTCGTCCCACACGGCTTCGCGCTGGCCCGCCTGCTGCAGCACCGCGCCCATCACCCGCCGCAGGTGGCGCCAGTGGAGCTGGGCGCTCTGTTCGATGAGCGGGTTGCCGGCGGCCTCGTAGAGGGCGGCATGGAACGCCAGGTCGGCATCGATCATCGCCATCACGTCGTGGCCGCGCGCGGCGGCACGGCCGCTTTCCAGCAGGGCGGGATCGATGCGGAAGCGGCGCTGGGCGGCCAGGCGGGCTGCAAGCGCGTCGAGCGCGCCGCGCACTTGGTAGACCTTGCGCATCCATTCCGCGTCGAGCAGCGCCACCTGCAGGCCGCGGCCCGGCGCGTCCTCGACGAAGCGTCCTTCTTGAGCAGCCGCAGCGCCTGCAGCACCGGCTGCCGCGACACGGCGAGCTGCCGCGCGATATCTTCTGGGTGATGCGCTCGCCGGGCGGCAGCGATCCGTCGCTGATGGCATCGATCAGGCTGCGGTAGACGCGGTCGACGAGGTCGGGGGCGGCTTCCAGGCGCAGCAGTTGGGCGGGCATCGCCGTATTCTGTATACAGAGTTACTTTGGGTCAAGCTGACGCGGATCAACGCGTCTTTCCGAAGATGTGTCGAAATGTTGCAATTGCAGAGAAGGTGGGACAAATGAAGCAACAAGACGGCGACTGGCACGACCGCATGTACAACAACCGCGCGCTGGTTCCCGACAGCGCCGATTACCTGGCACGCTGGGCCGCGGACTCCCGCGCGGCGCGCGAAGCGGGCCCCTGCGAACTCGACCTCGCATACGGCAACGGCCCGGGCGAAACGCTCGATGTGTTCCCGGCGCCATCCGCGCAGGCCCCGGTGCTCCTGTTCATCCACGGCGGCTACTGGCGCGCGCTCGACAAGAGCGACCATTCCTTCATCGCGCCGGCCTTCACCCGCGACGGCGCCTGCGTCGTGGTGCCCAACTACGCGCTGTGCCCGTCCGTCACGGTCCCGCAGATCGTGCTGCAGATGGTGCGGGCGGTGGCTGGACCCACCGCAACATCGAGCGCTTCGGCGGCAATCCGCGCCACATCACGGTCGTGGGGCACTCGGCCGGCGGCCAGCTCGCCGCGATGATGCTGGCCTGCCTGTGGCAACTGCACGACGCGAAGCTGCCCCGCGACGCGATCTGCAACGCGCTCGCGATCTCGGGGCTGCACGATCTCGAGCCCATCATGAACACGCCGTTCCTGCAGGCCGACCTGCGGCTGACGCCGGAGCACGTGGCGAAGGCCAGTCCCGCGCGGCTGCCGCCGCCCGTGCACGGGCACCTCTACACGGTGACCGGCGGCGAGGAGAGCGCGGAGTACCTGCGCCAGAACCGGCTGATCGGGAGCGCTGGGGCACGCGCCGCGTGCCGGTGTGCGAGGAGATCGCCGGCTGCAACCACTTCAGCGTGCTCGATTCGCTGGTGGACCCGGCAAGCCGCCTGCACCAGTGGGCGGTGGACCTGCTGCGGGTGTGAACCCGGCTGGCGGATCCCGCCGATCCGTGGTGTGATCGGGGCGTTGCAATAAATAGAACGATGAGGGAGCGATGATGGTGAAGTACCTGCGCCGGCTGGCGGCCGTGGCGAGCATGGTCGTGCTGTCCGCATGCGGCGGCGGCGGAGAAAGCGGCGACGGGGCCGCCGAAGGAAACGCGCCGCAGGCCACGGCCATGGCGCTGGTCAGTGGCGACGTGCGCACCGACGGATCGGAGCTGCATGCCACGGTCGGCGGCACGGTGCGCCTCGACGCGCGCGACGCCAGCGCGCTCGGCGGCGACATGGCCGCGTACAACTGGACGCTCGCCAGCAGGCCGGCCGGCAGCAAGCTCGTGGTCTCCGGCAGGTCCGCGGTGCTCTCGTGGCAGCCCGATGTGGTCGGGCGCTATGCCTTCATGCTCACCGGCCGGACGGCTCCGGCGAAACGCGTTCGCGGATCATCGAAGTCCACGCGGACAACCGGCCGCCGACGGCCACGCTCCTGATCAGCGCCGCGTTCGCTGCCACGCCCACCGTGGTGCCGGCGCGGTCGGTCACGATCGGCGCCGACGTGGTGGTGGACGCGACGCGCACCAAGGACCCCGACGGGCAACCGGTCACAATCAAGTTCGATCTGCTGGCGAAGCCCAAGGCCAGCAAGGTGGTGCTCTCCGTGGCAGCGCGTTCGGCGCGCTTCAAGCCGGACGCCGCCGGCACCTACCGCCTGCGCGTGAGGGGCACCGATCCGCTCGGTGCCGGCTTCGAAACCGTGTACACCTTCGTGGCCGACAACCGGGGCCCGAACCCGGTGCTGGTCGCGACGGTGGGCGAAACCATCGGGACGCCGCGCACCGCGACGGTCAAGGCGTCCGTCGGCTATGACGTGCTGCTCGATAGCGCGCGCAGCAGCGACCCGGACGGCAACAAGCTGACCCGCAGCTGGCAGATCGTCTCCGGTCCTTCCGGCAGCGACGCCACGCTCTCGTCCCGCACCGGGACGGCGACGGTCCTGTCGCCCGACGTGGTCGGCAACTACGTCGTGCGCCTCACCGTGACCGACAGCCGGGGTGCCAAGGCCATCTTCAACACCACCGTCCAGGTCGACAACCGGCGCCCTGTCGCCCAGGTCGGCACCAATGCGACGCCCGACTCGTTGCCGTCCGCGCCCGGGGTGCAGGTGCCGCTCGGCACCGAGCTCACGCTGCGGGGCGACGCCAGCGAAGACGCGGACGGCGACGTGCTCGCCTACGCGTGGTCCGTCGACAGCCGTCCCGCCGGCAGCACGGCCCGTCCCTCGTCGGCCACCGCCGCCTCGCCGCTCTTCACGCCGGACCGGGGAAGGAACGTACGTGCTCCGGCTGCGCGTGACCGATTCCGTGGGCGCATTCTCCGAGCGCACGCTGACGCTGCGGGTCGGCACCCACGAACCGGTGGCGGTGGTGGACCGGGTGCAACTCACGGCCCTGCTGGGCGACACCGTGCGCGCCTCCGCCGCCCTGAGTTTTGACGCGGACGGGGACAGCCTCTCGTACGCGTGGTCGGTGGATGCGCGCCCGGTGGGCAGCGTCGCCACGGTCGACGCGGCGGACACCGCCGCGGCCTCGTTCGTGCCCGACCCGGCCGGCATCTACGTGCTGGCGGTGCGGGTCAGCGACGGCGGGTCGGCCAGCTTCGCGTACGTCACGGTGCGCGTCATGGCGCAATTCGAGAGCTCCGTCACGCTCGATTTCGTGCCCCGCATTTCCGGTACAGCCGGGGGCTGGACCGGCTCGTGGTGGCCTCTGCCTCGCCCAACGCCTTGCGCGCGGTCGATCCGTTCACCGGAACCATCGCGACGACGGTCCTGCCCACGTCCGTCAAGAACTTCAGCCTGAGCCCGGACGGGAAGCTGGCGGTGGTGCTGCACGAAGGTGTCTTCACCTGGTCGACCTCGAGACCTCCACGGTGCTGCGCAGCACCGCTTCGGCCGGCTCGCAGACCGACGCGTTCGTCACCAATGCAGGGATGGTGTACCTGATCGGGTCGAGCGGTGGCCAGTGGGTGACGCCGCGCGTCACCGTGTTCAACGGCCGCACCGGTGCGCGCGTGACGCAAGTTGCCGATGCACCCGGCAACGGCGTCTTCTACGGCACGCAGACCGGGGTTCTGGCCGCCAGCCTGAACAAGGTCTTCTTCTCGACGCAGGGTCTCTCGCCGACCGACATCAGCTACTTCACCTTCAACCCCGCCACGTCGCAGGTGACGCGCTCGGGCGATTCGCCCTACCACGGCGACTACGCGATGTATCCGCCGCTGTACTGGCGTCGGACGAATCGCTGGTGTTCACCGGCTACGGCACCTACTTCAAGACCAGCGACCTGAGCTATGCCGGCCGCCTCGACGGCGTGTCGTGGATGGAGGGCTTCAGCCATTCGGCCGCGCGCCAGGAGGCGCTGGCGCTGCAGCCCGCGTCGAGCCTGCCGAGCGTGTACAAGCGCTTCACCGGCCCCTTCCTGTTCCCCGATACCGACCTCGCCCTGCCGCTGGTGGACGGACGGCAAAGCTACGGATCCAGGATCTTCCACAGCGCGAACGGATCGCACGTGGTGCTGGTGCAGACGGGCAGCGCGCAGCCGAACGCGGCCGGCGCCACCCACCACGTCATCGTGCGCTGAAGCGCCTTACATCAGCAGGTGTTCGCCTGCGTTGTCCCCGCCCAGGATGACGTAGTTGACCCTGCGGATGTCCGACAGCTTCGTGCCGCCCGCGTAGCTGATCGAGCTTTGCAGGTCTTCGCGCATCTCGCGCAGCGTGTCGGCCAGCTTGCCCTTGACCGGCTCGAGGATGCGCTTGCCCTCAACGTGCTTGTACTCGCCCTTGTTGAAGTCGGACGCGCTGCCGTAGTACTCCTTGTACAGGCGGCCGTCGACTTCGACCGTGGCGCCGGGTGACTCCTCGTGGCCGGCCAGCATCGAGCCGACCATCACCATCGTGGCGCCGAAGCGGATGCTCTTGGCGATGTCGCCGTGCTCGCGGATGCCGCCGTCGGCGATGATCGGCTTGGTCGCCACGCGGGCGCACCACTTCAGCGCCGACAGTTGCCAGCCGCCGGTGCCGAAGCCGGTCTTCATGCGCGTGATGCAGACCTTGCCCGGGCCGATGCCGACCTTGGTCGCGTCGGCGCCCCAGTTCTCCGGGTCGATCACCGCTTCGGGCGTGCCGACGTTGCCCGCGATCACGAACGCGTCGGGCAGCTTCGCCTTCAGGTGGTGGATCATGTTCTTGACGGTGTCGGCATGGCCGTGGGCGATGTCGATCGTCACGTACTCGGGCACGAGGCCCGCCGCGGCGAGCTGGTCCACCGTTTCGTAGTCGGCCTGCTTCACGCCCGGGGAGATCGAGGCGAAGGCGCCCGCTTCCTTCATGCGCCGCACGAAGGCGACGTTGTCGAGGTCGAAGCGGTGCATGACGTAGAAGTAGCCGTTCTGCGCCAGCCACAGCGAGAGGTCCTCGTCGAGGACGGTCTTCATGTTGGCCGGCACCACCGGCAGCTTGAAGGTGCGGCCGCCGAATTCCATCGAGGGGTCGCATTCCGAGCGGCTTTCCACGCGGCACTTGCGCGGCAGCAGCAGAACTTTGTCGTAGTCGAAGATTTCCATACCAGGCTCCGGATGTCTGTTGAAGAACAGGGGAGAGCGCTTGGATCGTGTCGCCCGGCGGCCGGGGCCGGCGGTGTGCGGCCCAAAAGCAAACCGGGCCACAAATGCTTGGGCCCGGTGCCTGATTCTACGGCGGGGCTACGCGGCGGCTGCGCGCGCGCCGTATGTCCTTCATCAGCGAAATGGCATGAACCGCGGCCGCGATGAGAATCGTTCTCATCCTTGAGCTACACTCGCGGCTCCCGCAAGCAACGCACGCATCGCCGTGGCGTAGCCAGCCGACAACCCGTCCGCCTGGTGAAGCCATGACAAGAAACCTCCTCTCCCCCACCGCGGTGGCGCTCGCCGCCGCCTGCCTGTGCCAGCTTGCCGCGGCGCAGGACGCCACCCAGACCCTGCCCGAAGTCCGCGTGCGCTCCAGCGCCGACAAGGAAACGGCCAACTCGCCGGTGATCGGCTACCGCGCGAAGAACGCGACGACCGCGACCAAGACCGACACGCCGCTGGCGGAGACGCCGCAGGCCGTCACCGTCATCACGCGCGACCAGATGGTCGACCAGGGCGCCACGGGGCTGCAGGAGGCGCTGAATTACGCCGCCGGCGTGCGCTCGGACGCCTATGGCCTCGACACCCGCGCCGACGGCCTGCGCATCCGCGGCTCGTTCCCCGACGAATACCAGGACGGGCTGCGCAAGCTCGCCGACTGGTACACCAGCAACATCCGCACCGACCCGTACCAGCTCGAACGCATCGAAGTGCTGCGCGGGCCGTCGTCGATGCTGTTCGGGCAGGGCGTCGCCGGCGGGCTGATCAACATGGTGACCAAGCGGCCGCAGGCCGAGCGCCGTGGTGAAGTGGGCGTGCAGGTCGGCAGCCATGGGCGCCGGCAGGTGCAGGCGGACCTTACCGGGCCGCTCACCGCGGATGGCCAGTGGCTGTACCGCACGGTGGCCGTGGGCCGCGTCTCCGACACGCAGGTCGACCACGTGCCGGACGACCGGGCGCTGTTCGCGCCTTCGCTCACCTGGCGCCCGAGCGGCGCGACCTCGCTGACGCTGCAGGGCTCCCGGCAGAAGGACAAGACCGGATCGTCTTCGCAGTTCTTCCCGTGGTCGGGCGTGCGCACCGACAACCCCAACGGCCGGCTGCCCACCAACCGCTTCATCGGCGACCCCAACGACCACTACGACTCGGAACGGACGGCGCTCGGCTGGATCCTGGACCACCAGGTCAACGACCGGTTCTCGGTGCACCAGAACGTCCGCTTCTCGCGCAACGACGTCGACTACGCGACGCTGTACGGCGATTCGTTCAGCGTCCCGGGTGGCTGGGCCGCCGACCCCATCGGCCAACGGCTGATCGGGCGCTATGCCACCTTCGAGAAGACCGACGCCCGGTTGGCCGCCGCCGACCAGAACGTCCGCAGCGAATTCCAGACCGGCGAGGTGCGCCACAAGATGGTGGCCGGCCTCGACCTGCTGCGCTACCGCAAGCAGGTGCATGCGTTCTACGACGCGCCGGTGTACCGGGGCGGGGGCGTTCCGCTCATCGATGCCTACGACCCGGTCTACGTGCCGTACACGCCCGGCCCGCTGGCGCGGCAGCCGCGTTCGACCCTGCGCCAGGCCGGCGTCTACCTGCAGGACCAGCTGTACTGGGGCCACTGGATCCTGGTCGCCGGCCTGCGGCATGACCGCGCCACCAACACCCTCGAAGGCCAGCCCGACGAGGACAGCGAGGGCACGACCAAGCGGCTGGGGCTGATGTACACGCTGGGCAACGGCTGGGTGCCGTACCTGAGCTACGCCGAATCGTTCACGCCGGTGGCGGGCGTCAATCCCGTCACGGGCCGCCGCTTCCGGCCGCTGCGCGGGGAGCAGGTGGAAGCCGGTGTGAAGTACGAGCCGCAGGACAGGAGCATGAGCTTCAGCGCGGCGGCCTACGAGCTGCGGGAGAAGAACCGGCAGGTGAACGACCCGACGACGACGCCGCCGAGCATCACCCAGACCGGCGTCACCCGCACCACCGGGCTGGAGCTGGAGTTCAAGGGCCGCCTGTCCGCCACGACCGAACTGGTGGCGCACTACAACTACACCGACATCGACGCCCAGCTCGAAGC
Organism: Ramlibacter terrae; assembly: GCA_013127575.1. Lineage (GTDB taxonomy): Bacteria > Pseudomonadota > Gammaproteobacteria > Burkholderiales > Burkholderiaceae_C > Ramlibacter > Ramlibacter terrae. The sequence goes on from CP053418.1 coordinate 1,684,119, forward strand.
GCTGCCGAAGCACCAGGCCGCCGTCTGGGCCAAGCAGCGCTTTGCGATCGCCGGCGTGACCGGCTTCTCCGTCGGCGGCGGCGTGCGCTGGATGTCTTCGTTCAGGACGGCGCCGCGCCGACGATGCCGTCGGTGGCGCTGCTCGATGCGATGCTGGCGTACGAAACGGACAGCTGGCGCTACGCCCTGAACGTGGGCAACCGGCCGACAAGGTCTACGCCAGCACCTGCCTGAGCCGCGGCGACTGCTGGTACGGCGCCCGCCGGACGGTGGTGGCGAGCGCCACCTACCGCTTCTGATTCTGAGTCACTCGCGGCACTCGGTCTGCGCGATGGCGCGCAGGCGGCCGCGGCCGTCGTGCGCCACCGCCACCAGCCGCAGGCGGTCGGCCCTGGCGCCTTCGTGGATCTGCATGGAGCGCATCTCGGCCAGCCGGTCGCTGCGGCGCGCCATGGGATTGCCCCAATCGGGCTGGAACACGTTGCGCACGAGGTTCCGTTCGACCGGGCTGCCTTCGGTGCCCGCCGGCAGCTTTTCGACCAGCAGGAGCCGGGTGCGCCGGGGCTCGCGGCCCGGGCCCTTCAGTTCCACCGATGCGCCGACGTAGTCGTTGAAGGCGGCGCCCTGCGCCAGCCGCAGCGTGGGCGACCGGCCCCGGCGCAGCGCCGTGAAGGCGGCTGTGCGCGCCGTGGCCGGCTGGCCCAGAAGGCCAGGCGCTGCAGCGCGTCGTCGGTGGCCACGGCCGCCAGCGGCGCGTCGTCGCCGCGCAGCCCCGGCAGCACCCAGTCGATCGCCAGCGCGTTGGCCGCCGCTTGCGGCGTGGTGCGCCCGGCCCAGCAATCGGCGCAATCGGCGCTGATGAACCGCTCCAGCAGCACCGCCGGTTGCGCCACGCCGTCGCTGGTGCACAGCGCCTGCGCCAGCGCCGGCAGCGCCGCGGCCGCGAGCGCCGCCGGGGCGCGCCATGGTTTGTTCAATGTCCGTCCTGCCATCCGTGGTCCGCCGAGTTCCTACAATGCTCCATGTTTCCAGAAGTCGCCGCCGAGTCCCCGCTCCTGCAGAACCTCAACCCGGAGCAGCGCGCCGCCGTGGCGCTGCCGCCCGAGCATGCCCTGATCTGGCGGGGGCCGGTTCCGGCAAGACCCGCGTTCTCACCACCCGCATCGCCTGGCTGCTGGCCACCGGCCAGATCGGCCCGGGCAACGTCATGGCCGTGACCTTCACCAACAAGGCCGCCAAGGAGATGATGACGCGGCTGACCGCCATGTTGCCAGTGAATGTGCGCGGCATGTGGATCGGCACCTTCCACGGCCTGTGCAACCGCTTCCTGCGGGCCCACTACAAGCTGGCCAACCTGCCGCAGAGTTTCCAGATCCTCGACACGCAGGACCAGCTCTCGGCGGTCAAGCGGCTCATGAAGCAGAACAACGTCGATGAAGAGCGCTTCCCGGCCAAGGAACTGCAGTGGTCCATCGCCGGCTGGAAGGAAGAGGGCCTGCGCCCCGGCGCCGTCGAAGTGCGCTCGGACGAGGACCGCCGCAAGGTCGAGATCTACCAGCTGTACGAAGAGCAGTGCCAGCGCGAAGGCGTGGTCGACTTCGCCGAGCTGATGCTGCGCAGCTATGAACTGCTGCGCGACAACGACCCGATCCGCGAGCACTACCGGCGCCGCTTCCACCACATCCTGGTCGACGAGTTCCAGGACACCAACAAGCTGCAGTACGCGTGGCTGAAGATGTTCGCCGGGCCGGGCAATTCGGTGTTCGCGGTCGGCGACGACGACCAGAGCATCTACGCCTTCCGCGGTGCGCGCGTCGGCAACATGGCCGATTTCGTGCGCGAATTCGACGTGCGCCACCAGATCAAGCTCGAGCAGAACTACCGCAGCTACAGCAACATCCTCGACTCGGCCAACGCGCTGATCGCGCACAACAAGACGCGCCGGGCAAGAACCTGCGGACCGACGGGGCCCGGGCGAGCCGGTCCGTGTGTACGAGGCGCCGACCGACCTCGCCGAAGCGCAATGGATGGTCGAGGAAATGCGCCACCCGGTGCGCGGCGAAGGCACGGAACCGGGCGTGCGGCGCAGCGAGATCGCGGTGCTCTATCGCAGCAACGCGCAGAGCCGGGTGATCGAGACGGCGCTGTTCAACGCGTCGGTGCCGTACCGCGTGTACGGCGGCCTGCGCTTCTTCGAGCGGGCCGAAATCAAGCACGCGCTCTCCTATCTGCGCCTGCTGGAGAACCCCAACGACGACACCAGCTTCCTGCGGGTGGTGAACTTCCCGGCGCGCGGCATCGGCGCGCGCAGCATCGAACAGCTGCAGGACGCCGCGCGCGTCGCCGGCTGTTCGCTGCACGACGCGGTGCATGCCACCACGGGCAAGGCCGGAGCCAACCTCGCGGCCTTCGTGCAGAAGGTTGACGCGATGCGGCAGGAGACGGAAGGCCTCACGCTGCGCGAGATCATCGAGGTGATGCTGCAACGCAGTGGCCTCGTCGACCACTACAAGAGCGAGCGCGATGGCGCCGACCGAATCGAGAACCCGGAAGAACTGGTGAACGCGGCCGAAAGCTTCGTCACGCAGGAAGGCTTCGGCCGCGACGCCGTGGCCTTGCCGGTCGACGAACTGGGATCGACGATGCTGCGTCAATCGCCCGCATCGCAGGGCCGGATCCCAGCCTGCCGGAGATCAACGAACCGGCGCCGGACTACGTGCCGCCCGACGCGGACACCGGCGAGACGCTGTCGCCGCTGGCGGCGTTCCTGACCCACGCCGCGCTGGAGTCGGGCGACAACCAGGCGCAGGCCGGGCAGGAGGCCGTGCAGCTGATGACGGTGCACTCGGCGAAGGGCACGGAGTTCGATTGCGTGTTCGTCAGCGGGCTGGAGGAGGGGCTGTTCCCGTCCGAGCGTTCACTGGCCGAATACGAAGGCGTGGAGGAAGAGCGTCGCCTGATGTACGTGGCGATCACGCGCGCCCGCAAGCGGCTGTACCTGAGTTATTCGCAGACGCGCCTGCTGCACGGGCAGACGCGCTACAACGTCAAGAGCCGTTTCTTCGACGAGCTGCCGGAGGCATCGCTGAAGTGGCTGACGCCGAAGAACCAGAACTTCGGCGGCTCGGCCTTCGGCTATGGCATGGGCTACCCGACGTCGCGCTCGGGCGGCATGGGCTCCACCAGCTATGGGCGCGGCAGCGAGACCTTCGCCAACCCGCAGGTGCCGGTGCAGAAGGCGGAGCCCGGGCACGGCCTGCGCCTGGGCATGAAGGTGTTCCACGCCAAGTTCGGCGAAGGCGTGGTGCTGACGCTGGAAGGCGCCGGGCAGGACGCCCGCGCGCAGATCAACTTCCCGCGCCACGGCGCCAAGTGGCTGGCGCTCTCGGTGGCGAAACTCGATCCGGTGCCCTGAGGCCTATTCGATGAACCAGTCCGAGGGCGGGAGCGCCTTCAGGAAGTTGTAGGCCGGTGTGACGCAGTTGTTCGCGACCGCCCATTCGGCCTGTTCGCGCATGCACATGCGCTTGGCCGAGGTGGGCGTGATCGCCCGTGCGGAGCCCGTCAGCGGCGTGCTCGGCATGGCCGAACCCTTCGCGTTGTTCTCCTGCAGCACCCGGTAGAACTCCAGCCAGCGGGTCGGCTGCGGGCAGACGCGGTTGTCCTTGCGGATCTCCGCCATCAGCTCGTATTCGCCCGCCTCGATGGGCGCCAGCGACAGGCCGAGGGGCTCCGGCGCCGGCTTGGCGGTGGGCTTCTCCGCGGCCAGCGGCGCGGGCTCGGTGGCGGCGTACTGGTCGTCGGTGGCCAGGCTCAGGTTGGGCAGCGGCTCGGTGTCGGCGAAAGCCGCGGGCTTCTTGGCAAAAGGATTCATGGGCGACCCCTCCATGCAGGTCTGCAACATGGCAGTGTAACAATATCTTACAGGCTTGGGCTAAGCCATTTCCCAAAGGTCATCCGTTGACGGAAGGCGGTGGCGGGCAGACACTGCGCGCGCGTTCCCTCCGGGAGAGACCGATGAAAGCACGCCTGCTCCCCTTCGTCCTGCTGGCCGTCGCCTCGATGGCGCAGGCCGCGGACACTCCGGGCTCGAGCCCCAATGTTGCCACGCCCACGGTCGCGGAGCGGCTCGACAGCGCGCGCAAGGCGATCGCCGGCAAGGACTGGGGCGCGGCCTTCCGCGAGCTGAACATCGCCGTGCGCGAGGCGCCGCGCAACGCGGACGTGCACAACTTGCTCGGGTACAGCTACCGCACGCGGGCCCGGCCCGACCTCCCCAAGGCGTTCGAGCACTACCAGACGGCGCTGCGGCTCGATCCGCAGCACAAGGGCGCGCACGAGTACATCGGCGAAGCCTACACGGCCGACAAGCGCCTGCCGCAGGCGGAGCAGCACCGGCGGAGCTCGAACGCATCTGCGGCAACCGCACCTGCGAGGAGTACCAGGATCTCGCGAAGTCGATCGCCGACTACAAGGCGAAGAATTAGCGCGTCAGCGGGTGATTGCGGCCGGGGTCCATGTAGCCCGAGCCGTCCTTCACGCCGCGGCGCCCTTCGATCTGCCACGCCGTGCGCTGGTTGATCAGGGCGGCGACGAACTCCACTTCCTCGTCGGTGTGGTTGATCGCCAGCGCCGGCGTGAGCATGCGGCCGCCGCGCGGCTGCGCCTCGCCCCAGTACGACTGGTGGTACGAGGCCTGCGACACCGCCCGCTCGCCGCCCGCGGCGAGTTCGACGGTGCCGTAGCAGTTGCAGAAGTAGCTGCGGTAGTTCTCCTGCGCGAACACTTCGGTGTACACGCCGGTGCCGCGGATGCCCGCCGTGAGCGTCGGCGTGACGATCTGCCGGTTGCTGCCGCGGCCCCACACGCTGACCACCGCGCCCGTGAGCAGCCGCAGCACGCTCACGGTGTTGAGCGTGGCGCCGCGCTCCACCGTGATGCGCGAGTTCTGCCGCACGTGGAAGGCCGAATTGCCGACCGCGAACACCAGCGTGGAACCCGGCCCCGTGTCGATGCGGTCGCCCGATTGCACGAAGTTGTCCGGCCGCATGCGCTGGCCGTTCAGCAGCACGTCGCCTTCGAGCTGCACCACGTTGCTGCGTTGCTGCGCATGGGCGGCCGTGAAGCCGCCCGCGGCGGTCCATGCGGCGGCGGCCTGGATGAAGTGGCGGCGGCGGAACCAGAGGAGTTCGGCTTCGGTGCGGTCTAGGAGTGCGTGCTGGCTCATGGGGCGCTATCTCCGGGCAGGGCCGGTTCGGGTTCGTCGGGCGAAGCGTGGAAGCTGTCGCGGAAGGTGAAATACATCGAGGTCGCCATCATCGTGATGATCAGCAGCGTCGCGGGCAGCATCAGCGTGCCCGAGACCCCGCCGCCCACGATGGCGAACAGGACCGAGAAGCCGAGGCCCACCAGCACCAGCGCGAACAGCCAGCCCGCGCCGAACACCACGAAGGCGCCGAAGTTGCGCCAGAAGGCGACCGCGCTGAAGAACAGGCTCTTGACGGGCGTGATGCCGTGCCAGTGCACGAGCGCCGGCGCATGCGAGAACAGCACCACGAAAGGCAGTTGCAGCGCACCGGCGAAGAGGAAGCCCGGCTTGACCGCGATCTGCGGTGCGCCCGACGGCGTGCCTTCCACCGCCTCGACCGAGATGCCCTCGGGGAACAGCAGCGAGGCAAGCAGGCTGATGCCCACCAGCACCAGCGCGTAGATCACGCCCAGCACCAGCATGGCGCGCGCCCGCTGCTTGCCGGCCCGGAAGGCGCTGACCAGCACCGACGGCATCGGGAAGCGCCCCTGCGCCGCGTATTCCGTTGCGACCATCATTCCCAGCGTGGCCGCCGGCATCAGCACCATGACGACCACCGGCCCCAGCACCGGCACCGCGCCCAGCACGAGCACCGCCGCCATGTACATGAAGAACAGGCCGGCCAGCGCGAGCGGCTGCTTGAAGAAGGTCTGGATGCCGAGCTTGACCCATTGGAGGCCCGTGCGGGCTGGAACGATGTTGAGTTTCACGAACGGGTACGCAGGAGGTGGGATGTTCGGATGCGGCCGGCACCGGTGCGCCGGAACAAACCCGGCACCGCGTGACGAATTTAACGCAAGCGGCGGCGCACCGCCGGACGGGGTCTCAGTGGACGGCGTGCAGCGGCCGGGCGACCCGCTCGCGCAGCACGCGTTCGAAGTGGGTGGGGTCGTGCGGCTTGAGCAGCGAAGCTTCGCGGGGCAGGTGGAAGTCCCACAGCCGCGAGATCCAGAAGCGCAGCGCGCCGGCGCGGGCCATGGCGGGCAGCAGCTGGCGCTCGGCGGCCGCCAGCGGCCGCACGGAAGCGTAGGCCTGCAGGAAGGCGCCCGCGCGTTCGGCATCGTGCGTGCCGGTGGGCAGGTCGACGGCCCAGTCGTTCAGGCAGACGGCGATGTCGAACAGCCGGTGTCGACCCCGGCGAAGTAGAAATCGAAGAAGCCGGTGAGGCGGCCGTCTTCGAACATCACGTTGTCGCGGAACAGGTCGGCGTGGACCGGGCCGCGCGGCAGCGCGGCGTAAGCGGAGCCGGCGGCCACGTGGTTCTGGAAGGCCAGCTCGGCGCGCAGCAGGGCGGGGCCGGGCCGGCGCCAGGAAGGGCAGCACGACCGGCACGGTTTCGTTCCACCGGGGCAGGCCGCGCAGGTTGGGTTGCGTGCGGTTGTAGTCGCGCCCGGCGATGTGCATGCGCGCGAGCATGGCGCCCACCTCGGCGCAATGCTGCGCCGTCGGCGCCAGTTCGCTGTGGCCGGACAGCTTGTTGACCAGCGCGGCCGGCTTGCCGCAGACCTGGTGCAGGATGTCGCCGCCGGCGTCGCCCGCCGGGTCGGGCACGGGGATGCCGCGCTGCGCCGGTGCTTCATCAGGTGCAGGTAGAACGGCAGCTGTTCGGCGGTGAGCCGCTCGAACAGCGTCAGCACGTACTCGCGCTGGCCGACCAGGTCTTCGGCGGTGACGAAGTAGTTGGTGTTCTCGATGCCGCCCGGATGCCGCGCAGCGAGCGCAGTTCACCGAGGCGCAGCGCGCGCAGGAGCGCACCGGCCTCGGCTTCCGAGACTTCGGTGAAGACGGCCATCAGAAGGCGAGGACGTTCCAGACCCGCTGGCCGCCGCCGCCGGACAGGCCTTCGCGGCGGTCCGTCGGCCGGCTGCGGGCGCCGTCGTTGGGCAGGATTTCGTACGGCGGCACCGGCGCCTTGGGCTGCACGGTGACGCTCTGCGTCTCGCCGCCCACGCGCAGTTCCTCGATGCGGTTGCCGCCATCTTCCAGCACGATCCGCTCGATCTTCTGGTTCTTGCGCGGCTCGCCGGCCGGCTCGCGCACGATCGGTGCCCGGGCCGGACGGCTGCGGCGGCTAGCAGGGCGAGGGTGGCGAGGGCGGAGCGCATGCCCTGAATTGTAGGTCGTAGGGCGGCGGCTGGCGGTCGACGGCCGAGTTCTTGAACGCAGAGGGCGCAAAGTGCTCGCAGAAGACGCAGAAAAACCTTTCTGGAAGTTCTTCTGCGACTTCTGCGCATCCTCCGCGCCCTCTGCGTTCAAAGTGAATTCATCGGTGTCGAACGCGCAAAGGCACAATCCCCATGGACGAGACCGACGCAGTTCCCACCCCCGAACCCAAGATCCTGCTGCTGGTCGACGGCTCCAGCTACCTGTACCGCGCGTTCCACGCGATGCCCGACCTGCGGGCGGTGCCGGGGACCCGGCCAGCCCGGCCACCGGCGCCATTCGCGGCATGATCAACATGATGACGAAGCTGCGGCGCGACGTGCGCGCCGACTACGCCGTCTGCGTCTTCGACGCGCCGGGCAAGACCTTCCGCGACGACGTCTACCCGGACTACAAGGCGACGCGCTCGCCCATGCCCGACGACCTGCGCTCGCAGATCCCGCCGATCCACGAGGTGGTGCGGCTGCTGGGCTGGAAGGTGCTGAACGTTCCCGGCGTGGAAGCCGACGACGTGATCGGCACGCTGGCCTGCATGGCCACCGAGCAGGGCATCAGCACCATCATCTCCAGCGGCGACAAGGACCTGTCGCAACTGGTGAACGAACACGTGACCGTCATCGACACGATGAACGACCGCACCCGCGACCTGAAGGGCGTGGAGGCGGAATTCGGCGTGCCGCCGCGGCTGATGGTCGACTACCAGACGCTGGTCGGCGATTCGGTCGACAACGTGCCCGGCGTCGACAAGGTCGGCCCCAAGACGGCCGTCAAGCTGCTGCTGCAGTACGGCTCGCTCGACGCGCTGGTGGAAAAGGCGCACGAGGTGAAGGGCGCCGTCGGCGAGAACCTGCGCAAGGCGCTCGACTGGCTGCCGACGGGCCGCGAGCTGCTGACCATCCGCACCAACTGCGACCTGAAGGAGCACATCCCCGGCCTGCCGTCGCTGGACGACATCGTCATCGGCGGGCAGGACGTCGAGCAGCTCAAGGGCTTCTACGAGCGCTACGGCTTCAAGGGTCTGGTCAAGCAGCTCGAAGAGCACGAGGTGCAGCCCGAGGACGTGGCCGAGCATGCGAAGCGTGCGCGCGTCGCGGGTGCGCCGCCCACGCGCGGGCTCTTCGAGGAGCCCGACCTCTCCGGCCTGTCGCAGGCCACGACGCTGCACTACGAGACGATCTTCACCGGGACCAGTTCGAGACACGGGTGCAGCGCATCGAGGCCGCGTCGCTGGTCGCGCTCGACACCGAAACGAATTCGCTCGACGAGATGCGGGCCGAGATCGTCGGCCTGTCGTTCAGCACCGAGCCGGGCCTGGCCGCGTACATCCCGCTGGCGCACGATTACCGTGGCGCGCCCGACCAGCTGCCGCGCGACGAAGTGCTCCAGCGCCTGCAGGGCTGGCTGGAAGATCCGGAGAAGAAGAAGCTGGGCCAGCACGTCAAGTACGACCGCCACGTGTTCGCCAACCACGGCATCGAGGTGCGCGGCTACGTGCACGACACCATGCTGGAAAGCTACGTGCTCGAAGTGCACAAGCCGCACGGGCTGGCCAGCCTGGCCGAGCGCCACCGGGCCGCACCGGCATCGACTACGAGACCATCGCGGGCAAGGGCGCGCACCAGATCACCTTCAACCGGTGCCGGTGGACAAGGCGGCCGAATACTCCTGCGAAGACTCGGACCAGACGCTCGACGTGCACGGCGCTGTGGCCCAAGCTGGAGCGCGACAGCCGAATGCGCTTCATCTACGACCGGAGATGCAGTGCAGCGAGGTGCTGTACCGCGTCGAGCGCAACGGCGTGCTGATCGACGCCCGGGCGCTCGCCCACCAGAGCCACGAGCTGGGCAACCGCATCATGCAGCTGGAGCGCGAGGCGCACGAGCTCGCCGGCCAGCCCTTCAACCGGGCAGCCCCAAGCAGATCGGCGAAGTGTTCTTCACCAAGATGGGCCTTCCGGTGGTGAAGAAGACCGCCAGCGGAGCGCCGAGCACCGACGAAGAGGTGCTGGAGAAGCTGGCCGAAGACTATCCGCTGCCGGCCAAGGTGCTGGAGCACCGCAGCCTGTCGAAGCTCAAGGGGACGTACACCGACAAGCTGGCGCAGCTGGCGCATCCGCGCACCGGCCGGGTCCACACGCACTATGCGCAGGCCGTGGCGGTGACGGGCCGCCTCTCCAGCAACGAACCGAACCTGCAGAACATCCCGATCCGCACGACGGAAGGCCGCCGCATCCGCGAGGCGTTCGTCGCGCCGGAAGGCTGCAGGATCGCGAGCGCCGACTACAGCCAGATCGAGCTGCGCATCATGGCGCACATCAGCGAGGACGAAGCCTTGCTGCGCGCCTTCCGCGAGAACGTCGACGTGCACCGGGCCACGGCGTCGGAGGTGTTCGGCGTCGGGCTCGACGAGGTGTCGAGCGAGCAGCGCCGCTACGCCAAGGTCATCAACTTCGGCCTGATCTACGGCATGAGCGCCTTCGGCCTCGCCCGCAACCTCGGCATCGAGACTTCGGCGGCCAAGAGCTACATCGACCGCTATTTCATGCGCTACCCGGGCGTCAAGCAGTACATGGACGAGACGCGCCTGTCGGCCAAGAGCCGCGGCTACGTCGAGACGGTGTTCGGCCGGCGCCTGTACCTGCCCGAGATCAACTCACCCAACGGCCCGCGCCGCGGCGGCGCCGAGCGGCAGGCCATCAACGCGCCGATGCAGGGCACGGCGGCCGACCTGATCAAGCTGTCGATGGTGAAGGTGCAGCAGGTCCTGGACCGCGAGAACCGCAAGACGAAGATGATCATGCAGGTGCACGACGAACTGGTGTTCGAGGTGCCCGAGGACGAGGTCGAGTGGCTGACCACCGAGATCCCGCGCCTGATGGCCGGCGTGGCCGAACTGAAGGTGCCGCTGGTGGCGGAGCTGGGCGTGGGCCCCAACTGGGACCAGGCGCACTAGCCGCAGCGCACCTTGGCGACGCGGTTCGCCGCGTCCACCTCGATGTTCACGCGTTCCGCATTGAACTCCATCGTGGTCGCCATGCCCGGGCGCAGCACGCGCGCCAGCCTGGCGCCGCTGCGGCGCCGCACCTCTTCGACCACCGCATCGGTGAAGGTGTAGCCGATCGCGAACTGCGCCGGCTTCGCCGGCACGTGCCGGGGGCGGCCGTGGCCTGCTGCTGCGCGCAGGCGGACGCGAACAAGGCGGCGGAAAGGAGCGAGAGGAGGGCGGTGCGGCGCATGGGCTGCGGCATTCTAGGGCGCGTGCTGCCGGGCTGGCCGTAGGAGCGCGCCGACCCTTGCGTGGGCTGCGCACCGTCAAACCGCAGCGCAGCCGCACCCGGACACTGGCGGGATGCCCCGGGACCATGCCCCCACATGCTGCAGGTCCGCCTGCAGGTCAACGGAACCCCCGCGAACTCACCCTCGACAGCCGCACCACCCTGCTGGACGCGCTGCGCGAGCACTGGCCCTCACCGGCAGCAAGAAAGGCTGCGACCACGGCCAGTGCGGCGCCTGCACCGTGCTGGTCGAAGGCCGCCGCATCAACGCCTGCCTGACGCTGGCGGCGATGCACGACGGCGACGCCGTCACCACCATCGAAGGCCACGGGCACCGAGGGCAAGCTGCACCCGTGCAGGCGGCCTTCGTCAGGCACGACGGCTTCCAGTGCGGCTACTGCACGCCGGGCCAGATCTGTTCGGCCGCCGGCGCGCTGCAGGAGTTGCGCGACGGCATGCCGAGCCACGCCACCGGCGACCGGAGGCGAAGCCGCTGCTGCATGCCGACGAGATCCGCGAGCGCATGAGCGGCAACATCTGCCGCTGCAGCGCCTATCCGAACATCGTCGACGCGATCCTCGGAAGTGGGGCAGGCCGGATGAAACCCTTCGCCTACGAACGCGCCGGCAGCATCGAGCAGGCCGCGCAACTGGTCGCCGCCCGTCCCGACGCGAAGTTCATCGCCGGCGGCACCAACCTGCTGGACCTGATGAAGCTGCAGGTCGAGGCGCCGTCCATGCTGGTGGACGTGAACCGCCCGGGGCTCGACCGCATCGAGGAGACGCCGGAAGGCGGCTTGCGCGTCGGCACGCTGGTGCGCAACGCCGACCTCGCCGCGCATCCGCAGGTGCGCGCGCGCTACCCGGTGCTCTCGCGCGCTGCTCGCCGGCGCTTCGGGCCAGCTGCGCAACAAGGCCACCACCGGCGGCAACCTGCTGCAGCGCACGCGGTGCTACTACTTCTACGATCCGAGCAAGCCCTGCAACAAGCGCGTGCCGGGCAGCGGGTGTTCGGCCATCGGCGGCTTCAACCGCAACCACGCGGTGCTGGGCACGAGCGAGCACTGCATCGCCACGCATCCGTCCGACATGGCCATCGCGATGCGCGTGCTCGACGCACAGGTCGAGACGGTGGCCGGCGACGGCCGGCGGCGCGTGATCCCGATCGCCGAATTCCACCGGCTGCCGGGCGAGACGCCGCACGTCGACACGAACCTGCGGCACGGCGAATTCATCACGGCGGTCACGCTGCCGCCCCCGCCGCCCGGCCGGCAGGTCTACCGCAAGGTGCGCGACCGCGCCTCGTACGCCTTCGCGCTGGTCTCGGTCGCTGCCATCGTCGACGCCGCGGACGGCGTGTTGCGTTCGGCGCGGCTGGCGTTCGGCGGGCTCGCGCACAAGCCGTGGCGGGTCGAAGGCGCCGAAGACGCCTTGCGCGACGCACCGGTCGGCAACGACAGCGCCGGCGCCGCCGCCGACGCCGTGCTGCAGGGCGCGCAGGGCCGGGGCCACAACGATTTCAAGATTCCGCTGGTGCGGCGCGTGCTGGCCGGCGTGCTGGCCGAAGCGGCCGGACAGCGCTGAGGAGCACGCGATGGAGATGAACCACCCCGCCCCGCGCAACCCGCTGGACGAGAACCGCCACGGCCAGATGGGCCGTCCGCTGGACCGCGTCGACGGCCCGAAGAAGGTCACCGGCACGGCGGCCTATGCCTACGAAGTGCGCGAAGGCGCGCCGCCCGCCTATGGCTTCATCGTCGAAGCCAGCATCGCGCGTGGCCACGTGCGCACCATCGACAGCAGTGCCGCGGAGCAGGCGCCCGGCGTGCTGCTGGTCCTGAGCCACCGCAACGCGCCGCCGCAGGCGCCATGGGGTCCGCTGAAGACCGAGGACCGTTTCGCCCGCTCCAAGCCCTACCTGTCGGACGCGCGCGTCGACTACTACGGCGAGCCCGTGGCTTTCGTGGTTGCCGAGACCTTCGAGCAGGCGCGCTACGCGGCGCAGCTGGTGCGCGTCACGTACGACCCGGAGCCCGGCGCGTACGAGCTGCAGCACAACTGGAAGCGGCCGAGAAGCCGGACGAGGACGAGGAGCCCGACAGCGCCGAGGGCGACTTCACGCAGGGCTTCGCCGCCGCGCCGGTGCAGGTCGACGTGCAGTTCACGACGCCGGTGCACATCCACGCGCAGATGGAACCCCACGCGGCGCTGGCTCTGGTGGGACGGCGACAAGGTCACCGTGCATTGCTCGACCCAGATGCTGGACAGCGCGCAGAAGTGCGTGGCCAACACCTTCCAGCTGCCCGAGGACGACGTGCACGTGTTCAGCCGCTTCATCGGCGGCGGCTTCGGCGGCAAGCTGCCGATCTTCTGCGACGTGCTGCTGTCGGTGATGGCGTCGCGCCAGCTCGCTCGGCCGGTGAAGACGACGCTGACGCGCCAGCAGATGTTCCACCTGACCACGCACCGCACCGACACCGTGCAGCAGCTGCGCGGCGGGCGCGCACGTCGACGGCACGCTGCAGGCGATCGCGCACGAGTCCTGGTCGCACACCGCCCGCTTCGACAACTTCCGGAGCCGGTGGTCGCTTCGACCCGCACGCTGTATGCGGCGCCGGACCGCATGACACGCATGCGCTACGTGAAGCTGGACCTGCCCGAGTCCGACTCGTGCCGCGCGCCCGGCGAGGCGGTCGGCATGGTGACGCTGGAAGTCGCCATGGACGAACTGGCGCACAAGCTCGGCATGGACCCCGTCGCGCTGCGCCTGAAGAACGAGCCGAAGGAGGATCCCGAGAAGCACATCCCGTTCTCCACGCGGCAGCTGGTGCCTTGCCTCGAGGAGGGCGCGCGCCGCTTCGGCTGGGACCGGCGCAACCCGCAACCGGGGCAGGAGCGCGATGGTCGCTGGCTGGTGGGCATGGGCATGGCGTCGGCCTCGCGCAGCAACAAGCTGCAGCCGGCCCAATGCGCCCTGACTTTCGGCGCGGACGGCGTGCTCGTCGCGCGCATGTCGATGACCGACATCGGCACCGGCAGCTACACGGTGTTTTCGCAGATCGCGGCGGAGATGCTGGGACTGCCGGTGGCGCAGGTCCGCATGGAACTGGGCGACAGCCATTTCCCGCCGACGGCGGGCTCGGGCGGCTCGTTCGGCGCGGCCAGCGCGGGCTCGGCGCTGTACGACGCCTGCGAGAAGTTGCGGCACAAGTTCGCCTTGTCGGCCGGCATCGATCCGGCCCAGGCGGAGTTCGAAGGCGGGCACGTGCGCGGCGGCGGCAAAAGCGCTTCGCTGGCGAAGCTCGCGGGGCCCGAAGGCATGGAGGCGCACGGCGAGATCAAGCCGGGCGAGATGGACAAGGCCTACTCGCAGCAATCGTACGGGGCGTTCTTCGCCGAGGTGGCGGTGGACACCGACAGCGGCGAGGTGCGCGTGCGCAGGCTGCTCGGCGTGTTCGCGTCGGGCCGCATCCTCAACGAGAAGACGGCCCGCTCGCAGTTGCTGGGCGGGATGATCTGGGGCGTGGGCACCGCGCTGCACGAAGAGGCCGCCATCGACGGCCGCCACGGCTACTTCGTCAACCACGACATCGCCGAATACCACGTGCCGGTGCACGCGGACATTCCGGACGTCGAGGTGGTGCTGCTGCCCGAGGTCGACGACAAGGCCAACCCGCTCAAGATCAAGGGGCTCGGCGAACTCGGCATCAGCGGCGCCGCCGGCGCCGTGGCCAATGCCGTCTACAACGCCTGCGGCGTGCGGGTGCGCGATTTCCCGATCACGCTCGACAAGCTGCTGCCCGGCCGGAGGCCTTGCCGTCCTGACTCAGGCCTTCTTCTTTTCCGACAGCAGCTCCCCCGCCCGTCGCCCAGTCCGACGGCTTGATGTCGTAGAGGATCACGTCGACGCTTTCGGGCTTGCTGCCCGGGGCGTCGACGCAGGCCTGCGTGAGCGCCTTGACGAAGTTCTTCTTCTGTTCGTGGGTGCGGCCTTCGAAGAGGTCGACGCGGATCGTGGGCATGGGGTCTCTGGGTGGGAAAAGGCGGATTGTGCAGCCGTCCGCGCGCCGCACTAGACTGCGCACTTTCGCCCACCGGAGATTCCATGCTTCGCGACGACTTCCAGAACGATTTCGATTCCCTGCTGCCCGGCCGGTCCACCGGGCAGGGGGCCACCCGCCGCACCGCGCTGAAGGCGGCGCTCGGCGTCGGCTATGCCGCGGCCGCCGCGCCGCTGATCGCGCAGACCGCGATCCGCACGCCGTCCGACGGGCTGGTGACCGGCGAGATCTCGTACGAAGTGAACGGCTTCAAGGTCCCCGCATACCGCGCCGCGCCCGCCGGCAAGACCGGCCTGCCGGTGGTGCTGGTGATCCGGGAAATCTTCGGCGTGCACGAATACATCGCCGACACGGCGCGCCGCTTCGCGCGCGCCGGCTACCTCGCGATCGCGCCCGAGCTGTTCGCGCGGCAGGGCGACCCCACCTCGTACGGCGAGGTCGGCCGGATCATGAGCGAGATCGTCGCCAAGGTGCCCGACGCGCAGGTGATGGCCGATCTCGACGGCGCGCTGCGCTGGGCCGGGGCCAACGGCGGCGACGTGGCCAAGGCGGGCATCACCGGCTTCTGCTGGGGCGGCCGCATCACTGGCTGTACGCTGCGCACGGGCCGGTGAAGGCCGGCGTCGCCTGGTACGGCCGCCTGGTCGGCGCCGCCAACGACGTCACGCCGCGCAACCCGGTCGACATCGCGCCCGGCCTCAAGGCGCCGGTGCTGGGCCTGTACGGCGCCGCCGACACCGGCATCCCGCTTGACACCGTTGATAAGATGAAGGCTGCCACGGCGACCGGCACGCCGGCCGCCCGGGCTTCGCAGTTCGTGGTCTACCCCGACGCGCCGCACGCCTTCCACGCCGACTACCGCCCCACCTTCCGGCAGGGGCCGGCCGAAGACGGCTACAAGCGCGCGCTGGAGTGGTTCCGCCAGCACGGCGTCGCCTGAAGCGCGCCTAACCAGAAGGAGCCGCCCCGAGGGGCGGCTTTTCGTTCGTGACACTGATCGCCATCCTCTTCGCCACCACGGCCGCCGGCATCGGCAGCGTGTGGGTCGCCGCCGCCTTGATGCGCCTGGGCTGGCTCGCCAACGGCCGTGCGGAGACGCGCGGGCCTGCCGCGCAGCACCTCCTCAGCCTCGCCGCCGGCGCGCTGCTGGCCACCGCCTTCATGCACCTGCTGCCCGAGGCGCTCGAAAGCGCGATCGGTCCCAAGATGCTGTTCGGCACGCTGCTGGTCGGCGTGGTGTTCTTCTTCCTGCTGGACAAGGCGGAGCTCTGGCACCACGGCCACGAGCACCACCACGGGCACGGCGGACCCGATGCGCATGCGCACCACGACCACCACGGGCATCACGACCACGCGCATGGGCACGGTGAACCGCCGCTGCGCTCCGGCGGCTGGGCGGTGCTCACCGGCGACAGCGTGCATTGCTTCGGCGACGGCATCCTGATCGCGTCCGCGTTCATGGCCGACCTGCGGCTCGGCGTGGTGGCCGCCATCGCGGTGCTCGCGCACGAAGTGCCGCACCATATCGGCGACCTCGCCGTGCTGCGCATGACCAGCAGCAGCCGGCGCGCTGCCCTCATCAAGGTCACGCTCGCGGGGGCGGTCACGCCGCTGGGCGGGCTGGTCGGCTGGTGGCTGGTCGACCAGCTGGTGGAGTTCCTGCCCTACTTCCTCGTGGTCGCCAGCAGCAGCTTCATCTACGTGGCGCTGGCCGACCTCATCCCCCAGTTGCAACGCCGACTGGGTGCGCGCGAGACGCTCGCCCAGGTCGCTTGGCTGCTGGTGGGCATCGCCCCGGTGACGGTGGTCAGCACGCTCGCGCACACGCACTGATCACGGGCGGTTTCGGTCGAGCACGGCCGGTGCGGCGTGACGGATGGGCAGTCCTACATGCCAGCGGAAGTTGTCCGACAGGTCGGTGCGCGGGCCCGTCCTAAGGTCTCCCGGGTCGATGAAGACATCGCAACCAAGGAGACGAACATGGCATCCCGGGATGACGAAGACCGCGACCGGCAGAACCGCTGGGGCGGCAGCAACGAGCAGCAGAACGACCGTGGCCAAGGCTACGGCGGCTCGCAAGGTTTCAACCAGCGTGGCGGCCAGAATTCGGCGCGCAGCAGTCCTCCGGCTACGGCGGCTACGGCGGCGAGAGCCACGGGTACGGGCGCGGCGATTCTCCCGGCGGCGGCGCCGGGCGCAGCGGCGGCCGGGCGACTGGGGTCGCCATGCCAACCAGTCCTCGGGCTGGGGCGGGCAACCCGGCCAGGCCGGCGGCTACCGGGGCAGCTACGGCCGGGCCCGGGCATGGGCGGCAGCAGCTACGGCCAGATGGGTGGCAGCTACGGCCAGTCCAGCGGCGGCTACGGCGGCGGCTCGGGCTCGGGCCAGATGGGCGGCGGCTACGGCGGCACGCAGGGTTCCGGCGGGCAGGGTCATGCGGGCGGCCGGGGTATGGCGGCGGCGGCAGCGGATACGGCAGCCGGGGCTACGGCTCCGGCGGCCGGGGGTACAGCGGCGGCATGGCGGGCGGCAGCAGCGGGGCAATTTCGGCGGCGGCGGCATGGGCAGCTACGGCCAGAGCGGCTACGGCGGTCCGCAAGGCATGGGCGGCAGCTATGGCGGGGCAGCGGCAGTTATGGGCAAGGCAGCGGCTACGGCAACGCGGGCCAGTCCGGCTATGGGCAGCAGGGCGGCGGCCGGGGCGGGGCCAAGGCACCCACCACGACCCCGACTACCACCAGTGGCGCGAGGAGCAGATCCGCAAGCTCGACAACGACTACCAGTCGTGGCGGCAGGAACGCTACCAGAAGTTCAGCGACGACTTCACCAGCTGGCGCAGCAGCCGCAGCGGCGGCGGGGCCAGAACGACATGGGCGGCTCCGGCGGCTCCAGCGGCTCCGGCGGTTCGGGCAGCTTCGGCTCCACCGGCCAGAGCGGCTCCAGCAGCCTGCACGGGTCGAGCGGCATGGGCAGCGCCGGCAGCTCGATGAGCGGCGGCGCCGCCAACCCCGGCAACGTCGGGAGCAACTCCACCAGCACCGGCGGCGGCAGCACGACCACGAGCAGCAGCGGCTCGGGCGGCGGCAGCGGATCCGGATCGTCGTCCACCAGCAAGTAGGTCCCCGTCAACCACACCGCGGCGCCGACCGGCGCCGTTTTTCATCCACAGGGAGAACACCATGAAAACGACCACCCTCATTTCCGCGCTCGCGCTGGCCTTCGCCGTCGGCGCCGCGCAGGCCCAGTCCACCGGCGGCGCCGTCGGCGGCGGCACCGGCGGCCCGGGCAGCACCGGCAGCACCAGTTCCACCACCGGCGGCCAGTCGGCCCCGGCGGCGCAGCCCGGCACCGGCACGCGCAACACGCCCACCAAGCAGGACGACAAGGTGTCGCGCGGCGACCGCAAGTTCATCGAGGAAGCCGCCGGCAGCGGCATGTTCGAGGTGCAGGTCTCGCAGCTCGCCGCCAGCAAGGCGACCGACGCGCAGGTCAAGAGCTACGCCAGCATGCTGGTCGACCACCACACCGCCGCGAACAACGAGCTCGTGAAGATCGCCAACGCCAAGGGCGTCGAGCTGCCCGCCGCGCCGAAGCGCTCGCTGCGCAAGGACATCGAGAAGCTGGGCAAGAAGTCCGGCGCGGAGTTCGACCGCGACTACGTGCGCGAGGTCGGCATCAAGGCGCACCAGAAGGACATCAAGCTGTTCCAGAAGGCGAGCCAGGACCTGAAGGACCCGGAACTGAAGGCCTTCGCGGCCAAGACGCTGCCGGTGTTGCAGGATCACCTCGCGCAGGCGCAGAAGTTGCCCCGGGCGGGCAAGAGTTCCGCCGCGGCGGGCGGAAGCCGGGGCGTGGTGCATTCCAGCGCGCACAATAAGAGCTGAAGTCGCGCGCCGATGCGCGCTCCATGGGAGGGATGATGCGCATTGCCGGCCTGTTGTCATGGGCCATCGCCGCGGGCCTGCTGTTGCCCGCGGCCGTTTCGGCGCAAGGCGCCTTCTACGCCGCTTCGGCGGCCGCCGAAGTCCGCCCGATGGGCAGGCGCAGCGGCTCGAACGCAGGTTCCTGCAGGTCACCGCGGAGAACCTGCGCTTCCGGGCGAAGCCTCCCGGCTCGTGCTGGCGCGTTCCTCCAGCCCCGCCGTCAAGGAGCTGGCCACCGCGCTGGTGGAGCGGCGGCAGGCGGTGCAGCCCGAAATCCTGCGCCTGCTGCACGCGCGCGGCATGGCGATGCCGCTGCCGGAGAACGACCACGGCAAGGTGCTCAAGCAACTGGCGAAGCTCAATGGCGCCAAGCTCGACCGGGTCTACATCGAAGAGGTCGTGCAGCGGTCCGCGCAGGCCGACGTCGCCAACCACGAGAAACTCGCCGGACTGGCCGAAGACCCGGTGCTGAAGGCTGGATCGAGCGGCAGCTGCCGAAGCTGCGCGACAACGTGGCGCGCGCCGGCAAGGCGCTGCCCAGTGCCGCGCTGCGCGCTCAGCGCGCGGTGTAGCCGGCCACGCGCCAGCGGCCGTCGGTGTCGCGCATGGCGGTCACCACTTCCTGCACCTGCGGGTTCTTGTCGAACTTGCTGGCGAACATCACGCTGACGTAGTGCCCGTTCGGGCGGCCCGGCATGGTCGTCTTGTAGATCGCTTCGACCGGCTGGCGCTCGACCGGGTTGCCGAACGGCTGCCGCACCTTGGGGATCGCGTCCATCCAGCTGCCCAGCGGCACGCTCTGGCGGAACACGCTGGCGGAGGAATCCCGTGCGGTGCCCCAGTCCTTGCGGTCCAGCAGCAGCAGCCAGGCGTGCGCCGACAGCTTGCCGGCTTCGGCCATTTCCTTGGCGGCGGGGTCTTCGGCGGGGGCCGGCGCGGGGGCGGGTGCTGCCGCCGGCGCGGCCGGTGCGGCGGCGGGGCGCGGGGCGGGCTTCAACTGGGCCTGCGCGGCGGCGGCGGCGCACAGCGCGGCGGCCAGCAAGGCAAGGCGGAATCTCGACGGCATCAGGGAAAGCTCCTGCGGAAAACTCGGTTGGCGGCAGTCTAGCCTCTGATGCCGGCGCTTCCCGCGAGGTACAAGGTTTTACGCGGGGTTTACTGCAGCAGCGCGCGCATCATCCGCGCGCCCACCGCCCCGGGTCCTGGTTGTTGGTGTTGAAGACGACGTGCACGCGTTCGGCCTGCGTGGCGGTGGCGGATCTCCGGCACCATGGCCGCCAGCTCCTCCTGCGCGTACCAGTAGTCGAAGCGGCCCGAGGAGGCGGCCAGTCCTTTCGCGTTCCACATCTCGCGGTTGCGGCCATGCAGCCGGACGAGCGCGAGCTTCGGGTTGGTGACGTCGAACACGCACGGCACGCAGTTGGCGAAGCCCTGCGGCGAATCGACCACCGTGTGCACGAGCCCGAGCCGGCGCTGGAAGTCGAGCGTCCAGTCGACGTGCTCGCCGGCGAACCAGCTCTGGTGGCGGAACTCCGCCGCCAGCAGGTGGCCGGCCATCTTCTCCACGCAACGTTCGACGTGCGCGATGCCTTCGCGGTTGCGCATCACCCGGGGCGCGAACTGGAAGTGCAGGGCGCCGAGCTTGCCCGCGGCCCGCAGCGGCTCCAGCGCTTCGGCGAAGCGGCGCCACAGCTCGTCGCGGATCTCCGGCGGCAGGTCGGCGTAGTACAGCGTGCGCGGCACGTCGGGGCCCAGCGCCTGCTGGATGTCCTTGTGCAGCACCGCGGGCTGCGTCTGGTGGCCGGTGAAGATGCGGAACGCCTTCACGTTGAAGGTGAAGTGCGCCGGCGTGCGCTCGGCCCACAGCTGCGCGTTCTGCGGCGTGGGCATGCCGTAGTAGCTGGAGTCGACCTCCACCAGCGGGAACTGGTCGGCATAGAAGCGCAGCCGCTGTTCGGCCGTGCGGCACGCGGGCGGGTAGAAGCGGCCGCACGCGATCAGCGTCTTGTCGGTCCAGGAAGCCGTGCCAACGAGGATGTCGGAAGTCACTGGATTAATATACAGCTACCAGGCCATTCATGCAGTACCCAGACCCCCTCGACGCACTCAACGCGCAGCAGCGCGAAGCGGCCACGCACGGCACCGGCGACAGCGCGGGCGACACGCGGCCGCTGCTCGTGATCGCGGGCGCCGGTTCGGGCAAGACCAACACGCTGGCGCACCGCGTGGCCAACCTCGTGCGCCACGGCGCCGACCCGCAACGGATGATGCTGCTCACCTTCAGCCGGCGGGCCGCGCAGGAGATGGAGCGCCGCGTGGGCGGCGTGCTGCAGCAGGCGCTCGGCCTGCAGGGCACGCAGGCGCTGCCGAACCTGCCGTGGAGCGGCACCTTCCACAGCATCGGCGCGCGCCTGCTGCGCGAGTACGCGCCGCGCATCGGGCTCGAGGAGAGCTTCACCATCCATGACCGCGGCGATTCCGAAGACCTGATGGGGCTGGTGCGGCACGAGATCGGCTTTTCGGAAACGAAGAAGCGCTTTCCGCTCAAGGGCACCTGCATGGGCATCTACTCGCGCGTGCTGAACACGCGCGAACCGCTGGCGCTGGTGCTGCAGTCGGTGTACCCGTGGTGCAGCCAGTGGGAGGACGAACTCAAGAAGCTGTTCGGCGCCTACGTCGAAGCCAAGCAGCAGCAGAACGTGCTCGACTACGACGACCTGCTGCTGTTCTGGGCCGACATGATGGCCGAGCCGGCGCTGGCCGAAGAGGTCGGCGCACGCTTCGACCACCTGCTGGTCGACGAGTACCGAGGACACCAACCGGCTGCAGGCCGACGTGATCCTCGGCATGAAGCCGACGGGCCAGGGCGTGACCGTGGTGGGCGACGACGCGCAGAGCATCTACGCGTTCCGCGGCGCGACGGTGCGCAACATCCTCGACTTCCCGCACCAGTTCGCGCAGCCGGCGCGCGTGGTCACGCTGGAGCGCAACTACCGCAGCACGCAGCCGATCCGGAAGCGAGCAACGCGGTGATCGCCGCGGCCCGCGAGCGGCATGCGAAGAACCTGTTCACCGACAAGGCTTCGAGCCAGCGCGCGCAACTGGTGCTGGTGCCCGACGAGGCCCAGCAGGCGCGCTGGGTGGCCGACCAGGTGCTGCGGCAGCGCGAGGCGGGCAGCACCCTGAAGAGCCAGGCGGTGCTGTTCCGCACCAGCCACCACAGCGCGGCGCTCGAACTCGAACTGGCGCGCCGCAACATTCCCTTCGTCAAGTTCGGCGGCCTGAAATTCCTCGAGGCCTCGCACGTCAAGGACGTGATGGCGGTGCTGCGCTTCGCGCAGAACCCGCGCGGGCGCATGGCGGGCTTCCGGGTCGCGCAGCTCGTGCCCGGCATCGGGGCCGCCACCGCCACGCGCCTGCTCGATGCGATGGCGCAGGCGCCCGATCCGCACGTGGCGCTGCAGGCCTTCGAGCCGCCCGCCGCCGCGAGGGAAGAGTGGTCGGCGCTCGCGGCCTTGTTCGCGAAGCTGGACGATCCCGAGCTCGCTTGGCCGGCCGACATGGAACTGGCGAAGTCCTGGTACCTGCCGCAGCTCGAACGCATCCACGACGACGCGCACGTGCGCAAGCTCGACGTGGAACAGCTCGCGCGGCTGGCGGCCGGCTACGGCAGCCGCGAACGCTTCCTCACCGAGCTCACGCTGGACCCGCCGGAAGTCACCAGCGACCAGAGCGGGTCCGCCGCTGCGCGACGAGGACTACCTGATCCTCTCCACGATCCACAGCGCGAAGGGGCAGGAGTGGAAGGCGGTGCACGTGCTCAACGTGGTGGACGGCTGCATTCCGAGCGACATGGCGACCGGGACCACCGAGAACTGGAAGAGGAGCGCCGCTTGCTGTACGTGGCGATGACGCGCGCCCGAGAGCACCTGCACCTGCTGGTGCCGCAACGGTTCTATGTGTCGCAGCAGGCGGGCGGCGGCGACCGCCACATCTACGCCGGGCGCACGCGCTTCATCGGCGAGGCCACGGCGCGGCAGTTCGAGCACGTGACGTGGCCGGAAGCCGCTGCGACCAGCGGCGCGCAGGTGCAGCCGCAGGCGCCGGTGATGCAGGTGCGGGCCCGCGCCGTGGCCGCGTGGAACTAGAGCGCTAGACGCTCATCCGCGCGCGCTGCGCCTGCATCGACGAACCCGACCGGAAGAAGCGGATGTCGCGGCTGGCCGCCGGGCGCGCCGTCGGCTGCGAACTCGCCAGCACCCGCTGCAGCGTCGCCAGCACGGTGTGCTTGTCGTCGTCGAAGGCGCCGTGCTCGCGCGCTTCGGCCGCCCCGACGTCGCCTTGCGGCAGGCGGTTCGGCGACAGCACCACGTCAGCCCGGCCGGCGTCGACCAGCGCCTTCAGTTCGGCGCTCGCCTCGATCCACTTCGCCAGGCCCAGCAGCGGCGTGCCGGGCCCGATGGCGCTGTTCTCGAAGCTGCGCGAGACGAGGTACAGCAGCGACTTGTTGTAGACGCGGGCGCAGTGGTCGTCCTGCTCGGTCGCGTCGTCGAGCGCGAACAGGCCGAAGCGGCCGATGGTGCCGTCCTCGATGGCGGGCAGGTAGTCCTGCCGGAACAGGTCCATCGTGCAGGCGGGCGCCCACAGCGTGCAGGTGTCGATGGCCTGTCCCTGCGCGTGCAGCCAGCGCACCACGCCGGCCGGAAGATCGCGCCGGCGCTGTGGCCGACGATGTGCAGCTTGAAGGGCAGCGCCTGCCGCAGCTCGACGAGGTGCATCAGCGCCGTCAGCGCGCCGCCGCGCGGCTGCATGGCGCCCCGCGCATTCTGCTTCATCTGGTCCCGGGCCGTCTTGCCCGGGCCGCGCGCGAGCAGTTCGAGCGTGTCGTCGATGCGGTCCAGCAGGAAGTCGCGCGCCGCCGTCAGCGCGCCTTCGGGACGCCGGCGGCGCAGCGCGTCTTCGAGCAGGTAGCCGATGGTGGACCACAGGTCGCTGTGCCACACGAAGCTGACCGGATAGACGTGCGCGCCGAGCATCGCGGCGCGGTACTCCGCCACGCGCTGCACGGCGGTGCGCTCCGGCACGAGGCCGCCGTGCGCGTAGAGCAGCACGTGCGTTTCGGGCCAGTCGCGCGCGGCGGCGGGGATGTCTTCGCGGAAGATCCTTTCCACCTCCGCGGCGGACGTTCCGAAATCGCCGCCCGGTTGCAGGACGCCATCGTTGCCCAGGCTCACGACGTGCGGCCGCAGGTCGGCATACGAGTACGCGACCGAGCGTCCGGCCGCGGCCGAATGCGCGATGGCCGGCGACTGGTGCTCGCGCAGCACCACCGGCGCGCCGAGCCGCGCGACCCACACGTCGGTGCCGTTGGCCAGCCAGTCGTCGTAGCCGATGCGCGCGAAACCCTTGTGCCCCCAGCCGGTGCCCCACGAGTTCTGGATCCAGAAGCCTTCGGCGTCGTAGGCGACGATGGCGAAGGCGTGGCCGCCGGTGCGCAGGGCGGGCCAGCGGATGGCGCCTTTCGCATCGACTTCGGACCAACCCTCGTGCACCGTCGCGGTGGCGAACAGGATGCCGACTTCGGCCAGCGCGCAGTGCATCGCGACCGGTCGCGGTGGTTCACGCGCTGGTAGGCGCCGAGCGGCCGCCGCAGCGCATCGGCCGTGCGGGCCCGCGTGAGGCCGCCGCGGGTGGACCCGGTGTCGTACGCCCATTCGCTTTCGCTGCACACGCCGTGCTTGTGCCAGCCTTTCATGGCGCCGCGCGCGCTGGAGCCGCTGTAGTCCTCGCCCGGCCATTCGTCGTAGCGGCGCGCCAGTTCGTACAGCATGCGCGCGCTGACCGGCCGCGGATCGGGCTTGCTCTTGCGGATCGCCAGCAGGAAGTTGGCGACGGCGGCCAGGCCGAAGCCGGTGCACGCGCCTTCCGTCCCCCTGGTCCAGCACGCGCGGGCGCAGGCGCAGGAAGGCGGCGAGCGGCATTTCGGCGGGCACCTCGATCAGCGTGGGCTCGAACAGCCGGTCGCGGAAGTCGAGCGTGTCGGGCCGCGCATCGAGCACCCGCTCGACCTGCGCGCTGCCGCTGACCGTGGCCAAGGTGTCCGCCATGGCGCCTCCTCAGCCGAAGCTGAATTCCAGTCCTCCGGCCACTTCGCGGATGCCGCCGATCTGCAGCCCCGCGGCTTGCCCGTCCCACCAGCGGGGGAGCCGGGCCGCGTCGAACACCGGTCCCTCGGTCGGACCGAAGAGGTCGGTGGCGTCCCCCTCGGTGCCCGGTCCGCTGCCGGCGGCGAGGTCGTCGCGGCCGTCCGCCTGCAGCAGCCGGCATTCGTAGTGACGGTGTCCCTCGGCCGCCCGGCCCGGCTCGGCGTTGCTGCCCAGTTCGTCGACATGCCAGATGGCAAGCCCGCCGTCCGGCAGCGCCGCGTCGCGCCCCGCCTGCGCGCGCAGTTCGAGCAGGAAGTACTCGGTGGCGCTGTTCTGGTGGATGAAAAGCTGGTTGCCGTCGGGGCGTGCCACGTAGGTGCGGCCGCGCTCAAGCAGTTGCGGACGCGCCCAGCCCGCCTTGAACTTCAGGTACGCGCCCACCTGCGGCGGATTGCGTTCGTCGGCCACCGCCCCGAAGCACATCAGGCAGAAGCTGCCGCAGCCGGCGCGGCGCTGGCCGTCGTACTCGTACAGGTCGGGGAAGTCGCACAGCATGTGACCCGTCTCGTGGCAGTAAACCCCGAGCGCCAGCCGGTCGTCCATGGCGCACACACGGTAGTCGCCGACGCTGCGGCCCCCGCCGACCGCCGTGCCGCCCGGCAGGCTGGATGCGTGCGGCCACAGCCCCTGCCCATGGAGGTTGCCCACGGGCCCGGCGTACAGCAGGCTGGTGGCGCGCACGGCGCCGCTGCCGTCGAGCGTGAGCTCGCCGAAGTCGAAACCCTGCGCGCGGTGGAAGGCGATGGCTTCCAGCACGAGTTCGGCGGCGCGCTGCCCGTACGGCACGGCGGGGTCGGTAGTGGCTGCGCGGGTGCTGGGCGCGGTAGTAGGGCGCGACGACGGTGCGGTACTCGAGCTGCCCGGCCGAGTTGTCGCGGAAGTAGTCGGCCACCGAACCCTTGTTGCCGAAACCGGAGAACCCGGGCTCGTTGCAGAACGCGTCGATGGCCCCGCGCGGCAGCCCCGGCACGTCGGGAAACTCCACCGGCAGCGCCAGCCCCGTGCATGTCCCGCGGGTCGGGTGGCGCGGCGGCGCCTGCGCCAGGCCCGGCATGCTTTCGATGCGGGCGAGCGTGCGCTTGGCGTCGTCGATGCGCTGCTGCCACGGGGCGTGGCGCGCGTCCCGGCATCGGGACGTGGGGCAGGGACATGCGTTCTCTGGGTGTCGCGGCATCGTCCGGGCGGGGCCTGCCGGGCAACAACCCCTAAACAGGGGACGCGCAGCCCTCCTACGGGCCGCAGGCAGCAGGTCCGACATCCCGCGCGCGAGGGCTTCCTAGAGTGAGCCCATGACCAATCCCAAGCAACCCTCCGAAGACACGGCGAAGAACTCCACGCCGAATGCGACCAGCCCCGGCAACGAGGGCGCGCGCGGCAGCCGCGGCCAGGCCAACAGCGGCGCGCAGGCGGATAACAGCACCCGGCAGGACGGCAACAGCCATGCCGACGTGACCGGCGAGACCGACCTGCGCGACGACATCGCGCGCGGCGGCGGTGGCGCGGGGAGCGAGAGCAGCCGCTCGAAGTAGGGCGGCGGCGGCGGCGGCGTTGCCTGCCGTACAGTTCCGGCATGCACATCGCCGGCGCCTCCAACTTCCGTCCCGTCACCGGCCTCCGGCCGGTCCTCTTCCGTTCCGACCATCTCGGCGCGCTCGACGAAGCCGACGCCGCGCAGGTGCGCGCGCTCGGCATCCGGCGCGTGCTCGACTTCCGCGGCGTCGACGAGCGCACCAGCGCGATGTGCGCGCTGCCCGATGTGACCGTGCACTCGCTGGCGATCGAGCCGACGATCGTGCAGACGCTGCAAGGCCTCATCGCCGCCGGCCACCAGCTCTCCGCCGCCGACATGACGGCCCACATGCAGGACACCTACCGCGGCTTCGTGCGCAACAACACGCACCGCTTCGCCGAGTTCTTCGGCCACCTGCTCGCATCGGACGAACCCACCGTCTTCCACTGCACCGCCGGCAAGGACCGCACCGGCTTCGCCGCCGCATTGCTGCTGCGCGCGGTGGACGTGCCTGAAGACGAAGTGATGCGCGACTACCGGCCACCAACGAGCGCCTGCGCATCCCGGAGGTGTCCCGCTGGGGCCTGCCGCGCGAAGCGATGCTGGTGCTGTGGCGCGTGCAGCCCGATTTCCTGCGCGCGGCGTTCGAGGAAGCCGATGCGCGCCACGGTTCGCTGGAAGGCTATCTCCGCGACGGCCTCGGCCTCGGCGCCGCCGAGCGCGAGCGCCTGCGCGCGCTGTACCTGCCGCCTTCGCACCGCGATTCCTGATCCCGCGCCGCGCCGCTTTCCTACGCAACTCGCCGGGCGGTGCCGACAGGTCGGCCGGGGCGCAGGGCCAACACTCCATGAACAGCAGGCCACCGGGCCCGCAACAAAAGCAGCAGCAAAGGAGAAGCGCGATGGCCAACCGGGAACAATCCCGCAACGGCGTGCCCCAGAAGGACAAGGACCGGCCCTCGCCGGATGTCGGCCGGGCAGCGGCTCTCCCTCCAGCCGGGACTACCGCGGTGACGGTCCGGCCAAGCATGGCCTCACCAGCGACGACCAGCCCGACCTCGTCGCGCCTTCGGGCGTGAACGACCGCGATGCCGGCGACAGCCCCGTCGGCGGTGGCGCCCTCAACTTTGACGATGGCACCGACATGGTCCACCCGCGCGGAAAGGTCACGGGCACCGGCCGCACTGGGACGAGAAGAATCCCAGCGACGCCGGCGACCTCGGCGCACCGAACGCCGGCTTGTCCGATCGCAACGGGCCGAGCGACCCGGATGCAAAGCGCAGCCGGTAGGCTGGGCGCCACGGGAGGCAACATGGTCTACGCCCTTTTCTCCGCCTCCGTCCTGCTTGCCATCGGCGCCATCTATGCCGGCGCGATCGGGTGGCTGTACTTCCGGCAGGAACGCCTGCTGTTCGAGCCCGATCCGCTGCAGCCCGACGACCCGATCTGCCCGGACCCCGACACGCGCGAGTTCTTCATCGACGTGCCCGGTGCGCGGCTGTCGGTGGCGCACATGGTGCGGCCCAATCCGCGCGGCGTGTTCTTCTTCCTGCACGGCAACTCGGGCAACCTGAAGAAGTGGTTCGTCGAGCTCGACGCGTTCCGGCAGGCCAACTTCGACGTCGTCATGTTCGACTACCGCGGCTTCGGCAAGAGCAGCGGCCAGATCGAGAGCGAAGAGCAGTTGCATGCCGACGTCGCCGCGGTGTGGGAACATTTCGCCGCGCGCTACGAAGGCAAGCGGGTCGTGATTTCCGGCCAGTCGCTCGGTACCGGTCTGGCCGCCGGCCCGGCGGCGAAGCTCAGTTCGGCCGGCCATGCGCCGGACCTCACCCTGCTCGTCTCGCCGTACAGCAGCATGCGTGCGCTTGCCGCGGAGTTGTACCCGTGGGTGCCGACGCAGGTGTTGCGCTACCCGCTGCACACCCTCGAACACGCCGCCAAGCTGCTCGGCCCGGTGATGCTGATCCACGGCGACAAGGACGAACTGATCCCCATCCACCACAGCGAGCAGCTGTGCACCGAGATGGGCAAGGGTAAGTGCAAGGCCGAACTGCTGCGCGTTACCGGCGCCGGCCACAGCGACGTGCACCAGTTCCCCACCGTGCGCAAGGCGCTGCTGGCGGCGCTCGGACGGCTGTAAAACGCGCCGGCATCGTTCGCGATGCCGGCAGCGTCCGATTCCTACAAGACGCGCGCACCGGTACTGACACCGGGCGCCGTGCCGGTCCCTAGAGTAGAGGCACGAAAGGTTTTCCATGCCCAGCACCCCCACACGCCCGCCACCGAAGCCCATCAGCCGCCCCGCAGCGACGCGCCCGCCGATGCCGCTGCCGGCCAGCAGGAGAGTGACGCCGGCGACGGCGCGAACCGCGGTTCACCCGCGGCGCCCGTGATGAAGCAGTTCGCCAAGACCGAAGCGGAAAGCAGCCGCAACCGCAAGTGAACGACGCAACGAGGCACTACATGAAGAAACAAGCCCCCGATGCGATCGACCTGCTGGATGCCGACCACCTCTCGGTCCACGCGCTGTTCCGGGCCTATCGCGAACTGGTGCGCACGGGTGCGCCGGCGCTGCAGCGCCGCACCCGGCCGAGGAGATCTGCATGGAGTTGACCATCCATGCGCGGATCGAGGAAGAACTGTTCTATCCCGCGGTGCGCGAGTCGCTGCAGGACGACGCCACGGTGGACGAGGCCGAGGACGACCACGTGAGCCAGCGCGAACTGGTGGCGCAGATCCTCTCCACCCCCGCTGAAGATCCGCTGTACGACGCGCGCGTCGCGGTGCTGGCGGAGTACGTCGAGCGCCACGTGCGGCAGGAGCGCGAAGAGGTGTTCAACCGCGTGTTGGCATCGCGCGTCGACCTGCATGCACTCGGGCGCACGATCGCCATCCGGCGCGAGGAGTTACGTTCCGTTGCCGACGCGCTGCGCGAGGACACGCTGGCTTCCGCGCTGGCCTGAAACGCGTCGCGCCCGCCGCTGTGCCTTGTCCTACAGGCTTCTACAGTGGCAGACGACAAGGCTGCGTCAACCCCCCACTAAAGTGGTTCACAGGCAGCAGGAAACGCTGCCCCTCTCTCACCAATCTTTCCACGACAACCGCAAGGAGTCCCTGATGAAAACCAAACCGATCGCCAGCGCCGCCGCCCCGGCCCTGATGGCCGCCCTGACGCTTTCCGCCTGCGGCGAGAAGTCGACGACCGACACTTCCACCACGTCGTCGACCACCACGCCCGCGACCACCGCACCGGCCGACACGTCCAGCACCGCGGGCACCAGCAGCACGATGGGCACCACCCCCAGCACGACGGCCGGCACGGGCAGCACCGGTTCCACCACCGGCACGGGCACCGACATGGGCGCCACCACCGGTTCCGGCACTTCCATGGGCGCCTCGGGCACGGCCGGCACGGGCTCCACCACCACCAACACGACCGGCACCGCCGGCGCGGGCGGCACGGCCGGCACGGGCACGTCCGGCAGCATGGGGACCTCCGGCAGCATGGGCTCCGGTTCGACCACCGGCTCCACGGGCACGACCGGTTCCACCGGCACGACGGGCTCCACCGGTTCCACCGGCACCGGCGCGAGCCGCTAAGCCATGATGCGGCAAGCCCGGGCATCGGCCGGTCTCGCCGCGCTGCTGGCGCTCGCGCTGGGCGCCTGCAGCGACCGCGCGGACCAGAACCCCAATGCGCCGGGCAGCCCGGGCACCGGCAACACCGCCGAAGTGGTGCGGCCGGCCGCGCCCGACGGCGCGCCCGGCGGCCCTTCGGGGATCACCGGTTCCGCGCCGCATACCGGATCTTCCGGTGGTGATGTCATGCCCGGCACGACCGGACGCGGTACCTCCGAAGCGGGAGGCCGCAGCACCACCGCCGAATCGGGCACCGGCCTCAACGGCGGGCTCGGCACCGGCGGCACCACCACCAGCGCCCCGATGGGCGCCGGCGGGAGCGGGAGCCCGAACAACACGTCGGGCAGCGCGGTCGGCCAGCGCTGATTCGCTGCTTTCCAGTTGCGTCATGGGGCGCAGCCGCATAGGCTGCGCCCCATGCGTCTTTTGCAAACCCGGTGCTGCATCGCCGGCGGCGGCCCCGCCGGAATGATGCTCGGGCTTTTGCTGGCGCGCGCCGGCGTGCAGGTCACGGTGCTGGAGAAGCATGCCGACTTCCTGCGCGACTTCCGCGGCGACACGGTCCACCCGTCGACGCTCGAAGTGCTGCACGAACTCGGCCTGCTCGCCGCCTTCCTGCAGCGCCCGCACGACAAGGCGTGGGACCTGCGCGTGAACGTGGGCGGCGAGGAGGCCACCGTCGCCGACTTCCGGCGGCTGGATGCGCGCTGCGGCTTCGTCGCGATGATGCCGCAATGGGAGTTCCCCGGACTTCCTGCGCGACGAGGCGGAGCGCCGTCCCAACTTCACGCTGCTGCTGCAGGCGCGGGCCGAGGCGCTGGTCGAAAGCGGCGGGCGTGTCGCCGGCGTGCGGGTCGAGACGGCGGAGGGTCCGCTGGAAGTCCGTGCCGATCTCGTCGTGGCCGCCGACGGCCGCCATTCGGCGCTGCGCGCGGCGGCGGGCCTGCAGGTGCAGGATCTCGGCGCGCCGATCGACGTGCTGTGGATGCGCGTGGGCAAGCGCGAGGGCGATCCGGCGGGCAGCGGCGGCCGCATCGGCACCGGCCGCTTCGTCGCGATGATCGACCGCGGCAGCTACTGGCAGTGTGCGTACGTCATCCACAAGGGCGGCATGGAGGCGATCCGCGCCCGCGGTCTGCCGCAGTTCCGTGCCGAACTGGCGGGCGTGGTGCCGCTGTTCGCCGGGCGGCTCGAAGCGGACCTGCCCGATTGGGATGCGATCAAGCTGCTCAGCGTGCGGGTCGACCGGCTGGCGCAGTGGTGGAAGCCCGGCCTGCTGTTCATCGGCGATGCCGCGCATGCGATGTCGCCCATCGGCGGCGTCGGCATCAACCGGCCGTGCAGGACGCCGTGGCCGCCGCCAACATCCGGCGGCGCCGCTGTCCGATCCCCGCGTCACCGATTTCGGCCCCCGGCTGGAACGCGTGCAGCAGCGGCGCCTGTGGCCGACACGCGTGACGCAGGCGATGCAGGTGGCCGCGCAGAACCGCCTGATCGATCCCCTTGCTCGACGCCACGCAGCCGCCACGGCTGCCCCGGGTGCTGAAGGTGCTGCAGCGCTTTCCGGCGCTGCAGGCGTTGCCCGCGTATGCGGTGGGCATCGGCGCGCGGCCGGAGCACGTGCGCAGCGCCGAGAAACCGCTCTAGCTAGCCCTTCTCGACGGGCCGGGCCGGGTCGCGGCACCACTCGCTCCAGCTGCCCGCATACAGCGCGGTGGGAGCGAAGCCGGCGATTTCCATGGCGAGCAGGTTGGGCACGGCGCTCACGCCGCTGCCGCACTGGTGCACCACCGTGGCGGGGTCGCGGCCCCCGAGCAGCTGCTCGAATTCGGCGCGCAGTTCCGCGGCCGGCTTGAACCGGCCGTCGGCGCCGATGTTCTGTCCGAACGGGCGGTTGAGCGCACCCGGGATATGCCCCGCCACCGGGTCGAGCGGCTCCACCTCGCCGCGAAAGCGCGCCGGCGCCCGCGCATCGACGACGGTCTGGCGGGCATCGCCGAGGCGGGCCTGCACGTCCGACGTGGTCGCCAGCACGCGCAAGGGCGTGCGCAGTTCGAAGTTCGACTGGAAGTGCGAAGGCTCCCTCGCCACCGCGCACTTCGCCGCCGGCCGCCTGCCACGCCTGAAGGCCGCCATCGAGCACCGCCACCGCTTCGTGGCCCGCCCACTTCAGCATCCACCAGAGGCGCCCGCAGTAGTTGGCGCCGTTGCGGTCGTACACCACGGCCTGCATGGCATTGGAGAAGCCCACCGACGACAGCCACATCGCGAACTTCTCGCGGCTCGGCAGGGGATGCCTGCCGCCCGACGCGGCGTCGGCGTGCGGCTGGAGATGGCCGTCGGCGTCGGGCGTGCCCTTGTCGCTCAGCGCGTTGTCCGGTGCGCGTACACCGCGCCCGGAATGTGCGACTGCCGGTAGTGCTCCTCGCCGGCGGCGGGGTTCATCAGTTCGAACGTGCAGTCGAACACCATCAGCGGGGCGCCGCTGTCGCGCAGCGCCAGCAGTTCTTGGGCGGAAATGAGGGTGGTGTACATGGCGGGATGATTATGGAGGCGCGGCGCGTTCAATGCTCTTCGCCGGGCGCGTCCGGCGCCGCGCGCGCCCGCAGCACGGTGGCGGCGATGCCGCTGGCGACGATCAGCGCCATGCCGGCCCAACCCGCCAGCGGCAACCGGTCGCCGAACAGCAGCAGGCTGTACAGCGCGCCGAAGACGATGCCCGAGTACTGCAGGTTCGCCACCACCAGCGTGGCGCCACGGCTGTACGCGCGCGTCATGCACAGCTGGCCGAGCGCGGCGAACAGGCCGACCGGCAGCAGCCAGAGCCCCGCCCGCCAGTGCCAGTCGGACATGCCTTCCACCAGCATGCCGGCGCCGCCGCCGACCGCGGATGCGAGCGCGAAGAAGAACACGATGCGCGATTCGGGTTCGCCGAGCTTGCCCAGCGCCATCACCTGCAGGTACGCGAACGCCGACAGCATGCCCGACAGCAGCCCGACGATGCCCGCGAACATCTGGTCCTGGCCGAGCGTCGGCCGCAGCATCAGCACCACGCCGGCGAAGCCCGCCAGCACGGTGACGGCCAGTGCGCCCGGCGGGGGGTGGCAGCGGCGCCCCGGCGCGCGGATTCCACGCCACCAGGCTGCCGCCGACGAGGAAGGCGGCGACCCAGACGCTGCTCATGTAGTTGAGCGTCATCGCCGTGGCCAGCGGCATGTACGCGATGGCATAGAACCACGCGCCGAGCGACATCACGCCGACCGTGCTGCGCCAGGCATGCATCCCGGGATAGCGCGTCGCCGTGGTCTCACGCCGCGAGCGCGCCCACAGCCACATCAGCAGCATGCCGATGAGGCCGCGGTAGAACACCAGCTCCGACGTGTTGAACCAGGCCGAGGCGACCTTGATGCAGACGGCCATGGTGGCGAAGAGGAAGGATGCGGCCAGCATCCACAGGGCCTGCATCGGCTTCCCCCTCGCGAGCGCGCGAACGCTCAGCGCAGCGGCACGTGGGCGCCCAGCACCCCGCGGTACCACTCGTGGAAGTGCTGCATGCCGTCTTCCATCGGGCTCTGGTACGGGCCGACCTCGTTGTCGCCGCGCGCCAGCAGGGCGCCGCGCCCCGCGTCCATGCGCAGCGCGATCTCGTCGTCCTCGACGCAGGTTTCCATGTAGGCGGCCTGCTGGGCTTCGACGAACTCGCGTTCGAAGGCGGTGATTTCCTCGGGATAGAAGAACTCGACCACGTTCAGCGTCTTCTGCGGACCCTTGGGGTACAGCGTGGAGACCACCAGCACGTTCGGGTACCACTCGACCATCACGTTCGGGTAGAGCGTGAGCCAGATCGCGCCGTGTTTGGGCGCGCGGCCGCCGCCGAAGCGCAGCACCTCGTCGTGCCACTTGCGGTAGACGTCGGAGCCGGCCTTGCCCAGCTTGCCGGCCACGCCGACGGTTTGCACCGAGTACTCGGGGCCGAACTCCCAGCGCAGGTCTTCGCAGGTGACGAAGTTGCCCAGCCCCGGATGGAACGGGCCCACGTGGTAGTCCTCGAGGTAGACCTCGATGAAGGTCTTCCAGTTGTAGTCGACCTCGTGCAGCTGCACGCGGTCGAGCACGTAGCCCGAGAAGTCCAGGTCCGCCTTCGGCCCGAGTTTCGCCAGCGTGTGCGCGACGTCGAAGCCGTTGGCCTCGAACACCAGGCCGTTCCAGGTCTGCACCGGGTAGTTGTTCAGGTTCAGGCAGGGGTCGGTGGCGAAGTGCGGCGCGCCCAGCAGCGTGCCGGCCTTGCCGCCTTGGCCCGCGCTGTAGGTCCAGCGGTGCAGCGGGCAGACGATGTTGCCGCCGGTGGCGGAAGCGCCCGCCACCGAGCCGCGGCCGCGCAGCATCACGGCCTG
Organism: Ramlibacter terrae; assembly: GCA_013127575.1. GTDB lineage: Bacteria > Pseudomonadota > Gammaproteobacteria > Burkholderiales > Burkholderiaceae_C > Ramlibacter > Ramlibacter terrae. Next base: position 1,718,598 of record CP053418.1, read on the forward strand.
CCGGTGGCGGCAGACGTTGGAGATCAGTTCGATGCCGTTGGGCGTGCGCAGCAATGCGCGGCCCTCGCCCTCCTGCGGCAGCGCGTGGTAGTCCCCCACTTCGGGAACGGCGAGTTCGTGCCCCGGGTAACGGGGCCCGCGCTGGAAGATGAGCTCCATCTCACGCGAGAACTGCGCCTGGTCGAAGTAGCTGGAAACGGGAAGTTGGCTTGCGGCCTGCTGTAGCTGAAGACTTAAATCAGACATTTCACCTGACCTAGAGACTCCCCCTATGAAGGGGACAGGGCCACGCTTGGGAGCGCGACGGAGAGGAGGGCGGATTCTAACCCCCGGGGGCACATGGGGTTGGCGCGCCTAGAATCCAGTGCCACCCCTGACTATTTGCATGACCAAGGCCCTTTCGAACCCCCCGCGAGCTATGAAGCCGCCATGGAAGAGCTCGAGCGGCTCACCGGCCAGATCGAGTCCGGCCAGCTGCCGCTGGAACAGCTGCTCGCCGGCTACGAACGCGGCGCCGAGCTGCTCAAGTTCTGCCGCGACAAGCTGCAGGCGGTCGAGGAACAGATCAAGGTGCTCGACGCCGGTGTGCTCAAGCCGTGGACCAGCGAGTGACGCGCTTCGACCTGAAGGCCTGGTCGGGCGAGCGGCTGCAGCGCGTCGAACAGGCGCTGTCCGACTGGGTCCCGCAGGACGCGCCCGCCGGCATCGGCCAGGCCATGCGCTACGCGGTGCTCGATGGCGGCAAGCGGCTGCGCCCGCTGCTGGTGCTCGCCGCCGCCGAAGCGGTGGACGGCCACGCGGGCGCCGCGCTGCGCGCCGGCTGCGCGGTCGAACTGATCCACGCCTACTCGCTGGTGCACGACGACATGCCGTGCATGGACAACGACATCCTGCGCCGCGGCAAGCCCACGGTGCACGTGCAGTTCGGCGAAGCCACGGCGCTGCTCGCGGGTGACGCGCTGCAGGCGCTCGCTTTCGAGCTGCTGGCGCCCGCCGACGCGCAGGTGCCCGATGCGGTGCAGGCGCGCCTGTGCCGCCTGCTGGCGCAAGCCGCGGGGCACGCGGGCATGGCGGGCGGGCAGGCGATCGACCTCGCCGCCGTCGGCAAGTCGCTCACCGAAGACGAGCTGCGGCACATGCACCGGCTGAAGACCGGCGCGCTGCTGCAGGCCAGCGTGATGATGGGCGCGGCGTGCGGCGACACCTCCCCGCAGGCGACGCGCGGGCTGTCCGCGTATGGCGCCGCGATGGGGCTCGCCTTCCGGTGGTCGACGACATCCTCGACGTCACCGCCGATTCCGCGACGCTGGGCAAGACCGCCGGCAAGGACGCCGCACAGGACAAGCCCACCTACGTCTCGCTGCTGGGCTGGACCGCGCCCGTGCCTACGCCGCCGAACTGCTGGAGCAGGCGCGCGGCGCGCTCGCGGGCACCGGCACGGCCGACACGCGCGCGCTCGTGGCACTCGCCGAGATGGTGGTGCAGAGGGACAACTGAGATTTCACGCATGGCAAAGCTGCTCGACTCCATCAACGATCCGGCCGACCTGCGCCGCCTGCCCCGCACCGAGCTCGGCACGGTGGCCGATGAACTGCGCGCCTACGTGCTCGACTCGGTCTCGCGGACCGGCGGCCACCTGAGCTCCAACCTCGGCACGGTGGAACTCACCATCGCGCTGCACTACGTCTTCAACACGCCCGAAGACCGCATCGTCTGGGACGTCGGCCACCAGACCTATCCGCACAAGATCCTGACGGGCCGCCGCGACCGCATGGCGTCGCTGCGCCAGCTCGGAGGCCTCGCCGGCTTTCCGCAGCGCAGCGAGAGCCCGTACGACGCCTTCGGCACCGCGCACTCGTCCACCAGCATCTCCGCCGCGCTCGGCATGGCACTGGCCGCGCGCCAGAAGGGAGAGCAGCGCCGCTGCATCGCGGTGATCGGCGACGGCGCGATGAGCGCGGGCATGGCCTTCGAGGCGCTGAACAACGCAGGCGTGGCCGAGTGCGACCTGCTGGTGATCCTGAACGACAACGACATGTCGATCAGCCCGCCGGTGGGGGCGCTCAACCGCTACCTCGCGCAACTCATGAGCGGGCGTTTCTACGCCGCCGCCAAGGACCTCGGCAAGAACGTGCTGAAGGTCGCGCCGCCCCTCTTCGAGCTGGCCAAGCGCTTCGAGGAACATGCCAAGGGCATGGTGGTGCCGGCCACGCTGTTCGAGAAGTTCGGCTTCAACTACATCGGCCCGATCGACGGCCACGACCTCGAGTCGCTGGTGCCGACGCTCGAGAACATCCGGCAGCTGAAGGGCCCGCAGTTCCTGCACGTGGTGACCAAGAAGGGCCGGGGCTACAAGCTGGCCGAAGCCGACCCGGTGGCGTACCACGGGCCCGGCAAGTTCGATCCGGCCGTCGGCCTGGTCAAGCCGGTGACCGCCGCCAAGCCGACCTTCACGCAGGTGTTCGGCCAGTGGCTGTGCGACATGGCGGCGCAGGACCCGAAGCTCGTCGCGATCACGCCGGCGATGCGCGAAGGCTCCGGCATGGTGGAGTTCCACCAGCGCTTCCCCGACCGCTACTACGACGTCGGCATCGCGGAACAGCACGCGGTGACGGTGGCCGCGGGCATGGCCTGCGAAGGGCTGAAGCCGGTGGTGGCGATCTATTCGACCTTCCTGCAGCGCGGCTACGACCAGTTGATCCACGACGTGGCGCTGCAGAACCTGCCGGTGGTGTTCGCGCTCGATCGCGCCGGCCTCGTCGGCGCCGACGGCCCTACGCATGCGGGCGCCTACGACATCCCGTACCTGCGCTGCGTGCCGAACATGGCGATCGCCTGCCCGGCCGACGAGAACGAGTGCCGCATGCTGCTGACGGCCGCCTACCACCGGGACCATCCGGTGGCGGTGCGCTATCCGCGCGGCGCCGGCGCCGGCGTGGCCGTCGAGCCCGGGCTGCTCCCGCTGCCGTACGGCAAGGGCGAGGTGCGGCGGCAGGGCAAGGGCGTGGCGGTGCTGGCGTTCGGTCCGCTGCTCTATCCCGCGCTGCAGGTCGCCGAGCGCCTCGACCTCACGGTGGTGAACATGCGCTGGGCCAAGCCGCTCGACACCGCGCTGCTGCTCGAGGTGGCGCGGGCGCACGAGGGCCTGGTGACGCTGGAAGAGGGCGCCATCATGGGCGGCGCCGGCAGCGCGGTGGGCGAGGCGCTCAACGCCGCCGGCGTCGTCAAGCCGCTGCTGCAACTGGGCCTGCGCGACGAGTTCGCGCCGCACGGCGATCCGGCCAAGCTGCTGTCGTTGCAAGGCCTCGATGCGGCGGGCATCGAAGCGTCGATCCAGCAGCGCTTCAGTGCACTTCTCGATCGCGCCGCGCCGAACCTCAAAGTGGTGGGCTGAGGCGTCCTGCCCATCCGCAAGGGAAAACCCCTGAATACCAAAGTGGGCTCTGTCTCGACAATGTGAAACGGAAGCGTCAACACGAAAGTTCGACGCCCAAACCTACATCACATTCCGAGGAGAGCTTCATGGACCGTCGTTCAGTCATCAAGAATGCAGGCATCGCCGGCGTCCACGGCAGCCGGGATCGCGCCCGCAGTCCATGCGCAGGCCGCCATCCGCTGGCGCGTCGCCTCCAGCTTCCCCAAGTCGCTCGACACGATCTACGGCGCCGCCGAAGTGTTCGCCGCGCAGGTCAAGGCCATGTCGGGCGGCAAGTTCGACGTCACCGTCCATGCGGCCGGCGAACTGATGCCCGCCTTCGGCGTGGTCGACGGCGTGCAGCAGGGCACCGTCGAAGCCGCGCACACCGCGCCCTACTACTTCTTCGGCAAGAACGAGTGCTTCGCGCTCGGCTGCGCCATCCCGTTCGGCCTGAACAGCCGGCAGATGACGGCGTGGATGTTCGAGGGCAACGGCCTGAAGCTGATGCGCGAGTTCTACGCCAAGTACAACATGATCAGCTTCCCGGGCGGCAACACGGGCACCCAGATGGGTGGCTGGTACCGCAAGGAAATCAAGAGCATCGCCGACATCAAGGGCCTGAAGATGCGCATCGGCGGCTTCGCGGGCAAGGTGCTCGAGCGCCGGGTGGCGTGCCGCAGAACATCCCGGCCGGCGAGATCTACCAGTCGCTCGAGAAGGGCACGATCGACGCCGCCGAGTGGGTGGGCCCGTACGACGACCAGAAGCTGGGCTTCAACAAGGTGGCGCCGTTCTACTACTACCCCGGCTGGTGGGAAGGCGGTCCGCAGCTCGATTTCTTCATCAACCAGAAGGCCGGGACGCCCTGACGCCGGAGTACAAGGCCATCGTCGAGAACGCCACGGCGCACGCGCACGTGGTGATGCAGGCCCGCTACGACGCGCGCAACCCGACCGCGCTGAAGCAGCTCGTGGGCGCCGGCACCAAGCTGCGGCCGTTCTCCACCGACGTCATGAACGCGGCCTTCAAGGCGTCGATGGAGGTGTACGCGGAACTGAACGACAAGAACCCGGAGTGGAAGAAGATCTACGCCGACTACGACAAGTTCCGCGCCGAACAAAACCTGTGGTTCCGCTTCACGGAAGCCAACTTCGACCGCTTCATGCAGAATCAAAAGCTCTAGGCCACGCAGCCGCACGAGCTCGAAGGGCCCTGCGGGGCCTTTCGTCATTCTGGAGCGCACTTGGAACGCCGTTCGTTGATCCGAAATGCGGGCATCGCCGCCGTGCTCGCGAGCGGCATCGCGCCCGCGGTGCACGCGCAGCCGACCGTGCGCTGGCGCGTGGCATCCAGCTTCCCGAAGTCGCTGGACACGATCCATGGCGCGGCGGAGGTGTTCGCGCAGAAGGCCAGGCAGCTCTCCGGCGGGCGCTTCGAGGTGAGCGTGCACGCGGCGGGCGAGCTGATGCCTGCCTTCCGGTGGTCGACGCCGTGCAGGCGGGCACCGTCGAGGCCGCCCACACCGCGCCCTACTATTTCTTCGCCAAGGACGAGACCTTCGCGATCGGCGGCGCCATCCCGTTCGGCCTGAACAGCCGGCAGATGAGCGCGTGGACCTACGAGGGCGGCGGCCTGCAGTTGATGCGGGAGTTCTATGCCCGCTACAACATCGTCAACTTCCCCTGCGGCAATACCGGCGCGCAGATGGGCGGCTGGCTGCGGCAGGAGATCCGCAGCGTGCGCGATTTGCGGGGCCTGAAATTCCGCATCGGCGGCTTCGCGGGGCAGGTGCTGCGGCGCGTCGGCGGCGAGCCGCTCAACATCCCGGCCGGCGAGATCTACCAGGCGCTCGAGAAGGGCACCATCGACGCCGCCGAGTGGATCGGCCCGTATGACGACCAGAAGCTCGGCCTGCACAAGGTCGCGCCCTACTACTACTACCCCGGCTGGTGGGAAGGCGGGCTGCAGCTCGACCTGTACGTGAACCGCAAGGCCTACGAGGCGCTGTCGCCCGAATTCAAGGCGGTCGTCGAAATGGCCACCACCTTCGCGCACGTGGAAACGCAGGCCAAGTACGACGTGCGCAACCCGGCCGCGCTCAAGCAGCTCGTGGCCGCGGGCGCCAAGCTGCGCCCGTTCCCGGGCGACGTGATGACCGAGGCGTTCAAGCAGTCGATGCTGCTGTACGAGGAACTGTCGGAGCGCAACGCCAGCTGGCGCAAGGTCTACGCGGCCTACGCCCGCTTCCGCTCGGAGCAGAACCTCTGGTTCCGCTTCACCGAGGCCACGTACGACCGCTTCATGCAATCGCAGCGGCTGTAGGCCGAAGGCATTCAGCTCATGCCAAATCATTCACGGCATGAGGCTTTTTGGCGTTCATACGAACGTCTTAGGTACATGTGCCCCGTTCCGGTGCAAGGCTTCTGACAGCTTGCACCAACGCACAGCCTCATCATCCGCGCGCACATTCGTCTACAGGAGTTGAATCCATGGATCGTCGATCCCTCATCAAGAACGCCGGCATCGCCGGCGTGCTCGCCGCCGGCATCGCGCCCGCGGTCCATGCCCAGAGCCGCCGTTCGCTGGCGCCTGTCGTCCAGCTTTCCCAAGTCGCTGAACACCATCTTCGGCAGCGCCGAGAAGATGTCCGAGACGGTCAAGGCCCTGTCGGGCGGCAAGTTCGAAGTGTCGGTGCACGCCGCCGGCGAACTGATGCCCGCCTTCGGCAACGTCGACGCGATCCAGAACGGCACCATCGAGATGGGCCAGTCCGCGCCGTACTACTTCACCGGCAAGAACTCCATCTTCGCCTTCGGCTGCGCCGTCCCCTTCGGCCTGACCGCGCGCCAGATGGACGCGTGGATGGAACACGGCAACGGCCGCAAGCTGATGGACGAGTTCTACGCCCAGTACAACATCAAGAGCCAGAGCGCCGGCAACACCGGCACCCAGATGGGCGGCTGGTACCGCAAGGAGATCAACAAGGTCGCCGACCTCAAGGGCCTGAAGATGCGCTGGGCGGCGGCCTGTTCGGCGAAGCCATGGCCAAGCTGGGCGTGGTGGCGCAGAACATGCCTGCCGGCGAGGTGTACCAGGCCCGGAGAAGGGCACGCTGGACGCTTCCGAATTCGTCGGCCCGTACGACGACGAAAAGCTGGGCTTCAACAAGGTGGCCCCGTTCTACTACTACTACCCCGGCTGGTGGGAAGGCGGCGCCGAGCTCGAGTTCTTCATCAACAAGAAGGCCTTCGACGCGCTGTCGGCCGAGAACAAGGCGATCTGGTCGCGGCCACGCAAGTCGCCGCCCGCGACATGACGGCCAAGTACGACACGCTGAACCCCACCGCGCTCAAGCGCCTGGTGGCCGCCGGCACCAAGCTCAAGCCGTTCTCCAAGGAAGTCATGGACGCCGGCTTCAAGGCGTCGATGGAAGTGTTCGCCGAGCACGAAGCCAAGTCGCCCGAGTTCAAGAAGATCCACGGGACATGCGCGCCTTCCAGCGCGACCAGATCCTGTGGAGCCGCTTCTCCGAGAACCGCTACGACAGCTACATGCACAGCGTGAAGATCTGAGGACTGCGACGCAGTGACCGAAGCCGCCCCCGGGGCGGCTTTTTTGCGCACCCCGGCACGGGCCAAAGCCGCTAGAGTCGTCCCAACTTCGGGAGCACGGCATTGGCGGATTGGGTCATCGGGATGATCGAGAAGTTCGGCTACTTCGGCATCGTGGTGCTGATGCTGGCCGAGAACCTGTTTCCGCCGCTGCCGTCCGAGCTCATCATGCCGTTCGCGGGATTCCTCGCGGCGCGGGGCGACCTCAACCCGGCGCTGGTGGTTGCCGCCGGCGCGCTCGGCTCGCTGATCGGCGCCTTCCCCGGTACTACGCCGGCCGCAGGATCGGCGCCGACCGGCTGAAGAAGCTGGCGGAGCGGCACGGCCGCTGGGTGGCGATCACGCCCGACGAGATCGACCGGGGCAAGCACCTGTTCGAAAAGCACGGCCCGCTCGTGCTGGTGCTCGGCCGGTTGGTGCCGGCGCTGCGCACCGTGGTGGCACTGCCGGCCGGGATGGCGAAGCTGCCGGTGATTCCGTTCGCGCTCTGGACGCTGCTCGGTTCCGTGCTGTGGACCGGCGTGCTCACGGCCGCCGGCTACCTGCTCGAGAGCCAGTACGAACGGCTGTCGAAGTGGCTGAATCCGGTTTCCACCGGCATCTTCGTCATCATTGCGATCGTCTACGTGGTTCGCGTCGTTCGGCACAAGTAGCCTCGTGTAGAGTGGTCGCACGATGGACCACAGCATCCCGCTGATCACGACGATCGCCGCCGGCCTCGGCCGGCCCTCATCTTCGGCTTCCTCGCCGCGCGCCTGCATTTGCCTGCGCTGGTCGGCTACCTCCTCGCCGGCATCGTCATCGGTCCGTTCACGCCGGGCTTCGTCGCCGACACCAACCTGGCCTCGCAACTCGCCGAGATCGGCGTGATGCTGCTGATGTTCGGCGTCGGGCTGCACTTCTCGCTGGCCGACCTGCTCGCGGTGCGCAAGATCGCCATTCCCGGCGCCATCGTGCAGATCGCGGCGGCCACCGCCATGGGCATGGCCGCTGCGTCGATGTGGGGCTGGAGCGGCGGCCGCGCTCGTGTTCGGCATTTCGCTCTCGGTCGCCAGCACGGTGGTGCTGCTGCGGGCGCTCGAAAGCCTGGGGCTGCTGGAGTCGTTCAACGGCCGCATTGCCGTCGGCTGGCTGGTGGTCGAAGACCTTGCGATGGTCCTCGTGCTGGTGCTGCTGCCGCCGCTGGCGGCGGTGATGACCGGCAAGGGCCCGTCGGAACCGCTGGAACTGTGGCGCAGCATCGGGACGACGCTGTTCCAGGTCAGCCTGTTCGTCGTGCTGATGCTCGTGGTGGGTCGGCGCGTGTTTCCCCGGCTGCTGTGGCAGGTCCAGAAGGTCGGCTCGCGCGAGCTGTTCACGCTGTGCGTCGTGGCGGCCGCGGTCGGCATCGCTTACGGCGCGACCAAGATCTTCGGCGTGTCGTTCGCGCTCGGCGCCTTCTTCGCGGGCATGGTGCTGCGCGAATCGCAGTTCAGCCACCGCGCCGCCGAGGAGACGCTGCCGCTGCGCGACGCCTTCGCGGTGCTGTTCTTCGTCTCGGTCGGCATGCTGTTCGATCCGCGCATCTGGTCGACCAGCCGCTGCGCGTGCTGGCCGTGGTCGGCATCATCATCTTCGGCAAGTCGATCGCGGCGGCGGTGCTGGTGCTGCTGCTGCGCTATCCGCTGCACACCGCCCTGACCGTGTCCGCCAGCCTGGCGCAGATCGGCGAGTTCTCCTTCATCCTGGTCGCGCTGGGCGCGTCCCTCGGCGTCACGCCGCCCGAAACCCAGAGCCTGGTCGTTGCGGGAGCCCTGATCTCCATCGCCCTGAATCCGCTGGTGTTCAAGGGCATCCAGCCGCTGCAGGAGTGGCTGCTGAAGCGATCGCAAGTGGCCCGCAACCTGGCGGCACGCGACGACCCGCTGGCCGAACTGCCGATGTCGACGGACCCCAAGTACCTGTCGCGCCAGGTGGTGCTGGTGGGCTGGGGGCGCGTCGGCCGGGAGCTGGCGCGCGGCCTGCAGGAGGACGGCGTCCCGTTCGTGGTGGCGGAGCAGAACCGCGATCTCGTGGAGCGCTTGCGGGCCGAGGGCATCCCCGCGGTGTTCGGCGACGCCAGCCAGCCCGAGGTGCTGATCCAGGCGCACGTTGCGCGTGCCCGCATGCTGGTGATCGCCACGCCCGACACCATGGGCGTGCGGCAGATGGCCGACACGGCCAAGCTGCTGAACCCGGCCATTGAGATCGTCGTGCGCTCGCACAACGAGGAAGAGGCGCGGCGGCTCGAACAGGACCTGTCCAGCCGCGTGTTCGTCGGCGAACACGAACTGGCGCTCGCCATGACGCGCTACGTGATCGGACGCTGCAAGGCGTGAGCCGAAAGTCCTAGGGGTTCTCCGGGTTGAGGCAATTCACCGAGTGGTGAATAGTGAGGCTCCTCCGGGAGCTGCCATGAATCTGCCCGACCGCATCGCCGATGCCGAGGTCCTCGAAGAGTTGATGAGCCGTCCCTCGGACGCGCTCAACGCCGATCTCGCGCGGGTCCCCGGCGACATCATGGTGCTGGGCGTCGGCGGCAAGATCGGGCCGACGCTCGCGCGCATGGCCAAGCGCGCCGCGCCGGACCGCCGCGTGATCGGCGTGGCGCGCTTCTCCGAACCCGGCCTACGTGAACGCCTGCAGTCGCAAGGCGTCGAGTGCATCGAAGCCGACCTGCTCTCGCGCGACGCCATCGCCGCGCTGCCCGACGCGCCCAACATCGTCTTCATGGCCGGCCGCAAGTTCGGCTCCTCCGGCAGCCAATGGCTGACCCGGGCGATGAATGCCCACGTGCCGGCGCTGGTGGCCGAGCGCTTCGCGCGTTCGCGCATCGTCAGCTTCTCCACCGCCTGCGTGTACCCGTTCGTCTCCACCGCCGGTGCGGGAGCGACCGAAACCATGGAGCCGACCGCGCCGTCGGGCGAGTACGCGAACTCCTGCGTCGCCCGCGAGCGCCTGTTCGAACATTTCTCGCACCAGTACGGCACGGCCGGCCGGCAGCTGCGCCTGTCGTACGCGATCGACATGCGCTACGGCGTGCTGCACGACGTCGCGCAGAAGCTGGTGCGGCGCGAGCCGATCGATCTGGCCATGGGCCACGCCAACATCATTTGGCAAGGAGATTCCAACGACTGGACGCTGCGCTCGCTGGCCCATTGCACCACGCCGATCTCGCCGCTGAACCTGAGCGGGCCGAAGGTGAGCATTCGCTCGGTGGCGCATGCACTCGGCGAGCGTCTCGGCATTGCGCCGCAGCTCACGGGGCAGGAGGCCGACACCGCCGGCTGGTGGACTGCAGCGAAGCCTACCGCCTGTACGGCGAGCCGCAGGTGGACCCGGAGACGATGCTGGACTGGACCGCCGACTGGGTCGGACGCGGCGGCGCGACCCTGAACAAGCCGACGCACTACGAATCGCGCGACCAGCAGTACTGAGCCATGCACCGCTCTGAAATTCCGGACGATGCGCTGGCGGTGCTGCGCCGCGGCGCCGCCATTCCCGCCCACCTGCTGGCGCTCGATGCGCAGCGCAAGCTCGACACGCGCCGGCAACGCGCGCTGACCCGCTACTACCTCGATGCCGGCGCCGGGGGCGTGGCGGTGGGCGTGCATTCGACGCAGTTCGCCATCCGCGACGTCGGGCTGTACCAGCCGGTGCTGGAACTGGCCATGCAGGAAGCGCGCGAGTGGGAGCCCTTGGGGGGCGCCGCCCGCTCTTCATGGTCGCCGGGCTCGCGGGCGGCACGGCGCAGGCGGTGCGCGAGGCGAAGCTGGCGCAAGGCCTCGGCTACCACGCCGGTTTGCTGAGCCTGGCGGCGATGAAGGGCGCGGCCGAGGACGAACTCGTCGCCCATTGCCGCGCGGTGGCCGAAGCCATGCCGCTGGTGGGCTTCTACCTGCAGCCGGCCGTCGGCGGCATCCACTTGCCGATGTCGTTCTGGCGCCGCTTCGCCGAGATCGACAACGTGCTGGCCATCAAGATGGCGCCGTTCCACCGCTACCGCACGCTCGACGTGATCCGCGGCGTGATCGCCGCCGGCGCCGAGGAGCGCGTCACGCTCTACACCGGCAACGACGACCACATCGTGCTGGACCTGCTGGCGCCGTTCACCTTCGTGCGCGACGGCCGGCCGGTGACCGTGCGCATCCGGGGCGGTCTGCTCGGGCACTGGAGCGTGTGGACGCGTGCCGCCGTGCAGTTGCTGGAGCGCATCCATGCTGCCGTCGCGGCTGGCCAGGCGCCGCTGGACCTGCTGGCGCTGGACGCGCAGGTGACCGACTGCAATGCGGCGCTGTTCGACGTGGCGCACGACTTCCATGGCTGCATCGCCGGCTGCCACGAGATCCTGCGGCGGCAGGGACTGCTGCAAGGCACCGGTGCCTCGATCCGGCGGAAGGATTGAGCGGAGGCCAGGCCGCGGAACTGGAGCGCGTGAGCCGCGAGTACCCGCACCTGACCGACGACGCTTTCGTGGCGCAGCACAAGGAGCGATGGCTGGCGGCGTAGGGGAACCCTCGTTGACAGCCGCCGCCTCCCACCCCTAGAGTCCAATTCACCGTTTAGGGAATTAACCCGGAGACACCACCATGCAGAAGCGATTCTTCCTCCAGGCGCTCGCCGCCGCCGCGATCACGATGGGCTTCGCCGCCCCGGCTGCAGCCCAGTGGAAGCCGACCAAGCCGATCAACCTGATCGTGCCGTGGGCGGCGGGCGGCTCGACCGACCAGATCACGCGCGTGACCGCGGCCGAAATCGAGAAGGTGCTGGGGCAGAAGATCATCGTGGTGAACCAGCCCGGCGCCTCCGGCTCCATCGGAAGCAAGAACGCATGGGACGCCGCCAAGGACGGCTACACTGGACGGCGGGCGCCGCGCAGGACCGGGCACCTACCAGACGCTGGGCATGCTCGACGTGCCGGCGAAGGACTGGCACATGTTCCTGAGCGTGGCCAACATCGCCGTGGTGGGCGTCGGCGCCAACACGCCGTACAAGACGATCGGCGAACTGCTCTCGGCGATGAAGGCGAAGCCCGGCGAAGTCAAGGTCGCGACCGCGGGCGTCACGTCCGGCGGCCACAACGCCATGGAGGCGATCTCGCGCGCCACCGGCGTGAAGTACCGCCACGTCACCTACGACGGCGGCAACCCTGCCGTGGTGGCCACCGTGTCCGGCGAAACCGACCTGACCACCCAACTCGCAGTGGAGCAGGCCGAAATGATCCGGGGCAAGCGCATCCGGCCGCTGGCCACCGTCAGCGACCGCCCGCTGGAGATCGAGGGCTACGGCACCATCGAGCCGATCAGCACGGCGATCCCCGGCTTCAAGGCGCCGGCCAACTACTTCGGCATCTTCATCCCCAAGGGCGTGCCGCCGGAAGTGGTCGCCACGGTGCAGAAGATCTGGACCGAGAACATCGCCAACAACGCGGCCATCAAGGCCTATGCGGTCAACCGCGGCGCACTGTTCGCCCCGGTGGCGGGTGACGCCGCGCAGGCGGCTGCCATGCCGGCAATCCGGCCAATGCCTGGTTGCTTCACTCCACGGGCAAGACCAAGGGGCGGCGCCCGACACCGTGGGCATCGCCAAGCCTTGAGCATCGAATCGCCACCCGACACCGAAGTCTCCGCGCGCGCCGACTTCATCTCCGCCTGGCGTGGATGGCGTTCGGCATCGCCGTGTTCATCGGCGCGTGGCGGATGGACCGGCTCGAGAACCTGCACATCAACAAGTACGAGGTGCCCGGCACGGTGCCTGGCATCCTCGGCGCCGCCGTCGCCTTGCTCGGCCGGTGCTCGCGCTGCGCTCGGTGCGGCGCGGCGCGCTGCAACCCGCGGGCGCCACTGCGCCGCGACCGGCGGGCGGCCGCGTCTACATGGGGATCGTGCTCGGCGCGATGCTCGCCTATGCGCTGGTGCTGGTCGGGCACGGCATCCCGTTCTGGCTGGCGACCTTCGCCTTCGTGGCCGGCTTCATCTTCTTCTTCGACCGTGAGCGGCAATCGGCGCTGGGCCGCGGCACGGGCAAGCAGGTCATGCTGGCCATGGTCTACGGCGCGGGCGCCAGTGCCGTCGTGACGCTCGCGTTCCAGAAATCTTCTACGTGCGACTGCCTTAGGCCGCAACCATGTTCCGAGGGCTCATCGCATTCGGCCATTCGCTGGCCGGCTTCCTCACACCCGAGTCGATTGGCCTCGTGCTCGCGTCCACGCTCGTGGGCGTGATCATCGGCGCGCTGCCGGGCCTGACCGCCACCATGGGCGTGGCGCTGATGACGACGCTGACGCTCAAGCTGCCTTCGTCGCAGGCGATCCTGGTGCTGATCTGCACTTACGTCGGCGCGATCTACGGTGGCAGCCGCAGCGCCATCCTGCTGAACATCCCGGGCACGCCGGCCTCCGCCGCTTCGTGCACGGACGGCTACGCGCTGGCAAGGCAAGGCATGGCGGGCAAGGCCATGGGCATCGCCACCAGCGGCTCGGTGATGGGCACGCTGATCGGCATGTTCTTCCCGGCGCTGTTCACGCCGATGCTCGGCGAGTTCGCGCTGAAGTTCGGCGCCTACGAGTTCTTCTGGCTGGCGGTGTTCGGCGTGGTCGTCTCGGCCACGCTCACCGGCGGCGACGCGCTCAAGGGGTGGATCACGGGTTTCGCCGGCCTGTTCATCGCGACCATCGGCGGGACGGCATCCATGCCTACGAGCGCTTCAACTTCGGGACCCGCGACCTCGCCGGTGGCATCTCGCTGGTGCCCGCGCTGGTGGGCGCGTTCGGTTTCGCCGAGATCCTGGTCGCGATGCAGGAGCGCCGCCCGCCGGTGAAGGTGAACGCGCTCGATTCGGTGATCCCGAAGATCCGCGACGTGTTCAAGTACTGGCGCACCATCATCCGCAGCGGCGTGATCGGCACCTTCATCGGGATCGTCCCCGGCGTCGGCGAAGACGTCGCGGCCTGGTCGTCGTATGCGGCGGCCAAGCGTGCGAGCAAGGAAAAGGACCAGTTTGGCAAGGGCTCGGTGGAAGGGCTGATGGCCGCCGAGACCGGCGACAACGCGTGCGTGCCCGGCGCCATCATCCCCGTGCTGACGCTGCAGATTCCCGGCTCCGCGCCGGCGGCGGTGCTGATGGCCGCGATGCTGATCCACGGCGTGAAGCCGGGGCCGATGATCATGATCGAGTCGCCGCAATTCGTGTACGACATCGTCGCGATGATGATGCTGGCCACGCTCGGCATCCTGCTGTACGGCCTGACGCTGACCAAGTTCCTCGTGCAGGTGCTGCGCGTGCCGACCACCATCATCGTGCCCATCATCCTGGTGCTGTGCACGATCGGGACCTTCGCGCTGGCCTCGCGGCTGTTCGACATCTGGGTGATGGTGTTCTTCGGCGTGCTCGGCTTCGTGCTGCGCCGCTTCGGCTACCCGATGGCGCCGCTCGTGCTGGGCATCGTGCTGGGGGACCTGCTGGAGAAGAACTTCCGCCGCGGGCTGGTGCTGTCGGACGGCGACCTCTCGCCCTTCTTCACGCGGCCGATCTCGGGCACGCTAGCCCTCGTGCTGGCGTTGGTGCTGCTATGGCGCGTGCCCGCGGTGCGGCGCCTGTTCGCGCGGCGCCGCCCGGCCGCCTCGGAGCCCGCATGAAGTACGCCTTGTGCAACGAAGTCCTGCAGCCGCTGCCCTTCGCGCAGCAATGCAGGCTGGCCGCGGACTGGGCTATGACGGCCTCGAACTCGCCCCGTTCACCGTCGCCGCCGACCCGATGGACCTGACCGATGCCGAGGCGGTTGCGCTGCGCCGCATCGCCGAAGACCATGGGCTGGCGATCTTCGGCCTGCACTGGCTGCTCGTCGCACCAAAAGGCCTGTCGATCGTCAGCGACGATGCCGCCGTGCGGCGGCGCACGGTGCAGGTGATGGAGCGCCTGTGCGAACTGTGTGCGCTGGTCGGCGGAAGCTACGGTGCACGGCTCGCCGAAGCAGCGCAGCGTGCCGCCCGGCGCGACGCGCGAGCAGGCGTGGGAACGCGCCCGCGACTGCCTGGCGCAAGCCGCGCGCTGCGGCCCGGTGCGGCGTCACCTACTGCACGGAGCCGCTGTCGCCGCGCGAGACCGACCTGTTCACCACGGTTGCCGAAGCGGCGCGGCTGGTGGGGGACATCGCCAACCCTGCCTTGCGGACGATGATCGATTGCAGCGCCGCGGGCCGGGCCGAGCGCGAACCGGTCGATGCATTGATGGCGCGCTGGATGCCGCAGGGCTGCGTCGGCCACGTGCAGGTCAACGACCCGAACCGCCGCGGACCCGGGCAGGGCGACATGGACTTCGGCCCCATCCTGCGCGTGCTGCGGCAGATGGAGGCGCAAGGCCACTTCCCCGGCATCATCGGCGTGGAACCGTTCGACTACGTGCCCGACGGACCCGGCTGCGCGGCGCGCGCCATCGGCTACCTGCGCGGCATCGAACAGGGACTGGACGCCCATGGCTGAAGCACCCGTTTTCCGCATCCGCGAAGTGCAACTGTACGAGCGCGCCGTGCGGCTGCGCATGCCGTTCCGCTTCGGCGTGGTCACGCTCACAGAATGCCCGCAAGCCTTTGCGCGCGTCCGCATCGAAATGGCCGACGGCCGCGGCGGCTGGGGCGCGGCCGCCGAGCTGATGGCGCCCAAGTGGTTCGACAAGAACCTCGCGCTTTCCAACGAAGACAACTTCGACCAGCTGCGCGCCGTGCTGCGCATGGCGCGTGACGCGTACCTCGCGGACGCGTCACCCGCGACCGCGTTCGGCCATTTCGCGCGCCATCACGACGGCCATGCGGCAGCGGCCGCGCGCGTCGGCTTCAACCCATTGCTGGCGAGCTATGGCCCGGCACTGCTGGACCGCGCCGTGCTCGACGCGCTCTGCCGGCTCGCGGGCGTTTCGTTCTACGAGGCGATGCAGCGCAACTTGCCGGGCATGTCCGATGCCGGTTTCTGGAAGGACTGCGCCCCGCGGCGGCGATCCGGCGCGCCACACCGTCGGCCTCGTCGACGCGATCGTCGCCGCCGACCAGTCGGAGCGGGTGGGCGACGGCTTGCCCGAGACCCTCGAGGAGGTGGTCGCCGCCTACGGCCACCGCTACTTCAAGCTGAAGGTGGCGGGCAAGGTCGACGCCGATCTCGATCGCCTGCAGGCCATCGCCTCCGTGCTGGATCGCAGCCGGGCGCCGTACTTCGCGTCGCTCGATGGCAACGAGCAGTACGAAAGCCCGGAGGGCGTGCTGGAACTCGTCCGGGGCATCCGCCAACGGCCGGCGCTGCGCCGCCTGTGGGATTCCATCCTGTTCATCGAGCAGCCGATCGCCCGCAAGCTGGCGCTCGATGTCGACCTGCGCACGCACGACCGGGCCGTCCCGTGATCATCGACGAGTCCGACGGCGAACTGGACAGCTTCGTCCAGGCACGAGCGCGCGGCTACAGCGGCGTCTCGTCCAAGACCTGCAAGGGCCTCTATAAGTCGGTGCTGAACGCGGCGCGCTGCGCGGCGTGGAACCGGGAAGAGGGCCTGCCCCGCTACTTCATGTCCGCGGAAGACCTGACGACGCAGGCCGGCCTGTCGGTGCAGCAGGACCTTGCGCTGGTCAACCTGCTGGGCATCACGCACGTGGAACGCAACGGCCACCACTACGTCGACGGGATGGCGGCGCTGCCGCAGGCCGAGCAACAGGCGTTCCTCGATGCGCATCCGGACCTGTACGAGCGCAGCCACGGCGCGGTGCGCCTGCGCATCGCGGCCGGCGAGATCGCGCTGGGCTCGCTGGCGGCGCCGGGCTACGCGAGCGGGGCGATGCCGGATTTCGAAGCGATGGCCCCGCTCTGAAGCAGGCGCCATGAAGAAGGGGCCCGAAAGCCCCTTGCTTCATTTCTTCGGATTGAAGAGTTCGTCGAGCTTCTTCTGTTCCTCGTCCGCCGACGGCTCCACCGCCGGTGCGCCCGGAACGGGCTCGGCCCCCGGCGTGCTGCCGAAGCCGGGCTCCACCGGGATCTCGATCTTCACCTTGTCGAGGTCGATCTTCTCCACCTTGTCGCGCGAGACGATGCCGGGGAAGGTGATGATCAGGCCGACCATGATGATCTGGATGATCACGAACGGCACCGCGCCCCAGTAGATCTGCCCGGTGGTCACGGGCGCGATCTGCTGGCGCGTCACGCGGTCGGTGTACGCCTTGTCGGGCGCTACGCTGCGCAGGTAGAACAGGGCGAAGCCGAACGGCGGATGCATGAACGACGTCTGCATGTTCACCGCCAGCAGGACGCCGAACCACACCAGGTCGATGCCCAGCTTGTCGGCGACGGGCGCCAGCAGCGGCACCACGATGAAGGACAGCTCGAAGAAATCGAGGAAGAACGCCAGCACGAAGATCAGGATGTTCACCACGATCAGGAAGCCGAGCTGCCCGCCGGGCAGGCCGGACAGCAGGTGCTCGACCCACTTCGGGCCGTCGACGCCCGGAAGGTCAGGCCGAACATGGTCGCGCCGATCAGGATGAACACGACGAAGCAAGACAACTTGGTGGTGGTGTTCAGCGCCTGCTTGAGCAGGCTGAAGCTCAGGCGCTTGCGGGCCCACGCCATGCCGAGCGCGCCCAGCGCGCCCATGGCGCCGCCTTCGGTGGGCGTCGCGACGCCGGGAAGATGGTGCCCAGCACCGGGAAGATCAGGAACAGCGGCGGGATCAGCACGAAGGTGACGCGTTCGGCCATGCGCGAGAGCAGCCCGAGGCGCGTGACCTTGTTGATGACGGCGATCACGAAGGCCAGCAGCACGCCGGCGCACAGCGACACGACGATGGTCTCGTCGGTGGCCACTGTCGCCACCTCGGTGCCCTTGAACCACGTGAGCACCTTGGCGTAGTTCTCGGCGAGGAACACGGCGGCGATCGCGCTGACGACGGTCAGCACCAGCAGGGACGGCGTGCCGCTGCTGCCGCTCGGCTCGCGGAACACGCGCGCTTCCAGCGGCAGGGCCGGCACCATCTTCGGCCGGAAGATCGCCAGGCCGACGACGTACAGCACGTAGAGGCCGGTCAGCACGAAGCCGGGGATGAACGCGCCCTTGTACATGTCGCCGACGCTGCGACCGAGCTGGTCCGCCAGCACGATCAGCACCAGCGAGGGCGGGATGATCTGGGCCAGCGTGCCGGAGGCGGCGATCACGCCCGACGCCAGCCGCCGGTCGTAGCCGTAGCGCAGCATGATGGGCAGCGAGATCAGGCCCATGGAGATCACCGAGGCGGCCACCACGCCGGTGGTGGCGGCCAGCAGCGCGCCGACGAAGATCACGGCGATGGCCAGGCCGCCACGCAGGGGCCCGAACAGCTGCCCGATGGTGTCCAGCAGGTCTTCGGCCATGCCGCTGCGTTCGAGGATCAGCCCCATGAGCGTGAAGAACGGGATCGCCAGCAGCGTGTCGTTCTGCATGATGCCGAATAGCCGCAGCGGCAGCGCCTGCATCAGCGCCTCGGGCAGCACGCCCATCTCGATGCCGATGACGGCGAAGAACAGGCCGCAGGCGCCGAGGCTGAAAGCCACGGGGAAGCCGAACAGCAGGAAGACGATCAGGCCCGCGAACATGATCGGGGCCGGGTTCTGTGCGATGAACTGGGTCATTTTGGTTCTGTCCTCAAGCCAGCTTGGCCCGTTCGGCCGCTTCGGCCTGGCGCCGGATCTCCTCGGCGAGTTCCTCCTCGGCGCTCTTGGCCACCAGCTTCACCGTGGGATCGGGGATCAGCCCCTTCAGGAAGGCGATGCGCTTGATCAGTTCCGAGAACCCTTGCAGCAGCAGCAGCGTGAAGCCGATCGGCATCATCAGGTAGACCGGCCAGCGGACCAGGCCGCCGGCGTTGGACGACATCTCGCCGGAGCGCATGCCCTGCAGGAAGAACGGGATGCCGTAGTACAGGATCACCAGGCACACCGGCGTGAGGAACAGCGTGAAGCCGATGATGTCGATCCAGATCTGCTTGCGCTTGGACAGTTTGCTGGCGATCACGTCGATCTTGACGTGCTCTCCGTTGAGCAGCGTGTAACCCGCGGCGAGCAGGAACGAGGCAGCGAAGAGGTACCACTGCACTTCGAGGTACGCGTTCGAGCTGGTGTTGAATGCCTTGCGCACCACCGCGTTGAGGCCGCTGATGACGGTGCAGGCCGGGATCAGCCAGATGACCCAGCGGCCGACGAACGCATTCAGGCGGTCGACGCCGCCCGAGAACTTCAGGAGTCCTTGCATGTCTTTCTTGTCTCCGTTGCTTGAGGCGCAAGGGCCCCGGATGGTCGGATAATGTAAGCCGGAAGATTCTAGGGAGCGCCCCGGGAGCAGCCTGACAGCATCGTGACGGACGAGCTGCGGGTCAAGGGGGCTTGTACCTGCGAACCCGCGATTGTGCGTCCTCGCAAGGGCGTTGCGCATGTGGGACGCACGTACCGGGGCCGGGCAACCATAATCCGCCCATGCAAGCCACGGCGCTCATCGACGGTCCCGACATGCGCCGCGCCGGCCGCGACCGCCTTTCGCTCGCGCTGATGGACGCGCGCGCAACTTCACCCTGCAGCTGCTCGCGCAGTTCGAGCAGGCGCTCGGCCCGACGCTGCCGGTGGTGCCTGGCCCGCTGGTGCTGCCGCCGCTGTGGGTGGCCGGCCACGTCGGCTGGCTCTCCGAATTCTGGATCGCGCGCAATCCGCAGCGCGGCATGGGCGCGCGGTGTCCGGCGGACGCCGTGCGCATGGGCTCCATCGAGCCGAACGCCGACCGCTGGTTCGACCCCACCGGCCAGCCGCAGCCCGCCCGCTGGGCGCTCGACCTGCCGGACGCCGCAGGCGTCCGCGACTACCTGCTGGCCACGCTGGAAGTCACGCTCGAACTGCTCGAGAAGACGCCCGACGACGACGACAGCCTCTACTTCTTCCGCCTGGCGTTGTTCCACGAGGACCTGCGCGGCGAGCAGCTGGTGGCGCTGGCACAGTCGGCCGGCGTGCGCCTGGGCCTGAAGCTGCCCGACGGCGCGCAGGCCCGGCCCGCGCTGCTGGTGCCCGCCACGCGCTGGCCGATGGGATGGTCCGATCCGGGCTTCGCGCTCGACGTCGAACGCGGTTCCGAGCCGGTGCAGGTGCCCGAGTTCGAGATCGACGCGCAGCCGGTGTCCTGGTCGCAGTACGTCGAGTTCATCGACGACGGCGGCTACGACCGGCCGGAGTTCTGGCAGCCCGCGGGCTGGACCTGGCTCGAACAGGAGGCGCAGCGCGAAGGCCGCCGCGGCCCCCGCCACGTGGAGCAGATCGGGGAGGCCGGCGGCGCGGTGCTGCAGTCGGTGTTCGGCAAGTCGGCGCGCATGGGCGGCAGCCAGCCGGTGATGCACGCGAGCTGGTGGGAAGCGGATGCCTTCGCGCGCTGGGCCGGCCGCCGGCTGCCCACCGAAGCCGAATGGGAGATCGCGGCGCACGCCGGCGCGCGGCGCGGCTTCCGCTGGGGCGACGTGCGCGAGTGGACCGCCGGCACGCTGCGGCCCCGGGCCGGCTTCGCGCCGGCCGGCTGGTCCGCCAGCGCGGAGCTGGACGCGCAGGCGGTGTTCGGCGTCGCGCGCGCTCAGCGGGGCATGTCGTTCGCCAGCCGCTCGCGCATGCGGAACGCCCGCGCGCGTTGGTGGGCGCTGCCAGAGCGCGACGAAGCCTTCGTCGGCTTCAGGACTTGCGCGGCCTGACGCCCGCGCGCTTGGGCGGCAGCTTCCACCACGGCAGCTCCGCCCGCAGGCTGAGCACCTCGCCGCTGCGCCACGGCGTGTAGCCGGGCAGGTCTGCCAGCGTGCGCTGCCACCGCGGGTCCTGCAGCAGGCGCCGCAGCGCGGCGATGGGCGGCTGGTCGAGCGCGTCTTTCAGGCACACGAGGTAGTAGTGTTCCCGCAGCAAGGGCACGAAGTCGAGGTTGCGCGCGCGCGCCGCGGCTTCGATGCCCACGCCGCAGTCGGCGGCGCCCGAGGCGATGGCCTGCGCCACGGCCGCATGCGACGGTTCCTCGTGCGGCGCAGGGGAGAGCTCGGCGGCCTGCAACTGCTCCTGCGCCAGCAACTCATCCACCAGCAGCCGCGTGCCGCTGCCCGCGGGACGGTGCACGAAGCGCGCGCGGCGCCGCGCCACGTCGTGCAGCGTCTGCAGGCGCAGCGGATTGCCGGGCGCGACGATCAGGCCCCTGGCTGCGCTCCGCGAAGCCGATCAGCTTGTGGCGGCCCGGCTGCAACAGCGGCTGGTACGCGCGCTGCGTGTGCGTGCCCAGCCCCGGCTGCTGCGAGCTGTGGAAGCCCGCCAGCAGGCAGCGGCCGTCGTTCAGCGCGGCGATCGCGTCCACGCTGCCGCAAAAGCGCACGTCGAGGTGCAGCTGCGCCTGTTCCACGGCGAAGCCGCGCAGCAGCGACAGGCCGTCGTCGTGGCTGGCGAAGAGGCCCAGCACCTGCGCCTTTTCGTCGAAGGCGACGGCGAACACACGCGCTCAGGTCGGCGTGCAGCGCTTCGATCTGCGGCGCGAGGCGCGCCTGCGCCGGCGTTCGGCCCACAGCAGCTTCTCGCCGAAGGCGGACAGGCGCGCCGCCTGCCCTTTCTCCCACAGCACCAGCGGCTGCGCGAGCTCGACCTCCCAGCGCTTGAGCTCGCCCCACACGTGGCGGTAGGAGAAGCCGAGCGCCTTGGCCGCGGCGGAGATCGAGCCTTGCTCCTGCACCGCGTGCAGCAGGTCCATCAGCGCATTGCGGATCCAGCCGCCCGGCGCCGGGCGGCGAAGGCATACGAGAGTTCCACCTTGCGCATGCGGCGAGTATGCCGCCCGCCGCGCGGGCCGCCGCCGCGGCTATGCACGGGTTTCATAACTCGCAAGCACCGAGGCGCGGGCGCGCGCGGCGCCCTTAGGATGCGCGCGTGAACAGCTTCCACGACAGCATCGCGCGCGCCCTCGAACTGATCGCCGGCGCGGATGCGATGCTTCTTTCGATCGTCGGCCGCTCACTCGCGGTCAGCGGCACGGCCTGCGTCCTGGCGTGCGTGCTGGGGCTGGTCCTCGGCGCCTGGCTCGGCGTCGCGCGCTTCGCCGGCCGCGGCGCGCTCATCACCGTGCTGAACACGTCGCTGGCGATTCCGTCCGTGGTGGTCGGGCTGGTGGTGTATCTGCTGCTGTCGCGCTCCGGACCGCTCGGCTTCCTCGGCTGGCTGTTCTCGTTCCGGGCAATGGTGGTCGCGCAGGTGCTGCTGGTGCTGCCGGTGTGCACCGCGCTCACGCGCCGGTGGTGGAGGACGCCGAACGCGCCAACGGCGAGCAGCTGCGTTCGCTCGGCGCGGGCGGCGTGCTGCGCAGCCTGATGCTGGCGTTCGACGAACGCTATGCGCTGCTCACCGTGTTGCTCGCGTGCTTCGGCCGCGCCATCTCGGAGGTGGGCGCGGTGATGATCGTCGGCGGCAACATCGACGGCTTCACCCGCGTGATGACGACCGCGATCGCGCTGGAAACCAGCAAGGGCGACCTGCCGCTGGCGCTCGCGCTGGGCATGGTGCTGCTGGCCGTGGTGCTTGCGCTCAATGCGGTGATCGCGCTGGTGGCGCGCTGGCGCGGCGCACGGTCGGAGAGCCTGGGCGCGCTGCAGGGAGCGGCGCCATGAGCGGCTGGGTGCAGCTGAAGGACGTCCACCTGCGCTTCGGCGCGGTCACGGCGCTGCAGGGCGTCGACCTGCGCATCGCCGAGGGTGAGCGCGTCGCCCTGATCGGCGCCAACGGCAGCGGCAAGAGCACCTTGCTGCGCGTGCTGCACGGCCTCCTGCGGCCCACCTCGGGTTCGGTGCTGCGCGATGGCGCCATGCGGCAGGCCATGGTGTTCCAGCGCCCCTATGCGCTGCGCGCCTCGGCGATCACGAACGTGGCGCTCGGTCCGTGGCTGCGCGGCACCCGCTGGCGCGCGGCGAAGGAACAGGCGCTGGCCGCGCTCGGGCGCGTCGGCCTCGCGTCGGTGGCGCTGCGCAACGCGCGCAACCTGTCGGGCGGCCAGTTGCAGCGCATGGCGCTGGCGCGCGCGTGGGCGCTCGACCCGCAGGTGCTGCTGCTCGACGAGCCGACGGCCAGCCTCGACCCGCATGCCAAGCGCGAGGTCGAGGCGCTGATGGCGGAGTTCGCGGAGGGCGGCACCACGCTGGTGTTCGCCAGCCACAACCTGGGGCAGGTCAAGCGCGGCCACGCGCGTCGTCTACATGGAACACGGACGCGTGCTGGCCGACCTGCCGGTGCGCGATTTCTTCAACGGCCCGCTCGGCGCGACGTCGCGCGAGGCCGAACTGTTTGTCAAGGGAGAACTGGGATGAAGCTGAAACGCATGATGGCGGTCGTCGCGATGGTGGTGGGCATGGGCGGCGCCGGGCGCAGTCCGCCATCACGATGGCATCCACCACGTCGACAGAACAGTCGGGCCTGTTCGGCCACCTGCTGCCCGAGTTCAAGAAGGCGACCGGCATCGACGTGAAGGTCGTCGCCGTCGGTACCGGGCAGGCCATCGACAGCGCCCGCCGCGGCGACGCCGACGTGCTGTTCGTGCACGACCCGGTGGCCGAGGAGAAGTTCGTCGCCGACGGCTTCGCGGCCAGGCGCTATCCGGTCATGTACAACGACTTCGTGGTCGTCGGCCCCAAGGCCGATCCGGCGGGCGCCCGCGGCAAGGACATCGTCGTGGCGCTGCAGAAGATCGCCGCGGCCAACGCGCCCTTCATCTCGCGCGGCGACAAGAGCGGCACGCACGCGGCCGAATTGCGCTACTGGAACCAGGCCGGCTTGGCGGCCGCCAAGGGCGGCGGCTACAAGGAATGCGGCTGCGGCATGGGGCCGGCGCTGAACATCGGCGCGTCCAGCAACGGCTACGTGCTGGCCGACCGCGGCGGCACTGGCTCAGCTTCAAGAACCGCGGCGACCTGGCGGTGCTGGTCGAAGGCGACACCCGCCTCTTCAACCAGTACGGCGTGATGGCCGTGAGCCAGGCGAAGCACCCGCACGTGAAGGCGCGCGAGGCGCAGCAGTTCGTGGACTGGGTGGTTTCGCCCGCCGGCCAGGCTGCGATCGCGTCGTACAAGATCGGCGGCGAGCAGTTGTTCTTCCCCAATGCCACGAAGTAGCCCGTGCTGCGCCGTCTTGCGCGCAACGCGCTGCGCGTCGAGGTGCGGCCGGCGCCGTTCTGAGTTTCAGTCGACCAGCGCCGCCGACTTCACCTGCGCCCACACGTGCGCGCCCGGAGCCAGCGCAAGCGCGTCCACGGCGCGCGCCGTCACGCGTGCCGGCAGCAGCGACGGTCCGCAGGCAAGCTGAACCATCGCCTGCGAAGGATGGACGCCCGGCGCGATCGCGTGCACCGTGCACGCCAACCGGTTCTGGATCGTGCTCGTCTCGTCCGGGGCGAGCGCGATGCTCACGTCGCGGGCCATGACGCGCACCCGCACCCGGCTGCCGACGGCCCGCCCGGGATCGGCCAGCCACAGCGACCCGCCGTCGAACGCCACGCGCGCCGGTGCCAGCGTGCATCGCGCTCCGCGATCGCGCCTTCGAGCAGGGCCGATGCTTCCCCGCCAGGCAAGCCCGCGGCGTCGAGCCGCCCGAACAAGTCCGCCAGCGGCCCACTGGCGACGACGCGTCCCGCATCCAGCAGCACGAGATGGTCCGCCAGCCGCGCGACTTCATCCACCGCATGCGTCACGTACAGCATGGGCAGCTTCAGCTCGTCGCGCAGCCGTTCCAGCCAGGGCAGGATCTCGCGCCGCCGCGCCGCGTCGAGCGAGGCCAGCGGTTCGTCCAGCAGCAGGATGCGGGGCTGCGTGGCCAGCGCGCGCGCGATGGCCACGCGCTGGCGCTCGCCGCCGGAGAGCTGGTGCGGCCGCCGGTCCAGCAGGCCGCCGATGCCGAGCAATTCGACCAGCGGCGCGAGGTCCGCGCCGCCGCCCGCGCGCTTCTGCCCGAACGCCAGGTTGCCGCGCACGTCGAGATGGTCGAACAGGCTGGCTTCTGGAAGACGTAGCCGAGCGGACGGCGGTGCGTCGGCCGGGAAGATGCCGTGCGCGTCGTCCTGCCAGGTCTCGCCGGCCACGACCACCTGCGCATCGGACGCGCGTTCCAGCCCCGCGACACAACGCAGCAAGGTCGTCTTGCCCGACCCCGAGGGGCCTAACACCGCGGTGATGCCGCTGCCCGGCAACTGCAGGTCCGCGTCGAGCACGAAGCCGCCGCGGACCAGCCGCAGCCGGATGGCGATGCCGTCCGCGCTCATCCGAGCACCCGCAGGCTGCGGCGGTTCAGCAGGGCCAGCGCCAGCAGGACGGCGAACGAGAACGCCACCATGGCCGCCGACAGCCAGTGCGCCTGCGTGTACTGCAAGGCTTCGACGTGGCCGTAGATCTGCGTCGAGACGACGCGGGTGCGCTCGGGGATGTTGCCGCCGATCATCAGCACCACGCCGAACTCGCCCACGGTGTGCGCGAAGCTGAGGACGGCGGCCTGCACGATGCCGCCGCGCGCGAGCGGCAGCGCCACGTGGAAGAAGCGGTCGAGCGGCCCCGCGCGCAGCGTGGCGGCGGCTTCGAGCGGCCGCCGCCCGAT
The DNA here is from genome assembly GCA_013127575.1 of Ramlibacter terrae. Classification (GTDB taxonomy): domain Bacteria; phylum Pseudomonadota; class Gammaproteobacteria; order Burkholderiales; family Burkholderiaceae_C; genus Ramlibacter; species Ramlibacter terrae. The sequence continues at coordinate 1,744,273 of CP053418.1, forward strand.
CGCCTCGAAGGCGTTCTGCAGCGGCTGCACCGCGAAAGGCAGCGAGTACACGATCGATCCCAGCAACAGCCCGCCGAAGGTGAAGGGCAGCAGGCCGATGCCCAGCGACTGCGTGAGCTGCCCGCCCCAGCCCTGCGGGCCGAGCGCGACCAGCAGGTAGAAGCCCAGCACGGTAGGCGGCAGCACGGGGGCAGGGCGACGACGGCGCCGATGGGGCCGCGCCAGCGTGAGTGCGTGTGGGCCAGCCACCAGGCCAGCGGCGCGGACAGCAGCAGCAGGAGCAGCGTCGTGGCCGTGGCCAGTTTCAGCGTGAGCCAGATCGCCTGCAGGTCGTCGGCGCTCAGGGGCATGGCCGGGTCAGGTCTCGTAGCCGTGCGCGCGCAGCACGGTGCGGGCGGCGTCGCTGCGCAGGTAGGCGAGCAGCGCGGCGGCAGCGGGGTTGGCCTGTCCGGCGCGCAGCAGCACGGCGTCCTGCCGCAGCGGCGGGTGCAGGTGCGGCGGCACGATCCACGCGGAGCCGCGCGCGATGCGGCCCTGCGCCATCACCTGCGACAGCGCGACGAAGCCGATCGGCGCGTTGCCGGAGGCCACGAACTGGTAGGCCTGGCCGACGCTTTCCCCTGGACGAGGTGCGGCTGCCACGCGGCCAGCACGCCGAGGCGCTCCAGCACCCGGCGCGCCGCGGCGCCGTACGGCGCGACGCGCGGGTCCGCGATGGCGAGCGGACCGGCGGGCGCGGCGCGCAGCACCGCACCTTCGCCGTAGACGACGCCGGGCCGCGCGCTCCACAGCACGAGCCGGCCGATGGCATAGGTGATGCGGGTGCCGGGCACCCCGAGGCCCTCCGCTTCCAGCCGCTGCGGCGTTTCCTCGGTCGGCGGCCAGCAGCACCTCGAACGGCGCGCCGTTGCGGACCTGCGCGTAGAACTTGCCGGTGGAGCCGGGCACCAGCACCGCCTCGTGCCCGGTGGCGCGGGCGAATCCGCGCGCGATCTCCTGCATGGCGGGCGCCACGTTGGCGGCCACCGCCACCTGCACCTTGTCCGCGTGCGCGGGCAGGGCGCAGGCGAGCAGCAAGGGGGTCAGCAGGAGGCGAGCGCGCATGGGCGCGATTGTGCGGGATGGCACCGCCGCCGATTCAGTCCGGCTTGCGTTCCAGCGGCGCCCCGATGGTGATCTCGGACACGCCCGAGAGGCTGGACGGGTCGGCCTCGCCGCCGCTGTCCTCGCCCGGACGCGGATGGGAGGGCGGCGTGAGCTGGATCAGGAGATCGCGCAGTTCGCGCATCGCGGGCGTGGCATGCAACTGCTCGGAAGCATGCAGCCAGAGGCCGCCGAAGTGGCTCATCTCGCCGATCCACAGGGTGCGCACCATGCGGCGGATCTTGGTCTCCAGCAGCGGCAGGCCGAGCAGCAGGCGCAGCGACGAATCGCGTTCCCATTGCGCCAGCCGCACCATCCCGAGATAGACGTCGAGGCCGTCGGGCGCGCGGCCGATGCGCCGCACCTCGATGGTGACCACGCCGTCGGCGATGCCCCAGCGGCGGCACTGGTTGGCGATCAGGCTCTCGTACTCGGCCTCGAGCCCCCGGCCCGCGGGCAGGGATGCGTCGACCTCGGTGTCGCGACCGTGATCCTCCCGGCGACTTCCGTCCCGGGCAAACAGCTTGCGCAAATCGAACATGGATACCGCATGTGCCGCTCCCTCGCGGCGTTCAGCATTCTTCTTCTTCTCGCGGACCCGCCGGTTGGCGCGGCGCCCGCGGCGGACTCCCCGGTCCTGGTAGCTGATTGGTTGCATGCCAACGGCTGCGGGAATTCTAGGGGGCGGGCCCCGGGCTCAGCCGTTTTTCGGCGATTTGAGCGACAGCTTGCGGTAAATCGTTGCGCGGCTGATACCAAGCAGGCGGGCCGCCTCCATCACGTTGCCCCGCGCCTCGACCACCGTCTTGCGGATCAGGGCGATCTCGACGTCGCGCAGGGGCTTGCGCGCGGCCGCCCCGGCCGGGCTTGCGCCCTGCGCCTGCGGCAGGGCATCGAGCCGCAGCCCGGACCACAGCGGCAGTTCCAAGGGCCCGGCATCCGCGAGACCGGCATGGTCGAACAGCGGCTCCCACGGCTGCGCGAACAGCTCGCTGCAGTGCAGCGGCCCGCCGGCGCCGGTGGCGAGTTCGGCCACCATGGCGCGGGCCACGCTGTTGCTGCCGGTCACCCAGCCGTCGCCATCGAGGCAGACCAGGCCGTCGTCGTCGTCGCCGCGCAGGCGGCCCGGCCAGTTCAGGCGCAGCACCAGCCGGTGCGGGCGGGCCAGCGTCAGCGCGTTCTCGATGCTGCGGGCCGACTGCGCCACCAGTGCTTGAGCTCCGGGCGTTCGGGCGCGTCGATGCCGGTCAGGTCGAGCATGCCGGCGCAGGCGCCGTCGGGGCCGAACAGGGGCGCGCCCGCGCAGCTGTAGCAGCTGGTCGCCTCGAAGAAGTGTTCGCCGCGGTGCAGCCAGACCGGGTGCAGTTCGCCCGGGGCGGCGCTGATCGCCGTGGTGCCCACGCTGCGCTCCGACAGGTCGACGCCCGGCGGGTGATGAGCGCCGCGCGGCGGTCGGCCCGGTCGATGGGCCCGTGCGCGTCGACCACCACGCCTTGCTGGTTGGTGAGGATGGCGAAGTAGCGGGTGCTGGCGATGGCGCGGCCGAGTTGCTCCAGCACCGGCCGGGCGGCCGCGACCAGCGCGTGGTTGGCTTCCTCCACGCGCCGCTGCTGTTCCGGCGGCACCAGGTCGAAGCCGACGCGGTCCTGCGGGCGCAGGCCGTTCTCGAGGCAGCGCCGCCAGAGCGCGCGATCCGGGCGTTCTCGTACCAGCCGTCGACCGGGGCACCGGTGGCGGAGCCGCCTTCGCTCAGGACGGCCGCGCGGGCGCGCTCGATCTGCCGCAGGCGATCGGCGGCGGCGGCGCTGCTGGCGGCGACGTTCATGGGCGCGCTCCGTGGGCGGTGGAAGGGTGGATGCCCATCATTGTTCCATTTTGAGATTTTCGCGCAGCGGCCCCGCGCATCCTAGGGTTTCGCCTAGGCAGGTCGCGGGAGGCGGGTCGAACAATGAATCTCCCCAGGCCATCCCCCGGAGAGCAACACATGCTGGTACAACTCAAGGTCAACGGCAGGCAGCAGTCGGTCGACGTCGCGCCCAACACGCTGCTGGTGACGGCCCTGCGCGAGAACCTGCGCCTGACCGGCACCCACGTGGGTTGCGACACCGCGCAGTGCGGCGCCTGCACCGTCATGGTCAACGGCCGCGCGATCAAGTCGTGCAACACGCTGGCGGCGCAGCACCCCGGCGCCGAGATCACCACCATCGAAGGCCTCGCCGCGCCCGACGGCACCATGCACCCGCTGCAGGCCGCCTTCAAGGAATGCCACGGGCTGCAATGCGGCTTCTGCACGCCGGGCATGGTGATGAGCGCGCTCGACCTGTGCCGGCGCCACCCCAACGCCAGCGACACGCAGATCCGCGAGCAGCTCGAAGGCAACCTGTGCCGCTGCACGGGCTACCAGAACATCGTCAAGTCGGTCCAGCAAGGGCAGGCGGCGATGGCCGCCAAGCCCTGAACGCCAGCCAGCCAAGGAGACAGCCATGGGTGCCATCGAAGATTTCGCCAAGCTGCCGCACATCGGCGAGGCCGTGCGGCGCAAGGAAGACTATCGCTTCCTGACAGGCAGCGGCCAGTACACCGACGACATCAACCTGCCGAACCAGCGCTACGCCGTGTTCGTGCGATCACCGCATGCGCATGCGGGCATCCGCGGCATCGACACGTCGCGGGCCGAGGCGATGCCCGGCGTGATGCGCGTGTTCACCGGCAAGGATGTCGAAGGCAAGATGGGCGGCCTGCCCTGCGGCTGGCTGATCACCGGCACCGACGGCCAGCCGATGAAGGAGCCGCCGCACCCGATCCTGGCGCAGGGCAAGGCGCGGTACGTGGGCGACCACGTGGCGATGGTCGTCGCCGACACGCTGGAGCAGGCGCGCAACGCGGCCGAGCTGGTGCAAGTGGAGTACGACGTGCTGCCGGCGGTCGTCGACGTGCGCGATGCGGCCAAGGCGACCGCGCTGCACGACGCGGCGCCCGACAACCACTGCTACAAGTGGGCGATCGGCGACAAGGCGGCCGTCGACGCGGTGTTCGCCAAGGCGGCGCACGTCACGAAGCTGGACCTCACCAACAACCGGCTGGTGCCCAATGCCATGGAGCCGCGCGCCGCCATCGCCTCGTTCAGCCGCGCGACCGACGACTACACGCTGTACGTCTCCAACCAGAACCCGCACGTCGAGCGCCTGCTGATGACGGCCTTTGTGCTCGGCCTGCCCGAACACAAGGTGCGCGTGATCGCGCCCGACGTCGGTGGCGGCTTCGGCTCCAAGATCTTCCTGTACGCCGAAGACGTGGCGCTCACCGGGCTTCCAAGCAGCTCAACTGCCCGGTCAAGTGGACCTGCGACCGCAGCGAAGCCTTCCTGTGCGACGCGCACGGCCGCGACCACGTGACGCACGCCGAAATGGCGATGGACAGCCAGGGCAAGTTCCCGGCGCTGCGCGTGCACACCGATGCCAACCTCGGCGCCTACCTGTCGACCTTCTCGACGGCGGTGCCGACCATCCTCTACGCCACGCTGCTGGCGGGCCAGTACACCACCCCGCAGATCTACGTCGAAGTCGATGCCTGGTTCACCAACACGGCGCCCGTCGATGCCTACCGCGGCGCCGGCCGGCCCGAGGCCACGTACATGCTGGAGCGGCTGGTGACGCGCTGCGCACGGGACATGGGGCTGCCGCAGGACGAGATCCGCGAGCGCAACTTCATCCAGAGCTTCCCGTACCAGACGCCGGTGGCCTTGCAGTACGACACCGGCGACTACCACGGCGCGCTGTTCAAGGCCAACGCGCTGGCCGACGTGAAGGGTTTCGACGCGCGCCGCAAGGCGAGCGAAGCGAAAGGCCTGAAGCGCGGCTTGGGCTACAGCAGCTACATCGAAGCCTGCGGAATCGCGCCGTCGAACATCGCGGGCGCGCTCGGCGCGCGGGCGGGCCTGTTCGAGTGCGGCGAGATCCGCGTGCATCCCACCGGCAGCGTCACGGTGTTCACCGGTTCGCACAGCCACGGCCGGGGCCACGAGACCACGTTCGCGCAGGTGGTGGCGGCGCGCCTCGGCATCCCGGTGGACAACGTCGACGTCGTGCACGGCGACACCGGCCGGGTGCCGTTCGGCATGGGCACCTACGGCTCGCGGTCGATCAGCGTCGGCGGCGCGGCGATCATGAAGGCGCTCGACAAGATCGAGAACAAGGCCAAGAAGATCGCGGCGCACCTGATGGAAGCGGGCGACGGCGACGTCGAGTTCGCCAACGGCGAGTTCGTCGTGAAGGGCACCGACAAGAAGGTGACCTTCGGGCAGGTGGCGCTGACGGCCTACGTCCCGCACAACTACCCGCTCGACAAGCTGGAGCCGGGCCTGAACGAAACCGCGTTCTACGACCCGACCAACTTCACCTTCCCCGCGGGCACCTACATCGCCGAGGTCGAGGTCGACCCGGCCACGGGCGTGGTGCGCGTCGACCGCTTCACGGCGGTCGACGACTTCGGCACCATCATCAACCCGATGATCGTCGAGGGGCAGGTGCACGGCGGCATCGTGCAGGGCCTCGGCCAGGCTCTGATGGAGAACTGCGTGTACGACAAGGAAAGCGGGCAACTGCTGACCGGCTCGTTCATGGACTACGCCATGCCGCGCGCCGACGACTTCCCCCGTTCACGCTCGACACCGTGTGCACGCCCTGCACGCACAATCCGCTGGGCACCAAGGGCTGCGGCGAGGCGGGCGCCATCGGCTCGCCACCGGCGCTGATCAACGCCGTGCTCGACGCCCTGAAGGACCGGGCGTGAAAGACCTCGACATGCCGGCCTCGCCGTCGCGCGTCTGGGAAGCCATCCAGGCCGCCAGGCCCTGAACGAAGGAGACCCTCACCATGTACCAATTCACCTTCGAACGTCCCGCCTCGCTGGCCGACGCCACCCGCCGGCGGCCGGCGCCGCCGGCACCAAGGTGCTGGCCGGCGGCCAGACCCTGCTGGCCTCCATGAAGCTGCGGCTGGCCAGCCCCGAACAGCTCGTCGACCCGGGCGCCATCGGCGAACTCGCCGGCATCCGGCGCGAGGGCAGCACCTTCGTGATCGGCGCGATGACGCGCCATGCCGACGTCGCCGCGAACGCCGACGTCCAGTCGGCCTTGCCGGCGCTGGCCGACGGCCGGCGGCATCGGCGACCGGCAGGTGCGCGCCATGGGCACGCTGGGCGGCTCGGTGGCCAACAACGATCCGTCGGCCTGCTACCCGGCGGCGCTGCTGGCGCTCGACGCCACGGTGCGCACGACGCAGCGCGAGATCGCGGCCGACGACTTCTTCCGGGGGATGTTCACGACGGCGCTGCAGGACGGCGAGCTGATCACCGCGGTTCGCTTCCCGGTGGCGAAGCGGGCGGCGTACATCAAGTTCAAGCAGCCGGCCTCGCGCTTCGCGCTGGTCGGCGTGTTCGTGGCACAGACCGACGGCGGCGTGCGGGTGGCGGTCACCGGCGGCGGCAACGGCGTGTTCCGGCACGAAGGCCGGAGTCGGCGCTCAGCCGCAACTTCACGCCCGAGGCGGCGGCCGCCGTGAAGATCGACGCGGGCGACCTGTCCTCGGACCTGCACGGCAGCGCAGCGTACCGCGCCAACCTGATCAGCGTGCTGACGCAGCGGGCCGTGACGAAGGCGCTGGGCTAGGACTGCCGTCCCGGCCTCGAGCCGGGATCCACCGGTGCGCGGGACACTGCCTTGTGCCACCATGGATGCCGGGTCGAGCCCGGCATGACAAGGTTTTTCCGATGTTCCTTTCCTCCATCGCCACCCTCCAGCAGTCCCTGCAAGACAGCGGCTATTTCGCCGACCGCCGTCTCGCCACCGCCGTCTTCCTCGCCCTGAAGCTGCAGCGCCCGCTGCTGCTCGAAGGCGAGCCGGGCGTGGGCAAGACCGAGCTGGCCAAGGCGCTGGCGGTCGCGCTGCAGCGCACGCTGCTGCGGCTGCAGTGCTACGACGGTCTGGAGCTGCGCGAGGCGCTCTACGAGTGGAACTACGCCGCGCAGCTGCTGCACATGCGCGCGGCCGAAGGCAAGGAAAGCATCGAGCAGGTGGAGCGCGAGGTCTACCGGGACCGCTACCTGATCCGCCGGCCGCTGCTGCAGGCGCTGCAGGCGCCGGCGCCCGGCGCGGTGCTGCTGATCGACGAGGTCGACCGCGCCGACGAGCCCTTCGAAGCCTTCCTGCTGGAGTACCGGGCGAGTACCAGGTCAGCATCCCCGAGATCGGCACCATCCGCGCGCAGGCGGCGCCGGTCACCATCCTCACCAGCAACCGCACGCGCGAGCTGAACGACGCCGTCAAGCGGCGCTGCCTGTACCACTGGCTCGAGTACCCGGAGCGCGAGCGCGAACTCGCCATCGTCCGCTCGCGCGTGCCCGAGGCCGGCGACGCGCTGTCGCGGCAGGTGGCCGATTTCGTCGGGCGGCTGCGCAGCCAGCCCTTCGCCAATGCCTTCCAGCGGGCGCCGGGCATCGCCGAGAGCGTCGAGTGGGCCAAGGCGCTGGTCGCGCTCGACACCCTCACGCTCGATCCTGAAGTGGTGGCCGACACCGCCGGCATCCTGTTCAAGCAGCGCGAGGACGTGGCGGCGCTCACCCGCGACCGGCCGCGGAGCTGCTCAAGCCCGAGCCCGCGCCGGCCTGACGCACCATGCTGCTGGGCGACGCGCGCAGGGGCAAGTTCACGGAGAACATCTCCGGCTTCGGCCGTGCGCTGCGGCGCGCGGGCCTGCACGTGGACAGCGCCCGCATCGCGCTGGCCCATGAAGCCGCGCAGGTCGTCGGGGTTGGCGAGCGGGAGGATTTCAGCGCCGCGATGGAGGCGGTGCTCGTCACCCGCGAAGCCGACCGCGCCGTCTTCCGCGAGCTGTTCGACGCCTGGTTCCGCGATCCCGAGATCGCCCACAAGCTGCTGGCGCAGATGCTGCCCAGCGCCGAGGGCAAGGCCGAGCCGAAGAAGCGGCGGCCGCGGGTGGCCGAGGCGCTGGCGCCGCAGCGCCGCTTCGGCCAGCAACAGGCCCCGAAGAACGACAAGGAAGTGCAGTTCGACGCCGCCATGACGGCGAGCGACCTGGCGCTGCTCAAACATGCCGACTTCAACGCGCTGTCGGCCGGCGAGTTCCGGCTGGTCGAGCGGCTGGTGCGCGACATCGCGCTGCCGGTGCCGCGGATTCCGGGCCGCCGCACGCGCCCGGGTTCGCGCGGCGCGCGCCTCGACTGGAGCCGTTCCATTCGCCGGGCGCCCCACACCGGCGGAGAACTGCTGCTGCTGCGCCGCCTGCAGCAGCAAACCCAGCCGCTGCCGTTGTTGGTGCTGGTGGACGTCTCGGGGTCGATGGAGCGCTACGCGCGCCTGCTGCTCGCCTTCCTGCACGCCGCAACCCACGGCAACCGGCGGCGCGACGTGTTCGCTTTCGGCACGCACCTGACCGACCTCACGCCGGCTTTCCGCCTCGGCGACACCGACGCCATGCTGGCCGCGGCCGGCGACGCGATCGACGATTTCGCGGGCGGCACGCGGCTGGGCGAATCGCTGGCGACGCTGCGCCAGAAGTTCGCGCGGCGGCTGGTCGGCCGCCGCACGCTGGTGCTGGTGATCACCGACGGGCTCGACACCGGCGACGCGGGCGAGCTCGACCGTGAGCTGGCGTGGCTGACGCACCGCTGTCGCCGCCTGCTCTGGCTCAACCCGCTGTTGCGCTATGAAGGCTATGCTCCGCTCGCGCGGGGCGCCGTGGTGCTCGACCGGCACGCGCATGGCGCGCTGGCGGTGCACAACCTCGAGAAGCTCGAAGACCTCGCCGCCGGGCTGGCGGCCCTCCTCCAGAACTAGAAGCAAGAGACACCATCATGGAAATGCAAGGCAGCCGCCGACTCGCCGTCACCCAGCAACAGGCACGGAACGCGCTCAACGACCCCGAGGTGCTCAAGCTGTGCATCCCCGGCTGCGACAAGGTGGAGTCCACGGGCGAGAACCAGTACGCCATCTCGATGGCCGTGAAGGTCGGGCCCGTGTCCGCCCGCTTCAACGGCAAGATCCTGCTGGCCGACGTGCTGCCGCCCAACAGCTACACGCTGCAGTTCGAGGGGCAGGGCGGCGCCGCCGGCTTCGGCAAGGGCTCGGCGCGCGTGATGCTGTCGCCGCCCGCCGAGGGCGCCGGCTGCGAGCTGAACTACACGGCGCAGGCGCAGGTCGGCGGCAAGATCGCGCAGGTGGGCCAGCGGCTCGTGGACGGCGTCGCCCGTTCGATGGCCGAGGATTTCTTCAAGCGCTTCGACGACGAGATGCAGCGCCGGCACCCGCAGTCGTACGCGGCCGAAGCGGCGCTGCCGCCGCCGTCGTCGCCTCCGGCCGCGCCGCGCAAGGGCATGGCCGCGTGGATGTGGGTCGCGATCGCGGTGGTGGTCGTCGGCGCGGTGCTGCTGCTGGCACGCTGAGGTCCGCCGTGGCGCCGTCCGGTCCGCACCGTTGGCCGCGCCGGCGTGCTTTGCTGGCGGGCGCCGCCGGCCTCGTGGCGGCGCCGGCGTTCGCGCTCGCGCTCGCGCAACCCGCTGCCTGGCCCGCGCGCCCCATCACCCTCATCGTCGTCCCCTGGCCCGCCGGCGGCCAGACCGACCTGCAGATGCGCCTGCTGGGCGACGGCGGCGCGCCACCGGGGCAGCCCGTGGTGGTGGAGAACCGCCCCGGCGCCGCGGGTACGCTCGTGGCGCCGGCCTTGCATGCGGCCGCGCCGGATGGCCACGTGATCGGGCAGGTGCCGGTGACGGTGTACCGGACCGCGCTGCAGCGCAAGGTGCCACGGGACCCGCTGCGCGACATCGCGCCCATTCTGCAGGTCTCCGGCGTCACGTTCGGCATCGTGGCGCCGGCCGACGGCCCGCTGCACACGTTCGCCGACCTGCTGGCATGGGGCAGGGCGCACCCGGGGCGGCTCACCGTGGGCTCGACCGGCATCGGCACCACGGCGCACCCGGCCATGGAAGACGTGCTGTCGCGCGAGCGCGTGCCCTACGTGCACGTGCCGTACAAGGGCACGGCCGACCAGATGCTGGCGGTGGCCGCGCACACGCTGATGGCCGGCGTCAACTCCACGGGCTTCGCGCCGTATGTGGAGAGCGGCAAGCTGCGGCTGCTGGCGGTGTTCAGCGCGCAGCGCAGCAAGCGCTGGCCGCAGGTGCCCACGCTGCGCGAGCTGGGGCACGCGGACGCGGTGCACACCTCGCCTTACGGCATCGGCGCCCCCGCGGGCACCGACCCGGCCATCGTGCGCAGGCTCCACGATGCGTTCCGTGCCGCGCTGTTCGACCCGGCGCACCTGCAGGAGCTGGCCCGCTACGACCAGAGCCCGACTATCTCGCCACCGCCGACTACGAGCGGCAGGTGCGGGCGCTCAGCGCGCGCGAGCGCGTGCTGCTGGCGCGGCTCGGCCTCGGGCTGCGCGCCGAGTAGCCGCATGCGTGGCCCCGCCGTCCTCTCCTGCCGCGACGTGGCCAAGCGCTATGGGCGCACGCAGGCGCTCGCCGGCGTGTCGCTGGAAGTCGCCGCGGGCGAGATGGTGGTGCTGCTCGGCCCCAACGGCGCGGGCAAGTCCACGCTGTTCCAGCTGCTCACGGGTCTGTTCGTGGCCGATGAAGGAACGGTCGAAGTGCTCGGCGTCGACATGCGGCGCGATCCGGCCACGGCGCTCGGACGCATCGGCGTGGTGTTCCAGCAGCCCGCGCTGGACCTGAACCTGCCGGTGCGCTCCAGCCTGCGCTTCCACGCCGACCTGCACGGGCTCGCGCCTGCCGCGGCACGCACGCGCATCGACGCGTCGCTGCAGGCGTTCGGCGGCCGAGGCGGCCCCGCGGCCGGCGCGCGAGCTTTCCGGCGGCAACCGGCGCAAGGTGGAACTGCTGCGCGCGCTGCTGCACGAACCGCGCGTGCTGCTGATGGACGAGGCGACCGTCGGCTGGACCCGGCGTCGCGCGCGCGGCTGCTCGACGAAGTGCTGCGCGCCCGCGACGAGCGCGGCCTCGGCGTGCTGTGGGCGACCCATCTCGTCGACGAAGCGCGGCGCGCCGACCGCGTGGTGGTGCTGCACCGCGGCCGCGTGTGCTGGGACGGCACGGCCGACGCCTTCTGCGCCGCCCGGGGCCGGCCCACCCCGGAAGCTGCCTTCCTGCAACTCACCGAGGGCCACCTGCATGTGGCGTGAGCTGGCGATCTTCTGCGTGCTCGTAGGGTGTGCAGCTCCGCTGCGCACCGCCCTCGCCAAGGACACGCACAAGGTCTTCGTCTCCTCCGAAAAGGACAACGCGCTCACCATCGTCGATGCCGCGCGCGGCGAAGTGACCGGCAGCGCGCCCCTGTGCCGCCGGCCGCGCCACATGCAGCTTTCGCCCGACCGCACGCAGCTGTTCGTCGCCTGCAGCGACGACCACCGGGTGCTGGTCCGCGACATCGCCACGGGCAAGGACCTGCACCGCCTCGCCGTCGGCGAAGACCCGGAAATGTTCGACCTGAGCCCCGACGGCCGCATGCTGTACGTGTCGAACGAGGAAGACGCGGTGCTGACCGCCTTCGACCTCGCCACGAAGAAGAAGGCCTTCGAGGTCCGGTCGGCGGCGAGCCGGAAGGCGTCAAGGTGAGCGCCGACGGCAAGCTGGTGTACGTGACGTCGGAGGTCGCGAGCCGGGTCCACGTGATCGACGTCGCCACCCGCAAGGTCGTGAAGAACATCCCGGTCGGCAAGCGGCCGCGCCGCTTCCTGCTGGCGGGCAGCGAGCTGTGGGTGAGCAACGAGCTGGAGGGCAGCGTCAGCGTGATCCGCACCAGCGACCACGCCGTGCAGGCCACCATCCCGTTCCTGCCGCGCGGCATGCGCAGCGAAGACGTCACGCCCGTCGGCATGGCGCTGGCGCCGGACGGCAAGACGGCGTACGTGGGCTGGGGCGCGCGAATCACGTGGCCGTGGTGGACGTCGCCGCCTCGCGCCGGGTGCGCGGCTACGTGCTGGTCGGCAAGCGGGCACGGGGCTGGCGCTGTCGCGCGACGGCAAGCGGCTGTACGTGGCGAACGGCCTCTCCGATGACCTCAGCATCGTCGACACCGGCATCGCGAAGGCGGTGAAGACGCTGAAGGTCGGCCGCGTGCCGCACACCGTGGTGGTGGATGACTGAAGGCCGCCTCCGCATCGGCCGGCGGAAGCTGCTCGCCGCCTGCGCACTGGGGGCCGCGGGCATCGCGCATGCGCAGGAGCGGGTGTTCGCGCTGGGCGTGCTCTCGCAGGCCGACGACGAGCGTTACCTGCCGCAGGTGCTGCAGAAGGCCTTCGCCGATGCGCCCTCGGGCCGCAGCGCGCAGGCCGCGCAGGTGGCGCTGGACGACAGCGCCTTCGCGCTGCAGGCAGCGGGCTGGCCCACCGCGCGGCTGGTGGCGCTGGAAGCGCCGGAGGCCGGCGGCCTCGGCGCGGCGCTGGAGCAGTTGCTGCGGCAAGGCGTGCGCCACGTGGTGCTGGAACTTCCCGCCGCCGGCGTGGCTGCCGTCGCGGCGGCGGCGCGCGGCAGGGACGTGATGCTGCTCAATGCGGCCGCCGCCGACGACGCGCTGCGGGCGGCGCAGTGCGCGCCGAACCTGCTGCACACCTTGCCCAGCCACGCGATGCAGATGGACGCCGTGGCGCAACTGCTGGTGGCGCGCAAGTGGGCGCGGCCGCTGGTGCTGCACGGCCCGTCCGGCGGTGACCGCTTGCTGCTGGCGGCCTTCCAGCGCAGCGCCCGCCGCTTCGGCGTGAAGCCGGTGGCCGAGAAGCCGTTCAAGCTGTCGAACGATCCGCGCGAGCGCGACCTCGGCAACGTTCGCCTGCTGACGGCGGAGCGCGAGTACGACGCGGTGGTGGTGCTCGACACGCAGGGCGAGTTCGCGCGCGACCTGCCGTACCGCACGGTGCTGCCGCGGCCGGTGCTGGGCAGCGGCGGGCTCGTGGCGCAGGCCGGAGCCCGTGGTACGAACGCCATGGCGCGCCGCAGCTCACGCGCCGCCTGCAGCGCAAGCTGGGCCGCGCGGCGGGTGCGTACGACTGGGCGGCCTGGATCGCGGCGCGGGCCGCCGCCGAAGCCGCGGCCGCCGAACCCCGCGCCACGGCGTTGCAGCAGGTGCAGGCGCTGCGGCAGGGGCGGGTGGCACTCGATGGCTCCAAGGGCCAGCGCCTGGCGTTCCGCGCCCGGGACGGCCAGTTGCGGCAGCCGCTGCTGCTGGCGCACGGGCACGGCGTCGCGGAGACGGCGCCGCTGGAAGGCTTCCTGCATCCGCGCAGCACGCTCGACACGCTGGGCTTCGACGCGCCCGAAACCGGCTGCAAGGCGCCATGAGGGCCGTCCATGCCCTGCGTGCGCTGCGCGCCGTGGCCGGCCGCGAGCTGCAAAGCTTCGCCCGCCAGCCGGGCCGGCTCTTGTCCGCGCTGGTGCGGCCGCTGCTGTGGCTGCTGGTGTTCGCGGCGGGTTTCCAGAACGTGTTCGGCGTGGCCATCGTGCCGCCGTACGAAACCTACATCCCGTACGCGGTGTACCGGTGCCCGGCCTGCTCGGCATGGTGGCCCTGTTCAACGGCATGCAGAGTTCGCTGGCCATGGTGTACGACCGCGAGATGGGCGTGATGCGGCTGCTGCTCACGGCACCCTTGCCGCGCTGGTGGGTGCTGGCCTGCAAGCTCGCCGGCGGCGCCGTGCTCTCGCTCGCGCAGATGCTCGCCTTCCTGCTCGCGGCCGGGCCTTCGGCATCGATCTGCGGTGGGTCCACGTGCTGATGGCGCTGCCGGTGCTGGTGCTGGCCGCGCTGATGCTCGGCGCGCTCGGGCTCGTGCTGTCCGTGCACGTGAAGCAGCTGGAGAACTTTGCCGGCACGATGAACTTCGTGATCTTCCCGATGTTCTTCCTCTCGACCGCGCTGTATCCGCTGTGGAAGCTGCAGGAGTCGGGGGCTGGCTGGTGCACCGCCTCGCGCAGGCGAATCCTTTCACGCACGCCGTGGAGGCGATCCGCTTCGCGCTCGAGGGGCAGTGGCTGGCCGGCAGCCTCGCGATCGTGGCGGCCTGCACCGTCGCTTTCTTCGCCTTGGCCCTGTGGGGCTACGATCCGCAACGCGCCGCACCGCGCCGACCTTTCCAGGGAACCGCATGAAACCGCTCCGACGTGCCCTCTTCACCCTGACCGCCATCGCGGCGGCCCGAGCCGCGGCGCAGGGCCCCGCCGGCGAACCGGAGCGCACCTTGCGGCCGGTGGTGGTGACGCCCACGCCGGGCGTCGCGCAGGACGCCTTCGACACGCCGGCTTCCGTCGACGTGATCGACGGCGCCACGCTGCGCAACGGCCAGTTGCAGATCAACCTGTCGGAATCGCTGGTGCGGGTGCCGGGCGTGGTGGCGCTGAACCGCCAGAACTACGCGCAGGACCTGCAGATCTCGGTGCGCGGCTTCGGCGCGCGGGCCACCTTCGGCGTGCGCGGCCTGCGGCTGTTCACCGACGGCATTCCCGCCACCGCCCCGGACGGCCGGGGCCAGATCTCGCACTTCGACCTGAACTCCGCCGACCGCATCGAGGTGCTGCGCGGGCCATTCTCGGTGCTGTACGGCAACTCGTCGGGCGGCGTCATCAGCCTGTTCACCGCCGACGGCGGCCCGGGCCACGTGGCGGAAGTGGGGACCGCGTTCGGCAGCTACGGCATCCGGCGGCACAATGTGTGCGGCCGGCCGGAGGGCGACTGGAACTACCACGTGAGCGCGGTGCGCTTCGACACCGACGGCTACCGCGAGCACAGCGCCGCGGAGCGCACCGGCTTCAACGGCAAGGCGAAGTACAAGCTCTCGCCCGACACGCGCTTCACGTTCGTGGTGAACGCGGTCGACATGCCCGACGTGCAGGACCCTCTGGGCCTGACGCGCGCGGAGCTGGAAGCCAACCCGCGGCAGGCGAGTCCCGCCGCGCTGGCCTTCAACACGCGCAAGTCGGTCGACCAGTTGCAGGCGGGCGGCATCGTCGAACACCGCATCGACCCGGTGCATTCGGTGAAGCTGACCGCGTGGAAAGGGCATCGCGGCACGGAGCAGTTCCAGTCCATCCCGGTGTTCGTGCAGGCGCCGCCTACGCAACCCGGCGGCGTGATCTCGCTGGGCCGCGACTACCGTGGCCTGGATGCGCAGTGGGTGGCGAAGACGCGCTTGCTGGACCGGCCCTTCACCGTGACCGCCGGCGTGATGACCGACGAACTGCAGGAGGCGCGGCGCGGCTACCAGAACTTCCGCGGCGCACCGTCGGCGTGATGGGCGCGCTGCGCCGCAACGAAGACAACCGCGTGCGCAGCTTCGACCAGTACCTGCAGGGGCAGTGGACCAGCGAGCGCGTGAGCGTCACCGCCGGCCTGCGCCATTCGCGCGTGTCCTTCGATTCGCGCGACCGCTACATCGCGCCCGGCAACGGCGACGACTCCGGCTCCGCCGACTACAGCGCGGTGACGCCGGCGCTGGGGCTGGTCTTCCACGTCAACGACAAGCTGAACCTGTACGCCTCCGCCGGCAAGGGCTTCGAGACGCCGACCTTCAACGAGCTGTCCTACCGCCCCGGTGGCGCGCCGGGCCTGAACTTCGGCCGGACAGCGCCGACAGCAGGCAGTGGGAGATCGGCGTGAAGGCCGAGCCGATGCCCCGCTGGCGCGTCAACGCCGCGCTGTTCCGTGCGCGCACCACCGGCGAGATCGTGGTGCTGAGCAACACGGGCGGCCGCAGCACCTTCCAGAACGCCGGCCAGACGCGCCGCCGTGGGCTCGAGGCGCTGGTCGACGGCCGCTGGGGCCGCGGCTGGTCGTTCCGGCCGCCGCCGCCACCGGCTCGACGCCAGCTACGCGAGCGACTTCCTCACCTGCGTCGGCGCTCCGTGCCCCGCGCCGAACACCGTGGTGCCCGCGGGCAACCGCATCCCCGGCATTCCGCGCCAGACGGCCTTCGTGGAGCTCGGCTGGGCGCACCAGCCGTGGGGCCCGGAAACCGCGCTGGAATGGCGCTACGTCGGCCGCATCGCCACCGACGACCGCAACACCGACTTCGCGCCCGCTTCCAGCGTGTGGAACGCACGGCTCGCGTTCAGGCAGGCGATGGGCCGCTGGACGCTGCGGGAATTCGTCCGGGTCGACAATCTGGCGAACCGCCGCTACGTGGGCTCGGTGATCGTCAACGAAGGCAACCAGCGCTTCTTCGAGCCGGCCCCGGGGCGCAACTGGCTGGTGGGCGTGAACGCCGCGTACGCGTTCTAGGAGCTGCGATGGAAAACCTCGACGTGATGGTGCTGCGCACGCTGCGCGACTGGCGCGCGGCGAACAAGCGCGCGCTGCTGGCCACGGTGGTGCGCACGGGGCTCGTCGCCACGGCCGGTGGGCTCGATCATGGCGCTGGCCGAAGACGGCGCGGTGGTCGGCTCGGTCTCGGGCGGCTGCATCGAGGACGACCTGATCGATCGCCACACCAAGGCCTTTGCCGGTGCGGCCGCGGGCCGCGCGATCCCGTCCGGGCCACCGTCGTTCGTGAAGTACGGCGTGACGGCGGACGAGGCGCACCGCTTCGGGCTGCCTTGCGGCGGCACGCTCGAACTGCTGCTGGAGTACGACCCCGATGCGGGCGCGCTGGCCGCGCTGGTCGAAGCGCTGGAGGTCGGCCGGCTGATGCGGCGGACCGTGCGGCTGGCCGACGGCGCCGTGACGCTGGCCGATGCCGTCGCGCCCGAGGAACTGCACGTGGACGAAACGGCGCTGGTCAACACCTTCGGCCCCGAGTACCGCATGCTGCTGATCGGCGCCGGCCAACTGACCGAGTACTGGCGACGATGGCGCTCTTCAGCGGCTTCGCGGTGACCGTGTGCGATCCGCGCGAGGAGTACCGAGGCGCACGGAGCGTGGCCGGCGCGAAGCTGGTGAGCGAGATGCCCGACGACGTGGTCACGGCTTTCCGTGCCGACCGCCGCAGCTGCGTGATCGCGCTGACGCACGACCCGAAGCTGGACGACCTCGCGTTGATGGAAGCGTTGCGGACCGAAGCCTTCTACGTCGGCGCCATCGGCAGCCGGCGCAACAACGAGGCGCGCCACCAGCGCATGGTGGAGCACTTCGGCCCGGCGGCCGCCGACCTGCAGCGGCTGCGCGGCCCGATCGGCGTCTACATCGGCAGCAAGACGCCGCCCGAGATCGCCGTGAGCATCATGGCCGAAGTGCTGGCCGTGAAGAACGGCGTGGTGCTGCCGCGCGACATGGAAGTGGCCGGGGCGAAGAACCTGCGCGCGGTGCAGCAGAACGATCCCGGCGGGATCGCCTGCGCAAGATGAAAAAGGGCCGCGACGCGGCCCTTCTCGATCCCCGCCTGCGCGGGGATGACGCGCCTGTCGGCGCGTCACTTCCGGTAGGCGTCCACCAGCTGCTGGCCTTCGGGGCCGGCCTTCTCCAGCCAGTCCTTGAGCATCTGGTCGCCTACCTTCTTCATGTCGGCCTTGAGCGTCGCGCTCGGCTGCAGGATCTGCATGCCGTTGGCCTTGAGCTTTTCCAGCGTTTCGGTGTTGGCCTTGCGGCTTGCGGCCCAGCCGCGCGCCTCGGCGTCGGCGCCGGCCTTGAGGAGCGCGTCCTGCGTCGGCTTGTCCAGCGCGTTGAAAGCCGCGCGATTGACGATCACCGCGTTCTTGGGCAGCCAGGCACGGGTGTCGTACCAGTTCTTGATGTGCTCGTAGGTCTTGGTGTCGTAGCCGGTGGAGCCCGACGACATGTACGAATCGACGACGCCGGTGGCCATGGCGGGACAGTTCCGCCTGCTGCACGGTGACCGGCTGCGCGCCCACCAGTTCGGCGATGCGGGCGGTGGCCGGGCTGTACGCGCGCCACTTCAGGCCCTTCATGTCGGCGGCCGAATTGAGCGTGCGCTTGGTGTAGATGCCCTGCGGCGGCCACGCCACCGCGTACAGGACCATCATGCCCTGCTCGCCGAGCTTCTTGTCGAGCATGGGCTTCTGCACGCGCCACAGCTTCATCGCGTCGTCGTAGCTGTCGGCCGGGGAAGGGCAGGCCGTCGGCGCCGAACAGCTGCCATTCGTTCTGGAAGTTGACCAGCAGGATCTCGCCGATCTGCGCCTGTCCGCCCTGCACGGCGCGCTTGATCTCGGGCGCCTTGAACAGCGAGGCGTTGGCGTGCACGGATCTTGAGCTTGCCGCCGCTCGCCTTGTCGACGTCGCTGGCGAACTGCATCAGGTTCTCGGTGTGGAAGTTGCTGGCCGGGTAGGCGGCGGGCAGGTCCCATTTGGTCTGCGCGGCGGCATGGCCGGCAAAGGCCGTGGCGGCGGCGGTCAGGGCAATTCTGAAGTTCATGGAGGCTCCGCGAAAGATCGCTTGGGGGAATGGACCAGCATAAATGCAAGACCCGCGCCAATGGATGCGGTCTTACCCCAAGCACGCGGCCGGGGCGCTACAGTGTCCCGATGCCCGAACAGGAGATCGCCCTCGCCATGCCACAGGGCAGCCTCGCCGGCACGCTGGTGTTGCCGGCGGGCGCCGGGCCCCTGGACCGCGGTGCTGCTGATCGCGGGCTCGGGCCCCACGGACCGCAACGGCAACAGCCCGCTGCTGCCGGCCCGGGTCGACAACCTGCGGCTGCTGGGGGAGGCATTGGCCGCCGCCGGCATCGCGTCGCTGCGCTACGACAAGCGCGGCGTGGGCAGCAGCAGCTATCCCGGCCTGAGCGAAGCGGCGCTGCGCTTCGAGGACCTGGTGGCCGATGCGGTGGTGCTGGGCCGGATGCTGCAGCAGGACGCGCGTTTTGCATCGCTGGTGCTGGCCGGCCACAGCGAAGGCGCGCTGGTCGCCACGCTGGCCGCGCAGGCGCTGGAACCGGCGGCGGTCGTGAGCCTGGCGGGCGCAGGCGAACGGGCCTCCGCGCTGATGCGCACACAGATCGAGTCAGTGATGCCGCCCGACGTGGCGGCGCCCGCGCTGGCGGCCCCGGCGGCGCTCGAGGCGGGCGATGCCGTCGCCGACGTACCCGACGACTGGCCCTGCTGTTCAGGCCTTCGGTGCAGCCTTACCCGGTGTCGTGGTTCCGCCATGACCCGGCGCGGCTGCTGGGCGCCACGAGCGCGCCGGTGCTGCTGGTGCACGGTGCCCGCGACGTGCAGGTGCCACCGGCGCACGCGCAGTTGCTGCACGACGCGCTGCCGCAAGCGCGCCTGCGCATCGTGCCGGGCATGGACCACCTGCTGGCGGTCGAAGGCGACGTGGCCCGCGGCGTGGCGCTCGTCGCGGGCGAACTCACGGGCTGGCTGCAGGACCTGCCGCAGCCCGAGTCCGCCTGACGCTTCCTACATCTTCGACGGCAGCCGGTGGCGATGCCCGGCACGAACCAGAGCAGCAGCAGCATCAGGCACATCAGCAGGAAGAACGGGAAGGTCACGCGCGCGATCCGGGTGATCTCCTTGCCCGTCATGCCTTGCAGCACGAACAGGTTGAAGCCCACCGGCGGCGTGATCTGCGCCATCTCGACCACCACGACGATGAAGATGCCAAACCAGATCAGGTCGAAGCCGGCCGCCTGCACCGTCGGCAGGATGACGCCCATCGTGAGGACCACCATGGAGATGCCGTCGAGGAAACATCCGAGCAGGATGTAGAACAGAGCGAGCGCGACCATCAGCATGAAGGGCGACAGGCCCAGCCCCTTGACGAACTCCGCCAGGTTGCGCGGCAGCCCGATGTAGCCCATGGACAGCGTGAGGAAGGCGGCGCCGGCGAGGATCAGCGCGATCATGCAATACAGGCGCGTGGCGCCCAGCAGCGACTCGCGGAAGGTCACCCAGTTCAGCGAGCCCTGCACCGCCGACAGCACCAGCGAGCCGACGACGCCGATCGCGGCGGCCTCGGTGGCCGTGGCGATGCCGGTGTAGATCGAGCCGAGCACGGCGCCGATCAGCACCACGACTGGAATGAGGTGGCGCGACTCGTGGAGCTTGTCGCGCCAGCCGAGCAACTGGTCGGGCACCGGGATGCGCTGCTTGTTCATCAGCGCCCACAGCGCGATGTAGCCGGAGAACAGCGCGGCCAGCAGGATGCCGGGAAAGATGCCCGCCACGAACAGCCGCGCGATCGAGACGTCGGCCGTCACGCCGTAGACGATCATGATGATCGACGGCGGGATCAGCAGGCCCAGCGTGCCGGCGCCGGCCAGCGAGCCGACGGTGATTTCTTCGGGATAGCCGCGCTTGGCCAGCTCCGGCAGGCTCATCTTGCCGATCGTGGCGCACGTCGCAGCCGACGACCCCGAGACGGCCGCGAAGATCGTGCAGCCGACCACGTTGGTGTGCAGCAGGCGGCCCGGCAGCTTGAGACCCGGGGCGCCAGGCCGCGGAACATGCTTTCACTGAGCTTGGTGCGGAACAGGATCTCGCCCATCCAGATGAACAGGGGCAGGGCGGTGAGCGTCCAGCTCGAAGCCGCGCCCCAGACCGTGACGGCCATCGCGTCGCCGGCCGGCCGCGACGAGAACAGCTCCATGCCGATCCAGGCGACGCCGGCGAGCGTGAGCCCGATCCAGACGCTGCTGCCCGGGAGGGCGAACAGCGAGACGATCAGCAGGGTGGTGATGGCGACGTCACTCATTGCGCAGCATCTCCCCGCAACCGGGACGGCGCGCTGCCCACGCAGTTGCAGCACCCATTCGTCGATCAACGCGACCAGCAGGACCACCGTGCCGAGGGCCATCGTGATCTGCGGGATCCACAGCGGCGTGGCGTCGTTGCCGGTGGAGATGTCGTTCAAGGAGCGCGACACCCACGCCAGCCGCACCGCGTAGAAGGCGAACAGGCCGGCCAGCAGCACGCCCGCCGTCAGCGCCCACATCTCCAGCGCGTGGTGGGCCTTGCCCTTGAGCCGGCCCAGCAGCAGCGTGACGCGGATGTGTTCGTTGCGCTTGAGCGTGTGCGCCAGCGCCGGGAAGCCCGCCGCCGCCATGCTGTAGCCGGCGTACGCGTCGGTGCCGGCCACGTGGAATCCGACCGGCGGCTGACGATGGCCAGCAGCACCATCAGCAGCACGCCGATCATGGCGAGCGCCGCGAGCCGGCGCAGCCGTCGTAGAGAAAGTCCAGCAACCGTCGCATCAATGCTCCATCTCCCGTGCAAACTGGGGTGTAATTTCCCAATATAACCTCACGGCCGAGCCACGCAGGTTCCGGGCCAGCACCGAAAAGAAGCGCATGTCCCCCTCCCCATCCCCGCCCGCGCCCGCCCGGTGGCAGTTCTGGATCGACCGCGGCGGCACCTTCACCGACGTCGTCGGGCGGCGCCCCGACGGCACGCTTATCACGCACAAGCTGCTCTCCGAAAATCCGGAGCAGTACCGCGATGCGGCCGTCGCCGGCATCCGCCACCTGCTCGGGCTGCAGGCCGGCGAGCCGATCACGCCGGAGCGGGTCGACTGCGTGAAGATGGGCACCACGGTGGCCACCAATGCACTGCTGGAGCGCAGGGGCGAAGCGACGCTGCTGGTCACCACCCGGGGCTTTCGCGACGCGCTGCGCATCGCGTACCAGAACCGGCCGCGCCTGTTCGACCGCCACATCGTGCTGCCCGAACTGCTGTACACCGAGGTGCTGGAGGCGCAGGAGCGCGTCGGCGCCCACGGCGAGGTGGTGCAGCCGCTCGACGAAGGGCACCTGCGCCTCGGGCTGCAGGAGGCGTACACGCGCGGCCTGCGCAGCGTGGCCATCGTGTTCATGCACGGCTACCGCTACACGGCGCACGAGGAGGCGGCTTGCCGCATCGCCTTCCAGATCGGCTTCACGCAGATCAGCACCTCGCACCAGACGAGCCCGATGATGAAGTTCGTCAGCCGCGGCGACACGACGGTGGTCGATGCGTACCTGTCGCCGATCCTGCGCCGCTACGTGGAGCAGGTGGCGGGCGAGATGCCGGGCGTGCCGCTGTTCTTCATGCAGTCGTCGGGCGGGCTGGCCGACGCGCACGCCTTCGGGGCAAGGACGCGATCCTGTCTGGTCCGGCCGGCGGCATCGTGGGCATGGCGCGCACGGCCGAACTGGCGGGCCACGACAAGGTGATCGGCTTCGACATGGGCGGCACGTCCACCGACGTCTCGCACTTCGCCGGCGAATTCGAGCGCGAGTTCGAGACGCAGGTGGCCGGCGTGCGCATGCGCGCGCCGATGATGAGCATCCACACGGTGGCGGCCGGCGGCGGGTCGATCCCGGAGTTCGACGGCGCGCGCTTCCGCGTGGGGCCGCGCAGCGCCGGCGCCAACCCCGGGCCGGCCAGCTATCGGCGCGGCGGGCCGCTGGCGGTGACCGATGCCAACGTGATGCTCGGCAAGATCCAGCCGCGTTACTTCCCGAGCGTGTTCGGCCCGCAGGCGAACGAGCCCCTGAGCCGCGCGCCCGTGGAAGAGAAGTTCCAGGCGCTGGCCGCGCAGACCGGGCGGGGCGCGGAGGAAGTCGCGGAAGGTTTCATCGACATCGCCGTGCAGCAGATGGCCAATGCCATCAAGAAGATCTCGGTGGCGCGCGGTTACGACGTCACGCGCTACACGCTGCAGTGCTTCGGCGGCGCCGGCGGCCAGCATGCGTGCCTGGTGGCCGATGCCCCGGGCATGTCGCGCGTGTTCGTGCATCCGCTGGCCGGCGTGCTTTCGGCGTACGGGATGGGGCTGGCCGACCAGAACGTGATCCGCGAGCAGGCGGTGGAAGAGGTGCTGTCGCCGCAGGCCCTGCCCGGCGTGCAGGAGAAACTGCAGGCGCTGGCCGCGGCGGCGCAGGCCGAGCTGCAGAAGCAGCAGCTCGGCGCCGGCACGGTGCAGGTGCGCCAGCGCGTGCACGTGCGCTACCGTGGCTCGGATTCCGCGCTGGTGGTGCCCTTCGGCGACATCGCTGCGATCACCACCTCCTTCGAGGCCGCGTACCGCCAGCGCTTCTCGTTCCTGATGCCGGGCAAGGCGATGATCGTCGAGGCGGTGTCGGTGGAAGCGATCGTCGCCGGCGACGCCCCGGCCGAACCGCGCCACGCGATACAGGCGCCGCGCGCGGTGCCGCGGCGCGAAGAGGTGCGCATGTACTCCGGCGGCCGCTGGCACCCGGCGGCGCTCGTCGTGCGCGAGGACGTCCGGCCCGGCGACGTGATCGAGGGGCCGGCCATCATCGCGGAGAAGAACGCCACCACGGTGGTGGAGCCGGGCTGGGAGGCGCGCATCACGGCACTGGACCACATCGTGCTGGACCGGTGCGTGCCGCGCGAGGCCCGGTTCGCCGCCGGCACGCAGGTCGACCCGGTGCTGCTGGAGGTGTTCAACAACCTCTTCATGAACATCGCCGAGCAGATGGGGCTGCAACTGCAGAACACGGCCTACTCGGTCAACATCAAGGAGCGCACGGACTTCTCGTGCGCGCTGTTCGACGCCGAGGGCAACCTGATCGCCAACGCGCCCCACATGCCGGTGCACCTGGGCAGCATGGGCGAGAGCATCAAGACGGTGATCCGCGAGAACCGCGAGGCCATGGCGCCCGGCGACGTGTACGTGCTGAACGACCCGTACCACGGCGGCACGCACCTGCCCGACGTGACGGTGATCACGCCGGTGTACTGGGCGACAAGGACGCGCGCCCGCTGTTCTACGTGGGCTCGCGGGGGCACCACGCCGACATCGGCGGCACCACGCCCGGGTCTATGCCGCCGTTCTCGACGCGGATCGAGGAAGAGGGGGTGGAGATCGACAACTTCAAGCTGGTCGACCGCGGCACGCTGCGCGAGCAGGAGATGGTGGCGCTGCTGCGCAGCGGCCAGCACCCGAGCCGCAATCCCGAGCAGAACATGGGCGACCTGAAGGCGCAGATCGCCGCCAACGAGAAGGGCGTGCAGGAACTGCGCCGCATGGTGGGCGAATTCGGGCTGGACGTGGTCCAGGCGTACATGCGGCACGTGCAGGACAACGCCGAGGAGTCGGTGCGGCGCGTGATCACGCGGCTCAAGGACGGCGCGTTCACGCTGCCGCTGGACAACGGCGCCCGCATCCGGTGGCGATCCGGGTCGACGTGGCGGGCCGCAGCGCCGAGATCGACTTCACCGGCACCTCGCCGCAGCAGCAGAACAACTTCAACGCGCCCCGCGCGGTGTGCATGGCGGCTGTGCTGTACGTGTTCCGCACGCTCGTCGACGACGACATCCCGCTCAACGCGGGCTGCCTGAAGCCCTTGAAGGTGATCATCCCCGTAGGCTCCATGCTCAACCCGAACCCGCCGGCTTCGGTGGTGGCGGGCAACGTCGAGACCTCCACCTGCATCACCAACACGCTCTTCGGCGCGCTGGGGCTGATGGCGGCGGGCCAGTGCACGATGAACAACTTCACCTTCGGCAACGCCCGCTACCAGTACTACGAGACCATCTCGGGCGGCAGCGGCGCAGGCGGGCTGATCGACGCGGCGGGCAGCCGGCCGGCGGCTTCGACGGCACCAGCGTCGTGCAGACGCACATGACCAACTCACGCCTCACCGATCCGGAGGTGCTGGAATTCCGCTTCCCGGTGCGGCTGGAAAGCTACGAGATCCGCAAGGGCTCGGGCGGGCAGGGCCGCTGGCACGGCGGCGACGGCGGCGTGCGGCGCGTGCGCTTCCCGGAAGACATGACGGCCAGCATCCTGTCGAACGGCCGCAAGGTGCCGTCGTTCGGCATGGCGGGCGGCCAGCCGGGGAAGTGGGCATCAACCGCGTGGTGCGGCTGGACGGCGCGGTGGAGGAACTGGCGCACATCGGCTCGGCCGAGATGAAGCCGGGGGACGTGTTCGAGATCCACACGCCGGGGGCGGGGGTTCGGGGACAAGTAGACAGCCTCGTCGTTCCCGCGGAGGCGGGAACCCGGGGCGCCCCGGATCCCCGCCTTCGCGGGGATGACGAACTTACTTCTTGGCGCTGGCCGGCTTGGCGGCGGCACTGGCGGCCGGCATCGTGGCGGCGGCCTTCGGTGCTTCCTTCTTCTCGTCCTTCTTGGCCACCGCGGCCGCCTTGAAGGCTTCGCCGTTCACCGTCAGGCCTTCGCCGGACAGCTTGGTGGCGGTGCTGGGGCCCACGCCCTTGACGCGCGAGACGAGGTCGTCCCAGTTCTTGAACTCGCCCTTCTTGCGCTCGGCGAGGATGCGCTTGGACATCACCGGGCCGATGCCCTTGACGCCGTCCAGTTCGGAAGCGCTGGCCTTGTTGACGTCGACCGCGGCGAAGGCGGTGGCGGCGCAGAGCATGGCCACGAAGGCCGGGAGTTTCTTCAGCATGGGGGTTCTCCTCGTTGATGGTCCACCCTCAACGAACAGCCCCCGCGCTCAGTTGACGCGGTTGCCCGAAAGAGCGCGCACGTACGCGGCGACGCCGGTCTGGACGTCGGCGAAGGCGTGGCCGCACCCCGCCGCCCGCAGCGCCGACAGGTCGGCCGGGTGTAGCACTGGTACTTGCCGCGCAAGGCGTCGGGGAACGGCACGTACTCCAGCAGGCCCTTGGCCACCGCTTCGGCCGCGTCGGCCACGCCGCCGGGGTGCAGGGCGTTGATGACGCCGACCGCCACGTCGTTGAACGGCTGCGCCCGGCCCGTGCCGAGGTTGAAGATGCCCGACCGGCCGGGGTTGTCGAAGAACCAGAGGTTGACCGCCACCACGTCGTCGACGAAGACGAAGTCGCGCGTCTGCTCGCCCGGGCCGTAGCCGCCGTACTCGCCGAACAGCTTGACCTTGCCCTGTTCGCGGAACTGGTTGAACTGGTGGAAGGCGACGCTCGCCATGCGGCCCTTGTGCTGCTCGCGCGGGCCGTAGACGTTGAAGTAGCGGAAGCCCGCCACCTGCGCCTTCGCCTGGCCGAAGCCGGCCCCGCATTCGATGCGCATGCGCTGGTCGAACAGCAGCTTGCTGTAGCCGTAGACGTTGAGCGGCAGCTCGAACTCGGGCGCTTCGCGGAAAGTGTCGGAGCCGCCGTAGACGGCCGCCGACGATGCGTACAGCAGGCGCGTGCCGAGCGCCTGGCAGGCTTCGAACAACGCGCACGACACCGTGTAGTTGTTCTCCATCATGTACTTGCCGTCGCTCTCCATCGTGTCGCTGCACGCCCCCTCGTGGAAGACGGCCTCCACCTTGCCGAAGGCGCCCTGCGCGAACACGTCGTAGAAGGTGTCGGCATCCACGTAGTCGGCGATCCGCAGGTCGGCGAGGTTGCGGAACTTGTCGCCCTGCGTCAGGTCGTCGACCGCGATGATGTCGGTGATGCCGCGGGCGTTGAGCCCCTTGACGATGTTCGATCCGATGAAGCCGGCGGCGCCGGTGACCACGACGCGCGTCATGCGAACAACTCCTCGTAGGAAACGGTGGCGGTGCCGAACTTGCCCACCACGATGCCGCCGGCGCGGTTGGCGATCGGCAGCGCGTCGCGCAGGCTCAGGCCGGCCGCGGCCATGGTCGCCAGCGTGGCGATCACGGTGTCGCCGGCGCCGGTGACGTCGAACACCTCGCGTGCCTGCGCCTTCACGTGCAGTTCGCCGGCCGCGTCGTACAGCGTCATGCCTTCCTCGCTGCGCGTGACCAGCAGCGCGTCGAGGTCCAGCGAAGCGCGCAGGTTCTGCGCGCGCGTGCGCAGGTCGTCCTCGCCGTTCCAGCGGCCGACCACGTCCTGCAGTTCGGCGCGGTTCGGGGTGATGACGGTGGCGCCGCGGTACCGGCCGTAGTCGGAGCCTTTGGGATCGATCAGCACGGTACGGCCCGCGCCGCGCGCCGCGGCGATCATCGCGGGGATGTGCGCGAGGCCGCCCTTGCCGTAGTCGGAGAACAGCACGGCGTCCTGCTGCGGCAGCAGGCCGGCGAAGGCTTCGGTCTGCATGGCCAGCACCTCGTGGTCGGGCTCGTTCTCGAAGTCCATCCGCAGCAACTGCTGCTGGCGGCCGATGACGCGCAGCTTGACGGTGGTGCGCAGGCCCGGGTCGCGCTTGAGGTGCGTGCGGATGCCGGTCTCGCGCAGCAGGGTCTCCAGCCGCTGGCCGGGCTCATCGTCGCCGACCACGCCGAGGAAGCTGGCCTGCGCGCCGAGCGTGCTGACGTTGTAGGCCACGTTGGCGGCGGCGCCGATGCGCTCTTCTTCGCGCGTGACCTTGACGACGGGGACGGGCGCTTCGGGCGAGATGCGCTCCACGGCGCCGTGCCAGTAGCGATCGAGCATGGCGTCGCCGACCACGAGCACGCGGGCGGCGGCGAGTTGTTGCCTGGTGGGATTCATAGTTCCTCCACCCGGCGCGCCGGGTAGCTGTCCCGTGCTTGGCAGCCCGGGCATTGCCAGAAGTGCTGCTTGGCCTCGAAGCCGCAGGCGGCGCAGCGGTAGCGGGTGAGCGGCCGCACGGCGTTGTCCAGCGCGCGCTGCACGTCCGGATGGAACTGCTCGTGCTCCAGCTTCTCGCCGGCCAGCCACTTGGCGGCCGCGACCAGCGAAGGTTCGCGCTTCAGGTGCTGCACGTACCAGTCGCGCGCTGCGGCCGGGTCCGTCTCCAGCGCCGCGATGCCGTCGAGCACGTCGAGCGACGGGTACTTGTCGTAGCTCTCGCGCAGCATGTGCAGCGCGGGAGCCTGGCGGCCACCGGCGATGGCGGCCTCGGTCAGCGGGCGCGCGAGCAGCGGGATGGCGGCGGGCACGCTCTCGAGCAGCCCCGCCAGCAGGTCGAACGCACTGGCGGCATCGCCGGCCTTGCGGCGCAACGCGGCCAGGTCCATGGTCGCGCGGGGC
This sequence comes from Ramlibacter terrae, assembly GCA_013127575.1. Classification (GTDB taxonomy): domain Bacteria; phylum Pseudomonadota; class Gammaproteobacteria; order Burkholderiales; family Burkholderiaceae_C; genus Ramlibacter; species Ramlibacter terrae. The sequence goes on from CP053418.1 coordinate 1,772,235, forward strand.
GACAGCGGCGCTACGCCGATCGCCTTGCGCAGCAGTTCCTCGGCTTCGGCGGGCGGTGCCGCAGCGGCTTGCTCGCAGAGGTAGTGCGCCAGCCGGCCGGTGAACTGGCCGCGTGCGCCGGCTTCGAGCTTGCGGGCGATCTCGGTGGCCTGCGCCCAGTCGCGCGAACGCTCGTAGATGGCGAGCAGGGCGAGCAGCGCCTCCTGTTCGTAGGCCGTGCCCTCCAGCTTGCGCAGCGCCTCTTCGGCGCGATCGAGCAGGCCCGCCTTCAGGTAGTCCAGCGCCAGCGCGTGCTGGGCCCGGTTGCGGTCGGCGCGGCTCAGGTCCCCGCGCGAGAGCAGGTGCTCGTGAACGCGCACGGCGCGTTCGTACTCGCCGCGGCGGCGGAACAGGTTGCCCAGCGCGAAGTGCAGCTCGGAGGTGTCGGGGTCGTTCTGCACCGCCTCGATGAAGGCGTCGATGGCCTGGTCCTGCTGTTCGTTCAGCAGGAAGTTCAGGCCGCGGAAGTAGGCCTTGGGCGCCAGCCGGTTTTCGATGCGCAGCTGGCGCAGGTCGAAACGCGAGGCGGCCCAGCCGAGCCCGAAGGCGATCGGCAGGCCCCACAGCAGCCAGGTCAGGTCAAAGTCCATGCGTCGGGGGCGTGCCCCTGGCCGATCAGCGTGCTTTCCTCCGCCATCATGGTCGAGCGGGGCGGGTTGCGCGTGTGGCGGTACTTCCACCAGCGCGGCACCATGAACAGCGCGCCGATCGCCAGCCCGGCCGCGAACGTGGCCAGCACCACCAGCACCAGCGGCGCCGTCCAGCGCGTGCCGAAGAAGAAGTGGACGGTGACGTCCTGCTGGTTGTTCAGCGCAAAGGCGAACAGCGTAAAAAAATGGCTGCCTTGAGCAGCCATGCGAGATATTTCATTGGGCTCCCCGGTCGAGGGGAATTGTAGGACCGCTAGCGCTTGCCGCCTTGCGCCTCGATTTCGGCCGTCCGCTGGTCGACCGCTTCGCGCAGGGCCTTGCCCGGCTTGAAGTGCGGCACGCGCTTTTCCGGGATGTGCACGCTTTCGCCCGAACGGGGATTGCGGCCCATGCGGGGCGGGCGGCGGTTGATCGAAAAGCTGCCGAAACCGCGGATCTCGATGCGGTGTCCGCGCACCAGGGCTTCGCTCATCGCGTCGAGGATCGTCTTGACGGCGTACTCGGCGTCGCGATGGGTGAGCTGGCTGAAGCGGGAGGCCAGTTCTTCTACGAGGTCGCTGCGTGTCATGGGAACGTGCCACGGAAGCCTGTCATCCCGGGCTCGGCCCGGGATCCACGCGGCCGGCGAACCGGCGCTGCGTGGATTGCGGGGCGAGCCCGCAATGACAGGGGACTCCTGCGGGCTTTACTTTTCGCTGTTGTCCAGCTTCGCGCGCAGCAGCGCGCCCAGCTGGTCGTGCCGGCGTTCTCGCGCGCGGACTGCTGGCTCAGGTTGGCCATGGCGCCTTGTTCGTCGACCATGTCCTTCTGCTTGATGGACAGCTGGATGTTGCGGGTCTTGCGATCCACGTTCACCACCACGGCCGTGACTTCGTCGCCTTCCTTGAGCACGTTGCGGGCATCTTCCACGCGGTCGCGGGAGATTTCCGAAGCACGCAGGTAGCCGAGGATGTCTTCGCCCAGGTCGATCTCGGCGCCCTTGGCGTCGACGGTCTTGACCTTGCCGGTGACGACCGAACCCTTGTCGTGCACCGAGCTGAAGGTCGCGAACGGGTCGCCATCCAGCTGCTTGATGCCCGGGGAGATGCGCTCGCGGTCGACGTCCACGCCCAGGACGATGGCGTCCACTTCCTGGCCCTTCTTGTAGTTGCGAACCGCGGCTTCGCCGGTTTCGTTCCACGAGAGGTCGGACAGGTGCACCAGGCCGTCGATGCCGGCGGCCAGGCCGACGAACACGCCGAAGTCGGTGATCGACTTGATCGGGCCCTTGACGCGGTCGCCGCGCTTGGTGTTCTGCGCGAATTCCTGCCACGGGTTGGCCTTGCACTGCTTCATGCCCAGGCTGATGCGGCGCTTGTCTTCGTCGATCTCGAGGACCATGACTTCGACTTCGTCACCCAGCGACACGACCTTGGACGGGGCCACGTTCTTGTTGGTCCAGTCCATTTCGGAAACGTGCACCAGGCCTTCGATGCCGGGTTCGAGTTCGACGAACGCGCCGTAGTCGGCGATGTTGGTGACCTTGCCGAACATGCGCGTGCCGTGCGGGTAGCGGCGGGACACGCCCAGCCACGGGTCGTCGCCCATCTGCTTCAGGCCCAGCGAGACGCGGTTCTTCTCGGTGTCGAACTTCAGGATCTTGGCGGTGATTTCTGGCCGGCCGTCACGACTTCGGACGGGTGGCGGACGCGGCGCCAGGCCATGTCGGTGATGTGCAGCAGGCCGTCGATGCCGCCGAGGTCGACGAACGCGCCGTACTCGGTGATGTTCTTGACGACGCCGCGGACGATGGAGCCTTCCTTCAGGGTTTCCATCAGCTTGGCGCGCTCTTCGCCCATCGACGCTTCGACAACGGCGCGGCGCGACAGCACCACGTTGTTGCGCTTGCGGTCCAGCTTGATGACCTTGAACTCGAGGGTCTTGTTCTCGTAGGGCGACAGGTCCTTGATGGGACGGGTGTCGATCAGCGAACCGGGCAGGAAGGCGCGGATGCCGTTGACCAGGACGGTCAGGCCGCCCTTGACCTTGCCGGTGGTGGTGCCGGTGACGAACTCGCCGGATTCCGGGGCCTTCTCGAGGCTCATCCGGGAAGCCAGGCGCTTGGCCTTGTCGCGCGACAGGATGGTGTCGCCGTAGCCGTTTTCCAGCGCGTCGATGGCCACGGAGACGAAATCGCCTTCCCGGACTTCGACTTCGCCCTGGTCGTTCTTGAATTCGTCGATGGGGATGTACGCCTCGGACTTGAGGCCGGCGTTCACGACGACGTGGTTGTGTTCGACGCGGACGACTTCGGCGGTGATGACTTCACCGGCGCGCATCTCCTGCTTGGTCAACGATTCTTCGAACAGGGCGGCAAAAGATTCAGACATTCAGGTTCCTTGCTCGTCTACAGGTTTCCAGCCGCGAAATGGCGAAATTGCCGGGGCGGCTGTTGCTAGGACTGTGGACGGCGGTTGTGCGGGGGACCCGCGGTTAGGGTTGCGAAACCACACCGCCTGTGCGCTGGCGCGCGAGGGGGACGGTGCGGGCCTTCAGCCCTTCGCGTCGGCCGCGAAAGGCTGCTTTTCCTGCCACCAACTGAGCACCGGGGCCACCGATTCTTCAACCGTCTGGCTGGAGTTGTCGGGAGGAGGGCATCCTGCGCAGGCTTCAGGGGCGCCACCGCGCGGGATGAATCGCGCAGGTCGCGCGCCTCGAGGTCGGCGCGAAGAGCGGGGAGTGTAGCCGAAATCCCCTTTGAAATCAACTGCTTATGCCTGCGCTCGGCGCGCTGGGCGGCGCTGGCCGTCAGGTACACCTTGAGCCCGGCGTCGGGGAAGATCACCGTGCCCATGTCGCGGCCGTCGGCGACCAGCCCGGGCAGCTTGCGGAAGCTCTGCTGCAGCGCGACCAGCGCCGTCCGCACGGCGGGCAGCGACGAGACGCGCGAGGCGTTCATGCCCGCTTCCTCGCTGCGGATCGCGTCGGTCACGTCTTCGCCGGCCAGCAGCACGCGGTCGCCGGTGAAGACGATCGGCAGCGTCTCGGCCATCTTCGCGATGCTGTGCTCGTGGGCCACGTCGAAAGGCAGGTTGGCCCGCACGGTGGCCGGCCCGTGATGCGGTACAGCGCCCCCGAGTCGAGGTAGTGGTAGCCGAGGCGGCGCGCCACTTCGGAAGCGAGGGTGCCCTTGCCCGAGGCCGTGGGGCCGTCGACGCAGATGACGGGGATGTGCGGTGCGGAAGTGCGTGCCACCGAGAACAGGGTTTCGAAGTAATCCGGGAAGGTCTTGGCCACGCACTTCGGGTCGAGGATGCGCACGTGCGCGCCGGCGAAGTTGAAGGCGGCGAGCGAGAAGCACATCGCCATGCGGTGGTCGTCGTAGGTGGCGATGGCGGCGGCCTGCCAGTCGGCGGGCGGCGTGATGCGCAGCGCGTCGGCGCTCTCGTCCACCTGCGCGCCGAGCTTGCGCAGTTCGGTGGCCATGGCCGCGAGGCGGTCGGTTTCCTTCACGCGCCAGCTGGCGATGTTGCGCAGCGTGGACGGGCCGTCGGCGAACAGCGCCATCACGGCGAGCGTCATCGCCGCGTCGGGGATGTGGTTGCAGTCGAGGTCGATGGCCCGCAGCGGCCAGGCGCCGCGCGCAACCTGCAGCCAGTTGGGGCCGCTTTCGACCTTGGCGCCCATGGCTTGCGCGGCTTCGACGAAACGGATGTCGCCCCGGATCGAATCGGCGCCGACGCCTTCGATGCGCAGCGGATGCGCAGCGGCGGCGGCGAGCGCCCCGAGCGCGACGAAGTAGCTGGCGGAGGAGGCGTCGGCTTCCACGTGCAGCTCGCCGGGCGAGCGGTAGCGGCTGCCGGCGGGGATGGTGAAGCGCTTCCAGCCGTCGTTCGCCACATCGATGCCGAAGCGCTGCAGCAGGTTGAGCGTGATCGCGATGTAGGGGCGCGAGATCAGCTCGCCGACCACCTCGATCACGATGTCGCGGGTGGCGACAAGGGGCAGGGCGAGGAGCAGGGCGGTGAGGAACTGGCTGGAGACGTCGCCGCGGACTGGATCGGGGCGTCGAGCTTCAGCGCGGTGGCCGGATGGACGCGCAGCGGCGGGTAGCCTTCGGTACCGAGGTAGTCGATGCGGCAACCGAGCTGGCGCAGCGCATCGACGAGGTCGCCGATGGGCCGCTCGTGCATGCGCGGCACGCCGCTCAATTCGTAGTCGCCGCCCATCAGCGCCAAGGCTGCGGTGAGCGGACGCATGGCGGTGCCGGCGTTGCCGAGGAAGAGGCGCTTCGCGGAACCCTCGTCATTTCCGCGAAGGCGGGAATCCAGCGCTCCCATCCCCGTGATCTCCACCGCCGTGCCCCGATGCACCACGCTGCACCCGAGCGCCCGCAGCGCATCCAGCATCACGCGCGTGTCGTCGGAATCCAGCAGGTCGTGCAGCACCGTCGTGCCTTCGCACAGCGCGGCCAGCAGCAGCACGCGGTTCGAGATGCTCTTGGAGCCGGGCAGGCGCACGGTGCCGCGGGCCTCCTCCAGCGGGGGCAGGTCGAGGAAGGCGCTCGTGAACATGCTTGCTTCGCGGCCGCGCGGCCGGCCCTACTTCTTCTGGCCCATGCGCCAGCCGGCGCGGCTCTGGCTGGCGCCGGCGATCATGGCTTCGAGTTCGTCGGCCTTGCCGTCCTCGACCAGCTGCAGCATGTTGTGCATGGCGCGCTGGAACACCTTCGACTGCTCGACCAGCTCGTGCTTGTTGGCCAGCAGGATGTCGCGCCAGACTTTCGGGTCGGCGGCGGCGATGCGCGTGAAGTCGCGGAAGCCCGGGCCGGCGAGGCCCAGAAAATCTGGCCGCGCGTCTGCGTCGTGATGCCGTGCATCAGCGCGAACGCCATCAGGTGCGGCAGGTGGCTGACGGCGGCGAAGGCGGCGTCGTGCGAGTCGGGCGCCATCTGCTGCACGTGGCAGCCCAGCGCCGTCCAGAGGTCGTTGGCCTTCTTCAGGTGGCCGACACGGGTGCGCTCGATGGGCGTCAGGATGACCTGCTTGCCGTGGTACAGGTCGGCGTCGGCGTGCTCCACGCCCGACACCTCCTTGCCCGTGATCGGGTGGCAGGGGACGAAGCAGCCGATGTTGTCGCGCAGCACGCGGCGGGCGGCGTCGACGACATCGCGCTTGGTCGAGCCGACGTCCATGATCAGCATGTTGCTGGTGATCAGGTGGCGGATCGCCTTGAACGTGGCTTCCGTGGCGGACACCGGCACGGCCAGCAGCACGATGTCGGCGCCGGAGACGGCCAGCAGCGCGGAGGGCGCCTCGACGTCGATCACGCCCATCTGCATCGCGCGCTGCGTGGTGGAGGGCGACTTGCTGTAGCCGACCACGCGCTTGACCGGCCGGCGCGCTTCATGGCGAGCGCGAACGACCCGCCCATCAGGCCGCACCCGATCAATCCCAGCTGCTCGAACATCGCGGCCATTGGTACTCTTTACTCTCCGAGGGGGTAGGTGCCCAGCACCTTGTAGAAGGCGCAGAGCGCCTGCAGGTCCGCGAGCGCGGCGCGCATGGCCGGCTGCGCGGGGTGGCCCTGCAGGTCGATGTAGAAATAGTATTCCCACTGGCCCGAGCGTGCCGGGCGCGACTCGAAGCGGGTCATGGAGACGCCGTGCTGCTTGAGCGGCACCAGGATGTCGTGCACCGCGCCCGGGCGGTTCGGCACCGAGACGATCAGGCTGACGCAGTCCTTGCCCGAGGCTTCCGGCGCCTGCAGCGTCTGCGGCAGGCAGACGATGGCGAAGCGCGTGCGGTTGAAGGCGTCGTCTGGATCGCATGGGCGGCGATGTGCAGGCCGAACTGGGTGGCGGCCCGGTCGCTGGCGATGCCGGCCCACGCCGGGTTCTCGGACGCGAGGCGCGCGCCCTCGGCATTGCTGGAGACGGCGCGCCGCTCGACGTCGGGCAGGTGCGCGTTGAGCCAGCCCCGGCACTGCGCCAGCGCCTGCGGGTGGGCCAGCACGACCTCGATGCCTTCCAGCGAATTCGACTTGCGCAGCAGGTTGTGGCGCACCAGCAGGCTGGTTTCGCCCACGATGTGCAGCGGCGTGTTGAGGAACAGGTCGAGCGAGCGGGCCACCACGCCTTCGGTGGAGTTCTCCACCGGCACGACGCCGAACTGCGCGCTGCCGCCGGCGGTGGCGCGGAACACCTCGTCGATGCTGACGCAGGGCACGTGCTCGATGCTGGAGCCGAAGAACTGCAGCGCCGCCTGTTCGCTGAAGGTGCCGGCGGGGCCGAGGTAGGCCACGCGCTGCGGCGCTTCGAGCGCGCGGCAGGCCGACATCACCTCGCGCCAGATGTTGGCGACGTTGTTGGCCTTGAGCGGGCCCGCGTTGGCTTCCTGCAGCCCGTTGATCACCTGCGCCTCGCGCTCCGGGCGGAACACGGGTGAACCTTCGGCGCGCTTGAGTTCGCCGACCTCGTTGGCCGAGGGCGGCGCGCCGATTGAGCAGCGCCAGCAGTTCGCGGTCGACCGCGTCGATGCTGGTGCGAAGCTCGGAGAGGGTCTTGGCCATGCGAAACAGGTGGGGAGAAAGGATTGGGCCCGGCGCCGCGGGCCCAATGGTTCAGAGACGTAACTATAGCGGACGAGGGGGCCGCTTCCTTGGAAATGCTGTCGTGCAAACCCTGTCATGCCGGGCCTGACCCGGCATCCACGGCGGCGCGCGGTCATGGATCCCGGGTCGAGCCCGGGATGACAGCCTCCGGCCCCGGGATGACAGCCTCCGGGCCCGGGATGACAGCCGGTCAGGCCGCCGGCGTGTCGTCTTCGGCCGCCGGCGCTTCTCCGTCTTCGCCCTCCGGCACCGCCGCATCGTTCTCGACGATGCGCTGCAGGCCGCTGAGCTTGGACCCTTCGTCCGGGCCGATCAGCGTCACGCCCTGCGTGGCGCGACCCAGCTCGCGGATCTCGCTGACGCGGGTGCGCACCAGACGCCACGGTCGGTGATCAGCATGATCTCGTCATCGGCGTGCACCGGGGTGGCGGCGACGACCTTGCCGTTGCGCTCGCTCTGCTGGATCGCGATCATGCCCTTGGTGCCCCGGCCATGGCGCGTGTACTCGCCGATCGGCGTGCGCTTGCCGTAGCCGTTCTCGGTGGCGGTCAGCACGCTCTGCTGCTCGTCTTCGGCCACCAGCATGGCGATGACGCTCTGGCCCGCATCCAGCGACATGCCGCGCACGCCGCGCGTGGTGCGGCCCAGCGGACGGACGTCTTCCTCGTGGAAGCGCACGGCCTTGCCGCCGTCGGAGAACAGCATCACGTCGTGCTGGCTGGTCGGTCGGTGAGCGCGGCGCCGATCAGGTAGTCGCCTTCGTCGAGGTTGACGGCGATGAGGCCGCCCTTGCGCGGGTTCGAGAATTCATCGAGCGCCGTCTTCTTCACGGTGCCCATGCTGGTCGCCATGAAGATGTAGCGGTCGGCCGGGAAGCTGCGGGCGGCGCCGGTGAGCGGCAGCACCACGTTGATCTTCTCGCCCTCTTGCAGCGGGAACATGTTGACGATGGGGCGGCCGCGCGAACCGCGCGAACCCGCCGGCACTTCCCAGACCTTCAGCCAGTACATGCGGCCGCGGTTGGAGAAACACAGGATCCAGTCGTGCGTGTTGGCGATGAAGAGCTGGTCGATCCAGTCGTCTTCCTTGGTCTGCGTCGCCTGCTTGCCGCGGCCGCCGCGCTTCTGGGCGCGGTATTCGCCGAGCGGCTGGCTCTTGATGTAGCCCAGGTGCGAGAGCGTCACCACCATGTCGGTGGGCGTGATCAGGTCTTCGGTGGCGAGGTCCTGCGCGTTGTGCTCGATCTCGGAACGGCGGGCGCCCAGCTTGGTCTGGCCGAACTCGGTGCGGATAGCGGTGAGTTCTTCCGTGATGATCGCCGACACGCGCTGCGGCTTGGACAGGATGTCCAGCAGGTCGTCGATCTCGGCCATCACCTCCTTGTATTCGGCGACGATCTTGTCCTGCTCCGGGCCGGTCAGGCGCTGCAGGCGCATCTGCAGGATTTCCCGGGCCTGCGTGTCCGACAGCCGATAGAGGCCGTCGCCGCCCATGCCGTAGCCGCGGTCGAGGCCTTCGGGCCGGTAGTCGTCGGCGTTGATGACCGTGCCGTCTTCCTTGGCGCGCGTGAGCATCTCGCGCACCAGCGCCGAATCCCAGCTGCGCGTCATCAGTTCGGCCTTGGCCACCGGCGGCGTGGGCGACTCGCGGATGATGCGGATGAACTCGTCGATGTTGGCCAGCGCCACCGCCAGGCCTTCGAGCACGTGGCCGCGCTCGCGGGCCTTGCGCAGGTTGAACACCGTCCTGCGCGTGACCACCTCGCGGCGGTGCTGCAGGAAGACCTCGACCAGCATCTTCAGGTTGCACAGGCGCGGCTGCCCGTCGATCAGCGCCACCATGTTGATGCCGAAGGTGTCCTGCAGCTGCGTCTGCTTGTACAGGTTGTTCAGCACCACTTCGGGCACTTCGCCGCGCTTGAGCTCGATGACCAGGCGCATGCCCGACTTGTCGCTCTCGTCCTGGATGTGGCTGATGCCCTCGAGCTTCTTCTCGTGGACCAGCTCGGCCATGCGCTCCTGCAGCGTCTTCTTGTTGACCTGGTAGGGGATCTCGTCGACGATGATCGCGGTGCGCTGGCCCCGGTCGATCTCCTCGAAGTGGCACTTGGCGCGCATGACCACGCGGCCGCGGCCGGTGCGGTAGCCTTCCTTCACGCCCGAGATGCCGTAGATGATGCCGCCGGTGGGGAAGTCGGGCGCCGGGATGATCTCCATCAGCTCGTCGATGGTCGCTTCCGGGTTGCGCAGCATGTGCAGGCACGCATCCACCACCTCGTTGAGGTTGTGCGGCGGGATGTTGGTGGCCATGCCCACCGCGATGCCGCCCGAGCCGTTGACCAGCAGGTTCGGCAGCTTCGAGGGCAGCACCAGCGGCTCGCGCTCGCTGCCGTCGTAGTTGGGCCCGAAGTCGACCGTTTCCTTGTCGATGTCGGCCAGCATCTCGTGCGCCAGCTTCGACAGGCGGATTTCGGTGTACCGCATGGCCGCGGCCGCGTCGCCGTCGACCGAACCGAAGTTGCCTTGCCCGTCCACCAGCATGTGGCGCATGGAGAAGTCCTGCGCCAGCCGGACGATGGTGTCGTACACCGACTGGTCGCCGTGCGGGTGATACTTGCCGATCACGTCGCCGACGATACGGGCCGACTTCTTGTACGGCCGGTTCCAGTCGTTGTTGAGCTCGTGCATCGCGTACAGCACGCGCCGGTGCACCGGCTTGAGTCCGTCGCGCGCGTCCGGCAGGGCCCGGCCCACGATGACGCTCATCGCGTAGTCGAGGTAACTGCGCCGCATCTCCTCTTCGAGGCTGACGGGCAGGGTTTCTTTGGCGAAGGAGGTCATTCGGAGGGAGCTGTCGCAGGCGCGGAGCCGGTCATTTTACGTTGCCGCCGGGCTGTGGCGAAGCGGCAACAACAAGCCGGTCTTGAGGTTTTGTCCTACGGTTCCCCGCTGGGCCACCAATTGATTGTGTAAGTGCCTGTGGCACAATGACCCGGACGTATTCGGTGAATTGGTCACCTAAGACGTAGTCTTGACGCAGCGCAGCTGCGGCTTTTTCCCCAAGAGGAGAACCATGAAGAAACTGAATAAAGTGGCGCTGATGTTTGCCACCGCTGCGCTGGCTACCGCGGCTGGTGCCCAGACCCGTGTGATGGCTGCCGATGGTGGCACCCGTGTCGACAACTGGGTGAACGGCACTGGCGAGTACGTGTGGCGCAACGGCACCAACGAACTCTGCTGGCGCGATGCCAACTGGACGCCGGCCACCGCCGCCGTCGGCTGCGACGGCGCCCTGGTGCGTGCCGCTGCCCCCGCCCCGGCCCCCGCCGTCGTGCCGCCGCCCCCGGTTGCCCGCCCGGCCCCGGCCCCGGCTCCCGCCGCGCCCCCGGCTCCCCGGTCGCCAGCAAGGTCACGTACGCCGCTGACGCCTTCTTCGACTTCGACAAGTCCGTCCTGAAGCCGGAAGGCCGCGCCAAGCTCGACGACTGGTCAGCAAGATCCGGGCATCAGCCTGGAAGTGATCATCGCCGTCGGCCACACCGACAGCGTGGGCACCGATGCGTACAACCAGCGCCTGTCCGTGCGTCGTTCCGAAGCCGTGAAGGCCTACTACGGTCTCCAAGGGCATCGAGCGCAACCGCGTGTACACCGAAGGCAAGGGCGAGAAGCAGCCCGTCGCCGACAACCGCACCTCCGAAGGCCGCGCGAAGAACCGTCGCGTGGAAATCGAAGTGGTCGGTACCCGCGCCAACCGCTGATACACCAGCGCGAAAAGCTGCACGAAAGGCCCCGCCCAGCGGGGCCTTTTTGCATCTGGTGACCGGCTGAGCCATCGACAATAGGCCAGCCAAGAAACTTGAACATGACAGCAACAGACAACGTCGATCCCGCGGAGATCGCCAAGTTCTCCGAACTGGCGCATCGCTGGTGGGACCCCGACAGCGAATTCGCGCCGCTGCACCAGATCAACCCGCTGCGCCTGAACTGGATCGACAGCCAGGCCGTCCTGAAGGGCAAGCGGGTGGTCGACATCGGCTGCGGCGGCGGCATCCTCACGGACAGCATGGCCCGCCGCGGCGCCACCGTGGTCGGCGCCGACCTCTCGCGCAAGGCGCTGCGCGTGGCGCAGCTGCACGCGCTCGAGGCGGGCACGCAGAACGTCGAATACCGCGAGATCAGCGCGGAGGCGCTGGCGGCCGAAGAGCCCGCCGGCTTCGATGTCGTGACCTGCATGGAGATGCTGGAACACGTGCCCGACCAGGCTTCGATCGTGCGCGCGTGCGCCCAGCTGGTGAAGCCGGGCGGCTGGGTCTTCTTCTCGACGATCAACCGCAACCCGAAGAGCTTCCTGTTCGCCATCGTCGGCGCCGAGTACGTGCTCGACCTGCTGCCGCGCGGCACGCACGAATACCTCAAGTTCATCAAGCCGAGCGAACTCGCCGGCTGGTGCCGCATGGCCGGCCTGCAGCTGGAGCAGACGCGCGGCATGGAATACAACCCCTTCACCCGGCGCTACTGGATGTCGACCGACACCAGCGTCAACTACGGCCGCGGCCAGGCGCCCGTGATGTTCCCCGAAGTCAAGGCGGTGCTGTTCGACCTGGACGGCACCCTGATCGACAGCGCCCCCGACCCGGGCGCCGCCGCCGACAAGATGCGCACCGACCGCGGCCTGCCGTCGCTGCCCTACGAGCTGTACCGCCCGATGGCGGGCGCCGGCGCCCGCGGCATGCTGGGCGTGGCCTTCGGCATGAAGCCGGACCACCCCGACTTCGCCGACATGCGCGAGGAGTTCTTCCGCAACTACGAGCGCTGCATGACCGAGCGCACGTACGTCTTCGAAGGCGTGGCCCAGCTCATCGCCTCGCTGGTGCAGCACGACGTGGCCTGGGGCGTGGTGACCAACAAGTCGATGCGCTTCGCGGCGCCGCTGACCAAGGGCATGCCGCTGTTCGCGTCGGCCCGTGCGGTCGTCGGCGGCGACTCGACCCCGCATGCGAAGCCGCACCCGGCGCCGCTGTTCGAGGCAGCCCGCCGGTGGGCGTGAAGCCGATCGAGTGCATCTACGTCGGCGACGACGTGCGCGACGTGCAGGCGGGGCGCGCAGCCGGCATGCCGACCGTGGCGGCCACCTATGGCTACATGGGCGCGACGGATGTCAATGAGTGGGGGGCGGATACGCGGATCGATACGCCGCTGGCGTTGCTGGGCCTGCTGAACTTCCGGCCTTAGCGCAAGCCGGGGCGCCGTCCAGCACTCTGGCCATCACGAGGGCGGCGGCACCGCCGATCTCCATCAGCGCGGGCGTCGCCGCCTTGAATCCCGCACGGCCCGGCCGCCAGTCCTGCAGCGTCAGCGGGGCGTTCTCCGGCAACGCCTGCTGCGCCGGCGCCGGGACCACGTCGAACCCCGCCAGGCTGAACGCCGTGCGCGCCCGCAGCATGTGGCGCACGTCGGTCACCAGCAGCACGTGCCGGATGCCCTGGCGCCCCCATTGGCACCAGGAGAAAGCGGCGTTCTCCTGCGTGTTCACCGACTCGGTCTCGATGCCGCTCGCCTCGATCCCGTACTGCTTGCGCAGGATGTCCTGCATCTTCTGGGACTCGGCGCGAAAGCCGCTGTCGCCCGTGCCTTTCCCGCTGATCAGGATCGGGAGGCCCGTGGCTCGGTGGAGCCTGGCGGCATCGTGGACGCGCGCGGTGCGCCCGCCCAGCACGAGGATCGCCTGCACCCGGCCGGTCGCCTGGTGGCTCCCGAGTCGCCCACCGGCTTCGACCAGCGCCACGGAAAGCCTGCGCGCCGGCTTGGGAGGCCAGCAGGATGGCGGCTGAAGCGCAGGCGAGCGCGAGGAGGGCGAGCAGGAGGAGGACGAGGCGGAATGGGGACACCGGAAGCGAGGCCCTTGAAAAACGCGCGGGTGGCGTAAGATACGTGTTTCTGGGGCTGCACCGGTTTCGACGTGGGTTCGGACACGCAGCAGGGCATGTCGAGGCTCAGCTACCTCGTAAATCCAACTGAAACAAACCAACTGCGAACGATAACTCGTACGCCCTCGCCGCTTAATTGCGCGTGAGCCTTGCAACGGTTGGCCGATGGGCCGGGCTGAAGGGGTAACCTGACAGCTGCAAGGTAATCTACATTGGCTGGCCCCGATCCGGGTACCTTGGGTCAGGGCGAGAAAATAGGGTGCTGGCCGGCTTGATAGCGTGTGACTGCGCGATCTGGCTGGCGAGAATCAAATCAGATCACTAAACATGTAGAACTGTTCGTAGAAGGCTTGCGGACGCGGGTTCAATTCCCGCCAGCTCCACCACCATTCGAAGGCCGCTCGGTGATTCTCACCGAGCGGCCTTTTTCAATGCGAATCCGTCGTGGATGTCGTAGCAGCATTCGAGCATGCGGCGCGTGGTGGGAAGCACCGGACGCGGGCTTTCCCACCGGTGGGCCCAGATGAAGACGCTCGGGCCGGCGCCGATCAGCTCGCGCCCGAATGCTTCGGAGGACGGCGCTTCCGGCGTCCTCACATCGCCCTGGACCAGCGGCGGCCAGCGGACCCCCGCCCAATGGAAGAACGCATCGTGCAGGCACACCGGGTTGGTGTCGAAGGTCGCGAGGATCTTGCCTCCCAGCCGGCGGCAGACCTCGGATCGCACCCGCAGTTGTCCGGTGAGGTTCCGCTGCCCCCTGTCGGTGACGATCAGGCTCACCAGTTCGGGCGCCGCAAGCCGGGCAAGGTCTTCCTCGCGCAGGGCAGCGTCGAGGGTGAGGTGGAACAGCGAGACGTTCGGCGGTGACTCCCCCTTGAGCGCGTAGCCCGCCGCTCCCGCCAGCAGCGCGGCCGCAAACGCGGCGGGTATCGCGGAGGCCCAGCGGGCGGAGACGCTCACCAGGCCGAAGACCACCGGCACGGCCGCCCAGCCATAGACGTATTCGAAGGGCAGGGGATCCAGCACGATCATCAGGATCTGTCCCCCGCACGCCACCGCGACGATCACGCCGCGTTCGCGATGGGGGTTCGCATCAGCCGCAGCCCCGCGAGCAGGCCGCCCGCGATCAGCAGCGTGAGCGGGATGCGCGCCGGCTGGAAGAAGCGCGTGGCCGGGGTCATGGCCGGGCGGGTCACCTGCACGGGGTCCATGAAGCAGGAACGTATGACGAGCGTGACCCATTCCGGAGCAGCCCGGGTAGACCAGCGCGCCCGCCGCGACGAAGCCGCCGGCGACCAGCAACAAGGCCCGGACGGCCGCCCAGTGGCGGGCGTGGACCGTCAGGTAAAGCAGCAGCAGGCCGAACACGCCGACCATGCCGGGAGCGCGCGCCGAAAACAGGAGGGCCAGTCCACCGAGCACCGCGGCGGCGACGAGACGGCGCACGGACCGGCCCCCCAGCAGCAGCGCCCACGCCGCGTTCATCAGCAGCAGCCCGAGCGTGTCGGAGCGAATCTCCACCATGCGGGCAAGCACCACGAACACCAGCAGCAGCGCGGCCGCGCCCAGCCTGCCGGAACCGCGCCAGCGGCCCCGCGCCGCGCCCGAGCGTCCATGCAAGCGCCGGTACGCCGCGATGACCGCCGCGGATAACGCGCGAACTCCCCAGACGAAAGAAAGGTCCGTCGGCGCCGTCGAGATGGACCGGACCAGCGGTTCGAGGAGCAGGAAGTAGGCGGGCAGGTGGCCGCTGGAGAACTCGACGTACTGCCGCTTGCCCCTGGTTGACCAGCCAGAGGATGTGGGTGAAGTAGACCTCGTCCGGGTTCAGGGGCCCGACCACCTGCCTCAGGAAAGCGCAGTACAGCCAGAAGGCGAGGCCCAGGCCCGTGAGTGCGACCCGGGGGTTCTTCCAGCGGGGTCCGTTTGAACTGGGCAAGATGCGCGCGAGTGTAGCCGGGCCGCTTCGCGGCTCAGGCCAGGTCGGCCCTCAGGTTTTCCAGTGCCGTGGCGCGATCGCGGTGAGGTGCGCCTTCAACGCTTGCGCGCATGCCGTGCCCCGGCCTTTTGCACGGCCTGCGGGGCGAAAGTCGGCAGCGACCCGAGCAGGAGGGTGCGGCCGCATTGGGCGCACCAGTATTGCCGGCGACCGATGAAAAGCCGGGTCCACCAGCTTCGGTGAACCCGCGTGTAGTTGTGCCTGCCGCATCCGCAGGGTCTCAGGTCCATGCTCCACCTCTGGCTCGACCATAGCCAGATGCGCCGGAAAGCTCAAGTTCGCACGGCGGCGGGACGGCCCGGCGTTGCTGCGATGACGCATTGCGCTCGCACGCGCGGGTGGAGAATGCCGCCATGCAGCGCCTGACCTGGCTAGCCCTCCTGCTTTCGGGATCCGTCTGGCCGAACCCCAGTTGCTCCAGCTGGCGGCCGGCGGGACGAGCCTGGTTCCGGTCGTCGTCGCGCCGGACGCCACGCCGAGGGTGCGGCGC
This sequence comes from Ramlibacter terrae, assembly GCA_013127575.1. Classification (GTDB taxonomy): domain Bacteria; phylum Pseudomonadota; class Gammaproteobacteria; order Burkholderiales; family Burkholderiaceae_C; genus Ramlibacter; species Ramlibacter terrae. The sequence continues at coordinate 1,787,930 of CP053418.1, forward strand.
GCCGCTGACGATCTTGCCTCCTACCTCGGCCGCATCGCAGGTGTGCGCTTCGAGGTGAGGGTCGGCGACGGCAGCCGGGCATCGCCGTGGGCGTCGCGAGCAGCTTCCGGGGCTTGCAGCCGCCCGCCGGACTGTCGATCCCGGATCCGCTGGCGGCGGAGCGCTACTTCCTGCAAACGCGCAGCGGCGGCGCACTCATCCTCGGCGCCAGCGAGACGGCCGTGGAGCACGGTGTCTGGGATTTTCTGTACCGGCTCGGGTACCGCCAGTTCTTTCCCGGCCCACGCTGGGAGGTCGTGCCGCACCGTCCGGACCTCTCCGCCAGCATCGAGGCCGACGAGACGCCCAGCTACCGCTCGCGCCGCATCTGGTACGGGCATGGTGCCGGGACTACGCTGCCGCGCCGTACCAGGAGTGGACCGCGCGCAACCGCACCGCCGGCGGCGTCGACCTGCAGACCGGCCACGCCTATGGCGAGATCATCCTGGCGCTGCAGGCGGAATTCGAGCGGCATCCCGAGTACTACCCGCTCATCGACGGCCGCAGGAAGCCGGGCAAGGAGGCCAAGCTGTGCATCGGGAACGAAGAGCTGCGGCGGCTGGTGGTGGCCTACCGGGTGGAGAAGCTGCGCAAGAGGCCGGCCCTTGCGAGCGTCTCTGTCGATCCCAGCGACGGTGGCGGCTGGTGCGAGTGCGAGAAGTGCAGGGCGCTGGGCTCCATCAGCGATCGCGTGGCGATTCTGGCCAATGAGGTGGCGGCAGCGGTAGGCGCCGAGTCGCCCGGCAAGCTGGTGGGCCTGTACGCATACAACCACCATTCGCCGGCTCCCTCCGTGCGGATCGCGCCGAACGTGGTGGTGAGCGTGGCCACCGCCTTCCTGCATGGCGACCAGACGGTCGAAGAGATCATGGACGGCTGGGGCCGGCAGGGCGCCGTGCTGGGCGTGCGGGAGTACTACGCGGTCAACACATGGGACCGCGACCAGCCCGCGCAGTCGCGCGGCGCCAACCTCGCCTACCTGTCCCGGACCATCCCGGGCTTCCACGCGCGAGGCGCCCGTTTCATGTCGGCCGAGTCCAGCGACAACTGGGGTCCCAACGGGCTCGGGTACTACATCGCGAGCCGGCTGCTCTGGGATGTGCGCCAGGCCCAGCGGGTCCCCGAGCTGGTGGACGACTTCCTCGCGCGCGCCTTCGGCCCCGCCAGGAGCCGATGCGGGAGTTCTACGCGCAGCTCGATGGGTCCAGTCCGCACCTCGGTGTCGACGACCGGTCGGCCGCATGTTCCGCGCGCTGGCCCGGGCGAGGGAGCTTGCCGGCCGTGCCGCCGACGTGCAGGGGCGCCCGGATGAGCTGGTCGAGTATGCGCACTACGTGGTGCTGTACCAGCGCTACGCGAGAGCCGGCGGCCTGGAGCGGCAGGCCGCATTCGAGGCGCTGATCCGGCATGCGTACCGGATGCGCCAGACGATGCTGGTGCACGCCAAGGCGCTGTACCGCGACCTGCCATTGCGGGACAAGTCCGTGAGCGTGCCCGCGGAGGCGGCGTGGAACATTCCGGAAGGCAAGAACCCTCGGAAGTCGTCGCGGCCGTTCGACCGCGACGAGCTTGCCGCGATGGTGAGCGAGGGTGTCCTGCACCATCCTCCCGCCGCCGCGACCTTCGCGGCCGTGGCGTTCAGCGAACAACTGGTGCGCGCGCCCGGCCCGGGCCGCACGGAGGCCGAGGCCGGCGGCATGGGGCCGGCACGGGGTGTCCAGACCTTCCTGGCGCACATCGCGGACGCGCCCTCGGATATCGAGCTGAGCGTGTCCGCGCAGCGCTCCGGTTCCAGTGCGCCCGTCGACCGAATCCGGATCGAGGCGTGGAAGGTCGGCGGTCCCAGCGAAACCGGGGAGAACGAGACGCTCGCCGCGCAATCCTCGGCGCCCGCGGACGGCGCCGTCCACGCATTGCGCCTCCGGGCCGGTGCTGCGGGCCTTTACCGGGTGGCCGTCGATAGCGGGACGGCGGCTGCGCAGGTCGAGTTCGCTGACCCCCTGCCCTTTGTCGTCCCCTCCACGAGCGTCACGCCGATGAACGAGGGGCACGAGCACTGGACAGCCTACTTCCACGTGCCCGGGGGCACTTCCACCATCGGCTTGTTCGGAGGGGAGCACGGAGAGGTGCAGGACAGCCAGAACCGCACGGTCTTCTGGCTGAACGGGCGGCCGCGCGGCTATCACGCGTTTCCCGTCCCGCAGGGCGAGGACGGCAAGACGTGGCGCGTCCGGTATGCGCGGGGCGGCATCCGGCTCCTGACGGTGCCTTCGTATTTCGCGCCCTCGGCCGCGCGGCTGCTGGTCCCGGCCGAGGCGCTGCCAACCATCGCACGGTAAGCCCTCGCGCGGCAGCCGAAGGGTGGAAGCAAAACCTTCTTCGGCTATCATCCGCCGCTCTACTGTCGAGGGCGGGCCATGCATTGTTCGAGTGGGTTTGTGGGAGGGGCGGACTTCGTGCCGCCTGCCCTGCGGACTTGCCACGCAAGCCCCATCTCCTGAGACGCCGTGGGCAAGAAGATCGCCATCGTCCAGTCGAACTACATTCCCCGGAAAGGGTACTTCGACCTGATCGCTTCCGTCGATGAATTCATCCTCTACGACGACATGCAGTACACGCGTCGCGACTGGCGCAATCGCAACCAGATCAAGACCCCGGCGGGCGTGCAGTGGCTCACCGTCCCGGTGAAGGTCCGCGGCAAGTACTTCCAGAAGATCAGCGAGACGGAGATCGACGGCGTGGATTGGGCCGCCTCCCACTGGAAGGCCCGGCGCAGAACTACCGCCGCGCGCCGCACTTCGCGGAGATCGCGGCGTGGCTGGAACCCTTGTACGCCGAGGCCCACACGCACCTTTCGCAGCTCAATCAGCGTTTTCTCGAGCAGGTCTGCGCCTATCTGGAGATTCCGACCCGCATCGGACGCTCGAGCGACCACGTGCTCGTCGAAGGCAAGACGGAGCGGCTGGCGCACCTGTGCAGCGAGCTGGGCGGCACCGAGTACGTGTCCGGGCCGTCCGCGCGCGACTACATCGAGCCGCGGTGCTTCGATGCGCTCGGCATCGAATTGACTGGTTCGACTACGCCGGGTATCCGGGCTACCCGCAGCTCTGGGGAGAGTTCGTGCACGGCGTGAGCGTGGTGGACCTGCTGTTCAATTGCGGGCGCGATGCACCCCGGTACATGAAGTTCGCCGCAGCATGAAACTCTCGATCGTCGCCACCCTCTACCGCTCGGCACGGTACATCCCGGAGTTCCACGCCCGCTGCACGAAGGTGGCCCGGGAACTTGCCGGGGACGACTACGAAATCGTGCTCGTGAACGACGGCTCGCCGGACGACAGCCCGGACGTCGCCGTGAAGCTGGCGGAGACCGATCCGAACGTGGTGGTGGTGGACCTCTCGCGCAATTTCGGGCACCACAAGGCGATGATGACGGGCCTCGAACATGCCCGCGGCGAGCGCATCTTCCTCATCGACAGCGACCTCGAGGAGGAGCCCGAATGGCTGCTGCTCCCCTTTGCCAGGTCGATGGAGGACCGGAAGGCCGACGTGGTCTACGGCCGCCGGGAGGCGCGCAAGGGCAGCTGGTTCGAACGCTGGAGCGGCGAGGTGTACTACACCGTCTTCAACTGGCTCACCAAGATCGATCATCCGCGCAACATCGTCACGGCGCGCCTGATGAGCCGGCGCTACGTCGATGCGCTGCTGCGGTACCGCGAGCGGGAACTGGTGATCTCCTGCCTGTGGGTGACGACCGGCTTCCGGCAGGTCGAGCATGTCGTGAAGAAGCACGCGACCAGCGCGACCACCTACAGCCTGCGGCACAAGTTCACGCATGCGGTGAACGCGATCACCTCGTTCAGCGAGGCTCCGCTGCGGCTGATCTTCTACGTCGGCACCGTGCTGTTCACCGTCGCGATGCTCTATGCGCTCAAGCTCGTCGTGTTCCGCATCCTCTATTCCGAGGCCGTCGACGGCTGGACGTCGGTGATGGTCTCGGTGTGGGTGCTGGGCGGGCTCATGATCTCGTTCGTGGGCATCATCGGGATCTACCTGTCCAAGGTGTTTTCCGAAACCAAGCAGCGCCCCTATACCATCGTCAGGGACATCCACGGACAGTCCCGCACCCATCCGCCGCGCGAGATCAACCCATGAACACCGAAAGCAAATCCGGGGAACACGCCTATGGGCGGGTGAACCAGCTGACTCTGGGGACGAGGTCGACTGCCACGCCGAGGAACTCGCCCTCCGTGGCTTCACGGTGATGCCCGGCCTGTATGGAGAGGACGAACTGCAGGAATGGCGGCGGCGCGTGGACGCGGTGTACGCCCGCCGGGAGGCCGGCTTCGGGCAGCAGCGGCTGGCCGCGATCGGCGACCGCGACGTCGCCCGCGCGCCCCTGCTGTACGACTTCGAGTTCACCCGGATGGCCGCGCATCCGCGCGTGCTCGCGCTGATGCAGCGGGTGCTGGGGGAGTGGTTCATCCTGAACGTGCAGAACGCGATCATCAACCGGCCGTCCGACGCCCACCATCAGGCTGCGTGGCACCGCGACCTGCCCTACCAGAACTACGTGATCACGCGGCCGCTCGCCATCTCCTGCCTCGTCACGCTGGACGCGTTCTCCGAGGCAACGGGCGGGACGCAGGTGCTGCCGTTCACGCACAAGACGGAGGTCCTCCCGTCGACAGCCTACATTTCGAAGCACCGGTTGACCGCCGCCGCCCCGGCCGGGTCGGCCATCATCTTCGATGCGATGCTGTTCCACCGCGCCGGCTCGAACGGCTCGCAGCAGGTCCGCCGCGGCGTCAACCACGTGTACTCCACGCCCATCCTCAAGCAGAACTATGACTTCCCCCGTGCGCTCGGCGCGCGCGCCGACTTGAGCCCGGCGCTCGAGCGCCTGCTCGGCTACTCCTCGCAGGTGCCGGTCGACGAGCGCGCCTGGCGCGATCAGCGCGCTGCCAGGCTGGGGGTCCACTGATGGCCGGCCTGCCTGCCGCCGGCGCGGCGAACCCGGATGGCTATGTCTGTCCCATCACGAAGGAGCCGCTCGCGGACGGGCCCGAGGGATTGAGGCGCGCCGACGGTGTCCTGTATCCCCTGGCTGGCCAGCGACGGCGCCCGCGTCGCCGACTTCGTGGCGGGTCATGCCCGCCTGCAGTCGGACAAGCAGACGCAGGCGATGTACAACTCGCCGCATGCGAGCGAGATCTACCGCAACTTCCTCGACTGGCTCTTCACCTCCTTCGCGGTACGGGAAGATGCGTTTCGCGCGTCGCTGGTGGAGCGCCTGCGCCTGCAGCCGGGCCAGCGGGTACTGGTCACCGGCTGCGGACTGGGCGAAGACCTTCCACTGATCGCTGCGCAGGTTGGCCCGGAGGGTGCGATCTACGCGCAGGACCTCGCCAAGCGCATGGTGCTGCACGCGCGCGAACGCTATCCCGCGCACCTGTGCGTGCCGCGTTGGTCGGTCGGCGACGCCCCGGAACTCCCGTTCGCCGATGGCTTCTTCGATGCGGTGTTCCACTTCGGCGGCATCAACCTGTTCGGCGACATGCCGCGGGCCATCGGGGAGATGGCCCGCGTCACGCGCGCAGGCGGTCGCGTGGTGTTCGGGGACGAGGGCGTGGCGCCGTGGCTGCGCGGCACCGAATACGGGCGGGTTGCCATCGCCAACATCCCGCTGTGGCAAAGCCGGTGCCACTGGAATCGCTTCCCGCCGGGATCGACGAGGTGCATTGCACCGGGTCCCGGGCAGTGCTTCTACCTCGTCGACTTCGTCGTGGCCCCACAGGGGCCGCACATGGACTGGACGTGCCCCACAAGGGGCGTCGTGGCGGCACGGCCCGCACGCGCGCCTATGGCCAGCTCGAAGGCGTCACGCCCGGCGCCCGCCAGCAGGCGGCCGACGCGGCTGCGCGCGAAGGCGTCAGCCTCCACGAGTGGCTCGACCGCGTGGTGCGTGCCGCCGCCGGCGGGGGCCGCAATGAGCGAGCGGAGCGGCATGCTCGACAGGGTCGCGAGCTACTACTCCGACAAGCTCGCACTCCACGGGGAAACCCCGCTGGGCGTGGACTGGAACGGTGCCGAGGGCCGGGTCCTGCGCTTCGAGCAGTTGGCCCGCGTCATCGACGCCGACGGCCGGTTCACGGTCAATGATCTCGGCTGCGGCTACGGCGCCTTCCTCGAGTTTCTCCGTCCCCGGCACGAAGGCTTCCACTACAACGGCTACGACGTCTCGGAGGAGATGGTGCGCGCCGCCCGCGCACGCTTGCCCGGGTCCGACGCCACTTTTTCCGTGGCGGCGGCGCCGGCCGAAGACGCGGATTTCGGCATTGCCAGCGGCATCTTCAACGTGCGCTTGGGCGCGGACGAACCCACATGGGAGGCGTACATCGCGGCCACGCTCGACGACCTCCACCGCACGAGCCGGCGCGGCTTCGCCTTCAACTGCCTCACGTCGTATTCGGACCCGGACCGGATGCGCCCCGACCTTCACTATGCCGATCCGTGCCGGCTGTTCGACTTGTGCAAGCGCCGCTTCTCTCGCCAGGTGGCCCTGCTGCACGACTACGGCCTCTATGAATTCACGATCCTCGTAAGGAAGTCATGAAACCCGTCGTGATCTTCGGAGCAGGCGACATCGCCGAACTGGCAGGCCACTACTTCCGCACCGACAGCGACAGGCGCGTGGAAGCTTTCACGGTGGACGGGGCTTACGTCAAGGAGACCACGTTCCGGGGGCTTCCCGTCGTGGCGTTCGAAGAGTTGGCGGCGGCCTATCCGCCGTCCACGCACGATGTGTTCGTCGCGGTCAGCTACACCAGCTGAACGCCGTGCGGCGCGAGAAGTACCTCGCCGCCAAGGCGGCGGGCTACGGGATCGCCAGCTACGTGAGCTCGCGCGCCACCGTGCTGAACGAAGGCCGCATCGGCGAGAACTGCTTCATCCTCGAAGACAACACGGTGCAGCCCTTCGTGGTGATCGGCAACAACGTGACGCTCTGGAGCGGCAACCACATCGGCCACCATTCGACGATCCACGACCACTGCTTCCTGGCTTCGCACATCGTGGTGTCCGGCGGCGTGGAGATCGGCGAGTCCTGCTTCATCGGGGTCAACGTCACGTTGCGCGACCACATCCGCATCGGGGAGCGCTGCGTGATCGGGGCCGGCGCGCTGTTGCTCGAGGATGCCGAGCCGGAGGGCGTGTACATCGGACCCGCCACCGAGCGCGCGCGCGTGCCGAGCAGCCGCCTCAGGAAGATCTGAGGATGCGCTGGCGCAAGCTGGGTCGGTTGTACGCGGCCCCCGGTTCATGCAAAGCTTCGAAGCCATGCGGCCAATCCGCTCGCGGTGCACCTGCGGGGCGACGTCTTCCGCGTCTTCTTCAGCGGTCGTGACGAGGCCAATCGCTCTTCGGTAGGTTTCGTCGACGTCGACATCGTCCGCCTCGCGTGCGTCGCGACCTGCGACGAACCGGCGTTCGTGCACGGGCCGGCGGACAGCTTTCATTCGCACGGAGTCAGCATAGGCTGCTGCTACGAAGCCTCCGGCACGCGCTACATGCTTTTCATGGGATGGCACCTGCCCGGGAGCGGCCACTGGTACGGGCAGATCGGGCGTCTGGTGGTCGGTGCCGACCTCGCTCTCACCGCCGACGGCGAGGCCCCGCTGCTGGCGCTCGACGCAGCCGATCCCATCAGCCTGTCCTATCCGTGGGTGGTGCCCTGCGCCGAAGGCTGGCGCATGTGGTACGGCTCGACCATCAGCTGGAACACCGGTGACGGCAGCATGCTCCACGTGATCAAGGAGGCTGCATCGGCCGATGGAACGACTGGACCCGCAGTGAACTCGCGGTGCCGTACCGCATGGGCGAGGCACAGGCTTTCTCGCGTCCGACCGTCGCGCAGCGCGCGGATGGCGGCTGGGACATGTGGTTCTCCTACCGGGACGACACCGGCACGAAGTACCGCATCGGCCGTGCGACCAGCCGCGACGGCCGCGAGTGGGCGTTGCGGCTCGAGGACGCAGGCATCGGCGTATCGGACGAAGGATGGGATTCCGAGATGGTGGAATACCCGTTCGTCTTCGATCACCGTGGTGAGCGCTACATGCTGTACTGCGGCAACGGCTACGGGGAAACCGGTTTCGGAATCGCGGTGCTCGCCGAGCACTGACGGAATTCCCGCTCCGGCTGCAGCGCCGTTGCGCGTCAGCGGTTCAGCCTGTCCACGATCGCGCAGGCCTGCGCGATGACCTCCTCCTGCCGCGACTCGAGTCCCACCCACAGCGGCAATCGAACCAGCGGTCCGCCAGGTCCTGCGTGACCTGCAGGTCGCCCGAGGCGCGCCCGTAGCTGCGTCCGGCCGGCGAGCTGTGCAACGGCACATAGTGGAAGACGCAACTCATGCCCGCGCTCTCCATCTCCGAAATGAACCGGCTGCGCTGTTCCAGGCTGGGCAGCAGCAGGTAGTACATGTGGGCGTTGTGAACGCAGTGCGGCGGCACCACCGGCCGGCGCAGCTTGCCCGCCCGTTCGGCATCGGCGAAAGCCGCGTGGTACGTGTCCCAGAGCTGCATGCGGCGCCGCGTGATGTCGTCGGCCTCGTCCATCTGCGCACTGAGGAAGGCGGCGATGAGCTCGCTGGGCAGGTAGGAGGAGCCGAGGTCGACCCGGTGTACTTGTCGACCTGCCCGCGGAAGAACTGCGACCGGTTCGTCCCCTTCTCCCGGATGATCTCCGCGCGTTCCGCCAGCGCGGAACCGTTGACCAGAGCGCGCCGCCTTCGCCGGAAATGATGTTCTTGGTTTCATGGAACGACAGCGTCGCCATGTCGCCGATGGAGCCCAGCGCGCGCCCCTTGTAGGTTGCGAGCAGGGCCTGCGCCGCGTCTTCGATGACCAGCAGCCCATGCTTGCCGGCGAGCGCGATGATGGGGTCCATCTCGCACGCGACGCCGGCATAGTGCACCGGCACGATGGCCCGCGTGCGCGCGGTGATGGCCGCTTCGATCTTGCTCTCGTCGAGGTTCAGCGTGTCGGGCCGGATGTCCACGAACACCGGCACCGCGCCCCGCAGCACGAACGCGTTGGCGGTGGAGACGAAGGTGTACGAGGGCATGATCACCTCGTCCCCCGGCCGGATGTCCGCCAGGATCGCCGACATTTCGGGGCGGCCGTGCAGGAGTGCGTCAGGAGCGCCTTCTTCGAGCCCGTGCGTGTCTCGAGCCAGCGCGAACACTGGCGGGTGAAGGGGCCGTCGCCCGAAAGGCGGACGTTGCCGTGGGCCGGGCGATGTTCCACAGTTCCTTGCCCGTCATGTAAGGCCGGTTGAACGGGATGTGCGTGGGATTCAACGTTCGCCCTCCAAAGGATCGTCGCCGGAGAAGGTCCGGCTGCGGTGACCATCATCGTAGAATTCATCGGCCAGCCCGTCGACGATGGTTCAACCACGTGCGAGACGAACTCGAAAGACTGAATGATACGGACCCTCGCCGGACGGCTTCCCCGGGCGCTGATCGCGGCAGCGCTCCCGGCCGTTGCCCTCGGCCACGCGCTGTGGCTCTTCTCGCTGGCGGGCAAGGGATTCGATCTTACCGACGAATCCGTCAATACGCTGATCGCCATGTTCCCCGACAGCCAGTCGGGGCTCGTGACCCCGGCAGGGTACTTCACCACCTTCGTCTGGGCGCTGTCCGGCGACAGCATCCCGGTGTTCCGGTTGATCGGCATGGGCGTCCTCCTCGCGTGCGTGGCGGGTGCGGCAGCGGCGGCCGCCACCTACGCGCGCTCCATCGAGCTCGAAGTCGATGGGAGCGCGTGGCTGTTCCTGCTGGCTGCGGCGTGCGGCGCGACGGCGTTCTTCTACAAGGATTTCTATACCGTCGGTCCCAGCTACAACTGGCTGGCGATGGCGGGCCTGCTGGTGGTGCAGGCAGGCTTCTTCCTGCTGTTGTCCGGGTCGTCCGCGGCCGCTGCCCTTGCCATCGGCATCGGCGGCTTCCTGGCCTTCTCCGGAAAGCCGACCTCCGGCGTCGGCGTCCTGGCGGCACTGGTCTTCACGTGCCTTTTCCTGCCGGGGCGCTGGCGCTATCTCCGGGTCACGGCCGTGGGCGTCGCCATCGCCGTCGCAGCCGGCGTGGCCTTCATCGTGCTGTTCACGGGTGGACTGGCGCCGACTTACCGGAGATTCGTGTTCGGTGTCGAATACCTCCGGCTGGTGGAGTCGAACCATTCGGTCACCGGAAGCCTGGCGGCGCTGGCGAAGACGCTCGCCGTCACGCCATGGAAGGTGTTCCTCTTCACGCAGAAGGTCACGATCGCCGTCATGCTCTTGGGCGTCTTCGTGGCATGGCGCCGGCAGCGGAGCACGGCCTTCGCGCTGGCCGGGCTGCTGCTGCTTTCGGGCGCCGAACTGTCCTTCCATGACATCTCGGACGGCACGTTCAATATCTACGTGGTGACGTCGTTCCCGGCGACGCTGCTGGGCGGCGTGGTGGCCCTGAAGCTGTTGTCGCGGCGGGACCCGACGCCGATCCCGCTGCGTGCGGTCCTGTTGCCGCTGCTGTTCGGCGCCGGCGTGGCGATCTCCCACGTCTTCGGCACCAACACGGCGCCCGGCAACAAGCTGATCCTGCCGGTCGTCGCGATCGTGCTGCCGCTGATGCTGGTCGCGCTGTGGGCGGAGCAAGTCCTGCGGCAGCGCGGCGTGACCGCGGCCGTCGCCCTCGTCGCCGTCGTGGCGGGCGCCGTGATGCTGCATCGAAGCGCGGACCTTCCGTTCCGCATCGAGGGCGGCCTTGCCCGGCAGACGGAGCCGGTCACCTTCCTGAACCAGTCCGGCGCGATCCGGCTGGATCCCGTCAAGGCGGCCTATGCCACGGACATCCTCCGGTCGGCTGCCTCGGCCGGCTGGCAGGCGGGCACGCCCCTGCTCAATCTCACCGGCCACACGCCCGGCGTGAACGTCATCCTGGATGCGCCCTTCGTCGGGTCGCCGCTGCTGATCAACGGCCCCCAGTACCGCGGCGGCCAGAACGCACTGGGACTCATCATCGGCAGCATGGCGCAGGAGACGCGGTCCGGGGCGTGGGTGTTCACGTCCACCAACGGCAAACTCCGCCGGACCCGGGCATCCTTCGCCGGGGGCGAGCAGCTTTCCGTGCGGCTACAGCCTGGTAGGCCGCTATACCTCCTATACCGGCGACAAGTACACCGAAGGCGCCCCCGAGATCCACGAACTGTGGCGGCCGGCGCCCCTCGCCGCCGGATGCTGAGGCGGCTTACGCGCCGAGGTAGCCGCGGGGATTCTGGCGTTGCCAGCGCCACGCATCGGTGCACATTTCCAGCAGCGAGTGCCGCGCCTCCCATCCCAGGATGCGGCGCGCGAGCGTGACGTCGGCATAGCACTCGGCCACGTCCCCGGGCCGGCGGTCGACGAGCCGGTACGGCACGGCGCCGCCGCTGGCCTGTTCGAAGGCGCGAACCAGTTCCAGCACGCTGTGGCCGCGGCCCGTTCCCGGGTTGACCGTGAAGCTCGGTTCACCCCGAAGCAATGCCTCCACGGCCGCCACGTGGCCACGCGCCAGTCCTGCACGTGCAGGTAGTCGCGCACACCGGTGCCGTCGGGCGTCGGGTAGTCGTGACCGAAGATGCTCAGGTACGGCCTTGCCCCCACGGCCACCTGCGTGACGAAGGGCATGAGGTTGTTCGGGATGCCCGCCGGGTCTTCGCCGATCAGGCCGCTCGGATGCGCGCCCACCGGGTTGAAGTAGCGCAACGTGGCGATGCGCCAGGCCGGTTGCGCCATCCGCACGGCTTCCAGCATGTCCTCGATGACCAGCTTGGTGTGCCCGTACGGGTTGGCGTGGCTGCGCGGGAAGTCCTCGCGCACCGGGACCGAGGCGGGGTTTCCGTAGACGGCGGCGCTGCTGGAGAACACGAGCGTGGGCGCGCCCGGTGAATCCGGCCCGAGGTAGACGGCTTCCATCGCGCGCAGCAGGCTGGTGGCGCCGCCGAGGTTCCGGTGGAAGTACTGCAGCGGGCGCGCCACGCTCTCGCCGACGGCCTTGTCGCCCGCGAAGTGGATCACGCCCGCGGGCCGGTGCCGGCGCAACAGGTGCTCGAGCCACTCCGTGTCGAGGACGCTGCCCTTCTCCAGCAGCGGCGGCGCCCCGGTGAGTTGCTGCAGGCGCTGGAGCACGGCCGGCGCGGAATTCGAGAAGTTGTCGACGATGACCGGCTCGAGACCGGCCGCTCGCAGCGCCACGAAGGTGTGGCTTCCGATGTAGCCGGCTCCCCCGGTAAGCAGGATGATGGGTGTGGAACTGCCTCGCTGAGCCATGGAAGGAATATAGCCGGACCCCGTTGAGTTACATTCAGAGGAGCGCGGGACGATGGGCCCCGCTTGGTCGATGGGCGGCGTAAGAGTCCCAATGCACACAATGGCATCTTTCCCCGTTTTCCTCTCCGTCGTCTACCTCGTGCGCAACCAGTCGCAGCAGCTGCACGCGATCCTGGAAGGAAGCGGCCGCGGCGCGCATCGGGCCGCTGGTCTCCGACTACGAACTGATCGTGGTCGACAACGCCTCCGACGACGACAGCGTGGCGGTGCTGAAGGCGCTGACGCGCCGGGAAGGCCTGCCGAACCTGCAGGTGTACGCGCTGACCAAGGAGGTCGACGCCGACACGGGTTCATGGGTCGGCACGGAAAACGCGCTCGGCGATTTCGTCGCCGTGGTCGATCCCTTGCTCGACGACATCGCCTTCCTCCCCGAGATGCTGGAGAAGGCGGTGACGGGCTCCGACGTCGTCTTCGCGGAAAACCTGCAGAAGCCGCGCCAGGGCTTCCTGTACCGCGCGGCCTTCGCGGCGTTCAACGGGCTGTACCGCTCCTTCAACGGGATCGATCTCGCCCGGGAGGCGCCGCACTTCCGGCTCCTGAGCAAGCGGGTGGTCAACTTCATCCTGCAGCATCCCCAGCCGGCGCTGACGTACCGGCACCTGCCCGCCACGGGCGGCTTTGCCCGCGCCAAGCTGCAGTACCGCGCCGCGCCGAGTTCGGTGCGCCGCAAGCGCCGGGCGACAGCATCGACCGCGGCATGCGCCTGCTGGTCTCCAGCACCCGGGCGCCGATCCGCATCGTGACGGGGGTCTCGCTCTTCGGCGCGGTGGCCAATCTCGTCTATTCCGTCTACGTCGTCGCCATCGCGTTGTTCAAGGAGGACGTCGCGCCGGGCTGGACCAGCATGTCGCTGCAGCAGTCGGGCATGTTCTTCCTGATCTCGCTCGTGTTGCTGGTGCTCGGCGAGTACATCCTGCAGATGGCGAGCCTCTCCAGCGAAGGGCCGCCGTACCACGTGGGCGGGGAGTTCACGAGCGAACGCATCACGCGGCGCGACAGGCTGAACGTGGAACACGTGGACCCGCTCCGCACGCCGCGGTCCGAGCGGGAACCGACGCCGGGATGAGCGCGGCGGAGGCGGATCCCGATGCGGTGGTCATCGGCGGCGGCTTCTACGGCACCGCCCGGCGGTCTATCTCGCGCGGTCGCGCGGGCTGAAGACGGTCCTCCCGGAACGCGAGCCGCGCCTCCTCACGCGGGCCTCCTACGGCAACCAGGCCCGCGTGCACAACGGCTACCACTACCCGCGCAGCCTCACGACGGCTTTTCGCAGCAGGATCAACCTGCCGCGGTTCCTGCGCGACTGGCCGCAGGCCGTGCGCCGCGACTTCACCAAGCTGTACGCCATCGCGCGCCGGAATTCGAAGGTGACGCCCCGGCAGTTCGAACGCTTCTGCAACGACATCGGCGCTCCCTACCGCCGGGCCGAGCCCGGCCTGCACGACCTGTTCGAGCCGCGCCTGATCGCCGAGGTCTACCGGGTCGAGGAATACGCGTTCGACGCGCGCGTCCTCGCCGCCCGCGCCGCGCAGGACCTTGCCGATGCGGGGGTGTGGGTCCGCTGCGGCGTTGCGGCCACGGGCATCCGGCGGACGGGTGCCGGCCGGCGGTCGACCTGCAAACGGGCTCGGGCGCCGTCGAAGTCCTGCCCGCGCGCTACGTCTTCAATTGCACCTACAGCGGACTCAACCAGTACGGGGGCGATTTCCCCGGCACCAGCCTGCGCCTGAAGCACGAGGTCACGGAAATGGCGCTGGTGGAGGTGCCGCCGGAACTGCGCGATGTCGCGATCACCGTCATGGACGGACCCTTTTTTCGCTGATGCCGTTTCCCCCGCGCGGCTTGCATACACTTTCGCACGTGCGCTACACCCCCATTTCAGCTGGACCGACGCGCCGGGGTCCGACCCGTACCTGAAACTGGCGGCCTACGAGCGGGCCTCCCGCGTCGACCGCATGGTTCGCGACGGCGCGCGGTATCTCCCCGCGCTGGCAAAGGTGCGGCATGTCGACTCGCTTTTCGAGGTGAAGACCGTGATGATCAAGAACGAGGGCGACGACGGTCGACCGATCCTGTTCGAGCGCCATGCGCAGCTGCCGGGCTGCTTCTCGGTGCTCGGCGGCAAGATCGACAACATCTACGACGTGCTCGAAAAGCTGGACGCGGAGCCGCTGCAATGAGCGGCGGCACGAACGATGCGCTGATCGGCCACTCCGGCTACGTAGGCAGCACGCTGCTGCGACAGAAGCGCTTCGCGGCGCAGTTCCGGTCTTCCGACATCGGCGACATCGCGGGCCGCGAATTCGACGTCGTGGTGTGCGCGGCCGCGCCGGCGCAGAAGTGGCTGGCCAATCGCGAACCCGAGGCGGATCTGCGCAACATCGAGGCCCTCATCGCGCACCTGCGCTCCGTTCGCTGCAAGACCTTCGTGCTGGTGAGCACGGTCGACGTCTTCGCCCGGCCCATCGAGGTGGATGAAGACAGCCCCGTCCATGAAAAGGACCTCCATGCCTACGGGCTGCACCGCCGCCGCCTCGAGCAGTTCGTGCAGGAGCATTTCGCCAACCACCTCGTCGTGCGCCTGCCCGGGCTGGTCGGGCCGGGCCTGCGCAAGAACGTCGTGTTCGACTTCCTGAACGACAACAACCTGCACCTTGTCGAAAGCCGGGGGTTTTCCAGTTCTATCCGATGGTCAACCTCTGGTACGACATCGAGGTGGCGCTGGCGGCCCGGCTGCCGCTGGTGCACCTGACGGCGGAGCCGATCAGCGTCGCCGACGTGGCTCTGCGCGGTTTCGGCCGCGCGTTCGACCAGCCTTGCCGGGGACTCCCGCGCGCTATGACATGCGCACCCGGCACGCGGCGGTGTTCGGCGCGAGCGGCCCGTACCAGTACGACGTCCGCAACACCGTGCAGGCGTTGCGGGCGTACGCGCAATCCGAGCCGCGCGCGCGGGAGCCGGCCGCATGAGGTTGTCGATCTCCAATATCGCGTGGAACCCCGACGAGGACGAGGAGGTCGCGGCCCTGCTGCGCCGGCACGCGGTGGACGCGATCGACATCGCACCGGGCAAGTACTTTCCGCAACCCCCACGGCGGATGCCGCGGCGATCGCGAACGTCCGGGCGACGTGGGCGGGGCGTGGCATCGGCATCATCGGCATGCAGGCGCTGCTGTTCGGCACCACGGGATTGAACGTGTTCGGCGCCGATGCGGTGCAGCAGGCGCTGCTGGACCACATGTCGCACGTTTGCCGCATCGGCGCGGGGCTCGGGGCCACGCGCCTGGTGTTCGGCTCTCCGCGGAACCGCGATCGCAGCGGGCTCTCCGATGCCGAGGCGCTGGAGCAGGGCATCGTGTTCTTTCGCAGGCTCGGCGACGTCGCTGCGTCGGAAGGCGTCATCGTCTGCCGGAGCCGAATCCGGCCCACTACGGCGCGAACTTCATGACCGGAAGCACGGAAACCGCCGCCGTCGTCGAAGGCGTCGGCCACCCGTCGATCAGGATGCAGCTGGACACCGGCGCCATCGCCATCAACGGCGAAGACCCGGCCGACGTGGTGGCGCGGTGTGCGCGGCTGATCGGCCACGTGCACCTGAGCGAGCCCGACCTGGTGCCGCTCGGCGACGGCGGCGCCGACCATGCCGCGTTCGCCGCTGCCCTGTCGCGCCACCTGCCGGAGCATCCGGCCACGATCGAGATGCTCGCGACCGCGTCGGAGCCCCACCTCGCGGCGATCGAGCGCGCGCTGTCGGCCGCCGCACCTTACCGGGCACCGCCCGCGCGTGCTGCATGAAGTGGCTGATCCTGCTGCTCGGCATCGCGGCCAACGCGTCGGCAAGCGTGCTGGTGAAGATCGCGATGACGCCGCCGCCGCGCAAGCTGCCCAGCCTGGCGGAGCCGCTGGCGGCGCTGGCGAACTGGCCGCTCTGGCTGGGCATCTTCCTCTATGGCTGCGCGTTCGTCCTCTATGCGGCGGCGCTCGCGAAGCTGCCCCTCAACGTGGCGCACCCGGTCCTGACCTGCGGCGCCGTCGCAGCCGTGGCGGCGCTCTCGGTCCTGCTGTTCAACGAGCCGCTTCCCTGGACCACGGGCGCCGGCATCCTGCTCGTGATTGCGGGCGTGGTGCTCATCACGGCACGGGCGGGCTGACGGAAACCAGATGGACGACACCCGGACAGGGCCGCCACGCAGCGGGCCGCATGGCAAGTGCCCACCTTCGAAACGCCCGTGTGGCTGGGCAGGCGCCACCCGTGGTGCGTCGTCATTCCCGTGATCAACGAAGGCGACCGCATCCGCAACCTGCTGGCCCGCATGGCCAGCCTCGGCATCGACGGCCATGCGGACATCATCCTGGTGGACGGAGGAGCCGCGACGGCTCGCTCGAGCCTGCCATGCTGCGGCAGTTCGGGGTCCGCGGTCTGCTGGTGAAGACCGGTCCCGGCAAGCTCAGCGCGCAACTGCGCTGCGCGTATGCGTTCGCGCTCGACCGGGGCTACGAGGGCATCGTCACCATCGATGGCAACGACAAGGACGATCCCGAACCGATTCCGCGCTTCATCGAAGCCCTGAAGTCGGGCGTGGATTTCGTCCAGGCCTCGCGCTTCGTCGCCGGCGGGGTCGCGGAGAACACGCCGCCTGCGCGCGACCTCGCCATCCGGTTCATCCACGCGCCGCTGCTGAGCGCGAGTTCCGGCTTCCGCTGGACCGATACGACGCAGGGATTCCGGGCGTACAGCCGGCGGATGCTGCTGGACCCGCGCGTTGCGCCGTTCCGCGACGTGTTCCAGACCTACGAATTGCTCGCCTACCTGTCGCACCGGGTGCCGCGGCTCGGCTACAAGTGCGTGGAATTGCCGACGGTGCGGCGGTATCCCAAGGGGGAAGTGCCGACCAAGATCGGGGGCTTCCGCGGGAATCTCGCGGTCCTGCAAATCCTCTTGAAGGCCTGTCTGGGGCGCTACGACGCCCGCTAGGCGAGGCGACGCTCAGAAATAGGGGGCGAGGTCGCCGACGATCCGCCGGACGCCTTCGGGACTCAGGTGATCCATGTCCCGATAGTAGGAAACGCTTTCATTTCCAATCATGCAGATTCCTTCCCCGCAGAGCGAGGAATCGAAACTCACGAACTTCAAGCGACCGGAGTTGGCCAGCGCACCGACGACGTTTCGGCTGAACGACTGAAGCTGGAGATGCTGCTCGTAGGGGACGGACGCCTGCTGCACAAAGCGCTTCGCTTCCGGTGTCCCGTTCGCTTCCGGGTTGTAGATCCGGTAGTACACCGATTTCGGGTGGTACCGCTGTTGCGGCACCTGTGCCAGCACCACCACTTCGGCGCCTATTCGGTTGTATTCCGCAACGGTGCGCTCCAGCGCGCGAGCAAAGAGCCGGCTTGAATTCTCCTTCGACAGCGCTTCGAATCCCGGGGCCGTGAGGAAGTAGCTTTCCTTCCCGTGCGGAGGATAGGCGGCACCGTCCGCGTAGGCGCTCCAGCGTGCGGCGAGGAAGACCCGCTTGATGCCGTGTTGTTGCGCATACGCGATCTGCCGGCGCGCGAACTGTTCGCACACGCCCTTTGCGTGTGCACCAACCTGCACCTCGACGCCAAGCAGCGGAGGGCATCCCCCTTGGTCAACGCCACGAACGACGCCTGCCGTTGATGGGCCCGTTCCTCGAAGGCCGGAAGAAAGAAGTTGGCGTGGCTGTCGCCGAACACTGCAACTTCGGGCTTCGCTTCGGTGGCACCGAAAACGCATGGATTGTCGAGGTCATTGCCGCATCGGTTCCACAGATCGTGTTTGTTGAACAGCGCGGCGAACTGGCGGTGGTTCGGAATGCGTGCGACGAAGCCGTCGCTCTTCAGGCCGGCGTAGCCTGCAGCGCCAAACAGGGCGCACGAAGCGACGCCCAGGATGACGACGAAGCGGCGGGAGATGAAGTTCTTCTTGCGAAAGGGCTGTTCGACGAATCGCCATGTGAGGTACGCCAGACCGAACGAGAGGATTGCCAGCACCGGGACAACGGCCCGTGCGGGCTCGTCGAGCGTGGCGTGCCGGGCGAAGGCGAACAAAGGTTGGTGCCACAGGTACGCGCTGTAGCTGACCAGCCCCATGCCGACCATCCAGCGGCAGCCGAGCGCCCGCCCCACGACCGTGTCCTGGTTCGCGCATGCGATGAGCACGGCGGTGGCGAGCACTGGCACCATCGCAGGCAAGCCCGGAAATGGCGTGGTCTTGTCGAAGAAGAAGACTGCGTACGCGAGGGCTCCGACCGCGGCAGCCGACAGTGCTTCGTTGAGCGGATTGGGCAGCAGCCTTCTTCGCTGGGCAACGAAGAGAGCCAGCAGCGCCCCGACCGAGAGCTCCCGGGCCCGCGTGGGGAGAAGAAAGAATGCGGCCGCAGGCTTGTGGGTCACACCCCACTGCGCAGTCGACAGGCTGACGAACGCTCCCGCCAGCAGCGCGGCGGCCGCCCAGTTCCTTCGCAACTTCCATATCACCGCGAGCAGGATCGGAAAGAAGATGTAGAACTGCTCCTCTGTGGCGAGACTCGGTGTGGAGCAGAGGCTTCATTTCCGCGGCGGAATCGAAATAGCCGCTCTGGAGCCAGAACACGACATTGGAAGCGAACAGGGCTACGCCCATCAGACTCTTGGCAAAGTCCGTCATGTCGCCCGGAGTGAGCAGCCACCACGCGGCAGGCAGGCAACACAGCACCACCAGCACCAAGGCTGGCAGGATGCGTCTTGCACGACGTTCGTAGAAATCCGCGAAGGAGAATTGCCCCCTCGCAAGGTCAGAGGCAATGATGCTGGTGATGAGGAAGCCGGAGATCACGAAGAAGACGTCGACACCGACATAGCCTCGTGAATCCCCCGATGCCGGCATGGAACAGGATGACGGGAACTACCGCCAAGGCCCGCAGGCCGTCGATCTCTTTGCGGTACTCCATTCCCTAGAGATCCTTCTTCGCTCTTGCTCGAAAAACCATGCGGCCCCGCATTCCCGTGAAGGCCGGGGCGGTCTGGACGCAAACGTAGATCAGTGCAGGCAGGAATCCCAGATACCAC
Organism: Ramlibacter terrae; assembly: GCA_013127575.1. Lineage (GTDB taxonomy): Bacteria > Pseudomonadota > Gammaproteobacteria > Burkholderiales > Burkholderiaceae_C > Ramlibacter > Ramlibacter terrae. Next base: position 1,807,443 of record CP053418.1, read on the forward strand.
AGCACGAAGTTGATGTGGGTCTGGGTGAAGGAGTGTCCCTTGGCCGGGACGAACCACGACAGAGGGACCGCGAGGAACGCGAAGAACATCGCGACGTCCCGCGGGCCCGGCCATCGCGCCGCCACAGGCGCACGGCCAGCCCCGCGACCGCGAAAACCAGCAAGGCCGGGAACAACTTGCCGGGCAGGATCATCTGGCGCTTGTCGGGCCACTCCAGCGTGTAGATCTTCAGGACCGCCAGCGGCGACGCGGACAACGAACGTCCCGTCTCGTCGGCGAAGCGCGCCGGGTCGCCGTACGTCCGGCGCTGGATGTCCTGTTCGTAGATCTGCCGGGCGCCGTCGACCACGCTGGCTCCGCGCGAGTGCGCGTGCACTGCAAAGGCGATGCAGAAGCCGAGGACGCACGCCGCGAACACCCCGGCCGCGGAGCGGAGATCCGGCCGGCGGGTACCTCCATCCCTGCGAAAGAAGGGGCCGACCGGGGAACACGGTGCAGGCCAGCAAGGTGATGGACGTGATGTATTCATAGTTCGAGAGGCACTTGATCGCCATCGCCCCTGCGATGCACGCGTACCAGAACAGCCGCCGCTTGCCGCCGGTTTCGAGAAAGAGCCGGCCGCCGCGAGCGAGGGCAGCAGGAACAGCACGGGACTCCAGTACAGGTTCCTGCCCATCGCGATCATCCAGGGGAAGCCGCGATGCAGACCGGGGAAGAGGGCCGCGAACAGCGGGTCGTAGATGCGGCGATAAAGCGCGCACAGCGCCACCAGCGCGGCTGCGAAGAGCAGCGACGAGATGTACTGGAGCTGCCGCAGGTCCAGCCCGAACGCGCGATGGAGGGCGGAATATGCCAGCGACTGCAGCCCGAACTGCGCCGGTACGGCTCGAAGGCGAGCCGCTCCGGCACGGCCGCTCCGCGATCGAACAGTTCATGCGTGTCCCGGGCACTCACCTGCTCCTCGGGCGGCGCGCCCGGTTCGCCGCGGTACACCTTGCCGAGGTGGACGCCGCCCGTGTCCAGTCCGATATTGGCCGCCACGAGAGGCCCGAGTACGCGCGCCTGCCCATTCAACTGGAACGTGTCGAAGAAGCGCTGCGGCGCGATGCCGAACAGGTTGACCTGGAAGACGAGCGAGATCAGCAGCGCCAGGGCCACGTGGGCACCGATCGCCGCCCATCGCGTGGTGCGGGGGTCATGGTGAAGGGACGCGCGCGGCGTTGTTGCGGGCGGGAGTTCCCGGTAGACGCCGAGCGTGCGCTGGATGACGAGGCGCTCGTCGAACTCGGCGCGGGCGCGCAAGGCTGCGGCGGCTCCAAGCCGGGAGCGAAGGGTGGGATCGTCGTGCAGGCGTGCGATGGCGCGGGCCAGCGCGGAGGCGTCCCGCACCGGAACCAGCAGGCCGTCCACGCCGTCCGTGACGACCTCCCGGCAACCCGGCACGTCGGTCGTGACCAGCGGCAACCCGCAGGCGCCGGCTTCGATCAATCCTTTCGGCAGGCCTTCACGGTAGCTCGGGAGGACGACGACGTCGACGGACGCGAACAGCGCCGGCATGTCCGCGACGTGACCCAGCCACTCCACGACGCCTCGGTCGACCCATTCGCGGACCGTGTCGACGGGCACGGCGGCCGGATTGCCGGCATCCGACTCTCCCGCGATGAGGAAGGTGATGCTCCTGCCCCTGGCCCTGCAACTCCCGCGCCGCCTGCACGTACTCGGCCAGGCCCTTGTCCCAGAGCAGCCGCGCCGGCAGCACGACCCGCAGGGGCCGACCTTCCGTCCCGGAGGCGCCCGGTCCGTCGGGCGGAAGCGCCGGCAATCCACACCCGAGCCGGGGATCAGGCGAACCTTGTCGGCGTCGACCAGCCTCGCGGCGGCGAACAGGGCCACGTCGTCGGGGTTCTGCAGGATCAGGCGCGCCGACGCGCCGCTGAGCGCCAGCCGCAGCAGGGCGCGTACCAGCGGCCGAAGCACCCGGGCGCGCAGGTCGCCGCTGGTGAAGACGTACCCCATTCCCGCGACGGCATTCACCCGCGCCGGCACGCCGGCGAGCCGTGCGGCGAGGGAGCCGTAGACGGCGCACTTGATCGTGAATCCGTGGACGAGATCGATGCGCTCACGGCGCATCAGCCGCTGCAGCCACCAGACCAGCGACAGTTCGCGCAGCGGGTTCAGGCTGCGCCGCTCCATCGGCGCGGCGATCCGGTGAATCCCATGGCCCTGAGCCGTTCGCCGTACGCGCCGGGCGGGGAGGCCAGCACCAGGTCATGCCCCGCGTCGCGCAACGCCGAAGCCAGCGACAGCCTGAAGTTGAACAGGTACCAGTCGGTGTTGGCGAACAGCAGGATCTTCAAAATCCGTCTTCCAGCAGGTAGAACCGGTAGGGCAGCCAGGCATACGCGTTCGCGGCGAAGTTCAGCCAGACCATCAGGATCAGCGCGTAGTAACCCACCACCGCCGCCGTCCAGGCGGATGCCTTGCCGCGCAGCGCGAGCGGCAGGTGCGAGAACACCATCAGCTGCAGCGGCAGCAGATACAGGCCGATGCGGTCCGGGGCCGCGGAACTGCCCGAGAACACGAAGTAGACGCCCAGCAGCAGCAGGGACAGCAGCGACATCCAGGTCCACAGCAGCCGCGCGCGGGAGCCAGCTGCAGCCGCTTGCGCAGCACCGGGAACAGGCCGGCCGCCGCCCCGTTCATCAGCAGGCGGATCAGCGCGCCCTGCGAGCGGTATTCGCGCTGGATGTAGTTGGCGTAGAGGTCTTCCATGTCGCGCTCCACCAGCGCCTGGTAGCCGACCAGGCTGAGCACGCCGATCCACAGCACCACGAAAAAGCGGTTCCGCGTCGTGGTGAGCGCGGCGATGGGCAGCAGCAGCACCGCCGAGCGGTGGAAGGTTGCGCCGATGAGGACCCAGATCGCGAAGCGGGTGACGGATCCCTTCTGCAGCGCCAGCAGGCCGAGCATGGCGAAGCCGAGCGCGATGCCCTGGCGCGAGTAGCCCATGGCCACGACGATCACCGGGTAGGGCACGGCGACCGTCGCCGCAAGCCGCCGGGCCGCGGCAGGCTGCGGCAGAACGCGACCAGTCCGCACGAGAACACGATCGCTGCGACGACGTTGACGGTGTAGATGCCGCCCCCGACCTCCGCGGCCACCCAGTTCAGGATCCGGTAACCCGGGTCGCTGCCCGAAATCACCTGCGAGAACTCCATGCCGGCCGCTTCTTCGAGGTGGCCGGGTAGTTGAACCAGTCGCCGCCGACGCGGTCGCGCAGCCCGATCATGGCGATCAGCGCCACCCCGAAGGAGAACCAGCCGGCGGTGAGCCGTGCCATGCCCGATGCAAGGCGGCGGCCCCGTTCTTGGGAGGCCAGCGCCATGGAGGCGGGCCACAGGAAAAGGAGCCAGTAGGGTAGGTAAGCCATGTTGAAGCGTCAGTCCACGTCGCGCGGCGGCCCCGGCCGGAAGGGCTCCACGCCGACCAGCCGCTCGCACTGCAGGATCACGGCATCGCGGTAGAGCGGCTTGGCCTGCCAGGTCGCGATCGCGTGGTCTCGCAGCCTCCGGTAAGCCGGCGCGTCGTCCAGCAGTTGCAGGACTTCCGCCGCCGCGGCTTCGGGTTCGCGCACGATCACGGCATTGTGCCCTGCCCGGCAATAGGCGCTGACTTCGCCGACCGGCGTCACCACCGGCACCAGCCCCAGTTGCATGGCTTCCACCACCGACATGGCCATGCCTTCGTAGCGGCTGGTCTGCAGGTAGAACGCATGGCCCGGAACGCGGCGCAGGATTTCGGCGAACGGCTGCGGGCCTTCGAAGCGGACGGCCGCCGACAGGCCGAGGTCCGCGCAGAGGGACTCCAAGGCCGCGCGCTGGCCCGAGTCCGGCCCGATGACCGTGAAGGTCGCCCGCGGATGCCGCTGCCGGATCCGGTGAAACAGGCGCAGCGCCGTCGGCAGGTCCTTTTGCGGCGCGAGCCGTCCCCAGAAGATGAAGGCCGGTGCGGGCGAAGCGCTCGCCGCGTCCGGCACGATCGGATCCAGCCGGCGCGTGAGGAAGGGGATCTGCGTCACGGGCGCACGCGGCGGCTTGCGGAAGCGCAGGCGGATCGATGCCTCCGAATCCGCCCAGACCGCTTCGCTCAGCGCCATCGCGGCCCGCGTGGCCGGGCGGTCGGCCGCGTGCGCATCGACCGAGTTGTGGATCAGCACCACCATGCGCGTGCGGGGACGCAGCAGGCGCACGAGGATGCCGACCAGGCACGCGCGCCACAGCGACACGATCAACAGGTCCGGAGCTTCGCGGCGCACCGTCCGGGCCGCCTGCAGCAAGGCCCATGGGTTGAAGGTCGCACGCCGGCCGCCGGTGGCCGCGCGCGGGAAGACGTAGCGCACACGGAAGTCGATGCCCGGGCTGGAAGCGCCGGACATGGAGCGCGCGGCCTCTTCGGCGCCCCCGATCCCGTCGTACGGCAACAGGTGGATCACCTTGTGCATAGGCGCCGCAGCAGGGTGTCGTAGCGCTGGAACATCGCGGCCTGGCTGTACTCGCCCACCGCGTGCTCGCGGGCGCGCTCCCCCAATCCGGCAGCGCGCGTGGAGGCATCGGCGATCCCGAACAGCGCATGCGCGAAAGCCTCGCCCGACTGCTCCACGGCCAGTCCGCAGCCGCCGCCCGCGGCCAGCAGGTTACCGATGCCGGGCACGTCGGAGCCGACGATGGGCAAGCCCATGGCCATGGCCTGCAACAGGGACGTGCTGAGCGTTTCTCCCGCGGACGCATGGACGTACGTCGTCGAGCGAAGAGAACCAGCGTTGCAGCGCCTGCTCGTCCAGGTAGCCGGGGAAGTCGACCGCTTGCTTCAGTCCCAGTGCCTCGGCGCGCGCGCGCACCGCCGCGAGGGTTTCACCGTCGCCGGCCGGGGTGAGGCGCCAGGCCCCGGGACCGTCGCGCGCGGCGAGCAGCACGAGGGCGTCGAGCAGCAGGTCGTGCCGCTTGATGCCGGTGAAGCGCGAAGCCATGCCGATGGTCCGGGGCGGGCCGCCGCGCAGGCCGGCAGCCGCCGGCCGGTAGGCCTCGGTGTCGATGCCATTGGGGATCACGCACACCTTGCCGGCGCGGAAGCCGGCGCCCAGGCGCGCCTGCAGTTGCTGGCGGTAGTCGTCGGTCAGCACCACGACCCGGTCGGCCAGCAGCATCAACAGGCGCGAGGCGGCCCATTCGGAACGCGTCTTCAGGCCATTGTTCTGGTGTTCCACCGCCAGCAGCGGGATGCGCCGGCGGCGCGCGTAGAGGGCGCAAGGCACGATCGTCTTGACGCTGTGCAGCACGATCGCGTCGGGCCGCAGCTTGTCGAGGGCGCGGTAGAGCGCCGGCCAGGCGCCCGGGGGCGGCCTCGCTGCGTCGCGACGTACGCGAAGGGCAGTTCCGCGGAGCGGCAAGTGGCCTCATACGCATCGAGCAGCGGCTCGGTGCCGACGAACACCATCGCATGGGACCAGGCGCCGGCGGCGGCGTGCCGCAGCGAGAACGCCACGCTGCCGTGCCCGCCGAGCCCGGAGAAGAGGACACGGGCGACCTTCATCGGCGCATCACCGGCGCGCTCCTGTACATCCCCGGGCGGCACGGTACATTCCCGCCGGTACGTCCACCCTCGCGCGGCACCGGAGCCTTCGGTCCGCGCCCTCCGCGCGATATGAGACAACTTGCCAAACGCCTGCTGAACAATTTTGCCATCAACCATTTACTGATCCTGCTTGGGCAGGATCACCTCATCAAAAAACGCATCAACAACTGGCGGCGGGCCCGTTACGACAAGAACAAGACGCTCCAGGAGAACGTCGGATTCTCCCGGACGCCGGATGTGGTGGCAGCGGTCGAAAGGGTACACGCCTTCGTGCGAAGCATCGACCGGGATCATCTCGATGCGTCCAGCAAGGTACTGGATATCGGCTGCGGGGTCGGACTCTACCTCAAGGACTTTCGTACGGAGGATCTGCATGGCATCGACATGTCGGCCGAATTCCTCGCGCAGTGCAAGGAACTCGTGCCGACGGCCCGGACCTTCTGGGGGATTACCGGAGATCCCCCTCGAACCGGCTTCGCTGGACCTGGTCATTTCGGTCGGAGTGGTCCAGTACGTGCCGCCTTCCAAGATCGATCCGTTTTTTCGCAAGATCTGGGCCGAGTTGAGGCTGGCGGACTGGTTGCCATCCAATATCCCCATGCGCTGAATTGGCGAGACCGGTTCTACGACGACCTGAGCTATGTCTCGTACACGCCGGAGCGCATCGAGCAAGCGCTGCGCGGGCGGTTCGAGGTGCTCTCGCACCTTCATGCGTTCGACGACAGGCCGGTTCGCGGCGTGGACGCGAAAAGGTACGGGGAGCCCGGTCAACGGCATTTCGCCAACGGAATGCTGCTGTTGGCGCGGAAGGTGAACGCCCCGTCAGGAACCTAGGACGGCCTGCTCCATTTGCTGGGCATCGATGGTGAACTTGGCTGCCCAGTTCAGGTAGCGGTACCCGCCATAGGATCCGTTGATGGGAAACGATCCGCGCACGCCGCCGACGGTATCGGGGTTGCCTTCGACCTCGATCGACCGGCGAACGAAGCGGTTGAGCGCACGGGCCGCTTCGAGGTAGCGCGGGTCTCGGCTGTGCGCGTACAGCAGCAGGAAGTTGTGCGCGATCTGCGAGCTTCCGGTCATGCAAGCCCGTGGGGCGGCGGGTTTCCAGTCGCGGTCGAAACGCCCCGGGAGGTAGCCCTCGGGCGAGATGCGTGGCAGCAAGGCCTCGGAGGTCAGCACGCACGCGTCCAGCAGTTGCTGGTCGCCGCTGTAGCGCCAGCCTTCGAAGAGTCCGCGGACGGCGTACCCGATGGTGTGCGTCAGTGGCGTGTCCGGCTGGCCAAGGCAGCAATCGGCGAACCAGCCGTTGGGACGCTGCTTGAAACCGCCCATTTCATGTTCTTCAGCGCAGCGTCCGCGTAGCCGTGGCCGGGCGCGACGCGTTCGGCCTCTACCAGCCCCAGGCCACGTGGGTTTCGTAGGCCTTCTCGCCAGGCGCTGCAAACGGCGTGGGATGCCTTCGCCATGCGCCATCGCCGTCCATGGTGTCGCGCAGCCAGGCTGCCGACTTGTGCATCGGGGCCAGGTAGGGGTTTCCGAAGCGCGCCGCGCCGGCCGAGAGGCCCAGCAGGATCTGACCGGTGTTGAAGGTGACCGGCACGCGGGGCAGGGCGTTGACGGTGCTGCCCCGGAAGCCGCCGTCGGGCAGCTGAATCCCGAGAAACCAGTCCAGGACCTTCCGCGCCCTCTGCTCCGCCTCGTCACCGCCCGAGCGGCTGAGCGTGAGGAACGTTGGAACGATGTAGCCGCTGGTCTCGGGATAGGACTCGCCCCAGCCGTCGATCAGGCTGAAGTGGCTGGCGATGCCGCCGTCATGCGAGGACGACTGGTCCTGGGCCCGGTACAGCCACTGGGTGCAGGCCTCGGTGACCGCGGCGATGCCGGGATCGCCAGCCGGCAAACCGGCCCGGTCCGCCCGGTGCGCCTTCTTGGCTGCCGAAGGCAAGGTGTGAAACCTGATCGCGCTTTTGGCGGTGGTCTTCAGGTCGCTCAGGATCGTCATGTGCCGGTGTCCTCCCGCAGCTTTCGCCGCGCCGTGCCAGTGCCAGGCGAAAGCCGGGTTCATGGCCGAGTCAGTCCCTCCGCGACGTAACGGGGGATGGAGGCATTTGGTTTACATTAGTTTCCCCGAGGTAGAGGAAAGGACTAGGCGCCCTGCAGGAACGCCGAGGCGGGGCAGCCCGGTCAGGGATTCGCGACGAGAAGGTCTTTCAGCGCGCTGAGCCAACCCGACGGCGAACGGTACGCCCCTTGCCTGTACAAGCCCGCCACGGCCAGCGGGCGCCGGTACCGGCTCAACCGGCGCACGCCGAGCCGAGCGGCAAGCAGGGAACGCCGTTCCCCGACCGAGCGGGCATATGCCGCCACGTCGGCCTGGCCAACGAGCGGAGCCAGCTCCGGGCCGCGCGCCGCGAGACGTTCTTCGAGGGCTGCATACATGTTCAACTCGGAGTTGAGGATGTGTCCCGAATGGAGGCGGCGAGCCAGTTCCGTGGCCTTCTGCATGCGAAGTCGAAGCGGGCCGACGCGCTCGGTCTTGTTCACGATCACGTTGGACAGGTTCGCCCCGTGCCGCCGGTAGTACTGGAGCGGTTCGGGGTGCCTGTGCGTACGACCGAATGCGTCGGACAGGTTGAGCAGCCAGTTGTCGTGCGCGATCACGCTGGCCGGCAACGGCAGGGCGATGTCGAGAAATTGCCGGCGCATCGCCGCGCAACACCCCATGACGAAACCGGTGTCCGGCAAGCCGTGGTCGCGGACCTGCTGGAGCTTGGTGAACGGGTAAGGCGCCAAGTGGGTGTCGGTCAGGATCGCGTCGTTCATGAAGCAGAACATGTCCGGCAACGTCGAAGCCAGGCCTGCCATCTTCTCGATCTTGTCGTCGAACCAGACGTCGTCCTGGTCGCTCAGGAACACCAGGTCTCCGGTGCACATCGACAGGGCCTTGCTGAAGTTCTGGCCGCAGCCGAGATTTCGATCGTTCAAGGCGATCCGCACGGGAAAGGGCGCGGTGCGCGCGAACTTTCCGAGCAGGTCCAGTGGTATCGTCGGTCGAACGGTCGTCCACCACGACCAGTTCATCGGGTCGACGGGTTTGCGAGACAAAGCTGCTCAGCTGGTCAGCCAGAATTCGCCACCGTTGTAGGTGGCCATGGCGATGGAGATCTTCATGGATGCGGGTTCGTCTTTTCTTTGCGATTTTCCCCTGGTCGATGATGTCGAGGCCGAGCTTTCGGCCGAGCATCACGGACCGCGCGCGCAGGAGCGCATCGAACGCGCGGCACCTGGCGGGCTTGATGTCGATCTTCCAGAGGAAGCCCTCTTCCAGCTCGCCGCCGAAGCGTTCCTTGAACCGCTGGATGCCTTCCAGCTTCGTGCCGCGCACGTCGGACAGCCGGGCGCCGACGAAATCGTACTTTCTCGCGCCGCGTTCCTTCAGCCACAGGATGGCCTGGTGGTGAAGGAAATTGACCGCCCCGGTGGGCGCGACCGCGTCGGCCGAGGCCCCGTAGACGTAGAAGCCGCCGGCCTGGCTCCAGGGCACCAGCAGGGCCCCTGCGGCGCATCGCCGTGGTAGACGACGGCGCACAGCATGGAATCCGGTTGCGCGGCGACCAGTGCCTCGAAGAAGGCCAGCGGCTCCGCCTGCATGCCATTTCTCGCCATGGTCGCCTGGTAGAGGCGATGGAAGGTGGCGAGCTGGTCGGGCCCTTGCCGGACCTGCGCGCCCCGGGCGCCGGCGTTGCGGATCCCGTTGCGGTGCTTGGCGTGCAGGTCTTTCCAGAGCTGCTCGACCGGCTTCTGCAGGTCGAGCACGTAGCTGCCGAAACGCGCGCTCGTGGCGCCTTGCGGCACGCCGCGGAAGACGCACCAGTTGAAAGGCGCCGGAATGCGGTCGGCGAGGGCATGGCTTCGGACGTGCCGCAGCACGGCCTCCATGCAAAGAGCCTCGCTCTCGGCGTCGAGGGGCAGGCCCCGCGCATCCGCCGGCACATGCAGGAAGCGCAGCGTGGCCAGCATCGCGCGCTTGCGCGCCAGCGCGGGCACGTAGACCACTGCGCCGTTGGGATCGGTCACTTCGAACAGCACGTACCGGCTGGCCAGCTGGTGGGCGAAGGCCACGCCGAACGTCGGCCGGAAGCCGAAGGCGAACAGGGCCCAGTCCACCGGCAGGCTTGCGGCTTGCGCTTCGTCGAGCATCCGCACTGGCCGGTTCCCTGCTGCTGCGTCTTCATCGTCCCGGCGCCACCATCTTGCGCAGGGTGCGCTGCATCGACCACTTGGTGCGCCAGGCCGCGAGCAGGCCGCGGTGGAACGGATTGTCGAACGCCCGCGCCGCCACGTGCGCATACAGCGGCGTGACGTGGGCGGCGCCGGCATGCGGATACAGCCCGAAGTAGGGGTTCGGCGTCCGGAAGCTGCCTTCGGGATGGAAGCACGGAAGCCCCGTCTTCCACCGGACGTAGGGCAGGCTCACTGGTCCCGCGTGCCGTAGCGCTCGAACTGTTCCCACCAAAGCTGCATGGCCGCGTCCAGCGCCGGGTGCGCATGGTTCTTCATCAGGATCGTCGCCTCGACCAGCCCCCGGTCGTCGGCGAAACCCTCGGCCCGGTAGGCCGCCCATTCGGCATCGACGGCGGTTCGCTCGCGCAGCTTCCCTTCGGCCAGGCAGGCCTCGATTTCGGCGGCGACGGTGTCGCGCAGCGGGTGCCGGTAGGCGCCGAGCGCGGCGCCCGAGCGCAGGAACGGCGCGACGAACTCCGCGGTGCGCCCGAGCAGCCGGATGTTGCCGTCGGCGTAGAGCGACGCGTCGTAGCCCGGGAACTCCCGGTGCGCCAGCATCTTGTAGTAGCGGTTGGCGGCCTGGCTGCCTGCGAACCTGGAGCGGTCGGCGAGCACCGTGCGCCAGCCTGCAACCCGCGTGCGGGCGTCGTCGGTGACGAGGACATGGTCGACCGCCGGGTCCGCGTGCAGCGGCGGATAGACGCGGTCGTAGCCACCGAACACGCAGGTGTAGACGAGCAGCCGCATCACGTTCCCCGGATCGCGGCGCGCAGGCGCCGGCGTGTCCGCGCAGCGGCGTCGCGCAGCAGGCGCGCGGGCAGCGCGAGCGCCGCGCGCAGCATGAACGGCGGCAGCGGCGGGGCCTCGGTTCCCTGCGCGCGCGCCGCGGCCCATGCCACTTGGGCCCGGTAGTGGCGCTGCGTCATGAACGTGGGGCGCAACAGCGACGCCAGCCATGTCTGCCGCTCCTTGCGGCTCTGGAGGAACCCGTTGTCGCCCGCGATCTCCCCGTGGTGGACGACGGCCGCTTCGTGGTTGTACTGGTAGCGGATGCCGAGGAACTCGGCGCGGCCGAAGAACTCGGCCGACGAAGCCGTACATCTTCAGCCGCTCGCTGAACAGGCCCATGCCGATGAAGTCCTCGCGCAGCATGCAGATGTTGTTCTCCACCGGTACGCGTTCGGCCACTCCTTGCGCAACTGCGGGATGGTCATGGGGTGCAGCGCCGGCAGCCTGCCCAGCTCGCGCATCTTCCATGCCATGCGCTCGTTGCCCGCGTCCGCCGGGTTGCGCGGACCGCCGGTGACCACGCCCGCCGCGACGGAGCGCTTGTGCGCCGCCACGAAGCCGGGCACGGGAAAACTGTCGTCGTCGAGGATCACCACCGCGCGTCCGTCGGCGGCCAGGATGCCGAGGTTGCGCGCCAGCGCCAGGCCGTATCCCGTGCAATGCGTGTTCACCCACTTGAGGGCGAACGGCACGCGCAGTCCCTCGAGCATGGTTTCGGTGGCGTCGGTCGAGCCGTCGATGGCGACCACCACCGGAAGTCGGGGTCGGTCTGGCCGGCGAGGTCGAGCAGCAACTGCCGGAGGACCTCGCACCGGTTGTAGGTCGTGATGACGATCGTCAGTTGCATGCGGGGCTCACGGTGGCGGCCGCCGGAACGTGCCGCAGCCATTCCACGACCGGCTGCATCTTGGCGTGCCACGTCAGGTTGCGCTCGGCATGGGCGCGCATCGTCCGGGGATAGTCGGGGTCGCTCTCGCCAAGCCGGTCGAGGAAGCCGGCAAGCGCTTCGATGTCCAGCGCGTCGTCGGTGGCCGGCGCCTGGAAAACGAAGGGCAGGGTGCCCGGGAAGTCCCGGTCCGGGTAGCCGATGGCGAAGGGCAACCCGCGCGCGCAGAACTCGCGCGACTTCAGGTTCGAGGTGTCCACCTGCAGCCGGTGCATGCCGATGCTCGAGATGCCGACATGGCAGCGGGCCACGATCTCCTCGAGCTCCTGCCCCCGCCGCGGACCCCAGAACCGCACGCGCTCCGCGAGGCCTGTGGCAAGGGCCTGCTCGCGCAGCTTGCCGAGTTCGGCGCCCGACCCCACGACGTCGAAAAAGATGTCGCGGGTGCCGCCGCGCGCGTAGTAGTCCGCCATGCCGGCGATCACCCGGTCATAGCCGTGCCAGAAGGAGAGGTTCGCCACGCCCAGCAGGCGCAGCCCCTCGGCCGAGGGGGCGCGCGGCAGCACGCGCAGCGCCTGCACGTCGACGCCGTTGTCGGTACGGATCGTCGGCACGCCGAAGATGCGGTCCTCCCGGGAGAAGGTGACGATCCGGTCGACCAGCCCGGCCAGCGCGCCGCGGCAGGCGCGGTCGACCCGCGCCAGGACTTTCTCGCGCAGCGACACGGTTTCGGTGTGGTACGGATAGCTGGGAAGCTCGACGACGATCGCCAGCGCGGGGTTGGCCCGGCGCAGGCGGCGCAGCATCCAGAGGAACCGGGGCGAACTGCCCCGGTAGCGCACGTACAGGAAATCCAGCGGGCCGGCGAGCCGCGCGACGCCGAAGTAGAAGAACAGGTAGTAGGTCAACCGCCGCCACACCGGCCCGGCGCCGAAGCTTTTCACGCCCTTCCCGTTGCAGGCGATGGCGCCGGATGCGATGTGGAACAGGTCCATGCGGACGCCGCTGCGCACCAGCGCCGCCACCTGCGCGCGGATCTTGTCGGCCACGCCTGCCAGGTGCGGCTGGTCGAGATCGAGCCGGACCACATAGGCCCCCGCAGCGCACGCGTCATGACACGGGCTGCGCCTGCGCCGGGGCTTGTGCGCGCTTCGCCATGAGCTCGCCGTACGTGGACAGCCGCTGGACCCGCCCGCGCTCGAGATGGACGATGCGGTCGCAGCGTTTCATGGTGGTCAGCCGGTGCGCGATCATGATGACCGTCGTCTCTCGGGCAACCTCGATCAGCGCGTCCATCAGGCGCGCTTCCGTGTCGTCGTCGAGCGCGCTGGTCGCTTCGTCGAGCACCAGCACGTCGGCCTGCTTGTAGAGGGCGCGCGCGATGCCGATGCGCTGCCGCTGCCCGCCCGAAAGCCGGGCGCCGCGTTCGCCGACCACCGTGGCATAGCCGTCGGGAAGGCCCCGGATGTGTTCGTGGATCTGCGCCGTGGCCGCGGCCCGCTGGAGCCGCGCCTGGTCGATCTTCGCCGGCGGCAGGCCGAACGCGATGTTCTCCGCGATCGTCGCGTCGCTCAGGTAGATGGACTGGGGGACGTGCGCGATGTGGCGCTGCCACGAGGCCGCATTGGCGGGCGTGATCTCGTGGCCATCGACCGTGAACCTGCCCGCGGTCGGCGACAGCAGGCCCATCAGCAGGTCGACGAGCGTGCTCTTGCCGCTGCCGGTGGGACCGACAATCCCGACCTTTTCGCCGCGGCGGATGTGCAGGTGGACGCCTTCGAGCACGCGGGCGGCGGGCGCGCTGCCGCCGTAGTGGAAGCCGACGTCCTCGAGCCGGATCTCGTCGCGGAACGCGATGCCGGGCCCTTCGACGGCGGGCTGCGGCTCGAACTCCAGCAGGTCGAGCACGTTGTCGACCGACGCCTGGCTGCCGAGCGCGGAGCTCCAGCCGTTGTAGATCTGTTGCACCAGCGGCATCAGCTTCTGCGCGCCGACCGCGAGTGCGCCCGGGACCGGCAGCAGCGTGCCGAAGTCGCGGCCGCTCTTGCCGTAGTACACGGCGAAAGCCGACAGCAGCAGCAGCCCGAGCGCTTCGATCGCCAGCCGGGGAAGGCGCTGTAGAACTGCGTGCTGGCCTGCGCGCGCCGGAATCTTTCCTCGATGCGCTCGAAGCGGCGCGCATAGATGGCGTGCGCGCGATCGAGGATGACGTCGCGGATGCCGCCGAGTCCTTCCTGCATGGCCTGGATGCGCTGGTCGTTCGCCCGCGCGACCACGGCGCCGTCCTCGCGCAACCGGCGCCGCACCGCGATGGCGATCAGGAAGTAGCTCCCGCCGAAGATCCCCGCCCCGCCCACCGCCACCCGGGGCTCGATCGCCACCAGCGTCGCCACGATGCCCGGGCCGAGGACGATGGCCGTGATGCTGGTGAGCAGCGGCAGCACGTAGCCGCCGATCAGGCGCTGCACCTTGTTCATCGAGCCGATGATTTCGCTGGTGTTGCGGCCCGGGTGGAAGGCGTACGGGCGCTGCAGGGTCCTGGCATAGAGCGTGGAGCCCACCTCCGCACCCATGCCGTTGGCGAACCGGATGCTGGCCCACAGGAGCGTGAGCCGCACGCCGGCGGCGAGCACGATCAGCGCCCCGAACAACACGCTGACGGCGACCGGCAGGTCGGCGGGCAGCGTCCCGGTGCGCGCCATCAGCGCAGCCACCATCGGAACCGCCGCGGCCCTTTCCGGGTTGGCCAGCACCGTGATGAAGGGGACGACGGCGCCCAGCGAAAGCAGTTCGGCGAGCGCCCCCAGCAGCATCAGCGCGAGCAGGATGGCGAGCTGGCGCTTGCGCCGCCGGCCGACGTGCCTCGAAAGACGCGCGAGGGTTTCGCGCATGCGCCCGGCCATCATGGAGCGGGAGCGTGAACCTGCCGCGCCCTCACAGCCGGCCGTCCGCGGCGCCGGCCGGAAGGATGCCCTTCACGTCGAACAGCACGGCGTCCTTCTGCGCGAAGGCGCGGATCCCGGCGGCGCCGAGCTCGATGAACTCGCGGTGCCCCACGGCCAGCACCACGGCGGCGTAGGCGCCCGCCGCGGGGGCTTCGCGCAGGCAGGCCAGCCCGTGTTCGTGTTCCGCCTCATCGACGTCGACCCACGGGTCGTACACGTCGACTTGGGTGTTGTACTGGCGCAGGGTCCGCACGATGTCGACCACCTTGGTGTTCCGGACGTCGGGACAGTTTTCCTTGAAGGTCAGGCCGAGCACGAGCACCTTGCTGTCCAGGACCGGAATCGCCTTGCGCAGCATCAGCTTGATGGTCTCGTCGGCTACGTGCTTGGCCATGTTGTCGTTGATCCGGCGCCCCGCGAGGATCACCTCGGGGTGGTAGCCCACCTCCTGCGCCTTGTGCGTCAGGTAGTACGGGTCGACACCGATGCAATGGCCGCCCACCAGCCCGGGCCGGAACGGCAGGAAGTTCCATTTCGTGCCCGCGGCCTCGAGCACGTCCAGCGTGTCGATGCCGAGGCGCCCGAAGATCAGGCTCAGCTCGTTCATCAGCGCGATGTTCAGGTCCCGCTGCGTGTTCTCGATGACCTTGGCGGCTTCGGCCACCTTGATGCTGCTCGCCTTGTGCGTGCCGGCCTTGATGATCTGGCCGTAGAGGGCGTTGACGCCCTCGGCGACCTCCGGCGTACTCCCGCTCGTCACCTTCTTGATCGACGGCAGCCGGTGCTCCTTGTCGCCCGGATTGATCCGCTCGGGGCTGTAGCCGCAGAAGAAGTCGGTGTTGAAGGCGAGGCCGCTGAACTGCTCCAGCACCGGCACGCAGATCTCTTCGGTCGCGCCGGGATAGACCGTGGATTCATAGACCACCACGTCGCCCTTCTTCAAGGCGCGGCCCACCGTTTCGCTGGCCTTCACCAGCGGCGTCATGTCCGGCCGCTTGGCACGGTCCACGGGCGTCGGGACGGTCAGGATGAAGATGCGCGCGGCCTTCAGGTCGGCGGGCTCGCAGCTGTACCGGAGCAGGCTGGCTTCGCCCAGTTCGGCGGCGCTGCATTCGAGGGTGTGGTCGCGACCGGCCTGCAGTTCGCGGACGCGGTCCGGATCGATGTCGAAGCCGATCACCGGACGGACCTTGCCGAATTCCACCGCCAGCGGCAGCCCGACGTAGCCGAGCCCGATCACGGCGATCGTGCGGTCGCTCCAGTCCATGTGCCCGTCCCGTTCCGTCATCTCGTGCTATGCCTGTAATCGTGGTCGGAGCCCATCGCCGTCGCGGCCACCTCCGCCTCCAGCGCCGCGATCTCCGCCCTCAGCGCCTCGTATTCCGCCATCTTCCGGGTCAGGAACCTGCTGGTCATGCCAGCCTTCTGTGATACGCCGGCGGGCGTCAGCAGGTACGCATACCGCAGCCGGTGCTTCGACTCCGCGAAGTTGCCCAGCTTGATCAAGCCCTTCTCGATCAGCGCCTTCAGGCAGTAGTGCAGCTTGCCGTTGCTCACGCCCACCTTGTCGGCCAGCTCGCGCTGCGACAGGTCCGGGTGGTCCTGCAGGAGCTTCAGCACCCGGAAATGCAGGTCTTCCAGTCCTGGGGTTGTTTGCTGGCCATGGCGTCCGTCTCGAAGGCGGGCGCTTTGCGCCTCTACCGTTCAAGTCTGAGCGAATGTAGCAGCTTGAAACGACCGGGGCAAACGAAAGCTTGCCGCGCGCCGACAACTAGTTCACGCGGTAGTGGGCGCGGTACCAGTCGTAGAAGCGCTGCACGCCGACTTCCACCGGGGTGTCCGGCTTGAACCCCACCCACTCGTGCAGCTCCGACGTGTCCGCGCTCGTCGCCGGCACGTCGCCGGGTTGCATGGGCAGGAAGTTCTTCTTCGCTTCGCGGCCGATCGCCTTCTCCGGGCGCCGATGTAGTCCATCAGCGGAGTGGGGCGGTTGTTGCCGATGTTGAAGACGCGGTAGGGCGCGTTGCTGGTCGCGGGATCGGGGTTCGAGGCATCGAACGCTTCGGAGGCGGTGGCCGGCTTGTCCAGCACGCGGATCACGCCCTCGACGATGTCGTCGACATAGGTGAAGTCGCGCACCATCCGGCCGTTGTTGAACACGTCGATCGCCTTGCCTTCCGGATCGCCTTGGTGAAGAGGAACAGTGCCATGTCCGGCCGGCCCCGTGGTCCGTACACGGTGAAGAAGCGCAGGCCCGTGGACGGTATCCGGAACAGGTGGCTGTACGTGTGCGCCATCAGCTCGTTGGCCTTCTTGGTGGCCGCATACAGGCTGACCGGATGGTCGATGTTCTGGTGCTCGGAGAACGGCATCGCCGTGTTGCCGCCGTACACACTGGAGCTGCTGGCATACGCCGGTGCTCCACGCCGCCGTGGCGGCAGCCTTCCAGGATGTTCATGAAGCCCCGGAGGTTGGCGTCGATGTAGGCGTGCGGGTTGGTGAGCGAGTAGCGCACGCCGGCCTGCGCGGCCGGGTGGATCACCCGCTGCGGCTTCTCGGCACGGAACAGGGCGGCCATGCCGTCACGGTCTTCCACGCTCAGCCGGTGCAGCTTGAAGCCGGGGAGCTGCTCGAGGCGCGCCAGCCGCGCGAGCTTCAGGTTGACGTCGTAGTAGTCGTTCAGGTTATCGACGCCGACCACCTCGTCGCCGCGCGCCAGCAGGCGCAGGGCGGTGTGCATGCCGATGAAGCCGGCGGCTCCGGTGAGCAGGATTTTCATGGCGCGAATTGGAACATACGCGCGGCGGAGATGGATTGCGGCTCAAGGCCGCAATGACAGGGCCTGGGCGAGCTTCGGGCCAATCAGCTGCTCGCCGCAGACGCTCAGGTGGTCCTTGTCGCGGTAGAGCAGGCAATCCCCCTGCAGCAGCGCGTCGCCGGTGAAATGACGCTTCCCAGCATCGGCACATACCGATCGCCCGCGATCCGCGCCTCGACGGCCGGAACGCCGCCACCACCTGCGGCGAGAACCCGGTGCCCCGCTTCAGCGCCCGGTGGTCGCGCATGTCGCGGCGCGGCTCCGGGAAAGGCCCGAGCCACGTCACCTTCACGGCGCCGCCCCGGCCGATGCGGTCGAGGTAGGCCCGCACGCCGGCAATGCCTTTTTCGTCCACGGAGAACTTCGCGTTTTTCGCGAACGCGTGGTCCTTGTCGGGTGCGCCTTGTTCGTCCAGCACCGGTACGAGCCGGACTGGTGGTAGACCACCCGGTCGATGGCGCCGGCGTTCGCGGCGGCGAAAGCCTCGAACTCCCGGTAGTGGCAGTCCTTCGCCGGCCCATAGGGATGGCATCCTGCCTGCGAGAAGCCGACGATCACCGGCGCCGCCTGCACCCGCGCCAGCGCGTTGTAGATGTTCATGGCATGCGAGTCGCCCAGCACCACCAGCGCCTTCGCGCCGTTCGCGGTGCAGCGGCGGAACCGCTCCTGCGCCTGCGCCGTCACGTGCGGCGACCAGAAGCGGCAGCCGCCGTCGTCGACCATGTCGCCGTACATGGTGCCGGCAGTGGTCTTCTTGACCAGCATGTACAGCTGCAGGTCGGGGCCGGAGAGGCGGCTTTCGTACAGCGCCTCGAAGCCGCGTGTCTTGATGCCGGCCACGCCGACCAGCACGAAAGCGGCCATGCCGACGGCGGCGGCGACCAGCACCTGGTTCTCCTTCCACACGCCCCGCCGGCGGAACGGCTGTTCGACCCAGCGCCAGCTTGCATAGCCCAGCACCCGGGGCGGCCGGGCACAGGCCGCCGGCCACCGCCAGCGGCACGCCCGCGTCGGCCCGCACGCGCGCAAAGGCCAGCAAAGGCTGGTGCCACAGGTAGGCGCTGTAGCTCACCAGCCCGATCCCGACGAGCGCCCGCGAACCCAGCACGCGGCCGACCCCGGTTTCCGGCGTGGCCGCCGGGATCAACAGTGCCGCGCCCAACGTGGGCGCCAGTGCGTGGACGCCGGGGAAGGGCGTCGCCGCGTCGAAGAAGACGATCGCACCCCCGACCAGCAACGCGCCGGCGGCGGCAAGCACCTCGCGGACCGGCCGTTGCAGTTCCGCCGGCCGCCACGCTGCCAGGCAAGCGCCCACCAGCAACTCCCGGGCGCGCGCCGGCAACAGGAAGAAGGACGCGCGCGGCGCCCCGTGCGCACCCCACACCCCCAGCGCGAAGCTGGCCGGCCCACGCCGGCGAGCAGCAGCGCCACCTGCCGCTCCGAGCGGCAGCGCCGCAGCAGCACCAGCAGCAGCAACGGGAACAGGATGTAGTACTGCTCCTCCACCGCCAGGCTCCACGTATGGAGCAGCGGCTGCAGTTCGGCGTCGGTGTCGAAGTAGCCGCCTTCGCGCCAGAAGTAGATGTTGGCGGGGAACAGCGCGACGGCGGCCAGGCTCTTGGCGTAGTCCACCATCTCGCGCGGCGTCAGCACCGCGAGGGCGGCGATGGTGCTGGCGAGCAGCACGGCGAACAGCGCCGGCAGGATCCGCCGCACGCGGCGGTCGTAGAAAGCCTTGATGCTGAATTCGCCGCGCCGGAAGTCGTCCAGCAGGATGGTCGTGATCAGGTAGCCGCTGATCACCGGGGAAGACGTCCACGCCGACGTAGCCGCCCGAAAACCGCTGGAATCCCGCATGGAAGGCCATGACGGCCAGCACCGCGATTGCGCGCAGGCCGTCGATTTCTTTTCTGTACTTCATCGAAGACGGCGGGTTTCTTTACACGGCGGATGGGCTGGGGCTGCATTCTTCCATGCGTCCCGTCCGGAACATAATTCGCCAGCCATGCTCACCCGACGCCAACTCCTCGTCCACGGCGGCGCCGCACTCTGTGCCGGCGTCGGCGGGCTCGCGCACGCGCAGCCGAAGGCGGCGCCGGAAGCCGCCGCCGCCCACCTGCTCAATCGCCGGGCTACGGCCCTCGGCCCGGGCAACTGCGGGAAGTGGCCCGCGATCCCGAGGCGTGGCTCGAGGCCCAGTTGCGCCCTTCCCAGATCGCGCTGCCCGCCTCGTTGCGGCAGAAGCTCGACGAGTCGCCCTTCATCGGCGTCGATCCGCTCGACCCCGTGCGGAAGTTCGTCGCGCTCAACGCAGCCATCCGCGAGGAGACCAAGGAGGCCTCCGGCATGGCCGGCGGCCGCGAGACGCCGGAGCTGGTCGCCGCCAAGAGGGCGTTGACCGACCACCGGCTGGCCTACCGGTGCCGGCCGCACGCTCGCGCATCCACCGCGCGCTCGAAAGCCCGGCGCAGCTGCACGAGGCGATGGTCGACTTCTGGTTCAACCACTTCAACGTCTCGCAGGACAAGGGCTGGTGCCGCGTCCTCACGGGCCACTACGAGCACTACGCGATCCGGCCTTATGCGCTGGGCCGTTTCCGCGACCTGCTCGGCGCCACCGCGCAGCACCCGGCGATGCTGTACTACCCGGACAACTGGACCAGCGTCGGCGTGCCGCGCGGCCGGCAGCAGGGGCTGAACGAGAACTACGCCCGCGAGCTGATGGAGCTGCACACACTGGGCGTCGACGGCGGCTACAGCCAGAAGGACGTGACGGAGCTGGCGCGCATGCTCACCGGCTGGACGCTGGCGCCGCTGCGCCAGCCCAGCACGCCCGGCGGGCCGCCCGGCGATCCGCGGCGGATCCCGGGCTTCTGGTTCGATCGCGCCCGGCACGATCCGAACGAGAAGCAGTGGCTGGGCCGGCGCGTGCCGCCCGGCGGGCAGGACGAGGGCGAGCAGGCGCTCGACGCGCTGGCGGCGCATCCGGCCACGGCGCGGTACGTCTGCTTCAAGCTCGCGCAGTACTTCATCGCCGATGCGCCCGACGCCGCGCTGGTGCAACGCACGGCCAAGGTGTTCCTCGCCGAGGACGGCCAGGTCGTGCCGGTGCTGCGGGCCCTGTTCAGGGAGCCGGCATTCTGGTCGCCCCCGGCGGCGAGGGCCTGTTCAAGACGCCGATGCACTACAGCTTCTCGGTGCTGCGGGCCATCGGCTCGTCGCCGGACGACGTGAGCCGGCTGCTCGCGCACCTCACGCGCGAAGGCATGCCGCTGTACCGCTGCGGAACGCCCGACGGCTACAAGACCACCGAAGCGGCCTGGCTGAATCCGGCCGCGATGCAGCGGCGCATCGAATTCGCGCTGCGCGTCGCGCGCGGCAACCTCGACCCGTCGGACGCCGAACCGCCGCTGCCGCGGCTGGAGGAGCTGATGGCCAACCTCGGCGGCCCGCTGGTCACGCCCCGGACGCGCGAACTCGCGCTGCAGAACAAGGCCGACGCGCCGCTGGCCGTCTCGCTGGTGCTGGCCGGCCCCGGCATGATGCGCCGCTGAGGCAAGGAACGAAGATGAGTCTCTCCCGCCGCGACCTGCTCAAGCTGTCTGCCGCCGCTGCCTTCGGCGGCATCCGGTCGCCACGGCGTCCGCGCAACCGCGGCCCGGCGCCAAGGCCGCGCCCCGCTTCGTCGTCGTGCTGCTGCGCGGCGGCATGGACGGCCTGTCGATGGTCGTGCCGCACGGCGACGCCGGCTACTACCAGGCGCGCTCCACCATCGCGCTGCCGCGCCCGGGCGAAGACGACGGGCTGCTGCCGCTCGACCGGATGTTCGGCCTGCACCCGGCGATGGCGCCGCTGCATCCCTTCTGGGCCAGCAAGCAGCTGGCCTTCGTCCACGCCAGCGGCTCGCCCGACCCTTCGCGCTCGCATTTCGACGCGCAGGACTTCATGGAAAGCGGCATCCCCGGCAACAAGTCGGCGCCCGGCGGCTGGCTCAACCGCCCGGCCGGCGTGCTGGCCGGGCCGAACGCCACGCCGGCGTCGCAGCGGATGCACGCGCTGAACCCGGGCCCGACGATGCCCCGCATCTTCTCCGGCCCGGCGCTGGTCACGTCGATGGACAGCCTGCGCGGCTCGTCCCGGCTGGCCGATGGGTCGCGCACCGCCGAAGCCTTCGCGCGGCTGTACAGGGGGAGGACGACATCAGCCGCAACGTGCAGGAAGCCGCGCAGGCCCGGATGGAAGCGCAGGACAAGCTGGCCAGCGACGACCCGAAGGCGGACATCGGCGGAATCCCGCTGCCGGCGCTCGCCCGCAGCACGGCGCAACTGGGACAGCTGATGGCCCGCGAACCGCGCGTGCGCCTGGCCTTCGTGCCGGTGGCGGGGTGGGACACGCATGCCAGCCGGGGCGCGGCCAAGGGCGCGCTGGCCACCCGCTTCGGCCTGCTGGGCGCAGGCGCTCGAGGCGCTCACGACGGAGCTGGGCGACGGCCTGCAGGACACGACGATCCTCGTGCTGTCGGAGTTCGGCCGCACCGTGAAGCAGAACGGCAACAACGGCACCGACCACGGCCACGGCAACGTCGCGATGCTGCTCGGTGGCGGCGTGCGCGGCGGCAGGATGCACGGCCAGTGGCCGGGCTGGACGCGTCGGCGCTGTACCGGGGCCGCGACCTGGCGATCACCACCGACTTCCGCGACATCGTGGCCGACGTGCTGGAACAGCGGTTCCGGCTGGGCGATGCGGAGCTGGCCCGGGTGCTGCCGCAGATGCCGAAGCGCCGGCCCGTGGGTCTGTTCGCACAAGGCTGAGCCAGCGGGGGTGGGACAATGCCCGCCCCATGCAACTGCAAGACATCCTCTACTCCCGGGGCTTCGGCCACCGGCGCGTCTGCCGGGCCTGGTGCAGCAAGGCTACGTCACGGTGAACGGACGGCCGGCCGACGACCCGTTCGAAGACTACGCGCCCGAAGGCTTGCAGTTCACTGTCGAAGGCGTGCCCCTGGACCTACCACGCCAAGGCCCTACGGTGCTGCACAAGCCGGCGGGCTACGAGTGCTCGCAGAAGCCCGGCGCCTGGCCCAGCATCTACACGCTGCTGCCGGCGCCGCTGCGGCAGCGCCCCAACAAGGGCGGGACGCCCGGCGTGCAGGCCATCGGCCGGCTGGACCAGGACACCACCGGCATGCTGCTGCTGACCGACGACGGTGCCTTCATCCACCGCATGAGCTCGCCGAAGAAGCACGTCGCCAAGGTCTACGAGGTCGGCACGGCCGACCCGGTCGACGACCGGCAGGTGGGCAGGCTCCTGGCGGGCGTGGTGCTGGACGACGACCCGAAGCCGGTGCGCGCTGCCGCCTGCGAGGCCACCGGCAGCCATGCGCTGCGCCTCACGCTGCTGGAAGGCAAGTACCACCAGGTCAAG
Source organism: Ramlibacter terrae (assembly GCA_013127575.1). Classification (GTDB taxonomy): domain Bacteria; phylum Pseudomonadota; class Gammaproteobacteria; order Burkholderiales; family Burkholderiaceae_C; genus Ramlibacter; species Ramlibacter terrae. Next base: position 1,830,222 of record CP053418.1, read on the forward strand.
CGGATGCTCGCCGCGGTGGGCAACCGCGTGACCTCGCTGCACCGCTCCCGCATCGGGGGGCCTGGCGCTGCCGCAGGATCTTTTGCCGGGGCAATGGAACTGGCTTGACCCCGCGCAACTCTCAGCGGTGGCGGAATCGACGAAAATGCCGGCAGTCGGCGGTCCTCCGCCGGCCGGGCAGGTGCGTTGAACGTACCGGCGCTTCGCGTCCCGGCCACCTCCTCCCGGGAATCTCTCGCCCGTGAACCTTTTTTCCCTGTGCCGCGGATGGCTGCCCGCCTTCCTGCTGCTCCTGGCCGGCACGGTGGCGGCCCAGCCCGCCCCCATCTTCGTGCTGAACTCGCAGGACGCCGACGTCAGCGTGATCGACGCTACCAGCTGGAAGGAGATGCGCCGCATCCCCACCGGCAAGGAGCCGCACCACCTGTACCTGACACCCGACGAGAAATCGGTGATCGTCGCCAACGCCACGGCCGACTCGCTGACCTTCATCGATCCCCGCACGGCCGATGTGCAGCGGACCATCCGCGGCGTGCTCGATCCGTACCACCTGCGCTTCTCGCCCGACATGAAGTGGCTGGTCACGGCCGGCAACCGGCTGCACCACGTCGACATGTACCGCTGGGACGGCAAGGACTGGCCCCCGGCCGGCGCATTCCTACCGGCAAGACGCCCAGCCACATCTACATCGACACGAAGAGCACGACGGCCTACGTGACGATGCAGGACAGCGACGAACTCGTGGCCGTCGACCTGAACACGCAGGACATCAAGTGGCGGATCAAGACGGGCCCGATGCCGGCCGACGTCTTCCTCACGCCCGACGACCGGCTGGCCTGGTGGGCCTGACCGGCAGCGACAGCGTCGAGGTGTTCGACGTCAGCGGAGGCACGCCGCGCTCCATCCGCAAGATCAAGACGGGCGCCGGCGCGCATGCCTTCCGCTCCGCCGGTGACAAGCGCCACGTGTACGTCAGCAACCGGGTGGCCAACACCATCAGCAAGATCGACCTGCACACGCTGGCCGTGGTCGACAGCTACACCGCGCCGGGCGGCCCCGACTGCATGGAAATCCCGGCGGGCGGCAAGCAGCTGCTGGTCACCTCGCGCTGGGCCAAGAGGCTGACCGTCATCGACCTCGAGACGCGCCAGGTCGTGCGGCAGGTCAAGGTCGGCCGCTCGCCGCACGGGGTGTGGACCCTGGACCATGCCAGCCGGTGACGCTCGTCGGTTGCTCCTGACGGCGCTGCTCGTCGCGGCGCCGCTCGCCAATGCGCAGCAGGCCTGCACCAACCCCGTCTACCTCACCTTCGACACCGGCCACATGGGCGTGGCGCCGCTGGTCGCGGACGTGCTCAAGCGGCACGACGTCAAGGTGACCTTCTTCGGCGCGCAAGAGAAGACGCAGGAGGGCGACGGCAGCCTGGGCGACCATTGGGCCGCCGGTGGCGCGCGCGGGGCGGAGAAGGGCACGAGTTCGCCTCGCACACACGGGACCACGTCTACTGGCGGGCCGACCTGCCGGATGGCCGCTTCAAGGTGCGGGCGTCGTCCGGGCCGAACGCCGGCGTCGACTTCACGTGGACGGCCGCCGAATACTGCGCCCAGATCGCGCGCGCCGACCAGCGACTGCAGGCGCTCACCGGCCGCAAGCCGCTGCCGCTGTTCCGCGCGCCCGGCGGCAAGACGTCGCCGAAGTTCTGGCCGCCACGCGCGCCTGCGGCTGGCAACACGTGGGCTGGGCGCCGGCGGGCTTCCCGGGTGACGAATTACCGAGTGAGACCAACAGCAACGCGCAGTTGCTGAAGAAAGCGCTGCGGGATGTGCGCACCGGCGATATCCTGCTGGCCCATCTCGGCATCTGGTCGCGCAAGGATCCGTGGGCCCCGGCGGTGCTGGAGCCCCGGTCACCGGCCTGAAGGCCAAGGGTTTCTGTTTTGCCACGCTGCGCGACCACCCCGCCTTGCGCGAGTGGATCGCCCGACCCCGTTGACCCATGCAGTGGATTGAAGAAGTTTTCGCCTGGGCCCAGCAAGGGCTGTTCGAGTCGGCCATCCAGCCGATCATGTTCTCCTTCGGCCTCGGCCACCTGCTGGAAGACGGCTTCGTCGCCACCGGCTGGCTGCTGGTGGGCCTGATCCAGATCGCGGTACTGCTGGCCATCATCGGCCCGCTGCAGCGCTGGCGCCCGGTCGAGCCGATGGTCGACGCGGCGAGCATCCGCACCGACATCGTCTACACGCTGCTGCACCGGCTGGGCCTGTTCCGGGTGGCGCTGTTCTTCAGCGTGGAGCCGCTGTTCGACGAGCTGTTCGGCTACCTGCGCGTGAACGGCTTCGGCACGGCACACCTCGACCAGGTCTGGGCCGGCGTCACCGACCACGCGTGGGTCAGTTTCCTGATCTACCTGGTGGTGTTCGACTTCGTCGACTACTGGCTGCACCGCGGCCAGCACGCCTTCAACTGGTGGTGGAGCCTGCACTCGCTGCACCACTCGCAGCGGCAGATGACGATGTGGAGCGACAACCGCAACCACCTGCTCGACGACCTGCTGCGCGATTGCGCGCTGGTCGTGCTGGGCCAGCTGATCGGCGTCGGCCCGGGGCAGTTCGTCGCCATCGTCGCGATCGCGCAGCTCAGCGAAAGCCTGCAGCACGCCAACATCAAGCTGCACTTCGGGCGCATCGGCGAACGCCTGTGGATCAGCCCGCGCTTCCATCGCCTGCACCACAGCATCGGCATCGGCCACGAGCGCAACGCTTCGGGCGAACTGGTGCCGCGCGGCAAGAGCCCGGCGCTGGGCGGCCACAACTTCGGCGTGCTGCTGCCCCGGTGGGACGTGCTGTTCGGCACCGCCAACTTCGAGGTCCGCTGGGATCCGACCGGGGTGCGCGACCGGTCGAAAGCGGACGCGACTACGGGCGCGGATTCTGGTCGCAGCAGTGGCTGGGGGTGCTGCGGCTGGTGGGCAAGGCCTGACGTCCGGTGGATGCCGCTAGCATTGCGGCATGACCACCATCGGCCTCATCATCGTCGGCGACGAAATCCTCTCCGGCAAGCGCACCGACAAGCACCTGCCCAAGGTCATCGAGCTGCTCTCCGCCCGCGGGCTGGAACTGGCCTGGGCCGAGTACGTGGGCGATTCGCCCGACCGCATCACGGCCACGCTGAAGCGCGCCTTCGCCTCGGGCGACATCGTGTTCTCCACCGGCGGCATCGGCGCCACGCCCGACGACCACACCCGCCAGTGCGCGGCCAAGGCGCTGGGCGTGGAGCTCGAACTGCATCCGGAAGCCGAAGCCCTGATCCGGGAGCGCATGCAGGACACGGCCGGGGAGCAGGGCGTGCCTTACGAGGCCGATCGCCCCGACAACGTCCACCGGCTGAACATGGGCGTGTTCCCCAAGGGCGCGTCGATCATCCGCAATCCGTACAACAAGATCCCCGGCTTCACGGTCGGCGACGTCCATTTCGTGCCGGGCTTCCCGGTCATGGCCGGCCGATGATCGAAAGCGTGCTGGACACCCGGTACGCGCACCTGTTCCGCAAGGGCGCGCACGTCGAGAAGTCGGTCATCGTCTTCGGCGCCATGGAGGCGCTGCTGACGCCGCTGATGGAGCAGGTCGAGCGCGAGCACCCACAGGTGAAGGTCTTCAGCCTGCCCAGCGTCGATCACCCGCAGTACGGCCGCCACATCGACCTGGGCGTCAAGGGCGCGCCCGAAGCGGTCGAGCCCGCCTACCGGCTGCTGCTCGGCGGTTTGGGCCAGCTCGGCGCCAAATTAGGCCCTGAATTGGTGCGCAACTGAGCTGCACCGGGCTGGTGCGATCGGCGATTCGCACCGAAGTGGTGCTACGCATTGCATTTTCCGCGAGCGCGCCGTAGGGAAAGGGCCCCAACTTCGGGGAGAATCGCCCGGCCCGGCGTCGCAGTCCATGCACCAGCTTTGGCACAGAACCTGCATTCCCGCCTGTCGCTCAACATCAACAACCAACCATCCCCGGGAGATACCTGATGGCAGCCAAGACCGTCGCCGACGTGATGAAGATGGTGAAGGACAACGAGGTCAAGTTCGTTGACTTCCGCTTCACCGACACCAAGGGCAAGGAACAGCACGTGACCGTGCCCGTGTCGCACTTCGACGAAGACAAGTTCAGCTCCGGCCATGCGTTCGACGGCTCCTCCGTCGCCGGCTGGAAGGGCATCGAAGCCTCCGACATGCTGCTGATGCCGGACCCGGACAGCGCCAACATCGACCCCTTCTTCGAAGAGACGACGATCATCCTGTCGTGCGACGTGCTCGAGCCGGGCGACGGCAAGGCCTACGACCGCGACCCGCGTTCGATCGCCAAGCGCGCCGAGGCGTACCTGAAGGCCTCCGGCCCGGGCGACACCGCCTTCTTCGGCCCGGAACCCGAATTCTTCATCTTCGACGACGTTCGCTGGGGCAACGACATGTCCGGCTCGTTCTTCCAGATCGACGAGTACGAAGCGTCGTGGAACACCGGCAAGAAGCTCGAAGGCGGCAACAAGGGCCACCGCCCGACCGTCAAGGGCGGCTACTTCCCCGTGCCCCCGGTCGACAGCACGCAGGACATGCGCGCCGAGATGTCGCTGATCCTCGAGCAGCTGGGCATCCCGGTCGAAGTGTTCCACCACGAAGTGGCGGGTGCGGGCCAGAACGAGATCGGCACCCGCTTCAACACGCTGGTCAAGCGCGCCGACTGGTCGCAGCTGCAGAAGTACGTGATCCAGAACGTCGCCAACGCCTACGGCAAGACCGCGACCTTCATGCCGAAGCCGATCGTCGGCGACAACGGCTCCGGCATGCACGTGCACCAGTCGATCTGGAAGGACGGCAAGAACCTGTTCGCCGGCGACGGCTATGCCGGCCTGTCGGACACCGCCCTGTACTACATCGGCGGCATCATCAAGCACGCCCGCGCGCTGAACGCCATCACGAACCCCGGCACCAACAGCTACAAGCGCCTGGTCCCCGGCTTCGAAGCCCCGGTCAAGCTGGCCTACTCGGCCCGCAACCGCTCGGCCTCGATCCGCATTCCGTACGTCGCGAACCCGAAGGGCCGCCGTATCGAGTGCCGCTTCCCCGATCCGCTGATGAACCCGTACGGGCTTCGCCGCCATGCTGATGGCCGGCCTCGACGGCATCGAGAACAAGATCCATCCGGGCGAAGCCGCCACGAAGGACCTGTACCACCTGCCGCCGGAAGAAGACGCGAAGATCCCGACCGTCTGCCACAGCCTCGACCAGGCGCTGGATTACCTGAACGACGACCGTGCGTTCCTGACCAAGGGCGGCGTGTTCACCGACAGCATGATCGACGCGTACATCGAGCTGAAGATGCAGGAAGTCACGCGCTTCCGCATGGCGACGCACCCGGTCGAATTCGACATGTACTACTCGCTGTAATTAATCACAGCCGAGGCAGCAAAGGGGCGACAAAAGTCGCCCCTTTTCCTTTTGGATCAAGGACTTGTTTGGTTTTCTGCAGAGTTTGGGTCATACTGAAAGGCCGTCCTGAGCACCCCCGGTGCACCGGAGATCGCCATGAAGTTCGCCTACCTCCTCGTCCCGCTCGCCCTCGCCGCCGTCTCCGCCGATGCCCCGGCCCGGGCCCGCATCTGGCGTTGCGGCAACACCTACACCAACGAAGAGGTGAAGGGGCAGGGCTGCAAGCTGGTCGAAGGCGGCAACGTGACCGTCGTCCGGGGCACCAAGGTCAACGGCGCCGCTTCTTCGCCGAAAGAGGTCAAGGTCGGCGGCACGCCGCAGACGGTGTCCGCGCCCGGTTCGGCCGGCCAGCGCGTCGACTCGAGCGAGCAGCGCGCGCGCGACGGCGAAGCCCGCACGATCCTCGAAGCCGAACTGAAGAAGGCCGAGTCGCGCCACGCCGAGCTGCTCAGGGAATACAACAACGGCGAGCCGGAGAAGCAGGGCGCCGAAAGCAAGAACTACCAGAAGTACTGGACCGCGTGGCCGAACTCAAGGCCAGCATCGAGCGCAATGAGAAAGACATCGCCGGACTCAAGCGCGAGCTGGGGCGCACCACCGCCGCCGCAGCAAAATAAGGGCTTGACCAAGCCCGCCGCACCCTCCCAGAGCTTCCAGTCCTTCGACCTGCTGGCCACGCTCGTGGCCGTGGTCCGTGGCGACGGCACCGTGCTGTTCGCCAACTCCGCGCTCGAAGACGCGCTCGGCACCTCGCGGCGCACGCTCGAAGGCGCGAGCTTCCTGCCTTTCTTCACCGAGCCGCACATCCTGCGCACGGCGCTCGATGGCGCGCGGGTCAACGAGTACGCGGCGCTGCGCTACGACGCGTGGCTGGTTCGCCAGCACGCCGACGCGGTGCCCGTGCACGTGGTGCTGGCGCAGACCGAAAGCCCCGACCAGTTCGTGGTGGAACTGCTGCCGCTGGAGGCGCAGGCGCGGCAGGACCGCGAGGAGCGCCTGATCGACCAGGCGCAGGCCACCAAGGAGTTGATCCGCAACCTGGCCCACGAGATCAAGAACCCGCTGGGCGGCATCCGCGGCGCGGCGCAGCTGCTCGAGATGGAGATCGACTCGCGCGACCTGAAGGAATACACGCGCGTCATCATCCACGAGGCCGACCGCCTGCAGACGCTGGTCGACCGCCTGCTGGCCCCGCACCGCCGTCCGCACGTGGTGGGCGACGTCAACATCCACGAGGTGTGCGAGCGCGTGCGTTCGCTGATCCTCGCGGAGTTTCCGCGCGGGCTGAAGGTGGTGCGCGACTACGACACCTCGATCCCCGAGTTCCGCGGCGACCGCGAGCAGTTGATCCAGGCGGTGCTGAACATCGCGCACAACGCCTGCCAGGCGCTGGCCGATCGCATCGGCGCCGGCGACGCGCAACTGGTCTTCCGCACGCGCATCGGGCGGCAGGTCACATTCGGTAAACAGCGCTATCGACTGGCACTGGAATTGCATGTCATCGACAACGGGCCCGGTGTACCGGACTCGATCAAGGACCGCATCTTCTATCCCCCGGTTTCAGGCAGGGAAGGCGGTTCCGGCACGGGGCTGACGCTGGCGCAAACGTTCGTGCAGCAGCATCATGGGCTGATCGAGTGCGACAGCGTGCCGGGGCGGACGGATTTCAAGATCCTCATCCCCTTGCCCTAGGCTCGATAACAAACACTGAGGTGATGCAAGACCCATGAAGCCGATCTGGATCGTTGACGATGACCAATCCATCCGCTTCGTGCTCGAGAAGGCGCTGCTGCGCGAAGAACTCCCGACGCGCAGCTTCACCAACGCCCGCGAAGTGCTCGCCGCCCTCGAAGGCGGCAGCGAGGAGGAAGGCCCGCAGATCCGGTGAGCGACATCCGCATGCCGGGCGGCTCCGGCCTCGACCTGCTCGGCAAGGTCAAGGAAAAGCACCCCGGCCTGCCCGTCATCATCATGACGGCCTTCTCCGACTGGACAGCGCCGTCTCGGCGTTCCGGGCGGCGCTTTCGAGTACCTGCCCAAGCCCTTCGACCTGCCGAAAGCGATCGAGCTGATCCGCCGCGCGGTGGAAGAAAGCCAGCGCGAGGAAGTCGCCGAAGAACGCATGACGGCGACGCCCGAGATGCTCGGCCAGGCGCCCGCGATGCAGGACGTGTTCCGCGCGATCGGGCGGCTTTCGCAGTCGAACGTGACCGTGATGATCACGGGCGAGTCGGGCTCGGGCAAGGAGCTGGTGGCGCGCGCGCTGCACAAGCACTCGCCGCGCGCGACCGGCCCGTTCGTGGCGATCAACACCGCCGCGATCCCGAAGGACCTGCTGGAGTCGGAGCTGTTCGGCCACGAGCGCGGCGCGTTCACCGGCGCGCAGACCATGCGCCGCGGCCGCTTCGAGCAGGCCGAGGGCGGCACGCTGTTTCCCGGACGAGATCGGCGACATGCCCTTCGATTTGCAGACGCGCCTGCTTCGCGTGCTGTCCGACGGGCACTTCTACCGCGTCGGCGGGCACAGCGCCGTCAAGGCCAACGTGCGCGTGATCGCGGCGACGCACCAGGACTGGAGCAGCGCGTCAAGGACGGCGTCTTTCGCGAGGACTTGTTCCACCGCCTGAACGTGATCCGGCTGCGCCTGCCGGCCTTGCGGGAGCGGCTGGAGGACATCCCGATGCTGGCGCGGCACTTCCTGCAGCAAAGCGCCAAGCAACTGGGCGTGGAGCCCAAGCGCATCTCCGACGCGGCGCTCACGCGGCTGACGTCGTTCGCCTTTCCGGGCAACGTGCGCCAGCTGGAGAACATCTGCCACTGGCTGACCGTGATGGCGCCGGCGCAGCTGATCGAGCCCAAGGACCTGCCGCCGGAAGTGGGTGCGGGCGAAGCGGCCGCCGCGGCGGCTGTCGCGGCCGTGGCCCCTGTCGACGCCCCCGCGAGCACGGCTGCACTGGCGATCGCTTCGTCTCCCGTGCCGCCGGCCCGGGTCGTCAACGGTACGTGGGAGTCCGCGCTGGAGGCCGAAGCGATGCAACTGCTGGCCAGCGGCCGCCACGACGTCTGGGACGAGCTCACCAAGCGCTTCGAATCCAAGCTGATCCTGACCGCCCTGACCAACACGCGCGGCCGCCGCATCGAGGCGGCGCAGAAGCTGGGCATCGGGCGCAACACGATCACGCGGAAGATCCGGGAGCTGGGGCTGGAGGAGTAGCCGAAGAAGGCATGGTGCGCAGGCAAGCCTGCACACCCTACAGCCTGGCCTTCGTAGGGTGTGCAAGCTCTGCTTGCGCACCATCCCCCGTTCGCCAAAGCTCCCACTTCCTGCCCCCTGCACCAACCCCCACGATTCCGGCAGATCCCCACGCCGCACCCAGCGGTGAAAGCTGCTGAAGGGCCACTCCTTCACCTGCCGCACCAGCCCATGCTTCACCGGATTGAAGTGGATGTAGTCGACATGGCGGGCGAGATCGTCGTCGTCGCGGACCTGGTGTTCCCAGAAGCGGCGTTGCCATAGCCCCTTCTCCCGCCTCCTGCTCTGACTCTGCGTCGTGATCGTGCCCGGAAGCCCGGACGAGAACGCATGCTTGATCAGCGACCAGCGCATCGAGATGTTCGCGTCTTCAGGCGGAAGCCGCCAGATCGCGTGCAAATGATCCGGCAGGATGCAGATCGCCAAGGTCTCGAAGCGATGGCGCTGCTGGACCTGCCCATAGACTTGCCGCAACCGCCCGATCTCCCGGACCAGCAGGTCGCTGCGTCGGTCCGCGAGCGTCACGGTAAAGAAGTAAGTGCCGCCCGGAATGAAGTTGCGCAGGTAGCGGGGCATGCACGCACTCTGGTGCGCAAGCTACGCTTGCACACCCTGCGAATGCATGGTTTGTAGGGTGTGCAGGCTGCGCCTGCGCACCATCCCCACCCCGACGCTCAGATCTCCACCGTCACCGGCGCGTGATCGCTCGGCTTCTCCCACTTGCGCGGGACGCGGTCGATGGCGCAGCCTTTCACCAGCGGCTTCAGCGGCTCGCTCACCAGCACGTGGTCGATGCGCAGGCCGCGGTTCTTGGGATAGCCCAGCATGCGGTAGTCCCACCAGCTGAAGCTCTTCTCCGGCTGCTCGAACAGGCGGAAGCTGTCCACCAGCCCCAGTTCCAGCAGGCCGCGGAAGTGCTCGCGTTCTTCCGTGGTGTGGTGGATGGTCTCGCGCAGGCCCACCGGGTCGTACGAATCGCGGTCTTCGGGCGCGATGTTGAAGTCGCCCACCAGCACCAGCCGCGGATGGTGCGCCAGTTCCTCGCGCACGTAGTCGCGCAGGCCGCGCAGCCATGACATCTTGTAGGCGAACTTGTCGGTGCCCGGCGCCGGCCGTTGACGAAGTAGCCGTTGACCAGGCGGAAGGGGCCATCCGGCGCCTCGACCGTCACCGACAGCAGGCGCGAGCTGTCGTCCTCGAAGCCCACGATGTTCTTCACCGTGTCGCGCAGCGGAAGGCGGCTCATCACCGCCACGCCGTTGTAGGTCTTCTGGCCGAAGACCGCGCAGTGTTCGTAGCCCGCCGAACGCAGGACGTCGAGCGGGAACTTGTCGTCGGTGAGCTTCAGCTCCTGCAGGCACAGCACGTCGACCGGGTTGGCGGCGGTCCAGTCCAGCACGTGCTGCAGCCGCGCGGCCGGGGAGTTGACGTTCCGGTGGTGATCTTCATGTCAGTCGGCCAAACGGCCGCGGCCGTACGTGACGAAAGTGAAAGGCACGCCGCTCGCCGAGACGTGCGCGTCGCGTTCCAGTTCGGTCCATTCGGCGCCGAGTTCCGGCGCGTACGCATCGCCCTCGTACTCCGCGTCGATCTCGGTGGCTTCCACGACTTCCGCGCGGCCCAGCGCCTGCTTGTAGATGTCCGCGCCGCCGATCACCCACGCGTGGCTGGCGCCTTCGACGAGCGCGAGCGCCTGCTCCAGCGAGTGCACGCGCTCCACGCCGGCGGCCGACCAGCCGGTGTTGCGCGTGACGACGATGTTGCGCCGGCCCGGCAGCGGCCGGAAGCGCGGCGGCAGCGAGTCCCAGGTCTTGCGGCCCATGATCACCGGGCAGCCCGGGGTGACGCGCTTGAAATGCGCCAGGTCTTCGGGCAGGTGCCACGGCATCACGCCGTCCTTGCCGATGACGCCATTGCGCGCCCGCGCGAAGATCATGCCGAGCTTCATGCGATCAGACCGCGACGGGCGCCTTGATGGCGCCGTGGCATTGGTAGTCGCGCACCTCGAAATCCTCGAACCGGTAGTCGAAGATCGACTCGGGCTTGCGCGCGATGTGCAGCGTCGGATACGGGTAGGGCTCGCGCGAGAGTTGCAGTTCCACCTGCTCGTGGTGGTTGCTGTAGATATGGCAGTCGCCGCCGGTCCAGATGAAGTCGCCGACGCCCAGGTCGCATTGCTGCGCCATCATGTGCGTGAGCAGCGCGTAGCTGGCGATGTTGAACGGCACGCCCGGGAAGATGTCGGCGCTGCGCTGGTACAGCTGGCACGAGAGCTTGCCGTCCGCGACGTAGAACGGAAGAAGAACGCATGGCAGGGCGCCAGCGCCATCTTCGGGATGTCGGCCACATTCCAGGCGCTGACGATGATCCGGCGCGAATCGGGATTCGTCCTGATCGTCTTGACGGCTTCGGCGATCTGGTCGATGGTGCCGCCGTCCGGCGTCGGCCAGCTGCGCCACTGCACGCCGTACACCGGGCCCGGTCGCCGTCCTCGCGCGCCCACTCGTCCCAGATCGTCACGCCGCGTTCGCGCAGCTTGTTGTTGTCGCTGGAGCCTTCCGGGAACCAGAGCAGTTCATGGATGATCGACTTGAGGTGGACCTTCTTGGTCGTCACCAGCGGGAAGCCCTCGTTGAGGTCGAAGCGCATCTGGTGCCCGAACACGCTGCGCGTGCCGGTGCCGGTGCGGTCGGTCTTGGCCGTGCCATGCGCGTACACGTGGCGCATGAAATCTTCGTACTGGGAGCGGACGGGGCGGGCGTTGGTCATGTCAGAAGGAACCGAAGAGCGTGTCCGGGCGTCTGGATCGTGAGCTGCTGCGCAGCGAGATTGTCCACCGGCTTGCGCAACTCGGCCATGGGCACCGCGCCGAGTGACGAGGTGTCCATGACAACCGTCTTGCCGGCGACTTTCAATTCCGGGTTGAGGCGCTGGATGACGCCCGGCATCGAACCGTGCAACCACAGGGGAACGACCATGTGCGTGTGCAGTTCGTGGAGGTGGTGGTGCTGGACGTCGAGCAGGAACGGAATCCGCTTGCGATCGCTGGCATCGGGGTTCGCGTACACGTCGAAGCGCGCCACCCCTACTTCCTCTTGCCGTCGCCAAGTTCCCGCGCGAAGGTCCGGTACTTCGCGAGTGGCAGTCCCTCGCGCGCAATGCGCTCGTTGGCGGCCGCGATGGCTTCCTTGTTGTCCTGGTTCCAGCGTTCCCAGTAGCGGCGCTTCACTTCCTCGGCCAGCAGGGTGTCGACGGTCTGCGACACGTTCATGCCGAGCTCCCGCGCCATTTCCAGCACCTTGGCGTTGAGCGACAGGTTGGTCGCCTTCTTCGGCGCGTCGTCGAACCGGGTCATGGAGAGCTCCAGCGAGTATGCGCACAGTATATGCGCACGCAAACTGTCACACCTTGAGCACCCGCCCCGGGTTCAGGAGGTTCTGCGGGTCCAGCGCGCGCTTGAGCGAGCGCATCATCTCCAGCGCCACCGGCGACTTGTAGTGCGGCAGCTTGTCGACCTTGAGCGTGCCGATGCCGTGTTCCGCGGAGATCGAGCCGCCGAAGCGCTTCACCTGCTCGAACACCAGCGTATTGACACGCACTTCCTCGTCACGCAGGAAGGCCACGCCGTCGGTGCCTTCCGGCGTCTGCACGTTGTAGTGCAGGTTGCCGTCGCCGAGGTGGCCGAAGTTGACCAGCCGCACGCCCGGGATTTCTGGCGCAGCAGGGCGTCGGTCTCGGCGCAAAAAGCCGGGATGCGCGACACCGGGATGCTGATGTCGTGCTTGATGTTCAGGCCTTCCTGCGCCTGCGCCAGCGGGATGTGCTCGCGAATGCTCCACAGCGCCTTGCCCTGCGCGATGTTCTCGGCCACCACCGCGTCGGTGGCGCAGCCGTCTTCCAGCGCCGCTTCGAGCAGCCGCTCGAACTGTTCACGCGCATGCGCCTCCGACTCCTGGTCGGAGTTCTCGAGCAGCACGCAGTAGGGCGTCTGCTCGTAGAGCGGCACGCGCAGCTGCGGCATGTGCTTGCCCACCAGGCTCAGCGCGAACTGGCCCATCACCTCGAAGCCGGTGAGCCCCGCGCCCGGTGACGGTGCGCCAGCCCGAGAAACTTCACGGCGGCTTCCATGGAAGGCACGGCCGCCCACGCGGTCAGTGTGGCGGTGGGCAGCGGGTACAGCTTCATCGTGGCCGCGGTGATGATGCCCAGCGTGCCTTCGCTGCCGATGAACAGGTTGCGCAGGTCGTAGCCGGTGTTGTCCTTGCGCAGGCCCGAGAGGCCGTCCCACACTTCGCCCTGCGCGGTGACCACTTCGAGGCCCAGGCACAGCTCGCGCGTGTTGCCGTAGCGGACCACCTGCGTGCCGCCCGCGTTGGTGCCGAGGTTGCCGCCGATGGTGCAGCTGCCCTCGGCCGCCAGGCTCAGGGGAAACAGGAAGCCCGCAGCCTCCGCTTTTTCCTGCAGCACCTGCAGGATGCAGCCCGCCTCCACCGTCATCGTGAGGTTGCCTTCGTCGATGCCGCGGATGCGGTTCAGCCGGCCGAGGCTCAGCACGACCTCGCGCCCGGAGTCGTCCGGCGTCGAGCCCACCACCATGCCGGTGTTGCCGCCCTGCGGCACGATGGGCGTGCCGCTCGCCGCGCACAGCTTCACCACGGCCGCCACTTCCTGCGTGCTGGCCGGCCGCACGACCGCGAGCGCCTTGCCGCGCGCGCGCTTGCGCCAGTCCATCTCGTAGCCGCTCAGGTCGCCGTCGACCAGCACGTTGGCGGGGCCGACGGCGGCGCGCAGTTGTTCGATGAGGGGGTTCATGGCTTCACGCTCCGGAGCCGCAGCCGCACGTGGGCGGCGCAGGCGATGAAAAGGACGATGGAGAGCAGCACTTCGAGGCCGCCGAGCACGACGCTGTCGCCCGGCCGCGGCCGGTGGCGCGCACGATGCCCTCGGTGAAATAGAGCCAGACCAGCAGGCTGACCCAGCGGTAGGTGTACATGCGCCGCAGCGTGATGCCGGGCAGCGCGGCGCACAGCGGCAGCACCTTCAGCGCCCACCAGCTGCCGCCGGGGCGCAGCGGCGCCAGCCACAGCTCCCCAGGCCAGTCCCAGCACGATCAGCCCCGCGACGCTGGCCACCGCGGCCCAGCGGGTGGCTTCGATGACGGGCGGGACGGCGGCGGGAGCGGACTGCATGGGCAGTGGCATCATAGCGGCCGATGAACCCGCGCCGGCTGCTCGAAGACCTCACGCGCTTTCCGTGGTGGTCCACGGCGCTGACGTTGCGCGAGCGCTTCCGCGAAGACCGCCTCGGCATGTCGGCGAGCAGCCTGACGTTCACCACCACGATGGCGCTGGTGCCCTTCTTCACGGTGGCCCCGGCGCTGTTCACCGCCTTCCCGATCTTCGGCAAGCTGCAGGCCAACCTGCAGACTGGCTGGTGCAGAGCCTGGTGCCGGATGCCATCGCCCGCCGGTGCTCGGCTACCTGACGCAGTTCGCGGGCAAGGCGAGCCGGCTCGGCTTCGTCGGCTGGCGGCGCTGGTGGTGACCGCGCTGGCGCTGGTGCTCACCATCGACCGCACCCTCAACGGCATCTGGCGCGTGCGGCGCCCGCGGCCTCTGGCGCAGCGGGTGCTGATCTACTGGGCGGCGATCACGCTGGGCCCGATGCTGATGGCCGTGAGCCTCAGCACCACGGCGTGGGTGGTGTCGGCTTCGCGCGGCCTCGTCGGCGCGCCGCGCGGCGCGATGGGCAGCCTCGGCATCCTGCTGGACCTGTTCGAGTTCCTGCTGCTGGCCGCGGCGTTGATGGCCTTGTACCGCTTCGTGCCGAACACGCCGGTGCGTCGTTCGCACGCGATGGTGGGCGGCATCTTCGGCGCGCTCGGGCTGGAGGTCGCCAAGCGCCTGCTGGCCTGGTACATCAGCCTGGTGCCGACCTATTCGGCCGTGTACGGCGCGTTCGCCACGCTGCCGATCCTGCTGGTCTGGATCTACATCGCCGGGTGATCGTGCTGCTCGGCGCGGTGATCACGGCCTACCTGCCGAGCCTGCTGGCCGGCCCGCGGCGGCGCGCCACGGCGCATGGCTGGCAGTTCCAGCTGGCGGTCGAAGTGCTGCAGCAGCTCGATGCGGCCCGCGGCACCGCGCGCCGCGGCCTCGACGCCACCGAACTTGCGGATGCGATGCAGGTCGACCTGCTGCAGCTCGAGCCGGTGCTGCAGACGCTGGTGCAGCTGGACTGGATCGGGCGGCTGAACGAGATCGACGATGCGGTCGGCACGCGCTACGTGCTGCTGGCCGACCCGCGTTCCACCGCGCTGGAGCCGCTGATGCGCCACCTGCTGCTGCCCGCGTCGGAGAGCACCGCCGGCCTGTGGAGCAGTGGCCGGCTGTCCTCGATCTACCTGAAGGACGTGATCTAGATGCGACCGCCCGCCAGCACCGCCGAAACCATCGAGCTCTTTGCCCTGCGCGAGCCGCAACGGCCGGCGCTGTGGGAGGACACGTCGCAGCTCACCTACGGCGAGTTCCACGCGATGATCGCGCAGTGCGCGCTGCTGCTGCAGCGCCGGGCGTGCGGAAAGGGGACCGCGTCGCGGTCGCCGGCCCGGGCGTCGGCGTGCAGCTGGTGGTGCTGCTGGCGGCGGAGGGCCTCGGTGCACTCACGGCTTCGTTCGGCGCCGAGGACGACGTCGATGCCGAGGCGATCTTCCGCCATGTCGACTGGGTCTTCGCGGGCCGTCCTCAAACCGTGCCGCCGGGCGTTCGCTTCCATGCCATCGATCCGCAATTCCTCGATACGGTGGCGCAGCCGCTCGGCAGGGAGCGGCCCGCGTGGTCGGCGGCGGACTATCGCGAGCCGCAGCGCATGAGCCGCACTTCGGGTTCGAGCGGCCGCTCAAGCTGATGGTGCTCGACCGGGGCGCCTTCGAGCACTGGATCCACATCGGCCGCATGGCGGCGGGCGGGCCGGGCACGCAGCTGCGGCTGCTGATGCTGGGCCCGCTGTCCGTCAACGTCGCCTACACCCGCAGCTGCGCCTGCCTGCGCCGCGGCGGGCTGCTGATGGTCGGCCACGGCCGCGACATCGCGCGGCTGGCGCCCAACGCCGTCTGGGGCTTGCCCCTGCAACTCGAGCGCTTGATGACCGAGCTGCCTGCCGGCTACAAGGCGCCGCAGCCGGTGACCGTCGCCAGCGTCGGCGGCCTGTTGTCCGCGCAATTGCGCGCGCAAGTGCAGGCGGTGTTCGGCGGGCGGCTGTCCAACCGCTACGGCTCCAACGAGGTCGGCAGCATCTGCGACGACCTCGACGCCGAGGGCGTGGGCCTGCTCAGCGCGGGTTGCGACATCCGCATCCTCGATGCGCAGGGCCGCGAAGTGCCCGACGGCGTGGAAGGCGTGATCGCCGTCCGCACGTCGGCCATCGCGGGGGCTACCTCGACCTGCCGGAGGAAACCGCGCGCACCTTCCGCGACGGCTGGTTCGTCACCGGCGACGTCGGCGCCATCGTCGGCTGGCGCAAGCTGCGGCTGGCCGGCCGGCACGACGACCTGGTCAACATCGGCGGGCTGAAGGTGCCGGCGTGGCAGATCGAAGCCGCCCTCGAGCGGCAGCCCGGCATCGCCGACTGCGCCGTGCAGGCCGTGAACCTGGAGCAGGGCCGCGTGACGGTGGGTGTCGCGCTGGTGCTGCGCCCGGGCGTGGCGCCGCAGGAGGCGGCCGCGCAGGTGCAGGCGGTCATGCCGCTGGCCGGCAACACGGTGGTGCGGCTGCTGGTGCTCGGCGCGTTGCCGGTGCTGGCCAGCGGCAAGGTGGACCGCATCGGCCTGCTGCGGCTGTTCCAGGCGAACGGTTGACGGGAACCGGCATGCGCGGGCCGCCGACCACCGTGGAGATCATCGAGGAGCGCGCGCTGCTCGACCCGTCGCTGCCCGCCTTGCGCGAGCAGGACGCCGTGCTGAGTTACGGCGACCTCTACACGCTGCTGGTGCAGTGCGGCTTGCTGCTGCAGCGCCGGGCGTGCGGCGCGGCGACCGGGTCGCGATCGCGGGCCCCGGCTTCGGGCTGCAACTGGTGCTGCTGCTCACGGCGGAGAGCACGGGCGCCGCCACCGCTTCGTTCAGGCGGAGGGCGACAAGGACGCGCCCTTCCTGTTCCAGCATGTCGATTGGGTGTTCTCCAGCGTGCCGCATCCCGTGCCGCCCGGTGTGCGCTTCCACCTGACCGATGTCGCCTTCGCGCGCCAGCTCGCGCAGCCGCTCGGCGCCGAGCGGCCGCAGTGGTCGCCGCTGGAACTGCACGAGCCGCAGCGCATCACGCGCACCTCCGGCTCGTCGGGGCGCAGCAAGTTCATGCTGCTGGCGCGCGCGGCGCAGGAGCAGTGGGTGGCCACCGGCACCGAGAAGCTGACCTACGTGCCGGGCGCGCGGCTGCTGGTGCTGGCGCCCTTCGTCACCAACGGCGCGCTGGCGCGCAGCAGCGCCTGCCTGCGGCGCGGCGCGATGGTGATCGGCGGCGGGACGGGCGCCACCGTCGCGGAACTGGCCCCCACGCACATCTGGGGCTTGCCCGCGCACGTCGAGCGCCTGCTGCGCGAGCTGCCGCCGGGCTACACGAGTCCGCGGCCGGTGGATGTCGCCACGGTCGGCGGCGTGATGGCGCCTTCGCTGCGCCAGGAAGCGGCGCGCGTGTTCGGCGGCTGGATCAAGAACCGCTACGGCAGCAACGAGGTGGGCGGCATCTGCGAGGAGATCGGGACCGACGGGGTCGGGCTGCTCTGCGCGGGGGCCGAGGTCCGCATCCTTGCGCCTGATGGCAGCGTGCTGCCGCCGGGCGAGACCGGAACGATCGCCGTGCGGACGTCGATGATGGCGTCGGGTTACCTCGACCTCCCGGACGACACAGCGGCGTCCTTTCGCGACGGCTGGTTCGTCAGCAGCGACGTCGGCGCCATCGTCGGGCACCGCCGGCTGCGCCTGCTGGGACGCAAGGACGACCTGGTCAACATCGGGGGCTCAAGGTGCCGGCCTCGCAGATGGAGGCCGCGATCCGCGCGCAGCCCGCCATCGCCGACTGCGCGCTGCAGGCCGTGCACTGGACGGCGGCGCCGTCACGCTCGGCGTGGCGCTGGTGCCGGCCGCGGGCGCGACGCCCGCAGAGGCCGCCGCGCAGATGCAGCAGGCCTTGCACGACGCGGGCGATGCGACCGTGCGCGTGCTGGTGCTCTCGGCCCTGCCGCGGCTGCCGGGCGGCAAGACCGACCGGCTCGCGCTGCTGCGGATGTTCGGGGCCTAGGCTCCTAAACGGAGAAAGGCGCCTGCAGGAAGCCGCGGAAGCGCGCCCGTCCGCCGCGCGTGGGCGATGCCGTCAGGCGGTAAGCCGGGAAGCGCGCCAGGAAGCGGCCGATCGCGATGCGGCCTTCCAGCCGCGCCAGGCTCAGGCCGGCGCACTGGTGGATGCCGAAGCCGAAGGCCGGTGCCGGTTGTTCGCGCGTGCGAGGTCCAGCACGTCCGGATCCGTGAACTGCGCGGGGTCGCGGTTCGCTGCGCCGATGCAGGGCGTCACGAGCGCGCCTTCGGGCAGCGCCACGCCACCCACCTCGCAGGCCCGCACGGCCCTGCGGTTGCCCAGCTGGTTGGACGATTCGAAGCGCAAGAACTCCTCGATCGCCGTGTTCACCGCCGCTTCGTTGCCGGTCGCGCGCAGCAGCGCCTCCTTCTGCGCCGGCCACTCGTGCAGCGCGCACAGCGCATTGCCGATCAGGTTGGTGGTGGTCTCGTGGCCCGCGTTCAGGATGAAGATGCAGTTCTGCAGCAGTTCGGTTTCGCTCAGCGTCTCGCCCGCGTCCTCGCCCACGGATCAGCCGGGTCAGGACGTCGTGCTCCGGGTCGCCGGGACGGCGGCGCCGTTCGGCCACCAGCACGCGCAGGTAGTCGAGGAACTCGCGCACGCCGCGGTTGCCCAGCGCTTCCTGCTCCGGCGTGAGCTTCGGTTCCAGCGCGCCGAGGATGGCCAGCGACCATCCGCGCAGCGGCCCGCGGTCTGCGTGCGGCACGCCCAGCAGGTTGCCGATCACTTCCACGGGAATCGCGGAGGCGAAGTCCTCGATCAGGTCGCCGCCGCCTTGCGCCGCGATGGCGTCGAGCAGCGTGTCGACCAGCGTGACCAGCCCCGTC
The DNA here is from genome assembly GCA_013127575.1 of Ramlibacter terrae. Taxonomy (GTDB): domain Bacteria; phylum Pseudomonadota; class Gammaproteobacteria; order Burkholderiales; family Burkholderiaceae_C; genus Ramlibacter; species Ramlibacter terrae. The sequence goes on from CP053418.1 coordinate 1,849,120, forward strand.
TCCATCTGCGCGATGGCCCGCCGCGTGAGCGCGCCCATGATCAGCTTGCGCACGCGGGTGTGCAGCGGCGGGTCGTTGAACACCAGGCTGTTGGTGTGGTGCTCCAGCAGCGGCGCGCCGGCGCCGTACTTGGGCGTGAACTCGATCTTCTTGTCCGAGCTGAAGCCGGCGGCGTCGCGGTACACCGCCACCAGGTCGGCATAGCGCGTGAGAAACCACGAGCCGTCCGGCATGCGGCGCACCGGTTCGGCCTCGCGCAGCGCGGCATAGACCGGGTAGGGGTTGGCGTAGAAGTCCGGCGGCAGCGCGCGCAGGTCGAACGACGCCGCGATCTCGCGCGCCCGCTGCGGCGTCATCGCCGGCGTGACCACCAGCGGCGCGCTCATGTTTTCAGGAAGCCGTGCAGCGCGAACAGCACCTGGTCGGGCGACTCGGTCATCATCTGGTGGCCGCCGTCGACCAGCACGGTGCGGCCGTCGCGCGCGCGGGCCTGCAGCGACTGCGCGGCCTTCGGCGGCGTCATCGCGTCGTTGCGTCCCAGCACGAAGAGGGTGGGGCACTGCACCTTGGCCATCGCGGCCTCGCCGCCGGTGTAGTTGTCGCAGGCAGCGAAGCCGCGATGGAACACGTTCACCCGCGGATTGCTCGCCAGCACGCGCCGCATCAGCGCGCGCGAGCCGCCGTACAGCCAGTGCCGGGGCCCAGCGCCGACGGCGGGGGCGCGAGCATCGAATGCGAGAACACGTTGACCATGGCGATCGCCTTCATGGGCTCGGACAGCGAGTTCTCCAGCAGGGCCGGCGACACCTTCATCGGCGACGCGGTGCCGACCAGCGCCAGTGCGACACGCGCTCGGGCGCGCGCGCCGCGGCTTCCAGCGCCACCAGCGAGCCGAAGCTGTGGCCGATCAGCGCCGCGCGCTCCACGCCCGCCGCGGCCAGCAGCGCCAGGACGAAGTCCGCGCCTTCTTCCACCGAGCGCGGCGGCTCGCCGGCGCTGCGGCAGTGGCCGGGCAGGTCGGGGGCCAGCACGTTCCAGCCGTGGTTGGCGAAGTAGCGGGTCTGCAGGATCCACACGCTGTGGTCGTTGAGCACGCCGTGGACGAAGACGACCGTCGGCTTCGCCGCGTCGAAGGCCTTGCCGCCGGTGTAGCAGAAGGTGGTGGCGCCGTTGACTTGCAGTTCCATGCTCAGCCCCGCTCCGCCGCCTTCAGCGCGCGCTTGAGGTCGTCGATCAGGTCGTCCGGGTCTTCGAGGCCGATCGACAGGCGGATGGTGCCGGGGCCGATGCCGGCGTTCTTCAGCGCTTCGTCGGTCATGCGGAAGTGCGTGGTGCTCGCGGGGTGGATCACCAGCGAACGGCAGTCGCCCACGTTGGCGAGATGGCTGAACAGCTTGAGCGCCTCGATGAACTTCTTGCCCTGTTCGCGGCTGCCCTTCATGTCGAAGCTGAAGACCGAAGCCACGCCCTTGGGCAGCAGCTTCCGCGCGAGCGCATGGCTCGGATGCGATTCCAGCAGCGGATGGCCGACCCGCTGCACGAAGGGATGCGCCGCCGGGAACTCCACCACCTTGCGCGTGTTGGACATGTGCTTGTCCATGCGCAGCGGCAGCGTCTCGATGCCCTGCAGGATCAGCCACGCCGTGTGCGGGCTCATGCAGGCGCCGAAATCGCGCAGGCCTTCGCGGCGCGCGCGCAGCAGGAAGGCGCCCACCGTGGACTCTTCGCTGAACACCATGTTGTGGAAGCCGTCGTAGGGCGCGGTCAGTTCGGCGAAGCGGCCGGAGGCTTCCCAGTCGAAGCTGCCGCCATCCACCACCACGCCGCCGATCACCGTGCCATGGCCCGAGAGGAACTTGGTCGCCGAGTGGTAGACCAGGTCCGCGCCCAGGTCGAACGGTTTCATCAGGTAAGGAGTCGTGAAGGTCGAGTCCACCAGCAACGGCACGCCCGCCTCGTGGGCGATGGCGGAGACGGTCGGGATGTCCAGCACGTCGAGGCCCGGGTTGCCCACGGTTTCCCCGAACAGCAGCTTCGTCTCAGGCCGGATCGCGGCGCGCCAGCCGTCGATGTCGCCGGGCTGGACGAAGGTCGTCGCTATGCCGAAGCGCCGCATCGTGTAGTGCAGCAGGTTCTGCGATCCGCCGTACAGCGCCGTGCTGGCGACGATGTGCGAGCCGGCGCCCATCAGCGTGGCCACCGCCAGGTGCAGCGCGGCCTGGCCGCTGGCGGTGGCGATGGCGCCGATGCCGCCTTCAAGCGCCGCCACCCGCTGCTCGAGCACGGCGTTGGTCGGGTTGCTGATGCGCGAATAGACGTGGCCCGCGCGCTCCGGGTTGAACAGCGCCGCCGCATGGTCGCTCGACTCGAAGACGAACGACGTGCTCAGGTGGATCGGGACGGCGCGGGCGCCGGTGGCGGGGTCGGGGGCCGCGCCGGCGTGCAGCGCGAGCGTGTCGAAGCCGGGGTCTGAATAACCGGGCATGGGGGCTTGTCTCCTCGGGTCCTGCTATGGAACTGCCCCGGATTGTGGGCTATATTCTTTACAGACCCGCCGCCGGCAGAGGCGGGCCGTCAAGGAGACAGCCATGAAGGTCAGCGACATCCTCCGCGTGAAGGGCAACACGCTCTACACCGTATCCCCCGACGAACCGCTGGCGCGCGCCATCGACATCATGGCCGACAAGGACATCGGCTCGCTCGTGGTCATGGAGCACGGCGATTTGGTCGGCATGCTGACCTTCCGTGAAGTGATCCAGTGCACCGTCGCCAACAAGCACACGGTGGGCTCGGTTACGGTGCGCAGCGCGATGGACGACCACCCGCTCACCTGCACCATGGAAACCGAGCTCGACGAAGTGCGCCGCATGATGCTGGAGCGGCACGCGCGCTACATGCCGGTCATGGACAAGCGCATGCTGATGGGCGTGATCAGCCTGTACGACGTGGCCAAGGCCGTCGTCGACAGCCAGAATTTCGAGAACCGCATGCTCAAGGCGTACATCCGCGACTGGCCGGCCGCGGAAGACCAGCAGCCGTCGGCGCAGCTCTAGCCTTCCGCCCCATGGATCATCCCGCGCACGCGCGGGTAGATCTCCGTCCGCCACTTGCGCCCGCTGAAGACCCGTAGTGGCCGACGCCGGTCTGCACGTGGTGCTGCTTCATGAAGGGCCGCACGCTGCCACAGAGCTCCTGCGCGGCGAGCGTCTGGCCGACCGCGCAGATGTCGTCGCGTTCGCCTTCCACCGTCAGCAGCCGGGTGCGCCGGATCGCTTCCGGCCGCACCGGCCGGCCCCGGAACGTGAGGGCGCCACGGGCCAGGTCGTAGGTCTGGAACACCTTCTCCACCGTTTCCGGGTAGAACTCCGCCGGCAGGTCGTTGACCGCCGGTATTCCTCGTAGAACACGCGGATCAGGTCTGCCTTGGCGAGCTCGCCGTCCACCGGTGCTGGTACAGGTTGCGGAACTGCTGCCGGTGCCGCTCGAGGTTCATGCTCATGAAAGCCGTGAGCTGCAGGAACCCGGGATACACCCGCCGCATGTGCCCCGCATGCGGCAGCGGCACGTGGCTGACCGGGTTCTTCGCGAACCACTCGATCGGCTTGCTCGTGGCCAGCGTGTTGACGCCCGTCGGGTTCACGCGGCAGTCGACCGGCCCGGCCATCAGCGTGAGGCTGCGCGGCTGCAGCGGATCGTCGTCTTCGGCCATCAGGGCCGTCGCGGCCAGCGCCGCCACGCAGGGCTGGCACACCGCCACCACGTGCACGCCGGGCCCGATGGCGCGGATGAACCGCATCATGTAGTCGACGTAGTCGTCGAGCGCGAAGGCGCCTTCGCGCAGCGGCACGTCGCGCGCGTTGTGCCAGTCGGTGATGTAGACGTCGTGGTCCTGCAGCAGGGTGCGCGCCGTCTCGCGCAGCAGCGTCGCGAAATGGCCGGACAGCGGCGCCACCAGCAGCACCTTGGGCTGGCCGGCCACGCCGGCCTTGCGGAAGTGCAGCAGCGTGCCGAAGGGCAGCGTCAGCACGGCGTCTTCGGAGACGGCGACGGGCGTCCCTTCGCTGTCGACCGAGGCGATGCCGTAAGCGGGCCGCGCGTGCGTGAGCCGCATGCGGGAGAACACGTCCATCGCCGCCGACAGCTTGCGCAGCGTGGTGCCCTTGCCCCTGGCTCCACCAGAGGAGGGCGCTGTGGTGCTGCGCCAGCATGCGCCGGGCGAGAGCACGTCCGACTGGGCCTGGTAGGCGTGATAGAGCATCTGGCGATCCTTTCCCCCCGGGGCCCTGCCACCGTGGAGGCAAGTTGCGGGCCAGCGCCGCGTGGCACAGGGCTTGCGTCCGGCTGACACCGCGGGGCCGCAGGCAGCTTCGCGGGGAAGCGCACCATGGCCAAGGCCGTCCTGACGATCAGCAGCAAGAACTACGGGGCTGGGCCCTGCGTGGCTTCCTCATGGCGCGGTTCGCCGGCCACGGACTTCACCGAAAAGGTGATCCCGCCGGACGACCCGGCGATGAAAGCCGAGATGTTGCTGCTCTCCTCGTCCATGCTGGTGCCCTCGCTGCACCACGATGGCATCGAGGTGTGGGACACGCTGGCGATCGGCGAGTACCTGAACGAGGTCAAGCCCAAGGCGGGGCTGCTGCCCGCGAACGCCAAGGCCCGCGCGCATTGCCGGGCGATCTGCGGCGAGATGCACTCGGGTTTCGGCGCGATGCGCAGCGCCTTGCCGATGAACCTGAAGGCCCGCTTCCCGGGCTTCAAGGTGTGGTCGCGGGCGCAGGCCGACATCGACCGCGTGCTGGCGATCTGGAAGGACTGCCTGGCGCGCTACGGCGGCCCCTACCTGTTCGGCAAGCAGCCCTGCATCGCCGACGCCATGTATGCGCCGGTGGTCACGCGGCTGCTCACGTACGACGTGGCCATCGACAAGGGCAGCGCCGCCTACTGCAAGCGCATCATGGAACTGCCGGCGATGAAGGAATGGATCGCCGCCGCGAAGACCGAGCCCGAGGAGATCGACGAACTCGACGCCGAGTTCTGAACGCTACTTCGGGCGCCGGCTCCGGGATCGCGCACGCCGGCTCGACGTCGATGGTGCGGAAGTCGGCCGGCGAGACGATCTCCGGGTATTCCATGTCGGGCGAGTAGTCGAACAGGAAGTGCCGGATGCCCGGGCGCTGGTGCACGCAATCGCCGGCGGAGACCAGCGTCTCCTGGTCTTCGTACATGAACTTGGCCCACCCCTTGAGCATGAGCACGATCTGGAACTCCGCCTCGTGGCGGTGCCAGCCCGTGCCCTTCTCGGGTGCCATGTTGGCCTTGACGAGGTGCGCGATCACCTTGCCGTTGGTGGCCTCGGCGACCCCGAGGTCGCGGTAGAGGAAGAAGTCGCGCAAGCCGCCCGACACGTAGCCGTTGTCGCCGGGCTTGACGTGGGAGAACTTGGTCGTGGTGCGATCCAGCATGGTGCCCTCCTGCGGCGCCGGGTGGGCGCCTGCCGGGTTGCTAGCAGGAAGCATTCCCGCGCTCTGGGATAATCCGGGCCATGAGCGGCAACACCTTCGGCACCCTGTTCGCGGTCACCAACTTCGGGGAGTCGCACGGGCCCGCCATCGGCTGCGTGATCGACGGCTGCCCGCCCGGCATGGAGCTGTCGGAAGCCGACATCCAGCCCGACCTCGACCGCCGCAAGCCCGGCACCAGCCGGCACGTGACGCAGCGGCAGGAGGACGACAAGGTCGAGATCCTTTCCGGCGTGTACGAGGGCAAGACGACCGGCACGCCGATCTGCCTGTTGATCCGCAACACCGACCAGCGCAGCAAGGACTACAGCGAGATCGGGCAGAAGTTCCGCCCCGGCCACGCCGACTACAGCTACCTGCAGAAGTACGGCCTGCGCGACCCGCGCGGCGGCGGCCGCTCCTCGGCGCGGCTCACCGCGCCGATGGTGGCCGCGGGCGCGGTCGCCAAGAAGTGGCTGCACCGCCAGCACGGCACCGTGTTCCGCGGCTGCATGCAGCAGGTCGGCGAGGTCGCCATCCCGTTCGAGAGCTGGGACCACGTGCCGAACAACCCGTTCTTCGCGCCCGTCGCCGATGTCTCGGAACTCGAGGCCTACATGGACAGCCTGCGCAAGGCCGGCGATTCCTGCGGCGCGCGGGTTCGCGTCACGGCCAGCCACATGCCCACGGGCTGGGCCAGCCGCTGTTCGACAAGCTCGATGCCCAGATCGCGTACGCGATGATGGGCATCAACGCCGTGAAGGGCGTCGAGATCGGCGCCGGCTTCGGCAGCGTCGCGCAGCGCGGCACCACCCACGGCGATTCGCTCACGCCCGCAGGTTTCGCCAGCAACAACGCCGGCGGCATGCTGGGCGGCATCTCCACCGGCCAGGACACGGAAGTGTCGATCGCGATCAAGCCGACCAGTTCGATCATCACGCCGCGCGACACCATCGACCTGCAGGGGCAGGCCACGCAGATCGTCACCAAGGGCCGCCACGATCCCTGCGTCGGCATCCGCGCCACGCCCATCGCCGAAGCGATGCTGGCGCTGGTGGTGATGGACCTGGCGCTGCACCACCGCGCGCAGTGCGGCGACGCGCAGCCGCCGCTGGCGCCCATCGAGTCGTCCTTCCTCTGAGCATGCCGCCTTCCGCGGCGCCCGTGGCGCGCGGCCAGCTCGTGCCGTTCGCCGCGCTCTCGGCGACGTACTTCGCGCACATCGGCTTCTTCAACCCCTACCTGCCGCTGTGGCTGAAGGACCGGGGGCTGCCGATCTTCGTGATCAGCCTGCTCGCGTCCGTGCAGTCGTTCACCCGGGTCTTCGCGCCGTATGCGTGGGGCGCGCTCAGCGACCGCACCGGCGAGCGCGTGAAGCTGCTGCGCATCAGCAGCGTGGTCGCGCTGATCGCCTCGGCCGGCCTCTGGATCGACGGCGGCGGCTGGTGGATCGCGCTGGTGCTGCTGCTGCTCTTCACGCACACCAGCTCCATGATGTCGCTGACCGAAGCAGCCATGGCGCACCCTGGTCGCCGGCGACTGGGGGCGCTACGGCCGCGTGCGCCTGTGGGGATCGGTCGGCTTCATGATCACCGTGTTCGCCGCGGGCGCCTGGTTCGAGCGCTACGGCATGGGCAGCTTTCCGGGCTGGGCCGGCATCACGCTGGCCGGCGTGCTGCTCTGCACGCTGTGGCTGCCCAACGTGAAGGAGGCGGCGCACCACGCCGAGCACGCGCCGCACGCGCCGATCGGCCCGGTGCTGCGGCAGCCGCAGGTGCGCTGGTTCTTCGCCTCGCTGTTCTTCCACGTGATGGCGCACTTCGCCATCTACGGCTTCTACTCGCTGCACCTCGACGCCCTCGGCTACAGCAAGGCGACCATCGGCGCGCTGTGGGGCATCTCGGTCGCGGTGGAGATCGCGTGGTTCTACGCGCAGGGCCGCCTGATCGGTCGTTTGCCCATGGCCAACTGGCTGGTGGCCTGCGGCGTCGCCACGGTGCTGCGCATGGCGATGATCGCCGGGCTCAGTGGCTCGCTGGCCGCGCTGTTCGTCGCGCAGATGCTGCATGCGCTGACCTTCGCCACCCACCACACGGCCTGCATCGCCATGGTCAGCCAGCACTTTCCGGGGCGCCTGCGCGGGCGCGGGCAAGCGCTGTTCACGGTCACCGGCTACGGGCTGGGCGGCATGCTCGGGGTGCTCGCGGGCGGGGCCGTCGCGTCGCGCTGGGGCTTCCGGGTGATGTTCGGCGCGGCCGCCGTGCTCGCCCTGCTGGCGACGGCCTGCGCCGTGCGTGCCCGCCGTGAAAGTCGCGGCTGGGCTGACGTGCGCGCCGGCGCGGGCAAAGGCAGAATCCCCTCGTGCCTCTTCTCCTGCGCGCCCTGAAATACGCCCGGGCCGGCCCCTACTCGGCGGTCGGCGTGCTGCTGGGCGTGCTCATCCTGCTGTCCGGCGGCACGTGGCGCTCGTGGCGCGGCACGCTCGAGTTCGGCGGCGGCGGCTTCGGCCGGCTGGTGTCGCGCATGCCGCAGCCACTGCGGTTCTCTGCCATGACGCTCGGCCATGTGATCCTGGGCGTCGACACCGCGGCGCTCGCGGATCTGCGGCCGCACGAGCACGTCCACGTCCGCCAGTACGAGCGCTGGGGGCCGCTGTTCCTGCCGGCCTACCTGCTCTCCAGCCTGGTGCAACTGCTGCGCGGCCGCAATCCGTACCGCGAGAACCACTTCGAGCGGCAGGCCTTCGCGCTGGCGCCGGCGCGCCGCGCCATGCAGCGCGATCCCGGCCGGGGATGACCGGACGCGCGTAGGCCTCTTCCCACAGGAGCGCCCGCGCTTTTCGGCGCCGTGCGGCCCGCAAGCCGCCGCACGATGGAGGTTTGCACAGGAGCACCCCCATGGACGACAAGCCGAGCGCGAAGAACAGCCAGCGCGACACCGAACCCGCAGCCGACAAGCAGCGCGCGCTGCAGCGCGAACAGGACCGCAACGAGCCGGCCGAGGGCGGCGGTGGCGGCGGCGGCAAGGAGAAGGCGGTGCAGACCGGCCCGCGTTCGCAGCCCGAAGAGATCCCGGCGCAGCACCTGCTCAAGCCGGGGCAGGAAGCCGACATGCAGCTCAAGCCGCGCTTCGACGCGCCCGACTACAAGGGCAGCGGCAAGCTCGAAGGCATGAAGGCGCTGATCACCGGCGGCGATTCCGGCATCGGCCGCTCGGTGGCCGTGCTCTACGCCCGGGAAGGCGCCGACGTCGCCATCGTCTACCTCAGTTCGCACGAAGATGCCGAGGAGACCAGGCGCTGCGTCGAGAAGGAAGGCCGCAAGTGCCTCTTGATCCCCGGTGACGTGAAGGACGCGAAGTTCTGCAAGGAAGCCGTGGAGCGGACGGTGAAGGAGCTCAACGGGCTGGACATCCTCGTGAACAACGCCGCCTTCCAGCTGCACGCGCATTCGCTGCAGGACATCACGGACGAGCGCCTGGACGAAACCTTCAAGACCAACATCTACGGCTACTTCTACATGGCGCGGGCGGCCGAGCCGCACTTGAAGAAGGGCTCCTGCATCGTCAACACCGGCTCGGTGGTGGGACTCCGGGCAGCAAGGAACTGCTGGACTACTCGGCGACCAAGGGCGCGATCCACGCGTTCACGATGTCGCTGGCGTCCAGCCTGATCGAGAAGGGCATCCGCGTGAACGCCGTGGCGCCGGGTCCGGTGTGGACGCCGCTGAACCCGGCCGACCGCAGCGCCGAGGAGATCGTGGAGTTCGGCAAGCAGACGGATTTCAAGCGTCCCGCGCAGCCGGAAGAACTGTCGCCGGCTTACGTCTTCCTGGCGTCGCCGGTCTGCTCCAGCTACATCACCGGCATCGTGCTGCCGGTGACGGGCTCGGTAGGCTCGTAGCGGCAAGGGTTGTCGTGGCGCGCTAGGATCGCGCCATGACTCCCCTTCACATCGATTTCGTCTCCGACGTCGCGTGCCCCCTGGTGCGCCGTCGGCCTCTCCTCGCTCGAACGCGCGCTCGAGAAGCTGCAGGGCGAGGTGCAGGTGGAGATGCGCTTCCAGCCGTTCGAGCTGAACCCGCGCATGGGCCCGGAAGGGCAGGACGTCACCGAACACCTGACGCAGAAGTACGGGTCCACCCCCGAGCAGCAGGCGGCCGCGCGCGAAGGCATCCGCCAGCGCGGCGCCGCGGTCGGCTTCGCATTCAGCCAGCAGGGACGCGGGCGCATCTGGAACACCTTCGATGCGCATCGGCTGCTGTTCTGGGCGGGCGAGCAAGGCGGCACGCGGCAACGCGACCTGAAGATGGCGCTGCTGCGCAGCTACCACGGCGAGGCGCGCAGCCCGGCCGATCCGCAGGCGCTGCTCGATGCGTGCGAAGCCGCGGGGCTCGACCGCGCAGCGGCGCAGGAGGTGCTGGAAAGCGGGCGCTATGCCGCGGAAGTGCGCGAGCGCGAGCAGCACTTCCAGCAACTGGGCATCCAGGCCGTGCCGGCCGTGATCATCAACAACAAGCACCTGATCCGGGGCGGCCAGCCGCCCGAGCTGTTCGAGCAGGCGCTGCGGCAGGTGGCGGCTGGAGAGGTTTGAGGTTGGTGCGCAGCGACGCTGCACACCCTACGAAGCAAAAGCAACCGTTGTAGGGTGTGCAGCTTTGCTGCGCACCATGTTCAGTGGCCGCCGGCGGCGCGGGCGAGCTTGACGCAGTAGTCGAGCATGGCTTCCGTTTCCATCGCCTTGTCGAAGACGCCGTCGGCGCCCAGCGCTTCGCAGCGGAGGCGCGTCTCGGGATTGGCCGCGCCCGTGAGCACCACCATCTTCTGCGTGGCGCCGCGCTCGCGCAGCGCCTTCAGCACGCCGAAACCGCTGCCGCCGGGCTCCAGCATCAGGTCGACCACCGCGATGTCCCAATGGTTCGCCGGGTCGCGCAGCCAGGCCACGGCTGCGTGCTCGTTGCCCGTGGAGCCGGCGGATTCGATGCCGCCCAGCTCCGACAGCGCCTCGACCAGGCTGGTCCGGACTTCGGGGTTGTCTTCGACCACGTACGCCTTCATGCGCGCCGATTGTGCACCGAAGGCTCCACGGCGGACAGCCGGCGCCCGCCCGCCGTTGCGTTCAGCCCACCTGCACTTCGATGCGGCGCGGCCGGGCCTCCTCCGCCTTGGGAATGGTCAGGCGCAGCACGCCGTCACGGAGTTGCGCCTCGATGCGCGCGGTATCGAGCTCGCGGCTCAGGGTGAACTGGCGGCGGTATGCGGGACACTGCGCCTCGCCGTACACCAGCTCCATGCCGTCCGGGCCGATGGCGGCGGCGGTGGCCTCCAGCACCAGCGTCTCGCCGTCCACCCGCAAGTGCAGGCCGTCCTTCGGCACGCCGGCAGGTCGGCCAGCAGCGTGATCGAAGCTTCGGTCTCGAACACGTCGACCGCTGGCACCACGTGCTGCTGTTGCTGTTGTGGCTGTTGCTGCTGTCGCGGCGACGCGGGCCGCGCGATGGCGTCGTCCATGGCGTTCACTCCTTTCTCCTCAATGCACTTCGATGCGGCGGGGCAGCGACGAGGCGCGCTTGGCGATGCTGATGCGCAGCACACCGTCGCGGTAGCTCGCTTCCACTTGCGCCGGGTCGGCGTCTTCGGGCAGGCTGACCACGCGGCGGAAGCGGCCCGCGTAGCGCTCGTTGGCATACACGCTGGTGCGTTCGCCGGGCTGCGGCAGGTCGGCCTTGCGCTCGCCGGCGATGGCCAGCACGCCGCGGTCGATCGTGATGTCCAGGCTCGCGGGGTCCAGCCCCGGCGCCAGCGCCATCACTTCGATCGAGCCGGCCGTCGTCCCGACGTTGAGCACCGGGAAGCCGCTGGCGGTGGAGCGGATGCTGGCGTTGCCCGCGCCGCCGAACACCGGGTCGAGCAGGCCCTGCATGCGGTTGAGTTCGGTGAAAAGGTCCGTGGAGGACCGGAACATGGGAATCATGTGCGTTCTCCTTGTCAGTTGCCCCCCGGCGTTCCCGAATTAGGGTCGGCCGCGGGCGCTTTCAGGGGTGGCCCAACGGGCCAGCAGCACGGGAATGGAGGAGGCCAGCAGGCCGGCGCCGGAGGCTGTCAGAAGCCCCAGCACCACCTTGCGGAAGGTGAGTTCGCTGATCCCGACGTACAGCCGCGCGCCGAGCACCGCCGGCACCAGCATGGCCGGCGCCACCACCGCGAACAGCGGCAGCATCGAGCGTTCCACCAGGCCGGTGGCGAGATAACCCACGAAGGTGATGGAGAGCATCGCCAGGTTGAAGTTCTGGATCACGGCGCGCTGGCGGTCCTTCTCGTAGCCGCGCAGCGTGCACCACAGCGTCGGCGCCACGCCGGTCGATCCGCCGAGCCCGCCCATCACCCCGCCGACACTGCCGGCCACCGCGTCGGCGATGTGGCCGCCACGCGTGATGCGCGGCAACTGCGCCGCAAAGAACATCAGGGGGCACGCGATGACCAGCACCAGGCCGAGCACCGCCTTGAACATGGGTACGTCGAGCCGCGGCAGCAGGTACAGCCCGAGGGGCAGGCCTGCCAGCCCGCCGGCCGGGAACGGCAGCAAGGTCTGCGCGTGCCAGCCCCGGCGCACGGTGAAGGCCGACATCACCTGCCCGGTCAGCGCGCCGAACACGGCCAGCACCGCGGCGAGCTGCGGGTCGAGGACCCAGGCCCACATCGCGATCGCCGTCATGCTGAAGCCGAAGCCGGACAGCCCCCGGACGAAGCCGGCGACGGCGGCGCCGATGACGATGATGGCCGGGTGTTCCAGTTTCTGTCATCCCGGCTCGACCCGGGATCCGTGGTGGTGTGGCGGCAGTCGTGGATCGCGGCGCGAGGCCGCGATGACAAGTCTATTCGTACGCCGACATCGGCACGCAGCTGCAGAACAGGTTGCGGTCGCCGTAGACGTTGTCGACGCGGCCCACCGGCGGCCAGTACTTGGCGTGGCGGCGCTCATCCAGCACCGCGGCGCCGACGTCACGCCCGTACGCATGCGTCCACTCGCCCTTCAGCAGGCTTTGGGCCGTGTGCGGCGCGTTCTTCAGCGGGTTGTCGTCCTGCGGCCACTCGCCGGCCTCGATGCGCCGGATCTCCTCGCGGATGGCGATCATCGCGCCGATGAAGCGGTCGATCTCCTCGAGCGTCTCGCTTTCGGTCGGCTCCACCATCAGCGTGCCGGGCACGGGGAAGCTCAGGGTCGGCGCGTGGAAGCCGTAGTCGACCAGGCGCTTGGCGACGTCTTCGGCCGTCACTCCGCTGTTCTCCTTCAAGGGCCGCAGGTCGAGGATGCACTCGTGCGCGACGTGGCCGTTCGGGCTGGCGTAGAGCGTCGGGTAGTGATCGCGCAGCCGCACGCTGATGTAGTTGGCGCTGAGGATCGCCGTCTCGGTCGCGTGCTTCAGGCCTTCGGCGCCCATCATGCGGCAGTACATCCAGCTGATCGGCAGCACGGCCGCGTTGCCCAGCGGGGCGGCCGACACCGCGCCCACGGGGCGCTGCTTGCCGTCGGCGGACGCGTGGCCCGGCAGGAAGGGCACCAAGTCTTCGACCACGCACACCGGGCCGACGCCCGGCCCGCCACCGCCGTGCGGGATGCAGAAGGTCTTGTGCAGGTTCAGGTGGCTGACGTCGCCGCCGAACTCGCCGGGCGCCGCCACGCCGACCAGCGCGTTCATGTTGGCGCCGTCGACATACACGCGGCCGCCGTGCTGGTGCACCAGCGCGCACAGCTCCTTCACCTGCGTCTCGAACACGCCGTGCGTGCTCGGATAGGTGATCATGATGCAGGCCAGGTTGGCGCTGTGCTGCTCGCACTTGGCGCGCAGGTCGTCCATGTCGACGTTGCCGTTGTCGTCGCAGGCCGTCACCACCACCTGCATGCCCGCCATCTGGGCGCTGGCCGGGTTGGTGCCGTGGGCCGACGACGGAATCAGGCAGATGGTGCGATGCGCGTCGCCACGGCTCTCGTGCCACGCCTTGATGGCCAGCAGGCCGGCGTACTCGCCCTGCGAGCCGGCGTTGGGCTGGAGGCTGATGCCGGCATAGCCGGTCGCCTCGCACAGCCAGGCGCGCAGCTGCGCATCGAGCTCCGCGTAGCCTTGCAGCTGGTCGGCCGGCGCGAACGGATGCACGTGCGCGAACTCTGGCCGGGTGATCGGGATCATCTCGCTGGTGGCGTTCAGCTTCATCGTGCAGCTGCCCAGCGGGATCATGGTGCGGTCCAGCGCCAGGTCCTTGTCGGACAGGCCGCGGATGTAGCGCAGCATGCCGGTCTCGCTGTGGTGCGTGTTGAACACCGGGTGCGTGAGGAAGGCGCTGGTGCGGCGCAGTTCCTGCGGGATCAGCGGCTCGATGCCCTTCTCGAATTCGGCGAATGCGGGCACCGGCTTGCCGTCGGCGAACACCGTCCACAGCTTCGTGATGTCTTCGCGCGTGGTGGTCTCGTCGAGCGAAACCAGCAGGTAGTCGTCCCAAGCCCGGCGGAGGTTCATGCCGGCGTCCGGGGCGCGCTGTACCAGCACCGGCGTCTGCGCGTCGGTCTTGAGCGAGATCGTGTCGAAGATCGCCTCGGTGTTGCGCACCTGGTAGCCGAGCGTCTCGAGGCCACGCACCGGGATCGCCGCGTAGGCAGCCACGCGCTGCGCGATGCGGGTCAGGCCCTGCGGCCCATGGTAGACCGCGTACATGCTGGCGATGACGGCCGGCAGCACCTGCGCCGTGCAGATGTTCGAGGTGGCCTTCTCGCGGCGGATGTGCTGCTCCCGTGTCTGCAGCGCGAGGCGGTACGCGGGGTTGCCGTGCGTGTCGACGCTGACGCCGACGAGCCGCCCGGGCATCGACCGCTTGAATTCGTCGCGGCAGGCGGGGAAGGCGGCGTGCGGTCCGCCGCAGCCCATGGGCATGCCGAAGCGCTGGGTGGAGCCGACCACGATGTCGGCGTCCCATTCACCGGGCGGCACCAGCAGCGTGAGCGCCAGCAGGTCGGCGGCGACGATAAAGCCGGCGCCCTTGGCATGCACCTTCGCGACGTCGCCGCGCAAGTCGTCGATGCGGCCGCTGGTGGCGGGGTACTGGGCCAGCACGGCGAAGAAGTCGCCGGCCAGCAGCTCTTCCCATTGCGGTCCGGAGTTGGCCAGCTTCACCTCGATGCCGAGCGGCCTGGCGCGCGTCTGCACCACCTCGATGGTCTGCGGATGGCAGTCGCCGGCGACCACGAACACGTTGCTCTTGCTCTTGACGCTGCGCTTGGCGAGCGTCATCGCTTCCGCCGCGGCCGTCGCTTCGTCGAGCATGGAGGCGTTGGCGATCGGCATCGCGGTCAGGTCGCAGACCATCGTCTGGAAGTTCACCAGCGCTTCCATGCGGCCCTGGCTGATCTCCGCCTGGTACGGCGTGTAGGCGGTGTACCAGGCCGGGTTCTCGAGGATGTTGCGCAGGATCACGCCCGGCGTGTGGGTGCCGTGGTAGCCCTGTCCGATGAAGCTCTTGACCACGCGGTTCTTCGCCGCGACGGCCCGCAGTTCGGCGAGTGCCGCCGCTTCGCCCGTGGCCGGCGGCAGCTTCATGTCGGTGGCGCGCGCGATGGAGCGCGGCACGATGCCTTCGACCAGCGCGCGGCGCGAAGCCTCGCCGATCACGGACAGCATGTGGCGCTCGTCGGCCTCGGACACGCCGATGTGGCGCGGGATGAATTCGGACGGGTTTTCCAGCTCGCCGAGCGGCCGGGCGGATTGCATCAGCATGGGTTTCCTCTGTCATTGCGGGCTTGACCCGCAATCCATGGATCCCGGGTCAAGCCCGGGATGACACGATATCGATCAGGTGTTGTCTTTCACGAACTGCGCGTAGGCGGCTTCGTCCATCAGCGCGTCGAATTCGGCCTGGTCGGCGATGCGGATCTTGAAGAACCAGCCGGCCTTCATCGGGTCCTTGTTGGCGACGGAGGGGTCGGCGCGCAGGTCTTCGTTGACGGCAGTCACTTCGCCGGCGATCGGCATGTACACGTCGGCGGCGGCCTTGACCGACTCGACCACGCCCGCCACTTCACCCTTGGCATAGCTGCGGCCCACCTCCGGCAGGTCGACGAACACCACGTCGCCGAGCGCGTCCTGCGCATGGGCCGTGATGCCGACGGTGGCGGTGCCCTGGTCCCCGGCCTGCAGCCATTCGTGTTCGGGCGTGTACTTGACGGTCATTCTCGTTCTCCTTGGGGGTGCGGCCCTTAGCCGCGGTGATAGCGATTGGGGACGAAGGGCATGGCGGCCACTTCCATGGGCACGCGCTTGCCGCGCACGAGCGCGTGCACCCGCGTGCCGAGCGCCGCGTGCTCCGGCGCGACGTAGCCCATGGCCACGGGCTTGTCGATCGAGGGGCCGAGCAGGCCGCTGGTGACTTCGCCGATGCGCGCGCCTTGCGCGTCCTGCAGTTCGGTGTGTTCGCGCACCGGCACGCGCTCCAGCGCCACCAGGCCCACGCGCTTGCGCGGCAGCGGCTCGGCGCCTTGCAGCTGCGCCAGCACGCGTTCGGCGCCCGGAAAGCCGCCGGCGCGCTCGCCGCCGGTGCGCCGCACCTTCTGGATCGCCCAGTTCAGGGCGGCTTCCACCGGCGTGGTCGTGGTATCGATGTCGTTGCCGTACAGGCACAGGCCCGCTTCGAGCCGGAGCGAATTGCGGGCGCCGAGTCCGATGGGCTTCACCTCCGGCTGCGCGAGCAATTCGCGCGCCAGCGCTTCGGCCGATTCGCCCGGCACCGAGATCTCGAAACCGTCTTCGCCGGTGTAGCCGCTGCGCGTGATGTAGAGGTCGGCGCCTTGCCACGCGAAAGCCTTGCCGGTCATGAACACGAGCTGCTCGACGCCGGGCACCCGGGCGCTTCAACGCGTCCACCGCCTGCGGCCCCTGCAGCGCGAGCAGGCCGCGCTCCGGCATCGGGACGACCGGCAGCGGCCGCCGATCTTCGCCTGCATGTGCGCGATGTCGCCCGCCTTGCAGGCGCCGTTGACGATCACGAACAGGTGGTCGCCGCGATTGACGAACATCAGGTCGTCGATGATCGTGCCTTCGCCGGTGAGCAGCAGCCCGTAGCGTTGCCTGTCGACGCCGACGCCGATCACGTCCACCGGCACCAGCGACTCGAAGGCGGCGGCGGCATCCGGGCCCACCAGCCGCAGCTGGCCCATGTGCGAGACGTCGAACAGGCCGGCGGCGCTTCGGGTGTGGAGGTGTTCGGCCATCAAGCCCGCCGGGTACTGCACGGGCATGCTGTAGCCGGCAAACGGAACCATGCGCGCGCCGAGCTCCGG
This sequence comes from Ramlibacter terrae, assembly GCA_013127575.1. Lineage (GTDB taxonomy): Bacteria > Pseudomonadota > Gammaproteobacteria > Burkholderiales > Burkholderiaceae_C > Ramlibacter > Ramlibacter terrae. The sequence continues at coordinate 1,865,944 of CP053418.1, forward strand.
TGCAGGGCGTGCAGCGGCGTTTTCAGTAGCTCTTCTCGAGGTGCGGACACGCGGACTCCAACAGGCTTTCGAACCATCGTACACACGATGGATGGGCCCGTGCTGTCCTCGTTACCTGAGAGATTCACCCGTTGCGCGGGCTTGCTCCTTCGGTGGACGGCTGCTCATCCGCAGCCGCCTCTCTCCAGCAAGGTGACGCCGCGCGATGGCGGCGTTTGCCAGTCCCCGGTACCTGAGCGTTCGATTCGCCTTCGGTGGTTCTCGGAGAACTCTCTCTGGCGCGCGGATTGTAGTCGCTACTTCGCGTACACCGGTCGCGCAGCGCCAGCGACAGCTGGGGCACGTAGGTGATCACCATCAGGCAGGCCGGGATCACCAGCACGAAAGGCACCAGGTCCTTGATGATGCGGTCCAGCGATATTCGCGCCACCGTGCAGGCCGCGAACAGGTTCACGCCGAACGGCGGCGTGATCATGCCCAGCGCCGGGTTCACCACCATCACGAGCCCGAAGTGCACCGGATCGATGCCGAAGTGCATCGCCACCGGCGCCAGGATCGGCGCCAGCACGATGATGGCGGCGCTGGTCTCGATGAACATGCCGATGATGAAGAGCGCGGCATTCACGCCCAGCAGGAACATCGCCGGGCTTTGAAGCACCGCCTCGAGCCAGCGTCCGATCGCGTCGGGCACGCCGGCGCGCGTGATCAGGAAGGCGAACAGGCCCGCGTTAGCGATGATGAACATGATCACCGCCGACGAGATCACCGACTTCTTCAGCACGGCGTAGAGGTCGCGGACGCTGATCTCGCGGTAGATCACGACGCCGACCACCAGTGCATAGAACACGGCGACGGCGGAAGCTTCGGTCGGCGTGAAGACGCCTCCGTAGATGCCGCCCAGGATGATGACGGGCATCAGCAGCGCCCAGCCCGCCTGCCGGTGGCCTTGCCGAAGGGAAGGCGGCCGTCGCCGTCGTTCTTGCCCCAGCCCTTCCACTTGCACCAGATCCAGACGAACAGCATCAGCGCGCCGCTGATGAAGAGTCCCGGGCCGAAGCCGGCGATGAACAGTTCGCCGATCGAGACCTCGGCGCTCACGCCGTACAGGATCATGGGGATCGAAGGCGGGATGATCACGCCCAGTTCCGCGCTCGTGGCTTGCAGCGCCGCCGCGTACGAGGTCGGATAGCCGTGCTTGATCAGCGCCGGGATCAGGATCGCCCCGATGGCGAAGGTGGTGGCGACCGAGGAGCCCGACACCGCGGCGAAGATCATGCAGGTCAGCACGCAGGTCATGGGCAGGCCGCCCTGCACGCCGCCGACGATGCTCTTGGCGAACTCCACCAGGCGGCGCGAGATGCCGCCGGTTTCCATCAGGTTACCGGCCGGGATGAAGAACGGAATGGCCGCCAGCGGAAACTTGTTGATCGAGTTGAACATCTCCTTGACGGAGATCAGCATGTGCGCGTTGCTGGCACGGATGCCGAGGATGGAAGCCAAGCCGATGGACACCGCCACCGAGATGCTGAGCGCGAAGCACAGCACCATCGTTGAAATCATGACAGTGGTCATTGCGCGGTCTCCAGTTCGTGCCGCTGCGGATCGACCAGGTTGCCGATGATGCCGAAGATGCAGAACAGGGCGCCGACCGGCAGCGCCAGGTAGCCCCAGAACATCGAGATCGATTCCAGGCCGGACATCGTCTGCACCTTGCCGCGCACGGCGTAATCCCAGCCCCACCAGAGGATCACGCCGATCAGCGCCAGCGACGCGATGGCGACCATCCAGTCGAGGCCGCGCCCAGCTTCGGCGGACTCCAGCGGTACAGCACGTCGACGCTCACCATCGCGCCCTGGCGAAACGCGATGGGGATGCCGAGGAACACCATCCAGATCAGAGAGAGGCGGATCAGGATCTCGCTCCACTCGGCTGGCTGCTCCAGGACGAAGCGGGTGACGATCTGGAAGACGCCGAGCGCGCTGGCGATGACCAGCATGGCGCAGGCGCCGGCGAGGGCCAGGCCGCTGGTGAAGCGTTCGATGCGGAGGAAGGTTTGTTTCACGAGTGGTTCTTCTTCTTTGTCATTGCGGGCTTGACCCGCAATCCACGACGGCGTGTGAAAAGGCGCAGCTTGGATCCCGGGTCGAGCCCGGGATGACAGGGGTTGGGGGCAGAGTGCCCCCGGGCCTTATTTCACCGCGCGGATCTTCTCGATCTCGGCCTTGCCGAACTGCTTCTCGAACTCGGCGTTGACCGGGGCCAGCGCCTTAACGAACGCCGACTTGTCGAGCGTGTCGACCACCGTCATGCCCTTGGCACGCAGGTCGGCCACGCCCTTGGCGTCGTCCTCGTCCACGCGGGCGCGGTTGACCTTGGCCCCTTCCTTGGCGGCTTCGGGAAAGCCGTCTTGTCGGCGGCCGACAGCTTGTCGAAGGCGGCCTTGTTCATCACGAAGATGCAGGGCGAGTACACGTGGCCGGTCAGCGACAGGTGCTTTTGCACTGGTCGAACTTGGCGGAGATGATCACCGACAGCGGGTTCTCCGGCCGTCGACCGTGCCCTGCTGCAGGGCGGTGAACACTTCGGGGAAAGCCATGGGCGTCGTGATGATGCCGAAGCCCTTGTAGGCGGCGATGTGCACCGGGTTCTCCATGGTGCGCATCTTCAGGCCCTTGAGGTCTTCCGGCTTCTGGACCGAGCGCTTGCTGTTGGTCATGTGGCGGAAGCCGTTCTCGGCCCGGAGCCAGCGCCTTGAAGCCCTTGCTGTCGAACTTGGTCAGCAGGTCTGGCCGATCGGGCCGTCGAGCACGGCGCGGGCATGGGCCTTGTCGCGGAACAGGAAGGGCACGTCGAGGATCTTGGTCTCGGGCACGAAGTTGGGCACCGGGCCGCTGGACGAGAAGGCCAGTTCCGGGTGCCGAGCTGCACCGCCTCGATCGACTCGCGTTCGCCGCCGAGCGAACCGTTGTAGAAGGTCTGGACCTTGTAGCGGCCGGCGGTGCGCTTCTCGACTTCGCGGGCGAACACGTCGATCGCCACGCCCCTGGTGCGAGTTCTGCGCCGTGGAGATGCTGATCTTCATCGTGGTCTGCGCCTGCGCGACCGAGCTGGCGAGGAAGCCCGCGGCGAGCAGGGCGTAGAGAGGGCTGAACTTCATGGAATGGGTCTCCGGATGTTGGGGTAAGGCAAAGCCTGCCGGATGATGCGGCTGGGCCGGCACCGGCGCTACGGGAGTTCTACCGAGGGCGGCGGTCAGCCGCCCGCAAGCTTGCTACATGTTGGTGTAGTTGGGCCCGCCGCCGCCTTCGGGCGTGATCCAGACGATGTTCTGGGTCGGGTCCTTGATGTCGCAGGTCTTGCAGTGCACGCAGTTCTGCGCGTTGATCTGCAGCCGCTGGCCCTCGGGCGTGTCGGCCGGCACGAACTCGTAGACGCCCGCCGGGCAGTAGCGCGCCTCGGGGCCCGCGTACTTCGCCAGGTTGACCTGCACCGGCACGCTGGCGTCGCGCAGCGTCAGGTGCGACGGCTGGTGCTCTTCGTGGTTGGTGTTGGAGATGAACACCGAGGAGAGCCGGTCGAAGGTCAGCTTGCCATCGGGCTTCGGGTAGACGATCGGCTTGCACTCCGCCGCGGGCTTGAGGTAGCTGTGGTCCGGCTTGTCGCGGTGCAGCGTCCGGGGCACGTTGCCCTTCAGCAGGAACTGCTCGATGCCGTTCATGAAGGTCGCGGGCAGGAGGCCCTTCTTGAACCAGTCTTGAAGTTGCGCGACTTGTTCAGTTCGGCGTGCAGCCAGCTCTTCTCGAAGGCTTCCGGGTACGCGGTCAGTTCGTCGTGCTGGCGGCCGGCATGGATGGCGTCGAAGGCCGCGCGCGCTGCCAGCATGCCGGTCTTGATCGCGGCGTGGCTGCCCTTGATGCGGCTCACGTTCAGGTAGCCCGCGTCGCAGCCCACCAACGCGCCGCCGGGGAAGATCGTCTTGGGCAGGCTCAGCAGGCCGCCGGCCGTGATGGCGCGGGCGCCGTACGAAAGGCGCTTGCCCGGCTTGATGCCCTTGCTCTCGTCGCCTTCGAGGTACCAGCGGATGTTGCGGTGGGTCTTCCAGCGCTGCAGTTCCTCGAAGGGGCTCAGGTACGGGTTGGCATAGTCGAGCCCGGTGATGAAGCCGAGCGAGACCGGGTTGCCTTCCATGTGGTACAGGAAGGCGCCGCCGTAGGTGTCGTTCTCCATCGGCCAGCCGGCCGTGTGCAGCACGAAGCCGGGCTCGTGCCGCTTGGGATCGATCTCCCACACTTCCTTCACGCCGATGCCGTAGGTCTGCGGGTCGCGGCCTTCGTCGAGCTTGAAGCGCGCGATGAGTTGCTTGCCCGGTGGCCGCGCGAGCCTTCGGCGAACACCGTGTACTTCGCGTGCAGCTCCATGCCGAGCTGGAAGTTCTCGGTGGGCTGGCCGTCCTTGCCCACGCCCATGTTGCCGGTGGCCACGCCCCGGACGGAGCCGTTCTCGTTGTAGAGCACTTCGGCCGCCGGGAAGCCCGGGAAGATCTCCACCCCGAGGCCTTCGGCCTGCTGCGCCAGCCAGCGCGTGACGTTGGCCAGGCTCACGATGTAGTTGCCGTGGTTCTGGAAGTTCTCGGGCAGGAAGAAATCCGGCACGCGCATGCCGCCGTTCTCGCTCAGGAACACCATTGCGTCGCCGGTCACCGGCTGGTTCAGCGGCGCGCCCTTTTCCTTCCAGTCGGGGATCAGTTCGGACAGCGCCCGCGGGTCCATGATGGCGCCCGAGAGGATGTGCGCGCCGGGCTCCGAACCCTTCTCCAGCACCACCACCGACAGCTCGCGCCCTTCGGCCTGCGCGAGCTGTTTCAGGTGGATCGCGGTGGCAGGCCGGCGGGGCCGCCGCCCACCACCACCACGTCGTATTCCATCGCTTCGCGCGGTCCGAACTGGGCCGGGGATGTCTTCTTGCGTCATGGGTGTCGTCGATAATGGTTGGCAACCGGTGGCACTGCGCGCCGCAGGCCGGTCTTGCATTCTATGCGGCGCATGAAAGGGATTCCGTGGCTTACAGCATCGACTTGTCCGGCCGTGTCGCGCTGATTACAGGCGCTTCCAGCGGCCTCGGCGCGCAGTTCGCGCGCGTGCTCGCCCGCGCCGGCGCGGCCGTGGTGCTGGCGGCGCGCCGCATCGAGAAGCTGAAGGACCTGCGGGCCCAGATCGAGGGCGAAGGCGGCGACGCCCACGTGGTCGGCCTCGACGTGACCGACATCGCCAGCATCAAGGCGGCCGTGGCGCATGCGGAAACCGAAGTCGGCTCGATCGACATCCTCGTCAACAACTCCGGCGTCAGCACCACGCAGCGCATCCAGGACGTGACCGAGGAAGACTACGACTACGTCTTCGACACCAACGTCAAGGGCGCTTTCTTCGTGGCGCAGGAGGTCGGCAAGCGCATGCTGGCGCGCTCGCGCGGCGCCGCGCCCGGCACCTTCACCGGCGGCCGCATCATCAACGTGGCCTCGGCCGCGGGGCTGCGCGCGCTGCCGCAGATCGGCGCGTACTCGATCAGCAAGGCGGCCGTCGTGCACATGACGGAGGCGATGGCGCTGGAATGGGGGCGCTTCGGCATCAACGTCAACGCGCTGTGCCCCGGCTACATCGAGACCGACATCAACCGCCACCACTGGTCCACCGAGCAGGGCCAGAAGCTGGTCTCCATGCTGCCGCGCAAGCGCGTGGGCAAGCCCGAAGACCTCGACGCGCTGATCGTGATGCTGGCCTCCGACCAGAGCCACTTCGTCAACGGCGCGGTCATCGCCGCCACCGACGGCTTCCACCTCTAGGCGAGCGCATGCTGCGGGGCGTCCTCGCCGGGTTGCTGGCGGGTGCGCTGTGGGGCCTGGTGTTCGTCGCGCCCCGCATGGTGCCGGGCTTCTCGGGCGTCGATCTCGCGGCCGGCCGCTTCCTCGCGTACGGCCTGGTGGCGCTGCTGGTGGTCGGCCTCGGCCGGGGGCGGCGGCCCGATGCGCGCCAGGCGCTCGCGGCGATCGGCCTGAGCGTGCTCGGCTTCACGGGCTACTACCTGCTGCTGGTCTTCGCCATCCGCGACGCGGGCACCGAGGTGCCGACGCTGGTGATCGGCACCATTCCGCTGTGGGTGATGCTGCTCGGCAAGCCCGGGCACCTGCGCTGGCGGGCGCTGGCCCCCGCGCTGCTGCTCACCGCCGGCGGGCTGGCTCTGATGATGGCGGTGCCCGATGCGGGCGAAGGCGGCGTCCGCCCGGACTACTGGCGCGGCGTGCTGCTGGCCACCTGCTCGCTGGCGTGCTGGACCGCTTTCGCGCTCCTGAACGCCGCGTGGCTGAAGCGGCACCCCGAGGTGAACGCGACCGACTGGGCCAACTGGCTCGGGCTGGCCACCGGCGCGGGCGCGCTGCTGCTGTGGGCGGTGGCCGGCTCCGGCATCGGCGCCTTGCGCGCGCAGCCGCAGGCCGGCCTGTTCCTCGTGCTGTGCGTCGCCACCGGCTTCGGCTCGGCGTGGCTCGCCACCATCTTGTGGAACGTTGCCAGCCAGCGCCTGCCCGCCAGCTTGTGCGGGCAGTTGATCGTGAGCGAGACGCTGTTCGCGCTGGCCTATTCGTTCGCCTGGGACCGAAGCTGGCCGAGCGCCGCGCAGCTCGCGGCGGTGGCGATGTTCACCTTGGGTATCCTTGCCGCCATCAAGGCGCACCGATGAAACTCGCACTCCCCACCCAGAAGAAGCTCGTCCACACCATGGTGGTCCCGATCCGCTGGGGCGACATGGACGCGATGGGCCACGTCAACAACGCGGTGTACTTCCGCTACCGGAGACGGCCCGCCTCGACTGGTTCGGCGTCATCGGCTGCCAGGTCAACCCGCAGGGCGAAGGCCCGCTGATCGTCAACGCGTTCTGCAACTTCCACAAGCAGCTCGAGTATCCAGGCGACGCGGTGGTGAAGATGTACGTGAGCGATCCCGGCCGCAGCAGCTTCGAGAGCTGGGCCACGATCAGCCGCGGCGACGATCCCGATACGGTGTACGCGTCGGGCGGCGCGACGACGGTGTGGGTCGACTTCCCCAAGCAGAAATCGGCGCCGCTGCCGGACTGGTTCCGCGCGTTGCTGGAGTAACACGCGGTCACTGCGGGCGGCCCCTGCCGGCGCGTGCAGCGGCGTACGCTCGCTGCATGAAGCACTTCCTGCTCTCGCTGTCGCTTGCAGCTGCCCTGTCGGCGTGTGGAGGTGGCGGCGGTGGCGGTGGCGATCCTGCGCCCGACCCGATCCAGCCCCCGTGACGGTCACGCTGAGCGAGCGCGTCACCGGGCTGGACAGCCCCCCGGGCATGGCCTTCCTGCCGGATGGCGGCATGCTGGTGACGGAGCGGCCCGGCCGCTTGCTGCTGCTCTCCGCCTCCGGCAGCGTCAGCGGCGCCATCGGCGGCGTGCCTGCGGTGTATGCCGAGGGGCAGGGCGGATTGCTCGACGTCGCGTTCGACCCGGCGTTCTCCAGCAACGGCCGCATCTATCTCAGCTTCGCCGAACGCGACCCGGCGGAGCCGTCGCGCGCCGGCACCGCGGTGGCGCGTGGAGAACTCGATCTCGCGGCACGCACGCTTTCGAACGTGACCGTGATCTGGCGCCAGCAGCCCAAGGTCACCGCAAGCTCGCATTTCGGGTCGCGCACGGTCTTCGATCGCGAGGGCCACCTGTTCGTCACGACCGGCGACCGCCGCACGACCGCCCAGCGCGGCTTCGCGCAGGACCTGTCGCGCGGCAACGGGGCAAGGTCGTGCGCATCACCACCAGCGGCGCGCCGGCGCCGGGCAATCCCGTCTTCGGCGATCCCGATGCACAGCCCGGCATCTGGAGCTACGGCCACCGCAACGTGCAGGGCGCGGCGCTGCATCCGGCACGGGCGAACTGTGGACGAGCGAACATGGCCCGCAGGGCGGCGACGAGGTCAACCGGACGCTGGCCGGCCGCAACTACGGCTGGCCGCTGGTGAGCCGCGGGCAGGAATACGGGACGACCACGCCGGTCGGCGTCGAAAGCATGCGCGGCTTGGAAGACCCGGCGTGGGTCTGGGAAACGCGCACCGGCGCGGCACCGAGCGGCGCCGGCGCCAAGTCGTCGGTCGCGCCGGCCGGCATGACCTTCTATGCGGACGACGCCGTGCCGCAATGGCGCGGCAACCTGTTCGTGGCCTCGCTCGCGGGCGAAGCGCTGTGGCGGCTCACGCTGGACGGCAACCGCATCACGGCGCAGGAGCGCCTGCTGGCTGCGCGCAACGAACGCCTGCGCGACGTGGAGCAAGGCCCCGACGGCGCGCTCTACCTGCTCACCGACAACGGCAAGCTGCTGCGGTACGGCCCCTGAGCCTCACTTCTTCTCGCGCGGCACCCGGCCCATCAGGTAGAACTCGGGGTTCGGCATCATGTCGGCGAAGCTCGCCATGCGGTTCGACAGGCCGAAGAACGCGGTGATCGCGGCGATGTCCCAGATGTCCTCGTCCGAGAAGCCATGCGGGCCCAGCGCCTCGAAGTCGGCCTCGCCGATCTCGTGCGAACGCAGGCACACCTTGAGCGCGAAGTCGAGCATCGCGCGCTGCCGCGGCGTGATGTCGGCCTTGCGGTAGTTCACCGCCACCGGTCCGCCACCAGCGGCTTCTTCTCGTAGATGCGCAGGATGGCGCCGTGCGCCACCACGCAGTACAGGCACTGGTTGGCCGCGCTGGTCGCGGTGACGATCATCTCGCGCTCACCCTTGGTCAGCGAGCCGTCTTCCTTCAGCATCAGCGCGTCGTGGTACGCGAAGAAGGCCCGCCACTCCGCCGGCCGGCGCGCGAGCGCGAGGAACACGTTGGGCACGAAGCCGCTCTTCTCCTGCACCTCCGGGATGCGGGCGCGCATGTCTTCGGGCAGGTCCTTCAGTTCGGGGGCGGGGTAGCGGGTCATGGAGTCTCCTTGCTGGCAACAAGCATAGCCGGGGCGGCTACCATGCGGCGCTCAACCCAGGAGACACCGCATGGAACTGCCCGGGACCCCGAACTGCAGGCCGGCGGCCACCCGCCGCGCCGTCCTCGGCGACGCCTACGTCGACGCCGCGCTGCAGCGGTCCACGCCCTTCACTGCGCCGCTGCAGGAACTGGTCACGCGGCACGCGTGGGGCAACACGGCAGCGGCCCGGCCTCGACCTGCGCACCCGCAGCATCGTCACGGTGGCGATGCTGGTCGGGCTGGGCAAGATGCACGAGCTGAAGATCCACGTCCGCGGCGCGTTGAACAACGGCGTGACGGTGGAGGAGCTGCAGGAGATCTTCCTGCACGCGAGCGTCTACTGCGGCTTCCCGGCGGCGCTGGACGCCTTCCGGACCGCCGCCGAAGTGATCGACGCGAAGCCTACGACTTGACGGCGAGGATGCGGCAGAGGAACGGGTCTTCGTCCTGGTAGGGCGAGAGGCCGCGGGACTCTTCCGCATGGCTGACCGCGAAGCCCTTGGCTTCGAGGATCTCCGTCATCTCCGCCATCGGGATGTAGCGGCGGTAGTGCGAGCCGAACACGTGCTTCTCGTCGGCGTCCTTCTCGGTGCGGAACTCCAGCGCCACCATCGTCTTCGGCGGCAGCGTGGCGTGCGCGGCGTCCAGGATCACGTCCTGGATGTCCTTGGTGACCGAGTGCAGGAAGAAGCGCATGTACAGCACCTTGTCGCCGGTCGCCTGCTGGTTGGCGAACGCCTTGGTGAAGAAGCCGCGCACCTGCTCGGCGTCCGCCGCATCGACCTTCTCGAAGGCGATGTTGGTCAGCGGCCCTGCGTTCTTGCGGCCTCGGGTCGAGCGCCTCGTCGGCGCGGTCGGAGGCAAAGACGGTGTGGTTGTGCTGGGCGAAGTAGACCGAATCGCGGCCCGAGCCGCAGCCGAGTTCCACCACCAGGCTGTCGCGGCGCAGCTTCTCGGCGATGAACATCGCGAAAGGCGAGCCGCCGGCGATCGGGTTGTCGCGGTAGAACTGCTTCCAGTACAGCGACGAGACCTCCGGCACCGTCAGGTGGTAGCGGCGGTCCCAGTGGCGGGTGCTCGCCTTGTGCTTGAAGCCCGCGTTGGGGATGCGCCAGGTCGTTCCGTAGATCTGCGCGAGCATCGCCTCGTTGTTCTTCGGGACCTTGATGGTCAGCTCGTTGAGCTTCTGGTCGACGAACACGTCGAAGTCGTCGCTGCGGGGCAGGGCGGGCCCGTGCGTGCCGTAGGAAAGTTCGTAGAAGCCGGACTGGTTGAAGTACGAGAAGAAGATGTCGAACTTGTGCGCCGTGCCGGGCACGCGGACCCGTGTGTGCGTCTTCTTCACCTTCAGGTCGTAGCCGCGCTCGATCAGGAAGGCGCAGATCTGCATGAACTCCCTGCGCACGGCCTCGGGCTCGGAATGCTTCGAGACGTAGGTCGTGTCGAAGTCGTTGTCGTGCCCGATGAAGTCGCCTTCGCGCACGGCGCCGAGCATGGTGCCGTAGGTGGGAAACAGGTTCAGCGAGAACTTTTCCCGCAGTTCCTGCGCGACCTGCTCGAAGAGGTTGAACAGGTTCTTGGTGAACAGGGTGTCGAGCTTGATCGACAGCTTGAACTTGCCGTACTTGTCGAAGACGAAGCCTTCCTCCATCTTCTGCAGCATCTCGGGCACTGGCTGGCCAGCGGCACCTTCGGGTTGCGCACGTACGCGTAGCCGTACTCGGCCACGGGCAGCGGCTTGCCCGCGTATTCGAAGGTGACGTGGTCCCCGGTGCCCCGGTACTTCCACAGGTGGCCGAGCTTGCGGCTGAAGCCGAAGTTCTCCCAGCGCGACTCGTAGCGGATCTTTTTGACCGGCGCGGTCGTGGCGATGACGTGGCCGTTGACCTTGATCACCACCTTCTCGGTTTCGTTGACCGGGATGACCCAGCCGGAAATTTCCTTGCGCGAAAGGCTGCTGACAACCCCGCTCCCCTCATGCACCTTCGCATCGAGCATATTCATCGCTGACTGATCCCATCCTTGTGTGTAGTGCCGGCCGTGGCGCCGGCGCGCAACCGCGCATTGAAACCCGCTCGACCCCATGTTGCAACATGGCAGTTGCAGGAAGCCGACGGCTGCCTTCCCCGATTGACGCGCGTCCGCCAACCGGATTATGGCGGGCAGCCGCCCGGCAGCTCGGCTGGCCATGGCTCAGCACAAGGTTTAGGCCTACACGCCGGCGCCGCAAGCCGCGCTAAGGTGGGCCATGGCTGAAGCATGGAAAAGGGGCGCACTGGCGGCCGCGGCACTGCTCGCGGGCGCCGGGCTGGCGTACTGGGGGTGGCAGGCGATGCATCCGCCCGTGCCCGCCGTGACGCCGGTCGCGACCGAGGCGGTGGTGGAGCCGGCGGCGCCGCAGGCGTCCGCCGCGCCTGCCGCCGATCCCGCCGCCATGGCCGCAGCCGCGGCGGCCTGCCCGGCCGAACCGCTGCTGGTGCGCACCGGCCCGCGCGACGGCCAGTTCTCGCTGCAGGCGGCGCAGTCCGTCGGCGGCGGCACCGACCCTTCCGCTTTCCTCACCGTGGCCGGCGAGATGGCCGCCGACGGCCGACCGCGCGACGCCGAGGTGGCGCTGATCATGGCCTGCCGCGTGGCGGCCCGGGCGTCGGGGGCGCCGTCGGCGCCCGTGGCCGACGTCAAGACGCAGCTGGCGCAGCACTACGCCGCGGTGGCGGCCCAGAGTCGGCGCGCGAGTTGCGGCCGCAACTGCTGCAGCGCGTCGAGGGCCTGCTCGCCGACACGGTCAATGCCTATACGGCCGCGCTGGGCGCCAACGCGTCGAAGACCCGGCTCGCCACGCAACGCCTCGCCGCGCTGCGCCAGCCGGTGGAGACCATCCTCTCGGGCAACGGCGAACCGACGAGCGATCCCACGCTGCTGGGCGCCGCCGCGGCATCGGCCACGCCCGAAGCCGCCGCCGAATGCGCCGCCGCCCGCTCGCCGTCCGAAAAGCTGATCTGCACCGATGCGGAGCTTGCCGAGATGGACCGGGACTGGACCGCTTGCGCGCCAGGCCCGCGCCGTCACGCGCGACCCGGGCGGTTTCGCGCAGCGGCAGGAGCAGGCTGGGCCCGCCGCGAGGCGCAGTGCCGCGGCGACAAGGCGTGCCTGCGCAACTGGTATGCGCAGCGCAAGAAGGAACTGTTCCGGGAGTTCGCCGCCAACGGCGGCTAACCGCCGCCGGCCATCAGCTTGTGGACGAGGTCGGCCGTGGTGCTGGCCTTGTACTTGCGCATCAGCCGCGCCCGGTAGATCTCCACCGTGCGGTGGCTGATCTCCAGCGTCTTGCCGATCTCCTTGGACGTCATGCCGTCCAGCAGGCGCGCCGCGACCTCGCGTTCGCGTGCCGTCAGTTCCGCCTTGACCGGCCGCTGCGCGCTCAGGTCCTCGAACGACCAGATGCCGGACTCGTGGGGATCCTGCCGGTTCAGGGCGCGGCCGCTGACGTGGCACCAGAAGACGTCGCCGCTGGCGCGCTTCATGATGCGGTCGTCGGCGTAGTGGCCCTTGGCATTGAGGATGGGCGCCATCCGCGCGCCGAGCCGCTCGTACTCGTCGGCGCTCGGGTAGAGCACCGGGAAGGACTGGCCCACCAGCAGCTCGCGCGACCAGCCGAACATTTCGCACAGCTGCACGTTGCAGTCCACAATCGCCCGGTTGCGTGACACGCACAGCCCCACGGGGGCAAGCTCGAACGCGAGCCGGTAATCGACATCCATCAGGGCTGGTCTCTAGGGAATACTACGTAACAAGGTAGGTAGTATCGTACCGCCCATTCTTGCAGGAGACAGTGTGAACAAGATCTATCCCAACGCGGCGGCGGCGCTGGAAGGCGCCGTGGCCGACGGCCAGCTGATGGCGGTCGGCGGCTTCGGCCTGTGCGGCATCCCCGAGGCGCTGATCGAGGCGCTGAAGGCCACCGGCGTGAAGGACCTGACGGTCATCTCCAACAACGCGGGCGTCGACGGCTTCGGCCTCGGCAAGCTGCTGGAGACGCGCCAGATCAGGAAGATGATCTCCTCGTACGTGGGCGAGAACAAGGAGTTCGAGCGCCAGTACCGGCCGGCGAACTCGAGCTCGAATTCACGCCGCAGGGCACGCTGGCCGAGAAGCTGCGCGCCGGCGGCGCGGGCATTCCGGCCTTCTTCACCAAGACCGGTGTCGGCACCACGGTGGCCGAAGGCAAGGAACTGCGCGACTTCGACGGCGAGACCTACGTCATGGAGCGCGCGCTGGTGCCGGACGTTTCGCTGGTCAAGGCGCACGTCGCCGACAAGAGCGGCAACCTGCGCTTCAACCTCACCGCGCGCAACTTCAACCCGGCGGCGGCGATGGCCGGCAAGCTGTGCATCGTCGAGGTCGAGCAGATCGTCGAAGTGGGCGAACTGCAGCCCGACGACATCCACCTGCCGGGCATCTACGTGCACCGCATCGTGCACAACGCCAGCCCCGAGAAGCGCATCGAGAAGCGCACCGTCCGCAGCTAAGGAGTAGAGACATGCCCGGACCCAAGACCAGATGGCCGCGCGCGCGGCCCAGAACTCGAGGACGGTTTCTACGTCAACCTTGGCATCGGCATCCCGACGCTGGTGGCCAACTTCACCGGCGACAAGGAGGTGTGGCTGCAGTCCGAGAACGGCATGCTGGGCATCGGCCCCTTCCCGAAGGAAGACGAGGTCGACGCCGACCTGATCAACGCCGGCAAGCAGACCGTCACCACCATCAAGGGCAGCTCGATCTTCGGCAGCCACGACAGCTTCGCCATGATCCGCGGCGGCAAGATCAACCTCTCGATCCTCGGCGCGATGCAGGTCAGCGAGAAGGGCGACCTGGCCAACTGGATGATCCCCGGCAAGATGGTCAAGGGCATGGGCGGCGCGATGGACCTCGTGGCCGGCGTGCCGCGCGTGATCGTCCTGATGGAGCACGTCGCGAAGAAGAAGGACGGCACCGAGGACATGAAGATCCTGCCGCAGTGCACGCTGCCGCTCACGGGCGTGGGCGTGGTCGACCGCGTGATCACCGACCCGGGCGTGTTCGACGTGACGCCGCAGGGCCTGAAGGTGGTCGAACTGGCGCCCGAAGTCACCTTCGACTTCGTGCAGTCGAAGACGGGCGTCACGCTGCAGCGTTGAACGCCGCCGGCGCACTCCGCGAACTCTGGCAGCTGGCGCGGCTGCCGGGGAGGCGCTGGAGTGCGTCGCGCTCACCGGGCAGGACCCGGTCCATCCCTCCTCCTTTGCCGTCGGCGCCGCCGCGCAGGCCGGCATCGCCGCGGCGGCGCTGGCTGCGTGCGAGCTCGGGCATGCCCGCGGCGCCCCGCGCCAGCAGGTGGCCGTCGACATCGCGCATGCCGCCGCCGAGTGCCTCTGCTGGTTCTCCCTCGACGGCCGCGTGCCCGAACTGTGGGACGCCTTCTCCGGCCTCTACCGCACCCGCGATGGGTGGGTGCGCGTGCACGCCAACTTCGCGCACCACCGCGAAGGGGCGTTGCGTCTGCTGGGCCTGGACCCGGTGACGGCCACGCGGCAGGACGCGGAGCAGGCGATGCTGCGGTGGGAGGCGGTGGCGTTCGAATCCGCGGCGGCCGAACGCGGACTCGTCGCCGCGGCGGTGCGCAGCTTCGCCGCGTGGGACGCGACGGAACAAGGCCGCGCGATCGCCGCGCAGCCGCTGCTGGCGATCGAGCGCATCGGCGACGCCGACCCGCTGCCGCTGCCCGCGCTGGACGCCACGCAGCGACCGCTGGAGGGCGTGCGGGTGCTGGACCTCACGCGCATCCTCGCCGGACCGGTCGGCGGGCGCGCCCCGGCCGCTTACGGCGCCGACGTGATGCTGCTGAACGCGCCGCACCTGCCCAACATCGAAGCCATCGCCGAAACCAGCCGCGGCAAGCGTTCGGCGCTGCTGGACCTGCGCAGCGGCGAGGGCGGCGCCGCGATGGCGACGCTGCTGCAGGACAGCCATGTGTTCCTGCAGGGCTACCGGCCGGGCGGGTTGCAGGGCCGGGCTTCGGCCCGCAAGAGGTGGCTGCGCAACGCCCGGGCATCGTGTACGTCTCGCTCAGCGCCTATGGCACGCAAGGGCCGTGGCGCGAACGGCGCGGCTTCGATTCGCTGGTGCAATCCGCCACCGGCTTCAACCTCGCCGAAGCGGAAGCGGCCGGCACGCCCGGCAAGCCGCGTGCCCTGCCGATGCAGATCCTCGACCAAGGCACGGGTTACCTGATCGCCTTCGCGACGGCCGCCGCGCTGCGCCGCCAGCGGCTGGAAGGCGGCAGCTGGCACGTGCAGGTGTCGCTGGCGCAGACCGGCGCGTGGCTGCGCCACCGGGCCGCGTCGAAGGCGGATTCGGTGTCGCGGCGCCGCCGGTGGACCCTTGGCTCGAGACCACCGAAAGCGGCTTCGGCGCCTTGCGCGCCGTGCGCCACAGCGCGCAGCTCAGCCGCACCCCGGCCGCGTGGATACTGCCTTCCATGCCGCCGGGCAGTTCTCCGACACACTGGTAACGCGCTGTTCCGGGGCGGGAATCAGGCCGACAGTCGCTGCCACCCTTGGCCTGCTCGATCAACGGGCACCGCACCGCATGATCCAACCCAACGAAATTGCCGCCGGCGTCCCCGGCCCAAGGGTCGATCATGAAACTGAAACTCGCACTGCTCTGCGGCCTGGTGCTGGCCGGTACGAACGCCATGGCCTGCTACACGGTCTTCGACAGCAACAACCGCGTCATCTACCGGGGCGTGACGACACGCCGGTGGACATGAGCCGCCCGCTGCACCAGACGCTGGGCGCGCGTTACCCCGGCGCCCACATGGTGTTCGACCAGTCGGCCACCTGCACGCCGGTGGCGCTGGCGCAGGTCGCGCGCCCCGTCTCTGTGGGTGACGTGCCCGCCGGCACCATCCGCATGGAAGGCGGCCGCCGCGCCGCGCCCGGCGGCAGCTCGCCGTTGCTGACCGACAAGGACACGGCCGCGCGCCAGAACCTGCCGCACACCGTGGTGGCCGGCAACGTCGTGATGGTCCCCGCGTCGATCGCCGCGTCCCGCGCCAGCATCCCGTCGATGACGGTGATTCCGTCCGAAGTCGCCGTGGCTTCCGCCCGGCCGGCGCCGATGGACACCCGCACGATGGCCGGCACGCCGGACACGCGCTCGATGGGGGCCGGCCCCAGCGGCGCCGTGCGCCCGCCCACCGTGATCACCGAGATGCGCGACGGGTCGACCGTCGTGCAGCGCGGGGGCAGCGTGGCGGTGGTGCGTTAAGACGAACACTGTGTCATCCCGGGCTCGACCCGGGATCCATGCAGCGCCCGATCACAGGCCGCACTGGATTGCGGGTCAAGCCCATGCCTGTCCGGAGATTTCAGATCAGAGGCAGTTGGGCAGGGGCGTCGTCGCTTTCCTCGTAGGCGGCGGCGTCTCCGAGTAGTCGCTCCAAAGGCATCTTTTCAAACAGGTTCAGGCTAAGAACTTGCAGCATCGCGTGCAGCGACGCCTGTGCGTTGAGACGCTTTTTGATGAGCGCCACCAGGACGTAAGTAGCGATAGCTGTCCAGATCTGGATCTTGACGGCGTTGGCACTGGTGCCCAAGAAGGACTTGATGCGAAGGTGCTGCTTGATCCACTTGAAGAACAGCTCCACCTGCCAGCGACTCTTGTACAACTGCGCGATCTGAAGCGCATGAAGCTCGAAATTGTTGGTCAGAAAGACCAGCGTGCGCTGACGCTCCCTGGTCGAGAAACTCAATGCGTCGAAGGTGTCCGGGATAGTCCACTCGCGTGTACCGGCCGGTCAGCAGAATGCGCTCATCACTCAGCACGCCAGTGGCCGGATCGACAGCAGCGCAGTCCACCATCGTGTGCTGCGATTTGTTCTTCGAGCGAATGACGAAGAACGCGGCAGCATCGTTGAATCTGGCAAGCCGTTTGAAGTGCAGGTAGCCTCGATCCATGACGTAGAAGCTGCCCGCTTCCAAGCGAAGATGATCCAAAAGCTCATGTCCGAGACCAGAGTTGAAGTGATCCGGACGAAGCTGGGAATATTGCCGCGGAGATCCAGCACGGTATGCAGCTTGACGCCGGCGCGGTCGTTTGCAGCTGGCGCCCAGCTAAACAGACTCAGGCACAGGTCGATCGTGCTGGCATCAATGGCATACACGCTCTGCGTCAGCTGAATGCCAAGGCTCTCTCGGGCGTAGAGCGCGCGCGCCGTGCCGATCAAGTGGAGCGCAAAGTGCTCAAAGATGCGGCTGTCTCTCCGCTCGTTGGCATCTGCAAGCGTGGAGCGCGCAATGCTGCCTCGAAAGCCGGCGAAGTACAGCTTGTTGGACTGACTTCGAAGGCAGGTCGTGATGTCGCGAAGGCTGGTTCTTGAGGTCAGCTGCGCGAACAACATGCACAGCAACTGATCCCAATGCGAGAAGGTCAGGGTCGGATACGGACCGGCGAAAGCAGCAACGCAGTCGTTAAAGACGTCCCGACGCAAATGCGAGGTGACCTGCGCAAACACCAGTTGGCCCTTGAGCATCGGACACCTCGGCAAATACCGGCAAGTGTCCGGGTCCGCTCAAGCGAAGTCGATATAGATTTCTCCGGAGACCGTATGAATCCTGAGTTAAATCAACGACTTACGAAGCAAATGAGAATGCATCTCCGGACACTAGTGGGTCAAGCCCGCAATGACACGGGCTTGGGAAACGGCCGGCTGACGAACCGCGACCCCGCCAGCCCGAACCGCCACGGCACATCCGCGGCCTTGCTGATGCCGATGCGCGGGCCGACGACCACTTCGACATCCTCGCTCGCCGCGCGCACCTCGAACGGCGCCTGGTCGAGCCGCATGCCGTTGAACGCATGCGTCACGGCGAGCGCCTGCCCCACGCGTCCCGGCCCCGAGCACAGCAGCCGCACGTCCTCCAGCCCGCGCCGCGCGATCATCCGGTCGATCCCGTACAGCGGCTCGACCGCGCGGATCAGCACCCCGGCGCCGTGCCCGTCTTCGCGGCAGACGAAGTTCATGCACCAGTGGATGCCGTACGAGCGGTAGACATAGGCGCGCCCCGGCGGCCCGAACATCGCCTGGTTGCGCGGCGTCGGCCCCGAGTGGCTGTGCGAGGCGGGATCTTCGCGGTCGTACGCTTCCGTCTCCACGATGCGGCCGCCGACGCCGTCGATCAGCACGATCGCGCCGATCAACGCGCGCGCCACGACCGGCGCATCGCCCTCGAAATCCTTGGGCCGCAGCCGCCTAGACGTCGTCGCCATCGGCTTCGCTGCTTTCGCCGAGGAAGCCGCCGCTCTGGTGGGTCCACAGCCGCGCATAGAGCCCGCCCTGCGCCAGCAGTTCACGGTGGCTGCCTTCCTCCACGATGCGTCCCTGGTCCATGACCACCAGCCGGTCGAGCGCGGCGATGGTGGAAAGCCGGTGGGCGATCGCGATCACCGTCTTGCCTTCCATCAGCTCCTGCAGGCTGGCTGGATCGCCAGTTCCACTTCGGAGTCGAGGGCGCTGGTCGCTTCGTCGAGCAGCAGGATCGGCGCGTCCTTGAGCATCACGCGCGCGATCGCCACGCGCTGGCGCTGGCCGCCCGACAGCTTGACGCCGCGCTCGCCCACGTGCGCGTCGTAGCCGCGGCGGTGCTGCGGATCGCTCAGGTGCGCGATGAACTCGTGCGCATGGGCGCGCTGCGCTGCCCGCACCATCTCCTCTTCGGTCGCGCCGGGGCGGCCGTACATCAGGTTGTCGCGCACCGAGCGGTGCAGGAGCGACGTGTCCTGCGTGACCATGCCGATGTTGGCGCGCAGGCTGTCCTGCGTCACGCCCGCGATGTCCGGCCGTCGATCAGGATGCGGCCGCCGTCGAGGTCGTAGAAGCGCAGCAGCAGGTTGACCAGCGTCGACTTGCCGGCGCCGGAGCGGCCGATCAGGCCGATCTTCTCGCCCGGCCGCACGGTCAGCGTCATGCGATCGATCACCGGCTGGGGCTTGCCGTAGCCGAAGGTGATGTCGTCGAACACCACCTCGCCGCGCGCCACCTGCAGCGGCTTGGCGTCAGTCTGGTCGACGACGACGCGCGGCCGCGTCAGCGTGGCGATGCCGTCCTGGATGGTGCCGATGTTCTCGAACAGCGACGCCATCTCCCACATCACCCAGTGCGACATGCCGCTGATGCGCAGCGACATCGCCGTCACCGCCGCGACCGCGCCGGCGCCGACCAGCCCTTCGTTCCACAGCCACACGCTGTAGCCGCAGGACGCGAGGATCAGCGCCACGATCAGCGCGTGGTTGACGATCTCGAACGCGCTCACCAGCCGCATCTGCTGGTAGCCGGTGCTCATGAACTCCGTCATGGCCTGCCGCGCGAAGCCGGCCTCGCGCTGTGTGTGCGAGAACAGCTTGACGGTGGAGATGTTGGTGTACGCATCGGTGATGCGCCCCGTCATCATCGCGCGCGCATCGGCCTGCGCCTTGCCGACCTTGCCCGGGCGCGGCACGAAGTAGACGACCGCCACCGCGTACAGCACGAACCAGCCCGGGAAGGGCAGCATCAGCCGCGCGTCGAAGGCGCCGGCCAGCGCCACGATGGTGATGAAGTAGACGCCCAGCCCGATGATCACCTCGGTGGCCGTGAAGATCATCTCGCGCACCGACAGCGCGGTCTGCATCACCTTGGTGGTGATGCGCCCGGCGAACTCGTCGGAATAAAAGGCCGGCTCTGGCCCAGCATCAGCCGGTGGAAGTTCCAGCGCAGCCGCAGCGGGAAGTTGATGGCCAGCGTCTGGTGCTTGACGATGGTCTGGAACGCCACCAGCAGCGTGCTGGCCGCGAGGATGCTGGAGAAGAGGATGACCGCGGGCCGTTGCGCTTCCCACAACTGGCCCGGCTGCACGCGCGTCAGCCAGTCGACCACGGCCCAGCACCGAGAACAGCCAGGCCTCGTAGGTGGAGATGGCGGCGCTGACCAGCGCGAGCATGACGATGTAGCCGCGCAGGCCCGCGGTGCAGGCCCAGACGAAGGCGGCGAAGCTCTTCGGCAGTTGCGGAGGTTCGACCTCCGGATACGGGTGAAGCAGTTTCTCGAACAGCCGGAACAAACGAAAGACTCCATGCGCGGCGCCGCCGCGGATCGGCAAAACGAGGGAGTGTGACGGAATCGGGCACCGTGCAGGTGCGTGGGGTCTGGATGATTTCCGCGGACGGCGAAATACTGTATAAAGAACCAGTATATTCCGTCTCCCCCATGACTTCCCCCGCCGCTTCCGCCCACCTGAACCTGCCCCACGTGTGGCGCGGGCGCGAGCTGGCGCAGGCGCAGGAACGCACGGTGCCCACCGGCCACGCGCCGCTCGACGCCGAGCTGCCCGGCGGCGGCTGGCCGCTCGGCTGCTGGTCGAAGTGCTGCAGCAGCAGCCGCACCAGTTCGCGTGGCAACTGATGGCGCCGGCCCTGCGCGAGCGCAGCCGGGTCGAGGCCGGCCCGATCGTGCTGGTGAATCCGCCTTATTTGCCGTTCGGCCCGGGGCTGCGCGGGCTCGACCTGCGGCCCGAGCAGTTGCTGTGCGTGCAGTCCGAAAAGGTCGCCGCGCGGCTGTGGGCCACCGAGCAGGCGCTGCGCTGCGCCGACGTCGCCGCCGTGCTGGCCGGCTGCCGCAGGCGCGCAACGAAGACCTGCGCCGGCTGCACCTGTGCGCGCAGCAGCACGACCGGTTCCCTGGTCGCCTTCCGCGGCGTCGATGCGCGCGACCATTCCTCGCCCGCGCGCGTGCGGCTGCTGGTCGAAGGCGCGCAGCAGATGGAGGTGCGCATCCTCAAGCGCCGCGGTCCGCCGCTGCTGCAGCCGCTCGTGCTGCGCGCGCAGCCGCCGCGGCTCGCGGCCCTGCTGGCGGCGCGCAAGCGGCGCCTGTTTCCCCAACCCTCGTCCGTCCCCACAGGCGCTTCGCATGTACTGGATCGCACTGCAACCTTCGCCGGATGAACTGCGCCGCGCCCGGGGCTGGCGGGCCTTGCAGTTCACGCCGCGCGTGGCGGAAGTGGACGAGGCGCTGCTGCTCGAGGCGTCGGCGTCCGAGCGGCTGTTCGGCGGCCGCCGCGCGCTGCTGCGCCGGTTGCTCAAGGGCAACGCGGATCTCGACGTGCCCGCGTGGGCCGACGGCCCGACGTCCTTGCAGGCGCTTTCGATGTTGCGGCTGAAGCGCGCGCGCCGCGACAAGCCGGCGGCATTACCCGACGACCTGCCACTCGACACGCTCACTGCCGTGCGGCCGCACCTGTCCACCCCGGAGCGCGTCGGCTGCACCACCTTCGGCAAGCTGCGCGGCCTGCCGCGCGCCGGCGTCAGCCGCCGTTTCGGCGCGGCGGTGCTGCAGGCGGTCGATGCCATGCAGGGGCAGCGGCCGGAGCGCTATCCATGGATCACGCTGCCGGAAGACTTCGACGAAAAGCTGGAACTGCAGTCGCTCGCCACTTCCGCGCAGGAACTGCTGTTCACCGGCCAGCACCTTCTGACGCTGCTGCAGGCTGGCTGCAGGCGCGCAACCTCGGCGTGCTGGCGCTGGAACTCGAATGGACGCTCGACCTGCGGCGCCTCGACGGCAAGCCCTTGCCGTCCACCGAGAAGATGGAACTGCGCACCGCGCAGCCGACGCAGGACATGCACCACCTGCGGCGCCTCGCCGCGGAGCAGCTCGCCCGCAGCAGCATCGCCGCGCCGGCCAACCACCTGCGGCTGCGCACGCTGCAGACGGTGCCCGGGGGGCGGCGTCAGCACCAGCTTGCTGCCGGAGGACAACAAGCCGGGCGAGAAGCTGCACCAGTTGGTGGAGCGCTTGAGCGTGCGGCTGGGGGAGTCGAACGTGACGATGCTGGAAGCGCGCGCCGATCACCGGCCCGAGTGCATGCAGGCATCCGTCCCCGTAGGGTGTGCGGCTCCGCCGCGCACCATCGACGGCACGCCGGCGGACCCGTTGTTCCCTCCCGGCTGCTGCGCGAACCCCTGCGCCTGCAAGTGAAGGCCGACAAGCCCCTCTACCGGGGCCCGCTGCAACTGCTCACGCGCGCCCGCCGCCTCGAAGCCGCGTGGTGGGACCCATCGCTGGAGCAGCCCGTGCTGCGCGACTACTTCATCGCCCGCAGCGAAGCGGTGGGCCTGCTCTGGATCTTTCGCGAGCGGCTGTCCGCGGACCGGGAACGCGCGCAGTGGTTCCTGCACGGCATCTACGCGTGAGCTCGCCATGTCCTGGTTGCCCGATTACGCGGAGCTGCATTGCCTCTCCAACTTCAGTTTCCAGCGCGGCGCCTCGCACCCGCAGGAGCTGGTGCAGCGCGCGCACGAACTGGGTTATGCGGCGCTCGCCATCACCGACGAATGTTCGGTGGCCGGCGTCGTGCGCGCGCACACCGAGGCGACCAAGCTCGGGTTGAAGCTGCTGCTGGGCGCGGAGTTCGTGCTCGACGGCTTCCGCCTCGTCGCGCTGGCGCGCAACGCCAACGGCTGGGGCAATCTCTGCGAGTTCATCTCCAATGCGCGGCGCGAGGCGGAGAAGGGCAGCTACCACTGCACGCGCGAGGAAAGCGACTTCGCGCTGCTGCAGGACTGCGAGGTCCTGCTGGCCGCCGAGCGCGACCTCGGTTTCGAAGACCTGTGCGAACGCGTCGAATGGGCGCAGGCGTTCTTTCCGCGCCGCAACTGGCTGGCCGCCGAACTGCTGCTGCAAGGCGACGACGAGCTCTGGCTCGACACGCTGCAGCAGGTGGCCGAAGCCACGGGCATCCCGCTGGTGGCGGCCGGCGACGTGCGCATGCACACGCGCTCGCGCAAGCCGCTGCACGACGTGATGACGGCGGTGCGCATCGGCAAGCCGGTGCCCGAGTGCGGCTTCGCGCTGGAAGCCAACGCCGAACAGCATTTGCGCCATCGGATGCGGCTGGCCGCGATCTATCCGGCCGAACTGCTCGAACGCACGCTGGAGGTGATGGACCGCTGCACCTTCAGCCTGGAGGAGATCAAGTACCAGTACCCGCTGGAGACGGTGCCGGCCGGCCTGACGCCGCGGCAGGCGCTGCGCCGCTTCACCATCGAGGGCGCGCGCGAGCGCTATCCCGAGGGCGTGCCGTGGCGCGTGCGCAAGCAACTGGTGCGCGAGCTCGACCTGATCTCCGACTGCGCCTACGAGATGTTCTTCCTGACGGTGCACGACATCGTCGCCTTCGCCCGCAGCCAGAAGATCCTGTGCCGGGGCCGCGGCTCGGCGGCCAATTCGGCCGTCTGCTACTGCTGGGCGTGACGGCGGTGGACCCGGCAAGGTCCGACCTGCTGTTCGAGCGCTTCATCAGCCGCGAGCGCAAGGAGCCGCCCGACATCGACGTCGACTTCGAGCACGAGCGGCGCGAGGAGGTCATCCAGTACATCTACCGCAAGTACGGCCGCGAGCGCGCGGCGATCACGGCGGTGGTGGCGAGCTACCGCACGCGCAGTTCGATCCGCGACGTCGGCAAGGCGCTGGGACTGCCCGAGCAACTGGTGGACTCGTTCGCCAAGGACCACTTCTGGTTCGACGAGCGCGAGCTGCGCGTGGGCAAGCTGCACGAACTCGCCGCGTCCTTCGGCCACGACGTGCCGCCGCGCAAGCTGGCGCTGTGGCTGGAGCTGTCCGAGGAGCTGATGGGGTTTCCGCGGCACCTGAGCCAGCACGTGGGCGGCTTCGTGCTGACGCAGGGCAAGCTCACGCGGCTGGTGCCGGTGGAGAACGCCGCGATGAAGGACCGCTCGGTGATCCAGTGGGACAAGGACGATCTCGACGAGATGGGCCTGCTGAAGGTGGACGTGCTGGCGCTGGGCATCCTGACCGCGATCCGCCGCTGCCTCGACCTCGTGAGCCTGCGGCGCGGCGTGCCGTTCGGGCTGCACGACATTCCGGACAAGGACAAGGCGACCTACGACATGATCTGCCGCGCCGACACGGTGGGCGTGTTCCAGATCGAGAGCCGCGCGCAGATGTCGATGCTGCCGCGCCTGAAGCCGCGCGAGTTCTACGACATCGTGATCGAGGTGGCGATCGTGCGGCCGGGGCCGATCATCGGCAAGATGATCCATCCGTACCTGAAGGCGCGCGAGCGGCGGCTGCGGGGCGAGGAGATCCGCTACGAGAGCGAGGCGCTCAAGCCCGCGCTGCAGCGCACGCTGGGCATCCCGATCTTCCGGGAGCAGGTGATGCAGATCTCGATGATCGCCGCCGGCTTCTCGGCCGACCAGGCGGACCAGTTGCGCAGGTCGATGGCCGCGTGGAAGCGCAGCGGCGGCGTCCACAAGTTCGAGAAGCCGCTGATCGAAGGCATGCTCGCCAACGGCTACCGCGAGGAGTTCGCGCGCCAGATCTTCCAGCAGATCCCGGGCTTCGGCGAATACGGCTTCCCCGAAAGCCACGCCTACAGCTTCGGCCTGCTGGCGTACGACAGCAGCTGGCTCAAGTGCCACGAACCGGCGTGCTTCCTCGCCGCGATGCTGAACTCGCAGCCCATGGGTTTTTATGCGCCTTCGCAGTTGATCCAGGACGCGAAGCGCCATGGCGTCGTCGTGCTGCCGGTGGATGTCACCTGCAGCGACTGGGACTCCAAATTGGGGTCAGATTCCAATTTCCCCGTGCGGCTCGGGCTGCGCCTCGTCGGCGGCCTCAGCGAAGCAGGCGGCCAGCGCATCGTCGCCGCGCGCGGGGAAGCGCCGTTCACCGGCGTCGAAGACATGGCCTTGCGCGCGCAACTCGATCTCAAGGACATCAACGCCCTGGCCGCTGCCGACGCCTTGCGGTCGCTCGCCGGACACCGGCGGCAGCAGGTGTGGGAGGCATCCGCGCAGCAGAAGGCGCCGGGCATGCTGCGCGAGGCGCCGATCGATGAAGAGGCCCCGGAGCTGCCGCCGGCGCACGAAGGCGAGGAGATCTTCTTCGACTACGCGTCCACCGGCTTCACGCTGCGCCGCCACCCGGTGGCCTTGCTGCGGCCGCGCCTCGCGCGCATGAAGCTGCTGAGCGCGGAGCAGCTGCACGACCTGCCGCACAACCGCCGCGTCGGCGCCTGCGGGATCGTCACCGTGCGCCAGCAGCCGCAGACCGCCAACGGCACGATCTTCGTCACGCTCGAAGACGAGACAGGCCCCATCAACGTGATCGTGTGGAAGCACGTGCGCGAGCAGCAGCGCGACGCCTTGCTGCATTCGAAGCTGATGGCGGTGCGCGGCGTCTGGCAGCGCGACCAGGACACCGGCGGCCGGGTGCGGCACCTGATCGCGGA
Organism: Ramlibacter terrae; assembly: GCA_013127575.1. Classification (GTDB taxonomy): domain Bacteria; phylum Pseudomonadota; class Gammaproteobacteria; order Burkholderiales; family Burkholderiaceae_C; genus Ramlibacter; species Ramlibacter terrae. Next base: position 1,891,283 of record CP053418.1, read on the forward strand.
GACGCTGGAAGATTTGACGCCGCTCCGGGAAGGCTGGGCCGGCACAAGCGGGCGGAGAGCCGGGACTTCCATTGAGGCGGCGGAGCGCCTGCGGCGGGCTTGTACGCAGAGGACGCAAAGGATTCGCAGAGGACGCAGAAAAGTCAAAGGAAACTTCCAAGGTTTTCGGTTTTCTTCCGCGACTTCTGCGTAACCTTTGCGTCCTCTGCGTACAGCCCGCCGCAGGCGCTCGGTCCCAGCAAATGGCACGGTGCGCAGCAAGCTGCATACCCTGCCAATACTTTCACTGGCGCTGACACAATCGCGCCATGACCACGCCCCCGCTCGAACTCCTCCCCCGCGACCTCGCCGCCTACCGCGCCGGCAACACGGGCATCCCGTACGTCCATCGTTTCGATTCCGGCCAGCCCGGCCCGCACGTGCTGGTCAACGCGCTGACGCACGGCAACGAGTTCTGCGGCATGGTCGCCGCCACGCACCTGCTCGACCGGGGCGTCCGCCCGAAGGTCGGCACGCTCACCGTCAGCTTCGCCAACGTCGCGGCCTACGAAACCTTCGACGCGCAGCGGCCCTTCGAAAGCCGGCAGCTGGTGCACAACCTCAACCGCGTCTGGTCGGCCGAACTGCTCGATGGCAGCGACGACAGCCCCGAGCTGCGCCGTGCGCGCGAACTGCGCCCCGTCGTCGCGGCCGCCGACCACATCCTCGACCTGCACTCGACCTCGCAGGACGTCGAGCCGTTCTGGGTGTATCCGGCGTACTCGCGCAACGCCGAAGTCGCGCTGGCGATCGGCCAGCCCTCGGTGCACCTCGTGATGCCGAACGGCCTCGGTTCGGGCGTGCCCGTGATCCAGCACGGCCGCCACGGCATCGCCGACAGCGACGCGGGCGTGGCCGTCGTGGCCGAATGCGGGCAGCACTTCCGGCAGGCGACGGCGCGGGTCGCCGTGAATGTGTCACGCTGGATTTCTGGCGCACTTCGGACTCGTCGCCCCGCGCGAGGACCGCGAACCCAAGCCGCCGCAGCGCCGCTACGAACTGCTGCAGACGTACGTGGTCGCCACGCCGCAGTTCCGCTTCGCGCGGCCCGTGATCGGCTTCGAGACCTTCGCCGAGGGCGAGCTGATCGCGACCGATGGCGACAAGGAACTCCGCGCACCGGAAGACTGCACCATCCTCATGCCGACGCGCGAGCCGATCGCCGGCCGCGAGGGCATGTACCGGCGCGCGCCATCTAATTCGGAGCCCGGCGCAGCCCGCTGGCGATGCCCAGCGCGCACAGCGCCACCGCCACGCACGCGCCGCTGGGCCAGTCGAGCGCCCACGACGCGCCGAGGCCTGCGAGGCAGGCGGCAAGCCCGAGCAGCAGCGCGGCCAGCGGCGATGCGCCGCGCCGCGTCCACAGCGCCGGCCCGATCAGCAGCGCGAAGACCGGTACAGCCCCAGCACCGGCACGGCGGCGCTGAGCGCCAGCGCGAACAGCGGATAGAACCAGCGGTCGCGGGCCAGCACGCCGGTGCGCGCGAGCAGCAGCACGGCCACCGCCGCGGCGCCGAGCAGCAGCACGCCCGGCCACGGCGCCCACAGCACGTCGGCCGCGAGCAGCGCGGTGAGCCGTTCGCGCCCTTGCGTGTCGTGGGACGCGGCGATCACCGAAGCGCCGGCGCCGGCGACGTACACCAGGCCGATCAGCGCCTCGCGCTGCTGCGGCCAGCGTGCGGCCAGCCACCACACCACCGCTGAACCCACCGGGGCGGCCACGGCTGCCGCCAGCGCGACCACCCACGCGCGTGGCTCGTGCACCAGCATGCCCACCGCGAGCACGCCGCACGCGGCCACCTGCGCCACGGCCGGTCGATGAAGACCACGCCGCGCGCCAGCACCTGGCTGCCCAGCGGCACCAGCACCAGGCAGGCGGCGACCAGCGCGGCGACGGGCGCGGCCAGCCAGGCGAACTCGGCGTTCATGTCAGCGCGCCGCCGCGAGCAGGCGATCGACCCGGTGGTCGTAAAGCCCGGCCAGCGTGTTGGCAGGCGCCTCGTCGGTCACCGTCCCCGGCAACTGCAGCAGCGTCACGCCGCCACCGAGCTGCTGCACCAGCCACTGCGCGCTGCGCGGGTCCCGGTAGGCGGCAACGACCACGGCGCGCGGGGGCGTGGCGCGCACCTGTTCCAGCACGCGCTGCAGGTGGCCCGGGGTCGGCGGGATGCCCGGCTTCGGCTCCAGGTCCGCCGACTGTTCGATGCCCAGCCAGTGCCACAGGTAGGCATAGGTCGTGTGCTGGCCGGCCACTTTCATGCCGCGCAGGGGCGCGGCCTTCTGCTCCCACTGCGCGATGCGGCGCTGCCAGTCGGCCTCCCACGCAGCGAGGCGCGCGCGCAAGGCGTCGCGCTTCGCCGGTTCGGCCGCCTGCATCCGTTCCGACAGCACGCGGGCCACGGCCAGCATGTGCCGCGGGTCCAGGCTCAGGTGCGGGTTGCCTTCCGTGTGCACGTCGCCGTCGAAGGGCGTGCCCGGCGCGCGCGGGTCGAGCAGCTTCACCTGCCTGCTCGCCAGCAGCAAGCCCGGCGCGCCTTCCTGCACCTTCGGGTTGCCCGAGCGCTGCTGCAGCATCGGCAGCCAGCCCGCTTCGAGCCCGGCGCCGGTGCACACGGCCACGTCGGCCTGCCGCATCGCGGCTATCAGGCTCGGGCGGGCCTCGATGTGGTGCGGGTCCCTGGCGCCAGTGCGTGGCGGTGCGGACGTCGGCATCGGGCGCGAGCTCCTTGGCGAGCGCGGCCCATTCGGGCTCGCAGGCGAAGACCGTCAGCGCGTGCGCGCCGCCGGCGATCCAGAAGGCGCAGGCCGCCAGCGCGGCGCGCCGGGGCAGGGGCTTAGAACGAATGGGCTGCATGGCTTCCGAAGCTCAGGATGTATTGGAGTTGCACCGCGTGGCCCGCGGCATCGAAACCACGCTGGCGCGTGGCTTGCAGGCGCAGGGTCTGCGCATGCGTGGGCTTGTAGGCCAGCATCAGCGAGGCCTCGCGCAGGCGGCGCGCGTCGAAGTGGTCGTCGTGCGCTTCCCGCACCCGCAGCACGTCGATGCGCCCGCCCGCTTCCCACGAGGGCGCGAAGCGGTAGACCACGCCGAGGTAGCCGGCCTGGTGGCGGCCGGGCACCACCGCATGCTCGTAGGCGATGCGCAGTTGCCGCTCGCGGTTGTTGCCGTCGGGCGCCCACTTCCACGCGAGCTCGCCCAGCCACAGGTTGCGGCCGCCGTATGCGGCGCCGTGCGCATGTTCGTGCTCGTGGTCGTGCTCTTCCTCCTCGTGGTCTTCCACCGCCGCCTCGCGCCGGCTGTGCAGCAGCGACAGGCCCGCCTGCCAGCCCCGGCTGGCGCCGATGTCGCCGCCGACCTTGCCCGACAGCGCGATGGCGCCCGCGCGCTTCGAGCGCACGGCTTCGTGCACCAGCCGGCGGCCGCGGAACACCTCGGCGCCCAGGCGCAGGTACAGGTCGGTCGGCGCCGTCCAGTTGAGCCGGATGCCGTCGTCGTTCCAGTGGCCGCCGAGGAAGGCGCGGTAAAGCAGCGGCCGCTCGACGAAGTCGTCGGTGTGCGAATGCTGCTCGTTCAGGTAGCCGACCTGCGATGCGAAGCGGCCGGCGCGCAGCTGCAGGCCGGCGGGCAGGCTGCGCGTTTCGATCCGGGCTTCCTCGGGTTCGGCTTCGAGCGAGCCCTCGCCGCTGTGCACGGACAGCGTGCCGCCTGCCTGGAAGTGCCGGCCGACCGGCCCGCCCACGTTGAAGTCGCTGTGGCCCGGGGCCGGGCCCTTGTGCCGCTGGCCGCGCGCCAGCTCGCGCGAGGCCGCGGTGATGTCGAGCACGACACCGGCCTGCCACTCGCCGGGAGAAGGAGATTGCGCGGAGGCCGCGCCGCTGGCCGCAAGCAGGGCCGGGAAAGCAATGGGTTTCAAGAAAAAAGTTCTCGCTGAAGGAAAGCGGGTTCCCCACGGCGGCGCCGGGGAGGGCTTGCGGGGTCAGCGAGAAACGGGCGGGCCGCGCGCGTCGAACAGCGCGGCCCAGCGGGCGACGTGGTCACCCCGGGCAATGGCGAGGAAGAAGGAGGTGAGGGCGAGCGGCAGCACCAGCGCGGGCACCGAAGGCGGGCCGTCGTGGTTGAGCGGGTCGTACAGCCGGCAATCGGTGTCGGAAGCGTGGCCCGCGAACAGCGCGGCCACCCAGTGCTTCGCCTCGCCCGGCTGCGCCTGGTGCATGGCGGCCGGCTGGCCGGCGGGCGCGAAGTGCGTCACGCGGTGCATCAGCCCGAGCGCCTGCGCCAGCACCGGGGCGAGCGCCAGCACCAGCACCAGCCGCGCGGCGATGCGCGGCAGGACGGGCTTGGGCGCGGTGCGGGCGTGCATTGTTCTTTAGGCCGGGGAGCGGTGCGAGCTTAGCAGCTTGCGCGAGCGCATCGGGGGCTCCGCTTCACGTATGCTGCCACCCTTTTTGCCCGCTCCCACGATGTCCCTTTCCCGCACCCTCGGCATCGACTTCGGCACGTCCAACTGCACCGCCTACGCGCAGGACGCGCAAGGCCGCGTCGTGCCGGTCCCGCTCGAAGGCGACGAAACCCTGCTGCCCACCGTGGCGTTCGCCAGCTGGGGCGAAGACGCGGACCACCGCCCCACCGCCGACCAGACCTTCCTGACCGCCGCGCGCCGCGGCACGGTGCTGTTCGGCACGCCGGCCCTGCAGGCCTACATCGCCGACCCGCTGGCGGGCACGCTGGTGCGCTCGCCCAAGGCCTTCCTCGGCAGCGACCTGCCCAGCGGCTACGTGCCCGTGTTCACCGACGTGATCGCGCGCATCCTGGTGCACATCAAGCAGCGCGCCGAAGACTTCACCGGCGGCGCGTTCACGCGCGCCGTCGTCGGCCGCCCGGTGCACTACAACGGCGTGCTCGGCGCGCGCGGCGACGACCAGGCCATCGCGATGATGGAAGCGGCGCTGCAGGCCGCCGGCTTCGCCGAGTGGTCGTTCGTCGCCGAACCCGTCGCGGCCTGCCTGAAGTTCGAGCAGACGCTGGAGAAGGAGACGGTGGTGCTGGTCGTCGACGTCGGCGGCGGCACGACCGACTGCGCCGTCGTGCGCGCCCGTCCCGCCGGCAGCACGAAGCGCTCGCGCGCCGGGGACGTCCTGGGCTTCAGCGGCGACCGCGTCGGCGGCACCGACTTCGACCAGTCGCTGGCGTGGAGCGCCTTCATGCCGCTGTTCGGGCGCGGCATGGCGACCAAGGACGGCCGGCCGCTGCCGCACGGCGTGCTGGCCGACGCGGTCTCCACGCGCAGCGTTCCCGCGCAACTGCGCTTTCGCGCCGCCGGCCGCGAGATCGCGGGCTGCTGCGCAGCGTGGCCGATCCCGTGCCGCTGCAGCGGCTGGCGAGCCTGCATCGCGAGCAGAACCAGCACCGGCTGGTGCGCAGCGCGGAACTCGCCAAGATCGCGCTGTCGGACGCCGAGGCCTGCACGGCGGACCTGCACTACGTCGAAGAGGGGCTGGCGGTGCAAGTGGAGCGCGCGCTCTACGAAGAGGCCTGCCGGCCTTCGCTCGACAAGATCGAGCAGCTGGTGGCGGAGGCGAAGCAGGCGGCGGGCGTGGCGCCGAAGCTGGTGTTCGTCACCGGCGGCATGGGCATGTCGCCGCCCGTGCAGGCGCGGCTGCGGCGGGTGCTGGGCGACGCGGTGCCGGTGGAAAAGACGGGCGCGCTGACCTCGGTCGGCGCCGGCCTCGGGATCGTGGCCGCGCAACTGGACGCGGGCCGGGACTGGTTCGGCAGTTAGCATCGCAGCTACGAAGGAGACACGCATGAAGAAGATCGGCATGGTGGGCATCGGCATGATGGGCCACGGCATCGCGAGCAACGTCCTCAAGCACGGCCACGCGCTGGCCGTGTTCGAGCACCCCGGCAACCAGCCGCTCGACGCGCTCAAGGCCGCCGGCGCGGTCGGCTACCGGAGCACGAAGGAACTCGCCGCGCAGTCCGACGTGGTGATCCTGGTGCTGACCGGCTCGCCCCAGTGGAGGCCGTGCTCACCGGCGCCGGCGGCGTGCTGGAAGGCCTGCGCCCCGGCAGCGTCGTGATCGACTGCTCCACGGCGATCCCGTCGTCGAGCATCCGCATGGCGCAGGCCGTGGAAAAGGCGGGCAGCCGCTTCCTCGACGCGCCCATGACGCGCACGCCCAAGGAAGCCGCCGAAGGCCGCCTGAACCTGCTGGTGGGCGGCGACGCCGCGGTGCTGGAAGAATGCCGCCCGCTGCTGCGCTGCTTCGCCGAGAACATCACGCACATGGGGCCGGTGGGCGCGGGCCACAGCATGAAGCTGCTGCACAACTACGTGTCGCTCGGCATGGTCACGCTGCTGTCCGAAGCGGCCGCCTGCGCCGAGCGCAACGGCGTGGCGGCCGACGCCTTCGTCGACGTGCTGGCCAAGGGCGGCGGCGGCGGCATCGCGCTGGAGCGCATCAAGCCGTACGTGCTGGCGCGCGAGACCTCGGGGCTGCGCTTCTCGATCGCCAATGCGCGCAAGGACTGGACTACTACAACGCCATGGCCACCGACGCCGGCGCCGCGCGCGACGTCGCGGCGGCCGTGCTGGCCACGCTCGAAGGCGCGCTGGCCAAGGGCGGCAACGACGCGCTGGTGCCGGAACTGGTGACGCTGCTCGGCAGCGGAAAGTAGCCGGCTTCAGCGCGCCGGGCGCGCGCAAGCGACCTTGTGCAGCAGCTCGAGCAGCATCGCGTGCTCGCCGGCGGTGAGCGGCAGCGATGATTTCTCCGCATCGACGATCCGCTCCGTCGCCTTGCGCACCAGCTCCGCGCCCTTCGCCGTCGTGTGCAGCACCTGCGTGCGGCGGTCCTGCGCGCTCTGTTCCCGCGCGACGAGGCCGCGTCCTTCCAGCCGGTCGATCATCACCGTGATGTTGGGCGCCGTCACGGCCAGCGCCCGCGCCAGCCGCGTGAGCGAGCCGCCGGGGTTCTCGGCGATCAGCGTCAGCACCGTGTACTCCACCGGGCGCAGCTCGAACGGGCTGCCGGCATGCTCGCCGAAGATGGCGTTGGTGACGATCGCCGCCTGCGCCAGCTGGTAGCCGAGCACCATCTGCAGCCGCGCTTCGGCGAGGTGGCCGGCGGGTGTCTGTTCGGTGCGGGTGGGACTCTTGGCCATGGACGGCATTGTGCGTTGCGCCGGATAGTTAGATGCCTTCACGAACTGCCGAGTTGGCGTCAAGGGCAAACACCTAAGTTGCGCCGCCGATTGGTTTAGTAACCTAACCATTCCCACCCACATCGGCGGCGCTGCGGGCCGCGGAGGAGACATCATGATGAGCGAAGGCAAGCGCCCCGGCGCCTGGTTCCGGTCTGGCGGCGATCGCGGTCCTGTCCGCGTGCGGAGGCGGCGGCGACGAAGGGCCGCCGCAGTTGTCGGCGGCGCAGGGCGCCGCGCTCAAGGGCGACTGCACGGCGCTCGCCGGGCGGCTCTCGGGCATCGCCGACACCACCATCACGTCCAGCACCACGGTGGCCGGCGGCACGCTGGCTTCGGGCCAGCAGGCGCCCGCCCACTGCCTGGTGGAAGGCAGCATGCACCAGCGCGTGAGCCCGGTCGACGGCGCCACCTATGCGATCGGTTTCCAGATGCGGCTGCCGCTGGACTGGAACGGCCGTTTCCTGCACCAGGGCAACGGCGGCATCGATGGCGCGGTGGTCGAAGCCACCGGCGACTTCGGCGCCGGCGGCAGCAACGCCCTGCGCAAGGGCTTCGCGGTGCTCAGCTCCAACGCGGGCCACGACGGCACGCGCGGCCCCTTCTTCGGCATCGATCCGCAGGCGCGCCTCGACTACGGCTACCAGGCGGTCGGCAAGCTGACGCCGGTCGCCAAGAAGGTGATCGCCACCGCCTACGACAAGGGCCCCGACCGTTCCTACTTCACCGGCTGCTCCAACGGCGGCCGCCACGCGATGGTCGCGGCCAGCCGCTACGCCGCCGACTACGACGGCATCCTCGCCGGCGCGCCGGGCTACAACCTGCCGAAGGCCGCGCTGGCCAACATCGCGGGCGGCCAGTTGTATGCGAGCGTGGCCACCAATCCCGCCGACATCAGCACCGGCTTCACCGCGGACGAGCGCAGGACGGTGGCCGCCGCGGTGGCCGCGAAGTGCGATGCGCTCGATGGCGCCAAGGACGGCATCGTGCAGGACATCGCCGCCTGCCGCACCACCTTCAGCCTGCAGCGCGACGTGCCGACCTGCGGCGGCGCGCGCACCGGCAGCTGCCTCACCACCGACCAGAAGACGGCCATCGGCAAGATCTTCAGCGGCCCGACGACGAGCAAGGGCGACCGCATCTATGCGTCGTTCCCGTACGACGCCGGCATCGCGCAGCCGGGCAACGCGTTCTGGGAGTACTTCGCGCCGCTGGTGCTCGACTCCGGCGCCGTCGGCATCATCTTCAAGGTGCCGCCGGAGAACCCCGCCACCTTCAACGGCCCGGCCTTCGCGCTCGGCGCCGACCTCGACGCGCTGGCCGTGGCGATCACCGCCAGCAACAAGCTCTACACCGAGTCGGCCATGGAGTTCATGACGCCGCCGCGGCCGACCCGCCTGGACACGCTGCGCGACCGCGGCGGCAAGATCATGGTGGTGCACGGCGTCAGCGACCCGATCTTCTCGTACGACGACAGCGAGAGCTGGTTCCGCGGCCTCGACGCCGCCAACGAGGGCAAGGGCAGCCGCTTCGCGCGCCTGTTCCCGGTGCCGGGCATGGGCCACTGCGCCGGCGGCCCGGCGACCGACCAGTACGACGCGCTGGAAGCGCTGGTGAAGTGGGTGGAGCAGGGCGACGACCCCGACCGCATCGTCGCCTCGGCCCGCGCGGCCAATCCGGACCTGCCGGCGGACTGGTCGCCGAAGCGCACGCGTCCGCTGTGCCCCTTCCCGCTGGTCGCCCGCTACAAGGGCAGCGGCAGCCTGGAATCCGCGGCCAGCTTCGAGTGCCGTCCCTGAACGGCCGACGCATGTAGGCCTTTGGCCGACGCCGATCCGCACTGCCGGACGGCGGCCGGCCGGCCCGGGCTGGGCCACCATCCCCCTCCATGACGTACCGGATGAACAAGGCCCCTGGTGGGGCTGGCGGCCATGTTTTGCCTGGCCGGATTGAGCCACGCCGACGCCAGCGACGATCCGCTGCCCGAAGTGCAGTACAAGGCCGCCGGCGATGCGATCGACGCGCAGCTGAAGGCGGCCCGGCAGAAATGCCGCGCGCTCGGGGGACCGCGAAGACCTTTGCCTGCTGCAGGCCAAGGGCGAGGCCCGCGTGGCGCGCGCCCAGCTCGAAGCACGGCGCGAGCCGACGCCGGACCGCGAGCAGGCCGCCAAGGAAGCCGAGGCGGAAGCCGAATTCGCCCCGGCCAAGGCGGCCTGTCGCCAGCCCGCCGACAAGGCGCGCAAGGCCTGCATCCGGCAGGCGCAAGGCAAGCGCGAAGCGGCGCTGCGGCAGGCGAAGGTCGAGAAGGTGCTCGCCCAGCGCGCGCAGCAGCGCGAGAGCGCCGAACCGCGCAAGGAAATGACGGACAAGGAGAAGTTCGCCGCCGCCAAGGCGCGCTGCGACATGAGCGGCGCCGAGCGCGACCGCTGCCTGACCGAGGCCAAGCGCCGCTTCGGCAAGACCTAGGAGCGTGCTGTTGTTCGGATGCCGCAGCGAGCGGGCATCCTGCGCGAAGGCGTGCAAGGTAGTTCTCCGGGCTTAAGCCTTCTGCTTATGCTCACGCATGAGCTTCCCGGGACTGGCCGGGCGGTGCGCGTTGGCGGTGTGGATCGCCCTGCTGGCCGGCTGCGGACAGGCGCGCGTGGATGCGCCGCGCGCCGCCGCCGGGACCATCGACCTGCGCAACTGGGATTTCGGCCGCGACGGCATCGCCACGCTCGACGGCCAGTGGCAGCTGCAGTGGGACGCGTTCGATGATCCGCGCCGCGCAGCGCCCGCCGATGCCATCCCGATCGCGGTGCCGTCGCCCCGGGGCGCGGCAACAGGCTCCCAGTTCGGGCGCGGCACCTACCGCCTGACGGTCGAATGCCAGCGCGGCACCGGGCTGGCGCTCAGCCTGCCGGTGCAGCACAGCGCCGCGCAGTGGTTCGTCAACGGCGCGCTGGTGGCGCGGCAGGGCGAACCCGGCGCCAGCGCCCGCGGCGCCAAGGCGGCGCCGGTGCAACAGACCATCGTCTGGGCGGCACGGCGTGCCCGCTCCACATCGCCGCCCACGTCTCCAACTTCGACATGCGCCTGGGCGGCCTGCTGCGCAGCGTGGAACTGGGCGAAGTGGGTCAGCTCGCCGAACGCCGCGAGATGGCGCTGGTGCGCGACCTGCTCGCCATCGGCGGCCTGCTCGTGCTGGGCGTGCTGCCGCTGGTCTTCTTCCTGGGCCGGCCGCGGGACCGCAGCCCGCTGTATTTCGGCCTGTTCTGCCTGCTGTTCGCGCTGGTCATGAGCCTGACCGGCACGCGGGTGCTGCAGCCCTTGTTCGCGCCGCTCGGGTGGGACCGCTACCTGCAGGTCGTGTTCTTCTGCTGGTATGGCGTGAACGTGCTGTTCACGCTGTTCGTGCGCTCGCTCTATCCGCAGCAGGTCGGCGAGCGCGCGGTGCAGGCGATCGTCGGCTGGGGCGCGTTGTCGCTGCTGGCGGTGCTGGTGACCAGCTACCGCATCTTCACCCAGCTGCTGCCGACGCTGGCGGCCGGCGCGGCCGTCACCGGGCTCTACGGGCTGGCGCCTGCTCGTGGCCGCGCGCGCGGGACGGCGCACCGCGCCGCTGCTGCTGGCCGGACTGGTGGCCCCGGTGGCCGCGGTGACGCACGACGCGCTGCGCTACGAACAGCTCACCCGCCTGACGCTGCTGCCGTACGGCGTGCTGCTGTTCGTCGCCGCGCCGGCCTACCTCATGGCGCGCCGCTTCACCCGGTCGGTGCGGGTGGAAGAGCGGATGGCCATCGAGCAGCGCGAGCGCGCCGACCTGCTGGTGCGTTCGACCAAGGCCGGGCTGCTCGACTGGGACGCGATCAGCGGCCGCGTCGACTGGTCGGAGCGCCTGCGCGAGATGCTCGGCTTCCCGCCGGCGGCGGAGCAGGCGGAGATGCCGGCCTTCCGCGAATTGCTGCATCCCGACGACCACGACGCGGTGCAGGAAAGCTTCCATCGCCAGCTGCGCGACCGGTCGGTGCGCAGCGGCGTGCGCGCCAACGAGCCGATGGACTACCGGCTGCGCCGCACCGACGGCGACTACCTGTGGATCCATGCCGAGGCGGTGTCCGTGTGCGACGCCGCCGGGGGCCGAACGCTGCGCTTCATCTGTTCGTTCATCGACATCTCCGACCGCGTGCGGCACGAGGCGCAGATGCGCGCCAGGTGGAGCTGACGCGCACCGAGCAGCGCCGGCTCGACTGGTCGTGCGCGGCGCGCGGGTCGGCATGGTGGACTGGGACGGTGTGACCCACGAGACCTACTACTCGCCGCGCTTCCGCGAGATCCGCGGCTACGCGCCGGACGCGGACACGTCCGGCTGGCCCGACTACTTCCGCGTGATGATCCACCCGGACGACCGCGAGCGCATCACGCGTCGCTGGATCGCGTTCATCCGCGGCCATGGCCCGGAAGGCATGCACGGCGAGTTCTACGCGCCCGAGGAATACCGGCTGCTGCGCGCCGACGGCGGCTACGTGTGGGTGCAGGTCAGCGGCATGGCGGTGCGCGACGCCAACGGCTTCGTCACGCGCTGGATCGCCGCCACCATCGACGTGACCGAGCGGCGCAACCAGCAGGCGCTGCTGGAGCAGCAGAACGAGACGCTGCGCGAGAACGTGCGGCTGCGCGAAGAGGTCGAGCGCATCGGGCGCCACGACATCAAGACGCCGCTGAACAGCATCGTGTCCGTGCCGCGCCTGCTGCGCGAGGAAAGGCGGCTCGGCCCCGAGGCCGACGAACTGCTCGGCATCGTGGAGCGCGCGGGCTACCGCATCCTGTCCATGGTCAACCTGTCGCTGGACCTCTACAAGATGGAGCAGGGCAGCTACATCTTCCGGCCCGATGCGGTGGACCTGGCCGACCTGGTCGAGAAGGTGCTGGCCGACGTGCGGCTGCACGCCGCTTCCAAGGGCATCCGTTTCGAGGTCGACCTCGCCGGCGCCGCCTATGCGTGGGCCGAGGAACTGCTTTGCTACTCGCTGCTGGCCAACCTGGTGAAGAACGCCGTGGAGGCGTCGCCCGAAGGCCTGGCGGTCTCCATCCGCGCGGGTGCGGCCGTGGACGGCACCGTCACGCTCCACATCCACAACCGCGGCGAAGTGCCCGAAGCCATCCGCGGCAGCTTCTTCCAGAAGTACGCGACGCTCGGCAAGGCGAGCGGCACCGGGCTGGGCACGTACTCGGCGCGCCTGATGGCCCGGGTGCAGGACGGCGACATCGCCATGCGGACGTCGGCCGAGGGCACCACGCTGTCGGTGACGCTGCGCGCCGCGGCGGAGGGCGTCACGCCTGCCACCGTGCGGCATGCAAGCGAGCGCGCCCGCGGCGGCCGGCTGCAGGTGACGTCGCTGCCGCCGCGCCGCGTGCTGCTGGTCGACGACGACGAATACAACCTGCTCATCGTGCGCCGCTTCCTGCCGACGCCGCCCTTCACAGTCGACACCGCGATCAACGGACGCGTCGCGCTGGCGGCTGCGCAACGCCATTGGCCCGACGTGCTGTTCATGGACCTCGACATGCCCGTGATGGGCGGCATGGAAGCGGTGCGCGAACTGCGCGCGATGGAGCAGGCGACGCAGGCCAAACGATGCACCATGATCGCGCTGTCGTCGCACGAGGACGCCCAGACGCAGGCGGCGGCGCTGCAGGCCGGCTTCGACCGCTACCTGTCCAAGCCGGTCACGCGCGACCGCATCCACGAGGCGCTGCTGGGGCTCGGTGGCGCGCAGGCCGGCGCATCGGTCGCCATGCCCGCGAGCGCCACGGACCCGGTGCTGGTCGATGCCGACATGGAGCCGGGCTTCGATACCTATCTCGCCTCGCGCCGCGCGCTCGTCGCGGCCCGGCGCCCGCGCTGCGCGACGGTGACCGGCCGGAGCTGCGCCGGCTCGCCCACCAGCTCGCCGGCAGCCTGTCGCTGTACGGCTTCCACTGGGCCGGCGAGCAGTGCCGCTGGATCGAGCACCACCACGATGCCGTCGACCTGCCGCGGCTCGCCGGCCTGGCCGAAGCGATCGACGCGCACCTCGACACGGCGGAGATCCGCTTCGTGACCACCGACGACGGCATTCCCGCGCCGACCTGACACCCACCACCGGAGAAGATCTTGAGCCCCACCCGCAAACGCGTGCTGCTGGTCGACGACGACCAGACCGTGCTGGACTACCTCGCCACCAAGCTCGGCAAGCTGTACGACGTGGTCTCCACGTCCGACCCGCGCAAGGTCGTGGCGCTGGCGCGCACCGAGCTTCCCGACGTGATCCTGTGCGACATCGACATGCCGCACATGGGCGGCGGCGAAGTGGCCGCCGCGCTGGCCGAAGACTCGGTCACGGCGCGCATCCCGCTGATCTACCTGACCGACTGGTCTCGCCGCAGGAAGCGCGCGAGATGGACGGCTTCGTGGGCGGCAAGCCGGGCGTGGCCAAGCGCGCGCCGCTCGGTGAGCTGGTGGCGACGATCGACGCTTTCGCGGTGTGAGCGCGGCGGGGCTCAGCCTCCCGGCGCCACGCGCCACACCGTGTTGCCGACGTCGTCGGCCACCAGCAGCGCGCCCTTGCCGTCGAGCGCCACGCCGACCGGGCGCCCTTGCGCCTTTCCGCCCGCGCTGAGGAAGCCGCCGAGGAACTCCACCGGCGGACCCGAGGGCTTGCCGTTGGCGAACGGCACGTAGACCACGTTGTAGCCCGAGAGGTCCTTGCGGTTCCACGAGCCGTGCTGGCCGATGAAGGCGCCGGCGGCGTAGTTGGCCGGCATGCGCGCATCCGAGAACACCAGCCCCAGCGGCGCGACGTGCGCGCCGAGCCCGAAGTCGGGCGCGATCGCCTTGGCGACCATCTGCGGATTGGCCGGCTTCACGCGCGCGTCGACGTTCTTGCCCCAGTAGCTCGGGGCCAGCCGTAGAACGCGCCGTCCTTCACAGAGGTGAGGTAGTCCGGGACAGGTCGTTGCCCAGCTCGTCGCGCTCGTTCACCACGGTCCACAGCGTCTTGCTCTGCGGCTCCCAGCCCGGGCCGTTCGGGTTGCGCAGTCCGCTCGCGAACAGGCGCTTGTTGCCGGTGGCCCGGTCCACTTCCCAGATCGCCGCGCGGCCTTCCTCGGCCGCCATGCCGTTGTCGCCGATGTTGCTGTTGGAGCCGACCGTGGCGTACAGCTTGCTGCCGTCGGCGCTGGCGATGATGTTCTTGGTCCAGTGGTGGTTGGCGCCCGAGGGCAGGTCGGTCACCTTCACCGGCGCGGCGGAGATGCTGGTCTGGCCCGCCACGGTAGGGCACCTTCACGATGGCGTCGGCATTGGCGATGAACAGCTCGTTGCCGACCAGCGCCATGCCGAACGGCGAGGTCAGGCCGCTCATGAACACCTGCTTGACCTCGGCGACGCCATCGCCGTCGGCGTCGCGCAGCAGCGTGATGCGGTCGGCGCTCGGCACGCCCGCGCCGGCGCGCTTCATCACCACCTCCATCGCCTTGCCCTTCACGCCCTCGCTGTGCACGTTCTTCGAGCCCTCCTTGGGCTTCGGCGCGTTGCTCTCGGCGACCAGCACGTCGCCATTGGGGAGCGTGTAGACCCAGCGCGGATGCTCCGGGCCGTTCGCCAGCGCGGTCACCTTGAAGCCCGCCGGCGCGCGCGGCATGGCGCCCTGCGGCCAGCCTTCGGCGGGCGCGATGTTCACGGTGGGCAGCAGGCGCTTGGCGGGCGGGGGCAACTGCGGGCTGGGGCCGACGCCGGGCAGGGCGCCCCGGGCGATGGCGGAGCCGATGGAGGCCGCGAGCACCGTGACGGCGAGGCAGGCGGGGAGAAGGGGACGCTGGCGTTGGTTCATCCCGGCAGTTTGGTGGGCGCGCCGCGTCGCCACTTGTAGGCGGACGCCGCTTCTGCGAGCCTGCTCAGCCACCCATCCACTGCGGCAGCAGCCGCACCAGCGCCATGCCTGCGATGCCCTGCAGGGTGACGTAGTGCCACATCACCGCCGTATTGTCGAGCGTGGCGCGCGCGTCCTCGCGCAGCGCCCCGCTCCAGGACCGCGCCAGCAGGTAGAGCCCCATCGCCACCGGGATCAGCGCGTGGAAGCCTTGCCAGGCGAGCATCGCCGCCACGGTGGCGCCCCCGGGCGTTGTCGGTCGGCGCGAGGCCGGCCCGTGACTGTGCGATGAAATCCAGAACGGTTGCGCCCAGCATGCAGCCCAGCGCCAGCACCACCGCCAGGCGCAGCAGGCGCTGCCCGCCACGGCCGAGCCGCCACGTGGCGAAGGCCAGCAGCACGGACCCGGCGAGGAGCAGCGCGCCGGCCGCCCAGCCGCCGCCCGCCAGCGCCGTGCCCGGCGGCGGGCAGACGTCGAGCTTCATCGAGACGTGCACGTGCGCGAAGCCGAGCGAAGCGAAGATGGTGGCGTCCACGGCCGCCGGGACGATCATGGCCCACCACGAATGCGAGCGGATCCCCGGGAGAGCGCGGGCACGTCGACGCCGTCGCCAATGGTTGCGGTGGGGCGCGGCGGCGGCTGGTCGGAGCGCCACAGCCAATGCATGATCGCCGCGATCGAGATCGCGCCGGCGACGAAGGCGGGCACCACCAGGGCCACCGTCAGCAAGAGGAAGAAGCCCGCCGTGCCGGCGGCGGCCACGAACGGCGACCAGCCGTCGCCCGGCAGCCGCAGCAGGTGGCGGATGTCGCCGCGCACCGGGCTCGTCACGAGCGTCTCGCGCCCGCCGAACACGGTGCCGGGCAGCCAGTGCTGTCCGGCCTCGACTTCGGCGGCGAGCGTCGGCCGGTCCCACAGCGGCGTGCGCGACGCCACCTGCGGGATGCTGCGGGTGGCGTACTCGCCCTGCGGCAGCCACTCCAGCGAGTCCGCGTTCCGGGGTTGTCCTGCGGCCGCTTGGCGCGCAGCATCGTGCGCACCAGGTCCACGAAGCACAGCGCGACGCCCGCGGCGAACACGAACGCACCGGCGGTGGAGAGCGCGTTCAAGGCGTTCCAGCCCAGGTCGCCGGCATAGGTCACCACGCGCCGCGGCATGCCCAGCAGGCCGGTGATGTGCATCGGGAAGAAGGCGAGGTTGAAGCCCGCGAACATCAGCCCGAAGCTCCAGCGGCCCGCGCGCTCCGGGAGCCGGTGGCCGTTGAAGACCGGCGTCCAGTGGTAGATGCCGGCGAACAGCGGGAACACCATGCCGCCGATCAGCACGTAGTGCAGGTGGGCGACGATGAAGTAGCTGTCGTGCACCTGCCAGTCGAAGGGCAGCACGGCCACCATCACGCCGGTGAGCCCGCCCAGCACGAAGATGAAGTGGAAGCCCAGCAGGAACAGCGACGGCGTGGTCAGGCGCACCTTGCCTTTCCAGAACGTGGCGATCCACGAGAACACCTGCACGCCGCTCGGGATGGCGACGGCGAAGCTGGCGGCGGACGTGACGTGCAACGCCAGCGGGCCCAGGCCGGCGGTGAACATGTGGTGCATCCACAGCAGGAAGCTGATCGCGCCGACGCCCACCAGCGCCCACACGATCGCGCGGTAGCCGACCAGTTTCGTCTGCGCCGCGACGGGCACCATCATCGACACCATGCCGGCGGCGGGCAGGAAGATGATGTAGACCTCGGGGTGGCCGAAGAACCAGAACAGGTGCTGCCACAGCAGCGGGTCGCCGCCGCGCGCCGGGATGAAGAACGGCCAGTCGAACGCGCGCTCCAGCTCCAGCAGGATGGTGCCGGCGATGATCGCGGGGAAGGCGAACACGATCATCAGCGCGGTGACGAGCATCGCCCACGCGAACAGCGGCATCTTCATCAGGCTCATGCCCGGCGCCCGGGTGAAGAGGATGCCGATGATCAGCTCGATGGCGCCCGCGATCGCCGAGATCTCGATGAAGCCGATGCCCAGCAGCCACCAGTCGGCGCCGATGCCGGGCGAGTGTTCCTTGCCCGTGAGCGGCGGGTACATGAACCAGCCGCCGTCGGGCGAAGCGCCGAAGAACACGGTGCAGAAGAAGGCGAGCCCGCCGATCGCATAGGCCCAGAACGCGTAGGCCGACAGGCGCGGGAAGGGCAGGTCGCGCGCGCCCAGCATGCCCGGCAGCAGCCACACGGCCACCGCTTCGACCACCGGCACGGCGAACAGGAACATCATCACCGTGCCGTGCATGGTGAAGAGCTGGTTGTACGTGGCCGCGCTCACCAGGTTGGCGTCGGGCACCGCCAGCTGCGCGCGCATGATCAGCGCCAGCACGCCGGCCAGCACGAAGAACAGCAGCGCGGTGGCGGGGTAGTAGATGCCGATGCGGCTGTTGTTGACCGCGGTGAGCGCGCGCCAGCCGGTCGGCGCTTCCCGTGCGCGCTGGAGGGCTTCGAACTCGCCTTCCGGTCGGGGGAGGGAGTTGGGAAGGCGCACTTCGTCGTCCCCGCGAAGGCGGGGGCCCACTGCGCCCATCTGCTTCCTCACTTCAGCGCCCCCAGCCAGTCCGCCATCGCGCCCAGCGTCTGCGCATCCAGCCGGTCGTACGAAGGCATGCGCGCGCCCGTCTTCACTTCCTGCACGTGCGCGATCCAGCGCTCGCGCGATGCCTGCGTGTTCTCCAGCGTCCCCGTCGCCAGTTGCAGCCGGCTGCCGACATGCGTGAGGTCGGGCCCGAGCCGGCTTTCGCCCCCGACGCCGCGCACCGTGTGGCAGGCGTCGCAGCGGTTCGCCGGGAAGGCCTGCCGGCCGGCCGCCTGCCGTTGTGTCACCTGCATGTTCGCGGGCGCCGCCTGCGCGGCCAGCCGGGCATCGAACGCAGTCGGCTCCAGCGCCACCACGTGCAGCGCCATCCGCGCGTGCTGCTCGCCGCAGAACTCGGCGCATTGCCCGCGGTAGGTTCCGGCCCGGTCGGCGGTCAGCAGCAGGTGCTGCACCTTGCCCGGCACCATGTCGAGCTTGCCGGCGAGCTGCGGCACCCAGAAGCTGTGGATCACGTCGGTGCTGGCCAGCGCCGGGTAGACCGGCCGGCCGACCGGCACGCGGATCTCGTTGGCGGTGAAGACGTCCGCCCCCGTCGCCGGGTCGTGGTAACGCACGTCCCACCACCACATGCGGCCGGTGACGGTGACCACCAGCGCGTCCGGCGGCGGCACCGGCTTCCACGCAGGCGTCATCGGCAGCTGCCACGCGTACAGCGCCGCCAGCACCACGCCGGGAAACACCAGCCCTCCGCCGATGACCCACGCCCGTCCGCGC
This sequence comes from Ramlibacter terrae, assembly GCA_013127575.1. GTDB lineage: Bacteria > Pseudomonadota > Gammaproteobacteria > Burkholderiales > Burkholderiaceae_C > Ramlibacter > Ramlibacter terrae. The sequence continues at coordinate 1,909,766 of CP053418.1, forward strand.
ACCTTGCCGGCGGGCCGCCGCAGGGCGAAGGCCAGCAGCAGCATCACGCCCGCGAAGATGACGGCGCCGCCGATGAACAGCACCCAGCTCACGGTGGCGATCTGGCGCGCCGCCTCGCCCGCGGCCTGCAGCACGCTGGGCGTCATTCGAGCGAGAACAGGTAGGCGGCCATCGCCTGCGCGTCCGCCGGCGAGACCCCCATGGCCGGCATGGTGGTGCCGGGCACCAGCGACTGCGGCGCGACGATCCAGCGCGCAAGCGACTCGATGCGATTCGGCACGCGGCCCGCGATGTAGCTGCGCTGGCTCCAGGCCGCGAGCGGCTGCGCCACTTCGCCGCGCGAAGCGGGCACGCCCGGGATCGCGTGGCAGGTACCACATTGGTATTGCGCCAGCAGCGCGCGGCCGCGGTCCACGTCGGCCTCCGCGGTGCCACAGCACAGCAGGGCGAACAGCGGGACGGCGGCGCGGGACGAAAGCATTGCGCCATTCTGGCCCGCAGGAGCGCCGCCGTGGGCCAGAATCGCCCTTCGATGCAGAAACGTCCGGTGCTCCTCGTCGCCGCGGCCACCGCCGCCGGCCTTGGCGTCGCCGGCGCGCTGGTCGCGGCCGCCGTCGTCTACAGCGGCGTGTACGACGTCTCCGCCACGGGCCAGCACGTCCAGGCCACGCACACCTTGCTGGAAACCGCGATGCGGCAGGCGGTGCGGCTGCGCGCGCGCGACATCACCGAACCACCATTGGCCGACGAGCGCATCGCCCTGCGCGGCGCCGGGTGCTTTCGCGACAAGTGCGTGCAATGCCACGGCGCACCCGGCGTGGCGCAGGGCGAATTCGGCTTGAGCATGCAGCCGGTGCCGGGGCCGCTGGTGGATGCGCGCCGCCACTGGCGCCCGCGCGAGCTGTACTGGGTGACGCGCCACGGCATCAAGATGAGCGGCATGCCGGCGTGGGAGTTCCGCCTGAGCGATGCGCAGATCTGGGACGTGGTGGCCTTCATGCAGCGCCTGCCGGACCTGAACGCGCCGGCCTATGCCGACTGGGCACGCCGCGCGCCGATGTGCACGCGCCCCGACGAAACGCCGCAGGCAGCGCCGGTGGACGTCGACCGCGGCCGGCTGGCGCTGGCGCAGCACGCCTGCCATGCGTGCCACACCATTCCGGGCGTGACAGGGCCGCAGGCGCATGTCGGTCCGCCGCTGGCGGGCATCGCGTCGCGCCGGCTGATCGCCGGCACGCTGGCCAATGAACCCGACAACATGGTGCGCTGGCTGGTCGCGACGCAGCAGGTGAAGCCGGGCACGGCGATGCCGCAACTCGGCGTGTCGCCGCGCGACGCACGCGACATGGCGGCCTACACGGGGACGCTGCGTTAAGCGGGCGCGCGCACCGCCACGCGGAAGCTGAAGAACGACAGCAGCGAAGCGCCCACCAGCACCGACACCGCCGACATCGCGGGGTCCGATCCCATCGCCGCGACCGTGGTGCACACAGCCCCCACCGCCATCTGGATGAAGCCGTACAGGCCCGCCGCCGCGCCGATCAGCGGCCGGTCGACTTCGATGGCCTTGGCCATGGCCGCCGGACTCGTCATGCCGGCGCCCGCCGTGTAGCCCAACATCGCCAGCAGCGTCGCCGGCACGCTCAGCTGCCCGAGCGCGATGACCGCCAGCAGCGTCGCGGCGGAGCCGAGGCTGATGAGGTTGCCGGTGCGCAGCAGCCGCTCCGCCGACACGCTGCGGATCAGGCGGCTGGTGAGGTAGTTGCCGGTCGCCATGCCGAACGCCATCAGCCCCATGTAGACGCCGACCAGCGCGGGCGGCTGGTGCAGTTCCGTGGTGTAGATGAAGGGCGCGGCGGCGACGAAGGCGAAGAACGACGTCGTCGCACCGGCGCCGCCGAGCGAATAGCCCATGAAGCGGCGCATGCGGAACAGGGCGCCGTAGTCGCGCCGGAGGGTGGCGATGCCGAACTTGCCGCTCGGCTGCGCCGTCTCGGGCAAGCGCCGCCGGGCGAACCAGAGCGTGACGGCGCCGATCGCGGCGAGCATCACGAACACCGCGCGCCATCCCCAGGCCCCGGCGAGCGCGCCGCCGACCACGGGCGCGAGCCCCGGGCTCACCAGCACCATCAGGTTCATCAGCGCCATCTGGCGCACCGCGTTCGACGGCGGCTGCGTGTCGCGCACGATGGCGCGGCCGAGCGCCACGCCGGCGCAGCCGCCCGGGGCCTGCAGCAGGCGCGCGCCGAGCAGCGTGGCGAGGTTGGGCGCCAGCGCCGCCACCAGCCCGCCGAGCGCATAGAGGCCGAGGCCGGTCATCAACAACGGACGGCGGCCATAGGCGTCCGACAGCGGGCCGTAGAACAGCTGCCCGACGCCGAGGCCGATCACGTAGATGCCGATGGTCATCTGCATCGGCCCGGCGCCGGTGCCGAGGCTGGCGGCCGCGTCCGGCAGCGCAGGCACGAACATGTGCATGGCCATGGTGCCGGTGAGCGTGACCAGCACGAGCAGCCAGAGGGCGGGAGTGGGGGGAGGGGAGGCGGGGACCGGCGGGACGCTCATCGACGTTGCCATTATCCGGCCGCAAGCGCTGTCATCCCGGGGTCGACCGGGGATCCGTCCCTCGAATTCATGGAGTGCGGCTCAAGGCCGCAACGACAGGGTCTTGGCGTCCATCGCGAACTCTTCCTCGGGGAGAGGATGAGGTGCTTGCGTCCCACCACCGCGAAGTAGCCGACGGCGATGACGAACCAAAGCGCTACCCAGAGAACGCCGGTGCGGTACACCGGATCGCTGAGCTGGAAGTACAGCGTGACCACCGCGATCGCGATCGTCAGCGCGGCGCCGGGCACGCCGAGCGGGCTGCGGTACGGCCGCTCGATGCCGGGCATGCGCTTGCGCAGCAGGATGAACGCGAGCGCCTGCATCACGTACGAGAACATCGCGCCGAACACCGCCATGTTCAGCAGCGTGCCGCCGATCACGGCGGCGCCGCGTTCGGCGCCCAGCGAGAACCACAGCGCCAGCATCACCGCCAGCGCGACGGCCGCGCCCACCGTCATCGCCACGTGCGGGGTCTTGCGCGTGCCGTGCGTGACCGACAGCATCGCCGGGAAGTAGCCCGCGCGGCTGAGCGAATAGATCTGCCGCCCCTTGGCGAAGATGATGGTGTGGAAGCTGGCGACCGGGCCCACCACCGCCACCAGCGCCAGCGCCTTGGCGATGCCGTCGCCGTAGATCGCCTTGAAGCCGTCCAGCAGCGGCTCGCCCGACTTGGCGAGCGCGTGCGAGCCGATGCCGGCGATCGACGGATTGAGCCACAGCACCGGGAAGGCCGAGACGATGAGCGTGAGGATGCCGGCCAGGATGCCGCGCGGCATGTCGTGTTTCGGGTCCATCGATTCCTCCGCCGCCAGCGGCAACTGCTCGATGGCGAGGAACAGCCACACCGCGAACGGCATCGCCGCCAGCACGCCGCCGAAGCCGAGCGGCAGGAACGGTCCGTTGCCGTTCTCCAGCAAAGCGCCGCCGGGGCCGACGTTCATCGCCCAGCGCGAGAAGTCGATGGCGGGCAGCGCACTGACCCAGAACACGCCCGGGCACGCCAGCGCCAGCAGCGTGACGACCAGCGTCACCTTGAACGACAGTTCCACGCCGACGACGTTGACGCCGACGAACACGATGTAGAAGGCGATCCACCACAGCGGCAGCAAGGACGCCGGCGTGCCGAAGATGCCCGCCATGTAGCTGCTGATGAAGTAGACGATGACGGCGGGCGTCAGCACGTATTCCACGTTCTCCGCCACGCCGGTGAGGAAGCCGCCCCACGGACCCATGGCGGTGCGCGCGAACGAATAGGCGCCGCCGGTGTGCGGCAGCGCGGGCGACATCTCGGCGAGCGAGAAGGTGAGCCCGAGGTACATGACCGCGATGACGATCGTCGCCAGCAGCATGCTGCCCCAGCCGTTGGCCAGGCCGAGGTTCCAGCCGGAGAAGTGGCCCGAGATCACGGCGCCGACGCCGAGCGCCCAGAGCGACCAGACGCCCGCATAGCGCCGCAACCCGCGGCGGGCGAAGTAGCTGGCGTCGACCCGGGCGTACTGGACGCCGGGGGTGCTGGGCATGCGGGCCTCCCCGAGTGGCCCGTGCAGTTTAGGGTCTGCCGCGCACCGGCGTCCACTTGGTTTCGCTGCGGGCGGAGGCGAGCACCGATTCGATGAAGCGCACGCCGCGCGCGCCGGCTTCGACGCCGGGATAGTCCGCTTCCAGCGGATCGGCCTGCGTCCCGCTCGCGTGGGCGCGGATCGCGGCGGCCACGCCCGGTACACGTTGGCGAAAGCCTCGATGAAGCCCTCGGGATGCCCGGGCGGCACGCGCCCCGCGCGTTGCGCCGCCGGGTGCAGCCAGGGCGCGCCGCGCGTCAGCAGCCGCGGCGGTCCGTCCAGCGGGAAGTGCGTCATGCGGTTCGGCTCCTCCTGCCACCACTCCAGCGTGCCGAGCGTGCCGGACACGCGCAGCCGGAACCCGTTCTCCAAGCCGGTGGCGATCTGCGACGCGACCAGCACGCCGCGCGCGCCGCCTTCGAAGCGCAGCAGCATGCTGGCGTCGTCGTCGAGCGTACGGCCCGGCACGAAGGCGCTCAGGTCCGCGCAGAGGCTCTCCAGTTCCAGGCCCGTGACGGTGGCGACCAGGTTCTCGGCGTGCGAGCCGATGTCGCCGACCGCGCCGGCGCCGCCGCTTTGCGCCGGGTCGTTGCGCCACGCGGCCTGCTTGTTGCCTTCGGCCTCGAGCCGCGTCGCCAGCCAGCCCCGGTTGTATTCCACGACCACCTTGCGGATGGTGCCGAGCTCGCCGGCGCGGACCATTTCGCGGGCCTGCCGCACCATCGGGTAGCCGCTGTAGTTGTAGGTGACCCCGAAGACCGTGCCGCGCGCCCGAACGGCGTCCACCAGCGCGCGCCTGCGTGCCCGTGTGCACCAGGGGCTTGTCGCACACGACGTGGAAGCCGGCTTCCACGAAAGCACGGGCGACCGGAAAGTGCACGTGGTTGGGCGTGACGATGCAGACCACGTCGATGCGGTCCTTCGCGTCGCGCCGCAGTTCGTCGGCCAGCAAGGCCTGCCAGTCGCCATGGTTGCGGTCGCTGGCCAATCCGAGTTCGCGCCCGGAAGCGCGTGCCTTGTCAGGCGATGCGGAGAGGGCGCCGGCCACCAGTTCGTACTGCCCGTCGAGCGCCATCGCCTTGCGGTGCACTGCGCCGATGAAGGGCGCCCGGCCGCCGCCGACCATGGCATAGCGCAGCTTGCGGGGCGCCTCGCTCATCGGGCGTCCCGCGCGAACGCGCTGTCGAACGCGCCGCCGCTCGCCGGCTTGAAGTCGAGGCGGCGGCAGAAGGCCGCGCTTTCGGCGGCGCCGTGCTCGCGGTCCATCCGGCTGTCTTCCCATTCGACCGACAGCGGGCCGGCGTAGCCGATGTCGTTGAGCGCGACGATGATCGATTCGAAGTCGACCATGCCGCGGCCCACGCTGCGGAAGTCCCAGTTGCGGCGCGCATCGCCGAAGCTGGTGTGGCCGCCGAAGACGCCGACGGTGCCGTCGCCCTTGCCCCACCACACGTCCTTCATGTGGGCGTTGTAGATGCGTTCCGGGAAGGTGCGGATGAACTTGACGTAGTCGACGCCCCTGGTAGGCCGGTGGCTGGGGTCGAAGTTGAAGCCGAAGCGCTTGTGACCGCGCACGGCGCGGATGGCGCGCTGCGTCGAAGCGATGTCGAAGGCGATCTCGGTCGGGTGCACCTCGAGCGCGAAGTTGATGTCGTTCTGCTCGAACGTGTCGAGGATGGGCGTGAAGCGGCGGCCGAAGTCGGCGAAACCCGCGTCCCAGAACTCCTGCGTCGTCGGCGGGAAGGCGTAGGTGGCGTGCCAGATCGACGAGCCCGTGAAGCCGGTCACCGTCTTCACCCCGAACTTCTTCGCGGCGATGGCGGTGTCGGCCAACTCCTTGGCCGCGCGTTGCCGCACGCCTTCGGGGTCGCCGTCGCCCCACACGTGCGCAGGCAGGATGGATTTGTGGCGGGCGTCGATCAGGTCGCACACGGCCCGGCCGACGAGGTGGTTGCCGATGGCGAACGAGGTGAGGCCGTGCTCCTTCAGCAGCGCCCACTTGTCGCGCACGTAGGTTTCGCTCGCCAGCGCTTCCTGCACGTCGAAGTGGTCGCCCCAGCAGGCCAGCTCCAGGCCGTCGTAGCCCATGCGCTTGGCCAGCGGCGCCAGTTCGGCCAGCGGCAGGTCGGCCCATTGGCCGGTGAAGAGGGTGATGGGACGGGGCATGGGGACTCCTTCAAGTGCATCGTCATCCCCGCCTGCGCGGGAATGACGATGGTTCTTAGAACGGCGAGTTCGGGAAGTAGAAGTCCTTCGCGTTCGCCTTCGTGATCAGCACCGACGGGACGATGTTGTTCGCGGGCAGCTTCTGGCCCTTCAGGCGCGCCTCGCCGGTCATCTTGATCGCGTCGTACATGAACTTGGGCGAGTACGAGACGTTGGCTGGATCAGCGGGTCGCTGCCGTCCATCAGCGTCTTGATCGCGCCCTTGGCGCCGGCGCCGCCGAACACCAGCTTGATGTCCTTGCGCTTGGCCTGCTCGATGGCCTTGAGCACGCCCACCGCCATGTCGTCGTCGGCCGCCCAGATCGCGTCGATCTCCTTGAAGCGCGTCAGGTAGTCCTGCGTCACCTTGAAGGCGTCGTCGCGGTTCCAGTTGCCGTGCTTGGCGTCCAGCAGCTTGATGTTGGGGTGGTTCTTCATCACCCCGTTGAACGCGTCCATGCGCTCGTTGTCGATGGTGGTCGGGATGCCGCGCAGCGCCACGATGTTGCCCTTGCCGTTCAGCGCCTTGGCGATGTACTCCGCGGGGATCCTGCCGAAGGCGGTGTTGTCGCCGGACACGTACGCGTCCTGCGCGCTGGTGTCGGTCAGGCCGCGGTCGACCACCGTCACGTAGATGCCCTTGGCCTTCACCTGCGCGACCGGCTTGGTGAGCGCGGCCGATTCGAACGGGAACACGACCAGCGAAGTGATCTTGTTGACCGTCACCAGGTCCTGCAGCTGGTTGGCCTGCTCCGAAGCGTTGGCGGCCGTCTTGACGATCACCGGATGTTCGGGTTGGCCTTCTCCAGGTCCTTTTTGGCCTCGTTGGCCCAGTACACGGCGCCGGCCATGAAGCTGTGGGTGGCGGCGGGCATGGCCACGCCCAGCACCTCCTTCTTGGCCTGTGCCATCGCGGGCACGGCGGCCAGCATCGCTGCCGTCGCCGCGGCGCCCAGTACCAGCCGGCGGGGGAATTTCGTCATGGTTGTCTCCTTGGAGTTGCGAAAGAAGCGGCCTCGCGGCTGCGGTGGGGAAAGCGGTGGGTTCATCGCCGGCTGCGCTGCAGGAAGGCGACGACGATGATCACGAAGCCCTGCACCGCCGCGTTCAGGTGCACGCTGATGATGCTGGTCAGGTTGAGGATGTTGCTGATGACGGAGAGCAGGATCGCGCCGACCACGGTGCCGGCCACGCTGCCCGCGCCGCCGCGCAACGCGGTGCCGCCGACGATGACGGCGGCGATCGCTTCCAGTTCCCAGAGCAGGCCGGTGGTGGGCGAGGCCGAGCCCAGGCGCGGCACGTAGAGCAGGGTGGCGATGCCCACGCACAGCCCGAGCAGCATGTACGTCAGGATCTTCACGCGGTCGACGTCGACGGCGGCGTAGCGCGCCACCTGCTCGTTGGAACCGATCGCCTGCACGTAGCGGCCGAAGGCGGTGCGGTTGAGGACGAAGCCGCCGGCGATGGCCACCAGCGCGAACACCCACACCGGCCACGGCACGCCGAGCATGCCGCTGTAGTACACCGGGGCGTAGAGGTCGGCCAGCGCGTTGTCGAGCGTGATCGCGCCGCCGTCGGCGAAGTAGGTCAGGTAGGCGCGGAAGATGCCCAGCGTGCCGAGCGTGACGATGAAGGGTTCGATGCGGCCCTTGGTGATCAGCAGGCCGTGGATGAGGCCGAACAGCGCGCCGAGCACGACGGACAGCAGCATGCCGAGTACGATCACGAGAACCGGCGAGCCGAGCGACGCCGCGGCCTTGTTCATCACCAGGATCACGATCCCCGCGATCAGCGCCGCCATCGAGCCCACCGACAGGTCGATGCCCCCGCTGATGATGACGAAGCACATGCCGATGGCGATGATGCCGATGAAGGCCGTGCGGGTCAGGACGTTGAGGCCGTTGTCGATGGTGGCGAAGTCGCCGTTGAGCAGCGTGCCGGCGATGCACAGCAGCACCGGGCCCACCACCGGGCCGAAGCCGTGCAGCTTGCCCCACGCGGCCGCGGCGCGCGCGCCGTGCGATTCAGCGGGTTCCCGTGGCATGGGCGATCAGCTCCTCTTCGGTCAGGTTCTCGGCGGGCAGGGTGGCGGCGAGCGTGCCCGCGCGCATCACGGCGACGCGGTGGCACAGGCCGATCAGCTCGATCAGCTCGGACGAGATCACGATCACGGCCGGCCTTCGCGCGCCAGCTTCTGCACCGGGAAGTAGATGTCGCGCTTGGCGCCGACGTCGACGCCGCGGGTCGGCTCGTCGAGCACCACCACGCGCGGGTTCGGCTGCAGCACCTTGGCCAGCGCCAGCTTCTGCTGGTTGCCGCCCGACAGCGACGAGGCGCGCTGGTTCAGGTCGCCGGTGCGGATGCCGAAGGACTGCACGGCTTCGGCCGGGGCCGCCGCTTCTCGCGTGGGCGAGAGCACGGGCGTCGCATACTTGCGCAGGTTCATCAGCGTGAGGTTCTGCCGCAGGCCGAAGTCGACCAGCAGGCCCTTGCCCTTGCGGTCCTCGCTCAGGTACGTGATGCCTTCGTTGGCGGCTTCGCGCGGGTTGCGCAGTCGCACGCGGCGGCCCGCCACTTCGACTTCGCCCTGCGTGCCTTGCGCAGGCCGAGCAGGCCTTCGAACAGCTCGGTGCGGCCCGCGCCCACCAGCCCGGCGAAGCCGAGGATCTCGCCCGGGCGCACCTCGAAGCTGACGTCGCGCGCCCAGCCCGGCACGCTGAAGCCGCGCACCTGCAGCACCGGCGCGGCGGCGGGCGCGGGTTCCTTGGGCGGGAACAGGTCGGACAGTTCGCGGCCCACCATCAGGTTGGCCATCGCGTGGCGCGTGAGTTCGGAGGTCGGCGCGCGGGTGACGAAGCGGCCATCGCGCATCACCACCACTTCGTCGGTGACGCGCTCCACCTCGTCGAGCTTGTGCGAGATGTAGACCAGCGTCACGCCGTCGGCCTTCAGCTGGGCCATCAGCGCGAACAGGCGCTGCGTCTCGCCCGGCGTGAGCGTGGCGGTGGGCTCATCCATGACCAGCAGGCGCGCCTTGCGGGCCAGCGCCTTGGCGATCTCCACCAGCTGCTTCTCGGCGACGATCAGGTTGCGCACGCGCGTGTCGGGGCTGGCGTCGAGCCCGACCTGCCGCAGCACGTCCTGCGTGGCCTGGTTCATGGCGGCGTCGTCCAGCAGCCAGCCGCGGGTCTTCTCGTGGCCCGGGAAGATGTTCTGCGCGATCGTCAGGTGTTCCGCCAGGTTGAACTCCCTGGTGGATCAGGACGATGCCCTGCGCCTCGGCTTCGCGCGAGTTGCGGAAGGCCTGCGGCTGGCCGTTCACCAGCAGTTCGCCCGAGGTCGGTTCCGGTAGCCGGCCAGGATCTTCATCAGCGTCGACTTGCCGGCGCCGTTTTCGCCGAGCAGGCCGACCACGCGTCCAGGCTCGATCACGAAGCTCACACCGTGCAGCACCCGCACCGCGCCGAAATCGCGCGCGATGTCGCGGAATTCGATGCGCAGGCTCATGGCCGCGCCCCCTGCAGCCGCAGCGACTCCTGCATGGCCAGCGCGCCCGCGCCGACCAGCCCGGCCTGCGCGCCCAGCGGCGTGTACTGGATCTCCGGTGCCGCGTGGAAAGCGCCAGCGAGCGGTGGTACACGCTCTGGCGGACCGAGGCGAGGAACAGCGGCCCGATCTGCGTCACCCCGCCGCCGATGAACACGTGCGACGGGTTGAAGAAGTTGACCACCGAGGCCAGCATCTGTCCGATCAGGCTGCCGGCGCGCTGGATGATCGCGTTGGCCGCGGCGTCGCCGTTGCGGCTGGCCGGCCGACGTCCACTGCGCTGAGGCGGCCGTTGGCCTTGAGGAGTTCGGCCAGCGCGCGGCTCTCGCCGGCCTCGGCCGCTTCGGTCGCCAGGCGCGTGATCGCGGGCGCCGCCGCCATCGCCTCGACGCAGCCGAAGTTGCCGCAGTGGCAGCGCGGCCCGGCCTGGTCGACGCAGATGTGGCCGACGTCGCCGGCCGAGCCGTTGGCGCCGCGGTACACCTCGCCATGGCAGACGATGCCGCAGCCGATGCCGGTGCCGACCTTGATCACCATGAAGTTCTGCAGGCTGCGCTGCAGGCGCCAGAGCTCGCCCAGCGCCATCAGGTTGACGTCGTTGTCGACGAACACCGGCGCGGTGAACGCTTCGCCGAGGTAGTCGCGGATCGAGAAGCTGTCCCACTCGGGCATCAGCGGCGGGTTCACCAGTTGCGCGCTGGCGAAGTCCACCGGGCCGGGGACGCCCATGCCGATGCCGATCACCTTCTTCGGCGAAATGCCGTTGGCCGCCAGCAGTTCGCGCATGACGTCGCGCACCCGCGCCAGCACCACGCCGGGGCCGGCGCGCACGTCCGCGTCTTCGGCATGGCGCGCGACCGGGCCGAGGTCGGGCCGCAGAACGGCGACCTCGAGGCTGGTGGCGCCGAGGTCCACGCCGATGACGACGCCGAGGCCTTGCGCGAGCTGGAGGGTTTCGGGGCGGCGGCCGCCGGAAGAGGCTTGCAGGCCGGTCTCTTCGAGCAGGCCTTGTTCGATCAAGCCGGCGGCGAGCGCGTTGGCCTTGCTGCGGGAACAGTCGAGCCGGCCGGCCAGCGCATGGCGCGACGTGCCCGCGGACCAGAAGATGGTCCGGAGCATGTCCATTTCGGCGGCCGAAAGCTGGTCCCAGCGCTGCACGCTGTCGTCTCCTGCCCCGGCTTCTTGGCGCCGGGTTCTTTGAATCGTAGAGCGCGCACTTTAGCCGGGCAAGGCTGATCTTCGGCCAAATGATGGCCGAAGTAATCTCCCCGTCATTCCCGCGCGAGGTGCTGGAGCGCTTCCCGCAAACCGCCCACCACGATCCGGCACGGCACCGCCAGCATCAGGTTCAGCGGCAGGCCGAACTCCTCCAGCTCCCAGCCGGCTGCGTCCTTCAGCCCGTCGCCGACGGCTTGCGGATGCCGCGCCCGCATCCGCTGCGCGAAGCTCCCGTCCTCCGGCACGTAGCCCACCACCGGCTTGCCGCGCGCCACGGCATAGCCCACCTCGAAGCAGGTGCCGCTGTCGGGCTCCGGCCCGCGGAAGAAATCCGGGTTGGCGACGACCGCGTCGCAGCGGTCGATGTGCGCGACGTTGGCGTGGTAGATGTGCGCGGCGAGTTCGCGGGGCGGCAGGTCCGGCAGCGTTTCCGCGAGCGGGAAAACGCCGGTGAAGCCGAGCTCGGCGCACAGCGCCACGAGCCGGCGGCCGTGTTCGGCGGCGTCGGGCCGGAACACGTCCGGCCCGGCGAGGTAGATGCGTTGAAGGGTCACCCGTCGATTGTGACCAACCCCGTCACGCGTCCACGATCTCCGGCTTGCCGGCGCGCGTGCGCAGGCTCATGGCCACGTCGGCGCTGTAGTCGCGCGACAGCACGGTGCTCACCTGCACCCAGTCGCCGCGCGCCTCCGAGGGCGTGAGCGTCAGCAGCATGTAGCCGCGCTGGCTGGTTTCGGCGTAGCGCAGGTCGGGCACCATCTTCGGGAAGGCGTCCTCCAGCACCGCCGAGGAGATCAGCGGGAAGAAGCGCTCGAAGCCCGGCGAGCTGACGGACGCGGTGGCGAATTCCACGCCGACGATCTCGCCCGAGGCCACCGTCAGGTCGCTGGCCCAGGCGTTGTGGGTGTCGCCGGCCGGGGACACCAGGTTCCTGTTCAGCGACTTCGCCGTCGCCAGCACCGATTCGCGCGCGGCCGGGTAGCCATCCCACGCGTCGAGGTTGTACGGCACGCGCTCCTGCTGCAGCAGTTCGACTGGCTCTCGCTGCGCAGGTCCTCCGGCGTCGCCTGTGCCAGCAGGAACTCGCTCAGGGACTTCAGGGTGAAGGCCGCCGCGATGCTCAGCGGGATCAGCATGCGCGCCATCAGCACCTGCTGGCCCAGCACCTGCCACGTGGCCTTGGACCGGGTGAGCTGGTCGGTCAGCCGGGCGGACTGCTCCACGCCGAGCAGCTGGCGGTCGGTGCCCGGCTCTGGCCATCCGGTACTGGTCCATCGTTTGCTGCTGGTCGCGGCCGATGATGCGCGTGTCCAGCACGTGCAGCGACGCGAGCTTGCCGAAGTCGAAGCTGCGGTAGATCTTCAGCGGGTTCGCCGGGTCCGGCACGCGGATCGGCAGCCACTCCTGGTAGGCTGGACCGCGGCCGCACGCCGGGCCGCGAAGCTGCCGTCGTCCTCGGGATCGTGCTCGAGCGCGCCTTCGCGCCGGTGTTGTCGGCCGGTCGTGGTCGTCCCACACCGCGATCATCGGCACGGTCGCATGCAGCGCCCGCAGGTCGGGGTCGGTCTTGTACTGCGCGTGGCGCTTGCGGTAGTCGTCCAGCGTCTTGATCACGTGGTCGGGCTTGGAGACGCGGTCGATCGCGATCGCCAGCTGCGAGGCGTAGCCGAGCACGCCGAACTCGTAGATGTAGTCGCCCGGTGCAGCGCGAAGTCGACGTCGTCGCGCCGCGCGGCGTGCGCGTACGCGTTGAAGTAGCCGGCCGGGAAGTTGGCGCACGAGAAGACCGCGAAGCGCAGCTTCTGCACGTCGTTGGCGGGCAGGGTGCGCGTGCGGCCGACGTTGGACACCTCGCCGGCGAAACGAAACCGGTAGTAGTACGTCGTGCCGGGCTTCAGGTCGGGCACGTCGACCTTGACGGTGTAGTCCTGGTCGGGGCCGGTGCTCACCGTGCCGTTGGCCACGGGCACGCCGAAGTTCTGGTCGAGCGCCATCTCCCATTGCAGGGAGAGCACGCCCGGTGCCGATGCCGTGACATGGGTCCACAGCATCACGCGGTCCTGCAGCGGGTCGCCGCTGGCCACGCCCATGCGGAACGCGCCGTCCGCGTTCTCGGCCGCCGTGACGAGGTCGTTGTCGCCGCCCGCGCCGGCCTCTTCGTCGCCGCCCCCACCGCCGCCGCACGCCGTGAGGCTGACGCCGGAGCCGATGCCCATCGCCATCAGGATGGCGCCGCGGATCAGGGATCGGCGCGAAACGTTCGCGTGCCGCTGCGCGGTGGCGTTGGCGATCTGGGCGAGGGAATCGGGCGGGGAAAGGGACATGCGGGCTTTCGGGTACTGCGGCGCCGGCGACGCCAAGGCTCAGCGATTGAACGGCAGAGGCTTGCGCCGCACGGTCAGCGCCGTGTCTGACACGTTGTGGGAGGCGACCTACACGCGTGGCGGGGCGGGATAATCCGCCCAACCATGAAGCCGAACCTCGAAGCGCTGAAGAAGACTTTCCGCGAAGGCCGCCGCGCCGAAGCCATCACCGCGTGCGAAGCCGCGCTGGCCGACCATCCGGCCGATCGCGAGCTCCAGCGCCTGTGCGCCAACATGCAGGCCATGGTGCGCAACCACGCCCGCGCGCTCGAACTCCTGCTGCAACTGCGCGACCCGGCGCGTGAAGATCCGGAGATCCTGTTCAACATCGCCACCTGCGAGCGCGAGCTGAACGATTTTCGTGCGGCGGCCGGCCACTTCAAGATCCTCACGGAGCGCCATCCGCAGGACGTCGGCGCCGGGCGGGCTGGGCCGAGAGCAGCTTCCAGCTCGGCGCTTTCGAGGACGCGCTCACCGGTTTCGGCCGCGCGATCCAGCTGGCGCCCGAACTCGCCCGCTTGCGCGTGCTGCGCGGCGACGCGCTGCAGGCGGTGGGCAGGCTGCCGGACGCCGCGGCCGACTACCAGGCCGCGCTGAAGCTCGCGCCCAACGACGACGCCACGCTGAAGAAGGCCACGCTGTGCATGCTGGAAGCGGGGCAGGGCGAGCAGGCGATCGCGTTGTGCAGGGAGATCCTGAAGGTCCGCCCCGACAGCCTGACGGCCAAGCTCGGCGCCGAATGGGTCATGAGCCAGCTCGTCCCGCTCTGGCACGTGCCGATGATGAACGAGCCCGAACGCAACCGGGCCTTTCACGACGGCTGGCGTCGGCCGTGACGCCGGAGAGCACGGTGTTCGAGATCGGCGCCGGCTCCGGCCTGCTGGCGATGATGGCGGCGCGGCTCGGCGCCCGGCAGGTCACCACCTGCGAGGCGGTGGACCTCGTCGCCGCCACCGCCGGGAAGATCGTCGCGCGCAACGGCTACGCCGACCGCGTGACGGTGCTGGCGAAGCCCTCGCAGGCGGTGCAACTCGGGGTCGACCTTCCGGAGCCGGCCGACATCCTGGTGCACGAGATCTTCTCCAGCGAACTGCTCGGCGAGCACGTGCTGCCCGCCATCGAGGACGCGCGGCGCCGGCTGCTCAAGCCCGGCGGACGCATCCTGCCTTCGAGCGCCAGCATCATGGTGGCGCTGGTGGGCGGCGATGCGCTCGGCAAGAACCTGCACGTGGGCGAGAGCTTCGGCTTCGACCGGGCGACTTCAACGCGATCCACCCGAAGCGTCGGCCGCTGTACCGCGAAGACTGGCGCCGCTGCTGCTCAGCGCCGACGTCGAGGCCTTCCGCTTCGATTTCCAGAACCAGGCCGCGTTTCCCCGGAGCGCAAGACGCTCTCCGTCACCGCGACGCAGGAGGGCCTCTGCTACGGCCTGATCCAGTGGATCCGCATCGAGCTGGGCGAGGGCGCCCGCTTCGAGAACCACCCGTCACGGCCGCGCGCCGTCTCCAACTGGCAGCACACGATCTACGGTTTCGACGCGCCGCTGCAGGTGCGCGCCGGGCAGGTGCTGGCGGTGCAGGCGATGCACGACCGCTCGCGGCCGTGGTTCGAGCTCAGCGCCCGGTGAAGACCGGCTTGCGCTTCTCGTTGAAGGCGCGCACGCCTTCGTGCCGGTCCTCGGTGTCCACCAGCCGGTTGTAGGCCTCGATCTCGAAGCGGTAGCCGGTCTGCAGGTCCATCTGCAGCCCGTAGTGGATGGACTTCTTGGCCTGGCGCACCGACAGCGGCGCGTTGTCGCAGATGGTGCGCGCGGTGGCCAGCGCCTCCGCCAGCACTTCGCCCGCGTCGCAGGCCTGGTTGAATGCGCCCCAGGCCACGCCGTCTTCGGCGGTGAACGGGCGCGCGGTCAGAACCAGTTCCTTGGCGCGGCGCTCGCCGACGGCGCGCGCCAGGTTCTGCGTGCCGCACCCGCCCGGCATGATGCCCAGCCGCACTTCCGACAGCGCGAAGCGCGCGGCGCGGCTGGCGTAGATGAAGTCGCAGCACAGCGCCGTCTCGAGTCCGCCGCCGTAGGCGTGGCCGTTGAGCGCGGCGATCACCGGCAGCGGGCATTCCATGATGGACACGAAGGTGCGCTCGAACAGCTCGTGCTGCGCCTGCCACTGCGCCTGCGTCATGCCGTCGCGCTCCTTCAGGTCGCCGCCCGCGCCGAAGGCCTTGTCGCCCGTCCCGGTGAGCACCACGCAGCGCACGGCGTCGGGTTCGGCCGTCAGGCGCGTGAACAGGTCGAGGAGGTCGCGCGCCATCTGCGTGTTCAGCGCATTCAGCACGGTGGGGCGGTTCAGCGTGACGAGCAGGAGATGCGCGTCCAGCCGCTGCACCGGGGAGGGTTTCGTACGAGGGGAACGTCATGGTCTCCACTGCTATGCTGCTGCGTCCGCACCAGTATAAGCAGCCGACCCGTGACCGAACTCGACCCCGCCGACCTGCAGCTGGCCGGCATCGTCCGGGCCGGCGACCGCGTGATGTGGGGCCGGGCCTGCGCCGAACCGCTGGCGCTCACGCGCGCATTGATGGCGCAGCGCGCGGCCATCGGGCGTTTCAGCGCCTTCATCGGCATTTCGCTGGCCGACACGGTGCAGCCCGCGCATGCGGATGGCGTCGACTTCGTGTCGTATTGCGGCGGCGGCCTGAACCGCGCACTGGCGGGGCGAACGTGCTCGACATCCAGCCCGCGCATTACACGCAACTGCCCGAGCTGCTCGCCCGGCAGGTCGACGTGCTGCTGTTGCAGGTGGCGCCCGCCGGCCCCGACGGCCGCCACAGCATGTCCATCGCCTGCGACTACGGTGCCGGCCATCGCCGGCGCGCGCGTGGTGATCGCCGAGGTCAACCAGCAGGCCCCTGCCACTTTCGGGCCGCACACGCTGGGCCCGGAGGACATCGACTTCTTCGTGCGCAGCGACCGCCCGCCGCTGGAACTCGCGCGCGGCAAGGCGCATCCCGACGAAGCCGCCGTCGCGCGCAACGTGGCGAGCCTCGTGCAGGACGGCGACACCATCCAGCACGGCATCGGCGCGCTGCCCGACGCCATCGTCGCCCTGCTCGCCGATCGCCGCGAGCTCGGTCTGCACACCGGGGTCATGGGCGATGCGGCGGCCGCGCTGGTGCGCGCCGGCGTGGTCACGAATGCGCGCAAGAGCATCGACACCGGCGTCACCGTCGCCGGCGTGCTGATGGGAACGGGCGAGCTGAATGCGCTGGCCGACCGCAACCCGGCGCTGCAGTTGCGCGAGGTGCGCTACATCCATGCGCTGCGCACGCTCGCGGCCATCGACAACTGGTCACCATCAATTCGGCGATCGAGGTGGACCTCACCGGCGGTGAACACCGAAGTGGCCGACGGCGTCTATGTCGGCGCCGTCGGCGGTGCGGTGGATTTCATCCGCGGCGCCGGCGCCGCGAGGAACGGCCGGCCGATCGTCGCGCTGCCATCGCGCACGGCCGGCAAGGGCATCGCCCGGATCGTCGCGCGACTGAACGGCCCCGCCGGCGCCGCCCGCAGCGACGCGCCCATCATCGTCACCGAGCACGGCATCGCCGACCTGCGCGGACTCTCGCTGCGCCAGCGGGTGGAGCGGATGATCGCCGTCGCGCACCCGGAAGACCGGGACGCGCTGCGGCAGGCGGCGCGGCCGCTCTCCTAGGCGCCAGCGTGCAATCCTGCACGCCGCACGCGGCCTGTTAGGCATTTCACCTAACCGCCTTCACGCAGATGGAGGATGCTGCGTCTTCCGGCCCCCGCTTGAATGGGTCTCGGAGGAACCCACCGTGCTGCGCAAGGTTTTCGTGATGGGCGTGTCGCTCTGCCAGGCCGTGGCAGCGGCGGCTTCCGAACGCGATGCCGGGCATTCCACGCTGCACGACCGCTGCTTCTCCTCCACCCAGCGTTCCAGCGAGCTCGGCGCCGCCGACGTGCCGCTGGCCGACCGGCTGCGCAACGCGCGCGTGCCCCTTCCCCCACGCTTCCACGACGCGCTCGCCAGGCTGAAGCCCTTCGCGCACCTGCCCAAGGGCGTCAAGCCCGAGCTGGTGGGCAGCCACGCCGTGCGCAGCGCTTCCGTGCTGAGTTCCGGAACGATCTTCGTGTCCAGCCGGCTCTGGCGCGACGAGGACGCGCTCGACCGCGAAGAGGCCGCGGCCGTCATCGCCCACGAGCTCGCGCACACGGAGCTTTCGCACGTGAAGGACAAGCTGTGCGAAGCGGTCGCGCTCTCGGGCGACGAGAGCTTGTCGCTCAACGCCGCCGCCGGCGCGGCCCACCGCGCGATCCGTGCCGGCGACGACCAGCTCGCGGTGCGCATGATGCAGGGCAACCACCAGCGCGAGCTGCAGGCCGACCGGCGCGCGGCCGAACTGCTGCGGCTCGCCGGCCTGCCGGATGCCGCCCTGCCGCGCATGCTGGTGAAGCTGGCGCAAGGCGACGGCGGCGGCCATTCCGGCACCCATCCCGCGCTCGAAACGCGCCTCGAAAAACCGGGCGTCCGCGTCGCCCGCTGACAGATCGGGTCCGCTCCTAGAATGCGCCATCCCCGCGCGCCGGGAGCCCCGCCCCATGCCAGTTGCCCCACCGTCCGCCGAGCTCGTCGACCAGCTCGTGCTGGCCAACCGCATCCTGTACGACCACGGCGTCGTCGATGGCTGGGCCATGCCAGCGTGCGCCACGACAGCGCGCCCGGCGTGTTCCTGCTCTCGTGCAACCGGGCGCCGGGCCTGGTGCGCCGACGCGACATCACCTGCTACGACTACGACGGTGAGGCCGTGTCGGACGCGGCGGAACGCCCCTACCTCGAACGCTACATCCACGCCGAGATCTACCGCGCCCGCCCCGACGTGGTGGCCGTGGTGCACAGCCACTCCCCGAGCGTGCTGCCGTTCGCGATCACGCGCAACGCGCTGAAGCCGGTGTTCCACATGTCGGGCTTCCTCGGCGAAGGCTCCGCCCACTTCGAGATCCGCGAAGCCGGCGGCAACACCGACATGCTGATCCGCAGCACCTACGGGCGCCGCGCTGGCGCGCTCGCTGGGCGCGCACAGCTGCGTGCTGATGCGCGGCCACGGATCGACGGTGGTCGGCAGCAGCCTGCAGCAGGCGGTCTACCGCGCGATCTACACCGAGGTCAACGCGAAGCTGCAGCTCGCCGCGCAGCCGCTGGGCGAGATCACCTTCCTGAACCGGGAGGAGGCGCAGCTCTCCTCGGACATGAACGACGGGCAGATCCCGCGCTCGTGGAACCTGTGGATCCGCCGCCTCGGCAACATCGACCTGGACGCATGACATGAAATCCACAGCGACGCTCCGCGCCGCCGCCCCGGTGCTCGCGATGGCCTTGCTGCCGCACGTCCACGCCCGGGGCTATCCCGCCAAGGCCGTGCGCATTGTGGTGCCGTACGCCACCGGCGGCGGCTCCGACATCCTGGCGCGCCGGTCGGCGCCGGCCTGCAGCAGCTCTGGGGCCGGGGCGTGGCCGTCGAGAACAAGGCGGGGGCGTCGGGCAACATCGGCACGCAGCAAGTGGTGCGCGCGCAGCCGGACGGCTACACGCTGCTGCTGCAGAACAGCACCATGGTGACCAACCTGGCCGTGACGGGCAAGCTGCCCTACGACCCGGACAAGGATCTCACGCCCATCATGCTGCTGGGCATCACGCCGATCGCGCTGGCGGCGCATCCGGGCGCCAACGTGTCGAGCGTCAGGGAGCTTGTGGCCGCGGCGAAAGCGAAGCCCGCGGCCTTCAGCTACGGCTCGTGCGGCATCGGCACGCCGCAGCACTTCGTGATGGAGCTGCTGCGGCAGGAGACGGGGATCGCGGCGGCGCACGCGGGCTACAAGGGGTGCGCGCCGGCGATGACCGACGTCGTGGGCGGCCAGATCCAGCTGGCCATCGTCAGCGCCAACCTGGTCGCGCCGTATGCGAAGAGCGGGCAGCTCAAGGTGCTGGGCGTCTCGACGGCGCAGCGCTATGCGCTGCTGCCGAACACGCCGACCTTCGAGGAGCAGGGACTGAAGCCCTTCGACTTCGCGATCTGGTACGCGCTGATGGGGCCGGCGCGCATGCCGCCGGAGGTGGTGGCGAAGATCACGGCCGACGTCACCCGGGTGCTGGCCGATGCGCGCGTGCAGGAGAACCTGTCGACCGCGGGCGTCGTGCCCTTCCACGGGACGGCGCAGGACTGGCGCGGCTGGTCAGGTCGGATGCGGCGCGCTACCTGCAGCTCGCCGGGAGCGCGAACATCAAGGCGGAATGAGCCCACAAAAAACCGCCCCGGAGGGCGGTTTCGCGTTCACGGGGCCGGGAGCGGCTTAGCGGCCGTCCTTGTCCGAGTCGCCGGGGATCACGCGCTCGGCGGCGTTGCTCACGCGTTCCCACGCGTCGCGCGCGGCGGGCCTGGCATCGCCCCATTCCAGCGACGACTTGCCGCGGGCACGGCTCCAGTCGCGGCTCAGTTCGGGTTCCACTTCGTCGAACGAGCGGCCCGGATTGCGGTTGAACGTCTCGACGCCATGCCGGTAGGCGGGCTGGTAGTGCTCGAAGTCGACGTCCTTGCGGGCGTACGGGCGGCTCGCGTGGTTGTCGCGCCAGTAGCTGTCCTCGACCACCGGGTCGGCCTTCTTGCCCATCACGGCGCCGGCCACGGCGCCCACCGCGGCGCCGATCGCCGCACCCACCGGTCCGGTCACGCCGCCGGCCAGTGCGCCGGCCGTCGCGCCGCCGGCCACGCCCCCGAGCGCTGCGCCGCCCACTGCGCCCATGCCGGTCTTCTTCGCGTCGTCGTCTCTGTTCATGCTGATTTCCTTGTGTTGGCTGGAAAGACCTGACCATACGTCCGGAGCATCCGGCGTCGACTGCGCTTGCGTCCCACTGTTGTGTCGTCCTGTGCAGACTCAACCATGGACGCCCGGACGATTTGCCACAATCGGCCATCCCCGCTCCCCGTCCAGTTCTACAACGACGCCTACCGCCGCACCATCGGCTTCGAGCGCCATCCCAGCGCCCTCGGACAGGACGGGCGCGCATGCTGGGACGAGATCTGGCACATCATCGGCCGCAGATCGAGCAGGTGATGACGACGGATCCACCTGCACGCGCACCGTGGACTTCGTCTACCAGCCGATCCGCGACGTCGACGGCCGCGTGACCGGCATCTTCGTGGACGGTTTCGACGTGACGGAGCGTTGACAGGACGCTGCCAGAATCCGGGTCCTGACGCCAACAAGAAAGCAGTTGCATGTACCGGACTACGACCCGGACGACCTCGACATCCATGTCGCCGAGCTGCTGGTGGCCACCAGCGACGGCGCCGACCCCGAACTGCCGCCGGAAGTGGCCGAGGTGCTGCGCCTGCTGCGCGAACGCCTTGGCATGGACGTGGCCTTCGTCTCGCAGATCGCCGAGGGCCGCCGCACGTTCAAGGTGGTCGACAGCCGCCCGGACTTCACGGTCATCCAGGCCGGCATGTCCGACCCGGTGGAGGAAAGCTGGTGCCGGGGCATCATCGAAGGCCGCCTGCCGGAGTTGATCGAGGACGCGGCGCCCTTCGTCGCCAGCAAGCGCGTGCCCGACCCGGGCATCCCGATCGGCACGCACCTGAGCACGCCGGTGCGCCTGTCGGACGGGTCGGTCTACGGCACCTTGTGCTGCTTCAGCCGCACCGTGCAGGCCGGCGCCGACATCAAGCGGCTGCAGTACACGGCCAGCCTGCTGGCCGCCAAGCTGGTGCCGCCGCCGCCGCTGGAGCTGCAAAGGTCCTAGGCGCCGCGCCCTAGGGCTCGAGCTGTCCGGCGTGCAACAAGGCAGCGCGAGTCTCCTGCACCGTCTGCGCCAGCTGCGCGCGGAATCCCTGCACGTCCGCGCCGCTCGCGCACGCGTCTTCGAGCGACGCCGCCAGCGCGCTGATGCGCGCCAGGCCGCCCATGCCGGCGGAACCGCGCAGCCTGTGCGCCGCGGCGGCCATGGGGCCGGCTTCGGCCGAAGCGGCGATCTCGTCGGCGGTGCGCTGCGCGGCGTCCATGATGCTGCGCATCAGCACCAGGAACTCGGGTTCGGTGCCCAGGCTGCGCAGCGAGGCGATCTGGCGCTCTTCCAGCAGCGGGACGTCGGCGGCGGCCGGAAGCCGCGCGGCTTCCGCTTCGTCGTCGGCCATTTCCTGCGCGGTGGCTTCGGCCGGCGAATGGCGCGCGATGGCCGCGGCCAGGCGGTCCCATTCGATCGGCTTCATCAGGCACTCGTCCATGCCCGCGCGCAGGTAGAGCGACTGCTCCTGGCTCATGACGTTGGCCGTGAGCCCGATGATGGGGATGCGCCGCTGGGCGCCGGGCAGGGCGCGGATGCGGCGCGTCGCCTCGACGCCGTCCATGACGGGCATCTGCACGTCCATCAGCACCATGTCGAAAGGCTCCTGCTGCACGCGCGCCAGCGCCTCTTCGCCGTCGTGCGCGAACACCACGTGGTGGCCGCGCGCCGTCAGCGCCAGCCGCAGGATGTCGCGGTTGATCTCGACGTCTTCGGCCACCGGGATGCGCTGCGGCGCCACCGCCTGCAGCGCCTCGGTGCCGGCGGCGGGGCGCAGGTCGGGGTCGCCGGGCTCCAGCGGAACGTCGAGCGTGAACACGCTGCCCAGGCCGCGCGTGCTGCTGGCCGCGATGCGCCCGCCCATGGCTTCGGCCAGCCGCTGGCTGATGGCAAGCCCGAGGCCGCTGCCGCCGTACTCGCGCGCGGTGCTGCGGTCGGCCTGCGTGAACGGCGTGAACAGGATGTCGAGTTTTTCGGACGGGATGCCGATGCCCGTGTCGCGCACCTCGAAGCGGTAGCGCACGCGGCCAGTGCCGTCCGCCTCGCCGCTCACGTCGAGGGACACGCGGCCTTTGCCCGTGAACTTGACCGCGTTGCCCGCGAGATTGAGCAGGATCTGCCGCAGTCGCGTGGGATCGCCGCGCGCCACGGCGGGCGAGCCGGGCGCCAGCCGCACCTCGAACGCCAGGCCTTTCTCCAGCGCCATCGGGTGGATCAGCGAGCGCACCTGCTCGATCATCTCCGGCACGCGGAAGTCGATGGTCTCCAGCGCCAGCTTGCCCGTCTCGATGCGCGAGAAATCGAGGATGTCGTTGATGACGTTGACCGGTGCCGGCCCGACGCGCGCATCGCGTCCACATAGCGGCGCTGTTCGGCGGTGAGGTCCTGCACCGCCAGCAAGTCGGCCATGCCCAGCACGCCGGTCATGGGCGTGCGGATCTCGTGGCTCATGGCGGCGGGAATTCGGCGCGCGCGTCGCTCTTGCGGCGCAACTGCTCCAGCAGCCTGTCGCCCTCGGCGCGCAGCACCGCGAAGGGCAGGCTGCACAGCACGATCGCGCCCGGTACAGCTGCAGCAGCTCCACGCGCGCGGGCATGCCGCTGTCGGCCGGCAGGATATGGAACAGCGCGCCCACGTCGCGCGCCGCCATGAACCCGCCGGTGATGGCGGCCACGGCCATGATGGCGCTCGCGCCCGGCAGCCGGAAGTACCAGGTGCTGAGGACGGCCAGCGGGAACGACAGCAGCATCAGCGGCGGATAGAACTCCTGCCGCGTGACGGCCACGCAGGCCGGGCGATCAGCGTGATGCCGGCGACCTGCTCGCCGATGGACATCGCGCGCTGCTGGGGGCGCGGCTCCGGCAGGCGCAGGCTCAGGAGCATGGGCGTGAGCGACACGTACGCCAGCATCGAAGCCGGGTACCACGTGAGCCACTGCGCGCGGAACGGCATGCCGCCCTCGGCCTGGATGAAGGCGGCCGCGGCGGCGCTGGTGAGGATCGGCACGGCGCCGGCCGCCAGCAGCAGGCGCGGCAACTGCTCGCGGCCATACCGGGGGCTGCTGAAGCCGTTGCGGCCATGCAGCACGGCGACCACGGCCAGCAGTTCGATGGCGTTGCAGGCGCCGACCAGCAGGGGCTGCGGCGCCGGGCGACGAAGCGCGCCGCGGCGGCCGCCACCCAGAGCAGGGGCACGAGCACCGGCCAGTGCCGGCGCGGCGCGAACAGCAGCAGGAAGACGCCGACCGCGTTGGCGCCGCGCAATGCGGGGTTGTCGCCGTAAAGGGACGCGGGAACGGCCTGCAGCGCGAAGTACAGCGCGGCGAAGGCGGTCCAGCGGAGGAGGTCCTTGGGGGTCACGGTCGGGTCGGAAGGGCACGGCGAGGATAGCGCGGATGAGCCGGGGCGCCAGATTCTTTCGGCCCGTCCCCTGCGCGCAGCAACCGTGGCCCCTGCTGGTGTCATCCCCGGCGGGACGCGGGATGCAGCCGGGGCTTCTCCGAACCGGGGTCGCGGCTAGAACTCGCGCCGGGGGCCTTGGTCACCGCTTGCCGCGCCTGCGGAAGCCGTGGCCGCCGCGGAGCTTCCGCGGGCGGCAGGTTCACCGGCGTGCGGCGCACCGCGATCGGCTGCAGCAAGGTCACCTCCGTGTCCGCCGCGCGCGCCTGCTCCGGCAGGTGGAAGCGCGACACCGAAGCGAGAAGACCTTCGGCCTGCTCCTTCATGGCTTCGGTGGCAGCCGCCGACTCCTCGACCAGCGCGGCGTTGCGCTGCACCACACTGGTCCATCTGGTTGACCGCGGCGTTGACCTGGACGATGCCTTCGCGCTGTTCCGCGCTGGCGGCGGCGATCTCTGGATCAGGGACGCGACCTGCACGGCCGCGTCGACCACCTCGCGCATCGTCTGGCCGGCGGCGTCGGCACGCTGCGAGCCGACGCCCACCTTGTCGACCGAATCGCCGATCAGCGCCTTGATCTCGCGCGAAGCTTCGGCGCTGCGCTGCGCCAGCGTCCGGACCTCGCCGGCCACGACGGCGAAGCCGCGGCCCTGTTCACCGGCACGCGCCGCCTCGACGGCCGCATTCAGGGCGAGGATGTTGGTCTGGAAGGCGATACCGTCGATGACGCCGATGATCTCGGCGATGCGGCGCGAAGCGCTGGCGATGTCGCCCATGGTGCCGACCACTTCGTCGACCGCGTGGCCGCCGCGCCGCGCCGGGTCGGACGCGCCGTTCGCGAGTCCCGCGGCGCGCCGCGCGTTGTCGGCGTTCTGCGCCACGGTGGCGGTCAGCTGCTCGAGGGAACTGGCGGTCTCCTCCAGCGTGCTCGCCTGTTCCTCGCTGCGCTGGGACAGGTCGACGTTGCCCTGCGCGATCTGCTCGCTGGTGCGCGCGACCGCCCGCGCCGAGCCGGCGACCTCGCCGACCAGCTGCCGCAGGTGCAGCGTCATGTCCGCCAGCGAGCGAAGCATCTTGGAGATCTCGCCGCGGCCCTCGACCGTGACTTCCGTCCGCAAATCGCCATCGGCGATGCGCCGCGCGGCCTCGGACGCGTGCCGCACCGGCCCCACCACGCCCAGTTGCGCCCAGCGGGCGACCATGGAGGCCCAGGGCCAGCACGGACACCGCGATCACACCCATCGCCACGGCGGCCGCGTTTCAGGCGGCCGCGGGCGCCTTCGCCTCGGCCAGCGCCTGCAGGCCCACCGCGCCGACGCCGGCAACGCCCGCGGCCAGCAGCGCCAGCATCAGCACCAGCTTGTGCGGCATCCTCACGTAGAACGACATGCGCCCGTCTCCTCGCCTGCTTGTGACTGTTTGCGGCGCAGTATGCCGTGCCCGGCCGCAGCGGCCTACCGGGGTGTCGGGCGGGTGCAACGGCGGGTTCTAGGCCTCCGCTTCCACGGCGCTCGCCACGGGAAAGAGCAGCGAAGCGCCGAGCGGCCGCGCCGCGCGCGAAGGATCGCTCAGGCTCGCGAGGACGGCTTCGGCGTCGAGCCCCGGGTAGCGGGCCTGCGCCTGGTCCACGAGCTGGAGCGCCAGCGTGTCCAGCAGTTCCAGGTTGTGCCGCAGCCGGTCGGCGAAAGCCTGCGGGTCCAGCGTGTCGGTCAGGCTGCGGTTCAATTCGGCGAACCGGGGCAGCGACGCACGGTCGAACATGCGCGGCACGTCGGGCTCGCGGCCCGCCTCGTCCCAGCGGCGCACGAAGTCCTGCACGGCGACGTTGAGGCCCTGCACCGCGGCCAGCGGCTTCTGCAGGCGGCTCATCGCGGAGACGTCCGTCAGCTTGCCCTGGTAGTACAGCTGGCACATCACGCCCCAGTAGTACGTGTAGTCCCACAGCACCTTCAGCGGCATCACTTCGGCGTTGCCGAAGATCCGGTACTGGCCGGTGTACATCGGCAGCATGTTCCGGTACAGCTGGAAGTAGATCGACTGGTAGATGTCGGCGTACATGGCCACCGGCCGGCCGGCCACGTCCTGCGCCACCAGCTCGGTGATGAAGCCGTTGGAGATGGCGATGAAGTCGCTGCCGGGTGAGTAGAACGGGTCGAGGAAGAGGCCCGCCTCGCCCGTGAGCGCCCAGCGGCCCCGGCCGTCGAACACCTGCTTGCAGCCGTACGAGAAGTGGCGGAAGAAGGCGAAGTCCTGCAGCTTGCCGCGGCGCTTCTCGAGTTCCCCATGCAGCTGGGGCTGGTGCACGGCGAACCAGTCCATCGCCTTGTCGAAGGTGTTCATCGTCTCCAGCGGATGCAGCTTCGCGTCGCACACGATGCCGACGGAATGCGAGCCGGAAGCGAGCGGGATGAGCCACGTCCAGTAGCCGTCGCCGCACAGGTGGTTGGTGGACAGCCAGCGGTTCGGCGGGTTGCAGCGGGCGAGCCAGCCGGCGTCGCCGGACCAGTCGTTGATGTCCAGCCGGTCGTCGATGCGGAACCACACCGCATTGGCCTGGTGGTCGTTGGCTTCGGCCAGCCCCAGCTTGCGTTTGAGCAGGCCGGCGCGGCCGCTCGCGTCGACCAGCCAGCGCGCCTGCAGCGTGCGCACTTCGCCGTCCTGCTCGTAGCCCACGGTGTGCAGGCTGTCGCGCCGCTTCGGGTCGGCCAGGTCCACGGTCTTGACCGTCGCACCATCCGGGAAGGCGATCCCGCGCTCGCGGGCCAGCGTCCCGAGATGGTTCTCGAAAATGCCGCGATCGATCTGGTAGGCCGGCGTGCTCAGGAAGGTGCTGGCGCCCAGTTCGGTCACGCCGTCGACGTCGGGCCGCCGGTCGTTGAAGAAGAAGCGGAAGCCGAATTTCTTGAGCTGGTCGGCCTGCAGGTGCGGCTTCAGCCCCAGCACCTCCGAGAAGTAGTGCGCGCCGATTTCCACGGTGGATTCCCCCACCTTGTGGGCGGCGAGGGGGACCGGGTGGCGGCGCCGTTCCAGCACCGTGATCGGCAGTTCCGGAAAGCGCAGGCGCAACTGCAGCGCCAGGCTGAGGCCGGCGAGGCCGCCGCCCAGAAGCAACACTCCGGCGCCGGCGGGGGCGGGTTCGGTAAAGAAGGTCATGCGTTCGGCGGCGTGCAAAGAAAGCAACCCTACCAGAGAGATAAACTCCCGGATCGAACTGGCCCAAGGTTGCACGCCCGAACATGACCGCTCCCCTCTCCCCGGCGAAGACGCCCCCGTCGCCAGCGAAGCCCTTTTGCGCGAGGTCGCCGACCTCGTGGTGAAGTCCCTGAACCTCGAAGTCGCCCCGGCGGACATCCAGCCCGACGAACCCCTGTACGGCGACGGGCTCGGCCTCGACTCCATCGACATCCTCGAAGTCGCCCCGGTGGTCTCGAAGCAGTACGGTTTGCAGTTGCGCGCCGACCACGAAGACAACACCAAGATCTTCAGCTCGCTGCGCAGCCTCGCCGACCACATCGCCGCCCAAAGAACCGTGTGATGGCCCTCGGCTTGCCAGGCGCGCGGCAGGCCCCGGCGGGCGCCGCCGCGGTGGCCGGCCCGGTCGCCTATGCGCTGGTTTCGCACCACGCCGCGTCGGCGGCCCATCCGGGGCTGCTGGAAGCGGTGATCCTGATCGGGCCGGTGATGGCTTTCGCCTTGCTGGTGGCCTGGCGCGCGCCGGCGCGCGCCGCCTGGCTCTGCCTCTGGCTTGTCGCCGCCGCGGGCCTCGTCCTGGCCCGCGACCGCGTGTTCGCGGGTTCGGCCGGGTGTTGCTGGCGCAGCACGTGGGCATCCACGCCGCGCTGTGCATCGCGTTCGCACGCACGCTCGCGCCGGGGTCCGTGCCCATGGTGTCCCGGCTCGCCGCACGCATCCACGGCCCGCTCTCGCCGCGGCTGCAGCGCTACACCCGCAACGTGACTGGGGCCGGGTCGCGTATTTCGCGGCCATGGGCGCTACCTCCGTGCTGTTGTTCGCGTACGCGCCGCAGGGCGCCTGGTCGGTCTTCATCAACTTCCTGTCGCTGCCGCTGCTGCTGGCCATGTTCGCCGGCGAATACCGGTGCGGGTCCTCGTGATCCCGCGCCAGAGCGCGCCGGCTTCCTGCAATCGATCGGCTCGTGGCGCCAGATGACGCGCGACAAGCAGCCGCCGCGCCCCTGACGATGGACACCTTCCCGCTCGTTTCCCACGAGAACCCGCACGACGTGGTCGTCGCGGCGCCGCGGGCGCCCGGTCACCGTCGCGCGCTTCCTCGGCCGACGTCGAGGCGCTCTGTGCGGCGTGGCCCCCGGCGCCCACGTGCTGAACGCCTGCAGCGACCGGTACCGGTTCGCCGTGGGGCTCGGTGCGGCGCTGGTGGCCGGCAAGGTGAGCCTGCTGCCGCCGAGCCACACGGCCGAAGTCGTGCGGCAGCTGAAAGCCTACGAAGGCGTGTTCTGCCTCGTCGATGGCCCGAGCGACATCGACATGCCGCGCCACCTGTACCAAGACCCGCCGGACGGCGAGGCCGCGCCGCGGCCCATGCCGGCCTTCCCGGGCGACCGAGGTGATGGCGCTGGTGTTCACCTCCGGCTCCACCGGCGTTCCCATGCCGCACCGCAAGACCTGGGGCGAGGTGGTGCTGGACGTGCGCGCCGAGGCCGAGGCCCTGGTGCTGCCGGCGCAAGGCGGGATGTGCGTGCTCGGCACCGTGCCGCCCCAGCACATGTACGGCATCGAATCCACCGTGCTGATGCCGATGCAGAGCGGCGGCAGCCTGTGCGCGGCGCACCCGTTCTATCCGGCGGACATCGCCGATGCGCTGGCGGCCTTGCCCCGGCCGCGCATGCTCGTGACGACGCCGCTGCACCTGCGCAACCTGCTCGACGCCGGCGTGGCGGTGCCGCCGCTGGACCTCGCGCTGTCCGCGACCGCGCCCTTGTCGCCGGAGCTCGCGCAGCGCGCGGAAGCCGAATTGCATGCGCCGCTGCAGGAGATCTACGGCTCCACCGAGACCGGCCAGATCGCCACCCGCCGCAGCAACGCGACGAGCGCCACGGACGCTGCTGCCGGGGATTTCGGTGGCCGAGCGCGAAGGCCGGTTCTGGGCCAGCGGCGGGCACGTCGCCACGCCCACGCCGCTGGGTGACCTGCTGGAACTGCACGGCCCGCGCAACTTCCTGCTGCGCGGCCGCCTCGGCGACATGGTGAACATCGCTGGCAAGCGGAACTCGCTGGCCTACCTCGACCACCAGCTGCTGGCGATGCCGGGCGTGCAGGACGGCGTGTTCTTCATGCGCCCGGACGAAGCGCGCGACAGCGCGACCCGGCTCGGCGCCTTCGCCGTGGCCCCCGGCATGACCGCTGCCCGGTGCGGGCGGCGCTGCGCGATCGCGTCGACGCGATCTTCCTGCCGCGGCCGCTGGTGCTGCTCGATCGCCTGCCGCGCAACAGCACCGGCAAGGTGACGCGTGAGACAATGGAAGAGCTGTTCCGGGAGCACCTGCCCCCGGGTGGAGGGGACCTATCCGATGGGGCTTGAATCGACGCTGGAATTCGCAGCGGACCATCCCGCGTTCGCCGGGCATTTCCCGGGTGCGCCCATCGTGCCGGGCGTGCTGTTGCTCGACGCCGCGCTGCATGCGCTCGAAGGCGCCGGCCTGAATCCCACGGGCATCGCCTCCGCCAAGTTCCTGCAACCCGTCGCGCCCGCGCAGGCGCTGGTGCTCGCCTGCACGCCCGCCGCTTCCGGCCGGTGCGCCGTGAGCATCGCGCGCGCCGGCGAGCCGGTGGCCGTGGCGCAAGTGCAGGCGGCCGCATGAGCGCGGGCGTCGCCGGATCCACCGACAAGGCCGTCCGCGCCGAGTGGGCGCGCCGCCCCGAGCGCAGCAACGCCGTGGCCCTGCGTTTCATGGCGTGGGTGTCGCTGCGGCTCGGCCGCCGCGCCGGCCGCGTGCTGCTCTATCCCATCGCCGCCTACTTCCTGCTGTTCTCGGCGGCCGCGCGGCGCGCTTGCATCGGGTGGCAGGAGCGGGTCACGGGCCGGCCGGCCACGTGGCGCGCGCTCTTCACCCAGTTCCCGGCCTTCGCCTCGGTGGTGCACGACCGCATCTACCGGTCAACGACCAGTTCCACAGCTTCGACATCGAACTGCACGGCCACCACTTCGCCAAGGACCTGCAGGGGCAGGGCCGCGGGCTGATGCTGATGGGCGCCCACATGGGCAGCTTCGAGGTGCTGCGTTCGCTGGGGCGGCAGCAGCCCAACCTGCGCGTCGCGATGGCGATGTACAAGGAGAACGCGCAGAAGATCAACCAGCTGCTCAGCGCGATCAACCCCGGGGCCGAACTCGACGTCGTGGCGCTGGGCCGGGTCGATTCGATGCTGCAGCTGCACGCGCTGCTCGATGCCGACACCATCATCGGAATGATGGGCGACCGCGCGCTGGGCGACGAGGCCGTGCGCATGGTGCCCTTCTTCGGCGCGCCCGCGGCCTTTCCGCTCGGGCCGTTCCGCATGGCCGCGATCCTGCGCCGGCCGGTCGTCTTCATGGTCGGCCTGTACCGCGGCGGCAACCGCTACGAGATCCACTTCGAGCCACTGGCGGACTTTTCCGATGCGGCCGCGGGCAGCCGGCAGGCCCAGATGGAAGCGGCGATCGACCGCTACGCCGCGCTGCTCGAAAAGTACGGCGCCATGGCGCCGGCCAACTGGTTCAATTTCTTCGATTTCTGGGCCACCGGCCCGAAGCCGTCCGAGACGGGGAGCGGGACATGAAGCGCCGTGTAGTCCTGGCATTGGCCTGCGTGCTGGCCGTTCCGGCTGGGCGTTCGACATCGACCAGCTGATGCGCGCGTTGTCGGCGCAGAAGATCACGCGCGGGACTTTCGTCGAGCGCAAGTACATCGCCATGCTCGATTCGCCCGTCACGTCGTCGGGCGAGCTCTCGTTCACCGCGCCGTCGCGGCTGGAGCGCAAGACGCTCAAGCCCCGGCCCGAGTCGGTGGTGCTCGATGGCGGCACGCTCACGATCACCCGCGGCGAGCGCCAGATGGTGATGCAGGTGCAGGACCACCCGGCGCTGGCGGCGCTGACCGAAAGCGTGCGCGGCACGCTGGCCGGTGACCGGCAGGCGCTGGAGCGGCACTTCCTGCTGACCCTCGGCGGCTCGCTCGACCGCTGGACGCTGGCGCTCAAGCCGAAGGAGCCGCGCATCCGCGGCTACGTGCTCGAAGTGCGCATCGCGGGCGAGCGCGGCGAAGTGCAGACCGTGGAAGTCGAGCAGTCTGACCGCGACCGCTCCGTCATGACGATCACCAAGGCTGCCGGTTCGTGAGCCCGGTGCCGGGCCGGCGCTGGCTCCCCGTGTGGCTGTGGCTGGCGGCCATGGCGGTGAGTGCGCTGCTCGTGCTGCGCGCGAGCTTCACGGCCGACATGTCCGCCTTCCTGCCGCAGGCGCCGACGCCCGAGCAGCGGCTGCTGGTCGACCAGCTCAAGGACGGCCTGGTGTCGCGCCTCGTGCTGGTGGGCATCGAAGGCGCCGACGCGCCCTCGCGGGCGGCCGTGTCGCGCAAGATGGGGCAGGCGCTGCGTGCCGACAAGCAGTTCGTCGCGGTGGCGAACGGCGAGAACGTCGGCATGGAGCGCGACCGGGCGTTCTACTTCCAGAACCGTTACCTCCTCAGTCCGGCCATGAATGCGGAGCGGTTCACGGCGCCCGGCCTGAACGCCGCGATCCAGGAGACGCTCGACCTGCTGGCTTCTCCTGCCGGACTGCTGGTCAAGGACCTGCTCGCGCGCGACCCGACCGGCGAGATCACGGCCGTCCTCGATGCGCTGAGCGCGCAGTCCGCGAGCGCGCGCAACCGGCCGAACACTGTTGAAGGCGTGTGGGCGGCCCGTGACGGCTCGCGCGCGCTGATGCTGCTGCAGACGCGCGCGCCGGGTGGCGACACCGATGCCCAGCAGGCCGCGGTGAAGGCGGTGCAGGCGGCCTTCGACGAGGCGCGGCAGGGCACCCCGGCGCGGCGTCGGCGAAGCTGGTGCTCTCCGGGCCCGGCGTGTTCGGCGTGCAGGTGCGCGAACTGATCGAGCGCGAGGTCAAGCGGCTCTCGCTGGTCGGCACGTCGCTGATCGTCGTGCTGCTGGTCGCGCTGTACCGCTCGGTGCCGGCGCTCGTGCTCGGGCTGCTGCCGGTTGCTTCGGGCGTGCTGGTGGCGATCGCCGCCGTCAGCCTCGGGTTCGGCACGGTGCACGGCCTGACGCTGGGCTTCGGCACCACGCTGATCGGCGAGGCCGTGGATTACTCGATCTACCTGTTCGTGCAGTCCCGCCATGCCGGCGCCGACCGCACGCAATGGGTCAAGCGCTTCTGGCCCACGGTGCGGCTCGGCGTGCTGACGTCGATCTTCGGTTTCGGCGCCTTGCTGTTCTCGGGCTTCCCGGGTCTGGCGCAACTGGGCCTCTATTCGATCGCGGGGCTCACCGCGGCGGCGCTCGTCACCCGCTTCGTCCTGCCGCACCTGCTGCCCGCCAACTTCACCGTGCGCGACATCTCCGCGCCGGGGCGCGCGCTGGCCTCCGTCGTCGCACGCGCGGGCATCCTGCGCTGGCCGGCGCTGGCGCTGATCGCGCTGGCCGTGGCCGTCATCGTGCTGCATCGCGACCGCGTCTGGAACCATGAACTCGCCGCGCTGAGCCCGGTGTCGGCGCAGGACCAGGCCCTCGACCAGAAACTGCGGGCCGACCTCGGCGCGCCCGACGTCCGCTTCCCTGGTCGTGATCCGGGGCGCGACGGAAGAAGCGGTGCTGGCGGCGTCGGAACGCGCGGTCGGCGCGCTGCAGCCGCTGGTGCGTGCCAACGTGATCGGCGGCGTCGACAGCCCCAGCCACCTGCTGCCCAGCGTGGCCACGCAGCGCAGCCGACAGGCCGCGATCCCGCCCTCCGGCGAGCTCGGCACGCGCCTGTCGCAAGCGGTGCAGGGCCTGCCGTTGCGGGCCGAGCGCCGGGCGGCTTCCTCGAAGACGCCGAGAAGGCGCGCACCGCGCGGCCGCTGCAACTGGCGGACCTCGAAGGCACCACGACCGGCGTGGCCGTCGCCGGCATGCTGATGCGGCGCGAGGGCGCCGGCGGCGCCGCGGCGGAGCGCGATCCTGCCGCTGCACGGTCCGCGCGCCGAGAACGCGCCCGGCGGCAACATCGATCCGGCGCGCGTCCGCGCTGTGCTGCCCGCGGTCGACGCGGGCGGGGCGACGCGCACGCTGTTCGTCGACCTCAAGGGAGAGGCCGACGCGCTGTACAGCAACTACCTCGGCGAAGCCGGCTGGCTGTCGCTCGGGGGCCTCATCGCGATTGCGGTGGTGATCGCGGTGTCGCTGCGCTCGGTGCCACGCATGGTGGGCGTCATGCTGCCGCTGGCGGGCACCGTGGCCATCATCGTGGCGGCGCTGGTCCCGGCCGGCCACCAGCTGACGATCCTGCACCTGGTGGGCCTGCTGCTGGTGTTCGCGGTCGGCTCCAACTACACGCTGTTCTTCAGCCGCGGCCCGGGCGCGCAGGACGACGGTGAAGGCATCTCGCCGACCACGCTGGCCTCGCTGTTGTTCGCCAACGTTGCCGCGCTCCCGGGCTTCGGCATCCTGGGGTTGTCGCAGGTGCCGGTGCTGCAGGCGATCGGCATCACCGTCGGGCCGGGCGCCGTGCTGGCGCTGGTGCTGGCGGCGGTGTTCGCCGCGCCGGCGCGGAAGCGCGCGGCATGAACTTCCACCGCGAGCCGTATGCCGGCAAGGCGCGCATGCAGTGGATCCTGCTGCCCGGCGCCTACATGAAGCCCGCCGATTTCATCGCGGCCGGCTTCGTCGATGCGGTGCGCCAACGCGAACTGCCTTACGACGTCGTGCTGCTGGAAGCCACCATTCCCGAGGTGGCGGACGGGTCGGCGCTGCGGTTCCTGCAGGACTTCCTGTTCAGCGCCGCGCAGGCAGGGGAATGCCCGGCGGGCCTGTGCGGCATCTCGCTGGGCGGGCACCTCGCGCTCGCCGGTCTCGCGCGGGCGGATACGGGCGAAACCGCAGCCCGTGCGGCACGCCACGTCGAAGCAGCCTGCCTGCTGGCGCCGTACCTCGGGCCGCGCGACATCGTCGCCGAAGCCGCCACCAACGACGGACTCCGCGACTGGCAAGCGGCGGAGGGCGTCGACGATGTCGACCGGCAGATCTGGCAGTGGCTGCAATCGGGCCAGGCCGCGGGTCGCGACCTGCACCTCGGCTACGGCAGCGAAGACCGGTTCGCCCCGGCCCACGCGCTGCTGGGGCGCGTGTTGCCGCCGCAGCGTGTCGACGTCGAACCCGGCGCGCACGACTGGCCCCACGGTCCCGCCTCTGGACCCGCTACGGACCGCCATGGCTACGCTTGACCTCGTTCCGCCGGCGCGCT
Source organism: Ramlibacter terrae (assembly GCA_013127575.1). GTDB lineage: Bacteria > Pseudomonadota > Gammaproteobacteria > Burkholderiales > Burkholderiaceae_C > Ramlibacter > Ramlibacter terrae. The sequence goes on from CP053418.1 coordinate 1,943,968, forward strand.
GGCGCCCTTCGCCCTTCGTGCTCGGGTCGATGGCGCTGCACGTGCTGGCGCTGGCCGCACTCGCCGTCGCGCCGGACTGGTGGCCCGAACTCCTGCTGCTGCTGCTCGGCAACCACGGTGCTCACGCTGTGCGGCCTGCTGCCGCGGTCCGACTGGCTGGGGCCGAACCTCACGCGCCTGCCGGCCGCGTCGGCCGCGCGTTCGGAGGTCGCCATCACCATCGACGACGGCCCCGATCCGCTGGTCACGCCGGCCTTGCTGGACCTGCTCGACCGGCGCCGCGCGAAAGCGACCTTCTTCTGCATCGGCGCGCGCGCCGCGCAGCACGCCGAGCTGTGCCGCGAGATCGTCCGCCGCGGCCACGAGATCGGCAACCACAGCCAGCACCATCGCCACTTCTTCTCCTTCATGGGGCCGGCGCGCATGCGGCGCGAACTGCAGCAGGCGCAGGACACACCCGGCCGCGATCACCGGCCGTGCGCCCGGGTTCTTCCGCGCGCCGGCGGGCCTGCGCAACCCGCTGCTCGACCCGGTGCTGCCGGGCTCGGCCTGCGCCTGGCGAGCTGGACGCGCCGCGGGTTCGACACCCGTACCGCCGATCCGCACGTGCTGCTCGGGCGGCTCGCCCGCAACCTCGCCACGGGTGACGTCCTGCTCCTGCATGACGGCAACTGCACGCGCACGGCCGACGGCCAGCCCATCGTGCTGCCCGTCCTGGAGCAATTGCTCGATCTCTTCGAGGCGCGCGGACTGCGCCCGGTCACCCTCAGCCAGGCGCACGCATGACGCAGCCACCGGAATTCATTCGTTCGCTCATCGCCCGCGCGGCGGAGCCTTACCGCCAGGCCGGCAAGTACGCATGGCACTTCGCTCGCGGCAAGCTGGGCGGCGACCCGGCGTTCGCCGGCCTGCTGCAGGAAGGCCTGCTCTCCGGCCGCAACCGGGTGCTGGACATCGGCTGCGGCCGGGGCTTGCTCACGGCCTGGCTGCTGGCGGCGGATGCCGAGGCGTCTGGGCGCCGGCCCGCGCAGTGGCCCGCAGCTCCCCGGCCCACGCACGTTCGCGGCATCGAACTGATGCAGCACGACGTCGATCGCGCCACGACGGCGCTGCAGGCGGACGTGGACGCCGGGCGCGCGAGCTTCGTCGCCGCCGACATGTGCCGCGCCGATTTCGGCGAAGGCAACGATGCGGTGGTCATCCTCGACGTGCTGCACTACGTGCCGATCGAAGCGCAGGACGACGTGCTGCGGCGCGTCCGCGCCTCGCTCGTGCCCGGTGGCGTGTTGCTGTTGCGCGTCGGCGACGCCGCGGCGGGCCTTCCGTTCCGCATCAGCAACTGGGTCGATTTCGTGGTCACCACCTTGCGGGGCCACCGTCTCGGCCGCCTGTACTGCCGTCCGCTCGCCGAATGGGAAAGCAAGCTGGCATCGCTGGGCTTTCGCGTCGACGCGCGGCCCATGAGCCGGGGCACGCCGTTCGCGAACGTGCTGCTCGTCGCCCGTGTTTAGTGCTATTTTCGGTCACGACCGCGAAAGATCCCCCGCCTTGCGCACCCCGCTGTACCTCTCCCACTTCACTGCCGCCTCGTGCCTCGGCGCGGGGCAAGCCGCGACGCTTGCCGCGCTGCAGGCAGGCCGCAGCGGGCTCGCCCCCTGCGACTTCGACGACGTGAGCCTCGCCACCTTCACGGGCAAGGTCGAAGGCGTCGACGACATCTTGTTGCCGCAGCACCTGTCCGCGTACGACTGCCGCAACAACCGCCTCGCGCAACTGGGGCTGGACCGGGACGGCTTCGCGGCCGCGGTGCGTGCCGCCGCCGACCGGCTCGGCGCCGCGCGCATCGGCGTCTTTCTCGGCACCAGCACCTCGGGCATCTACGAAACCGAGGTCGCCTACCGGCACCGCGATCCCGCCACCGGCGCGCTGCCGCCCGACCTGGTCTACCGCGGCAGCCACAACCCGTATTCGCTCTCCGCCTATGTCCGCGAGGCGCTCGGCCTGCAGGGGCCGGCGGTCTCGGTGTCGACGGCGTGTTCGTCCAGCGGCAAGGTCTTCAATTCCGCGTGGCGGATGATCGAGGCCGGGCTCATCGACGCGGCGGTGGTTGGCGGCGTCGACTCGCTGTGCCTCACCACGCTGTACGGCTTCAACTCGCTGGACGTGCTGTCGAACGCGCCGTGCCGCCCCTTCGACGCGGCGCGCAACGGCATCTCCATCGGTGAGGGTGCGGCCTTCGCGCTGCTGCAGCGGCTGCCCGCCGACGTGCCGGCCGGCGCGCTGCTGCTGCGCGGCGTCGGCGAGTCGAGCGACGCGCACCACATGTCGGCGCCGCATCCCGAAGGCGCCGGCGCACGGATGGCGATGGCGCAGGCGCTGGAGATGGCGGGCGCCGAGGCGGGCGACGTGGACTACGTGAACCTGCACGGCACCGCCACGCCTGCCAACGACGCGGCCGAAGGCAAGGCGCTCGCTGCGGTGTTCGGCGAACGCGGCGTGCCCTGCAGTTCGACCAAGGGCGCGACCGGCCACGCGCTGGGCGCCGCCGGCGGGCTCGAAGCCGTGATCTCCGCGCTGTCGCTGCAGCACGGCATGGCGTGGGCGGGCGTCAACACCGACGATCTCGATGCGACGATCCCGGTCGATTACGTGCTGGAGAACCGCCCGCAGCCGACGCGGCTGGTGCTGAGCAATTCGTTCGGCTTCGGCGGCACCAACTGCAGCGTGCTGCTCGGGCGGGCCGCATGAACCTGTCCGTCCACGTGCAAGGCATCGGCCTGGTCGGCCCCGGGGTGCCGAACTGGGAAGAGGGCCGCAAGCAGCTCCCGGGCACGGCGCCCTCGGTCGCGGAGAAGACCCGTGTGCCTGCGCCGCAGGCCTTGCCCGCCGCCGAACGCCGGCGCGCCGGTGTCGCCGTGCGCGCGGCCCCGGCGATCGGCTGGGAAGCGCTCGGCATGGCCGGCGTGTCGCCGGTCGACCTCGCCACCGTGTTCACTTCCTCGGGCGGCGACGGCGTCAATTGCCACGAGATCTGCGCGACGCTGGCGAGCAACGACCGTTCGATCTCGCCAACCCGGTTCCACAACTCCGTGCACAACGCGCCGTCCGGCTACTGGAGCATCTCGTCGGGCTCGATGGCGCCGTCCTCGGTGCTGTGCGCCTACGACGGCAGCTTCGCGGCCGGCCTGCTCGAGGCCGTGGCGCAGGTGTGCAGCGAACAGCGGCCGGTGCTGCTGCTGGCCTACGACACCGACTACCCGGAACCGCTGCACGGCGTGCGCCCGATCCCCGACACCATGGGCGTGGCCCTGCTGCTGTCGCCGGTCGCCGGCGCCGGCAGCCTCGGCAGTCTCGTGCTGGAAGGCGGCGCGGCTTTCGCGCGCGAGCCGGCCGACACCTTGCAGGACGCCCTGGCTGGAACAGATGCGCCGCGAGATTCCCGCCGCGCGCAGCCTGCCCCTGCTGCAGGCGCTGGCCGCGGGCGCCGAGCGCACCGTGCTGGTCGACTACCGGACGACCTGCGCGTGCGCGTGCGCGTGCGCGTGCAGCCATGCTGAGCCACGCCGAGATCGCGCGCCGCATTCCGCACCAGGGCGCCATGTGCCTGCTGGAACGCGTGGTGGCGTGGACGCCGGAAGAGATCCGTTGCGAGGCCGACAGCCATCACTCGGCCGCCAACCCTTTGCGCGCCCACGACCGCCTCGGCATCGCGTGCGGCATCGAGTACGCGGCGCAGGCGATGGCCGTCCACGGCAGCCTCGTCGCCGAAGCGGAGGCGGTCCCGCGCGCCGGCTACCTGGCCAGCGTGCGCGGCGTGGAACTGCATGCGCGGCGGCTCGACGACGTCGCCGGACCGCTGCTGGTGAAGGCCACGCGGCTGCTTGGGGACGGCAACCACATCGTCTACAGCTTCGAAGTCGCATCGCAGGCGGGGCCGCTCATGAGCGGCCGCGCGACGGTGGTGCTCGACGCCGCGCTGGCGGCGTCCATCCGGGAGGGCGGCGCATGACCGAGAGGAAGAGGGCGCTGGTCACCGGCGGCAGCGGCGGCATCGGCGCGGCGATCTGCCGGCGCCTGGCGGCGCAGGGCTTCGAGGTGCTGGTGCACGCGAACCGGCAGCCCGAGGCGGCGCAGACGCTGGTGCGCGAGATCGAAGCGGCCGGCGGCCACGCATCGGCCTGCGTGTTCGACGTGACCGACGGGCCGGCCACGCTGCGGCAGCTCGAAGGCCTGCTTGCGGGCGGTCCGATCCAGTCCTGGTGAACAACGCGGGCATCCACGACGACGCGGTGTTTCCCGGCATGCAGCCGGGCCAGTGGCAGCGCGTGGTCGACGTTTCGCTGAACGGCTTCTACAACGTCACGCAGCCACTGATGATGCCGATGATCCGCACCCGCTGGGGCCGCATCGTCAACATCACGTCGGTGGCCGGCATCGCCGGCAACCGCGGGCAGGTGAACTACGCCGCCGCCAAGGGCGCGCTGCATTCCGCGACCAAGGCGCTGTCGCTCGAAGTCGCCAGCCGCGGCATCACGGTCAACGCCGTCGCGCCCGGCATCATCGAGACGGCGATGAGCCGGGGCAGCTTCGATGCCAAGGCGATCGCCCAGCTCGTGCCGGTCAAGCGCGCCGGCCGGCCCGAAGAGGTCGCGGGGCTGGTGGGCTATCTCGCCTCCGACGAGGCCGGCTACATCACGGGCGGGTGATCTCCATCAACGGCGGGATGATCTAGTGAAGCGCGATCTTGGCCCGGCGCAGTCGGCCGCTACGCGCCGCCCTACGCGCTGCAGTTCCGCGGCAACCGGCTGGTGGCGGCGATGCTGCGGCTGGCGGGCTGGCGGCTGACGTTCCACGGGTTGCCGGCGGCGCAAGGCGTGCTGGCCGCCTATCCGCACACCAGCAACTGGGACACCGTCGTCCTGCTGTTCGCCAAGGTGGCGACCGGCGTGCCGATGAAGTTCCTCAGCAAGTCCAGCCTGTTCGAGATCCCGCTCTTCGGCCGCTACCTGCGCTGGATGGGCGGCCTCCCCGTCGACCGGCGCGCGCCGGGCGCGGTGACGCTGCAGATCATCGCGGGCATGGCGCAGGCGCGCGAGACCGGCGCCTGCCACTGGCTCACGCTCACGCCGGAAGGCACCCGCGCGCGCACGGCGGGCCTGCGCGGCGGCTTCTACCGCATCGCCGAAAACGCCGGCGTGCCGCTCGGCCTGATCCGGCTCGACTACGCGAAGCGCGAAATCTGCGTCGGCCCGTTCATGGACATCACCGGCGACCGCGAAGCGGACATGGCCGTGATCCGGCAGGCTTTCGAAGGGGCCCGGGGCCTGCATCCGGAGCAGGCATCGCCGCTGGTCCTGCTGGACCGCGGCCTCAACGACTAGGAGCCGCCGGCCAGCCGGCGCCAGGCCAGCAGCGGCAGCCGCAGCAGGAAGCCGATGAACAGGCGGCTGTGCATCCACGTCAGCAGCACGTTGTCGCGCAGGTAGTTGAAGTGCGAGACGCCGCCTTCGCCCGCCGGGAAGTACTTCACCGGCGCGTCGAGGTTGACCGGCTTCACGCCGCGCCAGCACATGCGCACCGCGGCCTCCGGATCGAAGTCGAAGCGCCGCATCCAGCGCTGGCCCTGCATCACGCGGCGCAGCGGCTCGATCGGATACACGCGGAAGCCGTACAGCGAGTCGCCGATGCCGGCCCACAGCGTTTCGAGGTTGGCCCACCCGTTCGACACCTTGCGGCCGTTGACGCGCAGCGCCGGCGCGCTGGCATCGAACACCGGCTTGCCCAGCACCATCGCGCCGGGATCGCGCGCGGACGCCGCCATGAAGTCGGGGATGAGTCCCGCCGGGTGCTGGCCGTCCGAGTCCATCGTCAGCGCGTGGGTGAAGCCTTCGGCCGCCGCGGCATCGAGGCCGTGCAGCACGGCGGCGCCCTTGCCGCGATTGCGTTCCAGCACCAGAGGACGCGCAGGCCGGGGTCCTGTTGCGCCATGGCCAGCAGGCCTTCGGCCGAACCGTCGGTGCTGCCGTCGACCACGACCCACACGGGGTTCCAGCGGGCGCGCGCTTCGCTCACCGTCTGGTAGACCTTGGGGCCGGGGTTGTAGCTGGGAATCAGGACCCGGTGGCTGCGCGACGCGGCCGCAGCGGGTTGCAGCTCAGGCATCGGATCCGGCGTCGCTCGTGATGTTGAACCGGCGCTGGCGGGCAGCGGCGATCGACCGCCGCAGGTTGCCCAGCGACAGCATGTAGAAGATCCCCTTGAGGATGCGGATCGACCGCCAGATCGGCGTCTTCCCGTAGATGTCTCCCGCCAGCATGGAGAGCAGCGCCTCCTTGACGCGGAACACGTTGCTGGGCGCCATCAGCATGTCGCGCATCACGGGATGGGTGATGCGGTAGATGAACCGGGGAGAACTCGCGCGGCCCGTGCCGCACACGGCGGTCGAACGCGCGCAATGCGGCCTTCGCACGCGCGGGTTGGCGCAGGCAGGTCTCGACCGTGTCGGCCGCCGGAAGCCGCCCTGCATGGCGAGCATCACGCCGGAGGAGAACACCGGGTCGATGAAGGCGAAGGCGTCGCCGATCATGAGATAGCCGGGGCCGTGCGTCTGCCGGCTGCTGTACGAGAAGTTGCCGGTCGCTTCGACGTCGGACGCCAGCTGCGCGTCCTGCAGGCGCTCGGCCAGCGCGGGGCACAGCGCGATCGTGTCGAGGAAGAATTCCTTCAGCGGCTTGTCACGCGTCTTGAGGTAGTACGGCCACACGACGGCGCCGACACTGGTGCAGCCGTCGGCCAGCGGGATCAGCCAGAACCACCCGTGGGCGAACCAGAAGATGGTGATGTTGCCTTCGTCGCGGCCGGGATGGCGCCTGGCGCCGGTGAAGTGGCCGTAGAGCGCGGAGCTGTTGTGGTGCGGGTTGCGGCGCTTGGTGTCGAACTTGCGGGCCAGCACCGTGTCGCGGCCGGACGCGTCGATGACCATGCGGGCGCGCCCTTCGAAAGGCGTGCCGTCGTCGTGCGTGCCCACCACCAGCGCGCCACGGCCGTCGGCGTCGAACTGCACGTCGCGCACGCGGCAGCCTTCGCGCACGTCCGCGCCCTTGGCCTGCGCGTTGCGCAGCAGGATCTCGTCGAACTCGGAACGCCGCACTGGTAGGCGTAAGGCTGGCCCTTGTCCCAGGCTTCGCCGAAGAACACGGTCTGCCGGTCGGGCTGGTGCCGGGGCGAGACGAACTCCGCCCCCCACTTCTGCATGCCCACCGCGCGCACCTGGTCGGCGACACCGAGCTTCTCGAACAGGGGAAGGTTCGCCGGCAGCAGCGACTCGCCGATGTGGAAGCGTGGGTGGCGGGCCTTCTCGAGGACGGTCACCTTGAAGCCGCGCTCCGCGAGCAGGGCGCCGGCCGTGCTGCCGGCGGGGCCGCCGCCGATGATCAGGACATCGCAATCCTGCGTGTTGCGGGCCGAAGAGGATGTGGGGTCTTGCATGGCACCTCTGGCTGACACTCGCAAGCCTGCCCTCCCGGGCGGAGCGCCGTGCTGCTGGGCGGCGATTGTAGCGGGGTGGAAGCGCGCACGACGGCGCGATGGTCGCGGATCAATCCGTCTTAGAATTCGGTCCTGAACCGCGGGCGTCGTTCAATGGCAGGACCTGAGCTTCCCAAGCTCAAGACGTGGGTTCGATTCCCATCGCCCGCTCCACGTTCACTTCTGTCCCACCGCAGCGTCGCGCAGGCCGCAGTGAATGCCGGGCCAGGCCCGGCATGACAGCGATGGCTCCTTAAGCCGCCGATCCCGCACGGATCTGCTTCTTCACCTTCGACGCTTCGTCGTGCGCGCGCTCCACCGCCTGCTTTAGGTCGGCGCTCACGTCACCGCCGGCTTGCTGGCATGCGGCCTTCGCCTTGTCGGCAGCCTGTTCCAGCTTCAGTACGGTGTCGCGCAGCAAGGCTTCGTCGGAAGCGCCGCTCTTCTTCGCCTGGCTGGCCTGCTGGTGGAAGTCCTCGACCTGCTGGCGCAGGGCCTGCGGCACGTTGCCCGATTGCAGCGCGCGCTTGGCGTCGTCGGTGGCGTGCTCGATGCGTTCGATGGCTTGCTTCAGTTCTTGCGTTTCCATGGTCTCTCCTTGAAATGGGCGAAGGCGTGGTTGCCCCCGGACAGGAGAGATCTTGCTGTTTGTCATACGACAGCCATGCCGGTACGCGGCGTCCGTCCGTGTGGGAGAACGCCGGCACGTCTTGATCTTTTGCTTTAGGCGAAACAACTAGTTGCAGCTAGCTTTTATCTTCAGGTGCGCCGAACCGGATCTCCCAAACTTGTAGGAACACTCCGACAGAAGTTCCATGTCCAAGTTCATCGATCTGCTCAAGGCCACCATCCTGCGCGAACGCCAATGGCAAGACACCCGTACGGCCGCGGAAGACAGCGACTTCCTCGACGACCAGGAAGCGATCTGGCGAACCGCGCACACCGATGCCGGCGCCTATCCTGCAACGGTCCCGATGCCGATCGGCAGGCATTGAGGGGCAGGCGACGATGCCACTGCTGTTGAACCGCTTTCGGTCCGCGGCCTTCGCACCCACCTGCGTGCTGGCGGAGGAGCGTGCCGCGCCCACCAAGGCTGGATTCCGCTTGCGTCCGTGCGGGTGCGGTTGCGCGACGCTCGTGCGCATCCGGCGAAGCGTCTGGATGCGCTGGTGCCCGTGCTCCTGCTGTACCAGTGCCGCCGCTGCGCCGCGCGCTTCCTGCATGCGCGGATCGACCCGAAGAACCGCTACGGCTACGTCTACCGTCCCACCGTGAAGGTGACGCAAGCGGGCCAGGCCCGCCGGACGTAGCCGCTCAGCGCGCCGCGGCCGCCAGCTGGTTGCGCCGCACTTCGCCCTGCCGCTCGAGCATCCACCCCGGATACTCCTTCGGCAGCACGCTCACCGCGTCGATGCGCGCCAGCTCGTCCGCGGACAGCCGCACCTCGGTGGCCTTGATGTTGTCGGCGAGCTGGTCGGGCCGCTTGGCGCCGACGATCACCGACGTCACCTGCGGCTGGTGCAGCAGCCGGCCAGCGCGATCTGCGCCACGCTCACGCCCTTGGCGTTGCCGATCTCGCGCATCACGTCGATCGCGTCGAACGCGCGTTCCTTGTTCACCGGCGGGAAGTCGAAGGCCAGGCGGCGGCTGCCTTCCTCGGCGGAGCCCGAAGCCTCCTGCTCGCGCGAGTACTTGCCGCTCAGGAAGCCGCCGGCCAGCGGGCTCCACACCATGAGGCCGAGGCCTTCGCTCCGGAGCATGGGCACGAGCTCGCGTTCGAGGTCGCGGCCGGCCACGGTGTAGTAGGCCTGCAGCGATTCGAAGCGGGCGAGGCCCGGGCGCTCGGAGATGCCCAGCGCCTTCATGATCTGCCACGCCGCCCAGTTGGAGACGCCGACGTAGCGCACATGGCCATGCCGCACCAGCTGGTCGAGCGCGCGCACCGTTTCCTCGATGGGCGTCACCGGGTCGAAGCCGTGGATCTGGTACAGGTCGATGTGGTCCAGCTGCAGGCGCTTCAGGCTGGCCTTGATGCCGTCGAGGATGCGGCTGCGGGTGGCGCCGCCGCGGTTGTAGCCGGGCGCCGTTTCGCCGAAGACCTTGCTGGCCACGACGACGCTTTCGCGCGGCACCTTGAGGTTGCGCAGCGCCTGCCCGGTGATCTGTTCCGAGACGCCGCCCGCGTAGACGTCGGCCGTGTCGATGAAGTTGATGCCGGCGTCGAGGGCTGGCCCACGAGGCGCTCGGCGTCGCCTTGCTGCAGCGTGCCGATCTTTCCCCACATGCCCTCGCTGCCGCCGAAGGTCATGGTGCCGAGGCAGAGCTCGGAGACGAAGAGGCCGGTGCGGCCGAAGGGTACGTGTCGCATGGAACGACTCTATCAGCTACGCTGCGGCCACGATGCCCAAGCAAAGACTCTGGTTCCTCGCGCTGCTCGGCGGCGCGGTGGCGCTCGGCTGGTGGATCGCGCAGCCCGGCCCGGCCATCGCGCTGTTCTCCACCAGCGCGAAGCAGTCGGTCGCGGGCGGCATGCCGCTCGTGATGCCGACGCCGGGCGGCAAGCTCGAGGTGTCGACGGTCACCGTCTACGAACGCTTCAAGCGCGAAGACGTGAAGAACCTGCTGGGCGTGGAACTGCCGATCCTCGGCACCACCGAAACGCACCTGCAGCTGCGCACCGTGTACCGCTATTCCATCGAGATGCAGAAGGCCGGCCGATCGAGCGCCGCGGCGATGCGTGGGTGGTGCGCGCGGGCGAGGTGAAACCGTCGCTGCCGGTCGCCTTCGACACGCGCGACGGAGCACTACACGCGCGAAGGCTGGGCGCGCTTCAATCGCATGGAGAGTTCGGTCGACCTGCTGCGCGGCATCTCGCCGCAACTGGAGCAAAGGGCGCAGTCGCCCGCCTACCGGCAACTGGCCGCCGACGCGGGACGCAAGACAGTGGCGGACTTCGTGCGCACTGGCTGCTCGAACAGAAGCACGTGACGGATGCATCGAAGGCGCGCGTGATCGTGCTCTATCCGGGAGAACAGGTGGGGCAGCAGGAGTGACACAGCCTTGTCATTCCGGGCTCGAACCGGGATCCACGCAGCGGTCGTGCGCGCGCCGCATGGATTGCGGGTCGAGCCCGCAATGACAGGCGTGTCGGGGTAATCCCTTAGCGGGTGATGCGTAGGAACCGCGTCCCTCCCCACCCCTAAAATGATGCACAGCAATAAGAACGCATTGGGGACTCTCCGTGAGCATCGCAGCAGGCACCATGGCGGCGCTGGTCCGCACCATGGTGCGCATCCGGGCCTTCGAGAACGCGGCCGAACAGGCCAGCCGGGGCGGCGTGAGCGCCTATGGCAAGGCCGCTGACGGCACCGCCCGCGTCCGCGGACCGCTCCACCTTTCCACCGGGCAAGAGGCCGTTCCCGCCGGCGTCTGCGCCCACCTCGCCACCGACGACTACCTGACCTCCACGCACCGCGGCCACGGCCACACGCTGGCCAAGGGCGCGGACCTCACGCGCATGATGTGCGAGCTGTTCGGCAAGGCCACCGGCTTCAACGGCGGCAAGGGCGGCTCGATGCACATCGCCGACTTCTCGGTCGGCATGCTGGGCGCCAACGGCGTCGTGGCGGCCGGCCTGCCCATCGCGGTCGGCGCGGCGCACGCGCAGAAGCTGCAGGGCCGCACCGGCATCACCGTGTGCTTCTTCGGCGACGGCGCCATCAACCGCGGCCCCTTCCTCGAAGCGCTGAACTGGGCGCAGGTGTACCAGCTGCCGGTGCTGTTCGTGTGCGAGGACAACCGCTGGAGCGCCACCACCGCCAGCGGCCCGATGATCTCGGGCGAGGGCGCGTCGGCCCGCGCCGAGAGCTTCGGCATCCCGGCCACCAAGGTCGACGGCAACGACGTGATCGCCGTGCACGCGGCGGCCGAAAGGCTCGTCGCCGAAGTGCGCGGTGGCGGGGCCCGCGCCTGCTGCACGCCATCACCTACCGCGTGAAGGGCCACGTCTCCGTGGACCCTGCCGCTTACCGCGACCCGGCCGAACTGGAAGAAGCCTTGAAGACCGACCCGATCGCCCGCGCGCGCCAGCACTACCTGTCGCTGCCAAACGCTTCGTCCCGGGAACTGGAACGGATCGAGCGCGAGGCTGAAGCGGAAGTCGCTGCTGCCGTCGCAGCCGCCGACGCCGCGCCCGGCCCCAAGCCGAGGCGGCTTTCACCGACGTGCAGACCACGGGAGCCGGCACATGGCGGTGATGACGTATGCCGAAGCCGCCGTGCTGGCGGTGACGCACGAGATGGAAGCCGACGCCAACGTCGTGGTGATCGGCGAAGACGTTGGCCGGGGCGGCATCTTCGGGCAGTACAAGGGCTTGCAGCAGCGCTTCGGCGCCGAGCGCGTGATCGACACGCCGATCAGCGAAGCCGCGATCTGGGCGCCGGCGTCGGCATGGCGCTCGCGGGCTTGCGGCCCGTCGTCGAGATGCGCGTGGTCGACTTCGCGCTGTGCGGCATGGACGAGATCGTCAACCAGGCCGCCAAGAACCGCTTCATGTTCGGCGGCCGGGGCCGCGTGCCCATGGTGGTGCGCATGCCGATCGGCATCTGGGATTCGTCGGCGGCGCAGCATTCGCAGTCGCTCGAAAGCTGGTTCGCGCACCTGCCCGGCGTGGTGGTGGTGTGCCCCGCCACGCCGCAGGACAACTACTCCATGCTGCGCGCGGCGCTGGCCAGCGGCGACCCGGTGGTCTACATGGAACACAAGACGCTATGGGGCGTCACCGGCGAAGTCGATGCATCCGTGAAGGCGAACATCGGCGAAGCGCGCGTGGTGCGACCCGGCTTCGACGTCACCATCGTCAGCTGGAGCAAGCAGGTGCAGGCCTGCGAACAGGCCTGCGACGAACTGGCGCAGTGGGGCATCGCGGCCGAACTGATCGACCTGCGCAGCATCTGGCCCCGGGACCGCGCGACCGTGCTCGGGTCCGCCGCCAAGACGAAGCACCTGCTGGTCGTGCACGAAGCGGTGCAGGCCGCCGGCTTCGGCGCCGAGATCGCGGCCAGCGTGGCCGAGACGGTCGGCGGTTGCAAGGTGCGGCGCCTCGGCGCGCCGCGCATTCCCGTCGGCTACGCACCGATCCCGGAAACGCAATCGCGCGTGCTGCCGGCCGACATCGCCGCCGCCGCGCGCGGGCTGGTGGGCTGAACAAGACCATGTCGCAACCCGAACTGCCCGATCCCATCCCCGGCGAACCGGAGATCCATCCCGACGAGCGCACCGTGGTGCCGCTCGCCATCGAAGACTGGCTCACCGTGATCGTCATGGGGCTGCTGGCGCTGATCACCTTCGCGAACGTGCTGGTGCGCTACTTCACCAGCCAGTCGTTCGCTGGACGGAGGAGTTCTCCGTGTTCCTGATGATCGTGCTGGCGCTGGTGGCGGGCTCCGCCGCCGTGGCGCGCAACCGCATGATCCGCATCGAGTACTTCGCCGACAACGGCCCCGAATGGCGGCAGCGCATGCTGGCCCGCTTCGGTTCGCTGATGGTGTTCGTGCTGTTCGCCATCGTCGCGGTGCTGAGCGCGCGGGTCACCTGGGACGACTTCCGTTTCGGCGAGACGTCGCCCGGCATCGGCGTGCCGCAGTGGTGGTATTCGGTGTGGCTGCCGGTGATGTCGGTGGCGATCGCCGGCCGCGCGCTGGGCCTGTTCATCCGCCGCGGAAGGCGCGCATGATCGCCACCCTGCTGTTCGTCGCTTTCTGGCGATGCTGATGCTGGGCGTGCCGATCGGCGCGGCCCCGGGCCTGGCCGGCGCGGTCTGCATCGCCATCGCCAATTCCGAAGTGCAGTGGTTCGGCTTGCTGGCCGTGCCGCAGAACTTCTACGCCGGCCTCGGCAAGTACCCGCTGCTGGCGGTGCCGATGTTCGTGCTGGTGGGCTCGATCTTCGACCGCTCCGGGGTCGCGCTGCGGCTGGTGAACTTCGCGGTCGCGATCGTCGGCCGCGGCCCCGGCATGCTGCCGCTGGTGGCGATCGCCGTCGCCATGTTCCTCGGCGGCATCTCGGGTTCGGGCCCGGCCAACGCCGCGGCCGTCGGCGCCGTGATGATCGCGGCCATGAGCCGCGCGGGCTACCCGCCGTCGTTCTCGGCCAGCGTGGTCGGCGCCGCCGCCGCCACCGACATCCTGATCCCGCCTTCGGTCGCCTTCATCATCTACTCGGTGCTGGTGCCCGGCGCGTCGGTGCCGGCGCTGTTCGCCGCGGGCATGATCCCCGGCATCATGGCCGGCCTGGCGCTGATGATCCCGGCGGTGTGGATGGCGCGCCGCCACAAGATGGGCCAGCTCGAAGCCTCGCTGCCGCGCCCCGCGTTCTGGCGCAGCCTGCGCGAAGCGAGCTGGGGACTGGCGGCGCCGGTGCTGATCCTCGGCGGCATGCGCGCCGGCTGGTTCACGCCGACCGAAGCCGCCGTGGTCGCCGTGTTCTACGGCCTGTTCGTCGGCATGGTGATCTACCGGACGATCAAGGTGCGCGACCTGTTCGTCATCCTGCGCGAATCGGGCGAACTGTCGGCGGTCATCCTGCTGGTGGTGGCGCTCGCCGGCATCTTCGCGTACTCGCTCGCCACGCTCGGCGTGATCGACCCGGTGGCGCGCGCGATCACCAACTCCGGCCTCGGCGAATACGGCGTGCTGTCGCTGCTGATCCTGCTGCTGGTCACCGTCGGCATGTTCCTCGACGGCGTGTCGATCTTCCTGATCTTCGTGCCGCTGCTGCTGCCGATCATGCAGCACTACCAATGGGACCCGGTGTGGTTCGGCGTCATCCTCACGCTCAAGGTGGCGCTCGGCCAGTTCACCCCGCCGTTGGCCGTCAACCTGATGGTGTCCTGCCGCATTGCCAAAGTGCCGATGGAAAGCACGATCCGCTGGGTCGGCTGGATGCTGGTGTCGATGGCGCTGGTGATGGTGCTGGTCATCGCGTTCCCCGAACTGGCGCTGTGGCTGCCGCGCACGCTGGGTTACTGATTCGTTTCGTTCGTTGGTTCACTAAACACTAGGAGACAGAGATGAAATTCCGCCGCACCCTGCTGGGGCTGGCCATGGCCGCCACCGCCCTCGGCTTCGCCTCCACCGCCATGGCGCAGGCCGCCTACAAGGCCGAATACAAGATGTCGCTGGTGCTCGGCCCGCCGACGCCCGGGGCATGGCCGGCAAGATCTGGTCCGACCTCGTCAAGGAACGCACGCAGGGCCGCATCAACATCAAGCTGTACCCCGGCGTCTCGCTGATCCGGGGCGACCAGACGCGCGAGTTCAGCGCGCTGCGCCGGGCGTGATCGACATGGCCGTCGGCTCCACCATCAACTGGTCGCCGCAGGTCAAGGAGCTCAACGTCTTCTCGCTGCCGTTCCTGATGCCCGACTACGCGGCCGTCGACGCGCTGACGCAGGGTGAAGTGGGCAAGCGCCTGTTCGCCACCATCGACAAGGCCGGCGCCGTGCCGCTGGCCTGGGGGGAGAACGGCTACCGCGAGCTCACCAACAGCAAGAAGGCGATCAAGTCGCCGGCCGACCTGAAGGGCATGAAGATCCGCGTGGTGGGCTCGCCCCTGTTCTCCGACACCTTCAACGCGCTCGGCGCCAACCCGACGCAGATGAGCTGGGCCGACGCGCAGCCGGCGCTCGCGAGCGGCGCGGTCGACGGCCAGGAGAACCCGCTGTTCCTGTTCACCGTGCTGAAGATGCACACGGTCGGCCAGAAGTTCGTGACGACGTGGGGCTACGTCGCCGACCCGCTGATCTTCGTGGTCAACAAGGAGATCTGGGCTTCGTGGTCCAAGGCCGACCAGGACATCGTGCGCCAGGCCGCCATCGACGCCGGCAAGCAGGAAATCGAGCTGGCGCGCAAGGGCCTGACCGAAGCCGACAAGCCGCTGCTCAAGGACATCGCCGGCATGGGCGTGACGGTCACCAACCTGTCGCCCGCCGAGCGTGACGCCTTCGTGCAGGCGACCCGCCCGGTGTACGCCAAGTGGAAGGCCACCATCGGCGCCGACCTGGTGAACACGGCCGAGAAGGCGATCGCCGCGCGCAAGAAGTAAGCCGTTCGGTTGCTGCAGGCGAGGCTTCCCGCGGGAGCCTCGTTCCTTGCGGACCCGTCCTACATCCCCAACGTGGTGCGTTGCCTACGATCACGCCCAAGGAGCCGACCATGACCCACCCCCAGACGAAGCCGGACGACGCGAAGACCGAACACATCGACGTCACGTACGACTACGCGGTCTGCGCGTGGGCCCGCCACTTCAACGTGAGCCAGGCTCGCGTGAAGGCGGCCGTGGCCGAGGTCGGGCCGGAGGCGCGGCGGGTGCGCGAGCACCTGCAACGCTCCAGCGAGCGTCCCTCCAGCCATTGATCCGTCCCATCCCCGCGGGTGAGCCCGCCCCCCCGGTTCGTCGGGCGGTCGCTCACCAACCCGCACTACCACTTCGCCACCGTGGCCGGTCGCCACGTGGTGCTTTTCTTCGCCGGCAGCCTCGCCGGCGATGGGCCGGCGGCCGTGCAGCGCGCGCTGCTCGCGCGGCGGGCCTTGTTCGACGACGTTCGCTGCAGCCTGTTCGTGGTGACGGGCGACCCGGCCGACGTGGAGGCCGGCCGCGCGGCCGACGCGATGCCCGGCGTTCGCGTGCTGCTCGACCCGGCCTTCGACGCAGCGCGCCAATTCGGCGTGGCGGACGTGGAGGGCGGCCGCGTCACCCTGCAGCCCGCGCTGGTGCTGCTCGACCCGACCCTGCGCGTCATGCAGTGGATCGCCATCGCGCAGGCCCCGTCCGAGGCCGCCGCGCAGTTGCTCGACCTGGTGTCGTTGCTGCCCATGCCCCTGACCGGGCCGGCGCTGCCGCAGGCGCCGGTGCTCGTCGTGCCGCGCGTCTTCGAGCCGGCGTTCTGCCGCGCGCTGATCCGGCACTACGAGGAGAAGGGCGGCAGCGACTCGGGCTACATGCGCACCGACCCCGACGGCATCCGCGGCGTGATCGACTACCGCGTCAAGCGGCGCATGGACTGCATCGTCGAGGACGAGGCGCTGCGCCGCGCCATCGGCGCGCGCATCGCGCGCCGGCTCAAGCCCGAGATCGAGCGCGTGTTCCGCTTCGATCCCACGCGCATGGAGCGCTACCCGGTGGCGTGCTACGACGCCGAAACCGGCGGCTACTTCCGGCCGCACCGCGACAACGACGGCGAGGGCCATCGCCAGTTCGCCGTCACGCTGAACCTGAACGCCGAGGACTACGAAGGCGGCGACCTGCGCTTTCCGGAGTACGGATTGCAGACCTATCGCGCGCCCACCGGCGGCGCCTGCGTCTTCTCGTGCGGGCTGATGCACGAGGCGACGCCGGTCACGCGGGGGCGCCGCTATGCCTTCCTGCCCTTCCTGTACGACGATGCGTCGGCGGCGCGGCGCGAGGCCAACAACGTGAAGTACGTCGACCCCAAGCACCACTACGTGCGCACCGTGCCGCCCGGGTCACAGGAACAGGAAGGCTGAGGCGGCGATCGCGGTCGGTCCGAGCGCCCCCAGCAGCAGGCCGCCGGCGCCGATCGTCTCGTCGGCGAAGCCGCGCTTGAGCAGCGCGACGCCGGCGGGATTGGGCGCGTTGGCGATGACCGTCAAGCCGCCGCCCGCGACGGCGCCGGCGACCAGCATGTACTTGGACTCGTCGGAGATGCCGACGATGAGCGAGCGGGTAGGTCAGCGCCGCGTTGTCCGTGATGGCCGTCAGGCCGAGGGCGCCGAGGAACAGGGCGACCGGCGACAGCCCCGAGACGATCGGCTGCAGCCACCACTGCTGCATGCCGCCGAGCACGACCAGGCCGGCCGGGAAGAACCCGACCAGCAGCGCCTCCTTGACGATCAGCGGGCTCTGGTGGCGCTCGTAGGCCTGCGCGAAGCCGAGGAACATCAGGAACAGGCCGAGGAACACCACGGGGTGGTGCGCGAACAGCACCACGCCTGCCAGCAGCACGAGGTGGACGGCGACCACGCTCAGCGGCACCCGCGCTTCTTCCGGCAGTTCGTCGTTGCCCGCGGGCGCCGGCCGCAGGTGCGCGCGCAGGAAGTACGTGGCGACGGTGGCGTTCACGAGCACCGCGATCGCGGCCTTCCAGCCGAAGTTGGCGAGCATGAACGCGCTGTCCCACTGCCGGTGGAGCCGACCATCAACACCGGCGGCGCCGCGTACGAGGTGAGCGTGCCCCCGATGGACACGTTGACGAAGAGCACGCCCAGCGCCGGTACTTCACGCCTTCGGGCACGCCCGGGCGGAAGATCTGCGGCGCCAGCATCAGCGCCGCGATGGTCATCGCCGCCGGCTCGGTGATCAGCGAGCCGAGCAGCGGCACCGCCGCGAGCCCGAGCCACGCCGTGGCCAGCGGCGTCGGCACCGGCGCCAGTGCGCGGTCTTGTTGACGACCGACATGACGGTGCGCAGCACCGGCCGCGAAGCCGCGATCACCATCACCACGAAGACGAACAGCGGCTCGGTGTAGTTGCGCGACTCGGCATAGTCCGGGGCCGCGCTGCCGCCCGCCACGAGGGCCATGACCACGACGAGCACGATGGCCCAGAAGCCGAAGACGACCTCGACCTCGCCGAGCAGGTGGAACAGCCCGGCGTGGCGCGGAAAGCGGTGGGAGAGGCGCTCGAACTGCTTGGCACTGAAGGTGTGCAGCAGGGCGATGGCGAAAATGGAGGCGGCGATCCACTGGATCGAGAGTTCGGGCATGGCAGGACGGACGCAGGAAGGCAGCGAGGCGGCCCGACCTTCGCTGTTCCCTGGCGTGCCCGAAGCGGCATGCCACCCAGCCCGCATCTTACGCGGACGGCGCCGGGACCTCGAACACCTGCCGCAGGTAGGCGAGGAAAGTCTCGTCCGCTGCCAGCGTCTTGCCGGGGGCGTCCGACAGCTTGGCGACCGGCTGGCCATTGGCCTCCACCAGCTTCATCACGATGTTGAGCGGCTTCAGGCCGACGTCGTTGGTCAGGCTGGTGCCGATGCCGAAGCCCAGCTGCGTGCGGTCGCCGAAGTGGCGGTACAGCGCCACCGCCTTCTCGATCGTCAGGCCGTCGGAGAACACCAGCCGCTTGCCGTGCGCGTCGATGCGCAGCCGCGCATAGTGCGCCAGCGCCTTCTCGCCCCACGCGACGGGGTCGCCCGAGTCGTGGCGGATGCCGTCGAAGAGCTTGGCGAAGTACAGGTCGAAGTCGCGCAGGAAGGCGTCCATGCCCACCGTATCGGTCAGCGCGATGCCCGGTCGCCGCGGTATTCCTGCACCCACTCCTCCAGCGCCGCCCGCTGGAAGTCGCGCAGCCGCATGCCCAGTGCCGGAAGGTCTGCAGGTATTCGTGGCCCATGGTGCCGATGGGCACGATGCCCGTGTCGCGCGCCAGCAGCACGTTGGACGTGCCCTTGAAGAACCGCGGCACCTCGCGCACCAGCGTGGACACCACCTCGCGCTGCCACTCGCCCGCGTAACGCCGGCGCACGCCGAAGTCGAAGAACTCGAAGGGATGGGCGAGCTGGGGCTCGCCGCCGAACGCCTTCAGCGCCTCGATCTTCTGCTGCAGGCGGCGCCGGCCTTCCTCCTGCGCCGGCGGGAAGCGGCGGAAGTAGAGCTCGTTGACGATCGCCAGCACGAAGATCTCGAAGCCCATCACGTGCACCTGCGGGCCGACGGCTTCGATCACCGGTCGTCGCCCTCGGCGCGCGCACGGATGAAGTCGCGCTGGAAAGAGAAGATCCGCAGGAAGTCCACGAAATCGCTGCGGATGAACCGCAGGCCGCCCACGTAGGCAGGTCGTCCTTCCGGAAGCACAGCGAACAGAGGTGGTCGAGCTGCGCGTTCACTTCCTCCAGCAGTCCGGCCAGCGCGAACTCCGGCGGGTTGCGGCAGACGAAGCGGTAGTGCGCCTGCGTCTCCGGATGCCGGTGCAGCATCGGCTGCCACATCGTGAACTTGTAGAGGTCGGTGTCCAGCAGGCTGGTGATGACGGGCGTGAAGGGCATGGGACGCCGTGCGCTCACTTCAGCACGTCGCCCAGGCACAGGTACTTCATCTCCGGTATTCGTCCATGCCGTGGTGCGAGCCTTCGCGGCCAGGCCCGACTGCTTGACGCCGCCGAAGGGCACGTGCTCGGTGGCGATGATGCCGACGTTGATGCCGACCATGCCGTACTCCAGCGCTTCGCTCACGCGGAAGATGCGGCCGACGTCGCGGCTGTAGAAGTAGCTGGCCGGCCGAACTCGGTATTGTTCGCGGCGGCGATCGCGTCCTGTTCCGTCTTGAACCGGAACACCGGCGCGAGCGGGCCGAAGGTCTCCTCGCGCGCGCACAGCATGTCGCCGGTGGCGTCGGCCAGCACGGTCGGCTGGAAGAACTGGCCTTGCAGCTTCTCGCCGCCGACCACGACGCGCGCGCCCTTGGCGACCGCGTCGGCCACGTGCCGCTGCACCTTCTCGACGGCGCTGTCCTCGATCAGCGGGCCTTGCACCACGCCGTCCTCGAAGCCGTTGCCGACCTTCATCGTCCCGACCTTGGCCGAGAACTTCTCGACGAACTGGTCGTACACGCCTTCCTGGACGTAGATGCGGTTGGCGCAGACGCAGGTCTGGCCCGCGTTGCGGTACTTGCTGGCGATGGCGCCCTCGACGGCGGAGTCCACGTCGGCGTCGTCGAACACGATGAAAGGCGCGTTGCCGCCCAGTTCGAGCGACAGCTTCTTGATGCTGGGCGCGCTCTGCGCCATCAGGATGCGGCCGACTTCGGTGGAGCCGGTGAAGCTGATGTGCCGCACCGTGTCGCTGGCGCAGATCACCTTGCCGATGGCGACGCTGTTGGCGCTGTCGGCCGTGAGGATGTTGAGCACGCCGGCCGGGATGCCGGCGCGGATCGCCAGTTCGGCGGCGGCCAGCGCGGTCAGCGGCGTGAGTTCGGCCGGCTTGATCACGACAGGGCAACCGGCGGCCAGCGCCGGCGCGACCTTGCGCGTGATCATGGCCAGCGGAAAGTTCCGGGCGTGATGGCGGCGCAGACGCCGATGGGCTGGCGGATCACCATCAGCCGGCGGTTGTTGTCGAACTGCGGCAGGGTCTCGCCGTTGACGCGCTTGGCTTCCTCGGCGTACCACTCGACGAAGCTGGCGCCGTAGGCCGCCTCGCCCTTGGCCTCGGCGAAGGGCTTGCCTTGTTCCGCCGTCATCAGCCGGCCAGGTCTTCCCTGGTTCGCCATCAGCAGGTCGTACCACTTGCGCAGGATGATGCTGCGCTCCTTGCCGGTCTTGTTGCGCCACGCCGGCCGGGCGGCGTTGGCCGCGGCGATCGCCTGCTCGGCTTCGGCCGGGCCCGGGTTCGCCACGTCGGCCAGCTTGGTGCCGTTGCTCGGGTCGGTGACGTCGAAGCGCGACGGGCCCCGGACCCATTCGCCGTCGACCAGCGCGTCGGTCTTGAACAGGGTGGGGTCCTTGAGCAGGGCGAGGGGGAGGTCTTCATGTCCATGGCGGTGTCTCCGGCGGTTTCGAAGGGTTTGGGCAATGGTAGCGAAGCCGGAGGGGGCCCAAACCTATAATCAAAGGTTCAGCTGGACCCCCATGAGCACTCCCCATTTCACTGTCGCCGACATCCGCCAGACCTTCCTCGATTTCTTCAAGGACAAGGGGCACACGGTGGTGGCCTCCAGCCCGCTGGTGCCGGGCAACGACCCGACGCTGATGTTCACCAACAGCGGCATGGTGCAGTTCAAGGACGTGTTCCTCGGCACCGACAAGCGCCCGTACGTGCGCGCGGCCTCGGTGCAGGCCTGCCTGCGCGCCGGCGGCAAGCACAACGACCCGGAGAACGTGGGCTACACGGCGCGGCACCACACCTTCTTCGAGATGCTGGGCAACTGGAGCTTCGGCGACTACTTCAAGCGCGAGTCGCTGAAGTGGGCCGGGAACTGCTGACCCGGTGTACAAGCTGCCTGCCGAGAAGCTCTGGGCCACGGTCTACATCGACGACGACGAGGCCTACGACATCTGGACGAAGGAGATCGGCCTGCCCGCCGAGCGCGTGGTCCGCATCGGCGACAACAAGGGCGCCAAGTACGCGTCCGACAACTTCTGGATGATGGCCGACACCGGCCCCTGCGGCCCGTGCTCGGAGATCTTCTACGACCATGGCCCGCACATCGCCGGCGGCCCCCGGGCAGCCCGGAGCAGGACGGCGACCGCTACATCGAGATCTGGAACAACGTGTTCATGCAGTTCGACATGCAGCCCGACGGCTCGGTCAAGCCGCTGCCGGCGCCCTGCGTCGACACCGGCATGGGCCTCGAGCGGCTGGCGGCCATCCTGCAGCACGTGCACAGCAACTACGAGATCGACATCTTCGCGAAGCTGATCGCCGCGGCGGGTCGCGAGACGGGCATCGCCGACCTCGCCACGCCGTCGCTGAAGGTGATCGCCGACCATATCCGCGCCACCTCCTTCACGGTGGCCGACGGCGTGATCCCGTCGAACGAAGGCCGCGGCTACGTGCAGCGCCGCATCATCCGACGCGCCATCCGCCACGGCTACAAGCTGGGCCGCAAGACGCCGTTCTTCCACAAGCTCGTGCCCGACCTCGTCGCGCTGATGGGCGAGGCCTACCCGAACCTCAAGGCCTCGGAAAAGCGCGTGATGGAAGTGCTCAAGGCCGAAGAGAGCGCTTCTACGAGACGCTCGCCAACGGCATGGAGATCTGGACGCGGCGCTGGCCGGCGACCAGAAGGTGCTGCCCGGTGAAGTGGCGTTCAAGCTGCACGACACCTATGGCTTCCCGCTCGACCTGTCCGCCGACGTCTGCCGCGAGCGCGGCGTCTCGGTCGACGAGGCGGGCTTCAACGCCGCCATGGAAAAGCAGAAGGCCGCGGGCCGCGCGGCCGGCAAGTTCAAGATGGACCGCGCGCTGGAATACGGCGGCGCGGGCAACGTCTTCACCGGCTACGAGAAGCTGGAAGAATCGGCCAAGGTGGTCGCCCTCTATAAAGACGGCACGCCGGTGCAGCAGTTGAACGAAGGCGAGCCGGGCGTCGTGGTGCTGGACACCACGCCGTTCTACGCCGAGAGCGGCGGCCGGGTCGGCGACAGCGGCGTGCTGGCGGCCGAGGGCGTGCAGTTCGGCGTGGAAGACACGCAGAAGATCAAGGCCGACGTGTGCGGCCACCACGGCACGCAAACGCAGGGCACGCTCAAGGTCGGCGATACCGTGGCCGCGCGCGTCGACATGGAGCGTCGCCGCGCCACCATGCGCAACCACAGCGTGACGCACCTGATGCACAAGGCGCTGCGCGAGGTGCTGGGCGACCACGTGCAGCAGAAGGGTTCGCTGGTCGACGCCGAGAAGACGCGCTTCGACTTCACGCACAACGCGCCGATCACGGGCGACCAGATCCTCGAGATCGAGAAGCGGGTCAACACCGAGATCCGGAGAACCACGCCACGCAGGCGCGGGTGATGGAGATCGAGGCGGCCAAGCAGACCGGCGCCGTGATGCTGTTCGGCGAGAAGTACGGCGAGACGGTGCGCGTGCTCGACATCGGCTCCAGCCGCGAGCTGTGCGGCGGCACGCACGTGCAGCGCACCGGCGACATCGGCCTGTTCAAGATCACCAGCGAAGGCGGCGTGGCCGCCGGCGTGCGCCGCATCGAGGCGGTGACGGGCGCCAACGCGCTCGCTTACCTGCAGCAGCTCGAATCGATGGTGCAGTCGCTGGCCGGCTCGCTGAAGGCAGCGCCCAATGAACTGAATGGCCGCGTGGGCCGGTGCTGGACCAGTCCGCGTGCTCGAGAAGGAAGTGGCGCAGCTCAAGGGCAAGCTGGCTTCCTCGCAGGGTGACGAGCTGGTGGCGCAGGCCGTCGACGTGAAGGGCATCAAGGTGCTGGCGGCGCGGCTCGAAGGCGCGGATGCCAAGACGCTGCGCGACACGATGGACAAGCTCAAGGGCAAGCTGAAGACGGCCGCCATCGTGCTGGCCGCGGTCGACGGCGCCAAGGTGCAGCTCGCCGCCGGCGTCACGGCCGACAGCATGGGCAAGGTCAAGGCGGGCGACCTCGTCAATTTCGTGGCGCAGCAGGTCGGCGGCAAGGGCGGCGGCAAGCCCGACACGGCCATGGCCGGCGGCACCGATGCCAGCAAGCTGGCGGGCGCGCTGCAGTCGGTGCAGGCCGGGTGGCGGAGCGGGCGTGACGACCTCGCGCCGCCTGGTCCTGCATGCGGCCGCGGCGACCGGCGTGGCGCTTGCTCTGCCCGCGCGCGCCGCGGAGATCGTGCAGGCGCCGGCGGGCGGGCGGCTCGCCGGTTTCAACGCACCCGACCTGCAAGGCGCGGCGTCGCCCATCCCCGCGACCGGCAAGCCCACGGTGGTCAACTTCTGGGCCACGTGGTGCCCGCCTTGCCGCGCCGAGATGCCGCTGCTGCTGCAGATGGCCGACCTCTACGGCGACAAGTTCGTGCTGCAACTGGTCAACTTCAAGGAGCGCGCATCCACGGTGCAGCGCTACATGCAGGCCTCGGCTGGACGCACCCGGTGCTGCTCGATGCCGCTGGCGCCGGCGCGGCCGCGTGGGAGGTGAAGACCTTCCCCACCACCTTCGGCTTCGACGCGCAGGGCCGCGCCCGGTGGCGCGTGCGGGGCGAGTACGACTGGAGCTCGGCCGAGGCCGGCAAGCTGGTCGAAGGTCTCTGGCGCTGACGCTGTCATCCCCGGCCCCCGGACCTGTCATCCCGGGCTTGACCCGGGATCCATCTTCGTTCCACCGCCGCACGGATTGCGGGTCGAGCCCGCAATGAGAGGCTAAGAGCGCTGCCGGTACGCCTCGGCGAACCGCACGAACCAGTCGATGCTCTCCGGCTGCGCCATCGCGTCGCGCTTGACGACTTTCTCCAGCGGGTGCCCCAGCATCAGCTTCTTCACCGGCAGCTCCAGCTTCTTGCCCGTGATGGTCTTCGGGATCGCCGCCACCTGCAGGATTTCGTCGGGCACGTGGCGCGCCGACAGGCCCGTGCGCAGCGCCTGCCTGATGCGCTTCACCAGCGCTTCGTCCAGCGTCGCCCCGGGCCGCAACTGCACGAACAGCGCCATGTACGACGGCCGGCCCGGTACTCGAGGTCGACCACCAACGTGTCGACCACTTCCTCGATGCCCTCGACGACGCGGTACAGCTCCGACGTGCCCATGCGCACGCCTTGCCGGTTGATCGTCGCGTCCGAGCGGCCGTAGATGGTGCCGCCCACCGCCTCGGGGCGCGGCACCAGCCGCAGCCAGTCGCCGTGGCGCCACACGCCCTCGAAGGTGTCGAAATAACTCTCTCGGTACCGGGCGCCGTCATCGTCGCCCCAGAAGAACAGCGGCATCGAAGGCAGCGGCCGCGTGCACACCAGCTCGCCCACTTCGTCGAGCACCGGGCGGCCTTCGTCGTTCCACGCTTCGACGCGCGCGCCCGGGGTGCGGCACTGCATCTCGCCCATGCGCACGGGCAGCGTCGGCAGGCCGACCAGGAAGCCGCCGGCGATGTCGGTGCCGCCCGCCACAATGTTGAGCCAGAGATCGGGTTTGACGCCTTCGTAGAGCCACCGGTACGCCTCGGGTGAGAGCGGCGAACCGGTCGAGCCGACGGTGTGCAGCGCCGACAGGTCGGCGATTTCGCGCGGCACGATGCCCGCCTTCAGGCACGCGTGGTGGATCGCCGCGCCCACGCCGAAGGCGTTCACGCGCTGGCGGCCCGCGAGCTTCCACAGGTGGCCCCAGTCGGGTTCCGCGCCGGCGCCGGTGACGCTGCCGTCGTACAGCACCAGCGTGCCACCGCCCAGCAGGCTGAGCACGTGCGCGTTCCACACCATCCACGAGGTGTTGACGGCCCACAGCACGCGGTCGCCGGCATGCAGGTCGTTGTGCAGCACCATGTTGACCATGCCGTTGACCATCACGCCGCCGTGGCCGTGCACGATGGGTTTCGGCAGGCCGGTCGTGCCGGACGAGTACAGGATCCAGAGCGGATGGTCGGCGGGCAGCGGCACCGGTTGGGGCGGCGCTTCGTTCTTCAGCGCTTCGCTCCACGGCACCACGGTGCGCGACGCGGCTTGCGGCGGCGGCGCGGCGGCCGCATCGAGGTGCGGGATCCAGAGCACGCCGGTCACGCTCGGCAACTGCCCCGAGATTTCGTCGAGCGCGCCGCGCCGGTCGAAAGGCTTGCCGGCGAAGCGGTAGCCGTCCACCGCGACCAGCACCTTCGGGCCGACCTGCCGGAAGCGGTCGCCGACGCTGACCGGGCCCATGTCGGGCGCGCACAGCGTCCACACGGCGCCCAGGCTCGCGGCCGCCAGGAAGGCGATCACCGCTTGCGGAATGTTGGGCAGGTAGCCCGCGACGCGGTCGCCCGGCTGCACGCCGAGCGCGCGCAGCGCCTGCGCCACCGCGCCGACCTGCAGCCGCAGTTCGGCGCCGTCCATGCTGCCGTCGCCGCCGGCTTCGCTCTCCAGGGCCAGCGCGGGGCGGCCGGGCTGGGCATGCCGCAGCACCTGGTCGACGAGGTTCAGCTTCGCGCCTTCGAACCAGCGCGCGCCCGGCATGCGGTCATCGGCCAGCATGCGCGTGGGCGGCGCCGCGAAGGGCAGTTCGAAGAAGGCGAGGATCGAGCTCCAGAAGGCTTCGGGCTGGTCGACCGACCACTGCCACAGGCTTTCGTAGCCGTCGAACTGCAGGCCGCGCTCGCGGGCGAGCCAGCCCTGGTAATGCGTGATGAGCGCGCGCTGCTTGCGCTCGGCGCTCGGGGTCCACAGGAGGGGATCGGGGGAGGAGGTGTCGGCCATGGGTGGCGGCAATGCTAATCCAGTGGGGCCCCGATAATGGGGGATGCAGACCCGTCGCCACTTCCTCCATGCCGCGGCCGCCGCCGGCGCGCTTTCGTCCCTTCCGTTCGCCGCTTCGGCCCAGCAGCAGGAGCGCCGCTTCGCCCCGCAGCCCGGCGGCTGGCGCACCTTCGAGCTGACCACCCGCGTCACGCCGGCCATGGCGCAAGGCGCGCACCAGGTCTGGGTGCCGATCCCGTCGGTCAACACCGACTGGCAGCGTTCGCTGGAGAGCAGCTACAGCACCAATGGCAGCGCCAAGCGCGTGGCCGACCGCGTCGACGGCGCGCAGATGCTGCAGGTGAGCTTCGACGAGTCCGTCGCGCAGCCCTACGTGGACGTGACGAGCCGCGTGCAGACGCGCGAC
Organism: Ramlibacter terrae; assembly: GCA_013127575.1. GTDB lineage: Bacteria > Pseudomonadota > Gammaproteobacteria > Burkholderiales > Burkholderiaceae_C > Ramlibacter > Ramlibacter terrae. Next base: position 1,970,781 of record CP053418.1, read on the forward strand.
CGCGCCACCGACTGGTCGCAGCGCAGCCCGGCCCGGGAAGACGCCGCCACGCTGGCTTACTGGACGCGTCCCACCGCGTTGATCCCCACCGACGGCATCGTGCGCGACACCGCGCGCAAGGCCGTGGGCGACGCCCGCACCGATGCCGACAAGGTCCGGCGGATCTACGACTGGATCGTGGCCAACGCCTGGCGCGAGCCCAAGGTCCGCGGCTGCGGCGAAGGCGACATCGCCACCATGCTGGAGACCGGCGACCTCGGCGGCAAGTGCGCCGACATCAACGCCCTGTTCGTCGGCCTCTGCCGTTCGGTGGGCGTGCCGGCGCGCGACGTGTACGGCCTGCGCCTGGCGCCTTCCGCGTTCGGCTACAAGGAACTGGGCAGCGGCTCCGCCAACCTCAAGGGCTCGCAGCACTGCCGCGCCGAGGTCTTCCTGCAGTCGCAAGGCTGGGTGGCGATGGACCCGGCCGACGTGGCCAAGGTGATGCGCCAGGAAACCGCCGAGTGGATCAAGACCGTGCAGCACCCGGTGGTGGCGCCGGTGTACCGCGGCCTCTACGGCGGCTGGGAAGGCAACTGGGTGGCCTACAACACGGCGCACGACGTGCAGTTGCCCGGTTCGAAACTGGGCAAGCTGGGCTTCCTGATGTACCCGATCGCCGAGGACAAGCAGGGGCGTTTCGATTCCTACGCGCCCGACGATTTCAAGTACACGATCTCGGCGCGCGAGCTGAAGGCCTAGGCCTTCCGGAACACGAGGTCCCAGACGCCGTGGCCCAGCCGGAGGCCGCGGTTCTCGAACTTCGTCAGCGGCCGGTAGTCCGGCCGCGGCGCATAGCCCTCCGCGGTATTTCGCAGCCGCGGCTCCGCCGACAGCACCTCCAGCATCTGCTCCGCGTAGGGCTGCCAGTCGGTCGCGCAGTGGATGTAGCCGCCGCTCGCCAGCTTCGGCAGCAGCAGCTTGTCGGGAAGGCAGGCTGCAGCAGCCGCCGCTTGTTGTGGCGCGCCTTGTGCCAAGGATCCGGAAAGAACAGGTGCAGCCCCGCCCGTGGCGCCGTCGGCCAGCATGTGGTCGAGCACCTCCACGGCGTCGTGCTGCACGATGCGGATGTTGGTCAGCCCCAGTTCGCCCACGCGCTTGAGCAGCGCGCCGACGCCCGGCGTGTGCACCTCGCAGCACAGGAAGTTCGTCCCGGGCATCACGCCCGCGATGTGCGCCGTGGCTTCCCCCATGCCGAAGCCGATCTCCAGCACGGTGGGCGCATTGCGGCCGAAGAGCGCCGCGAGGTCCACCGGCTGCGGCTGGTAGGGCACCGGTACTGCGGGCCCAGCGTTTCGAGCGCGCGCGCCGGCCGACGGTGGTGCGGCCGGTGCGCAGGACGAAGCTGCGGATCGGGCGGCGGGGCGGCACGCTCTCGGGCGTGTTCTCGGGGTCGGTCATGCCCCGATTGTCCCCCACGCGCGCGCACCGCTGCCGCCAGCCAGTCGGGTTGCGACGGCGAGGGCGGCACGTCCAGTCCGAGCACGGCCGAGGCCGCCTGCAGCGCACGCAGCGGATCGTCCAGCACCAGCGGCGTGGCGCCGTTCTGCTTGGACAGCTTCTCGCCGTTGGGACCGAGCACCAGCGGCGTGTGCAGGTAGGCAGGCTGCGGCAGGCCCGGGGCGCGTTGCAGCAGCAGTTGCCGCGCGGTGTTGTCGGTCAGGTCTTCGCCGCGCACCACGTGCGTGATGCGCTGGTCGGCGTCGTCGACCACCACGGCCAGCTGGTAGGCGAACAGGCCGTCGGCGCGCTTCAGCACGAAGTCCCCGACCTCCTCGGCCACGTCCTGCGACTGCGCGCCCAGCCGGCGATCGGTCCACGCGACCACGCCGGCCGGCACGCGAAAGCGCCAGGCGCGCGCTGCGCGGCCGTGCAGGCCATCGCGGCAGGTGCCGGGATAGACCAGCTCGCCGTGGCGCGGCTTCTCGCGTCCCGCCGCATGCAGCGCCTGCGCGATGTCCTTGCGCGAACAGGCGCACGGGTAGGCGGCGTCGCGCGCGGCCAGCCGCTGCAGCGCCGCCTCGTAAAGGGTCTCGCGCTGCGATTGCCACTGCGGCGGTTCGTGCGGCCGCAAGCCGCAGGCGGCGAGCTGCCGCAGGATCTCCCGGTCGGCGCCCGCCACGCAGCGCGGCTGGTCGACGTCTTCGATGCGCACCAGCCACTGGCCACCGTGCGCGCGGGCGTCGAGCCAGCTGGCCAGCGCCGCCACCAGCGAGCCCGCGTGCAGCGGCCCGGTGGGCGAGGGCGCGAAGCGTCCGCGGTAGGCCATCGCGCTCACGCCGCCCGGTGCCGCTCCAGCAGCGCGCTGCGGGTGGCGGCGCTGTCCATCTGCGCCAGCCACCACTGCAGCGCGCGCCCCGGGCCCAGCGGCCCGCCGTCGCGCCAGGCATAGCTCATGCGGACGTTGCGCGTGGGGCGCTGCACCTCGCGTTCGACCAGCCGGCCGCTCTCCGGTAAGGGCGCGCCAGCGGCTCGGGCAGGAAGCCGCCGCCCATGCCGCGCAACTGCGCATCGAGCTTGGCGCGCATCGTGGAGACGGTCAGCACGTCCTGCCCGGCCAGCAGGCCCATGGTCATCGCGCCGCCGCGCTGCGTGGAGTCGGCGACGGCCACCGCGCGGTGCTTGATCAGCACCTCGTCGCGGACCGGTTGCGGCAACGCGGCCAGCGGATGGTGCGGCGCGACGGCGTACACGAAGGCCACTTCGCCCAGCACGCGGCTTTCGACGCCGGCCGTGGTGCCAGGCTCCATCACGACGCCGAGCGCCAGGTCGGCCTTGCCCGCGAGCACGGCGTCCAGCGTGCCGTGCAGCGTCTCCTCGCGCAGCCGCAGCCGCGTGGTAGGCGACAGGGCGTAGAAAGCCTCGGCCAGTTCCATCACGGTCGAATACGAGAGCACGCCGTCGACGGCCACCGTGAACTCCGCCTCCCAGCCCGTGGCCACGCGGCGCACGCGGTTGGCCATCGCGTCGATGTCCTGCAGCAGCTGCTGGCTGGCGCACAGCAGCTCGTTGCCGGCGGCGGTCAGCCGGGCTGGCGCGAGCTGCGGTCGAACAGCAGCACGTCGAGCGCGTCTTCGATCTGGCGGATGCGGTAGGTGACGGCGCTGGGCACCAGCCCCAGCTCGCGGGCGGCGGCGGCGAAGCTGCCGTGCTGCGCGACGGCCTGCAGCAGGCCGAGCGCGTCGGGGGTGAGGACATCGCGGGGAGTGGGCATCCGGAAAGCGTCACTTCAGTTCTTTTGAATGATGCCATCAAACGCCGCCACCTCCCCGGTGGGGCCGCCGCGCCTACATTCCTTCATTCGAAAGGAGTTCCCATGCTCACCCTGCGCAAATCCCGGGAACGCGGCTACGCCGACCACGGCTGGCTCAAGTCCTTCCACAGCTTCTCGTTCGCCGGCTACTACGACCCCCAGCACATGGGGTTCGGCAACCTGCGCGTGATCAACGAGGACCGTGTCGCCGCCGGCAAGGGCTTCGGCACGCACGGCCACCGCGACATGGAGATCATCAGCTACGTGCTCGAAGGCGAACTGGCGCACCGCGACACGCTCGGCAACGTCAAGGGCATCCCGCCCGGCGACGTGCAGCGCATGAGCGCGGGCCGCGGCGTGCAGCACAGCGAGTTCAACCACGCGCAGGACCAGACCACGCACTTCCTGCAGATCTGGATCGAGCCGAACGTGACGGGCATCGACCCGAGCTACGAGCAGAAGAGTTTTGCCGAAGCCGAAAAGCGCGGTCGCCTGCGCCTGGTGGCTTCGCCCGATGCCGCCGAAGGTTCGGTGCTGATCCACGCCGACGCGCGCATGTACGCCGGCCTGCTCGACGGCACGGAAAGCGCTACGCTCGCGCTGGATCCGCAGCGGCAGGCGTACGTGCACCTGGTGCGCGGCGAACTGGCGGTGAACGGCACGAAGCTGGTCGCCGGCGACGCCGCCAAGCTGCAAGGCGAGACGAAGTTGACGCTGGCCGATGGCAAGGATGCCGAAGTGCTGGTGTTCGACCTCGCGGCCGACTGACCGATTGTTTTTTATTTCAACGAAGGAGTTCCCATGGCAACGCACACCTACCCCACGACCCAGACCACCGCGCACGACACGATGGCGCTGATCGGCCGCGCGCTGATCGCGCTGCTGTTCATCCCCGGGGGTTGGCCAAGATCGGCGGCTTCGCCGGCACGGTGGGCTACATCGCCTCCAAGGGGATCCCGCTGCCGGAGGTGTGCGCGGCGATCGCCATCGGCGCCGAACTCGGCCGGGCATCCTGCTGCTGGTCGGCTTCCAGACGCGCTGGGCCGCGCTGGGCCGGCGATCTTCGTCGCGGTGATCACGCCGATCTTCCACGGCTACTGGGCGATGCCGGAAGCGCAGCAGATGATGCAGAAGCAGGCCTTCTTCAAGAACCTCGCCATCGTCGGCGGCCTGCTCGCGTTCTCGGCCTTCGGCGCCGGCCGCTTCAGCATCGACGGCCGCAAGTCGCTCGCCTGACGCATGCCGGACATCGTCGTCGTCTACCACTCCGGCTACGGCCACACGCAGCGCATGGCGCAGGCGGTGGCGCAGGGAGCCGGGGCCCAGCTGCTGGCCATCGACGCGGAAGGCAACCTCCCGGCCGGCGGCTGGGAGTTGCTGAAGGCCGCGGACGCCATCGTCTTCGGCTCGCCCACGTACATGGGCAGCCCCAGCTGGCAGTTCAAGAAGTTCGCGGATGCTTCGTCGAAGCAGTGGTTCGCCCGGGAATGGAAGGACAAGATCGCCGCGGGCTTCACCAACAGCGCCGGCATGGGCGGCGACAAGCAGGGCGTGCTTACCGCGCTCTGGACGCTCGCCATGCAGCATTCGATGGTGTGGGTGAGCCGGGGCCTGATGCCCAGCAACACCGGGGCCGCGCAACGCAACGACATCAACTACCCGTGTGTCGTACAGCGGCGCGGTCGCGCAGTCGCCCTCCGATGCGGGCGCCGACGCGATGTCTCCGGGAGACACGGAAACCGCGCGCCTGTTCGGGGCGCGGGTGGCGGAAGTCACTGCGCGGTTCAAGTAGCCCTCGTCATTCCCGCCTCCGCGGGGATGACGGCTTCAGCCGAACAGCTTCGTCGCGATCGTCGCCACGTGCTTGCCCCGGAAGGCGGCCATGCCAAGTTCCTGCTCGCTCGGCTGGCGTTCGCCCGCGCCGCCGGCGATGGTCGAGGCGCCGTACGGGCTGCCGCCCTTGATCTCGTCGAGACCCATCTGGCGGGCTTCGGAATAGGGCAGGCCGACGACGACCATGCCGTGGTGCAGCAGCGTCGGGTGGAAGGTGAGGATCGTGCTCTCGGCCGCCGTGCTGGGTGGCGCTGGAAGCGAAGACCGAGCCGACCTTGCCGATCAGCGCGCCGGATGCCCAGAGGCCGCCGGTCTGGTCGAGGAAGGTGCGCATCTGCCCGGTCATGTTGCCGAAGCGCGTGCCGGTGCCGAAGATGATCGCGTCGTAGTTGACCAGTTCACCGGGCGTGGCGACGGGCGCGTCCTGCGACTTGCCGCCGGCCGCCTTGAAGGCGTCTTCCGGCATCGTTTCAGGGACCCGCTTGACGTCCACACGGGCGCCCGCGACTTCGCGCGCGCCCCGGGCGACGGCGTTGGCCATGGTTTCGACGTGACCGTAGAAGCTGTGGTACAGGACCGGGATCTTTGCCATTGCGTGCTCTCTCTTTGGGAAGGGGAAGCCTGCACTCTAGGCGGGGGCCGCGCTGGCGCCGCCCGCACGCTTTGACGACACCGTTCAATCCATTTCAATGCGAATCGTGCTGGAGGTGGAACACTAGGGCATCGGAGGATCAACCCATGACCAGCACGCGCTTTCCCGTCTTCTTTCTGTCCCACGGCGGCGGGCCGTGGCCCGGGTGGACGGCATGAAGGAGGCTTTCGCGAAGACCGCGCGCGCGAGTTCGCGCAGCTGCCTGCGCGGCTGCCGGCGAAGCCCAAGGCCGTCGTTGTGATCACGGGCCACTGGGAGGCTCCGCGCTTCTCCGTCTCGACTTCGGAACGGCCGCCGATGGACTACGACTACAGCGGTTTTCCGGCGCACACCTACCAGCTCCAGTACCCGGCGCCGGGCTCGCCGGCCGTGGCGCGCCGCGTGCAGGACCTGCTGGGGGCGGCCGGCATCGCCAGCGACGGCGACCCGGCACGCGGCTTCGATCACGGCACCTTCGTGCCGCTCAGCCTGATGTACCCCGATGCCGACGTTCCGGTGGTGCTGCTGTCCCTCAAGAGCGACTACGACGCGGCCGAACACATCCGCGTGGGCGAGGCGATCGCGCCGCTGCGCGACGAAGGGGTGCTCATCATCGGCAGCGGCCTCACGTACCACAACATGTCCGGCTTCGGCCGCCCGAATGCGACGCCGGTGGCCGCGGCGTTCGAAGGCTACCTCGAACAAGCCGTCAGCCAGCCGGACCCGGCGCAGCGGACGCGCATGCTCTTGGACTGGGAGTCGGGCCCCGCGGCGCGGTTGGCGCACCCGCGCGAAGATCACCTGCTGCCCCTGATGGTGGTGGCCGGCGCGGCCGGCGCCGACCGCGGCGAACGGCTGTTCGTGGACCACGTGATGCAGGTGACGATGGCGTCCTACCGGTTTCCCGCGGGCGCGTAGGGGCGCCGCGTTCCTCCACAATGCATCCATGACTTCACCCACCGTGCAGCGCCTCGCCGGCCACCGGAAAGACCTCGGCGGCGGCTTCGTCGTGCGCCGCCTGCTGCCCGCGGCACGCCGCCGCAGCGTCGGGCCCTTCATCTTCTTCGACCACTTCGGCCCGGCCGACGAGTTGCCCGGCGTCAACCATGACGTGCGGCCGCATCCGCACATCGGCCTCGCCACGGTCACCTACCTGTTCGAGGGCGCGATGATGCACCGCGACAGCCTCGGCACCGAGCAGCTGATCGAGCCCGGCGCCATCAACTGGATGACCGCGGGCCGCGGCATCGTGCACTCCGAGCGCAAACCGGACCACCTGCGCGACGTGCCGTTCCGCAACCATGGCCTGCAGCTCTGGACCGCGCTGCCGCTGGCGCACGAGGAGGCCGAGCCGGCGTTCTCGCACACGCCCGCCGATGCGATCCCCGAGTGCACGGTGGGCGATGCGCAGGTGCGGGTCCCGGTGGGCGAAGCCTTCGGCCAGCGTTCGCCGGTGCCGGCCCTCTCGCCGACGCTGTACCTCGACGTGCGCGTGCCGGCGGGCGGCCGCTTCGAACTGCCGGCCTTGGCGCCGGAGCAGGCGGTCTATGCGGTGGAGGGGCGGTCGCCATCGACGGCGACGCGCTGGAGGACGGCACGATGGCCGTGCTGGAAGACGGCGCATCCGCCACGATCACGAGCAGCGCCGGCGCGCGCTTCGCCGTCGTCGGCGGCGCGCCGCTCGACGCGCCGCGCCACATGTGGTGGAACTTCGTCTCCAGCCGCACGGAGCGCATCGTCGAGGCCAGCGCCGACTGGGAGGCGATGCGCATGGGCCGCGTGCCGGACGACGACGAGTTCATCCCGCTGCCGCCGACGAAGTTCAAGCCGCCGGAACCGATGTCCTAAGGCGCGCGCGGCGCCGGCCCGGCCGCCAGGCTGACCAGGGCCCAGCGGAACCACGGCGCCTGCAGGTGGTCTTCCGACAGGTGCCTGCGCTGCTCCTGCAGGGTCCTGGCGCCTGCATCGGCTTCACCCATCGCCACGTGCGCGGCGACGGCCGCCAGCGTGGCGTAGGCACGCGCCGTCTGCGAGAGGGAAGGGTCCTCGGCCAGCACCTTCGCCGCCAGCGTACGCACCTGCGCGGCATCGCGTGCGCCGGTCGCCGCGAACAGCTCCAGCCACGTGCGCTGCACCGGGCTGAACGCCTTCCGGCAGGGCCCGTCGGCCACCGAGCGCCAGAAGTCGCGCGCCGCATCCTTGCCCAGTGCCGCGTTCACGTCCGATGCCACGTTGACCATCGCGCTCCACGGAATGCCGGTGTCGCGCGGCAGCGTGCAGCCCGTGATCCAGCTGCGCACCAGCTCGTAGTCGAGGACGTAGGCGCCGAGGTACTCCATGTCGGCGGGGCCCGGGGTTTCGCCGCGCAGCAGGCGGTGTCCGTGCCAGCCGCTGGCGAGCTTGCGGACGTGCAGTGGCATGTGCGGCGAGGCCTGCTTCACCAGTCCCGCGTAGGCCGGCGGCCCGGCGGTGAAGTCGAGGACCGGGACCGGCGCTTCGCGCAGGGCGAACAGTTCGCCGGCGCGCCGCCCCCGGAACCGGTCCTTCGCCGCGCGCTGGTCGACGACGGGGAAGAAGTCGGAGTTCGGGGCGGTGCGGTACGACTCCGCCAGCATGCGGATCGCACCGGACGGCCCGGTTTCGTGCGCGGCCAGCATCGCGGTGTCGGCGATGCCCAGCGACTGCAGGTGCTGGCGCATCCGCGGCATGCCGTCGAGCGCGCCCGGCAGCAGCATCGGCGGCTTGCCGTCGTTGCGCGCGACCAGCGCGATGTCCACGGCGTTGGTCGCGTAGGCCTTGAATTCCGGGAACACCGTGGCGTAGGCGCGGATGATGGAGCCGGCCAGCTCGGGCCCCGCTTCGTACAGGTGCAGCCACTGCACGAAGTGGCCGTCCGGCTGCAGGTGCGCCGACACGTGCCGGTAGAACTCCACGGTGAACAGCCCGGCGACCCCGCTCACCCACGGATTCGACGGCTCGGACACCACGAGGTCGTAGCGGGCGCCGCTCTTGGAGAAATGCGCGCGCGCGTCGTCGATGACGATGCGGCTGCGCGGGTCTTCGTACACCGGCGACACCCGCGGCCGGAACAGCTGCGCCGCCTCGACCATCATGGGTTCGATCTCGATCGTCTCCACGCTCTGCAGCGTGGGCGAGGCGAGCAGCACGGCGCTGGTGGTTCCGGTGCCGAGCCCGATCACGGCCGCTCGCCGGCCTGCGGATGGTGCGCCGGGCCCGGGGCGCCCAGCAGCACCATCGTGTGGTCGTCCGGTCCCACCATCTTCGCGTAAGGGTGGGTGGAGCCGTCCGACTTGCCGTTGGTGAGCAGGCTGCGGCCGCCGTTGGAATCCAGCACGGTCACCGTCGCCGTCTTGCCGTCGCGGTGAAACACCACCTCGCCGGCGCGGATGCGCGCCACGCCGTGCCGGAACACGCCCGAAGCGAGGCGGTCTGCCTCCAGCGGCGCGACGACGGTCAGGCTCACGAGCAGGGCCAACGCGGCCACGGAAATGGCGGCGAGCTGCCGCCGTGGCGTGGCCCATGCGCGCGAAGGCGTCGCAGCCGCGCCGCGCTGCGCCAGGACACCGCGCCAGAGCGCGATGCCCAGCACCACGTCGACGGCCGCGCCGGCCGCCAGCGCCCACTTCAGTCCCAGCAGCGGGATCAGCACATGCACCGCCACCAGCACGCCGGCGATCGCGCGCCGAAGGTGTTGACGCCGTACACTGGCCGACCTGCCGCTCGCCGAAGCCGCGCCGCAGCAGCAGCGAGGTGATCAGGGGCAGCGTCATGCCGGCGCAGACGGTCGCGGGCAGCATCACGGCCGCGGCCATGGTGCCGCTGGTGAGGTTGAACAGCAGGTAGCCGGCCTCGTTGCGCACCAGCGCCTGCAGAGCGAAGGCCATCGCGTCGTACAGGCTGGCGTACAGCGGCAGCGTGGCGACCGCGAGCAGGCCCATGGCGACCGGATGCGCGCCAGCAGCAGCATGGCGTCGCGGCTGGTGTCGATGCGGTTGCGGATCCACCAGGCGCCGATCGCCAGCCCGAGGATGAAAGGCGCCAGCATCAGCTCGAAAGCGTGCGTCGCCGCGCCGAGCACCAGCGACAGCATGCGGATCCACACCACTTCGTAGATGAACGACGAAAGGCCGGTGAGGGCCGCCACCGCCAGCAGCAGGCGCAGCTCGCCGGGCGCGACCGCCGGTTGCGGTCGCGAGGGCAAGGCCTGCGGCGCCGTCGTGTCGCGGCCGCTGGCCCGCACCGTCAGCCAGGCGGCGAGCGCGACCGCCACATTGCAGCAACCCGCCAGCAGGATGGTGCCGGGCAGGCCGAGCGCGGGGATCAGCAGGAAGCCCGAGGCCAGCACGCCGAACGCGGCGCCGGTGCTGTTCAGGAAGTACAGCAGGCTGAGCCCGCGGCCGGGCGCGACGCCGAGGCGGATGACGCCGGCGCTCATGAGCGGGAAGGTGGTGCCGAGCAGGATCGAGGGCGGCAGGATCAGCGCCGCCGCCACCAGCCAGCCGGCGCTGCACGCGCCGCCGCCGTCGCCGCAGAACGCGGGCAGGAAGTAGCTGGTGGACCGGGCGGAGACCGACTCGAACACGCCCCGGAACGCGAAGGCCATCACGGCCACCAGCGCCTCGATGGCGGCGTACCAGAGCACCGGCTGCCGGATGCGCTCGGAGAAGCGTCCGGCGATGGACGCGCCGGCCGCGAGGCCGCCGACGAACACCACCAGCACCACCGCCTGCGCATAGGCGGCGTGGCCGAGGAGCAGCTTGAGGTAGTGCGACCAGATCGATTCGTAGATCAGGCCGCAGAAGCCCGAGACGAGGAAGATCGCGTAGAGGACGGCGATCTGCCGGCCGTGGGCGGCCACCGGGCCGGCTTGGGGTTGGTCCATGCGGACCATTCTAGTTTTCAGCTCAGCCGTGGAACAGGGGCGGGCAGCAGGTCGGCGTGCAATGCCTCACGCTCGTCGAAGACAAAACAGCTCCCGTGGAAGTGGGCGCCGCCGGTTTCCTCGAAGTACTTCAGGATGCCGCCTTCCAGTTGCCACACGGCGTCCGGCCCGCCTCGCGCATCACCAGCGCCGCCTTCTCGCAGCGGATGCCGCCCGTGCAGAAGCTCACCACCGTCTTGCCTTGCAGCTCGGACAGGTGTTCCTGCAGGGCTTCGGGAAAGTCGCTGAACTTGCCGAGGCGCGCCAGTCGATCGCGCCTTCGAAGGTGCCGTAATCCACCTCGAAGGCGTTGCGCGTGTCGAGCGTCACCACCGGCCGGCCGGCGTCGTCGTGCCCCCTGGTCCAGCCAGCGCCTGAGCGTCGGCGCGTCCAGCGCGGGCGCGCGGCCCTGCCGCGGCTGGATCGCCGGATGGTTCATGCGGATGATCTCCGCCTTGACCTTCACGCGCAGCCGGCGGAAGGGCGTGGCGGCGGACCAGCTTTCCCGGCCTGCAGCGGCGCGAAGCGTTCGTCGCCGCGCAGTCCGGCGAGGAAGGTGCGCACGTTCGCCTCGGCGCCGGCCACGACCGGTTGATGCCTTCCTCGGCCAGCAGGATCGTTCCGAGCAGCCCCAGCGCCTGCGCGCGCTCGTGCAGCCGATCGCGCAGCGCGTGCGCATCGGGCAGCGCGACGAAAAGGTAGGCGGAAACGTTCAGGACATTGTTCACGGACCCGCGATTCTAGGAAAGTCAAGGGCCGCGCGTTTTCTACAATGCAGCCATGTTCGTCCACCTGCGCCTGCACACCGAGTTCTCCGTCGTCGACGGCACCAACCGCATCGACGAGATCGTGAAGGCCGCGGCCGCCGACGCGCAGCCCGCGCTGGGCATCAGCGACCTGAACAACCTGTACGGCGGCATCAAGTTCTACAAGGAGGCCCGCGGCAAGGGCCTCAAGCCCATCGTGGGTTGCGAGGTGATGCTGCAGGGCGTCGGCCCCGATCCGGTGGCGATCTCGCGCGTGGTGCTGCTGGTGCAGAACCACGCCGGCTACCTCAACCTGTGCGAACTGCTGGCCCGCGCGTGGACGCGCAACGTGGTGCGCGCGCAGGCGGTCTGCAAGCTGGAGTGGCTGCAGGAGCTGAACGAAGGCCTGCTGATGCTCGCTGGCGCGCAGGCCGGCCCGGTGGGCCAGGCCTTGCTGCAAGGGGATGAAAGCCGCGCCGCCGAGATCGCGCTGCAGCTCGCCGGCATCTTCCCGCACCGCTTCTACATCGAGCTGCAGCGCGCGGGGCGCAACGACGACGAGGCGCATGTCGCCGCCGCCGTGCAACTGGCCGCGCGCCTGAGCCTGCCGGTGGTGGCGACGCACCCGGTGCAGTTCACCAAGGAAGACGACTACGAGGCGCACGAGGCGCGCGTCTGCATCTCCGACGGCGAGATCTGGGCAACCCGCGGCGGGTGCGGCGCTTCACACGCGAGCAGTACTTCAAGACGGCGGCGCAGATGGAGGCGCTGTTCGACGACCTGCCCTCGGCCATCGCGAACACGGCGGAGATCGCGCGCCGCTGCAACCTGGTGCTGCAACTGGGCAAGCCGCGTCTGCCGAACTTTCCCACGCCCAACGGCATGCCGATCGAAGAGTACTTCCGCTTCGCATCGCACGAGGGCCTGGACGAGCGGCTGCTGCAGCTCTACCCCAAGGAAGCCGAGCGCGAGGCGAACCGCCAGCGCTACGTCGACCGGCTCGAGTTCGAGATCGGCACCATCCTGAAGATGGGGTTCCCCGGCTACTTCCTGATCGTGGGCGACTTCATCAACTGGGCCAAGCAGAACGACTGCCCGGTGGGGCCGGGCCGGGGCTCCGGCGCGGGCTCGCTGGTGGCGTATGCGCTGAAGATCACCGACCTCGACCCGCTGCAGTACAACCTGCTGTTCGAGCGCTTCCTGAACCCGGAACGCGTGTCGATGCCCGACTTCGACATCGACTTCTGCCGGGGCAACCGCGACCGCGTGATCGAGTACGTGAAGGACAAGTACGGCCGCGATGCCGTCAGCCAGATCGCGACCTTCGGCACAATGGCGGCGCGCGCGGCGGTGCGCGACGTCGGCCGCGTGCTGGACATGAGCTACACGTTCTGCGACGGCATCAGCAAGCTGATCCCGAACAAGCCGGGCACGCACATCACGATCGCCGATGCGCTGAAGCAGGAGCCGATCTGGCGGAGCGCTACCAGCGCGAGGACGAGGTCAAGACGCTGCTCGACCTGGCGCAGAAGCTCGAGGGCTTGACCCGCAACGTCGGCATGCACGCCGGCGGCGTGCTGATCGCGCCGGGCAAGCTGACCGACTTCACGCCGCTGTACCAGCAGCCGGGCAGCGAGTCGGCCGTGAGCCAGTACGACAAGGACGACGTGGAGGCCGCGGGCCTGGTCAAGTTCGACTTCCCGGGCTTGGCCACGTTGACGATCCCGGAGCTGGCCCGCAAGTTCATCGTCGGCCGCCACAAGGGCCGGGGAGAACTTCACCTTCGAGGCCATCCCGCTCGACGACGCCGCCACCTACAAGCTCTTCTCCGACGGCAAGACCGAGGCGGTGTTCCAGTTCGAATCGCGCGGCATGCAGGGCATGTTGCGCGACGCCCGCCCGACGCGGCTGGAAGACCTGATCGCGCTGAACGCGCTGTACCGCCCGGGCCCGATGGACCTGATCCCCAGCTTCGTCGCCCGCAAGCACGGGCGCGAGGACGTCGAGTATCCGCATCCCGCGGTGGCGCAGATGCTCGGCGAGACCTACGGGATCATGGTCTACCAGAGCAGGTGATGCAGACCGCGCAGATCCGGGCGGCTACTCGCTCGGCGGCGCCGACCTGCTGCGCCGCGCGATGGGCAAGAAGAAGGCCGAGGAGATGGCCGAGCACCGGGAGCGCTTCCGCGCCGGCGCCGACAAGACCCACGGCATCCCGCAGGCCAAGGCCGACGAGATCTTCGACCTGATGGAGAAGTTCGCGGGCTACGGCTTCAACAAGTCGCACGCCGCCGCGTACTCGCTGCTGGCGTACCACACGGGGTGGCTCAAGGTCCACTACACGGCGGAGTTCTTCTGCGCCAACATGACCGTGGAAATGGACAACACCGACAAGCTCAAGGTGTTGTTCGAGGACGCGCAGAAGAACTTCGGCATCACCTTCGAGCCCCCGGACATCAACCGCGGCACCTACCGCTTCGAGCCGATCTCGGACAAGGCCGTGCGCTACGGGCTCGGCGCCGTCAAGGGCACGGGCCAGCTGGCGGTGGAGGCGATCGTCGCCGGCCGCGCCGACGGCCCGTTCACGAGCCTGTACGACTTCTGCTGCCGCGTCGACCGCACCCGCATCAACAAGCGCACGGTCGAAGCGCTGATCAAGGCCGGCGCCTTCGACAACCTGCACCGCAACCGCGCGGAGCTGGTGGCTTCCATCGACCGCGCCTTCGACTTCGCCAACGCCTGCGAGGCCAACGCCAACCGGGGCGGCCTGTTCGACATGGGCGACGACTCGCACGGCGCCAGCACGCAGGAGCCCGACCTCGGTCGAGGCCACGCCCGGGGGTGAAGGAGCGGCTGACGCACGAGAAGACGGCCATCGGCTTCTATCTCTCGGGCCACCTGTTCGACGAGGTGGAGCGCGAGGTGCGCCGCTTCTGCAAGCGCCGCATCGACGAACTGGTCGACAGCCGCGAGCCGATGCTGCTGGCCGGCATCGTCACCGACCTGCGCTTCATCAACGGCCAGCGCGGCAAGCTCGCGCTGTTCAAGCTCGACGACAAGACCGACGTGATCGAGGCGGCGGCCGACGAGTCGGTGTTCGGCCCGCACCGCGGCTGGTTCAAGGACGACGAGCTGGTGGTCATGATGGCCAAGCTGCAGCCGGACCGTTTCTCGGGCGGCTTCCGCCTGAACGTGCAGCAGCTCTGGGACCTGGCGACGGCGCGCTGCCGCTTCGGCAAGTACCGGAGGTCGCCGTCAACGGAACGGCGCCGGACATCCCGCGGCTGCTGCGCGAGTTCCCGCCCAAGAAAGAGATGTCGGAGCAGGGCGAACTGGTGCGCGGTCTGGGCGTGCGGCTGCTGGTGGAGCGCGACGCGGCGCGGGTCGCGCTGCAGCTGGGCGAGCAGGCCCGGTTCTTCCCGAGCGATGCGGCGCTGGCCAGCTGGCTGGCGCAAGCGCACGGGGGAAGGCGCAGATCGTTTACGAGGGGTGACTACTGCACCGCGGCCGCGTCGAACTTCATCCCCGACGTGCGCCACTCCGGGAAGCCGCCGCGGAACCAGTTGACGTTCTTGTAGCCGGCCTTGAGCGCGGCCTGGCTCGCCTTGAAGCTCTTCCAGCACTCGGGGCCGTTGCACGCGAAGATCAGTTCCGCGTTGCGGTCGCTCCCCAGCTGCGCCACGTCGAACTTGTCGAGCGCCGCGTCGAAGTCGGCTTCCTTCGGGCTCTTCTCGTGGTACGGCACCAGCTTGGCGCCGGGCACGTGGCCCGCCTTGAACTCGGCCTCGGTGCGCGTGTCGACGTAGATGGCGCCCGCCTGCAGCAGGAGCGAAACCGCCTTGGCGTCGACCACGTCGGCGCCGGGCAGCGTGCGCGGGGTGAAGTAGCCGAGCGTGGCGACGTACTTGAAGTCGTCCTTCTTCTGAGCGACCGCTTTCGTGTTCTCGGTGCGCAGCAACTGGGCGAACTGCGGCGACTCGCCCAGCGCCTGCATCAGCGCCTCGGCGCCCGGCCGCGCGCCTTCCTTCACCGCGATGCTGAGTCCCGGAACCGGCTTCGACTCCATGATCGCCTTGACCGGCTCGCCGGCGGCGACCCAGCGGTCGAAGACGGCCTTCTCCACGGCCACCACGTCGCAGCGCCGCAGGTGCAGGCAGGGCAGCAGCGCGTCCTGGTAGCGCGTGTCGTAGATCGAAGCGAAGTGGCGCTTGATGGTGGTGTTGGCCGCGTTCAGTTCGCCGCGCACCGGGTAGGTCACCACGCTGTCCTGCAGCGGCAGGCCCGTGCGCTTGCCGCTCGCCTGCGCCAGCGAGCCGATGGCGCTGTCCTTCGTCGCCACCAGCACGGCCTGGATCGGCTTGTCGATGCCGACCACCGGCTGGTAGCCGTAGCGCACCGCGCTGCCGACGACGTGGGCCGGCGCGATGAAGATGTCGTGGGTGCCGGCGCGCGTCGCCCCGAGGTCGGCGGTCGCGTCGTTCGACAGCACGATGTTCATGCCGGCGAACGCCTGCTTGCGCAGCGCCTGCTCCACCGCGGACTTCCACGCCGTGTAGCTCGCGACGCGCGACTGCTCGCTGCTGTCGCCGGGGTTGACCAGCACGCGCAGCGTGCCCCCGGATTGCGCCGCCGCGGGCAGGGCGGCGGCGAGGGCCGCCACGCCGAAGAAGATGCTGGTCCGGTGTTCATGCCGCGCTCCCGTGTGCGCACCAGTGTCACGAGCGCGGCAAGGCCCTGCCTAGGCAAAAGGCCCTAGCTCTGCGGCAATTTACAAGGTGTTGCGAAGGTGCTCACTTTTGTGTAGCGCGAAAGCGTTGCTGCGCGGCGGGCGCCGGGGAGCCTCAGTAAGCGCCCTAAGGCTGGGTGAGCAAGCCGCGCCTGTCGCGTGCGACCAAATCGGCGCTCAATCCTTGGGCCGGAACGTGATCACCACCGGCGAGTGCACGCGGCCATCGGTATCGCGGGGCAGCGTCTCGGTCTTGTCCAGCGCGCGCAGGACGGCTTCGTCCCAGCCCCGGTTGCCGCTCGGCTTGACCAGCCGCTTGCCGACGATGGTGCCGTCCGGCGCCATCCGCACTTCGACCTCGGCGGTCGGGTTTCCGGCCACGTCGTCGGAGAACACGATGTTCGGCCGGACGCGGCCGCGCACGCGGCCGGCCCAGCTGGCCGAAGGCCCGGACGAGACGGCGGCGCTGCCCGTGGACGAAGGCGAGCCGGTGCCGCCCGCCATGCCCTGGATGCGCTTCAGGTTCTCCTCGCGCTGCTTGGCCACGCGCTGCGCGTCCTGCTCCTCGCGCTTCTTCTTCTGCGCCTCTTCCTTGCGCCTGGCTTCGGCCGCGAGCTTCACCTGCTCGCGCTTCTCGGCTTCCTCTTCGCGCTTGCGCTCGGCGGCGGCGGCCAACTTGCGGTCCGCCTCGGCCTTGCGCTCGCGCTCCGCCCGGCGGCGTTCGGCCGCTTCGCGCTGCGCCTCTTCGCGCTCGGCCTTCTCGCGCTTTTCCTTCTCGCGCTCCCGTTCCAGCGCGATCTGCGCATCGCGCTGCACCTGCGGGTCGGGCGCCGGCGGCGCGCGCACGACCGGCGGCGCGGGCGGGGGCGGCGGCGCGACCACTTCCTTGGGCGCGGCCTGCTGCGGCACCGCCGACCAGAGTTCGGCCTCCGCCGACAGCTCGGTGGAATCGCGCTTCCACTGCAGCCCGGTCGTCAGCGCCGCCACCAGCAGCAGGTGCGCCACGACGGCGAGCGCGAACGCCCGCACCAGGCCCGGCTGCTGCGGCGGCGCGAAGGCGGAGCGGTCGTCGGCCGTGACTTGCATGGCGCTACTTCGAGAGCTGCACCGAGAGGCCGACGCGTTGCACGCCGGCGCGCTGCAGGGCGTCCATCACCTTCACCACGGATTCGTACTTGACGTTGCGGTCGGCGCTGATCACCACGGCGGTGCTGCCCGCCGGCTGGCCCTGCTGCGCCTTCAGTACGGCCGGCGCGATCTCCTTGAGCGGCAGCGAGACCGGCTTGTCGCCGTCCTTCAGCTGCAGGCTCTCGTCCTTGGCCACCAGCACCGGATCACCTTGTCGGGCTGGCGGGCCGCCTTGCCGACGCTGGGCAGGTCGATCAGGCTGGGCGTGATCAGCGGCGCGGTCACCATGAAGATGATCAGCAGCACCAGCATCACGTCGATGAACGGGACCATGTTGATCTCGTTCAGCGCGCGCCGGCCGCCGCGGCCGCGGTGGGAGACGGACGCCATGTCAGTGGCCCGATGCCGACACGGCCTGCGCGCCCAGGTTGCGCTGCAGGATGTTGGAGAACTCCTCGATGAAGGTCTCCAGCTTGATCGCCACGCGGTCGATGTCGCGCGCGAAGCGGTTGTACGCGACCACCGCCGGGATGGCGGCGAACAGGCCCAGCGCGGTGGCCACCAGCGCTTCGGCGATGCCCGGCGCCACGGTGGCCAGCGTCACCTGCTGCAGGCTGGCCAGGCCGGTGAAGGCATGCATGATCCCCCACACGGTGCCGAACAGGCCCACGTAAGGCGACGACACGGACGCGACCGAGGCGGGAACGACAGGTTGGTCTCGATCACGTCCATCTCGCGCTGGAAGCTCGCGCGCATGGCGCGGCGGGCGCCGTCGAGCAGCGTGGCGGCGTCGGCGATGCGGCGCTCGCGCAGCTTCTGGTACTCGCGCATGCCGGAGGCGAAGATGCGCTCCATCGGGCCGGCGAGCTTGGCGTTCTGCGCGGCCGCCGAGAACAGGTCGTTCAGGCTGGTGCCCGACCAGAACTCGCGCTCGAAATCGTCGTTCATGCGGTTCACGCGCTTGAGCGCGAACAGCTTGCGGAAGATCGCGGCCCAGCTGGTGATGGACACGATCAGCAGCAGCAGCATGACCAGCTGGACCACGAGGCTGGCGCCGAGCACCAGCTGGAAGATCGACAGGTCTTGGTTCATTCTTTGTTCAGTACTTGCAGGATGTCGGCCGGGATGCGTCCCGGGCGGAGGGTCTCGGCATCCACCCAGCCGATGCGGATGGTGCCTTCGGCCGGGAGCTCGCCGTCGCGGCGGGCCGTCTGGGCAATTATCAAAGAGGCACGGCCTGCCGCTTCGAGCTGGGCCGTAACAAGAAGTTCATCGTCCAGCCGCGCCGGGCGCAGGTAGCGGACCGAAGTTTCGCCCACCACGAACATTCCGCCGGTGGCTTCGCGCAGCGCGCGTTGCGAAACGCCCAGCGAGCGCAGCCACTCGGTGCGGGCGCGCTCGAAGAACTTCAGGTAGTTGGCGTAGAAGACGATGCCGCCCGCGTCGGTGTCTTCCCAGTAGACCCGCAAGGGGCGGGTAAAGACGGCGTGCGTGCTCATCCCAGCACGGACTTCAGCCGCGCCGCGGCTTCCTGCAATTGCGCCATGGAATTCGCGGTGGAGAAGCGGACGAAGCGGCTGGTCTCGGCGGCCGAAGTCGCGGCCCGGCGTGACGGCCACGTGGGCGCGCTTCATCACCTCGAAGGCGAAGTCCCAGCTGCCTTCCACGCCGAGCGTGCGAGCCGCGGCGGTGCAGTCGGCCCAGGCGTAGAAGGCGCCGTCGGGCACCACCGGCACGGCCGGGCCCATCGCCTGCAACTGCGGGATGAACCAGTCGCGCCGGGCGCGGAACTCCGAGCGGCGGCGCTCGTATTCCGCGATGCTCTCCGGCTCGAAGCAGGCCAGCGCGGCATGCTGCGCCACCGTGCTCGGGCAGATGAAGAGGTTCTGCGCGAGGCGCTCGACCACCGGCACCAGCGCTTCCGGCACGACCATCCAGCCGAGGCGCCAGCCGGTCATGTTGAAGTACTTCGAGAAGCTGTTGATGCTGATCACGCTCTCGTCGATCGCCAGCGCCGTGTGGCCGAAGGTGTCGTCGTAGCTGAGGCCCGGGTAGATCTCGTCCAGCAGCGTGATGCCGCCCTTCGACTGCACGAAGGCATGGATGCGGCGCAGTTCGTCCGGGTGGATCGAGGTGCCTGTCGGGTTCGACGGCGACGCCAGCAGCACGCCGCGCGTCTTGTCGCCCCAGTGCGCCTCGACCTTCGCGGCGCTGAGCTGGTAGCGTTCTTCGGCCGTCGTCGGGATCAGCACCGCCGTGCCTTCGGCGGCGCTGACGAAGTGGCGGTTGCACGGATAGCTCGGGTCCGGCATCAGGATTTCGTCGCCGCTGTCGATCAGCGCCAGGCAGGCGAGCTGCAGCGCCGCCGAAGCGCCCGCAGTAACGACGATGCGGCGCGCCGGCACGTCGACGCCGAAGCGCTGCGCATACCAGCCGCTGATGCGTTCGCGCAGCGGCTGCAGGCCGGTGGCGTCGGTGTACTGCGTGCGGCCGTCGTGCACCGCGCGCGCCGCGGCTTCCTGCACCAGCGGCGGCGCGGTGAAGTCCGGCTCGCCGATGTTCAGGAAGATCATCGGCTGCTCGCTGCGCGCCACCTCGCGCGCCAGCTGCGAGGCGGCCTTGGCCACCTCCATCACGTAGAACGGCTCGATGCGTTCGGCGCGGCGCGAGATCTTCACGAACGCGCCTTTCCGCTGGCCCGGTCCGCCTCCACTTCGACGGGGCGCAGCCGGGCGCCAGGCCGTTGAGCACGGCGTTCACGTACTTGTGGCCGTCGGTGCCGCCGAACTCCTTGGCCAGCTCGATGCATTCGTTGATGACCACGCGCCACGGCACCTCGGCGACGTGCTGGAACTCGTAGGCGCCGATCCACATCACGGCATGCTCGATCGGCGAGATCTCCTCGATCTTGCGATCGAGCAGCGGCAGGATCAGGGCGTCGAGTTCTGCGGCGTCCTTGATGCAGCCGTGCACCAGTGCATCGAAGTGCACCGAGTCGGCCTTGTGGAAGCCGGACAGGCCGCGCGTGAACGCGTCGATCGAGGCGGCGTCCTGCTTGCCCACCGGTGCTGGTAGAGCGCCGGACGGCGAACTCGCGGGCGCGGCTGCGGGCCGGCTTGGCGGAGGTCTTGCGGGGGCTTCGGTGCTCATGCCACGTCGTCCAGCAGGTTGGCCATCTCGATGGCGACCAGCGCCGCGTCGCGGCCCTTCTCGACCTGCCGCGCGATCGCCTGTTCCATGTTCTCGGTGGTCAGGATCGCGTTGGCGATCGGCAACTGGTAGTCGAGCGCCACGCGCGTCACGCCGGCCGCCGACTCGTTGGCCACCAGCTCGAAGTGGTAGGTCTCGCCGCGGATGATGCAGCCCAGCGCGACGAGCGCGTCGTAGCCGCCTTTTTCCGCCATCGCCTGCAGCGCCACCGGCACTTCGAGCGCGCCGGGCACCACCACGTGGTCGATGTTCTTCTCCTGCACGCCGCGCGCCAGCAGTTCGTCCCAGCACGCCTTCGCCAGCGTGTTGGTCACGCCCTGGTTGAAGCGCGCCTGCACGATGCCGATCACCAGCTCCTTGCCATCGAGCCGGTCACCGGTCCCTTTGTCTGCTCCGAACATTGAAATCCTCAAGCGTTGGGGCGGGGCATGAAGCCCGCCACTTCCAGGCCGTAGCCGGCCATGCTGGGCATGCGCCGCGGCGCGCCCATCAGGTTCATGCGTTGCACGCCGCACTCGCGCAGGATCTGCGCGCCGATGCCGTAGGTGCGCAGGTCCATGCGGCCGCGCTCCGGCGCCTGCGCGGGCACGGCGGTGCCCTCGAACTGTTCGAGCAACTGCTGCGCCGTCTCGCCGCAATTGAGCAGCACGGCCACGCCGCTGCCGTGCGCCGCGATGTGCTGCAGGCTGGCGTCGAGGCTCCGGGAGTGCAGCGACCGGTCGAGTTCCAGCGCATCCAGCACCGACAGCGGCTCGTGCACGCGCACCGGCACGGTGGCGTCGGGCGACCATTCACCTTTCACGAGCGCGAGGTGCAGGCCCTGGCTGGGCTTGTCGCGCCAAGCGTGGGCGACGAACTCGCCGTAGGCCGTGACCAGCGGGCGCTGGCCGACCTTCTCGACCAGGCTTTCGGTGCGGCTGCGGTAGCCGATCAGGTCGGCGATGGTGCCGATCTTCGCCGTGCTCGGCGGCGAACACCTGCAGGTCCGGCAGGCGGGCCATGGTGCCGTCGTCCTTCATGATCTCGCAGATCACGGCGGCGGGCGTGAGGCCGGCCATGGCGGCGAGGTCGCAGCCGGCTTCGGTATGGCCGGCGCGCATCAGCACGCCGCCGTCGACGGCCTGCAGCGGAAAGATGTGGCCGGGCTGCACGAGGTCGGCGGCGCTGGCGTTGCGCGCCACCGCGGCCTGCACGGTGCGGGCGCGGTCGGCCGCGGAAATGCCGGTGGTGACGCCTTCGGCGGCCTCGATCGAGACGGTGAAGGCGGTGCCCATCTTGGTGCCGTTGCGTGCCACCATCGGCGGCAGCTGCAGCCGCTCGCAGCGGTCGCGCGTGAGCGTCAGGCAGACCAGGCCGCGGCCGAAGCGGGCCATGAAGTTGATGGCCTCGGGCGTGACATGTTCGGCGGCGAGCAGCAGGTCGCCTTCGTTCTCGCGGTCTTCCTCGTCGACGAGGATGACCATCCGCCCCGCGCGGATGTCGGCGAGGATCTCTTCGGTGGGGGAAACGGCTACAGGGGTGGCTTCGGGGCGCGCGCTCATCCCCTATTGTCGCATCGGGGCGCGCGCCGCCCGGGCGCCGGGCTGGGCCGCCAGCGGCAGCTCCAGCGTGAAGGTCGCGCCCTTGCCGACGCCTTCGCTCACCACCGTCAGCGAGCCGCCGGGTCCCGCGCCGCCAGCGCGCTGCTGTGCAGGCCGAAGCCGTGGCCGCTGCGGCGCGTGGTGAACCCGTGCGAGAAGATGCGCGTGAGGTTTTCCGGCGAAATGCCTTCGCCTTCGTCCTGCACCACGAAGCGCAGGCGGTCGGCGGCCGGGCGATCGATCCGGAGCGTGAGCTGCTGGCCCTGCGTCGCCGCCGTCGACATGGCGGCCTTGGCATTGCTGATCAGGTTCACCGGGATCTGCAGCACGCGGCCGCGGTCCAGCGGCACGGCCGGCATCGGCTCGAACTCGCGCACCACCGCCACCTGGTGGCGCGCCAGCGCGCTGCCCTGCATGCGCAGCGCATCCTCGGCCAGTTCGGACGGCAGCACGGGCTCGACCACCTGCTGGCCGGCGGCATGCGACTGCTGGGTGGCCACGATGTCCTTGATGTGGTCGATGCTCTTGATCAGGCGCGCCAGTTCCTCCGCGATGCCCTTCTGTTCGGCGGCGAGCGCCTGCGCCACGGCATGGAGGTAGCCGGGCAGCAGCTTGCCCTTGGGGTCTTCCGTGAGGAAGTGGCCGAGGTCGCCGCCATGCTCCTGCAGCAGGGCGAGCGCGCGCGGCAGCCCCGGCAGGCGCGACTTCTGCAACGTGCTGCTGATCACGCTGGCGGAAATGTTGACGCTGTTGAGGACGTTCCCGACGTTGTGCAGCACGTTGGTCGCGATCTCGGCGCGGCCCGCCTCGCGCGCGGTCGCCACCAGTTGGCCCTGCGTGTGGCGCAGCGCTTCCGTGATCTCCTCGGCGCGGTTGCGCGCGGCGGCCAGTTCCTCCACCATCCGGCCGCGCGCTTCCAGCAGCTCGTTGCGCTCCTGCTGCGCCGCCAGCGCCTGCTCGGCCCGCTGCCGCTCGTGCTGCTCCAGCAGCAGCACGTCGCGCGCTTCCTCGAGCCGCCGGGTGCGTTCGTGGATGTCGCGCTCCACGCGGCCCGGGAAGGCGTGCAGCAGCAGCATGAGGAGGCTCCCCACGGCCAGGCTCAGCCCCAGGATGACGCCCACGTCGCGGCGCCGCTCCGCGACCGGGCCGCTGATGTCCTGCGCCACCAGCAACTCGCCGAGGCGCTTGCCATCGAGCTCGTAGGGCATGCTGAAGACCTGCAGGTGCCGCCCGCCGTCCACGCCTTCGAAGTTGCTCGCGCCGCTGCCGGCCGCGTCGCCGCGCAGGTAGTCCGCGACCGGCGCGGGCACCTTCGCGGTGGTGCGGCTGAGGACGATGGCCTTCGGGAATTCGTCCCGGGGGATCGGGTGCGCGCTGGCCTTCTGGGTGGCTGCCCAGCGGCCCGCGTCGAAACGCGCCTTGTCGACGGCGACGTAGATGTCGGCGCCGATGCCCTGCTTGATCTCGGCCGCGATGTGCTCGAAGTCGACGCCGAGCTCCGGTAGCCGATCAGCTGCCCGTCGACCTTCCACGGATAGACCACGCGCAGGGTGAAGCTGCCCAGCGGGCCCTGTTCGTTGGCCCAGAACGGCTTGCCGGTGCGCTCCGCCTCGCGCAGCGTGAAGCGGTCGATGCGGTCGCCGTCGTGGTCGGGCGCGTGGACCCGCAGCAGGTTGGTCCGGTTCGGCAGGTGGAAGTAGAAATGCGAGATCCGGTTGCGCTCCAGCAGGCCCCGGTACATCGGCGTGGCCAGCCGCAGGAGGGCGGCGCGGTCCCGCGCGCGGAAAGCGTCGGCCAGGCCGGCGTCGGCCATGATGAACGCCATCGCCGAGCGCATGGTCTGGACCTCGTGTTCCGCGTGCTCCTCCAGCAGGCTGGCGACCGAGGCGCCGGTGCGGGCCGCCGTCGTTCGGTTGGCGTCCATCCGCGCCAGGATCGTCAGGGCGCCGATGGCGCCCACCAGCACGAGCAGGCCCGGGGCCAGCGGCAGCAGCACCCGCATGCGCAGGCCCGATGCCACCCAGCGGGCGTCGATCCGGGAGTGGGCGAACGTGCTGTCCATGCGCGCCAGGACTTCAGTGCTGGGCATGGGAAGCCCCGGTGGCGTCTGGGGCGTGGCGCCGCGCGCCGCCAGCCGCGGCGGGATCCATTCGAGCAGCACGCTCCACATCGCCGCCAGGTCGAGCGGCTTGGCGATGAAGTCGTTCATGCCCGCTTCAGGCAGCGCTGCCGGTCGAGCGGCAGCACGCTGGCCGTCATGGCGATCACCGGCAGGTCGGCGAGCTCCGCGCGCCGCCGCAGCCGGCGCGTGGCCTCCATCCCGTCCAGCACCGGCATCTGCGCATCCATCAGCACGACGTCGTAGGCCTCGCGCTCCAGCCGGTCGAGCGCGGGCCGGCCGTCTTCCGCCACGTCCACCACCAGGCCGACCTTGCGCAGCAGCGCGCAGGCGATCACCTGGTTGGTTTCGTTGTCCTCCACCAGCAGCACGCGGCCCCCGCCGATGCGGGCGCGGACCTCCGCGGCGCGCGGCCGCCGCCGCGGCGAGCTCGCCGCTGGGCGCCTTGCGCTCGGCCGGCGCCGCGGCGGCCGGCAGCCCCAGGCGCGCGGTGAACCAGAAGGTGCTGCCGCGGCCGGGCTCGCTCTCGACGCCCGCATCGCCCTGCATCAGCGTGGCGAGGCGGCGGGAGATCGCCAGGCCCAGGCCGGTGCCGCCGAACTTGCGGGTGGTGGAGGCGTCGGCCTGCTGGAAGCGCGTGAACAGCAGCTTCTGCTGCTCCTCGCTGATGCCGATGCCGGTGTCGCTGACCGCCAGCCGCAGCACCACGTGGTCGCTGCCGCGCGACTGCACGCCGGCGGTGATGCGCACCGCGCCGCGCGCCGTGAACTTGATCGCGTTGCCGGTGAAGTTCATGACCACCTGCGCCAGCCGCAGCGGGTCGCCGACCAGGCGCTGCGGCACGTCGGGCGCGACGTGGATGGCCAGCGCCAGGCCTTTGGCGGCGGCCTTGACGGAGAGCGTGTCCTCGACGCGCTGCAGCACCGCGGCGAGCGTGAACGGGGTGGTCTCCAGTTGCAGCTGGCCCGACTCCACCCGCGCGAAGTCGAGGATGTCGTTCAGGATGCCCATCAGGTGGTCGCCGGAGGCGTGCAGCTTCTGCAGGTGGTCGCGCTGCGCATCGGTCAGCTCGGTCTGCAGCAGCAGGTACGAGAGCCCCATCACCGCGTTCATCGGCGTGCGGATCTCGTGGCTCATGTTGGTCAGGAATTCGTCCTTGGCGCGGTTCGCGCGCTCGGCCGCCTCCTTGGCGGCCTGCAGTTCGCGGGTGCGCTCCTGCACGGTGGCCTCCAGCTGGTGCAGCTGCCGCTCGACGTTGCGCGCCAGCGTCCACTTGGCCGTGTGAGTGCGGGCGAGCTGCGCCACCTCGATCATGTCGAACGGCTTCTTCACCACCAGCAGCCGGTCCTGCACGTCGAGCCGCTGCAGCACTTCCTCCCACGGGTGGTCGGAGTAGGCGGTGCAGATCACCACCTGCAGCGCCGGGTCGACCTGCCACAGGCGCTCGATCGTCTCCACGCCGTCCCAGCCGGGCGGCATGCGCATGTCGATGAAGGCCGGGCGTAGGGGCGGCCGGCGGCGAGGGCGGCCACCACCATGTCCAGCCCCTCGCGGCCCCGGTAGGCCGAATCCACCTCGTAGCTTTCGTCCACCGGCGTCGCCGCCTCGCCGAACAGCTCGGCCTCGAAGTGGCTCAGGTCTTCGGGGGCGCGATGCGCCGACAGCGTCTTGCGGAAGTCCTGGTGCATGGACGGCATGTCGTCCACCACGAGGATGCGGCGGTTCAAGGTGTTTGGCATGGCGATGCGCCGGCTGCCGGGCGAAGGGCTGGCTGGGCGTGGGGGCGATGGGGTCCCGCGGGAGGTGCGGGCGGGCGGGCCGCCTGCGCGGCCGGGCCCATGGAAAGCGCCGCCGGGCGGGCGGCGCCGGGACCCGCTATCAGGCCAGAACGCGGCGGCGCGTGCTTAGGCGATGTGCCGCCCCGCCGCAAGGCATCTTCTTAGACCGGAAGTTTCTCAGCGGTCCGGCGCCGCCGGCGCCGCGCCCAGCATGCGCTCGACGTAGCGCGCGATCAGGTCGATCTCGAGGTTGACCGGGCCGCCCGCGCGCAGCGTGTGCAGCGCGGTGTTCTCCACGGTGTGCGGGATCAGGTTGATGCTCAGCTCCGTGCCCGCCTCGACGTCGGTGATGCTGTTGACGGTGAGGCTCACGCCGTTGACGGTGATCGAGCCCTTGTACGCGAGGTACTTGCCCAGCGCCTGCGGCGCGAGGATGCGCAGCTCCCAGCTTTCACCGACGGGTTCCATGCGCACACGCGGCCGACGCCGTCGACATGGCCCGAGACGAGGTGGCCGCCCGGGCGGTCTTGCGGACGCAGCGCCTTCTCGAGGTTGATGGGGCCGGTCTCGGCCAGGCCCGCGGTCTTGTCCAGCGATTCGGCGGAGATGTCGATCGTGAAGCGCGATGCGGCGGCATCGAGCGTCGTCACGGTCATGCACGCGCCGTTGAGGGCGATGCTGTCGCCGAGCCCGACGTCGGCCGGGTAGCCCGGCGGCGTTTCGATGGTGAGGCGCTTGCCGTGCTGCGCCGTGGCGCCGAGGTCGGCGATGGCCGCGATGCGGCCGACGCCCGTGATGATGCCGGTGAACATGACCCGATTTTCACACGGGGCCGAAGCGGTCGCGTCCCGGCACGCGCGCCCGCACCCGCAGGTCGGGGCCGACGCGTTCCACGTCCGCGAACTCCAGCGCCACGCCGTCGGCCAGCGCGGCCGGGGGCCCGATGTGCGCCATGCCGCGGCCGGCGCCGAGCAGTTTCGCGCGAAGTACAGCAGGAACTCGTCGACCAGGCCCTCCCGCACCAGCGAGCCGTTGAGCTTGTAGCCCGCCTCGACGTGCAGTTCGTTGATCTCGCGCCGGCCCGGGTCCATGACCATCGCGCGCAGGTCGACCTTTCCCCCGGGGCCGGGCAGCAAGACCACGGTCGCGCCGCGGGCCTCCAGCGCGGCCGGGCGTCGGGCTTTGCTTCAGCGGCGTAGACAAGGACGGGCCGCCCGGGCAGGAACAGCGCCGCGTCCGGTGGCGTCTGCAGGCGGCTGTCGACCACGACCAGCTGCGGCTGGCGGGCCACCGGCGCAAGCCGCACGTCGAGCCGCGGATTGTCTTCCAGCACGGTGCCGATGCCGGTCAGGATGGCGCCGGCGCGGGCGCGCCACGCGTTGCCGTCGGCGCGCGCGGCTTCCGAGGTGATCCACTGGCTCTGGCCGTTCTCCAGCGCCGTCTGGCCGTCGAGCGACGCCGCGATCTTCATCCTCACCCACGGTTGCCCCCGCGCCATGCGGCTGAAGAACCCGATGTTGAGTGCGTGCGCGGCGTCGGCGCCGGGACCGGTCTCCACAGCGACGCCGGCGGCCCGCAGCCGCGCGAAGCCCGGCCGCCCACCAGCGGATTCGGGTCTCCCATCGAAGCGACCACCTTGCCGATGCCGGCGGCGACCAGCGCATCGCAGCAGGGGCCGGTGCGACCGTGGTGCGCGCAAGGTTCGAGCGTGACGTATGCGGTGGCGCCACGCACGTCGTGGCCGCGCGCCGCCGCGTCGCGCAGCGCCATCACTTCGGCGTGCGCGGCCGGCGGGCTGCGTGAAGCCGGTGCCCAGCAACCGCCGGCCGTCCGGCGCCACCAGCACGCAGCCCACGCGCGGGTTGGGGTCCGAAACGCCGATGGATCGGCGCGCCAGCGCAAGCGCCTGTTCGATGAAGGATGGGGTGCTTTCCACCGCTGCATTCTCCGGCAAGTTGTCACCGCCGCGCCCGGGCGCTTGCGCCTACCGTGCGGGCATGGACAAGCAACGCGGATTCAACCTGCTCGAGTGCGTGGTGGCGCTCGCCATCCTCGGCATGCTCGCCGGCATGGCGGCGCCCGACGTCGGCGACATGATCCACGCGCAGCGCCCGGGCACCGTCACCAACGACGTGCTCCAGCAACTGCAGCTGGCGCGCAGCGAAGCGATCAAGCGCAACAGGCGGGTGGCGCTGTGCAAGTCGTCCGACGGCGTCGCCTGCACCGATGCCGGCAACTGGGACCGCGGCTGGATCCTGTTCGAGGACGCCAACAACAGCGGCACGCGGGAGGAGGGCGAGCCCCTGCTCGAACGGCTGCTGCCGATCCCGCCCGGCTACCGCCTGACCGCCAACGCGCCGCTGGCGCGCTACGTGTCGTACAGCCCGTTCGGGCACGCCAGGCTGACGTCCAATGCCTTCCGGCGGGCACGTTCACCGTCTGCCGCGCCTCGCTGGAACAGTCGGAGGGCCGCCAGATCATCGTCAATGCCGGCGGGCGGCCGCGGGTGCAGAAGGTGCAGCTCGCGGACTGTGTGTAGCTACTTCCTGATCTCGTCAACCACGGCGCGGAATTCGTCGACGTCCTCGAAGCTGCGGTAGACGCTGGCGAAGCGCACGTAGGCCACCTTGTCGAGCTTCTTCAGCTCGCGCATCACCAGCTCGCCGATGCGCGAACTCGGGATCTCGCGCACGCCCGGGTTCAGCAGCTTTTCCTCGATGCGCTCCGGGGCGCTGTCGATCTGCTCGGTGCTCACCGGGCGCTTGCGCAGCGCCGGGTTCATCGAAGCCTGCAGCTTGGCGCGCTCGTAGTCGATCCGCCGGCCGTCCTTCTTGACGATGACGGGAAAGGTGAGGTCGGGCCGCTCGTAGGTGGTGAAGCGCTTGGCGCAGTGCGCGCACTGGCGGCGCCGGCGGATGAAATCCCCGTCCTCGGCCATTCGGGTCTCCACCACGGGTGTCGGCATGGCTGCAGAAGGGCATTTCATCGCAGGCTTACTTGTAGACCGGGAAGCGGCGCGTGAGGGCGTTGACCTTCTCGCGCACCGCACGGATGTTGGCCGCGTCGCGCGGCTTGTCCAGCACGTCGGCCACCGGGTTGGCCGTCATCCGCGCTTCCTCCTCCTTGAAGCCGCGCGTGGTCATGGCCGGGGTGCCGACGCGCACGCCGCTCGTGACCATCGGCTTTTCCGGGTCGTTCGGAATCGCGTTCTTGTTGATGGTCATGTGGGCTTCGCCCAGCACGGCCTCGGCTTCCTTGCCGGTGATGCCCTTGGAGCGCAGGTCGACCAGCATGACGTGGCTTTCGGTGCGGCCGCTGACGATGCGCAGGCCGCGCTCGACCAAGGTCTCGGCGACCACTTGCGCGTTCTTCACCACCTGCTGCTGGTACAGCTTGAACTCCGGCTGCAGCGCTTCCTTGAAGGCCACCGCCTTGGCGGCGATCACGTGCATCAGCGGGCCGCCCTGCAGGCCGGGGAAGATGGCGCTGTTGATCGCCTTCTCGTGCTGGGGCTTCATCAGGATGAAGCCGCCGCGCGGACCGCGCAGGCTCTTGTGGGTGGTGGAGGTCACCACGTCGGCGTGCGGCACCGGGTTGGGGTACACGCCCGCGGCGATCAGGCCGGCATAGTGCGCCATGTCGACCATGAAGATGGCGCCGACGTCCTTCGCCACCTTGGCGAAGCGCTCGAAGTCGATGCGCAGCGAATAGGCCGAGGCCCCGGCGATGATCAGCTTGGGCTTGCTCTCGTGGGCCTTGCGTTCCATCGCGTCGTAGTCGATGGCTTCGTTCTTGTCGAGGCCGTAAGAGACCACGTTGAACCACTTGCCGCTCATGTTCAGCGGCATGCCGTGCGTGAGGTGGCCGCCTTCGGCCGGGCTCATGCCCATGATCGTGTCGCCGGGCTTCAGGAAGGCCCGGGAAGACGGCTTCATTGGCCTGAGCGCCGGAGTGCGGCTGCACGTTGGCGGCGTCGGCGCCGAACAGCTGCTTGATGCGGTCGATGGCCAGCTGCTCGGCCACGTCGACGTTTTCGCAGCCGCCGTAGTAGCGCTTGCCCGGGTAGCCTTCGGCGTACTTGTTGGTGAGCTGGGTGCCTTGCGCGGCCATCACGGCGGGGGAAGCGTAGTTCTCGCTGGCGATCAGCTCGATGTGCTCTTCCCGGCGGCGGTTCTCGGCACGGATGGCGGCCCAGATTTCCGGGTCGGTCTGTTCGATGAGGATGTTGCGCTGGTACATGTGCGGCAGTTCCTTGGACGAAAGGTCCCTGTCGTGGCAGGGCTGCCCAGGCGAACGGCTGGAACGCGGCGCCGGGCGCCGCGGCACGCTTCCCAGTGGTTGGGCGAGGGCGAGAAGCCCCCGCGGTGGTTCCACGTCAGCGCCCCGGGGAAGGGGCGCCTATCGCCAGTCGCGTGCGCCGCTAGTTTAGCGCAGGGTCAGGAAGTGACCGGCGCGGCGGCCGGCATTTCCTGCTCGGGGGCAGGGACCGGGATCGGCATCGGGGCGGCGCGGTTGTTCGACGGCGCGACCGCGCGCAGGGTGGGCGGGGCCAGCGGCACGACGCGGCCGGAAGCCACTTCGCGCAGGCGGGCGTGTTCGGCCATCACCTTCTCGGCATAGCCGCCGTCCTCGGGCAGCAGCGCGGCGCCGACGTAGAACTTCAGCCCGGCTTCCACCGAGCCGGCGCGCTGTATGCATTCCTGCAGCACCTTGACGCCGACCCGCAGGTTGGTCACGGGATCGAAGGCGGCCAGCTTGCCGCCGAAGCTCTCGTACTTGTCGCTGTGCACCCCCGTCATCACCTGCATCAGGCCCCGGGCGCCGACCGGGCTCTGGGCGAACGGGTTGAAGCTCGACTCCACGGCCATGATCGCCGGGATCAGCGTGGGGTCCAGCTTGGTCTTCTCGCCGATCTCGTAAGCTTCGGCGACGAGCGCGCTGAGGGGCTCGGGCGCGACGCGGTACTTCTTGCTGAGCCAGTACGCCACGGCGGCCTGCTGTTTCGGCAGGTCCTTCGGGTTCAGCGCCGTGGCGCGATCGATGGCATCCAGTTCCGGCACCAGGCCGAGGGCCTGCGCTGGCGGGCCTGCAGCCACGTCATGAGCTGCGACTCGCCGGCTTGCTGGAGGTCCGGGCGGGCCAGCAGGGTCAGCACGGCGAAGACCGTGCCGAGGCCGACGACGGCCATGCCGTTGTGCGTGATTTCGAAGAAGCCCCCGGGCGACGTCGGAGACGAAGGTCTGGACGCCTCGGGCGATACTTCCTAGCGCTGTCATAGCACTTCCTTTCTACGCGCGGAGCCGGCGTGTCCTGCCGCGGTTGCAGCGATCGACGACGGGCTCCTCGTTTGGATTGGGACGCCATCGAAACCGGAGGCCCTCCTGCGGGAGGCGCCCACCACGGTTCGACTTAGCCGGGTTCGGCAGCGGGTTCGGGGGTCCCCGACGCTCTGGGCCGGGAACGGGGCGGATTCTAGGAGGGCGGCAAATGCCGGGTCAAGGATGTTTGGCGCATTCGTTATACGTTTGGTTGCATATAGACTGAACCATTAGAGCGGCTGGAATGCCCGCGGGCCGGTCGGAATCGGCCGCAGGTGTGTGTCAGCCACGCCTGACACGCGAGCGGGTACTCCCCGGGCGGCCGCTGTGCCGTTCGTCGGTTGCCCGTTCGCCGGCGCCGAGGTTGCTGCCGAGGCAGGCCTGTCAAGCCAGAGGGCTCAATGGCCGCTGCCGCCCTCATTGAAAAGCCGATTTGCAAAAACCCGCCGCGTGACCTACCTTGAACAGGCCCGAGCGATCGGGCGTCAGCCGGTAGGGCCACTCCCGTGGCAGCCCCGGCCCCCATGGAGGCAATCTTTGCCTCCGGCGCAACGCGGACATGAACCTCCGTGCTGCGAACCCGGGTGGAACGACGCGGGTCGACCGCCCAGCCCGGCAAGTGGCTTCAGGCCCTTTGCCGGGCTTTCTTTGGGGGTGGAAAATGCCTCCCGCGCCCGTCGTCACCAGCCCGCCGCAATCGCGGCGACAATATCGGCTTGCCCCCGCCTTGGGGGTTTTCCTTTCCAACGCACGAATTCCCCGCCAGTGAGCTCTCCCAAACCCCAAGACACCCAGTCGCTCGATGCCCTGACCGGCGGCGCCTTCTCCGCGCCCACCTCGGGGAGCGCACCGCCCGCGTGCGCGAGTGGATCGCCACCCAGCCCGGCACCGAGCAGATGCAGGAAGTCTTTCGCGAGCTGAGCGCCCGCGACAAGGGCGCCGCACGCCCGCTGCGCGAGAAACTCGACGAGATCAAGCGCGCCAAGGGCCAGAAATCATCGCCGCCGAATGGGCCGAGAAGGCGCGCGGCCTGCTGGCGCAGCCCCGGCTGAACGTCGCCGACGCGATGGCCTGGCAGCGCGATGCGGCCAAGGCGGGCGCGCCCCTGAGCCGCGAGCCGCTCGCCGGCGTGAAGGTGCAGCTGGCCGACCGCGTCAAGGGCATCGAAGACCTGCAGACGCGCGTGCAGGTGCAGCGCGAAGCGGCGGTGCTGCTGGCGCAGCGCATCGAGGTGCTTTCCACCAAGTCGTGGCGCGACGCGCAGGCGGCCGTCGAAGCGCTGCGCACCGACGTCCCGCAATGGCAGGAGCAGGCGCAATCGCTGCTCGACGATGCGAACTGGGCCAGCGTGGATGCGCGCTTCCCGCCGCTGCTGGAAGCCTCGCGCAACCAGTTGCAGGTGGTGTGGGAGGCGTTCCAGACCGCGCTGTCGCAGGCCATCGCGGCTGCGGAGGACGCCTCGGCGCCGCTGCCGCCGGTGCCCGTGTGGGCCGACGAACTGCGCCAGGCCCGCGGCCTGCCGGCCGAAGCCGCGCCGCAGAAGGCGCCGCGCGCGCCGAAGGCTCCGGTCGATCCGGAAGTGCGCGCCAAGGCCGTCCAGGCCGTCACCGACACGCTCGGCAAGCTCGAACAGGAAATCGCGCAGGGCCACGGCAAGGCCACCGCCGGCGTGGCTTCGGCGCTGCGCAATGCTCTGAAGGAGCACGGCAAGCTGATCGACGACAAGCTGGAAGCGCGCGCGCATGCCGCGCTGTCGGCCGCCGGCGAGATGGAAGGCTGGCAGCGTTGGCGCGCCGACCAGCTGCGCATGGAACTGGTCGCCAAGGCCGAAGCCTTGTTCGAGCCCGTGGCTCCCAAGCCCGAAGGCGGCAAGCGCCGTCGCGGCGCGGCGGCCGAAGCACCGCAGGCGCTGGAAGGCACCGATCCGGTGGCGGCGCCCGAGGCAGCCGCTTTGGCGGCCGACGCGCCGGCCGGCGAGCAGGTCGCGCAGCCGGAAGCTGTCGAAGGCACGGCCACGGAAGCCGCTGTACCCGAAGCCGCCCAAGCGGCGCCGGACGCGCCGGCCGAAGAAGCGGCCCCCGTCGAAGCGGCAGCCCAGCCCGAGGTGACCGCGCAAGAGGCGCCTGCGCAGGAAGCGCCCGTCCGGGGAGGCGCAAGCTGCTGCCGCCCCGGCGCAGCCCGGCGCCCATCCCGGCCTCGGCCCGCGTCCGCAAGGCCCGCGCAAGCCGCGCTTCGGCGGCCGCAAGATGCAGGAGCAGCTGCGCAGCCTGCGCGACCAGTGGAAGCAGGTCGACCGGGGCGGCCCGCCGAACCACGGCCTGTGGAAGCGTTTCGACGAAGCCTGCAACGAAGCCTACAAGGTGGTGCAGGAGTGGCTGGACAAGGTCAAGACCGAGGCCGCCGAAAACCGCGCCGCTCGCCTGGCACTGATCCGGGAGGTGAAGGACTGGGCGGCCGCCAACCAGACCGCGCTCGATGGCGACTGGAAGGGCTTCAACCGCATCCTGCACCAGTTCTCCGACCGCTGGCGCGAGGCCGGCCACCTGAGCGAGAAGGCTTTCGCCGAGCTGCAGCCGCAGTGGAAGGAAGCGATGGCGCTGGCCAGCGGGCCGCTGGACCGCATGCAGAAGGAGAGCGTCGATCGCCGCCACGCGATGATCGAAGAGGCCAAGGTGCTGGGCGATGCGCCCATGCTGCGCATCGACGCCGTCAAGGCGCTGCAGCAGCGCTGGCAGGCCGAAGCGCAGACGGTGCCGCTGGAGCGCAAGTTCGAGCAGAAGCTGTGGGACGCGTTCCGCAAGCCGATCGACGACGCCTTCAACCGCAAGACGGCCGAGCGCGAGAAGAGCGCCGCCGCCATGAGCGGCCGCGACCGCGCGGTGCTCGAAGCCTCGAAGGCGGTGGAAGAAGCCACCGCCGGCGGCGACGCCCAGAAGATCCGCGCGGCGCTGGCCGCGCTGGAGCAGGCGATGCGCGCGCGTGACGACGAAGAAGCAGCCAAGGCCGCGGCGCCCGCTGCGGCACCCGCGCCGGAAGCCGCGAGCGGGGACGAGGCCGTGGCCGCGGAAGCCGGCGCCGAGGGCGGCGCGGCGGAAGGCGAAGCACCGGCTGCGCCCGCTCCGGCGCCCAAGGCCCCGCCCAAGCCCGTGGTGGCGATGCGCAGCGGCGACGACCGTCCGGGCGCGCGCCGTGCCGAGCCGGCTCCGATGGGACGCGGCGGCAAGTTCGATTCGCGCCGCCCGGCGCCCGGCGGCCGCGGAGGTCCCGGCGGCCCCGGCGGGTTCGGTGGCGGCGGCTTCGGCGGTGGCCGGGGCGATTTCGGTGGCCGCGGTGGCGACCGCTTCGAGCGCGAGGACCGCGGTCCGCGCCTCGGCGACGCCGCCTTCCGGGCCCAGCGCGATGCGCTCGAGCACGCGCAGGCGACGCTGCGCAAGCTGGCGGCGCAGGCCCACGGCGAAGCGCTGACGCAGTTGCTCACGGCGTGGGAACAGCGCGCCGCGGACCGGTGCCGACGGTGCAGGACTGGGTCGCGTGGTGTCGCCCGCGGTGCGCCGGGGCTGGACGCAGGCGCTCTCCGGTGCGCCCAAGGGCGATGCGGCCGAAACGCTGCTGCGGCTGGAGATCGCCGCCGACGTCCCGACGCCGGCGGAGCAGATCTCGGCGCGGCGCATGCTGCAGCTGACCTTGCTGACCAAGCGCCACGACCCGTCGCCGCAGGAGACCCGGGGCGCGGACGTGGCGAAGGTGCTGGCGACGGCGTACGACGCGGGTGCGGCGCGGCGGCTGCAGAACGCGTTGAAGGCGTTGCTGAAGGGCTGAGGCCGCATGGTGCGCACGCAAGCGTGCACACCCTGCGAAGAGTCAAGTACGTAGGGTGTGCAGGCGCAGCTTGCGCACCGCTTCAGCCTCCGCCGAAGAACCCGTCGAACAGCGTCACCAGTTCCGGAAACTCCTCGCCGAACCTGCCCCGGTTCACGAAGTAGGCCTCGCAAGCCACGGCGAAGAATTCGTCGATGGCCGTCGCGCCGTAGTCGTCCAGCCAAGGCATCGCGCCGCCGAAGCGCTCGGCCACGATCACCTGTTCGCGAAACTTCGCGTATGCCGGTTCCAGCACGGCCAGCCACTCGCGCCGATGGCGCGAAGACGGCAACGGCGGGCAGCCGTCGGGCGCGCCGTCGCGCATGTCGATCTTGTGGACGAACTCGTGGATCACCACGTTGTAGCCGGCCTCGGCCGTGCTGCCCGCCTCGGCCACGTCGCGCCAGTTCACCATCACCGGCCCGCCTTCCATGGCCTCGCCCGCGAGTTCCTCTTCGTACTCGTGGACGATGCCGTCGTCGTCCGTGACCGTGCGCTGCGCCACCACGTCCGCCGGGTGCACCACGATGCCGACGAAATCGTCGTACCAGCCCAGCCCGGGTGCAGCACCGGCAGCACGGCCTGCGCGGCGATGGCCAGCGCCATGGCGTCGGTGATGGCAAGGCCGCCGGCGCCGTGGAATTCCTTGCGCGCGAGGAAGGCGGCGGCCAGTTCGCGCAGGCGCGCGATGTCGGCAGCGGGCCGGTCGGCCAAGAACGGATAGGCCTGCAGCGTGGCGGCCCACAACGCCGCCGGAATCTCCGGTGCGCTGCGCCGCGCTCGCAGCCAGCCGAACATCAGGGCAGGGGCAGGCGCTCGGCCATGCCGTCGCGCTGCAGGCGCAGCACTTCCAGCCGCGGCGGCTGCGCGGCGGCGTCCCAGTCGCTCAGCACGATGCGGCGGTGCGTGGCGTCGAGCGCGTGTTCGGCGGGGCGGTGCGTGTGGCCATGCACCATCACGCCGGCGTCGGCGTCCCGCAGCCACTGCAGCGCGGCTTCGGTGTCGACATCGGGATAGTGGCGGTCGCTGCGCTTATGCTCCTCGCTCTCGCTGCGCAGGCCGCGCGCGATCGCCTGCCGCTGCGCGAGCGGCTGGGCGAGGAAGTCGCCTTGCCACTTCGCGGAGCGCACCTTGTCGCGGAACACGAGGTAGTCGGTGTCCTCCGGGCACAGCGCGTCGCCGTGCGTGAGCAGCCAGCGGTGCGCGCCGAACTGCAGCACAGTGGGGTCTTCCAGCAGCGTGAGCCCGGTCTGCGCGGCCAGCCCCGCGCCCATCAGGAAGTCGCGGTTGCCGTGCATCAGGAAGACGGGCAGGCGCCGCGCGGTGGCGGCGAGGATGGCGGTGCAGTCGGCGTCGAAGCCGGGCTCGCCGGCGGCGTCGTCGCCCACCCACGCCTCGAACAGGTCACCGAGGATGAACAGGGCACCGGCCCGCGTGCGCTCCATGTAGCCGCGCCACGCCGCGAAGGTGGCGGGCGCCGACGGCTGCAGGTGCAGGTCGGAGATGCACTCCACGGTGCGCCACGCGGGCGGCGCGAGCAGTTCCTGCGCGCGCGGCACGGGCACCATGGCAGGCGTCAGACGACGACGGCCTTCTCGATGACGACGTCGTCCTTCGGTACGTCGTCATGGAAGCCCTTGCGGCCGGTCTTGACCTTGCCGATGGCGTCGACCACTTCCTTGCCCTCGACGACCTTGCCGAAGACGGCATAGCCCCAGCCCGACGCCGTGGGCGCCGTGTGGTTCAGGAAGGCGTTGTCGGCCGTGTTGATGAAGAACTGCGCCGAGGCGGAGTGGGGCGCCTGCGTGCGCGCCATCGCCACCGTGTAGTGGTCGTTCTTGAGGCCGTTGTTGGCCTCGTTCTCGATCGTGGCGTCGGTTTCCTTCTGCGTCATGCCGGGGGCGAAGCCGCCGCCCTGCACCATGAAGCCGTCGATGACGCGGTGGAAGATGGTGCCGTCGTAGTGGCCCTTCTGCACGTAGGCGAGGAAGTTGGCGACGGTCTTGGGGGCCTTGGCTTCGTCGAGTTCGAGCGTGACGACGCCATGGCCGGCGATGTGGAGTTGCACCACGGGATTCATGGCAAAAAACCTTTCAGTTGGGGACGAGCGTCGCCGAGAGGATGACCACGGGGGTCTTCGGCACGTCGCCGTGCATGCCGTGCTTTCCGGTCGGCACGGTGGTGATCTTGTTGACGACGTCCATGCCGCCGACCACCTTGCCGAACACGGTGTAGCCGAACAGCTGGGTGGCGTTCTCGAGTTGCCTGCGTTCCACGTTCTCGTAGACGCGGCCCCGGTACTCGAAGCGCGGCACGGGGTCGCCGGGCGGGATGGCGACGGGGTCGAGGAAAGCGTTGTCCTTCACGTTGATGAAGAACTGCGAGCTGGCCGAATTGGGATTGTTGGTCCGCGCCATGGCGAGGTAGCCGACTGGTTGCGCAGGCCGCCGGCCAGCGCCTGCCGGCCTTCGTGCTGCACCGGCGGGCGCGTGTCCTTCTCGACCATGTTCTGGTCGAAGCCGCCGCCCTGCACCATGAAGTTGGGGATGACGCGGTGGAAGATCGTGCCGTCGTAGTGCTTGTCGCGCACGTACTGCAGGAAGTTCTCGACCGTGCGGGGCGCCTTGTCGGGATAGACCTCGACCACGATGTCGCCCGCGCTGGTGGCGAACTTCACGCGCGGGGCCGTGGCCGCCCGGGAGGTGCCGGCGAGGGCGGCGCCCGGGACAAGGGCGGTCGCCAGGCGGCGCGTCATCGAGGCGTTCAACCGATCACTCCTTCGTAGAAGATCTTCCACTGCGTTCCCCTGGCGCATCCAGTACTGGCGCTTGACGGGGCCGGTGCGGGCGCCCGCGGCCACCTCGCCGAAGGTTACCACCATGGTCTCGCCGCTGTCGGTCCAGCGCAGGAAGGAAACGTCCTTCAGTTCGATGTCGCGGCCGCGCGCGCGGCCGAGCTCGACCTTGAGCAGCGGCTCCCGGGCGGCGAGCGGCTTGCCGTTGAAGCTGAAGTCGTGCGTGTAGAAGCCGAGGATGCGCTGCACGTCGCCGGAAGTCTTGGCGTGGCGCCACGATTGCAGCACTTCGGCGAAGCGCTTGGTGTCCGGCTGCACCGACGCGGGCGCCACCCACTTGAGGCTGTTGGCGATCACCACCGGCGTGGTCCGCGTCTCGACCGTCTTGACGATGCGCAGCAGGTCGGGGTTGGCCAGCACCACGCAGCCGTCGGTGGCCTTGGGCGCGCGCGAGAACTGGCCGGGCGGCGTGCCATGCAGCCAGATGCCGCTGCCGGTCTTGCCGCGGCGGGCGTCGTACGGGTTCGGGTAGTTGATCGGCAGGGCGCCCGCGCCGTAGAAGTCCTTGAGCGACTTCGGGTCGAGGTTGCTGGTGATGTAGTAGACGCCCAGCGGCGTGCGCAGGTCGCCTTCGACGGCCTTCTCGATGCCCGACTTGCCCACCGAGATGTAGTAGTCGGCCACGAGCTTGAGGCCTTCGGGCTTGTTCTCGAACAGGTACAGCCGCGCGCGCGAGGTGTCGATGGCGATCGCGTGCCGGTTCTTCGGCGAGAGCTGCAGGAACTGCGCGGGAATGGCGCCGGCCGGCGGCCGCTCGCGCAGCGCGCGGATGCGCAGCTGCGACTCTTCGCGCAACTCTGCGAGCAACTGCGGGGCCGATTGCGCGGAGGCGTCGGGCACGTCGCCGAAGGCGCGCACCGGGCCGCGCTGCGCCGTCAGCAGGTCGCCGTAGACCAGTTGCGCGAGCTGGAAGTTGGGATGGTCGCGCACCAGCGTTTCGGCCTTTTCGAGCGCGGCGCGCGCCTTGGCCTGGCCGATCAGCTTGTAGATCTCGATCAGGCGGGCTTCGGCCTCGCCGTCGCGCACCGGCTGCGGCGCGGCGGGCGCCGGCTTGCGCGGCACGGGCCTGGCGGCGAATGCCGGCTGCAGCAGCGCGCCGGCGCAGCAGAGCGCCAGCAGGATCCGGCTGCCGCGGTGGAAGGCTGGGGAAAGGTTCAACTGCACAACCTTGGTCCGGGCGGGGTGGCCCCCGACGTCAGCCGCCCGTGCTTTCGCGCACGATGCTCCAGCGGTCGCCGGTCTTGACCAGCTCCAGCGTCTTGCGGCTGGTGACGTTCAGGCTGTCGGCGCTGTACGCCTGGCGGAACTTGGCGACGGCCTTGCCGCCGTTCACGTTGACGTCCATGTCGCTCACGCGCACGGTGATCTTCGATTTGCCGACGATGCGGGCGCGGCGCTCGTCCTCCAGGCCTTGCGGGTCTGGTTGCCCGGCGGGTCGAAGGCCGGGCCGTAGGCGGCGAGGTAGCCGTTCATGTCCTTGGCGGCCCGGGCGGCGGCCCAGGCCTGCACGGCGGCTTCGACTTCCTTCTCGGTGCCCTTGCCGGCGACGGCCGCGGCCGGCGCGGGCGCGGCGGCCGGTGCCGGGGCGGCCGCGGGAGCCGGTGCGGCAGCGGCGGGCGCGGGCGCCGGCGTGGGAGCGCCGACGCTGCCGCCCGACACGGCGGGCGGGCGCGCGGCCGGGGCCGGTGCGGGCGTCGGGGCGG
This sequence comes from Ramlibacter terrae, assembly GCA_013127575.1. Classification (GTDB taxonomy): domain Bacteria; phylum Pseudomonadota; class Gammaproteobacteria; order Burkholderiales; family Burkholderiaceae_C; genus Ramlibacter; species Ramlibacter terrae. The sequence continues at coordinate 2,010,499 of CP053418.1, forward strand.
GTGCCGGAGCGGCCGCGACGACGGGCGCCGGAGCGGGCGCGGCGACCGGCGTGCGCGCGGCGGCAGGCGCCGCGGCCACGGTGGTGCCCGGACGCGGCGCGGGGGCCGCAGCGACGTTGCGCGGGCCGGTGGAGAACAGCTCGCGGATCAGGGCCAGCTTGGGCTGCACGGCGGTGTTGCCGGAGTCGAGCTGCAGCGCGCGGCTGTAGGCCTGGCTGGCGAGCTTGGCGTACACGTCGCCGAGGTTCTCGTGCGCCGTGGCGTAGCTGGGATTGGTGCGGATCGCCATTTCGAGGGCGGCGCGCGCCTTGTCGAACTGGGCCTGGCCGGCGTACAGCACGGCGAGGTTGTTGTACGGCTCCGGCAGTTCGGGATAGTCTTCCGTCAGCCGCGTGAAGGTGGTGATGGCGTCCGGGGCCTTGCCCGACTCGGTCTGGATCACGCCCTTGAGGAAGCGCATCTGCGGGTCCTTGGGCTTGCCGGCGAGGTACTGGTCGGCCTTGGCGAGCGCCTCGGGCAGGCGGCCCGAGCGGAGCAGCTGGTTGACGTCGCCGTATTCGTCGGCGCGCGCCAGGCTGCCGGCGGCCAGCAGGGCGGCCGTGAGCACGGCGAGGCCGAGGTTTCGGGGAAGATTCTTGCGCGCAACCGACATAAGGCCTCTTGACTCCAACGCGTGTGACAAGCCCTCGAACGGGGCTATATACTGCGTGCGGATTGTAGCGGGGGCCGCGCCCACGGCACAGTTTCGTCCTTCGACAACAACAATCGGCCCGCGCCAGCCACCGCCAGCGCCGCCTTGCAGACACGCGCCGCGGCGCCCTGACCTGACCCAATGAGCTTGCGTATCTACAACACGCTGACGCGTGCATTGGAGGACTTTTCACCGCTGGAGCCGGGACACGTGCGCATGTACGTGTGCGGCGTGACCGTGTACGACCTGTGCCACGTGGGGCATGCCCGCGCCTACGTGGCGTTCGACGTGGTGCAGCGCTGGCTGAAGACTTCGGGCCTGCGCGTGACGTTCGTGCGAAACATCACGGACATCGAAGACAAGATCATCCGCCGCTCGGTCGAGAACGGCGAGACGGTGCGCTCGCTGACCGACCGCATGATCGGCGAGATGCACCGCGACTTCGACGCCCTCGGCGTCGCGCGCCCCGACCACGAGCCGCGCGCCACCGACTACGTGCCGCAGATGCTGGACATCGTGCGCAAGCTCGAAGACAAAGGCCTTGCGTACCGCGCGGGCGGCGACGTCAACTACGCGGTGCGCCGCTTCCCGGGCTACGGCAAGCTCTCGGGCAAGTCGCTCGACGAACTGCATGCCGGCGAGCGCGTCGCCGTGCTCGATGGCAAGGACGACCCGCTCGACTTCGTGCTCTGGAAGGCTGCCAAGCCCGACGAACCGGCCGAAGCGCAATGGGACGGCGCGTACGGCAAGGGCCGCCCGGGCTGGCACATCGAATGCTCCGCGATGTCTTGCGAGCTGCTCGGCGAAACCTTCGACATCCACGGCGGCGGCGCCGACCTGCAGTTCCCGCACCACGAGAACGAGATCGCCCAGAGCGAAGGCGCCAACGGCGTGCCGCTGGCGAAGGTGTGGATGCACAACGGCTTCGTCAACATCGACAACGAGAAGATGTCGAAGTCGCTCGGCAACTTCTTCACCATCCGCGAGGTGCTGGGCAAGTTCGACGCCGAGACGCTGCGCTTCTTCATCGTCCGGGCGCACTACCGCAGCCCGCTCAACTACAGCGACGTGCACCTCGACGACGCGCGCGGTTCGCTCAAGCGCCTGTACACCGCGCTCGACCTCGTCGCGCCCGCCGCAGTCACCGTCGACTGGAACGATCCGCACGCGGCCCGCTTCAAGGCGGCCATGGACAACGACTTCGCCACGCCCGAAGCGGTGGCGGTGCTGTTCGAGCTCGCCGCCGAGGTCAACCGCACGCGCTCGGCCGAACGGGCCGGCCTGCTGAAGGCGCTGGGCGCGACGCTGAACCTCCTGCAGGGCGACCCGAAGGCCTTCCTGCGCGCCGGCGCCACGCTCGACGAAGCGACCATCCTCGAACGCATCGAGGCGCGCGCCGCCGCCAAGAAGGCGAAGGACTTCGCCGCCGCCGACGCCATCCGCCGGGAGCTGCTGGCGCAGGGCATCGTGCTGAAGGACGCCGCCACCGGCACCACGGGAGGCCGCACAGTGAGTCCGGCAGCCGCGGCGCCGGGCGGCCTGGTCACGCCCGAGTACTGGGACGAGGCGCGCAAGTACCTCACCCGGCGCGACCGCGTGATGAAGCGGCTGATCCCGCAGTTCGGCACCGCCTGCCTGCAGTCGCGCGGCGACGCCTTCACCACGCTGGCGCGCAGCATCGTCGGCCAGCAGATCTCGGTGAAGGCGGCGCAGAGTGTATGGGACAAGTTCGCTGGTCTGCCGCGCCGCATGACACCTGCCAACGTGCTCAAGCTCAAGGTCGACGACATGCGCGGCGCCGGGCTGTCGGCGCGCAAGATCGAGTACTGGTCGACTGGCGCTGCACTTCGATTCGGGCGCGATCCACGTCGATGCCTGGCTCGCCATGCCGGACGAGGACATCATTGCCGAGCTGGTCGGCATCCGCGGCATCGGCCGCTGGACGGCCGAGATGTTCCTCATCTTCCATCTCATGCGGCCCAACGTGCTGCCGCTCGACGACGTCGGCCTGATCACCGGCATCAGCAAGAACTATTTCTCGGGCGACCCGGTCAGCCGCAGCGACGCGCGGGAGGTGGCCGCCGCCGGAACCCGTATTGCAGCGTCGCCACTTGGTATATTTGGAGATCGCTCGACCCGCTGCCGGTGGCCTACTAGCCCGGCAGCAACGCGGGCACTACGAGGAGACTTCGCTTGGCGAAAAGAACGTTTCTGGACTTCGAGCAGCCGATCGCGGAACTCGAGACCAAGATCGAGGAATTGCGCTACGTGCAGACGGAATCGGCGGTCGACATCTCCGACGAGATCGACCAGCTGGGCAAGAAGAGCCAGCAGCTCACCAAGGACATCTACAGCCAGCTCACGCCGTGGCAGATCACCAAGATCGCGCGCCACCCGGAGCGGCCCTACACGCTCGACTACATCAACGAGATCTTCACCGATTTCGTCGAGATGCACGGCGACCGCCACTTCGCGGACGACCAGTCGATCGTGGGCGGCCTGGCGCGCTTCAACGGCAACGCCTGCATGGTGCTGGGCCACCAGAAGGGGCGCGACACCAAGGAGCGCGGCCTGCGCAACTTCGGCATGAGCCGGCCCGAGGGCTACCGCAAGGCGCTGCGGCTGATGAAGACCGCCGAGAAGTTCAAGCTGCCGGTGTTCACCTTCGTCGACACGCCCGGCGCGTACCCCGGCATCGATGCCGAGGAACGCAGCCAGTCCGAAGCCATCGGCCGCAACATCTACGAGATGGCGCAGCTCGAAGTGCCGATCATCACCACGGTCATCGGCGAAGGCGGCTCCGGCGGCGCGCTGGCGATCTCGGTGGCCGACCGGTGCTGATGCTGCAGTACGCGGTGTATTCCGTCATCAGCCCCGAGGGCTGCGCGTCGATCCTCTGGAAGACGAGCGAGAAGGCGCAGGATGCCGCCGATGCCATGGGCATCACGGCGCACCGCCTGAAGGCGCTGGGCCTGGTCGACAAGATCGTCAACGAGCCGGTGGGCGGCGCGCACCGCGACCACAAGCAGATGGCCGCTTTCCTCAAGCGCGCGCTGAACGATGCCTGGCGCCAGCTCGCCGACCTGAAGGTGCGCGAATTGCTGGACCGGCGCTACGAGCGGCTGCAAAGCTATGGCCGCTTCACCGACACCAAGGCCGACGCTGCCTGAGGTTCCCCGGCAACCCGGCGCGCTTCGCGCTCGCCGGCCTGCAGTTGCCGCTGCCCCCGGCCGTCGCCTTCAGCGGCGGCGCCGATTCCACCGTCTTGCTGCTGGCCGCCGCCGAAAGGTGGCCGGGGCGGTGCACGCCATCCACGTCCACCATGGGCTGCAGGATGCGGCGGACGCCTTCGAGCAGCATTGCCGCGACGTCTGCCCGGCCATCGGCGTGCCCTTGCAGGTGCGGCGCGTGCACGCGCGCAACGCGCCCGGCGAGAGCCCGGAAGACGCCGCGCGCATCGCGCGCTACGCGGCGCTGGCGCGCGGCGCGCGTGACGCCGGCTTGCAGGCGGTGCTGCTCGGCCAGCATGCCGACGACCGGTCGAGACCTTGCTGCTGGCCCTGAGCCGCGGCGCGGGGCTGCCGGGGCTCGCCGCGATGCCGCCGGTGTTCCAGCGCGACGGCGTGCCCTTCGTGCGGCCGCTGCTGGCGCTGGGTGCGAAGGTGATCCGCGAGTGGGTCGCCGAACATGGCATCGCCGTCGTCGAAGACCCGACCAACGCCGACATCGCGTTCACGCGCAACCGCATCCGGCACCTGCTGCTGCCTGCGCTGGAGGAGGCCTTTCCGCACTACCGTGAGACGTTCGCGCGTTCGGCCCGCCATGCGGCGCGGGCGCAGGACCTGCTCGAAGGCGTCGCGGCGGAGGACCTCGCGCGCATGGGCGGCGTGCCGGCGATCACGGCGCTGCAGCAACTGGCGCGGGCGCGGCAAGGCAACGTGCTGCGGCACTGGCTGCGTTCCGCGCATGGCGCCTTCGCCAGCACCGCGCAGCTCGAGGAACTGCTGGGACGGTGGCCGACTGCACGACGCGCGGGCACAAGATCCGCATCAAGGTGGGCGAGGGGTTCGTGGAGCGGCAGGGAGAGCGGCTGGCGTACCTGCCGCTGGGCGCCTCGGTATAATCCCTGAGTTCTGCACGCCACGGTCCGCCCCTGCGCGGACGTTTTCATTTGGCGGCGCAGCAATCTTCTCTCCCCAGTCCATGGCATTGATCGTTCACAAATACGGCGGCACGTCGATGGGCTCGACCGAGCGCATCCGCAACGTCGCCAAGCGCGTCGCCAAGTGGGCGCGCGCCGGCCACCAGATGGTGGTGGTGCCCAGCGCCATGAGCGGCGAAACCAACCGCCTGCTCGGCCTTGCCAAGGAAGTCGCGCCGGCCAAGGCCGACGACGCCGTTCACCGCGAGCTCGACATGCTGGCCTCCACCGGCGAGCAGGTGTCCGTCGGCCTGCTGGCGCTCGCGCTGCAGGCGGAAGGCTGCCCCGCGGTCAGCCTGGCGGGCTGGCAGGTGCCGGTGCGTACCAACAGCGCCTACACCAAGGCCCGCATCGAATCGATCGACGACAAGCGCGTGCGCGCGGAGCTCGACGCCGGCAAGGTCGTCATCATCACCGGCTTCCGGGGCATCGACGACCTGGGCCACATCACCACGCTCGGCCGCGGCGGCAGCGACACCTCGGCGGTGGCCGTGGCGGCCGCGCTGAAGGCGGCCGAATGCCTGATCTACACCGACGTGGACGGCGTCTACACGACCGACCCGCGCGTGGTCCCTGATGCCCGCCGCCTCACCACGGTGAGCTTCGAGGAAATGCTGGAGATGGCGTCGATGGGCTCCAAGGTCCTGCAGATCCGCTCCGTCGAATTCGCCGGCAAGTACCCGGTGCCGCTGCGCGTGCTCTCGAGCTTCACCCCGTGGGACATCCCCATCGCGGAAGAAGCCGCCTCCGGCACGCTGATCACTTTTGAGGAAGACGAGAAAATGGAACAAGCCGTCGTTTCCGGCATCGCTTTCAACCGCGACGAAGCCAAGATTTCGATCTGGGCGTGCCCGACCGTCCCGGCATCGCGTACCAGATCCCGGGCGCCGTGGCCGACGCCAACATCGAGGTCGACGTCATCATCCAGAACGTCTCGCACGACGGCAAGACCGACTTCAGCTTCACCGTGCACCGCAACGACTACGCGCGCACCGTCGACGTGCTCAAGGCGAAGGTCGTGCCGACGCTGGGCACCGACCGCGTCGAGGGCGACACGCGCATCTGCAAGGTGAGCATCGTCGGCATCGGCATGCGCAGCCACGTGGGCATCGCCAGCAAGATGTTCCGCGCGCTGTCGGAAGAGGGCATCAACATCCAGATGATCTCCACCAGCGAGATCAAGACCTCCGTCGTGATCGACGAGAAGTACATGGAACTGGCCGTCCGCGCGCTGCACCGCGCCTTCGACTGGACCAGCCGGTCGGCTGAAACCGGGCGAGTTTGGGGCATAATCCCCGCACCGGAGCGATGACCGAGTGGCCGAAGGTGCTCCCCTGCTAAGGGAGTATGTGGGCTAAAAAACCCGCATCGAGGGTTCGAATCCCTCTCGCTCCTCCAAGCGCCAGCAATGAAAAGCCTCGAGAGATCGAGGCTTTTTGTTTTTCGGCGGCGCGCGCCTTCGGAAATCCTGACGCCCGCGCCGCCTCCCGTCGTCCTCTTCCCATAATCGACGCATGGAAGAGACGATGAAGGCGCCGGCCGTAGCGAGCGCCACGTTGCATGCGGAGCTGCTCGCCTTCGCGCGGGCCCCGGGCCGCTGGCCGGTGCAGGCCCGCGAGCCGGCGCTGCTGTTCGCATCGGTCCCCGCGATCCTCGCCATCGCCGCCACGGCGCGCGAGCAGGACGCAGCGGTGCGCGCCGCCGCGCTGTTCTTCGTCCGGGTCGCCTTGCTGTATCCCGATGCCGATGCGCACGCCGTCTTCGGCTACCGCCCGGGCGACGACCTCACCGACCTCAAGGACCGCTACCGGCTGCTGGCGCGCCTGACGCATCCCGACCGCGCCGCGGCCATCGGCCTGCAGTGGCCGGAGGGCACCGCGGCGCGCATCAACCGCGCGAGCGAGGTGCTCGGGTCCCCCGCGTTGCCGGACGCGCCCGCTGCGCCGGCGGCCGCGTCCGCGGCGCCCGTGGCGCTGCATGCCCGTCGCGCGCCGCGGCGCCGCGCCCGCAAGCCCGCGGTGTCCCGGTTCGGGGCGCGCGCCACCTGCGGCGTGGCGCTCGCCGCGGCGGTGATCGCCGGCCTGCTGCTCGACACGCCCGACGGCGATCACCTGGTGCAGGCGCCGCTGCGCACGGTCGTGGCCGCGGTGGCCGGGGTTCCCGTGCTGTCCGACATGGCGCCGGTGCGGCTGCACCTGAGCCGCGAGCTGGGTCAGACCGGCCGGTGAGGTTTCGCGCCTGCGATTGCGGCCGGGCCCATCACGTGCGGATGCAGCGCTCCTGGTGGATGCGCCTGTTCCGCAGCCGCCGGCTGTACGTCTGCCTGCGCTGCCGGCGCCGGATGCTCCTGTCCTTCCACTAGCACGCGCGGCGGCAGCAGGACCCGGCGCGGCTGGCCGTCGACGGCGAACCACGCCAGCGCGCAGCTCTTCGTGCTGACGAGGCAGGTGACCGGCGTGGAAGCGGCCAGCGCCTGCAGCGCCTTGGCGGCGCGAAGCGCGGGCTCGGGGCCCTCGAAGGTGAGCAGTGCCGCGTCGGCATCGACCTGCTCGGTGCGGCCGTCGTAGCGCGACGCGAGCACCACCAGCTCGCCGGCGCTCCAGCACGCGGGGGCATCGGTCCACAACAGCGTGAGCGTGCGCTCCTCGAACCGGATGTCGGCGAAGGTGTTGCCGAGGAACACCTCGCGCCAGAGTTCGGGCGTGCCTTGCAGGCGCTCGGACAGCCGGTCGAGCAGCAGCGAATGGGCTTCGGGGGAATGCATGGGGAGCCGGCAAGTGTTGCCGCCGGGCCGGCTCGCCGCAAGGCGCGAACCGCCTAAGGTGGCTTGGGCGGCACGCCTAATGCGATGGCACTACGGCGCGCGGCAACATAATCCGCCGCATGGAATTCGACCCTCACTGGCTGCAGTGCTGGCCGCCCGCGGCCGACAGCCGCCGCGGCGGCCTCGCGTGCCGCTCACCTGGTCCGGGCGCACCATCGGCTCGGTCGAGCCCGGCCTGCTGGCCGGCCTGCAGCTGCCGGACGCCTTGCGCGAGCAGGGCGAGGGTTGGGAGGTGACGGGCGAGGCGACGCCGGCGCTGGCACGCATCGCCGATGCGCTGCGCGCGGCGGGCCGGGTGCACGCGTGGCGCGACGAGCAGCTCGCGGTGACGGACCCGGCGGGCCACACGCTCGGCACGGTCGAACGCGGCGTCACGCGCCTGCTGGGGATCGCGACGCATGCGGTGCACCTGCTGGGTGTCGATGCGCAGGGCGGCCACTGGCTGCAGCGGCGGGCGCTCACCAAGCCCGACGACCCCGGCCTGTGGGACACGCTCGTGGGCGGCATGGTGCCGGCGGGCGAGACGGCAGCCAGCGCCCTGCAACGCGAGACGCAGGAAGAGGCTGGCTGGACTGGGGCAACTGCGCGACGTGCGGCTGGGTGGCACGGTGACCACGCAGCGTCCGAGCGCCACGCTGCCCGCCGGCTACATCGTCGAGCGGCTCACCCGGTACGACTGCATGGTGCCCCACGGCGTGGTGCCGGTGAACCGCGACGGCGAAGTCGAGGAATTCCGCCGCATGCCCGCCGGCGAAGTGATGCGGCGCCTGCAGGCCGATGCATTCACCGTCGACGCCGCCCTGATGCTGGTTCAGCGCGGGCTGTGAGCCGGCTCGCCGGAGGGCAGGCCGAGGTCCTTCAGCGCCATCGAGACGGCATGCACCGCCTGCCGGATCTCCAGCGTGCCGATGGCGCCGATGCAGCCCACCCGGAAGGTTTCCACCTGCGTCAGCTTGCCGGGATAGAGCAGGAAGCCGTGCGCCTTGGCGGCGGCATAGAAGGTCTTGAAGTCGTAGCCCGCCGCGCCGGGCGCGTGGAAGGTGACGATGATCGGCGCCGGATCTCCGGCGGCAGGAAGGGCTGGAAGCCCAGCGCCGCCATGCCGTCGACCAGCGTGCGGCAGTTGTCAGTGTAGCGCGCGAGGCGGGCCGGCTGGCCGCCTTCGGCCTCGAACTGCGCGATGGCTTCGGCCAGCGCGACGACCACGTGCGTAGGGGGCGTGAAGCGCCACTGCCCGGTCTTCTCCATGTAGACGTACTGGTCGTGCAGGTCCATCGCCAGCGACATGCTGCGGCCGGCGCAGCCGTCGAGGATCGCCTTGCGGATGAACACGAAGCCCATGCCGGGCACGCCTTCGAGGCACTTGCCGCTGGCGGCGATCAGCGCGTCGAACTTGACCTCGCGCGCGTCGATCGGCAGCGCGCCGAACGAGCTCATGGCATCGACGATCAGGCCCTTGCCGCGGCGCGCGCAGACGTCGGCCACCTGCGGCAGGGGGTTCAGCACGCCGGCGCCCGTCTCGCAGTGCACCAGGATCACGTGCGTGATGCCGGGGTCTGGGCCAGCGCGGCCTCGACGGCCTGCGGATCGACCGGCGCCGAATCGTCGAACGGCAGGATGGTGCAGGTGCGGCCCATCATCGTCGCCAGCCGCGCGGCGCGCTTGCAGTACGCGCCGTTGTCCAGCACCAGCACATGGCCGTCGCGCGGCACCACGGTAGCCACCGCGGCTTCGACGCTGAACGTGCCGCTGCCCTGCAGGGGCACGACCACGTGCGTGTCCTCGCCGTGCACGATCTTCAACAGGCTGGCGCGCACGCGCGCGGTCACGGCGTTGAAGTCGGCGTCCCACGAACCCCAGTCGCGCAGCATCGCGAGCTTGGTGCGCAGCGTGGTGGTCAGCGGGCCGGGGGTCAGGAGGATGCTGTCTCTGTCCATGTCTCGTCTCTCATCGGGTGGTGGTGCGCCGGCCCGGGTGCGGCGCTCGGTGAAGCGGGCCAGCGCCATGAACAGCAGGGTGGCGACGGCGGAGGCGGCGGCGATCATCACGGCCATGGCCGCGGCCGCCCCCATCTCGCCGGCCTCGTCGAGGTTCAGGATCGCGATCGACGCCACCTTCGTCTCGGGCGAATACAGGAAGACCACGGCCGAGATCGTCGTCATCGCGTTGACGAAGAAGTAGCGCGCGATGTCCACCAGCGCCGGCGCGCAGATCGGCACCGTCACGCGCCAGAAGGTCTTGTAGAAGGGCACCTTCAGCGACGCGCTCACGAGCTCGAACTCGCCGTCCAGCGCCTTCAGCGCGGTGACCGCGGTCAGGTGGCCGGTGGTGTAGAAGTGCACGATGGTGCACAGCGTGAGCAGCGCGATGGTGTGGTACAGCCCGTTGAGCGGATTGCCCGGCGCGTTGAAGAAGAAGATGTAGCCGAGGCCGAGCACCAGGCCCGGCACCGCCATGGGCACCATCGCCAGCAGCCGCACGCCGCCGCGCAGCGTGCGCGAGGCGCGCGTCTTCTCGACGGTAGGCGCCGCAGAACACCAGCACCGTGCCGAACACCGCCGTGCCCGCCGCCATCTTCAGGCTGTTGACGAACGCGGTGCCGACCTCCGCGTCGACGAGGCCCATCACGTAGTGGTTCAGGCTGGGCGTCAGCTGGTAGGGCCAGAACTTGGCGAACGAGGCGAACACCGCCATGCCCAGCATCGCCAGCACCGGGAAGGCGATCGCGCAGCAGTAGGCGGTGAAGGCGGCGTCCCGGCGCAGCGAGGGTCGCGGCCGGTAGGGCACGGCGCGCGCGGTGAGCATCGCCGTCTGCCGGCGGCTCACGTGGTGGTCGACGGCGAAGGTCAGCACCGCGGGGGCCAGCAGCAGGATGGCCACCACCGCGCCGCGCGCGAAGTCCTGCTGGCCGATCACCAGCTTGAACACGTCGGTGGCCAGCACGTTGAAGTTGCCGCCGATCACCTTGGGGATGCCGAAGTCGGTGATCACCAGCGTGAAGGTGACCAGCGCGGCGGAGATCAGGCCGTACTTGGCGCCGGGCAGGGTGATCGTGAAGAAGCGGCGGACGGCGCTGGTGCCCATGGCATCGGCGGCTTCGTACAGGCGTGCGTCGGACAGGGACAGCGCCGTCACCGGGATCATCAGCGCGTGCGGGAACACCGCGAAGCATTCGCCGAACACGATGCCCGGCGCGCCGTAGATCTCGGCGATGCCCAGCGACTGCATCGCGGCCTTCAGCACGCCCCGGTTGCCGAACCAGTAGATCAGCGAGATGGCGGCCAGCAGCGAAGGCGCCAGCAGCGGGATCAGCGTGATGCCGCGGAACAGCGGCTTCAGGGGCATGCACGTGCGCGTGAGCGCGTAGGCGAAGGCGAAGGCCAGCGGCACGGCGATCACCGTGACGAGCGCCGACACCCAGATGCTGTTCCAGAGGCTTTCGAGCAGCGCCGGCGTCCGGGCGTAGGCGATGAAGTTGGCCAGCCCCACGAACTCGCCGTCGCGCTGCAGCGCCTGCACCAGGATCGCGCCGAGCGGCAGGGCCAGGAAGGCGACCAGCAGCAGCAGCACCAGGCACAGGGCCGCGGCGGCGATGTGGTCGCTGCGGTGCGCCGCCGCGGCGCACGGGCGCGGCGGGGCGCGCGGGCAGGACGGCGGCCATCAGAACACCTTGACGCGCTCGGGCAGCAGCTTCAGCCGCAGCGGCGATCCGACGCCAAGCGACGCTTCGCTCAGGTGGTTGAGCGACAGGTAGACGGTGAGCGGCTGCGGCCCGATCGCGGGCGCGGCCACGTGCACGTGGCAGTACGAGCCGAGGAACTCGATCTTTTCGATGCTGGCGTCGAACACGTGGCTGTCGCCGTCGGCGATGGGCCGGGCCAGCACGTCTTCGGGGCGCAGGTAGGCGCGCGCTTCGCGGTCGGCGCCGGCGCAGGGGATGCGCAGGCTGCCGAGCCGCAGCTCGCCGCCGCTGACGACGCCGGGCAGCACGTTGACCTTGCCGACGAAGTCGGCCACGAAGGGCGAGGCCGGCTCGCGGTACACCTCCAGCGGCGTGCCGACCTGCTCGATCACGCCGTGGTTCATCACCACGATGCGGTCGGCCACCGACAACGCTTCCTCCCTGGTCGTGCGTCACCATGATGGTGGTCACGCCCAGTTCCTGCTGCAGCGCGCGCAGTTCCTGCCGCAGGCGCACGCGCTCGAGCGCGTCGAGCGCCGACAGCGGTTCGTCGAGCAGCAGCAGGCCGGGCGAGGTGGCGATGGCGCGCGCGAGCGCGATGCGCTGCTGCTGGCCGCCGGACAGCTGCGCGGGGTACTTGGCTTCGGTGCCCGGCAAGCCGACCAGCCGCAGCAGTTCGGCCACGCGCTTCATCACGTCGGCGCGCGGCATCCGGCGGTTGACCAGGCCGTAGCCGACGTTGTCGGCCACCGACAGGTTCGGGAACAGGGCGTAGCTCTGGAACACGATGCCGTAGTCGCGCTCGGCCGGCGGCAGGCGCGAGATGTCTCGCCCGGCCTGCCAGACCTCGCCTTCGCTCTGCACCTCCAGCCCGGCGATGATGCGAAGGAGCGTCGTCTTGCCGCAGCCCGAGGGGCCGAGGAAGCAGACGAATTCGCCCTTCGCGATCTCCGGCTGGCGTCGTGCAGGGCGGTGAACGCGCCGAAGCTCTTGCCGATGCCCCGCAGCGCGAGGAACGGCTCCCGCGGACCGATCACCGTTTCTCGACCTTCGTGTTGTAGCGCCCGGTCCACTCTTCCGAGGATGCGTTCGCGGTTGTCGGCCGCCCAGTTGAAGTCCATCTTCACGAGGCGCGCTTCGTAGTCCTTGGGCACGTTGGCGAGCGGCGCGGCCACGCCCGGCTGCGCGGTGATGGCGAAGTTCTTGCCGTACAGCAGCATCGCGTCCTTGCTCGAAGCCCAGTCGGCCAGCTTCTGCGCGGCGGCCAGCTTCTTCGTGCCCTTGTGGATGGCGAAAGCTTCCAGGTCCCAGCCAGGCCTTCCTTCGGGAACACCAGGTCGATCGGCGCGCCCTTGGCCTTGTTGGCGTTGCCGCGGTATTCGAACGAGATGCCGGCGACGTACTCGCCGGCGGCGGCCATGTTGCAGGGCTTGGAGCCCGAGTGCGTGTACTGCGCGATGTTCTCGTGCAGGGCGTCCATGTACTTCCAGCCGCCGCCCTTGCCGCCGTCGTCGCCCCACAGCGTGAGCCAGGCGGTCACGTCGAAGAAGCCGGTGCCCGACGAAGCGGGGGAGGGCATCACGATCTGGCCCTTGTAGACCGGCTTCGCCAGGTCCTTCCAGTCTCAGGCTTGGGGATGTTGCGCTTCTGCGCTTCGACGGTGTTGAAGCAGACGGTGGCGCCCCAGACGTCCATGCCCCACCACGCCGGGACCTTCTTCTTGTCGCGGTAGTTCGCCATGATGGCGTCGAGGTTCAGCGGGGCGTACGGGTGCAGCATGCCCTGCTTGTCCAGCAGCGCGAGGCTGGAGGCGGCCACGCCCATCACGGCGTCGGCCTGCGGGTTGGCCTTCTCGGCCAGCAGCTTGGCGGTGATCACCCCGGTGGAGTCGCGCACCCACTTCAATTCGATGTCCGGGTGGACCTTGTTGAAGCCTTCTGGTAGGCCTTGAGCTGGTCGGTCTCCAGCGCCGTGTAGACCAGCAGCTGGGTCTTCTGGGCGAGGGCGCTGCCGGCCAGCGCGGACAGGGCGATCAGCAGGACGGAAGCAAGCAGGCGGGGAAGGCGCATCGGAGACTCCTCAGGGGGTGGAAGCTTTCAGGGTGCAGGACGGCGGTGACTGGACAATGACGTTGTCTCTCGTTGTACTTTGATGGCGGCTGGAAGGCTGCTCTAATCGCTGGATGCATCTATTCTTGCACGTCGTCCGGGGCCTACCCAGCAATTCCCACGCCACGGCCGCGCCATGGGCCTGAGCCTCGCGGACATCGAAGCGCTGTTCGCCGCGCGCGGGGACGAACAGTACGCCGGCGAGCCTGTCACGCAACTGCAGCACGCGCTGCAGTGCGCGCTGCGGGCCGAGGAAGAAGACGGCGACGACGCCCCTGGTGACGGCGGCCTTGCTGCACGACACGGGGCACCTGCTGCACGATTTCGGCGCCACCCCACGCTGCAGGGCGTGGACGACCTGCACCAGTATCGGGCGCTACCCTTCCTGCGCGGCCTGTTCGATGCCCGGGTGCTGGAGCCGATCCGCTTCCACGTCGATGCCAAGCGCTACCTGTGCGCATCCCGTCCCGACTACTACGCCGCGCTGTCCGAGGATTCGAAGCGCTCGCTGGTGTTGCAGGGTGGCGTGTTCGATGCGCAACAGGCCCATGAATTCCTGCAGCGTCCCGGCGCCGCCGACGCGGTGCGCGTGCGCGTCTGGGACGACCTCGCCAAGGTCGAAGGCCTCGCCACCCCACCACTTTCGCATTACGGACCGCGCCCGCGCCTGCGTGCTCGCCGCATGACCCTGTCCCGGGTCGTGGTGGCCGCCGTGCTGTTCGGCGCCCTGCTGCACGCCGGCTGGAACACGCGCTCGTCAAGTCCAGCACCGACAAGGCGCTGGACACCGCCGTCATCCACCTGCTCGGTTCACTGCTGGCGATCCCGCTGGTGCTCATCACCGGCTTGCCGCCGGCTTCCGCCGGCCCCCGGATCCTGACCTCGGTCGCGATCCACATCGGCTACTACATCGCGCTGACCGAGGCATACCGCCATGGCGACCTCGGGCTGACCTATCCGCTGATGCGGGGCGTCGCGCCGCTGCTGGTGGCGCTGTCGGCGGTGCTCACCGTCGGCGAGCACCTGTCCGCGCTGTCGTGGGCCGGCGTCGCCGGTGTGTGCGCGGGCGTGCTGGCGCTGGGGCTGTCGGTGCAGGCGCTCAACCAGCCGCGCGCCGTGGCCTTCGCGCTCGCCAACGCGGTGATCATCGCGATCTACACCGTGGTCGACGCGCTCGGCGTGCGCAAGGCGGTGGAGGGCGGCGGCACCGCCCTGCAGTACTGGCGGCCCTGTTCGTGCTCGACGGCTGGCCGTTCGCCATGCTGGTGCTGCACCGGCGCGGCTTCGCCGTGGCCTGGCCGTATGCGCGGGCTCGCGCACCGGTGGCCGCCATCGGCGCGGCGGCCTCCATGGGCTCGTACGGGATCGCGCTGTGGGCGATGACGCGCGCGCCGGTGGCGACGGTGGCGGCGCTGCGCGAAACCTCGGTGCTGTTCGCGGCGATGCTGGGCGTGGTGTTCCTGAAGGAAGCGCTGACCGTGCGGCGGGCGCTGGGCACCGCGGCGATCCTGTGCGGGGTGGTGGCGCTGCGCTTCGGCTGAGCGGGACCGCGCTGGCACAATCCCGCCATGCCTTCCGATTTCACCAGCATCCTGCTGCTGGTCCTCACCTCCGCCGTCACCTTCACCGTCGCCCGCCTGCTGTCGCGGCGCTACCGCGCGAAGCGCCGTGAACGGGAGGAATCGGCGAAGCGCGCTGGCGAGAGCCGGCAGGTGCGGCGCGCCCGCGAGCGCAACCGCAAGTAGCTCAGAAGAGGAAGAAGGCGGCCGCCGGGGCCGCCGCGGCCATGCCGGCGCAGAACATCGCCGGCGCCAGCAGCAGGCCCTGCGACTGCTTCGGTTCCTCGTCGCGGCCCGGGCGCCCGGGTCGGACAGGTCTTGGCTGAAGGTGCGAAGGTGGGAGAGGGCGGTCTGCATGGGGTTCTCGGTAGGCCCCGAGTGTCGCCCGGCCCGCACCCGCCGGCAATCTGGCCGGTGGCCTACTCCCCTAGTCGGTTTGCTTAATCTGGCGGATCAGCGCAGCGAGCTCGGCGCCACCCACGTGTAGCCGAGCGCCGTGATCCCCTCGATCGCCTTCTTGAAGTCGGCCAGGCCGGGCGTGCCCAGCTCCGGCTCCAGCCAGAACGGGTGGAAGAAGAACGAGGCGAACCCGTCGCGCACCGCCTTGGCGTACTTCGCGTTCGTGATCACGTCGGTGGCCGTGTAGTCGTAGTTGGAGGTCGGGTCGATCTCGCTGATGTCGTACTCGATGTTGCCCGGGTTCTCCGGCAGCACGAACTGCCCGTAGTGGTCCTTGCGGATCACGTACGGGTAGAACTGCCCCACGCTGTAGTCCTTGCCGGTCGCCGCGAAGAAGTTCGGCTTGTCGGCCGTGTAGTAGACGACGCGCTGGTAGGTGGTGGTGAACAGCTGCGGCGCCGTGCGCGCCGCGATGGCGGACGTGTGGTAGTGCGGCGCTTCCCACGCGATCGGGTTCAGGCCGTTCGCGCGCATGTCGACCAGGCCTGGTTGAGCCGGCCCTGCACCCGGGAGGCGGAGTCTTCGGCCACCGGCTTGTTGTTGACGATGTCCCAGAACTCGTAGTCGTCGCCGCTCACGCCGGTGTGCGGGTTCTTCATCTTGCCGTACTGGTGGGTGAAGCCGTGCATCACCATCTCGCCGCCCTTGCCGCGCGCGTACGTCAGCGCGGTGCGCAGGTTGGTCGCCTGCGACAGGTGCACCTCCTGCCGCTTGCCGCCGTTGTACGCGCCCGGGGCATCGACGTAGCGCGGGATCACGGCCACCGAGAAAGGCACCTTCTTGGTGGACAGGTAGTTGCTCAGGTCCTTCATCGCCTTGACCGACACCATCGCGCCGACGTCTTCGAGCCGCACAGGGCCTTGTGGCTTTCCGGGTGGTTGATCCCCAGCATGTCGTGCAGCAGGTCGCTGAAGACCGGGTAACGGTCACGCGGGCCGATGAAGCTGAAGGGCAGGTCGGCCACGTACCAGAAGTTGCCGGAGCGCAGCACATACGGGGCGCTTTCGTTCGCGGCCTTGGGGTTGACCACCGGCACCACGACCGGGCCTTGGCCGCGTCGGCCACGCCGGTCCAGCCGATGTCCGGATCGGCGGCGACGATGTTGCGCGCGGCGTCGTAGGTGTAGTACTTGCGGAAGTCGAGATTCTTGTAGCGGACCGACTCGAAGAAGCCGGGCGTGGGGTTCTTCGACGTCGGCGTGGCGTTCAGCCCGCGCAGGCCCTTGAACTCGATGCCGGTGGTGGCGGTGAAGTTGTACGCGGGGTTCCACGCCAGCTGCCACAGGTTGTACTTGAACCAGACGACCGTCTTGCTGGTGGTCGCCGCGTCGGCCGGGAAGGCGGGCGGCAGCGGATGGTCGTAGGCCGCGCCGAGGTAGAAGGTGGCCGCATAGTCGTTCACCTTACCTGCCGTGTATTTCTGTACCGGCTGCAGGTCGACCTGCGCGTCGAAGTGGCCCAGCAGGTTGCGCAGCATGATCGCGTAGGCGAAGCCCAGCTTGTCCCACTCCGTGCCACTTGGGGCGTCGTAGAGGGCGAGCACCTTCGGCGGCGCCTCCCGGGCGTGCGCGGGAGCGGCGCCGAATGCGAACAGGGCGCTCGCCAGCAGCGCAAGCACGGAGCGATACAGCTTCATCATGGGAGTTCACCAGCGGTCGTAACGGATAGCTTCCGTTTGTAGGCGGGCGATCGTGGTGGAAAAGAGAGCAGAGGTCCTGAGCGACAGTAGGAAGCCTCCGTCCGATACTTTCGTATTCACCAAAGGAAACGGCCGCCCGAGGGCGGCCGTTCCTGCCTGTCTTTGTTCTGACTGCTACTGCTTCTTCCCTGACGCCTTCGATCTTCTCAACGCTGGGCCATCGGCTTGCCTTCGGCGGCCGCCTTGACGCGGCGGTGGCGCTGGCAATCCGAGGCACGCGGCCGGCGCGCGTCGCGCGGCTCCAGCGACAGCCCGTAAGAGTTCGCCGTGACGGCGAGGATCACGGGCACCCGCTGCAGCATCGACATGGTTCTGGTCTCGATCATCGTTCTTGTTTCCTGTACTACTTTCCTGGCTCCCTGACTGCTTCGCTTGTTCTGGTGGTGTGACAGCAGTGCCCGGAGTATGCGCAGCGACCATGAAGGCGGCGTGACAGTGCGCGGCACATCCACGGGTCAGCGGTATCCGACACGCAGCCCGTCCGTGCGTACACTGGCGCGCTGCAAAGGAGCGTTCGACATGAGCAGCAGCGGGACCCGGGTTCTCCACCGGCATTTGCACCATCTGCCGCCGACCGCCGTCGGCGCCGAGGGCATGTGGATCCACGACAGCGACGGCCGGCGCTACCTCGATGCCTCGGGCGGCGCGGCGGTGTCCTGCCTCGGCCACGCGCACCCCGACGTGCTGGCGGCGATGCACCGGCAGATCGACCAGCTCGCCTATGCCCACACCAGCTTCTTCACCACCGAGGTGGCCGAGGAACTGGCGCGGCAGCTCGTGGCGACGGGCCCGGCCGGCACCAGCCACGTGTACTTCGTCAGCGGCGGTTCCGAGGCGGTGGAAGCCGCGCTGAAGATGGCGCGCCAGTACTTCCCGGAGATCGGGCAACCGCAGCGCACCCACTTCATCGCCCGCAAGCAGAGTTACCACGGCAACACGCTCGGCGCGCTGGCGGTGGGCGGCAATGCCTGGCGGCGCGAGCCGTTCGCGCCGCTGCTGATGCCGGTGACGCACGTGTCGGCCTGCTACCGTACCGCGAGCAGCGCAACGACGAGACCAACGAGCAGTACGGCCTGCGGCTGGCGCGCGAGCTGGAAGCCGAAATCCAGATTCTCGGCGCCGACAAGGTGATCGCCTTCGTCGCGGAAACGGTGGGCGGCGCGACCGCCGGCGTGCTGGTGCCGGTGCCCGGCTACCTGCGCGCCGTGCGCGAAGTCTGCGACCGCCATGGCGTGCTGCTGATCCTCGACGAGGTGATGTGCGGCATGGGCCGCACCGGCGCGCTGCATGCGTGCGAGGCCGAGGGCGTGGTGCCCGACCTGCTGGTGGTGGCCAAGGCACGGGGGGCGGCTACCAGCCGATCGGCGCCGTGCTGGCGCAGGAGCGGATCGTGCAGGCGATGACGCGCGGCTCCGGCTTCTTCCAGCACGGGCACACCTACCGGGGCATCCGGTGGCGTGCGCCGCGGCGCTGGCGGTGCAGCAGGTGATCGAGCGCGACGGACTGCTGGCGCGCGTGCAGGCCGGCGGCGTGCTGCTGCAGGGGATGCTGGAGGACGCCTTCGGCGAGCACCCGTACGTGGGCGACATCCGCGGGCGCGGCGCGTTCTGGGGCATCGAGTTCGTGCGCGATCGCGCCGCCAAGACGCCGTTCGATCCGGCGCTGCGGCTGCATGCGCGCATCAAGCGCGAGGCCATGGCACGGGGCTTGCTCGTTTACCCGATGGGCGGAACGGTCGACGGCCGGTATGGTGACCACGTCCTGCTGGCGCCGCCTTTCATCGCCGCCGAAGCCGACCTGGCGCTCGTCGTCGAGCGCCTGCAGGCGGCCGTCGAAGCCGCCATCGCATCCACGAACCCGAAGGAGTAGAACGCATGTCCCTGAAGATCCTCGCCCAGGCCCTCGCCGGCACCGCCGCCGTGTCCGCCGCGCTGTTCGCCGCCCCCGTGGCCGCGCAGCAGAAGTTCATCACCGTCGGCACCGGCGGCGTCACGGGCGTGTACTACGCCGCGGGCGGCGCCATCTGCCGCCTGGTCAACAAGGACCGCGCCAAGCACGGCATCCGCTGCTCGGTCGAATCCACCGGCGGCTCGGTGTTCAACGTCAACACCATCAAGGCCGGCGAACTCGACCTCGGCTTCACCCAGTCCGACGTGCAGTTCAACGCCGCCAAGGGCGTGGCGCAGTTCAAGGATGGCGGCGCCCACGGCGACCTGCGCGCCGTGTTCTCGGTGCACCCCGAGCCGTTCACGGTGCTGGCCCGCAAGGAAGCCAACGCCAAGACGCTGGCCGACATGAAGGGCAAGCGCTTCAACGTCGGCAACCCCGGCTCCGGCACCCGCGCCTCGATGGAGGAGCTGATGGCGGCCATGGGCTGGAAGATGGGCGACTTCTCGCTGGCCGCCGAACTGAAGGCCGACGAGCACGGCCCGGCGCTGTGCGACGGCAAGATCGACGGCTTCTTCTACGGCGTGGGCCACCCCAGCGCCAACATCGGGACCCGACCACCACCTGCGGCGCCAAGCTGGTGTCCATCACCGGCCCGGCCGTCGACAAGCTGATCGCCGACAAGCCGTACTACGCCAAGGCCACCATCCCCGGCGGCCTGTACCCGAACAACCCGGAAGGCGCCACCACCTACGGCGTGCTGGCCACCGTCGTCGCGTCGGCCAAGACGCCGCCGGACATCGTGTACCAGGTCGTCAAGGCCGTCTTCGACAACTTCGACGAATTCAAGAAGCTGCACCCGGCGCTGGGCCACCTGCAGCCCGCGAACATGGTCAAGGACGGCCTGTCGGCGCCGCTGCACGAAGGCGCCCTCAAGTACTACCGCGAAAAAGGCTGGGTGAAGTAAGCCGGCCGGAGGCCGCAAGAAGCGGACATCCAGTACGCAGAGAACGCCAAGGATTCGCAGAGGACGCAAAAGAGTCCAAGAAAACTTCCGGGGTTTTCGGTTTCCTTTCGCGTCTTCTGCGTAGCCTTCGCGTCCTCTGCGTCCTCTGCGTCCTCTGCGTCCGGATGTCCGTTCCCGTTTTCGACAACCCAGAACAACAAACATGGCGACCGACATCGAGAAGGCGCCCGAGGCGCTGCAGGAACTCGTCGCCCAGTCGGACACCGGCGCGCGCAAGCCCGCCGGGTTCACCGGGACACTGATCTTCGGCGTCGCCCTGGCCGGGCGGTGTTCCAGTATTGGTACGCCTCGCCGCTGCCCTTCGCCATCGGCTGGGGCGTCCTCAACGACACCGAGGCGCGCGCGATCCACGGCCTTCGCGCTGTTCCTCGCCTTCATGGCGTGGCCCGCTTCGCGCCGATCGCCGCGCGACCGCGTCCCGCCGCTCGACTGGGTGCTGGCGCTGGGCGGCGCGTTCGCCGGCGCCTACCTGCTGCTGTTCTACGCGCAGATCGCCACCCGTCCCGGGCAGCCGACGCTGCTGGACATCGTCACCGCCACGGTCGGCGTGCTGCTGCTGCTGGAGGCCACGCGCCGCGCCGTCGGCTGGCCCATGGCGGCGCTGGCGATCCTGTTCGTGATCTATGCGATGGCCGGGCCTTGGATGCCCGAGGTGCTGCAGCACAAGGGCGCCTCGCTGAACCGGCTGGCCTCGCACATGTGGCTGACCACCGAAGGCGTCTACGGCATCGCGCTCGGCGTCTCCACCGGCGCCATCTTCGTCTACGTGCTGTTCGGCACGCTGCTCGACCGCGCGGGCGGCGGCAACTACATGATGCAGGTAAGCTTCGCGGCGCTCGGCCACCTGCGCGGCGGACCGGCCAAGGTGGCGGTGGTGTCGTCGGCCCTCAACGGCATGATCTCCGGCTCCTCGGTGTCCAACGTCGTCTCGGGCGGCATCTTCACCATTCCGCTGATGAAGAAGGCCGGCTACGGCGGCGTCAAGGCCGGCGCGATCGAGACCATGAGCTCGGTCAACGGCCAGATCATGCCGCCGGTGATGGGCGCGGCGGCCTTCCTGATGGTGGAGTACGTGGGCATCCCGTACGCGGAGATCGTCAAGCACGCGGTGCTGCCGGCGGTGCTGTCGTACATCGGCCTGTTCTACATCGTCCACCTCGAGGCGCTCAAGATGGGCATGGACCCGCTGGTCCACCGCGCGCGGCCGCCATGGCGCCACCGCATGCTGCGCATGGGCCGGGCGTCTCGGGCAGCGTCATCGTGGTGGCGGCGCTGTACTACCTCTTGCGCGGCGCGCAGTCGATGCTCGGCGCCGCCGCGCCCGGGCGGTCGGCGCGATCGTGGTGGCGCTGTACCTGTACGCGATCCGCGAGGCGGCGCGCTGCCCCGACCTGCCCGACGATATCGACATCGAGAATCCCCCGGTGCTGCAGACCTGGCCCACCGTGCGCGCGGGCCTGCACTTCCTGATCCCGATCGGCACGCTGATCTGGTGCCTGATGGTGGAGGAGATGTCGCCGTCGCTCTCGGCCTTCTGGGCGATCACGGCGCTGATCGTGCTGATGCTGACGCAGCGGCCGCTGGTGCAACTGCTGCGCGGCACGACGGCGCCGGGCGCATGGCGCCAGGGCTGGGAGGACGTGGTGGGCGGCTTCCACGACGGCGCCCGCAACATGATCGGCATCGGCATCGCGACGGCCACGGCGGGCATCATCGTCGGCGGCATCACGCTGACGGGCCGGGCCTGCGCATGACGGAGTTCGTCGAGTTCGTCTCGCAGGGCAACGTGATGGCGATGCTGCTGTTCATCGCCTTCGTCTGCCTGGTGCTCGGGCTCGGCGTGCCGACCACGGCGAACTACGTGCTGGTCGCCACGCTGATGGCGCCGGTGGTGGTGGAACTGGGCGCGCAGAGCGGCCTGATCATCCCGCTGATCGCGGTGCACCTGTTCGTCTTCTACTACGGGATCATGGGCGACATCACGCCACCCGTGGGCCTTGCCACGTTCGCCGCAGCCGCGATCTCGGGCGAGGACGCGATCCAGACCGGCATCCGGGGCGCGCTCTACGCGCTGCGCACCGTCATCCTGCCCTTCATCTGGATCTTCAATCCGCAGCTGCTGCTGATCGACGTGAACGGCGTGCCCGAACTGCTGCGCGTGATCGGCGCGTGCACGATCGCCATGCTGGTGTTCGCGGCCATCACCATGAACTGGTTCCGCATCCGCAGCCGCTGGTGGGAGAACCTGCTGCTGGCGGCGGCCGTGGTGCTGCTGTTCCGGTCCGACTTCTTCATGGACCGCATCACGCCCGAGTACCGCGAGGAACCGGCCGCGCGCGCTTTCGAGGTGGCGAAGGCGCTGCCGGCGGGCGAGCGCATCGTGGCCGTGATCCGGGCACGACCCTCGAAGGCGAGGAAGTGACCAAGACGGTGGCGCTGCAGCTCGGCGCCGGCGAGGACGGCCGGCGGCGCCTGTCCGAAGCCGGCCTGCAGCTGGTGCCGCTGGGCGACAAGCTGCAGATCGGCGCCGTCAAGTTCGGCTCGCGGGCGCAGAAGGGCGGCTGGGAGCAGGGCTGGGAGATCGCCCGCGTGAAGGTGCCGACCGACCGGCCGACGCCGCACTGGTTCTACCTGCCCGCGGTGGCGCTGGTGGCGCTGGTGTGGTTCACGCAGGGCCTGCGGATGCGGCGCGTGCTGCCGGCGCCGCGCCCGGCCTGACCCGCTACTTGGCGTCGTCGACCGAGGCGCTCCAGCGGTCGCCCCAGCCTTGCGCCTGGTCGAGGTCGCGGCGGCCCCGCTTGGTGGGGCGGCCGTGCTCGATCGAATGCGCGGGCTCGGGCGCATAGCGGCGCTGGTCCGCCGCCCGGGCGCGCTCGGCCAGGCTCTCGGCCGTCTCTTCGTACAACTGCTGGGCCACCGGCGCCGGCCCGCGCATCGCCGACAGGCCCTTGACGACCACGGTGCGGGTGACGCCTTCGCGGCGCAGGGCGACGGTGTCGCCCACCTTCACCTCGCGGGCCGGCTTGACGTCCTGTCCGTTGATCGCCACCCGGCCCTTGTCGATCTCATCGCAGGCCGTGGTGCGGGTCTTGTAGAACCGCGCCGCCCACAACCACTTGTCGATTCGCAATCCTTGCATCCATCTCCTTCGTCAGCTCTTGGCAACATGGTCGTTGTCCGCCCCATTTTCAAGCGCGGCCGTAGGACGCGGCCGCCGATTCGTACGCACTTTCCCTAGTGATTTGCGTGTGCGCGACAGCCCGACTGCGGCGACGATAGGCGATGTGACGCAAACAAAAGGAGAACACCATGCGCCGTGACCAGTTCCTGCATTCCCTCGCCGCCCTCGCCGCCGCCGGCGCACTGCCGCTGACCGCCTCCGCCGCGACCGGCATCAAGATGATGATCCCCGCCAACCCCGCGGGCGGCTGGGACCTGACCGGCCGCGCGCTCGGCAAGGCGCTGGTCGACGCCGGCGCCGCCGACACGGTGCAGTACGAGAACAAGGGCGGCGCCGCCGGCATCCGGGGCTGGCGCAATTCGTCAACTCGGCCAAGGGCGACCCGAACGCGATGATGGTGATGGGCGCCGTGATGCTGGGCGGCATCATCACCGGCAAGCCGCCGGTGCAGCTGCAGCAGTGCACGCCCATCGCGCGCATCACCAGCGAGTACAACGTGTTCGTGGTGCCGGCGAACTCGCCGCTCAAGAGCATGAAGGACGTCGTCGAACAGCTGAAGAAGGACCCCGGCAGCGTCAAGTGGGGCGGTGGCTCGCGCGGCTCCACCGAGCACATCGCCGCATCCATGCTGGCGCGCAATGTCGGCGTCGACCCCAAGAAGGTCAACTACGTCGCCTTCCGCGGCGGCGGCGAGGCGGTGGCGGCCATCCTCGGCGGCAACGTCACGGTGGGCGGCAGCGGCTACAGCGAATTCGCGGAGCACATCGCGGCCGGCAAGATGCGCATGGTCGGCGTCACCTCCGAACAGCGGCTGCCGGGCATCGCCGCGCCGACGATGAAGGAGCAGGGCTTCGACGTGGTGCTGGGCAACTGGCGCGGCGTCTACGGCGCGCCCGGCATCACGCCGGCGCAGCGCGCCGCGCTGACCGACATGGTGGTCAAGGCGACGAAGCACGCCAGCTGGCAGGAGGCGCTGAAGAAGAACGGCTGGACGCCCGCGCTGCTGACCGGCAAGCCGTTCGACGACTTCGTCGATGCCGAGTTCGCCTCGCTGCGCGCGACCATGCACCTGTCGGGCATGCTCTGATGGACCGTCCCGCTGCCCGGCCGCAGCAGGTGCTGATCGGCGTGGGCGTGCTGGCGTTCGCGGCGCTGCTGGCCGTGGGCGCCGTCGGCATTCCGGCGGAAGCCGGCTACGGGGGCGTCGGCCCCAACTTCCTGCCGTGGCTGGTGGCCGCGGTGCTGGCGCTGTGCGGCGGCTGGCTGGTCTGGGAGGCGCGCAGCGGCGGCTACCGCCACATGGAGCCGGCGTCGGGCGCCGAACGCGGCGACTGGCGCGGCTTCGCCGGGTCTCGGCGGGGCTGCTCGCCAATGCCCTGCTGATCACGTACGCCGGCTTCATCCTCAGTTGCACGCTGTGCTTCGTGCTGGCGGCGCGCGGACTCCGCGTGTCCGAAGACAAGCCGGCGCCGATCGCGAGCCTGGGCCGCGACGTGCTGCTGGGCGCGGCCATCGCGGCGCCGGTGTACTGGGCCTTCACCAAGCTGCTCGGCATCAACCTTCCGGGGCTGACGGCCACGGGCTGGATCTAGCATGGAAGTCTGGAACCAGCTGCTGACGGGCTTCGCCACCGCGGGCACGCCGATCAACCTGATGTGGGCCTTCATCGGCTGCGTGATCGGCACGGCCGTCGGCGTGCTGCCCGGCATCGGCCCCGCCGTCGCGGTGGCCATGCTGCTGCCGATCACCGCCAAGGTGGAAGCCACCGCGTCGATGATCTTCTTCGCCGGCATCTACTACGGCGCGATGTACGGCGGCTCGACCACCTCGATCCTGCTGAACACGCCGGGCGAGACGGGCACCATGGTCACGGCCATGGAAGGCAACAAGATGGCCAAGAACGGGCGCGCCGGCGCCGCGCTCGCCAGCGCCGCGATCGGCTCGTTCGTGGCGGGCTCCATCGCCACGGTGCTGGTCACGCTGTTCGCCCCGCTGGTCGCGGAGTACGCGGTCCGCCTCGGTCCGCCGGAGTACTTCTGCCTGATGCTGCTGGCCTTCACCACGGTCAGCGCGGTGCTGGGCAAGAGCACTCTGCGCGGCATGGTGGCGCTGTTCGCCGGGCTCGGCATCGGGCTGATCGGCCTCGACCAGATCTCGGGGCAGGTCCGCTACACGCTGGGCGTCCCGGAGCTCATGGACGGGATCGAGATCGTGCTGGTCGCCGTCGGCCTGTTCGCGGTGGGCGAGACGCTCTACAACGTGCTGTACGAAGGCCGCGTGGAGCCGACGCGCAACCCCATGAGCAAGGTCCACATGACCGGCACGGAATGGCGCCGCTCGTGGCCGGCGTGGCTGCGCGGCACCGCCATCGGGTTTCCGTTCGGGACCATTCCCGCGGGCGGCACCGAGATCCCGACCTTCCTGAGCTACGGCATCGAGCGCAAGCTGTCGAAGCACCGGGGAAGAGTTCGGGCGCGAGGGCGCGATCGAAGGTGTGGCCGGCCCCGAAGCCGCCAACAATGCGGCGGTGACCGGCACGCTGGTGCCGCTGCTCACGCTGGGCATCCCGACGTCGACGACGGCGGCGATC
The DNA here is from genome assembly GCA_013127575.1 of Ramlibacter terrae. Lineage (GTDB taxonomy): Bacteria > Pseudomonadota > Gammaproteobacteria > Burkholderiales > Burkholderiaceae_C > Ramlibacter > Ramlibacter terrae. The sequence goes on from CP053418.1 coordinate 2,036,406, forward strand.
CTGCTGGGCGCGTTCCAGAACTACGGCATCCAGCCGGGGCCGCAGCTGTTCACCAATTCGGCGGCGCTGGTCTGGGCGCTGATCGCGTCGCTCTACATCGGCAACGTGATGCTGCTGGTGCTCAACCTGCCGCTGGTGGGCTTCTGGGTCAAGCTGCTGAAGATCCCGCGCACCTACCTGTACGCGGGCATCCTGATCTTCGCGACGGTCGGCGTCTACGGCATGCGGCAGAGCGCGTTCGACCTGTTCCTGCTGTATGTGGTCGGCTTGCTGGGCGTGCTGATGCGGCGCTACGACTTCCCGACGGCGCCCGTGATCGTGGGCATGATCCTCGGGCCGCTGGCCGAGCGCAACTTCGCAATGCCATGTCGATCGGCGAGGGCAGCTGGCTGGTGTTCGTGCAAAGGCCGGTATCGGCGGGGCTGCTGGTGGTGGTGGTGCTCATCCTGGTGGTGCCGCGGGTGCTGCGGCGATCACGCGCCGCTGAAGGCGGGAACCCTTGAACGCAGAGGGCGCAGAAGTTGCGCAGAAAACGCAGAAGGAAATACCGGGAAGGATTCCTTCTGCGTTTTCTGCGCCTTCTCCGCGCCCTCTGCGTTCAAAGATTTTCTCTTCAGCGGCCTCCCGCTAACATCGCAGGGATGATGTCCGACCAAACGCTGCCCCTCGACGGGCAGCGCATCCCCGGAGCTGGCGGCGCGCTCCATGTTCGACCTGTTCGCGAACGCCAGCGAAGGCATGCTGCTGGTCGACCGCGAAGGCCGCGTCGTCTGGATCAACGACCAATACAAGCGCTTCCTGCCGGCGCTGGGCTTTCCGCGGGAGGAGGACTTCGTCGGCCACCCGGTGTCGAGCGTCATCCACAACACGCAGATGCACCGCGTGCTGCAGACCGGCAAGCCGATCCTGATCGACCTGCTGTCGAACAAGGCCGGCACGTTCGTGGTCAGCCGCATTCCGCTGCGCGACGACGGCGGCGCCGTGATCGGCGCGCTGGGCATCGTGCTGTTCGACCACCCCGAGACCACGCTGCAGCCGCTGATCCAGAAGTTCGCCAACCTGCAGCGCGACCTCGACGACGTGCGCCGCGAGCTCGCCAGCCAGCGCCGCAGCAAGTACACGCTGGCCAGCTTCGTCGGCAGCACGCCCGGCGCGCTGGAGGTGAAGCGCCAGGCGCGGCGCGCCGCGCAGTCGTCGAGCCCGGTGCTGCTGCTCGGCGAAACCGGCACCGGCAAGGAACTGCTCGCGCACGCGATCCATGCCGCTTCGCCGCGCGCGCGGCGCCTTCGTCAGCGTCAACATCGCGGCCGTCCCCGACACGCTGCTCGAAGCCGAGTTCTTCGGCGTCGCGCCCGGCGCCTACACCGGCGCCGACCGCAAGGGCCGCGACGGCAAGTTCAAGCTGGCCGACGGCGGCACGCTGTTCCTCGACGAGATCGGCGACATGCCGCTGTCGCTGCAGCCCAAGCTGCTGCGCGCGCTGCAGGAAGGCGAGATCGAACCGCTCGGCTCCAACAAGGTGATCCCGTTCGACGCACGCGTGATCGCAGCGACCTCGCGCGACCTTGCCGTGCTGGTGCGCGAAGGCAAGTTCCGCGAGGACCTCTACTACCGCCTGAACGTGCTGCCGGTGCGCGTGCCGCCGCTGCGCGAGCGGCGCGCCGACATTCCGCAACTGGCGGAAGTGCTGGTGGAAGACATCGCGCTGCGCAACGGAACGGCGCCGTTCGAACTGGGCGGCGAAGCGCTGGCGATGCTGGCCGCGCAATCGTGGCGCGGCAACATCCGCGAACTGCGCAACGTGCTGGAGCAGGCCGCGATGCGCAGCGAGTCGCAGCAGATCGAGGAACAGCACCTCGCGCAGGTGCTGCGCGAAGCGGGCGTCGAGCGCCTGCCGCCCGCGGCGCCACCGCCTTTGACGCGCGCGGCGCCTGCCGGCAACCCGCTGCGGCCGCTCGCGGAGCAGGTCGCCGAGGTCGAGCGGCAGGCGATCCGGCCGCCATGGAAGCCACCGGGGGCAACAAGCTGGCGGCGGCGAAATTGCTCGGGATCTCGCGCGCCAAGTTGTACGAAAGGCTCGAGCTGGCTGCCTGAAAACCAGACATCTGTCTGAAAACCAGCCAAGTTCGGCTGTATGGAATCCAGGCACCCGGTCGGTCGATTTCGGGAAAACCTTTACCGATCAACGACTTGGCTGTTGGCACGGCGTGTGCAACGTCCGGCCGCCAAGGTTTTATTCATCAGGAGACAAGACATGCATCGTCGCACGGGTCGCGGCCGCCGTGGCTGCCGCCACGCTCGCCTCGCCCGCCCTCTGGGCCCAATCCAAAGAGATCCGCATTGCCCACGTGTACAGCCGCACCGGCCCGCTGGAGGCGTATGGCAAGCAGACGCAGACCGGCCTGATGATGGGCACGGAGTACGCCACCGGCGGCACCATGATGGTCGGCGGCAAGAAGATCGTCGTGATCGAGAAGGACGACCGGGGGCAAGCCCGACCTGGGCAAGTCGCTGCTCGCCACCGCCTACTCCGACGACAAGGCCGACGTGGCCATCGGCCCGACCTCGTCGGGCGTCGCGCTGGCCATGCTGCCGGTCGCCGAGGAATACAAGAAGGTGCTGCTGGTCGAGCCCGCCGTGGCCGACTCGATCACCGGCGACAAGTGGAACAAGTACATCTTCCGCACCGGCCGCAACAGCTCGCAGGACGCGATCTCCAACGCGGTGGCGCTGGACAAGCCGGGCGTGACCATCGCCACGCTGGCGCAGGACTACGCCTTCGGCCGCGACGGCGTGAAGGCGTTCAAGGAATCGGTCAAGACCGCGAAGATCGTCCACGAGGAGTACCTGCCCGCCAACACGACGGACTTCACCGCCGGTGCGCAGCGCCTGATCGACAAGCTCAAGGACATCCCCGGCCGCAAGGTGATCTGGATCGTCTGGGCCGGCGCGGGCAACCCGTTCAAGATCGCCGACCTCGACCTCAAGCGCCACGGCATCGAGATCGCCACCGGCGGCAACATCCTGCCGGCGATGGCCTCGTACAAGCAGTTCCCCGGCATGGAAGGCGCCACCTACTACTACTTCGGCATCCCGAAGAACCCGGTGAACGAGGCGCTGGTGGCCAACCACTACAAGCAGTTCAAGACGCCGCCGGACTTCTTCACGGCGGGCGGCTTCTCGTCGGCGATGGCCATCGTCACGGCGCTCAAGAAGACCAACGGCGACGCGTCGGCCAACAAGCTGATCGCCGCCATGGAAGGCATGAGCTTCGACACGCCCAAGGGCAAGATGACCTTCCGCAAGGAAGATCACCGAGCCATGCAGAGCATGTACCACTTCAAGATCAAGGCCGACCCGGCCTTCGCCTGGGGCGTGCCGGAACTGGTCCGTGAAATCAAGCCCGAAGAAATGAACGTCCCCATTCGCAACAAGCGATAGGCGTTCGCGCGAGGCGGCGCGCACCGCCTCGCGTCTTCACATCTTTGCATCAGGTTTTGAACCTCCGGGCACACGGGGGCGGGGACGCTTTCGCCAGCAACAAACCAACGGAGACAAACCGATGAAGCTGAAAAGTCTGGTCGCCGCCGCGGCCCTCGCGGTGTCCGCAGCGCATGCCGCGCCGCCTTTGCCCAAGTACAACGTCGACACCTCGCAGGCCACGGTCTCGGGCCTCTCGGCCGGTGGCTTCATGGCCAACCAGCTGGGGTACGCGTACTCCTCCTATTTCAAGGGCGTCGGCGTGTTCGCCGCCGGCCCGTACATGTGCGCCGGCCTCAACAACTACACGGCCTGCATGTACAACGCGACGATCAGCGCCGCGCAGCTGACGACGATGCAGAACAGCCTCAATGCGTTCAGCAGTTCGGGCGCCATCGACAACAAGGCCAACGTGGCCGGCCAGCAGGTCTACATGTTCGTCGGCAGCAGCGACTACACCGTGGGCCCCAACCCCATGGCCGCCGCCCGCACGCAGTACACCAACAACGGCGTGCCGGCGGCCAGCCTCGAATACGTGCAGCGCGCGAGCACGGCGCACGTGTTCCCCACCGACTTCGACGCCACCGGCAACAACGCCTGCAGCTCCAGCGCCTCGCCCTACATCAGCAACTGCGGCTACGACGGCGCCAAGGCGGTGCTGAGCAAGTTCTACGGCACGCTCAACCCCCGCAACAACGCGCCGGCCGCCGGCAACTACATCGAGTTCGACCAGACCGCCTTCAGCACCAACCCGGGCATGGCGGCCAACGGCTGGGCCTACGTGCCGGCCAACTGCGCGGCCGGCGCGCAGTGCCGCGTGCACGTCGCGCTGCACGGCTGCCAGCAGGGCTACGCCACCATCGGCGACAAGTTCGTCAGGAACACCGGCTACACGCGCTGGGCCGACACCAACAGCCTGATCGTGCTGTTCCCGCAGGCCAAGGTGGACAGCACCAACCGCCAGACCGCCGCCAGCGGTTCGCTGCCCAACCCCAACGGCTGCTGGGACTGGGTGGGCTGGTACGGCAACAACTTCGCGCAGAAGGCGGGCACGCAGGTCGCCGCCATCAAGGCGATGGTCGACCACGTGTCCTCGGGCACCGGCTCCGGCGGCGGCACGCCGGCGCTGCCGGCGCCTACCGCGGTGGCCACTTCCGGAGCGACCACCAGCACGATGAAGATCACCCTGGGCTGCCGTGACCGGCGCCGCCAGCTACAACGTCTACCGCAACGCCAACAAGACCAATGCGCTGCCGGTCTACGCCACCACCTTCACCGACAGCGGCTTGCAGCCCGGCACCGCGTACACGTGGACCGTGCGCGCGGCGGACGGCAACGGGGTCGAAGGCGCCGCGTCGGCGCCCGCCGGCGGCACGACGCAGGGGACGACGCCGCCGCCCACGGCCACCTGCACCACCGCGACCAACTACGCGCACGTGGCGGCCGGCCGCGCCACCACCGCCGGCGGCTACACGTATGCCAAGGGTTCGGGCCAGAACATGGGCCTGTACAACGTTTTCTACACCACCACCCTGAAGATGACCGGCACGAACTACTACGTGATCGGCACCTGTCCCTAGGAGACCATGAGCCTGCTTGCCACCAAGGACCTGACCGTCCGCTTCGGCGGCCACGTGGCGGTCAACGGCGTCACCTGCTCGTTCGAGCCGGGGACACTGACCGCCATCGTCGGCCCGAACGGCGCCGGGAAGACGACCTACTTCAACCTGATCTCGGGCCAGCTCAAGGCGAGCAGCGGCACGGTGACGCTGGGCGGCCGCGACCTGTCGAAGGACTCGGCCTCGCAGCGCACGCGCGCCGGACTCGGCCGGGCCTTCCAGCTCACCAACCTGTTCCCGCGCCTGACGGTGCTGGAGAACGTGCGGCTCGCCGTGCAGGCCACGCGCGACGGCAAGCACCGCCGCGGCCTCAACCTGTGGAGCGTGTGGAGCGACCACAAGGCGCTGGTGCAGCGCGCCGACGAGATCCTGGTCGCGGTGGCGATGAAGGACAAGGAACACGAGTTCGTGGCCAACCTGCCGCACGGCGACCAGCGCAAGCTCGAAGTCGCGCTGCTGATGGCGCTGGAGCCGCAGGTCTTCATGTTCGACGAGCCCACCGCCGGCATGAACGCCGCCGAGGCGCCCGTCATCCTCGACCTGATCCGCCAGCTCAAGGCGGACAGGAGCAAGACGATCCTGCTGGTGGAACACAAGATGGACGTGGTGCGCGAACTGGCCGACCGCATCATCGTGCTGCACAACGGCGCGCTGGTCGCCGACGGCGAACCGGCCGAAGTGATCGCGTCGCCAGTGGTGCAAGAGGCCTACCGGGCGTTGCCCCGAAGGAGGCCGCATGAGCGCCGACCTGCTGACCCGGCCGGCGTGCAGACGCACATCGGCGCGTACCACATCCTGCACGGCGTCGACCTCGCCGTGCCGCGCGGCCAGCTCACCATGCTGCTCGGCCGCAACGGCGCCGGCAAGACGACCACGCTGCGCACGATCATGGGCCTGTGGCGCGCGTCGCAAGGCCGCATCACGTTCAACGGCAACGACATCACGCAGGCGCCGACGCCGCAGATCGCCGGCCGGGCATCGCCTACGTGCCCGAGACGATGGGCATCTTCGCCGACCTCACGGTCAAGGAGAACATGCTGCTGGCCGCCCGCGGCGCCAAGCATGCGGCGCAGATGGACGAGAAGCGCCTGCAGTGGATCTTCTCGCTGTTCCCCGCCGTCGAGAAGTTCTGGAACCACCCGGCCGGCAAGCTGTCGGGCGGGCAGAAGCAGATGCTCGCCGTGTCGCGCGCCATCGTGGAGCCGCGCGAGCTGCTGATCATCGACGAGCCGAGCAAGGGCCTGGCGCCCGCGATCATCAACAACATGATCGACGCCTTTGCGCAGCTCAAGGCGAGCGGCGTGACGATCCTGCTGGTGGAGCAGAACATCAACTTCGCCAAGCGACTGGGCGACACCGTGGCCGTGATGGACAACGGCGTGGTGGTGCATGCCGGCGCCATGAAGGAACTCGCGGAGAACGAAGAGCTGCAGCGCTCGCTGCTGGGGCTGGCGCTATGAACATGCTGAAGGATTTCGACTGGAAACCGCTGGCCCCGGTGCCGGTGCTGGCGCTGCTGGTGCTGCCCTTCATCGGCTCGGGCTCGACGTGGGTGACGCTCACCGTCGCCGGCCTGGCGATGGGCATGATCATCTTCATCATCGCCTCGGGCCTCACGCTGGTGTTCGGCCTCATGGACGTGCTGAACTTCGGCCACGGCGTGTTCATCGCGCTGGGCGCCTTCGTGGCGACCAGCGTGCTCGGTGCGATGGGCGACTACACGTCGTCCGGCAGCATCTGGGTCAACATGATGGCGGTGCTGCCGGCGATGGTCGTGGCCATGCTGGTCGCCGCCGCGGTGGGTCTGGCCTTCGAGCGCTTCATCGTGCGGCCGGTGTACGGCAACCACCTCAAGCAGATCCTGATCACGATGGGCGGCATGATCATCGGCGAGGAGCTGATCAAGGTCATCTGGGGCCCGATGCAGATTCCGTTGCCGCTGCCCGAAGGCATCCGCGGCGCCATCCTGCTCGGCGACGCCGCGGTGGAGAAGTACCGCCTGATCGCCGTCGTGGTCGGCCTGCTGGTGTTCGGCCTCCTGCTGTGGACGCTGACGCGCACCAAGATCGGCCTGCTGATCCGCGCCGGCGTGCAGGACCGCGAGATGGTGGAGTCGCTCGGCTACCGCATCAAGGTGCTGTTCGTCGGCGTCTTCGTCGTCGGCAGCGCACTGGCCGGGCTGGGCGGCGTGATGTGGGGCCTGTACCAGCAGAACGTCGTGCCGCAGATGGGCGCGCAGGTCAACGTGCTGATCTTCATCGTGCTGATCATCGGCGGCCTCGGCTCGACGACGGGCGCGCTCGTCGGCGCGCTGCTGGTCGGCCTGATGGCCAACTACACCGGCTTCCCGGTGCCGAAGATGGCGCTGTTCTCCAACATCCTGCTGATGATGGCCATCCTGCTGTGGCGGCCGCAGGGCGTCTACGCGCTGAGCAAGTAAGGGCACGACGATGCTGCACCGACTTCTTTCCAACGACCTGCCGCGCAGCCATCATCCTGGCCGCGGTCCTGCTGGCGATCTTCGTCGCGCTGGCGCTCACGCCCTTCCTGATCCCCGGCGTCAAGGCGCTGAACGTCGCCGCCAAGGTGCTGGTGTTCATCGTGCTGGTCGCCAGCTTCGACCTGCTGCTCGGTTACACCGGCATCGTCAGCTTCGCCCACACGATGTTCTTCGGCATCGGCGCCTACGGCATCGCGATCGCCTCGACGCGCATGGGGGCAGGGTGGGGCGCGATCGCTGTCGGCCTCGGCGGTGCGCTCGCGATCTCGCTGGTGCTCGCCGCGGCCATCGGCCTGTTCTCGCTGCGGGTGCGCGCGATCTTCTTCTCGATGATCACGCTCGCGTTCGCGGCGGCGTTCCAGACGCTGGCTTCGCAGCTGTCCGAGTTCACCGGCGGCGAAGACGGCCTGACCTTCAAGATGCCCGAGTGGCTGTCGCCCTCGTTCGAGCCCTTCGAGAACCCGGTGTTCGGCATCACCATCGACGGCCGCACGCTCTGCTACTACCTGCTCTTCGTGACGGCGGTGGTGCTCTTCCTCGCCATGCTGCGCATCGTCAACTCGCCCTTCGGCCGCGTGCTGCAGGCGATCCGCGAGAACGAGTTCCGCGCCGAGGCGATCGGCTACCGCGTCGTGGTGTACCGCACCGTGTCGAGCGTGCTGTCGGCGCTGTTCGCCACGCTGGCCGGCGCGATGCTCGCGATCTGGCTGCGCTACAACGGGCCGGACACCACGCTGTCGTTCGAGATCATGCTCGACGTGCTGCTGATCGTCGTGATCGGCGGCATGGGCACGGTGTACGGCGCGGTGATCGGCTCGGGCCTGTTCGTCGTCGCCCAGAGCTACCTGCAGGACCTGCTGCGGGTGGCGAGCGAAGGCACGGCGAGCCTGCCCCGGCTGTCGGCGCTGCTCTCACCCGACCGCTGGTTGCTGTGGCTCGGCGTGCTGTTCGTGCTGTCCGTGTACTACTTCCCGACCGGCGTGGTGGGACGCCTGCGCGCCCGCGCAACCTGATGGAGCACCGCATGGCACCCACCTCCCACTACGTCACCTGCGCCGGCCGCGAGATCCACTACACCGAGTGGGGCGCGCAGAACGCGCCCACGGTGATCGCGTGGCACGGGCTGGCCCGCACCGGCCGCGACATGGACGAACTGGCGCAGGCGCTGTCCGACCGCTTCCGCGTGGTCTGCCCCGACACCATCGGCCGCGGCTACAGCCAGTGGAGCCCGGACCCGGGCAACGAGTACAAGCTGGAGTTCTACGCCGGGCTCGCCGCGGAGCTGATGGACCAGCTCGGCATCGAACGCGCGCACTGGGTCGGCACGTCGATGGGCGGAGCGATCGGCACGGTCTGCGCCGGCGGCATCTTCCAGCCGCAGCTGGCCGACCGCATCCAGAGCACGGTCCTCAACGACAACGCGCCGCGGCTCGCCACGGCGGCCGTGCAGCGCATCCGCGAGTACGCGGGCAACCCGCCGGCCTTCGATTCGATGGCCCAGCTCGAAGGCTTCTTCCGCACGGTCTACAAGCCCTACGGGTGGCTGAGCGACGCGCAGTGGCGACGGCTGACGGAGACGTCGACGCGCCGCCTTCCGGACGGCCGCGTAACGCCGCACTACGACCCCGCGATGGTGCGCCAGTTCATCGACCATCCGCGCGACTACGACCTGTGGGAGCACTACGACCGCATCCGCGTGCCGGTGCTGGTGCTGCGCGGGGCCGAGTCCGATCTCGTGCTGCCGGACGCGGTGGCGGAGATGCTGACGCGCGGTCCGGGCCGGCTCGGGCTGGCGCGGGTCGTCGAGGTGCCCGGTTGCGGGCATGCGCCTGCGTTGAACGTGCCGGAGCAACTCGATCTGGTGAAGGGGTTCATCGGGCAGCACGAGGCGGTCGCTGCCTGACCCCTGTCATTGCGGGCTCGACCCGCGATCCATCAACCCGGCGCACCCAGCGCCATCGCCCGCGCCTTCCTGTCGCCCCCAACTGCGCATCCTCCGCCGACTGCGTCGGCCAGCCGGAGAGGTGCCGTTCCGCGATGCCGCCCAGCGCGGTGATCCACTCGTCGTCCGCGTTCAGGCACGGCAGGTAACGGAACTGCTTGCCGCCCGCGGCAGGAAGGCATCGCGCGCTTCCTGCGCGATCTCCTCCAGCGTCTCCGGGCAATCGCTGGTGAAGCCCGGGCACACCACGTCCACGCTGCGCGTGCCGGCCTTCGCCATCGCGACGAGCGTGGGTTCGGTGTACGGCTCCAGCCACTTCGCCTTGCCGAAGCGGGACTGGAAGGTCACGGTGTACCGCGTCGCGTCCAGCCCCAGCCACTCGGCCAGCAGGCGCGCCGTCTTGCGGCATTCGCAGTGGTAGGGGTCGCCCGGGTGCAGCGTGCGTTCGGGCACGCCATGGAAGCTCAGGACGAGGTGCTCGGGCCGTCCGTGCGTCTGCCACTGCCGCTCGATGCCGCGGGCCAGCGCCTGCACGTAGCCGCGGTCGTCGTGGTAGCGGTTCACGAAGCGCAGTTCGGGGATGCTGCGCTGCCGCTTCGTCCACGCATTCACCGCGTCGATCAGGCTCGCCGTGGTTGTGCCGGAGTACTGCGGATAGGCGGAGAGGATCACGATGCGCGACGCGCCCGCCGCGACCATCGCATCGAGCCGGTTCGCGATCGAGGGCGTGCCATAGCGCATGGCGTAGTCGACGAGCACGCGGTGCCCGCGTTGCCCGAGCCAGCCTTGCAGGCGCTTGGCCTGCCGTTCGGTCCACACGCGCAGCGGCGAGCCTTCCTTCGTCCAGACCGTCCGGTACTTGGCGGCGGACTTCGAGGAGCGGAACGGCAGGATCACGCCATACAGCAGCGGCAGCCACACGGCGCGGGGAATCTCGACGACGCGCGGGTCGCCCAGGAACTCGGCGAGGTAGCGCCGCACGGCGGGCGCGGTGGGTTCGTCCGGCGTACCGAGGTTGCAGAGCAGCACGCCGGTGGTGGCCGCTCGCGCGTGGTCGTGTGCAGCTATTTTCTTACCCGGAACGTTCGCATCCATGCGGTATTCTCGCCGCCATGCTCGACCTGTCGAAAATCAGGGCCATCAGCCTCGACCTGGACGACACGCTGTGGCCGATCTGGCCCACCATCGAGCGCGCAGAGAAGGTGCTGCACGACTGGATGGTGGAACACGCCCCCATGGCGGCCGCCTTGTTCTCCAGCCCGGTGGCGCTGCGCGAGATCCGCGAGCACATGGGCAACACGCGGCCGGACCTCAAGCACGACATGAGCGCGCTGCGGCGCGAGTCGATCCGGCTGGCGCTGTACCGCGCCGGCGAAGACCCGCTGCTCGCCGATCCCGCCTTCGACGCCTTCTTCGACGAACGCCAGCGCGTGACGCTGTTCGACGACGCGCTGCCGACGCTGGAGTTCGGCTTCGCGCTACCCGCTGGTCAGCCTGTCCAACGGCAACGCCGACATCGAGCGCGTGGGCATCGGCAAGTTCTTCCGCGCCGCCATCACGGCGCGCGAGTTCGGCGTCGGCAAGCCCGATCCGCGCATCTTCCACGCCGCCGCCGGCGCGGCCGAAGTGCAGCCCGAAGAGATCCTGCACATCGGCGACGACGCCACCCTCGACGCGCTGGGCGCGCTCAATGCGGGCATGCAGGCTGCATGGCTCAATCGGTCCGATGCCCTGTGGCCGCACGAGCAGCAGCCGCAGGTGACGGTGGCCAGCCTCACCGAGCTGTGCGAGATGATGGAGTGAGGGCCGCCGCCACCTGCAGCCCGGCGCGCACGGCGCCTTCGAGCGTGGCCGGGTAAGGCCCTTCCACGTAGTCGCCGCAGGCCCACAGGCCCGGTGCGATCGCGATGCCGGGCCGCCGGAGGTTCGGCGTGCAGGCGAAGGTCGCGCGCTTCTCCACCACGGTCTGCAGGGGCTGGACGTTCCAGCCGAGCGCCCGCGCCTGCAGCAGCACCTGCATTTCGATCGCCTCGCGCTCGCGTTCGCTGGCGCTGACCACGAAGGCGAGCAGGCCGTCCCGACCACCGAGCTGCGAGCGGTCGAACACGAATTGCGCGGGGGCATCGGGGCCGGTGCGCAGTGCCAGCATGGGCAGCGGCAGGCGCGGGCCGCCGGTGACGTACACCGTGGCGATGGCTTCGAAGGCGAGGGCGTCGGCCATGGCCGACCAAGCCGCATGCACGTCGCGCGCGAGCCGCGCGGCTTCGGGGGCCGGGCAGGCGAGCACGACCTCGTCGAAGGCTTCGCCGTCCACCAGCCACGCGGCGCCGTCGCGCGCGACGCGCTGCACCCGCGCGCCCGAGCGGACCTGCGCGCCTTCCGCCTGCAGCCACGCCTGCGCGGCGATGGGGAAAACGCGGCCCAAATCCTGCCGCGGCAGCAGCAGGTTGGACCCGCCCCAGGCGCCGTGGCCGCGGCCGAACAGTGAATCGTGGAGCACGCGCAGGAACACCAGTCCGCTGGCGCGCTCCGCCGGCGTGTTCAGCGCCGCGACGCAAAGGGGGCGATCAGTTCCTCGCGGATGCGCGGCGTGAGCGATGCGCAGAGCGCGGCCACGGTCGTTTCCGGCGCGCAGCGGAAGCCGGCAAGCTGCCACCCCGCCGCGGCGCGCAGCAGCGACGCCTTGTCGCGCCAGGTCCAGCCGCGGGCGGAGACGATGCCGGCGGCCGCATCGAACGGCGACGGCCACAGCGGCAGCGCGATGCCGTCGCCATCTGGGTGCCGCAGCACCAGCGGCAGCCGCAGCAAGGCCTGCTCCGGCGCCACGCCCACCTGCTCCATCAGCCGCAGCGTTTCGAGGTACGCGCCGATCAGGATGTGCTGGCCGTTGTCGAGGTCGGCGAACTCGCCGCCGGGCATGCGCACCTGCAAGGTCCGCGCGCGCCCGCCGGGCACCCGCGCCGATTCGTACAGAGTGACTTCGTGCGCGTTGCGGACGCAGGCCACCGCGGCCGCCAGCCCGGCCCAGCCTGCCCCGACAACGGCGACGCGCCGCCTCACGAGAGGCGGCCCAGCGCCTGTACCTTCCACGCCAGCCACAGCTTGCGCACGGGGGTGAGGGAGATGCGCTGGTTCAACACCTTGAAGTCTTCGGCCTCGATCTCGCGCAGCAGCGTGCGGTAGATGCTGGCCATCATCAGCCCGGGCTTCTGCGCCCGCCGGTCTTCGGAGGGCAGCAGCGCCAGCGCCTGGTCGTAGAGCGCGTGGGCGCGCTGCGCCTGGAACTGCATGAGTGCAATGAACCGGTCCGAGTGCTTGCGCTGCAGGATCTCGTGCGCCTTCACGTCGAACTGCTGAAGCTCGTTCACCGGCAGGTAGATGCGGCCGCGCATGGCGTCCTCGCCGACGTCGCGGATGATGTTGGTGAGCTGCATGGCTGGCCCAGCGTGTGCGCGTACGCCGTGGTGGAAGCCTGGCTCTGGCCGAAGATGCGCGCCGCGACCTCGCCGACGACGCCGGCCACCGGTGGCAGTAGCGCTGGAGGTTGGGAAAGTCGAGGTAGCGCGTCTGCTCCAGGTCCATCTGGCAGCCGCGGATGACCGACTGCAGGTGGTCCTCTTCCAGCCCGAACTGGGGCACGTACGGCATCAGCGCCTGCATCACCGGGTGGGTGGGGCGTCCGTCGAAGGCCTGCGTCACCTGCGCGCGCCACCAGGCGAGCTTGGTGCGCGCGATGGCGGGGTCGCTGACCTCGTCCACCACGTCGTCCACCTCGCGGCAGAAGGCGTAGAAGGCCGTGATGGCGGCCCGCCGCTGGGGCGGCAGGAAGAGGAAGGCGTAGTAGAAGCTGCTGCCGGACGCGGCTGCCTTCTCCTGCACGTATTGTTCCGGCGTCATCCCCCGATTCTCACATCCGCGCCGCACGCCAGAGCATGAGCGCGAAATCGGGGGCCCCGAGCTGGGGCGGCGGTGCAGCGTGTCGAAGCCGATCGCCGCGCTCTTGTCCAGGATGCGCAGGCCGCCTTGCACCACCAGCCGCAGTTCCCAGCCGGCGCGACCCGGCACGCGATGCACCAGCGGCGCGCCCGAAAGCATCAGTTCCCGCGCCCACCCGCACAACTCGCCGACCAGCGCCGGAGCGGCCGGGTGCTCGGTCCACGTCGCGGGAAAATCGGGAGAAATCCCGTGCCGCCGGCAGTCCTCGGCCGGCAGGTAGTAGCGGCCACGCGACACGTCGACGCCCACGTCCTGCCAGAAATTGACCAGCTGCAAGGCCGTGCAGATCGCATCGCTCTGTGCCAGGGGAAGCGGCGTCGTCGACGCCGTAGAGGTGCAGCAGCAGCCGCCCCACCGGGTCGGCCGAGCGGCTGCAATAGGCCAGCAGTTCCGCGCGGTCGGCGTAGCCGGCGCCGTCGCGGGTCTTCTCCACGTCTTGCACGAAGGCTTCCAGCAGGCGCTCCAGCGGCGGCTGCGGCAGGCCATGGCTGGCGATGGCGCGCCGCAGCGGACCGAAGACGTCCGGCCAGCCGCCGCTGCCCGCCGCGCCGCCGAAGCAGGCATGCAACTCGCTTCGGTACACCGCCAGGTCGGCCAGCCGGGCTTCCGCGGTCGCGTCGCCTTCGTCCGCGATGTCGTCGGCGGTCCGCGCGAACCAGTAGATGGCGGCGATCGGGGCGCGCAGCGCCGGCGGGCACAGCCACGATGCGACGGGGAAGTTTTCGTAGTGGTCGACCGGGCGCTGCCGGTCGTCGGGTGCGGAACTCACGGGCGGATTGTCGCTTGACAAGAATGGTCGGTTTTCCTAGATTACTAACCAGTCAGTCAGTAGCTAGGCAAAATTCCCATGTTCCAGACCCCCACCCCCGCCCGCCTTTCCGGCTGGGCCGCTCCCTTGCTGAGCCTGGCGCTGCTGGCAGCCTGCGCCCGGCCGGAACCCGCGGCCGAGCCGGTCCGCGCAGTGAAAGTGTTCACCGTCGGCACCAGCGCCATGCAGTCGGGCTACGAGTTTTCGGGCGAGGTCCGGGCCCGGGTCGAGTCGCGGCTGGGCTTCCGGGTGGCGGGCAAGATCACCCAGCGCCAGGCCGAAGTGGGCCAGCGGGTGAAGGCGGGCACGGTGCTGGCCCAGCTCGATCCGCAGGATTACCGGCTCGCCGCCGATGCGGCGCGCGCCCAGCTCGCGGCCGCCAGCACCAACCGTGACCTGGCCGCCGCCGACTTCAAGCGCTTCGTGACGCTGCGCGAGCAGAACTTCATCAGCGGCGCCGAACTGGAGCGGCGCGAGACCACCCTCAAGGCGGCGCAGGCCCGGGTGGAGCAGGCGCAGGCGCAACTCGCCTCGCAGGGCAACCAGGCGCGGTACACCAGCCTCGTGGCCGACGTGTCGGGGGTGATCACGGCCGTGGAAGCCGAGCCGGGCCAGGTCGTGACCGCCGGCACGCCGGTGGTCCGCATCGCCAGGACGGGCCCCGCGACGTGGTGTTCTCCGTGCCCGAGGACAAGGTGACGGCGCTGCGCCCCGGCACCGAGGTCGCCGTCCGCCTCTGGGCGGGGCAGGGCGAAGTGGCCGGCCGCGTGCGCGAAGTGGCGGCCAGCGCCGACCCGGCGACCCGCACCTATCCGGTGAAGGTCTCGCTCGACCCGGCTGCCCAGCCGCCGCTCGGCGCCACGGTCACCGTGCTGCCGCAGGCCTTGCGCCACGACGCGGTGCAGGCGATCAAGGTGCCCACCAGCGCGCTGCGCCAGGAAGGGCGGGGCAGCGCCGTCTGGGTGCTCGACACCGCGACCATGACGGTCAAGTCGCAGACGGTGCAGATCGCCACCGCCGACGGCAACGAAGCCGTGATCGCGGCGGGCCTGCAGCCCGGCGTGCAGGTGGTGGCGGCCGGCGTGCACGTGCTGGCGCCGGGGCAGAAGGTGACGGTCTGGCGGGACAGCAAGACGGCTGCACCGGTCGCCGCGCTCGCCGCGCCCACGCGCTGAGGCCGGCATGGACGCGCAACCGAACGACGGGCGTTTCAACCTCTCGCGCTGGGCCCTCGAGCACCCGGCGCTCACGCGCTACCTGATGGTGGTGCTGATGGTGCTGGGCGTCGCCGCCTACTTCCAGCTGGGGCAGGACGAGGATCCGCCCTTCACCTTCCGCGCGATGGTCGTGCGCACCTACTGGCCCGGCGCCACCGCGCAGCAGGTCGCCGAGCAGGTCACCGACAAGATCGAGCGCACGCTGCAGGAGGTGCCGTACGCCGACATCATCCGCAGCTATTCCAAGCCGGGCGAGTCGCAGATCATCTTCCAGATCAAGGACTCGTCGAAGGCCGCCGAAGTCGCCAACGTCTGGTACACGGTGCGCAAGAAGGTCGGCGACATGCGCGGCACGCTGCCGGGCGGCGTGCAGGGGCCGTTCTTCAACGACGAGTTCGGCGACGTGTACGGCGTGATCTACGCGCTGGAGGCCGACGCCGGCTTCAGCTACGCCGAGGTCAAGGCCTTCGCCGACGACGTGCGCCAGCAGCTGCTGCGCGTGCCCGACGTGGCCAAGGTCGAACTGTTCGGCGCGCAGGACGAGAAGCTGTTCGTCGAGATCTCGCAGAAGCGCCTGGCGCAGCTCGGGCTCGACCTGAACCAGATCGTGGCGCAGCTCGGGCAGCAGAACGCCGTGGAATCGGCCGGCGCCGTGCAGACGCCGCTCGACGTGGTGCAGGTGCGCGTGGCCGGCCAGTTCCGGCGCTGGAGGAGCTCAAGGCCATGCCGATCCGCGGCCCCTCGGGCAACCAGCTGCGGCTGGCGGACATCGCCGAGGTGCGGCGCGGCTACGTCGACCCGCCGCAGGTGAAGGTGCACCACCAGGGCAAGGAAGTGATCGCGCTCGGCGTGTCGATGGCCAAGGGCGGCGACATCATCCGCCCGGGCAAGCAGCTCAAGACGGCCACTGGCCGCATCGACGACGAGCTGCCCGCGGGCATCCGCCTGGTGCAGGTGCAGGACCAGCCGAAGGCCGTCGCATCTTCCGTCAACGAGTTCGTCAAGGTGCTGATCGAGGCCGTGGCCATCGTGCTGGCGGTCAGCTTCATCGCGCTCGGCCTGCACAAGCGGCCGGACGCGGCCACGTTGCCGATCTGGAAACGCTGGACCATCGACATGCGGCCCGGCCTGGTGGTGGGCATCACCATCCCGCTGGTGCTGGCGGTGACCTTCCTCGCGATGAACTACTGGGGCATCGGCCTGCACAAGATCTCGCTGGGCTCGCTGATCATCGCGCTGGGCCTGCTGGTCGACGACGCCATCATCGCCGTAGAGATGATGGTGCGGAAGATGGAAGAGGGCTACGACAAGGTCCGCGCCGCCACCTTCGCCTACGAGGTGACGGCGATGCCGATGCTGACCGGCACGCTGATCACCGCCGCCGGCTTCCTGCCGATCGGCATGGCGCAGTCCACGGTGGGCGAGTACACCTTCGCGATCTTCGCCGTGACGGTGGTGGCGCTGGTCCTGAGCTGGCTGGTGTCGGTGTACTTCGTGCCTTATCTCGGCACGCTGCTGCTCAAGGCCAAGCCGGTGCAGCCCGAACACCACGAGCACTTCGACACCCCGTTCTACCGGACCTTCCGCCGCACGGTGAACTGGTGCGTCGAGCATCGCTGGCTCACCATCGGCGCGACCGTCCTGACGTTCGCCCTCGGCATCGCCGGCATGGGCAAGGTGCAGCAGCAGTTCTTCCCGGACTCCAGCCGTCCGGAGATCATGGTCGACCTGTGGTTCCCCGAAGGCACGTCGTTCGCGGCCAACGAGGAAGTCGCGAAGCGCGTCGAACAGCGCCTGATGCGCGAACCGGGCGTGACCACGGTCACCACCGGCTCGGCTCCGGCGTCCCGCGCTTCTACCTGCCGCTCGACCGGTGTTCCCGCAGAGCAACGTTTCCCAGCTGATCGTGCAGCCGAAAGACTGGCCGTGCGCGAGAGCCTGCGGGTCAAGTTGCCGACGCTGCTCGCGCAGGAGTTTCCCGAGATCCGCGGCCGCGTGAAGCTGCTGCCCAACGGCCCGCCGGTGCCGTACCCGGTGCAGTTCCGCGTGGTCGGCCCCGAGCCGCAGGCGCTGCGCCTGCGCGCCGACGAGGTCAAGGCGGTGATGCGCGCCAGCCCCAACACGCGCGGCACCAACGACAACTGGAACGAGGCCGTGAAGGTGCTGCGGCTGGAGGTGGACAGGCCAAGGCGCGGGCGCTCGGCGTCACCAGCCAGTCGATCGCGCAGGCGAGCCGGACCATCCCGGCCGGCAACAGCATCGGCCAGTACCGCGAGGGCGACAAGCTGATCGACATCGTGCTGCGGCAGCCCGCCGACGAGCGCAACGCGATCACCGACATCGGCAACGCCTACCTGCCCACGGCCTCGGGCAAGTCGATCCCGCTGACGCAGATCGCCAAGCCGGTGTTCACGTGGGAGCCGGGCGTGATGTGGCGCGAAGGGCGCAACTACGCCATCACGGTGCAGTCGGACATGGTCGAAGGCATGCAAGGCGCCACCGTCACCGAGGAGCTGCTGCCGAAGATGCGCGAGCTGGAGCGCCGCTGGCCCGCGGGCTACGCCATCGAGGTCGCGGGCACGGTGGCGGAGAGCAGCAAGGGCTCGTCGTCGATCGCCGCCGGCGTGCCGATCATGCTGTTCATCACCTTCACGCTGCTGATGCTGCAACTGCACAGCTTCAGCCGGGCGATGCTGGTGTTCATCACGGGGCCGCTGGGCATTGCGGGCGTGGCCGGCGCGCTGCTCGTGCTGAACCGGCCGTTCGGCTTCGTGGCGCTGCTGGGCGTGATCGCGCTGATGGGGATGATCCAGCGCAATTCCGTGATCCTGATCGACCAGATCGAGCAAGACCGCGCCCGGGGCGTGCCGGCACGGGACGCGATCGTCGAGTCGGCGGTGCGGCGGCTGCGCCCCATCGTGCTGACCGCGGCCGCGGCCGTGCTGGCGATGATCCCGCTCTCGCGCTCGGTGTTCTGGGGGCCGATGGCCGTCGCCATCATGGGCGGGCTGATCGTGGCGACGGTGCTGACCTTGCTGGCCTTGCCGGCGATGTACGCGGCCTGGTTCCGGGTTCGCCGCGAATCGCCGGTGGCGGTGTAACTTTTCGGGCGGGCCGGACGAATAGGGAAGTGCGGGCCGTTGCGGCCCGCACCCTCAACCCCCGGAGCGTCCCATGAACCCATCCGTCCCCTCCCTGTCCGCCGCCGCGCTCGCCCGGCGCTGGGCGCCGCCTTCGCCGCGCTGCCCGCCGCGGCCGCCGACCCCGCCAAGGAGAAGTGCTTCGGCGTCGCCATGAAGGGCAAGAACGACTGCGCCGCCGGCGCCGGCACGACCTGCGCGGGCACCTCGAAGATGGACCACCAGGGCAACGCCACGGTCCTATGTACCCAAGGGAACCTGCATGCAGATGCAGTCCACCACCTCGCCCACGGGCAAGGGCCAGCTCATGGAGTTCAAGGAGCGGAAGGCGTAAGCCATGCTCCCCGTGGGCTGTGGCGTCGCGCTCAAGGCGCGGCACACGGATGCGGCGCTCGGCCCGGGGCCGGCGGCCGCTTTCTTCGAGGTGCATGCCGAGAACTACATGGTGGCGGGCGGGCCGTTGCCGCGCCACACGGAGCAGGTGCGCGCGCGCCATCCGCTGTCGCTGCACGGCGTCGCGCTGGGCATCGGCGGCGCCGGGCCGCTGGACGCCGCCTACCTCGATCGCCTGGCGGCGCTGGTGCGGCGCTACCAGCCGGCCGCCTTCTCGGAACATCTCGCCTGGTCCAGCCACGCCGGCGCCTTCCTCGGCGATCTGCTGCCCCTGCCCTACGACGGCGCCACGCTGGCACGCGTCTGCGCGCACGTGCAGCAGGCGCAGGAGCGCCTCGGACTGCGCCTGCTTCTGGAGAATCCCTCCACCTATTTCGAGTTCGATGCATCCACGCTCGGCGAGGCGCAGTTCTGGCCGAAGTCGTGCGGCGCACCGGCTGCGGACTCCTGCTGGACCTGACCAACGCCGGGTCGGCTGCGTCAATCGCGGGGCCGACGCACGCGCCTACGTCGCGGCGCTGCCGCTGCAAGCGGTGGGCGAGGTGCACTGGCGGGCTGCGGGCGCGCCGTGGATGCCGCCGGCGCGCCCTTGCTGATCGACGACCATGGCGGTCCCGTGCCCGACGTCGTGTGGGATCTCTACCGCGAGCTGGTCGCGCAGGTCGGTCCGCTGCCCACGCTGATCGAATGGGACAACGACGTGCCGCCGTGGCCCGTGCTGCAGCGGGAGGCGCGACGCGCCCGAGCCGTGCTGGACGGCTGCCGCATGCGCAAGCCCGTGGAGCTTGCGGCATGACGCCGGCTGCCTTCGCTCCAGCCTTGCTGGACTGGATGCGCCCGTTCCCGCGGGCTTGCGCACGTGGAACGGCTCGGACGTGACGCGCCGCTTCGCCGTGCACCGCAACAACGTGGCGGGTGCCCCGGTGCGAACCCCGGCGGACCACTTTCCCGTCGTGCGCGCACTGGTGGGCCCCGGCTTCTTCGGGGCCATGGCGGCGCAGTTCGTGCGCAGCGAACCGCCGCGCTCGCCGGTGCTGGCGCTCTACGGCGGCGGCCTGCCGCGGTTCATCGCGGCCTTTGCGCCCGCGCGCGACCTGCCGTGGCTGGCGGGGGTGGCGCGGCTCGAGTGGGCGAGGGTCGAAGCCTGCCATGCCGCCGACGCGCCTGTGCTCGCTGCCCGCGACGCGGCGGCGGCGCTGGCGCGGCCGGAGCGGGCGGGCGAACTGCGGCCACGGCTGCACCCCTCGGTGCGGCTGGTGCGCTCGGCCCACCCGGTGGTCTCGCTGTGGGCCGCCCACCGGGGCGAAGGGGCGCTGGCCGACGTCGACTTGCGGCAGGCGGAATCGGCGCTCGTGCTGCGGCCAGCGATGGAGGTCCTGGTCGTCCGGTGCGATGCGGCCACCGCATGCTTCGCGGCGCGGCTGGGTGAGGGCGACGACCTCGCCGGCGCGGCGGCCGCGGCGGCCGCTTGTGCCGGCTTCGACTGGCCGCGACCTTGTCGCTGCTGCTGGTCCACGGGGCGCTCGCGGGCCTTGCGCTGCCTAGGGAGGCCGGCCGATGAATCCGCTCGTTGCCGGCCCGGCCCGATGGCTGCGCGGCGGCATCGCGCTGCTGGAACGCATCCCCCATGCGGCCATCGCCTTGCTGGCGCGCTTCTCGATCGCCGCGGTGTTCTGGCAATCGGGCCAGACCAAGGTCGAGGGGCTGGCGGTCAACATCGTGTCCGGGGAATTCCTCCTGGGCTGGCCGCGGCTGTCGGAGACGGCGGTCGCCCTGTTCCGCGACGAGTACCGCCTGCCGGGCGTCCCGCCGGAGCTTGCCGCGCCGCTTGCCGCCGTGGCCGAGCACGTGTTCCCGCTGCTCCTGCTGCTCGGGCTCGGCACGCGGCTTTCCGCGCTGGCGCTGCTCGGCATGACCGCGGTGATCCAGCTTTTCGTCTATCCCGGCGCGTATGCCACCCACGGCACCGGGCCGCCTTGCTGCTGCTGCTGGCCGCGCGTGGTGGGGGTGCGGTGTCGCTGGACCACTGGCTGGCGGCGCGGACCGCCGGGGCGGTGCGCTGATGACCGGGAGCACAATGGACTGCGCTTTCGCGGCCGGGCCCCGGCCGGAAGGCGCCCGCCGCATGGAAGCCCCCGCCCCCAACGCCGCCGAGGAACGCCTGCATGCGCAGTTCATCGCCGCGCTCGCGGGCGACGCCGCGAGCTACCGGCAGTTCCTCGGTGCGCTCAGCGGCCATTTGCGCGCCTACCTGCGGGCGCATGCAGCAGTGGCCGGACGACGTCGAGGACTGGTCCAGGAAACCCTGCTTGCCGTGCACCACAGCCGCCACACCTACCGCAGCGCCGAGCCGCTCACTGCCCGGGTCCATTCCATTGCCCGCTACAAGCTGGTGGACTGGCTGCGCGCGCGCTCGCGCCACGATGCGCTGAACGATCCGCTCGACGACGAGCTGGCCGTCTTCGCCCGCTGCGACACCGATGCGAGCGATGCGCGCCGCGACTGGCCCACATGCTGCAGTCGCTGCCGCCGCGGCAGCGGGAGGCGCTGGTGCTGCTCAAGCTCGCGGGCGCTTCGGTCGCCGAAACCGCGCAGGCCACCGGGCAGAGCGAGGCGTCGGTCAAGGTCGGCGTGCACCGCGGGTTGAAGGCGCTGGCCGCGCGCTTCGGGAGAGGCGCATGAAGACCGACGACCTGCTCGACGCGCTGGCGGCGCACGCCGCGCCGGTGGACCGCACGGGCGCCGCGCTGCGCTTTGCGGCCAAGCTGGCGCTGGCGCCGCTGGTCGCGCTGGTGCTCGTGCTCGCGGTGCTGGGGCCCAACGCGCACTGGGCCAGCGCGGCCGGCCTGCCGATGTTCTGGGTCAAGTTCGCGGTGCCGGCGGCCGTGGTGGGCGGCGCGTGGTGGCTGGTGCGCCGGCTCGGCATGCCCGGGGCGCGGTTCGGGGGAGCGCGGTCGTCGCCGTCGCGCCGCTTGCCGCCCTCAGCGTCGCCGGCTGGTTCGTGCTGTGGCAGGCGCCGGCCGGCGGGCGCATGCCGCTGCTCTCCGGGCGAAGCGTGGAACGAGTGCCCGTGGGAGATCGCGTTGCTGGCGGTGCCGGCCTTCGGCCTGGCCGTGTGGGCCCTGCGGGGACTGGCGCCGACCCGGCTGCGGCTTGCGGGAGCGGCGGCCGGCCTGTTCGCCGGCGCCGCCGGGGCTTTCGGCCATGCCTTTCACTGCCCTGAACTGGCGGCGCCTTGCCTCGGCACTGGCACGTGGCCGGCATGCTGCTGCCTGCGGTGGCCGGCGCGCTGCTCGGCCCGCGCCTGTTGCGCTGGTAGCGCGGCGGCTGGGGCAGGGTGGGATCGGCTAAAATCTTTTGTTGACCGGATTCGAGCGGGCGGTCGGGGGCTCCCCGGCCGCCCGCTTTTCCCTTTTCCAGTGACCGGCGCGGGTGGCGAAATTGGTAGACGCACCAGGTTTAGGTCCTGACGCCAGCAATGGTGTGGGGGTTCGAGTCCCCCCGCGCACCACACAGATTCCGACCCAAGAGAGATTGACCATGGCCGTGACCGTAGAGACCCTAGACAAGCTGGAACGCAAGATGACGCTGACGCTCCCCGTCACCGCCATCCAGTCCGAAGTCGATTCCCGCCTGAAGAAGCTGGCGCGCACCGTCAAGATGGACGGCTTCCGCCCCGGCAAGGTGCCGATGTCCGTCGTCGCCCAGCGCTACGGCTACTCGGTGCAGTACGAGGTCATGAACG
This sequence comes from Ramlibacter terrae, assembly GCA_013127575.1. GTDB lineage: Bacteria > Pseudomonadota > Gammaproteobacteria > Burkholderiales > Burkholderiaceae_C > Ramlibacter > Ramlibacter terrae. The sequence continues at coordinate 2,059,246 of CP053418.1, forward strand.
ACAAGGTCGGCGAAGCCTTCGCGGCCGCCGCCAACGAGGCCAAGCTGCGCGTGGCCGGCCAGCCGAAGATCACCGAGAAGGAAGGCGCGCCCGCCGGCGAGCTGTCCTTCGACGCCGTGTTCGAGGTCTACCCCGAAGTCAAGATCGGCGACTGGCCGAAGCCGAGGTCGAGAAGACGTCCACGGAAGTGACCGACGCGGCCATCGACCGCACCACGGACATCCTGCGCAAGCAGCGCCGCACCTACGCCCAGCGCGCCGCCGACGCGGCCGTGGCCGACGGCGACCGCGTGACGGTCGACTTCGAAGGCAAGATCGACGGCGAGCCGTTCGAGGGCGGCAAGGCCGAAGACTTCCAGTTCATGGTCGGCGAAGGCCAGATGCTGAAGGAGTTCGAGGAAGCCGTGCGCGGCATGAAGACCGGCGAGAGCAAGACCTTCCCGCTGGCCTTCCCCGAGGACTACCACGGCAAGGACGTCGCCGGCAAGACGGCCGACTTCATGGTCACGGTCAAGAAGGTCGAAGCGGCCAACCTGCCGGAAGTCAACGAAGCCTTCGCCAAGTCGCTGGGCATCGCCGACGCCAGCGTCGACGGCCTGCGCGCCGACATCCGCAAGAACCTCGAGCGCGAAGTCAAGTTCCGCCTGCTGGCCAAGAACAAGCAGTCCGCGATGGACGCGCTGGTCAACAAGTCCGAGCTCGACCTGCCCCAGTCGATCGTCAAGAACGAGATCGACCGCACGGTGGAAGGCGCCCGCGCCGACCTGAAGCAGCGCGGCATCAAGGACGCCGACAAGGCCCCGATCCCCGACGAGGTGTTTCGCCCGCAAGCCGAGCGCCGCGTGCGCCTGGGCCTGGTGGTCGCCGAGCTGGTGAAGATGCACGACACGGGCGCCAAGCCCGAGCAGATCAAGACCCACATCGAGGAACTGGCCGCCAGCTACGAGCGTCCGGCCGACGTGGTCCGCTGGTACTACGGCGACAACCGCCGCATGGCCGAAGTCGAAGCCATCGTGATCGAGAACAACGTCACGGAGTTCATCCTGTCGAAGGCCAAGACGGTCGAGAAGCAGGTCGAGTTCGACGAGCTCATGGGACAGCAGCAGTAATCCAACCCTGTCACCCTGTCATTGCGGGCTTGACCCGCAATCCATGCGCAATCCACGACGATGGGTGCGCCACCATGGATGCCGGGTCAAGCCCGGCATGACAGGCGCGGAGGTTGCTCTGGGGCCTGGCGGGTCTTGCCAAAGACCAGCCGGGCCCCATCTGCATTCAGGCTAAAGTACAGCCAGTCCAACGGAGCTTTCCCCCATGAGTTCACTTGATACCCAAGCGCTCGGCCTGGTGCCGATCGTCATCGAGCAATCCGGCCGCGGCGAGCGGTCTTACGACATCTTTTCGCGCCTGCTGCGCGAGCGCGTGATCTTCCTCGTGGGCCCGGTCAACGACCAGACCGCCAACCTGGTGGTGGCGCAGCTGCTGTTCCTCGAGTCCGAGAACCCGGACAAGGACATCTCCCTGTACATCAACTCCCCGGGCGGCAGCGTCAGCGCCGGCATGGCGATCTACGACACGATGAACTTCATCAAGCCGTCGGTCTCGACCCTCTGCACGGGCATGGCCGCGTCGATGGGCGCCTTCCTGCTGGCGGCCGGCGAGAAGGGCAAGCGTTTCTCGCTGCCCAACTCCAAGATCATGATCCACCAGCCGCTGGGCGGCATGCAGGGCCAGGCGACCGACATCGAGATCCACGCCCGCGACATCCTGAAGACGCGCGCCACGCTGAACAAGATCCTCGCCGAGCGCACCGGCCAGCCCCTCGACAAGATCGAGCGCGACACCGAGCGCGACTACTTCCTCGAGGCCGAGGAGGCGAAAGCCTACGGCCTCGTGGACGAGGTCATCGCCAAGCGGCCGTAAAGGCTGCGCGGCGCGGCCGGGGGCCGGGGAACCGATGGGGCGGGGTCTGACAAGACACCGCTCCAACCGGCTCCCCGGCCCCCGGTTTCTTTCTGGTTATCATTGACACAACGTTACTAGGCGAAGCCCATGGCCGACCGAAAAGGCTCCTCCAGCGAGAAAACGCTTTACTGCTCGTTCTGCGGGAAGAGCCAGCACGAAGTCAAGAAACTGATCGCCGGTCCGTCGGTGTTCATCTGCGACGAGTGCATCGATCTCTGCAACGAGATCATCCGCGACGAACTCCCTGCCGGCGACGAGCAGCGCGAGTCGCGCGGTGACCTGCCGACCCCGAACGAGATCAAGGCCAACCTCGACAACTACGTCATCGGGCAGGAGCCCGCCAAGCGCACGCTGTCCGTCGCCGTCTACAACCACTACAAGCGGTTGCGGCACAAGGACAAGGCGAAGAAGGACGAAGTCGAGCTCACCAAGAGCAACATCCTGCTGATCGGCCCCACCGGCTCCGGCAAGACGCTGCTGGCCCAGACGCTCGCCAAGATGCTGGACGTTCCCTTCGTGATGGCCGACGCCACCACGCTGACGGAAGCCGGCTACGTCGGTGAAGACGTCGAGAACATCATCCAGAAGCTGCTGCAGAACTGCAACTACGAGGTGGAGCGGGCGCAGCGCGGCATCGTGTACATCGACGAGATCGACAAGATTTCGCGCAAGAGCGACAACCCGTCGATCACGCGGGACGTGTCGGGCGAAGGCGTGCAGCAGGCGCTGCTCAAGCTGATCGAAGGCACCATGGCGAGCGTGCCGCCGCAGGGCGGCCGCAAGCACCCGAACCAGGACTTCCTGCAGATCGACACCACCAACATCCTGTTCATCTGCGGCGGCGCCTTCGCGGGCCTCGAGAAGGTGATCGAGCAGCGTTCGGAAGCGTCGGGCATCGGCTTCGGCGCCCGCGTGCGCAGCAAGAAGGAGCGTTCGCTCTCGGACATGTTCCGCGAGGTCGAACCCGAAGACCTGATCAAGTTCGGCCTGATCCCCGAGCTGGTCGGCCGCCTGCCGGTGGTCGCGACGCTCGCCGAGCTGACCGAGACGCGCTGGTGCAGATCCTGACCGAGCCGAAGAACGCGCTGGTCAAGCAGTACGGCAAGCTCCTCAACATGGAAGGCGTCGACCTGGAGGTGCGCCCGAATGCGCTCAAGGCGATCGCCCGCAAGGCGCTGGCGCGCAAGACCGGCGCCCGCGGATTGCGCTCGATCCTGGAGCAGTCGCTCATCGACACCATGTTCGAGCTGCCCAACATCTCGAACGTCGAGCGCGTCGTCGTCGAGGAAAGCACCATCGAGGAGAACAAGCCTCCGCTGCTGGTGTACCGCGAAGCCGCGAAGAAGGCCTGAAAAAGCGGACATCCAGAACGCAGAGGGCGCAGAGAGTTCGCAGAAAACGCAGAAAAGTCAAAGAACTTCATCAATGACTTTTCGGTTTCCTTCCGCGACTTCTGCGAATCCTTTGCGACCTCTGCGTTCCGGCTGCCCGCTCCCTGCAGCCACTTTTTTGTCACGATTCGACCCTGCCGCCCCCATGGGCGTGCGGCCGGGTTGAAAATGTCCGCATTGCCAGCCATATGGGCTGAGTCACTTTGAGGATCTCCATGTCCGGACATACCCCCTGCCTCCCGACCCGATGGACCTGCCCCTCCTGCCCCTGCGGGACGTGGTGGTGTTCCCCCACATGGTCATCCCGCTGTTCGTCGGCCGGCCCAAGAGCATCAAGGCGCTCGAGGCCGCGATGGAAGCCGAACGCCGCATCATGCTGGTGGCGCAGAAGGCCGCCGCCAAGGACGAACCGTCGGTCTCCGACATGTTCGAGGTCGGCTGCATCTCCACCATCCTGCAGATGCTCAAGCTGCCCGACGGCACCGTGAAGGTGCTCGTCGAAGGCCAGCAGCGCGCCCGCGTCACCCGCATCACCGACGGCAACGCCCACTTCACGGCCACCGTCACGCCGGTGGAGCAGGGCGACCTCGACGGCAAGTCCGCCGAGATCGAGGCGCTGCGCCGCGCCGTGCTGCAGCAGTTCGACCAGTACGTGAAGTTGAACAAGAAGATCCCGCCGGAGATCCTGACGTCCATCGCCAGCATCGACGACCCGGGCCGCCTGGCCGACACCATCGCCGCGCACCTGCCGCTCAAGCTCGATAACAAGCAGGTCGTGCTCGACCTCGCCGACGTCAAGGAGCGCCTCGACAACCTGTTCGAGCAGATCGAACGCGAAGTCGAGATCCTCAACGTCGACAAGCGCATCCGCGGCCGCGTGAAGCGGCAGATGGAGAAGAACCAGCGCGACTTCTACCTGAACGAACAGGTCAAGGCCATCCAGAAGGAACTGGGCGAAGGCGAAGAGGGCGCGGACATCGAGGAGATCGAGAAAAAGATCAAGCTCGCGAAGATGCCCAAGGACGCCAGAAAGAAGGCGGACGCCGAACTCAAGAAGCTCAAGCTGATGTCGCCCATGTCGGCCGAAGCCACGGTGGTGCGCAACTACATCGAGGTGCTCACCAACCTGCCGTGGGCCAAGCGGACCAAGATCAAGCACGACCTGGCGTACGCCGAGGACGTCCTGAACGAAGACCACTGGGGCCTGGAGAAGGTCAAGGACCGCATCCTCGAATACCTCGCGGTGCAGCAGCGCGTCGACAAGGTCAAGGCGCCCATCCTGTGCCTGGTCGGCCCCCGGGCGTCGGCAAGACCTCGCTGGGGCAGTCGGTGGCCAAGGCCACCGGCCGCAAGTACGTGCGCATGGCCCTGGGCGGCATGCGCGACGAGGCGGAGATCCGCGGCCACCGCCGCACCTACATCGGCGCACTGCCGGGCAAGGTGCTGCAGTCGCTGTCCAAGGTCGGCACGCGGAATCCGCTGTTCCTGCTGGATGAAATCGACAAGCTGGGGCAGGACTTCCGCGGCGACCCGTCGAGCGCGCTGCTCGAGGTGCTGGACCCGGAACAGAACCACACCTTCAGCGACCACTACGTCGAGGTCGACTTCGACCTGTCGGACGTGATGTTCGTGGCGACGTCGAACTCGATGAACATCCCGCCGGCCCTGCTGGACCGGATGGAAGTCATCCGCCTCTCGGGCTACACCGAGGACGAGAAGACCAACATCGCGATCAAGTACCTCCTTCCCAAGCAGTTGAAGAACAACGGCGTCAAGGAAGAAGAACTGCGGGTGACCGAGGACGCGATCCGCGACATCGTGCGCTACTACACCCGCGAAGCCGGCGTCCGGTCGCTCGAGCGCGAGCTGTCCAAGATCTGCCGCAAGGTGGTCAAGGGCCTGCAGCTCAAGAAGCTGACCCCGCAGGTCGTGGTGAACGCCGAGAACCTGAACGACTACGGGCGTGCGCAAGCACACCTACGGCCGTGCCGAAGCGCAGAACCGGTGGGCGGGTGGTCGGCCTGGCGTGGACCGAAGTCGGCGGCGACCTGCTGACGATCGAGGCCGCGCTCATGCCCGGCAAGGGCGTCATCACCCGCACCGGCTCGCTGGGCGACGTGATGAAGGAATCGGTGGAGGCCGCCCGCACCGTGGTGCGCAGCCGCTCGCGCGCGCTGGGCATCAAGGACGAACTGTTCGAGAAACGGGACATCCACATCCACGTGCCCGATGGCGCGACGCCGAAGGACGGCCCGAGCGCGGGCGCGGCGATGACGACGGCCCTGGTGTCGGCGCTTACTGGCATCCCGGTGCGCGCGGACGTCGCCATGACCGGCGAGATCACCCTGCGCGGCGAAGTCACGGCGATCGGCGGTCTGAAGGAAAAGCTGCTGGCGGCCCTGCGCGGCGGCATCAAGACGGTGCTGATCCCCGAGGAGAACGCCAAGGACCTGCAGGACATTCCCGAGAACGTGAAGAACGATCTCGAGATCGTGCCGGTGCGCTGGATCGACAAGGTGCTCGAAGTCGCGCTGGAGCGCCAGCCGACGCCGCTGACCGAGGAAGAAGTGGCCGCGGCCACCGCTGCCGCGGCAGCCGCCACCCCGGTGGCCGACGCCGGCACGCCGACGGCGGTGCAGCACTGAGGGCGATGTTGGGACGCGATTCAGGAACTCGTCAGAACGCCCTGAAAAGTCCTATATAATTTCGTCCATCGACGCGGGAGTAGCTCAGTTGGTAGAGCGCAACCTTGCCAAGGTTGAGGTCGAGAGTTCGAGACTCTTCTCCCGCTCCACATTTGCAAAAAGGCCTGACTCAGGCCTTTTTCTTTGCTGGACACGGCGCGGTAGCAAAGCGGTTATGCAGCGGATTGCAAATCCGTCCAGGGCGGTTCGACTCCGCCCCGCGCCTCCGTGGTCCGTCGGTTTTTTCGCGGGAGTAGCTCAGTTGGTAGAGCGCAACCTTGCCAAGGTTGAGGTCGAGAGTTCGAGACTCTTCTCCCGCTCCACACATGCAAAGGGAAGCCTCCGGGCTTCCCTTTTCGCTTTGGGCGAGCGCCCGGTACAGTCGGGGCAGGCCTCGATGGTGAAATGGGTAGACACAGCGGACTTAAAATCCGCCGCTTGCCGAAAGGCGGCATCCCGGTTCGAGCCCGGGTCGAGGCACCAAGAGATTCCACCGGCCGGAACGGTCCACAATAGAGCCGGAGAGCATCCATGTCCCAATACGACGCCCCCTTCGAGATCCACGTGCACGGCGATGTGCCGCTGCGTCCGGGTGTCGACTACGCGCAGCTGCAGGAGGCGCTGAAGCCGCTCTGGACGTATGCCGGCGCCAAGTCGCTGGCCGAAGGCGCCGAGAGCGCCTACGAGGAAGAGCCCGGCATCAAGTTCGACGCGCAGGAGCGCCTGCTCACGATGTGCTGGACGGTGGCCGGCGACCGGGACTTCCGCCAGCAGCTCGACGAGATGTGCATGTCGCTCAACGAGCTGGCCGAAGAGGGCGCGGCCATCGAGATCACCTTCTACGACGCCGAGTTCGACGAGGAAGAGGCGCCGCCGGAAGAAGAGTCGCGCGACGACTTCCTGATGATGTTCGTCGGCCCGACGCCGGCCGCGATCATGCAGGTGCAACGCGACCTGCTCGTGCAGGACGTGGTCAACCTGATGGAACGCCACTTCGACGGCTCCGAGCTCAATGGCGTCGTCGCCGAGATCGACAAACTCTTCGCCCAGCGCTTCGACGCGCTGGTGAGTTCGCTGGAGCTCGGCAAGCCCCCGCGCGGCAGCGGCGGCTCGGGCGGCGGGCACGGCGGCGGACGCCGTCCGCGGCACTTGCACTGAGCCAAGGGGCTGTCATTGCGGGCTCGACCCGCAATCCATCGGCGCTCAACGCTACCATGGCGCTTCAACATGGATGCCGGGTCCAGCCCGGCATGACAACGAAGGAGCGACGGTGGCCCTTTTTCCCAGGACGCCCTGAACCCCGGCGTGCGCAAGCGCGAGGTGTTCGGGTGGGCGATGTACGACTTCGCCAACTCCGGCTACACCACGGTCGTCATCACGGCCGTCTTCTCCGCATACTTCGTCAATGGCATCGCCGCGAACGCGGCCTGGGCCACGTTCGCCTGGACGCTGGCGCTGAGCATCTCGTACGCGATCGTGATGGTCACCATGCCCACCATCGGCGCCTATGCCGACCTGCGCGCAGCCAAGAAGCGCGTGCTGATGATCGTCACGGCCGCCTGCGTGGTCAGCACCGCGGCACTGGCGCTGGCGGCGCCCGGCGCGGTGGTCGCTGCGATGCTGCTGGTCATCGTCTCCAACGCCTTCTACAACTACGGTGAGTCCCTGACCGCCGCGTTCCTGCCCGAACTCGCGCGCACCGACTCGCTGGGCAAGGTCAGCGGATGGGGCTGGGGCTTCGGCTACTTCGGCGGCATGCTGGCGCTGGGTATCTGCACGGGCTACGTGATCTGGGCGCAGGGGCAGAAGATCCCGGCATCGCAGTTCGTGCCGGTGACGATGCTGATCACGGCGGTGATCTACGGCGGCGCGTCGCTCGTCACCTTCCGCCTGCTGCGCGAACGCGCGCAGCCGAATCCACGCAGCCTGGAGCAGGGCGGCTTCAGGGCTTCGCTGCAGCGGCTGCAGGGCACCTTCGCCGATGCGCGCCGCTACCGCGACTTCATGTGGCTGCTGGCCTGCGCAGTGGCCTACCGTGGTGGCGTGGCGGTGGCGATCGCACTGGCCGCGATCTACGCGCAGACGGTGATCGGCTTCTCGCAGCAGGAGACGATGGTGCTGATCTTCGTGCTGAACCTCGCGGCGGCGGGCGGCGCTTTCGCGTGGGGCTACCTGCAGGACCGCATCGGCCACAAGCTGGCGCTGGGCAGCACGCTCGTCGGCTGGATCGCCGTGTGCGTCATCGCGGCGCTGTCGCAGACCAAGGGGCAGTTCTGGTGGGCCGCCGCCATCGCGGGCCTGTGCATGGGGTCGAGCCAGTCGGCGGGGCGCGCGATGGCGGGCATGTTCGCGCCGCCGAAGCAGCTGGCCGAGTTCTACGGCCTGTGGACTTTCGCCGTGCGCCTCTCCAGCATCATCGGCCCGCTCACGTATGGCGCCATCACCCGGGCCACCGGCGGCAACCAGCGCATGGCCATCATGTCGACCGCGGCGATGTTCGTGATCGGCCTGGTGCTGCTGGTGAAAGTGGACGTGCAGCGTGGGCGCGAAGCTGCGTTGCAGGCAGCACCCGCGTGATCTTCGATCCGGAGCGGCACGAGCCGCTGCGCGCGCAGGCGTGGGACGCGGCGCGAGCGCGTGCCTGCATCGCCCGGATCGTTGCCGGAACCGAGAAGGCGTACGGAAGGGCAGGGCTGGCCCACGCACCCGCAGGACGCCAATTCGCCGGCGCCGCTGCAAGGCCTCTATTTCGGCGACGCCGGCGTGCTGTGGGCGCTCCACACCTTGCAGGCGCGCGGCGCGGTTCGGCTTGCGCGCGACTGGCGGCCGCATCTGGCACGGCTTGCGGCCCGGACCCGAACGAGCCGGCCTCGTACCTGATGGGCGAAACCGGCGTGCTGCTGCTTCGCCAATGGCTGCAGCCTCACGACGCCACGCAGCGCCTGCTGGCACGGCGCATCGAGGACAACATCGACCATCCCGCGCGCGAGCTGATGTGGGGTGCGCCCGGCACGCTGCTCGCCGCGCTGTTCCTGCACCGCCGCACCGGAGAGGGGCCGTGGGCAGGGCTGTTCTCGCGCACCGCCCGCAGGCTGTGGGAGCAGCTGCAGTGGTTCGAGGACGCGCAGTGCCACGCCGGACCCGGGACCTGTACGGCCGCACCTCCACCTACATCGATGCGGTGCATGGTTTCGCCGGGACCGCATCGACCCTTATTGCAGGGCGCGACCTCCTGCCGGCCGCGGAGTGGAGTGCATGGCAGGACTGCATCGCCAACACCGTGCTGCGCACGGCGCAGTGGGAAGGCAACCTGGCCAACTGGCGCTCGCAGCTGTCCTCGCCGCGCGACCGCCCGATGCTGATGCAGTACTGCCACGGCGCGCCCGGCTTCGTGATCTGCCGGCGGCCAGCCCCGACACCGCGCTCGACGACGTGCTGCGCGCCGCCGGCGAGGCCACGTGGCAAGCCGGCCCGCTGCGCAAGGGTTCCAACCTGTGCCACGGCACCGGCGGCAACGGCTATGCGTTCCTCAAGCTGTACCGCCGGTGGAACGAGCCGCTGTGGCTGGAACGCGCCCGTGCCTTTGCGATGCACGGCATCGTGCAGGTGGACGCCGCCGGGGCGCAGTACGGCCAGTGGCGCCATTCCCTCTGGACCGGCGATCCGGGCTTCGCGCTTTACCTGCTCGACTGCATCGAGGAGAAGGTGCGGTTTCCGACGGTGGACGTGTTCTTCCCGGAGCCCTCAGAGACCCAGCCAGCGTGAAGCCGCGGCGCGCAGCGCCTGCGGCTCGCCGGTCGTTTCCCAGTGCACGGCGCCAGCGCCGGCGGGGTTGATCAGCCCCTGTGCTTCCAGCAGCCGCCGCGTCTGGCGCGCGACGGGTTCGCCGGTCTCCACCAGCTGGATCTCCGGCCCGAGCACTTCGCGGAAGTATTCGGACGCGAACGGGTAGTGCGTGCACCCCAGCACCAGCGTGTCGATCTCGCCCGGCGCCGTGCCGAAGCAGCAGACCTCCGTCGTGTAGCGGCGCACCAGCGCGCGGATCCGCGCCTGGTCGTCGGCTTCGATGGCGGCAGCGAGCCCATCGCAGGGTTGCAGCACGAACTCCGCCCGGCCGCGCAGCGCATCGTGCAGGGCCTTGAACTTGGAACTGGCCAGCGTGCCGCGCGTGGCGAGCACCGCCACGTGGCCGGTCTTCGTCAGCGCCGCCGCGGGCTTGAGCGCCGGTTCGACGCCCACCACCGGCAGGTCCGTCGCCGTCTCGCGCACCCGATGCACGGCGGCCGCCGTCGCGGTGTTGCACGCGATCACCAGCCCCTTGATGCGGTGCTGCGCCAGCAGGTCGACCACGATCGCCAGCGAGCGCTCGGTGACGAAGGCGTCTCCGCGCTCGCCGTAGGGCGCGTGCCCGGCGTCGGAGAAGTAGACGAAGTCCTCGTGCGGCAGTTCGGCCCGCAGCGCGCGCAGCACGCTCAGGCCGCCGACGCCGCTGTCGAACACGCCGATGGGTTGGTCCCGGTCCATGCCGGGAACTCTAGCGCCTGCCAGTGCCCGCGGGGGTCAGACGGCGGCGACAGGGATGCGCTTGAATTCGCCGGTGGCGATCTTCTTCTGCCACTCCGCGGGGCCGGTGTTGTGCACGCTGATGCCGCCGGCGTCCACCGCCACCGTCACCGGCATGTCGACCACGTCGAACTCGTAGATCGCTTCCATGCCCGGTCTTCGAAGCCCACGACCTTCGCCGTCTTGATCGCCTTCGACACCAGGTAGGCGGCGCCGCCCACGGCCATCAGGTACGCGCTCTTGTGCTTGCGGATCGCCTCGATGGCGGCCGGGCCGCGTTCGGACTTGCCGATCATCGCGATCAGGCCGGTCTGCTCCAGCATCATGTCGGTGAACTTGTCCATGCGCGTGGCGGTCGTCGGGCCCGCCGGGCCCACGGCCTCGTCGCGCACCGGGTCGACCGGGCCCACGTAGTAGATGACGCGGTTGGCGAAGCTCACCGGCAAGGGCTCGCCCTTGGCCAGCATGTCTGGATGCGCTTGTGCGCGGCGTCGCGGCCGGTCAGCATCTTGCCGTTCAGGAGCAGCGTGTCGCCCGGCTTCCACGAGGCGACTTCCTCGCGCGTGAGCGTGTCGAGGTTGACGCGGCGGCTTTTCTGCGTGTCGGGCACCCAGGCGACGTCGGGCCACAGGTCGAGGCTGGGCGCTTCGAGGTACACGGGGCCCGAGCCGTCCATCACGAAGTGCGCGTGACGGGTGGCGGCGCAGTTCGGGATCATCGCCACGGGCTTGCTGGCGGCGTGTGTCGGGTACATGGCGATCTTGACGTCCAGCACGGTCGTCAGGCCGCCAGGCCCTGCGCGCCGATGCCCAGCGCGTTGACCTTCTCGTACAGCTCCAGCCGCAGTTCCTCGACCTGCGAGAGCTTCTCGCCGCGGTCGGACTTCTCGATCAGCTGGTACATGTCCAGGTCGTCCATCAGGGACTCCTTGGCCATCAGCATCGCCTTTTCGGCGGTGCCGCCGATGCCGATGCCCAGCATGCCCGGCGGGCACCAGCCGGCGCCCATCGTCGGCACGGTCTTGAGCACCCAGTCGACCACGCTGTCGCTCGGGTTCAGCATGACCATCTTGCTCTTGTTCTCGCTGCCGCCGCCCTTGGCCGCGACGGTCACGTCGAGTTTGTCGCCCGGCACGATCTGCACGAAGATCACCGCGGGCGTGTTGTCCCCGGTGTTCTTGCGGGCGAACTGCGGGTCGGCGACGACCGAGGCCCGCAGCCTGTTCTCGGCGAAGTCGTAGCCGCGGCGCACGCCTTCGTTCACGGCGTCTTCAAGCCGCCGCTGAAGCCTTCGAAGCGCACGTCCATGCCCACCTTGAGGAACACGTTGACGATGCCGGTGTCTGGCAGATCGGGCGGTGCCCGATCGCGCTCATCTTGCTGTTGGTCAGGATCTGCGCGATGGCATCGCGCGCCGCCGGGCTCTTCTCGCGCTCGTAGGCGCGGGCGAGGTGGGCGATGAAGTCGGCGGGGTGGTAGTACGAGATGTACTGCAGGGCGGCGGCGACGGATTCGATCAGGTCGGCTTCGCGGATGGTGGTCGGCATGGTCTCGGGACGGTGAGGCGGGGGTGGGTCGATTATCCCAGACGCTGTCGAGCCGCTCCCGGTGGACGACCGTGCCGGTCGTACCTCGCTCCGCCCGGTGCGGTACCTAGTTCCTGTAGATACCCGCTTCCAGCACGACATCGTCGACGCGCAGGACGTAAACCTTCCCGGGCTCGATATTGCCGCTGGCGGGATTCTTGTATTGGTAAGCCACCCAGCCGCGGCCCTTGGTCTGCGCCAGCTGGAGGATGTCGCGCCGGAACTTCTTGCCACCCGCGTCGGGCGTGTCGAGCAAGTTCTTGCCAACGACGGACTGGTTGATCGGATGCGCGATCGTGACGCCGGTGTTCAGGTCGCGCATCTCGACGTACAGCGAACCCCGGAGGAACTCCGCGTCCTTGGCCGTGATCTTCTTGATCACCGCGGCCTTTCCCTTGGCTTTCATGTACGCGGCGGCTTTTTCCGTCATCGCCACCGCGTCTTTCTCCGTGGGTTGAGGACCGGAGAACGCCGCCGACGCGACGAAGAGCAAGGCAAGGGCAAGCAGTTTGTTCATCGCCGGATTATTCATGCCGGCCCCCGAGCTCATCCGCACGTTAACCCGTGGTCCGGCACAATCAGCGGCGTCCCGCTGCCCCTAGGTCTTCCCGGCCGACTCCGGCGGCCTGGTCGATCTGCTCGACCAGCGCCTCGTGCTCCGTGGCTTCGGCGAGGGCGCGCACTTCCGGGTCCGGCTTCTGCCCCGCGCCGACCGCAGATGCAATTTCCTGCAGCATCTGCAGCACCTTCGTGATCTCCTGCTCCGTCAGCAGGTTGATCTGCACGTCCAGCTTGTCCCGCCTCTCGCTGATGCGCATGGCGTAGTTCTGCGCGATGAGGATGAAGGAGGACAGGAAGATCGCTTCCATCGACGACCACATGGTGAGGAACGTGAAGGGGAAGGGATCGGGGTGCTGCACTCCCGGCCAGACGTTCCGGGCGATCCACGAACCGAAGGCGGCGGCATGCACCCACACGAAGGTCGGGCTGCCGCAGAACCGCGCGACGAACGAGGCGACGCGGTCGCCGAAAGTGCGGTTCTGGGAAGCCGCCTCTTCGAGACGACGCATCGTCTCGACATTGCGCCGCGTGATCTCCGCGGCGCCGGGTGCGGGATTCGCGGTGGCCACGCGGGCATTGTTCCGTTGCCGCGCGACGCCGGCTGCGGGCGAGTTCCGCAAGCTGTGTAGGAGGGCGTGGATGAGCGCGCCCGGCGGTGCAAACGCAAGCCGCTGCCAACGTCATCGCCCAACAGGTGGATGCCGCGCAAGGCGCGGGCCGCAACACTCGCGGCCGTGTTTGCGCGCCCTCAGCTCCCGTCTTCGCGGCCTGCAGCAGGCACTTCGAGAGCTTGTCGAAGTGGCGCATGGCCGCCTGCGTCAGCTCGATCTGCTTGCGGCGGGCGTCCTCGGTGTCGGCCAGCGTGATCCAGCCCTTCTCGCGCATCGACTTCAGCCGGCCGTGGATGGTGGCCGGGGCGCCGAGTTCGTCCTTGCCCATCATGTCGCGCACCGACAGGCGTTCTTCCTTCTGCCCGGCACGGGCCACGAAGGCGAGGATGCGTTCCTCCAGCGGGTCGAGCGGCGGCAGCGCGGGCAGTCCGCGAATGGCTTCGGCCAGCTGCAGGAAGCGCAGGTAGACGTCGGCGGGGCGCTTGGTCTTTTTCATGGCGAACCGATCCGTTGCGGTTGGTCAGTCATTATTCAACTGGGTGTGCTAAAAACGCGAGCTTTTTTCTTGTAGAACGCTACAGGAAGAAGAATCATCCTAACTGAGGACGGGCGGCGATGGGTTGGTGGAGGGCGCAGTTCACCCCGGTGGTGGTCGTCACCATCGTACTTTTCCTTGCGATGCTCGTACTCAACGAGTGGCTGTTCCGCCAGCTCGAGTTCGCGCCCGGCATCAACTGGGTCTACCTGCCGGCCGGCATGCGGCTGCTCTGCACGCTGCTGTTCGCCGAGGCCGGCGCCGTGGGCCTGCTGCTGGTGTCCTGGGGCGTCAGCTTCCTCTGGTTCTTCCCGCACGACTTCGCGCGCGCCTTCGTCGGCGGCATCGTCGCCGCCCGGCGCCCTACGGTGTACCGGATGGCGCGCCGGCTGTACGGCTTCCACCAGTCGCTGGCCAACCTGACGCCGCGCCGGCTGCTGGCGCTCAGCGTCGCCTACGCCCCTGGCCAGCCCGTTGCTGCACCACCTCTGGTTCGCGACGCAGGGCCGCGACGGATTGCTGCAAGGCTTCGCCGTGATGTTCGTCGGGGACCTGCTGGGCACCCTGATCGTCATCTACGGCGTGAAGCTGCTCTCGGCGCTGGCGCTCCGTCGCAGCGCCTGACATGTTTTACCAGCGCTTCATTGACGCCCGGCTCAGCAGCGGCTACGCTCGATTGATTCTTCTTTTCAGAACGATACGCGGTGAAGGAGCGGGGCGATGACGGGTTGCGACAGGTGCGGCGCGCAGGCGCTGGCCAGCGAGGCGGCATGTCCGGTGTGCGGGCTCGCGCTGCGCGCCGGCCGGCAGGCGGCACGCGGGGTCGACATCCCGGTGCGCCGCCACGGCACCGTGCCCTTGCCGCCGATGGAACTGGTGGCGCCCCCGGACGCCGGCTTCATCAGCATCGCGGCCCTCGGACTCGGCGCCCGGGCACCGCGCTCATCGCGGCCGGCATCGGCTACTGGCTCTGGTGAGCCGCGCCGCCGGCCGCCCGGCTCAGGCGGCGGCGCGCAGCGGCAGGCGCGGCCGCATCTGCGGTTGCCGGGCCGGTGCGCTGTCGGCGGCGGCGGCGTCGCCGCGGTAGATGCCGCACCCGAGCACCAGGTTGCCGACCGCTTCCACGTAGGCCGACTTCGGCTCCACCCGCCCGGTGCGCGGATTGTTCATCTTGAAGTCCACCCAGCCCATGCCGGTCGTGCGCGCCACCTCCAGCATTTCAGGCCGAACTGCTTGCCGTCGGCATCCAGCATGCCCACCACCACCACGGCCGATGGCAGCCGGGTCCGGCGCGAAAGCCAGCCGCACGCCCTGCGTGTCGATCGCGAACACATAGTCCTCGCCGCGCACGAAGGCGCCGCGCGGGTCGTTGAAGTCGGCGCAGGCGCGCTCGGGGCCGTGCTTGCGCACATGCCGCACCGCCTCCTTGACCAGCGCCACCACGCGGCCGCGGTCGCGCGCCCGGTCGGCCTTGAAGCGGCCGACCACCTCCACCAGCCGCCCGGCTTCCTGTTCGAAGGCCTCGGCGGCGGCGCCGGCTTCTTCGACCGGGGCCGCGTTCTGCTGCGTCACCAGGTCGATCTGCAAAATCGCCTTCTTCACTTCCTCGACGCCGGTGCTCTGCTCGGAGGAGGCCTGCGCGATGTCGGCCAGCACGTGGCTGACTTCCTGCACGTCCGTGACCACCTCGGCCAGCGTGGTGCCGGCCTCGGCCACGACGGTGCGCCCGCGCGCCATGCTCTCGGCCGAAGCCCCCATCAGCGCCTTGATCTCCCCGGCGGCCTGCGCGCTGCGTTGCGCCAGCGCGCGCACCTCGGTCGCCACCACGGCGAAGCCGCGCCCCTGTTCGCCGGCGCGGGCGGCTTCGACGGCGGCATTCAGCGCGAGGATGTTGGTCTGGAAGGCGATGCCTTCCACGGCGCCGAGGATCTCGCCCACGGCGCGCGCCCCGGTCGATCTGGTCGATGGTGGCGGCGACTTCCTCCATCTGCGCGGCGGCGCGGGTCGCGGTGTCCTTGCTCTGGCCGGCCATGCGGCTGGCCAGCTTGCAGCTCTCGGCGTTCTGGCGCGCCGTGGCGGCCAGTTGCTCGATGCCGGAGGCGGTTTCCTCCAGCGAGGCCGCCTGTTCCTGCGTGCGCTGGGCCGGTCGTCGTTGCCCTCGGAGATGCCGCGGGCCGCGGTGGCGATGGTGTCGGCGCTGGCGCGCACGGCCCACGATGCCGGCCAGGCTGCGGTTCATCTTCATGATCGCGGTCCAGAGCTGGGCCGCGTCGTTGCCGGCCTGCTCGGCGGCGGACGTCGTCGGTGACCAGTTCGCCGCTGGCGATGCGCTCGGCCAGCCGGATCATCCGGTGGATGCCGAGCGACATGAACGCGCGCAGCGCCATCAGCCCGTAGAGCGCCAGCAGGACCAGCGCCACGACCGCGGCAACGCCGGCTCCGGGCGCCCAGCCCGCGGCGGCCGGCGTCGCAAGGTAGAGCGCGAGCGCGGTGGGAAGCAGGAACAGCCCCGCGGACAACATGAAGCCCCAGAAAAAGCTGAGGCGCCCCAACAGCCAGAAGGCGGGGGCGTAGAGCAGGCGGATCATCGGCGTCTCCTACGCGGGCGGCGGAAAGGCTGCCGCCCGGCCCAGCCGGCTCGGCCGTGGGCTTGTAATGGGATGTTACGCGATGGGATGCGGAAAGCTGATACGGTGAAATGCTTAGGCCCGCCAACAAATCCACACATGTCCACTCGCATCGAACTTGACACCTTCGGACCCGTGCAGGTCCCTTCGGCCCGCCTCTGGGGCGCCCAGACGCAGCGCTCGCTGCAGAACTTCGACATCTCGGGCGAGCGCCAGCCGCGCGAGATCATCCGCGCCCCTGGTGCAGGTCAAGCGCGCTTCCGCCGTGGTCAACCACCTCCCGGGGCTGCTGGACCAGCAGAAGGCAGCCGCGATCGTGGCCGCGGCCGACGAAGTGCTGCAAGGCCGGCACGACGACGAATTCCCGCTGGTGGTCTGGCAGACCGGCTCCGGCACGCAGACCAACATGAACGTCAACGAGGTGCTGGCCAACCGCGCCAGCGAACTCCCGGGCGGCCAGCGCGGCGAGGGCAGGCTGGTGCACCCCAACGACGACGTGAACAAGAGCCAGTCGTCCAACGACGTGTATCCCACGGCGATGCACTGGCGGCGGTGGAGGGCATCCGCAACAAGCTGCTGCCCTCGCTGGCGCGCCTGCGCGAGACGCTGGCGGCGAAGTCGAAGGCTTTCGACGACATCGTGAAGATCGGCCGCACCCACCTGCAGGACGCCACGCCGCTCACGCTCGGCGGGGAGTTCTCCGGCTACGTGGCGCAGCTGGAGCAGGCCGACCGCCACCTGCATGCGTCGCTGCCGCACCTGTGCGAGCTGGCGCTGGGCGGCACCGCCGTCGGCACCGGCCTGAACGCGCCGAAGGGTTACGCGGAGAAGGTCGCCGAAGAACTCGCGCGGTTGACCGGGCTGCCCCTGATGACGGCGGCCAACAAGTTCGAGGTGATGGCGGCGGCGGACGCGCTGGTCCACGCGCACGGCGCGCTCAAGACGCTGGCCGCCAGCCTGATGAAGATCGCCAACGACGTGCGCTGGCTGGCCAGCGGCCCGCGCAGCGGCATCGGCGAGATCACGATCCCCGAGAACGAACCCGGCTCGTCGATCATGCCCGGCAAGGTGAACCCGACGCAGAGCGAGGCGATGACGATGCTGTGCTGCCGGTGTTCGGCAACGACGTCGCGATCAACTTCGGGGGCGCGTCGGGCAACTTCGAGCTGAACGTGTTCCGGCCGATGATCGCCCACAACTTCATGCAGAGCGTGCGGCTGCTGGCCGACGGCATGGCGAGCTTCAACGACCATTGCGCGGTGGGCATCGAGGCGAACCGCGACCGCATCGCGGACCTGGTCGACCGGTCGCTGATGCTGGTGACCGCCCTCAATCCGCACATCGGCTACGACAAGGCGGCGCAGATCGCGAAGAAGGCGCACAAGGAGGGCACCAGCCTGCGCGAGGCGGCCGTCGCCTCCGGCCACGTGACCGGCGAGCAGTTCGACCAGTGGGTGCGGCCGGAGAAGATGACCGGCCGCTGAAACCGTCAGTGCTTCGCCGAGGCCGCCGCCGCCGATGCCATCAGCTTGTCGGTGTAGGCGATGGCCATCGCCGACAGCAGGAACGCGATGTGGATCACGGTCTGCGCGATCAGCACGCGGTCGGAGTAGTTGTCGGCGTTGATGAAGGTCTTGAGCAGGTGGATCGACGAGATGCCGATGATGGCCGTGGCCAGCTTCACCTTCAGCACGGAGGCGTTCACGTGGCTCAGCCACTCCGGCTGGTCGGGGTGGCCTTGCAGGCCCATGCGGCTGACGAAGGTTTCGTAGCCGCCGACGATCACCATGATCAGCAGGTTGGAGATCATCACCACGTCGATCAGCGCCAGCACCACCAGCATGATGATGGTCTCGTTCAGCGACACGGCGGGCACGGTGGCCTTGTAGCCGATGCTCGTGATCAGCGCCTGCAGCGCGGCCGGCTGCCGGCGGCGGCCTCGATCAGGTGCCACAGTTCGAGCAGGAAGTGCACCACGTACACGCCTGCGCCGCGATCAGCCCCGGTACAGCGGCAACTGCAGCCAGCGGCTGGCGAAGATCAGGTTGGGCAGGGGGCGCAGCGGCGCGTTGAGGATCGAACCGGGTTCTTTGATGGCCATGAGAGGGAAGTTGCTGCGGGATGCGGGGTTACGCGAATGGACGCGATTGTAGGTTCCCGCACCATGGGGGGACAATTCGTCAGCGTGGCGCAAGTCAGTGCGTCGTAAGTGCCGCGCCGGACATTACCGCCCGAACCCCATCCCCACGGAGACAAGCATGAGCGCCATCGAGTCGGTCTGGTCGAAAACCGCGTCTTCCCGCCCGCCGAAGCCATCGTCAAGGCGGCCCGCATCTCGGGCATGCCCGCCTACGAGGCGCTGTGCAGCGAGGCGGACCGCGACTTCGAAGGCTTCTGGGCGCGGCTGGCGCGCGAGAACGTGGCGTGGACCAAGCCGTTCACGAAGGTGCTCGACGAGTCGAAGGCGCCGTTCTACAAGTGGTTCGAGGACGGCGAGCTGAACGCCAGCGCCAACTGCCTCGACAAGCACATGGGCACGCCGGTGGAGAACAAGACCGCCATCGTGTTCGAGAGCGACGACGGCAAGGTCACCCGCGTCAGCTACAAGGAACTGCTGGCGCGCGTGAGCCAGTTCGCCAACGCGCTCAAGGCGCAGGGCATCCGCAAGGGCGACCGCGTCATCGTCTACATGCCGATGGGCGTGGAAGGCGTGGTGGCCATGCAGGCCTGCGCGCGCATCGGCGCCACCCACAGCGTGGTGTTCGGCGGCTTCTCGGCCAAGTCGCTGCAGGAGCGCATCATCGACGCGGGCGCGGTGGCCGTCATCACCGCCAACTTCCAGCTGCGCGGCGGCAAGGAGATGGGCCTCAAGGCCATCGTCGACGAAGCGCTGGCCATGGGCGGCTGCGACACGCTCAAGACGGTGCTGGTGTACATGCGCACCGCGACCGCCTGCAACATGGTCGCCGGCCGCGACAAGACCTTCGACGAAGCGCTGGCGGGCCAGTCCACCACCTGCCCGGCGGAGCCGGTCGGCGCCGAGCATCCGCTGTTCATCCTCTACACCTCGGGCTCCACCGGCAAGCCCAAGGGCGTGCAGCACTCCACCGGCGGCTACCTGCTGTGGGCCAAGCTCACGATGGACTGGACCTTCGACATCCGGCCCGAAGACCTGTTCTGGTGCACCGCCGACATCGGCTGGATCACCGGCCACACCTACGTCGCCTACGGCCCGCTCGCGGCCGGCGCGACGCAGCTGATCTTCGAGGGCATTCCCACCTTCCCGCACGCGGGCCGCTTCTGGCAGATGATCGAAAAGCACAAGGTCAGCGTGTTCTACACGGCGCCCACCGCCATCCGCTCGCTGATCAAGGCGGCCGAGACCGATGCCAAGGTGCACCCGAAGAACTGGGACCTGACGTCCCTGCGCATCCTCGGAACGGTCGGCGAGCCGATCAACCCCGAAGCCTGGATGTGGTACCACCGCCATGTGGGCGGCGAGCGCTGCCCGATCGTCGACACCTTCTGGCAGACCGAGACCGGCGGCCACGTCATCACGCCGCTGCCCGGCGCCACGCCCACCGTGCCCGGCTCGTGCACCTTGCCGCTGCCGGGCATCATGGCCGCCATCGTCGACGAGACCGGCAAGGACGTGCCCAACGGCTCCGGCGGCATGCTGGTGATCAAGCGCCCGTGGCCGTCGATGATCCGCACCATCTGGGGCGATCCGGAGCGCTTCAGGAAAAGCTACTTCCCTGAGGAGCTGGGGGCAAGACCTACCGGCCGGCGACGGCGCGGTGCGCAACATCGACAACGCCTACTTCCGCATCACCGGCCGCATCGACGACGTGCTGAACGTCTCCGGCCACCGGCTCGGCACGATGGAAATCGAGTCGGCGCTGGTTTCCAAGACCGACACGGTGGCCGAGGCCGCGGTGGTGGGGCGCCCCGACGACGTCACCGGCGAAGCGGTGTGCGCCTTCGTCGTTCTCAAGCGCCCGCGCCCGACCGGCGAGGAAGCCAAGCAGATCGCCAACGAACTGCGCAACTGGGTGGCCAAGGAGATCGGGCCGATCGCCAAGCCCAAGGACATCCGCTTCGGCGAGAACCTGCCCAAGACGCGCAGCGGCAAGATCATGCGCCGGCTGCTGCGCAGCATCGCCAAGGGCGAGAAGGTGACGCAGGACACCAGCACGCTCGAGAACCCGGCGATCCTCGACCAGTTGTCGGAGACGAACTGAGCCCCGGTATCCATTGACGCGCTGGACTGGATCCCCGCCTGCGCGGGGATGACCCGCGGCGCCATGAAAAAGGCCCGCGTTCGCGGGCCTTGTTCATGGCTGGACGCAGGTCACTTCAGCGACAGCACCAGGCCGCGAGCTTCTTCGCCTCGGCTTCGCTGACCTGCGCGTTGGCGGGCATGGGGACCGGGCCCCACACGCCCGAGCCGCCCTTGAGGATCTTGACGGACAGCTTGTCCACGGCGTCCTTCTGGCCGGCGTACTTGGTCGCGACGTCCTTGTAAGAGGGGCCGACCAGCTTCTTGTCGACCGCGTGGCAGGCCATGCAGTTCTTCTGGGTGGCCAGCGCCCGGTCGGCCGGGGCAGGGGCCGACGCCACGGCCGCGGCCGGGGTTGCCAGCACCAACAGGGCTTTCTTCATCTTCGTGTTCCTCGGACGGGTTGGGTTACATTCCTTCAACGGCATTGTACGGATGGGCGTTGACCGCCCGCCGCGTACGGCTTTGGGTCATTGTGGAGTGGGCATGTATCTGCTTGGTATCGGAATCGTCCTGCTGGCGCTGAAATACTTCGAAATCGGTCCCGTCGCCGGATGGGACTGGTGGTGGGTGCTGTCGCCGTTCGCGCTGGCGGTGGCCTGGTGGACCTTCGCCGACTGGTCCGGCTACACCAAGCGCAAGGCCGTCGAGCGCGAGAACAGCCGCAAGCAGGCGCGCATCGACAAGTCGCGCGAGCAGCTCGGGCTGGGCCCGAAGAAGCGGCGCTGAGCGCGCGGCGCTTCAGCCGCCCAGCGTGGGCGGCAGCTTGCGCGCGAGCGGGCTGAGCGCCGGCCCTTCGATCACCGTCCCGTCGGGGCGGAACCGGCTGCCGTGGCAAGGGCAGTCCCAGCTGGTCTCCACGCTGTTCCAGTGCACCTTGCACCCCATGTGCGGGCACACGTTCGACACCGCGAACAGCTCGCCGTCGGGCGCGCGGTAGGCCGCGAAGCTCTCGCCTTCCACGTCGACGATGGCGCTGTCGCCCGCCGCCGTGGTGGGGAGCTTTTCCTCCTGACGGCCGGTCAGGTAGTCCTTCAGCAGCTGCTTCACGACCGTGACGTTCTCCTGCAGGATGTTCTTCGCGCCCTTCACGGGGTTCAGCCGATTGGGAACGACGTGCCCTGCGAAGGCGGGCTGCTGTCCCGCCAGCTGCGCCGCGATCAGGCGCGCCGCCACCGTGCCCCAGGTCAGGCCGTCGGCGGCGAAGCCGGTGGCGATGAAGCCGTCGTTGTTGCGGCCGATGTAGGGCAGGCCGTCGGCGCCCCGGTAGTTCTGCGCCGACCAGCGATGCGTGATCTCCTGCTGGCCGAAATGCTTCTGCGCCAGCGTCTCGAGCGCGAGCAGGCCGGCCCCGGCGTTGTGGATGCCGACCTTGTGCTCCTGCCCGACGCACACCACGTAGCGGCGGCCGCCGGTTTCCACCGTGCGCACCGACAGGCCTTCGGTGGCCTTCCACCAGTAGATGCCCGGCGGCAGGTCGCCGCCGGCCATCTCGAAGGCGATGCCGTATTCGCGGTGCACCGGCATCTCGGCGTGCACCATGTGGATGCCCTTGGGCGTGTGCGTGGCGTGGACGATTTCACTGGCGGTGACCGAGCCCGACGCGGTGACGGCGCGCTTGGCCCTGACGTCGATGTCCAGCACGCGCGAGTGCTCGTGCAGCCGCGCGCCCGCCGCGGCCGCCGCGCGCGCCAGCGCGGCGCGACATACGCCTGCGGCTGGAACTGCGCCTGGCCCGGCAGCACCAGCACGTCGCCGGGAGCGGGCG
Organism: Ramlibacter terrae; assembly: GCA_013127575.1. GTDB lineage: Bacteria > Pseudomonadota > Gammaproteobacteria > Burkholderiales > Burkholderiaceae_C > Ramlibacter > Ramlibacter terrae. Next base: position 2,081,814 of record CP053418.1, read on the forward strand.
GCAAGGGCGCCGGCACGCTGGTGGCGCGGTCGACGGAGCAGCCCGCGACGCGCAGCGCGTTGACTTCCTTCTCGACGAACTCCTGCTGGCTGGGCTGCGCCCACAGCAGCAGCGGGCAGCGCCGGAACGCGGCTTCGGGAATGGCGCGGCAGCGCTCCTCGATGAACGCGATGGCTTCGCGCCGCTGCGCCACCACCTGCTGCGCGACTTCCTCGCCGAAGCTGGAGACGACCTGCTGCAGGCCGTTGCCCGGGGTCTCGTACAGGTTGCCGGTGGAGTTGCCGGTGGCGCCGCTGCCGATCTCGTCCGACTCCAGCAGCACCACGCGCCGGCCTTGCTCCGCCAGCAGCAGCGCGAGCGTCACGCCGGTGATGCCGCCGCCGATGACCAGCACGTCGGTCGTGAGGTCTTCGTTGAGCATGGCAAAGCCGGTAGGCGCCGCGCTGGCGCGCCAGACGGAAAGCGTGTCCATGAGGATCTCCCTGTGAAGACCTCATGCTAGGCAGCGGCGGCGTCCCCTGTCGTAGGACGTTTCCGTCAGTCCCGCGCAGGCGGGAATCCAGTGCGTCCGCATTGAAAAGCCGCGCATGGCGCGGCTGTCTGGAAGCCCTCGGTCCCCGCCTGCGCGAGGACGACCGGAGTTCAATAGTCGTCGAGCACCGCGCCCTTGCTGGCGCTCGACGCGTTGAAGGCGAACTTGGCCTGCACGCCCCGCGTGTAGCGCGGCTTCGGCGCGGTCCAAGCCGCGCGGCGCTTCTCGATCTCGGCTTCCGGCACGTTCAGCTCGAGCTTGAGCTGGTGCGCGTCGATCGTGATCGAGTCGCCCTCGTTGACGAAGGCGATGGTGCCGCCGGCCGCCGCTTCCGGCGCGACGTGGCCGACCACCATGCCCCGGTGCCGCCGGAGAAGCGGCCGTCGGTGATCAGGCCGACGCTCTCGCCGAGGCCGGCGCCGATCAGCGCGCCGGTGGGCGCCAGCATCTCGGGCATGCCCGGGCCGCCCTTGGGGCCGAGGTAGCGCAGCACCATCACGTCACCCGCGACGATCTTGCCGTCCGGGATGGCCTGCAGCGCCGACTGCTCGTCGTCGAACACGCGCGCCGGGCCGGTGATCACCGGGTTCTTCAGGCCGGTGATCTTGGCCACCGCGCCTTCGGGCGAGAGGTTGCCCTTCAGGATCGCCGGTGGCCTTCCTTGTACATCGCGTGGTCGATGGTGCGGATCACGTCCTGGTCGGCGCGCGGCACGTCCGGGATGTCCTTGAGCACTTCGGCGATGGTCTGGCCGGTGATGGTGATGCAGTCGCCGTGCAGCAGCCCCGCGTTCAGCAGCAGCTTCATCACCTGCGGGATGCCGCCGGCCTGGTGCAGGTCGACCGCAAGGTATTTGCCCGAGGGCTTGAGGTCGCACAGCACCGGCGTGCGCTTGCGGATGCGCTCGAAATCGTCGATGGTCCACTCGACTTCGGCCGCGTGCGCGATCGCCGGAAGTGCAGCACCGCGTTGGTGGAGCCGCCGGTGGCCATGATGACGGCGACGGCGTTCTCGATCGCCTTCTTCGTCACGATGTCGCGCGGCTTGATGTCCTTCCGGATCGCCTCGACCAGCACCTTGGCCGACTCCTTCGCCGAGTTCATCTTCTCGTCGTGCGGGTTCGCCATGGTGGAAGAGAAGGGCAGGGAGATGCCCAGCGCCTCGAAAGCCGACGACATCGTGTTGGCGGTGTACATGCCGCCGCACGAGCCGGTGCCGGGGATGGCGTGCTGCTCGATGTCCTTCAGTTCCCCGGTCGCTGATCTTGCCGGCGGAGTTCTGGCCCACGGCCTCGAATACGCTGACGATGTTCAGGTCCTCGCCCTTCCACTTTCCGGGCAGGATGGTGCCGCCGTACACGTAGATGGCCGGCACGTTGGCGCGCAGCATGCCCATCAGGCCGCCGGGCATGTTCTTGTCGCAGCCGCCGACGACGACCACGCCGTCCATCCACTGGCCCTGCACGCAGGTCTCGATGCAGTCGGAGATCACCTCGCGGCTGACCAGCGAGTACTTCATGCCTTCGGTGCCCATGGCCATGCCGTCGCTGATGGTCGGCGTGCCGAAGATCTGCGGGTTGGCGCCGGCTTCCTCCGGGCCCTGCACCGCGGCGTCGGCCAGCTTCTGCAGGCCGCTGTTGCACGGGGTGATGGTGCTGTGCCCGTTGGCGACGCCCACCATCGGCTTGCCGAAGTCCGTCTCCTTGTAGCCCATGCCGTAGTACATGGAGCGGTTGGGGGCGCGCGACTTGCCCTGCGTGATGTTGTCGCTGCGCAGGTGGAACTGGATGGGCTTGGTGTCCATGGCTGGAAGGTGGCTGTGGTTCGGGAGGGTTGGCAGTATGCGCCGCGCCGGTGATTCCTTCCAATCCATTTTCCAGCGCGACTAATATGCGTGGCCTATGAGCGAACCCCTGATCGAGTTGCGCCTGTGGCGCCAGTTCGCCGCCGTGGCCGAAGACCTGCACTTCGGCCGCGCGGCCCGCCGCCTGCACATGACGCAGCCGCCGCTGACGCAGGGCATCGCGCAGCTGGAGCGGCTGCTGGGCGTGCGCCTGTTCGAGCGCACCAAGCGCAGCGTGCAGCTCACCGCGGCGGGCGAGGCGCTGCTGCCGCAGGCCCACGAACTGCTGGCCCGCGCACGGGCCCTGCCGGCGCTGGCGCGATCGGCCGCCGATGGCGAGACCGGCCGCCTGCGCGTGGCCTTCGTCTCCACGGTGGGTTTCGCCCTGCTGCCGCAATGGCTGCGCGCGTTCCGCGCGGCGGCGCCGCAGGTGCGGATGGAACTGCTGGAGGCCACCGGCGACGTGCAACTGCAGGCGCTGGCGCGCGGCGAGGTCGATGCCGGCTTCGTGCTGCATTCGCCCGGCTTCGCGCCGGCCGGCCTGCGGCATGTGGGCGTGGCGCACGAGCCGCTGGTGCTGGCGCTGCCCGAGACGCATCCCCCGGCCACCGCGCCCCGGCTGCAGCTCGCCGTGGTGCTGGCCGAACCGATGGTGGTCTTTCCGCGCCGCATCCTGCCTTCGCTGCACGATGCGGTGTTCGGCATGTACCACGCGGCGGGCCGCGAGCCGCTGGTGGCGCAGGAGGCCATCCAGATGCAGACGATCGTCAACCTCGTGGCCGCGGGGCTCGGCGTGGCGTGGGTGCCGGCGAGCGTGCGCGAGTTCCGGCGCGCCGGCGTGGCCTACCGGGAACTCGGGGGCCGGCAGGGCGGAGCGGTGCCCCGCTGCGAGACCTCGCTGGTGTGGGCCACGCCGACGCCGGTGCTGGAGCGCTTCGTCGAGTGCGTGCGCGCCTCCGCCGGCCCCGCGCCGCGCGCCGGTGGGCCACAATCCGCCCCATGCTGACCCACCCGAAGATCGATCCCGTCGCGCTGCAGCTCGGGCCGCTGGCCATCCACTGGTACGGCCTGACCTATCTCGCCGCCTTCGGGCTGTTCATGCTGCTCGCCAACCTGCGGCTGAAGCACGAGCCTTATGCCTCGTTGCAGGGCCCGGCCGCGTGGAGCCGCAAGGACGTCGAGGACATGCTGTTCCCGGGCGTCCTCGGCACGGTGGTGGGGGGCCGGGTCGGCTATTGCCTGTTCTACAAGCCCGAGTTCTACCTCGCCAACCCGCTGCAGATCCTGTTCATCTGGCAGGGCGGCATGAGCTTCCATGGCGGGCTGCTGGGCGTGATCGCCTCGCAGGTCTGGTTCGCGCGCTCGCGCGGCAAGCCGGTGTGGCAGGTCCTCGACTTCATCGCGCCCTGCGTGCCCCGGGCCTCGCTGCCGGGCGCATCGGCAACTTCATCAACGGCGAGCTGTGGGGCCGCGCGGCCGACCCGTCCTTGCCGTGGGCGATGGTCTTTCCGCAAAGCGGCACCGGCATCCCGCGCCATCCCTCGCAGATCTACCAGTTCCTGCTCGAGGGCGTGCTGCTGTTCATCCTGCTGTGGCTGTATGCCCGCAAGCCGCGCAAGCTGGCCCGGTGTCGGCGTTCTTCCCGGTCGGTTACGGGGCCTTCCGCTTCATCGCCGAATACTTCCGCGAGCCGGACAGCCACCGGGCGTGCTGGCCCTGAAGATGACGATGGGGCAGTGGCTCTGCATCCCCATGATCATCGGCGGCGTGCTGCTGTGGGTCTGGGCCGAGACGCGCATCGAGCCGGCGCGACCGCGGGGCTGAACACGGGAGCGGGAGCGGACAGCCAGTACGCAGAGGACGCAGAGGTTTCGCAGAACTCGCAGAAGGAAACAAATTCCTTTTGAAGTGTTCCCCGACTCTTCCGCGTCCTCTGCGAAACCTTCGCGCCCTCTGCGTACCAGCCCGCCGCAGGCGCTCCGTCCTCCAATAAACAACACGCACACTTCCCGAAAGGCTCCATAATTATCCGTAATTACGCGAAATTACGGAGGCCGCTCGATGCGCCTGGTCCACAACTCCCTGCACGACGAAGTCGCGGCCCAGCTGCGCGAGAAGATCTTCGCGGGCGAGCTGGCGCCCGGCACCTTCCTCGACGAGGCGCAGCTGGCCGCACTGCTCAAGATCTCTCGCACGCCGCTGCGCGAGGCGCTGAAGGTGCTGACGGTGGAAGGGCTGGTGCGCCACGAGCCGCGGCGCGGGTGCTTCGTCAACGAGGTCACCGAACAGGACCTCGACGAGATCTTCCCGGTGCTGGCGCTGCTCGAAGGGCGCTGCGCCCTCGAAGCCGCGCGCAACGCCACCGACGCCGACCTCGAAGCGCTGGAGGCGCTGCACCAGAAGCTCGCGCGGCATGCGAAGGCCCGGCGGATCAACGAGTACTACGCGGCCAACTTCGCCATCCACGAGGCGATCATCGCGCTCGCGCACAACCGCTGGCTGGCCACGGCCATCGCCGACCTGCGCAAGATCGTCAAGCTGGCCCGCCTGCAGCAGCTGCACGCCCCGGGCCGGCTGGACCAGAGCCTGTCCGAGCATCTCGCCGTCTTCGCCGCGCTGAAGGCCCGCGACGGCGAAGGCGCCGAGGCCGCCATGCGCACGCACCTGCAGCGCCAGCGCGTGGCCCTGCGCGAGCTGGCGCGCGCCCAGCGCGGCGTGCTGTCGTGAGCCGCACCGCCATGTCCACCCTTTCGACGCCCGAGGTTCCCCGCATGTCCGACGCCAGCTGGATCACCCGCGGGGCCACGATGCTGCGCCCCGGCTTCCTCGCCCTTGCCGGCGCCGGCGCCGATGCCCAGCCGCGCGCCGAACGCAGTTCGCGCGAGCGGCTCGCCGCTACGCTGCGCCGCGGCCAGGAGGCGCTGTCGCCGCGCGCGTTGCGGCGCGTGCTGGCGGAGCTGGAGGCGATCAACGATCCGCGCCTGAGCGAAGTCGAAGCGGGCCGCCGTGCCGCCGCTTTCGCCGACTGGTACGCCAGGCCGAACCCGCCGAGCGCCACGACGCCTGGCTGCTGGTGAGCGAACAGTTCGCGCCCGACCCGCGCACCGTCAAGGCGGCCCGGCAGCACTACGACTGGCGCAGGGCACGGCGGAAGCGGGCGCCGCCGAAATCCGGTTGCAGCGCGCCCTGGTCTCGCCGCGCAAGCGGCTGCTGCAACGCTTCGCGGCGTTCCCGGAGGGCATGCGCTTCCTGGTCGACCTGCGCGCCGAACTGCTCCCGCAGCTCAAGGCCGACCGCCGCCTGCTGCCGCTCGATTCGGAACTGGAGGCGCTGTTCTCCACGTGGTTCGATGTCGCCTTCCTCGAGCTGCGCCGCATCAGCTGGGATTCGCCGGCCTCGCTGATCGAGAAGCTGATCCGCTACGAAGCGGTGCACGACATCCGCGGCTGGCCCGACGTCAAGAACCGGCTCGACAGCGATCGCCGCTGCTACGGGCTGTTCCATCCGCGCCTGCCGGGCGAGCCGCTGATCTTCGTCGAGGTGGCGCTGACCGAAGCGATGTCGGACTGCATCACGCCGCTGCTGGACGAGGCCGCCGCGCCGTCGGACACCGCGCGCGCCACGACGGCGATCTTCTATTCGATCAGCAACACGCAGGACGGCTTGCGCGGCGTGAGCTTCGGCGATTCGCTGATCAAGCGGGTGGTCGAGACCCTGCAGCAGGACTTTCCGCGGCTGAAATGCTTCGCCACGCTGTCGCCCATCCCCGGGCTGCGCCGCTGGCTCGAGAAGAATGCGCCGGCCGAGGCGCTGGCCCGCTGGCAGGAGCCGCTGGACCTGCCGCCGAAATCGCCCGCGCGCCGGGAGCTGCTCGCGTGGGCCGCGCGCTACCTCGGCCGCGAACTGCAGGACGGGAAGCCCCGGACCCGGTCGCGCGCTTCCACCTCGGCAATGGCGCGCGCGTCGAACGGCTGAACTGGGCCGGCGATCCGTCGGCCAAGGGGGGCGGATTCAACCGGTCAACGCAACACATTCGCTGAACATCTCAGCGGGCGTGTGGAAGCCGAGCGTCTTGCGCGGCCTCTCGTTCAATTGTCTCGCTATTGCGTTGAGCTGGGTCTGGGAGAAGTCCGAGAGGTCCATGCCCTTCGGCATGTACTGACGGAGTAGACCGTTGGTGTTCTCGTTGCTTCCGCGTTGCCGGGGGCTCTGGGGGTCGCAGAAGAAGACTTGGATGTCGGTGGCCATGGTGAACTGCTTGTGGGCATGCATCTCTGTGCCTCGATCCCAGGTCAGGGATTTATAGAGCTCCTGCGGCAGCTTGCGGGCATTCTTGATCAGGGCGTTGACGACCGTCTGCGAGTCTTTGCCACCGAGCTTCACCAGCATCACGTATCGCGTCTGTCGCTCGACCAGCGTGGCAATCTGGCTGTTGCGACTGCCGAAGACCAAGTCACCTTCCCAGTGGCCGGGCACGGCTCGATCTTCGACCGAAGCGGGTCGCTCGCTGATCGAAACGGCATCGGCGATCTGCCCGTGGATCGCCGTCTTCTGCGTGTAGTGCCGAGAGCGGCGCATCCCGCGCGTGCGTCTCAGGTGTTCCAGCAGCTCCTTCTTCAAGGCGCCACGCGCTTGAATGAACAGGCTGCGGTAGATGGTCTCGTGTGACACGTGGAGGCTCTGGTCGCCCGGATAAGTATGCTTGAGCCAACCTGCAATCTGCTCCGGCGCCCAGAGCAGCCGGAGCTTCTCAGCTACGAGCCGGGCCAACGCGCGGTTGTTCCGCAACTTGCAGGTCTTAGGGCGCCGCGCTCGATCCCAAGCCGCCGCATCGGCTAGGCTAGCGCGATAGCCGTCGCAGCCGCCGTTGCGCTTTATCTCTCGGCTGATCGTCGATGGTGCTCGCCCAAGTCGAGCCGCGGTTGATCGAATAGATTCGCCGGCCACCATCGCCCCCGAGATCTCCTCGCGTTCGGCCAGAGTCAGCGCATCTGGTGATCGCGCTCGTTGCGGCGGCCGGAATCCACCCGTCGCCGCAAGAATCTGGTGGATCGACGTGTGAGGCCGATCAAACAGCTTGCCAATCTCATGCAGTGTCCAGCCTTGTTTCCAGCGCTCCCACATCAGCGCCTTCTGGCTGTCCGAGTAGTAGATCCGTGGCCGCCGTCGCTTCATCTGCAACACTCCTTCCGCCTCCGCGGTGGTTAGTGTGTTGCATTGACCGGTTGAATCCGCCGGCTGAAGCAGTCTTTCGGCCTCATGGTGAATTACCTCTACGACCTCAAGCGCCCGGACCGCCATCGCACGATGCTGTCGCAGGGAGAAGTCCCGATATCGGGCGCGGTCGAAGACCTGTACCGTTGAGTGTTTTCGCAAGCAGAAAAGAAGGAGACGAGATGCAATCCACCCGCCTCACCCGGCGCGACATCCTGCGCGCGGCCGCTGCCGCCGGCGCCACCGGATTCGGCGGCTGGCGCATGCCCGGGCCTGGCCCGCCAAGCCCGTGATGATGATCGTGCCCTTCCCGGCGGGCGGCGGCACCGACGCCTTCGCGCGGCCGCTGTCGGCGGTGTTCTCCAAGAACACCGGCAAGCAACTGGTGATCGACAACAAGGGCGGCGCCGGCGGCACCGTCGGCGCCACGCTGGCCGCGCGCGCCGCGCCCGACGGCTACAACATCTTCATGGGCGCCGTGCACCACACGATCGCGCCGTCGATGTACCCCAAGCTCGAGTACGACCTCGAGAAAGACTTCATTCCGCTGACGCTGGTGGCCAGCGTGCCGCAGGTGGTCGTGGTCAATCCGCAGAAGATGCCCTTCGGCGACTTCAAGTCCTTCCTGGCCGAGGTGCGCAAGAACCCGGGCAAGTACAACTACGGCTCCGCCGGCACCGGCACCTCGCACCACCTCGCGGGCGAGCTGTTCAAGCAGCAGAGCAAGACCTTCATCACGCACATCCCGTACACCGGCGCGGGCCCGGCGCTGCGCGACCGGTCGGCGGCCGGTCGACATGATGTTCGACGGCCTCGGTTCCTCCGCGGCGCACATCAAGGCGGCCGCATCAAGGCGCTGATGGTGTCCGGCAACAAGCGCAACCCCGCCTTCCCCGACGTGCCGAGCGCCGCCGAGGTCGGCATGCCCGACTACACCGTCACCACCGGTACGGCCTCTGGGCGCCCAAGGGCACGCCGGCCGACGCGCAGGCGCGGGTCATCGAAGAGGTGCGCAAGGCGATCCAGTCCGACGACCTCAAGGGCATCTGGGCCGGGCAGGGCGCCGAGTTCCCCAACTACACCCAGCAGCAGTTCGCCGCCCACGTGAACGGCGAGATCAAGCGCTGGTCGACGGTCGTGAAGGCAGCAGGAGCCAAGCTGGATTGATGGAGAACCGCAACCTGTTCGCGGCGCTGCGCGCCGCCTTCCCGAAGGACTGGCCGCCGTCGCGGTCGAGACCGACACCGGCCTCGCCTACAGCTGGAGCGACCTCGAGCGCGGCACGGCCATGATCGCCAACCTGCTGCAGTCGCTGCGGCTGCAGGAGGGCGCGCGCATCGCGGTGCAGGTCGAGAAGTCGGTCGAGGCCCTGATGCTCTACCGGCCACGCTGCGCGCCGGCTGCGTGTTCCTGCCGCTCAACACCGCCTACCAGAAGGGCGAGATCGAATACTTCATCGGCAACGCCGAACCCGAGGTCGTGGTCTGCAGCCCCGGCAACTTCGGCTGGGTCAGCAAGATCGCCTTCCAGGCCGGTACGCGGCACGTCTTCACGCTCGGCGACGACCGCACCGGCTCGCTGCTGCAGCGCGCAAGCGTGCAGCGCGACGTGCACGAGCCGGTGGCGCGCGGCGACGACGACCTCGCGGCCATCCTCTACACCAGCGGCACCACCGGCCGCAGCAAGGGCGCGATGCTGACGCACCGCAACCTGCGCTCCAACGCCGAAGTGCTGCAGAAGGCGTGGGGCTGGCGCGAAGGCGACGTGCTGGTCCACGCGCTGCCGATCTTCCATGTGCACGGCCTGTTCGTGGCGCTGCACGGCGCGCTCCTGAACGGCAGCAAGATGCTGTGGTTCGGCAAGTTCGACCCGAAGCGCGTGATCGAGAAGCTGCCCGAAGCCACCGTCTTCATGGGCGTGCCCACGCTGTACACCCGCCTGCTCGCCGAGCCGGGCCTGACGAAGCAGGCCGTGCGCAACATGCGCCTCTTCGTCTCCGGCTCCGCGCCGCTGCTGCTCGAGACCTTCAACGCCTGGCAGGAACGCACGGGCCACACGATCCTCGAGCGTTACGGCATGAGCGAAACCGTGATGCTGACGTCCAACCCGTACGACGCGAAGGACGGCGAGCGCCGCGGCGGCACCGTGGGCTTCCCGCTGCCGGGCGTCGGCCTGCGCGTGCGCGGCGACGACGGCCGGGACCTGCCCGCCGGCGAGATCGGCGGCATCGAAGTGCGGGGACCGGGCGTCTTCAGCGGCTACTGGCGCATGCCCGAGAAGACACGCGAGGAATTCACCGCCGACGGCTGGTTCCGGACGGGCGACGTCGGCAAGGTCGACGCGCGCGGCTACGTGACCATCGTGGGCCGCAGCAAGGACCTGATCATCAGCGGCGGCTACAACGTCTACCCGGCGGAGATCGAGGGCTACCTGAACGAGCTGCCGGGCGTGGCCGAAAGCGCGGTGGTCGGCGTGCCGCACCCGGACTTCGGCGAGGTCGGCGTGGCGGTGGTCGTGGCCCGGCCCGGCGCGCAGCCGGAAGCCGGCGCCTTGCTGGCGGCGCTCAAGGCGCAACTGGCCAACTTCAAGATCCCCAAGCGCTGCTTCGTGGTGAAGGAGCTGCCGCGCAACACCATGGGCAAGGTGCAGAAGAACCTGCTGCGGGACGCGCACAAGGCCCTGTTCGCCTGACGGCGCCTTAGGGAAATTCCGCGTCGCGCCGAAAGGTGCTTTGCAGGCGCGGCGGCGCTGCTTAGACTGGAAGCCCACCCGGCCGCCCGCCATGTCCGCCTTCCACGCCCCCGCACTCCAGGCCATCGCGTTGCAGCTGGCGGACGCCCTCGACCACTACGAGGCGGCGGTCTCCGAGATGCTGGAAAGCTGGCCCGACCGGAACGCTACGGCGTGGTCAGCGCCAAGGTGGAAGAGATCCGCACCTTGTCCGCCCCCTTCCCCGCGCTGGCTGCGGAGTGGATCGAATTGCTGATCGCCCATGCCGAACTGGTGCATTGCCTCTGGCGGCTGCAGTTCGGCCGGCCGTCGCCGCAGGCGAAGGGCCTGGGCGAGCTGCGCTCCCACCATGGCTGCTGCATCACGGCGCTGCGCGCGGCCAGCCTGCGCGTGGCGGATCGCCTGGCCCGCTGACGCCGGCCCCGGTCACTCCGGCTCGGGCCGGTAGTCGCTCAGGTCGCGCAGGATCTTGACGAAGCCCACCGGCTCCCCGGTCGCGGTTGCGCATCAGCATCATGGTGCCGGTGCCGCGGAAGCGCGAGCCGTCCTTGCGCATGTGCATGCGCTCGTCGGAGGCCCGGCCCCGGCGGCGCGCGGTCCGCGCTTCCTTCGGGGTCGCCCTTTTCGCGGTCCTCGGGCGTGAAGATCAAGTCCGACGGCTGTCCCGGGATCTCCTTCTCGGTGTACCCGAGCAGGCGCTCGGCCCCGCTGTTCCGGTGGTCACCCGGCCGTCGAGGTCCGTCGAAAAGATCGCGTACTCCAGCGCGTTCTCCACCACCATGCGCATGCGCTCCTCGCTCTGGCGCAGGGCCTCGCTGGCGGCGAGCTGCCCGGTGATGTCGCGCGCCGTCGCCGTGCCGGCGATCACCCGGCCCCGGCTGTCGCGCACCGGCGAGACGTTCAGGGCCACGTTCACTTCGCTGCCGTCCTTGCGGCGGCGCACCGTCTCGTAGTTCTCGCGGCTGCGGCCGGCGAGCACGTCGGCCACGATGTCCACCGGTCGGTCACGCGCGTGGGCGCGAGCATCGACATCGGCTGGCCGATGGCGTCCTCGGCGCTGTAGCCGTACAGCTTCTGCGCGCCGCTGTTCCAGCTCAGGATGGTCTGGTCGGGCGCGAAGCTGATGATCGCGTCGCTCGTCGACGCCATCACGGCGGCCAGCCACAACCGGGTTTCCTCCGCCTGCTTGCGCTCGGTGATGTCGATGAAGGTGAACACCACGCCGCTGATGCGGTCGTCGATGGTGCGGTACGGCATCAGGCGGGCCGGTACCAGCTGCCGTGCGGCCGCCCGACCTCGCGCTCGACCGGCGCGAGGCGCTCCAGCACGCGCGCCGCGTCGCTGCCCGGGTCCGGATAGTCCAGCGCGCTGCCCGGGTCGGTGAGGGGCCGGCCGAGGTCGGTGGGGATCAGGTTGAACAGCCCTACGGCGGCCGGCGTGTAGCGCATGATCCGCAGCGAGCGGTCGACGAACACGGTGGCGATGGACGTCGCGTCCATCAGGTTGTGCATGTCGCTGTTGGCGCTGCTCAGCTGGTCGACGTTGCTCTTGAGCTCGGTGTTGACCGTGCTCAGTTCCTCGTTGATCGACTGCAGTTCCTCGCGGCTGGTCTCCAGTTCCTCGGTGGCGGCGCGCAGTTCCTCGTTCATGGCCTGCAGTTCCTCGTTGCTGGCCTTGAGTTCCTCGGTGGACGCCTCGTACTGCTCCACCGTTTCGCGCAACTGCATCTTGAGCCGCTCGATCTCCGCGTCGAGGTGGCGCGCCAGCGGGTCGGATTCCAGCCGCGCCGTGCGTTGCTCCCCGGTTTCCGTGGCGCCATCCTGCACTTCGAAGATGACCGGGAACAGGGTCTCCTCGGCATCCTGGACCGGTCGCACGCGCAAGGCGGCAGAGACCATGGCGCCGGGCACCGGCATGGGCATCGGCGGCAGCCGGACTTCGTGGCCTTCCTGCGCCTGGTACAGGGCCGCGCGAAGGTCGATGCGCACCTCCGGCTGCAGCGCCCGCAGCAGGTTGCGGCTCGGCTCGCCGCCGCCGAGCTGCAGGAAACGGCCCGCGCTCGGCGACAGATGGACGATGTCGTATTCGCGGTCGACCAGCACCGAGGGCGGCGCCGGGTTCTCCAGCACTTCGAGGTGCAGGTCCGCCCACGAGCCCCGGCGGGCGTTATCGCGGGTGCGGACCGGCAGCGCCGAGAACGGCACCGGCGCCGGGCCCGGGGCCGGGTCCATCGCGCGGGCGGTAACCACCGGGCCGCCCATCGCGGCGTTCTGTGCGTCCAGCGCGCGCCGGATCGCGGCGCCGGCGGGCAGGGGCAGCGGCGAGCGCCGCGAAGGCCGCTGGACGTAGATGCCGTGGTTCTTGTCGAGCAGCGTGAACAGCGGGCTGCCTTCGTCCACCGCCTCGGAGGAGCCGAGGAACATCTTGCCGTGCGGCAGCAGGGCGAAGTGGGCGATCTCGAAGATCCGCGCCTGCGCGTCGCGCGTCAGGTAGATCAGCAGGTTGCGGCAGCTCACCAGGTCGAGCCGGGAGAAGGGCGAATCGCGCAGCACGTCGTGCACCGCGAACAGCACCATCTCGCGCAGTTCGCGCCGCACGCGGTAGCCGGCATGCTCCTTGACGAAGAAGCGGCGCAGGCGGTCGTCGCTCACGTCGGCCATGATCGTCTCGGGGTACAGCCCTTCGCGCGCGGCCTGCACGGCCTGCTCGTCGAGATCGGTCGCGAACACCGGATCAGCGGCGGGGCTTCGAGGTCGCGCGCATATTCCGACAGCAGCATGGCCGGGCTGTAGGCTTCCTCGCCGGTGGCGCAGGCGATGGCCCAGACCCGCACGGTGTCGTTCGGCCCCTTGCCCTCGAACAGCGCGGGCAGGTGCTGTTGCAGCGCCGACCAGCAATCGGCGTCGCGGAAGAAGTTGGTGACGCTGATCAGCAGGTCCTGCAGCAGCGCCATGCATTCGCCCGGCCGCGTGCGCAGGACGTTCAGGTAGCCGGTGAGGTTGTCGACGCCGTTGACCTGCATGCGGCGGGCGATGCGGCGCAGGACCGTCGCCCGCTTGTACTGCGAGAAGTCGCGGCTGGTGCGGCTGCGCAGGAAGCTCAGGACGTCGCGCAGCCGGTCTTCGTCGTCGCCGGCGTGGCGGTTCTCCGGCGCCGGCTCTTCCACCGGCAACGACACCGTGCCTTCGAGCCGGAAGTACGACAGCAGCCGCGCCGGCATCTCCTGCACCGGCAGCACCCAGTCGACCATGCCGGTGCCGATCGCCGAGCGCGGCATGCTGCCGTGCATGGCTTCGTCGGGGTCTTGCGCGACGGTCAGGCCGCCGCGCTCCTTGATGCGCTTGATGCCGATCGAGCCGTCGCCGTCCATGCCCGAGAGCACCACCGCCGCCGCGTGCGCGCCGTGGCTGTCGGCCAGCGTGCGAAAGAAGATGTCGACCACCACGTGGCTCGCGCGTTCGGCCGGAGCTGGCCGAGCATGAGGCGGCCCTTGCGCGACTGCAGGGTCTTGCCCGGCGGAATCACGTACACCGTGTCGGCCTCCAGCTCCAGCGAGTCCGCGACCTTCACCACCCGCATGCGCGTGCTGCGCTGGAGCACGTCGGTGAGGATGCTGTCGTGGTCGCTCGCGAGATGGATCACCACCACGAAGGCCAGCCCGGAGCGGGGCGGCATCGTGGAGAAGAACGCCTGCAACGCCTCGATGCTGCCGGCAGAGCCGCCCAGGCCGACGACCGGGACCTTGCGGTAGCCGTGGCTCGGGACGATGTCGTCGATCTCGTCGGCGAAGTCCTGCTCGGCGCCATCGGGCCGGAGTTCAGCGGTCATGCGGGTTCTCTCAGTGTGCGGCGATTATGCCGCCGGCGGGGTCGCGTCCCTCCTCGACGAGGGCTTCCATCACGCGGACCTGCGCGCGCACGCGGTCGGCCTGCGCGAGCGCGGCGCGCGACTGCGCCTCGTCGCCCGTCGCGCTGGCCACCGAGGCGGCGCGGCGCAGCAGGATCTCGCGTTCGACCAGCGCGCGCATGCCGGCCCACAGCGCCTGCTCCGCCGCGTCGGCCTGCACCCGATCGAGCGTGCGGGCCGTGAACGCGTGGCCGGTGTGGCAGCGAAAGCGCAAGGGGCGGGTGTCGTGCACTTCCGAGAGGGTGCCGCCGCAGTCGGGGCACGTGAGGAGGGCCGGCGTGGCGATGGCGGTCACGTTCTCCAGCAGGCCTTCGCCGCGGTTGATGGCGGCCTCGCGTTCGATCCGCTCGGGAATCGCCGTCTCCGCCCGCGGCAACGCGGCGCCGGCGGCCGCGCACCAGCAGCGGGCCGATCTCCGCCGGGGGGACGCAGTGGTCCGCGCCGGCGGCCGCGAGCGCGCTGGCGGGCATCTCGGGCTCGGCCGCCGTCCCCGGCTCCTGCACGACCGTGGTACCGCCGCATTCCTTGATGGCGCGCAGGCCCGCGCTGCCGTCATCGAGCTGGCCGGTGAGCACGACGCCGATCACGCGCGGTCCCCACGTAACGGCTGCCGTGCGGAACAGGGGATCGATCGCGGGGCGGGCGTGGTTCTCCTTGGCCCCGTGCGACACGCGAAGCACGGGGCCTTCGACCAGCAGGTGTCGGTCGGGCGGCGCAATGTAGATGGTGCCGGCGGCCGGGCGGTCGCCGTCCGCGGCGTGCACCGCGCGGTTGGCCCGCTCGTGGCTCAACAGGCCGGGAAGGATGCTGGGATTGCGCCCGATGTGCTGCACGATGCAGACGGGGGCGGGGAAGGAGGCCGGCAGGGCTTTCGTGATCTCCGGGAGGGCGGCGACGCCGCCCGCCGATGCGCCGATGACGACCACGCGTTCGAAAGAAGCATTCATCGCAGGATTTTGGTCACGCCGAGCCATGCCGCGCGTCAGACCGGAACTATTTCTTCGCCCCGCCGCGCCAGCGCGGCCGCTGCGTTGTACAGTGGTTCCATGTCCGCTTCGCAAGCTTCCGCATTCAGCGCGATCGCCTTTCAGCTGGTCGCCACGCTGGAACGCTACGAGGAAGACGTGGGCCGCCGGTCCGCGCCCCCGGAGACGCCGAGCTGTACCAGCGCGTCAGCCGCCACGTCGACGAACTGCGCATGTACGCCGGCGCGTTCCCCTCGCTGTCGGTCGCGTGGGTCGAGGTGCTCATCCGGCACTTCGAACTGACGCACGGCCAGTGGCGCCAGCAACACTCGCCCACTCCCGATGGGCTGGCGATGCAGGAACAAAGCCTGCGCGCGGCCATCACGCGCCTGCACCAGCTCGGGTTGCGCGCCGTCGCCAGCAGCTGATCGCTGGATCCGAAAGTCACTGATCCGGGGCGGGGTCCTACATCCCCCGGGGCAGTACCCCCTAGAATGGTCGCGGTATGCGTATCGATCTTGCCAGTCCCGTCGATGTGCACGGTTTCCGTGCCCAGTCGAACACCTTGCTGGCCCACCGGGTGCCTCCGGGCGATATCGCCCTGGAGCCCCGAGTTGCCGGTTTCGGCGAAGTCGTGCGTGGCTGGCCAGCCGCCCGCCGGCTTCCACCACCGCGCTGAACGCGATCATCCCGCGATCGTTCCTGCGCCTGACCGAACTGGTCGTGCTGCACCGGGACGAGATCCGCTTCGACCTGCTGTACCGCCTGCTCTGGCGGCTGGTGCATGAACCGCACCTGGTCAACGGCAACACCGACCCCGACATGGCCCTCGCGCAGCGCATGGGCCAGCCGTGCGGCGCGAGATCTTCCGCATGAAGGCGGCCGTGCAGCTGCAGGCGGTGGGCGAGCTCGATGGCACGCCGCTGCGCTTCGGCTGGTTCGAGCCGCGCCATCACGTCACCGAGGAAGTCGCCGCGGCGCTGGTGCGTTCGCAGCCCGAGGCCTCGTGGCTGCTGGTCACGCCGGACCGCAGCGCGCTCTGGGAAGGCAAGGGCCTGCTGTGCGGCCCGGGCGTCGCGGGGGCGCTTCCGCGCACGACCACGCCGGCTGGCTGGCTTTCGCGCAGCAGATGAAGAAGGGCGCCAGCGCCTCCGCCTGACCGCGCCGGCTCAGGCCGGCGAGGAGGGCTGCGAGGGCATGTGGGTGCCGCTCGAAAACGAGAAGTCGCTGCGGGTGCGATGCCACCCGCTTTCCGTTTCCCCGATCAACTGGCGGCAGCGCATGAACAGGCTGTCGAGCGCGCCGTCCTGCAGGTCGCGCAGCAGGTGGTAGCGCGGGTCGGCGTAGTGCGGACGGGCCGCGCCCGCGTGCGTCATGCGCAGGATGTTCTCCTCCCAGAAGTACTGCATCAGCTCGCGGTGCGACTGCAGCAGCTGCACCATGAGCGCGCCGAGTTCGGGGAAGTGTTCGTCCTTGATCTGGCAGGCCTGCGCCAGCACGGCGGGCAGCGTGAGGTCTTCGGGGTTCTGGTGCAGCAGCGGTTCGTCGCGGTGCCAGTCGGTCCAGCCGAATAGGCCTTGAGGCAGTCCATCAGGCTGTGGCCGGCGCGGCGGCGCGCGGCGCGGCGCAGGAAGTGCACCCGCAGCCACCAGAGCGGCACGGCGAGGGCGAGCACGGTGGCGACTGCGATCAGCGCGAACGTTTCCATGGAGGGCAGGGAGGGGTCCGATGCCCGGGACCGGGCACTTGGCGGCCCGGCCATTCTCCTATGGCTGGTCGCTTTTGGGCGAGCCCCCGCCGGACGGCGTCGCGCCGTCACCCGAATGGGGGATGCGCACGCCCCGGCGGCCGGCCATTTCGGCGCCCATGGCGGCCACGGCATCGGCATCGAGCAGCGCCTGCGCCGCCGGATAGGCCAGGTCTTCTTCGGCGCGGAAATGGTCCGCGTGCAGGGACGCGAAGGTGTCCAGCGCGGCTCGCGCCTGCGGGGTCAGGGCGGTGAGCGTGCCCTCCGCGATCGCGGCGAGCACCGCCCGGGCGCCCACCCATGCCGCGTCCATGGCGTGGTGGTCGCGCAGCAGGCGCTGCACCAACGCGGATTGCGCAGGATCGCCCTGCGCCAGCAGAGGGGGAAAGACGTGCAGTTCCTCGTCGCGATGGTGCTGCGGCGAAGCCAGTCGAAATAGCGCATGACGTCGCGCGCGGCCTGCCGGGCACGGTCGTCGGCGCCATGCTGCGGCAGGTGCGCGCGCAGGCGATCGAGGAGCGCCAGCATCCGCTGCAGGCGGTCGTGGCACGCGGTGAGCATGTCGAACGGCTGCGCGAAGGTGGGCGACGGGGAGCGGTCCATCACGGCATGGTACCCGCCGGGTAGGGTGTGCAGCCCCGCTGCGCACCACACGGCGTCAGCGCGTGACCGTCTGCCAGAACTGCCGCGTGGCCTCGAGCCCCGCCGGCGTCCAGTGCTGCGCCGGCGACATCGCGCGGACCAGCAGCGCGGTCCGTTCCGGCTCTGGAGCGTGCGCAGCTGTTCGTCCAGCAACTGCAGGTCGGGATCGAGCCCGGCGTGGGCGGGCGCGGCGTCCATGGCCGCGGCGTTGCGCACCATCGCGCGGAAGGTCGCGCGGCGGCGGGGCTTGCCGGTGGGCGCGGCTTCGGCGAACGGGCGTCCGTCCGCCGCCGTCGCACCGCGGATCCAGTCGTGCAGCACCTGCAGCTCATAGGTGGAGAACACGCCGAACATCTCGGCGCGGTCGCCCTGCAGCAGGCCCCAGAACCGGCTGTTCTCGGCCGGCTCGCCGAACCGGATCCAGCCCGCCTGCTCCAGCGCGCCCACGAAGTCGCGCATCCGCGCCGGGTCGGAGAGCCAGTCGTTGATGCTGCGGCCGGCGACGCGGCAGTAGTCGGAGTGCGCGCCGTGGCCCGAGCGCGCCTTGCGCGCCGCCGAGGATCCGCAGGGCTTCCTCTCCGGTGTCGAAGCCTTCGATCACCGCGGTGGTGCCCAGCCCCGCGTTCGACAGCTTCGCGCCGCCCTGCACGCGGCGCCAGAAGGCGCCGCCGTCGTCGAGGCGCGGCAGCATGTCGAGCACGGCCTGGCAGGCGCGGCGGGCATGGCCGGTATCGCCGTTGTCCACGGTGACGTGCAGCGTGAAGTAGTACGGGTCCGGCCGAGTTCGTTCAGCTCGTACGACGTGATCAGCAGGTGCAGCGGCAGCTGCTCGTAGGCGAGGTTGAAGCCGACGACCTCGGGCAAGAAGTCTTCCGCGTTCCAGGCCAGCGCGAGCTGGACCAGCCCTGCTCGTACAGCGCGTCGGGCAGGTCGTCGAGCGGGTCCAGCGCATAGCGCGCCAGCAGGCTTCGGTACAGCACCACGTGGTTCTTGTCGGCCGCGCCTTCGCCGAGTTCCTCGACGTACGTGCGCACCAGGTCGCCGAGGCGCGGGTTGGCCCAGTGCGCCATCAGGCCGTAGAGCCAGGCGCCGTCGACCAGCTTGGTCGGCGCGACGGAACGCAGCACGTACAGCGCGTGCGCCCGGTTGCTGAAGTAGCGGCGCGGCGCGCCGGCCTTGCGCTCTTCGGGTAGGCGGCGTAGCGCGCGTGGACGGAGCGGGTGTTCTCCTCCATCCACCGGACCAGCTCGTCGGGGGAGGCGGGCAGGTCGGCGGCTTCCCCTTCGAGGTCGGCCAGTTTCACGCGCAGGAAAGCCGCGGCTTCGGCGCGGGTCGCGGGGTCCGGTTCACGGTCCGCCAGGCGGTGGTACAGCGCCTTGAGCGGGCCGGTGGCGGCCGCTTCGACCTGCCTGAATTCTTGTTGTCCGAAGTGCATCCGTGCACTGTGCGCGCTTTGTCATGCCACACGTATCGGGATGCGGCGCGCCCCGTCGTGGGGCCGCTCCTACGCCCGTGCAGGAGGCGCGCCCTCAGCCGGGGCGTTGCACGACCAGCGCGACGGCTGCGATCCGTTCAGCCTCGGCGTATGCGGGCTCCTGCAGCTCTTCACCGAACACGTCGGGGTCGATCTCACGGTAGCGCCAGGCCCAGCCGTGGCCGTCGAGGTAGCCGCGCAGCGCTTCCAGCAACGGGTCGCGCCCGTCGGCCATCGCCACGCCCGTGTACAGCACGAGGCGGCCGCCGGGCGCGAGCCGCGGCAGGCCCTCGCGCACGATGCGCGCCGAGAGCGCCTCGCCCCAGCGGCCGCCGCCGTGGCGGTACGCGCGCTGCTTGCTGTCGTTGAGGTAGGGCGGGTTGGAGACGACCCGGTGGAAATCGCCGCCCACCGCGCCGTACAGGTCGCCCTGCGCCAGCGTGGCCGCGCCCCACCCCGCGTGCGCAGCGTTGGCGGCGGCGAAGCGCAGCGCGCGGCCGTTGATGTCGCCGAGCACCAGCACGGGGTCCCGCTCGGAAGCGGCCGGGCGGCCATGATGCCGCCCGGACCGCCGCCGCAGCAGATGTCGAGGATCGCGCCGCCGCGGGGCAGCGGCTGGCGTTCCAGTTTCTGGAGCACCAGGTCGACGAAGCGGTACGTGTCGGGGCCGAAGAACACGGCGTCTTCGGCGAGCGTCGGGTACGCCGAGTGCGCGAAGAGCTGCCCGTGCAGCGTGGAGAAGCGAACGGCGCTGCGCAGCAGGCCCGCTTGTGCTTCCTCGACCAGGCCGCCCGTGTGCATCGCGTCCGGGATGGCCGGCGGCAGCAGGGAGGGCGCGAAGGGGCGGCTCCATCCGAACACGTCGCGCAGCGAGTGCGCCACCTCGGCGCCCGGACGCGCGTTCACGCGCGCATGGGTGGCGGGCGTGACGGTGGTGAACGCGTAGCCCTGCGCCTGCAGCCAACCGGCCAGGCGCTGCAACGATTCGGTCAGCGCCGGGGTGTCGTCGGTCTGGAAGTTCATGGGCGGCAAAGATGCCCATGCGCCCGGCTCAGCCTTGTAGGCGCCGCGCGCATGGCAGGGGCGGCCGCCGCCGCGATGTCAGCGCAGCACGAGGACGGGCACGTCGCCATGCGTCAGCACGTGCTGCGTCTCGCTGCCGAGCAGCAGGCGCTTGAGGCCCTTGCGGCCATGCGATGCCATCACCACCAGGTCGCACTTGTGCTTGCGCGCGGCGGCGAGGATCGCCTCGGCGACGAGGTCGGACGACACCGTGACCGCCTTGGCCGTGACGCCCGCGCGCTCCGCGGCCGCGCGCACGGCTTCGGCGATTTCTGGCCGCGCTCCGCCCACAGCCGCTCGACGCGCGCCACTTCGGTCACCGAAATGTCCAGCGCCCCGTCCATGTACGACATCGGGTAGCGGGGCACGACATTCAGCGCCACCACCTCGGCGCCGACGCTGGCGGCGAGCTGCACGGCACTGCGCATCGCCTTCTTGGACAGGGTGGAGCCGTCGGTGGGCACGAGGATGCGCTTGTACATGGGAGCCTTCGTTCCAGGGGTGCGGCCAGCTTAGCGGCCCGGTGGCGGCGGCGCTTGATCCATGTCAACCGCGCACCCGTCGCCGGCGCTTAGCCTCGCCGCATGCAAGCAGCAACCCCGGCGCACCCCTTCGCCGCGCTCGACGACCCCGCCGAGCGCGCAGCGTTCGGCCGTGCGCTGACCGGCGCCGGTGGCCGCTGGGAGTCGTACGGCCATCGACGGCATGTACTGCCCCGGCTGCTCGCTGGTGATCGAACAGGCGCTGGCCGGCCTGCCCGGCGTGCACGCGGTGGAAGTCAATGGCGCCACCGCGATCGCGCGCGTGGTGTGGTCGCCGGCGCAGGGTGCGCCTTCGCAGTGGATCCGCGCGCTGAAGCAGGCCGGGTATGGCGCCGTGCCGGCCGGCGACCAGCTGGCCGCGCAGCCGCGGCGGCAGGCGCAGCGCATGCTGCTGTGGCGATGGCTGGTCGCCGCCTTCTGCATGATGCAGGTGATGATGTACGCGGCGCCCGCGTACATGGCCGAGCCCGGCGAGATGACGCCCGACATCGCCTCGCTGCTGCGCTGGGCCTCGTGGCTGCTGACGCTGCCGGTGCTGCTGTTCTCCTGCCGTCCCTTCTTCGCCTCCGCCTGGCGCGACCTGCGGCACGCCCGCATCGGCATGGACGTGCCGGTCGCGCTGGGCATCCTCATCGCGTTCGCGGCCAGCAGCGCGGCGACCTTCGACCCGCAAGGGTCGCTGGGCGCCGAGGTCTGGTACGACTCGGTCACGATGTTCGTCTTCTTCCTGCTGTCGGGCCGCCTGCTGGAGCAGCGCCTGCGCGACCGCACCGCTGGCGCGCTGGAGGCGCTGGTGC
The DNA here is from genome assembly GCA_013127575.1 of Ramlibacter terrae. Lineage (GTDB taxonomy): Bacteria > Pseudomonadota > Gammaproteobacteria > Burkholderiales > Burkholderiaceae_C > Ramlibacter > Ramlibacter terrae. The sequence goes on from CP053418.1 coordinate 2,103,267, forward strand.
GGCGCGTGCCGGAGACGGTGGAACGCATCCGCCCCGATGGCGAGGCCGAGCGCGTGCCGGTGCGCCGCCTCGTGGCCGGCGACCGCATCCGCGTGCTGGCGGGGGAGGTGCTGCCCGCCGACGGCACCGTGTTGGAGGGCGAGAGCCAGGTCGACGAGGCCCTGCTCACCGGGGAAGCCACGCCCGTCGTGCGCCGCGCCGGAGACGCCGTGGTGGCCGGCAGCCACAACCTGCGCGGCACGTTGCTGGTGGCGGTGGAGCGCACCGGCGACGCGACCCGCTACGGCGAGATCGTGGCGCTGATGGAGCGCGCCTCGGTGGAGAAGCCGGAGATCGCGCGCATCGCCGACCGCATCGCTTCGCCGTTCCTGCTGGCCGTGCTGTTCGCCGCGGCGGGCGCGGCCTGGTGGTGGTGGCCGCAGGGCCCTGCGCACGCGCTCGGCGTCGCGGTCGCCGTGCTGATCGTCACCTGCCCGTGCGCGCTGTCGCTGGCGACGCCCGCCGCCACGCTGGCCGCGGCGGGCGCGCTGGCGCGCCGCGGCATCTGGTGCGGCGGCCCGAGGCGCTGGAGTCGGGGGCGACCGTCGACACGGTCGTCTTCGACAAGACGGGCACGCTGACGCTGGACCGCATGGCGGTGGGCGATGTCCGCACCGCCGGGTCCATGGACGCGGCCACCGCGCTGCGGCTGGCCGGGGCCTTGGCTCGCCATTCGCTGCACCCGGTGTCGCGTGCGGTGGCGCAGGCCGATCGCGGAGACGCCGAGGCCAGCGACGTGCACGAGCAGGCAGGCGCCGGCCTGGAGGGCACGGTGGACGGCCGCCGCTTGCGCCTCGGCTCCGGCGCCTTCTGCGGGGTGCGCGCCGATGGGTCGGCGCAGGTGCACCTGTGCGAGGGCGATCGCTGGCTGGCGAGCTTTGCGCTCGATGAAACGCTGCGGCCCGGTGCCGCCGATGCCGTCGCCGCGTTGCATGCATGGGGCATGCAGGTGGAACTGCTGTCGGGGGACCAGCCGGGCGCGGTGGAGCGGCTGGCCGGGCGCGCCGGCATCACGGCCCACGCGGCGCGGCAGTCGCCGCAGGACAAGCTCGATCGCATCGCGCGATTGCAGGCGGACGGGCACCGCGTGGCGATGGTGGGCGATGGCATGAACGACGGCCCGGTGCTGGCGCGCGCGGACCTTTCCATCGCGATGGGGCAGGGCGTTCCGGTGGCGCAGGCCCGGTCCGATTTCATCGTGCTCGGCGACGACCTCGGCGCCGTGACATTGCTGCTGCGCCGGGCGCGGCGCACGCGCGCCGTGGTGCGGCAGAACCTCGCCTGGGCCGCCGGCTACAACGCGGTGTGCGTGCCGCTCGCATTGGCCGGTGCCATGCCGCCCCTGGCTCGCCGGGCTCGGCATGGCCGCGAGTTCCTTGTTCGTCGTGCTGAATGCGGCGCGCCTGTCTGCGATGACGGATGACCTCGCTGCGCGTCGATGACAAATGACCGCGGGTCCCTTTTCATTCGTCATTCGTCATTCGTCATCAAGCAAATGGACATCCTTTTCATCCTCATCCCCCTCTCCGTCGTCCTCGGGCTGGCCATCCTCGCCGCGCTCGGCTGGGCCGTCTGGCGCGGCCAGTTCGAAGGCGTCGAAGCCGAAGGCGAGCGGATTCTGAAGTCCGATTGATTTTCGTCAAGGGTGGGTCGCAACCCGGCTGGAACACTCGGCGCATCTGCAAAAAAGGTGCTCCATGAAAGATCCAACCGCCGCCGTTTTCCACGACACCGTCGTGCGGCAGTTCTCCCCGGCCGCCGTGGTCTGGGGCGTGGTGGGCATGCTGGTCGGCGTGTTCATCGCCTCGCAGCTCGCCCTGGCCCGAACTGAACTTCGGCATCTCCTCGGCTCTCGTACGGCCGCCTGCGCCCGCTGCACACCAACGCGGTGATCTTCGCCTTCGGCGGCTGCGCGCTGATGGGCACCAGCTTCTACGTCGTGCAACGCACCTGCCGGTGCCGCTGTTCATGCCGAAACTGGCGGCGTTCGTGTTCTGGGGCTGGCAGGCGGTGATCGTCGCGGCGGCGATCAGCCTGCCCATGGGCTACACCTCCGGCAAGGAGTACGCGGAGCTCGAATGGCCGATCGACATCCTCATCGCGCTGGTGTGGGTGGCCTATGCGGTGGTGTTCTTCGGCACGGTGGGCACGCGCCGGGTGAAGCACATCTACGTGGCCAACTGGTTCTACGGCTCCTTCATCATCGCCGTCGCGCTGCTGCACATCGTCAACAGCGCGGCCATCCCGGCCGGCTGGATGAAGTCGTACTCGGTGTATGCCGGCGTGCAGGACGCGATGGTGCAGTGGTGGTACGGCCACAACGCGGTCGGCTTCTTCCTCACGGCCGGCTTCCTCGGGATGATGTACTACTTCATCCCCAAGCAGGCCGAGCGGCCGGTGTACAGCTACCGCCTGTCGATCGTGCACTTCTGGGCGCTGATCTTCACGTACATGTGGGCGGGCCCCCACCACCTGCACTACACCGCGCTGCCGGACTGGACGCAGTCGGTCGGCATGGTGTTCTCGCTGATCCTGCTGGCGCCCAGCTGGGGCGGGATGATCAACGGCATCATGACCCTCTCGGGCGCCTGGCACAAGCTGCGCGACGACCCGGTGCTCCGCTTCCTGATCGTGTCGCTGTCGTTCTACGGCATGAGCACCTTCGAGGGCCCGATGATGTCGATCAAGACCGTCAACGCGCTCTCCCACTACACCGACTGGACGGTCGGGCACGTGCACTCCGGCGCCCTCGGCTGGGTCGGCCTGATCTCGATGGGCTCGCTGTACTACCTGATCCCGCGCCTGTTCGGCCAGAAGAAGATGTACTCGGTCCCCGCCATCGAACTCCACTTCTGGGTGGCGACGGTCGGCATCGTCTTCTACATCGCCGCGATGTGGATCGCCGGCGTCATGCAGGGCCTGATGTGGCGCGCGGTGAACGCCGACGGCACGCTCACCTACACCTTCGTCGAATCCGTCAAGGCGACGTATCCGTTCTACGTGATCCGCGCGCTCGGCGGCCTGCTGTACCTGGCCGGCATGCTGGTGATGGCGTGGAACACACGGATGACCGTGGCCAACGGCCGGTCCGTGGCCACCAGCGTGCCCGCGGGCGTGCCGCAAGCCGCCTGAGGAAACCATCATGAGCAACGACAACACCCCCGTGGCCGCCTTCTCGCACGAGAAGGTCGAGACCAACAACTTCCTGATGATCGTGCTGATCCTGCTGGTGATCGCCGTCGGCGGCCTGGTCGAGATCGTGCCGCTGTTCTTCCAGAAGTCGACCACCGAGCCGGTGCTGGGCGTCAAGCCCTACACCGCGCTGCAGGTGGCGGGCCGCGACATCTACCTGCGCGAGGGCTGCTACAACTGCCACTCGCAGATGATCCGGCCGTTCCGCGCCGAGACGCTGCGCTACGGCCACTACTCGGTGGCGGGCGAGTTCGTCTACGACCACCCCTTCCAGTGGGGCAGCAAGCGCACCGGCCCCGACCTGCACCGGGTGGGCGGCAAGTACAGCGACGAGTGGCAGCGCATCCACCTGAACAACCCGCGCGACGTGGTGCCCGAGTCGAACATGCCGGCCTACCCGTGGCTGGAGAAGAACCGGTCGACCCGTCCGGCATGGCGCCGCGGATGAACGCCCTGCGCATCGCCGGCGTGCCGTACAGCCAGGCCGAGATCGCCCAGTCGGCGGCCGACGTCAAGGGCAAGACCGAGATGGACGCGCTCGTCGCGTACCTGCAGTCGCTGGGCCGCGCGCTCAAGTAACCCGTGAGAGAGAACATGGACGTCAACACCCTGCGCATCATCGCCACCCTGGTCGCCTTCGGCACCTTCCTCGCCATCGTCGGCTGGGCCTGCGCCCGCGGCAACGGGAGCGCTTCGACGAAGCCGCGCGCCTGCCTTTCGAACGGGAGTAGGCGCATGAGCGACTTCACCTCGGGCTTCTGGTCCGTCTACGTCGCCGGCGTCACCATCGTCGGCATCCTCGCCTGCCTGCTGCTGCTGTGGGTCACCTCCCGCAAGAAGGTGCCCGCGCGCAGCGACAACACCACCGGGCACGTCTGGGACGGCGACCTGACCGAGATGAACAACCCGCTGCCGATGTGGTGGGTGTGGATGTTCATCGCCACCATCGTCTTCTCGCTGCTGTACTGGTGGCGTATCCGGGGCTCGGCGCCTATGAAGGCGAACTGCGCTGGAGCACCCGCGGCGAGTACCAGGACGAAGTGGCGAAGGCGAAGCAGGAACTCGAACCGCTGTACGCGCAGTACGCGGCCGAGGACGCCGCGCAGCTGGCGGCCGACCCCGGCGCGATGGCGGTGGGCGAGCGGCTGTTCATGAACAACTGCGCGCAGTGCCACGGCTCCGACGCGCGCGGCAGCAAGGGCTTCCCGAACCTCGCCGACACCGACTGGCTGCACGGCGGCACGCCCCGACAAGATCGTCGAGACCGTCACCAAGGGCCGCACCGGCAACATGCCGCCCATGGCCGCCGCGGTCGGCGGTGCGGAGGAAGTGCGCAACGTCGCCCACTACGTGCTGAGCCTGTCCAACAGCCCCCACGACTCGGTGCGCGCGCAGCTCGGCAAGAGCAAGTTCGCCGCCTGCGCCGCCTGCCACGGCGCCACCGGCAAGGGCAACCCCGCGATCGGCGCGCCCAACCTCACCGACGACACTGGCTGCACGGCTGGGGCGAGCAGGCCATCGTCAACATCATCAACCACGGCAAGGTCAACGAGATGCCGGCGCAGGAGGGGAAGCTGACCGAGGCGCAGATCCACGTGCTGGGCGCCTATGTGTGGGGGCTGTCGAACGGAAAGCGCCCGGCGCTCTAGCGATCGGCGCTCCACCTGATGCAGGTCAACTGATGCGGCCCCCTGCGGCCGCATCATCGTTTCCATGAAAGTCATTCCCATCACCCCTGTCCCGGCGACGGCGGACGAGGGCGAGCTGCAGGGTCTCTACGTCTCCGAGCAGAAGGTCTACCCGCGCTCCGTCAGCGGCGTGTTCGCGCGCTGGCGCTGGTACTTCGTGGCGCTCACGCAGGTCGTGTTCTACGGCATGCCCCGGCTGCAATGGGGCGAGCGGCAGGCGGTGCTGTTCGACCTGGCCGCGCGGCGCTTCTACATCTTCGGCTACGTCCTGTACCCGCAGGACTTCATCTACCTCACCGGGCTGCTGCTGATCAGCGCGCTGTCGCTGTTCCTGTTCACGGCGGTCGCCGGCCGCCTGTGGTGCGGCTTCTCCTGCCCGCAGACCGTCTACACCGAAATCTTCCTGTGGATCGAGCGCAGGGTCGAAGGCGAACGGCTCGCGCGCATGCGCCTCGACGCCGCGCCGCTGTCGGCGCGCAAGATCGGGCGCAAGGGCGCCAAGCACTTCCTGTGGATCGCGCTCGCGCTCTGGACCGGATTCACTTTCGTCGGCTACTTCACGCCGGTGCGGGTGCTGTGGGCCGAGGCGTTCACGCTCTCCTTCGGGCCGTGGGAATGGTTCTGGGTGAACTTCTACGCGCTGGCCACCTACGGCAACGCCGGTTTCCTGCGCGAGCAGGTCTGCAAGTACATGTGCCCGTACGCGCGCTTCCAGAGCGCCATGTTCGACGCCGACACGCTGATCGTGAGCTACGACGCCGGCCGCGGCGATCCGCGCGGCGCCCGCAGCCGCAAGGCCGACCCGGCCGAACTGAACCTGGGCTCGTGCGTCGACTGCACGGTGTGCGTGCAGGTGTGCCCGACCGGCATCGACATCCGCGACGGCCTGCAGTACGAATGCATCGGCTGCGGCGCGTGCATCGATGCGTGCGACACGGTGATGGACAAGATGCAGTACCCGCGCGGGCTGATCCGCTTCACCACGCAGAACGCCTTGGCGAAGGGCTGGGACCGGCACGCGATCCTGCGCCGCGTGCTGCGCCCGCGCGTGCTGGTGTACACCGCCATCCTGGCGGCGCTCGGCGTGTTCGTCCTGGGCAGCCTCGCCCTGCGCACGCCGCTGAAGGTGGACGTGGTGCGCGACCGCGCCGCGCTGGCGCGCATCGTCGCCGGCGGCAAGCTGGAGAACGTGTACCGCCTGCAGGTGATGAACGCCACCGAGCAGCCGCAGCGTTACCGCATCGCGGCCGAAGGCCTGCCCGGTCTGGCCGTCGCCTCCGAGCCCGAGGTGCAGGTCGGCCCCGCCGAATCCCGCTGGGTGCCCGTGCGGCTGCAGGTGCCCTATGGCTCCGCCGCCGCCGGCTCGCACCCCATCCATTTCGACATCGGCACCGTGGAAGGCGACGCGCACGTGCGCGAGAAGTCCGTCTTCCCGGTGCCCCGCTGAAGGAGACGACCATGCAAGCACGCGACACGCCCCCGCACCCCTGGTGGAAGCACGGCCACGTGTGGCTCCTGATCGCCGGCCCCGCCGCCGTGGTGGTGGCCGGTTTCGCCACGCTGTGGATCGCGTTGGCGACCCCCGACCCCGTGGTGGCGCCCGACTACTACCGGCGGGGCATCGAGATCAACAAGACGCTCGGCGCGCCGGACCGGGCGCACCTGCCCGCGGTGCAGGGCCGCAACCACGCAGTCACGCCCACGCTGCCCTGAGCCGCGCCACGGCGCCGGCGACGACACAGCACGACAAAGGAGACGAGAAGATGGCAAGCCGCTGGATGTGGATCGTGTGGCCGGGCTTCCCGGCGGCCTGCGTGCTGGAACTGCTCGTGTTCGCGGTGGTCGACCCCGCGGAACTCGCCTGGGGCGGTCATCCGCTGGGCTGGACGCGGCAAGGCGTGTACGCGATCGGCTTCTTTACATTCTGGGCGGTCGCATCGGGAGCGTGCGGCCTGACCACCGTACTGCGCAGGTCCGCGGCCGAAATCAACGCCTGCCCCTGCGTGCCGGGCGAGCGTCCCGACGGCTGCCCACGCTAGCCGACGATACCTTCGGGTACGTTCATGCCTCTACGGTAGGCAGCGTCCTACTTGGGAATGCGGGTGCAACTGTCGAACCCGCCTCCCTTACAAATCCAACATCCCGTCAAGTTTGAAACACACAGGTTGAAACATCGCTTGTGCAGGACGCCCCCGATCCGGGGAACTTGCACCGCCTTCCCAGCAGGGCAGGGCGATACCAGCGGCTCCCGGTGTGTAAGCAGACGTCGAAGCGTCGTCGCCAAACGGTTACGAACGCAGCAGATTCAGACGAAACGGGAGCATCGCGTGACTCTTCGCATCCTACGGCTGGCCCTCGCGGCAGCCGCCAGTGTCGCCTCGGTGGCGCACGCGCAGACGGTGACGCCGCCGCCGCTGCCGCCGGGCCATGCCCCTGGTGCGCCTCGACCCCGGCATGGACGATGCCGAGCGCAAGCGCCACGTGCGCGCGCACCACCACAAGTTCCACCACAAGAAGGACTTCACCCGCGACGACAGCATCCACGGCCACGAAAGCGAAGTGGCCGCCGGCGGACCCGCGCAGGGTGCGCAGGCCGTGGGTGCCGGCGCCGCGTCCACCGGCGGCAGCGCCGGTGCGGCAGCCCGCGCCGGCGGCGCGGTGCAGGACGGCCGGGGCACCGGCCCCGCCCGCGAGAAGACCGACCGGGGCGCCAGCTCCCGGTTCTACGGCCAACCCGACAAGAAGTGAAGCGAGACGACCATGAACACCCTGCACAAATACCTGCTCCCCCCGGTCGCCTGCGCGGCCGTCGTCAGTGCCCCGCCCGCCAAGGCGCAATGGCAAGGCCGGGGCGGCCACTGGAACAACAGCGACCGCGGCAACGACCGCAACGATCGCAATGACCGGCGTGACGACCGCAACGACCGGAACGACCGGAACGACCGCAACGGCCGCAACGACCGCGACGACGACCGCAACGACCGCGGCTACGACGTCGACAAGCAGAAGCTGCAGGGCTGGCTGGGCAACGTCCCGAACCGCGCCGACCGCGACAAGCTGCAGGCGCTGCTGAACCGGTGCAGACCAACGGCCAGTTCGACCGCACCAAGCTGCAGGCGCTCGCCGCGCAGATCCTCGCGGCAATCCAGAAGTACCAGAACGGCGGCAGCACCGGCGGTGGCACCACCCCGGCACGGGCGGCGGCACGACGACCGCTCCCAAGACGCTCGTCCTGTACGACGCGCCCAGCGGCACGCCCGGGACAAGCTGGGCTTCGCGTACTCGATCATGCTGCGCAACCTGCTCGGCCACTTCGACGCGCAGGTCGAGATGATGCCGGTGCAGCAGTACACCGCCGGCAAGATCGCCAGCGTCAATGCCACTTTCTACCGGGCTCGGCGTACGACCACCAGCTGCCCGTCGCCTTCTCGGCCGACGCCGCCGCGGCGGCCAAGCCCGTGGTCTGGTTCAAGTACAACCTGTGGCAGGTGGCCGGCAACGCCGCCTACAACTTCACCGCCAACACCGGCATCAACTCGCTGGGCCTGCGCGGCCTGAACGACGTGCCTTCGTCGGGCAACCCGAACCCGGGCTTCTTCGACACGGTCAAGTACAAGAACCTCGACTTCGTCAAGTACTACAGCTACGACGCGGTCCGCAACATCGTCAACGCCGACCCCGACATCGGGCACGTGTCCGTCGTCGACGCCGCCAAGGCCAGCGTGGTGGTGCCGGTCGCCAACGCCAAGACCAGCGAGACCGCGCCGTACGTCGTGCGCTCGGGCAACTTCTGGTACGTGGCCGACCTGCCGTTCAGCTTCATCGGCCCGCGCGACCGCTACCGGTGTTCAGCGACCTGCTGCACGACATCCTCGGCATCAACCACCCCGAGAGCCACAAGGCGCTGGTGCGCCTGGAGGACGTCGGCGCGCTGGTGTCGGTGCAGGCCATGAAGGACCTGAGCAACTACATGGCGAGCAAGAAGGTGCCTTTCTCGGTAGCCGTGATCCCGCGCTACGTGGACGGCCTCGGCACCTACAACGGCGGCGTGCGCGGGGAAGTGCACCTGTCGCAGGCGAGCAACCTGCGCACCTCGCTGGCCTATGCCCGCAGCAAGGGCGCCGAGATGGTGATGCACGGCTTCACCCACCAGTACGGCACCATGAAGAACCCGCACACCGGCGTGAGCGGCGACGACTACGAGTTCTGGAACATCGTCGACAACAAGCCCTTCCCGGAAGACTCCGCGCAGTGGGTGATGGGCCGCCTGAACCGGGGCCTGCAGGACATGCGCGCCAACGGCCTGTACCCGATCGCCGGGAAGCGCCGCACTACCACACGTCGGCGATCACGGCCCGCACCGCGCCGCAGCTGTTCACCACCACCTACCAGCGCGTCGTGTACTACACCGCCGACAAGCCCGACTTCTGGGCCGCCACCAACAAGGACTTCAGCGTCGGCCAGTTCTTCCCGTACGTGATCAAGAAGGACCACTACGGCCAGTACGTGCTGCCTGAGAACACGGGCAACATCGAGTACGACATCAGCAGCATCGACCCGACCTCCAACTACAACTACACGGCCGACGACCGGTGACCAACGCCGGTACGCCAAGGCCGTCCGCGACGGGTTCGCATCGTTCTTCTTCCACCCCTTCTGGCTGGAGCCGACGATCAACACGCCCGGCATGGAAGATTTCAAGAAGACCATCGAAGGCATCCAGCAACTGGGCTACACCTTCGTCGCTCCCAGCACGCTGCGCTGACCCGCGGCCAACGAAATCAATAACGAGGTGCTCCAATGAAACTCTCCCGTGTCCTGCCGGCAGCCGCGCTGGCGGCGATGTGCCTGGTCCCCCTGTGGGGCTCGGCCCAACAGCAACAGCCGTCGCAGCCCCCGCTGCGACCGGCGCAGCAGGAAACGCCGGCGGCGACGCCGCCGCTCACCACCGTGTTCCGCCCCGCGGACTCGGCGGCCGTGTGGGTGCCCCGCACCGTCACGTTCGCCGACTGGGCTTCACCGAGCCGGTGGTGCTGGGCTATCCGGACACCATCCGCGAGATCTACCTGCCGGTGCCGCCGGGCATCGACCTCTCGAACGCGCAGCTGCAACTGAACGCCAGCTACGTGCGCGCCGACGGCGGCCGCACCACGCTGGTTTACGCCATTGACGGCGCGCCGGTGCACGCGGTGGGCCTCGCCGCCGACCGCGGCGACGCCAGCGCCACGGTGGCCGTCGACGGCAAGCCGCGGCCCTCGGGCTTCGTGCGCCTGAACATCGACTGGCGCACCGCCGTCGCCCGCGAGAACACCTGCGCCGACGCCCGGACGCCGGGCAACATCCTGCGCATCGAGCCCACCAGCAAGTTCGTCTTCAACTACGACGGCTCGGCCATCCGCGACCTGACCACCGCCGGGGTTCGCTGCCTTCCTCGCCGGTCATCCAGATCGCGTCGAACAAGGTCGACCCGGCCGTGTACGACGCCGCCTGGCGTGTCGGTGTCGCGCTCGAGCGCGCCGGCAAGCGCCCGCAGATCCGCACCGCGGACGGCAGCGCGCGCCGCCCGCGCCGCAGACCGCCGGCATGCCGCCGGTGCCGCCCGCCAACGCGCCGGCCGACATCATCATCGGCAGCACCGGCGGCGGCCAGCAGGTCGGCTCCAAGGAAGTGCGGCTCGCGACCATCAACGGCCGGCCCACGATCCTGGTCGCGCCGGATGCGGGCGCGCAGGCCGCCGGCCTCTTCAGCCAGATCTGGACGCAGGCCGCGGCCGGCACCGCGCTGACCGTCAGCGCCGTCGACCAGCCGAAGAACGACGCCAGCGCCGTGTCGCTGAAGTACCTCGGCGCCAAGCCGGCCAGCTTCGACGTGCTCGCGCATGCCGACTGGAACGCCACGTTCGACATCGGTTCCGTCGCCGCCGACGGCAAGGGCCCGGGCACGCTGGTGATCGACGTCGCCGCCTCGCCGAGCGCCGCGCGCACGCCGCCGGTGGTGTCGGTGTTCATGAACGACGTGCTGCTGGGCGCCAAGGAAATGGAAGCCCACGGCAAGCGTGAACGCATCGTCGCGCCGGTGCCGCGCTATGCGCTGCAGACCCGCAACGTGATCCGCGTCTCCTTCGTGCGCCAGCTCGCGAGCGACCGCTGCCGCGAGACGCCCGAGCCGTACCCGGTCTCCGTGCTGGCTTCCAGCCACCTGCTGCTCGACAAGATCGAGCCGAGCAGCGACTTCACCGGCCTCATGGCGAAGTTCGCCAGCGGCGGTACGCTGGTGGTGCCGGCCTCGCACATGAACGACGCCGCGGCCACGCTGCCGCGCGTGATCCGCCGGCTTCGAGCACCGGCCTGTCGCCGGTCAATGCCAAGTTCCAGCCGGTGGCCGACGGTTCGCAGCCGAAGGTCGAAGGCCCGTACGGCCGTGGACGTGATGCCCTCCGGCGTCGGCGACAGCGACGTCAAGCCCGAGAAGGATCGCCTGTACTGGCCGGCACCAAGGACCGTCCGCTGCTGGACGTGCGCGGCCTGAACCGCGTGGGCATGCTCGAAGTGCACGGCAGCGGCGACAACATCGGCGCGGTGTACCGCACGCTGGGCCAGCAGGCGCCCACGATGGAAAGGCCGATCATGCTCAGCGGCGGCAACCTCGCGATCATGGGCAACAATGGCTTGCGCACCGAGGTCAACACCCGCGACCCGTCGGGCCGGGGGATCATGAAGGAAGCCCAGCCGGGCCTGTTCGAGCGCGGCTACTGGTGGCTGCTGCCGATCGTGCTGCTGGCGCTGTTCGTGGCCCTGCTCGTCTTCGCCTCCCGCATGCGCCGCAGCCGCGCGGCAGCGGGCGACAAGTAAGCGACGACCCGAGGACCGGCCCGAGGCCGGTCCTCGCATTGGCCCGACCAAGGAATTCTCTTCATGAACTGGGACCTGATCATCGCCGAGTACAACTCGGGGCTGGAGGTGCTGGCGGCCATCCTGGCGCTGGTCATCTTCGTCTCGTCGCTCGACGATCTCTTCATCGACATCTGGTACTGGACGCGGCGGATCATCCGCCGCGCGCGCCTGAGCGCACCCCGCAGTTCAAGCGCCTCGGCGTCGAACAGCTGCGCGACCGCGAAGAGCAGCCCATGGCCATCATGGTGCCGGCGGCAGGAAAGCGACGTGATCGCCGCCATGGTCCAGAACATGGTGGAGGTGCTCGAATACCGCAACTACCGGGTTTTCATCGGCACGTACCCGAACGACCAGCCGACCATCGACGAGGTCGACAAGATGGTCCGGCGCTATCCGCAGCTGCAGCGGGTCAGCGTGCCGCACCCCGGCCCGACCAGCAAGGCCGACTGCCTGAACGCGGTGGTGGCCGCGATCTTCGACCACGAGCAGGAGAAGGGCATCGAGTACGCCGGCGTCGTGCTGCACGACAGCGAGGACGTGCTGCATCCGCTGGAGCTGAAGTTTTTCAACTACCTGCTGCCGCGCAAGGACATGATCCAGCTGCCGGTGGCTTCGCTGGAACGCGAGTGGTACGAGCTCGTGGCAGGCACCTACATGGACGAGTTCGCCGAGAGCCACGCCAAGGAGATGGTCGTGCGCGAAAGCGTTTCGGGCATGGTGCCTTCGGCCGGCGTCGGCACCTGCTTCTCGCGCAAGGCGCTGATCGCGCTGGTGGGCGCCACCCGCAACAAGCCGTTCAACATCGACAGCCTGACCGAGGACTACGACGTCGGCATGCGCCTGGCGCAGCTGGGCATGCAGTCGATCTTCGGCGTGTTCCCGGTCACGTTCCACATCAGCCGCACCAGCTGGACGAGCAAACAGCGGCGCGAGCTGCTGATGCAGATGCCGTTGTGCGTGCGCGAGTACTTCCCCGACAACTTCCGGGCCGCCTACCGCCAGAAGGCGCGCTGGGTGCTGGGCATCGGGCTGCAGAGCTGGGAGCAGATCAGGTGGCAGGGCCGCACCACGGCGGCGCGCTACCTGCTGCTGCACGACCGCAAGGGCGTGGTCACGTCCTTCGTCAGCATCCTGGCCTACATCCCGGTGCTGCACTTCATCCTGTTCCACGTCGGCCTGGCCACGGGCTGGTGGCATGCCTACTATCCGTCGCTGTTCCAGCAGGGCAGCATCTGGCGGACGATGATCTACATCAACGCGTTCTTCCCGGCGCTCCGCGCGGCGCACCGCGTGTACTTCACCACCGTCCTGTACGGATGGGAGCACGGCCTGATGTCGCTGCCGCGGATGGTGGTCGGCAATTTCGTCAACTGCATGGCCGTGGCCCGCGCACGGAAGATGTACCTCTCGTACCTGTTCCGCGGCACCCGCCGCCCGGGACAAGACGGCCCACGAGTTCCCCAGCAGCGTGCAGCTCGCGCGCCGCCGGCAGCGGCTGGGCGACCTGCTCAAGTCGTGGAACGCGGTGGAGGAGGGCACGCTGGCCCGTGCGCTGGAGAAGCAGGCGGATGGCGGCGTGCCGCTCGGCCGCGTGCTGGTCTCCAACGGCTGGCTCGACGAGGAGACGCTGGCCGAGGCCATCGCCTACCAGGCCGACCTGCCGCGCGCGCATCTCTCGGCCGACCTCGTGCGCAAGCACGCGGACGAACTCCCGGTCGAACTGGCGATCCGCCACCGCGCCGTGCACATCGGCCGCAACAAGAACAACCGGCCGGTGCTGGCGGTGACGAGCCCGCTGTCGGAGCAGGCGCTGGCGGAGATCCGCACGGGCATCGGCGAGGAGCCGGTGCAGCGCATCGCCCGCGAGGGCGAGCTGGCGGTGGCCCTGCGCCTGCTGCGCGACAGCGACCAGGACGGCAAGGCGCCGGCCGTGGCCACCGGGCCGCTGCTGGGCGACATGCTGATCGAGCGCGGCCTGCTCAAGCGGGGCGAGTTCGAGAAGGCGATGGAGAACTACAAGCCGGCGCAGCACGGACGCATCGGCGACGACTACGGTCGACCGCGGCGTGATCCTGCGCGAGGTGCTGGAGCAGGTGGTGCAGGAACAGAGGAGCTTCTTCGCCCGCACGTCGGCCCAGCCGACGCACGAGCGCGGCTTCTTCGGCAAGCCGGTGGGCGCCGTCTGATCTTGGTGTTTGCCAACCCCCATGAATGACCATGAAACAACAACAACGAAAGGCGCTGGCGCTGGCTGCCGTGCTCGCGCTTGCCTCCACGTGTGCCGCAGCACAGACCCCGCAACGCGCCGCCCCGGCGCCGCGCGGCGCCCACGCGGCGGCTGACGCGGGCTACAAGGCGTACGCCCGCAAGGACTATGCGGCGGCCATCGCGTCGGCGCAGCGCGCCACGCAGCTGGCGCCCGCGCGCCGCGACTACTGGCTGCTGCTGGCCCAGGCGCAGCTGGCCGCCGGTCAGGCCGATGCGGCGGAGCAGTCGCTGAACCAGGCGGCGCAGGCGCGCGGCGACGATGCCGCGTTGGCGCGCGCCCGCGCCGACGTCAACCGCACCCGCGCGCAGTCCGCCGGCGAAGCCATGTATGCGGCCCTGCGTGCCAACGACGTGCGCACGGCCATCGCGCAAGGCACGCTGGCCGTGCAGTACGCGCCCGAGAACGCCGGCTTCCGGCTGGTGCTGGTGCAGTCGCTGCTGCAGGACAACCGCTTCGCCGACGCCGACCGCGTCGCGACCGAAACCGTGGCGCTGCTGCCGGACAGCGCCGCCCCGCTCGCGCTGCGTGCTTACGCGCGGCAGGGCCTGAACCGGCCCGTCGATGCGGCCGCGGACATCGACCGCGCGATGGCGCAGCGCGGCATCTCGCCCGCCACCCAGCGGCACCTGCGCCTGCTCGGCGCCGACCTGGCGCTGGCGCAAGGCAACCCGCAGCGCGCCACCGAACTGATGCAGCCGCTGCCCGCGGACGACACCGAAGTGTCGGCCCGGCGCGAAGTGGCCCGCCAGTACGCGGCGGCGCCCGCCGGCGCGGCGCCGGTCGCGCTGCGCACGCCCACCATCGACTGCAGCAACGCCGAAGCCGCCCAGACCTGCACGGTGCAGGCCACGGCCGCGCCGCCGCTGCCCGGCTTCGCCAATGCCACCGGCGCCTACCGCGCGCTGGAGCAGAAGGACTACAACCGCGCGCTGGAGCAGGCGCGGCTGGCCACGCGGGCGTCGCCGCTGCAGCGCGACTGGCACCTGATGCACATGAACGCGGCGATCGCGGCCAACGAGCCGCAGGAAGCCGAACGGGCTGCCACCGCCGCCCGGCACTGGGCAGCGACCCGATGACGCTCGCGCAACGCTCGTCGCTGCGCCGCCGGCTGGGCGAGACCGCCGGCGCCAACGAGGACGCCGAAGCCGCCCCGGCCTCCGGCCAGCTGCCGGTCGCCAACCAGGTGGGCTTGCTGTCCGACTGGGCCGCACCCGCGAAGCACGGGAGCGCCGGCCTCGATGCCCGCCGCCGACATGACGCCGCAGCGCCAGCTCGATTACGCGTACCTGTCCAACCGCATCGGCGACGACCAGGCCGCGCGCCAGGCGTTCGCCGCGGCCGACGCCGGCGGCGCCTTGCCGCCTTCGTCGCTGCTCGACGCCGGCTACACGTCGATGCGTACCTACCAGGACGACGAGGCCATCCGCTACTTCAGCCGCGCCATCGACGCGGTCAACGGCCTGCAACTGCGGATGGAGCCGCAGATGGTGTTCGACACCCGCCGCACGGTGGCCGACGTGTCGCGCCGCTGGGGCGTGCTGGCCTCGCTGACGATGCGCAATGGCGCCGGCATCGAGCCGGGCTTCGGCAACGTCGGCGGCGCGCCGGTGAGCAGCCGCACCACGCAGGCCGGCGTCGAGGCCTACTACCGCCCCCGGGGCTACCGCAACGGCAAGTTCGTCGAGCTGTTCGCGCGCGGCTTCGCCACGCTGGACAACGACGGCGCGGCCGGCTTCACCGGCGGCGACAGCTTCGGGGCGGCGTCGGCGTGCGCTGGAAGCCGCTGACCGCGCACAACGTGGTGCTGTCGCTCAGCCGCGTGTTCGGCCCCAACGTCAACGACGACTGGCTGGCGCAACTGGGCTATTCGCTCGACATCGGCAGCGACCTGCGCGTCGTGCCGAGCTGGTGGACCACGCGGATCTCGGCCGAAGTCGGCCGCTACCTCGATGCGGGCAACGATTACGCGGTCGCCCAGCTGCTGTTCGGGCGCAGCTACCTCGTGGGCAACAGCGGCCGCACCGTGGTGTACCCGCACGCCGCCCCTGGTGGCGGAGTACAGCTCCGCCGACCCCACCGCCAAGACGTCGGCCGGCGCCGGCCGGGCGTGAGCCTGCGGCACTGGTTCCGCGAGGACACGTACAACGCGCCGCGTTCCTACTGGGACGTGACGCTGCAGTACCGCGCCCGCATCACGGGCGACGACCGGCTCAAGGGCCTGTACCTCAACACCTTCCTGTCGTACTGATGATGCGCAGCGTGCTTTCCGGCCTGTTGCTGGCCGCGTCGCTGCTGGGCGGCTGCGCCTCCACGGTGGTACCGCCCATCGAGGGCGTGGTGTGGCAGCCGTTCAACGAGAACGCCGAGCCGCGCGGCGACTGGGAGAAGCTGGGCGTGCACCGGCTCCTGGTGCAATGGAGCGCCGTCGACAAACGGCCTTCGTTCCCGGCACGGCGCTGCCGCCCGGCGCGAAGATGCCGGACTGGCAGCGGATCGCCGGCCAGCCCCGGGCGAAGGAGGTGATCCTCGGCATGGCCGGCCGCTTCGACGAGCGCGGCGCCCGCGGGGACATCGAAGGCCTGGTGAAGACGTCGGCGGACTGGCGAAGACGCCGCCGCCGGGGATCAACGTCACGGCCTGGTACTTCCCGGTGGAGATCGACCCCACACGGATGGAGGCGCCGCTGCTCAAGCCGATGCTCGACACGCTGCCGACGCCGTTGTGGATCAGCGTCTACGACAGCGCCAACGTCGGGCCGGAGGAACTGGCCCAGAGCCTCGTCGAGTGGCTGCCGCCCCACGTGGGTGTCTTCTTCGAGGACGGGGTCGGCGTGCATGCGCGCGAACCCTTCGTGGCGAAGCACTACGCCAACGTGCTGGTGCGGCGGCTCGGCCGCGACCGCGTGCGCGTGATCGCGGAAGCCTTCCGGCCCAAGCCGGGTGGCGGCTTCCGGCCCGCGACCATCGACGAACTGAAGCCGCAGCTGGCCACCTATGCGGGCTTTCCCATCTACCTGTTCGAAGGGCCGCTGTATGTTTCGCCGCAACTGGTGCAGGAACTCGCGGCGGCGCAAAAGGCCCAGAAGTAGTCCTTGTCCTACAGGATGTGCGCGGCCATTCCCACAGGAAGGGTTTTGCCGAGCTTCTTACAGTAGGTAAGGCCATGAAATCATTGCTTACGCGTTGCAGGATGCTTGCGGCCTTGGGGCTGCTGTGCTTCCTCGCGCCCGCCGGGGCGCAGTCTCTCGGCCCCGCCAGCGCCGACCCGTGGGTGGGACGGCCGCTCGACCTGTCGGTTCCGGCGCGCTTCGCCACGGCCGATGCCGGTGACGAATGCGTGCAGGCCGACGTCTTCTATGGCGACCAGCGCCTGGCGGGCAACCGGTGCGCGCGACGGTCCTCGGCGCCCCCGGCGACCGGCGTGTCCGTGTGGTCGCGGACACGCCGATCGACGAGCCGATCGTCACCGTGGCCGTGCGCGCCGGTTGCCGCAACAGCGTGACCCGCACCTATACCTTGCTGCCCGCGATGCCATCGGGCCCCACGCTGGCCGCGGCGGCGGCGCGCTCCTCGGGCGCCGCCGGCATCTCGTCGGTGGCCTCGCCCGTGCGATTGGCGGCCGCCACGTCGCCCACCGCGCTGCGCCCGCCGCGCGCATCCCGGCCGGTGGCCGCCGAAGGCCCGACCCGCGCACGCGCCGCCCGCATGGAGCGCGCGCGCGAGAGCGGCGGGGGCGCGCGCCTGCGCCTCGACGTGTGGGAGCCGGAGCCCGCGCAGTCGCCGGCCACGCTGCTGCGCGTCTCCGCGCAGTTGTCCCAGCCCACGCACGATGCGGCCGCCCGCGCCACCGCCGCCCTGTTGTGGCAGGCGCTCAATGCCGATCCTTCGGAACTGCTGCGAACCAGCCTGACGCTGCAACGCCTCGAAGGCGAGCTCGCCGGCCTGCGGACCACGGCCGACCAGACCCGCGCCGAGATGGCCGCGCTGCGGCAGGTGCTCGAAGCGCCGCCGGAAGGCTTCCGGCTGTCCAGCCAGTTCACGCAGGCGCTGACCCTGCTGGTGCTGGCCGGCGCCGCCGTAGCGGCTTTCCTGTGGTGGCGCACCGCGCGGCAGCAGCACGTGGGCGGCTGGAACGGCCAGCCGCTGGACAGCACGCTCGACAGCGTGTCGCCCCGGCAGGACCCACCGCCGCCGGTGGCCGCCGTGGTCGAACGCACGGCCGAAGTTCCGTCCCAGCCCGCGCCCGTGTCCCGGTCCGGCCCGCAGCCCCGGCCGGACCGTCGAGGGCGGCGTCGTCGTGCCGGCCGCGCAGCCGGCGCGCGCCGAACTGCAGCCGCTGGAGTTCGAGCTTCCCGTCGCGGCGCCCAAGCTGGTCAACGCGCCCGCGCGAGGGCGGCAGCTGCGCGTGGAAACGCTCGCCGCCACCTTCCGGGAGGTCGAGTTCCTCACCTCGCTGGGGCTGTGGGGCGATGCGTCCGACGTGCTCAAGACGTACATCGAGGACAGCAGCGGCCCGGCGCCGATCGCCTACTTCGAGCTGATGCGCCTGTACGACCACGCCGATGACGCCGCCGGCCCGGCCGCGGTGCGCCGCCGGTACCTGCAGGTGTTCGGCGCCGAGCCGCCGGCGCTGGAGCAGATCGCAGCGCCCCACGGCCTGCAGGCGCGGGCCGAACTCGCCGCGCGGATCACGCGCAACTGGGGCAAGCCGCAGGCGCTGGACATGATCGAGGACCTGCTGTTCGCGGCGCCCGCGCCCGACAAGGCGCTGTCGCTCGAGGCCGGGCGCGACCTGCTGTGCCTGTTCCGGTGGGGACCGAGCTGCAGCGCGAAGAGGCCGCCGCGCCGGGCGGCGAGGGCGACGAACATGGCTGGCGCCCCGGGCGCACGCCGAAGACGCCGGGCAGGCCCGGTGGCGGCGCAGGATGCAGCGGATTACGGCGTGGGGCTCGACCTCGACCGGACGCGCATGCCGCGCCGCTGCCGGAGCCGGAGCCGCTGGAACGCGCGAACGCCGAGCCGCTGCGGCTGCAGGAGCCGCAAGACGATCCGCTGCTGGCGGAATTCGAGGCGGCGGTCCGCGGCGAACCTGCCGGCGGCCGCGGCCACCCGGACGCGGACGGCCCGAACGTCGACCCCTTCAGTGACGCGGTGGCCAACGAGAGCCGCCGCCCCTTGCCCCGTTGAAAAAAGGACCCGCCATGGCCCCTGGTGCAGCAAAGATCCGCCGGCGCCGACCCCGCGGCCCTGGTGATGGAGGAGAACCTTCTGCGCACGACCGCGTCCGCCAACCGCCCGGCCTGGCTCTACACCGCCGCCCTGCATCCCGCCGACGAGCCCGAGCGTCTGTCCGAGCTGCACGGCTTCAACATCCTCGACACCGATCCCGACGACGACTACGACCGGCTGGTGCAGCTGGCCACCGTCCTGTGCGGCACGCAGCTCGGCGCGCTCACGTTCGTCGACAGCGGCCGCCAGTGGTACAAGTCGCGCGTCGGGCTGCCGGTGCAGCAGATCGCCCGCGACAAGTCGTTCTGCGGCCACACGATCCTCGAGTCCGACCGCGTGCTGGAGATCCCGGACGTGGCGAAGCTCGGCTGGGCCGACCCGCAGCCCCGGGGACCGAACGGGCCCACGCTGCGCTTCTATGCGGCCGCGCCGCTGCGCACGCGCGACGGCAGCGCCATCGGCTCGCTCTGCGTCATGGACCCGGTGCCGCGCCGCCTGACCGAGAGCCAGAAGGACGGCCTGATGAAGCTGGCGAAGGCCGTGGCCACGCAGCTGCAGCTGCGCCGGCAACTGCGCATCGCCACCGAGACCGACCGCCTGACCGGCCTGCCGAACTGGTTCCATTTCGAGCACCAGTTCGACCACAGCCGAGCGCCGCGGGGCATGGTGTGCTTCGTCAAGCTGAAAACCATCAACCAGATCAATTCGGCGCACGGCTTCCGCGTGGCCGACGGCCTGATCAAGCAGACCGCCGAACGGCTGAAGGTGTTCGCCGACCGGGGCGCCTTCATCGGCCGCATCAAGCGCGGACTGTTCATCCTGTTCTTCCCGGATGCCAAGGCCGACGAGTTCGCGCGCACGCGGGCGCCCGAGATGGCGACCAGCCTGTGCGCGCCGTACACGGTGAACAACCTTTCGCTGGTGTGCCCGGTCAACCTCGGCTTCGCGTCGTACCCCGAAGACGGCAAGACGCTGGACGAGGTGGTCAATGCCGCCGATACGGCGCTGCAGGTGGCGGTGGAGCGCGAGCAGCTGATCGCCTACTTCGACCGCTCCGTCGACAACGTGCAGAGCATGCATTTCCGGCTCGAGCCGCAGTTGCGGCGCGCGCTGGAGAAGAGCGAGTTCGTCAACTACTACCAGCCGAAGGTGGAGCTCACCACCGGCCGCATCGTCGGCGTGGAGGCGCTGGTGCGCTGGATGGACCCGCGGCGCGGCCTGGTGCCGCCGGGCGAGTTCGTGCCGGCGCTGGAGACCACCGGCCTGATCGGCGACGTGGCGCAGAAGATCATGGAGCGCGCCGTCGAAGACTGGAAAAGCTGGCGCGACGCCGGATTGGTGGCGCCCCGCATCGCGGTCAACGTCGCGGCGGCGCAGTTGCGCAACGAAGACTTCATCGAAACGCTCAAGCTGGCGCTCGACCTGGTCGGCGGCGACCCGTCCGCGCTGGGCATCGAGGTGACGGAAAGCATCCTGATCTCGAACATGGAGCGCGCGATCGAGGTGCTGCAGCAGGTGCGCTCGCTGGGCATGCCGGTGGCGATCGACGACTTCGGAACCGGTTATTCATCGCTGGCCTACATCGTCACGCTGCCGATCGACGAACTGAAGATCGACCGCGCCTTCGTCAAGAAGATCACGGCCGATGCCGCGTACGAAGGCATCGTGCGCACCTGCGTCTCCACGGCGCGCGGGCTGAACCTGAAGGTGGTGGCCGAAGGCGTCGAAACCGAAGGCCAGGGCGGCCGCGCTGCGGGCGCTGGGCTGCGACCAGGCGCAGGGCTTCTACTACAGCCCGCCGGTGCCGGCGGACCAATTGGTGCGCATGCTGAAGGCGGGGCCGCTGCATCCCCCGCCGGGGCTCTGAAGACGGGAGCGGGATCGGACCGCCTTTGAACGCAGAGGGGCGCAGAGGAGGCGCAGAGAACGCAGAAAAGAAGCTGAATTCCTTCTGCGTTTTCTGCGCAATCTCTGCGCCCTCTGCGTTAAAAGGCTTGCTACAGCAGCCTCAGACGATCTTCACCAGCTCGAACAGCACCGTCGGCGGCAGTTCGGCCGTCAGTTGCTCGCGCCCGACCTTGGGCGTTTCGAAGCGGTCGAAACCACTGAGGTGAAACGAAGGCAGTTCGCGGGTGATCTCCACCAGCGGGCAGCGCTCTTCGCCGCCGAGGACGTCGTGCCGGAAGGCCGCCACTTCCTCGGGCGCGATGTCCCATGCCGTCACCAGCACGTTCGGCCGGCCGTCGCCGATCACCGCGCGGGCATGCATCGGGTCGGACGCGGCCACCGCGTCGATGCCCATCTTGCGCAGCGCGTCCACCGCCTCCTGGCGCAGCCGGTCGTCGCGCGTCATCACCAGCACCCAGGTCTCGCGCAGCGAGTTGGCCTGGCCGTCGGCGTCGGTGAGCTCGGGCATGCCACGCCTTCGGTGTTGATGAACGTCTTGGGGAAATCGATCGTGAGCAGCGCGGCGCCGTCGGCGCGCGAGCGCGTGACCTCCGGGCCGGACGAAGCGGCGATCTGGCGCAGCAGCATCCAGTGCAGGCCGTCGTTGAGGCGGCGGCCGCGCGGCCGCGCCGTCCAGCCCGGCGACCCGGGCGCGCCGGTGGGGGCGGCGGGCGGCGGCGTCGCGACGCGCACCTTCAGTTGGGCGGGGCCGGCCCACTCGGAGGGCACCAGCGTGAAGTGCAGGTCCTTGCTGAAGCTGGTGGCCCAGTCGAGGATGCTGTTCAACAGGCTGATGGCCACCGGCGGGTCGAGCAGCACGTCGACCGCCTGCAGTTCGGTGGCGACGCCGACGCCGGCGGCGGTGAGTTCCGTACCGCGGTCTTCCAGCACGTGGCGCACGAGTTCGGAAAGGTCGACGCGCTCGCGGGCCTGGCGGATCCGGCCGCCGGCCGGGCGGGTGATCTGCTGCGCGCGCAGGCTGGTGCCGCGCAGCGTGTGCATGGCGTCGCTCAGGGCCTTGGCTTCGCTGCGGCGCAGGCGGCCGGCGCCCACCGGGTAGTTCAGGGCGCGCAGCAGGAGGTTGCTGCTTTCCACGGCCTGCTCGGACAGCGCGGCGACGAGGTTCGGCCACTGCTGCGCCATGGACCGGCGGCGTTCGGGTCGACGGGCGCATAGGTGCCGGCGCCGTCGGACCAGCGGCGGCCGGTGACGGGGATGCTGGTGGCGGTGGGCGCGGGAGAGGCGGGGCCTTGCGGGCCGGTGGGCGGGGTGGACATGGCCGGCTCCGGGTCGACGAGGGAAAGCGCGGGGAATTCGATGGTGGCGTTCATGGGGTTCCTCCGGTGGGCGTTTCGGGTGCGAGCGCGGCGTGCGCGCCCAGCAGGGTGCACTGGTGGGAGCAGTAATCCACCAGCGCGTCGATTTCGGTGGACTTGTCGAAGACGGCGTCCACGCCGAGCTGGCCGCAGCGCTTGCGCACGCTGGCGTTGACGTAGTTGCTGAAGACCACGACCTTCTGTTCGGGCCGGGCCCGCTGCAGCCGCTGGATCAGGCGGATGCCGCTGCCGCCCTTGAGGAACAGGTCGACGATCACCATGTCCCAGCCGCGGCCGTTGGAGACGAGCCAATCGAAGGCCGCCTCCTCGGTGGGGCTGCCCCCGACCACCTTGACGCAGGTGAGCTCTTCCGGGGCACCGGCAAGGTTCTCATGGATTTCAGCGTTGTCCTCCACGACAAAAACAGCGAGTTGCACGAAGGGCTCAATCAGTAAGGTTCGGTGTCAAGGCGTAATCGGACTCTAGTAGGCGGCTCATCGGCGCGATACGGATGCACACGCGTTTGCATGTAGGAGCGGGCCTACGGCTGCGCCTTCCGGCCCCGTAGAGGTGCGGCGCCACTTAAGATGCGCCAACAAGACAGCATCTCCAATGGACCCAGTCATCGCGGATAGCGCAGGCAACCTCCTGCACCTGGTCGAACGGAGCGCGTTCGTCGGCTTCTGGCGGCTCGACATGCGCCACCAGCAGCTGTACTGGTCCGAGCAGCTGGCACGCCTGCATGGCGCCCCTGCGGACTACACACCTACTTACGCCAACGCGCTGTGCCACTTCGTCAAGGAGCACCGCGCGGAGCTGGATGCGCGCATGCGCGCCTGCCACGAGAAGGGCACGCCGTTCGACGTGGAGGTGCAGGTCGATTCGCTGCAGGGCCGCCGCATCTGGGTGCGCTGCGTGGGCCAGCCGCTGCGCGACGAGACCGGCGAGATCATCGGCGCCGAGGGACTGGTGCAGGAGATCGCGCCGGCCGGCCACGCGATCGGCACGCTGCTGCGGCACACCGTCAGCATGGGCGGCTCGCTCGGGAGCGGCGAGGCTTTCGCCACCGTCGACAAGCAGGGCCGCATCAGCTATGCCAACGAGCAGGCCGAACAGCTGCTGGCGCCCGCCGGCGAGATGCTGATCGGCCGCTACATCTGGAGCTTCTTCCAGAAGCGCGCGCGCCTCTCGCTGGAAGAGCGCTTCCGCCACGCGCTGGAAAAGCGCCAGACCATCGAGCTCGAGGAGATGGACGCGCAGGTGAGCCACTGGCTCGAGCTGCGCGGCTTCCCTTCGGCGCGGGGCTGGCGCTGCACATGCGCGACGTGACTTCGCGCCGGCAGGCGCAGCAGCACCTGATGCTGCTCGAAGGCAGCATCGCCCGCCTGAACGACATCGTCATCATCACCGAGGCCGCGCCTTTCCGCGCGCCCGGGCCGCGCATCGTGTTCGTCAACGACGCGTTCGTGCGCCGCACCGGCTACACGCGCGAGGAAGTCATCGGCCAGTCGCCGCGCTTCCTGCAGGGCCCCGACACGCAGCGCTCGCAGCTCGATCGCATCCGGGCCGGCCGGAGCAGTGGGAGCGGGTGCGCGTCGACCTGATCAACTACACCAAGTCCGGCGAGCCCTACTGGGTGGACCTCGACGTCTCGCCGGTGTGGGACGAGTCGCGCCGCCTCACGCACTGGGTGGCGGTCGGCCGCGACATCACCGAGCGCAAGACGGCCGAAGAGAAGATCCAGTACTGGCCTTCTACGACCCGCTGACGCAGTTGCCGAACCGGCAGCACCTGCTGGACCGACTGACCGAAGCGGTGGGCGAGGGCACCGGCGAAAGCCGCGAAGGCGCGCTGATGTTCATCGACCTCGACAACTTCAAGGTGCTGAACGACACGCTGGGCCACCAGAAGGGCGACCTGCTGCTGCAGCAGGTCGCGCGTCGCCTGCGCAACTGCGTCGCCAAGGGCGACCTGGTGGCGCGGCTCGGCGGCGACGAGTTCGTGGTGCTGCTGGAGAACACGCCCGAGAAGCCGCTCGACCCGATGACGGCCGCCAAGGTGGTCAGCGAGCGCATCCTGGCGGGCTGGGCGAGCCGTACGTGCTGCCCGGGTACCTGCACCACAGCACCTGCAGCATCGGCGTGACGCTGTTCGCCAAGGGGCCGAACAGCGTGAGCGAACTGCTCAAGCAGGCCGACCTCGCGATGTACCAGGCCAAGGGCGCGGGCCGCAACGCGGTGCGCTTCTTCGATCCCGAGATGCAGGCGGTGGCCACGGCCAACGCGGCGCTCGCCTCCGACCTGCGGCAGGCGTGGCGCGAGAACCAGCTGCGGGTGGAGTACCAGCCGCAGGTGGGCGCGGACGGCCGGATGATCGGCGTCGAGGCGCTGCTGCGCTGGGAGCATCCCACCCGCGGCAAGGTGCATCCGGCCGACTTCATTCCCACTGCGGAAGAAACCTCGCTGATCGTGCCGATCGGCCATTGGGTGCTGGAGCAGGCGTGCGCGCAGCTCGCCGCCTGGGCCGGGCGACCGGACCGCGCGCACCTCAGCATCGCGGTGAACGTCAGTGTGCGGCAGTTCCGCCATCCCGACTTCGTGAGCGAGGTGATCGCGTGCGTGCGCAGCGCGGGTGCGCCGCCCGGCAAGCTCAAGCTCGAACTGACCGAAAGCCTGCTGGTCGACGGGCTCGACCTGACCGTGGCGAAGATGTCGACGCTCAAGGAAATGGGCGTGAGCCTTTCCGTGGACGAC
Organism: Ramlibacter terrae; assembly: GCA_013127575.1. GTDB lineage: Bacteria > Pseudomonadota > Gammaproteobacteria > Burkholderiales > Burkholderiaceae_C > Ramlibacter > Ramlibacter terrae. Next base: position 2,128,592 of record CP053418.1, read on the forward strand.
TTCGGCATCGGCTATTCGTCGCTGTCGTACCTCAAGCGCCTGCCGCTCGACGAACTCAAGATCGACCGCGAGTTCGTCAAGGACATCCTGACCGATTCGAACGACGCGGCGATCGCGGCGACGATCATCGGCCGGGCCACAGCCGGGCCTGAACGTGATCGCGGAAGGGGTGGAGACGGAGGAGCAGCGCGTGTTCCCTGGCGCGGCAGGGCTGCGACCGCTACCGGGGCTACCTGTATTCGCGGCCGCTGACGATCGAGGACACGGAAGCCTTCATGGAACGCGCCGCCAGCGGCGGCGGCGTGGTCAGACCGGAACCATCTTCAGCGGTGACGTGATCACCGCGCGCGGCAGGCGCAGGATGATCGCGTTGCCGTTGCGCAGCAGCTCCACAGACTCCTCGGCGGCCAGCGCCTGCACCTCGGCCCAGGCCAGCGGCGCTTCGCCGGACTCGTGCAGCAGCGTGAAGGAACCTTCGGGCTGCGGCGCGTAATCCACGGCCACGACGCCGTGCGTGGACGAGAACTCGGTGTGGATGGTGATCTCGCCGGGCGCCGTCGCCGTGTCGGTCAGCGTGAGCACCGCGGCGGCCAGCAGGAAGCGCATCGACGAGCGCGACACTTCGAAGTCGCCTTCGCCGAGCTCGGTGCGCAGGTCGAAGCCGCGGAAGTTGAGGCTGGTGGAGAGCAGCCGCACGCATTCCTCCACGCCTTCGCGCAGCTGCACGGCGTCGTCGTCCGCCGGCTGCATCCACGAGGAAACCTGCAGGCAGGTGCCCACGGCCTGGCGCGACAGGCGGTTGAGCTTGGAGACCGAGGCCTGCAGGTCGTCCTGTTCGATCGTGCCGCGTTCGAGGCGGGCGGTGAGGGCCTCGGCCATCATGCCCAGCGATTGCAGGTGCACCACCATGTCGTGGCGGAGCGGGGGCGCGAGGCGCCGCAGGATGTCGTGCCGGGCCGCCCGGGCGAGGCTGCGCATGCGCTGCGGTGCTGCGTCGGGGGCCGCGGGAGGCGTGCCTCCGGTGGGCGTGGTGATGGGGTCTTCGATGGCCAACACTTAGTTGTTTGAAATGGTTCAGGTCGAAGCGGAGTCTGGGAGGCCTCGCGAACCGGGAATGTCATCGCACCACGGCGCGATATGTAGGAAGAGGACGGCAGGATGGCACAGGCGCCGCCGGCCGTGTTGCGAGTGTGATGTAAATTCGGCCCGATGATTCGAATCGTTCTCGCCGACGACCATGCCATCGTGCGCGAAGGCCTCAAGCGCATCGTGGGCGATGTGGCGGATTTCACGGTCGCCGGCGAAGCGGCCGACGGCGGCGAGGTCACGCGCGTGGTGCGCGAGCTCGACTTCGATGTGCTGGTGCTCGACCTGTCGATGCCCGGGCGCAGCGGCATGGAGCTGATCAAGCTGGTGAAGGCCGACAAGCCGAAGCTGCGCGTGCTGGTCCTGAGCATGCACCAGGAGATGCAGTACGCGGTCCGCGCCATCAAGGCGGGCGCCAGCGGCTACCTCACCAAGGAAAGCGCGCCCGCCCTGCTGGAGGAGGCGATCCGCAAGGTGGCGGGCGGCGGCGCGTACATCAGCGCCGAAGTCGCGCAGCAGCTGGCGCTGGGCGCCATGCCGGGCGGCGACGCCTCGGCCGCGCCCCACGAGAGCCTCTCGGACCGCGAGTTCGAGGTCTTCCGCCTGCTGGTGGCGGGCGACGCCGTCTCCGACATCGCGGCGAAGCTCCATCTTTCCGTGAAGACCGTCAGCACCCACAAGGCGAACCTGATGCAGAAGCTGGGGCTGGCCAACCCGACGGAGCTGGTGCGCTATGCGCTCAAGCATGGCCTGGCCGAACCCCTGAACTGACCGGGCGCCGCGCCCGTCGTCTCTTGACCGCCGGCGCCTTTACGCAGGCGCGAGCCCAGCCGCCAGCGCGTCAGGCCGCAGTCCTACAGTCGCGCCACTGTCGCGCCGCCTAGATTTGGGCGGTTGCACAGGAACACATCCATCATGAAGGCACTGGGGCGCGCGAGCGAGTGGGCAGGGACGAAATTGCGGCGCGGCTGGGAGGCCGTGCGGCGCCACCCGTGGCGCACGGCGGCGGCGGTGCCGGCGGCCGTGGCGCTGTACGTGCTGGCGCTGGTGCCGTTCACGCCCAGCATCGGCGACATCAAGAAGTCCAAGCAGGAGTCGCCGACCATCGTGCTCTCCGCCGACGGCAAGGAGCTGGCGGTGTTCAAGCGCGCCAACCGCGACTGGGTCAAGCTGTCCGACGTCTCGCCCAAGGCGGTCGACGCGCTGCTGGCCACCGAGGACCGGCGCTTCTACGACCACGTCGGCATCGACTTCGTGCGCACGGCGAAGGCGGCGGTCAACACCGCCAAGGGTGACCGGCAGGGCGGCTCCACGATCACGCAGCAGCTCGCGCGCAACCTGTACCCCGAGGAGATCGGCCGCGCGCCGACCCTCACGCGCAAGGTCAAGGAAGCGATCACCGCGCTGAAAATCGAGGCGGTGTACAGCAAGGAGGAGATCCCGGAGACGTACCTCAATTCGGTCTCCTTCCTCTACAACGCGTGGGGCATCGAGATGGCCTCGCGCACGTACTTCGACAAATCGGCCAAGGACCTCAACGAGCTGGAGGCCGCCACGCTGGTGGGCATGCTCAAGGGCACCAGCTACTACAACCCGGTGCTCAACCCCGAGCGCGCGCTGGAGCGCCGCAACACGGTGCTGGCGCAGATGGTCAAGGAAGCCAAGCTGCCCGCCGAGCGGTTCGACCGCCTCAAGGCGCAGCCGCTGAAGCTGAACTTCGAGCGCCTGCCCGAGTTCACCGGCCCCGCGCCGCACCTGGCCGAACACCTGCGCAAGTGGCTGATCGAATGGGCCGACGACAACGACTACAACATCTACGCCGACGGCCTGGTGGTGCGCACCACCATCGACTCGCGGCTGCAGGAGATGGCGACCGAAGCCGTGGTGAAGCAGGGCGAAGCGCTGCAGGCGGTGGCGGACGTCGAGTGGAGCCGCAGCAGCCTGCAGGCTTATGGAACCAACCCGGAGAACTTCGTGCCGGCCCGCGCCAAGGCGCAGCCTTTCGAGTACTTCTGGAGCACGCGCAAGGACCTGCTGGACGCCTTCGTGCGGGACACCGCGCAGTACAAGGCCGCGCGGGAAGAGGGCCGGCCGACGGCGCCGCGCTGGCCCGCGTCAAGGAAGACGACAAGGCGATCGCCGACCTGAAGAAAAGCAAGACGATGCTGCAGGCCGGCTTCCTCGCCATCGAACCGTCGACGGGCCACGTGAAGGCTGGGTGGGCAGCCGCGACTACGCGCACGACAAGTTCGACCACGTGAACCAGGCGCGGCGCCAGCCCGGCTCCACCTTCAAGCCCTTCGTGTATGGCGCGGCTTTCGAGATGGGCATCCAGCCGAACGAAACGCTGATGGACGGCCCGGTGGCGATCCAGATCGACAAGGGCGGGTCTGGCGCCCGACCGACGTCGGCGACGGCCCGACCAACCAGCCGATGACGCTGCGCGAAGGCTGGCGCGCTCCAAGAACACGATCACCGCACAGCTGATGATGCGTGTCGGCCCCTCGCGCGTGGCTGAGCTGGCCAAGCGCATGGGCGTGCGGCAGAGCCCGCTCTCGGCGGTGCCGTCGCTGGCCCCGGGCACCAGCCCGGTGACGCTCAAGGAGATGGTCACGGCGTTCGGCGCCATCGCCAACGGCGGCAGCTACATTCCGCCGGTGCTGGTGAGCAGCATCGAGGACCGCGGCGGCGCCACGCTGGCGACTTTCAGCGCGCCGCCCTCGGAGCAGGCCATGTCGAACCAGGCGGCGATGACGCTGCTGGACGTGATGCGCGGCGTGGTGGAGCAGGGCACCGCCGTCGGCCTGAAGAGCCGCTTCGGCCTGACCGGCGACCGGCCGGCAAGACCGGCACCACCCAGGACAACACCGACGGCTGGTTCATCCTGATGCACCCGCAGCTCGTGGCGGGCGCATGGGTCGGCTTCAACGACAACCGCGTGACGATGCGCAGCGAGTACTGGGGCCGGGGTTCGCACAACGCCCTGCTGATGGTGGGCGATTTCTTCCAGCGCGGCACCAAGGCCAGGCTGGTCGATCCGAAGTCGGTGTTCGCCGCACCCCGCCAGCAGGACTGGAGCGCCCGCTGATGCAGCAGATGGGCGATTGGTGGAACAGCGTGTTCAGCGCGCCGGCTTCGCCTGACACGGCCGTCGTCAGCGCGCCGGAAGTGCGCGTCGACCCGCCGGTGCTGGAGCCGGCACCCATCACCGTCCCGGGTTCCGCGATGCCGGTGCCGGCAGGGGGGCCGGCGTCGCTTCGGGCGCGCCGATGGTGACTCCGGATTCGCCGGTGGTGATCAGCGGCCCCGAGCGCGTGCCGGCGTTCCCGCGTCCGCTGGAGAGCGCACGGGCGGCGGACACCGTGCCGGGCACGCAGGTGTACAGCGTCCCCGCCACGAACACGGCGCGCCGGGGCGCTTCTTCGGGCAACAGCAGCAGCACCCCCGTGCTGGTGCCGCGCCCGCTGCAGGACGTGGGGCGCGGCAGCGAAATGGTGCGCGTGGCGCCGGGCACGTCCCCGCTGGCGCCGCCGACCTCGACGCTGGGCGCACCGCCGCCGGCCATGGCCAGCGGATCCGCGACGGCGGCGCCTGCGCCGCTGCGCGAGGCCGCTCCGGTGAGCGAGCCGGCGCCGGCGCCCGCGGCGGCCAGCGGTTCGGCCTTCGGCAGTCCGACCGCCACCGAATGAAAAAGCCGGGCAGTGCCCGGCTTTTTCACGTCCCGCGAGACGCTGCTCGATCAGCGATCGATGTCCAGCTTGCGCTGGCGGTCGGCCTCGAGCTCGCGCTCGTGGTGGCGCACCACTTCCTTGGCGTCGCCGAGACCCTTCTGCAGCTTGCCCTCGGCTTCCTCGGCATGGCCGCGCACGCGGGTGCTGGTGTCGCCGGTGAGCTTGCCGATCTGCTCCTTCACCTCGCCCGTGATCTGCTTGCCGACGCCCTTGGCCTGGTCCTTGTTCATGGATGGCTCCTTTCAGTTGGTTGATGGACTCATCATGCGGCGGGATCGCGGCCGAGTTGCCCCGCACGGCCGCAATCCGCGTCCGTGCGCGCCTAGCCGGGGGCAAGGCTGGGCCAGCGCGCGTCGCGCTTGATGCAAGTCAATCGCCGCCGGGCGCGGCGGGCGCAAAGTCACCCGGTCGCGAGCCTTTCACCATGACCGATACCCTCTCCCCCGACCTGCTGCGCCGTTTCGATGTTCCCGGCCCGCGCTACACGTCCTATCCCACCGCCGACCGTTTCGTGGAGGCGTTCGGCGCGCCCGACTACGCGCAGGCCCCGGCGCAGCGCCGCGAGGGCGCCGGCATCGCCTCGCCGCTGTCGCTGTACGTGCACATTCCCTTCTGCGAGTCGCTGTGCTACTACTGCGCGTGCAACAAGATCGTGACGAAGCAGCACGGCAAGGCCGCCGGCTACCTGCGCTACCTCGAACGCGAGGTCGCGCTGCACGTCGAGGCCCTCGGTGTCGGCGCGCCGGTGAGCCAGCTGCACCTCGGCGGCGGCACGCCCACCTTCCTGAGCGACGCCGAACTGCGCGAGCTGATGGCCATGCTGCGCCGCAGCTTCGCCATCGCCCCCGGCGCGGAGTGCTCCATCGAGATCGATCCGCGCACCATCGACGCGGGCCGCCTGCAGGTGCTGGCGGACCTCGGCTTCAACCGCCTGAGCTTCGGCGTGCAGGATTTCGACCCGGCGGTGCAGAAGGCCGTCCACCGCATCCAGCCGGCGGCGCAGGTGTTCGACCCGGTGGCGCACGCGCGCGGCATCGGCTTCGATTCCATCAACATCGACCTGATCTACGGGCTGCCGCGCCAGACGCCCGAATCGTTCGCGCGCACCCTGCAGCAGGTGGCGCAGCTGCGGCCCGACCGCATCGCGCTCTATGCCTATGCGCACCTGCCGGAGCGCTTCAAGCCGCAACGCCGGATCCTGCAGGCCGACCTGCCGGCCCCGCCCGACAAGCTCGGCATGCTGTCGCAGGCGCTGGCCTCGTTCCTCGGCGCAGGCTATGTCTACATCGGCATGGACCACTTCGCGCTGCCGGAAGATTCGCTGCCGTGGCCAAGCGCCCGGGGGCGGCTGCACCGCAACTTCAGGGGCTACAGCACGCAGGCCGACTGCGACCTGATCGGCACGGGCGTCTCCGCCATCGGCAGGATCGGCGCGACCTACAGCCAGAACGCCAAGACGATGGAGGAGTACTGCGACCGGCTCGACCGGGGGCGGCTGCCGGTGGTGCGCGGGCTGGCGCTGTCGCGCGACGACTGGCGCGGCGCGCGGTGATCATGGCGCTGATGTGCCGGGGGCAGGTGGTGTTCGAGTCGATCGAGACGGCCTGGCTGCTGGACTTCGGCAGCACCTTCGCCGCCGAACTGGCGCAGCTGCGCGCCCTGCAGGAGCAGGGGCTGGTGGCCTTGGACGACGCGGGCATCCGGGTGACGGCCGCGGGCTGGTTCTTCGTTCGGGCCGTGGCGATGGTGTTCGACCGCTACCTGCAGGCCGACCGCAACCGCGCGCGCTTCTCGCGGATCGTCTGACATGAACTTCGCGCTGGCGGGCACCGCGCTGCTGATGGGGCTGGCGGGCGGGCCGCACTGCGTCGCCATGTGCGGCGCCGCCTGTGGCGGGGTGATCCGCGGCGTCGGCGCGCGGCCGGCGCGCGGCATGGCCACTTTCCAGGCGGGCCGGCTGCTGGGCTATTCGGTGGCGGGCGCGGCGGCCGGCCCGGCCGTCCGGGCCTTCGCTTTCCTCTCCGCGCACACCGCCGCGCTCCGGCCGGTGTGGACGCTGTTCCACCCGGCCGTGCTGGCACGGGGCCTCATGCTCCGGCGCAGGCCCGCCAGCCCGCACGGGTGGAAGCCACCGGCCGCTCGGTATGGTCCACCGTGCGGCCGATGGCGCAGCGGCGCGGCGGCCTGCTGGCCACCGGCGCGCTCTGGGCCTTCATGCCCTGCGGCCTGCTGTATTCGGCGCTGCTGGTGGCGTCCCTGTCCGGCGGTCCGGTGGAAGGCGCGGTGAGCATGGCCTTGTTCGCCATCGGCAGCGGCATCTCGCTCGGCCTGGCGCCCGCCGCCCTGCAGCGCCTGCAGGCGCTGGGCAACCGGTTGCGCAAGGAGTCGGGCACCCGCATCGCCGGCGCCCTGCTGGCGCTCACGGCAGCGTGGGCCTTGTGGATGGACGTGTCGCACCGCGTGCTGGCTGGTGCGGGCTGGCCTGAGCGGCCCGCTTGCGCTATCGTGGCGCCGATGGAGCAGCGCAGGCGCAGGGTGGGGCAGCCGATCACGCCCGAGGAATTCGAGGAACTGACCGACGAGCAGCTCGAACGGCTGGTGCCGCGCGCCTACCGCGAGTACTTCCCGGGCAAGGACTTCTGCGCCGACGGCCACTTCTACCTGCACGACGGCACCGCACGGAGCTTCTTCCGCGGCGGCTTCCTCGACGAGTGACCGCCATGGCGAGCGGCTGATGACAGCGGCTGCCTCGTCTCTCCTACACGCGCGCAGGCTGGTGGCTCTACCATGGCCAAATGCCCGATGAACCCCCGCGCACGCCCCTCGACGCCCGACTGACCGAGCAGCGCAATCCGCGCAGCATGCGCATCGACGAACTGTCGACGCAGGAGATCGTCGACCTCGTCAACGCCGAGGACCGCATGGTGGCCGCCGCCGTCGGCGAGGAGCGCCAGCAGATCGCGCGCGCCATCGACCTGGTGGTGGAATGCCTGCGCCGCGGCGGCCGGCTGATCTACGTGGGCGCGGGCACGTCCGGGCGCCTCGGCGTGCTCGATGCTTCGGAGATGCCCCCACCTACCGGACCGACCCGGAGATGGTGCAAGGCATCATGGCCGGCGGCTACGAAGCGCTGCTGCGGGCGCAGGAGGGCGCCGAAGACCATCCGGAAGACGGCGCGCGCGCCATCGACGAGCGCAAGGTGGGCCCGGACGACTTCGTGCTGGGCATCGCGGCTTCGGGCACGACGCCCTTCGTGCATGGCGCGCTGCGGCGTGCGCGCAGCCTCGGCGCGCGCACCGGCTTCCTGCTCTGCACCTATCCGCCGGAAGAATTGATGCGCACCCACGACGTGGTGATCGCGCCGCTGGTGGGCCCCGAGGTGATCACCGGCTCCACGCGCATGAAGGCCGGCACGGCCACCAAGATCGTGCTCAACACCATCAGCACCGCGGCCATGGTCAAGACCGGCAAGGTCTACGGCAACCTCATGGTGGACCTGCAGGTCACCTGCCAGAAGCTGCAGGACCGCGGCGAACGCATCCTGATGGACACGCTGGCTGTGCCGCGCGAGGAAGCCACGCGCCTGCTGGAAGCGTCGGGCGGCCACGTGAAGACGGCGATCGCCATGTCGCGCCTCTCGCTCGACGCCGCCGAAGCGCGGCGGCGGCTGGAGGCGGTGGGTGGCTCGATCGCCGAGCTGGTCGGGACCCTATGAGATCGCGCCGATCCGCCTGAGCGTCGCGTCGATCCACGACGTGTCGAGCTGGCCCGCCGCGATGTCGGCCAGCGTCTTCACTTCGGCCGCGTTCTTGGCGCGGGTGGCGGCCAGCACTTCTTCGGCGCTGTCGAACGGCACGCACAGCACGCCGTCCGCGTCGCCGACGATGAGGTCGCCCGGCTGGATCACCATGCCGTCGATGGCGATGGGCACGTTGATCTCGCCGGGGCCGTCCTTGTAGGGGCCGCGGTGCGTCACGCCGGCGGCGTAGACGGGCAGGTCGCCTCTCGCGATCACGTCGAGGTCGCGCACCGCGCCGTCGATCACGAAGCCGGCGATGCCGCGCGTGCGCGCAAAGGTCGTCATCAGCTCGCCGATCAGTGCGTTGGTCAGGTCGCCGCCGCCGTCCACCACGATCACGTCCCCCGGCGCGGCCATCGCCATCGCCTTGTGGATCATCAGGTTGTCGCCGGGCCGCGTCTTCACGGTGAGGGCGGGCCCGCACAAGCCGCCGCCGCCATGCAGCGGGCGCAGGCGCGGCCCCGCCGCCGTCATGCGGGTCATGCAGTCGCTGATGTTGGCGACCGGCAGGCCGGCGAAGGCCTGCACGAGCTGGGGGCTGACGCAGCGCTGGCGCTGCAGGATGCGGAGTCCGAGCATGGGATGTCTTTCAGAAGGATTCAGGGATTGCGCACGAGGCAGCCGGGATCGAGCTGGTCGAGCGAGGTCACGCCCAGCATCGCGAGGTCGCGCGAGACTTCGAGCTTGAGCAGCTCGATCGCCTTGCGCACGCCGGCCTCGCCGCCGATCGCCGCAGCGTAGCCGAACGGGCGGCCGACGAAGACGAACTTCGCGCCCGGGGCCAGCGCCTTCAGCACGTCGGTGCCGCGCCGCACGCCGCTGTCCAGCATGACCGGCACTTCGGGGCAGGCGGCCACGACCTGCGGCAGCACGCGCAGGGGCGCGATGGCGCCATCGAGCTGCCGCCCGCCGTGGTTGGACACGATGATGGCGTCCGCGCCGGCATCGACGGCGATGCGGGCATCGCGCGCGTCGAGGATCCCCTTGACCACCAGCTGCCCCGGCCACAGCGCGCGGATGCGGCGGAAATCTGCTGCCAGTTGAGGTGGCCGCGGTCGGAAAAATCGCGTTCCACGTTCGGCGACAGGATCGGCGTGCCGCGCGTGGCGTAGTTGTTCTCGAAGTGCGGCATGCCGTGCTTCCACAGCGTCCGCGCGAAGGTGCCGAACAGCCAGCGCGGATGCGTGATGCCCTGCCACGCGAGGCGCGCGCCCGGCCGCAGCGGCGTCGAGAAGCCGGCGCGCACGTTGTTCTCGCGGTTGGCGGCGATCGGCGAATCGACCGTGATCACCAGCGTGCGGTAGCCGGCCTGCTGCACGCGCTGCAGCAGCGCGTCGATGTTGGCGTCGTCGCCCGGCAGGTAGGCCACGGAACCAGGCGTCGGCGTTGGCGCGCACGATCTCCTCCAGCCGGATCAGCGAGGAGCCGCTCATGACCATCGGGATGTTCTCGCGCGCGGCGGCTTGCGTGAGCACGAGGTCACCGCGGTAGGCGGAGAGGGCGCTGATGCCCATCGGCGCGATGCCGAAGGGCGCGCTGTACACACGGCCGAGCAGCGGCGCTTCCATCGAGCGGCGCGAGATGTCCACCGGTAGCGCGGCACGAAGTCGTACTGCTCGAAGGCTTCGCGGTTGGCGCGCAGAGAGCGGTTGCGTTCCGCCGCGCCCGAGATGTAGCCGAAGATCGGACGCGGCAGGTGGCGCTGCGCCGCCGCCTCGAAGTCGTCGAGGCACAGGATGTCGCCCAGTCGCGCCATGCGTCAGTTCGCCTTCTTCGGCGTCCCGGGGATCGGCAGGCCTGCTTCGGCCTGCGCCTGCAGCGCCATCGCGCTCCAGTCCCAGTCGGCGCGGCCGCCTTCGCACAGCGCATCGAGCAGGCGTTCGGCCGCCGCCGCGCCGGAAAGGCGCGCGCCGGCATCGCGGCCGGTCTGCAGGGCGATGCGCAGGTCCTTGCGCATCAGCCGCGCGCGGAAGCCCGGCTGGAAGTCGCCATCGAGCACGCGCTGCCCGTGCTTCTCCAGCGCGAAGCTGCGCGCGGTGCCGCCGAGCAGCACGTCGCGCATGACCTTGGCGTCGACGCCTTGCGCCAGCGCCAGCGCGAACGCATCGGCCACGCCGAGCAGCGCGCCCGCCACCGCCACCTGGTTGCAGGCCTTGACGGTCTGGCCGGCGCCGAGTTCGCCCACGTGCGTGATGCCCTTGCAGAAGGCGGACATGACCTCGCGGCAGGCCTCGACCTGTTCGGCCGGGCCGCCGACCATCGCCGCCAGCGTGCCGGCCTCGGCGCCTTGCTGGCCACCGCTGACCGGCGCATCGAGCAGCGTCACGCCCGCCTCGGCCAGCCGCTTGCCGAAGATGCGCGCGGACGAAGCGGAGATGGTGCTGGTGTCGATCACGCACGCGCCGGCCGACAGGCCCGAGGCGAGCCCGTCCGGGCCGAACAGCACGGCCTCGACGGCGTCGTCGTCCGAGAGGCAGAGGATCACGAGCTCGCTCGCGCGTCCCACATCGGCGGGTGTCGCTTCACGCTGCGCACCCGCCTGCACGAAAGCGTCGCAGGCTTCGGCCCGGCGCGCATACACGTGCAGCTCGTGCCCCTTGCGCAGCAGGTTGTGCGCCATGCCGCCGCCCATCACGCCCAGGCCGATGAAGCCGATGCGGCTGTCCTTTCCGAAAGGCGTCATTTGGCGATGGCCCTGCCGATCACTTCGTACGCCTCGACCACTTCCTTCTGGAAGGCCGGGCCTTCGGCGTAGTCCTGCGTCAGGCCGGACTTGGCCACGTACTCCTTCCACGCGTCGGTCTGCATTGCCTTGCGGAAGCTGTCGTGCAGGTAGCGCTGGATGGCCGGCGGCAGGCCGGCGGGCGCCATCAGGCCCTTCATGTTGTCGAGGGCGACGGGCACGCCGATCTCGGTCATGGTCGGCACGTTCGGCAGCGCCGGCAGCCGGGTGCGCGAGAAGAGCGCCAGCGGGCGAACACGTCCGGCGTCGATCATGGGCTTCATCTCTTCATAGGCGCCGAAGGCCGAATCGACGGCCACCCAGCAGCGCGTTCATCGAATCGGCCGCGCCCTTGTACGGCACGTGCAGCAGCTTGACGCCGGCCTGCTTCTCCCACACCAGCGCGGTCGCGTGGAAGATGCCGCCTTCGCCCGTGGAGCCGTACGACACCTTTTCCGGACCGCTCTTTGCCTCGGCCAGCAGCGCCTTCATGTCGGCGAACTTCGAGTCGCTGCGCACCGCCCGAGGATGCTGGGCGCGCGCGAGACCTTGATCACGGTGGTGAAGGACTTGCGCGGGTCGTAGGGCAGGGGCTTGAAGTGGCCCACGGACGTGGTCTCGCTGCCGCCCCCGACGAACAGCGTGTAGCCGTCGGGCTTGGCTTCGGCGGTGGCCTGCGCGGCGATGGCGCCGGCGGCGCCGACCTTGTTCACCACCAGCACCGGCACCGGGATGATGCCCTTGGCCGCGAACGAGAGCTGGCGCGCGATCTGGTCGGCGGAACCGCCCGGCGCGAAGCCGACGAGGATGGTGATCGGCTGCGTGGGCGTCCAGTCCTGCTGGGCCCAGGCGGGCAGGGCGGCGGTGGCCAGCAGGCCGAGGGCGGCCTGGCGGCGATTGAGGGTGGTCTGCATGCTTGTCTCCTTGTGCCGCGCATTCTGCCGGGCGGACCTGTTCCATAAAAGTGATAAAAGGCGAAGCTGCACGTTCGCCTGCCGGAAACATGACGCTCAAGCAGCTGGAAGCCTTCTACTGGGCCGCCACCTCGGCCACCTTCCTGGTGGCGGCCGAGCGGCTGCACGTGTCGCAATCCTCGTTGTCCAAGCGCATCGCCGAACTGGAAGCGCAGCTGCGGCGCGACCTGTTCGACCGCGCCGGCCACCGCGCGGTGCTGACCGAGGCCGGCCAGCAGTTGCTGCCGCTGGCGCGCCGCATGCTGGGCCTGGCGGACGAGATGCGCACGCTGGTGGCCGAAGGCAGCGGCCTGCAGGGGCACTGCCGCTTCGGCGTCGGCGAACTGGCTGCGCTGACGTGGCTGCCCGACCTGGTGGCGCTGGTGCGCGCGCAGTACCCGGACCTGGTGCTGGAGCCGCACGTGGACTGGGCGCCGCGCTGGAGCAGCGGCTGGACAGCGGCGAACTCGACTTCGCGGTGATCGCCGGCTATTCGTCGCGCAGCGCCATCGCGAGCCAGGCGGTGGGCGAGGTGCGCTTCGCCTGGGCCGCGGCGCCGGCGCTGGTGGAGGAGCGCCGCACGATCACGGCGAAGTTGCTGCAGGAGACGGCGCTGATCACCATGCCGCCTGGCGCGGGCGCCACCCGCCTGCTGGAACACTGGCTCGCCGTGAACAACCCGGAGCCGGGGCGGCGCCTCACCTGCAACAACCTGGCCGCGATCGCGGGGCTGGTCGCCGCCGGCGTGGGGCTCGGGCTGTTCCCCAACGGCTGGCTGCAGCAGATGGCGGAACGCGGTGCGGTGGTGGAACTGCGCAGCCGGCCGGCGCTGCCGCCGCTGCAGTACACCTTCCAGTGCGGCGGCGCGACGACACGCGTCCGCTGCTGGCGCGGATGCGCGAGGCGGTGATCGCGACGGCGGATTTCTCGAAGCCGAACCCGATCTGGTGAGCCCCTTCCGAAGGGCACCCGGCTACCAGCTCGCGCCGAAAGCCTCGCGCAATTCCCGGATCGCGTCCGCCGGGAGCGCTTCAGGCGGGGGATTGCAAAGCATCCACAGCTTCGCCGTCTCCTCCAGCTCCTCCAGCACCGCCATGGCCTGCGCCGGCGTGTCGTGCCAGACGTTCGGCCCGAGCCGCGCCAGCATCACCGCACGAATCGGCGTGGCGGCGTAGCGCGCGATCAGCGACGCGACCACCGCGCCGACGGCGGGATCGCCCGGCCGGTGGTACGGCACCACCGGCACGTGGCCGACCTTCATCACGAAATAGGGCGTGACGGGCGGCAGCAGTTCTTCGTCTCCCTGCTGCAAGGTGAGCGCAACGCAGTGCGTGCTGTGCGTGTGGATCACGCAGCCCGCCGGCTTGCCCAGCAGCGCCTGCGCGTCGTAGATCGCGCGGTGCAGCGCCAGCGTCTTGCTGGCGCGCTCGCCATCCACCTGCCGGCCGGCGAGGTCCACCTTGGCCAGCGCTTCGGGACGCAGGAATCCCGGGCAGGCGTCGGTCGGCGTGATGAGGAAGCCGTCGTCCAGCCGCACGCTGATGTTGCCGGCGGTGGCGTGCACGTAGCCGCGCTCGAACAGGCTGCGGCCGACGCGGCAGATCTCCTCGCGCGCAATGGCCTCGTTCATGCCAGTTTCGCGAAGGCGGCGCTGAAGAAGCCGGTGCCGCCGAAATTGCCGGACTTGAGCGCGAGGTGCACGTCGGCCCCGCAAGCCGTGGCCGTCGCATGGCACCACGGCACGCCCGGGTCGATCTGCGGGCCGATGCGCATCTGCTGCACGCCGAGGGCCTGCACCGCCGCACCCGACGTTTCACCGCCGGCGACCACGAGCCGGCCCACGCCGCGCTCCACCAGGCCACGCGCGATGGCGGCCAGCGCGCTTTCCACCGCCGCGCCCGCGGCTTCCACGCCGAGTTTCAACTGCACCGCCTGCACCTGCGCCGGGGTGGCGCTCGAATAGACCAGCACCGGCTGGGCGCCGAGGCGCGGCACGGCCCGGGCGAGTGCTTCGCCCACGACGTCTTCGCCGGCCGCGATCCGCAGCGGATCGACTTGCAGCGCCGGCAGCCCGGCCTGCACGAAGGCCGCGACCTGCTGGTTGGTCGCTTCCGAGCAACTGCCGGACACCACGGCGGCCGCGCCACGCGCCGGCGGCAGCGTGGCGGCCGCGGCGGACGGCACGATGCCGTGGTTCTGCGGCAGGCCGATGGCCACGCCCGAGCTGGCGACCACCAGCCGGGCGTCGTGCAGCGCGCGTCCCAGCTCCATCAGGTCGGCGTCGGCAATCGCGTCGACGATGCCGAAGCGGCAACCCTCGGCGGCGAGCTGCGCGATGCGGTCGCGGATCGCGGCCGCGCCCTGGGCGCACCACGCGATGCGCGATGAGGCCCACGCGCCCCGCTACCTGCGCCTGCAGCACGCGCACCAGGTTCGCATCGGTCATCGGCGTCAGCGGGTGGTTGCGCATGCCCGAATCGCTCAGCAGCACGTCGCCGACGAACAGGTGTCCGTTGTAGACCGTGCGTGCGTTCTCGGGAAACGCGGGTGTCACGCAGCAGAAGCCGGCGTCCAGCGCCACGCGCAGCGCCTCGGCCACGGGGCCGATGTTGCCGGCCGGGGTCGAGTCGAAGGTGGAGCAGACCTTGAAGTAGAACTGCCCGCAGCCCTGCGCCTGCAGCCAGCGCAGCGCGGCGAGCGATTGCGCGACGGCCTCGCCCGCGGGAATGGTGCGCGACTTCAGCGCCACCACCACGGCGTCGGCCGGCCCACGGGGCCGGTCGGCACGCCGATCGCCTGCACCACCTTCATGCCGGAGCGCACGAGGTTGTTGGCGAGGTCGGTCGCGCCGGTGAAATCGTCGGCGATGCAGCCGAGTCGGAGAGTCATGTCCGCAGTCCTTCCGCAATCGCTTCGAGCAGGGCGTCCGGCCCCGCCGGCTTGACCGGTGGCGGGCGAAGCCGGCCTCGTGCGCCTGGGCCTTGTCGGCCGCCGTGCCGTAGCCGGTGAGCGCCACCGGTGGCAGCGCGCGCCGTTCGGGTGCGCCCGCACGCGGGCCGCGAGTTCGTAGCCGCTCAATGTCGGCAGGCCGATGTCGAGCACCGCCACCTGCGGCTCGAAGGTGTCGAGCAGCGCCAGCGCAGCCATCGGTTCGTAGGCCACCTTGACCTCGTGGCCGACCATCTCCAGCAGCGCCGCGGCGGTGTCGGCCGCGTCCTGGTTGTCGTCCACCAGCAGCACGCGCGCGGCGGCGGCGGTGCGCAGCGCGCCCGGCTCTTCGGCAGGCAAGGCTGCCGGCTGCGGGATCACCGGCAGGCGAACCACGAACCGGCTGCCGCGCCCGAGACCTTCGCTCTCGGCACGGACGGTGCCGCGGTGCATCTGCACCAGGCTGCGCACGATCGCGAGCCCGAGGCCGAGCCCGCCCAGCGAACGGTCGGTGCCCTGCGGCGCCTGGTAGAACAGCTCGAACACATGCTCCAGCACCTCGGGCGGCATGCCGAAGCCGGTGTCCGCCACCGTGATCTCCGCCCAGTCCTCCTCACCGCGCAGGTGCAGCGACACGGCCGCATCGGCGGGCGTGAACTTGATCGCGTTGCCCAGCAGGTTGCCGAGCACCTGCCCGAGCCGCACTTCGTCGGCCGACACCCAGAGGCGCTCGGCGCCGGGATCGATGCGCAGCGCGAAGCGGCGGCCGCCGACCGCGGGTTGCACGGACTGCGCGGCGTGGCGCACCACGTCGGCCAGCAGCAGCGGTTCGAACTGCATCGCCAGCCGTTGCCCGGTGATGCGCGAGACGTCGAGCAGGTCGTCCACCAGCCGCTTCATGTGCGCCACACGGCGCTCCATCACCTCGCGCTCGGGCCGGGTGCGCTCGTCGCCCTTGCGGGCCATGAGGTGCAGCGCCGAGCCCATCGGCGCGAGGGGGTTGCGCAGCTCGTGGCCCAGCATGGCGAGGAATTCGTCCTTGCTGCGGCCCGCCTCCTCGGCCAGCCGCAAGGCTTCGGTGGCGCGGGCGAGCAGCGACTCGCGTTCGATCTCCGCGGCCCGGCGTTCCTGCGCCGCGCGGTCGCGCTCGTCGGAAGCGGCGGCGAGCGCGTTGCCGACCTCGCGCAATTCGGCCACCGGCAGCGGTGGCAGGCGCACCGGTTCGCCCCGCCCCAGCGCGCGCGCGGCCTCCTTCAGCGCCAGCACCGGCTGGGTGACGCCGCGCGAGAAGTACCAGGCGAGAAAGGCCGACAGCGCCAGCGATGCCAGCAAGCCCCCGCCGATGGCCGAGAGGACGCCCCAGAGGCCGCTGTTCGCCTCGTCGGCCGAGATGCCGGTGGCCACGACCCAGCCCGACATCGGCAAGCGGGTGAAGCCGGTGTGGCTGAGCCGCCCCTCGAGCGTGCGCGTCGGGCCGCTGCCTTCGTTGCCGCCGCGATCGAGCAGCGCCTGCAGCGAAGGCGAGGGCCGCGCCGACGTGTGCTGCTGCGAACGGGCCACGCGCGTGCCGGCCTGGTCGAACACGGCGACCACCGAGGTCTGCGCCAGCCGCTGCTGCTGGACCACCGCCAGCACGCGTTCGACCGGCAGCACCGCGGAGAGCACGTACGCCACCGGCCATCGCGCACCAGCGGGACGCGCACGGCAAAGGCCGACCCGCCCGGAAGCGGCCCGGCAGCACGCGCCCGATGGCCGGCGCGCGACTGTCGATGGCGCGGCGCATGCTGGCGGGATCGTTGGGTTCCGGCATGGCCTTGCCGTAATCGACCTGCGTGGCCAGCAGCAGGCGGCCGGCGCCGTCGGCCACCACGACGCTGCGCCAGCGCTGGCTTTGCGCCACCCGGCGCGCCAGCGCGTGGAAGTCGGCGAGCCGGTCCGCCTGCAACTCCGGCGCCAGCGCGATGCTTTCCAGCACGCTCACGGTGGAATTCAATTCGGCCTCGACCGCCGTGGCGAGCGCGCGCGACACCGCGAGCGCGGAGGCTTCCGCTTCGTTGCCGCGCTGCGCGGCCACGTACGCGATCACCGCGATGGCGACCAACGCCAGCGGCAGCAGCCCGCTGGCCGCCAGCAGGAACAGCCGGAAGCGCAGGGAGCTGCCCGGCACCGCTGGTTTCATCGGGCTCGGATCACGTACCGGACGAAGCCGTCGGCGGCGGTGAACTTGTCGTACAGCGCGCGCGCGGGCGCGTTGTCCGCCTGCGTCACCCAGTAGACGCGGGCCCAGCCTTCGGCCCGCATGGCGTTGCGCAGCCACTCCAGCAGCAGGTGGGCGGCGCCGCGGCCGCGCGCGGCCGGCGCGACGAACAGGTCTTCGAGATAGCAGACCGGCTGCGTCTCCCGGTGTTCTCGTGCACCACGCAGTTGGCGAAGCCCCGACGCGCCTTCGCTTTCGGCCACGACGCACATCACGGCCGAATCGGGATCGAGGATGCGCTGCCGGTGCGGGTGGTGACCTCGTCGGCCAGGTTGGCGCGGTAGAAGTCGCAGTACCCGCGCCACAACGCCCGCCACGCGGCTTCATCGGAGGGCAGGGCGGCGCGGATGAGGCAGGGGTGGTCACCGCCGGATTGTGCATGGGGTGCGGCTGCCGGAAACGGATACCGGACGCAGAGGACGCAGAAAGTACGCAGAGGACGCAAAAGAATTCAACAGTCCATGGAGTTGGTTTTCTTTTGCGTCCTCTGCGTATCCTTCGCGTTCTCTGCGTCCGGACCCCGCTCCCGCCTTCTAGAGCTGCCCCGCCAGCAACACCGCCGCATGCACCGCCGTGCGCCCGGCGCCGTCGGCGATCTGGTGGCGGCAGCTGGTGCCGTCGGCCACCACGATGGCGCCGGGGGCCGCGCGCACCGCCGGCAGCAGGCTCAGTTCGGCCATCTGCATCGACACCGCGTGGTGCCTGGCTTCGTAGCCGAAGCTGCCGGCCATGCCGCAGCAGCTCGATTCGATCAGCTGCGGCTGCACGCCGGGGACCAGCCTGAGCACTTCCAGCACCGGCGAGATGGCGCCGAACGCCTTCTGGTGGCAGTGGCCGTGCACCAGCACCGGCTGCGCGAGGGGTCGCAGCTTCGCCCGCAGCGTCTCCAGCTGGCCGGCCGCGGCTTCGCGCGCCAGGAATTCTTCCAGCAGCACCGCCTGCGCCGCCAGCGCATCGGCATCGGGACCGAAGCCCATCGCGGTCATCTCGTCGCGCAGGGTCAGCAGGCAGGACGGCTCGAGCCCGACGATGGCGATGCCGCGCTCCACGAAAGGCTTCATCTCGCGCAGCAGTTCGCCGGCCTTGGCCTTGGCCTCGTCCACCATGCCGCTGGCCGGGGAAGGTGCGGCCGCAGCACAGGTGCTTGCCGTCGGGCGATTGCTTGGCCGCGACGTGCACGGTGTAGCCCGCCGCCTCCTCGAGGACGCGGAAGGCGGCTTGCGCATTGGCGGATTCGAAGTAGCCGTTGAAGGTGTCGACGAACAGCACCACCGGCTTCGCCGATGCCAGCACCTGGTCGCGCGTGGCGCCGGTGACACCGCTGTTGAAGAAGTGGCGGGACTGGAACTCCGGCAGGCTGCGCCTGGCGGAGAACCCGAGCAGCTTCTCGCCGAGGGACGCCAGCAGGCCGCTGCGGTTGCGCAGGTTGACCAGCCCCGCGAAGCGGCTGGCGAGCGGCGCGTAGTCGGGGAGCCGCGCGACCAGCTTGTCCTTGAGCGACCAGCCGTTCTTCTTGCGGTCCGCGTGCAGGTGCTCGATCTTCATGCGGGCCATGTCGACGCCGGTCGGGCAATCGCGCTTGCAGCCCTTGCAGCTGACGCACAGGTCGAGCGCATCGCGCACGGCTTCGCTGGCGATCCCTTCCGGGCCCAGCTGCCCGCTGAGCGCGAGCCGCAGCGTGTTGGCGCGGCCGCGCGTCAGGTGCTGCTCGTCGCGCGTGACGCGATAGCTCGGGCACATGGTGCCGGCGTCGAACTTGCGGCAATGGCCGTTGTTGTTGCACATCTCCACCGCCTTGGCGAAGCCCTGCGCCGGGTCGCCGCCGGTGCCCGGCGCCGTGGTGCGTTCGGTGGCCGGATCGTTCTGCACGTTCCAGCTGCTCCAGTCGAGCGCCGGCTGCAGCGGGATGACCTTGTATGTCGGGGGAAAGCGCATCAGCCGCGTGTCGTCCATGCGCGGCGGATCGATCATCCGCTGCGGGGACAGCAGCGAGAGCGGATCGAACAGCCGCTTGATCTCGCCGAAGGCCGCGTCGATGTGCGGACCGAACTGCCACTGGATCCATTCGCCGCGGCACAGGCCGTCGCCGTGCTCGCCGCTGTAGGCGCCCTTGAACTTGCGCACCAGCTCCGAAGCTTCTTCCGCGATCTGCCGCATGCGCGGCGCGCCGCTGGTCCGCATGTCGAGGATGGGGCGCACGTGCAGCGTGCCGACGGAGGCGTGGGCGTACCAGTGCCCTTGGTCTCGTGCTTGCGGAACACCTGCGTCAGCGCATCGGTGTATTCGGCCGGTGCTCCAGCGGCACCGCGCAGTCCTCGATGAAGCTGACCGGCTTGCCGTCGCCCTTGAGGCTCATCATGATGTTGAGGCCGGCCTTGCGCACCTCCCACAGGTTCTTCTGCGCCGTCTCGTCGGGCATCAGCACCACTGAGCCCGGCAGGCCCAGGTCGCCCATCAGCTCCTGCAATTCGACCAGCTTGCGCGCCAGCAGCGCCTTGTCGTTGCCGGCGAACTCCACCAGCAGCACCGCGTCGGGCCGGCCGATCAGCGCGCCGCGCACCGTCGGGGCGAACGCCGGGTTCTGCAGCGACAGTTCGATCATCGTGCGATCGACCAGTTCGACCGCCGTCAGCGTGCCGTCGCCACCCAGCTTGACGATGTGCTGCGCCGAGTCCATCGCCTGGTAGAAGGTCGGGAAGTTGACGACGCCCAGCACCTTCGCGCGCGGCAGCTCGGACAGCCGCAGCGTGAGACTCCGCGTGAGCGCCAGCGTGCCTTCGCTGCCGACCAGCAGGTGCGCCAGGTTGACGCTGCCATCGGTGGTGTAGGGCCGCTCGTTCTGGTTGTGGAAGACGTCGAGGTTGTACCCGCCGACGCGGCGCAGCACCTTGGGCCAGCGCGCCTCGATCTCCGGTCGCAGCGCCAGCGCCAGGTCGCGCACGCGCTCGCCGAGCGCGCGGGCGGCGCCGGTGCTGTCCTCGAAGCGGCCGAAGCGGTGCAGCACGCCGTCGGAGGTCCGGGCGTCGGCGCCCAGCACGTTGTGCACCATGTTGCCGTAGGCGATGCTGCGGCTGCCGCAGGAGTTGTTGCCCGCCATGCCGCCCAGCGTGGCCTGCGCCGCGGTGGAGACGTCGACCGGGTACCAGAGCTTGAGCTTCTTCAGTTGCGCGTTCAGGTGGTCGAGCACGATGCCCGGCTCCACCGTCACGATGCGCTCCTGCGCGTTCACGTCCAGCACGTCGTTCACGTGCTTGGAGAAGTCGATCACGAGGCCGGCGCCCACCGTCTGCCCGCACTGGCTGGTGCCGCCGCCGCGCGGCACGATGGGCACCTGCAGGTCGCGGCAGATGTCCAGCGCGATGCGCGCGTCCTCCGCGGTGCGCGGCACGAACACGCCGATCGGCACCACCGGTAGATGGAGGCATCGGTGGCGTAGCGGCCGCGGTCGGCGGGCGAGAACAGCACCTCGCCGGCGGTCTCGTTCGCCAGCCGCTGCGCGAGCCGGCCGGCCACTTCGTTGCTGGCGCGGGCGACGGTGTCGTAGGCCTGGTGCGCGGCCTCGCGCGTGACCTTCAGGGGCAGGGGCGCGTTCAAGAGGCCTCCTTCAAGCGCAAGTCGGCCTCGGCGCGCAACTGTTCCAGCACGGTGTCGCGCTTGTTGCGCAGGTGCAGCGCGAGCACTTCGCGCATGGCGGCCGCGTCGCGCGCGGCCGTGGCTTCGATCATCTTCTCGTGTTCCTTCACGGCGCGCTTCCATTTCTCGCCGTCCTGGTTGGAGCGGAAGCGCAGGGCTTGCAGGCGGGCGTTGACCTGGTTGTAGACGGTGGCCAGCACCGGGTTGCGGGCGGCGGCGTTGATGGCGCGGTGGATGCGCGCGTTGATGCTGTAGTACGCCGACAGGTCCTGGCGCGTGTAAGCAGCCAGCATTTCGTAGTGCATGGCCCGGATCTCGGCGAGCTCGTTGTCGGTGATGCGTTGCGCGGCCAGTTCGCCGGACATGGCTTCCAGGCCCGCCATGACCTCGAAGGTGTCGAGCACGTCGGACTCGCGCAGCGACACGGCGATGGCGCCCCGGTTGGGCAGCAGTTCGACCAGGCCTTCGGCGGCCAACATCTTGATGGCTTCGCGCAGCGGCGTGCGCGAGACCGAGAGCTGCTCGGCCAGTTCACGCTCGTTGAGCTTGGCGCCCGGCGGGATCTGTCCTTCCACCAGCATCTGGCGCAGGCGCTGCGTGACCTGCTCATGCAGGGCGGCGCGGGGAATGGCGATCACTTCGGCGGTCATGGCGGGCGATTTTGTATGCAAACCGGAGGGCTGTCAAAAGCGGATTGGTGGATTCCCTGAGAGGGGTAAGCCATTGACAAGGAAGTTTTGTATGCAAAAATCCGCCGCATTGCCTGGAGACCCGTTCGCATGCTGACCCTCGACTTCCATCCCACCGGCCGCCACTTCCTGCAGATCCCCGGACCGTCGCCGGTGCCGGACCGCATCCTGCGCGCGATGAGCCTGCCCACCATCGACCACCGCGGTCCCGAGTTCGGCGTGCTGGGCCTGCGCGTGCTCAAGGGCATCCAGCAGATCTTCCAGACGAAGCAGCCGGTCGTGATCTATCCGGCCTCGGGCACCGGCGCCGGGAAGCCGCGCTGGTCAACACGCTGAGCCCCGGCGACCACGTGCTGATGTACGAGACCGGCCACTTCGCCGCCCTGTGGGAGAAACTCGCCAAGCGCCTCGGCCTGAAGACCGAGTTCTGGGCCTGCCCGGCACCGAAGGTTGGCGCAAGGGCGTGCAGGCGCACCTGATCGAGGAGCGGCTGAAGGCCGACACGCAGCACGCGATCAAGGCCGTGTGCGTGGTGCACAACGAAACCTCCACCGGCGCCACCAGCAACATCCAGGCCGTGCGCCGTGCCATCGACGCCGCGAAGCATCCGGCGCTGCTGCTGGTCGACAGCATCTCGGGCCTGGCTTCGGCCGAATACAAACACGACGAGTGGGGCGTCGACGTTACCGTGAGCGGCTCGCAGAAGGGCCTCATGCTGCCTCCCGGCATCAGCTTCAACGCGCTGTCGGCCAAGGCGCTGGAGGCGAGCAAGAGCGCCAAGCTGCCGAAGTCGTTCTGGGCCCGGGACGAGGTCGTGGAGATGAACAAGACGGGCTACTGGCCCTACACGCCCAACACCAACCTGCTGTATGGCTGGCCGAAGCCTGCGACATGCTGCTGGATCCGCACCATGGCGGACTCGAGGGGACGTTCGCGCGGCACCGCCGCTGGGGCGAGGGCGTGCGCGCCGCCGTCAAGGCGTGGGGCCTGGAGATCCAGTGCAACGAAGCGCAAAGCCAGTCGCCCGTGCTGACCGGCGTGATCACCCCGGAAGGCGTCGATGCCGATGCACTGCGCAAGCTGATCTACGAACGCTTCGACCTCTCGCTGGGCACCGGCCTCGGCAAGGTGAAAGGCCGCATGTTCCGCATCGGCCACCGGGCGACTGCAACGACCTGACGCTGATGGCCGCGCTCTCGGGCTGCGAAATGGGCATGAAGCTCTCGGGCATCAAGCTGCAAGGCTCGGGAGTGGCCGCGGCCATGGAGTATTTCGCCGGACATGCGGCGCCAGTCGCCCTGCAGAAGGCGGCGTAGCAAGCAGTACCGGGCGTCGCGAGGCGCCCGTTTTCATTTCAACAGGAGACAAACCATGCAACGCAGAACCTTCGTCGCCGGCGCCGCCGCCACCATCGCACTGCCCATGGCACGCGCCCGGGGCAGCAACCTGCCCACCGGGCCGGTCCGCATCATCGTCGGCTTCGCCCCCGGCGGCGGCACCGACATCCTGGCCCGCGTCATCGGCCAGAAGCTCGGCGACATGTGGAAGACGCAGGTGATCGTGGAGAACAAGGCGGGCGCCTCCGGCACGATCGCATCGGACTACGTGTCCAAGCAGCCGGGCGACGGCACGGTGCTGCACATGGCGCACATCAACAGCCACGCGCTGATGCCCAACCTGCAGAAGCTGGGCTACGACGCGGAAAAAGACTTCCAGCCGATCGCACTCGTCGGCGTCACGCCGAACCTGCTGATCTGCGGCGGCATGCAGCCGGCGAAGACGGTCAAGGACCTGGTGGCGCTGTGCAAGGCCAACCCCGGCAAGATCAGCTTCGGCTCCGCGGGCCCCGGCTCGGCGCAGCACCTGGCGCTGGAAATGTTCATGCTGCAGGCCGGCGTGAAGGCGATCCACGTCCCGTACAAGGGCTCGGGCCCGATGCTCACCGACCTGATCGGCGGGCAGGTGCAGTACAGCTTCGACACGATGACCGCGGCCACGCCGCACGTGAAGAACGGCAAGGCCATCGCCATCGCGCAGACGCGGCAGAAGCGCGCGTCGGGCCACCCCAACGTGCCGACGATGGCGGAGTCCGGCTTCCCCGGCTTCGAAGCGACGACTGGTACGGCCTGGTCGGCCCCGGCAAGATGCCCGTCGCGATGGCGCGCCGCATGAACGAAGACGTGAACAAGGCGCTGGCGATGCCCGACGTGATGGAGAAGCTCGAGGCTTCCGGCGCCGAGGACGGCGGCGGCTCGGCCGAGAAGTTCAAGGAGTTCATGCACGTGGAGCAGGCCAAGTGGGCCAAGGTGATCAAGGAAGCCAACGTGAAGGTGGATGCATGAGCGAGGGCGGCGGCCGACGGCCGCTGCCGCTCGCCGGCGTGCGCGTGCTGGACATCTCGCAGGTGATGGCGGGCCCCTATGCCTGCATGCTGCTCGGTGACCTCGGCGCGGACGTGATCAAGATCGAGCCGCCGGTCACCGGCGACCAGACCCGCGGCTCCATGGGTTTCAAGATGAAGGGCGCGGATTCGCTCGGCTTCATTAACATGAACCGCAACAAGCGCAGCGTCACGCTCGACCTGAAGTCGCCCGCCGGCAAGGAAGTGCTGCTGCAGCTAGCCAAGGACGCCGACATCCTGATCGAGAACTACCGGCCCGGCGCGCTGCGCCGGCTGGGGCTCGGCTACGAGGTGCTCAAGGAAGTGAACCCGCGGCTGGTCTACACCAGCATCTCGGGCTTCGGCCAGACCGGGCCCCGGGCCGATCGGCCCGGCTTCGACTTGATGGCGCAGGCGATGTCCGGCGTGATGAGCGTGACGGGCTACCCCGACAGCCCGCCCGTAAAGGCCGGCGTGCCCGTGGCCGACATCGGGTGCGCGCTATTCGCGATCTATGCGACCTTGTCGGCGTACATCGGCGCGAAGAACACGGGGCAAGGCCAGCACGTGGATGCGGCACTGTTCGATTCGGCCATGGCGTTCTCAGTCTGGGACGTGTGCGACTGGTGGGGCACCGGCAAGGAGCCGCAGCCGCTGGGCACGTCGAACAAGATGACCGCGCCGTACCAGGCGATGGCCTCGTCGGACGGCCACTTCGTGATGGGCGCCAACAACCAGAAGCTGTGGGTGCAGCTGTGCACGCTGATGGGCCGCACCGAGCTGCTCGAGGATCCGCGTTTCTCGACGATTTCGCTGCGGCTGGCCAACCGTCCGGCCCTGCAGGACGAGCTGGAAAAGACCTTCAAGCTGCACACCAAGGACCACTGGGTGCAGACGCTGCTGGACAACGGCATCCCCGCCGGGCCGATCCTCAGCTACCCTGAGGCCTTCGGCAGCGAGCATGCGAAGGTGCGCAACATGCGCATGGAGATCGACCACCCGGTGGAAGGCAAGGTGCCCAACATCGGCTTCGCAGTGAAGCTGTCGGGCACCCCGCAGCAGGTGCGCAGGCACCCGCCGCTGCTGGGCGAACACAACGACGAGGTCTGGCGGAGCTGGGGCTCGATACGGCAGAACGTGAGCGGCTGCGGTCGCAGGGAGCCTTCGGACCATGAGCAATGTGAAGCGACCGCCGCACGACGGCGACGTGCATTTCGTGATCGAGGGCGGCGTGGCCCGCGTGACCTTCGACCGTCCCGATGCGCGCAATGCGATGACGTGGGCGATGTACGAGCGGCTGCACTCGATCTGCGAGCGGCTGCGCGACGACCGCACCGTGCGGGTGGTGCGCTTCGAGGGCGCCGGCGGCCAGTCCTTCGTGGCCGGCACCGACATCGCGCAGTTCCAGTCGTTCAAGGATGGCGAGGCGGGCGTGGCCTACGAGCGCGGCATCGATGCCGGCGTGGCGCTGCTCGAGTCGCTGCCGATGCCGACCGTGGCCGTGGTCGAGGGTTGGGCCATCGGCGGCGGCCTCGCCATCGCGACCGCTTGCGACTTCCGCATCGCCACGCCGGGCACCCGGTTCGGCGTGCCGATCGCGAAGACGCTCGGCAACTGCCTGTCGGCGGCCAACGTGGCACGGCTGGTGGCGGCGCTCGGTCGCGCGCGCGTCGAGCGCCTGCTGCTGCTGGCCGACATGATCGGCGCGGACGAGGCGCGCGCCTGCGGCTACCTGTTGGACGTGGTGCCGGCGGAGGGCCGGACGCCGCCGCCGACGCCTTGTGCGCGCGCCTCGCGGCGCTCGCGCCCGTCACGCAGCGGGTCAGCAAGCACACGCTGAACCGCCTGCTGCGGCAGAGCCTTCCCGATGCGGAAGACCTGATCCGCGAGTGCTATGGCAGCGCCGACTTCCATGAAGGCGTGCAGGCGTTCATCGAGAAGAGGGCGCCGGCCTGGCGCGGGCGCTAAACGTTTCATCTGCGTCGGACGCGTAACTTCTGGAACGCGCCCCCGGCCGACGAAACAGTCCTACGCCTGGCCCAGCCGGGCGTGCTTAGGATGGGTCGAACCGCGGAGGCACCATGGCCGACAAGCAAACCCCATCCACGCCCGCATCGAAGCCGGGCGATCCGCTCGATCTCGCGACCTCGGTCGCGGGCGAGGAAGACCCGGGCGCATCCATCGATCTCGCCAACACCCCCGGCCGGTCCGACCAGCCGGCCGGCCGGCGCCCAAGCAGCCTTCGGGCGCGCAGGCCCCCATGAGCCCGGGCGACGAGGCGCCCGCCGGCACGCCGGGCACCGGCGAGAACGTGTGCCCGCGGTGCGGCGGCAGCGGCAGGCTCGGTGTGTCGGCATGCCCCGAGTGCGAAGGCACGGGCAAGGTCAACGTGGGCATCGGCGGCGCCTGAGGCGGCGCCCTGCGAATGGCGTGAGCCCCCGATCCGGCGCCTTGCCCCCGGCACGGACACTGCAGACCGGCAGTGGGCGGCTCAGCTACATGATCTCGGGCCGCGGGCCCAGCATCCTCCTCTTCAGCGGCGCCGGCGTGAGCATGGCGGGATGGCGCCCGTTGTATCCGGCGATCGAGCGCCTCGGCACGGTGTTCGCGTGGAACCGCTTCGGCATGCAGGGCAGCGACGCGCCCGCGGCGCGCCAGGACGGCGCGCTGGTGCTGGGCGCGTTGCGGGAGATGCTGGCGCACACGCGCGTGCAGCCGCCCTACGTGCTGGTGGCGCATTCGCTCGGCGGCCTGTACGCGAACCTGTTCGCGCGGCGCTATCCGCAGGAGGTCTCGGGCGTGCTGCTGCTGGAGGCGACGCATCCCGACGACCGCGGCGTGCTGCGCAAGCACGAGAACCAGCTGGTGCGCGCCCCGGGCCGCGTGCTCGAGCTGCCGCAACGGCTGTTCCAGCGCAACGTGCACGCGGAGCTGCAAAGCGTCGACCGGCTGGCGCGCGAAGTGGTGACGGCCGGCCCTTTCCCCGCCGTGCCCTTGCGCGTCGTGACCGGGGGCCTGACGCCGCGCGCATGGATGCTGTCGCCCGGCGCGATCGGCGCGAAGCGCGCGCACCAGCAGGAGCTGGCGCGCCTGTCGCCGATGGGGCAGCAGGTCATCGCGCACAAGAGCGGGCACTTCCCGCAGCTCACCGAGCCGGACCTGGTGCTGGACGTGCTGGGGGAACTGGTGGAGGCTTGCGCCACGGGAGTTCAGCGAGCTGCGGGCCTGAACTTGGTGCGTGTCATTGCGGGCTCGACCCGCAATCCATCCGGCCGTAGCACGCTCGCCGCGATGGATCCCGGGTCAAGCCCGGGATGACAGCACGGGAAGCCCCAACCGTGCCAGCCCCTGTTCCCCGTCCGCCGTGATCCGCACCACCCGGCTGTGCTTCGTGCGTTCGATCCAGCGCTGCGCCTGCAGGTGCTCCGCGAGCGCGGCGCCCAGCGCGCCGCCGAGGTGGTCGCGGCGCTCGGACCAGTCGCAGCAGCGGCAGGCGAACTGCCGGCGCCGTGCCTGCGCGGCCGCCACGTCGACGCCCAGCGTGCGCAGCGCCTTTTCGCCGCGCTCGGTCACCAGCAGCTGCTTGGCCTGCGCCGCGTCGTCTTCGACCCAGCCCTTGCGCACCATCAGCGCGAACAGGCCGGTGCCGAGCGCGCCGGCCGGTGGTCGTAGCAGTAACGCGCGCGGCGCACCGGCTCCTCGCGCAGCCGCACCGTGGCGGCCGACTTCATCGGCGGCGCGACGCGCATCAGGTTCTCCACCGGTGCGCCACGTGCTCGGAAGCGAAGCGGAAGTACTTGTGCCGGCCCTGCGACGCGGATTCGAGGAGACCGTCCTCGAGCAGGCGCTTGAGGTGCGCGCTGGCCGTGGCGGGCTCGACGCCGGCGCCGAGCGCGAGCTCCTTGGCCGTGAGCGCGCGGCCCTCCATCAGCAGCGACAGCATCTTGATCCGGCGCGGGTCGCCCACGGTGGCGGCGATGCGGGCGAGGTCGGGTTCTGCATCCATGGTTCGAGCGTAACCAAACTGTTGGTGCTGGCCAAATCCGGCGGTCGTCCGCACACTTGCGGGCATGGACGAACCCGGCCAACCCCCATCGCCTTCGACCCGCAACTGCGGCTGTGGGTCGTCGCAGGCGCCGCGCTGGTGCGCGAAGCCTTGGCGCATCCCGCATTGCGCGTGCGTCCGCCCGCCGAACCCGTGCCGCCCGCCTTGCAGGGCCGGCCGGCCGGCGAAGTGTTCGCACGGCTGGTCCGCATGAACGACGGCGCGTTCCATGCGCGCCATCGGCCCGAGGTGGCCGCCTCCGCGAACCGCTGGGACGATGCAGCCGTCGCCGCCGCCGCGCGCGCCGCCGCCGAGGCCTTGCGCGGGCGCACGGACCCTGACGCGCTGCTCTCCGCATTGCCGGTGCACGCCATGGCGCGGCTGCTCGGCGTGCCCGATCTCGATGAAACCGTGCGCTGCGTCCAGGCCTTCGTGCAGGGCATCGCAGCGGGCGCATCCCCCGCTGCGCTCGACGCCGCGGACGAGGCCTGCGTACGGCTGATGGCGCAAGGCGAAGCGCAAGGGCTGGATGCCGTGCGCGCTGCCAACCGGATCGCGCTGATGCAGCAGGCGCTCGACGCGACCGCCGGCCGGTCGGCAATGCCGTGCACCTGTTGCAGCAGCGGCCGGAGTTGGCCGATACCGGCATGTACGCGGTGGTCGCCCAGGTTGCGCTGGAGGACGCGCCCATCCGGAACACCCGCCGCTACGCCGCCGAACCTGTCTTGCTGGCCGGCCAGGCGATCGCCGCCGGCGACGGCCTGCTGCTGCTGCTCGCCGCCGCGCAGCTTCCTTTCGGCGCGGGCGCGCACGCCTGCCCCGGCGAACGGATCGCGATGCGCATCGCCGCAACGGCGCTCGAGGCCCTGCAGCCGCTGGACCGCTGGTTCGGGCCGGTGCGCGGCTGGCGGCCCTTGCCCAACGCCCGCATTCCCCCTTTTCTCACCCCCGCAGGAGCAGCCGCATGGTCAGCGTGATCTTCGAAGTCCAACCGCATCCCGAACACCGCGACGGCTACCGGCCCGGGCCGCCGAGCTCAAGTCGGAGTTGCTGGAGATGGAAGGCTTCCTCTCCATCGAGCGCTTCCAGAGCCTGACCGATCCCGGCAAGATCCTGTCGCTGCAGTTCTGGCGCGACGAAAAGTGCCTGCTGGCTTGGCGCAACCTGGAAGCACACCGCGCCGCGCAGTCCGCCGGCCGCAAGACGATGTTCAAGGAGTACCGGCTGCGCATCGCGGAGGTGATCCGCGACTACGGTTTGAACGAGCGGGATGAGGCGCCCGCCGATTCGCGGGCGGCGCACGGCTGAAGGCATGGCGCACCGCCGGCGCAGGAATGGTGCGCGGCGAGCCGCACACCCTACGGCGCGAGGGACTCTTGCACCCTCGCCAATGCCTGTCCGCCGCCGAAGCTCAGTTGCTCCGGCGCCGTGCCGCCCAGCGTGACGCGCACCGCGCAGTACTTCAGCTCCGGGATCTTCGCGACCGGGTCGAGCGCGTCGTTGGTCACGCGGTTGATCGCCGCTTCGTAGTAGCAGAACGGCACGAAGACCGCGCCGCGCGGCGAGCTCTCGTCGGCGCGTCCGTACAGCGTGACCTTGCCGCGGCGCGACTCGATCGTCACCAGGTCGCCGGGCTGGCCGCCCCGGGGCCGCGAGGTCCAGCGGGTGGATCAGCGCCACGGGATCGGGTTCGATCGCATCGAGCACCGTGGCGCGCCGCGTCATGCTGCCGGTGTGCCAGTGTTCGAGCTGGCGGCCGGTGATCAGCACCATCGGAAACTCGGTGTCGGGCCGTTCGGCCGCCGGGATGATGTCGGCCGGCACGAAGCGCGCACGGCCGCTTTCGCGCGGGAAGTCTTCGGTGAACACCACCGACTGCCCCGGGTCGCCTTCCGCAACGCACGGATAGGTGACGGCGTGCTCGCGCTCCAGCCGGTCCCGGTGATGCCGCCGATGCTGGGCATCGTGTGCCGCATCTCGTCGAACACTTCGGAGACGTGGCCGTAGTTCCAGTCCAGGCCCATGCCGCGCGCCAGTTCCCCGGATGATCCACAGGTCCTGCTTCGCGTCGCCCGGCGGGTTCAGCGCCTGCCGGCCCATCTGCACCAGCCGGTCGGTGTTGGTGAAGGTGCCGTTCTTCTCCGGGAAGGCGCTTGCGGGCAGCACGACGTCGGCGAGGCAGGCCGTTTCGGTCAGGAAGATGTCCTGCACCACCAGGCATTCCAGCTTGGCCAGCGCCTCGCGCGCGTGGTTCGCGTCCGGGTCCGACATCGCGGGGTTCTCGCCCATGATGTACATGCCGTGCAGCTTGCCCGCGTGCACCGCGTGCATCACTTCGACCACGGTCAGCCCCGGCTGCGCGTCGAGCGTGCCGGGCGCGAGCTGCCACGCCTTCTCGAAGCGCGCGCGCACCTGCGGCTCGACCACCTTCTGGTAGTCGGGCAGCATCATCGGGATCAGGCCCGCGTCGGACGCGCCCTGCACGTTGTTCTGGCCGCGCAGCGGATGCAGGCCGGTGCCGGGACGCCCGATCTGGCCGGTGAGCAGCGCCAGCGCGATCAGGCAGCGCGCGTTGTCGGTGCCGTGCACGTGCTGCGAGACGCCCATGCCCCACAGGATCATGGAACCCTTCGACGTCGCGTACAGCCGCGCGGTTTCGCGCAGCGTCTCGGCGGGCACGCCGCAGATCGGCGCCATGGCTTCGGGGCTGTAGCCTTCGAGGTTCTTGCGCAGCTCGTCGAAGCCGATCGTGCGGGCGGCGACGAAGCTTTCGTCGACCAGGCCTTCCTCGACGATGACGTGCATCATCGCGTTGAGCATCGCTACATCGGTGTCGGGCTTGAACTGCAGGTGGCGGTGCGCCAGCCGCGTCAAGTCGGACACGCGCGGGTCCATCACGATGAGCTTGGTGCCGTTCTTCGCGGCGTTCTTCATCCGGTCGCGGCCACCGGGTGGTTGACCGTCGGGTTGGCGCCGATGACGACGATGACTTCGGCCTTGGTCACGTCCATCACGGGGTTCGACACCGCGCCGGAGCCGATGCCTTCCAGCAGGGCGGCGACCGAGGACGCGTGGCACAGGCGCGTGCAGTGGTCGACGTTGTTGCTGCCGAAGCCGGTCCGCACCAGTTTCTGGAACAGGTAGGCCTCTTCATTGCTGCCCTTGGCCGAGCCGAAGCCGGCGAGCGCCTTCGGGCCTGCCGTGTCGCGGATGCGGCGCAGGCCCTTGGCCGCAAGTGCCAGCGCTTCTTCCCGTGTGGCTTCGCGGAACACTTCCATCCTGGTTCGGCTCCAGCATCGCGTGCGGGAGCTTGGGGGCGTCGGCGCGGCGGACCAGCGGCACCGTCAGGCGGTGCGGGTGGTTGGCGTAGTCGAAGCCGTAGCGGCCCTTGACGCACAGGCGGCCGTGGTTCGCGGGGCCGTCGCGGCCTTCGACGAACAGGATCTTGTTGTCCTTGACGTTGTAGGTGAGCTGGCAACCGACGCCGCAGTACGGGCACACCGATTCCACCTGCTTGTCGGGGACGGGCAGGGCGGCCGCACGGGCGGGCATGAGCGCGCCGGTCGGACAGGCCTGCACGCATTCGCCGCAGGCCACGCAGGTGGAGACGCCCATGGCGTCGTCCATGTCGAAGACGATCTTGGCGTGCTCGCCGCGGTAGGCGAGGCCGATCACGTCGTTGACCTGTTCGTCGCGGCAGGCGCGCAGGCAGCGCGTGCACTGGATGCAGGCGTCGAGGTTGACGGCGATGGCGGGGTGCGTGAGGTCGGGGCCGACGGCCGCGCGCCGGGAAGCGCGGCTTGCCGACTTCGAGCCTGGCCGACCACAGGTCGACTTCGTTGTGCCGCGTGTAGTCGGCCTCGGGCATGTCGGACTGCAGCAGTTCCAGCACCATCCTCTGCGAGGCCACCGCGCGCGGGCTGGCGCTGTCGACGACCATGCCTTCGGTGGGGAAGCGGCAGCAGCTCGGGGCCAGCACGCGCTCGCCCTTGACTTCGACCATGCAGGCGCGGCAGTTGCCGGCGGTGTCCAGCCCGGGCTTGTAGCAAAGCCGCGGGATCTCGACGCCCGTGCGGTCGGCCACCTCGATCAACGTCTCGTCGGCACGCGCCGCGACCTCCTGGCCGTTCAGCGTGAAGCGGACGACCGGGGCTTCGATCAGCGCCATTTCGGCGCGGGTGACGGCGTTCATGTGTGCTTCCTCAAGTCAAAGAGCCGGACGCAGAGGACGCAAAGGATTCGCAGAGGACGCAAAAGAGTCAAAGAAAACTTTGAAGGTTTTCGGTTCCTTTGGCGTCCTCTGCGTAACCTTTGCGTCCTCTGCGTCCGGTATCCGTATTCAGCTGAGCTCGTGCGAAAAATACTTCACCACGCAGTCCACCGGGTTCGGCGCCGCGCCCAGGCCGCAGATCGACGCGTCGCGCATCACCTGCGACAGTTCGGCCAGCAGCGGCACGTTCCAGCGCGGCTCGTTGATCAGCGCCAGCGCCTTCGCGGTGCCGGCGCGGCAGGGCGTGCATTGGCCGCACGACTCCTCGCGGAAGAAGCGCATCAGGTTGCGCGCCGCGCCGACCGCCGTGTCCTTGTCCGACAGCACGACGACCGCCGCCGACCCGATGAAGCAGCCGTACGGCTGCAGCGTGTCGAAGTCCAGCGGGATCTCGTTCATGCTCGCCGGCAGGATGCCGCCCGAGGCGCCGCCCGGCAGGTAGCCGTAGAACTTGTGCCCGTCCAGCATGCCGCCGCAGTGCTCGTCGATCAGCTCCCCGGATCGTCGTGCCGGCGGGCGCCAGCTTGACGCCCGGGTTCTTCACGCGGCCCGACACCGAGAACGAACGCAGGCCCTTGCGGCCATTGGCGCCCCGGCTCGCGAACCAGTCGGCGCCGCGCTCCAGCAACTCGCGCACCCAGTACAGCGTCTCGAAGTTGTGTTCCAGCGTCGGCCGGCCGAACAGGCCCACCTGCGCCACGTAGGGCGGGCGCAGCCGCGGCATGCCGCGCTTGCCTTCGATGGATTCGATCATCGCGGACTCTTCGCCGCAGATGTACGCGCCGGCCCCGCGCCGCAGTTCGATGCGCGGCAGGCCGGCGGAGGGCGGGCTCGCCTGCAGCCTTTCGATCTCCTGCTGCAGCAACGCGCGGCAGCCGTGGTATTCGTCGCGCAGGTAGATGTAGATGGCTTCGACGCCGACGACCCAGGCGGCGATCAGCATGCCTTCGAGGAAGCGGTGCGGATCGCGTTCGAGGTACACGCGGTCCTTGAAGGTGCCGGGTTCCCCTTCGTCGATGTTCACGGCCATCAGGCGCGGCGCGGGTTCGGCGCGCACGATGCGCCATTTGCGGCCGGCCGGGAAACCGGCGCCGCCCGTGCCGCGCAGGCCCGACGACTCCAGCGTGGCGATCACCGATTCGGCGTCGCGCTGGCCGCGCAGGCACTGCTCGAGCAGCGCATAGCCGCCCGCGGCACGGTATTGCGACAGGCCGACATAGCCTTCGGGATGGTGCTCGATGGATTCGGTGCGCACGGCCTCCACCACCTTCTGGGTGGTGGCGCAGGGCACGGGGTTCTGGCCGACGACGGCGGCGGGCGCCTGCTCGCAGCGGCCGATGCAGGGCGCGGCGAGCACGCGCACTTCGCGCCCGAGCAGCGCGGGCAGCTTCTGCAGCAGTTGCTGCGCGCCTGCCATCTCGCACGAAAGGCCATCGCACACGCGCACGGTCAGTGCCTGCGGCGCGTCTTCGCCTTCGCGCACGATGTCGAAGTGGTGGTAGAAGCTCGCGACCTCGAACACTTCCGATTGCGCGAGCCGCATTTCCTGCGCCGGGGCCGCCGGTGCGCCGCCGAGAGGTGGCCGAAGCTGTCCTGCAGCAGGTGCAGGTGCTCGATCAGCAGGTCGGCGCGGCGCGGCCGCTCGCCGAGCAGCCCGCGCACCTCGGCCAGCGCCGTGTCACCCGCGCGCCGGCCTTTCGGCCCCGGCGCTTGCGCTCCCTCAGCGGCCCCGTGGCCGCCGCGATGGGGATGATGCGGTTTCCCACACCGTCCGCTCACAGCAGGCCCGCGGCGCGGGCCCACTGGTACTTCGCGCCCAGCACTTCCACCGGCAGTTCGGTGGAATACGCATAGGCGGGGATGCCGTTTTCGTACAGGTACTGGGCGGCTTCCTCGACTTCGACGTCGCCGGCGAGAGAGGCGACGACGGGCTTGACCTTGCCCTTCTCCTTCATCTCGTTGACGATCTGCACCATGTTGCGGGCGAAGACCATCGGCGGCGTCACGATCGTGTGCCAGTAGCCCGGGATCAGCGCGTGGACGCGGTCGTCTTCCGTGCCGAGCTTGACCGTGTTGACGTAGGTGATGGGCGGCTCGCCGCCGGTGATGTCCACCGGGTTGCCGGCCGCGCCGAACGGCGGGATGAACTTGCGGAAAGCGGCGTCGAGGTCGTCGGGCATCGGCTTGAGCAGCTTCAGGCCGTTGTCGACGCAGGCGTCGGACAGCAGCACGCCCGAACCGCCGGCGCCGGTGATGATCACGACGTTCTCGCCCTTGGGCGTCGGCAGGATAGGCACGCCGCGCGACAGCTCCAGCATCTGGCGCAGGCTGCGCGCGCGGATCACGCCCGACTGCTTGAGCACGTCTTCGTAGATCTTGTCGTTGCCGGCCGGGGCGCCGGTGTGCGACGCGGCGGCTGACGCGCCCATCGCGGTGCGGCCGGCCTTGAGCATGATCACCGGCTTCTTCTTCGAGACGCGCTTGGCGACCTCGGCAAAGGCACGGCCGTCCTTCAGGTCTTCGGCGTGCTGCGCGATGACCTTGGTGTTCTCGTCCTGTTCGAAGAAGAGCAGCAGGTCGTCTTCGTCGATGTCCGACTTGTTGCCCAGGCCGACGATGGCGGAGACGCCCATCTTGGCGCTGCGCGAGAAGCCGATGATGGCCATGCCGATGCCGCCGGACTGCGAGGACAGGGCGGTGGAGCCCTTGACGTCGTAGGCCGTGCAGAAGGTGGCGCACAGGTTGGACGGCGTGTAGTAGAAGCCGTAGATGTTCGGGCCCATCAGCCGGATGTTGTACTCGCGTCCGATGCGCTGCAGTTCTTCCCGGCCTTCGATGTTGCCCGTCTCGCCGAAGCCCGACGGGATCAGGATCGCGCCGGCGATCTTCTTCTCGCCGCACTCCTTGAGCGCGCTGGCGACGAACTTGGCCGGCACCGCGAACACGGCGACGTCGATCTCGTCCGGCACGTCCTTGACGCTCTTGAACGCCTTCACGCCCATGACTTCGGCGTCCTTCGGGTTGATCGGATAGATCTTGCCCCGGTAGCCGCCGTTGATGAGGTTCTTCATCACCGAGTTGCCGATCTTGCCGGCCTCGTTCGAAGCGCCGACCACCGCCACCGCCTTCGGCTTCATGATGCGGTTCATGGACGCGACGACGTCCTTTTCTTCCGGGCGGAAGCGGGCGGGCTTCGGCGAGAAGTTCACCACGATGCGCACGTCGGCGGCGATCGCGCTGTCCTTGCTGGCGAACACCGGGTTCAGGTCCATCTCGGCGATTTCGGGGAAGTCGCTCACGAGCTGGCTGACGCGCACGATGATGTCCTGCACGGCTTCGCGGTTCACCGCATCGCCGCCGCGCACGCCCTTGAGCATTTCCGCGGCACGGATGCCGTCCATCATGGAGGCGGCATCTTCCTGCGTGGCCGGGGCCAGGCGGAAGGTGACGTCCTTGAGCACCTCGACCAGCACGCCGCCCGGCCGAAGGCCACGAGCTTGCCGAAGCTGTCGTCGCTGATCGCGCCGACGATCACTTCCTGGCCGCCCTTGATCATCTGCTGGACCTGCACGCCCGGGATGTTGGCGTCGGCCTTGTACTTCTTCGCGTTGGCGATGATCGTCTCGTAGGCCGTGGCGGCCTCGTCGGCGTTTTTCACGCCGACGATCACGCCGCCCGCCTCCGTCTTGTGCAGGATGTCCGGCGAGACGATCTTCATCACCACCGGGAAGCCCATGGAGCCCGCCATCTTCGAGGCTTCGGCGCCGCTCGTGACGACGCCTTCCTTCGGCACCGAAATGCCGTAGGCCTCGCAGACCAGCTTGCCCTCCGGTGCCGTCAGCGCATCGCGGCCCGACTGCTTGACCGTGTCGAGAACCACGGCGGACTTTCGCCTTGTCACCCGGAAGTTGCCCATGTTTGGCTCCTTGAGAAAAAATCAAACGACCTTGGCTTCGCGCAGTTCGGCGATCTGGCCGGCGTCGTAGCCGAGCATCGCCAGCACTTCGTCGGTGTGCTCGCCGAGCAGCGGCGAGCGCGTCACTTCGGTGGCGCTGTCGGACAGCTTGATCGGGTTGCCGACGGTCAGGTACTTGCCGCGCGTGGGGTGGTCGACCTCGACCACCGTGCCGGTGGCGCGCAGCGACGGTTCCTCGGCGATTTCCTTCATCGAGAGGATCGGGCCGCACGGAATGTCGTACTTGTTCAGGATGTCCATCGCCTCGAACTTGGTCTTGGTCTTGGTCCATTCCTCGATGCGCGAGAAGATCGTCTTCAGGTGCGGCAGGCGCGCCTTGGGCGTGGCGTAGCTCGGGTCGGTGATCCAGCCTTCCTCGCCGATCACCTTGCAGATCGCACCCCACACCGGCGCCTGCGTGATGAAGTAGATGTAGGCATTGGGGTCGGTCTGCCAGCCCTTGCACTTCAGGATCCAGCCCGGCTGGCCGCCGCCCGAAGCGTTGCCCGCGCGCGGCACCGCGTCGCCGAACTCCTTGTCGGGGAACTGCGGGTACTCCTGCATGACGCCGGTGCGGTCAGGCGCTGCTGGTCGCGCAGCTTGACGCGGCACAGGTTCAGCACGGCGTCCTGCATGGCGGCCAGCACGCGCTGGCCCTTGCCGGTGGTGTTGCGCTGGTAGAGCGCGGCGACGATGCCCGGGGCGGTGTGCAGGCCGGTGCCGCTGTCGCCGATCTGCGCGCCGGTGACGAGCGGCGGGCCGTCGTCGAAGCCGGTGGTGGAGGCGGCGCCGCCGGCGCACTGCGCGACGTTCTCGTAGACCTTGCAGTCCTCGTACGGGCCGGGGCCGAAGCCCTTGACCGAGGCGACGATCATGCGCGGGTTG
Source organism: Ramlibacter terrae (assembly GCA_013127575.1). GTDB lineage: Bacteria > Pseudomonadota > Gammaproteobacteria > Burkholderiales > Burkholderiaceae_C > Ramlibacter > Ramlibacter terrae. The sequence goes on from CP053418.1 coordinate 2,165,925, forward strand.
ATCTGCTGGATCTTCTCCCACGAGAAGCCCATGCGGTCGAGCGCGCCGGGCGCGAAGTTCTCGACCAGCACGTCGCACTGCTTGATCAGCTCGATCAGCACTTCCTTGCCCTTGGGACTCTTGGTGTCGAGGGTGATGGAGCGCTTGTTGTGGTTCAGCATCGTGAAGTAGAGGCTGTCGACGTCGGGGATGTCGCGCAGCTGGCCGCGCGTGGCGTCGCCTTCGCCCGCCTTTTCCACCTTGATCACGTCGGCGCCGAACCACGCCAGCAGCTGCGTGCAGGTGGGTCCGGACTGCACGTGCGTGAAGTCGAGGATCTTGACGCCGTCGAGTGCTTTGCCCATTGTTTTGCTTCCTTCAGAGTTTCAGATTCATTTCCCGAGCGCCCCTTTGGCTGTCATCCCGGGCTTGACCCGGGATCCATGCCCGCATGGGCGCCGCATGGATTGCGGGTCAAGCCCGCAATGACAGGGACAGGGTTGTGCCGTCAGGCCGTTTTCTTCTTCGCCATCGCCGGATTCAGCGAAGTGATGCGGCCGCTTTCCGTGCCGGCCGTCTCGTCGATGATCGCGTTGATCAGCGTCGGCTTGCCCGAGCTCACGGCTTCGTCGAGCGCCTTCTTGAGCTGCTCGGGCGTGTCGGCGCGCACGCCGACGCCGCCGAAGGCCTGCATCATCATTTCGTACCTGGCTTCCTTCACGAACTGCGTCGGGGCCATGGCGTCGCCGCGCGGGTTGACGTCGGTGCCCTTGTAGATGCCGTTGTTGTTGAAGATGATCACGCAGATCGGCAGGTTGTAGCGGCAGATCGTTTCGACCTCCATGCCGCTGAAGCCGAAGGCGCTGTCGCCCTCGATCGCGATCACCGGCTTGCCGGTGGTGACGGCGGCGGCGACGGCGAAGCCCATGCCGATGCCCATGATCCCCGGTGCCGACGTCGAGGCGCTTGCGCGGCTCGTACATGTCGACGATGGAGCGCGCGAAGTCGAGCGTGTTGGCGCCTTCGTTGACGACGATCGCATCCGGCCGCGCCTTGACCGCTTCGCGGATGACGTTGAGCGCGCTGTGGAAGTTCATCGGCGAAGGGTTCTTCGCCAGCGTCTCCGCCATCTTGGTCAGGTTCTTGTCCTTGCGCTCCGAGATCGCGCCCGTCCAGTCGGCGGGCGGCTTCTGCCAGCCCGAGCCGAGCTTCGCGTTCAGCGCGGCGATGCAGGAGCCGATGTCGCCCACCAGCGGCGCGGCGATGGCGACGTTGCTGTCGGCCTCGGTCGGCGAGATGTCGACTGGATGAACTGCTTGCCGCCATCCTCCTTGGCGCTGCCCGCGCCCCAGGTCTTGCCCTTGCCGTGCGACAGCAGCCAGTTCAGGCGCGCGCCGACCAGCATCACCACGTCGGCTTCGGCCAGCACGTAGGAACGTGCGGCGGACGCGGACTGGCCGTGGTTGTCCGGCAGCAGGCCCTTGGCCATCGACATCGGCAGGTAGGGGATGCCGCTCTTCTCGATGAAGCCGCGGATCTCGGCGTCGCACTGCGCGTAGGCGGCGCCCTTGCCGAGGATCACGAGCGGCTTCTTCGCGCCCTTCAGAAGCGCGACGGCGCGGTCCACGGCATCGGGGGCGGGGATCTGCTTGGGCGCCGGATCGACGACCTTGATCAGGGACTTCTTGCCGGCGTCGCGGTCGATGATCTGCGCGAACAGCTTGGCCGGCAGGTCGAGGTAGACGCCGCCGGGGCGGCCCGACAGCGCGGAGCGCACGGCGCGCGCGATGCCGACGCCGATGTCTTCGGCGTGCAGCACGCGGAAGGCGGCCTTGCACAGCGGCTTGGCGATGGCCAGCTGGTCCATCTCCTCGTAGTCGCCTTGCTGCAGGTCGACGATCTCGCGCTCGCTGGAGCCGGAGATGAGGATCATCGGGAAGCAGTTGGTGGTGGCGTTCGCCAGCGCCGTCAGGCCGTTGAGGAAGCCGGGGGCCGATACCGTGAAGCAGATGCCGGGCTTCTGCGTGAGGAAGCCGGCGGCCGCGGCGGCGTTGCCGGCGTGCTGTTCGTGGCGGAAGGAGATGACCTTCATGCCCTCGGCCTGCGCGATGCGCAGGAAGTCCGTGATCGGGATTCCGGGCAGGGCGAAGATGGTGTCGATGTCGTTGAGCTTCAGTGCGTCGATGACGAGGTGGAAGCCGTCGATCGTTTCGCGTTCCAGCGTTTCGGTGGTCATGGCGTGGCCCGGGTTTGTGTGCGGGCTATGATAGGAATCGGGCCCTGCTTTCACTCTTGACTGCGGTCAACTTTCGGGAATTTCGCTGCTTCATGTCATCGATCGAAGACCATCCCGAGCGCAACGTCATTCGCGTGCAGCTGGCGCACAACCCGGTGCTCAAGGGGATGAGCGTGGGCCAGATGGCGGAACTCGAACCGCAGCTGGTGGTGGTCGATTGCCAGAAGGGCGAGGCGCTGCTGCACCGGGGCGTGCACGAGATGGAGCAGTACTTCATCCTCGAAGGCATCTTGAAGCGCGTGGTGAGCAACCAGGAGGCCAAGGAAATGATCCTGCGCTTCGCCGACGAAGGGCAGATCGAAACCAGCTACGCCGCATGGCGCCTCGGGACGCCGGCTCCCTACAGCATCGTGTGCGTGACGCGCGCCCGCGTCGCCAAGCTGCCGCTGCGCGATTGGGCCGCCTTCCTCGAGAGGCACCGGGGGCTGAAGCAATCGTTCGAATACGAAGTGATGCACCACATGAGCGAGGTGATGGCGCACACCATCACGCTGCACCTGCTGGACGCGCCTGGCCGCGTGAAGCGTTTCCTGCGCAAGCATCCCGAATTGTTCGACCGGATTCCCAAGAAGGAACTGGCGTCTTATCTCAATCTTTCGGCGGAGACGCTGAGTCGTCTCAAGCAGCGGGGGAAGATCTAGTCGCCGATGAAAACGGGAGCGGGAACCTTTGAACGCAGAGGGCGCGGAGAGGGCGCAGAAAACGCGGAAGGATCCAGAAGGAAGCGCAAAAGCCTGCCTTCCCTTTTTCGGAAGTCCTTCTGCGACTTCTGCGAAACCTCTGCGCCCTCTGCGTTCAAGGGTATCCGCTCCCGCCTTCAGGTCTTCGAATGCGTGAACCGCCGCGTGATCGACATCAGCCGCAGCTGGTTGTCGACGTGGCCCGTGCCCACCACGGTGGTCGCGACCCGTTCCGTTTCCATGCGCTCGGTCTCGTTCAGCACGATGCCCGACAGCACCGTGCGGCCGTCGCGTGAATCGATGTGCACGTCGACGTCGCTGGTGGACTCGTTGGCCTTGAGCGCCGCGCGCACCTTGGCGCTCAGCGCAAGCCCGGCCAGCACGGCGCGCGATGCGTCGGTTTCGGCGAACTCGGGCCGCGCCGCAAGCGCCACGATCTGCGCCACGCAGCTGTCGACCGAGACGCGATCGGTGTTCAGCACCATGTCGTAGAGCAGCGGATCGCCCCGGGTGACGCCGAATTGCGCGTTCATGCGCGCCGCGTGCGCGGCGTCGCTGCGCTTCACTTCCGCTTCGGCGGCGTCGCGGTCGTCGGTGCCGAGGTGGTCCATCAGCCAGTCGACGCGCTTTTCCAGAGGCCGCGTGACACGCACGCGCACCACGTGCTGCACGGGGCGCAGCAGGCAGGTGGCGCCCCAGCCGCGCAGGATGACGTTGCCTCGCGTGGCCTGCGCCAGCACTTCCTCGGCGCTGTAGAGGGCGACCTGCTGCTTGTCCATCGACAGCCGCTCGACCAGGCCCACCTTGCCTTCGCGCAGCCGGCGGATCAGGCTGGGCGCGACCTGCATGCGGTCGGCGACGTTCTCGACGACCTCGTTGCGCATCACGGCCGGCCGGCCGTCTCGGCGAGCCGCAGGGCCACGTCCTTGGCCAGCGAGCCCATTTCCGGGTGAGGGCGATGACCGGCATCTCAGTCCACCGGTTGCTCGGCGGCGAAGGCGCTGGGCTTGGGTTGCCGCACCTTGGCGACCAGGCGCGAGAGCAGCGGCCAGAACAGCAGGATGAGGGCAGGCCGGTGATGCTGCCCACCAGCCCGTTCGACATCATGATCGACAGGTCGCCCTGCGACAGCAGCATCGACTGGCGGAACGCGTCTTCGGCCTTGTCGCCGAGCACCAGCGCCAGCACCAGCGGCGCCAGCGGGTAATCGAGCTTCTTGAAGGCGTAGCCGACCACGCCGAACAGCATCATCAGCCAGATGTCGAGCAATGCCGTGTGCACCGTGTACGCGCCGATCGCGCAGATCACCACGATGATGGGCGCGATGATCGAGAACGGGATGCGCAGGATGGAGGCGAACAGCGGCACCGTGGTCAGCACCACGATCAGCCCCGCCGGGTTGCCCGGTACATGGAGGCGATCAGGCCCCAGACGAAGTCCTTCTGCTCGGTGAACAGCAGCGGGCCGGGTTGCAGGCCCCAGATCAGCAGGCCGCCGAGCAGCACCGCGGCGGTGGGCGAGCCGGGGATGCCGAGCGTGAGCATCGGGAGCAGGGCGCTGGTGCCGGCGGCGTGGGCGGCGGTCTCGGGCGCGATCACGCCTTCCATCTCGCCGGTGCCGAACTTCGCGCCGTTGCGCGACATCTTCTTGGCCAGGCCGTAAGCCATGAACGAGGCCGGCGTGGCGCCGCCGGGCGTGACGCCCATCCAGATGCCGACCAGTGAACTGCGCACGCTGGTGGCCCAGTAGCCGGGCAGCTTCTTCCAGGTTTCCAGCACCACCTTCGGGCTGATCTTGGCCGTCTTGCCGGAGAAGGCCGGGCCTTCTTCCATCGACAGCAGGATCTCGCCGATGCCGAACAGGCCGATCACCGCGATCAGGAAGTCGAAGCCGCGCATCAGTTCCGAGATGCCGAAGGTCAGGCGCAGCTGGCCGGTGACGGTGTCCATGCCGACGGTGGCCAGCGCGAAGCCGATCATCATCGAGGCCAGCGTCTTGAAGGGCGAGCCCTTGCCCATGCCGACGAAGCTGCAGAACGTGAGCAGGTAGACGGCGAAGAATTCGGGCGGGCCGAACTTGAGCGCGAACTTCGCGACCAGCGGCGCCAGGAAGGTGATCATCACCACGGCGACGAAGGCGCCGACGAACGACGAGGTGAAAGCGGCGGTCAGCGCCTCGCCGGCGCGTCCTTCCTGCGCCATCGGGTAGCCATCGAAGGTGGTCGCCACCGACCACGGCTCGCCCGGGATGTTGAACAGGATGGAGGTGATGGCGCCGCCGAACAGCGCCCCCAGTAGATGCAAGACAGCATGATGATCGCCGAGGTGGGCGACATCGAGAACGTCAACGGCAGCAGGATGGCCACCCCGTTGGCGCCGCCCGTGCCGGGCAGCACGCCGATCAGCACCCCGAGCAGGATGCCCACCAGCATGAGGAGCATGTTCATCGGCGTCAGGATCACGCTGAAGCCGTGGAACAGGGCGCTGATCTCGTTCATGGAAACTGCCTTGTCTCTGGAGTTATGGGGTCAGTAGCCGAGGAAGCCGAGCGGGTTGAGGATGCCCTTGTACAGGGGCACCTTGAACCAGACCTCGAACATCAGGAAGAACAGCGTGATGAACACGAGCGACACGACGACGCTCTTCACCCGCGAGTACTTGCCCAGCACGATCATGAACGCCGTGATGTAGATGGCGGAGGCCACGTACAGCCCGAGCAGCTGGATCGCGGCCACGTACACCAGCGCCGGCACGAACACCGTCAGCACGCGCTTGAGCTGTTCGCTGTCGACGAAGATCTCGGTGTTGCGCTTCTTGCCGAACAGGCTCTGGTACAGGATGCCCACGGCCGAGATGCAGAGGATCAGGCCGATGTAGAAGGGGAAGTAGCCGGCGCCGGGGCCGTCGCTCGTCCAGCCGGAGCCGAGCTTGCGGCTGCCGTAGATGACCGTCAGGCCGGGACCAGCACCAGGCCCGCCACCAGCGCCTCGATCGCGAAGGTGGGCACGCCGCGGCGCTCGGCCGCGGATTCGTGTTGCAGCTCCATGGCGTCAGTTCGCGATGAAGCCGGCTTCCTTCATCAGCACGCGGTGCTGCTGTTCGGCGGCGCCCAGCCACTTGTTGAAGTTCTCGCCGTCCATGGCCGTCTGGTTGAACGCGCCCTTCTCCATGTAGTCCTTCCACTCGGGCGTCTCGCGCACCTTCTTGAGCAGGGCCACGTAGAAGTCGGTCTGTTCCTTGGTCACGCCGGCCGGCATGAAGATGCCGCGCAGCATGGTGTAGGTGGTGGGCACGCCCGCTTCCTTGCAGGTCGGCACGTCGGCCCAGGCCTGCGTGGCCGTGATCTTCGTGGGGTAGGGCATGCGCTTCTCGTCGAACACGCACAGCGGCCGCAGCTGCCCGCCGCGCCATTGCGCCACGGCTTCGATCGGGTTGTTGACGCTGGAGTCGACGTGCTTGCCCACCAGCTGCACGGCGACGTCGCCGCCGCCGCGGAACGGCACGTAGATGAACTTGGTGCCCGTGGCCTTCTCGATGCCCACGGTGAGGATCTGGTCCTCCTGCTTGGAGCCGGTGCCGCCCATCTTCATCTTGCTCGGGCCCGCGGCCTTCACGGCGTCCAGGTAGTCCTTCGCGCTCTTGGCCGGGTTCTCGTTGTTGACCCACAGCACGAAGTTGTCGAGCGCCATCATCGACACCGGCGTGAGGTCGCGCCAGTTGAACGGGACGCCGGTGGCGAGCGGCGTGGTGAACAGGTTCGAGAGCGTCACGACGATCTTGTGCGGGTCGCCCTTGGCGCCCTTGACGTCGAGGAAGCCCTCGGCGCCGGCGCCGCCGGACTTGTTGACGACCACCAGCGGCTGCTTCATGAGGTTGTGCTTGACCACGACCCCCGGATCAGGCGCGCCATCTGGTCGGCGCCGCCGCCCGTGCCGGCGGGCACGATGAACTCGACGGGCTTGGTGGGCTCCCATGCGGCATGCGCAACGGGCGCGGCGAGCAGGGCCGCGGTGGCCAGAACGGCCGATGCTGCGGCCGTGATCCGGGTGCTGAACTTGGCTGATGTCATGGCGTTGTCTCCCTGGTTGGTGCCCACCGCGCCACCTATGTTGATGGCGTCATATGCGAGCCGCAACGGATGGTCCGACCAACTTGCTTGCGCGACTCTTGACGTTGGTCAAGATTGCCGAATTCAGGTTTGCATCTAGGGTTTGTCCCGACTCAAGCCGTCAGGGTCTGCAAGCGCACGTAACCACGCCCTTGCGCCATCGTGTGCGACAGCAGCTTGACGAGCGCATGCACCGCCGCGATGTGCGGCGTCGGCGTTGCCGTCAGCCGCGCAAGTTCCAGCACCGACCCGACCAGCGCATCGATCTCGGGCGCGCGGCCGGCCTCGATGTCCTGCAGCATCGACGTCTTGTGGTGCCCGACTTTTTCGGCGCCCGCGATGCGCTGGTCGAGCGTCACGCGAAAGTGCACGCCGAGCTGGCCGGCGACCGCCGCCGCCTCCTGCATCATGCTGGACGCGAGTTCGCGCGTCGCCGGGTAGCGGCAGATGTCCGCGAGCGTCGCATGGCCCAGCGCGCTGATCGGGTTGAAGGTGAGGTTGCCCCACAGCTTGAGCCAGATCTCGCCGCGGATGTCGTCCAGCACGGGCGCCTTGAAGCCGGCGCGCGTGAACGCATCGGCGACGCGCGCGACGCGTTCGCTGCGGCTGCCGTCCGGTTCGCCGAGCGGCAGCCGGTTGCCTTCGACGTGGCGCACCACGCCGGGTGCTTCGAGTTCGGAGGCGGGATAGACCACGCAGCCGATGACCTGCTCCGGCGGCAGCCGGCGGCCCAGCGCGCCTTCGGGATCGACGCTGCGCAGCACCGTGCCTTCGAGCTTGCCGCCGTGCCGGTGGAAGTACCACCAGGGCACGCCGTTCTGCATCGGCACGATGCAGGTGTCCGGGCCGATCAGCGGCGCGAGCCGCGGCGCGAGGTCCGGCAGCTGGTGTGCCTTCACGGCGATCACCACGACGTCCTGCGGGCCCGCCGTGGCGCAGTCTTCCGTGGCACGCACTTCGCGGGCCACCTGTTCGCTGCCATCGGGCAGCAGCAACCGGAGCCCCGCGGCGCGGATCGCGTCGAGGTTGGCGCCCCGCACGATGCAGGTGACGTCTTCCCCGGCGAGCGCCAGCTTCGCGCCGACGAGGCCGCCGATGGCGCCGGCCCCGACGACGGCGACCTTCACCGCGTGCGCTCGAGGCGCCGGCGGGTGGATTCGACGGCTTCCAGCAGGAAGTCGGCTTCGTAGGCGCGCAGCAGGTGCGGCTGTTCCTTCTCGAGATAGGCGCGCAGGCCTTCGCGGCCGGGGCCGTAGGTGGAAGGGTCCCACTCCCAGCTCAGGCCCAGTTCTTCCGGGGCGGCGGTGTAGGTCTGGCTCGCCTGCGCGCCCGCGTGCAGCTCTTGCATGGAGTGTCTCCTTCGGCAACGTTCGATGAGGCCACTCTAGGCGGCGGGAACGATCAAGGATAGTGAAAGTATTTGATCGTTTCCATTACGCGGGAGTTATGATCCGGCCGCCATGAAGAACGCCACGCTGCGCCAGCTGAAGGTCTTCGAGGCGGTCGCCCGCCTCGGCAGCTTCTCGCGCGCGGCGGAGGAACTGCACCTCACGCAACCCGCCGTTTCCACGCAGGTGCGCAAGCTCCAGGAACACGCTGGCTCGCCGCTCTTCGAGCAACTGGGCAAGAAGATCCACCTGACACCCCCGGGTTCCGAGCTGCTTCGGTGCAGCCGCGAGATCATCCAGAAGTTCCGGGAGGCCGAGGAGGCGATGGCCCAGTTCAAGGGCGTTTCCGGCGGGCGGCTGAAGGTGTCGGTGATCAGCGCCGGCGACTATTTCTTTCCCAGCCTGCTGGTCGAATTCGCGCAGCGGCATCCCGGCGTCACGCTCGACTTCGATGTCTGCAACCGCGAGGAACTGCTGGCGCGCCTCGATGCGAACCAGACCGACCGGCGGCGGTGATGGTGCGGCCGCCGGAAGACCTCGACACGGTGGCGGAACCGTTCGCGCCGCACCCCTACGTGATCGTCGCGGCGCCCACCCACCCGCTCGCGCGCACGCGGCGCATCGCGGTGGCGCGCATCGCGCGCGAGCCTTTCGTGGTGCGCGAGCACGGCTCCGACACACGGAACTCCATGCGCGAAGGTTTCGGCGCGGCGCTGCCGGACGTCAACATCGCGATGGAGATCCGCAGCACCGAAACCATCAAGCAGGCGGTGGCCGCCGGCATGGGCGTGAGCTTCCTGTCGGCGCACACCATCAGCCGCGAGCTGCAGTCCGGCAGCCTGGCGGTGCTCGACGTGCAGGGCTTCCCGCTGATGCTGAACTGGTACGTGGTGCACCGGCGCACCAAGCGGCTGCCGCCGGTGGCGCAAGCGTTCAAGGCTTTCCTGATGAAGGACGGCGGCCGGCTGATCCACCGGACGCTGGGGCTCAGGCCGGTCGCACGAAAGAGCGCCACGCGCCCGAAGTAGCTTCGTCGTGCGGCTGCAGGCCGCGCTGGCGGGCCCACTCGCCGGCCTTCGTCTTGCCCGCGCCGTCCGGGCGCAGCGTCAGCACCTCGATCAACCCGCCTTGCGCCCACAGCACCAGCGAGGTGTCCGTGATCGCCGCGATGTCGCCGGGCTGGTGTCCGCCCGGCACGAAGCGGCCGACCACGTGCTTGCGGCAGTCGTACAGGCGCACCTTCGTGCCGCCGATCTCGGTCCACGCGCCGGGCGCCGGATTGCAGCCGCGCACCGGGTCGTACACGTGGTCCACCGGCGCCGCCCAGCGGATGCGGCATTCGTCGTCGCGCATCCAGCCTTCGTAGGTGGCCTGCGATTCGTCCTGTGCCTGCTCGACCTGCTTGCCGGCGATCACGAGGTCGGTGGCTTCGAGCAGCGCCGCCACGCCCATGGGGAACAGCTTGTTGAAGTAGAGCTGCCCCCGGGGTTTCGTCGGGGCCGATGGCGCAGGCCTTCTGCAGGATGACGGGGCCTTCGTCGAGGCCGTCGGTGGGGCGGAAGATCGTCACGCCGGTTTCCTTCGCGCCGAGCGCGATCGGCCAGCTGATGGAAGAAGGGCCGCGGTGCCGCGGCAGCAGCGACGGGTGGAACTGGATCGTGCCGTGCCGCGGGATGTTCACGAACTCCTGCGGCGCGAACTGCAGCACGTAGGCCATGATGCCGATGTCGGCGTCGAGCGACCGCATGGCCGCGACGGCTTCGGGGCTGCGCAGGCTGGCGAAGCTGAAGACCGGCAGGCCGAGCGCGAGCGCATCCTCGCGCAGGGCGTCGGGCTTGGCGCCCGGCTTGTCGGGCGCGCAGAACACGCCGGCGATGACGTCGCCACGCGCAATGAACGCCTCCAGCACGGCCTTGCCGAATTCCTGTTGTCCGATGAATGCGATGCGTGCGATTTCCATGCTCCTTGTCAGCGCAGGAGGAAGTATGCCGCGAGTGCGTACAGCATCATTGCAAACAGCTTGCGCAGGGGGCGCACGTCGAGCCGGTGCGCCGTGCGCGCGCCGAGCGGCGCCATCGTCACGCTCGCCAGCGAGATCACGAGCAGCCCGGGGAGGTAGAGGTAGCCGAACGCGCCGGGCATCGGCTCCAGCGCGCGCCCGGCCCAGATGTACCCTGCCGTGCCGAACAGCGCGATCGGGAAACCGAGCGCCGCCGACGTCGCGACGGCCTCGTGGATCTTGACGTTGCACCACGTCATGAACGGCACCGACACGAACGCGCCGCCGGCGCCGACCAGCGCCGACACGCCGCCGATCACCGCGCCGGCGCCGAAGATGCCGGCGGCGCCCGGCAGCGTGCGGCTCGGCTTGGGCTTGCGGTTCAGGAGCATCTGCGTGGCCGAGAAGGCGACGAACACCGCGAACACGATGCTCATGACCTTGACCGGCATGCCGACCGCCACCTGCGCGCCCAGCACCGATCCGGCGAGGATGCCGGGCGCGAGCAACCGCACCAGCCGCCACTGCACCGCGCCGCGCTGGTGGTGCGCGTACACCGACGACAGGGAGGTGAAGCAGATCGTGGCCAGCGACGTCGCCACCGCCATCTTCAGCCCGTGTTCCGCCGGGTAGCCGCGCGCGGTGAGGATCATCAGCATGAACGGCACCATGATCATGCCGCCGCCGATGCCGAGCAGGCCGGCGAGGAAGCCGGTGCACAGGCCGAGCGCGGCCAATTCGAGGACAAGGGGCAGGTCGAACAGCGGCATGGATCGGAAAGGAAAACGGGCTGCCATGGGCAGCCCGTCGGAATAGGCGTCTGCGAGTGCCACCGGACCGGCATCCTGAACCGGGGTTCAGGTGGGCGAGGTCAACCGGCATTGGGTTCATCTGACGCGAGATGATCACGCTTGCCAGGCGATGTTCCAAGCCCGGGCTCTAAGAGCATTGGTTCAAGGAAATATAAAGCCCGGTTGCACTGCAGACGAAGCCATTCTAGGCCGCATTCGCGAGGGTTTGTGCAAACCGAAGGTGAAGGCCGTGCAGGAATTCGGGTCTTGGCGTCCTGCGCTTGTGCTCAACGGGCCACGGGGCCCTAAATGAGCCGGCCGTCGTCCGCCAGCGCCTGGTCCAGCCGCACCATCAGTTGCGCGAGCCGCACGTCTTCGCCGAGGTCGCGCAGCGCCGTGACGGTGCCGTCGTTGCTCGCGAAGCTGGTGGCCTGCAGCACCGGCGGCGCGGGGGCGCGGTCGGCGACGTCGAAGGCGAGGTTGAGCGCGGCCAGCACCGCGATGCGGTCGCGCGCCTTGACCTTGCCGGCGTCGCGGATCTTGCACATGGCGGTGTCGACCTTCTCCACCGCTTCCAGCAGCCGCTGCTCGCCGCCTTCGGGGCATCCGAGCAGGTAGCTCTGGCCCATGATCTGCACTTCGAGCTGCTTCATGCGGGGGTGTTCAGGTCGGGCAGGCGTTCGAGCAGGGCGTCGACGCGGGCGCGGGCCGCGGACAGGCGCGACTTGAGCGAATCGCGTTCCTGCGTGAGCAGCTCCACCTGTTCGGCCAGCAGCGTGTTGGTGCGCTGCAGTTCCTCGTAGCGCACGAGCAGGCGTTCGACGCGGTCGACGAGGGGGTCGATGGGGGAGCCACTGGCCATCGGTCCCATTGTAGGGATACGCGCAAAAACACATCTAGAATCAAGGTGTTGGTGCTCGCGGTGTGGTTCGCATGCCGCAGTTCAACGGGAAGCAGGAGGCCGGCCGGCGCACGGGTGCAACGCACCCGCCGCGCCGCACGCCAACCTGCGCTGCCCCCGCAACGGTAAGCGGAGGCGCACGGGCCCTCACGGGTCCGCGCGCCGCTTCCATCCTCGCAAGCCACTGGGCGCGCCTGAAACAGCGCGCCCGGGAAGGCGATGGAAGTTCTTCCGCCAGCCCGGATACCGGCCAACGAGGTGGCTGCACGCCTGCGTGCGGCCGTGATGCCTGTGGTGCCGGCGGGGAAGCCGGCCGGGGTTTTGAAGACGGGTTCCCTTTTCCAAAATGACAACGTCCTTGCATCGCCTGCGTGCGCGCGCCCCGGTGGCCGCCGCCGCATCCCTCGCTTCCTCCACGCTGCTCGCGCAGTCCGCCACGCTGCCCGAGAACCGCGTCACCGCCACGCGCTTTTCCGAGAACACGCAATCGCTGCCCGTCGGCGTGAGCGTGATCACCGCGGAGGAGATCCGCGCCAGCGGCGCCACCACCGTCAACGAGGCCATCAGCCGCCTTCTCGGCGTGCCGGGCCGCAAGGACCTGTACGGCGGCGGCGAGACCCAGCTCGACCTGCGCGGCTTCGGCGCCACCGCCGACAACAACCAGGTGATCGTGATCGACGGCGTGCGCGTCTCGGAAGCGGACCTGAGCGGCACCCGCATCGCCGGCATTCCCATCGACTCGGTGGAGCGCATCGAGGTGCTGCGCGGCAACGGCGCCGTGCTGTACGGTGAAGGCGCCACCGGCGGCGTGATCGTCATCACCACGCGCGCCGGCAGCGGTCGCCAGCGGCCGAACGGCGGGACCGTGTACGGCGCCGCCGGCAGCAATGGCCTGCGTGAAGGCCGTGCGGGCGTCACCGTGAATGCGGGCGGCTTCACCTTCGACGCCGACGTGCAGAAGCGGCGCGAAGACGGCTGGCGGCAGAACTCCGCCTCGGACATCGACGCCGCCGGCGTCACCGGCCAGTGGAGCAACTCCTGGCTGCGCCTTGGCGCGCGCGTGTCGCGCGACGAACTCGACGCGCGCCTGCCGGGCGGCCTCAGCACCGCGCAGTACGACGCCGACCCGCGCCAGAGCGTCACGCCCAACGACACCGCCTCGCTGCGCAACGAGCGCGCCGCCGTCTTCGGGCGTGCCGAAGTCGCTGGCTGGGAGCTCGCGTTCGACGCCGGCACGCGCACCCGCGAACTGCGCAGCCTGAACGCCGGCTTCGCCTACGACTACGACATCGAGGCCGACTTCCGGGCATCCGAGGGCGCAACGAGCGCCGCTTCGGCAACGTCACCAACATCTTCATCGCCGGCGTCGACTGGCACGACTGGCGGCGCGACGTGCTCGGCGCCTTCGGATCGACCGCGACGCAGCGCACCCGCGGCATCTACCTGAAGGACGACGTGGTGCTGCCCGGCGGCACGCGCCTGTCGGCGGGCGTTCGCAGCGAAGACGTGCACAAGGTCGCGGGCGGCGTCACGCTCGACGACGACCAGCACGCGTGGGAGCTGGGCGTGAGCCAGCCCCCGGGCGGCGCGTGGACCGCGTATGCGCGGGCCGGCCGCAGCTTCCGCCTCGCCAACGTCGACGAGTTCAGCTTCACCACGCCGGGCCTGGCGCTGAAGCCGCAGACCTCGCGCGACATCGAACTCGGCACGCGCTACGACGGCGACCGGACGAAGGTGGACGTGCGCCTGTACCACAGCCGCCTCACCGACGAGATCGGCTACGACCCGAGCGGCGTCGGCCCGTTCGGCCCGACCGGCGCCAACGTCAACTTCGACCCGACGCGGCGGCAGGGCGTGGAACTCGACGCGCGCCATGCGCTGTCGGCGGCGCTCGGCGTCCGGCTGCACTTCGCCTGGCGCGAGGCGAAGTTCCGCGCCGGCCCGTACGCGGGCAACGACGTACCGCTGGTGCCGCGCCAGGCGGCCGCCGTGCGCGCCGACTGGACCCCGCTGGCGGGCCACCGCCTCAGCGGCGGCGTGAACTGGGTATCGTCGCAGCATCCGGACTTCGCCAACGCCTGCAGCATGCCTTCGTACACCACCGCCGACCTGCGCTATGCCTACCAGTGGAAGCAGGCGGAGTTCGCGCTGGGCGTGAGCAACCTGTTCGACCGCAAAGCACTACACGCAGGCGTTCCGCTGCACCGCCGGCCAGCCCGACGCGATCTATCCGGAAACCGGCCGCGCCTTCACCGCCTCCGTGCGGGTGGGGTTCTGACGCCGTGACGCCCGCGGCCATTCCGCGCGGCCCGCGCCGCATCGTCTGCCTGACCGAGGAGGCGACGGAATGGCTGTACCTGCTGGGCGAGGAGGCGCGCATCGTCGGTATCTCGGGCTACACGGTGCGTCCGCGCCGCGCCCGCGAAGAGAAGCCGAAGGTCAGCGCCTTCCTTTCCGCGAAGATCGACAAAGTCCCGGAACTGCGGCCGGACTGCGTGTTCGGCTTTTCCGACCTGCAGGCCGACATCGCCGCCGAACTGGTGCGCAAGGGCGTGCAGGTCACCATCTTCAACCAGCGCAGCGTGGAGGAGATCTTCGCCATGCTGTACCGGTGGCGGCGATGGTCGGCCGCGCCGACGACGGCCTGCGGCTGCTGGAAGGCATGCGCGAGCGCCTTTCCGCGATCGAGGCCGCGGGGCGCGCGCTGCCGCGCCGCCCCAAGATCTATTTCGAGGAATGGGACGAGCCCGCCATCAGCGCGATCCGCTGGGTCTCGGAGCTGGCCGGCATCGCCGGCGCCGACGACGTGTTTCCGGAACTCGCCGTGCAGGCGATGGGCAAGGACCGCATCATCGCGGACCGCGGCGAGATCGTCCGCCGCGATCCGGACATCATCGTCGGCTCCTGGTGCGGCAAGAAGTTCCGGCCCGAGAAGGTGGCGGCGCGCGAGGGCTGGGGCCATGTAGCCGCGGTCCGCGCCAGGCAACTGTTCGAGATCAAGTCCGCCGACATCCTGCAGCCGGGTCCGGCGGCGTTGACCGACGGCGTGGAGCAGTTGCACCGCATCGTGCTGGACTGGAGCCGCGCGCATGGCTGAACTCGCCGTCGCCCGCAGCGAGCTGATCTGGGCGGCCAGAAGAGCGGCAAGACCGCGCGCGCCGAAGCGCTGGCCGCCGCGTGGCTGGCGCGCTCGCCCGCGCACCGGGCCGTGTACATCGCCACCGCGCAGGCCTGGGACGACGAGATGCGCGAACGCATAGCGCGGCACCGCCGCGACCGCTCGGTGCGCGTGCCGGCCATGCAGACCGTCGAGGAGCCGCTGGCGCTCGCGCAGGCCATCGGCGCCCATGGCGACGCCGCCACGCTGGTCGTGGTGGACTGCCTCACGCTGTGGCTGACGGCGCGCCTGATGCCCGCGGCGGGCGCTGCGCCGCAGGCGAACCGGCGCCGGCCGGCGCCGTCGTGGCGCAGGCGGTGGCCGCCGCGGCCGGGCCGCTGGTGCTGGTCAGCAACGAGATCGGGCTCGGCGTGATTCCGATGGGTTCGGAGACGCGCGCCTTCGTCGATGCGCTCGGCCGCCTGAACCAGCAGGCGGCGCTCGCCTGCGAGCGCGTCACGCTGATGGCGGCCGGGCTGCCGCTGGTGCTGAAGGGGCCGGCATGAGGGCGTGGCTGCTTGCATGCGCGTTGGCGCTGGCGTCCGCCGGATCGTTGGCGGCCGTGCAGGTGCAGGACGACCGCGGCGTCCTGGTCACGCTCGACGCCTCGCCGCGGCGCATCGTCAGCCTGATGCCTTCGCTGACGGAGGCCGTCTGCGAGCTCGGCGCCTGCGCCCGGCTCGTGGGCATCGATCGCTATTCCAACCATCCGGCGCCGGTGCGCGCGCTGCCGCAGGTGGGCGGCGGCATCGACCCCAACATCGAGGCGGTGGTGGCCCTGCGGCCCGACGTCGTGCTGCTCTCGAAATCCGCGCGCGGCATCCCGCAGCTGGAAGCGCTCGGCCTGAAGGTGGTGGCGCTGGAGCAGAACGATGCGGCCGATGTCCGCCGCGTGCTCGACGTGCTCGGGCGCGTGCTCGGCGTGGCCGACGCGCAGCGCGTCTGGCGCGAGATCGACGCGGGTGTCGCGGCCGCCGCGCGCTCGGTGCCGCCCGCCGCGCGCGGCACCCGTGTCTACTTCGAGGTCAGCCGCGGACCGTATGCCGCGGGCGCCAACTCCTTCCTCGGTGAGTTGCTGCAGCGGCTCGGCGCGCGCAACGTGGTGGGCCCGGAGCTGGGCATGTTCCCGCGCATCAACCCCGAGTTCGTCGTGCGCGCCGATCCCGACGTGATCATGGTCGGCGAGCTGAACGCGACCGGCATGGCGCAGCGGCCCGGCTGGTCCAGCCTGCGCGCGCTGCGGCAAGGGCGCCTGTGCGTCTACAACGCCGACGAGTCCGACGTGCTGATGCGGCCTGGTCCGCGCATGGCCGAAGCTGCCCGGTTGCTCGTGCGCTGCTGCGGCGGCGAAAGCAGGCCCATGAGCCTGCAGCGCGACCGGCGCGGCTTCGTGCTCGGGCTCCTGCTGCTCGTGGCCGCGGCCGGCCTGCTGGTGGTGGGCGCCGGCATCGGCAGCACCGGGTTCGAGAGCGTGTGGGCCGCGCGGCACGATGAAGTCGCGTGGCGCATCGTGCGGGACATCCGGCTGCCGCGCACGCTCGGCGCCCGGGCGGCCGGCGCGCTGCTCGGGCTCGCGGGCGCGGTCGCGCAGGGCCTGTTCCGCAATCCGCTGGCCGACCCGTACCTGCTCGGCAGCGCGTCGGGCGCGGCGCTGGCGGTGGCGCTGGTGCTCGCGTTCTCGGGTGCGTCCCCGTTCGCGGGCGCGTGGCTGCTGCGCGTGGGGCTCACCGGCGCGGCCTTCGTGGGCGCCGTCGCCGGCGTGCTGCTGACGCTGGCGCTGGCCAACGGCGTGCTGCACACGCTGCGGCTGCTGCTGGCGGGCGTGATCGTCGGCGTGGTGCTGGGCGCGGCGCGCGACGTCGCCACGCTGGCCGCGCCCGACATCCTGCAGGCGATGCAGGCCTTCATGCTCGGCACCACCGGCTTCGTGGACTGGGGCGCGGCCGGGGTCATGCTCGGCCTGCTGCCGCCGCTGCTCGCGGTGGCATGGGCGACCGGACGGATGCTCGATGGCCTCGCCCTCGGCGAGTCCACGGCGGCCAGCCTCGGCCTGCCGCTGGGCGCATTGCGCGCCACCCTCGTCGCGGTGCTCGCGCTGGCCACCGGCGCCGCCGTGGCACAGACCGGCCTGATCGCCTTCGTGGGCTGGCCGCGCCGCACCTGGTGCGTTCCATCGCGCCGGTGCCGCACGGCCGGCTGGTGGTGCTGGCGGCGCTCATGGGCGGCCTGCTGCTGATGGCGGCCGACCTGCTCGCGCGCTGGCTGGTGGCGCCGCAGGAACTGCCGGTGGGCGTGCTGACCGCCGTGCTGGGCGGCAGCTACCTGCTGTGGCTGATGCACCGGCGCGGCCGGCGCGGGACGGGCGCCGCATGACCGGCATCGCGCTCTCCGCCCGGGGCTTGACCGCCGCGCTCGGCAGCGGGGCCGACCGCCGCGAGGTGCTGCACGCCATCGATCTGGACTTGCCGGCGGGCCGCTGGACCAGCATCGTCGGGCCCAACGGCGCGGGCAAATCGACCTTGCTGCGGGCGCTGGCCGGTCTGCTGCCGCACGGCGGCCGGGCATCGCTGCAGGGCAGGGCGGTCGGCGCGGCCGCCGCCGCGCGAGCGGGCCCGCGCGCTGGCCTGGCTTGGCCAGGCGGAGACCGCGGCGGACGACCTCACCGTGTACGACGTGGCGATGCTCGGGCGCCTGCCGCACCGCGGCTGGCTGGCGCCGCCGGGCGCGGCCGACCATGCCGCGGTGGAAGAAGCGCTGCGCGCGACGCAGGCTGGGACTGGCGCGCGCGCCTGCTCGGCCGCCTCTCGGGCGGGGAACGGCAGCGCGTGCTGCTCGCGCGCGCGCTGGCCGTGCAGTCGGACGTGCTGCTGATGGACGAGCCGTTGGCCAACCTCGATCCGCCGCACCCGGGGCGACTGGCTGGCGCAGGTGCGCGCGCTGGTCGCCGCCGGGCGCACGGTGGTCAGCGTGCTGCACGAGATGACGATCGCGCTGCAGGCCGACGACCTCGTCGTGATGTCCGCCGGCCGCGTGATGCACCATGGCGCGTGCGCCGACCCCGCCACCCATGCGGCCCTGGCGCGCGTGTTCGACGGGCGCCTGCGGGTGCATGCGCTCGACGGCCGCTGGGTCGCCTTGCCCACCATCGACTGAAGGAGCCGCACGGATGGATGACTTCGCTTGCGCCGCGGCACTCGCAGTCGCCCTCGCGGTCGACCGCTGGTTCGGCGAGCCGGCGGCACGCTGGCATCCCGTGGTCTGGATGGGGGCTTACCTCGATGCAGCGGGGCGCCGCATCGCCCCTGCCTCGGGCGAGCGCGCGTCGCGGCCCGCCATCACGTTCGCGCTCGGCAGCGCGGCATGGCTCGCCGGCGCGCTGGTCGTGACTGCGGCGGCGTACGCGCTGCAGCATGTGCTGCTGCAACTGCCGGCCTGGGCCGCAGCCTTGCTCACCGGCCTCGCGCTGAAGCCGTTGCTGGCGTGGCGCATGCTTGCCGACGAAACGGCGGCCGTCGAGGAAGCGCGCTCGGCGACTCGCTGGCAGCGGGCCGCACGCAGCTCGCGCGGCTCGTCAGCCGCGACGTCGCCACGCTCGACGAATCGGCGGTCCGCGAAAGCGCGATCGAATCGCTGGCCGAGAACCTGAACGACTCGGCCGTGGCGCCCGTGTTCTGGTTCGTGCTGCTCGGACTGCCCGGCGCCGCCCTGTACCGCTTCGCGAACACCGCGGACGCGATGTGGGGCTACCGCGGCGAACGCGGCGGCCGCGTCTGGGAATGGGCCGGCAAGTGGGCGGCGCGCGCGGACGACGTGCTCTCGTGGGCGCCGGCGCGCCTGTCGGCGCTGGCGATCGCCGTCGTGCAGCGCGGCTTCGCATGGCGCGCGTTGCGCGGGCAGGCGCGGCGCACGCCATCGCCCAACAGCGGCTGGCCGATGGCGGCCATGGCGCTGGCCCTCGGCGTTGCACTGCGCAAGCCCGGTGTCTACGCGCTCAATGGCGATGCCCCGGCGCCGGGCGCCGACGATGCGTGGCGCGCGCAGGGGCTGGCGGGGCGCGCGGTGGCCACCATGGCGGGGTTCGCCCTCGCCGCGCTCATGCTGCGCGGGTGGGCCGCATGACCGCCCGCTGCGTCATGGTCTGGGCACCACCAGCGGCGCCGGCAAGAGCTGGCTGGCCACCGCGCTGTGCCGCTGGTACGCGCGCCGGGGGCTGAAGGTGGCGCCGTTCAAGGCGCAGAACATGAGCAACAACGCCCGCGTGGTCGAAGGCGGCGAGATCGGCAGCGCGCAGTACTTCCGGGCGCTCGCCGCCCGCGCGGTGCCCGAGGTCCGCATGAACCCGGTGCTGCTCAAGCCGGAGCGCGACACGCACAGCAGGTGGTGCTGTTCGGGCAGGTCAACCCGGAGCTCACCGCCATGGCCTGGCGCGAGCGCAGTGCCCACGTGTGGCCGCGGGCCGCCGCGGCGCTGGACGCCTTGCGCGCGGAGAACGACGTCGTGGTGATCGAAGGCGCCGGCTCGCCCGCCGAGATCAACCTCGCCGACAGCGACTACGTCAACATGCGTGTCGCGCGGCATGCCGGCGCGCGCTGCCTGCTGGTGACCGACATCGACCGCGGCGGCGCCTTCGCCCACCTGTACGGCACTGGGCGCTGCTGCCGCCGGAAGACCGCGCCTTGCTGCACGGCTTCGTCTTCAACAAGTTCCGTGGCGACGCCGGCCTGCTGGCGCCGGGCCCGCAGCAGCTCGAGCGCTTGACCGGCGTGCCGCTGGTGGCCACGCTGCCGATGTGGCGCGACCACGGGCTGCCCGAGGAAGACGGCGTGTACGACACGTCGTCACGCGGACGTGAAGGTTCGGGCCTCACGGTCGCCATCGTCGCCTGGCCGCGCATCAGCAACCTCGACGAGTTCCAGCCGCTGAACAACGTGCCCGGCCTGCGCCTGCGTTGGGTGCGCACGCCGGCCGGCCTGGACGGCGCCGACTGGGTGATCCTGCCCGGCTCCAAGCACACCAGCGGCGACCTCGCCCGGCTGCGCGCGCAGGGCCGGACCGCGCCGTCGCGCAGCACGCCGCGCAAGGCCGGCCGGTGCTCGGCATCTGCGGCGGCCTGCAGGTGCTGGGCGAGGCGCTGGTCGATCCGCATGCCATCGACGGCAACGGGCCCGGGCTGGGCCTGCTGCCCCCGGTGACGCAGTTCGAGATCGCCAAGACCGTGCGCCGCAGCGACACCGCCTTCGGCGAGCTGACGGGCGCGTGGTCCGCGCTGTCCGGCCTGCGCGTGCGGGGCTACGAGATCCGCCATGGCGTCACGCGGCAGCATGCCGCGATGGCAGCCGGACGCCCGGTGCTGCCGAACGGGCTCGGCTGGCAGAACGCCGACGGCAACGTCCTCGGCGTCTACCTGCATGGCCTGTTCGAAGACCCCGCCGTGCTGCACGCGCTGTTCGGCGCCGCCGTGCCGACGCTCGACGACGTGTTCGACGGCCTCGCCGATTTCATCGATTCCCACTTCGCCGCCGGCGTGCTGCCGGGGCTGATCGCCTGTGACTGACATGCATCCCGACCTGATTCCCGCCATCGGCGACATCGCCGACCCCGCGCTCGCCGCGCGCCTGCAGCACAAGCTGGACCGCAAGACCAAGCCGCTCGGCGCGCTGGGGCGCATCGAGACGCTGGCGCTGCAGGCCGGCCTGGTGCTCGGCACCGAAAGCCCGCGCCTGCAGGCGCCGCAACTGCTGGTCTGCGCGGCCGACCACGGCCTGGCCGCGCGCGGGGTGTCGGCCTATCCGTCGGACGTGACCTGGCAGATGGTCGAGAACTTCCCGGCCGGCGGCGCCGCGGTCAGCGTGCTGGCGCGCCAGCACGGGCTGGCATTGACCGTCGCCGACTGCGGCGTGCGCCACGACTTCGCGCCGCGCGCGGGCCTGCTGCTGCGCCGCATCGCGCCGGGCACGGCGGACTGCCTCGAAGGCGCCGCGATGACGCCCGCGCAGTGCGCGCAAGCCATTGCGAACGGCCGCGGGATCGTGCGCGACCTGCCCGGCAACGCCTTGCTGCTCGGCGAGATGGGCATCGGCAACACCTCGGCCTCGGCGCTCCTGATGGCGCGGCTCACCGGCGTGCCGCTGGCCGATTGCGTCGGCGCCGGCACCGGCCTCGATGCCGCGGGCATGGAGCGCAAGCGCGCCGTGCTGCAGCAGGTGCTGCGGCGGCACGAGGCGGCGGTCGCGCCGCTGGACGCGCTGGCCGCGTTCGGCGGCTTCGAGATCGCCACGCTCGTCGGCGCCGTGCTGGAGGCGGCGGCGCAGCGCCGCATCATCGTGGTCGACGGCTTCATCACCAGCGCCGCCGTGCTCGTGGCCGCGCGGCTCGCGCCGCACGTCACGCAGCGCTGCGTGTTCTCGCACGTGTCGGCCGAATCGGGCCACGCCCGCATGCTGCGTGAACTCGGCCCCGACGCGGCGACGCCGGCCCGCGCCTTGCTCGACCTCGAACTGCGGCTGGGCGAAGGCTCCGGAGCCGCGCTGGCTGGCGGCCGCTGCTGGCCTCGGCGTGCGCGCTGCTCTGCGACATGGCCAGCTTCGAGTCGGCCGGCGTGGCGGACCGGGAGGGTGCTTGAGCGCGGTGCGGCACTTCCTGCTGGCGCTGCAGTTTTTCACGCGCATCCCGGTGACGGGCCGGCTCGCGGACTGGGTCGGCTACAGCCCGGCGATGTTGCGCGCGAGCGCCGCGCACTTTCCCGCCATCGGCCTGCTGGTGGGTGCGGTCGCGGCGGCAGTGGCCGGCGGCTTGCTGGCGCTGCTGCCGCCATCGCCGCTGGCCGCCGGGGTGGCTGCGGTGTTCTGCACCGTGGCGACCGTGCTGCTCACCGGTGCGCTGCACGAGGACGGCATGGCCGACGTGGCCGATGGCTGGGCGGTTCGCTCGACCGGCAACGCGCGCTGGAGATCATGAAGGACTCGCGCGTCGGCGCATTCGGTGCACTGGCGCTGGCGCTGACGCTCGCGGCCAAGCTGTCGCTGCTGGCTTTGCTGGGCGCCGTCGATGCGTCGGCGCTGTGCGCCGGCCTGGTGCTGGCGCACGTGCTGTCGCGCGCGGCCGTTGTTGCTGGTGCGCTGGCTGCCGCACGTGGGCGACGCGGCCGGTTCCAAGTCGAAGCCGCTGGCGGATGCGATCAGCGGCGGGGCGCTCGCGGTCGCGCTGGCCGGACCGTCCTGGCGCTGGGTGCGGTTGCCTGGTGGCAGGGGATCGTCTTCCTCGCGGCGCCGCTTGCCGCTTCCGCGCTGGCCTTTGGCGTGATGGCGCGCTGGTTCCGCCGCCGCCTCCAAGGCTTCACCGGCGATTGCCTCGGCGCCACGCAGCAGGTGTGCGAGATCGCGTGCTACCCGGGCGTGGCGCTCGCGCTCGGCCGCGCGTGAAGCTCTGGCTGGCCCGGCATGCGCGGCCGCTGGTGGCGCCGGGAACCTGCTATGGCGCCGGCGAGATCGAGGCCGACGCCGCGCACACGCTGGAAGCTGCCGCTGCGCTGGCCTCAGCGCTTCCGCCGGGCCTTGTCGTCTTCACGTCACCGCGCCGCCGCTGCACCGCCCTCGCGGATGCGCTGGCCGTGCTGCGCCCCGACCTGCCCGCTGCGCGCGATGCCCGCCTGGCCGAAATGAACTTCGGCGCCGGGAAGGACGCACGGGACGCGATCGGCCACGCCGCCATCGACGCGTGGACCGCCGACTTCGCCAACCACCGCTGCGGTGGCGGCGAGAGCGTGGACGACCTGCTGGCGCGCGTGGCGCAGGCGCTGGCCGAAGCCTGCGACGCCGGCCGCGACGCGCTGTGGATCACGCACGCCGGCGTGGCGCGCGCCGTGCGCGTGCTCGTCGATGGTGCACTGCCACTGCGCGACGCAGCCGCTGGCCGCGCGAAGCGCCGTCCTTCGGCGCGTTCGAATGCATCCCGCTCGACCCGCCGCCGCTGCGCGCGCCTCAGGGAAAATGCCCATGCCCGCGGTTGCCCCTGACTTGCATCCGCGTCTATGCTAGGGCAGCCGGGGCACGGGGCCGCGGCAAGTCCTTGGGGGCGCTGCACATGTACAAGAAGATCCCGGTGGCGTACGACGGTTCCGATGCGGGGCAGAAGGCCCTGCTGGATTGCGGCGAGATGTGCAACTGGAGCCACGCCGAGCTGCACCTCGTGGCCGTGATGCCGTCGGCCATGAGCTTCGTCGGCCTCGAAGGCGGTGTCTACGACGTCGAACTCGAGGAGCGCGAGAAGAAGAAGTACCGTGGCGTGCTCGAAGACGGCCTGCGCCGCCTGGAAACCACGGGGCTCACGGCGCAGGGCGAGGTGGTCACCGGCGAAGCCATTGACGAGATCACCAAGTACGCCCGCAGGATCGAGGCCGACCTCATCGTCGTCGGCCACAAGCACCTCGACAGCTGGGCGGCGCGCTGGTGGCGCGGCTCCATCTCGGGCGCGTTGATCGAGCACGCGCCGTGCAGCGTGCTGGTCGTCATCACCCGCTGATCCGCATGCCGGTGCGTTCGCTCCTGCGCGGCGCCGCCGCGCTACTCGTCGTCCTCGCGCTCGGCTCGTGCGCGGTGCTGGCGCCGCCGCCCAAGCCCGGGCTGGTGGTGCTGATCGTCATCGACGGACTGCCGCAGCGGCAGGTGACGGGCTACCGCGACCAGCTCGCGCCCGACGGCTTCGCGCGCTTCCTGCAGCGCGGCGCGTGGTTCAGCGAGGCGCACTACGGTCACGCGTTCACCGTCACGGCCGCCGGCCATGCGACGCTGCTGACGGGCGCCTATCCGCACCGCACCGGCGTCATCGGCAACGACTGGCGCGACGTGCACACCGGCGCGCAGGTGTACTGCACCGGCGACGCCACGGCGGCCTACATCGACAACAAGACCGACCCGCTGGACGGCACGAGCCCGCGCAACCTGCGGGCCGAAAGCTGGGCGACGTGCTGCGCCGCGTCGACCCGAAGTCCAAGGTGATCGGCATCTCCGGCAAGGACCGCGGCGCGATCCTGCCGGCCGGCCGCGCGGGCACCGCGTACATGTACATGGACGAGACCGGCGAGTTCGCGTCGAGCAGCCACTACATGCAGCGCCATCCGGCGTGGGCCGAGGCGTTCAACCGCGCCCGCCCGGCCGACCGCTACTTCAAGGCGGAGTGGAAGCCGCTGCTGCCCGAGCCCGCCTATGCCGCGTCGGTGCCCGACAACCAGCCGTGGTACGGCGCCGGTGGCGGCAAGCTGCCGATGACGATGGGTGCGGCCGATGCGTCGCCGGGGCAGCCGTTCTACGCCGCCTTGCTGCGCAGCCCGTTCGTCGATGCGCTGACGCTCGACTTCGCGCGGGCCGCGATCGCCGGCGAAGAGCTCGGTCGCGACGACGCGCCCGACATCCTTTCGGTCAGCCTGTCCGGGCACGACTACGTCAACCACCGCTGGAGCGCCGAGTCGCGCCTGTCGCACGACCACCTGCTGCAGCTCGACCGCCTGCTGGAGGCCTTCTTCAAGGACCGGACGCCACCGTCGGCCGCGACAACTACGTCGCCGTGCTGTCGGCCGACCATGGCTTCATGCCGGCGCCGGAGGTCAGCCGCTCGCGCGGCCTCGACGCGGGCCGCGTCTCGACGATCGCGTTGCTGGCCAAGGTGAACGGCGAATTGGAGAAGCGGTTCGGCGTGCCGAAGCTGCTGCCTTTCATCTCGGCGTCCGCGCTCGTGCTGGACCGCAAGCTGGTGGCCGAACGCCGGCTCGACTTCGACGCCGTGGCCACCGCCGCGCGCGACCTCGTCGTGCTGGAGCCCGGGATCGGCGCCGCCTACACGCGGCGTGAACTGGAGAGCGGCAGCCGGGCCGGCGCCCCGTTCTTCGCGGCCATGCGCCGCAGCTGGCACCCCGAGGTTTCGGGCGACGTGCAGTACGTGCTGCGCCCCAACTGGATGGCCGGTTCCTCCGTCGCCACCCACGGCTCACCGCATCCGTACGACACCCACGTGCCGATCTGGTGTGGGGCCCGCGCTGGGTGAAGCCGGGCAGGTCGCCACGCACGTCGAGGTGGCGGACATCGCCCCGACGCTCGCCGGGCTGCTGGGCGTGCCGGCGCCGGCGTCCGCCGAAGGCAAGCCGCTCCCCCTGCCCTGAAGCGCGTCAAGCAACTTCACCTGCCCGAAACAATGCGGGCGTGAAACCGTCGCGTGGCCGTGGCATCCTCACCGCAACCCGGCAGGAAAGCGCCTACAGGCGCACGCGCCGGGAACCGGCGCGGCGGCTGCCTGCAGTCTGGCAAGCTCTGCCGCTGCGGGTTTTGCCCCGCCCGAGACGGACCACAAGGATAGAGATGCCCACACCGCCGCCCGTGCCGCCGGCCGAGCCCCCGCGTATTTCGAGCAGCCGCAGCGGCCCGTGCCGGGCCCACCGCCCCGCAAGCGCCTGAGCCGCCGCGCCTCCCTGATCGGTACCACCATCGCGCTGCTGCTGGCGGCGGGGCTGGCGTGGCTGGCCCGGGACCTGACGCGGCCGGCGGACACCACCGCCGCCCGCGGGCCCGGCGGCGCGGCGGCGCCCGGTGGGCCGGGCGGTCCCGGGGCGGGCGGTCCCGGTGGCCGCCGCGGCGCCGCCACGACGGTGGGCTTCGCCGTCGCCGAAGCGGCGAGCATCCCGGTCAACATCGAGGCGCTCGGCACGGTCGTGCCGCAGGCGACCGTGCGCGTGCGGCCGCAGGTTTCGGGTCCGTTGACCCAGCTGCTGTTCAAGGAAGGCCAGAACGTCAGGCGCGGCGAGCTGCTGGCCACCATCGACCCGCGTCCATTCGAGATGGCGCTGCAGCAATCGGTCGGCCAGCGCATGCGCGACGAGGCGCAGCTCGCGGCCGCGCGCGTCACGCTGGCGCGCTTCGAAACGCTGCTGCAGCAGGACTCGATCGCGCGGCAGGAAGTCGACACGCAGCGCGCCACCGTGCGCCAGCTCGAGGCGGCCGTGGTGACCTCCAAGGCCAACGAAGGGACGGCGCGCCTCAACCTGGCGAACACGCGCATCACCGCGCCCATCGACGGCCGCGTCGGCCTGCGCCCGGTCGACGTGGGCAACACCATCAGCCAGAGCGACACCAACGGCGTGGCCGTCATCACGCGGCTGAGCCCGATCGACGTGGAGTTCGCGGTGCCGCAGGACCATGCGCCGTGGCTGGCGCAGAACGCCGGCGCCTTCATGGAAGTGAAGGCGTTCGACCGCACGCGCACCAACCTGCTCGACACCGGCGTGTTCGCGTCGCTCGACAACCTGATCGACACGCAGACCGGCACCGTGCGCGCCAAGGCCCGCTTCAACAACACGCGGCAGCAGCTCTTTCCCAGCCAGTTCGTCAACGTGGCGCTGCAGGTGCGGGTGATCGAGGACGCGGTGGTGGTGCCGGTGTCGGCCGTGCGCCGGGGCGGGCAGGGCGACTACGTGTTCGTGCTGCAGCAGGACCGCACCGTGAAGGTCCGGCCGGTGGTCAAGGGCCAGTTCCTCGCCGACCGGGTGCAGATCGCCAGCGGCCTGCAGGTCGGCGAGCGCGTGATCACCGAAGGCGCGGACCGGCTGCGCGACGGCGCGCGCGTCACGCTGCCCGGCGACACGCCGGCAGCCGGCGGGGGCGGCGGACGCCGGAGGCCGGCGTCCGCCGCTTCGGCGCCGGCTTCCGCCACGGCGCCGGCCGCTGCGCCCACCCCTGCGCCCACCCCTGCGCCGGAAGCCGCGGCCCGCCCGCGTGCGCCGCAAGCTTCGGCCGCCGCGTCGCCGCGGGCTCCGTCGCCGGCCGCCGCACCTGCAGCCGCGCCGGCGGCCGCTCCCACCGCGGCCCAGCGCCAGCGCATGCTGGAAGGGGCCGGGGACGAGACCGAGCTCGCGCGCCGCAAGGCCTTCCCCGAGCAGATCGACAAGGGCGACCCGGCCGCGCTGGAGCGCTGGGCGCGCATGCAGCAGCGCCGGGCCAACGGCGGGGGCGAGGGCGGCGGCCAGTCCAACCCATGAGTCCGTCCCGCCCCTTCATCCTGCGGCCGGTCGCCACCTCGCTGCTGATGCTGGCGATCGTGCTGGCCGGCCTGGTGGGCCTCAAGTTCCTGCCGCTGTCGGCGCTGCCGCAGGTGGACTACCCCACCATCCGGTGCAGACGCTGTACCCGGGCGCGAGCCCGGAGGTGATGGCGCAGACCGTCACCGCGCCCCCGAGCGGCAGTTCGGCCAGATGCCGGGCCTGGACCGCATGAGCTCCACGAGCGCGGCCGGCGTGTCGATCATCACTCTGCAGTTCGGCCGGGCGTCGCGCTCGACGTCGGCGAGCAGCAGGTGCAGGCCGCGATCAACGCGGGCGGATCGCTGCTGCCGGCCGACCTGCCGGCGCCGCCGGTGTATGCCAAGGTCAACCCGGCCGACGCCCCGGTGCTTACCTTGGCGCTGACGTCGCAGACGCTCCCGTTGACGGAGGTGCGCAACCTCGCCGACACGCGGCTGGCATTGAAGATCAGCCAGGTCAGCGGCGTCGGCCTCGTCACGCTGGCCGGCGGGCAGCGGCCCGCGGTGCGCATCCGGCCGACAACCGCGCGCTCGCGTCGATGGGCCTGACGCTGGACAACATCCGCACCACCATTTCCAGCGCCAACGCCAATGCGGCCAAGGGCAGCATCGACGGGCCGACTCGCTCGTACACGATCAACTCCAACGACCAGCTGCTGACCGTCGACGACTACAGCAACCTGATCATCTCGTACCGCAACGGCGCCCCGGTGCGGCTGCGCGAGGTCGCGCAGGTGGTGCAGAGCGCCGAGAACGTGAAGCTGGGCGCGTGGGCGGGCGTCCAGCCGGCCATCGTGCTCAACGTGCAGCGGCAGCCCGGCGCCAACGTCATCGCCACGGTCGACGCCATCAAGGCGCGCCTGCCGGAACTCGCGGCCAGCCTGCCGGGTTCGGTCCAGGTCGACGTGCTGTCCGACCGCACGACCGGCATCCGGGCCTCGGTGCACCACGTGCAGCTCGAACTGATCCTGGCCGTGGTCTTCGTGGTGCTGGTGATCTTCGCCTTCCTGCACAGCCCGCGCGCCACCATCATCGCCAGCCTGTCGGTGCCGATCTCGCTGGTGGGCGCCTGCGGCGTGATGTACCTGCTGGGGTACAGCCTGAACAACCTGTCGCTGATGGCGCTGACCATCGCCACCGGATTCGTGGTCGACGACGCGATCGTGATGATCGAGAACATCACGCGCCACATCGAGGACGGCGACCCGCCCATGGAAGCGGCGCTCAAGGGCGCCAGCGAGATCGGCTTCACCATCATCTCGCTGACCGTGTCGCTGATCGCGGTGCTGATCCCGCTGCTGTTCATGGGCGACGTGATCGGGCGGCTGTTCCGCGAGTTCGCGGTGACGCTGTCGATCACCATCCTGATCTCGATGGTGGTCTCGCTCACTCTGGTGCCGATGATGTCGGCCCGCTGGCTCAAGCCGCACCACGGCCCGGAAACGGGCTGGGGCGGCAAGGTGCAGCGCGGCTTCGACCGCGTGATCCACCACTACGACCGCGCGCTCACCGGGTGCTGCTGCGCGAGAAGCTGACGCTGCTGGTGGCGCTCGCCACGCTGGTGCTGACGGTGCTGCTCTACATGCTGATCCCCAAGGGCCTGTTCCCGACCCAGAACACGGGCCAGCTCGGTGCGGGTGGAGGCGACGCAGTCGATCTCCTACCCGAAGATGGCGGAGCTGCAGCAGGCGGTGGCGCGCGAGCTGATGGAAGACCCGGCGGTGGCCACCATCGCCAGCTTCGTCGGCGTCGACGCCGCCAACAACACCATGCTTCACACCGGCCGCATGCTGGTGAACCTCAAGAGCGGACGCGGCGGTCTCGAGGAAGTGATGGCCGGCCTGCGCGAGCGCGGCCAGCGCGTGCCCGGCGCGACGCTGTATTTCCAGCCGGTGCAGGACCTGACGATCGAGAGCGAAAGCGGGCCGACGCAGTACCGCGTCTCGCTGGAGGCGGCCGACACACCGCGACCGTCAACGAATGGGCGGTGAAGGTCGTCGACCGGCTGCGGCAGGAGCCGAAGGTGCGCAACGTCACCACCGACGCCAATGCGCGCGGCGCCGCGGTGTACGTGGAGGTCGACCGCGACACGGCGGCGCGGCTGAACATCAGTTCGTCGTCCATCGACGACGCGCTCTACAGCGCCTTCGGCCAGCGCATCGTCTCGACCATCTTCACCGAAACCAACCAGTACCGCGTGATCCTCGGAAGCGCGCGGCGACAAGGTGGCCACGGTGGACGCGCTGAAGGTGCTGCAACTGCGCACCGGCTCGGGCGAGCCGACGCCGCTGTCCGCCGTGGCGCGCATCGTCGAGCGCGAGGCGCCGCTGCAGGTGACGCACGTCGCGCAGTATCCGGCGGCCACCATCGGCTTCGACACGGCCGACGGCGTGGCGCTGGGCACCGGCGTGGACCGGATCCGGTCGGCGATCGACGGGATGAAGCTGCCGGCCGGCGTCACGGTGACCTTCCTCGGCGCGGCCGGCGCGTACGAAACGTCGCTGTCGAACCAGCTGTGGCTGATCCTCGCGGCGGTGGTCTGCGTCTACATCGTGCTGGGCGTGCTGTACGAGAGCTACGTGCACCCGCTGACCATCCTGTCGACGCTTCCGTCGGCGGGCGTCGGCGCGCTGCTGGCGCTGATGATCTCGGGCAACGCGCTGGGCGTGATCGGCATCATCGGCATCATCCTGCTCATCGGCATCGTGAAGAAGAACGCGATCATGATGATCGACTTCGCGCTCGACGCCGAACGCGACGAGGGCAAGCCGCCGCGCGAGGCGATCCACCAGGCGGCGCTGCTGCGCTTCCGGCCGATCATCATGACGACGCTGGCGGCGCTGTTCGCGGCGGTGCCGCTGATGCTCGGCTTCGGCGAAGGCGCCGAGCTGCGCCGCCCGCTCGGCCTGGCGATCTTCGGCGGGCTGATCGTCAGCCAGCTGCTGACGCTGTTCACCACGCCGGTGATCTACGGCGTTCGACCGGCTGGGGCGGCGTTGGAAGAAGCAGCCGCGCGGTGAGGTGAAGCCGGCGTGAACCTTTCCGCCCCCTTCGTCCGCCGGCCGGTCGGCACGGTGCTCCTGACCCTCTGGATCGCGCTGGCCGGCATCGCGGCTTTCTTCAACCTGCCGGTGGCTTCGCTGCCGCAGGTGGACTTTCCGGTGATCTCGGTCTCGGCGAGCCTGCCCGGCGCCAGCCCGCAAACCATGGCGTCCAGCGTCGCGACGCCGCTCGAGCGGCGGCTGGCCACCATCGCCGGCGTCAACGAAGTGACGTCGCGCAGCAGCAGCGGCAGCGCGCGCGTCACGCTGCAGTTCGACCTGAACCGCAACATCGACGCCGCCGCGCGCGAGGTGCAGGCGGCCATCAATGCCTCGCGCGCCGACCTGCCTTCCACGCTGCGCAGCAACCCGACCTACCGCAAGGCCAACCCGTCGGCGGCGCCGGTGATCATCCCGGCGCTCACCTCCGACACGCGCACGCCCGGCCAGATCTACGACGCGGTGTCCAACATCGTGCAGCAGAAGATCGCCCGGTGTCCGGCGTCGGCGACGTCGAACTCGGCGGCGGCTCGCAGCCGGCGGTGCGCGTGGAGCTGATCCCGTTCGCGCTCAACCGGTACGGCATCGCCACCGAAGACATCCGCGCCGCGCTGCAGTCCGGCACCGCCAACCGGCCCAAGGGCGATGTCGAGGTCAACGGCGAGCGGCTGCAGGTCTACACCACCACCGGCATGGCCAACGGCGGCAAGTCGGCCGCCGACTACCGCAACCTCGTGGTCGGCTGGCGCAACGGCGCTGCGGTGCGGCTGTCCGACGTGGCCGAGGTGCAGGACGGCGTCGAGAACATCAACACGCTGGGCCTCTTCAACGGCCAGCCGGCGGTGATCGTCACGGTCACGCTGCAGCCCGGCGCCAACGTGATCGAGACCGTGGACGGCGTGCGCGAACTGCTGCCTTCGCTGCAGGAGGCGCTGCCCGACGACATCCGGCTGCAGGTCACCTCCGACCGCACCAATTCCATCCGCGCCTCGCTGCACGAGGTGGAGATCACGCTGTTCATCTCCATCCTGCTGGTGGTGCTGGTGGTCAGCGTCTTCCTGCGCAGCGCCCGCGCCACCTTCATTCCGGCGGCGGCCACCATCGTCTCGCTGCTCGGCACCTTCGGGGTGATGTACTTCTGGGCTTTTCGCTCAACAACCTGTCGCTGATGGCGCTGACGGTCGCCACGGGCTTCGTGGTGGACGACGCCATCGTCGTGCTGGAGAACACGGCGCGCCACATCGAGGCGGGCATGGACCGCTTCCAGGCGGCGTTGCAGGGCGCGCGCGAGGTCGGCTTCACGGTGCTGTCGATCAGCGTGTCGCTGGTGGCGGTGTTCATCCCGCTGCTGTTCATGGGCGGGCAGGAAGGCCGGCTGTTCCGCGAGTTCGCGGTCACGCTGTCGGCGGCCGTGATGATCTCGCTGGTGATCTCGCTGACCACCACGCCGATGATGTGCGCGTGGCTGCTGCGGCCGGACGCCCACGCGCACAAGCCGGGCCGCATCGCGCGCGCCTTCGAGCGCGTGTTCGGCTGGACCCACAAGGCCTACGAACACAGCTGGACTGGGCGCTGTCGGCGCAGTGGCTGGTGCTGCTGATCCTGGCGCTGATCATCGGCCTGAACGCCTTCCTGTTCATCCAGATCCCCAAGGGCTACTTCCCGCGGCAGGACGCCGGCCAGATGCAGGGCGGCCTGCGCGCCGACCAGAGCATCTCGTTCCAGGCGATGCAGGCCAAGCTGCGGCAGGCGGTGGAGATCATCCGCGCCGATCCCGCGGTCGACACCGTGGTGGCCTTCACCGGCGGCAGCCGCGCGGGCGGCGGCTTCATGTTCGTCAACCTGAAGCCCGACCGCGAAGCGCGCGCCGAGGCGGTCAGCGCGCGGCTGCGGCCGCAACTGGCGCAGATCACCGGCCTCTCGATCTTCCTCAACCCGGTGCAGGACCTGCGCATCGGCGGCCGGCAAAGCAACAGCACCTACCAGTACACGCTGAAGTCGGACAACGTCGAGGACCTGAAGCTGTGGGCCGTGCGCCTGTCGGAAGCGATGAAGCGGCAGGAGGCCCTGACCGACGTCGACACCGACCAGCAGGAGAACGGCGTCGAGACCTTCGTCGAGGTCGACCGCGAAACCGCGCGCCGCCTCGGCATCAGCTCGCGCGACGTCGACAACGCCTTGTACAACGCCTTCGGCCAGCGGCAGGTGGCGACGATCTACGACGACCTCAACCAGTACCGCGTGGTGATGCAGGTGGCGCGCCGCTACATCCGCAGCCCCGAAGACCTGAAGGACGTGTACGTGCCGGCCACCAGCACCGGTCCGGCGCTCAGCGCCGCGGTCACCACCAGCACGGCGACCACCGGCACGGGCACCACTGCCGCCGCCGCCGGCAGTTCGGCGAACCCGGCGCTGCGCGATGCGTCCACCGGCTCGGCCGTCAGCGGCACGGCGCGGTCGATGGTGCCGCTGTCGGCCATCGCCCGCTTCACCGAGCGGCCCACCGCCACTTCCATCGAACACCGGACGCCGAGCTCGCGACCACCGTCTCGTACAACTGGCCGAGGGTTTCAACATCGCGCAGGGCGAGGCCGCGGTGCGCGCCGCCGAGGCCGAGATCCGCATGCCGGTCAACGTGCGCGGCAGCTTCCGGGCACGGCGCGGGCGGCGCAGCAGTCGCAGCAGCAGATGCCGATGCTGATCCTGGCGGCCATCGTCGTCATCTACATCGTGCTGGGCGTGCTGTACGAAAGCTTGGTGCACCCGATCACCGTGCTCTCCACGCTGCCGTCGGCGGGCATCGGCGCGGTGCTGGCCTTGCTGCTGTTCAAGATGGACTTCTCCATCATGGCGCTGATCGGGCTGTTCCTGCTGATCGGCATCGTGAAGAAGAACGCGATCCTGATCATCGACTTCGCGCTCGACGCCGAGCGCTCGCGCGGCCTCTCGCCCTATGAGGCCGTGCGCGAAGCCTGCCTGCTGCGCTTCCGCCCGATCCTGATGACCACGCTGGCGGCGGCGCTCGGCGCATTGCCGCTGGCCATCGGCTTCGGCGAAGGCGCCGAGCTGCGCCGGCCGCTGGGCATCACCATCGTCGGCGGCCTGCTGGCCAGCCCGGGTGATCACGCTCTTGACCACGCCGGTGGTGTACCTGCTGCTGGACAAGCTGCGGCGGCGCAGCCCGCTGGAGCGCCAACTGAGCCGGCACGGCGACCCGGAACCCTCGAACGCATGACCAAGACCCTTTCCATCGCACGCCCCACCGCCCCGGTGCTGGCGCTCGTGCTCGCCGGCTGCGGCTCGCTCGAACCGAAGTACGAAGTGCCGCTGGTGGAAACGCCGGTCGCCTTCAAGGAAGGCCGCGGCGCCGCGGGTGCCGGCCGCGCCCGCCGACGCGCTGGAGCGCGGCCCGTGGTGGGAGCTGTTCGACGACCCGGTGCTGAACACGCTTGCGGCCGCGGTGGAAGTCTCCAACCAGAACGTGGCGGCGGCTGTCGCCAACTACACGCAGGCGCGCGCCATCACGCGCGAGGTGCGCGCCAGCCTGTTCCCTTCGGTCGGCCTCGACGTGAACCGCAACGTGAGCGGCGGCGAGAGCCGGCCCACGAGCCGCAGCTACCAGGTCAGCATGGGCGTGAGCTGGGAGCCCGACGTGTTCGGGCGGCTGCGCCTGAACGTCGACAGCGCGCGCGCCGGCGAACAGATCGCGCTGGCCGACCTGGCCGCGGCGCGGCTGGCCTCGCAGGGCGAGCTGGCGGTCAACTACTTCGGGCTGCGGGAGGCGGATGTGCAGCGCATGCTGCTCGCCGAGACGCTGGCCGGCTACGAGCGCACGCTGCAGATCAC
This sequence comes from Ramlibacter terrae, assembly GCA_013127575.1. Lineage (GTDB taxonomy): Bacteria > Pseudomonadota > Gammaproteobacteria > Burkholderiales > Burkholderiaceae_C > Ramlibacter > Ramlibacter terrae. The sequence continues at coordinate 2,200,173 of CP053418.1, forward strand.
GCGCAACCGCTACGAAGCCGGCATCGTCGCGCGCACCGACGTGCTGCAGGCCGAAACGCAGCTGGCCAACGGCCGCGCGGAAATGCTCGGCCGGAACGCTCGCGCGCCACGTTCGAACACGCCATCGCCGTCCTGGTCGGCAAGGCGCCCGCCAACTTCAGCATCGCCGACGATGCGAAGTGGACGGCGCGCGTGCCCGCGCTGCCCGAGGAGGTGCCGTCCACGCTGCTGCAGCGGCGGCCCGACATCGCCTCGGCCGAACGGCGCGTCGCGCAGGCCAACCAGCAGATCGGCATCGCGCGCGCGGGTTTCTTCCCGAGCTTCGGCCTGTCGGGTTCGGCAGGATCGAGTGCCACGCGGCTGGGCGACCTGTTCAGCACGTCGGCGCTGGTGTGGTCGCTGGGCGCGTCGATGGCGCAGATGATCTTCGACGCGGGCGCGACGAGCGCGCGCGTGGAGCAGTCGCGCGCCTCGCTGGAGCAGGCGGCGGCCAACTACCGGCAGGTGGTGCTGCAGGCGTTCAGGACGTCGAGGACCAGCTCGTGGCGCTGCGCGTGCTGCAGCAGCAGCAGGTGCTGCGGCAGCAGGCGGCGCGGGCTTCGGAACTGGTCGAACAGCAGGTGCTGAACCGCTACCAGGCGGGGCAGGTGAACTACACCGAGGTGATCCAGGCGCAGGCCAGCGCCGCGAGCGCGCGCCGTGCGCTGGTGCAGGCCCAGATCGACCGCCGGTGGCGGCGGTGTCGCTGGTCCAGGCGCTGGGTGGAGGCTGGCGGGGGCTTTAGGGTTCGGTGCCTTGCCCCAGCAGCGCCAGCATCCCGCCTTCCAGCGCTTCCATGTGCCGTGACAACTGCGGCGTCGATTCCTTGAAATCTTCATGTAGCCCTTGAAGGTGCGCAGCAGGGCGGGGCGGTCGCCGTGGTGCAGCAGCACGGTGGCCAGCGCGGCCTGCAGCACCTGCACCTGCGCCGCCAGCATCAGCTGGTTGTCCATCAGGCCCCCGGATGCTCTGCGTGTGCACATCCAGCGTTTCCTTCAACTCGTTGTCTTCCATGGCGCGCCTCTATTGCTTGCGGCCATTGTGACATCGCAGCTCAGCTCTTCGGCGGCGGCGTCTTCGGCTGGTAGTCGCAGTACCGGATGACCGCGCACTGCCAGCACTTCGGCGTGCGCGCCACGCAGACATAGCGGCCGTGCAGGATCAGCCAGTGGTGGGCGTCGATGCGGTACTCCTTCGGCACGCGTTCCATCAGCCGCTCTTCCACTTCCACCGGGTTCCTCCCGGGCGCCAGCCCGTGCGGTTGCTGACGCGGAAGATGTGCGTGTCGACCGCCATCGCCTCCTCGCCCCACGCCACGTTGAGCACCACGTTCGCCGTCTTGCGGCCGACGCCGGGCAGCGCCTCGAGCGCCTCGCGGCTGCGCGGCACCTCGCCGCCATGCCGTTCCACCAGGATGCGGCAGGTCTCCAGCAGGTGCTTGCCCTTCATCCGGTACAGGCCGATGGTCTTGATGTACTCCTCCAGCCCCTCGGGCCCGAGATCGAGGATGGCCTGCGGCGTGTTCGCCACCGGGAACAGGCGGCGCGTCGCCCTGTTGACGCCGGCATCGGTGGCCTGCGCCGACAGCAGCACCGCCACCAGCAACTCGAACACGGTGCTGTACTCCAGCTCGCTCGCCGGCATCGGGTTGGCCGCCCGCAGCGTGGCGAAGAAGGGTTCGACGTCCTGGTCTCTCATGCGGGCAGTTTAGTGGCCGGGCCGCCCTGCAACTCGCGCGCCACGGCGGCCAGCAGCCGCGCCTTGGCCGAATCGCGCCGCTGCACCAGCGCCATGCGCCGCTCCTCGGCATGGGGGATCTCCAGCACCCGCAGCCTGGCGTCGGCCTGCCAGCGCGCGTCGCGCAGCAGCGGAACGAGCGTGATGCCGAGCCCGGACCGCACCCGGGTCGGCCATGGTCTCCAGTGCGTTGAGTTCCGGGAACTCCTGCGGCTTCACGCGCAGCCGCTTCAGCGTACGCTCCACCAGCCGGCCGGTGTGCTGGCTGGGGTCGAAGCGGATGAAGGGCTGCGACTGCAGCAGCGTGCGCAGCGGCGCTTCCTCCAGCTTGCGCGGCAGCAGCAGCACCATGGGCTCGGCATAGAGCGGCGTCCAGCCCAGCTCCGGCCGCGCCGCGCCCGCCTCGCGCACGACGATGGCGGCGTCGAGCTCGCCCGAGCGCACCCGCTCCACCAGTTCCATCGACTTCGCCGCCGACACGTGCAGGTCGAGCGCCGCGTGCCGCGCCTTCAGCGCCAGCGTGGCCTGCAGCAGCGGCCGCACCGCCGAGACCACCGCGCCGAGGTGCACGGTGCCGGCCATCGTGCCGCCTTCGCCGGCGGGCGCGCGCATCTGCTCGTACAGCGCGAGCAGCCGCCGCACCTGCGGCACCGTGGCGCGGCCGGCCTCGTTGAGCACGACCGTCTTGCCCTGCCGCTCGAACAGCGGGCGGCGCAGTTCCGCTTCGAGCTGCCGCATCTGCTGGCCGACCGCCGCCTGCGTCAGCGCGACCTCGCCGGCGGCCGCGGCGAAGGAGCCTTCGGCGGCCACGGCGGAGAAGGTGCGCAGGATGCGGATGCTGGGCATGGGCCGGATGGTAAAGCACGGCTTTAGCGTCGCTAAAGCATTATTCGCTTTTGCTTTGCTGTGGCGGTCCTATGATGGCGGGATGAAGCTGTTCGCCTCGCTCGTCCTTGCCGCCACTACCTTGCTGGTGGCGCCCGCCCACGCCCGGGGCTACCCCACCAAGCCGATCCGGCTGGTGGTGCCGTTTCCGCGCGGAGGCGCCACGGACATCTTCGCGCGCGCCGTCTCGCAGAAGCTCGGCGAACGCCTCGGCTCCAGCGTCGTGGTCGACAACAAGCCGGGCGCCGGCGGCACGATCGGCTCCGACCTCGTGGCCAAGGCCGCGCCCGACGGCTACACGCTGCTGCTGGCCACCAGCAGCACGCACAGCATCGGCCCGAGCTTCGGCAAGGTGCCTTACGACGCCGTCGCCGACTTCACGCCGATCTCGCACGTCGGCAGCGCGCCCAGCATGCTGGTGCCGAACAGCGCGCCGGCGAAGTCGGTCAAGGAATGGGTGGACTACGCCCGCAAGAACCCGGGCAAGCTGAACTACGCCAGCAGCGGCAACGGCACCGTGGTGCACCCGGGCACGGAATACTTCAAGGCGCAGGCCGGCCTGTTCATGGTCCACATCCCGTACCGCGGCACGGCGCTGGCCATTCCCGACCTGGTGAGCGGCAAGGTCGACGTGCTGTTCGACTCGCTGCCCAGCGGCCTCCCGCACGTCAAGGAAGGGCGCCTGCGCGCGCTGGGCATCACCAGCGCCAAGCGGTCGCCGCTGCTGCCGGAACTGCCCGCCATCGCCGAAAGCGTGCCCGGCTACGAGACGGTCACGTGGTTCGGCCTGTACGGGCCGAAGGGCGTGCCGCCCGAGATCGTCAACCGCTTGAGCAACGCAATCAACCAGGCGCTGCAGGATCCCGACGTGAAGGAACGCCTCGCGCGCCGGGCATCGAGCCCGCCGGCGGCACGCCGCAGCAGTTCGCCGCGATGACGAACGCCGACCGCGCCAAGTGGAAGAAGATCATCGACGAACGGAAACTGACGGCCGACTGAATCCCCTGTCATTGCGGGCGCGACCCGCAATCCATGCAGCGCTCGCAGGCGAGCCGCGTGGATCCCGGGTCGAGCCCGGGATGACAACCTCGAGAGCACCCCATGAACCACTTCGACTTCGCCAACCCCTATCCCACCGCGCGGCTCCCCGTGTTCGCGCGCAATGCGGTTTCGACCTCGCACCCGCTCGCCGCGCAGGCGGGCCTGCGCATGCTGTGGAAGGGCGGCAACGCCGTGGACGCCGCCATCGCCGCGGCGGCCGCCATGACCATCGTCGAGCCGGTGAGCAACGGCCTCGGCAGCGATGCCTTCGCGATCCTGTGGGACGGCAAGGCATTGCACGGCCTCAACGCCTCCGGCCCGGCGCCCAAGGCCTGGACGCCCGACTACTTCGCGAAGAAGTACCCCGGCGGCTCCGCACCGCCGAAGCGCGGCCTCGATTCCGCGACCGTGCCCGGCGCCATCGGCGGCTGGGTCGCGCTGTCGGAGCGCTTTGGCAAGCTGCCCTTCGCCGACCTGCTGGAACCCGCCATCGAGATCGCCGAACGCGGCTACCTGGTGCCGATCGTGGTGCGGCAGAAGTGGGCCGACGCCACCGAGGAACTGCGCGGGCAGCCCGGCTTCGCGCAGAGCTTCCTGCCGTGGGGCAGGGCGCCGAACGTGGGCGAGCTGTTCCGGTTCGCCGGCGCGGCGCGCGCGCTGCGCGCCATCGCGGAAACGAAGGGCCGGGCGTTCTACGGCGGCGAGATCGCCGAGGCGCTGGCGCGTTTCAGCAAGGAGCATGGCGGCGCGTTCACGGTGGAGGACTTCGCGGCCTACCGGCCCGAATGGGTGCAGCCGATCTCGAAGGACTACCGCGGCCACACGCTGCACGAGATCCCGCCCAACGGGCAGGGCATCGCCGCGCTGATGGCCCTCGGCATCCTTTCGAAGTTCGACGTCGCCGGCATGAAGGTCGACGGGCCCGATTCGCAGCACGTGCAGATCGAGGCGATGAAGCTCGCGTTCGCCGACGTGTACAAGCATTGCGCCGAGCTGTCGCACATGGAAGTGACCGTGGAGCAGATGCTCGACGACGCCTACCGGCCAGCCGCGCGAAGCTGATCGACATGAAGCGCGCGCAGGATTTCCAGTCCGGCAACATCGTCAAGGGCGGCACCATCTACCTGACCGCCGCCGACGAGAACGGCATGATGGTCAGCTTCATCCAGAGCAACTACATGGGCTTCGGCTCGGGCGCGGTGGAGCCCACGTTCGGCATCAGCCTGCAGAACCGCGGACACGGCTTCAGCCTCAAGCCGGGGCCCAACCGGTGGCGCCGGGCAAGCGGCCCTTCCACACGATCATCCCCGCTTTCCTCACCAAGGACGGCCAGCCGGTCATGAGCTTCGGCGTGATGGGCGGCAACATGCAGCCGCAGGGGCACATGCAGACGCTGGTGCGCATGCTGGACTACGGGCAGAACCCGCAGGCCGCCTGCGACGCGCCGCGCTGGCGCTTCAACCGGGGGCTGGAGATCAACGTCGAACACCAGATGGACAAGGCCACCGTGCAGGCGCTGGTGGACCGCGGCCACAAGGTCGACGTGATCAACGACAGCTACCAGGACTTCGGCGCCGGCCAGTTCATCTGGCGCATGGGCGACCCGAAGAAGGAAGGGTATGTGATCGCGTCGGACCCGCGGCGGGATGGGTTGGCGGCTGGGTTTTAGGGGGCGTGGATTGCGGGTCAAGCCCGCAATGACAAGGTTTTGGCTGTCATCCCGGGCTTGACCCGGGATCCATGCCCCTCAAGCCCGCAGCCGCAGCTGGCCCGGCAGCGGCACCGAACGCCGCAGCACGTCTTCGGCCAGCCACAGCGCCGACTTGCGCGCGCGCTGCGCCACCACCGGCAGCGGCAGCTGCAGGTAGTCGTCGTTGAACACCTCGAAGCTGTAGTCGCCGCGGTAGCCCAGCGCGTCGAGCTTGAGCACCATGTCGACCACTTCGTCGGTGTGCACGCCTTCACCGGGGAACACGCGAAACGTGCGGGCGGTGGCCATGCGCTCCTCGAAGGTGCGGGTCTCCCGCCACATGAAGTCGGCGAGCTGCACCGGGAAGATCTTCTCGGGATCGAGGTCCTCGATGTGCGACAAGGGCGTCTTGGCCGCGAGGATGTGGAACGAGTCCAGCCCGACGCCGAGGTTGGGGCAGTCCGCCCGGCACACGACGTCCCATGCGGTCGTGAACTCGTTGATCGTGCGGCCCCACGACAGGCCTTCGTAGGCGATGCGGATGCCGAACGGGATCGCCAGCATCGCCAGCTTGCGCAGGTCGCGCGCGATGTGGTCGAGGTCCTGGCTCGCATGGGTCGAGGTCGACGAGCACGCCAGCAGCACGTCGCAGCCCAGCGCCGCGCACATCTCCAGCATGCTCTTGGCGATGTCGACCTTGTACTGGTGCAGGTGGCCCGACAGGCCCTCGAAATCGCGCAGCACCGGAAGCCGGTGCCGCGCAGCCCGCTGGCGCGCACCGCCGCCACCGCCGCCTTCCAGCCGTTCGGGTGGCCGACCGTGTCGTTGGCCTTCAGCATGACCTGGCTGAAGCCCGCTTCCTGCATCGCCTCCAGCTTCGCTTCGAGTGGCCCGGCGAGCGAAATCGTGTCCATGCCCAGCCCGGCGATCGCCTGCTGGAGGCTGCGCCGGTGCGTCATGCCGCCTCGCTATGGACGAGCTCGAACACGACGCCGCCCGGGTAGGTCTTGGTGATGGCGCCACGTTGCCCGGAGTGGGCGGCCTCGCTCTCGACGAACTCCATGCCGCGCGCCCGCAAGGCCTGCACCGCCGCCAGCACGTCCGGGACGCCGAGGCCGATGCGCTGCAGCCGCTCGCTGCTGTCGAACGAATCCGCTTCCGGCTCGACCAGCTGGAGCATGAACCGGTTGGTGGGCTGCAGTGCCGGCGTGCGCAGCAGCTTGCCGGCCGGCATGATGCCGAAGCGCTGGTCGTCGGGGATCAGCGTGGCGCCGAACAGCTCGCGGTAGAACGCGATCCAGTCGTCGCTGCGGCCTGCGCCGATGTACTGCACGATGCCGAAGAAGTGCAGGCCCGCAATGGCGGCCGGCTTCTGTTCCACCGAGGGGATCGCCACGAAGTCGATGTCGTAGATCGAGAACTCCCGGTAGCGGTCGATGAAGTGGATGCGGCTGCCGCCGGCCCCGTGGATCGCCGGGATGTTCAGCTCCATGGCCTCGGGGTGCGTCGGCACTTCCCAGCCGCCACGCTCCAGCACGTAACGGTACGCCGAGCGCGCGTCGCGCACCCGCACGCCGACGGCGCCGATGCCGGGCACGTCGGTGCCGCGGCTCGCGCCGACGGCATCGGCCGGGTGCGCGTTGACGATGACGTTGAGGCCGCCTTGCCGGTACAGCATCACCTCGCGCGAGCGATGGCGCGCCACCGGCTGGAAACCCATCATCTGCAGCACGTGCGCGAGCGCCTGCGGCTGGGTGGTGGCGTACTCGATGAACTCGATGCCGTCCAGGCCGATCGGGTTGGCCTCGTCGCTGAACGACGCCTGCGCCGGCTCGCGCACGTCGGGATGCAGCAGCAGGTCGCTCATGCTTGCCCCGGTATTGCAGGCGCGCGACGGAGCGCAGCGTCTCCGCCGTGGTGGTCGGGAAGCCGAAGAACTCGAGGTACGCGGGGATCTGCTCGAACAGCATGTCCGAGCCCACCTGCACGCGGCAGCCCCGGGCTGGGCCGCCTGCAGGAAGGCCGTCATCTCGGTGCGCATCACGACCTCGCCGACGAAGGTGCGGGCTTCGAGCCGCTCCATGTCCACCGGCAGCGGGTCGCCGGGCAGCATGCCGAGCGGCGTGGCGTTGACCACCAGGTCCATGCCCGCCGGATCACGGCCGCCGGTGGCCACGGCGATCTGCGGGTAGTGCGTGCGCAGGCGCGCCGCCAGCGCGTCCGCCGACAGGGCGTGAACGTCGTAGAGCGTAAGCGCGGCCACGCCCGCCGATGCCAGCGATGCAGCGATGGCCGAGCCGACGCCGCCGCAGCCGACCACCAGCACGCGCGCGCCGCGCAGCACCAGGCCCTTGCGCAGCAGCCCGCGCACGAAGCCTTCGCCGTCGAACATGTCGCCGAGCAGGCGGCCGCCGGGCAGGCGCCTGACCGCGTTGCAGGCCCCGGCCACCTTGACGGTGGGCGTCACCTCGTCGAGCAGCGCGAGCGTGCTCACCTTGTGCGGCATCGTGATGAGGGCGCCGCGGATGTTGCTCAGCGTGAACACGCTGCGCAGCACCGCTTCGAAGTCGTCGGGCTTGCAGCCCATGGGCACCACGACGGCGTTCACCCCGATCGACTCGAAATACGGGTTGTAGATCATCGGCGCCTTGAAGGCGTGCGTCGGCCAGCCCGGTGGGCGATGAGCTCGGTGTGGCCGTTGATCAGCATCGGCGTGGGCACGCGGGCGTTCATGGAGCGGGCGGCGCGGATTATTTGCGCAGCTTGTCCAGCTCGGACATCATGGCCTTGACCGTGGCGTCGCCCACCGTTCCCGAGTGCTTGGCGATCACCGGCTTCATCTTTTCGCGCAGCTTGGCCACCTCGGCCGGCGACAGCTCGCTCACCTGCATGCCGCCCTTCTTCAGGTCTTCCAGGCCGCTTTGCAGCGCGGCGCGCGATTGCGTGCGCTGGTAGCCGATCGACTCGCGCGCCGCGTCTTCCAGCACCTTCTTCTCGGGGGCGCCGAGCGAATCCCAGAACTTCTTGCTGACGACGATCGACTGCGGGTTGTACTGGTGGTTCGTCAGCGTCATGTACTTCTGCACTTCGAACAGCTTGGCGCCCTTGATCGTGGCGACAGGGTTCTCCTGCCCGTCCACGGCCTTCTGTTCGAGCGCGGCATACAGCTCGGGGAAGGGCAGCGGCGTGGGGTTGGCGCCCAGCGCGGTGACCCAGTCGACGTTGATCGGGTTCGGGATCACGCGCAGCCTGAGCCCCTGCAGGTCGTCGACCTTCGTCACGGCCCGCTTGCTGTTGGTGATGTGGCGAAAGCCCAGCTCGTAGTAGCCCAGGCCCACCAGGCCCTTGTCTTCCAGCTTGGCGTGCATGGCCTTGCCGAACGCGCCGTCGACCACCGCATCGGCTTCGCGCGCGTTGCCGAACAGGAACGGGAAGTCGTAGATCGCGAAGTCCTTCACCAGGCTGGCGAAGATGCCGGAGTTCATCGACGCCATCTCCAGCGTGCCGCCCTGCAGGGCGCTCACGTTGGCCTGGTCGCTGCCCAGCGCGCCGCCGGGGAACACGTTGACCTTGAGCTTGCCGCCCGACTTCTGCTCCACCAGCTCGGCGAACTTCTCCATGCCCATCACGATGGGATGGCCCTTCGCGTTCTGGTTGGCGAACTTGATCGTGCGCACCTGCGCCTGCGCCACGCCGAAGGCGGCGAGGGCGACGGCGGCAACCCAGGGTCTTGAGGAAGAAGCGCTTCATGGCAAGTCTCCAGCCGGAAAGGGGATCAGTTGTAGAACCAGCGCGCGGGCACCAGCACCAGTGAGGGGAACAGCACCAGCAGGAACATGACGACGAACTGCGCCGCCATGAAGGGCCACACGCCCTTGGTCACCTCGTCCATGCTGATCTTGCCGACGCCCGCCACCGTGCTCAGCACCGTGCCCACCGGCGGCGTGATCAGCCCGATGGCGTTGTTGATCATGAACAGCACGCCGAAGTAGACGGGGTCGATGCCCGCCGCCTTCACCAGCGGCATCAGCACCGGCGTCAGGATCAGGATGGTGGGCGTCATGTCCATCGCGGTGCCGACCACCATCACCAGCACCATGATGGCGAACATCAGCAGCGTGGGCGAGTCCAGCAGCGGCTGCAGCAGCTTGATCACCTCGGCCGGCAGGTTGGCCACCGTGATCATCCGGCCGACACCATCGCCGCGGCCACCGGGAACATGATGACGGCCGTGGTCTGCGCCGCGGCTGGAACAGGCCGTACAGCTGCGAGACCTTCAGCTCGCGGTAGATGACGAGGGAAACGAACAGCGCATAGACCGCCGCCACCACGGCGGCCTCGGTGGGCGTGAACACGCCGAACTTCAGCCCCACCACCACGATCACCGGCAGGCCGAGCGCGAAGGTCGCGTCCTTCAGCGCCGCCAGCACTTCGGCGCGGCTCGCGCGCGGCGGCGTTTCCATCTTCTCCTTACGCACCGGGAACCACCAGGTGAACCAGAGCGCGGCGCCCAGCATGACGCCGGGCGCGATGCCGGCCATGAACAGCTTGGAGATCGAGACGTTGGCCGCGACCCCGAAGATCACGAAGCCGATCGAAGGCGGGATGATCGGCGCGATGATGCTCGCCGACGCCAGCAGGCCGGCGGAGCGCGCCTTGGCGTAGCCGGCGCGGTTCATCATCGGCAGCAGCAGCGCGGACAACGCGGCCGCGTCGGCCACGGCGGAGCCGGAGAGCGCGGCCAGCATGATGGCCGCGATGATCGCTACGTAGCCGAGGCCGCCTTTCACGTGGCCCACCAGCGTCATCGCGAAGTTCACGATGCGCCGCGAGAGGCCGCCGGCGTTCATGATCTCGCCGGCCAGCATGAAGAAGGGCACCGCCAGCAGGGGGAAGCTGTTGGCGCCTTCGATCACGTTCTGCGCCGGGATCTGCGCGTCGAACATGTCCATGTGCCACATCAGCGCGGCGCCGCACAGCAGCAGCGAGAAGGCGATGGGCACGCCGAGCGCCATGGCGCCGAGCAGGGCGCCGAGGAAGATGGTGATGGTCATTGGGGCAGCTCTTCGGATTCGCGCACGCCGACGAGTTCGTCGTCGCCCAGCCGCCCGGTCAGCAGCTTGAGCAGGTCGTTGAAGATGAACACGGCGGCCACCACCGAGAAGAAGAGGCCGCTGGCGTAGAAGTAGCCCATGCGCGCCTCCATCACGGCGCTGGTGCTGCCCCAGTTGATGACGGTCTGCTGCCAGGCGCCGCGGAACAGCAGCCAGCAGATGTAGAGCATGAGCAGGTGCGTGACGCCCGGGCAGACCTTCTTGCCGATGGGCGGGAGGCGCGCGACCAGCGAGTCGGTGCCGAGGTGGGCGTGGCTACGCAGCGCGACGAGGGCGCCGAGAAAGGTCATCCAGACGAAGAGCCATCGCGAGAGCTCCTCGGACACGGTGATGCCGGTGTTGAAGCCGTAGCGCAGCACGACGTTCCCGAACACCATCACGACCATCAAGGCCGGGCAAGCGACCATCAGCAGCGAAAGCAGCCGGCAGGTCTGGTCGATCAGCTTTTGCAGCATCGGGCAAGGGTCTCCTGCGCTGCATTTTGTACGGACTGGTTAGTTTTAAGTCTAGGTGAAAACCCGCTACGTGCGGACGTAGCGCACGACCATTTCGATCACGCTTTCGCGGCGGTGCGCGATGTACTGCGGCGACCGCGTGTCCAGCTTGAAGATCAGGCCGAAGGTGTGGCGGTTGGAGACGTTGAAGAACGAGAGCGCCGAGATCGAAGCGTGGATGTCGACGGCATCCGGCCCGGGCGGAAGATGCCGGAGGCGACGCCGCGCTTGTACAGGTGTTCGATCGCGGCGATGGCCGGGACGTTCAGCTCCCGGATGTTCCGGCTTTGCGCCGGTACTGGCCGCGGTTGATGTTCTCGGACATCACGAGCCGGATGTAGTTCTCGTGGTTCAGGTGGTGGTCGAACGTGAAGGCGACCAGCCTGCGCAGCGCCTGCTCGGGCTCCGAGGTCCTGCAGGTGCAGTTCGGATTCGATGTCGCGCACCTTGCGGTACGACTCCTCCAGCACGGCCGGTACAGGCCTTCCTTGCTGCCGAAGTAGTAGTAGATCATCCGCTTGCTGGTCTGCGTCGCAGCGGCGATCTCGTCGATGCGCGCGCCGGCCGAGCCCTTCTCCCCGAACTCCGCGGCGGCCACTTCCATGATGTTGGCCTTGGTGCGCTCGGGATCGTTGGTCCGGCCTTTTTGTACCAGTTGGTTCATGCGGCGCAGTATAGGGCGGGGGCCCGCGCCGGCCTAGCGTCAGGCGGTGTCCGGGGCCGGCGATTGCGCCAGGCGCGTGACGAGGTCGGTGAGGCGATGCGCCGCTTCGGCCTCGCCGTACTTGCGCTGCCAGCGCAGGAGGTCGACGAACGCGTCCCCGCCCAATGCGCGCACCGCGATCTTGACGCTCTCGTAGAGCGTGTCGTCCAGTTCGCCTTCGAGGCAACGCACCGCCACGAAGGGAATGCCGGCGAGCCGGGGCGTGGCCTTCATGAAGCGCAGCAGGTCGTACATGCCGCCGTCGTCGAAGTGGCATCCGCACACCACGACGTCGGGCGTTTCGTCGAGCTTGCGCTGCGCGTCCTGCACGGTGGTGGCCGGCTGCAGGTCAAAGGGAGCCATCAATGCCCGGCGCAAAGCTTCGAGCGCAGCGAGGTCGTCGGCGACCGGGAGCTTGGCGGGGCTGGGCATGGGTAGAACATTGTAATGACATGACACTGGCGCGTAGTCCCGCGCCTACGCGGCTGGGCATCGCATGCCGACTTTTGCCACGACGCTCCGCGCCTCACCATGAGGGAACGACCAGGACGAAAGGAACCTCATGCATACCGCCATCTGCGCCTTCAACGACCGCGCGAGTGCCGACCGCGCGGTGGAGCAACTCGTCGCCGCCGGCATCGACCGCCGCGACGTTCACGTCGAACACCGCGGGGGTGAGGTGGAAGACCGCAACGCGCTGGAGAACTTCGGACGCTTCTTCGCCAGCCTGCTCGGGCGCGACGACCCCACCGCCCATGCCGACACCTACGGCAAGCACGTGGAACGCGGCGGCCTGGTGGTGGTGGTCGATGCGCGCGACGCCGACGAAGCCGACCGGGCGTCGCGGCTGCTGCATGAGCTGCAGGCCAGCGACACGAACGTGCTGCACCGGCCGGAGCAGCGGCCGCTGCGCGACATCGTCGGCGAGCGTCAGGCCACGGGCATGGAGCGCAGCTTCGGCACGGCGCGCGGCGAGATGCCGCAGGGCACGCGCGGCCGGCAGGACAGCGTCGAAGAAGACCGTGCCATGGCCGCCGCGCGGGCCGGCGACAAGCCCGCCATGGAGGATGGCGAGCGGCCGGGCGTGAAGCCGAAGAACATGGGGCGCGCCGACGGGATCTGACCCTGTCATTGCGGGCTTGACCCGTAATCCGTGCGGCGCAAGGCATGGATGCCGGGTCGAGCCCGGCATGACAGTGTTTACAGCGCTGCCGCGGGCCCCGGCACGAACACGTCGCTGAAGAAGTGCCGCGGATCGAGCCCGCGCTCGTCCACCGCCGCCTTCTTCACCGCCGCCACCATGGGCGGCGAACCGCAGCAATACACCTCGTGCGCGGAGAGGTCGCTGGAGTGCGCGCGCAGCGCATCGTCGACGCGGCCGTGGAAGCCACCCAGCGCCGCTGCATCCGCCGCGTCTTCCAGCACCGGCACGAACGTGAATCCCGGCAGCAGCTTCCGCCAGCGCTCCACCGCCGGCATCAGGTACAGCCCGCCGCGGTCGCGGCCGCCCCACAGCAAGGTCACCGGGCGCTGCACCTTCTTCTTGACGAGGTCGTCGAGCAGCGACTTCACCGGCGCGAAGCCGGTGCCACCGACCACGCACAGCATCGGCGCGGACAATTCCTCCTTCAGCTCGAAGTTGCCGAAAGGCAGCTCCACCTGCAGCGTGTCGCCGGGCTTCAACGTGGGCACGACCTGCGTGAACGCGCCGCCGGGCACATGCCGGATGTGCAACTGCAGCCCGTCGCTTTCATGCGGCGGGTTGGCCATCGAGTACGAGCGGCGGCTGCCGTCGGGCAGCGTGACCTGCAGGTACTGGCCGGCCTTGAACTTCGCGCGCTGCCCGGCCGGCAGCCGCAGCTGCAGCACGTTGACGTCGGCGCTGGCCAGCGTGTTGCGGAAGACCTTGGCCGTGAAGGTCTTGCGTGCCGCCGGATCGATGCGGTGCCACGCGGCCGGCGCCAGTTCGACGTCGGACAGCGGGGTGCACTGGCAGTACAGGTGCTGGCCGGCGGGCTTGGCTTCGCTCGGCGGGCTGGCCACCTCGCCCGCCGCGACGCCGCCGGCGCAGTTGCCGCACACGCCCTTGCGGCAGGAGTAGGGCATCTCGATGCCGGCACGGAGCGCGGCGTCCAGCAGGTTCTGGCCGGCCTCGCAGGCGAAGTGCAGATCGGTGCCCGCGATGCGGATGTCGTATGCCATGGAAGAAGAACGGTTCAGGTGAGGCCGCCCAGCAGGCGCAGGCTGCGCAGCAGGGCGTCGGGCCGGGCGATGCCGCGGCCGGCGATGTCCATCGCGCTGCCGTGGCCGGTGCTGGCCAGCAGCACGTCGGCGCCGATCGAGATGGCGCTGGCCGCCTGCGGCGCCAGCAGCTTGACGGGGATATGGCCCTGGTCGTGCAGCATCGCCACGTACAGGTCGTGCTTGCGGTCGGCCAGCAGCACGTCGGCGCCTTGCGGGCCGGTGACGTCGATGCCGAGACTGCGCAGCCGTTCCGCCGCGGGCACGGTGCACGCCTGGTCTTCGGGGCCGAACAGCGTGCCTTCGGAGGCGTGCGGATTGATCCCGAACAGGGCCACGCCCGGGTGCGCGACGCCCAAGGCCTGGCAGGCACGGACGCCCGCCATCGTGGCCGCGACCACCAGTTCGGGCGTGAGCCGCGCCAGTGCCGTGGCCACGCTCTCGTGCAGCGTGGCATGGACGATGCGCAGGCCGCCGCCCACCAGCAGCAGGAAGACGCGGCCTTCGCGCTCGCCGCACACGCGCGCGAGCAGCGACGGGTAGCCGCTGAACGGAATGCCGGCCTGCGCGATGGCCGTCTCGTGGTGCGGCCCGGAGACCACCGCGTCGAACTCGCCCGCGCGGCAGGCCTCGATGGCCGCCGTGGCGGAGGCGACCGTGCTCGCGCCGGCATCGGCGTTCACTTGGCCGGGCACGGCGGAAGCGGGCGGGATCTCCCCGAACGGGCGCACGTCCGCGGCAGCCAGCACGGCTTGCAGTCCGGTGACCGCGGCCGCGCGCTCCAGCACCGGCGGCGGACCGAACACCGCCACCTGCAGCCGGTCTTCGCCACGCAGCGCTTCCAGCGCCTTCAGCACGATCTCGGGGCCGATCCCGTTCGGGTCGCCGACCGACAGGGCGATGCGGCGCGTCACAGCGGCAGGGCCAGCAAGGTGTCGGTGACGGTGCTGTCGCACACCGCCACGCGCTCGGCCAGCAGCAGCTTGCCTTCGACTTTGGCGAAGCGGTCGCGGTATTCGCCGGTGGCGAACAGCGCCGTCTCGCCGGTGTGCATGATCCGCGCCACCATGAAGGGCGTGCGCGCGACTGCGCCGCTGTCGTCCGCCGACTCCAGCATCGGCACGCCCAGATGTGCCGATAGCGGTGCCGCTCGTAGATGTTGGCCTCGCGCAGCGCCGCGATGCGGTCTTCGAGCATGTCGCGCGAGTCGGCGTAGACCACGCCGGCCGGCAGCCCTTCGCGCTCGTTCTCCACGTTGGTGATGCGGTAGTGGCAGTCGGGCGTGAAGAACGCCGGCCACTGCTCCAGCGCGTCGCTGTCGATGGCGTTGGCGTAGGCCGCGTTGAAGGCGCACAGCGCCAGGACGTCGATCATTGCCCGGCCTCCATGTGCGCGCGGTAGGCCTTCCAGAAGCCGCGCACCGAGGTTTCGGTGGCGCGGCCGTCGCTCGATTCCGTGGTGTCGCCGCCCATCTCCACGATCGCCTCCAGCCCCTGTGCGCCGGCGATGCCGCGCTGCACGAAGCCGCCGACCGCGCCGTCTTCCATGCTGATGAAGCCGGCCGGCCCCACCAGGTTCAGTTGCTTCAGGCGCACCTTGCGCTGCGCGGGCGTGTCGTCGGTGTAGCCGATGTACGTCCAGTTCAGCTCCGCGCGCTCGGCCCTTGGGCAGCACGGCGCACCGCCGGGCAGTTCTGGATCTGCTGGAGGATGAAGCCCGGGAACACCGACAGGATCTGCAGCGTGATGCCGTCGTCGTACTCCTTGAAGCCTTCGAGCACCGTGGTGTCCTTCAGGCGGTACTTCGCGTCGTCCGAGCGCAGCCCTTGCTCCTTGTACGAGGAGTCCGCGGCCGAGGCGTCGATCATCGAATAGCTGACGTGATGGCCGCCGGTTTCGTCGACGATCACGCCACCCTTCTGCGAGAGGCGGTTCAGCTCGAAGGTCGTGAAGAACAGGTGCAGCAGGCTGGCGTGGTAGCTGTCCTTGACGTTCTCGAAGTAGAGCTTCCAGTTGTTGGGCAGCGCCTGCGTGAAGCGGCCGATGACTTCCACCGGCTTGTGCAGCACGCGCTCGATGCGCGCGCAGATCTCGTCGCCCAGGTACTCCTCGATGGAGGGCACGTCTTCGCTGAAGCTGCCGAACACCAGTCCGCAATACACGGCGATGCGCAGCTTGCGCGGGCCGTGGTCTTCCTTGCAGAAGTGCTCGGGCATGCCGCCCTTGCCCTTGACGCCTTTTTCGAACGCGATGCCGGTCAGGTCGCCCTGCAGGTTGTAGCTCCGGGCGTGGTACACGCACTGGAAGCTCTCGGCCTTGCCGCTCTTTTCCAGCGCGATCAGCGCGCCGCGGTGCGCGCAGCGGTTCTCGAAGGCGTAGACCTCGCCGTCCGCGTCCTTCACCACCACCACCGGCGTGTCGCCGACGTGCGTGGTGCGGTAGCTGCCCGCTTCGGGCACTTCGGCGTCGAGGCACAGGTAGTTCGAGGTCGCGCCGCGGTAGATGCGCTCCTGCTCCTGCTGCGCGGTGGCCGGGTCGGTGTAGAGGTCGTACGGCACCCGGGTGAGGCCGGGGCCGTGCCAGTGGATCGCCTGTTCCTGCATCGTCACTCCAGCGTCACGTTGGCCGACTTGACGACGCGGCCCCACTTGGCCGACTCGTCGCGGATGAACTGGCCGCTGCGCTCGGGCGTCCAGCCGCCGGGCGTGGCGCCTTGCGCGGCGAACTTCTGCTGCACGTCGGGCGCCTGCAGCGCCGCCGCGAACTGCTTGTGCGCGTAGTCGACGGCGGCCTTGGGCGTGCCGGGGGCGCGACCATGCTGAAGAAGGTGACGGCGACCATGCCCGGGATCTTCGATTCCACGAAGGTGGGCACCTGCGGCAGCAGCTCGGACCGCTTCTGGTCGGCCACCGCCAGGATCTTCAGCTTGCCGCCGGTGTGGAACTGGGCCGACGAGCTGATGTTGTCGAAGAACACGTCGACGTTGCCGCCGACGATGTCGACCAGCGCCGGCGCGGTGCCCTTGTACGGCACGTGGACCATGTCGGTGCCGGTCAGCTGCATGAACATGGCGGCCGTGAGGTGCGAGGTGGAGCCGTTGCCCTGCGAGGCGTAGCTGACCTTGCCGGGGTTGGCCTTGACGTAGGCGATGAACTCTTCGAGCGTCTTCGCCGGCACCTTGTTGCTCACGGCCAGCACGTTGGGCACGGTGGCGATCACGGTCACCGGCACCCACTTGGCGGGGTCGAACGACAGCGACTTGTACAGGTGCTGGTTGATCGCGATCGGGCCCGGCGGCGACACCAGGAAGGTGGTGCCGTCGGCCTCGGAGCGCGTGACGAACTCCGCGCCGATGTTGCCGCCGGCGCCCGACTTGTTCTCCACCACGATGCCGGCCGGGTACGCGGCGCGCACCTTCTCGGCCAGCAGCCGCGGCAGCACGTCGGCGGTGCCGCCGGCAGGGAAGGGAACGATGAGCTTGACGGTCGAGGCCGGCTGCGCGAACGCGGGCGTGCCGGCGGCGAAGGCGCAGGCGGCGGCGAGCACGAGCGCGGCGCGGCGGGACAGGGTGGGGTTCACGGGGGAGTCTCCTGTTTTCGGGGTCGCTTGCATGGAACCTGTGAGTGTCTTGCCGCGGCCCGCGCGAACCAAGCCAGAATTGCGCCATGCGCAAAAATGGTGGTGAAGCGGCCGTAAAGGAGGCCCGCTCGGGCAAGGACTTCGTCGCGTCGCTGGAGAAGGGCCTGGACGTGCTCGGCTGCTTCGGCCGGCAGCACGGCAAGCTGACCTTGTCCGAGGTGGCGCGGCGCACCGGCGCCACGCCGGCGTCCGCGCGCCGTTCGCTGTCCACGCTGCACGCGCTGGGCTACCGGAAAGCGATGGCAAGCGCTTCTGGCTGGCGCCGCGCGTGCTGCTGCTGGCCAACGCCTACCTCACGTCGCGGCCCACGCCGGGGCTGGCGCAGCCGCTGCTGGATGCGCTGTCGGAACGCACACGCCAGTCGGCCTCGCTGGGCAAGCTGGTCGGCGAGGACGTGGTCATCGTCGCGCGCTCCACCGCGCGGCGCAGCCTCTCCACCGGCCTCGGCATCGGCTCGCGCCTGCCCGCCTATTGCTCGGCGCTGGGCCGCGTGCTGCTGGCGAGCCTGCCGCCCGCCGAAGCGGAACGCCGCGTGCGCGCGATGGACCGGCCCGCGTTGACCAGGACCACGATCCACGACGTCGACGGCGTGCTCGAACAGGTGGCGCGTTGCCGCAGCGAAGGCTGGATCGGCGCCGACGGCGAACTGGAACTGGGCGTGCGCTCGATGGCGGTGCCGGTGTTCGACCGCACGGGCGCCACGGTGGCGGGCCTGAGCATCTCGGTGCGGGCGGAGCGCATGTCGATGCCGGAGTTCCGCGATGCGTTCTGGTGCAGTTGATGAAGGCCGGGGACACGCTGGCGCAGCGGCTGCATCCGGAGTAGCGAGCGACGCGGAGTGCCTGTACCATGCGGCCCGGCGGTTTGGTTCTGGATTCCAGATCGCCCCTTCGTTCCTCGAACCGTGGAGAGCCCCCTCGTGTCCCTAGAAGCCGTCACCGAATTCCGCGCCCTGCTTGCCCGGGATGCCGACCTGCAGAAGACCTGTACCGAGGCCCTTCGCACGAACACGTACCAGCCGGTGATCGACGCCGCCGCCGCGCGCGGGCTGGTCTTCACGGCCGGCGAACTGAAGCAGAGCGTGAACGAGGGCGAGCTCTCCGACCGGGAACTCGAACTGGTCGCCGGCGGGGCGAGCAAGGACAGCCCGTCGCAGGACGGGGCGACCTCGCGCACCAGCTACAGCACGCGCGGGCGTATCGGCTGATTGGCCGGGCGCGCAGGGGCGCCGGCGGGAGGCGGCACAATGCCGGCTGTCCCGTTCACGTCACGCCGAGAGCACCATGCCCCTGCAATTCGCCACCCGCCTGCAAAACGTCGAAACCTCCGCCATCCGCGAGCTGTTCAAGCTGCTCGGCAAGCCGGGCATCATCAGCTTTGCCGGCGGCTTCCCGGACAGCGCGATGTTCGACGTGGCTGGCCTGAAGGAAGCAGCCAACAAGGCGCTGGACGAGGAGCCGGGCGGCGCGCTGCAGTACGGCGCCACCGAGGGCTACGAGCCGCTGCGCACGCAGCTGGCCGCCTTCATGCGCAGCAAGGGCGTGACCGACCTCGAGCCCAGCCAGCTGATCGTGACCACCGGCAGCCAGCAGGCGCTGGACCTGCTGGGCAAGACGATGATCAGCCCCGGCGACAAGGTGATCGTGGAAGGCCCGACCTTCCCGGCCACCATCCAGTGCTTCCGCCTCTATGGCGCCGACGTGCAGAGCGCGCCGATCGATGCGCACGGCGTCGACGTCGAGAAGCTCGAACAAATGATCGTCGAGCACAAGCCGAAGTTCGTCTACCTGGTCCCCACCTTCGGCAACCCGAGCGGCGCGCTGCTGTCGCTGGAGCGGCGCAAGCGCGTGCTGGAACTGGCCGTGAAGCACCGGTGCTGGTGGTGGAAGACGACCCGTACGGCGACCTGTACTTCGGCGAGGCGCCGCCCCCGAGCATCCCGGCCCTGAGCAAGAACGTGCCGGGCAGCCGCGAATGGATCGCCCACTGCGGCAGCATGAGCAAGGTGCTCAGCCCCGGCTTGCGCGTGGGCTGGATGATCGCGCAGCCTGCGCTGCTGCAGAACGCGGTGATGTGCAAGCAGTTCAGCGACGCGCACACCAGCACGTTCGCGCAGGCGACGGCGGCGCAGTACCTGAAGAGTGGCCGGATGCCCGGCACGCTGGACAACGTGCGGAAGGTCTATGCGGAGCGAGCTTCGACGATGGCCAAGGCGTTGAAGCGGGAAATGGGGGATGCCATCGAGTTCACCGAGCCGAAGGGCGGGTTGTTCTTCTGGGCGCGGTTGACGGGGGCGGGGGGAAGGTAAAGGATGCGAGCGAGTTCGCTAAGCGGGCGATCGAGCAGGGGGTGGCGTTCGTGCCGGGGGCGCCGTTTTATGCGAAGGATCCGGACGCGAGTGCGTTGAGGCTTAGTTTTGCGACGGCGGATGTGGGGAAGATTGAGGAGGGGGTGGGGAGGTTGGGGAGGGCGACATAGGGCCCAATTTGATGACGCATCGCTAAATTAGCGTATGTCTACTGACGCTCGTCGCGCTGACTTTTCTATAGCCGTAGTGTTCCTTCGCAGAATCCCTTAGAAGAACTGCATCATTTTCTGTAATGATGCTTCGTACAAATAGGGGCGGAGAAATGAACACCAGTGTCTTGGAGCTATCCGGGTTCCACGGCTTCTTAGCAGGCCATGTCTGGCGCCCGAACTTGGTTTCGACGGTCGGGAGCCTGCTGAAAGGCGTCGATGTCGTGCTGTTGGAGGGGTGGCGGGACAAGGGTGCACTTCTTTCTTAGCAGAGATGACTCAGTCGTCTCCGAAGACCACACTGTTCCTGTGCATAAATGGGGCAAGCCGGATCGCTTACTCCCGCGAGTATTTGGCAGATCAGCTTGTCACTCAGGCCGAGCTCTTGCTCGAGCTTGCCGAGGTCCCCAAAACGCAAGCAAGCTCTCAACAAGAAAGCACATCGTTGCCACGCCTGCGATCGGCGCTTACTCGCCTTGGAAGGTATTCTGCGAGCGTACGACAGACCGTATCAATCCTCGTCGATGGCCTCCATCAAATCCCGCCAGAAGACGAGAAATACGTGGAAGACATTCTCCGGGAGCTTCTACCGTTCGGCATTGCCAGTTTCAAGTTTGTCGTAACGGTGGGCGAAAGCGCCCTAAAGAATAAGCTCAACCCGCGTGTATCGGCCAAGGGCTACACGCTGGTCGCATTGTCTCCTGAAGACTGCGAGCGCATATGTATTGCGAACGGCCTGCCGAGTGGCCATGGGCAGCAAATTTTTGGCATTACTAAAGGCATCCCCGCAAAAGTGGTTTCCGCAATGCGACTGCTTCAGGCGGGAAAGGATATTCGAGCCTTGACGGGAGTTGAGCTGGCCGAGTTCTTCCGCCATGAGTGGGAAATGCTGCCTCAACCTAGAGAGGAGATGGGTCGAGCACTTGCATATGTCGCCTTCGCGGGGCGGCCCTTAGCTGTCGGGGAAGTATGCCGGTACTCAGGGGCGAGCGAGAAGCACCTCCTTGACGTACTAACGCTTGGAACCTTCCTGAGGAGTCGGGGCCAGACTGGATATCTTGAGGTCGCAGACGACGCACACCGCCGATTTCTCGAGCAGCGTTTGGGTACTTATAAACGTGACGTTCTGAGTCACCTCACCGACGAACTGATCTCCAATCCCAAAGATGAGGTCGCATTAAGATTCTTGCCTACGTACTTTGAGGAACAACAGCGTACACAGGAACTGATCTCGTTCTTGAACAGCGACACGCTGGAACGGTATGTTGAGAGAGGGGAGTCCGTCTACGAACTTCGCCGCCAAGCATTGATTGGGCTCGGAGCAGCTCGCCAGTTGCGGCAATGGCAGGAAGGGCTAAGGTTCGCACTCAACGTCTCGTTTGCACAGGATGCCGACGGATCCGACATATGGGAGTCGCAACTAGCGGCACTCGCTGCACTCGGGAGATTTGAGGACGCACTCGAGGTTGCGCAACTCCCTTCCACACGCGAAGATCAACTTGTACTGCTAGCTAGATACGCCAAAGCGCGGCACGCGCGGGGCTTAAGTCACGACGCGCTTCTCGAGAGTAGGCTAGTTGAGTTGTTGGCCAAGGTAGATGTTGAGGCCGTCGGTGATAAGGCCATGGATATAGCGGGTAACCTCATTGGCCCGTTTCCGGACTTAGCATTAGAAATCGTGGACAAGGCCGCTGGCTCGAGCACTGCAGAACGGGACGCCGCGTATGTGAGCTTTGGGCTTAAGCTTGGTGCGACTTCGCGAAAGAAGGACTCGCCGTCGACGGAGGCGGGTCAGTTCATTTCCCGAATTGCAGATACGAGCCTCCAGCAGTTTGCAACTGCCGCAGAGGCAATCGTCGTTGGCAGATCTCCGGCGTACCTTCAGTCCGCATTAGCCCTGCAAAAAGGGAGGGCTCGCCTCTACATGATCCAGCGCTGGCTCGTCGTCAACGCCAAGCATCCTGAGGCTGTTGATCTCGTCAAGCACACTCTGAACGAGCTAATCCAGGACACGTCATATCTGCCATCTGCTGACGACCTACGACAGCTCTCTGCCCCCTGCGCTTTTCAGAAAACCGAGAGGCAGTCGCGCATCTCATACCCATAATCGACAGCCATAAAGGGACCATAACTAAGAGCAGCAGCACCGCGGCGCTAATAAGGCTAGATTTAGAGTTGGCGCGCGCAGAAAGTAAGAGCAGCTTAGATGCCGCCAAAAACCGCTTGGTTGCGGTCGCCTTGCTACTCTTAGAGACGGTTGATATCGGAACCCAAGTCGAAGGCTTCGCAAGAATGCTTGACGTTGTCTCTGAGATTGACGTAGACGGTAGCATGGAAAAGGATGAGGGCCTCAAGTCACTGTGCAGGGACGGCCTTGCGAAGAACCTAGATGTGCTTCTCATTGAAACTGCCTACCAGTTTGACGTGCTGAAGGGGGTTATCCGTGCTTATGCTGAGTCCGATCCTCACGAAGGTCTGGCTTTATGCATGCGCCTGAACACCGTGTTTCGACGCGACGAAGCAATTGTCTTCTTCGTCAAAAACTACGTGACCTCGCTTTCGCGGCCAATTTCATGCGCTCTTCTGCTGCAGTGCATCGCGCAGATTGTGGATGTGGAAGCTTCGGCTGAAGCTCTCCTAACATCCGTATCCACAATCGCAAAGAGAAAGCCAGCCTTGGCAGATTCGAGTTTGCCGCTGGTATCGGCATGTCGGGCGTTGGAACCACGGGCACAAGAGAATGGCCGCCTTGAGGGGTTGTGTGGGCCTGATCCACGCCTACTCACTGCCAGTCCCGATCGAGGAGGTGCTGGACGACTATTGCAACTCAGTCTCTGCGCTGAATGCGGTGTGGTTCCGCAGAACCGCTGGGTATGCGATGGTTGAGACTCTCGCCGGCTTCGATGAGGTACTTGCGCATCGTTTCTACGAACGTTTCGCGGAGCTTGCCCGGGGTTCGGGTCCGCTTCCTCCCGCGTCACCTTGAATGTCGAACTGGTCCTTCGTCTTGCAATCGCGTCGTGGGGTGCGTTGCTACGGGACAGAGCCGACTCTTCGGAGCACCTTGAACGTCTTGCTAGACAGATCTCTGCGATGCCGTCGCTACCTATTCAGTGCCGTCTATTCGCCGACATGGCTGAACGGGCCTCACTCAAGGGGCGGGCAGATATTGTTCATCAAGTTTGTCGCGAGTACTTACGGCCGCTGATAGACGCCGGTGCGTCAGTTGACGCAAGCGCCTACCGACTAATGGTCGTGGCCTCGTTCCCGAGTATCTATGTTTGGAGGCAACTTGAGGCCATCGCTCTGCTCGACAACATCGCTGCAGTTGCACGGGAGGACGCCGTCAGTGCAACGTTAGATCTTCTACTGGCGAAGACCCCTCATATGAGCCAATAGGTGACCATCGCCTTCAAGGCGTGACTTTGACGAGTGACGAGGCCAACTCGGTCGTGGAAGTGATATCGCTGTCGCAAACCGACTGGATGATCGCGCACGGCATAAAGAAGCTCATAGATGCCGTCACTAATGCAAAGACCCAACACACCATAAACAGAAATCAGAGACTCGCCCTAAAAGCTCGACTGGAAGGAATCGTGAAGAGCAAGTTGCCCGATCCACAGAATATTCAGCACGACGGCTGGAAGGTTCTTTGCATGGCTTGGCTTGAATTGTTGGGCGATGCGAATAAGGCCAACTGGGCTGCACATGTGACTGCAGCATCTTTAGTGTCGAACAAATCTGACCGTGCGTATGTCTTGGCTAACGTGGCCAGCTGTATGCCGCATAGACATCGTGCTCTCGCAGGCCAAACATACGCGATGGCTACTGCACAACTCGCCGCCTTGCCCTCAGCGATCGAAAGGATGCTTCTTTCGGTGACGCTCTGCAATCTCCCAAGCGACATGATTCGTGGGGGTGCGGAACCTCTGCTGAAACAGTCCCTAATGGATGCACTGGCTCAGCCGGACGAAGAGCTTCGTACCCGCGTGCAGCGAGATATTTTTGATGCGGCGGGTAGCATCGATGAAAAAATTGCTAACCGATTGGCTGAGCTGATTGACGATGATCCAGCACGCGCTGCTGCCCGCGCAACCGCGGAGGAAGATATTGAAAAGGCGAAAGCGGTAAAAGATTTGGTTTCTTCGAAGTTGCAAGACGTCTCAGCAGTAGCGGAGCACCTTGGTGTTATTTGCTGGCGCGCAATCGGAACTCTCAATGCAGGAAAGTGCGCAGCCGCTAAGCCAGAAAGCATGGTTTCCTTGATTGATACGGCGGCGCTCTCTTCGCTAAGAGAAACGTTCCCGGTCTACCTTTGGTACTTGCGGAATCTAGAGGTCCGATACGAGAGATCAGCGGAGATCGCGCGGATATTGCGCCCGCACTTGGAGATGCTGTTAGTGGTTGCTGATCTAGCTCAGAGGATCGCCGACCGGCTCGCATCCAAACAACACTTGATCGGCGCACACCTTCCACCTACGTCCAGCTTTGCTGTCACGCCGCACACTCGTCAAGCGGCGATAGAGCGTGTTGTGAGCTGGGTGGTGGAGACGTCGAGTAACGAGGTTCTACTTTGCGACCCCTATTTTGGCCCTTCCGATCTGGAGATCCTGCGCGATATCCACTTCAGGCGGCCGGAGCTGCGGTTTGTGCTCCTGATATGCCCTGATTCGAATGATGTCTCCACCGGCGGTGCTTTGAAGGAGCTGTTTAAAGAAGGCTGGGGGTCCATCTGTGATTCAGAGCCTCCACGTATCAAGATCATCCGAGTGGCATTTGCAGGTAGCCATAAGGGTGCAATCCATGATCGCTGGATTTTATCAGATGCGGAGGGTTTAAGAATGGGCGCATCTTTGAACCATCTTGGTGCTTCCAAGTGGTCTGAACTGTCCCATATGAGTGCAGAGGAGGCTCGTGTGATATCCAATGAGCTTCACAAGTTTACGAACTTGCAGGAATGGATGTCAGGTGGCGTTGCCGTGGAATACGACGTGGCAGTTCTATAGCACTGGCTCGAGGCCTGAGTTATGTCACCGAGAGTCCTCGAGCTACTAGCGCGGTTCCTGCAGAAGATTGCGCCGGTATGCTCGACACCGAGTTCAAGGCGCACCCTGATCGCATCTACCCGCTCCACGGGATCCCGGTCATCCTCAAGGACAACTTCCACACCAAGGACCTGCCCACCACCGGCGGCAGCGTGGCGCTGAAGGACTTCCAGCCTTCCTCCGACGCCTTCACCGTCGACCGCCTGCGCCGCGCCGGCGCGATCATCTGGGCAAGGCCAACATGACCGAGTTCGCCCGCGGCGGCATCTCCGTCAGCAGCCTGGGTGGCCGGGTGCTCAACCCCTACGACCTGTCACGCACGCCCGGCGGTTCCAGCGGCGGCACCGGCGCGGCCATCGCCGCCAACTTTGCGACCGTCGGCACCGGCAGCGACACCGGGCAGTCGATCCGCTCGCCGGCTTCCGCGTGCAGCCTGGTCGGCGTGCGTTCCAGGCGCGGCTTGATCAGTCGCACGGGCGTGATGTTCAACAGCTTCATCCGGGGGACTGGTCTATGTGCAGCCCTGCGGGTTTCTTCTACCCGCAACCCGTCATTCCAGCGTCACACTCCCACCCCAGGATGTAAACGTTTTCAGAAAGGATCCAACGCCCATGTCCCCCACCCGCCGCCGCCTTCTGTCGCGTTTCACCACGGCTGTCTGCGCCCTCGCCACCACTGCCGCCGGCCCAGCCTTGGCCCGGGACGCCTTCCCCACCAAACCCCTGCGCATCGTCGTCCCCTTCGCCGCCGGCGGCGGTGTGGACATCCTCACGCGCGTGCTGGCGCAGCACCTGTCCGAAGCCCTCAAGCAACCCGTCACCATCGACAACCGTACGGGCGCCGGCGGCAACGTCGGCGTCGATGCGGTGGCCAAGGCGCCGGCCGATGGCTACACGCTGGTGATGGCCACCACCGGCACGCACACCATCAACCCCGGCCTGTACAAGTCGCTGCCGTTCGACGCGGAGAAGGACTTCGCGCCGATCACGCTGGTGGCCTCGGTGCCCAACCTGCTCGTGGTGAACCCCGCGGTGCCGGCCAAGGACGTCAAGGAACTGGTGGCCTACGCCAGGTCGCAGCCGGGCAAGCTCAGCTACGCCTCGTTCGGCAACGGCACGGGCAACCACCTGTCCGGCGAGATGTTCAAGTCGATGGCGGGCCTGGACGTGATCCACGTGCCGTACAAGGCCGCGCCGCAGGCCGTCACCGACCTGATCGCGGGACAGACCGCCTTCGCCTTCGTCAACACGCCGCTCGCCCTGCCGCACGTTCGCGCGGGCAAGCTGCGGGCACTGGCCGTCACCGGGGCGAAGCGCTCCGCAGCCACGCCCGAGTACCCCACGATGAACGAGGCCGGCGTGCCGAACTACGTCGTCGAGTCCTGGTACGGCCTGATGGCGCCGGCCGGCACGCCCGCGCCGGTGGTGGCGCGGCTGCTGCACAAGGAAGTCGTCGCGGTGCTGGCCAAGCCCGAGGTGCGCGAGTTCTTCGCCAAGCAGGGCGCCGATGTCGTGACCAGCACGCCCACGGAGTTCGCCGCGCAGGTCAGGTCGGAGAAGGCGCGCTGGGCCGAGGTGATCAAGGCGTCCGGCGCCAAGGTCGACTGAAGCGCGCACACTCCTGCCCATGAAGCGCAGCCAGCCCGACATCCTCTTCATCCAGGTCGACCAGATGGCGGCCGCGCCGCTGCCGCTGTATGGCGGGCGGCACGTGCAGGCGCCGCACCTGCAGGCGCTGGCCGCGGACGGCACGGTGTTCGACGCCGCCTACTGCAACTCGCCCATCTGTGCGCCGTCGCGCTTCTCGATGATGACGGGGCGGCTCCCCACGTCCATCGGCGCCTACGACAACGCCAGCGAGTTGCCCGCCGCCACGCCCACGCTCGCGCATTTCTGGCGCGCGCCGGCTACCGCACCATCCGGCCGGCAAGATGCACTTCATCGGGCCCGACCAGTTGCATGGCTTCGCCGAGCGGCTGACGACCGACATCTACCCGGCCGACTTCGCCTGGACGCCCAACTGGGCCGCCGGCCCGCGCGACAAGCCCTCGGGCATCAGCATGGTCAACGTGCTGCAGGCGGGTCCCTGCGTGCGCAGCCTGCAGATGGACTACGACGACGAGGTGGAGCACTGGCCGTCCAGCGCCTGTACGACCTCGCGCGCGAGCCGGACCGCAAGCCATTCTTCCTCGCCGCATCCTTCAGCCACCCCCATCCGCCATACACGGCGGGGCAGGCATGGTGGGATCGCTACCGGCACGAAGACATCGACATGCCCGCCGTGGCGCCGATCCCGGTGGAGCAACGGGACGTGCAGAGCCAGTGGCTGCATGCCTCGCACAGCGCCGACCTGCAGCCGGTGACCGACGAACAGGTGCGCAATGCGCGCCATGCCTACTACGCGAACATCTCGTACATCGACGACAAGGTGGGCCGGCTGCTGAAGGTGCTGCGGGAGTGCGGCATGGCCGACGACACCATCGTGGTGTTCACGTCCGACCACGGCGAGATGCTCGGTGAGCGCGGCATGTTCTACAAGCAGACCTTCTTCGAGCCGTCGGCGCGCGTGCCGCTGGTGGTCCGCGTGCCGGGCGCGCCGCGGGTGCAGCGCGTCGCCACGCCGGTGTCGCTGGTGGACCTGCTGCCGACGCTGATGGACTGGGCCGGCGGTCCCGGCGACTGGCCCGAGCCGCTGGACGGCGCGTCGTGGGTGCCGTTGCTGGAAGGCGCGGCCGGCAACGGCAAGGGTGGCCGCAGCGTGGTCTCCGAATACACCGACATGGGCGTGATCGCACCGGCCCGGATGCTGCGTGCCGGCGACCACAAGTACGTCCACACGCACGGCCATCCGCCGCAGCTGTACGACCTGCGGGCCGATCCGCAGGAGTTGTGCAACCTGGCCGGCCGTGCCGAGACGGCCGGCATCGAGGCGCGCCTGCGCGACGCCCTGCTCGCCGGCTGGGACGGCGACGCCGTGCTGGCCGACGTGTTGGCCAGCCAGCGGCGCCGCCTCTACCTGAAGGCGGCAGCCGCCGCCACCGAGCCGCGGGCCAACTGGGACTTCCAGGCCACGCGCGACGACAGCCGCCGTTTCGTGCGGGCGCACGGCGCGGCCGGCGCCAAGGCACTGGCGCGCTTCCCGTTCGTGCCGCCGCCGGAACCCCGATGAGCATCGAGGCGGTCGCGCGCGAAGCGGGCGTGTCCGTGGCCACGGTGTCGCGCGTGTTCAACGCGCCCGACCTGGTGCGTCCGCCCACGCGCGAGAAGGTGGAGAAGGTGGCGCTGCGCCTGGGCTACCGCGCCAACGCCAGCGCGCAGACGCTGCGCACGCAGCGCAGCAAGGTGATCGGCGTGGTGTTGCCCACGCTGCTCAACCCGGTGTTCGCCGAATGCCCGGAGGGCATCGCCGCCACCGCAGCCGAACACGGCTACTCGATCATTCCCGTGACCACGAGCTACCGGCTGGCCGACGAAGAGGCCGCCGTCGCCCGCCTGGCCGCACGCAGCGTCGACGGCATGGTGCTGGTCGTCGCCAATCCGGCCGCCTCGCCGGCGCTCAAGCGGCTCCGGGCGGCGAAGGTGCCGTACGTGCTGGCGTACAACCGCCATGCGAAGCACCCTTGCGTGTCGGTGGACCACGAGGCTGCCGTGGCCGACGTCGTGCACCGGCTGGTGGCCCGCGGCCATCGCCGCATTGCGATGGTCAGCGGCCAGCTTTCGGCGTCGGACCGGGCGCAACAGCGGCACCGGGGTTTCGTGCGCGGGCTCGGCGAGTGCGGGCTGTCCGCCGGCACGCTGCTGGAGGTGCCGTTCATGGAGCACGCCGTGCAGCACCTCACCGAGTTCCTGCGGGGCCCGGCGCGGCCCACCGCGCTGTTCTGCTCCAACGACCTGCTGGCCATCCGCACCGTGCGCGCCGCCTGGCAGATGGGGCTGCGCGTGCCCGCGGACCTGAGCGTCGTCGGCTTCGACGGCATCGAGCTCGGCCCCGACCTCACGCCCTCGCTGGGCACGGTGGTGCAGCCCAACCGTGAGATCGGCATCCAGTGCGTGCGGCTGCTGGCCGGCGCCATGGCCGCCGGGCGCCCGCTGGTGCCGAAAGCCAGCCTGACCCCCGATCATTCCTTCCGCGACGGCGAGTCCCCGGGGCCGCCGCCCGCCTCCTGATTCCCATGCTCGTCCAACTGACCGACCTCCACATCCGCGAGCCGGGCCGCCGGCCTATGGCCGCATCGATACCGCTCCTTACCTGCGCACGGCCGTGGCGTCGGTGCTGCGGCTTCGCCAGCGGCCGCAGGCCGTGGTGATCACCGGCGATCTCTCCGACTTCGGCCGCGCCGCCGAATACGCGCACCTGGCCGAACTGCTGGCCCCGCTGGACATGCCGGTATACCTGCTGCCCGGCAACCACGACGACCGCGACCAGATGCGGCGCAGCTTTCCAACGCACACGTGGCTCGGGGAAGAGGGCGCCTTCATCCAGTACTCGGTGCAGGTGGGCGGTTTCCGGCTGGTGACGCTGGACACCTGCGAGCCGGGCAAGCCGCACGGAACGCTCGATGCCGAGCGCCTGCGGTGGCTGGAACGCGAGCTCGACGCGCAGCGGCACCAGCCGGTGGTGATCGCCATGCACCATCCGCCGTTCGAGACCCTGATCGGCCACATGGACGACATCGGCCTGCTGGAGGGCGCGGCGGGGCTGGAGGCGATCGTCGCGCGGCATCCCAATGTGGAACGCGTGATCTGCGGCCACCTGCACCGCGCGATCGACGTGCGCTTCGGCGGGACCATCGCCTGCACCACCCCGGCGCCGGGGCACCGGTGGCGCTGGACCTGCACCCGCAGGCGGCGTCGCGGTGGATGCTGGAGCCGCCGGGGTTTCGCATCCTCGCGCAGGACAGCCGCGGGCGCGTGGTCACGCACCTCGCGGCGTCGGGGAGTTCGAAGGCCCGTATCCTTTCCATGAGGGTGGGCAGTTGATCGACTGAGGTTCCACGTGCTCCGGGAGGACAATGCCCCATGCACGCCCCCTCGAAGAAGCCACCGTCGCCAGCATCCACGCCGCCTTCCACGACGGCTCGCTGACCGCCACCCAGCTGGTACGTGGCTACCTCGCCCGCATCGAGGCCTACGACCGCGACGGGCCGGCGCTGCGGGCCATGATCACGATCAACCCCGCCGCCCGGAGGAAGCCCTCCGCCTCGACACCGATTTCAAGGCCCACCCCGACCGCATCGGCCCGCTCCACGGCATCCCGATCATCCTCAAGGACAACTTCAACACGAAGGACCTGCCGACCACCGGCGGCAGCGTGGCCCTGAAGGATTTCCAGCCCTCGGCGGATGCCTTCATCGTCGACCGCCTCCGCCGCGCCGGCGCCATCATCCTCGGCAAGGCGAACATGACCGAGTTCGCCCGCGGCGGCATCTCGGGTCAGCAGCCTGGGCGGGCAGGTGCTCAACCCCTACGACCTGTCACGCACGCCCGGCGGCTCCAGCGGCGGGACCGGCGCGGCCATCGCCGCCAACTTCGCCACCGTCGGCACCGGCAGCGACACCGGGCAGTCGATCCGCTCGCCGGCTTCCGCGTGCAGCCTGGTCGGCGTGCGGCCCACGCGCGGGTTGATCAGCCGCACGGGCGTGATGCCCAACAGCTTCATCCAGGATGAAGTCGGCCCGATCACGCGGACGGTCGAAGACGCGGCCCGCATGCTCGACGTGATGGTGGGCTACGACCCGCAGGACCCGATCACCGCGCTCGGGGTCGGCAAGACGCCGGCGAGCTATCTCGACGCGCTGGATGGCCAGGCGTTGCAAGGCGCGCGCATCGGCGTGATGGCGAACCTGCATGGCACGCAGGAGCGGCACGCGCAGGTCAACCAGGTCATGGAGCAGGTGGCGCGCGCGATGGAGCAGTGCGGGGCGACGGTGTTGCGGTTCGAGCTTGCGGGGTATGAGGCGCTGGCGGCGAACGTTGCGAACGATGCGTACGAGGCGGGGGCGGCCTTCGATGCGTACTGGCGACGCATGGAGCGCAGGCGCCGGTTGCCGGCTTCCGCGAGCTGGTCGCGTCGCGCACGGCGCACCCCTTCGTGCAATCGGTTCTGGAAGCAGAAGCCGTCATCGGCGGGCCGGACCATCCCACCAGCACGGAGCGCGTGCGCAATCGCGAGAAGCTGCGCATCCTGGTGGCTGCGAAGATGGCGGAGCTGCGGATCGACGCGATCCTGTACCCGCTGCAGCGCGTGCTGCCTGCGAAGGCGGGTGAGCGGGACCAGCCGGAGCGCAATGGCGTGCTGTCGCACGGCACGGGGTTTCCGGCGGTGACGTTTCCGGGTGGGTTTTCGGAGGCTGGCGAGACGGCGCCGATCGGCGTTCCTGTCGGGGCGGAGTTGCTGGGGCTGGATTACGCCGAGCCGCGGTTGCTGGCATTGGCGTACGCGTTCGACAAGGCGGCGGGGGTGAGGAAGCCGCCGGTGAGCGTGCCGGCGCTGTAGGCAGCCCGGATTGCCGCCTTCGCGGGAATGACGAATTCACCAGCGTGCGGGCAGCGGTTTCAGCAGCACGATCCGCTGGTCCTTCTTGCCGACGTAGCCGCCGATCTCCAGGTCCTTCATCAGCTTGCTCACCATCTCGCGCGAGCAGGCCGGGTGGCTGGCGATCTGTTGGTGGGTGATGCGTTCGGTCAAGGTGCGCACGCCGTCCGCGTCGGCCGGGCCGGCCATCTGTTCCAGCAGGCGCCTGGCGCGGCCGTACACGTCGATCAGCGCCAGGCTGCGCGTGCTCTCGGTCGCCAGCCGTGCGCGCCGGATCAGGCGGGCCATCATCTCCAGCGCGAAGCTCGGTTCTTCGGCGATGTAGCCCAAAAGTTCTTCGCGCGTGATCACCGCGCAGGTGGTCGGCTCCAGTGTCTCGACGTTCGCGGAGCGGGGGCCGCCGTCCGGGGACATCTCGCCGACGTATTCGCCCACGCCGTACAGGCCGGGGTGATCTCCTTGCCCTTGGCGTCGGCGTGGAAGGCGCGCAGGCGGCCCGAGCGGACGATGTAGAGGGTGCTGCCGACGTCGCCTTCTGGATCAGCAGCATGCCGCGGCGGTAGCTGCGCAGCGCGCCGCGGGCCGCCAGCGCTTCGGTGTGGCGGTGCGCGCTGGCGTCGGGGTCGGGCAGGGCGAGGTCGCGGCGGTTCACCCGCCGATTGTGCGACGGCTCAGGTGTAGTTGGTCAAACTCATGGGCACCACCGGTGGCAGGGCCGCCACACGCTGCACCAGCAGCCGCATGCTGTTGATGCCGGTCTTGTCGCGCAGCGAGCGCACCTGCGTGCGGATGGTGTACTCCGACACGCCGTGCGAGAGGGCGATCTCGTGCACGTCGAGGCCGTCGCACAGCGCCTTCAGCACCGCTTCTTCGGCCGGCGTCAGGCCGTGGCTGCGGGCGAAGAAGGTGACGTTCAGGTTCTGCGTGCCGGTCTGGCGCGCCAGCATCAGCAGGACCGAGCCGGTGCGGCTTTCGAAGGAAGGGAACAGCGGCACGCAGGCGACGTGCAGCGTGTCGTCGCCGTTGCGCAGCGTCAGCATCTGCCGGCGGCCCTGGGCGGCGCCGCGGACGGCCTTGTTGATCTCTTCGGTCTGCGCGGCCATGTGGCCGACGACGATGTTGCCTTCGATGCGCAGGAAGCGCGCGCGGGTCAGCTCGTGGCGGGCCGGTGGTTGGCGTGCTGCAGGGCCCCGCTGGGCGACACCAGCAGCAGCCCGTAATCGATTTCCTCCAGCACCCGCCACGCGAAGTCGGCGGAAGCAGGAGGTTCGATCGCGGTGCTCGCGCGGGAGGCCCGGCCCCGGGCCAACAGTTCGGCGGTTGCGTACATGCTCTCTTCTCCTTGTGGTTGAAGAAAGTCTCGCCGACGCGGGCCGTTCCAGAAACCGGACCGGTGCCGCGCAAAATGTAATCCATTCACATTTTGGGTATGGGCGTCGCGAGCAGCCGCAACGCCTCGCGGTTGAAGCGCTCCGCGTCTTCGTACTGCACCCAGTGGCCGGCGCCGGCCACCAGCACCAGCTCGCCGAAGGTCGGCGCCGCGCGCAGCAGCGTTTCCAGCTCGGCCAACTTGTCCGCGTACAGCGCGTCCTGCTCGCCGTAGATCGCGTCGATGCGGCACCGGATCGCCGGCAGCGTGCGCACCAGGATGTCGGTCAGGGCCAGCTTGCGGCGGTGCATGCGGTCGCGCGGCACGTTGGCGGCCTGCAGGGCGGCGGCCAGGTCGTCGACCGACTCGGGGCGGTGCAGCATCAGCGTGGCGAGGTTGCTGCGGTGGGCGGCGTCGACGCCGGCCGCATCGGTCTGCTGGCGCCACGAGACGAGCGGCAAGCGATTGGCGCGCAGGCCGAGCCCGGGCGCGCCGACGATCAGCAGCCGCTTCACGCGCTCGGGCTGCGCGGCCGCCATCAGGGCGCCGGTGAGTCCGCCGAAGGAGAAGCCGACCACGTCCACCGGCGCGTCGCCGGCCAGCAGGCGGATGCCTTCGGACAGCGGCGCGACGATCGCATCGGCGTCCTGCCCACCCGGCGGCCGCGCCGAATCGCCGAAGCCGGGCAGGTCCGGCACCAGCACACGGCGGCCGGCTTCGGCCAGCACTTCCACGTTGCGGATCCAGTGCGTCCAGCTGCCGCTGCCGCCATGCAGCAGCACCAGCGGCTCGCCTTCGCCCCAAGCCTGCCAGCTGATGTGGCCGTCGCCGCACGGCGTGCCGTGCGGACGCGCGCGGGACAGGGTGCGCAGGGCGGCGTGGGGAAGTTCGGTGGCAAGCGGCGGCAGGGACATCCGCCGATTGTCGCCAACTACAGCAGCTCGTTGATCGCGTAAGCCGCGTGCGCCTTGAGCTTGAGCAGGAAGCTGCGCTTCCGCCACTTCTCGAGCTGGATCTCCTCGCAGCGCGGCATGTACTTCTCGAAGATCGCGTCGAACTGCCGGGCGATATCGGCGTCGAGGATGCCCAGCGTGATCTCGTCGTTGGTGTCGAACGAGCGGTCGTCGAAGTTGGTGGAGCCCACCGCGCTCCAGACGCCGTCCACCGTCATGATCTTCTGGTGCAGCAGCGTGTGCGGGTACTCGAACAGCCGCACGCCGCACTTGAGCATCTTCTCGAAGTTGCGGTGGCCCGCGTGCTGCACCATGGGGCTGTCCGATCCGCTGGTGGCCGGCATCATCACCCGCACGTCCACGCCGCGCTTGACGGCCGCGCCCATCGCATCGATCGCCTCGGGCTCGGGGATGAAGTAGGGGTTCTGGATCCAGAGGCGCTTGCGCGCCAGGCACAGCACGGTGTGGTGCAGGATCTTGACCGTGGGCGCCGAGCTCTCTGGCTTGGCGAAGACGGCGTGGATCAGCGCGTCGCCCGCCGGCTCCGGTGCGGGAAGACCTCGTCCCCCGGGAACAGCTCGCCGCCCGTTTCGCCGCCCCAGTTCTCGCTGAACACCCCCCGGATGCTGTGCACGATGGGCCCGTACAGCCGCACGCTCACGTCGGCGAAGTTCTGGTGGTCTTCGGCGTTGCCCAGCCAGCTGTCGACGATGCAGTGGCCGCCCACGAAGGCTTCGCGCCCGTCCAGGATGACGATCTTGCGGTGGTCGCGGTCGTTCAGGATGCCGATGGTGTAGATCGACCGCTTGTGGAAGAACTTCACCGGCAGCCTGCCTCGCGCAGCCGGTTCACCATGTCGTCGTCGATCTCCTTGGAGCCCTGCGCGTCGAGCAGGATGCGCACCTGCAGTCCGGCGCGGGCACGTTCGGTGAAGGCGGCCGCCATGCGGTCGGACAGCTTGCCCGGCTTCCACAGGAAGGTCTCGAAGTGCACCGAGTGCCGCGCCGCGCCGATGCGGTCGATCAGCACGTCGAAGTACGCGCCGTTCTCCAGCACCTCCACCGAATTGCCGCCGACGGCCGTGCCCAGCGTCAGGCCCGACAGCGACGGCACCAGCTTTTCGATGGGCAGGTCGCACTGGATCTGCAGCTTGGGGCTGCGGTGGCGGCGGATGGACCAGATCACCAGCAGCAGCAGCGCGATGACGACGATCGACAGCAGGACCCAGAAGCTTGTGCTCATCGGTCCATTATCAGCAAAGGCCGCGTCGCTGGGGGTGCTCGGCGCAGGCGCCGTCCTGCGGCGGCTTCGCCTTCCCGGAACCCGCCGCGGGCGCGGCTCGCCCTAGATTGGGGCCATGCGCATCCACCACCTCAACTGCATCTCGAGCTGCCCGCTGGGCGGGCGCCTCATGGACGGCCGCACGCCCGGCATCCTCACCCGCGGCCGCCTGTGCTGCCACTGCATGGCCATCGAAACCAGCGAAGGCCTGGTGCTGGTGGACACGGGCTTCGGCACCCGCGACGTGCGCGATCCGCACAGCCGCCTCAGCGGCTTCTTCCCGCCATGCTCAGCCCGGATTTCCGCGAGGAGATGACGGCGCTGCGCCAGGTCGAGCGGCTGGGATTCAGCGCCGCCGACGTGCGCCACATCGTGCTGACGCACCTCGACTTCGACCATGCCGGCGGGCTCGACGACTTTCCGCATGCGCGCGTCCACATGCTGCAGCAGGAGCGCGACTACGCGCTGCAGCAGAAGACGTGGCTCGACCGGCAGCGCTTCCGGCCGCGGCAATGGAGCACGCGCGGCAACTGGATCGTCTATCCGTCGCGGGTGGGCGAGCCCCGGTTCGGGTTCGACGCGGTGCGGCAACTGCAGGGGCTGCCGCCCGAGATCCTGTTCGTGCCGCTGCCCGGGCACACGCACGGCCACGCGGGGGTGGCCATCCAGCACGGCGGCGGCTGGCTGCTGCAGGCCGGCGACGCGTACTTCTGGCACGAAGAGATGGACTGGCGCATCCGCGCTGCACGCCCGGCCTGCGCATGTACCAGACGCTGATGGAGAAGGACCGCAAGCTGCGCCGGGCAACCAGAGCGGCTGCGCGCGCTGCGCCGCGACCATGGCGGCAGGTGCGGCTCACGTGCTCGCACGACCCGATCGAGTTCGAGCAGATCACGGGCCGGGCCATGGGCGTGCCGCAGCCGGCGACGTAGACTTCGGGGCACCATGCCCCATTCCGCCGCCGCCCTCATCGCCTTCGCCGACTCCCTGCTGCAAGCCGCCGGCATGCCGCCGGACAAGGCCGAAGCCGTCGCCGACATCCTGGTCGACGGCGACCTGATGGGACACACCACGCACGGCCTGCAGTTGCTGCCGTCGTACCTGCGCGAGATCGAATCGAAGTCGATGCAGGTGGAGGGCGAGCCGGAGGTGATCTCCGAATCCGCCGCCACGCTGACTGGGACGGCCGCCGCCTGCCCGGTCCGTGGCTCGTGCTGCGCGCGATGGCCGCGGCCACCGGGAAGGCGAAGCAGTGCGGCACCGGCACGGTGGTGATCCGCAAGAGCCACCACATCGCATGCCTGGCCAGCTTCCACAAGCGCGCCACCGACCGGGGCCTGATGATGATCCTGGCTTCGTCGGATGCGAACTCGGCCAGCGTCGCGCCTTTCGGCGGCCTGGAGCCGGTGTTCACGCCCAACCCGATCTCCGTCGGCATCCCCACGCCGGGACTGCCGATCGTCACCGACATCTCGACGTCCGCCACCACGAATGGGCTGACCAACCGCCTGCATGCCGAAGGCGGCAAGCTGCCGGCCCCCCGGGTGATCGATGGTCACGGCCAACCGAGCCACGACCCCGCCGTGCTGTTCCGGGAGCCCAAGGGCACGATCCTGCCGCTGGGCGGGCTCGACTCGGGCCACAAGGGCTATGGACTGTCGCTGGTGGTGGAGGCGCTCACCGGCGGCCTGGCCGGCTTCGGCCGCGCCGACCCCAAGCAGGGTTGGGGCGCGACGGTGTTCCTGCAGATCCTCGATCCGGCGGCCTTCGGGGGCAGCGACGCCTTCCTGCGGCAGATGGGCGAAGTGGCGCGGCAGTGCCACGCGTCGCGTCCGGCCGACCCGAAGCGGCCGGTGCGGCTGCCGGGCGAGAAGGGCTTGCTGCTGGCGCAGCGCCAGCGCGACGAGGGCGTGTCGCTGCACCCGGGGGTGCTGGAGGCGCTGGCGCCCCGGGCGGAGAAGCTGAAGGTGAAGATGCCTTAAGCGCCGGCGCCGGGTACGGTGGGCAGGCTCCGCTTGCGCACCAGCTTCATCACCACCGGCGCGAACCACACCACGATCGTCACCACCGCCAGCGCCGCGGCCAGCGGCCGCGAGAAGAACGCGCCCAGGTTGCCGTTCGACTTGATCATGGAAGTGATGAAGTTTTCCTCCAGCATGCCGCCGAGCACCACGCCGAGGATCGCCGGCGCGATGGGGAACCTGTTGGCTTCGAGCAGGTAGGCGATGACGCCGGCCACCAGCATGATGCCCACGTCGAACACCGAGTTGTTGATGGCGAAGGTGCCGACGATGCAGAACAGCAGGATGATCGGCATCAGGATGTTGCGCGGCACCCGCAGCACGTGCTTGGCGGCCTTGATGCACAGCAGGCCCAGCGGCACCATGATCAGGTTGGCGGGATGAACAGCAGGAACACGGCGTAGATGTTCTGCGGGTTGGTCGTGAACAGCGTCGGCCCCGGGTTCATGTTCTTCATGTACAGCACGCCGATCACGATGGCCGTGATCGAGTCGCCGGGAATGCCGAACACCAGCGCCGGGATCCACGCGCCGGCCAGCGCGCTGTTGTTGGCGGAACCCGATTCGACGATGCCCTCGACGTGGCCGGTGCCGAACTTCTCCGGCTCCTTCGAGAACTTCTTGCTCATCGCGTAAGACATCCACGCCGCGATGTCGGCGCCGGCGCCCGGCAGCGCGCCCACCGCCGTGCCCAGCACGCTGCCGCGCAGGATCTGTTTCGGATACTTCTTGGCCAGCTTCCACTGGCCGGCCAGCACGTTGCCGACCTTCTCGACCACCATCTCCGCCGGAGGGCTGGTGTCCACGACGAAGCGGATCACCTCCGAGATGGCGAACATGCCGATCATCATCGGGATCATGCCGATGCCGCCCGTCATCTCCGCGTTGCCGAAGGTGAAGCGCGGAAAGCCCGCCGGGTTGCCGAGCCCCACGCACGCCACCAGCAGGCCGAGCAGCAGCGTGACGATGCCCTTGAGCGGCCGGTCGCTGGTGATGAACACCGCGCACGTGAGCCCCAGCAACACCAGCCAGAAGTACTCGAACGAACTGAAATTCAGCGCGACTTCGGCCAGCGCCGGCGCGGCGAGGATCAGCACCAGCGTGCCGAACAGGCCGCCCACCGCGGAGAACACCAGGCCGGCGCCCAGCGCCATCTCGGCCTGGCCCTTGCGCGTCATGGCGTAGGCTTCGTCGGTGTACGCCGCCGAGGCGGGCGTGCCGGGGATGCGCAGCAGGCAGCCGGGCACGTCGCCCGAGAAGATCGCCATGGCCGTCGCCGTGACCATCGTGGCGATGGCGGGGATCGGCGGCATGAAGAAGGTCACCGGCACCAGCAGCGCGGTCGCCATGGTCGCCGTGAGCCCGGGCACCGCGCCGACGAACAGGCCGAAGAAGGCGGCGAGCACGATGGCCGTGAGCGTCATCGGCTCGAACACCATCGCGAACGCACGGAGGATGGCGGCGGACATCAGGTCACCACGCGTAGTTCTTGAGCACGCCCGGGGCAGGGGCACGCGCAGCAGCTTGTAGAAAGCGAAGTGGATGACCAGCGCCGCGATCACGGCGATCAGCACCGCGCGGCCCGGCGGCACCTTCAGCACGAAGAAGAGCGCGGCCAGGATGAGGATCGCCAGCGGCAGGAAGCCGATGCGCTCGGCAGCAGCGATGTACAGCACGACCGCGCCCAGCAGCACGGCCAGCGCCACCACGTGGCGCGGCGAGCGCACCCAGTCCTCCCGGGCGAGCCGGGGGGGCGGCCGAACGGGCCCGCCAGCCGCCCACCATCAGCAGCACGCCACAGATGCACAGGCCGCAGGCGAGCAGGCCCGGGAACAGCGCGGGCCCGACCGGCTGGCCGGGGATCTTGGGAAAGCCCCGGATGGCGAAGAGGACCAGGCGCCCGGGGCGGTGAGCAGCAGCCCGAAGACCGCGTCGTTCAGCTTCACTTACTTCGCGATGCCCACGGCCTTCATGGTCGCGCCGAGTTCGGCGTCGGCCTTGGCCATGAAGCGGCCGAACTCGTCGGGGCCGGCGTAGATCACGCCGAAGCCGCGGCTGGCCATGAAGTCGGTGTATTCCTTGCTGGCGGCCACCTTGCGCACGGAGGCGGCGAGCTTGTCGCGCACGTCGTTCGGGATGCCCTTGGGCGCGACGATGCCGCGCCACGCGGCCATCGTCCAGTCGCTGCCCAGCGCAGCCTTCACGGTCGGCACGTTGGGGTACAGCGCCGACGGCTTGTCGTTCATGATCGCCAGGCTCTTGACCTTGCCGGCGTCGATCAGCGAGCGGGCTTCGGGCAGCGAAACCGGCGCGACCTCGACGCCGCCGGCCACCATGTCCTGCAGGCCGGGCGCCGCGCCGTTGCTGGGCACCCGGGGCAGGGCGGCGGGGTCGATCTTCTGGTCGCGCAGCAGGCCGGCGATGGCGAGGTGCCAGATGCCGCCACGGCCGGTGCCCGATGCCTTGAACTTGCCCGGGTTGGCCTTGATGGCGGCCAGCAGGTCCTGCACGTTCTTGTACGGCGCGTCGGCGCGCACCGGATGCCGGCCGGATCGGCGTTGACCGTGCCGATCGGCGTGTACG
Organism: Ramlibacter terrae; assembly: GCA_013127575.1. Classification (GTDB taxonomy): domain Bacteria; phylum Pseudomonadota; class Gammaproteobacteria; order Burkholderiales; family Burkholderiaceae_C; genus Ramlibacter; species Ramlibacter terrae. The sequence goes on from CP053418.1 coordinate 2,240,057, forward strand.
AGGCGCCGGTCAGCTCGGTCAGGCCCTGCCAGTGCATCATCGCGATTTCGACCGTGGCCAGGCCGATGGTGTAGCCGTCCGGCGGCGCCGCCGCGATGGCCGCGTGGCCCACCACGCCGCTGCCGCCGGTGCGGTTGACCACGTTGATCGGCTGGCCCAGGTCCTTCTCCATCAGGCTCGCGATGATGCGGGCGGTTGCATCGGTGCCGCCGCCTGCGCCCCGGGGCACGATCAGCTGGATCGGGCGGCTCGGGTAGTTCTGCGCGGCGGCGGGAAGGGCGGCTGCGGCGAGCGCGACGGCGCCCGGGGCGGCCGCGACGAGGCGGCGGGAACGGCGGATCATGCTTGTCTCCTTGTTTGGAAAGCCTGGCTCGCGGCGAATCTACGCGCCTTGCGGGCGCGGGGGTCCTAGGGAGAACCCACTGGACAAACCTAGAATGCGGCGATGATCCAGCTCTACTACCACCCCTCGCCCAACCCGCTCAAGGTTGCCCTGTACCGGAGGAAGCCGGCCTGCCCTACGAGGTGGTGGCCGTGGACACGCGCAAGGGCGAGCAGCACAGCCCCGCCTTCCTCGCCATCAATCCCAACGGCAAGACGCCGGCGCTGGTCGACGGCGACGCCAAGGTGTTCGACAGCAACGCCATCCTGCTGTACTGGCCGAGAAGACCGGCAAGTTCCTGCCCGCCGACACGCCGGAGCAGCGCGCCCAGATGCATTCTTGGCTGATGTTCGTCGCCACCGGCATCGGCCCCTACTGCGGCCAGGCCGTGCACTTCAAGTACTTCGCGCCCGATCCCAAGGAGTACGCCGTCAACCGCTACACCTTCGAGGCCGAGCGCCACTGGAAGCTGGTCGACGCGCAGCTGCAGGGCAAGGAATGGATGGTGGGCGATACCTACACGCTGGTCGACATGGCGGTGTGGGGCTGGTCGCGGATGATCCCGCGCGTGATGGGCGCCGAGGCGTGGGCGATGCTGCCCAACGTCAAGCGCCACCTCGACGCGATCAACGCGCGTCCCGCGGCGCAGCGCGCCGAGGCGATCAAGGAACGCTTCACCTTCAAGCAGGAAGTCGACGACGACGCGCGGCGGGCGCTGTTCCCGCAGAACGCGCGCCTGGGCTGATGGCGGGCGGCATGAAGTCGCGCGGCACCGGCGGCCTGGTCTATTCGACCGAAGCCGGCCGCATGTGCCCGGTGTGCCGCCGCCCCGTCGCCCAATGCACCTGCCGCAAGGCCGCGCCGCCGCGGGCCGGCGACGGCATCGTGCGCGTCTCGCGCGAAACCAAGGGCCGCGGCGGCAAGGCCGTCACGCTGGCCGGGGGCATCCCGCTGGACGAAGCCGCGCTCGCCGCCCCGGGCAAGGAACTGAAGGCCGCCTGCGGCTCCGGCGGCACGGTCAAGGACGGCGTGGTCGAGGTGCAGGGCGACCACGCGGAGAAAGTCGTCGCCTTGCTGCAGCAACGCGGCTACACCGTGAAGCGGGCGGGCGGATGAAGCGCGCCAGTCCTACACGGCTGAGCCTGCGCGGCCACTAGATTGATGGGCATGGGACCGGCGTTCGCCCGCGCACAAGCGTGGGGCATTGCATGGGGGCGTCGCCTCCTCGAGCTGGCGCGACGGTATCCCGTGCGCGCGGCTTTGCTGCTGCCGGCGCTGGCGCTCGCCTACGTGCTGGTGCTCATCCCCTTCACGCCCAGCATCTCCGACCTGCGCAAGGCGAAGTCCGAAGAACCTTCGGTGGTGCTCTCGTCCGACGGCGTAGTGCTGGCCGAATACAAGCGCATCAACCGGCAGTGGGTTCCGCTGGAGCGGATCTCGCAGTCGGCCGTCGATGCGCTGATCGCCACCGAAGACCACCGGTTCTACCAGCACCACGGCATCGACCTGCGCCGCACCGTGGGCGCCGTGCTCCACACGCTGCAGGGCCAGCGGCAGGGCGGCTCCACCATCACGCAGCAGCTCGCGCGCAACCTGTACCCCGAGGAGATCGGCCGCGCGCCGACCCTGACGCGCAAGGTCAAGGAAGCGATCACGGCGCTGAAGATCGAGGCGATCTACTCCAAGCGCGAGATCCCGGAGACCTACCTCAACACGGTTCCCTTCCTCTACAACGCGTTCGGCATCGAGATGGCGGCGCGCACGTATTTCGACAAGTCCGCCGACCAGCTCGACGTGCTGGAAAGCGCCACGCTGGTCGGCATGCTCAAGGGCACCAGCTACTACAACCCGGTGCTGAACCCCGAGCGCGCGCGCGAACGCCGCAACACCGTGCTGGCGCAGCTGGAGAAGCACGGCAAGCTCGATCCGGCGCGCGCGCAGGCACTGGCGGCCCGGCCGATCAAGCTGGACTTCGAGCGCCAGACCGAGCCCGTCGGCCCGGCGCCGCACCTGACCCAGCACCTGCGCAAGTGGCTGATCGCGTGGGCCGACCGCGAGGACTACGACATCCATGCCGATGGCACGGTGGTGCGCACCACCATCGACATGCGCCTGCAGAAGGCGGCGAACCAGGCCGTGGCCCGGCAGATGAAGTCGCTGCAGGACGTGGTGGACCGCAGCCGCCGCAAGGGCGAGGAGCGCGCGCTGCTGCAGGCCGGCTTCCCGGCCATCGACCCGCGCACGGCCCAGGTCAAGGCCGGGTGGGCAGCGCCGACTTCGCGCAGGACCAGTTCGACCACGTCAACCAGGCCCGCCGGCAGCCGGGATCGACCTTCAAGCCCTTCGTCTACGGCGCTGCGTTCGAGCGGGGCATGGACCCCGGCTACACCTTCCTCGACGAAGCGGTGGCCATCCGCGACAAGGGCGGCCCGGTGTGGAGCCCCGGGATCCGCAGCCCCCCACGGGCGAGCCGGTCACGCTGCGCGACGGCCTGGTCTATTCGCGCAACCGCATCACCGCGCAGCTGATGCAGCGCGTCGGCCCGGCGCGCGTGGCCGAACTGGCCTACCAGCTCGGCGTGCGCGAAAGCAAGCTGGAACTGGTGCCCTCGCTGGCGCTGGGCACCAGCCCGGTCACGCTGCGTGAGATGGTGTCGGCCTACGGCACGCTGGCCAACAACGGCCGCTACCTCGGCGAGCCGCAACTGCTGCTGCAGATCGAGGACCGCAACGGCAAGGTGCTGCAGGCCTTCGCGGCGCCCAAGCCGGTGCAGGTGATGCAGCGGGCGCAGGCGCTCAAGCTCGTCGACGTGATGCGCGGCGTGATCGACGACGGGACCGGCGCCGCCATCCGCTCGCGCTGGGGCATCCAGGCCGACGTGGCCGGCAAGACCGGCACCACCAGGACAACACCGACGGCTGGTTCATCCTGATGCACCCCGAACTGGTGGCGGGCGCGTGGGTCGGCTTCAACGACCAGAAGGTGACGATGGGCGACAGCTGGGGCCGGGGCGCCCGCAGCGCGCTGCCGATCGTGGGCGACGTGTTCCTGCAGTCGCTGCGGCTGAAGGCGATCGACGGCCGCGCCGAATTCGACATTCCGCGGCCGCGGCCCCGCCCGCGGCCCGTGCCGCGCGAGGACCCCGTGCACGACATGGTGAACGACCTGCTCGGCCGCCTGCTCAAGATCATCCAGTGAAAGACATCCGGCCTTCCAGCTACGACCTCCAGCAGTTGCAGCGCCTGTTCCTGCAGGCGCCCGCCGCCGTGGCCTGGCTCGAGGGGCCGCGGCATGTCTACCGCTTCTGCAACGACGACGCCTACCTGCGGCTGGTGGCGCGCGACGCGCTGGTCGGGCTCAGCGTCGCCGAGGCGCTGCCCGAGATCGCGGCGCAGGGCTTCGTCGAGGTGCTCGACCGCGTCTATGCCTCCGGCGAGGCCTACGTCGGCAACGAGGTCGAAATCGAAGTGCTGCAGGGCGGCCGGGGCCGGCGCCGCGTGGTGGACTTCGTGTTCCAGCCGGTTCGCGAGGAGGACGGCAGCGTCAGCGGCATCTTCGTGCAGGCCACCGACGCCACGCAGCGCGTGGGCGCGCAGTCGGCGCTGCGCGAGAGCGAAGGGAAGTTCCGCGCCATCACCAATTCCATCGACCAGATGATCTGGTCGACGCAGGCCGACGGCTTCCACGACTACTACAACGACCGCTGGTACGAGTACACCGGCGTGCCGTACGGCTCCACCGACGGCGCCGGCTGGAGCGACATGTTCCACCCCGACGACCAGCAGCGGGCGTGGGCGGTCTGGCGGCACAGCCTGGTCACCGGCGAGCCGTACCACATCGAATACCGGCTGCGGCACCGCTCCGGCGAGTACCGCTGGGTGCTGGGCCGCGCGCAGCCCGTGCGCGACGAAGAGGGGCGCATCGTGCGCTGGTTCGGCACCTGCACCGACATCCAGGACATCGTCGACGCGCGCGAGGTGCTGCGCCGCTCGAGCGAGGAGCTGGAGCGCCGGTGCAGCTGCGCAGCGACCAGCTCGTGCAGGCCGAAGAGCAACTGCGGCAGGCGCACAAGATGGAGGCCATCGGGCAGCTCACCGGCGGCATCGCGCACGACTTCAACAACATGCTGCAGGGCATCGTCGGCGCGCTGGAGGTGATCCGGCGGCTGGAGGCGGGCGGCCGCACGGCGGGCATCCCGCGCTTCGTCGACATGGCCATGAGCTCGGCCCAGCGCGCCGCCGCGATGACGCACCGGCTGCTGGCCTTCGCCCGCCAGCAGCCGCTGGCGCCGCAGCAGGTCGACCTGGTGGCGCTGGTGCAGTCGCTGCGCGAGCTGGTGCATCGCACCACGGGCGAATCGATCGATGTGCGGCTGGCGCTGGCGCCCGACACTGGCCGACGCAATGCGACCCGAACCAGCTCGAAAGCGCGATCCTCAACCGGCCATCAATGCGCGCGACGCGATGCCCGACGGCGGCACGCTCACGCTGCAGACCGAGAACCTCACGCTGGGGCCCACGCGCGTCGGCCCGAACGACACGGTGCCGGGTGGCGAGTTCGTGCGCATCGCCGTGGCCGACACGGGCACCGGCATGCCGCCCGAGGTGATCGCGCGGGCCTTCGACCCGTTCTTCACCACCAAGGCCATCGGGCAGGGCACCGGCCTCGGGCTGTCGATGGTCTACGGCTTCGCGCGGCAGTCGGGCGGCTTCGCCGCCATCGACAGCAAGCCGGGCGAGGGCACGCGCGTGTCGCTGCTGCTGCCGCGCAGCCGGGCGAAGCGGCGGAGCTGCCGCTGGTGCTGCCGGTCGAGGAGATGGTGCACGGCACCGGGCAGACCATCGTGGTGGTGGAGGACGACGAGGTGGTGCGGCTGCTGACCGTGGAGGCCTTGCGCAACATGGGCTACGTGGTGCACGAAGCCGCCACCGGCGCCGAAGGGGCGCGGCTGCTGAACCTGCTGGGCCCGGTCGACCTGCTGCTTTCCGACATCGGGCTGCCGGGCGGCGTCAGCGGCAAGCAGCTGGTGGATGCCGCGCGTTCGATGCGGCCCGACCTGAAGGTCATCCTGATCACCGGCTACGCGCAGGAGGTGCTGGAAGCCGACCTGGTGGCGCAGAAGATCGCGCTGCTGCGCAAGCCGGTGCTGATCGACGTGCTCCTGCGCAAGGTGCAGGACGTCATCCGGGCAGGGTAGGCCGTCCCAGCGCCTCGTACACCCGCAGCGCCGCCCACGCGTCGTTCGCCGCATAGAGCAGTTGCGCTTCGTTCAGGTGGCGGTTGGACCAGTTCGACGTGGCCGCGCGCTTGGACTTGAGGTAGCGCCGGTTGAACAGCACCGCCACCGCGGCTTTCGTGCCCATCTGCCTCCGGTAGCCGCGGGCGCGGAACACCGTGTCGAGGTCCAGCACCGCTTCGGGCTGCACGCCCAGCTTGTGCGTGATGCGGCGCTTGTCGTCGCCCAGGCCGAATCCGGCCTTGAGGTTGCCGGGCTGGCCCAGCAGTTCGCCGGCGATTGCGCGGCAGCCCGGATCGTGCAGCTGGAAGATGAACACTTCGTCGGACAACGCGAGCTGGACGATGTGCGGTCCTTCGGACGCTTCGCCCGCGTTGAAGGTCGGCTTCGACTCCGTGTCGAAACCCAGGCGGGCGCGCGCAGCAGGACGTGGGCGGCCTCTTCGGCTGGGTGCTGGTGGCGACCAGCCGGATGCGGTCGAGGCCGATGCGCTCGAAGGGCTCGAGCAGCGCGATCTCCTCGGGCGCGGGCATGGCGGGGGCTTGCATGCAGCGCAGCATAGCCCGGGGGCAGTCATGCGGGCGACAGACCTAGGGCACACCAGCATTCACGCGGCCGCCGGGCCGCCACAGAATGTTTGCATGCACAAAGCCAAGGAGACCTCCATGCAGCGTTCGCGCCTTCGCATCCTCGCAGCCGGCTGCGGCCTGCTGCTCACCGCGGCGCTGCCGTCCGGCGCGGCCCACGCGCAGGGCGGCGCCTGGCCGACCAAGCCGGTCCGCATCGTGGTGACCTTCCCGCCGGGCGGCGCGCCCGACACGCTGGCGCGCGTGCTGGCCGACAAGTGGGGCGCGCTGGGCCAGCCGGTCACCGTCGACAACAAGCCGGGCGCCGGCGGCAACATCGGCGCCGACTTCGTGGCCAAGGCGGCCGGCGACGGGCACACGCTGGTGATCGGCACCGTCGGCACGCACGGCATCAACCCGGCGCTGTACGCGAAGATGCCTTACGACCACGTCAAGGACTTCACGCCCATCACCTTCCTGGCTTCCACGCCGAACCTGCTGGTGGTCAACAAGACCGTGCCCGCCTCGAACGTGAAGGAGCTGGTGGAGCTCGCGAAGAAGCAGCCGCTGTCGTTCGGCTCCTCGGGCAGCGGCACCTCGATCCACCTGTCGGGCGAACTGTTCAACACGCTGGCCGGCGTGAAGATGCAGCACATCCCGTACAAGGGCCGCGCGCAGGCCATCCCCGACCTGCTGGGCGGCCGCATCCAGATGATCTTCGACAACATGCCGTCGGCGCTGCCGCTGGTGAAGTCGGGCGAGCTGAAGGCCATCGCGGTGACCAGCGCCCAGCGCTCGCCGGCCGCGCCGGAGATTCCGACCATCGCCGAATCGGGGCTGCCCGGCTTCGAGGCGACCTCGTGGTTCGCGCTGCTCGCCTCGCCGGGCGTGCCGCGCGACGTGCAGATGCGCATCAACGCCGAAACCCTCAAGGTGCTGGCGATGCCCGACGTCAAGGCCAAGCTGGCGGGCCTCGGGCTCGACCCGGCGCCCGGCACGCCGGAAGCGCTGGCGGGCCTGATCCAGAGCGAGACGGCCAAGTGGGCCAAGGTGGTCAAGGAATCGGGCGCCAAGGCGGAATGAACACCATGCTCAAGCTCCACGGCTCCGCCATCAGCAACTACCACAACAAGGTCAAGCTGGCCCTGCTCGAAAAGGGCATCCCGTTCGAGGAGGTGCACGTCGGCACCTTCAGCAAGGACCCGGACGTGCTCGCCGCGTCGCCGCTGGCCAAGATCCCTTTCCTGACCACGGAGCAGGGCGGCCTGTGCGAGAGCAGCGCCATCCTCGAGTACCTCGAAGCGGCGCATCCCACGCCGGCGCTGCTGCCGTCCGACCCGTTCGCCGCCGCCAAGGTGCGCGAGCTCGCGACCTTCGTCGACTGGCACTGGAGATGGCGGCGCGCCAGCTGTACGGGGCGGCCTTCTTCGGCGCGGCGCCCTTGTCGGAAGGCAATGCGGCGCGCATCCGGCGCGAGGTGGAACAGAAGATCGCCGGCTTCCAGCGGCTGGCGAAGTTCGCGCCGTACGTGGCGGGCGACACCTTCACGCTGGCCGACTGTTCCGCCTTCAACAGTTTGCCGCTCGTGGGCATGGCGACCAAGGCGGTGTTCGGCGAAGACCTGCTGCTGAAGGCCGGTGTCGACTACAAGGCCTACCTCAAGTTCATCGGCGAGCGGCCGAGCGCGCAGCGGGTGGTGGCGGACCGGAAGGCGGCGACGGCGAAGCCGTGATGTCATCCCGGGCTCGACCCGGGATCCATCGGCGGTGGCGCACGGCCGCATGGATTGCGGGTCAAGCCCGCAATGGCAGCCGGGTGGATCTGACCCGGTAAGCTACGGCCATGACACCCGACCAACTGCTGGCCCACTGCGACGCCGGCACCCCCTGGACCGAACCCAGCGGCCTCGACGTCGCCCAGGCCTACGAGCGCGCCGCGCAGGTCCGCGCGCTGCGCATCGCCCGCGGCGAGCAGCCGCGCGGCTACAAGGTGGGCTTCACCAACCGCACGATCTGGCCGCGCTACGGCGTGTACGCGCCGGTCTGGGGTACGGTGTGGAACACGACCTGAGCTTCTGCGACGACGCCGGCGAAGTGTCCCCTGGCCCGCACCGCGCAGCCGCGGCTCGAGCCCGAGTGCGTGTTCGGCATGAAGGCGACGCCGCCGGCATCGCCGGACCTCGACGCGCTGCTGGCCTGCGTCGAATGGATCGCGCCCGGCTTCGAGATCGTGCAGTCGCACATGCCCGACTGGAAGTTCGCCGCCGCCGACACCATCGCCGACGGCGGCCTGCACGCCCGCCTGCTGGTGGGCCGCAAGGTGGACGTGGCGACGTTGCCGCGCGAAGGCGCAGCCTTCGACGCGAAGCTTGCCGCCGCTCGCATCACGCTGGCGCGCAACGGCGAGCCGGTCGACACCGGCGTCGGCGCGAACGTCCTCGACGGCCCGCTGCACGCGCTGCTGCACTTCGTGCATGCGCTGCGCGACTGCCCGGGCGCCACCGACCTGCAACCCGGCGACGTAGTGACGACCGGCACTGGACCGACGCCGGCCGGTCGCGGCCGGCGAGCAATGGCGCGCCGATTTCGACGCGCCGCTTTCGGCGTTGGCCGTCCGCTTCACCTGAACCCGAACCCATGCCCGACATCGAACCCCGACATTGCCTCGCCGCCACCGGCCTCGTCGACAGCGACAATCCCGAAGTGCGCGCCTTCGCCCAACGCCACGCCCAGGGCGCCGACGACCGCGAACGCGCCATCGCGCTGTACTACGCGGTGCGCGACGGCTTCCGCTACGACCCGTACCGCATCGACCTGAGCGAAGGCGGCATGCGCGCCAGCACGGTGCTGGCCAACGGCTTCGGCTGGTGCGTCACCAAGGCGGCGCTGCTGGCGGCGGCTTGCCGCGCCGTCGGCATCCCGGCGCGGCTGGGCTTCGCGGACGTGCGCAACCACCTGTCCACCGAGCGCATGCGCCAGACGATGACCACCGACATCTTCATCTGGCACGGCTACACCGAAGTCTTCCTCGAAGGCGCATGGCGCAAGGCCACGCCGGCTTTCAACATCGAGCTGTGCGAACGCTTCGGGCTGCACCCGCTGGAGTTCGACGGGCGCAGCGATTCGATCTACCACCCGTTCGACCTCGCGGGCAACAAGCACATGGAGTACCTGCGCGAGCGCGGCAGCTTCGCCGACGTGCCGCTGGCGGAACTGGTCGCCGACTTCCGCTCCACCTATCCGGAGTGGCTGCACGGCAGCGAGAGCACGAGCCGGCTGGAGCAGGGCGACTTCCTCGCCGACGTTGCGAAGGAGCCGGGCCCCCGCCTATGATGCGGCGCGGCCGCGTGCCGCGCCCATCGCAACGACCGGAGGACCCCGCATGCACAAGCGCCAGTTCATCGCCGCCGCCCCGGGCGCGGCCAGCCTGCCCGCCCCGGCCCGGGGCAACACCGCGAAGGGCTTGCGCGGGCCTGCGCTGCTGACCGTCACCGGCGCCATCGGCAAGGGCAACCGCGGCCCGTACGACCCGGTGCGCGACGTGATGATGGGCAAGCAGAAGCTCACCTTCGACAAGGCGCATGCCTTCGACTTCGCCACGCTGGCGGCGATGAAGGCCGTCACCATCGAACCCACGCTGGAATACGACGGCAAGCCGCACAAGCTGTCCGGGCCGCTGCTGACGGACGTGGTCACGGCCGCGGGCGTCACCGCCCCCAACGCATCGCTCGCCATGCGCGCCGTGGACGGCTACGCGCCGACGCTGTCGCTGGCCGACGCCGCGAAGTACCGCTACATCGTCGCCACGCACCTGGACGGCCAGCCGATGCCCTTGGGCGGGCTCGGGCCGCTGTGGGCGCTGTTCGATGCCGACCGCTTCCCCGAAGCGGCCGCCAAGCCGGTGACGGAGCGCTTCGGCGGCTGCCCGTGGGCGCTCTTCCATATTGCCGTGCAGGCCTGACACCGACCACCTGCGTGGACGCCTGACTACACGGCCACGCCGGCCGCCGGGCTACGGTAGGGCATCGCCAGACGGAGTGCCCGCGCCATGCCCCACAACAAGAAGTCCTTCCTCCCAGCGACCGCGCTGCTGATCCCGCTGCTGTTCGCCGCGCCGCCGGTGCTGCTGGCCCAGCAGGCCACGCCTGCTCCCGCCGCCGCGAAACAGGGCGGCACGTACAGGCAGCCGCTCGTGGCGGCGAGCATCCCCGTCGACCCGAACGAGCACATGAACGAGCTCAATGCCGACGCCTCGATGCCGGTGATCGGCCCGGGCGCGAAGGGGCCTGCAGTGCTGCGCGCGCAAGTGCTGCTGGACCGCGCCTGGTTCTCGCCGGGCGAGATCGACGGCGCGTACGGGCGCAACATGCGCTTCGCCACCGCCGCCTTCCAGCTCGCGCGCAACCTGCCGCAGACCGGCGTCGTCGACGCCGCGACTGGCAGGCGCTGGCGCAGGTGGGGCAGAAGCCGGCTTTCGGCACCTACGTGCTGACCGAGCAGGACGTCGCCGGCCCTTACGCGAAGCTGCCCGAGGACCCGAAGGAGCAGGGCAGGATGGAGCGGCTCGGCTACCAGGACGCGATGGAGGCGCTCGCCGAGCGCTTCCACGTCAAGCCGGCGCTGCTGGCCGAAATGAACAAGGGCCGCACCGTGCGCGTCGGCCAGATGATCGTGGTGCCGGACGTCAACGTGCCGGTCGATATCGGCGGCAAGGCGACGGCGGTGCGCGTCGACAAGTCCGACAAGATGCTCTACGTGCTGGGCGATGGCAACCGCCTGCTCGGCGCCTTCCCGGTCAGCATCGGTGGCATGACCGACGACCTGCCGGCCGACACCGTGCTGAGCATCGTCAACGAGGTGAAGAATCCCAATTACACCTACGATCCGTCGCTGCTGAAGAACCCCAAGAGCGACAGCAAGGTGCGCCTGCCGCCCGGCCCGAACAACCCGGTGGGCGTGGCGTGGCTGGGCCTCGACCGCGAGCACTGGGGCATCCACGGCACGCCCGAGCCTTCGCAGATGGCGCGCGTGGAAACCAACGGCTGCATCCGCCTGACCAACTGGGACGTGCTGCGCCGGCCACCGTGGCCGGCAAGGGCATCCCGGTGCAGGTGCAGTCCTGACATGAAGGCGGCGGCCGCGTTCGTGCTGGCGGCGTCCGCCGTGCTGCTGCATGGCTGCGGGCGCGAGCCGGTGCGCACGACGGTGATTCCGCCGGGTCCGCCGACCGGCTTCGAATCCGGGCCCAAGACCGAACCTTCGCGGCAGGCCGCAGCGCCGCGCAGCCCCGCGTCCGCCGCCGAGCCTGCGCCCGTGGCCCGGGGTGCAGCGGAGGTGATGGGCGACATCGACGGGGCGAAGCTGCTCGCGACCCGCGAACTGGTGGTGCCGGTGGTCGGCGTAGCGCCGACCGCGCTGGCCGACCACTACGACGACGCCCGCGGCAAGCGCGTGCACGAGGCCATCGACATCATGGCGCCCGCGGGCCGGGCGGTGGTGGCGGTGGACGACGGCCGCATCGCCAAGCTGTTCACCAGCCGCGGCGGCGGGCTCACCGTGTACCACTTCGACAAGCAGGGCCAGCTCGCCTACTACTACGCCCACCTGCAGTCGTATGCGCCGGGGCTGCGCGAAGGCGCGACGGTCCAGCGCGGCGAGGTGATCGGCTACGTGGGCAGCACCGGCAACGCCAACCCGGCGGCGCCGCACCTGCACTTCGCCGTGTTCCGGCTCGGCCCGCAAAAGAACTGGTGGCAGGGCGAGGCGGTGAACCCGTACCCGGCCCTCAGCAAGGCCGCGCCGGCGCAGGTGGTGGCGGCGAGCCGCTGACCCTGCTTCCGCGCCCGGTCACAATGACCGGGCTCCATGCCTTCCACCCCGCCGCGCCGCATCCTGCCCGTCATCGTGCTTTCGCAGTTCGCGGGCACGTCGCTGTGGTTCGCCGTCAACGCCGTGCTGCCCGACCTGCAGGCGGCATGGAAGCTGCCGCCGACGGCGGTCGCCACGGTCACGTCGGCCGTGCAACTCGGGTTCGTGGCGGGCACGCTGGCCTTCGCGCTGCTGATGCTGGCCGACCGCTTCCGGCCGACCCGCGTGTTCCTCGCCTGTTCGTTGCTGGCGGCGTTGTGCAACGGCGCGATCGCGCTGCTCGATGGGCAGTTCGCGTGGCTGGTGGCGCTGCGCTTCGCCGTCGGCTTCCTGCTGGCGGGCATCTACCCGGTGGGCATGAAGATCGCGGCGAGCTGGTACCGGCAGGGACTGGGCGCGGTGCTCGGCATCCTGATCGGTGCGCTGGTGCTCGGCACCGCGTTGCCGCACGGGCTGCGCGCGCTGGCCGGCGAAGGTGGCGTGGCCCTGCCGGCGTTCGCGGGCTTGTTGCCGTGGCAGTCCGTCGTGCTCGCGGTGTCGCTGCTCGCCGCGCTGGGCGGCGTGGCCACCGCCTTGCTGGTGCCGGAGCATGGCGGCGGCACCCATGGCGTGCCGGTGCGGCTGCAGGCGCTGGGCGCGGTCTGGAGGGATCGTCGCCTGCGCGCGTCGGTGCTCGGCTACTTCGGGCACATGTGGGAGCTCTACTCGCTGTACGTGCTGTTGCCGGCGATCGTGGCGACGCGCTTCGCCGGAAGCGCGGTCAGCGCCGCGTGCTTCTGGGCCATCGCCGCGGGCGCGCTCGGCTGCGCAGGCGGCGGCCTGCTGGCGCGGCGCTGGGGCAGCGCGCGCGTCGCCCAGTGGCAACTGGCGGCCAGCGGCCTGTGCTGCCTGGCGTCGCCATGGCTGCTCGATGCGCCGCTGGAGGTCTTCACCGCCTGGCTGGTGTTCTGGGGCATCACGGTGGCCGGCGACTCGCCGCAGTTCTCCGCCTTGACGGCAGGCAACGCACCGCCGCACGCGGTCGGCAGCGTGCTCACCTTCACCAACTGCATCGGCTTCGCGATTTCCGTCGTGAGCATCGAGCTGTTCGTGCGGGCGGCGCAGGCTTGGCCGCTGGCGCAGGTCTTGCCGTGGCTGGCCGTGGGTCCGGTGCTGGGGCTCTGGATGTTGCGGCCCTTGACCGGGGGCCGGGGTGCCCTGCGCTTACCCCAGCCTACCGAGCGGCCGTAGGCTGGCGCTCAACTTGGATAACGCTTCGCCAGCACCCCGTACATCCCCGCCCCCAGCAGCAGCAACCCCGTCGCGATCCACAGCGACCACTGGAAGCCCGCCGCTGCGCTGGAACTCCGGCCGACCAGCCGGGCGGCCGGGGGCGGACCGGCGATCTGGCCCAGCCCGTACATCGCCGTCAGCAACCCCATGAAGCTCGTGGCCTGCAACGGCCGCACCCGGCGCACCTCCTGCATCGCGAAGAACGTGATGGCCGTGAACGGCAGTCCCAGCAGCAGGCTGCCGATCGCGAAGCCCGCGAGGGTCGGGCTCACCAGGCTGGCCGCGACGCCGATGGCCTGCACGACGTAGCACCCGGCGAGGCGCAGCCGCAGGTCGCCGGGGCCGCGCAGGCGTGACGCCAGGAAGGCGCCGGCCATCACGCCGAGCCCGAACAGCGGCCAGAACAGGTCCAGCCACGCCGACCCGGGCAGCGCCTGCCGCGCGATCACGGGCAGGAAGGTCGCCGTGATGATGTAGCCGATGCCGGCGAGCCCATAGGCGACCGCCAGCAACGCCATGCCGCCGCCGCGGCCCGCGGCGAGCGGCGAAGCGGCGGGAGCCGCGCCGGTGGCTGCGGTGGCCGGCGCGGGCGTCCGGTGCGCGAACACGCCCCAGACCGCGGCGGTGAGCACGGCCGCCAGGACGCCGAACGAGATCCACGCCGTCGTGGCCGAGGCTTCGACGGCCACCAGCGCCGTCGCGGCCAGCCCGCTCACCACGATGCCGCCGCCCGGCCCGACGTAGATCAGCGCACCCATGGCCGGCACCTGCCGGCGCGCCAGCTGCTCGAGGCACCAGCCCGACGTGTAGAGGAACACCACGGCGCTCGCCACGCCCGCGGCGAAGCGCAGCCGGGCCAGGCGAGCGGTGCATGCGGGCCATGCCCAGCGTCAGCAGCACGGTCGCCACCAGCCCGAGCCGCACCAGAGAAGGTCCGTCGACGCCGCCGGTGCGGCCGATGCGGCGCCACAGCCAGGGGCTGGAAAGTGCACGCGAGCGCGCCGACGAGGTAGCCGAGGTAGTTCGCGCTGGCCAGCAGGCTGGCGCCGGCGAGGTCCACCGACCGCTCGGCCAGCATCATCGGCAGGATCGGCGTGAAGGCGAAGCGGCCGATGCCCATGGCGACGGCGAGCGCCACCAGGCCGGCGCAGACGATGGCGAAGGGGCGCAGCGGCGCGGCGTGGTCTGTCATGCGGCGCGCAGTTTCGCATGCCCGGCGGGGCGTCCGGGGCACGGCCGGGCAGCGGCTACCATTGGCCTCATGAAGATCATGCTTGCGCTGCGCCCGTGCAGCCCCGGCCTGGCGCACCGCCTCGCCGCCGATGAAGTGCTGGCCAAGGCGCTCGGCGCCAAGGCCAATGCCGCCGTCGGCTACCTGTTCCCGAAGTTCTTCGACGGCTCCGGCCCGGTGCTCCCGCGCCTGCTGCAACTGGCGGAAGGCGAGCCGGTCAGCTTCCTGCGCGACCTGCACTGCAGCGCCGGCGAGCTCGAAGCGGCTTCGCACCTCGAGGCGATCTGCCGCTCCACCATCGGGCAGAGCCGCGCCGATTCCAAGGCCACGATGGCGGCCTATCACCGGGACAGCCTGCACCCCACGGCGAGCCGCTGGCCGGTGCGGCTGCCGCAGCGCATCTACCTGAGCAAGGCGGTGCACGACGCCACCATCAGCCATGTCGACGAGTGGACCGGCGAATACGTCGTCGGCAGCCAGGCGGCCGAGGGGCTGCGCGGCAGCGGCCTCACGGGCTTCGAGTTGCGCCCGGTGCTGCACCACAAGACCGGCGAAGCGCACGATGCGGGCCACCACCTCGTCACGCGCGAGCTGCTGCCGGCGGCGCTGGAGGATGCGACCGTGTTCGAGACCTTCGACGACGGCCCGCGCCAGCCTTCGACGCCGCGCCGCTACGGCTTGCTGTCGTACGAAGCCGGAGCGCTGGAAGGCAGCCCCGACCTCGCGCGCACGGCCGAGCCCCGGGGCGCGCGGCGCACGCCGCTGTGGATCGTGCGGCAGCGCGCGCGCGCGTGGCTGGATGCGGCGCAGGTGCGCGGCTGGAAATTCCAGCCGGTGCTGGAGAAGGATTCGGCGCTGCACCGGGAACACACGCAGCGCTGGGACGAGCTGCTGGGCCGGCTGCGCGACGCCGGGGCGACCGTCCTGGCCTGATTCCTGTCATTGCGGGCTTGACCCGCAATCCAGCGACAGGGCAGGGCTTCAGCGCACCACCAGCACCGGCACCGTCGCCTCGGCCAGCACGCGCGTGGTGACGCTGCCCAGCATCATCTTGCGCAGCGCCCCGTGGCCGTGCGAGGCCATCACGACCGGTCGGCGCCTTCGTCGCGCGCCGTCTGCGCGATGCCGTGGGCGGCGGTCGCTTCCTCGACGATGCGCGTCTCCAGCGTCAACGGCGCGCCGCCGTCGTCCGCCAGTTCGGCCGCGCGTCCCAGCGCGCGGCCGGCGTGCGCGTGCGCGGCGGAGATGTAGGCCCGGAAACCCATCGGGTTGGTCTGGCCCATGCCGAGGTAGGGGAACGGGTCGACCACGTACAGCGCGGTGAGCTTCGCGCCGTGCGTGCGCGCCAGCGAAATGGCGTAGCGGGCGGCCTGGTCGCAGGCGGGCGAGCCGTCGGTGGCCAGCAGGATGTGCTTGAACATGGCAGCCTCCTCGTGGGCAAGGGCCCGGGGGCAGGGTAGGCCGGGGGAAGCGGCGCGTCAATCGCCATAATCGCGCGCATGGTCTTCGCCATCGACACCGCCACCATCACGCACGCGATCCAGCTCGCCGTCGCGCCCGTGTTCCTGCTGACCGCCGTGGCGGGGATGATCGGCGCCGTGGCCGGGCGGCTCGCGCGCATCATCGACCGCGCCCGGCTCGTGGAAACCCGCTCGCAAGGCGAGGCCGACGCCGGCCGGCTGGAAAGGGCGCGGCTCGAACTGCAGCAGCTGCGGCTGCGCGGGCAGCTCGCCAACGCCTGCATCGCGCTCCTCACCTGCTGCTCGCTGCTGATCGGCCTGACCATCATCGTGCTGTTCCTGCGTGAGACGGCGGCCATGCAGATCAGCGGCTGGGCGGTCGCCAGCTTCCTGCTGGGGGTGGTGTGCTTCATGGCGGCGCTGCTCTGCTTCCCTGGCCGAAACCTTCCCGGCGACGCGCCTGCTTGATTTCAAGGTCGCGCGCCACTAGCATCGCCTGTCGCCGCGTTGTGCGGGACGGAGGTTCGCATGCCGCAGCTGATTGCCAGCGTCAAGGGCGTCGAGGTCAAGCACGTCTACCTCACCAAAGACCGGACCACGCTCGGGCGCAAGTCCGACAACGACATCGTTCTCGACACGCTGGTCGTCAGCGGCAGGCACTGCGCCTTCGACCTCGAAGGCGTCGCCGACGTCTGGCTGCAGGACTGGGCAGCACCAACGGCACCTACGTCAATGACCACATGGTCAAGCAGCGTACGCGCCTGAGCGACGGCGACGTGATCGCCATCGGCCCGTTCCGCATCAAGTACCTGCAGTCGTCGGGCGACCCGGTCAGCACCTTCGGCGAAACGCAGATGATGGCGGCCGGCGACAGCCAGTTCCCGGTGCAGGTGCAGGCCAGCTTCGAAGTGGTGTCCGGCTCCTCGGCGGGGCTCGAGGTTCCGGTGGTCAAGGCGGTCACCACCTTCGGCAAGCCGGGCGTGGCGATCGTCTCGGTGGCGCATCGGCGCAACGGTTTCTTCGTCACCCACGGCCGGCGCGAAGACGCCCACGCTCAATGAAAAACCGCTCGGCGCCGACGCCGTGCAGCTGTTCGACCAGGACGTGCTGGACCTCGCCGGCACGCGCATGCGGTTCCTGCTGAGGGAATGACGGCACAATGGGAGCCATGGGTTGGCTCAACAAGATGTTCGGCAAGACGCAGGGCGGCGGCGCGCCGGCCGGCGGCCCGCTGACGACGCAGTTCCACGAGAGCGAGAGCACCGGCGAGGACGAGGAAGTCGCCGCGCGCAACGGCCCGCGGCGCGAGCTGGTGCAGGTCGTCCTGCGCGACACCATGCGCCAGCACGGTATCCCGTCCGACTGGATCGAATGCCGCATCCTCACCGCGGTCAACCGCGCGGGCCGGCCCGGCATCCACGTCAACTTCATCGTCAAGCAGGCGCACGACCGCCTGCTCGCCTACGTCTTCGCCTTCGGGAAAGCTTCGAGCGCGAACTCGCCCGCATGGAGCCGCGTGCGCGCGACTGGATGGTCGGCCCGGGCTGGGAGTTCGACGGCTACAAGGCGTCCGACGCCATGCCCGACCCGGCGAGCTGGGCGCGGGCCCATGCGCAGGCGCCGCTGCTGAAGCCCGGCGCCATGCCCCCGGGGCTCGACCTCGACGAGGAGGCCAGCAACCGCGCGTCGCGCCGACGGTCGACCCGATGCTCAACGACCTCCCCAAGTCCGAGGACGACGTGCAGCGCGACCTCGAGGCGCTGTTCGCGATCCGCGACGCCGCGATGGCCGACACGGCGCGCAAGCCGCGCACGGGCGAGAACGATTTCGAGAACACGCGGCCGTTCGAAGACTCGGGCGCCAAGCGTCCCTGACGCCGCGGCCGCGCGCCGGCACGGCCTTGCAATGGCCGCGCCAGCGCCCATCTGACAGGCATGAACACCACCGTGCCCAAGAACCTCGTCATGCTCGCCCGCATGCTGGAGCGCGCGGACCGCAGCGCGGCTGCCGTCGATGCGCAACAGTACCGCGACGTGGTGGAGCACCTGAGCGAAGCCCTGCAGTCCGGCTTGCCGGCCTCCATGCTCGAGGCCGTGCTGCAGGCGTCGCCCGCCACCTCCGAGCTCTATGAAAACCTGCAGTACCGGCACGCCGGGCTGTGCCGCTCCCCGCTGGAGCCGGCGCTCGAAGCCGAACTCTCCGCCCGCGCCGCGATCGACGCCGCCCGCCGTTCCGCGTTTCAGCCGAAACACTGAACCGGCGGATAGCCGCGGCCGCCGGGCAGCGAGCGCACCAGCAGGTACCGCGGTGCGACCTGCCAGGCCAGCGGCTCGAAGCCGTCCGGCGGCCGCGCGCCTTGCGCATGCCGCGCGAGCGTGACGTGCGGCCGGAAGCGCCGCTCTTCCACGCGCAACCCCTGCGCGCGGAGCACGTCGGCCAGCCGCGCGTGCAGCCCGGCCAGCGGCGCAGGAACCTGCAGGGCCTCCAGCACCGCGATGCCGCCGCGCCACACCTCCGCGTGGTCCAGCCGCAGCGTGCAGCCTTCCCAGCCGCGCGGCAGCGCCTGCTGCAGCCGCGGCAGCCCGGCCATGGGCACGTCGCCGATGTAGTGCAGCGTGACGTGCAGGCGATCGTTCGCGGTGCGCCGCGCCGCTTCCGGCCACTGCCAGCGGCCGGCGTGCGTGGCCAGCGCCTCGGCCACGCCCGGAGGGGGCCACAAAGCGAGGAACAGCCGCCGGGGTGGGGATGCCAGAAGGGTCATGCCGTGAGGGATGTTGCCCCAAAACCCGACGGATGAGCAGGAGCGGGTCCCGATTCGCGGTACATTTGCCGCGAACACATCTGCGGCGGGAGACGCGACAACCGGGGTAACCGCCGCACCTGCGCGCAGGGCCCCGTGCTTTGAGACACATGAACAAAGGCGAAGTGCCGGCCGACGTCCGCCGGTTCATCCTCACCAGCATCCCCTCGGTGCCCTACCCGGAGGCTGTCCTCCTGATGCGGGCCGAGCCGGAAGGCACACGGGACGCGGCGCGGCTGGCGCGGCGCCTCTACGTGGGTGACCGCACCGCGGTCGACCTCATCGGGCTGCTCACCGCCGGCGGCGTCGCCACGGCGGAGCCGGCGGGCGCGGCGGTGCGCTACGCTCCACAGCCCGAGCTGCGCTCGCTGATCGAGCGCGTGGCCGAGGCCTACGCCACCGACCTGGTGGCCGTGACCGATCTCATCCATTCCCGCATCGACAAGCGCGCCCAGCAGTTCGCCGATGCCTTCCGGTTCCGCAAGGAGTGACGCCGTGGGTGCACTGATCTATTCCCTCTGCGCGCTGACGTCCATCACCTGCCTGGTGCTGCTGTGGCGCAGCTGGCGCGCGAGCGGCGCGCGGCTGCTGTTCTGGTCGGCGCTGTGCTTCGCCGCCCTGAGCGTGAACAACGTGCTGCTGGTCATCGACCGCGTGATCCTGCCGGTGGAAGTGAACCTGTACACGTGGCGGCTCGGCGCGGCCTTCATCGCCGTGCTGCTGCTGCTGTTCGGGCTGATCTGGGAGGAGGACTGATGGCCGAAATGCTCACCGGCGCCATCGCCGTCGGCTGGCTCATCGCCGGCTTGTTCTTCTTCCGCTTCTGGCGGCACACGCGCGACAAGTTCTTCCTGTACTTCGCGCTCTCGTTCTGGCTCGAGTGCGGCAACCGCGTCGCGCTCGGCCTGGTCGCCAACGCGAACGAGGGGCACCCGGGCTTCTACGGTGCGCCTCGTGTCGTACGGGCTGATCCTGCTGGCCATCTGGCAGAAGAACCGCCCGCGCAAGGGCTAGAGTTTCGGGATCCGCAGGGTCTTGCTGATCATGAGCGTGCCCGAGAGCGCGAACAGCAGCGCCAGCGGGTGCAGCTCCCACGGCCCGATCTCCATCACGCCGCCCCAGAGGTTGCCGGCCAGCCGGTCCTGCCACGCCGCCCGGCCAGCACGCCGGTGAGGATCACGCTGGTCGGGATCGGCGTGCCTTCGAAGTACTTGACCTTGCCCGATTCGTCGCCCGCCAGGCTTTCGGCCGTGACGTTGTAGCGCGCCAGCCGGCTGACACCGCAGCAGACGAAGTAGACGGGGCGGCCGTGTCCCAGCCGCCCTGCATGCCGGCCGCGAAGCCGAGCGCCGCCGGCGCGACGCCGAACGAGATCACGTCGGAGAGCGAGTCCAGCTCCCGCCCGAGTGCCGAGTGCTGGTGCCGCGCGCGCGCGATGCGGCCGTCGAGCACGTCGAAGATGAAGGCGGCCGGCGCCAGCGCCGCCGCGATGAAGAAGTGCCGCAGGTCGCCCGAGGCCATGAACAGCATGGCCAGCAGGATGGAGCCCACCCCGCAGGCGGCGTTGCCGAGGGTGAAGAAGTCGGCCGGTGGAATTCCCTGACCATGCTGAAGTGGCGCGGAGCGGCGGTGCGTTGCATGGGGTTCCCGTGGTGGGTGATCTGCTCCACCATAGCAGCGGCTGGCGCGGCCGTCGTCGGCTTGGGGGAGGCCCCACTGTCGGCTGAAGCCGATGGTGTTCCAATCCCCGCCATGCAAGCTGCCGCCCGCGACGCCGTCGAATCGCCCTACGCACGGGGCCGGCTGGCCATTTCGCTGCTGCTGATGACCATCGGCGGCTCCGGCATGTACTCCATCACCGTGGTGCTGCCGGCCATGCAGCGGGACTTCGCGGCCAGCCGCGGCGAGGCGTCGCTGGCCTACACGCTGACCATGATCGGGTTCGGCATCGGTGGCATCGTGATGGGGCGGCTGGCGGACCGTTTCGGCGTGATGCTGCCGGTGATGATCGGCGCCGTCGGGCTCGGCCTCGGCTTCATCGGCGCCGGGCTGGCGCCGGGCCTGTTCCTGTTCTTCTGGCGCAGGGGCTGCTGGTGGGTTTGCTCGGGACGTCCGCGACGTTCGCGCCGCTGGTGGCCGACACGTCGCAATGGTTCGACCGCCGGCGCGGCATCGCGCTCGCCATCTGCATGAGCGGCAACCACCGGCGGGCGCCGTCTGGCCGCCGGTGATGCAGCACTTCATCGACAGCGTCGGCTGGCGCCAGACGTACGTGGGCATCGGCGTGTTCTGCATGGCGAGCATGCTGCCGCTGGCGCTGCTCCTGCGCCGCCGTCCCCCACCTCCACCCCCGGCCGTGGCCGCACCGGTGCGGGCCGCGGGCGCGCAGGCGGGGCCGCTCACGTCGTCGCGTCCGCTGGGCCTGAACGCGAACCTGCTGCTGGGCCTGCTGTGCGTGGCGGGCGTGTCGTGCTGCGTCGCCATGTCGATGCCGCAGGTGCACATCGTCGCGTACTGCGGCGACCTCGGCTTCGGCGCCGCGCGCGGCGCGGAGATGCTGTCGCTGATGCTCGGCACGGGCGTGGTGAGCCGGCTGGTGTCGGGCTGGATCTCGGACCGCATCGGCGGGCTGCGCACGCTGCTGCTCGGCTCGCTGCTGCAGGGCGTGGCGCTGCTGATGTTCCTGCCTTCCACCGGGCTGGTGTCGCTGTACGTCGTCTCGGGCATGTTCGGCCTGTTCCGGGGCGGCATCGTGCCGGCCTACGCCCTGATCGTGCGCGAGTACTTCCCGCCGCAGGAGGCGGGCGCGCGCACCGGCACCGTGCTGATGGCGACGCTGCTCGGCATGGCGCTGGGCGGCTGGATGTCGGGGGCGGTGTTCGACCTGACCGGCAGCTACCGCGCGGCCTTCTTCAACGGCATCGCCGGAACCTGCTGAACCTCTCCATCATCGGCTGGCTGCTGCACCGCGCCAGCGGGATGGGGCTGGTCAAGCCCCGGCCCCCGGCCAAGGCCGGCGCGGCGGCCTGATCTATAGTCCGGCGGCCATGACCGACCCGCGCCGCCCGGACCGCCGCCGATTGCTGCTGCTTGCCGCCGCGGGAGCGGCCGCCGGCTGGATGCCGCGCGCCGCCCGGTCGCAGCCGCGCATCGCCGACAACCCCTTCGTGCTGGGCGTGGCCAGTGGCTCCCCGGATGCGGAATCGGTCGTGCTGTGGACCCGCCTCGTCGTGCCGGGCACGGAGCGCGGCGCCACCGTGCAGTGGGAGGTGGCGCACGACGAGCGCTTCCAGCGCATCGTGCGGCGGCCAGGCCGAGGCGCTGCCGGAACTCGCGCATGCCGTGCACGTGGAGGCCGGCGGGCTCGATGCCGACCGCTGGTACTTCTACCGCTTCATGGCCGGCCCCCGGGTGAGCGCCATCGGCCGCACGCGCACGCTGCCCGCGCCCGATGCGATCGTGCAGCGCCTGCGGCTGGCGTATGCCTCGTGCAACCGCTGGGAGCACGGCTGGTTCAGCGCCTACCGCCACATGCGCGCCGAGCAGCCCGACTGGTGCTGTTCCTCGGCGACTACATCTACGAGTACGCCGAAGCCGCGAACGCGGTGCGCGCCACCGACGGCGTGCGCACCCGCACGCTGGAGGATTACCGCGACCGGCACGCGCTGCACAAGAGCGACGCCGACCTGCAGGCCATGCACTGGCCTGTCCGTGGATCTGCACGGGACGACCACGAGGTGCACAACGACTACAGCGGCGGGCTGGCCGACGGCAGCCGGCGCGGCGCCGCCTTCGTCGAACGCCGTGCCGCCGCCTACCCGGGCGTACTACGAGCACATGCCGCTGCGCGCTTCGGTGCTGGTGCGCGCGCTGCGCGGCCTGCAGGACGGCGGCGAGATGCGCCTGTATGGCGAGCATCGCTTCGGCCGCCTCGCGCAGTTGTGCGTGCTCGACGCGCGCCAGTACAAGGACGTGCAGGCCTGCACGCCCGACGGCAAGTCCGGCTCCGGCACCGTCGACCCGGCAACGTGCGCCGAGTGGAACGATCCGCGCCGCAGCCTGCTGGGCGAGGCGCAGGAGAAGTGGCTCGACGGCCGGCTCGCGCGCGGCGGCGCCACCGGTCGGTGCTGGGCCAGCAGACGCTCTTCGGCCAGCGCGACATGCGTGCCGGCCCCCCGCGCGCGTTCTGGAACGATGGCTGGGACGGCTACCCGCAGGCGCGCAAGCGGCTGCAGGCGGCGCTGCGCAAGCATGCGCCTTCGAATCCGGTGCTGTTCGGCGGCGACGTGCACGAGAACTGGGTCGGCCACGTGCTGGCCGACTACGACCGGCCCGACAGCGCCGTGCTCGGCGTGGAGTTCTGCGGCACCAGCATCACATCGCGCCCGGGGCGCGGGCGGCACGAAGCCGACCGGCTGGCGGAGAACCCGCACTTCATCCACGGCGATGCCTCGCAGCGCGGCTACGGCATCGCCGACTTCAGCCCGCGCAAGCTGGAAGTGGCCTTGCGCGTGGTCGACGACGTGACGCGGCGCGACACCCGCATCGCGACGCAGGCCCGCTTCGTGGTGGAGGCGGGGCGGGCGCGGGTGGAACGGGCTTGATGCTGCGCTGGCTGCTGGCGCTCGCCGGCTGTGCGCGGCGGCGCACGCGTCGGCCCAGCCGCGGCTGGAGGCGGGCGAGGCGGGCAGCTACAACCTGGCGCCGTACCTCGCCGTCCTCGAAGACCCGCAGGGCAAGCTGCAACTGGCCGACGTGCTGCGCGAGCCGGAGCGCTTCCGGCCCGTGCCGGGCAGCGGCCCGTCGGCCAACTTCGGCCTGACCCGCTCAGCCATCTGGCTGCGGGTGGTGGTGCGCACGCCCGCCACCAGCGCGCCCGAGTGGCTGCTGGAACTGGCCTATCCGCCGCTGGACCACATGACGCTGTTCACGCCCAACGGCCTCGGGGGCTGGGACGAACAGGCGGCCGGCGACCTGCTGCCGTTCGACAGCCGGCCCATCGCGCACCGCAACCACGTGCTGCCGGTCCGGCTGCCCCCGGCAGCGACACCACCTTGTACCTGCGGCTCGCATCCGAAGGCACGATCGCCGCGCCGCTGCGGCTGTGGCGCCCCGCGGCGCTGTGGCAGAACGACCGGGGCAGCTATGCCTTGCTCTCGATCTACTTCGGGCTGCTGATCGGGCTCCTGCTGTACAACCTGCTGCTGTTCTTCTCGGTGCGGGACCGGGCCTACGGTCTACGTGCTGTTCGTGGCCGGGATGGCCACGGCGCAGGCGGCGCTGACCGGCCTCGGCTACCAGTACCTGTGGCGAGGCCAGCCGTGGTGGAACAGCGTCTCGCCGCCGGCGGGTATCTGCGCGGCGGCGGTGTTCGGCCTGCTGTTCGCGCGCAGCTTCTCCGGGCAGCGCCTCGGGCATGCCGCGGATGGACCGCGTGCTGCTCGCGCTGGCGGCGGGCTGGACGCTCGCGCTCGGCTCCGCGCTGGCCTTTCCCTACGTCGTGTCGACTGGATCGTCACGGTGCTCGCGCCGGTGACCGTCGGGGCGCTGGTGGTGTCGGGCGTGCTGGCGCTGCGCCGCGGCCACGGCGGCGCGCGCCACTACCTGGCGGCGTGGGCGGTGCTGCTGGTCGGCGTGCTGACCCTGTTCCTGCACAACACGGGCGTTCTGCCGTCGAACCGCTTCACGGCCAATGCGCTGTTGATCGGCTCCGCGCTGGAAATGATCCTGCTGTCGTTCGCGCTGGCCGACCGCATCAACGTGGCGCGCCGCTTCAAGGAACAGGCGCAGGCGCGCATCGCCGCCGAACACGCGATGGTGGAAGTGCTCAGCGACTCGCAGCAGCGCCTGCGCACCGTGCTGCAGGAGCGCGAGACCATCCTGGAGAACTCGATCGTCGGCATCTGCTTCCTCACGCCCGACGGGCGCCTGCGCTGGGCCAACCGCGCGATGAAGGAGATCTTCGGCGCCGGCCACCAGCCGCTGGCGTCGATGGAGCGCTTCTACCTTTCGCGCGAGCAGTACCGGGCGTGGGCGCCGACGTGGCGCGCGCCGTCGCCCGCGGCGAGGTGTACCAGCGCGAGCTGCAGGTGCAGCAGTTCGACGGCAACCGCATCTGGATCCTGCTGTCCGGCAAGGCCGTGAGCCGCGAGGACCTGCAGCAGGGCACGGTGTGGGCGATCATGGACATCACGCAGCGCAAGCAGCTCGAGGAGCAGCTGCAGCGCACGATGTCGGAGCGCGAGGCGATCCTGAACAACGCGGTCGTCGGCATCGTGCTGTCGGTCAAGCGCCGGCACGAATGGGTCAACGACAAGTTCGCGCAGATGCTGCGCTATCCGCGCGAGGCGCTGATCGGACAGGGCTCCGACTACCTGCACCCCGACACCGAAAGCTGGCAGCGCTTCGGCGTCGAAGCGCGCGACGCGCTGATCGCCACCAACGGCTACACCTGCGAGATGGAGCTCAAGCGCAGCGACGGCAGCCTGTTCTGGGTGGAGATGGGCGGCAGCTGCGTGAAGCCGAACGACCCGGATGCCGGCGTGATCTGGACCTTCCTCGACATCACCGGCCGCAAGCGCAGCGAGCGGGAGATGCGCGAGGCGCTGGAGCAGCAGCGGGCGCTGAACGAGCTGCGCTCACGCTTCGTCGCGATGACCAGCCACGAGTTCCGCACGCCGCTGGCGGCGATCCTGTCGGCCGAGGAACTGCTGCGGCACTACGGCGACCGGCTGCCGCGACAGGAGCGCGAAGAGACGCTGGACAGCATCGCCGCCGGCGTGCAGCGCATGTCGCGCATGCTGGACCGGGTGCTGCTGATCGGCCGGGCCGACGCGCGGATGCTGGAGTACCGGCCGGCGGAGGTCGACTGGCCGGCTTGTGCGAGCGCATCGTCGGCGAGGCGCGGCTGCAGCATCCGGACAGCCGCTGCGAGGTGGTGTGTTCGGTGGCGCCGCAAGCCGGACACGGGACCTACGACGAGAAGCTGCTGCGGCACATCTTCGTCAACCTGCTGTCGAACGCGATCAAGTATTCGCCGCGCGGCGGCGCCGTGCGCTTCGACGTCGCCCGTGAAGGCGGGGAGACGGTGTTCCGCGTGAGCGACGAGGGCATCGGCATCCCGGCCGAGGAGATCCCGCACCTGTTCGCCTCGTTCCACCGCGCCAGCAACGTCGGCGAGATCCGGGCACCGGGCTCGGGCTGGCGATCGTGAAGAACGCCGTGGAAACGCATGGGGGCAGCGTCTTGGTGGAAAGCGTGCTGGGCGGGGCAGCACGTTCACCGTGCGGCTGCCCCCGGCTTCGTAGGGTGTGCAGCGTCGCTGCGCACCTGCGGCGACGGTGAAGCCCCATGGTGCGCGGCGAAGCCGCACACCCTACGGGGAGACCACTTCGAGCAACCGGTCGAGCCCGCCTTCGTCGATCGCCACCATCGCCTGCGCGCGCACCGCGGGCTTGGCGTGGTAAGCCACGGAGAGGCCGGCCTCGCCCATCATCGGCAGATCGTTGGCGCCGTCGCCGACGGCGATGGCCTGCTTCGGCGAGATGCCAAGCCGCGCGCAGGTCTCCAGCAGCATCTTGCGCTTCTCGGCGCCGTCGCAGATGTCGCCCCGGGGTTGGTCCACCAGGTAGCCGGTGAGCTCGCCGCAATTGGCGCCCGATCGCACCTCCAGCACGTTGGAGCGCGTGTAGTCGATGCCGAGCCGGTCGCGGATGCGGTCGGTGAAGAAGGTGAAGCCGCCGGAGACCAGCAGCACCGTCATGCCCGCGGCCTTGCAGGCCTGCACCAGCTTTTCGGCGCCCGGGTTGAGCTGCAGCCGCTCGGTGTAGACCTGCTCCATGTCGGCGACAGTCACGCCGGCCAGCAGCTTGACGCGGCGGCGCAGGCTTTCCTTGTAGTCGGCGATCTCGCCGCGCATGGCGGCTTCGGTGATGGCGGCCACTTCCTCCTTGCGGCCGACGGCGTCGGCGATCTCGTCCACGCATTCGATGTTGATCAGCGTGGAGTCCATGTCGAAGGCGACGAGCTTGAAGTCCTGCAAGGACAAGGGCGGCGTGAAGCCCTGCACGGCGAGGCCGGGGGCGAAGTCTTGGACGGGCATGCGCCGATTTTCGCAGACCTTCACTTGCGCGCGCGCAGCGCCGCCTGCAGGGCCAGCGCCGCCCACGGACGCATCAGCGCCGGCGAGTCCATCGCCTCGGCGGGCGCCGCGTGGTAGCCCAGCGAGACCCGGCCGCGGCCCTTGGCCGTATACGTGAAAGGGGCGCAGCCTTCCGCTTCGAAACGGGGCCGGGTCTGCGCATCGACCTTCAGGTACAGCGTCTCGCCGACCACGATGGCCATGAACAGGTCGTCGACGTAGATGCCGTGCCCGCCGAACATGCGCTTGACGCGCACCGGGCCGAGCGGGGAGAGAAGTTCGGCGCAGTAGCCGGCAAAGGCGTCGCGGGTGGCCATGGCGCGAGTGTAGGCCGAGCCCCGGCCAGCTTGCTGCGGCACGACGCCGGCGGCCTTGACCAGGTCGGCGTTCAGCTTGATCTCGCGCGCGATGGTCCGCTGCAGTTCTTCCGGCGTGCCCGGCGCGGCTTCCATCCCGTTCTGGGCGAGCTTGGCCCTGACCTCGTCGTCGAAGGCCGCCTGCGCGGGGACGACGGAGGTGCTACGCGACCTCCATCGCCTTCGGAACGCCGAGGGACTTCAGCACATCCCGCACCATCTGCGCCCGGTCCTTCGGATCGGGCAGGGCGCGTTCGATGCGCAGCTTGTCGTTGCCGGCCAGCTTGATGTGCTTGTTCTTCTGCACCAGCTGGATGATGGCCAGCGGTTCCACCGGCGGGTTCGGCTTGAACGTGATGTGGATCATCGTCGGGGCGGCGTCCACCTTGACGACGCCATAGGGCCGCGCGAGCACCCGCAGGCGGTGCACGTCGACCAGCGTCTGGCCCTGCGGCGGCAGCTTGCCGAAGCGGTCGACGATCTCCTCGAGCAGGCGGTCGATCTGGTCGACGTTCTTCGCCGTGGCCAGCTTCTTGTAGAACGACAGGCGCAGGTGCACGTCGCCGCAATAGTCGTTGGGCAACAGGGCCGGCGAATGCAGGTTGATCTCGGTCGTGACCGACAGCGGCGCCAGCAGGTCCGGCTCCTTGCCGGCCTTGAGCGAGCGCACCGCCTCCGACAGCATCTCGTTGTACAGCTGGAAGCCGACTTCCAGCATGTTGCCGCTCTGGTTCTCGCCCAGCACCTCGCCGGCGCCGCGGATCTCCAGGTCGTGCATCGCCGGTAGAAGCCCGAGCCGAGTTCCTCCATCTGCTGGATCGCGTCGAGCCGTTGCTGCGCGTGCTTCGTCAGGCTCTCCACGTCCGGCACCATCAGGTACGCATACGCTGGTGGTGGCTGCGGCCGACGCGGCCGCGCAGCTGGTGCAGCTGCGCCGGGCCGAACTTGTCGGCGCGCGCCATGACGATGGTGTTGGCGGTCGGCACGTCGATGCCGGTTTCGATGATGGTGGAGCACAGCAGCACGTTGAAACGCTGCTGCACGAACTCGCGCATCACGCGCTCCAGTTCGCGTTCCGGCATCTGGCCGTGGGCCACGCCGATGCGCGCTTCGGGCAGCAGCCGTTCCAGCGCCTCGCGCCGGTTCTGGATCGTCTCGACCTCGTTGTGCAGGAAGTAGACCGGCGGCCGCCGCGCTTCAACTCGCGCAGCACCGCCTCGCGGATCACGCCGTTGCTTTCGCTGCGCACGAAGGTCTTGATGGCCAGCCGGCGCTGCGGCGCGGTGGCGATGACCGACAGGTCGCGCAAGCCCTCCAGCGCCATGCCCAGCGTGCGCGGGATCGGCGTCGCGGTGAGCGTCAGCACGTCGACCTCGGCGCGCATGGCCTTCACTGCCTCCTTGTGGCGCACGCCGAAGCGGTGCTCCTCGTCGATGATCAGGAGGCCGAGATTCTTGAACTTGATGGTGTTGGACAGCAGCTTGTGCGTGCCCACCACGATGTCGATGCTGCCGTCCTCCAGCCCTTTCGCGGCGGCGGTGATCTCCTTGCCGGAACGGAAGCGGCTCATCTCGGCCACCTTCACCGGCCACTTCTGAGAAGCGGTCCACCAGCGTCTGGTAGTGCTGCTCCGCCAGCAGCGTGGTCGGCGCGAGGAAGGCGACCTGCTTGCCGCCCGTGACGGAGATGAAGGCGGCGCGCAACGCCACCTCGGTCTTGCCGAAGCCGACGTCGCCGCAGACCAGCCGGTCCATCGGATGCGGCGACACCATGTCTGGATCACGGCGTGGATCGCCGCGTTCTGGTCGGGCGTCTCGTCGAAGCCGAAGTCGTTGGCGAACTGCTCGTAGTCCTGCGCCGAAAAGCGGAAAGCGTGGCCTTGCCGCGCCGCTCGGCGCGCATACAGGTTCAGCAGTTCGGCGGCCGTGTCGCGCACCTGTTCGGCGGCCTTGCGCTTGGCTTTCTCCCACTGGCCGGAACCCAGCTTGTGCAGCGGCGCCTCGTCGGCGGCGACGCCGGTGTAGCGGCTGATCACGTGCAGCTGGCTCACCGGCACGTAGAGCGTGGCCTTGTCGGCGTATTCGAGGTGCAGGAACTCGGTGCTGCCCCCGCCCAGTCCATGTTGACCAGGCCCTTGTAGCGGCCGATGCCGTGCTGCGAGTGCACCACCGGATCGCCGACGTTCAGCTCCGACAGGTCCTTGATCAGCGCCTCGACGTCGCTGACCTGCTCCTGCTTCTTGCGCCGCCGCACCACCTGCGCGCTGGCGAACAGCTCGGTTTCGGTGACGAGGTCGACCGCTTCCTCGATCCGGGAGAAACCGCTGGCCAGCGCCGCGGTCGCGATGCCCAGCTTCTCGTCGCCTTCCGGGAACTCGTCGAGCGATCGAACGCGGGCAGCGTCAGGTGGCTGGCGCGCAGGAAGTCGAGCAGGGCTCGCGCCGGCCGGCGCTTTCGGCCAGCACCAGCACCTTGTGGGGCGTGCGCTGCGCGTGCTCCTTGAAGCGGGCGAGCGGGTCTTCGGCGCCGCGGACGACGGACAGGTCGGGCAGCTTCTGCACCCAGGCGCTGTCCTCGACGTCCTGCACGTTGGCGCGCAGCGCGACCGGGCATGGCTGTTGGCGCGCGTGTAGAACTGTTCCGAACTCAGGAACAATGCTTCCGGCGGCAGCACGGGCCGGTCGGGGTCGCCCTGCACCAGGCGGTAGCGGTCCCCGGTGTCCTGCCAGAAGCGCTGGAAGGCCGGCTCCGGTCGCCGTGCAGCACCACCGTCGAGGCCTCGCCGAAGAAGTCGAACACCGTCGCCGTGTCCTCGAAGAACAGCGGCAGGTAGTACTCGATCCCGGCGGTGGCCACGCCGTTGCCCATGTCCTTGTAGATGCGGCTGCGCGTCGGGTCGCCTTCCAGCAGTTCGCGCCAGCGGCTGCGAAAGCGGGCCCGCGCGTCCTCGTCCATCGGGAACTCGCGGCCGGGCAGCAGCCGCACCTCGGGAACCGGGTACAGGCTGCGCTGCGTGTCGGGATCGAAGGTGCGGATCGAGTCGACTTCATCGTCGAACAGGTCCACGCGGTACGGGACCGGTGAGCCCATCGGGAACAGGTCGATCAGGCCGCCGCGCACGGCGTACTCGCCCGGGCTCACGACCTGCGCCACGTGGTTGTAGCCGGCCAGCGTGAGCTGGGCCTTCAGCCGCGCCTCGTCGAGCTTCTGCTGCACCTTGAACTGGAAGGTGTAGCCCGCCAGAACGACGGCGGCGCCAGGCGGTACAGCGCGGTGCTCGCCGGCATCAGCACGACGTCGGCTTCGCGCTGCAGGATGCGCCACAGCGTTGCGAGGCGTTCGCTGATCAGGTCTGGTGCGGCGAGAACTGGTCGTACGGCAGCGTCTCCCAGTCGGGGAACAGCGCACAGCGCAAGCCCGGCGCGAAGAAGGCGATCTCTTCCAGCAGCCGCTGCGCGTCGTTGGCGTCGGCGGTCACCACGGCGGTGATGCGACCGGCCGCGTGCTCGCGCTGGGCCAGCCGCGCCAGCAGCAGCGCGTCGGCCGAACCCGTGGGTCGCGGCAGGGTCATTCGCCGGCCGGGGGTGAGCTTGGGTAATTCCATTGGAAACTGCGAAGAGAATGCAAAACACCCCGCGCCTGGACAGGGTGGGGTGTGCAACGATTCTACGGTGAACGGGCAACTCGGACGAGAATACGGACATGAACGGCAACCCCCGCTTTTTGCCTTGATTCCGTGCGCCGGCAACGGCAGCCGCGCGGGCACGGCCGGGCCCAAGCAGTACGAGCGCGTGGCCGGCCAGCCGATGGTGTGGCACACGCTGTCGGCCTTTGCCGG
The DNA here is from genome assembly GCA_013127575.1 of Ramlibacter terrae. Taxonomy (GTDB): domain Bacteria; phylum Pseudomonadota; class Gammaproteobacteria; order Burkholderiales; family Burkholderiaceae_C; genus Ramlibacter; species Ramlibacter terrae. The sequence goes on from CP053418.1 coordinate 2,271,204, forward strand.
CGTCAAGCGCATCGCGCGCACGCTGGTGGTCGTCGCGGCCGGCGACGGCTTCTTCGAACGCAATCCGTCGACGTCGGCGCTGGTGGTGCCCTGCGGCGGCGCCACCCGCGCGGCGTCGGTCACCAACGGCCTGCGCGAACTGCGCCGGGTGGGCGCCACCGAGGACGACTGGGTGCTGGTGCACGACGCCGCGCGTTGCCTCATCACGCCCGAACTGGTGGACCGGCTGATCGACGCCTGCGTGAACGACGAAGTGGGCGGCCTGCTGGCGCATCCGCTGGCGGACACGCTGAAGATCGCCGATGGCGACCGCGTCGCCTCCACGCTGCAGCGCGACGGCAAGTGGCTGGCGCAGACACCGCAGATGTTCCGGCTCGGCATGCTGCGGCAGGCGCTGGAAGGCGCGAACGAGACGGTCACCGACGAAGCCAGCGCCATCGAAGCGATGGGGCTGAAGCCGCTGCTGGTGCCCGCGGGCGCGCAGAATTTCAAGGTCACCTATCCTGAAGACTTCGCGATGGCGGAGGCCGTGCTGCGCGGCCGGGTCCCTTGATGCAGTTGCGCATCGGCGAAGGCTGGGACACGCACGCCCCGGTGCCGGGGCGCAAGCTCGTGCTGGGCGGCGTGGAGATTCCGTACGACCGCGGGCTGCTCGGTCACTCGGATGCGGACGCCTTGCTGCACGCGATCACCGATGCGCTGTTCGGCGCTGCGGGGCTGGGCGACATCGGCCGGCACTTTCCCGACACGGATGAACGCTTTCGCGGCGCCGATTCCGTCGTGCTGCTGCAGGAGGCGGTGCGCCGCGTGCGGGAGCAGGGCTGGGAGATCGTCAATGTCGACAGCACCATCGTGGCGCAGGCCCCGAAGCTGGCGCCGCACATCGAAGCCATGCGCACCCGCACCGCGGAAGCGCTCGGCGTCGCGGCGGGCCAGTCAACGTGAAGGCGAAGACGGCGGAGAAGCTCGGGCCCGTGGGGATGGGGCAGAGCATCGAGGCAAGGGCGGTGGTTTTGTTGTCATCCCGGGCTTGACCCGGGATCCATCGGCGCCCGCGCGGCAGCCATGGATTGCGGCTCGAGGCCGCAACGACAGGGTTTTCAGCTCGCCGTCTCCGCCTGCCACTGCACGTTGTTGTTGTTCCCGCCCGGAACCGGCGGCATCTGCCGCGGACGCTGCAGCTTGATGTGCGCGGCCGGCCGCCCGACGTGGTGTTCGCCAGCGCGAAGATCCCGCCCATGCGCTGCACCGTCTTGTCGACGATGGCCGGGCCCAACCCTGCACCCGTCGCCGCCGTCCGAGCCGCATCGCCGCGGAAGAACGGCTTCACGAGGTTCGGCAAGGCTTCGGGCGACACGCCCATGCCGTGGTCGCGCACCTTCAGCAGCACCCATTCGTTGCGCGCGCGCGCCGCGATGTCGACCACCGCGATACCGGTCTCGGGCGTCTTGCCGTAGCGGCGGGCGTTCTCCAGCAGGTTGGAGATCACGCGGGCCAGTTCCACTTCGTCGGCCAGCACCTGCACGTTCTTGGGCAGGTCGAGGTTCACGCGGATGTCGCCGTGGTCCTCGATGGCGTACATGCACGCCTCGATCACGTCGTTGAGCACCACGGGCTTGAGCTCCGCGTGGTCGGGCCGCGCGTAGTCGAGAAACTTGTCGATGATGGCGTCGAGCTGGTCGATGTCGGCCGCCATGTGGTCGCGCGCGTCGGCGTCGACCACGCTCATCTCGGTTTCCAGCCGCAGGCGCGCCAGCGGCGTGCGCAGGTCGTGCGAAATGCCGGCGAGCATGACGGCGCGGTCCTGTTCGATCTTGGCAAGCTGCTGCGCCATGCGATTGAAGCCGATGTTCACCTCGCGGATTTCGCTGGTGACGGCCTTCTCGTCGAGCCGGCTGGCGTCGAAGTCGCCGTCGCGCACGCGGCTGGCCGCGAACGACAGCTGCTTGAGCGGCCGGTTGATCAGCCGCGCGATCACCGCCGCGCCCGCCAGCGAAAGCGCCGCCGCCGTGATCAGCCACACCAGCCACGTCTTGCCGCCCACCTGCGAAAAGCGGGTGCGGTCCATCAGCATCCAGTAGTCGTCGCGGTCGATCCGGAAGCCGATCCACAGGCCTTCTTCCTGGTTGACGCGGCTGGCCATGATCGTGCCGCCGCCGAGCCGGCTGACCAGCTCGTCGATGATGCGGCGGTCCATGGCGCTGGCGGACAGCGGTGCGAAGCGGTCCTTCGGTTCGCGCGGCAGGATGCGCACGCCTTCCTGGTCGGCCAGCGTCTTGATCAGCGACACGCGCGCGATCGGGTCGGCGTGCACCAGGGCCGCGCGGCTCAAGTTGACGAGCGAGGCGATCTGCTGCGCCGTCTGCACCGCGCGCGGCTCGAATTCGAGCGCGCGGAAGGTCTGCAGCCACGCGACGATGGAGCCGATCAGCAGCAGCGACAGCAGGAAGAAGGTGCGCCAGAAGAGCGACAGCCCCGGGCGGGGCCGCATCTCCAGCGGTGCCGGCGCCGTTTCCAGCGGCGCCGGACTGGTGGCCTCGCCGTTCACGGCGCCGCGGATCAACCCGCCCCGTCCGGAACGAACACGTAGCCCACGCCCCAGACGGTCTGGATGTAGCGGGGCGACGCCGGATCCGCTTCGATCAGCTTGCGCAGGCGCGAGACCTGCACGTCGAGGCTGCGGTCGAAGGGTTCGAACTCACGGCCACGGGCCAGCTGGGCCAGCTTCTCGCGCGACAGCGGCTGGCGCGGGTGCCGCACCAGCGCCTTGAGCATGGCGAATTCGCCGGTGGTCAGCGGCAGCTCTTCCCCGTTCTTGCGCAGCGTGCGGGCGCCGAGGTCGAAGGCGAAGGGGCCGAAGGAAACGACTTCGTTGTCCGAAGAGGGCGCGCCGGGCGCTTCCTGCGCCGGGCGGCGGCGCAGCACCGCATGGACGCGGGCCAGCAGCTCGCGCGGGTTGAACGGCTTGCCGAGGTAGTCGTCGGCGCCGACTTCCAGCCCGACGATGCGGTCGACGTCCTCGCCCTTGGCGGTGAGCATGATGATCGGGGTGCGGTCGTTGGCGGCGCGCAGCCGCCGGCAGATGGAGAGGCCGTCTTCGCCCGGCATCATCAGGTCGAGCACGATGAGGTCGGCGGTTTCGCGCAGCATCAGGCGGTTGAGCGCCTTGCCGTCTTCGGCGGGATCACCTCGAAGCCTTCTGGGTCAGGTACCGACGCAGGAGATCGCGGATGCGCGCATCGTCGTCGACGACGAGGATCTTGTCCGTGCGGGCTGCAGCTTGGGTCATGGTTCTCCCGAATCCAATTTGTAACAGCGGCCATTCTGAAGCCCTGTCGAGCTCGACAAGGGCATTTCCGGGGTTGCTTTTCACAGTGTTACAAGTTTTGCTCACCACCGAAAGGCTTCATCTGCGCTATGCGTGGGCCCGCTAGCATCCGCGCACCAACCATAAGGAATCCCTGATGAAGAAAGTCCAAGCCCTCCTGCTTTGCTGCGCCTTGCTCGCCCCCGCGGGCGCCGCCCTCGCGCAAGGCGCCGTGCTGCCGCAGCCGCAGAACGTGCTGCAGCTGCAGGCGACCGGCACGGTGGAAGTGCAGCAGGACCTGCTGACGATCAACCTCACCACCACGCGCGAGGGCCCCGACGCCGCCCGGTGCAGGCGCAGCTGAAGACGGCGCTCGACGCGGCCCTCGCCGAGGCTCGCAAGACGGCACAACCGGGCCAGATGGACGTGAGAACCGGAAACTTCGCGCTCTATCCGCGTCACAACCGCGACGGCAAGATGAGCGGCTGGAGCGGCACCGCCGAGCTGGTGCTGGAAGGGCGCGACTTCCCGCGCATCACGCAGGCCGCCGGCAAGATCCAGACGATGACGATGGGCGGCGTGGGCTTCGGCCTGAGCCGCGAGGCGCGCGCCAAGGTCGAGACCGAAGCGCAGACGCTCGCGATCGAGCGCTTCAAGGCCAAGGCGAACGAACTCGCCAAGGGCTTCGGCTTTGCCGGCTATACCTTGCGCGAAGTCGCCGTGAACGCCAACGACCGGGGCTTCCAGCCGCGTCCGCGCATGCAGGCGATGGAGGCCAAGGGCATGGCCACGGATGCGTCGGTGCCCGTGGAGGCCGGCAAGACGAGCGTGGTGGTCACGGTCTCCGGCTCGGTCCAGTTGCGCTGAAGTCCGACACGGCGGCCCGGCCGTAGCGCCTAAGCTGCGGGCAATGTCCGCCGTCTTGCCCGAACCCGAACTCCAGCCGCCGCGTGCAGCCAGGCCCGGGCCGAACTGTTCATCGTGATGAACCGGGGTTCGGGCCACAACGAGAAGGACGAGGTGCGGGAGGCGATCGAGGCCGAGCTGAAGAACGCCGGCCGCCGCTACCGCTTCATCCCGGTCGCGCCCGGCGAGATCGTGCAGGCCTGCCAGCACGCCGCGCGGCTTGCCAAGGAGCACGAAGGCGTGGTCGTCGGCGTCGGCGGCGACGGCACCATCAGCTGCGCGGCCCGGGCGGCGCTGGCGCACGACTGCCCGCTTGGCGTGATCGCGCAGGGCACCTTCAACCTGTTCGCCCGCACGCACGGCCTGCCGCTCGAGGCGGCGGCGGCGGCGCGGGCCCTGCTGCACGCGAGCCCGGAAGACGTGCAGGTCGGGCTGGTGAACCAGCGCGCCTTCTGGTGAACGCGTCCGTCGGGCTCTATCCCAAGCTGCTGGCCGACCGCGAGGTCGTCAAGCAGAAGCTGGGCCGGCGCCGCTGGATCGCGATGCTGGCCGGCCTGGTCACGCTGTTCGAATGGCGGCTGCAGTTGCGGCTGGACGTCGACCTCGACGGCACCATCACGCGCCTGCGCACGCCCAGCCTGTTCATCTGCAACAACCGGCTCCAGCTCGACCGGCTCGGCATCGACGCCGAGGTGCTCGACCAGCTCGGCGAAGGCCGGCTCGTCGGCCTGCTCGTGCCCACCCTGAAGCTCGGCACCAAGCTGCGGCTGGTGGTGCGTGCCATCCTGGGCAAGCTGGGCGACACCCGGGAGCTGCAAAGCTTCACGCTGCGGACACTCAACGTGGGGACGCGCAATGCGAAGCGGCTGAAGGTGGCCACCGACGGCGAAGTGCAGTGGATGCAATTGCCGCTGCGCTTCACGGTGTCCCCGCGGCCATTGAAGCTGATGCTGCCGCCGGCGGAAGAGCGGATGCCGATCGAATGACGGTGCTGCTCCATATCTCCGACACGCACTTCGGCACCGAGGAAGCGCCCGTGGTGGCCGCCTTGCTGAAGCTCGCGCACCACCAGAAGCCCGACGCGGTGATCCTGAGCGGCGACATCACGCAGCGCGCGCGCACGGTGCAGTTCGAGGCCGCGCGTGCGTTCTGCGATTCGCTGGGCGTGCCCCACCTGCTGACGCTGCCGGGCAATCACGACATTCCGCTGTACAACATCGCCGCCCGCCTGTTCTGGCCCTATGCCGGCTACACCGCCGCGTTCGGGAACAACCGGAGCCGGAGCTGGAGTTCGGCGACGTGATCGTGGTCGGCGTCAACACCACCCGGCCGCACCGGCACAAGGACGGCGCGGTGTCGGCCAAGCAGGTCAACCGCGTGGTCAAACGCTTCCACGCCGCCCGCCGCGAGCAGCTGAGGGTGGTCGTCACCCACCAGCCGGCCTGCGTGATGCGCCCGGAAGACGAGAAGGACCGGCTGCACGGCGGCGAGGTCGCGGTGCAGTCGTGGGCGCGGGCCGGCGCCGACCTCGTGCTCGGCGGCCACATCCACCTGCCGTACGTGAGCGACCTGTGCGCGCGCGCCAACGGCACGCCGCGCGCGCTCTACTGCCTGCAGGCCGGCACCGCCGTGTCGCGCCGGGTCCGGCACGGAACGCCCAACTCCGTGAACATGGTCCGCTGGACGCCGCCCGCGGAGGGCCAGCCGCGCATCGTCCGGGTGGAGCGCTGGGATTACGACGGCGGACGACCGCTTCGAGGAAAGCAAGTCGCGGGAGCTGGTGCTGGGGGAATAGGCGCCGCGGGATGCTTTACGATGGAGCGAACCAAGCAGGCAGCCACGCTGCCCCGCCTCTTTCGCATCCATGACCGTACCCACGCTGAACCACGTCACCTGCCCGGACAGCGCCGGCAGCCATCGCATGGCGTACTGGCTGTGGGGCGACGAGGACGCCGCCCACGTGGTCGTTTGCGTCCACGGCCTGTCGCGACAGGGCCGCGACTTCGACACCTGGCGCAGGCGCTGCTCGAACGCAGCCCGGTGCCGCTGCGCATCGCCTGTCCCGACGTCGTCGGCCGCGGCCGCAGCGACTGGCTGGTCGAGCCGATGGGCTATGGCATTCCGACCTACGTGTCCGACATGCTCCATTTGCTGGAACAGTTGCACGCGGCGGCCCCGGTCGCCACGCTCGACTGGGTCGGCACCAGCATGGGCGGCCTGATCGGCATGGCGCTGTGCGGCACGCCCAGCCTGCCGCTGCCCGTGCCCGTGCGCCGGCTGGTGCTCAACGACGTGGGGCCGGAGATCCAGTGGAGCGCGCTCGAGCGCATCGGCGCCTACCTCGGCCGCTCCGGCAAGTTCGAAACCGTGCAGCACGCCGCCGATGCGATGTGGCAGGTGTCGCAGGGCTTCGGCCCCCACACCCCCGAGCAGTGGCTGGCGCTGTCGCATGCCATGGTGCGACCGCTGCAGGCCGGCGGCTTCGTGCTGCACTACGACCCCTCGATCGCCGTGCCGTTCCGGACGCTGGACGAGGCTGCCGCGCGGGCTGGGCAGGCCGCGCTGTGGCAGCTCTATGACGCGATCCGCGCGCGCACGCTGGTGCTGCGCGGGGCCGAGTCGGACCTGCTCACCGCCGCCACCGCGCAAGCCATGACGCAGCGCGGCCCGCAGGCCGCGCTGGTGGAGTTCGAGGGCGTGGGCCACGCGCCCACCCTGATCGCCGACGACCCGGTGGAGGCGGTCGCCTCCTTCCTGCTGCCAACCGAATCCGATCCCGATGAAAAGCCAGGCCGCGGAACAGGCTGAAGCCGCCGGCGTCCCCGAAGCCGTCGCCGCCGCCGAGCAGGCGCTGCCGCACCAGGCCAACGCGCTGGCGCGGGCGCGCGCGTTCGCCGAACCGCTGATCGCCGGCGAGACGCTGGAGACCGGCGAGAACACGCTCGTGCATGCCGACGCCGTCGCCGAGATCCTCAAGTCCATGGGCGGCAGCGAGGCGATGCAGGCGGCCAGCTACGGTCTACGCCTGCCCGCACCTGAACAAGCCGCAGGAAGTGATCTCCAAGGCCTTCGGCGAAAGCTATGCCGCGCTGGCGCTGGAGACGACCAAGCTGGTGCGCGTGCAGCAGCAGGCGCGCGGCGCCGGCGACGCGGTGTACTCCGCGGACGATCCGCGGGCGCAGACCGAGACGGTGCGCAAGATGCTGCTGGCGTTCTCGCGCGACCTGCGGGTGGTGCTGCTGCGGCTGGCCTCGCGCCTGCAGACGCTGCGCTTCTTCGCGGCCACAGAAGCGCGCGGTCGCGCCCAGCGTGGCGCGCGAGGCGCTGCACGTGTCGCACCGCTCGCCAACCGGCTCGGTATCTGGCAGCTGAAGTGGGAGATGGAAGACCTGGCCTTCCGCTTCACGGAGCCCGAGACCTACCGGCAGGTGGCGGGCTGGCTCGACGAGAAGCGCGTGGAGCGCGAAGACTACGTGCAGCAGCTGCGCGCCGGGCTCGAGGCGGAGCTGCGCGAGCAGGGCATCCGCGCCGAGGTGCACGGCCGGCCCAAGCACATCTACAGCATCGTCAAGAAGATGCGCGGCAAGTCGCTCGGGTTCGAGCAAGTGCTGGACATCCGGGCGCTGCGCGTGATCGTCCCGGACGTCAAGGACTGCTACGCCGCGCTGGCCGGGTGCACTCCCGCTTCACGCCGATCGAGGCCGAGTTCGACGACTACATCGCGCGGCCGAAGCCGAACGGCTACCAGTCGCTGCACACGGTGGTGCGCGACGCCGGCGGCAGGCCGATCGAGATCCAGATCCGCACGCAGGCCATGCACGACCACGCCGAGCATGGCGTCGCGGCGCACTGGGCGTACAAGGAAGCGGGGCAGAAGGGCTACGCCGGCGTCACGGCCAGCGGCGAATACGACACCAAGATCGCGGTGCTGCGGCAACTGCTGGCGTGGGAGCGCGACTGGCCGGTTCCGCCGATGGCCTGTTCGAAGACCGCATCTACGTGCTGACGCCGCAGGCGGCGGTGGTCGAACTGCCGCAGGGCGCCACGCCGGTGGACTTCGCGTACACGCTGCACACCAACCTGGGTCACCGTTGCCGGGGTGCGCGCGTCGACGGCGCGATGGTTCCGCTCAACACGCAGCTGCGCAACGGGCAGACGGTGGAGATCGTCGCCGCCAAGGAAGGCGGCCCGTCGCGCGACTGGCTGAACGCCGAACTGGGCTTCCTCGCCAGCCACCGCGCCAGGTCGAAGGCGCGCGCTGGTTCAACGAACAGGTGCGGCACGAGACGGTGGCGCGCGGCCGCGAGCTGGTCGAGCGGCTGCTGCAGCGCGAGCCGCACGGCCCTGAAGCTGGACGACCTCGCGTCGCGCCACGGGCTTCAAGTCGGCCGAAGACCTGTTCGACGTGGTCGGCAAGGACGAGTTTTCGCTGCGCACGATCGAGCTGCTGCTGAACCCGCCGGCGGAAGTGCCGCAGCAGGACGAGGTGCTGCTGAAGAAGCCGCGCGCGCCGTCGAAATCGGGCAAGGGCGGCGTGCTGGTGGTGGGCGTGGACTCGCTGATGACGCAGCTGGCCAAGTGCTGCAAGCCGGCGCCGCCGGACCCCATCGGCGGGTTCGTCACGCGCGGCAAGGGCGTGAGCATCCACCGCCACGACTGCTCCAACTTCCGCCAGCTCGCCACCCGCACCCCGGAACGCGTGATCGACGTGGAGTGGGGCACGCCCAAGTCGGTGGAAGCCGCCGTCTACCCGGTCGATGTCTCCATCGAAGCGGCCGACCGGCAAGGCCTGCTGCGCGACATCTCCGAGGTGTTCGCCAAGGAAAAGATGAACGTGATCGGCGTGCAGACGCAGTCGGTCAAGGGCACGGCACGGATGACGTTCACGGTGGAGATCGTGGACTCGCAGCGCCTCGCGAAGGTGCTGGGCATCGTCAACGAAGTGCAGGGCGTGCGATCGGCGCGGAGAAGGTAGGGTTTTTCAGGCTATACTTGCGGGCTTCAACGACAGGCGCGTAGCTCAGCTGGTTAGAGCACCACCTTGACATGGTGGGGGTCGTTGGTTCGAGTCCAATCGCGCCTACCATTTTCGTTTCTCGCCACCGCATCCCGGCCCTTCCGTAAGGGTTAAACCCCGGGCTTGCGGCCGAGCTCCTCCCTAGAATCTGCTGCAATGCAATAGCGGGCTTCGTGGCCCGTGCGAGGAGCCTCGTTCGTGACGACCAAGAAGACCAGCGGCGCGCCCAAGCCGGCCCAGCGGGTGATCAAGAAGTACCCGAACCGCCGGCTCTACGACACCGACACCTCCACCTACATCACGCTCGCCGAAGTCAAGCAGCTGGTGCTGGACAACCAGTCCTTCATCGTGCGCGACGCCAAGACCAACGAAGACCTGACGCGCAGCATCCTGCTGCAGATCATTCTCGAAGAGGAAGCGGGCGGCGCGCCGATGTTCAGCGAAGCGGCGCTGGCCAACATCATCCGGTTCTACGGGCACGCCATGCAGGGCTTCATGGGGAACTACCTCGAGAAGAACGTGCAGGCCATCACCGACATGCAGGCCCAGATGGCCGCCCAGTCGAAGACGCTGACGCCGGAAGCCTGGGCCAAGTTCATGACCCTGCAGAACCCCATGATGTCGGGGATGATGGGCAACTACACGGAACAGTCCAAGACCATGTTCGAGCAGATGCAGGAGCAGATGCAGAAACAGACCGAGCAGATGCTCGGCGCATTCGGGATCAAGAAATAAGTCTTTTCATTACTGGGACAATAGGGGGATGAGCGCCATCGCCGCCCCCGAGCCCACCACCACCGCCGCCGTTCCCAAGGTCGGCTTCGTCAGCCTCGGCTGCCCGAAGGCCCTGACCGATTCCGAACTGATCCTCACCCAGCTCAGCGCCGAAGGCTACGCCACGTCCAAGACCTTCGAAGGCGCGGACCTGGTGATCGTCAACACCTGCGGCTTCATCGACGATGCCGTGCGCGAAAGCCTCGACACCATCGGCGAGGCGCTGTCGGCCAACGGCAAGGTGATCGTCACCGGCTGCCTCGGCGCCCGCACCGGCGACACCGGCGGCAACATGGTCCGCGAGATGCACCCCTCCGTGCTGGCCGTCACCGGCCCGCACGCGACGCAGGAGGTGATGGACGCGGTGCACCTGCACCTGCCCAAGCCGCACGACCCCTTCACCGACCTCGTGCCGGCGGCCGGCATCAAGCTGACGCCCAAGCACTACGCGTACCTGAAGATCAGCGAGGGCTGCAACCACCGCTGCACCTTCTGCATCATCCCGTCGATGCGCGGCGACCTCGTCAGCCGGCCGATCGGCGACGTGCTCAAGGAAGCGCGCGCGCTGTTCGAAGGCGGCGTGAAGGAACTGCTGGTGGTCAGCCGGGGACACCTCGGCCTACGGCGTCGACGTCAAGTACCGCACCGGCTTCTTCGACGGCCGCCCCGTGCGCACGCGCATGCTCGACTGGTGCAGGCGCTCGGCGAGCTGGCCGAACCGTTCGGCGCGTGGGTCCGGCTGCACTACGTGTACCCGTATCCGCACGTCGACGAAATCATTCCGCTGATGGCGCAGGGCCGGGTGCTGCCGTACCTCGACGTCCCGTTCCAGCACAGCCACCCCGACGTGCTGCGCCGGATGAAGCGTCCGGCCAGCGGCGAGAAGAAGAACTGGAACGCATCGCGCGCTGGCGCGAGATGTGCCCGGAGCTGGTGGTGCGCAGCACCTTCATCGCCGGCTTCCCCGGCGAGACCGAGGAAGAATTCCAGCACCTGCTCGACTTCGTGCGCGAAGCGCAGATCGACCGGGCGGGCTGCTTCGCCTACAGCCCGGTGGACGGCGCCGCCGCCAACGAACTGCCGGGCGCGGTGCCGGCCGAGCTGCGCGAAGAGCGGCGCGCCCGCTTCATGGCGGTGGCCGAAGAGGTGTCGGCGGCGCGGCTGCGCCGGCGCATCGGCGCCAGCATGCAGGTGCTGGTGGATTCGGCCCCGGCGATGGGCCGCAAGGGCGGCATCGGCCGCTCGTACGCGGACGCGCCGGAGATCGACGGAACGGTGCGGCTGCTGCCGCCCCAGAAGCTGAGCACGCGCCTGGCGGTGGGCGAATTCACGCGCGCCCGCATCGTCAGCACCGATGGCCACGACCTCGTGGCCGAACCGATCTGAGATTGACCACCCCGGTCGGATCCCAGAAACAACAAAGCCGGCGAAGCCGGCTTTATCATCTCGTCTTGAGTGGTGCCCGGGAGAGGACTCGAACCTCCACGATGTTACTCGCTAGTACCTGAAACTAGTGCGTCTACCAATTCCGCCACGGGCATCTCAGGAAAGAAACGCATTGTATAGCAAAAACACAGACACTTCTCCCGCCGGCCTCCTCGATGAAATCGAAGGCACGATCCAGGGACACCGCGACGGCCACGGCTACGTGGTCCGCGACGACGGCGAAGCCGATATCTATCTTCCGCCGAACGAAATGCGGGCCGTCCTGCACCGCGACCGGGTCCGCGCGCGCATCGTGCGCCACGACCGCAAGGGCCGCCCCGAAGGCCGCGTCGTCGAGATCGTCGAGCGCCCGCCGCACCCGATCATCGGCCGCCTGCTGCACGAAAGCGGCGTCTGGCTCGTCGCGCCCGAAGACAAGCGCTACGGCCGGGATGTCCTGATTCCCAAGGGGGCGACGGCCCTGGCCAAGTCGGGCCGTGGTGGTGGTGGTCGAACTCACCGAGCCGCCCAGCCTCTACGGCCAGCCCGTGGGCCGCGTGAAGGAAGTGCTGGGCGAGATCGACGACCCGGGCATGGAAATCGAGATCGCGGTGCGCAAGTACGGCGTGCCGCACGAGTTCTCCGAAGCCTGCATCGCGCTGGCCCGCGGCCTGCCCGACAAGGTGCGGCCGCAGGACAAGAAGAATCGCGTCGACCTCACCGATGTCCCGCTCGTAACCATCGACGGCGAGGACGCCCGCGACTTCGACGACGCTGTGTACTGCGAACCCGCCCGCGTGGGCCGGGGCAAGGGCTGGCGCCTGCTGGTCGCCATTGCGGACGTGAGCCACTATGTCGAAACCGGCAACGCCATCGACATCGACGCGTACGAGCGCGCCACCAGCGTTTACTTCCCGCGGCGGGTCATCCCTATGCTGCCGGAGAAGCTATCGAACGGCCTGTGTTCGCTGAACCCCGAAGTCGAGCGGCTTTGCATGGTTTGCGACATGCTGATCACGGCCAGCGGCGACATCCACGCCTACCAGTTCTATCCGGCCGTGATGTGGAGCCATGCCCGCATGACGTACACGGAAGTGGCCGCCATCTGGGCAACACGCGGGGCCCGGAGGCGGCGCGCCGCAAGGACCTGGTGCCGCACTTCCTGAACCTGCACGACGTGTACCGGGCGCTGCTCAAGTCGCGCAATGCGCGCGGCGCGGTGGACTTCGAAACCACCGAGACGCAGATCATCTGCGACGAGAACGGCCGCATCGAGCAGATCGTGCCGCGCGTGCGCAACGACGCCCACAAGCTGATCGAAGAGGCGATGCTGGCGGCCAACGTCTGCTCGGCCGACTTCATTCAGCAGGCCGAACATCCGGGACTGTTCCGGGTGCACGAAGGCCCGACGCCGGAGAAGAAGGAAATCCTGCGCGGCTACCTCAAGGCCATGGCCGTCGGCATGACGATCAGCGACGACCCGAAGCCCGCCGAATTCCGGCCATCGCGCAGGCGACCAAGGACCGTCCCGACGCCCAGCAGATTTCCACGATGCTGCTGCGCTCGATGCAGCAGGCGATCTACACGCCGGTCAACAGCGGCCACTTCGGGCTGGCGTACGGCCTATACGCACTTCACCAGCCCGATCCGGCGCTACCCCGACCTGCTGGTGCACCGCGTGATCAAGGCGATCCTCGGCAAGGGCCGCTACCAGCTGCCGACGCTGCCGACGCCGGGCGAAGCGCACGAGAAGCTCGCGCGGCGTTTGGCAGCGCGCGCCGCCGCGCCCACGAACAAGCCGAAGAAGGCCGGCCCGCCGCCGACCAAGGAAGTGCAGGCGTGGCAGGCCGCGGGCTTCCATTGCAGCGCCAACGAGCGCCGCGCCGACGAAGCCAGCCGCGATGTCGAGGCCTGGCTCAAGTGCAAGTACATGCGCGACCACCTCGGCGAGGAATACTCCGGCGTGGTCACCGCGGCGACGAGCTTCGGCATCTTCGTCACGCTCGACGCGATGTACGTCGAAGGCCTGGTGCACATCACCGAGCTGGGCGGCGAGTACTTCAAGTTCGACGAGGCGCGGCAGGAACTGCGCGGCGAACGCACCGGCATCCGCTACGCCATCGGCACGCGGCTGCGGGTGCAGGTGAGCCGCGTCGACTGGACGGCCGCAAGATCGACTTCCGCCTGGTGCGCGAGGGCGAGGAGTTCATGGCCCGTGCCATGCGCGACAAGGGCGTGGCGGGCGGCGGCCGCGAAGAGGGCACGCCGGCCAAGGCATCGACCAAGCGCGGCGCCGCCAAGAAGGCCGCCGGCAAGGCGGCCAAGACGCCGCTTGGCGCGGTGGTCAAGGCCGCGGGCAAGAAGGTCGCCGCGGCGAAGTCGAAAGCACGCAAGCCGCGACGCTGACATACTGCCGGCCATTCATCAACGAACGAGGGGACACAAACCATGGCAAGCACTTCGGCGGCAAAGGTCGCGATCGTCACCGGCGGCGGCTCGGGCATCGGCCGCGCGGCGGCCCTTTCCCTGCTGGGCGCGGGCTGGTGCGTGGCGGTCGCGGGCCGGCGCGAGGAACCGCTGCGCGAACTGGTGAAGGACTCGGGCGCGGGCGATCGCGCCCTGGCCGTCCCCACCGACGTGACCGATCCGGACTCCGTGCGCGCGCTGTTCGACGCCACGGTCGGGCTGGGGCCGCGTCGACCTGCTGTTCAACAACGCGGGCATGGGCCTGCCGGCCGCGCCGCTGGAAGACATGGCGATCGCCGACTGGAAGCGGGTGGTCGACACCAACCTGAACGGCATGTTCTACGGCATCCAGAACGCGTTCCGCGTGATGAAGGCGCAGCAGCCGATGGGCGGCCGCATCATCAACAACGGCTCGATCTCGGCGCACGCGCCGCGGCCGCATTCGATCGCTTACACGTCCACCAAGCATGCGGTGACCGGCCTGACCAAGGCGGCCGCGCTCGATGGCCGGCGCTACGAGATCGCGGTGGGCCAGATCGACATCGGCAATGCGCAGACGCCGCTGGCCGCGCGCATGGCCAAGGGCGTGCCGCAGGCCAACGGCGAGATCGCCGCGGAACCGCTGATGGACGTGGCGATCGTGGGCCAGTCGGTGCTGTACATGGCGAGCCTGCCGCCGGAGGCGAACATCCTGTTCCACACGGTGATGGCGACGAAGATGCCTTTCGTGGGTCGGGGGTAAGAGGCTGTCATCCCCGCGCAGGCGGGGATCCGGGGCTTTCGAAGAGCGGCCGCCGGCCGCTTTTTCTATGGGCGCCTCGGATTCCCGCCTGCGCGGGAATGACGGAGGGAGAGCGCCGATGCCGTCAACGGCAGGTCCTGCGGCCACTGGTCCGCTGCCAGTCCGTGCAGGTACACGGCACCGCAGGCCGTCGCCAATGCATCCTCGCCGCCGGCCAGCCGCGCCGCGATCATCCCCGCCAACACATCGCCTGTCCCGGCCGTCGCAAGCCGCGCATTTCCGGTCGGATTGATCCGCAGCTGGCCATCCGGCGCGGCGATGACCGTCCCGGATCCCTTCAGCACGACGATGCACGCGAACCGCTGCGCGAGTTCGCGCGCTGCCTCCAGGCGGTTCAGCTGCACGTCCGCGGTGCTTCGGCCCAGCAGCCGCGCCGCCTCCAGCGGATGCGGCGTCAGCACCGTCGGCAGGCGCCGCCCGCGTGACTGCAGCAGCGCCTGCAGCTGCGGGTCCGCGGCGACGGCGTTCAGCGCATCCGCATCCAGCACCAGCGACGCAGCGCGCGACATCACCACCGGCAGGGCTGCGCGCACCGCGTCGCCGCCGCCGCACCCGCAGGCGACGGCCATGGTCTTCAAGTCCAGCGATTCCCACGCGCGCAGCATCAGGTCGGGTTGCGCCACGTCGACCGCCGCCGCGCGAGGATCCAGCAAGCCGACGAACACGCGGCCCGCGCCATGGTGCAGCGCCGCGCGCCCCGCAAGCAGGGCGGCGCCGGCCATGCCCGGCGCGCCGCCGATCACGGCCACGTCACCGTAGCTCCCCTTGTGCGATGCATGCAGCCGAGCGGCCGTTGCGGGAGGCCCGGAGAGCAGGGCGCTCGGTGACTCCGCGTTAGACGCTATGCCGAGATCGTCGAACCACACGTCACCTGCCGCATCGCGCCCGCCGGCGGTGAACAGGCTGGCTTCAATGCCGGGAGCGAGAGCGTGTGGGTCGCCTGGACCGTGACGCCGCCGGCATCGAGTCCCGAAGGAACATCGACGGCCAGCACCGGCGCTGAAGCAGCGTTCATCCGTTCGATGGCGGACAGCAGCGAGCCCTCCGCCGCGCGCGTCGCGCCGATCCCCAGCAGCGCGTCGATCGCCAGCTCCCATTCGGGCGGCGGCTCGGCCGCAAGGATGACACTGGCGGCGCGCGCGCGCTCGAGCGAGCGCCGCGCATCGTCCGGCATCCGTGCCTCGTCGCCGGTCCACGTGACCACCGGCGCCTTGCCCCACTGCCGCAGGTGCAGCGCGGCCTCGAAGCCGTCGCCGCCGTTGTTGCCGGGCCCGCAGGCGATCCAGACCGTGCGCGCGTGCGGCGCGACGGCCAGCGCCAGCCGCGCGACGGCCAGCCCGGCGCGCTGCATCAGCGTGTGCGGGGGCAGGGCGGCGGCAGCGGCGACCTCCAACCGCCGGATGGCCTGTACGTCGTGCAGGGGCGGGGGCGGTCGGGCGTGACGCGCTGCATTTCCGCTAGTAGAGCAGGCGCTCCACGCCGAGGCCTTCGAGCTCGACCTCCGCCGGCCGGCGCGAGATCAGGTCGGCGACGGCGCGCGCGCTGCCGCACGAGAGGGCCCAGCCGCTGGAGCCGTGGCCGATGTTGATCCACACGCCCGGAATGCCCGTGGCACCCAGCAGGGGCGGGCCGTCGGGCAGCATGGGCCGCGCGCCCTTCCATTCCTGCACGCCGGACCCGGTGTTGGCGAGCTGCGCCGCGCCCGGGAACCAGTCGTGCAGCACCTTGTAGAGCGTCTGGATCGCGGCCGGCCGCCGCGTGTTCGGATCGCCCCCGATCTCGGCGCTGCCCGCCACGCGCACCCGGTTGCCCAGCCGCGAGATCGCCACCTTGTAGCGCTCGTCCATCAGCCCGCTGCGCGGCGCGTTGAGCGGCTCGCGGATCGGCGCGCTGACCGAGTAGCCATGCACGGCGGCCAGCGGAATGCGCAGGCCCACCGGGCGCAGCAGCGCCGCCGAGGCCATGCCGCTGCAGACCACCACCGCGTCGAACTTGCGGCGCGTCGGGTGCGCGTCCTTGCCCGCCGTCACGTGCAGCTCGGTCGGGTTCGCCGGGTCGAGCGGCGCGACCGCGCAGTTGAATTCGAAGCGCGCGCCGAGGTCCTGCGCCCGGCCCTTGAGCAGCAGCGCGAACTGGCGGCAGTTGCCGACCTCGTCGTCGGGCAGGTGGATCGCGCCGAGGAAGGCCGTGTCGGGGTTCAGCGCGGGCTCGATCGTGCGGGCCTTTTCGGCGTCGATCTCGGCGAACTTCACGCCGGCGTCGCGCAGCACCTGCAGGCCGGGCTGCACCAGCTTGCGGTCCTTTTCCGAACGCAGCAGCACCATGTAGCCGGTGCTGCGGTCGTATTTGAGCTGCAGGTCTTCGACCAGCTGGTGCAGGCGGCTGCGGCTGTAGAAGGCGAGCCTTTGCAGCCGCGCGCGGTTGGCCGTGTAGGTGTCGATGTCGCAGGCCTTGCGCCAGCGCAGCATCCAGCGCAGCTCGTGGCCGGCCAGCGGCAGGCACACGCGCACCGGCGCATGGCGGCTGAACAGGTAGCGCATGACCTTGCCCGGCATGCCCGGGGCGGCCCACGGCGTGACGTAGCCGGGCGCGACCACGCCGGCGTTGGCAAAGCTGGTTTCGAGCGCAGCGGCGCCGTGTCGCTCGAACACGGTCACTTCATGGCCGTCGGCGGCCAGCTCGTACGCTGTGGTCACGCCGATGATGCCGGCGCCCACGATGGCGATTTTCATTCAGTACGGGTTTGGGATGACAGCAGGCGTTCCACCTGCAGGGAGAGGGACAGGATCGTATCGTCTCTCAGCGCGCCGTGCCAAAGCATCAGGCCGACGGGCAGTTCATCGGGGGCGTGGCAGGGCAGCGAGAGCGCGCAGCCGTCCAGCATGTTGACCACGCTGGTGTTGCGCAGCAGCAGGCCGTTGGTGCGGAAGAACGCTTCGTCGCGCTCGGCGCCGGCGTCGACTTCGGCGGTCGGCGGCGCGACGATCGGCACGGTGGGCGAGAGCACGGCGTCGTAGGCCGCCAGCGCTTGTTCGACGCCGCGGATCCGGGAGGCGCGGTCGCGCACGAGCTCGACGTACTCCCAGGCCTTCATGTTGAGCCCGCGCTCGATGCGGGTGCGCACGCGCGGGTCGTAGCGGCCGGCGTGCTGCAGCAGCAGGTGGCGGTGGATGGAATAGCTCTCGGCCGCGGCGAACCCGCCGGTGGCCTGGATCGTGCCCAGTCACGGATCTGCGCCAGCGGGATCTCCTCGACCCGCGCGCCGGCATCGCGCAGCAGCCGCAGCGTGCGTTCGAAGGCGCGGGCGACGGTGGCGTCGGCGCTGTCCAGCATCTGCGTGGTTGCGACCGCGAGGCGGTAGTCCTTCAGCGGCTTTTCCGAGATCGCCACGCGCCGCGCGGCCAGGATCTCGTGGGCCAGCACCGCGTCGCGCACGCTGCGCGTCATGGCGCAGACGGTGTCGAGCGTGGTGGAAAGCGGGAAGGCGCCCTCGGTGGGCACCAGCCGCGCCGTGTTCTTGAAGCCGACGATGCCGCACAACGCGGCCGGGATGCGGATCGAGCCGCCCGTATCGGAGCCGAGGCCGATGAAGGCGGCGCCGGTGGCGACGGAGACGGCGGCGCCCGACGACGAGCCGCCGGGAATGCGCGCAACCTGCGGATCGCACGGGTTGGCGGGCGTGCCGTGGTGCGGGTTGACGCCGACGCCGGAGAAGGCGAACTCCGTCATGTTGGTCCGGCCGATCACGACCCCGCCGGCGGCGCGCAGGCGCGCCACGGCCGCGGCATCTGCGGCGGCAGGCGCGGCCTCTGCCAGCGCGACGGAGCCCGCCCGCGTCGGCTCGCCCTGCACGTCGAACAGGTCCTTGGTGGAGACGGCCAATCCCGCCAGCGGCGCGTCCGCCGGCACCCGCGCGGCCTCGGCCGACGCAGCTTCGAAACGGGTGGAGAGGAAGGCGCTGGCGCAGGCCGGCGACGTGGCGATGGCGCGTGCGGCAGCGAGTTCGTCCGCTGCAAAGGAGCGGCCTTCGCGCAGGCGCTCGCGGGTGCTGTGGAGGTCGGGGCGGGGCATGGGTGCGGGAGGAGGCCTGTGCTAGAATCCGTGGGTTTTGCCGGGTGGCGTGCGCAAGGTGTGCAGGCCGCCGACAGCAAAGCAAATCGCGAATCCCGCCCCTCGAGGTGACGCCCTTCCACGAAGGCTGCGTTTTCAGGCGGGATTTTAGACCCAACCTTCGGAGCTCACATGCCTGTATCCATGCGTGAAATGCTGGAAGCCGGTGTCCATTTCGGACACCAGACGCGCTTCTGGAACCCCAAGATGGCCCCGTTCATCTTCGGCCACCGCAACAAGATCCACATCATCAACCTCGAAAAGACGTTGCCGATGTTCAATGACGCGAGCAAGTTTGCCAAGCAGCTTGCCGCGAACCGCGGAACCATCCTGATGGTCGGCACCAAGCGCCAGGCGCGCGACCTGCTGCAGGCCGAAGCCGCCCGCGCGGGCATGCCCTTCGTCAACCAGCGCTGGCTGGGCGGCATGCTGACCAACTTCAAGACCGTCAAGACGTCGCTCAAGCGCCTGAAGGACATGAAGGCCCAGCAGGAAGCCGGCCTCGAGTCCATGTCCAAGAAGGAACAGCTGATGTTCCAGCGCGAACTCGACAAGCTCGAGAAGGACATCGGCGGCATCCAGGACATGAACACCCTGCCGGACGCCCTGTTCATCGTCGACGTCGGCTTCCACAAGATTGCCGTCGCCGAAGCCAAGAAGCTGGGCATCCCGATCATCGCCGTGGTTGACACCAACCACTCGCCCGAAGGCATCGACTACGTGATCCCGGGCAACGACGACTCCGCCAAGGCCGTCACGCTGTACGTGCGCGGCATGGCCGACGCCATCATCGAAGGCAAGAACAATCCCGCCGGCGATGTGCAGCGCGCGGTCGCCGAAGGCGCCGGCAGCGACGAGTTCGTGGAAGTGCAGGAAGGCGCCTCCGCCTGACCGCCTGCCCACCCGGCAAGGCAAGGGGGCTTTTGAGCCCCCTTTCCACACCCAGATTCAACTGAACAGAACCAAGAAGAGGACAACATGGCTGCAATCACCGCAAGCATGGTTGGCGAGCTCCGCGCGAAGACCGACGCTCCCATGATGGAGTGCAAGAAGGCCCTGACCGAGGCCAACGGCGACATGGAGAAGGCCGAGGAACTGCTGCGCGTCAAGCTGGGCAACAAGGCCGGCAAGGCGTCGTCGCGCGTCACCGCCGAAGGCGTGGTCGCCGCTTCCATCGCGGGCACCACCGGCGCCCTGCTGGAAGTCAACTGCGAAACCGACTTCGTCACCAAGAACGACAGCTTCCTGGCGCTGGCCAAGGCCGCCGCCGAACTGATCGCCAAGAACGGCCCGGCCGACGTGGCCGCGCTCGGCGCGCTGCCGTACAGCCGGGGACGGCTTCGGCCCGACGCTGGAAGAAGTGCGCAAGGGCCTGATCGGCAAGATCGGCGAGAACATGAGCTTCCGCCGCTTCAAGCGCTTCGACGGCGGCGCCAAGCTGGTGAGCTACCTGCACGGCACGCGCATCGGCGTGGTCGTCGAGTACGAAGGTGACGAGGTCGCCGCCAAGGACGTCGCGATGCACATCGCCGCCATGAAGCCGGTCGCCCTGTCCAGCGCCGACGTGCCGCAGGACCTGATCGCCAAGGAACGCGCCGTCGCCACCGGCAAGGCCGACGAGGACCGCAAGGCCCTCGAAGCCGCCGGCAAGCCCGCGCAGTCCGCCGAGATCGTGGCCAAGCGCATTGAAGGCGGCGTGCAGAAGTACCTGAAGGAAGTCTCGCTGCTGAACCAGCCGTTCGTGAAGAACGACAAGCAGACGGTCGAACAGATGCTCAAGGCCGCCAACACCACGATCAAGGGCTTCACCCTGTACGTGGTCGGCGAAGGCATCGAGAAGAAGGTCGACGACTTCGCCGCCGAAGTGGCCGCGCAGGTCGCCGCCGCCCAGAAGTCGGCCTGACAGCCGCCCGCTGCCGCCCCTCACGGGAGCCCATGACGCCGTTACACTCACCTCGTTCGATTCCGGAGACCTCCTGCATGCCCGCCCAGCCAGCAAACAAGCGCATCCTGCTCAAGCTGTCCGGGGAGGCCCTGATGGGGGATGACGCCTTCGGCATCAACCGCGCGACCATCGTGCGGATGGTGGGCGAAGTCGCCGAGGTGGTGAACATGGGCGTGCAGGTGGCCGTCGTGATCGGCGGCGGCAACATCTTCCGCGGCGTGGCCGGCGGCTCGGTCGGCATGGACCGCGCCACCGCCGACTACATGGGCATGCTGGCCACGGTCATGAACGCGCTGGCGCTGTCCGACGCCATGACCAAGCAGGGCCTGGTGCCCCGCGTCATGTCGGCCATCGCCATCGAACAGGTGGTCGAGCCGTACGTGCGGCCCAAGGCGCTGCAGTACCTCGAAGAGGGCAAGGTGGTGATCTTCGCCGCCGGCACCGGCAACCCGTTCTTCACGACCGACACCGCCGCCGCCCTGCGCGGTGCCGAGATCGGCGCGGAGATGGTGCTCAAGGCCACCAAGGTCGACGGCGTCTATTCCGCCGACCCGCAGAAGGACCCTTCGGCCGAACGCTACACGCGCATCAGCTTCGACGAGGCGATGTCGCGCAACCTCGGCATCATGGACGCCACGGCCTTCGCGCTGTGCCGCGACCAGAAGCTGCCGATCAAGGTTTTTTCCATCTTCAAGCACGGTGCGCTCAAGCGCGTGGTGCTGGGCGAGGATGAGGGCACTCTCGTCTACGCCTGAGCGTCCGGAGGAGCTGACCATGAAAACCATTCCCGAAATCAAGCAGAACCTGCAGGGCAAGATGGACCAGTCCATCGCGGCCTTCAAGAACACCCTGACCAAGATCCGCACCGGCCGCGCCAACCCGCAGATCCTGGACACGGTGCACGTCGACTACTACGGCTCGATGGTGCCGATCGGCCGGTGGCCAACGTGTCGCTGCTGGACAACCGCACCATCAGCGTCCAGCCACGGGAAAAGGGCATGGGCGCCAAGATCGAGAAGGCCATCCGCGAAAGCGACCTCGGCCTGAACCCCGCTTCGATGGGCGACCTGATCCGCGTGCCGATGCCGCCGATGAGCGAAGAGCGCCGCAAGGAAATGACCAAGCTGGTGCGCAGCGAAGGCGAGAACGCCAAGATCGCCATCCGCAACCTGCGCCGCGATGCCAACGAGCACGTGAAGAAGCTGGTCAAGGACAAGGAAGCGTCCGAAGACGACCAGAAGCGCGCCGAGGCCGACGTGCAGAAGGTGACCGACAAGCACATCGCCGAGGTCGACCAGCTCGTCGCCGCCAAGGAACAGGAAATCATGGCGGTGTGAGCCCCCGGCTCCCACCGCATGAACCGAATGACCGCGCCGGGCACCGTCCCCCAGCACATCGCCATCGTGATGGACGGCAACGGCCGCTGGGCCACCCGCCGTTACCTGCCGCGCGTCGCGGGCCACAAGAAGGGCGTCGATGCCCTGCGCGCGTGCGTTCGCCATTGCGGCGACCGCGGCGTCAAGGTGCTGACCGTCTTCGCCTTTTCCTCCGAGAACTGGAACCGTCCGCCCGAGGAGGTTTCGGGGTTGATGGAGCTGCTGGCGATGGCGCTGTCGCGCGAGGTTCCGCAGCTGCAGTCGGAAGGCGTGCGCATCCATTTCATCGGCGACCGCTCCGCCCTGTCGGAGAAGGTGCGCAACGGGCTGGAGCAGGCCGAAGCGGCCACCGCCGGCAACGCGCGGCTGGTGTTCAACATCTGCTTCAACTACGGCGGCCGCTGGGACATCGCGCAGGCGGCGGCCAAGCTGGCGGCGCGGGGCGAGCCGATCACCGAGCAGAGCATGGACCGCGCGATGGCGCTGGCCCACGTGTCCGATCCCGACCTGCTGATCCGCACCGGCGGCGAGCAGCGCATCTCCAACTTCCTGCTCTGGCAGGCGGCCTACAGCGAGCTGTACTTCAGCGACAAGCTGTGGCCCGATTTCGACGCGGCCGCGATCGACGAAGCCATCGCCGACTATGCGCGGCGCGAGCGCCGCTTCGGCCGAACTTCCGAGCAGCTGGCGCAGCCGGCCGACACCGGCCGCAAGGCCGCCTGAACGAAGGCCTCGCATGCTCAAGCAGCGGATCATCACCGCCGTGATATTGCTGGCCATCCTGTTGCCGGCCCTGTTCTGGCGCACGCCCGAACCTTTCCTCGCCATCACGCTGCTGCTGATCGCGGCCGGCGGCTGGGAGTGGGGCCGCCTCAACGGACTGGGGCAGGGCGCCGCGGTCGCCGCCGGGGCCGTGACGCTGGTGCTGAGTGCCGCGACTGGTGGCTGGGCTGGCCCGAGCGCCCTTCGTCCGTGCTTTGGTCGGTGGTGGGCGCGGCCGGGTGCTGGCCGGCGCCTGGCTGATGCGCAGCGGCGTCGAGGGCTGGCCGCGCATCCCGCGCGCGGCGCGCCTGGTCGTGGGGCTGCTCTCGCTGGTGCTGGCCTGGCTCGCCATGGCGCAGGCCCGCGTCGTCGGCATCAACTTCCTGCTCTCGGTGCTGGTGCTCGTGTGGGTGGCCGACATCTTCGCGTACATCGCCGGGCGCACGCTGGGCGGCCGCTTCTTCGTGCGCAAGCTGGCGCCGGCGCTCAGCCCGAAGAAGAGCTGGGAAGGCGCGCTGGGCGGCATGCTCGCCGTGGTCGTGCTGGCATTCGCACGGACCTTCGCCGACGCTGCCGCGCAGGCGCAGGTGCCCAGCCTCTATTCGCGGCTGGCCTCGATGGGCTGGCTGGTGCTGGTCATCGCCGCCGTCTTCTGGCGGCCATGAGCGTCGTCGGCGACCTGGTGGAGTCGCTGGTCAAGCGCAGCGCCGGCTTCAAGGATTCCAGCCAGTTGCTGCCCGGGCACGGCGGCGTGCTCGACCGCGTCGACGCGCTGCTGCCGACGCTGCCGCTGGCCATGATGCTCGCCTCGCTCGCCCAACGATGAAGCAGCGGGTCACCGTCCTCGGTTCCACCGGCTCGGTGGGCGCCAACACGCTCGACGTGATCGCCCGGCACCCCGGGAAATTCGAGGTGTTCGCGCTCAGCGCATCGTCGCAGGTCGACGTGATGCTGCAGCAGTGCGCGCAGTTCCGTCCGGCGATCGCCGTGATGGCGCAGGAGGACGCGGCCCGCGCACTCGCGGCCCGCATGGAATCCAGTGGCCTGCCGACGCGCGTGCTTGCCGGTCCCGCCGCCATCGAGACCATCGCCGCCCATGAATCCACCGACGTCGTGATGGCGTCGATCGTCGGCGCGGCCGGCCTCGCGTCGTGCCTTGCCGCCGCGCGCGCAGGCAAGAAGCTGCTGCTGGCCAACAAGGAGGCGCTGGTGGTCGGCGGCGACCTGTTCCTGGCCGCCGTGCGCGAAGGCGGAGCCCGCCTGCTGCCGATCGACAGCGAGCATTCGGCCATCTTCCAGTCGCTGCCCGAAGACGCGTCCACGGGACGCGCGGGTCGAGAAGATCATCCTCACCGCTTCCGGCGGCCCGTTCCGCACGCGCTCGCCCGAGTCGCTGCGCGACGTCACGCCGGAACAGGCCTGCGCCCATCCGAACTGGGTGATGGGCCGCAAGATCTCGGTCGATTCGGCGACCATGATGAACAAGGCGCTGGAGGTGATCGAGGCCCGCTACCTGTTCGGCTGGGAGCCGCAGCGGCTGGAGGTCGTGATCCATCCCCAGAGCGTCATCCACTCGATGGTGCAGTACCGCGACACCTCGGTGGTGGCGCAACTCGGCACGCCCGACATGCGCGTCCCCATCGCCTATGGCTGGCCTGGCCCGACCGCGTGGCATCCGGCGCGCAGGCGCTGGACTTCTCCGCGCTGGCCGACATGAGCTTCGAATCGCTGGACAGCCGCGGCCACCGCGAACGCTTTCCGGGACTGCAACTTGCATGGGACAGCCTGGCGGCGGCGCCCGGCACCACGGCGGTGCTCAACGCCGCCAACGAGGTGGCCGTCGCCGCCTTCTGGACCGCCGCATCCGCTTCGACCAGATCCATGCGGTGAATCTTGCAACTTTGACGGCTGTGCTTCCCTCCAAGCCTGCATCGCTGCAAGATCTGCTGGCGCTGGATGCCGAGTCGCGGGCCGCCGCGGCGCAGGCCATGGCGCGGCTCGCGGCCTGACCGGAGTTGCCAATGCTCACCGTTGTTGCGTTCATCGTGGCCCTCGGGCTGCTGATTGCCATTCATGAATACGGCCACTATCGCGTGGCGGTGGCCTGCGGCGTGCGCGTGCTGCGCTTTTCCATCGGCTTCGGGCCGACCCTGTACCGCTGGAAGCCGAAGAAGCAGCACCCGGGGCAGGACACGGAGTTCGTGATCGCCGCCCTGCCGCTGGGCGGCTTCGTGCGGATGCTCGACGAGCGTGAAGGCCCCGTCGCGGCAAGCGAGCGTGACCGTGCGTTCAACACGCAGCCGGTGAAGAAGCGCGCGGCGATCGTCGCCGCCGGCCCCGCCGCCAACCTGCTGCTGGCCGTGCTCTTGTACGCGCTGGTCAACTGGATGGGCGTGCAGGAGCCGCAGCCGGTGCTGGGCAGCCCCGTGCCCGGTTCGATCGTCGCCGAGGCCGGCCTGCGCGGCGGCGAACGCGTCACCGCCGCCGCCTTCGATGGCAGCGAGCTGGAGCCGATCGAATCGTTCGAGGAACTGCGCTGGCTGCTCACGCGCGGCGCGCTCGACGGCCGCGACCTGCGCGTCGCGCTGGCGCCCGAAAGCCCCGGCGGCGGCCGCGCGAGGTGCTGCTGCCGCTGGCGCGGATCGACGCCCGCGAGGCCGACGCGCAGTTGATGCGCAAGGTCGGCGTGGTGGGCCCCGGAGCCCCGCGCGGCTCGGTGACGTCAAGGCGGGCGGCGCCGCGGAGCGCTCCGGCCTGCGCCGGGGCGACTGGTCCTGCGCGTGGACGGCAAGCCGGTGGGCGACGGCCAGCAGCTGCGCGACGTGATCCGGGGGCAGGTGAAGGACGGCAAGGCCGCCACCGCCACACGGGACATCGAGCGCGCCGGGCGCCGGCTCGCGCTGCAGGTCACGCCCGACGTGGTCAACGACGGCGGCGGCAGCTTCGGCCGCATCAACGCCTATGTGGGCGCGCCGCCGGCCATGCTGACGGTGCGGCACGGCCCGGTCGACGGCCTCTGGAAGGGCGTGGTTCGCACACGGGAAGTGTCCGAGCTCACGCTGCGCATGATGGGCCGCATGGTGATCGGCGAAGCCTCGCTGAAGAACCTGAGCGGCCCGCTGACCATCGCCGACTACGCCGGCAAGTCGGCCAGCCTCGGGCTCACGCAGTACATCCTGTTCCCTGGCCCTGATCAGCGTGAGCTGGGCGTGCTGAACCTGCTGCCGCTGCCTGTCTTGGACGGTGGGCACCTGATGTATTATCTTTGGGAGGCCGTCACGGGCAGGAGCGTCACGGACGCCTGGATGGAGCGCCTGCAACGCGGCGGCGTGGCGGTGCTGCTGGTGATGATGTCGATCGCGCTCTTCAACGACGTCACGCGCCTCTTTGGTTGAATAGAACGAAGCCGCTTCCGACGCGCGTGCCGCCGGCACCACCCTGATTTCAATGAAACACAACATCAAGCGCTTTCGCGTGCGTACCGTCGCGGCTGTGGCCGCCCCGGCATTCGTGGCCAACGCGTGGGCGGTCGACCCGTTCACCGTGCGCGACATCCGGGTCGAAGGCCTGCAGCGGGTGGAGCCCGGCACAGTCTTCGCATCGCTCCCGTTCCGCGTGGGCGACCAGTACAACGACGAAAAGGGTTCCGCCGCCATCCGCGCGCTGTTCGCCCCGGGGCTGTTCAAGGACGTCCGGCTGGAGGTCAACGGCGACGTGCTGATCGTGGCCGTCGAGGAGCGCCCCACCGTCGCCGACGTCGAATTCAGCGGCACCCGCGAGTTCGACGCCGACACGCTGAAGAAGGCGCTGCGCGACATCGGCCTGACCGAAGGCCGCCCGTACGACCAGGCGCTCGCCGACCGCGCGGAGCAGGAACTCAAGCGGCAGTACATCAACCGCAGCCTGTACGGCGCGGAGGTCGTCACCACGGTGACGCCGATCGAGCGCAACCGCGTCAACCTCACCTTCACGGTGACGGAGGGCGAGCCCACGCGCATCAAGGAACTGAACATCGTCGGCAACAACGCGTTCAGCGACGGCACGCTGCGCGGCCTGTTCGACCTCGACACCGGCGGCTGGCTGTCCCTGGTACACCAAGTCCGACCGCTACGCGCGCACCAAGCTCAACGCCGACCTCGAGGCGCTGCGCTCCTACTACCTGCAGCGCGGCTTCCTCGAGTTCCGCATCGACTCGACGCAGGTCGCGATCTCTCCGGACAAGCAGGAAATCAGCATCACCATCAACGTCACCGAAGGCGAACGCTACGTCGTCTCCGGCGTGCGGCTGGAAGGCGACTACCCGGGCAAGGAAGACGAGTTCAAGACGCTCGTGAAGATCCGCCCCGGCCAGCCGTACAACGCCGACGAGGTGACCGAGACCACCAAGGGCTTCACCGACTACTTCGGCAACTTCGGCTATGCGTTCGCGCAGGTGGAAGCGCGCCCGGAGATCGACCGCGCCAACAACCGCGTGTCGTTCGTGCTGGCCGCCACGCCGTCGCGCCGCGCGTACGTGCGCCGCATCAACATCGCCGGCAACAACCGCACCCGCGACGAAGTGCTGCGCCGCGAATTCCGCCAGTTCGAGTCGAGCTGGTACGACGCCGAGAAGATCAAGCTCTCGCGCGACCGCCTCGACCGCCGGGCTTCTTCAAGGACGTCAACGTCGAAACCGCCGACGTGCCCGGCGCGCCCGACCAGGTCGACCTGACGGTCACCGTGACCGAGCGTCCCACCGGCAGCCTGCAGCTGGGCGCCGGCTTCTCCAGCGCCGAGCGGCTGGCGCTGTCGTTCTCGATCAAGCAGGAGAACCTGTTCGGCTCCGGTGAATACCTCGGCGTCGAGGTCAACACCAGCAAGTACAACCGCACGTTCGTCATCAACTCGGTCAACCCGTACTTCACGCCCGACGGCATCTCCCGCACGATCGACCTGTACCACCGCAGCTCGCGGCCGTACGAGGACCCGGGGCGGCAACTACCAGCTGATCACGTCGGGCCTCGGCCTGCGCTTCGGCATCCCGTTCAGCGAAGTCGACACGGTGTACTTCGGCGGCAGCGTCGAGCGCACCGAGATCCGCCCCGGCACCAACATCCCGGCCGCGTACCTCGAGTACGCCGAGCGTTTCGGCTACACCAGCTCCGCCGTGCCGCTGTCCGTGGCGTGGTCGCGCGACGACCGCGACAGCACCATCGCCCCCACCAGCGGCGCCTACCGCCGCGTGGCCGGCGAGCTGGGCGTGATCGGCGACGCGCGCTACTTCCGCACCAACCTGCAGTACCAGCACTACCTGCCGCTGAACAAGCAGTACACCCCGGCTTTCAACGGCGAACTGGGCTGGGGCAAGGGCCTGAGCGGCCGCCCGTTCCCGGTGTTCAAGCACTTCTACTCGGGCGGCCTCGGCTCGGTCCGCGGCTTCGACCAGGGCACGCTGGGCCCGCGCGACATCACCGGTTCGTCGATCGGCGGCCCGCGCAAGATCACGCTGAACGCCGAGGTGATCGCGCCGTTCCCGGGCGCCGGCAACGACCGCACGCTGCGCGTGTTCGGCTTCGCCGACGTCGGCAACGTGTTCGGCGAAGACGAGCCGCTGAAGGTCGACGACCTGCGCGCCTCGGTAGGCGTGGGCCTCTCGTGGCTGTCGCCGATCGGGCCGCTGCGCATCGCCGCAGCCCAGCCGGTGCGCAAGCAGGCTGGCGATAGAATCCAGAGATTCCAATTCCAGATCGGAACCTCCTTTTGATGAAGTACCTGTCCCGTCACTTGCTGGTGCTGCTGCTGGGCGCGCTCGCGCTCGGCGCGTCCGCGCAGGCGCAGGATTTCCGCGTGGGCTTCGTCAATACCGACCGCATCTTCCGCGAAGCCAATTCGGCCAAGGCGGCGCAAAGCAAGCTGGAGCAGGAATTCGCCCGGCGCGAGAAGGAACTGAACGACCTCGGCGCCGCGCTCAAGACGGCCTCGGAGAAGTTCGAGCGCGAAGCGCCGACGCTCGCCGAGTCGCAGCGCGGCCAGCGCCAGAAGGCGCTGATCGACCAGACCGCGAATTCCAGCGCAAGCGCCGCGAATTCGGGAAGACCTGAACGCCCGCAAGAACGAGGAACTGCAGCAGGTCCTCGACCGCGCCAACCGCGTGGTCAAGCAGGTGGCCGAGGCCGAGAAGTACGACCTGATCCTGCAGGAAGCCGTCTACATCAACCCCGGGCACGACATCACCGACAAGGTGATCAAGGCGCTGAACGCCGTTCGCTGAGGCTCCGGTGGGGCTGCAACTCGGCTCCATCGTTGCCTCGCTCGGCGGCGAGCTGCACGGCGACGGCGCGCTGCGCATCGAGGGGCTGGCCCCGCTCGATGCCGCCGGGCCGCAGCACCTGAGCTTCCTCTCCAACCCCAAGTACCGGCAGCAGCTCGACGCTTCGCGCGCGGGCTGCGTCATCGTCGGCCCGGCCGTGCGCGACCAGGCGCTGGCGCGCGGCGCCTGCATCGTCGCCGACGATCCCTATCTCTACTTCGCCCGCGCCACCCAGCTGTGGAAGCGCGAGCACGCGCGCAGCGGGGGCCCGGCGATCCACCCCAGCGCTGTCGTGGATGCCGAGGCGTCGGTGGCGGGGGGGTGCGCATCGGGGCGCAATGCGTGGTCGAACGCGGCGCCCGCATCGGCGCCGGCACCGTGCTCAAGGCGCGCGTGTACGTCGGCGAAGACGTCGTGATCGGCGAACGCTGCACCCTGCACCCGGGCGTGGTGATCGGCGCCGACGGCTTCGGTTTCGCGCCCAACCGGGGCGCGTGGGAAAAGATCGAGCAGCTCGGCGGGGTGCGCATCGGCAACGACGTCGACATCGGCGCCAACACCTGCATCGACCGCGGCGCGCTGGCCGACACCGTGATCGAGGACGGCGTGAAGCTCGACAACCTGATCCGGTGGGCCACAACTGCCGCATCGGCAAGCACACGGCCATCGCGGGCTGCACCGGCATCGCGGGCAGCGCCAACATCGGCGCGCACTGCACGATCGGCGGGGCTGCCATGATCCTGGGCCACCTGACGATCGCCGACCGCGTCAACATTTCGGCGGGCACGTTCGTTGCCCGCTCCATCCAGAAGCCGGGCCTGTACACCGGCATTTTCCCGGTGGACGAGAATGGCGCACGGGAGAAGAACGCCGCCACGCTGAAGCAGCTCTACACCTTGCGTGAACGCATCAAGGCGCTCGAAAAGAAATCATGACCAAGTTGGACATCCACCAGATCCTCAAGCTGCTGCCGCACCGCTATCCCATCCTGCTGGTGGACCGCGTGCTGGAGCTCGACGAGGGCAAGCGCATCAAGTCGCTGAAGAACGTGACCATCAACGAGCCGTTCTTCACCGGCCACTTCCCGCACCGGCCGGTGATGCCGGGCGTGCTGATGCTGGAGGCGATGGCGCAGACGGCGGCCCTGCTGTCGTTCGCCACCGCCGGCGTGGTGCCCGACGACAAGACGGTCTACTACTTCGCCGGCATCGACGGCGCGCGCTTTAAGCGGCCGGTGGAACCGGGCGACCAGCTGGTGATGGAAGTCGAGCTGCTGCGCCACAAGGCCGGCATCTACAAGTTCAAGGGCGTGGCCCGCGTGGGCGAAGACATCGCCTGCGAGGCCGAGCTGATGTGCACCATGCGCACCATTGCGTGAAGCCGGCGGAGCGGGCGTGACGAACATCCATCCCACGGCCATCGTCGACCCGAAGGCGGAGCTGGATTCCAGCGTGACCGTCGGCCCCTACACGCTGGTCGGGCCCCACGTGAAGATCGCCGCCGGCACGACAGTGGCGGGCCACGTGGTGATCGAGGGCCACACCACCATCGGCCGCGACAACCGGATCTTCCAGTTCGCCAACCTCGGCGCCGACAACCAGGACAAGAAGTACAAGGGCGAACCCTGCGAGCTGGTGATCGGTGACCGCAACGTCATCCGCGAGTTCACCGCCTTCCACGTCGGCACGGTGCAGGGCGGCGGCGTCACCCGCCCGGGCAACGACAACTGGATGATGGCGTACACCCACGGCGCACGATTGCGTCGTAGGCGACAACACCACCTTCGCCAACAATGCGCAGCTCGCCGGGCACGTGGAGGTGGGCGACTGGGTGATCCTGGGCGGCTTCACCATCGTGCACCAGTTCGTGCGCATCGGCGCGCACGGCATGACCGGCCTCGGCTCGGTGCTGCTGGCCGACCAGCCGCCCTTCGTGATGAGCGAAGGCCAGCCGGCGCGCGCCCGCTCGATGAATTACGAGGGCCTGCGCCGGCGCAGCTTCTCGCCGGCGCGCGTCGCTGCCGTCAAGGCCATGCACAGGGCGCTGTACCGCGAAGGCGCCACGCTGGAGCAGGCCGTGCAGCGCATCGCGGCGCTGGCCGACGCCACGCCCGAAGCCGCCGCCGACGTGAAGCTGATGACGGACTTTCTGGCCAAGGCCACGCCGCAGCGCGGCATCCTGCGATGAATGCACCCCGCGTGGGGATGGTGGCGGGCGAGGCCTCCGGCGACCTGCTGGCCGGCCTGCTGCTGCAAGGCATGCGCAAGCGCTGGCCCGGCCTGCAGGCGCAGGGCATCGGCGGGCCGCAGATGGCGCGCCGGGGCTTCGAGGCCTGGTGGCCGCACGAGAAGCTGGCCGTCAGCGGCTATGCCGAGGTGCTCAGGCACTACCGCGAGATCGTCGGCATCCGCAACCAGCTGCGCGAGCGGCTGCTGGCCGATCCGCCGCAAGCCTTCATCGGCGTGGACGCGCCCGACTTCAACCTCGACCTCGCAGCGGCGCTGAAGGCGCGCGGCATGAAGACCGTGCAGTTCGTGTGCCCCTCGGTCTGGGCCTGGCGCATGAAGCGTGTGGAAAAGCTCCAGCGCAGCTGCGACCACGTGCTGTGCCTGTTCCCCTTCGAGCCGGAACTGCTGGCGAAGCACGGCGTGGCCGCCACCTACGTCGGCCACCCGCTGGCCAGCGTGATCCCGGCCGACCCGGACCGGCAGGGCGCCCGCGCGTCGCTCGGGCTGCCGTTGCAGGGCGAGGTGATCGCCGTGATGCCGGGCAGCCGCGCCTCGGAAGTGGCGGCGATGGCGCCGCGCTTCCTGCACGCCGCCGCGTTGCTGCAGCGCCAGCGGCCCCGGGCCTGGTTCGTGGTGCCGGCCGTGCCGCAGCGCCGCGCCGCCATCGCCGCCGCCGTGCGCGCGTCGGGGCTGAAGCAGGTGGTGGTGGTCGAAGGGCAATCGCATGCGGCGCTCGCGGCCTGCGACGTGGCGCTGGTCACCAGCGGCACCGCCACGCTGGAAGCCGCCTTGTTCCAGCGGCCGATGGTGATCTCGTACCACGTGAACTGGCTCAGTTACCTGCTGATGAAACCGCGCCACCTGCAGCCCCGGGTGGGGCTGCCGAACATCCTGCTCGGCGACTTCGTGGTGCCGGAGTTGCTGCAAGGCAACGCAAAGCCCCGCAAGCTGGCACTGGCCTTGTCGGATTGGCTCGATGCGCCTGACAGAATGCGGGCTGTGCAGGAGAAATTCAGGGGCTTGCATGCCCAGCTCCAGCGCGACACCGCCACGCTTGCCGCCGATGCCATCGAAAAAGTCCTCCAGTCCTGAGCCGATCCGCACCCGGCCGGCCGCGCGCCGCACGGCGGTGCAAAAGCGGCTCGATTGGGATCCGCTCGGCCTCTTCGCCGGCGTGGACGAAGCCGGCCGCGGCCCGCTCGCCGGCCCCGTCGTCGCGGCGGCCGTGATCTGGACGACACGCGCCGTATCCGCGGCCGGCCGATTCCAAGGTGCTCACGGCGCTCGCGCGCGACCGCCTGTACGACACCATCCGCGAGAAGGCGCTGTGCTGCGCCGTCGGCGAGGCGAGCGTCGCCGAGATCGACACGCTGAACATCTTCCACGCCACCATGCTCGCCATGCGCCGCGCCGTCGAAGGGCTGCGCCTGAAGCCGGTCAAGGTGCTGGTCGACGGCAACCGGCTGCCCAAGCTCGACGTGCTGTCCGAAGCCATCGTCGGCGGCGACGCCAAGGTCAAGTCGATCTCCGCAGCATCGATCATCGCCAAGGTGACGCGCGACCGCATGCTGCAGCAGCTGCACGAGGAGTTTCCGCAGTACGGCTTCGCCGCGCACAAGGGCTACAGCACGCCCGAGCACCTGCAAGCCCTGCGCACCCATGGGCCCTGCGTGCACCACCGCCGCTATTTCAGCCCGGTGGCCGCCACGTTCGCCACCGAAGAAGGCGCCACGGTCACCGTGCAGGTGGCGTGACCTCCACCGGCCCCCAGCACATCGCATCGCGCGACAACGCGCTGCTGAAGGACCTGCGCCGGCTGGCCCGGGACAACAACGCTTATCGAAAGCAGGGCCGGGTCTGGCTGGAGGGCGACCACCTGTGCCGCGCCGCGCTGCAGCGCCAGCGCACGCCGGCGCTCGCCGTGTTCCAGGCTTCCTATTGGGCGGAAACCTCCGCCCAGTGGCCCGACAGCATCGGCAAGGTCGTGGTGATCGACGATCCGCTGTTCGACAGCATCAGCAGCCTGGAGTCGCCCGGCCGCATGGCCTTCGTGCTGCCGCTGCCGGAGACGGCGGCGGTGCAGGCGGGGGTCGCTACCGTGGTCCTCGACGGCTTGCAGGACGCGGGCAACGTGGGCTCCATCCTCCGCTGCGCCGGCGCCTTCGGCTTCCGCCAGGTGATCGCCATGAAGGGCACGGCGGCCCTGTGGGGCCCCAAGGTCCTGCGCGCGGGCATGGGCGCGCATTTCGGCCTGCACTGGTGGAGTCGGCCGAGTCCTCCGACACCGACGCGCTGCAATTGCCGCTGCTGGCGACCAGTTCGCACGAGGGTTCCATCCTGCACACGGCCGCGCTGCCCCGGCCCTGCGCACGGATCTTCGGCCACGAAGGGCAGGGCGTGGGCGCCGCGATGGCGGAAAGGGCGACGCAGTTCGTGCGGATCGTCCAGCCGGGCGGGGAGGAGTCCCTGAACGTCGCGGCTGCGGCCGCCATCTGCCTGCACGCGAGCGCGGCGCGGGCGTAGAACCCTGCGTCCTTCCCGCGGAGGCGGGAATCCAGTGCTCCCGCACCCTTTACGCCCCGAATCCCCGCCTGCGCGGGCATGGCGAGGGTTTTGCGACTGAAGGCTATAATCAAGGGCTTTCCCACACACCCGCCGTACGCCTAGCGCCACCAGCCACTCCCCCGACAAAAGCAACATCGAGAGCCAGGCTTTCGGTCGCGTTCTGGGCGTACCCGTGCAATCAAAACCGGAGAACCCAGTGCTTTCGTCGCTTCAAGGCGCATTCCCGCCCGCCATCCTGGCGCTCGCAGACGGCACGGTCTTTATCGGCAACTCGATCGGGGCCGCAGGCTCCACCACCGGCGAGGTCGTGTTCAACACGGCGCTCACCGGCTATCAGGAAATCCTGACCGACCCGAGCTACTGCCAGCAGATCGTCACGCTCACCTATCCGCACATCGGCAACTACGGCGTCAACGCCGAAGACGTCGAAGCCACCGGGGTGTACGCCGCCGGCCTGATCATCCGCGACCTGCCGCTGGTCGCCTCCAGCTTCCGCTCCGACATGTCGCTGCAGCAGTACCTGCAGCGCGAGAAGACGGTGGCCATCGCCAACATCGACACCCGCAAGCTCACCCGCATCCTGCGCAGCAAGGGCGCGCAGAACGGCTGCGTCCGGCCCTCGAAGCCGGCAAGGAAGTGACTCCGGAGCTGGTCGACCAGGCCGTCGCCGCGGCCCGCAAGGCGCCGAACATGAGCGGCCTCGACGGCCAAGGACGTCTCGATCAAGAAGTCCTACGACTGGGACCAGACCGAGTGGGAACTGGGTACCGGCTACGGCCAGCTCGAGAACGCGAAGTACCACGTGGTCGCCTTCGACTACGGCGTCAAGAAGAACATCCTGCGCATGCTCGCCGAGCGCGGCTGCAAGGTCACGGTGGTGCCGGCCCAGACGCCCGCCTCCGAAGTGAGGAAGCTCAACCCCGACGGCGTGTTCCTCTCCAACGGCCCCGGCGACCCGGAGCCTTGCGACTACGCCATCGACGCCACGCGCGAGCTGATCGAAGACGGCTACCCCACCTTCGGCATCTGCACGGGCCACCAGATCATGGCGCTGGCCTCCGGCGCGGACACGTACAAGATGAAGTTCGGCCACCACGGCGCGAACCACCCGGTGAAGGACCTCGACACCGGCCGCGTCTCGATCACCAGCCAGAACCACGGCTTCGCGGTGGACGAGAAGACGCTGCCGGCGAACCTGCGCGCGACGCACATCTCGCTGTTCGACGGCACCCTGCAGGGCCTGGCCCGCACCGACAAGCCCGCGTTCTGCTTCGGGGCCACCCGGAGGCATCGCCGGGCCCCCACGACATCGGCTACCTGTTCGACCGCTTCACGGGCCTGATGGACGCGAAGAAGAAATGAGCAAGGCGTCCCGTTTCTGGCGGCGCTTGCGCTCGCCTTCGCGCTGACCCCGGGCTGGACCCAGCCCCGGGAGGCCGAGGCGGCCGAGCTGTCGGCCCCGGTGATCACCGCGCTGCCCATCGGCGACCTGTTCCAGTCCTTCGTCGACAAGGACCCGCGATGGCCGCTGGGCGACAAGGCCTCGCGCGTCTCCGGGCAGACCTCGCCTGCCTGCGCCAGCGGCTGTCGGCGGCCGGCTTCAAGGCCAAGCGACTGCAGGATGCGCGGGACTACGCCCAGCGCTACCCGGACCGCGTGGCCGATTCGCTGCGCGTCCTGAAGGCCGGTGGTGCCGAGATGCTGGGGGCGTCCGTCCGGCCGGCGCGGACCAGGCCCGCACCGGCGCGCCGCGCGACATGGATGCCCCGGCCGCGCGGTTCACGCCGCTGCAGCTGGCGGCTTTCACCGAACTCGTCGGGGACGAGAAGCACACGGCCTTGCGCGAAATGCTCGGCGTGGACAACGCCGTTTCGCTGCGGCGCACGCCCGAGGACAACGAGGAGCGGGGCCGCAACAAGGGAATGCTGCTGGGCATGAAGCTGATGCTGGCGGCGATGGACCAGTGCAAGGTGCCCCGGCCGCGATCCAGTGACGAACTGAAGAAATTATGCCCAAGCGCACAGACATCAAGAGCATCCTCATCATCGGCGCCGGCCCGATCATCATCGGGCAGGCGTGCGAGTTCGACTACTCCGGCGTGCAGGCCTGCAAGGCGCTGCGCGAGGAGGGCTACAAGGTCATCCTGATCAACTCCAACCCGGCGACGATCATGACGGACCCGGCCACGGCCGACGTCACGTACATCGAGCCGATCACCTGGCAGACGGTCGAGAAGATCATCGCCAAGGAGCGTCCCGACGCGATCCTGCCGACCATGGGCGGCCAGACCGCGCTGAACTGCGCGCTGGACCTGTGGCGCAACGGCGTGCTGCACAAGTACAAGTGCGAGCTGATCGGCGCCACGCCGGAAGCCATCGACAAGGCCGAAGACCGCCTGAAGTTCAAGGACGCGATGACGCGCATCGGGCTCGGCTCGGCGCGCTCGGGCATCGCCCACTCGATGGAAGAAGCCTGGACCGTCCAGAAGACGCTCGGCTTCCCGACCGTGATCCGCCCCAGCTTCACGCTCGGCGGCACCGGCGGCGGCATCGCCTACAACTCGGAAGAGTTCGAGACGATCTGCAAGCGCGGCACGGAAGCCTCGCCCACCAGCGAACTGCTGATCGAGGAGTCGCTGCTCGGCTGGAAAGAGTACGAGATGGAAGTCGTCCGTGACCGCAAGGACAACTGCATCATCGTCTGCTCGATCGAGAACCCGGACCCCATGGGCGTGCACACCGGCGACTCGATCACCGTCGCCCCGGCCCAGACGCTGACCGACAAGGAATACCAGATCATGCGCAACGCCTCGCTGGCGGTGCTGCGCGAGATCGGCGTCGACACCGGCGGCTCCAACGTGCAGTTCTCGATCAACCCGAAGGACGGTCGCATGATCGTCATCGAGATGAACCCGCGCGTGTCGCGTTCGTCGGCGCTGGCATCGAAAGCCACGGGCTTTCCGATCGCCAAGGTCGCGGCCAAGCTGGCCGTCGGCTACACACTGGACGAACTGCGCAATGAGATCACCGGCGGCGCGACGCCGGCGTCGTTCGAACCGTCGATCGACTACGTCGTCACCAAGATCCCGCGCTTTGCCTTCGAGAAGTTCAAGGACGCCGACGATCGCCTGACGACGCAGATGAAGTCGGTCGGCGAAGTGATGGCCATGGGCCGCACCTTCCAGGAATCGTTCCAGAAGGCGCTGCGCGGCCTCGAGGTTGGCGTCGACGGCCTGAACCAGAAGACCACCGATCGCGAAGAGCTGGAAAAGGAACTGGGCTCGCCCGGTCCCGACCGCATCTGGTACGTGGGCGATGCGTTCGGCATGGGCCTGTCGGTCGACGAGGTCTACGACCTGACGAAGATCGACAAGTGGTTCTGGTGCAGATCGAGGAGATCGTGAAGATCGAACTCGACCTCGACAAGCTGGCCGAAGAGAAGGGCGACGGCGCGCTGGAAGCGATCGACGCAGCCACCATGCGCGCGCTCAAGCGCAAGGGCTTCTCGGACCGCCGCCTGGCGAAGCTGCTGCACACGAACGACAAGGCGGTGCGCGAGCTGCGCAAGAAGCTGAACGTGCGTCCGGTCTACAAGCGCGTGGACACCTGCGCGGCCGAGTTCGCCACCGACACCGCCTACATGTACTCGACCTACGAGGACGAGTGCGAGGCCGAGCCGACGAACAACAAGAAGATCATGGTCTGGGCGGCGGGCCCAACCGCATCGGCCAGGGCATCGAGTTCGACTACTGCTGCGTGCACGCCGCGCTCGCCATGCGCGAGGACGGCTACGAGACCATCATGGTCAACTGCAACCCGGAAACGGTCTCGACCGACTACGACACCTCCGACCGCCTGTACTTCGAGCCGCTCACGCTCGAGGACGTGCTGGAGATCGTCGACAAGGAGAAGCCCACCGGCGTGATCGTGCAGTACGGGGGCCAGACGCCCCTGAAGCTGGCGCTCGGCACGGAAGCCGAAGGCGTGCCGATCATCGGCACCTCGCCCGACATGATCGACGCCGCCGAAGACCGCGAGCGCTTCCAGAAGCTGCTGCACGAGCTCGGCCTGCGCCAGCCGCCGAACGCGACCGCCCGCACCGAGGCCGAAGCGCTGGAGAAGGCGCAGGCGCTGGGCTACCCGCTGGTGGTGCGCCCGTCGTACGTGCTGGGCGGCCGGGCGATGGAGATCGTCCACGAGCAGCGCGACCTCGAGCGCTACATGCGCGAAGCGGTCAAGGTGTCGAACGATTCGCCCGTGCTGCTCGACCGCTTCCTGAACGACGCCGTCGAATGCGACGTCGACTGCATCGGCGACGGCCAGCGCGTCTTCATCGGCGGCGTGATGGAGCACATCGAGCAGGCCGGCGTGCACTCGGGCGATTCCGCCTGCTCGCTGCCGCCTTACTCGCTGAACAAGGACACGGTCGAAGAGCTGAAGCGACAGACCGCCGCGATGGCCAAGGCGCTGAACGTGGTCGGCCTGATGAACGTGCAGTTCGCCATCCAGGAGAAGGACGGCAAGGACGTGATCTTCGTGCTCGAGGTGAACCCGCGCGCCTCGCGCACGGTGCCCTTCGTCAGCAAGGCCACGGGCATCCAGCTGGCCAAGGTGGCCGCGCGCTGCATGGTCGGCAAGACGCTCGACCAGCAGGGCATCTTCGACGAAGTGAACCCGCCGTACTTCAGCGTCAAGGAAGCCGTGTTCCCGTTCGTCAAGTTCCCGGGCGTGGACACCATCCTCGGCCCGGAAATGAAGTCGACCGGCGAAGTGATGGGCGTGGGCAAGACCTTCGGCGAAGCCTTCGTCAAGAGCCAGCTCGGCGCCGGAACCAAGCTCCCGCGTCCGGTGGGCGAGGACGGCAAGCCCGCCGGCAAGGTGTTCCTGACCGTGAAGAACAGCGACAAGCCCCGGACCGTCGAAGTGGCGCGCCAGCTCGCCGCGATGGGCTTCGCGCTGATCGCGACCAAGGGCACCGCCGTGGCGATCACCGCCGCCGGCATCGCCTGCGAGACGGTCAACAAGGTCACCGAGGGCCGGCCGCACGTGGTCGACATGATCAAGAACAACGAGATCACGATGGTGGTGAACACGGTCGAGGAGCGCCGCAACGCGATCGCCGACTCGCGCGCCATCCGCACCAGTTCGCTGCTGGCGCGCGTGACGACCTTCACGACCATCGCCGGGGCGGAAGCCGCGGTCGAGGGCATGAAGTCGATGGACGACCTGTCCGTGATCTCGGTCCAGGAAATGCACGCCCAGCTCGCCTGAGCCGCTGCTTATAATTCAGGCATCTGAACAGGGACCGCCGGCTTGAGGGCCGGCGGTTTCGCTTTTGTGGAGTAGCAACATGGCCACCATCCCGATCACCAAGCGCGGCGCCGAAAAGCTCAAGGCCGAGCTGCACCGCCTGAAGACCGTCGACCGGCCTGGCGTGATCCAGGCCATCGCCGAAGCGCGCGCCCGGGGCGACCTGTCCGAGAACGCGGAGTACGACGCCGCCAAGGACCGCCGGGGCTTCATCGAGGGCCGCATCCAGGAGATCGACGGCAAGCTGGCCGCCGCCCAGATCATCGACCCGACGGCCGTGGACGCCGGCGGCAAGGTCGTGTTCGGCGCCACCGTCGAACTCGAGGAGGAGAAGAGCGGTGAGGTCGTCAAGTACCAGATCGTGGGCGAGGACGAAGCCGACCTGAAGCTGGGCCTGATCAACGTGTCGAGCCCGATCGCGCGCGCACTGATCGGCAAGGAAGAGGGCGACACGGCGGTGGTCGAGGCGCCCGGCGGCACCAAGCGCTACGAGATCGTCGCCGTCAGCTACGTCTGAACATGGGCTGGAAGCCGCGCGTCCCGCTGCTGGCCGCCGCCTTCTGGTGGGGCAGCCCGGGCACGATCGGCTTCCCTGGTGGTGCCGCTGCTGTTCGCCAACGCTTCGTCCCCCGCCGTGGCCGGCAAGCTGGCCGCGCGGCTGTTCGAGGCGCAAACCTATGTGAGCCTGGCGTGCGGCATCGCCATCCGGCCTTCCGCGACCGCGACGACGCGCCCAGCATGGACTGGGCGCACGGCGCCATCATCTTCGTCATCGGGGGCATGCTGGTGGCGCTGCTGTCGCAGTTCGCCGTGGCGCCGCGCATCGAGGCGCGGGAGAACCTGAGGGTGTGGCACAGCGTGGGCACGCTGCTCTACGCGGCGCAGTGGCTGTGCGCCGGGGTCGTCCTCTGGAGAACGACCCGCTGGCTCAGTCGGCCTGCCGCTTCTTGACCGACGTCTGCTTCGGCTTGCCCTTTTGACGATGCCGCCGCTGGTGAGGCGCTGGTTGCCCAGCACGCGCACCCGCTTGACCTCGGGGCGCTGGCCGCCGCGACTGCTGTTCTTCACGACCTTGAATTCGCGCGGGCCGGGCTTGCGGTCCTCGTCCTCGGCCTTCACCTTCTCGGGCTTGGGCCGCCACAGCACCAGCAGCTTGCCGATGTGCTGGATGGGGGCGGCGCCGAGCTCGTCGCACACCTGCAGGTACATCGCCTCGCGCGCTTCGCGGTCGTCGCCCTGCACACGGACCTTGATCAGGCCGTGGGCCTTGAGGGAGGCGTCGATTTCCTTCTTGACGGCGGGTGTCAGGCCGTCATTGCCGATCATCACCACGGGGTCGAGGTGATGGGCTTCGGCCCGATGCGCTTTGCGCTCGGCCACACTCAGTTGAATCGCAGGCATGGCCGTATTATCGGTCCCCGGACAAGGCACACATGAAAGTACGCACGCAGAGCAAGAAGGTCACCAAGTCGTGGCTGAACGACCACGTCAACGACCCGTACGTCAAGCTCGCGCAGAAAGAGGGTTACCGGGCCCGCGCCGCCTACAAGCTCAAGGAGATCGACGAGCAGCTCGGGCTGATCAAGCCGGGCCACGTGGTGGTCGACCTCGGGTCCGCCCCCGGCGCCTGGAGCCAGTACGCCCGTCGCAAGCTGTCGCCGGCCGGCGCCGCCGTCGGTGAGCTCAACGGCACCATCCGGCCATGGACATCCTGCCGATGGAGCCCATCGAAGGCGTGGTCTTCCTCCGGGGCGACTTCCGCGAGCCCGAGATTGCGGCGCAGCTCGACGCCCAGCTGGCCGGCCGCAAGGTCGACACCGTCATCTCCGACATGGCGCCCAACCTGTCGGGCATCGCCTCGGCCGACGCGGCGCGGATCGCCCACCTGGTCGAGCTGGCGGTCGAGTTCGCCGAGCAGCACCTCAAGCCGGAGGGGGCGCTGGTGTGCAAGGTGTTCCACGGCAGTGGCTACAGCCAGCTCGCCAAGCTGTTCAAGGAACGTTTCCGGGTCGTGAAGCCT
Organism: Ramlibacter terrae; assembly: GCA_013127575.1. Classification (GTDB taxonomy): domain Bacteria; phylum Pseudomonadota; class Gammaproteobacteria; order Burkholderiales; family Burkholderiaceae_C; genus Ramlibacter; species Ramlibacter terrae. Next base: position 2,312,505 of record CP053418.1, read on the forward strand.
CTCAAACCCAAGGCCTCCCGCAGCAACTCGTCCGAGACTTTCTGGTCGGCATCGGTCCCAAGATGCCCCGCTGACCGGGGGCGTTGTCCGGCAAGCGTCCGGCCCGCCTTCCTATGGAACACGTAGCAGAAATACATCGTTCCATGCCTTGAAACCCCTAGAATGGGCAGCAACTGGCTCAGTACATGGGCTACTACCGTCCCGGAGACTCAGTTTGAACAATCAGTGGTTTTCCAAGATCGCCGTCTGGCTGGTGATCGCACTGGTGCTTTTCACCGTATTCAAGCAGTTCGATACGCGTGGCGCGGCCGGTGCTTCGGTGATGGCGTATTCGGATTTCCTGCAGGAAGTCCGTAACAACCGCATCAAGAGCGCGGAGATCCGGAGGGCCGGGGCGGCACCCAGATCATCGCGACCACGCAGGACGACCGCAAGGTGCGCACCACCGCCACCTACCTCGACCGCGGGCTGGTCGGCGACCTGATCAACAACAACGTCAAGTTCGACGTCAAGCCCCGCGAGGAAGGCTCGCTGCTCATGACGCTGCTGGTGTCGTGGGGGCCGATGCTCCTGCTGATCGGCGTCTGGATCTACTTCATGCGGCAGATGCAGGGCGGCGGCAAGGGCGGCGCCTTCAGCTTCGGCAAGTCCAAGGCGCGCATGCTCGACGAGAGCAGCAACCAGGTCACCTTCGCCGACGTCGCGGGCTGCGACGAGGCCAAGGAAGAAGTCAAGGAGGTCGTCGACTTCCTGAAGGACCCGCAGAAGTTCCAGAAGCTCGGCGGCCGCATCCCGCGCGGCCTGCTGCTGGTCGGCCCCCGGGCACCGGCAAGACGCTGCTCGCCAAGGGCATCGCCGGCGAGGCCAAGGTGCCTTTCTTCTCGATCTCGGGTTCCGACTTCGTCGAGATGTTCGTCGGCGTGGGCGCGGCCCGCGTGCGCGACATGTTCGAGAACGCCAAGAAGAACGCCCCCTGCATCATCTTCATCGATGAAATCGACGCGGTCGGCCGCCAGCGCGGCGCCGGCCTCGGCGGCGGCAACGACGAACGCGAGCAGACCTTGAACCAGATGCTGGTCGAGATGGACGGCTTCGAAACCAATCTCGGCGTCATCGTGGTGGCCGCCACCAACCGCCCCGACATCCTCGACGCCGCCCTGCTGCGCCCGGGCCGCTTCGACCGCCAGGTCTACGTCACGCTGCCCGACATCCGCGGCCGCGAGCAGATCCTGAACGTCCACATGCGCAAGATCCCGATCGGCCGGGACGTCAACCCGTCGATCATCGCCCGCGGCACCCCCGGCATGTCCGGCGCCGACCTCGCCAACCTGTGCAACGAAGCCGCCCTGATGGCCGCCCGCCGCAGCGCCCGCGTGGTCGAGATGCAGGACTTCGAGAAGGCCAAGGACAAGATCATCATGGGCCCGGAGCGCAAGTCCATGGTCATGCCCGAAGAGGAACGCCGCAACACGGCGTACCACGAGTCGGGCCACGCCATCATCGGCAAGCTGCTGCCCAAGTGCGATCCGGTCCACAAAGTCACCATCATCCCGCGCGGCCGCGCGCTGGGCGTCACGATGAGCCTGCCGGCGCAGGACCGCTACAGCTACGACCGCGAGTACATGCTGAACCAGATCAGCATGCTGTTCGGCGGCCGGATCGCCGAAGAAGTGTTCATGAACCAGATGACCACCGGCGCTTCCAACGACTTCGAGCGCGCCACCCACGGCCCGCGACATGGTCATGCGCTACGGCATGACGGACGCGCTGGGCCCGATGGTCTACGCCGAGAACGAAGGCGAAGTGTTCTGGGCCGCTCGGTCACCAAGACCACCAGCATCAGCGAACAGACCATGCAGAAGGTCGACGCCGAAGTCCGCCGCATCATCGACCAGCAGTACTCGCTGGCCCGCCGGCTGATCGAGGACAACAAGGACAAGATGCACCGGATGGCGCTGGCCCTGCTCGAGTGGGAGACCATCGACGCCGAGCAGATCGACGACATCATGGCCGGCAAGGAACCGCGTCCGCCCAAGGACTTCACGCCGCGCACGCCGCCCTCGTCGGGCAGCGGCGGCACGACCGTCGCCCCGGACCCGGCGCCCAACGCCGCGTAAAACTGCCGCGATGTACGCAGAAAGAGGCCTCCGGGCCTTTTTTTTGGGCCGTGCGGAGGACAATCGCCCCCATGCAGTTCTGGCAGACGTCACGTTTTCGCATCGCGCTGGACCAGCCGCGCGTGATGGGCATCGTGAACGTCACGCCCGATTCCTTCTCCGACGGCGGCCGCCACTACGCCAGCACGCGCAGCGCCATCCAGCATTGCGAGACGCTGGTGGACGAGGGCGCCGCCATCCTCGACATCGGCGGCGAATCCACCCGCCCCGGCATCGCGCCGGTGCCGCTGGAAGAAGAACGCAGCCGGGTCGTGCCGGTGGTGCGCGAGGCGCTGCGCCCGGGCGTGCCGGTCTCCGTCGACACCTACAAGCCCGAACTGATGCGCGAGGTGCTGGAGCTCGGCGCCGACATCGTCAACGACATCTGGGGCCTGCGCCAGCCGGGCGCGGAAGAGGCCGTGGCGGCGCATCCGGCCTGCGGCGTCTGCATCATGCACATGCACGGGGAGCCGCGCACCATGCAGCGCAGCCCGCTCGAGGGCGACCCGGTGCCGCCGGTGCTGGCCTTCCTGCGCGAACGCTCGCAGGCGCTGCGCGCGCGGGGCGTGGCGGCGGACCGGATCGCCCGGGACCCGGGCATCGGCTTCGGCAAGACGGTAGCGCAGAATTTCGCCTTGCTCGGGCGGCAGCGGGAGCTGGCCGGCGACGGCTACGTGATGCTCGCGGGCTGGTCGCGCAAGTCGTCGCTCGGCACGGTTTCCGGCCTGCCGGTCAACGAGCGCGTGCCGGCCAGCGTGGCCGCGGCGCTGCTTGCGGTGGACCGCGGGGCGCACGTGGTGCGCGTGCACGACGTGCGGGAGACAGTGGCCGCCCTCAAGGTGTGGCAAGCAATGCAATCGGCCTGCGGGGAGCAGGCGGGGAGAACAACATGAGCAGGACTTATTTCGGCACCGACGGCATCCGTGGAACCGTCGGCGACCCGCCCATCACCCCCGACTTCGTGCTGCGCCTGGCGCATGCCGTGGGGCGGGTCCTCAAGCGCACCGAGGAGCGCCCGACGGTGCTGATCGGCAAGGACACGCGCATCTCCGGCTACATGCTCGAAAGCGCGCTGGAGTCGGGCTTCAACTCCGCGGGCGTCGACGTCGTCCTGCTCGGCCCGTTGCCGACGCCGGGCGTCGCCTACCTCACGCGCACCCAGCGCGCCAGCCTGGGCGTGGTGATCAGCGCCAGCCACAACGCCTATCCCGACAACGGCATCAAGTTCTTCAGCGCCGAAGGCGCCAAGCTGCCCGACGAGTGGGAACAGGCCGTGGAGTCGGCCCCGGAGGAAAAGCCGGTGTGGGCCGACTCCGCCTCGCTCGGCAAGACGCGCCGCCTCGAGGACGCGGCCGGCCGCTACATCGAGTTCTGCAAGAGCACCTTCGCGCACGACCTCACGTTGAAGGGCATGACGATCGCGGTCGACGGCGCCAACGGCGCGGCGTACCACATCGCCCCCAAGGTGTTCCACGAACTGGGCGCCGAGGTGTTCTGCCGGGCTGCGCGCCCGACGGGCTGAACATCAACGACAAGGTCGGCGCCACGCACCCCGACGCGCTGGTGAAGGCGGTGCGCGCGAACCGAGCCGATTTCGGCATCGCGCTCGACGGCGACGCCGACCGCCTGCAGATGGTCGACGCCGAAGGCCGCCTCTACAACGGCGACGAACTGCTGTACCTGATGGTGATGGACCGCCTCCAGCAGGGCGAGCGCGTGCCCGGCGCGGTCGGCACGCTCATGACCAACATGGCCATCGAGCTCGCGCTGCAGCAGCGCGACGTGGAGTTCGTGCGCGCCAAGGTCGGCGACCGCTATGTGCTCGAGGAACTCGAGAAGCGCAAGTGGCTGCTGGGCGGCGAAGGCTCCGGCCACCTGCTTTGCCGGACAAGCACACCACCGGCGACGGCATCGTCAGCGCGCTGCAGGTGCTGATGGCCTGCGTGCGCAGCGGCAAGAGCCTGTCGCAACTGCTCGACGGCATCACGCTGTTCCCGCAGAAGCTGATCAACGTGCGCCTGAAGCCGGGGCAGCTGTGGAAGTCGAACATGGTGCTGGCGCGCGCCGAGGAGCGGCTCGAAAAGGAACTGGCGGGCAAGGGCCGCATCCTGATCCGCGCCAGCGGCACCGAGCCCGTGCTGCGCGTGATGGTCGAGGCGCGCGAAGCGTCGCTGGCCGACAGCGCGGCCGAAGAACTGGCCGAAGCGGTGCGGGCCGGCTGATGCCCGCGAAGGTCCTCGCCGTCCACCGCAGCAGCAGCCACAGCTTCAGCAAGTTCGCCGAGGAGGCGATCGTGCTGGTGGAGGGCCTCGGCGTCGAGGGCGACGCCCACGCCGGCACCACCGTCAAGCACCGCTCGCGCGTCGCGCGCAATCCGCAGGCGCCCAACTTGCGCCAGGTGCACCTGCTGCACGCGGAGCTGTTCGACGAACTGGTGGCGCGCGACTTCGCCGTCTTTCCCGGCGACATGGGGAGAACGTCACGACCGCTGGCGTCGACCTGCTGGCGCTGCCCGCCGGCACCCGCCTGCAGCTCGGCGCCACCGCGGTGGTGGAGGTGACCGGCCTGCGCAACCCTTGCGCGCAGATCGACCGTTTCCAGCCGGGGCTCACGGCCGCCGTGATCGACCGCGGTGCGAGCGGCGAGATCGTCCGCAAGGCGGGCGTGATGGGCGTGGTGCTCGCGGGCGGCGAGGTGCGGCCCGGCGACCCGATCGTGGTGCAACTGCCCGCCTTGCCGCACGCGCCCCTGCAGCCTGTGTAGGTCGGTCCCCTAAGGTGCGTGGCATCGCGGCCACAAACGGCTGCCGAGGCTGTGCAGCAGCCGCTGCTGGGTCTACATTGGACCCATGCGCGCCGCTTTACATGTCCTCTGCCTGATGGCCGCCGCCCGGCCGCCGCTCCCGCCGCAGCACAGCGCATTGCGCCGGACTACACCCTGACCACCCCGCAGCTGCCGTTCGACGGAGAAACCGCCGGCCGCACGCCGGTGGCCTCGCTCGGGCCGCTGCAACTGGGCGCCTCCGCCTCGGCGACCGGCAACGGCCTGTCGCTCCGGGCCGGCCAGCAATGGTTCGCGCGCTTCGGCGTGGGCCGCAGCCTCGACACCGAGGCGATCAGCCTCGGGGGCGGCTACCGCTTCGCGGATGGCCAGGCGCTGTCGATGCACGTCACGCGGCAGCTCGGGCAGGAGAGGCTGGGCTGGCGGTGCGTTACGACTTCAGCCGCGCCGGCTGCGCCTCGGCTACGAGGCGCCCACGCGCAACTTCGGCGGCACCGACGCGCTGCGCTTCTCGGCCGGCATGCGCTTCTGACCGGCGCCGGGCGCGTGATTCCATCACGTGCCGGGCCGGATCGTGCCTGATTCGGCCAACCTTCACCCGCCCTTCACATTTCAGGCGAACACTGGGGTCTCACCTCAGGAAACGCCCGTGCTGCTTCGTTTCTCCGGCTGGCGCAATCGCTGGCAGTCCTCCGACTGGCCACCCTGCCGCCGGCAGGGGAGGGCGAGGACGCGGCGACGGCGGACTACCGGGTGCTGTTCGAAGGGTTGGCCCGGTGCTGGGGCGGTGCACGCCGCGCGGCGCCGAACGCCACTTCCCGGCGTCCCTGCAAGGCTTCCGCGGCCTGCGGCAGCAGTGGAAGCACCGCTGCCGTCCGGCGCTGCCGGCGCAGGTGCTCAGCGAGCTGTGCCATGAAATCGTCGGGAAGGCCGACCACGCGGTGGTCGAAGCGGCGGTCCGCTGCCTGCGGCGGCGGGCGCTGGAGTGTCCCGCGCCGGCCGCCGCCTCGCTCGAAGGCGAGTGCGACAGCACCGCCTTCATGCTCGAGGGATGGGAAGAGGCCGGGGGCTGTACGCCCCGCCGGCCCCGGGGCCGCGTTAGCCGAGCACGGCCTCGCCGTTGGCCGCCACCAGCCCGCCGTTGTCGCGGGTGATCACGATCGTGGCCGAGCGCGGCCGCGCGTTGTTGCCGCCCGCGCCATAGCCCGCGTTGCCGGGCCAGTGGCTGGTGTACTTCGTCGGGTCCGCCACGTCGGCCTGTGCGATCGACTCGCCCGGATGCTGGATGTTGACGAAGATCGTCCGGCCGTCCGGCGTCTCGGTGATGCCGGTGATCTCGCAATCCACCGGGCCCACCGGGAAGCGCTTGAGCGTGGACGACGTCGGGGCGGCGCCCACGCGGGTGCGGACCTCGAGCTTGCTGCCGTCGCCCTTGGTGTATTCCAGCGTCTGCTCTTCGCCGTCGCCCCACGGCCCGGGTTGCCCACCAGCATCATGCAGTTGGTGACGTCGGTGTACGCGCCGTCGTCGGTCTGGATGAACACCAGCCCTGTCTTGCGGCTGAAGAACAGGCCATCGGGCGAGGAGAAGTCGTTGTCCTTCGTCAGCGACGACAGGTTGACCTTGCCCTCGTCCGCGCCCGCTTCGGCGCCGAACAGGTAGATGTCCCGGTGAAGCCGGTGGCGGTGCTCTCGTCGCGCGATTCCTTCATGCGCACGATGTGGCCATTGACGTTGCCCGGCGCGGCGGCGGTGGGCGCGTCGGTGTACGAGCGCGGGTTGGCGGCGTCCACCTGCATCTGCGAGCCGGTCGGCTCCACCTTGCGGTTGCTGTTGTTGGTGAGCGTGTAGTAGATCTCGCCGGTGACGGGGTGCACCGCGCACCACTCGGGGCGGTCCATCTTCGTCGCGCCGACGGCATCGGCCGCCAGCCGCGCGTTCACCAGCACGTCGGCCTGGTCCGCGAAGTCGTACGTCGCGTAGCCGGCGATCGCGGCGTTGGCGATGTTCAGTTCGATCCGGTGCCGGTGCCGTCGGCGGCGAACTTCGCCACGTACAGCTTGCCGTTGTCCGGTACTTGTCGCCGGTGGTGATGCGGTTGGCGGGCGAGGCGTCGGCACGGTCCCAGTTGGCGGCGGACACGAACTTGTAGACGTACTCGCCGCGCGAGTCGTCGCCCATGTAGACGGCGAGCGGCTTGCCGTGCACCGGCACGCCGAAGGCCGCGCTCTCGTGCGCGAAGCGGCCAGAGCCGGTGCGCTTGCGCAGTTCCTGCGTGCGGTCGTAGGCGTCCGCTTCGACGATCCAGCCGAAGGTGTTCAGCTCGTTGCGGTAGTCGTCGGCGGCGGTGGCGGCGCCCTGGCTGAGGTCCCAGCGGGCGAAGCGGTCATCGGCGCCGGCGGTCTCCCAGCCGTGGCGGCTGGCGGCGCCCTGCGCGCGGCCGTAGCGGTTCAGGGACACCACGCTCTTGGCGGTGTCGCCGCCGCGGGCGGCGTTGTCCGTGGCCGAACGCGTGAAGTAGCCGGCGAAGTTTTCCTCGCCCGAGAGGAAGGTGCCCCAAGGCGTGGTGCCGGTACCGCAGTTGTTGATGGTGCCGCGGGCGCCGGTGCCGTCCTCGGAGAACTTCGTGACCATCAGCGCGTTGCCGCGCGCCGGCCCCGCCAGGCGCAGGGGGTGTTCGGCGTGACGCGCCGGTTGTACGTCGAGTCCTTGACGTAGCGGAACTTGCCGTCCTGCTTGCGCACTTCCACGAACGACAGGCCGTGGGCCGGGATTTCCTTGTCGGCTTCGGCGACCGGGCGCGGATTCGGCGTGGTGCCGTTCGCATGCAGGAACTGGTCGACCAGCGCTTCGTGGTTCATCGCGAGGATGCCGCGCGAGGAGCCGCCGGCGTCGGCCGAGGTGCCCGCGTCGTTCAGGCCGAAGTACTCCATGCCGTCGTGCTGGTCGCCGGCGCGCGTTTCGTAGCCGGTGTCGGTGCCGTCGTTGCGGAAGGCGGGCGTGTCGGCCGCGATCGGGTCGCCGGTGGCGTAGAGCACGGTCGCGGTGTAGCCGGTCGGCACGACCACGCGGTCGGCGCGGCTCTTGGCCACGGCGTTGAAGCCGAGCGTGATCGGCTCCGGGCCGGCATCGGACCCGCCGCCGCCGCCGCAGCCGGTCAGGGGCAGGGTGCCCAGCACCGCGGCGCCGGCGCCGCCGATGCCGACGCGCAGCATGCTGCGGCGGGACAGGCGCGCTTCCAGCACGTCCATCAGGGACGCATTGCCGCTGGTGTTGCAGTTCTCCTCGCCACCGGCGGCCAGTGCCGCCAGCTCCATCTTCGTTGTGGTGTTCATTGCCTTCATGCCTTTCGGGTTGTGGGTCGAGACAGCCCGGGACGATAGGCAGCGGGCGTGACGACGCCATGGCAGGTTCATGACGGTTGCGTGAACGATTCTGTCATCGCTCCGACACGAACGCGGGCCAGCATAGCCCCGTCATCCACAGACCCAGGAGGTCGCAAATGAGCTTCTTCTCTGCAATCCAGGCCATCTTGTGCGTAGCCGGTGTGCTGGTGGGCGGCGTCGCCGCCCCGGTCGTGCGCAGCGCGCTCGAGGATTGCGCGGCGGACGCCGAGGGCCACGCCTGAAGCATGTGCAATACCGCGCCCCTGGTGGTGCCCTTCCTCGACCGCGACCACAGCATCCTCGCCTTCAACGAACGCGTGCTGGACTGGGCCTTCCGGGCCGCGGTGCCGCTGCTGGAGCGGCTGCGTTTCCTGACCATCGTCTCGTCCAACCTCGATGAATTCTTCGAGGTGCGCGGTCGAACACCTGAGCGCGGCCCGGGCCGGCGAGCGCAAGGGGCCGTTCACCGTCCGCAGCTACGAAGACATCTCCGCGGCCGCGCACAAGCTGGTGGCGCGCCAGTACGCGCTCTACAACGACGACCTGATGCCGGCCTTCGCCAAGGCGGGGATCGAGATCGTCTCGCACGGCGCGCGCAGCGCGGCGCAGCGCAAGTGGGTGCAGGAGTACTTCGAGCGCGAAGTGCGCCCGCTGCTGATCCCGGTCGGGCTCGATCCCGCGCACCCTTTCCCTCAGGTGGCGAACAAGTCGCTCAACTTCATCGTGCGGCTCTCGGGCAAGGACGCCTTCGGCCGCGAGAACGAGATCGCCATCGTCAAGGTGCCGCGCGTGCTGCCGCGGCTGATCCCGATGCCGGCGCGCCTGTGCGGCAAGCGCCGGCTGTTCGTGTCGCTCTCCAGCGTGATCCGCGCGCACCTCGACGCGATGTTCCCCGGCCGCGAAGTCGGCGAGTTCTCGCAGTTCCGCGTCACCCGCCATTCCGACTGGCGGTGGGCGAGGAAGACGTGCGCAACCTGCGCACCGCGCTGCGCCTCGGCCTGCAGAGCCGGCACTATGGGCAGGCGGTGCGGCTGGAGGTGTCGGCTGGCTGCTCGGAGTACCTCTCCACCTTCCTGCTGCGGCAGTTCGCGCTGCCCGAGGCCGCGCTGTACCACGTGCACGGGCCGGTGAACCTCGCGCGGCTGCAGCAGATCATCGACCTGGTCGACGCGCCGAAGCTGCTGTTCCCGGCGTCCGCGCCGAGCTACCCGAAGCAACTGGTGCCGGGCCGCCCGGTGTTCGAGCAGCTCAAGCGCGGCGACGTGCTGATCCACCAGCCGTTCGAGAGCTTCGACGGCGTGCTGCAGTTCCTGCGCGAGGCCGTGAACGATCCGCAGGTGCTGGCCATCAAGCAGACCATCTACCGCACCGGCGCCGACTCCGAGATGATGACCCTGCTGAAGCAGGCCGTCGGCCGCGGCAAGGAGGTCACCGTGGTGGTGGAACTCAAGGCGCGCTTCGACGAGGAGGCCAACATCAACTGGGCCGAGGAGCTGGAGGCCATCGGCGCGCAGGTGGTGTACGGCGTGGTCGGCCTCAAGACGCACGCCAAGATGCTGCTGGTGACGCGGCGCGAAGGCAAGGCGCTGGTCCGCTACGCGCATCTCTCCACCGGCAACTACAACCCGCGCACCGCGCGCCTCTACACGGACATCAGCCACCTCACCTGCGACCCGCTGCTCACCGCCGACGTCGAGCAGGTGTTCATCCAGCTCGCGAGCCAGAGCCGGCTGCCGCGGCTGAACCACGTGCTGCTGGCCCCGTTCCACCTGCAGCGGCGGCTCATCGAGCTGATCGACCTGGCGGGCGCGGCGGCCGCGGCCGGCAAGGAAGGGCGCGTCGTCCTCAAGATGAACGCGCTGACCGACGAACCGCTGATGCAGGCGCTGGTGCGGGCGGGGCAGAAGGGCGCGCGCATCGACCTGATCGTGCGTGGCGCCTGCATGCTGCCCGCGCGGGTGCCTGGCCTCTCCGAGAACATCCGCGTGCGCTCGGTGATCGGGCGGCTGCTGGAACACTCGCGCGTGTTCTACATCTGCGCCGGCGAGGAGGAGCACGTGTACCTCTCCAGCGCCGACTGGATGAACCGCAACATGCTGCGCCGCATCGAGCTGGCGTGGCCGATCAACGATCCGCAGCTGCGCCAGCGCGTGATCGACGAGTGCCTGGTGGCCTACCTGCACGACAACCGCGACGCACGGGACCTGCAGCCCGATGGCAGCTACCGGCGGGCGAAGGATGCCGAGGAGCCGGGCGGCCATGGCGCGCAAGCCGCGCTGATGCGCCGCTACGCAGCCGCGCCGGGCGAAGTGGAGGTGCGGGCATGGACCTGATCCTGTGGCGGCATGCGGAAGCCGAAGACGAGCGTGACGGGCTCGACGACCTGGAGCGCGCATTGACCGGGCGCGGCGAGAAGCAGCGGCCCGCATGGCCGCGTGGCTGGACCAGCGCCTGCCCGAAGGCGCGCGCATCCTCTCCAGCCCCGCGCTGCGCTGCCAGCAGACCGCGATGTGGCTGGGGCGCAGCTTCAGCCCGCGCGATACGCTGCAGCCCGGCGCCACGCCGGCGGACGTGCTGGCGGCGGCAGGCTGGCCCGGCGCGCGCGAGCCGGTGGTGATCGTCGGCCACCAGCCGGTGCTCGGCGAGGCGGCCGCGCAGATGCTGCGCATCCGGGGCGGGCAGTGCGCCATCCGCAAGGGGCGCGGTGTGGTGGCTGCGCGCGCGCGAGCGCGACGGCCTGGCGCAGGTGCTGCTGTGGGCGGTGCAGTCGCCCGAGATGCTCTAGGCGATCAGGCTTTCGGCGGCCGGCCGGTCTTGACGGCCGGCACGCCGTCGAGCTGCGCCGGGAAGGCGGCGTCGCGCATCGCGGCCAGCGCCATCACGCCGGCGCGCAGCAGCTCGCTCTTCTTGGCCGGCTGGCCGAGCCGGGCGGCGCGCTGCTTCAGTTCGTCGAGCACCGCGTATTCCGCCTTGGGGATCGTGAAGCTGTCGCGCACCAGCTTCGGCTTCTTTTCCTTCTCGCCGCGCGGCGCCTTCGCCTCCACGGCCGGGGCCGCGGACTTCTTCTTCGCCTTGGGCGCCTTCGGGGCCGGCACGGGCGCGGCCGCCTTCTTCGCCGCGGGGGCGGGCTTGCGGGCCCGGGTGCTGGTGGTCGTGGTGGCCATGGATCCTCGCTCCTCGTTGTAAACGGTATAAACAGTATAAACCGTATATACCTTTAATCCGCAACCACCAGCCGCAGGCTCCGGCCCGTGCGCACCCCAGGCGGAGGTTTCCTCCAGCAGCAGGTGCGCCGATTGCGGGTACGTGCGCGCCCGGGCGGCCGGCAACGTCAGCGTGGCGCCGGTCGCGTCGGTGCGCAGCTGCACTCCCCGCAGCTCCGGGTCGCGGCGCGCGTGGCACAAGACCACCGCGAGGCGCAGGGCCAGCAGCTGCTGCACCAGCAGTTCGTCGTCGAGCGCGTCCTCCAGCTTGCGCAGCTTGCCGCGTTGGCCGAGCACCAGCAGTCCGAGCCGGTGCAGCTCCTGCTGCGCGAAGCCGGGCGCATCGACGTGTTCGAGGATGTAGGCGCCATGCTTGTGCGAGTCGCTGTGCGACACGAGGCTGCCGATCTCGTGCAGCTGTGCCGCCCAGGCGAGTTCGCGCTCGAGGCGGTCGGCTTCCGGCACGGCCGCGCCGGCGTGCAGCTTGCGCAGCAGGTCGCGGGCGACGCGGCCGACGCGGGCCGCCTGCGCCGCGTCGGTGGCGAACTTCGCCGCCAGCCGGCCGACGGTGGCCGCGCGCACATCGGTGTTGGCCTGTTCCCGATCGAGCAGGTCGTACAGCACGCCATGGCGCAGGGCCCCGGCCGCGACCTGCATCGAGGCGATGCCGAAGAGGTCGAACACCGCGCGCAGCACGCTGAGCCCGCCACCGATCACCGGGCGGCGGTCGTCCTTGAGGCCGGCGAGCCGCACGCGGTCGGCGCTCCGTGCCTGCAGCAGTTCCTCGCGCAGCCAGTCGAGCCCGGCGACGGTCACCACGCCCGCGGGCAGGCCGGCCGCGGCCAGCACTTCGCCGACGGCGCCGATGGTGCCTGACGCCCCATAAACCACTTCCCAGCTGCCTGCGGGGTAGGTGGCCAGCGCTTCTTCCAGCACGGCCTCGGCCGCGATCTCGGCGCGGCGGAAAGCATCTTCGGTGAACTGCCCCTCCGCGAAGTACTTCATCGACCACGCGACGCTGCCGACCCGGTAGCTCTCCATCGCGGTGGCGTCGAACTGCGTGCCGAGGATCAGCTCGGTGGACCGCCCGCCGATGTCGACCACCAGCCGGCGCTCGTCGGACTGCGGCAGGTGGTGGGCCACGCCCCGGTAGATCAGGCGCGCTTCCTCGCGGCCGGAGACCACTTCGATGGGAAAACCGAGCAGCTCCTGCGCACGGGCCAGAAGACGTCGCGGTTGCGCGCTTCGCGCAGCGTCTGCGTGGCGACGGCGCGCACTGGTGCGGCTGGAAGCCGGCGAGGCGTTCGGCGAAGCGCGCCAGGCAGGCCCAGCCGCGCTCCATCGCTTCGTCACCGAGGTTGCGGGCGCCATCGAGGCCATTGCCCCGGCGCACGGTCTCCTTCAAGTATTCGACCCGCTGGACCTGGCCGTGTTCGAGGCGGCCGATCTCCAGCCGGAAACTGTTGGAGCCGAGGTCGATCGCCGCGAGCAGGGTGCCGTCTTGCATGGAAGGAGGTTAGCCGACGACGCGGCCTTCGGGGGTGAGCATGGATTGCGTGACGAAGGTGGCGCTGCGCCCCGGCCGTCGAAGCTCACGCGGTAGCCGCCGACGTCGGCGTCCAGCCGGCGCTGGAACGCCGCGAGCGCCGTGGCGCGCGTGACCGGTCCGTCGACCGAGGCCAGCACGTCGTGGGTGTAGTTCGCCGCGACGAAGCCCGCCAGGCTCAGCGCGACGGGCGCCTCGTCGAACAGCCGCGCCAGCACGTCGCGGTAGCGCCGCACGATCGGCAGGGCCGCGCTCACCATGGGCACCACCACGGGTCGCGATGATCGGCGTGAACCGGCCGGCGCCCATCTGCTGCACGGTCTGCAGGTTGACGTCGGCCAGCGCGATCACGTAGCGTTGCCGTGCCTGGCGGTCCGGCCCTGCGTGAACTGCACCAGTTCCGGCGTGCCGCCGACGAACAGCAGCACGGCGGGCGAGCTGGCGTTGAGCTGCTGCCCCGGGCGCGCGAGGTCGCCTCTGGCCGTCCGGTGGCCAGCCGCATCCCCACCGCCTTGGTGGTGCGCGCGAGATCCTCGCGGTACAGGCCGGCTTCGCGCTCGGAGGCGAACACGGCGCCGAGATCCTGCACGCCGCTGACGGTGAGCGACTTCAGCGCATGCACGATCTGCTCGCGCCGGGCCGCGAAGATCGGGAAGGTGCGCTCGTCCGCCGGCGTGGCGGCGTTCTGCAGCCACGGGGCGGCGTGGGCGATGGCGGCGCCTTCTGGCGCAGCAGGGTGGCGAGATGGCCCGCCACCGGGTCGCTCGCCGTTCCGGAGAGGACGACGCAGGCGGGGTTGTCGCGCAGCCCTTGCCAGGCCTGCCGGACCGACTCCGCGCTGCCGTCCACTTCCACCACCGGTGCTGCACCGGCCGGCCGCGCAGGCCGCCGCGCTTGTTGATGTCCTGCCAGGCCGCCCGCGCGCCGATGACGAAGTCCTTGGCCACGTCCTGCTCGACGGCGGAAACGTCGCACAGCTGGGCCACGACCAGCGGCTTCTGCGTGGCAGGCGCCTTTTGCGCCACTGCCGGCCACGCCACGGCGGCGGCGGCGGCGGCCAGCAGGCGGCGGCGCGCGGGAGAGGAGGGGGAGCGATCGTTGTTCTTCATGGGCGGCCGAGCTTAGGCAGCCCCGTGACGGGTTCGTGACGGTTTGGTGACGGCGACCGGGAGAAGGAATTCCGTGTCACGGAGCTGTCACACACCCCCTAAAGTCCAGCTCATCGAGTTTTCCCCCAACCGCGAGAGGAGCCCCCATGAACACGACTTTCCGCATTGCCACCCTCGGTTTCTTGGCCCGGCCTTCACCGGCTGGCCGCCGCCCAGACGTCACCGGCGCCGGCGCCAGCTTCCCGGCCCCCTGTACGCCAAGTGGGCGTCCGACTACAACAAGGCAACCGGCGCCCGCATCAACTACCAGTCGGTCGGCTCCGGCGCCGGCATCCGCCAGATCGAAGCCAAGACGGTCGACTTCGGCGCTTCCGACGCGCCCCTGAAGGACGAGGAACTCGCCGCCGGGGGCCTGGTGCAGTTCCCCACCGTGATCGGCGGCGTGATCCCGGTCGTCAACATCCGGGGCGTTCAGCCCGGCCAGCTGCGCCTGAACGGCAAGGTGCTGGGCGACATCTACCGGGCAAGATCACCAAGTGGACCGACCCGGCCATCAAGGCGCTGAACCCGTCGCTGAACCTGCCCGACGCCGCCATCGCCCCGGTGCGCCGCGCCGACGGTTCCGGCACCAGCTTCCTGTTCACCAACTACCTGTCGAAGGTGAACGACGAGTGGAAGACCAAGGTCGGTGAAGGCACCGCCGTCAACTGGCCCACGGGCGCGGGCGGCAAGGGCAACGAGGGCGTCGCCGCCTTCGTGGGGCGCCTGCCCAACTCGATCGGCTACGTCGAGTACGCGTACGTGAAGCAGAACAAGATGAACTACGCGATGATGCAGAACGCCGCCGGCCAGTTCGTCGCTCCCGACGACAGCGCCTTCAAGGCCGCCGCGGCCGGCGCCGAGTGGTCCAAGACCTTCTACCGGTGCTGACCAACCAGCCGGGCGCGCAGTCGTGGCCCATCACCGGCGCCACCTTCATCCTGATGCACAAGGCGCAGGACAAGCCGGCGCAGGCCGCCGCCACGCTCAAGTTCTTCGACTGGGCGTACAAGAACGGCGACAAGACCGCCGACGACCCGGACTACGTGCCGATGCCCGCCGCGGTGAAGGCGCAGATCCAGAAGCTGTGGGCGTCCGACATCAAGGACGCTTCCGGCAAGAACGTCGCGCTGAACTGAACCCGGGCCGGCGAGCGTGTCCTCTACACTCCCGGCCCATGAGGCCACCCTCGACCACCCGCTGCTGGCGGCGCGCCGGACGATGAGCCCGCCGCCCGCCCGCAGCGCGCGACTGGGCGCCATCGTCGACCGCGTGTTCGGCTGGGCCGCGCGCGCCGCGGCGCTGCTCACGCTGGCCCTGCTGGCCGGCATCCTCGTGTCGCTGCTGGTGGGCGCCGGCCCGCCATCTCCAAGTACGGCCTCGACTTCCTCACCAGCACCACACGGGACCCCGTCACCAACGAGTACGGCGGCCTGGTGATGATCTACGGCACGCTCGCCACGTCGCTGATCGCGCTGCTGATCGCGGTGCCTGTGAGCTTCGGCATCGCCGTGTTCCTGACCGAGCTGTCCCCGGCCTGGCTGAAGCAGCCGCTCGGCACCGCCATCGAACTCCTCGCCGCCGTGCCTTCCATCGTCTACGGCATGTGGGGCCTGCTGGTGTTCGGGCCGATCCTCGCGCGCTTCGTGCAGCAGCCGCTGCAGGGCGCGTTCGGCGACGTGCCGCTGCTCGGAACCCTGTTCTCCGGCCCGCCGGTGGGCATCGGCATCCTGGCCGCCGGGATCATCCGGCGATCATGATCATCCCGTTCATCGCCGCCGTCATGCGCGACGTGTTCGACGTGACGCCGCCGATGCTCAAGGAGTCGGCCTATGCGCTCGGCTCCACCACCACGGGAGGTGGTGTACCGCGTGGTGCTGCCGTACACCAAGAGCGGCGTCATCGGCGGCATCATGCTGGGACTCGGCCGCGCGCTGGGCGAGACGATGGCGGTCACCTTCGTGATCGGCAACTTCAACCAGCTCGATTCGCTGAGCCTGTTCACCGCCGCCAACAGCATCACCTCGGCGCTGGCCAACGAGTTCGCCGAAGCGGCGGACGGCCTGCACCAGGCCGCGCTGATCTACCTCGGGCTGGTCCTGTTCTTCATCACCTTCGTGGTGCTGTCGCTGTCCAAGCTGCTGCTGATGCGGCTGCGCCGCAACGAAGGGACCCGGGCATGAGCACCGCCGCCCGCCTGATCAAGGCCGCCGCGACCAACGAGGAGCGCGAGCGCAAGTACCACGCGCGCAAGCGCGGCAACGCGGTCGCGCTCGCGCTGTCGCTCGCCGCGATGGCGTTCGGCGTGTTCTGGCTCGTGTGGATCCTCTGGGAGACCATCCGCCTCGGCTTCGCCGGCCTCACCGGGCCACGCTGAGCCAGATGACGCCGCCGCCGAACGAGGCCGGCGGCCTGCTCAACGCCATCTGGGGATCGTTCCTGATGGTGATGCTCGCCACCTGCGTCGGCACGCCCATCGGCATCATGGCCGGCATCTACCGGCCGAGTACGACCCCAAGGGCTGGCTGGGCAACACCACGCGCTTCGTCAACGACATCCTGCTGTCGGCGCCTTCCATCGTGATCGGCCTGTTCGTCTATGCCGTGGTGGTTTCGCGCTTCAAGCAGTTCTCGGGGCTGGCCGGCGCCATCTCGCTGGCGCTGATCGTGATCCCGGTCGTGATCCGCACCACCGAGAACATGCTCCTGCTGGTGCCGCCGGCGCTGCGCGAGGCGGCCTACGCGCTGGGCGCGCCGAAGTGGAAGGTGATCGGCTCCATCACGCTGCGCGCGGCGCGGGCAGGCGTCGTCACCGGCGTGCTGCTGGCGCTGGCGCGCATCGCGGGCGAGACGGCGCCGCTGCTGTTCACGGCGCTGAACAACCAGTTCTTCACCACCAACATGGGCGAGCCGATGGCGAGCCTGCCGGTGACCATCTTCAAGTTCGCCATGAGCCCCTACGAAAACTGGCAACAGCTCGCCCGGGCCGGCGTCTTCATCATCACCCGGCCGTCCTCGGCCTGAACATCTGGCGCGCGTGCTGACACGCAACCGGGCCTGACCATGAGCACCATGACCGTCTCCGCCCCCGCCAAGCTGGCGGTGCGCAACCTGAACTTCTACTACGGGAAGTTCCACGCCCTGAAAGGCATCAACCTCGACATCCCCGAGAAGAAGGTCACCGCCTTCATCGGGCCGTCGGGCTGCGGCAAGTCGACGCTGCTGCGGACCTTCAACCGCATGTACGAGCTGTACCCCGACCAGCGCGCCGAAGGCGAGATCGTCCTCGACGGCGAGAACCTGCTGACGTCGAAGAAGGACGTGGCGCTGATCCGCGCCAAGGTCGGCATGGTGTTCCAGAAGCCGACGCCGTTCCCGATGTCGATCTACGACAACATCGCGTTCGGCGTGCGGCTGTTCGAGTCGCTCGGCGAGGCCGACATGGACGACCGCGTCGAATGGGCGCTGCGCCGCGCGGCCCTGTGGAACGAGGTGAAGGACAAGCTGCAGCAAAGCGGCGCCGGGCCTCTCCGGCGGCCAGCAGCAGCGCCTGTGCATCGCGCGCGGCATCGCCATCCAGCCCGAAGTGCTGCTGCTCGACGAGCCTTGCTCCGCGCTCGACCCGATCTCCACCGGCAAGATCGAGGAGCTGATCGGCGAGCTGAAGAACGACCACACGGTGGTGATCGTCACGCACAACATGCAGCAGGCCGCGCGCGTGTCCGACTACACCGCGTACATGTACCGGGCGACTGGTGGAAGTCGGCGAGACCGAGCAGATCTTCTTCAAGCCGCGCCGCCAGGAGACCGAGGACTACATCACCGGCCGCTTCGGCTGAAGGAAACGAGATGGCCGACAAGCACCTCTCCACCCAGTTCGACAGCGACCTGAACGCGCTCTCCTCGCGCGTGATGGAGCTCGGCGGGCTGGTCGAATCCCAGATCCGGCAGGCCGTCTACGCGCTCGCCCACTTCAACGAGGAAGCCGCGGCGCAGGTGATCGCCACCGAGGCGCGCGTCAACGCGATGGAAGTCGAGATCGACCGCGACCTGTCGTCGGTGATCGCGCGGCGCCAGCCGACCGCGCGCGACCTGCGCCTGCTGATGGCGATCTCCAAAACCACCGCCAACCTCGAGCGCGTGGGCGACGAGGCCGAGCGCATCGCCCGCATGGTGCGCTCCATCATCGGCAAGAGCGGCCACGGCCGCACGCTGCCGGCCACCGAGCTGAGCGTGGCGAGCGAACTGGCCTCGGGCCAGCTGCGCAAGGCGCTCGACGCCTTCGCCCGCCTCGACACGACGGCCGCCGTCGCCATCCTGAAAGGCGACGACCTGCTGGACCAGGAGTTCGACGGTTTCGTGCGCAAGCTCATCACCTACATGATGGAAGATCCGCGCGCGATCTCGCCCAGCCTCGACCTGCTGTTCGTCGCCAAGGCCATCGAGCGCATCGGCGACCATGCCAAGAACATCGCCGAGTTCATCATCTACGTCGTCAAGGGCGCCGACGTGCGCCACAGCTCGATGGAAAACATCGAATCCGCGATCCGCTAGCCTTTCCATGAAGAACCAGCCCCGCATCCTGATCGTCGAAGACGAACCCGCCATCGCCGAACTCGTCGCCGTGAACCTGCGCCACAACGGCCTCTCGCCGGTGTGGGCCGAGGACGGCGAATCGGCGCAGCGCGAGATCGACGCGGTGCTGCCCGACGCGATCCTGCTCGACTGGATGCTCCCCGGCCAGAGCGGCTGGTGCTGGCGCGCCGCTGGCGCGCCGATGCCCGCACCAAGTCGATCCCGATCCTGATGCTCACCGCGCGCGGCGACGAACCCGACAAGGTCTCGGGCCTCGATGCCGGTGCCGACGACTACATCACCAAGCCGTTCTCCACGCAGGAGCTGCTGGCCCGCATCCGCGCCGTGCTGCGCCGGCGCGCGCCCGAGAAGGCGGAAGAGAGCGTGACCGTCGCCGGGCTCACGCTCGACGCCGCGCAGCACCGGGTGAGCTTCGGGGCCGGCCGCTGAAGGTCGGCCCGACCGAGTTCAAGCTGCTGAACTACCTCATGACGCACCCGGAGCGCGTCCACAGCCGCCAGCAACTGCTGGACAAGGTGTGGGGCGACCACGTGTTCATCGAGGAGCGCACGGTCGACGTGCACGTCAAGCGGCTGCGCGAGTCGCTCGGCGCCGCCGGCGTGCTGGTGGAGACGGTGCGCGGCGCGGGCTACCGCATCACGGGCCAGCCGGCCGCCAGCGCCGCCTGATGCGGGCACGTCCATGACGGCGCGCCTGCTGTCGTTCCCTGGCCTGTCTTGCGGCCGGCGGCGTGGTCGGCTGGTGGGCCGGCCACGGGCAGGGCGTGGCGCTCGGCGCGCTTGCCGGCGCCGTGGCCTGGTTCGCCGTGGAGTCGCTGCGCGCCCTGCGCGTGCTGCGCTGGCTGCGGCATGGCGACTTCGCCCGGCTGCCCGGCGTCGGTGGCGCCTGGCGGGACGCGGCCGACCGCATGCGCCGCGCCGTGGGCTTGCGCGAGAAGCGCGCGGCGGAAGCCGAACGCCAGCTCGACGACTTCCGCTCCGCCATCCGCGGCTCGCCCAACGGCGTGGTGCTGCTCGATGCGCAGGGCCGCATCGAATGGTGCAACGACACGGCGGCGGCGCAGCTCGGGCTCGACCCGCAGCGCGACCTCCTGCAGCACTGGGCAACCCTGGTGCGCGACCCCGACTTCACCGCGTTCTACGGCAGCCGCGACTACGACCGCGATGTCGTGGTGAGCAGCCCGGCCAGTCCCGCGGGCCGGCCGCTGCGTCTCGCCTTGCGCCTGCATCCGTACGGCGAGGGCCGGCTGCTGCTGCTCTCGCGCGACGTGACGGCGATGGAGCAGGCCGACACCATGCGGCGCGACTTCGTGGCCAACGTCTCGCACGAGATCCGCACGCCCCTGACGGTGCTGGCCGGCTTCGTCGAAACGATGCAGAGCCGGACCTGCCGGCGGCCGAACGCACGCGCTACCTGCAGATGATGGCGCAGCAGGCGCACCGCATGCAGATGCTGGTGAACGACCTGCTGACGCTGTCGCGGCTGGAGGGCAGCCCGCTGCCCGGCACCGGCGACTGGCTGCCGGCGGAGCACCTGCTGGCGCAGGCGCGCGAAGACGGCGAGCAGCTGGCCGCGAGCCTCGGCAAGAAGCTCGCGCTGCGCGTCCTGCCCGCGCCGGATGCGGCCATCGCGGGCGCGCCGGTGGAGCTGCAAAGCGCGCTGTCCAACCCGGTCGGCAACGCGGTGCGCTACACGCCCGCGGGCGGCAGCATCGAGGTGGATGCGCGGCTGCTGCCGGCGGGGCGGCTCGCTTTCGACGTGCGCGATACCGGGCCGGGCATCGCCGCCGAACACATCCCGCGCCTGACGGAGCGGTTCTACCGCGTCGACCGCAGCCGCTCGCGCGAAACCGGCGGCACCGGCCTCGGGCTGGCGATCGTCAAGCACGTGGTGCAGCGCCACGGCGGCGAACTGCGCATCGAAAGCGCGCCGGGCGCGGGCTCGACCTTCGCCATCGAGCTGCCGGCCAGCCGCGTGCGCGTCACGCCGGCCGGTACGCCCGCACGGCCCGCCACAGAATCAGCGGCAGGATGATGGCGAGCAGGCCCAGCGCGAAGCTGCTGGCCAGCCAGAAGGCCGCCGGCGTGTTCTGCGCCGGCCGGGGACCGAGTCCGCGGTAGGCGAGCAGGTAGCCGCCGACCACGCCCACGCCCCACAGCAGCACGCAGTACGCCACCAGCGGCGCGACGGCGACGCGGTAGCAGCGCAGCACGAACACGCACAGCGCCTGCGTCGCGTCGCCCGGTGGTAGACCGCTACCCATCCGAGCAGGCCGGCGGCGACGGCGGCGACTGGCGGTCCGACGAATACATCGCCGCCAGTCCGTCGCGCGCCACCAGCATCGTCGCGGCCAGCAGCAGCGCGGCGCCGAGCGCCATGCGGAAGCCGGTGCGGATGGCCGCGCGGGCCTTCTTCTCGTCGCCGGCGCCGAGCCAGTAGCTCACGCGCGCACTCGTGGCGATGGCGAGCGACAGCGGCGTCATGTACAGCACTGCGGCAAGGTTCGATGCCACCGGTGGGCGGCCGCGGCGAGCGTGCCTTGCCGCGCGATGAACAGCGACATCAGCGTGAACGAGGTGACCTCCACCATGATCGCGAGGCCGGCCGGGATGCCGAGCCGCGCGAACTGGCCGATGGCGTGCCAGTCGGGCCGCTCGATCGGGCGCCAGATCGCGTACGGCTGGTACAGCGCGTCGGTGCGCACCAGCCACAGCGCCAGCCCGACGAACAGGTAGTTGACGGCCACCGTGGCCCGGGCGCAGCCGACCGCGCCCATGGGCGCCACGCCGAGGCCGCCGAACACGAACCAGATGGTCAGCGGCACCTTCACCGCCAGCGACGCGAGCTGCAGCCACGTGACAAGCTGCGGCTTGCCCGAGCTCTGGTTGAGCGTGCTGTACATGCGGAACAGCAGCGCCGGCGGCAGCGCGAGCGCCAGCACGCCGAGGTACTGCCGCACGTCCGCCTGCAGCGCCTCGGGCACTTCCGTCGATTGCAGCAGCGCCCCGGGAAACAGCAGGCCGACCACGCCCGCCACCGCGGCAAGCACGGCGAGGTACAGCGCCTGCCGGACCGAGCGCCCGAGTTCGGGCCTGCGGCCCGCGCCGTGCAGTTCGGCCCGGTGGGCAGCAGTGCCTGCAGCACGCCCATCAGCGCGACGAACACGGTGATGTAGACCGCCGCGCCGACCGACAGCGCGGCCAAGGCCTCCTGCGAGAAGCGGCCTGCCACGATGGTGTCGGTGACGCCGAAGGCCATCGTGGCGAGTTGCCCCGCGAGGACGGTTCCGGCGTGCCGCGCGATGATGCCGCGCTCGGTGCTCACTCGTTCTTCCGGTACAGCAGCAGGTTGTCGCGGGCGTCGGTCGGCCGGCGCAGCGACGCGGCGAGCGACCACTGGCGCTTCTCCAGCAGCAGCGGCATCGAAGCTTCCAGGTCCTGCGTGGCCGCCAGCCGGGGGCAGGCATGGGGCAGGCTCGCCCGGCGCACGTCCAGACCGCCGTGGAAGCGCAGCGCCGCGATCTGCGCGCGCGTGAGGCCGACCACCTCGACGCAGCCGGGCTTGTCCATCTGCAGCACCGTGGTGCGCACCACGGGCGCGTAGCTGCGCGCGTAGTCCAGTACCGGCAGCCACAGCGTCATCACCAGCAGCCAGCCCAGCGCGGCGCCGCCGGCGGGCAGCACCAGGCTTTTCCAGATCGCGTCGCGGTTGCGCTTGGTGCGCCAGCGCACCAGCCACAGCCACGCCGCCGTGGCCGCCACCGCGACGGCGAACGCGAACAGCGAGAACGAGGGCACGTAGCCGGCGGCGAGTTTCGCGACGTTGGCGGCGGGCTTGGCCGGCACGCCGGTCTGCATCGAAATCCAGATCACCCAGATCACCAGCGCGCATCCGCTGAAGAACAGCAGCGTGAACCAGTCGATCAGCGCCAGCACGCTGCGGCGAAAGGTCGGCAACGCGAAAGCCGCCAGCGTGGCGAGTGCCGGCAGGCCCAGCAGCAGGGCGCGGTCGGGGTTGGGCGCCGGGACGGTCGTGGTGAGCGAGACCGCGGCGAACCACAGCGGCAGGGCGACGTGGCGCTGCCGCAGCTGGCGCCGCCAGCGCCACACGGTCCAGGCCGCCAGTGGCCATGCCGGCCACGTGAACCACGCGACCAGCCGGCCGACCGACTTCCAGTTGCGTCCGGGCCCCGCCACGGGTTCCAGCCGCCAGTGCCGGTGTCGAAAGCGGCGGCGACCGCCGCCGCGGCCACGGCGATCAGCACGATCAGGATGGCACCGCGCGCGCCGCGGCGCTCGGTCGCGGCGTCGGCCGGCAGGTCGCGGAAGTGGATCCACGCGCCGCCGAAAGCGAACAGCACGCCCATCGCGGGCGCGCCGCTCAGCGCCGGCCGACCAGGCCCACGGCGAGGCTGATCACCGGCGCCACCAGCCGGTACGGCAAGGCGGCGATGCCATGGAAGGCGAGGGCGGTGAACCCCAGCTGCGCCAGCGAGGGCGTGGTCTCGTGCGACAGCTGCGCCAGGCCGAAGCAGGCGACGAGCGCGAGCAGCCCGGCGTCGGCCAGTGCGCGCGCGTAGTCGGTGGGCAGGGCTTCGCCGCCGAAGGCGAAGGGCACCGGCTGCGCGTGCGGCGTGCGGGCGAGGTAATAGACGCCGTACCGGTGGCCACCAGCGTGAGCACGAGCAGGCCGATGAAGGGCAGGCGCGCGGCGAAGTCGGGGGCGATCCGGAGGGCGCCAGCTGCATGGCCCACGCGCCCAGCCAGTAGGGCAGCAGCGCGTCGAACTCCGGCGGGTGGCCCACGAGGAAGGGTTCGAGCCAGCCGGTGCGGCCCCGGGCCAGTTCGAGCATGAAGCCGAACGCCGTGATGTCCGCGTTCTTCCGGGCTCGCGCGCCACGAAGCCGGGCAGCACGTACGCGGCGCAGAACAGCAGCAGCGCCAGCCGCGGCAGGCGCCGCACGGCGCTCTGGGTGACGATGGCGGGAGTGGTCTGGTTCACGCGGGCGAGTTTGTCACAGGCAACAAAAAGGCAGCTCGCGAGCTGCCTTCTTCGGGAGACGTCGGATCTCAGGACTTCGCGGCGCCGGGCTTGCCGAACTTCTTGAAGAACTTGTCCACGCGGCCGCCCATGTCGTTCACCGACTTCTGGGTGCCCGTGTAGAACGGGTGCGACTCGCTGGAGGTGTCCAGCTTGTACAGCGGCAGTTCGCGGCCGTCTTCCAGCGTGATCTTGTCGCGGGCGGCGACGCACGAACGCGTGACGAACTGGAAACCGTTCGACAGGTCTGGAAGACCACGTCGCGGTAGTTGGGGTGAATGCCTTCTTTCATGATCTTCCTTGGGTCGGCCCGGCAGCCGCGCCGGGACATCTGGCGTACTTTCCGGAAAAGCCTGCGATTATAGCGCGAGGCTGAAGGGGCCCGGGGGCCAGAAGTCTTTGAACGCAGAGGGCGCGGAGGGTTCGCAGAAGACGCAGAAGCAATTCCAGAGCAGACCTGTCTTTTCTGCGATTTCTGCGCGTTCTCTGCGCCCTCTGCGTTCAAGGGATCCGCTCCCGAATCCGCTCCCGCCTTCAGCCGCCCCGACGCATCATGTCGAAGAACTCGACGTTGGTCTTGGTGGCCTTCATCGACTTGAGCACCATTTCCATCGCCTCGATCTCGTCCATGTTGTACATGAACTGGCGCAGGATGCGGGTCTTCTGCAGGATCTCGGGGGCCAGCAGCAGTTCCTCGCGGCGCGTGCCGGAGCGGTTGAGCTGGATCGAGGGGAACACGCGCTTTTCGTACAGGCGGCGGTCGAGGTGCAGTTCGCAGTTGCCGGTGCCCTTGAACTCCTCGAAGATCACTTCGTCCATGCGCGAGCCGGTGTCGACCAGCGCCGTGGCGATGATGGTCAGCGAACCGCCTTCTTCGACATTGCGGGCCGCGCCAGGAAGCGCTTCGGGCGCTGCAGCGCATTGGAGTCGACGCCGCCGGTGAGCACCTTGCCCGACGAGGGCACGACGTTGTTGTAGGCGCGGGCCAGGCGGGTGATCGAGTCGAGCAGGATCACCACGTCCTTCTTCAGTTCGACCAGGCGCTTGGCGCGCTCGATCACCATTTCGGCCACGTGCACATGGCGGGCGGCCGGCTCGTCGAAGGTCGAAGCGATCACTTCGGCCTTGACCGAGCGCTGCATGTCGGTCACTTCTTCCGGGCGCTCGTCGACCAGCAGGACCATCATGTGGACGTCCGGGTGGTTGGCGGCGATGGCGTGCGCGATGTGCTGCATCATCACCGTCTTGCCGCTCTTGGGCGGCGCGACGATCAGCGCGCGCTGGCCGCGGCCGATGGGGGCGATGATGTCGATGACGCGGCCCGTGATGTTCTCTTCGCTCTTGGCGCCGGCGCCGTCACGTTCGAGGCGCATCTGTTCCCGGGGAACAGCGGCGTCAGGTTCTCGAACATGATCTTGTGCTTGTTGTCCTCGGGCAGCCCGCCGTTGACCTTGTCGAGCTTGGTCAGCGCGAAGTAGCGCTCGCCGTCCTTGGGCGTGCGCACCTCGCCTTCGATCATGTCGCCGGTGTGCAGGTTGAAGCGGCGCACCTGCGACGGCGAGATGTAGATGTCGTCGGTGCTGGCGGTGTAGCTCGTGTCGGGGCTGCGCAGGAAACCGAAGCCGTCGGGCAGGATTTCCAGCACGCCGTCGGCGAACACCTGTTCGCCGGCGCGGGCGCGCTTCTTGATGATCGCGAACATCAGCTCCTGCTTGCGCATCCGGCCTACGTTCTCGATTTCGAGCTCTTCGGCTTGCTTGGAGACTTCGGAGACGTGCAACGCCTTGAGTTCGTTCAGGTGCATGGAATTGTCCCGGGCGCGGGAGTTCTTGGGAATCTAGGGGAGGTTGGTGCGGGGCGAGAGCTGCCCCGGCGAACCGGAAATTCGAACTGGCCGCTTGCGTAGGCGGATCAGCGATTGGGCGGATTATGCAGCAAAACAATCCGCGTGGGGAACCGGGCGCCGCGGGCGCCCGGGGACTTCAGGCCAGCTGCTGGTCGATGAAGGCGGTGAGCTGCGCCTTGCTCATGGCGCCCACCTTGGTGGCGGCGAGCTGGCCGCCCTTGAACAGCATCAGGGTGGGAATGCCGCGGATGCCGAATTTGGCGGGAATGTCACGGTTCTCGTCGACATTCATCTTGGCGATCTGCAGCTTGTCCTTGTACGACTGGGATACTTCGTCGAGGATGGGCGCGATCATCTTGCACGGGCCGCACCATTCCGCCCAGTAGTCCACCAGCACCGGCTTGTCGGCCTGCAGGACGTCGGATTCGAACGATGCGTCGGAGATGTGCTTGATCAGGTCGCTGGCCATGGGGTTCCTCGAAAGCGCGGTGGTGATGCCGTTACAGTCTGGGCATTGTGACAGAAACCAAGAGCCTTCGCCGGGGCCCGGCCGGACTCCGCACGCTATGAATGCGATAGCAACAAGCCATCGCTGCGCGCGGCTCAGCGGCAGCACCCAGTCCCCGCGGCGGCCCGCCGCATGATGCGTCCGGCGCGCCCGCGCGGGCTCACCCTCGGCGCCTACCGGCCGTCGCCTTTTCGGCCCTGTCGATCCTCCTGACCGTCGTGCTGACAGTGGTCGTGGAGCGCACCGCGTCGCGCGGGATCGCCAGCAGCATCGGCCAGAACCTCGCCGAACTCGCGAGCCAGACCGCGAGCCGCCTCGACCGCGGCATGTTCGAGCGGTACCGCGAAGTGCAGCTCATGGCGCAGCGGCTGCAGCGCCTGCCGCCCGACGACGTGCAGGCCGAACTCGACGCCGCCAAGGCCAGCTACCGGTACTACGCCTGGCTCGCCGGCGGATGCCAAGGGCACCGTGCAGGCGGCGAGCGGCGGCCTGCTCACGGGGCAGGACGTGTCGGGGCGCCCGTGGTTCTCGCAGGCGCTCGCCGGCGTGCACCGGGGGACGTGCACGAGGCGGTGCTGCTGTCCAAGCTGCTCGGTGGCGAGCCGGGCCCGAACCCCAGCGCTTCTACGACGTGGCGTTCAGCATTGCCGACGGACGCGTGCTGGGCGCGCACGTCTCCGGGAATGGGCGAAGGATGTGCGCCGCACCGTCTTCAGCGCCGACCGCCGCAGCGAGAGCATCGAGCCGCTGATCGTCTCGTCCGACGGCCGCGTGCTGCTGGGTCCGCCGGGCACCGAAGGCCTCAAGCTCGCCCTCACGAGCTTCGAGCGCGCCCACTCGGGCGAGGATGGCTTCGTCACCGAGCGCTGGCCCGACGGCGAGGAGTACCGGTCGGCTACGGCTCGACGACGGGCTTCCAGTCGTCGCCCGGCCTCGGCTGGAAGGTGCTGGTGCGCCAGCCGGTGGCGATGGCCTACGAACCCCTGCGCACGCTGCAGTGGCGCGTGTTCTGGGGCGGGCTCGCGCTGGCGATCGTGTTCTCGGTGCTGGGCTGGATGGCGGCCCGCGCGATCTCGCGGCCGCTGCTGCAACTGGCCGGCGCCGCGCGGCGGCTGGAGCAGGGCCACGAGACGCAGGTGGAAACCTCCAGCGCCTACCGCGAGGTGGAGGTGCTGGGGACGGCGCTCAACTCGCTGCTGGGGAACCTGCAGCAGAAGACGGGCGAGCTGCACGCGCTGAACACCGAGCTGGAGCAGCGCGTCGAGCTGCGCACGGCGGAACTGAGCGACGCCTTCCGCCGTGTGCAGGCCAACGAGCAGCGCATCCAGACCATCCTGGAGGCGGCGCAGGACCCGTTCATCAGCATGGACCTGCAGGGCAGGATCATCGACTGGAACACGCAGGCCGAGGTGGTGTTCGGCTGGGGCCGCGAGGAGGTGCTGGGGCGCCGCGCCAGCGAGGTGCTGTTGCCGAAGCGGTATGCCGACGCGCTCGAAGGCGTGCTGGAGGCCTACCTGCGCACCGGCGACGCCGCCATCCTGCACCAGGCCATCGAACGCATCATGATCGACCGCCAGGGGCCGCGAGATCCCGGTGGAAGTGAAGGTCGGCCTGGTGAGCACCGGCAACGACCGCTTCTTCAGCGCC
Organism: Ramlibacter terrae; assembly: GCA_013127575.1. Classification (GTDB taxonomy): domain Bacteria; phylum Pseudomonadota; class Gammaproteobacteria; order Burkholderiales; family Burkholderiaceae_C; genus Ramlibacter; species Ramlibacter terrae. The sequence goes on from CP053418.1 coordinate 2,340,360, forward strand.
TTCATCCACGACATCTCGCAGCGCAAGGAAGTCGAGCGCATGAAGGACGAGTTCGTCTCGACCGTCTCGCACGAACTGCGCACGCCGCTGACCGCGATCTACGGCTCGCTCAGCTTGCTGAGCTCGGGCATGGCGGGCGAACTGCCCGACGACGTGAAGCAACTGCTGGCGATCTCGCACGAAAGCACCGAGCGGCTGATCCGGCTGATCAACGACCTCCTCGACCTCGACAAGATCGCCTCGGGCAAGCTGGAATACCGCATGCAGGAGCAGCCGTTGCGGCCGCTGCTGGAACACGCCGTGCGCGACACGCAAGCGTACGCCGAGGGGCTGCGGGTGCAGTTCCGGATGGTCGGCGACGAGCAGGGGCGCGTGAACGCCGATGCCGACCGCATCGTGCAGGTCTGCGTCAACCTGCTGTCGAACGCGGCGAAGTTCTCGCCCAAGGGCGCCGACGTCGAGGTGGGCATTGCGCACCCGGAACCCGGGTGGGTGCGCGTTTGGGTGGCCGACCGCGGTCCGGGCGTGCCGCCCGAGTTCCGGGAGCGCATGTTCCAGCGCTTCGCCCGGGCCGACGCCTCGGACCGGCGGGCGCGCGGCGGGACGGGGCTGGGCCTGTCGATCTGCCGCAGCATCGTCGAGGCGCACGGCGGCCGCATGGGCTTCACGACCGAGCCGGACGTGCGGACGGAGTTCTACTTCGAGCTGCCCGAATCGGAATGATTCAGGGCAGCGGTGCGTGGCTGCGCACGCGCGCCAGCAGGTCTTCGGGCTGGAACGGCTTGACGATGTAGTCGGTGGCGCCGGCGTCCAGCGCCCGGCTGACGTCGTGCTCCTGCGCCTTGGCGGTGAGCATCAGCACCGGCACCGACGCCCACGCGGGCTGCTTGCGCAGCAGCGCGACCAGCTGCAGCCCGTCGACATGGGGAAGCATCACGTCGAGCAGCACCACCGCGGGGGCTCGCGTTGCTCGATGTAGGCCTGGGCGGCGCGGCCGTCGTTGACCAGTTCCACGGTAGCCGACCCGCTGCAGCATGAACTGCAGGAGGCGGCCGATGTGCTCGTCGTCTTCGACGACCAGGGCGGAGGGCGGGTTGCGGTGCTGCTCAGAAGGCGGTCCGGTAATAAACCATGGGGCGGCCGTCCTTGCGCTTCACGGAGATCTTGGCGCCGCTTTCCAGCTGCATGCCGATGAAGCCCCGTTCCACGCTGAACCCGGCCTTGCGGGATTTGGTGAGTGTCATCTCGACGCGCGCGCCGTACACCGGCTCGCGCATCTGGACCAGAGTGTAGGCGTCCTCGTCGTGCTGCATCCGCTTCCACGCTGTCACGTCGATCTGGTTCTGGCCTTCCGGCGCGTGGCGCCACGTGACGCCGAGGTCCACGCTCGGACGGATCGCCGCATAGCCCGAAGGCAGCATGGTGGTGCGCGGCGCGAAGCCGCTCATGCCCACGGCCACGCCGAGGCCCGTTCCCTTGCCGGGCAGCACCGACACATCGACGCGCGGGGCCCGGAAGCCGGAATCCCTGGCTTTCCAGCCGCGGCAGGCTGCTCGCATTGACTTCGACGTGCAGGGGCGGCGTGCCCTGCGCCCACGCGGGGCAGAGCGCCAGCCACCCGGGGCGGCTGCTGCGGCGGCCCAACCGGTGCGTGCGACAGTCTTCTCCATGGCTCACCTCCCAGTGATGGGACTGAACTCTAGGTCTGCCGCTGGCGAAGGTTTGTGGGAGGCTGTAACCGGATTTTGTCAGCCGGCGCCCGTCAAGGACGGGGGTGGCGGCTGGCATGCGCGCCGGGAACGCGGAAGAAGTTGACGAGCCTTACCCCCGGCACTGGCTCCACAGTTAGGGCTGCTTGGTTCCCCACCTGACCCGGTTGGCCGCTTCACCATGCGGGGAGGCCCGTCGGGGTCTATTGTAGGCGACCCGGCGGCCGGTCGCACGCGGAAGGGCATGGTCGAGCCCACTTTAGAATCGCCGCAATGTCCTACCTCGTGCTCGCCCGCAAATACCGGCCCAAGACCTTCGGCCAGATGGTCGGGCAGGAGCACGTGGTGCAGGCGCTGTCGAACGCGCTGGAGCAGCAGCGGCTGCACCATGCCTACCTGTTCACGGGCACGCGGGGCGTCGGCAAGACGACGGTGTCGCGCATCTGGCCAAGTCGCTGAACTGCCGGGGCCCGGACGGGCAGGGCGGCATCACGGCGGCGCCGTGCGGCGTGTGCCAGGCCTGCACCGACATCGACAGCGGCCGCTTCGTCGACTACACCGAGCTGGACGCCGCGTCAAACCGCGGCGTCGACGAGGTGCAGTCGCTGCTGGAGCAGGCGGTCTACAAGCCGGTGCAGGGGCGTTTCAAGGTCTTCATGATCGACGAGGTGCACATGCTCACCGGGCACGCGTTCAACGCGATGCTCAAGACGCTCGAGGAGCCGCCCGAGTACCTCAAGTTCGTGCTGGCCACCACCGATCCGCAGAAGGTGCCGGTGACGGTGCTTTCGCGCTGCCTGCAGTTCAACCTGCGGCCGATGGCGCCGGAGACGGTGCAGGAGCACCGGCGACCGTGCTGGAAGCCGAAGCGGTCGCGGCCGACCCGCAGGCGCTGCGCCTGCTGTCGCGGGCGGCCCGCGGTTCGATGCGGGACGCCTTGTCGCTGACCGACCAGGCCATCGCCTTCGGCGCCGGCGAGCTGCGCGAGGCGGCGGTGCGGCAGATGCTGGGCAGCGTCGACCGCAGCCATGTGTTCCGGCTGGTCGAGGCGCTGGCGCAGTCCGATGGCAAGACGGTCGTCGAGATCTCCGAGGCGCTGCGCCTGCACGGCCTGAGCGCCGCCGCCGCGCTGGAGGAGATGAGCATGGTGCTGCAGCGCATGGCGGTGCTGCAGGCGGTGCCGGACGCCGCGGAAGCGTCCGACGACGAGGCCGCCACCATTGCGCGTCTCGCGGGCCTGATGCCGGCCGACGAGACGCAACTGCTGTACAGCATCTGCCTGCATGGCCGCGCCGAGCTCGGCCCGGCGCCCGACGAATATGCGGCGCTGACGATGGTGCTGCTGCGGCTGCTGGCGTTCAAGCCTTCGGGATCGCAGGAAAAAAAAACTCTGAATGATGGCGCCGGCGCATCGGCCGGCAGGCTGGCGGCAAGCGAAGCGCAGCCCAGCGCACCGCCGCCGCCCGCGCCATCCGCGCCGCCGCCGACGGTTCAACCCCGCCCCACCGCGCCCCCGGCCAGGTCCTCCCCGTCGTCGAGCCGCGCCAGCCACCGCCGCGCGCGAGCAGGCCAACGGCGACACCGACGTCGTCGGCGTCCCGGTCCGCGTGCAGCGCGAGCCCCTGCGCGAAGCGCCGACCGGCGTGCCGTCCGTCACGCCCACCCCCGAGGGCGACTTCTGGCAGGCGACCGTGCAGCAACTGGTCGAGCGCGAAGCCGTCACGGCGCTCGTGCGCGAACTTGCGCTGCAGTCGCAGCTGGTCGGCCGCGACGAAGGCCACTGGATGCTGCGGGTGGAGCGAGAGTCGCTCAACCAGCCGGCGAGCCGCGAGCGGCTGCGCGGCGCGCTGGAAGCGGCGGGCCACGCGGTGCAGATTTCGGTCGAAGTCGGTCCCGTCAGCGACAGCCCCGCCCGCCGCAACGCGCAGGCGGCCGCGCTGCGGCAGCAGGCCGCCGAGCAGATCATCCTGAACGATCCGTTCGTGCAGCAGATGCAGCGTGACTTTGGGGCGAAAATCGTCCCCGGCAGCATCAAACCCGTCGAGAAACACTGAGAGAAGGATTCGCATGTTCAACAAGGGACAGCTGGCCGGCCTGATGAAGCAGGCCCGGGCCATGCAGGACAACCTGAAGAAGGCGCAGGAAGAGCTCGCCCTGATCGAGGTCAGCGGCGAAGCCGGCGCCGGCCTGGTCAAGGTGACGATGACCTGCAAGCACGACGTCAAGCGCGTCACGATCGACCCGAGCCTGCTGGGCGAGGACAAGGACATGCTGGAAGACCTCGTCGCCGCGGCTTTCAATGCCGCCGTGCGCAAGGCGGAGGAAACCAGCAACGAGAAGATGGCCAAGCTCAGTGCCGGGCTCCCGCCCGGCATGAAGCTGCCCTTCTGATCGCGCTTGGCAGAACCTTCCCTCCAGGCGCTCGTCGATGCGCTGCGGCGCCTGCCCGGCGTGGGCGTGAAGTCGGCGCAGCGCATGGCTTTCCACATGCTGCAGCACGACCGCGAGGGCGCGCACGTGCTCTCGCGCGCGCTCGAGCAGGCCGCGAGCCACGTGCGCCACTGCAGCGAATGCCACACGTTCACCGAAGACGAGGTGTGCGCCACCTGCCGCAGCCTGCAGCGGGACCGCGCCAAGCTGTGCGTCGTCGAGACGCCGGCGGACCAGGCCGCCATCGAGCGCACGCAGGCGTTCCGGGGCTGTACTTCGTGCTGATGGGCAAGCTCAGCCCGCTCGACGGCATCGGCCCCAAGGAAATCGGGCTGTCCAAGCTGTTCGACCGCGCCACGGCCGGTGAGGTGCAGGAGGTGATCCCGGCCACCAACTTCACGGCCGAAGGCGAAGCCACCGCGCACGTGATCGCCGAAGCGCTCAAGCAGCGCGGGCTGAAGGTGACGCGGCTCGCGCGCGGCGTGCCCGCGGGCAGCGAGCTCGAATATGTGGATCTGGGGACCATCGCGCATGCGCTGGTGGACAGGAGGACGAAATGACGTTGCCGATGACGTTCGGTTTCACGCTGGCTTACTGGTGCGTGCTCATCGCCGCGCTGCTGCCGATCGGGTGCGCGGGGCTCGCCAAGTGGCACGGCTTCGGCAAGCCGCGGCGCGAAGGCGGCTTCGACAACGAGAACCCGCGCGCGTGGCTCGCGCGGCAGGAGGGCTGGCAGGCGCGCGCGAACGCCGCGCAGGCCAACACCTTCGAGGCGCTGCCGTTCTTCATCGGCGCCGTGATCATCGCGCACCAGCTCGGCGCCACCCAGGCGCGGCTCGACATCCCCGGCGCTGGTCTGGATCACGCTGCGCGTGATCTACGTGGCCATGTACGTCGCCGGCCTCGGCACCGCGCGCTCGGTGATCTGGCTGCTGGCGCTGCTGGTCAACATCGCGATCCTGTTCAGCGGCTACCGCTAGGCAACAGCCCTCACGCCGTTACGTGAAAACCCGCACGGGCTAGTCCCGATGCGGTCCGCGGGGGCGCGCACTAACCTGCGGAGAAGCAGAAGAATTTCAAAGAGGCTCCGCATGTCCAACCTGTCACTCAACCGCCGGCGCTTCGGGGTGCTGGCCGCGGCCGCCGTCGCGGCCCCCGCGTTGCGCGCGCAAGCCAGGCCCGAAAAGAACAAGGTCTCCATCGCGGTCGGCGGCAAGGCGTCGTTCTACTACCTGCCGCTCACCATCGCCGAGCAGCTCGGGTACTTCAAGGCCGAAGGCCTCGACGTCGAGATCTCCGACTTCGCGGGCGGTTCGCGCGCGCTCCGTGCCGTCGTCGGCGGTTCGGCCGACGTCGTGAGCGGCGCGTACGAGCACACCATCAACCTCCAGAGCAAGAACCAGCTGTTCCAGGCTTTCGTGCTGCAGGGCCGCGCGCCCGCCATCGCGATGGGCGTGTCCACCAAGGCGATGCCCGGCTACAAGAACGTGGGCGACCTGCGGGGCAAGAAGATCGGCGTCACCGCGCCCGGCTCGTCCACCAACATGGTGGCCAACCTCGTGCTGTCGCGCGCCGGGCTGAAGGCTTCCGACGTGAGCTTCATCGGCGTGGGCACGTCCGCCGGTGCGCTGACGGCGCTGCGCTCGGGCCAGATCGACGCGATGAGCAACATCGATCCGGTGATGACGATGCTGGAGCAGAAAGGCGACGTGCGCATCATCAGCGACACGCGCACGCTCAAGGGCACGCAGGAAGTGTTCGGCGGCCCGATGCCGGCGGGCTGCCTGTACGCGCCGATGGACTTCGTGCAGAAGAACCCGAACACCTGCCAGGCGCTGACCAACGCCATCGTGCACGGCCTCAAGTGGCTGCAGACCGCCGGCCCGAGCGACATCATCAAGACCGTGCCCGAGACCTACCTGCTCGGCGACCGCGCGCTGTACCTCGCCTCGTTCAACAAGGTGCGCGAGGCGATCGCGCTCGACGGCATGCTGCCCGACGACGGCGCCCGCACCGCGCTGAAGGCGCTGGCCAGCTTCGACACGTCCATCAAGGGCGACAAGATCGACCTGGGCCGCACCTACACCAACGAGTTCGCGCGGCGCGCGAAGGAGCGGTACAAGGCGTGAGCCCCGCCGTGCAGCCGCACGCGCTGGAGCTCAACGCCATCGAAGTCACCTTCCGCTCGCGCGAGGAGCGGGACCGGAGCTACACCGCCGTCGCCGCGACCACGCTGCAAGTGGCCGCCGGCGAGTTCGTGTCGGTGGTCGGGCCCACCGGCTGCGGCAAGTCGACGCTGCTGAACGTCGCGGCCGGCCTGCTGCCCGCCACGTCGGGCGAAGTGCGCGTCTTCGGCGAACGCCTGCAGGGCATCAACCGCCGCGCCGGCTACATGTTCCAGTCGGACGCGCTGATGCCCTGGCGCAGCGCCATCGCCAACGTGATGGTCGGCCTGCAGTACTGCGGCCTCCCGGACGCCGAGGCACGCGCGCAGGCGCAGGGCTGGCTGGAGCGCGTGGGCCTCGGCGGCTTCGGCGACCGCTACCCGCACCAGCTTTCCGGCGGCATGCGCAAGCGGACGGCGCTCGCCCAGACGCTCGCGCTCGATCCCGACATCATCCTGATGGACGAACCGTTCAGCGCGCTCGACATCCAGACGCGCCAGCTGATGGAGAACGAGGTGCTGGACCTGTGGGCCGCACGGCGCAAGGCGGTGCTCTTCATCACGCACGACCTCGACGAAGCGATCGCGATGAGCGACCGGGTGGTGGTGCTCTCGGCCGGCCCGGGCACGCACCCGATCGGCGAGTTCGCCATCGACCTGCCGCGCCCGCGCGACGTCGCCGAGGTGCGCAGCCAGCCGCGCTTCGTCGAACTGCACACGCAGATCTGGGCCGTACTGCGCGACGAAGTGCTCAAGGGCTACGCGCAGCAGCTGAAGAGGGCGGCGTGATGCTGCGCCCGAACGAGAACAACCTGCGCGCATGGCAAGCCGCCGTGCTGGTGGTCGTACTGCTGGCCTGGCACCTGTTCTCGCGCAACGAGCAGACGGCCTTCTTCATCGGCGAGCCGGTCAAGGTGATGGGCCGCATCTGGTCGTGGTTCCTGCCGTTCGGCATGGAGCCCAACCTGCTGTTCCCCGAGGGCCTGCCCGGCCGCGCCGACATCTACCAGCACTGGGCGTGACGCTGCTCGAGACGGTGCTGGCGTTCGGCATCGGCACGCTGCTGGGGCTGGGCTTCGGCCTCTGGCTGGCGCTGGCGCCGACCGCCAGCGCGATCTTCGACCCCTACGTGAAGGCGCTCAACTCGATGCCGCGCGTGATCCTCGCGCCGATCTTCGCCATGTGGTTCGGCACGGGCATCTGGAGCAAGGTGGCGCTCGCCGTCACGCTGGTGTTCTTCATCGTGTTCTTCAATGTCTACCGGGGCGTCCGCGAGGTGAGTCCCACCGTGCTGGCCAACGCGCGCATGCTCGGCGCCAGCCAGAAGCAGCTGCTGCGCACGGTGTACCTGCCGAGCGCGACGAGCTGGGTGTTCTCCAGCCTGCACACGTCGGTCGGCCTCGCCTTCGTCGGCGCCGTGGTGGGCGAGTACCTCGGTTCGGCACGCGGCGTCGGCTACCTGATCCTGCAGGCCGAAGGCACCTTCGACGTCAACACCGTCTTCGCCGGCATCGTGGTGCTGACCGCGTTCGCCCCGCCCTGGATGCGCTGGTGGGCCGCATCGAACGCCACCTGATGAAGTGGCAGCCGCGGCAGGGCGACACCGAGAAGCTCTGACGCAGAAAGGGCCCCGCGGGGCCCCTTCTTCATGGCGCGTGCCGGTCAGGCGCGGCCGCGCAGGTCCGGGAAGCGGTCCCGTGCGTTGGCGACGCCGTCGCCATCGCGGTCCCGGTCGTGGCGGTTCTGGATGCCGTCGCGGTCCGGGTCGCCCATCGGGCCCCTGTTGTTGCGTGCCACGTTGCGCACGTTCGGGTTCGGGTCGCGGCTGTTCACGATGCCGTCGCCGTCGCGGTCCGCGTCGTGCTGGTTCCGGATCCCGTCGCGGTCGATGTCGCCGAACGGCCCGAACGGGTTGGCTTGCGCCACGTTGCGGACGTTCGGGTTCGGGTCGCGCTGGTTCGGGATGCCGTCGCCGTCGCGGTCGCGGTCATGCATGTTCAGGATGCCGTCGCGGTCGATGTCGCCGCGCGGGTGGAAGCCGGCCCCGGGCACGGGCCGCCGCGCCGAACAGCATCAGCGACGCCCGAGGAGGGCGCTTGCGAGGAGGGTCTTGCGTTGCATGGTCAGGCCTCCTTAGCTGCGGTTGCGGTTGTCCGGGAACTGGTCGCGGTGGTTCGGCACGCCGTCGCCGTCGCGGTCGCGGTCGTTGCGGTTGGAGACGCCGTCGCGGTCGATGTCGCCGTTGGGGCCCCGGCCGCCGCGGCGGTTGTCGGCGTAGCCGTCGCCGTTGCGGTCGCGGTCGTAGCGGTTGGCGATGCCGTCGCCGTCACGGTCGCCGTTCGGGCCGCGGCGCTCCCACGTGTTGCCCACCAGCACCCACTGGCCGTTGCCGCGCTGCACCCAGCGGGGCTCGCGGTAGTCGTAGCCGTTGCGCGCGGTCAGCCAATGGCCTTGCACCCACACGTGCTGGTTGCCACGCCACTCGTAGTGGCCGGGCGCCCAGACATACCCCCGGCGCGGGGCGGGCACCACTTCGTACTGGGGCGCTGGCGGCGCGACCGAGACGATGGCGGTGTACTGCGCGTTGGCGGCGGCGCCGAACCCGAGCAGCGAGGCAGCGATGATGCCGCCGAGAATGGTCTTGTTGTTCATGTCGCATCCCTTTCGAAGTTGGAATGGACACACTGTGGCCGTGCGCGGCCGTGGCGCGCATCGGACCGTGGCCGTTAAGTTCGTCGGAGTCGTCCTATGCCAGGACGCGGTGCTTACAACTGGACGCCCCAGCTATACAAAGGGCGTGAAGAACTTCGCAGTCGAAGCTCAGCGTCGCTTCTTCTGCACGATGACGGGCTTGCGCACCGGCGCCTTCGTGGCGGCACGCACCGGCGCGGTGGCGCGCACCGGCGAAGCCGCGCGCGGGGCCGCGGCACGCAGCGGCAGGTGCAGCACGACCTGCTGGCCCGCCTTGAATACCGCCGATGCGGCGATGTCGTTCCAGTCGGCCACCTGCGACGCGCTCAGGTTGTAGCGGCGCGCGATGCTCGCCACCGACTCGCCGCGTCGCGCCTTCACCACCGTGCGGCGAGTCACGACCTCCGGGGCCAGGCTGAGTTGCGCGTTGTCGGCCACGTGGCCGGCCACGTCCTGGCCGCCGCTGTTGCCGCGCGGCACGATCAGCACGGAGCCCGCCTTGATGATCATCCGCGGCGGGATGCTGTTGACGGCGCGCAGGTCGCCTTCGGACATGCCGGTGCGGCGCGCCGCTTCGGGCACGCTCATGGTGGCCGGCGCGCTCCGGCGGTCCAGCTGGCGAACTTGCCGGCGCTGTACTCGGCGAAGTTGCGCTTGAAGACCGTGGCGTTGTCCCGGGGCAGCAGGATCTGCGGCGTGCCGGCCGCCAGGATGACCGGGCGGTTGTGCTGAGGATTCAGCGCCTTGAAGTCCTCGATCTTCACGTCGGCCAGCTTGGCGGCCAGTTCGACGTCCATGTCGCGTTCGAGCGTGACCGACTGGAAGTACGGGTGGTTCTCGATCAGCGGCAGTTCGGCGCGGAACTGCTCCGGGTTGGCCACGATGTTCTTGACGGCCTGCAGCTTGGGCACGTAGTTGCGCGTCTCGTCCGGCATGTTCAGCTCGGTGTACGAGGTGCCGAGGCCGGCGCGCTGGTTGGCCTTGATGGCGCGGCCCACGCTGCCTTCGCCCCAGTTGTACGCGGCCAGCGCCGGTGCCAGTCGCCGAACATGCCGTGCAGCTTCTGCAGGTAGTCGAGCGCGGCGCGCGTGGAGGCCAGCACGTCGCGGCGGTCGTCGCGGAAGACGTTCTGCTTCAGGTCGAAGTCGCGGCCGGTGGCCGGCATGAACTGCCACATGCCCCGCGCGCGCGCTGGAGACCGCCTGCGGGTTGAAGGCGCTCTCGATGAAGGGCAGCAGCGCCAGTTCGGTCGGCATGTTGCGGCGTTCGAGTTCCTCGACGACGTGGAACAGGTACTTGCGCGAGCGGTCCGTCATCCGCTGGATGTAGTCGGGCCGGCTGGCGTACCACTGCTCCTGCTTGCGCACCAGGTCCTGGTCGAGGTCGGGCATCGCGAAGCCGCGGCGGATGCGGTGCCACAGGTCGGGCGGCGCCTCGAGGCCGGCCACCGCGCGCGAGCTGATCTCGCTGTTCTGGAGCGCGCTCAGGGGGCCGCCGGGAACGACGGCGGGCAGGCGGGGGGCGGGGGTGACGGAGTTCTCGGCCGAGGCGGCAGGGCTGCCGCCGGCGGGGGCCCCGGGTCGTCGCGCAGCCGGCAAGCGCGAAGGCGGCGACCGGGGGGGAGGAGGTGGTACTGCTTCATCTGAATTCGTTCTTCCATTGGCGCAGGCTCGCGAAGACCGCGACCGCATCGTTCTCGTCGGCGCCGTCGTGCGCATGCGCGGCATGCGCCACCGCCGGGACCCGGGCGCGCAGGAAGGGGTTGATCCGTGTCTCCTGCGCGATGCTGGAGGGCAGGGTGGGTTCGCCCCGCGCCCGCAGCGCCACGCATTGTTGCCGGTAATCGGCCAGATCGGTGTTGCGCGGCTCCACCGCGATTGCAAAGTTCAGGTTCGACAGCGTGTATTCGTGCGTGCAGCACACCCGCGTGGCTGCCGGCAACGCAGCCAGTTTGTCGAGCGAGTCCAGCATCTGCGCCGGCGTGCCCTCGAACAGGCGGCCGCAGCCGCCGGAGAAAAGCGTGTCGCCGCAGAATACCAGCGGCGTGCCGGCGACGTCGGCGCAGTAATAGGCGATGTGGCCCGCCGTGTGCCCCGGCACGTCGAACACTTCGAAGCGCAGGCCCAGGACCGTGATGGCGTCGCCTTCGGACAGGCGCGTGAGGGGCTCGGGAATCTTCTCGTAGGCCGGCCCCCAGACCACGGCGCCGGTGGCTTCGCGCACCGCGTCCACGCCGCCGGTGTGATCCTGGTGGTGGTGGGTGACTAGAATCGCTTCGAGTTGCAGGCCGGTGCGTTCCGGTACGCCAGCACGGGCTGTGCGTCCCCGGGGTCGACGACGAGGGCCCGCTGTCCATCGTGCAGCAGCCAGAGGTAGTTGTCCTGGAAGGCGGGCAGCGGAATCAACTTCATGAGCGACCAGATTATAGGAATGCAGCAGTGGTTTGAAACACCGCCCGGCCGGTATCTGCTGGCGTGGGAGCGGGCCGAGTTCGACCGCGCGGTGGGCGACATCTTCGGCTACCACGCGCTGCAACTGGGGCTGCCGGAGCTCGATACGCTGGCCGCCAACCGCATGCCGCACAAGTGGCTGGCGCTGAGCGAGCCGCAATCCGTCGATGCCGCGGTGAAGCCCGCGCTGGTCACCAGCTTCGGCGCGCTGCCCTTCGAGGAGAACAGCCTCGACCTCGTGGTACTGCCGCATTCGCTGGAGCTGAACCTCGATCCGCACGCCACGCTGCGCGAGGTCGAGCGGGTGCTGGTGCCCGAAGGCAAGGTGGTGGTCTGCTGCCTGAACCCGGCCAGCCTCTGGGGCCTGCGCCAGAAGCGCGCCCACCTGTACCGGCGCCTCGGCTTCGGCGAGCTGTACCTGCCCGATGCCGGCGACTTCATCGGCTACCGCCGGCTGCGCGACTGGCTGCGGCTGCTGAGCTTCGAGGTCGAGAGCAGCAGCTTCGGCTGCTGGCGCCCGGCCATGTCCAGCGAGAAATGGCTGGAACGCTATGACTGGATGGACGGCGTCGGCCGGCGCTGGTGGCCGTTTCTCGGCGCCGTCTATTTCATCGTGGCCGTCAAGCGGGTGCGGGGCGTGAAGCTGCTCGCACCCAAGTGGAAGCCGGCGAAGGCGCGGGCCACCGCGCCGGTGCCGCTGGCGAACCGCAGCCACCGCAATTCGAAAGAGCAATGAACCAGATCGAGATCTACACCGACGGCGCCTGCAAGGGCAACCCGGGGCCGGGCGGATGGGGGCGCTGCTGCGCTCCGGCCCCACGCAGAAGGAAATCTACGGGGGTGAACTGGGCACCACCAACAACCGCATGGAGCTGATGGCGGTGATCCAGGCGCTGGAGGCGCTCAAGCGCCCGTGCGCCGTCACGCTGTACCTCGACAGCCAGTACGTGCTGAAAGGCATCACCGAGTGGCTGCCCGGGTGGAAGGCGAAGGGGTGGAAGACGGCGAGCAAGCAGCCGGTGAAGAACGTGGAGCTCTGGCAGCGGCTCGACGACCTGGTGGCCCATGGCGGCCACAAGATCGACTGGCGCTGGGTGCGCGGCCACAACGGCGATGCCGGCAACGAGCGCGCCGACGCGCTGGCCAATCTGGGGGTGGCGCAGGCCCTGTCCGGGAGCGCGCCCAAGGCGCCGCCGGCAATGTAAAGACGCCACAACGCTGGCACTTATCGTGCATGCGGGGCTCTGCCATCTGGGCGGGGGCTATGCCCGGCCGCATACCTGCTGTTACATTGGCAGTTTGGCCCCGGGGCGCGGTCCCGGTGGCGCCTGCACGCACTCTTCGACGGATCAGTATTCATGGCATTGAAGGCAATCCATACCGCGGTCGCCGTCGTCGGCATCGCCGTGGCGTCCGGCGCCGCCTGGTGGTTCCAGCACAAGCCGGCCCCGGCCAGCGCGCAGGCCGCCCAGCCGGCTGCCGGTGGAAACGCACCGGCGGGTGGCCCCGCCGGCCCTCGCGGCCGCCGGCGGTCGAAGTGGCACGGGTCGAAGTGGCCACGCTCACCGACGATGGCCAGGCGGTCGGCAGCCTGCGTTCGCGCCAGAGCGTGGTGCTGCGCCCCGAGGTGTCGGGCCGCGTCACCCAGATCAACTTCCGTGACGCCCAGCGCGTGCGCCGTGGCCAGCTCCTCGTGCAGCTCGACGACCAGCTGCCGATGGCGCAGGTGAAGCAGGCCGAGGCCGAGGTCTCCATCGCGCGCGCCAACCACAAGCGCAACCGGGGAACTGGTGGAAGAGAAGTTCATCGCCCAGCGCGCCGTGGACGAAAGCGCCGCCAACCTGCAGGTCGCCGAAGCCAAGCTGTCGCTGGCGCGCGCCACGCTGGCCCGCCTGAAGATCGTCGCGCCGTTCGACGGCATCGCGGGCATCCGCAACGTGAGCGTCGGCGATTACCTCAAGGACGGCGCCGACATCGTGAACATCGAAGACCTCGATGCGGTGTTCGTCGACTTCCGCATGCCCGAGCGCTTCCAGACCAAGCTGCGTCCCGGCCAGAACGCGATGGTCGACCTCGACGCCCTGCCGGGCCAGCGCTGGTCCGCCGTCATCCCGGCCATCGACCCGCTGGTCGACGCCAATGGCCGCTCGGTCGGCGTGCGCGGCTGCATCGACAACCGCCAGCTGCAGCTGCGCCCGGGCATGTTCGCGCGCATCACCCCGGTGTTCGGCGTGCGCGAAAGCGCGCGCGTGGTGCCCGAGGAAGCCATCGTCCCGCAGGGCGGCCGCCAGTACGTGTACAAGCTGGTGGACGGCCCCGACCAGACACTCGCATCGCCCAGCGCGTCGAGATCAAGGTCGGCATCCGCCAGCCCGGCAAGGTGGAGATCACCCGGGGCCTGCAGCCCGGCGACCTCGTCGTCACGGCCGGCCAGCAGCGCATCCAGCGTGACGGCATGCCGGTGCGCGTGCTCGACGTGCCGCGCGGCGCGCAGCAGCCCGGCACCGCCGGGGCCGGCGCCGGTCCGGCGCGCCGGTCGCCGCCGCGGCCCAGCTCGTGCCCGCCGCGCCCGGCAATCCCTGCGCCGCCCTCGCCACGGTGCAGCCGCGCCCGCGCGCCGGCTGACGCCGGGGAGACCTCCATGCAGTTGCCCGAGATTTCCATCCGGCGGCCGGTGTTCGCCACCGTGCTGTCGCTGCTGGTCGTGCTGGTCGGTGCGGTCAGCTTCGACCGGCTCTCCGTGCGCGAGTACCCGAAGATCGACGAGCCGGTGGTGACCGTCACCACCCGCTACCCCGGCGCCTCCGCCGAGGTGATCGAGTCGCAGATCTCCAAGCCGCTCGAAGACTCCATCGCCGGCATCGACGCGGTCGACGTGATCACCTCGATCAGCCGCGCCGAGCAGAGCCAGATCTCGGTGCGCTTCCGCCTCGAGAAGGATCCGGACGCCGCCGCCGCCGAAGTGCGCGACCGCACGGCGCGCGTGCGCAACCGGCTGCCGCAGGAAATCGACGAGCCGGTGATCGCCAAGGTGGAGGCCGATGCCTTCCCGGTGATCTTCCTGACGTTCTCCAGCGACACCATGACGCGGCTGCAGATCAACGACATGGTGAGCCGCATCGCCAAGCCGCGCCTGCAGACCGTGACGGGCGTGGCCGACGTGCGCATCTACGGCGAGCGCAAGTACGCCATGCGCGTCTGGCTCGACGCGCAGAAGCTCGCCGGCTTCAAGCTGACCTCGCAGGACGTCGAGGACGCGATCCGCCGCAGCAACCTCGAGCTGCCGGGCGGCCGCATCGAGTCGCAGCAGCGCGAGTTCAGCGTCACGTCGCAGACCGACCTGATCCGGCCGGCGCAGTTCGCCGACATCACGGTCAAGAACGTCAACGGCTTCCCCGTGAAGATCCGCGACGTGGCGCGGGTGGAAGAGGGCGCCGCCGACGAGCGCAGCGCGGTGCGCCTGAACGGCCGCGACGCGATCTCCGCCGGCGTGATCCGCCAGGCCACGGCCAACCCGCTGGAGCTGTCGCGCGGCGTGCGCGAGATGATCCCCAAGCTCAAGCAGGACCTGCCGGGCGACGTGGTGATCGACATCGCCAACGACAACTCGGTCTTCATCGACCGCTCGATCAAGAACGTGTACCAGACCATCATCGAGGCGGTGGTGCTGGTGGCGCTGGTGATCTTCTTCTTCCTGCGCACCTTCCGCGCGTCGATCATCCCGATCGTGACGATCCCGGTCAGCCTGGTGGGCACCTTCGCGCTGATGGCGCTGGCCGGCTTCTCGATCAACACGCTGACGCTGCTGGCGCTGGTGCTGGCGATCGGCCTCGTCGTGGACGACGCCATCGTGATGCTGGAGAACATCTTCCGGCACATCGAAGAAGGGCTGGACCCGTTCTCGGCGTCGATCAAGGGGGCGCGCGAGATCGGCTTCGCGGTCATCACGATGACGGCCACGCTGGTGGCGGTGTACGCGCCGCTCGCCTTCACGCCGGGCCGCACCGGGCGGCTGTTCATCGAATTCGCGCTGGCGCTGGCCGGCGCCGTGGTGGTGTCGGGCTTCGTGGCGCTGACGCTCACGCCGATGATGTGTTCCAAGCTGCTGCGGCACAACCCGAAGCCCAACTGGTTCGACCGGAAGATGGAGCGCGGCCTGACGCGCGTGTCGGACGGCTATGCCAGCCTGCTGCGCTGGATCATCACCACCGGCTACCACCCGAAGGCGGGCGAGCGCGGCGCCGGCGTCCTGGCGCGGCGCGTGTTCGTCCGGCGCGGTGGATCGTCATCGGCGGCATGCTGCTCAGCGCGATCGCGATTTCGCTCGTCTACCCGAGCATGCGGTCGGAGCTGTCGCCGATCGAGGATCGCGGCGTGATCTCGTCCAACATCACGGCGCCCGACGGCGCCACGCTGGACTACACCAACCGCTACGCCCGCGAACTGGAGCGCCGGGCGGCCAGTACAAGGAATTCGACCGGATCTTCGCCAACGTGGGCAACCCGTCGGTGTCGCAGGGCAACGTGACCTACCGCACCGTCGACTGGGAAGACCGCAAGCGCAGCACCATCGAACTGGCGCGCGAGCTCGGCCCCAAGATGGCCGCGCTGCCGGGCGTCAACGCCTTCCCGATCACGCCGCCTTCGCTGGGCGGGGCTTCCGCGACCGGCCGGTGAACTTCGTGATCCAGACGTCCGACAGCTACCAGGCGCTCAACCAGGTCGTGCGGCAGATGCTCGACGAGATCGCCAAGCAGCCGGGCATCCTGCAGCCCGACGTCGACCTGCGGCTGAACAAGCCGGAACTGCGCCTCGACATCGACCGCGCCAAGGCGGCCGACATGGGCGTGCCGGTGGACGCCGTCGCCAAGGCGGTCGAGACGATGCTGGGCGGGCGCAACGTCACCCGCTACAAGCGCGACGCCGAGCAGTACGACGTGATCGTGCAGATCCAGTCGTCGGGCCGCACCACGCCCGAGGACATCGACGGCATCTACGTGCGCGGCCGCAACGACACCGTCATCCCGCTGTCGGCGCTGGTCAAGATCAGCGAGAACGTCAGCCCGCGCGAGCTGAACCACTTCGGCCAGCGGCGCTCCGCCACGATCTCGGCCAACCTCTCGCCCGACTACTCGCTGGGCGAGGCGCTGACGTTCATGAACCAGGCCGCGGGGCGGGTTCTCAAGCCCGGCTACACGACCGACCTGAACGGTACCTCGCGCGAGTTCCGCAACTCGCAGGGCGCGCTGGCCATCGTGTTCGTGCTGTCGCTGGTGTTCATCTTCCTGGTGCTGGCCGCGCAGTTCGAGAGCTTCCTCGACCCGCTGGTGATCATGCTGGCCGTGCCGCTGTCGATGATCGGCGCGCTGCTGGCGCTCAAGTGGTCGGGCGGCTCGCTCAACGTGTACTCGCAGATCGGGCTGATCACGCTGGTGGGGCTGATCACCAAGCACGGCATCCTGATCGTGGAGTTCACCAACCAGCTGCGCGAACACGGGCTGGCCACGGTGGACGCGATCGTCAAGGCCGCCGGCCAGCGCCTGCGCCCGATCCTGATGACCACCGGCGCCATGGTGCTGGGCGCGCTGCCCCGGCGCTCGCCACCGGCGCCGGCGCCGAAAGCCGCCAGCAGATCGGCTGGGTGATCGTGGGCGGCATGTCGCTGGGCACGCTGCTGACCATCTTCGTGGTGCCCACCATGTACTCGGTGTTCGCCCGCGCGAAGGTGCCGGGCGCCAACACGGCGACGGTGGTCGAGACGCCCGTGCACCACGAGCACGACACGGTGGCGAAGTAGGGTTGCCTTGCGCCTGAAATGACGAATGCCCGCGGGCGCGAGCCGGCGGGCATTTTGCTTTGCGGAGTGCAGGCGGCGCGGGCCGCCGGCGTCAGCCGCTTATTCGCACTCGGAGACCAGGACCTTGCAGGCCTTGTTGCCGCATTCGTTCATGGCCATCGTGTTGGCGACGTCCTGCGAGCGGCCATAGCCGACGCCGTAGTACTTCTTCGAGCCGGCGTAGGCGCCGCACTTGTCGAAGCGCACGACCACCTTGCAGTTCTTGTTGCCCGACTTGCGGCATTCCTTCATGGCTTCGCGGGCCGCTTCCTCGCGCGAGCTCGCGCCCGTCACCACACCGTAGCCGGGATCGGTTTCACCTTCTTCGTCGTCGACGGCGATGGCGCCGGCGGCCTGCACGCCCATGGGGATCACGAAGGCGGCCAGCAGTGCGAAGCGGGACAGGAAATTCATGGTGACTTTCGGTTGAATTGAGGGGTTGTCGAAAAGACGTGCGGAGCATACCCAACAAGCCGAACCTGTCACAAGATATTTCAATAGTGACTGTGCGTTTCTTGCATCAGCATTGCGCAATGCAGAAAAGTCGCTTATTTCACGCCGATGCAGCGTGCTAACTAGATCGAACCCTCGAACATCATCACGTCGACCTCGTCGCCGGCCGCCACGTTGCCCTGCGCGTGGTGCAGGACGATCAGCCCGTTGGCCTGCACCATCGAGCTCAGGACGCCCGAACCCCGGTTGCCCGTGATGCGCACCTCCAACCCGCCGTCGGGCGTGCGGGTGACGGTGCCGCGCTGGTATTCGGTGCGCCCCGGCTTCTTGCGCAGGGGCTCGGCGCTGCGCGCCTTCAGCAGCACCGGCGGCGCCGGCGTCGCGCCCATCATCGCCAGCAGGGCGGGCCGCACGAAAGCGAGGAAGGTGACCATCACCGCCACCGGATTGCCCGGCAGCCCGAACAGCACCGCGTTGCCGATGCGCCCGACCGCCATCGGCCGGCCCGGGCGCATGGCGATGCGCCAGAAGGCGACGTCGCCCAGTTTCTTCATCATCGCCTTGGTGAAGTCGGCCTCGCCGACGCTCACGCCCCCGCTGGTGATGATGGCGTCGGCGCGCGCGGCGGCCTGCGTGAAGGCCTGTTCGAGCAGCGCCGGTTCGTCGCGCACCACGCCCATGTCGATGACTTCGCAGCCCAGGCGCGTGAGCAGTGCGTGCACGGTGTAGCGATTGCTGTCGTAGACGGCGCCTTCGCGCGGCGGCTCGCCCAGGCTCAGGATTTCGTCGCCGGTGGAGAAGTACGCCACGCGCAGCCGGCGCACCACCGGCACCTGCGCGATGCCGATGCTGGCGATGAGGCCGCAGGCCGCCGGACCCAGCCGCTCGCCGCGCGGCAGGGCAGGGCGGCCCTCCATCAGGTCTTCGCCCTTGAAGCGGCGGTTGTCGCCGGGCTGCAGCAGGCCGGCGGGGATCTCGACCCGGCCATCGGCGCCGCTCTGGTGAACTCCTGCGGAACCACGGTGTCGAGGCCCGCCGGCATGATCGCGCCCGTCATGATCTTCACGCACTGGCCCGGGCCCACCGTGCCGCGCCAGGCCTGGCCCGCGAGAGCGGTGCCGGCCACCTCCAGCCGCAGCGGCTGCCCGCCCGCCAGCTGCGCGCCGTCGAAGGCGTAGCCGTCCATGGCGGAGTTGTCGTGCGGCGGCACGCTGACCGGCGAGACGAGGTCCTGCGCCAGCACGCGGCCGAGTGCATCGAACACCCCGACGGTCTCGGTCTCCGCCACCGGCGTCACGAGCCGGGCCGGGGAACTGTCCGACCGCTTCGGCGCCGAGGGCTTGCGGATCGTAGCCCTGCAGCTGCGCGGCGACCTGCGCGATGGTCGGGGTCACGACGACTGTTCGAGCCGGTGCAGCTCGGCCAGCGTGTTGGCGTTGAAGAAGGCCGACGGCTCGTCGCCCGGCTGGTCGAAGGGGACGAGCACCGTCTTGTGCTGCGCCGTCCACACGTCGATCTTGCGGCCGCCGCCGTGCGTGAAGGCGACCAGGCTTTCCATCAGCTCGCGGCGAAGCAGCGAGAACACGGCTGCGCGCGCACACGGGCCTCCGATCCGGGCGCTTCCTCGCGCGCGGCCGCCATGGCGATGTCGGCGCCGTCGCGCTCCAGCGCCTCGGCCAGCCGGGCCACGAGGTCCTGCGGAAACAGCGGCGTGTCGCAGGGCACCGTCACAGGTAGTCGGTCTCGCACTGTTCCAGCCCGGCGGGAAGCCGGCCAGCGGTCCCGGGAAGTCGGACATCGCGTCGGGCCAAACCGGCACGCCGAACGATTCGTAGGCCGCGAGGTTGCGGTTGGCGTTGACCATCACCTCGCCGACCTGCGGCGCCAGCCGCAGCATCGTGAAGAGGGCCAGCGGCACGCCGCGGAAATTCTGCAGGCCCTTGTCGGCCCCGCCCATGCGCGAGCCGCGCCCGCCGGCGAGGATCACGCCGGTGATGTCGTTCTTGGAAATCATCCGCCTATGTAGCTCATTTCGACGCGCCGTTGCGGCGCGCCGGGGTCCGCGGCGAGGGTGCCGCGCAGTTCGGAATAGCGGTCGCTGCGGCCCTGCCAGATGTGGCCGATGGCCGACGCCAGGTCGGCTTCGCTCGCGCCGCCGCGCAGCAGCGCGCGCAGGTCGTAGCCGTTGGCCGCGAAGAGGCACAGGTACAGCTTGCCTTCGGTGGAGAGCCGCGCGCGGTTGCAGTCGCCGCAGAAGGCTTGCGTGACGCTGCTGATCAGGCCGATCTCGCCGCTGCCGTCGGCGTAGCCCCAGCGTTCGGCCGTTTCGCCCGGCACGGTGGGGTCGAGCTGCACCAGCGGGAATTCGGTGGCGATCTTCGCGCGCACTTCGGCGGACGGCATCACTTCGTCCATGCGCCAGCCGTTGGTGGCGCCCACGTCCATGTACTCGATGAAACGCAGCACGATGCCGCTGCCGCGGAAGTGGCGCGCCATCGGCAGGATCTGGTCGTCGTTGGTGCCGCGCTTGACGACCATGTTGACCTTGATCGGCCCCGGGCCGGCGTCGCGCGCGGCTTCGATGCCTTCCAGCACTTCGGCCACCGGGAAGTCGACGTCGTTCATGCGGCGGAAGATGGCGTCGTCGAGCCCGTCGAGGCTGACCGTCACGCGCTGCAGGCCGGCCGCCTTCAGGGACTTCGCCTTGCGTGCCAGCAGCGAGCCGTTGGTGGTCAGCGTCAGCTCGGGCGGCGTGCCTTCCACGGTGCGCAGCGCGGCCAGCTGCCCGACCAGGATCTCGATGTTCTTGCGCAGCAGCGGCTCGCCGCCGGTCAGGCGGATCTTGCGCACGCCGTGGGCGACGAACTGGGTCGCCAGCCGCGTGATCTCCTCGAAGCTCAGCAGCGAGGCATGCGGCAGGTACTTGTAGTCCTTGTCGAAGACTTCCTTGGGCATGCAGTAGCTGCAGCGGAAGTTGCAGCGGTCGGTGACGCTGATGCGCAGGTCGCGCAGGGGGCGCCCGAGACTGTCCGCCAGCAGCCCGGTGGCGGCGACCCGGCGCGCGGGCAACGTCGCGCCCAGCGCGGCGAGGCGCTGGTCGACCGGGGAATCACGCGTTCAGCCATTCCGGGATTGTGACGCCGCTTGCCCGGCCGTCAAACCGGGGGCTTGCCGCGGTCGCCGCGGCCCTGTTGGTTTCCGCGCACGGGTGCGTGAAAACTACGCCCTCGCAGGCAGTTTTCCGCCCGGCGGGCCCGGCGCTCTGGACCTGCGCCTGCCTCTGCCACAAGCTTCGCTCTCGCCGTTTTTCCAGAGGCAGGAGTACCACATGCCCACACTGCGTTCACGCATCTTCGTCCCCGCGCTGCTGTGCGCCTTGCTCGCGGCCGGCGCCGCGCAGGCCCAGGAGTCCGCGCGCCAGACCGCGCCCGGCTTCACCGCGCGCGCCGCCGCTTCGAAGCTGGTGGTGATCCCCGCCGACATGGAGCTGTACTCCATCAGCGCCGGCGGCGTCGTCGAGCCGCGGCAGGACTGGACCGCCGCCGCCCAGAAGAACTTCAGCGCGGCGCTCGCGAAACAGCGTGCCCGTCTCGGGGCCAACACCAGTGAGCTGAGCGCCGCCGAGCTGGACGAGTTCGGCGAGGTGGCGGCCCTGCAACCGCGCCGTCGCCAACGCGATCGCCATCCACCACTACGGCAACCTGAAGCTGCCGACGAAGGCCGACCAGCTCGACTGGTCGCTCGGCGAGGCGGTGCGGCCGCTCAAGGAGCGCACCGGCGCCGACTACGCCCTGTTCACCTTCATCCGCGACAGCTACACCAGCAACGAGCGCAAGGCGGCGATGGTCGCCATGGCGCTGCTCGGCGCGATCACGTTCGGCGGCGAGCAGGTGGGGTATGCCTCGCTGGTGGACCTGAACACGGGGCAGGTGGTCTGGCACAACGCGGTGAACCGCATGTGGGGCGACCTGCGCGACGTCGAGCCCGCCACCGAAACCGTGGAGGCCATGCTCAAGGGCTTCCCGGCGCTGCAGGGCGCGGAGGTGCGGCGATGACCGCCGTGGCCGAAGGCCGGCGCGGCTTCCTGCGCTCGGCCTGCCGCCATTGCGTCGGCCTGGCCGCCCCGGCCGGACTGCCGGTGCTGGCGCAGGAGCTGGCCGGCGGCGTGCTGCCGCCCCGCTTCACGCGGCCGGCCGCCGACACCGACGAGGGCGGGCTCTGGGGAATGATGGACCGCGAGGAGAGCAAGCTGCGCCGCAGCCCGCTCACGATCCGCGACGCCCGCCTGCAGGCCTACCTGCAGGGGCTGGTGGCACGCCTCGCGCCCAGCCACAGCCCCGACATCCGCGTGCATGCGGTGCGGGTGCCGCTGTTCAACGCCATGATGGCGCCCAACGGCATGATGATGGTCTGGAGCGGCCTGCTGCTGCGCGCGGAGAACGAGGCGCAGCTCGTCGCGGTGATCGGCCACGAACTCGGGCACTACGGAGCGCCATTCGGTGGAGCAACTGCGCGCCGCCAAGGACCGCGCGGTGGTGAGCTCGATGGTGGGGATGGTCGGGGGCATCGGCACCACCGTCGGCCAGATCGGCCTGCTGGCCAACGCCTTCGCCTTCTCGCGCGAGCATGAATCGCGCGCCGACCGGCTGGGCGTGCGCCTGATGCAGCAGGCGGGCTACGACGGCCGCGAAGCCGCCAACGTCTGGGACAACCTGCTGGCGGAGATGAAGGTCACCGGCGGCGAGAAGGCGGGCAGGCACGGCGACATCTTCGAAACCCACCCGACCACGGCGGGCCGGCGCGACGAGCTGCTGGCGCTGGCCGGCGGCCGCGGCGGCGATGCCGGCGAAGACCGGCTGCGCCAGGCGATCGCGCCGCTGCGCCGGGCTGGATCCAGGACGAGGTCAAGCGCGGGCAGTACGAGGAGAGCCTGGTGCTGTTCGATCGCATGCTCCAGCGCCGGCCCGACGACGCCGAGGTGCTGTACGGCCGCGCCGAGGTGTTCCGCTTGCGTGACGAAGGCAGCGATGCGGCGCGCGCACTCGCCGACCTGCAGCAGGCCGTGGCGACGCCGCGGGCGCCGGCCGAAGCGCATCGCGCGCTGGGGCTGCTGCACCGGCAGCGCAAGGACAGCGCCGCCGCCGTGCAGTCGTTCGAGAAATACGGCGCTCGCGCCCGAGGCGCCCGATGCCGGGCTGGTGCGTAGCTACCTCACGGAGATGAAGCCATGAAATGGATCCTGTCGCTGGTGCTGGCGGGGTGCCTGTCGGCCTGCGCCATGGCCTACCGCATGGAGGGGGACCGGTCGTCAACGACAAGCTCGCGGTGCACGTCTCGGCGGCCGGAACCACGTGAGCGATCCGTGGGACGGCGACCCCTACGACACTGGACGCGCGACGGCATGCCGCTGGACCACCTGCGCCTGTGGGGCGGCGTGAAGCCGGGCCAGCCGCTGATGACGAAGCCGATGGTCTTCCTGCGCAACGAGGACCA
The DNA here is from genome assembly GCA_013127575.1 of Ramlibacter terrae. Classification (GTDB taxonomy): domain Bacteria; phylum Pseudomonadota; class Gammaproteobacteria; order Burkholderiales; family Burkholderiaceae_C; genus Ramlibacter; species Ramlibacter terrae. Next base: position 2,363,585 of record CP053418.1, read on the forward strand.
GAAGGCGCCGCGCGTGCCGACCTTCCGCGCCGGGCTGGGCCACGAGAAGCTGGTGAGCCTGTTCGAGGAGCTGTACGCGACCGCCGGCGCCGTCACCGTCACGAAGATCGACCCGACCGTCTTCGCGGGCAGCAAGGGCGTGCGCTTCGAGTTCACGCTGCTGCGCCGCTCCGACGACCTGCCGATGCGCGGCGTGGGCTGGGTCGCCGTGCGCCCGGACCCGGTGCACGGCGAGGAGCTGTATGCGGCCACCTTCGTGGCGCCGCGCGCGGGCTTCTACGCGCGGCTGCTGCCGATGGCCGAAGAGGTGGTGAAGTCGGCGCGGGTGAAGGGCTGACGCCTCACCCGTGCTTGATCGCCACGGTCTTCAGCGTGGTGAACCCGTACAGCGCCTCGAAGCCCTTTTCGCGCCCGTAGCCGGACGACTTGACGCCGCCGAAAGGCAGTTCCACGCCGCCGCCGGCGCCGTAGTTGTTGATGAACACCTGGCCGCTGTGCACGCGGCGCGCCATGCGCAGTTGGCGGCTGCCGTCCTGCGTCCAGACGCCGGCCACCAGGCCGAAGTGCGTGGAGTTGGCGAGTTCCACCGCGTGGTCCTCGTCGCGGAAGCTCATGGCGGCGAGCACCGGGCCGAAGACTTCCTCCTGCGCCAGCCGGTGCGTGACCGGCACGTCGCGCAGCAGCGTCGGCGCCTGGTAGAAGCCGGATTCCGGCGCTTCTTCGACCACCTGCCCCTCGGGCGACCATGCCGATGCCGGCATGCTGCGCGTCGGAGAGGAAGTCCCACACGCGCTGCTGCTGCGTCTGGCGGATCAGCGGGCCGACGTCCAGGTCCATCGCGGCCGGGCCGACGCGCAGGTTGGAGAAAGCGGTGCCCGGCGCTCCAGCAGCGGCTCGTAGATGCTTTGCTCCACCAGCAGGCGCGAGCCGGCGGAACAGGTCTGGCCGGCGTTCTGCACGATGGCGTTGATGACCACCGGCACGACCTCGTCGAGGTTGGCGTCGGCGAAGACGATCTGCGGGCTCTTGCCACCGAGCTCCAGCGTCACGGGGCAATGGCGCTCGGCCGCCGCCTGCTGGATCAGCGTGCCCACGGTGGGGCTGCCGGTGAAGCTGATGTGGTCGATGCCGGGATGCCGCGCCAGCGCGTCGCCGACTTCATGGCCGTAGCCGGTGACTATGTTGATCGCGCCGGCGGGGAAGCCCACTTCGGCCGCGAGTTGCGCCACGCGCAGCAGCGACAGGCAGGCGTCCTCCGAGGGCTTGACCACGCAGGTGTTGCCGGCGGCCAGCGCGCCGCCGACGCTGCGGCCGAAGATCTGCATCGGGTAGTTCGAGGGCACGACGTGGCCGGTGACGCCGTGGGGCTCGCGCCGGTGAGCACCGTGTAGCCCTGCTGGTAGGGCAGGGTCTCGCCGTGCAGCTTGTCGCAGGCGCCAGCGTAGAACTCGAAGTAGCGGGCCAGCGCCACGGCATCGGCGCGGGCCTGCTTGGTGGGCTTGCCGCAATCGCGCTGCTCGATGGCGGCGAGCTCCTCGGCGTGTTCGCCGAGCTTGAGCGACAGCCGCATCATCAGCCGGCCGCGCTCGGCCGCGCTCAGGCGGCTCCAGACGTTGTCGTAGCACTGGCGCGCCGCCTTCACCGCGGCGTCGATGTCCTCGGCGGTACCGCGCTGGATGGTGTCGAAGGGCTGGCCGTCCGAAGGATCGATGACGGGCAGGGTGCGCTCCGAAGACGAGCGCACGGCGGCATTGGCGATGAAATGGTGCTGCATGGCGCAATTTTGCGCCAAGTGCCGAGCCCTCTCCCGCCCGGGGACGTCAGCCGCGGACCGGCACGAACTGGTCGCCGTTGGCGGCCAGCCATTGCTGCGACGCGCCCGATTCCTGCTGGTCCGGGTGGAAGTCGCGGCGGAAGTATTCGCGCCACGGCTTGTACGTCAGGCGCAGCAGGCCGCGCTGGCCGAACAGGAAACTCGCGCCGCTCTTCCGGGTGCTCCACTTCCAGAGCGTGCCGTCCTCGTGCAGGTTGCGCGCGGTCTGGCGCAGCACGTCGGTGAGGAAGAAGACCGTCACGCGGCGCATCCACGTCAGGCGCCATGCGTGGCTGCCGCCCAGCGCCTGGTACAGGTCGAAGGCGGTGGTCTTGTGCTCGGACTCCTCGGCGCTGTGCCACAGCCACAAGGTCTTCAGGCGCTGGTCCTGCTCGCCAAGCAGGTCGGTGTTGGCCAGCAGGAACTCCGCGAAGATCGCGGTGAAGTGCTCGTTGGCGGCGGTGATGCCGAGCCAGTGGCGGACGTCCTGGCCTTCCATCAGCTTCAGCCGCGCCTTGGCGCGCGGCTCCCAGTGTTGACCAGCCCCAGCTTGTCGAGGTGCGCGTTGTACAGGCTGTGCAGGCGGCGGTGCGTGGCCTCGGCCGACGAAGCCCTGCACCTCGGCGCGGAAGCGTTCCTGTTGCTCCGGCTCCAGTTCCTTGAAGCCGTTGCGCACCGAGTCGATGAAGAACTGCTCGCCGAACGGAAAGCTCATCGACAGGGCGTTGAACAAAGCCGTGCGAAAGGCGTCGCCCGCGCACCAGTGACGGGCGATGGGCGCTTCCATGTCTACGAGGAGGCGGCGGACGACGAGTTCGGTCATGGGCTCTGGCCTTGGTTGGATCGCCGGTTGGTACACCGGCGTACCACTCCATGATTGCGGCAGATGCTGGTACTGTCAAGTACCATCCGACCCATGGCCAGTGAAGAAATCCACCACCACCGCGGCCGCGTGCTGGAAGGCATGGCGCGCGCGGTCGCCGACCAGGGCTATGCGGACACGACCATCGCCGACATCGTGCGCGAGGCGAGCGTGTCGCGCCGCACCTTCTACGAGCACTTCGCCGGCAAGGCGGAATGCCTGGTGGCGCTGTATGAAGCGGCGAGCCACAACGCGCTGAAGGTGCTGCGCGACGCCATCGATCCGGCGCACGACTGGGAGGAGCAGGTGGAGCGCGCGCTGGGTGCCTACCTCGGCTGCATGGCAGCCAACCCGGTGCTGATGCGCACGCTGTTCATCGAGATCCTCGGTCTCGGCGCGGAAGGCCTGGCCGCGCGGCGCCGCGTGAACCAGGAGATCGCCGACTACATGCTGGGGGTGGTGGGGTCGGAGCGCGTCACGCCGGAGATGGCAATGGCCGTCGTCGGAGGCATCCACGAGCTGGTGCTGCAGGCCATCGAGGACGGCCGGGTGACTGAACTGCCGGAACTGACGGTGACCGCGACCGCGCTGGTGAAGGCGGTGGCGCACCGCTGAACGAAAAAGCGGCCCCGCAGGGCCGCCTTCCTTGGTGCTGGTCGGTCAGCTGTGGAACTTCACCACGAGCGGCACGATCAGCAGCGCCACGATGTTGATGATCTTGATCAGCGGGTTCACCGCCGGGCCCGCCGTGTCCTTGTAGGGATCGCCGACCGTGTCGCCGGTCACGGCAGCCTTGTGCGCTTCCGAGCCCTTGCCGCCATGGTGGCCGTCTTCGATGTACTTCTTGGCGTTGTCCCGGCGCCGCCGCCCGTGCACATCGAGATGGCGACGAACAGGCCCGTGACGATCGTTCCCATCAGCAGGCCGCCCAGCGCCTTCGGGCCGAGCAGCAGGCCGACCAGCACCGGCACCACAACCGGCAGCAGCGACGGGATCATCATTTCCTTGATGGCCGCCTTGGTCAGCATGTCGACGGCCACGCCGTACTCGGGCTTGCCCGTGCCGTCCATGATGCCCTTGATGTCGCGGAACTGGCGGCGCACTTCGACCACCACCGCACCGGCGGCGCGGCCGACCGCTTCCATCGCCATCGCGCCGAACAGGTAGGGGATCAGGCCGCCGATGAAGAGGCCGATGATCACCATCGGGTCCGACAGGTCGAACGTGATCTGCCGGCCGTAGCTCTCCAGCTTGTGGGTGTAGTCGGCGAACAGCACCAGCGCGGCGAGGCCGGCGGAGCCGATGGCGTAGCCCTTGGTCACGGCCTTGGTCGTGTTGCCCACGGCGTCGAGCGGATCGGTGATGTCGCGCACGCTGGACGGCAGCTCGGCCATCTCGGCGATGCCGCCGGCGTTGTCGGTGATGGGACCGTAGGCGTCGAGCGCCACCACGATGCCGGCCATGCTCAGCATGGACGTCGCGGCGATGGCGATGCCGTAGAGGCCCGCCAGCCAGTACGAAGCCAGGATGGCGGCGCAGACGAACAGCACCGGCCAGGCGGTGGAACGCATCGACACGCCGAGGCCGGCGATGATGTTGGTGCCGTGGCCGGTGGTGGAGGCTTGCGCGATGTGCTGCACCGGCGAGTACTGCGTGCCGGTGTAGAACTCGGTGATCCAGACCAGCGCGCCGGTCAGCACCAGGCCCACCACGCAGGCGCCGAACAGGCGCATCTGCGAGCCGGTGGACGTGACGGCGTTGTCCGGCATGATCCAGACGGTGACGAAGTAGAAGGCGACGAGCGAGAGCACGCCGGCGATGGCCAGGCCCTTGTACAGGGCGGGCATCACGTTCTTCATGCCGGGCGAGGCCTTGACGAAGAAGCAGCCGATGATCGACGCGATGATCGACACGCCGCCCAGCGCCAGCGGGTAGAGCACCGCGTTGGTCTTGGCGCCGGCGATCAGCAGGGCGCCCAGCACCATGGTCGCGATCAGCGTCACCGCATAGGTCTCGAACAGGTCGGCGGCCATGCCGGCGCAGTCGCCGACGTTGTCGCCCACGTTGTCGGCGATCACGGCCGGGTTGCGCGGGTCGTCTTCGGGAATGCCCGCTTCGACCTTGCCCACCAGGTCGGCGCCGACGTCGGCGCCCTTGGTGAAGATGCCGCCGCCGAGGCGCGCGAAGATGGAGATCAGCGACGAGCCGAAGGCGAAGCCGATCAGCGGGTTCAGCAGCGCGGCCAGGTTGCGGTCGGGCGTGAGGTTGCCGTTGCCCACGGGGAACCAGTAGAAGGCCGTGACGCCGAGCAGGCCGAGGCCGACCACCAGCATGCCGGTGATGGCGCCGCCGCGGAAGGCGACGTCGAGCGCCGGGCCGATGCCGCGCGTGGCGGGTTCGGGCCGTGCGCACGTTGGCGCGCACCGAGACGTTCATGCCGATGAAGCCGCAGGCGCCGGAGAGCACGGCGCCGATGATGAAGCCGATGGCCGTCTTGCCGTCGAGGAACACGCCGATCAGGATGGCGAGCACCACGCCGACGATGGCGATGGTCTTGTATTGCCGCGCCGGGTAGGCCGCCGCGCCGGCCTGGATGGCCCCCGCGATCTCCTGCATGCGGGCGTTGCCCGCGTCCTGGCTCAGGATCCAGCTGCGGGCCCAGAAGCCATAGGCGACGGCCGCGAGGCCGCAGACGAGCGCCAGAATCAGCGCCGAGTTGCCGGTCATCAAGTTCTCCTTCCGTTGCTGTGAGTCTTTGCGGTGGCAACGCGAGCGGTGCCACCGCTGCGTTGCTTCCTCGTGACTCCCACCCGGGAGGCGATTGGCCAACGGGCGGACTATACGAGGAAAGGCGTGAACAGATTCACGTCAGTCGGGGGAAAGCGACGCCTGCCAAACTAAAATCAGGGTTTCTCCCGATCTCCCGCTTTCATCCCTTAGAACGAAACCATGTCCCTCGACCTCGTCACCCCCGGCAAGAATGTTCCCGACTCGTTCAACGTGATCATCGAGATCCCGATGAACGCCGACCCCGTCAAGTACGAAGTGGACAAGGAGACCGGCGCGATCTTCGTGGACCGCTTCATGTCCACGTCGATGCACTACCCGACCAACTACGGCTACGTGCCCAAGACCATCAGCGGCGACGGCGACCCGGTCGACGTGCTGGTGATCACGCCCGTGCCGCTGATCCCCGGCGTGGTCGTCACCTGCCGCCCGATCGGCATCCTGATGATGGAAGACGAGGCCGGCCAGGACGCCAAGGTGCTGGCCGTCCCCACCGACAAGATCCCGGCGATCTACACGCAGTGGCAGAAGCCGGAAGACCTGAACCCGCTGCGGCTGAAGACCATCAGCCACTTCTTCGAGCACTACAAGGACACGGAGCCAGGCAAGTGGGTGAAGGTGCTGGGCTGGGAAGGCCCGGAGTCGGCCCGCAAGGAAGTGCTGGACGGGATCGAGGCGTACCAGAAGGCCAATCCGGGCAAGTAAGCAGCGGGCTGAGCAGAGAGCTGTCATCCCCGGGCTCGACCCGGGACCCATGCCTGTTCGCGCGCCGGCGCTGGATTGCGGGTCAAGCCCGCAATGACAAAGCTAGGAGCCCGGCGGAAAGGCGACCGTTCCTCCGGTGCTCGAGGTAGTTCTCGATCCCCTTGCCTTCGCGTGCGGGGAACTTCTCCACGGCGTCGGCGAAGGCGGGGTGCGCCAGCCAGTGGGCGCTGGTCGTCTTCACCGGCATCAGCGCCCGCGCCATCTTGTGCTCGCCCTGCGCGCCGCCCTCGAAGCGCCGGTACCCGTTCGCGATGCACCACTGCAGCGGCTGGTAGTAGCAGGCCTCGAAGTGCAGGCAGTCCACGCGCTGCAGCGCGCCCCAGTAGCGGCCGTAGGCCACGCCGTCGGCCACCGCCACCAGGCTGCTCGCGATCGGCTGCCCATTGCGCTCTGCAATGAAGAGAAGCCAGTTCTCCGGCATGTCCGACGCCATCCGCGCGAAGAACTCGGGCGTGAGGTAGGGCGCATTGCCGTGCTCGAGGTAGGTGCGCTCATAGCACCGGTAGAAGAAATCCCAGTCCCGCGGCGCGATCGCTTCGCCCTGCGCATGACGGAACACCACGCCGGCCTCGGCGACCTTGCGCCGCTCTTGCCGGATCTTCTTGCGCTTCTCCTGCGCCAGGCTGGCCGGGGAAGGCGTCGAAGTCCGGGTAGCCGGCGTTGGTCCAGTGGAACTGCACGGTGTGGCGCAGCATGAGGCCGGCCGCTTCGCAGGTCCGCACGTCGTCGTCGCTGGCGAACAGCAGGTGGAACGAGGACAGCTTCTTCTTTTCGCAGAAAGCGAGCACCGCGTGCAACAGCGCCGCGCGTGCCGCGTCGTCGGGGCCAGCAACCGCGGACCCGGCACCGGCGTGAACGGCACGGCCGCCAGCGCCTTGGGGTAGTAGCGCAGGCCGTGCTCCCTGGTAGGCGTTGGCCCAGGCCCAGTCGAACACGTACTCGCCGTACGAGTGCGCCTTCAGGTAGAGCGGGCAGGCGGCCTGCAGGGTGTCGCCGCGCCAGACCGTCACGAACTGCGGGTGCCAGCCGGTGTCGGGCGCGGCGCTGCCGCTCTCGTGCATGGCGCGCAGGTATTCGTGGCGCAGGAAGGGCGAGGGCTGGCCGGCGGCGGCCAGCAGGGCGTTCCATTGCGCGGGCGGGATTTCGGAAGGTGCGCCCAGCACCCGGATGACATAATCGTTCACGTTGATCGCCAATTAGAAATCAGAAACTGGAGCCCCCATGAAACAGATCACCGCCATCGTCAAGCCGTTCAAGCTGGAGGAGGTGCGCGAAGGCTGGCCGAATGCGGGGTCACCGGGCTGACGGTCACCGAGGTCAAGGGTTTCGGCCGCCAGAAGGGCCACACCGAGCTGTACCGCGGCGCCGAGTACGTCGTCGATTTCCTGCCGAAGGTGAAGGTCGAAGTGGTGGTGAAGGACGACGATGTCGACCGCTGCGTCGAAGCCATCATCAAGGCCGCCCGCACCGGCAAGATCGGCGACGGCAAGATCTTCATCACCACGGTGGAACGGGTGGTGCGGATCAGGACGGGCGAGCTGGACGAATCGGCGGTTTGATCACGCTGCGTGGCCGTCGCTGGATTGCGGGTCGAGCCCGCAATGACAAGGGTGTGGTTCAGATCTTCGACACGTCCATCCGCTGCGCGGGCCGGATCCCCGCCACCAGCCGCTGCAGCACCTCGTCGGCCTCGCTGCCGATCGTCAGCAGGTCCAGCATCGCTTCGGTCATGAAGCCGTGCAGCACGCCCTGCCGCAGGAAGTCCACCAGTCCCGCGTAGTAGCCGCCGCTGTCGAGCAGCCCGACGGGCTTGTCGTGGAACGACAGCTGGCGCCACGTCCAGGCCTCGAAGAATTCCTCGAAGGTGCCGATGCCGCCGGGCAGGGCGAGGAAGGCGTCGGCCCGCTCGGCCATAAGGCTCTTGCGCTCGTGCATGTTCTCGACCACGTGCAGTTCGGTGCAATCGCGCTTGGCCCATTCGCGTTCGACCATCGAGCGCGGGATGATGCCCACGACGCTGGCGCCAGCGGCGAGCGCCGCATCCGCCAGCACGCCCATCAGGCCGTTGTTGCCGCCGCCGTAGACGAGCTGGCCGCCGCGCTCGCCGATCCGGTGCCGACGCGGGTGGCGGCCGCGGCGAAGGCGGGGTCGGTGCCCGGCCGGGAACCACAGTAGACGCAGATGGAAAAGGCGGCAGAAACAGGCATGCCCTGATTCTCGCCGAGGCGCGCGTCAGGCCGCGTCGACCAGCCGCGTGCCCGCCCACGCGTCGTGCCAGAACTGGCGCTGCGGATGGAACCGGCTGAGCAGCGCCCAGAACACGACCCAGCCGAAGAACACGACGGCGATCTCCCAGCGCTGCAGGTGCCCGCCCTGCGCCACGGCCAGCGGCGGCAGCACCCACATCGAACAGTAGACGTAGCGCAACGCCGCGCGCGCCAGCGTCACGCGGCGGCCATGCCGGTCGACCATGCGGATGCGCCGGTCTTCATGGGCAGGGTCTGTCCCTTGGACCAGCACCAGGTGCAGTAGACGCCCATGGCCAGCGCGACGAAGGCGGCCAGCCCCTCGCGGTGCTCGAGCGCGTGGCGCATCTGCGTGGCGACGGAGAAGACCAGCGCGGCAACCAGGGCGACGGCGAACAGCAGCAGCGACTCGTAGAGCCAGCAGGCCATCCGGCGCCCCGGGCCGGGCGCGACCATCGAAACCGGCGCGTTCAACGCTGCACGGGCGCCGGGGCGGGCGGCGGCGGGACGTTGGCTTCGACGGCCGCCGTGCCGGCGATGCGCGGCGTGCGGGCGTTCGGCTTGGCGGCCTGCGCCTCCCTCGGGCGGCTTGGCCAGCTTGAGCTTGGGCTCGGGCTGCACGGCGGCGGCCGTCGGCGGCGCCGGCGGCTTGGCGGCGCGGGCGCCGGCGGCGAGCTTGCGCTTTTCTTCCGCGGGCAGGGCCTGGTAGGCCTCCCACTTGGCTTTCTTGTCGTCGGGCGGAACGGCCTGCGATTCGGCGAAGTTCATGCGCGCCTGGGTGCGTTGCTGCGGCGAAAGCGCGGCCCACTCGGCCATGCGGCTGTGCAGCCGGGCCTGTTCGGGCGGGGGCATGGTGGGGTAGTTGGCCGACAGGGCCAGCCACTTGCGCTTGTGCGCTTCGCTCAGCCTGCTCCAGCTGCCGGTGAGCGGCGCCAGCGCGGCCTGCTGCGGCGGCGTGAGCTCGGCCCGGTGGGCGTGGATTCCGGCTTGGGGACGCGCTTGGGTGCGGCCTGCACCGCCGCCGCCGGCTGGGCTGGCGTGGACTGCGCCACCGCTTCGGAGGCGGCGCCGGCGCACGCGCACCACGCGAGCAGGCCGGCTGCGCGCCAGAGAGGGAGCCGCGGTTCATTCGCGGCCCGATTGCTTCAGGAACTGCAGGAAGCCCGGATCGGCGTAGGCCGCCGGCGGGAGGTCGTCGGTGAGCAGGGCGGCGTCGACTTCGGCGATCTCGCTGGCGCGGCGCTCGGCCGGAAGCTGTGGATGAGCACGAGCCCGGCCACGAGCGCCACCGGGGGCAGCACGGAGCCGATGCGCGTCCAGAGGCTGAAGCGTTCGCCGCCGAGCGTGGCGGCGCCGCCCCGTTGCCGAGGACGGCGGGCGCGGCGGCGGGTTGCTTGCGCACCTGCAGGGCGCGCACGCGGGCGGCGCGCAGCCGCTCGCTCACGTCGTAGGGCAGGTCTTCGGTGCTGTCCGCAAGGCGGACGGCCACCGCGCGGCCGAACGGGTCGGCGTGATCTGGGCACGCTGTGGGTTCGTGGTGGTGGTCATAGTGTGATTCCCTTTGCCTTCAGCGCCTTGCCGAGGGCCTGGACCGCCCGTGAGCAGTGTGTCTTGACACTGCCTTCCGAGCAGCCCATGGCCGCCGCCGTCTCGGCGACGTCCATCTCCTCCCAGTAACGCATCAAAAACGCTTCGCGTTGACGGGCGGGCAATTCCATGATTTCGGTTTCGATCTCTCGCAGGATCTGTGCCCGGCGGGTGGCGTCCTCCGCGCTCTCCACCTGCTGGGTGTCGGCCGCGCCCGCAAAGTTCTCCAGCAGGTCGAAATCGCCGTCGTCGGACGCCGATTCGAAGTCGCTGAGGTTGGAAAACAACGCATTGCGCGTCTTCTGCCGCCGGAACCAGTCGAGCGTGGAGTTCGAGAGGATGCGCTGGAACAGCATCGGCAACTCGGCGGCCGGCTTGTCGCCGTAGTGCTCGGCGAGTTTCATCATGCTGTCCTGCACGATGTCGAGCGCCGCCTCGGCGTCGCGCACGTGGTAGACGCTGCGCTTGAAGGCCCGCTTCTCCACGCCCTTGAGGAAGTCGGAGAGTTCGCGTTCGGTGGCCAAGGAAAGTCGGTGGGGACGGTCGGGGTAGCCCGAAATTATGGCACCCGGCGCGCTGCGGATGGGCAGGGGCTTGCTGCAGTGCGATAATGCGGCTGCAAGTCAAAAGGCAAACGAGTCCGGATCCGGTGGTGCAACCGCCTGCCCATGGTCCGAGGTTCTAAGTCCCGACACAGCTTCACGAGAGCGTGTGAAGGGGCACCCCAAGGTTCTCGCTTCGAAACCCGAAAGGTTGATCAACATGGAAATCTCCCGTACGGAGCTCAGCTCCGCCGCCGCGGCCGCCTCCGGCCCCTCGCTCGAACTGCGCGGCGCCGAAATCCTCGTCAAGTCGCTCCAGGCCGAAGGTGTCAAGTACATCTGGGGCTACCCGGGCGGCTCCGTCCTGCACATCTACGACGCCCTGTACAAGCAGGACACGATGCAGCACGTGCTGGTGCGCCACGAACAGGCCGCCGTGCACGCCGCCGACGGCTATGCCCGCGCCACCGGCGAAGTCGGCGTGGCGATGGTGACGTCCGGCCCCGGCGTGACCAACGCCGTCACCGGCATCGCCACCGCGTACATGGACAGCATCCCGATGGTGATCATCACCGGGCAGGTCCCGACCGCCGCGATCGGCCTCGACGCCTTCCGGGAATGCGACACCGTCGGCATCACGCGCCCCATCGTCAAACACAACTTCCTCGGTCAAGGACGTGCGCACGCTGGCCGAGGTGATGAAGAAGGCCTTCCACATCGCCCGCAGCGGCCGTCCCGGCCCGGTGGTGGTGGACATCCCGAAGGACGTCTCCTTCAACAAGACCGCCTACACCGGCCATCCCGACAAGGTCGAGATGCGCTCGTACAAGCCCGTGCACAAGGGCCACGGCGGCCAGCTGCGCAAGGCCGTGCAGCTGCTGCTGTCGGCGAAGCGTCCGTACATCTATGCCGGCGGCGGTGTGATCTGGCGAACGCCAGCGAGGAACTGCGCACGCTGGCCGACATGATGGGCGCGCCGTGCACGAACACGCTGATGGGGCTCGGCGCCATCTCGGGCACCGATCCCAAGTTCCTGGGCATGCTGGGCATGCACGGCACCATCGAGGCCAACAACGCGATGCAGAACTGCGACGTGCTGCTGGCCGTCGGCGCGCGCTTCGACGACCGCGTGATCGGCAACCCCAAGCACTTCGCCTCCAGCGAACGCAAGATCATCCACATCGACGTCGACCCGTCGAGCATCTCCAAGCGCGTCAAGGTCGACATCCCGATCGTCGGCGACGTCAGGACGTGCTGCGCGAGCTGATCGCCAACCTGCAGGAGTCGGACACCAAGGCCGATGCGCCGGCGCTGGCCGACTGGTGGAAGACCATCGAAGGCTGGCGGCAGCGCGACTGCCTGAAGTACGACCGCGGCAACAAGGACGTGATCAAGCCGCAGCACGTGATCGAGACGCTGTGGAACATGACGAAGGACGTCGAGACCTACGTCACGTCCGACGTCGGCCAGCACCAGATGTGGGCCGCGCAGTTCTACAAGTTCCAGGAGCCGCGCCGCTGGATCAACTCCGGCGGCCTCGGCACCATGGGCGTCGGCATTCCTTACGCGATGGGCATCAAGCTGGCCAAGCCGGACGCCGAGGTGTACTGCATCACCGGCGAAGGCTCGGTGCAGATGTGCATCCGGGAACTCTCCACCTGCTTCCAGTACAAGACGCCGATCAAGATCATCTCGCTGAACAACCGCTACCGGGCATGGTGCGCCAGTGGCAGCAGCTCGATTACGAAGGTCGCTACAGCCACAGCTACATGGACGCGCTGCCCGACTTCGTGAAGCTCGCCGAGGCGTATGGCCACGTCGGCATGCTGATCGAGCGCCCGGAAGACGTCGAGCCGGCGCTGCGCGAAGCGCGCAAGCTCAAGGACCGCACGGTGTTCATGGACTTCCGCACCGACCCCACCGAAAACGTGTGGCCGATGGTGAAGGCGGGGCAGGGCATCACGGAGATGCTGCTGGGCAGCGAGGACCTTTGAAGTCAAACAGCCTTTGAACGCAGAGGGCGCAGAGGATGCGCAGAAGTCGCAGAAAAGAGAATTCAAAATTTTTTTCTGCGAGTCTTTTCTCCACTTCTGCGACTTCTGCGTTCAAAGAAATTTTTCCCCAAGACGAATCTATTGCCCGCCAAGCCCCGCACTTACCGGTGCGGGGGAGGGCGGCGAAAAGAGGAATCACATGAAACACATCATTGCCGTGCTGCTGGAAAACGAACCCGGCGCACTTTCCCGCGTCGTGGGCCTGTTCTCGGCCCGCGGCTACAACATCGAGTCGCTCACCGTGGCCCCGACGGAAGATCCGTCGCTGTCGCGCATGACGATCACGACCGCCGGGTCGGACGACGTCATCGAGCAGATCACCAAGCACCTGAACCGCCTGATCGAGGTGGTGAAGGTGGTCGACCTCACCGAAGGCAGCTACACCGAGCGCGAGCTCATGATGGTGAAGGTGCGCGCGGTGGGCAAGGAGCGCGAGGAGATGAAGCGCATGGCGGACATCTTCCGCGGCCGCATCATCGACGTGACCGAGAAGAGCTACACCATCGAGCTCACCGGCGACCAATCCAAGAACGACGCTTTCTGGTCGCCATCGACCGCAGCGCGATCCTCGGAGACGGTGCGCACCGGCGCCAGCGGCATCGGCCGCGGCGAGCGCATCCTGCGCGTTTGAACAATTTCACCCAACGGAGAGAGACCATGAAGGTTTATTACGACAAGGACTGCGACCTGAGCCTGATCAAGGGCAAGACCGTCGCCATCATCGGCTACGGCTCGCAGGGCCATGCGCACGCGCAGAACCTGAACGACAGCGGCGTCAAGGTCGTGGTCGGCCTTCGCAAGGGCGGCGCATCATCCGGGACAAGGTCGGCAAGGCCGGCCTGAAGGTCGCCGAAGTCGCCGAAGCCGTGAAGTCCGCCGACGTCGTGATGATCCTGCTGCCCGACGAGCAGATCGCCAACGTCTACAAGAACGATGTGGCCCCCAACATCAAGCAGGGCGCCTCGCTGGTGTTCGCGCACGGCTTCAACGTGCACTACGGCTTCGTGCAGCCGCGCGCCGACCTCGACGTCTGGATGGTTGCGCCCAAGGCCCCCGGCCACACCGTGCGCAGCACCTACGCGCAGGGCGGCGGCGTGCCCCACCGGTGGCCGTGCATGCCGACAAGTCGGGCAAGGCCCGCGACCTGGCCCTGTCGTACGCGATGGCCAACGGCGGCGGCAAGGCCGGCATCATCGAGACCAACTTCCGCGAAGAGACCGAAACCGACCTGTTCGGCGAGCAGGCCGTGCTGTGCGGCGGCACCGTCGAACTGATCAAGGCCGGCTTCGAGACGCTGGTGGAAGCCGGCTACGCGCCCGAGATGGCGTACTTCGAGTGCCTGCACGAGCTCAAGCTGATCGTGGACCTGATCTACGAAGGCGGCATCGCGAACATGAACTACTCGATCTCGAACAACGCCGAGTACGGCGAGTACGTCACGGGCCCCCGCATCGTGACCGACGAGACCAAGAAGGTCATGAAGCAGGTGCTCAAGGACATCCAGACCGGCGAGTACGCCAAGAGCTTCGTGCTCGAAGCCACGGCCGGCCAGCCCACGCTGATCAGCCGCCGCCGCATCGGCGCGGCGCACCAGATCGAAGTGGTCGGCGAACAGCTGCGCGCCATGATGCCCTGGATCAAGAAGAACAAGCTGGTCGACCAGACCCGCAACTGAGCGCACGCACGCGCAGCGAAGGCCGCCCCCGGGCGGCCTTTTTGCTGCCTGCCGCAACCCTTACACTCGGACCATGCACGACGGACACGACACCCAGCCCGACGCCTTCACCGACGGCACGTTGCCGCGCAAGCGTCGCAAGGGCATCTACGTCCTGCCCAACCTCTTCACGCTGGCCGCGCTGTTCGGCGGCTTCTATGCGGTGGTGATGGCCATGAACGGCCGCTTCGACCTGGCCGCCGCCGGCGTGTTCTGCGCGATGGTGCTCGACAGCCTCGACGGCCGCGTCGCCCGCATGACCAACACGCAGAGCGCGTTCGGCGAACAGATGGATTCGCTGTCCGACATGGTGTCCTTCGGCGCAGCGCCCGCGCTGATCGCCTACGAATGGTCGCTCAAGGGCCTCGGCCGCTGGGGGTGGATCGCCGCCTTCGTCTATTGCGCCTGCGCCGCGCTGCGCCTCGCGCGCTTCAACGTCAACACGGCCGTGGTCGACAAGCGCTACTTCCGGGGCCTGCCTTCGCCGGCGGCCGCCGCACTGGTGGCCGGCTTCATCTGGCTGATGACCGAATACGAAGTGAAGCCCTACGACGTCACGTGGATCATGTTCGGCCTCTCGCTCTATGCCGGCCTGACGATGGTGACCAACGTGCCGTTCTACAGCTTCAAGGACATCCAGATGAAGAAGAGCGTGCCCTTCGCCGTGATCGTGCTGATCGCGCTCGGCATCGCCGTCATCAACATCCATCCGCCGGTGGTGCTGTTCGCGATCTTCGTCGCGTATGGTCTCTCGGGCTACGTCATCTACGGCTGGCGCAAGGCCAAGGGGCAACGCGCCAGCATGATCAGTACCTCCACGGACGAGCCAGAGGAAAGTGGACTCCACCGGTAGGGCTGTGATAAAGTGATCCACATGAACCGAATTGCGCTGGCCCTACTGCTATCTCCCCACGGGCGGAGACGGTAAAGCGCGCGCGCATTTTCCCAGTCGACGGCCCGTTTGCACCTGCAGCGGGCCGTTTTTCATTGGGGCTGCGGGTTTCCTGAACCACCACCGAGATCCACCATGCCGATGTTGAAGAACCCCGCCACCAAGTACCGCCCGTTCGCCCCGGTGGCGCTGCGGGACCGCACGGCCCGACGCCGTGATCACGAAGCCTCCCGTGTGGTGCAGCGTCGACCTGCGCGACGGCAACAGGCGCTGATCGAGCCCATGGACATCCCGCGCAAGCTGCGCATGTTCCGTGCGCTGGTGGAGATCGGCTTCAAGGAGATCGAGGTCGGCTTCCCCTCCGCCTCGCAGGTGGAGTTCGACTTCCTGCGCAAGCTGATCGACGAGGACCTGATTCCCGGCGACGTGACCATCCGGTGCTGACGCAGGCGCGCGAGCCCCTCATCCGCCGCACGTTCGAGGCGCTGCAGGGCGCGCGCCGCGCGATCGTCCACCTGTACAACGCCACCGCGCCGGTGATGCGCAAGGTGGTGCTGGGCCTCGACGAAGACGGCATCGTCGAACTCGCCACCTCGCAGGCGCGGCTGTTCAGGGAGCTGGCGGCGCAGCAGCCCGCCACCGAGTGGATCTTCCAGTATTCGCCCGAGATGTTCTCCGGCACCGAACTGCCCTTCGCCAAGCGCGTCGTCGATGCGGTGACCGAAGTCTGGGCGCCCACGCCGCAGCGCAAGTGCATCGTCAACCTGCCGTCGACGGTGGAGCACTCCACGCCCAACATCTTCGCGGACATGATCGAGTGGATGCACCGCCACCTCGCGCGGCGCGACGCCATCGTGCTGTCGGTGCACCCGCACAACGACCGCGGCACGGGCACCGCCGCCGCGAGTTCGCCGTGATGGCCGGCGCGGACCGCCTCGAAGGCTGCCTGTTCGGCAACGGCGAGCGCACCGGCAACCTCGACCTGGTGAACGTCGCGCTCAACATGTACAGCCGGGGCGTGCACCCGGGGCTCGACTTCTCCGACATCGACGAGATCCGCCGCACCGTCGAACACTGCAACCAGATCCCCGTGCATCCGCGCCATCCCTATGTCGGCGACCTGGTCTACACCTCGTTCTCGGGCTCGCACAGGACGCGATCAAGAAAGCCTTCTCGGCCCGCAAGGAAAGCGACATCTGGGACATGCCCTACCTGCCGCTGGACCCGAAGGACCTCGGCCGCAGCTACGAGGCCGTGATCCGCGTCAACAGCCAGTCGGGCAAGGGCGGCATCTCGTACCTGCTGGAAGCCGAGTACGGGCTCGAGCTGCCGCGCCGCCTGCAGATCGAATTCAGCCAGGCCGTGCAGGCCGTGATGGACGCGAGCGGCAAGGAGCTCAGCGCAGGACCTGTGGGACCTCTTCCAGCGCGAGTACCGCGTCGGCCAGGCCGGCGTGGCGCACCAGTGCTGGAAGGCGCGGGCGGCGGCACGGTGACGCTGTCGGCGGACGTCGACGTCGGCGGCCGCAAGATGGAAGTGCGTGGCGAGGGCAACGGCCCGATCGACGCCTTCGTGCAGGGCCTCAGTCGCGCCACCGGGCAGAGCATCCGCGTGCTCGACTACCATGAGCACGCCGTCGCCTCGGGCGCCGACGCCGGGGCCGTCGCCTACCTCGAACTCCGCGTCGGCGAGCGCACCCTGTTCGGCGTCGGCTCCGACGCCAATATCGTCTCGGCCTCGCTCAAGGCGATCGTGTCGGGCCTGCAGCGCGCGGGCTACGCCAGCAACGAAAAGGAATCCACATGGCAGACCAGCTGATCATCTTCGACACCACCTTGCGCGACGGCGAACAGTCGCCGGGCGCGTCCATGACCGAGGGGACGAGAAGCTGCGCATCGCGCGCAGCTCGAGCGCCTGAAGGTGGACGTGATCGAAGCCGGCTTCCCCGCCAGTTCCAACGGCGACTTCGAGGCGGTGCAGACCATCGCCCGCGCGATCAAGGATTCGACGGTGTGCGGCCTCTCGCGCGCCAACGACCGCGACATTTCCCGCGCCGCCGAAGCCTTGAAGGACGCCGCCCGCTCCCGCATCCACACCTTCATCGCGACGTCGCCGCTGCACATGGAAAAGAAGCTGCGCATGTCGCCCGAGCAGGTGCTGGAGCAGGCGAAGCAGGCCGTGCGCTTCGCGCGCAACCTGTGCGGCGACATCGAGTTCTCGCCCGAGGACGGCTATCGCAGCGAGATGGACTTCCTCTGCCGCGTGCTGGAGGCGGTAATCGCCGAGGGCGCCACCACCATCAACGTGCCCGACACCGTGGGCTACGCGGTGCCCGAGCTGTACGGCGAGTTCATCCGCACGCTGCGCGAGCGCGTGCCCAACTCCGACAAGGCGATCTGGTCGGTGCACTGCCACAACGACCTCGGCATGGCCGTGGCCAATTCGCTGGCCGGCGTGAAGATCGGCGGCGCGCGCCGGTGGAGTGCACGATCAACGGCTGGGCGAGCGCGCGGGCAACTGCTCGCTCGAAGAGATCGTGATGGCGGTGAAGACGCGGCGCGACTACTTCGGCCTCGCGCTGAACATCGACACGAAGCACATCGTGGCGGCGAGCCGCATGGTCAGCCAGACCACCGGCTTCGTGGTGCAGCCGAACAAGGCCGTGGTGGGCGCCAACGCGTTCGCCCACGCCAGCGGCATCCACCAGGACGGCGTGCTCAAGGCGCGCGACACCTACGAGATCATGCGCGCCGAAGACGTGGGCTGGTCGGCCAACAAGATCGTGCTGGGCAAGCTGTCGGGCCGCAACGCGTTCAAGGCGCGCCTGCAGGAGCTCGGCGTGCAGCTCGAAAGCGAAGCCGACATCAACGCCGCCTTCGCCAAGTTCAAGGAGCTCGCCGACCGCAAGAGCGACATCTTCGACGAGGACATCCTCGCGCTCGTCAGCGACGAAGCTGTAACACACGAACAGGAAACCTACCGCCTCGTCTCGCTGCGGCAACACAGCGAGACCGGCGAGCGTCCGCACGCCGAAGTCGTGTTCTCGGCAGGCGGCAAGGAAGTGCGCGGGGCGTCCGACGGCAACGGGCCCGTCGATGCGTCGCTCAAGGCGATCGAAAGCCACGTCAAGAGCGGCGCCGAAATGGTGCTGTATTCGGTCAACGCCATCAGCGGCTCCACCGAGAGCCGGGGCGAGGTGACGGTGCGGCTGCAGAACTCGGGCCGGGTGGTCAACGGCGTCGGCGCCGACCCCGACATCGTGGTCGCTTCGGCCAAGGCGTACCTCAGCGCGCTGAACAAGCTGCAGAGCAAGGCCGACCGGGTCGCGGCGCAGGGGTAGGACAAATTCACGGGCCGGGCGGCATGAGGTTGCCGTCCTAAGTCCTTGATTTGTGTAACTTTTGCGGCGCGAAGTACAAGGCCGAAGTACACTCTGGTCTTCCACGGTGCGTGTCAGTTGTTTCCTACGCACCGGGAGCACAGGAGTGACCGAACCTTGAAACGTTTCGCACACACCATTGCAGTGGCTCTTTTGGCACTGGCCTTGGCACCCTCGACCGCAGGGGCAGGCGAAGGCCGCCGCGTCGCCAAGAAAGCCGAGCCGACCGTCGTCAAGAAGGCCCGGGCCGGCAAATCCTTCGTTACCAAATCCCGCCGCGAAAGCGTGGTGCGCGCCGCGACGCCGCCGCGGCTGTCGTTCGGGCACATCGCGGGCCTGAACGCGACGCAGGACGACCTCGACCTCAAGTCCAGCGTCGCCCGGTGATCGACCAGGACACCAGCGAAGTGCTGCTGAGCAAGAACGATTCGGCCGTGCTGCCGATCGCGTCGCTCACCAAGCTGATGACCGGCCTGATCATCAGCGAAGCCCGCCTGCCGATGGACGAAGCCGTCACCATCACGGAGGACGACGTCGACACCGAAAAGGGCAGCAGCTCGCGCCTGAAGGTCGGCACCACGCTGACCCGCGGCGAGCTGATGCACCTGGCGCTGATGTCCAGCGAGAACCGCGCGGCGCACGCGCTGGGCCGCACCTATCCGGGCGGCATGAACGCCTTCGTCGAGGCGATGAACGCCCGCGCGCAGCTGCTCGGCATGCGCGACACGCGCTATGTCGAACCCACCGGCCTGTCGAGCCGCAACCAGTCCAGCGCCAAGGACCTGGCCCGCCTCGTCAGCACCGCTTCGAACGATTCGATGCTGCGCGAGCTGTCCACGTCGCACGGCTACGAAGTGGCGGTCGGCAACCGCACGCTGCAGTACCGCAACACCAACCGCCTCGTGAAGAACCCCGAATGGGAGATCGGCCTGCAGAAGACCGGCTACATCTCCGAAGCGGGCCAGTGCCTGGTGATGCAGGCCAAGGTCTCGGGACGCAAGCTGATCATGGTCTTCCCGGATTCGGCCGGCAAGCTGAGCCGCATCGGCGACGCGGAGCGCGTGCGCAAGTGGGTCGAAACCCACGTGCCCGGCGGTATGCCCGGCGCGCTGCCGACGGGGCTTCCGAACGGCGGCAACACCGTCATCCGGCAAGTGAACGGCTGATCTTCGCCGCCCATGCAAAAGGCCCCTCGCGGGGCCTTTTTCACTGGTGCGCTCAGGCCGCGAGGCGCTGACTGGCCGGCGGCGGCTTGTGGCCCAGCGCGGCGGAAATCTCATTGGCCGTCGTCTGCAACTTGCCCAGCCACGCTTCGTCCAGCCGGTCGGCCGGCGCGGAGATCGACAGGCCCGCCACCAGCCGCGCCTGGTCGTCGTAGATGCCGGCGGCCATGCAGCGCACGCCGAGTTCCAGCTCCTCGTTGTCGCGGGCGATGCCGTACTGGCGCGCCTTGCCCAGTTCGCGCTCCAGCACCGGCAGCTGAGTGATGCTGTTCTTGGTGTGGCCCGCCGGCCCGTGCGCGTGCGGCATACGCGCGCACGCGCTGCGCGTCGTCGGCGGCGAGGAAGAGCTTGCCGGTGGAAGTGAGGTGCAGGGGCGCGCGGCCGCCGATGGCGCGCACCACCTGCATGCCCGAGCGCTCGCTGTACGCGCGTTCCACGTAGACGATCTCGTCGCCTTGCCGAACGCTCAGGTTCACCGGCTGCTGGATCTGCTTGTGCAGTTCGCGCATCGGGAGCAGGGCGGCGTCGCGCACGTTCAGGCGCGCCTTCACCAGGTTGCCCAGTTCGAGCAGGCGCATGCCCGGGCGGTAGCTGCCCGCCTCGGGCCGGTCGACGAAACGGCCGGTGGCGAGGTCGTTCAGGATGCGGTGCGTGGTGGACGGATGCAGGCCCGTCTTCTCGCTGATCTCCTTGAGCGAGACGGCATCCTCGCGCGATGCCAGCACGTCGATCAACGCGAACATGCGTTCGATCACCCGGATCGTGGGGGTGGCCGGAGCCGACGAATCTTTCTTGCGCATGGGCGAGAACCTCCGCCCATATTTTACTTGGTGAAATCAGCGGGCGCTCGCGGCGCCGGAAGTCACCCCTCGGAAGCGTCACCCGGAACCCACTGCCCGTCGCGCAGCACCTCGTGCGGATGGAAGCGCGCCTTGTAGTTCATCTTGGGGCTCTCGCCGATCCAGTAGCCAAGGTAGACGTGCGGCAGCTGCAGCTTGCGCGCTGGTCGATCTGCCACAGCACGCTGTACGTGCCGTAGCTCGCGCCTTCGTCGGGTTCGTAGAACGTGTAGACCGCCGAGATGCCGTCGTTGAGCACGTCGAGGATGGACACCATGCGCAGGGCGCCCGCGCTGCCGTCGGGCAATGTGTCGCGGAATTCGACCAGCCGCGAGTTGACGCGGCTTTGCAGCAGGAACTGCGTGTACTGGTCGATGCTGTCGTGGTCCATGCCGCCGCCGGCATGGCGGCCGGTCTGATAGCGCAGGTACAGATGGTAGTGCTCGGGTACGAAGCACAGCTTGAGCACGCGCGCCTGCAGGTTGCCGTGCTTCGTCCACGCGCGGCGCTGGCTGCGGCCCGGTTCAAACTTGTCGACCAGCACGCGCAGCGGCACGCAGGCTCGGCAGCCGTCGCAATACGGCCGGTACGTGAACATGCCGCTGCGCCGGAAGCCGCTGGTGACGAGGTCGGAGTACGCGTCGTTGTGGATCAGGTGGCTGGGCGTGGCCACCTGCGACCGGGCCTGCTTGCCCGGCAGGTAGCTGCACGGGTAGGGCGCCGTCGCGTAGAAC
The DNA here is from genome assembly GCA_013127575.1 of Ramlibacter terrae. GTDB lineage: Bacteria > Pseudomonadota > Gammaproteobacteria > Burkholderiales > Burkholderiaceae_C > Ramlibacter > Ramlibacter terrae. Next base: position 2,385,022 of record CP053418.1, read on the forward strand.
TGCAGCGTCTGGAGCGGGAGGTCCTTGAGGTGCGTCACGCGGTTGTGGGATGCGGCAGGAGTGAATTCCAGTATACGGGCTCGAACCGCCAGGCGACAGGGTCGCGCGCGGCCTCGCGCGCGACATGTTCCACAAATTGCTGCCGCGGTATCTCGCGCGCGCCGAGCGAAGCCAGGTGCCGCGTGTTCTGCTGGCAGTCGACCATGGCCACACCGGCCTGGCGGCACCACGCGACCAGCGCCGCGAGCGCGATCTTCGAGGCGTCGGGCACGCGCGTGAACATCGATTCGCCGAAGACCGCGCGGCCGATCTTCACGCAGTACAGCCCGCCCACCAGTTCGCCGCCGATCCAGGTCTCCACGCTGTGCGCGAAGCCGGCGCGATGGAACGCGCGGTAGGCGCGCACCATCGGCGGCACGATCCGGTGCCCGACTGGCCCGGCCGGTCGCTGGTGGCGCAGGCGGCGATCACCTTGTCGAAAGCGGAGTCGAAGCGGATCTCGCAATGCGGATCGGCGATGAAGCGCGCCAGCGTCTTGCGCAGCGAGCGGTGCAGGCGGAACGCGTCGGTGAAGAGCACCATCCGCGGATCGGTGCTCCACCACAGGATGGGCTGGCCCTCGCTGAACCACGGGAAGATCCCGGCACGGTAAGCGCGCTGCAGCGTGTCGACGTCGAGCGCGCCGCCGGCGGCCAGCAGCCCGGGCGCCGGCTGCCGGTCGTCCCAGGCCCGCGCGGTGTCCGGGAAGGGGTCGCCGGGTTTCAGCCGGGGCAGGTGCATCGCCCGCATTCTCTCCCGCCGCGAAGCTTTCCCGGGCCGCGTGGGGCTTGTCCGACAGACGCCGCAAGGCCGCGCCTACAGCAAGCCCTGCAGTGTCGGCACTAGTGTGTAGCAGCCGAGGGAGATGCCATGCAGAACACGACCAGCAACGAAGCAGATAGTGGTGCCGACCACCGCGCGGCGGTGCGCTTCGAGACCGACTTGCCGGTGCGCATCGACGGCGCGCACGGGCGCACCTTCAACATCAGCGCGCAGGGCATCTACTTCGAGACCGACATCCCGCAGCAACTCGGCGCGCTCGTGAACTTCACGCTCGAGTTCAACCTGTACGGGCAGACGCACCACATGCTGTGCGAAGCCAAGGTGGTGCGCCTCGAAGAGCAGGGCGCCCGCATCGGCGTGGGCGCGCGACTGCTGGCGCCGTTCTTCGCCGGCGAGGAGACGGCGGAGATCGTCGCCGTCGCGGTGCCGCAGCCGCAGGCCGCCAACGCCGCCTAGAGTCCGCTGGAATCCCGTGCGCCTTCGGGCGGCACCTCGAGCAGCGCCTGCGATTGCGGCGTCAGCCGCGCGCCCACCGCATACCCGCCGGGCGCAGGCCGCACGCGCACCACTTCGGCCTGGCAGTGCAAGGGGTACTGGTGCCCGTCCAGCAGGTACTCGATGACCACCTCGACGCAGGCTCCGATTTCGTAAGGCTGTTCCGCGATGAACGACAGCCCGTTGGCGCTGAGGTCGCTCGTGATGCCTTCGCGCCCGGCGATGGAGATCGGCATTTCCGCCTGCACGCGCTCGGCCGCGCGCCGCTCGGCGCCGCGGGCGGCCAGCTGGACCGGGATGGTGTGTAACTTCTTCGGCATGCGTGCGGATCCTCCACAGCCAGCACGGTATCGCTGAGCGTGCACGAGCTTGTCGGACTGCGTGCGGCGCGCTTGTAGGACGCCGCCCTTGCGAGCGGGACGCCGGTCGCGGACGACGCCGCGCGAAGGATCCATCCGACACGCGTGCGCTGTTGGCGCTTCCACCATGCACGGCAACCGCGAAGGAGCCCCCATGTCCGACGATTCCGCGCATACGCTGGTCGACATCGCCACCCATGCGGGGGAGGCGCCTACGACGAGGACGCCCCGGGCGCCGTGGGATGGTGGGTGACCGGCGGCGTGTCGCTGCTGGCCTGGACCGGCTTGGCCTTGCTCCTGACCGCCTGAGCCGCGCCAGGGGTTTCGGCGCCGGAGGGTTGTGCCACACTGGCATCGATGGCCCATCGAACGCACGGTCCCCAGCACACCAGCCTGCCGCCTGCCGGTCGCCGGTGGGGGCGGGGCGCGCAGAGCGTGGTGCCTTACCTCGCCGCGGCGGCCCGGTCGCGCCCCTGGTGTTGCCGAAGACGCCGGGGAAACGGAACGGATCAACAACCCCGTTTTCCGACAGATGGAGATCCGCCTGGTCTGGCGCGACGACTAAAGAGCTACTTGTAACTCGATGTTTCGTGGAAAACCCTCTGTAGGGCAGGTGCCTAAGCAGGGATGATGAGTCAACCGTACTCATCCATGCAGGGACCATGAAACTTTCGACGTGCATCCCGGCAACCGTGCTTGCCACGCTCTCGCTCTCCGCCGCTGCCCGGGCGCCGGCTCCCGGCGCGGCGAACCCGATCCGCATCGGCCTCATCTTCCCCTGACCGGTGGTTCGGCCGACATGGGCAACAGCGCGCGCATCGGCGCCGAAGTGGCCGTCACCGAGATCAACAGGTGGGCGGCTACCGGGCCGACCGCTCGAACTGGTGGTGCGCGACGACAAGGCCAGCCCCGACGAAGGCCTGAAGCACGCGCAGGAACTGGTGCAGAAGGAGAAGGTCACCGCCACCATCGGCTTCTGCAACAGCGGCGTGGCGATGAAGGCGCTCGACGTCTTCCAGCAGAACAAGCACGTGCTGATGGTGACCTGCGCCACGGGCACCGCCATCACGGCCAAGTACCCGCCCGCCGAAAGCTTCATCTTCCGCACGTCGGCCCGCGACGAACTGCAGACGCAGTTCCCGGTGGACGAGATCGTCAAGCGCGGATTGAACAAGGTCGCGTTGCTGGTCGACACCTCCGGCTACGGCGACCTCGGGCTCAAGGACACGGAAGCGGCGCTCGCGCGCGCCAAGCTCAAGCCGCATGCCGTGGTGCGCTTCAAGGTGGGCGTGACCACGCTCGACGAGGAAATGAAGCAGCTCAAGGCCTCCGGCGCCGACTCGCTGATCGGCTGGACGGTGGGCCCGGAAGAGGGCGTCATCTCCGCCAGCCGGGCCAACGTCGGCTGGAAAGTGCCGCAGTTCGGCCCCCGGGGCCTGTCGCATGCATCGGCGTACACCGTGTCCGGCGGCAAGGTCGACGGCGCGCTGATGGTGCAGACGGTGCTGCCCAACGTGTTCCCCGAACGCAACGGCAGCTTCCTGCGCAACTACGCCAAGATCAGCAAGGAAAGCCCGATCGGTTCGATGATGTCCGCCGCGCAGACCTACGACGCCGTGCACCTGCTGCTGCGCGCCATGTTCGATGCGAAGAACGACCTCACGTCCGCGGGCCTGAAGAAGGCGCTGGAGAACCCGTCGGCCAGCTACCGCGGCGTCGTCAGCACGTACGAGCGCGCCTTTTCCCCGACCGACCACGACGCGATCTCCAGCAACATGCTGTGGCTGGGCACTGGCGCAACCAGGAGCGCGGCTACGCGTACAAGGAAGACGAGCGCCGCGCCACCATCCTTCGCCGCAAGGACATCGCTGGAGCCAAGTAGCGCACCCCGAGGCCCCTGGTGTGTTCGTACAATTGCAATCATGCAGGACCGGAAGCAGGCATTGCTCGCGATCATCCAGGCGTTCGAGCGGGTCCGGCTGGCCTCGCCGGCGCGCGGGCCGGGCTGGTCGGTAGGCTTCCGCGACGAACACGAGCACCTGCTCGTCTCCTTCACGCTGGGCAGCTACCGGCAGGTCGACGACCTCGCGCGCGAAGTGGCCGGCCGGGGTTCTCGCTCACCATCCTCGATGGCGAAAGCGGGTGCGACTTCGTGTTCCGGCAGGAGGGCGCCCATCCCGACCTGCTCGCGGCCGCCGACGCCGCGGCCCACAAAGTGGCGCTGCGACCCTTGCCGGCCCGCCGCGCCTGGCGCAGGGCGCGCTGGTGATGCAGGACACCGGCGGCCCCGTCATGCTGCTGTCGGCGCTGAGCCGCGACCTCGCGTACTGCGTGTGGTTCTCGGAGCATGCGCAGGTGTGCAGCGGGACCTTCATGGTCAATCGGCTGGTGAATGTCGACGGCGCCCGGCGGCGGCCCTCGGTCGCGCCGGAACCCGCCACCGCCCGCCCCTGAAGCGCGAAGCGGCGCAAACAGCGACGCTCTTCACGCGATGCCGACCTTTCGCCACACGGCGGTGACGAAGCTGGTCGACAATGCGGCATGTACCATGACAAGGCGGAGACGTTGCGGGCGCTGCAGCTCCCGGAAGGGAAGCTGCGGGAGTACGAAGCCCAGCCGGGGCCCGGGCCTTCCGACCCCACCTATCCGCTCTGGACCCGGCACCTGCAGGTGATGCGCGAAGAGGCAAGCGTGCTGCGCACGCAACTCGTGCAGGATGCCTCGCGCGGGAATGCCGGCGCCTAGCTTTCGGCCCGGCTGAACAGCCAGACGCATTTCTCGCGCAGCAGCCGGATGGCATGCGCGTGCCGCGCGATACCTGCGGCAGCGAGGCGCATAGCAGGCGCATGTGATCGACTTGCCGGCTCACCGACTGGTACACCTCCATGTCCAGCCGGTGGCGACAAGCTGCTCGGTCGCTTGCTCATATGGAAGTGTGGACTTTTTGCTTTAGTAGGAAGAATGCGGGTGCCTTTGTAGGCGTCGGCCCACAAACCCGAGCACGGTCTCCACAATGCGTGGGCAGTACCAACGGACGCCGCATGCCACCTCGCACCGAACCGACCCAAGGCGCACCCGCGCCACGCAAGCCTCTTTTGCCGCGACTCGAAAAGGCGCTTCGCGTCGTGCGCGAAAGCTCGGCCGGGAACGGTCCGGGCTGGTCCATCTGCTTCCGGATGCGAGCGGCTGCGAGTTGCTGTCCGCGCGGGTCGACAGCTACCAGCAAGTGCATGAGCTGGCCGCCGATGTCGAAGACCGGGCTTCTCGATGACCATCCTCGACCAGGACGCGCCCGACTGCGACTTCATCTTTCGAACGGCCGCGACGGCGCGTTCCGGCGACGGCGTGCTCGTGCTGGAGTGACGGCCGCGCCAAAGGAAAAGGGGCTGCGTTTGCACGCAGCCCCTTCATTTTTTGGCTCCTCGACCGGGCTCGAACCGGGGACCTACGGATTAACAGTCCTGAGGTAAACGCGCCGAGCGGTGCCGAGCAATACCCATAGAATAGCTCCCACAGAGGGGAAAGCCTGCCAACCCGGCGACGGCTGCACCGATCTGGCCCCATGAATGCCGAGCGAAAGTGCTTACATGGGCGCTTACATGGAAGCGGGGGCGACTATGGCTAAGGTGAGACTCACGGCTCCAAAGGTGGAAGGCTTCACCTGTCCGCCCGGCAAGGATCAAGCATTCCTGTGGGACACCGACACGCCCGGGCTCGGGCTTCGCGCCACGGCTGGCGGTGCGCGGTCGTTCATCTTTCAAAGCCGCTTCATGGGCAAGGCGCTACGCATCACGATAGGCGCGGCGGACGTTTGGCCGCTGAGCAACCGCATGGATCGGGTAGGGGCTGGCGGAAAGGTGGTGCAGGCCGGAGCGCGGGAAGAGGCGCGGCGGCTGCAATCGATCATCGATGCTGGCCGCGATCCCCGGATGGTGCGGGCGGAAGTGCAGGCGGCGGACCATGCAACACGGGCGGATGGGCGACGGCAAGCCGTTACCGTAGGTGAAGCCGGGCGATCTACGGCCGACAGAAAAGCGCATTGGGGCGCTCGACACTACGCGGACCATGAAGCACTAACGCATGCGGGCGGCAGCAAGAAGAAGCGCGGCGAGGGGCCGACGATTGCCGGGCCGCTGGCCGAACTGATGCCGTTGAAGCTGTCGGACCTCGACTCCGAACGCCTGGAGCTGTGGGCGGCGAAGCAGGCAGCTACGCGACCGGCAAGGGCTCGCCCGGGGCTGCGGCTGGTCAAAGCCTTCCTAGGCTGGTGCGCAACGCAGAAGGACTACCGGGAAGCGGCGAAGACCGACGCGGCAAAGAGCAAGCGCATCCGGGAAAAGTTGGGCGATGCGGAGCGGCGGAACGTGGTTCTACAGAAGGAACAACTCCCCGCGTGGTTCTCTGCGGTGCAGGCGCTGCCTAATTCGGTGATTGCCGCTTACCTGCAATTCATGCTGCTGAACGGACCTCGACCCAATGAACCGCTGGCGCTCAAGTGGGAAGACCTTAATTTCCAGTGGCGGACGATCAGCATTCGTGACAAGGTGGAGGGGGATCGAACAATCCCGATGACGCCCTACACCGCGCACCTACTGGCGGCGCTTCCTCGGCGCAATGAATGGGTGTTCTCAAGCCCGAAGAGTGCCAGCGGCAAACTCGTTGAGCACGGGGACGCGCACGACTCCGCATGCAAGGCGGCGGGTCTGCCGGTGGTGACGCTGCAGGGGCTGCGGAGATCCTTCGCTACGCTGTCGGAATGGGTGGAGACTCCGGCAGGCATTGCGGCACAAATTCAGGGGCACGCCCCGCAGGGCATTCGGGAGCAAAACTACGTCCGCCGTCCCGTCGATCTGCTGCGGGTATGGCACGACAAGATAGAAGCGTGGATGCTGGAACAGGCCGGGATAAAGTTCACTCCGCAGGCGCATCGTCTGCAATTGATTTCCGCATCGCAGGGGGCTTCGCTTGACTGATGATGACGATAAGACGCGCCGCAATCTGGTCGTTTTCAGTGCGGGCACTCTCGCCAGCGCTTATTTGGATCTTCCCGCATCCGTTTTATTGCAGCAGTTGCTAGGCGCCGGAAATGCTCCCGCTCCAGAGCGATTGTTGGCGGTAGCAGTCACTGTCCTGGGGTATTTGTTAGTTCGATACCTGATGTCCAGCGATGGGCAGGGCAGTACTTCGCTCTACTATCAAGTTGCCAAGGAACGGCTTTTGGCGGGCTACAGAGAGGACGCAATTCCGCTTCTGGCAGCGCGTTGGGCAAGGAATCCCCAGCAATCAACGGTCTTTATGTTTCCCCGCAACTTGGTGCCCAATCCAGAACCGTTTGTCATGACTTCGACCCCTAAGCTCCAAGGCTCGGTCGGCTGGCGGAAGGTCATCTATTCTCTTGAAGGAAGGTTTGAGACTGGGGAGGAAGACGTGCGTCCTGTCAATCAAGAGGCGAACTTTCAAGTTGAGGTCAGTCTTGATAGGTGCTATGTCGCCCGTACCCGCGTTCTAGCCTTTACGTATCCCTTTCTCTTTCATCCGGTGGGGGTCAACGCCGTCTTCCCGCTTGGCTTGTGGTTCGCTGCCTGGTGCGCAACTGGATACCGGCTGGTATACGCGCTATCGTGATTTCTGCCGCTTTCTGCACGGTGGTCGCGATCAGCGACGGCGACACGCTCAAGGCCCGATGCGGGGACGACGGCGCATATCGACAGGTAGTGATCCGGCTGGCGGAAGTGGACGCGCCGGAGAAGGCGCAACCCTTCGGCAACCGTTCCCGCGCTTCCTGGCGGCGCTGTGCTTCGGGGCCTTTGCAAAGATCCGGCCGGAAAAGACCGACCGCTACGGGCGCACGGTGGCCCGGGTTGAGTGCAGGGGCAAGGACGCGAGCGCGGAGCAGGCTAGGGCGGGCATGGCCTGGTTCTACGTCCGCTATGGCACGGATGCCAGCATTCAGGCGCTGGAGGGGCTCGCAAAGGTCTCCCGGGCTGGTCTGTGGTCCGATCCTCAGCCGGTGGCCCCTTGGGACTGGCGAACGGCGAAGCGCGCCGCCGCTCGCCGTTAAGCGCCGGCTGCGGGCCAACCATCAGCCCTTTAACTGGTGCCTAGTTATGCCAGCGCGCCACGGGTGGTTATTCGGAGGGCCGATCCGCGTCACCGCATCGGCAGAGGGCAGCGGGCTCTGAGGCGTGGTGGGAATGTGCGGGAGCCGTTTCTCCTCTTTCTCCTGCAGGAACGTGCTTTCCGACGCGCCCTTCACAGCTTGGATGTACTCCACTTCCACTTTCGCGCTATTGACGATCACCTGTGACAGCTCGCTCATCGCCCGACCCCGCTTGATCTCCTCCGCGAGCGTGGCTATCGGCGCTTGCTTGACCACGCGTAGCTGCTCGATCAGCAAGGCTCGTACGTCGCTTATATGCTCCTCGGGGCTCGGGCTTTCGGTGTCGCTTTGGCTTTGAGTTTGGATCTCGTTCATTCGCTAGTTCCCGTTCGCGACGCAGGGTCACCCCCGGTCATTTGCTTTTGCAGTTGCGCGATTTCGCGCTCAAAGTGAGTTTTCCGGCAGGAGTGGCAAGTTGTGCGCGTACAGCCACGCGTTGGACTTCAAGAGGCCAAGCCGATCGGACACGCTACGGACGAAGTTGATGCTGACGCCAAGGATGGACGCGATCTCCTTGTTTGCGTGGTCCGGGTAAAGCTCACGTATGCGCTGATCCTGCTCCGCAGTCGCACCTCTCGTCACCGCGTGGCATCGCTTCGAGCAGTATCGATTTTCTGACGGCCTGAAGTAGCCGAGAAACGGCGCGCCGCAGCCGGCACAGACAAGTGCGAGGATGATTGTTCGGTCCTTGCTTCGCTTGTCCATCCCTGCTCCTTTGCCAAAGGATGCTGCCACCTTTGGGTCCGCGCGAAATCCTGTCGGTGCAGGAGGCGTGAATGTCTGACATGAGCTAGGAAGTGCAGGGCCTGACCCCCTGCCACAAAGTCACCAGTGACACCCGGCACGGGTGCCACAGAGTCACGGGCTGTCACGCAGAGTCACGGCGGGCCAGGTTGCTATCAAGCTCATAACAGGCGCATAACAGGCACTCGCGGCGCGACAGAGGCGGATTGAAAGAATATCAGCGGGAATCAAGCCGACCGCTTCGGCCCCGGGAGCGTCAGCCCTAAAAGGGCTGGAATATCAACGGCTTAGCAGCGTCTTAGTGGCAAGCTATTCTGAGGCCGATTCCGGGAGGGAGTTGACATAATGGGTGCTGTATCTCTCTGGAGCAATAGAGCCGCGCTATAGAGATGCGTTAGGGAAACCCCTCCGTAGCGATGAGGTATGCTGCCGGGATGAGTATGCACGACACCGACGCGCAGCCGTCGCCTGAGACATTGCGCCAGCTCTGGCCGATCTGAATCTAAGCCAAGCCGACCTGTCCCGCCGGTTGCGGTAGACCGTGCGGCCCCTACGCGCTGGCTGTCGGGCACTGTGCCGGTGCCTCCGTGGCTGGTGTCATTCCTACGGGGGTTGATCGACTTGCGGGCGCTGTCGGCCGCGCTCAGTCGTCGCTGCCTGCTGGCGAACTACCGGAAAGATTCCACGGACTGCCTTTGTTTCCGTCCGCTAAGGTTTCCCCTAGTAAAGAGATTGCGCCAAAGAAACAGATTAGGTCTATACTGGACCGCATGGAAGACAAATCCGCATCGCCTGAACAAGTGACGCCAGAGGCGTTCCGGGCTGCGCTTGCGGAGTTGGGCTGGTCGCAGACGTTCTTTGCGGATGCGTTCGGTTGTGCTGTGGGGACTGTCTCGCGCTGGGCGAACGGGGTCAATGTGATCCCGCCTTGGGTAGGAGTCTTCCTGTCCCTGCCGTTGGAGATTCAACGCTTGCACTTTCGCTACGTGCAGAAGGGAGGCAAGGCCGACGATGGGCCTTAACGACTGAATTTCAGCGGGGCTGCAAGGTGATTGGACCCACCAAGTAGCCCCTGACCACAACGCACCCCCGGAAGGAACGTGCATCATGGCTACCAGCATTGTCGCAGGTAACACTGCGGCCCCCATCACTCAAGCGGCGGACGCTAGCAAGCTCGCTGCCCCCATCCTCCAGCATGACGGCGCTACGGAGCGCTGCGGGACCTACACACCGGAAGACGATTCCCCGCCCGTGCTGTTCATCGGCTCGCTGGCATCCCCGAGAACATCGCACGACTGGCTGAGCGTCACGGCTGGACGCGCTCGCACTGTTCAACTTCTCGCGGGAGGGCTGAGCGATGCAGTCCTCACAAACCCAAATCGCCGTGACGTATGAGCCGCTGCCCCGGAGCGATCACTACAGCGGCACGGCGGACGCGCTGATTGCTGCCGGTGTCATCACTGCCGAACAACTCCCGGCCCGCTCCTGCGTCACCTACTACAAGGGCGCTGTTGTCCTCGGGAAGAAGCCGACGAAGGATGAAAACTTCCTGCGCATCTATCGCACCAGTGCAAAGCGCACGGGCGTTACCAAGGGCATCAGCTCCGCCGAAGTGAAGCGCCGCGCCGACGAAGACCGCCAGCGGATCGAGGCCGAGCGCAAGCACACGCAGGAGAAGAAGGAAGCGGCCTATAACGCCGACCCCGAAAACCTGCGCACGCTGCTTGATATGGGCTTGCGTATGGTCGAAGGGATCATCGCGGATCACGCCCCCGGCTGCGAGCGCGAAGACTCGGAGAGGAAGTCGCAACTAGATTGCCGCTTCGATGGTGACGGCGTAGAAGCTGCCTTAGCCCATATCCGGGAAGTGCAAATCTGGCTGGAGAACGTGGGCATTTCCAAGGTGGGCAACAGGGCGCTTCCTGCCGCCAACGCGGCCCGGCTGGACAAGGCTTTCCAAGCGTTCTTGCAGTCTCAGTGCACAGGGGGTGCGTGATGGCCTACGGACATTGCTTCAAGCACAACGCGGCCCTTGGCGTTGACGTTTTCACGCTGCGCAACGGGGCGACTGAATACCGGGGCACCATCGCTGCGATGGTTGCCGCTGGGATCATCACGGCGGATCAAGTGCCGGAGTCTTCCTCTGTCACCTTCTACAAGGGTGAGCGCATCGGGCGCGGCTGCGCTCGCGGCCGGATGGATGAACACTACTTGCAAGTGAAGCGGGTAGGGACTGGCCGGGTCTACGTCACGAAGGGCAACGGCTCCGAAGTGGAGCCGGAAGCCTCCAGCGAGGGCGACAAGGCCGAAGGCGGCAAGTCCGATGCAGCGGCCCTGCCGTCCCTTGATTGGGGCTTCGCGCAGGCGTTCGCGGCGCATTGGCATCTGCTGCCGACACACGCGAAGATCCTTCACGCGATGGCTGCTAGCCGTGGGCTGCTGGTGATGCATAGCGACCATGAAAGCCTCCCCCGCCGGGGGCGGAGATGCGGGGCTGGCTGTGGATCGGCACGGAAGACACCTTCCGGCGCTGCGGCCTGTTCAAAGGCTCCGTAAATTGGGGCTTCCAAGGCTGGGGCGCGACCGAAACCGGCGAAGGCTTGCGGGTCAACCTGCTTCGCGTCGATCACGGTGGGGAATCGCTGGTGTATGCCAGCCATCAAGCCTATGCACCTATCGGCCGCAGGGGCTGCGCACGGTTCGTGACGATGGCGGAGCAGGACGCGGGCTATCAGGTGTGGCGTTCGCGTGTGCTGGAGCCGGTAGAAGGGCTGACCGCTGGCGACGATGAAGGGGGCGAGCATGCGTAAGGCGCTCAAGGTCGGAAAGCCGACCCTAGCCCTTGTCGGCGGGCTCGACGTAAAGGGCGCTGTGTTCAAGGACTCGCTTGGCTTGCTCAAGGTTCTTCTGAGCTTGGCGATTCGCGGCGAAGTACGGGGCCTGTTCGTCGGCTACGTCGATGCGGACGGCAAGGACCAACTTTGCATCACCGACGCTTACCGCGAAAACCCCGACCGTGCAGCCGTGCAGGCGATGCGCCTATTTCAACGACTCACACGGGAGGACAACGACTGACACCGCGAAGCCCTGCGGCGGCTTCTGCAGGGCATGGAAAGTTGGCGCGGACCGGGAGGAAGCTGGGGAGCCAAAACCCCGGCCCGCTGACCACAGACAACCTTGAGGATTGCAAATGGCTTTCACGACTTTACCCCAATGCCGGGAGCTGGCCCGGGCGTTGCAGCGGACCTTTGAAAATGCGAGCGAGGACGCGCCCGATGACACGGACGCAACCAACGCCCGGCGCTCTTGTTCGCGTTCCGAGCGCTGCTGGACCGGGCGACGGAGCAAACCCCGGATTACGTCATCAACTGGATGCGGGCGCTGCTGACCCCGGCGGAGAACGAGTGCGGCCCCGTGTGTCTCGGCCGGGCTGAGGGGGAGCAAGCGGGCAAGGTGTACGCGGCGATCAGACAGCTTCGGCAGGCGCTGCCTGCGGTGGAGGGCCACAAACCGGCCTGAGTGCAAGGGGGCCAGTGGTTGCACTTAGGTATCTATGGAACTTGTAGTTATCCGCTTAGCCTGAGACATTGAAAGACTTCAACGGCTGCGACTCTGCATCTTCACCAACAAGCCCGCCGCGTGCGGCTTTCCCGCTAAAGAGGACTTGCCCACAGCATCACCACAGCAAATGCACCGGCTTACGCCTAGTGGATGTGCGGGCTACAACGCAGAATGGCTAGAGGGCTTGCAGGGGCCGCGCTGAGAGGGTTTCGACAGGCTTTGTCTACTGCATGCCAACGCTCCGGCTACATGGTGCGTTGTATGTCAGGGCTTGTCGGTGGTCACAATGACCGTTGCTGGGCAAGCACAAGATATAGGGTCGATGCCGCAGGAGGCATGATCGATAACAGAGACTACCAGGCCGCGCCTGCGTAGCAAGGTTTTGCCAGTGCCTAGGCGTTCCGCAGCGATGCGACCGCCGAAAGGATGGACCCCCGGCCATCTTGGCGCTTGGCTCTTACATCGGGGGAAATGCATCGGGGGTGCATGGTCAAAATTCGACAAGCCCGAAAGGCGACGGCGCTACATGCGCAGCCTCGCGTCCCTACCTTCACGGAATGGAACGCGCTTGAAGTGGTGGCCCGGGAAGCTCATGCCATCGTTGCCGACGCCCCGAAGCCTCCGAGGTTCGGAAGCACTTCACTATTAGCCCCACCGCTGCCGCCAGAGGATGCAGACGAGGACGGACCTCGCATCAGCATTCTTGCCGCTCGGCTCTGGCCCCTCCCGCGCCCGTTGGCTGGCTAAGCAACCCACCAGCAAACCCGCTCGAGAGCGACGTAACCGCGATCCTGCCGGGCGCGCATAACCTAGGTGGCGACCCAGCCGAACGTCTAGCCAATCTGCGCCTGAAACTTCCCGATCTGCCCGCCTATGCGTGGCTACTGCGGCAGCAGGGCTACCGCGACGCCGTGCAGTGCCGGAGCGCGGGAAAATCGGCCCGGCATTCGCTGGCGACTTGGCCGAGTTTCAGCTCCTGCGGGCGCTCGTCCCTGCGCTTAAGCAATTTCACTTGTTCGTCACGCACTCTAGCGCGGTGAGGTATCCGACAACGACAGAGGCAACGAAGGCGCTAGCGGCTGCTGAAACCGTTCAACGCTTCTTCAAGGGCAATGCGGCGATCTCGCTAGACCCTCAATGCGATTGGCAGGCGGTCAGTAGTGCTGATGCCGTGGTCAAGCTTCTGCGCCGCTTTGTTTCGAGTACAGCAAGCAACCGGACCAGTTGACGGAGTTGAAGCGGAAGACCACTGAGGCACTCATCATCGGAGTAGCGGCGCGCTTTGGCGAACTGTCTACTACGCTCATTGCCCACATGGTCAGCATCTTTGACGGAAACCGCGATAGCGGGAACCTCAGGAAGACCATTCGCATGCTCGGACTGTCCGAACATGGGAAAGCGAAGCCGGAGCCTGAGCCCGTTCCGCAGCCCGCTACAGAGGCGGACAACGACGAAACGCCTAGCCTCGGCATGTGGGCCGGACTCACTCGAGGCAAGGGCTAGAAAAGCCGGGGAGGTATGGAAACCGGCAAAAAGTGCCGTTTCCGTACCGGGTACAGAAAGCGCGCATTTCGCCTGTTTCTGTACCGTCTTATCGAAGTGCAGAGCAATCCCTATCGTTCACTCCAGACGCCGAGAAAAGAAGCTGATTCGCAGTGAGTCAGCAGCCCCTAAAAGGCCAGTGCGTCCCCCGGAGTGGAAATGACCGCTGTTACCTTTCCCCCGATCAGCGAGGAAGCCCGGGAAGTCATCCCGAACGCTCACCTTGCCTATCTGGTGGGCCGCGAAGCAAGCACTACCCGCGATCTGTGGGCACGACAAGGCAAGGGGCCGATTAAGCCTGTTTACATCGGTGGCCGCGTCCACTGGAAGACTTCCGATGTGCGCAAGCTCCCGGGCGTGGAGGTGGCGCAATGACGAATTGCCCGAACTGCCAAGCCCCGCTTGCCGCTCCTGTGGTGTCTCGAGTGCTGGCGGACGTTCGCGCGATCCGCAGCAGGGGCACGGCTACCGAAGTGCAGGAAGACCGCATGCTTGCCGCGCTGCGTGCTGGCCCGAAGTCCACGGACGATTTCCGCAAGCTGGGCATTTACCAATCATCGGCGCGGATTTGGGGTCTGCGGCAACGTGGCTACATCATCGAGACGGAGCTATTCGACGGCTTCGCGGCTGATGGCTACTCGCATGCACGGATGGCCCGCTACACCTTGAAAGAGGAACCGCTAGCCCTTGACGCCAGCATGGCCCGGCAAGCCCCTCAGCAGCCCGCACAAGGCCAGCAAGGCGGGGAGGTCGCATGCAACTGACCCACCAAAGAGAAAGGGCCGCTCCCTCGCCAAAGTTCGCGGCCCCTTCGATTGCTACCCACCCCACCCAAGCGGACGGAGGACCCCACTGTAGCGGGGATTTCGACCGGCTGCAAAGCCTGCGCTGTCAGATGGCCCGCCATGGGCTTGCAGTTGCCAGCCTGGAGGGGCAAGAACTGCTTTTGACCGGCGACGGCTTCGGCTCTCAGGTGCTGCCCGATATGCGGTGCGCGGTGATCCTGCTGCGCCGTCTGAATGGGGGCTTGCCTGATGTGCGATCCCAAGCAATTTACTGGGCTCCAAGCGCGCGCAGCGCTGGCCGGTGTCGAACTGCGGGCAACCCGCAACGATGCCGAGCAATGGGCCTATTTCCTAACCGCAGGCGCTGTGACTTCTGAGGTGCCTTCCCTCGAGTACGTGGAGCAATGGCTAGACCGGCTCCAAACCGCAGCGGGGGCGACTGGTGAAGCATGAAGAACAAACGCAAGGGCGCGGACTCGCGCAGCGAGGGCCGATTCATCATGCTTCCGCATGTGGTCCTCGACTCTCCGGCGTATCGCGGCCTGACGGTCCATGCGCGGGCTCTGATGATCGATCTGGCGCGGCAGTACATGGGAGCGAACAACGGGACGCTTCTCTGCTCACGCAACAAGATGCAGGAGCTGGGCTGGACTTCCAACGACATGCTGACGAAGGCGAAGCGGGAGCTTCTAGACGCAAGGCTGCTGTTCCAGACGGTGCAAGGCCAGCGACCCAACAAAGCCAGTTGGTATGCCTTGACCTGGTTCGCGCTGGCGAGAAACGACAGCTACGACGCGGGCACGGTGGAGACGTTCCGGCGTGGCATGTATCAGGAGCTGAGGCCGCAACCGTCGCGGGAAGCGCTGTACGACAAGTGGCGCACGCCTGCTGTGAAAACGGAGTCCTTAGACCGCCCCACGGTACAGGAGGCAGCATGACTGCACCGTCCCACGGTACAGAGGGTTTCTCCGTTGCACCGCCCCACGGTGCTATGCGGCCCCTTTTGACCCCTTCGCCTGTCCCGCCACACGGACACCTCTTATATCTATGCCATATGGGGGAGGGGAGCAGAGCCCGGGTATTGGGGTCTGAGTCTGTCTCTTTTGACTCGAAAGAACGAGCGGCCCGCCTGAAAAGCAAAACGGCCCGCCTGCGTTCGGTGGTGTTCGCTGGCGTTCCTTGGCGTTCCCCGGCTGCGGCTGGCGGCGCATGCCCTGACCGGCTGGCGCTGCTGACGGTAACGGTGCTGGGGTTACTCCAGCGTTACGGGGCGCACAAAGCCGACACGCTGGCGGGTTTGATCCCATGACCGCGCCCGATCTGCGCACGCTGACGGCGAGCGTTCGCGTCCTTTGGGATGCCATGAACGCGGCCCGGGTGGACTACTTCCGTGAACTGCTGGCGCTGCGCACCTTGCAAGGTGATGCAAAGGCCATCGACCGCGCTACGCGGCAACTCCGAAACATTCTGAACACTCAGCGGCCCAAAGCTGGCCGCGCTCCTAAGAAGGACCCGAAATGACTTCAAACGCTGAATGGCTGCTGGTTGCTGGAAGCCAGTTCCTGAACAAGCCTGCGCCGAACAATGACCAGACCGAATGCGGAAGGATCTTCTCCGAGCTGGTGAAGACGGCGGCGACCGCTGCGCCCGAAGTGGCAGCGGACGCGGATGAACTGCTGTCGATGCTGGGCAAGCCCCACGCGACGGCGGAAGAGCAAGACCGAATGATTGTGCTGGCGGTGCTGCTCGGCTCGGCGCTGCCGGAGTCCGCTGTAAACGCGGCGGACTTCGCAATCCTCAAGGTGATGCGGCCCGGCGTAGGGCTCGACCTCCGCTACATCGCAACGGGCGCGCTGCCCGCATCCTCGACCTCGACCCACTGAGCAGGAGCAAGAACCATGATGAACAAGATGGAAGAACTGGCACGGGAAGTTACGGGCGATTCGGTGATGCTGGAGCAGGGTGCAGGCTTTGGCGAAGTGGATCGGGTGTCCCTGCATGCGCTGCAAGTTCGCCTGCTGGCGGCGGAAATGGGGCTGCTGGAGGGCGACGGCAACGCATGGCGGCGCGTCGATGCCCTGGAGCGTCGGCTTCGCGTGCTTACGGATCGCCGGAGATTCTCGACAACCTGATTTCAGCGGCGGCGAGGAAGGGGCGCGAAGACCTCGAGGCCGAGTCTGTCTATGCGTCGGCATCCGGGAAATGGCGGCGGAGTTTTGCAAGGACTTGGGCATCCCCGAATCGCTGGAGCTGGCCCCGACTGTGCAGCCGGAAACCCAAGCGAAACCCACGGCTAACCCAGACG
Source organism: Ramlibacter terrae (assembly GCA_013127575.1). Classification (GTDB taxonomy): domain Bacteria; phylum Pseudomonadota; class Gammaproteobacteria; order Burkholderiales; family Burkholderiaceae_C; genus Ramlibacter; species Ramlibacter terrae. The sequence continues at coordinate 2,401,795 of CP053418.1, forward strand.
TAACCGCCGGGGTTGATCCGCGCCAACAAGGGCTTGCGCTGGAGGTGCAGGAATGAACGCCGACACCTTCCAAGCTGTGGGCCGCTGGGTGGCGCAGAAATGGCAGGGCCGCTTGCGTGACAGCGACGGCGACTACTTCACGGTTGCAACCCAAATGCGCAAGCAGGGGTTGCCGGTGGAGCTGGCGCTAATGCTGCTGTGCGGCTCGGCTTGCACGGGCCTGGAGGTGGGCAAATGATCCGGCTGAATGTGCATCGGGAAAGCTGGCAATTCCCGGAACTGATGGAGCGATGGGGCTTCACGCGGGACACGGACGTTAAGCGCCTGATCCAGCGCGGCGAGCTGACGCCCTACGCGACGTTTGCACGCGATCTGCACCCGGTTGCCATGGTGGACGGCGCGCCGATGGTGGAGGCCGAGCTTCTGCCCGTTCATGGCGATCTGTGGCTGGTGCAGGGGCTGGCGATGAAGGTAGACAACTTCGACTACTTCTATCGCTTTATGTCCTCGGTGCCGAACTGGAGCGAAGGCGCAGAGGGGCAACTGTGGGCGCTGCCGGAGACGACTAGCTCTGATGATGTGTTGCTGACGTTCGTGGTGTCCGATGACAACCGGCTAGCGGTGGAAAAGGCGCACTTGGACAAGCAACCTAGCCAGAAGTCGCAGAACGTCAAGGATCGTTTGTTGGTGACGCTGGCCCTTGACCGGCTGAACTGGAAGGCTGGGAAGGACGTTGACTTCACGGGCCTTACGGAGGTGATCGACGGAACCGGGGCCTACGGCATTCCGGTTAGCTACAACTCCGCAAAGAAGCACATTCGGGACCTCGTTGAAACGCTAGGGGTCGCGGACCTATCGAGGACGGCAACCGCTGAGGTGTCATTGCCACCTTAAAGGCGAGTTGCTGCCACTGAGCAGCATTGCGCATCGGCAAACTCTCTTCTAACGCGCGCACGAAGCTATGCGCTAGGAGAGAGTCCCTTTGATTCCGAACGACACTGACGCCGACAGCATTACACCTGAACCGGCTTCCGGCTTTGAGCTGCAAGAGCAGCCGGGCGGGCGCATTCTCGTTGAGGCCGGCGTCCCGTTTGCTGCCAACCGCTTGCAAGCGGAGATTGACGCGGCCTACTCGCGGCTGTGGACCTTCTACGCATGGATCGGGCCGCTTGCAGAGGCTGCGCTGTCTTTTGGTGGCACCGAAGGCAAGGCGCAGGCGATCACTGAATACGGCAACGACACCACGGGCCAGTACAGCGACCGCGAAAAGCACGACGCCTATCTGGCGCATGTGCGCAAGGCGACCGGAGACGCGCAGCCGTGGATCTGGCCGATGCTCGACGCAGCCCGCGCAAGCGTGGTGGTTAGCCCAGTGGGCTTCTGCTTCACGGTTTCCACGCGCCACGGCGTGCAGTTCGACATTGCAGCGATGCTGCCTTTCTGCGGGCTGACCCCGTTTGCCGAAGGTGACGAGGTGGCGCACTGATGGCATACGACAAGAAATCGGCGCAGGCCGAACTGGACGCATACAAGCTGAAGACCTTTGGCGGGGCTGGTGCGACTGCATCGGCCAGCCCGACGATTCCGCAATCTGTGTTGGATCACTTCAACAAGAACAGCTTTGCGCTGAACGATTCAACTGGCATGTTTTCCACGCACATCGACGGCGGGAAGGTCTATCAGATGGTGCCGGGTGCATCGCCTGGTGACATGCGGGATAGCAGTGCTGGCGGCGGCGGGTTTATGTCGTATGACCCCCGGCGCAACGATGACGGCAGTATTCAAATGGGCGTGGGCGACCGCTATAGCAAGTTCGACCTTGGCGGCAAGTACACGGGTCAGGGCGCATTCAAGGACGCAGGCTCAGGGCTCGACCTCGCGGCAATGGCGGCGCTTGCTGCGGTGACGATGGGCGTTGGCCTTCCCGCGCTGATGGGCGCTGGCGCGGCCGGTGCTGGCGGTGGTGCTGCTGGCCTGGCGCTGCGGAGCTTGGCGCGGCCGGTGTAGGTGCTGCTGAAACTGCGGCGGGTGCTGGTCTGAGCTTCGGCACGGAATTGGGCGCTGCGGGTGTTGCCAACGCGGCGACGGTCGGAGCTGGCCTGACTCCCGAACTAATGGCCGCAACTATGGGCATGACGCCTGAAGCCTTCGCGGCGCTGGGTGCTGGTGGCATCGGCGCTGCTGGTGCGGCTGCTGGGATGGGCGCTGGAACTGCGGCGGCTAGCACTGCTTCGGGCGCTGGAAATGGCTTGCTGTCGCAGTTCGGGAACTACCTGACCACTGCTGACGGCATGAAGACGGCTCTTGGGGTGGCGAGTGCGCTGGGCGGCGCTGCTGGCGGCGCGAAGGGCGAAAGCGCAGAGAAGACCACTTCTACGGAGCTGCCGTCCCACCTCCAAGGGCCGGTTAGCAATCTCTTTGGACAAGCAACGGGTCTTCTTAACGCGCAACTACCGGAAACGATTGCACAGGGGCAAAGCACGGTGAAACAGGGACAGGGGCTGCTCGGCATGCCCATTGCTGGCAATGGTACTGGGCTCTTGAACATGCCCAAGAACAACGTTAAAGACCTCGCCAAGGTGAAGCTTGGAACGGTCAACTTCAACAATAACCCCTACATGAAGGATGCGGAGGCTGCGCTAGGCATGCGGACGCGGGAGCTTCTGAGCGACAACAACCTACAGATTCAGGGGAATGCGGTTTCCTCGGGAGGGTTGGGCGGAAGTAGGCAGGGTCTGGCGCAAGGCATCGCGGCGGGGAAGGCGGCGGACTACCTGCAATCCAACTTGGCGGGCATGTATAGCAACGCCCGGGAGAACCAGTCGAATCGCAACCTTACGCAGTACGGCATGGATCAGAACTACAACCTTGCCGGTCGCGGACAAAACATTCAGCTCCGTGGGCAGGATCTGAGCAAGTACCAAGGCGATCAACAGTTCTATGGGCAGCAGCGGCAACAGGATCAATCCGGCGCGGCGCTCGGTGCTGGCTTGGTGGCGCAGGGTCAGCAAGCTCCGTGGAACACGCTCGGCAACGCCAACGACATTTTCAAGAGCTATTTTGGCAACGGCAACCAGACGACTTCCGCGCAGAGTGGCGGCGGCTGGAGTGGCGCTCTCGGGGGCCTGATGCAAGGCATCGGGTACGGATCAAAGATGGGCTGGTGGGGGAGCTGATATGGGCTTGTTTGATCCTCAACTGTTGGCCCTGCTTAGCGGCAGCGGCCAAACTGGCGGCACTCCCTCCACGGGCTTGCTGGCGAACACCGGCCCGCAACAGCAGCCGATGGGTCTACTTGGCGGCGGGTGGCAACCGCAGCAGGGAGATGGCTTGCTTCGCTCGCTGGTGGGCGATCCCCGCAACCCAAACGATCCGCGCGCCGATGCATTGATGGCGCTGGGCTCGGGTCTTTCTCGCGGAAGCATGTCTTCCGGCTTCGACGCGGCGCGGGGAGTCTTCGCGGACACGGAGGAACGGGGCATGCGTCGAGCTGCGCAGGAGCAGCAGCTACTAGCGGGCCGCATGGGGCTTACGAAATCTGCGATGGAAATTCAGTCCATGCAGCAGGCGCAGCAGAAGCAGCAGGCGCTAGCCCCGGCTCGCCAGCGGATGCGCGGTGGACAGGCATTTCAAGCCCTGCCGAACGGGTCCGACAGCTTCGGCATTCCGACCGTGGGCGAGACTCCGCTTTTCAGCATGGGCACGCAGCCGGGCGCATCGTCGGCGATGGGCAATGCTGGCATGCCGCAGTTCTCCGGCCCGCAGTACGGCGCTGGTCAGCCCGGGGCGCACAGTTCCCGCAGCAGGCCCCACAAGGTGGCTATAGCGGTGGCGCTGGGGGTGGCGCGGGCGGCGGGTCCTCGGACATTTATCAGAGCCTGATCCGGGAAGCGCAGTTCTACGAGCAGAACAACGAGCCGGAAGCGGCGCTCAAATACTACAAGCAGGCCGAGCAGTTCAAACCGAAGTTCAGCCAAAACCCGCAAATCATGAAGGACCCGCGCACGGGCAACCTTGTAAACGTGGTGCTGGGCGAGGATGGAACGCATCGGATCATCCCGCTTGGCGTGAAGCCGGATATTCAGCTAACCGACCTCGGCGGCAACTATCAGGCCATCGACAAGAACGAGACTCGCGGCGGGCAGTCGTTCGCCAAAACTCCGACCTTTGCGGATCGCAACTCCGCTTACAGCAATCAGATTGCAGCGGGAAATCAGAACCTGTCGGAACGGCGCTTCAAGCTCGATGAGCAGCGGTTTGCCTACGATCAGCAAAAGCCCGAAATCAAGGAAATCAACGGCCAGTTTGTGGCGGTCTACCCGAACGGCGGCGGTGCTGGCGGCGGTGGCCCGCGCATGACTCCGATTGCTGGCGGCGAAAACCTGCCCGGCGACGTAAAGCTAACGGAAGCGCAAGGCAACGCTACGCAGTTCGGCATTCGCATGGGGGACTACCCGCACGCTGCAAGACCTTGAAAAGAAGGGGATCAACCCTTGGCCCTCTGAGGTGGATCGCGCGGGCTACAAGGCCGAGTTTCCCAACTGGATGCCTGGCAATCAGGTAGCCGGTAGCGTGCTGACGAACCTTAACCGCAAGACGGTTTCTGATAACGCGCTGCGCTATCGGCAGGCGCAAGACAACTGGATCACGGCGAACCTTCGCAAGGAATCGGGCGCTGCCATTCCTGTCCCTGAACTGGAAGCGGAGCGCGCGAAGTGGTTTCCGCTGGCAGGCGAAGGCGATGAGACGATTCGGCAAAAGGCGGCTGCGCGAGTGGTGGCGGAAGAGGCCATGCAGGTACAGATGGGGCCGGGTCGCAAGCAGATGCGCGGAGCGCTGGAGCGCACTGCGCCCAAGGAGGCTGGGACAGCGGAAGCGCAGCCGCTGCCTTCCAACCTCAGTCCAAGCAGCCTGCAGAAGGGCAAGACCTACACGCTGCCCAACGGCAAAGCGGCGACCGGGACGGCATGCAGTTTAGGGCGGTGAAATGAGCGAAACCTTCTCCTTGTCGGATGTGCGCAAGATGGCCGAAGCGGATAGCTCGGGCGGTGGGGAAACCTTCTCCATCGGTCAAGTGCGGGCGATGGCGCAGGAGCAACCGGCCCCCGCTACTGGAGCGAGCGCGCTTGCTCTGGTCAACCCTGCGGTGCAGGCGGCGGCGTTGTTCTCGCCTGAGGGTCGGACGCAATTGGGCCGGTTCGCTGCCGGTGGCGTCCGTGGTGCTGCCGACATTGGAAATACGATCCTCAACGCGGGCGGCTGGCTGGCGGACAAGGGCATTAACGCGGTCCGACAGCCGACGCTCTCGGATCTAGTCACGGGCAAGCCGCAGCCGGGCAAGCGCTGGAACGCTGACCGGGAAGCCTCGCTCAATGAGTTTTTTGATGAACGCATCCCGCAGGGCGACGTAGCTGGGAACATGGGTCGCATTGGGATGAACGTTGCGGGGACGATGGGCGTCGGTCCGGCAATGGCGTTCCCGCTGCGTGCGGCCGGTGCTGCCGTCCCCGCGCTTTCCTCGACCCTTACGCCCGTGGCGAACGCGGTTAGCTCCAGTGGCATGAGTACCGGCCTCAACGTGGGCCGCAATGCCCCCTTGGCGGCTCGCGCGGGGGATATGGCGCTGCGTGTGGCTGGCGGTGCTGCTGGTGGCTATGCAGGCGCTGGACTGGTTGACCCCAATTCGGCCGAGATGGGCGCGCTGTTTGGTGGTGCGGCTCCCCCTGTATTGCAGGGCGCTCGGGCCGTAACCCGGGGGCTCGGCACTGCTGCAAGCGCATTGCGTCCGGCTCCCGGCGTGAGTGGCGCAGATATGCGCTCTGCTCGGGATATTGCCGCAATGGCAGGTGTCGATCCGAACGACCTTCAAGCGGTGGCACAGGTGCGCGATGCGCTGCGCCAGTCTGGCCCGGGCATCATCCCCGGTCAGCGGACCGTCCCTGAGATTCTGCAAATGCCTGGAGTGAGCCAGCTTCAGCGTTCCGTGCAGGCCGTGCAACCGGCTCCCTTTGTTGCTCGCAACGCTGAGCGTGAAGGCGCACGGCGTGAAGTGCTGGAACGCATCGCACCAATCGGCAACCGTGCAGAGGTGCAGCAGGAAGTGGGGGACGCGATCAGCGAATACGCGATTCCCGCCCACCAGCAGGCGCAGCAACGAGTCAGCCGACTGTTTGAGGGCGTGGACCCGTTCGGAGAGGCGAGGGTAAATCTGCCGATCGATGAAATGCAGGCGGGAGTAGATCGATTCCTAGGCCCGGGCACGTTCGGCACTGGCCGCCATGCCCGTGGCGCGGTGGACGAGGCTCGACGCATCGGCACGATGGAGTTGCCTGCGATCACGCCGACGCGGGTAGCTGCCTCGCGGCAACCTCAAGACCTCCTGCAGGCGGTGCGCCAAGCTGGCGGCATCAACCCGCTGAGCGCAGGCGGGATGAACAATGAGATTCGGGAGTTTGGACAACGGCAGGCGCGTACTACGGGCCTGGTGCGGAATCAGGGCCGCACCATCGATGAACTTGCCGGGCTGATGCACGAACGGGGCTACCTGCAAAGCGCGGACCCTGCCGAACTGCTGGAGGCTATGCGTCTGAACCTGCGGGGGCAACCCGTGTACGCGGCCGATATTGCGGATGACGCCTTCCGGGGACGCCTGGAGCGCTCGATGGGCGATGCTCCGCAAGGTGGCGCGGTTCCGCAGCCGGTGCCCTTCGATGAGCTGCAAAACCTGCGTTCTTCGATCACGGAGAAATGGGCGGAGGCGCGCAAATTCGGCAACAACCGGGAAGCGGCGGCGCTAGACGTTCAACGCAAGGCCATTGATGCGCAGTTGGAGCGACTTGCAGCAGGGGAGGGACAACCCGGCGAGTATTTCGGCGCGGACATGGTGCAAAGCTACCAGCAGGCGCGGCAGGCTCACGCAGCAAAGCAGCAGCAATTCAAGACCGGCCCACAGGCGGGCATGTTCCGCCGGGGTGGGAGCGGACTTCCTCAAATGCAGGGCGGGCAGATTCCGCCTAAGTTCTTCAACGGCAACGGCTCGCAAGTCTCGGACGCGCAATCCTTCCGGCGACTTGTGCAAGACGATCCGCGACTAATGGACGAACTGCGCCGCTATGCGGTGAGCGAAGGCGCATCCAAGACCACGGCAAACGGCAACCTTTCGGCGTCGAAGTTCGGGCAATGGCTGGACTCTCGGGCGGGCGCAACCGGCGAGATATTCAGCCCGCAGCAACAAGCGTGGCTGAAGGCGATTGCGGAGGATCTGAAGCAGGCAGCGAACGCGGAGAGCCTCGGACGCTCTACCGGGTCCGACACGGCGCAGAAGGCCGCTTCCATGATGCGCCCGGGCCTTCTGGACAACCCGGGGGCACGCTACGCAGTCGGGAAGATTCCGGGGGCGGTCTGCTGATGGATTGGGCCGCGAACACGGCCCGAACGGGGAAGGCGGACCGGCTGGGCGGATTGCTGATGGACCCGGAGCGGACCGGGAGCCTGCTTGACACGTTCATTGCGACCCAGCAACCCCAACCGCAGGGGCTGCTAGGCCAGCCGCTTACTCCCTACCTGCTCCGCGCTGCGCCGGGTCTTGTTGGGAGCGGTGGGCGTTGAGATCGTCCCAAAAATCCCGACCGCCAGTGCGATACGCATACACGAACGTCACCACGCCCACGATGACGACAAGCGCAACCAGCTTCCAGAACATGAAAGAGCCAAAGACTTGGCTCCAGAACGATGCATCCATCGGCCGCATTATGGGCGCGGCGCTGGCTGACCTGTCAATGGCCGCTTTGTGGATGAGTGGCGCTCGCTGGCCGGATGCGCCGGGCGTCTGACTGCAACTCGCTTGCTTAGGGGATGGAATGGCTAAAGACGACGACACGGGGAAGCCTCGGACGGCGATTCAGATTCCCGAAGACGAGAAGCGCGGACAACATCAACAAATGGCCGATGTGAGCCTATCGAGCACGGCGAACGGCGGCATTGCTGCGATGCGATGGGCGCAAAAGGGCTTTGGCGAGATTGGCATTAACGAGGCCATTACGGTCGTTCAGGAGCGGGCCGACGCTGCGGCATCCGGCGACCTCGCGGCGGCGAAGGGCATGCTGATTTCTCAGGCGAGCGTGCTGGATGCGGTGTTTAACCAACTTGCCAGCCGGGCGGCGACCCTGCTCAAGGTGAAGCCCGATGGCTCTTGGTCCTGTGAGACGGAGGCGATGGAATCGATGATGCGAATTGCCTTCAAGGCGCAGGGCCAGTGCCGGGCAACCCTCCAGACGCTGGGCGAGCTGGTCAACCCGCGATCCGTGGCGTTCATCAAGCAGGCTCCCGGCTCGCAAGCCAACGTGACGGCGGGGGCGCAACAGGTGAACAACGGGCAGCAGGGCGGGACCGCTGCGCCTGCGAGAGATTCGGAAAAGAGAGCAAACGAACTTTTGGAGGCAATCCCTAGTGAACAGCTGGACCTTGGAACGCAAGCAACGACAGGCAGAGCTAATCCGAAGCTGGAAGCCGTGGGAGCGGTCAACCGGGCCGCAGTCGGAAGCGGGGAAGTCCGCCAGCTCCCGAAACGCCACAAAGCACGGGCAGCGTAGCGCGGAAGCCATAGCGGACCGGCGCGAACTGTCGGCAATGCTGGCGACGTTCCGCGATCAGCGGGCTTCGATCTGCTCGGGCGGCTGAAAACAATCAAAGGAAATCAAATGCGCTCGGATTGCCCTAACGATGAACTGCCGGAACCGGAGCCCTGTCTGGGGCTATCGATCACGTAGCGCGGGTCCTAGCTGGCTGGCGCGGGCGGTCCAGCTATGAGCGGTGGAGCGCTATTGCAGAGGGTGCGGAAGACGGCTGGAAGGGCGGACGCCGCATCATCAAGGCGCTTCCCTCGACGGCTGGTGACGATGAAGACGAGGCGCGGCCGGTGCAGAGCTGGTCCGATATGCGAGAACGACTGAAAGGGCTAGTGACGGCATGACGAACGAACAAACCGAACTGCAACGGGCGGACGAACTGGCGGCGCTGCGGCTCAAGGTGCAGGTACTGGACGCGCAGCAGCAAGCTATGCGCCTGGTGCTGGTTGCCTGCGTGACGACTTCCCCGGAGGCGGCGGCGATGCTGCAAAGGGCGCGCCCCGTGTTCGTGCAGTCGTTGCGAGGCTTCGGAGTGACGGACCCTCTGCAGCTCCAGTGCGGGGCCGACTTCATGGAGGGGCTGGCGCTGGCCGGTGAAGCCCAGAAGCCGCGAAGCCTGCCCGAGTTTGTGCGGCGGCTGGCCTTCGACACGCTGGCGACGGTAGAGGCGGTCTGTCGGCCGTCGCGGTGGAGCTGGCGCACTGCGCTGGGCGTGGCCGGTGTCGCGTCAGCAGTCTTCCTACTAGCCTGACCTTACTGTGCAGGGGGTGCGCTTGGGTCGATGCCTAGGCGCTGGTGAATCGCGGCGACGGTGTGAAGGACGCCTTCGATTTCCCTGTGCATGGTGGAGATTTGCTGATCCGTCAGCGGAGTGGCCAAGCCGATGTCTTCAACGATGCCAGCGTACTCCTTCAGCCTTTCTATCACCGCAGCGTTGTCGGCGACCAGCAGCGCGATCATTGAGTGCATTGCATGCACCCGCGCTTCCAAGGTCAGAATGGCGGCGCTTTGCGCTTCAGGATTCGTGGGCAGTTCGTCCATCTTTTGCTCCGGTTAGGGCGGGTAAATCGTGCTCCGAGCCACCTAAAGGCGACGCTCGCCCGTGCCACGAAGCAATGTTTGCACTTGGATGACCATGCGCTGGGTGGCTGCTTCCATGCCTCGCAACGAAAACCGGCTAACTCGGAAGTCGCCGCTTTCCATGGGGAAAGCGATGCCGATAGTTCCGGTGCCAGAGATAGCCTTGTTCGCTAGCTCATAGTTGGTGAACACGTAACGGCCCTTGACCCTGTCATTGGGTGCGCAGCGCAAATCAACGTGCACGGCACCGTTTGGAGTACTCAGGAGGGCGGGGTATTCGTTGCCATCGGTGCACGTGGCCTGCAGTGTCATGACCCAGAGACAGCCTTCCGGCGAACACAGCCGGCCAAAGATGCCGCCGGTGCTGTTCATGGTCGCAGCCAAGAACGCATTCTCGCCATCGATCTTTTGCACAGTCCAATCGGCATAGTTCTGCGCGCTCGCCCCTACACACGCGAGCAGGGCGGTGGAAACTGCAATGAGTGATTTCACTTTGAGGCTCCCGGGACTCCGCGGATCGGCGGGTAGGTGATTCTGTGACTGCGGGCACATCGCTTCAGATAATGGAGCATGCGCCCAGCCCGGACAGAGGGAAAACCCGGCTGCTCAGGCGATGAGCGGCGGGGCTGGCAGGCCTTGCTAGCGGTACTGTCGCTCGCTCGCCAAGTGACGGCGTGCGACGGAAGGGAAGCATGAAGCGATTCCCTGGCGGCAACCGTGCTGGCGTTCTCCTGTTCGTTCGCTATCGCCCATGGGGGTGGTTTAAACGCGGAGGGTTGCCACAACAACCGCAAGACCGGCGACTACCACTGTCACCGCTCTCCGCCCCCATCTGCCAGCCGGAGCAACGACGCGCCCGCCGGGAATGCGGCGCCGCTGCAAGCCGCGCCATCGCGCTCCGATTCGTCAGGCCCTACCTGCTACACCGGGCCACGAGGTGGGACGTACACCATCACGCCGAGCGGCCGGAAGAACTACAGCGGGTGCTAGAGCGGTCTTCGGCGGAGCTGTGTCTGCCGCAATCGCCACCGTGTGCAAGTCTCGCGCAAGCGGTAGCCGCGATCCGCTAGACCCCTCCAGCCTCTGATTTCGGGCGTTCCTGCCAATCTCGGGGTTTAGTCATGCCGGGCGTTGTACGCGGTCGGAGCTGGCGTGCGTGGTGCGTATTGCCGGAGGGCTGGTGCAGCAGTGCGCACGGGAGGCGGCAACGTCCCCGCTTTTGGGTGCATTGGGCGCGGCAATCCCCCAACTTCGGGGGTATTCGGCTCGGCAATGGGGTCGGTTTCGGGGTTGTTACCGCGTGGAAACCGCGAGGAGACTAGTTCGCCGGGCGGTGCTGTATGCTTGCTCAGTGCATGCCAAAGTCATTCTTGAGCGGGACAGGGGGAGTACCGGGCATCCTACGGGCCGAAGGACACTGGCACGGGCGACCTGCACCTCACTTACCGCACAGTGAACAACCGGCGCGTGGGCGTGCTGCAGCTCTGGGCGCTGATCGGCGTTGGCCGAACCTCTACGATCCTCGACTGCTGGACCTCTCTGCGGATCGCATGCGGTTCCTTGGCTTTGAGCGGGTGGAGAAGGCTTGGCATATGCAGGAGTGGATATGCACGATGATGCCGGCCGAGCAGCCAGCATGTCATTGTCCACGACCGTCCTGTGCTCCATCGGTTTGAGGCGCCCTACCACTGCAGCGACCAGGTGCGAGCTGCTGTTGGTGCCGTTCCCGATTGCATCTCGCCCACAAGTAAAGAAGATGAGCCAATGAAATCCAAAGCCCTTTTTCTTGTTTGGATAGCGTTCGTCGGCTCGGTATTCGCTCAGCCGGGTCGCGACCCAGCGGGTGGGTGGTCAAAAGATCCTCGGTTCAGCGAGCCACGTAATTTAGACAACAGGAAGCCGAGTCAACAGCCCAGCAGGCCAGCACCCGCCACTATTCAGGAGAAATCGCGAACGGAGATGCTGAAGGATCCACGGGCAGGTCAGGAGGAAAAAGGCGTCCTACAAGACGCCGTAGAGAGGACCCTACGCACCCTCGATCGGTACGAGCCCGGGGGCGATGGCGCTACTGCTGCGCAAGCGGTTCGAGAAGCGTTCAGAACATACGAAATTATTCAGCGGAACAAGAAGGCCAAACCCTGAGGCCTTCAACTGGAGTTGGCGCAGGCGCCGCTCCTTTCGAAGGGCCTCTCGCAACCGAAGACGCCCTTCTACGTGGCACTTCTCTAGGTCGTACCAGTCGCACACGCCGCAACCGACTGCAGTTATGTTTTGGAGGAGTCTCCCCCTCTGAGTAACTTTCGCAGATCGCCCTCTGGCAAGTGCATCAGAGTAGGCAGTGCGTCGATGTACGTTCGGCGGCTCAGTTTGCCTTCTCGTGCATCGACTGTGACCACTTCGCCCACCAGCTCTTGTGCTGCGATTGCTCCAGCCGGAGTAATAGCTAGCAAAGTGAAGCAGCCGAACAGGTCCACCGATGTAGCCAAACCGAGGGTCGGCAGAACGGCGCATGTGATCGTGTGCTCGTGGTGCGCTGCGCTGCGAGCAAATCCAGGCGGCAATGGAAGCCCCCGGGCACCTTGCAATCCCGAATCCAAAATTTCGGCCTCCGTCTTTGCCAGCATGGCAGTTCGCAGCAATTGCCCACTTGGACCGGTGATCGCGGGATCGCCAAAAACACGAACGGTCATCAGGTACGCAATCTTGAACAGCTGTTGCCGAACGATTGCCATGTCGCCATTCATGCTGAGGCGAAGCTGAGGGTTAGGCAAGCTAGCGGCTGTTCCAAGCTGCAGAGCGAGGCCTTTCCTTGCGTGATCCTTCAGCACTTGGTCAGCTAGTGCCCGCGCATCATCCCCAAAGCCGCGAACACCCGCCACTCGGCCTTCCAGATCTTTTATAACCGGCTGCTTAAATCCAAACCGTGGTCCCTCGTGCGTGAACGTGGCTCGCACAGCTTCGCCCGTCTGCTGCACGGAACCTTCGGGGTGGCCCGTACAGCGCCAGACCTAGACTCGACGCCCTGAGTCATTGCCAGAAATCGGATCAGCGGATCCGTTACGGTTGGCTCGTCGATCAGGTCGTTCATTCTCCTGTTCTCGGAAACCAAAGCGCGCACCGTAAAGCTGGGAGGAGCGCCGAGGGCGACCGGAAGCACATGCTCGTCGTTGCAGTCTTCGCTCGACAAGGGACGCAAGGAGTAAGGGCAAATCGTCTGAGCCATCAGAGTCCTCCGAGAAAGTGCTTACAGAGTGATTACATGAAACCAGGCGGGCGTGAAAAAGGGGTCTAGCCTTGTGGACTAGACCCCTTGAAAAGCCATTGTGAATCAATGACTTAGATTTGGCTCCTCGACCCGGGCTCGAACCGGGGACCTACGGATTAACAGTCCGGCGCTCTACCGACTGAGCTATCGAGGAACAAGCCTCAGATTATAGCGTCATTTTTCGGGTCTTCAGAGCTCGGCGGTGAAACTCACGCGCAGTCCGCGCGGTGCGCCGGGATAGAGATAGACATGGCCGAACTGGTAGGGCGATTCCTTCCAGTAGCGGCGGTCGAACACGTTGTCGATGCCGACCGTCCACGACGCGAGGGCACCACCCATGCGCGTGTCGTAGCGCAGCGCCGCATCGACGCGCGTCCACGATGGCAGGCGGATGGTGTTGTCCGCGAGCACCGCGCGCCGGCCTTCGTGCGAGACGCTGCCGCGCACCGAAAGCCCGGGCAGGCTGGCCAACCGGTAGCCTGCGCGCCCGCGCGCAGCGCGTGGTCGGGCACGTTCACGGGGGCCTGCCCATTGCTTGCGGGCTCGGCCACGCTGCCGCGGCGCTGCGCGTCGAGCAGCGTCACGCCGCCCCACAGTCGCCACGGGCCTTGCGCCCACTGCGCCGAAGCTTCCAATCCGCGGTGCACCGCTTCGCCGTCGTAGGCGCCGGTGCAGGCCGCGAAGGTGCGGTTGCAGAAGTCGATGTTGGAGACCGGCCGCTCGATGCGGAAGGCGGCGACGTTCCAGCCGAAGGCCGTGTCGCCGCCGCGCAGCCCGGCTTCGACCTGCGTGGAGCGCAGCGCCGGCAGCACGGCCCCTGGTTCGCGTACAGCGGGCTGTTGGGCACCTGCTGCGACTCGACGCCGCGGCCCCAGCTCGCATAGGCCAGCACGCCGCTGCCCAGCTTGAAGCTGGCCGCGAGCCAGGGCGTGGTGACGCGCTGGTCGTAGCCGTTGCGCGCCGTGCCGTCGGTCATCACCGTGCCGCGGTCCAGGACGGTGTGCCGCAGGCCCAGCCACGTGGTCAGGCGCGGACCCCACTGCACTGCATCGCTGGCCGAGAACTCGAGCGAGCGCTCGTCGCGGTTCGTGCCGGGCACTTCGGGCAGCGGCGCGGGCGGCGTCACGCTGTTGCCGTCGATGTGGCCGCCGCCCGCGTAGTTGAACACCTGCGGCCCGAAGCGGTTGCGCACGCGCGATGCGAGCACGCCGAACGCAAGGTCGTGCACGGCCTCGCCGCTGGTGACCCTGCCCTTGAGGTTCACCGCGGCGGCGTGCTGGCGGCGCCGCTCGTCTTCGCTGCGGAAGTCGTAGGTGTCGAAGCTGCCGTCGGAACAGAAGCGGTCGAAGTTGCCCTCGGCGCCGCAGCCGAACGGGAAGGCCGTGTAGTCGTCGCTGCGCAGCCGCTGCGTGCCGACCTGGGCCGACCAGCGCCAGTCGCGGCCCAGCGCCTGCGTGAAGCGCAGCGTGCCGGTCACGCCGTCGAATTGCGAGCGCTGCAGCCGGGGCTGGTCGTTGAGGTTGCGGCGCGGATCCACCGGGTCCGGCAGCGTGTTGCCCAGCAGGCTGAAGCCCGACTGGCTGCCCTGCGCGCGGTGGCTCCACTCGGCTTCCACCTCCAGCAGCGCGTCGCGGCCCAGCCGCCAGTCGCCGGCGAAGGCGAGCAGCTGACGTTCGCCTTCGAGGTTGCGCACCTGCGGGCGCAGCCGCTCGGTGGCGGCGTTCAGGCGGTAGCCGAACACCGGCCGGCGCCGAAGCGGCCGCCGAGATCGATGGCGCCGAGCACGCCGCCGCCCTGCGTGTACTCCAGCGTCGCGGCGCGCAAGTCGTTCTGCGTCGGGCGCTTGACCACGTAGTTGACCAGGCCGCCCGGCGCGCTGGTGCCTGCACGGATGCCGCTGGTGCCCTTGAGGATCTCGATGCGTTCCTTGTTGTCCAGCGGGATGACGGTTTCGGCGCTGACCGGCAGGCCTTCGCGCCGGTAGTTGAAGCGGTTGTCGAGCGTGAATCCGCGGATGGCGAGGAAGTCCCAGTAGCCGGGCGCGTTGTACGCGTCGCTCACCGACGCATCGAAGCGCGTCAGGTCGGCCAGCCTCCGCGCGCCGGCCTCCTCGGATCCGTTGCTGGTCGATGACCGTGGCCTGCGCGGGGACGTCCTGCAGCGGGACGTCGCCGAAGCCGGTGACGTCGGCGGGCGCCGAGGCGCCGCCGGTGATGGTGACCGCACGAAGGGTCGCGTCCTGCGCGTGGGCGGAGGCCGCCAGCGCGAACAGGAGCGCCACCGCATGCGGGACGGGTCGGTGGATTGCCACGACGTCTTTTCCTTCAACGTTGGTGGCAGGTCGGCGCGCTGAATGGCTTGCGGTGCCGGCGAGAAACCGCGACGCCATCGAAAGCTTGCTTCCCTGCGCGAGGATTACCTCAGTCAGGTTCAAAGGGACTCTCTCAGTCGCTGCCGCGGCAGCAACACCCCTAGCGGCCTTCACACGGGGTGAAGGTGCGCGCATTGTAGCGGCAGGTTTTTTCGCGGCCATAATGGGCGCTGCTAGAGGTGTCCGCGGCAGGTGCCGCGGACTGAGAAACACTCTTCGAACCTGATCTGGGTCATGCCAGCGTAGGGAAGCGTCACCAGCCTGGCCTTTCCGCCGCCGTGTCCCGGGTCCCGCCACAAGGACCGCTTCGTGACCGACCTGCTGACCCCCTCCGATCTCTGGGCCGACATCGCCGCCGTGCGCGAGCGCGCGCCGCTCGTGCACAGCATCACCAACCTGGTGGTGATCAACCTCAACGCCAACGTGCTGCTCGCCGCCGGCGCCTCGCCGGTGATGGCGCACGCGCACGAGGAAGTGGCCGACATGGTCGGCATCGCGCAATCGCTCGTGGTCAACATCGGCACGCTCGACCCGTACTGGGTCGAGAGCATGGAGATCGCGCTGCGCGCCGCCGCGAAGCGCGGCATTCCCTCGGTGCTCGACCCCGTCGGCGCCGGCGCCACGCCGTATCGCAACCAGTGCATCGAGCGCCTGCTCGACGCCGCCGCGCCGACGGTGATCCGCGGCAACGGTTCCGAGATCATGAGCACGGCGGGCGCCGCGATCCGCACGCGCGGCGTGGACAGCAGCGCCGGCGCCAACGACGCGCTCGACGCGGCGCGTGCGCTGGCCGAACGCACGCGCGGCACGATCTGCGTCAGCGGCGTGACCGACCACGTCGTCGACGCGCACGGGCGCTGGAGCCAACTGTCGAACGGCCATGCGTGGATGACGAAGATCACGGGCATCGGCTGTTCGGCGACGTCGCTGGTCGGCGCCTTCTGCGCGGTGCAGCCCGACGCCTGGCGCGCAACGACATCCGCGATGGCCTTGCTCGGCGTCGCCGGCGAGCTGTCGGCCGAACGCGCGGCGGCCGCCGGGCAGGGCGTCGGCAGCATGCAGGCGCTGCTGCTCGACGCGCTGCAACTGCTGGACGAAAGGGAGTTCCTGCGGCGCGTGCGGCTGGAGGCGCAGCGGTGCTGAACCGGCCCTCGGCCGGCGCGTTGCGCCGGCAGTTGCGCCTGTACCGGTGACCGACGAGGGCTTGTGCCGCGGCCGCCCGCTGGCCGACGTCGTGGCCGCCGCTGTCGGGGCGGCGCCACCTGCGTGCAGCTGCGCGACAAGCACCGGGCACGCGCGAGTTCTGGCGCAGGCCATGGTGCTCAAGAGCCTGCTGGCAGCGTCCGGCGTGCCGCTGGTGGTGAACGACCGCGTCGACGTCGCGCTGGCCTGCGGCGCCGAGGGGCTGCACGGGGCAGGGCGACATGGCGCCCGAGGAAGCGCGCCGCCTGTTGCCGCCGCATGTGTTCATCGGCTGGTCGGTGGAGACGCCGGCCGACGTCGCGCGCAGCGTCGCGTTGCCGGTGGATTACCCGGGCGTCAGCCCGGTCTTCGCCACGCCCACCAAGACCGACACCAAGGCACCATGGGGCGTCGACGGCCTGCGCCGCGTGCGCGCGGCCACCCCGCTGCCGCTGGTGGCGATCGGCGGCATCCATCCGGCGAACGCACGGGAAGTCTTGCGGGCCGGCGCCGACGGCACGGCAGTGGTCAGCGCGCTGTGCGCGGCCGACGATCCCTGCGCGGCGGCGCGTTCCTTTTGCAGGAGATGAAGAACCCATGACGAGCACCCGCTACGCCCGCGTCCTTTCCATCGCCGGCTCCGACAGCGGCGGCGGCGCAGGCATCCAGGCCGACCTCAAGACCTTCTCGGCGCTGGGCTGCTACGGCATGACCGCGGTCACTGCGCTGACGGCGCAGAACACACGCGGCGTCAGCGGCATCCATGCGGTGCCGCCCGCGTTCCTGAAGGCGCAACTGCAGGCGGTGATCGAAGACATCGGCGTCGACGCCGTCAAGATCGGCATGCTGCACGCGCCCGAGATCGTCGAAGTGGTCGCATGGGCCATCGACACCTACCGGCTGCCGAACGTGGTGCTCGACCCGGTGATGGTCGCCACCAGCGGCGACCGCCTGATCGCGCAGGAAACGGTGCAGGTGCTGGTGCGCGAACTCTTCCCGCGCTGCGTGCTGGTCACGCCGAACCTCGACGAGGTCAGCCTCCTGCTGGACCGGCCGGTCACCGAAGCCTCGGCGCTGCGGCAGGCTGCCGCCGACCTGATGGCGCTCGGCGCGCGCGCGGTGCTCGTGAAGGGCGGTCACCTGCAGGGCGACGAGGTCGTCGACGTGCTGGGACTCGCGGGCCCGCCGGTGTCGTTCGAGGAGATCCGCGCGCCGCGCATCGCCTGCACCAACACGCATGGCACCGGTTGCACGCTGTCGTCCGCCATCGCTTGCGGGCTCGCGCTGGGACACGACTTGCCCGAAGGCGTGCGGCAGGCCGCGGGCTTCGTGCGCGCGGCGATGGCCTCGGGCGCGACTGTGCGCACCGGCGGCGGCCATGGACCGCTGGATCACGGGCACGCGCCGGTGGCCAGCCGGCGCTTTGCGCTCTAGGCGCGCGGGCGCGTCGCGAAGGCGAGCGCGAAGCTCAGGGCCAGCGCCGGCAGCGCCGCGCCGGCGGCGGGCGCCCATTCGCGGCAAGCGTGGTACGTGGCGATGCCGGCGAACCAGATCGCGATCGGCACGGCGTGCGCCTTGCCCGTCCGTGCGAGCAGCGCTACCGCATCGGCGCCGAAAGCGAGCCGCCCGAGGATCACGCCGAACAGCGGCACGAACACCGAGCTGAGGATCAGCAGGAAGGGTTCGAGGCTGTGCATCGGCAGCACCAGCGCGAAGGCCGTGCACACCGCCACCATGGCCGGGCCCCACCGGCGGATGCTCCACCGCGGCAGCAGGCTGTGGCTGGACACGGCGCCGGAGTACGCGTCGCCATAGGCGTTGTCGACCTCGTCGACGAGGATCAGCGTCAGCGCCAGCAGGCCGCCCTGCGCCAGCAGCAGCGCCGTCACGAGGTCCTGGCTCGGAAGCGTCAGCGCCACCAGCACGCCGAGCGCGTAGCACCAGCTGTTGGCCAGCGCGTAGCCCAGCCCGGTGCCGCGCAGCGCGGCGCGTCCGTTGGAGCCGTGCCGTGCGTAGTCGGCCACCAGCGGCAGCCACGAGACCGGCATGGCGATCACGAGGTCGATGGCGGCCGGGCCGCTCATGCCGCCCGCGCCTTGCCGGTTCCACAGCGCGGACCAGCCTTGCGCCTGCGCCATGCCGAGGAACTGCCGGGTGAGCCAGAGCAGCGACAGCACCACCAGCGGCAGCGCCACGCGCGCCACCAATTGCCGAACCAGCCGCACCATCGACCCGCTCACGAGCAGCGCCAGCAGGCCGCCCCACAGGAGCGTGGCCGCGACCGGCCACCAGCCCGCCGCGGCGCCGCCGCCGGCACGGCCGCCGATGGCGACGGTGGCGTCGCGCATCACCACGATCTCGAAGGTGCCCCAGCCCACGAGCTGCAGGATGTTCAGCAGGATCGGCAGGCGCGCGAAGGCGCTGCCGTAGACGGCGTGCATCAGGCCCGCGCTCGCGAGTCCGCTGTCGCAACCGAGCTTGGCCACCCACCAGGCCAGCAGGCCGGCGCCGACGATCGAGCCGACGACGATGGCGAACAGGGCTTCGCGGGTGCCGAGCGCGGGGACGAGATACGCGCCCACCTGCATCACCAGCAGCCCCACGCCGAGGCTGAACCAGAGCGACGCGTGGTCACGCCAGCCGAAGGCGCGTGCGTCGGGCGCCACGGGCGTGAGCGCCTCGTTGGCGGGGGCGGGCAGCACGGCTGCCGAAGAAGGATGGATGGTTGTCATGTTTGCTTCCCTGCGCGAGGATTACCTCAGTCAGGTTCGAAGGGACTCTCTCAGTCGCCGCCACCATGGCGGCAACACCCCTAGCGATGTGGCGCGGATTCTAGTCGAAGACCGGCGTCTCCACGCCCAGCACCTTGTGCAGCTTCGGGCTCGTGGTCGTGTACTGCAGGTGGATCTTGCCCTTCTCGGGGAACACGATGGCGGCGGCGGCGAAGGCGGCCAGCGCGCATTCGTGGAAGCCCGAGAGGATCAGTTTCTTCTTGCCCGGGTAGGTGTTGATGTCGCCCACCGCGAAGATGCCCGGCACGCTGGTGGCGAACTTCTCGGTGTCGACCTTGAGCTGCTTGCGCTCGATGTCCAGCCCCAGTCGGCGATCGGGCCGAGCTTGGGCGACAGGCCGAAGAACACCAGCATGGCGTCCATCGGCACGACGCGGGTGACGCCGTCGCTCCCCGTGACCTTGGCGCCGGAGAGCAGGCCGTCCTTCTCCTCGATGCCCGTGACCTGGCCGACCACGAACTGCATCTCCATCGCTTCGCACAGCTCGTGCATCTTCGCCACCGATGCCGGCGCGGCGCGGAAGCCGTCGCGGCGGTGCAGCAGGATCACGCTGTCGGCCTTGTGCGGGTTGCCGTCGTCGTTGGCGCCGCAGAAGTTCAGGGCCCAGTCGAGCGCGGAGTCGCCGCCGCCGACCACCAGCAGGTTCTTGCCCGCGAAGTCGGCCGGGTTGCGCACGCGGTAGAACAGCTGCGTGCCGTCGTACTTCTCCGGCCCGGTACCTTCAGCTGCTTGGGCTCGAAGGCGCCCACGCCCGCGGCGATGAAAATCGTCTTGGCCGGGGAAGCGCGTGCCCTTGGACGTCTCGACGAAGAAGCGGCCGTCGTCCTGCTTCTGCACCACCGTGACGGTCTGGCCCGGGTGGAAGGTGGCGCCGAACGGCTCGATCTGCTTGAGCAGCGCGTCGGTCAGCTCCTTGCCGGTGCACACGGGGATGGCCGGGATGTCGTAGATCGGCTTGTCCGGGTACAGCTCGATCGGCTGGCCGCCGGGGTAGGCGAGCGAGTCGATCACGTGCGCCTTGATCTCCAGCAGCCCGAGTTCGAACACGGAACAGGCCCACCGGGCCGGCGCCCACGATGACGGCGTCCGTCTCGATCGGCCCGTCGTGGGCGGCTGCGGTCTTGATCACTTCCTGGTTCAGTTGAGGTTCCATATCTCTCACTTGACGAGCTCGGACAGCTTGTCCGTCTTGTCCTTCCATTCCTCGGCGTCCGGCAGCGCCGGCTTGCGCTTGGTGATGCTCTTCCAGCCGGGAGCGTTGGAAAGATCGGCGTTAATCTTGATGAAATTGACCTGGTCGGCCGGCACGTCTTCCTCGGCGTAGATCGCGTTCACCGGGCACTCGGGGATGCAGACGGCGCAGTCGATGCACTCGTCCGGATCGATCACGAGCATGTTGGGCCCCTCGCGGAAACAGTCCACGGGGCAGACATCCACGCAGTCGGTGTACTTGCAGCGGATACAGGATTCGGTGACTACGTGGGTCATTGTTGTGCGCCGTGGTCGGGGAAACCCTTGATTTTATTTGCTTTTGATTGTGCGCCCGGCTTCGATGCCGTATTGCGTGGAGGGTTTGCCCCGAATCAATGAACGAGTACCGCCCCGGACGTGCGGTGGGTGGCCGTATCGACCAGCACCAGCGCGCGCCCAGCGTGCGCGACCGGAGGTACGGCAGCGTGGCGAGCGGTTCTGGAGCGCCAGCTCCACGTGGCCGATGCTGTTGGCGGGCAACTGCTGCGCCGGCGCCTCGGCGAGGGTGTTCACGTCGAGCTGGTGCACGATGCGCTTGACCTTGGCCTTGACCCAGCGGTGGCCGTGCAGCGCCCAGTAGGTGCGTCCCGCCACCAGCGGCTCCTCGTCCAGCCAGGCGACGGTGGCGACCAGCTCGCGCGAGGGTTCGAAAGCGCCGGGCGCCAGCAGCCAGTCGCCGCGCGAAACGTCCACTTCGCGGTCCAGCACGATGCCGGCGCTGTGGGGCGCGGCGGCGCCGGACGGCTGGCGGGCGTGGTCCAGCACCTGCGCGACCGTGGCGACGGCCGCTGGGCAGCACCGTGACCTGCTGGCCCACCTGCACGCTGCCGGCGGCCACGCGGCCCCAGAACACGCGGCGGCCCTGCGAGGTGTCGGCCGAGCCGGAGAATTTCTCCACCCACTGCACCGGAAAAGCGAACGGCAGGCCGGCCTCCGGCACGTTGGCGTCCAGTTGCTCCAGCAGTTGCAGCAGCGACGGGCCCCGGTAGCCGCACCAGCCGGGCGCCGCATCGACGACGTTGTTGCCCAGCAGCGCCGAGATCGGCACCGTGGCGCGCGGCTGCACGCCGGCGGCCTTGGCAAACGTTTCCAGCGCGCCGCGGATGTTGTTGAAGGCCACGGTGGGGTCTTCGACGGCGTCGAGCTTGTTGACGGCGAACACGATGGCCGGCACGCGCAGCAGGTGCGCCAGCAGCGTGTGGCGGCGCGTCTGCGGCAGCAGTTCCGTGCCGGGGTTCTGCCACTTCAGCTTGGTGGCGTCGACCAGCACCACGGCGGCGTCGGCGCTGGAGGCGGCCGTCACCATGTTGCGGGTGTACTGTTCGTGACCCGGAGCGTCGCCGATGATGAACTTGCGCGCCGGCGTGGCGAAGTAGCGGTAGGCGACGTCGATCGTGATGCCTTGCTCGCGTTCGGCCGAGAGGCCGTCGGTCAGCAGCGCCAGGTCGGTCGCGCCGGAGCGCGACACGGAAGCCAGCTGGTCCTGCAGCACGGCGCGGCTGTCGACCAGCAGGCGGCCGATCAGCGTGCTCTTGCCGTCGTCGACCGAGCCGCACGTGATGAAGCGCAGCGCGGCGTCGTGGTCATGGGTGGGCGTGTCGGCCATCAGAAATATCCGTCCTTCTTGCGCTTCTCCATCGAAGCGTCGGAGGTCTTGTCGTCCATGCGGGTCGCGCCGCGCTCGCTGACGTCGGCCAGCAGCGTTTCGGCGACCACGTCGGTCGCATTCGCGGCGGGGCTCGCCACCGGGCAGGTGCAGGTGATGTCGCCGACGGTGCGGAAGCGCACGGTGCGGGTCACGACCTCTTCGCCCGGCTTGGCCGGCGTGATGTCGGTGACGGGCACCAGCAGCCCGCGGCGCTCCACCACGTCACGGCGGTGCGCGTAGTACAGCGACGGCAGTTCGATCCGCTCGCGCTCGATGTACTGCCACACGTCCAGCTCGGTCCAGTTGGAGATCGGGAACACGCGGAAGTGCTCGCCGGGCTGCAGGCGCGTGTTGAACAGGTTCCACAGCTCCGGCCGCTGCGCCTTGGGCTGCCACTGGCCGAAGCTGTCGCGGTGGGAAAAGATGCGCTCCTTGGCGCGCGCCTTTTCTTCGTCGCGGCGGGCGCCGCCGATCAGCGCGTCGAAGCGGAATTCCTCGATCGCTTCCAGCAGCGTGACCGACTGGTGCGCATTGCGGCTTTCGCCGGGGTGCGCGAGGCGGACGGTGCCGCGGGCCATCGAATCCTCGACGCTGCGCACGATCAGCTCGGCGCCCAGTTCCTTCGCCCGCTGGTCGCGGAAGTCCGTCACCTCGGGGAAGTTGTGCCCGGTGTCGATCATCAGCAGCGGATATGGAATGCGGCCGCTGCCGAAGGCCTTCTCGGCGCACTTGAGCAGCACCAGCGAATCCTTGCCGCCCGAGAACAGCAGGGTGGGGCGCTCGAAGGCGCCGGCCACCTCGCGCAGGATGAAGATGGCTTCTTCTTCCAGCGCGTCGAGGTGGCGGTTGCTGATCGCATTCAGCAGTTGGGGTTCGGCGCGCGCGTTCATGCTGCCACTTTCTCGTTGTCGGTTTTCACGTGCAGGCCGCACTCTTTCGCGGCCTCGTCCTCCCACCACCAGCGGCCGGCGCGGAAGTCCTCGCCCAGGCTGATGGCACGCGTGCAGGGCGCGCAGCCGACGCTGGGGAAGAACTGGTCGTGCAGCGGGTTGTAGTCGACGCCTTCGGCGGCGATGTAGTGCCAGACATCGCCCCGGGTCCAGTCGGCCAGAGGGTTCAGCTTGATGCGGGTGGCATCGGAGGTGTCCACCAGCGGCACGTCGGCGCGGGCGTTCGACTGCTCGCGGCGCAGGCCGGTGATCCAGGCCTTCTGGCCGGCCGGGGCGCGCGACAGCGGCTCGAGCTTGCGGATGCCGCAGCAGGCCTTGCGCAGATCGATGCTGCGGTACATCGCTTCCTTGCCTTCGCGGGCGACGAACTGCACCACGTGCTCCTGCACCGGCGTGTACACCTCGACGGCGGCGCGCGAACTGGCGCGCGTGCGCTCCAGCAGGGCCAGCGTCTCCGGGTGCAACGCTCCGGTTTCCAGCACGAAGACCGGGATGTCCAGCGCCAGCGCGTTGATCAGGTGCGTGATGACCACGTCCTCGGCGCCGAGGCTCGACGCCTGCTTCAGCGGCGCGAATTCGGTGACCGAACGCCGCAGCAGGTCGCGCGTGGCGGCGAGCTTCTCCTCGTACGCGGCCGAGGGCCGCGCATGCAGGTCGATGGCGCCCATGTCAGCCCCGCGCGAACAGGGGCGCCGTTTCGACGGCGTCGCCCTGATAGAACGCTTCGTAGCGCGCGAACTGGCGCTCGGCGTCGGCCGGGTCCTTGCCTTCCTTCAGCACGGCGCTGGAAAAGCCCACCCGGTGCATCTGCACGAGCTGGTCGATGCCGACGTCGCCGGTGGCGCGGATGTCGCCGGCGAAGCCGCGGCGCTGGCGCAGCAGGCGGGCCTGCGTGAAGGCGCGGCCGTCGGTGAACTTCGGGAAGTCCAGCTCGATGCGGTCCACGCCTTCGAGCGGCACCGCCAGCGCATCGGCGTCGTTCGGCAGCGCAAGGACGTGCAGGTTCTCTTCGGGCGGCGTGCCCGCGGCAATCAGGCGGATCATGCGGTTTCCCGTTCGACGAAGCGGGCGCCGTTGGCGGCGGCCTTGAAAGGGTCCATGCCGACGCGGCGCAGGGTGGCGATGAAGGTCTCGGCGCGGCCGTTGGAGGCCGGCTGGCGCAGCTTGCGGTAGGTGTCGAGCACCGCCTCGATCACCACCGGCACTTCGGCCGCGGAGAACGAGGGGCCGACCACCTTGCCGGGCAGCGCGGGGCCCGACAGGTCGGTGCCGTCGGCGCCGCCCAGCGTGACCTGGTACCACTCCTTGCCGTCCTTGTCGACGCCGAGGATGCCGATGTGGCCGGCGTGGTGGTGCCCGCAGGAGTTGATGCAGCCGGAGATGTTCAGGCGGATGTCGCCCAGGTCGAACTCTTCGTCCAGGTCCTGGAAGCGCTGCGTGATCGCCTCGGCGATCGGCAGCGAACGCGCGTTGGCCAGCGAGCAGAAGTCGCCGCCGGGGCAGGCGATCATGTCGGTCAGCAGGCCGATGTTGGGCCGCGCGAAGCCGGCCTTGCGCGCTGCGGCGTAGAGCTCGGGCAGGTCTTCGGCATGCACCCACGGCAGGATCAGGTTCTGCTCGTGGGTGATGCGCGCCTCGCCGGCGGAGAACTTGTCGGCGAGTACCGCCGCGGTCTCCATCTGTTCGGCCGTGGCGTCGCCGGGCGCGTAGCCCAGGCGCTTGAACGACAGCGTGACGATGCGCAGGGCCGGGTCGCGGTGCGCGCGCACGTTGCGCTGCAGCCAGCGGTTGTACAGCGGGTCGGCTTCGGCGTCGGCGCGCACGATCTCGTGCAGCCGCGCGTCGGCGCCGCGGCGCAGGTTCGGCGCCAGCGGCGGATTGACGAAACAGGCCTGGACGCGGTCGTATTCGGCCTGCGTGATGGTGTGGGGCGCGCCGTCGACTTCGACGATCTGGCGGAACTCTTCTTCCACCTTGTCGATGTAGCGCTGGCCTTCGGCCTTGACGAGGATCTTGATCCGCGCCTTCCACAGGTTGTCGCGGCGGCCGTACTCGTTGTAGACGCGGATGCACGCCTCGACGTAGTTCAGCAGGTGCTGCCGGGGCAGGAACTCGCGCACCACGGTGCCGATGATGGGCGTGCGGCCCATGCCGCCGCCGACCAGCACCTTGAAGCCCAGCTCGCCGGCGTCGTTGCGCACCAGCTGCAGGCCGATGTCGTACCAGCCCAGCGCCGCGCGATCTTCCTCGGCGCCGTTCAGCGCCACCTTGAACTTGCGGGGCAGGAAGGCGAATTCAGGATGCAGCGTGCTCCACTGCCGCAGGATCTCGGCGAAGGGGCGCGGATCGGCCACTTCGTCGGCGGCGATGCCGGCCAGTTCCTCGGTGGTGATGTTGCGGATGGTGTTGCCGCTGGTCTGGATGCCGTGCATGTTCACGGAAGCCAGCAACTCCATCACGTCCGCGCTCTTGTCCAGCGGGATCCAGTTGTATTGCACGTTGGTGCGGGTGGTGAAGTGGCCGTAGCCGGTCTTCAGCTTGGTGTTGACGGGCGCGTGGCCCGGGACCGGCACTTCGCCGAGGGCGAGCTGCTTGCCTTGCGCATCGTTCAGCAGGGC
Organism: Ramlibacter terrae; assembly: GCA_013127575.1. Lineage (GTDB taxonomy): Bacteria > Pseudomonadota > Gammaproteobacteria > Burkholderiales > Burkholderiaceae_C > Ramlibacter > Ramlibacter terrae. Next base: position 2,427,579 of record CP053418.1, read on the forward strand.
GGCATCGGGCTGGTCGTAGTCGCGGGCGATCTTCGCCAGCGCGCGCAGCTGCGTGCTGGAGATCTCGCCGTAGGGGACGGCCACGCGCAGCATCGGCGCGTAGCGCTGAACGTACCAGCCGTTCTGCAGGCGCAGCGGCCGGAATTCCTCGTCGGAGAGCTTGCCGGCCTGCCAGCGTTCGAGCTGGTCGCGGTATTGTTCGGCGCGGGCACGCACGAATTGCCGGTCGAAATCTGTGTAGCGGTACATGGAGCTGGATGCAGGCCGTGACGTGGCCCGAGCCCGCATTCTGGAGAGGCAGCTTATGGATGCAAACTACATTTTTGTTCGGGCCATATGCGGATAAGCTTATTCGCAAGCCGGGCGCGGGCTGCGCCGGGGTTTTCGGCCGACCCCGGATAAGCCCGGTGGCAGGCTGGCCCCGGACTTGCATAATCCGGGAGCCGACGGGGAGGCAACAAGGAGTCATGGCACAACGGGTGTTCATCAAGGTCGTGGGGTTCACGGACGAGGAGCGGCACGCCCTCAACACGGTGTTCCGCCTGTCGGAGCAGTGCCGGACCATGTACCAGCTGTGGACCCCGGACGCGCCCGAGCCGCCGGGCATGTCGCTTCTGGACGGCCTCAGCTACGAGGGTCGCCTCGAGGCCGAGATGCCCCTCAACGGCGACCTCAAGATCCTCTGGGTGGGCCCGGGCGCGCCGCCGCAGGTGTGGCGCAGCATGGACCGCCCCATCTCGTGGCCCGAGGTCATCGAGGCCATGGACAGCCTGTTCGTGGGCGAGCCGCTCGATTTCGACATCGACATCGGCGCCCCCACCACGGGCATGTCGCTCAAGCAGGCCCTGATCGTGTGCGCCGACCGCGACGAGCGCCTCTACCTGCGGGCCCGCCTTTCGCTGGCCCACCTCACGCAGGCCGACGAAGCCGAAAGCGGCACCCGGCGGTGGAACTGGCGCGCGCCAAGCAGTACGACGTGGCGCTGGTCGGCTTCGGGCTGCCCGACATGGACGGCTGGGCGGTGCTGCGAGAATTGCGTGACGGCAAGCGGCCGATCCCGCACGTGGCCGTCACGAAGGCCGGGCGTTCGCTGCCGGAGCATGTGCGCGCCTGGCTGGGCGGCGCGGAAGCGCTGCTGGATGCGCCGCCGCATCCGGCGCGGTTGAATGCCTGGTTGAAGAGCATCTGAGGGCTCGGGAGGTGGTGCGCAGCGAAGCTGCACACCCTACAGACCGGTCCTCTTTGCAGGGTGTGCAGCTTTGCTGCGCACCAGATCGATCGCCTGTGCCAGCCGCGCTTCCAGTGGCCGGGGCTCGCCGTGAAGCCGCGCCGCGATCCATTCCCCGCACAGCGCCGCGAACGTCAGGCCGCGGGACCCCATCGCGGTGCTCACCCACAGCCCGTCTCCCACCTCGCCCACGAGCGGTCGCCGGTCACTCGACGCCCAGCGCACGCCGCTCCAGGCCCGGACGCTGCCATCGTCGAAGTGCGGCGCCAGGCTGGCCGCGGCCTGCGGCAGCAGCTCCCGCAATCGCTCCGGGTTCGCCGCATGGTCTTCGATCCGAGGACGCGCGTCGGCATCGGCGCGCCCATAGGTGGAGCCCGTCAGCCATGCGCGTCCTTCCGGCAGCGGCACGTCGGGAAGGAAGTGCCCGTTGCCATTGACGGGCGCCGTGGGCAGCGCGTCCTGCGGCCGGCGGACCTTCCAGAGACTGGCCGCGCACGGGATGGACCGCGACGCGATCCTCCAGCAAGCCGAGCGTGCCGCCGGCCGCGGCAATGACGACGACCTGCGCGCGCGCCAGTTCCCCGTCCGCGCCGAGCACCCGCCAGGCGTCGCCATCGCGCTCCACCTCCCGCACTTGGCAAGCACCGCGAAAGTGGATGCCCGGTGTCGCCAGCCAGGCCCGGACCGGGGCTGAAGGCCGCACCCAGCCGGCCGTGGCATGCCACAGGCGGGCCCATCGATGGCGGCTCGTTCCGCCGGCGTCGCTTCGCGCGTCCGGGGGCCAGCGCCGCACCCAGCGCGGGCAGGGCGCGCTGGTCGCCGCCCCGATGTTCCAGCACCCCGGTCAGCGACCAGTCGGTGCCGGCCCGTAGCAGCTGCGCGCATTCCTGCACGGAGATTCGCACGCCGCAGCGCGATAGCCGCGACAGCAGGTTGTCGTCGGGCGATTGGTGCGGCGCCACCAGGCCTGCCGGCAGGGCGGAAGCGCCGCCGGCGGGTTCGGCGCCGGCGTCGAGCACCTGCACGGTGCAGCCGCGCCGCGCCAGGCTGGACGCCACGGCGGCGCCCGCGAGCCCCGCGCCGATCACGATGGCGTCCAACGGCGGATCGCGCTCCGCATCGGGCAAGCCCTTGACCTTCCACGATGGGGCGTAGCGCGCCGTGAAGCCGTCGTCGGCGACGAAGCCGAGGCCGGCGAGTTCGTCCAGCGTCAGGTCCACCTTGCCTGCGCAAGACAGCACGGTGCCGCGCCGGCACAGCCGCGGCAAGGCCTTCAGCGTGGTCGGCGTGAGTTCGTCGAGCAGGATCGCATCCGCGCGGAACGCCTGTTCCCGCAGCATCGCCGCGCGCTCGCCCACGCACAGCGTGAGCAGCACGCGGCCCCCTTCATAAGAGAAGCGATGGAACCCCGGCGTGAGGCCGGACCAGCGTTCCGTCTCGCGCGGCGCCGCATCGATCGCCACGTAATGCAGCAGCGCCGGCCGTTGCGGATCGTCGCGCCAGTGCGCCCAGGCCAGCAGGAACTCCGCGCCTGCGTTCCAGCCGCCCTGCAGCACCCGCCACTGGCGGCGCGCGGCCCAGGCCGGCCGGTGGTCCACCGTCAGGCGGTGGGAGGAACGTAGCCGGCCGCGGCGTCGGCGCCGCTGCCGAAGAAGTGGTTCTCCATCTGGCGCTTGAGGTATTCGCGGGCGCGGGCGTCGGCCAGGTTCAGGCGGTTCTCGTTGACCAGCATCGTCTGGTGCTTCAGCCAGCCGGCCCAGGCTTCCTTGCTGACGCTTTCCCAGATGCGCTTGCCCAGTTCACCGGGGTAGGGCGGGAAATCGAGGCCCTCGGCTTCGCGGCCGAGCTTGATGCATTGAACTGTGCGCGCCATGGGCGTCTCCTGCGGAATCTTGGGGGATGTGCTTATGCGGATATGCATACAAGAACTCAGTCGTTCGCGTTGCCCGCCGGCTCCCAGAATGCCACCCATCTACAACGAGGTGCTTCCATGAGCCAACGCCGCGACTTTATCAAGATTCCCCTGGCCGCCACCCCGGCCGCCGTGATGACCTTCGGCAGCCTGGCCGCCGCCGCCCAGTCGGTGCAGCTGCTCAACGTGTCGTACGACCCGACGCGCGAGCTGTACGTCGAGTTCAACCAGGCGTTCGCGAAGTACTGGAAGGCGAAGACGGGCCAGGACGTGAGCGTCAAGCAGTCGCACGGCGGCTCGGGGAAACAGGCCCGCTCGATCATCGACGGGCTCGACGCCGACGTTGCAACGCTGGCCCCGGCCGGTGACACCGACGCCCTCGTCAAGAACGGCGGCTGGCTCAAGCCCGACTGGCAGAAGCGCCTGCCGCACAACGCCTCGCCCTACACCTCCACCATCGTGCTGGTCGTGCGCCGGGGCAACCCGAAGAACATCAAGGACTGGGACGACTGGCCCGCCCCGGCATCAGCGTCATCACGCCCAACCCCAAGACCTCGGGCGGCGCCCGCTGGAACTACGGCCGCGTGGGAATTCGCCAAGCGCAAGTACGGTGGCGACGCCAAGGCCAAGGAATTCGTGGCGAAGGTCTACAACAACGTGCCCGTGCTGGACACCGGGGCTCGCGGATCGACGATCACCTTCGCGCAACGCAACCAGGGCGACGTGCTGATCGCGTGGGAGAACGAGGCGTACCTGCTGGACAAGGAGTTCGGCACCAAGTTCGACGTGATCGCGCCTTCGATCAGCATCTGGCCGAGCCGGCCGTGGCCGTGGTCGACAAGGTCGTCGACAAGAAGGGCACCCGCGCGGTGGCCGAGGAATACCTGAAGTACCTCTACTCGGAAGAAGGGCAGGACATCGCCGGCAAGCACTTCTACCGGCCGGCCGTGTCGCAGAAGGCGCAGGCCAAGTACGCCGCGCAGTTCCCCAAGCTGAACCTGTTCACCATCGACCAGCCTTCGGCGGCTGGGACAACGCGGCCAAGGTGCACTTCGCGGACAACGGCAGCTTCGACCAGATCTACACGCGCAAGTAAGGGTGGCCATGGGTGGGCGGCTACAGTCGAGGGTTGTTTCACCCTGCGCCACCTCCGAAGATGCGTGTTTTCCTTTCCGCCATGGCCCTGTGTTCCCTCAGCGCCATGGCCTCCGCCCAGCAAGCCGAAGAACTTCCGCCGGGCCCGACGGCCGACAAGCTGATCGAGTGCGCGTCCGCGCACACCCAGAACATCCAGCTGCTCGAAGCGGCGAAGCAGGACGCCAAGCCGCTCTATCCGACCCTCGGCTACTTCAAGATGGCCGGCGAGGCGTACTCCTCGAAGGCCTATGCCGCGCAGAAGTTCCAGGAGTCGCGCGCGGCGCTGACCGCGAAGATGGACAGCGCCTTCGCGGAACCCGAGGTCGCGCGCCGCTTCGCCATCGAGATCTTCGCGCGCGACCTGGACGCCCAGCTCGCCGAATGCACCCGCTTCCAGCGCGCCAACGTGGCGGCCATCCGGGCCCGGCTCGTGAGCTCCGGCCTGATCAAGTAAGCGCCTTCCGCTTCTCGGCCCGGCGCCAGGCAGTGGCATGGGTTCGCTGCTGATGGCGGCGGACCTCGCCGGCAGGCCGCCTTGGCGGGCGTCGTCGCGGGGTTGCTGCTGGCCATGCTGGCGCGGCCCCGCGGCGGCGCGCCGCTGCTGCTGGACGCGGTGGTCGAAATGCTCCGGACACCGCTCGCGCTGTTCGCCATTCCGCTGCCGGCCTTGCTGCTCGGCGCACCGGGATCGTGGCCGGCCCTCGTCGGGGTCGCGACCTTCACCAGTACCTTCCTGCTCACCTTCGAGGCACGCCGGCGCGGCCGCCCCTGATCACCCCAGGCGCAGCCCCGACGTGGCGTCGAACACGTGCGCCCGCCCCGCCTGCGGCAGCAGGTGCAGGCGGTCGCCCGGCCGCGCATCGATGCGCTGGCGGAAGGCGGCCACGATGTCCTGGCCGCCGAAGCGCGCGGCGATCTGCGTTTCGGCGCCCGTCGGTTCCACGACGATCACTTCCGCGCCGAGCCCCCGGTCGTCGAGCGTGAAGTGTTCCGGGCGCGCGCCGTAGAAGACGCGGCTGCCGTGCTCGCCGCGCGGCGCGCTGGCCAGCGGCAGCGCAAGGCCGTCGTCCGTCAGCACGTGTGGCGCGCCCTCCAGTTGCAGCCGGCCCGGGATGAAGTTCATCGCCGGCGAGCCGATGAAGCCGGCGACGAAGGCATTGGCCGGACGGTCGTACAGCTCCAGCGGGGCGCCTTGCTGTTCGATGACGCCGTCCTTCAGCACCACGATGCGATCGGCCATCGTCATGGCCTCGACCTGGTCATGGGTCACGTACACGGTCGTCGTGCCCAGCCGCTGGTGCAGGGCCTTGATTTCGGTCCGCATCTGCACCCGCAGCTTGGCGTCGAGGTTGGACAGCGGCTCGTCGAACAGGAAGGCCACGGGCCGGCGCACGATGGCCCGGCCCATGGCCACCCGCTGGCGCTGGCCGCCGGAGAGCTGGCGCGGCAGCCGGTCCAGCAGCGGCTGGAGTCCTAGCGGGGTGGCGACGTCGCCCACGCGCCGCTCGATCTCGTCGCGCGCCGTGCCCTGCAGGCGCAGCGCGAAGCCGAGGTTCTCGCGCACCGTCATGTGCGGGTACAGCGCATAGTTCTGGAACACCATGGCGATGTTGCGATCGGCCGGGGCCGCATCGTTGACGCGCGTGCCGCCGATGGAGAGGTCGCCCGCCGTGATGTCCTCCAGCCCCGCGATCATGCGCAGCAGCGTCGACTTGCCGCATCCGGAGGGCCCGACCAGAGCGACGAACTCGCCATCCCGGATGTCGAGGTCCAGCGCGTGCAGCACCGCCTGCTTGCCGTAGTTCTTGGAGATGCCGCGCAGGGAAATGGAAGCCATGGTGTTTCAGTCCTTGATGCCGCCGGCCGTGAGGCCGCGGACGAGCCAGTGCGAACGAGCACCGTGAAGATGACGACGGGGAACATCACCAGCGTGCCGCTGGCCGCGATGCGTCCCCACTCCCAGCCTTCGTACTGCAGGAAGTTCACGATGGCTACAGGCGCCGTGATGGCGTTGGTGCGGGTGAGGATCAGCGCGTAGAAGAAGTCGTTCCACGAGAAGATGAAGCAGAGCACCGCGGTGGCGGCGAGCCCCGGCGCGCTCAGGGGCAGGGTGACGCGCCAGAAAGCCTGCCACACGCCGCAGCCGTCGATGTACGCCGCTTCTTCCAGCGCCGCGGGAACGGCCTCGAAGAACGTCTGCATCAGCCAGATCACGATGGCGAGGTTGAACGTCAGGTAGACGAGTGCGAGGCCGACGATCGTGTCCTGCAGCCCGAGCCAGCGGTAGGCCGGGAAGAAGGGGATGGTGAAGGCGATCGGCGGCGCCATGCGCGTGACGAGGATCCACAACGCCACTTGCGCGCGGCGGCGGAAGCGCCAGCGCGTGAGGGCGTAGGCGGCCGGCACGCCGATGGCGAGTGAGAGGCCGGTGGAGAGCGTGCTCACCATCAGGCTGTTGCCGAACGAGCGTGCGAAGTTGCCTTGCAGCAGGCTCCGGAACGAGTCCGGGGTGGGGATGAAAAGCAGCTCGTCCGCAAAGATGTCCGCCTCGGGCCGGAACGCGAGTTGCACGAGCCAAAGGAAGGGGAACATTACGGCGAACAGCAGCGCAAGTGCGGCGATCACTCGTGCATGCCGGCGCAGCCAACCGGCTTTGCGAACCGCCGTCGGTGCGGCGGCAGCATCGCGCCGGGCATGCGCAAGGAGGTGCGCGTGTTCGAGTTCCCGGTAGGTGGCGTCAATGTTCATGGTTCCATCCGAGTCGTCCGACCAGCCAGCTCAGGAGAAAGACGCCGGTGAGAATCACCATGGCGATGGCGCTGGCGTAGCCCCAGTAGGAGAAGTTGAAGGCCTGGATGAAGCCGTAGTAGTTGGTGACTTCGGTGACCGTGCCGGGGCCGCCGTTGGTCAGCACGTAGATCAGCGGAAAGGCCTTGAAGCTGTCGATCACGCGGAACAGCGCGCAGACCGCGAGCACCGGGCGGATGTGCGGCAGCACGATGTGGCGGAACAGCGCCCACCGACCGGCGCCGTCGAGGCGCGCGGCCTCCAGCGGCTCCTCCGGAATCATCTGCAGCGCCGCCAGCACCATCAGCATGGTGAAGGGAAACCACTGCCGGTGTCCGCGATGGTGATCGCCCATAGCGCGGCGTCCGGATTCGCGAGCAGCGACGACACCGGCGTCCCGATGGCCTCGGCCGCGCGGTGCAGCGGACTCACGTCGGGCGTGTACATGATCTTCCAGATCAGTGCGACCACGATGGGCGGCAGCACCATCGGGATCAGGAACGCGGTGCGCATGCCCGCCAGCAACCGCGACTTGCCGTGCAGCAGCAGTGCGGCGCCGAGACCGACGCCCACCTGCAGCGCGACACTGGAGAGCGACAGCTTCAGTTGCGTGCCGATCGAATCCAGAAAGCGCTGGTCGGCCAGCAGGTGGCGATAGTTCACCAAGGGGTCGTCGAAGCGGAAGCTGGCCGCCGCGTTCGTCAGGCTCAAGGGCGTCAGGCTGGCCACCAGCAATGCCGCCGCCGGCAGCAGCGTGATGATGGCCAGCACGGCCAGCGAGGGCGCCAGTCCCAGCAAGAAGGCGCGCTGGCGCTGCGCCTGCCAGCCGGTGGCGGTCAATGAAATCGCCATGGCGGGTTCAGACGTTGACGCCCGCGCGCTTGAGCTCCGCGATGGACGCGGCCTGCGCCTGCTGGAAAGCCTGCTTCGCCGACAGCTGCTTCGTGGCCACCAGTTCGATCGCCTTGTTCAACTGCTGGTCGATCTGCGGGTAGACGGACACCGTGCGGTATTTCATGTGCCCCGTCTTCGCGGCCAGGTCGATGGATTCCAGCGAGAGCTTGGCGAGGTCGCTGCCGTTGATCACCTGCCGGCTGCGGAACGCCTGCGAGTCGATGTCGGAGCGCCGCGCCGGCGAACCGTACCCGGCCTGCACCGCCTTGGCCGTGACCTGCTTCGACAGGGCCCACTGGATGAAGGCCCATGCGGCTTCCTTGTTCTTCGACCCCACCGGGATGCCAGGCCGTGCACCGCAGTGCCGGGGAAGCGCCCGGCAGGTCCCTTCGGAACCAGCCCGAACTTGACCGTCTTCACGGTCTTGCTGGTGGCCGCGTCGCCGAGCTGCGCCAGATGTAGCTGGCCGGCGTCGGTGAAGTTCACGCGGCCGAGCTTGAGCGACTGCGTCACCTGGTCGGGCGTGTACGTCACGGCGCCGTCCGGGCCGAACTCGCGCAGCAGGTTCGCGTAGTACTCGCCCGCGGCGATCACTTCCGGCGTGTCCAGCGTGGGGAACAGGTCGTCGGGCGCCTTGCGGAACACGTTGCCGCCGAACGCCTGCAGGTAGGGTACGAAGGTCCACCCGTAGTGGTTGTCGGCGACGAAACCGGCCACGCGCTCCTTCTTGTTGACTGCGCGGAGCACCTTCACCAGGTCGTCGGTCGTGTCCGGGAACTCGAGGCCGGCGGCGCGCACGAGGTCGAAGCGCGACGAGGCGGTGATCAGTGCCTCGGCGGTCCACGGGATGCCATAGAGCTTGCCGTCCTTGCCGGTCTCGGGCGCACGGGCACCCGGCAGGAAGTCATTGAGGTCCCAGTCGGCCGGCGTCAGCGCGGGGTTGCGGATGAAATCGTCAAGCGGCGTGAACCAGCCGGAGTTGATCCAGCGGCTGGAGTAGATGAACGTGACGTTGAGGACGTCGTAGGCTGAGCCCTTGGTCGAGAGCTCGAGGTCGGCGCGCTGGTTGTAGACGGGGAAGGACGGCGTGTCGAAGTTGACCTTGGCCCCGGTGAGCGCCTCGAACTCCGGCAGGAACTGCTGCAGCAGCTTCGGGTAGGCAGCGCTGAAGGTCGAGACGTTCAGCGTCACGCCGGCGAATTTCTTCGCACCACCTTGGGCAGTGGCGAAGCACGGGAGCAGGGCGCTCGCCGCGAGCGCGGCGCTGTCGGTGAGGAAGTGGCGTCGTTGTTTCATCGTTGTTCTTTCTCTTGCGGAGCTGCTTCAGGCCATTGCGATGGCGGCGCGGATCTGGTCGTCGTTGACGGCGTCGGGCCGCTTGCGGGTGCGGCTGCGCTGGCCATCCACCGCGACGGCGCGCTCGCCTTCGATCGTGACGCGGCGCACCAGTCGCGGCTGGTCGCCGTAGTCGTTGACGGCGAAGTGCTGGGTGGCGCGGTTGTCCCAGATCGCGACATCGTCCTGGCGCCAGTTCCAGCGCACCGTGTTCTCCGGGCGGATCACGCGGTCCTGCAGCAGCTGGAAGATGCGCGCCGATTCCGTGCTGGAAAAGCCGACGATCTTCTTGATGAAGTGGCCCAGCAGCAGGGCACGCTCGCCGCTGACCGGATGGACGTGGACGATGGGATGCTCGGCCTCGAACACCGCCGAGACGAACACGTTCTGGTGGTGCCGCAGCCGCTCCTGCTCCACGATCGTGCGGGTGGCGCCGTAGTCGTAGTCGTTGCTGTGCACCGCCCACAGCTCTTCGGCGAAGCGCTTGAGCGGCTCGGGCAGGCCTTCGTACGCCGCCGCGGTGTTGGCCCAGATGGTGTCGCCGCCGTACTGCGGGATCGTCACGCCGCGCAGGATCGAGATCTTCGGGAACGCGTCGACGAAGGTCACGTCGGTGTGCCACGAGTCGGCGCGGCCGCCGCCCTTGGAGGCGTCGAGTTCGAAGATCTGCGTGCCCGTCGGCGAGGGCACGGTCGGGTGCGGCACCGTCTTGCCGAGGCGAGCGCCGAACGCCTGGTGGGCGGCATCGTCGGTGCGACTGGCCGCGGAAGAACAGCACCTTGTGCTGCACGAGGGCGGCCTGCAGGTCATCGACCGTGGCGTCGTCGAGCGCCGCGGAAAGCTTCAGGCCGAGGACCTCGGCGCCGATGCGGCCGGCGACGCGGCGGATGTCGAAGTGGATGCTGGTCAAGGTGGGCTCCATTGGGGTGAAGCGGAAAAGTCTAGGGAACACGGCGGCAAAAGCGAACGAATGGATTTCGATTTGTTAGCCACCCGAACATGCGGTTATTTGCGTGCGCAACGATGTTCCGGTTGTGAGCTAAGAGCCATTCGGTCGTTCGCGGCGCGGCCGTTGTTGCCTACATTGCGTTGCTTTCACCCAGGAGTCGTTCCCCATGAAGGCAGTCCATTTCCTCACCCGCGGCGTGGCCGTGTTCGCCGCGCTCGCGGCCGCCGCCGGCGCCGCGCAGGCCGAAGGCAAGCTGCGCATCGCCGAGCAGTTCGGCATCGTCTACCTGCTGCTCAACGTGGCGCAGGACCAGAAGCTGGTCGAGAAGCACGGCAAGGCGGCCGGCGTCGACATCGACGTGGAGTACGTGAAGCTGTCCGGCGGTTCGGCGGTGAACGACGCGCTGCTGTCCGGCGCCATCGACATCGCGGGCGCCGGCGTCGGTCCGCTGCTGACGATCTGGGACCGCACGCACGGCCGCCAGAACGTGCGTGGCGTCGCTTCGCTCGGCAACTTTCCCTACTACCGGTGACCAACAACCCCGCCGTGAAGACCATCGCGGACTTCGGCGACAAGGACCGCATCGCGCTGCCGGCGGTGGGCGTGTCGGTGCAGTCGCGCGTGCTGCAGCTGGCGTCGGCCAAGTTGTGGGGCGACGCCCAGTTCAACAAGCTCGACCGGTTGCAGGTGGCGCTGCCGCATCCCGACGCGACGGCGGCCATCATCAAGGGTGGCACCGAGATCTCGGCGCACTTCGGCAACCCCGTTCCAGGACCAGGCGCTGGCGGGCAATCCGCAGGCCCGCGTGGTCCTCAATTCCTATGACGTGCTGGGCGGCCCGTCGTCGGCCACGGTGCTGTACGCAACCGAGAAGTTTCGCGCCGACAACCCGAAGACCTACAAGGCGTTCGTCGACGCGCTCGCCGAAGCCGCGAAGTGGACCTCTGCCAACCCCGAGCAGGCCGCCGACACGTACATCCGCGTGACCAAGGCGAAGATCGACCGCGACTTCCTCGTCAAGATCATCCGCAACCCGGAAGTGCAGTTCAAGACGACGCCGCAGAACACCTTCGTGTTGGCGAACTTCCTGCACCGCATCGGCGCGATCAAGAACAAGCCGGCGTCGGCACGCGACTATTTCTTCCCGGATGCGCACAACGCGGGGGCGAACTGACGAACCTCGTCATTCCCGCGCAGGCGGGAATCCGGGCGTTGAAGATCGCGCGTCAGCGTGTCCCCTTATGGGCGTCGGGGGCGTCACGGCAGGCAGCGCGCGGCGCAGGCCCGCCGGGGCATCGGTCGGCGGCTGCGCGCGCGGCTCGCTACGCTTCGCTTTCGTAGCCGCGCTCCGCCGCTCGGGCCGCCTTTCAGGCGATGCCCCTTGATTGCGTGCCTGCGCCGCACGCTGCCTGCCGAGACGATGGGCGCTGCCACCTCTTCGACGCAAAGACACCAGCCCCCTTGGAGCGCATTAGCTCATGCCCATAAGCAAGGAGCGAGATGTTCGTTGGAACACCGTCCTTCGCTGGTGAGAATGGCCCGATGCAAGACATCCTCATCGTTCCCGGCTGGCGTGATTCCGGGCCCGGCCACTGGCAGAGTCTCTGGGCCGAGCGCCTGCCCCGCGCGCGCCGGGTGGTGCAGGACGACTGGGTGCATCCCAACCGCGAAGCTTGGATCGCGGCGATCACGCGCGACGTGCTGGCGGCGGCGGCGGCGGCGCCGGTGGTGATCGTGGCCCACAGCCTCGGCTGCATTGCCACCACCCACCTGCCCGAACAAGCCGCGGCGCGCATCGGCGGTGCGCTGTTCGTGGCGCCCGCCGACCCCGAGCGGCGGGCGGCGTTGAGCGATTTCGCGCCCGTGCCCTGCGAGCGGCTGCCGTACCGCAGCATCCTGGTGGCGAGCAGCAACGATCCGTACTGCCCGCCGCGACTCGCGGCAGCCTACGCGCGGGCATGGGGCAGCGAATTCGTGCGGCTCACGGACGCCGGGCACATCAACGTGGAATCGGGTCACGGGCCGTGGCCGCTCGGGCTGGGCCTGCTGCAGTCGCTGCTGGAGCCGGCGCCGCAGCCTTCGGATGTTTCCGTTGTGAGCATCTGAGAAATCGGTCGTTCCCTCGCGCGGCGCATCGTCCTAGAGTGCCGACATGCTTGCTGAACTGTCTGCTCCCACCCGTTCTTTCTCCATCCGCCGGCTCGACGCACCCTTCGGCGCCGAAGTCATCGGGCTGGACCTCACCCGCCCGCTGTCGGACGAAGACTTCCGGCGCCTGCACCGCGCGCACCTCGATCACCACGTGCTGGTGTTCCGCGACCAGCGCATCACGCCGGCGCAGCAAGTGGAGTTCAGCCGCCGGTTCGGTCCGCTGCAGATCCACGTGCTGCGCGACTTCCAGCTGGCCGGCCATCCGGAGGTGCTGGTCGTCTCCAACATCAAGGAAAACGGCAAGCCGATCGGCACGGGCGACGCCGGCCACTACTGGCATTCGGACCTCTCGTACAAGGACAAGCCCAGCCGGGGTCGATGCTGCTTGCGCAGGAGCTGCCGGCCGAGGGCGGCGACACGCTGTTCGCGGACCAGCACCAGGCGTACGAAGCGCTGCCGGCCGCCTTGCGCAACGAGATCGACACGCGCTTCGCCGAGCACAGCTATCTGGCCAAGTACGAGGAACTGCGCGCGCGCAGCCCGTGGCGGCCGAAGCTCACCGCGGCGCAGATCGCCGAGGTGAAGCCGGCGGAACACCCGGTGGTGCGTACCCATCCGGAGACTGGGCGCAAGGCGCTGTTCGTCAGCGAGCATTTCACCACCCGCATCATCGGACTGCCCGAGGACGAGAGCCGCGTGCTGCTGGCCGAACTGTTCGCGCACAGCACCCAGCCCGCGTTCCAGCTGCGCCATCGCTGGCAGCCGCACGACATGGTGTTCTGGGACAACCGCTCCGTGCTGCACCCGGCGGCCGGCACGCCCGACCACCTGCGCCGCAAGCTCCATCGCACCACCATCGAAGGCGACGCGCCCTTCCTCACCGCATGAATGCCGCCACCGTCCATGCGCTGCGCGAGCCGCAGCCCTTGCTGCAGGTCGACGGCGTGAGCCTGCGCTATCGCACGCAGGCATCGGTGGTGCAGGCCACCCACGACGTCAGCTTCGACGTGTTCGAAGGCGACCGCTTCGTGTTGCTCGGCCCCTCGGGCTGCGGCAAGTCGAGCCTGCTCAAGGCGGTGGCGGGCTTCCTGCCGGCGGCGGCAGGCGAGATCCGCCTCGACGGCCGCGGCGTGCGCGAGCCCGGGCCCGACCGCATCGTGGTGTTCCGGGAGTTCGACCAGCTGCCGCCCGGAAGACGGTGCGGCAGAACGTCATGTTCCCCTTGCTCGCATCGCGCCGCCTGCCGCGCGCGGAGGCCGAGGCGCGGGCGCAGGACTGCCTGGAGAAGGTGGGGCTGGCGCGCTTCGCCGACGCCTATCCGCACACGCTGTCGGGAGGCATGAAGCAGCGCGTGGCAATCGCCCGCGCGCTCGCGATGCAGCCGCGCGTGCTGCTGATGGACGAGCCGTTCGCGGCCCTCGATGCGCTGACCCGTCGCAAGATGCAGGAAGAGCTGCTGGCCTTGTGGGAGGAGGTGCGCTTCACGCTCCTGTTCGTCACCCACTCGATCGAAGAGGCGCTGGTGGTCGGCAACCGCGTCGCGCTGCTGTCGCCTCACCCCGGCCGCATGCGCGCCGAGATCAACTGCCACCAGTACGGCTTGCACAGCGGGGGCGCCGCTTTCCGGCGACCGCGCAACGCATCCACGGCCTGCTGTTCGACGAGGCGCCCGCGCCCGAGCCGCAACGCCTCATCGCCTGAGCACCATGGCTGCTGCATTGAATCCACCGATTCGCCCCGAGTACGAGATCGCCTTGCCGCCGCTGGGCAACGTCCTGCCGGAGCAGCCGTTGCCGCTCGCCGCGCGCATCTGGCAGAAGGCTACCGTTCGCAAGGCGCTGATCCTGCTGGTGCTGGCAGTGGCATGGGAGGCGATCGCGCGCTGGCAGGACAACGACCTGTTGCTGCCCACCTTCCTGCAGACCGCGCGGGCCCTGTTCGAAGGCCTCGCCAGCGGCGAACTGGTGCAGAAGACGCTGATCTCGCTGTCGGTGCTGCTCAAGGGCTACCTGCTGGGGATTGCCTGCGCCTTCGGCCTGACCACGCTCGCCGTCTCCACGCAGCTCGGTCGCGACCTGTTGTCGACGCTGACCTCGATGTTCAATCCGCTGCCGGCCATCGCGCTGCTGCCGCTGGCCCTGCTGTGGTTCGGGCTGGGGCAGGGCAGCCTCGTCTTCGTGCTGGTGCACTCGGTGCTGTGGCCGCTGGCGCTCAACACCTACGCGGGCTTCGGGGCGTGCCGGAAACGCTGCGCATGGCCGGCCGCAACTATGGCCTGCGCGGCTTGCCCTACGTGCTGCAGATCCCTGGTCCCGGCGGCGTTGCCCGCGATCCTGTCCGGGCTGAAGATCGGCTGGGCTTTCGCGTGGCGCACGCTGATCGCGGCGGAACTGGTGTTCGGCGCTTCGTCCGGCAAGGGCGGGCTGGGCTGGTACATCTTCCAGAACCGCAACGAGCTCTACACCGACCGCGTGTTCGCCGGCCTCGCGCTGGTGATCATCATCGGCCTGCTGGTGGAAAGCCTCGGCTTCGCCACGCTCGAGCGGCTGACGGTCCGGCGCTGGGGCGTGCAACGCTGAGCCCCACGAAACCCGGTGCGGCGCGCAGAATGGCCGCATCGTCTTCGAGGAGTAGCCATGAGCGACATCCGCATTGCCGTGCTGGTCGGCAGCTTGCGCAACGATTCCTTCAACGGCCAGCTCGCGCGCGCAATGGCCAAGCTGGCGCCGGACGGGCTGGTGCTGGAGCAGGTGCGCTTCGACGACCTGCCGCACTACAACCAGGACGACGACGGCAGGCCGACCGAACCGGTGCGCCGCTTCAAGACGCAGCTGGCCGCGGCGCAGGGCGTGGTGTTCGTGACGCCCGAGTACAACCGCTCCATCCCCGGCGTTCTCAAGAACGCGATCGACCACGGATCGCGGCCGTATGGCCAGAGTGTCTGGGCCGGCAAGCCGGCCGGCGTGCTGGGCATTTCGGTCGGCGCGATGGGCACCTCGATGGCGCAGCAGCACCTGCGCAACATCCTCGCCTACCTCGACATGCCGACGCTCGGGCAGCCGGAGGTCTACCTCCAGCAGAAGCACGGCTTCTTCACGGACGCCGGCGACATCGCCGCCGACGACACGAAGCAGTTCCTGCAGAAGTGGCTGGAGACGTATGCCGCCCGGGTGCGCGAGCACAACGACCGCACGATCGTGAAGACCTAGTCGCCGAAGCGTCAGGCGGCGACCGCTGCCCGCCGCTCGTTCGCCGCTTCCGCCGTCTGCACGCGCACCGCGGCATCGGCTTCGGCCGGGGCCTTCGCCTTGGCGGCGTCACCCATCGCCACGCCTTCGGCGCGCACGATGCGCAGGTCGGTCACGCCGAAGAAGCCGAAGACGGTCTTCAGGTAGCTTTCCGGTGGTCGGCCGGCGAGGCGTCGCCATACGAACCGCCGCGCGACGACACGACGATCACCGTCTTGTCGCCGGCCGGCCCTCGGGACCGGTGGCCGTGTAGCGGAACGTGCGGCCCGCTTGCGCGATGCGGTCGATCCAGGCCTTCAGCTGGGTCGGGACGCTGAAGTTGTACATCGGCGCGCCCACCACCACCACGTCGGCGGCCGGGAACTGGCTCACCAGGCGTTCGGAGACGGCGTTCTCCTGCCGCTGCGCTTCGGTCAGCCCGGGCGTGCCCGGGGCCAGCCGGAAGCCGAGCGAATCCGCGTTCAGGTGCGTCGGCGCGTCCACGGCGAGGTCGAGGTAGTCGACCGTGGTGCCCGGATGCGCGGCCAGCCATTCGGCGACGGTACGGCGGGTCAGTTCGCGCGAAACGGAGTTGGCGGCGAGCGGGCTGGAATCGATGTGCAGCAGTTTCATGGTTCTCTCCTGTGAGAACTGATTGTGCGGATGGATCGATTCCTTGATAAGCCGGCAAATACGGGTTAGATTGTTCCATCCATAGGACGATCCATGCAGGACCTGAACGATCTGCTGTACTTTGCCGAGGTGGTCGACAGCGGCAGCTTCGCGGCCGCGGGGCGCCAGCTCGGCATCCCCAAATCGCGCCTGTCGCGCCGCGTGGCCGACCTCGAGGCGCGGCTCGGCGTGCGGCTGCTGCAGCGGACCACGCGCAAGCTCTCGCTGACGCAGGCCGGCGAGACCTACCACCGCCACTGCGTCGCCATGCGCGAGCAGGCGGAGGCCGCCGACGAGGCGGTGGCGCTGGTGCAGACCGAGCCGCGCGGCATCGTGCGCATCACCTGCCCGGTCACCCCGGCGCAGAGCACCGTCGGCCCCTTGCTGCCGCGCTTCACGGCCGCGCATCCGCAGGTGCGCGTGGACATGCAGGTCACCAACCGCGTGGTGGACCTCGTGCAGGAGGGCGTGGACGTCGCGCTGCGCGTGCGCGCCAGCACGGAGGACAGCGGCAGCCTGGTGGTCAAGCAGCTCGGGCCGACGCTGGGCGTGCTGGTGGCCAGCCCGCAGCTGCTGCAGCGCTTCGGCCAGCCCGCGTCCGTCGACGACCTGAAGCATTTGCCGACCGTGGCCATGTCGGCGACCGACGGCCGCGCGAACTGGCGCTTGCAGGGCCCGAATGGCGCATCCTTCGAGCTGCAGCACCAGCCGCTGTGCGTCGCCGACGACCTGCTGACGCTGAAGTTCGCGGTGCTGCAGGGCACCGGCATGTGCGTGCTGCCCGACTACATGTGCCGCGACGAGGTGCAGCGCGGCGAGCTGGTGCAGGTGCTGCCGGGGTGGGCACCGCCCGCGGCGCTGGTGCTGGCGGTGTTTCCCACCCGGCGGGGCATGGTGCCCGCCGTTCGCCGCTTCCTCGATTTTCTCGGCGCCAGCATGGTCGGCGAGCGGATCGTCCCGGCTTCCTGAACCAGAGCGTGCCATGAAGAAGATGTTCGTCTGGCTGGTGGCGAGCCACCTCGCCGTGTTCACCATGGGCTTCGCGCTTGGCATCTACGTGTTGCCGCTGTTGGTGGCGCCGCCCGCGCCCGAGGCGGCGCAGGTGCAGGCCGCGGCACGGGACGCGAAGTTCCGCGGCACCTTCCGCCGCGACCTCAAGGGCAGCGACGCGCTGCACTGGGGCGAAGGCGAGGTCACGCTGTCGCCGGCGGCCGTGGCCTTGCACGGGAGGCTCGCGCCGGGCCCGGCGTACCGGCTCTACCGGTGACGGGCTTCGTGGAAACGAATGAGGCGTTCCAGCAGGCGCGCTCCGGCGCGCTGCCGCTGGGAGAGATCCGCACCTTCGAGAACTTCATCGTGCCGGTGCCGCCCGGCACGCCGCTGGAGGACTACGACACGGTCGTCGTGTGGTGCGAAGCCTTCTCGCAGTTCATCACCGCAGCGAAGTATCGATGAGGCCGGCGTCGGCGCGCGCGCGCCGGTACACCTCGACGTAGCGCGCCGCGCTTTCGTCCCAGCTGAACTGGCGGGCCATGCCGTTGGCCACGGATGCGGCGCCAGCGCTTGGTTTCCTTCCACGCCTTGAGCGCGCGCGAAAGCGCATCGCGCAGGCCGGCCGCGTCGCAGCTTGCCATGACGAAGCCCGTCCCGTGGTCCGGGTAGGCATCGCTGTCCATCACCGAGTCGAGCAGCCCGCCGACGGGCGCGACGATCGGCGGCGTGCCATAGGCCTGGCTGTACATCTGGTTGAGGCCGCAGGGCTCGAAGCGCGAAGGCATCAGGAACGTGTCGGCGCCCGCCTCGATCAGGTGCGCCAGCGATTCGTCGAAACCGGTGGTGACGGCCACCTGCAGCGGATGCCGGTCCGACGCGTCGCGCAGCGCCTGCTGCAGGGTGGGGTCGCCCGGCCCAGCACGATCAGCTGCGAGCCGCTCGCGATGATGGCGGGGAGCGCCTCCAGCACCAGGTCGATGCCCTTCTGCGAAGTGAGCCGGCTGATCACCGCCAGCAGCATCGCGCCGGCTTCCGTGGGCAGGCCGCAGCGCTGCTGCAGCGCCTGCTTGCACAGGCGCTTGCCCTTCAGGTCGCTGCGGCTGAAGCGGTGCGGCAGCAGCGCGTCGTGGGCCGGGTCCCGGTGCGCGTGTCGATGCCGTTCAGGATGCCGTGGAGCCGCGACGCGCGTTCCTGCAGCACGCCGTGCATGCCGACGCCGTGCGCCTCGGTCCGGATCTCGTCGGCGTAGGTCGGGCTCACCGTGGTGATCGCATCCGCGAACTGCAGGCCCGCCTTCAGCATCGAGAGCTGGCCCCAGAACTCCACGCCTTCCATCCCGCGCCAGTGCATCGGCACGCCGAGCAGGTCGCACGTCTCCATGGGGAACGTGCCCTGGTAGGCCAGGTTGTGGATGGTCATCACCGACGCGGCGGTCGGCTCGTGCGGCGCGATCAGGCGCGACTGCGCGAGATACAGCGCCGCGAGTCCGCACGGCCAGTCGTTGGCGTGCACCACGTCCGCCATCCAGCCTGTCAGCGGCGAGTGCACCGTGCCGATCTGCGCGGCGACGCGCGCCAGCATGCCGAAGCGCACTGCGTTGTCGTGGTAGTCGTTGCCGCCCGCATCGACATACGGCCCGCCATTGCGCTGGTACAGCGCGGGGCAGGTGAGCAGCAGCAGGGTGACGCCGTTCTCGGTCTTCACCGGCACGAGCTGCGCGGCCGGCCGGGGGCCGTAAGCGGGCAGTTCGACGCCGTCGCCGATCTCGCCGCTGACCTTCATGCCGCGGTAGGCGGGCATCAGCAGGCGGACGTCGTGGCCCGGGGCGGCGAGCGTCGCCGGCAGCGCCGCGCTGACGTCGCCGAGCCCGCCGGTCTTGACGTAGGGCGCGCATTCGGGCGTGGCAAACAGGATGTTCATGCGGGTTCCTCGGCCACCGGGATGGCGAAGGGGAGGCCGCCGGCGCCGGCGAACACGGCCTGCAGGTCCAGCGATTCCTCGGTGTCGATGGCGACGGTCTCGCCCGTGAGCCAGTTGCGCCAGTGGCGCAAGCGCCGCAGCGTGCCGCTGTCGGAGCCGCAGCGCACGTGCGTGTCCTGCCACAGCTGCGGCGACCAGGCCGCGTCGTCGCCGTCGCACAGCGTCGAGGTCAGGCGCGCGGTCACCACCAGCACCGCCTCGCGCTCGTGCACGCGGGCGAAGGCCAGCGCGTGTTCCTCGGCGGCGCCTTCCACCGGCAGCGGCAGGTAGCCCGCGGCGCGGAACAGCGCGTGCTTCTCGCGGCGCAGTTGCAGCAGCCGCCGGGTGACCAGCTGCTTGATGCGGCCATCGGCCGCCTGCGCGTTCAGTTCCTCCCAATGCGGAGGCTGGGGCCAGCCGTCTGGTAGAGCGAACGCACCTGTTCCAGCTGGTGGCCAGCGCGCCGTAATCCACCGGCCGCCGGTTGTCCGGGTCGACCAGGCTGAAGTTCCACTGCTCGCAGCCCTGGTAGACGTCGGGCACGCCCGGTGTCGTGAACTTCAGCACCACCTGCGCCAGGCTGTTGCGGAAGCCGAAGGGCGCGATGCGCGCGGTGAACTTCTGCAGTTCGTCCGCGAACGGGCTCGGCTGGCCGGAGCGCAGCACGCCGTCGACGTACTTTTCCAGCGCTTCCTCGTAGCCGTTGTCCGGGCAGACCCAGCTCGTGTTCAGCTTGGCTTCGCGCACCGCCTTGCGCATGTAGGCCTGCACGCGCTGGCGCAGGTCTTCGCGTTCGGCCTCGTCCGGCGGCGTCGCCGGCCACAGGCCGACCAGCGTCTGGAACAGCAGCCAGATGTCGTTGGTGGCGGGCCATGTGGCCTTGGGCGTGCGCGTGAGGTACAGCTGCGCCCAGCCGCTCAGGCGCAGCAGGCAGTCCTCCCATTCGGCCGGCATCTCCGAGAGCACGTTGATGCGCGCGCGCAGGTCTTCGGAACGCTTGGTGTCGTGCGTCGAGGTGCCCAGCAGGCAGTGCGGACGATGCCGTTGCCGCGTCGCATTGGCTGCGTGGAATGCCGCCACCGACAGCCCGAAGCTGCGCGGGTCGCCGCCGACCTCGTTGAGCGAGAGCAGCGGGATGTAGCGGTAGAACGCGGTGTCTTCCATCGACTTGGCCATCACCGGCGCCGTGAACTGCTGCCAGCGCGCCAGGAAGCGCTCGCGCGTGTCCTGCGGCATGTGCTCCGCCTCGCCTTCGCCCAGCAGCACCTCGCGCAGGTGGTCCAGCACCGTGGCCTCGGAGCCGCCGAGCCGGCGCTGCGCCGCGGCGATCGCCCAGTCGATGTGGCGGCGGTCCATCGCGCTCGCGGGCTCATTGGCGCGCAGGTAGGTGCGGTAGACCGGGAAGGCCGCAGCCACTTCGGCCAGCGCGACCCGCAACCGGTTGCGCGTGAAGTCGCAGCGGCGCCGGTTGCCGCGCGTCAGGCTGTAGAGGGTGTGCGCCAGCCAGTTCAGCTCCGAGTACAGCGACGTCTCGATGATCAGCTTCTTGCACTGCCAGAGCAGTTCGTCGAAATCGGTCGGCTCGTCGGTGAAGGCGTGGTACGCGGCCAGCAGCGGGTTCTCGTTGCGCGTGTCGACGAACAGGCCGTTGACCAGCGTGCCGAAGCGGTAGCCGGTGTCGCCGTGCACCGGCCACGCCTCGGGCAGGGGCTCGTGCTCGGCACGGATCTTCTCCACCAGCAAGTACAGCGCGCGCGCCGGGTGCCCCCGACCTCGGCCTGCGCGGCGTAGCGCGCCTGCAGCTGCTCGAAGTAGGCCTGCGGATCGCTCAGGCCGTCCGGGTGGTCGATGCGCAAGCCGGTCAGCAGGCCGTCCTGCAGCCACGACAGGACCTTGCGGTGGGTGGCGTCGAACACCTGGGGGGGCGCTCCATCCGCAACGCCGCGAGGGTGTTGACGTCGAAGAAGCGCCGGTAGTTGACGTCGTCGCTGGCCACGTGCCAGTCGGCCAGCCGGTAGGCCTGCGCCGAGATCAGGGCGTCGAGGTCGTCGAAGCTGCCGGGCTCGCCCGCCGGCCGTTGAGGCGCTGCACGCAGGCCGCGATCCAGCGGGACAGCCATTCGTGGCGCGCCGCCAGCCGGGCCAGCTGGCGCTTGTAGACGCCGCTGTCGCGCACCCGCGCGCGGCGCGTGTCCACGTCGGGCTCGTCGCGGTCCGGCAGGCGCGCGAACGCATCGAGCAGGGCGGACACCACGGCGTGGCTGTCGCCCTCGCTGTCGTCGCGCGCGGGCGGGGCCGGCAGGGCCGACAGGATCGATGGATAGCTGGCAGGGTCGATCGGGAAGCGGTGGTCCCAGTAGCGCAGGCCGAACTCGCCGCTCTCGCCGTCGAAATGCAGCTGGATCTCGCCGGCTTCCAGCACCTTGCCGTAGTGGTCGCCGAGCACCGGCAGCAACAGGCGCCCGGTCATCTCGGGCTGCGCCGGCTTCCATTCGATGTCGAAGGTTTCGGCATGCGCGGACGCGCGGCCATGCTCCAGCACGTCGAGCCACCAGGCGTTGTCGGCCTCCAGCACGCCCATGTGGTTGGGCACGATGTCGAGGATCTGCCCCATGCCGTTGCGCCGCAGGGTGCGGCACAGGCGCGCGTGCGCTTCCTCGTCGCCCACCTCGGGATTGAGCTGGCTGTGGTCGACGATGTCGTAGCCGTGCGTGCTGCCCGGTCGCGCCCGCAGGTACGGCGAGCTGTACAGGTGGCTGATGCCGAGCGCGCGCAGGTAGGGCACGGCCTGCGTCACCTGCTCGAAGGTGCAGCCCTTGTGGAACTGGATGCGGTAGGTGCCGCACGGGATGCTGGCCGTCTCCGGGCCGGGCAGTTCCTGCGGATGGCTCTCGTCCATCCCGGGCCCGGTGCGTTCGGCGCGCAGCACGGCGGCCAGCGAACCCCAGCGCGCGTCGCTGCCCAGCGCCTCGATCGGCACCGGCAGCTTGCGGCGCCAGTTCGGGAAGCGTTCTTCCGTCGTGCCCGGGACATTCACCTGCAGCAGTTGCCCGGTGACGTCTTCCAGCTGCACGCCGACCAGCCAGCAGGGCGTGCGGGCAAGGTACGCATACACGGCGTCGACGAGGGCCTGGGTGGCGTCGGGCAGCGAGGTCGGCTGCACGCTGGCGCCTTCCGGCAGCAGCTGTTCGCGGTCGAGCGCGAGCAGCAATCGGGCCCTGTCCTGCGCCCGGCCCAGCACCTGCTGTTCGCGCGATGCCTGGTCGGGGTAGAGATCCAGCCGCGCCGACAGCTCGATGTCCTCGCCCAGCCAGAAACCCCGCAGCGTCGGCAGGTCGTGCGTGCTGACCACCGCCAGCGCCTTGTGCTGCCACTGGCCGGGCCGGCGGAAGTTGCCGTCCTCCTCGCGTTCGAACAGCAGCGGCTTGTACGACAGCAGGTCGCGTTCGCGCATGGCCTCGCGCATGCGCGGCGCCACGTTGCCCGGTCTTCGCCGATCACCATGCACTGGTGGCGCTGGCTTTCCAGCGCCAGCACGCCGAGCAGGTCGTCGAGGGGATAGTCGACGTAGGTGCCGCCGTCGGGGCCGGTCCAGAACAGGCGCATCAGCGCCATCACGTGGTCGAGGCGCAGCGCGCCGCAATGCCGCATGTTGGCGCGCAGCGTCTCGATGAAGGGCCGGTAGCGCGCGGCGCGCAGGCGTTGCGGGCTCGGGGCGGCAGGCCCCAGTCCGGCCACTTGGGGCCAGAGGGTCGGGCGGGGCGCCGGCGTGCATGCCGAGCGCGAACAGCTCGCTCTCCTGCCAGGTTTCGGCGCCGCCGCCGTTGAGGCCGACGGCGAGGTCGCAATACAGGCCGATGCCCATGCCGCGCGTGCGCGCATAGCGCTGGCACGCCTCCAGCTGCAGCTCGCACAGCCATTGCAGCCAGAAGCGGAACTGCACGGATTCGGCGTGCTCCCGCGCGAAAGCCTGCACCGCGTCGCCTTGCGGGTCGCGGTACGCTTCCGGCCATGCGGGCCAGCCCCAGACGTTGGGGTCGCCGGCGAACAGGTGCTCCTGCAGCGCCTCGAACAACGCATGCGGGCCGAGCGTCTGCTGCCGCTCCTGCATGTAGCGCAGGAAGTGCGCGCCGCGCGAGCGGTCGGCGTGCAGTTCGTGCTCGCCGAAGTGCCGCCACAGGATGCGCAGCACTTCGTCCTTGGCCGCGGCGACGCCGGCGTAGTCGACCATCTCCTCGTCGCGCAGCGACCGCAGCCGCTCCCGGAAGGCTTCGGACTGCACGCGCTCGAGCGCTTCCTCGCAGCCGCTCAGGTCGACCAGCGTCTGCACGTCGAGGTACAGCGGGTTCAGCGCGCGCCGGCTCGACGGGCTGTAGGGGCTGGCCGAATCCGGGTTGTGCGGGAACAGCGCGTGCATCGGGTTGAGGCCGATGAAGGAAGCGCCCCGGTGCGCGGCCGCGTCGGCGAGCCGCCGCAGGTCGCCGAAGTCGCCGATGCCCCAGTTGCGCGAGGACCGCAATGCGTAGAGCTGGATCGTGCAACCCCACCAGCGCTCGCCCGACTGCAGGCCGGGCGCCACCCAGCACTGGCGCGGCGCGACGGCGACGAGGCAGTGGTGCTGCGTGTCGTCCGCGAGCGTGAGGCGGTAGTACGCGGGCTGCAGTTCGCCGGGAAGGTGGATGCGGCATTCGCCGTCGTGGTGCTGCACGTCGCCGGTCGTGACTTCGGCGCCGCCGTCTTCCCGCGCAAGCCGCCACTGTGTCCAGCGCGCGTCGCCGCGCCACCGCACGACGGGGCCTTCGCCCTCGCGCGCCACGTGCACGGGCGGCAGCCCGCCCGCGTCGCCTTCCAGATCGCTCCCCCGGTCATCGCCTGCACGGCGCGCTCCAGCACGGCCCGCGGGACGACTTCCTCCTTGCCCCAGAAGCCGTGGTAGCGGTCCGCGATGCCGAGGCTGCGCGCGCGTTCGGACAGTTCGCCTTCGTTCACAGGGTGATCTCCCCGCCCAGCGTCCAGCGGGCGGCGAAGGCCGGCCGGTGGAGGCGGCGGCATCGTCCCAGCGGTGCGAGAACACGCAGCGGGCCTCGACCGGGCCGAGATGCTGCGCCGGCACGGGAATGGGTTCCGCGCCGAGGTTCAGTTCCGGCACAGCATCTGGCCGTCTTCGTAGCGCCACTGCACCGAGAGGCCGCGTTCGCCGACGCGCTGCGCCGTGTGCTTGCCGGTGGAAAGCAGGCCGTGCCGCGGCACGATGTGCTCACGCCGCGCGGCCGGGGCCGCGCGCACTTCCGCGAGCCACGCCGTGCCTTCGGGCGTCGAAGCGCGCGCCGGGTCGGGGCGCGACGCGTTGAAGGTGTCGACGCTGCAAGGATCCGGCAGGTCGTGCGCGTCCTCGTGGCCGAACTCGCGCTTGCGGCCGGCGCGGACCGCTTCGCGCAGCTCGCCCTCCCAGTCGGCGAAGTAGAGGAAGGGCTCCGGCGCACCCCATTCCTCGCCCCGGAACAGCATCGGGATGCCGGGCGTGAGCAGGGCCAGCAGCGTGGGCAGCAGGGCGGCTTCGCGCGGCACCAGTTGGCCGAGCCGCTCGCCGCGCGCGCGGTTGCCGACCTGGTCGTGGTTGTGCGCGAAGTTGACCAGCGCCGACAGCGGCTGCGCCGGCGTGGCGCGCACTTCCTCGCGCGCGCCGCCGGGCTTGCGCTTCGAGCCCTCGAACACCATGCCGTGCGTGAAGCCGCGCGCCAGCAGGTCGAGCGGGCCGTCGCCGTAGTCGTGATAGTAGCCGTGCGTTTCGCCGGTCATGGCCACGTGCAGCACGTGGTGGAAGTCGTCGTTCCACTGCGCGTCGTAGCGGCCCGCCTGCGGCTGCGTTGCCGGTGAGCGTAGCCGTTGTGCTCGTTCTCCAGCACCGGTGCACGTGGCGCCCGTGCGTGGCGGCGCGGACAGCGGCGGAGAGCTCGTCGAGGATGTGCGTTGCGCTCTCGTCGGCGATCGCGTGCACCGCGTCGAGCCGCAGCCCGTCGAAGCGGTACTCCTGCACCCAGTACAGCGCGTTGTGGATGAAGAAGTCGCGCACCGGCCGGCTGTCGGGTCCGTCGAAGTTGATCGCCGCGCCCCGGGGGCTGGTGGCGGTCTTCGAGAAGAACCCGGGCGCATAGGCGTGCAGGTAGTTGCCGTCGGGCCCGAAGTGGTTGTAGACCACGTCGAGGAACACCATCAGCCCGATGCGATGCGCGGCCTGGATGAAGCGCTTGAGGTCATCGGGCGTGCCGTAGGCCGGATGCGGCGCGAACGGCAGCACGCCGTCGTAGCCCCAGCCGAACTGGCCCGAAAAGGTCGACAGCGGCATGAGTTCGATCGCCGTGATGCCGGTGTCGGCCAGCTGCTGCAGCCGGCCCATCGCCGCTTCCAGCGTGCCTTCGGCGGTGAAGGTGCCCACGTGCATCTCGTACAGCACGGTGTCGCGCCGGGGGCGGCCCGCCCAAGTCGGGTCCCACTCGAATTGCTTCGGGTCGACCACCACGCTCGGCTGGTGGGGGCCCAGCGGGTTCTGGCGCGAAGCCGGGTCGGGCACCAGCAGTTCGCCGTCGATGCGCCACTGGTAGCGGCTGCCGGCGACGGCTTCGGGCACTTCGCATTCCCACCAGCCGTCAACGTCGGCTTCGGCCGGGCGCGGCACCAGCTTGCCGGCGGCGCCGGGATCGAAAGCGAGTTCGGCGGTGCGGGCGGCGGGCGCCCACAGGCGGAAGGTGACGCCGCCGGGATGCAGGTGGGCGCCGAAAGGCATGGCGTGTTGGCAGCGCACGGGGTTACTCGGGGGGCCTGCGTCAGCAGCGCCATCGAATGGGAAAGCAGTTCGAGCTTGCCGCCGGGCGTGTGCAGCGCCGCGTCGGCCTCGGGGAAATGGCCTTCGGCGGTGTAGACGCGCAGCGCCCACTCGCCTTCGTGGCCGGGCACGCGCGGCAGCGTGAAGAGCACGTCTTCGCCGGTGGCGTTGAAGATCAGCATCACGGACCGGCTGGTCGGCAGGTCCGACGGCGCGAAGCGCGCGTCCAGCACGGCGGCCACGCTGCGGACGGCGGGATTGGTCCACTCGTCCTCCAGCATCGGCAGGCCCCACACGCTGTACCAGCCGACGTCGCGCCGGCCCTGCGCATCCGGCACACCACTGAGCCAGGCGTTGCGGCGCAGCACCGGCAGCTCGGTGCGCAGCCGGATCATGCAGCGGGTGAATTCGAGCAGCGGATCGTTGCGGCGCTCGTCGCCCCAGTCGAACCAGCTGACCTCGTTGTCCTGGCAGTACGCGTTGTTGTTGCCGCCCTGCGTGCGGCCCATCTCGTCGCCGCCCAGCAGCAGCGGCACGCCGCGCGAGGCGAACAGGGTGGTGAGGAAGTTGCGTTTCTGGCGCGCGCGGAAAGCGCGGATCTCGGGATTCTGCGTCGGCCCCTCCGCGCCGCAGTTCCAGCTGCGGTTGTGGCTTTCGCCGTCGCGGTTGTCCTCGGCGTTCGACTCGTTGTGCTTGTCGTTGTACGTGACGAGGTCGTTCAGCGTGAAGCCGTCGTGCACCGTGATGATGTTGACGCCCGCGCCGGGCAGCCGGCGCGAATGGCTGTAGATGTCGGCGGAGCCGCAGAGCGCCTGCGCGAAGTCGGGCAGGCTGCCTTCGGTGCCGCGCCAGTAGTCGCGCACGCGGTCGCGGTACTGGCCGTTCCATTCGCTCCAGCCGAGCGGGAAGCCGCCCCACTGGTAGCCGTGCGGCCCCGGGTCCCACGGTTCGGCGATCAGCTTCACCCGCTGCAGCACCGGGTCCTGCGCCACGGCGGAAAGAAAGGGGCTGCGGTGGTCGAAGCCGCCGTTGCCGTTGCGCGCGATGGCGGGCGCCAGGTCGAAGCGGAAGCCGTCGACGTGCATTTCCTCGACCCAGTAGCGCAGGCTGTCCATCACCACGCGCAGCATGGCCGGGTGGCTGGCGTTGAGCGTGTTGCCGGTGCCGGTGTAGTCGAGGTAGTGGCGGTGGTCTTCGGTCAGCCGGTAGTAGCTGCGGTTGTCGATGCCCTTGAAGGACAGCGTCGGCCCGAGGTGGTTGCCCTCGCAGCTGTGGTTGTAGACCACGTCCGGGATCACTTCCAGGCCGGCCGCATGCAGGGCCTTGACCATGGCCTTGAACTCGTCGATGTCGCTGCCCGAGAGATAGCGCGGCTCCGGCGCGAAGAAGGCGATGGTGTTGTAGCCCCAGTAGTTGCCCGGGCCCATGTCGACCAGGCGGCGCTCGTCGTTGAACGCCTGCACCGGCAGCAGTTCGACGGCGGTGACGCCCAGCGCCTTCAGGTGCGCGATGGCCGCGTCGGTGGCCATGCCGGCGAAGGTGCCGCGCAGGTGCTCCGGCACCTCCGGCATCTGCCGGGTGAAGCCGCGCACGTGCACCTCGTAGAAGACGCTGTCTTCCATCGGCGTGGCCGGATGCCTGTCGTCGCCCCAGTCGAAAGCCGAGTCCACGACCACGCACTTGGCGGCGTCGCGGGCGTTGTCGGCAGGTCGGCATTGAGGTCGCGCTTGTCGTGGCCGAGCGTGTACGCGTACTGCCAGGCGGCGCCGCGCAAGGGGCGATCGATCTTGCGCGCATAGGGGTCGAGCAGCAGCTTGTGCGGGTTGCAGCGCCAGCCGTTCTGCGGATCGTAGGGGCCGTAGACGCGCAGCCCGTACAGCGTGCCGGGGCCGATGCCTTCGACGAAGCCGTGCCGGTGTCGCCGGTGCGGCCCGGCAGGGCGATGCGGCGTTCCTCGCGGATGCCGGTGCCGTCGAACACGCAGACTTCGACGCGTTCCACGCCGCACGCGAAGACGGCGAAGTTCACGCCGCCGTCGCGCGGCGTGGCGCCCGGGGGGAGGCCCGGCCCGGCTGGCAGTCCGCCGCGGGCGCGGCGAGGTGAGGAGGAATGGCGCGGTGGGCGCGGGTCTTGCCGACGGCTTTCGCCGTCATGCAAGCACCTCCATGCGGTGCTTGTCGGCCGGCTGCTCTCGCCGATCTGCGCGAGGTAGGGCGACGGGGTGCGGCGGGGCGGGAAGTGGCCGGCCGGCACCACCACGATGCCGCTCTCGGTGACGTGGAAACGGCGGCGGTCCTGTTCCGGGTCGAAGCCGATCTTCTCGCCCGGCGGGATGTCGTTGTCCTGGTCGATGATGCACTTGCGCACTGGGCGCCGCGGCCGATGCGCGAACGTTCCATGATGATGCAGTGCTCAGGCTGGCCGGGGCTCCACCAGCACGGACCGGCGCAGCATGGCGTGGTCGAGCGAGGCGCCGTCGACGATGCTGCCCGAGCCCACGATGGAACGGTGGATCACGCCGTTCTCGATCTGCGCCGATTCGGCCTGGTCGGGACTCGCGTAGATCGGCCAGCGGCGGTTGGTCATGCGGAACTTGGGCTGGGCGCCGAGGGTGTCGAAGTGGGCTGGAAGTAGGCGTCGATGGTACCGACATCGCGCCAGTAGGCCTTTTCTTCGTACGGCTCGGTGCCCGGGATCTCGTTGGTGGCGAAGTCGTAGGCCACCAGCTTGTGGCTCTTCACCATCGACGGCAGGATGTGCTTGCCGAAATCGGTGTCGCCGGTCTCGTGCATCCGGCGCAGGGCCGTCAGCAGCACGTCGGCGTTGAAGATGTAGTTGCCCATCGAGGCCAGCGCCTGGTTGCTGCTGCCCGGCATCGGCCGCGCCGAACGGGGCTTTTCCTTGAAGTCGGTGATGCGGTGGTTGTCGTCGATCTCGACGATGCCGAACTGGTCGCATTCCTTCAGCGACACCGGCAGCGTCGCCACGCTGGCGTGCGCGTTGCTCTTGATGTGGAAGTCGATCATCTGCCGCACGTCCATGCGGTAGATGTGGTCGGCGCCGAACACCGCCACGATGTCGGGCTGGAAGCTCTCGATCAGGTGGATGTTCTGGTACACGGCGTCGGCCGTGCCCCGGAACCATTCCTTGCCGTTGTGCATCTGCGGCGGCACCACGGTGATGAAGTGGTTCGGGATGAAGCGCGCCATCGTCCACGACTGCCGCACGTGCTCGATCAGCGACTGCGACTTGTACTGCACCAGCGCGTAGATCGAGTAGATCTCCGAGTTGACCAGGTTCGACAGCACGAAGTCGACGATGCGGTGCTTGCCGTTGAACGGCACGGCCGGCTTGCAGCGGTTGGCGGTGAGCGGGTGCAGGCGCGAACCTTCACCGCCGGCCATGACGAAGGCCAGGACGTTCTTATTGGCGGGCATGGGCTTCTCCCTCAGGGGCTGAGATCATTGGAATGGGTTGGGGCGACAGGATCACCACGCCCAGCGGGGGCACGGTGACGAGCGCACTGGCGGGCCAGCCGCCGACGGGGTGGGCGGTGGCCTGCACCTGCCCGAGGTTGCCGACGCCGCTGCCGCCGTAGACGGGGGCGTCGCTGTTCAGGAGCTCATGCCAGGCGCCGACGGCGGGCAGCGCCACGCGCAGGCGCGAGCGCGGCTCGGGGGTCATGTTGCAGATCACGGCCACCGGCGCGTCGCCTTCTGGCCGCGCCGCAGGAAGCACACCAGCGTGCTCTCGTGGCGCTCGGTCGGCAGCCAGGCGAAGCCGGGCGCTTCGAAATCGGTGGCGTGCAGCGCCGGCATCCGGCGGTACAGCGCGTTGAGGTCGGACACCCAGCGGGCGACGCCGGCGTGCAGCGGCCGCGCCCACAGGTGCCAGTCGAGCGTGCCTTCGTGCTTCCACTCGGCCACCTGCCCGAACTCGCCGCCCATGAACAGCAGCTTCTTGCCCGGGTGGGTCCACATGTACCCGTAGAGGTTGCGCAGGCCCGCGAACTTCTGCCACTCGTCGCCGGGCTGGCGGCCGAACAGGCTGCCCTTGCCGTAGACCACCTCGTCGTGCGACAGCGGCAGCACGAAGTTCTCGTGGAACGCATACACCGCGGAGAAGCGGATGTCGTCGCCGTGCCATTGCCGGTAGAAGTGCGGCCGCCCGTAGTAGCGCAGCGTGTCGTTCATCCAGCCCATGTTCCACTTCATGCCGAAACCCAGGCCGCCGTGGTGCACCGGTCGCGACACGGCGGGCCACGCGGTGGATTCCTCGGCGATCACGTGGACGTCGGGGAAGGCGCCATAGACGGCGGTGTTCAGGTCCTGCAGGAAGCGGACCGCGTCGTGGTTCTGGTTGCCGCCCTGCTGGTTCGGGATCCACTGGCCCGGCTCGCGCGCGAAGTCCGGTACAGCATCGACGCCACGGCATCGACGCGCAGGCCGTCGAAGTGGTACTTCTCCAGCCAGAAGAGGGCGTTGCCGATCAGGAAATCGCGCACCTCGTAGCGGCCGTAGTTGAAGATCAGGCTGTTCCACTGCGGGTGGAAGCCCAGGCGCGGATCGTCGTGCTCGTACAGCGAGGTGCCGTCGAAGCGGGCCAGCGCATGCGCGTCGGACGGGAAGTGCGAAGGCACCCAGTCGAGCAGCACGCCGATGCCGCGCTGGTGCATCGTGTCGACGAAGACCATCAGGTCCTGCGGCGTGCCGTAGCGCGCGCTCGGCGCGAAGTAGCCGGTGATCTGGTAGCCCCGGGAGCCGTAGAACGGGTGCTCCGCCACCGGCATCAGCTCCACGTGCGTGAAGCCCATGTTCTCGCAGTGCGTGGCGGGCGCTGCGCGAGGTCGCGGTAGTTGAGGAAGCGGCCATCCTCCTCGCGCTGCCACGAACCCAGGTGGACCTCGTAGACCGACATCGGCTGGTCGTGCGCCTGCCTTTGCCAGCGCGTGCGCATCCACTCTGGTCCCCCCACTGGTGGTCCGGGTCCCAGATCTGCGAGGCGGTTCCGGGCGGATGCTCCATGCGGAAGGCATACGGGTCGGCCTTGTCCATCCAGCCGCCATGCGAGCCCCGGATGCGGAACTTGTAGCACTGCCCGGCGCGCGCGCCCTCGATGAAGCCGCTCCAGCGGCCGCTGCCGTCTTCGAGCCGGAACAGCGGCTCGCAGTGCCAGTTGTTGAACACACCGATGACGCCGACGCTGCGCGCGTTCGGCGCCCACACGGTGAACCAGGTTCCGCGTTCGGTGGGATGGGCGCCCATCACCTCGAACTGGCGATGGTGGTGGCTGGCTTGCCGGGCCTCCGGTGGCGCCGGAAGTGGGCGATGCGCGGCGGGGTCCGTCTCGGACAATTGGGGCTTCATGTCCTGGCTCGTTGTAGTCAAGCCATTGTGGGTCCCGTCCCACATCCGCCATGAAGGATGCGCCGATCAAGCGTCGTAGGTCGGAACCTACATCCGGACCAGACCTGTGCGTTCAGCCCGCTGCCTGCCGGGCTGACGCCGAGTTGGTGCGGGGGATTGTCGAGTTTGGTGCGGGTGGGATGCGGGAGCGGGCAGCCGGACGCAGAGGACGCGAAGGATACGCAGAGGACGCAAAAAATTGGAAATCAGAGATCAAGGCACTCCTCCTCCTTGGCTGTTCTTTTGCGTCCTCTGCGTATCCTCTGCGTCCTCTGCGTCCGGTACCCGCTCCCCGCTTCAAACCCCCGGTACTGGTCGAGCAGCTCCGGCCGAGACCGCAGCGCGTCCGATGAACCGGTGAACACCACTTCGCCCTTCACCAGGATGACGTTCCGGTCCGTCACCCGGGTCACGTGCTTCCAGTTCTTGTCGACGATCACGCTCGAGATGCCGGTCGCGCGGATCACGCCGCAGATGCGCCAGATCTCGCGCGCGATCAGCGGCGCCAGGCCTTCCGTGGCCTCGTCGAGGATGAGCACGTCGGGGTTGGTCATCAGCGCGCGGCCGATGGTCAGCATCTGCTGTTCGCCGCCCGACAACTGCTGGCCGCCGTGGCCCAGCCGTTCCTGCAGGCGCGGGAAGGTTTCGAGCACGCGCTCGTACGTCCAGTCGCGCTGGCCGCGCGTGCCGGGCGGGCCGCCATCACCAGGTTTTCCTTGACGCTCAGGTTGCCGAAGATGCCGCGGCCCTCGGGCACGTAGGCGATACCGAGCTGCGCGACTTCGTACGGCGGGCGACCGACCGTGTCGCGGCCCTTGACCCGCACGCTTCCACCGCGCGGCCGCACCAGCCCACCAGCGTCTTCAGCAGCGTGCTCTTGCCCATGCCGTTGCGGCCCATCAGGCCGATGGTCTCCGCCGGGGCGACATGGAAGTCGACGCCGCGCAGGATGTGGCTGGAGCCGTAGTAGGTCTGCAGGCCGCGCGCTTCGATGAGGTTGTCAGCCATGCGCTTCCTCCTCGCCGAGGTACGCGGATTGCACGTTGGGATCGGCGCGCACCTGCGCCGGCGTCCCGCTGGCGATCACCGGCCGTTGACCATCACCGTCAGGTGGTCGGCCAGCGCGAAGACCGCGTCCATGTCGTGTTCCACCAGCAGCATCGCGTGGTCCTGTTTCAGGCGCAGCAGCAGGGCGACCATGCGCTCGGCTTCGGCCGTGCCCATGCCCGCGAGCGGTTCGTCGAGCAGCAGCACGCGCGGGCCGGTGGCCAGCGTCATGGCGATCTCGAGCTGCCGCTGTTCGCCGTGGCTGATGGCGCCGGCGACGAAGCCGCGCCGCGCCTGCAGGCCGGCCAGTTCCATCGCGCGTTCGGCGCGCTCGTTCACTTCCTTCACGTTGGCCGCGAGCTGCAGCCAGCGCGCGGCATGCGGCGTGCGCGACTGCGCGGCGAGGCGCACGTTCTCCCAGACCGTGAAGGGCAGGAAGATGTTGGTCTTCTGGTAGCTGCGGCCGAGGCCGGCGCGCGAGATGCGCTCCGGGCTCCAGCCGGTCACGTCGCGGCCGTCGAGCGTCATCGCGCCTTCGGTGGACGGCAGGTCGCCCGAGAGCAGGTTGGTCAGCGTCGACTTGCCGGCGCCATTGGGGCCGATCACGGCATGGATGCGTTCGCGCCAGAGGTCGAGCGATACGTCGTTGACGGCCGCCAGGCCGCCGAAGCGCTTGGTGAGCTTGCGCGCCGAGAGGAGGACTTCACTCATGCGGCGCCTCCTTCTTGCGCAGCACGCGTTCGACCACACCCAGCAGGCCGCGCGGCGCGAAGGCCACCACCAGCACGATGAACAGGCCCATCCAGAGCTGCCAGTGCTTGCCGGCGTTGAAGGCGCCGATGGTGGGCAGGTCCTTGAATTCGTGCAGCAGCATCTCGAACGCGAAGGCGCCGACGATGGCGCCCGCGAAGTTGCCCATGCCGCCGAGGATGACCATCATGATCGCGTGCGCGCTCATGTGGAAACCCATCAGCTCGGGGTTGATGAAGCCGGTCTGCGCGCCCCACAGGTAACCCGCCAGGCCGGCCAGCGCACCGGCCAGCGTGAAGGCGGCGAGCTTGTAGCCGAAGGTGCCGAAGCCCATCGCGCGCATGCGGTGCTCGTTGACGCGGATGCCGGCCAGCGTGCGGCCGAAGGGGCTGAACAGCAGGCGGCGCAGGAAGAAGTACACCAGCAGCATCACGGCGAGCGTGAAGTAGTAGAAGACGCGCTTGTCTTCCGGGTCGAACAGGCCCGCGTTCGGCTTGAAGTTGATGTACAGCCCGTCGGAGCCGCCCAGCGCCTTGTTGTCGAAGAACAGGAAGAACACCATCTGCGCGAACGCCATGGTGACCATGATGAAGTAGATGCCGTGCGTGCGGACCACGAAGAAGCCGATGACGAGCGCGGCCAGGCCCGCGGCCCCGACGGCCAGCGGCAGCGTCCACCACAGGCTGGCCGGCGCGTCGGGCGGCGTGACGAAGGCGAGGGCGTAGCCGGCGAGCCCGAAGTACGCGGCGTGCCCGAGCGACACGAGGCCGGTCACGCCCTGCAGCAGGTCGAGGCTCATGGCGAATATCGCCGGGATCATCATGCGCGCGACCATCGCGGCGTAGAAGTCGGTGGAGACGAAGGGAAAGACCAGCAGGGCGACGAGCGCCAGCCCCAGCACCACCTGCAGGCTGCGCGGCAGCTGCTCCAGGCGCGAGGAAGAAACGGAAGCGGCGCTCATTGCTTGAAGAGTCCTTCGGGTTTCCAGAGAAGGACCGCGGCCATCAACAGGTAGACCAGCATGCTGGCCACCTGCGGCAGCAGCACCTTGCCGAAGGTGTCGACGAAGCCGACCAGCAGCGCGGCGATCAGCGCGCCGCGCACCGAGCCGATGCCGCCGATCACGACCACCACGAAGCACATGATCAGGACCTGCGAGCCCATGTTCGGGTACACGCTGGAGATGGGGGAGGCGATCATGCCGGCGATGGTCGCGAGGCCCACCCCCAGCGCGAACACCACGGCGTGGATCAGCTTGATGTTGATGCCCAGCGCCTCGGTCATGTCGCGGTTGAAGGCGCCGGCGCGGATCTTCATGCCGAGGCGCGTCTTCGAGATCAGCAGGTACAGGCCGATGGCGAGCGCGATGCAGACGCCCGACATGAACAGGCGGTAGACCGGGTAGGAGAGGTTGTCGGTCAGCGGGATCGAGGCCGAAAGCAGCGACGGGATCGTCACGCCGTGCACGTCGTCGCCCCACAGGATCGAGCGCATCTCCTCGAAGATGTAGATCAGGCCGAACGTCAGCAGCACCTGGTCGAGGTGGTCGCGCTGGTAGAAGTGCCGGAACAGCACGCGTTCGAGCAGCAGCCCGAACAGCACCGAGAGCGCGGTGCCCAGCAGGATCGCCAGCACCAGGCTGCCGGTCTTGGTGGACAGCGACCGGCCCGGTACGCGCCCAGCATGTAGAAGCTGCCGTGGGCGAGGTTGACCACGCCCATGATCCCGAAGATCAGGGTGAGGCCGGCCGCCAGCATGAAGAGCAGCAGCCCGTACTGGACGCTGTTCAGCAGCTGGATGAGGAAGTTGGCGAAATCCATGGAGGAAGGCTGGGGCCCGCGGGGGCGGTTCACGAAGCAGGCAAAGAAAAAGGCGGGGACTTGCGCCCCCAGCCTTCCCGTCGTCGACGGCGCGTCGGCGGCTTCAGGCCAGCCGGCAGCCGGCGCCCGAATCGGCCAGCGCCTTGGCGGCGATGCCGATCACCTTGTTGTCGCCCTTTTCGACGCGGCGCAGGTAGATGTCCTGCACCGGGTTGTGCGACTTGCTCATCGTCCACTTGCCGCGCGGGCTGTCGATGGTCTGCGTTTCCAGCGACTTGTACAGCGCCTGCTTGTTGCCGATGTCGCCCTTGACGGCGGCCATGCCCTGCGCGAGCAGCAGGCCGGTGTCGTAGCCCTGCACCGCGTACACGTCGGGCTGCATGCGGAATTCCTTGGCGAAGGCCAGGCGGAACTGGTTGTTGCGCGGCGTGTCGAGCGAGTCGGCGTAGTGCATCGTGGTCATGATGCCTTCGGCGGCGTCGCCGGCGGCGGTCAGCACGCCTTCGGTCAGGAAGCCCGAGCCCCACAGCGGGATCTTGTCCTTGAGGCCGGCCGCCGCGTAGTCGCGGATGAACTTGGCCGCGCCGCCACCGGCGAAGAAGCAGGCCACGGCGTCGGGGCGCAGCGAGGCGATCTCGGTCAGCAGCGCACGGAATTCGACGTTGGGGAAGGGCAGGCCCAGTTCCTTGACGATGGTGCCGCCGGCCGCGGTGTAGCTTTCCTTGAAGCCTTCGTAGGCCTCGTCGCCCGCCGCGTACTTCCAGGTGATCCAGACGGTCTTCTTCAGGCCCTTGTCCATCATCGGCTTGCCGAGCGCGCGCGTCGGCTGGCTGTTGCTGAACGAGGTGCGGAACACGTTGGGCGCGCACAGGGCGCGGGTGGCGGCATGCACGCCGGCGTTGGGGATCAGGTTCAGCACGCCGCTGTCGCGGGCCACGCGCTGGATGCCCATCTGCACACCGGAGTGCACCGTGCCGATCAGCACGTCGACCTTGTCCCGCTGCACCAGGCGGTTGGCGTTCTCGACGCCCTTGGACGGCTCCGACTCGTCATCCACCTTGAACCACTCGATCTCGCGGCCGCCCAGTTTGCCGCCCTTCTCGTTGATGGCCATGCGCACGCCGTTCTCGATGGCCACGCCCAGCTGCGCGAAGGTGCCGGTGTACGGCAGCATGAAGCCGACGCGGATCTTGTTCGATTGGGCGCGGGCGATCTGGGGCAGCAGCAGGCCGGTCGAGGCGGCGCCGACGATGGCGGCACCGCGGGAGAGGACGAGACGGCGGGTGGTCATGGATGCTCCTGATTCATTTAGTTGAGGCCTGAAGTATTTTTATAGCATGTGCAGGAATCGCGCCACATGGGTTTCCCTCAGGAACTTGCGATCGCGCGCAGCCGGAAGCGCTGGATCTTCCCCGTGGCGGTCTTCGGCAGCTCGGGGAGGAACTCGATCCAGCGCGGGTACTTGTACGGCGCCAGCTTCGTCTTGACGTGCGCCTGCAGGTCCCCGGCGCTCGCCTGCTGCCCGGTCTTCAGCACCACGTAAGCCTTGGGCTTGACCAGGCCGTCGCTGTCGGCGACCCCGATCACCGCCGCTTCCGGGATGGACGGGTGCGTCATCAGGCAGGCTTCGACCTCGAACGGCGACACGTAGATGCCGCCCACCTTGAGCATGTCGTCGCTGCGCCCGCCGTAGGTGTAGTAGCCGTCGGCATCGCGGGTGTACTTGTCGCCACTGCGCGTCCACTCGCCGGCGAAGGTGTTCTTGGTCTTGGTGCGGTTGTTCCAGTACATGATCGCGGCGCTGGGGCCGCTGATCTGCAGCTCGCCGATCTCGCCATCGCCGCATTCGCGTCCGTCGTCGCCGACGATGCGCAGGTCGTAGCCGGGCACCGGCTGCCCCGTGGTGCCGTAGCGCACCTTTCCGGGGCGGTTCGACAGGAAGATGTGCAGCATCTCGGTGGATCCGATGCCGTCGAGGATCTCGGTGCCGTATTCGGCGGTCCAGCGGTTGCCGATGTCGGCCGGCAGCGCTTCGCCGGCGCTGGTGCACACGCGCAGGTTCAGCTCGTTCTTCTTCGGCCGCGTGCCGTCCGCCAGCAGCGCGGCGTACAGCGTCGGCACGCCGTAGAAGATGGTGGGCCGGAATGTCTTCAGCACGCCGAACACGTCGGCGGGCGTCGGCCGCGCCGGCAGCAGCACCGCGGTGGCGCCGACCGCCATCGGGAAGGTGAGGGCGTTGCCCGGCCGTAGGCGAAGAACAGCTTGGCGGCGGAGTAGACGACGTCGTCCTCGCGGATGCCCAGCACGGCGCGGCCATAGAGTTCGGCCGTCTGCACCAGGTGCGAGTGCAGGTGCACCGTGCCCTTGGGCGCGCCGGTGGAGCCGCTGGAGTACAGCCAGAAGCAGGCGTCGTCGCTGCAGGTGCCCTCGACCTGCTGGTCCGGCTTGCCCGACGCGACCAGCGCCGCGACCGAATGCTCGCCCTCGCCGCCGGCGATGAACATCCGCTTCAGCGTGGAGATCTTGCCGACCAGCGGCTCGAAGGTTGGCAGCAGCGGCTTCGAGACGAACAGAGCCTGCGCGCGCGAGTCGCGCAGCATGTAGTCGAAGTCCCCGGTGGTCAGCAGCGTGTTGGCCGCGATCGGCACCACGCCGGCGAGCATGCAGCAGGGGAACACGACCGGCCATTCGAGCGTGTCGAGCATGGCCAGCATGACACGCGTCTCGGGGACCATGCCGCGCTGGCGCAGCGCGTTGGCGAAGCGGTGCGCCTGCTCCGTGAGTTCGCCGTAGGTGAGTTGCGCGCCGGTGGTGGCGTCGATGAACGCGACCTTCTGCGAGCGCGCGGCATTGCGCTGCAGGAGGTCGTGCGCGGCGTTGTAGTCGCGCGGGATCTCGACGCGGGGCGGGGAGGTGGAATGGTCGGCGTGGCTCAGGTGCATCGTTGTTGTCTCCTCGTTCTTGCCGGGCCCTGTCATTGCGGGCTCGACCCGCAATCCATGACGCCGCATGGGTCCCGGGTCGAGCCCGGGATGACAGGGTCGGGGATGTCAGGCGTCGGCAGCCTGCTTCTGCATCACCGGAATCGCCTCCGCCAGCCATTCGCGGCACCACGCCGTGCCGAGTTCTTCGGGCATGGTGCCGGCGCTCGCGTCGTGGCACCAAACCTCGCCGATGCGCTGGGCGCCGAGACCTTGCAGGCGCTCGTCGAACTTCTGGCCGCCGAAGCAGAAGGTCTGCATGTAGGTGCGGTCGCCCAAGGCGATCACGCCGTACTTGACGTTGCCCGGGAACTTCGGTTGGGCGTCGAGCGACTCGTACAGCGCGCGGGCGTTGTCCGGCACGTCGCCCGATCCGTAGGTCGAGGTGCAGATGAGATAAAGTGCATCTTCGTCGAAGACGGACGGGTCTTGCCCGTCCATCATCACGACTTCGATGTCCTCGACGATGTCCGCGCAATCCATCTGGATGGCACGGGCTACGTAGTCGGCGGTACTGGTCATGGTGCCGACGAGGATCTTGAGCTTCATGCGGGTTCCTTGGCTGGTGGGCCAAACATGCAGTAAACTGCTTGACAGGCTGGTTGCAGGAAGTATACTGCAATCTTGATCCAGCGCAAACACATCCCGGACGCCGCATGCTAGTGAGCAACGACCACGACTCCCGCGCCACGATCGCCGAACTCGGCGCCCGCGTCCGCGCCTGGCGTGCGCGGCGCGGCATGACGCGCAAGCAGCTCGCGTCCGACTCGGGCCTGTCCGAGCGCTTCCTGGCCGATGTCGAAGGCGGCAAGGGCAACGTTTCCATCAACTCGCTGGAAGCCACGGCACGCGCGCTGAACATCACGATCCTCGACCTGATGCAGGACGCGGCGCGGCCCGCCCCCGCCCGCCTGCACAACCTGCTGGGCCGGCTCGAGGATGCGCAGCTCGACCAAGCCTACAGCCTGCTCGCCGCCACCTTCGGTCTGTCCGATGCGCAGGGGCGCGAGCAGCGCATCGCGCTCGTCGGCCTGCGCGGCGCCGGCAAGACGACGCTGGGCGAGCAACTCGCGGCGCAGCGCGGCATTCCCTCGTCGAACTCGACCGCGAGATCGAGCGCGAAGCCGGCACCAGCATGAACGAGATCCTGCTGCTGCACGGGCAGGCCGGTTATCGCCGCTACGAACGCCGCGCGCTGCTGCGCATCGCCGAGGAGCACCGCGACGGCGTGGTGATGACCACCGGCGGCAGCATCGTCAGCGAGCGCGAGACCTTCGACCTGCTGCAGTCGCACTTCTACTGCGTCTGGGTCAAGGCCAGCCCCGAAGAACACATGAGCCGCGTGGTGGCGCAGGGCGACATGCGCCCCTTCAACACCGGCGACGGCGGCGACGCCTCGCGCAATGCCATGGGCGAGGCATTGGAAGACATCCGCCGCATCCTCGCCAGTCGCGAGGCCCTCTATGCCCGCGCCGATGCCGTCGTCGACACGGCGGCGCGCACCGTCAAGCAATCGCTGAAAGAGACTGGAACGGGCCGTGCCCGCCGCCACCAAGGAAAGACTGGAGACCGCATGAATGCAATGACCGAACCCCTGCTGTTCAAGCAGACGCTGGCCGGCGAGGAGCGCGAGCTCGTGAGCTTCGCCACGCATCCCTCGCGCTACCGCCACTGGACGCTGGACGTGCAGGGCGACGTCGCGCGCCTGAAGCTCGACATCGACGAGGAAGGCGGCATCAAGCCCGGCTACAAGCTCAAGCTCAATAGCTACGACCTCGGCGTCGACATCGAACTGCACGATGCGGTCAACCGCATCCGCTTCGAGCACCCGGCGGTGAAGGTGGTGGTGTTCGAGTCGGGCAAGGAACGCATCTGGTGCTCGGGCGCCAACATCTACATGCTGGGCGTGTCCACCCATGCCGGAAGGTGAACTTCTGCAAGTTCACCAACGAGACCCGCAACGGCCTGGAAGACTCTTCCCGCAACGAAGGCCTGAAGGCCGTGGCCGCGGTCACCGGCGCCTGCGCCGGCGGCGGCTACGAACTGGCGCTGGCCTGCGACCGCATCGTGATGGTCGACGACCGCTCCTCCACCGTCAGCCTGCCCGAAGTGCCGCTGCTCGGCGTGCTGCCCGGCACCGGCGGCCTGACCCGCGTCACCGACAAGCGCAAGGTCCGCCGCGACCTGGCCGACATCTTCTGCACCACCAGCGAAGGCGTGCGGGCCGACCGCGCCCGCGACTGGAAGCTGATCGACGACTACGCCAAGCCGCAGCAGTTCGGCGCGCTGGTCGACGCCGAAGTCGCCGCGCTGCGCAAGCAGTCGAACCGCAGCGGCCCGGAGCAGGGCATCGAGCTCACGCCGCTCAAGCCGGTGATCGACGACAAGGGCTACCACTATGGCGTGGTCGACGTGCAGGTCGACCGCGCCACGCGCATCGCCACCTTCACCGTGTCCGCACCGAAGACCGGCGTGGAGAACACGCCCGAGGCGATCGTGGCGGCCGGCGTGAAGTGGTGGCCGCTGCAGCTGGCGCGCGAACTCGACGACGCCATCCTGAACCTGCGCACCAATGAGCTGGAGATCGGCACACGGGTCATCCAGACGCGTGGCGACGCCAACCTGGTGATGGCCGCCGACGCCGCCCGGAAAAGTACAAGGACCACTGGCTGGTGCGCGAAACCATCGGCGCGCTGCGCCGCACGCTGGCCCGCCTCGACGTGACCAGCCGCTCGCTGATCGCGCTGGTGGACCGGGGCTCCTGCTTCGCCGGCACGCTGTACGAACTGGCGCTGGCCTGCGACCGCATCTACATGCTGGACCTCCCCGATGCCCCGGACGCCGCGCCTGCGCTGCGCCTGAACGTGGCCAACTTCGGCCGCTACCCGGCGGTGAACGGCCTCACCCGCCTGTCGACCCGCCTGTACGAGGACGAAGGCACGCTGAAGCAACTGCAGGACCTGCAGGACAGCCCGCTGCGTGCCGACCAGGCGCTTGCGCTGGGCCTTGTGACGCTGACGCCCGACGACATCGACTGGGACGACGAGATCCGCCTGATGCTGGAAGAGCGCGCTTCGCTGTCGCCCGACGCGCTGACCGGCATGGAAGCGTCGCTGCGCTTCCCGGGCAAGGAGACGATGGAAACGCGCGTCTTCGGCCGTCTCTCCGCCTGGCAGAACTGGATCTTCATCCGCCCCAACGCCGTCGGCGAAGAAGGCGCGCTGAAGCTGTTCGGCACCGGCAAGAAAGCGAAATTCGACTGGAAGCGCATTTAACGAGACCCTGTCATCCCGGCCTCGAGCCGGGATCCATGGATTGCGGGTCGAGCCCGCAATGACAACTTCAACCGGAACACCCCATGTCCACCATCGACCTCCAGGCCAAGATCCCCAACAACGTCGCCCTCGGCGACAACCGCCAGCTGCAGCGCGCGCTGGAGCACTGGCAGCCCGCCTTCCTGAACTGGTGGGACGAGATGGGCCCGAGCGACTTCAAGGCGAAGGAGGTGTACCTGCGCACCGCCGTCGGCGTGGACGCGCAAGGCTGGGCCCAGTACGGCTACACCCCGATGCCCGACTACCGCTGGGGCATCTTCCCGGCCGACAAGGAAGAGAACCGCAAGATCGGCTTCGGCGACCACATGGGCGAAGAGGTGTGGCAGGACGTGCCCGGCGAATACCGCTCGACCTTCCGCCGCCTGATCGTGACGCAGGGGGACACCGAGCCCGCGTCCGTCGAGCAGCAGCGCCTGCTGGGCCACACCGCGCCTTCGCTGTACGACCTGCGCAACCTGTTCCGGTGAACGTGGAAGAGGGCCGCCACCTGTGGGCGATGGTCTACCTGCTGCACGCGCACTTCGGCCGCGACGGCCGCGAGGAAGCGGAAGAACTGCTGATGCGCCACAGCGGCGACGCCGACAAGCCGCGCATCCCGGGCACGTTCAACGAGCCCATGGACAACTGGCTGTCGTTCTTCATGTTCACGTACTTCACCGACCGCGACGGCAAGTTCCAGCTGAAATCGTTCGCTGAGTCGGCCTTCGATCCGCTGGCGCGCACCACGCGCTTCATGCTCACCGAGGAAGCGCACCACATGTTCGTGGGCGAGACCGGCGTCGGCCGCGTCATCAAGCGCACGCTGGAGGTGATGAAGGAGCTGGACACCGACGACTGGAAGCGCGTGCGCGAGCACGGCGCCGTCGACCTGCCCACCATCCAGAAGTTCATGAACTTCTGGTTCACCAGCTCGCTGGACCTGTTCGGTTCGGAGTCGTCCTCCAACGCGGCGAACTACTTCGCCAACGGCATCAAGGGCCGCCCCGACGAAGCCAAGTTCGCCGATCACCGCGAAGTGGACACCTCGATGAGCATCAAGGTGCCGGACGGGCAGGGCGGCATGAAGGACGAGGACATCTCGGTGCGCAACGGCATCAACGAGGTCACGCGCCCGGAGTACATCAAGGACTGCAACGTCGGCGTGACGCGCTGGAACATGGCGATCAAGCGCGCCGGCGTGCCGTTCGAGCTGAAGCTGCCGTCTTCGCGCTTCCGTCGCTCCGTCGGCGTGTGGGCCAACGTGCCCACCACGCCGGAAGGCCAGCCGATCGGCCAGGCCGAGTTCGACGCCCGCAAGGACGAGTGGCTGCCGAACGAGGCCGACCAGGCCTTCATCAAGAGCCTGATGCAGCGCGTGACCGAGCCGGGCAAGATGGCCGGCTGGATCGCCCCGCCGGACCGCGGCATCAACGCCAACGCGGTCGAGTACGAGTACGTGAAGCTCTAAGCCAAAGCCGGCGTTCCGCCGACCCGGAACGCCGACACCGCCCGCACCAGCACGGCCGCCTGCTGGTTGAGGCTCTCCGCCGCCGCCGCGGCCTCTTCGACCAAGGATGCGTTGCTCTGCGTCACGTGGTCCATCTGCGAAACGGCCTGGCTCACCTCGGCGACGCCCTTGGTCTGCTCTTGCGTGGCCTGGCTGATCTCCGTGATCAGCGCCGTCATCTCCTGCACCTGCCGCACCACACGGCCCATGCTGTCGCCCGCGTGGGCGGCCGGCGTTCGCCGGCGCTCACCTTGTCCACG
Organism: Ramlibacter terrae; assembly: GCA_013127575.1. Taxonomy (GTDB): domain Bacteria; phylum Pseudomonadota; class Gammaproteobacteria; order Burkholderiales; family Burkholderiaceae_C; genus Ramlibacter; species Ramlibacter terrae. The sequence goes on from CP053418.1 coordinate 2,470,729, forward strand.
CTGGCGCCGATCAGGTCCTTGATCTCCTTGGCGGCCGACGCGCTGCGCTGCGCGAGCGTGCGCACTTCGGCGGCCACCACCGCGAAGCCGCGGCCCTGCTCGCCGGCCCGCGCCGCTTCCACCGCGGCGTTCAGCGCCAGGATGTTGGTCTGGAAAGCGATGCCGTCGATCACGCCGATGATCTCGGTGATCCGCCGGCTGGACTGCGTGATCTCCGCCATGGTGGCGACGAGTTCGGACACGGCCTTGCCGCTCACGCGCGCCGACGCGCTGGTGGTCGCCGCCATGTCGCTGGCGGCGCGCGTGGTGTCGGCGTTCGCCCGCACGGTGGCGCTGATCTGCTCCATCGACGCGGCGGTCTGCTGCAGGTTGCTCGCCTGTTCCTCCGTGCGGTGGCTCAGGTCTGGTTGCCGTTGGCGATCTGCACGCTGCCCGACGCGATGTTCTCGCTGCTCTGGCGGACCGTGCCGACCAGCTGCACCAGGCTGCCGTTCATGCGCGCCAGCGCCTCCAGCAACTGCGCCGCCTCGTCGGTGCCGCGCACTTCGATGCGAGAGGTGAGGTCGCCGGTCGACACCGTCTGCGCCACCTCCACCGCCTGCCGCAGCCGCGCGACGATGTCGCGGCTGATCGCCCAGCTGACCAGCAGCAGCACGATGCAGGCCACCACCGTGCCCGTGCCGACCACCAAGCCGGCCAGCTCGGACGTCTCGCGCGCCTGCGACTCCGCCGCCTGCGCGTTGCGGGCGATCATCTCGCCGATCGCGGCCATCTCCTTGCCCACCTGCTTGAAGGTGGCGAGGTAGGGTTCGAGCTGCATCTGCGCCGTGATCCGGTCGCTGTACGCGAGGTTGACCGGGGTCGCCGACTGCGCGGTACGAATCCAGCGTCGGCCGCAGCCGGGCGAGCGCGGCCCGGGTCGCGGCGTCGAGTTCGAGCGCCTCCACCTTGCGCATCGATTCCTTCAGCTCCGTGGAGTGCGCCTGCAGGTCGTCGCGCACCGCCTTCACTTCCGGGATCGATCTCCTTGGCGGAGACCATCGCCGCCAGCACGTCGCCGCGCAGGGCGTCGTGGGCCTGGTCGGCGAGCGTGTGGCTGCTCAGGGCGTCTGGGCGAGCAGGACGCGGTCGGCGCCGACGGTGAGGTAGTGGCGGGCGACGAGGCCGGCCACGCCGGAGGCGGCCAGGCAGAAGATGGCGAGCACGCTCAGCCCGATCAGCTTGCGCGCGATGGTCAGTTGGAACTTCATGGAAAGGGAAATGCCGCGCGCCGTGGGCGCCGGCCGGTTGCTGCGGGGAGAGCCGATGAAGGTAGCACGCGGCTCGGCAGCTCGGCAATAGCCGTCAGCCTGGCTGACGCAGGCCCGCCACGAACTTCGTCACGCCCGGCCGCTCGGGGGCCGGACGGCGCGACCGGTAGAATGGGCGGTTCGGAGCGTAGCGCAGTCTGGTAGCGCATCTGGTTTGGGACCAGAGGGTCGTAGGTTCGAATCCTATCGCTCCGACCATTGACCTTCCCGCCCAGCCCTCAGTTTGCCTTGGGCATGTACCTTGGGTCCGGCAATCCGGCACCGCCGGCGACCAGTTCGGCCACGCTGCGCGGCGCCGTCATATCCAACACCGCTAGCCGCTTGCTCGCGCGCAGGCCGGAGCCTGCTTCGTGTAGCGCTATGGTTTTCATCGCGGTCCGGGGTGTGCACCCGATGAAATTCTTCTTCACGGCTTGCGAACCCAGCCGCCGGACGGTAGCGCTTGCTCCCCACGATTCGTGCTGGTTTTTGTAGTCTTCCAGCATGATCCCCTCTGTTGAAACCCCGACTGTCGAAGTGCTGCTCGCGGAAGCCGAGGAGCAGGAGCGCAATGCGCTTCGCATGGCCAAGGACCTCGAACGCCTCGGTGCGCCGAGCCGCGATGTGGGCTACGCGCTGGAGCGAGCGCAAGCGGCCAAGGCCAAGAAGGTCCAGCTTCGCCGCCTGCATTCGGAAAGGCCTTCGCAGGCTTGATGCGCCGGCTTCGGCCAGCATCAACTGCTCACACCGGCAACACACATCGCGTGTGCGTTGCTAGAGTTCGGCGCGTGCCCATCCATCCCCACCCGACACAGGTTCCCGGCACGGAAGAAGTTGCACACGCCCTCGAGAAGGCCCAGCGTGGCAACGGCGAAGGTCCCTCGTTCACCGTCTGCATCTGCAATGGCAAGCGGCAGGTCGTCGCGGGATCGACCCTCGCTTCCTTCGACCCGGTGAAGCGGTTCTCCCGCTACATGCACCGGCTCGGTTACGCCGCCGACATCTCGGGAATCCGTCGACCGGATGCGACGTCGTTTACGTCCCGACGGACGACCCGCGCGACGTTTTCGATGACGGCTTCTCGACCACGGACGCGGCACCCTTGCAGTAGCGATTCGGATGCCGGCGCCGTTCAGGTTCGCATCAACCGCCTCGTGCGATCCCGGGTCCGCTCCGCCACCGTGAACAGGTAGCCGTCCGCGCTGACGAAGTCGCGAACGCATTCCAGCCTGCGGTCGCCCACCTCGCCCTTCATCGCCAACCACCTGCGGACCGGGTTGGCTGGAACCCGGGCTTCGGCCCGCGTGATCCGCAAGGGGCTTCCGTCGGCGGCGGTGCCTTCCAGCACCACATCGGCATCGTCCCATGCCTGCTCGGAAGCCGGGGCGGCGATCTGCTTGGTGGAGGGGGTCCTGTACGACATGGCGGCCTACAGGGGCGCGAGCCCGCGCACGAAGTCGATGCACTCGGCCGTGTCTTCCTTGCCGAAGGCGGCCAGCGCGCCGAGGGAGAGGCATCGCTCCTTGACCGCGGGTGTGACGTACCCGCTCAGCACGACGACCTTGCCCGGCTGGTACTTCACGAGGTGGGCCATGGCCGCGAACCCCGAACCCTCCTGCAGCAGCAAGTCGACCACCGCCACGTCGAACCCGGCCTCGTGGTCGAGCGACCATCGAACGGCCTGCTGCTCCGACTCGGCGGTGCCGACGATCTCGCAGGCGCCGTCGGCAGAGAGCAGGGCGGTGAGCGAATTCCGCATCTGCGGCATGTCTTCCACCGGGAAGACCCGGAGCGGCTTGGAACCCAATGGCTGCATGCGCGAATTATCATTCGCTGTGCGTCGGTCGAGGCAGCGGCACCGCCCGGCGAGGTGTAAAGCTCGCGACGCGGGCCCGGACGAACTTCAGCGAACGTGCTGCGCCAGCAGCCCGGCCGCGTCGCGCATGAGCGCGAACTCCGCGTCGGGCAAGGGCAGGGCCGGGAAGTCGAAGTGGCAGAAAGTGCCGATCAGTGCGTCCCCCTCGCGCAGCGGGACGCCGACATAGGAGTTGACGATGCCCTGGTAAGGGTGGCCTTCGAGGCGGCTGTCACGGATGCCGTGCACTGGAAGAAGCCGTCCCGCAGCACGAACTGGCAGAAGCTCGAAGCCATGGGCACTTCCAGCAGGTGTTCCGGAACCACCTCGCGCTGCTTGTCGACCATGGCGACGTTGCGCATGAACCCGTCGGACACCCGGTACACCGCCGTGAAGCGGTGCGGCACCCGGCGATTGAAGTGGGCGAGGGCGCACGGAAGTCCGTCGCTCTTCAGCACGGCCTCGATTTCGTCCATCGCATCGGCTCCGGTCATCCGCCATCATAGCCAGCTGCGTGGCCGAGCCCGCCGCCTCAGCGCGCGATCAGCCCATCGATGGTCTTCACCAGTTCCCCGGGGTCCGGTGGCGCAACGAAGAATGCATTGGCGCCGGCCTCGCGGCTTTCCCGGAGGTCTTCGTCCGTCGGGTTCCCGGCCGTCATGTGGATGATCGGCAGGGTGGACGTGCGCGGGTCCTTGCGCAGCATGCGGCAGACCTCGAAGCCGATCACGTCGGGCAAGTGGATGTCGAGCACCACCGCCGCCACGTATTCCGCGAACTCCAGCGCCTCGGCGCCCGAGGCGGCTTCCATGGTCTTGTAGCCCGCCGCGCGCAGCATGCGCGCCGTGCCGTAGCGGTTCTGCGGGTGGTCGTCGACGACGAGCACGCTGAGGATTTCGCGGTTCAGGGGTTCCATCCGGGGACTTGCAATGGCAGAGCTGACCGCATCATATCCGCCGGCATGCGAAAATTCTCAGGCTGCCTGCCCGTAGCTCAGTTGGATAGAGCACCTGCCTTCTAAGCAGGTTGTCGGGGGTTCGATTCCCTCCGGGCAGGCCACTTGCAGCCAAGAGGCTGAGCGACCACGTGCCTCCCGGCACGCAGTGTCGCGGCGCCGCGCCACGCGAACGCCAACTATTCCGTCGTTTCCGGCCCGACAGTGCGCCGCCCCCGTGTTGTGGGCGGCCTCCTACACGCGCCCGCGAAATATTCCGTGACACTTGGTTGCAGAGCATCGGCCTAGAACCTATGAATTAGCGCACGGCAAGGCGCGGCGGAGTATTTCATGGACCAAGCAGTCACCCCAGGCACCACCAAGAAGAAGCCGGGGAAAGGCCCCGGGCGCGCAGCAGCGGCAACCCCTCCAAGCCCGCCGCCATGGCGCCCATCCGGTCTTGTCGGGCGACGCCGCCGAGGCCCGATCCCGGCAGGTGCTGGCCGCGCTGATGTCGTTCGCCGGCGGTGAGTTCGGGGTGCGCCTGCCGGCCGACTGGTCGGGCATCGACGCCCGCATCGCGGAAGCCTTCAACCAGTCGATCGCCAACGCCGAGCGCATCACGCGCGAAGCCGATCGCCTGAGCAACACGGTCGGCAAGGAAGGGCGCCTCACGCAGCGGATCACCGCGCCGGGCGCCATCGGCAGCTGGGCCAGCCAGGTCGATTCCTTCAACACCCTGATCGACGACCTCGTGCGGCCGACGACCGACATCGCGCGCACCATCGGCGCCGTCGCCAAGGGCGACCTCGGCCAGCCGATGGACCTGCAGGTGGACGGGCGGCCGCTCAAGGGCGAGTTCCTGCGCTCCGCCAAGCTGGTCAACACCATGATCGAGCAGCTTTCGGTCTTCACGTCGGAAGTGACCCGGGTCGCGCGCGAGGTGGGCACCGAAGGCAAGCTGGGCGGGCAGGCCCGGGTGAAGGGCGTGTCGGGGGTCTGGAAGGACCTGACCGACTCGGTCAACCAGATGGCCGGCAACCTCACGGCGCAGGTGCGGAACATCGCCGACGTGACGATCGCCGTGGCCAACGGCGACCTGTCCAAGAAGATCACCGTGGACGTGCGCGGCGAAATCCTGCAGCTCAAGGAAGCGACCAACACGATGGTCGACCAGCTGCGTTCGTTCGCTTCGGAAGTGACGCGGGTGGCGCGCGAGGTCGGCACCGACGGCCGCCTCGGCGGCCAGGCCGTGGTGCCCGGCGTGGCCGGCACGGAAGGACCTGACCGACTCGGTCAACTCCATGGCCAACAACCTCACCTCGCAGGTGCGCAACATCGCGACGGTGACGACGGCGGTGGCGCGGGGCGACTTGAGCCGCAAGATCACGGTGGACGTGAAGGGCGAGATCCACGGAGCTGAAGGAAACCATCAACACGATGGTCGACCAGCTCAACGGCTTCTCGTCCGAAGTGACGCGGGTGGCGCGTGAAGTGGGCACCGAAGGCAAGCTCGGGGGCCGGGCGCAGGTGCCCGGCATCGCGGGTACGTGGAAGGACCTGACCGACTCGGTCAACTCCATGGCATCGAACCTGACGGGCGGTGCGGAACATCGCCGGCGTGGCGACGGCCATCGCGAAGGGCGACCTCTCGCGCAAGATCACGGTGGAAGTGAAGGGCGAGATCCACGGCGCTGAAGGAAACCATCAACACGATGGTCGACCAGCTCAACGGCTTCGCCTCCGAAGTGACGCGGGTGGCGCGCGAGGTGGGCACCGAGGGCAAGCTCGGCGGCCAGGCGCAGGTGCCGGGCGTGGCGGGCACCGGAAGGACCTGACCGACAACGTCAACTTCATGGCGTCCAACCTCACCGGCCGGTGCGGAACATCGCCGAAGTGACGACGGCTGTTGCCAACGGCGACCTCTCCAAGAAGATCACGGTGGACGTGCGCGGCGAGGTGCTGGAGCTGAAGAACACCATCAACACGATGGTCGACCAGCTGAACGGCTTCGCCTCCGAAGTGACGCGCGTGGCCCGCGACGTGGGCAACGAAGGCAAGCTCGGCGGCCAGGCGCAGGTGCCAGGCGTGGCGGGCACGTGGAAGGACTTGACGGACAACGTCAACTCGATGGCATCGAACCTGACCAACCAGGTGCGGAACATCGCCGAGGTGACGACCGCCGTGGCGCGGGGCGACCTGTCCAAGAAGATCACCGTGGACGTCCGCGGCGAAATTCTCGAACTGAAGAACACCATCAACACGATGGTCGACCAGCTGAACGGCTTCGCCGGCGAAGTGTCGCGGGTGGCCCGTGAAGTGGGTACCGAAGGCAAGCTGGGCGGCAGGCGCAGGTGCCCGGCGTGGCCGGCACCGGAAGGACTTGACGGACAACGTCAACTCCATGGCCAACAACCTCACGGCGCAGGTCCGCAACATCGCGGACGTGGCGACGGCGGTGGCCAATGGCGACTTGTCCAAGAAGATCACGGTGGACGTGAAGGGCGAGATCCTCGAGCTGAAGAACACGCTGAACACCATGGTGGACCAGCTCAACGGCTTCGCTTCGGAAGTGACCCGCGTCGCTCGCGAAGTGGGGACCGAAGGCAAGCTGGGCGGGCAGGCCGTGGTGCGCGGCGTCGCCGGCACGGAAGGACCTGACCGACAACGTCAACTCGATGGCCAACAACCTCACGGGCCGGGTGCGGAACATCGCCGAGGTGACCACCGCCGTGGCGCGGGGCGACCTCTCGCGCAAGATCACGGTGGAAGTGAAGGGCGAAATCCTCGGAGCTGAAGAACACCATCAACGTGATGGTCGACCAGCTGAACGGCTTCGCCTCCGAAGTGACCCGCGTGGCCCGCGAGGTGGGTACCGAAGGCAAGCTGGGTGGCCAGGCGCAGGTGCCGGGCGTGGCGGGCACGTGGAAGGACCTGACCGACAACGTCAACTTCATGGCGTCGAACCTGACCGACCGGTGCGCAACATCGCCGACGTGGCGACCGCCATCGCGCGCGGCGACCTGTCCAAGAAGATCACGGTGGACGTGCGCGGCGAAATCCTGCAGCTGAAGCAGACCATCAACACGATGGTCGACCAGCTCAACTCGTTCGCCGGCGAAGTGTCGCGGGTGGCGCGCGAGGTCGGCACCGAAGGCAAGCTGGGCGGCCAGGCCGCGGTGCAGGGCGTGGCCGGCACGTGGAAGGACTTGACGGACAACGTCAACTCGATGGCGTCCAACCTGACCAACCAGGTGCGGAACATTGCCGAAGTGACGATCGCCGTGGCCAACGGCGATCTCTCCAAAAAGATCACCGTGGACGTCCGCGGCGAAATCCTGGAGCTCAAGGAAACCATCAACACGATGGTCGACCAGCTCAACGCCTTCGCGGCCGAAGTGTCGCGGGTGGCGCGCGAGGTGGGCACCGAAGGCAAGCTGGGCGGCCAGGCCGCGGTGCCGGGCGTGGCGGGCACGTGGAAGGACTTGACGGACAACGTCAACTCCATGGCCAACAACCTGACCGGCCAGGTCCGCAACATCGCCGACGTGGCGACCGCCATCGCGCGGGGCGACCTGGGCCGCAAGATCACGGTGGACGTGAAGGGCGAGATCCTGCAGCTCAAGGAAACCATCAACACGATGGTGGACCAGCTCTCGGCCTTCGCTTCCGAAGTGACGCGGGTGGCGCGCGAGGTGGGTTCCGAAGGCAAGCTGGGCGGCCAGGCGCAGGTGCCCGGCGTGGCCGGTACCGGAAGGACCTGACCGACAACGTCAATTCGATGGCGTCGAACCTCACGAACCAGGTGCGGAACATCGCCGAGGTGACGATCGCCGTGGCCAACGGCGACTTGTCCAAGAAGATCACCGTGGACGTGCGCGGCGAAATTCTCCAGCTCAAGGAAACCATCAACACGATGGTGGAGCAGCTTGCTCCTTCGCCTCCGAAGTGACGCGGGTGGCGCGCGAGGTCGGCACCGAAGGCCGTCTCGGCGTGCAGGCCGTGGTGCCCGGCGTGGCCGGCACCGGAAGGACTTGACCGACTCGGTGAACACCATGGGCGCCAACCTGACCTCGCAGGTTCGGAACATCGCCGAAGTGACGACCGCCGTGGCGCGGGGCGACCTGAACCGCAAGATCACGGTGGACGTGAAGGGCGAGATCCTCGGAGCTGAAGAACACCATCAACACGATGGTCGACCAGCTCAACTCCTTCGCCGGCGAAGTGACGCGGGTGGCGCGCGAGGTCGGCACCGAAGGCAAGCTGGGCGGCCGGCCGAGGTGTCCGGCGTGGGCGGCACCGGAAGGACCTGACCGACAACGTGAACTTCATGGCCTCGAACCTGACCGAGCAGGTGCGCGGCATCGTGAAGGTCGTGACGGCGGTGGCCAACGGCAACCTGACGCAGCGCCTGACGGTGCAGGCCAAGGCGAGGTCGCGGCGCTGGCCGACACCATCAACGGCATGACCGACACGCTCGCCACCTTCGCCGACCGGTGTCGAACGTGGCGCGCGAGGTGGGCGTGGACGGCCGGCTGGGCGGGCAGGCCAACGTGCCGGGCGCGGCCGGCACCGGAAGGACCTGACCGGCAACGTGAACCTGCTGGCGGCCAACCTGACGACGCAGGTGCGCGCCATCGCCGAAGTGGCGACCGCCGTGACCAAGGGCGACCTGACGCGTTCGATCCGGTGGACGCCAAGGGCGAAGTGTCCGAGCTCAAGGACAACATCAACACGATGATCTCCAACCTGCGGGAGACCACCGAGTCGAACCGCGAGCAGGACTGGCTCAAGACCAACCTGGCGCGCTTCACCGGCATGCTGCAGGGCCAGCGCGACCTGAACACCGTGGGCAAGATGCTGCTGTCGGAGCTCGCGCCGCTGGTCAATGCGCACCAGGCCAGCATCTACCACCACAGCACGGTCGACGAGGCCGAAGGCGAACTGGTGCTGCTGGCGACCTATGCGCAAGGCGGCGCGATCCGCCTCTCGCCCACCATCCGGCGCGGCGAGGGCCTGATCGGCGAATGCGCGCTGCAAAGCCGCCGCATCCTGCTGACCGACGTGCCCAGCGACTACATCGCGATCGGCTCCAGCCTCGGCTCGGCGCAGCAGATCAGCGTCGTCGTGCTGCCGGTGCTGTACGAGAACCAGACCAAGGCGGTGATCGAGCTGGCGTCGCTGCAGCCGTTCTCCGCGGTCAACCTGAACTTCCTCGACCAGCTCGCGCTGGGCATCGGCGCCGTGTTCAACACGATCGAGGCGACGATGCGCACCGAAGGCCTGCTCAAGCAGTCGCAGGAACTCACGGTCGAACTGCAGTCGCGGCAGATCGAGCTGCAGCAGACCAACGAGGAGCTGGGCACCAAGGCCCGCCTGCTGGCCGAACAGAACGCCGAGGTCGAACGCAAGAACTCCGAGGTGGAGCAGGCCCGCCGCGCGCTGGAGGAGAAGGCGTCCGAACTGGCGCTCACCTCCAAGTACAAGTCCGAGTTCCTGGCCAACATGTCGCACGAGCTGCGCACGCCGCTCAACTCGATCCTGATCCTGTCGCAACAGCTCGCCGAGAACAGCGCCGGCAACCTGTCGCCCAAGCAGATCGAGTTCTCGCGCAACATCAACAGCTCGGGCAGCGACCTGCTGAACCTGATCAACGACATCCTGGACCTGTCCAAGATCGAATCGGGCACGGTGACCGTCGACATCGAGGAGATCCCGTTCAACGGCCTGCGCGACAGCCTGGACCGCAACTTCCGCCACGTGGCCGAAGCCAAGAACCTGCCGTTCCGCATCCGCTTCGCCGACGACCTGCCGCGCGCGATGGACAGCGACCCCAAGCGCCTGCAGCAGATCCTGAAGAACCTGCTGTCCAACGCCGTCAAGTTCACGTCCAACGGCCACGTCGAAGTGCGCGTGGGGCTGGTGCAGGGCGGCTGGAGCCCCGACCACCCGGTGCTGAGCCAGGCGCAGAACGTGATCGCGTTCGCCGTGGAAGACACCGGCATCGGCGTCGCGCCCGACAAGCAGCGCCTGATCTTCGAAGCCTTCCAGCAGGCCGACGCGGGCACTTCGCGCAAGTACGGCGGCACCGGCCTCGGGCTTGCCATCAGCCGTGAACTGGCCATCCTGCTGGGCGGCGAGATCAAGCTGCAGAGCGTGCACGGGCAGGGCAGCACCTTCACGCTGTTCCTGCCGCTGCACTACTCCGGCGGCGAGCAGTCGACGGCCATCCGCAAAGCGAAGACGAGCGAGACCACCACGGTGATCACGCTGCCGATCGCGCGCGAGGAACACGTCGCGGACGACCGCGAGAAGATCGAGCCCGGCGACCCGGTGATGCTGGTGATCGAGGACGACCCGCACTACGCGCGCATCCTGCTCGGGCTGGCGCGCGACAGCGGCTTCCGCGGCCTGGTCGCCAACAAGGGCGCGATGGGCCTGTCGCTGGCGCGCCAGTACCAGCCGGCCGCCATTTCGCTGGACATCTTCCTGCCCGACATGCTGGGCTGGACGGTGCTCAACCAGCTCAAGCTCGACCCGGCGCTGCGCCACATCCCGGTGCAGGTGATCTCGATGGAAGAGGAGCGCCAGCACGGCCTCTCGCGCGGCGCCTTCTCGTACCTGGTGAAGGAGCCGACCACCGCCGGCCTCGAATCCGCGTTCGAGCGCCTGCGCGAGTTCACCGTGCCGCGCACCAAGCGCCTGCTGGTGATCGAGGACAACGACATCGAACGCGATGCCGTGGTCGAACTGCTGGGGCACGACGACATCGAGATCGTCACCGCGGGGCGCGGCGACGACGCGCTGGCGATCCTGCGCGACCAGCAGTTCGACTGCGTGGTGCTCGACCTGCGGCTGCCCGACATGACCGGCTTCGAGCTGCTGGAGCAGTTGCGCGCCGATCCGGCGCTGCTGCCGGTGCCGGTGGTGGGTGTTCACGGGCAAGGACCTGAGCGACGACGAGCAGCTGCGCCTGAACAGCATGGCCAAGAGCATCGTGCTCAAGGACGTGCGTTCGCCCGAGCGCCTGCTGGACGAAACCGCGCTCTTCCTGCACCGCGTGGTCACGCAGCTGCCGCCGGCCAAGCAGGCGATGCTGGAGCGCTTGCACAACTCCGGCGAGGTTCTGCATGGGCGCAAGGTGCTGGTGGTCGACGACGACGCCCGCAACATTTTCGCGCTGACGTCGGTGCTCGAGAACCACGAGGTGGAGGTGCTCAGCGCCACGAACGGCCGGCAGGCCATCGAGCTGATCCAGACCACGCCGGGCCTGGCGATGGTGCTGATGGACATCATGATGCCGGAGATGGACGGCTACGAAACGATGCGCGAGATCCGCAAGGACGCGAACTTCCGCACCCTGCCGATCCTGGCGCTGACCGCGAAGGCCATGAAGGGCGACCGCGAGAAGTGCTGGAGGCCGGCGCCAGCGACTACATCTCCAAGCCGGTGAACACCGACCAGTTGCTCTCGCTGATGCGCGTGTGGCTGTTCCGGTGAAAGCGATGGAAATGCCCGCCACCACGGTCAACATCCTCATCGTCGACGATGAGCCGAAGAACCTGACGGTGCTCGAGTCGGTGCTGGACGACCCCAGCTACCGGCTGGTGCGCGCGACCTCGGGCGACGAGGCGCTGCTGGCGCTGATGGCCGACGAATTCGCGGTGCTGGTGCTCGACGTGCGCATGCCCGGCATGACGGGCTTCGAGCTCGCGGGATTGATCAAGGAGCGCAAGAAGACCGCGCGCATCCCGATCATCTTCCTGACCGCGTACTACAACGAGGACCAGCACATCCCCGGAAGGCTACGGCACCGGTGCGGTGGACTACCTGCACAAGCCGGTCAACCCGTCCGTGCTGCGCTCCAAGGTGTCGGTGTTCGCCGAGCTGCACCGCAAGGAGCGCGAGGTGGCGGTCGCCAACCGCATGCTGCTGGCGGAAGTGGCCGAACGCCGCCGGGCCGAGGCGCGCCTGAGCGAGCTGAACGCCTCGCTCGACCAGCGCGTCACCGAACGCACTGCCGAACTGCAGGAGAGCCGCGCGCGCCTGCTGGAGGCCAACCGGCGCAAGGACGAATTCTGGCCACGCTGGCGCACGAACTGCGCAACCCGCTGGCGCCGGTGCGGCATGCGGTGCACTTCCTGAAGGTGAAGGGACCGGAGACGCCCGAGGTGGGCTGGGCTTCGGACGTCATCGAACGGCAGGTGCGCGCGATGGGCCGGCTGATCGAAGACCTGATGGACGTCAGCCGCATCAGCAACGGCCGCATCGAGCTCAAGCCCGAACTGGTGACGCTCGAGGCGGTGCTGGCGGACGCCATCGAAACGCTGCAGCCTCAGATCGACGGCGCCGGCCACAAGCTCACCGTGCTGCAGCCGCCGGGCAAGCTGGTGCTGCGCGCCGACCGCGCGCGGCTGGCGCAGGTGATCATGAACCTGCTGAGCAACGCCGCGAAGTACACCGACCCGGGCGGCCAGATCGAACTGCGCGTGGTGCGCGAAGGCGGCACCGCCGTCATCGCCGTGCGCGACAGCGGCATCGGCATCGCGCCCGACAGGCTCGAAAGCGTGTTCGAGATGTTCTCGCAGGAGGAAGCCGCCCTCTCGCGCTCGCGCGGCGGCCGGGCATCGGCCTGTCGCTCACGCGCAAGCTGGTGCACATGCACGGCGGCGAAGTCACCGCCTCCAGCGACGGGCCGGGCAAGGGCAGCGAGTTCTGGTGCGGCTGCCGCTGGCCGAGGGTTCGACGGCCGTCGAAGAGGGGGCGCCGGCCACGCCGCAAGCCGCGAAGGCGGTGGGCAGCATGCGCATCCCGGTGGCCGACGACAACCAGGACGCCGCCGAGACGCTGTCGATGCTGCTGCAGGTGATGGGGCACGAGGTGCGCTGCGTGCACGACGGCGAAGCGGCGGTCGACATGCTGCGCGAGTTCGACGCCGAACTGGTGCTGCTGGACATCGGCATGCCCAAGCTGAATGGCTACGAAACCTGCCGCGCCATGCGTGCCGCCTCCGACGGCGCCGCCCGCACGATCGTGGCCGTCACGGGCTGGGGCCAGCCGAAAGACCTGCAACTGTCCAGCGATGCGGGCTTCGACCGCCACATCGTCAAGCCGATCGGGCTGGATGCGATCAACGAACTGATCGCCGGCCGCGCCGAGCTGCGCGGCTGACGGGTACGGACCTCAGGCCGCCTGCGCGACCTGGGGTGCGTTGGCGGCTTCCTGCGGCGGCTCGTCGCCGAGTTCGCCACCGAGCGCCAGCAGCAGGTCGGGGATCAGCTCCGACAATTCGCCGGTCAGGATCGCGACGTTGCCGTCGAAGCCGTCTTCGTCCTTGCCCGGCTTGTCCGTGCCTTCCATCACCACGTCGAGCAGCTTGATCTTGCGGACCTGGCCGGCATCGCTCAGCACGAACGACACACGCTCGTTCCACGTCATGGCGAGCTGCGTGGGCACCTTGCCCGCCTCGATGTGCTGCACGACCTCGTCGATTTCCAGCGTATGGCGGGAATAGCGCACGGAGGCCTTCTGTTCGTCGGGCATCTTCAGCTCGCAATCGCGGTCGACGGTGAAGCGCCAAGGCGCCTCGCGCGTCGTGAGCCAGTGCGCCATCGACATGGCGGGCGACATCTGCGTCTGGATCGGCTTCAGTCCCAGCTCGGGGCCGCCACCGGGCAGGTTGACCAGCACGTCGATCAGCGCCGTCACGACGCGGTCGGCGCCGGCCAGGCTGCCCGCGTCGGCCACCAGCATGCGGTTGACCGGGTCGAGCCACAGCAGCACGGCGGAGCGCTTGGTGAAGGCGCGCGGCAGCAGTTCCAGCAGCACGTCCTCCTTGAACTCCTTCTTCAGCTTGGCCGGCACGCGCTCGTTGCCGGTCTCCTGCTTTGTACCGGCGATGCGTTCGTCGACCGCGGACTTGACGGCGGAAGAGGGCACGGCGCGACGCTCGGTGCACAGCTTGAGCATCAGGTGGCCGCCCACGATCTCGGCGAGGGCCACGCCCTTGCGGCCGCGCGGCGGAACCCAGCCGATCGACTCCGGCTCGGTCGCGCCGCAGGGCACGAAGGCGGCCTTTTGCAGGCCCTCCTCCAGCAGCTCCAGCGGGGGTAGCTCGAAAGTGTCGGCGATGCGGAAGAAACAGGCGCTCTTGAACATGACGGTCATTCTAGGGTGCGTCGCCGACGCTCCCGCGGGCCTGTGGCCTCACCGCGACGAGGCCGCCGGTAGACTCCGGGCGGTGCAGAAAATCGACTATGCGGACGGCCTGCCCGCGCCGCGCCGCTACTGGGCGATGGCCACCATCATCCTGGGCATCACGCTGTCGGTGCTCGATGCGACCATCATCAACCTGGCGCTGCCCGACATCACGCGCGACCTCGGCGCGTCGGCCTCCGCTTCCATCTGGGTCGTCAACGCCTACCAGCTCGCGACGCTCGGCCTGCTGCTGCCGTGCGCGCAGCTCGGCGACCGCCTTGGCTACAGCCGCGTGTACCTCGCGGGCCTGGCGCTGTTCACGCTCGCCTCGCTCGCCTGCGTGATGGCGCCGACGCTGCCCCCGGCTGGCCGCCGCGCGCGCCGTGCAGGGCGTCGGCGCGGCGGGAATGATGTCGGTCAATTCGGCGCTGGTGCGGCTCACGTACCCCAGCGAGCACACGGGGCGGGCGATCGCCTTGAACTCGGTCGTGGTCGCCACGGCCTCCGTCGCCGGCCCCACGGTGGCCGCGCTGGTGCTCTCCGTGGCCTCGTGGCCTGGCTGTTCCTGATCCAGCTTCCGCTGGGCGTGCTGGTGTTCTGGTGGGGCGGCGTTTCCTGCCGGCCAACGTCGTCAAGGCCCGGGGCGGGCGCCTGTCGCCGCTGGACTGGTGCTGAACGTCGCGATGTTCTCGCTGGTGTTCTGGCCGCCGATGCGATCGGCGCGCGCTCCGGCGCCACGCCGGATGCGCGCGTCTGGCTCGCCTCCGGCGGGCTGATGGCGGCCGGCCTGCTGGTCGGGGTGTTCTACCTGCGGCGGCAGCGGCGGCTCGCGGTGCCGCTGTTCCCGATCGACCTGTTGCGCATCCGCATCTTCGCCCTGTCGATGTGCACGTCGATCAGTGCTTTTTCCGCGCAGACGCTCGCCTTCATCGCCTTGCCCTTCCTGCTGCTGGAGTCGCAGGGCCGCGGCCACCTCGAAGCAGGCATGGTGATCACGGCGTGGCCCGCGGCGACGGTGCTGGTGGCGCCGATAGCGGGGCGGCTGATTGCGCGCGTGCACGGCGGCCTGCTGGGCGGGATCGGGCTGGCGGTGATGGCGTCGGGGTTGGCCCTGCTGGCCTTGTCGCCGGAGGCCCCATCGGCTCGGGATCTCGCGCGGCGGCTGGCCTTGTGCGGGGCCGGCTTCGGGCTGTTCCAGTCGCCCAACAACCACACGATCGTCACCAGCGCGCCGCTGCAGCGCGCGGGCGCGGCCAGCGGCATGCTGGGCACCGCGCGGCTCACGGGGCAGTCGCTCGGCGCCGTGCTGCTCGGGATCATCTTCAGCTTCTCGGGCGTGCGCGATGGCGGCCCCGAGATCGCGCTCGGGCTGGCGGCCACGCTGGCCGCCGTCGCGGCGGGCTTCAGCGTGTCGCGCGGCGTGCGGCGCTAGCGCCGCTGGTACTGCGTCGCGCCGTACAGGACCTCGCGCGACTTGTCGTCGGTGATCGGCTTGCGCAGGTCGGCCAGCACCTTCACGCCGCGCTGCACCGCGGGCCGCGCCGCGATCGTGTCGAACCAGTGCTTCACGTGCGGATAGTCGTCCAGCACGATGCCCCTGGTTCTGCCAGCTGCGCAGCCAGGGGGAAGGTGGCGATGTCGGCGATCGAGTATTCGGCGCCCCCGAGCCACGGGCTCTCCGAGAGCCTGCGGTCGATCACGCCGTACAGGCGCTTGGCTTCGTTGCTGTAGCGGGCGATGGCGTACTCCACCTTCTCCGGCGCGTAGATGCGGAAGTGGTGCGCCTGTCCCAGCATCGGGCCGACCCCGCCCATCTGGAACATCAGCCACTGCAGCACCTCGTACTTCTCGCGCTCGCCCTTCGGCAGGAAGCGGCCGGTCTTGGCGGCGAGGTACACGAGGATCGCGCCCGACTCGAACAGCGAGATCGGCTCGCCCCCGGGGCCGTCGGGGTCGACGATCGCGGGGATCTTGTTGTTGGGGCTGGTGCGCAGGAACTCGGGCTCGAACTGCTGCCCCTTGCCGATGTCCACCGGAATGGCCCGGTAAGGCAGCCCGCATTCCTCGAGCATCACGTGGACCTTGTGCCCGTTGGGGGTGGGCGGGGAATAGACTTGGATCTCCGCCACTTTCGTAACCTCCGGTTTCAATCGATAATGGGACTTTAGGTCAAAGCAGGACGCATGTTCGACCGCCTGAAAAAGGTCTTCCAGAAAGGCCCGCCGCCGCGACCGGAACCGGCCCCCTCCCAAATGGGGGCGCATGGACCCGTGTCGGAGTGGGCCGCTTCGCGCGGCATGTCGTTCTCGGGGTCGAGCGCCGGCAATGCCATGACCATGCAGGGCAAGGTCGGCGGCCGCGCCTGGCGCATGGAGATCGGCAAGCCGAGCCGCGACTACATCGCCGGCGAGGAATTGCGGGCCCGCGCCGAACTGGGCGTCTCCGAAGACGTCGGCGCCATGGTGATCAACCGGCCGCTGAAGGATGCGCTGGAGCGCCGGGCCTACAGCATGATCACCGACACCCTGCGCACCACGGCCGACCCGCGGCTGCCCGAGGAAATGCGCTGGCTCGCCATGTACGACGAGATCGGCTGGGAAGGCGTGCGCGAGGACTTCTGGCGCCGCTACGCCGTGCTGGCCGATTCGCGCGAACACGCGATGGCCGGGTCGATGCCGCCCTCGTCGAACTGCTGATGGCGTGGCCCGAACCGGCGCCCACGCCGCAGGTGCCCTTCATGATCGTGCTGCTGCGCGGCAAGTGCTACCTGCGCATGCAGTACGTGCCCGCGGAAACCACCACCATCGAGCACGCCACCGCGATCTTCACGGCGGCGAGCGAGAGCGCGCTGGCGGTTTTCAGGAAGTAAAGCGGACTCCGAAGTCCTTCAACGCAGAAATCGCCGAGCAAGCGCAGAAATCGCAGAAGGACATCCAGAAGGATTTTTCTGCGTGTTCTGCGTTGCTTCTGCGTCTTCTGCGTTCAGCCCGGCGCAGCCGCTCCGCCCCGAAAGCGTCAGCTCCCGCGCGTGACAGGGACCCCGGCGTCCCTGCCGTAAGCGCCGTACTTGCCCAGCTCCCACTTCGCGATCGCGTTGCGGTGCACTTCGTCGGGCCCGTCGGCGAAACGCAGCGTGCGGGCGTTGGCATAGGCCGAGGCCAGCGGGAAGTCGTCGGACACGCCGCCGCCGCCGTGGGCCTGCATGGCCCAGTCGATCACCTGGCAGGCCATCGTCGGCGCCACCATCTTGATCATCGCGATCTCGGTGCGCGCGACCTTGTTGCCGGCCACGTCCATCATCCACGCGGCCTTGAGCGTGAGCAGGCGCGCCATGTCGATCTTGCAGCGCGCTTCGGCGATCCGTTCCTGCGTGACGGTCTGCTGCGCCACGCTCTTGCCGAAGGCCACGCGCGCCAGCGAGCGGCGGCACATCAGTTCCAGCGCGCGCTCGGCCAGGCCGATCAGGCGCATGCAGTGGTGGATGCGTCCCGGGCCGAGGCGGCCCGGGCGATCTCGAAGCCGCGGCCCTCGCCGAGCAACATGTTCGAGGCCGGCACGCGCACGTTCTCGAAGTACATCTCGACGTGGCCGTGCGGCGCGTCGTCGTAGCCGAACACGTTGAGCGGCCGCACGATGCGGATGCCGGGCGTATCGCTCGGAACAACGATCATGCTTTGCTGCGAGTGCTTCGGCGCTTCCGGGTCGCTCTTGCCCATCGTGATGAAGACCTTGCAGCGCGGATCGGCCGCGCCGGAGATCCACCACTTGTGGCCGTTGATCACGTAGTGGTCGCCATCGCGTTCGATCCGCGTGGCGATGTTGGTCGCGTCGGACGAAGCGACTTCCGGCTCGGTCATGGCGAAGGCCGAGCGGATCTCGCCCTCGAGCAGCGGCTTCAGCCAGCGTTCGCGGATCCCGGGCGAGCCGTAGCGCGCGATCGTCTCCATGTTGCCGGTATCGGGGGCGGAGCAGTTGAACACCTCGGGCGACCACGGCACCCGGCCCATGATCTCCGCCAGCGGAGCGTATTCTGGTTGGTCAGCCCGGCGCCGGTGTAGCCCGACGCCTCCGCGGTGTCGACCGGCAGGAACAGGTTCCACAGGCCGGCGGCGCGCGCCTTCACCTTCAGGTCCTCAATGATCGGCAGCGGCGTCCAGCGCCTGCCGGCTTCGGTGTTCGACTGCAGCTGCTGCTGGTACGTGTTCTCGTTCGGGTAGACGTGGTCGTCCATGAACTTCTGCACGCGGACCTGCAGGTCCCGGGTCTTCGGGGAGTAGTCGAAATCCATGGCGTCTCCTTGGGGGCTGCTCAGGCCTTCTGTGCGAAGCCCCGGGCGAGTTCGGCCATCGGGCGCGCGCCGGCCGCCGACGCGGTGGCTTGCGCGCTCGACGCGGTGCCCGCCTCGACCCGCTTCGCGATGCCCTGCAGGATGGCGGCGATGCGGAACAGGTTGTAGGCGAGGTAGAAGTTCCAGTCGGCCTTGACGTCGGCCACCGTGGCGATGCCGGTGCGTTCGCAGTACCGGCGGATGTAGTCGTCCTCGAGCGGGATGCCGAGCGCTGCCGGTCTTCGCCGCCGATGCCGCGGCCCGCGCTGTGCGGGATGTGCCACGCCATGCAGTGGTAGCTGAAGTCCGCGAGCGGGTGGCCCAGCGTGGACAGTTCCCAGTCGAGCACCGCGATCACGCGCGGCTCGGTCGGGTGGAACATCAGGTTGTCGAGGCGGAAGTCGCCGTGCACGATGGAGGTCTTGCCCTCGTCGCGCGCGGCCGCCGGGATGTGCGCGGGCAGCCATTCGACCAGCCGTTCCATCTCGGGGATCGGCTGGCTGAGCGGGCCGGCGCCGTCGGCGGAGGCCTTGTACTGCTTGCTCCAGCGGCCGATCTGGCGCTCGAAGTAGTTGCCGGGCTTGCCGTAGCCGGCCAGGCCGCGGTCGGCGAACTTCACCGTGTGCAGCGCCGCGATCACGCGGTTCATCTCGTCGTAGATCTCGTCGCGCTGCGCCATCGTCATGCCCGGCAGCGCCTGGTCCCACAGCACGCGGCCCTGCATGAACTCCATGATGTAGAAGGCGCGCCCGATGACGGACTCGTCTTCGCACAGGCAGTACATGCGCGGCACCGGCACATCGGTGCCGGCCAGCCGGACATCACGGCGAACTCGCGTTCGACCGCATGCGCCGACGGCAGCAGCCGGCGACGGGCCCCGGCTTGGAGCGCATGACGTAGCTGCGCGAGGGCGTGGTGAGCTTGTACGTCGGGTTCGACTGGCCGCCCTTGAACATCTCCACGGTGAGCGGGCCGGCGAAGCCCTCGAGGTTCTTCTCGAGCCACGCGGTGAGCGCGGCCGTGTCGAAGGCGTGCTTGTCGGAAACCGGCCGGGTGCCGACGAAATGGTCGTAGGTATCGCTCATGTCAGACGTCCGCCTCGACGATGCGCATCAGCGCCTCGCGGTTGCGCACCACCAGCCCGCCTGGCTCGATGCGGATGATCTCCTCGCGCTCCAGCGTCTTCAGCTCTGGTTCACGCGTTGCCGCGACGCCCCGAGCAGCTGCGCCAGTTCTTCCTGCGCCGGTGCAGGCCGATGCGCACCTCGCGGCCGTCGGCCAGCGACGGCACGCCGTAGCTGCGCACCGGTGCACCAGCTGCTTGGCCAGGCGCGCGCGCAAGGGCAGGGTGTTGAGGTCTTCCACCAGCCCGAACAGCTGCCGGATGCGGCGGGCATGCAGCCGCAGCAGCGCTTCGTACAGCTCCACGTGCTGCGCCGGGATCTTCTGCAGGTCGGCCCGCGACACCGACAGCATGGTGGTGTCGCCATGCGCATAGGCATCGTGCGTGCGCCGCTCGCCGTCGAAGATCGCGACGTCGCCGAACCAGATGCCCGGCTCCACGTACGTCAGCGTCACCTGCTTGCCGGTGATCGAGGTGGAGCTGACGCGCACCGCGCCCTTCGCGACCGCGCTCCAGGCTTCCGCCGGGTCGCCGCGCGCGCAGATCAGGTCGCCATCCTTGTAGCGTTTCGGGAAGGAGCATCGGAGGATGTCGTGCCGCAGCGAGGGAGAGAGGGAGGAGAACCAGCGGCCGTTGTTGATGGCCGCGCGTTCCTCGATCGTAAGAATGGGGTCGTCCATGGGCTGTCTTGTGGGTGACTGGCGGCAGCCACCATTGTCGCGCGCGGGACGCGGCTCAGGAATAACGCGGTTTCTGCTTGGCCGGGGAATGCTTCGATGCCGATGCCGCCGTTGGCGTGGTGCAGGTTGCGGATGAAGTGCTCGCGCTCGCTCGCGAGCTGCTGGTTGAGCGTGGCCTGCGGCGCGTCGTTCATCAGGTCCTTGATGCTCGCCAGCACGTTGGGCGCGCGTTCGTTCAGCTTCTCCGCCAGCGCCAGCGCCTCGGCCATCGCGGAACCCGCCGGCGTGACGCGATTGACGAGGCCGAGTTCGTGCAGGCGCGGGGCGCGCACGCGCTCGCCGCACATCAGCAGTTCGCTGATCACTGGCGCGGCAGCGCCTGCGTCAGGCTCGGTGGCGCCGCCATCGGGCGACAGCGCGACGGAGCTGTAGGCCATGACGAACAGCGCGTCGTCGGCCGCCACGATGAAGTCGCAGGCCAGCGCGAGCGCGAAGCCGGCACCGGCCGCCGCGCCTTCGACCGCGGCGATCACCGGCTTGGGAAAGCTGCGGATCGCCTCGATCCAGCCATGCAGGCCTTCGACCGACGCGGCCTGCCCGCGGGCGGCTGCTGCCGGTTCTGCAGCAGCCGCTGCAGGTTGCCGCCAGCGCAGAAGGTGTTGCCGGCGCCGGTGATGACGACGCTGCGGACCTCGGGATTGCTGTCGGCGGCGTTGAGCGCCTCGATGCCGGCCGCATACAGCTCGGGCCCCAGCGCGTTGCGGTGCTCCGGGTTGCTGATGGTCAGCACCATGGTGCGGCCTTCGCTGTGGCTCAGGAGTTGGGCGGCGGCCATGTTCATTCCTCTTCGTGCAGCAGCGAGAGACCGATGGCGCCGCGGCGGCGCAGCCACGGGCTGGGGCGATAGCGCGGGTCGCCGTACACCGTCTGCATGTTGAACAGCACTTCGAGGATGTTGGTCGGGCCCCAGCGGTTGCCCATGGCCAGCGGGCCGAGCGGATAGCCGAGGCCGAGCGTGACGGCGGTCTCCGGGTCGGCCGGCGAGCAGACGCGCTGCTGGCACATGTCGGAGGCGATGTTGACGATGCTGGCCACGACGCGCTGCGTGACGAAGCCGCCGGAATCGCGGATCACACTGACCGGCTTGCCGTCGCGCGCGAACAGGGCGTGCGCCGCATCGCGCATGTCGGTGCGGGTGGCGGGGTTGGTGGCGAGCACGCGGCGTTTGACGGCGGCGTCCTCGATCAGGAAGTCGATGCCGACCGTGCGCGCCGGGTCGAGCCGCTCGACCACGGCGACGGTGGTGACGTCGAAGCCCAGAGGCGCGACGATCGTCAGCGCATGGACCGAGGGCGACTGGCCGGTCTCGATCTTCGCGCCCAGGTCCTTCAGCAGCTGCAGCAGTTCCGAGCGGCGCGCGGCGCGGGTCGACACCCACACCGGCGGCATCTCGGCCACCGAGGGCACGGGCGGTTCGGCGGGGACTTGCGCCTTGCCGTCCACGTAGCGGTAGAAGCCGTCCTGCGACTTGCGGCCGACGACGCCGCCGGCGAGGCGCTGCGCGGCGACCACGCTGGGGCGGTAGCGCGGCTCGTCTAATACTGGCGGTAGATCGACTCCATCACCGGGTGCGAGACGTCCAGGCCCGTCAGGTCCATCAGCTCGAAGGGGCCCAGCTTGAAGCCGACCTGGTCGCGCAGGATGCGGTCGATGGTGGCGAAGTCCGCGACGCCTTCGCCGACGATGCGCAGCGCCTCGGTGTTGTAGCCGCGGCCCGCGTGGTTGACGATGAAGCCGGGCGTGTCGCCCGCCTGCACCGGCGTGTGGCCCATCTGGCGGGCATAGGCGGTGAGGCCTTCGCACACGGCGGCATCGGTCTTCAGGCCGGCGATGACCTCCACGACCTTCATCAGGGGGACCGGGTTGAAGAAGTGGTAACCGGCGAAGCGTTGCGGGTGCTTCAGTCCGGCCGCGATGGCGGTGACGGAGAGCGACGACGTGTTGGTGGCCAGCACGGCGTCGGCGGCGACGATGCCTTCGAGTTCCGCGAACAGCGCCTTCTTCACGTCGAGCCGTTCCACCACCGCTTCGACCACCAGCCGGCAATCCGCCAGGTCCTGCAGCGAAGCCGCCGCGTGCAGGCGCTGCTTGCAGGCCGCCACCGCTTCCGCGTCCATCCGGCCTTTTTCCAGCAGCCGGTCCCACTGGGCGCCGAGGTCCGCGATCGCGCGCTGGACGGCTTCGGGTTGCGTGTCGTAGAGGCGGACCCGGCTGCCGGCCTGGGCGGCGATCTGGGCGATTCCGCGCCCCATGGCGCCGGCTCCGGCCACGCCAACGGTGTTGTACTGTGTCTGCATCGACCGGAATTATCGGCCAGCGGTGTGCAGTTCTACCTAGGCCGGCCGTGGTATGCCTAGAATGCCCCCTTCGATGTTGCACCCAGTTACTTTCCGGACTTTGGCGACCGCGCTGTGCGGAGGGCTCTTTGCCTGCAACGCACTGGCGCTGGCGCTCGGCCAGCCGCGCGGCCGGTGCTGATCGGCCGTCCCCTCGAAGTCCTGCTGCCGGTGACGCTCGATGCCCCCGACAGCGACAACGCCTGCAGCGTCGGCGAGCTGTTCTACGGCGACACGCGGGTCAACGTCGCGCCCGAGATCCGCTGGCTGCCCGGCCCCGATGGCCGCGAAGGCACGCTGCGCATCTCTTCCGCCTCGCCGGTGAACGAGCCCACCGTCACGCTGAACCTGCGGGTGGGCTGCGGCCTGAACGTCACCAGCCGCCGTTTCGTGCTGCTGCCCGACCTGCCCCGCACAGCGGACGCCGCGCCCCTGTTCCCGGGCCAGCGGCCGGCCGCGCCGCCGGTGGCGGCGGCAGCGCCCGCGCCCGCGCCCGGCGCGGCCGCGTCCGCGCGCGCGCCCGCTCCCGCACGGCCCGCCCCAGGCCGCGTGCCGACAACGCCACCGCGGCGGCCACTCCGGCGCCCGCTCCCGCCGCGCCCCGGCCCACGCGCGGCGACAGCCGCCGCCAGGCCGCGGCGCCGGCGCCCGCCGCTCCCGCTCCCGCGCCCGCGCCCGCATCCCGCCTGCGCCTCGCGCCGCTCGAACTCGGGCCGGAACGCGACGCGGTGCTGCACTTCTCGACCGAACTGACGCTGCCCGGTGCCGGCGACCCGGCCCAGCGCGCGGCCGCCGCGGCGCTCTGGCAAGCCCTGAACAAGACGCCCGAGGAAGCGGTGCAGGAAGGCCTGAAGCTGCAGGCGCTGGACCGCGAGATCCAGTCCTTGCGCGCGCTCACGCAGCAGAACGCCGCTGCCGTCACCACCATGCGCCAGCAGGTGCAGGCGGCCCGCGCCGACCGCCAACAGGCTTCGACGCTGGCGCTGGTGCTGCTTGGCCTCGTCCTGGCTTTCGCGGGATGGCTGGGCTGGCGCTGGTACCAGTCGCGCCGCCTCGCCGGCGTGACGCGCTGGTTCGAAGCCAATCAGCGCGATCCCGGCGATTCGCAGGCGCCTGCGCCCGCGGCGGTGCCGCCCCGCCAGCCTGTCATGCCCTCGGGCAAGGGCCGGGTGGGGCTGCCTTCGGTCGACCGCCACCGGAAACGGCGCCGCTCGACCCCGCGGCGGCCCGCGCGGCGATCGCCGGCTGGTCGGCCTCGCAGCCGGCGGCCGGCGACTTCCAGTCCAGCCAGGGCGGCACCGCGCGCATGGTCGGCGTGCGCGAGCTGCTGGACGTGCACGACAAGGCGGATTTCTTCCTTTCCATCGGCCAGCACGAGCAGGCGATTGCTGTGCTGGAGTCGCACGTCCACGACCGGTGGAGACCAGCGCGCTGCCCTGGCTCGACCTGCTGGAGCTGTACCACTCGCTGGGCCGCCGGCAGGAGTTCGAGGCCACGCGCGCCGAGTTCCGCCAGCGGTTCACGGCGCAGGTGCCCGACTTCGACCACTTCGACGAGCCCACCAGCTCGCTGGAGAACTACAGCCGCGCGCTCAGCCGCATCGTCGCGCTGTGGCCGTCGCGGCGCGTGCTGGAGATCATCGAGGAGTCGATGTTCCGCAAGCCGGGCCTGCCGGGCGCCGACACCTTCAGCACGGAGGCCTACCGCGAGCTGGTCCTGCTGTACCACATCGCCCAGGAAGTCGCGCCGCCGGAGCACAGCGAACACCGCCCCTGGACGAGCCCCCACCGGCTTCTCGGCCACGTCGATGCAATCGCTGAGCGAGCTCGATCGGCCGGAGATCGACCTCGACGTGCCGCTGGACCTGGACGACCTGGCGCCGGCACCACACAGCCAGGCGCCCAGCGCCGTCCCCGACAACACGCTGGCCTGGGGCGACCCGCACGCCGCCGAACGCGATCCGCTGTTCATTCCGCCGGCATCGCCGCGGCTGGGCCTGGACATCGACCTCACCGACGTGAGCGAGCCGGCAGCGGCAGCCGGCCCCGAGGCGCACCAGGTCCAAGCTCCCGACGACCTGACGCTGGAATTGCCGAACCACGCGCGCGAACTGCCGCCGCTCGATTTCGACACCAGCCAGTTCGAACCCGGCGCCGCCGACGAGCCGCCGCGGCGCAGCTGATTCAGGCGCGGCGGGTCCGCGCGTAATGCGTGGCCAGCGCGCTCATCGCCATCGCCGCGACCAGCCCGGCGAAGGCGGCCCAGTGCAGCGAATCCATGCCGCTGTGGGTGATCATCCAGCCGCCGGTGGCCGCGCCGATCGCCTGGCCCGCATACATCGCCGACGAATTCAGCGCCACCGAGGCCGCGGCCAGCGAAGGCGCCAGCGCCACCAGCCGCGCCTGCTGCGCCGAGTTCGACGAGAAGCAGCCCAGCGCCCAGGGCACCGACACCAGCGCCGCCAGCAGCATGCTGGTGCCCAGCGGAAACAGCAGCAGGCTGGCCGCCATCAGCACGATGCCGATCATCACCGCGCGGTCCGCGCCGACGCGGTCGATGGTGCGCGACATCACCACGTTGCCCAGCAGGCCGAACGCGCCGAACCACATGAAGTACAGGCCGAGCTCGGTCGGCGAGGTGTCGAGCTTCTGCTTGAAGTAGGGCGCGAAGTACGAGAACTGCACGAACTGCCCTGCGGCGAACAGCACCGTGACGGCCACGCACACCATCAGCGCCGGCGAGCGGAAAGCCTGCTTCCGGGCGGCCAGCGACAGGGGCGGCGGCTTCACGCCGTCGGGCATCGCGCGCCACACCCACGCGGCGCTCACGAGGCTGAGCACGCCAACGATCGCGAAGGCGCTGCGCCAGCCGAACCACCCGCCCACCGGGGCGGCGAGCGGCATGCCGAGCACCGAGGCCAACGACCAGCCGAGGAAGATGAAGGTGATGGCCCGCCCGCGCTGCTCGGGCGGCACCAGCAGGCCGAGGCACGCAGCCGCCTGCGGAGTGAAGATCGCCGGCGGCACCAGCGCCAGCACGCGCAGCGGCAGCAGCCACGCGAAGTCGGGGGCGGCGGCGCAGGCGAAATGCGCCAGCGCGAACCAGAGCATCGAGAGCGCCAGCAGGCGCCGGCGGTCCCAGCCGGCGACGAGCGCCGCGAACAGCGGCGCGCCCACGCACATCAGGACGGCGCCGGCGGTGATCAGCTGGCCGGCGGTGGCGACCGGGATCGCCAGCGACCCGCTGATCTCGTTGAGCGTGCCCGGCACCACCATCACGCCGGTGCCGATGACGAAGTTGCCGGCCAGCAGGGGCCAGAGGACCGGGGCGTTGCCCACGCCCCATGACGCATGACCCGCTACGCTCGATGACGAATGACCCGAGGTCCGCACGTCATTCGTCATTCGTCATACGCTATCTGCGCACCTGCAGCGCGCCCGGGTTCACGATGTTCGTGGGCGTGCCGCGGATGAAGTTGACGACGTTGTCGAAGGCCGCGCCGAAGTACAGCTCGTAGCTCTCCTGCTCCACGTAGCCCACGTGCGGCGTGCAGATGCAGTTCTCGAGCCGCAGCAAGGCATGGCCCTGCAGGATGGGTTCGCTTTCGAACACGTCGATCGCGGCCGAGCCCGGCCGGCCGCGGTTCAGCCCCGCGATCAGCGCCTCGGGCTCGATCAGCTCGGCGCGCGAGGTGTTGACCAGCAGCGAGGTGGGCTTCATGCGGTTGAGGTCGTCGAGCCGCACGATGCCGAACGTGTCCTCGTTCAGCCGCAGGTGCAGGCTGAGCACATCGCTCTCGGCGAACAGGTCTTCGCGGCTGGCGGCGGCCACCGGGCCATCGCTCTCGGCGCGGGCGCGCGACTCGGGGCTGCCCCAGACCTGCACGCGCATGCCGAAAGCCTTGCCGTAGCCGGCGACCAGCTGGCCGATCTTGCCGTAGCCCCAGATGCCCAGCGTCTTGCCGCGCAGCACCATGCCGACGCCGAAGTTGGGCGGCATCGACGCCGACTTCAGGCCCGACTGCTGCCAGGCGCCGTGCTTGAGGCTGGCGATGTACTGGGGCAGCCGCCGCATCGCCGTCATGATCAGCGCCCACGTCAGTTCGGCGGGCGCGACCGGCGAGCCCACGCCTTCGGCCACGGCGATGCCGCGCTCGGTGCAGGCTTCGATGTCGACGTGCGCGCCGACCCGGCCGGTCTGGGAGATCAGCTTCAGCCGCGGCAGTTTTTCCACGAGTTGGCGGCTGATGTGGGTGCGTTCGCGGATCAGCACGATGATGTCGGCGTCGCGCAGCCGCACCGAGAGTTGGCCGGTGCCCTTGACGGTGTTGGTGAAGACCTTGGCCGGATACGCCTCCAGCTTGGACGCGCACTGCAGCTTGCGCACGGCATCCTGGTAATCGTCGAGGATCACGATGTTCATGCGGCGATTGTGCCTTGAGCGCCTTAGGCGAATCGCTGATGCGCTGCAGCGTTGCGGCCGCGCGGGTAGCATCGCGCCTTTCAACGAGCGAGCCCGTCCATGACCTTTTCGATGTATTCCGCGAGCGTGCCGCTGCTGCAGCACATGCTGCGCAACCTGTCGCACATCCTCGACAAGGGCGAGGCGCACGCCGATGCGCGCAAGTTCGAACCTTCGGCCCTGACGACCTTCCGCCTCGCGCCCGACATGCTGCCCTTCACGAAGCAGGTGCTGATCGCGTGCGATGCCGCCAAGAACGGCATGGCCCGCACGGGCGGCGTGGAAGCGCCGAAGTTCGAGGACAACGAGGCCACTTTCGCGGACCTGAAGGCGCGCATCCAGAAGACGCTGGACTTCCCGGCGACGGTGCCCGCCGACGCGCTGGACGGCGCCGCGGACCGCGAGATCACCTTCCCGGTGGGCCGCGACAAGACGCGCACCATGAGCGGACAGGCCTACCTGACCACGTGGATGCTGCCCAACTTCTTCTTCCACGTGACCACCGCGTACGCGATCCTGCGGCACAACGGCGTGGACTGGGCAAGGCCGACTACCGGCGGGCGCCGCCCGCTGACGCTTCAGCAGCCGCGTGCTTCCTGCGCGGCCAGGCGGTCGAGTTCGGCGCACACATCGGCCAGCCGGCCGGAGATGACCATGCGGCCGGCGACGGCGCGCGGCGCGCTCGGTTCCAGCACGCGCACCACGCGCAGCGGTTTCGCGGGGCGCAGCGCGGCTGCCGGCAGCGACGGGCGCACGCTGGTGTGCACCGGCGCGGCCGGCACCGGCACGGCGCGCGGGCCGGCCAGCCAGCCGAAGACGGCTTGCAGCGAGGCGAAGAGGTGGGGGACGACGGGGAAGGCAATGGCCATGGTCAGCTCCTTAACAGCGGAAGGGACACAAGGCAGGATTGCAGAGAAGGGCCTTGCCGCAGGGTGATGGCGCCCGTAGCGCCATACGCCTGCCACCTGCGGCACGGCCCGCGGGGGCTACATGAGCATCGTGTTGCGGATCAGGCCGACGGCGATGCCTTCGATCTCGAAGGGTTCGCCGGGCTCCACGACGATGGTGGGGTAGTCGGGGTTTTCGGGGTGCAGCTCGATCAGGTGCTTGTTGCGGCGGAAGCGCTTGACGGTGACGTCGTCGCCCAGCCGCGCCACGATGATCTGGCCGTTCTTGGCGTCGCGCGTGGCCTGCACGGCGAGCAGGTCGCCGTCCATGATGCCGGCGTCGCGCATGGACATGCCGCGCACCTTCAGCAGGTAGTCGGGGCGGCGCTGGAACAGGCTGCTCTCGACGTAGTAGGTCTGGTCGACGTGTTCCTGCGCCAGAATGGGCGAGCCCGCCGCGACGCGGCCCACCAGCGGCAGCGCGAGCTGCGCCAGGCTTTGCAGCGGCAGCGAGAACTGCTTGGCGCGTTCTTCGTGGATGGAGCGCAGCGTTTCGCTGCGCAGGCGGATGCCGCGCGAGGTGCCGCTGACCAGTTCGATCACGCCCTTGCGCGCCAGCGCCTGCAGGTGCTCTTCGGCGGCGTTGGCGGACTTGAAGCCGAGCTCGTTGGCGATTTCGGCACGGGTGGGCGGGGCGCCGGTGCGTGCGATGGCGCTCTGGATCAGGTCCAGGATCTGTTGCTGGCGGGCGGTCAGCTTGGGGCTTTCGGTCATCGCGGGCTCCGGTGTTGGGGGACGCAGCATTACTGTGTCGATATCCAGTAGCTGTATTTTTGAACAGTTTTCAAGGGAATGCAAGTGAGCGGCGCAAAGATCGTGGTACTGGGCACCGGCGGCACCATCGCGGGCGAGGCCGCGTCGGCTTCGGACAACGTCGGCTACCGCTCGGCGCAGCGGGGCGTGGCCGACCTGCTGGAGGGCGTTTCGGCGGCGGCGGGGCTGCGCATCGAGAGCGAGCAGGTCGCGCAGGTCGACAGCAAGGACATGGACTTCGCGGTGTGGACGCTGCTGGCGCAGCGCTGCGCCCACTGGCTGGCGCAGGACGATGTCGCCGGCCTGGTCGTCACGCACGGCACCGACACGATGGAAGAGACAGCGTTCTTCCTGCACTGCGTGCTGGACGCCCGCAAGCCGGTGGTGCTCACCGGCGCGATGCGCCCGGCCACCTCGGCCGAAGCGGATGGCCCCGGCAACCTGGCCGATGCGCTCGCCTTGGCCGCGGGGCAGGGCGCGAACGGCGTCTGCGTCGCGTTCGCGGGCCGGTGCATGCGGCGCTCGAAGTCACCAAGGTCGCTTCCGACCGCGTGGACGCGTTCGCCTCCATCGATCCCGGTCCCCTGCCGCCGCTCGCCGGGCGCGACGCGACGGGGCTGCCCGCAGCGGACCGGTGGCCGCGGGTGGAGATCGTGATGAACCACGCCGGCGCCGACGGCGCGATCGTGCGCGCGCTCCTCGCGCAGGGCGTCGACGGCATCGTCGTGGCGGCCACCGGCAACGGCACGCTGAACCAGCGGCTGGAAGCGGCGCTGCTGCACGCGCAGGAGCAGGGCGTGGCCGTGCGGCGCGCGTCGCGCTGCGTGGAAGGGCGGGTGGTCTCCTTGCCCGGCAATCCGTTCCCGCACGCCGGCGGCCTGCCGCCCGTCAAGGCCCGCATCGCGCTGCTGCTGGAGCTCATGCGCTGATGTTCGCCGGCCTGCAGTCGCATCCCCGGGCCTATCCGGTCCGGAGATCGTCCACATCTTCGGCATCGCGCTGCTGCTGGGCAACCTCGTACTGCTGGAGCTGCGGGTGTTCGGCCGCGGCGCCGCCCTGCCCATCCAGCCGCTGGCGCGGCTGGCGCTCGGCACGGCGGTGGCGGGCTTCTCGCTGGCGGCCGCGTCGGGCCTGCTGATGTTCGCCAGTGGTGCGGCCGAGCTGCTGGCCAATCGCGCATTCACCCTGAAGATGCTGCTGCTGTTCGTGGCAGGATGCAATGCCGCGTGGTTCCACGGCCGCGGCTCGCTGGCGCTGTGCGACGGCATGGCGCGCGCGCAGATGGCCGTCTCCACGGTCCTCTGGCTCGCGGTGCTCGCCTGCGGCCGCTGGATCGCCTACCAATGACACCGCAAGGAGAATCCGCATGAAGCGTCGCACCTGCCTGCTGGCCGCCCTCTCGCTTCCGCTCGCCGCCCGCGCGCACCACGGCTGGAGCAGCTTCGACCGGGACCGTCCCCTGTTCCTGCAAGGCAAGGTGGTCTCGGTGAAGTGGCAGAACCCGCATGCCGAACTGATCCTCGAGCTCTCGCCCGACTACAAGGTGCCGGCGGACCTCGCTTCGCGCGCGCTGCCCGCGCAGTCTGCGGGCATCGACGGCAAGGCGTTGCTCGCCAAGGCCGAGGCGCCGAAGCGCAAGGACCGCCGCTGGGAGATCGAGCTGGCGCCGCTCACGCGCATGGAAGCGTGGAAGGTCGAACCGGTGAAGGCCGGCGCCACCATCGGCGTGCTGGGCTTCACCTTCAAGGAAGAAAAGGGCGAGGCGATCGTGCGCGCCGAATACCTCTTCGTGGACGGCAAGGCGTACGGGCTGCGGTCCAGCCCGGCGTGACGCCGCGCGTCAGCGCGCCTTGCAGTCCGCCAGCGCCTGCAGCGCGCGCGACGTGATGTCCTCGACGCTGCCCATGCCGTCGATGCGGCGGTAGCCGGGCGCGTTCACGGGGTCGGCCTTCGACCAGTTGGCGTAGTACTCCACCAGCGGGCGCGTCTGCGAGGCATACACCTCCAGGCGCTTCTGCACGGTTTCTTCCTTGTCGTCATCGCGCTGGATCAGCGGTTCGCCGGTGACGTCATCGACGCCTTCCGCCTTGGGCGGGTTGAACTTGAGGTGGTAGGTGCGGCCCGAAGCCGGGTGCGAGCGGCGGCCGCTCATGCGCTCGACGATCGCGGCGAAGGGCACGTCGATCTCGAGCACGCAATCGAGCTGCACGCCCGCGTTCTTCATCGCGTCGGCCTGCGGGATCGTGCGCGGGAAGCCGTCGAACAGGAAACCTTTGGCGCAATCGGGCTGCGCGAGGCGTTCCTTGACCAGGCCGATGATGATGTCGTCGCTGACCAGCGCGCCGGAATCCATGACCTTCTTGGCGGCCAGTCCCAGCGGCGTGCCGGCCTTCACGGCGGCGCGCAGCATGTCTCCGGTGGAGATCTGCGGAATGCCGTACTTCTGGCAGAGAAATGCGGCCTGCGTGCCTTTGCCGGCGCCCGGTGCGCCCAACAAGATCAGTCTCATGGAATCCTCGGATGGTTAGATGCGTCCGGCGCTTGCGTGCCGGGGCTGCCGCCCGGCCACCGCGCCTGTTGGCGCAGAGGATAGCACGCACCCCTGCGCGCGAGCTTACGCGGCAGGGCCTTGCGCGCCCGCCGAAAACACCGCGCGGACACGCTCCGGGTCCTGCGGCGTGTCGACGCCCGGGCCGGGCGCGCTGTCGGTCACGTGCACCGCGATCCGGTGGCCGTGCCAGAGCGCGCGCAGCTGTTCCAGCGCCTCGCAATGCTCGACCGGCGCCTGCGGCAGCGCAGGGAAGGCGCGCAGGAAACCGGCGCGGTAGCCGTAGATGCCCACGTGCCGCAGCGGCCGCGGATCGGGCAGGGACGCGATGCCCTGCGCGAAATCGTCGCGCGACCGGGGAATGGGCGCGCGGCTGAAGTACAGGGCCAGCCCGTCGGCCTGCAGCACGACCTTCACCACGTTCGGGTTGGTGAACTCCTCGACGAGGTCGATGGCGTGCGCGGCGGTGCTCATGCTGGCCTGCGGCCGCTGCACCAGCAGCGAAGCGACGGCATCGATGAGCGCGGGATCGATCAGCGGTTCGTCCCCCTGCACGTTGACGACCACGTCGTCGCCGTCGAGCGCGAGCTGCTCGCAGGCTTCGGCGAGGCGGTCGCTGCCGGACGGGTGGTCGGCGCGCGTGAGCACGGCCTCGACGCCGTGGGCGCGGCAGGCCTCGGCGATGCGCTGGCTGTCGGCGGCCACCACCACGCGGGTCGCCGCGGACTGGCGCGCGCGCTGCGCGACACGCACCACCATCGGCAGGCCGGCGATGTCGGCCGGGGGTTTGTCGGGCAGGCGGGTGCTGGCCAGCCGGGCCGGGATCAGGACGGTGAAGCCCATGTCAGACCAGCGGGGTGCGCGGCGGCAGGCGTTCGAGTTCCTCGTCGCTGAGCGTGCGCGCCTCTTCCTCGAGCATCACGGGAATGCCGTCGCGGATCGGGTAGGCGAGGCGGGCGCTGCGCGAGAGCAGCTCGTGCCGTTCGCGGTCGAGATCCAGCGGCCCCTTGGTGACGGGGCAGACGAGCAGTTCAATGAGCCCGGGGTCCATGCGCGGATGATAGCTTCGCGTCGAGCAGCCGGTCGAAGCTGCGCCAGAAAGCTTCGTCGATGCGCAGCTCCAGCGGAACGGCCCAGGCGTCGGGGCGCAGCCGCCACAGCTTGACCGCGTCCTTCTCGGTGCAGACGAGGGTCAGGGACCGGTCCGCGAATTCCGCCGCCTCGTCGAAGGCGTGATGGTCCGGCAGCGGCCGGGTGCGTGCCAGCAGCAGCCCTGCCTCGCGCAGCATGCCGAAGAAGGCCTCGGGGTTGGCGACGCCCGCCACCACTTCGAGCGGCCGGTCGAACAGGTCGGCCAGCGGCATCCGCGTGCCGTCGGCGCGCACCACGGTCGCGCCCAGCGTGCGTGCCATGCGGTGGCCGGCCGGCCGTTCGCCTCCGGGTGCCGCAGCACCAGGTCGACCGGGCGCGGCCAGCGTTCGCGCAACGGGCCGGCCGGCAGCAGCCAGCCGTTGCCGACGCCCCGGCGGTCGAACACGCAGATCTCGATGTCGCGCGCCATCGCGTGGTGCTGCAGCCCGTCGTCGCTGACGATCACGCGCGTCGACGGGTAGGCGGCGAGCAGGGCGCGGCAGGCTTCCGCGCGGCGGGCCGCGACGAACACCGGCACGCCCGCCTTCTGGCGCAGCAGCAGGGGCTCGTCGCCGACCCGCTGCGCGCTGTCGCCGGGATGCACTTCGGCGCACTCGCCGCCGCTGCGGCCGTAGCCGCGCGAGACCACGCCCGCCGCGATCCCGCGCGCCCGCAGGTGGTCGATGACGGCGAGCACGGCGGGGGTCTTGCCGCCGCCGCCGGCAACGACGTTGCCGACCACGACGACGGGGACCGGTGGCCGGTCGGCGCGCATCCAGCCGCGGCGGTAGGCGGCGCGGTGGAGGGAGCCGAGCAGGCGGTAGAGCTGAGACAGCGGCCAGAGCAGCCGCGCCGCGACGCCCCGGCGCAGCCAGGGCGCGCTGCAGCGCGTCGCCCATGCCGCTACTTGCCCCCGGCCTGTGCCGAGGTCTGGGTGGCGAAGGTGATCTGCGTCAGGCCGATGCGGCGCGCGGCCTCCATGACCGTGATTACCGACTGGTGCGTCGCGGTGGCGTCGGCGCTGATGATGACGACGCTGTCCTTGCCGGCCTTGGCCGCGTCCGACAGCGCGCTCGCCAGCTCGTCGGGGCTGCGCCCGGCGACGGCCTGCTTGTTGATCATGTAGCGGCCGTCGGCGGAGACGGCGACGATCACTTCCTTCGGGTAGTCGCGCTGCGCCTCGGTGTCGGCCACCGGCAGCTTCCAGCTGCATCTCGGTGAACTTGCTGTAGGTCGTGGTCAGCATCAGGAAGATCAGCACCACCAGCAGCACGTCGATGAACGGGATCAGGTTGATCTCCGGTTCATCCTTCGGGCGGGGACGGAAATTCATGGTCCGGTCTTCAGCCGCGGCGCAGGGTGTTCAGGTGGCGCGCGAAGCGCTCCGCGGCGAGCTCCAGCGTCAGCAGGTAGGCGTCGACGCGGCCGCGGAAGTAGCGCCAGAAGATCAGCGCCGGGATGGCCACGATCAGGCCGAAGGCCGTGTTGTAGAGCGCCACCGAGATGCCGTGCGCCAGCTGCGCCGGGTTGGCGCCCGCGCCGCCGCCGGTGGGCGCCTGCGAGCCGAAGATCTCGATCATGCCGATGACGGTGCCCAGCAGGCCGAGCAGCGGGGCCGCCGAGGCGATGGTCGCCAGCGCGCTGAGGTAGCGTTCCAGCCGGTGCGCGACCGCGCGGCCGGTCTGCTCCATGCTGGCGCGCAGGTCGGCTTCGCTGCAGCGCGGGTCGGAGTTCAGCGCGCGGAAGCCGCTGGCCAGCACCTCGCCCAGCGCCGAGTTCTGCTCGAGCTGGGTCACCACGTCGGGCGAGGGCACGGAAGCACGCGAGACCGCGAGCGCTTCGTCGAGCAGCCGGGGCGGGGCGATCTTGGCCGTCTTGAGGCTCAGGAAGCGCTCGATGATGAGCGCCATGGCCAGGATGGAACAGGCGACCGGGGGCCAGATCGGCCAGCCTGCGGCTTGTATGATCGAGAGCAAAAGGGTCCTCCGCCGGTGTACTTCCGCAAGGCATGCGGCACCTCGCTTGCGGCGGATTATGGCGGAGTCGGAGGCTGTAGGAATCGGCCGCGTGGCCGTAGGACGACACTCACAAAAGTTGTGGATAACTTTGTTGAGAAATCCCCCTCCACCCCGCCCGAACCCGCGCCAATGCTTCACCGTGACAAAACGATGACCATTTGAGCAGGAAAATCTCTTTTGGAATCAAGGACTTGCTCGGAAGAATCAGCGTTGCGGCGCGGTTCCGTCCGGTCTTCCCCGCCCGCCCCGTGCTGTGGATGAAATCATTTCGGGTTAACCCTGAAAGGACTTGCTTTTGTTGAGTGGACAAACCCCGCTGGCGGGCGTCGCGCCGCGCGTCTGGGCCGTCGGCGCCCTGTGCCGCGCGGTCGCGGACGCGCTCGAATCGCGCTTCAATCCGGTCTCGGTGCGTGGCGAGATCACGGGGTTTTCGCGGGCGGCCAGCGGCCACTGCTACTTCTCGCTGAAGGACGCGCAGGGGCAGGTCCGCTGCGCCATGTTCCGCCGGGCGGCGAGCCTGATGGACTTCATGCCGCGGGATGGCGAACTGGTCGAAGTGCAGGGGCGGCTGGGCGTCTACGAGCAGCGCGGCGACCTGCAGCTCATCGTCGAGAGCCTGCGCCGGGCCGGACAGGGCGCGCTGTTCGAGCAGTTCCTGCGGCTCAAGGCCAAGCTGGAGTCCGAAGGACTCTTCGACGGCGCCCGCAAACGCGACCTGCCGCTGCTGCCGGTGGGCATCGGCATCGCGACGTCGCTGGGCGCGGCGGCCCTCCACGACGTCGTGACCTGCCTGCGCCGCCGGGCGCCGCACGTGCCGGTGATCCTGGCGCCGGCGGCGGTGCAGGGCAGCCAGGCGCCGGGCGAACTCGTCGCGGCCCTGCAGGCGTTGTACCGGCAGGCCGAGGCCGGCCGCATCGACATGATCCTGCTGGTGCGCGGCGGCGGCTCCATCGAGGACCTCTGGGCCTTCAACGACGAGCGCCTGGCCCGCACCATCGCCGCCAGCCCGGTGCCGGTGGTCAGCGGCGTCGGCCACGAGACCGACTTCACCATCGCCGACTTCGTCGCCGACGTGCGGGCGCCGACGCCGACCGCGGCCGCCGAACTGGCGGCGCAGCCGCTGGAAACCTGGCAGGCGACCGTGGACCTCATGCAGGCGCGGCTGCGTGACGCGGCCCAGCGCCGGCTCGACCGCGCCGGCCAGCGCGTCGACCGGGCGGCCGCCCACGGGCCGGCCCTCTTCGCGCGCCGCGCAGCAGCACGTGCGCATCGAGCGCGCGGCCCAGCGCCTGCGCCACGCGCTGGCGCTGCGCGTGCAGCGCGGGCGGGAGCAGGGCGGCGCCACCGGCCGCAGGCTGGGCGCCGGGACGGCGGAGCGGCTGGCGCACGCCGCGCGGCGCATCGAAAGGCTCGACCTGCGGCTGCAACTGCTCGACCCGCGGCTGGTGCTGCAGCGCGGCTATGCGCTGCTGACCGAGCCGGAGACCGGCCGGCCCGTCACCAGCGTGGGCCGGTGCAGCCGGGCCAGCCGCTGCGCGCCGACCTCGCCGATGGCCATGTCGACGTCCGCGTTTCAACGGCCGCCCCAAATCGTCCCTAGAATCAGCCGGTTCGACACAGCAACCCCCGATAAGGAAGAAGAGCCATGGAACACACCCTGCCCCCGCTGCCCTACGCGATCGACGCGCTGGCGCCCAACTACTCCAAGGAAACCCCGGAGTACCACCACGGCAAGCACCACAAGGCCTACGTCGACAACCTGAACAAGCTGCAGGTGGGCACCGAGTTCGAGAACATGCCCCCTGGAAGACATCATCAAGAAGTCGTCGGGCGGCATCTACAACAACTCCGCCCGGGTCTGGAACCACACCTTCTTCTGGAACTGCATGACGCCCAACGGCGGCGGCGAGCCCACCGGCGCCCTGGCCGAGGCGATCAGCAAGAAGTGGGGCGGCTACGCGGCCTTCAAGGAAGCTTTCGTGAAGTCGGCCGTGGGCAACTTCGGCTCCGGCTGGACCTGGCTGGTGAAGAAGCCGGACGGCACGCTGGACATCGTCAACACCGGCGCCGCCGGCACGCCGCTGACCACCGCCGACAAGGCGATCCTGACGGTCGACGTGTGGGAACACGCGTACTACATCGACTACCGCAACGCCCGCCAGAAGTTCGTCGAGACCTTCTGGGACAAGCTGGTGAACTGGGACTTCGCGAACAAGAACTTCGCGTAAGCGGTTTCCGGTTTCGAGAGAGAGGCGGCCCGTGGGCCGCCTTTTTCATGCGGACAGCCGGAACGCAGAAGTCGCAGAAGCAACGCAGAAATCGCAGAAAAAATCCAGATCAAGTAGCGGCCGGTGAAACGCCCGCTTCCAAACCGGAAGTCCTTCTGCGCTTTCTGCGTACTTCCGCGACTTCTGCGTTCAGGCTGTCCGCTCCCGCCCCGGCTTCAGCGGCGCTCGAAAGGCCCCCCGACAGCTTCGCCCCCGCACGGATACGCTTCTTCGAAAACCAGCCGGTGTTCATCTCCAGCACGTAGCGCACCGGCTTCGCGGAGCAATGCGAGTCGAGCGTCTGCGGCGCCATCTCGTCGATGTTGACGATGGTGCCGTCGTCGGCGATGAAGGCGATCGACAGCGGCAGCAGGGTGTTCTTCATCCAGAAGCACTGCTGGGTGGGCTGCTCGAAGACGAACAGCATGCCCTCGTGCTGCGGCATTTCCTTGCGGTGCATCAGGCCGGTCATGCGCTGCTCGGGCGCGGAGGCCACACGGGCTTCGATGCGGTGCATGCCTGCCATCAGCGCCACGCGCGGCAGGTTCATCTGGGGTTGGTCCTGGGCCGCGGCGAGGGTGGCCGCGAACGCCAGCAAGAGGGCGAACAGCTTTTTCATGCGGGTATTGTGGCTTGCCGGGATGAACGGGAGCTGAAAGAGAAATGCCCGCCGGGGCGGGCATCCGTGGAGAGCCGAAGCCGGCGAGGCTTCGCGCGGCCCCGATTACTTCTTGGCTTCGACCTTGGCTTCGGCCTTGGCGGTCGTGCCGGCGGGCGAGGTCTGGGCCGGGCGGCAGGCATGGCCTTGGCGTCGGCCTTCATGTCGGTCTTGGCGGCCTTCTTGTCGGTCTTGGCAGCCTTCTTGTCGGTCTTGGCGGCCTTCTTGTCGGCCTTGGCATCCTTCTTCATTTCGGCCTTGCCGGTGGTGGCGGCGGGCGACGTCTGCGCTGGGCAGCCGGCATCGCCGGGGTGGCGGGCGTGGCGGGGGTGGCTTGGGCGAAGACAGCGGCGGAGAACAGGCCGGCAACCGTGGTGGCGAGGAGCTTGGACATGGTTTTTTCCTTCAGGACGAATCTGTTGTGAAGATGCCCGCGCGGATGCGCTGACCCTCCGCCAACGCGGCAGCGCGAACACCGGTTGACAGCGGTTCGCGGCCCGGCGCATGACCAAGGAGCCTGGGCGGCAGAAGGAGGGACCCGCGTTGGGTCTGCAAGGGGGTGGAGGCAAGGCGCGGAATCGGGTCCAGCAGCGGCCGGCTGGACCCGATTTCGCAACGCCGCATACGCCCCCTTGCAGGCCCAACCCTTCGGGCCGGTGCACGGAATCGCGCCATGCGTCGTTACAGCCTCCTTGAGTGGTTCACCACACGGCGTCGGCTGCGCCTAGCCTGACACGATTCCAGGCACCGGCGCGGATCCCTCCTTCTGCCGCCCGGGCTCCTAGGGCTTCCCCGGGGTCCCCCGGCCGCGCAGTAGAATTTGCGCGATGTACCAGCATATCGGGTGCCCTCGCAGGGCGAGAAGATCACCGTCAACGCGGACATGTCCCTGAACGTGCCGGACGAGCCGATCGTTCCGTACATCGAGGGCGACGGCACCGGGATCGACATCACGCCGGTGATGCTGAAGGTGGTCGATGCCGCGGTGGCGAAGTCGTACGGGGGCAAGCGGAAGATCCACTGGATGGAGATGTTCGCCGGCGAGAAGGCCACGCGGGTCTACGGCCCCGACGTCTGGCTGCCCGACGAAACGCTGCAGGCCGCGCGCGAGTACGTCGTGTCGATCAAGGGCCCGCTGACCACGCCGGTCGGTGGCGGCATCCGCTCGCTGAACGTCGCCTTGCGCCGGGGAACTCGACCTGTACGTCTGCCTGCGCCCGATCCAGTACTTCAAGGGCGTGCCGTCGCCGCTGAAGGAGCCGGAGAAGACCAACATGGTGATCTTCCGGGAGAACTCGGAAGACATCTACGCAGGCATCGAGTACGAGGCCGAATCGGAAAAGGCGAAGAAGCTGATCGCCTTCCTGACGAACGAAATGGGCGTCAAGAAGATCCGCTTCCCCAACACCTCCGCCGTCGGCGTCAAGCCGGTCTCGCGCGAAGGCACCGAGCGGCTGGTGCGCAAGGCGCTGCAGTACGCGATCGACAACGACAAGCCCTCGGTGACGCTGGTGCACAAGGGCAACATCATGAAGTTCACGGAAGGCGGCTTCCGGGACTGGGGCTACGAACTCGCGCAGCGCGAGTTCGGCGGCGAGCTGATCGACGGCGGGCCGTGGGTGCGCATGAAGAACCCGCGCACCGGCCGCGACATCATCGTCAAGGACTCGATCGCCGACGCCTTCCTGCAGCAGATCCTGCTGCGCCCGGTCGAATACAGCGTGGTGGCCACGCTGAACCTGAACGGCGACTACATCTCCGACGCGCTCGCCGCGCAGGTCGGCGGCATCGGCATCGCGCCCGGCGCGAACATGAGCGACTCGGTCGCGATGTTCGAAGCCACCCACGGCACGGCGCCCAAGTACGCCGGCAAGGACTACGTGAACCCCGGCTCCGAGATCCTCTCGGCCGAGATGATGCTGCGCCACATGGGCTGGACCGAAGCGGCCGACCTGATCATCAGCTCGCTGGAGAAGGCCATCCTGTCGAAGAAGGTGACGTACGACTTCGCGCGGCTGATGGACGGGGCCACGCAAGTGAGTTGCTCGGGCTTCGGGCAAGTCATGATCGACCAGATGTGAGGGCCTTGCGCCGACCGAGCAAGCCGGGCACTGCCCGGCTTTCTTTTTGCCTGGAGGGAGCGCCGTCCCACGAAGTAAAATGCCGTTTCGCGTCGTATCGACCGACTCCACCAACCTTCTGAGAGAAATGCCCGTGGCTGCCGACCGTTC
This sequence comes from Ramlibacter terrae, assembly GCA_013127575.1. Lineage (GTDB taxonomy): Bacteria > Pseudomonadota > Gammaproteobacteria > Burkholderiales > Burkholderiaceae_C > Ramlibacter > Ramlibacter terrae. The sequence continues at coordinate 2,510,544 of CP053418.1, forward strand.
CAAGATCATCTACACCCTCACCGACGAAGCGCCGTACCTGGCCACGCATTCGTTCCTGCCCATCGTGCGCAGCTTCGCCGCGGCGGCCGGGATCGAGGTGGTGGAGAGCGACATCTCCGTGGCCAACCGGATCCTCGGCGAGTTCGGCGACTTCCTGAAGGACGACCAGAAGGTGCCCAACACCCTGGCCGAACTGGGCAAGAAGACGCTGCAGCCCGATGCCAACATCATCAAGCTGCCCAACATCAGCGCGTCGCAGAACCAGCTGATCGCCGCCATCCGCGAACTGCGCGAGAAGGGCTACATGGTTCCCGAGTACCCGGAGAGCCCGGCGAACGACGAAGAGAAGGCGATCCGCCAGCGCTACGGCAAGATCCTCGGCTCCGCCGTGAACCCGGTGCTGCGCGAAGGCAACTCCGACCGCCGCGCGCCCAAGGCCGTCAAGGAATTCGCGCGCAAGCACCCGCACAGCATGGCCGAGTGGAGCGGGCTTCGCGCACCCACGTGTCCCACATGGTCGGCGGCGACTTCTACGCCAGCGAGAAGTCGATGACCCTCGACAAGGCGCGCGAAGTCAAGATGGAGCTGATCACCCAGGTCGGGCAAGACCGTGGTGCTCAAGCCGAAAGTCTCGCTGCTCGAAGGCGAGATCATCGACTCGATGTACATGAGCAAGAAGGCGCTGCTGGCCTTCTACCAGAAGCAGATCGACGACGCCAAGGCCTCGGGCGTGATGTTCTCGCTGCACGTGAAGGCCACCATGATGAAGGTCTCGCACCCCATCGTGTTCGGCCACGCGGTGCGCACCTTCTACAAGGAAGCGTTCGAGAAGCACGGCAAGCTGTTCGAGGAACTGGGCGTCAACGTCAACAACGGCATGGCGAACCTGTACGACAAGATCTCCACGCTGCCGCAGTCGCAGCAGGACGAGATCAACCGCGACCTGCACGCCTGCACGGAAGACCGCCCGCCGCTGGCGATGGTCGATTCGGCCAAGGGCATCACCAACTTCCACTCGCCCAACGACGTGATCGTCGACGCCTCCATGCCGGCCATGATCCGCGCCGGCGGCAAGATGTACGGTGCCGACGGCCGCCTGCGCGAAGTCAAGGCCGTGATCCCCGAGTCGACCTTCGCCCGCATCTACCGGGGAGATCATCAACTTCTGCAAGTGGCACGGCAACTTCGACCCGAAGACCATGGGCACCGTGCCCAACGTCGGCCTGATGGCGCAGCAGGCCGAGGAATACGGCTCGCACGACAAGACCTTCGAGATCGCCGAGGACGGCGTCGCCAACATCACCGACCTCGCCACCGGCGAAGTGCTGCTGACGCAGGACGTGGAGCAGGGCGACATCTGGCGCATGTGCCAGGTCAAGGACGCCGCGATCCGCGACTGGGTCAAGCTGGCGGTCACGCGCGCCCGCAACTCCGGCATGACGGCGGTGTTCTGGCTGGACAATTACCGTCCGCATGAATCCGAACTGCGCAAGAAGGTCGCGAAGTACCTGCAGGAACACGACACCGACGGGCTCGAGATCAAGGTCATGAGCCAGGTCCGCGCCATGCGCTACACGCTCGAGCGCGTCGTGCGCGGCAAGGACACGATCAGCGTCACCGGCAACATCCTGCGCGACTACCTGACCGACCTGTTCCCCATCATGGAACTGGGCACCAGCGCCAAGATGCTGTCGATCGTGCCGCTGATGGCCGGCGGCGGCATGTACGAGACCGGCGCCGGCGGTTCCGCGCCCAAGCACGTGCAGCAGCTGGTGGAAGAGAACCACCTGCGCTGGGATTCGCTCGGCGAGTTCGGCGCTGGCCGTGAGCCTCGAAGACGAGGGCATCAAGACCGGCAACGCCAAGGCGAAGGTCGTGGCGACCGCGCTCGACTCCGCCACCGGCAAGCTGCTGGACAACAGCAAGAATCCGTCGCCCAAGACGGGCCAGCTGGACAACCGCGGCAGCCAGTTCTACCTGACCCTGTACTGGGCGCAGGCGCTGGCCGAGCAGAAGGACGACGCCGAGCTGGCCGCGAAGTTCGCACCCCGGCCCGCAAGCTGGCCGAGAACGAGCAGAAGATCGTCGAGGAGCTGAACGCGGTGCAGGGCCAGCCGGCGGACATCGGCGGCTACTACTTCCCGGACCGCAAGAAGGTGTCGGCCATCATGCGCCCGAGCGCCACGTTCAACGCGGCGCTGGAGTCGGTGCAGGCCTGAAGCGCAGCGGCCGTCAGGCGGGCGGCGCAGGCGCCTTCGCGTCCTTGTCCGCGCCGTCCGCCGGCGCCGCTTCCAGTGGCGCCGGCAGCGGCTCGCCCGCCTGCCGGCCCCGGAACAGCGCGGCCCGCGCGAGCAGCACCGTGGTCACGGGCGCGGTGATCGACAGCACGATGATCACCAGCCAGACATGCAGCGAGAGCGTGCTGTCGTGCGCGGTGAAGTGCACGATGGACGCGAGCGTGACCGCCCAGCTGCCCAGCGTGTAGGCCAGCGAAGGCGCGTGCATGCGCAGGAAGTAATCGGGCAGCCGCACCAGCCCGAGCGCGCCCGTCAACGCCAGCAGCCCGCTCGCCACCAGCAGCACGGCGACGATGGCCTCGCTCATTCGATCACCTCGCCGCGCAGCAGGAACTTGGCCATCGCGGACGAGCCGACGAAGCCGAACAGCGCCATCAGCAGCGCCCCTTCGAAGTACATGCGGCTGTCGTAGCGGATCGCCAGCACCAGCATCGCCAGCATGGCGACCACGAACATGAAGTCGATGGCCAGCACGCGGTCCTGCGCGCGGGGGCCGCGCAGCACGCGCAGCAGGGCAAGCGCCATGGCGAGCGCGTAGAGCACCAGCGTGGCGGTGACCGCATGGGTGAGCAGGGGGCTCATTCGAAGATCTCTGGAGCGGCAGTTCGTAGCGCTGCTTGTAGCGCCGCACGAACTCGGCCTCGCCGTCGAGGTCGAACACGTGCAGCAGCAGCGCGCTGCGGTCGGGGGGCGAGCTCGCACCAGACGGTGCCGGGCACGACGGTGGTCACGACCGCCAGCGCCGCGAGGGCCCGCGCGTCGCGCAGGTCGAGCGGAACCACGACGAAGCCGCCGCGCGGCGGCCGGCGGCGCGAGCGCAGCACGCCCCAGCCGACGTCCAACGCCGAGAAGACGACGTCGCCACCCACCACCAGCACGAGCTTCGCGAGAGTGAGGGGGTGGCGCATGGCGCCGCCGGGCGGGCGCAGCGGCTTCAGCAGCCGGGGCATCGCCGGGGCCGCGATCGCGCCGAGCAGCAGGTGGCCGGGGCTCACCGAGCGGTTCAGCAGCAGCCACGTGGCGAACAGCGCCAGCGACAGCACGGGGGCGGGCAGCCAGCGCTTCATCGCGGCCCTCCTTGCACCACCTTCGCCGGCGGCGGCAGGGGTCGCGCTGCCGACACCGCCGCGATGTAGCGTCCGGGGTCGTGCAGCGCGGCGGCCGTGGCGTTCATGTAGCGCAGCGCGGGCTCGCCCGCGGCCACCATGGCCACGCAGGCGCCGAGCAGCAGCGCGATCGGCAGCGATTCGAAGATGCGCACGCGCGGCGGCTGGCGATCGGAGGGCGACCAGAAGTGCCGGATGCCGGCGCGCGTCAGCGCGATCGCGGCGAGCAGGCCGGAGACCAGCAGCATCGCGAAGAGCGCCAGCGGCGCCCGTGGCGGCGCCAGCGGGTCGGGCGGCATCGCGAGCAGGGCCGACAGCATCGCCAGCTTGCCGACGAAACCCGACAGCGGCGGCAGCCCCGCCACGACCGGGGTGCACGCCATGAACGCCAGCCCGAGAAAGGCGAGCGACCGCGGGATGGCGCGGCCGATCAGCGCCACCTCCTCGTCGTCGAGGTTCACGTCCTGCGGCGGTTCGCCGTCGATGAAGCGGGGCAGGTGCCGCTGCACCGGCACAGCGGAAGGCGCGTCCACCTCCGACTGGCGGGCCCGGTCCATCAGTTCCACGAGCAGGAACAGCGCGCAGGCGGCCAGCGTCGAACTGGCCATGTAGAAGAGCCCGCCGGCGGTGAGCGCCTGGTGGTCGAAGCCGATGGCCGCAATCACGGTGCCGGACGACGCGAGGATGCTGAACGCGGCCAGCCGGCCGAGGTGCTGCGACGCCATCATGCCGACCGCGCCCATGCCGAGCGTCAGCACGCCGCCCCACACCAGCGCATCGTTGCCGAACAGCGCCGAAGCGCCGGCCGTGGCCGGGAAGCACAGCGTCCAAAGCCGCAGGATCGCGTAGACGCCGACCTTGGTCAGGATGGCGAACAGCGCGGCCACCGGCGTGCTTGCCGCCGCGTAGGCCGCGGGCAGCCAGAAATTCAGCGGCCAGATGGCGGCCTTGGCGGGGAACGCCACCGCCAGGATGGCGGCGCCCGCGTGCAGCAGGCCGCGGTCGGTGTCCGGCACCTGCGCCAGCTTCTGCGCCATGTCGGCCATGTTCAGCGTTCCGGTCACGCCGTACAGCAGGGCCACGCCGATCAGGAACAGCAGCGAGGCGAACAGGTTGATGGCGATGTAGTGCAGCCCCGCGCGCACCCGGGCGCCGCCGCCGCCGTGCAGCAGCAGGCCGTACGAAGCGGCCAGCAGCACCTCGAAGAACACGAACAGGTTGAACAGGTCGCCGGTGAGGAAGGCGCCGTTGAGCCCCATCAGCTGCAGTTGCAGCAGCGGGTGGAACTGCACGCCCGCGCGGTCCCAGCGGGCCAGCGAATACAGCAGCGACGCCAGGCCGACGAGGCCCGCCAGCACCAGCATCAGCGCCGAGAGCCGGTCGACCACCAGCACGATGCCGAACGGCACCGGCCAGTTGCCCGGCAGGTAGACCTTGAACGCCGCCGCGTCTCCCGTGCCGTCCACCCGGGCGAGCAGGCCGATGGCGAGCGCCAGCCCGAGCACGGTCGCCACCACGGCTATGGCGGCCCGGGCCGTGCGCCGCCGCTCGCCCAGCAGCAGCATGACGGCCGCGGCCGCGAGCGGCAGCAGCACCGGCGCGGCGACGAGGTGGGCGGCCCAGCCGCCGGTCACAGGCGTTCCTCCCGGCCGTCGACGTGGTCGCTGCCGCTGAGGCCGCGCAACGCCATCATCACGACGAGGAACAGCGCGGTGGTGGCGAAGCCGATCACGATGGCGGTCAGCACCAGCGATTGCGGCAGCGGGTCGGTGTAGTTGGCCAGGTTGGCGGCGACGCCCGGCCGCACGATGGGCTCGCGGTCGATCGCCAGGCTGCCGACGCTGAAGATGAACAGGTTGATCGCATACGACAGCAGCGACAGGCCGACCAGCACCGGAACGTCCGGGGCCGCAGGATCAGCCACACGCCCGAAGCGGCGAGCACGCCGATGGCGAGCGAGATGACGATTTCCATCAGGCGCCTCCCTCGCCGGCGGCCGCCCGCCCGGGACGGCGGTGCGAGCGCAGCGACTGGTGCGCGATGGCCGTCAGCAGCAGCAGCGTGGAGCCGAGCACCACGGCGAACACGCCGAGGTCGAACAGGAAGGCGCTGGGCAGGTGGATCTCGCCCAGCACCGGCAGCGTGAAGTGCGCGGTGTGGGTCGTGAGGAACGGATAGCCGAAGGCCAGCGAGCCCAGCCCCGTGGACAGCGCCAGCAGCAGGCCGGCCGCGATCCAGCGCGGCGGCTGCAGGTTCATCCGGTTCTCCACCCAGCGCGTGCCGCCCACCATGTACTGCGCGATGAAGGCGATCGCCATCACCAGGCCGGCGACGAAGCCGCCGCCCGGCTCGTTGTGGCCGCGCATGAACAGGTGCAGCGCCAGCACGGCGGCCACCGGGAGCAGCAGCCGCACCAGCACGGCGGGCACCAGCAGGTAGCCGCGCGCCGGGTCGCCGCTGTCGCGCGGCTTCACCAGGTCGGTGCTCGCCTTGGCCGGGATCGCGCGCTGCTGCTTGGGCACTTCGACCGACTCGCCCGGGGGCCGGAACCGCCGCAGCAGCGCGTAGACGGTGAGGCCCACGATGCCCAGCACCGTGATCTCGCCCAGCGTGTCGAAGGCGCGGAAGTCCACCAGCATCACGTTCACCACGTTGGTGCCGCCACCCTCGGGCAGGGACCGGCCGATGAAGAAGGGCGAGATGCTTTGCGGCGCCGTGCGCGTCAGCATCGCGTACGACAGCGCGGCGAGGCCGCCGCCGGCGAGCCCGGCCAGCAGGAAGTCGCGCCGGCGGCGCCAGCGCGCGCGCTGCCGCAGCAGCGGGTCGTCGCGCACCACGCGCGGCGGCAGCCAGCGCAGGCCGAGCAGGAACAGCACGGTGGTCACCGCCTCGACGGCGAGCTGCGTGAGCGCCAGGTCGGGCGCCGAGAACCAGGCGAAGGTCAGGCAGACCACGAGGCCCACGCCGCTGAGCAGCGCCAGCGCCGCGAGCCGGTGGAACTTGGCCTGCCGCGGCGGCGCCGATGGCGCAGGTGCCGCCGATCACCCACAGCAGCACGAATTCGAGGCTGGCGGGCACGCGTTCGCGATCGCCCCATCCGAGCGGCTCGATCAGCGCCGAGACGAGCCCGGCCGCGCAGGCCACCAGCAGCAGCCACAGGAGCTGCGTCTGCAGGTGGCGCGACCCGCCCCAGCGCAGGCCCCGCCGCGCCAGCCCGCTCAGCCCCGCCAGCAGCCCTTCGAACAGGCGTTGCCCGTCGAAGCCTTGCAGCGCCAGCGGCCCGGCGTTGCCGCGCTGCTTGAACCACCGGGCGTACAGCAGGTACACCAGAGCCCGCCGGCCATCGCCGCCAGGCTCATCACCAGGGGCGCATTGAATCCGTGCCAGACCGCGAGGCTGAACGAGGGCAGGGTGCCGCCCACCACCGGCGCGGCGGCGACGTCGAGCACCGGACCGATCACGATCGCCGGCGCCACGCCCACCAGCACGCACGCCGCGACCAGCAGTTCGACCGGCACCCGCATCCAGTGCGGCGGTTCCTCGGGCTTGCGCGGCAGGCCCCGCGGCGGCGGACCGAAGAACACGTCGTGCCCGAAGCGCAGCGAATAGACCACCGCGAACAGGCCGGCCAGCGTCGCCACGGCCGGCAAGCCATATTCGAGCCAGGCATTGCCGGTGACGAAGACGGTTTCGGCGAAGAACATCTCCTTCGACAGGAAGCCGTTGAGCAGGGGCACGCCTGCCATCGCGCCGCAGGCCACGATGGCGAGCGTCCCGGTGTACGGCATGCTGCGGTACAGGCCGTCGAGCCGGCGCATGTCGCGCGTGCCGGTCTCGTGGTCGATGATGCCCACCGACATGAACAGCGACGCCTTGAAGGTGGCGTGGTTGATCATGTGGAAGACGGCGGCCACGGCGGCCAGCTTGCTGTTCAGGCCGAGCAGCAGCGTGATCAGGCCGAGGTGGCTGATGGTGGAGTACGCCAGCAGCGACTTCAGGTCGTTCTGGAACATCGCCACGTAGGCGCCCGGGACCAGCGTGGCCGCGCCCGTGCCGCCGACGATCCAGAACCACGCGTCGGTGCCGGACAGCACAGGCCACAGGCGCGCCAGCAGGAACACGCCCGCCTTGACCATGGTCGCCGAGTGCAGGTAGGCCGACACCGGCGTCGGCGCCGACATGGCGCGCGGCAGCCAGAAGTGGAACGGGAACTGAGCGCTCTTGGTCAGCGCCCCCACCGGGACCAGCAGCAGCGCCAGCGGGTAGAAGGGATGGGCGCGCACCTTGTCGCCGGCGGCCAGCACCACGTCCGGTCGTAGCTGCCCACGATGTGGCCGAGCACCAGCACGCCCGCCAGCAGCGAGAGTCCGCCGCCCGCCGTGATGGTGAAGGCCATGCGCGCGCCGCGGCGCGCATCCCTGCGGTGGTACCAGTAGCCGATCAGCAGGAAGGAGAACACGCTGGTGAGCTCCCAGAACAGCACGAGCTGCACCAGTTGCCCGAGACGACCACGCCCAGCATGGCCCCCATGAAGCCGAGCAGGAGCGAGTAGAAGCGCGCCGCCGGATCGTCCTCCGACAGGTAGTAGCGCGCGTAGAGCACCACCAGCGCGCCGATGCCGGTGACCAGCAGCGAGAACATCCGGGCGAAGCCGTCGATGCGCACGACGATGTCGACGCCCAGCGCCGGCAGCCACGCGAGCCGTTCCGTGAGCACGGCGCCATCGCGGATTTCAGGAAACAGCAAGGCCAGCGGGATGCCGGTGGCCAGCATGACCAGCCCGGCCCGGTGGATTCGGGTTGCGGGCGTTGGTGGGCAGCACCGCGGCGACGGCGGCGCCCGGGAAAGGCAGCAGGAGCACCAGCAACAGGGACATCGCCCGAGTCTAGACGCTGGGCGGGGCCAATCCTCGGGAGGCTGCTGCTGCCTGCCAGCTCGGGAGGCTGCTGCTGGATCCCCCGCCTGCGCGGGGATGACTTTCAGGTGCGCGGCGCGCGCGTTGAAAGTCATTTGCTGGCGTGTTCCGCGTGGCTGGCCGCGTGGAACTGCGGCGCGCGCACCTTCGGCTGGCGCAGCGGGCGCTCGCCGGCCGGGCTCGGGACCGTCTGGATCGGGCCGGGCTGCGCCTGGATGTTCTGGGCGAGCTGGCCCTTGGGGCCTTCCCGGATTTCGAAGCTGACGCGCGACCCCTGCTTGAGCGTCTTGAAGCCGTCCATCTCGATCGCCGAGAAATGGGCGAAGACATCCGAACCACCGCCGTCGGGTTCGATGAATCCGAACCCCTTGGCGTCATTGAACCATTTGACTGTGCCGGTCGCCATTGCGCGCCCCCGTTTTTGTTCCCTCAAACCGCGCCGAGTGTCGTGCACGCAGGCTCAGCTGTCAATATTTTCACTTAAGCGTGCGCAAGTGCCTGCCACGCAAGGAAAACGGTTGCTTTCGGGCGCGGCGCGGCGATTTTTTCGAACTCGTCCTTGCTGTCGCTTGAATGTGACGGGACCGTCTCCAATTCACTTAGGGTCGGCGAGGTACGGCGACGCTCTATAGAATGAATTTCATGGCCAGTCAGACCCCCATCCCGCCACCCGCCGGCCCGGTCGTCCGACCGAAGGACGACGAAGGTGGCTCGCTGGTGGCCGAGCGCAAGACCCAGAAGACCAAGCCCCCGCAGATGTACCAGGTCGTCATGCTCAATGACGACTACACCCCGATGGAATTCGTCGTGGTGGTGATCCAGAATTCTTCAACAAGGACCGCGAGACCGCCACCCAGATCATGCTGAAGATCCATCTCGATGGCAAAGGCATCTGCGGCGTGTTCTCTCGCGACGTCGCCGCCACCAAGGTCCAGCAGGTGCAGGAGGCCGCCCGCCGGGCCGGGCACCCCTTGCAGTGTGTCAGTGAACCCATAGAGTAAAACGAACTCGAAGCAAGCAGAGCAGTTTTGAACGTATTCAGGCTAAAGGAAATCTCATGATTGCCCGGGAATTGGAAGTCAGCCTCCACATGGCGTTCGTGGAAGCGCGCCAACAGCGCCACGAATTCATCACGGTGGAGCATCTGTTGCTGGCCCTGCTGGACAATCCCAGCGCGGCCGAAGTGCTGCGTGCCTGCAGCGCGAACATCGACGACCTGCGCAAGTCGCTGGCGAACTTCATCAAGGACAACACGCCGCAGGTGGCGGGCACCGACGACGTCGATACCCAGCCCACGCTCGGTTTCCAGCGCGTCATCCAGCGCGCGATCATGCACGTGCAGTCCACCGGCAACGGCAAGAAGGAAGTCACCGGCGCCAACGTGCTGGTCGCGATCTTCGGCGAGAAGGACTCGCACGCCGTGTACTACCTGCACCAGCAGGGCGTCACGCGCCTCGACGTCGTGAACTACATCGCGCACGGCATCAAGAAGAGCGACCCGCCGGAGCCGGCCAAGAGCGGCGAGAACGCCGCCTCGGAAGAGGGCGAGGGCGGCGAGAAGAACGAGAAGGCCTCGCCGCTGGAGCAGTTCACGCTCAACCTGAACCCAGCCGCCAAGGACGGCAAGATCGATCCGCTGATCGGCCGCGAGTACGAGGTCGAGCGCGTGATCCAGATCCTGTGCCGTCGCCGCAAGAACAACCCGCTGCTGGTGGGCGAAGCCGGCGTGGGGAAGACCGCGATCGCCGAGGGCTGGCCTGGCGCATCGTGCAGAAGGACGTGCCGGAGATCCTGGCCGACTCCAACGTCTACTCGCTCGACATGGGCGCGCTGCTGGCGGGCACCAAGTACCGCGGCGATTTCGAGCAGCGCCTCAAGGGCGTGCTGCGCTCGCTGAAGGACAAGCCGAACGCGATCCTCTTCATCGACGAGATCCACACCCTGATCGGCGCCGGCGCGGCGTCGGGCGGCACGCTGGACGCGTCCAACCTGCTGAAGCCGGCGCTTTCCAGCGGCCAGCTCAAGTGCATCGGCGCGACCACGTTCACCGAGTACCGCGGCATCTTCGAGAAGGACGCGGCCCTGTCGCGGCGCTTCCAGAAGGTCGACGTCGTGGAGCCGACGGTCGAACAGACCATCGAGATCCTCAAGGGCCTCAAGAGCCGCTTCGAGGAGCACCACAGCGTCAAGTACGCCACCGGCGCGCTGCAGGCCGCGGCGGAGCTGTCGGCCAAGTACATCAACGACCGGCACCTGCCGGACAAGGCCATCGACGTGATCGACGAGGCCGGCGCCGCCCAGCGCATCCTGCCGGTGAACAAGCGCAAGAAGACCATCTCCAAGGCCGAAGTCGAGGAGATCGTGGCGAAGATCGCGCGCATCCCGCCCGCGTCCGTCTCCAACGACGACCGCAGCAAGCTGCAGACGCTGGAGCGCGACCTCAAGAGCGTGGTGTTCGGCCGGGACAAGGCGCTCGACGTGCTGGCGGCTTCCGTGAAGATGGCGCGCAGCGGCCTCGGCCGCGGCGACAAGCCGATCGGCGCCTTCCTGTTCTCCGGCCCCACCGGCGTCGGCAAGACCGAGGCGGCGAAGCAGCTGGCCTACATCATGGGCATCGAGCTGATCCGCTTCGACATGTCCGAGTACATGGAACGGCACGCGGTGTCGCGCCTGATCGGCGCGCCCCCGGGCTATGTCGGCTTCGACCGGGGCGGCCTGCTCACCGAGGCCATCACGAAGAAGCCGCACGCGGTGCTGCTGCTCGACGAGATCGAGAAGGCGCACCCGGACATCTTCAACGTGCTGCTGCAGGTGATGGACCACGGCACGCTGACCGACAACAACGGGCGCAAGGCCGACTTCCGCAACGTGATCATCATCATGACCACGAACGCGGGCGCCGAGACCATGAACAAGTCCGTGATCGGCTTCACCAACGAGCGCAGCCCGGGCGACGAGATGCAGGACATCAAGCGCCTGTTCACGCCGGAATTCCGCAACCGCCTCGACGCGATCGTGAGCTTCAAGCCGCTGGACGAGCAGATCATCCTGCGGGTGGTCGACAAGTTCCTGCTGCAGCTGGAACAGCAGCTGGCCGAGAAGAAGGTCGAAGTGACCTTCACGGACAACCTGCGCAAGTACCGGCCAAGAAGGGCTTCGATCCGCTGATGGGCGCGCGGCCGATGCAGCGCCTGATCCAGGACACGATCCGTCGTGCGCTGGCCGACGAACTGCTGTTCGGGCGACTGACCGAAGGGGGCCGCCTCACGGTGGACATCGAGGTCAAGACCGACGAGAAGGGCAACGAGACGCCGGACGTGCAACTCGACATCCAGCCGCTGCCCAAGAAGGAAGGCAAGGCCAAGCCGGAGCCCGAGGAAATCTCCTCCTCCGACCAGTAAGCCTCCCTCCTCGTGAGAAAGCCGCCTTCGGGCGGCTTTTTTGCTCCGCCAAATGCCGCCTTCGGGCGGCTTTTTTGCTGCGCGAAATGCCGCCTTCGGGGGCTTTTTTGCTCCGCCAAATGCCGCCTTCGGGCGGCTTTTTTCGCCCCTATGATCCGCAGGCCATGCTTTGTGCCAAGTGCAGCCAGGAGAACCCCGACAGCGCGCGTTTCTGCAATCAGTGCGGAGCGCCGCTCGCCGCCGCCGCGGCGCCGGAGTTGCGCCGGCTGACGCTGATGTTCTGCGACCTGGTGGGCTCGGTGGAACTGGCCAACGGGATGGATCCCGAGGAGTGGCTGGGCGTCTGGCCTCCTACCAGGCCGCCGCCGCCACAGCGATCCGCCGGCACCATGGCTACGTGGCGCAGCACCTGGGCGACGGGCTGGTGGCGTACTTCGGCTATCCGGTGGCCGGCGAGGACGACGCCGTGCGGGCCGTGCAGGCCGCGCTGGAAGTGGTGCGTGACGTTGGCAAGCTGCCCTTGCCCGCCCGCGGCGGCGCCCTGCGCGTGCGCGTCGGGCTGCACACGGGCCCGGCGGTGATGGGCCGGGTCGGCGGCCGCGAGGGCGAGTACGGCGCTCGGCGACACCGTCAACATCGCCGCGCGGATCCAGTCGGCCGCGCCGCCCGACGGCGTGGTGCTCAGCCCCGCCACGCGCTCGCTGGTGGCCGCGCGCATGCGCTGCGTCGATCTCGGGGAGCACACGCTCAAGGGCTGGCCGCGCCGTTGCGGCTGTACCAGGCGCATGCCATGGGGCCGGCGGACGACGAGCGCAGTGGCGACGGGCTGTCGCCCTTCCCGGGCCGCGGCCGCGAGTTCGACCTGCTGCAGGCGCGCTGGCGGGAAGCCGGCGCCGCCGCCGGCCGCTGCGTGCTCTCTGGTCGGCGACCCGGGGATCGGCAAGTCGCGGCTGGCGCGCGAGCTGCGCGCCCTCGTCGCGCAGCAGGGCGCCGCCGTGTGGATGATGCGGTGCTCCGCGCACGGCGGCCACACGCCTTTCGCGCCGCTGGCGCAGTTCCTGCGCCGGGCCATGGCCACCACCGCCGAGGGCGAAACGGATGTCGCCGCCCTCGACCGCGTGCTCGCCGCGGCGGGCGTCCGAGGACGAGGCGGTGGCCGGCCCGCTGCGCGGCATGCTGGGCATGGACGCACCCGACGATGCGGCGCCCGACTTGAGCGCGCAGGCGCAGCGCGAGCGCACCTTCGCCGCCGCCACCGGCGTGGTCCGCACGATGGCCGGGCGCCAGCGGCTCCTGCTGGTGCTGGAAGACCTGCACTGGGCCGACCCCAGCACCCCGGAGTGGGTGGGGCGCATGCTCAAGCGCGACCTGCCGGCCGGCGTGCTGCTGCTCTTGCTGGCGCGGCCCGAGTTCGACGCGCGCTGGGCCGACAGCCCGCGGGTCGAGCGCGTGCCGCTCCTGCCTTGCGATGCGGCGGACGCCGCGGTGATCGTCGCGACGCTCGACCGCGAGCAGGCGCTCGGGCCTTCGGCGGTGCAGCGCATCGTCGAGCGCGCCGAGGGCAACCCGCTGTTCGTCGAGGAGTTCACGCGGTCGGCGCTCGAAGCGCTCGGCGAGGAGATCCCGCTGACGCTGCAGGAGCAGACGCTGGCCCGGCTGGACCGGCTGGGCCCCGCGCGGCAGGTGCTGCAGCAGGCAGCGGTGATCGGCCGCCACTTCTCGCGCAAGCTGCTGCAGGCGGCCAGCGGGGCCGACGCGGCCGTGCTGGACGAGGCGCTGCGCCGCGGCGTCGAAGCGCACATGCTGCGCCCCACCGGCGGCGACACCTTTGCCTTCCACCACGCCTTGCTGCGCGATGCGGCCTATGCGTCGCTGCTGCGCAGCGCCCGGCAGGCCAGCCACGCGCGCGTCGCGCAGGCGATCCTCGCCGACGACCCGGCCCTCGCCGAACGCCAGCCCGAACTGCTGGCGCACCACCACACCGAAGCCGGCCAGCGCGACGCCGCGGTGACGCACTGGCTCGCCGCCGCCAAGCGCGCGCTGGCGCGCTCCGCCTGCGTCGAGGCCGCGGTCCATGCGGGCACCGCGCTGCGGCTGCAAGGCGACCCGGGCGCCGACGAGGCGGCCCCGGCGCGCGAGCTGGAACTGCAGCTGGTGCTGGCGCCCGCGTTGATGGCCGTGCGCGGCGTGCTCGATCCGCAGGTGGCGCAGGCCTATGCGCGCGCCCGGACGCTGTGCGAATCGCTCGGCAACGGGCCCAAGCTGCTGGTGCCGTTGTGGGGCCTCTGGGCCTACGAGCTGATGCGCGGCGAGGTCGACCGCGCCGGGATGCCTCGCGCCAGCTGGCCGCGCTGGCCGACCGCGCGCCGCAGTCCATCGCCCCATTGGCCGCGGCGGCCACCGGCGGCATGACGCTGTTCTACCGCGGCGAATTCGCCCGGGCCCGCGCCGAATGCGCGAGGGGCCTGGGCAGTGCGGCTGCCGCCGGCGCCGGACCGCAGCGGCCGCGGCTTCCACGATCCGGGCGTGATGTGCCACACCTTCCACGGGCTGGCCAGCTGGATGCAGGGCGATACCGAAGCGGCCATGGCCGGCGGCGCCGCGCTGCGCGGGATGATCCCGACGCTGGCGCCTTTCGACGCCGCCTATGCGTGGTGCGCCGACGCGGTGCTGCACACGCTGGCGGGCGACGCCGCGTCGGCGAGCGCGTCCGCGCTGCGCGCGATGGCGGTCTCGAAGGAACAGGCCTTCCCGGCGTGGCAGCTGATGGGATCCATCATCCACGGCTGGGCCGGCGCGCGGCAGGGCAATGCGACACCGGCAGTGGCGCAGATGCTGGCGGGCTTCGACGCCCTGGTGCGCCGGCGGCGCCCGCAACCTGCGGCCTTTCTTCCTGGCGCTGCTGGCGGACGCGTGGCTCGCGGGCGGGCAGCCCTTGCAGGCGGTGCGCAGCGCCGGGCAGGGCCTGCTGGAGGCAGGGACCGGCGAGCACTGGTGGGATCCCGAACTGCACCGGCTGCGCGGCGAAGGCTTGGCGCTGCTGGGCGAGCACGCGCGGGCGGTGGAGAGCGCGGAACTCGCCCCGGCCGAGGCGCGCCGCATGGGCGCGGCGATGTGGGCCGGCCGCGCGGAAGAGACCCCGGCGCGCTTGCGCCCATGACAACGAGAGGAGCCGACTTGAACGACGATCCGCTGCGCATCCGCTTCATCCTCGTGGCCATGGGGCTGGTGGTCGCAAGCAACGTCACCGGCGCGCTGACCCATGCCGGCCCGCGGTTCGCGCTGGCAAGCACGATGTTCACCTTCGCGGTGATGGTCGGCTGGACGGCGTGGCGGCGCGACCCGGTGCTGGCGCGCTGGCTGCTCCCGGGCTTCATCGCCGGCTGGCTGGAGATCCTCACCGACGCCTGGCTGGTGCGCTACACGGCCTCGCTCCTCTATCCGCCCGACGAGCCCATGGTGCTCGACTCGCCGCTCTACATGCCGTTCGCGTGGACGCTGGTGCTCGCGCAGCTCGGCGTGCTGGGGGCTGGCTGGCGCAGCGCATGTCGCTGGCCAAGGCCACGCTGCTGACGGCCACCCGGGCGGCAGCATGATCCCGCTGTACGAGCACTGGCGCACCACGCCGGCTACTGGTCGTACACCAACACGCCGATGGTCTGGCATGCGCCGCTGTACATCATCGTCTCCGAATTCCTGCTGTCGCTGCCGCTGGTGTGGATGTACGGCGCGGCCGTCCGCCGTCCGTGGCCGTACAGCGCATGGCTCGGCTTGCTCGCCGGCGTGTGGATGATCCCGTCGGTGATCGTGGCGTGGTGGCTGGTGGGTCCCTGCCGGCCCCTGTTCAAGGCGCTGGGCTGCGGCTGAAGAAGAACACAACGAGGAGGGGGAAGGCGATGCATGCATGGACCACGGAGCTGCTCGACGAGATGCGGCGTACCGGCGACCCGGAGGCGGACGCGACGCTCGCGAACGCGGCCGAACTGCGCGACATCCGGCGCATCAGCGAGTCGTTCCGCTCCTTCGCGGCCGACGACGCTGAGATTCCGCCGGACGCGCCGCGCGAGTTCCCGGACTTCGTCGCCGCCACGCGCGCGCTGCCGCACGGCATCGACCGCGCGCAGGTGGCGCGCGGCGGCGAGGTGATGCTGGAGAACGCGTCGGTGATCGCGCTCGTGCTGCTCCTCAAGAGCCTGCCGTGCGGCTATGGCGCGCCCCGCCTCTCCACGGTGCTGCACATGTCGCACAACCTCGAAAAGCGGCCGTACCGCCGCGCGCTCGGCGTGCTGCAGATGCTGGTGAACATCTCGCAGCCCGGCGCGTTCCGCGACGGCGGCGGCGCGGTCGTCACGGGCCAGAAGCTGCGCCTGCTGCACGCCGGCGTGCGCCGCGTGGTCCGAGCCCGGATCGCGGGCTTCGAGCAGGAGTTCGGCACGCCCGTCAGCCAGCTCGACATGGTCTACACGTCGATGACGTTTTCGGTGCTGGTCGTCGACGGCCTCGCCGACCTCGGCGTGTGCCTGTCCGAGCAGGACGCCGGGGACTACTTCTACCTGTGGCAGATGTACGGCGAGATGCAGGGCATCCGGCGAGAGTGGATGCCGCGGTCGCTGGAGGACGGGCGCGCGTTCTGCGCCGCCTACGCGCGCGAGTTCCGCAACGCCGCCGACAACCCGCACGGCATCGCGCTCACCCGCGCCGATCTCGACATGATGAAGAGCCTGATCCCGTGGCCGCTGCGCATGCTCGGCTTCGGCACCGCGCCCACGGTGTACCTGCTGCGGCTGGTGGGCGAAGAAGCCGCCGCCCGCGTCGGCGTGGTGATGAGGGCGCGCCACACCATCGCCGACTGGCTGGTGATCCAGTTGCCCGCCGTCTGGCAGCGCCTGTGGAAGACGCTCGCGCCCGAAGCCAAGGTGCACACCGCGATCTCGCGCATGTTCTTCCGCAGCCTGATCGTGCACGCGTGGGGCGAGGAGGTGCGCTTCGGCGTGCCGGAGCGGCTGCGCGACCTGCGCAAGCTGGCCTGAAGCTCACGCGGCCAAGGCGCGCACCGCCGGCCCGACCAGCCCGACGCCCGTCACGATCAGGAGCGCGCAGACGATCTTCAGCACGGCGTCGCGCGACCAGCCCAGCGGCCGGCGCTTGAACCACCACGTGAGGCCGATCGCCACCGGTGCGGCGAGCGCGCACAGGAACAGCGCATTGGGGCTGAACTGCCCCGAGGCCACCACCATCAGCAGCCGCAGCACGCCGCCGGCGGCCAGCGCGGCCATCAAGGTGTCGCGCAAGGCTTCGAGGCTGATCGGCTGGCGGTAGAAGTGGTAGACCAGCGGCGGGCCGGAGGCGGCGAACAGGCCGCCGAGCATCCCCGACAGCACGCCGAAGCCGGCAAACGAAGCCGTTGACGAGCGAGTCGCCAGCGGCTCGGCGCGCAGCAACACCACGAGGGCGCAGGCGATCACCACCACGCCCAGCAGCAGCCGCAGCCCCATCACCACGTTGGCGCTGAGCCAGGCGAGCAACGCCACGCCGACGGCGACCCCGACGATGCTGGCGGGAATCGTGGCGCGCAGCATCGGCGCATCGAGCCATTTGCGGGTGCCGCGCAGCGCGATGGCGGCATTGAGCAGCGAGATGACGGTGGCCACGTTGGCCACGTCCGGCAGCGGCGCCAGCTCGAACAGGCCGGCCAGCCCGAGCATGATCAGCGCCAGGGCGAAGCCCGTCACGCTCTGCGCGCACGTGGCGAGCGCCACGCACAGCAGGAAGCCGGCGACCTGCCAGCCGCTCACGCCGCGTCCAGCCGCTTCAGGATGGTCTTCCAGTGGTGCGCTTCCACGGGCGTGATGGACAGCCGGCTGCCCTTGCGCAGCAGCACCAGATCCTGCAGCAGCGGGTCGGCGCGCAGTTCGGCCAGCGTGAGGTTGCGGGTCTTGCGCAGCACCTGCACGTCCACCAGCATCCAGCGCGGCTTCTCCGGCGTGGCCGCGGCGTCGTGATAGTGCGACTTGGGGTCGAACTGCGTCGGGTCGGGATAGGGCGCGGAGGCCACGCGGGCGATCCCGACGATGCCGGGCTCGGCGCAGCTCGAGTGGTAGAACAGCACGCCGTCGCCGACCCGCATCGCGTCGCGCATGAAGTTGCGGGCCTGGTAGTTGCGCACGCCGACCCACGGGACCGTGGCGTCGGGCGCCGCCAGCGCATCGTCCACCGAACATTCGGCGGGTTCGGACTTCATCAGCCAATGGTTCATCGCGACGCAGATTATCCTTCCGCGGTGCAACAACCGATTTCGAACGAACGAGACGCCGCGCCGACGCGGCACGGCTGGCTCACCGCCAACCTGATCGCCCAGCTGGCCTTCGGCCGGTGGCCATGACCATCTGCCTGCCGTCCATGCGCGACTGGCCCGCGACCTTCGGCGCCGGCCGGGCCGCGGTGCAGCTCACGTTCGGCGGCTTCATCGCCGCCTATGGCGGCCTGCAACTGGTCTACGGGCCGCTCTCGGACCGCTTCGGCCGCAAGCCCGTCCTGCTGGTCGGCCTGGTGGTGGCGCTGGCCGGTTCGGTGCTGGCCGCCCCGGCGCCGAGCCTGCTCGCCCTGACGCTGGCGCGCGTGCTGCAGGGCGCGGGCAGCGCGGCGGGCATGGTGGTGGGCCGTGCCATGGTGCAGGACCTGTTCGAGGGACGCGAGCGCACGCGCATGATGGCTTTCGTCGGCATGGCGATGGGCGTGTGCCCGCCCCCGGCGACGCTCATCGGCGGGCACCTGCACGTGCGCTTCGGCTGGCAGGCCACCTTCGTGCTGATGTCGGTGCTGGCCGCCGGCCTGCTGGTCTCGGCGTGGTTCGGCTTGCCGAACCGCAAGCCGGCGAGCCCGCAGGGACGTGGCTGGCGCGAACTGGTGGCGGGCTACGGACGCCTGGCGGGCGAGCGCGCCTTCCTGCTGTACGTGACGATGCTGGCGGCGACCACCGCCACCTTCTACACCTTCCTCGGCGGGGCGCCGCTGGTGCTGGCCGGCTACGGGGTGCCGCCCGAGCGCATGGGCTGGTACATCATGTGCATCCCCACCTCGTACATCTTCGGCAACCTGCTGTGCAGCCGGCTGATCCGGCGCCATCGCGACCGCACCATCCTCGCGTTCGGCCAGGCCGGCACCTTCGCGGGGCTGTTGCTGGTGCTCGGCCGCCCCGGCGGGCTGGCACACGCCGCTGGCGCTGGCGCTGCCGCTGGTGCTGCTCGGCATCGGCCATGGGCTGCTGGCGCCGCCGACGCTGGCCGGCACGGTGGGGCTCATCCCGGCGCTGGCGGGATCCGCCGCCGCCGTCGGCGGCCTGGTGCAGCAGATGACGGGCGCGCTCGGCGGCTTCTTCGTGGGCGTGTTCCCGCACCACGGGCCGGTGAACATGGTGCTGCTGATGCTCGGGTGGGCGGTCTGCGGGCTGGCCGCGCAGCTCGTGCTGTTTCGCGTGGTGCTGCGCCGCTAGCGCCCGGGCGCCAGCGCGGCGCGGCCCGCGAAGCCGGCGCCGCTGCGCGCTTCGACGCGCACGCCTTCGTTCCACTTGGCCATGCGTTCCGAGCGCGCGAACGAGCCGACCTTGAGCTGGCCGGCGTTCCAGCCGGTGGCCGGTGCACGATCGCGACGTCTTCGGTTTCGCCGGAGCGCGCGGACACGATGGTGGCGTAGCCCAGCGCCTGCGCGGCCTCCGGGCGGCGCGCGTTTCGGTGACGGTGCCGGCCTGGTTCGGCTTGACCAGCACGCAGTTGCAGGCGCCCCGTTCGGCGGCGCGCCGCACGCGGTCGGCGTTGGTGACGAGGTAGTCGTCGCCCACGACCTGCACGCGATGGCCGGCGGCGCGGGTGAACGCCACCAGCCCGGCCTCGTCGTCCTCGCCCAGCGGGTCTTCGATGGACACGATCGGGTAGCGTTCCAGCCAGCGCAGCAGGCGGTCGCACAGCGCGTCGGAATCGAGCTCCTCGTTTTCGAGCGCGAGCCGGTAGCGGCCCTGCTTGCCGAATTCGGAAGCGGCGATGTCGAGCGCGATGGCGACGTCGTCGCCGGGGATGAAGCCGGCGCGTTCGATGGAGGCGACCAGCGTGTCGAGCGCATCCTCGTTGCGGGCGAAGTTCGGCCACCAGCCGCCTTCGTCGGCCACGCCCGCGAGCGCCCCGCGTTGCGCCATCAGTTCGCCGGCCGCGCGGTAGACCTCCGCCGTCATCTCCAGCGCCTGCGCGAACGACTTCGCGCCGGTGGCGATCACCATGAAGTCCGGATGTCGACGCGCCGCCCGGCATGCGCACCTCCGCCGAAGACTGGACCTGCGGCAGCGGCAACCGCACCTCGCGGCCCGCGGCCGGTACTGCCAGAGCGGCTGCCGCGCCTGTGCGGCCGCCGCGTGCAGCACGGCCAGCGACGTCGCCACCAGCGCATTGCCGCCCAGCCGCGCCTTGTTGGGCGTGCCGTCGAGCGCGACCAGCGCGGCGTCGATGCCGGCACGGTCGGCGGCGTCGCGGCCCAGCAGCAGCGGCGCGATCTCGCGCTCGATGCCGCGCAAGGCCTGCTGCACATCGCGGCCTCCGAAAGCGGCGCCGCCGTCGCGCAGTTCGACGGCCTCGCGGGTGCCCATCGACGCGCCTGCCGGCGCGATGCCGGTCCCCGTGCTGCCGTCGTCGTTGGTGACTTCCACTTCCACGGTGGGCCGGCCGCGCGAATCCCAGATGCGGCGGGCCGGACAGTTCGAATGCTCATGCGGCGAATTCCCCGGCCCAGCGGGCCGCGATGGTTTCCAGTTGGGAAGAGGGCGCGCGCAACAGGCTCGTGGCCGTGGCGCGCACGGCCTCACGCTGCGGCTCGGCGGGTATTCCACCGGCGACTTGCCGTCGACGCGGGCCAGCGTGAGTCCGGGCAGCAGCCAGGCGACGCGTTGCGCGAGTTGGGCCGCCGGTTCCCAGCCGACGTGGCGGAAGTACGCAGCGGCGAAGCCGCGAAAGCCGGCCATCAGCGGGCCCGCGTGCCGCGGCAGGTGCGCCGCCTTCAGCAGGAAGTGGTTGAGGCAGAACGCGACGTCGAAGGCCGGGTCGCCGAACCACGCGCACTCGGCGTCCAGCAGCACCGGGCCGTGCGGGCCGAGCAGGATGTTCTTGGGGCTGACATCGCCGTGCACCAGCACGCGCCGCGTGGACGCGGTGCGTTCCACGGTGGCCAACAGGGCGTCGGCGAGGGCAGGGTGGGCGCGCGCCGTCTCCACCAGGTAGGGCTCCAGGCGGATGGCATGGAAGTTGGCGTCCGTGGCGAAACGTTCGGCCACCGCCGCATCGTCCGCGGTCGCCGCGTGGATGCGCCCCAGCACGTCGCCCACCGCGGCCGGCACTTCGGCATCGCTCCGGCCGGCCAGCAACTCGGACTTCCAGTTGCGATGGTCGGCGCCGAGGAACTCCATCACGAAGCTCTTGCTGGCGTCGTCCTGGCCGAGCACCCGCGGCACGTGGCCGGGCACGATGGCGCCGGCGGTGCGGAGCCAGTCGATCTCGGAGAACACCCGCTCCACCGGCACGATCCATTCCTTGGCCACCTTCAGCCGCGGCAGGGCCTGCTTCAGGCAGTAGCTGCCCGAGCGCAGGTCGACGCGGTAGATGCCCGAAGACACGCCGCCCGCCAGAGGCGTCGCGTGCACCGGTTCGCCGGGCGCGGCCAGCCCGAGCCTGGCGAAGATCCGGGCCATGGCCGGCGGATCCCGCGACAGGTCGTCGTAGTCCATCGCGGCGTTCAGGGCGCGTTGGAAGCGAGCCAGGCGATGGCTTCGCCCTCGCTCGTGAACACCGTGAGGTTCGCGCCCGCGCGGCGCGCCGTCTTCTCGCTGGCGCGCGTGATGCGGTCGGCCGGCACCACCGACGCGAGCTTCTGCAGGTGCCCGAAGTGGCGCGCGGCGGCTTCGCCGATGGCGTAGTGCTCGGTGAAGGCCTTGAGGGTGCGCACGCTGCGCATGTCGAACAGCGCGCGGCGGTTCGGCCACTGCGCCGATTCGGCGCCGACGGTGGCGAGCATGACGAGGAATTCGTCGAGCGTCGGCTCGCCGTCCACCCGCACCACGGTGTACCCCTCGCGGTGTTCTGCGGTGTGCGCGATGGTCATCCCCGCAGGATAGCAAACGCGCCGCCCGCGTCCTTCCTAGAATGCGGCCATGAACTCCACACTCCGGTCGCCGTCATGGGCGCCGGCGCCGTCGGCTGCTACTTCGGCGGCATGCTCGCGCGCGCCGGCCACCGCGTCACGCTCATCGCGCGTCCCGCGCACGTCGAGGCGGTCCGCGCGCGCGGGCTGCGCATGGAAACGCGTACCTTCGACGAGCAGGTGCCGCTGTCGGCCAGCAGCGACCCGGCCGCGGTGGCCGGCTGCGACGTCGTGCTGTTCTGCGTCAAGTCGATGGACACGGAAGCGGCCGGCGCGCAGATCCTGCCGCACCTGCGGCCCGACACGCTGGTGCTGTGCCTGCAGAACGGCGTCGACAACGCAGACCGCCTGCGCGCGGTGCTGCCAGCGCATGCGGTCGCGGCCGCGGTCGTGTACGTCGCCACGGAGATGGCCGGGCCCGGCCACGTCAAGCACCACGGACGCGGCGAGCTCGTCATCGAACCGGCGGCCGGCAGCGAGCAGGCGGCGGCAGCCCTGAAGGCTGCGGGCGTGCCGACCGAAGTCTCGGCCGACGCGCGCGCCGCGCTGTGGCTCAAGCTGATCATGAACTGCGCGTACAACGCCGTTTCCGCGATCGCGCAGCGGCCGTACGGCGAGAACGTGCGCGGCGATGGCATTCCGGCCGTGATGCGCGACGTGGTGGACGAATGCCTGGCGGTGGCCGCGGCCGAGGGCGTGCGCCTGCCGGGCGACGTGCACCCGATGGTGCTCAAGCTGGTCGAGGCGATGCCGACCCAGTACTCGTCGACCGCGCAGGACCTGGCGCGCGGCAAGCCCACGGAGATCGATTACCTGAACGGCCTGATCGTGCGGCGCGGCGAGGCGCTCGGGATTCCCACGCCGGCGAACCGCGTGCTGTGGGCGCTCGTCAAGCTGCTGGAAACGAAGCGCCCTACCTGAGCAACCTGGAGAGTTCGCTCCACAGTTGCTGCGCGCCGAGCACGATGAAGAGGGCGGCGGTCATGGCCAGCAGCACGTTGCTGGCGAGCGTGTTGCCCCAACCCGCGGGTGCGCGGCGGCCGTTGAGCAGGCCGAGCAGGGTGATCGCCGGGAAAGGCATGAACAGCGAGCCGAGCACGCCGTACAGCAGGATCAGGAAGATCGGCTTGTCCAGCAGGAAGAGCACCATGGGCGGGAACGTCAGCCAGAGCACGTAGAAGCGGAAATACTTGCCGCCGACCCGCATGTGGGGTGGCCCGACGGCAGGCCGCGGATCGTGCCCCAGAAGTCCGCGAACATCAGCGACACGCCGTTCCAGACGCCGATCACCGACGAGAACGACGCGGCCCAGAAGCCGACGAGGAAGCCGGTGCCGACGACCTTGCCGTAGCGTTCCTCGAGCACCTTGGTCAGGTCCAGCAGCCCCTTGTCGCCCGCGCTGAGCGAGACGCCGGCCGCACGCACGACTTCGGCGCCCACGATCAGCATCGAGATCACGAAGATGCCCGTGATGACGTAGGCCATGGCGTTGTCGATGCGCATGACGCGCATCCATTTGGGCGTGTACCAGCCTTTCTCGCGCAGCCAATAGCCGTAGGCGGCCAGCGTGATGGTGCCGCCGACGCCGCCGGCCAGCGCCAGCGTGTAGAGCATGCCGCCTTCGGGGATCATCGGGACGAGGCCGCGGAACAGGGCCGGCACGTTGGGCAGCGCGATGATCGCGAGGCCCACGACCGACACGAACATGATGCCGACCAGCACGGCCGTGATCTTCTCGAAGAAGGCGTAGTGGCCGAACCAGACCATAGCGAAGCCGGCCGGGCCCATCGCCACCGCCCACACCTTCAGGTCGACGGCCGGGAACAGCGCGGCCAGCGGCATGGCCGACGACGACATGGCCGTCGCGCCGTAGACGAAGCCCCAGATCATGATGTACGGGCCGAAGTACCGGGTGGTCCAGCGGCCCAGCGTGCGCCAGCCTTCGAAGATCGTGCGGCCGGTGGCCAGCGTGTAGCGGCCCGCGCCTTCGACCAGGATGATCTTGAGGACGACGCCGACCACCACCGCCCACAAGAGGCCGTAGCCGTAGCGCGAGCCCGCGACGAGCGTCGCGACCATGTCCGCGGCGCCGACGCCGGTGGCGGCGACCACCGTGCCGGGACCGACGAGCTTCCAGCGGGCCGGCGCGCCGCCGTCGTCGTCGACGCGGTCGGCGTGCCCGGGGGCGATCGGGGAAGTCTGCTGGGGTGCGGCCACGCGTGGTTTGCTCCTGCAAACCACTCTAGCAGCGGGCGGCGTCGGACGGGGCCGCGTTCAGGCTCCTAGAAGCCTGCCAGGCCCACGAAGACGTTCTGCACGTCGTCGTGCTGGTCGATGGCCGCCGGGAAGGCTTCCACTTCCTCGAGCTGCGCCGGCTCCAGGCTGGCCGGGTCGACCGGGTTCTTCGGCTTGTAGCCGAGCTTGGCCGACAGCACCGTGAACCCTTGCGCCGGCAGCGCGCGGCTGACGAGGTCGAGGTCGGTGGGATCGGTCCAGAACATCGTCGTGCCTTCTTCCTCGCCCGGCTCGAAGTCCTGCGCGCCCGCCTCGATGGCGGCCAGCTCCGGGTCGGCGCCGGCCGCGGTGGGCTCGGCCTCGATCATGCCGACATGGTTGAAGTCCCACGCCACCGAGCCCGACGTGCCGAGCTGTCCCTTGCGGAACAGCACCCGCATCTCGGGCGCCGTGCGGTTCACGTTGTCGGTCAGGCACTCGACCATGACCGGCACTGGTGCGGCGCGAAGCCTTCGTAGATGACGTGCTCGAAGTGGACCGTCTCCCCGGTGAGGCCCGCGCCCTTCTTGATCGCGCGGTCCAGCGTGTCCTTGGGCATCGACGCCTTGCGCGCCTGCTCCACCACCAGCCGCAGCCGGGAGTTGCTGGCCGGGTCGGCGCCGCTGCGCGCGGCCACCATGATGTCCTTGGCCAGCCGGCCGAACAACTTGCCCCGGCGTCGGCCGCCGGGCCTTGCCTTTTGCTTTCCACTGCGCGCCCATGTGCGGCCTTCTTCCTTGGTGTTCAGTCCGTGATCGTAAACTGCCGCGATGAGCGACGAACAACAAGACGAAAGCATCCGGCAGCCGCGCCTGTGGCGCGACAACGGCTGGACGGCGCAGGTCATCAAGAACGAGGACGACGACGGCTGGGCCGTCGCCATGACGCCCGACGGCCAGGCCGAACCCGCGCTGGTCGGCCCGTGGACCATGGGCCGCGACAAGAAGAACCCGAAGCCGCTGGACACGGCCGCGTTCCAGACGCTGGTGAAGACCGCATCGGAGTTCGTGCGGCGCAGCGAGCAACAGCTGCACGCGGCCCTGCACAGGACGTGACGGTCACGCACGGCGACGAGCGCATCACGGTCTCGCTCGACATCGAACCCGACGAGGACAACCCGAGCGCCATGCTGCGCGCCCACGACGCCGGCGGCGACCTGCTGGCCGAAGTCCGCGTGCCGCCGTCGTTCAAGCTGACGCGCGCGCGCGCCGCGGCATGGGCCGAAGCGGAGTTCTCTGCCGATTCGGTGCGGCGGGGCTGAGGGACACGCCGTGATCGTCGAGAACCCCGCCGACCTGACGCGCGCCGTGCTCGCGGAGCTGGAGGGCGCGCCCGACGGCCGCTTCAAGGACATCATGCGCGCCGCCGTGCAGCACCTGCACGACTTCGTGCGCGACGCGCGGCTCACGGAGGCGGAGTTCCGGCAGGCCTGCGGCGTGATCGCGCGGCTCGGGCAGGCCACGACCGCGTCGCACAACGAAGTCGTGCTCGCGGCCGGCTCGCTCGGCATCTCGGCGCTGGTCTGCCTGTTGAACAACGGCGATGGCAGCGGCGAGACCACGGCCAACCTGATGGGGCCGTTCTGGCGGCAGGGCGCGCCGGTGCTGCCGAACGGGGCATCGATCGTGCGCTCGCCCACGCCGGGCGACCCGGTCTTCGTCAACGCGTGGGTGCGCGACGCGAGCGGGCGCCCCGTCGCCGGCGCCGAGGTCCACATCTGGCAGGCGTCCGCCGACGGCTTCTACGAGAACCAGGACCCGGCGCAGGCCGACATGAACCTGCGCGGGCGCTTCGTGACGGACGCGGCCGGCCACATCGCGTTCCGCAGCGTCAAGCCGTCCGGCTACCCCATCCCGGTGGGCGGCCCGGTCGGCGACCTGCTGCGCGCGCAGGGCCGGCACAACCTGCGGCCGGCGCACATCCATTTCCTGATCCACAAGGCCGGCTACAAGACGCAGTTCTCGCAGGTCTATTCCAGCGACGATCCGTACCGGACACCGACGTGCAGTTCGGCGTCACCCGCGCCCTGGTCGGCCAGTATGTGCTGCACCGCGACGAGCCCGCGCCGGCGCCGGACGTGCAGGGCGCACGGTACACGCTGGACCACCACTTCGTCATTTCCGAGGGCGACGACGCATTGCCGGCGGCGCCGATCACCGGCAAGGCCGAAGGCCCGCGGCCGAGTCCCGTGGTGCTGGAGCGGCGGCAATCCGTTGGATCGTCCCAACGGAATGGCCCCGCCAAGGCAGACAGTTCGGCACCTCGGCCTGCTTCTGAGTAGCATCCTCCGGCAAACAGGGACGGGGGAGAGCGGATGGAGTGGATCGCGACGGGGCTGGTGGCCTTGGCCATCGGCCTGCCGGCCGTGCTGGCCATGACGCTGCTCGCCGCCGCCGGCGCCTGCGGCGCCTGCAGTGGCGCCGCGCGCCGCTGGGCCTGGCCGCGCCGGGCGCCGTGCCGCCGCAAGTGCGCGCCACCCCGGATGCGGCGCGGCCCGTCCTGGCGGCGCTCGGCTTCGAATTCCGCTACACGACTGCGTCGGAGCCGGCCATGGTCTCCGACGCGCGCCCGCTGCTCGCCAACGACGTGTACCAGCACCTCGACAAGCGCACGCACGCCATCGTCACGATGGCGCCGGATACGCCGGACACCGGACCGTCTTGTGGATCAGCCAGCTGCGCAGCGGGCACGTGCTGGCCACCGTCAATTGCTACCTGCACCATCTCGTGACGGCGCCCTCGGGCTGGCTGATGGAAGACGCCTACCTGCCGGACGCGCAAGCGAGCTGGCAGCGGCACTGGAGCGGCTGCCGGCCAACGCGCTGGCGATCGTCACCGACGGCGTCGAGTTCTTCCACGCCAACAAGCAGGCGGTGGACGGCTTCACGTCGCAGTGCGAGAAGCGCGGCCTGATGGCGCAGCGCGGCGAGCATTGGCAGCTGCGCTGGCGCGCCGCGGTGACTTACGCGGTGCGGTTGTTCCTCGGGCGCCGCAAAGCCGCCCGGGCGCGCGCGGCGGCGCCTTCGCAGCGCGTGGCGGCCCCGGTCAGGAACGCGCCGGCGTCGTGAAGCCGACGCTGCCGGGACGCCCCGGCAAGTTCAGCGCGGCGGCCACGGCCGGCGTCTGCGCGACCAGCTGCCCCTTCTTCCAGACCTTCAGCCGGTTTGCGCGCAGCCGGATCGCCTCGATCGGGTCCTTCGCCTGCAGCAGCACGAAGCTGGCGTCGCAGCCCGGCGCCAGCCCGTAGCCGGCGGTGCATCACGCGGGCGGCGTTGATCGTCACCGCGTCGAAGCAGGCCAGCATGCCCTTGCGGCTGGTCATCTGCGCCACGTGCAGGCCCATGTGCGCCACCTCCAGCATGTCGGCCGAACCCATGCCGTACCACGGGTCCATCACGCAGTCGTGCCCGAAGGCCACGTTGACGCCGGCGGCCAGCAGTTCCGGCACGCGCGTCATGCCGCGCCGCTTCGGGTAGGTGTCGTGGCGGCCCTGCAGCGTGATGTTGATCAGCGGGTTCGCGATCACGCTCACGCCCGACTCCGCGATCAGCGGCAGCAGCTTGCTGACGTAGTAGTTGTCCATGCTGTGCATGGAGGTGCAGTGCGAGCCGTTGACGCGGCCCTGCAGCCCGAGCCGCTGGCATTCGAAGGCGAGCGTCTCGATGTGCCGCGACAGCGGATCGTCGGTCTCGTCGCAGTGCATGTCGACCAGCTTGCCGCGCTCGGCCGCGATCTCGCACAGCAGCCGGACGCTGGCGGCGCCTTCGCCCATGGTCCGCTCGAAGTGCGGGATGCCGCCGACCACGTCGACGCCGAGGTCGAGCGCGCGCCGCAGGTTGTCTTCGCCGCCGGCGGTGCGCAGCACGCCGTCCTGCGGGAAGGCGACGAGCTGCAGGTCGATGTAGGGCGCCACGCGGCGCTTGACCTCCAGCATCGCTTCGACCGGCAGCAGGCTGGGGTCGCTCGTGTCGACGTGGCTGCGGATGGCCAGCAGCCCCCGCGCGACCGCCCAGTCGCAGTAGGCGAGGGCGCGCTGCACCATGTCGTCGGCCTTCAGCTGCGGCTTGAGCTCGCCCCACACGGCGATGCCCTCCAGCAGCGTGCCGCTTTCGTTCACGCGCGGCAGGCCGTAGCTGAGCGTCGCGTCCATGTGGAAGTGCGGGTCGCAGAACGGCGGCGTGAGCAGCTGTCCGCCCGCGTCGATGGTTTCCGCGGCCTGCGCGTGCAGGCCGGCCGCGACTTCCACGATCTTCGCGTCCTGCACGGCGACGGCCATGCCGGTGCGGCCGTCGGGCAGCGCCGCGTTGGTGATCAGCAGGTCGAGCACGTCGACTCCCGCGCGCGGACCGCGCTCACTGCAGCTCGGGGTACTGCTTGACGATCTCCTCGCGCGTCTGGCGCGGGAACATCTCGGCGTACATGTAGCTGTAGCCTTCGTTCTGCCATTTCGCGAGGTCGCTGACGGCGGCCGGCGCCACGGTGATGACGTCGTAGAACTCGTCGGGCTTGTAGCCCGCGCGAGCGCGCCGCATTGCTGCAGACGCGAATCGTCACGCCGGCGTCGGCGAGCGCCTTGAGTTCCTCGTACACCCCGGGGTAGGCCGCGCGGTTCAGCCGCGAGAACGCGTGCAGCTCGTTGCCATGCGCGACGATGACGATGTGCGAGTTCTTCGCGTCGCCGAACTTCTTGAGCGCCTCGATGTGGTTGCGCACGTAGCCGAACGCCGCCTTGCCTTCCAGCGGCTTGGCGAAGTTGAAGTCGTAGACGGCCTTCTGCGGCTTGTACGGCGTGGCGTCGAACTTCGAGGGGTCTTCCGGGCCGGCGGCCGCGGCGGCCGCACGCGGCGGCGAGTGCGAGGGCGAGGAGGGGGAGGTATTTCTTCATGTTCATTCCTTGGGTGGAGGGCTGCCGCCTATCATCGCCCATCAGCGCTCGCCCTTTCGCCGGGGTTTCATCAGCGCCGGGGATACGCGGCGCGCCGCGCCACCAGCACCAGCGCCAGGATCGAGAGCGCGTAGGGCAGCATCAGGTAGACCTGGTACGGCAGCCAGGCGTCGCCGGCCTGCTGCAGGCGCAGCTGCAATGCGTCGAAAAAGGCGAACAGCAGCGCGCCGAGCAGCGCCTTGCCGGGCCGCCAGGAGGCGAACACCACCAGCGCCACGCAGATCCAGCCGCGGCCGTTGACCATGTTGAAGAAGAAGGCGTCGAAGGCCGAGAGCGTGAGGAAGGCGCCGGCCACGCCCATCAGCGCCGAGCCGCCCATGATGGCGGCGCTGCGCGCAGCGATCACCGAGATGCCCCGGCTTTCCGCGGCGTGCGGGTTCTCGCCGACCATGCGCAGCGCCAGCCCGGCCGGCGTCCGGTACAGCAGCCACGCGATGGCGGGCACCAGCAGCAGGGCGAGCAGCGTCAGCGGCGTCTGCGCGGAGAGGATCGGGATGCCGAGGCCTTCCATCGCCGCGAACGGCTTCACCGTCGGCGGGGTGTTCACCTTCGGGAAGCTCACGCGGTAGGCGTAGTAGCTGAGGGATGTCGCGAGCAGCGTGATGCCGAGCCCCGACACGTGCTGCGACAACGCCAGCACCACCGTCAGGAACGCATGCAGCGCCCGAACGCGACCCCGGTGAGCGCCGCCACCGCCACGCCGCCCCACAGCGGCAGCCCGAGGTACACGGCGAGCCAGCCGCTGAAGGCGCCGGCCACCATGATTCCTTCGATGCCGAGGTTGAGCACGCCGGCGCGTTCGCACAGCAGCACGCCCAGCGTGCCGAACACCAGCGGCGTGGCGATGCGCAGCACCGCGACCCAGAAGGCCGGCGCCGCCAGCAGGTCCCAGAGTTCAGCCATGGCTCATTTCCACCGCACCCGGTACTGCGCCAGCAGCGTCGCCACCAGCACCGACACCAGCGAAGCGGCGACGATCACGTCGGCGATGTAGGTCGGCACGCCCACCACGCGGCTCATGCTGTCGGCGCCGACCAGCACGCCCGCCACGAACACCGCGGCGCCCAGCAGCGCGAGCGAGCGGGTGCAGGCCGGCGAGCATCGCGATCACGATGCCGCTGTAGCCGTAGCCCGGCGACATGTCGAGCGTGACGTAGCTGGTGCGCCCCGCCACCTCGATCGCGCCGGCCAGCCCGGCGAGGCCGCCCGAGAGCAGCGCCACGCACGCGATGGTGCGCAGCGGCGGCACGCCCGCGAAGGCAGCGGCGCGCGCATTGGCGCCGAGGGCGCGCACGTCGAACCCGAACACCGTGTGCTTGAGGAGCACCAGGGCCCCGATCGCCAGCGCCGCCGCCACCAGCAGGCCGGTGTGCACGCGCGTGCCTTGCACCAGCTTGCCCAGTTCGAGGTCGGACGGCAGCGCCACGCTTTGCGGCCAGCCGAGCGCCGTCGGGTCCTTCATCGGCCCGTCGAGCAGCGCCGACACCGCCAGCAGGACGATGAAGTTGAGCAGCAGCGTGGTCACCACTTCGTCGACGCCCAGCCGCGCCTTCAGCAGCGCCGGCCCGAGCAGCAGCAAGGCGCCGGCCAGCGCGGCGGCGACGAACATCCCCACGAGCAGGACGGCGTTCGGCGCATCGAAGCCTGCGCCGCCATGCATGCCGCCGACGGCCACGGCGGCGATGGCGCCCGCATAGAGCTGGCCCTCGGCGCCGATGTTGTACAGGCGCGCCTTGAAGGCCACGGCGGCGGCCAGGCCCGTGAGGATCAGCGGCGTGGCGCGGGTGAGCGTCTCCGACCAGGCGAAGACCGAGCCGAAGCCGCCCTTGACCAGCGCGCCCCAAGTGGGCGCGAGCGGTGCGCCGGCCCAGAGCACCAGCAGGCTGCTCACCAGCAGCGTGAAGGCGATGGCGCCGACGGGCGCGAGGGCCATGGCGAGCGCCGAAGCCGAGGGACGCTTCTCGAGCCTCATCGCGCCGGCTCGGCCCCGGCCATCGCCATCCCGATCGACTCCCGCGTCCATTCGCGCGGCTCGCGTGCCGGCGTCAGCTTGCCTGCATGCATCACCGCGACCCGGTCGCCCAGCGCCAGCACTTCGTCGAGGTCGTCGGAGACCAGCAGCACCGCCGCGCCCGCGTCGCGCGCGGCCAGCAACTGTTCCTGCACATAGGCGACGGCGCCGACGTCGAGGCCCCGGTGGGCTGGTGCGCCACGATGAGGCGCGGCGTGCCCCCGTCCGGGGCATGCAGGGCGCGCCCGAGGATCAGTTTCTGCATGTTGCCCCCGGAGAGTGCGCGCGCCGGCGCGTCGAGGCCGGCGCCGCGCACGTCGAAGGCCTGTTCGATCGCGCGTGCGTGGGCGCGCGCCGCCTGCCGCCGCACCCAGCCGCCGCGGCAGAAGAGGGGCCCGCGCAGCCGCTCCGCCACCGCGTTCTCCCACACGGGCAAATCGCCGACGACGCCGGTGCCGTGCCGGTCCTCGGGAATGCGCGCCACGCCGTGCGCCACCAGCCACGCCGGTTGCGCGCGCAACGGTTCGCCCGCCAGCAGCACTGGCCGGACGAAGCCGCGCGCAACCCGCACAGCAGTTCGGCCGGGGCGAGCTGCCCGTTGCCGGAGACGCCGGCCACCGCCGTGATCTCGCCGGCCCGCAGCTCCAGCGACACGCCGTCCAGCCGCTCGCGTCCGCTGCCGGTGTGCACGCCGTGCAGCGCGCACACCACCGGCCGCTGCGCCACCGCGCTCGGACGCGCCTGCGGCAGCGCGACGTCCTGCCCCACCATCCAGCGCGCCAGTTCGCCGGCGTGGGTGTCCGCGGTGTCCGCACGGGCCACCACGCGCCCGGCGCGCAGCACCACGACCCGCTGCGCCACGCGCAGCACCTCGGCCAGCTTGTGGCTGATGAAGATGATCGAGAGGCCTTCGGCGACCATGCCCGCCAGCGTGGCGAACAGGGCTTCGCTTTCCTGCGGCGTCAGCACCGCCGTCGGTTCGTCGAGGATCAGGATGCGGGCGCCGCGGTACAGCGCCTTGAGGATTTCCACGCGCTGGCGCTCGCCCACGGAAAGGGTGCCCACCAGCGCGTCGGGCGCCACGGCGAGGCCGAAGCGCTGCGCGACGGCCAGCAGCTTCGCGCGCGCCTCGCGCCGGCGGCTGAAGGGCTGCCAGAAGCTTTCGGTGCCCAGCACCACGTTGTCGAGCACGCTCAGGTTGTCGGCGAGCGTGAAGTGCTGGTGCACCATGCCGATGCCGGCGGCGAGCGCGGCGCGCGGCTGGCCCGGGGCAGCTCGCGGCCGAACACCTCGATCCGGCCCGCATCGGGCGTGTAGTGCCCGAACAGGATCGACACCAGCGTCGACTTGCCTGCGCCGTTCTCGCCCAGCAGCCCCAGCACTTCGCCGGGCGCGAGCTGCAGCGAGATGGCGTCGTTGGCCACCAGGCTGCCGAAGCGCCGGGTGATGCCTTCCATCCGCAGCACCGGAGGTGCCGCCGCTTCTGCCATCCGGCGCCTTACTTCGCGGTGGACTTGGGCGCGGCGTCGTTCACCTTGACGATGAACTTGCCTTCGACGATGGCCTTCTCGCGCGCCTGCACCTTGGCGGGACGTCGGCCGGCACCTTGCTGGCGAACGTGCCGAGCGGCGCGAGTTCGGAGCCCTTGTGCTTCATCATCGAGAAGGGGCCGTAGTCCTCGGCGGTGAACTTGCCTTCCTTGACCAGCTTGAGCGCGCGGTCGACGGTCGGCTCCATGTTCCACAGCGCGGAGGTGACCACCGTCTCGGGATACTTGTCCTGCGTGTTGATCACGTTGCCCACGGCCAGCTTGCCGCGTTCCTTGGCGGCGTCCGACACGCCGAAGCGCTCGGCGTACATCACGTCCGCGCCCTTGTCGATCATGGCGAAGGCGGCTTCCTTGGCCTTCGGCGGGTCGAACCAGCTGTTGATGAAGGTGACCGTGAATTCCACCTTGGGATTGGTTTCCCCGGCGCCGGCCATGAAGGCGTGCATCAGCCGGTTGACCTCGGGGATCGGGAAGCCGCCGACCATGCCGATCTTGTGGGTCTTGGTCATGCCGCCGGCGATCATGCCGGTGAGGTAGGCCGGCTCCCGGATGTAGTTGTCGAAGACGCTGAAGTTGGGCGCCTGCGGCTTGCCCGACGATCCCATCAGGAACGAGGTCTTGGGGAAGTCCTTGGCCACCTTGCGCGCCGCCGCCTCGACCCCGAACACCTCGCCGAGGATCAGCTGGTTGCCGCCGGTGGCGTACTCGCGCATCACGCGCTCGTAGTCGGCGTTGGCGACGTTCTCGCTGGACTTGTACTCGATCTCGCCGCGCGCCTCGGCCGCCTTCAGCGCCTTGTGGATGCGGCTGACCCACTGCTGCTCGTACGGCACGGTGTAGATGGCGGCGACCTTCATCTTCGCCTGCGCCAGCGCGAAGCCGGGCGCGGAAGCGGCGATGGCGGCGGCAAGCGCCAGGACGTGGCGGCGGGCGAGGGTCATGGTCTTCTCCGGTTGGTTTTTGCGATGCGCGGGAACTGCAAGCGTCGTGCCAACGCGGGAGAAGGTCAATGGGGATTTGCGCCTTACTTCGTCCCGAACATCCGGTCGCCCGCGTCGCCCAGCCCCGGCAGGATGTAGCCGTGGTCGTTCAGTTCGCGGTCGATGGCGGCGGTGTAGATCGGCACGTCCGGGTGCGCCTTCTGCATCGCGGCCACGCCTTCGGGGCAGGTGAGCAGGCAGACGAACTTGATCGACTTCGGGCCGAGTTCCTTGAGCCGCTCCACCGCGGCGATGGCCGAATTGCCGGTGGCCAGCATCGGGTCGACCACGATGATGTCGCGCTCGGCCATCTTGTCGGGCATCTTGAAGTAGTACTCCACGGCCGTCAGCGTCTTGGGGTCGCGGTACAGGCCGATGTGGCCGACGCGCGCGCCCGGCACCACGCTGAGCATGCCGTCGAGGATCCCGGTGCCGGCCCGCAGGATCGACACGAAGACCAGCTTCTTGCCGTCGATGACCTTCACGCGCGCCTTCTCCATCGGCGTTTCCAGTTCCACCTCCTGCATGGGAACGTCGCGGGTGACCTCGTAGGCCATCAGCATGGACAGTTCGTTGAGCAGGCGGCGAAAGCTGTTGGTGCTGGCCTCCTTGTTGCGCATCAGGGACAGCTTGTGCTGCACCAGCGGGTGGTCGATGACGTGGACGTTGCTGTTTTGCATGGTGTGTCGATTCTCTTAGAAGACGGTGCCGTCGCTGGCGACCTGCAGCGGCGGCAGGCCGCCCCGCTTTTCCTGCGCCATCGCGCGGCCGGCCGCCCAGCTGCCGCCTTCGAGCACGCAGGCGAGCGGCAGGCGCTGCGCGTCGAGGTTTAGCAATTTGCGCACCTGCTGCGCCACTTCGTCCATCAGCGCCACGGTGAGGGCGCGCCATTCGACGATCAGCTCGTCGCCCGGCTGCCAGACCTGGGCCGTGACCGCCTCGTCGCGCAGGCGCAGCAGGCCGCTGTCGATCATGAGGCCGCCGTTGCGGTATTCGGGCAGGGCGGTCAGCGCGTCGAGGCCGCGCGTGCGCACACCGGCCCATTCGAACGGCTCCAGCAGCGAATACGTGAGCCATTGCGACAGCTTGTGGAAGGGCACCCAGCCGTCGGTGAGCCCGTCGCCGCGCACGGCCTGGTGGCGCCAGCAGTCGCCCAGCGGCACCGCGCCGATGGCGTTGCTCGCGGGCCAGATGCCGGAGAGCGTCAGCAGGATCTGCGAGAGGATGTCGTGCGCGGCGACGTCGGCGGTCGGCGGGACGGTCGGGCCGGGGACGATCAGGTCGAAGATGCCGGAAGGCCGCGGCAGTTCGTCGCCGAACACTTCGGGCTGTTCCGCCATCGCTTCGCCCAGCCGCCGCAGCAGCACGGCACGGCCCTCGAGCCCCACCATGGGATTGCGCTCGCTGACCCGGAAGGCCGAAGCCAGCCTATCGGTGACCAGCGCGCGCAGTCCTTCGCTGTCCGCCTGCCACGGGCGGTCCTTGTTGCTGGAGAACAGGCCACTGGTGAAGGCATGGAAGCTGGCCACGCCGAGGCCTTCGGAGCGGGTGAAGGTCTGGCCGGTGGCGGGTTCGACGTACTTCCAGTCGGGGCCTGCCCCCGCGTCGAGCAGCACGCTGACGAAGGTCAGGTCGATCATCGCGTGGGCCTTGGTCACGGCCGGCAGGTCGCCCATCAGCTGTTCGAGCTGCGCCTTGCGATCGACCCCGCCGGCTTCGAAGTGGCGCCAGCGGCTGTGGTACGGGATGTGCAGCTTGGGGTAGCGGCTCCGCGTGGCATCGGCCACCGCCCGCGCGGCGGTTTCCGGAAGCCGTCGTCGACGATGAACCAGGCGGATTCGCCGGCGCGGGCGCGTTGCAGCAGCTGGCCGCAGCGCTCGCGCACGGCGTGGGTGGTGCGCAGGGCGGCGGCGGCGGCTTCGGCCTCGACGTCGCCGGCGACGAAGGGAACGGTGCTCACAGCGCGCGTCCTTTCGTCTGCTTGAGCGCCTCCGCGTCGGGCGGCGCGTCCGGGGTGAAGTAGCCGGCGGCCTTCTTCGCGTCCATCTCCACCTTGGCGTCGGCCGGGATCAGTTCGTCGGGAATGTTCACGCGCACGCCGACCTCGATGCCGGAGTTGGTGATGGCGTCGTACTTCATGTTGCTCATCGAGACGAGGCGGTGGATCTTCTTCACGCCCAGCCAGTGCAGCACGTCGGGCATCAGTTCACGGAAGCGCATGTCCTGCACGCCGGCCACGCATTCGGTGCGCGCGAAGTACTGGTCGGCCGTGTCGCCGCCCACCTGCCGCTTGCGGGCGTTGTAGACCCGGGAACTTGGTGACTTCACCGAGCGCGCGGCCTTCCTTGCGCGAATACGCCACCAGCCCCACGCCGCCGCGCTGCGCGCCCATGATGCATTCCTCGATGGCGTGCGTCAGGTAGGGCCGGCAGGTGCAGATGTCGGAGCCGAACACGTCGGAGCCATTGCACTCGTCGTGCACGCGGGCGGTCAGTTCGACCTCGGGATTGGCCGGTCGCGCGGCTCGCCGAAGATGTAGACGGTCTGGCCGCCGATGGGGGCAGGAAGACCTCGAGGTCGCTGCGCGTGACGAGTTCCGGGTACATGCCGCCGGTCTCCTCGAACAGCACGCGCCGCAGGTCGGCTTCGGAACAGCCGAAGCGTTTGGCCACGCCGGGCAGGTACCACACCGGCTCGATGGCGGCCTTGGTCACCATGGCGGCGCCGCCGGCGGTGAGGAACCTGCCGTCGGGCTTCAGGCGCCCGCTCTGCAGCGCCTCGATCACCTCCGGCAGGATCACGTGCGCCTTGGTCACGGCGATGGTCGGGCGGATGTCGTAGCCGGCGGCCAGTTCCGCCGCGAACACTTCACCCACCGTGGCGCCCCGGGGATCGAGGCTGACGATCTTGCCGGGATCGGACCACTGCGGGTACGGGCCGATGATGTCGGTCGGTGCGGTGTTGGTGAGGTCGGCCTTGTGGTCGCGCGAGAGGGCGCCGGCGGCCACGGCCAGGGCGCGGTACACGCTGTACGAACGCTGTGCGTGCCGATCACGTTGCGGTTGCTGCGCTTGGTCGTGGTGCCCACCACCGGCCCGCGCTCGGTGGGCGTGGCAGCGCCCCACTGGATGGGCAGCGCGCCGAAACCGCCCGCATGGGACGTCAGGCGGATGTGGCGGGGGCGGTGGCTTCGGTGGGCATTGCCGACTCTCCAAAAGAAACACTGTAGCGCGGTCGATGCGAACCGGCACGAGCGAAGGTCGGAACAGCCGAACAGCCGTACGCAGAGGTCCTCGTTCAGCCGCCTCAGCGCCGCTTCGTCCCGCCCAGAATTCCCCCAGCACCCCCGCACGATCTCGCGCCCCACCGAACTCCCGATCGTGCGGATCGCCGACTTGGCGAAGCTTTCCACGAGGCCTTCGCGCTTGCCGCCGCGGGGGCCGGTGGAGCCGAACAGCACGTCCGACAGCCCGCCGCCGGATGCTTCCTTCTGGGTCGCCGCCGTCGCCGCGGTCGCGGCGGTCGCGGCCGTTTCGGCGCGGCCCTTCAGCTTTTCGTAAGCCGACTCGCGGTCCACGGTCTTTTCGTAGACGCCCGCCACGATCGATCCGGCCAGCAAAGCCTTGCGCTGCTCGGGCGTGATCGGGCCGAGCTGGCTGGCCGGCGGGATCACGTACAGCCGGTCGGTGATGCTGGGCCGGCCCTTGGCATCCAGCAGGCTGACCAGAGCCTCGCCGACGGCCAGTTCGGTGATGGCGGCCTCGATGTCGAGGCCCGGCTTCGGCCGCATGGTTTCGGCCGTCGCCTTGACGGCCTTCTGGTCGCGCGGCGTGAAGGCGCGCAACGCATGTTGCACGCGGTTGCCCAGCTGGGCCAGCACGCTGTCGGGGATGTCCAGCGGGTTCTGCGTGACGAAGTAGACGCCGACGCCCTTGGAGCGCACCAGCCGCACGACGAGTTCGATGCGCTCCACCAGCACCTTGGGTGCGTCGTCGAACAGCAGGTGGGCCTCGTCGAAGAAGAACACCAGCTTCGGCTTCTCGGGATCGCCGATTTCCGGCAGCGTCTCGAACAGCTCCGACAGCATCCAGAGCAGGAAGGTGGCGTACAACCGCGGCGCGTTCAGCAGCTTGTCGGCGGCCAGGACGTTGATCACGCCGTGCCCGTTGCCGTCGGTCTGCAGGAAATCTCGGATGTCGAGCATCGGCTCGCCGAAGAACTTGTCGCCGCCACGGGACTCGATCTGCAGCAGGCCGCGCTGGATGGCGCCGACGCTCGCGGCGCTGACGTTGCCGTACTCGGTGGTGAACTGCTTCGCGTTCTCGCCCACGTACTGCAGCATCGCGCGCAGGTCCTTCAGGTCCAGCAGCAGCATGCCGTTGGCGTCGGCCACGCGGAAGACGATCTGCAGCACGCCCGCCTGCGTGTCGTTCAGGTTGAGCATGCGCCCCAGCAGCAGGGGGCCCATGTCCGAGACCGTGGCGCGCACCGGGTGGCCCTGCTCGCCGAAGACATCCCAGAGGGTGGTGGGGCAGGGCTTCGGTTCGGGCAGCGGCAGCCCGCGTTCTGGATCGCTTCGGCCAGCTTGCCGCCGATGGAGCCCGGCTGGCTGATGCCCGTCAGGTCGCCCTTGATGTCGGCCGGGGAACACCGGCACGCCGATGCGGCTGAACTCTTCGGCCAGCTTCTGCAGCGTGACCGTCTTGCCGGTGCCGGTCGCCCCCGTCACGAGCCCGTGGCGGTTGGCCAGTGCGGGCAGCAGGTGGGCTGGGCCTCGCCGTTCTGGGCGATCAGCATCGGTGGCGGCATGGGGTGAAAAGTAGAATGAGGGTCAGGCAATATAGCAACGCAAGAAGAGCAGCAAGGGAAACATCCGTGGCCGGTCACAGCAAATGGGCAAACATCCAGCACCGCAAAGGGCGCCAGGACGAGAAGCGCGGCAAGGTCTGGACGCGGGTCATCCGTGAAATCATGGTCGCGGCGCGCCGGGGCGGCGGCGACCTCTCGGCCAATCCGCGGCTGCGGCTGGCGGTCGACAGGCCAAGGCGGCCAACATGCCCGCCGACACCATCAAGCGCAACATCGACAAGGCCACCGGCAACCTCGAGGGCGTGAGCTACGAGGAAATTCGTTACGAAGGCTACGGCATCGGCGGCGCCGCGATCATGATCGACACCATGACCGACAACAAGGTCCGCACGGTGGCCGAGGTGCGCCACGCCTTCAGCAAGTACGGCGGCAGCATGGGCACCGCCGGTTCGGTGGTGTTCCAGTTCAAGCACTGCGGCCAGCTGATCCTCGGCGCCCGGCACCAGCGAGGACAAGGTGATGGAAGTCGCCACGGAGGCCGGCGCCGAAGACGTCGTGACCGACGAGGACGGCGCCATCGAGGTGCTGACGCCGCCGACCGAATTCGAGGCCGTGAAGAACGCGCTGGAAGCGGCCGGCCTCAAACCGGAAGTGGCCGAAGTGACCATGCGTCCCGAAAACACGATCGAGCTCGTTGGCGACGACGCCGCCCGCATGCAGAAGCTGCTGGACGTGCTCGAAGACTGGACGACACCAGGCCGTGTACCACAACGCGTCGATTTCCGAATGAAGGTCCTCGTCATCGGCGGCGGCGGCCGCGAACATGCGCTGGCCGGAAACTGGCGCAGTCGCCCAAGGTGCAGGCCGTCTACGTGGCACCGGGCAACGGCGGCACCGCGCTCGACCCGCGGCTGGAGAACGTGCCCATCACCGACCTGGTGAAGCTGCGCGAATGGGCGCTCGAACAGAAGATCGCGGTGACGGTCGTCGGCCCCGAAGGCCCCCCGGCCGCCGGCGTGGTGGACGAGTTCCGGGCCCACGGCCTGCGCATCTTCGGCCCGACCAAGGCAGCGGCGCAGCTCGAAAGCTCCAAGGCCTTCGCCAAGGCCTTCATGGCGCGCCACAAGATCCCGACGGCGGAGTACGAGACCTTCACCGATGCCGCCGCGGCCCACGCCTATGTCGACAAGAAGGGCGCGCCCATCGTCGTCAAGGCCGACGGCACGGCCGCCGGCAAGGGCGTGGTGGTCGCGATGTCGGCCGCCGAAGCGCACGAGGCGATCGACTTCATGCTGCTGGACGACACGCTGGGCGTGGCGCACAACGCCGGCGGCGCCCGCGTGGTGATCGAGGAATTCCTGCAGGGCGAGGAAGCCAGCTTCATCGTGATGTGCGACGGCAGGAACGTCACGGCGCTGGCCACCAGCCAGGACCACAAGCGGCTGCAGGACGGCGACCGGGGGCCCAACACGGGCGGCATGGGCGCGTATTCGCCCGCGCCCGTGGTGACGCCGGAAGTGCACGCCAAGGCCATGCGCGAAATCATCCTGCCGACCATCCGCGGCATGGAAAAGGACGGCATCGTCTTCACCGGCTTCCTCTATGCCGGCCTGATGATCGACGCGAAGGGCCAGCCCAGGACCCGGAGTTCAACTGCCGGATGGGCGACCCCGAGACGCAGCCGATCATGATGCGGCTGAAGTCCGACCTGTTCGACGTGATGCTGGCGGCCACGGCCGGCGGCCTCGACGAAGTGGAGCTCGACTGGGACCGCCGCCCCGCGCTGGGCGTGGTGATGGCCGCGGCCGGCTACCCGATGAACCCGCGCAAGGGCGATGCCATCCGCGGGCTGCCGAAGGAAACGCCGGAGGCCGTGGTGTTCCACGCCGGCACGGCGGCGCAGGATGGCGGCACCGTCACGACGGGCGGCCGTGTGCTCTGCGTCACGGCGCTCGGCGACACGGTCAAGGTGGCGCAGCAGAACGCCTACGAAGTGCTCCGCGGCATCGAGTTCGACGGCGCGCAGTTCCGGCGCGACATCGGCCACCGCGCCATCCGCAATTGACGGGCATGCAGGCACGCACGCCGGAAGTCCGGGACTGGCTCGCGGGGCTGCAGCGGCGCATCACCGACGCCTGCGCCGCCGTCGACGGCAAGCCGTTCCGCGCCGATGCCTGGCGCAAGGACCCCGGCGAACCGCTGCAGGGCAGCGGCACCACGATGATCCTGGAAGAGGGCGACGTCTTCGAGCGCGCCGGCTGCGGCTTCTCGCACGTCACGGGCCCGAAGCTGCCGCCCTCGGCCACGCAGCACCGCCCCGAACTGGTCGGCGCGTCGTTCGAGGCCATGGGCGTGTCGCTGGTGTTCCATCCGCGCAACCCCTACGTGCCGACGGTGCACATGAACGTGCGCATGCTGGCCGCGCTGCCGCCCGATGCCGAGCCGGTCTACTGGTTCGGCGGCGGCATGGACCTCACGCCGTACTACGGCTTCGAGGAAGACGCGGTGCACTTCCACCGCACCTGCCGCGACAGCCTGGCGGCCTTCGGCGACGACAAGTACCCGCGCTTCAAGGCGTGGTGCGACGACTACTTCTTCC
Organism: Ramlibacter terrae; assembly: GCA_013127575.1. Classification (GTDB taxonomy): domain Bacteria; phylum Pseudomonadota; class Gammaproteobacteria; order Burkholderiales; family Burkholderiaceae_C; genus Ramlibacter; species Ramlibacter terrae. The sequence continues at coordinate 2,551,605 of CP053418.1, forward strand.
TGAAGCACCGCAACGAGCCGCGCGGCGTCGGCGGCATCTTCTTCGACGACCATTTCGAGGGCGGCTTCGACACCAGCTTCGCCATGCTGCGCTCCGTGGGCGACGCTTTCCTCGCGGCCTACCTGCCGATCCTGCAGCGCCGGAAAGACACCGCTTTCGGGGAACGCGAGCGCCAGTGGCAGTTGCTGCGCCGCGGCCGCTATGTCGAATTCAACCTGGTGTGGGACCGCGGCACGCACTTCGGGCTGCAGTCCGGCGGCCGCACCGAATCGATCCTGATGTCGATGCCGCCGCACGCGTCGTGGGCCTACCAGCACGCGCCGGAACCGGGTTCGCCCGAGGCCGGGCTGCTGCGCGACTTCGTCGTGCGCAGGGACTGGCTTTGACCGCCCCCGCGCGCGTCGGCATGTTCGGCGGCGCGTTCGATCCGCCGCACAACGCCCACGTGGCGCTGGCCGACGCGGCCGTGCGCCAGCTGGGCCTGTCGCTGCTGTATGTCGTCCCCACCGGCGACGCGTGGCACAAGGCCCGCACGCTCACCGAAGGCGCCCACCGCGAGGCGATGGCCCGGCTGGCGTTCGGGTCCGTGCCGTCCGTCCGGGTCGATGGCCGCGAGCTCGCGCGCAGCGGCCCGACCTACACCGTGGACACGCTGCGTGAACTCCGCGCCGCGCACCCCGGCGACGAACTCTGCCTGCTGATGGGCGAAGACCAGGCCGCCGGCTTCGAACGCTGGCACCGCTGGCAGGAGATCGCCGGGCTGGCGGTGCTGGCCGTGGCCCAGCGCGACAACAGCGGCGGCGACGGGATCGCGCTGCTCGGGGCGCTCCCGGGCGTCCGCGTCGAGCGGCTCCGGATGCCCCGCAGGCCCGAGAGCGCCACCGCCATCCGCGCCCGCCTCACGGCCGGGCAGGACATCACCCAACTGGTCCCTGCCCCCGTTGCCAGTTATATTGCCCAACACAATCTCTACCAATCCGCCTGATGACCCAAGAAACCGCCGCCAAGAAGGACACACAGAAACTTCAACGGGCCATCGTCGATGGCACGGAGGATGTGAAAGCCCGGGACATCCAGGTCTTCAACACCGAGCATCTGTCGCCCTTGTTCGAGCGGGTCGTCGTTGCGTCCGGCACCTCCAACCGGCAGACCAAGGCGCTCGCCGCCAGCGTCGTCGACGCCGTGCGTGATGCCGGCTTTCCCAAGCCGCGCATCGAAGGCGCCGAGAACGGCGAGTGGATCATCGTCGACTGCGGCGCCGCGGTCGCGCACATCATGCAGCCCGCCATCCGCCAGTACTACCACCGGAGGAGATCTGGGGCGACAAGCCGATCCGCCTGCGCCGGGCGCCGCCAAGCCGCCGGCCCCGGTGAAGGCGCCCGCCGCGCCCGCGCCCGCGAAGAAGGGCGGCGGCGAGCCGTCCCTGCGCCGCAGCAGCGCGGTGAAGACGGTCGAACGCGAAGCGGCCGCTGCCAAGAAGGCGGCGGCGAAGAAGTCCGCGCCCCGCAAGGCGCCGGCGAAGTCCGCGGCCTCGAAGTCCGGCGCCCCGAAATCCGCCGCCTCGAAGCCGACGACCAAGACCGTGACGCCGCGCAAGAGCGCGCCCAAGGCCTCCCCGGGCAAGGCCGCCGCGAAGAAGAGCCCCGCGCGCAAGGCCTGATCCATGCGCCTGCTGGTGGTGGCGGTCGGCCAGCGGGTGCCCGACTGGGCGCAGACGGCCGGGAAGACTACGCCAAGCGCTTCCCGCCCGAGATGCGGCTGGAGCTCAAGGCCGTCAAGACCGAACCGCGCGCCTCCAAAACGCTGCCCAACCTGCTGGCGGCCGAGCGCGAGCGCATCGAAGGCGCGATCCCGAAGGGCGCGCGCGTGGTGGCGCTCGACGAGCGCGGCACCACGCTCACCACCGTGGCGCTCGCGCAGAAGCTGCAGGGCTGGCAGCTGGAGAACGACGTGGTCGCGCTGGTGATCGGCGGACCCGACGGCCTGGACCCCGCCTTCCGCCAGGCCGCCCACGAACGCATCCGCCTGTCCGACCTGACCCTGCCGCACGCGATGGTGCGGGTGCTGCTCGCCGAGCAGCTTTACCGCGCCTGGTCCATCAACGCCGGACACCCGTACCACCGTGAGTGATTTCGTCTACCTCGCCTCGCAGAGCCCGCGCCGCCGGCAACTGCTGGAGCAACTGGGCATCCGCCACGAACTGCTGCTGCCGGACGCCGGCGAGGACAGCGAAGCGCTGGAAGCGGTCAAGCCAGGCGAGGCGCCGCTCGCCTACGTGCGCCGCGTGACCCGGCTCAAGCTCGATGCCGCCGTGGCGCGCCCGGAACGCCGCGGACTCGCGCCTGCGCCCGTGCTGTGCTCCGACACCACCGTCGCCCTCGGCCGGGCCATCTACGGCAAGCCCGCCGATGCCGCCGACGCCGCGCGCATGCTGCGCGCGCTCTCCGGCGCCACGCACCGCGTGCTGACCGCGGTGGCGTTGCAGGCGGGGCGCAAGCGGCTGGAGGCGCTGAGCGATTCGCGCGTCACCTTTGCCGCCATGACATCCGCGCAGGTCCGCGCGTACGTCGCGACCGGCGAGCCGATGGGCAAGGCCGGGGCCTATGCGGTGCAGGGCAGGGCGGCGGCGCACATCACGCGCATCGCCGGCTCGTACACCGGCATCATGGGGCTGCCGCTGCACGAAACGGCGCTGCTGCTCGCGCAGGCCGGGGTGCGCGCGGCTTAGGCCGCCTGCTGCAGCGGCTCGATGCGGTCGGTGACGTCGACCGCTTCGGGCACGATCCCGATCAGCTCGCGGCGGGCGTTGAACACGGGGCGCAGGGTGAAGTCGAAGCGCCTGCGGCCGACAGGCAGGTGGACCCACAGCACGCGGCGCAACGTGCTGCCCGAGCGGGCGGCGTCCACGGCATCGCGCACGAACTCCGGAAGGCCCGGCGTGGCCGTGAACCACGGCGTTTCCCAGAACGGCTTGCCCACGACGTCGCCGATGTTGCAGCCGATGGCCGCCAGCGACGCCGCGTTGGCGTCGCGCACGATCCCTTCGCTGTCGAGATAGCCCGGAACAGCAGGCTGGTTTCGAACATCACCCGCAGCCGGTCGGCCACCGCGTTCTGCTTTTCGAGCGCACGCGTCAGTTCGGCGGTGCGCTGCTTGACCGCCGCTTCCGGGGTGTCGGTGAAGCGCCGCAGCGCCTGCTGCGCCCGCTGTTCGGCCTCGATCAGCGCCGCGAGCCGCGCGCGTTCCTCGCCCAGCTGCCAATTGCTCAGGCGCAGCGCCGCTTCGGCGCGGGCGCGCTCGGTCACGTCGGTGGCCTGCACGAAGATCCCGTCCACGGCCTCGCTCGCATCGCGCATCGGCTGGAAGACGAAGTCGAGCACGACTTCCTCGGTGCCGCCGCCCGCGCCGCGCTGCAACTGCACCGAGGCGGAGCTCGCCGGTAAGGCTTGCCCTCGCGGTACACGGCGTCCAGCAGCTTGACGAAACCCTGTTTCTCCACCTCGGGGAGCGCGGCGCGCACGGAGGTGCCGATGAGGTCGCGCCGTCCCACCAGCTGCAGGTAGGCATCGTTGGCGAACTCGAAGATGTGCTCCGGCCCGCGCAGCAGCGCCACCGGCGCCGGCGCCTGCCGGAACACCTCGCGCCAGCGTTGCAGTTCGGCCTGCCGCTCGCTGCGCGCCCGGACCACGCCGGTGATGTCGTTGCCCTGGTTGAAGATGCCGCCGACGGTTTCGCCGTCGTGGATGGCGGTCAGGCTGTAGTTCCACCAGGTTTCGCGCGGCACGCCGCCGCGCACCATCGGCAGCATCTGGTCGTACAGCGCCAGGCCTTCGCCGGTCGCCAGCACCTGCCCGAACTGCGGGCCCACGATGTCCCAGATCTCCGGCCAGACCTCGCGCCCCGGCTTGCCGAGACATGCGGGGTGCTTTTCGGCGGGGATCACCGACCACGCATCGTTGTAAAGCAGGTAGAGATCCGGGCCCCAGTAGACGGCCGTGGGGAAGCCGGCGTTCAGGCACAGGCTGGTGGCCATCTGGAGCGCCTGCGGCCACTGCGCGGGCGGGCCGAGGGGATGGTTCGTCCAGTCGAAGGCGCGCAGGCGTTCGCCCATGGCGCCGCCTCCTTGGAGGAACGCGGGCGGGACAGTCGTCGTGGGCGGCAAGCGGGGCTCCGTAACCCCAAAAGTGTAGGTTATCCTGTGGCGAACTGATTCAGATTCTGGCCCTACAACTACATGCAGCAGGACATCCTGGTGAACTGGTCGCCGCAGGAGACGCGGGTGGCCATCGTCGAGAGCGGCGCGGTGCAGGAACTGCACGTCGAACGGACGCTGGAGCGCGGACTGGTCGGCAACGTGTACCGGGCAAGGTGGCGCGCGTGCTGCCCGGCATGCAGTCGGCCTTCATCGACATGGGGCTGGAACGCGCGGCGTTCCTGCACGTGGCCGACGTGTGGCAGCGCCAGCCCGATGGCGAGCCGCCGGCCCGGCCCGCAACGGCCAGCCGCAGGTTCCCATCGAGAAGCAGGTCTTCGAGGGCCAGGCGCTGATGGTGCAGGTGATCAAGGACCCGATCGGCACCAAGGGCGCCCGGCTGTCCACGCAGATCAGCATCGCCGGCCGGCTCCTGGTGTTCCTGCCGCAGGACGACCACGTGGGCGTCTCGCAGAAGATCCCGTCGGACCAGCGCGATGCCTTGCGGCGCCGGCTGGCGAAGCTGGTGGGCACCGCGGGCGGCGGCTTCATCCTGCGCACCAACGGCGAGGAGGCGTCCGACGCCGAACTCGCCGACGACATCGCCTACCTGCGCAAGACCCGGACCCGGATCCGCGAGGCCGCCACGCGCGTGCCGCCGCCTTCGCTGCTGCACCGGGACCTGAACCTGCTGCAGCGCGTGCTGCGCGACCTCGTGACGGACGCGACGCAGACCATCCGCATCGACTCGCGCGAGCAGCACCAGGCGCTCATGGCGTTCGGGCAGGAGTTCATGCCGGCCGCCGCGGCGAAGCTGCAGCACTACAAGGGCGAGCGGCCGATCTTCGACCTGTATGCGGTGGACGAGGAGCTCGCCAAGGCATTGGGCAAGCGGGTGGACCTGAAGTCCGGCGGCTACCTGATCGTCGACCAGACGGAGGCGCTGACCACGGTGGACGTCAACACCGGCGGCTTCGTGGGCGCGCGCAATTTCGACGACACCATCTTCAAGACCAACACGGAGGCCGCGCAGGCCATCGCGCGGCAGCTGCGCCTGCGCAACCTGGGCGGCATCATCATCGTCGACTTCATCGACATGCAGCGCGAGGACCACTGCGAGCAGGTGCTGTCGGAGTTCCGCAAGCAGCTGGCGCGCGACCGCGTGAAGACGATGGCCGGCGGCTTCTCGCAGCTCGGGCTGGTCGAGATGACGCGCAAACGCACCCGCGAATCGCTGGCCCACCTGCTGTGCGAGCCTTGCCCGGTCTGCATGGGCAAGGGCACGGTGCGCACGCCGCGCACGGTGGCCTACGACATCCTGCGCGAGATCCTGCGCGAGGCGCGCCAGTTCAACCCGCGCGAGTACCGCGTGATCGCCAGCCCCAAGGTGATCGAGCTCTTCCTCGACGAGGAAAGCCAGCACCTCGCCGGCCTGTCCGACTTCATCGGCAAGCCGATCTCGCTGCAGGCCGAGAGCGCGATGGGGCAGGAACAGTACGACATCGTGCTGCTGTAGGCGCCGACCGTAAAATGCGCCGATGAAGATTTCCGTCATCGGCTCCGGCTACGTGGGCCTGGTCACCGGCGCCTGCCTCGCGGACGTGGGCAACCACGTGCTCTGCCTCGATACCAACACGGCCAAGATCGAGCGGCTGCGCGCCGGCGAAATCCCGATCTACGAGCCCGGGCTCGACAACGTGGTGGCCCGCGGCATCGCCGCCGGCCGGCTGGAGTTCTCCACCGACTACGACGACGCCCTGGCGCATGCGGCGGTGGTCTTCATCGCCGTGGGAACGCCCTCCGACGAGGACGGATCGGCCGACCTCACGCACGTGCTGAACGCGGCGCGCGAGCTGGGGCGGCGCATGACGCGCGACACCCTGGTCATCACCAAGTCGACGGTGCCGGTCGGCACCAGCGACCGCGTGCTGCAGGCGCTGCAGGAGGAGCTGAAGGCGCGCGGCGCCGTGCACCGCGCGACGGTCGCCTCCAACCCCGAATTCCTGAAGGAAGGCTTCGCGGTCGAGGACTTCATGCGGCCCGACCGCATCGTGGTCGGCCTTGACGCCGACGCGCACCAGGCCCGCGAGACCTTCCGGCAGCTCTATGCGCCGTTCAACCGCAACCACGACCGCGTGCTGTTCATGGACGTGCGCGCGGCGGAGTTCACCAAGTACGCGTCCAACTGCATGCTGGCCGTGCGCATCTCGTTCATGAACGAGCTGGCCAACCTGGCCGACCGGCTGGGCGTGGACATCGAGCACGTGCGGCGCGGCATCGGCGCCGACCAGCGCATCGGGCCGCACTTCCTCTATGCAGGCGCCGGCTTCGGCGGCTCCTGCTTCCCCAAGGACCTGCGCGCCCTGATCCACACGGCTTCGGAAGTCGGCGAGCAGGCGCAGCTCATGCGCTCGGCGCAGGACGTCAACACACGCCGCGCCGCCTGCTGGCCGACAAGATCATCGGCCACTTTGGGGGCGACGTGAACGGCCGCACCATCGCGCTGTGGGGGCTGGCGTTCAAGGCCAACACCGACGACGTGCGCGAGGCGTCGAGCCTGGCGATCATCGACGTGCTGCTGCAGGCGGGGGCAACAGTCCGCGCCTATGACCCGGCGGCCAACGAGACGGCACAGGCCGCGTTGCCGGGCCGCGAGGGCGTGACCTTCGCGAAGTCCGCGCAGGACGCGCTGCAGGGCGCCGATGCGCTGGCCGTGGTCACCGAATGGCTGGAGTTCCGAAGCCCCGATTTCGACGCGCTGGCGGCTTCGCTGAAGGCGAAGGCGCTGTTCGACGGGCGCAACCTCTACGACCCGGCGGCCGTGCGCCAGGCGGGGCTCGTGTACTACGGGATCGGGCGCAGCGCGGTCTGACGTCTCACCGCGCCGTCGTCACGCTCCGGAACACTTCCTCCATCCGGTCGCACATCGCGTCCAGCGTGCAGTTCGCCAAGGCGAATTCACGCGCCTGGCGGCCCGGCGTTCGCGCGCCTCCGGGTCTCCCAGCAACTGCGTCAGCATGGCCGCCGGGGCCGCGCTGTCCTGCGGCCGGACGATCAGCGCCGTCTCGCCGTCGCGCGCCACTTCCGAGATCGCGCCGACATCGGTGGTGATGCAGGGCAGGCCGCTCATCATGGCCTGCATCAGCGCCTGCGGCACGCCTTCGTTGGCATACGACGGCAGCACGAAGACGTCCATGGCGCGGAGCCAGCGCTCCGGCTTCGGGTCGTGCCCCGTGAAGCGCACCCAGTCGCCGAGCTTCGCCTGCGCGACCTGCTCCTCCAGCATCGGCCGCTGCGGACCGTCGCCGACGATCAGCAATTGCACGTCGTGGCCCGCCGCGCGCAGCATGCCGAAGGCCTCGACCGGTAGCGGTGGCCCTTCCAGCTGCGCAGCGTCGCCAGGATGCCGATGGTGGTGCGGGCGGGCAGCCCGAGCTCCACCCGCGCCTGCACCGGGTGCGCGGGCGCGAAGCGCTCGGGCGGGATGCCGGTCGGGATCGAGCGGATCGGCACGTCGGTGAAGCCGTTGGCCTCGATCAGCTCCAGCCGCAGCTTCTCGCCGGTGGTCACCGGGGCCGCGCTGGCGCGGTTGTAGAGCCAGCGCGTGGCCCTGTTGCGCGAGACCGGCGCGGAGATGTGGCGCGTGCGGACCAGCGGCACCGGCTTGCTGCGAAAGACGTTGGCGAGCGCGACCATCCACGAGTCGGTGGAGCTGTGCGTGTTGACCACGTCGAAATGCTCGCGCGCCAGCAGCCGGCGCATCGCCGCGAGGCCCGCGAAGGTCTTGCGGCCGATCGGCACGTCGTGCGTGCGGAAGCCCAGCGCCCCTGCTTCGGCGTGGATGCGGGCCGCCGCCGGCGCCGCCAGTTCGAGCACGTGGCGCGCGCGCGCAGCCCCTGCATCTCGGCGAGGATGCGCAGTTCCTGCCCGCCCCAGCCGGCCGAGGCCTCGGTGTGCAGGATCTTCATCGCGGCGCGCCCGCCAGGCGGGCGTAGAGGGCGAGATAGTCGTTGGTCATGCGGTCCAGCGTGTAGGGTTCGATGGCGCGGCGGCCGGCCGCGCCCAGGCGGCGGGCGTGCGCGAGGTCCAGCAGTTCTTCCATGGCGCGGGCTACCGCGGCATCGTCGAGCGCGTCCACCACGTAGCCGCTTTCGGCCGACAGCAGTTCCGCCGCGCCGCAGCCGGTGCTGGTGATCACGGGCAGGCCGCAGCCCATGGCTTCCAGCATCGCATTGGATTGCGGGTCGTACAAGGTCGGCAGCACGAAAGCGTCGGCCGCATGGTAGTAGGGCAGCACGTCGTCGCGCGGGCCCTCGAAGCGCACGGCGTCGGCGATGCCGTGCGACTGGGCCATTGCACGGTAGCGCGCCAGGTGCTTGTCGTGACCCACCACCACCAGCAGGGCCTCGCTCCGCAGTGTGCCGCGCGAGCGCGCGCAGCGCCACCGCGACGCCCTTGCGCTCGAAGCCGGAGCCGACGAACAGGAAGACCGGCTTCTCTTCGGGCAAGCCGAGCGCGCGCCGCGCTTGCGCGTGTTCGTCGGGCGACGGCGGACGGAAGCGCTGCAGGTCGAGCCCGTTGCGGATCACCGCCAGCTTGGCGCGGTCGACGCCGTAGTGCCGCACGATCTCGTCGCGCACCATCTCGGAGTTGCACACCACGCAGCGCAGCGCAGGGTGCGTGAACATCGCGCGTTCCTTGCGCAGGATCGCGCGGTGCGAGGTGCTGAGCCGGTCGGCGACGCCGCGCCACGCGCCGTGCTGCCGCCGCCGCAGCGCGAGCCACTGGCGGTGCACGCCGTCGCCGGCGCGGTAGACGTCCAGGCCGGGGATGCGCTCGTGCGACTGCACCAGGTCGAAGGCTTCGCGCTCGACCGCCGCATGCACCTGCCGGGCGAAGGCGGCATCGCGCCAGGCGCGGCCGATGTGGAACGCGTCGACCTCCAGCAGCCGTACCGAGGCCGGCAATCCGCCGGCGCCGCCCTGCGGCCAGTGGCGCGCGATCAGCGTCAGTTCGACACCGCGCTCGGCCGGGGCCGCCGCGATGCGCTGCACGAAGCGCTCGGCCCCGCCGGCGGCGTTGTATGCGCCGCGGACGATCGCGATGCGCGGCGGCTTCGGCTCAGCCGGCGGCATGGCGGCCCATCACTTCGTCGAGCGCCGCGATCACCTGCTGCGCCGGCAGCGTCACCAGGCATTCGAGCGCTTGCTGCCGCCGCAGCCGTCGATGTTGCAGGGCCGGCACGGAAAGTCGCGCGACGCCACCACCTGCATGCAGTCGCTCCACGGTCCCCACTCCGGTCCTTGCTCGGGCCGAAGATGCCGATGCCGGGCGTGCCGACGGCGGCCGCGATGTGCATGGGCACCGAGTCGACGCCGGCGAACACCGCGGCCTCGCGGATCACCGCGCCGAGTTCGGGCAGCGTGAGCTGGCCGCGCAGGTCGATGCACGGTGCGCGGCTGGCGCGCAGGATCGCGTCGCACAGCAGCGACTCGCGCGGGTCGGGCGCCGCGGTCAGCACCACGGCCAGCCGCGCGCCGCGAGGTGCTCGATGACGCGCGCGTTGCCGTCGGCCGTCCGGGCCTTGAACAGCCAGCGCGAGCCCGGATGCACCACCGCGTAGGCCGCGCCGTTCCAGCCGGCGGCGCGCAGCTTGGCGCGGGCGCTCTCCAGCGTGGCGACGTCGGTGTGGAGGGTGGGGCGCTTGTCGGCCGCAACGGGGTGGATGCCGACGCGCCGCAGCGCATCGAGGTGGCGCTCCACCGTGGCCCGCGGCGTGCCGCGCGGCTGCCGGGCGATGTGGGTGAAGGCGCGGCGCCACCACCACTGGCCGTGGTCGCGCTCGTGGCTCACGGACCACCGCGGCTTCAGCAGCCACGCCAGCAGCGCACCGCGCGGATGGTCCGTCAGGTGCACCAGCAGGTCGTAGCGGCGCTCGCGCAGGGCGCCGAGCAGGGCGCGTTCGCCCTGCAGCCGCTGCAGCCAGCCGGCCTTTCGCGCATCGCGCGACAGCGTGTGCAACTGGCTGAGCGCAGGGTGCCCGCGCAGCATGGGGGCGGTGTCGCCGTAGACCAGCGCGTCGATCTCCGCCTGCGGCGCCGCGGCCTTCAATGCGGAGAGCACCGGGCTGGACAACAGCACGTCGCCGTGATGCCGCAGCTTGACCACCAGCACGCGCTTCAGTTGCGCGGTGTCGATCGCATCCGGCGGCTGCAGCTTCGCCAGCGACGCAGCGGCCTCGGTCATTTGGGCGGTCCGTTGCCCGATCCGGTCTGCAGCGCGTGCAGGTGCGAATAGAGGCCGCCGCGCGCCAGCAGTTCGGCGTGGGTGCCGGACTCGACCACGCGCCCCTGGTCCAGCACGACCAGCAGGTCGGCGTGCTCGATGGTGGAGAGGCGGTGCGCGATGATCAGCGTGGTGCGGCCGGCCATCAGGCGCTGCAGCGCCTCCTGCACGAGGCGTTCGGATGCGGCGTCCAGCGCCGAGGTCGCTTCGTCGAGGATCAGGATCGGCGCGTCCTTGTACAGCGCGCGGGCGATGGCGAGCCGCTGGCGCTGGCCGCCGGAGAGTTCGGCCGCGTTGTGGCCGGTGACGGTCTCGAGGCCCTGCGGCAGCGACGCCACCAGCTCGCCGAGGTTGGCGGCTTCCACGCAGCGTTGCAGCCGCGCGGCGTCCGGCGGATCCTCCAGCGCGATGTTCGCGGCGAGCGTGTCGTTGAACATCACGACGTCCTGGCTGACGAGCGCGAACTGCGCGCGCAGCGCATCGAGCTTCCAGTCCGCGACGTCGACGCCATCGAGCAGCACGCGGCCTTCGTCGGGCACGACGAAGCGCGGCAGCAGGTTGGCCAGCGTGCTCTTGCCGGAGCCGGAAGGCCCGACCAGCGCCACCACCGGCCCGGCCCGATCTCGAGGTCGAGGCGGTCCAGCGCGGGGGCGCCGTCTTCGCGGTACCGCACGCTGACGTCCTGCAGCTTGATGCAGCCGTCCGCGCGCGCCGGCGCATGGTCGCCCCCGGATTCGAAGGGCGTGTTCTCCACCAGGTCGATGGCGCGCTGCACGGCGGCGAGCCCGCGCGAGATCGGGCTGGCCGATTCCGACAGCCGCTTGATCGGCGCGATCAGCATCAGCATGGCCGTGATGAACGAGGCAAAGGTGCCGACCGTGATGCCTTCGCGCGTCTGCCACAGCGCGATGCAGATCACGACCGACAGCGCGGCGGCCGCGACCATGTGCGTCAGCGGCGTGATGGCCGCCGATGCCGCGGCCGATTTGAGGGCCAGCCGGCGCAGCGCAGTGCCGAGCTTGAGGAAGCGGCCCGCCTGCGCGGTCTGCGCGCCGTGCAGGCGCACCACGCGCGCGGCCAGCACGTTCTCTTCGACCACGTACGCGAGCTCGTTGGTGGCGGTCTGCGTGCTGCGCGCGATGCGGTACAGCCGGCGCGAGACGGTGCGCATGATCCAGCCGACGGCGGGCACGATCGCGAACACCACGGGGTCAGCTTCCAGTTCAGAAACAGCAGGTAGACCAGCAGGGCCAGCATCGACAGGCTGTCCTTGAGCACCGCGATGACGGAGTTGACCAGCAGCGTGACGCCGCTCTGCACCTCGAACACCACGGTGTTCGACAACGCCGTGGCGTTCTCGCGGGCGAAGAGGGACAGCTGGGCGTCCTGCAGGCGCGAGAACATCGCGTTGCGCAGCTTGAGGAGGCCGTCCTGCGCGATCCGCGCCAGCGCCATGTCGGCGAGGAAGCCGGCGATGCCGCGCACCGCGAACAGCCCGAGGAGCGCGGCCGGCACCATCCACAGTTCGATGCGCGGCGAGTCGAAGCCGTCGTCCAGCAGCGGCTTGAGCATGGCCGGCACCAGCGGTTCGCTGGCGGAGGAAACGAAGGTGGCGAGCGCCGCCACCGCCCAGAACTTCCGCGAGCCGCCGAAATAGGGCATCAGCCAGCGAACGGCGCCGAAGTCGATGCGGATCACGTAGGCTGGTCCATGTGGGGGAATGCAATAATGAACCCGCGATTATGCCGTGCATGCTCCTGTACCCGCGGCGCCCGGAGACCCATGCCACGCCTGTCCGTCATCGTCATCTGCAAGAACGAAATCCTCAACATCGAAGCCTGCCTGCGCTCGGTGCGGTTCGCCGATGAAGTGGTGGTGCTCGATTCGGGCAGCACCGACGGCACGGTGGAACTGGCGCGCTCGCTGGGCGCGCAGGTGCTGCAGTCGGACGACTGGCCCGGCTACGGCCCGCAGAAGAACCGGGCGCTGGCCGCCGCCACCGGCGACTGGGTGTTCTCCATCGACGCCGACGAACAGGTCACGCCCGAACTCGCCGCGCAGCTGCGCGAAGCCATGGCGGCCGGCACGTTCGACGCCTACATGGTCAACCGCTTCTCGAATTTCTGCGGCCGGTACATGAAGCACTCGGGCTGGTACCCGGACCGCGTGCTGCGCCTCTTTCGCCGCGGCACGGCGCGCTTTTCCGACGACATCGTGCACGAGCGCGTCATCGCCGACGGCAAGGTGGGGCGCCTTTCCGGCGACCTGCTGCACAACAGCATGCCGCACTTCGAATCGGTGCTCGACAAGATCGACCGCTATTCGACGGCGGGCGCGCAGGCGCTGGCGAAGAAGGGCGTCAAGGGTTCGTTGACGCAGGCGCTGCTGCACGGCTGGTGGGCCTTCATGCGCACCTACGTGCTCAAGCTCGGCTTCCTCGACGGCAAGCTGGGGCTGGCGCTGGCCATCCACAACGCGGAAGGCACCTATTACCGTTACCTCAAACTGTGGCTGATGCAGCAAACTGCTGCCGCATCCGGCCCGTCCGGTGAAGTTGGCCCCCGGCGGGGAACTGCCGCCGGGGTTGCCGATTCTCACCGCCCAGTCACTTGCAAGGAGATCCACGAGCATGAACGTTCCCCGACAGTGGCGCCGCCGCCGGTGGTGGCAGCCCTTGCCGCAGGCGCGCTGCTGCCCGCCGCCCACGCCCAGTTCCGCGTCGAAGTGACCGGCGTCGGCCTGACGCAGTTGCCGATCGCCATCGCGCCCTTCCGCGGCGACGCCGAAGCGCCGCAGAAGATCGCCGCCATCGTGCAGGCCGACCTCGAACGCAGCGGCCAGTTCCGCGCCATCGAGGGTGCCGGCCCGACGCTCGACGAAACGGCGGCGCCCGATGTCAGCCCGTGGCGCCAGCGCGGCGCCGACTCGCTCGCCGTGGGCAGCATCTCGCGGCTGGCCGACGGCCGCTTCGACGTGCGCTATCGCCTGTGGGACGTGGTCAAGGGCGGGACCTCGGCGGCCAGAGCTTCGTGGTCGTGGCCGGCGACTTGCGCCTGGCCGCGCACCGCATCGCCGACCAGATCTACGAAAAGCTCACCGGCGAGAAGGGCGTCTTCTCCACGCGCATCGCGTACGTCACCAAGGCCGGCCCGCGCTTCAACCTCTGGGTGGCCGACGCCGACGGCGAGAACGCGCAGTCGGCGCTGGCCAGCCCGGAGCCGATCATCTCGCCCGCGTGGTCCGCCAACGGCAGCCAGCTCGCGTACGTGTCGTTCGAGTCGCGCAAGCCGGTGGTCTACGTGCACAGCGTGGCTTCGGGCCAGCGCCGGCTGATCGCCAACTTCCGCGGCTCCAACAGCGCGCCGGCGTGGGCGCCCGACGGCCGCTCGCTGGCGGTCACGCTCACGCGCGACGGCGGCTCGCAGCTCTACACCATCGGGTCCAACGGCGGCGAGGCCAAGCGGCTCACGCAGTCGAGCGGCATCGACACCGAACCGATCTTCTCGGCCGACGGCCGCAACATCTATTTCGTCAGCGACCGCGGCGGCGCGCCGCAGATCTACCGCATGCCCGCCGCCGGTGGCGATCCGCAGCGCGTGACCTTCACTGGCAGTTACAACATTTCGCCGGCGTTGAGCCCTGATGGGCGGTGGTTGGCCTACATTTCCCGCATCAGTGGCGCCTTCAAGCTCCAGGTCATGGAATTGGCCAGCGGCAACGTGCAGTCGGTCACCGACACGACGGCCGACGAGAGCCCGAGTTTCGCCCCCAACGGGCGCCTGATCGTCTATGCCACCCGCCGGGGCGGGCGCGAGGCGCTGATGACCACCACCCTCGACGGGAAGATCAAGGCACGGCTCGCCGGGCAGGGCGGAGACATCCGCGAACCCGACTGGGGCCCCTTCCAACGTTAACGACATCCAAGGAGTTCTGATCCATGCAGCGTGTTTTTCTTGCAGCCACGGTCGCCGCGATGCTCGCGGCCTGTTCGAGCGGCGTGAAGCTGGACGACGTACCGGTCGAGAACCGCACCGGTACCACGGTGGTGCCCGGCGGCGCCACCGGCCCCGGCGGCAACACCGGCCAGAGCCGCGTGGAGCAGGTGCAGGCCGACAGCCTGCCCGGCAACCAGGCCGGCCCGGCCAACGTCGCGCGGATCATCTACTTCGATTACGACAGCAACGAGATCAAGCCGCAGTTCCAGTCGCTGATCGAGCAACATGCGCGCTTCCTCAAGTCCAACACGCAGCGCCGCATCGTGATCGAGGGCCACACCGACGAACGCGGCGGCCGTGAGTACAACCTCGCCCCGGGCCAGCGCCGCGCCGAAGCCGTGCGCCGCTCGCTGGGCCTGCTGGGCGTGTCGGACGCGCAGGTCGAAGCGGTGAGCTTCGGCGAAGAGAAGCCCGCGGCCCGGGGCGCCGACGAGAGCGCGTGGTCGCAGAACCGCCGCGCCGAGATCGCTTACCGGTGAACACCATGCAACGTTCCGTGCTGGCCGCGGCCCTCGCGGCCGCTTCCCTGTTCGCCGCCAACGCGCAGGCGGCGCTGTTCGAGGACGACGAGGCGCGCCGCGCCATCCTCGAACTGCGCCAGCGGGTGGAGCAGCAGCGGCTGTCGACGGTCGACGAACTGCGCCGCGCCAACGACGAGAACGGCTCGCTGCGCCGCAGCCTGCTCGAGCTGCAGAACCAGATCGAGTCCCTGCGCTCCGAACTCGCGCGGCTGCGCGGGCAGGACGAAACGCTGGCGCGCGACGGCCGACGTGCAGCGCAGGCAGAAGGACATCGCGCAGGGCGTCGAGGAGCGGCTGCGCAAGTTCGAGCCGGTGGCGGTGCAGATGGACGGCCGCGAGTTCAACGCCGACCCGGCGGAACAGCGCGAGTTCGAGGCGGCCCCGGCCGCCTTCCGCAAGGGCGACTTCGTGGCGGCGCAGGCGGCTTTCGCGGAGTTCACGCGCAAGTACCCGAGCAGCGGCTACAGCGCCACGGCGCTGTTCTGGCTGGGCAACGCGCAGTACGCTAACCGCGACTACCGCAGCGCCATCGCCACCTTCCGCGCGCTGCTGCAGCAGGCGCCCGACCATCCGCGCGCGCCCGAAGCCGTGCTGTCCATCGCCAACTGCCAGATCGAGCTGAAGGACAGCGCCAGCGCGCGCAAGACGCTGGGCGACCTGGTGAAGGCGTATCCGCAATCGGAAGCCGCACTGGCGGCCAAGGAACGGCTGGCGCGCCTGCGCTGAGCACGCCGGCTCCCTAGAATCGGCCCATGCCCGAGCTGAACGCTCTGGCCGCCAAGGTCCTCCCTGGCGGCCTTTTTTCTGTCCGTCGTTTTCGGCGCCATCGCGCAGCGCACGCACTTCTGCACGATGGGCGCGCTGAGCGACGCCGCCGGAACATGGGCGATACCACCCGGCTGCGCCAATGGGCGCTGGCGGCGGGCGTGGCGATCCTCGGCTTCTGGGCGCTGGTCTTCGCCGGCCGGTGGATCCCATCAAGACCCTGTACAGCGCGAACCGCTGGATCTGGCTGTCGGCCGCCGTCGGCGGCGCGCTGTTCGGTTTCGGCATGGTGCTGGCCTCGGGCTGCGGCAGCAAGAACCTGCTGCGCGTGGGCAGCGGCAACCTCAAGGCGGTGGTGGTCGTCGTGGTGCTGGGGCTCTCCGCCTTCGCCACGCTCAAGGGCATCACGGCGGTGGTGCGCGTGGGCACGGTCGACCGGGTCGGGGTCGACTTCGCGGCGCCCGCGCTGCTGCCGGTGGCGCTGGCGCATCTCTCCGGCTGGAGCCTGCCCATCGCGGGCTGGCGGCGGCGCTGGTGCTCGGTGGCGGCCTCGTGCTGTGGGCGCTGGCCGGTCGCGGCTTCCGCACCTTCGACAACCTGCTGGCGGGCTTCGGGCTGGGCACGGTGATCGTCGCCGCGTGGTGGGTCTCGGGCCATCTCGGCCACCTTGCCGAACACCCGGAGACGCTGGAAGAGGCCTTCCTCGCCACCAACTCCGGCCGCGCCGAAGCGCTGAGCTTCGTCTCGCCGGTGGCCTACACGCTGGACTGGCTGATGTTCTTCAGCGACAAGAGCAAGCTGCTCACGGTGGGGATCGTTTCGGTCTTCGGCGTGGTGGCCGGCTCCTTCCTCGCGTCGGTCGCCGGACGCAGCTTCCGCTGGCAGGGCTTCGGCGGCACCGAGGACGTCGGGAATCATTTGGCCGGCGGTGTGCTGATGGGCGTCGGCGGCGTGACCGCCATGGGCTGCACCATCGGGCAGGGCATGAGCGGCATCTCCACGCTGAGCGCCACCAGCTTCGTGGCCGTCGCCGGCATCGTCGGCGGCGCCATCCTCGCGTTCCAGTACCAGGTCTGGCGGCTGGAGCGCACGGCATGACGCACCTCGACGAGGCCGTCGACCTGCAGCGCCGCTTCGGCGGGCTCGAGCGGCTGTACGGCATGGAAGGCGCCGCCGCGATCCGCGGCGCGCACGTCGCGGTGATCGGCATCGGCGGCGTGGGCTCGTGGGCCGCGGAAGCGCTGGCGCGCAGCGGCGTCGGCACGCTCACGCTGGTCGACCTGGACCACGTGGCCGAATCCAACATCAACCGGCAGATCCACGCCTGGACAGCACCGTGGGGCAGGCGAAGGTGCTCGCGATGCGCGAACGCATCGCGCAGATCAATCCGTACTGCACGGTGCATGCGGTCGAAGAATTCGTCGAAGCCGGCAACTGGCCGCAGTTGCTGCCCGCCGGCGTCGACGCGGTGATCGATGCCTGCGACCAGGTCAAGGCAAAGACGGCCATGGCGGCGTGGGCGCTGCAGGCCAAGGTGCTGTTCGTCAGCTGCGGCGCCGCCGGCGGCAAGCGCCTCGCGCACCAGGTCGACATCGACGACCTGTCGAAAACCACGCACGATCCCCTGCTGGCCCAGCTTCGCTACCGGCTGCGCAAGTTCCATCGCGCGCCCGGGGACGGCAAGCGCATCGGCCTGCACTGCGTGTTCAGCCGCGAAGCCGTGGCGCCTCCGGACGCGTCGTGCGCGATCGAGGGCGACGGCAGCCTCAACTGCCATGGCTACGGGTCGGTGGTCAGCGTGACGGCAACTTTCGGCCAATGCGCGGCCGGATGGATCCTCGATCGGATCGCCACGCGAAAAACGCCGAAAGCAACGCTATAATCGTGGGCTTTGCTGCAGCACAAATTGCAGCGAAAGAGGGGGACGTTAGCTCAGTTGGTAGAGCAGCGGACTTTTAATCCGTTTGTCACTGGTTCGACCCCAGTACGTCCTACCACCCATTGCAAGGGCCAGCCGGTGAAAGCCGACTGGCCCTTTCTCTTTGGGGCCGCTCTTGCGTCTGATGAGGCTGTGCACGTGCGTAGGACCACGCTGGCGGGCGCTTCTTCGTGCGACTGACACCAGGCGCGCGGCGGGGTCCCCAAACATAGGGGCACCAACTCCCGGAGACCCCAATGACCAAAAACAAGCTCACCCTGATCGCCGCCATCGTCCTCGCGACTTCCGGCGGCGCCGCCCTCGCGCAAACCAGCGGCTCGGCGTCGAGCGACACCAGCACGCGGTCGACCCAGTCGGTCGCTCCCAGCGCCAGCACGTCGGTGAACACCGGCACCACCTTCCGGGCGATGCCTCACAGCAACGTGACGATCAGCCCCAGCGGCACGACCAACCAGACCACGTCGGCGACCCAGAACACGGGCACGACGAGCAGCACCCGGGCCGGCGCGGGAACGAGCACCTCGGGCACCGGCGGCAGCACGCAGAACAAGGCCGGCAGCACCACGAGCTCCACCGCCACGCAGTCCGTGTCGCCGCAGGCCAGCACGTCCGTGAACACGGATGCCACCTTCCGCGCGATGCCTCACAGCAACGTGATGATCAGCCCGAGCGGCACCACCAACCAGAGCACGAGCGCGTCGCAGAACACGGGGACGACCAGCAGCACGCAAGCGGGCGGCAGCGGCGCCGGCAGCACGACCTCGACGCTCGGCGGCGTTGCCGCCTCGGGTGCCGGCGCGGGCGGCACCGGCGCCGTGAGCGGCGGCGCGGTCAGCAGCGACATCAACGCCGACGGCCCGGGCAAGCGCGGCCAGGGCAACGCCTATGGCCATGACAAGGACAAGAAGGACAAGCGCTGACGCCTGGCGCGCGTCGAGAAAAAGGGGCCGCGGCCCCTTTTTCATGGCCGCTGGATGCCTCGGCGCGCTTGCATAATCCGCGCGACCCATGACCTCCAGCGCGCCCCGCTTTTTCCGACTCTCCGCCGGGGACGTGCAGGCCAGGCTGGCCGCCGTGCTGGCGCTGCCCGCCGGCAGCCGCTTCGAAGTCGAGAGCGATTCGCTCGGCGGCAATGCCCGGAACACCGCCTCGGTCCAGCGCCATCGCATCCGTTTCGCCGATGGCCGCGCGCCGATCGAATGCGTCGAGAAGAAGCTGCGCAAGGTGGCGGGCGTCGGCGCCTGCGAGCCCGTGATGCAGGCCTGGGTCGCGCGGGTCCAGCACGCGGAAAGCCGGATGCGCACGCCGCACCTCGGCGTGATCGACACGCCGCTGGCCACCTTCCTCTACAGCGAGCACGCCACCGGCACGCACGCGCACTGGCGCGCCGGCCGCCGAGGCCGCCGCGGGCATCGCCGAACGCGAGGCGGCTTCGGCCGCGCACCTGCTGGCGTTGCCGCCGGGCGATGTGTCCGCCGCGTGGCGCATGGATTTCTTCCGGCCCCTGGTCGCTCTGGCGCCCGCGCTACAACCTCGCGCTGGCGCTGCGCCGGCCGGATGCGCGTTCGCACGCCATCGCGCGGACGGTGCGCGCGTTGCAGCCCCACCTGCGCCGCCTCGCGCAGGAGGCGCAGGCGTCGCCGCGGTGCTTCAGCCACCGGACCTGATCTCCAAGAACCTCATCGCCGGCGACCGGGGCTGCACCTGATCGACTGGGGCGAGGGCCGCGTCGGTCGCTTCGGCTTCGATGCCGGTTCGTACCTGCACCGGTTGCTGCGCGCCAACGAGATGCGGGTGTTCGAGGCGTCGCGCGGGACGTTCGTGGGCAGCTATTTCGCGCACCTTCCGGCGGGCGTGGACACGGAGCAGGCGCGCCGCAACATGCTGTACTTCCGGCGCTGCGCACCGCCTGCTACTTCCTGCGGCCGGACGTGCTGCGGGCCGATGCGGCGGGTGTCGACGCCAAGCTGGACTGGCTGCTGGCGCAGCTGGAGCAGCGCTCCTAGGCTCAGGCGGCTTCCGGCTGCGGCCGCTGGGCGAAGCTTTCCAGCACCTCGAACACCCCCATGCCCACCAGCATGGCAGCCACGAACACCACCGCCTTGGTTTCGCCCATGCCCAGCGCCACCAGCGCCGGCCCGGGGCAGAAGCCGGCCACGCCCCAGCCCACGCCGAACAGCAGGCTGCCGCCCACCAGCCGCCGGTCGAGCGCGGCGTCGGCGGGCAGTTGCATGGGCAGGCCCAGCAACGACGTGGTGCGGCGGCGGGCCAGCGCGAACGCCAGCACGCCCACCGCGATCGCGCCCGCCATCACGAACGCGAGGGAGGGATCCCACGGCCCGGCCAGGTCGAGGAAGCCGAGCACCTTGGCCGGGTTGGCCATGCCGGACACGATGAGGCCGATGCCGAACAGCAGGCCGGCGAGCAGGGCGAACAGGGTGAGCATGGCGCGCTCCTCAGTCGAGCAGGTGGCGGATGACGTACACGGTGGCGAAGCCCGCCGCCATGAACAGGCCGGTGGCCGCGACCGAGCGGAGCGAGAGCCGCGAAATGCCGCACACGCCGTGTCCGCTGGTGCAGCCCGCGCCGTAGCGCGTGCCGATGCCCACCAGCAGCCCGGCGAGCACCAGCGCGCCCCAGCTCGCGTCGATCTGCGGGCGGGGCAGCCGCGCGAAGAGCGCGTAGGCGAGCGGCGCCGCCACCAGGCCGAAGACGAAGGCGCCACGCCAGCCGACGTCGCCGTCGCGCGGGCGCAGCAGGCCTCCCAGCACGCCGCTCACGCCCGCGATGCGGCCATTGAACAGCACGAGGAGGGCGGCCGCGAGCCCGATGAGGACTCCGCCGATGGCGGCGGACCGTGGAGTGAACGAGCGCCAGTCGATGTCCATGGGAGCTCCTCGCGACAAGGAAGGTGGGGCGCGCCGGCGCGCCCGGGACCCGAGCTTACTGCGGCAGCGCGTCGCGTTCGACCCGCGCCTGCTTGACGCCAGCGGCGGCCGGCGCGGCAGCGCGCGGCTGCACGGCCGCGACCTGCTGGGCCTGCACCTGCGCCGGGTCGGTCACGTCCCGGGAGCCGAACACCTGCTGCACGCCGCGCGTTTCCGGCAGCACGTAGACGATGGCGCCGGTCTTCTTGACGGTCGGGCTCAGCACGTCCTCGTAGAAGCGCACCGGCAGGTTGATGCAGCCGAAGGAGATGCGGTTGTCGGCTTCGGTGGGCGAGGCCAGCCGCTGCAGCCGGCGTTCGGCCGCCACCGTCGGCCGCACCCGGTGCATCGAGACGGCCGCGTCGTAGTCGACCCACACGATGTCCTCGCCGTGGCTGTTCATGCCGGGTTCGGCGACGAAGCGCCCCGCCGGCGTTGTCTTCTCCTCGGGCCGGATGGCCGACAGCGGCTTGTCGCCGATGCCCGGCGCGCTGTCGTCGCCGATGGCCGAGCCGAGCAGCGCGGGGGTGCTGGCGGTCAGTTGCCCCTGCGGATCGAAGGTGTAGACCTTGGCGCCCTTCTTGTCGAGGATCACCACCGACTTGCCCCGGTGGTCGCCGGTGAAGAAGGTCCAGTTGGCCACGTGGCGCACGTCGGCTGAAGGCACCTCCGCGCCGAACTCCGGCAGGCGGCCGGGGAAGCGCGGCGCGGCCGGGGCGGCGGGGGCCACGGGTGCGGTGGCGGTGGGCGCGGCTCGTGACGACCGGTGGCGCGGGCGGCTGCGCGCGGCGCGAGCGCATCCACGGAATGGCGATGGCCGGGACCACCGCACCGAGGATGACGCCGTTGCGCACGCCTCCCGGGAACTCGGACTTTTCGGCTTTCTTGGGGCGGTCGGTGGCGTCGGTCATGGCCGCAGAGCTTACGGACTTGTGGCGCCGGGGCCCGTCGCGCACACCACCACCGCGTGTAGGAATCCGCCGATTTACCCCTGCACGGCGGCGGCGTAGGCGGATTCCCTAAAATGCGCCGATGACCTCAGCCGCACTGATGCAGGACGTGGAAGTCGTCTCCAGCATCGAGGCCGTGCCCCGCATCCGGAGGTGGTCTGCCGCACGACCGGAATGGGCTTCTCGGCGGTGGCCCGCGTGACCGAAGACCGCTGGGTCTGCTGCAGCGTCCGGGACGAGATCGCGTTCGGCCTCAAGCCCGGCGGCGAGCTGAAGGTCGAGACCACCCTGTGCAACGAGATCCGCGGATCGGGCGAGCGGGTCGTGATCGAGCACGTGGCCGAAGACCCGGACTTTCGCGACCACCACACCCCGGCCCTGTACGGCTTCCAGAGCTACATCTCGGTGCCCATCGTGCGCGACGGCGCCGTGTGGGGCACCCTGTGCGCCATCGACCCGCGGCCCGCGCTGCTGAAGACGGATGCGGTGCTGGGGATGTTCGAGCTGTTCTCTCAACTGATCGCCTTCCATCTCGACGCCGGGAGCGGCTGCGCGCCAGCGAATCGGCCCTGCTCGACGCGCGGGCGGCCGCGCAGCTGCGCGAGCAGTTCGTGGCGGTGCTGGGGCACGACCTGCGCACGCCGCTGCAGACGCTGGGGATGGGCACTTCGGTGCTGGAGAAATCGCCCGAACGCGCGCCCGGCCTGCTGCCGATCATGCGCAAGAGCGTCCAGCGCATGAGCGAGCTGGTGGACAACCTGATCGACCTGGCGCGCAGCCGGCTCGGCGGCGGCCTCGTGCTCACGCACCGGCACGATGCGGACCTGCGCGCCGACCTGCAACAGGTCATCGACGAACTGGCGACGGCCTGGCCCGACCGCAGGATCGTCTACCAGCCGGAGCTGGCCGCGCCCGCCTGGTGCGAGCCGCCGCGCATCGCCCGGCTGCTGTCCAACCTGGTCTCCAATGCGCTGAAGTACGGCGACCCCACCGAGCCGGTGCGCGTGCTCGCGCGCAGCGATGCCGAAGGGCTTGTGTTGTCGGTGGCCAACGCCGGTCCGGCGATTCCGCCGGAGGTGATGCGCGGTCTGTTCGAACCCTACTTCCGTGGCGCGCCGCACGCGAGCCAGGGGAAGGCTGGGGCTGGGCCTCTACATCGTGACCCAGATCGCACGCGCCCATGGCGGCAAAGTCGACGTGCTGTCGGACGCCACCGAGACGCGCTTCACTTTCCGCATGCCTGCCACGCCGGCGGCGCGCGAATAAAAGCACGCACTGGCAGGCGGCTGCGGCCGTTACCTCAAGCTGGGGGCGGCCTGCCCGTTGATCAGGTTAACATCCGGTTGCATCCGGAGCGCCCGGCCCCCTGCCATGAAGTCCCTTCTCGCGTATCTCCAGCGTCCGCTCGCGCACTGGCCCTGCTGTCGTTCTTCTTCAACCTGCTGCTGTTGGCGCCCGCGCTGTTCATGATGCAGGTGTTCGACCGCGTGCTGGTCAGCCGCAGCCTGGCGACCCTGCTGGTGCTGCTGCTCGGGATGGCCGTCGCCCGGCGCTCGGCGCCTTCATCGACTACGTGCGCAACCGGCTGCAGGGCGTCGTGGGCAACATGGTCGCCGAGTACCTGTCGCCGGCCACGGCGTCGGTGGTGCTGTCCCAGGCCGCCCGCCGCACCCATGCCCCCGGCGCCGCCAACCTGCGCGACGTGAATGCGCTGCGCACCGTGTTCTCCGGCCGGGGCCTGCTGGCCATCATGGACGTGCCCCGGGTGGTCATCTACGTGGCCGTGATCTGGATGGCGCATCCGTGGCTGGGCATCGCCTCGACGATCGCCTGCGCGATCATGCTGGGCCTGGCGCTGCTGAACGACCGGCTCACGCGCGGCAACATCGAGGCGCTGCAGGCCAACGCACGGAAGACCAACCGCTACGGAAGCCTCGGTGGACAACGCCGAGGTGGTCGAGACGCTCGGCATGCGCGCCGCGGTCGTGGACCGCTGGCGCCGCATGAACGGCGCCGTGACCGAACTGCAGCGGCCCACCGCGCGCCGCTCGGTCAGCATGGCCGCCCTGACGCGCATGTTCCGGCAGGCCGTGCAGGTGCTGCTGCAGGCGCTGGGCGCCTATGTCGTGATCACCGGCGAGGCCACGCCCGGCGTGCTCGTCGCAACCACCGTGCTGCTCGGGCGCGCGCTGGCGCCGGTGGAACAGGTGGTGGGCAGCTGGCGCGTGCTGGCCGAAGGCCGCCATGCGTTCCAGCGGCTGGCGCAGTTGCTGTCGCAGCAGACGGCGCAGGCGCCGCGCATGGCCTTGCCGGCGCCCACCGGACGCCTCGTCGCCGAGTCGGTGGTGTACCGCGCGCCCGGCAGCGACAAGCTGCTGCTGGCCGGCGTCTCGCTGCAGCTTGCGCCCGGCGAGTCGCTGGCCGTCGTCGGCCCGAGCGGCGCCGGCAAGTCGACGCTGGTGCGCGTGCTGAGCGGCCTCTGGCGCCCCGCGGCGGGCGTGGTGCGGCTGGACGGCGTCGACTGGCGCAGTGGGACCGCGAGGAACTCGGCCCGCACCTCGGCTACGTGCCGCAGGACGTGGAGCTGTTCGCGGGCACCGTCGCCGAGAACATCGCCCGGCTGGGCGAAGTGGACAGCGAAGCGGCGGTGCGTGCCGCGCGCCGTGCCGGCGTCCATGACCTGATCCTCACCCGGCCGACGGCTACGACACCGTGATCGAGCCCAGCGGCGGCCTGCTGTCGCCCGGGCAGCGGCAGCGCATCGCGCTGGCGCGCGCGCTGTACGGCGACCCCAAGCTGCTGCTGCTCGACGAGCCCAATTCCAACCTCGACGGCGTCGGCGAGCAGGCGCTGGCCGAAGCGCTGCAGGCGTTGCGCGGCAAGGTCACCGTGATCGTCGTCACCCACCGCGGCAACCTGATCCAGCAGATGGACAAGCTGCTCGTGCTCGAAGCGGGCAAGGTCAAGGAGTTCGGCCGCGTGGCCGAAGTGCTGGCCCGCCTGCAGCCGCCCGCGCAGGCTGCCCGTGCCGGCGGGCAGGTCGTCGCCATTCCCCGGCCGCCGAGCGCGGCCTGATCGCCATGTCCGCCTCCACCCTCCAGTCGCCCGCCGAGATGCTGGGCCCCAGGGCCGACGAGGCCCGCGGCCTGATGCGCATGGGCCTGTGGGTGCTCGGCGGCGCCGTGCTGCCCGTCTTCGCCTGGATGGCCTTCGCGCCGTTGTCGTCGGCCGTCGTCGCGCCCGCCTTCGTCAAGGTGGACCTGAACCGCCGCCCCGTGCAGCACGCCGAGGGCGGGCCGGTGCGCGAAGTGCTCGTGCGCGATGGCCAGCACGTCAAGGCGGGGCAGCCGCTGCTGGTGCTGGGCGACGTCGCCGTCGACGCCGACCAGAACCGCCTGAACTACCGCGTGGTGATCGAGCGCGCGGCGCAGGCGCGGCTGGAGGCCGAGCGCGCGATGGCGACGCAGCTGGTGTTTCCGCCCGAGGTGATGTCCGCGGCCGCGGCCGACCGCCGGGTCGCCGAACAGGTCGGCAAGGAGCGCGCGCTGTTCCAGTCGCGCCGCGATGCGCTCGTCAGCCGGTGGCGCTTCTGCGCACGCAGCGGCAGAAGGTCGACCAGAGATCGCGGCGCTGAAGGCACAGGTTGCACAGGCCATCGAGTCGCAGCAGTTCCAGAAGGAAGAACTGGAGAATTCGCGCCGCCTGATGAAGGAAGGCTTCCTCTCGCAGGCGCGCGTGTCGCAGCTCGCGGGCGGCGTCTCCGATTACGGCGTCAAGCTGGAAGAGCGGCGCTCGGAGCTGGCGCGCGCCGAGCAGCGGCTGGTCGACACCGACCTGCGCATCCGCGCGCTCGAGAGCCAGTACCAACAGGAGGCCAGCGACCAGCTCAAGGCCACCAGCGCGCGCATCTCGGAGATCGAACAGGAGCAGCGCAAGTCGAGCGACGCGTTCGCGCGCCAGACGATCTTCGCGCCGGTCGCGGGCCGCGTGCTGGACCTGAAGTACAACAGCCCGGGCGCCATCATCGCGCCCCGCGAGCCCATCGCCGACATCGTGCCGGACGAATCCAAGCTGGTGACCGAGGCGCGCATCCGCCCCGAGGACGTCAACCGCGTCCATCCGAAGCAGCCGGCCGACATCCGCTTCACCGCGTTCACCTACCGCACCACGCAGCTCGTGCATGGCGAGGTGACGTACATCTCCGCCGACCGGCTGGTGGACCGCGCCACCGGCGAGCCGTACTACCGGTGCACGTCGAAGCTTCGGCCGAGGCGCTGAAGACGCTCGGCGACCTGAAGCTGCAGGCCGGCATGCCCGCCGAGGTGTACATCGTCGGCGAGAAGCGCACGCCGCTGCAGTACATGCTGGAGCCGGTGACGAACGTGCTGCGCAAGGCGGCGCGGGAACGGTAGCCTCGTTACAACCTTCGCATTAGCGTTCCGTTCTAATCGACAGAACGGATGCATGCGGCCCCGCAACGGGGCCGCGAACAAATTGGCACACCGACGCTGTCGGTGCAATGGCTCTCCGGAAGCATCGATTACACGATGTAAGCGCATGTAGCATGCGTGCGCCCCTACCGGAGACTCCATGGCCAGCTATGCGTTCTTCAGCGTCGTCGACACCACGCTGAGCGGCTTCGACATCCATGCGGACACCCTGACGTTCCCGTCGGGGTATCCGGCAGCCGGCCTCTCGCTGGCCTCGGCGGAAGGCGGCACGCGCGTGGCGTACGGCGCCGCGAGCGTGGTGCTCGAAGGCATCGCGCCCGACGCGCTGCGGGGGCACCAGTTCGTGTTCGAGGACGGCTCGCAGTTCGTCCGGGGCACCGGCGGCGACGACACCATCGCCACGGGCGCCGCCAACGACGTGATTCACATGGGCGCCGACCTGTCCGCCGCAGACCGGTGTCGGCCGGCCTCGGCGACGCCGACGAACTGCACATTGGCGGCGAGTACGCGTCCACGGTGGAGTTCGACGCCAACACCGTCACCGGCGTTGAACGGTTCATCTTCGAACCTGGCGGCACCGTCCGGCTGCGGCTCGACCAGGCCGTGTTCACCAGCACCGCCCACGCCGTGCGCTTCGATGCGACCGCGCAAGGCGCGACCGACGCCGTGCTGCTGGATGGAGGCGTGGTCTCGGGGGCCATCGACGCCGTCGGGGGCGCAGGCGCCGACACCTTGCTGGGCGGCGCGGGGGACGACAGCCTCGTTGGCGGCATCGGCGCCGACTTCTGGTCGGCGGAGACGGAGCCGACACGCTGTACGGCGGCCTCGACGGCGACACGCTGGGGGCGGCGATGGCAACGACGTGTTCGTGTTCACGCCGGGTTCGCCGCGCAGCGATGCGACCCCGTCGGCGGCCGACCGCATCATCGAGTTCAAGGACGGCGACCGGATCGACCTCCCCGGCACGTTCGGCGGCAGCGCGGTCGTCTTCAACACCGGCGCGCTGGACTTCGCCTACAGCGGCGACGACTCCGGGCAGCAGGACTTCACCAACGCGGGCGACGGCTTCATCGACGTCTACTGGCGCAACGACACGCAGGCGGGCCTCGCGCTCTGGGTCGACAGCAACGACGACGGGCTGTTCAGCGAAACCGACCTGCTGGTGCACCGGACAACACGTACACCGGCAAGACCTCGCTCGTCTACGCCGACTTCGTGGACAACTTCGTCGCGTGGCGCGGCACGGCGGGCGACGACGTCTATGCGGGCAATGCCGGGGACAACACCGCATTCGCGCTCGCCGGCGACGACACGCTCGCCGGCGGCCCGGGCCGTGACGAACTCTACGGCGGACTCGGCGACGACTCCATCGAAGGCGGCGAGGGCGACGACATCCTGTACGGCGGCAGCGGCGCCGACATCTGGTCGGCGGCGCGGGCGCCGACACGCTGTACGCGGTCGGCCGGGACGCGCCCAATGCGACCGGCGCCGACAGCGCCGCCGCGGGCAACACGCTCTACGGCGGTGCCGGCAGCGACAACCTGCACGGCTCGGCCGGCAACGACCTGCTCGAAGGCGGGACCGAAGTCGACTGGCTGAGCGGCGGCGACGGCAACGACACCTTGCGCGGGCAGGAGCACAGCGACTGGATGGACGCCGGCGCGGGCAACGACCTGCTGGAAGGCGGCGACGGCGACGACACGCTCGTGTCCGGCGGCGCCGACTCGCGCGACACCCTCGAAGGCGGCACCGGCGACGACGTGCTGTACGCCGCGGGCGGGCGCGTCACCCTGACCGGCGGCGACGGCGCCGACCGCTTTTCGTTCACCAGCGACTACAGCGACACCGGCACCGGCCAGTACGACATGGTGTACGCCGCCGCCGCGTACAGCTCCGTGGCGATGGCCGCGCACGTCACCGACTTCAACCAGGCCGAGGGCGACTGGTCCGCTCCGGGATCCATGGCGGGCTGACCCTCGGCGGCACGGCCGTCGTCTGGCGCGGCCAGGCCGCCGCCGGCTTCGATGGAACGGTCGGCCAGGACGTGTCGCTCGCCGGCGAGGTCACCGACAGCCGCTTCATGGAGTTCTGGACATTCCGCAGGGCGGCAACACGGTGCTGTTCGCGGACCGCGACCAGAACGGCCAGGTCGACTCGACCGACATGATGATCGTGTTCGAAGGCGACGTGACGCTGTCGGCCGGCAGCTTCACCGCCGGGACCTTCAGCGTCAAGGTGGGCACCAGTGGCGCCGACACGGCCACCACGCCGGCGCTCACCGCCGGCGACGACCTCGCCTATGGCTTCGGCGGCAACGACACGCTCGACGCGCTGGACGGCAACGATGTCGTGATGGGCGATGCGGGCGACGACGCACTGTCGGGCGGGGAAGGCATCGACTGGCTGTTCGGCGGCAGCGGCAACGACGTGCTCGCGGGCAACGCCGGCAACGACGCCCTGTACGGCGGCGGAGGCGCCGACACGCTGTACGGCGGCGAAGGCAACGACACGCTGGGCGCCGTCGGCTCGAGCGACTTCACCGGCAATGCGTGGGAAGAGGACGCGCCCGGCACCGTCAACGAACTGCACGGAGGCGCGGGCGCCGACCTGCTGCAGGGCGGCGACGGGGGCGCGGACCTGCTGTTCGGGGACGAGGGCGACGACCAGCTGTCGGGCGGGGGCGGCAACGACACGCTGCACGGTGGAGAAGGCAACGACCAGCTCGCTGCCGGCAGCGGCGCCGACCTGCTGCTGGGCGGCAGCGGTTCCGACGTGCTGGCGGCGGCCGAAGGCGGAGACCTGCTGCAAGGCGGCGACGACGACGACGTGCTGCATGCCTCGCAGTACCGCGGCGCCGACGCGCCGGCCACCGACACGCTCGATGGCGGCGCCGGCGACGACATCCTGTATGCCCACGGCTTCTCCGTGCGGATGCAGGGCGGAACGGGCGCCGATCGTTTCGCCTTCACGGCCAACCCTTTCGACGACGGCTACGCGGAATCGGCCGCGAACCTGCTGCGCGACGGCTATGCGACGGTCGGCACGCCGGGCGTGATCGCCGATTTCAGCCGCGCCGACGGGGACCTGCTGCGCACCGGCATCGGCAGCGGCACCTACAACGGCGTCGCGCTGCGCTGGCGCGGCGCGGCGGATCCGGGCTTCACCGCCACCGAGGGCGAGAGCACGGTGCAGGCGGGCAGCAACCCGGCGGACCAGCGCTTCTACGAGTTCTGGACCGTGCGCGACGAAGCGGCGGACCGGACCGTCCTGTTCGTGGACCTCGACCGCAACATGCGGGTGGACGCGACCGACCTGAAGATCGTCTTCGAGGGCGTCGACGAACTGGGTGTCGAAGACCTCACGCCCAACACCTTCAGCGTGAAGATCGGCACGGAGCAGGGCGACACCACCGAATCGATGGGCTTCACGGAGGCCGACGACGGTGTTCGGCGTCGGTGGCGACGACACGCTGGACGGGCTGCAGGGGGCCGACACCGTGAACGGCGATGCGGGCGCCGACAGCCTGCATGGCGGCGACGGCAACGACGTCGTGTACGGGGGCGCCGGCGACGACACGCTGCGCGGCGACGCCGACCGCGACGAACTGCACGGCGGCACCGGCTCGGACGCGCTGTACGGCGGAGACGGCGACGACATCCTCTACGCCGACGGCCGCCCGGATTCGTCGACGCAGGACGAAGTGGAAGGCGACCCCGCCGGCTACGACTTCCTGGATGGCGGCTGGGGCAACGATTACCTCTACGGCGGGGCCGGCAACGATTTCCTGCAAGGGGAATGGGACAACGACGTCGTGGACGGCGGCGGCGGCGACGACGTGGTGAACGGCAACGAAGGGAACGACGCGCTGTATGGCGGCGCCGGCAACGACGCGCTGTCCGGCACCGGTGGCAACGACACGCTCGACGGCGGCGGCGGCGCCGACTACCGGCCGGCGGCGATGGCGAGGACGTGCTGTACGCCACCGGCGACCCGGCGGACGGCAAGGACACGCTCAACGGCGGCTACGGCAACGACACGTTGTTCGCGTGGGGCGGACGGGCCCTGCTGCTGGGCGGAGCGGACGCCGACCTGTTCGGCTTCTCGTCCTCGGCCCAGTCCAGCATCGTCTACCGGGGCTATGCCACGGTCGCGAATCCCGGGCACATCGGCGACTTCGACGCGGCGGAAGGCGACCGCATCCGCTCCGGCATCACGGACGGAACGAGCAATGGCCGTCCGGTGGTGTGGCGGGGCGCGGCGGCCGAAGGCTTCACGGGCGCGCTGGGGCAATCCCTCGTCCTGGCGGGCAGCGACCCCACGGACACCCGCTTCATCGAGTTCTGGACCTATGCCGACGGTGACCAGACCGTGCTGTTCGCCGACGGCAACCGCAACGGCTACGTCGATGCGCAGGACCTGAAGATCGTCTTCGATGGCGCGCCGCTGCTGGCGCCCGAAGCGTTCACCGACGGCACCTTCAACACGAAGGTCGGCAGCGCCGGCGACGACGTGGACACGGGGCCGGTCCTGTCGGCCGAAGCCGACCGCGCCTTCGGCCTCGGCGGCAACGACACGCTCGACGCGCTCGACGGCAACGACACGCTGAACGGCGACGCCGGCGACGACGATCTGTTCGGCAACCTGGGCTCGGACGAGGTGTACGGCGGTACCGGCGACGATCTGGTCGAAGGCGGCGCCGGACGGGACCAGTTGCAAGGCGGCAGCGGCTCCGACACGCTGCACGGCGGCGACGACGGCGATGCGCTCTACGCGGAAGGCAGCGAAGATTCCACGTATGCGGCGCAGGCAACGGACGCGGCCGGCACGCTCAACGTGCTGCTCGGCGGCTCCGGCAACGACTACCTGCAGGGCGGCGCCGGCGACGATTCGCTGCACGGCGGGCTCGACGACGACACGCTCAACGGCGGCGCCGGGGATGACACGCTGTTCGGCGCGGACGGCGCCGACATGCTGTACGGCGAGGCCGGCCTCGACATGCTCGAGGGCGGAGCGGGCAACGACACACTGGTGGCAAGCGGTGGGTCGCAGGGCGCGTTCGAGGACGAGCTGCTGGGTGGAGAGGGCGACGACGTGCTCTACGGCTGGGGCGATCGCGCGCTGATGATCGGCGGCGAAGGCGCCGACCGCTTCGCGTTCACCTCCGCCGGCAGCGACGCCGGCGACATCATCTACAACATCGTCGGCCAGAACTTCACTTCGGTGGACCACGTCTCGCGCATCGCCGACTTCGACGCGAGCGAGGGCGACCTGATCCGCACCGGCATCGCGGGCGGCAAGGTGGGGAACACCGCCGTCGTGTGGCGCGGCATGGCGGCCGGGGAGTTCACCGCCACCGGGGCCAGAGCCTCGCGCTGGCGGGCGGCGATGCCGGCGGGGCCCCGTTCTACGAATTCTGGACGGGGTTCCTGCCGCCGTCGATGTTCAACAGTGACGGCCAGACCTTCCTGTTCTGGACCGCAACCGCAACGGCAGCGTCGATGGCAGCGACCTGAAGATCCTGTTCGCGGGCCACATCGAGCTCGGACCCGAGAGCTTCACCAGCGGGACCTTCGCCGCCCGCAGCGGCAGCGCGGCCGGCGACACGGTGCTCACGCTGGCGCCGACGGACTGGGCGACTGGCTGCTCGGCCTCGGAGGCAACGATGCGCTGCAGGGCGGCGACGGGCAGGACACGCTGGCCGGCAACCAGGACGACGACACGCTGGCGGGCGACGCCGCCGCCGACACGCTGCTGGGCGGCGCGGGCGCGGACAGCCTGTCGGGCGGCGATGGCGCCGACGTGGTTTATGGCGGCACCGGGGGCGACACGCTGGACGGCGGTGTCGGCAACGACCGGCTGTACGCCGACGGGCGCGAAGACAGCGAGGACGACATCGCTGAAGATGACCGCGCCGTCGTCAACCATGTGTCGGGCGGCCTCGGCGACGACACGCTGGAGGGTGGGGCCGGCATCGACTCGCTGCAAGGCGGCGGCGACGACGACCGCCGGACGGCAAGGACGGCAACGACTCGCTGGAGGGGGCAGCAACGACGACGTGCTGAATGGCGGCAACGGGCACGACCGGCTGGACGGCGGCACCGGCAACGACACGCTGTCGGGGGACGCCGGCGATGACACGCTGGATGGCGGCGATGGCGTCAACGAAATGTATGGCGGCGAGGGCGGCGACCGGTACGTGGTGCGCAGCCTCGGCGACAGGTCCAGGACTGGGGCGTCGAGGGCTGGGACCGCGTCGACAGCTACCCGGCGGCGTACACGCTGGGCGAAGACATCGAGACGGGCCACATCCAGCTGACCACCGGCGCGCGCCTGCAGTCCGGCGTGTGGGGCGCCCGGCTCTTCGGGAACCTTGGCAACGACACGCTGATCGGCTCAGAAGGCAACGACGAGCTGGACGGCGGCGCGGGCGCCGACTGGATGGAGGGCGGTGAAGGTTACGACGTCTACCACCTGCGCAGCGCCGACGACGTCATCGTCGAACTCGCCGGCGGCGGCATCGACGGCGTGATCAGCTACGGCTTCCTACCAGCTCGCCGAGCAGATCGAGAACGGCTTCATCGCGGAAGACTGGGCGGGGGAACTGATCGGCAACGATGGCGACAACACGCTGAGTGGCGGCGCGGGCGTCGACACGCTGGTGGGAGGCGACGGCAACGACAGCCTGTACGGCGGAGAGGGCATCGACAGCCTCGACGGCGGGGCGGGCAACGACCTCTACTACCGGGCACGGACGTGGACACGATCGCCGACAGCGCTGGCGTCGATACGGTGGTCACCGACCTCGACTGGGTACTGGCGGCCCACCGGAAAACCTCTCGCTCGCCGGCACGGAGAACGTGAACGGGACGGGCAACGCCGCCGACAACGTGATCTATGGCAACGACGGCAACAACGTCATCGACGGCGGCGAGGGCGCGGACGAGATGTCGGGCATCAACGGCGACGACACCTACCACGTGGACAACCCGGGCGACACCGTCAAGGAATGGCACGCCGGCGGCGGGCGCGACCGCGTGATCGCCACCGTCGACTGGACGCTGGGCGGGTTCGTCGAGGAACTCGAGCTGGCCGGAAGCGCGGACTTGGCGGGCACGGGCAACGCCGATGCCAACCTGATCATCGGCAACGCCGGGGCCAACGCCCTCGACGGCAAGGCCGGCGCGGACACGCTGCAGGGCGGCGCCGGCGACGACGTGTACCGGGTCGGCACCGGCGACGTGGTGGTGGAGGCCGCCGGCGGCGGCGTCGACACCGTCGAGACGACCGTCAGCTGGGTCCTGGGCGCGAACGTGGAGAACCTGTACCTGATCGGGCCAGCCCAGGAGGGCACCGGCAACGACGGGGCCAATTCCATCATCGGCAACGACGGCGACAACACGCTCGACGGCGGCCTTGGCGCTGACACGCTCGAAGGCGGCAGGGGCGACGACACCTACCTCATCGGTGACACGCTCGACCACGTCGAGGGCGAGGCTGGCGCCGACGGCGGCGGCTGGGACACCGTCATCGCCCGCGCCAACCACGTGCTGGACAACGGCGTGGAGGTGCTGGAACTGGCCGAAGGCAGCGCCGCGCGCAACGGCACCGGCAACGGCGGCAACAACGTGCTGCGCGGCAACTCCGCCGCCAACGTGCTGGCGGGCGGCGCGGGCATCGACCAGATGCTGGGCGGCGCGGGCAACGACACCTACCACGTCGACCACGCGTTCGAGTACGTCGGGGAAGAGGCGAACCAGGGCACTGACACGGTGGTGTCCAGCGTCAGCTGGACGCTGCACGCCCACCGGAGAACCTGACCCCTGGCCGGCACCGCGGGGCTGTACGCCATCGGCAACGAACTGGCGAACGTGCTGCGCGGCAATGCCGGCGCGAACACGCTGGACGGCGGCAGCGGCGCCGACACGATGGTGGGCGGCTCGGGCAACGACATCTACCACGTCGACAACGGCAAGGACAGCATCTCCGAGTCCAGCGCCGGCAGTGGCGGCACCGACACGGTGTTCGCCGCGGTGGACTGGTCCGCCGCCGGCCAGTACGTCGAGAACCTGCGCGCCGTCAGCGGCTCGGCATCGATCGACCTCACCGGCAATGGGCTGGCCAACATGCTCGCCGGCAACGACGGCAAGAACATCCTGGACGGCGGCGCGGGCGCCGACACCGGCCGGCGGCAAGGGCAACGACACCTACGTGGTGGACAACGCCAAGGACAACATCGACGGCGAGTCGAGTTCCGGCAGTGGCGGGGTCGACCTGGTCAAGGCGAGCATCACCGGTCGCTCGCAGGCGACTATGTGGAGAACCTCGCGCTGACCGGCAGCGCCAACATCAACGCCACGGGCAACAGTTTGGCGAATGTGCTCACCGGCAACGCCGGCAAGAACGTGCTGAACGGGGGCACCGGGGCCGACACGATGGCGGGCGGTGCGGGCAGCGACATCTACCATGTGGACAACGCCAAGGACAGCATCACGGGCGAATCCAGTTCCAGCAGCGGCGGCATCGACAGCGTGTTCTCCAGCGTCAGCTTCTCGCTGGCGGGGGACTACGTGGAGCAGCTGGCACTGACCGGCAGTGGCAGCATCAACGCGACGGGCAATGGACTCGCGAACGTGCTCACCGGCAACGCCGGCAAGAACGTCCTGAAGGGCGACGCGGGCAACGACACGCTGCAAGGCGGCGCAGGCGCGGATTCGCTCACGGGCGGTTCGGGGAGCGACCGCTTCGTCTATGCCGCGGCTTCGGAGAGCACCACCAAGGCGCTCGACGTCATCACCGACTTCACGCGCGGCAGCGACAGGATCGACCTGTCGCACCTCGATGGCAATGCGGGCAAGTCGGGCCACCAGACTTCACGTTCATCGGCAGCAGCGCGTTCAGCAGCAACGCAACGGGGCAGCTCCGGTTCGCGGTGGAGAGCGGGAAGGTGATGCTGTACGGCAGCACGGACGCCGATGCGACGGCGGAGTTCGCGGTGCACGTTGCGGGCGTGACGGCGTTGAGCGGGTCCGACTTTCTGTTCTGAAAAGGACAGCGCATCGCTAGCCGGAAAGTTCTCGTTGCTGCGGCGCGCTGCTGCGGCCGCACGACATACCGGCGAAAACGGATGGCAGGGCCGCCGGTCCATGGTCGAATGGCTGGCCCGCAAGAAGGTGCCCCCACAACCCGGAGCAGAAATGGCAAGTTATTCGTTCACCGACCTCGCGGGCAGCAGCCTGGCGGACTTCGATCCGCTGGTGGACCGCGGCCATGGACACCGGCCTCGGCGCTGCCAGCGTCTTCTGGTGGCGGAGGAGGGCGGCGACACGCTCGTCGTTCTCGGCGATGCGTCGGTCCGCTTGGTGGGCATCGCGCCCGCGGCGTTCGATGGAACGCAATTCGAGTTCGCCGACGGATCCGTCTTCCGCGTTGGCACGGCCGCTTTCGAGACGTTTTCGGGAACCGCGTTCGGCGACCAGTTCGACTTGCGCGCCGGCGGCGATGACCGCGTCCGGCGGGCGACGGCGACGACGTCATCCGCATCGCGGGCGCGCTCACTGCCTCCGATTCGATCGACGGCGGGGAAGGGAGCGCGGACCGGATCCACTTGTCAGGCGGTCAGTTCCTCGCTCTGGGTTTCGGCCCCGCGACCGTCACCGGCGTGGAGCATTTCGTCATCGAAGGCGGCAATGTCCGCCTGTACCTGTCCAACGAAATCTTCACCAGTACGCCGTATCCGGTGTTCTTCGACGCGAGCGCACAGGATGCGACGGGCTCGTTCAGTGCACGCCGGCGACGTCGTGCATGGCTTCCGCGCGCAAGGGGGCGACGGCGCCGATCTCCTCTCGGGCGGTGGCGGCAACGACAGCCTGGATGGCGGCGACGGCGACGACGTGCTGTATGCATCCGACGGCTGGGTGGATGCGGAGTATCCGGATTCGCACGACACCGTGCTCGGAGGCGCCGGCAACGACGTTCTCCACGCCGTGGGAAGCATCGGCTTGCTCACGGGCGGCGCGGGCGCGGACCGCTTCACCGTGGGCTACGTCGATGCCGATGGCGAGGCGTCCCTCGACATCGTGCAGAGCGGCGGCTTCAGCACTGTCGCGGCTCCGTCGACGATCACCGACTTCGACGCCGAGGAGGGCGACCGCATCCGCAGCGGCGTGGGCGACGGCATGTCCGGTATCACGCCGCTGGCTGGCGGGGCCTGGCAGCGGAAGGGTTTACCGCCACCGTGGGGCAGAGCGTCTCGCTCGCAGGAGAGCGGCTGGACGCCCGCTTCGCCGAGTTCTGGATGCTGCGGCAGGGCGAGAGCACGGTGCTGTACGCCGACACCGACCGCGACGGCCTGGTGGACGGAACCGACCTGATGTTGCTGTTCGAAGGCGCGCCCGAGCTGGATGCCGAGAGCTTCACGGCGGGAACGTTCACGGCCAAGGCCGGCACGGACGGGAGCGACACCGACACCATGGTGCCACTCTCGGTGGACGCCGACCTCGCCTTCGGCCGCGCCGGCAATGACACCCTTGACGGCATGGCCGGCGCAGACACTCTCAATGGCGACGCGGGCGACGACGAGGTGCGCGGAGGCGAGGGCAACGACCACCTCCCGGGCGGCCTGGGCGCGGACGTGCTGCACGGAGATGCGGGAGACGACCACCTCGATGGCGGTGGCGGAAACGGCTCGGACACCCTGTACGGCGGCGCGGGCGACGACGTACTGCACGCCGAGGGCTTCAGGGACGTCGCCAGCGACGCGCGCGACCCCGAATCGGCGGGAACCTTGAATGTCCTCGACGGCGGCGACGGCAACGACTATCTCGGCGGGGACGCCGGCGACGACGCGCTGCTGGGCGGCGAGGGCAACGACGAGCTGGAAGGCGGCGCCGGCAACGACACGCTCGATGGACAGGCAGGCGTCGATACGATGCGCGGCGGCGCCGGCAACGATGACTACCACGTCGACATGGCCGGCGACAGCGTCTTCGAAGGAGACGCCGGCGGTGTCGACCGTGTCCACAGTCGCCTCGCCGACTACCAGCTCGGGGCCAACACGGAGAACGGCACGATCGCGCGTGCCGAATCGTCCCGCACGGCCGGCAACGCGCGCGACAACCAGCTCACAGGAGGCGCCGGCAACGACACGCTGGTGGGCGACCGGGCAACGACTCCCTCGACGGCGGCATCAATGGCAACCGGCTCGAAGGCGGCAGCGGCGACGACACCTACGTCGTGCGCACGTCCGGCGACGTCGTCGTCGAGCTCGCCAACGGCGGCCACGACCAGTGCAGTCATTCATGTCGAAGTACCGCCTCGGCGCCGACCTCGAGTCCGGGCTCCTGCGCACCGAGGGCAAGCTCTGGGGCAACGCGGCGAACAACAGCCTGACCGGCAGCAGCGGGAACGACACGCTCAACGGCGAGGGCGGCAACGACAACATGTTCGGCGGCCTCGGCGACGACACCTATTACGCGAACGCGACCTACGACACGGTGTTCGAGTCCAGCGCGCGCGGGGGCGGGGTGGACACCGTCGTTTCGAGCGCCCGTTCGTACACGCTGCGGAACTACGTGGAACACCTCACCCTCGCCGGCGCTGCCTACGAGGGAATGGGCAACGGGTTGGACAACGTGCTGCGCGGCACGAGTGGCGCCAACAGCCGGCCGGTTACGGCGGCGCCGACACGATGATCGGCGGCGCGGGCGACGACTGGTACAGGTCGACACGCTCGACGACGTCCTGGTCGAGAAGTCCGGTGGCGGTTTCGACTCCGTGTACACGCGCGTCAGCTACACCGCAGCCAAGTACATCGAGGGCGTGGCGCTGTACGGCCGCGCGCGCACGGCCACGGGCAACTCGGCGGACAACCGATTGGAGGGCAACCATTACTCCAACACGCTGGACGGGCTGGCCGGGGCCGACACGATGCAGGGCAATGGCGGCAACGACGTTTACCACGTCGACGACAAGGGCGACCGCGTGATCGAGCTGTACGCGGACTACGGCACCGACACCGTCTTCTCCAGCGTGAGCTTCACGCTCTCGAAGTTCGTCGAGAAGCTGACGCTGACCGGCTCGGCCTCGACGTCCGGCAAGGGCAACGCATCCGACAACGTGCTGCGCGGCAACGCCGGCGCCAACAAGCTCGACGGGGCAGCGGGCGCCGACACGCTGGTCGGCGGCGACGGCAACGACACCTACCACGTCGACAACGCAGGCGACCTCGTCCTCGAGTCGGGTTCCGCGCTCGGCGGGGTCGATACGGTGCTCTCGTCGGTCAGCCTGGCGCTCGGGCGCGACGTGGAAAACCTCACCCTGACCGCGCTGACGGCGCTCGATGCGACCGGCAACTCCTCCGGCAACGTGCTCACCGGCAACAGCCGGAGCAACGTGCTCGCGGGGGCGGCGGCGCCGACACGGCCGGCAAGGACGGCAACGACACGCTGCAGGGCGGCGCCGACGCCGACCGCCGGCCGGCGGCCGGGCAAGGACGAACTCTCCGGCGGCAGCGGCGCCGACCGCTTCACCTACACGGCCGCCTCCGAAAGCACGCGAGCGGCGTTCGACGTCATCACCGACTTCACGCGCGGCGCGGACCGCATCGACCTGTCGCGCCTGGACGCGAACACGTCCACGCCGGGCGTCGACAACTGGCGCTTCATCGGCAGCGCCGGGTTCGGCACCGATGCCACCGGCCAGCTTCGCTATGCGTACGACAGCGGCACCGGAGCCCTTATGCTCTACGGCAGCACGGACGCCGACCGCACCGCGGAATTCGCGGTGGCGGTCAGCGGGCATACCTCGCTGGCGGCGTCCGACTTCCTCTTCTGAACGGAGCCGAAGCCCTGCGCTACCTCTTCATCCACCAGAACTTCCCCGGCCAGTTCCGCCACGCCGTGCGGGCGCTGGCCGATGACCCGGCCAACGAGATCGTCTGCGTCGGCGAGACGCGCAACCTCAAGGGGCGGCCGCAGCTGCATCCGCGCCTGCGCGTGCTCGGCTACCAGATGCCGGCCGAGGCGCGCAGCCGGGCGCATCCCTACCTGCGCGACTACGAGGCCCACGTGCGCCGCGGGCAGCAGGTCGTGCGGTTGCTGCTGCAACTGCGGGACGCGAACGGCTTCCAGCCCGACGTCGTCGTGGCGCATCCGGGCTGGGGCGAGGCGCTGTTCCTGCGCGACGTGTTCCCGCACGCGCGGCACATCCAGTACTTCGAGTTCTACTACCACGGCGAAGGCGCCGACGTCGGCTTCGACCCGGAGTTCCCGGCCACGCTCGACGACCAGCTGCGCGTGCGCACCAAGAACAGCACGCAGCTGCAAAGCGTGGTGCAGGCCGATGCGGGGCTTTCGCCGACCGCCTGGCAGAAGAGCCGGTACCCGATCGAGCTGCAGCGCAAGATCACCGTGGTGCACGACGGCATCGACACCGCGGTCGTGTGCCCGGACCCGCAGGCCTGGGTCGAGATCAACGGCCAGCGGCTGGAGGCGGGGCAGGAGATCGTGACCTACGTCGCGCGCAACCTCGAGCCCTACCGCGGCTTCCACATCTTCATGCGCATGCTGCCGAAGCTGCAGGCGCTGCGCCCCAACGCGCGCGTGGTGATCGTCGGGGGCGACGACGTGAGCTACGGCCGCCGGCTGCCGGAAGGCCAGAACTACCGGCAGGTGTACCGCAAGGAAGTGGAAGGCCAGGTCGACTGGAGCAAGGTGTTCTTCGTCGGCAAGCTGCCCTATGGCGAGTACCTCAAGGTTCTGCAGATCTCCGCGGCGCACGTTTACCTGACGTACCCGTTCGTGCTGTCGTGGTCGGCGCTGGAAGCGATGTCGGCGGGCTGCCTCATCGTCGGCTCCCGCACGCCGCCGGTGGAGGAGGTCGTCGAGGACGGCGTTTCCGGCGTGCTGGTCGACTTCTTCGACGCCGATGCGCTGGCCGCCCGCGTCGCGCAGGTGCTGGCCGATCCCGCGGCGTACTGCCCGCTGCGCGCCCGCGCGCGGCAGGTCGTGCAGGAGCGCTACGACCTGCAGGCGATCTGCCTGCCCCGCACGCTGGAGATCATTCGCCCCCGGGCGTGACGGCCAGGAAGAAGCGCAGCATCTCGCGGGTGGCGTCGGGCCCTTTCGGGTCGGTGTACGAGCCCGCGGCGCTGCCGCCCGACCAGGCGTGCGGGCTGCCGTGGACCACCCAGTGCTCGGCCACCACGCGCCCATCCGGCGCGCGGTGCACGCTGCGGGTATAGCCGCGGCCGCGCCCGGGCCGCTCCTGCTGCGTCTCGGCGGCCGTGCCGGCCGGCAGGCTGCCCTCCAGCACATGCCCGCCGTTGCTCGGGTGCACGGTGCGGTCCGCGTCGCCGTGGAACACGATGATCGGGCGGTCGGGCGCCTCGGCCGCGCCGGCGCTGCCGCTGCGCATGGCCGCCAGCGCCGACGACAGGTCGTCGGCGGAACCGGCCGCCAGCCCCGAATGCACGCCCGCCGCGGCGTAGAGCTCCGGGTAGGCGCCGGCGAGGATGGCGGCCATCGCGCCGCCCGCCGAGAGACCGGCGACGTAGACGCGCGCGGGATCCACCGGGTGCTTCTGCAGGATGTCGCGCGTCATGCCGGCGAGCAGCGCCGGTTCGCCGCGTCCGCGCTGCTGGTGGCTGTGCTTGAACCAGTTCCAGCAGCCTTGCGGATTGGCCTGCTTCGACTGGGCGGGATACAGCACGAAGCAGCCGTGCTCGCGCGCGGCGTCGTCCATGCGCGTGCCCGCGGCGAAGTCGTCCGGGTCCTGCTTGCAGCCGTGCAGCATCACCACCAGCGGCAGCGGACGCTCGCCGGCTTGCGGCGGGATGTAGAGGCGCCAGTCGCGGGCCTGCGTGCCGCTGCCGAAGCGGCCGGTGACCACGCTGCCTTCGCCGCGGGGCGGCGCTTGCGGGGCGGTCGTGCTGCCGGTGCCGGGCTCGCGCGCCTCCACGTCGATCACGATGTCCGCCGGAGAGGAGGGCGCCTCCGCACGGCCGCCGGGCACGGCGCGCAACGCCGGATGGATGGCGTGCGTGGCGGCCTGCAGGCGCCCCGAGCGGGTGAGGCGGGTGGCGTCCTGCAGCAGGCGGTGGAAGGAGAACTGCATGGGGTCGGCTTTCGAGAAGGGAAGAACGTTCAGCGGATGCGCTTGGCCAGCGCCGCCTTGACGGCCGGGCTGGCGTGCAGCGCACCCAGCACGGTGAGAGATTCGATGGTGGCGAGCGCCAGGTCCGGCGTGACGGCCGGGTCGATGGTGGCCAGGCCGAGCACGCGGATGTGCAGCTTCTGGCCCGCCGCCCGGCGGCCTGCAGGTCGGCCTTGGTGAAGTGCTGGATTCCCAGCACAAGCGTTTTCCGTGCCACCGCCTGCCGCACGGCCTCGCCATGGGTGGCCAGCTGGTTGCGGATGGCGGTGCGGATCAGGTCGGTGCGGTTCGCATAGAAGCCTTCCTGCACCAGCAGGTCGATCTGCCCCGGTCGACGCAGCCAAGGTTGATGGTGATCTTCTCGTCGACCGGCTTCGGCGTGGCGGTGAGTGATTTGCTGCTGGCTCTGGGCATGGGCCATCTTAGCACCATCCAAGTGGATGGTATGGAGCGCCATCGGCGGTGCCCAATAATCGGGGCCTGGCATGACAGCAGTCCACGCGCTCCTTCCCCCGGTTTCATGGTCGTCCACGGCAACCACCCGGAGTCGCTGCGCGACCTGATGGTGGCGTGGATGGCGCGCCATCCGCTGGCGCCCCTCGAGGACGAGGTGGTGCTGGTGCAAAGCAACGGCGTGGCGCAGTGGCTCAAGCTGTCGCTCGCCGCCGACCCGGCGCAGGGCGGCGCCGGCATCGCCGCCGCCTTGCAGACACAGCTGCCGTCGCGTGCCTTGTGGAACGTCTACCGCACCGTCTGGGCAAGCATGCGGTGCCGCGCGCGTCCGCCTTCGACAAGGCGCAGCTCACGGCGGCTGGTGCGGTTGCTGCCCGCGCACCTCGACGAGCCCGCGTTCGCGCCGCTGCGCCGCTTCCTCGAACGCGATCCCGATTGCCGCAAGCGCCACCAGCTCGCGCTGCGCGTGGCCGACCTGTTCGACCAGTACCAGGTCTACCGCGCCGACTGGCTGGCCGACTGGGCGGCCGGGCGCGACGTGCTGCGCACGAGCCGGCGCGGCGAAGCGCCGGTGCCGCCGGAGCTGCGCTGGCAGCCGCGCCTGTGGCGCATCCTCCTGGACGACGTGGGGCCGGCCGGGGCGGCGGGCAGCCGCGCCGAGGTGCACCGCAGCTTCCACGGCAGCTGCGCAGTCGGCCGACGACGCGGAGCGCCCGCCCGGCCTGCCGCGGCGCCTGACGGTGTTCGGCATCTCATCGCTGCCGCAACAGGCGCTGGAAGTGCTGGCCGGCGTCGCCCGCTGGTCGCAGGTGCTGCTATGCGTGCACAACCCGTGCGAGCACGACTGGTCGCACATCGTGGCCGACCGGGACCTGCTGCGCGCGGACCGCCTGCGCCAGCGCCGCCGCCCGGGGCTGCGCGGCGAGCCCGCCGCCGAGAACCTGCACCTGCACGCGCAGCCGCTGCTGGCCGCCGGGGCAAGCAGGGGCGCGACTTCATCCGGCTGCTGGACGCGTACGACCAGCGCGAGGCCTACGAGGAGCGTTTCACCGCCGCGGGCCAGCGCATCGACGTGTTCGAGCGCAATGCGGGCGACACGCTGCTGCGGCAACTGCAGGACGACATCCGCGACCTGCGGCCGCTGGCCGAGACGCGCACGCAGTGGCCGGCCGTCGATCCGGGCCGGGACGGCTCCCCGGCCTTCCACGTCGCCCACGGCCCGCAGCGCGAGGTGGAGGTGCTGCACGACCAGCTGCTCGCCGCCTTCACGCGCGACCCCTCCCTGCGCCCGCGCGACGTCATCGTGATGGTGCCGGACATCGCCACCTACGCCGCGCACGTGCAGGCGGTGTTCGGGCTGGTGGGGCCGGGCGATCCGCGCCACATCCCCTTCAACGTGGCCGACCCGGGGCCAGCGGCAGCACGACCCGCTGCTCGGCGCGCTGGAGAAGCTGCTGCACCTGCCGCAGTCGCGGCTGGCCGTCAGCGACGTGCTCGACCTGCTCCGGTGCCGGCGGTTCGCGCGCGCTTCGGCATCGCCGAGGACGACCTGCCGCTGCTGCACCGGTGGATCGCCGCGGCGCGCATCCGCTGGGGCCTGCACGCGGACCATCGCGAGCGCCTGGCGCTGCCGGCCGGCATGGAGCAGAACAGCTGGCACTTCGGCCTGCGCCGCATGTGGCTCGGGTACGCGGTCGGCGCCGGCGAAGCGTGGGAAGGCATCGAACCGATGGACGAGATCGGCGGGCTCG
This sequence comes from Ramlibacter terrae, assembly GCA_013127575.1. Taxonomy (GTDB): domain Bacteria; phylum Pseudomonadota; class Gammaproteobacteria; order Burkholderiales; family Burkholderiaceae_C; genus Ramlibacter; species Ramlibacter terrae. The sequence goes on from CP053418.1 coordinate 2,594,984, forward strand.
ACGCCGCGCTGCTCGGCCCGCTGGTGCGGCTGCTCGATGCGTTGGAGGCGCATTGGCGCGTGCTCGACGAAGCCGCGGCGCCCGCCGCATGGGGCGAGCGCCTGCGCGCGCTGCTGGCCGGCTTCTTCGCGGCCGACGACGGCGGCGACGACGGCTTCACGCTGCTGCGCCTCGCCTCGGCGCTGCAGGAATGGGAAGACGCCTGCGCCGACGCAGGCCTCGAAGACGCGCTGCCGCTCTCCGTGGTGCGGGAACACTGGCTCACGCGCATGGAGGAAACCGGGCTGAACCAGCCGTTCTTCGCGGGCGGCGTGACCTTCGCGTCGCTGATGCCGATGCGCGCCATCCCGTTCCGCTGGGTGGCGCTGCTGGGCATGAACGACGGCGACTATCCGCGCAGCCGCGTGCCGATGGACTTCGACCTGATGGGGCAGGACTACCGGCCGGGCGACCGGTCGCGGCGCGAGGACGACCGCTACCTGTTCCTCGAGGCGCTGCTGTCGGCGCGCGACCACCTGCACGTCAGCTGGGTCGGGCGCAGCATCCACGACAACGAGGAGCGGCCGCCGTCGGTGCTGGTGGCGCAGTTGCGGGACCACCTTGCCGCCGGCTGGCACGTGCGGGGCGGCGACGGTGCGGACCTGCTGCGCGCGCTGACGGTGCAGCACCGGTTGCAGCCGTTCCATCCCGCTTACTTCGATGGCCGCACGCCCGACTTGTTCAGCTATGCGAGCGAGTGGCGCGCGAGCCTGGCGCCGGTGCGCTCCGACGGCTCCGAGCCCTCGGAGCCGCTGCCGGCGGTGCAGCGCGAAGGCGTCTTGACCTTGCGCGTGCTCGCGGACTTCCTCAAGAACCCGGTGCGGAGTTTCTTCCGGGAGCGCCTGCGGATCCGCTTCGGCGACGACGATCCGGTGGGCGAGGACCGGGAGCCGTTCGCCGTCGACAGCCTGGAGAACTGGCAACTGCAGCATGAACTGATCGAAGCGCAGAAGGCGGCCGTCGAGGCGGGGCGCTCGCGCGAGGAAGCGCTGGAGGCCACGCTGCAGCGGATCGCCGCGCGCGGCGACCTGCCGCTCGGCCACTTCGTGCAGCGCGAGCAGCAGAAGCTGGCCCAGCCGATGGCCGACCTGTTCGCGGAATACGCCAAGGCCTTGGCCGACTGGCCGCAGCCGCTGCCCGACCGGCCGCTGGAGATCGCGACCGGCCCCCGGGTGCTGGAGGACTGGCTCGGCGGCTTGCGTGGCAACGGGCGAAGCCAGTGCGCGCCTGGTGCTGGAGAGCAGCGGCATCGTCGACAAGCAGCGGCGCTACCGCCACGACAAGCTGGTGCCGCACTGGGTGGCGCACCTCGCGGCGCACGTGGCGGGCTTGCGCATCACGACGGTGATCGTCAGCAAGGCGGGCAGCGCGACGCTGCTGCCGCTGGATGCACGGCAGGCCAACGACGGGTGGGCGGCGTTGCTCGCCGCCGGCAGGAGGGCTTGCAGCGGCCGCTGCCCTTCGCCGTGCGCAGCGCGTGCGCGTGGCTGCGGCATGCCGGGCCGGACGATCCGGATGACGCGCTCGCCGCGGCCCGCGAAGCGGCGCGCGCCTGCTACGAAGACCACGAGCCCGCGTACAAACGCTTCGCCGAATGCGCCGACTGCGCGTACCTGCAGCGCGCCTACCCCGACTTCACCTCGCTCTGGCGCGACGGCGAGTTCCGGCATTTCGCCGAAGTGCTGCTGCGGCCGATGATGGCAAGCGTCGGCCGCGCAGGCAACGCGGGAGGATCGCCATGAGCGCTCCACCTGCCATCCTCGATCCGCTGGCGTTCGCGCTGCGGGGCAGTGCGCTGATCGAGGCCAGCGCCGGCACCGGCAAGACCTACACGATCGCGGCGCTGTACCTGCGGCTGGTGCTGCGGCATGGCGGCGATGCGGCCTTTCCGCGGCCCGAACCGCTGACGCCGCCCGAGATCCTGGTGGTGACCTTCACCGAGGCCGCCACCAAGGAACTGCGCGACCGCATTCGCGCGCGGCTCGCCGAGGCCGCCGACCGGTTCCTCGAAGACCCGGCGACGGTGGAGCATCGCCCCGCGGGCGCCGACGTCCTGCACGACCTGCGCGCCAGCTATCCGCCGGCGGAGTGGCCGGCCTGCGCGCGCCGGCTGCGGCTCGCCGCCGAGTGGATGGACGAGGCCGCGGTGTCCACCATCCACGGCTGGTGCAACCGCATGCTGCGCGAGCACGCCTTCGACAGCGGCAGCCTGTTCAGCCAGACGCTGGAAGCCGACCAGCCGACCTGCTCGACGAAGCGCTGCGCGACTACTGGCGCACCTTCTTCTATCCCCTGCCGGCCGACGAGGTGGCCGTCGTGTCCGGCTGGTGGGAGACGCCGGCCGCGCTCGGCCAGCAGGTGCGCAAGCTGATGGAAGTCGGCGAGGCCCTGCCGGACGGAAGCGAGCCCGCGACTGCGCTGCGCCGGGCGCGCGAGGAATGCGACCGGCGGCTGGCCGTCATCAAGCAACCCTGGACGGGTTGGGCGGACGACCTCGAGCGCATCTTCGATGCGGCGGTCCGAGCCAAACAGGTGCACGGCGCGAGGCTCCGGTCCGCTACTACAAGCCCGGCTGCAACGCTTGCGCGATTGGGCGCGCGACGCGACACGCGAGCCTTTCGAGGAGAAGAGCACGGCCTGGACGCGCTTGACGCCGGACGGCATCCGGGAGGCCTGGAAGGTGGGCGAGCCCCCCGCGCACGAAGCGCTGGCCGCGATGGTGACGCTGCGCGAGCGCGTGCGCTGCCTGCCGCAGGGCCGCGACGAGGTGCTGTGCCACGCCGCGCACTGGGTCGCGGCGCGCCTCGCGGCGGAGCAGGAGCGGCGTGCGCAGATGGGCTTCGACGACCTGCTGACGCAGTTGTCGGCGGCGCTGCATGGTCCCAACGGCCAGCGGCTCGCCGCCCTGATCCGCGCGCAGTTCCCCGTGGCGCTGATCGACGAGTTCGAGGACACCGACCCGGTGCAGTACGGCATCTTCCGGGCCATCTACGGCGGCCGCGAGGACGAGACCGCGCTGGTGCTGATCGGCGACCCCAAGCAGGCGATCTACGCCTTTCGCGGCGCCGACATCCACACCTACCTCGCGGCGCGGCGCGCCACCGAGGGACGGCATGCCACGCTGGGCACCAACTTCCGCTCCACCGGCGCGATGGTCGAGGCGGTGAACCACTTCTTCGGCCAGGCCGAGGAGCGGGTGCAAGGCGAGGGCGCTTTCCTGTTCCGGCAGGGCAGCGACAACCCGCTGCCCTTCGTGGAGGTCGGCGCGCGCGGACGCAACGAGACCTGGTGGGTCGAAGGCGGCGCGGCGGCGGCGCTGACCTGCTGGTGGCTGGATGCCGGCGCCGAGGTGGGCAACGGCGACTACACGCAGGCGATGGCGGCCGCGACCGCCGCGGCCGTCGTGCGCTTGCTGCGGCAGGGCCAGGCGGGCACGGCAGGGTTCCGCGATGCGGAAGGCGGGCTGCGGCCGGCGACGCCCGGCGACATCGCGGTCCTGGTCAACAACGGGCGCGAGGCGCGCGTGCTGCGCGAGGCCTTGCAGGCGGCGGGCGTGCGCAGCGTCTACTTGTCGGAGAAAGACACGGTGTTCCGGGCGCCGGCCGCCGGCGAGTTGCAGCGGCTGCTGCAGGCCTGCGCCGAACCCGACGACGACCGCCTGTTGCGCGCGGCGCTGGGCACGACCCTGCTGGGTCTCGATTGGGCCGCGCTCGACCGCCTCAACAGCGACGAACTGCACTGGGAAACGCGGGTGCTGCAGTTCCGCGAGTACCGCAAGCAATGGCGCCGCCGTGGCGTGCTGCCGATGCTGCGGCGGCTGCTGCAGGACTTCCGGTGCCGCGCCGCCTGCTGGCTGCCGGCGACGAACGCCAGCTCACCGACCTGCTGCACACGGCCGAATTGCTACAGCAGGCCAGCGCCTTGCTCGAAGGCGAACATGCGCTGGTGCGGCATCTCGCCGAACAGCGCGACGAGCAAGCCGGCGCCGGCGACGCGCGCCAGTTGCGGCTGGAGAGCGACGCCGAGCTCCTCAAGGTGGTGACGGTGCACAAGTCCAAGGGACTCGAATACCCGCTGGTGTTCGTGCCGTTCGCGTGCGCCTTCCGCCCGGCCAAGGCCGACGACCTGCCGCTGAAGTGGCACGACGCGCAGGGCGGCCTGCACGTGGCGCTGGCCGCCGACGACGAGGTGCTGGCCCGGGTCGACCGCGAACGGCTCGGCGAAGACCTGCGCAAGCTGTACGTCGCGCTGACGCGCGCGCGCTTCGCCTGCTGGATCGGTGTGGCGCCCCTGAAGAACCTCGAGCGTTCCGCGGTCGGCTACCTCCTTGGCGGCGGCCTGTCGGTCCGTCCCGGCACCGTCGCTGCCACGCTGCAGGCGGTGCTCGGCGACTGCCCGGCCATCGCCGTGGCGCCGGCGCCGCAGCCGCAAGGCGAGCGCTACGTGGCCGCGGACGGCAGCATCGCGTTGGCGCGCGCGCCCCTGCTGGCGCACGCGGAGCGCGAGCCCCGGTGGATCGCCAGCTATTCCGCGCTCAAGGTGGCCGTCGACGGCGCGGTCAGCGAGGCGCGGGTTCCGGAAACCGCGGCCGAGGCGACGTACCGGAGAGCCGCGACGAAGTGGACGACGAACCGCCGGCGGCGTCAGAACCCGCTGCCGGCTCGCTCCACGACTTTCCGCGCGGACCGGGCCCGGGCAGCTTCCTGCACGGACTGCTGGAGTGGGCCGGGCGCGAAGGCTTCGCCAGCCTGCGCGATGCGCCGCAGGAGGTGGCTGCGACCGTCGCACGCCGCTGCGCGCCCCGCGGCTGGAGCGCATGGGCGCAGCCGCTGGCCGACTGGCTCACGCGCTGGGTGGCGCAGCCGCTGGACCTGCGCGCGCTGTCGCCGCAGGCCGCACCGGTGGCGCCCGCCAACCTGCAGGAGATGCAGGTCGAGATGGAGTTCTGGTTCTCGGCGACGCACGTGGATGCGCGCGCGCTCGACTGGCTGGTCACCGCGCACACGCTCGGCGGCGCCGCGCGGCCCGCGCTGGAGCCCAACCAGCTCAACGGCATGCTCAAGGGCTTCATCGACCTGGTGTTCGCCCACGAAGGCCGTTACTACGTCGCCGACTACAAGAGCAACCGCCTCGGGCCCGCCGACGCCGACTACACGCCGGAGGCGATGCGCGCCGAGGTGCTGCGCCACCGCTATGAATTGCAGTACGTGTTGTACGTGTTCGCGCTGCACCGGCTGCTGCGGGCGCGGCTGCCCGGCTACGCCTACGACCGGCATGTCGGCGGCGCGGTCTACGTCTTCCTGCGCGGCCACGCCGCGCCGTCGCAAGGGCTGCACCTGGAGCGGCCGCCGCGCGCGCTGATGGACGCGCTGGACGCGCTGTTCACCGGTGCCCCTGCCGAGGTGGCTGCATGACGCCGGCCACGATGCTCGCGCAACTCGAGAGCTGGGTGGAGGCCGGCTGGCTGCGCGCCCTCGACCACGGCTTCGCCGCGTTCCTCGCCCGCGAGGCGCCCGACGCCGATCCGCTGCTGCTGCTCGCCGCGGCGCTGGCCAGCCACCAGCTCGGACGCGGCCACGTGTGCCTCGACCTGCAGGCGGCGCTTGCCGACGCCGCCGAGGCGCTGGCGCTGCCGCCCGAGGACGATGGCGATGCGCCGGAAGACGCGCCCGACACCACCCCCGCCGACCTGCTGGCCCGCGTCCGGCTCGCGCAATGGCAGGCGGCCTTGCGCCACCCGCGGCTGGTGGCGGGCGGGGAGGGCGCCACGCCGCTCGTGCTGGCTGGCACGCGCCTCTACCTGCGGCGGTACTGGGAGCACGAGCGCTCCGTGCGCGCCGCCATTGCGCAGCGGCTCGCGCGCCCCGCGGCGATCGCGGATGCGCAACTCCCGGCGTTGCGCGCCGCGCTGGAGACGCTTTTTCCCCGGCAGCTCAGCGGCGACGAAGCCGACGCGACCGAGTGGCAGAAGGTGGCGTGCGCGCTGGCGGCACGCTCCGCCTTCGGCATCGTCACCGGCGGGCCCGGGACCGGCAAGACGACCACGGTGGTGCGGCTGCTCGCGGTGCTGCAGCAGCTTGCGCTGGGCGCCGACGGCACCGGGCGGCGGCTGCGCATCCGGCTGGCCGCGCCGACAGGCAAGGCCGCGGCGCGGCTGAACGATTCGATCGCGGGCGCCGTGTCCCGGCTGCCGCTGGACGACGCGCCGCGCGCCGCCATCCCGACCGCCGTCACCACGGTCCACCGGCTGCTGGGCAGCCTGCCCGGCACGCGCCACTTCAAACACCACGCCCGCAATCCCTTGCCGGTCGACGTGCTGGTGCTCGACGAAGCGTCGATGGTCGACCTGGAGATGATGGCGGCGGTGCTGGCCGCATTGCCCGCCGACGCGCGCCTGGTGCTGCTGGGCGACAAGGACCAGCTCGCCTCGGTGGAGGCGGGCGCCGTGCTCGGCGAGCTGTGCCGTCGCGCGGACCGGGGCCACTACCTGCCGGCGACGCGCGACTGGGTGCTGGAGGTGACCGGCGAAAGCGTGCCGGCGCGCCTGGTCGACAAGGCGGGCGAGCCGCTCGACCAGGCGGTGGTGAAGCTGCGCAAGAGCCATCGCTTCAGCCGGGACAGCGGCATCGGCCGGCTCGCCGAGGCGGTGAACGAGGGCGATGTCGCCACGCTGCGCAGGCTGGTGGCCACGCCATCCGCCGACCTCGGGTTTGCCGAGATCGAGGCGGGCGACGCGACGCTGCGGCGGCTCGCGGTCGATGGCGGCTACCGTGCCTACCCGGAACGCATGCGCGCCGGCCAACCCCCTGCCGACGCACCGGAGGACGCCTTCGACCACTGGGCCGGGGACGTGCTCGCAGGGTTCGGCCAGTTCCAGTTGCTGTGCGCGGTGCGCCGCGGACCTTTCGGTGTCGAGCGGCTGAACCACCGCATCGCGGCGATGCTGCACGCGCAAGGGCTCACCGGCGGCGACCACGGCTGGTACCGGGCCGGCCGGTGATGGTCACGCGCAACGACTACGGCCTCGGGCTCATGAACGGCGACGTCGGCATCACGCTGCAGATGCCCGGCGAGGCGGGCTGGATGCAGCGCGTGGCCTTTCCGTCGGCCGACGCGCGCGGGGTGCGCTGGGTGCTGCCAAGCCGCCTGCAGGCGGTGGACACCGTCTTCGCGATGACCGTGCACAAATCGCAGGGCTCCGAGTTCACCCCACGCCGCCCGGGTGCTGCCCGACCGCATGAGCCGGGTCCTGACGCGGGAGCTGGTCTACACCGGCATCACGCGGGCGCGCGACCGCTTCACGCTCGCAACGCCGGCCGGCGCCGGCCACGTGCTGGAAGCAGCGGTGGAGCGCCGCATGAAGCGCAGCGGGGGACTGTCGGCGGGTTGAGGTTCAGCGCTGCGGCTGCAAGCGCGCCCGGACGAATCCGGTGCGGTCGCGCAGCGCGCGCCCGGTGTCCAGCGAGACCATGCGCGACGCCCGGCCGTCGGCGGCGATCCAGCATTCGTCATGCTCCGCGTGCCAGCCGTGGGCGAGCAGGTCGGAGGCTTCGAGGTTGTCTGCAGCTTGCGCCGGTTGCACGGCGCCGAGGTGGGGTTGCCAGCGGGGATCCATGGCGCGATGGTGAACCCGTGCACGGCCGTGTCTGGCGGGGGATCTACCCGCGCCCTGTACGACACGGCCGACAGGCCGGTGAACTAGCGCTTCCCGGGCAGCCAGGTGCGGCCGGCCAGCGGCTTGGGCGGCGCGACCGCCGGCTCCGGCGCCGGCAATTGCAGGTGCGCCGCGCGGCACACGGCGATGCAGTCCTTGATGTGCTGCTCGCCGAGATAGCGGATCGCGGTGTAGCCGATGGCGGCGGACACGGCCGGCCGGCCAGCGGCACGTACTTGGCGGCCTGCTGGATCGTGATGCGGCGGCCCACGGCGGCGGCCACCTTGATCACGAGGTCGCGCGTGATGAACTTGCCGATCACCATCGAGCCGACCACGCCGACGGCTTTCTCGACGTCGTCGCGCTGGCGCTGCGGGAGCTTCTCGAGCTGCTCCGGGGTCAGGCCGAACTCGGCGTTGATCGCGGGCAGCAGCTTCGAAAGCAGCGCCGCGTCCACCAGGAAGTCCGGGCCCGGCACCGGCACCGCGCTGGCCGCGGCCCCCACCAGGGCACGGCGGTTGAGCAGCTTGCGCGCCCGCTGCACCGCGGCGAGCAGGTCGGGGTCGCCGGCGGCCAGCTGCAGCGCGTTGGGCATCAGCTCGCGCTCTCGGCCTCGGCGGCCTCGATCGTCCCGGACAGTTCCATCCAGCGCTCTTCCAGCTGTGCGAGCTCGTCGGTCGCTGCCTTGAGACGCCGGCCCGCGTCCGCGATCTCCGCCGCCGGGAGCGGTGTCGCCATGCGGGCCTCCAGCGCGGCCTTCTCCTGCTCGAGGACGGCGATGCGCTTCTCGGCGTTCTCCGGTCCTTGCGGATCGGCTTGAGCCTGGCGGCGAGCTGCTGCCGCTGCTGCGCCTGCTGCTTGCGCTGGTCCTGCGGATTGGCGCGCGGCTCCGCGGGGGCGGGCGTCGGCGCCGGCGCGGCCACGACGACCGGCTCGGCGGCCGCGTCGAGCTTGGCCTGCTCGCGCAGCCGCTTGGCTTCGTCCAGCAGGTAGCGCTGGTAGTCGTCGAGGTCGCCGTCGAAGGGCGCGATACCGCCACGGCCGACCATCCAGAATTCGTCGCACACCGAGCGCAGCAGCGCGCGGTCGTGGCTGACCAGCATCACCGTGCCTTCGAACTCGTTGAGCGCCATCGCCAGCGCTTCGCGCGTGGCCAGGTCCAGTGGTTGGTCGGCTCGTCGAGCAGCAGCAGGTTCGGGCGCTGCCACACGATCATCGCCAGCACCAGCCGCGCCTTCTCGCCGCCGCTCATGGTGCCCACGGCCTGCTTGACCATGTCGCCCGAGAAGAGGAACTGGCCGAGGAAGCTGCGCAGGTCCTGCTCGCGGCCGGCCGGCCCGGCACCGTCACTTCGCGCGCCAGCCGGATCATGTGCTCCAGCGGCGTGTCCTGCGGCCGCAGCACATCGAGTTCCTGCTGCGCGAAGTAGCCGATCGCCGGCCCTTGCCTTCGGTGATGTTGCCGGCCAGCGGCGGCATCGTGCGCGCGATGGTCTTCACCAGCGTCGACTTGCCCCGGCCGTTGGCGCCCAGGATGCCGATGCGCTGTCCGGCCATGACCGAGCGGTTCACGCCGCGCAGGATCGTCTTCGCCGGCGCGTCTTCCATCCGGTAGCCGAAGTCGGCGTCGGTGATCGACAGCATCGGGTTCGGCAGGTTGGCCGGCTCCTTGAACTCGAAGGTGAACTCCGCGTCCGCCAGCAGCGGCGCGATCTTCTCCATCCGTTCCAGCGCCTTGACGCGGCTCTGCGCCTGCTTGGCCTTGCTGGCTTTTGCCTTGAAGCGGTCGATGAACTTCTGCAGGTGCGCGATCTTGTCCTGCTGCTTGGAGAAGGCGGCCTGCTGCAGCTCCATCTGCTGCGCGCGCAAGGTCTCGAAGCCGCTGTAGTTGCTGCCGTAGCGGGTGAGCTGCTGCGCGTCGATGTGCAGCGTGACCTTGGTGACGGCGTCGAGGAATTCGCGGTCGTGGCTGATCACCACCAGCGTGCCGGCATAGCGTTGCAGCCACGATTCGAGCCAGACCGGGGCGTCGAGGTCCGGTGGTTGGTCGGCTCGTCGAGCAGCAGGAGGTCGGACGGGCACATCAGCGCGCGCGCCAGTTGCAGGCGCATGCGCCAGCCGCCGGAGAAGCTGTTGACCGGCTTGTACAGCTCGTCGACCCGGAAGCCGAGGCCGAGGATCAGCGCCTGCGCGCGCGGCACCGCGTCGTGCTCGCCCGCATCGGCCAGGTCGGAATAGACATGGGCGATGGCCATGCCGTCGCCGCTGTCCTCGGCGGCCGTGAGCTGCTCGCGCAGCGCGGCCAGCCGCGTGTCGCCGGCCAGCACGAAGTCGGTGGCGGGCTGTTCGGTCTCGGGCATGTGCTGCTCGACCTGCGCCATCTGCCAGTGCGCGGGCAGCGAGAAATCGCCGCCGTCCTCGTGCAGGGTGCCATTGAGCAGCGCGAACAGCGTGGACTTGCCGGCGCCGTTGCGCCCGACCGGGCCGACCGACTCGCCGGGGTTGATGGTGACGGAAACCTTGTCCGGGAGCACCTTGGCGCCGCGGCGCAAGGTCACGTTGCGAAGCTGGATCACTGGGCGGCTTCCAGCTTCTGGAAGGCCTGCTCGAAGTCGTCGAGCAGGTCCGCCGTCGCCTCGATGCCCAGCGACACGCGGATCAGCGATTCGGCGATGTCCATGCTGCGGCGCATCTCTTCGCCCATCTCCCAGAAGATGGTGCGCGCGGCCGGCAGGGCCAGCGTGCGGTTGTCGCCGAGGTGGCTGGACTTGATCACGAGCTGCAGGCCGTTGAGCACGTCGAACGGGTCCACGCCGTCGACCGTCTCGAAGCTGAGCAGGCCGCCGAAGGAGCGGAACAGCGAGGCCGCGCGCTCGTGCTGCGCATGGCTCGCCAAGCCGGGGTAGTGCACCTTCGAGACCAGCGGACAGGCTTCGAGCCAGCGCGCCAGCGCTAGGGCGTTTGCGCACACGCGCTCCATGCGCAGCGTCAGCGTCTCGGCGCCGGTGGCGATGCGGTGGCCGTGTTCGGCACTCAGCGTGCCGCCCAGGTCGCGCAGGCCCTTCTTGCGGATCTGCAGCAGGCCCCAGTTGGCCTGCGCGCCCTTGCGGTAGGCGGGCAGCAGGTTGGGGTAGGCGCTCCAGTCGAACAGGCCGGTGTCGGAGACCGAGCCGCCAAGCGCATTGCCGTGGCCGCAGATGCCCTTGGACAGCGAATGGATCACCAGCGAGGCGCCCACGGCCTTGCCGCGGAACAGGTGCGGCGTGGTCAGCGTGTTGTCGACGATGTAGACGATGCCGCGCGCGTTGCACAGCTTGCCGATGCCGGCGAGGTCGGCCACCTGCGTGCGCGGATTGGCGATGGTCTCGACGAACACCATGCGGGTCTGCGGGCGCAGCGCCTGTTCGACGTTGGCCGCTTCGGTGGCGTCGACCAGCGTCACCTCGACGCCCGGGTTGGACAGCGTGTTGAACCAGCTCGCGGTGTTGCCGAACAGGAAGCGGCTGGCCACCACGTGGTCGCCGCGCTGCAGCAGCGCCGTCATCGTGGAGATGATGGCCGCCATGCCGGTGGCGAAGCTCACCGTGCCGACGGCTTCCTCCATCAGGGTGATCTTGGCTTCGGGGCCGCGGTGGTGGGGTTGCCACGGCGACCGTAGACGTAGCCGCTCTTGTCGCCCCGGAACACGGCGGTGAGGTCTTCGGCACGCTCATAGCCGTAGCCGGTGGCTACGTGCAGGGGCTTGTGGGTGGCTCCGTGCTCGATGCCGGCCTGGCGGTCGGCGTGCAGGATGCGGGTGGACAGGTCACGGGTCATAGATCCGCGCATTTTCGCACTGCAGCAAAGATGGTGCTGGGGGCGAGGGACAGAGCGCCTGCGGCGGGCCGTACGCAGAGGACGCAGAGGTTGCGCAGAAGTCGCAAAAGGGAACCGAAGACCTTTGAAGTTTTCTTTGCCTTTTCTGCGTCCTCTGCGAATCCTTCGCGTCCTCTGCGTACAGCCCGCGGCAGGCGCTCCGCCGGTTCTACGGTCCCGGTCGTCAGGAAATCAGTGCTTCGCGGGTCAGCAGCAGCACCGGTCTTCCCCGCGCTCGTCTCCAGCCACACCGCTTCCAGTTGCGGAAACGCCGCTTCGAAATTCACGCGCTCGTTGCCGATCTCCAGCACCAGCACGCCGTGCTCCGCCAGCCGCGACGGCAGATCGCGCAGCAGTTGCCGGATGAAATCCATGCCGTCCTCCCCACCCGCCAGCGCCAGCACCGGCTCGGCCTGGTACTCGGGCGGCAACTGCGCCATGCTGGCGGCGTTGACGTACGGCGGGTTGCACAGCACCAGTCGTAAGGCCCCGGCAGGGCGGCCAGGCCGTCGGATTCGACCAGCGTGATGCGGTCCTGCAATCGGTGCTTGTCGACGTTGACCTGCGCCACGGCCAGCGCGTCGAGCGAGATGTCGGCCGCGTCGACCGTGATGTCCGGATAGGCCATTGCTGCCAGCACCGCCAGGCTGCCGTTGCCGGTGCACAGGTCCAGCACCCGTTGCGTGTGCTCGCCGAGCCACGGGTCGATCGCGCCGTCGGCGACCAGTTCGGCGATGAAGCTGCGCGGCACGATGGCGCGCTCGTCGACGTAGAACGGCACGCCTTGCAGCCAGGCCTCGCGGGTCAAGTACGCGGCGGGTTTGCGGCTTTCGATCCGCTGCTCGATGAGCGCATGGATCTCGTCCTGCTCCTCGTCGTGCAGCTCCTGCTCGGCGTGCTGGTCGAGTTCGTCCAGCGGCAGGCACTGGCTCCACAACACCAGCCACGCCGCTTCGTCAAAGGCGTTGGTGGTGCCATGGCCGAAGCCGACGCCGGCCGCCTCGAGCTCGCGCGCCGCCGCTTCCACCGCCTCGATCAGCTTCATGCCACCCGCTCGAGCTCTTCCAGCGTGCGCCGGTAGATGTTCTTCAGCGGGTCGATGTCCGCCACCCGCACGTGCTCGTCGATCTTGTGGATGCTGGCGTTGAGCGGCCCGAACTCGATCACCTGCGGGCAGATGCGCGAGATGAAGCGGCCGTCGCTGGTGCCGCCGGTGGTGGAGAGCTCGGTCTCGACGCCGGTCTCGGCGCGGATCGCGGCCTGCACCGCGCCCACCAGTTCGCCGGGCGTGGTGAGGAAGGGCTGGCCGCCCACGACCCAGCGCATTTCGTAGTCGAGTCCGTGCCGGTCGAGCACCGCGTGCACGCGCTGCTGCAACTGCTCGGCCGTCGACACGCTGGCGAAGCGGAAGTTGAAGTCGATCACCACCGTGCCGGGAATGATGTTGCCCGCGCCGGTGCCGCCATGGATGTTGCTGATCTGCCAGCTGGTCGGCGGGAAGAAGTCGTTGCCGCGGTCCCATTCCGTGCGGGCGAGTTCGTCGAGCGCTGGCAAGGCAGGTGGATCGGGTTCTTCGCGAGCTGCGGGTAGGCGATGTGGCCCTGCACGCCCTTGACCGTGAGCTTGCCGGTCAGGCTGCCGCGGCGGCCGTTCTTGATCATGTCGCCCAGCTTCTCCACCGAAGTGGGCTCGCCGACAATGCAGAAATCCAGCTTCTCGCCGCGTTCCTCGAGCTTGCGGCACACCACCAGCGTGCCGTCGACGCTGGGGCCTTCCTCGTCGCTGGTGACCGGGAAAGCGATGCCCAGCGCGGGGTCGGGGTGGGCCGCCGGGAATTCTTCGCACGCCACCGTGAAGGCGGCGATCGACGTCTTCATGTCGGCCGCGCCGCGGCCGTAAAGCAGGCCATTGCGGTGGCTGGGCACGAAGGGGTCGCTGCTCCACTGGTCCAGCGGGCCGGTGGGCACGACGTCGGTGTGGCCGGCGAAAACCAGCGTGCGGCCGCTGCGCCCGGCGCGCTTCGCCCAGAGGTTGGTCACGCGGAAGTCGTCGGGCCCGCTCACGATCGTCTCGCATGCGAACCCCAGCGGCTGCAGGCGCGCCTGCAGGATGGCCTGGCACTGCCCGTCCTCCGGCGTGACGGCGCTGCGCGATCAGTTGTTCGGTGAGGTACAGCGCCTGCGACATCGCGTCAATGCTTCACGTCGAGCGTAATTTCGGTGAACGAAGGTTCGTCGTCCATCTCGTCGCCGTCTTCCTGCTCCGGGGCCGCGAGGCCGGCGGCGCTGTTCTGCAGCCGCCATTGCAGGTTGGTGGGCGAGTCGGCGTACGACAGGCCCTCCTTGCGGTCGACCGTGCCGTCGATGATCAGGCGCGCGATGTCCATCTCGAAGGTCTGCGAGCCCTCGGCCATGGACTTCTCCATCGCCTCCTTGACGCCGGAGAAGTCGCCCTTTTCGATCAGCTCGGCGATCAGCTTGGTGTTCAGCAGCACTTCCACCGCCGGCGCGCGGCCGCCGGTGACGGTGCGCAGCAGGCGCTGCGAAACCACGGCGCGCAGGGCCGCGGCAGGTCGCCCAGCATCGTCGGACGCACTTCCACCGGGTAGAACGACAGGATCCGGTTCAGCGCCTGGTAGCTGTTGTTGGCGTGCATGGTCGCCAGGCACAGGTGGCCCGACTGCGCGTAGGCAATGGCGGCGGACATCGTCTCGCGGTCGCGGATTTCGCCGACCAGGATGACGTCGGGCGCCTGCCGCAGCGCGTTCTTCAGCGCCGCCTGCATCGACTGCGTGTCGGTGCCGACCTCGCGCTGGTTCACCACCGACTTCTTGTTGGTGAACAGGAATTCGACCGGGTCTTCGATGGTGAGGATGTGGCCGGACACGCGCTCGTTGCGGAAGTCCATCATCGACGCGAGCGTGGTGCTCTTGCCGGCGCCGGTGGAACCGACCATCAGCAGCAGGCCGCGCTTTTCCATGATCAGCTCGCCCAGGATCATGGGCACGGAGAGCGATTCCAGCGGCGGGATGTCGGTCGTGATGTAGCGGATGACGGCCGCATAGGTACCGCGCTGGCGCATGGCGCTGAAGCGGAAGTTGCCGACGCCGGCGATGGCATACGCCATGTTCAGCTCGCCGGTCTGCTCCAGTTCTTCCATGCGCTGGTAGGGGAGAACCTCCGCCAGCAGGCTGCGCGTCGCATCCGGCGGCAGCAGCTGGTTGTTGATCGGCAGGCACTGCCCGTTGATCTTGATCAGCGCCGGCGAGTGGGCCGACAGGAAGACGTCCGACGCCTTCTTCTCGGCCATCAGGCGCAGGATGCGTTCCATCGTGCTCATCGGGTTCCCTCTCCGCCGGTGGGCTGGCTCAATCGCGCAGCAGGTCGTTCAGGCTGGTGGTCGAACGGGTCTTCGCGTCCACCTTCTTGACGATGATGGCGGCGTACAGGTTGTAGCGGCCGTTGTCCTTGGGCAGGCTGCCCGAGATCACCACCGAGCCGGCCGGCACGCGCCCGTAGTGGGTCTCGCCGGTGGCGCGGTCGTAGATGGGCGTGCTCTGGCCGATGTACACACCCATGGAGATCACCGAGTTCTCTTCGACGATCACGCCTTCGACCACTTCGGAGCGCGCGCCGATGAAGCAGTTGTCTTCGATGATGGTCGGGTTGGCCTGCAGCGGCTCCAGCACGCCGCCGAGGCCGACGCCGCCGGACAGGTGGACGTTCTTGCCGACCTGCGCGCAGGAACCGACGGTGGCCCGGTGTCGACCATGGTGCCTTCGTCGACGAACGCGCCGATGTTCACGTAGCTGGGCATGAGGATCGCGCCCTTGGCGATGAAGCTGCCGCGGCGGGCCACGGCCGGCGGCACCACGCGCACGCCGGTGGCGGCCATTTCCTCGGGCGTCAGGTGCGCGAACTTGGTGGGGACCTTGTCGAAGAAGGCGAGGTCGCCGGCCTTCATGACGACGTTGTCGTTCAAGCGGAAGGACAGCAGCACCGCCTTCTTGATCCACTGGTGCACCGTCCACTTGCCGACGGCTTCGCGACTGGCCACGCGCAGCTTGCCGACGTTCAGTTCCGCGATCACGTGTTCGACCGCTTCCGCGATCTCCTTCGGCGCATGGCCGGCGGAAAGGCTGGCGCGGTTCTCCCACGCGTTGTCGATGATCTGCTGGAGTTGCTGGGTCATGGAAAAATCTACTTGTTGGAACCTTGGACGAACTGCACGATGCGGTGCGCGGCTTCGAGGCATTCGGCGGTGTCGGCCACCAGCGCCATGCGCACGCGCCCGGCGCCGGGATTGGACCCGTGCGCCTCGCGGGCCGGAAGCTGCCCGGCAGCACGACCACATTGTATTGAGCCAGCAGGTCGCGGGCGAACGCCGTGTCGCTTCCGCGCACCCCCGCCCACAGGTAGAAGGCGGCGTCGGGCAGGCGCACGTCGAGCACCTGCTCGAGCAGCGGCGTCACCTGCGCGAACTTGCGGCGGTACTGTTCGCGGTTGTCGACCACGTGCGCCTCGTCGTTCCGGGCCGCCAC
Source organism: Ramlibacter terrae (assembly GCA_013127575.1). GTDB lineage: Bacteria > Pseudomonadota > Gammaproteobacteria > Burkholderiales > Burkholderiaceae_C > Ramlibacter > Ramlibacter terrae. Next base: position 2,611,071 of record CP053418.1, read on the forward strand.
GCTGGCCGACTGGACGATCGGCGCCATCGCGCTGCCGTGGTAGGTGCGATAGAGCAGGAAGTCCTTGAGCAGCGCCGCGTCGCCGGCGACGAAACCGCTGCGCATGCCGGGCACGTTGCTGCGCTTGGACAGGCTGGTGAAGGCGACCAGGCCGCGGAAATCCTTGCGACCCAGCTGCGTCGCGGCTTCGAGCCCGCCGAGCGGCGCCTCGTCGCGGAAGTAGATCTCGCTGTAGCACTCGTCCGAGGCGATCACGAAGCCGTGCCGGTCCTGCAACGCGAACAGCTTGCGCCACTCGTCCAGCGGCATCACCGCGCCCGTGGGGTTGCCGGGCGAGCAGACGTACAGCAACTGCGTCTTCGCCCGTGTCGCCTCGGGAACGCTGTCCCAGTCGACGGCGAAGTTGCGCGCCGGGTCGCTCGGCGCGTAGTAAGGCTCGGCGCCGGCCAGCAGGGCCGCGCCCTCGTAGATCTGGTAGAACGGATTGGGGCAGACGACCACGGCCGGCCGGGTCGGGTCGATGACGGCCGGGCGAAGGCGAACAGGGCCTCGCGCGAGCCGTTGACCGGCAGCACCGGCTGCCGGCGTCGAGCGCGACGCCGTAGCGGCGCTGCATCCAGCCGGCGCAGGCGCGCCGCAGTTCCTGCGTGCCGGCAGTGGGCGGATAGCCGGACAGGTCGTGCCCCGGCACCTCCATCGCGCCGGCCAGCGCCTGCTTGATGAACGCCGGGGTGGGGTGCTTCGGCTCGCCGATGCCCAGGCTGATGGGGCGCAACGCGGGGTTCGGCGTGACGCCGGCGAACAGCTCCCGCAGCCGGGCGAAGGGGTAGGGCTGCAGGCGGGACAACAGGGGATTCATGCGCGGATTATCCTTGCCCGCGGGTATCGATTGCCGATACCGGCGGTGGCGGCGGATCGGTCTCGCGGAGAAAGCCGAGCGGGCGGCGGCGGGTGGCTGCACATTTCGCCGCACAAGCATGTGCTTGGGTCACCTGGTTCCCCATGAACGCCACCCGTCGCGCCTCCCGCTTCGCCCTGCCTGCCGCCCGCTGGAGCGCCGCGCTCGTCGCCGGCGCCACGCTCGCCGGCTGCTACGTCGTCCCGATGCAGCCCGCCTCGCCGGCGCCCGCGGTGCACGTCGTGCCGGTGCCGGCGCCCGGCCCGGTGACCTTCACCGCCCGGCTGTACCCGGCCAACGACCTCGCGACGCCGTACGGGATGGTGGGCGCGGTGGTGACCAACGACCTGAACGGCCGCGGCCACTTCAGCACGGCGATCAACGGCGAGACCTTCACGGGCGAGGCGACGCGTGCGGCGGGATCGTCACGCGAAGGCGTGGCCAACGGTGCGGGCAACCGCGGCGGCTACATCAACTGCCGCTACACGATGAACAACGCGACGCTCGGCACCGGCACCTGCCGCCTGAACAACGGCGCGGCCTTCACGATGCACGTGGGCGGCTGACCGGCGCCGGCGTGCCGGCTTGCTGGAGGGCCGGCACCCCCAGCATGTCCATCAGCTGCCGCGCGTTGTCCGGCGCATGCCGCTTGTCGGTGTTGTCGAAGTAGCAGTAGACATCGCGCCGTGCGCAGTCGGGCGGCGGATCGCCGGGGGCGACCAGGCGCGCGTCTTCCGGCTGGCCGCCTTCGGACCACGCGCGCATGCAGCGCGCCCAGCGCGCCAGTTCCTCCGTGCTGTAGCGGCTGTTGTACAGCTCGGTCGAGCCGTGCAGCCGCATGTAGACGAAGTCGGAGGTCACGTCCTCGTACAGCGGCCAAGGCTCCGGCGTGTCGGCGACCACACAGGCGACGCGGTGCTTGCGCAGCAGGCGGATGAAGGCGGGCGTGACGAAGCTCTCGTGCCGCACCTCCACGGCATGCCGCAGGCGGCGGCTGCGGTCCACCTGCAGGCATTCGCGGCCGTCCAGGCGCGCGTCGCGTTCCAGCGCCAGTTCGGCCGCCTTCAGCGTGGTCTTCGGCAGCAGCCGGAAGAACGCGTCGAACAGTTCCGGGTCGAACTTCATGGTGGCCGGGAACTGCCAGAGGATCGGTCCCAGCTTGTCGCCCAGCTCGAACAGGCCCGAGGCGAAGAAGTTCGCCAGCGCCACGCGCACGTTGCGCAGGCGCAGCATGTGCGTGATGTAGCGGCTGCCCTTGACGGCGAAGACGAAGCCGCGCGGCGTCTGCCGCTGCCACATCGCGTAGCTCGAAGGGCGCTGCAGCGAGTAGAACGAGCCGTTCAGCTCCAGCGAGGGGAAGGCGCGCGCGGCGTGTTCCAGCTCGCGCGCCTGCGCCAGTCCCTTGGGGTAGAAGTGGCCGCGCCACGGGTGTAGCGCCAGCCGGAGACGCCGATCAGGATCCTGCCTGCCATGCCTCCGTTTGTGCCAGAAGATGCGGCCCCGCGGGGCCGCTTCCTCAGCGCGCGCCGGCCCGGGCGGCGGCCCGGCTGCGCTGCGCGCCGGCCCACTGGAACATCTGGTCGATCGAGATCAGCGCGGCCATGCCCAGCGTGGCGAAGGCCACCACGGCGTACAGGTCCATCGACGGCACGTAGCCGAAGCCCGGGGCGGCGCGTTGCGGTTGTCGGTGGTGCAGATGAACTCGGCCGCCGTCATGCCGGTGTAGTGCATGGCGCAGACGGCGATGCCCATCAGCACGGCCGCCGCGAGGCGCAGGCGCAGCGTCGCCGTGTTGAAGGCGAGCCAGAGCGCGGCGGTCGCCGCCACGACGGCGATCACCGCGGACAGGGCGACGATGCCGTAGTCCCAGCGGATGTAGCCGCCGATGCGCATGCCGAACATGCCGAGGTAGTGCATCACCACCACGCCCATCCCCAGCATGAAGCCGGCGCCCAACAGGCGGGGCACGTGGTTGGGCGCCTTGGCGACGAACGCCAGCGCGGCGGAAGTCGCGAGCACCGCGGCGACCAGCGAAACGCCGGTTTCCAGCATCGAGTAGCTGCTCGCCACGTCGAGCTTGAGCGCGAGCATGCCGATGAAGTGCATGGCCCAGACGCCGACGCCGCCGAGCGCCAGGCCGGCGGCGCCGGCGTTGAACAGGCTGATGCGGCCGTCGCGCTCGCGGATGCGCCGCGCCGCGGTCAGGGCCACGAAGGATCCCAGCACCGAAATGGCGAAGGAAATGAAGACATAGGACAGCTGGAAGCTGGACGAAACGACCTGGTTCATGGGCTCACTCGGTGGAAGGTGGCCGACTGTAAGCAGTGCGTTACATCCGTGGGGTTCTTGCGTGCTGTAGTAGGACAGGCAAGCGTGAAGGATTTCGCTTAATCCGGAAGTTCAGCTCGGCCGTGGCGGGCGGCGGCTGCCGCTGAAGGGCTGCCGGGGGCTGCGGTTATGATTTCCCGCATTCGGACGCCGGCTGCCAGCCGGCGTTCTCATTCGCGTCAGCCAAATCAAGGCGAGGGGTCGTGCGTCTCACTTCCATCAAGCTTTCCGGTTTCAAGTCCTTTGCCGAGCCCACCAACTTCCTGCTGCCCGGGCAGCTCGTCGGCGTGGTCGGCCCCAACGGTTGCGGCAAGTCCAACATCATGGACGCCGTGCGCTGGGTGCTGGGCGAGTCGCGCGCCAGCGAACTGCGCGGCGAGTCGATGCAGGACGTCATCTTCAACGGCACCAACAACCGCAAGCCGGCCTCGCGCTCGTCGGTCGAACTCGTGTTCGACAACGCCGACCACCGCGCCGGCGGGCAGTGGAGCCAGTTCGCCGAGATCGCGGTCAAGCGCGTGCTGACGCGCGACGGCACGTCCAGCTACTACATCAACAACCAGCCGGTCCGCCGGCGCGACATCCAGGACGTGTTCCCGGGCACCGGCCTCGGGCCGCGCGCCTACGCCATCATCGGCCGGGGCACGATCAGCCGGATCATCGAATCCAAGCCGGAAGAGCTGCGCCTGTTCCTCGAGGAAGCCGCGGGCGTTTCCAAGTACAAGGAACGCCGCCGCGAAACCGAGAACCGCCTGCACGACACCCGCGAGAACCTCACGCGGGTCGAAGACATCCTGCGCGAGCTGAACGCCAACCTCGAGAAGCTGGAGAAGCAGGCCGAAGTCGCGGCGCGCTACAACGCGCTGCAGGCCGACGTCACGCTCAAGCAGCACCAGCTCTGGTTCCTCAAGCGCACCGAGGCCGAGAACGACCGGGGGGCCGCATCAAGGCCGATGCCGATAAAGCGGTCAACGACACGGAGGCGCGCGTGGCCGACCTGCGGCACGTCGAGAGCGAACTCGAGACGGTGCGCCAGGCGCACTACGCGGCCGGCGACCGGGTGAACCAGCCCGGGGGCACCTGTACGAAGCCAGCGCCGAGGTCGGCCGGCTCGAAGCGGAGATCCGCTTCGTGGTCGAAGGACGGCAGCGGGTCGAACAGCGGCTGCAGCAGCTCAAGGAGCAGGTCGCGCAGTGGGCGACCCGCAAGGACGAGGCGCTCGCCGAGACCGAGAACCTGGCCGCGATGGGCGTCGACGCCGAGGAGCGCGCGACGCTGCTGGCCGCGCAGGTCGAGGAGCAGGGCATGGAGATGCCCGACGGAAGAGGCGCTGCGGCAGGCGCAGGCCCGTGCCAACGAGCAGCGCGGCGCCGTGACGCAAGTCCAGCAGCAGATCCGGTGCTGGCCGCCGACCAGCGCAACATCGAGGAGCAGTCGCGGCAGCTGAACCAGCGGCGCGAGCGGCTGGAGACCGACCGCAATGCGCTCAACGCGCCCGACGAGGTGCGGCTGGCGAACCTGCAGGCGCAGCTGGCCGCTGCGCAGGAGGCGGCCGAAACCTCCGATGCCCGCCTGCACGAGTTGCAGGAGCAGGTGCCGCAGCTCGACGAAGACCGCCGGGCCAAGCAGCAGGACGTGAACACGCAGAGCGCGCGCCAGGCCGATTTGTCGGCGCGGATGGAAGCGCTGAAGGCGCTGCAGGAAAAGGTCCGCACCGACGGCAAGCTGCAGCCCCGGCTGGCCGGGCATGGCCTCGGCGGCCTGCAGGGCCTGTGGAGCCGCATCCACATCGAGCAAGGCTGGGAGAACGCGCTGGAAGCGGCGCTGCGCGAACGCATGGGCGCGCTGGAAGTCTCGCGCATCGAAATGGTCCGCGCCTTCGCCGCCGACCCGCCGCCCGCCAAGCTGGCCTTCTACCACCCGCCCGCCGCGGGCGTGCCGGAAGCAGCCGGGGCCCTGCCGCGGCTGGCCGACCTGCTGCGCCTGAACGACGCCGGGCAGAAGGCGCTGCTGGTCGACTGGCTGCACGGCTGCTTCACGGCGGACACGCTGGAAGACGCGATGGCGGCGCGCGACAAGCTGCAGCCCGGCGAAGCCATCTACGTGAAGTCCGGCCATGCCGTCACGGCGCACAGCGTCAGCTTCTATGCGCAGGATTCCGAGCAGGCCGGCCTGCTCGCGCGGCAGCAGGAGATCGAGAACCTCGAGAAGCAGTTGCGCGCGCAATCGCTGATCGCCGAGGAAGCGCGTTCGGCGCTGGTGCGCGCCGAAGCCGCCTACAGCGACGCCTCGCAGCGGCTGATGACCGCGCGGCGCGAAGCCGCCGAACACCAGGGCCGCGCCCACGAACTGCAGGTCGAGACGCTGCGCCTGACGCAGCTGGCCGAGCAGACCCCGGCGCGCAGCGCGCAGATCAGCGGCGACCGGCCGAGGTTGACGCGTTGCTGGAAGAATTGCAGGAGCGCCGCGTCGCCGCCGAAGGGCGCTTCGAAGAGCTCGACATGCAGCTGGCCGACAGCCGGGAGCGGCATGCGCAGCTCGACGAGCGCGTGATCGAGGCCGAGCGCAAGGTGGCCGCATCGCGCGAGCAGCAGCGCAGCCGGAACGCCAGGCGCAGGAGGCGCAGTTCGCGCAGCGCGCGCTGGAAGCGCGCCGCGGCGAGCTGCAGCGCGCGATCGAAACCGCGACGCAGCAGGCGGCATCGCTGGCCACGGAAGAAGAGCGCGCGCAGGTCGAACTGACCCGGCTGACCGATGCAGCGGCCCGGGCCGGGCTGCAGTCGGCGCTGTCGCTGAAGGCCGAGCGCGAGCAGGCGCTGGGCGCCAAGCGCAGCGAATACGACGACCTCACCGCCAAGCTGCGCGCCAGCGACGAACGCCGGCTGCAGCTCGAACGTGCGCTCGACCCGCTGCGCCAGCGCATCACCGACCTGCAGCTCAAGGAGCAGGCCGCGCGCCCGGGCCTCGAGCAGTACACGCAGCTGCTCGCAGACAACCAGGCCGACCGGAGGCGGTGGCGAAATCCGTGGCCGACGGCAACGTCCGCCTCTCGGGCCTGCAGGGCGAAATCGACCGCCTGCACCGCGAGGTCGCGGCGCTGGGCGCGGTCAACCTGGCCGCGCTGGAAGAACTGAGCACCGCCCGCGAGCGCAAGCAGTTCCTCGACGCGCAGTCGGCCGACCTGAACGAAGCCATGACCACCCCGGAAGACGCCATCCGCAAGATCGACGGCGAAACCCGCGACCTGCTGGGCAGCACCTTCCAGACCGTCAACGACCACTTCAGCCGCATGTTCCCGGAGCTGTTCGGCGGCGGCAACGCCAAGCTCGTGATGACCGGCGAGGAGATCCTCGATTCCGGCGTGCAGGTGATGGCGCAGCCGCCCGGCAAGAAGAACGCGACCATCCACCTGCTGTCCGGCGGCGAGAGGCGCTGACGGCCATCGCGCTGGTGTTCGCGATCTTCCAGCTGAACCCCGCGCCGTTCTGCCTGCTCGACGAGGTCGATGCGCCGCTGGACGACGCCAACACCGAACGCTACGCCAAGCTGGTGAGCAGCATGAGCAAGGAAACGCAGTTCCTCTTCATCAGCCACAACAAGATCGCGATGGAGATGGCCGAGCAGCTGATCGGGGTGACGATGCAGGAGCAGGGCGTCTCGCGCATCGTCGCCGTCGACATGGAAGCCGCCGGTCGCTGGCCGAAGCCGCATGAGCAGTTTCACCGTAGGCCTGGCCATCATCGGCGGCTTGTTGCTGGCGGCCCTGGTCGCCGGAACGCCTGGACCACCCGCCGCAACACGCCGCGCCAGCCCGAGGCGCCGGCGCCGCTGCCCCCGCAACCCGAGGGCGAGCCCGAACGCGCCGAACCGGTGTTCGACGACGCGCCCCTCGCGCCCTTGCCGCTGCCCGAGAAAAAGCCCGGGCTGGATGGGCTGATCGACGTGCTGGCCGCCATCGCGGTCGACGCAGCGGTTTCCGGAGAAGCGGCGCTGGCCGCGCTGCCGCCGACGCGCCGCGCCGGCAGCAAGCCTTTCGCCATCGAAGGCCGCAACGGCGTGAGCGGCGAGTGGGAAACGCCACGCGCCGGCCAGCGCTACGCCGCCTTCCAGGCCGGCGTGCAACTGGCCAACCGCAACGGCGCGCTGAACGAGATCGAATACTCCGAGTTCGTGATGAAGGCGCAGGCCTTCGCCGACGCCCTCAACGGCGCGGCCGAGTTCCCCGAGATGCGGGACGAGGTCGCCCGTGCCCGCGAGCTCGACCAGTTCGCCAGCACGCACGACGCCCAGCTCGGATTCACCCTGCGCGCCCGCAACGCCGCCTGGAGCCCCGGCTACGTGCAGCAGCACGCGGCCCGTTGCGGCTTCGTGGCCGGCGCCATCCCGGGCCGCATGGTGCTGCCGGCGGCGGTGCCGGGCGGCTCGCCGATCCTCGGGCTGTCGTTCTCCACGCAGGCCGCGATGGCGGACGACCCGACGCAGACCGCGATCCGGGACCTGACCCTCAGCCTCGACGTGCCGCAGGTGCCGCGCAGCGAACAACCCTTCGTGCGCATGCGCGACGCCGCCATCGCGCTGGCCGCCGCCATGGACGGCCTGATCACCGATGACGACGGCCGCGTGATCCCGCCCGAGGCGCTGGACGCGATCGGCGCCGACCCGAAAGCCTGTACGACACGCTGGACGCGCGCGACCTGTCGGCGGGGTCGCCGCAGGCGCGGCGGCTGTTCTCCTGAAGCGCCATGCCGGCTGACGCCACCCTCCAGCAGCGCGCGGACCGGTTGCGCGAGCAGCTGCGCCACCACGCCCACCAGTACTACGTGCTGGACGCGCCCGACATCCCGGACGCCGAGTACGACAAGCTGTTCAACGAGCTGCAGATGCTCGAGGAGGCGCATCCGGAGCTGCGGACGCCCGACTCGCCCACGCAGAGCATCGGCGGCGCGGTGCTGGAAAAAGCTGGAGAAGGTGCGGCACACGGTGCCCATGCTGTCGATCAAGACCGAGACCGACAACACGCCCGAGGGCGCGCTGAAGTTCGATGCCTCGGTGCGCAATGCCCTGAAGCTGGACGCCGACGCCCCGCCGGTGGCGTACGCGGCCGAGCTGAAGTTCGACGGGCTCGCGATCAACCTGCGCTACGAGCGCGGCGAGCTCAAGCAGGCGGCGACGCGCGGCGATGGCGAGACCGGCGAAGACGTGACGCACACGGTCGGCACCATCGGCTCGATCCCGAAACGCCTCAGGCGGGTGGAAGCGGCGGTGCTCGAGGTGCGCGGCGAGGTCTTCATGCGCCGAGACGACTTCGAGGCGCTGAACGAACGCCAGCGCGAAGCCGGGGCCAAGACCTTCGTCAACCCGCGCAACGCGGCCGCCGGCATCGTGCGCCAGCTCGACGCGAGCATCGCGCGGCAGCGTCCCTTGAGCTTCTTCGCTTATGGCCGGGCGACGTGCAGGGCTGGGATGTGCCCGGCACCCATTCCGCGATGCTGGATGCGCTCGCGAAGATGGGCCTCCCGGTCGACGGCGACCGCGCCGTGGTCGAAGGTGGCCGGGGGCTGGCCGCTTTCCACGCGCGCATCGCCGCGCGGCGCGACGCCCTGCCGTTCGACATCGACGGCGTGGTCTACAAGGTGAACGACCGGGCGCTGCAGCAGGTGCTCGGGTTCAAGTCGCGCGAACCGCGCTGGGCCGTGGCGCACAAGTACCCGGCGCAGGAACAGACGACGCTGCTGCGCGGCATCGACATCCAGGTCGGCCGCACCGGCAAGCTGACGCCCGTCGCCAAGCTGGAGCCGGTGTTCGTCGGCGGCACCACCGTGAGCAACGCCACGCTGCACAACCTGTTCGAGCTGCGGCGCAAGCACGTGCGCATCGGCGACACGGTGATCGTGCGGCGCGCGGGCGACGTGATCCCGGAAGTCGTCGGCGTGCTGCCCGGCCGGCGCACGGCCTACGTGCCCAACTTCCGCATGCCGGCGCACTGCCCGGTGTGCGGCGCCGACGTCGTGCGGGAGAAGGGCGCCAACGACCATCGCTGTTCCGGCGGCATCTCGTGCCCGGCCCAGCGCAAGCAGGCCATCCTGCACTTCGCGCAGCGGCGCGCGATGGACATCGAAGGCTGGGCGACAAGCTGGTGGACCAGCTGGTGGAAGCGGGCGTGGTTCGCACCTTGCCCGACCTGTACCGGCTCGGACTCGCGAACCTCGTCGCACTGGAGCGCATGGGCGAGAAATCGGCGCAGAACCTGCTGGCGGGGCTGGAGCAATCGAAGCAGGCCACGCTGCCGCGCTTCCTGTTCGGGCTGGGCATCCGCCACGTCGGCGAATCGACTGCGCGCGACCTCTCGCGCCACTTCGGCAAGCTCGACGCGATCATGGATGCAAGCGTCGAGCAGTTGCTGGCCGTGCCCGACGTCGGCCCGATCGTGGCGGAGAGCGTCCATGCGTTCTTCCGGCAGCCGCACAACCGCGAAGTGATCGAGCAACTGCGTTCCTGCGGCGTGCAGTGGCCCGAGGGCGAGCCCGAAGCGCAGGCGCCCAAGCCCCTGGCCGGCAAGACGGTGGTGCTCACCGGCACCTTGCCGACGCTCTCGCGCGACGAAGCGAAGGACCTGCTCGAGGCCGCCGGCGCCAAGGTGGCGGGCTCGGTCAGCAAGAAGACCGACTACGTGGTGGCGGGCGCCGAGGCCGGCAGCAAGCTGGAGAAGGCGCAGGCCTTGCAAATACCCGTGCTGGACGAGGACGGCCTAAGGGAATTGCTGAACAGGCCTTAGCAACTCGCTGCTAGGCAAGCTCAGCCGGCCGCCGGAGACTGCGCTGCAACTTCGAGGAGTTGCCGTGGTTGCCTCCCCCGATCCGCGTCCTGGCCTCCCTCTGCCTCGGGTTGGCGCTGGCCGCTCCCGCCGGCGCCCAGAAGTCCGCGGTTCCGCCGGTCGGGCCCATCCTGGTCGGGCAGAGCGCCGGCCTCACCGGCGGCCGGGCCGGCTACAGCGCCGACGTCCGGCAGGGCATCGAGGCCTGCTTCACGGCGGCGAACGCGGAAGGCGGCATCAACGGCCGGCCGCTCAAGCTGCTGACCGAGGACGACCGGGGCAAGAAGGACAACGTCCTCGCCAACACCCGCAAGCTGGTCGAGCAGGACAAGGTGACGGCGCTGATCGGCTACACCAGCGGCGCGGGCGTGGAGGCGACGCTGAAGTACTGGACACGCAGAACGTGCCGATGCTGTCGCCGGTGACCGGCAACATGGGCATCCGCGCCGGGTTCCACCGCAACCTGTTCCACACGCGGGCCGGCTACGACGACGAGATGAAGAAGATGGTCAGCCACCGGCGCTGGCCGGCGTCAAGCGCTTCGCCGTCGCCTACCTCGACGACGTCGGGCCGGCGAACGCGCAGGCCATGCACGGGGCGCTCGACCGGCCAAGCTGAAGGCGGTCGTCGCCGTGCCCATGAACCGCAATGCCACGGACTTCACCGCGCAGGTCGAGACGCTGGTGAAGGCCAACCCGGAGGCCGTCATCTTCATCAGCAACGGCCCGCCCATCGTGAAGGTGGTGCAGGGCATGCGGGAGAAGGGTTACGGCGGCCAGTTCGCCACCAGTTCGTTCTCGGGACTGAAGGTGATGGACGACCTCAAGGACAAGGGGCCCGGCCTCATCATGAGCCAGGTGCTGCCGCCGCCCACCCGGACGCACCTCAAGCTGATCAAGGACTACCAGGCCGACCTGGCGGCTTTCGCGCCCGGCGCCAAGCCCAACTACACCAGCACGGAAGGCTACGTCGCCGCCCGCGTGCTGGTCGAAGGCCTGCGCCGCGCCGGCACCGCCTCGCCCGAGCGCCTCGTCGCCGCGCTGGAAGACATGAAGCGCGTCGACCTCGGCGGCTACGAGATCAGTTTCTCGAAGAAGAGTCACGACGGCTCGCGCTTCGTCGACACGGGCGTGGTCAGCCGCAACGGCGGCCTGCGCTTCTGAGTGGCCAACAGTTTTTTGCCGGGGAAAAATGATGTCCGGGAAGCGTGTGGCACCCGCGGCGGTGTTCGTGTGGCTGGCCGCGGCCGGCGGCCGGGCCTACGTCAGCGCGCAGGGAGCACGGCAGGGCGAACCCATCCTGCCGCTGCCGGAAAAGGCGATCGACGTCGAGCCCGCGAAAGTGGCGCTGGGCGAAAGGCTGTTCGCCGACAAGCGCTTCTCGGCCGACGGCTCGGTGTCGTGCCAGTCGTGCCACCTGCCCAACGCCGGCGGCGCCGACCCGCGCCGGCACTCGGTGAGCGCCTTCGGCAAGATCCGCCCGGTCAACTCGCCGACGATCTACAACGTGCGCTACAACACGATGGGCCTGAACTGGACCGGCCGCACCGGGGACCTCGATGCCCAGATCAAGGGGTCCATCGGCAACGCCGACACCATGGCGCACGACTGGGCAAAGGTGGTGCAGGTCCTCGCGGCGGACCCGGCGATGGTGGCGCAGTTCAGGGCGGCCTACGGCGGCGACAACCCGGTGACGCAGGAGAACGCGTCGCACGCGATCGTGAGCTTCGAGAAGTCGCTGGTGACGCCTTCGCGCTTCGACGACTGGCTGCAAGGCAAGGACGACGCCATCACGGCGCAGGAAAAGGTCGGTTACGACAAGTTCAAGGCCTATGGTTGCGTCGCCTGCCACAGCGGAATCAACGTCGGCGGCAACAGCTTCATGAAGATGGGCCTGATCGGCGACTACTTCGGCGACCGGGAGAAGAAGGGCCGGGGCGCCATCGTCGACGCCGACCGGGCCGGCTGTCCGTGACGAAGAAGCCGGAGGACAAGCACGTGTTCCGGGTGGCGCCGCTGCGCAACGTGGCGCTGACGGCGCCGTACTTCCACGACGGCGCGGTCGACACGCTGGACGAGGCTATCGCGCTGATGGGGCGCCACCAGCTCGGGCGCGAGATTCCACCGGCCGACCGCAAGGACATCGAGGCCTTCCTCGGCGCGCTCACCGGCAAGCAGCTCGAGGCGCAGGCGAAGAAGAAGTAGGCTCCTAGGCCGGCGGCTGCTCGGGCCGGCGCCAGAGCCACACCGCCACCGCCGCCATGATGGCGATGACGATGCCCACGGCCCATTTCTGCGGCACGAACAGCAGCATGAAGACGCTGCTGCACGACATCATGATCGTGGCAAGCCACTTGGCGCGGCGCGGCACGACGCCGCCGTCGCGCCAGTCGCAAAGCTGGCGCCCGAAGCGCGGATGGTTGTGCAGCCAGTCGTGCAGGGCCGGCGAGCAGCGCGCCGCCGCCCACGCAGCCACCAGCAGGAAGGGCACCGTCGGCATCACGGGCAGGAAGATGCCGATGACGCCCGAGGAGGAGGAACAAGCCGGCCAGCGCCAGCATGGCGTAGCGGGCGGCGCCCGTCAGTTGCGGGAGGGGTTCCGGGGTGCCTGTCTGCATCGACGCACGATACCAGCAGTGGGCCGGGCCGGGCGGTATGCTCGTGCGCATGACCGTCCGTGAAATTCTGAAGATGGGCGACGCCCGTCTCCTACGCGTCGCGAAACCCGTGGAGACTTTCGACACGCCCGCGCTCCACGCGCTGCTCGAAGACATGCGCGACACCATGAAGGCCGCCAACGGCGCCGGCCTGGCCGCGCCGCAGATCGGCGAAGACCTGCAGCTGGTGATCTTCGGCACCGACGCGCCGAATCCGCGCTACCCCGATGCGCCCGTCGTGCCGCGCACGGTGCTCATCAATCCGGTGATCATGCCGATCGGCGCCGAGGAGGAAGAGGGCTGGGAAGGCTGCCTGTCCGTGCCCGGGCTGCGCGGCGTGGTGCCGCGCTGGCGCCGCATCCTCTACACCGGCTTCGACGAGCGCGGACGGCGCATCGAGCGCGAGGCGGAAGGCTTCCACGCGCGGGTGGTGCAGCACGAGTGCGACCACGGTGGGCAAGCTCTACCCGATGCGGGTGCGGGACTTCAGCCAGTTCGGCTTCACCGACGTGCTGTTCCCCGGGCTGGACGCCGGCGACGACGACTGAAGCGCGGCCCGCAGCCCGCGCGCGCCGGTCACCAGCAGGGCGGCGAGCAGCAGGTGCTGCACGAACAGCACCGCCAGCACGAGCACCAGGCCGGCGGCGGTGGACGGCAGCAGGGCCCGGACGGCCAGCCCCGGCAAGGCGGTGAGCCAGACGTCGTAGGCTTGCGAGAGCAGGGTCACCATGGGCACCTCCCGGATGCCCGAGAGTGCGCCCCGGACACCGGCGCGGCCAGTGCCCCAGTGCGTCCGGCCACGGTGACCGAACGCACCCTTCGGCCGGCTTATTCGGCCTTGATGCCGCGCATCATGATGATGCCGCCCAGCACGTTGGTGTCGTTCTTGATGCGGTTGGCCAGGCCTTCGGCGGAGGTGCCGGCGACCTGCCAGCCCTGCTGGAACAGCTTCTGGCGCACTTCCGGCGTGCGGGCGACCTGCGAGATCAGCGCCGACAGCTTGGCCGCGATCGGCTTGGGCATGGAAGCGGGCGCCGCGGCGGCGGTCCAGATCTCGAGCTGGAAGCCGCGCACGCCTTCCTCGTTGAGGCTGGGGAACTCGGGCACCAGCGGGCTGCGGCTCAGCGAGGTTACGCCGACGGCCTTGAGCTTGCCGGCCTTGATCTGCGCGTTGGCCAGCGCGGGCGGCAGCAGCGAGAGCTGGATCTGGTTGGTGATCAGCGCCACGGATGACCTGCGGGTTGCCCGGGTACGGCACGTGCACCGGGTCCATGTTGGTCTTGGTCTTGAGCAGTTCCATGCCGATGTGGCCCACGGTGCCCACGCCCGGCGAGCCGTAGCTCCACTTGGTGCCGCCGTTGCGGGCGGCCGGGGAAGAACTCCTGCGCATTGTTGAACGGCGCGTTGGCGGGCGCGGTCAGCAGCAGCGGCGCGGTGCCGATCAGGCTGAGGGGCTGGAACGCCTTCAGCGGGTCGAACGGCACCGCCGGGTTCAGCAGCTTGGCGATCGTCATGTTGCCGTTGATCATCACGCCGATGGTGTGGTCGTCGGTGGCCTTGGCCACGACGTCGCCGGCGATGTTGCCGCCCGCGCCGACGCGGTTCTCGACGATCACGGGCTGGCCCAGCGCCTTCGACAGCGGCTCGGCGATGGTGCGGGCGACCAGGTCGGGCGTCGAGCCGCCCGGGAAGCCGACGATGATGCGCACGGGCTTGGTCGGCCACGCGGCGGCCGGTGCCGCGGCGGCGGGAGCGGATTTCTGGGCGAAGGCGCTGGTGGCTGCGGCGACGGCCAGCAGCACGAAGGCGCGGCGCGCGGTGGTCTTCAACATCTGGGGTCCTCGTGAAATGCGAAAACGGCCCTGCTCGGCCGTAACCGCCTATGTTAACGCGCGGGTTTACCCTTGGAGCGCGGGGCAGCTAAGGGATTTGCGTACGAATAAACGTGAGGGGCCGCGAGGATTGCTGTCACCATGGGCCGATCCATGGCCGTCCATGGCATGGAGCAAGCATCAATCCTTTCATCTGGTGCGCCGTCGGCGCCTGCACCGGCCTGCTGGCCGGCTTCCTCATGGGCAGCGCCAGCCGCGCCGTGCGCGTCGAGGAAGTCTGCGTCGGCATCTTCGGCGCCTTCATCGGCGGCGAATTCCTGCCTTCCGTCCTCGGCAACGCGCCGGGCTTCAACGGCATGTCGCTGGCCATGGGCGTGGCCGGCGCCGCGGTGATGCTGGTGCTGCTCAAGCTGATGCGCCGCAAGGTGGGCCCCATGCGCAACTCGCGCAGCCGGGGAAGCGATCGCCGCTGATCGCGCTCAGGCGGTGATCGCCTGCAGCAGCTCGGTCTCGATCTCGATCTGCGCGCGGTTCTGCTGCAGTTCGGGCCCGTCGATGAGGAAGGTGTCTTCCACCCGCTCGCCCAGCGTGCTGACCTTGGCCAGCTGCAGGTTGAGATTGTGCTGCGCCAGCACCCGCGCCACCGAATAGAGCAGGCCGACGCGGTCGCTGGCCGAGATCGACAGCAGCCAGCGCTGCGCCTTCTCGTCCGGCCGCAGGTCGACGCGCGGCGGCACCGGGAAGCTGCGCACCCGGCGCGACACGCGGCCGCGGCTCGGCGCCGGCAGCGGCCCGGCGGCCGCGATGGTGCCGGCCAGGTCGTTCTCGACCATGCTGCACAGCTCGCGGTAGTGCTCCGGCAGCATCGCCGTCACGACCTGGAAGGTGTCGAGCGCGTAGCCGTTGCTGGCCGTGTGGATCTTGGCGTCAAGGATGCTGAAGCCGGCCTGCTCGAAGTAGCCGCAGATGCGGGCGAACAGGTCGGTCTGGTCGGGCGTGTACACCAGCACCTGCAGGCCTTCGCCCACCGGCGACATGCGGGCGCGCACGATCACCTTGGAGCTGCCGACGTGCCGCGAGAGGTGGCGCGTGTGCCAGGCGATGTCGCCGGCGTCGTGCCGCATGAAGTAGCCGACGTCGAGCGTCTCCCACAGTTTCTTGTGCGCCTCGAAGGGCAGCGCGAACAGCTGCAGTTGCACCAGCGCTTCGCGCTTGCGGGCCTCGACCTCGGCGGCCGGGTCGGGCGCGCGGCCGCCCAGGCGCCGCAGCGTATAGCGGTACAGGTCTTCCAGCAGCTTGCCCTTCCGGGCGTTCCAGACTTTCGGGCTGGTGCCGCGGATGTCGGCCACCGTCAGCAGGTACAGCGCGGTGAGGTAGCGCTCGTTGCCCACGCGCTTCGCGAAGGCGTCGATCACGGCTGGATCGCCCAGGTCCTGCTTCTGCGCCACGGCTCATGGCCGGGTGCTCCTTGACCGGGGAACTCGACCAGCGCGCAGTCTTCGGGGTCGATGCGGTGCAGCCGGCAGAAGCGCCGCACCTCGCGCGCGCCCAGCTCGCTGTGGTCGCCGCCGCGGCCCTTGGCGATGTCGTGGAACAGCGCGGCGATGTAGAAGACGTAGGGCTTGTCCCAGCCGGCGGCGAGCTGGCTGCAGAAGGGGTATTCGTGCGCGTGTTCGGCGATGAAGAAGCGCCGCACGTTGCGCAGCACCATCAGGATGTGCTGGTCCACCGTGTAGACGTGGAACAGGTCGTGCTGCATCTGGCCGACGATGCGCCGGAACACCCAGAGGTAGCGCCCGAGCACCGACGTCTGGTTCATCAGCCGCATGGCATGCGTGATGCCTTGCGGCTGCATCAGCATGGCGCGAAAGGTGGCGTGGTTGACGGGGTCGTTGCGAAAGCTCGCGTCCATCACCTTGCGCGCGTTGTACAGCGCGCGCAGCGTGCGGGCGGACAGGCCCTTCACGCCGGGCGTGGTCTGGTACAGCAGAAAGGTCTCGAGGATCGCCTGCGGGTGCTGCAGGTACAGGTCGTCGCTGGCCACCTCGATCGTGCCGGCCTTCTCGAAGAAGCGCTCGTTGATGCGGTTCGGCTCCTGCGCCGCCGGGTTCAGCCGCTCCTCGATGTTCAGCAGCAGGATCTGGTTGAGCTGCGCCACCGCCTTGGCTGCCCAGTAGTAGCGCTTCATCAGGCGCTCGCTGGCTCGCTGCAGCACGCGGCCGTCCGGGCGCAGGGTGGCCTTGTAGCCGAACGATTCGGCCACCGCGTTCTGCAGGTCGAACACCAGCCGGTCCTCGCGCCGGTTGGCCACCATGTGCAGCCGCGCGCGGATCAGGCCCAGCAGCGCCTCGTTGCGCTTGATCTGGCGCGCCTCGAAGGCGGTGGCCAGGCCGCGGCGGGCCAGTTCGTCCCGGTCTTGCCGAAGCCCGCCGCATTGGCGACCCACAGCACCACCTGCAGGTCGCGCAGGCCGCCAGGCGACTCCTTGCAGTTGGGTTCGAGCGCATACGGCGTGTTCTCGAACTTGTTGTGCCGCTGGCGCATCTCCATGGTCTTGGCCACGAAGAAGGCGCGTGGATCGATGGTGGCGCGGAAGCGCTCACGGAAGCCGGTGAACAGCTTGCGCGAGCCGGTGACCAGCCGCGCTTCGAGCAGGCTGGTCTGCACGGTGACGTCGGCCTGCGCCTGCGCCACGCACTCTTCGACGGTGCGGACGGCGGAGCCGATCTCCAGCCCCGCGTCCCAGCAACTGCCGATGAAGGCCTCGACCTTGCGCTGGAGGGCCGGGTCTGGTCGACCGCGATGCCGTCCGGCGCCAACACCAGCACGTCGACGTCGGAGTGCGGGAAGAGCTCGCCGCGGCCGAAGCCGCCGACCGCCACCAGCGCCAGGCCGGCCGGCACGCCCGCGCCCAGCCAGAGGGCGCGCAAGGCCTCGTCGGCGCGGTGCGAAAGCGCTTGCAGCATCGGGCGGACGCCGCGCGTGGAACTGCCTTCGAGCCGCAGCTGCTCCAGCACGGCCGCCTTGCCGGCGCGGTAGCCCTCGCGCACGGCCGGATCTCGGGCGCCGGCGTGGCCGGCAGGGCGGCGGCCGGGTTCATGCTCAGCCCTTGACGAAGGCGGGCGGCGGCGGCGTGCCGGCCGACAGCGTCAGCACCTCGTAGCCGGTCTCGGTGACCAGCACGGTGTGCTCCCACTGCGCCGACAGCGAGTGGTCCTTGGTGACGATGGTCCAGCCGTCGTTGCCGAACTCCTTCACGTCGCGGCGGCCGGCGTTGATCATCGGCTCGATCGTGAAGGTCATGCCGGGCTTGAGCTCTTCGAGCGTGCCCGGCTTGCCGTAGTGCAGCACCTGCGGCTCCTCGTGGAAGTTCTTGCCGATGCCGTGGCCGCAGAACTCGCGCACCACCGAGAAGCCCGCGCTTTCGGCGAACTTCTGGATCGCCCAGCCGACGTCGCCGAGCCGCGCGCCGGGCTTGACCTGCACGATGCCGTGCCACATCGCCTCGTAGGTGACGGCCACCAGCCGCTTGGCCGCGATGGAGGCGTCGCCGATGACGTACATGCGGCTGTTGTCGCCGTACCAGCCGTCCTTGATGACGGTGACGTCGACGTTGACGATGTCGCCCTCTTCAGCGGCTTGTCGTTGGGGATGCCGTGGCAGACCACGTGGTTGACCGAGGTGCACAGCGAGGCCGGGTAGGGCGGGTAGCCCGGCGGCTGGTAGCCCAGCGTCGCCGAGATGGAGCCCTGCTTCTGCATGCATTCGGCGGCCAGGCGGTCGATCTCGCGCGTGGTGATGCCCGGCTTGATGTGGTCGGTGAGGTAGTCGAGGACCTCGGCGGCCAGCTTGCACGCGGTCCGCATGCCCGGATTTCTGGTCGTCTTTGTACGTGATGCCCATCCGGCGATTATCCCAGAGGGGGAAAACCCGCGCAGTTAGAATTGGCCGGTTCCCGGCCCCAGTCAGCGGCCGGCGGGCGCCAACCCCCAGACAGGTTTTCAACAGTGTCCCTGCACATCACCGAGTTCGAGGGCGGCCAGGCCCTCAGCGGCTTCCGGATCCAGCAACTCCTGCCCCGCCTGCAAGCGGTGCACCCCAAGATCACCGGCATCGAGGCGCGCTATGTGCACCTGGTCGCCAGCGACCACGCGCCCGACGCCGGGGAACGCGAGCAGCTCGCGGCCTTGCTCACCTACGGCGAGCCCCATTCCGGTGCGGGCGAGGGTCCGCTCGTGATCGTCACGCCGCGCCGGGCACGGTGTCGCCCCGGGCGTCGAAAGCCACCGACATCGCCCACAACTGCGGCCTCGCCATCCGCCGCATCGAGCGCGTGGTGGAGTACCGCATCGCCATGCACGCGGGCTGGCTCGGCAAGTCGGCGCTGGAACCGGAGCAGCTCCGCGACGTGGCCGAGCTGCTGCACGACCGCATGACCGAGAGCGTGGTGCCCCACCGTTCGCAGGCGGCGCGCCTGTTCACCGAACTGCAGGCGCCGCCGATGGAGCACGTCGACGTGCTCGCCGGCGGCCGCGGCGCGCTGGAAGAGGCGAACCGCCGCTTCGGCCTGGCGCTCGCCGACGACGAAATCGACTACCTGGTGCGCGCGTTCCGGGCACGGAGCGCAACCCGACCGACGTCGAGCTGATGATGTTCGCGCAGGCCAACAGCGAGCACTGCCGCCACAAGATCTTCAACGCCACCTTCGCCATCGACGGGCAGCCGCAGGACAAGAGCCTGTTCGGCATGATCCGCAACACGCACCAGTTGAACCCGCAGCACACGGTGGTGGCGTATGCCGACAACGCTTCGGTGATGGAGGGCCACGACGTCGAACGCTTCGTGCCGGCCGAAGGCGGCCTCTACACCAAGACGCAGGCCACGCACCACGTGCTGATGAAGGTGGAGACGCACAACCACCCGACGGCGATCTCGCCCTTCCCGGGCGCGTCCACCGGTGCGGGCGGCGAGATCCGCGACGAAGGCGCCACCGGCCGCGGCGCGCGGCCCAAGGCGGGCCTGACCGGCTTCACCGTCTCGAAGCTGTGGGACGGCAGGAACGGCAAGCCGGGCCACATCGCCAGCCCGCTGCAGGTCATGACCGAAGGGCCGCTGGGCGGCGCCGCCTTCAACAACAACGAGTTCGGCCGGCCCAACCTGCTCGGCTACTTCCGCGAGTACGAGCAGGACGTGGCGGGCGTGACCCGCGGCTACCACAAGCCGATCATGATCGCGGGCGGCCTCGGCTTCATCGACGCCGGGCTCACGCACAAGATCCCTTTCCCGGCCGGCACGCTGCTGGTGCAGCTGGGCGGCCCGGGCATGCGCATCGGCATGGGCGGCAGCGCCGCGTCGTCGATGGCGACGGGCACGAACACCGCCGAACTCGATTTCGACTCGGTGCAGCGCGGCAACCCCGAAATCGAGCGGCGGGCGCAGGAAGTCATCAACCGCTGCTGGGAACTGGGCGAGCGCAACCCGGTGCTGGCGATCCACGACGTCGGCGCCGGCGGCCTGTCGAATGCCTTTCCCGAGCTGACCAACGACGCGGGGCGGGGCGCGCGCTTCGACCTGCGCAAGGTGCCGCTGGAAGAGTCGGGCCCTGGCCCCGCGCGAGATCTGGAGCAACGAGAGCCGGGAGCGCTACGTGCTGGCGATCGCGCCCGAATCGCTGGCGCAGTTCCGCGCCTTCTGCGAGCGCGAGCGCTGCCCGTTCGCGGTGGTCGGCGTGGCCACCGAGGAACGCCAATTGGTGGTGGAGAGCGCCGAGGACGACGCCGTCGACATGCCGATGGAGGTGCTCTGGGCAAGCCGCCGAAGATGCACCGCGACGTGCAGCGCGTGCGTCGCGAGGTGCCGGAGCTGGACCTCACCGGCGTGAAGCTGCAGGAGGCGGTGATCCGGTGCTGAGCCACCCGACGGTCGCCTCCAAGCGCTTCCTGGTGAGCATCGGCGACCGCACGGTCGGCGGCATGACGCACCGCGACCAGATGGTCGGGCCGTGGCAGGTGCCTGTGGCCGACTGCGCCGTGACGCTGGCCGACTACCGGGGCTTCGCCGGCGAGGCGATGAGCATGGGCGAGCGCACGCCGCTGGCGTCCGTCGATGCGCCGGCGTCCGGCCGCATGGCGGTGGCCGAGGCCATCACCAACCTGCTGGCCGCGCCGATCGAGTTGCCGCGCGTGAAGCTGTCGGCGAACTGGATGGCGGCCTGCGGCGAACCCGGCGAGGACGCGGACCTGTACGACACGGTGCGTGCGGTCGGCATGGAGCTGTGCCCGCAGCTGGGCGTCTCCATCCCGGTGGGCAAGGACAGCCTGTCGATGCGCACGCAGTGGAGCGAGGAGGGCGCGGTGAAGAAGGTGACTTCGCCGGTCAGCCTGGTGGTCACCGCCTTCGCCTCGCTGGCCGACGTGCGCGGCACGCTCACGCCGCAATTGTTGGCCACCGAAGACACCACGCTGGTGCTGGTGGACTGGGGCGCGGGCGCAACCGCATGGGCGGCAGCATCCTGGCACAGGCGCTGGAGCAGCCGGGCGGCGCGGTGCCGGACCTCGACGATGCGCAGGACCTCGTCAAGCTCGTGGATGCGGTGAACGCTCTGCGCGCGCAGGGCCGCATCCTGGCGTACCCGACCGAAGCGACGGCGGCCTGTTCGCCGCCGCCTGCGAGATGGCCTTCGCCGGCCACGTCGGCGTGGCGCTCAACGTCGACCTGCTGGTCACCGAAGGCGACGGCATCAGCGACAGCCGCGCCGAGTACGGCGACGCCAAGAACTGGGCCGGGCAGGTCGGCGCGCGGCGCGAGGAGCTGACGCTCAAGGCGCTGTTCAACGAGGAGCTGGGCGTGGTGCTGCAGGTGCGCACCGCCGAGCGCAACGAGGTCATGCAGGTGCTGCGCACGCACGGCCTGTCGAAGTTCAGCCACTTCGTCGGCAAGACCCGGCCGGCCGACTCCACCATCGACGTCGGCAAGGGCGAGGTGCAGGTCTGGCGCGACGCCAAGTCGGTGTTCAGCGCGAAGCTGCAGGACCTGCACCAGGTGTGGGACAGCGTCAGCTGGAAGATCTGCCAGCAGCGAGACAACCCGGCGTGCGCGGACAGCGAGCACGCGGCGGCCGGCGACCCGGCCGATCCGGGTTTGCACGTGTTCGTGCCGGCGACGCCGCCCGCGGCGCCCTTCGTCTCCACGGCGCGCCCCAAGGTCGCCATCCTGCGCGAGCAGGGCGTCAACTCGCACGTGGAGATGGCCTACGCCTTCACCGAGGCCGGCTTCGATGCGGTCGACGTCCACATGACCGACCTGCAGTCGGGCCGCCACGACCTCGCGGCGTTCCGGGGCGTGGTTGCCTGCGGCGGCTTCAGCTACGGCGACACGCTGGGCGCCGGCATCGGCTGGGCCCGCAGCATCACGTTCAACCCCGTGCTCTCGCAGCAGTTCCAGTCCTTCTTCGGCCGCGGCGATACCTTCGGGCTCGGCGTGTGCAACGGCTGCCAGATGTTCGCCGAACTGGCCGACATCATCCCCGGCGCGCAGGCTGGCCGCGCTTCACCACCAACCGCAGCGAACGCTTCGAGGCGCGCCGGCGATGGTCGAAGTGCTGGAGTCGCCCAGCCTGTTCTGGCCGGCATGGCGGGCAGCCGCCTGCCCATCGCGGTGGCACACGGCGAGGGCTACCCCGACTTCACGCAACGCGGCGACGAGGCGGCCGTGCTGCGCGCGATGCGCTACGTCGACAACCACGGGCAGCCGACCGAACGCTACCCGTTCAACCCGAACGGCGGCGCCGGCGGGCTGACCGCGGTGACCACACCCGATGGCCGCTTCACCGCGCTGATGCCGCACCCGGAGCGCGTTTTCCGCAACATCCAGATGTCGTGGACCTCGGGCGACCCGTCGGCGCACAGCCCGTGGATGCAGATCTGGCGCAACGCGCGCCGCTGGGTGGGCTGATGGCGGACCGCGAGCCCGATGCCCGGGGCGCCCCGGTGCGGCGTTTCCGCGACCCGGCCTACCGCCCGCTCGCAGACAACCTCGCAGGCGTGCGCGCGGAGATCGACCGCCTCGACGACCAGATCGTGCGGCTGGTCGCCGAACGCGCGATGTACGTCAAGGACGCCGCCCGCTTCAAGCGCGACGCCTTCCGGTGAGCGCGCCCGCGCGCCAGGCGCAGGTGTTCGAGCGCGCGCGCGCGCTGGCCGAACGCCACAACCCGGATTTCAACGGCGGCTTCGAAGGCCTGCCGCAGGTGGTCGACGCCGCCTACCGCGCCCTCGTGGCCGGGTATATTGCATGTGAACAAAGCTATTTCGGACAAACCGAAGAGATTCCTTCCCCTCCCAAGGACGATTCCCAGTGACCCAAAGACGCCAGGTTCTCAAGGCGCTCGCCGCCACGGCGGGCCTTTCCGCGCCGTTCGCTTCCGCCTTCGCGCAGGCCGACTACCCCACCAAGCCGATCCGGCTGCTGGTGCCGTTCGGCGCCGGTTCGACTCCGGACGTGTTCGCGCGGCTGGTGAGCGAGCACGCCAGCAAGACGCTGGGCCAGCCCATCGTGATGGAGAACCGCGCCGGCGCCGGCGGCAACATCGCCACCGGCATGATGGCCAAGGCCGCGCCCGACGGCTACACCATCGGCGTGTCGATCACCGGGCCGCTGGTGAACAACACCATCATCTACGACAACCTCGGCTACGACCCGTTCAAGGAACTGCAGCCGATCACCTTCGGCGTGCACCGGGGCAACGTGCTGGCCGTCAGCCCGTCGCTGGGCGTGGACACGATCCAGCAGCTGATGGCGCTGCTGCGCAAGAACCCCGGCAAGTACAACTACGCCTCGGTCGGCGTCGGCACGCTGTCGCAGCTGAGCGTCGAGGCGATCAAGGCCCTGACCAACAGCTACGTCGTGCAGGTGCCGTACGCATCGTCGCCCGCGGCCGTGATGAGCGTGCTGCAGGGCGACACGCACATCGTCAGCCCTGGCGCCGCTGGCCGTCATGCCGCAGGTGCAGGCGGGCAAGATGAAGATCCTCGCGGTGTCCACGGCCAAGCGCCTGCCGCAGCTGCCCAACGTGCCGACGCTGCGCGAATCGGGCATTCCGCTCGACGGCAGCGCCACGGATCGGGATCGTCGCGCCGGCCGGCATTCCGGCGCCCGTCCTCGCGAAGCTGAACCAGGCTTATGTCGGCGCGATGCGCGACCCCGCCGTGGTCGCCAAGCTGCGCGCCCAGTACATGGAGCCGGAGCCGGGCACGCCGGAGCAGTTCGCGGCGTACATGCGCGGCGAGCGCGAGAAGTGGGGCCCGGTGATCAAGCGGGCCGGCATCAAGGCAGAGTAGTCCCGGCTGTCATTGCGGGCTCGACCCGCAATCCAGGCCGCGGTCGATCGAGCGCCGTCTGGATCCCGGCTCGAGGCCGGGATGACAAGACACTCCCCGGGACCGACGCCGGCTAGCGCCCGGCCGGCGCCACCGCCGCGCCCTCGATGCCGTGCCGCTGCAGCGCATTGGCCACGAAGCCCGTAGCCTTCATCTCCTCGATGTAGGCACTGAGCCACGCCTGCGCCGCGGTGCGGCCCTTGGGCACGCCCATGGCACGGTTGATCACCATGAAGCGGCCGGCAGCAGCCGCACGCCGCCGACCCGTTTCGCGTCGGCTTCGAGCTGCTGCTTGACGCCCGCCGCCACCTCCGGGTTCTGCGCCAGGAAATCGTCGGTGACCGCCGGCGAGGTCTGCGCCCGCACCAGCGTGGCGGCCTTCAGCTCGCGCGTGAGGTACAGGTCGTACGCGCTGCCGCGCCCCACCACCACGCGCGTGCCCGGGCGGTCGACGTCCTCGTTGCGTTGCAACGGCGAGCCGTTGCGCACCGGGTAAGCCCCTTCGATGACGACGTAGGGCGCCGTGTACTCCATGTCGGCGGCGCGCACGGGATCGATGGCGACGAAGGCAGGTCGACCTCGCGCGCCTTGACGGCCTCGACCACGCGCCCGGCGGCCGTGAAGGTGACGAGCTCCAGCGGAACGCCCAGCCGGCGCGCCGCTTCGCGGGCCAGGTCGACCGAAACGCCGCGCGGCTCGCCGCCCGGGCCGCGCGTGGCCAGGATCGGGTTGCCGAAGTTGATCGCGGCGCGCAGCTTGCCGGTGCCGGCGAGTTCCGCGACGGCCGCCTGCGACGACGGTGCGCCGGTGCCGGTGGCGCAGCCCGCGAGGAGCAGGCTGCCGGCCGCCGCGGCGACCAGTTGGCGGCGGTTCGCCATCAGAAGTCGAACTTCTGGCCCGGCTCCAGCAGCAGCATGCGCGGGCCGGAACTGCCGAGGGCGGCGTTGAACTGCGCGGGCGTGCCGGCCAGCTGCGGCGTGGTGCCGAAGTGGATCGGGATCGCGAACCGAGGCTTGATCAGATCGCGCACCGCCATCGCGGCGTCGGCCGGGTTCATCACGAAGTGGCCGCCGATGGGAATCATCACCACGTCGGGCTTGTACATCTCGCCGATCATGCGCATGTCGCCGAACACGCCGGTATCGCCCATGTGCCAGACCTTGAAGCCGTTCTCCATCTCGATGATGAAGCCGACCGGCTCGCCGCCGACGTGCACCTCGTCCTTGTTGGTGGCCGGGTTCTTGTAGGCCAGTTCGGAGGAGTGCTCGGCGCGCACGGCCGTGATCTTCACGCCGTTGGGGCCGAAGGGCGCGATGGTGCCGCCCTTGCCGAAACGCGGCGCCAGTTCGGCGGGCAGGATGCCCAGCGTGGACACCGTCTGGTTCATGCCGGCCGGGCCGTACATCGGCACCTTGTGCATCTGCGCCAGCGCCGGCGCGTCGGCGAAGTGGTCGAAGTGGGCGTGCGTGACCCGAGGATCAGGTCGATCTTGCCGAGCGCCGACAGCTGCTTGAAGGCGGCCGGCGTCTTCGGGTTCGAGGTGAGCCACGGGTCGATCATGATGACCTTGCCGCCCGGCGTGGTGATGCGCACGCTGGCCTGGCCCAGCCAGAGCACCTCGGTCTTGCCGGCGGCCGGCTGGCCCGGCGGCATGGGTTGCGGGGCGGCGCCCTGCGTCATGGGCCCACCGGCGCAGCCGGCGAGCGCGGCGGCGGCGACCGCGCCGAGCATCAGGTGGCGAAGCAGCTTGAGCATGTCTTTCTCCTTGTCGTTGGCATGCCAACCACCCGGCCGGCAATCGCGCCATTGGAACGTCGCGCGGCCCGCGCGTCAACGGGACAAGTCCGCCGGCGCCCCTACACTTGCGCCGTGCCCGCCGCCCCCGCCAGCCGCCGCTTCGACCGCATCGATGCCTTGCGCGGCGCCGCCATCGTCTGGATGACGGCGTTCCACTTCTGCTTCGACCTCAACCACTTCGGCTGGCTGCGGCAGGACTTCTACCGCGATCCGTTCTGGACTGGCAGCGCACGGCGATCGTCAGCCTGTTCCTCTTCTGCGCGGGGCTCGGGCAGGCCGTGGCCTTCAGCCGGGGACAGGGCTGGCAGCGCTTCTGGCGGCGCTGGGCGCAGGTGGCGGCGTGTGCCGTGCTGGTGACGCTCGGCTCGCTCGTGATGTTCCCGCGCAGCTTCATCTCCTTCGGCGTGCTGCACGGCATCGCGGTGATGCTGGTGATCGTGCGGCTCACGGGACACGGCGGCCGCTGGCTCTGGCCCGCGGGCGCATTGGCCATGGCCGGCCCATGGCTCGCCAAGGCGACCCACGCGGCCTGGCCGGCGCTGGGCTTCTGGACGAGCGTGCCTTCAACTGGATCGGATGGATCTCGCGCAAGCCGGTCACCGAAGACTACGTGCCGCTGCTGCCGTGGCTGGGCGTGATGTGGTGGGGCATGGCCGCGGGGCTCTGGCTGCTGCGGAACCGCCCGTCATGGGTGCAGGGACCCATCCCGCCCGGCACGGGTTGGCTCGCGTGGCTCGGCCGCTGGAGCCTGAGCTGGTACATGCTGCACCAGCCCTTGCTCATCGGCGCAATGCTATTGGCCCGATAGGGGAAGTTCACCCGACTGGCGTATTTCGCCTACAAGCTCGGCTGGAGCGGACCGCCTACCGTGGCGCACGGCAATCCGCCGTCCACCTACCGAGCCATGCCCAAGACCACGAAGCCAGCCACACCGGCACGCAAGGCCCCCGCCAAATCCGCCGCTCGAACACCGACAGCGGCCCCTCGAAAGTCGATGCAGCCGCCGGCGACGACCTGCCCGCACGCCAGATGCTGGAAACGCAGGAAATGTCCGCCGCCATGGACAACAGCGCCAACAAGGCAGCCGAACACGGCTTCGCCAACGGCGTGAAACCGCTGGCCGGCGCCACGGTCCAGCCCGCGTCGCGCCTGCCGCTGGGCAGCACGCTGACCGAGGCGACCGGCACCGAGAAGACCGGCAGCATGGCGCCCGAAGGCGTCAACTCCACCATCGAGCCGCTCGACCGCGTGCGCGTCGACTCCGCAGGGCAGGTCCTCACGACCAACCGGGGCGTGCCGATCGCCGACAACCAGAACTCGCTGAAGTACGGCGTGCGCGGCCCCGCGCTGCTGGAAGACTTCATCCTGCGCGAGAAGATCACGCACTTCGACCACGAGCGCATTCCCGAGCGCATCGTGCACGCGCGCGGTTCCGGCGCGCACGGGTTCTTCGAGTGCTACGAACCGCAGACGCAGCTCACGCGCGCGGCCCCCTTCAAAGAAGCCGGCAAGATCACGCCGGTGTTCGTGCGCTTCTCGACGGTGCAGGGCGAGCGCGGGTCGAAGGACACGGCGCGCGACGTGCGCGGCTTCGCCGTCAAGTTCTACACCGACGAAGGCAACTGGGACTGGTGGGCAACAACATCCCGGTGTTCTTCATCCAGGACGCGATGAAGTTCCCCGACCTCGTGCACGCCGTGAAGCCCGAGCCGCACCACCAGATGCCGCAGGCGGCCAGCGCGCACGACACCTTCTGGGACTTCGTCTCGCTGATGCCCGAGTCGACGCACATGCTGATGTGGGTGATGAGCGACCGCGCCATCCCGCGCAGCTACGCCACGATGCAGGGCTTCGGCGTGCACAGCTACCGGCTGGTGAACGACGCCGGTGAGTCGGTGTTCGTGAAATTCCACTGGACGCCGGTGGCCGGCACGCACTCGCTGGTCTGGGACGAGGCCGTGAAGATCTCTGGCGCCGATCCGGACTTCCACCGCCGCGACCTGTGGGAACGCATCGAATCCGGCAACTTCCCCGAGTACGAACTCTCGTTCCGGTGTTCACCGAGGAGCAGGCCGAGCAGTTCAGCTTCGACATCCTCGACGCCACCAAGATCATCCCCGAAGAACTGGTGCCGCTGGTGCCGGTGGGCCGCATGGTCCTCAACCGCAATCCGGACAACTTCTTCGCCGAGACGGAGCAGGTCGCCTTCTGCACCGCGCACGTGGTGCCGGGCATCGACTTCTCCAACGACCCGCTGCTGGCCGGCCGCATCCACTCGTACGTCGACACGCAGATCTCGCGGCTGGGCGGGCCCAACTTCCACGAGATCCCGATCAACTCACCGATCGCGCCGGTGCACAACAACCAGCGCGACGGCATGCACCGGCAGGCGATCCACCGCGGCCGCGTGAGCTACGAGCCGAACTCGCTGGCCGGCGGCTGCCCCTTCCAGGCAGGCGCGGCGCAGGGGCTTCGTCTCGGTGCCGGCGCGCATCCGCGCCGACGAGGAGCAGGGCAAGGTGCGCGCCAAGCCCGAAAAGTTCGCCGACCACTACACGCAGGCCCGGCTGTTCTTCGAAAGCCAGACGCCGGTGGAGCAGGTCCACATCGCCAACGCCTTCCGCTTCGAGTTGAGCAAGGTGACGGTGCCGGCGGTGCGCGAGCGCATGGTCGCGTCGCTGCGCAATGCGTCCGAGTGGCTCGCGCGGCAGGTGGCCGACGGCCTCGGCATGGAGGAAATGCCGGCGCCACTGCCGCTCGCGCTGCCGAACCCGGCGACGCCGGAAGTGACCAAGTCGCCTTCGCTGTCGCTGCTCGCACGGCCGGGCGACGGCTCCATCAAGGGCCGCAAGGTCGCCTTGCTGGTGGCCGCCGGCGTCGAAGGCGAGGGCATCAAGGCGATCCAGGCCGCGCTGCTGGAGCAGGGCGCCGTGGGCCGCCCTGGTGGGGCCGCGCATCGGGCAGTTCAGACCGCCGCCGGCGACATGCTGGATGCCGACGCGTCGCTGGAGAACGAACCCGGCTTTCTGTTCGATGCGCTGGTGCTGCCCGACGGCGCCGAGGCGGTCGCCGCGCTGGCGCAGGACGGCCACACGGCGGAATTCATCAAGGACCAGTTCCGCCACTGCAAGACCATCGGCGCTGGGCGCGTCGCGCGAACTGCTGGTGCGCGCCGGCGTCCCGGTGACCATGGACAAGAGCCCGCCCCGGGGCGGCACCGGACTGCTGCTGGCCGACGGCGGCGATGCGCCTGCGGCCGCCGCCGCCTTCATCGAGGCGATGGCGAAGCACCGCCACTTCGGCCGCGAGATGGACCCGCCGCTGGTCTGAACACCCATGAAAAGGAAAGACACCCCCATGCCCGCCCTCGTTGAAAAGGACGCCTGCGAACTGCTCGACGCCGACCACGTCGCCGTCAAGCACCTCTTCGTGGAATACGCCCGCCAGGCGCACGCCGGCGCCGCCGGCACCGGCGTCGGCGCCGAAGCCGCCGCCGCCATCCCCGACCAGCGCCTGGCGCTCGCGCGCAAGATCTGCGACGAGCTGACGGTGCACGCCGCGATCGAGGAAGAGATCTTCTATCCGGCGCTGCGCGGCGCGATCGACGAACCGGAGCTGCTGGAGGAAGCCGAGGCCGAGCACCAGGAAGCCAAGGACCTGATCGCGCGGATCGAGGCGATCACGGAAGCCGACGCGACGCTGGACGAACTCGTGGCGTGGCTGGCGCGCGCCATCGAGCACCACGTGAAGGAGGAGCGCGACCATCTCTTCCCGAAGGCGCGCACGTCGGGGCTCGACCTCGATGCGATGGGCGCGCAGCTCAAGGAGCGGCAGCAGGAGCTGGAAGCACAGCTGGCCTGAGCCGGCGCTTGCGCCCATGAAAAAGCGGCCCTCGGGCCGCTTTCTTTATTACCGCTTCGGGAGCTCACTCCACCTTGGCCGACTTCCGCAGGTTCTCCGGAAGCTCGCCAGCTTCTGCTGCTGGAGCTGCTGCGCGATCTGCGGCTTCACTTCTTCCATCTTGGGCAGCTGCGCTTCACGCACGTCGTCGACGCGGATGATGTGCCAGCCGAACTGCGACTTGACCGGCACGTCGGTGGTCTGGCCCTTGTTCAGCTTGACCATGGCCTGCGAGAACTCGGGCACGTAGCTGTTGGCGCTGGCCCAGTCGAGGTCGCCGCCGTTGGCGCCCGATCCCGGGTCCTTCGACTGCTTCTTGGCGATGTCGTCGAACTTGCCGCCCTTCTTGAGCGAAGCGATGATGGCCTTGGCCTCGTCTTCCTTCTCCACCAGGATGTGGCGCGCCTTGTATTCCTTGCCGCCGTTGGCCGCGGCGAACTTATCGTATTCGGCCTTGATCTCGGCGTCGGTCACCGGGTTCTTCTTCTGGTAGTCGGCGAACAGTTCGCGGATCAGGATCGTCTGGCGGGCCAGCTCGATCTGCGCCTTGAAGTCGTCGCTGGCGTCGAGGCCGCGCTTCTGCGCTTCCTGCATGAACACCTCGCGGGCGATCACCTCGTCCTTGAGCTGGGCCTGCATTTCGGCCGGCACCGGGCGGCCCGACTTGGCGAGCTGCGCGGACAGCATGTCGACGCGGGACGTCGGCACCGGCTTGCCGTTGACGATGGCGACGTTCTGCGCGGCAGCGGGCAGGGCGATGCCGAGGGTGGCCGCGGCCAGCGCGGTCAGGAGCACTTTTTCATGGGGATTCCCTAAGGGAGGAGAGTTCGGTTTTCAGAGCGTTTCGATCGCCGGGGCGTGCAGCCCGCGGTCCAGAAAATCGCGCAGGGCATCATACACAAGGCGATGGCGCGCCACCTTGGGCTTGCCATCGAACAGGGGTGACGCGATGCGCACGCGGAAGTGGGTGCCGCTGCCGGTGCCGTCGGAACCGGAATGGCCCATGTGGGCGGCGCTTTCGTCGATCACTTCGAGTTGCGTGGGCGCCGGGAGTTCCGACAGGCGCTGCAGCGCCGCCGCCGTGATGCCCGTGCTCACGAGTCGCCGGCCTTCGCTTCCTCGCCGTCCTTCATGTAGCGGTTCAGGAACAGCGCCGGCCGACCACGAACACCGCCATCAGGCCGAGGCCGCCGAACAGCTTGAAGTTGACCCGGTGTCGGTGTCGAAGTTGAACGCGACCCACAGGTTCAGCACGCCCATCACGGCGAAGAAGCCGATCCAGCTCCAGTTCATGGCGCGCCAGGCGTGGTCGGGCAGTTCCATCTGCGCGCCCATCAGCGACTTCAGCAGGTTCTTGCGGAACACCAGCATGCCCACCGCGAGCGCCCCGCCCATCAGCCAGTACAGCACCGTCGGCTTCCACTTGATGAAGGTGTCGTCGTGGGCCGGGATGGTCGCGCCGCCGAAGACCACGATGATGCCGAGGCTCACCCACTGCATCGGCTCGATCTTCCCCGTGGAGTAGCGCAGCCAGCCGATCTGCAGGATGGTGGCGGCGATCGCGACGCCCGTGGCCACGTAGATGTCCCACAGCTTGAACGCCGCGAAGAACAGGATGATGGGAAAGAAATCGAGCAGCAGTTTCATTCAGTCTTTCTTGCCTTCGGGCTGGAAGTCCAGCGAAGCGGAGTTCATGCAGTAGCGCAGGCCGGTCGGCTCCGGGCCGTCGGGGAACACGTGGCCCCGGTGCGCGCCGCACTGCGCGCAGACCGTCTCGGTGCGGATCATCCCATGGGTCACGTCGCGGATTTCCTTGATCGCGCCGGGCACCGCCAGCGAGAAGCTCGGCCAGCCGCAGCCCGCATCGAACTTGGTGCCGGAATCGAACAGCTTGTTCCCGCAGCAGATGCAGTGGTAGCTCCCGTCGGCCCAGACACGCTCGTACTTGCCGCTGTAGGGACGCTCGGTGGCGGCGTGGCGCGTGACCGGAAAGCGCCGGCTTCCGCGCCCTTTTCGGCCAGCAGGGCTTTCCACTCGGATTCGGACTTCTGGATGGGGTAGGTCATGGTGATGCTATTTTCGTGTTACTTGAAAGACATTAACGATGGGTTGCATTTGGGGTTCATTGTCCCGGAAACCCAGTCTGGAAGCGGCTTTCGGGGGCGATGACGGTTGCACTCCGACACCAAAGTCGGATAATTCCTACCACGCGAGCGCCGATCCACGGAGCCGCTACAGGGAGCGAACAAGCGATGAACGAGATGTCCGGGTTGCACCAAGCGCCGGCAAGGATGCCTGCTGGCCTGATGCCCTTGATGTGCGACGAGCCGCCGCCGGTCACCACCGACGTCCAGCCGCATGAAGTCCGGTTCCGGAGCCTCCGGGGCCACGAGATCAACCAGATCCTGCACCTGCGCAACCAGATCGCGCTGCCCGCGTCGGCAGTGAATGACACCGGCTTTGCCATGCGCGAAAAAAAAGAGACGAAATCGGCGTCGTCGGCGCGTTCGAACGCTACGGTGAGTACATCGGTACCATCCGCTACCTCCCCATGAACGAAGGGCCGCTCCCTGCGACGCCCTCGTCCGCCGCCACAACATCGGCGACGAGCTGCTCAGGCGAGCTGGGAGGTCGGCCGCCTCGTCCTGGCTCCCCAATACCGCAGCGGCCCCGACGCCCTCAAGCGCTGCCTGCTCCTGACCCCGGTGCACCTCATCGAACAGACCGAAGTGGACAACCTCTTTGCCTCCTGCACGCCCGTGCTCAGCCGCCTGTACCGGCGCTTCGGCTTCAGCGTGCTGGTGAAGGACGCCAGCCAGGACGCCGAGGGGAGCTACTCCCTGATCCACGGGCGCGTGCCCGAAGTGCTGCGCGCGCTGGTCAACAGCGATGCCGAGCGCCGCATGGCCGAAGAGATCCTCGGCATGCGCGAAGCGGCGGAGGTGCTGCCATGCTGATGCGCTGGGCCCGCCGCCTGTTCCAGCACTACGAGGACTACCACGCCTACGGGCCGTCGCGTCTGAAGACGATCGGCATCCTTGGCGCGATCACGTACTGCATCTTCTACTTCATGCGGTTCACGCGGCCGAACGCGTCGCTGACCGCCGACCTCGCCGAGCGCGCGCTGGCGGTCATCCTGTTCGCGATGCTGGGGCTGCGCGACTACTGGCCCGAGCGCCTGAAGCCGTACTACATCCGCGTCTCCTACTTCGTGCTGCTCTACAGCCTGCCGTGCTTCACGGTGCTGGTGGCGCTGCAGCGCGGCGGGGGCGTGGCCAACATCTCCAACGCCTTCATCATCCTGTGCTTCCCGGTGCTGCTGACCGACTGGCGCAATACGCTGGTGATGCTGGCGGTGGGTACCGGCGCGGCGGCCGCGTTCTACTGGGCGACCACGCCCAACCCGAAGGTCCCGATGGACTGGTGGCGCAGTTGCCCGCCTTCGCGCTGATCGTGATCGGCGGCAACCTGTTCAAGTCCAACACCGACAAGATCGACGCCGAGCGCAAGCTGCGCGCGACCAGTGCGCTGGCCGGCTCGATCGCGCACGAGATGCGGCATCCGCTGGCGCAGCTCAAGCACAGCCTGGAGGGCATGCAGGAAGTGCTGCCGCCGCCCGGCGCGGCGCGGCAGGCGGCGCGGCTCGAACCGCAGCAGGTGCAGTCGCTCTACCGTCACCCTGGCGCGCGGCGAGCAGGCGGTGCAGCGCGGGCTGCAGGTCATCTCGATGACGCTCGACGAGGTGAGCGCGCGGCCGATCGACGCCTCCGCCTTCCGCTACCTGTCCGCCGCCGAGGTGGTGCAGCAGGCCGTGGAGGAGTACAGCTACGACAGCGATACGGCGCGCGACAAGGTCAGCGTGAGCGTCACCGACGACTTCACGTTCAAGGGCGACGAGACGGCCTACCTGTTCGTGCTGTTCAACCTGATCAAGAACGCGCTCTACTACCTCGCGCCTTATCCGCAGACGCGCGTGACGATCACCGTCGGCGCCCAGCAGGTGCGGGTGCGCGACAACGGCCCCGGCATGTCCGCCGACGTGCTGCACGGGCTGTTCGAGCCGTTCCGCTCGGTCGGCAAGTCGGGCGGCACGGGCCGGGGCTGGCCTACTGCCAGCGCGTGATGCGCGCGTTCGGCGGCGAGATCGCCTGCGCCTCCACGCCCGGCGAGTTCACCGAGTTCACGATGCGCTTTCCCGCGATCAGCGAGGAGGAGCGCGAGGCGCACTGGCGCGGCGCCGTGGCGCAGGCGCGCACCGTGCTGGCCGGCAAGCGCGTGCTGATCGTCGAGGACGACGCCGTGCAGCGCATGGCGACCCGCCACAAGCTGGGCCCGCTGGCCGTCACGGCCGAACTCGACGAGGCGGCGGATGGCCAGGTCGCGCTCGACATGCTGGGCAAGCGCGCCTACGACATCGTGCTGCTCGACCTGCACATGCCCGGCCTCGACGGCTACGCGGTGGCCGAGAAGATCCGCAACGAGCCGGGCATCAACCGGGACGTGCGCATCGTCGCGTACACCAGCGAGCCCGCGCACTGGCCCGCGCCAAGGCGCTCAAGGGCGGCATGGACGGCTTCATCAGCAAGCCGTGCGCGCAACTGCCGCTGCTGGCCGCCTTGCAGCAGTCGCTGCACCTGCCGCGCGGTTTGGGCCGCCATGCACCGGGCCGCGGCCGGCCGCCGGATCCTGCTGGCCGACGACAGCTCGTTCAGCCGCAAGGCCGTCGCCGCCTACCTGCGCAACGCCGCGGCCACCGTGATCGAAGCGGAGCATGGCCGGGCCGTGCTCGACCAGCTGAACGCGCACGAAGGCTTCGACGCCGTCATCCTCGACCTGCACATGCCGGGCATGGACGGGCTGGAGACGGCGCGCGCCATCCGCGAGAGCCACGAACCGTGGGCGGTGCTGCCGATCGTCGCGCTGACGGCGCACTCGGACGAGCCGGCCGTCACGGCGGCGCGGGCGGCCGGCATGGACGGCTTCCCTGGTCAAGCCGGTCGAGTCGGCCCAGCTCTACGAGACGCTGGTGCGGCTGGTGGCCGGCAATGCCGTGCCGGTTCTCGCACCTGCCGTCCCGCCGGAGCCTGCAGGCGGCGCGCCCGAGTCCGGGCTGCTGAACGTGCAGCGCCGGAGAGCTACCGCCGCCTCGGCATGGTCGAGGAACTGCTGGACGACTACGTGCCCGAAATGGCGCGGCTGGTGCTGGCCCTGCAGGATGCCGCCGGCCGGCAGGACCGGCAGGCCAGCTGGACGCGCTGCACTCGCTGCTCGGGATGAGTGGCGAAGCGGGCGCACAGGCGCTCTACCAGCACGTGCGCCGCGTCTACGTGCCCCTGCTGGAGCACGACCAGTGGCCGGCCGCCGCCGGCTGGCTGGCCGACCTGCAATCGCTCGCCGCCCGCACCGAGGCGGCACTGAAGGCCTACTGCGCCACGGAGTCCCGCCAGGACGCGGTCTAATCGCGCCATGCAACCCCCGAGCTTTCCGTCGCCACCCCGGGCATCCTGTTCGTCGACGACGAGCCGACGTCGCGCAAGTGGTTCGCGCGCGAGTTCGGCGACGAATTCACCGTCGTCACGGCCGGCGGCGCCGACGAGGCGCTGGCGATGCTGGGAGAGCGCAGCAGTGAATTCGGCGTGCTGGTCACCGACTACCGCATGCCCGAGCGCGACGGCATGAAGCTGCTGCGCGCCGTGCAGCGCGACTTCCGCCACGTCATCCGCCTGCTGGCGACCGCCTATGCCGAGAAAGACGTCGCGATCGCGGCGGTCAACCGGGGCAAGGTGCTGCGCATCCTCGAAAAACCGCTTGACGGCGGCGCCACGCGCGAGGCCCTGCGCGAGGCGCTGGCGCTGTACCGCTCGCAGACGCTGGAGCGCATGGTCAACGAAGGCCGGGTGGCCGCGCTGCGCGAGGCGCTGGGCTTCCCGGCGCACGAACTCAACACGCCGCTGGCCACCGTCCGCGGGCTGGTGAGCACGGTGGCGGGGCGCCAGCTTCCGGCGGGCGCAGACGCCGTCCCCGGCATCGCGCAGTTCACCGAGGAGTATCCCGGCGAGATCGTCGGCGCCCCCGAGCGGGCCGAGCGCCGCGCGCTGTACTGCCAGTCGCTGGTCTCCACCTTCGTGCAGTCTGCGCGCGACGCGTATCCCGGCGCCGTCGCGCAGTCGGTCAGCGCGAGCAGCCTGGTGGGGGCGCTGCTCGACGAGTTCCCTTTCGAGGACAACGAGCGGGCGATCGTCTCCAACGACGTGCGGCACGATTTCCACCTGCCGGGCCGCCGCGACCTGCTGTACCGGTGCTGTGCACGCTGGCCAAGAACGCCTTGCTGGCCCTGCGCGGCCGCCCGGGCGCGCGGCTGCGCATCGAGGTCGATTGCGACCCTTCCGCGCTGCCGGGCCGGCGCGCCGGATGCAGTTCCGCGACAACGGGCCGGGCATTCCTTCCGAGGTGCTGGCCAAGCTCACGCGCGAGCCCGTCACCACCCGTGCCGACAGCGGCGGCAACGGCATGGGCCTGATGTTCTGCCACCGGGTGATGCAGGCGATCAACGGCAGCATCGACATCCAGTCGGTGCCGGGGCAGGGGACGGCCGTCACGCTGTACTTCCAGCCGCTGGGTCCGGGAGCGATTCCGGCGGGCTGACGCCGCCGATGCCTTAGCATTTCGGGATTCACGCAAAAACGTAGGAGACCGAATGCTGGGCCTGATGCAAAGCCAACCGCTGCTGATTTCGTCGCTGATCGAGCACGCCGACCGCCACCACGGCGACGTCGAGATCGTTTCGCGGCGGGTGGAAGGCGACATCCACCGCTACACACGGAGCGACGTCGCCCAGCGGTCCCGCCGGTGGCGCACGCCCTCGACGGCATGCAGCTGCTGTTCTCCGACCGCGTCGCCACGCTGGCGTGGAACGGCTACCGCCACCGGAGCTGTACTTCGGCGTCAGCGGTTCCGGCCGTGTGCTGCACACGCTCAACCCGCGGCTGCATCCCGACCAGATCGCTGGATCGCCAACCACGCCGAAGACCAGGTCCTGTGCTTCGACATGACCTTCCTGCCGCTGGTGCAGGCGATCCACGCCAAGTGCCCCGGCATCCGCCAGTACGTGGCGCTGTGCGAGCCGGGCAAGCTGCCCGCCGACACCGGCGTGCCCAACTGGTCTGCTACGAGGACTGGATCGGCGGCCAGCCGACCGCCTACCAGTGGCCATCGTTCGACGAGAACTCGGCGTCGAGCATGTGCTACACGAGCGGCACCACCGGCAACCCCAAGGCCGCGCTCTACAGCCACCGCTCGACCATCCTGCACGCCTACGCCGCCGCCTTGCCCGACGTCATGAGCCTGTCGGCGCGCGACTCCGTGCTGCCGGTGGTGCCGATGTTCCACGTCAACGCACGGGGCATCCCGTACTCCGCCGCGCTGACCGGCTGCAAGCTGGTGTTCCCGGGCCCGGCGCTGGACGGCAAATCCGTCTACGAACTGATCGAGACCGAGCAGGTCACCTATGCCGCCGGCGTGCCGACCGTCTGGCAGATGCTGCTCGGCCACATGAAGCCGGCCGGCCTGCGCTTCTCCACGCTCAAGCGCACCGTCATCGGCGGCTCCGCCTGCCCGCCGGCCATGATCGACGCCTTCCGCGAAGACTACGGCGTCGAGGTGCTGCACGCGTGGGGCATGACCGAGATGAGCCCGCTGGGCACGCTGTGCACGCTGAAGAACAAGCACCTGAACCTGCCGGCGCAGGAGCAGATGAAGATCCGCCTGAAGCAGGGCCGCACCATCTTCGGCGTCGACATGAAGATCGTGGGCGACCGGGGCGGGGAGCTGCCCCGGGACGGCAAGACGTACGGCGACCTGTACGTGAAGGGCCCGTGGATCCTGCGCGAGTACTTCAAGGGCGAGGGCGGCGACCCGCTGGTGGACGGCTGGTTCCCGACCGGCGACGTCGCCACGATCGACGCCGACGGCTACATGCAGATCACCGACCGCAGCAAGGACGTGATCAAGTCGGGCGGCGAGTGGATCAGCTCGATCGACATCGAGAACATCGCCATGGCCCACCCGGCCGTGCAGATGGCCGCGTGCGTCGGCATGCCGCACCCCAAGTGGGACGAGCGGCCGATCGTGGCCGTGGTCAAGCGCCCCAACATGGAGCTTTCGCGCGAGGAGCTGCTGAAGTTCTACGAGGGCCGCATCGCCAAGTGGCAGGTTCCGGACGACGTCGTCTTCGTCGACGCCATCCCGCTCGGCGCCACCGGCAAGATGCTCAAGACGCGCCTGCGCGAGACGCTGAAGGACTACAAGCTGCCGAGTGTTTGAGGCTGCTGGAAAAGGGAGCGGGAACCTTTGAACGCAGAGGGCGCCGAGAGGGCGCAGAAAACGCAGAAGAGAAGCTCGAAATGACTTTTCTGCGACTTCTGCGAATCCTTCGCGCCCTCTGCGTTCAAAAAGACTTCGCGACGGCCTGACTCCTGTCACCTGCGCGATAAGCAGAGCCGGGTCTTAGGGGCAATCCCTGAGCGTTGCGGCGCAGCATTACTTGTACCCTGCGGACCATCCGACTCACCAGGAGACAACGATGAAGTTTGCAATGCGTCTTGTGGCCGCCTCCGCGCTGTGCGCCGTCAGCGGCATGGCCCTCGCCCAAAAGGGCGAAACCGTGAAGATCGCCTGGCTCGACCCGCTGTCGGGCCTGATGGCCGCCGTGGGCACGAACCAGCTCAAGACCTACCAGTTCTGGCGGAGGAGTTCAGCAAGAAGAATGTCGCCGGCGTCAAGTTCGAGATCATCGGCATCGACAACAAGCTGAGCCCCCAGGAAACCACCAGCGCGCTGCGCTCGGCGATGGACCGGGGCGCCCGCTACGTGGTGCAGGGCAACGGCTCCGGCCCGGCGCTCGCCATCATGGACGCGCTCGAAAAGCACAACGAGCGCAACAAGGGCAAGGAGGTCGTGTACCTCAACTACGCCGCCGTCGACCCCGACCTGACCAACAGCAAGTGCAGCTACTGGCACTTCCGCCTCGACGCCGACACGTCCATGAAGATGGAAGCGATCACGACGTTCATGAAGGACCAGCAGGACATCAAGAATGTCTACCTGATCAACCAGAACTACTCGCACGGCCAGCAGGTCTCGAAGTACGCCAAGGACAACCTGAAGCAGAAGCGCCCCGACATCAAGATCGTCGGCGACGACCTGCACCCGCTGGCGCAGGTGCGCGACTTCTCGCCCTACATCGCCAAGATCAAGCAGTCGGGCGCCGACACCGTCATCACCGGCAACTGGGGTTCCGACCTGGCGCTGCTGATCAAGGCGGCCAACGACGCCGGCCTGAACAACGTCAAGTTCTACACCTACTACGGCACCGTCACCGGCACGCCGACCGCGCTGGGCCCCAACGCCGCGGGCCGCGCGTGTACGGTGGGCTACGGCCACTACAACATGGGCGGCGAGATCGAGCGCCTGTCCAAGGACTTCAAGAAGCGCTTCAACGACGACCTGTACACGTCGGCGGCCTACCATGCCTTCACCATCCTGTCGGAAGCCTTCGCGCGCGCCAAGACCACCGACCCGGTCAAGGTGGCGGCGACGATGGACGGCATGAAGTTCAAGAGCTTCAACGGCGACGTGGAGATGCGCAAGACCGACCACCAGATCCAGCAGGGCCTGTACATGTCGGTCTGGCAGAAGGCCGGCGGCAAGTTCCCGATGGACGCGGAGAACACCGGCTACACCTTCGTGCCGGTCAAGTACTACGAGCCCTACGTGGCCAGCACGCCGACGTCCTGCCAGATGAAGCGTCCGTAAGGATCCCGGCGCCCGCGGGCGCCGGGAGAAGTCCAGCCCGACCCCTGATCGGGCCTTTTTTTGCGAAGCGGAGGACCATGTTTTCGGAGTTCGTCACCATCTCGCTGTTGAACGGCGTGAGCTACGGCTTGCTGCTGTTCATGCTGAGTTCCGGGCTCACGCTGATCTTCAGCATGATGGGCGTCCTCAACTTCGCCCACACCAGCTTCTACATGCTGGGCGCCTACCGGCGTACACGATCTCCGGCGTGGTCGGCTTCTGGCCCGCGCTGGTGCTGGCGCCGCTGGTGGTCTTCGCGCTTGGCGCCCTGTTCGAGCGCTATGCCCTGCGCCGGGTGCACAAGTGGGGCCACGTCCCTGAACTGCTGGTGACCTTCGGCCTGTCGTACCTGATCCTCGAACTGGTGCAGCTGATATGGGGCCGCTCCACGGTTCCGTACGGCCTGCCGACCCAGTTGCAGGGCCCGCTGTTCACCCTCTACGGCACGCAATTCCCGAAGTCGCGCTCCTTCATCATGCTGGTGGCGCTCGTGATGCTCGCCAGCGTGTGGCTGCTGCTCACGCGCACCCGCATCGGCCTGGTGATCCGGCGGCGCTGACGCATCCCTCGATGGTCGAAGCGCTCGGCCACAACGTTCCGCGCGTGTTCATGCTGGTCTTCGGCGGCGGCGCCGCGCTGGCCGGCCTGGCCGGCGTGATCGGAGGCAACACCTACGTGACCGAGCCGGCCATGGCCGCTTCGGTCGGCTCGATCATCTTCGTGGTGGTGGTGGTCGGCGGCATGGGCTCGCTGGCCGGCGCCTTCCTCGCTTCGCTGCTGATCGGCATCGTGCAGACCTTCGCGGTGGCGCTGGACCATTCGCCGGTGACCCTGCTGCGCTCGATGGGCATCAACATCGAGCAAGGCGAGTTCGGCTATCCGCTGCTGTCGCTGACCATCTCACAGGTGGCGCCGATCCTGCCCTACCTGTTCCCCTGGTGCTGATCCTGATCTTCCGGCCCAAGGGCCTGCTCGGAAAGCGGGAGGACTGACATGGGACGCACCTCCACCCATTACGTCTTCAAGCCGCTGAACGTCGCGCGCTACGCGATCTGGTCGCTGTTCGCGCTCGCGCTGATCGTCGCGCCGCTGGTGTTCACCAGCAGCCTGGCGCTGACGATGCTCTCGCAGATCGGCTACCTGGTCGTCATCTGCCTGTCGTACAACATCCTGCTGGGGCAGGGCGGCATGCTGTCCTTCGGCCATGCGGTGTACGTCGGCCTCGGAAGCTTCATCGCCATCCACGCGATGAACATGGCGTCCAAGGGCGCGCTGCCGGTGCCGCTGGTGCTGATCCCGATCGTCGGCGGCCTCGGCGGCATCTTCTTCGCGGCGCTGTTCGGCTTCGTCACCACCAAGAAGTCGGGCACCACCTTCGCCATGATCACGCTGGGCATCGGCGAACTCGTCGCCTCGATGGCGCTGATGTTCCCGGGCTTCTTCGGCGGCGAAGGCGGCGTCACCACCAACCGCGTGTACGGCAGCGCGCTGTTCGGCATCACCTTCGGCCCGCAGATCCGGTGTACTACCTGATCGCCTTCTACTGCTTCCTCTGCACGGCCGCGATGTACGCCTTCACCGGCACGCCGCTGGGACGCATCCTGAACGCCGTGCGCGACAACCCGGAGCGCGTGGAGTTCATCGGCTACAACACGCAGCGCGTGCGCTACATCGCCTTCATGGTGTCCGGCTTCTTCGCCGGCGTCGGCGGCGGGCTGCGGCGATCAACTTCGAGATCGTCAACGCGGCCGACAGCCTGGCGGCGGCGCGTTCGGGCGGCTACCTGCTGTTCACTTTCCTCGGCGGCGCCACTTCTTCTTCGGCCCGATCATCGGCGCCGTGCTGCTGGTGTTCGCCTCGATCCTGCTGTCGGAGCTGAGCAAGGCCTGGCTGCTGTACCGGGCCTGATCTTCCTGTTCATGGTGATGTACGCGCCCGGCGGGGTGGCCAGCCTGATCATGATGAACCTGCGGGTGGCGGCCTTCGGCAAGCTCAAGACGCTGTGGGTGTCGTACCTGGCGCTGGCGGGCACGGCGCTCGCCGCGATCATCGGCGTGGCGGCGGTCGTCGAAATGATCTATCACATCCAGCTGAACGCGGCGCTCGGCCCGGTGGTGCCGTTCATGGGCGCCAAGCTGAACACGCAGTCGCTCGACACCTGGTTCGGCGCGGTGTTCCTGATGGTCGCGGCCATCGGGCTGTTCGAGGTGACGCGCCGCATGTTCAAGCAGCAGTGGGGCACCATCCGGGGAAGAAATAGAGCGCGAGATCAAGCGCCGGGAGTCGCTATGACGTACGCGCTCGAATTGAAGGACCTGCGCAAGAGCTTCGGCCGCACCGACATCATCCGGGGCGTGGACCTGCAGGTGGCGCAAGGCGAGCGCGTCGGCGTGATCGGGCCCAACGGCGCCGGCAAGTCGACGCTGTTCAACCTGATCAGCGGCCGGCTGGAGCCTTCCAGCGGGCAGGTGCTGCTGAACGGGCAGCGCATCGACGGCAAGAAGCCGTACGAGATCAACCGGCTGGGCCTCTCGCGCAGCTTCCAGATCACCAACATCTTCCCGCGCCTGAGCGTGTTCGAGAACCTGCGCTGCGCGGTGCTGTGGAGCCCGGGCTACCGCTACACCTTCCTGCGCTTCCTCTCCAAGCTCGACGACGTCAACCAGCGCGCCGAGGAGCTGCTGGAGATGATCCACATGGGCAAGAAGCGCGACGTGCTCGCGATGAACCTGACGTATGCGGAACAACGCGCGCTGGAGATCGGCGTCACCATCGCCGGAGGCGCCAACGTGATCCTGCTGGACGAGCCGACGGCGGGCATGAGCCGCGCCGAGACCAGCCGCTTCATCGAGCTGATCAAGGAAGTGACGGTGGGCAAGACGCTGCTGACGGTCGAGCACGACATGGGCGTGGTGTTCGGCCTGGCGGACAAGATCGCCGTGGTGGTCTACGGCGAGGTCATCGCTTACGACGAACCCGA
Source organism: Ramlibacter terrae (assembly GCA_013127575.1). Lineage (GTDB taxonomy): Bacteria > Pseudomonadota > Gammaproteobacteria > Burkholderiales > Burkholderiaceae_C > Ramlibacter > Ramlibacter terrae. The sequence goes on from CP053418.1 coordinate 2,653,504, forward strand.
GAAGGTGCGGGCCAGCCAGAAGGTGCAGGAAGCGTACCTCGGCTCCGTGATCGCGGCGCAGCAAGAGGGAGGGCACTGAGATGCTCAAGGTCGACAACCTGCACGGCTTCTACGGCAAGAGCCACGTCCTGCACGGGGTGCAGTTCGAAGTGGGGCAGGGCGAGATCGTCGCGCTGCTCGGGCGCAACGGCTCCGGCCGCTCGACCACCGCCAAGGCCGTCATGGGCATGGTGGAGTGCACCGGCAGCGTGACTGGCGCGGGCAGCAGATCCGGGGGCGCAAGCCCTACGAGATCGCCCACCGGGCATCGGCTACGTGCCCGAGAACCGCGACATCTTTCCCAAGCTCACGGTCTACCAGAACCTGATGCTGGGGCAGAAGAAGTCCGGGCAGAAGGGGCGCTGGAGCTTCGACGACATGTACCAGATGTTCCCGCGGCTGAAGGAACGCCAGCACACCGAGGCCGGCGTGCTGTCGGGCGGCGAACAGCAGATGCTGACGCTGTGCCGCACGCTGATGGGGGACCCCGAGCTCATCATCATCGACGAGCCCACCGAAGGCCTTGCGCCCAAGATCGTCGAGCTCGTCGGCGAGTACCTCAAGACCCTGAAGTCGCGCGGCGTGTCGGTGCTGCTCATCGAGCAGAAGCTGACCATCGCCATGGCGATCTCGGACCGGGCGCTGGTGATGGGACACGGCAGCATCGTGTTCCGTGGTACGCCCGACTCGTTACGCGCCGATGCATACATCCGCAAGGAGTGGCTGGAGGTATAAGCTTCCGGCTGGCCTGTCCCACATCGGACAGTGGGTCGTTGCAGTGCAACATGGGCCCTCTACAATCCCGAAAAAGAACGACCGTTCTTTTCCCCTTCATCCTCCCAAGGAAACCAGCATGACGGCTGAATACAAGGTGCACGGCGACGTGGCCGTGATCACGATGAACAACCCGCCCGTGAACGGGCTGGGCTACGCCACGCGCACCGCGATCACCGCCGGCCTCGAGCAGGCCAATGCCGATCCCGCGGTCAAGGCGATCGTCATCACCGGCGCCGGCAAGGCGTTCTCCGGCGGCGCCGACATCAAGGAGTTCGGCACCATGAAGGCGACGGCCGAGCCGAACCTGCTGTCCGTCATCCTGGCCTGCGAGAACTCGTCCAAGCCGGTGGTCGCCGCGGTGCATAGCGTCGCCATGGGCGGCGGCCTCGAGCTGTCCCCGGGCTGCCACTACCGCATCGCCGCGCCGGGCACCAGCGTCGCGCTGCCCGAAGTGAAGCTGGGCCTGATCCCCGGCGCCGGCGGCACCATGCGCCTGCCGCGCGTGCTGGGCGTCGAGCCCGCGCTCAACATGATCGTCAGCGGCGAACCGGTCAAGAGCGAGATGCTCGCGCAGTTGCCCGGCCAGAAGCTGTTCGACAAGATGGCAACGTCGGCCGAATCGCTGATGGAAGAGGCGCTGGCCTTCGCCCGCTCCGTCGCCGACACGCGTCCGCTGCCGCTGGTGCGCAACCTGCCCAGCAAGCATCCGATGGGCGACGCCTACTTCCAGTTCGCGCGCAACATGGTCAAGGGCATGGCCAAGAACTTCCCGGCCCCGGCGAAGTGCGTCGATGCGGTCGAAGCCTCGACCAAGATGAAGTTCGACGACGGCATGCGCCACGAGCGCGAGATCTTCACCGCGCTGATGTTCACGCCGGAATCGCGCGCGCTGCGCCACCTGTTCGTCGCCGAACGCGCGGCCCAAGATCGCCGACGTGCCGGAAGACACGAAGCAGCGCGAGATCCAGTCGGTGGCCGTGATCGGCGCCGGCACGATGGGCGGCGGCATCTCCATGAACTTCCTGAACGCCGGCATCCCGGTGATCATCCTCGAGATGAAGCAGGAAGCGCTGGACCGCGGCGTTGCCACGATCCGCAAGAACTACGAGTCGCAGGTCAAGCGCGGCAAGCTGAAGCAGGACAAGTACGACCAGCGCATGGCGCTGTTGAAGACCACGCTCTCGTACGACGAGATCGGCCAAAGCCGACCTGGTCATCGAAGCCGTGTTCGAGGAGATGGGCGTCAAGCAGAAGGTCTTCGAGAAGCTCGACGAGGTGATGAAGAAGGGCGCGATCCTCGCGTCCAACACGTCGACCCTCGACGTCGACAAGATCGCCGCGTTCACCAAGCGTCCCGAAGACGTCGTCGGCCTGCACTTCTTCAGCCCGGCCAACGTGATGAAGCTGCTGGAAGTGGTGCGCGGCGCGAAGACGGGGAAGGACGTGATGGCCACCGTGATGTCGCTGGCCAAGAAGATCAGGAAGACGGCCGTCGTGTCGGGCGTCACGGACGGCTTCATCGGCAACCGCATGATCGAGCAGTACAGCCGCCAGGCCGGCTTCCTGCTGGACGAGGGCGCCACGCCGCAGCAGGTCGACCGCGCCATGGAGAAGTTCGGCATGGCCATGGGCCCGTTCCGCATGGGTGACCTGGCCGGCAACGACATCGGCTGGGCGATCCGCAAGCGCCGCGCCGCCGAGCGGCCCAACATGCTGTACAGCCGCAGCGCGGACAAGCTGTGCGAGCTGGGCCGCTTCGGCCAGAAGACCGGAGCGGGCTGGTACGACTACCAGCAGGGCAAGCGCGACGCGATCCCGTCCAAGCTGGTCGAGGACATGATCGTGGAACACCGCAAGTCGCTGGGCATCACGCCGCGCAAGATCTCCGACGAGGAGATCGTGCAGCGCCTGGTGTTCGCGCTGGTCAACGAAGGCGCGCACATCCCGGAAGAGGGCATCGCCGCCCGTGCCAGCGACATCGACATGGTCTACATCACGGGCTACGGCTTCCCCATCCACCGTGGCGGCCCGATGCTGTACGCGGACCAGGTCGGCCTGTTCAACGTGGTGCAGGCGATGAAGCGCTTCCAGCAGAACCCGCACGACGACGCGAAGTTCTGGGAGCCGGCGCCGATGCTGGCGCGCTCGGCGACCGAAGGCAAAGCCTTCAACTGACGGCCGCATCGATGGTCAAGCGCATCCTGCTGGCGGTGTCGGGGCTCGTGCTGCTGCTCGTGGCGGCGGTGGCCGTGAACACGCTGCGGCACGGATCGCGCCAGTCGAAGTCGCCCCGGCGCCGCCGCTGGCCATCGATGCCGATGCGGTGGCCGACAAGCTGGCGGGCACGATCCGGTTCCAGACGATCACCAGCCGTGACGAGCCGGCGCTGAACGAAGGCGAGTTCCGCAAGCTGCACGCGTACGGAGCAGCGCTTCCCGCTCGTGCACGCGAAGCTGAAGCGCGAGTTCGTCGGCGGCCTGAGCCTGCTCTACACACGGCCCGGCAGCGACGCGCAGGCCAAACCCATCGCGCTGATGGCGCACCACGACGTGGCGCCGATCGCGTCCGGCACCGAAGACCGCTGGCAGGTGCCGCCGTTCGCCGGCGTCGTCAAGGACGGCTACGTCTGGGGCCGCGGCGCCGGGACGACAAGGGCAACCTCGTCGCCCAGCTCGAGGCCGTGGAGATGTTGCTGGCGAGCGGCTTCCAGCCGAAGCAGACCGTGTACATCGTCTCCGGCGCCGACGAGGAAGTGGCGGGCCTGCGCGGGGCCGCGCAGATCGTGAAGCTGTTGCAGGAGCGCAAGGTGCGGCTCGACTTCGTGATCGACGAAGGCCTCGTGCTCACCGAAGGCGTGGTTCCCGGCGTCGCCGCCCCGGCCGCACTGGTCGGCGTGGCGGAGAAGGGCTACGTCACCGTGCAACTGAAGGTGGCGACGGCGCCCGGCCATGGCTCCATGCCGCCGGCGCCCGGCACTTCGGCCATCGCCGTCATGAGCGCGGCGCTGAAGCGGATCGACGACGAGCAGTTCCCGGCGGCGCTCAAGGGCGTGGCGCGCGAACTGTTCTCCACGCTGGCGCCCGAGATGAAGGGCATGCAGCGGGTGGCGCTGTCGAACCTGTGGCTCTTCGGGCCGCTGGTGGAGGCGCAGCTGGCGAAGGCGCCGAGCACGAACGCGATGATGCGCACGACGACGGCGCTGACCATCGTCAATGCCGGCAACAAGGCCAACGTGGTGCCCGGCCAGGCCGAAGCCACGCTCGACTTCCGCATCCTGCCGGGCGACACCCGCGCGTCGGTGCTGCAGCACGTGCGCGACAAGGTCGGCCCGAACGTCGAGGTCAAGGCCGTGGGCGGCTCGACCGAGCCGACGCCGATCACCTCCACCGACACCGCCTCGTACCAGCTCATGGAGCGCACGCTGCGGTCCGTCTTCCCCGGCACGGTCGTGGCTCCGGCCTTGTACATCGCCGGTTCCGATTCGCAGCATTTCGTGCCGATCGCCGACAGCATCTACCGCTTCTCGCCGGTGCGGGCCAAGCCCGAAGACCTGCCGCGCCTGCACGGCACCAACGAGCGGCTGGCCGTGGCGAACCTCGCCGAGCTCGTGCGCTTCTATCACCAGCTGCTGCGCAACCTCAATGCGCCGGCTCCCTGAGTTTTTCCAGAACCCCTGAAGAAAGGCCTCCCATGACCAACGCCGTCATCGTCTCCACCGCCCGTACGCCGCTGGCCAAGAGCTGGAAAGGCGCCTTCAACATGACCCACGGCGCCACGCTCGGCGGCCACGCCGTCAAGCACGCCGTGCAGCGCGCCGGCATCCCTGCGGACGCCATCGAAGACGTCATCATGGGCTGCGCCAACCCCGAAGGCGCGACCGGCGCCAACATCGCGCGCCAGATCGCGCTGATGGCCGACAGACCTGCCGATCTCGGTGTCGGGCATGACGGTCAACCGCTTCTGCTCGTCGGGCCTGCAGACCATCGCCATGGCGGCGCAGCGCGTGATCGCCGGCGAGGGCGAGGTCTACGTGGCCGGCGGCGTCGAGAGCATCTCCTGCGTGCAGCAGGAAATGAACCAGCACATGCTGCGCGACCGGCCTGGACAAGAAGAAGCCCGAGATCTACTGGTCGATGCTGCAGACCGCGGAGCAGGTGGCCAAGCGCTACAACATCGGCCGCGACGCCATGGACGAATACGGCGCGGCCAGCCAGCAGAAGGCCTGTGCCGCCCAGGCCGAAGGCAAGTTCAACGACGAGATCGCCCCGATCACGGTCAAGGCCGGCGTCGCCGACGCCGTGATGGGCCTGATCACGAAGGACGTGACCATCAGCAAGGATGAAGGCCTGCGCGAAGGCACTACCAAGGAAGGCATCAGCGGCATCAAGCCGGCGCTGCCCGGCGGCGTGATCACGGCCGGCAATGCCAGCCAGTTCTCCGACGGCGCGGGCGCCTGCGTCGTGGTGAGCGAGGAGTACGCGAGCCGCAACAACCTCAAGCCCATGGGCCGCTTCCTCGGCTTCGCGGTGGCAGGTTGCGAGCCCGACGAGATGGGCATCGGCCCCGTCTTCGCCGTGCCGAAGGTGCTCAAGAAGCTCGGCCTGACGGTGCAGGACATCGACCTGTGGGAGCTGAACGAAGCCTTCGCCGTGCAGGTCATGTACTGCCGCGACAAGCTGGGCATCCCGGGCGACCGCCTCAACGTCAACGGCGGCGCCATCGCCGTCGGCCACCCCTATGGCGTGTCGGGCCAGCGCCTGACCGGCCACGCGCTGATCGAAGGCAAGCGCCGCGGGGCGAAGCGGGTGGTCGTCACGATGTGCATCGGGGGTGGCATGGGGGCGGCTGGGGTGTTCGAGGTCCTGTGAGGCCGCTGTCAGGAAGCCCTTGAACGCAGAGGGCGCAGAGGATTCGCAGAAATCGCAGAAGGACTTCCAGAAGGATTTTTTTGCGTTTTCTGCGCCCTCTCTGCGCCCTCTGCGTTCCAATGCATTTGGTATTCAAGCATGTCCTCCCTGCGCCCCACCCTCGACTTCCTCCTGTACGACTGGCTGCGGGCTGATGGCCTGAGCGCGAGGGAGCGCTTCGCCGACCACGCGCGCGAAACCTTCGACGCGGTGCTCGACACCTGCGAGCGGATCGCGCGGGAGAAGTACGCGCCCTTCAACCGGCTGGTCGACACCGAGGAGCCTCGCTTCGACGGCGAGAAGGTGATCCTGCCGCAGGCCACGCACGACGCGCACCGCGCTTACGTGGCCTCCGGGATGATCAGCGCCGCGCAGGACTACGAGGAGGGCGGCATGCAGCTGCCCTACACGATCGAGGCCGCCGCGGGCACGTTCTTCGCCACCGCTTCGGTCAGCATCGGCTCGAGCCTGCTGACGAAGGGCAACGCCAACCTGCTGATGGTGCACGGCACCGAAGCGCAGAAGGCCGTCTTCGCCCGCCATGAATTCGCCGGACGTTTCTCCGGGACGATGTGCCTGTCGGAACCGCAGGCCGGCTCCTCGCTCTCGGACATCACGACCCGGGCGTCGCCCGACGGTGACGATTTCCAGGACGATCCGCTCGGCCCGCGCTACCGCCTCAAGGGCAACAAGATGTGGATCTCGGCGGGCGAGCACGAGCTGGCCGAGAACATCGTCCACCTGGTGCTGGCCAAGATCCCGGGGCCGGACGGCAAGCTGGTCCCCGGCACGCGCGGCATCTCGCTGTTCATCGTGCCGAAGAAGCTGGTCGACACCGAAGGCGCCCTCACGGGTGAACGCAACGACGTCGCATTGGCGGGCCTGAACCACAAGCTGGGCTGGCGCGGCACCACCAACACGCTGCTGAATTTCGGCGAAGGCAAATACCCCGTGCGCGGTGGCGCGGGCGCCATCGGCTACTTGGTGGGCAAGCCGCACGAAGGCTTGCGCTGCATGTTCCACATGATGAACGAGGCGCGCATCGGCATCGGCACGGCCGCGACTTCGCTGGGGCTCGCCGGTTACTACGCATCGCTCGACTACGCGAAGAACCGTCCGCAGGGCCGCCCTGTCGGCCCGGCCGGCAAGGACCCCGCGCAGCAGCAGGTCCGCATCATCGAACACGCCGACGTCAAGCGCATGCTGCTGGCGCAGAAGTCGTACTGCGAAGGCGCGCTGGCGCTGCTGCTGTACTGCGCGCGGCTGGTCGACGAACAGAAGACCGGCGACGCGCAAGCCGCCGACGACGCCCGACTCTTGCTCGAGGTGTTGACGCCCGTCGCCAAGAGCTGGCCCAGCGAGTTCTGCCGGAGGCGAACTCGCTGGCCATCCAGTGCACGGCGGCTACGGCTACACGCGCGACTTTCCCGTGGAGCAGTATTGGCGCGACAACCGCCTGAACATGATCCACGAAGGCACGCACGGCATCCAGGCGGCCGACCTGCTGGGGCGCAAGGTGGTGATGGAAGGCGGCAAGGGCCTGCAACTCCCGGCAGCGCGCATCAACGCCACGATCGAGCGCGCGATCCAGCAGCCGCACGGCCGAGCACGCCAATGCGCTGGGCCTGGGCGCTGCGCTGCAGCGCGTCGGCGCGGCGACCAAGGCGGCGTGGGCGACGGGCGATGCGGGCGAAGCGCTGGCCAACGCGGTCCCGTACATGCAGGCCTTCGGCCACCTGGTGATCGCGTGGGCCTGGCTCGACGTGCTGCTGGTGGTGCCCGCCGATGCGGCGCGCCCCGCCGACGAGGGCCGCGTGCGCGCGGCCCGCTACTTCTTCCATTACGAACTGCCAAAGATCCCCGCCTGGCTGCGGGTGGTGGAGACGCGCGATCCCACCTGCGCGGACATGCCGGAGGAGGCGTTTTGAAGACCGCGACGCCCGAAGAGCTCAAGCGGATGGAGTCGCTGGCCTGGATCCTGATCTACGGCGGCCTGTTCGGCATCGTGCTCGGACTGGCACGCGCGCGCGCGGATGCCACCGTCGCCGGGTCCTGATGGTCGCCGGCGCGGTCGCGGCCATCGCCGGGGTCGTGCTGATCTTCGTGCGCGCGCGGCGCGTGGAAGCCGCCCGCGCGCCGGGCGCACAATCCGATGCATGAAACCAAGGAGACTCTCCGCATGACGCGCACGGTGCAGCAACTGTTCAACCTCGAAGGCAAGACCGCGCTGGTCACCGGCGGCTCGCGCGGCCTCGGCCTGCAGATGGCGCATGCGCTCGGCGAAGCCGGCGCGCGCGTGATGATCACGTCGCGCAAGGCCGACGACCTCGAGGAGGCGACGGCCGACCTGCAGGCCGCCGGCATCGACGCCCGCTGGATCGCGGCCGACTGCTCGCGCGAGGACGACATCCACAAGCTGGCCGACCAGACGCTGGAGCGCATGGGCGACGTGCACATCCTCGTCAACAACGCGGGCGCCGCCGGGGTGCACCCGCCGAGGACCACCCGCTGGAGGCCCGGGACAAGGTCATGAACCTCAACCTGCGGGGCTACTTCATCCTGAGCCAGCGCATCGCCAAGAACAGCATGATCCAGCGCAAGCAGGGCCGCATCGTCAACATCGCTTCGATCGCGGGCCTCGGCGGCAACCCGGAGGGCCTGCAGACCCCGGCGTACAACACGTCCAAGGGCGCGGTCATCACCTTCACCCCAGGCGCTGGCCTGCGAATGGGGCAAGTACGGCATCACGGTCAACGCCATCTGCCCGGGCTTCTTCCCGAGCAAGATGACGCACGGCCTGCTGGCGCGCATGGGCGAGGACGCCATGGCGTCGCACGCGCCGTTGCGGCGACTGGGCGACGACGAGGACCTGAAGGGCACGACCGTGCTGCTGGCGTCGGATGCCGGCAAGCACATCACCGGCCAGTGGCTGGCCGTCGACGGCGGCGTCAGCGTCGTCACCGGGGGCTGACGTGCCTTCACCCAAGCTGTTCGGCGTCGAGATCCCTTTCGTCGACCACCTCGGGCTGGAGCTGGTGATGATGGAAGGCGGCGCCTCCGAACTGCGCTACCTGCCGAAACCCGAGCACATGAACTCGTTCCGGGTCACGCACGGCGGCGCCGTGATGACGATGCTGGACGTGACGCTCGCCACCGCGGCGCGCAGCGTCGACATGGAGATCGGCGTCGTCACCATCGAGATGAAGACGACCTTCATGCGGCCCTGCAAGGGGCAGCTGGTGGCCCGCGGCAAGCTGGTGCACCGCACCCGTTCGATGGCCTTCTCGGAAGGCACGATCTACGACGCCGAGGGCAACGCGTGCGCGCACGCCACCGGCACCTTCAAGTACGTGAAGCGGCAGCCGACCGGCCCGCAGAGCGCCATCTCCACCGACTGACCCGGAGGCCCCATGCCGCAAAACAAGCAGATCCACCTCGACAACCGGCCGCAAGGCGAAGCTGCCGCGAGCAACTTCAAGCTGGTGACGGCGCAGACGCCCGAGCTCAAGGACGGCGAGGTGCTCGTGCGCCACCATTTCCTCAGCCTCGACCCGTACATGCGCGGCCGCATGAACGACGCCAAGAGCTACGCGGCGCCGCAGCCGCTGGGGCAGGTGATGCAGGGCGGCACCGTCGGTGAAGTGGCCGAGAGCCGCCACCCGAAGTTCCAGCCCGGCGACAAGGTCGTGGGCTTCGGCGGCTGGCAGGAGTACAGCGTGGTCGACGGCAACCAGCCGGGCGTGCTGCGCAGGGTGGACACGGCGCACGTGCCGCTGTCGCACTACCTCGGCGCCGTCGGCATGCCCGGCGTGACCGCCTGGTACGGGCTCGTCAGGATCATCGAGCCGAAGGAAGGCCAGACCATCGTGGTCAGCGCCGCCTCGGGCGCGGTCGGCAGCGCGCTCGGCGCGCTGGCCAAGGCGCGCGGCTGCCGCGCCGTCGGCATCGCCGGCGGACCGGACAAGTGCCGTTACGTGACCGAGGAACTCGGGTTCGACGCCTGCATCGACTACAAGCAGCACAAGGACGCGCACTCGCTGTCCAAGGCGCTCAAGGAAGCCGCGCCGAAGGGCGTCGACGGCTACTTCGAGAACGTCGGCGGCATGGTGATGGACGCGGTGATGCTGCGCATGAACGCCTTCGGCCGCATCGCGCTGTGCGGGATGATCGCCGGTTACGACGGCCAGCCGATCCCGATGACGTACCCGCAGCTGCTGCTGACGAACCGCCTGCTGCTGCAGGGCTTCATCGTCAGCGAACACATGGACGTGTGGCCGCAGGCGCTGCAGGAACTGGGCACGCTGGTGGGCACGGGCAAGCTGCGGCCGCGCGAGTCGGTGGCCGACGGCCTCGAAGCGGCGCCGGAAGCCTTCCTCGGCATGCTGAAGGGCAGGAACTTCGGCAAGCAGCTGGTCAAGGTGTCCTGAGGCCGGGGGTTGGAGATGGCCGCGACGACGCACGAAGTCTTCAACCAGCCCGACCCGCTGGTCGGCTACAACCTGTTCGAAACCAACCAGGCGCTGCGTTCGGCGCTGCGCTTGCATGCGCCGCAGCTCGACACGCAGCCGCTGGCCGACCTCGGCGCGTTGCTCGGCACCGAGGAAATGCAGGCGCATGCGCGCCCGGCCAACGTCCATTCGCCGCAGCTGAAGACGCACGACCGCTTCGGCCGCCGCATCGACGAGGTGGAGTTCCACCCGAGCTACCACGCGCTGATGCAGGCGGCGGTGCAGGCCGGCCTGCACGGCACGCCGTGGGCGGGCGGCGGCCACGCCCACGTGCTGCGCGCCGCGGGCTTCATGCTCTTCACCGAGCTGGAGCCGTCCATCCTCTGCCCGATTTCCATGACCTACGCGGTCACGCCGGCGCTGCGCGGCAATGCCGCGATCCACGCGGAGTGGGGCCCCGGGCTCACGAGCCGCATCTATGACGCCGCCCTGAAGCCCGTCGGCCTCAAGTCCGGCGTGACGATGGGCATGGGCATGACGGAGAAGCAGGGCGGCTCGGACGTGCGGGCCAACACCACCCGCGCCGAGCCCGACGGAACCGACGCCTGGGGTGCGCGCTTCCGCGTCACCGGCCACAAGTGGTTCTTCTCGGCGCCGATGTGCGACGCGTTCTGGTGCTGGCGCAGACGGCGTCCGGCCTGAGCTGCCTGTTCCTGCCGCGCGTGCTGCCGGACGGCACGCGCAATGCCATCGCGATCCAGCGCCTGAAGGACAAGCTGGGCAACAAGGCCAACGCGAGCTCCGAGGTGGAGTTCCACGAGGCTACCGCGTGGCTGGTCGGCGAAGAGGGACGCGGAGTGCCGCAGATCCTCGAGATGGGCAGCATGACCCGGCTCGACTGCGCGCTCGGCACCAGCGGATTGATGCGCCAGCCCACGGCGATCGCGCTGAACCACACGCAGCAGCGCAGCGCTTTCGGCAAGCCGCTCATCGCGCAGCCGCTGATGCGCAACGTGCTGTCCGACCTGGCGCTGGAAAGCGAAGCGGCCACGGCGCTCGCGATCCGCCCGGCCCGCGCCTTCGACGCCCGCGGCGACGCGCACGAGGCCGCGATGGCGCGCCTGCTCACGCCCGTGGCCAAGTTCTGGATCTGCAAGCGCGGCAGCCATTTCGCGCAGGAAGCGATGGAGTGCCGGGCGGCAACGGCTACGTGGAAGAGGGCGGGCAGGGCGTCGTGGCCCGCATCTACCGCGAGATGCCGCTCAACTCGATCTGGGAGGGCGCCGGCAACATCATGGCGCTCGACCTGTTGCGCGCGTTGCGCAAGGCCGATGCCGCCGCGTCGCTGGCACAGGAACTGGCGCCGGCGAAGGGAGCGCATCCGGCGCTCGACCATCTCGCCGCCAGCCTGCCGGTGCGCGTCGAGGAGATGGCCACCGAGATCGAGGCCCGCCGCCTTGCCCAGGACGTCGCACTCGCCGTCCGGGCGGCGCTGCTGTACCAGACCGCACCGCCCGCGGTGTTCGCCGCCTTCTGCGACTCGCGCCGGCCGGCAACTGGGGCCAGGCCTTCGGGACGCTCGCAGCCGGCACCGATTTCGACACGATCCTGCAGCGCGCGCTGCCGCTATGACCGCCATGAACGACCTGATCCTGCACCACTACCCCAGCTCGCCCTTCTCGGAGAAGGTCCGCGTGATCCTCGGCTACAAGAAGCTGCCCCGGAAGTCGGTGCACATCCCGCCGATCATGCCCAAGCCCGACATGGTCGCGCTCACCGGCGGCTACCGCCGCACGCCCATCCTCCAGGTTGGCGCCGACATCTACTGCGACACGGCGCTGATCTGCGACGTGCTGGAGCATGTGCGGCCGGAACCGACGCTGTACCCGCCGCACCTCAAGGGCGCCTGCCGCATCTTCGCGCAGTGGGCCGACTCGACGCTGTTCTGGGCGGCCATGGGCTACAACCTGCAGCCGAAGGGCGCGGCGCACGTGTTCGCCAAGGCGCCGCCCGAAGCGGCCAAGGCCTTCAGCGACGACCGCCGGGCGATGAGCGGCAACCTGGTGCGGCTGCGCCCCGGCGATGCCACCTCGGCCTACCGTTCGTACCTGCGCCGCATCGCCAACATGGCCGACGAGCACGACTTCCTGTTCGGCATGGAGCCCTGCGTGGCCGACTTCGCCGCTTACCACGGCATCTGGTACACGCGCGCCCAGGTCCCGGTGCTGGCCGACATCCTGAACGCCACGCCCTCCATCGCGGAATGGGCCGACCGCGTCGCCGCCATCGGCCACGGACCCGCGACGAAGCTGAGCTCGGCCGACGCCATCGCCTTGGCGGCGGCGGCCGAACCGCAGGCGCCCGGCGCCAACCTGCTGATCGACAGCGCGTTCCGGGACGACCACGGCATTCCGCTGGGCAGCCCGGTGACGATCACGCCGGAGACCTTCGGCTCCGAACCCACCGAAGGCGAATTGATCGCCGCGACCCGCACGCACTACAGCCTGCGCCGCACCGACCCGCGCGCAGGCGTCGTGCACGTCCATTTTCCGCGCACGGGTTACGTGCTGCGGGCCGCCCAGCCGGCCTGACACCGCCATGCGCCGCGCGCTCGGCCACTGCCTGTTCGATACCGCGCTCGGGGTGTGCGGACTGGCGTGGACCGAAGGCGCGCTGGCGGCGGTGCAGCTTCCGGAAACGACGCCCGAGGGCACGCGCACCCGCCTGTCCCGCCCGTTCGGTGAAATGCCGGAGGCCGATCCGCCGCCGTTCGCGCAGCAGGCCATCCGCCGCATCCGGGCGCTGCTCGCCGGCGAACACGACGACCTGCTCGACCTGCCGCTGGCCCTCGACGGCGTGCCGCCGTTCCACCAGCGCGTCTACGAGGTGGCCCGCGCCATCCCGCCCGGGGAGGTGCTGACCTATGGGGAAGTGGCGCGGCGCCTCGGCGACCCCGGCGCCTCGCGGGCGGTGGGCGGGCGCTCGGCCACAACCCCTTCGCGCCCGTGGTGCCCTGTCACCGCGTGCTGGCCGCCGGCGGCCGCTCCGGCGGCTTTTCCGCCGAGGGCGGGGCCGACACCAAGCTGCGCATGCTCGAAATAGAAAAAGCCCGGTTCGGGGGCGAACCGGGCCTGTTCGACTGAAGCCTGCGCGGCGTCAGAACCAGCGGCGCCAGCCCGATTCGACCGGACGGTCCGTGGCCGTGGCGCGATCCTGCTGGCGCTCGACCAGTTCATGCTCGGCGCGGGCGCGGTCCTGGCGCTCCTGCACTTCACGCAGCTGCGCGTCCTGCGCCGCCTCGTGGCGCGCGGCGGTCGCCTGCACGTGGCCGGCGCTCATGGTGGCGGGCGTCGCCGACGCGGGGCCGTAGCCCGGGACGCGCTCGAAGCGGGTTTCCGGCGGTGCTCCATCTCGGAGATGCGCGCGGCCAAGGTGCGGTTGATCTGTTCGAGCTGCGCGCGCAGCTCGCGCTGGCCTTCCAGCATCTGCTTGTTGTACTCGGTGCCGGCGATGTTGTCGCGGTCGCGCAGCTCACGCAGCTGCGTGTCCAGTGCTGGCGCAGGTCGGTGAAGCGGGACGCTTCGGCCTTGTCGGCCAGGGCGCGCTGCGCTTCCAGCGTCTTGTGGTGCTCGCGCGACTCCATCAGCGATTGCGTCCGGATCGTGCCGGCGGACAGCACGAACGCGATGGTGGCCAGCGCCAGCAGGCCGAGCAGGATCGCGCCGAGCGGCGCATCGGCCACGAACAGGCCGAACAGCAGCGGGGTGGGGCGGACGAACTCGCTCCAGTTGAGGGCGGCGAACGCGGCCACCAGCAGGATGGCGACGACGAGCAGGATGGCACGGGAACGCATCGGGGTCTCCTTGAAGTTAGAACCATTCTCTGCAGTTGAGGCGCTCGCGCTGTCAGCGGAGGGCTCGTTTCCCTGTGCGAGGGGTGTGGCAAACTCGCGCGCTTCCGACCTCACCGCAGTACCCGCATGCAGAAAATCCTGAGGCAGATCGCCTCCGAACTCCGTGTCCGGGAAGCCCAGGTCCGCACCGCCGTCGAGCTGCTGGACGGCGGCGCCAGCGTCCCGTTCATCGCCCGCTACCGCAAGGAAGCCACCGGCGGCCTGGACGACGTCCACCTGCGCGAGCTCGAGGCCCGGCTGGGCTACCTGCGCGAGCTCGAAGACCGCCGCGAGGCCGTGCTCAAGAGCATCGAGGAGCAGGGCAAGCTGACGCCGGCGCTGCGCGCGGCGATCGAAGCCGCTCCGACCAAACAGGAGCTCGAAGACCTCTACATGCCGTACAAGCCGCGCCGCCGCACCAAGGGGCAGATCGCCCGCGAAGCCGGCATCGAGCCGCTGGCCGACAGGCTGTGGGCGGATCCCACGCTGGACCCGGCCGCCGAAGCCGTGGCCTTCGTGAAGGCGGAGAAGGGCGAGGGCGGCGAAGACTTCACCACCGTGCCCGCCGTGCTCGACGGCGTGCGCGACCTGCTGTCCGAACGCTGGGCCGAAGACGCGGCGCTGGTGCAGTCGCTGCGCGAGTGGCTCTGGACCGAAGGCCTGCTGAAGTCGAAGCTGGCCGCCGGCAAGGACGAGAACAACCCCGACGTTTCCAAGTTCCGCGACTACTTCGACTACGACGAGCCGATCGGCCGCGTGCCGTCGCACCGCGCGCTGGCCGTGTTCCGCGGCCGCACGCAGGAGATCCTGGACGTCAAGCTGGTGCTGCCGGTGGAGCCGGAGCCCGGCAAGCCCTCGATCGCCGAAGGCAAGATCGCGCTGCACCTCGGCTGGAGCCACCAGGCGCGCAAGGCGGACGACCTGCTGCGCAAGTGCGTGGCGTGGACGTGGCGCGTGAAGCTGTCGCTCTCGACCGAGCGCGACCTGTTCGCCCGGCTGCGCGAAGAGGCGGAGAAGGTCGCCATCCGCGTCTTCGCGGAGAACCTGCGCGACCTGCTGCTGGCGGCGCCGGCCGGCCCGCGCGTCTGCATGGGGCTCGACCCGGGCATCCGCACCGGCGTGAAGGTGGCGGTGGTCGACGCCACGGGCAAGCTGGTGGACACCGCCACGGTGTACCCGCACGAGCCGCGCCGCGATTGGGACGGCGCGCTGCACACCCTGTCGCAGCTTTGCCGCAAGCACGGCGTGAACCTGATCGCCATCGGCAACGGCACCGCGAGCCGCGAGACCGACAAGCTGGCCGCCGACCTGATGAAGCGCATCGACGGCATGCAGCGCATCGTGGTCAGTGAAGCCGGGGCTTCGGTCTATTCCGCCAGCGAATACGCGTCGCAGGAGATGCCCGACGTGGACGTGAGCCTGCGCGGCGCCGCCAGCATCGCCCGGCGGCTGCAGGACCCGCTGGCCGAACTGGTGAAGATCGATCCCAAGTCGATCGGCGTGGGGCAATACCAGCACGACGTGAACCAGAGCGAACTGGCCCGCACGCTGGAAGCCGTGGTGGAAGACTGCGTGAACGCGGTCGGCGTGGACGTCAACACGGCCAGCGCGCCGCTGCTGTCGCGCGTGGCGGGCTTGTCCGGTTCGGTGGCGAAGGCGGTCGTGCAATGGCGCGAGTCGAACGGCGCCTTCCGCAGCCGCCAGCAGTTGCTGCAGGTCAGCGGCCTCGGCCCCAAGACCTTCGAGCAGAGCGCGGGCTTCCTGCGCATCCGCGGCGGCGAGAACCCGCTGGACATGACGGGCGTGCACCCCGAGACCTACCCGGTGGTCGAGAAGATCCTGGCGCACGCGGGCAAGCCGGTGCAGGAGCTGATGGGCCGCGCCGAGATGCTCAAGACGCTGAAGCCGGAACTGTTCGCCAACGAGAAGTTCGGCGTCATCACGGTCAAGGACATCCTGGGCGAGCTGGAGAAGCCGGGCCGCGACCCGCGCCCGGACTTCAAGGTGGCGCGCTTCAACGACGGCGTCGACGACATCAAGGACCTGCAGCCCGGCATGGAGCTGGAAGGCACGGTCAGCAACGTGGCGGCCTTCGGCGCTTTCGTCGACTGGGCGTGCACCAGGACGGCCTGGTGCACGTGAGCCAGCTCTCGCACAAGTTCGTGACCGACGCGCGCGAGGTGGTGAAGACCGGCGACATCGTCAAGGTGAAGGTGCTGGAGGTGGATGCCGCCCGCAAGCGCATCAGCCTGACCATGAAGCTGGGCGCGGCGCTGGCGCGCCCCGGCGGCCCGCGCGACAACAAGTACGAAGGCGCCGCGCGCGGCCAGCGCGCGCCGGCCAACCCGCAGATCGGCGGCGCCATGCAGGGCGCCTTCGCCAAGCTGCAGGGGCTGCGCAAGTAAAAGCCTGCATGCCCGCACTGCGCATCTACGCGGGGCCCGTGGCCCGGCGGCACATCGCGGCGCATGGCTTGCGCGCCTCCGACGTCGGCGTGGTGCCCGCGGCGGCCGGCGGGCCGAAGGGACTGATCCTCGGCGCGCTCGACCGCTTCCTGTTCGGCGAATGGCTGCCGCACACCACCCATCCGATCCACCGGTGGGCGCTTCGATCGGCGCGTGGCGCATGGCCACGGCCTGCCTCGACGACCCGGTCGCGGCGTTCCACCGGCTGGAGCGCGACTACATCGCGCAGGACTACGAACTACCGCCCGGGCGCAAGACGCCGACGGCCGCGATGGTCTCGCAGCAATTCCGCGAGAACCTGCAGGCCTTCTTCGGCGGCCGGGTGCGCGAGGTCCTGGCGCATCCGCGCTTTCGCCTGCACGTGGTGACGGCCCGCGGCCGGCACCTGCTCGGGCGCGAGCATCGCGTCGGCACGCCGCTCGGCTACCCGGGCGCCTTCGTCGCCAACAGCGTGCACCGCAAGGGGCTCGGGCTGTGGCTGGAACGCGTGGTGTTCTCGGTGCCCGAGGGCCGGGATGCGTGCGCGCTCCCGTTCGGCGTCGACGACTTTCCGACGCGCCGGTGCCACTGACCGAAGCCAACTTCCAGCCGGCGGTGCAGGCCAGTTGCTCGATCCCCTTCATGCTGAACGCGGTGCACGACATCCCCGGCGCGCCGCCCGGCGCCTACTGGGACGGCGGCATCACCGACTACCACCTGCACCTGAAGTACGAGTGTGGCGGTGGCCCGAACCTGGTGCTGTACCCGCACTTCCAGCAGGCGGTGGTGCCGGGCTGGCTGGACAAGGCGTTCAAGGGGCGGCACCGCGCCACGTCCTTCCCCGGACAGCATGGTCGTGCTGGCGCCGGACCCGGAATGGGTCCGCAAGCTGCCGAACGGAAAGCTGCCGGACCGCAATGACTTCACGCGCTACGGCAACGACCTGCAGGCGCGGATGGCCGCGTGGACGGCGGCGGTGCGGGAGAGCCAGCGGCTGGCGGATGAATTCGCCGAATGGCTGGAACGGCCGGACGCGGCGCGCGTCGAGGCGTTGTGATTTGCGGCAGGAGGCCGGGATGACAGGGGACTACATCGACGATTCGAGCATCGCCCGGTAGTCTTCCCGGCTCGCTTCGCGCGGGTTCGTCTTGTGGCAATGGTCGGCCATCGCGCCGTCGATGATCTTGTCGAACCAGTCGCGCTGCACGCCGAGCTCGCCGAGCCGCGAGGGCAGCCCGAGGCGCTCTGTCAGGGAGCGCACCGCTTCCGGAATCTCCTGCGCCGACGCCGGGCCCATCGCATGCGCCATGCGTTCCATGCGGCGTTCCTTCTGCACCAGCGGCGCGCCGGCGTTGAAGCGGATCACGGCGGGCAGGAAGACGGCGTTGAGGGTGCCGTGGTGCAGGCGCGGGTCGACGCCCCCGGGCTGTGGCTCAGCGAATGCACGCAGCCCAGGCCTTTCTGGAACGCCATGGCGCCCTGCATCGAGGCACTCATCAGGTCGCGCCGCGCCTCGCGGTCGCTGCCGTCGCGGGTGGCGCGCTCGATGGTGCGCCAGCCGCGTTCCAGTCCTTCCAATGCGATGCCGTCCGCGGGCGGATTGAACGCGGTCGACATGAAGGTTTCCATGCAGTGCGCGATGGCGTCCATGCCGGTGGCGGCCGTCAGCCGCGGCGGCAGGCCGAAGGTCAGTTCGGGATCGCAGATGGCGGTCTTGGGCACCAGGTGCCGGGAATGGAAGCCGAGCTTGCGGTGGTCGTCGACGATGATCAGCGCGCCGCGCGCCACCTCGCTGCCGGTGCCGCTGGTGGTGGGCACGGCGATCAGCGGCGCGACCTTGTCGGTGATCAGGGGCGAGCCGCCCTCGATCGTGGCGTAGCGCGTCAGCGATCCCTCGTGCGTCGCCGCGATGGCCACGCCCTTGGCGCAGTCGATCGCCGAGCCGCCGCCCACGGCGACCGGGCCGTCGCAACCCTGTGCCTGGTAGATGCCGGTGGCCGCGCGGATCGCCTCGGCGGTGGGGTTCGAAGGCGTCTCGTCGTACACGGCGTACGGCATTCCGCCCAGCGCGTCCAGCGCCTTCTGCAGCACGCCCGCCGCCTTGACGCCCGCGTCGGTGACGACCAGCGGCCGCGTGATGCCGACCCGCTCGCACTCCTGGCGCAGCAGCGCGATGGCGCCGAAGTCGAACTGGATCTGGGTGACGTAGTAGATGAAGGCCATGGTCGGTGGGCGTCGCTTAGGATGACAAGCTTCACTGTACGCCAGCCCGCCCCGCGGGCGCTGCCATCCGCGTGACATCCCTGCCGCAGTACCCCGAACTCACGCCCGCCATGCGCTCTGTGCTGGAGCGCATGGCCCGTGCCGGCCATCCACCGCTGTACGCACTTCAGCCGCAGGAGGCCCGGGCCGCCTACGAGCTGGGCGGCGGCGTGCTCGACGTGCCGAGGCCGGCGATCGCGGAAGTGCGGGAGGTGCAGCTGCCGGTGCGCGACGGCGCGCACGTTCCGGCCCGCCTGTACCGTCCCGCCGAAGGCACGCTGCCCGTCCTGCTGTACTTCCACGGCGGCGGCTTCACCATCGGCTCCGTCGATTCGCACGACACGCTGTGCCGCACGCTCGCGCTCTGGCGCGATGCGCCGTGCTGTCGGTCGGCTACCGGCTGGCGCCGGAGCATCGCTTCCCGACGGCGGTGAACGATGCGGGATGCGACGCAGTGGCTGGCCGCGCAGGCCGGTGCGCTGGGTGTCGATGCCACGCGGCTCGCGATCGGCGGCGACAGCGCCGGCGGCACGCTTGCTACCGTCTGCGCCACGCTCGCCCGCGATGCTGGCCTGCCGGTGCAACTCCAACTGCTGTTCTATCCCGGCACGGCCGCGCGCCAGGAAGCACCGTCGCACGCCCGGTACCACCGGGGCTGGTGCTGGAGCAGGCGCACATCGAATACTTCTTCCGCCACTACATAGACGAGGCGGACCGCGACGACTGGCGCTTCGCACCGCAGCACACGCCCGACCTCGAAGGCGTCGCGCCGGCGTGGTTCGGCGGCCGAGTGCGACCCGCTGGTGGACGATGGCGTGGCCTACGCGGATAAACTGCGGGCAGCCGGCGTCGCGGTCGAGCTCGAGATCTACCGCGGCGTCACCCACGAATTCATCCGGATGGGACGCGCGCTACCCGAAGCGCGGCGGGCGCACGCCGATGCCGCCGCCGCGCTGGAGCGCGCACTGCACACATGAAAAGAGAAGATTTCCGTTTCTTTCACCGGCTGCGCGTGCGCTGGGCCGAAGTGGACATGCAGAAGATCGTCTTCAATGCCCACTACCTGATGTACTTCGACACCGCCGTGGCCGACTACTGGCGCGCGCTGGCCATGCCGTACGAAGAGGGCATGCACCAGTTGCAGGGCGACATCTACGTCAAGAAGGCCGGCATCGAATTCCACGCCTCGGCGCGCATGGACGACCGGCTCGACGTGGGCATGAAGTGCGAACGGATCGGCAATTCGTCGATGCTGTTTCGCGGGGCGATCTTCCGGGCCGAGGAGCTGCTGATCACCTGCGAGCTCGTCTACGTTTTCGCCGACCCGGCCACGCAGACGTCGCGGCCGGTGCCGCCGCTGCTGCGCGAGATGCTCACCGGTTTCGAGGCAGGCCAGCCCATGCTGCACGTGAAGACCGGCAGCTGGCAGGAGCTCGGCCCCGACGCGGGCCGCATCCGCACCGCGGTGTTCGTCGAGGAACAGCGCATTCCCGCCGAGCTGGAATGGGACGAAGCCGATGCGGGCGCCGTCCACGCGGTGGCGTACAACAGGCTCGGGCAGGCGGTGGCGACGGGCCGCCTGCTGCCGTCCGACGGCGGGCAGGCCAAGATCGGCCGCATGGCGGTGCACCAGTGCTGCGGGGCTGCGGGTTCGGCGAGCAGGTGATCCGCGCGCTGGCCGACGTGGCGCAGCGGCGCGGCGACGGCGGCATCGTGCTGCACGCGCAGCGCACCGCCCGGTCGTTCTACGAGCGGCTCGGCTTCGTGCCCGAGGGCGAGCCCTTCGAGGAAGCCGGCATTCCGCACCTGACGATGGCCAGCGCGCTGCCGCTGGCGCGCTGACGATGGCGCGCAAGCGGCGTCCGGCGCCGGCTCCCGCTGCAGTTCCTGCTGCCACCGCGCCGGCCGGGAGCATCGCGGCGTCCGCGGCCGATGCGCCGCTGCCGGGCGAGCCGCGCGGCAGCGGCTGGGCGGCCGCCATGCTGGCGGCGATGATGTTCGTGGCGCCGGCGCTGGGTGTCCCCAACGAGCTGATGCTGCAGGACACGCTCAAGTCGATCGTGGTCTCGTTCGGTGCGCTGTTTGCCGCGTTGCTGCTGTTCCTGCACGTGCGCGGGCGCCGCGAACCCCTGCGCTGGCATGCGGTGCTGTGGCTGCCGCTGCTGCTGCTGGCGTACGCGCTCGGCAGCATGGCGTGGTCGCATCCGTACCGGCCGGCGTGGAGGCGGTGCGCTGGTTCGTGTTCAGCCTGCTGGCCGGGTGGCGCTGCAGGTGCTGTCGCGCGAACGCGTGTCCTGGCTGGCTGGGGCGTGCACGGCGGGGCCGTGGTCGCGTCCCTCTGGGCCGCGCTGCAGTTCTGGGTCGGCTTCGACCTCTTTCCGCAGGGGCCGAACCCGGCGTCCACCTTTGTCAACCGCAACTTCTTCGCCGAGTTCGTCGTCTGCACCCTGCCGTTCTCGTGGCTGCTGCTGGCCCGCGCCCGGCAGGGCCCCGCGGTCGTCGCGTTGGCGGCAAGCACCGGGCTGGTGATCACCGCCATCCTGATGACCGGGACGCGCGCCGCGCTGCTCGCGCTGTGGCTGCAGTTGCTGGTCGTGCTGCCGCTGGTGGCTGGCGGTGCCGCGGCCAGCTGGCGTGGTCCTCCGGGACCGGCCGCTGCGGGTGCTGGCGGGCGGCGTGCTGGTCGGCACCGTGCTGGCGTTGGGCATGCTTCCGAGCACCAACACGAACATCCTGGAAGAAGCGCGCGGCGGCAGCGGGCTGCAGCGCGGCGTCGGCCGCACGCAGTCGATCGGCCCGTCGGACCCTTCTCTCGGCGTGCGCATGGTGATGTGGCGCGCCGCATGGAAAGCCATCCAGGCCAGGCCGCTCGCCGGGGTGGGGGCGGGGGCCCTGGGAGAACGAGATCGCGCTGTACCGGGAGCCGGGCGAGCAGCTCGAAACCGACTACTACGTCCACAACGAGTTCCTGCAGGCGATCGCGGAGTACGGACTGGTGGGCTGGATCTTCCTGCTGCTGCTGCTGGCGTCGCTGGCGGCGGCGGCGTGGCGGAGCTGGGGCACGGGGCCGAACGGACTGGGTGATGCCGAGCGGCCCGTGCGCGCCGTGTTCCTCACCAGCCTGCTGGCGCTGCTGATCGTCTCCAGCATCGGCTTCCCGTGGCGCATGGCCGCCACCGGTGCCCTGTTCGCGCTGTGCCTCGGCGGCCTGGCCGCCTCGGATGCGCGGCTCGGCTTCGCCGGCCGCTGGCTGGCCGGGCCGCTGCGCTGGTCGCCCGGCATCGCGAGGGCAGCGATGTCCGCCAGCGTGGCCTGCATCGGGATCGCGCTGTTCATCACGCAGCGGGCGGCCGAAGCGGAATACAAGCTGACCTCGGCGACCAAGCTCGCCCTGACGCTCACCGCGACCGGCAACCCCAACGATCCGCAGTACGCCGCGGCGCGGCAGGACCTGCTGCAGCTGGTGCCGAAGGGGTCGCCCTGAATCCGCACTACCGCAAGATCACGCCGATGATCGCGGACGAACTGGCCCGGTGGGGCGACTGGGAGAACGCGACCTGGATCTGGGAGAGCGTGCTCGCATCGCGGCCGCACGTGGTGGCGATCATGACCAACGCCGCGCGCGGCCACGCCACGCTGGGCCGGCGCGAGCAGGCCCGGGCGCACTTCGAACGAGCCCGGCGCCTGCAGCCCGATGCGCCCGCGGTGCGCTCGCTGGAGGTGCTGCTGCTGGCACGCGACGGCGAGGATGCCAAGGCGCTGGCGGCGGTGAAGGCGGCGCTGGCCGCGGGCATCTCGGACTTCGACCTGCTCAATGCGGCCGTCGTGCTGGGCTGGCGCACCGGTGACATCCCGTTCGCGCTGCAAGCGCTGGACATGCGCTCCGCCGCGTTCCCCGAGACGCGCGCCAAGGGCGAAATGCAGCGCGGCACGATCTACCTGAACGAGCTGAAGGACCGGCCGCGGGCGCTGCAGGCCTTCCGCCTCGGGCTGGCGCTGGCCGAAGCGCCGCAGCGCGCCGGCTTCCTGCAGCAACTGCCGCCGGAAGTGCGGCAGGAACTCGGCGCGGTGCCCTAGATGTCCGCGAGCAGCAGGTAGGGCAGGGGCAAGACCTGCAGCAGCGGGCCGCCGGCGCTGCCGGCATGCAGGCCGCCCGCCTCGAACGCGGCGACCTGCAGCGAGACGATCGCGTCCCATCCACCTTCGGGGGCGGGCGCCGACTGGGCGACGACGCCGGCCGGCTGGTCGGGCTCGTCGGCTGGAACACTTCCCGGCCGGCCACCAGTTCGGATTCGCAGTGAACGATGTAGCCGCGCCGCTTCAGGGTGCCTCGGAACTGGCTGCGCGCCACCACCTCCTGCCCCGGGTAGCACCCCTTCTTGAAGTTGACGCCGCCTATGGATTCGTAGTTGAGCATCTGCGGCACGAACGCTTCGACCACCGGGGTGGTGAGCGTCGCCACGCCGCTGCGCACCTCGGACCATTGCCACAGCGCCGTGTCCATCGCGAGGCCGGCGGGCGCCGGCTCGCCGGCCGGCGCGATCCACAGGGCGCGCGGCTGGCCGTCCAGCGGGTACAGCCGGACGACGCGGGCGCTGCCCACGCGGTCGACCGACCGGGGCGCGTGCGTGCCCGGGTTGATCGCCTGCAGCGCTTCGCCGGCGACACCGTACAGGGCGACCTCCTCGCTGGCGTCGCTGAGCTTGAGCTTGGACCGCAGCACGAACATCGACAGCCGCTTCAGCGTGGCGGCCAGCAGGTCGCGGCTGCACACCAGCAGGATCTCGTCGGCCTCGCCCTGCAAGCCGATGAAGCTGGCGAACATCCGGCCCTTCGCGCTGCAGAAGGCGGCCAGCCCTGGCCTCGTTGGCGTTCAGCAAGGCGAAGTCCTGCGTCAGCTGGCCGTGCAGGAAGCGGGCTGCGTCCTCGCCGCGGGCGCGGATCACGCCGAGGTGGGGCAGGGGAGCGATGCCGTTCAGGTGGAGGGTCATGCCTGAATTATCATGGCCCGTCGATATCCGTGACGTGAGGGACGGTGCTGCGTTTTTTGAAGTCGCTCCTGCTGCTGGCCGTGCTGGCCGCCATCGCGCTGGCCGCCGCCGGCTGGTGGTGGCTGCAGCGTCCGCTGGCGCTGCCCGCGCCCACGGTCGAACTCGCCATCGAGCGCGGCACCCTGCCGCGCGGCGTGGCACGCGCCGTGAGCGACGCGGGCGTCGACGTGCAGCCCGACCTGCTCTATGCGTGGTTCCGCGTTTCCGGGCAGGCCCAGCAGATCAAGGCCGGCAACTACGAGCTGGAGCGGGGCATCACGCCGCGCCGGCTGCTGGACAAGCTGGCGCGCGGCGAGGAAGCCCTGCGCGCCGTCACGCTGGTGGAAGGCTGGAACTTCCGCCCGGTGCGCGCCGCCCTCGCCAAGGGCGACCAACTCAAGCCCGAGTCGGGCGGCCTGCCGGATGCCGACCTGATGAAGCTGCTGGGCCGCGAAGGCGTGCACCCGGAAGGCCGGTTCTTCCCGGACACCTACACCTACTCGCGCGGCAGCAGCGACGTCGCCGTGCTGCGGCGCGCCCTGCACGCCATGGACAAGCGGCTGGCCGAAGCTGGGCCCGCCGCGCGCCCGACGTGGCGGTGAAGACGCCCGAAGAGGCGCTGGTCTGGCGAGCATCGTCGAAAAGGAAACGGGCAAGGCCGCCGACCGCACGATGATTTCGTCCGTGTTCCACAACCGCCTGCGCACCGGCATGCCGCTGCAGACGGATCCCACCGTGATCTACGGGATGGGCGAAGCCTTCAACGGCAACCTGCGCCGGGCCGACCTGCTGGCCGACACGCCGTGGAACACGTACACGCGTCCCGGCCTGCCGCCGACGCCGATCGCGATGCCGGGCAAGGAGTCGCTGCTGGCCGCGGTGCAGCCGGCGGCCGGCAAGTTCCTGTACTTCGTGGCCAAGGGCGACGGCACCAGCCACTTCAGCGCGACGCTGGACGAGCACAACCGCGCCGTCAACCGATACCAGCGCGGCCAGTGAGCGGACTCTTCATCAGCTTCGAAGGCATCGATGGGGCCGGCAAGTCCACGCACATCGCGGGCACGGCCCACGCCCTGCGCGCCGCCGCCCGCACCGTGGTGCTGACGCGCGAACCGGGCGGCACGCCGCTCGCCGAAAGCTGCGCGCGCTGGCGCTGAACGACCCGATGGATCCGCTGACCGAGGCGCTGGTGATGTTCGCTGCCCGGCGCGACCACCTGCTGCAGGTGATCGAACCGGCCCCGGCGCGCGGCGACGTCGTGCTGTGCGACCGCTTCACCGATGCCACGTTCGCCTACCGGGGCGCCGGCCGCGGCTTCGACCTGGACGTGCTGGCGACGCTGGAGCGCTGGGTGCAATCCGTGCCCGCGATCGACCGGGTGCGCCAGCCCGACCTGACCGTGTGGTTCGACCTGCCGCCGGCCGTGGCGGCGGCGCGGCTGGCCGGTGCGCGCGTGCCGGACAAGTTCGAAGCGCAGCCGCAGCAGTTCTTCGCGCGCGTCGCCGCCGGCTATGCGGCACGGCGCGATGCCGACCCCGCCCGTTTCCTGCGCGTGGCTTCCGACCAGCCGCGCGAACAGGTCTGGGCCGACCTGCTCGCGGGCCTGCGCGAACGCGGGGTGCTGCGATGACCACCGCGCCCGGATCCGCGCCCAGCTGCGCCAGTTGCTCGCGCAGCGCGGTCATGCCTGGCTGCTGCACGGCCCGTCCGGCCTTGGCCAGTACGGACTGGCCGTGGCGCTGGCGCAGGCCTGGCTGTGCGACCAGCCCACCGCCGACGGCGCGTGCGGAACGTGCCACAGCTGCCACCAGTTCGAGGTGCGCGCCCATACCGACCTCGTCGTGCTGATGCCAGAGACGGCGATGATGGCGCTGGGCTGGCCGCTGGGCGAAAAGGCGCAGGCGGACATCGACGACAAGAAGCGCAAGCCGAGCCGCGAGATCCGCATCGACGCGATGCGCGATGCGCTCGAATTCGCGCAGCGCACCAGCGGCCGCGGGCGCGGCAAGGTGATGCTGGTCTACCCGGCCGAGCGCATGAACCAGGTGACGGCCAACGCCTTGCTCAAGACGCTGGAAGAGCCGCCCGGCGACATGCGCTTCGTGCTCGCCACCGAGGCGGCGCACCAGCTGCTGCCCACCATCCGCAGCCGCTGCCAGGGCGCACACGCTTGCGTGGCCGGAACCGGCGCAGGCCCGGCCTGGCTGCAGGAAGAGGGCGTTCCGGCTGCTGCGGCGACCGCCCTGCTGCGCGCCGCCGGCGGCCGGCCGGAAGACGCGTTGCGGCTGCACCGGGGCGGCCTGGACGCCCAAGCCTGGTCGCGCTGGCCCAAAGCGTTGGCCCGGGGCGACATGGCGACCGTCGCCGATTGGAGCCCCGCCCAGGCCGTCGAAGCGATGCAGAAGCTGTGCCACGACCTCATGGCCGTGCAGGCCGGCGCGGCCCCCGCTTCTTCGACACGGGCGACCTGCCGGCCCCCGCGCCGCTGCCCGCGCTGAGCGCACGGTGGCGCGCGCTCGGGCAGACCGCGCGCACCGTCGAACACCCGTTCAACGCGGGGCTGATGCTCGAAGCGCTTGTGAGCCAGGCACGGACGGCCCTAAACTCCGGGGGCACCCCATGAGCAATCCGAGCCCCACCACCCCGCGCCCGAGCGTCATCCAGCTGGCCATCAAGGAAAAGGCGGCGCTGTACGCCGCGTACATCCCGCTGTTCTCCGACGGCGGCGTGTTCATCCCGACCAGCCGCGACTACAAGCTGGGCGACGACGTGTACGTGCTGCTGTCGCTGCCGGACGACCCGCAGCGCTACCCGGTGGCCGGCAAGGTCGCACGGGTCACGCCGCCGCGCGCCGCCGCCAACCGCACGCAGGGCGTCGGCGTGCGCTTTCCGGCCGACGACAAGTCGAAGCTGCTGAAGGTCAAGATCGAGGAGATCCTCGGCGGCCACGGCGTCCGAGCGGCCCACGCAGACCATCTGAGTCCGTAAAATCCACCTCCCGCAGCGGCCGCCTTCGCGGCCGTTGCGCTTTCTGATCCTTCCATGTTCGTCGACTCCCACTGCCACCTGAGCTTTCCCGAACTGGCCGAACGGCTGCCGGAGATCCGCGCCGCGATGGCCGAGGCGGGCGTCGACCGGGCGCTGTGCATCTGCACCACGCTGGAGGAGTTCGAGGACGTGCACGCGCTGGCGATGCGCTACGACAACTTCTGGGCGTCGGCCGGCGTGCACCCGGACAACGAAGGCATCGCCGAACCCACGGTCGACAAGCTGCTGGAACTCGCTGCGCGGCCGAAGGTGGTGGCGATCGGCGAGACCGGCCACGGACTACTACCAGATGGACGAGCGCAAGGGCGGCCGGACCGTGGGCGATTTGGAGTGGCAGCGCGACCGTTTCCGCACCCACATCCGCGCGGCGCGCCGCTGCGCCAAGCCGCTGGTGATCCACACGCGGTCGTCGTCGGCGGACACCATCGCGATCCTGAAGGAGGAGGGCGAGGACGGCTCGCCGGGCGCCGCGGGCGGCGTCTTCCACTGCTTCACCGAGACGGCCGAAGTGGCGCGGGCCGCGCTCGACCTCGGCTTCTACGTGTCGTTCTCGGGCATCCTCACGTTCAAGAGCGCCGCCGACCTGCGCGAGGTGGCGCGCTTCGTGCCGCTCGACCGCCTCTTGATCGAGACCGACAGCCCTTACCGGCGCCGGTGCCGTTCCGCGGCAAGACCAACAATCCTTCGTACGTTCCATACGTGGCAAAGCAGCTCGCGGAACTGCGCGGACTGCCGGTCGAGGAGATCGCGGCCGTCACCACGCGCAATTTCGAACGGCTGTTCAGCGCCGTTCAATCCTGAGAATCCACATGAAGAAGTTCCTCTACCTCGTTGTCCTGCTTACGGTTTCCTTGGTACATGCGGGCTCGTACGACGATTTCTTCATCGCCATCAAGCGCGACAATCCGCGTGCCATCCAGAACTCCTGCAGCGCGGTTTCGACCCCAACACGCCGGATCCGAAGGGCGTGCACGGACTGTTCACCGCCATCACCGACGGTTCGCTCAAGGCGGCCGACGCGCTGATCGCGTCGCCGGCGACCAAGGTGGAGTGGCGCAACGCCAAAGACGAGAGCCCGCTGATGATCGCGGCGCTGCGTGGCCACACCGACATCGTGCGCAAGCTGATCGCGCGCGACGCCGACGTGAACAAGCCCGGCTGGGCGCCGCTGCACTATGCGGCGACCGGCGGGCACGTGGAGATCATGGCGCTGCTGCTGGAGCACCACGCCTTCATCGACGCGCAGTCGCCGAACAAGACGACGCCGCTGATGATGGCCGCGCACTACGGGTCGACGGCGGCGGTCAAGCTGCTGCTCGACGCCGGCGCCGACACCGCGATGCGCAACGAACTGGGTATGACGGCGATCGACTTCGCCAACCGTGCCAACCGCACGGACGCCGCCGCGATGATTGCCGCAGCGGTGCGCAGCACCCAGCCAAAAGGCAAGTGGTGACAACCACTTGCCGCAGGCTCCTCAAGTAGTTACTTGGGGCTGCAAGGGGCCACCAGCTGCACGCCTGGCGACAACGACGACGTGTCCATGCGGCAGCGGTTCATGTCCGCGTAGTAACCCTCGACCAGCATGCCGGGCGGCATGTAGCGGAGCGTGGCTTTGGCAGTGAGGCCCGTGGCACTTTCGGCTGGCAGCGCGCGCCGCGGCCGGCCACGGCTTCCACCCGCTGGCAGGCGCTGTCGTCCGGATAGTCGAACTGGCGCGTGGCCACGCCATTGGAATCGCGATAAACGAGGTGCTTGCCGGACGGGCCGGCGGGCGGCTGCGATGCGCAGCCGGCGAGGATGGCGATGGCCGATAGAAGTGTCAGTCGTGTCATGGTTTGCATGGAGTCTCCCGAACGTGCCACCGGCAGGAACCGGCAACGCCACGCGTTGTACAGCCGTTTGCCCAGCTTGGGGGCTCGGCGTAACCAGCCCTGACACTGATACGATGCGTATTATGTAAACTCATAGGCGAACCGATCCAGCGGCACACCCGTTTTCGTGGGATCGGATCCCGCGCCGCTACCTGGCAGCCTCGATGGCCGTGACGACGTATGCGCCGTCCTTCCGGTCCGCCGTGAAGCGAACCTTGTCCCCCGGTTTCAGGCCCTCGAGCATCTTCGGATCGACGGCCGTGAAGACCATCGTCATTGCGGGCATGTCAGGTTGGCGAGCGGTCCGTGACGCAAGGTCACCTTGGCCTGCTGCATGTCGACCTTGCGGACCTCGCCCTCGGATGGCGCCGGGTCGTCTGTGCGCCGGCCGCGCCGGCGAAGACAACCGCGGCGGCGGCGAGCATGTGCATGAACTTCATGGGAATCTCCATTTCGCGTTTCATCGCACCACCAACGTGCCGACCATGCCGGCCTCGAAGTGACCGGGCACGAGGCAGGCGAACTGGAACTCGCCGGACTGCGTGAACTGCCAGACGATGTCGCCGGTGGCGCCAGGCTTGACGTGCGCCATGCTGGGTTCGTCGTGCTCCATGCCGGGGTGCTTCTTCATCATTTCGGCATGTTCCTTCAGCGCCTGCGCGGTGCCCAGAACCATTTCGTGCAGGACAGCGCCCCGGTTGGCGACGACGAACCGCACCGTCTCGCCTTTCCGCACGTTGATGGTCGCGGGATCGAAGCGCATCCTGTCGTTCATGCCGACACGGATGGTGCGCGTCACCCTCTTCGGGTCGCCCTCCTGCCCGAACGGCGTCGCCTCCACCGGGCGGCATCGAACGTCCGGGGCGCCGAATGCCTGTCGTCGTGCGCGACGGCGAAACCACCAGCCAGCAGGAGCAGGCCAGCGGCGAAGGGAGCTGCGTAGTTCATGGGTTCTCCAGTGTTCAGTGGCCGCCGTGGCCGTTGGGACGACGCACGGACATGCCGGCCTTGCCGACCGATGGCGCGCGGGAAGGCTCCTGCAGCTGCCCGGTGTACGCATAGGCGACCGTGCCGGGCGGGTGCTTGTAGGGGCCGGGGTCCCTGTAGTCGCCCGGCCGCACGTCGTCACGCACCTTGACGACGCTGAACATGCCGCCCATGCCGACGGGGCCGAACGGACCCCGGCCCGTCATCATCGGCAGGGTGTTGTCGGGGAGCGGCATCTCCATCTCCGCCATGTCGTGCATTCCCTTGTCGCCCATCACCATGTAGTCGGGCACCAGCTTCGCGATGCGCTCGGCCAGGCCGCGGTGGTCGACGCCGACCATGGTGGGGATGTCGTGCCCCATCGCATTCATGGTGTGGTGCGCCTTGTGGCAATGGAGCGCCCAGTCGCCAGCGACGGCATCGAACTCGATTGCGCGCAACTGCCCTACTCCGACGTCCGTGGTGACCTCCGGCCAGCGCGCCGACTTCGGCACCCAGCCGCCGTCGGTGCCGGTCACCTCGAAGTGCGGCCCGTGCATGTGGATGGGATGGTTGGTCATCGTCAGGTTGCCGATGCGAATGCGGACGCGGTCGCCGGTCCGGGCCACGAGCGGGTCGATGCCCGGGAACACGCGGTTGTTCCAGTCCACATGTTGAACTCGGTCATCGTGCTCACCTTCGGCGTCATGGCGCCCGGCTCCACGTCGTACGAGGCCAGCATGAACATGAAGTCCCGGTCGACCCGCATGAACTTCGGGTCCTTCGGATGCACGACCAGGCACCCGTACATCCCGAGCGCGAGCTGCAGCTGTTCGTCCGGTGCGTGTGATAGAAGTGCGACCCCGGCCGCAGCAGCGTGAACTCGTAGACGAAGGTCTTCCCCACGGGAATGGGTGGCTGCGTGAGGCCCGACACGCCGTCCATGCCCGATGGCAGCAGGATGCCGTGCCAATGGATGGCCGTGGGCTCCGGCAGCTTGTTGGTGACGAAGATGCGGATGCGGTCGCCTTCGACGGCTTCGATGGTCGGGCCCGGGCTGGAGCCGTTGAAGCCCCACATGTTCACCTTCATGCCGGGCGCGAACTCCCGCACCACGGGCTCGCACACCAGGTGGAACTCCTTGACGCCCCGGGTCGTGCGCCGGGGAAGGGACCATCCATTGAGCGTGATGACCGGGTTGAAGGGACGCCCGCTCGGCGGCGGCGGCGGGGGCTGCGTGGCGGCAGAGGACTGCACGACCGCTTCCGGCAGGGATGCGGCTGCAACGCGGCTCACCGCGCTCGCGCCGAGCGCCACGGCGCCGGCGGTCCTGAAGAAGTTTCGACGGTTCGACATGGGTGTTCCTTCTCAATGGCCCGCGGCGGGGGCGGTCCCCGCGGCCGCCGCGGGCGGCGAGACGCTGCTCGCGCCGGGCGAACGGCCCGTCAGCGCGGCCTGGAGGTTGGTGTCCGCGACCCAGAAGTCGCGCAGCGCCTGCACGTAGCCGGTCACGCCGGCCACCTGGTCGCGCGCATCCGACAACAGCTCGAACACGCTGATGAGCATGCCGTTGTACCGAAGCAGGTTCTCTTCGGAGATGCGCTTGCGAAGCGGCACGACTTCGTCGCGGTAGTGCTTCGCCAGGTCGTAGGCGGTCCGGTACGCCGAGTAGGCCTCGCGCACCTCGGAGCGGGCGTTGACCGCGACTTCCGCAGCACGGTCCGGGGCACGGAGGTACGTGGCCTCCGCCCTCGCCTCCCGGGTGGAGCCGAAGTCGAAGAGCGGCAGTTCCAGTTCGACTTCGTACCCGCTTGCGCGCGGGGCGCCCGTCTCGCTCTTGTTCCGGTAGCCGGCTTCGAGGACGTTCACCAGCCGGGTCGCCCGGGTGAGGCCGAGGGACCGGGCCGTCGCCTCCGCGGAGCGCCCGGCCATCTGCACGTCGAGGCGTTTCTCCATGGCCGCCTGTTCGGCGTCCCGGGGTTTCGTCGCCTGTTGCGGCAGGTCGGGCAACCGCTCCGGCAGCCGGAACTCCAGTTGCTCGCCGTGCAGGCCCAGCAGCCGCGTGAGCCTTTCCCGTTCGGCGGTGGCGACGTGCTGCGCGCGGGCGAGTTGCGCCGTGGCATCGGCATGGAAGGCCTGCTCGCGCATCTGCGCGAGCTTGTTGAAGTTGCCCGCCGCGAGCATCCGCTTGGCCAGCTCGTTCGACACGTCGGCAGTCTCCTTGACCTGCTGGAAGAACTTCACCAGCTCCCGGGCAGCCACGGCATCGAAGTACGCGCGCCGGACATCCGCGGCCAAGCCCACGGCGTCTGGGCTGCCTGGTACTGCGCCTGCTCGAAGCGACGCTGGCCGACCTCCCGGGTGGCCGGCAGTGCCAGCAGGCCCAGCACATCGACCAGCACCGCGCGCTCGATCTCGACGCCTCCTCCGCCGCCCAAGCGGCCGAAGCTGAAGGACGGGTTCCTCGGTCGCCCGGCCCGCACCAGGTCGGCTTCCGCCATGCCGAGATCCCTGAAACCGGCTTGCAGGCCACGGTTGTTCAGGAGCGCGACCGCCACGGCGGAGTCGGGGGTCAGCGGAGTCTCGAGGAGCTCCGCGACGCGACGCTGCGCCGCCTCGGTGTCGGCTGTCGTACGCTGCGCTGCGACGCCCTGTCCCGTGCGCTCCTTCGTCAGCTCCGAGACCCTGTCGAAGCCACCGTCCGGCGAGAACGAGGCACAACCGGCAAGGAGAAGAAGCGAGCCTGCCGCAACCGCGGTCAGGCGCGTCATTGGGGAGGCCGGCCGCGAGGGCCGCAAAAAGCCAGAAAGTGTTCTTTGTCATTCCGAAATTCCTCTGAGCCGCCGACCGCGAGGTCGGCCGATGCCCGTGCGGACGCACGAGCGCCGTCAGGCCTCCCGCGGAGGCCTCGATGGGTCAGGTGGTTCGGGGTGGCCGCTCTGGCCGCCCGGGACAAAGCTCGGAGGGGGAGCGTAGAGGTGCGGAAAGACCGCTGGGACGCGCTGCTGCGCGGCGACGGTGACCGAGGTGGCACTCACCAATCCCGTCGCGGAGCACGATGCCGCGCAGAGGTTGCACTTGTCGGCGGCGCCTGCGGGGTCCTGCGCGGCGCCGTCGGCGTCGCCATGTCCACCGTGGTGGGCAGCCACCGGCTCGTGATGATGGTGGTCCGGGCCGGCAACCTGAACCGACACTTGTCCGCCGGGCGTCGCGCACTGCATGGCGACCGCAAGCGCCCCCGGACGGGGAGCAGCACGGCGAGCAGCAGCAGGAGCCAGACGCGGAACGACTTCACAGGTGTTAGTTTACTTTGGGGCCGAAAGTTCCACTGTGCACCTTACCCCCGTGGAAAGGTCAAGGCCGGCCTCCGAAAAAGCAGGTCTTGACCTTCCCACGGTACGCCGGCGCAGGTCCGGCCTGAGGGCAGTGGACCGGCGGTTCGGTTTTTCCTGAACGAAGGAACCGGGCAAGCTGCTTCTTCGCTTCCTGCCCGCCGGCTATCTTCGCGGCTCGGAACCTCCACTCCAAGCCTGAAGGATCGACGCACATGATGTCCGGAACACCCACCATGTGGGCCCTCTTCGCTGCCTTCGTGGTCGCTGCCCGGTGGTGGACTTCGCCAGCCTGCGCAAGCAGGGCGCCCACGCGGTGACCGTGCGGGAGGCCGCGATCTGGTCGATGGTATGGGTGCTGGTGTCGGCTGCTTTCGTCGGCTGGTTGTGGTGGTATCTCGGCGGGACGTCGGGCGACGCCGCCCGACAGGAGCTCGCCGGCGACAAGGCGCTCGAGTTCGTCACCGGCTACCTGGTCGAGAAGGCGCTTGCCGTCGACAACATCTTCGTGTTCCTGATGCTGTTCACGTACTTCGGGGTGCCGGCGGAGTACCAGAAGCGCGTGCTGATGATCGGCATCTGGGCGCCCTCGCCTTGCGCGCGGTGATGATCCTGGTGGGCGCCGGCTGATCGCCAGCTTCCATTGGGTGCTGTACGTCTTCGGCGCCTTCCTCGTGTTCACCGGCATCAAGATGTGGTGGGCCGCCGGCCGGGAACCGGACCGGCCAACAACCCCGTCCTGCGGTGGATCAACCGGCGCATGAAGGTCGCGCCGGGCTTCGACGGCGAGCGGTTCTTCACCACCGTCGACGGCGTGCGCATGGCGACCCCACTGTTCGTCGTCATCCTCCTGATCGGCGTGGTCGACGTCATCTTCGCCGTCGACTCGATCCCCGCCATCTTCGCCATCACGACCGACCCCTTCATCGTCCTGACCTCGAACGTCTTCGCGATCCGGGACTGCGGGCGATGTACTTCCTGCTGGCCGGCATGCACGAGCGCTTCCACCTGCTCAGCTACGGCCTCGCCGTCGTGCTCGTGCTGATCGGCGCCAAGATGCTGCTCATCGACATCTACAAGATTCCCGTCGCCTGGTCGCTGGGCATGACGGTCATCGTGCTGGCCGCTTCGATGGTGCTCTCGCTGCGCATTCCCGCAAGGAAAGGGGCCGGTGGAGGCGCGTATCCCTTCACGCCGAAGCGCGGCGAATCAGGTGCCATTTTTCCACCCGAATGAAAGGACCAACCATGCGGATCGAAATCCAGGCGATCGACCGGAGAGCCAGCGAGATCCAGGAAACGATGGCGGCGATCCGCGCCGCCCTCGAACAGGTCGTGGACCAGATCGCGCGCGTCGTGGTCAGGCTGTCCGCGAAGACACGGAGGAAGCAGCCTCTTTCACGTTGTGTCATCGAGGTCCACCTGACCAATGGGCAGGTGGAGATCGTCGAAGAACGGCAGCGGCGCTCGGGAGCCGCGGTGCGACGGGCGCTGGGCCGGATCTGGAAGGCGGTGGCGAAGAGGTAGTCCACCGGCCGCCGCGGCCGCTGGGCGATCAGCGCCGGAGAAAAGGAAGCACCTCCTGCGCCCCGCGCTTTCCCTCCGCGGCGGCAGCGGCGCCCCGGTGGAAGTCCATGGCCACGATCCCGCCCAACCTCGGACGAATCAGGACCTCCGCCAGTTCAGGTCCACCGCGATGACGACCTCGGCGCCAAGCGCGCGGCACAGGGACACGGGAACCGGATTGACCAGGCCGCCGTCGGCAAGAAGGCGCCCGTCATGGACCACCGGCGTGAGCAGGCCCGGCATCGCCATCGACGCCCTGAGGCGGTCTCGTCGTCACGCGCCGATTCCGGGGTGGCGCCGCTGCGACAAAAGGGCATGGAGCGATCCGGCTTGATCCAGCGCAATCCGTTCTTCCGAACCCGCAGCAAAGTCGTCCCATGGTTGCCCGCCTCACTGCCTCTCTGCTCAGCGCCGTCCTGCTGACCGGCTGTTCGTCGCTCCCGCCGCGGGGTAGTTCCGACTCGGCTTCGTGCCTGCATCTCGAGCAACCTGGCCTGCCGCGGCTACCTGTTCCGCTTCGATCGGCAGGATCGCCGCAACGTCGCCGGCGAAGCGCGGATCGAGCGGGTCGAGTCGCAGGAGCACCCCGGGACCCTTCCTGACCCGACCATTCAACCGAAGGAGCAAGCCATGACCACCTGCTACCGCCAAATCCTCATCCACCTCGATCCGACACGGGCCGTGACGCGCCGGCTCGCCGCGGCGCTCCGGGTCGCGCGCCACGACGGGGCCGCCGTGACTGCCTTGTACGCCGCCACGCCCAGCTTCGTGGAACTCGCGTACGCACCGGAAGTCGGCTCCGTCCTCATGCCCGACCTCGTGGAGCTCGACGACCGGCGGCGGCAATGGGCCATCGACGCGTTCGATGCAGCCGTCAAGGATGCCGGGCTCCGCGTCCGGTGGAGCCAGACAGCCGAGGTCCCCGTGGCCCTTGCCTTCGCGCAGCAGGCGCTCTATGCGGACCTGATGGTCGTTGGACAGCAGGATCGTGGTAACGAAAACGCCTCCGCCGTCCCCGGTGATTTCGTCGAGACCGTGCTGTCCGTCAGCGGGCGCCCTGCCCCGGTCCTCCCTTCCACGCTCGCCGGGGACACGATCGGCCAGACCGTATGGGAGGTAGTCTGCTGTTCCCCCGTGCGGCCGCATTGACGAAGATCAGGCGAAGCGCTTGATGTGCATCAAGGGCGAACGGCGTCCGCGGCCTACCCTTGGCAGGGTCGCCACGAACCAAGGAAGACCCTCATGAAAGTGCTCCTCGCTGCCGATGGCAGCAGCTTCACCAAGAAGGCCCTCGCCTTCCTCGTCACCCACCCGGAGGTGCTGGGCGCCGACGGCGAAGTGGCCGTGCTCCACGTCCAGTACGCGATGCCCCCGCGCGTGACCGCGATGGTCGGCGCCGGCCCGGTGCACGACTACTACAAGGAAGAAGCCGGCAAGGTGCTCGCGCCGATCGAGGAATTCCTGAAGCGCCACGAACTCCGCTTCACGAGCGATTGGCTGGTCGGGCAGCCGGCCCCCGAAATCATCGCGCAAGCCGAGAAGCTCAAGGCGCACATGATCATCATGGGCACGCACGGCCATGGCCTGCTGGGGCGGGCGCTGATGGGAAGCGTGGCGCAGAAGGTGCTGGTGGACAGCCCCATGCCGGTGCTGCTGGTGAAGTAGGCCAGCCCCCGCACGGCGAAGGAGTAAGGTCGTCGCGCCGGCACCCGGGGAGCGTCCGGCACGGTCCCTTGCTTTCAGCCTCGATCGAGGCTAGACTGAGTCCAGATCGAGACCGACCGGAGCTGCCATGACCACGACCGAAACCCTGCGAGAGCCCTCGAAGCGGCCGGGCCGCGCCCCTGTCGTCCCGCGTTCGCGGCTGCGCGCCGTTCCCTCGCCCAGGCCGCGTACCAGGATCTCGATGCCTTCGTGGTGCAGGTGGCGGAAGCCACGCCCTTCGAGCTCGTCGACCTCGAGCGGCGCGGCGTCGAAGGCCGTTTCCTCAAGGACGTCTCGAAGCGGCTCGACGTGCCGCAGCTGCACGTCTTCGACATGCTCGGCGTGCCCAAGGCCACGGCCGAGAAGAAGGTGGCGGCGGGCGAGGTCATCTCCGGCAGCGGTGGCAGGCCGCCATCGGCATGGCGCGGCTGATCGCCAAGGCGCAGGACATCGTCGCCAACTCCACGGCGCCGGAGGCGCGCGATTTCGACGCCGCCCGCTGGCTGGGCAAGTGGCTGGACGTGCCGCAGCCGGCGCTGGGCGGCCGCAAGCCCTCGGAACTGCTCGACACGCCGACCGGACTGGACGTGGTGCTCAAGGTGCTGGGCGCGCTCGAAAGCGGCGCCTATCAATGATCCTCTGGCGCATCGCGACAGAGACCAGCAGTACCGGGCGGACGACCTCAGCGGCGGCGGCGCGGCACGCAGCCCCGGGCGCTGGAACGAAGCGGGGCAGGCGGTGCTCTACACCGCCCCAAGCATCGCCATCGCGGTGCTGGAGACCGCCGCGCACATCGATGACGGCGGCCTGCCCCTCAACCGCTACCTGGTGAAGCTCGAACTGCCGCCGCGCGTGTGGCAGTCCCGCAAGCAGCTCGACGCGGCCGCCCTGCCCCCGACGTGGAACGCGGTTCCGGCCGGAGCCACCAGCGCGCAGGTCGGTTCGGCCTGGCTGCGCGCGAACGAAAGCGCCGTGCTGCTGGTGCCGTCCGTGATCGTGCCGGAGGAGAACGCGGCGCTCATCAATCCGGCCCATCCCGACGCCGCGAAGATCAAGGCCACCGTCGTCCGCCCCTTCGAGTACAGCCGGCTGTTCCGCTCGGGTTCGCGTCCCGGCCGATAATCGGGGGCCATGCAGACCGCCCCCTCCACATCACCATGCATTCCGCCGACAACGTGGCGATCGTCGCCAACGACGGCGGCCTGCCGCCCGGCGCGACCTTCGCTTCCGGCCTGGTGCTGCGCGAGCGCGTGCCCGAGGGGCACAAGGTGGCGCTGGTCGACCTGCCCGAAGGCAGCGTGGTGCGGCGCTACGACGTGCCGATCGGCTACGCGCTGCAGGACATCCCGGCGGGCAGCTGGGTGCACGAGCGGCTGCTGCGCATGCCCGAGGCGCGCGAGCTCGAAGACCTGCCGATGGCGACCGTCCGGCGCGAGCTTCCGCCGCTGGAGGGGTACACCTTCGAGGGCTTCCGCAATCCCGACGGCTCGGTCGGCACCCGCAACATCCTCGCCATCACGCAGACCGTGCAGTGCGTGGCCGGTGTGACCGACTTCGCCGTGCAGCGCATCAAGTCCGAGCTGCTGCCGCGCTACCCGAACGTCGACGACGTCGTGGCGCTGGAGCACGGCTATGGCTGCGGCGTCGCCATCGACGCGCCCGACGCGGTGGTGCCGATCCGCACGCTGCGCAACATCAGCCTCAACCCCAACTTCGGCGGCGAGGTGATGGTGGTCAGCCCGGGCTGCGAGAAGCTCCAGCCCGAGCGCCTGCTGCCGCCCGGCAGCATTCCGGTCGTGGACCAGCGCAGCGAGCCGGCGGCCCTCGACGTGGTGTGCCTGCAGGACGACGCGCACGTCGGCTTCATGTCGATGGTGGACTCGATCGTGCGGCAGGCCGAACAGCACCTCGCCCGGCTGAACGCGCGCCGGCGCGAAACCGTGCCGGCCAGCGAGCTGGTGGTGGGCGTGCAGTGCGGCGGCAGCGACGCCTTCTCCGGTGTCACCGCCAATCCGGCCGTGGGCTTCTGCGCCGACCTGCTGGTGCGGGCCGGCGCCAGCGTCATGTTCTCCGAAACGACCGAAGTGCGCGACGGCGTGGCCCAGCTCACCGCCCGCGCCGCCACCCCGGAAATCGCCAGGCCGTGGTCCGCGAGATGGCACGGTACGACGCCTACCTGCAGCGCGGCAGCGTCGATCGCAGCGCCAACACCACGCCCGGCAACAAGAAGGGCGGCCTGTCCAACATCGTCGAGAAGGCGATGGGCTCGATCATCAAGTCGGGCACCGCGCCGATCACGGGCGTGCTCGCCCCCGGCGAAAAGCTCAAGCAGCGGGGCCTGACCTACGCCGCCACGCCGGCCAGCGACTTCATCTGCGGCACGCTGCAGCTCGCCGCCGGCATGAACCTGCACGTCTTCACCACCGGCCGCGGCAGCCGTACGGGCTGGCCGAAGTGCCCGTCATCAAGGTGGCGACGCGCAGCGACCGGCGCGCCGCTGGCACGACCTGATGGACGTCAACGCCGGCACCATCGCCGAAGGCAAGGCCACCATCGAAGAGGTCGGCTGGGAGCTGTTCCGGCTGATGCTCGACGTGGCGAGCGGCCGCCGCAAGACCTGGGCCGAACAGTGGAAGCTGCACAACGCGCTCGTTCTCTTCAACCCCGCCCCGGTGACCTGATGCAGGTCGCGGCCCTTCGGGAGCGGCTGCGCGCCGCCGGCGCGGGGCCCACGCACGCGCAGCGCGTGCTGCGGCTGTGGGCGCAGGCCTTGCCGCAGGACAGCGGCCGCCGGCGGCCGCAGGACTTCCTGCCGGCC
Organism: Ramlibacter terrae; assembly: GCA_013127575.1. Taxonomy (GTDB): domain Bacteria; phylum Pseudomonadota; class Gammaproteobacteria; order Burkholderiales; family Burkholderiaceae_C; genus Ramlibacter; species Ramlibacter terrae. The sequence continues at coordinate 2,692,610 of CP053418.1, forward strand.
ACGCTGCTGCAGGCCCTCCCCGCGATCGAAGCCGAACTGGCCGGCCTGGCGACGCTGCAGTCGGCGCATCCCGGCGCCGACGGCTCCGAACGCCTGCTGGTCGCGCTAGCCGACGGCCAGGCGGTGGAAAGCGTGCTGCTGCCCCGCGACGGCCTGTGCATCTCGTCCGGTGGGTTGCGCCGTCGGCTGCGTGTTCTGCATGACCGGCCGGGGCGGACTGGTGCGCCAGCTCGGCAGCGCCGAGATGGTGGCGCAGGTGGCGCTGGCACGGCGGCGGCGTGCGGTGAAGAAGGTCGTCTTCATGGGCATGGGCGAGCCCGCGCACAACCTCGACAACGTGCTCGAAGCCATCCAGCTGCTCGGCACCGCCGGCAACATCGGCCACAAGAACCTCGTGTTCTCCACGGTCGGCGACCCGCGCGTGTTCGAGCGGCTGCCCCGCGGCGCCGTCAAGCCGGCGCTCGCGCTGTCGCTGCACACCACGAAGGCCGCGCTGCGCGAGCAGCTGCTGCCGCGCGCCCCGCGCATCACGCCCGAGGACTGGTCGCGGCCGGCGAGGCCTATGCGCGCACCACCGGCTACCCGGTGCAATACCAGTGGACGCTGCTCGAAGGCATCAACGACGGCGAGGACGAGCTCGACGGCATCGTCCGGCTGCTGCACGGCAAGTACGCGGTGCTGAACATGATCCCGTACAACACCATCGAAGGGCTGGATTTCCGCCGGCCCTCGTGGGAGCGCGCCGCCGCCATCGCGCGCAGCCTGCACCGCCGCGGCGTGCTGACCAAGCTGCGGCAGTCGGCCGGGCAGGACGTCGACGGCGGCTGCGGCCAGTTGCGCGCCCGCGCGGCCGGGCAGCGGACCGTGCCGGTGAAGGTGGTCCGCGCCCGGGCGCCGCACTAGCGCCAATCTCCGACCCCGTACCCACCGGCCCCGGCGCATGATGGCCGCATGGCACATCCACCGCTGGCCGGGAGCTGACGATCGCGCTGATCGTCGCGCTGCTGCTGTTCGACTACTTTTTCCACATCCGGACCGCGCACGTGCCCAGCCTCGGCGAGGCCGCGCGCTGGTCGGCCGCCTATGTCGGCGTCGCCCTCCTCTTCGGCGGCGCCGTCTTCTGGCTGGGCGGGCCGACGATGGGCACCGAATACTTCGCGGGCTACATCACGGAGAAGGCGCTCTCGGTCGACAACGTGTTCGTGTTCTGGTGATCATGCAGGCGTTCAAGGTGCCGCCGCAGGACCAGCAGAAAGCCCTGCTGATCGGCATCGTGCTCTCGCTCGTCGCGCGGGCCGTCTTCATCTTCATCGGTGCCGCCCTGCTGGAGCGCTTCGCCCGGGTGTTCTACATCTTCGGGCTGGTGCTGCTGGTGACGGCCGGCCACATGCTGATGCCGGAGGACAAGCGCCACGACGAGCAGGACGCGGAAAGCATGGTGCTGCGGCTGACGCGGCGGATCATCCCCACCACCGGGTTCTACGACGGCGACAAGCTGTTCACGATGCACGAGGGCCGGCGCCGGATGACGCCGATGGTGCTGGTGATCGTGGCGCTCGGGCTCACCGACATCCTGTTCGCGCTCGACTCGATCCCCGCCATCTTCGGCCTGACGCAGGACGTGTTCGTGGTGTTCACCGCCACGGCGTTCTCGCTGCTCGGGCTCCGGCAGCTCTACTTCTGGTCGAAGGGCTGCTGGAAAGGCTGCTGTACCTGTCGTACGGGCTGGCGGCGATCCTCGCGTTCATCGGCGTCAAGCTGGTGCTGCACGCGCTGCACGAGAACAACCTGCCCTTCATCAACGACGGCGCGCCCGTGAAGGTGGTCGAGGTGAGCACCATGCAGTCGCTGCTCGTCATCCGGGCATCTGGTGCTGACGGTGCTGTTGTCGCTGCTCTCGCCCAAAGGGAAGACCAAGAGCACGGTGGGCAAGCTGCGGCGGCTGGTGGGGCGCTACCTCGACCTGCCCCCGGACACGCCGGCCGCGGAGCGGCAGTCCGCGTACGAGAGGCTGGTGGCAGCCGAGGCCGCCACCAAGGCTTTGCCGACCGACCTGCGGCGCCTGATCCGCGATCCCGAACGGCTGAAGGCCCGGTGGCGCAGGCGCACGCGCTGCAGGCCGGCACCGCGGTGCCGATCCCGGCCGAGGCTACCGCGCGGTCGCCAGCACGCCCGTAGCGGCGCGCGCGCCGCGCCCCTGCCACAGCAGCGTCCCCCGGCGCCGGCGACGATGCCGGCGGTGGCGATCAGCGCGCCGCTGGACAGCATCGCCATGCCGGTCACCCCGTTGCCCACCGAGCAGCCGAGCGCCGTGATGCCGCCGAAGCCCATCAGGACGCCGCCGGCGACGTGCTCGCCGATCTCGCGCGGTCCACGGAACGACTCGAGCTTGAACTCGCCGCGCAGCGCCGCGCTGACCGCGCTGCCGACCAGCACGCCCAGCGCCAGCATGACGCCGAAGGTGGCGACCATGCTCTTGTCGGTCCACAGCGTGAGCAGGTCCAGCGCGTGCGCCATCGGCGCCGCGAACGACAGGCCTTCGGGCCGGCGGGACTGCGTGCCGAGCCACGCGGGCTCCAGCGTTTCCGGGTGTTCGGCAAGGAAGCCGAGGTTGCCGGTGAGGAACAGGGCCGCCGCGACGAGGCCGCCGACCGCGACACCGCCGATCCAGTCGCCCTTGGCCACCACGCGGCGCAGGCGCCAGCCGGGCGACGACGCCAGCCAGCAGCAGCCAGGCCAGCGTCCAGCGAACGGCCTGCGGCGAAGCGCCGGTCGCCGCGCCGAGCAGCGTGCCGAGGTCCTGCGGCGCGCCGAGCATCACGTTGACGCGGTCCAGCCCTTCGGCGCGGGGCGTGGCGAACAGCCCGCGCAGGGTCATCGCCGACGCGACGGCAATGATCACCAGCGTCATCGCCGCCTTCAGGTTGCCGGAGCCGGCCTTCACCAGCGCGCGCTGCGGACAGCCCTGCGCCAGGATCATGCCGGCGCCGAACAGCAGGCCGCCCACCAGCGCCGACAGCCACACCAGCCGGTCGCTCCACGACAGCACACGGGTGCCGTCGATGAGGCCGAAGGCGATCAGGCCCTGCACCAGCACGGCGCCGACCGCGATGGCCAGCAGCCACGCCATGGCGCGCCCGGGGCTGCGGAATTCGACCCAGTCGGCCACTGCGCCACGGGTGCAGAAACGGGTGGCTGGCCCACGGCGCCCGGGGCGAGGCCGAGGCCGAGTGCGCCGAAGACGACGAGGCGGCTGAGGGTTGCGGGATCGGCGGGAAGGCTCATGGCGGGGCTACGGTCGGGCGGACCCGGGAGTGTAGTGGGGCGCGCGGATTCGGGGATACTCCCGCAACATATCCCCAAGGAGCTTCCATGATCCCCCTGCGCCGCTGGCTCGCCGCCGCCGCCCTGTCCCTGCTGAGCCTCGCCGCCGCGGCGCAGGACAAGGTCGTATACCACATCGATTCGGCGGAGACGCAGGCCACCAAGGGGCTGCGCAACATCCGCAACCACCTCGACGTCGCGCCGGACACGAAGATCGTCGTGGTGACGCACGCCAACGGCGTGGACTTCCTGATGGAAGGCGCCAAGGACAAGGCCAACCCGAACGTCGACTACGGCGCCCTCGTGTCCGCGCTGAAGGCGCGCGGCGTGCGCTTCGAGGTCTGCGAAATCACGCTGAAGAGCCGCAACCTGCGCAAGGACCAGTTCACGATGGACGCGGAGTTCACGCCGTCCGGCGTCGTGAAGATCGGCCAGTTGCAGTCGCGCGAACGCTACGCCTACATCAAGCCCTGAGCGGCGCAACGCGCGGCCGTTGAGCGAGGCATCGCCCGTTGGTAATATAAGCCTCATGCCCAAACGCCCGACCCGAGCCGAGACCGGTCCCGTCGCCGAATCGGACGAAGTGTTCGAGGCGGCGGCCGAAGTGTTCCGCGTGATGTCCGCGCCCATGCGGCTGAAGATCATCAGCTGCCTGTGCAACGGCGAGAAGAACGTGAGCGAGCTGCTGGAGGAGATCCAGACCACGCAGCCCAACATGTCGCAGCACCTGAACACGCTGTACCAGGCCGGCGTGCTGGGCAAGCGGCGCGAGGGCGTGCAGATCTTCTACCGCATCATCAACCAGCAGGTGGTGACGCTGTGCCGCGCGGTGTGCACGCAGGTCGCCATCGAAGCGGACCTCGGCTGAGCGCCGCCTTCCCGGTGCAAGCCCTGATCGCGCGGTTGGCGCTGGCCCTCGCCCTTTTCGCGCCCCGGCATTGCAGGCACAGGGGCCGCGTCCCGTCACGGCCCGACAGGTGTCCCCCTCGGCCTGGTACGTCGAAGGCGACGCGGCGCTCGGCAGCCCCGCCAACCGCAACTTCATCAGCAACGCCGGCTTCGTCGTCACGCCGGCGGGCGTGGTGGTGGTGGATGCGCTCGGTTCGCCGCAACTCGCGCGCGAGCTGATCGCGGAGGTGCGGCGCGTCACGAACCTGCCGGTCACGCACGTCATCGTGACGCACTACCACGCCGACCACGTCTACGGCCTGCAGGAATTCCAGCGGCAAGGCGCGAAGATCATCGCCCACCGCGCCGGCCGCGAATACCTTCTCTCGGACACCGCCGCGCAGCGGCTGGAGGTGTCGCGCACCGACCTCGCGCCATGGATCGACGGCACCACGCGGCTGGTCGAGGCCGACCAGTGGATCGACGGCCGGACCGAACTGGTGGTGGGCGGCAGGACCCTCGTGCTGCAGCCCGTCGGCCGGGCCCACACGCCGGAGGACGTGGTGGTCCTGCTGCCGGAGGAAAGGGTGCTGTTCGCCGGCGACATCGTGTTCCGCGGCCGCATTCCCTTCGTCGGCCAGGCGGACAGCGGCCAGTGGATCAAGGCGCTCGAGACCTTGCTGGCGATGGACGCGAGCGTCGTCGTCCCCGGGCACGGGGGTTTGTCCACCGCCCCGCGGCAGGACCTCGAACTCACCCGCGACTACCTGGTCTTCCTGCGCCAGGCGATGGCCGTGGCGGCACGCGAGATGGAGCCTTTCGACGAAGCGTACGAGCGCGTGGACTGGAGCCGCTTCGCGCACCTGCCGCTGTTCCGTGCCGCCAACCGCATGAACGCGTACAACACCTACCTGCTGATGGAGCGGCAGGCGCCCTGAAGCAAATCAGCTCAGCGGGCCGAGGGTTTTCACTGAGCCTCGCGCATGCAATCCGGCGCGTTCCTGCGAATATATTCGCGTATGCCGATATTCGGATTGAACACGAACACCGCCGGGCGCCTGCGCAAGGCGCCGGAAAACTTCCTCGACCGCGACGGGCTGGCCACGGCCGCCGAAGAAGCGCGCAACGGCCGGCGCGGCTTCATCCGCGGCGCCTTCGCCGCGGCCGCGGCGGGCCTTGCCGCACCGGCGGCGCTGGCGCAGCCCCGTGGCGATCCCAACATCCTCGAACTGCCGGAACACACGCGCGGCCTCGGCCAGCCGGTCGTCACCGACGGCTACGGCAAGCCGTCGAAGTACGAGGCCAACGTGCAGCGGCGGCAAAGCCCCGGCCTGACCCAGACCCGGCAGGCGTCGGTGTCGTTCGCGCCGCTGCAATCGCTGTTCGGCATCGTCACGCCCAGCGGCCTGCACTTCGAGCGGCACCACCGGGGCTGGTGGGACATCGATCCCTCGAAGCACCGCCTGATGCTCAATGGCCTGGTGAAGACGCCCAAGGTGTTCACCGTCGACGACCTGATGCGGCTGCCTTCGGTCTCGCGCTTCCACTTCATCGAGTGCGGCGCCAACACCGGCATGGAGTGGGGCAACGTCGCCGTGCCCACCGTGCAGTACACGCACGGCATGCTGTCGTGCAGCGAGTTCACCGGCGTGCCGCTGGTGACGCTGCTGGAGATGGCCGGCGCCGATTTCACCAAGGGCAGGTTCCTGCTCGCCGAGGGCGCGGACGGCTCCTCGATGACCCGCACCATCCCGATGGAACTGGTGCGCTCCGGCCAGTGCTGGTGGCCTACGGCCAGAACGGCGAGATGCTGCGCCCGGAGAACGGCTACCCCCTGCGGCTCGTGGTGCCGGGCGTGCAGGGCGTGAGCTGGGTCAAGTACCTGCGCCGCATCGAGGTGGGCGACCAGCCCCGGGCGACCAAGGACGAGACGCTGCACTACGTCGACCTGATGCCCGATGGCGTGCACCGCCAGTACACCAGCATCCGGGAATGCAAGAGCGTCGTGACCACGCCTTCGGGCGGGCAGACGCTGCTGGACAAGGGCTTCTACAGCATCGGCGGCCTGGCCCTGGTCGGGCCGCGGCAAGGTGAAGCACGTGGACGTGTCGGTCGACGGCGGCCGCAACTGGAAGCGCGCCCGCCTGCAAGGCCCCGTGCTGGACAAGTGCCTGACGCGCTTCGACCTGGACTGGGTCTGGGACGGCAAGCCCGCCATCGTGCAAAGCCGCGCCACCGATGAAACCGGCTACGTGCAGCCGACCTACCGGCAACTGCGCGGCGTGCGCGGCTCGCGTTCGATCTATCACAACAACGCCATCCAGTCGTGGCTGGTGGAGGAAAGCGGCGAGGTGAAGAATGTCCAGCTCGGTTAAGCACGCGGCGGCGCTCGCGCTGGCGCTGCTCGCCGGCGCCGTCCCCGCCCAGCCGTTTCCCGGCATCGGCCGCGCCGCCACGCCGCAGGAAGTGCAGGCCGGGACATCGATGTCCGCCCCGACTTCCGGGGCCTGCCCGCCGGCGGCGGCAGCGTCGCGAAGGGACAGTCCGTGTGGGAGGGCAAGTGCGCGTCGTGCCACGGCGTGTTCGGCGAATCCAACGAAGTGTTCGCGCCGCTGGTGGGCGGCACCACGGCGGCCGACATCCGTGCCGGCCGCGTGGCCAACCTGAAGCGCACCGACTACCCGGGGCGCACCACGCTGATGAAGCTCTCGAGCGTGTCGACGCTGTGGGACTACATCAACCGCGCGATGCCGTGGAACGCGCCGAAGTCGCTGTCGACCGAGGAAGTCTACGCCGTCACCGCCTACATGCTGCACGGGCGAGATCGTCCCGGCGGACTTCACGCTCACGGACAGGAACATCGCGGAAGTGCAGAAGAAGCTGCCGAACCGCAACGGCATGAACAACGCCCACGCGCTGTGGCCCGGCAAGGAATTCACGGCGGCCGCCCGGCCCGACGTGCAGGCCAAAGCGTGCATGGCGAACTGCGCGACCGAACCGAAGGTGGCGTCGCTGTTGCCGGACCACGCCCGCGGCAGCCACGGCAACTTGGCGGAGCAAACGCGCATCGTGGGCGCGCAGCGCGGCATCCCCACGACGCCGGCACCGAAGGCCACCGTGGCCGCGGCTGCCGCACCGGCGGGGAACGGCGCCGCCGTGGCGCAGGACCTCGCCAAGGCCAACACCTGCACCGCCTGCCACGCGCCGGCTGCCAAGCTGGTCGGCCCGAGCTGGGCCGACATCGCCGGCAAGCACAAAGGCAAGGCCGACTACCTCGCCGGCAAGATCAAGGCGGGCGGCGTCGGCGCCTGGGGCGCCATTCCCATGCCGCCGCAATCCCTGCCCGAGGCCGACGCCCGCGTGATCGCCGACTGGCTCGCCGGCGGCGCACCCTGAACGCATTGGCACAATCCACCCCATGAACCTGAGCCGACGCGACCTCCTGCAAGTTTTCGCCGCCGCATCCGCGGCCGGCCTGTCCCCGGGCCGCTGGGCCGATGCCGACGCGGCCACGGCCGCCGAAGGGCTGTACGACGTGCCGCGCTTCGGCAACGTCTCCTTCCTGCACATGACGGACTGCCACGCGCAGTTGCGTCCGATCCACTTCCGCGAACCCAGCGTCAACCTCGGCATCGGCGACATGAAGGGCCGGCTGCCGCACCCGGTCGGCGAGCACCTGCTGAAGGCGGCCGGCGTCCCGGCGGGCACGCCGCAGGCGCACGCCCTCACCTATCTCGATTTCGAGCACGCCGCGCGCCGCTACGGCAAGGTCGGCGGCTTCGCGCACCGGCCACCCCCGGTCAAGCGCATGAAGGCCAGCCGGCCGGGCGCCCTGCTCCTCGACGGCGGCGATACCGGCAGGGTTCGGCGACCGCGCTCTGGACCCGGGGCCAGACATGGTCGACGCCTGCAAGCTGCTGGGCGTGGACGTGATGACCGGCCACTGGGAATTCACCCTCGGGATGGAGCGGGTCAAGCAGATCGTCGACGAGGAGTTCAAGGGCCGCATCGACTTCGTCGCGCAGAACGTCAGGACCGCCGATTTCGAGGATCCGGTGTTCAAGCCGTACGTGATGCGCGAGATCAACGGCGTGCCCTGCGCCATCGTCGGCCAGGCCTTCCCCTACACGCCGATCGCCAATCCGCGCTACTTCGTCGCCGACTGGACCTTCGGCATCCGCGACGACCAGATGCAGAAGGTGGTCGACGAGGCGCGCGCCAAGGGCGCGCAGGTGGTCGTGCTCCTGAGCCACAACGGCATGGACGTCGACCTGAAGATGGCCAGCCGCGTGCGCGGCATCGACGCGATCCTCGGCGGCCACACGCACGACGGCATGCCGGTGGCCAGCATCGTCGCCAACCAGGGCGGCAAGACGCTGGTGACCAATGCCGGCTCCAACGGCAAGTTCCTCGGCGTGATGGACTTCGACGTCAAGGGCGGCAAGGTCGTGGATTACCGCTACAAGCTGCTGCCGGTGTTCGCCAACATGCTGCCGGCCGACCGCGAAATGGACGCGTTGATCACCCGCGTGCGGGCGCCCTACGAGCAGAAGCTCGCGCAGACGCTGGCCGTCACCGAAGGCACCCTGTACCGGCGCGGCAACTTCAACGGCACCGGCGACCAGCTGCTGCTCGACGCGCTGATGGACGTCCAGGGCGCGGAGATCGCCTTCTCGCCCGGCTTCCGCTGGGGCACCAGCCTGCTGGCCGGCCAGCCGATCACGCGCGAATGGCTGATGGACATGACCGCCACGACGTACTCTTATGCCACCGTCACGGAGATGACGGGCGAGACCATCAAGACCGTGCTCGAAGACGTGGCCGACAACCTGTTCAACCCGGACCCTTACTACCAGCAAGGTGGCGACATGGTCCGCGTGGGGGGCCTCGCGTACACCTGCAATCCGCTGGGCGAGATGGGCAAGCGCATCGAGTCGATGCGCCTGAACGGCAAGCCCATCGAGGCCGGCCGCAGGTACAAGGTGGCCGGCTGGGCGCCGGTGGCCGAGGAGGCGCGCAGCGCCAACCTGCCGCCGGTGTGGGAGCTGGTCGAGAAGTGGCTGGCCGACCGCGGCGGCAAGGTGGCGGCGCGCAAACCGAACCTGCCGACGCTCACCGGCGCGCTGCCGAACCCCGGCTTCGCGGGGGCTTAAGCAGTTTGACTAAAGCGTGGCGCCGCGGTGCTGGCTAAGATGGCCGCCGCCGAGCTCCGTAGGGATTAGCCCCCATTGAGATGTGCAGGGTATTTATTAGTATGTGGTTATGAAGGAGCACAACATGCAGACTCGTCGCGATACGCTCAAGCAAGGCCTGGCCGCGGCCGGCGCCATGGGCGCGGGCACCCTCTTCACGGGCACCGCCCACGCGTTCAACAAGAACGCCTTCGAGGCCAAGTCGGTCCAGGACGCCGTCAAGGCGCTGGGCGGCACTTCGCTGGCCGAAAGCAAGGACGTGACGATCACGGGCCCCGACATCGCCGAGAACGGCGCGGTGGTGCCGATCGGCGCGGCGACCGCCATGGCGGGCGTCAAGCACCTCGCGCTGCTGGTCGAGAAGAACCCCAACGCCCCTGGTCGCGGTGTTCAACATCAATCCGGCCGTGGAGTCGAACTTCTCCACCCGGGCCAAGATGGGACAGTCCTCCGACGTCTACGCGGTCGCGATCGCGCAGGACGGAAAGGCGTACTTCGCCAAGAAGGAAATCAAGGTCACCCTCGGCGGCTGCGGCGGCTGAAGCGTTCAGTTCACAAGGAATCAGGAGTACACCATGGCAGATCCGATGCGCATCCGCGCGCAGGCGCAAGGCAGTGGCGCGGTGGTCCGCGTCCTCATGAGCCACGAGATGGAAACCGGGCAGCGCAAGGACGCCGCCGGCAAGACCATCCCGGCCTGGCACATCAGCGACGTCGTCGCCACCCACAACGGCAAGGAAGTCTTCACGGCCGAATGGGGCCCGGCGGTCGCCAAGAACCCGTTCCTGCAGTTCACCATCAAGGGCGCGAAGGCCGGCGACAAGGTGGGCGTGACCGGAAGGACAACCGCGGCGAGACCCGCACCGACGAAGCCACGGTCAGCTGACCGGGGCGAACGGCAGAACAACGAGGAGGCGAGAACGATGCGGATTTCCCACCTGCTGGCCGCGCTGGCCTGCGCGGGCCCGGCCGGCAGCGCGCTGGCGCAGAAGAGCGCCAGCGAAGCGATCGACGAATACCGGGCCATGCTGGCCGACGGCAACCCCGCGGAGCTGTTCGAAGCCAAGGGCGAAGAGCTCTGGAAGCAGAAGCGCGGCCCCAAGAACGCTTCGTTGGAGGCGTGCGACCCGGGCAAGGGCCCGGGCGTGGTCAAGGGCGCCTTCGTCGAGCTGCCGCGCTACTTCGCCGACACCGGCAAGATGCAGGACCGGAAACCCGCCTCGTGACCTGCATGGAGCGGCTGCAGGGGTTCAATGCCGCCGAGATCGCCAAGACGCCCTTCGGCCGCGGCGAGATGGCCAACGTGACGGCGCTGGCCACCGGGTGGCGTCGCAGTCCAAGGGCCTGCAGTTCAACCTGCCGCAGGCGCACGCGCAGGAAAAGACCTTCTACGAAGCGGGCAAGCGCATCTTCTTCATGCGCGGCGGCACGCACGATTTCTCCTGCGCGTCCTGCCACGGCGAGGACGGCAAGCGCATCCGCCTGCAGGACCTGCCCAACCTGACCAAGAACCCGGGTGACGGCATCGGCTTCGCCGCGTGGCCCGCGTACCGCGTCTCGAACGGCCAGATGTGGAGCATGCAGCTGCGCCTGAACGACTGCTACCGCCAGCAGCGCTTCCCCTTCCCCGAGTTCGGCAGCGATGCGCTGACCGCGCTTTCCACCTACCGGGCGTGAACGCCAGGGGCGCCAAGTCGACGGCGCCCACCATCAAGCGCTGAAAGGAGCCCGCATGAAGAAGACTCCGAAGACCCTCGCCGCCGCCTTCGCCGCCGCCCCGGCCGTCGTGGGCTGCGCCTCCGTCCCCGGCAGCGCCGAACTCGACCAGTCGCCGACGCCATGGTCAAGAGCGCGTTCCGCACGCAAGGCATCGCCACCATCGAGCGGGTGACCGCCATCGACGAGACGCTGCGCCTGTGCAATGCCGCGGACGTCGCCGGCAAGCCGCTCGACGCAGCCACGGCCAAGCGCATCGAGGAAGCCAACCTCAAGACCGTCAAGTGGCCGAGCAACGGCAAGTTCTGGGCGACTGGAAGCAGGGCGAAGCCATCGCCCAGAGCGGCCGCGGCCTGACCTGGACCGACACCGCCGGCGCCGCCAACGGCGGCAACTGCTACAACTGCCACCAGATCTCCAAGGAGGAGATCTCCTTCGGCACCATCGGCCCGAGCCTGTACAACTACGGCAAGATCCGCGGCGTGTCCGACCCGGCCAGCGCCGCCGCCAAGCCGATCGTGGAGTACACGTGGGGCAAGATCTGGAACGCCAAGGCGTACAACGCCTGCTCCAACATGCCGCGCTCCGGCCACATGGGCAACCTGACGGAACAGCAGATCCAGCACGTGATGGCCCTGCTGCTGGACCCCGCCTCCCCCGTCAACAAGTAGCCCACCGGCGGTTCACGCCGTGAACCTCGCCAACACCTTGCGCCGGATGGCGCTGGCCGACCCGCGTCGGCCGGCGCTGCTCGAGGGCGAGCGCCTTCGCTTCGACTACGGCCAGCTGGCAGCGCGCGCCGCGCTGCTCGCGGCCTCCTGCGTGCGCAGGGCCTGCAGCCCGGTGACCGGGTGGTGCTGTTCATGCGCAACCACCCGGCCTACCTCGAACTCCTGTACGGCGCGTGGTGGGCCGGACTGGCCGTCGTCCCCGTCAACGCCAAGCTGCACCTGCGCGAGGCGCAGTGGATCGCCGACGACGCCGAGGCACGCTGGGCCTTCGTCACCGGCGACGTCGGCGCGGGGCTGCGCTTGCCGGGCCGCTGCATCGACGTGGACACGCCCGCGTACCAGGATCTGTTCCATGGCGCGGAGGCCGAACTGCAGCCGCGCAACCCCACCGACCTTGCCTGGCTGTTCTACACCAGCGGCACCACCGGCCGCCCCAAGGGCGTGATGCTCACGCACCGCAACCTGCTGACGATGGCGCTCGCGTACTTCGCCGACGTCGATGCGGTCGATCCGGACGACGCCATCGTCTACGGTGCGCCGATGTCGCACGGGGCCGGGCTGTACGCGCTGCCGCACGTGATCGCGGGGGCGCGGCACGTCGTGCCCGCGTCGGGCGGATTCGACCCCGCCGAGATGTTCGCGCTGGCGCGCAGCGTCGGACGGCTGTCGATGTTCGCCGCCCCCACCATCGTCAAGCGGCTGGTGGACCACGCCGAAGCCCACGGTCTCGACGGCAGCGGCTTCAAGACCATCGTCTACGGCGGCGCGCCGATGTATGCGCAAGACATCAAGCGGGCGCTGCGGGTGATGGGACCGCGCTTCGTCCAGATCTACGGCCGGGCGAATCGCCCATGGTGATCACGGCGCTGGGCCGGCGCCACCTGCAGGACAACGCGCATCCGCGCCACGCGCAGCGGCTCGCTTCGGTCGGCATCGCGCAGTCGCCGGTGGAAGTGCGGGTGGCGGATGCGGAAGGGCGCCCTCTTCCCGCCGGCGAAACGGGCGAGGTCCTGGTGCGCGGCGACACGGTCATGGCGGGCTACTGGCGCAACCCGGAGGCCACCGCACAGGCCGTGCGCGATGGCTGGCTGTTCACCGGCGACATGGGAAGCCGGACGCCGACGGCTTCCTCACGCTGAAGGACCGCAGCAAGGACATGATCATCAGCGGCGGCTCCAACATCTACCCGCGCGAGGTCGAGGAAGTCCTGCTGCTGGCGCCCGGCGTGGCCGAAGCGGCGGTGGTCGGCGCCCCCGACCCGGAATGGGGTGAGATCGTCGTCGCCTTCGTCGTGGCGCAGCCCGGACAGGCCTTGGACGAAGCGTCGCTCGATGCCACCTGCCTGCAGCACATCGCGCGCTTCAAGCGGCCCAAGCGGTACGTGCTCGTGCCGGGGCTGCCGAAGAACAACTACGGCAAGGTGCTCAAGACGGCGCTGCGCGAGCAGTTGCGGACGCCGCCCGCCTGAAGCGCTCAGTGCACGCGGGTCTCGAGCGTCCGGGTGAGCCCTTCGAGGTCGACGATGCGGACGTGCTTCTTGTCCACGTCCAGCAGCCGTTGCTGCTGGAACGAGGAGAAGGTGCGGCTGACGGTCTCCAGCTTCATGCCCGGGCAGCTGCCGATCTCGGCGCGCGACATGCGCAGGTGGAACTCGCTCGGCGAATAGCCGCGGGCCTTCATCCGCTGCGAGAGGTTCAGCAGGAAGGCGGCGAGGCGCTCTTCGGCGTTCATGCTCCCGAGCAGCATCATCAGGCTGTGCTCGCGCACGATCTCGCGGCTCATGAGGCGCGAGATCACGTGCTGCATCTCGGTGCTGCCGGCGGCCAACTCGCTCAGGTGGGCATACGGGATGGCGCAGATCTCCGCGTCTTCGGGGCCGTCGCGTTGCTGGCGTGCTTGCCGTCGGCCAGGCCGTCGAGCCCGAGCAGTTCGCCCGCCATCTGGAAGCCCGTGACCTGCTCGCGGCCATCCTTGAGCGTCACGCCCGACTTGAAGGTGCCGCTGCGCACGGCGTAGATGAACTGGAACTTGTCGCCTTCCTGGTACAGGGCCTGGCCTTCCTTGACGCGGCGCCGCGCGAACTTCAGCCCGTCCGGGCGTTCCACGTCGTCGCCCGCGAGGCCGCAGGGCAGGCACAGGTCCTTCAGGTGGCAGGTGGAGCACTGGGTGCGGAGCGTCTGGGGGATCGCCGGGGTGGCGGTGGCGCCATGGGCGGTCACGGTGATGGTGGCGGTCTGCATCATGGTGTGGGTTCCGGGATCGTTCGGTTCAATGGACGGTGCCCGGCGGGCGGAGGCGACGGCGGCGGCGAGCTGGTCGAATTCGGCGCTCTTGTCGAGGAAGCGCGTCGCGCCCTCGCCGAGGTAGCGCTTGCGGTAGGCAGGCCCCGAGTTGTTGCTGAAGACGACGAACGCAACGTCGCGGTCGGCGCCGCGCACCGCCTTCAGGACCTGCAGCCCCGTGCCGCCTTCGAGCTGGACGTCGAGCACGACGACGTCGGGCCGCGCGTCGAGGATGCCGGCGATGCAGTCCTGCGGGGTGGCGGCCTCGCCGACCACCGCGATGCGGGCCGCGCCGAGCAGCGCGGACACCCGCTGGCGGATGGCCGGCGAATCGTCGGCGAGGAAGACGGTGACCGTGGAAGAAGGCATGCCGCAACTATCGCGGGACAGCCCGATGCGCGACATCGGCGTGCGCTGAATCGATGCCTAGGCGGACTCCGAATGCGCCCGGCGCGCGCTCCGAGGGCGACTAGGAATATTCCTAGCCCGTCCCGCCGACGACGCAGTACCCTGCTCCGAAGCCTTGGCCGCCGGATGAGCCTGAAAGTTCTCGTTTTGGCCGATCTCTAGAATCAACGTCACCTTCCGGCGACAACCCTTTGTTTTTATTGTGGTTTTTCGTTAATTAATTCACTGAATCGGCTTGCCACCCGGCCCGTGAACGAATAAGTTAGGCTTTCGTCCTTCTTTTACCCCTTGGTCCTGACACAAGCCTGAATATGCGTTGGTTCAAAGGCAGCATCCGCAGCAGCATCTATGGCCTCCTGGGCAACCCGGCGGGCCCCACCGAGTCCACGCTGGAGACGGGCACCGAGGACATCCGCGAAGCCATGCTCGGCTTGCTCGGAGACGCAGGCCCGAAGCAGTTCCCCAATGTCACGCGGCGCATCCGCTATGCCAACGACGTGCAGGCGCTGTGGTACCTGCGCGGCGACCTGATGGCCGCGCTCGCGGCCACCCGTGGCGAAGCGGCCGCCCGCGAAAAGATCCAGCTGATCACGCAGATGTTCCGGGGCCTGCTGCCCGGCAGCCTCACCTCGCGTCCCAGTCCCCTCATGGGCTGAGCCTTCCCCGCGCCCGCAAGAGAAAGCCCGGCTCGCCGGGCTTTTTGCATGGTCAGTGTTGGTGGTCGTGCCCGCCGTGACCGTGGGCATGCGTCCCCCGGTGGCCCCACAACAGGAACGCGTCGCGGCCCTCGGCGGCCAGCGTGACCTTGGCCCCGACCGGCAGGCACACCTTGGTCGGCACGTGCCCGAACGGCAGGCCGGTGAGCACCGGCACGTCGACGCTGGCGCGCAGCCAGTCGACCACCGTCTGGAGCTTGTAGCCCTTGTCGTGCGGCACCGGCATCCAGTTGGTGAACTGGCCCAGCACGATCGCCTTCTGCTTCTCCAGCACGCCGGCGTACAGCAGTTGCGTCAGCATCCGCTCGATGCGGTAGGGGTGCTCGCTGACGTCTTCGAGGAACAGGATGCCCTTCGCCTTGGGCAGCCACGGCGTGCCGACCAGCGAAGCAACCATCGCGAGGTTGCCGCCCCAGAGCGGGCCGCGCACCTCCAGCGGCTGCGCCAGCGCCTCCGCGCGCGGCAGTTGCCAGCCCGTTCCCTCGCCCTGCCCGGCCACCAGGTCTTCGAAGCAGGCTTGCATGATGTCGTCGGGCTCGCCCTCGACACCGAGGTCCTCGGCCGCGGCCGGCCCCGACCAGGTGACCGCCCCCGTCTCGGCCAGCACGGCGTTCTGCAGCGCCGTGAAGTCGCTGTAGCCGACGAAGCGCGTGCCGTGCTCCGACGCGCGGGCGATGGCGTCGTAGGGCAAGCGGGGCAGCAGCCGCGACAGTCCGTAGCCGCCGCGGCTGATGATGGCGACGTCGGCGCCGCTGGCCGCTGCTCGGGAGATCGCCGCCAGCCGTGTCGCGTCGTCCCCGGCGAAGCGCATGTGGCTGGAGAGCGCGGCGGCGTCGAGTTCGACCTCGTGGCCCATGGCCTTCAGCCGCGCGACGCTGCGCCGAAGCGCCGCCTTGTTGCGCACCGCGCTGGACGGCGAATAGATGTAGATGCGTTGCTTCACCGGCGGAAGTATCCCACTGCCTCGCGCGCGATCGCCGCGCCGTGCTCCTGCACGAAGTGCCCGGCCTGCGGCAGCACCATCGGTTCGGGGCAGCCGCGGATCTGCGCACGCAGAGCCTGCATGACGGGCACGCCGAGCACCGGGTCCTGCGCACCGATCGCCATGAAGGTGCGCCCGGTCCAGCGCTGCGCCAGGAAGTCGCGTGCTTCGCGCGAGATCGCGGCGCCGTCCGCATCCGGTGCATCGGGCACCATCGCCGGAAAGACGCGCAGCGCGGCGCGGTGGCCGCCGTCGGGGAACGGCGCGTCGTAGGCCGCGCATTCTTCCGGGGTGAGGTGAGGATTGCCGCGCGCGAACAGGCGGCCCACGCCGAACTCGGGGTTTTTCGCGCACATGTCGCGCCACGCGACGAAGCCGGGGCTGAGCGGCGTGTCACCCGTGGCCAGCGTCGTGTTCATCACGAGCAGGCCGTCGTACCGGTCCGGCGCCGCCATGGGCAGGGTCAGG
Source organism: Ramlibacter terrae (assembly GCA_013127575.1). Lineage (GTDB taxonomy): Bacteria > Pseudomonadota > Gammaproteobacteria > Burkholderiales > Burkholderiaceae_C > Ramlibacter > Ramlibacter terrae. Next base: position 2,709,317 of record CP053418.1, read on the forward strand.
CCCAGCAGCCCGCCCCAGTCCTGCACCACCAGCACCACGTTGCGCAGGTCCATCCGCTCGACGAATTCCAGCAGCACCTGGCGGTGCCAGGCGAAGGTGTGCGCGCCGTCGCGCTTGGGCTTGTCGCTCTTGCCGAAACCGACGAGGTCCGGAGCGACGACACGATCGCCGTCCGCAAGGAAGACGGGGATCATCTTGCGATAGAGATAGCTCCGGGCCGGATTGCCGTGCAGGCAAAGCCAGGTGCGCGGAGCATCACGGGGACCCTCGTCGAGGAAGTGCATGCGCAGGCCGGCCGGGGCCGGCAGGTCCGCGAGGTAGTGGGGCACCCACGGGTACTCGGGCAGGTCCCGAAATCGCCCTTCGGGCGTGCGCAGCGCGTCGTCGCGCAGGGGCTGGGCTTGCATGCGGCTCTCCTGCCGGCGGTTGCGGAAGAATTCGGACAGGCCGCGACCGCATGCGTCGGCCAGCACGCCACCCTGCACCTGCGTGCGGTGGTTCAGGCGCGGTTCGGCGAACAGGTCCACCACCGAACCGGCGGCGCCGGTCTTGGGATCGGCCGCGCCATAGACCACGCGGCGCACGCGCGCGTGCAGCATCGCGCCGCTGCACATCGCGCAGGGTTCCAGCGTGACGTACAGCTCGCAGTCGTCGAGCCGGTAGTTGCCGAGCGCGGCCGCCGCCGCGCGCAAGGCCTGCACTTCGGCATGGGCCGTGGGATCGTGGCGGGACACCGGCAGGTTGTGCCCCCGCGCGATCACCCGCCCCTCGCGAACCACCACCGCGCCCACCGGCACCTCCCCCGCGGCTTCGGCCAGCGCCGCTTCGGCCAGCGCCTCGCGCATGAAGGCCGCGTCGAGGCTCACTTGGGTTCGTCGGGCATGGGGCGGGCCTGCTGCATCGCGCCCTCGATGGCCTGCTTGAACTGTTCCTGCTGCTGCTGGGCGTGCCCGTTGGCGTCGCGACGCCGGGCACCGTGGCCGCCGGCGCGGCCGGCGCGACGCCGGCGCCGAGCTGCTTCTTCGCCAGCATGCCGATGACCACCACCACCAGCAGCAAGCCCACGATACTGAAGATCGCCTTCATGCCTGTCCTCCCATGCCGAGCCGGTCCATCCGGCGCCGAGCTCGCGTTCGTCGTCGTTCCCCGCGGCGTAGGCCGCGCGCAGCTTCGCGTGCGACTCCGGCCGGTGCTGGTTCAGCTTGAGCTTGCAGGCCCAGCTCGTGACCTCGAGCTCGAAGCCGACGATGCCCGCGAGCATCCTGTGCGCGAAGTCTTCGCCCAGGTCGCGCCACTGCTGCGCGTACGGCGGCTCGTGGTCGCCGATCAGCTTCTTGAGCAGGCTGTCCTTGGCCGGCGGGTCTTCCACCAGCTTCGCCTTCACGCGGCACTGCACCGCGAGGTAGTTCCAGCTCGGCACGCGCTGCAGGTCGGGGTACACCTTGGGCGACAGGTACGCGTGCGGTCCCATGAACATCGCCAGCGCCTCGGGGCGCGCCTGCAGGTAGCGCCAGTGCGGATTGGGCTTGGCGCAGTGACCGAGCAGCACGAACCGCCCTTCCCTTTCCTCCGGGTGCAGCGGCAGGTGCGTGGCGAAGGGGAAGCCCTCGTCGTCGGTGGATACGAGCGTGGCGAACGCATGCCGCCGCATCAGGTCCGCGGCGAGGGCGGCGTCGTTGCTGCGGAACTGGGGCGGCTGGTACATGGGCGGATTGTGCCTAAACCCGGCGAACCCGCTCAGTGCACGTTGAGGCCGTTGTGGTCGATCTCTTCGTAGCGGACTTCGCGACGGAAGAAGTTCTTGTCCTGCTCCACCAGCGTGTCGATCAGCGACTGCACCGCGGGGGCGTCGACGCGCGCCAGGCGGCGGTCGCTCTCAAGGCCATCGCGCAGCCAGAGGTGGAAGCCGTCGATCTTGTGGGTGGGGCCACCACGGGTGCCTGCGTGTTCCCAGCCGGGACGCACCGCCATCTTCGGCAACTCCACGAGACGCGGCACGAAAGCGATGCGTCCGAGGTAGGCCGGAACCCCGGCTTCGATCCGGAACCGCACCGGCCGGAAGTTGACGTCACGGGTGGCGGACGTCTTGTCGATGCCGCCGCGCCAGTTCACGGCCTCGAAGATCTCGTAGTCGCCTGGTTTCAGCGCCACCCGGAACGCGCCGTACGCCATCAATCCGGACTGCTCCCCGGCGCCTTGCAGGTCTTCCCCTGCCGGCTTCGGGGCGAGCAAGCCGTGCGCGCCGATGAGGTGGATGCCGATCATCTCCTTGCTGTCGACACGCTGCAGGAACAGCTGCGGCAGGTACTGGAGCGCACCCACGCTCCACGCGGAGGAAATACCGAGCGAGCCGAACAGCAGGCCGGTGCGGGCATCGGCCGGCGCCGGGCCTGCTCGCTGGCGTACACCTGCGGCTTCGGCAGGGGCATGGATTGGCGGCGATCGACGAAGCGTTGCTGCGCTTCGCTGCGCATGAATCCGGGCGGCGGCTCCTGCGCCCCAGGCGCACGGCCATGCGACGGCAACGAGCAGGACCAGGTTCAGGCGCATGGCTTCACTCCCACTCGATGGTCGCCGGCGGCTTGCTGCTCACGTCGTAGGTGACGCGGTTGATGCCGCGCACCTCGTTGATGATGCGGCTCGACACCTTCTTGAGCAGCGCATACGGCAGCTCCGCCCAGTCGGCCGTCATGAAGTCGCTGGTCTGCACCGCGCGCAGCGCCACCACGTAGTCGTAGGTGCGGCCGTCGCCCATCACGCCCACGCTCTTGACCGGCAGGAAGACGGTGAAGGCACGGCTGGTCAGGTCGTACCAGCTCTTGCCGGTCGCCTCGTCGCGAAAGTTGCGCAGCTCCTCGATGAAGATGTGGTCCGCGCGGCGCAGCAGGTCGGCGTAGTCCTTCTTCACCTCGCCCGGGATGCGCACGCCGAGGCCCGGCCCCGGGAACGGATGGCGGTAGACCATCTCCGGCGGCAGGCCGAGCGCCACGCCCAGTTCGCGCACTTCGTCCTTGAACAGGTCGCGCAGCGGCTCCAGCAGCTTCAAGCCGAGCTGCTCCGGCAAGCCGCCGACGTTGTGGTGGCTCTTGATCGTGACGGCCTTCTTGCTCTTGCCGCCGCCGGACTCGATCACGTCCGGGTAGATCGTGCCCTGCGCGAGCCAGGCGACGTGGCGTGCATGGCTTTCCTTGATCTTCGCCGCCTCCGACTTGAAGACGTCGACGAACAGCCCGCCGATGATCTTGCGCTTGGCCTCGGGCTCGCTCACGCCGGCCAGCTTGCCCGGGGAACAGGTCCTGCGCATCGACGCGGATCACCTTGGCGTGCAGCTTGCCCGCGAACATGTCCATCACCATGTCGCCCTCGTGCAGGCGCAGCAGGCCGTGGTCGACGAACACGCAGGTGAGCTGGTCGCCGATCGCGCGGTGGATCAGCGCCGCCGCCACGGACGAATCGACGCCGCCGGACAGGCCGAGGATCACTTCCTCGTCGCCCACCTGCTTGCGGATCGCCTCCACCGCCTCGGCGATGTGGTCGCGCATCACCCAGTCGGGCGCCGCCTTGCAGATGCCCAGCACGAAGCGTTCGAGGATCGCGCGGCCCTGCACGGTGTGCGTGACTTCGGCGTGGAACTGGATCGCGTAGAAGCGGCGCGCCTCGTCGGCCATGCCGGCGATCGGGCAGCTGTCGGTGGAGGCCATCAGCTTGAAGCCGGGCGGCATCTCCACGACCTTGTCGCCGTGCGACATCCACACGTTCAGCATGCCGTGGCCTTCCGCAGTGGTGAAGTCGGCGATGTCGCGCAGCAGTTCGGGTGGCCGCGCGCGCGCACGGCGGCGAAGCCGAACTCGCGCTTGTGGCCGCCCTCGACCTTGCCACCGAGCTGGTGCGCCATGGTCTGCATGCCGTAGCAGATGCCCAGCACCGGCACGCCGAGTTCGAACACCGCCTGCGGCGCCTTGTCGGTGGTGTCCTCGTAGACGCTGGCGTGGCTGCCCGAGAGGATCACGCCCTTGAGCGTGCCGTCGGCCGCGTACTGGCGGATCCATTCGTCGCTGACGTCGCAAGGGTGCACTTCGGAATAGACATGCGCTTCGCGCACGCGGCGCGCGATCAGCTGCGTGACACGGGAGCCGAAGTCGAGGATGAGGATCTTGTCGTGTTGCATGGTCAGGCCAGGTCGGTGATGCAGGGGTGGTCGAGTTGCAGGCAGGCGCGCCGCAGGCCGCGGTCCATGGTGACCAGCGGCGCCTTCAGGTCGATCGCCACCTTCAGGTAGGAGGCGTCGTAAGGGGTGAGTTCCATCGCTTGCGACCAGGTCCAGAACTCCAGCGGGGAGATGCGGGTGGGCGCGAGCGAAACGGGCAGCCGGCTGAGAAGGCGCAGCACGTGCTGGTGGGCGCTGGGGGTGAACCGCCCGCGGGCCAGCGCCTTGCCGGCGGCGTGCAGCGCCTCGAGCGGGAAGATGGACGCGCTGGTGGCGCTCTCCTCCTCGGTCATCACGCGGATCAGCGCCTGCGACACCTTGTCGCCGCCTTCGTCGGGGAAGGCCCAGCTGGCGAAGGCGGACGCGTCAAGAACCAGCACGGGCGCCCTTCGGCCGGTCGGTCCGGGCGTCGCCGCGGTCGTCGCGTTCGCGCTTGTGCTCCTCCCACAGTTCCTCGAAGCCGGGCTGGCCGCGGCCCACCTTGTCGCGCAAGGCTTGCAGCTCGGCGACGATGGCCTGCCGGCGCGCCTCGATGCTGGGTTGCTCCGACTCGGGTTCCTTGATCAGGCGGATCACCCGCTTGCCGTGGCGCGTGAGCACGACCTCCTCGCCCTGCTCCACGGCGCGGATCAATTCGGAGAGCTGGCTCTTGGCCTGGTGGATTGGGACGGTCTGCATTTCTGGTCTGAATCCCCGGGAATCTGACCAGAATTGTAGAAGAAGCGCAGAAAAAAGGCCAGATCGATCTGGCCTTTTTGTCGAGCTGGCGGGGATCAGTCGGCCCGGTAGTTCGGGGCTTCCTTGGTGATCTGCACGTCGTGCACGTGGCTTTCGCGCATGCCGGCCGCCGTGATCTGCACGAATTCGGCCTTGTTGCGCATCTCCTCGATGCCCGCGCAGCCGCAGTAGCCCATGGCCGCCCGCACGCCGCCGGCCATCTGGTAGACGATCGTGACCAGCGAGCCCTTGTAGGGCACGCGGCCCTCGATGCCTTCCGGCACCAGCTTGTCGGCGTTGGGGTTGCCGGTGGTGGACTCTGGAAGTAGCGGTCGGCGCTGCCCTGCTGCATGGCGCCGATGGAGCCCATGCCGCGGTAGCTCTTGTAGCTGCGGCCCTGGTACAGGACGATCTCGCCGGGCGCTTCCTCGGTGCCGGCGAACATGCCGCCCATCATCACGGTGCTCGCGCCCGCCGCGATGGCCTTGGCGATGTCGCCGGAGTAGCGAATGCCGCCGTCGGCGATGAGCGGAACGCCCGTGCCGGCCAGTGCCGTCGCGACGTTGTCGATGGCGGTAATCTGGGGCACGCCCACGCCGGCGACGATGCGCGTCGTGCAGATGGAGCCGGGGCCGATGCCGACCTTGACCGCATCGGCGCCCGCCTCGACGAGCGCGAGCGCTGCCGCGCCGGTGGCGATGTTGCCGCCGATCACGTCGACGTGCGGGTAGTTCTGCTTGACCCAGCGCACGCGGTCGATCACGCCCTTGCTGTGGCCGTGCGCCGTGTCGACCACGATCGCATCGACGCCGGCCTTGGCCAGCGCTTCCACGCGTTCTTCGGTGCCTTCGCCCACGCCGACCGCCGCGCCGACCCGCAGGCGGCCCGAGGCGTCGCGCGCGGCGTTCGGGAAGCTGGTCTGCTTGAAGATGTCCTTGACGGTGATCAGGCCCTTGAGCTCGAACTCGTCGTTGATCACGAGCAGGCGTTCGAGCTTGTACTTGTTCAGCAGCGCTTTGGCTTCGGCGGCGCTGGTGCCTTCGCGCACGGTGATCAGCTTGTCGCGCGGCGTCATGATCTCGCTGACCGGGACGTCGTAGCGCGTCTCGAACCGCAGGTCGCGGCCGGTGACGATGCCCACCACCTTGCCGCCATCGAGCACCGGGAAGCCCGAGATGCCCAATTGCTCCTGCATGGCGACCACCTGCCGCACCGTGTGCTGGGGCGTGATGACCACCGGGTCGCGCAGCACGCCCGACTCGTAGCGCTTCACGCGCGCCACTTCGGCCGCCTGCTGCTGCGCGGTGAGGTTCTTGTGGACGATGCCGATGCCGCCTTCTGGGCGATGGCAATCGCCAGGCGCGCTTCCGTCACGGTGTCCATCGCGGCGGACACCAGCGGGAGGTTCAGGGTGATGTTGCGCGAAAGGCGGGTGGCGAGGGATGTGTCCTTGGGCAGGACACGGGAGTACGCCGGCACCAGCAACACATCGTCGAAGGTGAGCGCATTTCCTAGAAGGCGCATGTCAGGGCTCCAAAAAACGGATTGTACCCGCGTGGAATTTCGCACGCGCCGCGCGGGGCCGTGGCGCGGCACCTTGGTTTTGCCCTAATGCGCCCGCTTGCTGCCGGGCTACACTGAAAAGATGAAAGCGCTCCGCCTCACCCTGCTGGCCCTGGCCTGCTCCGCTCCCCTGCTTGCCGCCGCCCAATCGTGGGTGTGGGTCGACGAGACCGGCCGCAAGGTGTTCAGCGACACCGCGCCGCCCCCGAGCGTGACGGCCAACCGCATCATCCGGCAGCCGGGACAGCGCCGCTCCGTGAACGAAGCGCAGGCGCAGAGCACGCCGGTGGCCGCTGCCACGGCCGCCGCACCCGCGGCTTCGGCGGCCAGCGCCCCGCGCCTGACCGGCAAGGACGCCGCGCTGGAAGAGAAGAAGAAGCAGGCGCAGGCGGCCGAGGCCGAGAAGAAGAAGGCCGACGAGGCCGGGGTCGCCCAGCTGAAGGAAGAGAACTGCAAGCGCGCCCGCGCCGGCAAGAACGACCTCTCCTCGGGCATGCGGGTGGCGCGCACCAATGCCAAGGGCGAGCCGGTCGTGATGGACGACGCCGCCAAGAAGGCCGAGATCAAGGTCCTCGACGAAGTGATCGCGCGCGACTGCAAGCCGGCCTAGTAGCCCGGCTTCGCCCCCGGGCGTTTCTTCGCGAACAAGCCCGCCGCCCGCGCGCCCTGCTTGCGGAACCGCTCCCGCCGCGCCACCTTGGGGTCGACCAGCAGCCCCCGGTAGATCTCCACCCGGTCGCCATCGCGCACGGCGCGCTCCCACTCGCAGCGGCGGCCCCAGATGCCCGCCTCGCAGGCCGCCAGGTCCAGGTCCGGACAGGCGTGCGCGAGTCCGCTGGCCAGCACCGCCTGCCGCACGGTGGTGCCCTCGGGCACGTCGAGCGCCCATTCCAGCACCTGCCGCGGCGCCGGCGAATGCATCACCGTCACTTGGGGCATCGCGTCAGCCGTAGACCTGTTCGGCCCGCTTGACGAAGGCATCGACCAGGCTGCCGGCGATGCGGTCGAACACCGGGCCCACCACTGCGGCGAGCGCGCCGCTCTTGAAGCTGTAGTGCATCTCGAGCGAGACCTTGCACGCCCGCTGCTTGCCGTCGCCGAGCGGCGCGAACTTCCAGAAGCCATCGAGGTTGGAGAACGGGCCGTCCACCAGCTTCATGCGCACCTCCCGGCCGGGCACGTGGGTGTTGCGGGTGGTGAAGGTCTGGCGGATCCCCGCGAAGGAGATGCCGACCTCGGCCTTCATGCCGTCGGGCTCGGTCGCCAGCACCGCCGCGTGGTCGCACCGGGGCAGGAACTCGGGGTAGCGGGCCACGTCCGTCACGAGCGCGAACATCTCTTCCGGCGTGTACCAGATGAGGACGGACTTGTGAACGTTTTTCATGGAGAATGCGGGGCCCGGCGGCATTGTAGAGAGAGCGGCCAGTACCCACCTGTAGGCCATGTCCCAAAAGAAAGATCCCGCCAGCCGCATCGCCGACAACAAGAAGGCTGCCTACAACTACTTCTTCGAGGAACGCTACGAGGCGGGCCTCGTGCTCGAAGGCTGGGAAGTCAAGGCGCTGCGCGCGGGCAAGGTGCAGCTCACCGACGGCTACGTCGTCATCCGCGAAGGCGAACTGTTCCTCATCGGCTGCCAGATCAACCCGCTGCGCACGGCTTCCACGCACGTGCGCCCGGACTCCGTCCGCACCAAGAAGCTGCTGATGAAGAAGGACGAGATCCGCCGCCTGATCGGCAAGGTGGAGCAGAAGGGCTACACGCTCGTCCCGATCCAGCTTTACTGGAAGGAAGGCAAGGTCAAGGCCGAAGTCGCGCTCGCCAAGGGCAAGGCGGAGCACGACAAGCGCGACACCATCAAGGACCGCGAAGGCAAGCGCGAGGTCGAGCGCGCGATGAAAGAGCGGCGCAAATAATAAAGTTGCGGCCGCTGGAATAAACCGGCCGCCGCCGTCGTTCATGCAGGCAGGGACCTTTCCCTGATCACGGAGACCGCCATGCGCCAACGCGCTTTCGCCCGCCTCGCCGCGCCCCTCGTGCTCGGCGCCCTGCTGTCCGCCTGCGCTTCCATGATGTCCAACACGCCCGCCAAGGTCGCGGACGGCGTGTACGTCGGTCCCAACGGGATGACGCTCTACACCTTCGACCGCGACGCGATGGGATCGGGCAAGTCGATGTGCAACGGCCAGTGCGCCACCAACTGGCCGCCGCTGATGGCGTCCGCGAGCGACCAGGGCTCGGGCGACTGGAGCGTCGTGACGCGCGACGACGGCGCGCGCCAGTGGGCCTTCAAGGGCAAGCCGGTCTACTACTGGGTGCGCGACACCAAGCCGGGCGACCGCACCGGCGACGGCTTCAACAACGCCTGGCGCCTGGTGCGGCCCTGAGTTAGCCTGCGGCATGCCCGCGGCCCCCGCATCGCAGCCGCTGGTCGGGCACATCCCCGACCTGCGCCGCTACGCGCGCGCGCTCACGGGCGACGCGTGGGCGGCCGACGACTGGTGCAGGACACGCTGGAGCGCGCCTGCGAGCGCTGGCAGCTCTGGGCCGCCGGCAGCGACCTGCGGGCCTGGCTGTTCACGCTGATGCACAACCTGTTCATCGACGGCGCGCGCCGCGCCGTGCGGCAGCAGGGGCAGCGCGTGGACCTCGACGACGTGGCCAACGAACTCGTGGCGCCGCCCTCCCCGGCCGACGGCGGCATCGACCTGCAGCGCTGCCTGCTGCGCCTGCCCGAGGAGCAGCGGGAGGTGCTGCTGCTGGTCACCCTGCAGGACCTCGGCTACGAAGACGTGGCGCGCATCACCGGCGTGCCTGTAGGCACGGTGATGTCGCGCTTGTCGCGGGCGCGCAGCCGCCTGCGCGAGCTGATGGAAGGGCGCGCGGCGCCCGCGGTGGCGCCGGCCTTGCGCCGCCTGAGTGTGAGAACCCCGACGCGATGAAAGACGATCCCACGCCCTTGCCCGACGACGCGAAGCTGCACGCCGGGTGGACGGCCGCCTCGACCCGGCCGAGCGGGCGGACCTGCGTGCGCGTCTCGCCGAAGACCCGGAGGCCGCGGCCACCGCCGCAGCTGGGCTGCCCAGAAGGAAGCGCTGCGCACGCTGCACACGCAGGTGCTGCGCGAACAGCCGCCGCCTTCGCTGCTGCAGGCGGCGCAGCGGCTCGATGCGCGCAGCACGCACTGGCGCGGTGGCAGCGCTGGGGCGGAATGGCCGCATCGCTGCTGGTGGCCTTCGGTGTAGGCTGGGCCGCCAACGGCGGCTGGTCCGCGCACCAGGAGCGCACGGCGCTGGGCGCCGCGCAGACGCAATCGTTCGCCCGCCAGGCCGTGGTGGCGCACGCGGTCTATGCGCCCGAGGTGCGGCACCCGGTGGAAGTGGACGCCGCGCAGCAGCAGCACCTGGTGCAGTGGCTGTCGAAGCGGCTCGACCGGCCGCTGAAGATTCCCAACCTCGGGGAGCACGGCTACGAGCTGGTCGGCGGCCGGCTGTTGCCGGGTGACCGGGGCGCCCGCGCGCAGTTCATGTACCAGGCCGCGGGCGGCGACCGCATCACGTTGTACGTGGGTGCGTTGCGCGGTGCGGCGTCGCCGGGCGAAACCGCCTTCAGCTTCACCGGCGACGGCCCGGCCGCGAGCTTCTATTGGGTCGACGGGGATTCGGCTACGCCCTCGCCGGCAAGTTGCCGCGGCAGCGGCTGCTGGTGCTGGCGCAGGCGGTGCACCGGCAGTTGTGACCCGGACCCGGTTCTTCCGTAGGGCGTGCAAGCCTGCTTGCGCACCGTTCGGCCGTGATGGTGCGCAGCGAAGCTGCACCCCTACCGCTACGGCTGCGACCGTAGGGGTCAGTTCAACGCCCGCAACGGATGCGCGTGCTTCGGCGAGGGCGACACGAAGAACGCGTCCACCATCTCCGGGGTGACGTCCTCGATGCGCGCCGGTTTCCAGCGCGGCGACTGGTCCTTGTCGACGACGAGCGCACGGATGCCCTCCATGGTTTCGCTCGCCGTGCCCGGACGCAGGTGGAACGCGTGGCGCACCAGGTCGCGTTCCAGCCGCAGTTCGTCGGCCAGCGACAGCTTGCGCGCTTCGCGGACCAGGCGCAGGCTGACGTGCAGCATCAGCGGCGAACGCTTGCGCAGCACGGCCACCGTGTCCCCGGCCCGGGACGAGTCGTCGGCTTCCAGCGCGGCGACGATCTCGCGCACGGACGGCAGCGAGAAGATCCGCGCGATGTCCGCCGTGCGGCCGGCGAGCTCGCCGCTCGCCGGGTCCGCGGGGTGCGCGGTGAAGCGCTGGCGCAGCGCCTTCAGGCAGCCCGCGCCACCCGGCGCGGCGAGCCGTTCCCGGTGGCATCGAGTTCCGCCGCAGGCAGCAGTCCGTCGGCCAGCCCGGCGATGCGCGCATCGTTGCCGCCGATCAGGTTGCCGGTGAGGCCGAGGTATTCGCCCACGCCCGGCGGGCACAGGTGCCCGAGGAACCAGCCGCCGCCGACGTCGGGGAACAGGCCGATGTTGGTCTCGGGCATGGCCATCTTCGTGCGCTCGGTGACGATGCGCAGGCTGCCGAAGGCGCCGTGGCCCGAGATGCCCATGCCGCCGCCCATGACGATGCCGTCCATGAAGACGACGAAGGGCTTCGGGTAGACGTGGATCAGGTGGTTGAGGACGTACTCCTCGGTGAAGAAGTCCTCCAGCCGCGGATCACCCGCGAGCACCGCACGGTGGAAGAAGCGGATGTCGCCGCCGGCGCAGAACGCGCCGAACGGGCCTTCGCGGCCCATGCCGCGCAGCGCCACCAGCTGCACCTTCGGATCGTCGCGCCAGGCGCGCAGGGCCGCCGTGAGCTCCCGGATCATTTCCAGCGACAGCGCATTCAGCGCCTTCGGCCGATTCAGCGTGAGCAGTCCTGCTTCGCCCCGTAGTTCCGCCACCACCTCGCTCATGCGCGCTCTCTCCAACCCACCAGTTCGTTGATCACGAGCGCGCCGATCACCAGCGCGCCTCCCGCCGGGACGGTCGGTCCCGGCACTTCATTGGCGCCGATCCATGCCAGCAGGATGCCGAAGATCACTTCGAGCAAGGCCAGCAGCGAGATCTCCGGCGCCTTCAGCACCCGCGCGCAGACCACCGAGAGCACGCACGGGATCGCGAGCTGCACCAGGCCCAGCAGCGCGAGCAGCCCGACGTCGTGCATGGTGGCTGGAAAGGCAAGGCCAGCGGCAGGGTGAGCAGCGTGGAAATGATCGCGCCCACCAGCACCGCCGGCACCAGGTCGACTGGTGCCCGTGCGCATGGGCGCGCTGGGTGATCGTCCAGTTGACGGCGCCCGCGAACGGCACGCACAGCGCCACCAGCGTGCCGGCGATGTTGCCGGCCTGCACCTGCGAGCCGAACATGTACGCGATGCCGGCGCCGGCGACGAAGATGGCGATCCGGTGCGCGCGGCGATGCGGTGGCCGATGACGGCGCGCGCCATCAGCGCCGTGACGAAGGGCCCGATGGCCAGCGTCACGAGCACGTTCGCTACGCTGGTCAGCGTCAGGGCCACCATGAACGCGGTGAACATGACGCTCCAGCAGATGCCGGACAGCCACAGCGGCCAGCCGCCGCCCTTCAGCTTGCGGAAGACCGCGCTCGGGCCCGGAAGAACGGCAGGATCACCAGCAGCGACACCACCGTGAAGAAGCTGCGCCAGAACGTCACCTCGAAGCTCGCCGCGTGCTCGGTGCCGCGTGACGACGCCGGCGATGGACCACATCATGGTGACGGCGACCATGAGGAAGACGGCTTTCGTGTGCGTGAGTCTCATCGTTGTTCTTTTGATTGTAGGGACGCCGCCGATATCGCCAGGTCGACGCCGCTGCGCGGAGCTGAACGCAGAGGGCGCAGAGGAGGCGCAGAGAACGCAGAAGAATCCTTCTGGATGTCCTTCTGCGTTTCTGCGCCCTCTCTGCGCCCTCTGCGTTCAAAGGCTTTTCAGCGGCACCGTCTCGGCTTACGCCGCTTCGCGCAGCGCCCGCTTGCGCTCGTGCTCCTTCAGGAAGCGCTTGCGCAGGCGGACCGACTTGGGCGTGATCTCGACCAGTTCGTCGTCCTCGATGAACTCGACGCCGTATTCCAGCGTCAGCTCGATCGGGGGCGTGATCTTGATCGCGTCTTCCTTGCCGGACACGCGGAAGTTCGTCAGCTGCTTGGTCCGCGTCGCGTTCACGATCAGGTCGTTGTCGCGGTTGTGGATGCCGACGATCATGCCTTCGTACACCGGGTCGTTCGCCTTGACGAACATGCGGCCGCGGTCGTCCAGCTTGCCCAGCGCGTACGTGAAGATCTCGCCATCGTCCATCGAGATCAGCACGCCGTTCTTGCGGCTGGCGATCTCGCCCTTGTACGGCTCGTAGCCGTCGAAGATGTTCGAGATCAGGCCGGAACCGCGCGTCAGGTTCAGGAATTCGTTGGTGAAGCCGATCAGGCCCCGCGCCGGGATGCGGTACTCGAGCCGCACGCGGCCGCGGCCGTCCGGCTCCATGTTCACCAGCTCGCCCTTGCGCTCGCCCAGCGCCTGCATCACGCCGCCCTGGTGCTGGTCTTCGATGTCGGCCGTGACCATCTCGATCGGCTCGTGGCGCACGCCGTCGATGGTCTTGAACACCACGCGCGGCTTGCTCACGGCCATCTCGTAGCCTTCGCGGCGCATGTTCTCCAGCAGGATGGTCAGGTGCAGTTCACCACGGCCCATCACTTCGAACACGCCCTCTTCGTCGGTCTCGGAAACGCGCAGCGCCACGTTCGACTGCAGTTCCTTCTGCAGGCGGTCCCAGATCTGGCGGCTGGTGACGAACTTGCCTTCGCGGCCGGCCAGCGGGCTGGTGTTGACGCAGAAGTTCATCGTCAGCGTCGGCTCGTCGACCTTCAGCATCGGCAGCGGCGCCGGCGTGTTGGGGTCGGTGATCGTGACGCCGATGCCGATGTCGGCGATGCCGTTGATCAGCACGATGTCGCCCGGGCCGGCTTCCGTGACCTGCACGCGGTCGAGGCCCCGGAACGTCAGCACCTGGTTGACGCGGCCCTTGATCGACTTGCCGTCCGGGCCTTCCATCACCACCACGTCCATCATCGGGCGCACGGTGCCGGCGTTGACGCGGCCCACGCCGATGCGGCCGACGAAGGTGGAGAAGTCCAGCGCGGAGATCTGCAGCTGCAGCGGCGCTTCCGGGTCGCCTTCGTGGGCGGGCACGTGCTGCAGCACCGTGTCGAACAGGGCCGACATGTCGGGGCCCCACTGCTCGCCGGGCTTGCCCTCTTCCATCGACGACCAGCCGTTGATGCCGGAGGCGTAGACGACCGGGAAGTCGAGCTGTTCGTCGGTGGCGCCGAGCTTGTCGAAGAGGTCGAAGGCGGCGTTGACCACCTTGTCCGGGTTCGCGCCCGGCTTGTCGACCTTGTTCACGACCAGGATCGGGCGCAGGCCGAGGGCCGGGGCCTTCTTGGTCACGAAGCGCGTCTGCGGCATCGGGCCTTCCCGGGCGTCGATCAGCAGCACCACGCCGTCGACCATCGACAGCGCGCGCTCGACTTCACCGCCGAAGTCCGCGTGGCCCGGGGTGTCGACGATGTTGATGTGGGTGCCCTTCCAGCTCACGGCGCAGTTCTTCGCCAGGATGGTGATGCCCCGCTCCCGTTCGATGGCGTTGTTGTCCATCACCGTGTCGACCACCTTCTCGTGTTCGGCGAAGGTGCCGGACTGCCGCAGCAGCTGGTCGACCATGGTGGTCTTGCCGTGGTCGACGTGGGCGATGATGGCGATGTTTCGGATTTGCTTGTTCGTCATACGGGTACGGGTTCGGTGGAACCGCTCATTTGCTTGATTTCGATCGGGCTCAGGAGGCGGGTGGGGATCAGTTCACCGGCACGGATATGGGCTGTCCCCAGCAATTGGCCATCGGGGCCGAGCGCCGCGACATGGGGCGCGTTCGCCCGGGTCCCCCTGCGCCGCAGGCCGCTGAGGAAACGGCCTGCATCTTCCGTGCCCAGCGTGACACGGGCGTGTCCCGGCAACAGGGCATCGACCGGCAGCAGCCGGGCTGCCCGTTGGGGCTCGTCCAGCGCCTCGAGTTCCTTCAAGGTCACGCATTGCGCGACGTCGAACGGCCCCGTGGCAATTCTTCGCAGGGCGACCGGTGGGCGCCGCATCCGAGCGCCTCGCCGATGTCTTCGCCCGGGGTGCGAATGTAGGTGCCCTTGCTCACCTTGGCCACGATGCGCAGCTGGTCGCCGGGCAGCAGCGACAGTTCGAGCGCATGCACCACGACATCGCGGGCCGCCCGCTCGACCTCTTCGCCGGCCCGCGCGTATTCGTACAGCGCCTTGCCGTCCTTCTTCAACGCGCTGTGCATCGGCGGCACCTGCGCCAGCGGCCCGGTGAACAGCACCTGCATCTCGGCGACGTGGCGGTCGGTCAGGTGCGGCACGCGCCGCGTCTCGATCACTTCGCCCTCGGAGTCGCCGGTCGAGGTCTTCAGCCCGAGCTGGGCGATCGCCTCGTACGTCTTGTCTGCGTCCAAATGGATCTGGCTGAATTTGGTGGCCGCCCCGAAGCACAGCGGCAGCACGCCGGTGGCCATCGGGTCGAGCGTGCCGGTGTGGCCGGCCTTCTCCGCCCGCAGCAGCCACTTGGCTTTCTGCAGGGCCTCGTTGCTGGAGAGACCCAGCGGTTTGTCGAGCAGCAACACCCCATGCACAGGGCGCCGCTGCACCGTGTGCGTGGCGCGTTCATCGCTACTCTTCCTTGGAACGCGACGAAACGGCCTTGGCGATCAAGGCGTTCATGTCGGCCGCGCGCTCGGTGGTGCGGTCGAACTGGAAATGGAGCGTCGGCACCGTGTGGATGTGAAGGCGCTTGAACAGGTGGCTGCGCAGGAAACCGGCGGCCTGGTTCAGGCCCTCGGCCGTTTCGTCCGGATCACCCACCAGCAGGCTGAAGAACACCTTCGCATGTGCGTAGTCGGGCGTGACCTCGACCGCGTTGATCGTGACCATCCCCACCCGCGGGTCCTTCAGCTCGCGCGCGATCAGCTCCGCCAGGTCGCGCTGGATCTGGTCGGCGACACGGAAGCCGCGGTTGGGTTTGGATGATTTCTTGGGCATGGGGGCCGGGCAGAAAACCGGACGCAGAGGACGCAAAGTTTACGCAGAGGACGCGAAAGGAAGCAGAAATCCGTGGTGGATGTTCTTTTGCGTCCTCTGCGTACCCTTCGCGTCCTCTGCGTCCGGCTGTCCGTGTTCGGCTGTTTACAACGTCCGTGCGATTTCCTTGACTTCGAAGAATTCGAGCTGGTCGCCTTCCTTGATGTCGTTGTAGTTCTTCAGCTTGATACCGCACTCGAAGCCTTCCTTGACCTCGCGCACGTCGTCCTTCATCCGCTTGAGCGAATCCAGCTCGCCGGTGTAGATCACCACGTTCTGGCGCAGCAGGCGGAAGTGCGCGTTGCGCGTGACCATGCCGGAGGTGACCATGCAACCGGCCACCGTACCGATCTTGGACGCCACGAACACCGTGCGGATCTCGGCCGAGCCGATGACCTCTTCGCGCTTCTCCGGGGCCAGCATGCCCGACATCGCGGCCCGCAACTCATCGACGGCGTCGTAGATGATGTTGTAGTAGCGGATGTCGACGCCGTTGCCTTCGGCCAGCTTGCGCGCGCCCGAATCGGCACGCACGTTGAAGCCGATGATGATGGCCTTGGAGGCGATCGCCAGGTTGACGTCGGACTCGCTCACGCCGCCCACGCCCGCATAGACCATCTGCACCTTGACCTCGTCGGTCGAGAGCTTCAGCAGCGACTGGGCCAGCGCTTCCTGCGAACCCTGCACATCGGCCTTGATGATGATCGGCACCGTCTTGACCGCGCCGGCCGTCATGTCGGAGAACATGTTCTCCAGCTTGGCGGCCTGCTGGCGGGCCAGCTTCGTGTTGCGGAACTTGCCGGCGCGGTAGGTCGCGATTTCGCGCGCCCTGCGTTCGTCGGTCAGCACCATGAACTCGTCGCCCGCCTGCGGCACTTCGGTCAGGCCCCGGATCTCCACCGGGATGGACGGGCCGGCCGACTTGATCGACTTGCCGTTCTCGTCCAGCATGGCGCGCACGCGGCCGAAGGTCTGGCCGGCCAGCACGACGTCGCCGGTCTTCAGCGTGCCGGATTGCACCAGCACGGTGGCGACCGGGCCGCGGCCCTTGTCCAGCTGCGCTTCGATGACCAGGCCCTTGGCCATGGCGTCGACGGGCGCCTTCAGTTCCAGCACTTCGGCCTGCAGCAGCACCTGCTCGAGCAGCGCGTCGATGCCCATGCCGGTCTTGGCGGACACCGGCACGAACGGCGACTCGCCGCCGTACTCTTCGGGCACCACTTCCTCGGTCACGAGTTCTGGCGCACGCGGTCCTGGTTGGCATCGGGCTTGTCCATCTTGTTGATGGCCACCACGATCGGGACGCCGGCCGCTTTCGCGTGCTTGATGGCTTCCTTGGTCTGCGGCATGACGCCGTCGTCGGCCGCCACCACCAGGATGACGATGTCGGTCGCCCGGGCGCCGCGGGCACGCATGGCGGTGAACGCCTCGTGGCCGGGAGTGTCCGGGGAACGAGATCACGCCGCGCTCGGTGGTCACGTGGTACGCGCCGATGTGCTGGGTGATGCCGCCGGCTTCGCCCGCCGCCACCTTGGCGCGGCGGATGTAGTCGAGCAGCGAGGTCTTGCCGTGGTCGACGTGGCCCATGACGGTCACGACCGGCGCGCGCGGCATCGCCTCGGCGCTGTGGCCGACTTCGTCTTCGGTGAAGGCTTCCGGGTCGTCCAGCGCGGCGGTGACCGCGCGGTGGCCCATTTCCTCCACGATGATCATCGCGGTGTCCTGGTCGAGCGACTGGTTGATGGTGACCAGCTGGCCCATCTTCATCAGCACCTTGATGACCTCGGACGCCTTGATCGCCATCTTGTGCGCGAGCTCGGAAACCGTGATGGTTTCCGGAACGTGCACTTCGAGCACGCGCTGTTCGACCGGCGCGGCCTGCGAATCGTCGCGATGGTCGCGGTGGTCCCTGCGGCCGCCGCCACGGGGCCGCCGCGCCACGAATTGCGGCCGACGCCGCCGGACGTGTCGCCGCGGGTCTTGATTTCCTTCTTCTTGGCCGGATCGCTGGCCCAGCTGGACGACAGCTTGGCCGACTTGACTTCCTTGCCACTGCCGGGGGCCGCGGGCGCAGGCGCGCCCGGACGCGGCGGCGGCGTGGCCGGCTTGTGCAGCGTGCCCTTGACGCCGGGCTTGGCCGGTTCGGCCTTGGCCACCGGCTTCGGCTCTTCCTTCTTGGCGACGAGCACCTTCTTGGGGGTGTTCATCATCACGCGGATGGCGGCGGCTTCGGCTTCGGCCTTGCGGCGGCGCTCGCCGAGGTCGCGGGCGCGGGCGGCCTCTTCGTCGGCGCGCGCCTTCGATTCGGCGGCGGCCTTTTCGCGCGCTTCGGCCTGCGCCTTGGCGACGGCCCGGCCGGCTTCGTCGGCGGCGGCCTTGGCGGCGGTGGCGCCGGCTTCGGCGTTGGCGACGGCTTCGGCCTGCTTGGCGACGTACTGCTGCGCGCGGGCGTCGGCTTCGGCCTGGCGCTGCTCCTCGGCGGCGCGGGCGCGGGCTTCCTGCTCTTCGCGGTCGCGGCGCTTGGCGGCGAGCTCTTCCTCGGCGGCGGATCAGCTCGGCCTGGCGGCGCGCTTCTTCCTCGCGGCGGGCCAGTTCGGCGTCGTCCGGGCCGGACGAGACGGGCTGCTGCACCTCGGGTTCGGGCGACTCGACGACGGCCGTGTCCGAGCCTTCATCGCGCTTGATGAAGGTGCGCTTCTTGCGCACTTCCACCGGATGGTGCGCGCCTTGCCGGTCGAGTCCGCCTGCTTGATCTCGCTGGTGGACTTCTTCACCAGCGTGATCTTCTTGCGGTCGGTCGCGGTGCCGTGGCTCGCCTGCAGGTAGCCCAGCAGCTTCTGCTTGTCGGCATCGCTCAGGGCGTCGGTCGGGGCGGACTTGGCCACGCCGGCGCTTTTCAGCTGCTCCAGCAGCTGGTCGGTCGATTTCTTGAGTTCGTTCGCGAACTCGGCGACGGTGGTACTAGACATGTGTTCTCAGTTCCTCCCATCACTCATGCGCGGCCGTTGCCGCGGCGCCGGTGAACCAGTGTTCACGGGCTTTCATGATCAGGGTCTTGGCCTCTTCCGCGGACTGGCCAGTGATGTCCGTCAATTCGTCGACGGCCGGGTCGGCCAGTTCGTCGCGGGTGTGCACGCCGGCGTCGGCCAGTTGTGCGATGAGTTGCTGGTTGAGGCCTTCCGGTCCTTGAGATCCGGGAGACTTCCTCGACGCTTTCCTCGCGGGCGATTTCCATCGTCAGCAGGGCGTCCTTGGCGCGGGTGCGCAGTTCGTTGACCGTGTCCTCGTCGAAGGATTCGATCTCCAGCATCTCCGAGATGGGGACGTAGGCGATTTCTTCCGGGGACGTGAAGCCCTCGATGATCAGGATGTCGGCGATTTCCTCGTCGACGTCGAGCTTTTCCATGAACAGCGCGCGGATCGTGGACTGCTCTTCCTGCTGCTTGGCGGCAGACTCGTTGGCGTCCATGATGTTGATCTTCCAGCCCGTGAGCTCGCTGGCGAGCCGCACGTTCTGGCCGCCGCGGCCGATGGCGATGGCGAGGTTCTCCTCGTCGACCACCACGTCCATGGCGTGCTTCTCCTCGTCGACCACGATCGAGCTGACGTTGGCCGGGGCCAGCGCGCCGATGACGAACTGCGCCGGGTCTTCGGACCACAGCACGATGTCGACGCGCTCGCCGGCGAGCTCGTTGGTGACGGCGTTGACGCGCGAGCCGCGCACGCCGACGCAGGTGCCGATGGGGTCGACGCGCTTGTCGTGCGAGAGCACGGCGATCTTGGCGCGGCTGCCCGAATCGCGGGCGCAGCTCTTGATCTCCAGCAGGCCCTGCTCGATCTCGGGGACTTCCTGGCGGAACAGCTCGATCATGAACTCCGGCGCCGAGCGCGAGAGGATGATCGGCGCGCCGCGCAGCGTCAGGTCGACTTCCATGATCATGGCGCGCACGCGGTCGCCGTTGCGCAGGTTCTCCTTGGGGATCATCTCGCCGCGGCGCAGGCGTCCTTCGACGCGGCCGCTCTCGACGATGATGTCGCCCTTGTCCATGCGCTTGACGGTGCCCACGAAGATCTTGTCGCCGCGCGACATGAAGTCGTTGAGCAGCATCTCGCGCTCGGCGTCGCGGATCTTCTGCAGGATGACCTGCTTGGCAGCCATGGCGCCGATGCGGCCGATCGGCACCGACTCGATGCCTTCCTCGATGTACTCGCCGACCTCGGCGCCGTCGACGCGCTCCTGCGCGTCCATTAGCAGTTCCTCGGCGTCGGGGTTCTGCAGGCCGGCGTCGTCGGGCACCACCAGCCAGCGGCGGAAGGTTTCGTAGTCGCCGCTGTCCCGGTCGACGGCCACGCGAATGTCCACCTCACCCCTGGTACAGCTTCTTGGTGGCTCGGGGCGGGGCGGCTTCCACCGCGCCGAAGACGACGTCGCGCTCGACGTTCTTCTCGCGCGAAATGGCATCCACCAGCATCAACAGTTCGCGATTCATTTCCCTTGCTCCTGAACCCCGGCGCGCTTGCGCCCCTTGAAATCGACAATCGGTGCGAGACGCGCTTCCTTGAGCTCGTCCAGCTTGAAACCCAGGACCTGCAACGGTGCAGGCGCCTTCTTCTTCGAGACCTTCACCCCCGGCGCCGGCTCCGGCGCGTCACTCCAGGTGATCTGCCAGCCGCCGCCCTCGGCCCGCTCGAGCGTGCCGCGGAACTTGCGGCGGTTGGCCGCCACCGCCCGGCGGCCGCCGCGGCGCCGATGGGCGCCTTCAGCGTGACGTCGACCACCTCGCCGACGAAACGCTCGTAATCCTTCTCGTGGCGCAACGGGCGGTCGATGCCCGGCGATGACACTTCCAGCCGCTGGTAGTCGACCTCCTCGACCTCCAGCGTGTATTGCAACTGGCGCGTGACGCGTTCGCAATCCTCGACGTTGACGAACCGCTCGCTGCCGTCCCACGGCCAGTCGATCGTCACGCGCAGCGTGCCACCGGCGGAGCGTTCCAGCTCCACCATGTCGTAGCCGAGGCCGGCTACGGTTTGCGCGACGAGTTCCTGCAGTGCCAAGTTGGGGGTCGATCAGCCAAAAAAACGGGCGGTGATTACCCGCCCGTTTGGTCGTGAAGGCGGCATTGTACCGGCTAAAGCCTTGTCCTGCAAGGGTTTAGGGTGTAGGCACGCACTGGAATCCGAAGCGGTTCGGCTCAGTCCTGGACCTTCGCGCGCAGCACCTTCACTTGGGACCGGAGGCTCTTGGTTTCAAGCCGCCGCTGCCGCGATCCGTAGGTCGGCCGGGTGGGCCGGCGCGTCTTCGGCGGCTCGGCCACGGAGGCGACCAGCTCCTCCGGCGGCCGAACGCTTCCGCCCGGTTCATGTCCTGGCTGCGGTGCGCCTGCGCCTTGATGACGAGCACCCCGTTGCGCGTGATCCGCTGGTCGCGCAGGGCCAGCAGCCGCTCCTTGTGGTCCTCGGGCAGCGAGGACCTGCGGATGTCGAAGCGCAGGTGGATGGCGCTCGAAACCTTGTTGACGTTCTGCCCGCCGGCGCCCTGCGAGCGCATGGCCGTGATCTCGACTTCGGACTCCGGGATCACGCCGGCTCCTCAGGCAGCCGCCGCCACCAGCGTGCGGGTGTAGGCCTCGCGCGGCTGCTGGAGCACCTGCTCGACCGATCCTGCCTCGACCACGTGGCCGTCTTTCATCACCAGCACCTCGTGCGCCATGGCGCGGATCACGTCGACGTCGTGCGTGATCAGCAGGTAGCTCAGCCCGCGCTCGCGCTGCAGCCTCTGCAGCAGCTTGAGCACCTGCTGCTGGATGGTGACGTCCGGGGCGCTGGTCGGCTCGTCGAGCACCAGCACTTCCGGCTGCACGATCAGCGCGCGGGCGATGGCCAGCCGCTGCCGTTGCCCACCCGAAAACTCGTGCGGATAGCGGCCCAGCAGGCCGGGAAACTGCGCCTCGGTCAGGCCGACCTCTTCCAGCGTGCGGATGACCCGGGACCGGCGCTGGTCGATGTCGAGGTCCGGCTCGTGCACGAGCAGGCCTTCACCGACGATCTCCTCGACCGTCATGCGCGGCGACAGCGACGAAAAGGGATCTGGAACACCACCTGCACGATGCGCCGGATCGCACGGTTGCGCGCCGTGTCCGGACCCCAATGCCGGCCGACCACCTGCAGCTGGCCTTCGTGCGGAACGAGTCCCGGGGCCGCCAGGGCCATCGTGGACTTGCCCGAACCGGACTCGCCGACGATCCCCAGCGTGCCGCCGCGCGGAATGCTGAACTCCGCACCGTGCACGGCGACGAAGGCGCCGCGGCGGAACCAGCCGCGAAAGCCCGGTATCGGCACCGGATAGCTGACCTTGAGCGCGCTGGCCTGCATGACCGGCTCGCCGCCCTGCCGGACCGGCTGCACGTCGCGCTGGGGCCGGCTGTCGATCAGCCGCCGGGTGTACGGGTGCTGCGGGTTGCGGAAGACCTCCTCGACGGTGCCCTGCTCCACCAGGTGGCCGTTCTCCATCACCGCCACGCGGTCGGCGAACTTGCGCACCAGGTTCAGGTCGTGCGTGATCAGCAGCACGGCCATGCCGTTCTGGCGCTGCAGGTCGGTGAGCAGGTCCAGGATCTGCTGGCGCAGCGTGACATCGAGCGCGGTGGTGGGCTCGTCGGCCAGCAGCAGGCGCGGGCGGCAGGCCAGCGCCATGGCGATCATGGCGCGCTGGCGCTGGCCGCCGGAGAGCTGGTGCGGATACGTCGCGGCGCGGCGCTCGGGCTCGGGGATGCCCGTGGCGGCGAGCGCCGCGACCGCGCCTTCCCAGGCCTGCTTCGCCGAGACGCCCTGCTTCAACTGCAGCACCTCGGCGATCTGGTCGCCGATCGTGTAGACCGGGTTGAGGGCCGTCATCGGCTCCGGAAGATCATGGCGATGTCGCGGCCGCGGATGCCCAGCAGCTCGCGCTCGGAGGCCTGCAGCAGGTCGGTCGGCGGCCGGCCCGTCTCGGCCGAAGCGAGCCGTGCCGCCCCGGTGGTGTGCGCGTTGTGCACCAGCCGCAGCATGCTCAGCGCGGTCACGCTCTTGCCCGAGCCCGACTCGCCGACCAGCGCCAGCTTCTCGCCCGGCGCGATCGAGAAACTCACGCCGTGGACGACTTCCTTGCCGCCGAAGGCGACACGCAGGTCTTCCACTTCCAGCAGGGGCGCCGTCATGCGTCGGCCTTTCGCGGATCGAGGGCATCGCGCAGCGCGTCGCCCATGAAGGTCAGCAGCAGCAGCGTGCCCACCAGCACCGCGAAGGTGGACAGCGAGATCCACCACGCGTCGATGTTGTTCTTGCCCTGGCTCAGCAGCTCGCCCAGCGACGGCGTTCCCGGCGGCACGCCCAGCCCGAGGAAGTCGAGCGACGTCAGCGCGAGGATGGAAGCGCTCATGCGAAACGGCAGGAAGGTGATCACGGGCGTCATGCTGTTCGGCAGGATGTGCTTCCACATGATGCGGCCGTTGCCGACGCCCAGCGCGCGGGCGGCGCGCACGTAGTCCATGTTCCGGTTCCGCAGGAACTCGGCCCGCACGTACTGCGACAGCCCCATCCAGCCGAACAGCGACAGCAGGATCAGCAGCAGCGCCACGCTCGGCGCGAAGATCGCGCTGAAGATGATGAGCAGGTACAGCTCCGGCATCGAATCCCAGATCTCGATGAAGCGCTGGAACGCCAGGTCGACCTTGCCTGCGAAGAAGCCCCGGATCGCGCCGGTGACGACGCCGATCAGCACGCCGATGGCCGTCAGCGCCAGCGCGAACAGCACGCTCAGGCGAAAGCCGTAGATCAGCTGCGCCAGCATGTCGCGGCCGCGGTCGTCGGTGCCCAGCAGGTTGTCGCGCGTGGGCTTCGACGGGTTGGGCTCCTTGGCGAAGTAGTTCAGCGTCTTCGGCCCGTACGGGTTCGGCGGGAAGATCGCCCAGTTGCCGTCCTTGGCGAGCTGCTCGCGGATGAAGGGATCGTGGAAGTCGGTCTCGGTCAGGAAGTCGCCGCCGAACGTGGTCTCCGGATACGTCTGGGTGAGCGGAAAGTAGAAGGCGCCGTCGTAGCGCATTACCAGCGGCTTGTCGTTGGAGAGCACCTCGGCGAACAGGCTCAGCAACACGACCGTGACGAACACGATGAGGCTGTAGAAGCCGAGCTTGTTGCGGCGGAAGCGCCGCCAGGCCCGGCGTGCGGGCGAGACGTGCACCCAGGCGGTCTCAGTCGAATTTGACACGCGGGTCCACCCAGACGTACATGAGGTCGCTCATCAGCTTGGTCAACAGGCCGATCAGCGTGAAGAGGTACAGCGTTCCCAGTACCACCGGGTAGTCGCGCCGGATCACGCTGTCGAAGCTGAGGAGCCCGAGGCCGTCGAGCGAGAACAGGGTCTCGATCAGCAGCGAGCCGGTGAAAAAGGCTCCCGGGAAGGCGGCCGGGAAGCCGGCGATGATCGGCATCAGCGCATTGCGGAACACGTGCTTCCACAGGACGCGGCGCTCGTCGAGCCCCTTCGCGCGCGCCGTCAGCACGTACTGCTTGCGGATCTCCTCCGGGAAGGAGTTCTTGGTCAGCATCGTGGTCACGGCGAAGCTGCCCACCACCATGGCCGTGACGGGCAAGGTGATGTGCCACAGGTAGTCCACGACCTTGCCGCCCAGGCTCAGTTCCTCCCAGTTCCCCGAGGTCAGGCCACGCAGCGGGAACCATCCGAGCTGCCGCCGAAGATCACCAGCAACGCGACGCCGAGCACGAAGCCCGGGATGGCGTAGCCGACCGGGACGATCAGCGTCGTCAACAGGTCGAAGCGCGTGCCCGCCCGCACCGCTTTGGCAACGCCCAGCGGTACCGCGATCAGGTAGCTGATGAAGAAGGTCCACAGGCCCAGGCTGATCGACACCGGCAGCTTCTCGCGGATCAGCGTCCACACGTCCTTGTTCTGGAAGAAGCTGGTGCCCGGTCGAAGCGCGCGTACTGCCCGAGCATCTGCAGGAAGCGCTCGTGCGGCGGCTTGTCGAAGCCGTACAAGGCCTTGATCTGTTCGATGCGCTTGGGGTCGACGCCCTGCGCGCCGCGGTAGCTGAAGGTGCCGCCCTCGCCGCCGCCGGCGGCCCCGGCGCGGGCTTCGGCCATGTACTGCTCCACCGGGCCGCCGGGGACGAACTGCGTGACGATGAAGGTGATGAGGAGGACGCCGAGCAGCGTCGGGATCATCAGCAGGAGGCGCTTGAGGATGTAGGCGGCCATCAGTTCTGCGCCTGTTGCGGCTTGGCCCACCGGTGTCGATGGCCCAGCCTCACCGGGCGAATACGGCGGCATCGTCTCGGTGGGCTGCAGGCGCCACGCGTTGTAGACCAGGCGGTGCGTGCCCGCCGTCCACTGCGGAATCATGATGTGCGAGTGCGTGATGACCCTCTCCAGTGCGCGGCACGCGGGCAGCAGTTCGGCCTTGGTCTGCGCGCTGGTCATGCGCCGCAGCAGGTCGTCGACCGCGGCACTCTTGATGCCCGTGAGGTTGCCGGAATCCTCTGGTCGGCCGACTTGCTGCCGAACAGGTCCACGTAGTCCTGCCCCGGCGTGTTGGTGCCCGGGTAGTTCAGCGTGATGATCTCGAACTGCTTCTTCTGGAAGCGCTGCTGGTACAGCGCGAAGTCCACCGGGCGGAAGGTGAGCGTCACCCCGAGCTTCTCGAGGTTGCGCATCCACGGCGTGATGGTGCGCGTGCCGCCTTCCGGCTGTCGAGGTACTCCAGCGTCAGCGTCTCGCCCCTGGCATTGCGCAGCACGCCGTCCTTCACCACCCAGCCCGCTTCGCGCAGCAGCTCGCGCGCCTTGCGCAAGTTGTCGCGCAGCGAGTTGTGGCCGTCGGTGCGCGGCGGCTCGTACGCCGGGCCGAAAGCGGCGTCGGGGATCTTGCCGCGCCACGGCTCCAGCAACGCGAGCTCCTCGGGCGACGGCAGGCCGGTGGACTTGCAGTCGGTGTTGCCGAACAGCCCCGTGACCCGCTGGTACGAGTTGTAGAACATCTGCCGGTTCATCCACTCGTAGTCCATGGCCGTGCCGAGGGCCTGCCGCACGCGTGGGTCCTGCAGCTTCGGCAGGCGCGTGTTGAGGATGTAGCTCTGGAAACCGGAGGGCAGGCGGTGCTTGAACTCGCCCTTGACCAGCTCGCCGGTCTTGAACTTGCGGCCGTTGACCCGCCGCGCCCAGTCGCCGGCGGAGAAGAAGCGCATCAGGTCGAACTCGCCGGCCTTCACGGCTTCGAGCTTTGCCGTGTTGTCCTTGTAGATCTTGACGGTGATCCGGTCGAAGTTGGACGTGCCCTTGCGCACGTTCAGGTCGCGCGCCCAGTAGCCGGGATCGCGCACGTAGGTGATGTCCTTGCCGAAGGCGACCGGGCCGATCTTGTACGGGCCGCTGCCGATCGGGATGTCCATGACGACTGGTCGAAGGGCTTGGCCTTGCCATTCGCCATGCCCCACTTGCGGCTGAACACCGGCAGCCCGCCCACCGTGAGCGGCATCTCGCGGTTCTTGCGCTTGAATCGGAAGCGCACGGTGCGCTCGTCGACCACGTCGAGGCCGTCCACGTCTTCCAGCATGGTCTTGTAGGCGGGCGAGGTGTGCGGGCCCACCAGCGTGTCGTAGGTGTGCTTCACGTCCGCCGCCAGCACCGGGTCGCCGTTGTGGAACCGTGCTTCCTTGCGCAGGCGGAACGTGGCCGACAGGCCGTCCGGCGGCACCTCGACGTCCTCGGCCAGCAGCCCGTAGCCGGAGCCGACCTCGTCCTGCGCGCCCGAGAGCAGGCTGTCGAACATCAGACCGGACAGGTACGCCGGGGGCGAGCCCTTGATGGTGAACGGGTTGTACTTGTCGAAGGTGGAGTAGCGCAGGTTGCTCACCAGGCGCAGTTCGCCCCCTTCGGCGCATTCGGGTTCACATAACCGAAGTGGGCGAAGCCGGGGGTACTTCAGGTCACCCCAGAGCGCATAGCCGTGCGCGGCCCAGGCGGCCGGAGCCAGGACCCCGGCCAGCAGTAGAAGCAAACCTCGCATGCGACAATTCTGCCGAGTTTTTGAAAGCGAGAGTTCCATGGGCTTCCTGTCTGGCAAGAAATTGTTGATCACCGGCGTTCTGTCGAACCGTTCCATCGCCTACGGCATCGCCCGCGCGTGCCGGCAGCAGGGCGCGGAACTCGCCTTCAGCTACGTCGGCGACCGCTTCAAGGATCGGATCACCGAATTCGCCGCGGAGTTCGATTCGAAGCTGATTTTCGATTGCGACGTGGGCGACGACGCCCAGATCGCCAGGCTGTTCGAGGACCTGTCCGCCACGGCCCAAGTTCGACGGCTTCGTCCACAGCATCGGCTACGCCCCGCGCGAGGCGATCGCCGGCGACTTCCTCGAAGGCCTGTCGCGCGAGGGATTCAAGATCGCCCACGACATCAGCGCCTACAGCTTCCCGGCGATGGCCAAGGCCGCCCTGCCCTACCTGAACCCGAAGTCGGCCCTGCTGACGCTGACCTACTGGGCGCGATCCGCACCGTCCCGAACTACAACACGATGGGCTGGCCAAGGCCTCGCTCGAAGCGTCGGTCCGTTACCTGGCGGAGTCGCTGGGCCCGAAGGGCATGCGCGTCAACGGCATCAGCGCCGGCCCGGTGAAGACGCTGGCGGCCAGCGGCATCAAGGGCTTCGGCAAGATCCTGTCCGTGGTGGCCGAAGCCTCGCCGATCCGCCGCAACATCACGATCGAAGACGTCGGCAACGTCGCCGCCTTCCTGCTCAGCGACTGGCGGGCGGCGTGACGTCCGAGATCACGTACGTGGACGGCGGATTCAGCCACGTCGTGGGCGGCATTGCCGAGCCTTCGGCTTAAAGCGGGAGCGGGATCGGACAACCTTTGAACGCAGAGGTCGCAGAAGTACGCAGAACTCGCAGAAGGAGAAAGCCTTGATTTTCTTTTCTGCGATTTCTGCGTTACTTTTGACTTCCTTCTGCGTTCAAGGTTGTCCGCTCCCGCTCCCCAGCTATTCCTTCACGCAGTCCGCGTAGTACTGCAGCTTGCCGTCCGCCCCGACCTCGCCCACCAGCCCGTGGATGTCGGTCTCGAAGCCCGGGCACTCGTTGTTGAAGGCGCGCGAGAACTTGAGGTATTCGACGATGCGCTTGTTGAAGACCTCGCCCGGGATCAGCAGCGGGATGCCCGGCGGATAAGGCGTCACCAGGCTGGTCGTGATGCGCCCTTCCAGGTCGTCGATCGCCACCCGCTCCGTCTTGCGGTGCGCGATGTGCGCGAAGGCGTCGCTCGGCTTCATCGCCGGCGTCAGCGCGCTCAGGTAGATGTCGGTCGACAGCCGTGCGATGTCGTACTTGGCGTACAGCTCGTGGACGTACTGGCACAGGTCCGCCAGCCCCATGCGCTCGTAGCGCGGGAAGCGCTGGCAGAACTCCGGGAGGATCTTCCACATCGGCTGGTTCTTGGCGTAGTCGTCCTTGAACTGCTGCAGGGCCGACAGCAGCGTGTTCCAGCGGCCCTTGGTGATGCCGATGGTGAACAGGATAAAGAAGCTGTACAGGCCGGTCTTCTCCACGATGATCCCGTGCTCCGCCAGAACTTCGTGACGATCGAGGCCGGAATGCCGGTCTTGGCGAACTTGCCCTGCAGGTCGAGGCCGGGCGTGACGATGGTGGACTTGATCGGGTCCAGCATGTTGAAGCCTTCGGCCAGGTTGCCGAAGCCGTGCCACTTGGCGGTGCGCGCCTCGCCCTTGATGATCCAGTCGTCGGCGCGGCCAGGCCCTCGTCGACGAGCTTGTCCGGGCCCCAGACCTTGAACCACCAGTCCTGCTTGCCGTACTCGCCTTCCACCTTGCGCATCGCGCGGCGGAAATCGAGCGCCTCCAGGATGCTCTCTTCCACCAGCGCGGTGCCGCCGGGCGGCTCCATCATCGCGGCCGCGACGTCGCAGCTCGCGATGATCGCGTACTGGGGGCTGGTCGAGGTGTGCATCAGGTACGCCTCGTTGAACAGGTGGCGGTCCAGCTTGTTCTCGGCGGCGTCCTGCACCAGCACGTGGCTGGCCTGGCTGATGCCGGCCAGCAGCTTGTGGATGGACTGCGTGGAATACACCAGCGACTTCTGCGGCCGCGGGCGCTTCTTGCCCATGGCGTGGAAGGTGCCGTAGAACGGGTGGAAGCAGGCGTGCGGGATCCAGGCCTCGTCGAAGTGCAGCGCCTCGACATAGCCGTCGAGCATGCCCTTGATGGTTTCCGTGTTGTACAGGACGCCGTCGTAGGTGGACTGCGTCAGCGTCAGGATGCGCGGCTTCACCGTCTCGGGGTCGACGCCGGCCAGCAGCGGGTTGGCCGCGATCTTGGCCTTGATCGATTCGGGCGTGAACTCGCTCTGCGGGATCGGTCCGATGATGCCGAAGTGGTTGCGCGTCGGCTTCAGGAACACGGGGATCGCCCCCGTCATGATGATCGAGTGCAGGATCGACTTGTGGCAGTTGCGGTCGACCACCACCACGTCGCCGGGCGCCACCTCGTGGTGCCAGACCATCTTGTTCGACGTGCTGGTGCCGTTGGTGACGAAGAAGCAGTGGTCGGCGTTGAAGATGCGCGCGGCATTGCGCTCGCTGGCGGCCACCGGGCCGGTGTGATCGAGCAGCTGGCCCAGTTCGTCGACCGCGTTGCAGACGTCGG
Organism: Ramlibacter terrae; assembly: GCA_013127575.1. GTDB lineage: Bacteria > Pseudomonadota > Gammaproteobacteria > Burkholderiales > Burkholderiaceae_C > Ramlibacter > Ramlibacter terrae. The sequence continues at coordinate 2,738,706 of CP053418.1, forward strand.
CGCGCAGCATGTTCTCGCCGAAGAACTGGTGGAACATCTGCCCCACCGGGCTCTTCAGGAAGGCGACGCCGCCCGAGTGGCCGGGGCAGTGCCAGGAATAGGAACCGTCTTCCGCGTAGTCGAGCAGCGCCTTGAAGAAAGGCGGCTGGATCCCTTCGAGGTACGACTTGGCCTCCCGGATGATGTGGCGCGCCATGAACTCCGGCGTGTCCTCGTACATGTGGATGAAGCCGTGCAGCTCGCGCAGGATGTCGTTGGGGATGTGCCGCGAGGTCTTGGTCTCGCCGTAGACGTAGATCGGCACTTCCAGGTTCTTGCGCCGCACCTCCTCGATGAAGGCGCGCAGCTTCACCACCACCGGGTCGAGGTCGGGGCCGGTCGTGAACTCCTCGTCGTCGATCGAGAGGATGAAGGCGCTGGCGCGGCTTTGCTGCTGCGCGAACTGCGAGAGGTCGCCGTAGCCGGTGACGCCCAGCACCTCGAAGCCCTCGGCCTCGATCGCCTGCGCCAGCGCGCGGATGCCCAGCCCGGAGGTGTTCTCCGAGCGGTAGTCTTCGTCGATGATGACGATGGGAAAGCGGAACTTCATCGGGGGCGTCCAGGCGGGAAAAGGGCAACAAGGCGCGAAGTGTATGAAATCCCGGCGGCCCTGCGGCGAACCGCCGCCGAATTCGCCCACAATGCCGGAAAACGAGGGGGCTTCATGACGGATTCGACCATCTGGTGGCTGCTCGCCGGCGCCGCCGTCGCCATCGAACTGCTCACCGGCACGTTCTACCTGCTGATGCTCGCCATCGGCATGGCCGCGGGCGCCGTCGCGGCGCACACGGGCCTGGCGTTGCCCATGCAGCTGGTGGTGGCCGCTGTCGTCGGCGGCGGCGCCACCGCGGCCTGGCACGCGGTGCGCAAGCGCCGCCCGCCGCAGGCCAGCGCCGACATCAACCTCGACGTGGGCGAGACCGTCCACGTCGCGGCCTGGGGCCCGGACCACACCGCCAACGTTCGGTACCGCGGCGCGAATTGGACCGTGGTGCCCTACGGCAACACGTCCGAAGGGCCCGGCAACTACCGCGTCCGAGAAGTCACCGGCAGCCGCCACGGTGGTCGAGAAAATCTGAGGAGAAGCCGGAATGGAAATCGCAATCGTCCTGTTCGTGGTGGCCGTCATCTTCGTGGTGCGCGCCATCAAGGTGGTGCCGCAGCAGAACGCCACGGGTGCTCGAGCGCACGGGCAAGTACCACGCCACGCTCACGCCCGGGCTGAACTTCCCGGTGCCCTTCGTCGACAAGGTGGCCTACAAGCACAGCCTGAAGGAGATCCCGCTCGACGTGCCGAGCCAGGTCTGCATCACGCGCGACAACACGCAGCTGCAGGTCGACGGCATCCTGTATTTCCAGGTGACCGACCCCATGCGCGCCAGTTACGGCGCCTCCAACTACATCGTCGCCATCACCCAGCTCGCGCAGACCACGCTGCGCAGCGTGATCGGCAAGCTGGAGCTGGACAAGACCTTCGAGGAACGCGACATCATCAACGCGCAGGTGGTGCAGGCCATCGACGAGGCCGCGCTGAACTGGGGCGTGAAGGTGCTGCGCTACGAGATCAAGGACCTGACGCCGCCCGAGGCGATCCTGCGGGCCATGCAGTCGCAGATCACGGCCGAACGCGAGAAGCGCGCCCTGATCGCGGCCTCCGAAGGCCGGCGCCAGGAGCAGATCAACATCGCCACCGGCGAGCGCGAGGCGTCCATCGCCCGCTCCGAGGGCGAGAAGCAGGCCGACATCAACAAGGCGCAGGGCGAAGCGGCGGCCATCGTGGCGGTCGCCGAGGCCACCGCTTCGGCCATCAGGCAGGTGGCCGAAGCCATCCGCCAACCGGGCGGCGAGCAGGCGGTGCAGCTCAAGATCGCCGAACGCGCGGTCGACGCCTTCGGCAAGGTGGCCGAAGACTCCACCACCACGCTGGTGATCCCGGGCAACATGAGCGAGGTGTCGGCGCTGATCACGTCGGCAATGCGGATGGTGCAGGCGGGGCGCACGGTCGGGTGATGCGCCGTGCGCTGGTGGCCGACGCACTGGCTGCCCGCGCCGCTGCGTGCGCGCTTCGCTGACGCCGCCGCGCCGGACCACCGCTTCGCCGACCAGCTGCTCGCCGGCCTGCGCGCCCGCCCGCACCGCGGGACGCGCGTGCGCGACCGGGGCGCCAAAGACGCCCACCGTGTGCTCGCGGGCGAGCTGCGGTTGCGCACCGGCAGCACGGTTCGCCTCGGCCCCGATTTCGCGGTCGACTGGACCACCCCTTTCGCTTCCAGGCGCAGCTCCAACCTGCTGCACTTCTTTTCGCTCGAATACGTCGCCGGCCTGCTGGCAGCGCATGAAGCCGATGGGGACGAACGCTACCTGCAGGCGGCGGTCGGCATCGTCCGCAGCTTCCTGGACCACCTCGACGCCTCGCTGGCCGACCGCACCGCCATCCTCCAGCTGCGCGGCAGCGACAGCAACGACCACGCCACCAGCAAGCGGACGTCGGTGCTGCTGGATTTCGCGGCCACGCTGCTGCGGCTGGAGCGCGAACCCGCGCTGGCCCGGCGCACCGCGGCCCTGCTGCACGTGCACATGCGCTACCTCCTCGACGACCGCAACTACGTCGGCAACAACCATGGCGTGATGGCCGACCTGGCGCTGGCCGAACTGGGCATGGCGCTGGGCGCGGAGGCGCCGGACGGCCGCGCCTGCATCGACAAGGCGAACGGCCGCCTATGCGACGCTGTCACGCGGATCTTCGACGCAGACGGCTACGCTTTCGAGAACACCATCGGCTACCACCGCTTCAACCTCGCGCTGTTCCGGTCGGCGCTCGAACGGTTCTCCGCCTGCGGCATCGGGGGCCGCTTCGCCGAGGTGGCGCCGCCCATCCTGGCGCGCGCGGACGAGGCGCTGCGCTACTGCGTCTGGCCCGACGGCGGCATCCCGCCGATCGGCGATTCGCAGGTGTTCCGCAAGGCCGCCAAGTCGATCGACCGGCCGCGGCTGTTTGCCGAAAGCCATTTCGCCGTGATCAAGAGCCCGGAGTTCTACCTGTCCTTCGTCTGCGGGCGGCGCGGCAAGAGCCACAAGCACGTGGACGACACCAGCGTCACGCTGCGCTTCGCGGGACGCGACGTGCTGATCGACGGCGGCGCCTACAACTACGACGGCGAGGACCCGTACCGGCGCTGCCTGAGTTCGTCCTTCGGGCACAGCGGCATCTTTCCCGAGCGGCTGGAGAGCCTGCAGCGGCGCGACTACCACCGGCTCCAGCCCGAAGCGCGGATCGTCGAGTGGACGGAGCACCCCCGGGGCGTGGTGACGGCCGGCGAGGTCCGCTTTCCTGCGTGGGGCATCCTCGTGCAGCGGCGCATCGAAGTGCGCTGGCCCGGCGCGGTCCTGATCGAGGACAGCGTGACCGCGGAGGGTGGCAGCTCCGACATCACGGCACGGCAGGCCTGGCTGCTGGGCCAGGAGGCGACGGTCACACACGACGCCGCGGTGGAAGGCGTCCGTGTCGTGCTGGTGAAGACCGGCGACGTCGAGGCCTCCTTCCGGCTCGGCTGCGCCGGTGGTGAGCCAATGGACAAAGCCTACCGGGGCGTCCAGGCGCCGCCCTACCGGGGGTGGTGCTCCCAGGCCCGGGGGCAGGTGGCGCCTACAACCGAACTGGCGCGGTACCTGACCGGCCGCCGGCTGCGGTTCCGTGCGGAGATCGCGCTCACGGCAGCCCGTCCGTCCTGACGGACAATACGAACAAGGGCGTCGCCGGCAGCGGCCGCCCCATGGCCAACAAAGCATCAACGGCAGTCGCAATGAGTCTTCTCGAACGGGTCCTCGAAATCAACAAGTGCTTCCCGGTGAAGGAGTCGGAAAAGTTCACCGTCACCTCCGCCGCCGAAAAGCTGCTGGCCGAATACCAGCAGGAGCCGGAGCCCTCGCCCGAGCTGACGTACGCGGTGATCCGCCTGTACCGCTACCTGAAGAAGCCGGCCAAGGCTTTCGAGCTGATGGTGCAGCGCCGGCCCGTCATCGAGTCGCTCGCGCGCGAGATCGACTTCTACGAGATGGAGCTGCACTTCGCCTGCGGCCGGCGCGAGGTGGCCGAGGAGCTCCTCGAAAAGCTCGTGGCGGGCGGCAAGCTGCGCCCGAGCTGGAAGCGCTCCATCGACAAGATCAAGCAGCGCTTCGAGTCCGAGGGCGTGTGGGACGAGCTCGAGGAGCTCGAACAGGGCCTGGCGACGTTCCAGTACGACGTGAACCTGGGCGAACACCTCGAGCGGCTGTCCACCATCCTGCGCGGCGACAACGAGGCGCTGGAGGTGCTGCTGTTCGTGCAGGACCGGCTTCGCGCGCTGCGCGCCGTCGAAGCGGCTGCGCCCCAGGCTGATCTTGCCCCGTTCGACAAGTACCACGTCGGGCACCTGATCTTCTCGTGCGGCTTCAGCTGGTCGGGCTCGGGCGCGGTCTCGTGCTTCCCGGCGCAGCACCGGGCGGTGAGCCAGCCCTTCGGCATGTCCGAGCTGGGCTACGTGCAGGGCCGCTCCGGCCGCAAGGGCATCTTCCCCTTCATCGAGCCCGGCGCCTTCGCCTTCGGCGACATGAAGAAGCTGCTGGCGCGCTTCTGCCGGAGTCGATCGTGTGCCTGCGCGCCATCAAGCACCACTACAGCCTGCTGATGCAGTGCAGCCGCTCGGCCGGCGGGCGCGTGGCGGTGCTCGGCCAGCTGGTGGACGACTTCAACGGGATGATGCTGTCGCAGCCGGCCCTGGACGACGTCGAAACGCGCAAGCGCATCGTCGCCCGCTTCCTGCAGCGGCTGTTCTCCGTCAAGGGCGGCACCAATATCCTGCTGAACAACGTGTTCATGGCGCCGCGCATCGAGCTCGTCAACTACATGGAAGACGCGCTGTTCATCGCTGTGGAGCGCGACGCGCGCGACCAGTTCGTCGCGCGCAAGACCGAGTCGCGCGACGCGGGCCACCAGAACCTGCACGAGTTCGCGGCGATGCTGACCAAGGGTCGCGCGAAGTTCCAGCGCATCCGGGCGAGCATCCCGCCGGAGGAACGCGACAAGCGCCTGCTGGTGCTGCGCTTCGACGCGTTCGTCCGCGACGACGACGGCCTGCGCGACAAGCTCCCCGGAGCGGCTGGGCCTGCCCAAGGCCGACTGGTGCCCGACACGGAGCGTTTCGATCCTTCCGTCTCGGTCAAGAACGTGGGCATCCATGCGGGCCAGCTGTCGGAAGAAGAACTCGCCTGGGTCGACAACGAGCTCGGGGTGTACATGCGATGAGCGGCGCGACGGATTCGCCCGACGCCGCACAGGAACTGGCGGCACGGGCCGCGGCGCTCCGGGCGCGGTTCCCCGTTCCGGCCGCTGACAAGGCGGCCGTGCGTGCCCGGGCCGAAGCGCTGGCCGAAGCGCTGGCCGAAGCCTGCGCTTCGCTGCAGCCGCTGCCCGGCGAGCTCGCGCTCGACGTCGTGAAGCTGCTGCGCAAGGCGGGCAGCCACGCGATCGCCTTGCGCCTGCTGCGCGCCTGGAAGCCCGAAGTCGCCGGTGAAGAGCGCACGGCCTTGTTCGTCGAGACGGAACTGAGCTTCCTCACCGGCGACCGCGAAGGCGGGGAGGCCTTGCTGGAGCAGCTGGAAGCCGGCGGCAAGCTGCGACCTAGCTGGCAGCGCGCCATCACGCGCGTGCGGCAGCGGATGGCGGACGCCGCCCAGGCCGGCGAGGAAGATGCCGATGGCGAATCGGACGACGCGCCCCGCGGCCGCGCCCTGCCGGACGTGCCCGCCGACACGCTGCTCGGGCGCGTGCGGGAGATCACCGCCTGCTTTCCGGTGCGCGAGGCGGGCAAGTTCCGCGTCCGCTCCGCCGCCTTCGCCGCCATCGCCGAATACCGCGCCGAGCCGGCGCCGGAGGACGAACTCACGTACGCCGTGATCCGGCTGCTGGGGCGGCTCAAGCGCTACCAGGCCGCCCTCGAGCTGATGCAGCAGCGCAAGCCGCGCGTCGCGGCGCTCGCCGTCGAGATCGACGCGTACGAGATCTACCTGCACTACAAGGTCCAGCAGGCCGCACAGGGCGACGCGCTGCTGGAGCGCTTCCGCGCCGCCGGCCACCAGCTTCCCTACGTCTTGCGCAAGGCGATCGGCAAGCTGGGGCGGGAAGGCGACGTCGCGGCGGCGCGCGAGGCCTATGCGCGCGTCGAGGAGGAATGGTGCGAACTGGCGCGCGACGTCGACGTCGCCGAACACCTGCCCCTCGCCCGGCTCGTGATGCCGGCGTCCAGCCGGCCCGAGGAGACGCTGCGCTTCATCGACGCGCGCCTGCGTTCCTTGCGGCGCGCGCAGTCGACCCCGCATGCGGACCTGCAGGTGTTCGACAAGTACCACAGCGCGCGCCTGCTGTTCACGGCGGGCTTCAGCTGGTCGGGCTCTGGCGCGGTGTCGTGCTTCCTGCAGCAGCACCGGCTCGTCACGCTGCCCTTCGGCACCACCGAGATGGCCTACCTGCAGGGGCACGGCCGCGCGGGCATCTTCGCCTTCATCCGCCCCGGCGCCGTCGAACTCGAAGACATGCGGCGCCGGCTGGCCCGCTTCCTCCTCGAATCCATCGTCTCGGTGCAGCGCCAGCACTACAGCGTCCTCAAGCCCTGCCAGGCCGACGAAGCTGGCGTGGATGCGCTCGGCGCGCTGATCGACGACTTCCGGGGGGCCATGCTGGCGCAGGACGCCTTGCAGGACTGGCCGTGCGCCGGCGGGTGCTCGGCAAGTTCATGCAGCGCATGTTCTCGGTGCGGGGCGGCACCCACGTGCTCCTGAACAACATCTTCCTGGCGCCGCGCACCGCGCTGATGGGCACGATGGACGACGCACTGTTCATGGTGGTGCAGCGCGATGCGCGCGACCAGTACATGGCGCGCCGCATGGAAGGCGCGCACTCGGGCGACTACCCGGTGGAGTCCTTCGTCAGGCTGATCAAGCGCAACCGGGCCGGCTTCGTCGCCATCCGCAACGCCGCTCCGCCGGACCGGCTCGAAGAACAGATGATGCTGATGCGCTTCGAAGACTTCGTGCGCGACCCGGCGCTGCGCGAGCGGGTGCTGCAACGCGCGGGGCTGGACGCCGAAGGGCTGGTGCCGGACCCGTCCCGCTTCGACCCCGCCGTGTCGGCGCGCAACATCGGCATCCACCGCGCGGGCCTGGCCCCCGAGGAGATTGCGCAGATCGAAGCGATCGGGATCTACCTGCCATGACGGTGGAAGCCACGCCGGTCGCTGGCCCGCCCGGCGACCATGCCCTGTCCCTGCTGGCGGAGATCGCCGCGCTGAACGCCCGCTTTCCGGCGCCCGAGTCGGAGAAGTTCGCCCTGACGACGGCAGCCGAAGCGGCATTGGCCGCCTACCGGGACGAAGCGGAGCCGCCGCCCGAATTGACCTTCGCGGCGATCCTCCTGCTGCGGTTCCTGAAGCGGTTCGACGAGGCGCTCGCCCTGATGCAGCAACGGCGGCCCGTGATCGCGGCGCGCGCGCGCGAGGTCGATTTCTACGCGATGGAGCTGCACTTCCTCGCCGGCCGCCATGCGGATGGCGAGGCGTTGCTGCGTGCCTTCGAGGGGTCCGGCCCGATGCGTCCGAGCTGGCGCCGTGCCCTCGAAGCGATCCGCGCGAAAGGCAGCGCCGCGGCCGCCGCCGCGCCGCTGGCCGCGCTGGAAACCGCGGTGGCCGAACTGCGCCCCACGCCGGACCCCGCCACGCAGGTCCCCTTGCTGGAGACCGTGCTGGGCGACCGCAGCGAAGCGATCGCCGCATGGCAGTTCATCCAGGACCGCGTCGCGCTGCTGCAGGCCCCGGACACGCCCGCGGCGGCAGCCGACCTCGCCGTCTTCGACAAGTACCACGCCGGCCGCCTCCTCTTCACCTGCGGCTTCAGCTGGTCGGGGTCGGGCGCCGTCTCCGCCTTCCTGTCGCAGCACAAGAACGTGGCCCTGCCCTTCGGCCTGTCCGAGCTGGGCTACCTCCGGGGCCGCTCGCGCCGCAAGGGCGTCTTCGCCTTCCGGATGCCGCGCCCTTGCCCTTCGCGACGATGAAGAAGCTGCTGGCGCGCTTCTTCGCCGAGTCGATCGTGTGCCTGCACGCCATCACGCATCCCTACAGCGTGCTGACGCATTGCCTGCGGGCGGCCGGCGGCCGCGTGCTGGCGCTGGGGGAACTGGTGGACGACTTCCACCGGCAGATGCTGGCGGCCGATGCTCTGGCCGGCGCCGCCGTGCGGCGCAAGGTGCTGGCGCGCTTCCTGCAGCGCCTGTTCTCCATCCGGGGCGGATCGCACATCCTCCTGAACAACGTGTTCATGGCGCCCCGCATCCAGCTGATCGGCGACTTCGAAGACGCGGTCTTCATCGTGGTGGAACGGGACGCCCGCGACCAGTTCGTGGCACGCCGGGCCGAGTCGCCCGACGCCACGCACGAAACGCCGGCGGACTTCGCCGCCATGCTCACGCGCGGCCGCGCCCGCTACCGGGCGGCTTGCGCCGGCGTCGCGCCCGCGATGCTGGCCGGAAGGCGGATCAACCTGCGCTTCGAGGACTTCCTGCGCAACGACGGCGGCGTGCGCGAGCGGCTGCTGGACCAGCTCGGGCTGGCCCGTGCCGGGCTGGTGCCGGACAAGTCACGGTTCGACCCCGCGATTTCGCTGAAGAACGTGGGCATCCACGCGGCGCAGCTGGCGCCCGCGGAAAGCGAGTGGATCGCCGCCGAACTCGGGATCTACATGCCATGAACGCCGGCGACGGAACCCTGCTGGAGCGCGTGCAGGCTTGCAACGCGCGCTTTCCCGTGACCGAGGACGGAAAGTACGCCTTGCTCTCGGACTGCGAGCAGCAATGGGAAGCCTATCGCGGCGAAGCGCAGCCCGATCACGCGCTCACGTATGCGGTGATCCGCATGCTGCGCCACATGCGGCGGCACCCCGAGGCGCTCGCCTTGATGCAGCAGCGGCGGCCCCGCCTCGCCGACAAGGAGCGGGAGGTCGCGTTCTACGAACTGGAGCTCCACTACCTCTGCGGCGACCAGGCCGGCGGCGACCGGCTGCTGATGGACTTCGAGGCGGGCGGCAAGCTCCGGCCCAGCTGGAAGCGGTCCATCGAGCGCTTGCGTGCACGGTTCGAGAACGCCGCGGCCTGGCAGGAACTGGCGCGCCTCGAACGCGCGCTGGGCTCGCTCGAAACCACGCTTGCGCCCGAGCACTGGCGCCGCTGCGCACGGTGCTGACTGCCCCCAACCAGGCGCTGGAGGTCCACGGCTTCCTGCGCGACCGGCTGGCCTTGCTGGCGAAGCTCGGCCCCGGGGCCCCGCGCGCCCGACCTCTCCGTGTTCGACCTGTACCACCGGGCACAGCTCATCGCCTGCGCCGGCTTCGGCTGGTCGGGCTCGGGCGCCGTGGCGGCCTTCCTGTCGCAGCACGCGCAGGTCAGCCTGCCCCGGGCTTCGCCGAGCTCGGCTACCTGCAGGGCCGCGGCGACCGAGCGGGGTTCTTCGCCTTCCTCCAGCCGGGAGCGCTCCACGCCCCGGGCATGAAGCGCCTGCTGGCCACCTTCCTCGTGGAATCGGTCGCCTGCCTGCGCGACTTCAAGCCTTCGTACAGCGTCGTGATGCTGCACGCCGCCGCGCCCGGTGCCCGCATGGCGGTGCTGGCGCGGCTGCTCGACGACTTCCATGCGGCGATGCTCTCCGGCGATGCTCTGGCGCACTGGAGGTTCGCAGCCGCATCGTCGGCCTGTTCCTGCAACGCCTGCTGGCGTTGGGCGGCGGCTCGCACGTGCTGCTGAACAACGTGTTCTGGCGAGCAAGCTGGACTGGCGGCATGGATGGAGGACACGCGCTTCATCGCCGTGGAGCGCGACGCGTGCGACCAGTTCGTGGCACGCCGGCTGGAGTCGGGCACCTTCCGCGAGCAAGGCGTCGAGGACTTCCTGCCGGTGCTCGCTGCCTCCCGCGGCGCCTTCGAGCGCGTCCGCGCGGCGCTGCCGCCCGAAAAGGCGCAAGCACGGTTGCGGCTGCTGCGCTTCGAGGATTTCCTGCGGGACCCCGCCGTGGGCGCCGGGTTGCTGGACTGGCTGGGACTTCCGGCCGCGGGCACGGCCGCCGACGCGGCGAAATTCGATGCCGCGGTGTCGGCCCGCAACATCGGCATTCACGCGGGCCAACTCGGCCCTGACGACGTCGCCCGCATCGAGCGGAACGCGGGCCGCTACCTGCGCTGAGCAGCGTCCGCCTGCTCCTTGCGGCGCCGCGCGTCGCGCCGCAGCGTCAGCAGCCGCGCCGGCAGCCGGGCGAAGGAGCCGAACGACTTCGTGCTTTCCAGCAGCACCGCGCCGAGCTGGAACGAGAGCATGTCGCGCGACCGTTCGGCGCGCGCATTCGCCAGCGCCGCGGCGCGCTCGGCATCGGCGGAGGCCTTGCGCTGCTGCGCCAGTTCCTGCTTGAGCTGGTGCATGGCGCTCTTGAGCGCCACGATCTTTTCCTTGCGCTCGCGGGCCGCGGCGACGAGGCGCCGCTGGGCGGCGCCGCTGGCCGCCGGTGCGGCCGGCACTGTGGCGATCGGCACCGGGCGCGTCCGTGCCGGAGGTGCCGGAGGCGGCAGGACGCGCGGAGCCGCCATGACCGCGGCCGCGGCAGCCGGCGCCGCCTGCGGTGCACGATCGGCTTCGCCATCCTCGTCCTCGTCCTCGTCGTCCACGTCGCCGTCGTCGTCCTCATCGTCGTCCGGGGCAGCCGCTGTCACGGCAACCGTGGCAGCCGCAGATGCCGACACCGAGGCCACGGGTGCCACCTGCGCGCGCGCCGCGCGTGCCGCCCCGCCGGCCGAAAACTTGTCGAGTTCCCCTTCCTCGCAGACCAGGTCCTCGTTGTCCGCGATCTCCGCGGGCGTGCTGTCGAACGAGCGGAAGAAATGCCCCATCACCATCCGCACGCCGGCATCGTTGACGTTGCGCAGGTCGGGCTCGAAGAACATGCCGCGGCCCGGATGCGACGAGATCAGCTCGTACGAAGGAAAGTAGAAGATGTCCTTCTCGTCCTCGGCGGTCGCCGGCGACGGCGCGCAAGGTGGCCTTGGAGCGCGTCGTCGCCACCAGCACATGGTCGTCGCTGGCCGTGGCCGCGAGCGGCACCGGCGAGACGGTGAGCAGCATGCGCGCCTTCGGGTTGATGGAGCGCAGCAGTTGCCAGAAAGCCCGCATGTCCCCGGCGACGTCGTTGTAGCGCAGGTTGCGGAAGGCGTACTTCGCCGGATCGTGCGCGCCGACGATGGTGCCTGCCGCCGTGGGATAGGCCGTGCCGTCGCCACGGTGCTCCCACACTTCGGTGAGGCCCAGCGTGAACACGAAGACGTCGAGCGAGCGCAGCATCCGTTCCACCGCGCGGCGGTGCGCCTTGCGCACTTGCAGCACATGGTCCGGCGACGCGTGGCCGGCGGGGTCCACCGAAGGCCGCAGGGCATCGAAGAAGCGGCCGTCCTTCTCCCAGACCGGCTCCAGCGGCGTGCGCTGCCCGAGCGCCTCTGGGCCAGTTGCAGCAACTGGCTGGAGGTGTAGACGTTGCCGTAGCGGCACGAATACGTGTCGTAGCCGAAGCGCTTTCCCTCGGCCTCGGCGATGAACGCGGGCCGCGGCTCCATGTCCATGTAGTCGGCGCCGCTGGCCTTCAAGTGGCGGCCGATGTGCTGGGCGAAGCAGCTGCCGGCGGTGGCGATGCGGTCCTTGGGGAAAAGCCGGATCGGCCGAGAGATTTCGTCCGGTCGCAGAAATGCCGGTCGCGCACCGCGGCGCTCCAGAACGACCTGCCCGGCAAGCCGGCGTAGGGACTGTCAGCCTTGGCCATGCGCGACCTCCTCCAGCGATGCTGGTAGATCCGCAGGGCGAGTTGCGCGTCGCTGCCGCTCCATCCCGGCGCCTGTGCCTGCGCCGGACCTTTCCGCGGCCCGGGCGCTTGCCGGATTGCTCTTCGAGGCGCATGGCCTGCACTCCTATGTCGGTGGTCGAGGTGGTGGGCGCCTCCAGCGCGGCGCGCACCCACCGGTGCCAGATGGAGCGCGGGAACGAATGCCCGGGCATCTCCTCGACGAACTGGGACAGAAACAGGACGTTGCGCTTGCGCGAGGAATGGACCCGCGCCAGGAAGTGGCGCGACTGCTTCCAGAAGTGATGGTCGCGCGCGTTCTGCAGGAAGATGACCGTGTTGGTCCCCGGCTGCGCATACAAGGCCGCGGCCGCGTCGTTGACGCATTCCGGCAGCGGATCCTCGGCGGCGAGTTCTGGCCACGCCACCGAGCGGTATCGCTCGACATGGTGCCGCACGTAGGCCGAGATGTGCAGGATCGGGTTCTCGACGACCGCCACGCTGCCTTCGAGGAAACTGGATTGCACCGGGGCCGGATGGCCGCCCGCGGAGCCCCCGACGAAGACCACGCGCGAGACGCGCAGGCCCTCGGCCGGGGCGGCGAACATGGCGCGAAGGGCCTGCGGCACGTCGCTGCCCTGTGAGCCGGCGTACCAGCCGGCGCTGATCTCCGGTGACAGCAGCAGCGTGGGATCGGACACCGAGAGCACGATGTAGCCGCGCGGCAGCGAGCGCACCAGCTTCTTGCCCGGGAAGGCCGGCACGCGGCGGCTGCCGCGCGTGACGGCGCCATGGAAGACCACCACCAGCTTTTCGCCGCCGGTCAGCTGCAACGGGCGGGCCGCGACGGCGACCGGGATCCTCGCGCCCGTGCCGGGCACCTCGACGGCGAACGGCGACGATTTCTCTCCCGAACGAACCAGTTCCACGAACTGGTCGACACCAACGACCTCCATCCACGCCTCCCTGCGTACCGCCTGCCCGCGCCGGCTCCGGCGTGCAGCCGTGATGATAGACGCTCCTCCCGTTGCAGCCCGGGGGAAGGAGCCGCCGCCGTTCGGCGAAAATGCGGCATGAAATCGGTTGAAATCGGCCTCGGCGGCCGGCTGCGCGGCAACGCGCAATTGCGGGTCGAGAGCCCGTGTTCGGTGCAGGCCCCCTGGTCAAGGCGACGTGCACCTTCGGCGCCTTCAGCTACATCGGCAAGGGTTCCGAGATGGCGAAGGCGGACGTGGGGCGCTACTGCTCGATCGCGCGCAACGTGCTGGTCGGCCCCACCTCCCATCCCACCGACTGGTTCAGCTCGCACACCTTCGTGTTCACCCGCGGCGGCGTGATGGCCAACTCCAGCCAGTACCGCCGGATCGTCCGGGCGAAGCGCTTCGCCGGACAGGCCCTGCGCACCACCGTCGGCAACGACGTCTGGATCGGCGCCAACGCGGTGATCCGGCGCGGCGTGAAGATCGGCGACGGCGCCATCGTCGCGGCGGGCGCGGTCGTGGTGAAGGACGTGCAGCCCTACGAGATCGTCGGCGGCGTGCCCGCGCGCCACATCCGGCCCCGCTTCCCCGAGGAGACGGTCCGCAGGCTGATGGCGCTGCAGTGGTGGAACTACGACCTCTCCTCTCCCGCCCTGCAGGGCGTGGACTACTCGGACACCGAGGGCACGCTGGCGCTGTTCGAGTCGCTCGTGGCCGCCGGTTCGCTCCCGCGGCTCGAGCCCGAGGTGCAGGTGCTGACCGGGGACGGCGGCGGAGACGACGACGAGGACACGGGCGCCACGGACGAGGCGATAACCGCCGCGCAGGCGGAGCCGGAAGAAGAGGCGGACGACGGAGCACAGGAGCCCACGAAGCGCAGGCGCACCCTTCGCGGCGGCGTGCGCAAGGTGCTGCGCAAGCTCGCGAAGATGCTGGAGTGACGCGCTTGAGAGCCGTCTACCTCAACGACAACGCCGTCATCCCGCACGTGGGATGCAAGGCGGTCACCGACGGCCACGACCGGCTGTTCGCCGAGCTGGGCATCGAGGTCGTCCACCGGTTCTTCAAGAACGACCTGTGGTTCGCCAAGGCCGCGGGCGACCACCTCCGGGCGCGTCGAGGCGATCGAAGCGGCCTTCGGTCCGCTGATCGCTTCGGTGGACGCCGTGATCGTCAACGGCGAAGGCACCTTCCACCACGGCCGCGGCGAAGACCTGCTCGCCTTCCCGGCGGCCGCGCAACGCGCGGCGCGCGCCACCTTCGTCCTCAACGCGCTGGTCCAGGACATGGCGCCGTACGCGCCGGTCTTCAGCGCGTGCGATGCGGTCATCACGCGCGATCCGGTCTCGTTCGAACAGGCGCGGGCCCTCGGCGCACGCGCGCACCTCTTGCCCGACGCGTTCGTGCTGGCGCGCTTTGCCGATGGCGGAACCCGCGCGCCGGGCAACCCGGTCGTCACGGACTACCACGGCGCCGCGGCGGGCGGACCGGGCGCCATCATCGACCGCCTGCTGCACGAGCGCGACGGCGGCGTGACCTGGTTTCCGCTGCAAAGCCCGATCGTGTCGTCGCGCTGGCGCGAAACGGTGGGCTTCCTGCGCGGTGCCTCCTGCATCGTCTCGGCGCGCCACCACGGCTGCTACGCGGCGGCCCTCGCCGGGCGGCCCTTCGTGGTCATGGCGAGCAATTCGCACAAGATGCAGGCCTTCCGCGCCATGACGGGCGACTTCGTGCCCTACGTCGAATCCTCGGGAATCGCTGGACGCCGCCATCGCGCAGGCGCGCGACCACGAAGCCGATTTCGCGCGCTTGCCGGACAAGCTCGCGGCGTACGGTTACGTCGAGAAGGCGGCCGGCATCCTGCGTGGCGCCGCGCCGGTCGCGCGCGCCGAAGCGGTGCCGGCTGCCGACACCCTGCCCTACGCCACGGCGTTGCTCGAAGCGAAGAGCCGGCGCGATCCGCGCTTCCTCCCGCTGCGCCGGGAGATCGCCGCGGCAGCGTCGCGCGAGGGCAGCTACGCCGCCCACAAGCCTTTCTGGGACAAGCTGCTGAAGCTCGCGCGCAAGCGCAGCTTCCTGGTCGACGAACTGAACGCCGCCGCGCATGCCATCCGCGACGAGAAGCTGCTCGAAAAGCTGGCGCAGGCGGCATCGCTCGCCCAGCCCGACGCGGGGTACTACGGCACCACCCTCGCCTTGCGCAGCCGCTCGCCTTCGAAGGCCAACCGCCTCAGCCACCTGCGCAGCGCGGTGGTCGCCGGGGCGGGCGCGGAAGTCGACGAACTGATCGCCTCCTGCGAGCCCGTGCAGCCGCGCGACACCGCCGCCCCGGTGGGCGCGCTCGTTCCCGCCCTGCACGCCATCGACGCGCACAAGGACCTGCTGGCGCTCGAGCACTTCTGGCAGCCGGCCGCCCTGCGCGAGCGCGACGTGCTCAAGCTGGCCGGCGCGCACTACGCGCTCGGCCGCTATGCCTCGGCGCGACTCTGGCTGGAGAAGGTGCAGGTGGACGACCGCCTGCGCACGGCCGCGCAAGGCCGCATCGCGCACCTGCAGCTGCGCGCGGGTGACTATGCAGGCTGGTCGTCGATGAGGGCGACCGTGCAGGAAGACTACTTCGTGCGGATCCGCGAGAAGGTCGGCCTGCCCGCGTGGCAGCCCGGCATGCCGGGCGTCCAGCGGCTGCTGCTCTGGTTCCACGACCGCGGCGGCCGGGCAGCGAAATCATGTGGGGGCGCGCGCTGGGCGCGTTCCGCAAGGTGTTCACGGGCGACATCACGCTGGTGGTGGACCCGAGGCTGCGCACGCTGTTCGCAGCGAGCCATCCCGGCTGCCGGGTGCTCGGCCGCGATGCGGACTTCCCGGCCGCCGCCGCCGACTGCCAGGCCTTCCTGTTCGGCATGGAAATGGCGCCGCACGTGGTCGCGCGCGAGGACGACTTCCGCGCCATCGCCGGCGAGCGCCTGGCGCTGCCCGCGCACGCCCCGGCCCCCGCGGGCGACGGCCGCCGCAACGTCGTTCTGTCGTGGAAGACGACCAACGCCGGCTCCTCCGCCTACCGCAACGTTCCGCTCGATGCGCTCGCGGCCGTGCTGGCGAAGCACCCTTTCCACTACCACGCGCTGCAGCACGGCGACATCGCCGAGGACGTGGCCGTGCTCCGCGCCGCGCTGGGCGAGCGCCTGCACGTCGGGACCTTGAACCCGCAGGCGACGATGGAAGACATCGGGCGCTCCCTCTCCCGGATGGAGGCCGTGGTGACCATCGACAACACCACGCTGCACATCGCGGGCGCGCTCGGGCTCGAGACGCTGGCGCTGTTCTCGATTCCGTCCTACTGGCAGTGGCCGGCGGAGGGCGAAGGCAGCCGCTGGTACGACACGGTGCGGCTGCTGCGGCAGGACGCGCCGGGGCACTGGGAGAAGCCCCGGAACTGCTGGATTGGCATTTGGCACGCATCGCGGGCGCGGCCTGAAAAAACAAAACCCGCCGATGGCGGGTTTGTTCAGGTTCTTGGCGGAGAGGGCGGGATTCGAACCCGCGGAGGGCTATTAACCCTCACACGCTTTCCAGGCGTGCGACTTAAACCGCTCATCCACCTCTCCAGCAAGCCCGCCATTGTATCTCAGGCCATGACGGTTCCCCTGCGCGCCCGGGCGGGATTGGCCAGCATCGTCAGCAACAGGTTCACGTCCGCCGGCTTGACCATGTGGAAGTCGAAACCGGCCTGGGCCGAGCGGGTGCGGCTTTCCGCTTCGCCGTAGCCGGTCAGCGCGATCAGCAGCGCGTCGCGCGACTCGGGTTGCGCGCGCAGCGCGTGCGCCACCTCGAAGCCGTTCATGCCCGGCAGGCCGATGTCCAGCAGCACGACCTCGGGCCGGAACTCGCGCGCGGTCGCCAGCGCCTGCTGGCCTTCGTGCGCCACCCGCACCTCGAAGCCTTCCATCTGCAGCAGCGTCATGAGCGTCTCGGCGGAGGCCGCGAGGTCGTCGACCACCAGGATGCGCGAGGCGCCGGTGCGCGCCGCGGGGACACGCGGCTCCAGCGCGGGTTGCATGGTGGCCGTGCCGGTGCCGACGCGGGCCGGCAGGCAGACCGTCACCTGCGCCCCCTTGCCCAGACCTTCGCTGGTGGCCAGCACGTGGCCGCCATGCAGTTCGACGAGGTGCTTGACCAGCGTGAGGCCGATGCCCAGGCCGCCCTGCGAGCGGTCGAGCGACTGGTCGGCCTGCGCGAAGAGGTCGAAGATGTGCGGCAGGAATTCGGGCGCGATGCCGGCGCCCTGGTCCCGGACCGCGATGCGCAATTCGCCCTCGTGGAAGCTCGCATCCAGCGCGATGTGGCTGCGCTCCGGCGAGAACTTGGAAGCGTTGTTGATCAGGTTGGACAGCACCTGCGACAGGCGCACGTCGTCGCCGTCGAGCTCGATGCATTCCGGCGGCAGGGACACGTCCGGGACCTGCTCGCGCGCGGCCACGCGCGGCGAGCTGGCTTCCACCGAGCGCTCGATCAGCGTGGACAGCACCATCTTCTCGGGCTTCACCGCGACCTTGCCCTGCACGATGCGCGAGACGTCCAGCAGGTCGTCGATGAGCCGCGCCATTGGTCGGCCTGCCGGCCGATCACGTCGCGCGCCCACGCCAGCTTGGGCGGCAGCGCCTCGGCGGCGGTGAGGATGTGGACGGCATTGCGGATCGGCGCCAGCGGGTTGCGCAGCTCGTGCGCCAGCATGGCGGGGAACTCGTTCTTGCGCCGGTCGGCTTCCTGCACGGCCGAGTACAGCCGCGCGTTCTCCATGGCGATCGAAGCGCGGCTCGCCACCTCGCGCACCAGCGCGATGCGCGTCGAGTCGAACTGCTTTTCGTCGGCCAGCAGCGCCAGCGCGCCGCGGATCTGGTCGCCCGCCATCAGCGGGCAGATCGCGGCCGCGCGCCCCTTGCCGTCGCGCCACAGGTGGAACTGCTTGTCGCGCAGCACCTTGTCGGCGGCGGACCGCAGCTCCGGGCCCATCGCTTCGGCGAAGGCCGCGTGGTCGTCCGCCCGCGGCGCGGGATGCATTTCCAGCCGCCGCACGCCGCCTTCCTTGTCGGGCATGCCCAGGATGGCGCGGTCGCCGAGCATCGGCACGCACAGCTGCAGCACGGCGGCGATGGTGTCGTCGAGGTTGAGCGAGCGCGACAGGCGCTGGCTGGCCTCGGCCGGTAGTCGGCGCGATGGCTCGCTTCTTCAGCCGCGGCGCGCGCCGCCTCCGAGCGCGCGAGCTGCTCGCGCTGCGCCGCCTGCTTCTGCAGCTGGCGGTTCATGCGGAAGAGCTCCACGAACACCCGCACCTTGGAGCGCAGCACCTCGGGCACCACCGGCGACGGGATGTAGTCGACGGCGCCGAGCGCATAGCCCCGGCGCGCCTGCAACTCGTCGACGTAGGCGGTGATGAAGACGATCGGCGTCTGCGCCGACTTCTTGTACTGCCGGATCAGGCTGGCCGTCTCGAGCCCGTCGATGTCGGGCATGTTGACGTCGAGCAGGATGACCGCGAACTCCATCTCGAGGATGTACTTCAGGGCCTCCTGCCCGGACCGGGCGCTGACGATGTTCTGGTCGAGTTCGTCGAGCACCGTGGTGAACACGACGTGCTTT
Organism: Ramlibacter terrae; assembly: GCA_013127575.1. Classification (GTDB taxonomy): domain Bacteria; phylum Pseudomonadota; class Gammaproteobacteria; order Burkholderiales; family Burkholderiaceae_C; genus Ramlibacter; species Ramlibacter terrae. The sequence goes on from CP053418.1 coordinate 2,757,256, forward strand.
TCCGGCAGGTCGTCCACCACCAGGATGTTGACCTTCTCCGGAGGCTCCGTCGCGGGCACTGCACTCGTCACTCACTCTCCCTTGTATGTCATTGCTGCAACCAGGCCCGCAGCACCGCCAGCAGGTCCGGCGTGTTGACCGGCTTGGCCGGGTAGTCCCGGGCGCCCGCCTCGATGCACTTCTCGCGGTCGCCCTTCATGGCCTTCGCGGTCACGGCGATCATCGGCAGGTTGCGCCCTTGCGGCAGCTTGCGGATTTCCTTCATCGTCGCCATGCCGTCCATCTCCGGCATCATGATGTCCATCAGCACCCACCGGATGCCGGGGTCGTTGGCCACGCGGTTGATCGCCTCGCGCCCATTGTCGGCCCAAACGATGTCCATCCCGTGCTCTTCCAGCACGGTGGCCAGCGCGAAGATGTTGCGCATGTCGTCGTCCACGATCAGCACGCGCTTGCCCGAGAGCGGCTTGGCCGACTCGTAGAAGTTGTCGATCACCGACCGCTTGGTCTCGGGCAGCCGCGCGGGGCTGCGGTGCAGCGCGATCAGCGCCGCATCGAAAAGCCGCGGCGCTCCCCGGACTTCGTGCACCGTGACCGCGTCGTCCGATACCCAGCTGGAGCCCTCCACGCCGATGGCGCGGTACAGGATCAGAGGCACCGGGCCGATGCCGGCCGGCTGGCGACTGCGCGCTTGTAGTCGCGCGGGTCGACGCCGCCGAAGCCGTCTTCGAGCAGCACGGCGTCGAAGCGGCCCTCGTCCAGCGCCTTGAGCAGCTGCGGCCCGCTGGCCACCACCGTGACGTCGATGTGCTCGCCCTCGACCTGCGCCAGCAGCTCGTTGCGCGCGGCCGGTCGTCCAGCGCCACGAGCAGGCTCTTCTCGTTGCGCGAGACGTAGCTGTGCACCTTCTCCAGCATGGTGTCAAGCACTTCCTTGGAGCGGATCGGCTTCTCGAGGAACGCCAGCGCGCCGGACTGGAAGGCACGGTCCTTGGAGTCGTCGGTGGAGATCACGCACACCGGCACGTGGCGCAGCGCCAGGTCGTGCTTGATGCGGTCGAGGACGCGCCAGCCCGCCATGTCGGGCAGGTGCATGTCGAGCGTGATCGCCGAGGGCTTGTGCTGGCTGGCCAGCGTCAGCGCGCCGGCGCCCATGGTGGTCACCAGGCCCTTGAAGCCCTTGGCGCGCGCCGCGTCCAGCAGGAAGCGGGCGAACGCCAGGTCGTTCTCGACGATCAGCAGCACGAGGTCGCCGCCGTGGATGCTGTCGCGGTCGTCGTTGGCCACGTTGTCGGCGGCGGCGCTGTCGTCGCCATCGCTGTCGTTGGCGGCCTGCGCCTGCTCCTGCGCGGGCGGCGGCGCCAGGCGCTTGGGCATCAGCGGCATCGTCTGGTCGGAGCGGTGCTCGGTGGTGATGCGGCGCGCGGTGCGCGTGGCCATGTAGACCAGCGGCAGGTACAGCGTGAACGTCGAGCCCTGCCCCGGCGCCGAGATCAGGCGGATCTCGCCGCCGAGCAGCTTGGACAGCTCGCGCGAAATCGCCAGGCCGAGGCCCGTGCCGCCGTACTTGCGGCTCGTCGATCCGTCGGCCTGCTGGAACGCCTCGAAGATGATCTGCTGCTTGTCGGGCGAGATGCCGATGCCGGTGTCCGACACCGAGAAGGCCAGCACCTGCTGGGCCCGGTTGAGGTCGTCGTTCTCCGTGTTCCATCCGGCGAAGACCTCTTCGACCGTCAGCGTCACGTGGCCCCTGGTGCGTGAACTTGAAGGCGTTCGACAGCAGGTTCTTCAGGATCTGCTGCAGGCGCTTGGCGTCCGTGACCATCGAAGTCGGCAGGTTGAGGCCGGTGCGGACGGTGAAGTCCACGTTCTTGGCCTCGGCCACGTGGCGGAAGGTGCGCTCCACGTACAGCTGCAGGTCGGTCAGGCGCAGCTCGTTGACGTCGACGACCACGGTGCCGGACTCGATCTTGGACAGGTCCAGGATGTCGTTGATCAGCATCAGCAGGTCGTTGCCCGACGAGTGGATCGTCTTGGCGAACTCCACCTGCTTGGGCGTCAGGTTGCCTTCGGGGTTCTTGCACAGCTGGTCGGACAGGATCAGCAGCGAGTTCAGCGGCGTGCGCAGCTCGTGCGACATGTTCGCCAGGAACTCGGACTTGTACTTGGACGTCAGGGCCAGCTGCTTGGCTTTTTCTTCCAGCGCCTGGCGGGCCTGTTCCACTTCGGCGTTCTTGCGCTCCACCTCCTGGTTCTGGTGGGCCAGCAGCCGCGCCTTCTCCTGCAGTTCCTCGTTGGTCTGCTGCAGTTCCTCCTGGCGCGACTGGAGTTCCTGCGCCAGCGACTGCGACTGCGCCAGCAGGTCTTCCGTCCGCATGTTGGCCTCGATCGTGTTGATCACGATGCCGATCGATTCCGTCAGCTGGTCGAGGAAGGCCTGGTGCGTCGGGTTGAAGCGCTCGACCGAAGCCAGTTCGATCACGCCCCGGACCTGGCCTTCGAAGATGATCGGCAGCACCAGCACGTTGAGCGGCGCGACTTCCGTCAGGCCCGATGCGATGCGCAGGGCCTCCGGGAAGCTGGAGGTCAGCATGATCTTCTTCTTGTCGAAGGCGGCCGGCCGACGAGGCCCCCGGCCGAGGTCGACTTCCTTGCCGTAGGCGCCGTGCCCATCGGAGGCATACGAGGCCATCAGGCGCAGACGGGGCTGCTCCCTGGCTGTAGCGCAGCACGTAGAACTCGGCCTGCTGCGCGCCCACCACGGGCGCCAGCTCGGACAGGATCAGGTGGCCCACCGCGACCAGGTCGCGCTGGCCCTGCAGCATCCGCGAGAACTTGGCCGGGTTGGTCTTGAGCCAGTCCTGCTCGGTGTTGACCTGCGTCGTGTCCTTCAGGTTGCGGATCATCTCGTTGACGGTGTCTTTCAGCGCGGCCATTTCGCCCAGCGCCTCCACCGTGATCGACCGCGTCAAGTCACCCTGCGTCACGGCCGTCGCCACCTCGGCGATCGCTCGCACCTGCGTGGTGAGGTTGGCCGCCAGCTGGTTCACGTTCTCCGTCAGGCCCTTCCGGTGCCCGCTGCGCCCGGCACCTTGGCCGGCCGCCCAGCTTGCCTTCCACGCCCACCTCGCGCGCCACCGTCGTCACCTGGTCGGCGAACGTGGCGAGCGTGTCGGTCATGCCGTTGATGGTGTCGGCCAGCGCCGCCACCTCGCCCTTGGCTTCCACGGTGAGCTTCTGCTCGAGGTCGCCGTTGGCCACCGCGGTCACCACCTTGGCAATACCGCGCACCTGCGAGGTCAGGTTGCCGGCCATGAAGTTCACGTTGTCGGTCAGGTCCTTCCGGTGCCGCCGACGCCCTGCACGTAAGCCTGGCCGCCCAGCTTGCCTTCGGTGCCCACCTCCCGCGCCACGCGGGTCACTTCGGAGGCGAACGAGGAGAGCTGGTCCACCATGGTGTTGATGGTGTTCTTCAGTTCGAGGATTTCACCCTTCACGTCCACCGTGATCTTCTTGGACAGGTCACCGGCCGCCACGGCCTTGGTCACGTCGGCGATGTTCCGCACCTGCGAGGTCAGGTTGCCGGCCATGAAGTTCACGTTGTCGGTCAGGTCCTTCCACGTGCCGGCCACGCCTTGCACGTAGGCCTGGCCGCCCAGCTTGCCCTCGGTACCCACTTCACGGGCCACGCGGGTCACTTCGGACGCGAAGCTTCGGAGCTGGTCCACCATCGTGTTGATCGTGTTCTTCAGCTCGAGAATTTCGCCCTTCACGTCCACGGTGATCTTCTTGGACAGGTCGCCGGCCGCCACGGCGGTCGTCACCTCGGCGATGTTCCGCACCCGGGCCGTCAGGTTGCCGGCCATGGAGTTCACCGAATCGGTCAAGTCTTTCCACGTGCCGGCCACGCCCTGCACGTCGGCCTGGCCGCCCAGCTTGCCTTCGGTACCCACTTCGCGGGCCACGCGCGTCACTTCGGAAGCGAAGGAGCGGAGCTGGTCCACCATCGTGTTGATGGTGTTCTTCAGTTCGAGAATTTCACCCTTCACGTCCACGGTGATCTTCTTGGACAAGTCACCGGCGGCCACGGCCTTGGTCACGTCGGCGATGTTCCGCACCTGCGAGGTCAGGTTGCCGGCCATGAAGTTCACGTTGTCGGTCAGGTCCTTCCACGTGCCGGCCACGCCCTGCACGTCGGCCGGCCACCCAGCTTGCCTTCGGTACCCACCTCACGCGCCACGCGCGTCACTTCCGAGGCGAAGCTTCGGAGCTGGTCCACCATGGTGTTGATGGTGTTCTTCAGCTCGAGAATCTCACCCTTCACGTCCACGGTGATCTTCTTGGTCAGGTCACCGGCGGCCACGGCCTTCGTCACGTCGGCGATGTTCCACACTGGGCCGTGAGGTTGCCGGCCATGGAATTCACCGAGTCGGTCAAGTCTTTCCACGTGCCGGCCACGCCCTGCACGTCGGCCTGGCCGCCCAGCTTTCCTTCGTTACCCACTTCCCGCGCCACCCGCGTCACTTCGGATGCGAACGACGAGAGCTGGTCCACCATCGTGTTGATGGTGTTCTTCAGTTCGAGAATTTCACCCTTGACGTCCACGGTGATCTTCTTCGAGAGGTCGCCGGCGGCCACGGCCTTGGTCACGTCGGCGATGTTCCGCACCTGAGACGTCAGGTTGCCGGCCATGAAGTTCACGGATTCGGTCAGGTCCTTCCACGTGCCGGCCACGCCCTGCACGTCGGCCGGCCACCCAGCTTGCCTTCCGTACCCACTTCCCGCGCCACGCGGGTCACTTCCGAAGCGAACGAAGAGAGCTGGTCCACCATCGTGTTGATGGTGTTCTTCAGTTCGAGAATCTCACCCTTGACGTCCACGGTGATCTTCTTCGAAAGGTCGCCGGCGGCCACGGCGGTCGTCACTTCCGCGATGTTCCGCACGGGCGGTCAGGTTGCCGGCCATGGAGTTCACCGAATCGGTCAAGTCCTTCCGGTGCCGGCCACGCCCTGCACGTCGGCCGGCCACCGAGCTTGCCTTCGGTACCCACTTCGCGCGCCACGCGCGTCACTTCCGAGGCGAAGGATCGGAGCTGGTCCACCATGGTGTTGATGGTGTTCTTCAGCTCCAGGATCTCACCCTTCACGTCCACCGTGATCTTCTTGGACAGGTCACCGGCGGCCACCGCCTTCGTCACGTCCGCGATGTTCCGCACCGGGCCGTCAGGTTGCCGGCCATCGAGTTCACCGAATCGGTCAGGTCCTTCCACGTGCCGGCCACACCCTGCACGTCGGCCTGGCCGCCCAGCTTGCCTTCGGTTCCCACTTCACGCGCCACCCGCGTCACTTCCGAAGCGAAGGACCGGAGCTGGTCCACCATCGTGTTGATGGTGTTCTTCAGTTCGAGGATCTCACCCTTCACGTCCACGGTGATCTTCTTGGACAGGTCGCCTGCGGCCACCGCCTTCGTCACGTCCGCGATGTTCCGCACCTGCGACGTCAGGTTGCCGGCCATGAAGTTCACGGACTCGGTCAGGTCCTTCCACGTCCCGGCCACACCCTGCACGTCGGCCTGGCCGCCCAGCTTGCCTTCGGTACCCACTTCCCGTGCCACCCGGGTCACTTCCGAGGCGAACGAACGGAGCTGGTCCACCATCGTGTTGATGGTGTTCTTCAGCTCGAGGATTTCGCCCTTCACGTCCACGGTGATCTTCTTGGACAGGTCACCGGCCGCCACGGCCTTGGTCACCTCGGCAATGTTCCGCACCTGGGCCGTCAGGTTGCCGGCCATCGAGTTCACGGAATCCGTCAGGTCCTTCCACGTGCCGGCCACCCCCTGCACTTCGGCCTGGCCGCCCAGCTTGCCTTCGGTACCCACTTCGCGCGCCACGCGCGTCACCTCGGCGGAGAACGTGCCGAGCTGCTGCACCATCTTGTTGATGGTCATGGCGGTGCGCAGGAATTCGCCTTCCAGCGCGCGGCCGTCGGCCTCCGGGCCATCGACTTGGACAGGTCGCCCTGCGCCACCGCGCCGATCACCCGCGCCACTTCGGACGTCGGGTGGACGAGGTCGGAGATCAGCGAGTTGATCGACTCGGCGGAATCCCGCCAGAAGCCGCGGGCGCTCGGCATGGCCGCGCGCTCCTTGAGCTTGCCTTCCTTGCCGACCACGCGCGACAGGCGCGACAGCTCCTGCGAGATGCGCACGTTCTCGGCGACCACGTCGTTGAACGAGTCCGCCACCTTGCCGAACAGCCCGGTCCAGTCGTGGGGCAGCTCAGCCTTCGGGTTGCCCTTCTTCAGCTCGGACAAGTTGGCCAGCAGCGTGCGGGTGCGGTCGGTGGACAGCTCCACCTCTTCCAGCAGGCTGTTGACGTGGCCGACGTTGTCCTGCCAGAAGCCGGTGAGCTTGTCGTCGCTGATGCGCCGGCTGGCCTTGGTGCTGCCGTTCTGCGTGGCCGTGGCCGCCGTCTTCAGCCGCTGGCTGGTGCGGCCGGCCCGGGCCGAGAGTTCGTTGAATTCGGCTGCGATCTTGCCGTAGAGGCCGTCCCACTCGGCCGGCAACGTGACGCCGGGTTCACCCCGGCGGAAGGCGCTCAGGGCCTTCAGGACCAGCTTCAGGTCACCGTCGCGCTGTTCGGCTGTGGGCAGCTTCGCCAATACTTCCATGACTTCCCCGTTCGTAAGCAACTGTTGGCTCGCCAACAGAGCAGGGAGGGTAGCGTGTCCGGGAAGCGCCGACAACACGACAGGAATACCCGGAGGCCCGGAGAGCCAGTGCTGGCGCGGCCTGTAGGCAGGTTCCGACAGGAAAAGCTCCATCGAGACTACATCCACCGTGTGCCTCGTCGGCGACCCCGCAAACGAAAAAGCCGCCCCGGAGGGCGGCTTTCGACACAGGTGCTTACCCCGGATCAGCTGCTTACATCGGCTTTTTGGTGCCGTCCTTGTAGGTGTACAGCGTGGTGGCGGCGTTCTTCATCTCGCCGTTCGGCTCGAAGGAGATGTTGGCGGTGACGCCCTTGAAGCTCGTCTTGGCGGGGAACGGCGTGTAGACCTTCGGGTCCCACGAGTTGGCGCGCTTCATGGCGTCGACCAGCACGAAGGTGGCGTCGTAGGTGTACGGGCTGTAGACCGGAACTGGTTCGGGAACTTCTTGTCGTACTTGGCCTTCAGGCCGTGCCGCCGGGCATCTTGGCCAGCGACGCGCCGCCTTCGGCGCAGATCACGTTGGCCGTGGTCTTGGCGCCCGCGGCCAGCTTGATGATCTCGCTGGTGCAGATGCCGTCGCCGCCGAAGTACTTGACGTTGGCCATGCCCAGCTGTTCCATCTGGCGCAGCATCGGGCCGGCCGGGGGTCCATGCCGCCGTAGAAGATGGCGTCGGGGCCCTTGGCCTTGATGGCGGTCAGGATGGCCATGAAGTCGGTGGCCTTGTCGTTGGTGAACTGCTCGTCCACCACGGTCATGCCCTTCGACTGCGCGGTCTTCTTGAACACGTTGGCGACGCCCGGCCGTAGGCGGTGCGGTCGTCGATGATCGCGACCTTCTTCAGCTTCAGCGTGTCGGCGGCGTACAGGGCCAGCGCGGCGCCCAGCGCGTCGTCGTTGGCGATGATGCGGAAGGTGGTCTTGTAGCCGGGCTTGGTCAGGCCGGGGTTGGTGGCCGCGCCGGTGACGTGGGGGATGCCGCAGTCGTTGTAGACCTTGGAGGCGGGGATCGTCGTGCCCGAGTTCAGGTGGCCGACCACGCCGGCGACCTTGGCGTCGCACAGCTTCTGCGCGGCGGCGGTGCCCTGCTTCGGATCGGCGGCGTCGTCTTCGGCCTGGATCTCGAACTTGACCTTCTTGCCGCCGATGGTGACACCCGGGCATTCAAGTCTTCGATGGCCATGCGGACACCGTTCTCGTTGTCCTTGCCGTAGTGCGCCTGCGCGCCCGACAGCGGGGCGACGTGGCCGATCTTGACCACGGTTTCTGGGCGGGGCGATGCCGCCGACGGCCGGGAGAGAAGCAGCTACCGTCAGCTTCAGTTTGAATTGCATGAATACCTCCAGAGATTGAAAGGGGTTGAGATTGATTTTGTGGCTCAACGGGCGATGAACATATCGCAATTTCGTGCCCGGGCCATAGGGAATGATCTAGGTAGGTCAGGCGCGCGACAGCGTCAACCAAACGCGCGCGAGCGCGTTGTCAGGCGCCGTGGCCACCGCGCTGGCGCGCCTGCAGTTCCTCGGCGACCGCGGTCGCGACCACTTCGCGCACCACCGCATCGAGCCGCTCGCGCAGCAAGGGCGCGAGCGCGTTGGTCTGTTCGAGCACCACGGTGGCGATGGCTTCGCGCACCCGGCGATCGAGCGCCAGGTCCACGCGCTGCAGCACGCGCTGCGCGATCTGCTCGTGCGAGACGCCGGGCAGGCCCGCGGGCGAAGCCGGTGCACCCTGCACGACTTCGGTGAGCGTCGGAACGAAACGGGGCGGCGTGCGGGTGGTGGCCATCAACCCATCTCCCGCGTGACCGCGTCGTACCTGCGGATCGCGTAGCCGCGGGATGCGTAGTGCTTCCAGCGCGCGCGCGCCTGCTGGCGGTCGTCTTCCTGCTGGCTCACCACTTCGTTCAGGCGCTCGAACTTCTCGAAGCCGTCGGGCATCCCGCCGCCGACGTTGACCAGCACCTCGTGGTGCGGCGTGCCGCGCGCGCTGGCCGCCAGCACCACCGGCGAAGCGCGCAGCACGTGCGGTTCCGCCGTGGCCGCGTGGCAATGGGGAAAGAAATCGGTGGGCGATGCGGTCCACAGCGCGGCGTCGAGCCGCTCGAGGGCCGCCGCATCGCCGGTGACCACCACCTTCACGCCGGTTCCGGCGGCCCTGCGGACCAGCCGTCCGGCGTAGTCCACCGGGTCGGCGACGTTGAAGTGGAAGGTCACCTCCGTCATACGGCGGCGGTGCGGCCGCGCGCGGCGCGCTTGGCGGGCGCCGAGGACTTGCCGGCCGCGGCCGGGACGCCGGCTTGCTGCGCCAGCAGGTATTCGACCAGCAGGCCCACCGGGCGGCCGGTGGAGCTCTTGGCGGATCCGCCCTTCCACGCCGTGCCGGCGATGTCCAGTGCGCCCACGGATAGGCTGGGTGAAGCGGTGCAGGAACTTGGCCGCCACCACCGCCCCGCCGGCCCGGCCGGCGACGTTGGCGACGTCCGCGAAGTTCGTCTTCAGGCCCTCGGCATATTCGTCGTCCAGCGGCAGGCGCCAGCACGGGTCGAGCGCCGCTTCGCCGGCGGCCAGCAGCTGGTCGGCCAGCGCGTCGTCGGTGGCGAACAGGCCGCTGCGCACGCCGCCCAAGGCGACGACGCAGGCGCCGGTCAGCGTGGCGATGTCGATGACCACGCGCGGTTTGAAGCGCTCCGCGTAGGTCAGCGCGTCGCACAGGATCAGGCGGCCTTCGGCGTCGGTGTTCAGCACCTCGATGGTCTGGCCGCTCAGGCTGGTGAGCACGTCGCCGGGCTTGTAGGCGGCGCCGTCCAGCGTGTTCTCGCAGCTCGGGATCAGGCCGACGATATTCATCTTCGGCTTGAGTTCGGCCAGCGCGCGGAAGGTGCCCAGCACGCTCGCCGCCCCGCCCATGTCGAACTTCATCTCGTCCATCTCGGCCGACGGCTTGATCGAGACGCCGCCGGTGTCGAAGGTGATGCCCTTGCCCACCAGCACCGTGGGCGCCTCGTTCTTGCCGCCGCCGTCGTAGCGCAGCACGATGAAGCGCAGCGGCTCGGCGGAGCCCTTGGCCACGCTCATGAAAGAGCCCATGCCGATCTTGGCGACCTCCTTGGGGCCGAACACTTCGCAGCGGAAGCCGTACGCCTTGGCCAGCTTCTGCGCCTCTTCGCCCAGCCGCGTCGGCGTGGCGTAGTTGGGCGGCAGGTTGCCGAGCTCGCGGGCGAACTCGATGCCGGTGGCGGCGGCCTTGGCGCGCGTGAACGCCGCCTTGTGCGCGCCCGCGTCGGCCACGCCGACGACGACCTTCTTCAGTTCGCGCGCTTCGGGCTTGGACTTCGTGGCCACGTAGACGTAGCTGCTCTCGGCCACGCCGCAGACGGCCGCGCGGACGGCGTCGCCGCCGCTGCCTTCGGGCAGCAGGATCGCGAGGCGCTTGGCGGCGCTGGAGCGGATCGCACCCGCGGCGGCGTGGATCGCGGCACGGATGCGCTTGCCGGAGCCGTCGCCGGCGCCCGCGAGGATCACGCGCGCGGCGGCAACGCCTTCGGTGCGGTAGGCATGCAGCAGCTTGCCGGGCTTGGGTTCGAGGTCGCGGGCGGAAAGCGCCGCCGCCACCAGCATGGACACGCCATCCTTGCCGGGCTTGAAGCCATCGGTCACCGGGACCAGCAGCACGTCGCACTTCTCGGCGGCCGCACCGGCCGCGTCCGTGGTCTTGAGTTCGAAGTCCATAATCTCTTGTTGTTCGCGCGCTTGCCGCGCCTCGCCGCCGATGTTATTCCATTCGTCCATCCGCAAGGAACTCGCCCGCAGTTTCGGCGCCACCACTGGTGGTGCTGGTCACCATCGTGATGACCATGACCCTGATCCGCACGCTGAGCCGGGCCAGCCGCGGCAGCGTCAACCCGCAGGAAGTCATGATGGTGATGGGCTACACGGTGCTCGGCTACCTGCCGCCGATCCTCACGCTCTCGCTGTTCATCGCCATCGTCGGCACCTTGTCGCGCATGTACCGCGACAGCGAGATGGTGATCTGGTTCGGCGCCGGCCGCGGCCTGTCGGCGCTGCTGCGTCCGCTGCTGCTGTTCGCCTGGCCGGTGCTGCTGGTGGTCGGCCTGCTGGCGCTGGTGATCTGGCCGTGGGCCAACCAGCAGACGCAGGACCTGAAGGAACGCTATGGCCGCCGCGGCGACCTCGAACGCGTGGCGCCGGGCCAGTTCCAGGAGTCGGCCAGCGGCCGCCGGGTGTTCTTCCCGGACAAGGACACGCCCGACAACAAGTCGGGCCGCAACATCTTCATCTCCACCATCGAGAACGACAAGGAAACGGTCACGTCCGCCAGCAGCGGCCGGGTGGAAACGATCGACGGCGAGCAGTTCCTGCTGCTGTCCAACGGCCAGCGCATGGAGAACTCGCTCAAGGGCGAAGGCATGCGCATCAGCGAATTCGAGCAGCACGGCAGCCGCGTCAACCCGGGCAGCTGGCCGCGATCGACGAGAGCCCGGTCAAGACGCGCTCCACCCTCGAACTGGTGCAGCAGCCCACGCCGGCCAACCAGTCGGAGCTGGCGTGGCGGCTCGGGCTCGCAGTGGCGGCGTTCAACTTCGTGGTGCTGGCGATCACGGTGTCGAGCGCCAACCCGCGGGTGGGCCGCAGCGGCAACCTGATCTTCGCGCTGTTCGCCTTCGTCGTTTACTTCAACCTGCTGAACCTGGGCCAGAGCTGGATCAGCAGCGGACGCACCGGCTTCGCCGCGTTCTTCCTGTTGCTGCATGGAGGCACCGCGGCCTGGCCCTGCTGTGGCTCGCCAAGCAGCACAACAACTGGGCGCTGGCGCCGCTCCTGCGCCGCCTGCGGGGGACGCGGGCATGAAGACGCTGCGCCGGCTGATCTACGTCGAGGTCTGCTACGCCGTCCTGTTCGTCAGCGTCGGCTTCCTCGCCCTCTTCTTCTTCTTCGACTTCGTCGACGAACTGCCCAACCCGGGCCGCGGCGGCGGTACCGGCAGCTCACGCAGGCGCTGCTGTACGTGGCGCTGCGGTTGCCGAACCACCTGTACGAGCTGCTGCCGATCGCTGTGCTGATCGGCACGATCTTCGTGATGGCGCGGCTGGCCCAGAGCTCGGAATACACGATCCTGCGCACCAGCGGCCTCGGCCCCGGCGGGCGCTGCGCGCGTTGCTGATGCTCGGCGCGATCTTCACGGTGCTGACCTTCGCTGCCGGCGACTACCTCGCACCGGCCGCCGACCGTGCCGCGCAGTTGCTCAAGGCGCGCCAGAACGGCGGCATCACCCTCGGCAGCACCGGCGCGTGGCTGAAGGAAAAGCAGCGGCACTCCTCGTACAACGTCAACATCGGCGCGCTCACGCCCGAGGGCGGCATGCAGGCGGTCCGCATCTTCGAGGCCGACGCGCGCGGCATGCTGGTGTCGGTCACGCAAGCGGCGCGGGCCCGCTTCGCCGACGACGGCGCATGGGTGCTCGAGGACGCCGAGCGCACCGAGTTCAACCTGCGCGACGAGAAGCAATCCCGCGTCGAGCGCGTGAAGGTGCCGCAACTGCGCTGGCCGACGGAGATCACGCCGGAGATGGTGTCGGTGGCGCTGCTCAAGCCGGACCGCATGAGCACCATCGCGCTGTTCCAGTACATCCGGCACCTCGAAGCCAACGCGCAGACCTCGCAGCGCTACGAGATCGAGTTCTGGCGCAAGGTGTTCTATCCCCTGAGCTGCCTCGTGATGGTGGTGCTGGCGCTGCCCTTCGCCTACCTGCATTTCCGTTCGGGCGGCATCACGGGCTACGTGTTCGGCGGCGTGCTGATCGGCATCAGCTTCTTCCTGCTGAACAACGTCTTCGGCTACATCGGCAACCTGCAAAACTGGCAGCCGTGGCTGGCGGCGGGCGCGCCGGGGCTGATCTACACGGCCTTGTCGCTCGGCGCCTTCGGCTGGCTGGTGCTGCGGCGATGAGCAAGGCGATCGTCCTCTTCGGCCACGGCTCGCGCGACCCGCTGTGGCGCTTGCCGATGGAAACCGTGGCGACGCGGCTGCGTGCCAACCAGCCGGGGACGCCGGTGCGCTGCGCCTACCGGAACTGCAGGCGCCGGACCTGCTTTCCGCCGCGAGCGAGCTGATCGACGCCGGCGCCACGCAGGTGACCATCGTCCCGATGTTCCCGGGCACCGGACGGCACGCCCGCGAAGACCTGCCGCTGCTGGTCGACGGCTTGCGGGCAGCGCATCCCGAGGTGGCCTTCGTGTTGCAGCAAGCCATCGGCGAGGACGCCAGGGTGGTGGAACTCATCGCAAAGATTGCCTCGGAATAACGAGCAAAGGCATAATGAATTTCTCTTTTAGAAGAAATTCGATATGAACCTGCATCAGTTTCGCTTCGTCCAGGAAGCGGTGCGGCGCAACCTGAACCTGACGGAAGCGGCCAAGTCGCTCCACACCTCGCAGCCGGGCGTCTCCAAGGCCATCATCGAGCTCGAGGAAGAGCTGGGCGTCGAGATCTTCGCGCGCCACGGCAAGCGGCTCAAGCGCGTCACGGAACCGGGCGAGCACGTGCTCAAGAGCATCGAGCTGATCATGCGCGAAGTCGGCAACTTGAAGCGCATCGGCGAGCAGTTCAGCGCGCAGGACAGCGGCACGCTCTCCATCGCCACCACCCACACGCAGGCCCGCTATGTGCTGCCGGTTCCGGTGGCCAAGCTGCGCGCCGAATACCCGAAGGTCAACGTGAGCCTGCACCGGGGTTCGCCCGACCGGTCGCGCGGATGGTGATCGACGAGATCGCCGAGATCGGCATCGCCACCGAGTCGCTGTCCGACTACGCCGAGCTGGTCACCCTGCCCTGCTACGAGTGGCAGCACGTGCTGGTCTTGCCGCAGGCGCACCCGCTCGCGAAGAAGGACCGGATCACGCTGGAAGACGGCGGCGGAGCCGCTGGTGACCTACCACCCGTCCTTCACCGGCCGCACGCGCATCGACGCCGCCTTCGCGCAGCGCAAGCTGCAGCCGCGCATCGCGCTCGAAGCCATCGACTCCGACGTGATCAAGACCTACGTGCGCCCGGGGCTCGGCATCGGCATCGTCGCCGAGATGGCCGTGCGCGACGACGGCAGCAACACCGACCGGCGGTGCGCCCGCTCGGCGCGCTGTTCGGCCAGAACCTCGCGCGCATCGCCTTCAAGCGCGGCGCTTACCTGCGCAACTTCGTGTTCCGCTTCGCCGAACTGCTGGCGGACCGCCTCGACCGCAACCTCATCGCCAAGGCCATGGCCGGCCACGGCAACGACTACGATCTCTGACCATGAACGCGACCACCGAACGCACCCCGCCGCTGCAAACCAAGCTTCCCGCCGTCGGCACCACGATCTTCACCGTCATGTCGCAGCTGGCCGCCGACAAGGGCGCGGTCAACCGGGGCGGGGCTTTCCCGATTTCGGCTGCGACCCCAAGCTGCTCGAAGCCGTGACGCAGGCCATGGCCGCCGGCCACAACCAGTACCCGCCCATGACGGGCGTGCCGGCGCTGCGCAACGCGATCTCCGCGAAGGTCGAAGCGCTGTACGGCCGCAGGTACGACCCGGCCGGCGAGATCACGATCACCGCCGGCGCGACGCAGGCCATCATCACCGCGATCCTCGCCGTGGTCCGGCCCGGCGACGAAGCCATCGTGCTGGAGCCCTGCTACGACAGCTACGTGCCGGCCATCGAGCTGTCCGGCGGCACCGTGGTGCGCGTGCCCCTCACGCCGGGCACGTTCCGTCCCGATTTCGACAGGATCGCCGCGGCCCTCACGCCGCGCACGCGTCTCATCGTCATCAACTCGCCGCACAACCCGAGCGGAACGGTGTGGACGCGCGAGGAAATGCTGCGGCTGCAGGACCTGCTGGCGCCCACCGATGCCTTCGTGCTCAGCGACGAGGTCTACGAGCACATGGTGTTCGATGGCCAGCAGCACTGGAGCGCCGCGCGCTTCCCGGGCTGGCGGCGCGTTCGATGATCGTCTCCAGCTTCGGCAAGACCTACCACGTGACCGGCTGGAAGATCGGCTACGTGGCGGCGCCCGCGGTGCTGACGACCGAATTCCGCAAGGTCCACCAGTTCAACGTGTTCACGGTCAACACGCCGATGCAGCACGGGCTGGCCACGTACATGGCGGACCCGCAGCCTTACCTGCAGCTCGCGGCCTTCTACCAGCGCAAGCGCGACCTGTTCCGTGAAGGGCTGGCGCGCACCAGGTTCCGGCTGCTGCCCAGCGAAGGGACGTACTTCCAGTGCGTCGACATCTCGGCGGTGAGCGACCTGGCGGAAGCGGAATTCTGCCTCTGGCTGACCGAGGAAATCGGGGTCGCGGCGATCCCGCTGTCGGCCTTCTACGGCGACGGCACCGACCAGCGCGTGGTGCGGTTCTGTTTTGCCAAGAAGGACGAGACGCTGGCTTTGTCCTTGGAGCGGCTGGCGAAGCTTTGAAGGCGGGAGCGGGAGCGGGTACCGGACGCAGAGGACGCGAAGATTACGCAGAGGACGCGAAAGAATTCAGGACAACACATTTTGCTTCCTTCTGCGTCCTCTGCGTATCCTTCGCGTCCTCTGCGTCCGGCTGTCCGGCTGTCCGGCTGCCGGCCCCGCCTTCAGCACTGCACCGAATTCCGGCAGAACTTCTCCAGCTCCCGCACCACCGCCTGCCCGCTGACCGCGTGCTTCGCCTTGGCGCCCACCTCGAGCGACAGCTTCATTTCGTACTTGCGGAAGAACGCGTCGAACAGCTCGCCGCCCAGCGTCGCATAGGCCGTCAACGTGTCGGCCTTGGCGTCGTGCTGCAGCAGCACCGCGCACAGCGGCTGCCGCGCCGGACCCGACAGAACCCGGGCGCCCTTCGCCGGGTCGTACTGGCTGTGCTCCGCGCAGCAGTGGATGACGTTGTCGTGCACGCCCTTCTGCGCCCGCGTCTTGCGAAAGCTGATGAAGCTCACGTCCTTGGTCGGGTAGACCAGCTGGTGCGCGCAGATCGCCGAGAACGCCACGATGCTGCGGTTGCGGCCCACGCCGCCGGGCCAGTTGTAGGCGTCCTTGCTTTCGGTGCTCAGGGCCTGCGGCGCGGCCGGCTTGCCGAGGTCGAGCAGGAAGACCGGCGTGGCCTCGAACGGATAGTGGAAGACGTAGTTCGTCTGCGGCAGGAGTTGCGCGGCACGCAGGGGATCGCCGCGTTCGTTGACCAGCAGCGTCTTGGCATAGTCCTTGGGCCTGGCATGGCGGCCAGCGCCGGGAGGCCCAGCGAAAGGCCCGCCGCTCCGGCAGTGCAGGTCTCCATGAAGCTGCGTCGGTCCATCG
This sequence comes from Ramlibacter terrae, assembly GCA_013127575.1. Lineage (GTDB taxonomy): Bacteria > Pseudomonadota > Gammaproteobacteria > Burkholderiales > Burkholderiaceae_C > Ramlibacter > Ramlibacter terrae. The sequence goes on from CP053418.1 coordinate 2,773,299, forward strand.
GGGCTCCGTGCGGTCAAGCGACACGGTGTTCTACCCCAGACCCGCGCATTCCGGGTGCGGGCAAACCTCAGGTTCCCGTCAGCTGTTCAGCTGGCTCCAGACTTTCTCGAGGCGCTTGATGCTGACCGGCTGCGGCGTGCGCAGCTCCTGCGCGAAGAAGCTGATGCGCAGTTCCTCCAGCAGCCAGCGCAGGTCTTCCAGGCGCTCGTCGAACACGCCCTTGCGGTCGGCCACCAGCCGCCAGAAGCGCTGCTCCTGCGGCCGCAACTCCGCGAGGCGGGTGCTGTCGCGCGCGGGGTCGGCGCGCAGCTTGTCCAGCCGCAGCACGATGCCTTTCAGGTACCGCGGCAGGTGCTGCAGCCGCGGCCACGGCGTGGCGGCCAGGAAGCGCTTGGGCACGAGCCGCTGCAGTTGCTGCAGCGCGTCGGCCGTCGCCTCCGGCTGGATTTTCGTGTCCTTGATCTTGCGCGCGGCCGCCGCGTAGTCGACCGAGGATGGTGGCCGCGAGCCGCGCCACCTCGTTGGCGATCAGCGTCAGGCGGCCGCGGCCTTCATCGAGGCGCTGCTTGAAGGCGGCCGCGTCGGCAGGCAGCGGATCGAGCAGGAAGGCGCGGTCGAGCGCCACCTCGATGACCTGCTCGCGCAGTTCCTCCATCGTGCCCAGCGGCATGAAGGCCACCGCCATCTTCTGCAGGTCGGGGATGTTCTTTTCCGGTACTTCAGCGCGTCCTTCAGCTGCAGCGCGAACAGGCGGCGCAGGCCGGCGCGGTGCTTCGCCGCGGCCACTTCGGGTTCGTCGAAGACCTCGATGCGCACGGCATCCTTGTCGTCGATCAGCGCGGGGAAGCCGACCAGGCTGGTGCCGCCCTTGCGGATCTCCATCAGCTCGGGCAGTTCGCCGAAGGTCCAGGCGGTGTATCTCTGTTCTCCTGCCCCCGCCGGGGAGGCCGGGGGGGGGCTCGCGGCGCTTCGGTTGGGCGCGACCACCGCTGCGCCCCCACCCTGCCCTCCCCCAGAGGGGGAGGGTGAAGAAGTGACCTTCATCCCCGCCAGCGCCGGAAAGCCCCGCGCGCCTGCGCGCCGAGCTCCGCCTTCAGCGCCGGCAGATTACGCCCCATTCCCAACTGCCGCCCGTGTTCGTCGACGATGCGGAAGTTCATGAACAGGTGCGCGGGCACCATGTCCAGCTTGAAGTCGGTGCGCTTGACGTCCGGCTGGTCTGGTCGCGCACCTGCTTGAGCAAGGCGTCCGTCAGGCCGCCGTGCGTCCAGCGCTCCGGCGCCGAGAGCAGCTCCGCCAGCCGCGTCGCCGACTCCGGCAGCGGCACGAAGCGCGATCGCGGCCGTTGCGGCAGGCTTTTCAGCAGCGCCGGATCTTGTCCTTGAGCATGCCGGGCACCAGCCATTCGGCGCGCTCCTCGCTCACTGGTTCAGCACGAACAGCGGCACCGCCACGGTAAGGCCGTCGCGCGGATCGCCGGGCTCGTGCAGGTACGTCGCGGCGCAGTCCACGCCGCCCAGCCGCAGCGTCTTCGGGAAGGCGTTGCTGGTGATGCCCGCCGCTTCGTGCCGCATCAGCTCGTCGCGCGTCAGCTTCAGCAGGTCGGGCTTGCCGCGGCTCGCTTCGCGGTACCAGCGCTCGAAAGTCGCGCCGCTGTACACGTCCTTCGGCAGCTGCTGGTCGTAGAAGGCGTAGATCAGCTCCTCGTCCACCAGCACGTCCTGCCGCCGCGACTTGTGTTCCAGCTCCTCGACCTGCTTGACCAGCTTCTGGTTGGCGACCGGGAAAGGCAGCTTGGTGTCCCACTCGCCCGCCACCAGGCCCTGCCGGATGAAGATCTCGCGCGCGCCCTGCATGTCGAAGCGCGCGAACGGTACGCGCCGGCCGCTGTAGATCACCAGCCCGTACAGCGTCGCGCGTTCGAGGGAAACGACCTCGGCCGCCTTCTTCTCCCAGTGCGGATCGAGCAGCTGCTTCTTCAGCAGGTGCCCGGCGACTTCCTCCACCCATTGCGGCTCGATGTTGGCGATGCCGCGCGCGAACAGGCGCGTGGTCTCCACCAGTTCGGCGGCCACCACCCACTTGCCCGGACGCTTCTTCAAATGCGCGCCCGGGTGCCGGTGGAACTTGATGCCGCGCGCGCCGAGGTAGGAATCCTCTTCCTCGAGCTTCATGCCGATGTTGCCGAGCAGCCCCGACAGCATCGTCTTGTGCAGCTGCTCGTAGCTCGCGGGCTTGTCGTTCAGGCGCCACTTGTGCTCGGTGACGACCGTGAGCAATTGGCTGTGGACGTCGCGCCATTCGCGCACCCGGCGCACGTTGATGAAATTCTGCCGCAGCAGCTGCTCGTACTGCCGGTTCGACAGCTTGTGGTCGGTGCCGTGGCCGCCGCGCGCCGTGCCCAGCCATTCCCACAGCCGCAGGTAGCCGGCGAACTCGCTCTTCTCGTCGTCGAACTTGGCGTGCTGCTGGTCGGCCTGCGCCTGCAGTTCCATCGGCCGGTCGCGCACGTCCTGCAACGACAGGGCCGACGCGATCACCAGCACCTCGGCCAGCGCGCCGCGCTCGCGCGCCTCCAGGATCATGCGGCCGACCCGCGGGTCCAGCGGCAGCCGCGCCAGTTCCTGCCCCATGGGCGTGAGCTCGTTGTCGTCGTCCACCGCGCCCAGCTCGTTGAGCAGCTGGTAGCCGTCGGCAATCGCACGCTTCGAAGGCGGATCGATGAAGGGGAAGTCGTCCACCACGCCCGGGTGCAGCGACTTCATGCGCAGGATCACGCCGGCCAGCGACGAGCGCAGGATCTCCGGGTCGGTGAAGCGCGGGCGGCCCTCGAAATCCTTCTGGTCGTAGAGCCGGATGCAGATGCCGTTGGCGACGCGGCCGCAGCGGCCGGCACGCTGGTTGGCGGCGGCCTGGCTCACCGGCTCGACCAGCAGCTGTTCCACCTTGCTCCGGAAACTGTAGCGCTTGACGCGCGCCGTGCCGGTGTCGATCACGTAGCGGATGCCCGGCACCGTGAGCGAGGTCTCGGCCACGTTGGTCGCCAGAACGATGCGGCGGCCGCCGTGGCTGTCGAAGACCCGGTCCTGCTCCGCCTGCGACAGCCGCGCGAAGAGCGGCAGCACTTCGGCATTGCGGGTCATCACGTCGTGCGCCGGTGCTTGCGCAGGTGGTCGGCGGCCTCGCGGATCTCGCGCTCGCCGGGCAGGAACACCAGGATGTCGCCGGGCGCGTTGCCACGCCACAGCTCGTCGACCGCATCGGCGATGGCGTCGTTCAGGTCGAACTCGCGCGATTCCTCGAAGGCGTGCCAGCGCTGCTCCACCGGGAACATGCGGCCCGACACGTAGATCACCGGCGCCGGGCCGTTCTTCGAGGCGAAGTGCTGCGCGAAGCGTTCGGCGTCGATGGTGGCCGAGGTCACCACGATCTTCAGGTCGGGCCGGCGCGGCAGCAACTGCCGCAGGTACCCGAGCAGGAAGTCGATGTTGAGGCTGCGCTCGTGCGCCTCGTCGATGATGATCGTGTCGTAGGCGTTGAGCAGCGGGTCCGACTGCGTCTCGGCCAGCAGGATGCCGTCGGTCATCAGCTTGACCGACGCGTCCTTCGAGAGCCGGTCCGGAACCGCACCTTGAAGCCGACCACGTCGCCGAGCGGCGTTTCCAGCTCTGGGCGATCCGCTTGGCCACGCTGGACGCGGCGATGCGCCGCGGCTGCGTGTGCCCGATCAGCCGTGCGCGCTCACCCGGTTTCGCGTTGACCTTGCCGCGCCCCATCGCCAGCGCGATCTTGGGCAGCTGCGTGGTCTTGCCCGAGCCGGTCTCGCCGCACACGATGACGACTGGTTGGCCGCCATCGCCGCCATGATCTCGTCGCGGCGGGCGGAAACCGGCAGCGATTCCGGGAAGGTGATGTTCAGGGGAGCGGGCAAGGCGGGGCGCGGCAAAGCCCGCAATTATCGCGCCGGGCGAGGGTTCAGGCGGCGCGGGCGGACAGGAACCCGTCGTGTCCGCTGGGCATCTCGGCGATCTGGCCGCTGGCCTCGTCGTAGAACGCCAGCCGGCTTTCGTAGCTCCACGCCGTCCGCGCCATGGCCCGCGCGGTGGAGACTGCCTGCGAGGGGCGGACGGTGGTGCTGGTGGCCAGCACGCCGATGCCCACTTCGGCGGCCCGGGTGGTGTGGGAGCCTTCCAGGTCGGCCGGCTCGCGGCTGGTGCTGAGCGACAGCGGCCGGACCAGCCGCTCGCGGATCCCGCGTGCGAGCTGCGCCAGCCCGCCCCAGTCGGCCGGGCTGCGCACCAGCAGCAGGAAACCATCGTCGCCCGGGCGGCCCATCTCCACGTTGTCGGGCACGCTGCGCCGCAGCCGGCCGGCGCAGATGAACAGCGCATGGTTCGAGGCCGCGCGGCCGTGCAGGTTCTCCAGCGCATAGACGTTCGCGATGGCAACGGCGATCACGCCGACCGGCCGTGCCGCGTCGCCGTTCCCGAAGAACATGTCGCCGACCATCTGCCCCGTTTCGCTGTGCGAGCGCATGCGCGTGACCGGGTCGTAGCTGGGGCCGTGCGCCATCACCTCGGCCAGCTCAATCAGGTAGGAGTAGCGCGCCCACAGCACGACCGCCATCGTGCCGAGGTAGCCGATCCCCGCGATGGCGGTGGCCGCGTGCACCGGCCACGGCGCCTCGCGGTGCAAGGCAATCCATGCGAGCCCCAGCAACCCGCAGAACGTGAAGACCAGGCCGGCCACGGCGGCCCAGCCCATGCGGCCGTTGCGCAGGGCCGCGCGCGTGGCCAGCGCGATCATGCCGGCGCAAAGCAGCAGGGCGGACGCCGAGCTGAGCACCACCGCTTCGCGCGCCGGCAGCATCCAGCCCGCCCCCAGGACGGCAGCGCCGAACGCGAGCATCGCCACGGCCAGACGCGGTCCGCTGCGCCCCGGCCGCATCAGGCCGAGCGTCGCGAGCAGCATGATGCACAGCGCCACCGCGTTCGGGACGGCGACGCTGGCCAGCAGGCGCAGTTCGGGGTCGCCTTCGATGGGCAGCCAGCCCATGTGCACGAGGCTGTAGGCCGCGGAAAAGAGCGAGGTCAGGCCCGCCATCAGGGCCACCCGCTTGTGCAGGCGCAGCCACGCGGCGAGCGAGAGCACCAGCATCAGCGTGGCCATGCCGTAGAAAGCGCCCCAGAACCCGACCGCCACCTTGTCCATGCTCAGTACGCCGTCGCCATCCACTGCCCGTGGCCGCTGGAGTCCTCCAGCGGCAGCTCGGCGATGTGCCCGAGCTGCTGGTCGAAGAAAGCCAGGCGGCTCTGGTAGCTCCAGGCGGTGCGGGCCATCGCCCGCGCCGTGGAGATGGCCTGCGAAGGCCGCACGCCGGTGGAGGTGGCCAGCACGCCGATGCCCACCTCGGCCTCCCGGCGGTGGCGGAGCGCTCCAGGCCGGCGACGTCGCGGCTGGTGCTGAGCGACACGGGACGCGACAGCCGCTGCCGCACCGTGCGGGCGAGGCGCACCAGCTGCTCCATCTGGCCGGCATTGCGCACCATCAGCAGGAAGCCGTCATCGCCCAGCCGCCCCATCTCCACCGTCTGCGGCACGCAGCGGCGCAGGCGGCCGGCGTAGATGAACAAGGCATGGTTGAAGGCGGCGCGGCCGTGCAGGTTCTCCAGCGCATAGAGGTTGGCGATGCACACGGCGATCACGCCGATGGGGCGGTCGCCGCCCTCGCGGCTGAAGAACATGTCGCCCACCATCTGCCCGGTTTCGCTGTGCGAGCGCATGCGAGTGACGGGGTCGTAGCTCGGGCCGTGGCGCATGACTTCCGACAGCTCCAGCAGGTACGAATAGCGGCCCCACAGCGCCGACGCCATGACCGAGAGGTAGCTCATGCCCGCCACCGCGCTCACCGCGTGCACCGGCCACGACGTGGCGCGGTCGAGCGCGATGAGGCTCAGGCCGCCCAGCGCGACCAGCATGCAGGAGACGCCGGCGACCGAGATCCAGGCGAGCCGGTCGCCGCGCAGCGAACGCCGCAGGGCGATCAGCAGCATCAGCAGGCCGACGCCGAAGGCCACCACCGAACTCAGGCCCAGCGCGCCCGGGGGATCGAGCGTCCAGCCGGCCGCGATCACCGCCAGCGCGAGCGCGCCCATGGCGCCCGCGGCGCGCGAAGCGCGCGCGTTGTTGCGCAGCACGCCCAGCATGGCCAGCAGCATCATCGACAGCACCGCGGCGCTGAGCATCGCGACGTGGGCGAGCACGCGCGATTCGGCCGGGCCGTCGATCGGCAGCCATCCGAGGTACGCGACCACGAATGCCGCCGAGACCACGGCGGACAGGCCGGCCATCAGCGCGACGCGCTTGTGCGACCGGCCATAGGCGACGAGCGAGACGACCAGCATGAGTGCCGCCGTACCGAAAAACGCGCCCCAGAACCCTGCCGCCAGAGGATGCATGCGCTCACGATAGCGGAAAGCGACCGGGCTGTCCCTTAAACTGTCGCGCTACTTACGTACGCCGATGTCCGCCATCTTCAACTTCACCTTCGTGCCCCTGGTTCCGCTCGGTGGCGCCGTACATCCACATGCACCGCGGCAAGACCTTCGTGGTCGGCGTGGCCGGCGAGGCGATCGCCGCCGGCAAGCTGCCGCACATCGCGCAGGACCGGCCCTGATCCAGAGCATGGGCGTCAAGGTGGTGCTGGTCTACGGCTTCCGCCCGCAGGTCAACGAACAGCTCGCCGCCAAGGGCCACGCCGCCCGCTACTCGCACGGCATGCGCATCACCGACGAGGTGGCGCTGGACTGCGCGCAGGAGGCCGCCGGCCAGCTGCGCTACGAGATCGAGGCCGCCTTCAGCCGGGCCTGCCCAACACGCCCATGGCCGGCTCCACGGTGCGCGTGATCTCCGGCAACTTCATCACGGCCCGCCCCGTCGGCATCGTCGACGGCGTCGACTTCCGCCATTCGGGCCTGGTGCGCAAGGTCGACGTGGCCGGCATCGCCCGCACGCTCGACTTCGGCGCCATGGTGCTGATGTCGCCGTTCGGTTTCTCGCCCACCGGCGAGGCCTTCAACCTGAGCATGGAAGAAGTCGCCACCAGTGTCGCGATCGCGCTGCAGGCCGACAAGCTGCTGTTCCTCACCGAGGTGCCGGGCGTACGCGTGAAGCCGCTGGAGCCCGAGTCGGAAGACAACCCGATCGACACCGAACTGCCGCTGGCCGCCGCCGAGCAGCTGCTGGCCGGCTTGCCTGCCGCGCAGCAGCCCACCGACACCGCGTTCTACCTGCAGCACTGCGTCAAGGCCTGCAAGGCCGGCGTCGACCGCAGCCACATCATTCCCTTCGCCATCGACGGCGCCCTGCTGCTGGAGGTGTACGTGCACGACGGCATCGGCACGATGGTGATCGACGAGAAGCTGGAAGAGCTGCGCGAAGCCACGGCCGACGACGTGGGGGCATCCTGCAGCTGATCGAACCCTTCGAGAAGGACGGCACGCTGGTCAAGCGCGACCGCACCGAGATCGAGCGCGACATCGCCAACTACACGATCATCGAGCACGACGGCGTGATCTTCGCCTGTGCCGCGCTCTACCCGTACCCGGAGGCGAAGACCGGCGAAATGGCCGCGCTGACCGTGTCGCCGCAAAGCCGGGCCGGGGCGACGGCGAGAAGGTGCTGCGCCGCGTCGAGCAGCGCGCCCGCGCGATGGGGCTCGACAGCATCTTCGTGCTGACCACCCGCACCATGCACTGGTTTTTGCGGCGCGGGTTCGTGCAGGTCGATCCCGAGTGGCTCCCGGAAGCGCGCAAGCGCAAGTACAACTGGGACCGCAAGAGCATGGTCTTCGTCAAGAAGCTCATCTAGAGATGGCGTGACAGGGGCCCGGGAAGGGCCTATCGTGTCGTCTCGCGCGAAGGAGACGACATGCGCAGCAACCTGCCCTCGATCCCCCTGCAGGAGGTCCGCATTCCCTGCGGCGCCGCCTGGCTGCACGGCGACCTCGCGCTGCCGGGCGAGTTCATCGGCGTGGTGCTGTTCGCGCATGGCAGCGGCAGCGGCCGGCACAGCGCGCGCAACCGGCTCGTCGCCCGGGCGCTGCACCAGTCGGGCATCGCCACCCTGCTGTTCGACCTGCTCACCGCCGCCGAGGAAGAGGTGGACGTGCGCACCCGCGAACACCGCTTCGACATCGCCCTGCTCACGCGCCGGCTGGAAGACGCCACCGCCACGGGCGGCCGCGCAGCCGGCGCTCAAGGGCATGCCGATCGGCCTTTTCGGCGCCAGCACCGGCAGCGCGGCCGCGCTGATCGCCGCGGCGCAGCTGGGCGCACGCATCGCCGCCGTGGTGTCGCGCGGCGGGCGGCCCGACCTCGCGGGGGCGGCCGTCTGGGCGCCGTCACGGCGCCGACCCTGCTGGTCGTCGGCAGCGGCGACCCCGAAGTCCTGCGCCTGAACGAGCAGGCGCTCACGCAACTGCAGTGCACGCGGCGGCTCGCGGTCGTGCCCGGTGCCGGCCACCTGTTCGAGGAGCCCGGTGCGCTGGAGGAAGTCGGCGACCTCGCCGCCGCCTGGTTCTGCCGCCACCTGCTGCGCACGGAGCACGTCGCGTGAGCGAGCTGCCCTACGCCGATCGCCGCACGGCCGGCCGCGTGCTGGCCGCATCGCTGCACCACCTCGTCGGCCGCCCCGGCCTGCTGGTGCTGGCGCTGCCCCGTGGGGGCGTGCCGGTGGCCTGCGAAGTCGCCCATGAACTCGGGGCGCCGCTCGACGTGCTGGTCGTGCGCAAGCTCGGTCATCCACAGCACCCCGAGTACGCGATCGGTGCCATCGCCAGCGGCGGCGTGCGGGTGATGAACCCGGAGGCCGCGCTGGGCGTCCGCGCAGCCGACGTCGAGCGCATCGTGCAGGCGGAGCAGGCCGAACTGGAGCGGCGCGAGCGCCGTTACCGCGGCGACGCAGCGCCGCTGGTGCTGCACGACCGCGCCATCGTCCTCGTCGACGACGGGCTCGCCACCGGCTCCACCATGCGCGCCGCCGTGCGCGCGGTGCGGCAGCAGCAACCGGCCTCGATCTGCGTGGCCGTTCCGGTGGGCGCTTCCGAGAGCTGCGCCGCGCTGGAGGACGAGGCCGACGAAGTGGTCTGCCCGGCCCGACCGATCCCTTTCCGTGCCGTGGGCCTCTGGTACCACGACTTCCCGCAAACCCGGGACGAAGAAGTACGCAGCCTGCTGGCGGCCTCCCGGCAGGCGCATGCGCAGTCCGAGGAGTCGCCCGATGCAACCTTCCACCGGCCATGACGGCCAGGCCTTGCTGCAGGGGCTGCGCGAGCACCTGCATCCCCTGCCCTCCGGCGGCGCCGCCGACGCGGCGCTCGTCGCGCGTATCGCCCGTTCACGGCTCGCGCTGCTCGGCGAGGCGTCGCACGGCACCCACGAGTTCTATGCCGAACGCTGCGCGCTCACGCAACGGCTGATCGCCGACCACGGCTGCCGCGCCGTGGTGGTCGAAGCCGACTGGCCCGATGCCTGGCGCGTCAACCGCTACGTGCGCGGCCTGTCCGACGACCCCGACGCGGCCTCCGCGCTCTCCGGCTTCGAACGCTTCCCGACCTGGATGTGGCGCAACACGGTGGTCCGCGATTTCGTCGAGTGGCTGCGCGATTTCAACCGGGGCCAGCCGCCCCGGCACCAGGCCGGCTTCTATGGCATGGACCTGTACAGCCTGTTCACCTCGGTGCGGGCGGTGCTCGACTACACGGACCGCGCCGATCCGCAAGCGGCGCAGCGCGCGCGCTCGCGCTATGCGTGCTTCGACCACTACGGCGAAGACAGCCAGGCCTACGGGTACGCGGCCAGCTTCGGCCTGCAGGCGAGCTGCGAGGACGAGGTGGTCCAGCAGCTGCGTGAACTCAATCGCCGCGCGGTCGAGATCCTGCCGGCCGGCAGCCGGGATGCCGACGACGTCTTCTTCGCCCAGCAGAACGCGTGCACGGTCCGCAATGCCGAGGAGTACTACCGCACGATGTTCCGCGGCCGCGTGTCGTCATGGAATTTGCGCGACAGCCACATGGTGGAGACGCTGCAGGCGCTCGACAAGCATCTCGGCATGCCGCGCATGGTGGTGTGGGCGCACAACTCGCACTGGGCGACGCCAGCGCCACCGAGATGGGCGACCGGGGTGAATGGAACGTCGGCCAGCTCGCGCGCGACCGCTGGGGGCCGGATGCGACGCTGGTGGGCTTCAGCACGCACCACGGCACGGTGACGGCGGCTTCGGAATGGGACGGCGCGGGCGAGCGCAAGCGGGTGCGCCCCGGCCTGCCGGGCAGCTACGAAGACCTGTTCCACCGGGCGGGCGAGGAGCGCTTCTGGCTGCCGCTGTCCGAAGACGCGAAGCTGGCCGCCCTGCTCTCGCAGCCAAGGCTGCAGCGCGCGATCGGCGTCATCTACCAGCCGCGCACCGAGCGGCAAAGCCACTACTTCCAGGCGCGGCTGCCCTTGCAGTTCGATGCGATGGTCCACATCGACGCGACGCATGCCCCGGAGCCGCTGGTGCCGGAGCCTGAATGGCACACCGGGGAGCCGCCGGAGACGTACCCCTCGGGGTTGTGATCAGCGGCGCGCGCGCAACCCGCGGGCGACGAGGACCCGGCCCACCACCGCGAAGAACGCGAACCACAGGAACGACCAGTTCGCGATCGACAGCCCCAGGAAGGTCCAGTCGATCTTGGTGCAGTCGCCGCTGCCGCGGAAGATCATCGGGATCGCGCGCTTGAGCGGGAAGGTCTCGATCATCCCGTACAGGTCGCGGCCGCAGGACGCGATCTCGGGCGGGTTCCATTGCAGCCAGCTCTGGCGCGCGGCGACGAATGCGCCGAGGCCCGCCAGGATCGCCATCACCGCGGAGCCCGCGATGTGCGCGCCGCGCGATTTCAAGGCGGCGGTGATGCCGGCGACGACGGCCACCAGGATCAGCGCATAGCGCTGCACGATGCACATCGGGCAAGGCTCGAGCCCGACGACGTGCTGCAGGTAGAGGCCGAAGGCCAGCATCGCCACGCAGGCGGCGGCCACGAGGGCGAGGACGCGCCGCGGCGCGTCGAGCAACTTCAGGATCATTCTCGTTTTCCCCATCGGCGCGAGGGCCGGTGGGTCCGGCACTCAGCTCGCGCTCTCCACGAACACACGGGCACGGCGTGGCGTCACCACCAGCGTGTCCCCCTCCCGGAAGCCCTTCTCGGCAAACTCCCGGGCAGAGATCTGCGCCTCGATCAGCCCATCCGCAGTCGCATTCTCCGCTGGTTTGTGCCCATCGGCCGGCACAAGTTCCAGCCGCGCCACCGGACCGACCACGATCGCGCGGTCCGGGCGGGCCACCACACCGCGCGGACGGCCGTCGGCATCGATGTTCGCGCCGGGCGTGTAGCGCTCCACGTCCAGGTCGTGCGGGCGCACGTACGCGAACGCCTTGGCATGCTGCGCGTCGGCGTGTTCCGGCGACGCCAGCAGCATGTCGCCCAGCTTCACCTCGCCCCTGGTGCGCGCGGCCTGGAACAGGTTGACGTCGCCGAGGAAGCCGTAGACGAAGGGGCTGGCCGGGTGGTCCCACACCTGCTGCGGCGACCCGACCTGCTCGATGTTGCCGGCGTTCATCAGCACCACGCGGTCGGCCACTTCGAGCGCCTCTTCCTGGTCGTGCGTGACGAAGATGCTGGTGACGTGCAGGTCGTCGTGCAACCGGCGCAGCCAGCGGCGCAGTTCCTTGCGCACCTTGGCGTCGAGCGCGCCGAACGGCTCGTCGAGCAGCAGCACCTTGGGCTCCACCGCCAGCGCGCGGGCGAGCGCGATGCGCTGGCGCTGGCCGCCGGAGAGCTGCGCCGGGAAGCGGTCGGCCAGCCAGTCGAGCTGCACCAGTTCAGCAGGTCGTGCACCTTCTGCTTGATCTGCGCTTCGCTCGGGCGCTGGCTGCGCGGCTTCACGCGCAGGCCGAAGGCGACGTTCTCGAACACGGTCATGTGCCGGAACAGCGCGTAGTGCTGGAACACGAAGCCGACCTGCCGCTCGCGCACGTGCACGCTCGTCGTGTCCTCGCCCGAGAACAGGATGCTGCCGGCGTCGGCGGTCTCCAGCCCCGCGATGATGCGCAGCAGCGTGGTCTTGCCGCAGCCCGAGGGGCCGAGCAGCGCGACGAGTTCGCCCGATGCGATGTCCGGGGACACGTCCTTCAGCGCGCGGAAGTCGCCGAAGTTCTTGCTGATGTTGCGGATCTCGATGCTCATGCAGGTTGCTCCATCGCGAGGGGACGTTCCGGCGGCATGGCCGCGGCCGCCTTCATGTCGCGTTCATGCCGCCATTCGGCCACCGACTTGATCACCAGCGTGACCGGGGCCAGCAGCGCCAGCAGCGAGGCCACGGCGAAGGCCGCGACCGACTGGTATTCGTTGTAGAGGATCTCCACGTGCAGCGGCATCGTGTTGGTCTGGCCGCGGATGTGGCCCGAGACCACCGACACCGCGCCGAACTCGCCCATGGCGCGCGCGTTGCACAGGATCACGCCGTAGATCAGGCCCCACTTGATGTTGGGCAGTGTGACGTAGCGGAAGGTCTGCCAGCCGGTCGCTCCCAGCACGATCGCCGCCTGCTCCTCCTCGTTGCCCTGCGCCTGCATCAGCGGGATCAGCTCGCGCGCGATGAAGGGGAAGGTGACGAAGATCGTCGCCAGGATGATGCCGGGCACGGCGAACACGATCTTGATGTCGTGCTCGGCCAGCCACGGACCGAGCCACCCCTGCGCGCCGAACACCAGCACGTAGATCAGGCCGGCCACCACCGGCGACACCGAGAACGGAAGGTCGATCAGCGTGGTCAGGAAGGCCTTGCCGCGAAACTCGTACTTGGCGATGCACCGGGCGGCCGTGATGCCGAACAGCAGGTTCAGCGGCACGGCGACGGCGGCGGTGATCAGCGTGAGCTTGATCGCGGCCCACGCGTCGGGCTCCTTGAGGCCTTCGAGGTAGGCGCCGAAGCCCTTGCGCAGCGCCTCGGTGAAAACGGCGGCCAGCGGCAGCACGGGAACAGCAGCACGAACACCAGCGCGATGCCGATCAGCGTGCGGCGCACCCACGGCGATTCCGTCGTGGAGATGGGTTTGCGGGCGAGCGTGTTCATGCGCCGGCCCTCTTGCGTTGCCACGCCTGCAGCGCGTTGATCACCAGCAGGATCACGAAGGAGAACAGCAGCATGACGAGCGCCACGGCGGTGGCGCCGGCGTAGTCGTACTGCTCCAGCTTGCTGATGATGATCAGCGGCGTGATCTCGGAGACCATGGGCATGTTGCCGGCGATGAAGATGACGGAACCGTACTCGCCGATCGCGCGGGCGAAGGCCATCGCGAAGCCGGTCAGCAGCGCGGGCATGATGGACGGCAGGATCACCCGGGTGAACGTCTGCAGCCGCGTGGCGCCGGGCACAGGGCGGCTTCTTCCAGTTCCTTCTCGGCTTCTTCCAGCACCGGCTGCACCGTGCGCACCACGAACGGCAGGCCGATGAAGATCAGCGCGATCACCACGCCGTTCGGGTTGAACGCGAGCTGGATGCCCATCGGCTCCGGTACTGGCCGATCCAGCCATTCCCTGCGAGCAGCGCCGTCAGCGAGATGCCGGCGACGGCCGTCGGCAGCGCGAACGGCAGGTCGACCAGCGCGTCCACGATCTTCTTGCCGGGAAAGGTGTAGCGCACCAGCACCCACGCGAGCAGCAGCCCGAACACCACGTTGACGGCCGCGGCGATGAACGAAGCGCCGAACGTGAGCCGGTAGGAAGCGACGACCCGGGGCGACGACACGGCCGCCCAGAACGCCTCCCAGCTCATGCCGAAGGTCTTGAAGATCAGCGCCGACAGCGGGATCAGGACGATCAGGCACAGGTAGAAGACCGTGTAGCCCAGCGTCAAATTGAACCCGGGCAAGACCTTGCGGTTGCCGGTGCGCGCCGAAGAAGAAGACGCCGCCACCGTTGCCGGCAGCGGCGCCGCGATGCTGCCGCTCATGGGAGTCTTACTTGACCGTGTAGATCTTGTCGAAGGTGCCGCCGTCGTTGAAGTGCACCTTTTGCGCCTGCGCCAGCGAGCCGAAGTACTTCTCCACCGGGAACAGCTTGATCGGCTTGAACGTGGCGGCGTGCTTCTTCAGCACGTTCGCGTCGGTCGGGCGGATGTTGTGCTTGGCCGCGATCTCCTGGCCTTCCGGCGTGTACAGGAAGTTCAGGTAGGCCTTGGCCAGGTCCGCCGTGCCCTTCTTGGCCACGGTGCGCTCGACCACCGCCACCGGGTTCTCGGCGACGATGCTGGTCGACGGGTAGACCACGTCGACCTTGCCTTCGCCGAACTCGCGGTTCACCGACTCGACTTCGGACTCGAACGTGATCAGCACGTCGCCGGTGTTGCGCTGCAGGAAGGCGGTGGTCGCGTCGCGGCCGCCGCGCGCGGGATCGGCACGTTCTTGTACAGCTTGGACACGAACTCCGCGGCCTGCGCCTCGGTGCCGCCCGTCTCGCGCACATAGCCCCGGGCAGCCGGTACGCATAGCGGCCGTTGCCGCCGGTCTTCGGGTTGACGACCACGACCTTCACGTCGGGCTTGACCGGTCGCTCCAGTCCTTGATGCCCTTCGGATTTCCGTTGCGCGTGAGAAACAGCATCGTCGACGTGGTCGGCGCCGCGTTGTGCGGGAAGCGCTTGTTCCAGTCCTTCGCGACCACGCCCTTGTCCGCCGGGAACGCGATGTCCGTGGTGGTGTTCATCGTGACGACGTCGGCGTCGAGGCCGTCGGCGACGGCCCGCGCCTGCGCGCTGGAGCCGCCGTGGGCCTGTTCGACCTTGACGTCCTTGCCCGCCGTCTTCTTGTACCAGGGCACGAAGGCGGCGTTGACGTCCTTGTAGAACTCGCGGGCGACGTCGTACGAGGCGTTCAGCAGCGTCTGCTGCTGCGCGGAGGCGATGCCGCTGGCGGCGAGGGCGAGGGAGGCGAGGAGAAGCTTGGTCTTGGTCATCGAAGTCGGATTACTTGTTCGGCTGGGGCGTCAGGCGCAGGTAGGGCTTGACGGCCTTGAAGCCTTTCGGGAAGCGCTGGGCGAGTTCCGCCGGGTCCTGCAGGCTGGGCAGGATCACGACGTCGTCGCCGTCTTTCCAGTTGGCGGGCGTCGCGACCTTGTGGCTGTCGGTGAGCTGCAGCGAATCGATCACGCGCAGGATCTCGTCGAAGTTGCGGCCCGTGGACGCGGGATAGGTGAACGTGGCGCGCAGCGTCTTCTTCGGGTCGATGATGAACACGCTGCGCACCGTGGCGTTGGCCAGCGAGTTCGGGTGGATCATGTCGTACAGGGTCGCGACCTTCTTGTCCGCGTCCGCCAGGATCGGGAAGTTGACGGTCGTCGACTGCGTCTCGTTGATGTCCTTGACCCACGAGTGGTGCGAATCGACGGGGTCGACGCTGACCGCGATCGGCTTCACGCCACGCTTGGCGAACTCGCCGCCGAGGGCCGCCGTCCTGCCCAGTTCGGTGGTGCAGACGGGCGTGAAGTCGGCGGGATGCGAGAACAGCACGACCCACGAAGTGCCGGCCCATTCGTGGAAGCGGATCGTGCCTTCGGTGGAATCCTGGGTGAAATCGGGGGCGGTGTCGCCGAGACGGAGCGTGGTCATGTGCATCCCTTTCTAATAAGGAGAACCCGAATTGTGGGGATGCGGTTATAAAAGGACAACGACTCCTTTGTTGGATGCTTATGACGAATCCGTCGTAAGCGGCTACAGCAGAGGCCGCAGCTCGCGCGCCGCTTCGAGCAGGAGCGGCAGCAGGTCGCGCTGCAGCACCTCCGGCGCCAGCCTCTGCGGCGCGGCCACCACGTTGAGCGCAGCCACGGTGCGCCCGGCCATGTCGCGCAACGGCACGGCCAGCGCGTGCACGCCGAGCTCATGCTCTTCGGTGGCCACGCAGAAATCCTGTTCGCGCACTTCGTCGATGACCGCGCGGAACTTGCGCGGATCGACCAGCGTCTGCGGCGTCAGGCGCGGCAGTTCCCGCCCCTTCAGCCATGCCGCGAATTCCCGTTTCGGCTTGGCCGCGAGCAGCACCCGACCCGTGGAAGTCGCGTGCGCCGGCAGCCGCGCGCCCAGGTGGAGCCCGTAAGCCAGCATGCGGATCGAGCCGCTGCGGGCGATGATCACCACCTGCTCCCCGTCGAGCACCACGGCCGAGAACGATTCGCCGGTCTGCATCGCCAGCCGGTTCAGCGTCGGCTGGATCGCGCGCGGCAGGCGGGCCGACGCCGGTAGCTGCCCGAGAAGCGCAGCACCTTCGGCGCCAGCCAGAAGTAGCTGCCATCGGTTTCGGGTAGCCCGGGTGGGCCAGCGTCAGCAGATGGCGCCGGGCCGCGGCGCGCGTGAGGCCGGCGCGCTGCGCCGCCAGCGTGGCGTTGAGCCGCTGGCGTTCCGTGTCGAAGCTCTCCAGCACGGCCATGCCCTTGGCCATGCCGGCGATGTAGTCGGCGGGTGCGATCGTCATGCGGCGCCTGCTGCGCGATGATCGCGCAAGAGCGGCGATGATCGCACAGGCCGTGCTCGCGCGGCTGGCGCACGCGACCGGCTGCTCCTAAGCTCGATGCAACGGGGAGACATCCCCATGCGCACCCAAGTCGCCATCATCGGCGCCGGTCCCGCCGGCCTGCTGCTCGGCCAGCTGCTGCACAAGCACGGCATCGCCAACGTCATCATCGAGCGCCAGAGCGCCGACTACGTGCTCGGCCGCATCCGCGCCGGCGTGCTCGAACAGGTTACCGTCGACCTGATGGAAGAGTTGGGCATCGGCCAGCGCATGCGGCAGGAAGGCCTGGTGCACGACGGCGTCGAACTGATGTTCAAGGGCGCCCGGCACCGCATCGACTTTCCTTCGCTGACCGGCGGCAAGACGGTGATGGTGTACGGCCAGACCGAGGTCACGCGCGACCTGATGGCGGCGCGCGAAGCGGCGGGCCTGCAGACGGTCTACGAGGTCGGCGACAGCGTGCGGCTGGAGGGCTTCGACGGCGGCAACCCGGTGGTGCGCTATCGCCGGGGCGGGCAGGAGCACGTGCTGGAGTGCGACTTCATCGCCGGCTGCGACGGCTACCACGGGGTCAGCCGCGCGAGCGTGCCCAAGGGCGCGATCCGCGAGTTCGAAAAGGTCTATCCCTTCGGCTGGCTCGGCCTGGCCGACGTGCCGCCGGTGTCCGAAGAACTGATCTACGCGAACACCGAACGCGGCTTCGCGCTGTGCTCCATGCGCAGCCCCACGCGCAGCCGCTACTACGTGCAGGTGCCGCTGGAGGAGAAGGTGGAAGACTGGTCCGACGACGCCTTCTGGAACGAGCTGCGGCTGCGCCTCGACCCGGAAGCGCGCGAGCGGCTGGTGACCGGCCCTTCCATCGAGAAGAGCATCGCGCCGCTGCGCAGCTTCGTGGCCGAGCCGATGCGCTTCGGCCGCCTGTTCCTGGCCGGCGACGCCGCGCACATCGTGCCGCCCACCGGCGCCAAGGGCCTGAACCTCGCCGCCTCCGACGTGAAGTACCTGTCGGACGCGCTGGTCGAACACTACGGCGAGCGCAGTGCCGCCGGCCTCGACCACTACTCCGAGCGCGTGCTGCGCCGCGTGTGGAAGGCCGAACGCTTCTCGTGGTGGTTCACCTCGCTGATGCACAAGTTCCCGGGCGAAGGCGAGATCGCGCAGAAGCTGCAGGAAGCGGAGCTCGACTACCTCGTGAGTTCGAAAGCGGCGTCGACCGCGATGGCCGAGAACTACGTGGGCCTGCCGCTGTAAACGAAAAAGGGCGCCGGAGCGCCCTTTCTTCCTGCCGCGGAAGACTCAGTCCGCGAACTTGCCGCCCGACTTGATGACCGGGCCCCACTTGTCGATCTCCGACTTGAGCCAGGCCTGCAGGCCTTCCGGCGACAGCTGCTTGTCGGGCGAGATCTCGGCGCCGAGGTCGGCCATGCGCTTCATCACCTCGGGGTCCTTCAGCGCGGTGCGCACCGCGGCGTTCATCTTCTCGATGGCGGGCTTCGGCGTTCCCTTGGGCGCATAGATGCCGTGCCACACGACCACCTCGAAATCCTTCAGGCCCTGCTCGTGCAGCGTGGGCGCATCCGGCAGCGCCTTGATGCGGTCCTTGGTCGTGACGCCGAAGAACTTGACGTTGCCGGCCTTGATCTGCGGAATGGTCTGCGTGGTCTGGTCGCAAAGGATGTCGACTGGCCGCCCAGCAACGCGTTCATGGCGGGCGCGGTGCCCGAGAACGGCACCGCGGTGAGCTTCACGCCCATCGCGTTCTCCAGCATCAACCCGCACAGCTGCGACACGGCCCCGAGGCCGGCGTTGGCGAGGTTGATCTTGTCTGGTTGGCCTTCACGTAGGCCACCAGCTCGCGCAGGTTGTTGGCGGGGAAGTCCTTGCGGGCCAGCAGCGTCATCGGCACGTCGACGGCCATGCTCACGTATTCGAAGTCCTTCAGCGGATCGAAGGCCAGCTTGCGGTACAGGGCGGGCGCCGTCGCCATGCCGTTGTGGTGGATGAAGAAGGTGTAGCCGTCCGGCGCGGCCTTGGCCACGTAGCCCGCCGCCACGGTGCCGCCCGCACCCAGCTTGTTCTCCACCACGACGGTCTGGCCGAGCGTCTTGCCCATGGCCGCGCCGAGCGTGCGGGCGACGACGTCGGTCGGCCCGCCCGCGGCGAAAGGCACCACCAGCGTGATCGGCTTCGTGGGCCACGCGCCCTGCGCCGGGCGAAAGCGGCCGTGGCCGGCCCAGCACGGTGATCAAAGTGCGCTTGAACTGCATCGCATGTCTCCTGTTCGTTCGAAGGGATGGGTGGGCCCGGGGGCCGCAACCGCCGCGTGAGCGTAGCGTTCGCCGGCACGGCGGTCATCGGTATGTTCCCGACCGTCGCGCTCTGCTAGCCTTGCCGCGCATGACCCGCACCTTCCGGCCATTGCACGGCCTGCACATCCTGAGCCTCGCCCTCAATCTCCCGGGCCCGGCGGCGCTGATGCGCTGCCACGCAATGGGCGCGACCTGCGTCAAGCTGGAACCGCCGGCGGGCGACCCGATGCGGCAGTACGCGCCACCGGCCTACGCGCAGCTGCACGCGGGCGTCAAGGTGCTGGAGGCCGACCTCAAGGCGCCGGCCGGCCGCACCATCCTCGAGCGCGAACTCGCGAAGGCCGATGTCTTGCTGACGTCGTTCCGCCCTTCGGCGCTGCGCAAGCTGGGCCTGGGCTGGAAGGAACTCCACGCACGCTTTCCCACCCTGAGCCAGGTCGCGATCGTCGGTGCGCCCGGCGCCGCGGCCGAAGAGCCCGGGCACGACCTCACCTACGGCCGCGCACGGCCGGTGCCGGGGACCGAACTGCCTGCGACGCTGTACGCCGACATGGGTGGCTCGCTCATGGCCGCCGAGGCGGTGCTGCAGGCGGCGCTGCGCAAGCACGAACGCTATGCGGGCACGGGCGAGACGCACCCCGAAGGCCTCTACCGGAAGTCGCGCTCTCCGATGCCGCGCAGTACGCCGCCTTGCCCCGCACGTGGGGCCTGACGCAGCCGACCGGCGCGGTCGGCGGCGCGCATGCGGGCTACCGCGTCTATCCCTGCAAGGACGGCCGCGTCGCCGTCGCGGCGCTCGAGCCGCATTTCGCGGCGGCGCTCTGCGACGTCGCCGGCGTGCCGGCCGCCGACATGAAGGCGATGTTCGCGCCGGCAACGCATGCGGCCATCGCCGCGTTCCTCGCGCGGCAGACGCGCGCGCAGCTCGATGCCCGGCGGCCGAGCGCGACCTGCCGCTGCACACGATGTCCCCGAAGATATGATGGTCATCATATGGGCGTATGCTTCGCGGCAGACAAGGACGCCCGCCCCATGGAAGCCTTTCCCGCCAGCCGCAAGCAACTGACGCACGACCGCATCCCGGACACGGCGGCACGCGTGCTGCGCGACACCGGGTTCTCGGGCGTCGGCGTCAGCGACATCATGAAGCGGTCCGGCCTCACCCACGGCGGCTTCTACGCCCACTTCGCCTCCCGCGACGCACTGCTGGCCGAAGCGCTGGAGCGCGCCGGCGGGACGGCCACGCCCGCCTGCAGCGCTCCATCGCCGCGGCCGAGGCCAAGGGCGGCAGCCGCTTCCGCGGGCTGGTCGAGAGCTACCTCTCCGAGCGTCACCTCAAGGCGTGTGACAGCGGCTGCCCGGTGGCGGCGCTGGGCTCCGAGTTGCCGCGACAGTCCGAGCCGGTGCGCGCCGCCGGCGCCGCCCGCATCGAATCGCTCGTCGCCACCGTCGCCGATGCGCTGCCCGAGGGCCAGCCGGCGGAAGTTGCCGGCATCGTGGCGGCCCAGCTCGTCGGCGCGCTGCAGATCGCCCGCACCACGGGCGACAACGCCGCGGGCCGGCGGCACCTCGCCGCCGCCCGCCGCTTCCTGCTCGACCAGTTCCAACCCACCCGGCCCTGAGGCCGCCGACCGCGCGCCCGGAGGCGCGCTTTTCTTCGGCCGTGAATATGACGGTCATCATATGGACAGCAACATCATGCAACTCGCCAACGCCGTCGTCCTCATCACCGGTGCCAACCGCGGCATCGGCCTCGCCTTCGCCCGGAGGCGCTGGCCCGCGGCGCCCGGCGCGTCTATGCGGCCGCCCGCGATCCGGCGGCGATCTCGCTGCCCGGCGTCGTCGCCGTCCAGCTCGACGTGACCGATCCCGCGTCCGTGGCACGCGCGGCGCGGGACTGCGGCGACGTGAACGTGCTGGTGAACAACGCGGGCGTCGCCACCCGGGCGGGTTCCTCCGGGACACCACGCTGGAAGCCACGCGCGCCCAGCTCGAAGTGAACTTCTTCGGCATGCTGCGGATGGCGCAGGCCTTCGCGCCGGTGCTCGCGGCGAACGGCGGCGGCGCGATGCTCAACGTGCTGTCGATCGCGAGCTGGCTGAATCGCCCGCTGCTCGGGACCTACGGCGCGACCAAGTCGGCCGCACGGGCGCTCACCAACGGGTTGCGGCACGAGCTGCGTGCGCAGGGCACGCAGGTGACGGCGCTGCACATGGGCTTCGTCGACACCGACCTCACGCGCGGCATCGACCTGCCCAAGTCCACGCCGGAGGCGATCGTGCGCGAGGCGTACGCGGGTCTCGAAGCCGGGGCCGGCGAAGTGCTCGCCGATGCCATGACGCGCGGCGTCAAGCAGTCGCTCTCCACGGCCGCGCCGGCCTACACGGCGGCCGAATGACCGCCGCCGCCCTCGCGCCCTCGCCCGCCACGCAGCGCATGCTGCACGGGCCGGTGCTGCCCACGCTGCTGCGGCTGGCCACGCCCAACGTGCTGGGCCTGTTCGCCAACACGATCGTCATCGGCTTCGACGGCTACATCGTCGGCCGGCTCGGCGCCGATGCGCTCGCCGGTGTCGCTCTGGTACTGCCCTTGGCCATGCTGATGCTGCAGATGTCGGCGGGCAGCCTCGGGGGCAGCACCACCGCCGTGGTGGCGCGCGCGCTCGGCGCCGGCGACGCCGCGGAGGCGACGCGCCTCGCGCAGCACGCGCTGCTCGTCGGGCTGGCCGCGTCGCTGCTGTTCACGCTGCTCGCGGCCAGCCCCGCGCTGTACGCTGCCATGGGCGCGCGCGGCGGCGTGCTGGCGCAGGCCGGGAGCTACGCATCCGTGCTGTTCGCCGGCGCCTCGGCGGTGTGGTCGGTGAACGTGCTGGCCGGCATCGCGCGCGGCACCGGCGGCATGGCCGCTGCCGCCGGCGCACTGGTCGCGACGACGGCGATGCACCTCGTGCTGTGCCCGCTGCTGGTGTTCGGCGCCGGCCCCGTGCCGCCGCTGGGCGTGGCGGGTGCGGCCCTGAGCACCGTCACCTGTAACGCGCTGGCGGCACTCGGCCTGCTGGCATGGCTGTCGCGTGGTGGGCAGCGGGTTCGCATGATCGGGTCGCCGTGGCGGCTGCAGGCAACCGTGTTCCGCCGCGTGCTGGCGCTGGCGCTTCCCTCCTCGGTCAATCCGTTCCTGAGCAACGGATCGATCGCCGTGGCCACCGCCTACGTGGGCGGCTTCGGCACCCTCGCGGTCGCCGCCTACGGCATCGCGGCGCGCCCGGAATACATCCTGGTGCCGATCGCCTTCGGCGTCGGCAGCGCGTTGACGGCGATGGTCGCCACGAACATCGGTGCGCGCCAGCCGAACGCGCCAAGCGCGTGACTGGGCCGGCGCCGGCGTGGTGTGGGCCGTGACCGGCGCGATCGGAGTGGCAGCGGCCCTGTGGCCGCAGGCTTGGATGACGATGTTCAGCACCGACGCCGCGGTGGTCGCGGCGGGCAGCACCTACCTGCGCATCGTGGGCGGCTGCTACGGCTTCTTCGGCTGGGGCTGGCACTCTTCTTCGCCTCCCGGGGCGCCGGCCGGCTGTCGTGGCCGCTGGTGGCCAGCACGGCGCGGCTGGTGGTGGTCGCGGCCGGCGGCTGGATCGCCTTGCGCTGGGCCGGCGGCACGCCCGAAAGCCTCTACGTGGTGATCGCCGCGAGCCTGGCGGTCATGGGCGTCACGCTCGCCGCCGCCGTCTCCATGGCGGACTGGCGGCCGCGCGGCTAGCGCGGCTTGCGCACCGGCGGCTTGGCGGCGCCGGTGACGCGCGGCGGCAGGCCGGTGTGCTGCGTCAGCACGTTGCCCTTGCGCGGCTGCGCGGGCGACGAGTTCTTGCGGCGCGCGGCGGTGTAGCCGCCGTCGGTGAGCGGCTGCCACGTGGGGATCAGGTGCTGCTTGCCGTTGCCGATCAGGTCGGCGCGGCCCATGGCCTTGAGCGCCTCGCGCAGCAGCGGCCAGTTGTTGGGGTCGTGGTAGCGCAGGAAGGCCTTGTGCAGGCGCCGGCGCTTCTCGCCGCGCACGATGTCGACGCCTTCGCTTTCGCGCGTGACCTTGCGCAGCGTGTTCTTGCCCGAGTGGTACATGGCCGTCGCCGTCGCCATCGGGCTCGGGTAGAAGGTCTGCACCTGGTCGGCGCGAAAGCCGTTGCGCTTGAGCCAGATCGCGAGGTTCATCATGTCCTCGTCGCTGGTGCCCGGGTGCGCGGCGATGAAGTACGGCACCGGTACTGCTTCTTGCCCGCCTCGGCCGAGAACTGCTCGAACATCTGCTTGAAGCGGTCGTAGCTGCCGATGCCCGGCTTCATCATCTTCGTGAGCGGGCCCTGCTCCGTGTGCTCTGGCGCGATCTTCAGGTAGCCGCCCACGTGGTGCTGCACCAGTTCCTTGACGTACTCCGGCGACTGCACCGCCGGTCGTAGCGCAGGCCGGAGCCGATCAGGATCTTCTTGATGCCCTCGAGCGCGCGGGCCCGCCGGTAGATCTTGATCAGCGGGCCGTGGTCGGTGTTCAGGTTCGAGCAGATGCCCGGGTACACGCAGCTCGGCTTGCGGCAGGCCGCCTCGATCTCGGGCGTCTTGCAGCCGATGCGGTACATGTTGGCCGTCGGGCCGCCGAGGTCGGAGATGACGCCGGTGAAGCCCGCCACCTTGTCGCGGATGTCCTCGACCTCCTGGATGATCGAGTCTTCGCTGCGGCTCTGGATGATGCGGCCCTCGTGCTCGGTGATCGAGCAGAAGGTGCAGCCGCCGAAGCAGCCGCGCATGATGTTCACGCTGAAGCGGATCATCTCCCAGGCGGGGATCTTGGTCGCGCCGTCGTGGCGGCCGTTCTCGTCGGCATACGCCGGGTGCGGCGAGCGCGCGTACGGCAGCCCGAACACGTGGTCCATCTCCGCCGTGGTCAGCGGGATCGGGGGCGGCGTCAGCCAGACGTCGCGTTCGCCGTGCGCCTGCACCAGCGCGCGGGCATTGCCGGGTTGGTCTCCGGGTGCAGCACGCGGTTGGCGTGCGCGTACAGCACCGGGTCGGCCTTGACGGCTTCGTACGACGGCAGGCGGATGACGGAACGGTCGCGCGGCGGGACCTTGAGCTTCACGCGCGGATTCGGCACGAACTGCAGCGGCTGCGCGCCGGCGCCCACGGCCGGCATGCCGGTGCCCTCTTCCTTGGCGCAGGTATCGCCCTGCGCCTTGGCCTGGTCGGAGATGGTCAGGTACGGGTTGACGTGTTCTTCCACGCGGCCCGGCGCGTCGATGCTGGTGGAGTCGATCTCGAACCAGCCTTCGGGCGTGGAGCGGCGCACGAACGCCGTGCCGCGCACGTCGGTGATGTCGGCCACGGGCTCGCGCGCGGCAAGCCGGTGCGCGATCTCGACGATCGCGCGTTCGGCATTGCCGTACAGCAGCAGGTCGCACTTGCTGTCCAGCACGATGCTGTGGCGCACCTTCTCCGACCAGTAGTCGTAGTGCGCGATGCGGCGCAGGCTGCCTTCGATGCCGCCCAGCACGATGGGCACGTCCTTGAACGCTTCGCGGCAGCGCTGGCTGTAGACGATGGCCGCGCGGTCGGGCCGCTTGCCCGCCACGTCACCCGGCGTGTACGCGTCGTCGCTGCGCGTCTTGCGGTCCGCCGTGTAGCGGTTGATCATGGAATCCATGTTCCCCGCCGTCACGCCCCAGAACAGGTTGGGCTTGCCGAGCGCCTTGAAGGCGTCGGCGCTGTGCCAATCGGGCTGCGCGATGATGCCGACGCGGAAGCCCTGCGCTTCCAGCACCCGCCCGACCACCGCCATGCCGAAACTCGGGTGGTCCACGTAGGCGTCGCCGGTCACCAGGATCACGTCGCAGCTGTCCCAGCCGAGCGCGTCCATTTCCTTCCGGCTCATCGGAAGGAACGGGGCCGGGCCGAACCGGTGCGCCCAGAACCTGCGGTAGCTGGTGATCGGTTTTGCGGCGCGCGCGAAAAGGGAAACGTCGACGGGGGCGTTCATGGCGTCCTGCGGGGGAGGCGGCCATTGTAGGTGCGGCACCGCGGCCACGCCCGCGCATGGGTAATCGGCAGGCCGCAACTTTGCCAGTGATCCATGTCACGAAAACCCGAGTTCATTCCGCACGCATGTGCCGCGACAGCTTTGCACACATATAGTTACAGACCTGTCAAGCCATCCACGGAGACCCCATGAAAAACAAGCTGACCGCCCTCTCCCTGCTCTGCGCCGCCATCGCCATCGCCATGCCGGCGGCCGCCCGGGTTCTCGAAGTCTCCGGCGCCACCACCGTCCAGCGCCGCGTCCTCGAGCCGGGCGCCGAGGCGCTGAAGGCGGCCACCGGCATCCAGCTCAAGGTCATGGGGCCCGGCACCGGCAAGGGCATGCTGGCGCTGCTCGAAGGCAAGGTCCCGGTGGCGGCCGCCGGTGAATCGCTGGAGGACGCGGTCGCGTCGGCCAAGGAAGCCGCCGCCGAGGCCGGCAAGACCGCAACCATTCCCGCCAACCTCGTTTACCACCGGGTGGCCTCGGACAACGTCGTCGTGGCGGTCCATGCGGGCAATCCGGTGAAGTCGTTGACGAAGGCGCAGATCAAGGACCTCATGACCGGCAAGACCGGGGAACTGGAGCGAGGTCGGCGGCCCGAACCTGCCGGTGAAGGTCTACGCGGCCGCCCATGGGCAGGCCGTGCGCGGCGCGGTGCAGAAGGGCTTCATGGACGGCGCCGAGTACGCGCCGGGCGCGACCGAGATCCGGACGGCGCTGGAGCAGTTGCGCGTGATCGCCGGCGAGCCCGGCGGCATCGGCGCCATGAGCGAACCCGTGATCAAGGCGTCGGCGGAAAAGCTGCGTGTCGTCCCGGGTGCGTCACTGCCGCGCCCGCTGGGCTTCGTGACCGTCGGCGCACCCGTGCCGGCGGCGCAGAAGATGATCGAGTACTTCCGCTCCCCGGAAGGCCAGAAGCAGATCCGGTAAGGACGGCGGTCAAGCGATGCGCAACCTGCGAGTGGTGATGCGGCTGGGGCTGGCCTTCGGCCTGCTCCTCGGCCTTGATGCTGGCGGCCGTGGCTGTGGCCTTCCTCGGCGCTCGCGGCAGTGCCGAGCTGGCGAGCCGCCGGAACGCGAAAACATGGCGCTGCTGAACACCGCCAGCACGATGCGGGTGGCGCAGCTCGACGAAGCGGTGGCGATCCGCGACTTCGTCAGCCTGCCCGACGTGGAGAGCCAGCGCGCAGCCCTCAAGCGCCTCCAGGCCAGCACGAAAGCCTACGCGGCGGCCTCGGCGGAGCTGTCGCGGCTGGTCGGGCAGGCCGATGGCGACAGCCGCCTGCAGTCGCTCGTCGCGGGGATCCAGGCGAACAGCGGCAAGGTGGCGGCGCGGCTGCGCGAGGCCATCGAGCTGTCGGAATCGGCCGAGTACCAGCAGGCCCAGAACGTGGTCTACCGCGATGCCCGGCCGCTGCAGGCCGCCATTGCCACCGACCGGAGGCGCTGGTGGTGGCTTCCAACGAGCTGGCCGCGGTCCGCGCTGCGCAGGCGCGGGCGCAGGCACGGCAGGTGGAGGCGCAGCTCGCCGCCGTCCTGCTGGCCGCGCTGGTCCTCGGCATCGCAGCGACCCTGCTGATCACGCGCGGCATCGTCCGGCCGCTGCGGGTGGCGGTGGAGGTCGCGGAGCGCGTCGCCGATGGCGACCTCACCGGCCGCAGCCTGCCGGAGCAGCGCGACGAGACGGGGCGGGTGCTGGCCGCGCTGGGTGGCATGCAGGGCCGCCTGAACGCGCTGGTGCTGTCGATCCGCCGCAGCGCCGGTGGCGTCAGCCGGTCTCCGAGCAGATTTCCAGCGCCAACTCCGAGCTCGCCGCGCGCACGGAGGAACAGGCCTCGTCACTGGAGGAAACGGCGGCCAGCGTCGAGGAACTGACGGCCATCGTGAAGCAGAACAGCGAAAGCGCCGGCAAGGCCAGCGAGCTCGCCCGCACCGCCGCCGGCATGGCCGAACAGGGGGCCAGGCCGTGCTGGGCGTGGTGCGCACCATGGAAGGCATCCAGAAGTCCTCGCGCAAGGTCTCCGAGATCATCGGCGTGATCGACGAAATCGCGTTCCAGACCAACCTGCTGGCCTTGAACGCGGCCGTGGAGGCGGCGCGGGCCGGGGACCGGGGACGCGGCTTCGCGGTCGTGGCCGCGCAGGTGCGGGTGCTGGCCCAGCGTAGCGCCGAAGCGTCGCGCGACATCAAGGGGCTGGTCGCGACGGCCGTCGGGGACGCCGACGTGGGGGCCAAGGCGGCCGTGCGCGCGGGCGAATCCATGGACGGCGTGGTGCGCACTGCGCGTGAGGTGGCGCAACTGGTGACCGACATCGCCGTCGCGAGCGACGAGCAACGCAGCGGCATCGAGCAGGTCAACGCCACCATTTCGCAGATGGACGGCGTGACCCAGAGCAACGCCGGGCTGGTCCAGGAGATCAACGGACTGGCCGAGGTGCTGCTGGAACAGGCGCGCGAGCTGGTGACGGCCTCCAACCGCTTCAAGCTGGACGACGCGTCGCCGGCGCCCGGCATCGCTGCGGCACACGTCCCGCGTCTGGCCTGAGCGGCGCCGCCGTTCAGTCCGGCCGGCTGGCGGCTCCGAGCAGCGCCCGGTCGTCGGGCGCCAGCGCCAGCGCCGCCGCGGCGACGAGTTCCTGCAGTTGCTCCAGCGACGTCGCGCTCGCGATGGGCGACGTCACGGCCGGCTGGGCCAGCAGCCGGCCACGGCCACCTGTCCCGGCTTGCAGCCGCGCCGCTGCGCCACCGTGTCCAGCGCCGCCACGATCCGCAGGCCGCGCGCGTTCAGGTACTTGCCGACCGTGCCCTTGCCGCGCGGGCTCTTGGCCGCGTCTTCGGGGCTGCGGTACTTGCCGGTGAGGAAGCCGGCGGCGAGCGCATAGAAGTTGATCACGGCCAGGCCTTCCTCGCGGCACAGCGGCGCCAGTTCGGCCTCGAACTCGGCGCGGTCATAGAGGTTGTACAACGGCTGCAGGCTCTCGTACCGCGGCAGTCCCAGCCGCTCGCTGGTGCGCAGCGCCTCGGCCAGCCGCGCCGCGCCGTAGTTCGAGGCGCCGATCGCCCGCACCTTCCCTTCTTCCACCAGCCGGCCGAAGGCCTGCAGCGTCTCTTCGAGCGGCGTGTCGGGATCGTCCTTGTGGGCCTGGTACAGGTCGATGCGGTCCACCTGCAGGCGGCGCAGCGACGCTTCGACGGCCTCGCGGATGCGCGCCGGCTTCAGCCCGATGCGCCCCTCGCCCATGTCGAGACCGACCTTGGTGGCGATCACCACGCGGTCCCGGCGCCCGCTCGCCTTCAGCCACTTGCCGATCACGGTCTCCGATTCGCCGCCGGTATGCCCGGACGCCCAGCGCGAGTACACGTCGGCCGTGTCGATGAAGTTGAAGCCTGCATCGACCCACGCGTCGAGCAGCGAAAAAGAGGTGCGTTCGTCGGCCGTCCAGCCGAACACGTTGCCGCCGAAGCACAGCGGCGAAACCTGCAGGCCCGAACGGCCCAGCGCGCGAAATTCCATCATGGTCCTTGCTCCCTGGCGTGGGTGACGATGCGGTCGAGCCAGCCCGCGAGCTGGCGCTGTTCCGCCGCTGTCAGGCAACCGAAGATCTCCTCGTTGCGGCGGGCGATCAGCTGCATCATGCGTGTCCACAGGCGGCGGCCGGCGGGGGTGGGCCGCAAGACCACGCCGCGGGCGTCGGTGTCGCTCGCCGCCTTGACGACCAGCGCGCGTTCCACCAGCGCCTGCGCCGCCCGGCTGGCTGGGCCTTGTCGAGGTTGGCGCGCGCGGCGAGCGCGTTCACCGACAGCGGCGCGAAGTTGCCGATGGCCGCGAGGCAGCGCGCCTCGCCCACGGGCAGGCCGAACGCCTCCGCGTAGGCCTGGCTGCTGGCGCGGTCCGTCAGCTTGTTGACCTGGTGCAGGCGGTACGTGAGGAAGCGGTCCAGCGCCGGCGGCGCGGCGCGCGGCTTAGCGGCCGCCAACGGGCGCCTCCTGCAGGCAGCGGTCGCGGGAGCGCGCGATCAGTTGCAGCACGTCGTCGGCCTGCCCGCTGCGCGCCATCAGCGCGAGGCACACCATGGAAAGCAGCAGCTCGCTGCGCTCCCGCCCACGGCCCCGAGGGCGTGGCACAGCGCGGTGTAGGTCCGGTCGAGATCGGCGTCGGTCATGGCAGCAAACCCTTGTCGTTCAGGCAGGCGAGCAGCGCGTGCGGATCCAGCCCGCGCCAGCGGCCGAGCACATAGCCGTCGGGACGAACCAGCACGAGCCCGGTGGCCGCGGCGCCGGGCAGCCCGTAGCGCTCGCGGGCCTGGCCCAGCCGGTCGGCCTCCGGAGGGATGTCGAGCACCGCAACCCCGTGCGTGGTCAAGGCCGCCACCGCCGCCGGCAAGGCGCCGTCGGAGAAGACGAGGCAGGTGAACTCGGCGCCGAAGCACTGCGTGAGGTGCAGGTCGCCGTGGGGGCTGGCCAGCAGCGCCTCGGGCGCGGGCTGGCCGGGCGCGGCGAGCGGGTGCGTCCATTCGCCCTGCTCGGGCCCGTTCAGCGGTGAATCGAGGTAGGCCACCGGCGCCGACTGGCGTGGATTGATCAGCGGCCGCACCGCCGGCTCGTCGAGCGCCAGCCGCAGGGTCGCCTCGCGCAGCAGCCGGAAGGCGAAATCGGGCGGCGCCATGAACTCGGTGCTCTTGGCGCCGTAGGCGATGTTCTCGCGCGCCGCCTGCACGCGCTCCAGCGAGTACGTGTCCAGCAGGTCGTCGCGCGCCTCGCCTTCCAGCAAGCGCGCCAGTTTCCAGGCCGGGTTCGCCGCGTCGTCCAGCCCTGAGTTGAGCCCGCGCACGCCGAAGATCGGCACCAGGTGCGCGGCGTCGCCGGCGAACAGTACGCGCCCGTGCCGGTACGCGGGCAGCGTGAGGCACTTGGCGTTGTACATCGACGCCCACAGCATGTCCCACGGCGCGTCTTCCCCGATCATCGCCGGTGGCTGCGCACGCGCGGGAGGATGTTCTCGGGCTTGAGCGCCTCGGCGCCGTCCTCGTCGTCGCGCAACTGGTAGTCGATGCGCCAGACGTCGTCGGGCTGGCGGTGCATGAGGATGGTGGAGCCGGGGTTGGACGGCGGGTCGAACCGGGCCAGCCGCTCCACCGGCCGGCGCGTCTTCTGCACCACGTCGACGATGACGTAGCGGCCTTCGTACTGGATGCCTTCGAACTGCAGACCGAGCTGCTCGCGCACGGTGCTGCGCCCGCCGTCGCAGGCCGCCGGTACTGCGCCTGCACGCGGTGCCGGCCGGATTCCGTTTCCACCTCGACTTCGACGGAATCGGAACCGGGCGTGACGCCCACGACCTTCGTCGACCACGCCACCTGCGCCGGCGTGCCGTCGAGCGCGCGGTGCACGAACTCCTCCACGTAGAACTGCTGGATGTTGACCATGGGCGCGAACCGCTGCGTCGGCTCGCTCGGCATCTGGAAGTGCAGCACCTCGGTATCGCGAAAGTAGCTGCGGCCGCCGGTCCGGGGCAAGGCCTTGGCGGCCAGCGCGGCACCGGCGCCCGCGGCGGCCGGGATCTCCTGCGACCGGCGCGAGATGCAGATGGCGCGGCTGCCGGTGCAGTAGCCGGCATCGGCCTCCACCACCAGGCTGGCCACGCCGTGACGCGCCAGCAGCGCGGCCAGCGTCAGGCCGACAGGACCGCCGCCGGCGATCAGGACCGGAACGCTGTCCGGCAGGGTTGGGGGATTCGCCACGCACGCTCCATTCGGTTGCGCGCGCAACTATACGCGATGGTTGCGGACGCAACCAGCTACGGCGTCAGTGCGGAACGGGCCGGACCTGGCCGCGCACCTCGCCCTGCGGGAAGCGCGCCGTGTGCAGGTCGACGTACCACTGGCCGGAGCGCAGCTGTTCGTACTGCTCGGGCGACAGGCGCAGCTGGCCACGGATCGGGGGGTGTCGAGCCGGCCGCTGAGCGGGAAGACGATGGCGCCGACTGGCCGGGCCCCGCGGGGCCGTGGACGTGTCCGCCCGCCACCGGTCCGCTCAGGCCGGCGTGGCTGATCTCCCAGTGCAGCAACTGGCCACGGAGCGTGTACGTCAGCGCCGCGCGGCCGGCGGCGGCAGTGCTCACCGCCGGGACTTCCTGCGCGCCTTCCAGCGCCGCCGGAACAGTTCGACTTCGGCGGGTTCGCGGTGGGCGCAGCCGGACAGGCCCAGCGCGAGCGCAGCGGCCGCCAGGACGGCGCGGGTGGGGGCGAAGCTTGCAGGCATGGACCGCGGGATCAGCGGTCCTTGGGCAGCTTGCCGCGCGCGGCGTCGAGTTCCGGGGGCTGGATTCGACGTTGGGACCGTCGGGATAAGCCTGCGCGCCCTTGGCCACGCCGGGACGGGGGCGCGCGCCGGGGACGCCGGCCGGAACCTCGGGCGCCGCCTGCTCCACCGCATCCGCGCCGGTGGGCGGGCTCTGCGTCGCATGGGTGCCCAGCGTCTTGTTGCCGCAGCCGTCGGCGTTGCCGGGGTTGTCGTTGCTGCCGCGGTCGGGCTCGCTGCCGATGCTCGTGTTGGTGCTCATGCCACCCAATCTAGGACGGCGCCGGCGCGAGGCCTGCAAGCGCGGCTGCCGGCCGCGTGTAGGACGTTGCTGGTGCGGCTCAGGCGTGGCGCGACGGGCGCGGCGTCACGGGCGGCAGCGGCACCGCGAGGGAGGAAAGGTCCAGTTCCGAATCACGGAAGTCCGGCGAGTCGGCGCCGCGGTCTTGGCACGTCGACGGAGCCATAGGTCTCCGGGGAAATCACGACGCCACCCGCTGCGGCGCTGGCGGCCACGCGGGCCGCGCGCTGCGGCTGCGCGCCCAGCGGCGTGCACCACAGCCGGCCCCGGGCGCGGAAGAAGGCGAGCGTGCAGCGGCCGCTGACCACGCCCACCCGCAGGCCGAGCCCGGTGGCTGCGCGCTGCAGCGCCATGCCCATGCGGACGGCGGCGGCCGGGTCTTCGAAGGTGGCGAGCGCCGTGGCATGCACGTAAGGATCCAGCCGGCCGTGGTAGCGCGCGGCGAGCCGCTGCAGTTCCCGGCGGAACGCGGCCCACGTGGCGCCTTCGTCGGCCGGCAGCGCGGCGTCGGCATGCACCAGCGTCAGCTGGCGCTGTTCGAAATGGATGCTGTTGCGGCCCTCGCCGAGGAACAGGTCTTTCCACACCGAGGGCGGCAACTGGTGCAGAACCTTGTCCGAGAGGGCCTCGAGCAGCAAGGCGTGGTCGGTGATGGGTTCCATGTCGCTTCCCTGTATCCTGAGTAAGCAAATGAAACCACGTCGACCATCGAAAGATTTAGGAAATACTGCCCGGCCCGGTAAGTGATTTGCCTACGTCGAGCGCCTGGCGCGGGCCGCTTTCGGCAGCTTCTTGAGGTCGAGGTCGATCCACGTGGGCGCGTGGTCGCTGGCCTTCTCCAGCCCGCGCACCCACCGGTCCACCCCCGCTGCCTTCAGCGCAGGCGCCAGCTGCGGATTCAACAGCAGGTGGTCGATCCGCAGGCCGGAGTTGTGCTCCCAGTGCTGCCGGAAATAATCCCAGAACGTGTAGACCGCTTCCTCGGGATGCAGGTGCCGGAGCGAGTCCGTCCAGCCCTGCGCCAGCAGGCGCTCGTAGCAGGCGCGGGTTTCCGGCTGCAGCAGCGCGTCCTTGCGCCACGACTTCGGGTTGTAGATGTCGAAGTCGGTCGGCACCACGTTGTAGTCGCCGGCCATCACGACCGGATGACCGCAATCGACCAGCGTGGCGGCATGCCGCAGCAGGCGCTCGAACCACGCGAGCTTGTAATCGAACTTGGGCCCCGGTTGCGGATTGCCGTTGGGCAGGTAGAGGCAGGCGACGACGATGCCGTCGACCGCTGCTTCGAGGTAGCGGCTGTGGTCGTCGCCCGGGTCGCCGGGCAGTTCGCGCCGGACCTCCACCGGGTCCGCGCCGCGCGCGAGGATGGCCACGCCGTTCCACGAACGCTGGCCTTTCCAGATCGCGCCATAGCCCGCCTCGCGAATCGCGGCCTCCGGGAAGCCCTCGTCCAGCGATTTCAGTTCCTGCAGGCAGGCCACGTCGGGCTGTTCCCGCCGCAGCCACTCCAGCAGGTGCGGCAGCCGCGTCTTGATGCCGTTGACGTTGAAGGTTGCGATCTTCATGGGAGCGGTTCCATCCTACACAGGCGCCGCCAGCCCGGGCGTAGATTGAAAAACATCGAAGTCGATTGAAGGAGTTTCCATGCCAGATGCCAAGAACAACGCCAAGGCCACCGGTGACACGCACCTGCCCGAGATCGAGGAAAGGGGGCGCCCTGTGCCGGCGGCGCCAGCGGGGTCCGCCGGACACCGACCCGGGCCGCGACCGGAAAACGAAGGCCGCGCCGGCAAGGGCGTCAACCAGGCGGGGTACCTCAAGGACAAGGACGGCGGCGTGGAGAAGGACAAGCCCTAGGGCTTGCCGCGCAGGCGGCGGCGGCTGAAGGACTCGGCGCCGCCGCTGCCGCCCCCGTCGGGAAAGTCGTGCGCATCGAGGCGGCCGCGCTTGGGCTTCAACGGCGCTTCCACGATGGTGCTGGCGGAGTTCTCGCCGTGGTCCGGCTTGGCCGGCACCGACGACGTCGGGCGTTCCCCGAGCTTGGCGCGGCTGGAACGGGTATCGGACGATTTCATCCCGCCGAAGTTAAGGCTCGGCCCTCCCCTCCCCTGTCGGACAAGGACGCGAACGCAACCATGAAGATTCTCCCCGCCCTGTTGCTGCTGGCCGCGCCGTGCTGGGTCGCGGCGCAGGCCGGCGATCCCCTCAAGTCCCCCGCTTGCGGCCGGCCCCTGGCCACGCTGGACGGGGCCCGCACAGCGGATCCACGCGGGGCGCGGGTCGGCGCGTTGCGCAGCCAGGCCGCGCAGGCCTGCCGGGCGGCGGCGCGGGCGGCGGTCGCAGCGCGCGCGTGCTGCAGGCGCCCATCGCGGTGCCGCCGCCCGCGATCACGCCACCGCCCCCGGCCGAAACGCTGGCCTTGCCGCGCCTCCCGCCGCCGCCGGTGGCGATCGACCGCCCGGCCACCCCAGCGCATTGCGACGCCGGCGGCTGCTGGACCAACGACGGCGGCCGGCTGCGCCCCGTCGGCCCCAACCTCGCGGGACCCAACGGCCTCTGCACGCAGCAGGGCGGCCGGTGGTCTGCCCCTGATGCCGCCCGGCCGGCGGCGCGCCGGCCCTGCACCCGCTTCCTGCGCCGTCCTACAGCGCCCGCCCGGCACGGCCTCTACCGTGGCGGGGCACCCAAGGAAATCCGCATGCCCGCACCCACCAGCTCCCGCACCCTCTGGAAGGGCGCCATCAGCTTCGGCCTGGTCCACATCCCCGTGACCCTGCACTCGGCCACCGCCGAGAACCGCATGAAGTTCAACCTGCTGGACAAGCAGACCATGAGCCCGGTCGGCAACAAGCAGGTGAACAAGGCCACCGGCGACACGATGGCGCGCGAGGAGATCGTCAAGGGCTTCGAGGTGGAGAAGGACCAGTACGTCGTGCTCACGCCCGACGAGATCAAGGCCGCCCTGCCGAAGACGACCGGCACGATCGACATCGAAGCCTTCGTCGAGCGCGACCAGATCCCCACCGTCTATTTCAACAAGGCCTACTACGTCAGCCCCGGCGGCAAGGGCGGCCAGAAGCCGTTCGCCCTGCTGCGCGAAACGCTGGAGCGCACCGGCAAGGTCGGTATCGCGCGGGTGGTGATCTCCACCAAGCAGCACCTCGCCGCGCTCATCCCGCGCGGCCACGGGCTGGTGCTGAACCTGCTGCGATGGGAAGACGAAGTGCGCGACGTGGCCGGACTCGCCTGGCCGGGCGAAGACGTCACCGTCAGCGCGGCCGAACTGAAGATGGCGGAGCAGCTGGTCGAGGCGATGGCCGGCGAATGGCAGCCCGACCTGTTCCACGATGAATTCCGCGAGAAGCTGATGGAACTGGTGGAGCAGAAGGCACGCGACGGCGGCCTGAAGGCCGTGGCGCCGCTGCCGGGCGAGGAAGTGTCCGCGGGCGCCGAGGTGATCGACCTGACCGAACTGCTGCGCCGCAGCCTGAAGGGCAACGCGTCCGCGCCGGCCCCGGCGCCCACGCGCAAGACCGCGGCGCGGGCCACGCAGGCCGCTGCCAACGACGACGCGCCGCCGGTGCGCAAGGCCGCAGCGCGCAAGGCGCCCGCGACCGCGCGTGCCACCGCCAAGCCCGCCACGCGCCGCAAGAGCGGGTGAGCGCCATCCCGCCGGGAGAAGCACGCCCATGAAGTTGCAAGGTGCCCTGCGCGCGCTGGCCTTCGGCCTGCTCGTCGCCGGCCTCGCGGGCTGCGGCGACAAGGGCCAGCAGGCGGCCGGCAGTTCCACCCACGTGCTCGGCGGCGCCGGCAGCGCGCCGCGGCCCGCCGCTTCAGCGCCACGCGTCGATTCGCAGGGCCGGGCCATCCCGCGCCCGCCCGCGCCGCGCGGCGCCAACGCCGACGTCGTCATGGCAGGCCCGGATGCCGCCGTCGCGGTGTGGGAGCAGGACCGCCGTGTCGTCACTTCGTCGTTCACCGCGGCGGGCGGCTGGACGCCCTCGGTGCCGCTCGAGGAGATCTACGGCGAGGCGGGCCGTCCGCAGCTCGCCGGCAATGGCGTGGTGCGGCGCTCGCGGTGTGGCAGCACACCATCGGCAGCATCCAGAGCCTGCGCTTCAGCCGCTTCGACCCCACCGCGGGCTGGAGCGTGCCCGACGTGATGCCCGGCGCGCTGCCGCGGCCGCCTTCCCGGCTGGCCGGCGCGGCCGCCCCGCAGCTGCACATGGATGCGCAAGGCAATGCCTTCGCCCAATGGCCGAGCGGCTTCGCGGACAACGAGGTGCAGACCGCGCGCTACGTGGCGGGCCGGGGCTGGACGCGCGCGCTCAGCGAGCCCGTCACCGCTTCCGCGCCCGCGACCAGCAGCGTCCAGTAAGCGGCGGCTCTGCCGGAAGGCTTCCCGTCCTACATCCGTCCCTGCCGATGTTGCCTAGATTCGCAACGGATGTGCTGGGACCGCGCAGGGTGCGGCGTTGGGGAGCGATCGTTGGCAGTTGAAGTGTTCCTGGTCGAGGACATGAAGAGCATCCAGAGCGCCATGGCGCAGATGCTCCAGGGTCTCGGCGATTTCCACATGCGTGCCGTGCACTCCACGGAGGCGGAAGCCTTGGCGTGGCTCGAGCGGCACCCCGGGGAATGGGACTGGCCGTGATCGACCTCGTCCTGGACCGGGGTAGCGGCATGAGCGTCATCAGCCGGTGCCGCCGCACGTCGCCCACTGCGCGCGTGGTCGTCTTCAGCAACTTCGTCACGCCCGGCATCCGCGCCCACTGCATCAAGCTCGGCGCCGATGCGGCCTTCGACAAGAACACCGAACTCAGCGCCTTCGCCCGACTGCGCCGCACTGGCCGGCCCGGCCGCGCGGGCGCCGGCGCCCTGAG
Source organism: Ramlibacter terrae (assembly GCA_013127575.1). GTDB lineage: Bacteria > Pseudomonadota > Gammaproteobacteria > Burkholderiales > Burkholderiaceae_C > Ramlibacter > Ramlibacter terrae. The sequence goes on from CP053418.1 coordinate 2,809,751, forward strand.
TCAGGGCAACAGCCGGCGCAGGCTTTCGAAGAACAGCTCCGACTGCATGCGTTCGCCGAGGGTCTGGGCGGCGACGCGCGCGGCCAGCTCCGGCGCCACCGGCAGCAACGGCTGCCCGGTGGAGGCGGCCAGCACCTGCGCCATGCAGGCGCGCTCCGGTAGTACAGGTCGTCGAAGGCATGGTCCACCCGCGCGCCGCAGACCACCACGCCGTGGTTGCCGAGGAACACCACGTCGGCGCCGTGCATGGCGCGCGCGATGCGCTCGCCCTCGCCCGCGTCGAGCGCGAGCCCGTTGTACGCGGCGTCGACGGCGACCCGCCCGTGGAAGCGCATCGCGTTCTGCGACAGCGTCGTGTCCAGCGCCCGCGCCGCGGTGAGCGTCAGCGCCGTGGCGTAGGGCATGTGCGTGTGCATCACGCAGGCCTTGCCAGCGATGCGGTGCACGGCGCCGTGGATGAACATGGCGGTGGGCTCCACGGGATGGGCACCGGCCAGCACGCGCCCCTCCGCGTCGATCAGCACGATGTCCTCGCCCCGGACCTCGCTCCAGTGCAGGCCGCGCGGATTCAGCAGGAACCAGTCGGGGCGGCCCGGCACCTCCACGCTGAAGTGGTTGCAGACGCCTTCGCCGAGCCCATGGTGCGCCGCGGCGCGCAACGCCAATGCCAGGTCGGCCCGCAAGGAGCGCATTCCGGCCGAATGGAAAAGGTCCGCAGCCAGAGTGGAGTCCATGATGTTTCCCTTGCCTTGCGTCGCGCGTGGTGCGGCATTGTCCTACCACGGCGCCGTCCGCGGGCTGACACCCCGGTACCGTGCGAACTGCACACTCGCACCACAGACAGCCACAGGTGCCATGCAGTGAACGAAACAGAGCGCGCCGCGGCGAAGCGCCCCGGCAGCGCGCCGGAGGAGAAGAAACCCGCCGGCCCCACAACCAGCACAGCGGCGAAGGCTCGGCCAGCGCGCTGGAAAGCCTGCGCAAGCTGGAGGACAGCCGCAAGGAGCCCGAGAGGCCGCCCGAAGCCGACGATCCGGCCACTGCGCAACGCCCTTGAGGCGCCGACGCACATCGGCTTCACACCGGATGTGAGACGAACGTGGTTGGCAGGACGCCCCGCCCGCACGGTGCGCAGTTGTCCTACATTCTTGCGGCCGAGGTGATGACAGGATTGCGGCCTCCGGGCCCGGCATCGCCGTGGCTACCACCCCGCCGCACGCCACTTGAAGTCCACCGCCCCCGCCGTTGAACCGGACATCCTCCCGGACCGGGCCCTTGCCGCGTTGCGGGGCGCCACGCGCACCCGCCACGACCGCATCGACCGCCAGATGGACCTCGGCCGCATGGCCGACCCCGCGCACTACGCGCGGGTGCTGCAGGTGTTCGACGCGTTCCTCGGCCCTTGGGAAGCGGCCGTGGCCGCAGCGCTCCCGCAGCGATTCCGCGGCTGGCTGCAACACCGCTCGCGACGGCCATTCCCGGCTTCCGACCTGTGCGCGCTCGGGCTGCGGCCGCTCGCCCTGCGCCCCGCGGCGCCGGACTGGCGGGACCCGCCGCCGCCCGGGGCTCGCTCTACGTGATGGAAGGCTCCGCGCTCGGCGGCCAGGTCATCACGCGGGCACTGGCGGCGCAGGGCTGGGGGCCGGCGCACGGGGCCGCCTACTTCCACGGCTGGGGCCCGGCCACCGGCGGCATGTGGCGCGAATTCCGGGCGCTGCTCGCCGAACAACTCCCGCGCGCGCAGAACATCGAGGCCGCATGCCTCGCCGCGCAAGCCACTTTCGACGCGCTGTCCGCCGCGTTCGAACACGAACTCCATGAGCGCCCTGCCCTTGCCTGACCTGGCGCAGTGCGCCACGGAACCGATCCGCGTGCCGGGCGCCATCCAGCCGCACGGGCGGCTGGCCGTGCTGTCGGCCACCGACGGCCGACTGCTTGCCTACAGCGCGAACTGGAGAAGCGAAGCGGCGGTGCGGGACGCGCTCGCGATGCTTCCGACCGCCGAAATGCCGCTGGAACCGGGACGCGGGCCGGCGGGTGGGCACGCTGCCGCTCGACGGCCGCACGCACGACGCCGCGGCGCACCGCCAGGGCGACTGCATCGTCGTCGAGTACGAGCCCGGCGGCCCCGCCGCCAGCATGCACGCGCCGATCTACGCCGTCGCCCGCGACATGCTGCCGCTGCTGCAGGCGGCCCCGTCCGTGCCCGCGCTGTGCGAGCGCGTGGCGCAGGAGATGAAGCGCCTGACCGGCTTCGGGCGCTGCCTCGTCTACCGCTTCGATGCCGACGGCCACGGCGAGGTGCTGGCCGAACGTCTCGACCCCGGCTACGCCTCGTACGCCGGCCACCGCTTCCCCGCCACCGACGTGCCGGCGCAGGCGCGCGAGCTCTATCGCGTCAACCACATCCGGCTGATTCCCGACGCCCACTACACGCCCGTGCCGCTGGTGGCGGCGGCCGGCGAACCGGACCCGGCGGGGCTGGACCTGAGCTTCGCCGCCCTGCGCAGCGTCTCGCCGGTGCACCCGGAGTACATGCGCAACATGGGCACCCCGGCGTCCATGTCGGTGTCGATCGTGGTGCGCGGCGAACTCTGGGGCCTGGTGTCCTGCCACAACCACGAAGCCCGGCACCTGCCTTTCCAGACGCGCGTGGCCTGCGAGCACCTCGGCCGCCTGCTGTCGCTGCAGGTGCAGGCCCGGAAGACAACGCCGACGTGGCGCAGCGGCTGGCGCTGCACCAGCGCGTGCTGCGGCTGGTCGCGCTGATGGCCGAGTCGGACGGCACGCTGGAGCGCCTGGTGGATCCGCAACTGGCGCTGCCCGAGCTGGCCGGCGCGACCGGCGCGGCCGTGGTCCTCAACGACGCCTGCTGGCGCATCGGGCAGGCGCCTGACGAGCAGCAGGTGCGCGAACTGGCGCACTGGATCGCCGCGCGCGGCGAAGACGTCTTCTGCACCGACCGGCTCTCCGAGGTGTACGCGCGCGGCGAGCCGCTGCTGCCCGCCTGCGCCGGCGTGCTCGCCATCTCGATCTCGCAGGTGCACCGGCACGTGGTGCTGTGGTTCCGCCCGGAACTGATCCAGACCATCCAGTGGGCCGGCGACCCGCGCAAGGGCCTGCCGGGGCCGAGCGGGCGCATCCATCCGCGCCTGAGCTTCGAGAGCTGGCAGGAAAAGGTGCGGGGCCGCAGCGAAGCCTGGCTGCCCGCGCAGCAGGCCGCCGTGAGCGAACTCCGGCAGGCGCTGATCGCGCTGGTGCTGCGCCGCGCCGAGGAGCTCGCGGGCCACGCGATCGAGCTCGGACGCGTCAACAAGGAACTGGAAGCCTTCAGCTACACCGTTTCGCACGACCTGCGCGCACCGATGCGGCACATCGCCGGCTATGTCGACCTCGTGCTGGCCGACAACACCGACCGGCTCGACGAGCGCGCCCACCGCTACCTGAAACACGTGAAGGACGCTGCTTCGTACGCCGGCCAGCTGGTGGACGCGCTGCTCGATTTCTCGCGCATGGGCCGCTCCGGGCTCAAGCCCACCCGCGTCGATGCCGCCATGCTGGTCGAGGACCTCGTCGATGAAGTCGGACGCCAGGAGCGCGACCGCCGCATCGAATGGGACGTCGCCACGCCGTTGCCGGTGCTGTGGGCCGACCCGCTGCTGCTGCAGGTGGCGGTTCGCAACCTGGTGGCCAACGCGGCCAAGTACACGCGCGGCCGCGACCCGGCGCGCATCCGGATCGTCGCCGTGCACGAGCCCGATGGCGTCGGCCTCGAGGTCTCGGACAATGGCGTGGGCTTTCCCATGAAGTACGTCGGCAAGCTGTTCGGCGTGTTCCAGCGGCTGCACCGGGTCGAGGATTTCGACGGCACCGGCATCGGCCGGCCAACGTCAAGCGCATCGTCGAACGCCACGGCGGCCGGGTCTGGGCGCGCGGCGAACCCGACCGCGGCGCGACCTTCGGCTTCGTGCTGCCCCCCGCCCCCCACAACGACAACAACCGCCGCACAGAGGAGTCTTCCTGATGCTCAAGCCCATCCTGCTGGTCGAAGACGACCCGCGCGACCTCGAACTCACCCTGGTCGCCCTCGAACGCAGCCAGCTCGCCAACGAGGTGGTGATCGTGCGGGACGGCGAGGCGGCGCTCGAGTACCTGCAGCGGCAAGGCCCGTACGCCGACCGGCCCGAGGGCAATCCGGCGGTGGTGCTGCTCGACCTGAAGCTGCCGAAGGTCAACGGCCTCGAAGTGCTGCAGGTGGTGCGCTCCACGGAGGGTTTGCGCAGCGTCCCCGTGGTGATGCTGACCTCCTCGCACGAAGAGACCGACGTGCTGCGCAGCTACCAGCTGGGCGTGAACGCGTACGTGGTCAAGCCGGTGGAGTTCAAGCAGTTCGTCGAAGCGATCGCCGACCTCGGCATCTTCTGGGCCGTGCTGAACGAGCCGCCGCCGGGGTCGTCGCGCACGAGGCGGCGCCATGAATGACGCCATCACCCCGGATTCGCGCGCGCTGCGGGCCCTGCTGCTGGAGGATTCACGCCTCGACGCCGAACTGCTGCAGCTGCAACTGCAGCGGCTCTATCCGCAAGTGCGCCGGAACTGGTGCGCGACGAGGCGAACTTCACCGAGGCGCTGGAGCGCGGCGGCTGGGACCTGATCCTCTCCGACTACGAGCTGTCCGGCTTCAGCGGCGCCGACGCCCCGAGCACCGCAACCGCATCGCCCCGCAGCTGCCCTTCGTGTTCGTGTCCGGCGTGATCGGCGAGGACAACGCGGTCGAACTGCTGCGGCGCGGCGCGACCGACTACGTGGGCAAGGCGCGCATGGAGCGGCTCGGGCCGGTGCTGCGGCGCGCGCTGCGCGAAGCCGACGAGCGCCAGCCCGCGCGCTGGCGGAACGCCAGCTGCGCCACGCGGACATCACCTTCGCCCGCATCGTCGACGCGATGCGCGACTACGCCGTCATCCTGCTGGACGACGCCGGCCGCGTGCAGTTCTGGAACCGCGCCGCCGGCAGCATCTTCGGCTACGACTCGCAGGAGATCGTCGGCCGCTCGGCCAGCGTGCTGTTCCCCGGTCCCGATCCGGACGCCGCGCTGCAGGCCGAACTGCGCGAAGCCCGCAGCCGCGGCAAGGCCGGCGACAACTGCTGGATGGTGGCGCGCGACGGCCGGCGGCTCTGGGCCGAGGGCGCGGTGACGGCGCTGGAGGACGAGAACGGGCGCCCCGGCGGCTTCTGCAAGCTGGTGCACGACGCCACCGAGGCCTACCTCGCTTCGGAAACTTTGCGCGCCGCCAAGGAGGAAGCCGACCGCGCGAACCGCTCCAAGGACCGCTTCCTGGCGGTGCTGTCGCACGAGCTGCGCACGCCGCTCGCGCCGATCACGACGGCGGTGCACATCCTGGAGCGCACGGCGCGCGTCGAAGACCGCCATCGCGACCTGCTGCCCATGATCCGCCGCAACGTGGCGCTGGAAGCGCGGCTGATCGACGACCTGCTGGACCTCACCGCCATCAGCTCGGGCAAGGTCAGCCTGCACCGCGAGAGCGTCGACATGCACCAGCTCGCGCGCGCCGTCGCCGCGATGGTCGACGACGCCGTGCAGGAAAAGCAGGTGCGCCTCGAGCTGCGGCTGGAAGCGGAGTGCCCTTGGGTGAACGCCGACCAGGCCCGCATGCAGCAGGTGCTGTGGAACATCATCCGCAACGCGGTCAAGTTCACGCCGCAGGGCGGACGGGTGACGGTGCATACGTCCAGCAGCGACGGCCGCTTCGCGCTGTCCTGCACCGACACCGGCATCGGCATCGCGGCCGACGCCCTGCCGCGCATCTTCAGCCCGTTCGAACAGGCCGATGCCGAGGTCTCCCGCACCTACGGCGGACTCGGGCTCGGGCTGGCCATCGCGCACGGCCTGATGACGCAACATGGCGGCGAGATCCGGGCGGACAGCGAGGGCCGCGGCCGCGGCTCCACCTTCACCATCGCCATGCCGTGCGAGGCCAGCGCGAGCGCGCCGTCGATGGTCGCGGCGCCGGGCGAAACCGCGGGCGGCGGCCGCAAGCGGGTGCTGCTGGTGGAAGACAACGAGGACGCCGCGCTGGCGCTGGCGATGTGCCTCGAGGAGTACGGGTACGTGGTGGAACACGTGGGCACCTGCGCCGACGCGCTGCGCGTGGCGAACGACGGCGATTTCGACGCCGTGCTGACCGACCTCGGGCTGCCCGATGGCAGCGGCATCGACGTGGGCCGCGCGCTGTCGGGCCGGCTGCCGGTGCTGGCCCTCAGCGGCTACGGGCAGGAGCAGGACCGGCTGGAGTCCCGGCGGGCCGGCTTCGCCGCGCACCTCGTCAAGCCCGCCGACCCGGCAGAGGTGCATGCCCGGCTGTCGCAGGTCCTGTCGGGCCCGGCTGTCGCCACCTAGGGCCTTTGCGGACGGCGCCTGCCGTCCCGGTCTTACAGCCGGGCTTTCGTTCGGACCCCAGAATTCACCACACCAACTACACAGGGAGTCTGAACATGCGTAAAACCTCTTTCGTCCTCGCCGCCGTCGCCGCCGCTTCGTTCGCCCTCGTCGGCTGCGACGTGCAGAAGACCCGGGAAGGCAGCGTCGACGTGCCGAAGTACGAAGTGTCGAAGACGCAGGAAGGGCAGGTCACCCTGCCGAAGTACGACGTCGATGCCCCCAAGGTCGACGTGACGACCGAGAAGAAGGAAGTGGAAGTGCCGAAGGTCGGCGTCTACACCGAGAAGGAAACGCTGACGGTGCCGAAGATCGACGTGACGCCCGCGAAGGACCGCGACGACAAGGTCGCCGAGAAGAAGTAAGCGCAGGGCACGCGCTTTTCTCCGGGGAACGGGGCCGGCTTGCCGGCCCTTTTTCTTTGGGCGCGCGACAATCGGGCGGATGTGCAATCGCTACCGCGCCGTCAGCGTCACCGTCATCCGCGATGTCTTCGGCTTCACGCTGATCGAGGAGGCGCAGCCCTTGTACGCGACGACCGGCATCGGTCCGCTGCAGCAAGGGCCCTTCATCCACGCCGGCGGCGCCGTCGTCGGCCAATGGGGCCTGATCCCGTGGTTCAGCAAGACGCGGCGCCCCACGGGGACGGGCGGGCGGCCGATCAGCACCAACAACTGCCGCATCGAGACCGCCGCGACGGCGCCCAGCTTCAAGACGCCGTGGGCGCGCGGCCAGCGCTGCCTGATCCCCGCGATCGACTACGACGAACCGAACTGGGAAAGCGGGCGCAACGTGTGGTGGCGCTTCGCGCGCCGCGACGGGCAGCCGTGGGCGCTGGCCGGCCTCTGGACCGAATGGACCGACCCGGCGACCGGCGAGTTGGTCCCCAGCTACACGATGCTCACGCAGAACTGCGACGCGCATCCGGTCCTGAACCGGATGCACAAGCCGGACCCGTCGCTGCCGCCCGATGCGCAGGACAAGCGCGCCGTGATCCCGGTGGAGCGCGAGCACTGGGCGCAGTGGCTGCAGGGCGACGCGGCGCAGGCCCCCGGACTGGTGCGCCTGCCCGACGCATCGCTGATCGCGCACGGCCCGGCCGAAGCTGCGCCGGCGCAGCCTTCGCTGCTCTGAAGCGGGCGCCTCAGGCGGGGACGACGCTCACTTCCATCTTCGTGATCTCCAGCGTGCCATAGCTGGAGAGGAAGGCGACGTCGGCGGCGTCGCGCCCGTGCGCCACCACGATGCGGCCGCCGCGCGGCGCGTCCTGCGTGGCGTCGAACGCATACCAGCGGCCGCCCGGGAACACCTCGTACCAGGCGTGCATGTCCATCGGGTCGAGCTCGTGCAGGTAGCCGACGACCACGCGCGCCGGCAGCGTCAGGCTGCGGCACAGGGCCACGCCCACGTGCGCGAAGTCGCGGCAGACGCCGGCGCCCTGCTCCAGCGTCCGCATGGCGCAAGTGCTCGACTCGCTGACGCCGTACCGGTACTTGATGTTCTCGCGCACCCACTCCCGGATGCGTTCGGCCTGCGGATAGCCGGGCGCGCAGCCCTGCACGATCTTGCGCGCGCGCTCCTCCATCATGTCGCTCGGGCAGTAGCGGCTTTGCAGCAGGTACGCCAGTGTTTCGTCGGGGAGTTGCGCCGCCGGGACCTGCGGCGCGCGGCGGTCGACGTCGATCTGGTCGGCCACCTCGATCTCGGTTTCCACCGTGATGCTGCTGTCACCCGGGGCAGCGTGAAGCGCTGGCACAGGTTGCCGAAGGAATCGACGTATTCCGTGGCCGGCACCCACGGCGTGATGTCGTAGCGCTCGGCCACCAGCCACTGCGCGTCGCCGCTGCGCGGGCGCAGCATCGCGACGACCGGGCAATCGTCCTCGCAGTGCATCTCGATCCGGTTGCGGGCGCGCAGTCTCATGGTGTGGGGGCGAAAAAACACCCGGCACGCGGCCGGGTGGAAGATTCCAAGGCATGGGCACGCCACGTGCCCGGGCCCATGGTCGCGCATGGGCCCCTGGCTCTGCCGTAGGACGAAGTCCTGCGGGCCCACGGGGTGTTGTCCGGCACGCGTGCCGGACAAGTCCGCCAACGGCCGTGCAACGGCCCGGCGCGCACCGAATCGGTCTTAGACTCGCGCCCTGACACGTGCCATACACCGCCATCCCCGCCAACGTCCTGATCGTCGATGACCAGCCGGCCAACCTGCTGGCGCTGGAAGCCGCCCCGGAGCCGCTGCATGTGAACATGGTGCGGGCGGTGTCCGGGCCGCAGGCGCTGGCCGCGCTGGAGCAGCGCGACTACGCCGCCGTGCTCCTCGACGTGCGCATGCCCGGCATGGACGGTTTCGAGGTCGCGCGCGAGATCCGCGCCCGGCCTCGCACCCGATTCACGCCGATCCTGTTCGTCACCGCGGGCGACGACCCCGACGAAGCCATGATGTCCGCGTACGCGCTGGGCGCGGTCGACTTCTGGCCAAGCCCCTGCGCACGCAGGTGCTGCTGGCCAAGGTCGGCGTGTTCGTGGAGCTCTATCGCAGCAAGGAGGAGTTGCGCGCGCGCGAGCGCCGCGACTTCGAGCGCCGGCTCGAGGCCAAGGAGGAGCGCTACCGCACGCTGTTCGAGTCGATCGACGAAGGCTTCTGCGTGATCCGGTTGCTGCGCGATGCCGACGGCCGCGTGCAGGACTACCGCTTCGAGGAGGCCAACGAGGCTTTCGCGCAGCACACGGGCATGCGCGACGCGGTGGGCCGCACCATGCGCGAGATGGTGCCCGGCCACGACCAGCACTGGTTCGACATCTACGACCGCGTGGCGCGCACCGGCGAGTCCACCCGCTTCGTCGAGGAGGCGAAGGCGATGAACCGCTGGTTCGACGTCTACGCGGCGCGGCTCGGCGGCGAGGGCAGCGACCGGTGGCGGTGATCTTCTCCGACATCACGCAGCGCCTGCTGGCCGAACAGGACCTCCGCCGCCTGGCCGAGGAACTGGCGCAGATCAACAAGCGCAAGACCGAGTTCTGGCGACGCTGGCGCACGAGCTGCGCAATCCGCTCGCGCCCCTGAGCAACGGGCTGCACCTGATGCGCATGGCCGGCGGCAAGCCCGAGCTGGTCGAGAAGACGCGGCAGATGATGGAACGGCAGGTGCAGCACATGGTGCACCTCGTCGACGACCTGCTGGACGTGGCGCGCATCAGCACCGGCAAGGTGGAACTGCGGCGCCGCCCGATGGACCTGCTGGAAGTGGTGGCGACCGCGGTCGAGACCAGCGGCTCGCTGATCGACAGCGCCGGCCACAAGGTGCACATCGACCTGCCCACCGGCCCGATGCCGATGGACGCCGACCCGACGCGCATCGCGCAGGTGGTCAGCAACCTCCTGAACAACGCCGCCAAGTACACGCTCCCGGGCGGCACGATCTGGCTGCAGGTGCGGCGCGACGGTGACGACGCCGTCCTGTCGGTGCGCGACACCGGCATCGGCCTGGCGCCCGAGGCGCTGTCGAAGGTGTTCGAGATGTTCGCGCAGGTCTCCGGCGGCGAAGGCCGGCCACAGGGCGGGCTCGGCATCGGCCTGTCGCTGGTGCAGAGCACGGTGGTGCTGCACGGCGGCAGCATCTCGGCGGAGAGCCCCGGGCCCGGCAAGGGCAGCACCTTCACCGTGCGGCTGCCGTTGCTGCAGCCATCGGCGGCGGGCGGCCTGCCGGGCGCCCGGGCGGCGGCCGCCAGCCGCGTGCCCGGACAGCTCGACGTGCTGGTGGTGGACGACAACAAGGATGCCGCCGACAGCCTCGGCGTGCTGCTGGAGATGGAAGGCCACGCCTCGCGCATCGCGCACAGCGGCAAGCAGGGGCTGGCCATGGCGCAGGCGCGGCCGCCCGACGTGGTGTTCCTCGACATCGGCCTGCCCGATGTCAGCGGCTACGACGTCGCGCGCTCGCTGCGCGCCATGCCGGCGCTGCAGAAGACGCTGCTGGTGGCGCTGACCGGCTGGGGCACGGAAGACGACCGGCAGAAGACGCGCGACGCGGGCTTCGACCGGCACCTGACGAAGCCCGCCGAACTGGCGGCGGTGGAAGAACTGCTGCGGGCCGCGGCCTCGGCCAAGTCGGCCCGCGACGAGGCGCTATAGCCGTCCGAGCAGGCCGCGCGCGATGCCGGCCAGCTCCTGCGACAGCAGGCGCGCCATGCCCTCCTCGTCCAGCGCGTTGCGGGCCTGCAGCCACAACGCGGCCAGCGCCTCGCGCCGGGCCGCCACCGCACCCACCACCTCGCCGCGCCGGGCGGCCGGTACCTCGACCGCCGCCGCGCCGGTGCGGTCCGCCACCGCCGCGGTAGGCCAGCAACGCGCTCTCGGCCGGGGACAGCAGCATCTCGTCGCTCAATTGCAGCTGCGGGCGCCCCGCGGCCGTCGCCCGGTTGCGCCATGCGGCAGCCACCGTGGCGGCCCCACCGCCGATGACGGCGCCAAGGGCCGCGGCGGCGCCCAGCGTGAGTCCGCCGACCATCAGGTCGATGCCCGCGCCCATCGCGGCGCCGCTGCCCGCGCCGGCCACGCCCGCCTGCCGCACGTCGAGCGGGCGCTGCAAGGTGAACGGATCGTCGTGGCGCGCCGTCGCGAGCCGCGCGGGCGGCAGTTGCATGCCATGCAGCCGTTCAGGTCGGCCAGCATGTTCGTTTCCTGCACGCGCAGCCGCTCCAGCACGGCGCGCGCCGCGCCTTCGCGCGCGCGCTGCGCGGCCTCGCGGTCGGCGGCGTTCACCAGTTGCAGCAAGCCGCCCGACGGCGCGGCCACTTCCTCCGTCTCGCGCGCGGCGCGGGCCAGCAGGCGCGCCAGCAACTGCATCGCATCGGTGAAGCGCCGCTCGTTGCGCGCGTTCGGGCCGCCTGCAGGCGCTGGAAGCCGGCCTGCTGGCGCGGTGCGAGCTTGCCCGCCAGCGCGTACAGCAGGTTGCCGTCCTTCAGCCAGTGCGCGGTGGCGTGTTCGGGCCCAGCACCCGCGCATCGACGCCGGTGCTGCGCAGGGCGTCCTCGCAAGCTGCGACGCTGCCAGCGGGCGCGGGACCAGCGCGGGGCGCTGCAGCGCGCGCAGCAGGTCGGCGCCCTGCTCCGCGTCGGCCGGCTGCGCTGCCAGCAACACCACGAGGTCGGTGGCCGCCATGGAGCGCTGCAAGGCGTCGGGCCGGGCGCCGGCCGCGGTGCGTCCACGCAGCCTGGCTTGCAGCCAGTTGCGCGCCGGGGGCGGCCGCGCGGGGGCTTCGATCCGCGTGCCGGCAGGAATGTCGAAGAACCGCAGTGTGTCGCCCTTCGGCGTTGCCATCACGGTCCGGGGTCCGCCGTCCGGCGGTGGCGGCGCGTCCGCGGCCTGCCCCAGCATCCGCTGCAAAGGCTCCCGCATCGCGGGGGCGGCGGCCACGATGCCGACGGTGACGTGCACCGGCCGCACGCGGGCCAGCACCTCGACGAAGTAGGGATCGCCCAGGTTGATGCGGACTGCCTGCCCGAGCCGGTGGCCGCGGAACGCAGCCCATGCCGCCAGCAGCAGGCGCGGCGCCACCACCACGAGCGCGAGCAGGGCAAGGTACATCCAGACCCAGCGCCGCGCCTCGTCCACGCCCACGCCGGTGCCGGCAGCGAACGCCATGCGCTGGAGGTCCGCGGCGCTGAAGCCGTCGAAGGGCAGCAACGCGACCACGGGCGCGAACAGGACCGAGAGGAACGCATGCACTGGCCGAGGTCGAGCAGCGTGCTTTCCCAGCCCACGCGGTACTGGCGCACCAGCCCGCCGATCACGATCGACAGGCCCAGCCCGAGGGCCCAGCCCGCGGCGGTGAGGTGCAGCAGCGTCTTGCCCCACAGCGCCTGCTGCGTGCCGGCCGCGCGCAGCCAGTGCAAGTGGAAGCGCCCGAGCACGTCCGGCCGCAGCCGTCCCGTGCGCCGGCCGTCGCCGGGCACGCCGGCGAACCAGCGCTGGAGCCACGGACACGAACGCGCCCGGCAGCCCGCGATGGAACAGCAGCGCCGCAAGCAGCAGGAGGTAGGCCGCGATGTTCCAGAACAGCACCCCCAGCAGCGGGGGCGACAGCATGTTGACTTGCTCGGGATGGTCGATGCGGTCGAGGGCCGCGCCGACGATGCATGCCGCCAGCGGGAGGCCCCAGAGGATCCAACGGCGCCAGCCCTCGGGATGCTGGGCCGCAGCGAGTTGCGGATTCCGGTTGTCGACCGCGGCGAGGATGCGCTCCGATCGCGCATGCAGGTAGGCCGCGGGATCCGGCTCGCCGCCGGCAGAGCGGCTGGCTTCCGCCGCTTCGCGCTCGAGCTGCTCGCGCTCGACCTCGCTCAGCAGCTTGCCCGGGTGTCGACCTCGTCGATCGCGCGCACCAGCAGCAACCGGCGCGCGGCGGGGGCATCGAGGGTCAGGGAATTGGGTTCGCTGTGCAAGCCGGAGAGTCTAGGGCCCCGGCCGCACCTCCGGCGTCCCTCAGCGCGCCTGCCGCAGGAAACGGCGGACGTTGTCGGGATCGTGGCCCACGTAGGTCACGGCGTGCTCCAGCTCGTCTTCGCTGCAGTTCAGCCAGTTGCACCAGTTCTTGCGTTCCCGAGGCGGGCTCGGGTGGATCAGGAGTTGTTCGGTAGCGCTCTTGCCTGCATCTTCGGACATGGTCGGTTCCTCCTTGCCATGGCTCCAGAGTAGGCGGCGCCCGCTCCAGGCGCGGCAGGACGGCCCACCGCCGTGCCGTGCGACCGCGCGCGCGGCTGGTGTAGGACGCACTACAAGCGCGACAGCAGCCGTCCGGCGCGACCTTTCCTGCCGGCGAGTGCGGAGTGCGACTACACGCGCGGCGCGGGCGGTGCGCCAGCATGGCCCCAGTCACCCCGAACAGGAGATCCGCCCATGCTGCCCCGACTCATCGCGTTCGCCGTCACGTCCGGCCGGCCAAGAAGGCTGGGACCACTACCGCGACGGCCGCAAGCGCTCGCAACTCAACGACATCACCGAGGTGGTGGCCCGGCCGGAAGCCGCGGAACCGGCACGCCGCAACCCGAAGAAGGCGTCGAGCGGCCGCAAGTCCGGCGGGCCCGGCGCGTAAAACCCCGGTTACGCCCGGGCGGGCCGGTAAGATCGGCCGATGTTGAAGCAGACCCTCCTCGTGGCCGCCCTTGTCGCGGCCTGCACCGGCGTGCACGCCCAGTCCACCCCGGCCAAGAAAGAACTGGTTGCCCGGATCCTGAAGATCCAGCAGCCGGGCATCGAAACCATGGCGCGCGAACTCGCCAAGCAGCCCGCCAGCGAGCTGATGGCCAACGCCGTCGAGTTCCTGCAGAACCGGTGCCCGCCGACAAGCGCGACGCGATGGCGAAGGGCCTGCAGCAGGACGCCGACAAGTACATGAACGAGACGTACCCGCTGGTGCGCGACCGCGCCCTCAAGCTGGCGCCGACCACCGTCGGCCCGCTGCTGGAAGAGAAGTTCAGCGAGGAAGAACTCAAGCAGGTGGTGGCGATGATGGAATCGCCCGTGTACCTCAAGTTCCGGGCCTCGGCGGCGAGATGCAGCGCGTGCTGGTGAACAAGCTGGTGCCCGACCTCAAGCCCGAAGTGGCGCCCAAGCTGCGCGCGCTCGACGAAGCCTTCGCCCGCCGCCTCGGCGTGCAGACCGGCGCCGCCGCGCCGGCCCCGGCGGCTCCCGCGCCCAAGGCCCCGGCCAAGAAGTAAAAAAACGGGCGGCCCGCAGGCCGCCCGCTCAACTCACTCCTCTTGGGTCCGGGATCAGGCGGCGTCCGGCGCCGCCTGCACGGTGGCGCCGTTGAGGCCCACCTTCGAATCGAAGTTGAAGCAGGCCGCTTCGAACGAGCGGATCTCGAACAGCGCTTCCTTCAGGCTCATCTCGCCCGCTTCCATCAGCTTGCCGGCGAGGTGCTCGGTCAGCGGCTTCAGCCGCGCCAGCAGCGCCTTGGTCTCCCCGTAGAGCCGCTCGCTCTGCAGCTCCATGATCGATCGAGCGCGTTTCCTCGTCGACCGTGCGGGTGCCGTGGCCGTCGTTGAGCGCGCCGAAGTTCAGCCGCGTCTTGCGGTACATGCCCATTTCGGCCACCGCGTGGTGCAGCAGCTTGGTCACGCGGGTGATGTCGTTGTGGGCGCCGTTGGTGGTGCCCTCCTCGCCGAAGAACAGTTCCTCGTTGGCCATGCCGCCCAGCAGCACCCGCACGTCGTGCTCGATGTCGGCCTTGGTCTTGAGCAGGTTGGAGCCCTGCTTGTGGAACACGAAGCCCAGCGCGTTGTTGCGCGGATTGGCCTTGAGCGAGATCTTGATCGTCTTCATCTCGGCCTGCAGCTTTTCCCAGTCGCCGCCGGCCTGCTTGCGCTCGAGTTCGAAGTCGACCAGAAGTGGCCCCACTCGTGGATGGCGATGATGCGGCGGTCGCGGTCGCGCTCCTTGGTGGTGTTGGTGTTGACGTTGCCGACCATCACGCGCTCGGCGGCCTGCATCAGCGTTTCGGTGTCGATCAGGTCACCCGCCTGCACCGCGGTGATGCCGGCCTGGTTGATGATGGTTTCGAGGTCCGCGGGGCTGCGGCCCTCGGTGATTTCCACGAGGTGGCGCAGGTCGAGGCCGTCGGCCACCTTGTCGCAGCGCTGCTCCGGGTAGTGTTCGACGATCGCGCGGCGCTCTTCCTTGTTGGGCAGGCGGAAGTCGACCTTCATCTGGAAGCGGCGCAGCATGGCGTCGTCCATCGGCATCGACTCGCTGTTGAAGTTGGACGCCACGATCCAGATGATCTCGGCCTCGCTCTTGGTGCGCACGCCGTCGAGGATGGCCAGCAGCATGTTCTGCGTGTCGTCGTCGAACTTGCGGTGGCCGCCGCGCTTCATGAAGAGGTCCTGCGCCTCGTCGAGGAAGACGATGCAGCGCTTGCGGCGCTTCGCCATGGCCACGATGCGGCCCAGCGTGTTGGCGCCGCCGGCGACGAAGCCGGTTTCCGGTTGGCCGCCGAGTGGAACAGGATCGGCAGGTTCAGTTCCTTGGCGGGTAGCTGGCCAGCTTGGTCTTGCCGGTGCCGGCCGGGCCGCTGAACATCACGTTGAACGGCTTGTGGATGCCGTATTCGGCGTACTCCGCGCGGCGCTCGTACTGGTCCTTGATCTGCCGCACTTCGGACTTGATGTCGTCCATGCCGACGAGGTCGCCGATGGAGCCGTGCACTGGTTGGGTTCGAGGAAGCGCAGCGACTTGAACTGGCCCTTGAGGTGGAAGGCCGGGAAGCCGAGCAGGCCCAGCGTCAGCGCGGCCGACAGGGCGCCGCTCACGCCGGCTTTCCAGCCGTCCTTCTCGGACTGCGGGCGCGCGCCGGCGAAGCGCTCGTCGAGGCGTTCGAGCAACGCGGTGCTCGACGCGCTCAGTTCGGCGCGCGGGATGAAAACCAGCTTGGCGCCCCGGGGCGCGTTGACCGCCTTGTCGGCGAAGATCTTGGTCTCCATGTCGCTCGGGTAGTAGGCGTACTGCGTGCCCTGCGACTCGATCAGGAGGATGCGCTCGGAGACGTTCCACATCAGCGGCTTGTAGACCACCGTGATGCGGTCGACCGGCCCGGCCTCGAGGAAGCCCAGCACCGAGCCGGTGCCGAACACCACCGGCAGCTTTTCATTGAGCGTCCACAGCGCGTCGCTGCCGGACGCACCCGCCATGGCCTTGACCTGCTCGGCGACCGCCGCCTGGCGCTGCCACAGCACGAAGGAATAGCTGCCGGTGACGGGGATCAGGATCGCGACCAGCACCACCATCATCTTGATGACGGACGACTGGATCGAGAACCAGTCTGGACGCGGCCGGCGAACTTGCGCAGGCCGGCCCACGGGGAGGCGGCCTGCTCCCCGGCCGGGGGTTTCAGCGGAATCCTGCTTGGCGGACAGATCGGACATGGGCTTCTGGATGGGACGAGAGGGCCGGACGACATCGGGCCTTCTTGTCAGAGTCATCCTACAAAAAGGGTTCCACACTGGCGAGTGAAAAGATGTGTCCGGGGGCGGTCGGCACCCGCTCGTGAGAAATTCACGGAAAGAGGTGTTGGCTTTTCGCCTCGTTCCCCTTCGGGGGTGCGACCAGGGGAACTGGGCACGGCTTGTGCAATCACACCCTGTGAGCCGGGTTCTTTTTCAAGTTTCTTTCCCGGCTATTCATCCCTCGGCGCCTTCATGGCCCCGAGGGATTTTTTATTGTGCCGGGTTCGGAATGCCCAAGAATGCGGCATGGCCGAAAAACTCCAGAAGCTCCGCAGCCAGCGCTGGCTCGCCCGCGACGAATTCCGTTCCTTCAACCACCGCTCCCGCGTGATGCAGATGGGCTTCGGCCCCGAGGACTGGCAGGGCAAGCCGGTCATCGCCATCCTGAACAACTGGAACGACTACAACCCCTGCCACCAGCACTTCAAGCAGCGGGTGGACGACGTCAAGCGCGGCGTGCTGCAGGCCGGCGGCTTCCCGCTCGAGTTGCCGACGGTTTCGCTGGGCGAGGCGATCATCAAGCCGTCCGCCCTGCTCTATCGCAACATGCTGGCGATGGAGATCGAGGAGATGATCCGCGCCTACCCGGTGGACGGCGTGGTGCTGATGGGGGCTGCGACAAGACCACGCCGGCCATGCTGCTCGGCGCCACCAGCGCCGACCTGCCCGCCATCTTCCTGCCGGCCGGCCCGATGCTGCGCGGCATGTCGCGCGGGCAGACGCTCGGCTCCGGATCCGACGCCTTCAAGAACTGGGACGAGCGGCGCGCCGGCGCCATCACCGAGCCGCAGTGGATGTCGATCATCGGCGGCATCGCGCGGAGTTCCGGCACCTGCATGACGATGGGGACGGCGAGCACGATGACCTCGATCGCCGAGGCGCTCGGCATGTCGCTGCCGGGCGCGTCCTCGATTCCCGCCGTCGACGCGAGCCACCAGCGGATGGCGGCGGCCGTCGGCCGTCGCATCGTGGAGATGGTCAACGAAGATGTGCGCCCCTCGGCCATCCAGACGCACGACGCCTTCCTCAACGCCATCACGGTGGCGATGGCGCTGGGCTGCTCCACCAACGCCATCATCCACGTGATCGCGCAGGCGCGGCGCGCGGGCCGGCCATCGGGCTGGACGACTTCGACCGCGTGAGCCGCGAGGTGCCGGTGCTCGCGAACATCCGCCCGAACGGCACCAGCCAGTACCTGATGGAAGACTTCTACTACGCCGGCGGGCTGACGGCGCTGATGCAGCGGCTGAAGCCCTTCCTGCGGCTGGACGCGCGCACCGTCAGCGGCCGCACGCTGGGCGAGGACATCGAGTCCGCGGAGTGCTTCAACGACGACGTGATCCGCCCGCTGGCCAACCCGGTCTACGCCGAGGGCTCGCTGGCCGTGCTGCGCGGCAACCTGGCGCCGGACGGCTGCGTGATCAAGCCTTCGGCCATGAGCGCGAAGTACCTGAAGCACTCCGGCCCCGCGCTGGTGTTCGACGACTATCCCAGCCTGAAGAAGATGCTGGACGACGAGAACGCCGACGTCACCGAAGACCACGTGATCGTGCTGCGCAACACCGGGCCCAAGGGCGGCCCGGGCATGCCGGAATGGGGAATGATCCCGGTGCCGCAGAAGCTGATCAGGCAGGGCGTGCGCGACATGCTGCGCATCAGCGACTGCCGCATGAGCGGCACCAGCTACGGCGCGTGCGTGCTCCACGTGGCGCCGGAAGCCTTCGTCGGCGGCAACCTGGCGCTGGTGCGCACCGGCGACCGCATCAGCGTGGACGTGCATGCCCGCACGATCCACATGGAGGTGCCGGAGGACGAACTGGCCCGCCGCCGCGCCGCCCGGGTGGCGCCCGCGCCGCGCTTCGGCCGCGGCTACGGCTGGATGTTCCAGCAGCACATCCTGCAGGCCGACCGGGGCTGCGACATGGACTTCCTGCAGACGCAGTTCGGCGAAACGGCGGGCGAGCCGGATATCTTCTGACGGGAGTGACATGAAAATCGTCGAAATCCGCGAGAAGACCGTTCCCATCGCGTCCCCCATCCGCAACGCCTACATCGACTTCAGCAAGATGACGCTGAGCCTGGTGGCCGTCATCACCGACGTGGTCCGCGACGGCAAGCCGGTGGTGGGCTACGGCTTCAACTCGAACGGCCGCTACGGCCGGGGCATGCTGATGCGCGAGCGCTTCCTGCCCCGCATCCTGGAAGCGCAGCCCGACACGCTGCTGGACGAGCGCGGCATCCTCGATCCGCACAAGGTGTGGGACGCCATGTACCGGAACGAGAAGCCCGGCGGGCACGGCGAGCGCTCCGTGGCGATCGGAACGATCGACATGGCGGTCTGGGACGCCGTCGCCAAGATCGAAGCCAAGCCGCTGTTCCAGCTGCTGGCGGACCGTTACGGCGACGGCACCGTCAACCGCAAGGTGTTCGTCTATGCGGCCGGCGGCTACTACTACCCCGGCAAGGACGACGCGCAGCTCAAGGACGAGATGCGCAGCTACCGGACCGCGGCTACTCGGTCGTGAAGATGAAGATCGGCGGCGCGTCGCTCGGCGAAGACCTGCGCCGCATCGAGTCGGTGCTGTCGATCTGGGCGACGGGCAGCGCCTGTGCGTCGACGCCAACGGGCGCTTCGACCTCGACGCGGCGATCTCGTACGCCAAGGCGCTCTCGCAGTACAACCTGTTCTGGTACGAGGAAGCCGGCGACCCGCTCGACTACGAGCTGCAGGCCACGCTGCGCAACTACTACCGGAACCCCATGGCCACCGGCGAGAACCTGTTCTCGATGCAGGACGCGCGCAACCTGGTGCGCTACGGCGGCATGCGCCCCGACCGCGACTGGCTGCAATTCGACTGCGCGCTGTCGTACGGCCTCGTGGAGTACCTGCGCACGCTGGAGATGCTCCGCCAGCACGGCTGGTCGCCGAGCCGCTGCGTGCCCCACGGCGGCCACCAGATGTCGCTGAACATCGCCGCGGGCCGGGGCTCGGCGGCAACGAGTCGTACCCCGACCTGTTCCAGCCCTACGGCGGCTTCCCCGACGGCGTGACGGTCGACAACAGCTTCGTGACGATGCCGGACCTGCCCGGCATCGGCTTCGAGGGCAAGTCGGACCTGATCCGGGAGATGCGCGCGCTCTCGGCCTAGGTTTCGCGCACGGCCTCGCGGATCGCGCGCTCCAGCTTGCCCTCGGCCATCAGCTGCGCGGCGAGGTCGTGCCGGGAGATGCCCGGCATGGCGATGAGGTGCGTGTTCGGAACGCCGTCGAGGTTCTGCGCATGGGCGCGGTCCTGCGGCATGTCGGCGCCGTAGTACAGCAGCACGCGCGGCGCCCCTCCTGCTGGAGTTCGTCGCGCAGGTTGCGCAGCAGGTGCGGAACCTCGGTTCGCAGGCGATGGCCGATGGTGGTGCCGCGCGCGTCGAACCTGCGCACCATGTCGAGGTCGGTCGTCGTCGGTGGCGCGAAGGCCAGCACGGTGTCGGCCTGCAAGGCGGCCGCGTACTGGAGCGCCCCGTAGCCGCCGGCCGAACTCCCCATGCAGTACAGCTCCGTGGCGCCCAGCTCCTGCTGCAGCGCGCGCAACCCGACGACCGTCTCTTCGTAGTTCGCCCCCAGCTCCGCGACGCCCTTCAGGTACAGCAGCCGCTGGAAGTCGCGCAGGTACACCACGTGCATCGGCAGCTCGCGCAGCATGGCGTCGAGCACCGTGACCGGCATGCCCCCGGCCTCGCCGGCGAGGCCGGTGAAGACCAGCAGCATTTTGTGCGCGCCGGGCGAACGGCGCACGAACAAGCCCTGCGCCGAATCGCCGTGCAACAGCGCCATCAGCGCGTCGGGTTCCGCACGGAACGGCACCGGCACCATCGCGCCATCGGGACCCGCATAGGCCTTGCCTTCGAGAAAGGCGAGGCGGCCTTGCGCGACGGCCCTGTCGTCTTCGCCGAGCTCGGGGTGCACCAGGACGTGGTCGCGCAGGATGGCCCGCGCCGTCGCCTTGCGGCCGATGCTGGCGCAGATCTGCGCCTTGGCCTGCAGCAGGCCCAGCGAGGAAGGCCAGCGCTGCAGGCCCTGCTCCACCGCCTCCGGGGCCGACTCCTCGCGCAGGCAATCGCGCTGCATGCGCGACAGGGCCATCAGCACCTTGGGCGTGGCGTTTTCATCGCGGGAGAAGACGGCGAGGTAGCGCTGCCCGTAGGCCAGCGCGCGGTGCATGTCGCCGGTGGCGGCGGCACAGCGGATCGCGCGCCTCAGCAGGCGCGGCAGCTCGCCGAGCCGGGCCAGCGCGGCGTCGAGAACTTCGACGGCCTCGGCCGGGCGCCCGTCCGCCAGCAGCAGCCGCGCAAGCTCCAGCACGTGGCGCGCGCTCCGCCCCTTGCGCAACGCGACGACGCGCTCCATGGAGGCGACCGCTTCGCCCAGTTCCTTCTGCTGCTCCGCCACCTCCGCGCGGACGAGGAAGCCGCGGTAGGCCTTGGGGTTGGCCGTGATGTAGTCGTCGATCAGCCTGCGGGCTTCGGCGAGATCGCCTTGCGCCAGCATCGTCCTGGCGGCGGCGAGCAGCTCTGGCGGCTGCTCTCGGTACTGCGTGGTCATCCGGTTCCTCGGTAAGGCCCGGATTCTGCACGACCGCGCTCGCCATCCGCCGCGGGAATTTCTCCTGTAGGACCGCGCCGCGACCGTGTAACGCTGCCCACACACGTGCGTGCCGCCGCAGCACACTTGCGCTCCAGAGCAGTGCCGGGGAGTTGGAGCATGGAAAAGGTCTGGGGTCCGGTGAATGGTTTCTACGTCGCGGCCTACGCGGCGCCGGCCGGCGACGGCGAGCATTTCTGCAGCTACGCCAAGGTGTGCTGGAACAAGCCCGACAACTACTGGGACGCCGACTGCGCTTTCAAGATCTTCGGCGGCGAGAACCATCGCACCGCCGAAGGCGCCCTGAGCTGGGTCGCGCTCGAAGCGCGCAACGAGATCACGCACCTGCCGAGCCATGCCAAGACGCTCGCCGAGCAGCGCCGCCGCGACCAGATCCCGATCCCGCGCCTGTTCGTCACCTCGTTCTTCCGCCACCGCATGGCGTGACCGCGCGATCCTGTAGCGCGCAACCCACATCGGCCACCGGAACCGACATGCCACGCTGGACGCGCCCGCCCGCAGCTATAACATTGATAGCGATGGCCGATCCGGTGCCCACCTATTACGACGTCCTGCAGGTCGAGCGCGATGCCTCGGCGGACCGCGTGCGCGCCGCTTACCGCAAGCTGGCGCAGAAGTACCACCCCGACAAGATGCCGGGCAACGCCAATGCTTCGCGCGCCATGGCCGCGATCAACGCCGCGTACGAAGTGCTGTCCGACGGGCATCGCCGCGCCGAGCACGACCTGTGGATCCGGCGGGCGGAACGCGGGGCTTCGGCGAGCGCGACGCCCTCGACTCCCCTGAGCCTGTGGGGCTTCCTGCATCCCGCCCGCAACTGGGCGTGGTACCTGCTGGGCGGCACCATGGTGTTCGCCGTCGGGACGATCACGACGGCCCTGTACCTCACCTCGATGCCGGCCCGCGCGGCCACGCCCGTCGCCGAGTCCTGCAAGCTCGAAGCCACCGCTCCCCGCTGCAGCCACCGCTGAGCCGCATCCTCCGTGCCGGAGGATGCTGACGGGCAGAACCTCCCCGGTCCGATGCCGCGCCCGCGCGCCGGGCGCCACCTTGTCTGCAACACAGTCAAGGAGGTCACCCCATGAACCGCAAAGCTTCCCTCGCGGCCACCGCCGCCGCCCTCTTCGGCCTCGCAGGCGCAGCGCATGCCGTGCCTGCCGTCGTGGCCACCACTCCCGCGCCGCAGGTCATCGTGATGCAGAGCGCGCCGCCGCCGCCGGTGTACGAACAGGCGCCCGGCGCCCGCCCCGGCTACGTCTGGGCCCCGGGCCACTATGAATGGCAGAACGGCCGGTACTTGTGGACGTCGGGCCGCTGGATCGACGACCGCCCGGCTGGCGCTGGCAGGAAGCGCGCTGGCAACAGCGGCCGGACGGCTCGTGGCAGCTGGTGGGCGGCCAGTGGATCCGCACCGAAGCGGCGTACGTCGAACGCGGCGGGCCCGGCGGTGACCGAGGACCGCGACGGCATCGCCAACCGCGACGACCGCGACCGCGACGGCGACGGCGTGCGCAACCGCGACGACGACTTCCCGCGCGACCCGACGCGCAACTAAGCGGCCGCGAGCGCGGTGTCGAGCTTGGCGAAGGTCATGCTCCAGCCGCGCTCGTGGTTGTCGCGGGCGGCCTGGTCGAAGAAGCGCGTCTGGCGAAAGTCCAGTTCGGTGCCGTCTTCCACCGGCCGCAGCCGCACCGCGATCTGAGAGACGCGGTCGGGCGTGCTCTGCCAGGCCCAGCTGAAGACCAGTTCACGAAGGGGATCGACTGCGACGTATTCGCCGCGCACCTCGTGCTCCTCGCCGTCGGGCGTGCGAAAGCGGACACGGTAGCGGCCGCCCTTGCGGACATCCAGCTCCGCCACCGTCACGGAATTCATCTCGCCCGGGCCGAACCACTGGCTCAGCGCTTGCGGGTCGGTCCACGCGGCCCAGACTTTGTCACGGGCGACGGGATAGCGCCGGACGATGTGGAGCTCCGGCTTCTCGCCGACGGTTCCCCGGGCCATGGCTTCACTTCCTCCCGGTGGTACAGATAGCGGCCGAGCGCGTCGAGCTGCGCGGTCCAGAACTTCTCGTAGTGCGCGAGCCACATGGCGGCATCCTCCAGCGCGCCGGGCGCCAGCGCGCAGCGCACGGTGCGTCCTTCCTTTTCGCGCTGCACCAGCCCGGCGTCTTCCAGCACCCGCAGGTGCTTCATGAAGCCGGGCAGCGACATGCCGTGCGGCTGCGCGAGGTCGCTGACGCTGGCCGGCCCGCGCGCGAGCTGTTCCACCACGCCGCGCCGCGTCGCATCGGACAGCGCCCAGAACACTGGTCGAGGACCGCGCTGTCCGTCACGCGCAGCCTTGCCGGTCGAGCGGCTGCAGGATGCTCAGGCGGTTGTGCTCGGTGTCGAAGAAGGCCACGTACTGCCCGATGCCGGGGATCTCCATCGGCTCGCCGAGCACTTCGCCGCCGGCGCGGTTCACCGCCGCCATGGCCGCGCCGATGTCGGGCACGGCGATCACCACGGACGGATGCTGCGCCGGCATGGCCGGATCGCGCGGGAAGAAACCGCCGTTGATGGCGCCGCGCGGCATGTCCGGCATCGCGTCCTCCGTGGCCGTGGTGGCCAGGACGTAGTTGCCCATCTCTGGCCGAGCTGCTGCAGCTTCCAGCCGAAGGCGGCTTCGTAGAACCGGCTGATGCGGCCGGCGTCGTCATAGGGCATCTCGAAATGCACGACGGGATTCATGGTGGGTTCTCCGGTTCAGGCGCCGTCGTGGGCACGGCGCAGGGGTTCGAGGTCGAGCTTCTTCATCTGCAGCATGGCCGCGAAGGTGCGTTCGGATTTCGCGCGGTCGGTGTCGAGGATCCATTCCAGCAACTGCTTCGGCACCACCTGCCATGACAGCCCGAAGCGGTCTTTCAGCCAGCCGCACTGCTGCGCGGCGGGGTCGCCGCCGGCGGAGAGCGCCGACCAGTAGTGGTCCAGTTCCTCCTGCGAGTCGCACATGACCTGCAGCGAGACGGCCTCGTTAAACTGGAAGATGGGGCCGCCGTTCAGCGCCGTGAAGGCTGGCCCGCCAGTTCGAAGGCGACGGTCATCACGCTGCCCGGCTTGCCGCCGTGGATCTCCGGCCGACGTCGCCGTAGCGCGCCACGGGTGATGCGCGAGCGCGGGAAGACTTCGCAGTAGAAGCGCGCGGCTTCTTCGCCCCGGTGGTCGAACCAGAGGCAGGGAACGATCTTCGAGACGATTTCCATGGGGTTTCCTTTACTTGGAGCGGCCGTCGAAATGGGTGACGGGCACGCTGTCCACATCGAAGTTCTCGAGCGTGCGCAGGTTGACGGCGGCCATCGGCTTGCCGTCGGGCGCGGTGCCCTCGCCGTACGGGTGGATGCCGCAGGTCGGGCAGAAGCGATGCCGGATCACGTGCTTGTGGAACATGTAGGTCGCCGCGTCCGCCTCCGGCGTCAGCAGCCGGAACTTGTCGCGCGGCACGAACCACAGCAGCGACGCGCGCCGCGCGCAGATCGAACAGTTGCAGGCCAGGCCGCTGTCGACCTCGCCTTCGGCTTCGTAGCGGACGCGGCCGCAATGGCAGCTCCCCGTGTAGACCATGGTCACCTCGCGTTTAGTTAACCGACAGGTTTAGTTTAGACGCGTGGCGGCGGATGTCAAGCAGCTTGCGCTGCGGGGGATTACTGCCCTTTGGCGTGCAGCTTGGCGGCGATGTACTCGCCGTGCGTGACGTGCAGCAGGCCCGCCACCTTCGAGACCGGTGGTTCTCGTTCTCGTGGAGGTGGCCGTCGGCGAAAGCCACCTGCCACATGAACTCGACCATGCGCACCTTCTGCGGGTGGCTGAAGCGATCGTTCAGCGCGGAGGTGAAGGAGAAGAAGTCGTTGGCGCCGCGCGACTTGTCTTCGGCCAGCTCCACGAGCCGCGCGATTTCGTCTTCCGCCAGCGTGAACTTGCGGCGCAGCGCCTCGACCACGGCCTGGCGCTCTTCGCCGGTGGTCGCGGGGTCGGCCCGCATGACTTCGACCAGCAGCACCGCGGTGGCGAGCTGCAGGGTGCGGTCGTCGGCCGGCGCGCGGCCGGGCGCGGCGGAGAAGGAATCGAAGAGGTCTTTCAGGGCGCGCAGCATGCGCCCTATTTTGCCCCCAGCCCCATCGAGCGGGTGATGACCTCTTTCATGATCTCGTTGGTGCCGCCGTAGATGCGCTGCACCCGCGCGTCGGCGAAGGCGCGCGTGATCGGGTACTCCCACATGTAGCCGTAGCCGCCGTGCAGCTGCACGCATTCGTCCATCACCTGGCACTGCAGGTCGCTGGTCCAGTACTTGGCCATGCTCGCGGTGGCCGTGTCGAGCTTGTCCTGCAGGATCAGTTCGAGGCACTTGTCGACGAACACGCGCGCCACCTGCACCTGCGTCTGCAGTTCGGCCAGCTTGTAGCGGGTGTTCTGGAAAGACGCGACCGGCTGGCCGAACACGCGCCGGTCCTTCACGTACTGCACCGTCCAGTCGATGGCCGCCTGCGCCGCGGCGACGGCGGTCACGGCGATCTGCAGGCGCTCCCGGGGCAGCTGCTCCATCAGCCCGATGAAGCCGCGGTTCTCGTGCGCGGCGCCGCCCAGCAGGTTTTCGGCCGGCACGCGCACGTTGTCGAAGAACAGCTCCGAGGTGTCCTGCGCCTTCAGCCCCAGCTTCTTCAGCCGCTTGCCCTTCTCGAAGCCCGGCATGCCGCGCTCCACCAGCAGCAGGCTCGTCCCCTTGGCGCCGGCGGCCGGGTTGGTCTTCGCGACCACGATCACCAGGTCGGCGTGCCAGCCGTTGGTGATGAAGGTCTTGCTGCCATTGAGCAGGTAGCTGCCGTCGGCTTGCCGGATCGCGGTGGCCTGAATGCCTTGCAGGTCGCTGCCCGCCGACGGCTCGCTCATGGCGATGGCGCCCACCATGTCGCCGGTGGCCAGCCGGGGCAGGTAGCGCTGCTTCTGGTCTTCGGTGCCGTAGTGCAACAGGTACGGCGCGACGATCTCGCTGTGCAGACCGAAGCCGATGCCGGAGAAGCCGCCGCGCGCGAGTTCCTCCATCTGCACCACCGAATAGAGCTTGTCGACGCCGGCGCCGCCGTACGCCTCGGGCAGCGTCGCGCACAGGTAGCCGTTGGCGCCCGTCTTGCGCCAGACCTCGCGGTCGACGTAGCCCTGCTCCTCCCACGCCTCGTGGAAGGGGGCGATCTCCTTGTCCATGAAGCGGCGAAAGGCGTCGCGGAAAGCTTCGTGGTCGGGGCTGAAGACGGTGCGTTCGATCATGCGACATGGTAGCGAACGGCCGATGCCTATACTGGAAGAAACTGGAGACGAAATCACATGGAAGCCTACGTTTACGACGCCGTCCGCACCCCCGCGGCAAGGGCAAGAAGGACGGCAGCCTGCACGAGGTGAAGCCGGTCAACCTGCTGGCCGGCGTGCTCGCCGAACTGCAGCGCCGCAACGACTTCGACACCGGCCGGTCGACGACGTCGTGATGGGCGTGGTGTCGCCGATCGGCGAACAGGGCTCGGTGATCGCCAAGGTGGCCGCGCTCAAGGCGGGCTGGGACTACCGCTGCGCCGGCGTGCAGCTCAATCGCTTCTGCGCCTCGGGGCTGGAGGCCGTGAACATGGCGGCGCAGAAGGTGCGCTCGGGCTGGGAAGACTGGTGGTCGCCGGCGGCGTCGAGAGCATGAGCCGGGTGCCGATCGGCTCCGACGGCGGCGCGTGGGCGCAGGACCCGGAAACCAACGCCGCGACCGCCTTCGTGCCGCAGGGGATCGGCGCGGACCTGATCGCGACGCTGGAAGGCTTCACGCGCGACGACGTCGACGCGTTCGCCCTCGAGTCGCAGAGGCGCGCCGCCCGGGCGCGCGAAGCCGGCTTCTTCGCCAACTCGGTGGTGCCGGTCAAGGATTTCCTCGACCAGACCATCCTCGCCGAGGACGAGTTCATCAAGCCGCACACCACGCTGGAAGGACTGGCCGCGCTGCGCCCCGCGTTCGAGCAACTCGGCGCGATGGGCTTCGACCGGTCGCCATCGCCCGCTACCCGCAGGTCGAGCGCATCCAGCACGTCCACCACGCCGGCAACTCGTCGGGCATCGTCGACGGCGCGGCCGCCATCCTGGTCGGCAGCGAGCAGGCCGGCAAGACGCACGGGTTCACGCCGCGCGCCCGCATCGTGTCGGCGGCCTTGTCCGGCGACGACCCGACCATCATGCTGACCGGCCCGATGCCGGCCGCGCGCAAGGCGCTGGCCAAGGCCAACATGACCATCGGCCAGATCGACCTGTTCGAGGTGAACGAAGCCTTCGCCGCCGTGCCGATGCGGTTCATGCGCGAGATGGGCGTGCCGCACGAGAAGGTCAACGTCAACGGCGGCGCCATCGCGATGGGCCATCCGCTGGGCGCCACCGGCGCCATGATCCTCAACACCCTGATCGACGAACTGCACCGCCGCAAGCTGCGCTACGGCATGGCCACGCTGTGCGTGGGCGGCGGCATGGGCATCGCCACCATCGTCGAAGCGCTGTGAGCCGGGCCACCATGAAGACCATCCGCTACGAACTCGCCGACGGCATCGCCACCCTCACCTTCGACGAGCCGGGCTCGCCGGTCAACACGATGTGCCTGCAGTGGCAGCAGGACCTGACCGAGGCCGTGCAGCAGGTGCTGCGGGACCAGGACGCGATCCGCGGCATCGTGCTGGCCTCCGCCAAGAGCACGTTCTTCGCGGGCGCCGACCTCAAGGGCACGATGCGGCTGAAGGCGGAAGACGCGCCGCAGGTGTTCCGGGAGATCGAGCAGGTCAAGAAGAACTTCCGCACGCTGGAGACGCTCGGCAAGCCGGTCGTTGCCTGCATCAACGGCGCCGCGCTCGGCGGCGGCTGGGAGGTCGCGCTGGCCGCGCACCACCGCGTGGCGGTCGACAACCCGAAGATCCAGCTGGGCCTGCCCGAGATCACGCTGGGGCTGATCCCCGGCGCCACCGGCCTCACCAAGATGACGCGCCTGCTCGGACTCGTCGGAGCGCAGCCTTACGTTCTGGAAAGCAAGCTGTTCAACCCGCGCGAGGCGATGGACCTCGGGCTCGTGCACGACCTGGTGCCGGCCGCCGACGCGCTGCGTCCGGCCGCGCTCGCCCGGATCGCCGCCAACCCGCAGGCGCAGCAGCCACGGGACGACAAGGCCTACAGGATGCCCGGCGGCACGCCGGCCAACCCGAAGATCGCGGGCATGCTGGCCGTGGCGCCGGCGGCGCTGAAGCTGAAGACGCGCGGCCTCTACCCCGCCCCCGAGGCGGCGCTGGCCGCGATGGTCGAAGGCGCGCAGGTCGACTACGACACGGCCACCC
Source organism: Ramlibacter terrae (assembly GCA_013127575.1). Taxonomy (GTDB): domain Bacteria; phylum Pseudomonadota; class Gammaproteobacteria; order Burkholderiales; family Burkholderiaceae_C; genus Ramlibacter; species Ramlibacter terrae. The sequence continues at coordinate 2,838,245 of CP053418.1, forward strand.
GCATCGAGACGCGCTACCTCGCGCGGCTGATCGTGTCGCCGGTGGCGAAGAACATGATCAACACGTTCTTCTTCAACATGAACGCCATCAAGGGCGGGCAGTCGCGGCCCAAGGTGGAAGCCCGCTACAAGCCGCAGAAGGTCGGCATCGTCGGCGCCGGCATGATGGGCGCGGGCATCGCCTATGCGCAGGCGAGCCGGGGCATCGCCACGGTGCTGAAGGACGTCTCGCAGGACAAGGCCGAGGCTGCCAAGGCGTACGCGGTCAAGCTCACGCAGCCGCGCGTGGAGAAGGGCCGCATGAGCCCGCACGACCAGCAGGCGCTGCTGGCGCGCATCGTGCCGACGGAAGCCATGCAGGACCTGCAAGGCTGCGAGCTGGTGATCGAAGCCGTGTTCGAGAACCGGGAACTCAAGGCGCGCGTGACGAAGGAAGCGGAGGCCCTGCTGGCGCCCGGCGGCTTCTTCGCCAGCAACACCTCCACTCTGCCGATCACAGGGCTGGCCAAGGCAAGCGCACGGCCGGAGAAGTTCGTAGGCATTCATTTCTTCAGCCCCGTCGACAAGATGAAGCTGGTGGAGATCATCCGCGGCCAGCAGACCGACGACGAGACCGTGGCGCGCGCCTACGACTACGTGCAGGCCATCGGCAAGATCCCGATCGTGGTCAACGACGCGCGCGGCTTCTTCACCAGCCGCGTCTTCGGCACCTTCGTCATGGAAGGCGCCGCGATGGTCGGCGAGGGCATTCCCGCCGCGGTCGTGGAACAGGCGGGCTTGCAGGCGGGGATGCCGGTCGGCCCGCTCGCGGTGCTCGACGAGACGGCGCTGTCGCTGTCGGTGCACGTGCTGGACCAGACCCGCGCCGACATCCGTGCCGAGGGCGGCACGTACATCGCGACGCCGGGCGAACTGCTGGTGGAACGCATGGTCAAGGAGTTCGACCGCAACGGCCCGCGGCCGGCGGCGCGGGCTTCTACGACTACCCCGGGGAAAAGGGCGCGAAGAAGTTCTTGTGGCCGGAACTGAAGACGCTGTTCGGCAAGCCCGGCGCGAAGTGGGACATGCAGGACCTGAAGGATCGCCTGCTCTATCGCCAGGCCGTGGAGACCGCGCGCTGCCTGTCCGAAGGCGTGCTGACCAGCGTGCACGACGCCAACATCGGCTCGATCTTCGGCATCGGCTTCCCGGCCGGACCGGCGGCGCCATGCAGTTCATCTACGGGACGGGCATCGACGCCTTCCTGCGCCGCGCGGAGGAACTCGCGGCGGAGTACGGGCCGGGCTTCGCGGTGGCGCCGCAGGTGCAGGAAGCGATCCGGCGGTTCCAGCCGCAGTATTGAGATAGTTGACTCCGGCAAGCAATCCGCCGAAACTCGGCGGATGGCTTCCGACATCTCCCCCGCCGACGTCAAGGCGGTCCGCGCCTTCAACCGCTTCTACACGCAGCGGATCGGCGTCCTCAAGCGCTACCTCGACACCGACTTCACGCTCACCGAAGTGCGGGTGCTGTACGAGCTGGCGCACCGCCCCGGGCTCACGGCGAGCGACCTGGTGCGCGAGCTCGAACTCGACGCCGGCTACCTCAGCCGCATCCTGCGCCGCTTCGAGACCGGGGGCTGGATCGCGCGCGAAGCCGCGCCCCACGATGCCCGCCAGAGCCTGCTGACGCTGACCGAGGACGGCTACGCCACCTTCGCGCCGCTGCAGCAGAAGTCGCGCGACGAAACCGCCGCCCTGCTCGCCGACGTGGCGCCGCCGGCGCGGCCGCGGCTGGTGCAGGCGCTGGACACCGTGCACCGGTTGCTGGCACCGCCCGCTCAGCGCCAGGTCACGCTGCGCGATCCGCGCCCCGGCGATCTCGGCTGGGTGGTGCAGATGCACGGCGAGATCTATGCGCAGGAGTACGGCTACAGCAGCGAGTTCGAGGCGCTGGTGGCGCAGGTGGCCTCGCAACTGATCCTGCGCTTCGACCCCGAACGCGAGAAGGGCTGGATCGCCGAGGTCGACGGCGAACGCGCCGGCTCCGTGTTCGTGGTGCGCAAGTCCGCCACCGTGGCCCAGCTTCGCCTGCTGGTCCTGCGGCCCGAGGCCCGCGGACTCGGGCTGGGCGGACGCCTCGTCGACGAGAGCATCGCCTTCGCGCGGGAGCGCGGCTACCGGAAGATGACGCTGTGGACGCACAGCCACGGACGCCGCGCGCCGCATCTACCAGAGCGCGGCTTCGCCTGCGTCCAGAGCGAACCGATGCAGGCCTACGGCCGCAAGCTGGTGGCGGAGACACGGGAGCGCAAGCTCTGAACCGCGCGCTGTGGGCCGCCGCCGCCGCCAGCGTGCTGGTCGGCGCCGGCATCGTCGCATCGCGCCACGTGGTGGCCGACGTGCCGCCGCTCACGCTCGCCATGCTGCGCTACGCCATCGGTTTCGCCTGCCTCCTCCCCTTCGCCCTGCCCCTGCTGCGCGACGCGCGCGCGGTGCTGCGCGCGCCGGACCTGCTGGCGATGGCGGCGCTGGGCATCGGCCAGTTCGGCGTGCTGATCGCCTTGCTGAACTGGGGGCTGCTGCACATCGGCGCGGCGCAGGCGGCGCTGATCTTCAGCCTGTTCCCGCTGCTCACGCTGCTCCTCTCAGCCGCCCCGGGACGCGAGCAACCCAGCCCGCGCCTGCTCGCGGGCGTTCTGCTGTCGATCGCCGGCGTGGCCGTTTCGCTGCTGCCCAAGCTGCAGGCCGGGCCCGGCGCAGGCTGGTGGGGCGAAGGCGCGGTGCTGGCCTCGGCCGCCATCGGCGCGCTCTGCAGCGTGCTGTACCGGCCCTACCTGCAACGCTATCCGACGGTGCCCGTTTCGGCTTTCGCGATGCTGGCATCGGTGCTGTTCCCTGGCCGTGGCGGCGCTGGGCGAAGGCTGGCCCGCGCGCGTACCGCTGCTGGGCGCTCGCCAGTGGGCGGTCGTCGCCTTCATCGGCGTGTCGAGCGCGGTCGGCTACTTCTGGTGGCTGTACGCGTTGAAGCACGAGTCGCCGACGCGCGTGACCGTGTTCCTCTCGCTCAACCCGGTCACGGCGGCCCTGCTCGGTGCGGTGCTCCTCGGCGAAGCGCTGCGGCCGCACCTGCTGCTGGCGCTGGCGCTGATCGCCGCCGGCCTCTGGCTCGCCACGCGCGTGCAACGCCGGCCGGCACCGGGATAATCGCGGCATGACCGTTGCCCTGCATGCGGAGCCGGAAGCGGACCGGCCCCGGCCCAAGTCGCTCACCGATCTCTTCGTTTCCTTTTCGATCCTGGCGCTGCAGGGCTTCGGCGGCGTGCTGGCCGTGGTGCAGCGCGAACTGGTGGAGAAGAAGCGCTGGATGACGAGGGAAGAGTTCGTCGAGGAATGGGCGGTGGCGCAGATCATGCCGGGGCCCAACGTCATCAACCTCGCGATCATGCTGGGCTCGCGCTACTTCGGCTGGCGCGGCGCGCTGGCGGGCCTGGCCGGCATGCTGACGTTCCCGCTGCTGGTGGTGCTGGGGCTGGCGCTGGTCTATGCGCAGTTCGCCGGCAATCCGAACGTGGCCGGCGCCTTGCGCGGCATGGGCGCGGTGGCGGCCGGACTGATCACGGCCACCGGACTCAAGCTGGTGACGGCGCTGCAGAAGAACGTGCTGGGCATTCCGCTGTGCGGGCTGCTCGGCGTGGTGGCGTTCGTGGCCATCGCCTGGCTGAAGCTGCCGCTGCTGTGGGTTTTGCTCGGCGTGGGCGGCGTGGGCTGGGCGCTCGCCGGAGCAAGCTGAAATGAACACCGCCACGATCGCCATGGCGGTTTCGGACTGGCTCTCGCTGTTCGGCCACTACCTCGCGCTCTCGCTGCTGTGCGTGGGCGGCGCCATCACCACGGCGCCCGACATGCACCGCTACCGGTGCAGGAACAGGGCTGGCTGACCGACCCGCAGTTCAGCGCCTCCATCGCCATCGCACAGGCCGCGCCCGGGCCCAACGTGCTGTTCACCGCGCTGATGGGATGGAACGTGGGGCTGAACGCCGGCGGCCTGCCCACCGCCTTCCTCGGCATGGTGCTGTGCCCGGGCGGCATCATGATCCCCAGTTCGATCCTCACCTACCAGACGGTGCGCTGGAGCCACGCCAACCGCGACCTGCGCTCGGTGCGCGCGTTCAAGCAGGGCATGGCCCCGGTGGTGGTGGCGCTGCTGGTCGCTACCGGCTGGATCCTGGCGACGGCCAACGGCTACGACCTGCGCAACTGGCCCCCACGGACCATCGCCGCCGTGACGACGCTGATCGTGTGGCGCACCAAGGTGCACCTGCTCTGGCTGCTCGGCGCCGGCGCCGTGATCGGCTGGATGGGCTGGATCTAGTCCGAAAGCAGTTCCGGCAGCAGCACGGCCGACTTGCCGCGCACCACGGCATCGGCGGCGTCGTCGAGCTCGCTCGGTTCGGGGTTGACCACGACGACCTTGCCGCGCGTGCTGCGCGCAGGCCGGCCGCCGGATAGACCACGCCCGAGGTGCCCACCACCAGCATCACATCGCAGCGCTCTGCGGCCTCCCGGGCCGCTTCGAGTTCGCGCACCGGCAGCATCTCGCCGAACCACACCACCGCCGGCCGGCGCAGGTTGCCGCACACCGCGCAGGCGGGCGGCGCGCCGTCCCGCAGGTTGGCCGCGTCGCAGCAGCCGCGCGGCGCATCGAGCCAGCGGTCGTCCGCGATGTTGCCGTGCAGCGCCAGCACGTCCGGCGAGCCCGCCCGCTGGTGCAGGCCGTCGACGTTCTGCGTGGCGACGGTGAGCCGTCCCGCATGCCGCCGCTGGAAATCCGCCACCGCCCGATGGCCTGCGTTGGGCTGCACCTTCGCGATCGTCGCGCGGCGCGACTGGTACCACTCCCACACCAGCGAGGGCCTGGCGCGGAACGCCTGCTCGGTCGCGAGGTCCTCGGGGCGGAAGTTGGCCCAGAGGCCGGTCTGCGCATCGCGAAAGGTCGGCACGCCCGACTCCGCGCTCATGCCCGCGCCGCTCAGGAGCACGATCCGCCGCGCAGCGCGCAGCCAGCCGCGGACCGCCTCGGTCACTGCCGTTGCCGCACCGCCTCGTACAGGCAGATGCCGCTGGCCACCGACACGTTCAGGCTCTCGACCGCGCCCAGCATCGGGATGCTGACCAGGCCATCGCAGGTCTTGCGCGTGAGCTGGCGCAGGCCCGTGCCTTCGGCGCCGAGCACCAGCGCCGTCGGCGCCTTCAGGTCGGCCTGGTAAAGCGATCCCGTCGCTTCGTCGCTCAGGCCGAGGCACCAGATGCTGCGCTCCTTGAGTTCGCCGAGCGTGCGCGCGAGGTTGGTGACCATGAAGTACGGCATGGTCTCGGCCGCGCCGCTGGCCACCTTGGCGACCGTGGCGTTGATGCCGACGGCATGGTCCTTCGGCGCGATCACCGCATGGGCGCCGGCGCCGTCGGCCACGCGCAGGCAGGCGCCCAGGTTGTGCGGATCGGTGACGCCGTCGAGCACCAGCAGCAGCGGCGGTTCGGTGATCGCGTCGAGCAGGTCGTCGAGCGACTTGACCTGCGCCAGCGCCTGCACCCGCGCCACCACGCCACGGTGTCCGACACTGCCGGCCAGCTTGGCCAGCCGCAGGCCGTCGGCCTCGATCGCGCGCAGGCCGGCCTCTTCCGCCTTCTGCAGGAACTGGCGCATCCGCGCGTCGCGGCGAGACGCGTCGAAGTACAGCTCGATGATGGATTGGGGGCGGTGCGCAGCCGCACGCCGACGGCGTGGAAGCCGAACAGGACCTTGGGGGAAGACATGGCTGCGATTATCGCGGCGGGCTCAAACCAGCCGTCCCGCCTCGATCGTGATCTTGCGTTCGCAGCGCTCCGCGATGGCGCGGTCGTGCGTCACCAGCACCAGCGTCGTGCCGAGTTCGCGGTTCAGGTCGAACATCAGCTGCATCACCGTCTCGCCGGTGGCGAAATCGAGGCTGCCGGTCGGCTCGTCGGCCAGCAGCACGGCCGGCTGCACGACGAAGGCGCGCGCCAGCGCCACCCGCTGCTGCTCGCCGCCGGAGAGCACCTTCGGATAGTGGCCCAGCCTTTCGCCGAGGCCCACGCGCGCCAGCATGTCGGTGGCTGCCTTGCGCGCATCCCTGCGCCCGGCCAGTTCGAGCGGCAGCATGACGTTCTCCAGCGCCGTCAGGTTGCCCATGAGCTGGAAGCTCTGGAACACGAAGCCCACCGGCGCGCCCGCAGGGCGGCACGGTTGTCCTCGTCGAGCGCGAAGAGGTCCTGCCCCGCGAGGCGCACCGTGCCCTTCGTCGGCGTGTCGAGGCCCGCCACGATGGACAGCAGCGTGCTCTTGCCCGACCCGGAGGCGCCCACGATGGCGGCAGTCTCCCCGGCCGACAGGGAGAAATCGATATCACGCAAAATGTCCAGCGTGCCGGTCGAATCGGTGACCGACTTGGAAACGTGTTCTACGGAAATGATGGGTTCAGACATGCGAGCTGTGGGTTGGAGACGGCGTGATTGGATCGCTGCGGGCGCGGCCGCCGCCCTGGCCGGGCCGCTGGCCGCCGCCCCCACGCCGGTCATCCCTGGTGGTGGGCGACTCCCTCAGCGCGGAGTATGGCCTGAAGCGGGGCACCGGCTGGGTCGCCTTGATGGAGCAGCGGCTGCAGCGCGAGAAGATCGCCGGGAAAGTGGTCAACGCCAGCATCAGCGGCGACACCACCTCCGGCGGCCGCTCGCGCCTGCCGGCGCTGCTGCGCCAGCACCAGCCCACCCATGTCGTGATCGAACTGGGCGGCAACGACCCCCTGCGGGGCCTGCCGCTGCAGGGCACCGAGGACAACCTGTCGCAGATGACGGACGCGGCCCAGAAGGCCGGGGCCAAGGTGCTGCTGGTCGGCATGCAGGTTCCGCCGAACTACGGCGGCGACTATGCACGCCGCTTCTCGGGCCTGTTCGAGAAGGTGGCGGAGAAGCACAACAAGGCCGCCGTGGTGCCCTTCTTCCTGCGCGGCGTGGCCGACGGCGCCGACCCTACCGCGCTGTTCCGGGCCGACCGCATCCACCCGAAGGAAGAGGCGCACCCGCGGATGCTGGACAACGTCTGGCCCGAACTGCGCAAGCTGCTCAAGTAGATGGCCGTCCATGCCATCGCCGCCGCCGACGCCATCGCGCGGCTGGACCAGTTCGACGCCGTCATCGACGCCCGCAGCGAGTCCGAGTTCGCCGAGGACCACCTGCCCGGCGCGATCAACTGGCCTTCGCTGAACGACGCCGAGCGGCACGAGGTCGGCACCACCTACAAGCAGGTCAGCCCGTTCGAGGCGCGCAAGCGCGGCGCTGCGCTGGTGGCGGCCAACATCGCGCGCCACATCGAACGCGAGATCATGGACAAGCCCAAGGGCTGGAAGCCGCTCGTGTACTGCTGGCGCGGCGGCCAGCGCAGCGGCTCGCTCTCGCTGGTGCTCGGGCAGATCGGCTTCCACGTCCACATCGTCGAGGGCGGCTACAAGGCGTTCCGCGGGGCGGTGCTGGCCGCGCTGCCCGAGCTCTCCACGCGCTACAGCTACCGCGTCGTCTGCGGCCCCACCGGCTCGGGCAAGACCCGCCTGCTGCAGGCGCTGGATGCCGCGGGCGCGCAGGTGCTGGACACGGAAGCGCTGGCCAGCCACCGCAGTTCGGTGCTGGGCCTGATCCCGGGCCAGCCGCAGCCGACGCAGAAGCGCTTCGACACCCTCGTGTGGCAGCGGCTGCGCGGCTTCGACCCGGCCCGGCCGGTGTTCGTGGAAAGCGAAAGCAAGAAGGTCGGCAACGTCGCCGTGCCGGAGGCGCTGATCGCGGCCATGCGCGCGAGCGCCTGCCTGCGGCTGGAGCTTTCCGACGACGAGCGCGTGCAACTGCTGCTGGAGGACTACGCGTTCTTCCGCGAGCAGCCCGAATTCTTCTGCGAACGCCTGTCCGCGCTGACGCAGCTGCGCGGCAAGGCGCAGGTCGAGGCGTGGCAGGCGCAGGTGCGGGCGGGGGATACGGAGTCGGTGGTGCGCGAGCTGCTGCTCAAACACTACGACCCCGGGTATGCGGGATCGACGAGCCGGAATTTTCCGGCTTTCGGGGATGCGCCGGTGGTTGCGCCGCGCGACCGGTCGCACGCGGCCATGGCGGCGTTGGCGGCACAGCTCGCCGCCTGAGGATGGATTGGCCCGGATCAAGTCCGGGCGGGCTCCGTCAAGCCCGCAATGACAGTCCTGCAACCAGCGCCTGCTCCAGGTCAGCCTGCAAATCTTCCGGCGCTTCCAGTCCGATCGAAAACCGCACCAGCGTGCCCTTGTGCTTCCGGTGCCAAGCTGCGGCGAGCGCATGGTGGACACGTCGTAGGGCACGACGAGGCTGACCGCGCCGCCCCACGAGTAGCCCAGCTTGAACAGCTTGAGCGCATCGCAGAAACCGTCCACCTGCGAGGGTGTGTAGCGGTCGTGGAAGACGATCGAGAACAGGCCCGCGGCCAGTCCGTCCACGCCGCAGGTCGCCTTCCAGTTCTCGTGCCCCGGGGAGCCGCCCAGCGCGGGGTGCAGCACCTGCGCGACCTCCGCCCGGTCGCGCAGCCAGCGTGCGAGCTGCCGCGCCGAGCGGTCCTGCGCGCGGTAGCGCACGTCCATGCTGGGCAGCGCGCGCAGCAGGGTTTCCGCGTCGTTGGCGCCGATGCCCCAGCCCATGCGCATATGCGTCATCTTGATCTTCAGGTGCAGCGCGTCGTCCCGCGTCACGATGCTGCCCATGAGGATGTCGCCGCCGCCGCTCGGGTACTTGGTCAGCGCATGCGCGACGATGTCGGCGCCGGCATCGAAGCCGTTGAAGGCCAGCCCCGCGCCCCACGTGTTGTCCAGCGCACAAGTCACGCCCTTGGCGCGGCAGGCGGCGGCAAGCTGCGCCAGCGGCCCGAACTCCATGGTCACCGAGCCGGGCGCTTCCCGCCACACCAGCTTCGTGCGGGGCCCGATGCGCCGCTCGAGGTCGGCGGCGTCCATGGGGTCGTACAGCTGGTGCGTGATGCCCCAGTTCTTCAGCTCGGCTTCGGCCAGCGCCTTGCTGGGCCCGTACACGTTGTCGGGCAGCAGCACCTCGTCGCCGGTGGACAGCAACGCCATGTTGACGTTGGCGATGGCGGCGAGGCCGCTGGGCACCAGCACGCAGTGCTTGCCGCCCTCCGGGGTGGCGATCCGCTCCTCCAGCGTGAAGGTGGTCGGGGTTCCGTGCAGGCCGTACGTGTAGCCGGCCTTGTGCTTCCAGTCGCGCGCCCGCATGGCGGCGACGTCGGCAAAGATCACCGTCGATGCCTTGAAGACCCCGGGCTGCGCCGCGTCGAAGCCGGCCGGCGGCTGGTAGGGATGGTGGATGAGCTCGGTTACGGGACGCGTCATGGGGCGATGGTAGCAAGGGGTCGAAGCGCCCCACCGGGGCGGGATCAACCCTGCGCGGGGTGGAACTATCAACTTTGTCCTACGACACAGCGTCGAAAGATGTGTACGATGTAACTTAATGTTTGTAACAAAGGCCAAGGCGATGAGTGTCAGGACATTGGGCGTCCACGGGCTTCCGTTGGCCGAAGCGGGGCTCGTTCGCGCCCTGCTGGCGCTGCTCGGCACCGGCGAGGCGAGTTGCCGCTGGACCTTCGTGCCCGCCGGACGTTGCGACGTCCTGCTGGCGGACGCGGCATGCGACGCCCCCGACCAGGCCCGATCCGAGCGGCAGGCGCAAGCCCTCCTGCTGCTCGGGAAGGACGTTTCCGGCGGCGCCGACGCGCTGCAACGGCCTTTGCGCGCGAACGAACTGGAGGCGGCGCTGCGCCGCCCGGGCCAGCTGCTGGGTTGCGCCGGCGACGCCCCGGCCGCGCCGGCTCCGGCGCGCACCGCGGCGCCGGCGGCGACCACGCGCTACAAGCTCGTGCGGTGGCCGCCCGCGGCGCTGCTGCGCGGCGAACCGCAGCGGATCCGCATGGCGACGCAGTTGTCCCGCCGCTTCCTGTCCGCCACCGAACTCGGCCAATTGACCAACCAGGACCCCGCCCGCTGCCTGGTGCTGCTGCAACTGCTGCAAGGCTTCAACCTGCTGCAGGTGGAGCCTGCATCCGTGCCGTCGCCCGGCGTTTCCTCGCCCCGCGCGGCCGCGCCCGCGGTGGGCTGGGCGCTCGTGCGCAGCATCAAGCGCCGGCTGGGACTCTGACGTGCGCGAATACAAGATCCTTTTCACCGGCACGATGGGCGCCGGCAAGACGACGGCGATCGCGGCGGTGAGCGAGGTGCCTCCCGTGCGGACCGACGTCGCCAACACCGACACGTCGGTGGCCAAGGCGACCACCACGGTGGGCCTCGACTTCGGCGTGATGACCCTGGACAGCGGCGACCGGCTGCGCCTGTTCGGCACGCCCGGCCAGGCCCGCTTCGACTTCCTGTGGGGCATCCTGGCGCAGAACGCGCTCGGCATCGTGGTGCTGGTGGACAACTCGCGCCCCACTCCGCTGGAGGACCTGCAGGCATACATCGACGGCTTCGAAGGCCAGTTGCGCACCCTGCCCTGCGTCATCGGCGTGGGACGGCTCCCTTCGCACCCGAGTCCCGGCATCGACGACTACGCCACGTGGCTCGGCGCGCGCGGGTTCGCCCTCCCCGTCCCGGAGGTGGACGTGCGCGAACGCGGCGACGTGCTGCTGCTGCTGGACACGCTGCTGGCCCAGGTCGAGGCCGACATGGTGGGAACGGATGACTGAACAGAACATGCCGGGCGTCAGCGACGCCCTGCGCGCGCTGGCGCGCTCCGAAGCGGAAGCGATCGCGCAGGACATCTCCGGCGTGCGCGCCGTGGTGATCGCCACCGGCGACGGCTTCGACATCGCCGTCGCCGCGCGCGCCGAGGTCGATCCGCAGCGCATCGCGGCGCTGGCGAGCTCCATGGCGGCCATCGGCGCCGTCGTGTCGGCCGAAGCCGGGCTGGGACGCAGCACCAGCGTCACGGTCGGCACCGACAACGGCTTTGCCGTCGTCTATGCGGCGACGTACGACGGCGGGCCTCGTCATCAACGTGATCGCCGGACCCGACGCGCTGCTGGGGCAGGTGAACTACCGCACCGCGGCGGCCGCGCGGGTGCTGTCCCGATGATCGACGCGCAAGTCCGTGCGGGGCTGCGCGCGATCGTCGCGCAGCCCGGCATCCGCGCCAGCTCGCTGGTCGACCTCTCGACCGGCATGGTGCTGCTGTGGGAAGGCCCCGCGGGGTTGCTCCCCGTCGCCGAGGCCGCGTCGGACTACTGGCGCCTGTGCAACCGGCAGGAACAGGTGCTGGGCGTGCTCGGCCCGCCGCTGGCGCAGGTGCTGATGCACGCGGACACGCGCGTGACCATCGTCCGCTGCGGGGAAGGCCTGCTGCTGGTGACGCTCTCGAAGGAGGGCGAGACGGTGGACTGGAACCGGTGGAAGCGCTCGGCGCAGGAACTGGAACCGATCGCCGCGAAGCTTTGAATCCGGCGCGGGCCGATTGCGTTGAGGACCCGCGCCCCATCCCTTCATACGCAACACACTGGAAAACGAAATGGCAACGATCAAGCAATCCCCGGAAGACCTCCTGACCCTCGACGGCGCGCTGTGCGCGGCCGTGGTGGACGCCAGCAGCGGCATGATGCTGGGCTCCATGGGCAGCGGCGTGGACCTCGAAGTCGCGGCGGCCGGCAACACGGAAGTGGTGCGCGCCAAGCTCAAGACCATGCGCGCGCTCGGCCTCAACGACGTGATCGAGGACATCCTCATCACGCTGGGCAAGCAATACCACATCATCCGCCTGTCCGCGCGCAAGGAAGGCGTGTTCATCTACTACGTGCTCGACAAGCAGCGCGCCAACCTCGCCATGGCGCGGCGCAAGACCGCCGACGTGGACAAGGAACTCAACTTCTGAGCGCGGCGGGCCCCGAGGGGCCCGTTCCGGTCAGACCTTCCACTTCTCCAGCAGCTTCTCGGGCCGCATGGAGTCGTAGCTCTCGAACGGCTGGTGGATCCAGGGGTTGGTCGGCAGGAATTCGACCGAGTAGTCGGGGTTGAACTTCGACAGGCCCTTGGTCCAGATCACCGCGCTGCGCAGTTCGGTGATCGGCTTGTAGTTGGTGCGCAGCATGTCCACCACCTTGTGCAGCGTGTGGCCCGAATCCGCCCGGTCATCGACCAGCAGCACGCGGCCGGCGATCTCGCCCTTGGGCGTGGTGATGTAGTGCGCGATGTCGAGGTGGCCCTGCACAGTGCCGGCTTCGGCGCGGTACGAGCTGGTCGACATGATCGCCAGCGGCTTATCGAAGATGCGCGAGAGGATGTCGCCGGGGCGCATGCCGCCCCGCGCCAGGCACAGGATGGTGTCGAACTCCCAGCCGGACTGGTGGATCTTGATCGCCAGCTTCTCGCACAGGTTGTGGTACTCGTCGTAGCTCACGTAAAGGTGCTTGCCGTCTTCCGTCAACATCTTCGTGTTCCTTATGCCGTAGGGGTGGCGCATCATGATCGTGTGGTCGCGATCCGGGCTGGTCGAGATGATATCGACCGGCACGCCGGTCACCTGTTCGATGCGCTGCAGGTAGAGGCGCGCGTTGACAGGCAGGTCGTCGTACTGCGTGACGCCCACCGTCGATTCCGTCCAGCCCGGGAGCGTTTCGTACACGGGCTTGCAGCGCGAGATTTCGTCGGCGCCCAGCGGCAGGATGTCGGTGTGCTCGCCATCCAGCTCGTAGCCGGTGCACAGCAGCAGTTCCTTGATGCCGTCGAGCACGTCGAGCTTGGTGATGCACAGGCCCGTGAGGCCGTTGACCTGGGCGCTGCGCTTCAGCAACGCGGCGTCGAACCAGCCGCAGCGGCGCGAACGGCCGGTGGTGACGCCCTTCTCGGCGCCGACCGTCGACAGGTGGTAGCCCACCGTGCCCGGCGTCTGCCAGTCGAGTTCGGTCGGGAACGGGCCGCCGCCGACGCGCGTGCAGTACGCCTTGGTGATGCCCAGGATGTAGTGCAGCATGCCCGGGCCCACGCCCGCGCCCGCGGCCGCATTGCCGGCCACGCAGTTGCTGGAGGTGACGTACGGATAGGTGCCGTGGTCGACGTCGAGCAGCGTGCCCTGCGCGCCTTCGAACAGCAGGTTGTCGCCGTGCAGGTGGGCTTCGTTCAGCTCGCGCGACACGTCGGCCATCATCGGGCGCAGGATCTCGGCGTGGCGCATCGCCTCGTCGAACACCGCCGGAAGTCGAGCGGCTGCGCATGCAGGTACTGCGTCAGCACGAAGTTGTGCAGCTCCATCAGCTCCTTGAGCTTCTCGCCGAAGCGCGCCGGGTGCTTCAGGTCCTGCACGCGCAGCGCGCGGCGGGCGATCTTGTCTTCGTAGGCCGGGCCGATGCCGCGACCGGTGGTGCCGATCTTCTCGGTGCCGCCCTTCTCGCGCGCCGTCTCGCGGGCGATGTCCAGCGCCGCATGGAAAGGCAGGATCAGCGGGCAGGCCTCGCTGATGCGCAGGCGCGAGCGCACTTCGACGCCGGCCTTCTCCAGCCCCTCGATCTCTTCGAGCAGCTTCGCGGCCGACAGCACCACGCCGTTGCCGATGTAGCACTTGACGCCCGGCCGCATGATGCCGCTGGGGATCAGGTGCAGCGCCGTCTTGACGCCGTTGATCACCAGCGTGTGGCCCGCGTTGTGGCCGCCCGGAACCGCACGACGCCCTGCGCCATCTCGGTCAGCCAGTCGACCAGCTTGCCCTTGCCTTCGTCGCCCCACTGGGTGCCGACCACGACCACGTTGCGGCCCTTCGTCTTCGTCATGACTTCGCTCTCTGCGGAAAAATTGGGGAATCAGAGGCCGCGCACGGCCCAGCGGCCGGCGGCGTCGCGCGCCAGTTCACGGTCGCAGTCGAACTCGTCGACTTCGCTCTCGTGCCCGGGCAGGACGCACACCACGGTCTCGCCCCGGCCACGCAGGCCGGCGATGACCGCGCGGAGTTCGGAGGCGTCGGGGCCGCTGTCCAGCCAAGGCGCGCGGACGGCGGCGCGCAGCGAACGCTTGGCCGCCACGCCCACCAGTTCCTTCACGTCCAGGCTGAACCCGACGGCGGGGCGGTTGCGGCCGAACACGGCGCCCACCTCGTCGTAGCGGCCGCCGCGCACCAGTGCGTCGCTGGCACCGGGCGTGTAGATGCCGAAGCGGATGCCGCTGTAGTACGCGTAGCCGCGCAGGTCGGCGAGATCGAAGCGGATCGCCGCGCCTTCGACATGCCGCGCCATCCATTGCAACTGTTCCAGCGCCTTGCCGATGGCGGGCGTGTCGGGCAGCACGCGCGCGGCCTCTTCCAGCACGCTCACGTCCCCGTACAGCCGGATCAGGGCCTGCAGGCCCTCGCGCGCCGGCGTGGCGAGTTCGCGCGTGAGCGAAGCCAGCTCGGTCGCATCCTTGGCGGCCAGCGCCGCATGCACCTGCGCGAGGCGCTTGCCGTCGAGGCCCCGGCCGGACAGCAGAGCGTGCACGATGCGCGCGTCGGCGAGGTCCACCGTCAGCGGCGCGACCTTGGTGGCCTTCAGGCAATCGAGCGCCAGCAGCAGGACTTCGAGGTCGGCCTCGAGCCCCGCGTGGCCGTAGATCTCGGCGCCGAACTGCAGCGGTTCGCGGGTGGCGTGCGGGCGGTCGGGCCGCGTGTGCAGCACCGGGCCGCAATAGCAAAGGCGCGCCACGCCCTGCCGATTGAGCAGGTGGGCGTCGATGCGGGCGACTTGCGGGGTGGTGTCGGCGCGCAGGCCGAGCGAACGGCCGGAGAGCTGGTCGACGAGCTTGAAGGTCTGCAGGCCGAGCGCCTCGCCGGTCCCCGTGAGCAGCGACTCCGGTGCTCCAGCAGCGGCGGCATCACCAGCTCGTAGCCATAGCCACGGGCCGTGTCCAGCATCTCACGGCGCAGTTCCTCGATGTGCCGCGCCTCGGAAGGCAACACATCGGCGATGTGATCCGGCAGGACCCGGGCGGACATGGAAAAAGGAGGGCTGTTAAAAACGTGATTGTACCGGGGCGGATTCGCCACCCCGGCTGTCATCCCGGGCTCGACCCGGGATCCGGGCTGCCGTGGTTCGTGCGCCGCGTGGATTGCGGGTCAAGCCCGCAACGACAGGGTCTAGAGCACGAAGTACAGCGTCGCCAGCCCCAGCACGATTGCCACCAGCCCGAAGAAACGCAGCTGGCCGTCGCGCAGCTGCAGCAGCTTCTGGAACGTGGCGCGCCAGCCGCCCGGCGACAGGAAGGGGAAGAGCCCTTCCAGCACCAGCATCAGGCCCATCGCGGCCCAGAGGACATCGCTGTCCAAGGCCGGTCAGCGGCGCGGCGCGGCGGGCGCGGGGGCTGCACCGCCGCCGCCGCCCGATCCGCCGTTGCGGAAGGCGCGGAAGAAGTCGGAGCCCGAGGGATCGACCACCAGCACGTCGCTCTTTCTTGTTGAAGCTCGACTTGTAGGCTTCGAGGCTGCGGTGGAACTGCGCGAACTGCGGGTCGCGGCCGAAGGCTTCGCCGTAGATCGCGGCCGACTGGGCATCGCCCTCGCCCTTGATCTTCTGCGCGTCGCGGTAGGCGTTGGCCAGCGTCACTTCACGTTGCCGGTCGGCGTCGGCGCGGATCTTCTCGCCCTCGGCCGCGCCGGTCGAGCGCAGCTCGTTGGCCACGCGCTTGCGCTCCGCTTCCATGCGGCGGTAGACCGATTCGGTGATCGCCTCGACGTAGTCGGCGCGGGTGATCCGCACGTCCACCACGTCGATGCCCCGGGGCTTGCTGGAACCCTTGACCGTTTCGAGCACTTCGCGCTTGACGGCCGCCACGATGATCTCGCGCTTGGTCGACAGCAGTTCGCGCACCGTGACGCGGCCCACTTCGGCCAGGAACGCATCGCGCACCACCCGGTTGAGCTGGTTGGCGCCGGCCGCTTCGTCGAGGCCCACGTTGCGGATGTAGGCCAGCGGGTCGGTGATGCGCCAGCGCACGTACCAGTCGATCACCACGCGCTGCTTCTCGGCGGTGAGCATCGGCTCGGTGTCGACGCTGTCGAGCGTCAGCAGGCGCTTGTCGATGTAGTTGACGCTCTGGAAAGGCGGCGGCAGCTTGAAGTTGAGGCCGGGCTCGGTGATCACGTTCTTGATCTGGCCGAGCGCGTAGACCACGCCGAACTGGCGCTGGTCCACCACGAAGAGCATGGAGCTGAGCAGCGCGACGGCCACCAGCAGCGAGGAGACGATGAATCCGATTCTGTTCATGCTGTGGCCTCTCAGCGGGTTTCGCGTTCGCGGCCGCGGGCGTTGTCACGGGTACGGGGATCGACCGCGGCCGGCGGGACCGGGGCGGCCGGCGGCACGGCGGCCGGCGCTTCGGCGGCGGCGCCGCCCTGCGCGACCTGCTGCATGATCTTGTCGAGCGGCAGGAACAGCATGTTGGAACCCGCGCGAATCCACCATGATCTTGGTGACGTTGCCGTAGATCTGCTGCATCGTCTCCGGTAGAGCCGGTCGCGCGTGACCTGCGGGGCCTTCTGGTATTCGGCCAGCAGCAGCTTGAAGCGCTGCGCGTCGCCTTCGGACTGCGCGATGATCCGCGCGCGGTAGCCCTGCGCCTCTTCGGCCAGCCGCGAGGCGGCGCCCGTCGCGCGAGGGATCACGTCGTTGGCATAGGCCTGCGCTTCGTTCTTGGCGCGCTCGCGTTCCTGCCCGGCGCGCAGCACGTCGTCGAAAGCCGCCTGCACCTGTTCGGGCGGACGCACGCCGCCCTGCTGCAGGTTGATGCCCACGACGTCGACGCCGATCTTGTAGCGGTCGAGGATGGTCTGCATCAGCTTGCGCACGCGCGGCGCGATCTGCTCGCGTTCCTCGGACAGCGCGGAGTCCATCCGCATGTTGCCGACCACCTCGCGCACGGCCGTCTCGGCGGCCTGCACCACCGTTTCCTGCGGGTTCTTGGTTTCGAACAGCCACGCGCGCGCGTCGCTCAGCCGGTACTGCACGGCGAACTTGATCTCGACGATGTTCTCGTCCTGCGTCAGCATGGCCGACTCCTTCAGGCCGGTGCTGCGGATGACGTTGTCGCGGCCGACGTCGACCGAGCGGATCTGCGTGACCTGCACGACCTCGTGGCGCTCGATCGGGTACGGCAGGCGCCAGTTGATGCCGGCGCCGACGGTGGAGTTGTAGCTGCCGAAGCGCGTGATGACGGCCTGCTGGCCTTCCTGCACGATGAAGATGCCGGTGCCCATCCAGATCACGACCACCACGATGGCGATCAGTCCGGCGCCGACGCCGGCGCTCTTCATGTCCGGCTGGAAATTCCCGCCGCCGCCGAAGCCGCCGCCGTTGTTGTTCCCGCCGCCCTTCTTGCCCCCGAACAAGCCGCCGAGCTTGCGGTTGAAGTCGCGCCACAGCTCGTCGAGGTCGGGCGGTCCCCGGTTGGGGCCGCGGCCGCCGCCGTTGTTGTTGTCGGGGCGCCGGTTGCCTTCGTTGCTGTTGCGATTGCCGTCGGCGTTCTTGTCGTCGCCACGGCCCCAGCGCGGGTCGTTCAGGTTGAACATGCCCCGGATGCGGCCTCTCAGCCCGGCAAAGGTCAGGCTGCGGGAAAGAAGGTTCATTCTTTGAATACTCTCGTTGTCGGCAGCAGCATTGTGCCCAATCGGGAATTCAGGTTGACGGTTCCGGCTGAGGCACGTCGGCACGCGCCTCCGCCAGCACGCGCGCGAGCTCAGCGCGCAGCTCCGGCAGGCCCGCGCCCGTCTGGCTGCTGACGAACACGCGCGGCAGTTGCACCCCTTCGAGCTCGAAGCGGTCCACCAGCCGGCGCGGCTGCCGGGTCGGGTCGAGCGCGTCGGTCTTGTTGAACACCAGCAGCTGCGGCACCTCGCCGGCGCCGATCTCGTGCAGCACCCGCTGCACTTCGGCGATCTGCTCGAGGTGGTGCGGATTGGCGGCGTCGACCACGTGCAGCAGCAGGTCGGCATCGGTCGCCTCCTGCAGCGTCGCCGGAAGGCGTCGATCAGGCCGTGCGGCAGGTCGCGGATGAACCCGACCGTGTCGGACAGCGAGACCGAGCGGCCCGGACCCTCGCTGCCTTCCGCCGGCGCCAGGTAGAGCTGGCGCGTGGTGGTATCGAGCGTGGCGAACAGCTGGTTGGCCGCGTAGGCGCGCGCCTTCACCAGCGCATTGAACAGCGTCGACTTGCCGGCGTTGGTGTAGCCCACCAGCGAGATGTTGAAGGTGTCACGGCGTTCGCGCTGGCGGCGCTGCGTCTGGCGCTGCTTCTTGACCTTGACCAGCCGCTCGCGGGTGCGCTTGATCGACTCGTCGATCATCCGGCGGTCGAGTTCGATCTGCTTTTCGCCCGGGCCGCCCCGCACGCCGGCGCCGCCGGTCTGCCGCTCGGTGGGACCAGCGCCGGACCAGCCGGGTGCTGAGGTACTGCAGCCGCGCCAGCTCGACCTGCAGCTTGCCTTCGTGCGAGCGCGCGCGCTGGGCGAAGATCTCCGAGGATCAGCAGGGTGCGGTCGTTGACCGGCAGGCCGATGTGGCGTTCGAGGTTGCGCTGCTGCGCCGGGCTGAGCGACTGGTCGAACAGGATTTCCTCGGCGCCGTGCATTTCGGCCAGCAGCTTGATCTCGTCGGCCTTGCCGCTGCCCACGAACAGGGCGGCGTCGGGGGCCTTGCGCTTGCAGGCAATGCGGGCGACGGGTTCGAGCCCGGCGGTCTGGGCCAGCAGGCCCAGTTCCTCGAGTTCGGCGTCGAAATGGGGAAGGCCGAGATCGACCCCCACCAGGATGGCGGGGGCGCTCGGACGCTCGGAAGTTGCTGTCAAGAGGGCTACCGGAGTCGAAACTCGTTAGAGGCCCGCCCGCAGCGGAAATTCGTGCGGCAGGCTGTTCAGGTGGGAGCGCCTTCGCCGGCCTCGGCCGCCGTGAAGTTCACGGCGCGGCCCGGGACGATGGTGGAGATGGCGTGCTTGTAGACCATCTGCGTCACCGTGTTGCGAAGGAGCACGACGTATTGGTCGAAGGACTCGATCTGCCCCTGCAGCTTGATGCCGTTGACGAGATAGATCGACACCGGCACGTGCTCCCGACGCAACGTGTTCAGGAAGGGGTCTTGTAGAAGCTGCCCTTTGTTACTCACGATATGCTCCGTGTTCAAGCGTTGTTGGAAGATGCACATTACCACAGCAAGGTGGCGTGTGCGGGCAGGCGGGAACGACCATGCAGCCCATCTTTGGGCGGTTCGGGGCGATTTCAAGGCCGGCCGAATCCGGGATCGGACGGCCTTTGAACGCAGAGGGCGCAGAGAGTGCGCAGAAATCGCAGAAGGAGACAAGCTTCAAATGTCTTTTTCTGCGACTTCCGCGAATCCTTTGCGCCCTCTGCGTTCAAGGGGATCCGTTCCGGCCCTCCCCCCGACTTCGACCCTACTCCTTGTCGGCGTACGGGTTCTTGGACGTCTTGAGCTCGATGCGCAGCGGCGTACCGACGAGGTTGAATTCCTTGCGGAACCGCCCTTCGAGGAAGCGCTTGTACGAATCGGTCACGTGCTCGAGCGAATTGCCGTGCACCACGATCACCGGCGGGTTCATGCCGCCCCGGTGCGCGTAGCGCAGCTTCGGACGGAACATGCCCGACCGCTTGGGCGCACGGAACTGCACGGCCTCCAGCAGCAGGCGCGTGAGCACCGGCGTCGTCATCTTGGTCATCGCGGCCTTGTGGGCCTGCGCGATCGAGCCCCACAGCGGGCCGAGGCCCCGGCGCTTGATGGCGGAGATGTAGTGCATCTCCGCGAACTTCAGGAACGGCAGGCGCTGCTCGATCTGCCGCTGCACCTGCTCGCGCTCGTAGCTGTCGACGGCGTCCCACTTGTTGACGGCCAGCACCACGGCGCGGCCGCTTTCCAGGATGTACCCGGCGATGTGGGCGTCCTGGTCGGTCACGCCCTGCGTGGCGTCGAGCAGCAGCAGCACGACGTTGGCCGACTCGATCGCCTGCAGCGTCTTGACCACCGAGAACTTCTCGATCGCCTCGAACACCTTGCCCTTGCGGCGCAGCCCGGCCGTGTCGATCAGCTCGAACTTCTGGCCGTTGCGCTCGAACGGGACCGAGATCGCGTCGCGCGTGGTGCCGGGCAGGTCGAAAGCGACCAGGCGCTCTTCGCCCAGCCAGGCATTGATCAGCGTCGACTTGCCGACGTTCGGCCGTCCCGCCACCGCCAGCTTGGTGATGCCGGTCTGCTGCGGATCCGCCGCGTCGTCGTCTTCCGGAATGTTCAGCGGATCGAGGGCGGCGTCGAGCAGGCTGCGGATGCCCTGCCCGTGGGCGGCCGAGACACCGTGCACCTCGCCCAGGCCGAGTTCGTAGAACTCCGCCAGCTGGGGGCCTTCCAGCATGCCCTCGGCCTTGTTGGCGGCCACGACCACGACCTTGCCGAGCCGGCGCAGGTAGTTGGCGATGTCGTGGTCTGGCCCGAGAGGCCCTCGCGGCCGTCGACCACGAACACGACGACGTCGGCTTCCGCCACCGCCTGCTGCGTCTGCTTGGCCATCTCCTTGAAGATGCCGCTTTCCGCATCGGGCTCGAAGCCGCCGGTGTCGATGACGATGAACTCGTAGCGGCCGTGCCTGGCGTTGCCGTAGTGGCGGTCGCGGGTGAGCCCGGCGAAGTCGGCGACGATGGCGTCGCGCGACTTGGTCAGCCGGTTGAAGAGGGTCGATTTACCGACGTTGGGGCGCCCGACGAGCGCCATCACTGGCTTCATGGGGCCTGCTTTTCACTTATTGGGGAACGAAGCCGTAGACGGCGCCGTTGCGGGTGACCACCACGAGGGTGTTTCCGGAAACCACCGGGGCCGCCGCGATGGCGGAACCGTCCGTGGCGAGGCGGTTGAGGAGCGAGCCGTCTTCGCGCGACAGCATGTGCACGAAGCCGCTGTCGTCGCCGACGACCACCGAGCGGCCCAGCGCCAGGGGGGTGCCGAGTCCGCGGTGCAGCAGGCGCTCGTTGACCCAGGCGCGCTGGCCGTTGTCGCGGCGCCAGGCGACGACGCGGCCGTCGTTCTCGGTGCCGAACACGTTGGCTTCGTCGCCGTGCACGCCGTCGGAGCCGTTGGCGCGCTGCGTCCACAGCACGGCACCGCGCTCGGCGTCGACGCAGCCGACGGCAGCCTGGAAGGCCCGGGCGCAGACGACGTTGCCCGTGCGGCTGACGCCGCCCACCAGGTCGGCCAGGCGCTCGATGTCGTTGATGCCGCGCGGCGTGGCCAGCGGGGCTTCCCAGCGGATCGTGCCGTTCAGCGGGTTGAGGCCCGCCATGCGGCCGCCCTGCCCGGCCACCAGCGTGTCGCCCACGGCCAGCAGCACGCCGGCCTGGCGCAGCACGAGCGGTTCACCCGGGCGCTGCTGCGTCCACAGGCGGCGGCCGGTCTGGCCGTCGAAGCCCGCCACCGAACGGTCGGCCGCCAGCACGAAGACGCGGGCGCCGGCCACCAGCGGCGGCGTGTACGAAAGCGCGGGCAGGCGCTGGCGCCAGAGTTCGCGGCCGCCGGCGAAGGCGACCAAGTCGTTGTTGCGCGTGATGACGGCGGCCGTGGTGCCGTCGCTGCCGGCGCCGGCGGCGATCGGCGCGCCGGCATTGGCGCGCCAGAGTTCGCGGCCGGTGGCGCCATCGAGCGCGACGACGGCGCCGTCGCCGGACGCCAGCGTGACGGTGGTGCCGTTGACGGCCAGACCGAGCGGGAAGTTGACGGCACCGATGCGCGCCGTCCGGGCCTGCCGCACGCCGATCAGGGCGGGGTTGGGCTGCAGTTCCGCCGGCTTCGGCTTTTCGGCCCCGCCGCCCGGGAAGGACGGCAGCGCGGAGAACTGCGGCATGACGGAACAGCCGGCCACCGGGGCCGCGGCGCCCAGCGCCGAGGAAGGTGCGGGCGATGCTCACGACTTGGCGCTTTCCGCCGGCGCGGCCGGCTGCTTGAGGGCCTGGACGTCGACGCCCAGCGCGGTCAGCTTCACTTCCACCAGCGTGCGGTACTCGGCTTCGGCGCCGAGCCCCTGCCACGCCTTGGTGTATTCGGCCTTCGCCTCGTTCTTCTTGCCCTGCAGGTTGTAGATGTCGCCGCGGCGGTCCGCCGCCAGCGCCTGGAATTCCCCCGGGGAAGTCGGCGGCCAGCAACTTGAGCGCGTCGTCATAAGCCTTGGCTTCCACCTGCAGCGCGGCGAGGCGCAGCCGCGCCACCGCCTTGTAGCCGGGGTCGGAGGCCTCGTCGGCCACCCACTGCAGCGCCGACTTCGCGCCATCCACGGCCCTTGTCGACCATCACCTTGGCGGCGGCGAGGCCGGCCTGCTGCGCGTAGGTCGTGCCGCCGAACTTGCCGCGGATGTCCTTGAAGGCCTGTTCCACCCGCGCCGTATCGCCGGCCGCGACGGCACGCTCGATCTCTTCGTACATGGCGGCGGACTGCGACGCCTGCGTGCGCTGCCAGTAGTTCCAGCCGTTCCGGGCCGCGAACGAGCCGAACACGGCGATCAGGAACCGGTGATCAGGTTTCCCCACTGGTTCCAGAAGTGCTTGAGTTGATCAAGCTGTTCCTGTTCTTCGAGATCGAGGTGTCTTGCCATGTGTTGCTCAGTTCGGACCGGGCGATTGTAGTGACACCGCCCTCGTCGTTCGTCCGGGGGTGGCTATGCGGGTTCGACGGCTTGCGCCTGCCCGTAGCGCTTCTCGATGTACGTTTCCACGATCTGGTGGAACTCGGTGGCGATGTTCTCGCCGCGCAGCGTCAGCGCCTTCTCGCCGTCGATGAAGACGGGGGCGGCCGGCGCTTCGCCGGTGCCGGGCAGGCTGATGCCGATGTCGGCGTGCTTGCTTTCGCCGGGGCCGTTGACGATGCAGCCCATCACGGCCACCTTCATCTTCTCGACGCCGGGGTACTTGGCCCGCCAGACCGGCATCTGCGCGCGCAGGTAGTCGTCGATCTGCTTGGCCAGTTCCTGAAAGGTGGTGCTGGTCGTGCGGCCGCAGCCCGGACAGGCCGTGACGCTCGGCACGAAGCTGCGCAGGCCCAGCGCCTGCAGGATCTCGGTGGC
This sequence comes from Ramlibacter terrae, assembly GCA_013127575.1. GTDB lineage: Bacteria > Pseudomonadota > Gammaproteobacteria > Burkholderiales > Burkholderiaceae_C > Ramlibacter > Ramlibacter terrae. The sequence goes on from CP053418.1 coordinate 2,861,367, forward strand.
GATCACCACCTCCTGCGTGCGCGCCTCGCCCGGCTGCGGCGTGAGCGAAACGCGGATGGTGTCGCCGATGCCTTCCTGCAGCAGCAGGCCCAGCGCCACCGCCGATGCCACGGTGCCCTTGGTGCCCATGCCGGCTTCGGTCAGGCCCAGTGCAGCGGGTAGTCGCAGCGCCTGGCGAGTTCGCGGTAGACGGCGACGAGGTCCTGCACGCCGCTGACCTTGCAGGACAGCAGCACCTGTTCCGGCCGCATGCCGAGTTCGACCGCGAACTTCGCGGACTCGATCGCGGAGGTGACCAGCGCCTCGTACATCACCTGGCGTGCCTCCCACGGCGTGGCGCGGGCGGCGTTCTCGTCCATCAGCGCAGCGAGCAGCTCCCCTGGTCGAGGCTGCCCCAGTTGACGCCGATGCGCACCGGCTTGTCCCAGCGCAGCGCCGCTTCGACCATCTGGCCGAACTGGCGGTCGCGCTTGTCGCCCTTGCCGACGTTGCCGGGGTTGATGCGGTACTTGGACAGCGCCTCGGCGCAGGCCGGGAAGTCCTGCAGCAGGCGGTGGCCGTTGTAGTGGAAGTCGCCGATCAGCGGCACTGCGATGCCCATGCGATCGAGCTGCTCGCGGATGTACGGGACCTGTGCCGCCGCTTCCGGCGTGTTGACCGTGATGCGCACCAGCTCGGAGCCGGCCAGCGCCAGTTCCTTGACCGGATGGCCGTGCCGATTGCGTCCACCGTATCGGTGTTGGTCATGGACTGCACGCGCACGGGCGCGTCGCCACCGACCGTGACCACGTTGGAACCCCAGCCACGCGCGCCTGGCGCGAGCGGCGCGGCAGCGGTGCGGCGGGGGCGATCGGGAGGCAGGAAACCGTCATCACTTCACTTCGAAACGGGCCACGTTGTCGCGCGACACGGACCCCATGTTGAACGGCTGGCCGCGCACCTGCACTTCGGTGGCGCCCATGTTGCCCACCGTCACGCTCAGGGGCAGCGCCCCGGTGGCGCCGGCGGTTTCGCCCGGCTGCATCAGCCGGCGCAGCACCGAAGTGCCGCGGGCGTCGGTGACTGGATCCACGAGCTGCCGCCGGTGGTGCGGAACACCACGATGCCGTCGGCGGGCTGCGGCGCGCTGGCGGCTGCGGCCGGCGAAGAAGCGGCGGCCACGGCGGCGGAAGCAGCGGGCGCGGGCACGGCGGCCGGCAGCGCGGCGACGGGTGCGCTGGCCGGCATGGCGGCGCTGGCAGCAGCCACGGCAGGCGCAGCGGCGGGCGCCGAAGCAGCGTCGGTGCGCGGCTCGGCCGGCGCGGAGGTCACGTTGCCGGACGTGCCGGGAGGCATGGCGGGTTCGCCGGCGGCCTGCTCCGGTTCCGGCGTGTCGTCGCGCGCCGGCAGGAAGATCAGGACGACGGCCGCCAGCAGCAGCGCCACCACGGTGAGGGCCACCGGGCGCGAGACTGGTCGAACCAGCCGCCGCGCGGCACGTCGCCGGCGGGCCGGAAAGGCGCGTTGATGCCGTCGCGGTCCTGCGCGAGCCGCGGATGCGGCGTCTGCGGCAGTCGCTCCAGCACCGGTTGCGGATCGACCTTGAGCGTGCGGCACACGCTCGACGCCAGCGCGCGCACGAACACGGCGTCGGGCAGCAGGTCGTAGCGGTCTTCTTCCAGCGCCTCGAGCTTGCGCACCGGCACCTTGAGGTTGGCGGCCAGCGTGCTGACGTGCAGCCCGGCGGCTTCGCGTGCCTGGCGCAGCAGCGCCCCCGCGGTCAGGCCGTCCGCGGCCCCGTCCTCGAGCTCACTCATTGAACGCCCTCCGGTCCAGCGAAGCGCGCTCCCTGGACTGCGGATAGCGCTTGCGCAGCTGGTCCGCGAGCTGGTCCATCGCCACGGCGTCCTTCATCCGCTGTTCCACCTTGATGCCCAGCCACAGGGTCTCGGCGTTGGCGAGGTCGCTGTTGTTCAGGCGGCGGATGTAGAACTGGGCGCGTTCGAAGTCGCCGCGCTGGTACAGCAGCTGCGACAGGTTGTAGCCGGTGATCGGGTTGCCGGCGTCGAGTTCGTACGAACGCAACAGGCTGCGCTCCGCCTCGGCGAGCTTGCCGTCGCGCGCTGGCACAGGCCCATGGCCATCAGCGTCTTGGCGCGGCCGCCGTAGGTGGGGTTGGTCAGCGCGACGTCGAACGAACGCTGCGCTTCGGCGTAGCGGCGCTGCTGGCAATGCAGCCATCCGAAGTTGTGGTGGATGTCGGCGTCGCGCGGGTTCAGCGCCAGCGCCCGGCGGAAGCTGTCTTCGGCCTGGCGCACGTCGTTCAGGCGCATGTAGACCAGGCCGCGCAGGTTGTACGAATCGGCGAGCGTGGGGTCGTTGGCGATCGCCTGCTTGATCTCGTCGAGGGCGATGTCGGTCTTGCCCTGCTCGAAGTAGCCGCCGGCCAGTTCGATCCGGATGCGCGCGCGGCGGCGGTTCTCGGGTTCGTCCGACGGCGTCACCACCTCGGTGACCGCCTGCTCCTGCCCCTGCTGCGGCGTGGCGCAGCCGGCCAGCAGCACCAGCAGCCCGAACGCCGCGCCGCCCAGCGCCGTGCTGCGGCGCCCCGTTCCCGCCATGGCCATCGTCATGTTCCCCGTTCCTCCTTGGATACAGCCTCGGCCGGCACCTGCCTGAGCATCACCGTGCGCTGTTGCGCGATGCGCTGCGTGACCCCTGGTGCGGTCCTTGACGTCGCCGGCCAGCTGGCCGCACGCGGCGTCGATGTCGTCGCCGCGCGTCTTGCGCACGGTCGTCACGATACCAGCATCACTCAGCATTTTCGCGAAAGCCTGCACGCGCTGTTGCGGCGAACGCAGCAGGCCGGAGGCGGGGAACGGGTTGAACGGGATCAGGTTCAGCTTGCACGACACGCCCCGACCGGCATGCCCGCGCACCAGCGCGACCAGTTGCTGCGCGTGCTCCGGCTGGTCGTTGACACCGTCGAGCATGCAGTACTCGAAGGTGATGAAGTCGCGTGGCGCGTGCTCCGGTACCGGTTGCACGCGTCGAGCAGTTCGGCGATCGGGTACTTGCGGTTCAGCGGCACGAGGTTGTCGCGCAGCGCGTCGTTGGGCGCGTGCAACGAGACCGCGAGCGCCACCGGCACGTCGAGGCCCGGCGGTCCATCATCGGCACGACGCCGGAGGTGGACACCGTCACGCGGCGGCGCGACAGGCCGTAGCCGTGGTCGTCGAGCATGACCTTCAGCGCGGGCACGAGCGCCGCGTAGTTCTGCAGCGGCTCGCCCATGCCCATCATCACCACGTTGGAGATGACGCGTTCGCCTTCGGGGCGCTTCAGGTGGGCGCGCAGGAAATGCTCGGCGAACCACAGCTGGGCGACGATCTCGCCGGTGGTGAGGTTGCGCGAGAAGCCCCGGTGGCCGGTGGAGCAGAAGCGGCAGCCGACGGCGCAGCCGGCCTGCGACGACACGCACAGCGTGCCGCGGTCGTCCTCGGGAATGAACACGGCTTCGACGGCGTTGCCGTCGCCCACGTCGAACAGCCACTTGATGGTGCCGTCGGCGGATTCGTGCTGGGAGATGACGGGCAGGCCCTCGATGCGGGCCGCCCCCTGCAATTTGTCCCGCAGCGACTTCGCCAGGTCGCTCATCTGGCTGAAGTCGCGCGCGCCCTTCTGGTGGATCCAGCGGAACAGCTGGGTGGCGCGGAAGCGCTTCTCACCCAGCGTGGCGCAGAACGCGGCCAGACCCTCGAGGTCGTAATCGAGCAGGTTGGCCGTCATCGCATGGGAAATCCCGCCTTAGCGGGAGTACAGGTTCATCGCCGGGAAGAAGAACCCGATTTCCACGGCGGCGGTTTCCGCGGCGTCGGAGCCGTGCACGGCGTTGGCGTCGATGCTGTCCGCGAAGTCGGCGCGGATGGTGCCGGCGGCGGCCTTCTTCGGATCGGTCGCGCCCATCAGGTCACGGTTCTTCAGGATCGCGCCTTCGCCTTCCAGCACGGATCATCACGGGGCCGGAGATCATGAACTCGACCAGGTCCTTGAAGAAGGGACGCTCCTTGTGGACGGCGTAGAACTGCTCGGCTTCGGCGCGCGACAGGTGCGTCATGCGGGCGGCGATGACCTTCAGGCCGGCGGCTTCGAAGCGGGCGTAGATCTGGCCGATCACGTTCTTCGCCACGGCGTCGGGCTTGATGATGGAGAGGGTGCGTTCGATGGCCATGAGATCGTTTCCTGAAGATGCTTGTGTTTTAGGGTTTCGCCGGACGAAGAAAGTTCGGCAAAGCCCGCAATTCTAACCGGCGGGCGGTCAGCGGCCGCGGCCCCCGCCGCCATAACCCCCACCGCCGAAGCCGCCACCGCCTCCCCCGCCGCCGCCGCGGCGCGGGCCGCCCCGGCCGCCACCGCCGCCGGGCCCCCGCCCCGGCCCGGGCCGCGGCGCTGGCGGTTGAAGCTGTCGGCGCCGATGTAGCCCACCGAGGTCTTCATCGGGTCCGGCTGGTTGCCGCCACCGCCGCCACCACCGCCCCGGCCGCCACCCGCGGGCTTGCGCCGGCCCGGCCGCCGCCGCCCGGGCCGGGGCCCTGCGGGTTGCCGCCGCGCGGCGTGGGGCCGCCCTGCGGGCGCGGGCCGTCGCCGCGGGCGCCGCGGCGGCGCTTGTTGCGGCCGGCGCGGTCGCCGTTGTCCTGTTCACGCGGCTGCTGCGGCCGCCCGAGGCCGGGTGCGCCGACGGCGCTGCCCAGCGCGTCGATGTCGCGCTCGTCGAGCTCCATCCAGGCGCCGCGCTTCAGGCCCCGCGGCAGCACCATGGCGCCGTAGCGGATGCGGATGAGGCGGCTGACCGCATGGCCGACCGCCTCGAACAGGCGGCGCACCTCGCGGTTGCGGCCTTCGTTGATCGTCACGCGGTACCAGACGTTGGAGCCTTCGCCGCCGCCCTCCTCGATCGACCCGAACTGGGCGCGGCCGTCGTCGAGATTGACGCCGTCCAGCAGCTTCTGCCGCTCTTCGTTGCTCAGGGCGCCGAGCACGCGCACGGCGTATTCGCGCTCCAGGCCGAAGCGCGGGTGCATCAGCTTGTTGGCCAGTTCGCCGGAGTTCGTGAACAGCAGCAGGCCTTCGGTGTTCAGGTCGAGCCGGCCGACCGACTGCCACTTGCCCGTGGGCAGCTTGGGCAGCTTGCGGAACACGGTGGGGCGGTTCTGCGGGTCGTCGGTCGTGACGACCTCGCCCACCGGCTTGTGGTACGCGATGACGCGGGCCGGCGGCGGCGCGATGCGCACGCGGATCGGCTTGCCGTTGACCTTGATCTGGTCGCCGAACTGGATGCGCTGGCCGATGTGCGCCGGCTCGTTGTTGACGGAGATGCGGCCTTCGGTGATCAGCTGCTCCATCTCGAGGCGCGAGCCGAGGCCGGCCTGCGCCAGCACCTTGTGCAGCTTCGGCGTTTCGGGCTGCGGGGCCAGCACGCGCTTGAGCGGCGACGCTTCGGGATCTTCGGCTTCGGTATCGAACCGGCCCGAGATGACGTCCTCGAACGCCACCACCGGCTCCACCACGGCGGGCTGCGCCGGTGCGGCCGCGCCGCGTTGCCGCTGGCGGCGTCCGGGCGGTCGCTGGCCGTCGACGTCGTCTTCGGCCTCGTCGTCCTCGTCCTCGTCGCTGCCGGCGTCGCGCGCCTGCGCCTGTTGCGGCACCGTGGCCTCGGCCGCCGGCACGGCCGGCTCCGTCCCCTCCCGGCCCTCGCCCTGCGGATCTTCGTCGGGAGGCGTGGCGGCGTCGGCTTGGGTGGGGTCGTTCATGCTTCAGGTCTCGGTGGCTTGCGCCGCGTCGTCGGCGTCGCCGGGGAAGGGGTCAGGAGGTCGGGTTCGGCCGCCACTTCGGCCAGCTCGGGCTGCGGCCCCGGGCTGTCGGCCAGCGCTTCGAACACGCTGGACTGCTGGGTCGGGCTCTGCAGCTCGGGCAGCTGGTCGAGCGAAGCGAGGCCGAGGTCGTCGAGGAACTGGCGCGTGGTGGCATACAGCGCCGGACGGCCCGCGGCCTCGCGGTGGCCGATCACCTCGACCCAGCCGCGGTCTTCGAGCTGCTTGAGGATCTGCGTGTTGATCGTGACGCCGCGGATGTCTTCCATGTCGCCGCGCGTGACCGGCTGCCGGTACGCGATGATCGCGAGCGTCTCGAGGGCGGCGCGGCTGTAGCGCGGCGGCTTCTCGGGGTGCAGCCGGTCGAGGTACTCGCGCATCTCGGGCCGGCTCTGGAAGCGCCAGCCGCTGGCCACGCAGACCAGCTCGACGCCGCGCAACGCCCACTCGTGCTGCAGGTCGGCCAGCAGTTCCTTGATGGTGTCGGCGCCCAGTTCGTCCTTGAACAGCACGCGCAGCTCCCGCACGGGCAGCGGCTGCTGTGCGCAGATCAGCGCGGTCTCGAGGACACGCCGGGCGTCCGCCGTATTCATGGTCTTGTCGTCTGTCCGGGAGTCTTGCCTTGCAAGAGGCGCCGCCTTTCAGGCGGGCGCCCGGGGAACCCGGGGTCGGGCGCGCCTTTCAGGCTGCCGCCGCGGGTTGGCTCGTGAGCCATTCGGATTCATTGTAACGCAGCCCCCATGCCGCCCACGCCTGCCGCAGGTCCGGCGGCAGGGGCGCGTGGAAGGCCAGCGGCTCCCCGGTCACCGGGTGCGCGAACGCGAGACGGAACGCGTGCAGCGCCTGCCGCTCCATGCCCCCGCGGGCGCGCCGCCATAAAGGGCATCGCCCACGATGGGATGGCCGATGTGGGCCGGTGGACGCGGATCTGGTGGGTGCGGCCGGTTTCCAGCGTGCAGCGCAGGGCGGCGCCGTCGGCGGCCTGCTCCAGCAGTTCGAACACGGTGGCCGCCGTCTTGCCCGAGTTGCGCTGCAGGTCCACCACCGCCATGCGCAGGCGGTTGCGCGGATCGCGGCCGATCGGAGCGTCGACGCGGCGCTGCACGGGGCCCTGCCGGGCGCGGTGCGCCAGCGCGAGGTACTGGCGCGAGACTTCGCGCGCCGCGATCATCGCCACCAGCCGGTCCATCGCCTGCCGGGTGCGCGCGACGACCATGAGGCCGCTGGTGTCCTTGTCGAGCCGGTGCACGATGCCCGCGCGCGGCAAGGCGCGGGCGCCTTCGTCGCGCCCCAGCAAGGCGTTGAGCAGCGTGCCGCTCCAGTTGCCCGGCGCCGGGTGGACGACGAGGCCCGGCGGCTTGTTGACGACCAGCAGGTGGGCGTCTTCGTGGACGATGTCCAGCGGCAGGTCTTCGGGCAGGAAGGGCTGGCTTTGCGGCGTCGGCCGCAGTTCGACCTGCCCCGCCTCGCCCACCTTCACCTTGTGCGAAGGCTTGGTGAGCGCGACGCCGCGCAGCGTCACCGCGCCGGCCTCGATCAATTGCTGCAGGAAACTGCGGGAGAACTCGGGCACCAGCGTGGCCAGCGCGCGGTCAAGCCGCTGCCCGTGCAGCGCGGCATCGACCGTGAACGGGCGGACCTCCAGCTCGGGGCCGGGTTCGTCCAGCAGGTCGTCGGGGAGGGCCCCGGGGAGGTCGGTCGATATAATGGCGGGGCCCTTCACGAAGAGAGTTGCGCGTGCGTCTGCCAGCCAAATTATCGATGTTCCCCGCCTTGCTGGCCGCGCTGCTGCTGGCCGGCTGCGCGTCCACCAAGGACGAAGACAAGACGGTGGGCTGGAGCCCCAACAAGATCTACGCGGAAGCGAAGGACGAACTGAACTCGGGCGCCTACGACAAGGCCATCCCGCTGTTCGAGAAGCTCGAAGGCCGCGCCGCCGGCACGCCGCTGGCGCAGCAGGCGCAGCTGGAACGCGCCTACGCCCATTACAAGGCGGGTGACCAGGCGCAGGCTCAGGCCACGCTGGACCGCTTCATCAAGCTGCACCCGGCCAGCCCCGCGCTCGACTACGCGCTGTACCTCAAGGGCATCGTCAACTTCAACGACAACCCTGGGCCTGCTGTCGTTCATCAGCAAGCAGGACCTCTCCGAGCGCGACCAGAAGGCCGCCAAGGAATCGTTCGAATCCTTCCGCGAACTGGTCACCAAGTACCCCGACTCGAAGTACACGCCCGATGCCCGCGCGCGCATGACGTACATCGTCAACTCGCTGGCGCAGTACGAAGTGCACGTGGCCCGCTACTACTACAGCCGCGGCGCCTACGTGGCGGCGATCAACCGCGCGCAGGCCGCGCTGGCCGACTACCGCGACGTGCCGGCGCTCGAAGAAGCGCTGTTCATCCCTGGTCCGCTCGTACGACGCGCTGGGCATGACGCAGTTGCGCGACGACACGCGCCGCGTGATGGAGAAGAACTATCCGTCCAGCGAGTACCTGACGCGGGGTTCGAGTCGGCGACCAATTCGTGGTGGCGGTTCTGGTAAGGCACCGTCCTTCCCGCGCAGGCGGGAATCCAGAGCGTTGAAGAAGTGCCCGCGACAGCGGGCACTTTGCATTCAGCGCCCCAACGCCTCCAGCGCATCCTCGAACTCCGCCTCGTCCTGCAGCCTGCGCATCGGCGGCAGCGCGGACAGGATGCGGCGCCCGTACCCCATCGTCACCAGCCGGTTGTCGCAGACCACCAGCAGCCCGCGGTCGGTCTCGCGCCGGATCAGCCGCCCTGCCCCTTGCTTCAAGGCCACCGCCGCCTCCGGCACGAAGTAGTCGTTGAAGGGGCTACGCCCCTGCGACTCCAGCCGCTGCCCGCGCGCTTCCACCAGCGGATCGCCCGGCGGCGGGAACGGCAGCTTGTCGATGATCACCAGTTCGAGCGCGTCGCCCGGCACGTCGACGCCTTCCCAGAACGACGCCGAGGCCACCAGCACGCAGCCCGCGCGGCCGTCGGTGGCGCCTTCGCGGAAGCGTTCGATCAGCCGGCGCTTGGGCCATTGCCCCTGCACCAGCACCTCGACCTCGCCGCTGCCGTCGAAACGCGCCTGCAACTGCTCGCCGATGGCCCGCAGCGCCCGCAGCGTGGTGGTCAGCACCATGGTCCGGCCGCCCAGCCGCGCGATGGCGCGCTGCGCCAGCGCGGCGACGGCGCCCGTGTGCGCGGGATCGCTGGGCTTGGGGAACTGCCGCGGCACGTACAGCGCCGCCTGCGACGGATAGTCGAACGGGCTGGCCACGCGCAGCACTTCGGCTTCGCCGAGCCCGCAAGGCTCGGTGAACCACGACAGGCGCGCATCGTCGCCGAGCGTCGCCGACGTGAAGATCCAGCTGCGCGGAACGGCCTCGGGATCGGGTTCCGCATCCTTTTTCAGCAGCTTCTGCTGCACGGCCTGCGCGATGTCGAGCGGCGACTCGACCAGCCGCAGGTGCGTGGCGACGTCGAGCCAGCGCACCGCGCCCGCCGCGGGATCGCCCACGAAGCCGCGCACGCGCTGCGCGAGCAAGGCGGCGCGCTCGTGCAGGCGCACGAAGTCGGGCGCGATCTCGCTCACCGTCGCCAGGCCTTCGGCCGCCTTGTCGAGCGCGGCTTCCATCGTTTCGAGCGCCTCGGTCCGGTGCCTTCGTGCACGCCTTCCGGCGCCGTGCCCGCCCAGCGCACGCGGCTGCCCGGTGGCGCCCGGCCGATCACGAGGCGCAGGTCGCGCGCCGCGCGCTCGGTGCCGGCGGCGAGCTGCTGCCAGTCGACCAGGCCGCGCGCGAGCTGCAGGCCCGCACCCAGCATGTCGCGCGTGAAGTCCAGCACTGGCCCGTGCCGAGCTGCTGGCCGAGGAACTGCACGCCGGTTTCATTGAGCTGGTGCGCCTCGTCGAAGATCACCACGCGCACCGTCGGCAGCAGTTCGGCCATGCCCGACTCGCGCACCGCCCGGTCGGCGAAGAACAGGTGGTGGTTGATGACGACGACGTCGGCCGCCAGCGCCTCGCGCCGCGCGGCGTTGACGTGGCAGCCGCGGAACTTGGGGCACTGCGCACCGAGGCAGTTCTCGCGCGTGGAGGTGACCAGCGGGATGACCGGCGAGCGCTCGTCGAGCCCCGGCATCTCGGCGAGGTCGCCGGTGCGCGTGCCCTGCGCCCATTCCTCCACCTTCGCCAGCGTGCGCAGCGCCAAGCGGTCGGGGAAGGACGCGTCTGGCGGGCGGGTCGAGCCGGTGCGCGCACAGGTAGCTGCCGCGGCCCTTGAGCAGCGCGGTGCGCACCGGCAGGCCCAGCGCTTCGGCCAGCCGCGGCAGGTCACGGCCGAACAGCTGGTCCTGCAGGGTCTTGGTGGCGGTGGAGAGCAGCACCCGCTCGCCGCTCAGCAGCGCGGGCACCGGGTAGGAGAAGGTCTTGCCGACGCCCGTGCCGGCTTCGACCACCAGCGCGCCGCCATGCTCGATGGTTCGCGCGACCGCCGCGGCCATCTCGGTCTGGCCGTGGCGGGGCAGGAAGGCTTCGGCGGCGCGGGAAAGCACGCCGCCCGGGACGAAGGCCTCGCGGGCGATTGCCTCCAGCCGCTGCGGCAGGACGGGCGCCCCGGCGTGGTGGTCCAGGCGACGCGACTGCCGAATCCGTCATCACGCGGGTTCTTTGGGGTCGTGGGCGAGTTCGAGCCGGGCGATCAGGTCGCGCAGCGCCAGGCGCCGCTTCTTGAGCCGGCGCATCATCAGTTCGTCCACGGGGGACTGCTGGCCGGCGCGGTCGATCAGGTCGTCGAGGTCCGCATGTTCCATGCGCAGCTCGATCAGGCGCCGCTCGGGGGAATGCAGGTTGGAGTCCAAGGGAAAAAGGCGGGGCGCCGCGGCAGGATCATTCGATAATACGTCCAATGACCAGCAAAGGCTACCGACTCACCGCATCCACGGGCATCCACAAGGGCGACCGGGAATACCAGCAGGACCAGATCGCGCTGATCTCGCATCCGCGCATCAATGGCTGCGTGCTCGGCGTGGTGGCGGACGGCATGGGCGGGCGCAGCGGCGGGCGCAAGGCCTCCGACCCGGTGATGATGACGGCCAAGCAGCTGTTCGAGCGCTACTCGCCCGACCACGACGATGCGCCGACCATCCTCAAGCAGATCGTCACCGAGTCCCACCGGTCATCAAGCTCACCGCGATCTCCTCGGAGCAGGAGCCGCACAGCACCGTCGCCGCCTTCCTGATCAACCCGAACGGCGAATGCCACTGGGTGCATGCCGGCGACTCGCGGATCTACCACTTCCACAGCAACCGGCTGGTCAAGCGCACGATGGACCACTCCTACGTGCAGATGCTGGTCGACCGCGGCGAGCTGACGGAAGAAGAAGCCAACGTGCACCCGCAATCCAACATCCTGATGGGCTGCCGGGCGCCGAGGAAGACCCGCCGGCCGACATCCACATCATCGACCAGCTGCGCCCCGGCGACACGCTGATGGCGTGCAGCGACGGCGTGTGGCACTACTTCAGCTCGGAAGAGCTCGGCTCGGTGCTGTCGTCGCTGTCGCCGCGCGAAGCCACCGAATTCCTGATCGAGAAGGCCCGCTCGCGCGCGCACGGCGGCGGCGACAACCTGTCGCTGGTGATCGTCAAGCTGGAGCCGCTCGGGAGCTGAGCCTCAGGGCGGCGACGGCAGGTCGGCCGCGGGCGCCTTGCCGCGCTTCGCGTTGCGCTCCAGCACTTCCGCCTTGTGCGCCTCGGCCTGCCGGCGGCGGGCCTCGAAGGCCTGCTGGTTGCGGGCAGCGTCCCCCGCACTCACCTTCGGTCCTTCGAAGGCCGCTTTGGCGCGCGGCTTGCCTTGCGGCACGACCCTTTCCGCCGCTGCCGGCCGGGGCTCGGGCCCGCGCGCGGCCCGGTCGGCGGGTTGCGGGGCACCGTTCGCTTCCGCCTCTTGCAGGCGCTCGGTAGCGCGGCGCTTGCGCTCGGTGTCGTTGAGCAGCACCTCCGGCGGCGCAGGTCGGCCACGGCGGTGTTGCGCCGCTGGCGCGCGGCGTCAGGCAATCGTTGACGGCGAAGCGGCCGTAGCACGCCTTGCGTTCGGCCTCGTACGCGGCGTTCACCTGCGCGCGGTCGTCGCGGATGCGGCGGCGCTCGGCGTCCACGTCCTGCGCCTGCGCCGCCGTGGCGGCGGACAGGACGAGCAGGAGGGCGGCGAAGGCGGTCTTCATGTGATGCGGGTGTCGACCGTGCGGTGCTCCAGCGCCGGGAATTCGGTGGACTGCATCTCGTTGAGGCGGGACACGGTGCGCGGAAATTCGTGGGCCAGCGGGCCTTCGGTGTACAGCGCCTCGGGCTCGACTTCGGCCGACAGGATCAATTTGACCCGGCGATCGTAAAGGACGTCCACCAGCCAGGTAAATCTTCGTGCTTCGGACGCCAGCCGCGCCGACATGCGCGGCACGTCGCTCAGCAGCACGGTGTGGAACTGCGTCGCGATCTCCGGTAGTCGTTCTGCGAGCGCGGACCGCCGCACAGGGTGCGGAAGTCGAACCACACCACGCCGCCGGCCTTGCGGCGCGCGCGGATCTCGCGGTGCTCGATGTGCAGCACCGGGTCTTCGTCCTTCGACTCGGCCAGCCGCGTGAACGCCTCGTTCATCTCGGCGTCGGCCTGCGGCCCGAGCGGGTGGTGGTACAGCCGCACCTGCTCCATCGTGCGGCGGCGGTAGTCGGTGCCGTTGTCGACGTTGATGACTTCCAGCTTGTCGTTCAGCAACGCGATGGCCGGAAGGATGCGGTCGCGGTGCAGCCCGTTCGGGTACAGGTCGTCGGGCCGGAAGTTGGACGTGGTGACGAAGCCGACGCCGTTGTCGAACAGCGCGTCCAGCAGCCGGTGCAGGATCATCGCGTCGGTGATGTCGGCGACGTGGAACTCGTCGAAGCAGATCAGCCGGTAGCGCGGCCATCCGCTCGCCGAGCTCGTCGAGCGGATTGACCGTGCCCTGCATGTCCGCGAGCTCGCGGTGCACCTCGCGCATGAACTCGTGGAAGTGCAGGCGCGTCTTGCGCACGATCGGCACGGCCGGAAGAAGCAGTCCATCAGGAAGCTCTTGCCGCGCCCCACCCCGCCGAACATGTACACGCCGCGCGGAATCGCGGGCCGGTTGATCAGCTTCTTGAAAACGTTGGAGCGCTGCTCCTTGTACGCGCCCCACTCGCTGGCGCAGCGTTCCAGCGCGTCGATGGCGCGCAGCTGCGCAGGGTCGCTCTGGTAGCCGCGGGCCTTCAGCTCCGCTTCGTAGACTTCGCGAACGTTCATCAAATACCAGAACGCAGAGGGCGCAGAGGATTCGCAGAAGTCGCAGAAAAATCCATTTGGAATTCCTTCTGCGATTTCTGCGTCACTTCTGCGCCCTCTGCGTTCAAAAGGTTTTAGAAGTTCAGCGTGCGTTTGTCCACCGCCAGCGCCGCTTCCTTCGTCGCCTCGGACAGCGATGGGTGCGCGTGGCAGATGCGGGCGATGTCTTCGGCGGAGGCACGGAACTCCATGGCCACGACGGCTTCGGAGATCAGTTCGCTGGCCATCGGGCCGACGATGTGCACGCCGAGGATCTCGTCGGTCTTCGCATCGGCGAGGAACTTGACCATGCCGGTCGTGTCGCCCAGCGCCCGCGCGCGGCCGTTGGCCAGAGGGGAAGGTGCCGGCCTTGTACTGCACGCCGGCCGCCTTGAGCTGCTGCTCGGTCTGGCCGACCCACGCGATCTCCGGGCTGGTGTAGATCACCCGGGGGATGGTGTTGAAGTTGACGTGACCGTGCTGGCCGGCGATCCGCTCGGCCACCGCGACGCCCTCTTCTTCCGCCTTGTGCGCCAGCATCGGGCCGCGCACGACGTCGCCCACCGCCCACACATTGGGAAGGTTGGTGCGGCATTCATCGTCCACCACGATCGCGCCGCGCTCGTCGAGCTTGAGGCCGACGGCTTCGGGATTCAGGCCGATGGTGTTCGGCACGCGGCCGATCGACACGATCAGCTTGTCGACATCGAGTTGCTGCGCTTCGCCCTTGGCGTTGGTCCGGCGATGGAGACGCCGCTGCCGGCCTTCTTCACTTCGCCGACCTTCACGCCCAGCTCGATCTTCAGGCCCTGCTTGTCGAAAGCCTTCTTGGCTTCCTTGGCGATCTGCTCGTCGACCGCGCCCGGGAACGTGGGCAGCGCTTCGAGGATGGTCACCTCGGCGCCGAGGCGGCGCCACACGGACCCCATCTCCAGGCCGATCACGCCGGAGCCGATCAGCGCGAGCTTCTTCGGCACGGCGGGGATGCGCAGCGCGCCGTCGTTCGACAGCACGGTCTCTTCGTCGAACGGCACGCCGGGCAGCGCACGGGCGTTGGAGCCGGTGGCGACGATGACGTGCTTCGCCGTGATGCTTTCTTCACCGACGCGGATCTCGTAGCCGGCGTCGGACGCCTTGGCGAAGGATCCGCGGCCGTGGAAGAACGCGACCTTGTTCTTCTTGAACAGGTACAGGATGCCGTCGTTGTTCTGCTTGACGACGTGGTCCTTGCGTCCCAGCATCTTCGCGAGATCCAGGCCGAGCCCGGACACGTTGATGCCGTGGTCGGCAAAGTGCTTGCCGGCGTGCTCGAAGTGCTCCGACGACTGCAGCAGCGCCTTCGACGGGATGCAGCCCACGTTCGTGCAGGTGCCGCCCGGCGCGGGGCCGCCCTTGCCGTTCTTCCACTCGTCGATGCAGGCGGTGTTGAAGCCGAGCTGCGCCGCGCGGATGGCGGCGATGTAGCCGCCGGGGCCGCCACCGATGACGACGACGTCGAAATTCTTGCTCATGTGAATGCCTTTGTGGCTGTCATCCCGGGCTGGACCCGGCATCCACGCGTCGCCCGCTCGAGCGACGCCGTGGATTGCGGGTCAAGCCCGCAATGACAAGCTTTGTCAGATATCGAACAGCAGCCGCGCCGGGTCTTCCAGCGCTTCCTTCATGGCGACCGGGCCCAGCACGGCTTCGCGGCCGTCGATGATGCGGTGGTCGTACGACATGGCGAGGTAGTTCATCGGGCGCACCACGACTGGCCGTTCTCGACGACGGCGCGGTCCTTGGTGGCGTGCACGCCGAGGATCGCGGCCTGCGGCGGGTTGATGATCGGCGTGGACATCATCGAGCCGAACACGCCGCCGTTGGAGATGGAGAACGTGCCGCCCGACATCTCGTCGATGCCCAGCTTGCCGTCGCGCGCCTTCACGCCGTATTCGGCGATCTTCTTCTCGATGTCGGCGAAGGACATCTGGTCGGCGTTGCGCAGGATCGGCACCACCAGGCCGCGCGGCGAGCCGACGGCGATGCCGATGTCGAAGTAGCCGTGGTACACGATGTCGTTGCCGTCGACCGAGGCGTTGAGCACCGGGTACTTCTTGAGCGCGTGCACGGCGGCCTTCACGAAGAAGGACATGAAGCCGATCTTGACGCCGTGCTCCTTCTCGAACTTCTCCTGGAAGCGCTTGCGCATCTCCATCACGGGCGCCATGTTCACTTCGTTGAACGTGGTCAGGATGGCAGCGGTGGATTGCGACTGCAGCAGGCGCTCGGCGATGCGGGCGCGCAGGCGCGTCATCGGCACGCGCTGCTCCGGACGCTCGCCGAGGTCGGGCGCGCCGACGGGCGCGGCCACTTGCTGCAGCGAAGCCTTCGGGGCCACGGGCGCGGGCACCGGGGGGCCACGGCGGCCTTGGCGGCGCCGCCGCCAGCCAGCGCGCCGACCACGTCGCCCTTGGTCACGCGGCCGTCGCGGCCGGTGCCGGCGACGGAACCGGCCTGCAGGTTGTTGTCGGCCATCATCTTCTGGGCGGCCGGCATCGCGATGTCGGACTTGGAGCCGCCGCCGGCGGGCGCGGGGGCAGCCGCGGCGGCCGGAGCGGGCGCGGCGGCCTTGGCGGCGGCCGGCGCGGCAGCGGCGGCCTTGCCTTCGGTGTCGATGCGAGCGATCGGCTGGTCGGCGGTGACCGTGCCGCCGTCGGCCACGAGGATCTCGGCCATCACACCGGCGCTGGGCGCGGGCACTTCCAGCACCACCTTGTCGGTTTCGATCTCGATCAGGATCTCGTCCTGCGCCACGGCGTCGCCGGGCTTCTTCTTCCACTGCAGCAGGGTCGCTTCGGCAACCGACTCGGAGAGCTGCGGGACCTTGACTTCAACGATAGCCATTTGTTTTTCCTGTTTGTCTTTGCGCGCATGACGAATGACCGCGCGCTGCGCGCGGCGATGACAAATGACGGATCCCTTTGTCATCCCGCGCGGAGCGGGAGTCATCTGTCATTCGTCATTTCGTGAGAACGAAGCCCTTCAGCTTGCCGAATGCGCCGTCCACCAGCGCCTTCTGCTGCTCGGCGTGCAGGTGCGAATAGCCCACCGCCGGCGAGGCGGAGGCCGCGCGGCCCGAGTAGCCGAGCTTCTGGCCGTCGGCCATGTTCTCGTGGATGTTGTGCTGGATGAAGAACCGGCGCCCCTGGTTCTGCGGTTCGTCCTGGCACCACACGATGTCGGTCACGTTCGGGTACTTCTTCAGCTCCGTCGCGAACGCCTTGTGCGGGAACGGATAGAGCTGCTCGACGCGGATGATGGCCACGTCGTCGGCGCCCTTCTCCTCGCGCTTCTTGGCCAGGTCGTAGTAGACCTTGCCCGAGCAGACCAGCAGGCGCTTGACCTTGTCGGCCTTCAGGTCCTTGTTCTCCGGGATCACGGTCTGGAAGCCGCCCTTGGTGAACTCGGACAGCGGCGAGGTCGCGTCCTTGTTCCGCAGCAGCGACTTGGGCGTCATGATCACGAGCGGCTTGCGCAGCGGACGGATCATCTGGCGGCGCAGCACGTGGAAGATCTGGCTGGCCGTGGTCGGCTGCACGACCTGCATGTTGGTGTCGGCCGACAGCTGCATGAAGCGCTCGAGGCGCGCCGAGCTGTGCTCCGGGCCCGGCCTTCGTAGCCGTGCGGCAACATCAGCGTGATGCCGTTGACGCGGCCCCACTTCACTTCGCCGGAAGCGATGAACTGGTCGATGACGACCGGGCGCCGTTGGCGAAGTCGCCGAACTGCGCTTCCCAGATCACCAGCGTGTTCGGGTCGTTGGATGCGTAGCCGTACTCGAAGCCCAGCACCGCCTCTTCGGACAGGATGGAGTCGATGCAGACGAAGGGCGCCTGGTTCTCGGCCACGTTCTGCAGCGGCACGTAGCTGCCGACGTCCCAGCGCTCGCGGTTCTGGTCGTGCAGCACGGCGTGGCGGTGCGTGAAGGTGCCGCGGCCGACGTCTTCGCCGGACAGGCGCACCGGGTAGCCGCTCGCGACCAGCGAGGCGAAGGCCATGTGCTCGCCCATGCCCCAGTCGATGTTGGCGTCGCCGCGGCCCATGGTGGCGCGGTCTTCCAGCACCTTCTTGACCAGCGGGTGCACCGTGAAGCTGTCGGGCACGGTGGTGATGCGCTCGGCCAGGCGCTTCCACTCGGGCGGGGAATCGCGGTCTCACCGGCGTCCGTCCACTTCTTGCCCGGTACGGACTCCAGTCGACGGCGTACTTGCTCTTGAAGTTGGTCAGCACCGGGTCGACCGTGTGCTTGCCCGCGTCCATGGCGGCGCGGTAGGCCTTGGCCATGTCGTCGCCCAGCGTCTCGCCCAGGCCCTGCGCCGACAGCTTGTCGGCGTACAGGCGGCGGGTGCCGGGATGGGCGCCGATCTTCTTGTACATCAGCGGCTGGGTGAGCGAAGGCGTGTCCTGCTCGTTGTGGCCCAGCTTGCGGAAGCAGATGATGTCGACCACCACGTCCTTGGCGAACTCCATGCGGTACTCGAGCGCCAGCTGCGTCGCGAGCGCCACCGCTTCCGGGTCGTCGCCGTTCACGTGCAGCACCGGCGCTTCGATCATCTTGACGACGTCGGTGCAATACAGCGTGGAACGCGCGTCACGCGGATCCGACGTGGTGAAGCCGATCTGGTTGTTGATGACGATGTGCACCGTGCCGCCCGTGAAGTAGCCACGGGTCTCGGCCAGCGCCAGCGTTTCCATCACGACACCCCGGCCCGCGAAGGCGGCGTCGCCGTGCACCTGCACGGGCAGCACCTGCTTGCCCTTGGGGTCGGCGCGGCGGTCCATGCGCGCGCGCACCGAGCCTTCGACCACCGGGTTCACGATTTCGAGGTGCGACGGGTTGAACGCCAGCGACAGGTGGACCGGGCCGCCCCGGGTCGTCACGTCCGAGCTGAAGCCCCGGTGGTACTTCACGTCACCCGACGGCAGTTCTTCGGGCGCGGTGTGGTCGAACTCGGCGAACAGGTCCTTGGGCATCTTGCCCAGCGTGTTGACCAGCACGTTCAGGCGGCCGCGGTGGGCCATGCCGATCACGATCTCCTGCACGCCCGCGGCGCCGGCCTGCTGGATCAGTTCGTCCATCGACACGATGAAGCTCTCGCCGCCTTCGAGCGAGAAGCGCTTCTGGCCGACGTACTTGGTGTGCAGGAAGCGCTCCAGGCCTTCGGCCGCGGTGAGGCGATCGAGGATGTGCTTCTTGCGTTCGGCGTCGAAGCTGGGCTTGCTGCGGATCGACTCGAGCTTCTGCTGCCACCAGCGCTTGCGGCCCCGGGTCGCTGATGTACATGTACTCGGCGCCGATCGTGCCGCAGTAGGTTTCGCGCAGCGCGTTCGTCAGCTCGCGCAGCGACATGCTGTCCTTGCCGAAGAACGTGTTGCTGGTGTTGAACACCGCTTCTGGTCGGCATCGGTGAAGCCGTAGAAGGAGGCTTCGAGCTCGGGGATGTTCTCGCGCTCGGTGCGCTTGAGCGGGTCGAGGTCGGCCCAGCGGCAGCCCACGTTGCGGTACGCCGCGATCAGCTGCTGGACGGCCGTGCGCTTGCGCGCGAGTTCGAGGTCGCCGCCGCCGGCGATGACGACCTTGGTGCCGCCCTGCTTGGCGCGTTCGGCGAAGGCGTTGACCACCGGCAGGTGGGGCACGTCCTTGGCGTTGCTGCCGTCGACGGCGGGAACGTTCTGGAGGGCGTCGAAGTAATCGCGCCACATGTCGGGCACGCTGCCTGGATTGGCCGGTAGTTCTCGTACATCTCCTCGACGTACGGGGCGTTGCCGCCGAACAGGTAGGAATTGCCCCTGGTAGGCCGTGTAGACGGAGCTTTGGTCGCTCATCGTTCGCTACTTTCCGCCCCCCGGAGGGAGCTAGAGCTGGTTTAGGAAACCTTCCGCGACACGGCTGAACCGATTGGCGGATGCGACTGTGGCTGGAAGGGGCCTTGGTTGCGAATGGGATTGTGCCACCGTTCCCTTGCCACCGCCATGCGCGGGGTGGCCGTCGCGCCACTGCCTATACTCGGCCGCGCCCCATGCCACGCCGCTCCAGCACCCCCGGGACGCCAACCACTGGCGCAAGCTGTCGACACAGCTCTACGCGGCGGGCCGCCGCACCGAGGCCGAAGCGGCCTACCGGAAGGTGATCGCGCTGGCGCCGGACGATGCGGATGCTGGACCAACCCGGGCGCGGTGCTTCGCCACCGCGGCGCACTGGAAGAGGCGCAGGCGGCGCTGGCGCGGGCGCTCGTGCTGAAGCCGCGGCACGCGCGCGCGAACGCCAACACGGCGGCCATCCTGTCCGACCTCGGGCACGACACGGAAGCGATCCGGCTGCTGCGCCGGGTCCTCGAAGACGTGCCGGAGGACGCGGCATCGCGCACCCACCGGGCATGATGCTGCTGCGCCGGGGCGCTACGCCGAAGGCTTTCCGCTGTTCGAGGCGCGCTACGTGCCGCGCCCCAACGAGCCGGTCGTCTACGCATCGCCGCCGCTGCCGCGCTGGAACGGCGAGCCGCTGGAGGGCAAGGCCTTCGCGCTCTGGTTCGAGCAGGGCATGGGCGATGCGCTTCAGATGCTGCGCTACGTGCCGCTGCTGCGCCAGCGCGGCTTGCGCAAGCTGACCGTGGTCGGGCCGCCCGCCTTGCGGTCGCTGCTGGCCGGCGTCCCGGGCGTCGACGCCGTCGTGGTGCCCGGCGAGCAGATCGGCTGGCACGACCACTGGTGCCTGATGATGAGCCTGCCGCTGCATTTCGGCACCACGCTGGAGACGATCCCGGCCGCCCTGCCCTACCTGCGGCCCGACGCCGAACGGGTGGCGCGCTGGGCGCCGAAACTGCCCGGGGCTTGCGCGTGGGCCTGGTGTGGAAAGGCTCGCATCTGCATGCCAACGACCGCTACCGCTCGCTGCCCGGGCTGGCGACGCTGCGGCCGCTCTGGGATGTGCCAGGCATCGCGTGGATCAGCCTGCAGAAGGGCCAGGCCGAAGACGAGGCGGCCGCGCCGCCGCCGGACCAGCCCCCTGGTCCCCCCGGGCAGCGAGGTTGAAGACTTCGCGGACCTGGCCGCCGTCGTTGCCCAACTCGACCTGGTGGTCTGCGTCGATACCGCCGTCGCGCATCTCGCGGGCGCGCTCGGCAAGCCGGCGTGGGTGCTGCTGCCGCAGTTCGCCAGCGACTGGCGCTGGCTGCACCAGCGCACCGACTCGCCCCGGTATCCCGGCGTGCTGAGGCTGTTCCGCCAGCAGGTGGCGGGCGACTGGAGCCCGGTGGTCCGCGACGTGCAGCAGGCGCTGGTCCGCCGCGTGCTGGCGTCGCAGCCGCGCAATGCGCAGGCGCGCATGCTGCTCGCATCGCTGTCGCCGCCGGTGTCCCGGGCGGCGATGCGGCGCGCCGTCAGGCCAGCTGGTCCCTGACCTGCTGCAGGGCCGACGGATCCTCGATGGTCGTCAGGTCGCCCGGGTCGCGGCCTTCGCACACGGCCCGGATCGCGCGGCGCAGCAGCTTGCCGCTGCGGGTCTTGGGCAGCAGCGTGACGAAGCGCACCCGCGCCGGCCGCGCCACGGCGCCGAGCTGCTCGTCGACCACTTTCATGATCTCGCCTTCGAGCTGGAGCTTCGCCTTCTCGTCGCCCAGCGCCGACGTGTCCTTCGCGACGACGAAGGCCATCGCCACCGGCCCTTGAGCGCGTCGGCCACGCCCACCACGGCGACTTCCGCCACGTTGGGGTGGCTGGAGATGCTTTCCTCGATCTCGCGCGTGCCGAGCCGGTGGCCGGCGACGTTGATGACGTCGTCGGTCCGCCCGAGGATGTAGTAATAGCCGTCGGCGTCGCGGATGCCCCAGTCGAAGGTGCTGTAGACCTGCTGGCCGGGATGCTCGACCAGTAGGTGTCGACGAAGCGCGCGTCGTCCTTCCACACGGTCTGCATGAAGCCGGGGGCGTCGGGCCCCGGACGACGACCACGCCTTTCTGGCCGGGCTCGACCAGTTCCTCGCCCGTGCTTTCGTGGACGATGCGCACGTCGTACCCGTACATGGGCACGCCCGGGCTGCCGAACTTGCTGGCCTTCTTCTCCACGCCGTTGGCGACGGTGAGGATCGGCCAGCCGCTTTCGGTCTGCCAGTAGTTGTCGATGATGGGCACGCCGAGGCCGTCGCTGATCCAGCGCGCCGTCGGCTCGTCGAGCGGCTCGCCGGGCGGGAACAGCGCCTTCAGGCTCGAGAGGTCGTACTTCTTCAGGAAGGCCGGGTCCTGCTTCTTCAGCACGCGCACCGCGGTCGGCGCGCTGAACATCGACGTCACCTTGTACTTCTCGACCAGGCTCCACCAGATGCCGGCATCCGGCCGGATCGGCAGGCCTTCGTACATGATGGTCGCCATCCCGGCGATCAGCGGGCCGTAGACGATGTAGCTGTGGCCCACCACCCAGCCGATGTCGCTGGTGGAGAAGTAGGTTTCGCCCGGCTCGCCCAGAAGATGTGCTTCATGCTGGCGGCCAGCGCCACCGCGTAGCCGCCGACGTCGCGCTGCACGCCCTTCGGCCGCCCGGTGGTGCCGCTGGTGTAGATCGTGTAGCTGATGGCGGTCGCGTCCAGCCATTCGCAGGGCACCTCGGTGCGCGCGTGGCGGTCGGCGAGCGCCGCCCAGTCGTGGTCGCGTCCGGCCACCTTCTCCATGGGCGCCAGGCCCCGGTCCACCAGCAGCACCGCGTCGGGCTTGTGGGAGGAAAGGCGGATGGCCTCGTCCAGCAGGGGCTTGTACGCCAGCACCTTGCCGGCACGCGAGCCGGCGTCGGCGCTCACCACGATGGCGGGCGCGAAGTCGTCGATGCGCGAAGCCAGCGACACCGAGGCGAAGCCGCCGAACACCACCGAATGGATGGCGCCGAGCCGCGCGCACGCCAGCATCGCGAAAGCCGCCTCGGCCACCATGGGCATGTAGATCAGGACGCGGCTGCCGCGTTGCGCGCCCAGCGACTGCAGCACCGCCGCCATCTTCTGCACCTCGTGGTGCAGTTCACGGAAGGTGTACGTGCGCTCGACGCCGGTTTCGGTCGAAACGTAGATCAGCGCCGGCTGGTCGGCCCGCGCCTCCGGTGCCGGTCGACCGCGTTGTGGCACAGGTTGGTGGTGCCGCCGGCGAACCAGTGGACGAAAGGCGGCCGGCTCGCGTCGCAGATGCGCTGCGGCGGCACCTGCCAGTCGATCAGCTTCGCCTGCTCGGCCCAGAAACCCTCGCGGTCGTCCAGCGAACGGCGGTAGAAGTCTGCGTATCCCATGCCCGGTCTCCTCGGTGTACGGCGCCATTGTGGACGGCCGCCTTGCCACGGCCTGACGCCGCGGGCCGCGGTTGCCGCCTATTTGACCAAGGTCAAGATTTCCTTGAACCGGGGATGTTCCGCATGGCGCAGCCACTCGAAAGCGACCATCTCGGTGGTCACCAGCTCCGCGCCCGCGCCGGCCAGCCGGTCGAAGGCGGCGTCCCGGTTGCGTTCCGTGCGCGAACCGCAGGCGTCGGTCACCACCCACACGTCCAGTTCCTCGTCGAGCAGGCCGAGCGCCGTCTGCATGAGGCAGACATGGGTCTCGCAGCCCGCCAGCACGATGGTTTCGCGCTCGGCGGCGGGCGGCGCCGCCGGCTTCTGCAAGTGCCTGGGCAGGCTGCGGGCGTTGCCGCCCTGCTGCGCCCGTGCCGGCGGCCGCAGCCGCGGCAGCAGCACCGGCGCACCGTCGAAGGCGGTCTTGGCCAGCACCCGCCCGGCCACCAGCGGCTGCAGCGCCTCGACCGTGCCGCCAGGCCGTCCGGGCTCTGCTCGGTCGCCCACGTCGGCACCTGCAGCAGCGCGGCGATGCGGGCCAGCCGCACGGCGTTCGCGAGCACCGCCTCGGCCTCGTGGATGTGGGGCATCAGGCGTTGCTGGTAGTCCACCAGGACCAATTGGCATTCTTCGGCTTGGAGCAGCATGGGGATTCCTTTGGCTGCCGATTATTCCAGCGCCGCCGTAGGGAAGCGGCTATGTTCCGTCGCGCGGCGGACGCTACACTTCCCGCAGCCCCCATGCCGAGCCGCGACCTCACTGAACTACGCCCGATCCGGCTGCTGTGCGTCGAGGACAACCCGGACGACATCGAGCTGATGGGCATCGCGCTCGAGCGTGCCGATCCCGTCCGGCGCTACGAACTGCACCGCGTCGACAACGCCGCCAGCTTCGTGGAGGCGCTCGGCGGCGACTACGACGTCATCCTCTGCGATTTCAACCTGCCGCGCTTCTCCCCTTACGCGGCGCTGCAGATCCTGGTCAACCGCCGCTGCGGCACGCCCCTGATCGTGCTGACGCGCGCGATCGGCGAGGAAGCCGCCGTGCACGTGCTGCGCTGCGGCGCCAAGGACTACCTCACCAAGGACAAGCTGGGCACCCTGCCCCAGATCATCGGGCGCGTGCTCGAAGAGCGGCGCCGCGCCCAGAAAAGGAACGGCTCGACGAAGAGCTGCAGGGCGCCTACGCCCGCCTGAAGGAGTTGTCGGCCCGCTTCGTGCTGGCGCAGGAGCGCGAACGCTCCCTCATTTCACGCGAACTGCACGACCAGCTGGGCCAGACGCTGACGGCCGTGGTGATCCACCTGCACGCCGCCGACCGGGCGCCCGGCCCGGAAGTGGCGCGCAAGCACCACGACACCGCGGCCGAACTGGCCAACGGCGCACTGCAGCAGCTCAAGACCCTGTCTTTCTCGCTGCGCCCGGCGCAGCTCGACCTGCTGGGCCTGGTCCCGGCGGTGCAGTCGGCCATGCAGCGCATCGCCGAACCCGCCGGGCTGGCGTGGGAAGTGACCACCCGCGGAAAGGAACCCGAGACTCTGGAGGAGAATGCGGCCGTGGCCGTGCGGCTGGTGCAGGAGGCGCTGACCAACACGGTGCGGCACGCCAAGGCGTCGAAGGTGCGGGTCCGCCTGCGCTTCCTGCCCGGCAAGCGCATCAGCATGCTGGTGCTCGACGACGGGCGGGGCTTCGACAAGGCGGCGGTGCTCAACGGCCGGCAGAGCGAGCGCAACATCGGCCTGTACGGCATGATCGAGCGCACCGAGCTGGCCGGGGGACGATTGCAGATCCGCACGCGGGCGGGGCACGGCGTGGCCATTCGCGCCGAGCTTTGAGGGGGACTTCTCCATGATCCAGAACACACAGACGAGCAATTCCATCCGGGTGGTGCTGGCCGACGACCACGACTGGTCCGATCGGGCATCAAGGCCCTTCTTTCCACCGTCGAAGGCGTCAAGGTGATCGCCGAGGCGCGCAACGGCAACGAGTTGCTGGCGCTGCTGGAGTCGGTCCAGCCCGATGTCGTGATGACCGACATCTCCATGCCCGGCATGGACGGCATCACCGCCATCGGCGAGATCCACAGCCGGCACCCCGAGGTGCGGGTGATCGTGCTGTCGATGTACGACACCGTCGACTTCGTCAAGCGCGCCGTGGCCAACGGCGCCTGCGGCTACCTGATGAAGGACGCTCCGCCGTTCGAGCTGGAGCAGGCGCTGCGCAGCGTGATGGCCACGGGCAGCTATTTCAGCGCCGCGGTGGCGCAACGGCTGCTGCAGCCGTCGGAGCCCACCGTCGACGACGAGCTGACCACCCGGCAGGTCGAGATCCTGACGCTGATCGCGCAGGGCAAGTCCGCCAAGGAGATCGCCTTCGAGCTGGGTCTCAGCCCGAAGACGGTCGACGTGCACCGCGCCCGCATCATGGAGCGCCTGCGGCTCAACGACATCGCCAGCCTCACGCGCTACGCGGTGCGCAAAGGCCTGGTCAAGGCCTGAGCCGGTTCAGGGCGGCGGCGGGGTCCAGCGGAACACGCCGTTGCGCACCACGCGCGGCGCCTCGTTCTGGCGGCCGCCGTCGAACATCTCGGCCACGAACCGGCCTTCGAGCAAGGTCACGTCCGAACCGCTGGTTTCCATGCGCGTGACGGTGATCGTGCAGCGGCCGCCGTTGCGCGTGGTCACCGGGAAGGCGCCCGCCGTCAGCGTGGCCTGGATCCGGTGTTCGTCTGGTTGCAGCTGTAGGTGCCTTCGGCGAGCGTGCCGGTGATCGCCTGGATCATCCAGCCGGGCCCGGTGTCGCCGCCTTGCGCCATCAGGTTCATGCCCTGCGTCAGGATGCTCGACGTGGAATGCGGAGCGAAGTTCAGGGCCGCGCCGTTGACGGTGCCGTTCACCGCGCGTCCCGAGGGCACGGCGGCGCCGCTGTGCGTGAGCGCGGTGACCGTCCCCAGCCGCACGCCGACGTCGTCGCTGCTGTTGTTGGCGTTGGCCGGTCGTAGGAGATGCTGCGCGGCTTCCCGTTCTCGTCCCGGGTGCAGCGAGATCTTGTCCTGCCCGTCGATGCCATTGGCGGGCGTGTTCAGGTCCTTCTTGACCTGGACGTCGATCCGGCCGCAGCAGCCGGTGCGGTCGAACAGCTCCACGATGTCCGCCGGCTTCACGTTGGGGCCCGAACCGCCTTCGAAGGTGATCGAGCCGTCGTCGCCGATGGTGACGCTGGTCCATGCGACCGCCGCGCCCGAGTACTGGAAGCCGAACTTGTAGGTGCCGGCATGGGCGGTCAGCGCCGACAGCGTGTCGTTGGTGGCGCCGCGCAGTTGCCCGAGGAAGCGCGGCAAGCCGCCCGCCACCGGCTTGGCCATGTCGCCCACGTTGATCTCGTTGAAGGCGCCCGGGTTGTCCGACAGCGCGTACTCGATCTTCGCCTCGGCATCGAGCCAGATGATCTCGTGCAGGTTGACCTTGCCGCCGTAAGAGCGATTGAACGGCGCGGTGAGGACCTTGCCGCCCGGCAGGGTCAGGCGGCTGTCGCCATGGACCACGAACTTCAGCTTGTCGCCGTCCTGGTAGCTGCAGCCGGTGCCGGCGCAGCCCGCGCCGCCGCCGGTCTTGAACACCAGTTCGTGCGTGCCGACATGGTCCGCGTGCACGGTGGCCGGCTGCGTGGCGCCGCCGGGGATGCGGTGAAGGTGGTGGTGCCGCTGGCCAGCGTCGAGACCGCGCTGCCGAGCGACCCGCCGTTGGCCAGGAAGGTGGCGACCTGCGCCGGTAGGGCTGCGTCGCGGCCGTGGGGGCGCTGGCGGGCGTCACGGCGGTGTTGGCGCCGATCACCTGCCCGGCGAGCGCGGTGAAGAACTGGCCGAAGCGGGCGGCGGTGATGCGGCTGCCCGCCTTGGCGACCGCCGCCGTGCTGAGCGGCGTCGTGTACACCGTCGCCGTCGCGCCCGACTGCGCGGTGGCCACGCTGCGCATGACGCTGGTGTCCAGCGGCACCAGCGTGCCGCCGCCCGGGCAGGCGCCGCGCGTGACTTCCGCTTCGTTGCTGCAGAAGCGGCCGCCGGTGGCTTCCAGGAGCACGTCGCCGGTGGTGCCGGCGGGCAGGCCGAACACATAGCGCCCGTCCGCCCGCGTGACGTAGCAGCCGCCGACGATGCGGCCACCGCCTGCCTCCAGCGGAATCTTCGCGCCCTTGGCGCCGTCTTCCAGTTCGTAGGCGCAGACCGCGGCGCCGGACACCGGCCCCTTCACCACGGCGCCTTCGAGCGCCGGCGCCGCCGGGTCGCCGCCGCCACCGCCTCCGCAGGCGGCCAGCACGGGGCCGCCGCGGTCGCCATCCAGAGCTTCAGCCGCATCATCCTTCTCCTCGCAGGTTGTCGATCCTTCGAGGCTAGGCAGGCGCGGCTTCGGCCGGTACCCCGCAAACCGAGGGGTGCCCGGCGGAGCCCGTGAACTACTGCACGACGCGCACCAGCTTGCCGTCGCTCGCGTCGGTCAGCAGGTACAGCCAGCCGTCGGGACCCTGCCGCACGTCGCGCACGCGGCCCACGCCCTCGAGCAGCCTGTGCTCGCGCGCGACCTTGCCGCCCGCCAACTCGAGCCGTGCGGGTAGCCGAACTTCAGCGAACCGATGAACAGGTTGCCCTTGAACGCCGGCCCATAGCGGTCGCTGGTGAGGAAGGTCATGCCCGACGGCGCGATCGACGGCACCCAGTAGTGCAGTGGCTGCTCGAGGCCGGCGCGCGCCGTGATGCCGGCGCCGATGCGGCCGCCGCCGTAGTTCTCGCCGAACGTGATCACCGGCCAGCCGTAGTTGAGCCCCGGCTCCGGCACGTTCACCTCGTCGCCGCCCTGCGGTCCGTGCTCGTGCATCCAGAAGCGGCCGTCCGGCGCCAGCGTCGCGCCCTGCGCGTTGCGGTGGCCCGGGCTCCAGATCTCCGGCAGCGCGCCGGCGCGCCCGGTGAACGGGTTGTCCTTCGGGACGCCGCCATCCTTCTGCACGCGCACGACCTTGCCGTGGTGGTTGTCCAGCACCTGGGCGTCGTCCTTGCGCTGGAAGCGGTCGCCCAGCGTGAGGAACAGCGTGCCGTCGCGGGCCTCGACGATGCGGCAGCCGAAGTGCTGGTTGCTGGCGAACTTGGGCCGGGCGCTGAAGATCACCTTCACGTCCTGCAGGCGCGTGTGGTCGTCGGACAGCGTGGCGCGTGCCATCGCGGTGCTGTTGCCGCCATCCCCCGGCTCGGAGAAGCAGAAGTAGAGCGTGCGGTTGCGGGCGAAGGCGGAGTCGGCCACCACGTCGAGCAGGCCGCCCTGCCCGCGCGCGACCACCGGCGGCACGCCGGCCAGCGGCGCACCGAGCCGGCCGTTGGCTTCCACCACGCGCATGCGGCCGGGCCGCTCGGTCACCAGGAAGCGGCCCTCCGGCAGGAAGGCGACACCCCACGGATTCTCCAGGCCGGTGGCGATCGTCTCGGCGCGCGGCTGGGCGCCGGCGGCCACGGTTGCGCAAGCTGCGACAATGCCGGCGGTGAATTGCGCGGCCAGCCGACGCCGGATGCGGTGCTGCGTCATGTCTCGAATCCTTGTGGAGTGATGGCGATGCGCCATTGTTCCCCAGCCCGCCGTCCTCGGGGGCCGGCGGGCCAAAGAGGTTTTTTCGAGACGAATCAAGAACTTGGAATGCATTCTTCACTTGACGCACTAGCTGTGGTGCGGCTACGCTCCGGCTCCATGAAAGCATGGTTGAGCCTCGTCCTCCTGGTCGCCGCTGCCAACGCGCAGGCGGCGCCCGCGGCCGCCGAGGACGATTTCGCCCGCTTCATCGCCGAGAAGCGGCTGGTCGACCGGCTCGAGGAAGTGCGCGTCAACGTCGGCGACCGCATGGTGTCGGGCGCCAACAGCGTGGCGCTGCGCACGTCCGAACTCGTGGTCACGGCCATGGGTTTCTGGGCGTGCCCTACCGCCGCGGCGGCAACTCGCTCGACACCGGCTTCGACTGCAGCGGCTTCGTCAAGGCCATGTACGCGCAGACCGTCGGCATGATCCTGCCGCGCCGCGCCGACGAACAGGCCGCGGCCACCCAGAAGATCGAGCGTGTAGAACTGCAGCCCGGCGACCTCGTGTTCTTCAACACCATGCGCCGCACCTTCAGCCACGTCGGCATCTACATCGGCGACAACAAGTTCATCCACTCGCCCAAGCCCGGTGCGCAGGTGCGGGTGGAAGACATGGGCCTGGCCTACTGGAACAGCCGCTTCGACGGCGCGCGCCGCGTGCTGACTTCGACGCCGGCCGAACCTTAAGCATTTCTCCCACACGCGCGTCTTCCCGCTGGGCAAGCGGGAGCGCCGCGCGTACCATCGCGCCGCCCCCACACCGGGAGAGACGGCAATGGCGAGACTGAACGTCAATGGCGCAGTGCGCGACTTCGAGGCGGAGGGCGACACGCCGCTGCTCTGGGTCCTGCGCGAGCAACTGGGCCTGACCGGCACCAAGTACGGCTGCGGCATCGCGGCGTGCGGGGCGTGCACCGTGCACGTCGACGGCGTGCCCACCCGCAGCTGCGTGCGGCCAGTCTCCACCGTCGGCGCCAACGAGAAGATCGTCACCATCGAGGGCCTCTCGCGCGACGGCTCGCACCCGCTGCAGAAGGCCCGGGTGCAGCTCGACGTGCCGCAGTGCGGCTACTGCCAGTGCGGCATGCTGATGACGGCGGCCGCGCTGCTCAAGGAAAAGCCGAACCCCACCGACGCCGACATCGACGAGGCGATGACCAACATCTGCCGCTGCGGCACCTACAACCGCATCCGCGCCGCCATCAAGGCCGCCGCGCGCGGCGACATGCGCAGCGCGGGCCTCTCCATCCAGCACGCCGACGGGAGCACGACATGAGCGCCGTCGCCCTCGACCGCCGCGGCTTCCTCAAGGCCTCCGCCGCCGGCGGACTGACGATCGCCTTCCACATCCCGTTCGCCGGCAGCGCCGCCGCGCAGGCCGACGCGCCCGAGATCAACGCACGGGTGGTGGTGCGGCCCGACGACACCGTCGTGATCCGCATCGCCCGCTCCGAGATGGGCCGGGGCACCCTCACCGGCCTGGCGCAGCTCGTGGCCGAAGAGCTCGAGTGCAACTGGAGCAAGGTGACCACCGAGTACCCGACGCCTGGCCAGAACCTGGCGCGCAAGCGGGCCTGGGGCAACTTCTCCACCGGCGGCAGCCGCGGCATCCGCGAGTCGCACGACTACGTGCGCAAGGGCGGCGCCACCGCCCGCGCGATGCTGGTGCAGGCCGCGGCCAACGAATGGAAGGTGCCGGCGGCCGAGTGCAGCGCGGCCAACAGCATCGTCACGCACGGCCCGAGCCGCCGCACCCTCAGCTACGGCAAGCTCGCCGCCGCTGCCGGGCGGCTGCAGCCGCCGGCCGAGGTCGCGCTGAAGGACCCGAAGGACTGGAAGCTGGTGGGCAAGCGGATGGCGCGCCTCGACACCGTCGACAAGGTCACGGGCAAGCAGGTGTACGGCGCCGACCTGAAGCTGCCCGGCATGCTCAATGCGTCGATCAAGGACTGCCCGGTGTTCGGCGGCAAGGTCAAAAGCTTCAATGCAGCGGCGGTGAGCGGCCGGCCGGGCGTGAAGAAGGTCGTCGGGTCGGCGACAGCGCCGTCGCCGTGGTCGCCGACACGGTGGCGCGCCAAGACCGCGCTGGACGCCCTGCCGATCGAATGGGACCTCGGCCCCAACGCCACCGCGTCGAGCGCCGGCGTGGCGCAGATCCTGAAGACCGGTCTCGACGCCAACGATGCGGTGGTCGGCAACCAGAACGGCGACGCGAAAGCCGCACTGGCGTCGGCGGCGCGGGTGATCGAGGCGGTGTATGCGTACCCGCACCAGAACCACGCGACCATGGAACCCATGAACGCTACGGCGCGCTGGACGCCGCAGCGCTGCGAGGTGTGGACGCCGACGCAGAACGGCGAAGCCGCGCTGGCGGCCGCCGCCGAGGCAGCGGGCCTGCCGCCCGCGCAGTGCGAGGTCTACAAGATCCACGGGCGGCGGCTTCGGCCGGCGCGGCGCCGTCCACGACTGGGTGACGCAGGCGGTCGAGATCGCCAAGCAGATGCCGGGCGTGCCGGTCAAGCTGCTGTGGACGCGCGAGGAAGACATGACGCACGGGCGCTACCACCCGGTCACGCAGGCGAAGCTGCGCGCCGCGGTCGACGCGCAGGGCAACGTCACGGCGCTGCACATGCGCATCTCGGGCCAGTCGATCTGGCCGGCGTGTTCCCCCAGCAGATCCGCAACGGGCTCGACCCGGTGCAGTTCCGTGGCCTGAACGCGCCGGGGCCGGAGGCCTCCATCGGCTACAGCTTCCCGAACCTGCTGGTGGACCATGCGATGCGCAATCCGCCGGTGCCGCCGGGCTTCTGGCGCGGCGTCAACCTGAACCAGAACGCGATCTACCTCGAGTGCTTCATCGACGAGGTGGCGGCGGCGCTGCAGCAGGATCCGCTGGCCCTGCGGCGCAAGCTGATGGCGAACCACCCGAAGCACCTCGCCGTGCTCAACGCGGCGGCCGAGCGCGCGGGCTGGGGCCGTCCGGCGCCCGACGTGAACGGGCAGAAGGTCTTCCGCGGGCTGGCGCAGACCATGGGTTTCGGCAGCTACGTCGCCGCCTGCGCCGAAGTCTCCGTCGACAACGACGGCGAGCTCAAGGTGCACCGCATCGTCGCCGCGACGGACCCCGGCTACGCGGTCAACCCGCAGCAGATCGAGGCGCAGGTCGAAGGCTCGTTCGCCTACGGTCTCTCGGCGGCGCTGTTCGGCGAATGCACGCCTCAAGGACGGCCGCATCGAGCAGGAGAACTTCAGCACCTATCCGGTGGTGCAGATGCGGCACATGCCCAAGGTCGAGACCGTGGTGGTCGCCAGCGGCGGCTTCTGGGGCGGCGTCGGCGAACCGACGATCGCGGTGGCGGCGCCGGCGGTGCTGAACGCCGTGTTCGCGGCCACCGGCAAGCGCATCCGCGAGCTGCCGCTGAAGAACCACAGCCTCAAGCGGGCCTGACGCCGCATGCGGCGTGCAGTCGGCGCCGGGCTCGTGGCCGCCGCGTACCTCGCCGGCACGGCGGCCGCGCAGGACGTCGCGCGGTATGCGGTCGAAGGCGACGCCATCGCGCAACCGCTGACCGGCGAGCCCGGCGATGCGCAACGCGGGCGCGCCATCGTGGCCAACCGGCAGCTGGGGCTGTGTCTCCTGTGCCATCGGGCGCCGGTGCCCGAGGAGCGTTTCGGGGCGACGGCGCCCGACCTCGCCGGCGTCGGCGCGCGCTACAGCGTGGCGCAGTTGCGGCTGCGGGTGGTCGACCCCCGCCGCGCGAATCCCGCCAGCTTCATGCCCGCCTTCCACAGCGCGCACAACCCGCCGCGCATCGGCGGGGCGTGGGCCGGCAAGCCGATCCTGCAGGCCCAGCAGGTCGAAGACGTCGTGGCGTACCTCGCCACGCTGCGGTAGGCTGTGGACATGCCCTCTTCCTCCCGCACCCGAAGGCTGCTGCTGCAGGCAGGCGCCGCCATCGCCGCGCAGGTCCTCGTGAAGCCGGCTTCGGCGCAGGCCACCGGCGAACTGGCCGCGGCCGTGGCGCAGTTCGCGGGCGGCCAGTCCGTGCGAGCCGGCCGCGTCAAGCTGGAGATCTCGCCCCGGTGGACAACGGCAATGTCGTGCCGATGCGCGTGCGCGTGGAAAGCGCGATGAGCATGGCCGACCACGTGAGCGAGATCGCAGTCTTCAACGAGAAGAACCCGCAGCGCGACGTCGCGCGCTTCACGCTCGGGCCGCGCGCCGGCAAGGCCGACGTCTCCACGCGCATCCGGCTCGCGACCAGCCAGAAGCTCGTGGCACTGGCGCGCATGAGCGATGGCAGCGTGTGGTCGGACAGCGTGGACGTGGTGGTGGTCCCTGGCCGCCTGCATCGAAGGGGAATGACGTGGCGCGCACGCTGATCCGGTTCCCGCCTCCGCCCGCCGCGGGGAGGTCATCGAGGTGCGCGCGCTGATCGCGCACCCGATGGAAACCGGCTACCGCCCCGGCGCCGACGGCCGCGTGCTGCCGCGCGACATCATCCGGCGCTTCGCCTGCCGCTACAACGGCGAGGTGGTGTTCGCGGCGGAACTGCACCCGGCGATCGCGGCCAATCCGTACCTCGCGTTCCACACGGTGGCCACCGAATCCGGCACGCTCGAATTCGAATGGACCGGCGACCGGGGCTTCAGCCAGGTCGAGCGCCGCCCGCTGCAGGTGACGTGAAGCGGTTCGCCGCCAGCTGGATCGCGGCGCTGCTGCTCGGGTGTGCCGCGCCCGCGGCGCAGGACACCCGCCGTTCCGGCTTCGACGAGATGGGCGCGTCCACCCAGGCCATGCAGCGCGACGACGCCGGCAGCCCGGCGATGCTGTGGGTGCAGGAAGGCGAGCAGCTCTGGCGCGCCGCGCCGGCGAGTTCGCGCTCCTGCGCCGGTTGCCACGGCGAGCCTTCGGCGCTGCGCGGCGTGGCGGCGCGCTACCCGGCGTGGGACGAACCGCTGCGGCGCCCGGTCAACCTCGGAACGCGCATCAACCTGTGCCGCGAACGCCACGGGGCCAGCGCGCCTGGCCCGCCGAACACCGAGGGGCTGCTGTCGCTGGAAGCCCTCGTCGGGCTGCAGTCGCGCGGCCAGCCGATCGCACCGCCACAGGACGACCGGCTGCTGCCGCACCGCGCCCGCGGCGAGGCGCTGTACCGGCAACGCATCGGCCAGCTCGAACTCTCCTGCGCGCAGTGCCACGACGAGCGCGCGGGCGGCCGGCTCGGCGCGGCGCTGATCCCGCAGGGACACGCCACCGGCTATCCGCTCTACCGCCTCGAATGGCAGGCGCTCGGCTCGCTCGGCCGGCGCCTGCGCAACTGCATGACGGGCGTGCGCGCCGAACCGGTCGCCTACGGCAGCGAGGAGATGGCGCAGCTGGAGCTGTACCCGGCGGCGCGCGCGATGGGCATGGCGGTGGAGACGCCGGCCGTGCGCCCCTGAAGCGCGCACGTATCATCGGCCGATGCAACACAGCGGCGGGACGGCGCGGGGCTTCTCCCTGCTGGAGATGATGGCGGTGCTCGCGGTGATCGCCATCCTGGCGCTGATCGCCTTGCCCAGCTACATGGACAAGATCGTGCGCGAGCAGGTCGCCGAGTCGCTGCCGCTGGCCGACCTCGCCAAGCCCGCCATCCAGGCGGCGTGGCTGGCCGGCGCACCGCTGCCCGCCGACAACGCGGCGGCGGGGCTGCCGGCGCCGGAGAAGATCGTCGGCAACTTCGTGGGTTCGGTGAAGGTGGACCGGGGCGCGGTCCACATCGCCTTCGGCAACAAGGCGCACAGCGCGCTCAAGGGCAAGGTGCTGACGGTGCGGCCGGCGGGCGTCGAGGACGCGCGCATCGTGCCGCTGACGTGGCTGTGCGGTCCGGCGAAGGCGCCCGCGCCGATGGTGGCGCAGGGCAAGGACCAGACCAGCGTCGCGGTGGCGCTGCTGCCGATCCGCTGCCGCTGAGCACGGTGCGCAGCGAACTGCGCACCCTGCCCGATCACTTGCGCTGCGGCGGGACGTCCGTGCAGGTGCCGTGCGCGATCTCGGCGGCCATGCCGATGCTCTCGCCCAGCGTGGGGTGCGGATGGATGGTCTTGCCGATGTCGATCTCGTCGGCGCCCATCTCGATGGCCAGCGCCACCTCGCCGATCATGTCGCCCGCGTGCGTGCCCACGATGCCGCCCCCGACGATGCGGTGGGTCTGCGCGTCGAACAGCAGCTTGGTGAAGCCTTCGTCGCGCGTGTTGGCGATGGCGCGGCCGGAGGCGGACCACGGGAAGTGGCCCTTCTTGATCGCGATGCCCTGCGCCTTGGCCACGGTCTTCGGTGAGGCCCACCCACGCCACTTCGGGGTCGGTGTAGGCGACGCTGGGGATCACGCGCGCGTTGAACGCGGACTTCTCGCCGGCCGCCGCTTCCGCCGCGACGTGCGCCTCGTGCACCGCCTTGTGCGCCAGCATCGGCTGGCCCACGATGTCGCCGATGGCGTAGATGTGCGGCACGTTGGTGCGCATCTGGATGTCGACCGGGATGAAGCCGCGGTCGCTCACCGCCACGCCCGCCTTCTCGGCGCCGATCTTCTTGCCGTTGGGCGTGCGGCCGACGGCCTGCAGCACCAGGTCGTACAGCTGCGGTTCCTTGGGAGCCTGCTCGCCTTCGAAGCGGACCAGGATGCCGTCCTTCGTCGCTTCCGCCCCGACGGTCTTCGTCTTGAGCATGACGTTGTCGAAGCGCGGCGCGTTCATCTTCTGCCACACGCGCACGAGGTCGCGGTCGGCGCCCTGCATCAGGCCGTCGAGCATTTCGACGACGTCGAGTCGCGCGCCCAGCGTCGAATAGACCGTGCCCATCTCCAGGCCGATGATGCCGCCGCCGAGGATCAGCATGCGCTTCGGCTCGGTCGCGAGTTCGAGCGCGCCGGTCGAATCGACCACGCGCGGGTCCTTCGGCATGAACGGCAGGTGCACGGCCTGCGAGCCGGCGGCGATGATGGCGTGCTTGAAGCGGACCGTCTGCTTCTGGCCCGTCTTCTCGTCGGCGGAGCCGGTGGTCTCTTCCACCTGCACGTGGTGCGGATCGAGGAAGCTGCCGATGCCGCGCACGACGGTCACCTTGCGCATCTTCGCCATCGCGTTCAGGCCGCCGGTGAGCTTGCCCACCACCTTGTCCTTGTGCGCCTTGAGCTTGGCGCGGTCGATCGTGGGCTTGCCGAAATCGATGCCGCGCGCGGCCATGTGGCTGGCCTCGTCCATCACGGCGGCCACGTGCAGCAGCGCCTTCGACGGAATGCAGCCGACGTTGAGGCACACGCCGCCGAGCGTGGCATAGCGTTCGACGAGCACGACTTTCATGCCCAGGTCGGCGGCGCGGAAAGCGGCGGAGTAGCCGCCCGGGCCCGCGCCGAGGACCAGCATGTCGCATTCGAGGTCGACGCCGCCCGAGTGGGAGGCGGCAGCGGGGGCTGCGGCGGGCGCGGCGGACGGCGCAGGCGCGGCCGAAGGCTGGGGCGCGGGGCTCGCGGCGCCGGCGGAAGCGCCAGCCTCCACCATCACCAGCACGCTGCCTTCCTTGACGCGATCGCCGACCTTGACCTTCACTTCCTTCACCACGCCCGCGTGGCTCGAAGGAATCTCCATCGAGGCCTTGTCGCTTTCCACGGTGACGAGGGACTGCTCCACCTTGACCGTGTCGCCGGCCTTGACCAGCACTTCGATCACGGCCACGTCCTCGAAGTCCCCGATGTCGGGGACCTTCACTTCCGTGAGAGCGCTCATTTTTGTTCTTTCGTCTTCAGGGTGAAGATGTCGCAGGGACCGGCGGAGTTGCGGTCGAATTCACAGCCGGCCGCAATGCCGGCTTCGGCGATTTCCTTGGCGGTCCTGGCCTTCGGGTAGGCGGCATGCATCGCGCCCAGCGCGAAGCTGCGTCCGGAGCCGATGCCCCAGAACTCCTTGAACTCGAAGACTTCGCGGTAGCTGTACAGGCCGTAGATGCCGCTCGCGTTGGCGATCACCACGCTGAACTGGCTCGACTCGTACGGATCGCTGTCTTCTTCCTTGGTCTGCAGGAAGAAGTTGTCCTTCAGGTACGGGTGCAGCTTGGTGAAGGTGTCGAACACGTCGTCCTTGCTGCCCAGCCGCAGGATCTCGCGCGGCATCGAGCCCATCGCCTTGCGCAGCACGGGGAAGTGCGCCACCGTGCCGGCCATGCCGATGTAGCTGGGGCCTTCGTCGGTTTCCACGCGGAAGATCTTGGTGTTGTCCTCGAAACGGTGGGCGAGACGCGTATCGCCGAAGGTCACGGGGTGTCGGCTGCGATCGCGATCTGGCCGGCCTTCCTCACCACCACTACAGTTGTCATCGATTTCTGGTTCTTAGAGAAGCACGCGGCGGAAGTCCGCCGGGATCTGTCCCGGGTAGGCGTTGAAGCGTGCCGCCGACGCGCCGTCGATGACCCGGTGATCCCACGACAGCGACAGCGGCAGCATCAGCCGCGGCTGGAACTGCTTGCCGTCCCAGACCGGTTCGGTCTGGCTACGGCACACCCCGAGGATAGCGACTTCCGGCGCGTTGATGATGGGGGTGAAGTACCTGCCGCCGATCCCGCCGAGTGAAGAAATGGTAAAAGTTGCGCCCTGCATGTCGGCAGGGCTGAGCTTGCCGTCGCGCGCCTTCTTCGCGAGCTCTGCCATTTCTGGCTGATCTGGAGCACGCCTTTCTTGTCGGCGTCCTTGATGACCGGCACCATCAAGCCGCTCGGCGTGTCGGCCGCGAAGCCGATGTGCCAGTAGCTCTTGAGCACCTGCTCGTCGCCGTCGAGCGAGCTGTTGAAGTCGGGGTACTTCTTCAGCGCCGCGACGCACGCCTTGATCAGGAAAGCCAGCATGGTCACCTTGATGCCGGACTTCTCGTTTTCCTTGTTGGTGGCGACGCGGAACGCTTCGAGCTCGGTGATGTCGGCATCGTCGTGGTTCGTGACGTGCGGGATCATCACCCAGTTGCGGTGCAGGTTCGCGCCGCTGATCTTCTTGATGCGCGACAGCGGCTTGCGCTCCACCGTGCCGAACTTCGCGAAGTCGACCTTGGGCCACGGCAGCAGGCCGAGCGCCTCGCCGCCGCCACCGCCGGCCGGCGCCTTGGCCGCACCGGCCTTGGTCTGCGCCGCGCCCGACATGACAGCCTTGGTGAAAGCCCGGACGTCTTCCTGCGTGATGCGGCCCTTGGGGCCGGTGCCCTTCACTTCGTCGAGCGGCACGCCGAGTTCGCGCGCGAACTTGCGCACCGAAGGCGAGGCATGCGGCAGCGTGCCCGTGGGCGCGGCTGGCTCATGCGGCGGCAGTGCGGCCGTGGGCGGGGTGCGTTCGCCGGCGGGAGCAGGCGCGGGAGCCGCCGGGGCGGGCGCCGCAGGTGCAGGAGATGCAGCGGCAGCCGGCGCCGCGGCACCACTCCCCTGCACGATCGCGATCACGTCGCCCACGTTCAGCTTGTCGCCGAGCTTGACCTTCAGCTCCTTCACCACGCCGGCCGACGACGACGGGATCTCCATCGAGGCCTTGTCGGATTCGACGGTGACGAGCGACTGCTCCACCTTCACGGTGTCGCCGGCCTTGACCAGCACCTCGATGACAGCGACATCCTTGAAGTCGCCGATGTCGGGGACGCGGATTTCGATCGCACCCCCTCACCCCGGCCCCTCCCGCCGGGGCGGGAGAGGGAGTGGATGCGGGCGCGGGTGCGTGCGGCCGCGGCCGGCGCAGGGGCATGCGCGGCAGCGCCGGCCGACTCGATGACCGCAATCACCGTTCCCTGCTTGACCTTGTCGCCCAGCTGGACGCGCAGTTCCTTCAGCACGCCGCCGTCGCTGGACGGAATCTCCATCGAAGCCTTGTCCGATTCGACCGTCAGCAGCGATTGCTCGGGCTTGATGGTGTCGCCAGGCTTGACCAGCAGTTCGATGACCGCGACTTCCTCGAAGTCCCCGATGTCGGGGACCTTCACTTCGACCAGTGCCATGTTCTCGTTCTCCGGCCGTCAGGCGTACAGCGGGTTGATCTTGTCGACCTTCAGGCCGTACTTGCGGATGGCTTCGGAGACCTTGGCCATGGGCACTTCGCCCTGCTCGGCGAGCGCGCGCAGCGCGGCGACCACGATGTACTTGCGGTTCACCTCGAAGTGCTCGCGCAGCTTGCTGCGGAAGTCGCTGCGGCCGAAACCGTCGGTGCCCAGCACCTTGTACGCGCGGCCCTGCGGGATGAACGCGCGGATCTGGTCGACGTAGGCCTTGATGTAGTCGGTGGAAGCGATCACCGGGCCGGCGTGCTTTTCCAGTTGCTGCGTCACGAAGGGCACGCGCGGCGCGGCTTCGGGGTGCAGCATGTTGTAGCGCTCGCAGTCGAGTCCGTCGCGGGCCAGCTCGTTGAAGCTCGGGCAGCTCCACACGTCGGCCTGCACGCCCCACTCGCTGGCCAGCATCTCCTGCGCCGCGATCGACTCGCGCAGGATCGTCCCGCTGCCCAGCAACTGCACGCGCTGCTTGCCTTCGGCGCCCGGCTTGCACACATACATGCCCTTGACGATCTGTTCCTCGGTGCCGGGCTGCAGGCCTGGCATCGGGTAGTTCTCGTTCAGCAGCGTGATGTAGTAGAAGACGTTCTCCCGGTCTTCGACCATGCGCTTCAAGCCATGCTGCATGATCACCGCGACTTCGTGCGCGAAGGTCGGGTCGTAGCTCACGCAGTTCGGGATCGTCGCCGCCAG
This sequence comes from Ramlibacter terrae, assembly GCA_013127575.1. Classification (GTDB taxonomy): domain Bacteria; phylum Pseudomonadota; class Gammaproteobacteria; order Burkholderiales; family Burkholderiaceae_C; genus Ramlibacter; species Ramlibacter terrae. Next base: position 2,900,257 of record CP053418.1, read on the forward strand.
CACGTGGCTGTGGCCGTCCTCGTGCTGCAGGCCTTCGCCGTTCAGCGTCGTGCGGCCGGAAGTGCCGCCCAGCAGGAAGCCGCGCGCCTGCATGTCGCCGGCGGCCCAGCACAGGTCGCCCACCCGCTGCAGCCCGAACATCGAGTAGTAGATGTAGAACGGGATCATGATGCGGTTGCTGGTGCTGTAGCTCGTCGCCGCCGCGATCCAGCTGGCCATGCCGCCCGCCTCGTTGATGCCTTCCTGCAGGATCTGGCCGTTGATGGTTTCCTTGTAGTACGAAACCTGGTCGCGGTCCTGCGGCGTGTACTTCTGGCCCCTGGTGGTTGTAGATGCCGATCTGCCGGAACAGGCCTTCCATGCCGAAGGTGCGCGCCTCGTCGACGAGGATGGGCACCACGCGCGGGCCGAGTTGCTGGTCGCGCAGCAGCGCGGTCAGGAAGCGGACGTAGGCCTGCGTCGTGCTGATCTCGCGGCCTTCCGCGGTCGGGTCCGTCACCGCCTTGAAGACGTCGAGGCCCGGCACCTTGAGCTGCTCGTCCGCCTTGGCGCGGCGCTTGGGCAGGTAGCCGCCCAGCGCCTTGCGGCGGGCGTGCAGGTATTCCATCTCCGGCGTGTTCTCTTCCGGCTTGTAGAAGGGGATGTCGGCCAGCTTGTCGTCGGGGATCGGGATGTTGAAGCGGTCGCGGAAGATGCGCACGTCGTCGTCGCCCAGCTTCTTGGCCTGGTGCGCGATGTTGCGGCCTTCGCCGGCCTTGCCCATGCCGAAGCCCTTGACCGTCTTGATCAACAGCACCGTGGGCTGGCCCTTGTGGTTGACGGCCTTGTGATACGCCGCGTAGACCTTCTGCGGATCGTGGCCGCCGCGGTTGAGGCGCCACACGTCCTCGTCGCTCATCTTCGCGACCATCTCCAGCGTCTTGGGATCGCGGCCGAAGAAGTTCTTGCGCACGAAGGCGCCGTCGTTCGCCTTCATCGCCTGGTAGTCGCCGTCCAGCGTCTCCATCATGATCTTGCGCAGGATGCCTTCCTTGTCGCGCGCCAGCAGCGGGTCCCAGTAGCTGCCCCAGATCAGCTTGATCACGTTCCAGCCGGCGCCGCGGAATTCACCTTCCAGCTCCCGGATGATCTTGCCGTTGCCGCGCACCGGCCCGTCGAGGCGCTGCAGGTTGCAGTTGACGACGAAGATCAGGTTGTCGAGCCCTTCGCGCGCGGCCACGCCGATGGCGCCGAGCGATTCGACTTCGTCCATCTCGCCGTCGCCGAGGAAGGCCCAGACCTTGCGGTTCTCGGTGTTGGCGATGCCGCGGGCATGCAGGTACTTCAGGAAACGCGCCGGTAGATCGCCATCAGCGGGCCGAGGCCCATCGACACCGTGGGGAACTGCCAGAACTCGGGCATCAGCTTCGGGTGCGGATAGCTGGAGAGGCCCTTGCCGTCCACTTCCCGGCGGAAGTTCAGCAGCTGTTCTTCGGAGATGCGGCCTTCGAGGAAGGCGCGGGCATAAACGCCGGGCGCGCTGTGGCCCCGGATGTAGAGGCAGTCGCCGCCGTGGTCTTCGCTCTCGGCGTGCCAGAAGTGGTTGAAGCCGGCGCCGAACATCGTCGCAAGCGAAGCGAAGGAGCTGATGTGGCCGCCGAGGTCGCCGCCGTCTTCCGGGTGCAGCCGATTGGCCTTGACCACCATCGCCATCGCGTTCCAGCGCATGTAGGCGCGCAGGCGTTCTTCCATCTCGAGGTTGCCGGGGCAGCGTTCCTCTTCCTGCGGCTCGATGGTGTTGACGTAGCCGGTGGTGGCGGAGAACGGCATGTCGATGCCCTCCTGCCTTGCCTGTTCCAGCAGCTGCTCCAGCAGGAAGTGCGCGCGGTCGCGGCCTTCCGCGGAGATGACGGCGGACAGCGCATCGACCCACTCGCGGGTCTCCTGCGCATCGGCGTCATTGGCGGCGGAACCGAACAGGTTGTCGGGCTGTGGGACATGCTGTCTCCTTTTATTCGATGGATAGTACGGGCACTCCGCACTGTCCGCGGGAGTGTCGCACAACTCCGTCACCATTTCAAATAGCGCGTAGCCGTTTCATAATGCGGATTGCACGACGGGAAAGCGCTCCAGCTGACCGCCTAAACTAGGCACTTCATGCAAGACCAGCCCAATTCGGAGCTGCTGCCGGAGGGGCCGATCCCCGACTGGTGGCGCCACTGGTGGCGCCGGCAATCGCCGACGCGCAGGACCGCTACGCCATGCTGGCGCCGCTCGCCGCCGTGTTGCTGTTCTGGCCGCCATCGTCGCCGCCTTCGGCTACCTGCGGCTCGAGGAGATGGACCGCGAGCTCGAAGCGGTCAAGCGCGACGTCGAATACGCGCAGCAGCGCATGCGCCTGCGCCTGCTGGAGCGGCAGGAGCAGCTGATGCGCATCTCGCGCGACATCTCCAACAAGGAGGTGGACGCCGAGGAGTTCGTGGTGCGCGGCGAATCCATGATCGCGCAGTACCCCGAGCTGCTGATGCTCACCGGATCGACGAGCGCCGCCGCATCAAGGCGAGCTACGCCGCGCCCAGCATCAGCAATGCCCGGCCCGCGTGCCCGGCGAAGTGCTGCGGCCCGGCGAGACCGAGAGCATGTACGGCCTGGCCCGCGACCTGCAGCAACCCGTGTACTCGCAGCCCACCGCGGGCCCCGACAGCTCGGGCCTGCTGCAACTGCACGTGCCGCTCGCCGACCAGGCGAAGTTCGGCGGCGTGATCCTGGGCGAGTACTCGATCGACGGCCTGCTGCGCTACGGTGTGCCGGCGGAGATCTCCGCCAAGTACGCCGTCTCGCTGATCGACGGCAAGGGCCGGCTGCTGGCCGGCACCACCGTGCCCGCGCGCAATCCCGCCACGCAGTTGCTGCCCCTGGGCGGCGCAGCCCAACGAGTACGAAGTGCCGGTCTCGCCGGTGGGCAACGGCCTCGTGATCCGCGCGCAGGCGTATCGCACGTCGCTCGGCGTGATCGGCAGCGGCCTCTTCTGGCTGGTCGGCGCGCTCAGCGCCATGACGGGCTGGATGCTGATCGCCAACTGGCGCCACACGCGGCGGCGCATGCAGGCGCAGCAGGCGCTGATGGCCGAGACCAACTTCCGGCGCGCGATGGAAAACTCCATGCTGACCGGCATGCGGGCGCTGGACATGCACGGGCGTATCACCTATGTCAACGCGGCCTTCTGCCAGATGACCGGGTGGAGCGAAGCCGAACTGGTGGGCCGCACCCCGCCCTTCCCCTACTGGCCGGAAGAAGACCGCGAACTGCTGGCCGCCCGGCTGGACGACGAGATCCACGGCCGCACCGTGCAGGGCGGCTTCCAGGTGCGTGTCAAGCGCAAGGACGGCAGCCTGTTCGACGCGCGCCTCTACGTGTCGCCGCTGATCGACGCGCGCGGCCACCAGACCGGCTGGATGACGTCGATGACCGACATCACCGAGCCGACGCGCATCCGCGAGCAACTGCAGGCTTCGCACGAACGCTTCACCACCGTGCTGGAAGCGCTCGACGCGTCGGTGTCGGTGGCGCCCCCGGGCAGCGAGGAGATCCTGTTCGCCAACAAGCTGTACCGCCTGTGGTTCGGCGGCCAGGCGACGGGGCACTGGGCATGGTGGCGCAAGCCGGCGTGAAGGAGCAGCCGCGCACCGGCGACGAATCGCTCGATGCCGTCGACTCGTTCGTGGGCCTGCCGACCGGCACGCTCGAATCGGCCAGCTCCGAGAACGCCGAGATCTTCGTGCCGGAATTGGGCAAGTGGCTCGAAGTGCGCTCGCGCTACCTGAACTGGGTGGACGGCCGCCTCGCGCAGATGGTGATCGCGACCGACATCACGGCGCGCCGGCATGCCGAGGAACAATCGGCCGCGCAGGCGGAGCGCGCGCAGGCCACCAGCCGCCTGATCACGATGGGCGAGATGGCGTCGAGCGTGGCGCACGAACTGAACCAGCCGCTGACCGCCATCACCAACTACTGCAACGGGCTGGTCACGCGCATCAAGGCGCGGCAGATCGTGGAGGAGGACGTGCTGGCGGCGCTGGAGAAGACGTCGCGGCAGGCGCAGCGGGCCGGGCAGATCATCCAGCGCATCCGCAACTTCGTGAAGCGCAGCGAGCCGAACCGCACGCTGTCGGACGTCAACGTGATGGTGGCCGAGGCGCTCGAACTGGCCGAGATCGAACTGCGCCGCCGCAACGTGCGCCTCTCGCACTACGTCGCCGCGCGGCTGCCGAACCTGATGGTCGACCCGATCCTGATCGAGCAGGTGCTGGTGAACCTGCTGCGCAACGCCGCCGAGGCCATCGAGCAGGCGCGGCGGCCGCCGGGCCGGCGCAGCGTCGAACTGCGCGTGATCCCGAAGCACGTCGACGAACAGCCGGTGGTGGAGTTCTCGGTGCTCGACTCGGGCGGGCCTGGCGCCCGAAGTGATGGAGCGCCTGTACGAGGCCTTCTTCTCCACCAAGGTCGAAGGCATGGGCATCGGCCTGAACCTCTGCCGCACCATCGTGGAGTCGCACCACGGCAGGATGCAGGCGGAGAACATCTACAATGGCAGCGAAGTCGCCGGGTGCCGTTTCTCCTTCTGGTTACCTGTCTCCGGCGCTACAAATCCGATAGTGGGCAAGGACGCGGGGGTGACAACGGCATGAGCTTGATTCCGAAAAAGGGCACCGTCTACGTGGTGGACGACGATGAAGCCGTCCGCGATTCCCTGCAATGGCTCCTCGAAGGCAAGGACTACCGCGTCCGCTGCTTCGATTCCGCCGAATCCTTCCCGGCCCGCTACGACCCGCGCGAAGTCGCCTGCCTGATCGTCGACATCCGCATGGGCGGCATGACGGGGCTCGAGCTGCAGGACCGCCTGGTCGAACGCAAGTCGCCGCTGCCCGTCGTCTTCATCACCGGCCACGGCGACGTCCCGATGGCCGTCAACACCATGAAGAAGGGCGCGATGGATTTCATCCAGAAGCCTTTCAAGGAAGACGAGCTGGTAAGCCTGGTCGAGCGCATGCTCGAACGCGCCAAGGACACCTTTGCCGAATTCCAGAGCGCCGCCAGTCGCGACGCCCTGCTCTCCAAGCTGACGTCGCGCGAAGCGCAGGTGCTCGAACGCATCGTCGCGGGCCGCCTGAACAAGCAGATCGCCGACGACCTCGGCATCAGCATCAAGACGGTGGAGGCGCACCGCGCCAACATCATGGAAAAGCTGAACGCCAACACCGTGGCGGATCTGCTGAAGATCGCGCTGGGGCAGCAGCCTCCGAAGACCTGACCCCGTAGGGTGTGCAGCTTGCTGCGCACCGCATCGGCGGCACATGGTGCGCAGCAAGCTGCACACCCTACGAAGACTCATCCATGACCGCACAACTCATCGACGGCAATGCCCTCGCGAAGAAGATCCGCGAGGAAGTGGCGGGCCGCACGGCCGCCCTGAAGGCGCGCGGCGTGCAGCCGCGCTGTCCATCCTCCTGGTCGGCGAAGACCCCGCCAGCCGGTGTACACCAAGCACAAGGTCAACGACAGCACGCAGACGGGGCTGGAAGCGACGCTGGAGACCTATCCGGCCACGCTGCCCGAAGCCGACCTGCTGGCGCGTATCCGCGAACTGAACGAAGACCCGTCGGTGCACGGCATCCTGGTGCAGCTTCCGTTGCCCAAGCACATGGACAGCCACAAGGTGATCGAGACGATCGCGCCCGCCAAGGACGTCGACGGCTTCCATGTGGCCAGCGCGGGCGCGCTCATGGTCGGCCAGCCGGGCTTCTGGCCGTGCACGCCCTATGGCTGCCTGAAGATGCTGGATGCGATCGGCTACGAGCTGAACGGCAAGCACGCCGTGGTGATCGGCCGCAGCAACATCGTCGGCAAGCCGATGGCGATGATGCTGCTGGGGCGCGATGCCACGGTCACCATCTGCCACAGCCGCACCGCCGACCTGAAAGCGTTGACGCAGGCCGACGTCGTGGTCGCCGCGGTCGGCAAGCGCGACGTGCTGACGGCCGACATGGTCAAGCCGGGCGCGGTCGTCATCGACGTGGGCATGAACCGCAACGACGAAGGCAAGCTCTGCGGCGACGTCGACTTCGCGGGCGTGCGCGAAGTGGCCGGCTGGATCACGCCGGTGCCCGGGGGCGTCGGCCCCATGACCCGCGCGATGCTGCTGGTCAACACGATCGAGGCGGCCGAACGGTCGGCGGGGTAAGGGGGCGGGGTCGGGGCGGGAGCGGGGGCGGGGTCGGGGTCGGGGCGGGGTCGGGAAACCTTTAACGCAGAGGGCGCAGAGAGGGCGCAGAAAACGCAGAAGGAGAGAAGGAAGAGCTCTTCTTTTTTCTGTTTGCCTTCTGCGTCCTCTGCGCATCCTCTGCGCCCTCTGCGTTGAAGGATGTCCGCTCCCGCTCCTGCTCCCGCTCCCCAATCGCCCCATCGCCAACCCCAATGGCCCTGCTTGCTTGAATCCCACCGCCCTGCCGCAAAATAGGACGGATATGAGCAATCCCCTCACGGACTTCAACGACCTCCCCTGTTCGACGCCGTGCGGCCCGAACACGTGGTGCCCGCGATGGAAGAACTGCTGGCGCAAGCCGGCGCCGCGCTCGAGAAGGTGACCGATCCCGCCTTCGCCGCGGACTGGAACGCGATGTCGGGCACCCTCGACGTCGCCACCGAAAGGCTCAGCCGCGCACGGGGCGTCGTCGGCCACCTGAACGCCGTCGCCGACACGCCCGAGCTGCGCGCCGCCTGCAACGAAGCGCTGCCCAAGGTCACCGAGTTCTGGACGCGTCTCGGCGCCGACGAGCGCCTCTACGCGAAGTACAAGGCCATCGACGCGGCGGCCCTCACGCCGGAACAGCGCCAGGCGCACAAGAACGCGCTGCGCAACTTCACCCTCTCGGGCGCGGAGCTCGAAGGCGCCGCCAAGGAACGCTTCGCGGCCATCCGGGAACGGCAGGCCGAGCTGAGCCAGAAGTTCAGCGAGAACGCGCTCGACTCCACCGATGCCTATGCGTACTACGCGGCCGAAGACGAACTCGACGGCGTGCCGGCCGATGTGGTGCTGGCGGCCCGTGCAGCCGCCGAAGCCGAAGGCAAGCCGGGCCACAAGCTCACGCTGAAGATGCCCAGCTACCTGCCGGTCATGCAGTTCGGCCACAACCGCACGCTGCGCGAGCGCCTGTACCGCGCCTACGTCACGCGCGCCAGCGACCGGGGAGATCCGAAGTTCGACAACACGCCGCTGGTGCGCGACATCCTCTCGCTGCGGCGCGAGGAAGCGCGTTTGCTCGGCTACGACAACTTCGGCGAGGTGTCGCTGGTGCCCAAGATGGCGCAGTCGCCGAAGCAGGTCGTGCAGTTCCTGCGCGACCTCGCCCACCGCGCGCGGCCGTATGCGCTCAAGGACGTCGAAGACATGCGCGCGTTCGCGGCCGAACACCTGCGCATCGACGGCCCGCAGGCCGGGACTGGCCCTACATCGCCGAGAAGCTGAAAGAGGCGCGCTACTCCTTCAGCGAGCAGGAGATCAAGCAGTACTTCCCGGCGCCCAAGGTGCTGGCGGGCCTGTTCAAGATCGTCGAGACGCTGTTCGAGGTGGCGATCCGCCGCGACTACGCGCCGGCCTGGCACCCGTCGGTGGAGTTCTACCGTATCGAGCGCGAAGGCAAGCTGGTCGGCCAGTTCTACCTCGACCCGTCGGCCCGCACCGGCAAGCGCGGCGGCGCACGGATGGACGACGTGCGCGCCCGCTGGCTGCGCCCCGACACCGGCAAGCTGCAGACGCCGGTCGCGCACTGGTCTGCAACTTCGCCGAAGGCGTCGACGGCAAGCCGCCGTTGCTGACGCACGACGACGTGATCACCCTCTTCCACGAGTGCGGCCACGGCCTGCATCACATGCTGACGCAGGTGAACGAGCGCGACGTCTCGGGCATCAGCGGCGTCGAGTGGGACGCGGTGGAGCTCCCGAGCCAGTTCATGGAGAACTTCTGCTGGGAATGGGGTGTTCTGAAATACATGACGGCCCACGTCGAGACCGGCGAGCCGCTGCCGCGCGAACTGTTCGACAAGATGCTGGAAGCCAAGAATTTCCAGAGCGGGCTCGGCACGCTGCGGCAGGTGGAGTTCGCCCTGTTCGACATGCTGTTGCATACCGACCACGATCCGCAGGCCGACATCATGGGCCTGCTGCAGCAGGTGCGCGACGAGGTGTCGGTGCTGCATCCGCCGGCCTTCAACCGCATGGCCCACACCTTCAGCCACATCTTCGCCGGCGGCTACGCGGCGGGCTATTACAGCTACAAGTGGGCCGAGGTGCTGAGCGCCGACGCCTATGCGGCTTTCGAGGAAACCGCGGGTAAGGATGGTATGCCGAGCGTGCAAACTGGCAGAAAATACCGCCAGGCCATCCCGGAGGCGGGGGCAGCCGCCCGGCCATCGAATCGTTCAAGGCGTTCAGGGGCCGCGAGCCGACGCTCGACGCGCTGCTGCGGCACCGGGGCATGGCCTGAACAATTTCAACGAGAACGTGGAGGTAGCTAGCATGTTGTTCCCCGTGCGACGGATCCTGACGACCACCCTCTGCGTGGCCGCCACCGCGGCCAGCCCGGGGTGGGGGCGCAGCAGGTGTACCGCATCGTCGGCCCCGACGGCCGCGTGACCTTCTCCGACCGTCCGCCCGAGAACGCGGCCAAGGCGGCGCCGGCGCCCACCGTCGCCATGCCAAGCGGCGGTGGCGGCGCCAGCACCGGCGCGTCGCTGCCCTTCGAGCTGCGCAACGTGGCCAACCGCTACCCCGTCACGCTGTATTCCGGCAACGACTGCGGTCCCTGCGCGAGCGGCCGCAACTTCCTCTCCAGCCGCGGCATTCCCTTCTCCGAGCGCACCGTCACCACGGCCGACGACATCGACGCGCTCAAGCGCATGTCGGGCGCCGCACGCCTGCCTTTCCTGACCATCGGCGGCCAGCAGATCAACGGCTTCTCGGAGCCCGAGTGGGCGCAGTTCCTCGACGCCGCCGGCTACCCGCGCAGTTCGCGCCTGCCCTCCGGCTACCGCAACCCGCCGGCGGCCCCGCTGGTGGCGGTGCAGCAGACGGGCGTGCAGCAGCCGTCGGCCGAAGCCGCCCCGTCCAACCAGCCGCCGCAGGCGCAGGTCCCCTCGACCGATCCGGCTCCCAGCGGCATCCGCTTCTAGTAGGTCACCGTCTCCACGCCGCCGGCGCTGCCCAGCAGGCACACGGCGGCTTTCTGGTGGGCGAACACGCCCACCGTCACCACGCCCGGCCACTGGTTCACCTCGCTCTCGAAGGCGAGCGGCTCGCGGATCTGCAGGCCGGTCACGTCGAGGATGTGCTGGCCGTTGTCGGTCACCAGCGGCTGCCCGTCCTTCAGGCGCACCTTCGCGACGCCGCCGAGGGCCTGGAACTGCCGCACGATGCGCTGCGTGGCCATGGGATCACCTCCACCGGCAGCGGGAAGCGGCCCAGCACCTCGACCCGCTTGGATTCGTCGGCGATGCAGATGAAGCGCCGCGATTGCGCCGCCACGATCTTCTCGCGCGTCAGCGCCGCCCCGCCGCCCTTGACCATGTAGCCACGGCCGTCGATCTCGTCGGCGCCGTCGATGTAGACGGCGAGCTCGCCGACTTCGCCCAGGTCGAAGACGCGGATGCCCGCCGCCTGCAGCCGCTCCGTGGAGGCGACGGAGCTGGAGACGGCGCCCGGGATGCGGTCCTTGATGCCCGCCAGCGCGTCGATGAACTTGTTGACCGTGGAGCCGGTCCCCACGCCCACGATCTCGCCGGGCACCACGTATTGCAGCGCCGCCTGCCCCACCAGCGCCTTGAGTTCGTCCTGCGTCACGCACAATCCCCGGTTTGAATCGAAGCCGGAATTATCGGATGCCTCTCCTGCCCTATTCGCTGGCCCGCCCTTTTCTCTTCGGCCTGGACCCGGAAGAGGCCCATGAACTGACGCTGCGCTCGCTCGCCGGCCTGCAGGGCACGCCCTTCCGCCTGGCGTGGAGCAACGCCTTCGTCGCCGACCCGGTGGAGCTCGCCGGGCTGCGCTTCCCCAACCGGGTGGGCCTCGCCGCGGGCCGGACAAGAACGCGCGCTGCATCGACGCCCGGGTTCGATGGGCTTCGGTTTCGTGGAAGTGGGAACCGTCACGCCGAAGGCCCAGCCGGGCAATCCGAAGCCGCGGATGTTCCGGCTGCCCGAGGCCGACGCGCTGATCAACCGGCTCGGCTTCAACAACGACGGGCTCGATGCGTTCATCGCCAACGTGCAGCGCTCGCGCTTCCGGGCGCAAGGCCGGCTGCTCGGGCTGAACATCGGCAAGAACGCGGCCACGCCGATCGAGCGCGCCACCGACGACTACCTCGCCTGCCTCGACGGCGTCTACCCGCACGCCGACTACGTGACGGTCAACATCTCCAGCCCCAACACCCGGAACCTGCGCGCCTTGCAGAGCGACGAGGCGCTCGACGCGCTGCTCTCCGCCGTGGCCGAACGGCGCGAGGCGCTGGCCGCGCAACACGGCCGCCGCGTGCCGCTGTTCGTCAAGATCGCGCCCGACCTCGACGCCGCGCAGGTCGACGTGATCGCCGCCACCCTGCGCCGCCACGGCATGGACGGCGTAATCGCCACCAACACCACCATCGTGCGCGACAAGGTCAAGGGCCTGCGCCATGCCGACGAAGCCGGCGGCCTGAGCGGCGCGCCGGTGCTGGAGGCCAGCAACCGCGTCATCGCGCAACTGCGCGCCGCGCTGGGCGCAGGCTACCCGATCATCGGCGTGGGCGGCATCCTCAGCGCCGACGACGCGCTCTCGAAACTGCGCGCCGGCGCCGACGTGGTGCAGATCTACACCGGCCTCATCTACCGCGGCCCGGCGCTGGTGAACGAGGTCGCGCGCGCCTTCGCCCGGCGGCCTTAGGGTGTGCACGCTCGCGTGCGCACCGTGCGTCTCGCAGGGGAGCAGAGCGCCTGCGGCGGGCTGTACGCAGAGGACGCAAAGGTTGCGCAGAACTGGCAAAAGGACACCGAAAACCTTTGAAGTTTTCTTTGACTTTTCGGCGTCCTCCGCGAATCCTCCGCGTCCTCTGCGTACAAGCCCGCGGCAGGCGTTCCGCCTGTCCTACCATCGCCCGGTGCGCACGCAAGCGTGCACACCCTACGGAAGCGACAGCTGCGTGCGGGCGTACTCCGCGATAGCCAGCGCGCTGGTCAGGCCCGGCGACTCTACGCCGAACAGGTTCAGCAGGCCGGGGACGCCGTGCAGTTCCGGGCCGTCGATGCGGAAGTCGGGCGCCTTCTCGCCGGGCGTGTGGATCTTCGGCCGCACCCCGCTGTAGCTGGGCGCCAGCGCGCCATCGGGCAGGCCGGGCCAGTAGCGCCGCACTTCCGCATAGAAGCCGTCCGCGCGCGCGGGGTCGACGCGGTAGTCGATCTCTTCGGGCGTGCGCACGTCCAGCCATTCGATGTCGGGCCCGAACTTGGCACGGCCGCCGAGGTCGAGCGTGAGGTGCACGCCGAGCCAGGCATCGGCCGGCGCGGGATAGATCAGCCGGCTGAAGGGCGACTTGCCGCTCAGCGCGTAGTAGTTGCCCTTGGCGAACGATTCGCGCGGCACGAAGCGCGCATCGAGGCCGTCGAAGCGGCGGGCCAGGCTGCAGGCGTGCAGCGACGCGGCGTTGACGACGATATCCGCGCCCAGCTCGCTGCCGTCCGCCAGCCGCAGCACGTGCGGCTCGCCCGGCGTGCGCGAAAGCGTGGCCCCGTCGACCGCTGAATCGAAGGCGACCGCGCCGCCCGCGCGCTCGAGGTCGCCCTGCAGCGCGAGCATGAAGCCATGGCTGTCGACGATCCCGGTGCTGGGCGAATGCAGCGCCGCGATGCAGCGCAGCGCCGGCTCCATCGCCCGGGCCTGCGCGCCATCGAGCCACTCGACCTCCACGCCATTGGCGGCCGCGCGCTCCTGCAGCGCGCGCAACGCGCCCACTTCCCCTTCGCTGTTGGCGACGGTCAGCTTGCCGCAGCGCCGGTGCGCGACGCCATGGCTTTCGCACAGGGCGTAGAGCAGTTCCTTGCCGCGCACGCACAGGCGCGCCTTCAGCGAGCCGGGCGCGTAGTACAGGCCGGCATGGATCACCTCGCTGTTGCGCGAGCTCACGCCCTGCCCGATGCCGGACTGCGCCTCGGCCACGATCGTTTCCCGGCCCGCCTGCGCCAGCGCGCGGGCCACGGCCGAGCCGACGGCGCCGGCCCCGATCACCACCGCGTCCACCCGGTCCATCAGGGCAGGCGCCTCGGGTCGGTGGCCAGCAGGAACTCCACCATCCGCCGCAGGTGGCCGCGCAGCGTGTCGAAGCCGGCCGAAGGCGCGAGCGTCCGCTCGTCCATGTACAGCTTGCGGTTGACCTCGACCTGGATCGAATGCCGGTGCGCCTCCGGCTGCCCGTAGCGGCGCACCAGTTCCACGCCCTTGTACGGATGGTTGTACGCAACGTCGTAGCCGAAGCCGCGCAGCACGTCGCACAGTTGCTTCGAGAGCGCCGCACTGGCCGAAGTGCCGTCGCGGTCGCCGATCACGAAGTCCGCATGGACGAGTCCCGGGAATTCGGTCGAGTGGCTGGCGGAAACGGCCGGCATCGAATGGCAATTGAGGTGGATGCTGTAGCCATGGCGCGCATGGGCCGCGGCGATCGCCTGCTCCACCGCCGCGTGGTACGGCTTCCAGCAGCGCTCGATGCGCCGGCGCACTTCATCGACGGACAGCTTGCGCTCGTAGATCGGCAGCCCGTCGTCGGTCATGGACCAGACCAGGCCCTTGCCGAGACGCACCTTGGACAGCAGTTCGGGGTCGGTCTCGACGGGCTCCGTCCATTCGCCCGCGAGCAGCTGGACGTCGAGTTCGGTGACGTTGCGGTTGGCGTCGAGGTAGCTGCGCGGGAACAACGCCTCGATCCGGCGACGCCGAGCGCGGGCGCGAAGTCGTAGAGCTTCTCCACGTGCGTGTCCTCGGCCTGCCGCAACAGGGCGGGGTCGCACGCATGGCCGAAGTCGTCCGGGTACAGCACGCCGCTGTGCGGCGAGTCGAGCACGAGCGGCGCGCTGCCCGGGAGGTAGCGGATCAGCGAGGACATGCCACGATTGTGGCCCAGCGGGCGGCGCTCAGGCGGCCGCGGCGTGTTTCTGGCGCAGCAGCTTCGCCGCGGCCACCATCGCCTGCAGCTTGCCCTGCGCCACCTCGCGCGGCAGGTACTTCATGCCGCAGTCCGGCGCCAGGATGACCTGCTCGGGCTTGACGTGTTCCAGCGCCCGCCGCACGCGGCCGGCGACCACTTCGGGCGTCTCGATCGCCATGTCGGACAGGTCGATGCACCCCACCATCACCTGCTTGTCGCCGAGCTCGCGCAGCACGCGCGTGTCCAGCTGCGACTGCGCCGTCTCGATCGACACCGGCGGCAGCTGCAGCCCCGCAGCTCCGGCAGGAACGAGTAGCCGGTGGGCCGCTCGTGGATGATCGCCGCGTAGCCGAAGCAGATGTGGACTGCCGTCGTGCCCTGCACGCCGTCGAGCGCGCGGTTCAGCGCGGCCAGCCCGTACTGGCGCGCCTTCTCGGGCCGCGCTTGCATGTAGGGCTCGTCGATCTGCACGACGTCCGCACCGGCGGCGAACAGGTCGCGGATCTCGGCGTTGACGGCATCGGCATAGTCCATCGCCGCCTCTTCCTCGCTGCCGTAGAAGTCGTTCTGCGCCTGCTGCAGCATCGTGAACGGCCCCGGCACGGTGATCTTGGTCATGCGGGTGGTGTGCCGCTTGAGGAACTTGAGGTCCTCCACTTCCACCGCATGCCGGCGCCGGATCTTGCCGACGATGCGCGGCACGGGATTGGGGTGGCCGGAGCGGTCGAGGCCGGTTCCCGGGTTGTCGAGGTCGACGCCATCGAGCGCGGTGGCGAAGCGGTTGGAGTAGCTCTCGCGCCGGATCTCGCCGTCGGAGACGATGTCGAGCCCGCCTCTTCCTGCAGGCGGATCGCCAGCAGCGTGGCGTCGTCCTGCGCCGGCGCCGGTACGGCTCCTGCAGCCGCCACAGCTCGCGGGCGCGCACGCGCGGCGGGAAGCGGCCGGCCAGCTTGGCACGGTCGATCAGCCACTCGGGCTGGGGATAGCTGCCGACGATGGTGGTGGGGAACAGCAAGGCACGTCTCCTTCGGTTGGAATGGTTCAGCCGACGCGCGAAAACGAAAGCTGCTGCACCGTCTGCTCCTCGCGCTCGGCCAGCGTCTTGCGCGCGCCCCAGGCCCGGCGCTGCGCCTGCCACTGCGCCGCGGGGATCAGCAGGTTCGCGAGCCGGCGCCGCAGCGGCGCGACGCCGATGGCGAGCCACAGCAGCGGCTGCAGCGCGACCGGCAGGTGGCGCTCGAACAGTTCGTCGCCCAGCGCGATGAAGGCCTGCGCCCGGCCCGGCGCGCCACGGCGGCCGGCCCGGCCGAACAGCTGCCAGTCCACGCGCGACGATTCGTGCGCCTCGAAACTCAGGACCTGCAGGCCGCCCGCATCGGCCACGCCGGCGGCCAGCAGGATGTCGGTGCCGCGGCCCGCCATGTTGGTCGCCACGGTGACGCAATGCGAGGCGCCGGCACGGGCCACGATCTCGGCCTCCTCGGCGTGCTTCTTGGCGTTGAGCACCTTGCATTCGACGCCCGCCGCCGCCAGCCTTTCGGCGATGGCTTCGCTGTCGAGGATGCGGCGCGTGCCCACCAGCACCGGCAGGCCCTCGCGGTGGATGCGGCAGGCCTCGGCCACGATGCCGTCGAGCTTGGCGTCGCGGTCGACGTACACGTGCCGCTCGCCGGTGCGCAGGCGGCTGGGCACGCGCGGCGCCAGCCACAGCGTCAGCAGCCCGTAGGTGGACCACATCTCGTGGGCGATGCCCTGCAGCGTGCCGCTGGCGCCCGAGAGCACGTGGTAGCGGCGAAAGAAATCCTGAAAGGTCATGCGCGCGGCGGTCTGCGACGGGTCGGTCAGTTCCAGCCCTTCACGCGCCTCGATGGCCTGGTGGATGCCGTGGCTCCGGGAGCGGTCGGGCATCAGGCGGCCGGTGTTCTCGTCGACGATCACGACCCGCCCCTCCTGCACGACGTAGTGCCGGTCGCGCTCGAACACGTCGCGCGCCAGCAGCGCCATGGAGATGAGGTTCTCGCGGCGGTCGCGCTGGCGCCAGAACTCGGGCAGCTGGTGTTCGACGGTGTCGAGCCAGTCCTGCCCGGCCGGCAGCAGGCGCACGTCCTGCGCGCCGGCGGCATGCACGCGGTAGTGCACGTCGCGCTCCATGCGGTCGACCAGCGTGCGCGCCACGTGCGTCGCCTGCACCATCAGCGGGTTGGCCTGGGGCGACGCGATGATCAGCGGCGTGGTGGACTCGTCGATCAGCACGCCGTCGGCCTCGTCGATGATGGCCGCGTAGAGGCCGCGCATCACCGGCTGCGCGCCGCCCGCCCCGCCGCCGCGCATGCGCCAGAGGCGGCGCTGCACCGGCGTCTGCGCACCGCGCAAGAGCAGCTGGTCGCGCAGGAAGTCGGCCAGCAACTGCGGCGCCGTCGCATAAACGATGTCGCAGGCGTAGGCCGGACCCACCAGCTGGCGGTCCATTTCCGGGTGACGGCCGAAGCGCTGCAGCCGCACAGCGTGTAGAGCTTGCGCATCAGCTCCACGTCGCGCGCGGCGAGGTATTCGTTGGCGGTGACGACGTGGCAGGGGCGTCCGTCCCAGCCGCCGAGCACCGCCGCCATCGCGACCGCGAGCGTCTTGCCCTCGCCCGGGGCGAGCTGCACGGCATAGTTGTCGGCCATGGCCAGCGCCGCCAGCAGCTGCGGGAACGAAGGCGTGAGGCCGGTGGTCCGCCGCGCCGCAGCGGCCACGGCAGCCAGCGCGTTGGTGAGTTCGGGCGCGCCGGCCACGCGGCTGCCGCGGGCCTGCCGGTAGGCGAGCCGCACCTGCGCGAGGTGCGGCAGCAGCGCGGCATCGTCCAGCGCCGCCAGGCGCTCCGACAGCGCCTGCACCTTCGCCACTTCGGCTTCCATGGTGCGGCGGTCGCGCTTGGCGAGGTGGCCGACGACCTTCGCGACGCGGCGCGAAAGCGGCCCGCGCGACGCCCCGGGCTCGCGCGGCGCGAACCAGGCGGCGGCCGGAGCTTGCAGCGTGGCGGTCACAGCTGGTAGCGCTTCTGCATCAGCTGCATCATGCCGCGGCGCGCCTGCCAGTACAGCGGCTGGCCGGGCAGTTCCAGCCGCACTGGCCCGACATGCCGTGCAGCGGCGACATTCCGGCGGGCAGTTGCGCCGGCAGCGCGACGTAGAGGGCGAAGAACGATTCGGCGGCCGTGGCGCCGCTGCGGTCCTCGGTGCTGACCGGGATTTCGCCGCCGCCCAGCCAGCCGAGCGCCGATGACAACAGCTTCTGCTGCTGGTACGGCAGCAACTGCAGCTTGCCGGCCTCGATCGAATGGTCGGCCTGCCCCGTCAGCTTGACGCTCGCCTCCCGGGCGGCCGCGCGAACAGTTCATTGGCCTGCTCCTGCGGCACCACCGCCACGAAGCGGAAGCCGCGGCGCTGCACCGTCTCGCCCAGCGGCTGGCCGCGCTGCAGCCAGTTGCCCTCGTTCTCGTGCAGCGAGGGCGCGACCCATTCGCCGTCGCGCGGGCTGCGCACCAGCAGCTGGTCGCGCTGCGCCTGCAGTTCGGCGATGCGGCGCAGCATCGCCACGCGCTGTTCCTGCAGCGACTGCAGCTGCGACGGCGCCTTCACCAGCGCCACCCGCAGCAACGCGTCGGCCTCGCGCAGCGCCTGCCGGCTGACCTCCAGGTCCTGCTCGAGGTCGGGGTTGCGCAACTGCGCCACCACGTCGCCGGCGCGCACGTGCTGCCCGTTGCGGGCCACCGCGCGCAACAGCGCGCCGTCGGTGGGTGCGTAGACCACGGCGGCTTCGGCCGACTGCAGGATGCCTTGCGCCTGGATCGAATACGGCAACGGCACCCAGCCGACCACCACGACCACCACGGCGAGGATGCCCAGCGCGGCGCCGAGCGCGCGCCGCCGCGTCCGCGCGACCTTCGGGCCGGTCAGGTGCCCGAACAGCTTCCACGCGGGCATGGCCAGCTTGGTGGCCAGCGTGATCGCCAGCGCCACCACGCCGATGGCGAACCACTGGTCCAGCAGGAACAGCGTGATGCCGACCGTGACGATGATCAGGTACACGAAGCTCAGCAGGCCGTAGCTGGTGAGCCACCACCACTCGCGCTCGTCCTGCGCCGGCGACTCGACGCCTTCGGTGCCCAGCAGGTACTTGTCGCCGAAGTACAGCCACTGCTTCTGGCCCTTCTGGTACAGGTTCGGGATCTCGACCGCGTCGCTGAGCATGTAGTACGCGTCGAAGCGCAGCAGCGGGTTGCCGTTGAAGATCAGGCTGGAGACCGAGCCGATCACCATCACGTTGAAGGCGATGCTGTTCACCAGGCCCGGGCCGGTGGCGGCCCACACCAGCGCGCCCACGGCGGCGAGGAAGAACTCCACCAGCATGCCGGCGGCGCCTACGTAGACGCGGTGCCACGAATTGCGGAAGGCCCAGCTCGCCGTCGCGTCCACGTAGGGCAGCGGCGTGAACAGCAGGAACATCAGCCCCAGCGTGCGCACCTCGCCGCCATAGCGCTTGGTGACGAAGGCATGCCCCAGTTCGTGCAGCAGCTTCATCACGGCCAGGCAGATGTACAGCCACGGCAGGTTGCCCAGCGACAGCAGGCCCTGCCCCTTGTCGACCAGCGCGGACGCGTTCTCGAACGCCGTGGCGCAGCCCAGTGCCACCACGACCAGCCACACGATGGCCATCCAGCCCCCGGTGATGAAGCGGATGAAGGGCAGGATGCTGTCGAGCCAGCGGTTCGGGTCCACCAGCGGCAGCCGGAAGAACAGGAACGACATGAACTTGCCGGCCATCTCGCGGCGGCGCGTGCGGCGCACCCTTTCGACGATGGCGTCGTTGTCGGGCTGGTGGCGGAAGTACAGCAGGTTGGACACGTGCAGCTGCGACAGCAGCTGGATCACGGCCTCTGGCCGGGCGCCTGCGCGGGATGCGAATCGAGGAACGCGTTCCGGGTTTCCTCGACCGTGCGCTCCGGCGTCAGCCGGCTGATGAAGGCCCAGGCCTCGGGTGTCAGGCGGAAGAAGCGCTGCGTGTAGCTGTCCTGCAGCACGTACCAGTCTGGCCGCGGAACACCTGCCGCTGCACCTTGACGGTGGGCAGCAGGCTGACGCGCATCTCCGCTACGCGGAACCCGGGAATCGCTGAAGACGGAACTGGCCACGGCCTGTGCCTCACCACCAGAACTTCATGCGGACCGCATCGACCAGCCGGTGCGTGAGCACCCAGCCGACGTTGCGCTCGCCCACGTCGATGCGCGCCATGCCCGTCATGCCGGGACGCCACCAGGGCTCGGGCGGGGTCAGCATCCGGCCGTCAGCATGAAGTGGTTGCCGTCGGCCCTTGACCTGCGCGACCGGGATCACCGCGCTCAGTTCGAACGCGATCTTCTGGTCGGGCCGGCTGAGCAGCGACAGTTCGCCCCCGGCGCCGGGCTGGATGTCGCGGATGTCGCGCTCGGGAACGTGCAGCAGCGCGTAGAGGCCCTGCACCTGCGCCACGCGGAACAGGTGGTCGCCCTTCTTGACCGGCATGCCCTGCAGGTCCTTGCGCTCGCCCTCCACCACCACGCCGTCGAACGGCGCGACGTTGCGGGCGTGGGCGATGTAGTCGCGCAGCCGCACGAGGCGCGCATCGGCTTGCGCCAGGCGCGCGAGCGCGACTTCCATGTCGGCCAGGTTGTCCTCGGCGCGATGGCGCGCGGCTTCGGCTTCGTAGCGGCTGCGCTCGGCCTGCGCCTCGATCTCCTGCTGCCGCATGTCGCGCGTATCGAGCACCGCCAGCACCGCGCCGGCCCGCACCGGGTCGCCCGCGGTCGCGTGCACTTCTTCCACGCGGCCGTCGAACTGCGCGCTCACCATGCGGGTGCTGTCGGTGGTGATCTGCGCCGTCGCTTCCACGCGGTAGTTCCACGTGCCGAACACGAGGTACAGCAGCGCGATCGACGCGATCGCGGCCGCGGCCTTGGCCCACGGGTGGCCGGGGCCGACGAAGCGCTCGAGGTGCCCCTGCGCCCAGCCCGCGAGGCGGCGGCCCCACCAGCGGTCGCGCTGGTGCAGGTCGGCCAGCCATGGCTGCAGCATTTCCAGCGCCAGCAGCAGCGCGCCCGATTCCGGCAAACGTCCGACCACCGCCGGGAAGGCGAGCAGCAGCACCGACTCGACGTTGCCCTGCTTGTCGCGCAGCGGCAGCGTGCAGACCTGCGCGTAGCCGAGCGACTCGCACAGCGCCATGTGCGCCGGACCGCCCGGCTGCGCGCCCTCGGCGGGCGGGTGCGCCAGCGGCATTTCCTCGGAAGCGGTCTCTTCCAGCGCTTCCTCGATCCGGCGGATGTTCTCGCTCTTGCGCTCGAATTTCTCGAGGTGGCTCACGGCGGTGGCGTACATGCTGCCGCCGCGGTTCCAGCCGACCACGCACTGCACCAGCGCGAAATGCGCCGCCAGCCCGTTGGCCAGCTTCAGGCTCGCGAGCTCGAAGCTGCGGGTCTGCATCACCTGCGCGACCAGGTCGAGCATGGCCAGCAGGTCGCCGTCGGTTCCGCGATGGGCCACGCCCAGCGCTTCGGCGGACGTGGCGGCGAGCGCCATGCCCGGCGCTTCGGGCGCGCCACGGCCGCCGACGTCGGCGACCAGCATCGCCCGCATCAGCAGTTCGTTGAGCATGCCGCGTTCCTGCTGCGCGATGTCCAGCAGCACCAGCGCGTCGGCCGCGCCCATGATGCGCACGGCGGCGAACAGGCGCGGTTCGCCCCGGTTGTCGGCCGTGGGCGCGTAGGCGAACCCGTTGGCGGCCGCGCGCGGCGCGACGTCTTCGACCAGGCCGATCCACGCCTCCCCGAGCCATGCCGGGTCGGAGCCGCCCCGCCCCAGCACGGTCCAGCCTTCGCCCGCGCGCTGCACGGCCATGCCGGCGCGCGCGCGGCACAGGGCCGCCACCAGTTCGCAGAAGCTCGCCCAGTAGGCGGCGTCGACCTGCGACTTGCGCAGGTCGTGCAGCCCCATCAGCAGCGAGCGCACGTCGTGCTGCCCGGCCGACGGCGAGGAAAGCTGGGCGCCCTTCATGGCTGCCGGCCTGCCCCGGCCGCGGCCGCGCCGCCCAGCCGCACCATGGCCTTGCTGCCGGGACGCAGCTGGCCGCCGGGGTTGCCGACGTTGGCGCGCACCTCGACCAGACCGCTGGCCGGGTCTGCCACCGGCGACACGAAGGTCACGCGGCCCGGCACCTGCATCACCCGGGCGCCGTCCTCGACCAGCACCGGCACCACCGCACCCGGCTTGAGGTTGCCGACCGCCGCCTGCGGCAGGTTGGCGCGGAACACCAGCGTGGAAGCGTCGACGAGCCGGATCAGCGGCTCGCCGGGCTTGGCCCATTCGCCGACGTCGACATCGACCTTGGTGACCACGCCGCCCACCGGCGCCACCAGTTGCCGCATCTGCCGCTCCTGCACCGCGCCGTGGTGTTCCAGCTTCTCGCGCTCCTTCAGCGCCTGCAGCTGTTCGAGCCGGCCCTGCGTGGCGCGGTATTCGCCCTCCAGCCGCATCAGTTCGTCGCGGCTGATGGAGCCGGTCTTGTCGAACACGACGCGCGCGTCCTCGTAGAGCGTGCGCGCGATGCGCAGCCGCTCCTCGGTGGCACGCAGTTCGCTGGTGTCCAGCAGCATCACGCGGCGGCGGTCGGCTTCGACGGCCTGCAGCCGGTCGTCGAGCACCATCAGCACCTGCTGCGCGCGCACCCGGCTGCCGGGCACGACGTGCTTGCTGGCGACGACGCCGCCGACGCCGGTGCTCAGCGTGATGTCGTGCAGCGGCTGCACCAGCCCCGGGAAGTCCTGGGCCGGGGCCAGCACCGGCACGCAGGCCAGCAGCGCGGCGAGCAGCGCGCGCTTGGGGGTGAGCATCTGGGCCGCGGCCGTCATTCGTACCTCAGGGCGATGTCGTAGTCGTCGAGCAGGGTGCCTTGCGCGTACTGCCAGGCGACGCGGGCGAGCTGCGCGCGCATCACGGCTTCGGACAGGCGCTGGCGCGCTTCCGTCACCTCGTTCTCGCGCTCCAGCCACTGGCGCAACTGCCCCAGCCCCATGTTGTAGCGTTCACGCTCGTTGTCAAGCAAGACTGGCGCAGCCGCAGGTCCTCCCGCATCTGGTCGACCATCTGCAGCGTGGCCACCATCTCCTCGTGCCGCTGGGCGAGGTCGTTGGCGACCGTGTTGCGGATGGCGTCCACCTCCAGCTGGCCCTGCTGCACGCGGAGCGCCTGCGCCTGGTACTGGCCGTCGGCCTTGCCGTTGCCGTCCGGGGGCAGCTCGAGGTTCACGCCCACGGCCCATTCCGGGTAGCGCTCGGCCTTCACCAGCACCTCGGCGCGGCGGCGGCGATACGACAGGCCCGAGCTGCTCCAGCTCGCGGACACGTCCAGCGCCGGCTGCCGCTGGTTGTCGGCGAACGCGAGGCGCAGCCGCGCCTGCTGCAGCTTGAGCAGCGCCATCTGGTAAGGGGGCCAGCTCGCCAGCGAGCGCTCCAGCGCCTGCTCGAGGGCTTCGGCGGGCAGCGCGGGCAGCAACACGCCGCCGGCGGTCTGGAACCGGAGGCCGGGATGCTGCGTGGCCGACAGCGCGAGCGCGTTCATCACCTTGGCTTCGGCCTCGCGGGCGCCCACCTCGGCGCGCGTCATCTCGACTTCGCGCGAGACGACGGTGCTCTGCACTTCCAGCCGGCTGGCCGGGGGCGCGCGCCCTGCCTCGATGCGCGCGGCGACGTCGCCGGCCATGCGGCGCACGTTCTGCAGCGATTCGTCGCGCAGCTGCCGGGCCTCTGGGCGCGGTGCAGCTGCCAGTAGAGGTTCAACGCGTCGGACGTGGACTTGAGCACCTGCTGGCGGAACTGCATCCACTGCACCTGCTCCTCGAGCTCGGCGATGCGGCGGTCGGTTTCCAGCACGTCGCGGCCGCGGTTGCGCAGCAGCGGCTGCTTGACGCTGATGACGACGGCGCCGTTGTATTCGGTGTCCTGCAGGTTGTTCGTGGCGGCGGCAATGATGTTGTTGCTGCGCCGGAACATGCGGTACGACACGGCCACTTCCGCGGCGGTGGGCAGGCGCTGGCGCAGGCCGGCCTCCGCGGTGGCGGTGGTTTCGTCCAGGACGGTGAGGCCGGCGGCCGAGGAGATGCGTTCCTCGGCGGTGCGCTGGCGCTCCCGGTCCTCGTTCTTGATGCTTCCGAAGAAGACGGTTTCGTAGAGCGACGCCTCGGCGCGGCTCAACTGGCCGGCCACGTCCACGCCGAGCCGGCTGTAGCGGATTTCAGCGTTTCGGGTGGCGACCAGCTGCGCGAGCTGGCGGGGTTCGAGGGCGACGCGCCCCGAGAGGAGCGGCGGCGGCCCGTCTTCGGACGCCGCCAGCGCGCGCTGCGCCAGCGGCGCCTGCGCGGTGGCGGGTCCACCCGTGATCAGCCCGGCCACGGCGCAGAGCGCCAGCAGGGCGGCCTTCACGGCCTTACTGCTTGGCGGTGGCGGCCTTCTTGGCCGCCGGCTTCGCCGCAGCGGCTTCGTCGGTGGCCGGGTGCGCGTCTTCGTGCAGGCTGACCAGGCGCTCGGTCTGGGCCAGCGAGATCAGGTGCGCATAGATGGCGGGCAGGTAGCGCTTGGAGCGGAACTCCGGGAACTTCTCGTCCGACAGGTTGTTCAGGCGCTCTTCGTTGACCACGTAGCAGCCCGAGATGTTCTTGATGCGGCTGGCTTCGCGCACGCGCATGTTCAGCGGGGTGAACATGTTGTTGGCCTGCAGGAACTTGCAGAACTCCTTGGTGAAGGCGTCCATCTGCTGCAGCTCGGACAGGTAGCGCTTGACGTTGGCGATGACCGGGTGGGTTCGCCCTTTTCGTCGAACATCGGCGCGCCTTCGGTGTCGGACACCGGCTGCTCTCCTCGTCGATGCACACGGCGTACTGGCCGTCGTTGCCGCTGGGGGTCAGCGCGAAGGGATAGCGGCGGATGATGGCCGGCACGTACGAAGCCTGCCACTTGCCGTCCTTGCCCACGAACAGGTTCTCGCCGGCGTTCAGGCCGAGGAGCACCACCGGGCGGAATTCATCCTTGTCCTTGTCTTCCGGGAAGACGATCGGGAAGATGGAGGCGGCGCGGGCGAACTCCTGCATCGTCACGTACGCAATGTGGAAGCCGGCGGCGAAGCCGAAACCGGACACTTCCTTGATCTTCTTGGCCGCGTGACGCTCTTTATTGACGGGAACGACTTTCTGGAACACTTGGGAATCTCCACATTTGTAGGACGAAGGGCAGGCGCAGTGTAGTCCACACCCCTAACCCGACGATAGTAAGGCGCGCGATAAAACGGCCACGGCAAGCCGCGGCCGTAAACAAATGTCACAGATCGATGGTTTCCGACCAGTAGTTGACCTGCGATCCGCGCTTGATGGACTGCCCGGAAGAGAACGATAGTTCGCTTTCGGTCATGCGCGAGAGGTAGGTCTCGACGTTGGTGGTCACCCGCGTCACCGGTCCGACCACCACCATGGCCTGGTACAGGCTGCTGCCCTGCAACACGCTGAAGTAGGACTTGCCGTCGCCGCCGGACTCCCGCAGCACGCTGCCCGAGGGCGGCGTGATGCGGACCACGTGCGCGCCGATCTCCAGCACGTCGCCGGATCCGGCCTTCGGGCCCGGGCCCTTCATCGTGACGCCGCTGGCGTAGATGTCGATGGCGGTGTCGCGGTTGGCGTCGCTGATCGTGCCCTTGGTGCTTTCCGGGTTCACCAGCCCCGGCGCGCCGCGGGTTCCGCGCGCGTCGATGTCGGCGACCTTCAGGCCGGTGGCCGCCTCGAGCGAGACATCGCCGCCCAGGCTGCGGATGCTGGAACCCGAGGCCATGGTGATCGCGCCCTTGTCGCTGTCCAGGGCGACGTCCACCGCCTTCGAGGCCACGATCTTGCCGCTGGTGGTGATGGAGCCCGACGCGTGCAGCGTGAGGTCCGTGCCCGGGCGCACGCCGCTGCCGGTCCCGTTGAGGGCGATGGTCTTGCCGTCGACGATGACGGGCGAAGCCGTGGAGCGCAGGTCGGTGGCGCCGATGGTGACCTTCGCGTCGCCGTTGCCGATCTGCAGCGCCTCGAAGCCCTTGCCGATCGCGCGCAGGAAGGTGTCGCCGATGACCAGCGCGCCGCTGGGTGCGCCGCTGCCGATGTGGATCGCCGTGGCATTGGTGGGGCCGCGCACTTCCAGTTCGCCGGTGCCGCGGATGCTGCCGGTGCCGCCCTTGGCCGGATGGACGCGACCTTGAGCAGGTGGTCGCCGCTGCCCAGGTTGGCGCTGGAGCCGAACACCACCTTGCCGCCGCCGGTCACGATCAGCCGGCCGCCGTTGGTCAGCGTCAGCGGGCCTTCGAAGGTGACGGTGCCGGTGGCCTCGATCACGAGGTCGCCGCTCACGCTCACCGCGCCCTTGAAGCTCACGTCGTCTGCGTCGCGAATCGTCAGGCCGTCGAGCTTGCTGACGGCCTTGTCGAAGCGCATGTCGCGGCCGTTGGCGTCGAGCGTGAGCTTGTCGGCCGAGCCGCCGTAGCCCGTCACCGTCTGCAGGAAGCGGATGGAGCCGCTGGACTGCGCGCCGAGGATGCTGTTGCTGCCGCGGACGATCAGCTGGTCTTCCACCAGCACGCTGCGGGCCATCGTGATGGTCGCGTCGCGCACGGTGGTGTTGGTGCCGGAATTCAGCAGCGTCAGCGAATCGCCGCGCAGCTTGCCCGTGATCAGCACCTTGCCGCCGTCGCCCGTGGCGTTGACCACCAGCGGGTCGCGGAAGACCAGCGTCGCGTCGGTGCCGCGGAACTCGATCAGCTGGCGGTCGAGGTCGCTGCCCAACACGATCTGCTTGAAGCCGTCCTGCAGGAAAGCCAGTTCGGTGGTGTCCGGGTGCAGGGCCGCGCCGGAGGGGTCCGGGCCGCCGATGATCATCGGCACCACTTCCAGCGGGCCGATGCGCAGCGTGCCGCCGGGGCTGGAGACCGGCTCCTCGATCGTCACGTCGTTGGCGAAGATGTCGATGTCTTCGCCGTTGCGCTGCAGGTCGCCCCGGATCAGCACGCGGCCGTCGCGCGCGTCGAGGTACGAGAAGCCCGTGGTGATCAGCGCGCCGGGGCGGATGTCGATTTCGGCGGTGAGGTGGATGTCGCCCGAACCGGTGCGCAGGACGCCCGTGGCCGGGTCCATCAGCACGCTGCCGGCCTCGGACGTGACGAAGATGTCCGCGTCGCCGACGGTGTTGACCTCGACGTTCGCGGCCATGTCGATGGTGCCGAGCGCACGCAGCGTGACGTCCCCGGTGCCGTTGATGTCGTCGGTGATGCCGATGCCGCCTTCGACCGCGCGAACGGTGATGGTGGTGCCCGTCACCCCGGACTGGGTGACGGCCGCGACCGTGGACGTCGTGCCGTCGGCGCCCACGCGCTGCACTTCGGCCGCCGTCACGGTGCCGAGCACCAGCGCGTCGGTCTCGATGATGGACACCGTGCCGGCCGCATCGATCGTCAGCGTGCCGGCGCGGGTCGACAGCGCATTCGACGCGCTGCCCACGTTGCCGCCCGCGGTCAGCAGGACCTCCGCGGCCAGGATGTCCGGGCCGCTGTCCGGGCTGGACGCGCCGTCGAGGATGCTGGTTCCGGTGATGCGCACGGCGCCGGCGCCTGCGTCGACCGTGTCGAGGATCACGCCGCCGCCCGCCTGCAGCAACACGTTGCCGTCCGCCGACCGGACCAGGCTGCCCTGGGCCGCCGTGATGGCGCCGCCGGAAAGCAGGTCGATGGTGGAGCCGGCACCGGTGGTGGTGACGCTGGACGTCGCCGCCAGCGTCATCACGCCCGCGGCATCGAGGCTGAGGTTGCCGGTCGCCGTCGTTTCCGCGGCCAGCGTCAGCGCGGCGCCGGAACCGCCGGCCTGCAGCAGCAGGTCGCCGTCGGCCGACACCGTGCCGGCCGTGGTGCTGGCGAGGTTGCCCGCGACTGTGCGCACGACGACGGTGCCGCCGGCGACGCCGGCCTGCGCCGCGTGCGTCGTGGCGGTGCTGACGCCGCTGGCGGCGACGCGCTGCACGTTGACCGTGACCGTGTCGAGCGTGAGGCCGCTGGCTTCACTGACGAAGATCGCCCCGCCGGCGTGCGCGCTCAGGCGCGCGACGTCGGTCTCGAGGTCGGCGCCGGCAGCACCGATCGCCCCGCCGCTCACCAGCAGTGCCGAGGCGGCACGGAGGTCGGCTTCGCTGTCGCCGGCAAGGTCGCCGTCGATGATCGCGCCCGCTTCGATGCGCACGCCCGCCGAGCCGGCGAGGAGGCTCTCGACGGTCACGTCGCCAGCCGCTTCCAGCGAGATCGCGCCGTTGCTGGTGGAGACCGTGGTGTCCTGCGCACGGAAGATGTCCGCGCCGGCCAGCAGGTCGATGGTGCGGCCACTGGCGTCGGCGGCGACGTCGGCGTTCAGCACGATGTCGCCGTCGGCCGCCAGCGAGACGTGGCCGCCGGTGCCGGTGACGTCCGCATCGAGCACCGGTCCGCGCCCGCGCCGGCCGCTTGCAGCAGCAGGTTGCCGGTGGCGGTGACCGCGGACGCCACCGTCAGCGTGCCGTCCAGCGTTCGCACGACGGCGGCCGCGCCGCCATCGAATCCGTCCGGGGTGGCGTCTCCGGCGGCGACGCTGGCACCGCTTGCGTCCACGGTGCGCACGTCGATGGTGGTCAGGCCGATCGTGAGGGCATCGGTTTCCGCCGGTACACCGCGCCGTCCGCGCTCAGGGAGAGCGTGTCGACCGTCGTCTCCACCGCATTGCCGGCGGCGCCGACGGCACCGCCGACCACGAGCTGGAGGGCTCCGGCCTCGATGTCGACGTCGGTGTCGCCGGCCGCATCGGCGTCGACGACCGCACCGCCGTCGATGCGCACGGCGCCTGCGCCCGCCGGAGGCTGGACAGCGTGAAGGTCCCGCCCGCCTGCACCGCCAGGATGCCGTCGAGCGTGGAAGCCGTCGTTCCCTGCGCCTGCGTCACGTCGTCGCCCGCGGCCAGCACGACGCTGCCACCGGCCGTCGAAGCCACGTCGGCGTCCTGCGAGAGATCGCCGGCGGCGACCAGGCTGAGGTCCGCTCCGCCGTTGATCGCGGCGAGCAGCACCAGGTCGGCCTCCTCGCCGGCCGCCTGCAGCAGCGTGTTGCCGGTGGTGGTGACTTCCGCGCCGGCCAGCACGGTCAACGTGCCGTCGAGCGTGCGCACGACGGTCGCGCCGGTCGCAAGGCCGGCCGCGTTCAATGCGTCCGCGTCTTCGGCGGCCGCGTCGGCGCCGACGCGTTGCGCCTGCACCGACAGCGTCGCCACGTCGAGCGCGTCGGTTTCCGTGAGGAACAGGTCGCCGCCGCCGGAGACCGCCAGTTCGTCGACCGTGGTTTCCAGCGCGTTGTCCGCGGCACCCATGCTGCCGGCGCCCCCGAGCACCAGCGCCGCGGCTTCGATGTCGACTTCGGCATCGTCCGGATCGGTGTCGCCGTCGACGACGGAGCCTGCCGTGATGGACACCGCGCCGGTGCCCGCCATGAGCGACTCGAGCGTCGCAACGCCGGCCACGTCCGGGGCGATGACGCCGCCGGCGGTCGACACCACGGTGCCTTCGTCCTGCGTGAGATCGCGGCCCGCGAACAGCGCGATGCTCGCGCCCTCGCCCCCGGGCCAGCACGTCGGCGCCCAGCAGCAGGTCCTGCCCGGCCACCAGCGTGACGTGGCCGTCCTCGCTCTGCACCACCGCGCCGAGCGCGAGGTCGGCGCCGCCGGCTTCGAGCAGCACGTTGCCGGTGGCATCCACCGCGCCGGTCGCCTGCGTCGACAGGCTGCCCGCCGTCGTGCGGATCACGATGTGGCCGCCGGTGACGTCGTCCACCAGCCCGGAGCCGATGGACTGCGATGCGCCGCCCGGCGAGACCCGTGGTCACGAGGACTGGACCCGCTCGAGCGAAAGGTCGTCGGCTTCCGCCAGAACAGGTCGCCCTCGAGCTCCGCTGCCAGCGTGTCGACCGCGGTTTCGAGCGCATTCGCCGCGGTGCCGGCGCTGCCGGCTGCGGTCTGGAGGACCAGGCCCGCGGCGAAGATGTCCACGTCCGTATCCGCGTCGGCATCGCCGTCGACGATCGCCTCGCCCGCGAGGTAGAGGTCGCCCGCGCCCACGTCGACGGTTTCGAGGGTGAGCGTGCCGTAGGCCCCGACCACCGCATCGCCGTCGTTGGTGCGGATGGAGACGCCGTCCGCCGGGTCAGGTCGCCGCGCGCGATGACGAACACGGTGTCGCCCAGGCCGGTCGCGGCGATATCCGCGTCCTGCGCCGGTCGCCGCCGGCGCTGACCGTGACCACGCCGCCGTTGCTGGTGACGCTGCCGCCCAGCACCATGCCGGAATCATCGCCCGTGGTGGAAAGCAGCACGTGGCTCGAAGCGGTGACCGTCCCGTCGCCCGTGCTTTCCAGCGTGCCGTCCAGCACCGGATTTCGATCTGGTTGCCCTCGACGTCCGACAGCGTGGCCTCCCCGAGGCTCGTCGCCGCGCCGTCGATGCCGACGCGGTCGACCGTGGTGCCGACGGTGTCCAGCCGCAGGTCGTCGCCCTCGGCGACGGCAATGTCGCCGCCCGCGTCCACGCTCAGGGTGCCGACCGGGGTTTCGAGTGCGTTGGCCAGCGCGCCGACGCCGCCGGTGGCGGTGACCTGCAGGCCCGCCGCGGCGATGTCGACTTCGCGGGTGTCGGTGTCCTCGTCCGCGTCGCCGTCGATCACGGCCGCGCCCACCATGCGCACGGTGCCGTCGCCGGCGTCCACGCTCTCGAGCGTGATGTCGCCGCCGGCGTCCAGCTGGATGTCGCCGTCGAGCGTCGCGATGCCGCTGCCCTGGCGCGCCTCGATGGCGCCGCCGGCGAGGACGTCGATGGTGGCGCCGGCGCCGGTCGTGCCCAGGTCGCTTTCCAGCACCACGAAACCTTCGGCATCGATGCTGAGCGCCGTCGTGGCCGTCACGTCGGCGAACAGCGACACGTTGCCGTTGGTGCCGCCGGCCGCCAGCAGCAGGTTGCCCTGCGCCGACACGGTGCCGCCCGCCAGGACGTCGAGCGCCCCGTCCGGGCACGCAGCACGATCGTCGCGCCTTGCAGCACCGACTGGTTGTCCAGCACCACCGCGGTGGCCGTGCCATCCTCGCCCACGGACCGGACCGTCACGTCGACCTGGCCGACTTCGACGCCGTCGGTCTCGGTGACGAAGATGTCGCCTTCCGCCATGGCGGTGATGCGGGAGACGCTCGTCTCGAGCGCCGCGCCCGTGGCCGCCACCGATCCGGTGGCCGCGATGAGCAGGCCGCCGGCGGCGATGTCGACTTCGGCGTCGCCGGCAGCGTCGCCGTCGAGGACCGAGGCGCCTTCGATGCGCACGGACGCCGTGCCGGCGTCCAGCGCTTCCGTGGTGATGTCTTCCGTCGCCCGCAGCACGATGGCGCCGTCGGCGCTGGTCACTGCGGTGCCTTGCGCCTGCACGATGCCCGGGGCGGCGACCAGTTCGATGGTCTCGCCCGTGGCGCTGGCGGTGATCGAGGCGTCGAGCGCGAGCTCGCCTCCCGAGTCGATGGTGGTGGAGCCGCCGTCGTTCGTGATCGCGCCGGCCAGCGTGATGTCGTAGCCGGAGGCGGTGGCGAGGCGCAGGTTGCCCGTCGCCGACACCGTGCCGACGGCCTCGCTGGAAAGGTTGCCGGCGACGGTGCGCACGACGATGTCGTCGCCGCGCAGGCCGGCGTCGCTGAACGGACCGCTCAGGGCCGCTGTTCCATTTTCCAGCACCCCGAGCACGCTGAAGTCGACCTCGTCGAACGACAACGCATCGGTTTCCGTGACGAAGATGCCGGCGGCTGCGCCGCTCCCCGCGAGGACGTCGATCGTCGTTTCCAGCGCGTTGTCGCCGCTGCCCGTGCCGCCGGAGGCGGCAAGCACGAGGGCGTACGCCTGCACGTCGGATTCGGTATCGCCGGCCGCGTCGCCGTCGACCACGTCCACCGCCTGCAGCCAGACGACGCCGGTGCCGGCGATCATGCTTTCGACGGTCGCATCGCGCACCGCGGAGACGCGCAGCACGCCGCCGTCGACGCTGGCCGACACGTCCTGCGCCTGCACGAAGTCGCGGCCGGCCAGCAGCGAAAGGCTCAGGCCGGCGCCGGCGACGTCCACCTGCGCGTTCTGCAGCAGGTCTGGGCGGCATCGATGGTGGCGGAGCCATCCGACGTGACCGAACCGTCCAGCGTGAGGTTCGAGCCCGCCCCGCCCGCCTTCAGCAGCAGGTTGCCCGCCACCTGCACGGAACCGTCCTGCGTGGTCGAGAGGCTGCCCGCCACCGTCTGCAGCACCACGTTGCCGCCGCCCGTCAGGCCCGCGGTCAGCACGCCGGCCGTGGCGGCATCGCCGCCGCTCGCGGCCACGCGCTGCACCGTGAGTTCGGCGCCGTCGACGACCAGCGCGTTGGCCTCGGTCAGGAAGACGTTGCCATCGACGTCGGCAGCCAGCGTGCCCACGCTGGTTTCGACCGCCGCGCCGGCCGCGCCGACGGCGCCCCCGGACAGGATCTGCAGCACGGCTGCCGTGATGTCGGTCTCGGTGTCGCCGGCCGCGTCGCCGTCGATCAGCGACCCGCCCGTGACCAGCACGCCACCGGCGCCGGCCGCGAGCAGTTCGATCGTCGACGTGCCGGTGGTGGTCGCCAGCGCGATGTTGCCGCCGTTGGCGGTGACGCTGGTGCCTTGCGCCTGCACGATGGAACGCGCGGCCACCAGGTCGATCGTGTCGCCCGCACCCTGCGCCTGCACGCCGGCATTCAGCAAGAGGTCCTGCCCCGCGGCGAGCGAAATGTTCCCGTTGCTGCTGGCCAGCGCCGCGCCGACCTGCAGGTCGGCGCCGACCGCCTGCAGCAGCAGGTTGCCGGCCACCGTCACCGTGCCCGTCGTCGTCGCGGTGGTGAGCGCCCCGTTGGTGGCGCGGACGACCGCCGCGGCGTCGCCGATGATCCCGTTCAGGTTGGCGGCCGCGTCGGCCACGGCAACGCCGTCCTGTCCGACGCGTTGCACCGTCACGGTGGTCGCGCCGATCACCAGCGCATCGCTGTCGTCCACGAACAGGCCGGCGCCCGCGCGCGCGGCGAGCCGGGTGACCGTCGTTTCGAGCGCGTTGGCGCCGGTGCCGACCGCGCCCGCCTGCAGTTGCAGTTCGGCTGCCACGATGTCCACCGTGGTGTCGCCGTCGGCATCGACGTCGACGACATTGCCGCCGACGATGCGGACGGTGCCCGCGCCGGCGTCGAGGCGCGCGAGCGTGATGGCGCCCCCGCCTGCAGGCTCAGCGGCCCGCCCGCGCTCGAAGCGGTGACGCCCCGGAGCTGCGTGATCGTGCCCGCGGCCTGCAGGTGCAGGGTGCGCGCGGCCGTGGTCGCCGAGATCGCGGCGGACTGCTGCAGGTTGCCGGCCGCGTTCAGCGTCACGTGGCCGCCGCCGCTCACCGCGTCCAGGACCGTGAGCGTGCCGGTGCCCGCGCCGCCAGCCTGCAGCAGCAGGTTGCCGGTCGCCAGCACCGCCGCGCCCGCTTCGACCGTCATCGCGCCGGCCACCGTGCGAACCGTGGTCGTGCCGGTGGTGAGGCCGGCGACCGCGCCGTTCACCGTGGCAGTGGATGTCGCGTTCGCCGCCACCCGCTGCACGTTGACCGTGAGGCTGCGCGTGTTCAGCGCGTTCGTCTCTCGGGGAACAGGTTGCCCCCGCCCGCCATCGCCAGCGCGGCGATCGTGGTCTCCAGCGCGTTGTTGCCGGCGCCGGCGGCCCCGGAAACCTGCAGCACCAGCGCATCGGCCTGCACGTCCAGCTCCGCCTCGTTCAAGCCGGTGTCGCTGTCGGTCACGGTGGCCGCGGCGATGCGGACCGCGCCGGCGCCGGCATTGACCATTTCGAGGCTGACGATGCCCACCGCCTGCAGGGCCACGTTGCCGCCGCCCGAGGTGATGCTGGTCGCCTGCGCCTGCGTCAGGTTGCGCCCGGCCAGCAGGTCGATGGTCTGGTCGCGGCCGTGGCGGCGACGTTCGCGTTGAGCAGCAGGTCCTGTCCCGCGGCCAGCGAGATGTGCCCGCCGCTGCTGATCACGCCCATGCCCAGTTCGAGGTTGGACGTGGCGCCGCCCGCCTGCAGCAGCACGTTGCCGGTGGCGGTGAGGTTGCCGGTGGCCTGCGTGAGGAGCGCGCCGGCGAGGGTGCGGACGACGATGTCGTCGCCGCCCAGCGCCACCGTCGCCACCGCATCGGCCGTCGCGTTGCCGCCGGTGTTCAGCACGCGCGTGACGGAAACGGACACGGTTTCGAGCGTCACGCCATCGGTCTCGGTGACGAACACGTCGCCGGTGGCCGTCACGGCCAGGCTGCTGGTGGTCGTCTCCAGCGCGTTCACGGCGGTGCCGATCGCGCCACTGGCCGCTGGAAGCGCACGCCGTTGGCGAGCACGTCGACTTCGGTGTCGCCGTCGGCATCGCCGTCGACGATGCCCGCGCCGAACAGCGCCACGCGCCCGGCCCCCGCCGAGACGCCTTCCAGCGTCAGGGTCCCGCCCGCGGTCAGTGACGCGTTGCCGTTGACCGTGGACGTGGTGACACCCCGGGCCTGCGCCGGGTTGCGCACGGCCCGCAGGTCCATCGTGCGGGTGCTGGTGGTGGCGGTCACGTTCGCGTTCTGCAGCAGGTCGCGGCCCGCCTCGATGCTCACGTTGCCGCCGCTGCTCACCGCGGCGCCGAGCGTCAGGTCCGAATCCGTGCCGGCTGCGCGCAGCAGCAAGTTGCCGGTGGCGGTGACGGCGCCGCCGCTGACGCTTTCGAGCGACCCGGCGAGGGTGCGGACGACGATCGTGCTGCCCACCACGTTGGACTGGTCTGCCGCGGTCGTGGCGGCGACCACGCCGTCGAGGCCGACGCGGTTGACGCTGGTGCTCACCGTGCCCAGCACGATGCCGGTGCTCTCGACGATGGTGACGGAGCTGGAGCCCGCCGCCACGGAGAGCCGGTCGACGCTGGTTTCCAGCGCGTTGGCGCCCGAACCCACCCCACCGGGCGAGGCGATCTGCAGGCCGGCCGCCGTGATGTCGACCTCGGTTTCGTCGACGGTCGTGTCGCCGTCGAACACCGGCCCGCGACGATGCGCACGTTGCCGGTGCCGGCCGGACCAGTTCCAGCGTGACGCTGGCGCTCGCCTGCAACTGCACGTTGGCGTTGGCCGCCGTGATGGCCGTGCCTTGCGCGCCGACGATCCGGCCGCCGGTCGCGAGCACGTCGATGGTCGAAGCATTGCCGCTGCCGGTCGTGGTCAGGGAGGCGTTCAGCAGCACGTCGTTGGCGGCGGCAGGCTGATGGCGCCCGCCGCCGTCGCCGCCGCGTTCAGCGTCATGTTCGAGCTGCCGGCCGTCGCCTGCAGCAGCAGGTTGCCGGTGGCGGCGACCGGGGCGCCGGTGTTGACCGTGAAGTTGCCCGTGAGGGCCCGCACCACGATGTCGTCGCCCGACAAGCCCGTCAACAGGGCGTTGGTCGTGAGCGCCGTGCCGCCTTCGGCATCCACGCGCGCGACGTTCAACGTGGTGTTGCCGAACACCACGGCGGCGGTGTTGTTCACGAAGACGTCGCCATCGGCATCGATGGCCAGCGTGTTCGCGGAAGTCTCGAGCTGCGCGCCCGCGGCGCCGACGGCGCCGGTCGCGATCAGCTGCACGCTCGCGGCCAGCAGGTCGGCTTCGGAGTCGCCGGCGGCATCGCCGTCGATGATGGAGGCCGCGCTCACGCGGATGCCGGTGCCGGTGCCGCCGACGAGGACGGCTTCCAGCGTCGCGTCGCCCACGGCCGCCAGCGAGACGTTGCCGCTGGCGGTGCTCACACGGGTGCCCTGCGACTGCACCAGCGCGGCGCCGGCGACCACGTCGATGGTCTTGCCGGCCACGCTGGCATACACCGTCGCGCCGAGCAGCACATCGTGCCCCGCGGAGGCGCTGATGTTGCCGCCGTTGCTCGTGACCGTCGAGCGAACGTCGAGGTCGGAGGTGGTGCCGCCGGC
This sequence comes from Ramlibacter terrae, assembly GCA_013127575.1. Classification (GTDB taxonomy): domain Bacteria; phylum Pseudomonadota; class Gammaproteobacteria; order Burkholderiales; family Burkholderiaceae_C; genus Ramlibacter; species Ramlibacter terrae. The sequence goes on from CP053418.1 coordinate 2,934,603, forward strand.
CGCCAGCAGCACGTTGCCGGTCGCCGTGACCTGCCCGGCGGTCGCCGCAGCCAGCACGATGGCGCCGTCGAGGGTCCGCAGGACCAGCGCGCCCGCGCTGGACAGCCCGGAGAGGCCGGTGTCGGCAGTGCCGGCGGCGCTGGTGCCGTCGGTGGCCACGCGGTACACGTCGGAAACGTCGACCAGCGTCACCTCGACGCCGGTGGCCTCGGTCAGGAACAGCGCGCCCGTGTCCGAGACGGCGGCAAGCAGCGCCGTCTCGAGTTCGGTGCTCGGCGCCGGCGCCGATGGCGCCCGCGGCCTCCAGCCGCACGCCCGCCGCATAGATGTCGATGTCGGTCTCGCCGCCGTTGTCCGGGATGGACCCGCCGGCCACCAGGCTCACGAAGCCCCAGTCGGCCGGTCGTCCATCGTCTGCGGGTCGGCGTCGCGGTCGCTGGACAGGCGGGCATCCACCATGCCCACCGTGATGTCGCCACCCGCGCGCAGCGCGATGTCGACGCCGTCCGTGGCGACGACGCTGTCGGCGGCCATGGCGATGGAGCCACCGGCCTGCAGGTCGACCGAGCCGAGCGCCGAAACCACGAAGGCCTCCGCCGCGATGGCGATGTCTTCGTCCGCGAGCACGGACAGGTCGCCGACCGCGGCCACGAAGCCGGCCAGGCTCACCGAGCCGGCGACCGCTTCCAGCCGCAGGTTGTCGCCCGGGGCGAACGCGCCGATGCCGGCGAGCTCGCCTGCCGTGACGTCGAGGTCGCCCTCGGTGACCGTCAGCACGACCGTCTCGGCGAGCAGGCCTTCCTGCGCGTCGTTCTCCGTGGCGGAAACGTTGCCCTCTTCGTCGACGACCCGGACATTCAGCTCCGTGGTGCCGATGGTCAGGCCATCCGCCTCCGTGATGAACAGGCCGCCGTTCGGCGCGTAGGCCGTCAGCAGGTCGACGTCGGTGGCGATCGCGCTGCCCGCGGCCCCGATGCCGAACATCCCGATCAGCTGCGCCGACGCGGCCACGATGTCGACCTCGGCATCGCCCACGCCGTCGCCGTCGACGATCTGCAGGGCGGAGATCCACACGCCCGCCGTGCCCGCTTCCAGCGACACCAGTTGGACGTCGTCGCCCGCGTCCAGCGCGATGTTGCCGTTGACGGTGGCGATGGTGGTTCCGGACGCCTGCAGGATGGACCCGCCCGCGTACAGGTCGATCGTCTTGCCCGTGGCGCCGGCCTCGACGTCGGCGTTCACCAGCATGTCGCCGTCGGCGACGATGCTGATGTGCCCGCTGCCGAGGACGGCGGTGTCGATGGACACGCTGCCGTTGACGGCGTCCAGCAGCATGTTGCCGTTCGCGGTCACGCCGCCCGCGGCGAGCGCCGGTCGCCGTCGAGCGCGCGCAGCACCAGCGCGCCGCCGCTGTCGACGCCGGACGCGCCCGCGCCCACGAGCACCGCGCCGCCGCCGCGCCCTGGACGTCGACGGCGTTCACCGAGAAGTCCACGACGGTGCCGACCGTCAGCGACGTCGCGTCGTTGGCGAACAGCGCGCCGGTGCCGCTGTCGGCGGCCAGCACGCCCGTGACTTCGACTTCCAGGTCCTGGCCGCTCGCGCCGATGCCGGATCCCGCCCGCAGCCGCAGGTTGCCGGCATGCACGTCGACCGAGGTCTCGTCCGCGTTGTCGCTGATGGCGCCGCCGGCGACCAGGCTCACGTCACCCCAGGCATCGTCCGGGTGCCGTCGGCGCGATCGTCCGCGCTGCGGGCGTCGACGCTGCCGACCGTGAGGCTGCCCGTGACGGCCTCGATGCGGATGTTGCGGCCGTCGGTGCGCACGAGGCTGCCGTCGGCGAGCGTCACGGACAGGCCCTGCACGACGATGGTCCCGCCCTCGCTGTAGAGGTCCACGCCGGACGTGGCCGAAAGCGCCGCGCCCGCGGTGACGGAGGCTGCCGCCGGACGTGCCGACCGCCGCCGCGAGGCTCAGCGCCGCGTTGCCCGCGAGGTGGAGATTGCCGGCGGCGCCGATCGCTTCGAGGACCGCCAGGGCGCCGGCCGCCTGCAGGGACAGCGCGCCGCCCGCGTCGATGCCCGCCAGCGCCGCGCCATCGGCGACGGTGGAGCCGATGGCGCCTTCGTCGTCGATGCGGTTGACGGACACCGCCGCCACCTCGCCCACGTCCAGCGCATTCGCGTCGCGCAGGAAGACGGCGCCGACGGCGGCCGCGGCCACCGTGCCCGTCGCCATCTCGAGGGTCGCGCCGGGCGCGCCGATCCCGCCGCCCGCTTGCAGCCGGACTCCGGCCGCCACCAGGTTGGTGACCCGCGTGCCCGCGTCGTCGGCTTGCGCGTCCAGGACGGATCCGGTGGCGAGCACCGCCACGCTGCCCGTCCCGACATCGACGAGGCCGAGCGTCACGTCGCCGCCGAGGGCCTGCAGGCGGGCCGACCCGCCGAGCGCGGTCAGCGAAGCGCCGGCATCCATCGCGATGCCCGCATCGGCCTGCACGTCCGGGGTCTGGCCCGCGCCGGCGGTGACCGCCGGACCGGCCGTCGCGCCGTTGTCGACCAGGATGCCGTCGGCGGACAGCAGGCTGATGCTGCCGCCGGCCTCGACCGCCGCCCGGATCGCCAGGCCCGCGGCCGTCGCTTCGTCGGTCTCGCCGCTTTGCAGCAGCAGGTTGCCGGTGGAGCGCACCTGCTTCTCCACAGTGATGTTGCCTTCGGCGGTGGCGATGGCCACCGGCCCGGCGCCGGCATCCACCGCGTAGGCGGCGGCGCCGCCGGCGAGGCGCAGCGCGGTTTCCTCGCGGACGTAGATGCCGCCGGCCGTGGCCACTGCGGACAGCGCGTTGACGCGCGTGTGCAGCGAGGCGCCGGCCGCGCCGATGCTGCCCACCGCGGTCAGCACGGCGGCGGCCGTGTCGCCGTCGAGGTTGGCCGCCGTGCCCGTCAGGCCGTCGATGATCGCGCCCGCGGAGCTGATCGTGATCGTGCCGTCGGCCGCGATGACGCTCACCGTCACGTTGCCCTGGCGCGAGCGCAGGGTCACGCTGCCGCTGTCGGCGCCGTTCAGCGACTGCGCCACGACGCCGTCGTTCATCACCAGCGTCGTGTACGCATCCGGGCTCACCGCGCCGCCCGCGGACTGGATCAGCCCGCCCCGGGTGATCGCGCCGGTGGTCGACTTCAGTTCGACCACGGCCTCGCCGTCGGTCACGATCGTGCCGTCGTTGGTGGCGTCGTCGCTGGTGGCGATCGCGCCGGCGGCGGTCAGCCGGATCGCGCCGCCCACCGAATGGATCGACTCGTTCACCGTGATCGTCGCGCCCGTCCCGGCCGCCGGAGAACGGACGCGCCGGTGCCGGCGTGGCCGATGCCCGTGCCGCCCACGGTGATGTTGCCGGCGGTCGTGTTCAGCGTGAGGCTGCCGGCCCCCCACGGGCCAGCGACCCCACCAGCACGTCGCCGCCCGCCGCGGTCTCGGTGATGACGACGTTGCCGCTGGTCACGTTGCTGGCGATGAGCGTGTCGATTTCCGTGAAGCCGAGCGAAATGCCGGTGGCGGCGCGGACGGTCAGCGTTTCCGCCCGCAGCGGCTCCGACACGGCCTGGTCCAGCGTCGCGTCTTCCTGCAGCACTGGCCCGCATGCGAGTACAGGCTGATGCCGGTCAGCACGCCGGAGATGCTGGCCTCCATCCGGTTGCGCAGCACGATGTTGTTGCGCGCGTCGAGGGCGATCGTGCCTTCGACACGGAAGTCGTAGTCGCTGGTGGAATAGTCCTCGACCGTGATCGTGCCGCCGTAGACCTCCAGCGGGTCGCGCAGCGTGGGCTGGTCCAGCGCGTTGATGGCGCCGATGCGCACCGCGCCCGCGCCCGCCGCCGCATGGAGGCCGTCTGGTGGCCCACGACGATCCGGCTGAAGCCGTCGCCGAAGGCCGAAGGGATCTCGTCGTTGCTGATGTTCAGCACACCGGTGGGCTGCGACAGCGCAGGCGTGCCCAGTTCGATGCCCGCGCCCACCAGCGTGGGACGCAGCGTGAGCACGCCCTGCCCCCGGACCGACTCGTCGGAGCCACGGAAGGTGATCTCGTTCGCCTCCGGGAACAGGTCGCCATACTGGCCGCTGCCATCGGTGTCGGTCAGCACCACCCCGCCCCGGAAGAGGATGTTGTCGGCGCCGATGATGCGCAGGTCGCCGCCGCCGGTGATCTCCACGGGACCATTGAAGGTCACCGTCCCCGAGGCGCGGATCACGAGGTCGCCGTTGATCCGGACCCCGCGGGTGAACGTCACGTCCCGCGGCAGGTCTTCGCTGCCGCTCACGACGACGCCCTCGATGGTGAGCCCCTCCAGCGGATCGCTGTCGCCGACGGGGCCCGAGAAGAAGACGTCCTGCCGCGCGCGCAGCACCGGGAAATCGTCGCCGCCCACGCCGTCGCCGTTGACGGAGTGGGCGGTGGTGTCGCCCAGCTGCAACTGGCCGCCGGTGGAGGAACCGCTGGTGCCGGCCGTCAGCGTGGGCGAGCCCGGATCAGCAGCGCCTGCAGCAGCAGGAGGTTCTCCGGCTCCGTGATGTCCTGGTCGACCAGCAGCGGCGGGTCCGCCGCAAGCGCCGAGAAGCTCATCGCGGCCATGAACATCCCGTTGCCGCCATCGAGCTGGTCGGCGTCGAGGTCCAGCCATTCGGACACGACCGCCTCCTGCACCTCGGTCGGCGCAGCCTCCGCGGTGACGCCCCCGCGTCCTGCGCCTCGCTCGCCTCGTACGCTTGCGCCACGATGGCGCCTTCGTCCTCCGCCGGCCGCAGCACGATCTGCGCCGCGCCCGTGATCGGGTCGGCCGACAGCAGCACGCGGGGCTCGAGGGGTTCGACGCGGAAGAGGTCGCGCATCAGGCGGCTCAGGGGTTTGGTGGCGGCTTTCATGGGGTTCCGTTTCGACGCCGGTCCGTGGAGAGTCCGGCGCCTGGTAATGCTTGTTGGAAGGAGGGAAGCCGCTGTTACTGGCCCGCACGCACCAGGCGCACGCGCTTGGTGGAGCTGCCGCTGCCGGTTTTGGTTCCGGGGCCGACGGCCGTCGTGGAAATCGACGGACCCGGGCCAGGCTGCCGTTGAAGGCGTAGGGGGTGGCCGTCCAGTAGCCCACGGCGCCGGTGTTCGGGAACACGGTGGGGTTGGCGGCCGGGCTGAAGCACTGCTCGCGTTCGGCGATCGACGACAGCTCGGCCCGCGTCGGCAGGCGCCAGTCGTCGTAGCCCAGCCGCGCGGCAGCTTCGTCGTTGACGGCGGCGGGACGCGCGACGGCGTCCGGCCACGTGAGCAGCGCTTCGGTGCCTGAGCAGTTGGCGCCGGAAAGGCCTTCGGCGCACTGCTTCCACATCAGGCCGGTGCGCTTGTCGCTGACGGTGCCGTCGCGGTGGTCGGTGAAGCGCACGGTGTCGGCGCACGACTCGGGCAGCGGCGCGGGTTCCGGGCTGCCGCCGCGCGTGACCAGCCGCGCATGGAAGCGGCGGGACTTGTTGTCGACGGCGACCGTGCCGGTGGTGAAGTCGACGTACCAGGCGTCTGGCCGGCGCCGTCCTGGTAGGCGGTCGAGGTCCAGTAGCTGGCGGCCTGCTGGTTCGGGAACCAGGCCGTGTCGATCGTCGGCGCCGTCGCCTTGCCGGCGTCCACGATGGAGGAAAGCTCTTCCGGCGTCGGCACCCGCCAGTCGGTGAAGCCGCACAGGGCCTGCGCGTTGATCGCGTTCACGAACGAGCGGAGTTCGCTGAAGGTGTAGGTGGCCGCGGCATCGCTCACGCCCGAGGTGGCCTTGCCTTCCCACAGCAGCCCCGTGACCTGGTCGCGGGTGCAGCGGAAGTTCGAGGCGCTGGGCGCCTTGGCGAACGAGAAGCCGGCGCGGCCGTCGGCGTCGCTGTTGGTCAGCGGGTCGCTGTCGCGGCCGAAGCTGCCGGCGACGCCGGTCCCGTTGAGGCCGCCGCTGTCGTCGTTGAGGATGGTGCCGATGGCGGTGCCCGAGCGGCCGCCGGCCGACCACTTGACGGCGAAGGTCTCGGTGGGTTCGAACACCGTGTCGCCGCAGACGATGATGCTCACCTCCGCCGTGCGCCGCCCGTTCGGGATCACCAGGCTGCGCTGGCCCACCGCGATGTAGTCGACCCCGGGCTCGCAGCGCGAGCCGCCGACGGCGGCCCCCGTGCTGCCGCCGCCGCTCTTGGCGGTCGAATCGGTCTCGTAGTTGAACGTCAGCCCGGCCGACGGCTGGTCGAAGGAGATGCGGAACGTGAGCTCCGACGTGCGCGAAGCGCCCTCCTCCATCCGTGCATCGGCCACGCTGATGCGCGCGGCGCTGCTGCCGCCACCGCCGCCGCCGCCGCCGCAGGCAGCGAGTGCCGCCACCGCGAGCAGCGCGCCGGCGCCCTTGCTCATCTCCGCAAACATGGATAAACCTTTTCGTTCGTGTTGCCTGTCGGTGGCGCGGCTCACAGTTCCACCGCCTCCACCCAGTAGTCGAAGACCGGGTCGGCCGAGGCCGTGCCGTTGGCGCGCGGCTGCGTGCCCGGCGAACCCACCACCCAGCCCTGTTCGAGCATCGCGGCGTAGCTGGCGTCCGGATCGAGCAGCTTCAGCGTGACCGGCTGCATGCTGCTCTTGGACAGTTCCATCAGGTAGCTGCTGGCCGCGTCGGAACCGCTGACCGGCAGCAGCGTGGACTGCACGCTCGCCAGCTTCGCGGTGGCGATCGCCGGGTCGCGGCTGACCAGCGTCGAGTAGCCGGGCGTCGTCATCTGCGCATGCAGCGTGGTGCCGTGCTGCACCGCGTAGTGCATGCGCGCGTTGGTGCCCGACTCGCGGCGCAGCACCTTGCCGCCGTCGCCGTCGATGTAGACGGTGCTGGTCGAGACCTCGATCAGGTCCACCGGCGCCGGTGCGTCGGCATCGGTGTACAGGCTGAACGACAGGGCGTACACGTCCACCGTGCTGCTGGCGTTGACGTCGTTGACCGTGCCGCGGCCCGGGTCGACCGTGACGCGGCCCAGGATGCTGCTCTTGGCGCCGCGGGCGTCCAGCAGCGACAGGCCGATGCCGTTCGCCGCGGCCAGCGCGATGTCGCCGGCCATGCTGTGCACCTTCGTGCCCTTGCTCATCTTCACCGCGCCCGACGTGCTCAGCAGGCTGATGTCGGTGTGCGCGCGGCTGGTGATGCTGCCCTGGACCAGCAGGTCGCCCTTGCCCTGCAGGTGGAACCTGGCGCCGCCCAGCGTGATCGCCGCCTTCGGCTGCACGCTCACCGTCGCGCCCGGGATGCTCAGGGCCGAGGGCTTGCTGCCCACGTCCACCTTGCCGGCCAGCGTGACGGTTCCGGAACCGGCCTTGCCCAGCGTGAGCTGTTCGAAGCCGGAGCCCAGCGCCTGCAGCACCGTGCTGGTGACGCGCAGCGCGCTGGAAGACGCGGTGCCGTCTCCGATCACCATCACCCCGGTGCTGGCGCGCAGGATGAACTCGCCGGTGCCGGTGAAGCTGCCGACGCCGCCCGATGCCGTGAGGCTGCGCGCGTCGATGGTGACGTCGCCGCTGCCGGCCGCCACGTCGTCGGCGAACACCACCTTGGCGCCGCCGGTGATGGTCAGCTTGCCGCCGGAACCCAGCGTCAGCTTCTCCTTGAAGGTCACGGTGCCCGTCGCGTTGACCGTGACGTTGCCGTTGACCGCCACCGTGCCGCTGAACGTCACGTTCACCGCGTCGGTCACCGCCAGCCCTGCAGGCTGCTGACGGTGCCCATGGCGACGTTGCCGCCGTTGGCGTCGAGCGTCAGCTTGTCGGCCGAGCCGCCCGCCTTGCCGGTGACCGTCTTGAGCGAGATCGAATGGCCGCCGGTCGCGACGCTGCTGGACAGCTTGTTGCTGCCCGACACCACCAGCGCATCCAGCACGGTGATGCCGCGCTGCATGGTGACGGTGGCCTTGGTCAGCGTGGTGGACGTCCCGCTGTTGCCGATCTCCAGCGTGTCGCCGGTGACCGAGCCCGTGATGGCGATGGAACCGCCGGCGCCGGAGGCGGCCAGCACCACCGGGTCGTTGAAGACCACGGCGCCCGCGGTGCCGTCGATGCGCACCTGCTGGTTGGCCAGCTTGCTGCCGATGGTGATCGAGCCGAAGCCGTCCTTCAGGCGCGCCAGTTCGGTGACGCTCAGGTGCATCGCCGGCGTCGTCGGCGTGGCGCCGCCGAGCACGATCGGCACGCCGGTCTGCGTCGTGATCACCAGCTTGCTGCCGGCGCTGCTCAGGGACGCGCCGACCGACAGGTCGTTGGCCTTGATGGTGATCGTCTTGCCGGTGCGGGTCGCGGTGCCGGAGATCGACACCTTGTCGAACGCATCCAGCGTCAGCGAACCCTTCGTCGACAGGCTGCCCGCGGTCAGGTCGTCGCCGGCCTTGACCGTGATCGTGCCGGTGCCGCTCGCCAGCTGGTTGCTGGTGGACATCGTCACGTCGCCGGCCGTGGCGGTGACCGTCACCTTGCCCGTGCTGGTCGTGATCGCGTCGGCGCCGCTGGAGAACGCCACCGTGTCGGCGGCGCGCAGCGAGATGCTGCCCGTGCCGCTGGTGATGGTGCCGCCCACGCGGATGTCGCTGCCCGTGCCGCCCGCCACCGGGGTGACGGTGCCGGTGCCGTGGGCCGAGATGGCGCCGTTGCCGGCGGAGCCCGTGCCTTCGGTCAGGGTGATGCCGCCCGCGAGGGTCGTCAACACGATCTTGCCGTTGGCGGTGGTCCGCAGGTCGCTGGTCGTGCTCTCGGTCACCGCGGACACGCTGCCGCTGGCCTGGACGCGCTGCACTGGACCTGCACGTCGCCGATGACGATCGCGTCGGCTTCCAGCAGGTAGATGCCGCCGCTGCCGGCGCGCGCCGCCAGCGTGGTTGCGCTCATCTGCAGGGTGCCGCGGCGCTGCCGAGGCCGAGTCCGGCGACCAGGCGGACACCGGCGGCGCGGATGCTGTCGCCGAGGCGGCCGCCGTTGTCGATGGAGCCGTCGGCCGCCGTCACCGAGACGTCGCCGCCCGCCACCAGGCTGGACAGCGAGACGCTGCCGTCGCCGTACAGGCGCAGGTCGCCTTGCGCCGTGACGCTGGAGGCCTGGTCCATGGCGATGCTGCCGCCGCCCGTGGACAGGTCGGCGGTGCCGCCGGCCGTGACCGCGGCGTCCGCGCCCAGCGTGATGTTGCCGGAAGCCAGCAGGCTGAGGTTGCCGCCGGCCGCGACGCCCGCTTGCAGCGAGAGGGTGCCGGACTGCGCCTGCAGCAGCAGGTTGCCGTTGCCGCTGGCCGCGCCCGCCGGGGTGAGCGAGCCGCCGGCCCGCAGAACGAGGGCGCCGGTGCCGGAAGCCGCGAGGCCCTGCACGGTGATGGCGTCCTTTTCCTGCACGAAGATGCCGCCGGTGCCCGACGTCGCAGAGATGCTGCCGATGTCGGTTTCGAGCAGCACGGCGCCGGTGCCGATGCTGCCGCCGGCATGCGCCGCCAGCGAAGCCGCAGCGACGTCGATGGAGCCCGCGCCGGTGGCGGTGATCGCACCGCCCGCCGTCAGGTGGACCGCGCCGCTGGTGGACACGGTGGCGCCCGCCGATTGGGCGGGGTCACCGCGCCGGTGGCGCGCAGGTCGATGGTGCCGCCGGCCTGTGCACGCAGGCGGTTCAGCGCCGCGTTGGTCGATGCGGTGGTGGTGCCGTCGGCGTTGACGACCGTCACCGGCACGTCCACGCTGCCGACCGTCACGCTGCCGGTGGCGGCCAGCTGGATGGCGCCTTGCGCGGAGTCCGCGGCCGTGGTGCCGACCGCGATGTCGAGGGCCGAGGCCGCGCCGTCGGCGAAGCCGCCGATGTCGCCGCGTGCCTGCAGGCGCAGCGCCGAGGCGGTGACGTCCACGTGCACGTTGCCGGCATCGAGGATGGCGCCGGAGGTCGAGACGATGTCGACGCGCGTCGCCGTGAGGCCCGTCGCGGTGACGTCGCCGGCCGCCTGCAGCCGCAGGTTGCCGCCGGCCGTGGCGAACGCATCGGCCGCCATCGCCAGCACGTCGCCGGCGGTGAGGGTGATGTTGCCGCTCGCCGTGGCCGCGCCGGTCGTCGCCGTGAGGCTCACGTCGTCGCCGGCCGCCAGGCTGATGCTGCCGCCGCTGGTGGACACCGCCGCACCGACCAGCAGGTCGGCCGCGGCGCCTTGCGCCTGCAGCAGCACGTTGCCGGTGGCCGTGACGGCTTCGTTCACCGTGAGGTTGCCGCTGTTGCGGATCACCACGATCGCGCCGTTCACGCCCGCCAGGCTGGCGAGGTTGTCGCTCACCGCGGTGCCCGTCGCATCGACGCGCATCGCGGCCTGGGCCGCCGAGCCGATGGCGAGGTCGCTGGTTTCGGACAGGAAGACGTTGCCGCCCATGGCCCGGGGGTCGTGATCGAGGTCTCGATCGCGTTGGCCGAGGTGCCCGCGTTGCCGGACAGCTGCAGGCGCAGCGCCGTGGCGGTGATGTCGATCTCCGTGTCGGCGTTCGCGTCGCCGTCGACCAGCGCAGCCGCGCGGATCGAGAGGTCGCCGGCGCCGGCCGCCAGCGTTTCGATGGTGAAGGCGCCGGTGACGTTCGCCGCGATGGCGCCGCCGCCGCTGGTGAGCGCGGTGCCTTGCGCCATCGTCCGGTGCCGCCGGCGGCCGGTCGATGCTGCCGCCCGAAGTCGTCACGCTGGCGTTCTGCGCCACGTTGCCGGTGGCCGAGAGGCTCAGGTGGCCGGTGGTGCTGGTCACGTCCGCGCCGAGCGTCAGGCCGGCGGCGGTGCCGCCCGCGGCCAGCAGCAGGTTGCCGGTGGCCGTGACGGTGCCCGCGGCCACCGAGGTGATCGCGCCGGCGGTGGTGCGCAGCACCAGCTTGCCGCCGCTGGTCAGGCCGTTGCGGGCCGCGTCGTTCACCGTCGTGGTGGTCGTGCCGTCGGTGCCGATCCGCTGGACCGACAGGGAGGCCAGGCCGGCCAGTTGCACCGCCGTGGCTTCCAGCAGGAAGAGGTCGCCGCCGGCGCTGGCGCCGAGGACGGCCGCTTCGGTGCCGAGCGCATCGAGGGCGCTGCCGATGCTGCCCGCGGCCTGCAGGCGCAGGGTCGCGGCCAGCACGTCGGTGCCGGCGCCGGCGCCGGTGGCGATGCTGCCGCCGGCGACGATGCTCACGTTGCCCCATCCGGACTGGCCGGACAGGGAAGGCACGTCGCGGGCCGTCTCGCTGCGCGCATCCAGCGTGCCGAGCGTGACGTCGCCGCCTGCCGCGTAGCGGATGCTGCCGGCGTCGGTGCGGGTGACCGCGTTCGCGGCCATCGTGATCGCGCCGGACGTGGCTGCCACGTCAACGTTGCCGCTGGTGGTTTCCAGCAGCGCGTCCTGCGTGATGGCCGTGGCGGCCAGCACCGAGACGTGGCCCGCGGCCGTCACGCTGGCTTGCAGCGCGATGCCGCCGGCCACCGCTTCGAGGCGCAGCGCGCCGGCGACATCCACCGCGCGGCTCGCGGCCGTGCCGGCTGCCAGCGTCAGGTCACCCGTGAGGGTGCGCAGGACCGCGGCGCCGCCGGTGACCACGAGGTCTTCCTGCGCGTCGTCCGTCGTGGCCGTGGTGCCGGTCGCATGGACCCGCTCGACGCCGATGGCGTCGGTGGCGCCGACCGTCAGGGCCGACTGGTCCTGCAGGTAGAAGCCCGTGGCCGAGACGGCGCTCAGGCGCTCCACTTCGGTTTCCGGTGCTCGGCGCCGCTGGCGATGCCGGTGCCCGCCTCCAGGCGGAGCTGGCTGGCGTACACGTCGACCGAGGTGTCGTCGACGTTGTCGATGATCGCGCCGCCGGCCACGATGCTGACCGCGCCCCAGTCGGCTGGTCCAGCAGGGTGCCGCCGTCGGTGCGCGCATCCAGCAGGCCCACGGTGATGGTGCCGGTGGCCGCGTAGCGGATGTTGCCGGCGCCCGCGGTGCGTGCGATCGCGCCGTCGTCCATCTGCACGTTGCCGGCAGTGGCCTCGACGTCGATGGTGCCGGCCGTGCTGCTGAAGTCGCCGGCCGCGCGCTGCGTGATGCTGGCCGCGACCACGCTCAGGTGTGCCGGCTGCGACCGAGGCGTTCGCCACGAAGGCGCCCGCTGCCTGCAGCAGCACCGCGCCGTCGGCTGCCACCGTGCCGGTCGTCGCGGCGAGGGTCAGGTTGCCCGCCGCCACCGTGACGACGATGTTGCCGCCGGCCGCGGCCCTGCTGCGACAGGTCGCCCGTGGCGTCCGTCTGGCTGTCGATGCCGACGCGGTTGACGCTGATGTCACCGGTCGCGCCGATCTCCAGCGCATTGGTCTCGCTGAGGTACACGCCGCCGGTGCCGCCGTCGGCGCTCAGCAGCGTCGCTTGCGTTTCCAGTTGCTCGCTGCCGGTGGCGATGCCGCTCACCGCGTTCAGGCGCAGGACGTTGGCGTACACGTCGACGCTGGTTTCAGCGTTGTCCGTGATGGCCGCGCCGGAGACGATGCTCACCGAGCCCCGGGCGCCCGTGCTGCGTGCGTCCAGCAGGCCCACCGTGATGGCGCCGCTTGCCGCGTAGCGGATGTTGCCGCCGCTGCTCTGCGCCATCGCGCCGTCGGCCATCGTGATCGCGCCGCTGGTGGCTTGCACGTCGATGCTGCCGCCTTCGGAGACGAAGTCACCGGCTGCCGCCTGCGTGAGGCTCGCGCCAAGCACGCTCAGGTGGCTGCCGGCCGTCACGCTGGCATTCGCCGTGATCGCGCCGGCTGCCTGCAGCAGCGCCACGCCGCCTGCGTCCACCATGCCGGTGTTCGCCGTCAGCGTCAGGTCGCCCGGGGCCACCGTGATCACCAGCGCACCGCCGGCGACCAGGTCTTCTGGGTGGTTGCCGTGCCGGTGCTGGAGACACCGGTCGTCGCGACCGTGTCCACCGCGATGCTGACCGCGTCGATCACCAGGCCGTTGGCCTCGGCGATGAACAGGCCGCCCGTGGTCGCCTTGGCCGTGAGCGTATTCACCGACAGGTCCAGCGTGTCGCTGTCGCTGCCGATCGCACCGGTGGCCGTCAGCAGCGCGCTGCCCGCCACGATGTCCGTGTCGTCGTCGCCGTCGATGATGTTGGCCGCCGAGGCCCGCACACCGGCGCTGCCCGCGTCGACCAGGCTGACCGTCAGGTCGCCGCCGGCCACCAGCGCGATGTTCGCGTCGGCGCTGGTCACTTGCGTGCCGTCGGCCATCACCAGGTCGCCCACCGCGCGCAGCGTGATGGTCTTGCCGGCGCCTTGCGCTTGCACGTCCGCGTCCTGCAGCAGGTCGCCGCCGGCCGCCAGTTCGATCACGCCAGCCGTGCTGGTGACCGCCGCGTCGATGGCCGGTCGCCCGCCGCCGACAGCAGCAGGTTGCCCGAAGCCGTCACCGTGCTGCTGACCGTCAGCGCGCCCGTTCCGGTGGTCACGACCACTTGCGTGCCCGCTTCGATGCCCGACTGCGACACGTCCGTGGTGGCCGTGAGGCCCAGGCCCGTGCCGACGCGGTTGACGCTGATGTCGCCCGTGGCGCCGATCTCCAGCGCGTTGGTCTCGCTCAGGTACACGCCGCCGGTGCCGCCGTCGGCGCTCAGCAGGGTCGCTTGCGTTTCCAGCTGCTCGCTGCCGGTGGCGATGCCGCTCACCGCGTTCAGGCGCAGGACGTTGGCGTACACGTCGACGCTGGTTTCGCCTGCGTTGTCCGTGATGGCCGCGCCGGAGACGATGCTCACCGAGCCCCGGGCGCCCGTGCTGCGTGCGTCCAGCAGGCCCACCGTGATGGCGCCGCTTGCCGCGTAGCGGATGTTGCCGCCGCTGCTCTGCGCCATCGCGCCGTCGGCCATCGTGATCGCGCCGCTGGTGGCCTGCACGTCGATGCTGCCGCCTTCGGAGACGAAGTCACCGGCTGCCGCCTGCGTGAGGCTCGCGCCGAGCACGCTCAGGTGGCTGCCGGCCGTCACGCTCGCGTTGGCCGTGATGGCGCCCGCTGCCTGCAGCAGCGCCACGCCGCCTGCGTCCACCATGCCGGTGTTCGCCGTCAGCGTCAGGTCGCCCAGCGCCACCGTGATCACCAGCGCGCCGCCGGCGACCGGGTCTTCTGGGTGGTTGCCGTGCCGGTGCTCGACACACCGGTCGTCGCGACCGTGTCCACCGCGATGCTGACGCTGTCGATCACCAGGCCATTGGCCTCGGCGATGAACAGGCCGCCCGTGGTGGCCTTGGCCGTCAAGGTGTTCACCGACAGGTCCAGCGTGTCGCTGTCGCTGCCGATCGCACCGGTGGCCCAGCGCGCTGCCCGCCACGATGTCCGTGTCGTCGTCGCCGTCGATGATGTTGGCCGCCGATCGCACCGGTGGCCGTCACCGGCGCTGCCGCCGCCGCGATGTCCGCTGGTGCGTCGACCGTCATGATGCCCGCGTTGCGCCGCCACCAGCCGCGGCCGTCGATCCGCCAGCGTGCTGCGCGTCGACCGCGCCAGCCGGCCGCCGGCTACCAGGTCATGTGCGTGCCGTCGGCCTGGTCACCGATCTGCGTCGCCCACCGCGCGCAGCGTGATGGTCTTGCCCGCGCCTCGCGCGCCGCGCGTCCGCGTCCTGGTCAGGTCGCCGCCGGCCTTGCGATCACGCCGCGTGCTGGTGACCGCCGCCGTCGATGTCACGCCGCGTGCCTGCGCAGGTCGCCGGTTGCCGCCGTCACCGTGCTGCTGACCGTCCGCGCCGTGCCGGTGGTCGTCGACCACTTGCGCGCCGACAGCTTCGCAGGTTGCCCGAAGCCGTCACCGTGACCGTCAGCGCGCCCGTTCCGGTGGTCACGACCACTTGCGTGCCCGCCGCTTCGATGCCTGACTGCGACACGTCCGTGGCCGCCCGTGGCCGTGGCCGTGGCCGTGAGGCCGCCCGTGCCAACGCGGTTGACGCTGATGTCACCCGTGGCGCCGATCTCCAGCGCGTTGGTCTCGCTCAGGTACACGCCGCCGGTGCCGCCGTCGGCGCTCAGCAGGGTTGCTTGCGTTTCCAGCTGCTCGCTGCCGGTGGCGATGCCGCTCACCGCGTTCAGGCGCAGGACGTTGGCGTACACGTCGACGCTGGTTTCGCCTGCGTTGTCCGTGATGGCCGCGCCGGAGACGATGCTCACCGAGCCCCGGGCGCCCGTGCTGCGTGCGTCCAGCAGGCCCACCGTGATGGCGCCGCTTGCCGCGTAGCGGATGTTGCCGCCGCTGCTTTGCGCCATCGCGCCGTCGGCCATCGTGATCGCGCCGCTGGTGGCCTGCACGTCGATGCTGCCGCCTTCGGAGACGAAGTCACCGGCTGCCGCCTGCGTGAGGCTCGCGCCGAGCACGCTCAGGTGGCTGCCGGCCGTCACGCTCGCGTTGGCCGTGATGGCGCCCGCTGCCTGCAGCAGCGCCACGCCGCCCGCGTCCACCATGCCGGTGTTCGCCGTCAGCGTCAGGTCGCCCAGCGCCACCGTGATCACCAGCGCGCCGCCGGCGACCAGGTCTTCCCGGGTGGTTGCCGTGCCGGTGCTCGACACACCGGTCGTCGCGACCGTGTCCACCGCGATGCTGACGCTGTCGATCACCAGGCCATTGGCCTCGGCGATGAACAGGCCGCCCGTGGTGGCCTTGGCCGTCAAGGTGTTCACCGACAGGTCCAGCGTGTCGCTGTCGCTGCCGATCGCACCGGTGGCCGTCAGCAGCGCGCTGCCCGCCACGATGTCCGTGTCGTCGTCGCCGTCGATGATGTTGGCCGCCGAGGCCCGCACACCGGCGCTGCCCGCGTCGACCAGGCTGACCGTCAGGTTGCCGCCGGCTACCAGCGCGATGTTCGCGTCGGCGCTGGTCACTTGCGTGCCGTCGGCCATCACCAGGTCGCCCACCGCGCGCAGCGTGATGGTCTTGCCCGCGCCTTGCGCTTGCACGTCCGCGTCCTGCAGCAGGTCGCCGCCGGCCGCCAGCTCGATCACGCCAGCCGTGCTGGTGACCGCCGCGTCGATGGCGGGTCACCCGCCGCCGACAGCAGCAGGTTGCCCGAAGCCGTCACCGTGCTGCTGACCGTCAGCGCGCCCGTTCCGGTGGTCACGACCACTTGCGTGCCCGCTTCGATGCCTGACTGCGACACGTCCGTGGTGGCCGTGAGGCCCGGGCCCGTGCCAACGCGGTTGACGCTGATGTCACCCGTGGCGCCGATCTCCAGCGCGTTGGTCTCGCTCAGGTACACGCCGCCGGTGCCGCCGTCGGCGCTCAGCAGGGTTGCTTGCGTTTCCAGCTGCTCGCTGCCGGTGGCGATGCCGCTCACCGCGTTCAGGCGCAGGACGTTGGCGTACACGTCGACGCTGGTTTCGCCTGCGTTGTCCGTGATGGCCGCGCCGGAGACGATGCTCACCGAGCCCCGGGCGCCCGTGCTGCGTGCGTCCAGCAGGCCCACCGTGATGGCGCCGCTTGCCGCGTAGCGGATGTTGCCGCCGCTGCTTTGCGCCATCGCGCCGTCGGCCATCGTGATCGCGCCGCTGGTGGCCTGCACGTCGATGCTGCCGCCTTCGGAGACGAAGTCACCGGCTGCCGCCTGCGTGAGGCTCGCGCCGAGCACGCTCAGGTGGCTGCCGGCCGTCACGCTCGCGTTGGCCGTGATGGCGCCGGCTGCCTGCAGCAGCGCCACGCCGCCCGCGTCGACCATGCCGGTGTTCGCCGTCAGCGTCAGCTCGCCCGGGGCCACCGTGATCACCAGCGCGCCGCCGGCGACCGGTCTTTCCGGGTGGTTGCCGTGCCGGTGCTCGACACTCCGGTCGTCGCGACCGTGTCCACCGCGATGCTGACGCTGTCGATCACCAGGCCATTGGCCTCGGCGATGAACAGGCCGCCCGTGGTGGCCTTGGCCGTCAAGGTGTTCACCGACAGGTCCAGCGTGTCGCTGTCGCTGCCGATCGCACCGGTGGCCGTCAGCAGCGCGCTGCCCGCCACGATGTCTGTGTCGTCGTCGCCGTCGATGATGTTGGCCGCCGAGGCCCGCACACCGGCGCTGCCCGCGTCGACCAGGCTGACCGTCAGGTCGCCGCCGGCCACCAGCGCGATGTTCGCGTCGGCGCTGGTCACTTGCGTGCCGTCGGCCATCACAGGTCACCCACCGCGCGCAGCGTGATGGTCTTGCCCGCGCCTTGCGCTTGCACATCCGCGTCCTGCAGCAGGTCGCCGCCGGCCGCCAGTTCGATCACGCCAGCCGTGCTGGTGACCGCCGCGTCGATGCCCGGGTCGCCCGCCGCCGACAGCAGCAGGTTGCCCGCCGCCGTCACCGTGCTGCTGACCGTCAGCGCGCCCGTGCCGGTGGTCACCACCACTTGCGTGCCCGCTTCGATGCCCGACTGCGACACGTCCGTGCGGTCCGTCAGCGCGACGCCGTTGGCGCCGACACGGTGGACGGTCACGTCGGCCGTGGAGCCGAGCTCCAGCGCGCTCGCTTCGGCCGGTACACGCCGCCGCTGCCCGCCTGCGCGGCCAGCACGGCAACTTCAGTTTCCAGCCGCTCGCTGCCGCTGGCGATGCCCGTGGCAGCCTCCAGCCGCAGTTGGTTCGCGTAGACGTCGATGGCGCTCTCGCCGGCGTTGTCCGTGATGGCCGCGCCCGAAAGGATGCTCACCGCGCCCCGGGTGGACTGGACGCCCGCGCTGCGCGCGTCCAGCAGGCCGACCGAGATCGCGCCGGTTGCCGCGTAGCCGATGTTGCCGCCGTTGCTCTGCGCCATGGCGCCGTCGGCCATGGTGATCGCGCCGCCGGTGGCTTGCACGTCGATGCTGCCGTTGGCCACGATGTCGCCGTCGGCGCCTTGCGCGATGCTCGCCGCCACCAGACTGACGTGGCTGGCGCCCGTCACGCGGGCGTTGGCCGCCAGCGCGCCGGCTGCCTGCAGCAGCACCAGGCCGTCGCCGGTCACCGCGCCGGTGTCGGCCGTCAGGGTCAGGTCGCCCGGGGCCACCGTGATCACCAGCGCGCCGCCGGAGAAGAGGTCTTCCTGCACGACCGCCGTGCCCGCCGTCGCGACGCCGGAGGCGGCGATGACGTCGGTCGCGACGCTCACGCTGCCGGCGACAAGGCCGTTCGCCTCGGCGGGGAACAGGCCGGCCGCACCGGCCTTGGCGCTCAGGGTGCCGACCGACAGTTCCAGCGCATCGCCGCCGTTGCCGATGCCGCCGGTGGCGGTCAGCAGGAGCTTGCCCGCCACGATGTCAATGTCGGTGTCGCCGTCGGTGATGGTCGCGCCGCTGGCCGCCACGCTGGCCGTCCCGGCGTTCACGAGGCTCAGGCCCAACTGGCCGCCGGCCACGATGGACACGTTGCCGTTGGCGCTGGCCAGCTGCGTGCCGGCCGGCCGCCATCTGCACGTTGCCGATCGCGGCCAGTGCGACGCTCTTGCCCGCGCCTTGCGCCGCGATGTCGGCGCCCTGCAGCAAGTCGCCGGCAGCCGCGAGGCTGATGGCCCCGGAGGTGCTGGTGACGCTCGCATCGAGTGCGAGGTTGCCGGTACCCGCCGACAGCATCAGGTTGCCCGTGGCCAGGACCGCTTCGCTGACCGTCAGCGCGCCGGCGCTGGTAGTCACCACCGCCGCGCCGCCCGCGTCGAGGCCGGACTGCGCCGTCTCGGTCTTCGGCGCCAGCGACATGCCGCCCACGCCCACGCGCTGGACGGTGATCGTGCCGGTCTCGCCGATCTCGAGCGCGCTCGCTTCGGCCAGAACACGCCGCCGGTATCGGCGAACGCGCTCAGCAGCACCGCTTCGGTTTCGAGCCGCTCCAGGCCCGAACCGATGCTGGTGCCCGCCTGCAGCCGCAGCTGGCTGGCGTACACGTCGACGGCCGTCTCGCCCACGTTGTCGTGGATCGCGCCGCCGGCCCGCAGGCTGACGGAGCCCCAGCTGGCCTGGGCCAGGCGGGTGGTGTCGTCGCGGTCGGTCGCCGTCCGCGCGTCCAGCAGGCCGGCGGTGATGTCGGCTGCCGCGACGACGCGGATGTTGTTCCCGGTGGTCCGGACGAAGGCGCCGTGCGCCATCGTCACGGATCCGCCGCTCGACTCGATGTCCAGCGTGCCGCCGCCGGAGACCACCGCGCCCGCCGCGCCGAAGCGCAGGTCGCCCGCGGCCAGCAGCGTGATGTTGCCGCCGCCGGTGCTGACCAGCGCGTTGATGTCCATCGTGCCGCCGGCCTGCAGCAGCAGGTGGGCGCCGGCCGGGGCGCTGAAGGCCTGGTCGATGACCAGGTTGCCGCCGTTGTAGATGCTGGCGATGCCGCCGGCGCCGCTTTGCAGGCCGGAGAGGCTCGCGCCGTCGAGCACGTCGCCGGTGGAGCCGGCCGGGTTCACGCGGCCGACCGTCACCGGGGCCACCGTGCCCAGCGTGGAGCCGTCGGTCTCGTTGACGAAGATGCCCGAGCCGTTGGCGTACGTGCGTGCCGCCAGCGTGCCGACCGAAGTCTCGATCGCGTGGCCGGCGCTGCCGATGCCCGTCTGCGCTTCCATGCGCAGCTGGCCGGCGGAGACGTTCACGCCCACCGGCGTGGTGAGGTCGTCGTCCTGCGCGTCCACGATGGCGGTGCCCGCCACGATGCTGACGCGGCCGGTGCCGGCGCCGATGCCGCCCAGCGCCACGGCGCCGGCGACCGCTTCCAGCCGCATGTTGCCGTTGGCGGTGGAGAGCTGGGCCGTCGCTTCCATGGTGATGGCGTTGCCGGCCAGCAGGTCGAGGGTCATGCCCTCGCCTTGCGCCACCACGGTGGCGCCGGACGTCGGCAGGCCGTCGTCGAACACGATGTCGTCGAGCGCGAGCAGGCTGATGCTGCCGTGCTGCGAAACGACGCCGCCTTCCACCACGATGGAGCCGGCGTTGCCGGTCTCGCCCGCCTGCAGGCGCAGGTGGCCCGCGGCGCCGGTGGAGCGGATGCCGTCTTCCAGCACCAGGTCGCCGTCGACGGTGACCAGGCTCATCACGCCGCTGCCCACCGCCACGCCGCCGAGGTTGATGGCGTAGCTGGAACCGCCCGCCACGCGCAGGCCGGTGGCCTCGCGCAGGAACAGGCCGCCGCTGGTGGTGACCGTCGCCGCGAGGGTGCCGATCTGCGTCTGCAGGTGCTTGTCGAAGGCGCCGATGCCGCTGCCGGCCGTGAGGCTGACCACGGCCGTCTCGCCGATGAGGTTGGGGGTGTCGCCGGTCAGGCCGTCGACGATGCTGCCCGCCGTGGCGGTGATGGTGATCGCGCCGTCGACTTCGACGCGCGACAGGGTCACCGAGCCGCCGGCGGCCGGGATGACGGCGCCCGTGTTGTTCAGCGCGTTGATGGAGGTCACCATCACGCCGTCGTCGAAGCGGATGTCGCCGGCCGCCGAGACGTTGACGAGTCCGCCTTCGGACTCGAGCCTGGCGCCGACCTGCACGCCGGCGCCGCTGGAGGTCAGGCTCACGCTAGCCGCGTCCTCGGCGATCACCGGCCCGCGCCGCTGGTGGTGATCTGGCCGCTGGCCTGCAGCGTGATGGAGCCGGTGTTGGTCGTCACGGCCTGCTGGACGGCGATGGCGCCGGCCGACGAGGTCAGCGTGATGCTGCCGTGGCCCGCGTTGCGCACGCCGATGCCGGTGTCCGCCGCCGGGGCGACGGTCAGGGTGCCGGCCCGGGTGCTGATCTCGATCGCGCCGGCGCCGCCGGTCGCGGTCTGCGTCGCGCCCAGCACCGACAGCGATCCGCCCAGCGCGGTCTCGGAGATGCTGATGCCGTTGGAGCCGCCGCCGGAGTTGACGGCGGTGACCGTGTTCAGCTCGGTGTGCAGCAGGGAGATGCCGGTGACCGCGGTCACCGTCAGGTGGTCGCCGCGCAGCGCTTCGCCGGCGATGCCGTCGCCCACCGCGGCGTCGGTCTGCGAGACCGTGCCGGTGGCGGAGTACAGCGTGATGTCCTGCAGCCCGGCGTCGGAACGCGCCTCCACGCGGTTGCGCAGGGTGACGTCGTTCACCGCATCGAGCTTCAGGTCGCCGCCGATCAGCAGCGTGTAGTCGGAGCGAGAGTAGTCCTCGACCGTGATGCTGCTGCCGTACACCTCGACGTTGCTGCGCAGCGAAGGCTGTTCGGCCATGTTGACCGCGCCGATGCGCACGAGGCCCGATTGCGCCGCCGCGTGCAGGCCGTCCTTGTGGCCGAACACGATCGACTTGAAGCTGCCGCCGAGCGCGAGCAGTTCGTTGTTGTCGATGTTGAGGACGTTCGTGATCTGCGAGTTGGCCGGGGTGCCGATCTCCATCGCCATGCCGACGGTGGTCGGGCGCAGCGTCAGCAGGCCACGGCCGACGACGGATTCGCCGCCGCCGCGGAAGGTGACCTCGTCGCCTTCGATGAAGATGTCGCCGGCGACGCCGCCGCCGTCGACGCCCGGAGCACCAGGCCCTTCTCGAAGATGACCGGGTGGCGCCCGGGATCTGCAGGCTGCCGCCGAGGCGCAGCACGACCTGCTCGCGGAAGGTCACGATGCCGTCGGCCGTGATCGACAGGTCGCCGTCCATCGTCACTTCGCCTTCGAAGGTGACGTTCTGCGGGCGGTTGAGCGTGCCCGAGACGGTGGTGCCGCCGATGGTCAGGCCTTCCAGCGCGTCGCTGGAGCCGATGTCGCCGCCGATCACGATGTTGTCCACCGCGTTCAGGGTCAGGAAGTCGCTGCCGGTCAGGCCGTCGCCGTTGAGGTCGCCGGTGATCTCGATCAGGCCATGGCCGCTGGTGCCCGCCGTCACGACGCGCGCACCACTGACCAGCACCGAGTCGATGTACTCGATCTTGCCGCCCGCGGTCACGTTGGCATTGACCGTCGAGGTGTGGCCCGAGCCTTCGACGATCAGCGACGAATTGCCCGTCAGCGTCAGCTCGCTGTTGAAGTACACGTGGCCGCCGAGCACCGGGGTCTGGATGTGCAGCGTGTCGGTCAGCGTCACGTTGCCGGTCGCCCCCTGCTCGCCGATCATGACGGTGCCGTTGGTCGAGCTGCTGCCGACCAGGATCTCGCGGAAGCCGTCCTGCAGGAAGGCGAGTTCCGTCGTGTCCACCACCAGCCGGTGCCGTCGTCGCCGGTGCTGCCCGGGGCCTTGATGTTGCCGATGACGATGGTCGCGCCGGGGTCGATCGACGCCGGGTTCAGCACGGCGCCCGCGCTGCGGATCGTCTGGCGGATGTCGAGGTCGATCGCGCGCACCGTGATGTCGCTGCCGCTCGCGTCCACCGCGTTGTTGATGGTCTGGTCGCCGCCGAGCGTGCCCACCTGCGTGGTGCCGCCGCGCGTGCCGCCGGTGGCGGTGTCGCCCACGGAGCCCTTCACCGCGATGGTGCCGGTGGCCGGGATGGCCACGTCCTTGCGCTCGCTGCTGGAGACCCGCAGCGTCTTGGCGTCCACCACGATGGCGAGCGGGCTGTACAGGAAGCCGTCGACTTCCTGCCCGACCTCGTCCCCGGCCACGATGGTGATGCCGCCGTCGATGGTCTGCAGGAAGGGGCCGCCGGACTCGCGCAGCACCGTGCCGTTGGCCGGTGCGAAGCCGGAGGTAGCTCGGCACGCCGGAAACGACGATCTTGCCGGACACCTCGTCCATCGTGAAGTAGCCGAGGCGCATCGCCCAGTCGATTTCGCGGTGGAAGCTGGCGCCGGACATCTTCCAGCCCGAAGCGAGCTGGTCGGTGAAGACGCCGCCCTTGGGCACCGTCAGCGTGATGTCGCCCGCGCCGTCGACGCGGATGCCCGCGGCCAGCGTGATGTCGCCGTCCTCGGCCGTCACCGCGACGGCGCCGCCGTCGGTGCTGATGTCGCTGGCCAGCAGCACGGCGGCGCCGGCGCCGCCCGCGTACAGCGTGACCTTGCCCGTCGTCGTGGCGATGCCGCTGCCGCCGTCGGCCGCGCTCGCCACCAGGATGGCGCCGCGCACGGTGGAGACTTCCACGTCGCCGCCCGCCACCTGCTGCACGTTCCGGACCGTCAGCGCATCGCTCTCCCGGATGCGGATCGAGCCGCCGCCGCTGTTGACGACGTCGAGCACGGCCACCTGCACTTCGATCGCGTTGCCGGCGCCGATGCCGCCGCTGGAACGGATCTCCAGCGTGCTGTCGGCCGCGATGATGTCGATCTCGCCTTCGCCGCCGTCGACCACGGCGCCGCTGGTGATGGACACCAGGCCGCCCTCTTCCACGCGCAGCTTGCCGAGCGTGATGGAGCCCGCCGCCGTCAGCGTCAGCGTGCCGGCTTCCGTGACGACGTACGTGTCGTCGTTCATCGTCATCGCGCCGGTGCCCGCCGCCAGGACGATGTCGCCGCCGGAGGTGGTCAGGTCGGCTCCTCTCGCCGAGCGTCAGGCCATCGCCCGCGCTGATCGTGATGTCGCCGCTGTCGGTGGCGATCGCCTGCGTGAGCGTGATGGCGCCTTCCGCGTCCAGCGAGACCACGCCGTCCAGCAGCACTTCGATGGCCGCCAGCACGGTGAGGTCGCCGTCCACCGTCAGGTCGACGGCGCCGCCGGCCGTTTCCATGCGTTCGATGGTGGTGTCCGCGCTCGCCTCGATCGTGACGTCGCCGCCGGCGACCACGTCGAGGATCGCCGCGCCCAGGTTGGCCGTGACGCCGCCGTGGGCCTGCAGGCTGACCCGGCCGGCCGTGCCCATCGACTCGATGTTGATGCTGCCCGTGCGCGAGATGATGGTGACGTTGCCGGACGTGCCGGTGATGGCGTCGATGTCGATGTCGCCATCGGCGATCAGGGTGATGTCGCCGCCGTCCATCGAGAGGCTCTCGATGTGCAGCCCGCCGGTCTGGAAGACCGTGAGCGAGCCGTTCAGGCCCATGGTGACGATCAGGTTGCCGACCTCGGAGGTGATCGTCAGGTCCTTGCCCGCGCTCACGGTCAGCTCGCCCGCCTTGACCTTGCCGCCCGGGGTGATGGCAGCGCCGGCGGAGATGTTCAGGTTGCCGCTGGAGCCCACGTCCAGTTCGGTCACCACCACCAGGTCGTGCGACGTGCCGGCGCCCAGCGTGATGTTCTCGCCGTCGTTGGTCGGCAGGTTCACCACGGTCAGGTTGCCGGAGGCGCGCAGCTCGAAGCTGCCCGGGGCGCGGTCCGGCACGATCAGCACGTAGTCGCCTTCGGGCGTCAGCACGAAGCCTTCGTCGTCACTGGCGGCCGAGGCCGTCAGCGTGAACGTCTGGTTCTTCGTCTTGCTGGTCAGCAGCAGCTCGTTCGTGTTCTGGATGACCGCATCGGCCTTGCCGCCCGCGGTGATCTGCGCCGCCAGCGATCCCAGCAGCGAAGCCCAGGTCTGCGTCACGCCGTTCTCGCCCACCTTGGCGCTGTAGGTCGCGGTGGTGCCGTTCAGCGGCGTGAGGTTCAGCGTGTAGGTGAAGCCCGTTTGCGGCGCGGCGGCCGGCGTGCTGCCCGTGACGAAGTCCAGCACCGATTGCTGGAACTGGTCGGTGCCGGCGCGGCGGCCCTCGGTGTGCGAGGCGACGGCGGCCGGCAGCGTGTTGGTGGTGCTGTAGGTGGCCGAGACCGAGTTGACGGTGAACGCCTCGTCGTTGTCGTCGCCGACCGGTGCAGCGTGCGGGTGCCACTCACCTTGCTGGCCGTCACTTCGAGGCTGGTGGTGGCGGCGTTGACCGCCGCGACCAGGCCGTCGAGCACGGCGTCGATGGTGCGCGTGGCGCCGACCGTGAAGCTGTAGTCGACGTCGTTGATGCGGACCGTGTACTTGTCGCCCGTGGCCGGCGTCCGGTTCGCGAGGATGACGTCCGATTCCTGCGGACGCGTCACGCCGGCTTCGGTCGTCGGCGTGCCGCCGTCCTTCGCCACGTCGGCGCCGGCGGTCTTGGTCTCGGCCGTCGCCGTCACCGTCGCGCCGTTGGTGCGCCCGGTGAGCGTGAACACGAAGTTCGTGTCGAAGGCCGCGATCGGCTTGCCGTCCGCGGAGTCGGCGTTGATCAGGTCGCGCAGTTTCTCCAGCACGCCGGTCCAGGTCGCGTCGACCGTGCCCCTGGTTCTGCTGCGGGTTGGCGCTGGTGGTCGCGCGGTACGTCTTGTCGCCGAGCGTGATGGCGTACGAGTAGCCGACGGTCGGCGGCGTCGCCGGCTGGCCGACGAACGCCACCTTCACCACGTGCGGGGTGGAGGTGGTGGGCCCGGACACGGTGCTCACGGTCGCGGCCGACACGGTCGCGAGCTTCGTGCGCGCCACCGGTCGATGCGGAAGCCGTTGTTCAGGTTGTCCGCGGTCAGGGTCATCGTCCGCGCGGTGGCGTCGAAGGCCACCGTCGGCGACGCGGTGTCCAGGTCGATCAGGCGCTTCAGCTCGGTGAAGATGCCGGTCCGGTGTTGGGCACCTTGTCGGACGGCGTGGCGGAATAGGTCCGGCCGTCGATCACGACGGTGTAGCTCACGTTGGCGGGCAGCCCCGCTTCGAACTCGATGACGCTCTGCTGCCGGACGGTGCTGCTGGCCGCGCGCTGCGGCTGGTTGCCGCTCTGCTGCACGACGTCGTCGCCGCGCACGACCACCTTGCCGACCGTGAACGCCACGTTGGCGACGTCGCCGGTCAGCGTGAGCTTGGCCAGCGTGGGCGAGCCTGTCGGCGTGACGGTGCGGACCACCTCGATCGCCTCGCCGAGCTCGATGCGCGCTTCCAGCTCGCCGAGGATGGCGTCCCAGCTCTGGGCCAGCGACACGAAGCGCACCGCGTCGGCGTTGTAGGTGCCGTGGGCGTGGATCTTGTCGCGCAGGTCGGTGGCGATCTCCGTCAGCGTCGCCTTGTCCGACGTAAAGGTGTCGCTGCCGATGCGGACCACGTAGGTCGCGCCGGCCACCGGGGCCAGTCCGTTGAGGCTGATGGTGGGCTTGCCGGTGCCCACGCTGCTGACCATCACCTCGCCCGGGGTGGGCAGCGCGACGGCGTTGCGCACGGTCGCCGTGATGGCCTTCAGGCCCGCGCCGGCGGTGATCGTGATGGTGGTGCCCGAGCTGGTCTGGACGGTGTAGCCGTCGGCGCGCATCTCGTCCCGGAACCACTCCGCGATCGTGTTCATCGTCACGCCGGAGAACTCGTCCGCGTCGGTCGGGGCCACGTAGACGTACTCGTCCGTGCCCACCACCACCCGGTACTGGGCGCCGGACACCGCGGTCCCGGTCATGGCGATCGTGCGGGTGTGGTCGGCATCCAGCGGTTCGGTGCCGTTGACGGTGCCGGTCGGGCCGACGGTGATGGACACGTTGCCGACGTTCGCCGAAGCGTCGATCGTCACGACCCGGCCGCTCACGCTGACCTTGCCGGCGAAGTTCGCGTTGCCGTTGATGGCGTTGCGCAGCTGCGTGGCGAGGTCGCTGCCCGCCGTGGTCGCGGTGGTCACCGTGAAGGGCGAGTAGCCGGCGATGGTGACCGTGTACGTCGCCGCATTGGCGACCGTCGTGGGGATCGTGATCGTCCGCGCGTAGTCGGCGCTCGACACGTCCGCGGCGTTGACGGTGTAGTTGCTCGCGGTGCCCCGGTGAAGGCATCGAAGCTCACCGTCTTGTCGCCGGCGTTGAGCACCGAGATGAGGGCGTTGTCGCCGGCGCGCGCCGTGTAGGCATGGCCGTTGACGACGACCGTGTAGCTGGCGGCGCCGCTGAGCGAGCCGACCCGGAATTCGATGTCCGACACCTGCTTGGAGGTGGTGCCGGCCAGACCGTCGGCGTCGAGCCGTTCGAGTCGTAGGCGCCGTCGATGACGCCGGTGGTGACCGTCTGCACGACCACGTTGCTCAGCGTGAACTCCGTGTTGGCGACGCGCGCCGTGAAGGTCAGGCGCTGTTCGCCGTTGTTGGCGGCGGCCGTGACCGGGCCTTGCGTGTCGCCGTTCACCTTGGACACGAGGGCGGCGGGATCGACGGCCAGTCGGCTGTGACCGTCGTGCCGCCGACGTTCTCGCCGACGTACACGGAGTACGCCGGGCGGGAATCGAGCTGGAACGAGATCCGGGTGCCGGCGGCCAGCGTGATGGTGCCGAAGCGCAGCTGGTCCACCGGGTCGCCGAGGTGCCGGCCTGGCGGGTGATGGTGCTGGTGACCGCGGCGACCGCGCCGCCGTCCGAGAACGTCGTGTTCTTGGTGACGGTGGTGACCCCGTTCTCGTCGAAGTCGAAACCGGTGGCCGTGTAGCGGATTTCCAGCTCGCGCCCGGTGCCCGCCATCGTCGGCGTGGCCGGGAACAGCGGGGTGCCGCCTTCGACCACCAGCGGGGTGGCCGTCACGGTGCGCGTGGTCTGGCCGTTGACGTAGATCTCGTAGCCGTACAGGTCGGCCGAGCTCTGGTCCAGTTCGACCGTCGGCACCATCTTGTTGGTGACGGAGTCCGGTGCAGGATCAGGTCGCCGTTGTCGGCGCGCTTGTAGGCCTCCCATTTCTGGATCAGGCCCGTGGCGTCCACGGTGACGTTGCTGCCCGCCGTCTTCTCCGCGCCGACGGCCGTGCCGGCCTCGATGTAGTCGACGTAGAGGTCGCCCGCGGCCTTGACCGTGATGGCGTGGCCCGAGGCGACGTTGCGGATGTCGCGCACCCGGTGTCGTCGCCCGCGTTGATGCTGATGCTGCCGGCGGCCGCGACCACGTGGTCGACGGTGAGGCCGGTCGCCTCGTTGACGAGGACGGTGCCGGCCGCGGTCGTGTCGATCGTGATGCGGTCGATCAGCGTGTTCAGCTGGACGTTGCTCTCGGCGGCCACCACCAGGTTGTGGGCGATGAAGACCGAGGCGCCGTCGGTGGAGATCTCGCTGGCCCGCACGGTCAGCACGCCGGTGTCCGCGTTGGCTGCCACGATGCCGCTGGAGACGACCAGCTCGCCGGCGATGTCCAGGGTGACGTTGCGCGCGGACTCGAAGCCCGTGACGCCGCCGACGAAGCCGGTCAGGTTGAGGCCCGAGCCGAGGTCGAGGTAGACGTCCTTGGCCGCGCGGAGCTGGAAGTCCGCCGCGGGCAGCGCATTCGGCAGCATCGACCTGCCGCCGGCGGCGAGGTCGACGTTGTTGGCGATCGCGGTCAGCGTGAGCTTGCGCGTGGCGGCGTCGAAGGTGGCGTCGGCCGGGCGGCCGGCGTCGGCGTTGACCTTGGCCTGCAGCCCCGTGAGGATGCCCGTCCAGTGCCGGCGACGGTGCCGGCCGCCGGCGTGGTCGCGTCACCCGCGGTGACCGAATAGGTCTTGCTGCCGACGACCACCGAGTACACGGCATCCAGCGCCGGCGCGTGGGCGTCGAACTGGACGGCCGCCACCTGCTTCTGCGCGGCGGCGTACTGCTGGGTGATCGTGGTCGTCGCGGCGAACTTGTTCAGCTGGACGTTCAGGAAGCCCGTCGGCGTGGCGATCGCGGCCTCGTCGACCATGTCGTTCATGTCGCCGTCGCCGTTGAAGTCCATGCGCGCGACCATCTCGCTGACGATGTCGTTCAGGTCGGGGGTGCCGTCGGGGTTGAAGTTGCCGTTCAGGTTGAACGACTTCAGCACGTTGCCGATGCCCTTGGCGACGAAGATCACTTCGCCGATCTCGGTGCTGCCGGGCAGCGCCGCCACGGTGCCGGAAAGGATCAGGTCCTGGCCGGCCACGAGTTCCGGCGCTCGCTCGCCTGCAGGGTCACGCCCCGGAGGCTCAGCGTGCCGCCGGTCTCGATGATCAGCGTCTTGGCCGACATGTCGGACGGGAACAGGCGCGAGGCGTTGTTGAACAGGAAGTAGTTGCCCGCGCGGTACTCCATCAGGTCTTCGGCGTCGAAGAACCGGTACAGCGAGACGACGTCCTTCGCGACGAAGGCGACGCCCTTGTCGTAGCCGAGCGTGTCGCCGGTGGCCGAGGCGGTCACCAGCACGCTGGCCAGCGTGCTCTCCGGGCGGATCGTGTTGCCGGTGATCGCGTTCTGCGCGGCCACGCGGTCTTCGTCGCCGACCCGCAGGTCGTTGGCGGCGGTGATGCTGACGAGCGTGGTGCCGCTGGCCAGGCTGGTCTGGGCCGCGAGCACGTCGAGGCCGAGCGACTTCTCCTTGAGGCCGTCGCGTTCGGACAGGACGATGTCGCCGCCGTCCGTGGCGGCGTCGAGGCTGTTGACCGCGATCTCCAGACCGGTGATGCCCGACTTGGCGCGCAGCGTGAGCACGTCGGCGACCAGGTCGACGCCGTCGTCGAGGAAGCTCTCGACGATGCGGCCTTCGGTGGAGTCCAGCGTGATGTCGCCCGACGAGCTCACCTCGGGCAGCACCGCTTCGGCGCTGACGGCGAGCACGTTGTTGTTGGCCGGGGCGGTCAGGGTGACCGTGCGCGTGGCGGCGTCGAAGGTGAAGCCGACTTCGCGGCCGGTGTCGGCCGTGACCTTGGCCTGCAGGCCGGAGAGGATGCCTTGCCGGTGGCCGCGACGGTGCCCGCCGGCGGGGTCGTGGCGTCGCCGGCGGTGACCGTGTACGTCCTGGTGCCGACCACCAGCGAGTAGACGACGCCGACCGCAGGGGCGTGGCTGTTGAACTGCACGCTGGTGACCTGCGGCAGGGAGGCCGTGGCCGCCTGCGTGACCGTCGCGAGCGCGGCGATGGACGCCTTGTCGGTGGGCGTGGCGGGTAGATGCCGGCGGATGCGTAGCGCACCAGGATGTCGCCGCGGGCGGTCACTTCGATGTCGTTCGCGTCGCGGTTCGAAGCCAGGCGCAGCGAGCCGAGTTCGACGATGCCGTCGGCGTCGAGCGTGAAGCCGCCGCTGGAGACCTGCGCGTCGCGCACCAGCAGGCGCCGGTCGCTCTGGGTGATCGTCACGGCGCCGGCGGCGGTGGTCTGCAGGTCCAGCGTGGCGACCGAGGTCAGCACGGATGGCGCCGCCGGCCGTCAGGGACAGCTCGTCCGCCGTCACCAGGCCGCTGGCGTGGCTGATGGCGCCGGTGGTGACCAGGACCACGTCGCCGCGCGTCGTGGTGGTGGTGATGCTGCGCGGCGGCGTGTCGGTGTTGAGCGCGACGGAGGTGACGGAGGTGCCGGTGGCGACCGTGCCGAGCACGATGTTGCCGCCGCGGGCTTCCAGCCGCACGTCGTTGCGGTCGCTCGGGCCGGTGGTCTTCACCACCGAGGCCGTCAGCGTGCCGAGGTTCAGCACGTCGATGGCGCCGTTGGCGGCCACCACGTTCGTCAGGTCGAGCGCGCCGGTGTTGCGCAGCTCGATGTTGCCGGCTTCGCTCAGCACGATGTCGGCCGTGGCCACGGCGGTGTTCAGCGTGATCGCGGTGTCCGCCCCGGCGACCAGGTGCGTCGCCATCATCAGGCCGGTGCCGGGCGCGTCGGTGCGCAGCACGCCGTCGATGGTGGGCTTGACCTGCTCGATCGCGCCGCCGAGGGCCGACAGCGTGATCGTCGCGCCGGTGGAGGCCTTCAGCTCCGACTGGTCGAAGCGCAGGCTGCCGCCGAAATCGCCGGCCGAGATCGCGAGGTCGCCGCCGGTGGATTCCAGGCGCGCTTCGCTGTCGCCCGTCACGCTGCCGTCGCCGGCCGCGCCGAAGCCGGCTTCGATGGAGAGCGTCTTGCCGGCGATGCCGCCGGAGATGATGATGTTCCGCTCCGCCGTCGCCACGAAGGTGCCGGTGGCGGAGGTGTCCCCGCCCAGCGTCATGTCGATGTCCGAATCGAACGTGACCGATCCGGCGGTGCCGGTGGCCCGCACCAGCGCCGAGTCGTGCAGCAGCAGGCTTTCACCCGCGTGCAGCTTGACCGAGCCGCCGGCCTCGAGCCGCGCTTCCATCAGCTGGCCGTTCGCATCGAGCTTCTGGCCCTGCACCTGCAGCAGCGTGCCGGCCTTGACGTCCGTGCCGGTGCCGGCCAGCACCGTGCCGCTGATGCGCGCCGCGCCGGCCGCATCGATCAGCACGTTGTTGCCCTTGATCGATTCGCCCACGAAGCCCGCGCCGCCGCCCACTTCGAGCGCCGTCTCGGTCACCACCGTCTGCAGCACCGTTTCCTTGCCGATGATCGGCACCGTCTCCCAGACGGTCACGTCGCGCATGGTGACGACCTGGACCTGCTTGCTCTGGGTCTGGTAGATCGGCCGGTAGTCGTAGATGGCCTCGTTCTGCGAAACCATCTCGTACGACAGGCGCAGGCGCGAGTCGTACACGTCGTGCCACTTCGACACCCAGCGGTTCTGGTAGTCGGTGAAGGTTTCCGTGATCTCTGGGTCAGCTCCTTGCGGCCCTTCACCCAGATCACCAGGTCGTCGCCCCCGATGTAGTCGTTCTGGGACAGCATCTCCCGGTACTGCGTCTTCCAGATGTTGAAGTTCCCGTTGTTGAACCAGTTCGCGTTGTTGCGGTAGGCGTCATGGCCGCCCGCCACGACGTTCAGCACGTCGATGTAGAACTGGCCCATGGCCGGCTGCCGGTGTGGGTCCAGCGCTTGACGCCGTCGACCGTCTCGACCGTGCTGATGTCCTGCCAGATCGTGCCGTTGGTCCACTCGGGGACCTCGTCCTCGTCGTCCCAGTCGCCCCAGTTGCTGCCGTCGTCGTTGTCGACCCAGTGGTCGACCAGCGTCGTCCAGCCGCTCCAGCTCTTGAACTTGTAGCTGAGGTCGGTGTACGCGTTCGAGCTCAGCTGGATCACGTGCATCGTGTCCTCGACGAGGTCGTCGAGGAACGTGTCGTAGGTCTTCAGCAGGCGCGTCGGGTCGGTGATCGACGAAAGCGCGCTGTTCACGGTCGGCGTCGTCAGCGGCGAGCCTTCGGCGTTCATCTCCAGCGGCGAAGCGCCGCTTTCCATGAACCAGGTCGGCGGCCGGTACAGGATGCCGTTGTCGCTGCGCGAGGAGATGTCGAACACGCGGCGGCCGGTGTCCACGTTGTAAGTGGCCAGCCAGCGTGCGGCGCCGTCGTCGATCAGCGCGTGCGGCTCGATGTAGCTCGACGCGTTCGGGATGACGGTGCTGTTGAACGCGGACGTGTACTGGTCGTACGTGAGGTCCGCCTTGTCCTGGTAGCGGCCCACGTACTCGCCCATCGTCGCGGTCACCGGCGGCTGCGGCAGGCCGGGTTCGGTGGTGCCGGCCACCAGGTTCACCCAGTGCCGTTGCTCTGGCCGTCGCGGGTGGTGTCGCCGCTCAGGTACTCGCCGAGGCCTTCGGACACCACGCGCAGCACGGCGGCACGGGCGCCGCTCTGCATGCGGACGTACTTGTCGCGCCAGCCCGCCACGTCCACGTGGTAGTACTGCTGCTGCGCGTCCTTCCACTCCGGCGTCCACTTGGTCTTGGTGGTCACGCCATTGAGCGTCTTGAACAGCCAGGCCTCGTTCTCGTCGTACGAGAACTGGTAGGCGGCCTTGTACTGCAGGTGGTTGAGCACCGCCTGCTTCTGCGCGGCGTTCAGCTGGCCGAAGCTGCGGTACTCGGCGCTGGCGTCGTCGCCGGTCACGGCGAGCGCGCGGCGCGTCGGGTTGGCTTCGTCGCCGGCGTTGGCCCAGTACACCACCCCGTCGATGGTGACGGTGGGGATTTCCTCGTTCTTGTAGTCGATCCCTTCGATGAAGTACTCGCGGAAGCGCTGGTCCTTCGTCGCGTCGTTGGGGTCGTTGTAGGCATCGGCGCGGTAGTAGCCGATCTGCGTGAGCTTGACCTTCAGCTGCGTGAACTGCGAGCCGACCTGGACCAGCTCGGTGCCCACCTGCTCGGTGATCTGGGTCGTCTCGTAGCTGATCTCCGGCACCTGCACGGTGCCCGCGGCCACCGGCGGTAGCCCTTGACCACGTCGATCGTGACCGCCTTGGTCGTGTACTCGCGCACCGTGACGTCGCGGACGCCGGTGACGTTCGCATCGGCGTCGATGGTGACGTCCCCGCCGGAGCGCAGCGCGACGTTGCCGTCGGCCTGCAGCATGGCCTGGCCGCGCAGCACGAGTTGCCCGCCCTGCAGTTTCTCGCGTGCGATGGAGGCTTCGAGGTCGGCGCGGTTCCAGCTCAGGTCGGCGCCGGCGTTCAGGTCGATGTCCTTGGCCGACTTGATGGAGCCGGCGCCGCCGATGGTCAGCGTGTTGCCGGCGTTGGCCAGGATGCGGCCGGTCGCGGTGTTGCTGACCTGCACCACGCCGTCGAGCGTGATGTCGCCGGCCACCGGGTGCACCAGGCGGTCGGCGCGGACGACGGCGATCTCGTTGGTGCCGTAGGTGCCCTGCACCACCAGGCTGTTGCGCGCCTGCATGAAGACGTCGGAGCCGGCGCCGGTCGCCCACACCACCGCCTTGTTGGCGCGGGCGTAGATGTTGCCGGAGTACATCTCGACGTGGTTGAGCACGTTCACGTTGCGCTGCAGCGTGATGTCGCCACCGGTGGAACGCACGGTGAGCGTGCCCACCTTGCCCGGCCGAAGTCGACGTTGGCCTGGTCGGTCTCCTTCTGGCCCACCACGCCCCGGATCAGGATGCTGTCGGTCGAGACGATGTCGATGCGGCCGTTGCGGGCCGTGTCGAGCGTGCCGCCCATGACGTAGTTCTGGTTCTGGTCGGCGATCATCAGGTTGATGAGCACGCCGATGCGGCTGTCGTCCGTGCCGCCGCTGACGGTGATGGAGTCGTACGCCGACACGAGGCCGTCGATCCAGACCTGCGAGCGCGAGACCAGGCTGATGTCGGAACCGGCGTCGAGCGTCTCCGGGGAGCGCCCGCACGGATGTCGCCTTCGGAGCGCAGGTCGATGGACGCGTCGGCGCCCGCCTGCACTTCCGTCCACTTCGCCGCCAGCAGCGGGCCTGCCCCCAGGCGGCCCAGCGCGTCGGCGCGGATCGCGCTGCCGCGGGTCATCGAGAAGCCCACGCCCGAGGCGTCGGCGCCGGTCTGCACCGCGATGCGGCCGGTGGCCCACAGGTTGCCCGCGTCGTCGATGTCGCCCAGCAGCAGGGCGCCCGTCGCGCGGATGTCGATGCTTGCGCGCTTGCCTTCCCAGGTCCAGTCGGATTCCTCGGGGTCGGTCAGTTCGGCGCCGGCGAAGACCGAGCCGAGCACGGTCACGCTCGCGCCGCGCAGCGCGATGGTGCTGTCGTCGCCCGAGCTGAGCAGCTGGCCCGATGCGCCGATGGCCACGCGGCCGCCGGCCGTCAGCTCCAGGCGCTTGGAAGCCTCGAGCACCGCGCCGAGGTCGTCGTCGGTCATGCTGCCGATGTCGATGGCGTCGCCCGCGATCAGCGACAGGCTCTGGCCCTCGCCCTTCACCAGCACGGTGGAGAGCACCGAGATGTCGTCGCCCGCCTTGACCTGCATCGAGCCGGCCAGCTCGAAGCTGCCGTGGATGTTGGCATCGCCGGTGGCGGTGATCGCCACCTCGTAGTCGTAGGTCGCCGCCGTGGCCGCGTTGCTGCGCACCGTGCCGCCGATGTCGACGTTGACGCCGGAGACCACCATGGAGGCGCCGGTCTCGAGCACGCCGTTGGCGCCCGGGCGCATGGTCCCGGTGGTCGAACGGACTTCCAGCAGGCCCGGTGCGGGCTGGTGGTGCCGATCTGGCTGTCGACCTGCACGTCGTTCACGCCGGTCAGGATGATCCGGCCGCCGGAGTCGAGCGAATTCAGCCGGCCCAGCGTGTGGATGCTCTTGACGCCCGCGGCGACGGTGCCGCCGGCGGTGACGACGATGTCGCGCTGCGCCGTGAGGCTGCCGCTCAGGACGATGCCCGCGTCGGCGTTGATGATGATGTCGGAGCCGCGGCCCTTGGCAATCAGGCTGCCGAGCAGCACCGCGTGGCCGGCGGGGTTCAGCACCATGCTGCCGGACAGCGTTTCCAGCACGCCGCTGGCGGTCAGGTTGACGTTCTGGTTGCCGTTGGCGGAATTGCCCGCGTACAGGTTGATGCCGCTGTGGCCGCGGATCCAGCCGGACAGGGTCATCTCGCCGCTGGGCGCGTCCGAGCGGCCGAGGTTCACGATCGAGCCGCGGGCGGCGGCGTCGATCGCCGCGCGGCGGTCGGAAGCCAGCGGGCCCGTCGTCGCGCCGGTGGCGGCGATCTGGGTGAAGCCCGGGCGCTGCGCGCCGCCGCCGGTGACGGCGGCGATGGACGTCGTGTAGGCGCCCGTCAGCATCAGGCGGCCGTCGTTCAGGCGGACGGTCGGTTCCTCGATGTCGAGGTCGTCGAGCGTGCCCGAGGTGGTGCCGTCGGTGAACTGCGTCGCGCGGATGGCGGCCTGCAGGTCGGCCACCAGCGAAGCGAGGCCGGCGTTGCCGAAGGTGGAGTCCGCGGTGACCACGACCACGCCGCGCAGCAGCTGCGTGCCGTTGTGGATCGTGAGCTCGAACTTCGTGTCGGCGCTCAGGTGGCCGTCGGCGAATTCGGCGAAGCCGTCCGCCAGCAGTTCCCTGGTTCCACGCCGGCGCCAGCACGCTCAGGTTGCCGCTCGACGACAGCGTGATGGCGCTGAATTCCTGCCAGTGCTCAGGTGGACGTTGCCACCCACCACGACGCCTTCGTCGATCCAGTCGTCGGGCTCGTTCTCGCCCAGCGGCGCCGCGCGGCCGGAGCCGCCGCGCACGTCGATGGTCTTGCCGGCCATCAGGTCGCGGCCCGGCGCACTGGTTGTCGGCCACGACGGTGATGACGGAATCGCCGCCGAAGTTGCGGGTGGTGCTGCCCGGTAGAAGCCGAGGCTGTCGTAATGGTCGATGACCTCGCCGCCGGCGACGACCAGGCCGAGGATCTCGGCGTCCTGTTCGGCGGAGATGTTGATCACGCCGTCTTCGTGCGCCGTGGCCAGCCGCGCGCCGCCCGGCATCTTCACGCCGACGCCGTCGTTGCTGTGGCCGCCGATCACGTCGATGCGGGTCTTCGCGCGGATGGTGCCGCCGATCTCCACCAGCCGGTTGTCGGCGGTGTTGGCGAGCCCGCCCGGTACACCTGCCCTTCGGATTCGATGTGCACCGTGCCCGCTTCGTCGGACCGGGTGACGGTCTCGGACAGCAGCGTGCCCTCTTCGTCGAACACCTGCGCGACGTCGCCGCCGGACACGATGTTGCCCACGATCTCGACGCGGCCGAGCGAATCGACCACCACGCTGCCGCCGGTGTTGGCGCTCGTGTGGCCGGCCACCATCAGGCCGCCGGCGCTGGCCGGCGGACACCGATGCCGTCGTCGTCGGCGCCGACGCCGGTGCTGGTGACGGTGACGCTCTGGCGGCCTGCAGGCCGGTGTTGATGTCGATGCGCTCGCCCGCGGTGACGGTGATCGTCGAATCGCCGTCGCCCGGGTAGGACACGCCGGTCTCGCCGATCGTGCCGCCGGCGACCACCGCGCCGTTCAGGACCACGTCCTGCGCGCCGAGGATGGTGATGGAGCTGCCCGCTTCCAGCGAGTTCAGGATCGAGGTCGCGTGGACGTAAACGCTGTCGCGCTCTTCGAGGCCGTCGTCGACATCGTCGCCGTCGAGCGAAATGCCGCCGCGCAGTTCGATGTCGCCGTGGATCTCGGCGGTGCCTTCCCAGTAGACCCGGGTATCGGACTGCAGCACCAGGTCGGAGCCGGCGCCCAGCAGGTCGATGTTGCCGCGCACGATCACGTCGTCGTGGCTGCTGATCGTCAGGCCCCTGGCTGGCCGCCAGGTTGGTGATGGTGCCGGTCAGCAGGAAACCGAAGCCGCGCTGGCCGAACAGCTCGTGCGGGCTGGTGACGGAGACGTAGTCGAGGACGCCGTCCTTGCCCTCGTCGACGGCCAGGATCACGTACTCGCGCTGGCCGTCGGTGACGAACCAGCGGTTGGCGCCGGCCGGCGAGGCAGCGCCCCACTCCATCTCGGCGTTGTCGTAGTCGATGCCTTCGGTGAAGGTGGTGACCAGCTCGTTGTCCGCGCCTTCCTTGTAGTAGACCAGCGAGGTGTACTCGGTCCAGCCCGACTGCTCGCGCACGCGGAAGCGCTGCTCGGCGGTCATGTCTTCGTAGGCCGTCCCCGCTTCGGGCACGACCACGTTGCT
The DNA here is from genome assembly GCA_013127575.1 of Ramlibacter terrae. Lineage (GTDB taxonomy): Bacteria > Pseudomonadota > Gammaproteobacteria > Burkholderiales > Burkholderiaceae_C > Ramlibacter > Ramlibacter terrae. The sequence continues at coordinate 2,971,625 of CP053418.1, forward strand.
CCAGACCACCGTTTCGTTGTCGTAGTCGACGCCCTCCACGAACGTGAGGCGGTAGGCATCCTCGGCCAGCACCGCTTCGGCGTTGTGGTAGACCACGCCGTCGTAGCGGCGGTAGCCGCTCTGCGCCAGCACCACTTCCTGCTGCTCTTCGGACAGCAGCTCGAAGCCGGCGTCGGCCGCGGGCTTCTTGACGCTGCCCCAGTCGATCGTGGCGTTGAAGTAGTGCTGGCCCTGCAGGGGCTTGAGCACCAGCCGGTCCGTCAGGGCGGCGTCGGCCTTGAAGAACATCTGCTGCGTGACCACCGCATAGCCGAGGCTCTCGGCCACCACGGCGCGCTGGGCGGGCGTCAGGTCCTCGAACGAGGTGCCTTCCGCCGGCGCGGCCACGCCGCCCCAGTCGATCCCCCGGATCGAGAACTGGACGGGGCCGGTCGCGAAGCTCTTGACCACCTGCAGGTTCGCGGGCGCGCTGGCCTTGTACCAGTTGGTGCCGGTGTGCATCTCGTAGCCCGGGGAGTGGGCGACGACGCTGCTGCGCCTGGCTGAGGTCGGAGAACGCGGTGCCGGCGGCGGAGCGCCGGCGGCGCCCCAGTAGATGTCGGCGTTGCTGTAGTCGGCCACCGGGCCCCTGGCTGAAGCTGCTCACCAGCTTCTTGCCCAGCGGCGCGTTGTAGTTGTAGAAGCGGACCTTGCTCAGGTCGAAGCCGAGGTCGAGCGCCACGGCCACCTTCTGGCGGTTGCTCAGGCTGCCGAATGCGACGCCCGCTGCCGGGTCCGAGGCGCCGGCCGCGGCCCAGTCGATGTCGCTGTTCTGGTACCTGGCGACCGCGCCTTCCGGGAAGTCGACGAGGTAGCCCAGCGTCTCGGCGACCAGCACCTTCTGCTGCAGCGTCAGCGCGCTGAAGGCGGCGCCGTCGGCGGGTGCGGCCAGGCCGGCACCGGCCCAGTCGATGCGGCTGTTGCTGTAGTCGGAGGCGACGCCCTGCACGAAGCCGGTGACCAGGCGCAGGCCGGCGGGTGCGTCGGCCTTGACGAAGATCGTCTGCGTGTACTCGGTGTACCCGGTGTTCACCACGCCTTCGGCCAGCGTCGGCAGCAGGTGGTCGCCGGTGGCGTTGGCGTTGTACAGGGCGCCTTGCGGCAGCGCCGTGTAGCCGAGGTAGGTTGCCACGGCCAGCTTGGCATCGGCCGACAGCGAGGAGAACGGCAGGTAGTTGGCGGCGGTCTGCGCGGACGCGAGGGCGCCGAGCGACAGGTTCTTCGTGGCCAGCAGGTCGCGCAGTTGCTGGCTGACGACGCCGTCGTTCAGGTCCTCGATGAGGGCCTGCATGAGTCCCGCGTCGGCGGTCTTGGCAAGTTCGACCCGTTGATGCGGTCGAAGTACTCGGCGTGGTCGCCGTTGCTGCTGCCCGCATCCAGCACCGTGGTGCCGTTGGCGGTGACGGAGCCGTCGAGCGTCAGCTCGCCGCCGGTGCGGATGGTGAGCGTGGCGCCGGTGCCCGTGGCCACCGGGACCGGCGTTTCGCCGGAGTTGTCGAAAGTGGCGCCGGCCAGCACCGCGCTGCCCGAATTCAGGTGCAGGTAGCTGGTGGACTCGAGGATGACGTCGGCGTCGTTGCCTTCGACGGAAACGGCGGAGCCCTGCAGCAGCGTCAGGTGCGTGCCGGCCTTCATGTGGACGGTCGATCCCGCGCCGCGCGCCGAGATGCCGGTGCCGCTGATGATCGAATGCGTCGTGCTGATGGAAACCAGGCTGCCCGCGTTCTCGGAGTAGATCTGGCTGCCGGCGTCGGCCGTGAAGCCGTTGAAGTCGTTGTCGCCGTAGCGGACCAGCGCGCCGACGCCGGTGGAGCCCAGCACCGTGATGTCGACCAGGCTGGCCGCGCGGATCCAGCCGGAGACGACGATCTGCTCGGTCAGGTTGATGTGGACGGTGGGGCCGTAGATGCCGGAGTCCGGCGGGCCTTCCGTGTCCTTCGCGTTCTTGCTCAGGACCTCCATGGTGCGGCCCGAGAAGTACAGCGTCTCGGTGGACTGGACGTCGCCGACGATCTCGTAGCGGTCGGCCACGAAGTGCATCGTGTCGTCGAGGCGCGCGCTGAAGTCGAACTGGCCGACTTCCTTGTCCTCGACGTCGCCGATCTGCATCCAGACCGCGGCGGCCGACTGGTGGCCCAGGCGGATCTCGGTGAAGCCGTTGGCCAGCGCCGACAGGTCGGACATCGAGAACTCGAAGTAGCCGGTGTCGCCGTTGTTGGAGAAGTCGCGCCCGAAGGTGGACTGCGCCGCCGCCCCGACACGGTAGCCCTGCGCCAGCGCATTGGCCTTGAGGGTCAGCGCGCCGGTGCCGCTCACGCGGTTGTCGCCGGAATGGAAGTCGACGTCGTCCGCGATGATGGTGATCGCGCCGCCGCCGGTGTGGGTCGTGATGCCGCCGCTGGCGAGCGTCAGCACGGCTTCGCGGCCGGTCAGCTGCACTGGATCAGGCCGGAGTTCGTGCTCAGGCCGTCGGTGACCGCATCGGTGTTCGTGCCGAGGCCGTCGTCGTGCACGTCGCGCACGATGTTCAGGTCGTTCGCTTCGACGACGCGGATGTTCGCTGTGGCGCCGCTGCCGGTCACCACGACCGACAGGGCTTCCAGTTCGGTGTTCAGCGTGCCGGTCAGGCCGGCGGCGTGCAGCGCGAGCATGCCGCCCGCGGCCTTGAACTCGGCGCCGGTAACGTCGACGGTGCCGCGCGAAGTGATCGCCAGGTCGGTGCTGCCCCAGTCGTGGCCGTCGTCCGTCGTGATCGTCGTCGTGCCCGTCGTCAGGTCACGCATCTCGAAGCGTTCCAGCGCATCGTCGAACGAGACCGTCCGCGCGCCCGCCACCAGCTTGTGCGCGCCGAGCCGGATCGCGCCGGTCGACGTGAAGCTGTCCATGACGAGGCGGTCGGTGCCGCCGCCCGCGAGCAGCGTCAGGTTGCCCACGTTGCCCACGAGGAGCAGGTCGTCGCCGCTGCCGGCATCCACCCAGTCGGTGCCGCTGTCGACGCGGATGGTGTCATTGCCGCCGCCCGCATGGACGGTGTCGTCGCCGGACCCCATCTCGATGTCCTCGTCGGCATTGCCGCCCACGAAGCTGTCGTTGCCGGCGCCGCCGCGGTACTTGATGCCGTGGCCGAGGCCGCCGGTGAACTTGTCGTCGCCGGCGCCGCCCAGCACGACGCTGGTGGCGAAACCGTCGCCGATCACGAAGTTGTCGTTGCCCTCACCGCCGTCGAGCACCAGCTTGGCCTGGATGCCCGGCATGATCATGATCGAGTCGTTGCCGCTGCCGCCCGAGGCCTCGATGGTGTGGATGTCGGAGGCGCGGTAGCGCTCGACCTCGCCGAGCGAGCGCACCGTGATGTACTCGACGTCGTCGATCTTTTCCTTGCTGACCGTGTAGAACTCGTTCTTGGTGTCCTTGTACTGCGAGTCGCCGTAACGGTTGTCGTCGTCGCCCATGTGCAGCTTCAGGACGCCGTTCTCCACGTGGGAGATCTGCGGCTTCGGGCCCCAGCGCCACTGGAACGAGCCCGATGCGGTGATGCCCGCGATCGTGACGCTGGCCGCGAGGTCGGCGCTGACCGGCGTGATGCGGATGCTGCCGGAGAAGCCCGCCGGGGTTTCGTCGATCTCGAACAGGCCGAAGTCGATCACGAGGCGCAGCGCGCCTTCGAAGCTGACCGCGAACTCGTCGTCGGACACCAGGACGTCGAGGCCGGCGCTGAGCTTCAGCGGCCCCATGTCGAGGTTGAAGCCGGCGTGGCCCTTGATCTCGAACTCGCCGTCGCTGCGGATGTAGCCCGAGACCCGCAGCTCGATCAGGTTGCTGTTGAAGAAGTTGACGCTGGCGTTGTTCAGGCGCAGCTCGAACACGTCGTCGTCCGTGCTGATGGCCGCGTCGAGGTCGACCTTCAGCGCCAGCATGTTCATCGTGCCCACGAGGCCGAGGCGGAAGTCGCGCCCGGCCTGCACGCCCACGAGCTCGCGCTCGTTGCTGGTGTTGATCTCCGGGGTGGCCTGCGCGGTGATGCCGATGTCGCCGATGCCCAGCGTGACGCCGGCTTCCGCACGCATCGCGAAGATCGCGCCTTCGGATTCGCTGTTCAGGATCGCGATGCCGCCGCCGATGCGAACATTGCCCGGGCGCCCAGGCCCAGTCGCATGTCGGCTTCGGCGATCAGGCCTTCGCTGGTGATCGAGATGTCCATCGACCCGGTGAGGTCCACCGGGCCGAGCGCGATCGCCGCCTCGCCCTTGAGGCGCAGGCTTCGCGGCGCGAGGTCGAGAGGAACCGTCTCCGCAAGGCCCTGCTCGTTGCGCACGACCTCGCCGTCGTCATTGAGCTTGAAGACGTCGACTTCGCGCGGCTTGTTGGTCGTGTTGACCTGCAGCAGGAAGCCGCCGCTGACCCGAAGCCCGCCGCATCGATCAGCAGCGCGCCGCCGGCGGTCATGGCATTGCCGACCTCGAGGCTGCCCCACAGGCCGCCGTCTTCGCCCCGAGCCAGGCCCGGGGTGCCGGTCACGTCGAGCGGACGCAGCAGCGGCAGGTCGAGCGTGGCGGTGATGCCGAGCTCCAGCTCGGTCTCGGTGATGATGATGCTGAACTCGCCCTGCAGCGTCAGCGCCTCGCCGAACAGCGACAGGTGGCCCTCGCCCACCGGGGCGACGTACATGCCATCGGGCTCCCGGCCCGGGGGCGCGGCGGGGATGGTGAAGGTGGCGAAGCCGGTCTCGTCCTCGAACTGCTCCGGCACCTCGTAGGTGATTTCTTCGCCGAAGCTGTTGAGCGTCAGGTCGAGCTCGGCTTCCAGGCTGGCGACGTCGCCCAGGTCGAAGCCGGTCTCCAGCTTCATGCGCATGGCGATGCCGTCGCGGATCACCAGCAGGCCGGTGGCCTCGGACGAGATGCCGAAGCCGGCGGTGCCGATGTCGACGTTCACGTCGGCGAACACCGTCAGGCCTTCGTCCTCGCTGAGGGTGAAGTCCATGACGCCGGTCATGCGGACCACGTTGAGGATGTTCGCCTCGATCGCGCCCTGCAGGTGCAGGTACTGGCCGGTGTACTGCAGCACGATCGGCTCGGCCGCGCTGCCGGTCTCGATCGCGTAGCCGGGGGTCTTCACCTCCGGCTGGCTGGGGTCGGCGACGTAGCTGCTCTTGGAGAAGTCGATGGTGGCGAACGACAGGTCCACCTCGACGTTCGTGTCGTAGCTGACGGCGCCCGATTCGTCCTCGACGAACTGGCCGATGCCCAGCGTGAAGCGGGTGCCGGTGTTGATCTCGAGCAGCATGTCGGTGCCCCGGATCCTGACGTCGTCGACGCCGACCGGGCCCACCATGTCGATGCTGGCGTAGGCCGCCGGTAGACACCGACGCTGATGCCTTCGGTGCTGATCACCAGTTCCTTGGCCACAAGGATGCCGACGTCGAGGTTCTCGATCGCCAGGCCCACGGCGTCCGGATTCGCATAGGCCTCGTCGCCCTCGTCGATGCGGTCGTCGCCGTCGTCCAGGCGGTCGCGCCAGTACGGGCCGCTGCCGATGAAGCCGTAGGCATCGTTGATGCCGATGGCCATGCTGGTCACCGTGGTCTCGGTGCCGTCGGACAGCGTGACGCGCTCGGAGCCCTTCTTGGTGAAGGCCATCGAGGCGGACAGCTGCACGAAGCCGGCCAGGTTGATCTCGGCGTAGCCGACCTTGGCCTGCACGATCTCTTCGGAGAAGTCGACCAGGATCGTGTTGTCGCCGCCCGCCGGGATCGCCAGGCCGGCGGGCTTGGCGGTGATCTCGCCGTCGCCGTCCAGGTCTTCGCCGGCGTCGAGGATGCCGTTGCCGTTGGTGTCTTCGGTGGTCGCGGCGAAGCTCGCCTTGTAGTCGATGGCCGGCGGTCCGAACAGCTGCAGGATGCCGTTGCCCACTGCGCCCAGCGCGGGGACGTAGAAGGTGTTGATGTTGACTTCGACGTCGTGCGCTTCGACCTTCAGCAGGTCGTCGTCGATGCCCACCAGTTCCGCGGTGGCGATGCTGGCCTTCGCGGTGATGAACTTGGGCGCGTACTGCTCCATGCCCGGGATCGCGGTCGCGAGCGACGGCGTCATGATCGCGAGGCCGAAGTCGACATCGGTGATCGCGAGGCCGACGGCCCCGGCGTTCACTTCGTCGTACTGGCCGTCGCCGTCGCCGTCATAGTGGTACGGGCCGCCGACGCCGGCGAAGCCGACCAGGTCCTTGCCGGCCAGCGTCAGGGCGTCGACCCGCAGCGGCAGCGGGTTCGGGATGGCGTTGTTGGTGCCTTCGTTGATGCTGTCGATCAGCGGGCCCAGCCGCCCGGGTTGACCAGCACGTCGTACTGCTCGCCCTTGCGGAACGCCAGCGAACCGCGCAGGTGCAGGAACTCGGAAACACGGATCTCGGCGATGCCGATGTCCACGCCGAGCAGCTGCGTGCCGGCGAACGTGAGGTACACCGGGTCGCCGCCGGTTTCGACCTTGTAGCCGGCCGGGCGGCCGGCTTCGGCCGGGAAGCTGGCCGCGAAGTCGGCGGTGGCACGCATGAAGCCGCCGGCGGCCTTGCCGCCGTGGTTCACTTCGATGGTGATGTCCCGGGCCTGCACGGTGAGCACGTCGCCCATGCCGTAGGTGCCCGGGCTGTCGGCGTGCGCCTTCAGCGAGAAGAACTTCTCCGCCTTGATCAGGTTCGCCAGCGAGCCCTGCGCCTGGAACACCGACAGCGCGATGTCCGGGTTCTGCATGCCGAAGCCGAACAGGTCGTCCTGGTCCACCAGCGGCCGGGAGAAATCGGGCCCGCCCACGCCGACGAACATGTCGACGTCGGCAGCGCCGAAGGTCATGCCCTTGAACACGACGTTCTTGACGCGGGAGTAGTTGTCGTCCGCGCCGACGGCCAGCTTCAGGCCGTCGAGGACGGCGCCCGCGGAGGCGGGCAGCAGGTCCTCGACCAGGCCCAGTTCCCCGGGCAGGCCGGTGTACATCACCCCGGTGAACGTCTCGCCGAAGTTCAGCTTGAAGTCGCCGTTGAGGTAGATGAAGTCGCCGAGGTTCAGCGTCAGGTCCGGCAGCTCGATGGAGCCGAACAGCGTGATGCCGAGGTTCGGGTCGAAGCCGATCGACAGGTCGAGGTTGCGGACGAAGTCCAGCGCGCCCTTCAGGAAGTCGGCGCCGGGGAAATCGACGTTGATGTCGAAGTCGGGCAGCGTCCCCAGCGACAGGCGCGGGAAGAAGCTGGACACGTTGAAGTCGGGAAGGTCAGGTCCGCCAGGTTCGGCAGGGTCGGCAGCCCGGGCAGCGCGCCGAGGAGGATGCCGTCCAGTCCAGGTCCGGCATCTCGAAGGTGAAGTCGAGTTCCGGGATGTCGAGCGTGAACAGGTCGAACAGGCCGAGCTTCGCCTTCAGGCCGATGCCCAGCAGGGCCGCGTCCTGGTCGAAGACGTACTCCTCGCCTTGCGTGCCGACCGGGATGTGCAGGCCCTTGCCGTCGTCGTACTGGCTCCAGTCGACGAAGATCGGCACGGGGTAGCCCTTGACCACGCCGCCGTTCAGCTCGAAGCGCAGGTCCGTGGCCTCCAGCGTGACGAAGGGGTCGGTGCCCACCAGTCCGGCGCTTTCCGCCGTGGCTTCCAGCGTGTAGAAGCGCACGCCGTTGATCTCGACGCCAGGCGCCACCGCGGGGGTGACCATCGCCAGCGCGAAGTCGAGGTCGCTGACCTGCAGGCCGATGGCGTCTTCGTTGTACTCGTAGACGCCGTCGTTGTTGTCGTCGGTGCGGTACGGGCCGTTGATGCCGGCGAAGGCGTAGACGTCCTTGGCAACGACCACCAGCGCCTGGCCGGGCATGGCGGCTTCGAAGCCGAGGATGTTGTAGTTGACGCTTTCCGGGGAACTCGCGGCGGAAGCTGAAGCCGCCTTCGAGGGTGAGGATGCCGGCGACGTTCGCCGTCGCCTCGCCGACGGTGGCCTCGACGATGGAGTTGTCGTAGTCGATCGTGACCGGCGCGCCGCCGGTCTGGATGACGTAGCCGTCCGTGGTTTCGCCGTCCTCGTTCTCCACGCCCGCCGAGAAGTCGACCGAGAAGCCCTTGAGCGTGCTGTCGTTGATGCCGACGGCGATGTCCTTGAGCGTGAAGTCGATGACGTCGCCCATGCCGACGAAGCCGGCTTCGGCGGCCGTCGCCTTCAGCGCGGTGAACTTCGCCGTGCCCGGGGGGCCGATCGCGCTGTTGGGCCGGAACACGGCCAGCCCGAAGTCGAAGTCGTTGATGACCAGGCCGATCGCATTCGGGTTGATGTCGGGATCGGTGCCCGCATCCGTGCCGTCCGCCATCAGGTAGGGGCCGCCGACGCCGACGAAGGCGTTGACGTCGCTGCCGCCGAACTCGATGCTGCTGGTGTTGATCGTGGTCTGCACGCCCGGCACCGGGGTGTTGACCTTCAGGTCCACCGACGCGCCGCGGCGGAAAGCGAAGTTGCCCGAGATGTAGACGAACTGCGAGACCGCCAGCACGGCGTTCCTCACCTGCGCCTCGATCACGCCCTCGGTGAAGTCCGGGAAGATCGGCGCGTCGCCGGTCGCGATCTCGAGGCCCTGCTCGCCGAAGCTTTCCTTGAAGTTGACGACCGGGGTTCCCCGGACGGAGCCGCCCCAGCCCTTGCCCCAGTTGACCGCGACCTCGATGTCCTTGCCTTCGAGCTGGAAGATGTCGCCGCCGCCGGCGACGAAGAACTGCGAAGCGGTGGCGCTCAGCGCGGTGAAGCGCAGCTTCACGTCCTTGGCGACCGGCGTCAGGATCGACAGGCCGAGGTCGACGTTCTCCCAGCACCCAGGCCGAACACGTCTTCCTGTTCGTCGACCGGCGTCGCGCTGTCGAAGTCGGGCACGCCGTAGCCGACGAAGACGTCGACGTTGCGCATGCCGATGTTGAACGTATCGACCCACAGGTTGGTGATGCGCGAGCGGTCCGACGACACGTCGGCCACGGTCTCGATCTTGGCGAGCTGCGCGCCCACCTGCGCCAGGTCGGTGGCGGTGAGGCCGGTTTCCACCGTGACCTTCTCGCGCACCCCCTTGTCGAAGGCGAAGGAGCCGCTGACGTAGATGAACTCGTCGAGCTGGAAGGTCGCCTCCTGCACCGTGGCGCCGATGCCGCCCTTGTCGAAATTCAGCGTGACCGGCGTGCCGCCGGTGGCGATGTCGAGGCCGCCGTCGAAGCTGCCGGCGAAGTCGATGTACGGGGAGACGGTGCCGCTGGCGCCGCCCCAGGCCGCGCCGCGGTTGGCATGCACGGCGACGCCGCTGCCCGAGAGCTTGAGGAACTCGTCCATGCCGACGAAGCCGGCCTCGTCGGCCGTGGCCGAGAGCGACCACATGCGGCCCACGCGGGCCGTCGGGTCGCGGAACATCGCGAGGCCGAGGTCGAGGTTGTCGATGACCGGGCCGACCGCATCCTCGCTGCGTTCGTCGCCATCCGGGGAAGTACGGTCCGGAGCCGATGAACACCTTCACGTCGGAGAACCCGATCGTGACCGGGTTCATCGCATAGTCGTCCGGCGGCTGTGGTCGCTGCCGGCCAGCGCCGCCAGTTGCGTGCCGAGCCCGGCGGCCGACGCCAGGCTGGGCGTGGCGTCGTAGCCGGTGATGATGTCGACGCGGACGCCTTCCTGCTTCGTGAGCGCGAACCCGCCTTCGACGTAGATGAAGTCGTCGATCTGGATCAGCGCGTGGCCGACCGAGAAGCCCACGGTGCGATGGTCGAAGTCGAGCTCGACCTTTTCGCCGCCGGTGAGCACCTCGAAGACGCCGTCGTCGGAGCTGGCTTCGAAGTCGATGCTGGGGGCCAGCGTCAGGCCGGCCCACTTGCCTCCGTGGTTCATCTGCAGGTCGAGATCGTCGATCTCGAAGTGCATCGGGCCCCCAGGTCATGTCCACCGGGTTGTCCCAGTGGCCCTTCATGGCGTACATGCTGGGCAGCAGCGTCGCCAGCGCCGGATTGGCGGCGCGGAAGGTCGCGAACCCGATGTCGATGCCTTCCAGCGTGAACAGCGGGTCGCCCGGGTCGCCGACCACCACGCGAACGTCGGTGGCGCCGAAGGTCACCACGTCCATCGGCAGCCCGGTGAGCGTGCCGTTGTCGGTGGACAGGTAGGAACCGGCCTTGGTCCGCAGCTGCGAGATGAGGCTGGTGGTCGCCGGGTCCACGCTCGTCGCGGGCAGCCCGGTGTTGATCGTCATCGGGACGTCGGTCGACTTGGTGAAGGCGAAGCTGCCCGACACCTCGAAGAAATCACCCAGCCGGATGGCGGCGCTGGCGACCGAGAAGCCGACCACCGACGTGTCGAAGTCGACGACCATCTCGTCGCTGCCGTCGCCGGACGGGATCGCGTAGCCCTCGGCCCCGAAGCTCGACTTGAAGTCGACGTACGGCTTGGCGGCGGTCGCCGCATTGCCGCGCCATCCGGCGCCGATGTTGGCGAACACCTCGATGTCGCTCGCCGCGAACCCGAAGGCGTCGTAGTCGATATCGATGGCGTCGCCCGCCCACACGATCTTCAGCGCGGTGAACTTCGGGACGATGCGGTCCGGGTCGGCCGCCAGCGTCGAGGTCATGATGACCATGCCGAAGTCGATGTTCTCGAGCTTGAAGCCCTGCGCGTCGGGGTTCAGGTCCTCGTCGGCGTCGAACAGGCCGTTGTCGTTCTCGTCGATGAAGTACGGGCCCAGGCCGACGAAGATGTCGACGCCGCTGGCGCGCAGCGTGGTGGTGTCGACCGCGAGGTCGGTGATCGTGGACAGGTCCGTCGAAACGCCGTCGACCTTGGCCAGGCTGTTGCGGATGGATGCCGGCGAGCTGCTCGTCAGCCCGGTGACGACGTCGACCGTCGTGCCGCCGGTCTGCTCGAAGTAGAACCCGCCGCTGACGTAGATGTAGTCGGAGATCGCGAGGGTCGCGCGGCCGATCGAGACGGCGGTGTACGCGTCGCGGTCGCCGTCGAAGTCGAGTTCGACGGTTTCCGTGTCGCCGGTTTTCAGGGTGATGGGCAGCGAGCCGAAATCGATCACCGGGCCGCCCCCCGGGCGCCCGCGCGGTTGATCTCGACCGAGATGTCTTCGGCGCTCAGCGTGACGAAGTCTTCGAAGCCCGTCATGTGGGCAGTGCCCACGTCGGCCTTCAGGGCCATCCGGTGTGCGTCGGGTCCGTCTTGTCGCTCAGCAGCGCCAGGCCGAAATTGCCGTCGGTGATCTCGAAGCCCATGGCTTCGTCGGTGCCGCCGTCGACGCCCGCGAAAGCGCGGGCGTTCGAGGCGCCGATCGCCAGCGTCGTCGACTGGATCGTGTCCGTCGCATCGGCCAGCTGCACCGTGCGGGTGTCCTTGGTGATGACGAACTCGCCCTCGACCTGCACGAAGCCGAAGATGTCGATGTCGAGCGTGCCCGCCGCTTCCATCATCTCGCCGCGCGTGCCGTCGAGGGTGAAGGTGAACTCGGAGTCGATGCCGGTGGCGACGGTGAGGTCGGTCTCGGTGAAGTCGACGACCACGGTCTTGGCGTCGGCGCCGTCGATGTCGTTGGTGGTGGATCCCGCGCGGATCGCTTCAGGCCCGCGGCGCCGCCTTCCGGCGTGACGGCCACGGTCATGGTGCCGACGTCCACGCCTTCCAGGCTGCCGCCGAAGCGCACCGTCATGCGCTTGCCGCTGAACGAAACCACTTCGACGTCGGCGCCGGCCGGCCTTCGAACGCGGCATCGACCGCCGCCTGCGCCTCGGCCAGCGTGGCGCCGATCGAGATCGCGCCGGTCGTGTAGGTGACGCCTGCGTGGTCGAGCTCGAGCACGAAGCTCGCTTCACGGGCGTTGGTGGTGATGGTGACGCGCTGCTGCTCGGCGACGGCGCCGGCACCCTTGCGCACTTCGAACGGCGTGGCCGTGGCGTTCACCGGCCGGAGAAGTCGGTGGTGAAGTCGGCGATGTCGCGCCCGGCGAGCTCGCCGCGGAACGTCACGCTGAAGTTGGCCAGTTGCGAGCCCGGCGCGGAGGCCAGCGCGGCCACCAGCACGTTGCCGGCGCCGATGCTGTCCAGCGCTTCGAGGGCGGCACGGATGTTGCCGGCCATCGTGGTGGCGTCGGCGGCATAGGCGATCGCCTGCGTCGTCTCGCCGTCGTGCTCGATGGTGAAGCTGCCGCTGGGGCCGGAGGCGTCCAGCGCCACGGCGACCTGCAGGTTGGAGATGTCGCGGCCGGCGAAGCCGCCGCCGAACGCCACCAGGTAGGCGCCGTCCACTTCGGTGACGCTGATGTCCCCGTGCTGCGACAGCAGGCCGCCGCCGCTCGTGGTGGCGGCCAGCAGGGCCGCCTGCACGTCGGACGCATCGGCGCCGAGCGCCAGGTCGGCGGTGGTGTACGTCTGGTTGACGTGGCGCAGCTTGAGCTGGAAGGTGCCGGTGCCGGTGGTGGCGATCTCGACCCGCTGCGTCTCGCCGGTGGCGACGGAGCCCGCGCGTTTGGTCAGCGGCGTGATGTCGCCGGACAGGGCCTCGACGACCTCGATGTCGGCGATGTTCCGGTTGGCGTGGTGCCGCTGAAGGCGATGTCGTAGCGATGGCCGCCGCGGTGGTTCTGGTCGAAGCTGACCGTGATGCCGGCCGTCACGCCGAACAGGTCCTGCAGCGCCTTCTTGATCGCCGCCTTGTTGTTCTCGACGTCGTTCTGGTGGAAGCGCACCGTCTGCGGCGAGCCGCCACCGGCCAGCGCGATGGTGTACGTGCCGGTCGTGCTGTAAGGCGTGCTGAAGACCAGCGACTTGATCTCGCTGACGCCCAGCGCCATCGCCACGGCCTGCGTGACGCTCACGTCGACCGCCGGCACGTCGCCGCGCAGCGCCTCGATCGTGATCTGCTTGACTTCGTCCACGCCGCCTTGCGCCGGGACGGTGGCGGCCACGCTGCCGCTGGCCGACACGGCCCCGGCGTTGGCGGTGATGCCGGTGACGTCGACGCCCGACAGCGTGCCGATGAATTCGACGGTGTAGCCGCCGATGCGCGTGCCGGTGACCTGCACGTTGGAAGCGCCGACGCCGGCGAGCGAGCCGATGGCCGCCTTGAGGTTGGCGATGACCTGCGCGTTGCTCAGCGCGCTGCCGACGGCGGCGGTGGCCGTCGTCGCGCCCTTCTGGAATTCGACCGAGCCGGTGGCCGCGTCGATCTGCAGGCCGAGCTGGGTGTTGACCTTGATGACCGACGGCGGAACGGCCGCGACCAGCACGCCCTTGTTGATGTCCACCGAGAAGTCGGAGACCTCGAGGGTCATGTCCTCGATGCCGACGAAAGCGGCCAGGCCGGCGCTCGCCTGCACGGCGGTGTACTTGTGCGCGGGGTTGGCCTTGTCGGTCATCAGCGCGACCGCGAAGTCCACGTCGCCCAGCCCCAGGCCCGGGCGGTCGCCCTCGTCTTCGCTGTCGGCGTTGATGCCGGCGAAGGCGTCGATGCCGCTGCCGCCGATGGACAGCAGGTCGACGTCGATCTCGCTGCCGTCGGACAGCGTGACCTTCTGCGAGCGCTTCTCGATGCCGAACTCGCCGTCCACCGTGAAGAAGCCGCCGACCGCGATGGTCAGGTGGCCGGTGGCCTTGAGCGAGTCGCCCTTGCTGCCGTCGAGCGCCAGGTCCAGCGTCTCGACGTCGCCGATGCTGACCGGCAGCGGGCTGGCACGGAAGTCGACGACGGTGCCGTCGACGGCGCTGGCGCGGTTGATCTCGAGTTCGAGGTCCGTCACCGCCAGCTCGAAGCCCGGGAGACCGACGAAGCCGGCGGACCCGACGTCCGCGTACATCGCCGTCCACTTGCGCGAAGGCATCGCCTTGTCGCTCATCATGGCCAGCGCGAAGTCGACGTTCGTCAACTCCGGGCCCATCGCGTCGTCGGTGCCGCCGTTGACGCCGGCGAACAGGCGCGCGCCGCTCGCGCCCAGCGTCAGCAGGTCGACTTCGACCTCGGTCGCCGCCGGGTCGTTCAGCACCACGTGCGTGCTCGACTTCTCGAACGCGAACTCCGACGTCATCTGCACGAAGCCGAACAGGTCGATGTCGAGCTCGCCGCCGGCGCGCAGCAGCTCGCCGCGCGAACCGCGCATGTCGAACTTGATGGTGTCCGTCTCCAGCGGGCCGGTGGCCACGAACAGCGGCGTGGCGGCGTGGTCGACGACCGGGCCCTGCGGCACGCTGCCCTTGTTGATCTCGACGAACAGGTTGGTGGCTTCGACTTCGATGCCTTCGATGCCCACGAAGGCGACGCTCGCCGCGCCGGCCTTGAGGCTGGTCCAGCTGCGGCCGGCGGCGGCGCCCGGCGCGACGCGTTCGCTCATGAGCGCGAGGCCGAATTCGACGTCGTCGAGCGCCGGCCCAGCGCGTCGTCGGTGCCGCCGTTGATGCCGGCGAAGGCGTCGAGGCCGGTGGCGCCGATCGTCAGCAGGTCGACGCCGACCTTCACCGCCGCGTCGTCGGACAGCGTGACTTCGCTGCTCTTCTTCTCGATGGCGAAATCGCCCTCGGCCGGAAGAAGCCGAAGATGTCCACGGCCGGTGGCCGGTGGCGCGCAGCAGTTCGCCGTCGGCGCCGTCCATGTCCAGCGTCAGGAAGCTGCTGGTGCCGGTGGCGACTTCGAGCGCATCGGCCGCGAAGTCGACGATCGAGCCGTCGGCGGCCGCGCTGTTGACCTGCACCGACAGCGACTCGCCGGCGATCACCAGGCCGTCCACGCCGACGAAGCCGGCGGAAGCGGCGGACGCCTGCAGCGCCATCCACTTGCGGGCCGGCGCGTTCTGGTCGGCCATCAGGGGCCAGGCCGAACTCGACGCCGGAGAGTTGCAGGCCCGGGGCCGCATCGGTGCCGCCGTCGATGCCGGCGAAGGCGTCGAGGTTGCTGGCGCCGACCGTCAGCAGGTCGATCGCGACCGGCGTGGCGGATTCGTCCACGTTCGCGGTCGCTTCGTCGTCCGCGAGGGTCACGAAGCCGGTCTTCTTCTCGAAGGCGAAGTCGCCTTCGACACGAAGAAGCCGAGCACGTCGAGCGTGGCATGGCCGGTGGCGCGCAGCAGCTCGCCGTCGGCGCCGTCCATGCCCAGCGTCATGTGCATGCCGGGGCCGGTCAACACTTCGAGCGGCGAAGCGGCGAAGTCGACGACCGTGCCGCCGAGCGGCACGTCCGGACGGTTGACCATGACCTCGAGGCCGGTCAGCGAGAACTCGACCTGTTCCAGGCCCTTCAGTTCGACCGCGCCGGCACTGGCCTGCAGGCCCATCCAGCTGCGCGCCGGCGTCGTGACGCCCACGCCGAGGTGTTCGCGCATCATCGCCAGCGCGAAGTTGGCGTCGGTCATGCGCAGGCCGAGTTCGTCGTCGTCGCCGCCGTTGATGCCCGCGAAGGCGTCGACGCCCGACGCGCCGATGGTCAGCAGGTCGACCTCGACCTCGGTGGTGTCGCTCAGCGTCACCGTCTCGGTGCTCTTGGTCAGCGCGAAGCCGCCTTCGACCACGGAAGAAGCCGAAAGCGTCGATCGTGAGGTAGCCGCTGGCTTCCAGCAGCGCGCCCCGCGAGCCGTCCATGTCGAACGTGATGCCGTCGTCGGTGCCGGTGTCGATCTCCAGCTGCTGCTGGGCGTAGTCGATCACGGACAGGTCGGCCGCGGCGCGGTTGATGGTGACGTTCAGCTCGGTGGCGCTGATCTCCGTGCCGTCGATGCCTTCGAACGCCACGCTGCCGGCCTTGGCCTGCACGCTGGTCCAGCTGCGGGTGGTGTCCTGGCGGTCGGTGGCCAGCACGACGCCGAAGTTCACGTCCGACAGGCGCAGTCCGACGGCATCGCCGTCCTCGCTGTTGCCGCCGACGCCGACGAAGGCGTTGCCGCTGCCGCCGAGCGTGACCAGCTGGGCGTCGACGACGGAGCCGTCGGCCAGCGTGACGCCGCCATAGCCGCTGCTGAAGGTGAAGAACCCGTCGAGCTGGAAGAAGCCGAAGGCGTCGATCAGCAGGTTGCCGCTGGCTTCGGTCAGGTTGCCGCGCGCGCCGTCCAGCGTGAAGGTGAATTCTGGCCCGGATCGCTGCCGGTGGGCACCGTGAGGTCCGTCGCGTCGGCGCTGAAGTCCACCACCACGTCCACGGCCGGCGCGGCCTCGATGGTTTCGGTGGAGCCGGTTTGCAGCACGGTGAGTTCGGCGGCGCCGGCCGGGTGCCCGCGTCGGCCTGCAGGGTGGCCACGTCGGTGCCCGCGAGGCTGCCGCCGAAGCGCACGGTGAGGCTCTTGCCGCTGAAGGCGACCACGTCGATCGCGGCGCCGGCGATGCCGGCGAAGGCGGCGTCGAGCGCGGCCTGCACGTCGGCGGTGGTGGCGCCGGTGGAGATCGCATCGGTGACGTAGTCGACGCCGCCGTGCGTGAAGGTCAGGGTGAAGCTGGCTTCGGCGGCGGCGCTGTCGATGACGACGCGCTGCTCCTCGGCGACAGCCGCGCGGCCGGCGCGCACTTCGAACGGCGCGGCGGTGGCGTTGTCGAGGTTCGCGTAGTCGGTGACGAAGTCGGCGATGTTGCGGCCGGCGAGCGCGCCCCGGAAGGCGAGGCGGTAGTTCTCGAACCGGGCGTCGGAGGCATCGACGGTGACGGCGACGTTGCCCGCGCCGATGTTGCCCAGCGCTTCCAGTGCGGCTCGGATGTTGGCGGCGGGGTGGCCGCGTCGTCGCTGTAGGCGATGGCCGCGGTGGTCAGGCCGTCGTGGGTGATCGTGAAGCTGCCGCTCGGGGTGGCGGCGTCGAGGTCGAGCGCGACACGGAGGTTGGCGACGTTCGCGCTGGCGAGCGCGCCGCCGAAGGTCACGCGGTAGGCGTCGCCGTCCATGGCGACCGAGACCGAGCCGGCGCTGCCGAGCGCGGCGTTCAGTGCGTCCTGCACCTGCTGCGCCGTCGCGCCGATCCGCAGGCCGGAGGTGGTGTAGGTGACGTTGTTGCGCTTGAGGCTGAGGTCAGAGCCGCCGGTGGCGGTGGTGTCGATCAGCACGCGCTGCGTCTCGCCGCGCGAATCCACGCCCCGGCGCTGGGTGGACGACAGGATGGCGCCCGCCGGTTCTCCCCGACCGTGATGTCGCCGATGTTCTGGAACGCCCCGGATCCGCGGAACTCGATGTCGTAGCGGTGGCCGCCGGTGAACTGGCCGTCGACGAAGGTGACGACGATGTCGGCCGGAGGCGCGCCGAGCAGCAGCGCGATGGCGTTCTTCAGGCGGGTCTTGTTGTTCTCGACGTCGTTCTGGACGTAGCGGACGGTCTGACGACGAACCGTTCAGCGTCAGCTGGAAGTCGCCCTTGGTGCTGTAGGGCGTCGTGAAGACGAGGCTCTTGATCTCGTTGAGGCCCAGCATCGTCGCCAGCACCTCGGTCACGCTCACGTCCACGACGGGCGTGTCGCGCAGGTGCTCGATCGTGATCTGCTTGATCTCGTCGACGCCGGCTGGGCCGGGCGCGTCGTGGTGACGCTGGTGCTGGCGCCCGCGGCGGGGATCTGCACGGCCAGCCCGGTGACGTTCTCGCCCGCCAGGTCGCCGGTGAATTCGACGGTGTAGCCGCCGATGCGGTTGCCGCTGACGACGACGTTGCCGGCGCCGATGCCGGTGAGCGACTCGAGCGCGGAGGTCAGCTGCGCCAGGACCGGGCGTTGCCGGCCTTGGGGTCGAGCGTGATGTCCGCCTGGTCGCCGCCGCGCGTGAAGCGCAGGGTGCCGGTGGTGGCGGCGACGTCCAGTTCGAGCAGCGTGTTCTGCGAGATCGTCTGGGCGTCGCGGGCGGCGATGGTCACGCCGCGGTTGATGTTGACCTTGAGGTCGCTCGAGCTGACGACCAGGTCGTCGATGCCGATGAAGCCGGCCAGGCCGGCGGAGGCCTGCAGCGCGGTGAACTTGCGGGTCGCGTCCGCCGTGTCCGTCATCAGCGCCAGGGCGAAGTCGACGTTGCCCAGTTCGAGGCCGACGGCGTCGTCGGTGCCGCCGGACATGCCGGCGAACGCATCGATGCCCTCGCCGCCGATGGACAGCACCTTCACGGTGATGACGCTGCCGTCCGACAGCGTCACTTCCTGCGTGCGCGATTCGATCCCGAAGCTGCCTTCCACGTGAAAGTAGCCGGCCACGTCGATCTCGAGATCGCCGGTGGCGCGCAGCAGCTCGCCGCTGCCGCCGTCCATGGAGAACTCGGTGCCGCCGAGGGTCAGAACGGTCGCGTCGGCGGAGAAGTCCACCACTTCGTCGTCGGGCAGCGCGGCCGGTTGACGAACACTGGACGTTGGTCGCCTTGACGGTGACCGCGTCGACGCCGACCCGGGCCGGCGGCGCCGGCGGAGGCCTGCAGCGACGTCCAGCTGCGGGTCGCATCGTCCTTCGCCGTGAACATGGCCAGTGCGAAATCGAAGTCCTCGATCTGCAGGCCGGTGGCGCCATCGGTGCCGCCGTCGACGCCGACGAAAGCGTCGATGTCCGCGCCGGCGATGGCCAGCATGTCGGTCTGCAGGACCGTCCCGTCGGACAGCGTCACCTCCCGGTTCCGCTTGTCGGGGAACAGGTCGCCTTCGGCCTGCACGAAGCCGAACAGGTCGAGCTTCAGGTGGCCCGAGGCGCGCAGCAGCGTGCCGAGGTCGCCATCGGCTTCCGGTCCATGCTGGCGTCGGCGCCGGTGGCCACGGTCAGCTTGTGGGCGCCGGAGAAGTCGGCGACCTCGTCGAGCGGATCGCCGGCGCGGTTGACCACGATTTCGAGCTGCTCGCCCGTCAGCGTCAGGCCCTCGATGCCCACCAGGCCGGCGGAACCGGCGGTGGCGTAGGCCGAGGTCCGAGGAGCGGGTGCCGCCCTGCTCGCGCATCAGCGCGACGGCGACGCTGGCGTCGGTGAGGGCGAGGCCCAGCGCGTCGGCGGTGCCGCCGTTGACACCGGCGAAGGCATCGACGCTGTCGAGGCCGACCGTCACGAGGTCGACGGTGACTTCCGTGTCGTCGGCCAGCGTGAGCGTGTGGGTGCGGCTTTCGACCGCGAAGCCGCCTTCGACCTGCAGGAAGCCGAACACGTCGAGCTTCGCGTGGCCGGTGGCGCGCAGCATGACGCCGGCGCTGCCGTCGAGGTCCAGCGACAGCATGTCGTCGGGACCGGGGCCCGTGACGATGTCGAGCGCTTCGTCCGCGTAATCGAGCACGGTGCCGTCGGCGGCGGCGGAGTTGACCGCCACGGCCAGGCTGTCGCCCGAGAGCGTGAGGCCGTCGATGCCGACGAGCGCGACCGATTCGGCGGAAGCCTGCAGGCTGTTCCGGCGCGCGTGCCGCCCTGCTCCCGGCCATGGCCGGGCCGAACTCGACGCCGCTGATCGCGACGCCCAGTGCATCGGCGGTGCCGCCCCCGACGCCCACGAAGGCGTCGAGCCCGGTGCCGCCCAGCGTCAGCAGGTCGACGTCGACTTCACCGGATTCGTCCACGCCCGGGGTCGAAGCCAGGTCGGCGATGTGCAGCGTTTCGGTGCGGCGCTCGATGGCGAGGCTGCCGGACGCACGGAAGAAGCCGCGCACGTCGATGGCGAATTCGCCGGCGGCGCTCATCATGGCGCCGTCTTCGCCGTCGAGGTCGAGCGACACGCCCAGCCCCGGGCCGGTCGCCACTTCGAGCGGGCTGGCCGAGAAGTCGATCACGTGGCCGTTGGCGTCGGCGCGGTTCAACTGCACCTGCACCGACGTCGCCTTGGCTTCGATGCCGGTCACGCCGACCAGTTCGGCGCGGCCGGCGCCGGCCTGCAGCGCGCTCCACTGGCGCGCCACCGTGGGGCTGGAGGCCGGGAGGTTCTCGCGCAGCAGCGCCAGCGCGAAGCCGACGTCTTCGAGCTCGATCCCGACCGCGTCCGGCGTGCCGTGGTTCATGCCCACGAACGCATCGACACCGTCGGCGCCGATCGTCAGCGCGCCGACTTCGACTTCGGTGCCGTCGTCGAGCGTCACTTGCTCGGTCGACTTGGTGACCGCGAAGCTGCCCACCACACGGAAGAAGCCGAAGGCGTCGACCTCGATGGTGCCGCGCGCTTCCAGCAATTCGCCGCGCTGGCCGTCCATGTTGAGCGTGATGCCGGTGCCGCCGGTGGGCACCACCACGGACTGCGCCGCGTAATCCACCACGGGCCCGCCCTGCAGGCTGGCGCTGTTGACGCTCACGCCGAGGTTCGAGGCGGCGGGGGTCAGGCCCTCGATGCCGGCCACTTCGATGCCGGCCGCCGTGGCGCTCAGGCTGGTCCAGCTGCGCGCCGGGTCGGCGCGGTCGGTGGTGGCCAGGGCCGGGCCGAATTCGACGCCGTGCAGGTCGAGGCCCACGCGGTCCTCGTTGCCGCCGCCGGTGCCGATGAAGGCTTCGACGTTGGCGGCGCCCGGGGTGAACAGCTGCGTGTCGACGACTTCGCCGTCGGACAGCGTCAGCGACGCGTCGCTGCGGCCGAAAGCGAAGCCGCCCGAAGCCTGGAAGAAGCCGAAGATGTCGACGTCGATCGTGCCGGACGCCTGCAGCAGGTCGCCCTGCGCGCCGTCCATGTCGAACTCGACTTCGCTGTCGGGGCCGGTCGCGACCAGCACGGAGTTGCCGGAGAAATCGAGGACGTGGTCACCCGGCGTGGTGGCGCGGTTGATCACCACGTCCAGGCTGTCGGCCGACATCTCGAGGCCGTCGATGCCTTCGAAGGCCACGCGGCCGGTGACGGCTTTGAGCGCCTGCCAGCCGCGCGCGTCGTTGGCCGCTTCGGTGAAGAGGCCCAGCGCGAAGGTGACGTCGCTGGCGCCGAAGCCGATGAAGTCGTCGCTACCGGTGTTGATGCCGACTGGCCCGCCAGGCCGGTGCCGCCGATCAGCAGTTGCCGCACTTCGACCGTGCCGCCGCCGGCCGGGTCGAGCGTGGAGGTGTCGCCCCAACTCACGGCCGGTCGCCGCTGGCATGCAGGAAGTCGCCGATGACGATCTCCGCGCCGCCCAGCGCCGGGTCGTGGGCGTTGGCGCCCATGTCGGCGGAGAACGTGTGGGTGAGGTCACCCGCATCGATGGTCTGGTTGGCGACGCTCGTGCCGCGCTGGTTGACGCGCAGGACCACGGTGTCGGCCGAGAGGGACACGGCGGTGCCCACGCTCGCCGCCAGCGCACCGCTGGCTTCGAGCGCGAGGCCGTCGGCGTGCACCAGCAGCGCCAGTTCGCCATCGCCGATGCCGAGCTGGAAGTCGCCGGCGGAAACCTGCGCGGCCACGTTCTGGCCGAGCACGGCCATCGTGTTGTCGGCCGCGTTGCGCTGGAACCCGAAGTCGCCGCTGATCGACAGGCCGCCGCCCGGGTCGGCTTCGACGCCGGTGGCGGACACCGCCAGCTGGTTCGGGCCGGCCGGCAGGTTGCCGAAGGTGTAGCTGTAGTCGCCGGCGAAGGCCAGTTCGGTGCCGGTGAAGGCCTTGTCGGTGCTGTTGTAGGCGAAGCGGACCGACTGCGCCGAGATGACGAAGTCTTCGGCGTCGAGGTGGGCCGCGCCGCGGGCTTCCATGGCCACGCCGTCGGCGCTGCTCACCAGGCCGAATTCGCCGTCGGTGATGCCGACTTCCGGGCCGCCCGCCGCGAAGGAGGCGGTGACGTTGCTCGCGGCGATGAGGAAGGCGGTGTCGTCGATGGAGATGCCCATCTCGCCCGACAGGCCGATGCCGGTGCCGTCCAGGCTGGCTTGCAGCGCGCCGGAGAGCAGCAGGTATTCGCCGCGCTGGCCGTCGCTGTCGAAGACGTGGCCGCCGCCGACGTCGATCGCCGCGGCGCCGGACAGGTCCAGCACCTTGTCGGCGGGCGCGCCGCCCACGGTGCCCAGCGCCCGGCCGGTCGCGAAGGCCAGCGGCGTGCCGCCGGCGCCGACGCCGATCGTCAGCGGGCCCATGACGGCGGAAGCGCCGCCGACGGAGCCTTCGGCGAACACCCAGCCGAGGTCGCTGGCCGGGTCGGTCACGTCGACCAGCAGCAGGCCGAGGTCGACGTCGTCGAGCGTGAAGCCCCAGCTGTCCGGATCGTCGGCGTCCGGGCCCATCCAGCCGGTGCCGTCCTCGATGCTCAGTTTCCAGTAGTCGACCTCGAGCGTGCCGCCGCCGTTCGGGTTGGCGATGGTCTCGTTGCCGTCGTAGCCCACGGTGAACGTGCCGTCCACCCACATGTTGCTGCCGACGCTGATGCGGCCGCTGAAGCCGAACGGGTCGACGTCGGTGAAGTAGTGGTTGTTGAGCAGCAGGCCGAGCTGGTCGAGGCTGTTGCTGGGCACGAAGTCGAGCAGCAGCGCCGTGGTGTCGTCGATCTCGTGCGCGGTGAGGCGCAGGCCGTCGGAGAGCTCGTCGATCTCGAACCAGATGCCGGCATCCTTCTGGATGAAGCCGGTGCCGGTGTCGAACCGGCCGGACACCGAGCCGAAGCTCATGATGTCGAAGATGTCGCCTTCGGACGGCGCGTAGCCGGTGCCGTACAGCGCCAGGTCCAGCGAACCGTCGAGGGTGGCCAGCCCGGCCACGTCGACGACGTCGTAGCGCGAGTCGCCGGTGTTGAATTGCGTCGCGGCGGTGGTTCCGCCGATCTCGATGACGAGCGTGCCGGACTGGCTCTGGGTGAAGGTGCCGTAGTTCTGGTAGCCGGGCGAGTAGCCGGGAGAGATGGTGCCGTCGTTGAAGACGTCGAGCGCGATGTCGCCGCTGCCGCCCATGACCTGGCCGTCCTGCACCACGAAGGCGCCTTCCGGGAAGGCCAGGCGGTCGTCGTAGTTGGCGAGGTCGAAGGCCGCGCTGTCCACCGCGAACTCGACCATGCCGCGGGACTGGCTCGCCTGCCGGAGGATCTGGGCGACGACCGTGCTGGAAGACTGGGTCGCCTGCTGCGCCACCACCCGGTAGGCGCTGTCATAGGCTTCGACGGAGAGCTGGTCGTCGTCGCGGTCGGGAAGCATCACGGTGCGGGCGGCACCGAGGACCGGGTCTGCTGACAGGAGAACGCGTGGTTCCAGCGGTTCCAGCCGGAAAGCCTCCCGCAGGCGGTTGGCGATGCTCGTTCTTTTTGCTCTCATTTGTGCGATACCCGTCTAGCGCCAGGCGAGCCCGGCCGGTCTCCTGCAATCTTCCGTTTGCAGAAAGCAATGCGTGTAACGGGAAAGAATTACCTGGACGCGGCAAACAATTCCCGTTACGAGCGGTCACGACTATATAGGGGGCGTACCTATCGGACCAGTCCTACCTCGTTGTGGGAACGCAATTCATCCTCGAGTGGGACTTACGTCATGATCCATGTAGGAATTCTCTGTATTCGCCTTGCAGAATCCTCTGCATTCGCGCCCCGCTTGGCCCCCCGTCCATGAACCTGCTTGCCGTCTCGATCCCGCCGCATGACGCCAACCTGACGTATTTCGACGGGAACCGGCTGCAATTCGTGAAATATGAACGGTTCGCGCAGAAAAAAGATTCCATTTCGAGCACCTTCCGGACTGGAAGCCGGCGGCCGAGGCGGCGCTTGGCCGAGAGACGGGCGCGGTCGACGACGTCGTGTTCACCTTCGACCCGGGCGCTCTTCCCGCAGGGCTGCGGGCGGCCCTGCCGGGAGACCTGCTCGGCCGCCTCGTCACCGACGGTTCCAAGGCCGAGCGGCTGCCGGCGGCCGTCTGCGACCACCGGGGTGCGGCGGGGCTGGCTGATCAGCCACCACTATTCGCACGCCCTGAGCACCGGATGCTCGAACAGCGCACCCCGGACGTGCAGGTGGTGATCGATGGGCTGGGCGATACCCGGCCGTGGAGCGTGTACCGCGGAGAGGCCCCGGTGGCGCGCGGCCACGTCCGCAACGGCTCGATCGGCTGGGGCATGCGCGAGGCCGGCAAGCTGCTGGGCGTCCAGTACGGCCACTACAACGACATCGCCGGCAAGGTGATGGGGCTGCAGGCGTACGGCACGGTCGATCCCGGCTACCTGGCCTGGCTGGACCGTTTCGGGTTCGAGCAGCTGCGCGACATCTGGTCCGTGGAGCACTGGCACGCCTGGCGCGGCGACGCGCTGGTCGGCGGGCTCAGCCTCCTCGACTGGATCGCCACCGTGCACCTCCGGATGGGCCGCATGCTGGTGGCGTTCTTCCAGCGCCACGCGGCCCCCGGCGACGTCGTTTCCTATTCGGGCGGCGTGGCCCAGAACGTAATGTGGAACAGCATGCTGCGCGCGCACTTCCCCAACCTGGTGGTGCCGCCCCACGCCTCCGACGAGGGCCTGAGCCTCGGCGGCATCGAATGGCTGCGGCGGCAGCACGGCCTCCCTCCGCTGGAGTTGCCCGGCTTCCCGTTCGCGCAGGCCGACGCCGCGGTACCGCCGCCGAGCGGCGCGACGGTCGAAGCGGCCACGCGCCTGCTGGCCGCCGGCAAGGTGGTCGGCTGGTACCGGGGCCACGGCGAGATCGGTCCGCGCGCCTCGGGCAACCGGTCCATCCTGATGGACCCGCGCCTGCCGCAAGGCAAGGACCTGCTCAACCGGGTGAAGCGGCGCGAGCCCTACCGCCCGTTCGGCGCTTCGGTCCTGCGGCGCCTCCACGACACGCACTTCGCAGGCGCGCAGGACGCCTTCATGCTGCAGTCCTGCCGGTGCGGCAGCCCGGCGCCTTCCCGGCAATCACGCACGTCGACCATAGCTGCCGCGTGCAGGCGGTGGACAGCGCCGCCAACCGCGTGTTCGCCGGGCTGCTGGAAGCCTTCCACGACCGCACCGGCTGCCCGGTGCTCGCCAACACCAGCCTCAACCTGGCCGGCAAGCCGATCGCGGCGCACCCGGACCATGCGCGGCAGCTGTTCGCCGAATCGGAGATCGACGCGGTGGTGATCGGCGACGAGCTGCTGGCGCGCTGATCAGCCCGGACGCCGCTCCGGCGGCAGCAGCATGTTGATGTTGAGCACCATCCGCCAGTCGGCGTCGGTGCACGAGGCGCCGGTGTGCCGCACGCGCGTGTCGAACAGCACCAGCCGGTTCGCGACGCTGTCCACCCGCCGTCCGCCCTCGAACAGCGTGTAGCCGTTGTTGGTGTTCAGGTAGAAGATCGCCGTGGTGGCGTCGGGCCGCCGGATGTCCACGTGCAGCCCGTATTCGACGTGCCGCGTGTTGCGCGCGGTGCGATTCAGCTTGATGCGGTACAGCTCGATGGGGTCGAGCTTCTTCAGCAGCGGCCGCAGCAGCGGCAGGAAATGCGATTCGTGGCGCAGGTTGCCCTTGCTCAGGAAGAAGCCGTGCACCTGCTGGTTGTTGTCCTCCGGGGCCGGTGGGCGCCGGGGGCCCCCGTCAGCACGCGCGTGGTGCCCCGGGGAAATCCGGCGCCTGCAAGCCCCGGCACAGCGCCCGGAAGCTTTGCGGACCGAGGTAGTCGTCGAAGATCTGCATGTCAGGCCGCCGCCCGCGCGCGGGTGCGCCAGCTCGCCGCGATCGGCTCGATGGTGTCGAAGAAGGCCCGCAGCATCCGCATCTCGCGCCGCTCCGCCGGGCACAGCACGTGGGCATAGGTGAACACCTCGGCGCCGGCGATCTTGACCGCATGCAGGCCCGGGCCGGGCACGAACTCCACCGAGGACACCGCCGCGATGCCGAGCCCTTGCAGCACGGCCTCGCGGATCACCTCGCGGCTGGCGACTTCCATCACCACGTCGACCGCGACGCCCGCTTCGGCCAGCGCCCGCTCCAGCTCGCTGCGCGTGGTGGAGCCGCGCTCGCGCATGATCAGCCGTTCGCCTTCGAGGTCCGCCATGCGGATGCTGCGGCGCCGGGCGAAGCGATGCGCCGACGGCGCGATGATCACGACGGGGTGGCGGCTGAAGGGCACCGAGAGGAAGCGCTCGTCGGCCACCGTCTGCGCCAGCACGCCGACGTCGGCGTCGTAGTTCACCAGCCGCTCCAGCACCGAACTGGAGTTGCCGGTGCTCACCGTCACCTTGATCGCCGGATACTGCTGCGTGAACGCCACCAGCATCCGGGTGACGTGGTGCGGACCGACCGCGGCCACGCGCAGGTGGCCGGTGCGCAGCTCGCCGGCGTCCTTGAGCAGTTCCACCGCGTCGGCTTCGAGCGAAAAGATCTGCTGCGCCACCTGCATCAGCTGCTCGCCCATCTCGGTCAGGCGCACGCGGCGGCCGCTGCGGTGGAACAGCTCCACGTCGTAGCTCTCCTCGAGGAAGCGCACCTGCGTGGTGATGGTGGGCTGGCTCACGTGCAGGCTTTCGGCCGCGCGCGTGAAGCTGCCGGCGCGGGCGACGGCATAGAACGAACGTAGTTGGGTCAGGCGCATGGCTCGGTGTTATCCCGGACGATCCATAGGTTCCTTATATACAAACGGCGAAATAATTGAATTGGGGGAATACATCGGTGTCACGAGAATGCCATCGGGGAGACTGAGAGTTGCGCCCAACAACACTGGAGATCCACATGAAGCTTTCCCGCCGCACCCCTCGGCAGCCGCCGCCGTCGGCGCTCCGCTGCTCGCCGTCACCGGCCGCGCCGCCGCGCAGCAGGTCACCACGCTGCGCGTGGGCCTGATCCCGTCCGAAGACTCGCGCGCCATGATCGCCAACAGCCAGGCCATGATGGACATGCTGTCCAAGGCGCTGGGCATGCCGGTGCAGCCCTTCGTGGCCGCCGACTACAACGGCGTGATCGAGGCGCTGCGGTCCAAGCGGCTCGACGTCGCCTACCTCGGCCCGTTCTCGTACGTGCTGGGCACCACGGTGGCCGACATCGAGGCCTTCGCCGTCGCCGAAACCAAGAAGGCGGGCCGCAGCTTCTACCACTCGCAGATCATCACGCACAAGGACACCGGCATCAAGACGGTGGCCGACCTCAAGGGCAAGACCTTCGCCTTCGTCGACCCGAGCTCCACCTCCGGCCACCTGTTCCCGAAGGCCGGCCTGATGAAGGCGGGCTTCAATCCCGACAAGGACTTCGGCCGCGTGATCTTCTCCGGCTCGCACGACTCCAGCGCCATCGCCGTGCAGAACAAGAAGGTCGACGCCGCCTGCATCGCCGACCGCATCCTCGACGCCGCCATCGCCAAGGGCCTGGCCAAGCGCGAGGACTGGTCGAGGTCTGGAAGTCGGACCCGATCCCCGAGTCGCCCACCGTGTGGCGCAAGGACCTGCCGGCCGACCTGAAGAAGCGCGTGCAGGCCGCCTTCCTGCAGGTCAAGGACATCCCGTGGTCCGACCGGGGCCTGCTGAACGGCTTCCACCCGACCAACGACGCCGCCTACAACGTGATCCGCACACCGCCAAGGTGCTGAACTGGACCTGAGGAAGATGAAGTGATCGACATCCGTGGCCTGTCCAAGAGCTACGGCGATTTCGAGGCGCTGCACCACATCGACCTGCACGTCGAGCGCGGCGAGTTCGTCGTCATCCTCGGCGCGTCGGGCGCCGGCAAGTCCACGCTGCTTCGCTGCATCAACCAGCTGACGCTGCCCACGCGCGGCGAGGTGCGCGTGGACGGCCGGTCGCGGCCGCCGACCGCGCGAGCGTGCGCCGCCTGCGCCGCGACGTCGCGATGATCTTCCAGCACTACAACGTGGTGCCGCGCCTGTCGGTGCTGAAGAACGTGCTGACCGGGCGGCTGGGCTCGCTCTCGGGCCCGCTGTCGTGGTTCCAGCTGTTCCCCGCCACCGACATCGCGCTGGCCCGCGAATGCCTGGCGCGCGTCGGCCTCGAGCAGAAGGAAGACGTGCGCACCGACACCTTGTCGGGCGGACAGAAGCAGCGCGTGGGCATCGCCCGCGCGCTCGCGCAGCAGCCCAAGGTGATCCTGGCCGACGAGCCCGTCGCCAGCCTCGACCCGAAGACGTCGCGCACGGTGCTGGAGTACCTGCTGCAGGCCAGCCGCGACTTCGGCATCACGGTGCTGTGCAACCTGCACCAGGTCGAATACGCGCGCGAGTTCGGCCAGCGCATCGTCGGCGTGGCGCATGGCCGCGTCGTGTTCGACGGCCCGCCGGAAGAACTGACCGACGACGTGCTGCACCTCATCTACCCCGACGGCGTCGAAGCCGCGGCCTCGCCCGCCCCCGAGGCGGCGCATGCCGCGTCGCCGGCGCCGGCGCATGCCGCGCCGCCGGCCCTGCGCCACGCCGCCCCGGAGGAATCATGATCGCCATCGGCAAGCAACGCCTGCTCATCGGCAGCAGCTCGGGCAACCCGGGCTGGTGGAAATACGTGCTGGCCACGGTCGTCGGCTTCGGCGTGATCGGCTGGGCCGGCCACGGCAGCCGGTGAGCGTGACCGAGCTGTACAAGGGCCTGCCCGGATCGGCGACTTCCTCTCGCGCATGCTGCCGCCCAACTGGGAGTTCATGGCCAAGCTGGTCAAGCCCGCCATCGAGACGGTCCAGATCGCCATTTGGGGCACCTTGCTGGCGATCTTCCTCGCCGTGCCGGTGTGCTTCCGGCGGCGCGCAACCTGTCGCCGAACCTGGCGGTGTTCCACTTTACGCGGCAGGTGCTGAACGTGGCGCGCGGCATCAACGAGATCATCCTCGCGCTGATCTTCGTGGCGGCCGTGGGCCTCGGCCCCTTCCCCGGCGTGCTGGCGCTGGCGCTGCACGGCGCGGGCATGCTCGGCAAGTTCTTCGCCGAGTCGATCGAGGACATCGACGCCGGACCGATCGAAGCGCTGCGTTCCACCGGCGCCGGGCCGATCCAGATCATCGTCTTCGGGGTGCTGCCGCAGGTGGTGACCTCGTGGATCGCCGTCATCCTGTACCGCTTCGAAACCAACCTGCGCCAGGCCACGGTGCTGGGCATGGTCGGCGCCGGCGGCATCGGCTTCGAACTGGTCGGAAGCATGAAGCTGTTCCAGTACCAGGACACCGCCACCTGCATCGGTCGGTCATCGTGGCCATGGTCATGACGGCCGACTACGCCAGCAGCAAGATGCGGGCGTGGATCCAGCAGGGAGGACGCTGATGGACGCGCGCACGACAGTCACGGTCAACGGCCGTTCGTACCGGCTGCCGACGCAGCCGGTGGTGGTGGTGATCTGCGTGGACGGCTGCGAGCCCGACTACATCACGCAGGCCATCTCGGCCGGCGTCGCGCCCTTCCTGCGCGAGATGCTGGGGCGCGGCGGCTCGCTGCTGGGCGATTGCGTGGTGCCCAGCTTCACCAACCCGAACAACGTGTCCATCGTCACCGGCGTGCCGCCGAGCGTGCACGGCATCTGCGGCAACTACTTCCTCGATCCGGCCACGGGCAAGGAAGTGATGATGAACGACGCGGCCTACCTGCGCGCGCCCACGCTGCTGGCGGCGCTGGCGAACGCGGGCATGGATGTCGCGGTGATCACCGCCAAGGACAAGCTGCGCAAATTGCTCGGGCACGAGCTGCGCGGCATCTGCTTTTCGGCGGAGAAGGCCGACCGGGCGACGGTGGAAGACGGCGGCATCGCCGACGTGCTCACGCTCGTGGGCAAGCCGGTGCCCTCGGTTTACAGCGCCGACCTGAGCGAGTTCGTCTTCGCGGCCGGCGTGCGCCTGCTCGAGACCGTGCGGCCCGACGTGATGTACCTGTCCACCACCGACTACGTGCAGCACAAGGCCGCGCCCGGCACTCCCGACGCCAATGCGTTCTACGCGATGATGGACGGCTACCTCGCGCAGCTCGACCGGCTCGGCGCTGTGATCGCGCTGACCGCCGACCACGGCATGAGCCCCAAGACCGATGCCGCCGGCCAGCCGCGCGTGGTGTTCCTGCAGGAGTTGCTCGACGCCCTGCCCGGCGCCGCCGGCAGCCGCGTGATCCTGCCCATCACCGACCCGTACGTGGTGCACCACGGCGCGCTGGGTTCGTTCGCCACCGTGTACTGGCCGCGGGCGCCGACGCAGGCGCCATCGCGCGCGACATCGCCGCGTGCGACGGCATCGAACGCGTGCTGACGCGCGAAGAGGCAGCGCGGCGCTTCGAACTGCCGCCGGACCGCATCGGCGACTGGTGGTGGTCGGCGACCACGTCACCACGCTGGGCACGCGCTCTGCGGAGCACGACCTGACCGGCCTGACGGTGCCGCTGCGCTCGCATGGCGGCGTCTCCGAGCAGAAGGTGCCCTTGCTGTTCAACCGCCGCGTGCGCGACCTCGTCGCCGGCCGGCGCCTGCGCAACTTCGACATCTTCGATCTCGCCCTCAACCACGTCACCGCTTGAAGGGGCCCGCGATGACCACCAGCTACTTCAACCCCGTGCAGAGCGTGTATGGGGTTGGCGCGCTGGACACGCTGCCGCGCCCTGGGTGGGCAACGCGCGGCCCTCGTCACCTTCCCGGAAGCGCGGGCGCTCGGGCTTCGCGCGCGGGTGGAGGCGTTGCTCGGCAGAAGGCTCGCCTGCGTGATCGACGACGTGCGGCCCAACCCCGACGTCGCCGAACTCACCGCGACGGGAACGTTTCTGGCGTGACCACGCCGACGTCGAAGTGATCGTGGCCGTCGGCGGCGGCAGCGCCATCGACACGGCCAAGGTGCTGATGGTGGGCAACGACGCCAACCGCTTCGCCGACCTGGTGGCGGGCCTCGCCGGCGAGCGCGCGTTCGCGCCGACGCGCTTCAAGTCGCTCGTCGCCGTGCCGACGACGGCGGGCACCGGCAGCGAGGTGACGCCGTGGGCGACGGTGTGGGACCGCGAGCGCAAGGTCAAGCACTCGCTGCACCTGCCGCAGACCGCCCCTGGCTGGCCGTGATCGACCCCGAGATCATGCTGTCGCTGCCCGCGTCCGTCACGCTGCAAAGCGGCCTCGACGCGCTTTCGCACGCGCTGGAAGCGATCTGGAACGTCAACGCCAACCCGATGTCGGACACCTTCGCCATCGCCGCCGTGCAGGAGGTGATGGACACGCTGCCCGCCCTGATGGGCAAGCTCGGCGACATCGACCTGCGTGGCCGCATGGCGCTGGCCGCGCTCAAGGCAGGCATGGCGTTCTCCAACACCAAGACCGCGCTCGCGCATTCCATCTCGTACGAAATGACGCTGCGGCACGGGCTGCCGCACGGCATCGCCTGTTCCTTCGTGCTGCCGATGGTGCTGGAGCGGGCGATCGGCCGCCGCGCCGACCGCGACCGCACGCTGGCCGCCGCCCTGCGCACGACGACCGCCGGCCTGCCGTCGGCCCCCGCGCGCCTGGCCGGCTTCATGCACGGCCTCGGCGTCAAGACGGCGTTCGCCGACTACGGCGTGGGCGAGGCCGAGGCCCGCCGCATCGTGCAGCACGCGGAAGGCGGCGCCCGCGGCCGGAACTTCATCGGAACAGTCAGGCGGAGGTGCCGGCATGACGACCAACCCACCGGTGCGCGACAGCGCCACCTTCCGCGCCGAGCGCCTGCGCATTGCCGGCGAACGCGTCGCCTGCCCGCGCGCCATCGACGTCTTCAACCCCTACACCGGCGAGCGGGTCGGCACCGCGCCCATGGCGACGGTGGAACAGGTGCGCGAGGCCTACCGCGTCGCCCGCGCCTACCGGGCCCAGTTGTCGCGGCACGAGCGCTCGGCCATCCTGCAGCGCGCCGCCGCCCTGCTGCGCGCGCGCACCGACGAGGCGTCGCGGCTGATCACCGCCGAATCGGGCCTGTGCCGCAAGGATTCGCTGTACGAAGTGGGCCGCGTGGCCGACGTGTTCGTGTTCGGCGCCAACGAGGCGCTGCGCGACGACGGCCGGTGTTTTCTTGCGACCTCACGCCGCACGGCAAGAAGCGCAAGGTGATCACCACGCGCGAGCCGCTGCTGGGCGTGATCACGGCCATCACCCCGTTCAACCACCCCATGAACCGGGTGGCCCACAAGGTCGCGCCGAGCGTCGCCACCAACAACCGGATGGTGCTCAAGCCCTCCGAGAAGGTGCCGCTGTCCGCCTACTACCGGCCGACATCCTGTACGAGGCGGGCCTGCCGCCGGAGATGCTGCAGGTGGTCACCGGCAACCCGGCGGAGATCGCCGACGAGATGCTGGTGAACCTCGACGTCGACCTCGTCACCTTCACCGGCGGGGTGTCGATCGGCAAGTACATCGCGGCCAAGGCGGGCTACCGCCGCATGGTGCTGGAACTGGGCGGGAACGATCCGCTCATCGTGATGGAAGATGCCGACCTCGACAAGGCGAGCGACCTCGCCGTGCAGGGCAGCTACAAGAACTCCGGCCAGCGCTGCACCGCCGTCAAGCGCATGCTGGTGCAGCGCGACGTCGCCGCCCGCTTCACCGAAATGGTGGTCGAGAAGACGCGCGGCTGGAAGCACGGCGACCCGATGGACGAAGCCAACGACATGGGCACCGTGATCGACGCCCGCGCCGCCGCGCACTTCCGGCCGTGGTGGACGACGCCGTGCGGCGCGGCGCCCGGTTGCTGCTCGGCAACCAGCGTGAGGGAGCGCTGTATGCGCCGACGGTGCTGGACGGCGTCACGCCCGACATGCCCCCGGTGCGCGAAGAAACGTTCGGGCCGGTCTCTCCGATCATCACCTTCACCGACATCGACGACGCCATCCGCATCTCCAACGGCACGGCGTACGGCCTCTCCTCGGGCATCTGCACCAACCGCCTCGACTACGCGACGAAGCTGGCGCAGGAACTGCACGTCGGCACGGTGAACGTGTGGGAAGTCCCGGGGTACCGCATCGAGCTGACGCCCTTCGGCGGCATCAAGGACTCGGGCCTCGGCTACAAGGAAGGCGTGCAGGAGGCCATGAAGTCTTTCTGCAACGGGAAGACGTTCACCCTCCCCCGGTAGCCGACGGTTACGCGGGCCCGGCGCTCCACGCGGTAAACTGCCGCCGCCGGGAATCAGGTTCCCTGCAAGCGGGCAGCCGCCGCGCCAGCCGCGGGCCCTCGCCTGTTTCCGATCGCCGCCGCGCCATGTGCTTTTCGCCCTTCGCGCGGCGCGCCGGTCCCATCCGCCGAACAACACGCCACCGCCGCAAGGCGATGCCATGCAGCCCGGGGAAAGAGATTCCGCTCTTGCCGCCGTCGCGCCCGATGCCGGCGCCGACGACCTTGCGCCGCCGACCCCGGCGGAGCGGCTGCGCCGCAGCGAAGTGCTGCGCATGCAGCTCGAGGAGCGGCTGGAAGCCGGGAAGAGCGGCTTTCGCAAGCCCACGAGCGCCATCGCCATGAAGTCGAGGCGCTCAGGCGCGACCCGGCCGCGGCCCGCGCGTCGGGGGAAGAGCTCGCGCTCGGACTGGCGCGGAGCGAGGCGGAAAGCGCCGCCGCGGCCGGCGACCGCGACCGGCACGAAGCGCGGGCCCGGCAGGCGGGCCGCGAGCTGGCCACCGCCCGCCGCAACCTCGAACAGACGCGGGCGATGCGCGCCGAACTGCAGCAGAAGCTGCGCCTGGCCGACATCGACCTGCAGAAATTCCGGCGTGAGCTGCAGGCACTGCGGAAGGCGCATGGCCGCGACCTCGCGGCCGCCGAGGCCACGGTCGAGGGCGTTCGCGCCCAGTCACCACCTTGCGCGCGCAGCTTGCCGTGCTGCAGCAGGACGCGACACGCTACCGCGGCGCGGCCATCGGCGCCGAGCGCCGCGCCGAAGCGACGCGCAACACCATCTCGTTCCGCCTCGGCCGGGCGCTGCTCGACGCCAAGACTGGAGCGGCCTGCGGGCGTTGCCGTCGGCCTTGTGGGCGCTGCGCCCGGGAGGTCCGCGCCCGCCGCAGCGGCACGCGCGCCGCCGGGGCGCCGTCGCGCGGCGCCTGGCTGCACGAACTGGAACCCACGCTGCAGGCGCAGGGCCTGCAGGCCGCCGAAGCCCCCGGCCCGGGGGCGCGCCAAGACGCCCGCCGAGCTGGCCACGGCCTTCACCCGCCTGGCGCGCCTGGTGCTGCGCGCGGATGCCGCCGCCGCCGCCCGCCTGGCGCGCGAGGCGAACCGGTCGAGCCGCGGCCGTTCCGTGCCAAGTGGCTCGCCTTCCTGCTGCACGATGCGGGGCAGATCGTGGAGCCGCGGCAGCTGCTCGACGCGCTGCCGCCCGGCACGCCGCTGCATGCATCCGAGAAGCACCGGCGCCGCTACATCGAAGGGCAGCACGCGCTGGTCCTGCAGCTGCCCGCGGTGCCTCCCCGTCGCGTGCGGCCGGCGTTCGATCCGGTGCCGGGGCGGCTGCTCTACGTGGCGGCCAGCTCGCTGCCGTACAACGTCAGCGGCTACACCTTGCGCACGCAGGGGCTGCTGGCCGGGCTCGCGGCGCACGGGCGGGAACTGTTGTGCGTGACGCGTCCCGGCTACCCCGCCGATCGCCCCGATGCGGCGTCCCCGGAAGATGCGGGCGAGCGCGAAGTGGACGGCGTGCACTACCTCGCTTTGCCCGGACCGCACCGCCGCCGCACCGCGCCCGACCAGTACATCCGGGGAATGCGCGCGCCTGCTGGCGGAAGAGGCGCGCGCGTTCCGGCCCGCCCCGGTCCAGGCCGCGTCCAACCATGAAGCCGCGCTGCCCGCGCTGCTCGCCGCCCGCGCGGTGGGGCTGCCGTTCGTGTACGAGGTGCGCGGCCTGTGGGAGTACACCACGGCGTCCAAGATCGCCGGCTGGGAAGGCACGGAGCGTTTCGCGCTCGAACGCGCGCTCGAAACGCTGGTGGCGCGCGAAGCCGACCTCGTCTTCACGCTGACCGCAGCCCCGGCCGACGAGCTCGTGCTGCGCGGCGTGGACCGCGCGCGCATCCGCCTCGCCCCCAACGCAATCGACCCGGACTCGCTGCGGCCCGTCGCGCGCGATGCCGCGCTCGCGGCCAGCCGGGCATCGCGGAAGGCGCCTTCGTCGCCGGGTATGTGGGTTCCGTGATCGGCTACGAAGGCCTCGACGACTGGTGAGCGCCCTCGCCCTGCTCCGGCAATCGGTTCCCGGCGCGCGCCTGCTGGTGGTGGGCGACGGCGACGCGCTGCCGGCCTTGCGCACGCAGGCCGCCGCTGCCGGCCTGGCGGAGAGCATCGTCTTCGCGGGCAAGGTGCCGCCGTCCGAGGTGGCGCGCTACTACGCGCTGATGGACGCGCTGTGCCTGCCGCGCAAGCCCTTCAAGGTCTGCCAGCTGGTCTCGCCGATCAAGCCGGCCGAAGCCATGCTGCTGCGCGTGCCGCTCGTCGTTTCCGACGTGGCCGCGCTGAAAGAGATGGTGCGCGAAGGCGAAACGGCACTGGTGCATCCGGCGGGCGACGCGCGGGCGCTGGCCGACTGCCTGCTGCGGCTGGAACGCGACCGTCCGCTGGGCCGGCGGCTGGCCGCGGCCGCCGCCACCGAGGTGCTCGCCAGCCGCACGTGGCAGCACGTGACGGCGCGCATGCACGAGGCGCTGGACGCGTTGCAGCCCAGGGCGCCGGCGAACGCCGCAGTGGCAGTTCCCGCCGCCGACGATGCGGGGCCGTTGCCGGTGCAGACACGGGGTGAGAAGCTGGGCGACGAAGAGAAGGCGCTGCTGGCCGAACGGCTCGCTGCGGCGCTGGCGGCGGGCGGCCGCGAGCGACTGCGCCGCTTCCTCACGCTGCAGGGGCACGGGCACTCGGCCCGGTTCCGCGCCTTCTGCGAACTCAAGGGTGCGCAGGCCTGCCTGCAGGCCGGCGACACCGAGGGCGCGTTCGCGCTCGCCGACAGCGCGCTGGCGCTGGACGCTTCCGCCGGCAGCCTGCGCGCGGCGGCCCGCATCCGCTACAACGGGGCCGACCTGCGCGGCGCCGTGGCGCTGGCCGAACGGCTCGAGGCCCTCGCCCCCGGCAGCGACGAACGCCTGCTGGCCGAACTGCGCGGCCGCCTGCGGCTGGCCGAATGGGCGGCGCTGCCGCCGCGGCCCCGGGCCCTTCCTGCACGTCGCGGACGCGTGCTGAACATCGGCGTTCAGCCTGCCGTATGCCTCCGTCGGCTACGCCACGCGGTCGCACGGACTGGC
Organism: Ramlibacter terrae; assembly: GCA_013127575.1. Classification (GTDB taxonomy): domain Bacteria; phylum Pseudomonadota; class Gammaproteobacteria; order Burkholderiales; family Burkholderiaceae_C; genus Ramlibacter; species Ramlibacter terrae. The sequence goes on from CP053418.1 coordinate 3,007,620, forward strand.
GCTCGGGATCCGGCAGGCGGGCTGGGACGTGCGCCCCTGCACCCGCCCCGGCTTTCCCTTCGACACCCGGCCCGAGCTGAAGGGCCAGCCGCTGCCCGGCACCGACACCATCGACGGCATCGTGTACCGCCGCCTGTTCGCGGCGGACCGCGGCGCCCGGAGCGAAGTCGAGTACCTGCACGATGCGATCGCGCTGTACGAGGAGCTGATCCGCGAAGAACAGCCGGAGCTGGTGCACGCGGCGTCCAACTACGTGACGGCCCTGCCGGCGCTGATCGCCGCGCGCCGCCTCGGCGTGCCCTTCGTGTACGAGGTCCGCGGCTTCTGGGAGGTGACCCGCGCGTCCCGCGACGGCCGCTTCGAGCACACGCCCAAGTACCGGTTCATGCAGTTGTTCGAGGGCCTCGTGGCCCGGCATGCCGACCGGGTCGTCACCATCACGGAGGCGATGCGCGAGACGCTCGCGGCCGACGGCGTACCGCCGCAGCGCATGGCCGTCGCCTACAACGGCGTGGACCCCCAGCGGTTCGCGCCCGCCGCGCGCGACGACGCGCTGGCGCAGCGGCTGCGGCTGCCGCGCGGCGTGCCGGTGATCGGGTATGCCGGCTCCTTCGTCGACTACGAAGGGCTGGACGACTGGTGGCCGCGTGCGGCCTGCTCGCCGACCGCGGCATCGACTTCCGCCTGCTGCTGGTCGGCGACGGCGCCGCATCCGATGGCCTGCGCGCCCGGTGGCCGCTACGCCCCGGGCGGCGCGCTGCATCTTCACCGGCCGCGTGCCGCACGGCGAGGTCGAGGCGTACTACTCCCCTGGTCGACATCGCGCCCTTTCCGCGCAAGCCGTGGGAGGTTTGCGAGCTGGTGTCGCCGCTCAAGCCCTTCGAGGCGATGGCGGCGGAGAAAGCGGTGGTCGTCTCGGGCACCCGCGCATTGCGCGAAGTGGTCCGGCACGAGCGCAACGGCCTGGTGTTCGAGAAGGGCAGCGTGGAAGCGCTGGCACAAGCCCTCGAGCGCCTGGTCGCGGATGCCGACCTGCGCGCCGAGCTCGGACGGCGGCGCGCGCCTGGGTGCAGGAACACCGCAGCTGGGACGAGGCGGGCCGCGCCTGCGTGTCGACTTACGAAGCACTGCGCGCGGATGCGGCGGTGCAGATCAACGAATGACGAAGAAAGCCGATGGCGGACGAAACGATTCCTGAAACCGCGGGAGGCCAGGCCGCCCCGCCCCTGCGCGTGCTGACGCCTTCCGAACACGGCATCGAAGAAAGAGCGCGGCTGGTCATCCACGACCGCCGCTCCGGCAAGGTGGTCCTGGCCACGGTGATCGACGCGGGCGGCAGCCACGCCGTCGCGCCCGACGCGCTTCCGCCGGAAGGCGTCTTCCGCTTCAAGCTGCAGGTCTGGCGCGACACGCGCTGGACCGACCTGGTGGGCTACCAGCCGCTGGTGCCGAAGCCTCCCGCACCGCCGCGCGCCCCGAAGCGGGCGGCGCCGCCCGCGCCCAGCGCCGAAGCGCCGTCCCAGCCGTCCGGCCCGCCCATCCGCACCGTCAAGCCGTCGGATTACGGGATCGACGAAGCGGTGCGGCTCGTCGTGCACGACCTGCGCACCGACCGGGCCGTGTTCCGGGCCGGCATCCCCGCGGGCGGCAGCTGCGACGTCATGCCGGACATCCTGCCGTCGCAGCACAACGACTACGCCCGGAAGCTGCAGGCGCGGCGCGACGAGCGCTGGACGGACGTCACGCCCTACGACCTGCTGCTGCCCGAAAGCGAGACCCCGGAAGGCGTCAGCTACGCGCTGCTGCCGGCGCCGGGCAGCCGCAGGATGGTGGTGGTGTTCCGGCCACCGGCCACAAGAACCGCGCCGCTTCAACTACGTCAAGCCGCTGGTGGGCGTGGCCGCGCACCGCCTCTACATCAAGCACGACTACGGCGCGCCCGACATCGACCTCGGCCCGCTGGAGCTGGAACCGACGCGCCTGTTGCAAGCGGCGGACGCAGTGCAGGCGCTGCTGCGCAGGACCTGCGCCACGCTCGGCCTGAAGCCGGCGGATTGCATCTTCGCCGGCAGTTCCAAGGGCGGATCGGCCGCCCTGTACCACGGGCTCGTGTTCGGCGCGGGCGACATCCTCCCCGGCGGCCCGCAGGTCATGTTCGGCGATTCGGTCCGGCCGCGCCTGCGCGGCTTGCCGCGCGAGGAACTCGACGGCCTGGTCGAGTGGCTCAACGGGGCGCTGTTCGAGGAAATCCGCCTGCGCCGCGCCAGCATGCCGCGCATCCTGGTGCACGTCGGCCGCGGCGACCCGCACCATGCCGAACACGCGGTGCCGCTCAAGGCGTTCGTCGACAAGGAAGGCATCGGCGGCGTCGAACTGGCGGTGGACGACTACGCCACGCACAGCGAACTGCCCGCGCACTACCGCGTCTTCCTGCGCCGCGAGGTCCTGCGCATCCTCGAGGAACAGGAAGCGCCCGCCGCGTGAGAAGGCGTCCATGCCGCTGATTCCCTACGAAGACATCGCGAGGCTCGACCGGGGCGACGCCGCCTTCCTGGCCGACGAGGTGCTGGCCCGCGGCTGGGTGCTGGGCACCTATGCCCCGGTGGCGCTCGACGCCCCGCTGCCCCGGATGCTGGCTTCGCAGGCGGAGCGCAGCCTGAACTTCCACCTGCACAGCTGGGATCCGGTGGAGCCCCTGCTGCAGGCGCATTCACGCACGGGGGAAGCGAAGTACCTCGAGGCCGCCGTGGCGGTGGCGCGGGACTGGGTCGACCGGCATGCGGCCGCATCGCAGGAACCGGCGTCACCGTTCGCCTGGTACGACATGGCCGTGGGCTTGCGCAGCTACCGCCTCGCCTACATCCCGGATGCGGGCACGCGCAGCGGGCTGCTGGTGGGGCCGCCGCTGGCCGCGCTGTCCGACGCGCTCGAGCGGCACGCCCGCTACCCGGCCGCCGACGAGAACATTGCCTTCCACAACAACCACGGCTACTACCGGGTGGCCGGCCAGCTGGCGATGGGACGGCGCTTCGCGTCGAGCTGGCCCGTCATGGCGGAGGCCGCCGTGCAGGCCCGCGAACGCCTGCACGGCATGCTGGCCCAGCAGTTCGGCGCCGACGGCGTTCACCGTGAACATTCGCCGGACTACCACCGGATGGTCTACGAGACGCTGCGGGCGATGATGGCCTCCGGGCTGGTGGACGACGAGGCCCCGGCCGGCAAGGCGCTGGCGATCGAGAGGGCCCTGTCGTGGTTCGTGCTGCCCAGCGGGCACATCGCGAACTTCGGCGACTCGGACTACCGCCAGTTGCGGCGCCGCCCCGAGGAGGCGGTCCGCAAGTGGGCGACGCCGCAGATGCAGCATGCGGTGACGCAAGGCCTCGCCGGCGAAGCGCCCGATGCCGACCACGCCGCCTTCCCCGACGGCGGGTACTTCGTGGTGCGCCGGCCGGCAGGCCCCGGCCGGGCCGGCCACGCGCAGGCCGGCTACCTGGCGCAGACGGCCGCGTTCCACTCCCGCACGCACAAGCACGCCGACGACCTCAGCTTCATCTGGAGCGACCGCGGCAGCGACCTGCTGGTCGACGCCGGACGCTATGGCTACGGGCAAGGTGGAACAGGAAACGCCGCTCTGGCACGACGGCCACTGGTACTCGGACCCGCGCCGGGTGTACTGCGAGTCGACCCGCGCGCACAACACGCTGGAGTTCGACGGCCGCAACCTGCCGCGCAAGGGCGTGAAGCCCTATGGCTCGGCACTGCGGCGCTGGCACAGCGACGCAGCCAGCGGCGTGGTGGCGGTGGAAACCGAATGCCGGCATTTCCGCACCATCCGCCGTGCCCGCGTGCTCGCCTTCCTGCCCGGCCGCTGGCTGGTCGTGTTCGACTGGTTCGAGGACAACGCCCGGGAGCCGCACACGGTGCGGCAGTGGTTCCACGGCGCCGCATCTCGAACTGCGGGAGGACGGCGGCGGGTGGAAGGCCGAGGTCCCGGGCAGCACCGAGCCGCTGCGCGCCGTGTCGCTGCTGCCGGGCGCGACGCGCTCGCAGCCCATCGTGGCGCAGACCGAACCGCACATGCAGGGCTGGTGGTCCGGCAAGGAGCGCGACATCGTGCCGGCGTACGCGTTCTGCCACGCACTGGAAGACGTCGCGACAGGCTCGATCGCGACCCTGTTCAGTTTCTCGGATGCATTGCATGCGGACCCGTCCACCTCGAAGGTGAACGTCTCCGGCCGCGGAGCGCTGCTGCGCTGGCGGGACGAACGGGGCCCGCACGCGCTGCGGCTGGACCGGCCCGACGGGGCCGCGCTGTCCTTCAGCTATTCACCACCCTGAGCGGCTGGAACATCGGCAGCAGGACGTCCAGCGCGGCGGGGCCTTCCCGCCGATGCAACAGCAGGATGGCGCGCGCCAGTTCCTGCTCCGGGTCCGTCAGGCCGGTACGGAAAAGCGGCAGGGCATCGACATAGCTGCCCTGCGACGGATCGGGCCGGCACGTGTGCGGCGCCAGTGCGTCGTGGTCGGCGCTGAAGCCGCCGGTCGCGACCAGCAGGCTTTCCAGCAGGTCGATGTCGATATCCAGCGGCGCGGAGGCCGCCAGCGAACCCGTGGTCTTGCGCAGGTTCAGCGTACGGTAGTCGAGCCCCTTCGCCTGGCGGATGTGTTCGTACGCGCCCTCCCCCATGCGATGCCGGCCGATGGCGATGAACCGGGTCGCGATCGGCGCCTTCAGCAGCACGGGCGAATGCAGGGCCGAACCCTCGATGCCCAGCACCAGTTCCGAGCTTGAAATCGCCGCCAGCTGTTCGCGGATGGAGTGCAGCTCCGGGTGGTAGATGCCGAAGCCGTGCGCCCGCAGCAACGCTTCCAGCCGCGTGTCGTCCTCGGAACTGCCCCGGCCCGAACCCAGCTTGCCGCGCGACAGGTAGGTCTTCTTGCCCGGCACCACCGGCGCCGGCTCCACGGCGCCGAGGAAGGCGCCATGCTCCGGCAGCATCGCGGTGCCGAGGCTGCAACCCGGGATCGGGAACACCATGCGCGCGAACCGGCTGGGCGCGTGGACGAACAGGTGCGGGTTGGCGATGCCCAGGACGTCGAGGATGGCGAGCTGCATCGGCGACAGCGACGGGCCCCGCGCGTGCCAGACGATGGGCAGGTCCGGGTGCGCCTTCGCGTACCAGAGGCGCGCCAGCCTTCGGTCAGGAAGTGCCCGTAGCTCGGGTTCGGGATGCCGCCATAGATGAACGTCCCCTCGAACGCCTGCTCGGGCTCCAGCGGGGGCAGGAAGAGGTGCTTCTGCTTGCCCATGGTGATGCGCAGCGCCTCCGGCACCGGCGCGCCGTCCTGGTGAACCCGCAGGAAGCCGTCGATGCTCTGCGCCAACGCACCGGGGTACGACGCGTACGGCCCCACCGTGACGGCGTCGCGCTCCGTGTACACGAGGGCTCCTTCGTGGACTGGAACGGCGGGCGCGCGTGGCTGCGCAGCGGAACGGGCGTGAGCGGCCGATTGGCGCCGGCCGTCTGCCAGCGTCCTTCGACCAGGATCTTGAGCGTGTAGCGGTAACTGGCGAGGCCTTCGAAGAAGACGTTCGGCAATGCGACGACCTTGCCCGCAGGCACGTCCTGCTGCAGGATGTGCTTGCGCGAGAAAGTGTTGAAGACGAGCACGCGGCAATCGCCGGCCACGCCGTCGGCGGCAGGATCGATCACGGTCACCGACCCGCCGAGATGCGCGGCGAAGCCGCGTTCGCACACATGGCTGTAGTCGCGGTGCAGGCTCTGGTACGGGGTGGCGTCCACCCAGCGCCCGTCGCTGCGCACCTGCAGCTTGAAGGCATAGGCGCGGGTGGGCACGAGCGCCCCCGCGGGTCGATGGTGAAGACTTCGCCGGGCGGAATCTCCGCCTTGGCCAGCGACGCCTTGCTCTCCCGGTCGATCAGCGCGATGCGCGCGCCCTCGAACAACCCGTGATCCCGGGGATCGATAGTCAGCATGTGCGCTACTGTACGCGGAGCGCGCCGCGCCGATCCGACCGCCGGGGATGACATTGCATACACTGCTCCCCTCGACGGAGCCCGTATGCCCAATCTCGAATTCGAACTGGACCAGTTGCAGGCTGCGGACCGCCACATCGAGGAGGCGGAGGCACGCATCGCCCACATGCGCGTCACGCTCCAGCAGGAGCGAGCCAGCGGCTTCGCGGCCGTGGAGTCCGATCGCGCCCTGCAGGCGGCACTGGCGAGCCGGAAACCTTCCGCGAACACCGCCGCCTGATTCAGCAGACCATCGCGCAGATCGAATCCGGCGAGCTGCCGAGCACCTGACTCACTCCACCACCGCGCCCGACTCCTTCACCAGCGGCGTCCAGCGGTCGATCTCGCCGCGCACGAAGGTGGTGAACTGCGGCGCCGTCATCGGCATCGTGCGCATGCCCCAGTCGGCCAGGCGCTGCACCACGTCCGGCTGCGCGAGCGCCTTGACCACCGCGTCGTTCAGCGCGTTGACCGCGGCGTCGGGCGTGCCGGCAGGCGCCATGACGCCGAACCACACGCCGGCGTCGGCGCCCGCCAGTCCCGCTTCCGCGAGCGTCGGCACCTTGTCCATGCCGGGCATGCGCTGCGGCGCCGCCACCGCGATGGGCTTGAGCTTGCCGCCGGCGATCAGCGGACCGCTGCTCAGCGCCACGTCGAACATCATGTCGACGCGGTTGGCCATCAGGTCCTGCAGCGCGGGAGCGGAGCCCTTGTAAGGCACGTGCACCGACTGCACGCCGGCCTTGGAGCCCATGATCTGGCCGAGCATGTGGCCGATGGAGCCGGGGCCCCGGGAAGCGTACGAGAGCCCGCCCTGCTTCGTCTTGCCCAACTGCACCAGTTCCCGGAGCGAATGGGCCGGGCTGTCCTTGGGCACCACCAGCAGCATCGGCGTGCCGGCCAGCGCGGCGACCGGGCGGAAATCCTTCAGCGGGCTGTACGAGAAGGTGCGGAACAGCGTCGGGTTGATCGCGAACATCTCTGTGGCGCCGACGAACAGCGTGTGGCCGTCGGGCTTGGCGAGCTTGACGACGCCGGCCGCCACCGGCCGCCGCCGCCCGGCTTGTTGTCGACCACGACCGTCTGGCCCAGCGTGGCGCCCATCTTCTGCGCCACCATGCGGGCGATCTGGTCGGTGGGTCCGCCGGGCGCGAAGGCGACCACCGTGGTCACCGGGTGCGAGGGAAACGACTGCGCGGCGGCGGTGCCGGCGAAGGCGAGCGCGCTGGCCGCAAGGAGGGCGCGGGAGAGTTGCAACATGGTGGTTTTCCTCTGGGTGGGTGGGAGAAGTCGCTCGTGCTCAGGCGGCGCCGAGCAGCAGGATGCCGAAACCGGCGATCAGTTCGGGGATCGCCTGGTAGTGCCGCTGCACGACGGCAGGCGCGGGCCGGGCACGGCGGCGCGGCCGACCAGCCAGCTCTTGGATTCGTGCGCGGAAAGGCCGGCCTCGCGCGAGATGCCCGCTTCGTCGGGGCGCGGAAGTACGCGAAGTCGGCGCTTTCGATGGCGTCCATCCAGCGGCGGTCCCAGTCGGGGTTGAGCGGCTTCATCGCCGGGTCGCCGGCGGCAAGCGCCCGGCCGGCCGCGACCACGCGCTCGGTCTTGGCCTGCCGCTGCGCCTCGGTCATCGGCTGCCACACGGTGATGCGCTCCCGCACCTGCGGATCGGGGTGTTCGAGCGTGGGCACCGGCGGTTCGTGCGACAGGCCGCCCGAGCCGATGACCAGCCAGCGATGGCTGCTCGCCGCGAGGAAGCGGCCGATGGCTTCCCCAGTGCGATGCAGCGCGCGATGCGCGGCACGTTCGGCGGCGCCACCGCGTTCATGAACAGCGGCACCACGGGCGGCGAATCGAGCCCGCCCCACAGCAGTTGCAACGCCCGGACGAACCCATGGTCCAACCGCATCCGGCGCGACACCGCGATGTCGAAGTCGGCGTCGGCGGTGCCGCGCGAGCCCGACGGCACTTTCTCCATCCACGTTGACCGGCCCCGGCGGCGTCAGGTAGTCGCCCACGGACTCCGCCTCGGTGCCGATGCAGAACGCGGGCATCAGCTGGTGGACGAAGCCGTTGTAGTGGTCGGGCCCCACCAGCAGGATGCGCTCCGGCGCGAAAGCACGGACGTGGCCGCGCAGCGTGGCGAGCGCGGCCCGCAGCTCGCCTTCGACATCCGGGTCCACCTGCGCCAGCCCGAGCAGCGGCGTGTGCGAGAGGCCGAGGAAAGCGATGCTCATGCCGTCACCACCGAGGAAGGCGAGCGCTGGCCGACCGCATCCGCCGCCGGCGCCTGCAGGTGCAGCACGCGCGCCAGTTGCGCGAGCACGTCGTCGAGTTCGCAAGGATTGCAGACCGCCGCGACGACCTTGTCGGGGCGCAGCACCACCACCGAACCGGGCGCGGCGTCGAACCACGCCCGGAAGCCGCCTTCAGCATCGGCGACGACGATGCCGCCGGCCGGCGGTTCCACGGCGAGGTCCCGGCAGTCGGGCCGCACGACCACCCGCGCGGCGTCCAGCGTGGCGAGCACGGCCGCCGCCGCCGGGGTGATCCACGCATCGGCGCGCGCGCTCCAGCTCAGGAGCACGAAGCGCGGTCCCACCGCGTCGTCGAACAGCAGCACCTCGCCGGCCGCCGTGCGCACGCGCGGCTGCACGAACATACGGCCGATGGGCGCGCGCGGGTCGGGCCGGCCGCGGTGCACCACCGCGCCTTTGGCCGGGAAGGGCATCGGCTTGAATCGCATCTCCGCGATGTACTGGCGCAGCCGCGTGAAGCGCGACAGCCGCGGCGCCACGATGTCGCGCAGCAGGCGCAGCGCCTTGCTCGAAGGGACGAAGATCTTGCCGACCAGCACCGACAAATCGATCATGGCGGCGGCGTGCGCATGCCGCTCCTGCGTGTAGCTGTCCAGCAGCCCCGGCGCGGCGCGGCCGCGCACCACCAGCGCCAGCTTCCAGGCGAGGTTCGTGGCGTCGCGGATGCCGGTGTTGAAGCCCTGCCCCTGCCACACGGGCATCAGGTGGGCCGCGTCGCCGGCGATGAAGACGTTGCCGCGGCGGAAGGTCGGCGCAATGCGCGCGTGGTGCGTGTACACGCGATGCCGGATCAGCCGCACCTGCCGCGCCTGCGGCAGCACGCGGGCCAGCAGCGCACGCACTGGGCCGGGTCGTCGAAGGTGCTCTCCGGCGTGCCGGGTGGCACCATGAACTCGAAGCGGCGGATGCCGTGCGGCAGCCCCAGCTCCACGTATGGAAACTCCGGGTCGAGCACCAGCGAGACGTTGGGCGTGCCGATCGGGTCGTCGCCGATGTCGATCACGAGCCAGCGCGTGGATTCGCTCTTCCCGTCGAAGGGCAGCCCCAAGGCATTGCGCACGGGGCTGCGGCCGCCGTCGCAGCCGACGAGGAAACGCGTACGGACCACGTGCGGCGCGCCGTCGGCACGGCCTTCGTCGTCGAGCGGCTGCACGGTGACGGCGACGCCAGCGTCGCCGTCGACGAACGACTCGACGCTGTGGCCGAAGCGCACCTGCACCTGCGGAAAGCGCGCCAGGCCCGCGTGCAACTGCGCATCCACCAGCGGCTGGATGAAGCCGCTGCGACGGGGCCAGCCGAACGGGCGGGCGCGCGGATCGATCGCGGCGAGTAGGCGCTTGCGTGCGTCGAGAAAACGCATCACCTGGTCGGGCACCGTGTGCCTGCGGATGCGCTCCACCAGCCCGATGGCCGGAAGCTGCGCAGCGATTCGTCGTCCATGCCCACGCCGCGCGGATAGTCGATCAGCTGCGGCAGGCGCTCCAGCACCAGCGTGCGCACGCCGCGCAGCCCCAGCGCATTGGCCAGCGTCAGTCCGCAGGGCCCGCGCCGGCGATCACCACGTCCCAGTCGGCGTCGTCCATGGTTCAGGCCAGCGGCGTTTCGGGCGGGCGCCCGAGCAGGAAGTTGATGTGCAGCCGGTCGAACGTGGGCGTGTCTTCCCACTGCGGCCAGTGCCCGCAGTCCTGCATCACCACGAACTGCGCCCCGGGGATCATCTCGGCGATGCGGCGGCCTTCGGTCACGTCGGCGGTCGGGTCGTGCGAGGTCCACAGCACCAGCGTGGGCGCGGCGATGCGGCCGTAGTCGGCCGGCGTGATCAGGTTGCGGGTGCGCACCTCCATGTCCTGCAGCACCATCGCGTTGGCCATCGCCTGCTGGAACCCGGGCTGGCTGTAGATCGCGGCGGCAGGCGATCAGGTCTTGGGTGGCCTGTTCCGGATGCGCCATCAGCCATTCGACGCGGGCCTGGATGAATTCCCACGAAGGGTCCTCGGCGGCGCGCGTCGACAGGCTCTTGATGCGGGCCATCACGCTCGGCTCGGCGCGCGAACCGCCGGCGGTGTTGAGCACGACGCGCTCGACGCGGTCCGGATGGTCGGCCGCCAGCCGCGCCGCAACCCAGCCGCCGAGCGACTCGCCGCTGATGTGCGCGCGCTCCCAGCCGCGCGCGTCCATGAAGCGCAGCAGGTGGTCGACGTAGTGCTCGATCTCGTAGGGGTGGTCCGGCTTGTCGCTCCAGCCGTGGCCGATCATGTCCACCGACCGGTGTCGAAATGCCGGCCGTGCGCCTTCAGGTTGCGGGCGTAGGCCTCGGCATGGCCGCCGACGCCGTGCAGGAACAGCAGCGGCGGCAGGCCTTCATGGCCGGAGCGCAGGTAACGGGTGGAGATGCCGCCGGCGTCCAGCCAGCCTTGCGAGAAGGCGGTGGACTTCAGGTCTTGCCAGAGGCTGGTGGAAGTGGGGGCGGTGGAGCGCATGGACCGGATGGTCGGGACAAGCCCCGCGCCGGTAAACTGGGTGCACGCAGTGCACGCACAGGCGCGTGATAACCCTAATGCCGCAAACCCTCGCCCGCCCTTTTCCGCCGTACAAGGAAGTGCGCGGTCTCTCGCGCGGCCTGCAGGTGCTCAAGGCGCTGAACCAGCTGCCGGGCGGCGTCGGCACGACCACCGAACTGGCGCAGGCGTGCGGGCTGCATCGCACGACCGTCAAGCGGCTGCTGGAGACGCTGCGGCATGAAAACTTCGTGCGCGCCGGCGTCCACGACGGGCAGTACGAGCTGTCGTTCGAGGTGCGGCGCCTGAGCGAAGGCTTCGAGGACGACGCCGGGTGGAGCAGGTCGCCTCGCCGCTCATGCAGGCGTCGGTGAAGGAACTGCTCTGGCCCTCCGACATCGCCACCGTCGAAGGCGGCTTCATGGTGGTCCGCGAGTCCACGCACCGCTGGAGCAGCCTCTCGCAGCACCGCGTGCGCCTCGGCGAGAAGATGCCGATCTTCGTGACGGCGCTCGGCCGCGCCTACGGCCGCCTGCGCCGACGACGAACTGCAGGCCATCGTCAGCCTGCTGGCCAAGCGCACCGACTGGATCGGCGACATCGCGCGCGACGCGAAGGCCATCCGCAAGCTGGTGCGCGACACGCGCCGCCGCGGCTACGCGGTCAACCACGGCGAATGGTTCACCGACCCCGACTTCTCCGCGATCGCCCTGCCGGTGGTGAGCGGCGAGCAGTTGCTCGGCGCGGTCAACCCTGGTGTTCCCGAAGGACGCCGTGTCGGCGGCGGAACTGAAGAAGCGCTACCTGCCCCGGCTGCGGCAGCTGGCGGAGGCGATCGGGAAAGGCAGCCGGGTGTGGGTGGAGCGTTAGCCCCCGGAAAAGAAAAACCCCGCAAGCCTTGCAACTTGCGGGGTCTGGAATGTGGTGGGTGATGCAGGGTTTGAACCTGCGACCCCTGCCGTGTGAAGGCAGTGCTCTACCGCTGAGCTAATCACCCGATTTCCCTGTTCGGGAAGCCCGCAATTATGCCACAGGCGAAACCGTCACCTGACGCCAGACTGTCTTGCCGCCGCTGGCCTTGTCCAGTTGCTGCAGCACTTCCTCGTGCGCCGCGGCCTCCTGCTCGTTGGCCAGCAGCACGGGCAGCGTGAACTGGCGCAGGTCGATGCGCGTCGTGATGCCGGACACCGTGTCGGCGTCGGCTTCGTCGATCAGCAGGGCGTCTGGCCGCGCGTGAGGTTGATGTAGACGTCGGCCAGCAGTTCGGCGTCGAGCAGCGCGCCGTGCAGCGTGCGGCCCGAGTTGTCGACGCCCAGCCGGTCGCACAGCGCGTCGAGGCTGTTGCGCTTGCCGGGGTACATCTCCTTGGCCATCGCCGTGGTGTCGGTGACCTTCTCGACGCAGCGCGTGAAGGGCCGGCGGCCGATCAGCTCCAGTTCCTTGTTCAGGAAGCCGACGTCGAAGGCGGCGTTGTGGATGATGATCTCGGCGCCCTCGACGTACTCCAGCAGTTCGTCGGCCACCGCCGCGAACTTGGGCTTGTCGCGCAGGAACTCGTTGCTGATGCCGTGGACCTTCAGCGCGTCTTCGTGGCTGTCACGCTCCGGATTCAGGTACCAGTGCTTGTTGTTGCCGGTCAGCTTGCGCGCCAGCAGCTCCACGCAGCCGATCTCGATGATCCGGTCGCCGGCTTCGGCCGAAAGGCCCGTGGTTTCGGTGTCGAGGACGATCTGGCGCATCGCAGGGATTATATTGAGCGCATGTTCCAGCTCACAGGCAAGATCGCGCTCGTCACCGGCGGCAACGGCGGCATCGGCCTCGGCATGGCGCGCGGCCTCGGCCACTGCGGCGCCACCGTGCTGGTGGTGGGCCGCAACGCGGAGAAATCCGCCGCCGCCGTCGCGGAACTGCGCGCGCAGGACGTCCCGAGCGAAGCCTTCGCCACGGATGTAACGGATGAAGCCGCCGTGAAGGAATTGTTCGCCGCGGTGGCCGAACGCCACGGACGCCTCGACATCCTCGTGAACAACGCCGGCACCACCGTGCGCAAGGTGCCCGAGCAACTGGCGCTCGACGAATGGCGGCACGTGATGGACGTGAACCTGACCAGCGCCTTCCTCTGCTCGCGCGCGGCGCATCCGTTGATGCAAGCGGCCGGCGGCGGCAAGATCATCAACATCGGTTCGATGATGTCGATCTTCGGCGCACCCTATGCGTCGGCGTACGGCGCCAGCAAGGGCGGCATCGTGCAGTTCACGCGCTCGGTCGCGACGGCCGGGCCAAGGACAACATCCGGTCAACGCGGTGCTGCCAGGCTGGATCGACACCGAGCTCACGCAGGGCGCGCGCGACCAGGTCCCCGGCCTCGACGAGCGTGTGCTGGCCCGCACGCCCGCCGGCCGCTGGGGCGCTCCGAGCGACCTCGCGGGCATCGCCGTGTTCCTCGCGGGCAGCGGCAGCGACTTCATCACGGGCACGGCGATCCCGGTGGACGGCGGGTACTCGATCTCGTAGGCTGCTGGATTCGGACTTCCTTGACGCAGAGGGCGCAGAGAGTTCGCAGAAGACGCAGAAGACGCAGAAAAGTCAGCAGACATTTCAGGATTCACTTTGGGTTCTTCTGCGACTTCTGCGCATCCTCTGCGCCCTCTGCGTTCCGGCTGTCCGCTCCCGCTCCCGCTCCCGCTCCCGCTCCCGCTCGCGCTCGCGCATTCCGCACTTGTCCCATCAAATGTCCCATTGACAGGACATTGCACCCGCCTGACGATGCGCTCCCATGGCGGACGCCCTTCCCCTGCCCAAGTACCACCAGATCTACCCGGTGCTGCGCGAGCAGTTGCACGAAGGGCTGTTCGCGCAAGGCGTTCCCGGTGAACTCGCGCTCATGCGCCAGTTCGGCGTGGCCCGCGTCACCGTCCGGCGCGCGCTGCAGGAGCTGGCGGGCGAAGGCCTGATCGCCCGCGAGCGGGGCCGCGGCACCCGCGCGCTCGACCAGCAACAAGCGGCCGCGCAGCAGGCGCGCGCGCAGAAGCGCAAGACCACGCGCCTCACCGGCCTGCTCGAAAACCTGGTCAGCACCAGCCTGAACACCACCGTGCGCGTGCTCGAGGTGGCGCAGGTGACGGCCACCACCGAAGTGGCCCGCGCCCTGCAACTGCAGCGCGGTGACGCGGTGCAGAAGGCGGTGCGCGTGCGCTCCACGCCCGAAGGCCCGCTGTCGCACATCACCACCGGGTGCCCGGCGCGCTGGCCAGCGACTTCGGCAAGCGCGAACTGGCGAAGAAGCCGATCCTGATGCTGCTCGAGGAATCCGGCGTGCGCGTCGGCGGCGCGCACCAGACGATCACCGCGAGGCTCGCCGACGCGCAGGTCGCCGCCCATCTCGGCATCGCCGTCGGTTCAGCGCTCCGGCGGTGCGCCGCCTGATCCACGACGAACAGGGCAAGCCCGTGCAGTGGCTGCACGGCCTCTACCGCCCGGATCGCTACGAGTACCAGATGCAGTTGTCCCGCGTCGGCGACATCGCCGCCAAGGTGTGGGTCAGCAGCGAGATGTCCGCGCAGTTCCATTGAACCCCTCCGGAGAACGAAGATGAGTGACACGTCCCGCAGCCGCCGCCGGTTCATCACGCAGGCCGGCGCCGCCGCCTCCGCCCTCGCCTTTCCCCGGTGGGCGGCGCGCAGCCCAAGGGCGTGCGCATCGGCGTGCTCCATCCGGTGACGGGCGCGCTCGCCTACTCCGGCCAGCAGTGCCGCGAAGGCGCACAGATGGCCATCGAGGACATCAACAAGGCCGGCGGCATCAAGTCGCTCGGCGGCGCGAAGATCGAGGCGCTGCTGGGCGACGCGCAGTCCACGCCCGCGGCGGGCACCGCCGAAATCGAGAAGATGAACGAAGCCGGCGTGAGCGCCGTGGTCGGCGCCTTCGCCTCGGCGATCTGCTGGCCACCACGCAGGCGGCGGCCAAGTACAACCTGCCGCACGTGGTCGACGTCGGCGTGGCCGACCAGATCGTGCAGCGCGGGCTGAAGAACACGTTTCGCTTCGGCCCCGGCTACCAGAAGTGCGCCGAGATCGCGATGGCCAACCTGCACGTGCTCAACACGGCGGCGGGCAAGCCGGCCAAGACGGTGATGATCATCCACGAAGAGTCGCTGTTCGGCACCGGCACCGCCAACCTGCTCTCGAAGGAACTGCCCGGCTACGGCTACGAGGTCAAAGAAGTCATCAAGCACGCGAACCCCACGCGCGACTTCAACAACATCGTGCTGCGGATGAAGGCGGTCAACCCCGACATCGTCATCCCGGCCAACTACTACAACGAATACGCGCTGCTGGTGCGCACGATGCAGCAGCAGAAGGTGACGCCCAAGGCGATCTACTCGGTGCTGGGCGGCGCGGCTTCCAGCTACAAGTTCGTCAAGGAATTTCCGGACGCGGCCAACGGCATCATCGACTGCAACCACTGGTTCAACCCGAAGGACAAGCGCAGCGCCGACCTGCGCAAGCGCGCCGAGGCCAAGGGCCTGTTCTTCAGCTACGAGCTCTTCATGACGTACACGTCGATGCGCCTGCTGGCCGACGCGATCGAGCGCGCGAAGTCGACGGATCGCGCCGCCATCATCGCGGCGCTGGAGAGCAGCACCTTCAGCGACCACATCATGCCGTACGGCCCGACGAAGTTCGTCAACGGCCAGAACACCGGCGCCCAGCCGCTGATGACGCAGGTGCTCAAGGGCGACATCCGCGTGATCATCCCGCGCGACTACCGCGAGGCCGATCCGCTGTTCCCGCTCAAGGCCTGACGGCCGCACCGGAAAGGACGCCCTGTTGTTCGCTTTCGGCATCCTCTTCCCCGCCATCCTCAACGGGCTGACCACCGGCGCGGTGTACGCGCTGGTGGCGCTCGGCCTGACGCTGATCTACGGGGTGCTGCACATCATCAACTTCGCGCACGGCGCGGCGCTGATGATGGCGCTGTACGGCGTGTACTTCCTCAAGCAGGGGCTGGGGCTCGACCCCTACCTCGCGCTCGTCCCGATGGTCGCGGTGATGTTCGTGGGCGGCTATGCGCTGCAGCGGCTGGTGATCAACCGCGCCAGCCACGGCAAGGACGAGAACATCCTGCTGGTCACGCTGGGCCTCTCGATCGTGCTGGAAAACGTGGCGCTCTCCGGCCTTCAAGTCGGACACCCGCACCATCGAGACGTCGTACACCCTTTCCACCGTGGCCATCGGCCCGGCCATGATCGCGATGCCGAAGCTGGTGGCCTTCGGCGGTGCGCTGGTGGCCGCGGCGGTGCTGCTGTGGATCGTGCGCGCCACCGACCTCGGCCGCGCGATCCGCGCAGTGGCCCGCGAGAAGCAGGGCGCGCGGCTGGTCGGCATCGACGTCGACCACGTGTATGCCATGAGCTTCGGCATCGGCCTCGCCTCGCTGGGCGCGGCGGCCTGCTTCCTGCTGCCGGCCTACTACGTCAATCCGCAGGTCGGCAACGGCTTCGTGCTCGTCGCCTTCACGATCGTCGTGCTCGGCGGCATGGGCAGCTTCGCCGGCGCGCTGGTCGGCGGGCTGTTGATCGGCGTCGTCGAGTCGCTCGGGGGCCTGTGGTTCGGCGAATCGCTCGGCCAGGTCGGCATCTTCCTGCTGTTCATCGCCGTGCTGCTGTTCCGGCCGCAAGGGCTGTTCGGGGCCAAGGCATGAACCGCGCGCTGTCTCCCCGGCGCGACCTGCTGCAGGTCGCGGCCTTCCCGGGTCGTGGTGGGCCTCGTCGCCGCATTCTCGAAGTCCGGCGTGGTGCTCAACTTCACCATGATGGCCTTGTACGGCTGCCTGATGGCGCAGGCGTGGAACCTGCTGGGCGGCTACGGCGGCCAGTTCTCCTTCGGCCACGCGCTGTTCTTCGGCACCGGCGCCTACATGCAGGCGATCGCGCAATTGCAGTGGGGCCTGAACCCGTGGGCGGCCTTGCCGCTCGCCGTGGCGGTCGCCGCACTGGTGGGGCTCTTCGTCGGTGCGCTGTCGTTCCGCTACGGCCTGAAGGGTTCCTACTTCGCGCTGGTCACGCTGGCCTTCGCCGAGGTGTTCCGCATCCTGTCGCTGTCGGTGCCCTTCACCGGCGCGGGCGTGGGCCTGATGGTGCCCCTGCGCGAAGGGGCGGCCAACATGCAGTTCGGCGACAAGCGCGGCTACGTGCTGCTGGTGCTGGCGCTGGTGGGCTGGGCCTGTTGCTCACCACTGGCTGCGGCATTCGCGCTTCGGCGCGTGGCTGCAGGCGGTGCGCGACAACGAGGATGCGGCGCGAGCCATCGGCGTCAATGCCTTCCGCGTCAAGCTCGGCGCGCTCGGCCTGTCGGGCGCGCTGATGGGAGCCGCCGGCGCGTTCTACGTGCAGGTGTTCCAGTACATCGACCCGGGCATCGCCTACGGGCCGCACACCTCGGTCGAGGCGCTGGTGGCGGCGATCGTCGGCGGCCTCGGCACCTTGTGGGGGCCCATCCTCGGCGCGCTTGCGCTGCACCTGCTGGCCGACCTCACGCGCAACCTGTTCGGCGCGCTGCCCGGCATCAACATGATCATCTACGGCGTGGTGCTGATCGTCATCGTGATGTTCGCGCCGCGCGGCCTGCTCGGCATGGGCCAGTCGGTGCGGCGCCTGTGGAAGCGGGGGACCGACCGTGGCTAGCCCGCTGCTGCAACTGCAAGGCGTGTCGGTCCTTCGGCGGGCTGGCGGCCGTGCAAGGCGTGTCGCTCGACCTGCCCGCCGGCAGCGTCAGCGCCCTGATCGGACCCAACGGCGCCGGCAAGACGACGCTGTTCGCGCTGATCTCCGGCTTCATCGTGCCCGACAGCGGCAGCATCGCCTTCGACGGCGAGGACGTCACCGGCACGCCGCCGCACGTGATGGCGCGCCGCGGCATGACGCGCACCTTCCAGATCGTGCAGCCGTTCGCCGCGCAGACCGTGCGCGAGAACATCGCCGTCGGCGCGCACCTGCATTGCGCAGGCCGCGCGGAGGCGCTGGCGCAGGCCGAGGCGGTCGCGCAGCGCGTCGGGCTCGGCCCGCAACTCGACAAGCCGGCCGGCGACCTGACGGTGGCCGGCCGCAAGCGGCTCGAACTGGCGCGCGCGCTGGCCACCCGGCCGCGCCTGCTGCTGCTCGACGAGGTGCTGGCCGGGCTGAACCCGCAGGAGGTGTCCGAGATGCTGCCCGTGGTGCGTTCCATCGCCGATGGCGGCGTGACCGTCCTGATGATCGAGCACGTGATGCAGGCCGTGATGCACCTCGCCTCGCACGTGTGGGTGCTGGCGCAGGGCAAGCTGATCGCCGCGGGCACGCCGGGCGAAGTCACGCGCGAACCCGCCGTGATCGAGGCCTACCTCGGACACGGCACCGCCGCGCGCCTTGCGGCAAAGGCGGCGGCATGACGACCCTGCTGCATGTCCGGGGCCTGCGCAGCGGCTACGGTGCGGTCGAAGTCCTGCGCGGCGTCGACCTCGAAGTCGCCGAAGGCGAGATCGTCGCCCTGCTCGGGAGCAACGGCGCGGGCAAGAGCACCTTCAACCAGACCGTCAGCGGCCTGCTGCAGGCACGCGCGGGCAGGTCCGCTTCGCCGGTGAAGACACCACCCGCTCGCACTACCGCGAGATCGTGCGGGCCGGGTTGATCCATGTCCCGGAAGGCCGCCGCATCTTCCCCAACCTGTCGGTGCTCGAGAACCTCGAACTCGGATCGTTCACCCGCGCCCGCGCCAACCGCGCCGCCAACCTCGAGCGGGTGTTCTCGATCTTCCCGCGCCTGCAGGAGCGGACGAAGCAGCTCGCCGGCACCATGAGCGGCGGCGAGCAGCAGATGCTGGCCATCGGCCGCGGGCTGATGGGCGAACCGCGGCTGCTGATCCTCGACGAACCGTCGCTCGGCCTGTCGCCGCTGCTGGTCGAAGAACTGTTCGGGCTGATCGGGCGCCTGCACGCGCAGGGGCTCGCCATCCTGCTGGTGGAACAGAACGTCGCCCAGTCGCTCGAGATCGCGCAGCGCGCCTACGTGATGGAGAACGGGGCGATCCAGTTCTCCGGCACCAGCAGCGAGCTGCTGGCCACCGACCGCCTGCGGCAGGCGTACTGGGAGTGTGACGATGAAGGCAGTCGTTCAGCGACGCGCACTGCTGCTGGCCGGCGCCGGTGCGCTGGCGCCGGCGGGGCCGGCGGCGCCGATCCGCATCCTGGTCGGCGCGCCCGCCGGCGGCACGACCGACACCATGGCGCGCACGCTCGCCACCGAACTTGGGCGGCTGCTGGGGCGCACGGTCGTCGTCGAGAACCGCCCGGGCGCCGGCGGCAACATCGCGGCCGAGATGGTGGCCAAGGCGCCGCCCGACGGCAACACGCTGCTCATGAGCTTCACCAGCCATGCGATCAACGCTTCGCTGTACCCGGCCCTGCCCTTCGATCCGGAACGCGACTTCACGCCGCTGACGATGGTGTCGACCTCGCCCGCGTTGCTGGTGGCGCATCCGTCGGTGCCGGCCGCGAACGTGCGCGAGCTGATCGCGCTGGCGAAGGCGAAGCCGGGCAAGCTGAACTTCGCCATCGGCGCGCTCGGCTCCTCGGTGCATCTCGCGGGCGACGCCTTCAAGATGATGTCGGGCACCTACATCGTCAACATCCCGTACAAGGGCACCGCGCCGGCCGTGCAGGACGTGCTGGCCGGCGGTGGAAATGATGTTCGCCAACGTCGGCAACGCGCAGGCCCACGTGCGCGCGGGCAAGCTCAAGGTGCTGGGCGTCACCAGTCCGAAGCGCCTGCCCGCCTTTCCCGATGTGCCCGCGATCGCCGAGGTGCTGCCCGGCTACGAATCCAGCGCGTGGTTCGGGCTGTTCGGCCCCGCACGCATGCCGCCGGAGCTGGTCAAGCGACTGAGCGACGCTGCACGGCAGGCGGTCGCCGCCCCCGAGGTGAAGCGGCGCATCGAGTCCGAGGGCGCGACACCGGTGGGCAATGCGCCCGAGGAATTCGCGCGCTTCGTCACGGCGGAGATCGAACGCTGGGCCAAGGTGGTGAAGTACTCGGGGGCGAAGCCGGAATGAATCCGCAGTCGCTCGCGCAGAAGCTGATTGCCAAGGCGGCAGGTCGCGGGAGCGTGGGCGTGGGCGAAGTCGTCACCTGCAAGGTCGACGGCGATGTTCCACGACTCCTCCGGCCCGCGCCGCCTGCAGCCGATGCTGGAGGAACTGGGCGCGCCGCTCTGGGACAAGTCGCGCATCGTGCTGGTGATGGACCATTACGTGCCCGAACGCAGCGACGAGTCCCGCCGCATCGTGCGCATCGCCCGCGACTGGGCGCGCGACCAGGCGCTGCCGCACGTCTACGACTCGGTGGGCATCTGCCACGTCGTCGTGCCGCAGCACGGGCACATCCGGCCCGGCATGTTCTGCGTCGGCGGCGACTCGCACTCGCCCACCGGCGGGGCCTTCGGCGCGTACATGTTCGGCATCGGCAGCACCGAGATGCTGGGCGTGGTGACCACCGGCGAGATCTGGGTGCAGGTCCCGCGCACCATCCGCCTGCGCTGGGACGGGCGCCTCGCACGCGGCGTGGCCGCCAAGGACATGATGCTGGCGCTGGCGGGCCGCTTCGGCCTGAACGGCGCGGCGTGGCAGGCGATCGAATACGCCGGCGAGGCCGTGCGCGCGCTGCCGATGAACGAGCGCATGACCCTCGCCAACATGAGCGCGGAGCTCGGCGCGCAGGTGGGGCTGATCGCGCCCGACGAAGTGACGTGTGACTGGCTCGCCGCGCATGGCGCGCCCGATGCGGAAATCGAAGGCTGGCATTCCGACGACGGTAGCTGGCAAGAGGAACACGTGTTCGACGCCGCGTCGCTGTCGCCGCAGGTGGCGGCCCCCTTCAGCCCGGCCAACGCGGGCGACGTCGAAGCCAGCGCGGGCACGGCCATCCACGCCGCCTACATCGGCGCCTGCACCGGCGCCAAGCTGGACGACCTGCGCTTCGGCGGGCCGAAGTGCTGCGCGGGAGGCGCGTGGCCGCGGGCGTTCGCCTGCTCGTGGCGCCGGCCAGCCATGCCGACCGCGACACGGCCGCCGCCGAAGGCACGCTGCAGGTGCTGCTCGACGCCGGCGCGCAGCTGCTGCCGAGCGCCTGCGGCGTCTGCGCCGGCTACGGCGAGAGCTTCGCAGCGAACGAGACCGTCATCTCCAGCACCGCGCGCAACTACAAGGGCCGCATGGGCCCGCCGGGCACGCAGGTGTACCTGGCGTCGCCGTACACCGTGGCCGCTTCGGCGATCGCCGGCCGCATCGCGGATCCGCGCGAGGTGCTGGCATGAACGCTTCGCATCGCGTGTGGCGCTTCGGCGCCGACGTCGACACGGACGCCCTCGCTCCCGGCGGCTGGATGCAGCACGGCGTGGAAGTGATCGCGCGGCACAGCCTCGAATCGCTGCGGCCCGAGTTCGCCGGCAGTGTCCGCGCGGGCGACGTGATCGTCGCCGGCCCGAACTTCGGCGTCGGCTCCTCGCGCGAACAAGCCGCCGCCGCGCTGCGCCACCTCGGCGTGGCCGCCGTCATCGCGCCCTCCTTCGCCGGCCTGTTCTTCCGCAACGCCTTCAACCTCGGCCTGCTGCTGATCGCCTGCCGCGACTGCGAACGCATCGCCGAACGCGAGCCCATCGCCTTCGACCCGCGCGCCGGCACCGTCACCCGCGCTTCGGGCGAGGAGCTCGCCGCCGAACCCATCCCCGCCTTCCTGCTCGACATGGTCGAAGCGGGCGGGCTGCTCCCGCAACTCAAACGACGCTTCCAACCGAGGACTCCCGCGTGAAAGCTCCTGCCTACGACCTGCTGATCAAGAACGTCCGCGTGGTGCGCCCGCACGGCAACGCGGTGCACGAGGCCGACATCGCCATTGCCGACGGCAAGTTCGCGAAAGTCGCGCCCGCCATCGACGTGGCCCCAGGCCAAGGCCGTGCACGACGGCAAGGGCATGCTCGCCTTTCCCGGCGTGGTCGACGCGCACATGCACAGCGGCATCTACTCGCCGCTCGACGAAGACGCGGTCAGCGAGTCGAAGGCCGCGGCCATGGGTGGGGTGACCTCCAGCCTGAACTACTTCCGCACCGGGCAGTACTACCTGAACAAGGGCGGCCCGTACAAGAAGTTCTTTCCGGAAGTGCTCAAGACCAGCAAGAACCGCTTCCACGTCGACTATGGCTACCACCGGCGCCGATGGACAAGACGCACATCGACGAGATCCCGATGCTGATCGACAAGCACGGCGTCTCCAGCTTCAAGATCTTCATGTTCTACGGCTCGCACGGACTGCACGGCGCCAGCGACGCGCAAAAGCAGTTCCTGATGATCGGCGAGGACGAGCGCTACGACTACGCGCACTTCGAGTTCATCATGCGCGGCGTGCAGGCGGCCCGCGAGCAGTTCCCCGAGCGCGCGCGGCAGATCTCGCTCTCGCTGCACTGCGAGACGGCGGAGATCATGACGGCCTACACCAAGATCGTGGAGAAGGACAAGTCGCTGAAGGGCCTCGCCGCGTACAGCGCCTCGCGCCCGCAGCATTCCGAGGGCCTGGCGGTGTTCATCGCCAGCTACCTCGCCAACGAAACCGCGCTGCCCAACATCAACCTGCTGCACCTGAGCTCGCGCAAGGCCGTGCAGGCCGCGATGATGATGGCGGAGACTTTCCCCACATCGACTTCCGGCGCGAGGTCACCATCGGCCACCTGATGCTCGACGTCACGTCGAAGGCGGCCGAGCTCGCCAAGGTCAACCCGCCGATCCGGCCGCGCGAGGACGTCGAGTTCCTGTGGCAG
This sequence comes from Ramlibacter terrae, assembly GCA_013127575.1. Lineage (GTDB taxonomy): Bacteria > Pseudomonadota > Gammaproteobacteria > Burkholderiales > Burkholderiaceae_C > Ramlibacter > Ramlibacter terrae. The sequence goes on from CP053418.1 coordinate 3,030,313, forward strand.
GCGCTGCTGGCCGACGAACTCGACTGGGTGGTGTCCGACCACGCCTGCTGCCGGCACGAAACCAAGATCCCCAAGCGCTACTTCGGCAACATCTGGATGGCGAAGAGCGGCTTCGGCGGCACCGAGTACCTGCTGCCCGCGCTGGTCAGCGAAGGCAGCCGGCGCGGCATGGGCTACAACCACATGGCGCGCGTGACGAGCTGGACCCCCGCGCAACGCTTCGGCCTCAACCGCAAGGGCGACATCGCCGAAGGCTTCGACGCCGACATTGCGCTGGTCGATCCGGCAAAGACCGGACGATCAAGGCGAGCGAGTCGCCTTCGACCCGGGCTACACGCCCTTCGAAGGACTGGAGATGTCGGCGCGCGTCGAGGCCACCTTCCTGCGCGGCGAGCAGATCTACGCGCAGGACCGCGGCATCCTCGGCAAGCCGCGCGGCCAGTACCTGTTCCGCCCCACTGCGTGAGGATGCGGCCATGGCCAGCGAAGTGCGCATCGTTCGCGCCGACCGCCTCGAAGCGCCGGTGCACGTGTCGGTCGCCATCGTCGGTGCGGGCGCCTGCGGGCTGACGGCGGCCGTCGCGTTGCGCGACGCGGGCATCGACTGCCTGCTGCTGGAGCGCGATGCGCAACCGAGCGGGTCCTCCGCACTGTCCTCGGGCTTCATCCCGGCCGCCGGCACCCGTGCCCCGGGCCGCCCGTGGGATCCTGGACAGCCCCGAGGTGTTCGCCGACGACATCCAGCACAAGGCCAAGGGCACCGCGGCCGCGCACACTGGTGCAGGCTTATGCGCGTGCCGCTTCGGCCGCCATCAACAGTCTGCAGGACCATGGGCTCGCCTTCCGGTGCTGGACAACTTCCTCTACCCGGGCCACCGCGTGCACCGCATGCACACGCTGCCGCAACGCACCGGCGCTGCGCTGGTGGCGGCGCTGCTCTCCGCAGCCACCGAAGCCGGCGCCGACCTGCTGGCGTCCGCGCGCGTGACAGAGCTGTGGGTGGACGCGCAGGACCGCGTGCTCGGCGTGGGCGTCGAGCGTCCCGGCGGCGCGCTCGAATACGTAGGCTGCGACGTGCTGCTGCTGGCGTGCAATGGCTTCGGCGGGAACCCGGCGCTGGTCGCCGACCTGCTGCCCGCGATGCGCGAGGCGACCTTCGCCGGCCACGTCGGCAACGACGGCAGCGCGATCCTCTGGGGCCGCGCGCTGGGCGCCGCCCCTGGCGGACCTCGGCGGCTACCGGGGCCATGGCTCCGGGTCGTTCCGCAAGGCGCGCTGATGACGTGGGCGGTGATGATGGAAGGCGGCGTGCAGCTCAATGCGCGCGGCGAGCGCTTCCATGACGAGACGCAGGGCTACTCCGAGGCGGCGGTGCAGGTGCTGGCGCAGCCCGGCGGCACGGCGTGGAACGTGTTCGGCGACCGGCAGCTGGCGCTGGCGCGCGAGTTCCCCGACTTCGTCGAAGCGGAACGAGCGGGCGCATTGCGCACCGCGCCCGATCGCGCGGGGCTCGCCGCCATCATCGGGTGCGCCGCGGATGCGCTGCCCGGCGAGATCGCGCGTTTCGGCCCGCCCTTCCACGCGGTGCGCGTCACGGGCGCCCTGTTCCACACGCAAGGCGGCACGGACATCGACCACCGCTGCCGCGTGCGCCGCGCCGATGGCTCGGTGTTCCCCAACCTGCTGGCCGCGGGCGGCGCCGCGCGCGGGGTGAGCGGCAACGCGGTGTGGGGCTATCTCTCCGGCAATGGCCTGCTCAGCGCGGTCGCCGGCGGCTGGATCGCCGCACACACGGCGCAGGCGGAACTGAAAGCGGCGAGGTGATGCCATGGCGGACCTGAAATCCCTGCTCGCGCGGCCGCAGGCCCTGCTGGCGCCCGGCGTCTACGACGCGCTGACCGCCTTGCTGGCGGAGCAGGCCGGCTTCGATGCGCTCTATTTGTCGGGCGCCTCGATCGCGTACACACGCCTGGGCCGTTCGGACATCGGCCTGACGACCGCTACCGAGGTCGCCGACACGCTCGCGCGCATCACCGAACGCGTGCAGCTGCCGGTGATCGTCGATGGCGACACCGGCTTCGGCAACGCGCTGAACACGCAGCGCAGCGTGCGCGCGTTCGAGCGCGCCGGGGCTGCGATGGTCCAGCTCGAGGACCGGGGCTTTCCCAAGCGCTGCGGGCATCTCGACGGCAAGACGGTGGTGCCGGTGCAGGAGATGTGCGGCAAGCTGAAAGCGGCGCTGGACGCGCGCGACAAGACACTGGTGATGGCGCGCACCGACGCGCTCGCCATCGAGGGGCTGGACGCGGCGCTCGACCGCGCGGAACGCTACCTCGAATGCGGCGTCGACGCCTTGTTCATCGAGGCGCTGCGCAGCCCCGAGCAGATGCGCGCCGCCTGCGACCGCTTCGCATCACGCGTTCCGCTGCTGGCGAACATGGTGGAAGGCGGCAAGACGCCGGTGCTGTCGGCCGCCGAACTGGGCGCGCTGGGCTTTCGCATCGTCATCTTCCCGGGCGGCGCCGCGCGGGCGGTGGCGCATGCGATGCAGAGGTACTACGGGACGTTGCAGAGGGAAGGCACGACGGCTTCGCTGCGCGGGGAGATGCTGGACTTCGATGGGCTGAATGCCGTCATCGGGACGCCGGAGTTGTTGGCGCTGGGGAAGCGGTACGAGTGAGGCCGCATGGTGCGCAGCAAGCCGCACACCTTGCGAAGCCCCGCCTTCAGTGGTTCTCTTTCGCGTGGTTGATCGAATACTTCGGAATCTCGACCACCAGGTCCTTCTGCGCCACGATGGCCTGGCACGACAGGCGTGAATTGGGCTCCAGCCCCCACGCGCGATCGAGCAGGTCTTCCTCGCTCTCGTCCATCTCGTTGAGCGAAGCGAAACCCTCGCGCACGATCACGTGGCAGGTCGTGCAGGCACAGCTCATGTCGCAGGCGTGCTCGATCGCGATGCCGTTGTCCAGCAGCGCCTCGCAGACCGAGGTGCCGGCGGACGCCTCCACCTGCGCGCCCTGCGGGCAGTACTCGGGATGGGGAAGGATCTTGATGATGGCCATGGACGCCGTTCAGATGGATTCGAGGTTCTTGCCGGCCGGGGCCTTGCGGATGCCTTCGTTCATGCGGCGCGCGGCAAAGGCTTCGGTGCCCTTGGCCAGCGCCTGCACGGCGGGCTTCGATCGGGCCGGCCTCGCTGCCGGCAGCGGCGACCTCGCGCAACGAGGCCATCAGCGCCTCGATCTCCGCGCGTTCGCCGGATTCCAGCAACGCGCCGTCGGCGTCGAGCGCGCTCCGCGTCGCCATCAGCATGCGTTCGGCGTCGACCTTCGCCTCGGTGACCGCGCGCGCCCGGATGTCGGCCTCGGCGGTGCTGAAGCTGTCCTGCAGCATCTTCGCGATCTGTTCGTCGGACAAGCCATAGGAAGGCTTGACCGCGATCTGCGCTTCGACGCCGCTGCCCTGCTCGCGGGCCGACACGTTCAGCAGGCCGTCGGCATCGACAGTGAACGTGACGCGAATGCGCGCCGCACCAGCCGCCATCGGCGGGATGCCGCGCAGCTCGAAACGCGCCAGGCTGCGGCAGTCGGCGACAGGTCACGCTCGCCCTGCACCACGTGGATCGCCATCGCGGTCTGGCCGTCCTTGTAGGTCGTGAAGTCCTGCGCCTTGGCGGTCGGGATGGTTTCGTTGCGCGGCACGATGCGCTCGACCAGCCCGCCCATGGTCTCGATGCCGAGCGACAGCGGGATCACGTCCAGCAGCAGCAGGTCGCCGCCGGGGTTGTTGCCGGCCAGCTGGTTGGCTCGGATCGCGGCGCCGAGCGCGACGACTTCGTCCGGGTCCGGGTTGGTCAGCGGATCGTGGCCGAAGAACTCGCGCACGGCGGCGACGATCTGCGGCATGCGGGTGGAGCCGCCCACCAGCACCACGCCCTTGACCTCGTCGCGGGCGAGCTTCGCGTCGCGCAGCGCCTTGCGCACGGCCACCAGCGTGCTTGCCGTGAGTTCCCCGGTGAGCGACTCGAAGTCCGCGCGCGTCGCACGCACTTCGACCGACTCGCCATGCAGCGCCACTTGCACGGTCACAGCGTCTTCGGCCGTGAGCTGCTCCTTGACGCGGCGCGCCAGCATGCGAATGGCCGCCTTGTCGGATGCGCTCGTGGCCTCGAGCCGCGCCTGCTGCAGCAGCCAGTCGGCCAGCGCGCGATCGTAGTCGTCGCCGCCCAGCGCCGAATCGCCGCCGGTGGCGACCACTTCAAAGATGCCCTGGCTCAAACGCAGGATGGAGATGTCGAACGTGCCGCCGCCGAGGTCGTACACGGCGTAGACACCTTCGCTGGCGTTGTCGAGGCCATACGCGATGGCGGCCGCCGTGGGCTCGTTGATCAGGCGCAGCACGTTGATGCCGGCGAGCTGCGCGGCGTCCTTGGTGGCCTGGCGTTGCGCATCGTCGAAGTAGGCGGGCACCGTGATGACCGCGCCGTACAGGTCGTCGTCGAAGGTGTCTTCGGCGCGGAAGCGCAGCGTGGCGAGAATCTCGGCGCTGACTTCGACCGGCGACTTCACGCCGTCGCGCGTCTCCACCATCACCATGCCGGGCTGCTCGACGAAGCGGTAGGGCAGCTTCTCGCGCCCCGCGATGTCGGCGAGGCCCCGCCCCATGAAGCGCTTGGCCGACGCGATGGTGTTCTCGGGGTCTTCCGACTGCGCGGCATGCGCCTCGAAACCGATCTGCCGCCGGCCTTCCGGCAGGTAACGCACCACCGACGGCAGGAGCACCCGGCCCTGCGCATCGGGCAGGCATTCGGCCACGCCGTTGCGCACGGCGGCGACCAGCGAATGCGTGGTGCCGAGGTCGATGCCGACGGCGACGCGCCGCTGGTGCGGGTCCGGCGAGGCGCCGGGTTCTGAAATCTGGAGCAGGGACATAGGCGTGTGGCTCTATTGTCCCAGCTGTGCCAGCCGATCCTCGATGTCCGCGCCAAAGCGCTCAAGGAACATGAGGGCTCTGACCTGCTGCGCCGCCGCGGCGGCATCGCCCTCCGTGTCGAGCAGCGCCTCGATGCGGCCCAGCAGCTCGCGCCGGCTGGCAGCCAGCTTCTGCGCCAGTTCGTCGAGCTCTTGCTCGCCCCGGGCCTCTTCCAGCGCTTCGCGCCACTCCATCTGCTGCATCAGGAAGGCGGCCGGCATGGCCGTGTTGTTCTCGGCGTCGATGGGCGCACCGCGCAGCTCGCAGAGATAGGCGGCGCGCCGGAGCGGATCCTTCAGGCGCTGGTAGGCCTCGTTGATGCGCACGGACCACTGCAGCGCCACGCGCTGGGCGGCCGCGCCCTGCGCCGCGAACTTGTCGGGGTGCGCTTCGCGCTGCAGGTCCTTCCAGCGCACGGTGATCGCGCCGGCGTCCTGCGCGAAGCGTTGCGGCAGGTCGAACAGCTGGAAGTCGGTGTCGTTCAGGTTCATCAAAAGACAGAAACCGCCGGCACGGTGACGTGAGGGCGGTTTCTCGGTGCCGGGAGGGTCAGACGCGGAAGCTTTCCCCGCAGCCGCACCGGTCCCTTTCGTTGGGATTGTTGAACTTGAAGCCCTCGTTGAGGCCTTCGCGCACGAAGTCGAGCTGCGTGCCGTCGATGTACGCGAGGCTCTTGGGGTCGATCAGCAGCTTGACGCCGTGGTCCTCGAAAACGACGTCTTCGGGCTCCACGGTCCACGTACTCCAGCTTGTAGGCCAGGCCCGAACAGCCGGTGGTCTTGACGCCGAGACGCACGCCCACGCCCTTGCCGCGCTTGGCGAGGTAACGGGTGACGTGCCGCGCGGCAGCTTCGGTCAGTGACAGTGCCATCGTCTTGCGCGTCCTGCTCAGTGGGCCGCGGCGGCCGGGTGCTTCTTCTTGTAGTCCTCGACGGCGGCCTTGATGGCGTCTTCGGCGAGGATCGAGCAGTGGATCTTCACCGGCGGCAGGGCCAGTTCTTCGGCGATCTGGCTGTTCTTGATCGAGGCGGCCTGGTCGAGCGTCTTGCCCTTGACCCATTCGGTCACGAGCGAGCTCGATGCGATGGCGGAGCCGCAGCCGTAGGTCTTGAAGCGCGCGTCTTCGATCACGCCCGTCTGCGGGTTGACCTTGATCTGCAGCTTCATCACGTCGCCGCAGGCCGGCGCGCCGACCATGCATGCCGGTGCCGACGGACTCGTCGCCCTTTTCGAAGGAGCCGACGTTGCGGGGGTTCTCGTAGTGCTCGACGACTTTTTCTGAGTAGGCCATTTCGATTCTCCTGTTACTGCTTAGTGCGCGGACCACTGGATGGTGCTGAGGTCGACACCGTCCTGGAACATCTCCCAGAGCGGGCTCAGGTCGCGCAGCTTGGCGACATTGACCTTGATGGTCTCGATCGCGTAGTCGATTTCTTCTTCGGTCGTGAAGCGGCCGATGGTCATGCGCAGGCTGCTGTGCGCCAGTTCGTCGCTGCGGCCGAGGGCGCGCAGCACGTAGCTGGGTTCCAGCGAAGCGGAAGTGCAGGCCGAGCCGGACGATACCGCCAGCCCCTTGATGCCCATGATCAGCGACTCGCCTTCGACGAAGTTGAAGCTCATGTTCAGGTTGTGCGGCACCCGGTGCTGGAGGTTGCCGTTGACGAACACCTGCTCCACATCCTTCAGCCCGTCCAGCAGCGCTGCTGCAGGCGGCGCGCGTGGTCCAGGTCCTTCTGCATCTCTTCGCGGGCCGGGCGGAAAGCCACGCCCATGCCGACGATCTGGTGCGTGGGCAGCGTGCCCGAGCGCATGCCGCGCTCGTGGCCGCCGCCGTGCATCTGCGCGACCAGCCGCACGCGGGGCTTGCGCCGAACGTACAGCGCACCGATGCCCTTGGGGCCATAGGTCTTGTGTGAGGCCAGGCTCATCAGGTCGACCGGCAGCGTCTTCATGTCGATCGCGACCTTGCCCGTGGCCTGCGCCGCGTCGACGTGGAACAGCACGCCCTTCTCGCGGCAGATGTTGCCGATGGCCGTGATGTCTGGATGACGCCGATCTCGTTGTTGACGAACATGACCGAGGCCAGGATGGTGTCCGGGCGGATGGCCGCCTTGAACTTCTCCAGGTCGAGCATGCCGTCTTCCCGGACGTCGAGGTACGTGACCTCGAAGCCCGGCGCTCCAGCTCGCGCATGGTGTCCAGCACGGCCTTGTGCTCGGTCTTCACCGTGATCAGGTGCTTGCCCTTGCCCCGGTAGAACTGGGCCGCGCCCTTGATCGCGAGGTTGTTCGACTCGGTGGCGCCCGAGGTCCAGACGATTTCGCGAGGGTCGGCGCCGATCAGGTCGGCGACGTCCTTGCGTGCGTTCTCGACGGCCTCTTCCGCCTCCCAGCCCCACGCATGGCTGCGCGAAGCCGGGTTGCCGAAGTGCTCGCGCAACCAGGGAATCATGGCGTCGACGACGCGCGGATCGACCGGCGTCGTGGCGCCGTAGTCCATGTAGATCGGGAAATGCGGGGTCATGTCCATGCTGCTGGCTCTTCTCGCTGGCAGTTGTTGTTGCTTATTGCTTGGCGAACGCGTTGCCCGGGGCGAACACCGAGTTCGGTGCGTTCACGCGGATCGGCTTGACCACCGGCGCGCTGGAAATCGCGCGCTTGGTCGCCGGCTTGTCCTCGATCTGGATGCCCTTGGCGATCTGGTCGTCGACCAGCTTCTGCAGCGTGACGGAGTCCGGAATTCGACCATGCGCTGGTTCAGCTGCGACCACAGTTCGTGCGTCATGCAGCGGCCGCCGTCGTTCTGGCAATTTTCCTTGCCGCCGCACTGGGTGGCATCGATCGGCTCGTCGACCGACACGATGATGTCGGCCACGGTGATCTCGGCCGCCTTGCGCCCGAGTGTGTAGCCGCCGCCCGGCCCGCGGGTGGATTCCACCAGTTCGTGCCGACGCAGCTTCCCGAACAGCTGTTCGGGTAGGACAGCGAGATCTGTTGCCGCTGGCTGATCGCAGCCAGCGTGACCGGCCCGTTGTTCTGGCGCAGGGCAGGTCGATCATCGCGGTGACCGCAAAGCGGCCTTTGGTTGTGAGACGCATCGCTAGCTCCTTCAAATTGCTGGCTTGCTGAAACCTACCCCGGCAGCGCCCGCTGCCCGAGGCCGTCTCCACCCATGCTCCGGCTTGCATCGCCGGCCCTCGGCCGACGCTCCTCGCGCCGGCTCTTTTGTCTTTTCTTGGGTTCCTGACTATTTGAGTCAAGTATACCCTAAAACCCGCGGGTTTGCTCGGGTAATCCCTAGAGCGAGTCCTTGCGGGCCGACTGGATCGGGACCACGTTGTCGTGCACGGCCGCGCCGAAAGCCTGCTCCTTCAGCAGCGTGAGCTGGTCGCGCAGCCGCGCGGCCTTCTCGAACTCCGGGTTGCGGGCGTGCTCGAGCATCTGCTTTTCCATCTGCTTGATGCGCTTGGAAATGTCCTTCTCGGACATGTCCTCGACCATGGCGCGCTGCAGTTCCTGCTTCTCCTGCTCCTTGCTCGCCTTCTCGCTGTAGACGCCGTCGATCAGGTCGCGCACCTTCTTCTGGATGCTGCGCGGCGTGATGCCGTGCAGCGTGTTGTGGGCGATCTGCTTGGCGCGCCGCCGCTCGGTCTCGTCGATGGCCTTCTTCATCGAGTCGGTCATCTTGTCGGCGTACAGGATCGCCCGGCCGTTCAGGTTGCGCGCGGCGCGGCCGATGGTCTGGATCAGCGAACGCTCGGCGCGCAGGAAGCCTTCCTTGTCGGCGTCGAGGATGGCCACCAGCGACACCTCCGGAATGTCAGGCCTTCGCGCAGCAGGTTGATGCCGACCAGCACGTCGAACTGGCCAAGGCGCAGGTCGCGGATGATCTCGACGCGCTCGACGGTGTCGACGTCGCTGTGGAGGTAGCGCACCTTCACGCCGTTGTCGGTGAGGTAGTCGGTGAGCTGCTCGGCCATCCGCTTGGTCAACGTCGTGATCAGCACGCGCTCGTTCTTGTCGGCGCGGATGCGGATTTCCTGCAGCACGTCGTCGACCTGGTGGGTCGCCGGGCGCACCTCGATCTCGGGGTCGATCAGGCCGGTCGGGCGCACCAGCTGCTCGACCACGGCCGGCGTGCGTCTTCTCGTAGTCGGCCGGCGTGGCCGATACGAAGATCACCTGCCGCATCCGGGTTTCGAACTCCGCGAACTTCAGCGGCCGGTTGTCCATGGCCGAGGGCAGCCGGAAGCCATAGGCCACCAGCGTTTCCTTGCGCGCCCGGTCACCGGCATACATGCCGTTGAGCTGGCCGATCATCTGGTGGCTCTCGTCCGGGAACATGACCGAGTCCTTGGGCAGGTAGTCGGTCAGCGTGGACGGCGGCGCCCCCGGCGGCGCGCCGGACAAGTGCCGCGTGTAGTTCTCGATGCCCTTGCAGTGGCCCAGCTCGGCCAGCATCTCGAGGTCGAAACGGGTGCGCTGCTCCAGCCGCTGGGCTTCGACCAGCTTGCCTTCCTTGACGAAGAAGTCCAGCCGCTCGCGCAGTTCGGCCTTGATCGAGTCGACGGCCGAGATCACCTTCTCGCGCGGCGTCACGTAGTGGCTCGACGGATAGACCGTGAAGCGCGGCACCTTCTGGCGGATGCGGCCGGTGAGCGGGTCGAACAACTGCAGCGACTCGATCTCGTCGTCGAACAGTTCGATGCGGATCGCGAGTTCCGAGTGTTCGGCCGGGAAGATGTCGATGGTGTCGCCGCGCACGCGGAAGGTGCCGCGCGAGAAATCCTGCTCGTTCCGGTTGTACTGCATGCGGATCAGCTGCCCGATCACGTCGCGCTGCCCGATCTTGTCGCCCACCCGCATGATGAAGCGCATCTGCGTGTAGTCCTCGGGGGCGCCGATGCCGTAGATGGCCGACACCGTCGCCACGATCACCGTGTCGCGCCGCTCCAGCACGCTCTTGGTGGCCGAGAGCCGCATCTGCTCGATGTGCTCGTTGATCGAGCTGTCCTTCTCGATGAACAGGTCGCGCTGCGGCACGTACGCTTCCGGCTGGTAGTAGTCGTAGTAGCTGACGAAGTACTCCACCGCGTTCTTCGGGAAGAACTCGCGGAACTCCGAGTACAGCTGCGCCGCCAGCGTCTTGTTGGGCGCGAAGACGATCGCCGGCCGGCCCGGGCGGGCGATCACGTTGGCCATGGTGAAGGTCTTGCCGGAGCCGGTCACGCCCAGCAGGGTCTGGAAGACCTCGCCGTCCTGCACGCCTTCGACGAGTTTCTCGATCGCGGCGGGCTGGTCGCCCGCCGGCGGATACGGCAGGAACAGCTCGAACGGGGAATCAGGAAAGCTGATGAACTCGCCGTTTTTCTGTTCCTGTTGGGCCTCTGCCACGTCCGGAATTGCACTCATTCGGGTAGTCCCTGATACGACACATTAAAATTCGGGCAAGCCGGCCAGCGTACAACAGCCCCGGCGTCTTTGCTACCCGACATCCAAAGGACCCCCATGTCTCTGTTCTCCGCCGTCGAAATGGCGCCCCGCGATCCCATCCCGGGCCTCAACGAGCAGTTCGCCGCCGACGGAAACCCGAAGAAGGTCAACCTCGGCGTGGGGGTGTACTTCGACGACAACGGCAAGCTGCCGCTGCTGGATTGCGTGCAGAAGGCCGAAGCGAAGATGATGGAAGCCCATGCGGCGCGCGGCTACCTGCCGATCGACGGCATCGCCGCCTATGACAGCGCGGTGAAGAGCCACGGTATTTGGGGCCGAAAGCGAGCCGGTCAAGAGCGGCCGCGTCGCCACCGTGCAGGCCCCGGGCGGCACCGGCGGGCTCAAAATCGGCGCCGACTTCCTCAAGCGCCTGAACCCGCAGGCCAAGGTGCTGATCAGCGACCCGAGCTGGGAGAACCACCGCGCCCTGTTCACGCAGGCCGGCTTCACGGTCGAAACCTATCCGTACTACAACGCCGCCAAGCGCGGCGTCGACTTCGACGGCATGCTGACCGGCACGGGCCAGGCGCCCGCCGGCACGGTGGTCGTGCTGCACGCCTGCTGCCACAACCCGACCGGCTACGACATCACGCCCGCGCAGTGGGACCCGGTGATCGAGGTCGTGAAGCGCGCGAAGCTGGTGCCCTTCCTCGACATGGCCTACCAAGGCTTCGGCGAGGGCATCGCGGAAGACGGCGCCGTGATCGCGAAGTTCGTGGCTTCCGGCCTCGACTTCTTCGTGTCCACGTCGTTCTCCAAGAGCTTCAGCCTGTACGGCGAGCGCGTCGGCGCCCTGTCGGTGCTGTGCCGGGACAAGGATTCGGCCGCGCGCGTGCTGTCGCAGCTGAAGATCATGATCCGCACCAACTACAGCAACCCGCCGATCCACGGTGGCCAGATCTGCGCCACCGTGCTCAACACGCCGGAACTGCGCGCGCTGTGGGAGAAGGAGCTCGCCGGCATGCGCGTGCGCATCAAGGAGATGCGCAAGCTGATGGTGGAAAAGCTCAAGGCCGCGGGCGTGAAGCAGGACATGGGCTTCATCACGCAGCAAGTCGGGATGTTCAGCTACTCGGGCCTGACCAAGGACCAGATGGTGCGCCTGCGCGACGAGTTCAGCGTGTACGGCACGGACACGGGCCGCATGTGCGTGGCGGCGCTGAACACCAAGAACATCGACTATGTTTGCGAGTCGATTGCGAAGGTGGTTGCTTGAACTGCATGGATTGCGGCTCGAGGCCGCAATGACAGGAATGCTGTCATCCCGGGCTCGACCCGGGATCCATGCACCCCGTCAGCCCCACACCACCGACCGCATCGAAATCGACGCCGACTGGAAGTTGGTGTTGAAGAAGCGCGCCGGTTCCTTCGCATCGACCGCGCCCGCCGCGTGGAGCAGCGGCAGGTAATGGTCGTGCGTCGGGTGGGCCAGTTGCGCGAGCTGGCCCAGCTTCTGGAACTCCGACAGCTCCGCCAGCGCGCCCCTCTCCAGCAGCCCGGCCACGTGCTTGTCGAACTCGAAAGCCCAGTCGTACGCCTGCATCGTGCCCGCCTCGCGGCGCGTCGCCCGCAGGTTGTGCACGATGTTGCCGCTGCCGACGATCAGCACGCCCTTGTCGCGCAAGGCCTTGAGCTGCCGGCCCCGGGGCGAAGTGTTCCGCCGGCGGGCGCGCATAGTCCATGCTGAGCTGCAACACCGGAATGTCCGCCTTAGGGAACATCGGCTTGAGCACCGACCGGTGCCGTGGTCGTAGCCCCATTCGCTCTCGTCCACGCCGACTGGGGCGACGCGATCCCGCTCGCGATCTGCCTGGCGACCGCGGGCGCGCCGGGCGCGGGGTATTGCTGGTCGAACAGCTCCTGCGGAAACCCGCCGAAATCATGGATCGTCTTCGGCTGCGGCATGCCCGTCAGGTGCCAGCCGCGCGTGATCCAGTGGGCCGAGACGCACAGGATCAACTGCGGCTTCGGCAGGGTCTTGCCGAACTCCGCGCCCAGTGCCTGCCAGCTGCGGCGGAACTCGTTGTCGCCGATGGCGTTCATGGGGCTGCCATGGCCGACGAACAGCACCGGCATGCGCGGGCTTTTCTGCAGCGCCTGCAGGCCGGCGGCTTCCACCTGCTCGAGCATCATGGAACCGCCCGTCAGGGCGGCCGCCGCCATCCAGCTTCTTCTGTTCACTTAGTTCACGCTCATCCGTAGTTTCACCAAGCGCCGTATCGTAACGGCTGGTATATTGCACTGCAACAACACAGGATTCCGCATGCTCTACCAGATCTACGAAGCGCAACGTTCGCTGATGGAGCCGTTCGCCGACTTCGCGCTCGCCGCTTCCAAGCTTTACAGCAACCCGCTGTCCGTGTTCGCGCAGAACCCGCTGGCGCAGCGCGTCGCCGCCGGCTACGACCTGCTCTACCGCCGGGCAAGGACTACGAGAAGCCCGCGTTCGGCATCTCCACGGTCAAGGTCGGCGCCACCGACGTCGCGATCCAGGAGCGGATCGACATCGACAAGCCGTTCTGCGAACTTCGGCGCTTCAAGCGTTTCACCGACGACCCGGCCACGCTCGACGTGCTCAAGGCGCAACCCGCGGTGCTGATCGTGGCGCCCCTCTCGGGCCACTATGCGACGCTGCTGCGCGACACCGTGCGCTCCATGCTGCGCGACCACAAGGTCTACATCACCGACTGGAAGAACGCCCGCACCGTGCCGCTGGAAGAAGGCGAGTTCCACCGGACGACTACGTCAACTACGTGCAGGACTTCATCCGCGCGCTACAGGCCGAACACGGCAACTGCCACGTGATCAGCGTCTGCCAGCCGACGGTGCCGGTGCTGGCCGCCATTTCGCTGATGGCCTCGCGTGGCGAGACCACGCCGCTGTCGATGGTGATGATGGGCGGCCCGATCGACGCCCGCAAGTCGCCGACGGCGGTGAACAACCTCGCGATGAACAAGAGCTACGACTGGTTCGAGAACAACGTGATCTACCGCGTTCCGACCAACTTCCCGGGCGCCGGCCGCCGCGTCTACCCGGGCTTCCTGCAGCATTCCGGCTTCGTGGCGATGAACCCCGATCGGCACCTGTCGAGCCACTACGACTACTTCAAGCACCTGATCGCCGGTGACGACACCAGCGTCGAGGCTCACCGCCAGTTCTACGACGAGTACAACGCCGTGCTGGACATGGACGCCGACTACTACCCGGAAACGATCCGCATCGTGTTCCAGGACTTCGCGCTGGTCAACGGCACGTGGGACGTCCGCTCGCCGACGGGCAAGCTCGAACGCGTGCGGCCGGAAGACATCCGCACGACCGCGCACTTCACCATCGAAGGCGAGCTCGACGACATCTCCGGCAGCGGCCAGACCGAAGCCGCCCACAGCCTCTGCGCCAACGTGCCGAAGGCGCGCCAGAAGCACCGGAGGTCAAGGGCGCCGGCCACTACGGCATCTTCAGCGGCCGCCGCTGGCGCGAAGTGGTCTATCCGCAGGTGCGCGACTTCATCCTGCAGCACAACGAGCAGCCCGCCGCGCAGCGCGCCCCGACGGCGAAGCGTTCGCGCAAGACGGCGAGCGCCACCGCGGCATGACGCCCGAGGCGGCGCGCCTGCACGCCGCCCTGCCCCAGACCCAGTGCACGCGCTGCGGCTACCCGGATTGCGCCGGGTATGCGCAGGCACTCACCGACGGCGTGGCCGACATCAACCAGTGCCCGCCGGGCGGCGCGGAAGGCGTCGTCCGCCTGGCGGCGCTGACGGCGCGGCCGCTGCTGCCCCTCAACCCGGAGAACGGCGTCGAGGGGCCGCGCATGATGGCCGTGATCGACGAGGACTGGTGCATCGGCTGCACGCTGTGCTGGACGCCTGCCCCACCGACGCGATCCTCGGCGGCAACAAGCGCATGCACACCGTGATCGAACGCTACTGCACCGGGTGCGAGCTGTGCGTGCCGGTGTGCCCGGTGGATTGCATCGCGCTGGAGAACATCACGGGGGCGCGGACGGGATGGGATGCGTGGTCGCGGGAGCAGGCTGCGGAGGCGCTGTCGCGCTACGAGGCGCGGACCGCACGCCGGGCGCGGGAATTGGTGGAGAACCACGCCAGGCTGGAGCAGAAGGCGCAGGCGAAGCTAGCGGACCTGCCGGCGCACACGCATGGCGCGGAGGGCGATGAACTGGCGCGCAAGCGGGCCGTGATCGAGGCGGCGCTGGCTCGGGCGCGGGCGAAGCGCTCCTGATCCTGTCATTGCGGCCTCGAGCCGCAATCCATGATCGACCGCCGCGTGGATCCCCCGGGCTCACGTCCGGGGCAGGCTCCGTCGAGCCCGGGACGACGGCCCTTCACCCCAGCACGTCCTTCCCCTGCTCGTTGAACTCCGCCTCGCTCAACGCCATGCCGATTTCCCGCGGCAGCGCATCCCGCACCGAGAACACGCCAAGGATCTTCCCGTGCCCGTCCAAGATCGGAAGGTGGCGGAAGCCCCGCTCGATCATGATCAGGACCGCATCCGACACGCGGCACTCGGGCGCCACGCAGATGGGATGCGGCGTCATCACCTCCGCCAGCGACGTGGTCTTGGGCTCCAGCGCGCGTGCCAGCACGCGCGTCATCAGGTCGCGCTCGGTCACGATGCCCAGCAGCTTGTCGGGCGGCTCCATCACCAGAATGCTGCCGCAGTTCTCGCGCGTCATCGCGCACGCGGCCTCCCACACGCTGGCACGCTGGCCCGGGCTCAGGACGTGCTTCCCGGGGACCGACTGGTACACGGTGCGTTCGGCCATGGCCACCCCTTTCAGCGCAGGGACGCGTTGATCTTCTCCAGCACGGCGCCGCCCGGACACAACTGCGCCTCGCGCAGCGCATTCAGCGGGGTGGCGGTGGTGTTCAGCGCCGCATGCAGGTCGGTGGCGAGCGGGTCGACGTACAGCAATCCGGTCACCACCTCGCCGCGCGCCTGGTGCGCCTGCATGAAGGCCATGGCGGCGCCGCGGTCGGTGGCGTCGTAGCCGGCGTGCAGGCTGCGCAGGCGCAGCAGCGAGCCGTCGTGCTGGCGCACGTCCACCACTTCGCCGGGCGCGACCGTCGCGGTGATCTCCTCGCGCGGCGTGATGAAGTCGATGCGGCTGACCGCCTCGTTGTGCTCGCGCACGTAGTCGTAGCTCTTGGTGCTGCCCGGATGGTTGTTGAAAGCCACGCAGGGGCTGATCACGTCGATGAAGGCCGCGCCGCCGTGCGCCATCGCGCCCTTGATCAGCGGCACCAGCTGTTCCTTGTTGCCGGAGAAGCCACGGCCCACGTAGGTGGCGCCGAGCTGCAGCGCCATCGCCACCAGGTCGATCGGGCTGTCGTTGTTGGTCGCGCCCTTCTTGCTCTTGGAACCGGCGTCGGCGGTGGCGGAGAACTGGCCCTTGGTGAGGCCGTAGACGCCGTTGTTCTCGACGATGTAGGCCATGCGCACGCCGCGCCGCATGGCATGCGCGAACTGGCCGAGGCCGATGGAAGCGGAGTCGCCGTCGCCGGACACGCCCAGTACAGCAGGTCGCGGTTGGCGAGGTTGGCGCCGGTGAGCACCGACGGCATGCGGCCGTGCACGGTGTTGAAGCCGTGCGAGGCGCCGAGGAAGTAGTCCGGCGTCTTGGAACTGCAGCCGATGCCCGACAGCTTGGCGACGCGGTGCGGCTCGATGTCCAGTTCCCAGCACGCCACGGATGATCGCCGCCGAGATCGAGTCGTGGCCGCAGCCCGCGCAGAGCGTGGAGATCTTGCCTTCGTAGTCGCGCCGGGTGTAGCCGACCTTGTTCTTGTGCAGCGTCGGGTGGTGCAGCGGCGGTTTGGCGATCCAGGTCATGCCACGGTCTCCTTGTGCGGCTGCAGGTGGCCCAAGATGGCACGGGCGATGAAGCGCGCGGTGATCGGCGTGCCGTCGTAGTGCAGCACCTTGACCAGCCGCGCGGGGTCGACTTCGAGTTCGTTCACCAGCAGGCTGCGCATCTGGGCGTCGCGGTTCTGCTCGACGACGAACACGCGGTCGTGCCGCGCGATGAAGTCGGGCACGCTGCCGGGGAACGGGAAGGCGCGCAGCCGCATCGCGTCGACCAGCACGCCCCGGGCGGCGAGCACGTCCGGGGCCTCCTGCATCGCCGGGCTGGTCGAACCGAAGTAGATGACGCCCAGGCGCGCGTCGGCGGCGGCGCGCCGCATCACCGGCTGCGGCACCATCAAGGCGGCCGTCTGGAACTTGCGCAGCTGCCGTTCCATGTTGTAGATGTAGTCGGGGCCGCGCTCGGAGTAGCGCGCATACGGGTCGCGCGTGGTGCCGCGGGTGAAATACGCGCCGCGCGTCGGGTGCGTGCCCGGCAGCGTGCGCCACGGGATGCCGTCGCCGTCGACGTCCTTGTAGCGGCCGAAGTCGCGGCCCGCCTCCAGTTCCTCGGCGGTCATCACCTTGCCGCGGTCGTACGCCACGTCGTCTTCCCACGCGAAGGGTTTGCACAGCCGCTGGTTCATGCCGATGTCGAGGTCGGTCATGAGGAACACGGGTGTCTGCAACTGGTCGGCCAGCTCCAGCGCCTGCGCCGCCTGCTCGAAGCATTCGTGGGGGTCTTCGGGGAACAGCAGCACGTGCTTGGTGTCGCCGTGCGAAGCGTAGGCGCAGGACAGGATGTCGGCCTGCTGCGTGCGCGTCGGCATGCCGGTGGAGGGGCCGCCGCGCTGCACGTTGATGATCGTGACCGGAATCTCGGCGAAGTACGCGAGCCCGATGAACTCCGTCATCAGCGACACGCCCGGGCCGGACGTCGCGGTGAAGGCACGCGCGCCGTTCCACCCCGCGCCCACCACCATGCCGATCGAAGCGATCTCGTCCTCGGCCTGCACGATGGCATAGCGGTTCTGGCCGGTGTCGGGATCGACGCGCAGCTTGCCGCAGTACTTCTGGAACGCTTCGGCCACCGACGACGAAGGCGTGATCGGGTACCACGCGGCCACCGTCGCTCCGCCGTACACGCAGCCCAGCGCCGCGGCGCTGTTGCCGTCGACGAAGATCTGGTCGCCCACGCGGTCGGCCGGCCGCACCCGGATGCCCAGCGGCCACTGCAGGTGCTCCTGCGCGAACTCACGCCCGAGCTGCAGCGCCTGCACGTTGGAGGCCAGCAGCTTTTCCTTGCCCTTGTACTGCTCGCCGAACAGGCCCTCGATCACCTTCGGGTCGATCTCCAGCAGCACCGACAGCGCGCCGACGTAGACGATGTTCTTGAACAGCTGGCGCTGGCGCGGATCGGCATAGACCGCATTGCAGATGTCCGTCAGCGGCATGCCGATCACGTGCACGTCGGGCCGGAACACGGCCGG
Organism: Ramlibacter terrae; assembly: GCA_013127575.1. GTDB lineage: Bacteria > Pseudomonadota > Gammaproteobacteria > Burkholderiales > Burkholderiaceae_C > Ramlibacter > Ramlibacter terrae. The sequence goes on from CP053418.1 coordinate 3,048,130, forward strand.
CGGCAACGGCCGCGTGTTGTCGTAGAAGAGGTAGCCGCCCGGCGCCAGTTCCGCCACGTCGGCGTCCCAGTCTGCGGGTTCATCGCCACCATCATGTCGACGCCGCCGCGGCGGCCCGGGTAGCCCTCTTCGCAGACCCGCACCTCGTACCAGGTGGGCAGGCCCCGGATGTTGCTCGGGAAGATGTTGCGCGGGCTCACCGGCACGCCCATGCGCAGGATGGCCTTGGCGAACAGCTCGTTGGCCGAAGCGGAGCCCGAGCCGTTGACGTTGGCGAACTTGACGACGAAGTCGTTGACGGCCTCGATGCGGTTCATGCCGGCACTCCCTGCACCGCGCGGGCGCGCCCCGGCCGCTTTGCCGACTCGGCCATCGCGGTGTTGAACAGGTACTTCTGCATGTCCCACGCGCCGGTCGGGCAGCGCTCGGCGCACAGCCCGCAATGCAGGCAGACGTCTTCGTCCTTGACCATCACGCGGCCGGTCTTGAGTTCGCCCGAGACGTAGAGCGCCTGCGCGAGGTTGAGCGCGGGCGCCTTCAGTCGCGTCCGCAGGTCCGGCTCCTCGCCGTTCCCCGTGAAGGTGATGCAGTCGGTCGGGCAGATGTCGACGCACGCATCGCATTCGATGCAGGTGGACTGGTTGAACACCGTCTCCACGTCGCAGTTCAGGCAGCGTTGCGCTTCCTTGAAGGCGGTGGCGGCATCGAAGCCCAGTTCGACCTCGACCCGGATGCTGGCCAGCGCCATTTCGGCCTTGGCCCACGGAACCTTGTACCGCACGTCGAGCGACGTGTCGTTGTCGTAGCTCCACTCGTGGATGCCCATCTTCTGCGACATCAGGTTGGTGGTGGGCGGCGGCCGGTTGCGCGGGTTTTCGCCCGCGAGCAGTTGCGCGATCGACACCGCCGCCTCGTGGCCATGCGCCACGGCGGTGATGATGTTCTTGGGACCGAAGGCCGAATCGCCGCCGAAGAAGACGTTGGGCACCGTCGACTGGAAAGTCACCGGGTCGAGCTGCGGCAGGCCCCAGCGGTCGAACGCGATGCCCGTCTCGCGCTCGATCCACGGGAAGGCGTTCTCTGGCCGACGGCCACCAGCACCTCGTCGCATTCGAAGAACGCTTCCGGCTCGCCCGTGGGCACGAGCTTGCGGTGGCCCTCCGCGTCGTATTCCGCGCGGACGATGTCGAAGGTCATGCCGACCAGCCGGCCGCCTTCGTGGATGAAGGCCTTGGGCACGTGGTAGTTGATGATCGGGATGCCTTCGTGCATGGCATCCTCCTTCTCCCACGGCGAGGCCTTCATCTCCTCGAAGCCGCTGCGCACGATCACCTTGACGTCGGCGCCGCCGAGCCCGGCGCGCGCGGATCGGCAGCAGTCCATCGCGGTGTTGCCGCCGCCGAGCACGATCACGCGCCTGCCGATTTCGGTGACATGGCCGAAGGAAACCGAAGCCAGCCAGTCGATGCCGATGTGGACCTGCGCCGCGGCCTCCTGCCGCCCCGGCAGGTCGAGGTCACGCCCGCGCGGCGCCGCAGCCGACGAAGATGGCGTCGAAGCCCTGCCGCAGGAGCCACTGCATCGAGTCGATGCGCTGGCCGGCGACGAACTCCACGCCGAGGTCCAGCACATAGCCGGTCTCTTCGTCGATCACCGATTCGGGCAGCCGGAAGCGCGGGATCTGCGTGCGGATGAAGCCGCCCGCGCGCGCCTCGCCGTCGAAGATCGTGACCTCGTAGCCCAGCGGTGCGAGATCGCGCGCGACCGTCAACGAGGCCGGCCCGGCGCCGATGCAGGCGACGCGCAATCCATTGGACGGCACGCGCGACGGCATCCGCGCCCGCACGTCGTCCTTCATGTCGGCCGCCACGCGCTTGAGGCGGCAGATGGCGACGGGTTCCGGCTGCCCGGTGTTCGACTCCTCCACCCGCCCGCGGCGGCAGGCCGGTTCGCAAGGCCGGTCGCAGGTGCGCCCGAGGATTCCGGGGAACACGTTCGACACCCAGTTGACCATGTAGGCGTCGCCGTAGCGGCCCTGCGCGATCAGGCGGATGTATTCCGGGACGGGGGTGTGGGCCGGGCAGGCCCATTGGCAATCCACGACCTTGTGGAAGTACGCCGGATCGGCGATGTTCGTCGGCTGCAACAGGGCCTCTGGAACGGGCCCATGGCGGGCTCGGAACCAGTCTACGCCTGCCCCCGGACGTCAACCGGGGATTCCCCGGGTGGTTTTTACTTCGCGACCTTGCCGCGGGCCAGCCACTTCGCCGCGAAGTGGATGCCCGTGAGCGGCTCGCCGAAGATCAGGCCCTGCGCCTGGTCCCAGCCGTTCTTCTTGAGGAAGGCGCCCTGCTGCGCGTTGTCGACGCCGCAGGCCACGCAGGTCAGGCGCAGCCGCCGGGCCAGTCGCCCATCCCCAGCAGCATGGCCTGCACCGTCGCGTCCTTCTCGAGGTCGCGGCAGAACGAGGCGTCGATCATGATCTCGTCCACGGCCAGCCGGCGCAGTTGCGCGACCGACGCGGAGGAGCCGAAGCGGTCGAGGGAGAGGCGCACGCCTTTCTTGCGCAACGCCGCCAGTGCCGCGATGTCGCGCGGGCCCAGGCTTTCCGGCGCGCCCATCTGCTGCATCTCCAGCGAGAGGAAGCGCGGGTCGACGCCCGTGTTGATCGCGCCTTCGACCCGGGTGGGCGGGTCGCGCACGCGGATGTGCGCGAGCGACGCCTTCACGCCCACCGGCACCGGCACGAGGCCGGCGGCCTTCCAGTTGCGCGAATGCTTGTTCATCTGCTCGAACACCCACTCGGTCAGGATCATGTCCATCTCGGTGGTGCCGGCCGGGTCCATCAGTTCGTCGCCCGGATCACGCGGCCCGAGCCGTGCTTCCAGCGCACCGTCGCCTGCGCGGCGACCAGCTTGCCGGTGCCGAGTTCGACGCGCGGTTCGTAGACCAGCTCGATCTCGTCGCGGCCGATGGCATGCCGCAGCTCCGCGCCCAGGTCGAGGCGGCTCAGCGCCTGCTCGTTGAACTGCGGCGAGAAGAATTCGTAGCGATGCGGCCCGGCCTGCTTGGCATGGCGCAGCGCCAGGCCCGCGTTGCGCATCAGCACGTCGGCGTCCTTGCCGTCGGCCGGGAACACCGACACGCCGATGCTGCAGGTGACGAACACCTCCGGCGCGCCGGAGCGGTGGAAGCTGATGGTCGCTTCCTCCAGCAGGCGGTTGATGAAGGCGGCGGCGCTGTGGATGCCTTCCATGTACGGCACGATCACCGCGAACTCGTCGCCGTCGAAGCGGTACAGCGTCGGGTTGTGCTGGTCGGAGCTGAGCTCGCCATGCGCCTCGGTCTGCACGCAGCTGGCCAGCCGCTTGGCGATGCGCTGCAGCAGCTGGTCGCCGACCACGCGGCCGAGCGCGTCGTTGATGCGGCCGAGCGCATCCACGCCGATGTGCAGGAACGCGCCTTCGACACCGTTGGCGGCCGCCTGCACCAGCACCTCGGCCGCGGCCTTGCGGTAGCGCACCTTGTTCGGCAAGCCGGTCAGGCCGTCGTGGTGGCCCAGGAAGTCGCGGTAGGCGTTGGCCGCCAGCGTGTTGCGGATGCGCAGGCCCAGCTCGCTCGGGTCCACCGGCTTCGACAGGAAGTCCATGGCGCCGAGCGACAGCGCCTTGAGCTTGACCGGGGGTCGATGCTGCTGGTGAGCACGATCACCGGCACGTGGCGCAGCGCCGGGTCGTCGCGCATCATCGACAGGATGTCGAGCCCGCTGACCTTGGGCATGCTCAGGTCGAGCAGCAGCACGCCGGGCAGCTGCTTGCGCATCATCGGCAGCGCCTGCTCCGGATCCTGCGTCTCGACGAAGTGCTTGTAGCCGGCTTCCGAAAGGAAGGCCTGCGTCATCTCGATGTTCAGCAGCTCGTCATCGACCATCATGATCAACGCCTCGGACAGGCCCGAGACCGAGCGGTGGCGCCAGATCATTTCCTGCGGCGACAGGGCGCGCAGTTCATGCTCCGACAGCTTGTCCTCGCCCGGCGCGAACACGGTCGGCTGGGTGGACACGATCTCCGTGTCGAGCTCGTACATGCCGCCCGAGGGGTTGGAGGATGGATCGCGGGTCGCCATTGCGGCTATTGTGCCTTGTGTATCAAGTTGTTGCAGCGTTGGGCGCTTCGAGACGCGCCGCCATGTGGACGATGCGCTGCATCCAGTGCGCGGCGTTCGTGGCGTCGGCGGCCTTGGCCGCGCCTTCCAGCTCGCGCGCCGGATCGGTGAAGGCATCGTAGCCCACGGTGCCGGCCGCGCCCGCGAGCCAGTGCGCCAGGCGCGCGACCTCTTCCCATTCCTGTGCGTTCACCGCCTGCATCGCGAGCTCCAGCTGCTCTTCCAGCCGCGCCGCGAACTTGCGGACGATCGGCGCCAGCCGCGGATGATCGGCGAAACGCGAGCGGATGGGCGCTTCCGTTTCGTCCAGTTGCAGATCGACCTCGATCGGGGCGGGCGGCACGGTTTCGGTGAACACCGAGACGGCCGCCGGCTGCGCGCCCTCCTCCGCTTCCTCGCCGCCGAGCAGGCCCGCCACGTTCTGCAGCAGCAGGTCGATGTCCACGGGCTTGGTCTGGTAGCTGGTGCAGCCCGCTTCCAGCACTTCGGCTTCGTAGCCCTTCATCGCGTTGGCGGTCAGCGCCACGATGGGCACGGTGACGCCGCGGCGGCGCAGCTCGCGGGTGGCCGCGTAGCCGTCGAGCACCGGCATCTGCATGTCCATCAGCACCAGGTCGTACGACGCGGCCGCCATCTTGTCGACCGCGACCTGGCCGTTCTCGGCCTCCTCGACCCACAGTCCCTGCTCCGCCAGCACCAGCGACAGCAGCTCGCGGTTCTCGGCGCCGTCGTCCACCACCAGCACGCGCGCCGACGGAATCTTCCAGCGGCGGCGGCCCTGCGCCACCGCCGCGGCGGGCCGGCGCGACGAGGTCTTCGGCCCGCAGCATCCGCACGCCCTCGAGCGCGCCCGTGCCGAAAGTGAAGATCATCGTGGTGCCCACGCCGGGCTGGCTGCTGGCGGTCAGGTCGCCGCCCAGCGCCCGCGCCAGCCGGCGGCTGATCGCCAGGCCGAGGCCGGTGCCGCCGAAGCGGCGCGTGATCGACGCGTCGGCCTGCGTGAACGGATCGAACATGGACTCGACCTTGTCGGGCGCGATGCCGATGCCCGAATCGCTGACTTCCACGGTGTAGCTGTTGCCGTTGCAGGCCAGCACCACCTCCACGCCGCCGCGCTCGGTGAACTTCACCGCGTTGCTCAGCAGGTTCAGGATGACCTGCCGGATGCGCGCCGGATCGGAATGGACCTGCTCCGGCACCGGCGTCAGCAGCCGCAGCGAGAGCGCGATGCCCTTCTCCTGCGCCTTCAGCCCGAGTTCGGCCAGCGCGCCCCGGATCACGGTGTGCGGTTCGCAGGCGATCGCCTCCACGCTCAGCTGGCCGGCCTCGACCTTCGAGAGGTCGAGGATGTCGTTGATCAGCCCCAGCAGGTGCTTGCCGCTGTGGTGGATGGTGTCGAGGTAGTGCGACGACTCGCGCTCGCTCTTGCCGAAGCCGCGCCGCAGCAGTTCGGTGAAGCCAGGATCGCGTTCATGGGGGTGCGGATCTCGTGGCTCATGTTCGCCGGGGAACTCGCTCTTCGCCCGGTTGGCGGCTTCGGCCTCGTCGCGCGCGCTGCGCAGCTCGACCCGGCTTTCCTCCAGCAGCGTGATGTCTTCCAGGCTGATCAGCACACCCGATGCCTTGCCGGCCGCGGCGATCACCGGCGAGCAGTTGACGACGAAGCTGCGCTGGCGGCCGGCGTGGTCGCGCAGCTTCAGGTGCAGGTCGCGCTGCACCGTGCCGGAGTCGAGCGCGGCGGTCCACGGATAGGCGGCCTGCGGCAGCGGCACGCCCGCGTCGTCGAGCCACTCGATCGCGTCCACCGGCGTTCCCATCATCTGCTCGTTGGTCTTGCCGAGCAGCCGCGTCAGCGCCTCGTTGGCCAGGACGACGTTGCGTTTCTGGTCGACGACGAGCAGGCCTTCGGTGAGCGAATCGAGCGCAGAACGCACGCGCGACGGCACGGCCTGGGCCGGATCGAGGTGGCGCAGCACCTTGCTCAGGTAGACGTAGAACGAGACCAGGCACAGCGTGGCGCAGAAAGCCAGCAGCAGGATCAGCGGCGTGTGCAGGATGCCCTGCAGGCCCGGCGGCTCGAGGGGGTCGAAGCGCATCTCCGGGTTGCCCGGGGCTGGTTGCCCGCGTACAGCGTCACCTGCAACTGGCCGTCGGTGGCCTCGCCGCTGTCGACGCCGCGCCAGCTGCGCGCGTGCTCGCCGGCGGCGAAGGCGAGCCGGCCTTCGCGGCTGCGCAGGCCGATCGAACGCAGGTCGGGGTTGCGCTTTTGCACGAAGCGCAGCACGTCCTCGAGCCGCTGCGGTTCGCTGCTGCTCAGGAAGGCGGCGCTGCTGGCGGCCACCGATTCCGCCAGCGCGAGCCGGCCTTCGCGAATCGCGGCCTGCCGGTCGGGCACCAGGCCCGGGAAGGATGCGGCCAGCAGGCTGGTACTGACGATCGAGACCAGCCCGAGGCAGATGTAGGCGCGGGCGTTGAGCAGCTTCAAGCAAATCCCCTCAGCGGATCGGCGGCCGCGGCGCCGTCGCGCGCGTCGAGCGGCTCGTCCTCTTCGTCTTCTTCTTCCTCGCCCGCATGCGCCAGCACCGGCAGCGGGTCGAGCAGCCGCCATGCGGGCAGCGCAGACAGGTAGCTGCCCACCAGGACGCCGCCGCGCACCAGCCACAGCACGTAGGCGACCGAGAGGCCCAGCGAGACGCCCGCGACCGAGATGCTCACGGTCTTGTCGAGGTCGAACTCCTGCCGCAGCCCGTCGCGCAGCTTGTCCATCTGCTGCAGGAACTCGTCGGAGCGCAGCGTCTGCTGCAGTTGTTCCAGCGTCAGGCGCGTGCCGCCCGCGTTCAGCGCGCTGAACCCCGTCACCGGAAGTCGGCGCCGGCGCCGGTGAAGCCCACCAGTTGCACCGCCGTGCGTTCCGCGATGCCGATCGCGGGGCGGACGGACTCCAGCGGGATCACGCGGCGCTCGACGGCGAAGCTCATCTCCGAAGCGGCGGGCAGCAAGGTGGCGGGCGGCGGGGAAGCGACCAGCGCATCGCCCGTCGCCGCCGGGGCCGGAGCGTCGCGGCCACCGCCGGTGCCGCCGCTGCCCGAAGGTCCGGGCGCGGGTGCGGGGGATGCACCCACCACCGGGCCGGGGGCGGCGCGGGCGCAGGGGCCGGCGCGGGGGCCGGCGACACGGACCCGCCGGGCGGCGCCGTCGGCGCCGGCACGAAAGGCGGCGTCTCGATCCGCAGTTGCAGCACGCCGGTCGAGCGGTCGACGCCGCCGCCGTCGGTGCCGCCGTCGTCCTGCAGCACATAGGCGATGTCGGCGGTGCCGCCGCTGCTGCCCGCGGCCGGCACGAAGTACATGCCGCGCAACTGGTCCATCGTGTAGGCGGTGCCGGCCTGCACCGGCGTGACGCCGTCGGCCGGTAGAGCGTGCCCGGGCTGGCCGGCGGCAGCGAAGTGACGACCATGCTCAGCGACTGGCCGCCCTCGTCGGCGGCGCGGCCCGGCGAATAGGCCAGCCCACCAGGCCGAGGTCGATGCGCGTCTGGCCGGCGTCGCCGGTCACGACCGGCATGGCGGGAGCGATCGGGGCATCGTTGACCGGGGTCACCACCACGCTGGCGGTGGCGAGCGCGGCGCTGAACGGCGTGGCCCCGCCCTGCGCCCGCGCATCCGCGGTGGCGGCGGAAGCCGTGCCGCCGCTGCGGTCCCGGCGCGGAAGGCGAGTCCCGACGCCGTGCCGTTCCAGTCCGGCGCCGGCACGAAGCGCACGCGCGTCAGGCTGTCGGCGGCGAGCAGGCGCGCGTCCGATTCGCTGGCAGCCGCAAGCGAAGACCAGCTGCGCCCTCCGTCGGTGGAGTACTCCCAGCTGCCGTTGGGGCTGGCCGCGGCGACCACGGCGATGCCGAACGCGTTGGAAGGATCGGTGATGCGGCCGGCGACGAGGTCGGCCACCAGCATGCCCGCGTTGGCGGTGGCATCTTCCAGCAGCGTCGGCAGGTCGTTCGCGCCCGCCAGCACCGGCGCCTGGTTGCGCACCGAGATCGCCAGGCTGCGCTGCAGCAGGTCGGCGCCGCCGTTCGCGGTGCCGCCGCTGTCCTTGACGGCGAAGGCGAAGGTGGCAGTGCCCGCGGTCACGCCGGGGCCGGCCTCGAAGCGCATGCCCGGAGTTGCGCGAGCGTGTAGCTGTTGCCGGCGGCGACCACGGTGCCGTCCTCCAGCAGCACGTTGCCGAACGCCGCCGCGGGCACGGCGGTGACCGTGTAGGTGAGCGCCTGGCCGGCTTCGTAGCCGCTGCCGCCGACGGCGAACGACAGGCCGGCGAGTCCCAGCGAAGCGGAGCCGCCTTCGACCACGGTGAGGTCGGCCAGGGGCGCCGCCGGCTGGACCGGGGCGTCGTTGACGGGCGCGATGGTGATGCGCGCTTCCGCGGTGGCGGTGCTGTACGCGCTGGAGGGTCCGTGGGCCGTGGTGTCGCCGATCTGGCCATGGGCGCCCGTCGTGCGGTCCCACGCGCGGAACACGAGGCCGCCAGCGTTGCCGTTCCAGTCGGGGTTCGCGACGAAGCGGATCCGCGCCGGCCGTCGGCTGCGAGCAGCCGCGCGTTCGATTCGGAGACCGCCCCGAAGCCCGACCAGGTGGTTCCGTTGTCGAGGGAGAACTGCCAGGTCCCGGCAGCCGACTGGGCGCCGGTGACGGCGATGCCGGACAGCGCGCCGGGATCGGCGTCGCTCACCTGCCCGCGCACGAGGTCGGCGATGGCGATGCCCGTGGCGCCCGCCGCGTCTTCCAGCAGCGTGGGCAGCGCGTTGGCGCCGGCCAGCACCGGCTGGTCGTTGACGGGCGCGATGACGATGCTCGCCTCCGCCGTCGCCGCGCTGTACGGGCTGTTGTCGCCGTGCACGGTGGCGTCCCCGGTGGTCATGCCGGCCGTGCCGCCGCTCTGGTCCCAGCCGCGGAACACCAGGCCGGTCGCGGTGCCGGACCAGTCGGCATTGGCGACGAAGCGCACGCGGTCCTGCCCGTCCGCCTCCAGCAGCACGGCGTCGGCGACGCCGACCCCCGTGAAGTCCTGCCAGCTGGCGCCGTTGTCGCGGCTGTACTGCCGGTGCCGCCGGGGCTCGAGGCCGAGATCACGGCGATGCCGAACGTGTTCTGCGGATCGGTGATGCGGCCCGCAATGAGGTCCGCCACCAGCATGCCGTTGCCGGCGGCCGCGTCTTCGAGCTTGCCGGGCAGCGCATTGGCGCCGGTGAGCACCGGCGCGCGGTTCACCACCGTGACGGAGAGGCTCTGCGCGAGGCTGTTGGCCCCGCCACCGGCGATGCCGCCGTCGTCCGCCACCGTGAAGCCGAAGGTGTCGGGCCCGCTGCCCACGCCTGCGGCTGCCGGAACTGCATGCCTTGCAGCTGCGCCACCGTGTAGCTGCCGCCGAGGGTGACGACGGTGCCGTCGGCCAGCAGCACTGGCCCAGCGACGAGGGCAGCGCGGTGATGGTGACGGTCAGCGACTGGGCTGGAGGGCTTCGTCGGCGCCGCCGCCGGCGCCGTAGGTCACGCCGGCCAGGCCGAGGGGCGTCGGGGTGGGGCCGTCCGGCGCCGCGAGGTCGGGCAGCTGCCCGACGCTGGCCACCGGCGCATCGTTGACAGCGGTCACGGTGATCGTCGCGTGCGCGGGCGTGCCGTCGGCCAGGCCCTGCGCGTCGGTGACGAAGAAGTCGAAGCCCGTGGTGCCGGCGAAATCGTGCGCCGGCACGAAGTACAGCGTGAGCGTGCTGCCCGCGTACGCCGTGTTGGCCACGGCCAGCAGCGTATGCGCCGCATCGAGGTACAGCAGGCCGGCGGCCGGCAGGTTGCCCAGCGTCACGCTCTGCACCGTGCTGTCGATGTCGGTGCCGCCCAGCGTGATCGTGATCGAAGAGGCATCTTCCACGCCGGTGACCGTCACGGGTGCCGCCACCGGCGCGTCGTTGACGGCGCTGACGGCGAGCGTGGCGGTGGCGGGTGTTGCGTCGGCCGCGCCGTCCGGGTCCACGACCGTGTAGCTGAAGGTCGTGCTGCCGTTGAAGTCGGCCGCCGGAACGAAATACAGGACGCGCGTGCTCCCCGCATACGTGGTGCCGGCCGTGGCCAGCACGGTCAGGTCGGCGTCGGTGTACAGCGTGCCGTTCGACGGCAGGCCGAGCAGCGTGATGCCGGCGATGGCGGTGCCGTCGACGTCGCTGCCACCCAAGGCGATCGCGATGGAAGCCGCGTCTTCGGCCCCGCTGGCGCTGGCCGTGTTCGCCACCGGCGCATCGTTCACCGGCGTCACCACGACGGTCGCGGTGGCCGGCGTGTCGTCCTGCAGGCCCCGGCCGTCGGTGACGGTGTAGCCGAAGGTGGCGCTGCCGTGGAAGTCCGGCGCCGGCGCGAAGTACAGCGTCAGCGTGCTGCCCGCGTAGGTGCCGGTGGTGGCCAATGTCGTCAGGCCGGCATCGGTGTACAGCCTGCCTTGCAGCGCAGTGGGCAGCGACTGCAACGTGATGCTGGCGATGGCGCCCTCGACGTCCGTGCCGGTCAGCGTGACGGCGATGGGGCCGGCGTCCTCCGCGCCGGTGGCAGCGGCGGGCGCGGCGACCGGCATGTCGTTGACCGGCGTGACCGTGACGGTGGCGGTGGCCGGCGTCGCATCGACCGCGCCGGCGGCATCGGCCACGGTGTAGGTGAAGGTGGCGTTGCCGTTGAAGTTGGCGGCGGGAACGAACCACAGCGTCAGCTGGCTTCCGGTGTACACCGTGCCCGCCGTGGCGAGGACCGTCCGCGCCGCATTGGCGTAGAGCGTGCCTTCGGTGGACGCCGGCAGCGTGCCCAGCGTGAAGCTGGCGATCGGGGTGCCGTCGACGTCGCTGCCCGCCAGCGTGATCGCGATGGAAGCCGCGTCTTCCGCGCCCGTCGCAGTGGCCCCGGTGGCCTCGGGCGCGTCATTGACCGGCGTGACGTTCAGCGTGGCCGTGGCCGGGCTGGCGTCGGCCGCGCCCCGGTTGTCGGTCACGGTGTAGGCGAAGCTGGCGGCGCCGTTGAAGTTGGCCACCGGCACGAAGTACAGCGTGAGGCTGCTGCCCGCATAGGTGGTGCCCGCGACGGCCAGCAGCGTATGGGCGGCGTCGAGGTACAGCACGCCGTGGGCAGCGTTGGGCAGGGCACGGAGCGTGACCGAGGCGATCGTTCCGTCGACATCGCTGCCGCCCGGGGCGATCGCGATGTGGGCCGCGTCTTCGAGGCCGGTTTGCGACACCGTGCCGGCCTGCGGCGCATCGTTGACCGAGGTGACGACCAGCGTCGCCGTCGCCGGCGCCGCGCTGGTGGCGTTCGCGTTGTCGGTGACCGTGTAGTCGAAGCTGATGCTGCCGTTGAAATCGGCGGCGGGCACGAAATGCAGCGTGAGCGTGCTGCCGGTGTAGGCGGTGCCCGCCACGGCTTCGATCGTGTGCGCCGCGTCCGTGTACAGCTTGCCCCTGGCTCACGGTGGGGAGCGTGGCGTGGTGGTGATCCGGCGATGGTGCCGTCGACGTCGCTGCCACCCAGCGTGATGGTGATGGACGCGGCATCCTCCGCGCCGCTGGCGCTCGCGCCGGCGGCGACGGGCGCATCGTTCACCGCTGCGACCGCGATCGTCGCGGTGGCTGGGCTGGCGTCGGCCAGGCCGAGGTCGTCGGTGACGGTGTAGGTGAAGCTGGCGTTGCCGTTGAAGTTCAGCGCCGGCACGAAGTACAGCGTGAGCGAACCGCCGGCGTAGGTGCCCAGCGTCGCCTCGACGGTCAGCGCGGCGTCGGTGAAGAGCTTGCCCTGCGCCACCGTGGGCAGCGTCGAAAGCGTGACGCTCTGGACCGTGCCGTCCACGTCGCTGCCGCCCAGGGTGATGGGGATCGACGCCGCGTCCTCGTTGCCGGATGCCGTGGCACCCGCGGCGACGGGCGCGTCGTTGACCGGCGTCACCGTGATGCTCGCCGTCGCCGGGGTCGCATCGACCGCACCCGGGGCATCGGTCACCGTGTAAGTGAAATCGACCGTGCCGTTGAAGTTGGCGGCGGGCGCGAAATAGAGCGTGAGCGAACTCGTGTTGTAGGCAGTGCCGGCCACCGCCAGGATCGTCCGGGCCGCATCCGTGTACAGCTTGCCGTCGGCCGCGTTGGGCAGGGTGGCGAGCGTGATCTTCGCGATCGCACCTTCGACGTCCGTGCCGGTTAGGGTGATGGCGATGGACGCCGCATCTTCGGCGCCGCTCGCGCTGACGTCGGTCGCAACCGGCACGTCGTTCACCGCCGCGACGCTGATCGTGGCGGTGGCGGGCGACGCGTCCGCCAGCCCCAGGTCGTCGGTGACGGTGTACGTGAAACCGGCGTTGCCGTTGAAGTTGGCTGCCGGCACGAAGTACAGCGTGAGCGAGCTGCCCACGTAGGTGCCCGGGGTCGCCTCGACGGACAGCGATGCGTCCGTGTACAGCTTGCCTTGCGCCACCGTGGGCAGCGTCGAGAGCGTGACGCTCTGGACCGTGCCGTCGACATCGCTGCCGCCGAGCGTGATCGGGATCGACGCCGCGTCTTCGTTGCCGGACGCCGTGGCGCCTGTGGCAACCGGCGCATCGTTCACCGGCGTCACCGTGATGCTTGCGGTGGCCGGCGTCGCATCGACCGCGCCCGCGGCATCCGTGACCGTGTACGTGAAATCGACGGTGCCGTTGAAGTTGGCGGCCGGCGCGAAGTACAGCGTGAGCGAACCGGTGTTGTAAGCGGTGCCGGCGACGGCCAGGACCGTGCGCGCCGCATCCGTGTAGAGCTTGCCGTCCGCCGCATTGGGCAGCGTGGCCAGCGTGATCTTCGCGATGGCACCTTCGACGTCCGTGCCGCCCAGCGTGATGGAGATCGACGCCGCGTCCTCGGCGCCGCTCGCGGTCACCGCATTGGCCACCGGCACGTCGTTGACCGCGCTGATCGTGAGGGTCGCGGTGGCCGGGGACGCGTCGGACAGGCCGAGGTCGTCGACGACGGTGTAGCTGAAGGTGGCGGTGCCGTTGAAGTTGGCCGCCGGTACGAAGTACAGCGTCAGCGAACCACCGGCGTAGGTTCCGAGGGTCGCCTCGACCAGCAGCGTCGCATCGGTGTACAGCTTGCCCTGCGCGGTGGTCGGCAAGGTGACGAGCGTCACCCCCTGCACGGTGCCGTCGATGTCGCTGCCGCCCAGCGTGACCGCGATCGAGGCCGCGTCCTCGACGCCGCTCCCGGTCGCGCCGCCGGCGACCGGCGCGTCGTTGACGGGGGTGACGGTGATGGTCACCGTCCCCGGCGTGGCATCGGTGGCGCCGCTGTTGTCCCGCACCGAGTAGCCGAAGTCTACCGTGCCGTTGAAGTTGGCCGCCGGTACGAAATACACCCGGCTGGTGCCGATCCCGTAGCTGGTCCCCGTGGCGGCGAGCGTCGTCAGGGCGGAATCGATGTACACCCTACCCTGCGCCGACGTCGGCAGGGAAGTGAAAGTGACGTTGGTGACGGTGCCGTCGACGTCGGTTCCCGAGAGCATCACGGTGATCGTGCCGCCATCCTCCGCCCCACTGGCCGCCACGTCGTTCGCCACGGGCGCGTCGTTCACCGCCGTCACCGCGATGGTCACCGTCGCCGGCGTCCCATCGGCCAGGCCGAGGTCGTCGGTGACGCTGTAGGTGAAGCTCGCGTTGCCGTTGAAGTTCGCCGCCGGCACGTAGTAGAGCGTCAGCGCGCTGCCGGCGTAGGTGCCGGGGATGGCTTCGACCAGCAGCGTGGCGTCGGTGTACAGCTTGCCCGGCCGGCGGGCAGCGCGCCGAGCGTGAAGCTCGCGATCGTGCCGTCGACATCGGTGCCGCCCAGCGTGATCGTGATGGACGCGGCGTCCTCGGTGCCGTTGAGGCTTACCGGAAGCGCGACCGGCGCGTCGTTGACCGCCGTCACCGTCACGGAGGCCGCCGCCGTGTCGGCGCTGTACGGGCTGCTGCCGCCGGTCAGCGTGGTGTTTCCGGTGGTGCCGCCGGCGGTGCCGCCGCTGCCGTCCCAGGCGCGGAACAGGAGGCCGGTGTCGGTGCCGTTCCAGTTGGCGTTCGGAACGAAGCGCACCCGGTTGTCGCTGTCGGCCAGCAGCAGCACGGAGTTCGTGGCGCCGACGGTGCCGAACGCCTGCCAGGCCGCCGTGTCGCTGCGGCGGTACCCGGTGCCGTTGGCGCTGCCGGCGCCGACCACCGCGATGCCGTACACGCCCGCGGGGTCCGTCACTTGGCCGGCGACCAGGTCGGCCACGAGCATGCCGGTGTTGCCGGAGAGCGAAGGGTCTTCGGCCAGCACCGGCAGCGGATTGCTGCCGGCCAGCACCGGCGCGACGTTGGTGATGGTGATCGTCAGCGCTTCGGCCAGCGTGTTGTCGCCGCCGCTGGAAGTGCCGCCGTCGTCCACGACGCTGAAGGTGAAGTCGCGGGAGCCGCTGCTGGCGGCGCCGGCGATGAACTGCATCCCCTGCAGGTCGGCCGGGCCGTAGGCCGTGCCGGCCGTCACGGTGGTCGTGCCGTCGGCCAGCACGATCCGGCCGAAGCTGGCGGCCGGTACGCCGGTCACGGTGAAGGTGAGGCCCTGCCCCGCCTCGGTGCCGCCGCCGCCGCCGTCGTAGGCGAGGCCGCCGAGCCCGAGCGAGGTGGCCCCTGCGCCTTCGAGCACGCCGAGGTTCGCCACCACGCCGGCGGTGCGTTCGGGCTCGTCGTTGACGGCCGTCACCGTGATCGGCGCCGTCACTTCGGCCACGCTGAAGGCCGAGGACCCGCCACCGGTGCTGGCGTCGGCCGTGCCGCCTTCCAGCCCGGAGGTGCGGTCCCAGCCGCGGAAGGTGAGCGTGGCGCCGGTGCCGTTGTAGTGCGTGGCGGGCGTGAAGCGCAGGCGCGTCAGGCTGTCGGCGGTCAGCAGCAGGGCGGCGCCCGGGGTGGGCGTACCGAGCGCGATCCAGTCGGTGCCGCCGTTGAGCGAGTAGTGCCGGTGCCGCCCACGCTCGTCGAGCCGGTGATGGCAACGCCGAGAACCGCACCGACGTTGGTGTCGGTCAGCTTGCCCGTGATGAGCGAGAGTACGCTGAAGCCGTTGCCGGGCAGGTCCTCGAGCATCGTCGGGCCATTGAAGCCCGTGAGCACCGGCGGGTCGTTGAGCAGCGTGAGGCGGCCGACGATCGCGTCCTGCCCGGACCGGGTGGTGTCGGCGGCGCCGGTGGTGGCGAGCCCGTTCGCCCCGGTGCTGCCGGCCACGTAGATCGACAGGCCGCTCACCGCGAGCCCACCGCCGGTCACGCCGTTGCCGTAATACGAACCCCAGACGAGGTCGCCGGCGCCCGCGCCGCCCGGGTTGATCGCCGCGACGTGCAGCGTGCCGGGGCTGTGGGTGGCTTTCAGCGCATCGGTCGTCACGGCGAAGCCGGGCGACGCCGCGTTCGTGAGCACGACTACCACGTCGCCGCGCAACGCCACGCCGATCGGGTCGTCGTTCGGGCCGTTGCCCCCCACCAGCGTGGAATACACGAGCGAAGCGGCGCCGGTCAGGTCCGTGTCGTAGATGCGCAGGTAGCCGGTGAAGCCGCCGATGCGGTGGGTGTTCCAGGCGCCGGTGGTGAGCTGGAAGCCGGAGTCGTCGCTCTTCTCGGTCTGCCCCACCACGTAGGCGCGCCCGTTGCCGTCCACCGCAACGGCCACGGCGGTGTCGTCCTCGTCGCCGCCGATGAAGGTCCCATAGACCAGCGTACCGCTCGCGGTGAAGCGCGCGAGGAAGCCCTCCGCCCCGCCGGCGCGACCGGTCTGGTGGCCGCCGAGCATGGCCGGCGAGCCTCCTTTGGTGTTTCCGACAACGTACATGTCGCCGGCGCCATCGACCGCGATGTCGTTGCCGGTGTCGTCGTTGCCACCGCCGTACTTGAACTGCAGCTGCAACGCGCCGCCCGGGCCGTAGCGGGCCACGAACGCGTCCGTGCCGCCGCCCGACGCCCCGCTGGCGATGCCCGTCACGTAGATGTTGCCCGACGCGTCGAGCGCGATGCCGTTGCCCGTCTCGCCATTGTTCGCGTCGCCGAAGTAGGTGGCGAACGCGACACCGGTTCCGGCGGCGTCGAGCCGGTACACGAAGGCGTCCTGCGTGCCGCTGCGGGACGTGTCCGCCGCGCCGGACGTCGCGAAGTCGGTCGACCGCGTCCACCCCGTCACCACCGCGCTGCCGGCTGCGTCCACGGCAATGGCGGTCGGACGGTCTTCGCCGTCGCCTCCCACGCGCGCCGTCCATTCCAGCGCGGAGAGGTCGGCATTGAATTTCGCGACGTAGGTGTCGACCGTAGTGGTGCCGAACAGCCCGCCGAGCACGGTGCCCAGCACCCCGCCCGTGCTGTTGGTGCTGCCTGTCACGTACACCTTGCCCGCGGCGTCCACGGCGACGTCGACGCCGGTTTCGGTGCCGGCTTCGCCGAAGTAGCTCGCGGAACTGAGCACCGGGTCGATCACCAGTTCGCGCGACTTGTCGTAGGCGCCCAGCCGGATGCTCACCGAGCCATCGGCATGCAGGCGGTAGGAGCTCGCGACCGCCTCGCGGCCGTTCGGCCCTTCCCGGTAGCTCACCGGCGCGTCGAAGGTGAGGTCGCGGCCTTCGGAGGTGCGCAGCAGCAGGTTGCCCTTCGCATCCAGACGCGCCTCCGCGCCCTCGAAGCGCAGGCGGATCTGCGAGGCGTCGGCCCCCGCCGCCACGATGAAGTCGTACTCCAGCTTGCGCTGCGTGCCGTAGTAGCGCACGTCGACGCCGCGGTACACGTCTTCGTACAGCACCGCGCGGTAGTTGGCGATGTCGGTCAGCCACTTGCCCTTGTCGCCGCCCAGCAGGTAGTTGCTGCGCGCGTCGAGCAGGCCCTCGCCCCCGGCCGGACGTCGTCGCGGCCGCCGACGATCTCGAGGTGCACCGGCGCCTTGGCCCCGGCCAGCACGATATCGGCGTTGCCATCGGAGAACGCGACGGTGTAGCCGCTGCCGGTGGCGATGAAGTCGATGTCGCGCCGGGCCGGCCGACGTTCTTCTCGAAATTGAGCGAAGTGGTGACGTAGGCTTCGGCCAGCGACTGCGGCTGCGCGGCGCGCGCGTACTCGCCCTGCGCCGACAGCGTGCGGACCTCCCTGGTCCTGCGGCGTCACCGGCGCCGACAGCCAGCCGGCGGGCAGGTCGGCCGAGAACAGCAGGCGCGGTTCCAGCCACTCGGCGTGCGGCGCCACCCGGCGCGCGGGCGCCGGTCGGTCGCGACGCAGCCAGCGCTTGAACATCACGGGCGCGGGGAGACCCGCAGGCTGGGCGTGAGCGACGGGCTCAGCATCGACGCGGCCGGCTTGCGTGGTGCGGCGGCGGGACCGGCGACCGGCTGCGCGCCGACGATGCCCATTTCGCTGGTGAGTTCTGCCTTGCAGCGCAAGCCCGCGGGCAGCGCGTGGTTGGCATTGGGCAGCGCCAGCCGCACGCGGAAGGTGTTGCTCGCGCCCTCGATCAGCCGATCGACCAGCGCCACCTGCGCCAGCCGCGGTTGCGCGCCCGGAAACTCGGGCGTGATCCGCATCGCCATGCCCTTGCGCACGTCGGGGAACATGCTGGCCGGCAGCACGACTTCGACCCGCAGCGGATCGACGACCGCCACGCGGAACATCGGCTTCTCTTCGACCCGCTCGCCCGGCGAGAGGTAGCGGTCGGCGATCACGCCGCTGCTCGGGCTGCGGATGGTGCGCAAGCCCAGTTGCGCGCGGGCGAGGTCGTGTTCGCGCGCATAGATGTCGCGCTGCTCGCGGGCCTGGATCAGGCGGTTCTCGGCGACCGGGCCTCGGCGCGCGCCTGCTCCAGCGCCTGGCTGGAAATGAACTGCTGGTCGGCCAGGTCCTTGGCCCGCGCCAGCTTCTGCCGCGCCAGTTCGGCGTTGGCCTCGGCGGCGCGCAGTTCGCCCAGCCCCTGCGCGCGGCCGTGCGCGACGCTGACGGACACGCGTTCGACGTCGGCGCGCAAGGTGGCCAGCGGCTGTCCGGCGCTGACGCGGTCGCCGCGCTCGACGTGGATCGCCTCGATCACGCCCACGACGGGGCTGCCCACGTCGGACACGCTGAAAGGCTCGATCAGGCAGCCCGGGGGCTGCGGCGGCGCGGCCAGCGCCACTTGCGAGAGCGGGAACGCGGCCAGCAGCAGCGTTCGAATCTTCCGGTTCATCCAGTTCCCCAACGGCTGAAATTCAGCTCACGCTCTTCGGCTTCCGCCGCGCGTGACAGTGTTACACGTTGTTGCGAGCGTGCATAGGATTCGAGCGACTGCGCCAGGCGCACGGAGGTCCACGCGAGCGGGCCCGGAAATCCCAACGCGCTGACGGTCCCGCGCCACCACGCGGGCAGCCAGCGCTGCAACAGCGCGAAGTCCTGCGCCAGCATCACCGGCAGCTTCCCGGCTGGCCCTGCCGGCCCGCGCGGCCGAGGAACTGCCGGTCGATGCGCGCCGAAGGGTTCAACTGGCACAGGATGACATGCAGCCCGCCCCGCTCCAGCACCTCGGGCGCCATCGCGATGTCCGCGCCGCGCCCCGCCATGCTCGTCGCCACGGTGATGCGGCTGGCGTGCCGGCCTCGCCGACGATGCGCGTTTCCTCGCGGTCTTCGCGCGCGTTCAGGACCAGCGGCTGCAGCCCGCACGCGCGCATGTGCGCCGCCAGCGCTTCGGACGCGCGGACCGTCTCGCAGCCCACCAGCACCGGGCGCCCCTGCGCCGCCAGTTCCCCGGCGCTCCGCGCCACCGCCTGCCACAGCGCAGCGCTGTCGGCAAGCAGGCGCGCCGGCGCGTGCCGCACCCGGCGCGGCGTGCGCGGCAGCACGCGCACCATGCGCAGGCCATAGACGGCGCGCAGTTCGCCGCCGGCGCCACGCAAGGTGCCGCTGATGCCCGCCAGCCGCAGGTAGCGGACGAAAAAGCGCTGGTACGTGATCTGCGTCACGGTGGTGTTGCGCAGCGTGAGCTTCACGCGCTCCTTCAGCTCCACCAGCTGGTGCAGCCCGCGCGACCACGCGCGTCCCGCGGCCGCGCGGCCCGTGGTGTCGTCCACCAGCATGACCTCGCCGTCGCGCACCACATAGTCGCGGTCGCGCTGCAGCAGGTGCTGCGCCGTCAGCGCCAGTTCCACGGTGGTGGCGCGATGCTGCGGATGGCCCAGCAGCGGATGGTCGTCGGCGTCCCACGCCGCCAGGCTGGCGAGGCCGCCGGCCGTCAGGCGCACCGTGGCGCCCGCGGCGTCCCGCGTGAAGTCACGGCCTTCCGCCAGCGTGGCAGCGATGGCGGCGGCGCGCCGCAGGAAGGTTTCTTCGGCGACGCCGTTCGCGGGTTGCGACAAAACCAAGGGCACGCGCGCTTCGTCGACCAGGATCGTGTCGGCCTCGTCGAGGATCGCCATACAGAGGCCGCGCAGCACTGGCGCGCGGCCCGGACTGCCCGCCTCGCGCAGCCGGCGTTCCAGCGGCGACTGGTCGGCGGGGTGCAGCAGGCTGTCGCGCAGGTAGTCGAAGGCGAGTTCCTTGGCGGTGCAGTAGGTGACGTCGCAGCCGTAGGCGACGCGCCGTTCGGCCATCTCCTTCGGCTGCGCGATGAAGTCGACGGTGAGTCCCAACCGCGCGAAGAACGGCCGCAGCGAATCGGCATCGCGCTGCGCCAAGTAGTCGTTGGCGGTGACGACGTGCACGGGCGTGCGGGCCAGCGCCGCCACCGCGGCGGCCATCGCGATGGCGAGCGTCTTGCCTTCGCCGGTGTCCATCTCCACCAGCCGCTGGTCGAGCAGCGCGCGCGCCGCCATCAGCTGCTGGCGGTGCGGGCGCACGCGCAGCACCTCCTCCATCGCGGCGGCCACCGCGAGCAGTGCTTGTTCGAGCCACGCAGCGTCGCGGCGCGCCTCGGGCACCTGGCGCAGCGCATGCAAGGCCGCGTCGAGGATCGGCGGCTGCTGCAGGCGCGCGTGGAGTTCGGCAGCCTTGCGGGTGAGCGCGGCGCGTGCCAGCGCGGGCTTGCGGTCCGGCGGCGCGGCCGGCAGCCGCGCCTGCGGATACGGGCCCCACACGAGCCCCGGGAAAGGCCAGCCCGCGAGCGCCGTCATGCCTGCCCCATCGGGTTGAACTGCTTCAGGAACAACTGGCGCAGCCTGGCAATCCACTGCTGCGCCAGCGGCTCCGACGGCAGCACCAGCTTGACCCACGCGCGGCCGCCGACGGCGGGCGGCTTCAGCGCCGGCACCGCCGCGTCGAGCACGAACACCGGCGCGCGCGTTCTCACGCCGCTCGCATCGGCAGGGTCCACCGGCACCGGCCCGCCGTAGCGATCACCGAGCGCCGCCGACGGCAGTTCGAGGCTGGCGCCCGGCACCGTGTTCGACAGCTTCGCTTCGTACGCGGTGAAAGGCGCATCGGCCAGCCGCACTTCGACCGCCTGCACGCGGCCGCGGGTGCGCAGGAAATCTTCCTCCAGCAAGGCGACGCGCACGTGCGCGGGTCCCGGCGCCAGCACGTGCCCGAGCATGGCGCCGCGCTGCACGTAGCTGCCGGGCAGGTCCTGCGGCCGGGCCCACACCACCTGCCCCGGCACCAGCGCCCGCACTTCGAGCTGCGCCAGTTGCTCGTCCAGCCGCGCGAGCTCCGCGGCATTGCGTTCGACGTCCTCGGCGATTTCGGTGGCACGCGCCGGCTCGGTCAGCAGGGCGCCGTACTGTTGCGTGAGCAGGCCGTTGCGCTCGGCCAGCACGCGCTCGCGCTGCGCCACCAGCACCGGATCGGACAGCACCAGCAGCGGCTGGCCGGCTTGCGCGGCGGCGTCCTGCTCCAGTTGCAGCCGTTCCACGAATCCGCCGGCCGCCGCGCGCAGCTGCGCGTTCTCGGGCGGCCAGACGACGCCGCGCGCCACCACGGTGCGGCGCCGGCACCACGGCCAGGACCAGCACGGCCAGCGCGCCGACCACCGCCGCGGCGCGCAGCGAGCGCCAGCGCAGGCGCGGATCGGACGCCGCCTCCGCCGCGCCGCTGGCCCATTGCCCGGTGGCCTTCAGCAGCCACAGCAGCAGCGCCGCGGCGCCGAGGCTGCCCAGCAGCCACGAATACTGGCCCACCCAGAACACGAGCGTGAGCAGCAGCACCACGCGGTACACCGCGACGACGCCGGCGCGTACGCCACCAGCCACTTGCGTTCGCCATGCGCGAGCAGGGGCTCGGGCCCGCCGGGCGCCTCTCCGATCCACTGGCGCCAGTGCCGGCCCCACCACGCGCGGCTGCGCAACGCGAGGTTGGGCAATTGCAGCGCGTCGCACAGCACGTAGTAGCCGTCCAGCCGCATCAGCGGATTGGCGTTGAACATCAGCGTGGAGACCGAGCAGATCAACACCACGACCAGTGCGGCGTCGCGCACGAGGCCCGGGCTGGCGGCCAGCCACAGCGCGAGCGCGCCGCAGGCCAGCGCGATCTCCACGAAGATGCCGGCCGCGCTGACCGCCAGCCGCTGGCGCGGCTCGGCGAAGACGTTGGCGGCGCTGGCGTCGACGTACGGCGCCGGTGTCAGGAACATCAGCGTCACGCCCATCTCGTGCACTTCGCCGCCGAAGCGCCGCACCGCGAGGCCGTGCGCGACCTCGTGCAGCAGCTTCACGACCGGGTAGCAGCACCAGGCGATGAGGTAGTTGGCGGGCGAGCCGAACAGGCGCCGCGTCTCCGCCGCCAGCTCGGAAAAATGCGCGCCCGCGGCCAGCGCGGCGAGCAGCACGGCCAGCACCCGGGTGATGAAGGTGGCGCGGCGGAACAGCAGCGCGCCGACCGGCGCCAGCACACGCAGCAGCCGGGTCGGGTCGGCCAGCGGCATGCGCAGCATCAACGGGTTCATGAAGCCGCGGCGGCGCTGGCGCCCTTCCTCGTCGCGGCGCGCGAACACGAGCGACAGGTGAGGGGCCGCGTCGAAGCGCAGCATGCCGCCGCGGAACAGCTGCGCCAGCAGGCGCAGCACTTCGTCCTGCGTCGGTGCATCGGCGCGGTGCTGCGCCAGTTGCCGCTCCCACAGGTCCGACACGGTCACGTGCCCGTCGAAGCGCGCCACCAGCGCATACGCCGAGGGATTGAGCCGCACCTGCTTGCCGGTGGCGGGTTCGACCAGCACGTGCCAGACCTGCTCGCGCACCTGCTGCCGCACCACGCGCAGGCCGGGCACGAGGCCCGGGCGCAGCGAGGCCACGCGGTGCCGGGGAGGCGCTGACCAGCGGCTCGCTCACCAGGGCGTCACCTTCCACCACGCGAGCCGTAGCCAGGCGATGGCGCGGTGCGTCAGCAGCCAGCCGAGCGGCTGCGAGCCGGCCTCGACCTTGGCCACGCCGCTCAGGCCCGGCCGCAGCTGCGGCAGGTTCTGCTGCAGCGTCGCCTCGACCTCGAAGAAGTTGCGGCCATCGGTGGTGGCTGCCACCGGCACGATGCGGCGCGTGACGAAGCGCAGCGGCTGTTCGGGCTGCGCCGCGAGCGCGAGTTCGCCGCGCTGGCCGGGCAGGATGGCGCCGACGTCGGCCTCGTCCACCTCCAGGATCAGGCGGAAGCTGTCGTTCGGCGCCAGCACCATCAGCACTTCGCCGCGCTGCACCGGCGCGCCGAGATGCTGGCTGAGGTCGCCCTTGATCACGATGCCGTCGAACGGCGCCTCGATGCGCGCGCGGGCCAGTTGCGCCTCGACCAGCGACAGCATGGCCTGCGCCTCGGCCGCCTTGGACTGGTGGCTGACCATCAGCGTGCGGTCGGAGCGCGCCTGCGCGGCACGGTAGGCGCCGTCGTGCTGGCGCAGCTCGCTTTCGCGCCGCCGCCGCTCCAGTTCCAGGTCCTGCGACGCGAGTTCGGCCAGCACGGCCGGAGCGCACGCGGTCGCCGGGACGCACGTTGGCCTGCTGCAGGAAGCCGTCGGTGGCGGCGACCACCGCACGCTGGACGGAGCCTTCGAGCCGCGCCGGCGCGCTGACGCGCCGGGGCACCGGCACCGCCATGGCGAGCGCCAGCAACGCCAGTCCACCGGTCAGGCGATGGTGCGGCGCGACGGACTGGCGAGCGCATCGCGCGCACCGCGCAGCATGCGCGCGTGCCACGGCAAGGCCAGTTGCCGCTTGAGCTCGAGCACGGGCGCCGCCAGCCGCGAGACGTCGGCGAGCAGCGCCAGTTCGGCTTCGCTGAAGGGCGGCGCGGCGCGTTCCAGCGTCACCGCGCCCACCATTCGGTCGTCGTCCACCCGGGGCACCGTGCAGGCGCAGCCCGCGGCCGCCATCTGCCGGTGGGCCAGCGTGATGGCATCGGCGCCGGGCTGGGCAGGCCAAGCCACCGCCGGCGCTGGTCGAGCGCCTCGTGCATGGCGTCGACGATGCCGCTGGCCGCGGGCTGGGCGGCCAGCAGGGCGCCGGGGTGCGAGCTGCCGGCAAGCTGCAGGTCGTCACCCGCCAGCAGTCCGACCGTCACGCGGTCGCAGCGCAGTCCTTCGGCCAGTTCGGCGCAGAAAGCAGCGGCGGCATCGGCGAGCGCCGGACGCGACAAGGCTGCGCCCAGCGGGCGCAGGACCGCGTCGGCGACGGGGACGAGGGTCCCGGCCGCCGGCTGGAGGGTGATCGCGTCATGCATGGTTACAACTCGGACAGGATTCTCACCGAGCCGCTCCCCACCGGGAAGGACAAATTACCGGTACGGTCGCGCCACCGCGACGGACGGGACGGTCAGTGCGGTAAAGCCGCCAGCGCGCCGAAAGCCTTCACCACCTCCGGGGGCGCCTGCACGAGCTCGATCAGCACGCCCTCGCCGCCCACCGGGAACTCCTCGTTGCCCTTGGGATGGACGAAGCAGATGTCGAATCCGGCGGCGCCGCGCCGGATGCCGCCCGGGGCGAAACGCAGGCCCCGGGCCGAGAGCCATTCCACCGCCTTCGGCAGGTCGTCGACCCACAGGCCGATGTGGTTCAGCGGCGTCGCGTGCACGGCCGGCTTCCTGTCGGGGTCGAGCGGCTGCATCAGGTCGACCTCGACCTTCAGCGGACCGCTGCCCAGCGCGCAGATGTCCTCGTCGACGTTCTCGCGCTCGCTCTTGAACGTACCGGTGACTTCGGGCCGAACAGGTCGACCCAGAGCTTCTGCAGGCGCAGCTTGTCGGGCCCGCCGATGGCGACCTGCTGCAGGCCGAGGACCTTGAAAGGGCGGGCGGCGGTCATTCGAACTCCACGATCGGCTGGTCGACGGCGAGCGATTCGCCCTTGTTCGCCAGCACCTTGCCGACCACGCCATCGGCGGCGGCGAACAGGACGTTCTCCATCTTCATGGCCTCGATCACCGCCAGCCGCTCGCCGGCCTGCACCTTCTGGCCGGGCGTGACGGCCACGTCGACCAGCAGGCCCGGCATGGGCGACAGCAGGAAGCGGCTCATGTCCGGCGGCGCCTTGAACGGCATCAGCGCGTGCAGTTCGGCCGTGCGCGGCGTCAGCACCATGGCGTCGAGCCGCGTGCCGTCGTGGATGATGCGCAGCGCCAGCGGGTTCTTGCCGACGCCACGCTCGACCTGCGCGGTGAACGCCTTGCCGTCGACGGTGCCGCGGATGCGGGCGCCGCCCAGTGCCACTGGCTGCAGATCGCGAAGCTGCGGCCGTTGGTTTCGACGATGCTGGAGCCGCTCTTCGCCTCGTAGTCGCGCACCTTCGCGGGCTGCCGCTGGTGCCGGCCTTCGGCGTCGAGCTTCACCACCACGTAGTCTTCGCCCACCTTGAACTCGTGCCCGCGCATCTGCCCGCCGATGCCGGCCGAACGCTGCAGCGCTCGCCGGTTGGCCCGGGCGGCCAGCGCCACCAGGAAGTCGGGGTCGCTGTGCGGCACGTCTTCGGCCTTGAAGCCGCCGGCGTAGTTCTCGGCGATGAAGCCGGTGTTGAAATCGCCGGCCACGAACTTCGGGTGCGCCAGCAGCGCGGCCTGGAAGGGAATGTTGCTCGAGATGCCGCGGATGACGAAGCCGTTGAGCGCCTCCCGCATCTTCGCGATCGCGTCGTTGCGGTCGGTGCCGTGCACGATCAGCTTGGCGATCATCGAGTCGTAGTACATCGGGATCTCGCCGCCCTCGCCTACGCCGGTGTCGACGCGCACGCCCTGCAGGTGCTCGGTGTTCGAGGCCCACATGCTGGTCTTGGGCGGCTGGAAACGCACCAGCCGCCCGGTGGACGGCAGGAAGCTGCGGAACGGGTCCTCGGCGTTGATGCGGCACTCGATGGCCCAGCCGTCGCGCTTCACGTCGGCCTGCGCGAGCGGCAGCTTCTCGCCGGCGGCGACGCGGATCATCAGCTCCACCAGGTCGAGCCCGGTGATGCACTCGGTGACCGGGTGCTCCACCTGCAGCCGCGTGTTCATCTCCGGGAAGTAGAAGGACTGGTCCTTGCCGACCACGAACTCCACCGTGCCCGCGCTCTGGTACCGGACCGCCTTGGCGAGCGCCACGGCCTGTTCGCCCATGGCCTTGCGCGTCGCATCGCTGATGAAGGGCGACGGCGCCTCCTCGATCACCTTCTGGTGGCGGCGCTGGATCGAGCATTCGCGCTCGTTCAGGTAGATCACGTTGCCGTGCGCATCGCCGAGCACCGGATCTCGATGTGGCGCGGCTCCTCGACGAACTTCTCGATGAAGACGCGGTCGTCGCCGAAGCTGTTGCGCGCCTCGTTGCGGCAGGAGGTGAAGCCCT
This sequence comes from Ramlibacter terrae, assembly GCA_013127575.1. Taxonomy (GTDB): domain Bacteria; phylum Pseudomonadota; class Gammaproteobacteria; order Burkholderiales; family Burkholderiaceae_C; genus Ramlibacter; species Ramlibacter terrae. Next base: position 3,074,061 of record CP053418.1, read on the forward strand.
CGAAGGCTTCCTTGTCATTGAACGCCACGCGCAGGCCCTTGCCGCCGCCGCCGGCCGAGGCCTTGATCATCACGGGGTAGCCGACGTCGCGCGCGATCTCGACGGCGCGTTCCGCCGTCTCGATGGCGTCGTTCCAGCCCGGGATGGTGCTGACGTTCGCTTCCTTGGCCAGCTTCTTGGAGGCGATCTTGTCGCCCATGGCCGCGATGGAGTAGTGCTTGGGGCCGATGAAGGTGATGCCTTCTTCCTCGACGCGGCGCGCGAACTCCTCGTTCTCCGAGAGGAAGCCGTAGCCGGGGTGCACGGCCGGGCACCGGTCTGCTTGCAGGCCGCGATGATCTTGTCGGCGGACAGGTAGCTGTCGCGCGAAGGCGGCGCGCCGATGTGCACGGCCTCGTCGGCCAGGCCCACGTGGCGGGCGTCGCGGTCGGCGTCGGAACAGACGGCGACGGTGCGGATGCCCATCTTCTTCGCGGTGGCGATGACGCGGCAGGCGATTTCGCCGCGGTTGGCTATGAGGATCTTGGTGAACATCTCAAAACTTTCTTGAACGCAGAGAGCGCAGAGGATTCGCAGAAATCGCAGAAGAAAAAATCAAAAGGATTGCTTCTGCGACTTCTGCGCGCCTTTTTGCGACCTCTGCGTTCAAAGGTATTCAGGGGCTACAGCGGAATGTTCCCGTGCTTGCGCCACGGGTTCTCGATCTTCTTGTCGCGCAGCATCACCAGCGAGCGGCAGATGCGCTTGCGGGTTTCGTGCGGCAGGATGACGTCGTCGATGAAGCCGCGCGCGCCGGCCACGAACGGGTTGGCGAAGCGCGCCTTGTACTCGGCCTCGCGCGCCGCCAGCTTGGCCGGGTCGCCCTTGTCTTCGCGGAAGATGATCTCGACCGCGCCCTTGGCGCCCATCACCGCGATTTCGGCGTTGGGCCAGGCGAAGTTGACGTCGCCGCGCAGGTGCTTGGAACTCATCACGTCGTACGCGCCGCCATAGGCCTTGCGCGTGATCACGGTCACCTTCGGCACGGTGCACTCGGCGTAGGCGTAGAGCAGCTTGGCGCCGTGCTTGATGATGCCGCCGTACTCTGGCTGGTGCCGGGCATGAAGCCGGGCACGTCGACGAAGGTAACCACCGGGATGTTGAACGCATCGCAGAAGCGCACGAAGCGCGCCGCCTTGATGCTGCTCTTGATGTCGAGGCAGCCGGCGAGCACCAGCGGGTTGTTGGCCACGATGCCGACCGTCTGGCCTTCCATGCGGGCGAAGCCGATCACGATGTTCTTGGCGTTTTCGGGCTGCAGCTCGAAGAAATCGCCGTCGTCCACCGTCTTGACGATCAGCTCCTTCATGTCGTACGGCTTGTTCGGGTTGTCGGGGACCAGCGTGTCGAGCGAGTAGTCGACGCGGTCCACCGGGTCGTTGCTCGGGCGGATCGGCGGCTTCTCGCGGTTGTTCAGCGGCAGGTAGTTGTACAGGCGGCGCAGCATGATCAGCGCCTCGACGTCGTTCTCGAACGCCAGGTCGGCCACGCCGCTGCGCGTGGTGTGCGTCGTCGCGCCACCGAGTTCCTCGGCGGTCACCTCCTCGTGCGTCACGGTCTTCACCACTTCGGGACCGGTGACGAACATGTACGAGCTGTCCTTCACCATGAAGATGAAGTCGGTCATGGCCGGCGAGTACACGGCGCCGCCGGCGCACGGGCCCATGATCATGCTGATCTGCGGCACCACGCCCGAGGCCAGCACGTTGCGCTGGAACACGTCGGCATAGCCACCCAGCGACGCCACGCCTTCTCGGATGCGGGCGCCGCCCGAGTCGTTGAGGCCGATCACCGGCGCGCCGACCTTCATCGCCTGGTCCATCACCTTGCAGATCTTCTCGGCGTGCGTCTCCGACAGCGCGCCGCCGAAGACGGTGAAGAAGTCGGCTGAAGACGAACACCAGCCGGCCGTTGATCATCCCGTAGCCGGTGACGACGCCGTCGCCGGGTACCTTGTTGTCGCCCATGCCGAAGTCCGTGCAGCGGTGCTCCACGAACATGTCCCATTCCTCGAAGGTGCCTTCGTCGAGCAGCAGTTCCAGCCGCTCGCGGGCGGTCAGCTTGCCTTTCCTGTGCTGCGCTTCGATGCGCTTGGCGCCGCCGCCGAGGCGGGCCGCGGCGCGCTTCTTCTCGAGTTGTTCGAGGATGTCGTGCATGTTTTCAGGCTCTGGTTCGGTTGTCATGCCGGGCTCGACCCGGCATCCATGTCTTGTGTGCGCGCGGGGCTGGATCCCGGGTCAAGCCCGGGATGGCAGAGCGCGAGAAGCTGGCGCGCCGCCGTGGACGCTGCCACCCTGCCCTGTTCCACGTCACGTGTCAGTCGCGGCAGCAGCGCCTGCACCTGCGCGTTGTGCCGGAAGGCCTGCTTCAGGCCGCTTTCGATGCGCTCCCACATCCACGCGAGCGACTGCTGCTTGCGCCGGTCCGCCAGCCGCCCGCCGGCTTCCTGCAGTTGCCGGAAGCGCGTCACGGCGGACCAGAAGCGCTCGGGCCGTCGCCCTTCAGTGCACTGAGCTGCAGCACTTCCGGCTGCCACTGCAGCGCATTGCCGTGTGGATCGCCGCGCCCGTGCTGGCCGAGGATGCGCATCGCGCTGGTGATCTGCGCCTGGGGCGCGCGTGGCCGCATCGGCGTCGATGTCGGCCTTGTTGATGACCACGAGGTCGGCCAGTTCCATCACGCCCTTCTTGATCGCACGGAGGTCGTCGCCGGCGTTCGGCAACTGCATCAGGACGAACATGTCGGTCATGCCGGCCACGGCGGTTTCGCTCTGGCCGACGCCGACCGTCTCCACGATCACGACGTCGTAGCCCGCCGCTTCGCAGACCAGCATGGATTCGCGCGTCTTCGCGGCCACGCCGCCGAGCGTGCCGCTGGCCGGGCTGGGTCGGATGTACGCCTGCGGATGCACCGACAGGTGTTCCATCCGCGTCTTGTCGCCCAGGATGGAGCCGCCGGAGACGCTGGAGGACGGATCGATCGCGAGCACCGCCACGCGGTGCCCCCGGGCGATCAGGTGCAGGCCCAGCGCCTCGATGAAGGTGCTCTTGCCGACGCCGGGGACGCCGCTGATGCCGAGGCGGAACGACCGGCCCGTGTGCGGCAGCAGTTCGGTGAGGAGCGCGTCAGCCGTGGCGCGGTGGTCGCCGCGCGTGGACTCCAGCAGCGTGATGGCCTTGGCGATCGCACGGCGCTGCACCGGCCCGTCGGGGCCGGTGATGGCGGCGGCGGGCACCGTGGCCGTCACGGCTTGGCGACAGCCTGGCGGATCTGCTCCAGCACGTCCTTCGCGCTGGCCGGGATCGGCGTGCCGGGACCGTAGATGCCCTTGACGCCCGCGTTGTAGAGGAACTCGTAATCCTGCTGCGGGATCACCCCGCCCACGAACACGATGATGTCGTCGGCGCCCTGCTTCTCCAGCTCCGCGATGATCGCCGGCACCAGCGTCTTGTGGCCGGCCGCGAGCGTGCTGATGCCCACCGCATGCACGTCGTTCTCGATCGCCTGGCGCGCGCACTCTTCCGGCGTCTGGAACAGCGGGCCCATGTCGACGTCGAAGCCGAGGTCGGCATACGCCGTCGCCACGACCTTGGCGCCGCGATCGTGGCCGTCTGGCCCAGCTTGGCGACCATCACGCGCGGACGGCGGCCCTGCTCCTCGGCGAATTGCGCGATCTCGGATTTCAACTTGTCCCAGCCCTCGGCCGAGTCGTAGGCGGCTGCATACACACCGGTCACCTTTTGCGTATCGGCGCGGTGGCGCCCGAACACCTGCTCCAGCGCATCGCTGACCTCGCCCACCGTGGCCCGCAGGCGGACGGCCCGGATGGTGAGGTCCAGCAGGTTGCCCGTGCCCTCGCGCGCGGCGGTGGTCAGCGCTTCCAGCGCCGCCTTCACCTTGCCGGCGTCACGCGTCGCGCGGATCTTCTGCAGGCGCGCGATCTGCTGCTCGCGCACCATCACATTGTCCACCTCGCGGATCTCCATCGGGTCCTGCTCGGCCAGCTTGTACTTGTTGACGCCGACGATCACGTCGCGGCCCGAGTCGATGCGCGCCTGCTTCTCCGCCGCCGCCGCCTCGATCTTGAGCTTGGCCCAGCCCGAGTCGACGGCGCGCGTCATCCCGCCCATCGCCTCGACCTCTTCGATGATCTTCCAGGCGGCATCGGCCATGTCCTCGGGTCAGCTTCTCCATCAGGTAGCTGCCGGCCCACGGGTCGATCACGGCGGGGATGTGCGTCTCTTCCCGGATGATCAGCTGCGTGTTGCGGGCGATGCGGGCGCTGAATTCCGTCGGCAGCGCGATGGCTTCGTCGAAGCTGTTGGTGTGCAGCGATTGCGTGCCGCCGAACACCGCGGCCATCGCCTCGATCGTGGTGCGCACCACGTTGTTGTACGGGTCCTGCTCGGTGAGCGACCAGCCCGAGGTCTGGCAGTGCGTGCGCAGCATCAGGCTCTTGGGGTTCTTCGCGCCCACGTCCTGCATGATCCGGCACCACAGCAGCCGCGCGGCGCGCATCTTGGCGATCTCCGGGTAGAAGTTCATGCCGATCGCCCAGAAGAACGACAGGCGCGGCGCGAACGCGTCGACGTCGAGGCCCTTGGCCATCGCGGTCTTGACGTACTCCTTGCCGTCGGCCAGCGTGAAGGCGAGCTCCAGCGCTGGTTGGCGCCGGCTTCCTGCATGTGGTAGCCGGAGATCGAGATCGAGTTGAACTTCGGCATCTTCTGCGCCGTGTACGCGATGATGTCGCCCACGATCCGCATCGAAGGCTCGGGCGGGTAGATGTAGGTGTTGCGGACCATGAACTCCTTGAGGATGTCGTTCTGGATGGTCCCCGAGAGCTGATCCTGCGCCACGCCCTGTTCTTCCGCCGCCACCACGTAGCCCGCGAGCACCGGCAGCACCGCGCCGTTCATGGTCATGGAGACGGACACCTTGTCGAGCGGGATGCCGTCGAACAGGATCTTCATGTCTTCCACGGAGTCGACGGCCACGCCGGCCTTGCCGACGTCGCCGACCACGCGCGGATGGTCGCTGTCGTAGCCGCGGTGCGTCGCAGGTCGAAGGCGACGCTCACGCCCTGCCCGCCGCCTGCCAGGCCCTTGCGGTAGAACGCGTTGGATTCCTCCGCCGTGGAGAAGCCCGCGTACTGGCGGATGGTCCACGGGCGCGCCGCATACATCGTGGCCTGCGGCCCGCGCACGAAAGGCGCGAAGCCGGGCAGCGTGTCGGCGTAAGGCAGCCCCTGCACGTCCTGCGCCGTGTACAGGGGCTTCACGGTAATGCCGTCCGGCGTCACCCAGTCCAGCGCGGCTACGCTGCCGCCGGGGGCGGACTTGGCCGCGGACTGGCGCCATTGGTCCAGCGAGACGGAAGGGAAAGCGGGTCGGTTCGAGTCCTGGCTCATGGCATGTTCCTGTGGCGCGGCGGATCTTACATCATTCATAATTATTGATAAAGAACGCAGTTCCTCCTAGAATCCGCCGCATGTCCGCCCTCTCGCTCGCTCCCCGCGCCCTCTACGAAGAGGTGGCGGAGCTGCTGCGCCAGCGCATCTTCCAGAGGCAGCTCGAACCGGGCAGCTGGATCGACGAGATGAAGCTGGCCGAGGAGTACGGCATCAGCCGCACGCCGCTGCGCGAGGCGCTCAAGGTGCTGGCAGCCGAAGGCCTCGTCACGATGAAGGTGCGGCGCGGCGCCTACGTCACCGAAGTGTCGGAGCAGGACTGGCCGAGGTGTACCACCTCCTTGCGCTGCTGGAAAGCGATGCCGCCGCCGTGGTGGCGCAGCGCGCCAGCGACGCCGAGCTGAAGGACCTGAAGAAGTTGCACGCGCAACTGGAAGCCGCGCAAGGCGACCGCGAGAAGTTCTTCGCGCTCAACGAACGCTTCCACATGCATGCGGCTGCTCGACTTGGCCGGCAACCGCTGGCGCAACCAGATGGTGGCCGACCTGCGCAAGGTGATGAAGCTGAACCGGCACAACTCGCTGCTCAAGTCGGGCCGCCTCGAGGAATCGCTGCAGGAACACCGCGCCGTGATGGAGGCGCTGCTGCGGCGCGACGCCGCCGCCGCCATGCAGCGCATGCAGGCCCACTTCCGCAACGGCACGGAAGCAGCGGCCTAACCGAGCCCGGCTTCGCTCTCGATGGCGTGCCGCGTCTCCACCGCGCGCGGCCCGACGAAGTCCAGCAGCAGGTCGCGCGTGAGCAGGTAGGCCGGGCCGCCGACGCTCACGCCATAGAACTCTCCGCGGGGGCCGCGCAGGCTGAAGCCCACCGCGTGGATCTCGGGGTGCCACTCGCCGAACGAACTGCAGAAGCCCAGTTCGGCGTACTCCTCCATGGCGGCCTGCAGGCGGGCCTGCACCTGCGGCCACTCGGCGCCGCTGGCTGTTCGGATCGCGTCCAGCAACTCGGTGCGTTGTTCCGCCGGCAGTGACGCGCAGTAGGCGCGGCCCACGGCCGACGTGGCGATCGCCATGCGCGAACCCACGTCCATGCGCGAGACGATCAACGCGGAGCGCGGGCGCAGCGTGTCGATCAGCAGGATGTCGAGTCCGTCGCGCACGCCGAGATGCACGTTAGCGCCGGCCGCTTCGGCCAGTTCGGCGAGGTGCTGGCGCGCCTCCCGGCGGAAGTCGTAGCTGCGCAGAAAGGCGTTGCCGAGATGCAGCGTCGCCGGCCCGAGCGCGAAGCGTTCGTCGGCGGACAGGCGCAGGAAGCCGGCCGCCTGCAGCGTGGCGGTCAGCCGCGAGACGGTGGCCTTCGGGATGCCGGCACGTTCCGCGAGGTCGCGGTTCGACAACGGCACGTTCGCGTCCGCCAGTACGCGCAGCAGGGCCAGCCCGCGCGCCGGGGCGCTGACTTCATCACGTGCGGCCGGTTCACTGCCGAGCAAGCAATACCCCTTCGAGTCACGGAACTACATTCCATTCTATTCAGGCGCGCTGCTAACATTCCGGAACGCTGTTCCATTAAAACACCGGAGACAAACCTTGACCCCTGGTCCGCCTGACCGCCGCCCTGCTGGCCGGCGCCCTTGCCTTCGGCGCAGCCGCCCCGGCCGCCGCCCAGAACTTCCCCACCGGTCCGGTGAAGATCATCATCCCCTTCCCGCCGGGCGGGCCGACCGACACGGTGGGCCGCATCCTGGCCAAGAACCTGCAGGACACGGGGCCAGACGGTGCTGATCGACTACAAGCCGGGCGCCGGCACCGTGATCGGCGCCGACTTCGTCGCCAAGTCGGCGCCCGACGGCCAGACCATCGGCATGGTGAACTCCTCGCTCGCGGTGAACCCGACGCTGCGCAAGACGATGCCGTACGACACGCAGAAGGACCTCTCGGGCGTCACGCAGCTGTTCGACATGCAGCTGGCGATCGTCGCGCGCACCGACGCCCCCTTCAACAACCTGCAGGAACTGATCGCCTACGCGAAGAAGAACCCGGGCAAGCTGAACTACGGCACGCCCGGCGCCGGCAGCACCACCCCACGGGCGGCGAACTGCTGCAGCGCGAAGCCGGCTTCACGATGCAGCACGTGGGCATGAAGGGCAGCGCGCCCGCCCACACCGAGCTGATGGGCGGCCGCCTCGACCTGGTGATCGACCCCTTCCTGTCGATCCTGCCGTACGTGAAGGCCGGGCGCATGAAGATGATCGCGACCATGGGCGACCAGAAGGTGGCGGGCCACGACTACCCGACGGTGTCGGAAGTGGTGCCGGGCTTCAACGTCGGCGCCCTGCTCGGTTTCGTCGTGCCCTCGGGCACCCCGAAGGCGGTGGTGCAGAAGATCCAGGCCGACACGGCCAAGGCGCTCGCCGGCCCCGAGATCCAGGCCCGCGCCCGCGAGTACGGCCTCAAGGTCGTCGCCTCGCGCCCGGAACAATTCGACGCCCTGCTCGCGCGCGAAATGCAGCGCTGGGGCAAGATCGTCACCGAAGCCAAGATCCAGACCGAGTAGGACCGCCGCCATGAGCCTGCAGATCCAGCCCCTCCACCCCGTCTTCGGCGCCGAAGCGAGCGGCATCGACCTGACGAAGCCCCTCGCGGACGCCGACGTGCGCGCCATCAATGCCGCGATGAACGCGCACGCCGTGCTCGTGTTCCGCGGCCAGCCGCTGACGCCGCAGCAGCAGGTCGACTTCGCCAAGTCGTTCGGCCCGCTCGACATCGGGCTCAAGCGCGTGTTCAAGCGCAAGGAGCGCCCGGAGGACGAGCGCCTGATCGACATCTCCAACGTCGATGCCGAAGGCAACGTGGCGCGGCGCGACTCGCCCAAGAACCTGTCGAACTTCGCCAACCAGCTCTGGCACAGCGACAGCTCGTTCATGAACCCGCGCGCGGCCTACTCCATGCTGCATTGCGTGATCAAGCCGAGCTGGGGCGGCAACACCGAGTTCGCCGACCTGCGCGCGGCCTACGACACGCTCGACGAGCGCACCCGCCGCGACATCCGGGGACTGATGGCGGAGCACTTCGCGCTGCACACCCGCATCCTGCTGGGCGACGACGCGTACACCGACGAACAGAAGAAGGAAATCCCGCCGGCCGTCTGGCCGCTCGCGGACACGCACCCCGGCTCCGGCCGGAAGGTGCTGTTCGTCGGCGTCCACGCGCGGCAGATCCGGGCTGGCCCACCGCCGAGAGCCGCATGTTCCTGCAGGACCTGCTGGAACACGCGACGCAGCGCGAGCGCGTGTACGTGCACGAGTGGCAGGTGGGCGACCCGGTGATCTGGGACAACCGCGCGACCCTGCACCGCGGCCGCCGCTACGACGTCGCCGAACGGCGCGAGCTGCGCCGCACCACCATCAACGACACGCCGGAAGCAATGCTGCTGGCGGCCTAGGCCTTGGACGCGGGCAGCGCCTGCGCCAGCAGTTCGACCAGCGCCGCGCAGCGTCCCTGCAGGTCCTGCAGCTCGCCGGCGGGCGCGGCGCGCTCCAGCTCCATGCTGGCCCGGCTCGCCTCGGCGAAGCCGTACATCGCGAGGCTGCCCGCGAGCTGGTGCGCGGTGGTGCGGATGGTCTCGCGCTCGCCTTGCGCGGCCGCGCCGGCGAGCTTCCGCGCCAACTGCAGCCGCGAGGCCGGGAACTGCGGCACCAGCGCCACCAATGCGGGCTCGATGGCGGCGGGTTGCCGGACCGGCGCGGGCTGGCGGCCGCGCAGCACCGCCATCACTTCTTCGCGCGACGCCGGCTTCGACAGGTAGAGGTCGAAGCCGAGGTCGAGGCAGCGCTGCCGCGTCGGGTCGTCGTCGTGCGCCGTGAAGGCGGTCACAGGCTGGGCGGCTCGCCGCGTTCCGCCTGCAGGGCGCGGATCGCCTGCAGCGCCTCGATACCGCCCATCACCGGCATCTCCACGTCGAGGAAGATCACGTCGGGGCGCGCCTCGCGCACACACTCCAGCGCCGCGCGGCCGTTCACCGCCGTGCGCACCGACAGCGGCGGGCTCGGCAGCAGGCTCTTGAGCACCACGATGTTGTACTCGTCGTCGTCCACCAGCAGCACCGACAGCGGCGGCAGCGGCGCTGCCTCGGGCGCGGCGTCGGCGGTGACGGGGATGCCCGCCGGGCTCGTCGCCGGCGCTTCACCGGACAGCGGCAGCCGCAGCGTGAGCACGGTCTCGCCGGCGCCCGATGCCATCGTGAGCTGCCCCCGCTGCACCCGCGCCATGAGCTGCGCCGAATACGCGCCGAGGCCATGGCCCGCCGGCTTGCCGTGGGTGGCGTACTTGGCGAAGAAGCTGTCGCGCACCGGCGCCGGGACCTCGCCGAGGTTGCGGATCGCCAGCATCACGTCGTCGCCGCCGCGCAGGGTCACCCGGACGTCGGCGTTCTCGGGCGACGCTTCCAGCGCGTTCTTCAGCAGGTTGGCGATGGTGGAGTAGCAAAGCAGCTCCTCCGCATGCGCATGCACCGGCTGCGGCGGCAGGTCGAGCACCAGCCGCAGCTTCTTGGAGGCGGCGTGGGCCTGCAGCTCGCGCGCCACGGTCTGCACCACCGCGCCGAGGTCGACGGCCTGCGGCCGCGGCCGGTAGGTGCCCTCTTCCATGCGGTACAGGTCCAGCGACAGGTTGACCATGCTCAGCACGCGCAGCGCAGCGCGTTCGACCATGCCCACCAGCTCGTCCTCGCCCGCGTCGAGCGTGCGCCGCGCCCGCAGCAGGCGCGGCACCGAAGCGATGCTCGCCAGCGGCGTGCGCAGGTCGTGGCGGGCGATGCGTTCGACCTCCTCGCGCATGCGGAACGCCTCGCGCAGCGCGCTGTTCTGCTCTTCGAGCTGGCGCACCAGCGCGTCGAGCCGCTCGCGCTGCTCCGCCTCCTTGCGCTGCTGCACGTCGGCGATGTACGAGAAGATGTTGCTGAAGATGATCAGCAGGGCCAGCGTGGCGGCCACGCGCGCCCACATCCCCGGGTCCAGCCGCAGCCAGGCCATCGGGACGGCGACCGCCAGCAGCGTCAGGTTGTACAGGTTGGCCGTGCGCCGCGGCAGCATGAAGTGGAACAGCAGGATGCCCGGGTACACCCACAGGATGCCGATCAGCCCGTTGTTGTACATCGCCGTGGTGAGCCCGAGCAGCGACCCGAAGAAGATCGCGCTGGCCGGCACCACCGGGTCGCGGCCGCGGAAGATGGCCCGGGCGTTGAGCACCAGGCAGACGACGAAGGCGCAGCTGACCACGCCGATCAGCACGCGGTCGTGGAAGAAGTTGTTGACCGCGAACGGGCCGAGCAGCAGCGTGCCGGCGACCGAGAGGCCCGGGAAGATCTTCTGCCGGTGCGCCTCGATGAAGCTTTCGGTGAACTGGCGGCCGTAGCCCCCGCTGGCCGGTTCGCTGGCGGAAGCAGGCGTGGCCGGGGCGTCGTCCAAGCGGGTCTCCTTCTCTGCGGTTCATTATGGCCGGGCCAGGCGGGGCTAGACTGGCGCGTTAGCCGCAAGACCCGCGAGACTTCCCTTGGACACGGACTTCATCACCCCGAAACGGCGGCCGGCCACCTGCGCGGGCGCAGGCACGGCGACGGCGGCGTCTTCCTCGGCATTCCCTTCGCCGCGCCGCCCGTGGGACCGCTGCGCTGGCGCCCGCCGCAACCGCCGCAGCCCCCGAGCGGGGTGCGCGATGCGCTGGCGTTCGCGCCGGACGTGCCGCAGCCGCCGCCGCCCTTCACGCGCGCCCCGCGGCAGGACGAGGACAGCCTCTACCTCAACGTCTGGACGCCCGCCGTGCGCCCGGAGCGGCCGCTTCCGGTGCTGGTCTGGATCTTCGGCGGCGGCTTCATGGGCGGCAGCGGTTCCGATCCCTTCTACGACGGCCGGAAGCTCGCCGGCGAGGGAGCGGTGGTGGTGACGGTCAACTACCGCTGCGGGCTGTTCGGCTTCCTCGCGCATCCGGCGTTGGGCGCGGAGTCGCCGGACGGCGTGTCGGGCAACTACGGCCTGCTCGACCAGCTGGCCGCGCTGCGCTGGGTCCGCGACCACATCGCGGCCTTCGGCGGCGACCCCGGCTGCGTGACCGCCTTCGGTTTCTCCGCGGGGTCGGCCTCGATCGCGCTGCTGCTCACGTCACCCCAGGCGCAGGGCCTGTTCCACCGCGCGATCCTGCAAAGCCCGGGCGCCGGCCGTCCGCTCGCGACGCTCGCCGAGGCGGAACAGGCCGGGCTGGCGCTCGGCGACGACCTCGCCGCATTGCGTGCGCTGCCGGCGCAGGACGTGCTGGCGCGGACCGCGCTGCTGTCGCCCAAGGTGCGTTCCCTGACGCGGCCGCGCGTGCTGCGGCCCATCCACGACGGCTGGCTGCTGCCGCGCGACGAGCGCGAGGCACTGCGCGGAGGCCATGTCCACCCGATGCCCTTGCTGGTGGGCAGCAACGTCGACGAGGGAACGACGCTGACCCCAGGCGTGGGAGGTGGAAACGCTGGACGCGTACCGCGCCCAGGTCGACGGCAACTTCGCTTCGCATGCGACCGAGGCCGCCGCGCTGTACCCCGTCTCCTTGGACCCGCAGGCGCGGCCGGCGGTGGCGGCCATGTTCGCCGACACGCAGTTCCACTACGGCACGCGGCTGCTGGCGCGCGCCATGGCGCCGCGGGAGCCGCGCACCGGAAGTACGTGTTCACGCGGCGCCGGCCGGGCCAGCCGGATGGCCCGCACCACGGCGCAGAGGTGGCGTACGTGTTCGGCAACCTCGGCGCCGGCGGGGAGCCGTTCGACGGCGGAGACGAAGCGCTCTCGCGCACGATGCGCAGGGCACGGATCGCGTTCGCGCAGAGCGGCAACCCCGGGTGCCGGAATGGGAAAGCTACCGGCCCGCCGACGACAACCACGGTGCTGGGCGACCGCGTCGAGGCGGGCAGCGGCTGGCGCGGGCCGCAGCTCGATTTCATCGAACGTTATTACGCCGGGTGACATGGATTGCGGGTCGAGCCCGCAATGACAAGGCTGTCATCCCGGGCTCGACCCGGGCTCCATGCTCAGAACGCCGCGATGCCCGTCTGCGCGCGGCCGAGGATCAGCGCGTGGATGTCGTGGGTGCCTTCGTAGGTGTTCACGACTTCCGGGTTCACCGGTGGCGCGCCACGCCGAACTCGTCGCTGATGCCGTTGCCGCCCATCATGTCGCGCGCCAGCCGCGCGATGTCGAGCGCCTTGCCGCAGGAATTGCGCTTCATGATCGAGGTGATCTCCACCGAGGCGGTGCCATCGTCCTTCATGCGACCCAGGCGCAGGCAGCCTTGCAGGCCCAGCGTGATCTCGGTCTGCATGTCGGCCAGCTTCTTCTGCACCAGCTGGTTGGCCGCGAGCGGCTTGCCGAACTGCTTGCGGTCCAGCACGTACTGGCGCGCGCGGTGCCAGCAGTCTTCGGCGGCGCCGAGCGCGCCCCAGGCGATGCCGTAGCGCGCCGAATTCAGGCAGGTGAACGGGCCTTTCAGTCCGCGCACGTCGGGGAACGCGTTCTCTTCGGGACAGAACACTTCGTCCATCACGATCTCGCCGGTAATGGAGGCGCGCAGGCCGACCTTGCCCATGATCTTGGGCGCGGACAGGCCCTTCCAGCCCTTCTCCAGCACGAAACCGCGGATCGATCCTTCGTCGTCCTTGGCCCAGACCACGAACACGTCGGCGACCGGCGAGTTGGTGATCCACATCTTGCTGCCCGAGAGCTTGTAGCCGCCGTCGACCTTCTTGGCGCGCGTGATCATGCTGCCGGGGTCGGAGCCGTGGTTCGGTTCGGTCAGGCCGAAGCAGCCGATCCACTCGCCGGTGGCCAGCTTGGGCAGGTACTTCTGCTTCGTCGCTTCGTTGCCGAACTCGTTGATGGGGACCATCACCAGCGACGACTGCACCGACATCATCGAGCGGTAGCCGGAGTCGATGCGCTCGACCTCGCGCGCCACCAGCCCGTAGCAGACGTAGTTGAGGCCGGCGCCGCCGTACTGTTCGGGAATCGTCGAGCCGAGCAGGCCCAGCTCGCCCATCTCGCGAAAAATCGCCAGGTCGGTCTGCTCATTGCGGAAAGCCTCCAGCACGCGTGGCGCCAGGCGTTCCCGGCAGTAGGCGTGCGCGGCATCGCGCACCGCGCGCTCGTCGTCGGTCAGCTGGGCGTCCAGCAGCAGCGGGTCGTCCCAGTGGAAAGAGGCTTTGGCAGAGGCCATGGAAACTCCGTTCAGTGCGGCAGGACCGCGGTGGCTTCGATCTCGACCTTGGCACGGTCCTCGATCAGGGCTTTCACCTCGACGGCCGTCATGGCGATGTCGTAGTGGCCGATGATCTCGCGGAAGGCGGCGCCCACCTCGCGGGCGGCGGCCGGTATTCGCGCTTGTCGGTGACGTACAGGTCATCCGGACGATATTGTCGCCGCGGCCGCCGGCGGCCTTCAGCACGTCGGCGACATTCTGCAGCGCCTGCCGGGCCTGCGCGCCGAAGTCGTCGGTGTGGAAGACCGAATCGGCATCCCAGCCGATCATGCCGGCGATGAAGAGCATCCGGCCCTGCGCGACCACGCCGTTGGCGTAGCCCTTGGGGCGCGGCCAGCCTGCGGGCAGCACGGCCTGGTGCGGTTTTTCGGTGGTCATGCCTTCATCTCCTTGAGCAGTTCGCGCGCGATGATCAGTTGCTGGACTTCGGTGGCGCCTTCGTAGATGCGCAGCGAGCGGATCTCGCGGTACAGCACTTCCACCGGATGGCCGCTGGTGACGCCGAGGCCGCCGAACATCTGCACGGCGGCGTCGATCACCTGCTGCGCGCCTTCGGTGGCGGCCATCTTGGCCATCGCGGCTTCCTTGGTCACGTTGGCGCCCTGGTCGCGCAGCCAGGCCGCGCGGTAGACGAGCAGCGCGGCGCTGTCGATGGTGGTGGCCATCTGCGCCAGCTTGGCCTGCGTCAGCTGGAAGTCGGCGAGCGTCTGGTTGAACATGCGGCGCGTGGTGGCGCGGTGCAGCGCCTCGTCGAGCGCGCGGCGCGCGAAGCCCAGCGAAGCGGCGGCCACCGAGGTGCGGAACACATCGAGCGTGCGCATCGCCACCTTGAAGCCCTCACCGGCCGCGCCGATGCGCTGCGTCAACGGGATGCGGCAGTCCTTGAAGCGCAAGCGCGCCAGCGGATGCGGCGCGATCACGTCGATGCGCTCGGCGATCTCGAAACCGGGGGTCCCGGCATCGACGATGAAGGCCGAGATGCCGCGCGGGCCGGGCGCCTCGCCGGTGCGGCAGAACACGACGTAGAAGTCCGCGATGCCGCCGTTGGAGATCCAGGTCTTCTCGCCGCTCAGGATCACGTGGTCGCCTTCGACGTGCGCCGCGCATTGCAGATTGGCGACGTCGGACCCGGCATCCGGTTCGGACAGCGCGAAGGCGGCGATCGCTTCGCCGGCGGCGACGCGGCCGAGGTAGCGCTGCTTCTGCTCCGGCGTGCCCTGCAGGCTGATCGCGCCGGAGCCGAGGCCCTGCATCGCGAAGGCGAAGTCGGCCGGCCGTTGTGGTACGCCCGGTCTCGCGCGCCAGGCAGATCGCGCGCGTGTCGATGACGTCCTGCTCGCCGTACGAGCCGCCGACCGCGTGGCGCAGCCAGCCGCCGGCGCCGAGTTCCTTCACGAGCGTGCGGCATGCGGCGTCGACGTCCGGGCCGTGGATGTCGGCAACATGCTGGCGCGCCCAGCCGTCGAGCTCGGTCGCGAAGATGCCGTGCCGCTCTTCGAAGAACGGCCAGTCGAGGTGCGGAAGCTCGCGCACCTCAGTTGCCCTCGAACACCGGCTTGCGCCTGGCCACGAAGGCTTCGTAGGCGCGCGTGAAGTCCTGCGTAAGCATGCAAAGCGCCCGGGCCTGCGCTTCCGACTCGATCGCCTGCTCGATGGTCATGGCCCACCCCTGGTGCAGCATGGTCTTGGTGATGCCGTTGGCGAAGGTGGGGCCGGCGACCAGGTCGCGCGCCATCGCCTGCGCCTGCTCCAGCAGCGCCTCGGGCGCGCACAGTCGGTTGAAGAAACCCCAGCGCTCGCCCTCTTCGCCGCCGAGCGAGCGGCCGGTGAACAGCAGTTCGCTGGCGCGGCCCTGCCCCACGATGCGCGGCAGCATCGCGCACGCGCCCATGTCGCAGCCGGCGAGGCCGACGCGGTTGAACAGGAAAGCCGTCTTGCTGCGCGCGGTGCCCAGCCGAAGGTCGGAGGCCATCGCGACGATCGCGCCCGCGCCGGCGCAGACGCCGTCGATGGCGGCCACGATCGGCTGCGGGCAGGCGCGCATCGCCTTGACCAGGTCGCCCGTCATGCGGGTGAACATCAGCAGCTCGGGCGCCTTCAGGCGCACCAGCGGGCCGATGATCTCGTGCACGTCGCCGCCCGAGCAGAAGTTGTCGCCGGCGCCGACCACCACCACCGCATGCACGTCGGTCGCGTATTTCAGCTGGCCGAACAGGTCGCGCAGTTCGGCGTACGAATCGAACGTCAGCGGGTTCTTGCGCTCGGGCCGGTTCAGCGTGACGGTCGCCACGCCATCGGCCACCTGCCAGAGGAAATGCTCGGCGCGGTAGCCCGCCAGTTGCCTGCGGTTGCCGGCGGCCAGCGCCGGATCGACGCGTTCAGTTGAATCGTTCAACGGGAGTCTCCTGTACTTGGGCTTTTTCGCGCTCGAGGTTGCGTTCCAGCTGGTTCTTGCCGGAAAGGTACTGCTTCGGCCACGCCACGTCGTGGTAGCCGATCTTCGCCGCTTCCAGCAGCGCCCACGCGGGGTTCGCCAGGTGCGGCCGCGCCACGGCGCACAGGTCGGCGCGCCCCGCGGCGATGATGCTGTTGACGTGGTCGGCTTCCGAGATCGCACCGACGGCCATCGTGGCGATGCCGGCCTCGTTGCGCACGCGGTCGGCGAAAGGCGTCTGGTACATGCGGCCGTAGACCGGCTTCTGCTTCTTGCTGACTGGCCCGAAGAGCAATCGACCGGTCGCAGCCCGCCGTCTTGAACGCGCGTGCGATCTCCACTGCGTCGTCGGGCGTGATGCCGCCTTCGACCCAGTCGTGGGCCGAGATCCGCACCGACATCGGCCGGTCCGCGGGCCACACCGCACGCATGGCGCGGAACACCTCCAGCGGATAGCGCAGCCGGTTTTCCAGCGAGCCGCCGTAGTCGTCGGTGCGCTTGTTGGTCAGCGGCGAAATGAAGGTGGAGAGCAGGTAGCCGTGCGCGCAGTGCAGCTCGAGCCAGTCGAAGCCCGCTTCGGCGGCGTAGCGCGTGCTGCGCACGAAGTCGTCGAGCACGCGGTCCATGTCTTCGCGCGTCATCGCGCGCGCCCAGTCGCTGATGCCGTCCGGTATTGCTGCGGCGACGCCGAGAGCAAGGGCCAGTTGCCGGATTCCAGCGGCTGGTCTTCGCCTTCCCACGGCACGCGCGTCGAGCCCTTGGGACCGGCGTGCCCGAGCTGCAGCGCGATCTTCGCGTCGGTGGTGCCGTGGACGAAGTCGACGATGCGCTTCCAGCCGTCGCGCTGCGCCTCGTTCCACAAGCCCGGGCAGCCGGGCGTGATGCGCGCATCGGCGCTGGGACAGGTCATCTCCGCCACCACCAACCCGGCGCCGCCCATGGCGCGCGCGCCGGGTGGACCGGTGGAAATCGGCGGGCTGGCCGTCGACGCAGGAGTACTGCGCCATCGGCGAGACGACCACACGGTTCTTCAACGTCACGCCGCGCAGCGTGAAGGGCGTGAACATCGGCGGGATGGCCTGCTGCTGCGGGCTCCGGTGGGCGCCCGAGCGCTCCGCGATCCAGTCCTCGTACAGCTCCACGTACTGCTTGTCGCGGATGCGCAGGTTCTCGTGGCTGATGCGCTGGCTGCGCGTGAGCAGCGAGTACGCGAACTGCTCGGGCGGCAGGTTGACGTAGCGCCGCACGTTCTCGAACCACTCGGTGGAGTTGCGCGCGGCGTTCTGGATCTTCAGCACCTCGACGCTGCGGACCGCTTCGTACTCGCCGAGCGCCTGCGTCAGGTCGCCCGGCGTGCGGCCTATGCAGCGCGCCAGTTCGATCGCGTCCTCCGGGGCCAGCTTGGTGCCCGAACCGATGGAGAAGTGCGCCGTGTGCGCGGCGTCGCCCATCAGCACCACAGGCGCGCGGCCGTTGTGGTGGACCCAGGTCTTGCACACCACGCGCGGAAAGCGGATCCACTGCGCCGAGCCGCGCAGGTGCGAAGCGTTCGACATCAGCGGATTGCCGTCCGGTGCTTGGCGAACAGCTTCTCGCAGAAGGCGATGGACTCTTCCTTCTCCATCTTGTCGATGCCGGCGGCCAGCCAGACCTCTTCCGGCGCCTCGACGATGAAGGTGGAGGTCTCGCTGTCGAACTGGTAGGCATGGGCCGGAACCAGCCGGCGGGCGTCTCTTCGAAGGCGAAGGTGAAGGCCTCGAACTTCTTGTGCGTGCCGAGCCAGACGAAGCGGCACTTGCGCAGGTCGATGTCGGGCTGGTAGGTGGACGCGTACTTGGTGCGGATGCGGCTGTTGAGGCCGTCGCTGGCGATGATCAGGTCGGCGTCGGGATAGTCCTGGTCGCCCTGCGCGTCGGTCTCGAAGACCAGCTCGACCCCGAGCTCCTCGCAGCGGCGCTGCAGGATGTTGAGCAGGCGCTTGCGGCCGATGCCGATGAAGCCGTGCCCGCCCGAGCGGAACTTGTGGCCCCGGATGTTGACCTCGATGTCGTCCCAGTGGTTGAAGGCCGCCGGGACCTCGGCCGCGCTCTCGGGGTCGGCGACCTGCAGGTTGCCGAGCGTCTGGTCGGAGAACACCACGCCCCAGCCGAAGGTGTCGTAGGGCTTGTTGCGCTCCACGACCCGCACGCGGTGCGACGGGTCCTGCTTCTTCATGAGCAACGCGAAGTACAGGCCGGCGGGCCCGCCGCCGATGCAGACGATGTTCATGGTTGCTCCAAGCCTAGATAATTTAAGTTTAAAGCATTTGGGCGAATGCGGCAAAGCCCCTGAGCCTTGTCATCCCGGGCTTGACCCGGGATCCGGACGGAGGTGCATCGAGCGCCGCATGGATTGCGGGTCAAGCCCGCAATGACAGGGTTCTTCTAGGCCTCCACCGCCAGCCGCTCGTGCGCCAGCCGCATCACCTCGCGCGGCGGCTCGCCCTTCAGGCGGTGGTCGCTCCAGACCTGCCGCCAGCGCCGCGCGCCCGGCAGCCCGTTGTACAGGCCCATCATGTGCCGCGCAATGGAATGCCAGGCCGTGCCGCGCTGCGCCGCCTCCCGCTCCATGTACGCCACCATGCGTTCTTCCACTTCTTCGCGGGTGAGCCCCGATTCCGGCTCGCCGTAGAACAAGGCGTCCCAGCGCGCCAGCCACCAAGGGTGGTGGTACGCCTCGCGGCCGACCATCACGCCGTCGAGTTCCTCCAGCTGCGCCAGGACCACGTCGTCCGTCGCGAAGCCGCCGTTGATGCCGATGACCCGGTGCGGAAACTCGCGCTTGAGGCGGTGCACCAGCTCGTAGCGCAGCGGCGGCACCTCGCGGTTCTCCTTGGGCGACAGGCCTTTCAGCCGGCATTGCGCGCGTGCACCATGAAGACGTCGCAGCCCGCCTCGGCAACGGTGCCGACGAAGTCGCGCACGAATGCGTAGCTCTCGGTCTTGTCGATGCCGATGCGGTGCTTGACCGTCACCGGGACCGCAACCACGTCGACCATGGCCTTGACGCAATCGGCCACCAGCCGCGGCTCCGCCATCAGGCAGGCCCCGAAAGCGCCGCGCTGCACCCGCTCGCTCGGGCAACCGCAGTTGAGGTTGATCTCGTCGTAGCCCCATTGGGCGCCCAGCTTCGCGGCCTGCGCCAGGTCGGCCGGCTCGCTGCCGCCGAGCTGGAGAGCGACCGGGTGCTCGGACGCGTCGAAATCCGGTGCCGCGGCACGTCGCCGTGCAGCAGGGCACCCGTGGTGACCATCTCGGTGTAGAGCCGCGCGTGGCGGCTGAGCAGGCGGTGGAAGTAGCGGCAGTGGCGGTCGGTCCAGTCCATCATCGGGGCGACCGACATCCGCCATCCGCGTGGCGGGACGTTCATTCCCCCGATTGTGCCCGCCCCGCCCCGACGCTCACCGGCTCCCCGTTGAGCCACGCCACCGCCTCAGCCTCGTCGTCGAAGACGCAGACGTTCGCGCCGCTGCGCTGCGCCACCCGCTCGCTCACGCGGGTGACGCGCTCCGGCGGCACCACCGACGCGATGCGCGCCATGTGCGCGAGGCTGCACGCGGCCGCCTCCCCGATGCGCGCCTGTTCGCCGCGCGTGAACTGCGTGGCGACTTCCCGCAGGTCCACCAGCACGCTGTCGCGCGGCCAGTCGCCGCTTTCCGGGCCGAGCACGTGCACCAGCGCCAAGAGCTGGTCGAGCGTGGGCTGGCCCGTGACGGTCACGCGCATCCACGTCTTCTGGTCGGCAACGGCTACATCGAAGCTCATGCCCGATGAATTTGCCACAGCGCATTGCGCGTGCACGCACGCGGGCCGCGTCATCGCCGAGCACGGGCACTATTGCCCGGTAACTTTTGGCGGACACGGCGGCTCTTGCAATCGGATACGCGGAATCGCGCGAAATGCACGGCGTGCGGGACCTTCCTACCCCCGCCGGTGCGGGCGACTACACGCCAGCACGGCCGTGTGCGCTCGAATGTCGGCAGACCCCTAACGAAAGGAGCTGGCATGAAGCCATTTCACCTCGACCCGGAAATGAAGACCGCGATGCGCGGCGTGTTCTACCCCACCGGCTACATGGTGCTGATGTTCCCGGGCGAGCAGCAGGCGCGCGACGCCGGCAAGCTGCTGGCCGACGGCGGCATCGCGGAAGACGCGGTCGCGCTGATCACGCCGGAAGACTTCCGGCGCCAGATCGTGGGGGCGACCGGCGACGACGACATGCTGCCCTCCGCCGGCACCGAAGGCGACACCGTGCGGCGCTTCACCGAGCTGGCCGCCGAGGGCCACCACGGCCTGATCATCCACGCGCCGTCGTCCGACGAATCGGACCGCGTGATGGCGCTGCTGAAGGACTGCCCGATCTCGTACGGCCAGAAGTACCGCCGCCTCGTGATCGAGGACATCGTCGAATAAGCGAACGCCCACGAAAAAGGCCCGCCATGGCGGGCCTTTCGGCGTGTGCACCCGGGGGCGTTCAGCCCATGTGCATGCCGCCGTTCACCGAGAAGTCGGCGCCGGTGGAGTAGCCGCTTTCGTCCGAAGCGATCCACGCGATGATCGACGCGATCTCGCTCGGCTCGCCCAGGCGCTTGACGGGGATGGTGCCGACGATCTTGTCCAGCACGTCCTGGCGCACCGCTTTGACCATGTCGGTGCCGATGTAGCCCGGGCTCACAGTGTTGACCGTCACTCCCTTGCTGGCCAGTTCCTGCGCCAGCGCCATCGTGAAGCCGTGCATGCCGGCCTTGGCCGCCGAGTAGTTCGTCTGGCCCGCTCGGCCCTTCTCGCCGTTGACCGACGAGATGTTGATGATGCGGCCCCAGCCCTTTTCGACCATGTCGCCCACCACCTGCTTGGTGACATTGAACATGGAGTTGAGGTTGGTCTCGATCACCGCGTCCCAGTCCTCGCGGGTCATCTTCAGGAACATGCGGTCGCGCGTGATGCCGGCGTTGTTCACCAGGACGTCGATGCTGCCGTGCTGCGCCTTGGCCTTGCTGAAGGCCTCGACGGTCGACTCCCAGCTGCCGACGTTGCCCACCGAAGCGTGGAACGTGTAGCCCTGCGTCTTCTGCTCGCCCAGCCACTTGTCGAAGTCACGCGTCGGCCCGCAGCCGGCGATGACGGTGAAGCCTTCCTTGTGCAGGCGCTGGCAGATGGCGGTGCCGATGCCACCCATGCCACCCGTCACGTAAGCTACTTTTCCCTTGGCCATGTTCGTTCCTTGTCTCGTTGCGTCCGGTCGATTCTGCGCGCTCAGGCGCGTTCGACGGCAAGGGAAACCCCATGCCACCGCCGATGCACAGCGCGGCGATGCCCTTCTTGGCTTCGCGCCGCTGCATCTCGTGCAGCAGCGTCACCAGGATGCGCGCGCCCGATGCACCGATCGGGTGCCCGATGGCGATGGCGCCGCCGTTGACGTTGACCTTGGCGGGATCGATGTCGAGCGCCTTGTTGACGGCGCAGGCCTGCGCGGCGAAGGCTTCGTTCAGCTCGAACAGCTGGACGTCCGAAGCCTTCCAGCCGGCGCGCTCCAGCGCCTTCTTCGTCGCCGGCACCGGGCCCATGCCCATGGTGGCCGGGTCGAGGCCGCTGGTGCCGAAGGCGCGGATCGTCGCCAGCGGCGTCAGGCCGAGCTCCCCGGCCTTCTTCGCGCTCATCACCACCACCGCGGCGGCACCGTCGTTCAGGCCGGAGGCGTTGCCTGCCGTGACCGAACCCGCCTTGTCGAACGCGGGGCGCAGGCCGGCCAGCGCTTCGGCATTGGTCTTGCGATTGACGTACTCGTCGGTGTCGAAAACGACCGGGTCGCCCTTCTTCTGCGGAATGGTGACGGCGACGATCTCTTCCTTGAACTTGCCGGCGTCCTGCGCCGCGGCGGCCTTCTGCTGGCTCGCCAGCGCCAGTGCGTCCTGCGCGGCGCGGTCGATGCCGTGTTCCTTGGCCACGTTCTCGGCCGTCACGCCCATGTGGTACTGGTTGTAGACGTCCCACAGGCCGTCGACGATCATCGTGTCCTGCATCTTCCAGTCGCCCATGCGCTGGCCTTCGCGCGAGCCCATCAGCACGTGCGGCGCCGCGCTCATGTTCTCTGGCCGCCGGCGACGACGATCTCGGCGTCGCCCCGGGCCACGGCCTGCGCCGCCAGCATCACCGCCTTGAGGCCGGAGCCGCACACGGCGTTGATCGTCAGGCCCGGCACTTCCTTGGGCAGGCCGGCCTTCAGCAGCGCCTGGCGGGCCGGGTTCTGGCCCGAGCCGGCGGTGAGCACCGGCCCATGATCACTTCACCGACCTGCGACGGATCGACCTTGGCGCGCGCCAGCGCCTCCTTGATCACGATCGCGCCCAGCTCGGTGGCGGGGATCTTGGCGAGCGAGCCGCCGAACTTGCCGACGGCGGTGCGCACGGCCGAAACGATGACGATGTCTTCCATGATTGCTCCTTTTACGCTGCTACTGGGTCCCCGCCTGCGCGGGGATGAAAGCCTGCGGGCCGCGTGCGGCCCTTCAGGCTTTCACTTTGACGTACCGTCCTGGTGCGGGCTCGATCGCCTTGTACTTCGTGCCCTTGCCATAAGCCTTGGGCGCAGCAATTTGCTTGCCCGCGTGGCCCTTCAGCCAGGCGGCCCAGTCGGGCCACCAGCTTCCGGGATGCTCCTTCGCGCCTTCGAGCCGGGCCTGCTGGGTCGCGGGGAGCTTGTCGTTGGTCCAGTAGGACCGCTTGCTTGTTCTTGGCCGGCGGATTGATGACCCCGGCGATGTGGCCGGACGCGCCCATCACGAAGCGCTTCTTGCCCGGCAGGTGCTTCACGGAAGCATACGCGCCGGCGATCGGCACGATGTGGTCCTCGCGCGAGCCGTAGATGTAGACGGGGATGTCGACTGGCCCAGTCCACCTTCTCGCCGAGCACCGTGCACTTGCCCGGTTTGACGAGGTTGTTCTCGAGGTAGGTGTTGCGCAGGTACCAGGCGTACATGGGCCCCGGCAGGTTGGTCGAGTCGCTGTTCCAGTACAGCAGGTCGAAGGGCGGCGGCGTCTCGCCCTTGAGGTAGTTGCCCACCACGTAGTTCCAGACCAGGTCGTTCGGGCGCAGGAAGCTGAAGGTGGAGGCCAGCTCCTGCCCCTTCAGCAGGCCGCGCTGCCCGAGCTGCATCTCCTTGAACTGTACGAACGCGTCGTCGATGAACAGGTCGAGCACGCCGGTGTCGCTGAAATCCGGGAAGGTGGTCAGCAGCGTGGCCGATGCCACCGGCTTCTCGCCGCGCGCGGCCAGCACGGCCAGCGCCGTGCCCAGGATGGTGCCGCCGACGCAGAAGCCCAGCGCGTTGATCTGCTTCGCGCCCGCGATCTCCTGCACCACCGACACGGCCTTCAGCGCGCCTTCGCCGATGTAGTCGTCCCGGTCTTGTCTTCCATCGACGCATCGGGATTGCGCCAGCTCACCACGAAGGTGCGGTGGCCCTGCTCGACGAGGTAGCGGATCAGCGAGTTCTCGGGCTGCAGGTCGAGGATGTAGAACTTGTTGATGCAGGGCGGCACGACGAGGAACGGCCGCTCGTGGACCTGCTTCGTGAGCGGCTTGTATTCGATCAGCTGGAACAGGTCGTTCTCGAACACGACCGCGCCCTCGGTGGTGCCGACGTTGCGGCCCACTTCGAAAGCGCTCTCGTCGGTCATCGAAACGTGGCCTTGCCGCAGGTCGGCCAGCAGGTTCTGCATGCCGCGGGCGATGCTCTCGCCCCGGGTCTCGATCGCCTTCTGCTGCGCTTCGGCGTTCAGCGCCAGGAAGTTGCTGGGCGCCGAGGCGGCCATCCACTGTTCGACGGCGAAGCGCAGGCGGCCGCGGACCTTCTCGTCGGCTTCGACCGCATCGGCCAGGCCGAGGAGCGTGCGCGCGTTCAGCAGGTAGACGGCGGCGGAGAAAGCGGCCACCGGGTTGCGCGCCAGGCTTCGGCGGCGAAGCGCTTGTCCTTGGGCGGCTGCAGGCCCCGGTTCCAGAGCTCGGACGCTTCGCGCATGTAGGCTTGCTGCAGCGCGCCGAGCTTTTCAGGGGAGAAGGAGAGCTTGGGCATGGCGCCGGCGCCGGCGCCGGTCGCGGCCTGCTGCATGGATTCCATCGCCTTCGTCCACTGCTGGCCGACATCGTGCTGGAACTGCTGGGCCTGCGCGGCCCAGTTGGCGTCAGAATTCATGCTTGTCTCCGGATTGCTCGTCGCTCGGGCCGCAGTATCCCACCAACAATGTTGCACTGCAACATATAGATTCTGGAAGCCGCCGCTCGACCGTCTTCATCGTTGCCATCGGCTGGCTCTACGTCGCGCTGATGATGGCCGTCGCCGAGGCGGACCACAGCCGCGGCTCCGTGCTCGGCGCCATCATCACCTTTGTACTCTACGGGGTGGGTCCCGTGGCGCTGTTGATCTACCTCATGGGGAGGCCCGCGCGACGAGCGGCGCGGCAGGCGCGCGAAGCAGCGGCCCGCGCCGCCTCAGGCGAGCCAGGCAGCGGCGGCCGGGCGCCCGCTGACGCGGTCCCGCCGGTGCGAGAAGAACCGTGAAGCGGCGCTGACGGTGCACCAACCGGCGCTGCCGTCGTTGCCATGGATCGCGGTGATGCCCAGCGCCTGCAGGCGCCTGCGCGCCAGCGCCGGCAGGTTGGCCGGGGAACTTGCCCCCGGCCGTGCGCACGGAAGCACCCGGCGGCTTCCGGGTCGCGCTGCAGGAAGCCTCGCGCACCTCCGGCCCCACCTCGAACGCATCGGGTCCGATGCACGGCCCGAGCCACGCGACCATGCCTTGGGCGGCCTGCCAGCGGTCGCTGCCGAGCTGCGGCAGCATCTCGCGCCACAGCGCTTCGAGCACGCCCTGCCCGTGCTCGCCGGCGAGCCCGCGCCAGCCGCAGTGCGCCGCGCCGACGACCCGGCCGCGCCCGTCCGCCAGCAGCACCGGCAGGCAGTCGGCCACCATGATCGTGCACGCCACGCCGCCTTCGGTGGTCCAGCAGGCATCCGCTTCGATGCCGTCCGGCGTCGCGAGCGTGAGGCGCGCGACGCCGCTGCCGTGCACCTGCTTCATGAACACCGGGCGGGCGCCGAGCCCTTGCGCGAACCGCTCGCGGTTGGCGGCGACCGCGGCGGGATCGTCACCCACGTGGTCACCCGGGTTCAGGCTGTCATAGGGCGAGGCCGACACGCCGCCGGCGCGCGTGCTGCAGGCGGCGCGCACCCGCCCGGGCGCCGGCCATGCGGGCGCGAGCAGTTCCACTCAGGCCTCGTTGTCGGGGCAGGCGGACGGCTGCGCGCGCTGGAAGGCGGGCAGCTCCATGCAGCTTTCGAACGCCGCCATGGTGCGCGGCATGGCGCTGAAATCGACGTTGAAGCGCTTGCCGTTGAAGATCTGCGGCACGAGGCAGCAGTCGGCCAGCGTGGGCGTGTTGCCGAAGCAGAAGTTGCCCTGCGGCAGGCGCGCGAGTTCGCGTTCGAAGGATTCGAGCCCCACCGTGACCCAGTGGCGGTACCACGCGTTCTTGGCTTCCTCGTCCACCTTCAGTTCGCGCACCGGTACTTCAGCACGCGCAGGTTGTTCAGCGGGTGGATGTCGCACGAGATCAGTTGCGCCAGCGCGCGCACCTGCGCGCGGCCGATCGCGTCGCCGGGGAGCAGCGCCGGCTGGGGATGTTGCTCGTCGAGGTATTCGATGATCGCCATCGACTGCCCGAGCAGCTCGCCCTCGTCGGTCTCCAGCGTCGGGACCATGCCGCTCGGGGAGATCGCGGCATACGCCTCCTGCCTGTGCTCGCCCTTCACCGGGTGCACCGGCAGGTACTCGTACGTGAGGCCCTTGAGTTCCAGCGCGATGCGCACGCGGAACGACGCCGAGGAGCGGAAGTAGTTGTGCAGCTTCATGCTGCAAGGATAACGCCGGCTGGCTACACTGCGGCCGAACAGGAGACACGCATGCTGCACCCCGGGCCCAGGCCCTGCTGCAACTGATCGCGCAACGCGGGCTGCCCCCGGTGCACACCCAGACGCCGGCGCAGGCCCGCGCCTTCTACCCGGAGCGCAAGGCCCTGACGCAGCCGCCGGCGCCGGAGGTCGGCGCGGTCCGCAACCCGGAGGCGCGCGGACCCGACGGTCCCATCCCCTGCGCAGCTACCGTCCGCTGCACGCCGATGCCGCGACCGCCCTGCCCGTGCTCGTCTACTTCCACGGCGGCGGCTGGGTGATCGGCGACCGGAGACGCACGACGTGCTGTGCCGCGAGCTCGCCAACCACTCCGGCTGCGCCGTGATCGCGGTGGACTACCGCCTCGCGCCGGAGCACCGCTTTCCGGCGGCGGCGGACGACGCCATCGCCGCCACGCGCTGGATCCATGCGAACGCCTCCGCGCTGAAGATCGATCCGCTGCGCATCGCCGTGGGCGGCGACAGCGCCGGCGGCAACCTCGCGGCGGTCGTGGCGCTCGCGGCGCGCGACGCCGGCGACCTGCCGCTTGCTTTCCAGCTCTTGATCTATCCCGCCACGGACCAGCGCCGCACGGCCGCTTCGCACACCAGCAATGGCGAGGGCTACCTGCTCACGCGCGATTCGATCGACTACTACCACGACCAGTATCTCGGCGACACGGCGCACGACCTCGACTGGCGCGCCTCGCCGCTGCTGCACGCCAGCCATGCCGGCCTGCCGCCCGCCTTCGTGCTGACGGCGGGCTACGACCCGCTGCGCGACGAAGGCCTGCAGTACGCGCAGAAGCTGACCGAGGGCGGCAGCTTCGCCGCGCTGGTCAACTTCGAGCGGCAGGTGCACGGCTTCATCCTCATGGGCAAGGTCATCGACGAGGCCAACGTGGCGGTGCAGCTTTGCGCGGCGCAGCTGCGCACTGTGCTGCAGCCCTAGGGCGTCAAAGCCCCATCCACCGGCAGGCCGCCACGGCCGCCGCACCCAGCAGCGCGGCGACGACGTCGTTGCCCACCAGCTTCATCGCCACGCCGACGACCGCCAGGCCGACCAGTTCCGGCACCTTCCCGCTGACGGCGGACGGCAGCACGATGCCGATCATCACGCCGAGCGGGATCGCCTTGAGCGCCGCCTGCACCCGGTCGGTGATCGGCACCCACGCCATCAGGAAGTAGCCGGCCACGCGGCAGGCGTACGAAGCCGCCGCCATCGCGGCGATGGCCGCCAGGAAGTGCAGGTCAACGGGCACGTGCGCCTCCCATCAGTCCGGCGGCCAGGCCGGCGCCGACGATCGTCCATCCCGGCAGCCAGCGGTACAGCGCCAGTCCGGCGAGGATGGCTGCGGCCGCGGGCCAGAGGTCGCCGCGTCCGCGAAACACGGTGACGCCGATGGCCGCGGCGAAGGCGACGAGCATGAAGTCCAGCCCGAGCGACTGCGGGTTGGGCACGCTCCCGCCCAGCAGGTGCCCGGCCGTGGTGCCCACGAACCACGGCAGCGCGGTGGCCAGGCCCGACCCGAACAGGAACCCCGCATCGCGGTAGCCCGCGTGGTACTCGCGCATGGCCAGCGCCCAGTTGCCGTCGCCCGGGAAGAACAGCGTGCCCAGCGCACGGCCGCGCGTCGCGCCCGCGAGCCACGGCTGCACCGAGGCGCTGTACAGCACGTAGCGCGCGTTGATCAGGAGCACGGTGATCACCAGCGGCGCGATCAGCGGTGCGGCCGTCCAGCCTTGCAGCGCCGCGAGCTGCGCGCTCCCCGAATAGACCAGCACGCTCATGAGCATCGCCTCGATCCAGGCCAGCCCGCGCTCGCTGGCGAGCACGCCGAACACCATGCCGTAGACGAAGGTGCCGGGGGCCAGCGGCTGGCCGCCGACGAAGCCGCGGCGGACGCCGGCGGCGGAGAAGAACGGGTCCGGCGTGGCCGGCTCTGGCGTGCTCATGGGCGCGCGACTGTACACTGGAAAACGATGGGCGGCCGCCGGTCCGCCGCAGGAGGCCACGATGAAATCCGAACAGAACGAACTGCTCACCCGGGTCGGTCCCGGCACCGCGTGCGGCGCGGTGCTGCGCAGCTATTGGCAGCCGGTGGCGCTGGTCGACGAGTTCGATCCGCGGCTCGACCCGCGCATGGCGCAGCGCCCGCTCAAGGCGGTCCGCGCGCTCGGCCGGACCTGGTCCTGTTCAAGGACGACGCCGGACAATGGGGGCTGCTCGATCGCGACTGCCCGCACCGCGGCGCCGACCTCGCGTTCGGCCGCCACGAGGGCGACGGCGTCCGCTGCCCCTTCCACGGCTGGAAGTTCGACGCGACGGGCCGCTGTCTGGAGACGCCGGCGGAACCCACCGGCAGCAAGCTGTGCGACCGCGTGCGGCAACGCAGCTACCCGGTGCTGGAGAAGAGCGGCGTGCTGTTCGCGTGGCTGGGCGAGGAAGGCAAGGCCCCGCCCTTCCCCGCCGGCTTCGACTGCTTCGCCGCGCCGTCCACGCACACCTTCGCCTTCAAGGGCCTGTGGCATTGCAACTGGCTGCAGGCCTTCGAGGTCGGCATCGACCCGGCCCACCCGTCGTTCCTGCACCGCTTCCTGCAGGACGAGGCGCTGGACAGCATCGGCGAGAACGCCGCCGGCAAGCAGTTCCGCAGCGCCAGCGCCGGCGACTTCGGCGGCGAGAAGTGGCCGATGACGCGGATCATGCGCGAGTTCCACCAGCCCGAGATCTCCTTCGAGGCGCGGCCCCGGGGCCTGCGGTTGCAGGCGCTGCGCCCCATGACGGACGACCTGACGCACGTGCGCGTCACCAGCGCGATCTTTCCGCAGACCTTCGTCATCCCGCTGTCCGAGACGCTGACCATCACGCAGATCCACCTGCCGGTGGACGACACGCACACCTACTGGTATTCGATCTTCACGAGCTTCGCCGGGCCCGTCGACAAGGAAGCGATGCGCAACCAGCGGCTGCAGTTCATCTCGCTGCCGGACTACGTGCCGAATTCCGGGCGCCACAACAACTGGGGCTTCAACGCCGACGAACAGCGATCGCAGACCTACCTCGGCATGGGCGAGGAAGACATCAACGTGCACGACCAGTGGGCGGTGGAGAGCATGGGGGCGATCCGGGACCGCACGCGCGAGCACCGGGCACGAGCGACAAGGTCATCATGGCCAACCGTCGGATGCTGCTGAAGGCCATCGAGACGGTGCAGGCCGGCGGCACCGCGCCCGGCGTCGCCGATGCGGCGCTGGCGTCGCAGATGCAGGGACCGGAGACGGTCGACGGCATTGCGCCCGCCGGCACCGGGCCGAATGGTGGCAGGAACGCGTGGCGGCGACGCGCGCCGGCGCGGCGTGGATCGCGAGCGGCGCCGCGGCGCCGGCAGCGGCCGAGCCCAGCACCACCGAATGAGCGCGTTCGCCGAACGCTGCGGCATCCACGACGCCGCGCGCGAGCAGGCGTTGCAGCACACCGCCGGCGTCATCGAGGCGTCGGGGCTCGAACTCGTGCGCTTCGGCTGGTGCGACCTGCACGGCGTGCTGCGCGGCAAGACGCTGGTCGCCTCCGCCGCGGCGCAAGCCATGCGCGCCGGTGTCGGCATGGTCAGCACGCTGATGCTGAAGGACTCCTCCGACCGCACCGTGTTCAAGGTGTTCGAACCCGGCGGCACCTCCGGCCTGCCGGGCTTCGGCTTCGCCAACAACGTCCTGCTGCTGGCCGACCCCACCAGCTTCCGCCAGTTGCCCCGGGCGCAAGGCACGGGCTGGTTGCGCGCGCAGCCCCGGGGTTCCAGGACGGCCAGCCGGTGGAGCTCGATGCGCGGCGCGTGCTGCAGCGCGCGCTCGAAAGGCTCGCGGCCGCGGGCTACGGCATGAAGTGCGGGCTCGAGGTCGAGTTCCACATCTACCGCATCGAGGACACGCAGCCGCAGCTCGACCCGATGCTGGCCGACTGGCCCGGCGCGCCGCCGCGCGTGAGCCTGGTGCACCCCGGCTACAACATGCTGGCCGACGGCTGGTTCGACTGGCCGAAGAGCCGCTGCGCATCGTGCAGCACACCGCGCAGGCGCTCGGCCTGCCGCTGCTGTCGCTGGAGATCGAACTGGGCCCGAGCCAGTCGAAGCCGTCTTCGACGTGACCGATGCGCTGACGGCGGCCGACAACATGGTGCTGTTCCGCAATGGCGTCAAGCAGGCCCTGCGCCGCGCCGGCTACCACGCCACCTTCATTTGCCGCCCGCCGTTCCCCAACATCATCTCCAGCGGCTGGCACCTGCACCAGTCGCTGGTGGACCTGCGCACCGGCCGCAACGTGTTCCGGCGCGAGACGCCCGCCGAAGGCAGCACGGCCACGGACGCCACGCAAACGCTGTCCGAAGTCGGCGGGCAGTACCTCGCGGGCCTGCTGCGGCACGCGCGCGGCATGACGGTGTTCTGCACCACCACCACGAACGGCTTCGGCCGCTTCCGCCCCAATGCGATGGCGCCGCAGTCGGTGCTGTGGGGCCGCGACAACCGCGGCGCGATGCTGCGCGTGATCGGCGAGTGCGCCGACGAAGGCAGCCGCATCGAGAACCGCATCGGCGAGCCGGCGGCCAACCCGTACCTGTACATGGCGTCGCAGATCCATGCCGGCCGGACGGCATCGAGCGCAAGCTCGCGCCGCCGCCGGCCACCGATTCGCCCTACGGCGCCCGGGCCGAGAGCCTGCCGACCAGCCTCGGCGAAGGCCTGCAGGCGCTGCGCGACGACGCGGTGCTGTGCCAGGCATTCGGCGAGCCCTTCATCACCTACTTCACCCGCATCAAGCAGTCGGAGCAGCAGCGCTTCGAGCAGGCGGCCGACCGCGACGAGTTCCAGCGGCGCGAATACTTCAGCAGGATCTGATGATCACGATTCATTTGCACGGCCCGGAAGCGGGCGCCGAAACGGCGCTGCAGGCCAAGCCCGGCGACACCCTCATGCAGGTCGCGGTCTCCAACAACGCGCGCGGCATCGAAGCCGACTGCGGGGGGCCGGCCACCTGCGCCACCTGCCACGTCTACGTGCGCGAGCCGTTCGCGTCGCAGTTGCCGCCGCCGCAGGACGACGAGGCGTCCATGCTCGAATTCACCGCGGCCGAGCGCCGCCCCAACAGCCGCCTGAGCTGCCAGATCACCCTGACCGAGGCCATGGACGGACTGGCCGTCGACCTGCCCGCGTCGCAACACTGAAGAGAGCAAGAACATGATCCCCGGAACTCGCCGACATCCGCATCCAGCCCGGCCAGAACGCCGCCTTCGAGGAAGCCATCCAGCGCGGCCTCACCACCGTCGCCTCGCAGGCGCAGGGCATGCGCGGCTTCAAGGTCAACAAGGGCATCGAATCGCCCGAGCGCTACGTGCTGCAGATCTTCTGGGACACGCTGGAAGACCACACCGTCGGTTTCCGCCGGGGCCCGCTGTTCGCGCAATGGCGCGCCATCGTCGGCCCCTTCTTCGCGGCGCCGCCGGTGGTGGAGCATTTCGAACTGGTGGCGAAGAGCTGAATGCGGGAGGGGGAACGGGAACGGAACGGGAACGGGAACCTTGAACGCAGAAGTCTCAGAAGGGGAGAAAAGCTCGCAGAAAAATCCTTTTAAGGTTTCTTTTCTGCGTTTTCTGCGCATCTTCCGCGCCCTCTGCGTTCAAGGGTTTTTTCTCCCCTCAGCCATTTTCGAATGAGTCCAAGACAGATCACCGAACCCCCTCGCCAGACCGAAGTCCACGGCGAATACGACGTCGTCGTCCTCGGCGGCGGCCCCGCCGGCATGGCGGCCGCCGTCGCCGCGGCCCGCAGCGGCCGCAGCACCCTGCTCGTCGAACGCTACGGCTTCCTGGGCGGCATGGGCACGGCCGCCGGCGTCACCAACTTCTGCGGCCTGCACGCCAACGTGCACGGCGACATCCGGCAAGTGGTGCACGGCGTCGCCGACGACCTGCTGCAACGCATAGACCGGCTCGGCGGCCTCAACGCGCCGCATTCCCTCTTCGGCCACAAGATCGTGGCGCAGGCCTACGACACGGCCGCCTACAAGATCGCCGCCGACGACCTGCTGCTGTCCGCCGGCGTGGAGATCCTGTTCCATGCCGTCGGCGCCGGCGTGGTGATGGACGGCGCCCGCCGCGTGCAGGCGCTGCTGCTCGAAACCAAGTCCGGCCGCCGCGCCGTGATCGGCCGCGCCTTCATCGACGCTTCCGGCGACGGCGACCTCGCGGCACGGGCCGGCGCGCCATTCGCCAAGGGCGACGGCGAAGGCCACATGCTTTATCCGTCCACGATGTTCCGCATCAACGGCGTCGACCCGCAACGCGCCGGCAAGGCCGGGAAGTGATACCCAGGCTGATGGCCGAAGCCGAAGCGGCCGGCCGCTGGAAATTCCCGCGCAAGGGCGCGATCGTGCGGCCGCAGAAGAGCGGCATCGAGTGGCGCGCCAACGTGACGCAGCTCGCCAACCGCGAAGGAAACGCCATGGACGGCACCGACGCGCGCGAGCTGTCCGACGCCGAAGTGATCGGCCGCCAGCAGATCGCCTCGGTCGCCGGCTTCCTGCGCGAGGTGCCCGGTTTCGAGAACAGCTACGTGTCCGACATCGCACCGCAGGTGGGCATCCGCGAGACGCGCCGCGTGCACGGCCTGTACGAGCTGACCGAATCCGACGTGCTCGATTGCGCCAGCTTCGACGACACCATCGGCGTCAACGGCTGGCCGCTGGAGCTGCACACCAAGGGCGACGTGGAGTTCCGCTGGCCGAAGATCCCGGAAAGCCGCGGCTTCAACCACCTGCCCTACCGCATGACGGTGCCGCAGGGCCTCGACAACGTCTGGATCGCCGGACGCTGCGCGTCCATGAGCCACGAGGCGCAGTCGGCGGCGCGCGTCACCGGCGCCTGCTTCGTCATGGGCCGGGCGGCCGGGCTCGCCGCCGATCTCGCATTGAAGGACGGCGTGCATGCCGATGCCGTGGACGTCACGGCATTGCAAAACGCGCTCGAAGACAGCGGCGCTGGCTGGGCCGCAGCTGGTAAGGAGTTTCCCGATGAACGCACCCCACCCCACCGCGCAGATGCGCCAGCAGCTGTACCGCGACATGGACCCGCTGAACCTCACGCCGCTGTGGGAGGTGCTGCATGCGCTGGTGCCGCCGCAGCCGAACACGCCCTGCGTGCCGGCGTTCTGGAAATACGACGAGGTGCGGCCGCTGCTGATGCGCGCCGGCGAAGCCATCACCGCCGAAGAAGCGGTGCGCCGCGTGCTGATCCTCGAGAACCCGAAGCTGCGCAGGCAGTCCGCGATCACGCAGTCGCTCTATGCCGGCCTGCAGCTGATCATGCCCAACGAAGTGGCGCCCAGCCACCGCCACACCCAGAGCGCGCTGCGCTTCATCGTCGAAGGATCTGGCGCGTACACGGCGGTGGATGGCGAACGGACGCTGATGCGGCCGGGCGACTTCATCATCACGCCGAGCTGGACGTGGCACGACCACGGCAACGAAGCCGACGTGCCCGTGGTCTGGCTCGATGGACTCGACATCCCGATGGTGCGCTTCTTCGACGCCGGCTTCGCGCAGGGCGACACCAGCCGCTCGCAGCAGGTGACGCGCCCCGAAGGCACCAGCTTCGCGCGCTTCGGCCACAACATGGCGCCCGTGCGGCACGAGTCGCCCTACGGCGCCACCTCGCCGATCTTCAGCTATCCATACGAACGCAGCCGCGAGGCGCTGGAGCAGCTCGAACGCAGCGCGCCCATCGACGCGTGGGACGGCGTCAAGCTGCGCTACACCAACCCGCTCACCGGCGGCTGGACCATGCCCACGATCGGCACCTTCCTGCAGAAGCTGCCGAAGGGCTTCGCGGGCAAAGGCGGCGCCAGACCGATGGCGCGGTGTACAGCGTTGTCGAGGGCGAGGGCGAAGTGACCATCGCCGGAGGCGGGCAGGAGACGACGTACCGCTTCGGCCCGCGCGACCATTTCGTGGTGCCGTCGTGGCACACTGCGCGGTTTTCGTCGGCCGCAGGCTGCGTCCTGTTCAGTTTTTCCGACCGCCCCGTGCACCAGGCGCTGGGCATCCACAGCGAAGAAAGGTTGTCATGAGCTACGTATTCCAACCCGCGCCGGCCGCCAGCGTGCCCGTGATCGGCCGCGCGGAGCGCTTTCCGGTGCGCCGCATCTACTGCGTGGGCCGCAACTACGTGGAGCATGCGCAGGAGATGGGCTTCACCGGCCGCGAGCCGCCGTTCTTCTTCCTGAAGCCGTCCGACGCCGTGGTCGTCGTGGGCGAAGGCGAGACCGGCGCCATGGCCTATCCGCCCCTCACCAGCAACCTGCACCACGAGATCGAACTGGTGGTCGCCATCGGGACCGGCGGCAAGAACATCCAGGCCGCGGATGCGCAGAAGCACATCTTCGGCTATGCCGTCGGCCTCGACATGACGCGGCGCGACCTGCAAGGCGAGATGAAGAAGCAGGGCCGTCCGTGGTGCATCGGCAAGGCCTTCGACGAATCTGCGCCGATCGGCCCGATCACGCCCGCCGCGCAAGCCGGCGACGTGACCAACGCCGAGATCTGGCTGCAGGTGAACGGCAAGGACCGCCAGCGCAGCAACGTCTCGAAGCTGATCTGGAACATCGGCGAGACCATCGAACACCTCTCGGCCGCATGGGAGCTGCAGCCCGGCGACCTGATCTACTCCGGCACGCCCGAAGGCGTGGCGGCGGTGGTGGCCGGCGACACGCTCGTCGGCGGCGTCGGCGGCCTC
This sequence comes from Ramlibacter terrae, assembly GCA_013127575.1. Lineage (GTDB taxonomy): Bacteria > Pseudomonadota > Gammaproteobacteria > Burkholderiales > Burkholderiaceae_C > Ramlibacter > Ramlibacter terrae. The sequence continues at coordinate 3,108,996 of CP053418.1, forward strand.
GGCACGCTCACCGTCAAGATCCAGGCCGCCTGAGGAGTTGCGTTGCGCGTCTGGAACATCTGGCGAAGTTCTGCGCCATCCTCGCGGGCCTGCTGCTGACGGTCATCACGCTGATGACCTGCGCGAGCCTGATCGGCCGGAACACCACGGGCGCCACGCTGGTGGGTGACTTCGAACTCACGGGCGTCGCCGCGGGCGCCGCCATCGCCCTCTTCATGCCCCGGTGCCGGGTCCGGCGCGGCAACATCATCGTGGACTTCTTCACCACCAAGGCGAGCGAGCGCACGCAGGCCGGCCTCGACCGCCTCGGCGCGCTGCTGCTCGGCGCGGCCATGGCGCTGCTCGCCTGGCGCACCGTCGTCGGCGGCCTCAACGCCTGGCAAAGCCAGTCCGGCACCATGATGCTCGGCTTCCCCGAGTGGATCGTCTACACCGCGATGGTGCCGCCACTGGTGCTGACCGCGGTCATCGCCTTTTGGCAGGCCGCGCTCGGCTTCGGGCCGAGGTGACGGAATGAGCGGCGCGCTGACGCCGCTGATGCTGGCCGGGCTGATCTTCGGCGTCATGCTGCTGCTGATGGCGATCCGCACGCCGATCGCCATCGCGATGTTCATCGCGGGCTGCGTCGGCTACGTCCTCAAGGCGGGCTGGCTGCCGCTGGCGAGCTTCCTCAACACGCAGGCCTTCGCGCGCTTCGCCAGCTACGACCTCTCGGTCATCCCGCTCTTCATCCTGATGGGGCACTTCGCCACGCAGGGCGGGATCTCCAAGGCGCTGTTCGGCTTCACGGCCGCCGTGATGTCGCGCTTTCGCGGCGGGCTCGCCATGGGCGCCGTCCTCGCGTCGGCGGCGTTCGGCGCCATCTGCGGTTCGTCGGTCGCCACGGCCGCCACCATCACCTCGGTGGCGCTGCCCGAGATGAAGCGCCACGGCTATTCGGGGCGGCTGGCCACCGGCACGCTGGCGGCCGGCGGCACGCTGGGCATCCTGATCCCGCCCTCGGTGCCGCTGGTGATCTACGCCATCCTGGCCGAACAGAACATCGCCAAGATGTTCGCGGCGGCGATGGTGCCGGGGCTGCTCGCGATGATCGGCTACATGATCGCGATCGCCGTCTACGTGCGGCTGGTGCCCGGGCACGCCCCCGAGCACGCCGAGGCCAGCAAGGTCACGCTCGAATCGCTTGCGGGCATCCTGCCGATCGCGGTGGTGTTCCTGCTGGTGTTCGGCGGCATCTACGGCGGCCTGTTCACGCCCACCGAGGGCGCGGCGGTCGGCGCGGCGGCCACCTTCGTGGCGGCGCTGATCAAGCGCGAGATCACCTGGCAGAAGTTCAAGCACTGCTTCTACGCCACGGCGGAAGGCTCGGCGATGATCTTCCTGATCTTCATCGGCGCCGACCTGATGAACGCCGCGCTGGCGCTCACGCAGGTGCCGGCGCAGCTCGCCGCCACGGTGGGCGGCTGGGGCCTGTCGCCGCTGATGGTGGTCGCGGCGATCCTGCTGTTCTACGTCGTGCTCGGCGCGGTGATGGACGAACTGTCGATGATCCTCCTGACCATCCCGATCTTCTTCCCGATGGTGATGGCGCTCGACTTCGGCATGCCGGCCGAGTCGGTGGCGATCTGGTTCGGCATCATGGTGCTGATGACGGTGGGCTTCGGCCTGCTGGCGCCCCCGTGGGACTGAACGTCTACATCGTCAACAGCATGGCCAAGGACACGCCGATCTGGGAGAGCTACCGCGGCGTGATGCCCTTCCTGCTCACCGACACGATCCGCACCATCTTGCTGCTGTTCTTCCCGGCGATCTCCCTCTGGCTCGTGAAGTTCGTCGGGTAGGCCGCAGCGCCTGCGGCGGGCTGAACGCAGAAGGAGGCCAAAAGGGAACAGCCAAAGTCGCAGAAGGATGCAGATGCATTTGCATTGGCGCCTTCTGCGTTTCCTGCGCTCCTTCTGCGTCTTCTGCGTTCAGCCCGCGGCAGGCGCTCCGCTCCATGCGTTGAGGGAAAGCCCCGTAACACCGCCCGCGCCCAATGGACGAAGATCGACCATCCCTGTCCCCGGAGTCCACAACGATGATCCAACGCCGCACCCTCCTGAAGTCCACCGCCGCCGTGGCGCTCGGCGCTCCCGGCCTCGCGCTGGCGCAGCAGGCCGTCACCCTGAAGTTCCACACCTTCATGGCGCCGCAGTCCAACGTCTGGCTGAACATGCACAAGGCGTGGATGGACAAGGTCGAAAAGGACTCGGGCGGCCGCATCAAGTTCGAGGGCTATCCCGCGATGCAGCTGGGCGGCACGCCCGTGCAGCTCTATGACCAGGCCCGCGACGGCGTGGTCGACATCGTGTGGACGCTGCCCGGCAACACCGCGGGCCGCTTCCCGCGCATCGAGGTGTTCGAGCTGCCGTTCATGATGAACAACGCCGAAGCGACCTCGAAGGCGTACTGGGAGTACGTGCAGACCATGGCGCCCGACGAGTTCAAGGACACGCAGGTGCGCGCTGCAGGTGCACGGCCCGGGCATGTTCCACACCAAGGACAAGCTGATCAAGACCGCCGACGACCTGCGCGGCCTGAAGGTGCGCGGCCCGACCCGCCAGATCACCAAGATGCTCGGCTACCTGGGCGCCACGCCCGTCGGCATGCCGCTGCCCGGCATCCCCGACGCGCTGTCCAAGGGCACGATCGACGGCTGCGTGATCCCGTGGGAGGTCGTGCCTTCGGTCAAGGTGCACGAGCTGACCAAGTTCCACAGCGAGTTCGATCCGCCGGCGGCGCGCTCTACACGACCACGTTCGTGATGGCGATGAACAAGAACAAGTACAACAGCCTCGCGCCCGACCTCAAGAAGGTGATCGACGCCAACTCCGGCATGGGCACGTCGGCCTGGCTAGGCAAGGTGCAGCAGCAGGGCGACGGGCCCGGCCGCAAGTCGGCCATGGACCGCAAGAACACCATCCACACCATCAACGCCGCCGACGCGCAGGAGTTCAAGCGCAAGGCGCGCCTGGTCGAGGTGGAATGGGTCGAGGACATGAACAAGCGCGGCTTCGACGGCAAGAAGCTGCTGGAGACGGCGCGCGCGCTGATCGAGAAGCACGGCAAGACGACCAAGGCCTGATAATCCGGCCCCGGCCGACTCGCACCCGGGGCCCTTCGCGGGCCCCTGCTCTTTCCAGTGACACTTTCCAGGTCCATCAAGCACTGCCGCAACTGCGGCACCGCGGTCGTCTACCGGGTCCCGGACGACGGCGACACGAAGCACCGGGCGGTCTGCCCGGCCTGCGACACCATCCACTACGAGAACCCGCTGAACGTGGTGGGCACGGTGCCGCACTTCGGCGACAAGGTGCTGCTGTGCAAGCGCAACATCGAGCCGCGCTGGGGCAAGTGGACGCTGCCGGCCGGCTTCATGGAGCTGGGCGAGAGCACGGCCGAAGGCGCCGCCCGCGAGACACACGAAGAGGCGGGCGCGCAGATCGAGATGGAAGACTTGTTCACGGTGCTCAGCGTGCCGCGCGTGGGGCAGGTGCACCTGTTCTACCGCGCGAAGCTGCTCAGCGACGTGTTCGAACCGGGCTTCGAGACGATCGAGGCCCGGCTGTTCACCGAGGCGGAGATCCCTTGGGAGGAGATCGCCTTCCGCACCGTCAAGGAAACGCTGGAGCGCTTCTTCGAGGACCGCGCCAGGGGGGCGCTTCGAAGTGCACGCCTACGACATCGTCTGACGGCGACTGCGCGGGGCCCTACTGCGGCCCTTGCCGCATCTTGCTTTCTTCGCGCATGCGCACCTCTTCGCGGTGCTTCACGCACAGCGGGTGGCTGCGCGTGCCGGCCTTGCCGCAGGCGTCGCTCAGGCACAGTTCGCGGGCCGGAAGACGCGGTCGCGGCAGGCTTCCACCGCGGCCGCGGCGGTGTTGACGGGCGCGGGCGGCGGCGCGGCCGGGCGCGGGGCCGGTTCGGAAGGCTCGGGGCGCGGCTGCGGCGCGATCACGAGCGGCGCGCCGGTTCGGTGGTCTCCACCGCGGGCTTGGCGGTCTTGGGCGGCGGCGGCCGCTTGGCGGCACTGGCCGCGGCACGGCCGGCGCTGGCGGCGGTGACCGGCGGCTCCGCGGCCGGCGCCACGGCGGGCGGCGCGGCAGGGGCATCGACCACGGGCGCGGCGGCCACCGGCGTCGCCGGCGCACCGGCAGGCGCCGGCGACGAAGCCGCGGCCACGGGCGCGGAAGCGCCGGGCTGCGCCACGGGCACGGCCGGTTCACCGCCCCGTCCCATCATCATGGCCAGCACGATGCCGGCCACCACCACGGCGCCCGCGCCCGCGAGCACGGCCACCGGCGGCCTCTTGCGCCCGGTGGACACCAGCGGCGGCGGGATTTCGGGAGCGACCGTCGCGGGCGGCGCCACGGCGGGCGGCGGCGGCGGCGGCTTGACTTGGGCGGCCGCCGGTGCCGGCGCTTCGACCACCGTCGGTTCGTGCATCGTCACCGGCGGGGCGGCGGTGCGACGGGCGGGACGGTCGACGCCGGCGCATGCCCCGGCGTGCGGGTGTACTCTGGTCGACCCATTCGGACGGCCGCAGCGCGGCGCCGCCCGGCAGGGTGCCGCCGGGCACGGTGCCGGCGCGGGCGATGCCGCCGGCGGCCAGCCCGGGAATGGACCCGCCGGGCACGGTGCCGCCGTGCGGACGGGTCGGGTCGCGCATGCGCGTCGCGTCGAGGTCGATGCCGGGCGCGGTGCCCAGGCTGGTGACGGTGCCGAAGTTGGTGTTCTCGCCCGGCGACATCAGGCGGCGCAGCCTGCGGCGCGCGAGGTCGGCGTAGATGCCGGACGGAAACTTGTCCAGGAAGCCGTGCAGGTCCTCGGGCTCGTGCGAGTCCTTGACGTCCTTCCAGTAGACCAGTTCGAGTTCCTGCGTCACCGACGTCACCGAGCCGGACGTGGGCGTGTTCGTCATGCCGCCCGGCGCGGTGCCGGGCGTGGTGAGCGGCCGCGAGCCGAGGGCATCGACCTTGCGCAGCGGATTCAGCGGCGGCACCACGGTCTGGTCTTCGGCGCGGCGGATCGCCGCCTGCAGGGCGACGGCGAAGTCGCGCGCGGTGGCGAAGCGCTCGTCGCGGCTCTTGGCCAGCGCGCGGGCCACCACGGCGTCCAGCGCACCCGGCAGCCGCGGGTTGATGGAGCTGGGCGGCGCCGGCTCGTGGCCGATGATCTGGTGGATGATGGAGAAGTCGTTGTCGCCGTCGAAGGGACGCTTGTCCGTGAGCAGCTGGTACAGCACCACGCCCACCGAGAACAGGTCGGCGCGCGAGTCGATCTTCTGGCCCTGCACCTGCTCGGGCGCCATGTACTTCAGGGTTCCGACCATGCTGCCCCGGGTGCGCGTGGCCTCGCCGGAATCCTCGGATCCGCGCCACGCCGAAGTCGGTGAGCTTCACCCGCCCGCCCGGCTCCATCAGCAGGTTGGCCGGCTTGATGTCGCGGTGGACGATGCCCTGCTTGTGCGCGTAGTCGAGGGCGCTGAGCAGGTCGCGGATGATCTTGAGCGACTGCTCCAGCGAATAGCGCACGCCCCGGTCGAGGTGGTGCTTGAGGTCGTCGCCCTGGATGTACTCCATGACCGGGGAAGGCGACGTCGCCGTCGCGGTCGGAGTCGTAGACGCTGACGATGTTGGGATGCTGCAGCCGCGCGGCGGAGCGCGCCTCGGTGCGGAAGCGGTGTTCGTATTCGGCGGCGGCCTCTTCGGAGAGGTTCTCGACCTTGACGGTCTTGATGGCGACACGCCGGTCCAGGTTGGGATCTCTCCCTTCGTAGACCACTCCCATGGCGCCCTTGCCCAGAACACGGAGCAGTTCGTACCGGCCCAGCTTTTTGAGTGTCACTTCAGCGATGCCGTGCGTAGCGGGTGGAAGGCCATTCTAGCCCGCAGCCCAGCAACGGCGGGGCGCTGGCTCAGCGCCGGCGCTGCCCTGTGTCGCGTTTGACACGCATCAGGGCCCGCGCACGTAGGCCTCGGCGAAATGCCGGTCCATCCACTGCTGCACCGTCTGGCCGGGGTCCCGCGCCTGTTCGGCGTGGTCGCGCACGAAGGCCTCCCAGGCCCGCGCCGCCTCGAACAGGCGCGGCCCGCCCTTGAGCAGCCGGGCCTTCAGCGCCTCCGGCTCGAACTCGCCCAGCACCGCCTGCAGCGCGTGCGGAACCGCGTCGGCCATCGCCTGCTGGTGCGCCAGCAGTTCGTTGACCACGTCGGCGACCGCCCGGTCGGGCGACATGAAGCCGGCCGCGGCGGCGCGCCCGCCCAGCAGGTACTGCAGCCGCGCTTCCATCGACATGTCCATGCGCAGCGGGTTGGCGTCGCGCGGCTCCAGCATGGTGCGGTCTTCGGCCCGCAGGTCTGGCGCGAACCGGCGGCGGCCTGCAGCGACTGCAAGAGTCCCGACAGCGCGATGCGGGTGAGGCGGCCGATGGTCTCCAGCTCGCCCTGCGTCAGGCCCGCCAGCCGGTCGGGGTCCATGCCGAGGCCTGCGGCGAAAGGCCGCAGGTCGGTGGCCGGCGCCAGCGCCTCCGCCTGCAACGCGCCGCCCACGGCGTCGGGCCCGAAGGTGTCGTTGAACATGCCCCAGTCGCCGAACGGATCGTCCTCGAGGCTGGCCGCGACCGTGATCTCGGTCGTCGCCTCGTTGTTCATGGCCGAGGCTTGCCGCTCGAACTCGGCCCGGGGTCGAGCGTCGGGTCGGTGTCCGGCGCGGGGGCCGCGACCGGTGGAAGGCCGAGAGGACCAGCGGCTGGCCGGCCGCCAGCACCCCGCGCGCGCCGGGCGGCACTTCGGCATCGGCCACTTCGACGCCGTTGACCGCCGACAGCACGTGGAAGTGCAGCGCGTCGCCCTCGTTCCACACGCTCAGGTGGCGGCGCGAGACGTTGCGTTCGGGGTCGGGCAGGCAGACGGTGCAGTCGGCGTCGCGCCCGAGCACCAGCGCCGGATCGCCGGAACGCAGCCTGCGGCTGACGTCCAGCCCCGGGCCGGCAATGTGCAGATCGAGCGCCATGCGCAGCGGCTACTACGCCTTGACGACGAACGATGCGACCGGCGCGTCTTCGGCTTCGCGGTCGCAGCCCAGGGCGATCTGGCCCTTGCCCACCGGGATGCATTCGCCGCGGCGCAGCACCACCGGCGCCGTCTGGTCGCCCATGTAGACCCGGTGCCGAAGCTGGAGACGTCGCTCAGCACGAAGTGGCCGCCACGCCATTCGATGGTGGCGTGGATGCGCGAGACGCGGGCGTCGTTGACGGCGAGGTCGGCGGTGCGCGAGCGGCCCATGCCGATGCGGTCGCCGTGCTGCAGGCGCAGCGACTGCAGGCCCAGCGTGATTTCCAGCTGGCCGTGGATGGTGTTGGGCCCGAACATCGACACGCCCATCACGGTGGCCTCGGCGTCGCGTTCCGGCTGCCATTCGACGCGGAACACCTCGGTGGCCTCCGCCTTGCCCCGCAGGTACATGGGCCCCAGGCTGCGCAGCTTGGCCTGCAGCTCGCGCGGCAATGCGGCGCGTACGCGCTGGGTGGCGAGGATCTGGTCGGCGCCGGCGGGTCGGCCAGGCGGGCGGCGCTGTTGACGGCGTCGCCGTAGCAGTCGCCCTCGATTTCCACGACCTCGCCCGACTCGATCCCCATCTGCATCTGCACCGGGTGGCCCGTGCCGCCGGGATGCACCGGCTTGTTCAGCAGGCGCTCCCGGATGGCGATGCAGGCGGTCAGGGCTTGCGCTTCGAGCGGGAAGACGACGAAAAGGCCGTCGCCCAGCAACTTGACCACGCGGCCGTTGTGCTGCTCGAAGATCTTGGCCAGCGCCGTCGTCAGCTGGGTGACGAAGCGCCCGGCGGTCTCGTCGCCGAGGCGCTCGAAGATGCCGGTGCTTCCGACCAGGTCAGCGAATACGACGGATGGCATGCGCGGCCATTGTATGCGTGAGCGTCGGGCGAAGCGGCGATCCTGCCCGGCAGGCGGCGCCGCGTCCTGTGCAGAACGTCTCGCGTTCCGTGCCCGGCGCGCGCGTTACGCGTGCTCACCAGCGCAACACCGCCCGTTTGCGGCAATGCACAATGTTCGAAAGCCAGAAACACGCCGATGACGACGACACCATGGCGCATGCCGATCGGGGCGGAGTACCGGGCAGGCAGCGGGACCCGGTTCCGCGTCTGGGCGCCGGCCGCCGGGCGCGTGGAGGTCGTCTTCGACGACGCCACGCTGGCCCCCTTGCCGTTGCAGCCGGACGAAGCGGGCTACCACGCCGGCCTTGCAACCCACGTCGGGCCGGGCGCGCGCTACCGCTTCCGCCTCGACGGCAACGAAGCCTTTCCCGACCCCGCGTCCCGGAGGCAGCCCGAAGGACCCCATGGTCCTTCCGAGGTCGTGGACCCATCGGCCTTCCGCTGGACCGACGATGGCTGGCGCGGCGTCGGTCCCCGGGGCCAGTGCTCTATGAACTGCACGTCGGCACCTTCACGCCCGAAGGCACCTACGCGGCGGCCGAGCGCCACCTCGGCTACCTGAAGGACCTCGGGGTCACCATCGTCGAACTGATGCCGGTCAACGAGTTCAACGGTCCCTTCGGCTGGGGCTACGACGGCGTGAACCTGTTCGCGCCGACCCGCCTGTACGGGACGCCGGACGAACTGCGCCGCTTCGTCGACCGGGCGCACGCGATCGGCCTCGGCGTGATCCTCGACGTGGTCTACAACCACCTCGGGCCGAGCGGCAACTACCTGCCGCGGTTCTCGCCGCACTGGTTCAGCAAGCGCTACGAGGGCGAGTGGGGCGACCCGGTCAACTTCGACGGCGAGCACAGCGGGCCGGTCCGCGAATTCTTCGTCACCAACGCTGCCTACTGGATCGCCGAGTTCCACTTCGACGGCCTGCGCATCGACGCCACGCAGTCCATCTTCGACGCCAGCGAGACGCACGTGCTGGTGGAGATCGCGCGGGCCGCGCGCGCGGCGGCGGGCCACCGCGGCATCTACCGGCCGGCGAAAACGAGCCGCAGCACGCCGAACTGGCGCGGCCGCCCGCGCAGGGCGGCTACGGCCTCGACGCGCTCTGGAACGACGACTACCACCACAGCGCGACCGTGGCCGCCACAGGCGCCTGCGAGGCCTACTACACGGAGACGCGCGGCACGCCACAGGAACTGGTGTCGGCCCTCAAGTGGGGCTTCCTGTACCGGGGCCAGTACTACGTCTGGCAGAAAAAGCGCCGCGGCCATCCTTCGCTCGACCTGCCCGCCACCGCCTTCATCCAGTTCCTGCAGAACCACGACCAGGTCGCCAACAGCGCGCGCGGCCAGCGCCTGCACGAACTCACCTCGCCCGGGCGCTTTCGCGCGCTGACCGCGCTCACGCTGCTGACGCCGTGCACGCCGCTGCTGTTCCGGGGGGGAGTTCGCGGCGAGCGCGCCCTTCCTCTACTTCGCGCGCCACGGCGGCGAACTGGATGCGATGGTGCGCCGGGGCCGGCACGGTTTCCTCGCGCAGTTTCCCGACGTGGCGAGCGCCGCCGGCGGCAGGCTGCTGGCCGATCCGGCCGACGAGGCCACCTTCGCCCGCTGCAAGCTCGACCACGGCGAGCGCGAGCGCGAACCCCATGCGCAGGTCCTGGCCATGCACCGCGACCTGTTGCGCGTCCGGCGGACCGATCCGGTCTTCGCCGCGCAGGACAGCACGCGCATGCATGGCGCGGTGCTGGGCCCGGAGGCATTCCTGCTGCGCTTCTTCGGTCCGGACGGCGACGATCGCCTGATCGTCGTCAATCTCGGCGCGACGCTGCCGCTGCTGCCGATGCCGGAGCCCTTGCTGGCGCCGCCGGCCGGCCATGGCTGGACGCTGGCTGGAACAGCGAAGACCCGCGCTGGGGCGGCAACGGCATGTCCGAACCCGATGGCGAGCACAGCTGGCGCCTGCCGGCGCACGCACTCGCCGTGCTCCGACCCCATCCCCGGAGAACGCCTGTGGCTGAAGCCGTCCTCAACAAGATGCCCTGGGCGGGCCGCGACGAAAACCCGGAAAGCCTGCTCACCCGCGAGTGGCTGGTCACCAACGGCCTCGGTGGCTATGCCTCCGGCTCGATCGCCGGCGTCGCCACCCGGCGCTACCACGGCCTGCTGATCGCCGCGCTGCCCACGCCGATCGGCCGCACCGTGATGCTCAGCCACCGGGCGAGTGGCTGCGGCTCCCGGACCGGCGGACCATCCGGCTCGCCGGCGAGGAAAGGCCGGGGCAGACTTTCGAGCTGTCCGAGGTGCTGACCGAGTTCCGGCTGGAGATGGGCCTGCCGGTCTGGACCTACCACGTCGGCGAGATCGCGGTGGAGAAGCGGATCCTGCTGCCGTACGGGCAGAACACGGTGCACGTGAACTACCGCCTCACGGGCGGCGGCGGCGCCCGCCTGATCCTGCGGCCGCGGCTGCACTTCCGCGGCCACGAAATGCCGGTCGACGAGCCGCACGACGACGCCTGCCGGCTCCACGTGCTGGGGCGGCGCTTCGAGGTGCACTCGGAGGGCATGCCGCAGTTGCCGCCGCTGCGCATGACGCTGCTCGGGCGCGACGCGCAACTCGTGCTCGAAGGCGGCAGCTTCGAGGACCACTTCTATCGCATCGAGGCGGCGCGCGGCTATCCCTCGCGCGGGCGGGTGTGGACGCCGGGACGCCTGCGCGCCGAGCTGGCGCCGGGCGAGGAATGCACGCTGGTGGCGTCGACGGAAAGCTGGGACACCATCCAGGCGCTGACGCCGCAGCAGGCGCGCAACGCGGAGCAGGCGCGGCGCGAGCGGCTGATCGAGCAGGCCGACCCGCACGCGCGGCACGGCCGCGCGGCCGAACTGGTGCTGGCGGCGGACCAGTTCATCATCGCGCCCTTCAGCCGGCAGGCCGACGCGGCGCGCGCGCAGGCCGAGGGCGACCAGGCCCGGACCGTGATCGCCGGCTACCACTGGTTCACCGACTGGGGCCGCGACACCATGATCAGCCTCGAAGGACTGACGCTCGCCACCGGCCGCCATGCCGAGGCCGGCTACATCCTGCGCACCTTCCTGCACTACGTGAAGGACGGGCTGATCCCCAACATGTTTCCGGAAGGGCGCAACGAGGGCCTGTACCACACCGCCGACGCCACGCTGTGGTTCTTCCACGCGATGGACCGCTACGTCAGCGTGACCGGCGACCGGCTCACGCTGCGGCAGGCGATCCCGACCTTCGCTTCCATCATCGAGCACCACCTGCGCGGCACGCGCTTCAACATCGGCGTCGACCACCGCGACGGCCTCCTGAAGCAGGGCGCCGAGGGCTACCAGCTGACCCGGATGGACGCGAAGGTGGAAGGCTGGGTCGTGACGCCTCGGCGCGGCAAGGCGGTGGAGTTGAACGCGCTGTTCTACAACGCCCTGCGCCTGATGGAGCGCTGGCTGCGCGAAGAAGGCGACGAAGCGCGCGCCGGCGAGATGGCGCAGCACGCGCGGCGCGTGCACGAGAGCTTCAACCGGCGCTTCTGGAACCCGCAGGCCGGCTGCCTCTACGACGTGGTCGACGGCGAAGGCGGCGACGATCCGGCGATCCGGCCCAACCCGGTGTTCGCGATCGCCTTGCCGAACCCGGTGCTGGACCGGGAACGCTGGCGCAGCGTGCTCGACGTCGCGCAGCGCCTGCTGGTCACGCCGGTCGGCCTGCGGTCGCTGGCGCCCGGCCACCCCGACTACAAGCCGCACTACGACGGCGACCTGCGGGCGCGGGACGCCGCCTACCACCGGGGCACGGTCTGGGGATGGCTGGCGGGACCGTTCGCCGATGCCTGGCTGAAGGTGCATCCGGACGACATGCACGGCATCGAGCAGTTGCTCGAAGGCTTCGCGGCGCACCGGGAGAAGCGTGCATCGGTTCCATCAGCGAGATCTTCGATGCCGAGCCGCCGTTCACGCCGCGAGGATGCGTAGCCCGGGCATGGAGCGTGGCGGAGGTGCTGCGCGTGCTGGTGAAGGTTCGGCAGGCGCGGCGCTGAATGACGCGAAAAAAAGCCCGGACCTTGGGAGGTCCGGGCTTTTCTGGTCTTGGTCGGCGTGGCGGGATTCGAACTCGCGACCCCTTGCACCCCATGCAAGTGCGCTACCAGGCTGCGCTACACGCCGAAGCCATCGATTATAGCCGGGCGCGAAGGAGCTTTTCGGCGATCAGTGCGCCGCGCTCAGCAAATCGCGGATCTCGAACAGCTCGCGGCGCAGCAGCTGGAGCTTCTGCGCCATGTCGTCGCCCGGGTCGCTGTCCATCAGCATCGAATCGGGAAAGCCGCTGTCGAGCGTGGAGTCTTCGACCTCGATGACCTCGACGCCCTCGAGCATGACTTCGCCGTTGCGGCGGCGGTCGCGTTCGCCCTGCACGATCTCCTGCAGCTTGTTGCGCGCGCCGCTGATCGTGAAGCCCCTGGTCGTACAGCAGGTCGCGGATGCGCCGGATCATCAGCACTTCGTGGTGCTGGTAGTAGCGGCGGTTGCCCCGCCGCTTCATCGGCCGCAGCTGCGTGAACTCCTGCTCCCAATACCGTAGCACGTGAGGCTTGACGCCGCACAGCTCGCTGACCTCACCGATGGTGAAGTAGCGCTTGGCAGGGATGGCCGGGAGGGCTTTCTCCATTGAAATCAATCTACTAGGAGAGAAAGCTGCAAGGTTACTCTAAGACCTCGCGGCTGCAAAGCGCGGCCGGGTAACCGGCAGGAGGGCGTTGCTTTTTGTGACGGGGGCGTGACCTGCTTGTCATCCCGGGCTCGACGGAGCCTGCCCCGGACCCGATCCGGGGGATCCATGCAGCCGTCGTGCAGGCGCCGTGTGGACCGCAGGTCAGGCCCGCGATGACAAGGTCCAAGAACTACTCGGAAGCCGGCCCCGGCCCCGGATCTGTTCCTTCAGCTTGTGGCTGGCGTGGAACGTCACGACGCGGCGCGCGTCGATCGGGATGGCTTCGCCGGTGCGCGGGTTGCGGCCCGGCCGCGGCGCCTTGGTGCGGATCTGGAAGTTGCCGAAGCCGGAGATCTTCACGTCCTGCCCGTCCACCAGGGCTGGTGGCGATCAGGTCGAAGAAAGCGTCGATCATGTCCTTGCTCTCGCGCTTGTTCAGCCCGATCTGCTCGAACAGGAGTTCGGCCAGCTGGGCCTTCGTCAACGCCGGTGTCTCCGGGCTCTCGACGGCAAACTCCATGATGTCCTCTTCCTTCACTGCTCTTGTCGTTGTCAGGTCGTCCATGCGTCAGCCCCTCAGGCGGCCGCCGAGCTCCGTCGCGATGCGCCCCACGATGGCGCGCACCGCAGCCTCGATCTGGTCGTCGGTCAGTGTGGCTTCGGCACTTGCGAGCGTCAAGCGCACGGCCAAGCTTTTCTCGCCCGCGGCCAGCCCGCCGCTCGCCTGCTGCGGCTTGTAGACGTCGAACAGCATCGCGTCGCGCAGCAGCCCGCCCGTCTCGGCCGAGCGGATGGCGCGCAGCAGCGCGTCGTGCGTGACCGCATCGCCGACGATGATGGCCGGTCGCGCTCGGCGGGCTGGAACTTCGGCACCGGCTCGAACGCAGGGATGCGGCGCGCGGCGACGGCGTCGAGATCCAGCTCGAACAGCAGCGGCGTGTGCGGCAGCTCCCATTGCTGGCGCCAGCGCGGATGGAGTTCGCCGACGACGCCCACTTCACGGCCGTCGATGCGGATGGAGGCGCAGCGGCCCGGGTGCATCGCCGGATGCGCGAAGGGCACGAACTCCGCCTGCAGCGGCGCGAGCAGCGACTGCACGTCGCCCTTCATGTCGTAGAAGTCGACGCCCGTCGCCTTGCGGCCCCACTGCAGGCCGTCGGCCGGGCCGTAGGCCAGTGCAGCGACCTTCATCGGCTGGCGCACGCCGCGCACGGTGGTGTCGGTGGTCTGCACGGACGCGTCGCGCAGGAACACGCGGCCCAGTTCGAACACGCGCACGCGCTCGGCCTTGCGGTCCAGGTTGAACTTGAGCGCCTGCAGCAGCGACCCGAGCAGCGTCGAGCGCATCACGCTCATCTGGCTGGCGATCGGGTTCAGCAGCTGGATCGGATCGGCGTTGCCGGCGAGCTCCTTCTCCCAGCGCTCCTCGACGAAGCTGAAGTTGATCGTCTCCTGGTAGCCCAGGCCGGCCAGCAGGCGGCGCACCGCGAAGCGGCTACGGCGGCTCTCCGGCGGCAGCTTGGCCGTGATCGGCGCCAGCGGCGGCGTGGTCGGCAGCTGGTTGTAGCCGATGATGCGCACGACCTCTTCGATCAGGTCTTCCTCGATCGTGAGGTCGAAGCGGTACGCCGGCGGCGTGACGGTCACCACGCCGTTGTCGGCGGTGGCGGGCAGGCCGAGCCGGCGGAAGGCGTCGAGGCACTGCGCCTCGCTCACCGGCATGCCGATCACCTTGGCGGCGCGCGCCACGCGCAGCTGCACCGGCTTGCGCTCGGGCTGCTTCACGACCTGGTCGTCCATGGGACCGGCTTCGCCGCCGCAGATGTCGATGACCAGGCGCGTGATGTGCTCGATGTGTTCGACGGTGAGGCTCGGGTCGACCCCGCGTTCGAAGCGGTGCCCGGCATCGGTCGAGAAGTTGAAGCGCCGCGAGCGGCCCTGCACCGCCTCGGGCCACCAGAACGCGGCCTCGACGTAGACGTTGCGCGTGTCGTCGGACACCGCCGTGGCGTCGCCGCCCATGATGCCGGCGAGCGACTCGACCTCCCTGTCGTCGGCGATCACGCCGACCTTCTCGTCGACGGTGATCGTCGTGCCGTTCAGCAGCTTGAGCTGTTCGCCCGGCCGGCCCCAGCGGACGTCGAGCCCGCCGTGGATCTTGTCCAGATCGAAAATGTGCGACGGCCGGCCGAACTCGAACATCACATAGTTGGAGATGTCCACCAGCGCGGTGACGCTGCGCTGGCCGCAACCGGCGAGGCGCTCGACCATCCAGTGCGGCGTCTTCGCACGGGTGTCGACGTTGCGGATCACGCGGCCGGAGAAGCGGCCACACAGGTCGGGCGCGCTCACCTTCACCGGCAACTTCGCGTCGTGCGTCGGGGCGACCGGAGCGAACTCCGGTTGCTTCAAGGGCGCACCGGTCAGCGCCGACAGCTCGCGCGCCACGCCGTACACGCTGAGGGCGTGCGCGAGGTTGGGCGTGAGCTTGAGCGTGAACACGTGGTCGTCGAGGTTCAGCACCTCGCGGATGCTGCCGCCGATGGGCGCGTTCGCGTCCAGTTCCAGCAGGCCGCCGTGGTCGTCGGAGAGCTTCAGCTCGCGCGCCGAGCACAGCATGCCCCGGCTCTCGACGCCGCGCAGCTTGCCCAGCTTGATCGCGAACGGCTTGCCGTCTTCACTGGCGGCAGCTCGGCGCCGACGAGCGCCGTCGGCACGCGAATGCCGACGCGCGCATTCGGCGCGCCGCAAACGATGTTCAGCAGCGTGCCCTGCCCCACGTCCACCGGCAGACGCGCAGGCGGTCGGCGTTCGGGTGCTGGACGGCTTCCTTGATCTGGCCGACGACGACCTTGCTGAAAGGCGGCGCGACCGGGCGCAGTTCTTCCACTTCGAGCCCACCCATGGTGAGCACGTCGGCGACTTCTTGCGTGGACAGCGGCGGGTTGCAGAACGCGCGCAGCCAGGACTCGGGGAATTGCATGTCTTTACCGGAATTGCTTGAGGAAGCGGACGTCGCCGTCGAAGAACAGGCGCAGGTCGTTCACGCCGTAGCGCAGCATGGTCAGGCGATCCGGGCCCATGCCGAAGGCGAAGCCGATGTGCTTCTCGGGGTCGAGCCCCATGTTGCGCACCACCGTCGGGTGCACTGGCCGGAGCCGGCGACCTCGAGCCAGCGGCCGGCCAGCGGGCCGCTCTGGAACTGGATGTCGATCTCGGCGCTGGGCTCGGTGAACGGGAAGAAGCTGGGGCGGAAGCGCAGGGCGAGGTCGTCGCTCTCGAAGAACGTGCGGCAGAAGTCGGTGAAGACGACCTTCAGGTCCTTGAAGCTCACGTTCTCGCCCAGCCACAGGCCTTCGCACTGGTGGAACATCGGCGAGTGCGTGGCGTCGCTGTCGACGCGGTAGGTGCGGCCCGGCGCGATCACGCGGATCTCGGGCATCGGCTCGCCGCGCTTCACCGCCTCGGCATAGCGCTTGATGTGCTGGTGGGCGTAGCGCACCTGCATCGGGCTGGTGTGCGGCCGCAGGTTGTACGGGATGCCGTCGTCGCCGTCGATGTCCACGTAGAACGTGTCCTGCATCGAGCGCGCCGGGTGGTTCGGCGGGTTGTTCAGCGAAGTGAAGCTGTGCCAGTCGCTTTCGATCTCGGGGCCGTCGGCCACGTCGAAGCCCATGCTGGCGAAGATCTGCTCGATGCGCTCCAGCGTCAGGCTGACGGGGTGCAGCCCGCCCGGCTCGCGCACGCGGCCCGGCAACGAGACGTCGAGCGCCTCGGCCTTCAACTGCGCGTCGAGTTCGGCGTCGGCCAGCCGGCGGCGCTCGTTCAGCGCGGCCTCGATCGCCTGCTTGGCCTGGTTGATCGCGGCGCCGCGCGTCTTCTTCTCGTCGACGGACAGCGCGGCCGGGCCCTTCATCAGCTCGGTGATGCGGCCGGCCTTGCCGATGAACTGCGCCTTGGCGTTTTCCAGTTCGGCGGGCGTCTGCGCGCCGGCGAACGCCGCGCGGGCCGACTCGATGATGGCTTCGTGTTCTGTGGTCATGCGTTAAGCGGGTTCTTCAACGAAGTGCGGAGAAAGCGGACATCCAGAACGCAGAGGGCGCAAAGGATTCTCAGAAGGCGCAAAAGAGTCGAAGAAAACTTCAAAAGGTTTTCGGGTTCCTTTTGCGTCCTCTGCGCAATCTCCGCGTCCTCTGCGTTCTGGATGTCCGCATCCATCCGCCGCACTTGGGTGAAGGACCTAAAAAAACAGGGCTAGCGCCTTGCAGCCCTAGCCCTGTCCTGTGGTCGACACCAGGCGCCTTCAGCGAAGGCGTCTACCGTGAACTCAAGCAGCCAGCTTGGCCTTGACTTGCTCCACGATGCCGGCAAAAGCCGCGGGGTCGTGATAGGCGATATCGGCGAGGACCTTGCGGTCGATGTCGATGCCGGCCTTGCGGATCCCGTTGGCGAACTGGCTGTAGGTCATTCCGTTGAGGCGGGCCGCGGCGTTGATACGCGCGATCCACAGCTGACGGAACACGCGCTTCTTGGCGCGGCGATCGCGGTACGCATACTGGCCCGCCTTCATCACCGCCTGCTTGGCGATGCGGTAGACGTTGCCGCGGCGGCCGCGGAAGCCCTTGGCGAGGGCGAGAACCTTCTTGTGGCGGGCGCGAGCCGTTACACCACGTTTGACGCGAGGCATGTGTTTTCCTTCTGTCTGTGGGTTACAGGCCGGCGAACGGCAGCATCTGCGCCATGTGACCCATGTTGGTCTCATGCACAGCGACCGCAACGCAGGTGACGCTTGTTCTTGGTGGACTTCTTGGTCAGGATGTGACGCTTGAAGGCCTGTCCGCGCTTGACCGTCCCGCCGGGACGGACGCGGAAGCGCTTCTTCGCTCCGCTCTTGGTCTTCATCTTGGGCATGTGAATGCTCCTTCTTCATTTGTGCTCGTGAGGCGCCGCGGAAAAAGATCCGCGTCTTGAGGGCCTCGAGCCACTAATTCGGAGGGCCGAAGCCCTCCATTCACCGCCACCGCGGCGACCAACCGTGATGGCTTTGAAACTGTCTTACGCCGTCGTCGCCGGAGCGGCGGCGGCATCGGTCGGCTTGGCCGGCGCCGGCTTCTTCTTGCCGGGCGCGATCATCATGATCATCTGCCGGCCTTCCAGCTTGGGGAACTGCTCGACGAGGATGGTGTCCCCGAGGTCGTCCCGGATGCGCTGGAGGAGCGCCATGCCGATTTCTGGTGCGTGATCTCGCGGCCGCGGAAGCGGAGCGTGATCTTGCACTTGTCGCCTTCGGCCAGGAAGCGGCGGATGTTCCGCAGCTTGATGTTGTAGTCACCGTCGTCGGTGCCCGGCCGGAACTTGACTTCCTTGATCTCGATGACCGTCTGCTTCGACTTCGCTTCCGCAGCCTTCTTCTGTTCCCGGTACTTGAACTTGCCGTAGTCCATCAGACGGCAGACCGGGGGACTGCAGTGGCGGCAATTTCGACCAGGTCAACGTCCGCTTCGCCCGCGAGGCGCAAGGCCTCGGTGATGCTGACGATGCCCGGGGGCTCGTTGTTGGGCCCGCTCAAGCGGACTTCCGGGGCCATGATCTCCCGGTTCAGGCGGTGCTTGCGCTCCTCGCGGTGGCGGCGGTCGCGAAATTCAGTAGCGATGGTTCGAGTCCTTCAATTCAATAAACTACAAAATGTGTAGCATCACCGTGTGGGTGCGCGCGGGCTCCGGCCTTTTCAGCGTTTGCCTGCGATGTCGGCGGCGATCCTTTCACGGAACGCTGCCAGCGACATCACGCCGAGATCCTGGTTGCCCCGGGCGCGCACTGCGACGGCACCAGCCGCCTTCTCTTTCTCGCCGACGACGAGGAGATAGGGCGGCTTTTGCAGCGAATGCTCTCGTATTTTATACGTAATCTTCTCGTTACGCAGATCGGTCGCTACCCTAAGCCCTTGATTCTGCAGAGCTTTGGCCACATCGCGGACGTAATCGGACTGTCCGTCGGTGATGTTGAGCACCACCGCCTGCACCGGCGCCAGCCGGGCGGGCAGCGCCCCGGCGTGCTGTTCGATCAGGATGCCGATGAAGCGTTCCATGCTGCCGACGATGGCCCGGTGCAGCATCACCGGGCGGTGCCGGCTGCCGTCCTCGCCCACGTACTCGGCGTCCAGCCGCTCGGGCATCGAGAAGTCGACCTGCATCGTGCCGCACTGCCACTGGCGCCCGATGGCGTCCTTGAGCGTGTACTCGATCTTCGGGCCATAGAACGCGCCGTCGCCCGGGGCGATCTCGAACTCGACGCCGGACGCGCGCAGGCTTTCCATCAGCGCGTGCTCGGCCTTGTCCCAGCTCTCGTCGGAACCGATGCGCTGCGCCGGCCGCGTGGCCACCTTGTAGATGATGTCCGTGAAGCCGAAGTCTGGTAGACCTTCTGCAGCAGCGTCGTGTACGCCGTGCATTCCGGCAGGATGTGGTCTTCCGTGCAGAAGATGTGCCCGTCGTCCTGCGTGAAGCCGCGCACGCGCATGATGCCGTGCAGCCCGCCCGTGGGCTCGTTGCGGTGGCACTGCCCGAACTCGCCGTAGCGCAGCGGCAGGTCGCGGTAGCTCTTGATGCCCTGCTTGTAGATCAGGATGTGGCCCGGGCAGTTCATCGGCTTGAGCGCGTAGTCGCGCTTCTCCGACTCCGTCGTGAACATGTTCTCGCGGTACTTGTCCCAGTGGCCCGTCTTCTCCCACAGCGTCTTGTCCAGCAGCTGCGGGCCCTTGACCTCTGGTAGCCGCGTTCTCGCGGTACACGCGGCGCATGTATTGCTCGACTTCCTGCCACAGCGCCCAGCCGCGCGGATGCCAGAACACGACGCCCGGCGCGTGGTCGTCGATGTGGAACAGGTCGAGTTCGCGGCCGAGCTTGCGGTGGTCGCGCTTCTCGGCTTCTTCCAGCATCGTCAGGTACTGCTGGAGCTCTTCCTTCGACGCCCATGCCGTGCCGTAGACGCGCTGCAGCATCTCGTTGCGGTGGTCGCCGCGCCAGTAGGCGCCCGCCACCTTCATGAGCTTGAAGAACTTCAGCCTGCCCGTGCTGGGCACGTGCGGGCCGCGGCACAGGTCCTCGAACCCGCCTTCCGAATACAGCGAAACGTCTTCGCCGGCCGGGATGCTGCCGATGATCTCGGCCTTGTACGCCTCGCCGATGCTCTTGAAGTGCGCCACGGCCTCGTCGCGCGGCAGCACGCGGCGCGTGACGCGCTCGTCCTTGGCGGCCAGCTCGGTCATGCGCTTCTCGATCGCCACCAGGTCCTCGGGCGTGAAGGGGCGCTTGTACGCGAAGTCGTAGTAGAAGCCGTTCTCGATCACGGGGCCGATCGTCACCTGCGCCTCGGGAAAGAGTTCCTTCACCGCGTACGCCAGCAGGTGCGCCGTCGAGTGGCGGATCACGTCCAGGCCTTCCGGGTCCTTCGCCGTGACGATCGCCACCTGCGCGCCGTCGGGGATCGTGAAGGTCGTGTCGACGACCTTGCCGTTGACCTTGCCGGCCAGCGCGGCCTTGGCGAGGCCGGGGCCGATGGAGGCGGCGACGTCGGCGACCGTGACAGGTTCGGGGTACTCGCGGCGGGAGCCGTCGGGGAGCGTGATCTGGATCATGGTGTGAATTCCGGAAGCGAGAAACGAAAAAGCGCGACCTGCAGCCGCGCTTTTTCATGGGTTGGGGGCAACTCAGTGCACGCGACTACGCGGCCTCACAGGGCCGGGGAACCTTCCGTGGTAGTTCGCGGTGTCATAACCCGGGGTGCCTTTCTCGCTCTTGCTGGGGGATCGTAGGCTGGAATTCTAACCCGGCACCTTGAAACCCGTGCCCGCGCAGGTCGGGCATTCGGTGATGACCGTCTGCTTCTCGACCTCGAAGTTCTCGTTGATGTTCTCGCTGTCGATGCGCATCTGCCCGGTGCCGCCGCAATCGGGGCAGCGGTCGCGGGTCAGGTCGCGCAGGTTGAACACGCCCGTCTTGTCGTCATCCATGAACTGCCTCCTCGGGTGGGGGAAGCTGGACTGTACTGGGGCTGGTGGGAAATGCAAATGCGGGTCTGGGTGCCGCCGTCGGCAAACCCGCGCACGGGCGGGCTGCGCCGCGCGGCAGGGCGTCCGGCCGCAAGCGGCCGGCAAACCTGCGCCGCCCGGTCTTGCGGCCCACGCGCCGTAACTCACTGCGTGTTGGCCGTGCGCGGCCAACACTCCGTTCGAACAGACAGCGCGAGCTGAGACGGTCGCGGCGCTCGCTACGCTCCGCTCTCGTAGCCCCGCTGGGCCGCAAGACCGGACAGCGCAGGCGCTCCTGCCTGATTGCGCGGCACAGCCCACCCGCACGCGGGTTTGCGGGGAGGTGACGCCGCCCCTCCGTCATCCCCGCGCGGGCGGGGATCCGTGGCTTCGAGGCAGCTGGTGCGGCGGGAGCACTGGATTCCCGCCTTCGCGGGAATGACGGTGAGCGGTCAGGCCGCCTTCTTCTCTTCGAAGAACTGCTCGTCCTCGGTCGATCCCTTCAGCGCCGCCGTCGACGCATTCGCCTCGATCGTCGTGGTGACGGCGTCGAAGTAGCCGGTGCCCACCTCGCGCTGGTGCTTCACGGCCGTGAAGCCGCGGTCGGCCGCCGCGAATTCCTTCTGCTGCAGTTCCACGAAGGCGCTCATGTTGTTGCGGGCGTAGCCGTAGGCCAGCTCGAACATCGAGTAGTTCAGGCTGTGGAAGCCGGCCAGCGTGATGAACTGGAACTTGTAGCCCATGGCGCCCAGTTCCTTCTGGAACTTGGCGATGGTGGCGTCGTCGAGGTTCTTCTTCCAGTTGAACGACGGCGAGCAGTTGTACGCCAGCAGCTTGCCCGGGAACTTGGCGTGGATCGCGTCGGCGAAGTCCTTGGCGAACTTCAGGTCGGGCGTGCCGGTTTCGCACCAGATCAGGTCGGCGTACTCGGCGTAGGCCAGGCCGCGGCTGATGGCCTGGTCGATACCCTTGTTCGTGCGGTAGAAACCTTCCACCGTGCGCTCGCCGGTCAGGAAGGCCTGGTCGATCGGGTCGACGTCGGTGGTCACCAGGTCGGCGGCTTCGGCGTCGGTGCGGGCCAGCAGGATGGTGGGTGTGCCCATCACGTCGGCCGCCAGACGGGCGGCGACCAGCTTCGACACGGCCTCGCGCGTCGGCACCAGCACCTTGCCGCCCATGTGGCCGCACTTCTTGGCGGCGGCCAGCTGGTCTTCGAAGTGCACGCCGGCGGCGCCCGCCTCGATCATGGCCTTCATCAGCTCGAACGCGTTCAGCACGCCGCCGAAGCCGGCTTCGGCATCGGCCACGATGGGCGCGAAGTAGTCGACATAGCCCTCGTCGCCGGGGCCCTTGCCTTCGCTCCACTGGATCTGGTCGGCGCGGGCGAAGGTGGAGTTGATCTTCTTCACGACCTTCGGCACCGAGTCCACCGAGTACAGCGACTGGTCGGGGTACATCTCGCCGTTGCTGTTGGCGTCGCCGGCCACCTGCCAGCCGGACAGGTAGATCGCCTTGAGGCCGGCCTTGACCTGCTGCATGGCCTGGTTGCCGGTCAGCGCGCCGAGCGTGTTGACGAAGGGCTCGGTGTTGATCAGCGTCCAGAGCTTCTCGGCGCCGCGCTGGGCCAGCGTGTGGTCGATGGCCAGCGAGCCACGCAGCTTCACCACGTCGGCGGCGCTGTAGCCGCGCTTGATGCCCTTCCAGCGCGGGTTCTCCGCCCAGTCTTTTTCCAGTTGGGCGATCTGCTCTTCGCGGCTCAGGTGGGTCCAGTTGCTCATGTTCACTCCGGGGTAGTTGCCGAAATCGGTGGCTTGCGCCTTGGAATGAACTTTAAGTCTTGTAGAAGACGTTGTGGTGCTCTTGTGTCTTATAGAAGATATCTTTTTGGTCGTTTGAAATCAACGACTTGTGATTGTCGTTTCGCGATGCGGTATCTGCTTTCTTGTATTGAGAAATTTTGCGGCGTTGCAGCATCCCCGGATCTCACGATGCGGAACGAAGATCACGCGCTATGAAACAGGATCCAGTCGCCGTGCCCGATCGGCTCGCGGCCGACCACGTGCGCCGGATTGATCTCGTACAGCAGGCACTCCACCACGCCGTCCGCGGTGGTCACCGGCACTTCCCGCTTGAAGTACTCGGATTCTTCGCCGGGCACGATCTGCTCGATGCCGTCCAGCACCGACTCCAGTTCCGGTGACACCCGGTAGACCTCGCCCACCACGGTCACCGCCTGCTCGCCGCCGAGGCGCAGCCCCGGATACCAGTCCGGTGGTAGAGCACGCCACGCACTTCGCCCATGCCGACGTACTCCGGCGGCGGTTGCAGGCGGTTGATGTCGTTGCGTCCGCCGCGGCGGAGGGTGCCGTAGACGAACACGGGTCGGAGAGGGGCTTCAGGCATGATGCGGCGCAGTTCGAACCCGCCATTGTCGATGAGCGCCCTGCCCCGCCCCGCCGCCTATGCCTGCCTCGCGCTCAGCATGACCCTCGTGGGCAGCTACGTGGCGCTGTCGAAGCCGCTGGTGGCGGCGATCCCGGTGTTCCTGCTGGCCTGGCTGCGCTTCGGCATCGGCGGGGCCGCGATGCTGCACTGGCTGCGCAAGCCGGCGGGAGAAGCTCCGCTCACGCCGCGCACGCGCCGGCTGCTGTTCCTCGAATCCTTCCTCGGCAACTTCCTGTTCTCGATCTGCATGCTGTTCGGCGTCAGCCTGACCAGCGCGGTGTCGGCCGGCGTGATCATGGCGGCGATCCCGGCCGTCGTCGCCATCCTCAGCCGCGTCTTCCTGCGCGAGCCGATTTCCGGGCGCACGCTGGCCGCGATCGGCTGCGCCGCGGCCGGCATCGGGCTGCTGGCCGTGGCGAAGCCGTCCGCGCACGGGGGGCGGCCACTTCCGGTGACTGGGCCTGGCTCGGCAACGTGCTGGTGTTCGCGGCGGTGGTCTGCGAAGCGTCGTACGCGGTGATCGGCAAGGCGCTCACCGGGGTGCTGGGCCCCAAGCGCATCACCTCGCTGATCAACCTCTGGGGCTTCGCGCTGGTCACGCCGTTCGGGCTGCATGCGGCGCTGTCGTTCGACTTCGGCAGCGTCACGCCGGGCGTGTGGGTGCTGCTGCTGTTCTATTCGCTCGCGGCCAGCATCTGGACCGTCTGGCTCTGGATGACCGGGCTGAAGGTCGTGCCGGCCGCGCAGGCCGGCGTCTTCACCGTGATGCTGCCGATCTCGGCGGCCGTGGTCGGCGTGGTCTTCTGGGCGAGTCGCTCGGCGGCCTGCAGATGGTCGCCTTCCTCGCGGCGCTGGCCGGCGTGGTGCTGGCGACCGCGCCGGTCAGGCCAGCGCGCGCGGGCTGACGACGATGCCGTCCTCGTCGGCATAGAGCCAGTAGCCGGGCCGGACTTCCACGCCCCGGATGGTGACCGGCACGTCGCGCTGGCCCTGATCGTTCTTGCGCGGCCGCAGCGGCTGCAGCGCCAGCGCGCGGATGCCGACGCCGCTGGCGCGCAGCTCCGCGAGGTCGCGCACGGCGCCGTCCACCACGATCCCCGCCCAGCCGTTCTGCGCTGCCGCGGCCGCCAGGTTGCCGCCGCACAGCGCCCGCCGCAGCGACGCCGCGCCGTCCACCACCAGCACCCGGCCCTCGCCCGGCGACTTCACGGCTTCGGCGACACGCGTGTTGTCCTCGAGGCAACGGACCGTAGCGACGGGGCCTGCGAAGCGCGGCACCGAGCCGAAGTCGCGCAACACGGGCGGCAGCACCCAGAGCGCCGGCGGATGCGCCTCGCCATGGGCGTCGCACAGGTCGCAGGTGTTGAAGGCAGGCAGGTTGCTCATCGTCCGGTCACTTTCCTGATGGCGGGCTTGATGTCCTCGCGCCGGGCCGGCAGCACCGTGGCGTGTTCCCGCGGGATGTTCAGCACGATGGAGGTCGAGGTTTCCGCGAGGATACCGAAGCGGGTGACGATGGCGTCGAGGTGCTCGACGTCGATCACCGCGATCTCGACGATCCAGTGGTCGCCGCCGGTGACGTTGAAGGCGTTCACCACCTCGGGCATCTGCTCGATCAGCTTGACGATGCGGGCGTACTCCACGCGCCCCACCCGCAGGATGGCGCGCAGGCCGTAGCCGAGCCGCTGGTAGTCGACGACGGCGCGGTAGCCGCGGATGAAGCCGGCCATTTCCATCTTGCGCACGCGCTCGGTGACGGCGGGCTGGCTCAGGTGGACGAGGCGGCCCAGTTCCGCCATGCTGTGCGGGCGTCGCGCTGCAGTTCGGCCAGGATCCGCGTGTCGTGGTCGTCGAGTTCAGGAACTTCGGTGGCCATGCGCTTTCACCTTGAGATTGAAGGTCGTTGGTACGGGGCGGCTTTGATCTTGCCCTTTGGCGCCCTACGGCAAGCCGGGTGGTTCTCCAGAGGGAAACCGGGCCTCCGCGCCCGGATGAAAAAAGCAACATCTCCCAATGAAAAAACGCCGTTTTCCCTTGGACGGCGCGTCTTTCTCCATTAGCATCCGCACTGCCAGTGAGAGTGCAGTTCCGCTGGTGGTTCATCTCAAACTTCTAGAAGGAAAATCAATCATGGCAACTGCGAAAAAAGCTGCGGCGAAGAAGGCGCCCGCGAAGAAGGCTGCTCCGGCGAAGAAGGCGCCGGCGGCCAAGAAGGCGGCTCCGGCCAAGAAGGCCCCGGCTGCGAAGAAGGCCGCTCCGGCCAAGAAGGCGGCTCCGGCGAAGAAGGCGCCGGCTGCCAAGAAGGCTGCCCCCGCGAAGAAGGCTGCTGCGAAGAAGGCCCCGGCCAAGAAGCGCACCCCCAACGCCGCGTTCATGAAGCCCCTGACGCCCGACGCGTCGCTGGCGGCGGTGGTCGGCTCGGCTCCCCTGCCGCGCACGGAAATCGTCAGCAAGCTGTGGGCGTACATCAAGAAGAACAAGCTGCAGGACCAGAGCAACAAGCGCATGGTCAACGGCGACGACAAGCTGAAGGCGCTGTTCGGCAAGAACCAGTCTCGATGTTCGAGATGGCCGGCCTGATCGGCAAGCACGTCAAGTAAGTAAGTTCACTCCAAAAAGACAAAAGCCGGCTTAGGCCGGCTTTTGTCTTTTGAGTGGCCTGATCAGGCATCGAAATCCGGGAGACCCGGATTTCGATGCAGTGGCGGCGTCGGCGCGATGCGCCGCCGCTCGCACGTCCCCCTGCGGGGGTGTTACTTTTTCATCGCCGCCGCCCGGATCCCGCTCAGCGTGCCGCGGGTCGTGATCACCTCGGGGTCCAGCATCACTTCGATCAGCGTGCCCTGCTTGCGCTCCAGCGCCGCGACCAGCTCCGCTTCGAACTCCGCCGTGCGCGTGATGCGCACGCCCGCGTAGCCATAAGCCCGCGCCAGCGCCGGGAAGTCCGGGTTGACGAGCTCGGTGCCGTGCACGTGCTCGGGATACTCGCGCGCCCCGGTGCATGCGGATCGTGCCGTACATGCCGTTGTTCAGCAGCAGGATGATCGACTTGCCGCCATGCTGCGCCGCCGTCGCCAGTTCCTGCCCGTTCATGAGGAAGTCGCCGTCGCCCGCGATGGTGAAGGCCACGCGGCCCGTCACGAGGTTGGCCGCGATGCCGGCCGGGACGCCGTAGCCCATCGCCCCCACCGTCGGCGCCAGTTGCGTCTTGTGGCCCTTGGCCGGGCCGTGGTGGACGAAGAAGCGGTGCATCCACGAGGCGAAGTTGCCGGCGCCGTTGGTCACCACCGCGTCCGCGGGCAGGTGCTTCTGCAGCAGGCCGACGATCGCCGGCATGTCGATCTCGCCGGGCAGCGGCTGCGGCTCCAGGTTGGCGTGGTAGTCGGCGTTGGCGGACTTCGCCCAGTCGTCGCCCCGGGGCAGGTCGGGCGGCGCCGCCAGCACTTCGAGCGAACGCGCCGCCGCATTCATCGTCGCGTTGATCGCCAGGTCGGCCTGGTAGACGCGGTTCAGCTCTTCGGCACTGGCGTGGATGTGCACCAGCTTCTGCGCCGGCTTCGGCGGCTTCAGCAGCGTGTAGCCGCCGGTCGTCATTTCACCAAGCCGCGGGCCGATGGCCAGCACCAGGTCGCTTTCCGGATGCGCGCCGACAGCTTGGGCGCGATCCCGATGCCGACGTCGCCCGCATAAAGCGGGTGGTGGTTGTCGAAGGTGTCCCGGAAGCGGAAGGCGTTGCCCACCGGCAGCTTCCAGTTCTCGGCAAAGCGCTGCAGCGCCTGCGCCGCCTGCGGCGTCCAGCCGCCGCCGCCCGCGATCACGAACGGCTTCTTCGCCGCCAGCAGCATCTCGCGCAGCGTGCGCACCGCGCCCGGGTCGCTCCAGGCCTGCACCGGCTCCACCTTGGCTGGGGTCGCGCGGCGGTGGACTTCGTCAGCATGTCCTCGGGCAGCACCAGCACCACCGGGCCCGGACGGCCGTTCATCGCGGTCGCGAAAGCGCGCGCCACGTATTCGGGGATGCGGTCGGGATCGTCGATGCGTTCGACGCGCTTGGCCATGCCTTTGGTGCTGGGGCCGAAGAAGCTGTTGTATTCGACCTCCTGGAAAGCCTCGCGGTCGCGCTGGTCGCTGGCGACGTCGCCGACGAACAGCACCATCGGCGTGGAATCCGGAAGGCGGTGTGCACGCCGATCGATGCGTTGGTGGCGCCCGGGCCGCGCGTGACGAAGCAGATGCCCGGCCCGTTGCCCAGCTTGCCCGCGGCTTCCGCCATGAATGCGGCGCCGCCTTCCTGCCGGTTGATGATGATGAAGCGGATGGACTCGCGGTACTTGTGGAAGCCGTCGAGCACCGCGAGGTAGCTTTCGCCGGGGACCCCGAAGGCGGTGGTCACGCCCTGCGCCACCAGGCATTCGACGATGAGGTGGCCGGCGAGCTGCGTGTCTTGGGGCATGGTGCTTGACTTAATTAACTGAAAAGTGAATTATCAGGACATGGCTCGAGACACCAGCCCCGCCGCGGAAGAACGCCTGCGCGACGCCGACCGCTCCCAGAACACCATCTTAGCCGCCGCCCGCGACGAGTTCGCCGAGTTCGGCCTCGGCGGCGCGCGCATGGACCGCATCGCCGAACGCGCGGCCCTGAACAAGCGGCTGATCTACTACTACTTCGACGACAAGGAGAAGCTGTTCCGTGCGGTGCTGGAGCAAGCCTATCGCGACATCCGCGAGCAGGAAACCACGCTGCACCTGCTCGACCTCGAACCCGCCGACGCCGTGCGGCGGCTGGTGGAGTTCACGTGGACGTACTACCTGCAGCACCCGGAGTTCATGACGCTGCTGAACAGCGCCAACCTGCACAAGGCGCGCCACCTCGCCGGCTCGCAGAAGGCGCGCGAACTCAACTCGCCGCTGGTCGACACGCTGGCCGCCGTGCTCGAACGCGGCCGCCGCGAAGGGGCGTTCCGCGGCGGCGTCGACCCGGTGCAGCTGTACGTGTCGATCGCCGGGCTGGCGTACTTCTACCTCTCGAACACGCACACGCTGTCGGCCATCTTCGGGCGCGACCTGATGACCGCCAAGGCGCGCAACGAACGCCTGTCGCACATGCAGGACGTGATCCTCGGCTACCTGCTGGTGAGCTGAATCCCGATCCGCCCCACGGGGCTTGCACGCGCGAACGACCGCCCTATAATTCACCGCCTAGTGAATTAGCTTCCAATCACGCAACCTGAACCCGGAGACAGAAAGCATGAAGCTCACCCGTCGCACCGGCCGCCGCCATCGCCGGCATCGCCCTCGCCGCCCCGTTCGCGGCGTCCGCGCAAGCCGGTTACCCGAACAAGCCGATCCGCGTGATCGTGCCCTTCGCCGCCGGCAGCACCACGGACATCATCGCGCGCGCCATCGCCGACAAGATGGGCCAGAGCATGGGCCAGACGCTGGTGATCGAGAACAAGGGCGGCGCCAGCGGCACCATCGGCCAGGCGCAGGTGGCCACGGCCGCGCCGGACGGCTACACGATCATGGTCCACTCGTCGTCGCACACGGTCAGCCCGCACACCTTCGCCAAGCTGCCCTTCGACACGCTGGCCGACTTCACGCCCGTCACGCCGATCTCGTCCACGCCCAACGTGCTGGTGATCGCGCCTTCCAAGAACATCAAGACGCTGCAGGAACTGCTGGCCGCCGCCCGCGCCAACCCCGGCAAGATGAACTTCGCCTCCGCCGGCCGGGCAGCGCCACCCACCTGAACGCCGAGAAGTTCAAGCTGGCCGCGAAGATCGAAGCGCAGAACATTCCCTTCAAGGGCTCCGCCGAAGCCGTCACCGAGGTGATGGCCGGCCGCGTCGACTACTACTTCTCGCCCATCGCCCCGGTGATCGGCCAGATCCGCAACGGCGCGCTGGTGCCGCTGGCCGTGGGCTCGCCGCGCCGCGCCGCCGCGCTGCCCAACGTGCCGACCACCGCCGAAGCCGGCGTGCCCGGCTCCGAGTTCAACTTCTGGATCGGCATGTTCGCGCCCGCCAAGACGCCGGCCGCCATCGTCAACCGCCTGCAGGACGAGGTGGTCAAGGCGCTGGCCACGCCCGAGGTCAAGGAACGCTTCCTCTCCCGGGCGCCGACGCCCGGACGCTGGAGCCGGCGCAGTTCGACGCCTACATCCGCGAGGAAGTGAAGAGCAACGCCGTGCTGGTCAAGGCCGCCGGCCTCGAAGTGCACAAGTAAGCAAGCAAGCAGCAGGAAGGACCATCATGCCCACGCAACGTCTCGGGATCATCATGCACGGCGTCACCGGACGCATGGGCATGAACCAGCACCTGATCCGCTCCATCGTCGCCATCCGCAACCAGGGCGGCGTCACGCTGTCCAACGGCGACAAGGTGATGCCCGACCCGATCCTCATCGGCCGCAACGCCGAGAAGATCGAAGCGCTCGCCCGCGCGCACAAGATCGAGCGCTGGGGCACCGACCTCGACAAGGCGCTGCAGAACAAGGACGACACCGTCTTCTTCGACGCCGGCACCACGCAGATGCGTCCCACGCTGCTGGCCAAGGCGCTGCGCGCGGGCAAGCACGTCTACTGCGAAAAGCCGATCGCGACCACGCTCGGCGAAGCGGTCGAGATCGCCAAGACTGCGCAAGCGTCCGGCCTGAAGCACGGCGCGGTGCAGGACAAGCTGTTCCTGCCCGGCCTGCGCAAGCTCGACATGCTGCGCCGCTCCGGTTTCTTCGGCCGCATGCTGTCGCTGCGGCTGGAGTTCGGCTACTGGGTGTTCGAAGGCGATTTGCAGCCGATCCAGCGCCCGAGCTGGAACTACCGCGCCGAAGACGGCGGCGGCATGATCCTCGACATGATGTGCCACTGGCGCTACGTGCTCGACAACCTGTTCGGCGAGGTGAAGTCGATCACCTGCCGGGCGCCACGCACATCCCGCAGCGCTGGGACGAAGAAGGCAAGCCCTACAAGGCGACGGCGGACGACGCCGCCTATGCGATCGCCGAACTGGTCGGCCACAACGGCGAGCCGGTGATCGCGCAGCTCAACATGTCGTGGGCCACGCGCGTGAACCGCGAAGACTGGTGACCTTCCACGTCGACGGCACCCACGGGTCCGCCGTGGCCACGCTGACGGGTTGCAAGGCGCAGAGCCGCGTCAACACGCCGCGCCCGGTGTGGAACCCGGACGTGAAGAACACCATGAACTTCGGCGAGCAGTGGCAGGAAGTGCCCGACACCGAGTTCTACGACAACGGCTTCAAGATCCAGTGGGAAGCCTTCATCCGCCACGTGGTGGAGAACGCCCCGTACAAGTGGACGCTGCCGGAAGGCGCCAAGGGCGTGCAGCTGGTCGAGGCCGCGCTGCAAAGCTGGCAGGAGCGCCGCTTCGTCGACGTGCCCCCGCTGACGATCTGAGGACGCTGCCATGGCCCTGACGCTGAAGCTGCCCGCCGCCAACGGCGCGCTCGAGACCTACACGCTGCGCGGCGACTCGCCGGTGCAGCCGGCCGTGGGCGTGAAGTTCGACCGCATCGCCTATTCCGCCGCGCACGTGGTGGCCGACCCGCTCGCCGCGGTCGATCCGTGGCTGCAGGCCGCGGTCGACTGGGACGCCACCATCGCCTACCGGCAACGCCTCTGGTCGTTCGGCACGGGCGTGGCCGAAGCGATGGACACGGCGCAGCGCGGCATGGGCCTCGACTGGCCCACCTCGCTGGAGCTGATCCGCCGCTCGCTCGACGCCGCGCGTGACGTGCCGGGCGCGCTGGTCGCCTCCGGTTGCGGCACCGACCACCTGCCGCCCGAGAACGCCAGGACCGTCGACGACGTGATCCGCGCGTACGAAGAGCAGATGGAAGCCATCGAGAAGCTCGGCGGCAAGCTGATCGTGATGGCGAGCCGCGCATTGGCGCGCGTCGCCACCGGCCCCGGCGACTACGAGAAGGTCTACGGCCGCATCCTGTCGCAGGCGAAGCAGCCGGTGGTGCTGCACTGGCTGGGCGAGATGTTCGACCCGGCGCTGGCGGGCTACTGGGGCACGAAGGACGTCGACGCCGCGATGAACACGGCGCTCGGCATCATCGAAGCGCATGCGTCGAAGGTCGACGGCATCAAGATCTCGCTGCTGGACAAGGACAAGGAAATCGCCATGCGCCGCCGCCTCCCCGCGGGCGTGCGGATGTACACGGGCGACGACTTCAACTACGCCGAACTGATCGCCGGCGACGGCTTCGGCAGCGCGCCGGTGCACGGCAAGAGCGACGCGCTGCTGGGCATCTTCGATGCCATCGCACCGGCCGCCAGTGCCGCGCTCGGTGAACTCGCGCAGGGCAATCTCGAGAAGTTCCACGCCATCCTCGGCCCCACGGTGCCGCTGTCGCGCCACATCTTCGCGGCGCCCACCCGCTTCTACAAGACGGGCGTGGT
Source organism: Ramlibacter terrae (assembly GCA_013127575.1). Taxonomy (GTDB): domain Bacteria; phylum Pseudomonadota; class Gammaproteobacteria; order Burkholderiales; family Burkholderiaceae_C; genus Ramlibacter; species Ramlibacter terrae. The sequence goes on from CP053418.1 coordinate 3,140,617, forward strand.
GTTCATGGCGTGGCTCAATGGCCACCAGTCCCACTTCACCATGGTCGGCGGGCAGCAGAGCACGCGCAGCATGGTGCACTTCGCCGAACTGTTCCGGCTGGCCGACGCCGCCAACCTGCTGGAGCAACCCGAACTGGCCACCAGGCGCATGAAGACGCTGGCCGCGCTGCACGGTATCGAGTAAGCCCCTTTCCTTCACCCGACCGAGGAGACAAGCCATGGTCAAGACGACGCTGAAACTGGCCTGCGCCACCCTGCTGGCGGTCGCCAGCCTTGCCGTCCGGCCCGGGCCCGGCCCTCCCGGCCGGTGAAGGTGATCATCCCGTTCCCGCCGGGCGGCACGCTCGACACCGTGGGGCGGCAGCTCTCGCAGAAGCTCGGCGAGCAACTCGGCCAGCCCTTCGTGGTGGAGAACCGGCCCGGCGGCAACGGCACCATCGGCGCCGACGCCGTCGCGAAGGCGCCGGCCGACGGCTACACCCTGCTGTTCAACGCCTCCACTTTCGTCAGCGCGCCGATGACGATGAAGTCGGTGCCGTATGCGGTGGAGAAGGACTTCCAGCCGGTGGCGCTGGTGGCCAAGGCGCCGTTGTCGATCGCGATCAACAAGAACCTGCCGGTCACGGACGTCAAGTCGCTGCTGGCGTATGCCAAGGCCAACCCGGGCAGGATGACCTTCGCGGTGGGCTCGATCGGCTCGGCCGGCCACCTCTCGACCGAGCTGCTCAAGCGCAGCGGCAACATCGAGTACATGGTGGTGCCGTACAAGGGCACGGCGCCGGCGTTCCAGGACCTGATCGGCGGCCAGATCCACGGCTTCATCGATCCCATCCTCGGCTCGCTGCAGTACCACAAGAGCGGGCTGCTGCGCGTGGTGGCGGTCACCTCCTCCACCCGCGCGCCCAACCTGCCCGATGTGCCCACGGTGGCGGAGACCATTCCCGGCTACGAGTTCTACAGCTGGTACGGCCTGTGGGGTCCGGCGAAGCTGCCGGCCGACGTCACGCAGCGTCTCAACACCGAAGTGAACAAGGCGCTGGCCGGCGAGATGAAGGACAAGCTGTCGCAGCAGGGCCTGCTGCTCACGCCGGGCTCGGTCGACGACTTCGCGAAGTTCCGGGCCGCCGACATGGCGCGGGCGCAGAAGATCATCACGGAAGGCAACATCCGTGTCGAATGAGGCCGGCCGGGCGCTGGTGACCGGCAGCAGTTCGGGCATCGGCGGCCGTGGTCCGCCGGTTGCTGGACGACGGCTGGCAGGTGATGGGTTTCGACGTGGCGCCGCCGGCGCTGGCGCACGCGCGCTTCGACGCCGTCACGGTCGACATGTGCGACGCGTCGGCGCTGGCCCGTGCCATCGCCGGCGTGGGCAACTGGACGCGCTGGTGCATTGCGCCGGCATCCTGCGTCCCGCCTCGCTCGGCGCGCTCGACGCGGCCCATGGCGAAGCGATGTGGCGCCTGCACGTGCAGGCCTGCACCCAGCTCGCGGATGCGCTGCTGCCGCGCATGGCGCAAGCCGGCCGCGGACGCATGGTGGTGATCGGCAGCCGGGTCGCACGTGGCGTCGCCGGGCGCAGCCAGTACGCGGCCACCAAGGCCGCCCTCGCGTCGCTCGCGCGGAGCTGGGCCGCCGAGGTGGTGACCCGCGGCGTCACCGTCAATACCATCTCGCCGGCGGCGACGGACACGGGCATGCTGACCGACCCGGCGCGGCAAGGCACGCCCTCGCGCATGCCGCCGATCGGCCGCCTGATCCGGCCCGACGAAATCGCGTCGCTCGCGGCTTACCTGCTGTCGCCGGCGGCCGCGGCCATCACCGGCCGGGAGATCCAGGTCTGCGGCGGTACCTCGCTCGCGCCCTGAACGCCATGTCCGCGCCAACGCAAGCAGTCGGCCTGGTGGGGCTCGGCACGGTCGGCCGGCCATCGCCACGCGCTTGCTGGCCGCCGGCCACGCGGTCCACGGCTTCGACCTGCGCGAAGAAGCGCGCGCCGCCCTGCAAGCCCGGGCGGGACGCCGCAGCCTTCGACCGCCGCCGTCGGCGCACGTTGCGAAACCGTGCTGCTGGCGGTGTTCGACAGCGACGACGTGCGCTTCGTGCTGGAGCAGCCGGACGCGCTGCTGGCCGCGGGGCACCGCGTGCGCACCGTCGTCGACTGTTCCACCGGGACACCCGCCACGCTCCAGGCGCTTTCGCTGCGACTGCGCGAGCGCGGCATCGCCTTCATCGAAGGCCCCTTGTCGGGTTCCAGCCAGCAGATCGCGGCCGGCGAAGCGACCCTGTTGCTGGGCGGCGAAGCGGATGCGATCGCGGACAACGCCGCACTCTTCGATGCGATCGCGGCGCAGCGCGTGCACGTCGGCGGCGCCGGCATGGCCGCCAAGGCGAAGCTCGCGACCAACCTCGTGCTGGGCCTGAACCGCGCCGTGCTGGCCGAGGGCATGGCTTTCGCCGAAAGCACGGGCATCGCGCCCGAAACCTTTCCCGGCGCTGGTGCTGGCCACGCCGGCGCGCTCCGCCGCCGCCGAGATCAAGGGCCCGCTGATGGTGAGCGGCCGGTTCGAGCCGCAGTCGCGCATCCGCCAGCACCTGAAGGACGTAGTCCTGATGCTCGAGGCGGCGGGCGCCGCGGGCCAGCCCCTGCCTCTTTCCGAAACCCATGCCCGCCTGATGCGCGCCGCGGTCGACGCGGGCGACGGCGACCTCGACAACGCCGCGATCGTCCGCCAGTGGCGGCGCGGCCGCACCCCTTCCCCTGAGAAACCATGCGCGACTTTTCCCAAGACCACCGTTGGCTGTCCATCAACACGGCCACCATCCGCAAGAGCAACGGCGCCGACCTGCCGCTGCCGCGAATCATCGAAGCGTGCGTCGAACGCGGCATCCGAGCGATCTCGCCCCTGGCGCGACCGGTGCAGGCCGCCGGCCCGGCCACGGTGTCGAAGCTGGTGAAGCAGCACGGCCTGCAGCTCTCCGGCTACTGCCGTGGCGGCATGTTCCCGGCCGTAGATGCCGCGGGCCTGCAGGCCGCGCGCGACGACAACCGGCGCGCCGTCGACGAAGCGCGCGAACTGGATGCGACCTGCCGGTGCTGGTGGTGGGCGCGCTGCCCGGCGCGCTGCAAGGCAAGGCCGCGCACAAGCACATCGCGCTGGCCCGCAACCCGGTGCGCGACGGCATCGCCGAACTGCTGGAGTACGCGAAGCAGGCGAAGATGCCGCTCGCCATCGAACCGCTGCACCCGATGTATGCGGCCGACCGCGCGTGCATCAACACGATGGAACAGGCGCTCGACGTCTGCGACGAACTCGACCCGCGGCGCACGGGCGCGCTCGGGGTCGCCGTCGACGTGTACCACGTGTGGTGGGACCCGAAGCTGGAACAGCAGGTCGCGCGCGCCGGCAAGGACCGGCTGCTGGCTTTCCACGTCTGCGACTGGATGACGCCCACCACCGACCTGCTGAACGACCGCGGGATGATGGGCGACGGCGTCATCGACATCCCGCGCATCCGCGGCTGGGTCGAGGCGCAGGGCTTCGCCGGCTACAGCGAAGTCGAGATCTTCTCCACCGGCAACTGGTGGCAACGGCCGCACGAAGAGGTGCTGGACACCTGCATCGCGCGGCACAAGAGCGCCGTCTGAGCCCTTAGACCACCGGCTGCAGGCCGGTGCGCACGGCGCCGGTGGCCGGCAGGCGCGCGGCCGCGGACGCCGCGGTGCCCGACTCGATCTCACCCGAGAGCTGGCCGCCCTCCTCGATGACCAGCTTGCCGTAGCGCACCTTGCCGCTGACCTTGCCGGTCGAATAGATCACGAGCTTCTGGCGCACCGTGAGGTTGCCGTCGAAGAGGCCGCGGATCTCGGCGACGTCGATGTCGGCCGAGCCCTTGAACGCGCCGCGTTCCGAAATCTGGATCACGCGCGAATCCATCGTCGCTTCGACCGAGCCTTCGACCACGAGCGTGTCGCAGTCGGTGATCTCCACGCCTTTCAGCTTGATGTTGGGGCCGACGGTGAGCTTGCTCTCGCCTTCCTTCAGCCCCGCCGAGGATGCGGTCGCCGCGGGCGCGGCGGGCTGGCTGGCGGCGGGCGTGACGCTCGTAGGCGGCGCGGGGGTCCCCACGGCGGCTGCATTGGGGCTGATGCCTGGCGCGGGTACGGATCCGGCTCGCGCTTGTTGTTGTTGAAGAAGGGAGATTGCAGTGCCATGGAAGCGTCCTCTGAGGATGAACTACGAAGGCTGTGGATGCTACGCACCGCATCCATTACATGTTCAGCTGGTGGCGCAAGAAGGGTAACGAATGGCGTTGCGCATCGCCCACGCGCTTGCGCACCCGTACCTCGCATGAACACGTTGCGCCTTGCGCGGCGCGCGCCTCCGCTGCACGATGGTCGCGAGGACGGAGGGAAAGAAATGAAGAAACTCCTGCGGCGTGCCGGCGCCTGCGCCCTGTTGCTCGGCGCGCTGGCCAGCGCTTGCGCGGCCACCTCCGAAAGCGAGGCCGAGCGCTTCGAGGTGAGCACCGCCAACCTGCTGGTGGTGTTGCGCGAAACGCCCGGCGCGAACAAGCAGGACGAAGCGCTGCACCCCTTCGGCAAGATCGCCGCCACGCTCGCCGACGGCCGCGACATCGAATTCGAAGCGAGCTGGTTCCAGTACCTCGGCGACATGCACCTGCGGCTGGTGTTCGACGGCGAGCGGCGGGTCCAGAGCGCGGTGCCCGGCGACCTGCAGCGGCTGCGCCTCACGCCGGAGGAAGCGCTGGAGCACGCCGTCGGCAACCTGCGCCGGCGCTACGGCAGCCCCGTGGCCGAACCCCGGAGCGGCGGCCTGATGCAGGTGCGCGGCAAAGCGCCCGAACTCGATAGCAGCTGGTTCCTCGACCGCGCGTTCTGGGAAGAGCAGCTGCGCAACTACCCGCAGGGCGTGGTGGTGGCGGTGCCGAAGCGCGGAGGACTCGTGTTCGCGCGCGCCGACGACGAGGTCGCGCTCACCAGCCTGCGCTTCAGCGCCGCGGCACTGTATGCGGCCAACGACCGCAGCCGGCTCTCATCGGGGCTGTACCTCTTCAAGGACGGCCGCTGGTCGGTGTTCCAGGCGCCGCGCGCGGTGCTGTCGGCGGAGCACTGAGGCTCAGCGCACCGCGAGGCGCCCGGCCACGCGGAAGCCGCCCTGCTGCGGCGTGAGGATCACCATTTCCGAGGTGCCCGGCGAAACGCCGGTCAGCGCCAGCGTGGTGGAACCGTGCGTGAACAGGAACAGGTTGCCGTCACGCGGCCGCTGCACCAGCTTCTTCAGCTCGGCCACCTGCTGCGCACTGCGCTCGGGGCGGCCGAACACGTTGCCGAGCGCCGGCTGCACCTGCGCGGGCCGGTCGAGCGCGAGCTTCGCCGTTTCGAGCGCGCGGCACCAAGGGCTGGAGAGCACGCCCGCGATGGGGACGCGGCGGGCGCGCAAGGCCTCGCCAAGGCGCGCCGCTTCGCCGCGGCCCTGCTCGCTGAGGTTGCGCTGCGTGGCGCAGTCTTCCAGCTTCATGCCGTCGGGGTCGCCCACGCCCGGGTCGGTCAGCGCATGCCGGACCATGACCACCTGCCCACCGCCCTGCAGCAGCTTCCACAGCGCCTCGTCGGCGCAGGCGGCGCCCGCCAGCACCACCATGCAGCCGGCCAGCAGGCCGTGCACCCAAGACTTGTATCGCATGCGAGCGATGCTACTTCGCCGCGGCGGTGCGTGCTAGCCTGCGTTCACCATGAAGCGCCGCACCCTGCTGCACCTGCCGCCGCTGCTGGCCGCGGGAAACCTGTTCGCGCAGCCCGCGCCGCTCGCGCGCGCCGTCCCTTCCAGCGGCGAGCAGTTGCCGCTGGTGGGCCTCGGCACATGGATCACGTTCAATGTCGGGCCGGACGCGCCGGCGCGCGCGCAATGCGCCGAAGTGATGGCCGCGTTCTTCGCGGCGGGCGGGCGCCTCATCGATTCGTCGCCGATGTACGGGTCGTCGCAGGGCGTGGTCGGCGATGGCTTGCGCGCGCTGCGCGGCGCGCCAATGGTTTTCGCAGCCGACAAGGTCTGGACCAGCGGCGACGGCGCCGCGCAGGCGGAAGCTTCCCGTCGCCTGTGGCAGGTGCCGCGGTTCGACCTGCTGCAGGTCCACAACCTGCTGGCTCGGGAAAAGCAGCTGCCGCTGCTGCACGAGATGAAGGCCGCGGGGCGGCTGCGCTACGCGGGCATCACCACGTCCGAGGGCCGCCGCCAGCGCGAGTTCGAACAGGTGATGCGCACGCACCGCCTCGACTTCGTGCAGTTCACCTACAACCCGGTGGACCGCGAAGCCGAGCAGCGCCTGCTGCCGCTCGCGGCCGAGCGCGGCATCGCGGTGCTGGTGAACCGGCCTTTCCGGGAAGGCGCGCTGCTGCGCCGGCTGCAGCGGCACCGGCTGCCGCCCCGGGCTGGCGAGATCGGCTGCGCGAGCTGGGCGCAGTTCGTCCTGAAGTTCATCGTGAGCCACCCGGCCGTGACGTGCGCGATCCCCGCCACCAGCCGGGTCGACCACGTGCGCGAGAACATGGCGGCGGCGCGCGGGCCGATGCCGGATGCGCCGCTGCGCAAGCGCATGGCGGACTTCATCGCCGGGCTGTGACGCCATGGAGTGGTGGACCTACAGCCTGTCCGATTTCCTGATGTTCTCGCCGCGGGTGTACGCGCGGCTGGTGGCCGGCTACAACGAGGCGGCGTGGCCGGCGCAGGTGCCGGCGCTGCTCGCGGGCCTGGCGCTCCTCTCGCGTATCGCGAAGCCGCGGCCCGCGCTGCTGCTGCTCGCCGCCGCCCGGGCCGTCGCCGGCTGGGCGTTCCACTGGACCCGCTATGCGGAGATCTTCCTCGGCGCACCGTGGCTGGCGGGCGCCTGCGGCGTCCAGGCGCTGGGGTGCGCGGGCGCGGCCTGGCTGCCCGTGCGCGAACCGTCGGCCGCGTTCCGCCGCAGCGGCGTGGCGTTGATGATCGCGGGCCTGGTGCTGCTTCCCCTCGCGACCGCATGGGGTGCGCAGGACTGGCGGCGCGCGGAGGTGTTCGGACTGATGCCGGACCCGACCGCGCTGGTCACGCTGGGCTGGCTGCTGTCCACCACGGCCCTTCCGACTTGGACGCGCCTCACGCTGGCGGTGCTGCCGGCGCTGTCGCTGCTGGTCGGGATCGCCCACCGGGTGGCGCTGGCTCAGTAGGCGACGCTGAAGCGGTGGCCGCGGAACTGCAGCACGGCGGCGCGGGCGCTGATCTGCTCCAGCACGACGCCCGGCGCGAGCGTCGCGCCTTCGCTGAAAACCTGCCCGCCGACGATCAGCATGCGCTGCGCGGCGTTGTCCGAATGCACGCCGCCGGTGATCGCGAGCTTGGGCAGTTCACGCTGCACGTCCGGCGGCAGGTCCTTCATCGCGAGCACCCGCGGCGCGACTTCGGCGGCCGGCGCCTTGAGCACGGCGGCTGCGGGGGCGGCCGCCACTTGCTGCGTCGCTGGCGCGACGACCGTCGGGCGCAGCGGCGCCGCGGCCGGCACCACCTTCGCCACCGGAACGGGTTTCGGTGCGGGCGGAGCGGGAGGCGCCGCCGGCACCACCGCATCCGCCACCGGCGCGGGCGCTGGCGGCACGACGGCCGCGGGCACGGCCACTTCGCGCGGCATCGAAACCGCAGCGCCCACAGGTTCCGGCGCGGGAGGCGCAGGCCGCATCAGGTAGACCGCCGCCGCGGCGAACGCCAGGCCGGCGGCCGCGCCGCCCACCCACGCGAAGCTGCGCGGGGCCCTTTCCGGCGCCGGCAGCCCGGCCAGCGGTTGCGCGTGGATGCCGCGGGCGGGATCGCGCTCGCGCTCGGCATCGGCCTTGCGCAGGGCATCGAGGATGTACGACATGGTCCGGCCTCAGTCGGTGCGCAGCCGGGGTTCGTCGACCCCGCTGGCGCGATTCAGTTGCATGTACGTGAGCGGCCCGGGGCGGCCGTCGGCCGGCAGTCCCTGCGCGAGCTGGAAGGCCCGCACCTCGGACTTCAGCCCGGTGTCCAGCGCAGGTTCCGCGGCGGGCGGCGGCGCGCCCTTGAGCGTCGCCAGGCGCGTCGCCACCCAGCGGATGGCCGGGCCGCGGCTGCCATCGATGGCGCGTTCGCCGCGGTAGCCTTCCGGCGCACGCCAGAGCGTGCCGAAGTCGCCCTGCCAGCGCTGCGCCAGCGCGGCCAGCGTGACGGTCTGTTCGGTGCCGGCCGCGCGCAGCGTGGCGGTCTGCTCGGTCACGGCGCTCAGGATGGCGTACGACGGCTTGCCGGTGCCCGCGTCGAGCGTGACGATGCCCGGTCGCGCCAACTGGCGGATCGTTGCCAGGCTCAGGTTCTTGCTGAAGCAGAACACCTGCGCCTTCTCGAGTTCACCGCAGGTTTCACCGGCGCCGGGCTGGAGCTTCCAGGCCTGCGCCAGTTCGCGCCACGCGGCTTCCTCGTCGCGCAGCAGCGTCGGGGCGGCGGCCACCGCCGCCGGCGCGGGCTGCGCCTCGGGCGCCTTCGCCGCCACCAGCACGGGGGCCGGCGCCCCGGGCGCGGGCGCGGGCGCAGGCACGGCCCGCACCGGCAGCGCGGCCGTCGGCGGAGAAGTCGAAGTCACCTGCGTCGCTGCGGCCAGAATGCCCGCTCCGGCCGCGAGCCCGGGCCGCTGGCCCGGGCGGTACGCCGCCACGCGGGCGCCGGCCGGGCGGCGCGGGGAAACACCTCCGCCGCGGCCCGGTCGATCACCGCCCGGGTCACGTCCGACTGCCCGCCCGCATAAGCGCCGAGCAGCGCCCGGTCGCACAGCAGGTTGATGCGGCGCGGCACGCCGCCCGCCACCGCGTGCACGCGCCGCAGCGCGGAACGGTTGAAGGGCATGGGCCGCTGCAGCCCGCTGGCTTCCAGCCGGTGCCGCACGTATTGCGCCGTTTCGGATTCGCCGAGGGCCTGCAGGTGGTAGCGCGCGATGACGCGCTGCGCCAGCTGTTCGAGCTCCGGCTGCGCGATCATGGTCCGCAGCTCGGGCTGGCCGATCAGGATGATCTGCAGCAGCTTGCGCTCGCTGGTCTCGAGGTTGGTCAGCAGCCGCAACTGTTCCAGCACCTCGGGCGCCGGGTTCTGCGCCTCGTCGATCACCAGCACGTTGTTGCGGCCCGCCGCGTGCGCCTGCAGCAGGAACGCGTTGAGCGGATCGAGGTAGTCCTTGACGGTGGCGGCGCGTTCCCGCGCGGGCACCGGCACGCCGAATTCGTGGCAGACGGTGTCCAGCAGCTCCAGCACCGTCAGCTTGGGATTGAAGATGTAGGCGAGGTTGACGTTCGGCGGCACCTGCTCCGGGAAGGAGCGGCAGACGGTGGTCTTGCCGGTGCCGATCTCGCCGGTCAGCAGCACGAAGCCCCCGCCGCCCTGCACCCCATACAGCAGGTGCGCCAGCGCCTCGCGGTGCTGTTCGCTCATGAACAGCAGCCGCGGGTCCGGCGCGATGGAGAACGGCTCCTGCTTCAGCCCGAAATACGAGGCATACATGGCGACAGGATAGCGCGCCGATGTAACGGCACGATCAAGCCGGCGCCAGGGCCGTCCGCCGCGCACGCCGCACGTTGAACGCGCTGGTGATCAGCACGCCCTGCATGATGACCAGCCCGAGCCAGACGCCCCGGTAGCTGCGGTGGTCCATCAGCGCGCCGAACACCAGCGGCGCCAGCGCCTGGCCGATGTCCAGCCCCGAGTAGACGACGCCGTAGACGCGGCCGGTGGCGTTCTCCGGCGTCGAACGCTTGACCAGCAGGTCGCGCGACGGCCCGGCGATGCCGCTGGCAAAACCCATCACGCCGAACAGCGCGGGCACCAGCAGGGCCGGCACCGGGCCGAAGCCGATGAACAGCGCGACGAGCGCCGCCACGCCGAAGCCTGCGCCGACCACGCGTTCGCACCGCGCCGGGTCCGACGCGAGGAAGCCGCCCACCACCATGCCGCCCGCGCTGCACACCATGTAGACCGTCAGGCACATGGCGGCGAGCGCCACCGGCTTTGGTGCAGGTGGCGCGCCGCCTCCGGCGCGAAAGCCTGCACCACGCTCAGCACCACCGCGTAGAAGAAGAAGAACGCGAAGCACATCCACACGGCGGGGATGCGCAGGAAGTCGTAGCCGCGTTCGCCGACCTTGCCCTGCGCCGTCGCCGGCGCGGAAGGCGCCAGCGCCAGCTTGTCCCGCTGCAGCCACAGCACGGCGAGCACGACCAGCGCCAGCGTGCCCGCGGCCGCCAGCGCCCAGCGCCACGAGAAGGCGATCGCCAGCGGCACCAGCAAGGCAGGTGCGAGCGCCCACCCGAGGCTGCCGGTCATGCCGTGGAAGCTGTACGCATGGCCCGGGCGCGGCGCGCTGACCTTGCGGTTGAGCAGCGTGTAGTCGACCGGATGGAACACGCCGTTGCCGACGCCCGCGACGATGGAGAAGAAGGCCATCGCCCAGTAGTTCGGGCTGGCCGCGTAGCCGAAGGCGGCGAGCGCCAGCAGCCCGAGCCCGCCGAACAGGATCGGACGCGGCCCGAAGCGGTCGACCGGGAAACCCGAGAGCGTCTGGACGGCGCACGATACGACGAAGAACACCGTCATCAGGAAGCCGAGCTCGGTGTAGCTGGCGTTCATGGCGTCTTTCAGCCGGGGGAACAGCGGCGCCAGCAGGAGCTGGCTGAAGTGGCTGATCATGTGGGCGATGCCCACCAGGCCGATCACGCCGGCATCGGCGCGCAAGGGAACGGTGGGGGACGCGGCGGAGGCGGCGGTACTCATGCGGGAATCGTAGCCGCCGCGCCCCGTTTCTGGAATGCGACAAAACGACAGCATTCCGCGAAAATCGGCCAATGCGCCCATCCCGTTCCTCGCGTCCCGTCCCGCTCGACGACACCGACCCCTTCCGGCCGACCCGGGCCCACCCGGTGCGGGTGCGCTCTCGCAGCATCGAGGCCGATGCGCATTTCGACCCGCACCGCCACCCGTGGGCCCAACTCGCGTACTGCGCGAGCGGCATCGTGCAGGTGAGCACGGCCGCCACCGACGGCGGCAGCGGCGAGGTCACGTACATCGTGCCGCCCTCGCGGGCCGTGTGGATCGCGCCCGGCGCGCTGCATTCGGTGCACGTGCTGGAGACGGCGGAATTCCGCACCCTCTACATCGACGCTTCGGCGACGCCGGCAGGATGGACCGAATGCCGCGCGCTCGTGGTGTCGCCGCTGCTGCGCGAGCTGATTCCGGCGCTCGACGAGCCCGGACTCGCTCGGGCCCGCAAGGCGCTGCTCACCGCGCTCGTCCTCGACGAACTGCAGGCCGCTCCCGCGCAACCGCTGGGCGTGCCGCTGCCGCCGACGCAGACCGGCGACAAGCGCCTGCGGGCGCTGTGCGAAGCCGTGCTGCGCGCGCCGGCGCAGCGCGCCACGCTGGCCCAGTGGGCGGCGGACGTCGGCGCCAGTGAGCGCACCATGGCGCGCCTGTTCCGGGACCAGTTGGGCACCAGCTACCAGCCGTGGCGGCAGCAGGCCGTGCTGGCCCATGCGCTGCCGCTGCTGGCGCGCGGCACGCCGGTCAGCGAGGTGGCCGCCGCCAGCGGGTATGCGAGCGACAGCGCGTTCACCGCCATGTTCAAGTCCGCCATGGGGCAGCCGCCGAGCCGCTTCCAGGGAAAAACGTCTGGCTGAGCCTCTGGAAACTTTCCTACACGCCGCGCTTCGCTGTTCCGACGGACGAGCTTCCCGGCGCTGCGAACAATGCAGGGACGGCTGAGGCAATGGTTCCCGGGCCGGTTCAGAGACCGACCATGAGCAACACCCACCAGTCCATCGGGACAGCAGCGGCGCCAGCGGCGCCAACGACCCGCAGGGCTCCACCGGCGAGCAGCAGCACGCCGGCGCCTCGGGCGAAGGCGCGGCCAGCGCCCTCGCGCAGCTGAAGACCCAGACCAAGCAGCACCGCCGCCAGGTCGGTGAAGGCGAAGACCCGTCGGAAGGCCCCGGCCAATGAGCGCGGAACCGTCGAAAGAGGTGCCGGTCATTCCGCAGCCGGTCCCGGGGCACTCCAGCGGCAACGGCGCGGACACGGCGCTGGAAGCGCTGATCCGCCAGCGCAAGCGCGGCGAGTTGCCGGACGACCGCCAGGCCACGCCGCCCGACGAGGCGGGCCGGGACGCGCGCTGAAGGCTTTCCGGCCGGTACACTGCCGAGGTGGCCATCATCCGCAGCGCCGGCTTGTTGATGTACCGCCGGCGCGGACCGGCGCTTGAAGTGCTGCTCGCACACCCCGGCGGGCCCTTCTGGTCGCGCCGTGACGCCGCCCTCTGGACCCTGCCCAAGGGCGAGATCGACGAAGGCGAAGACCCGCTGGCCGCGGCGCGGCGCGAGTTCTCCGAGGAAACCGGCTTCGTCGCCACCCCGCCCTTCCTGCCGCTCGGCGAGCTGCGCCAGAAAAGCGGCAAGCGCATTTCCGCACGGGCGTTCGAGGGCGACGCCGATCCCTCGCAGTTGCACAGCAACCTGTTCGAGATGGAGTGGCCGCCGCGTTCCGGCCGCCTGAAGGAATTCCCGGAGGTCGACCGCGTGCAGTGGTGCGACACGAAACCGCCGCCGCCAAGCTGATCGCGGGCGGTGCCTTTTCTGGCCGCGCTCGAAGAGCAACTGCGGCTGGTCTCCTCGCGTTAGGCGTCCTCGCCCGCGGTTTGCCTTGCGTCCTGTTCCAGCGGCGCGGCGGGCCGGTCAATGTGCGCCGAGATCCAGTCGATGATCCGCCTCGCCGCATCCTCGCGGGCGGACGGTGCGCCCTCCCCGAGGAAGTGGTGGTCCTGGCCCGGATAGAGGACCAGTTCGGTCGGCGTCTCGCCGGCGCGCATCAGGCTGACGAACAGTTCTTCCGACTGGCACTTGGGACAGCGCTCGTCGTCGGCGCCCTGCATGAACAGCGTGGGGGTGGTCGCCTTCTCCACGCAGCGCATCGGCGACAGCTGCTTGGCGACCTCGCGGTCGATCCGGGGCGGCGTGCCCATGTAGTAGGGGTCGGCGTAGTAGCCGCCGTCCGAGGTGCCGTAGTGCGTCTCGATGTTGCCCACCGGCGCCATCACCACCGCCGCCCGGAAGAGGTTGCAGTGGCCGATCGTCCAGCCGCTGAGGTAGCCGCCGTACGACTTGCCGGCGATCGCCACGCGCTCGTCGCAGACGCCCTCCTCCTGCAGCTGGCGCACCGCCGCCGGTGCTGCGGCAGGTCGTACTCGCCCCAGTGGCCGGCCAGCCGGTCGCAGAACTCGCGCCCATAGCTGGCCGAGCCCACGGCGTTGAGCGCGAGCACGGCCCAGCCCCGGGCGCACAGCACCTGCCAGTAGACATTGGTGTCGAAGTCCAGCAGCGCATACGACGCGGGCCCGCCATGCACGTCGTTCAGCAGCGGCAGCGGACCTGGCTGCCCTCGGCCCGCAACAGCCAGCCTTCGATGGTTTCGATCCCGCCCTTGCCGTCCGGCACGCGGAATTTCCACGTCTCCGCCAGCACGGGCGCGCGGTCCTTCCACCACGGGTTGAAGTCGGTGAGCTGCCGTTCGCTCCTGCCGTCCGCCGCGCACGCGTGCACCTCGCTCGGACAGGACGGATGCTCGATCGCATACGCCAGCTGGTCGCCGCAGGTCGTGAAGCCGCCGAGCTGCCGGTCGCCGTGGCACAGGACCTCCACCTTGCCGCCGGGGACGGCGATGCGTGCGACCTGGTGGCGGCCGCGCCGCGCGAGCGTGCAGGTGAGGGAGGCACTGTCCTTCGCCCAGCGGACCGACAGCGGGTCGGCCACCTGCACGTTCTCGTCCCCGAGCCGGCGCACTTGTCCGTTGCCGAACTCCATCACGAACAGGTTGGTCTGCGCGTCGCCCTCGTCGCCCGTGGCGCTGAACGCGATCCAGCGTCCGTCCGGCGACCACGCCGGGCTCATCACCGTGGCGAAATCGCGCGTGAGCTGCCGCGCCCCGCTGCCGTCCGCACCGCAGACCCACAGGTCGGTACGGTGCGAGAAGCGGCCGGAGCGCGTCCGGTTGTACGCGATGTGGGCGCCATCCGGCGAGGGCCAGAAGGCCAGCGCGTCGAACGGGCCGTCGGTGAGCTGCTGGTGCTCGCCGGTCGCGGTGTCGAGGCGGAACAGGTGGATCTCGCGGGAGAGCATGTAGCCCATGCCGTCGGTCTTGTACGGAAGCTTCCACGAGACCTCGGGCCGGACACCGGCCGTCCCGGGCTTGCGTCCGCGGGCGCGGTCGCCGCGCCAGTCGGGGTCCACCGGCACCGCGGCGGACACGACCAGCGAGTTGCCATCCGGCGCCCAGCGCAAGTCGCCCACGGCGCCCGGCAGCTCGCCCACTTGCCGGGCCTCGCCACCATCCACGTCCAGCAGGAAGACCTGCGCGGACTTGCCGGCGCGGTCGGAAAGGAACGCCCGGTCTTGCCGTCGGGCGACCAGCGCGCCGACTTGTCCTGCCCGGGGCCGCGCGTGAGCTGGCGCGCGCCGCTGCCGTCGATGGCGACGCTCCAGATGCAGGTGACGTACTTGTCGCCATCACGGTCGACGGAGCGCAGCGTGCAGGCGATCCTGTCGCCGTCGGGGCTGCCTTCGAGCTCCGACACCTTCCGGTGAAGGTAGAGATCCTCGACGGAAAACGCTTGGGTCATGCGGCGATGTTGCGCCGAAGCGCGACACCACCTTGTAGGACTGGCTCTCAGGCGGCCGCGTATGCAGGCTGGCGCTGCTGCTGGGCGCGCTGGCCCGCCATCGCATCCTGCACGAGCTGCTCGTCCTCCTCGTCCATCGCGACCTGGGCTTGTTCGGCGTGGTCCCGGGCGGCGCGGATCGCGGCCATCGCATCGTCCAGCGTCAGGCGCGAATCACCCTTGATGCGGATCCAGTTGGCGCAGAGGCACTTCTCGGAGTCCGCGAAACGGCCACCGTACTGCGCGTAGCCGATGTAGCCCACGCAGTAGGCCGGCGCGTAGTCGTCGTAGCCGAGTTCGGCGCGGTAATGCGGCTGGCTCCAGTAGACGCCCTGCCAGTAGGCATCTTCGACCTCGGGGTCGATGCGGGCGTCGATGCGCACTTCCGGTTCGTCTGCCTGCTCTTGCCAGAAATCCTGTGCGATGGCGGTCATTGCCGTCTCTCCGTGTGTTTGTTGCTGGAGTGGATGATCGCGAGCACCCCGGGGTGGGCGCGTAGGACGCCCGCGTCGCGTGCCTGCGGCGGCGCCGCCCAAGGAAAGTGCGGCGGCCGCCCGCCCGGCCGTAGGCGAAACGGCTACGCGACCGTGCGCGATACTGTCGCCTCGGTGGCTGGCGGCGGCGCCGGCGCACCGGATACTGGCGCGTCAACGGAGGCATGCATGGACATCAGGGACAAGGTGGCGGTGGTCACCGGCGGGGCCAGCGGCATCGGCGCCGGCATGGCGCAACGGTTCGCGCGGGAAGGCGCGCTGGGCGTGGTCGTCGCGGACCTGAACCTCGAGCGCGCGCAAGGCGTCGCCGCCGCGATCGGCCCGCAAGCGATGGCCGTCGCCTGCGACGTCAGCCGCGAGAGCGACATCCGGCGCTGGTCCGCGCGACGCGCGAGCGCTTCGGCCGCATCGACATCTACTTTTCCAACGCCGGCATCCTCGGGCGCATGGGCGGGATCGATCTCGAGGACGCCCTCTGGGACAAGATGTGGCAGGTGCACGGCATGGCGCACGTGTGGGCGGCGCGCGCCGTGGTGCCCGAGATGGTGGAACGCGGCGAAGGCTACTTCCTGGTGACGGCGTCCGCCGCCGGCCTGCTGAACATCGTCGAGACCGCGCCATACGGCGTGACCAAGCACGCCGCGGTCGCGTTCGCGGAGTGGCTGCGGATCGCCTACGGACGCAAGGGCGTGCGCGTGTCGTGCCTGTGCCCGCAGTCGGTGGCCACGGACATGACCCGGGACGGCACCGGCTCCGCCGGCGTCAACGGCGTGCTCACGCCGGAACAGGTGGCCGACGTGGTGGTCCAGACCATGCGCGAAGAGAAATTCCTCGCGCTGCCGCACCCGGAGGTGGCGAAATACTTCTGGCCAAGGCCCGGGACTACGACCGCTGGCTGGGCGGCATGCAGAAGCTGTACGCCCAGCACACCACCCCGCCCGCCTGAGGCGCTATCTCCCGAACAGCCCCACCAGCCCGATGATGATCAGGTAGAGGGCGATGATGTAGTTCAGGAGCTTGGGCATCACCAGGATCAGGATGCCGGCGACAAGGGCGGCCACCGGGCCGAGCTGGTTGATGTATTGCATGGAGGCTCCTCAGGAATGGGACGGCTGTCCCTTGGCGTCGACGTCGGCGCAGCACGCGTCGACGGCGATCGGGTCGCTGGCCGGGAAGGTGTACTGGACGGCCGGGTCGAGCACGTCATCGTAGCTCGGGTGGTCGCCCAGCGGCATCTGCTCGTTGCGTTCGGCGGCGGCAGGCGGATTCTCGGAAGTGGGGAAAGGGCTCATCGGACACCTCTGGGCAGGGGATGAACCATTGAATCCCGCGCGCGCGCCCTTGTCCGTAGGCGCGCGCCGACTCCTAGCCGAAACGTTTGGGCAGCCAGGTCGCGACTTCGGGCAGCCAGAACACCGCCGCCAGCAGCAGCAGGCTCATGGCGACGTACGGCACCACCGCGCGGAAGATGTGCGCCATGGTCACTTCCGGCGGCGCCACGCCGCGCATCGTCATCAGCAAGAGGCCGTGCGGCGGCAGCAGCAGCCCGAGCTGCATGCAGATCAGGAACATCACGCCGAACCACACGGGGTCGATGCCGAGGCTTTGCACGATCGGCATGAAGATCGGCAGCGTGATCATCATCATGCTGACCTGGTCGACGAAGATGCCCGGGAAGATCAGCATCAGCATCATGCCGGCGACGATCATGCCGGTGGACCAGCCCTGCCCCGTGATCAGCTGCACCAGCCCGTTGCTCGCGCCCGAGAACGACAGGATCTGCGCGAAGGTGGTGGCGCCCAGGATGATGAACAGGATCATCCCGGAGATGCCGGCCGTGCCCTTGAGCGCCTTCACCAGCGCGTCCCACGTCAGCGCGCGGTAGCAGATCGCCAGCACGAAGGTGGCGAACGCGCCGAGCGCCGCGCACTCGGTCGGCGTCGCCCAGCCCTGTGCCAGCGCGCCGACGACCACGCCGAAGATCGACAGCGTGGGCAGCACGTACGCGAAGAACGGTTGCCAGCGCGCCCAGCCGGTGTAGCTGGGCTGGTCGTCGTCGGTCGGCGCCAGCGAAGGCGTGATGCGCACGCGCAGCACGATCCACAGCACGAACGCCACCGACAGGATCACGCCGGGGACGACGCCGCCGAGCAGCAGCTTGGAGATCGAGATGCCGGAGAGCGAGCCGAGCAGCACCGTCAGCGCCGAGGGCGGGATCAGCATGTCGACGGCGCCGATGGCCATGATCGGGCCGGTGGCGAGCGTCGGGTGGTAGCCCTTGGAGAGCATCACCGGCAGCAGCAGCGAACCGAGCATCGCGGTCGTGGCGATGGTGGAGCCGGAGATCGCGGAGAACACGGTGCCGGCGACGACCGCGACGACGGCCAGCCGCCCGGGCAGCCGGCGGATCAGGCGCTCGATGCCTTCGATCACCTTCAGCGCAAGCCCGGTGTGGAACAGCACTTCCCCCATCAGCACGAACAGCGGGATCGGCGTGAGCGAGAAGGCGGTGACCGAGCTGACGCTGCTGCGCGCGAGCTGCGCGAGGCCGGCCTCGCCGCCCATGTACAGCCAGGCGCCGACGATGTTGACGGTGATGAAGGTGAGCGCCACCGGCATGCCGATGAACAGCAGCACCGTGGAGCCACCGAGCATCAGCCAGGCGGCCAGGACCCAGCCGCCGGTCACTGGACGATCCTCCGCGCTACGCGCTGCGGGATTCGCCTTGGGTCGGCCCGGCGGCTCATGCCGCGCTCACCGCGTCGTGGCGGGGACCGCGAACGCCTTCATGCAGGCGCTTCATGCGGAACAGCATCTCGATGGACAGCAGCGCGAACACGATCGGCAAAGGCGCCAGCGACCACCACTCCGGCGTCACCGGGGTCTTGATGCTGAGCGCGCCGCCCTTGTAGCTGGACCAGGCGGCGACGGTGCCGTACCAGGCCATGAACAGGCAGCAGGCGAGGCCGATGCCGTCGCCCACCCATTCGAGCGTCCGGGCGAGCCGCGGCGGCAGCGCCTGCAGCACGATGTCGACGCGGATATGCTGGCCCTGCCGCAGCAGCCGGGCGCGACCAGCATCGTCATCAGGTACAGCATCAGCTCGGACACCTCGTTGCTCCACGCGAGGCCGCGCGGCAGGCCGGGGATGGCGATGTTGCGCAGCGCGACGTCGCCCACGATGACCAGCATCATGGCGAACATGATCGCGCAGCCGGCCGGGCGAGGCCCGCGAGCAGCTTGCCCCAGGCCGCGGAGAACCCGCCCTTCACTTGCGCGCGAACAGCGGCTTGAAGCGCCCGGCGATCTCGGGGCTCTGCTTCTCGGCGCTGGCCCAGCCGACCTGGTAGGCCTTGTCGATGAAGGACTTGGTGGTGGCGGCGTCGAACTTGATGGTCTGGATGCCCGCCTTCTCCTGGCGCGCCATTTCATCGGCGGTGTATTTCGCCCAGAAGGTGTTCTCGGCTTCCAGCGCCAGCAGCTGCTTCTGCAGGTACGCGGCTTGCGGCGGCGTGAGCTTCTTGAAGGCGGCCGGGTTCATGATCAGCGACACCTCGGCGTCGTAGAAGCCGGGGTCGATGCGGAACTTGGTCTTCTCGTGCCAGTTCAGGTCGAAGATGCCGCCGATGGGCCAGCCGTAGCCGTCGACCACGCCGCGCTCCAGCGCCGTGTACACCTCGCCCGGCGCGGTGGTGATC
The DNA here is from genome assembly GCA_013127575.1 of Ramlibacter terrae. Lineage (GTDB taxonomy): Bacteria > Pseudomonadota > Gammaproteobacteria > Burkholderiales > Burkholderiaceae_C > Ramlibacter > Ramlibacter terrae. The sequence continues at coordinate 3,159,560 of CP053418.1, forward strand.
ACGTTGGCGTTCAGGGCCTGGAAGAAATCGCGGTACACCGGCGTGATGCGGATCTTCTGGCCGGTGAGGTCGGGCTTGTCGACCTTCTTGTTGGTGTAGATGTGGAACGGCTGGTTCTCGACCATCCGCGCCGGTACTGCATGTTGCCCTTCTCGTTCCACACCTTGTTGATCGCGTCGAACGCGCCGTTCTTGCGCTGCTCGGCGATCGGCACCTGCGTGAGCTTGAGGAAGTCGGCCTCGGGCATGACGTTGGTGTAGAACGCGCCGGTGTTGAGCGCCATGTCGACCACGCCCGTCTTGACGGCGTTGCCGGCTTCGAAGGTCGGGATCGCTTTCGGGCCGCCGATGAAGTTGATCTGCAGCACGCCCTTGCCTTCGGCGTTGAACTTGGTGATCCACGGCTGCAGGCGCTGCACGTAGATGCCGTTCTCGGCGAAGGCGCTGACCAGGCGCAAGGTGGTTTCTGGGCGGCGGCGCCGGCGGCGAAACCGGCGGCGAGCAGCAGCGCGGCCGCCTTGGCCATGAGGGTCGGCTTGATCATCATCGTCTCACTCCTTCGTGTGGGCTTCGAACATACACAGGGATTCGCGACGGGTCCATTCAGGCAGACCCGAGCATCTGCTCCAGCGCGCGGCCGCTGTCGTCGGCCAGCGCGGCACGCGCCAGTTCCCCGGGCGCTGCGGCCCGTGCGGATCGGCCTCCAGCCGCGGCACCTGCGCCATCAGCCGCTGGAAGTTGCCCCAGCCGCGCGCATGCGTATCGCCGTAGCCCTTGACCAGCCGCTGCGAACGCGCGACTTCCAGCGCCGGGCCGGGTGCGTGGCGGCGAGCCGTTGCACTTCGGCCAGCCAGGCGGCGATGCGCTCGCGCTCGACGTGAAAGCGCAGCGAGCTCCGCCGCATGGCCCGCATGGCGGCGATGCCGTACAGCAGCAGGTAGCCGCGCAACGTGCTGGTGCGCACCACCTTGCCGCTGCGCGTGAACGGGGCCAGCGTGGCCTTCGCCATGTTCGAGCGCAACAGCCAGCGGCCGAGCGACGCCGGCAGGATGTCGGCGATCTCCTCGGTGCGCGGGTGCATGAACTCGTTGATCTGCAGCAGCTGCTCGCCGGACAGGCGCACCTCGCCGGCGACGCGGTCGAAGCGGCTGCGGCGCGTCTTGAGGTCGGCCACGCGGATCGCGTCCTCGTACGTCATCCACAACGCGAGATGGCGCGCGGTTTCGGGCAGCACCTCGCCGGCGTCGCGCAGGGGCCGCAGCAGGTCGAGGTAGTCGCCGGCGTAGGCGACGTCGGTAGTCGGCGAGGCGCAGCGCGGCGTGGCGCAGCACGTCGTGGGCGGCAGGCGGAAATTCCGCGGCGATGCGTTGCTGCACGGCGGCCAGCCGCGGGCCCAAGGGGGCGACCGCCGGCGTCTCGACGACGGCGGGTGCGGTCGACAGCGCGGCCTCGAACCCGGCGGCGAAAGCCTTCAGGCTGGACGCCACGCCGACGCCGCCGCGGCGGATCGTCTCCTCGAACTGCTCGCGCGTGAAGGGCAGCGCACCGGAGGCCGCCAGCGCGCCGTACAGCGCCGGGCCGATCGGGCCGGCGGCGCGCTCGGCCAGCGCGGCGAAATCGGCCCCGACGAAGCGCCGCGCGGCGGCCTTCGCCCCGTCCAGCAGCTTGCCTTCGTCGACGCGGCCATCGCCCATCGCCGTGCGCTCGGTCATCGAATACACGCGGTGGGTCGAGGCGATGAAGGTCGTGCGCTCCGCCGTGACCAGCCCGCGCTGCAGCGCGCGGCCCGCTTCCATCAGTTCGGAGGCAAGCACGACGTCGAGTTCGCCGGGCACCGGGGCGAGCGCCAGCACGGGCAGCGCGCCGTCGGGAACCGACGCACGCGGGAACATCTCCGGGTAGTACACCGTGGCGCCGGTGCGCTGCGCGACGCCCGGGACCGAAGTCGCCTGCGCCACGAAGCCGTTGTGCTCCGCCAGGTCGACCAGCCAGTCGGCCAGCACGCCGCCGCCCTCGCCGCCCATGGCGAGCAGCGCGATGGTGATGGCCTTGGGCTGCGTGCTCATGCCGCGAGCCCTTCCAGCCGGCGCTCGATCCGCGCCTGCAGCCAGCCGATCACGCGCGTGCGCAGCCGCTGCCTGAAGCGGTCCCAGCGGGTCGGGTTGTTGATGATCTCGGCCCGGTAGAACGACGGGCACAGCACCGCCGCGTGCGCGACCTCGCCGCAAAGGCCGCAGCCCACGCAGGAGTCCACCACGCTGGCGATCGGGTCGCGGCGCAGCGGATCGGGGTTCGGCTTGATGGTCAGCGAGGGGCAGCCGGACAGGCGGATGCACGAGTGGTCGCCGGTGCAGGTGTCGGGATCGATGCCGAAGCGCTCGCGCACCACCCGCTCGCCGCCGGCGATGGCCTTTCGCACCGGGGGCTTCACGCGCCGCTGCTTGTTCAGCATGCACTCGCTGGAAGCGACGATCACCTTGGGCCCCTTGGCCTTGGTGGTCAGCGCTTCGCGCAGCGTGTCGCGCATCTGCTCCAGGCTGTAGGTGTTGCTGACGGTGCGCACCCAGTCGACGCCGACGCCGCGCACAGCCTTCTCGATCGGGTGGTTGGTGGCGCGGATCGGGTTGGCCGCCTTCGACGACAGCAGGTCCTGCCCGCCGGTGGCCGCCGAATAGCCGTTGTCGATCACCACCAGCACGTTGTCGGTCTGGTTGAACACGGCGTTGCCGACGCCGCTGGTCAGGCCGTTGTGCCAGAAACCGCCGTCGCCCATGATGGACAGCGTGCGCTTGCCGGTCTCGGTGGTGTTCAGCGCCGCCGCGCCGGCCCAGCCCGAGCCGTAGCCCATCGTGGTGGCGCCGATGTTGAAAGGCGGCAGGATCGAGAACAGGTGGCAGCCGATGTCGCAGCTGACGTGGTGCGGGCCCAGCTCGCGTTCGATCAGCTTGATCGCGGTGAAGATGGGCCGCTCGGGGCAACCGGTGCAGAACGACGGCGGGCGGCCATGCACTGGCTGGCCGCGTCACGGATGGCGATGGCGTTCGGGTTGCCTTCCAGCAGCGCGGGCGCAGGCGCGGGACGCGCGGCGGCGGGCAGCTCGCGTCCCTCCAGCCACTGCGGCGCGTAGCGGCGGATGAAGCCGGCGACGCCCTTGAGCACGACGCCACCGGTGTACTCGCCCGCCATCGGCAGGAAGTCCTTGCCGTGGACCCCGGTCTGCACGTCGGCCTTGCGCAGGATGGCGTGCACCGCCTGCTCGATGAAGTCGGGCTGGCCCTCTTCCACCAGCAGGATGCCGCGCTTGCCGGCGCAAAAGCGCGTGAACTCCGCATCGACCAGCGGGTAGGTGACGTTCAGCACGTACAGCGGGACGCGCGAGTTGCCGAAGGCGTCCGCCAGCCCGAGCAGTTCGAGCGCGCGCAGCACGCCGTTGTACATGCCGCCCTGCAGCACGATGCCGAAATCCTGCGCACCTTCGGCGAAGAACTCGTTGAGCCCGCGCTCTGGATGAAGCGCACGGCCGCCGGCCAGCGTTGCGCGATCTTCTCCTGCTCGTGCAGGTAGGTCGAAGGCGGCAGCGCGATGCGTTCGGTGTCGCGGCGCGGCTGCTCGATCGCATCCTTCAAGGTGAATTCGGCGCGCTTGTTGGCCTTGGCGGTGAAGCTGCCGTGCACGTGGCATGCGCGGATGCGCAGCTCCAGCATCACCGGCGTGCGGCTCGCTTCCGACAGCTCGAAGGCCTGCTCCACCGCCGCGACGATGCTGGGCAGGTTGGGCCGCGGGTCCAGCAGCCACACCTGCGACTTCATCGCGAAGGCGTGCGAACGCTCCTGCATGATGCTGGAGCCCTCACCGTAGTCCTCGCCGACGATCAGCAGCGCGCCGCCGGTGACGCCGCCCGACGCCAGGTTGGCGAGCGCATCCGAGGCGACGTTGGTGCCGACGGTCGACTTGAAGGTGACCGCGCCGCGCAACGGATAGTTGACCGAGGCCGCGAGCGTTGCCGTGGCGGTCGCTTCCGAGGCGCTGTGCTCGAAGCGGACGCCCAGCTCCTTGAGGATGTCGTTGGCGTCCGCCAGCACGTCCATCAGGTGCGAGATCGGCGCGCCACGGTAGCCGGCGACGTACGAGACGCCCGACTGCAGCAGCGCTTTGGTCACCGCGAGGATGCCCTCGCCGTGGAACTGTTCGCCCTCACCCAGGCGCAGCTTGGTGACTTCGGCGGCAAAGGAACGTTCGGCCATGGCGGCGCCAATCTACGCAAGCCGCGGGCATTTGGCGAATGGATTGTGTGGATGGCCTACATTCACGGCATCCATGATCCGGGACAACCCTGATGAACTTCCGGCAACTCGATCTCAACCTGCTGCGGGTCCTCGCCGCCATCCACCGCACCGGCTCGGTGACCGCCGCCGCCAAGACCTTGTCGCTCTCGCAATCGGCCACCAGCAACGCGCTGGCGCGGCTGCGGCGCTTCTTCGGCGACGACCTGTTCGTGCGGTCGCCGGCGGGGCTGCAGCGCACCCGGCTGTGCGAGCAGGTGGCGCCCGGCGTGCTGGCGCAGCTGCGTTCGCTGGAGGCGCTGGTCACCGGGCTTGACGACTTCGACCCGTTGCGCAGCGACACCACGTGGCGGCTGTCGCTGTCCGACTGGGCGAGATGCTGTTCCTGCCCGGGCTCGCAGCGGCGCTGCGCGAGCAGGCGCCGCTCACGCGGATTTCCAACATCTCGGTGGCCGCCGCGGACGTGGCGACGGCGCTGGAGACGCGCGAGATCGACTGCGCCATCGGCATCCTGCAGCCGCGCCACCGCGGCGTGCAGGCCGAGCTGCTGTTCCGGGAACCGTACGTGGCGATCTCCGCCGCCGGCTGGCGGCCTGCAAACGGCCGCGCCGGCGCCTCACTGACGCGCGCGCAGCTCGCCACGGCGTCGCTGGTGCTGGCCTCTCCCACGGCCACCTTCCACAGCAGCGTCGAGCAGATGCTGGTCGGCATGAAGCTGGCCGACCGCATCATGCTGCGCGGCCGCCACTTCGGCGCCCTGCCCGACGTGGTGACCAGCACCGACCTGGTGGCCATCGTGCCGTCGATGTATGCGGCCGCACTGGCGCAGCGCGACGTCCGCGTCTGGAAGCTGCCGGACGCGCCGCTCTACGACGTGCGGCTGGTCTGGCACGCGAGCACGGCGCGCGACCCGGCGCAGCAGTGGCTGCGGGCGCTGCTGCACCGGCTGTTCCGTCGGCCGGTCAGTCGAGGAGTTGGTGTTTGAGCGCGTAGTAGGTCAAGTCGCTGTTGCTGCGCGCCTGCAGCTTCGCCATCAACCGCGCGCGGTAGGTGCTGACGGTCTTGGCACTCAGCGACAGGTCGCTCGCGACCTCGGCCGCGCTCTTGCCCTGCGCCAGCTTGAGGAACACCTGCAGTTCGCGCGGCGAAGCTGTTCGTGCAGGCCGCGCGTCGGCGGCGTGATCACTGGGTGGCCAGCAGTTCGGCGACCGCCGGCGTGATGTACCGGCTGCCCTGCGCCACGCGGCGGATGGCGAGCACGATCTCGCCGGGGTCGCAGGCCTTGTTGAGGTAGCCGCTGGCGCCGTTGCGGATCAGCGGCACGGCGTACTGCTGCTCCGGGTAGCCCGACAGGATCAGCACGCCCACGTGCGGCGCCTTGGCCTTGATCATCGTCAGCGCATCGATCCCGCTCTGGCCGGGCATGTCGAGGTCGAGCAGCAGGATGTCGAGGGCTTGCGTGCGCACCAGGTCGATGGCGTCGCGCCCGCATGCGGCCTCCGCCACCACCTGCATGCCGTCCTGCTCGTCGAGCCAGGCCCTCAGCGCGGTGCGCGTGATCGGGTGGTCGTCGGCGATGCCGATGCGGATCGCGCGCAAGCGCAGCTGCTCCCTGGACGCGTCTTGCTCCAGCTCGGTGGCAGGACTGGTACGAGTTGCACGGCGTACTCTTGCTTGCGGGCCATGACGGCCCGTTGACAAAGTAAGCCGCTGCAGAGTCTGGCGTTGTAGTTGCGCTCCTACGCGGCCGTAGGAAGTCGCTTTAACACTTTGCCCTCCAATCGGCCGGGCCCGACCGTCACTCCGCGCCGAACAGCAAATCGGGCAGGAACATGACCACCTCGGGCACGAAGATCAGGAGCAGCGTGACGGCCGACACGGCGATCAGGAACGGCAGCGATTCGCGCGTGTACTCGCCGATCGGGCACTTGAGGATCTGGCACACCACGAACATGGCCCCGCCCACCGGCGGCGTGAAGTTGCCGATGGTCGCGGCGATGATGAACACGAGGCCGAAGTGCACCGGGTCGACGCCGACCTTCGTGACCAGCGGCAGGAAGATCGGCGTGAGCATGATGATCAGCACCGCGCCGTCCATGAAGGTGCCGGCCGCGAGGATCATCAGCACGATCAGCACCAGGATCAGGTCGGGGTCTTCCGTGATGCCCAGCACGCCGGCAGAGATCACTTCGGGAATGCGCTCGAACACGACGCCGTAGCCGAAGATGGCGGACAGGGCGAGCAGGAACATGACGGCGCCGATGTCCACCAGGCTGCCCTCGAGCGCCTCGCGGATCCCGCGCAGCTTGAGCTGGCGGTACACGAAGACCCCGATCGCAGCCGCATAGACGACGGCGAAGGCGCCGATCTCGGACGGCGTGAACACGCCCATGCGCAAGCCGAACAGGAGGATGACCGGGAAGAGGATCGCCCAGATCGCCGCCCGCGAGATGGAGCCGAGCTCGCGCAGGCTGGGACGCTGCTGCCTTTCCGGCCGGTAGCCGCGCTTGCGGGCGGTGACCGAAATGGTCACCGCGAGCGCCGCCCACAGCAGGAGGCCCGGGATCACGCCGGCGGCGAACAGGCGCCCGATGGACACCGGCCCACGGTGCCGTACAAGATGAAGCCGATGCCCGGCGGGATGATCGGCGCCATCAGCGAGCCGAAGGACATCACGCCCGCCGCGTAGCCGCGCGAGAAGCCCCGCTTGAGCATCTCGGCGCCGAGCAGCCGCGAGTTCATGGCGGCGTCGGCGATGCAGGAGCCGGTGACGCCACTCATCATCGTGGACAGCGCGATCGACACCTGCGCCAGGCCGCCCCACATGCGGCCGGTCAGCGCCGACGCGAGCTTCAGCAGGTGCGTGGTGATGCCCGAGCTGTTCATCACGTTGCCGGCCGGGATGAACAGCGGCACCGCGAGCAACGCGAAGTTCTGCGTGCCCGTCACGGTGAGCTGCACCGGGATGGTCGCCGGCAGTTCGGGATGCTGCAGGAAGAACAGGCAGCCGGAGATGCCGACGGCGAAGGCGATCGGCATGCCGGCCAGCAGCAGCACCGCGAAGGCGATCAGGACGATCAGCATCAGAGCACGTCCGTGGCCACGTTGACCGCGGCCTTGCCATGCAGCTCGTCGCGCACCTTCAGGAAGGTCGTGACGAGGAGCATCGCGGCGCCCACCGGGAAGCTCATGGTGACCCACGAGTAGCTCACCTCGGGAATGCCCGGAAGCTGCGCGCCCGGCTGATCCGGGAGAGCCGGGTGCCCCACCCCGCCACGTAGAGCAGGAACACGGTGATCAGCCCGTAGTTGGCCAGCCGCAGCACCTTCCGCGCGAGCGCCGGCAGGCGGCTGGTGACCAGTTCGATGGCCATGAGGCTGTTGCGCCGCCACGCGATGTCGGCGCACAGGAAGCAGGCCCGGGCGAACAGCGCGGTGGCGGCGTCGCCGGTCCAGTTGAGGGGGTAGCCGGCCATCCGCGCTACGCCGCCCACGAAGATCAGGGCCACCATAGCGACCGGGAAGGCCGCTGCCCAAACCGCCTGGACGGCGCAGAAGCGGCGGTACAACGCTGCCATAGGCCGCCTACTTCTTGCCGATTTCCCTGTGGACGGCGTTCTTCGCGTCCACCAGCTTCAGCTGCTCGTAGGCCTTTTCGCCGGCCCGGCGGAACGGCGCCAGTCGATGTTGTCGGCCACCGTCATGCCGCGCGCCTTGAGCTGCTGCTTGACCTCGGCTTCGGACTTCAGGATCTCGCGGCTGGTTTCCTCGCCGGCCTTGTCGCACTCCTCGACGAGCGCGGCCTGGTAGTCCTTGGGCAGCGTGTCGAACCACTTGCTGCCGACCGCACGGAAGTTGATCAGCATGATGTGCCTCGTCTCGGTCGCGTGCTTCAGCACCTCGTAGAAGCGCCCGCCGGGGATGTTGTTGTAGACCAGCTCGACGCCGTCGATGGCCTTCTGCTGCAGCGCCGGGTACATCTCGCCGAAGGCCATGGCCACCGGCGACGCGCCGAGCGCGCGCACCGACTCCTGCCAGATCGGCGCGGGCGGCGTGCGCACCCGCAGGCCCTTGAGGTCTTCGGGCTTGGCGACCGGCTTGTTGGTGAAGAAGTGGCGGTAGCCCTGCACCCAGTTGAAGCACACCACCTTGAGGCCGTGCTTGCTGGCGAGTTCTTCCTGCCACTTGACGATGCTGGGCGCGCGGCGCAGCTTGGCGACCTCTTCGAGCGTCTCGACGAAGTAGGGACCATTCATCACGGCGAGCTGCGGCACGTAGTTGCCCAGGCGCGCGGAGTCGGTGTTCTGCCCCGGGTTCGCGCCCTGGCGCATCTGCTCGATGATGTCCTCCTCCTTGCCCAGCTGCGCGCTGTGGAAGACCTCCATCTTCAGGCCGCCCTTGGTGCGCTCCTCGACGCGCTTGGCCCACTTCTGGAAGCCCTCGTGGTACGGCTCCTTGGGCCCGAGCACGTGGTTGAACTTGAGCGAATAGGTCTTGGCCGCCTGCGCCTGCGCCGCGGGGTGCGCGACCGCCATGAGCAAGCCCGCGAAGGCCAGCGCGCCGCGCGTGATCGGAATCCCTCTCATGTCGTCTCCTTGTGCGGGCCTTGCTGGAATGCGGCCGCTGCTGCTAATCTAGCAAATGAAACGCAGAGCGGAGCAGTGTTGCAGACCATGAAACAAGAGGCCACCGGCAGCGCGACGCACCGTTCGCTGGAACGCGGGCTGTCGATGATCGAACTGCTCGCAACGGCAGGTGCGCCCATGCCGGCGGCGGAGGTCGCGCGCCGCCTCGGGCTGCACCGCAGCACCGCGCACCACCTGCTGCAGACGCTCGTCTCGCTCGGATGGCTGCACCGGGAGGAAGAGGCGCGCTGCTATACGCTTTCGCACAAGCCGCACCAGCTCACTGGGCGCAAGTGGAGCGTGGCGCAGCTCGGCGACATGGCGCAGCCGCTGCTGGAACGCCTGTCGCGCGAGACGGGCGAAGGCAGCAGCCTGGCGGCGTGGGTCGACGGCATCGTGACGATCGCGGCCAAGCGCGAAAGCGACGGGCCGGTGCGCGTGGTGCAGGATGTAGGCGGGCAGCGGCCGATGTACTGCACGGCAGTGGGCAAGGCCATCGGCGGCTGGCTGTCCCCCGTCGAAGTGCGGGCGGCGCTGGCGCGCGAGCCGATGCTGCCCCTGACGCCCAAGACCATCACCACCGTGAAGGCCTTCGAGGCGGAGATGCGCCGCATCCGCAACGCCGGCTACGCGATCGACGACGAGGAACAGTTCGAAGGCCTGCGCTGCGTGGCGATGCCTGTCTTCTGCCACACCGGCGAAGTCATCGGCTCGATGTGCGTCGTGGGGCCGAAGCAGCGCATGACGCACCAGAAGCTCGCGGCCGTGCGGGCGCCGCTGGCCGCGCTGGCGCGCGAGATGTCGGCACGGCTCGGACACACCTAGATCAGGAGGAGACCATGAAACTGGAAAGCAGATTCGGCCTGCGTGGCAAGCAGGCGCTCGTCATCGGCGGCGGCACCGGCATTGGCCGCGCCATCGCGGTGGGCCTCGCGGAAGCGGGCGCCGACGTGCACTGGCGGGGCGCCGCGCCGACGTGCTGGAAGGCGCCTGCGGGCAGCTGCGGGCCCTCGGCGCCGCGTCGCGCGCCTTTCCGGTCGACGCCACCGACATGGACGCGCTGCAGGAGTTCGTGGGCAACGTGACCATGTCGGTGGGCGTGCCGGACATCTGGTCAACGCGCAGGGCGTGATGAGCCTCAAGCCCGCCGAAGACTACGAGCCGGAGGACTACGACCGGATCATGGCGACCAACACCAAGAGCGTGTGGTTCGCCAGCACCGGTTCGGGCGCGGGATGCTGTCGCGCGGCAGCGGCTGCGTGATCAGCATCGCTTCGCTGGCGTCGTTCCGGGGCTTCGCGCGCAACGGCATCTACGCCATGAGCAAGCACAGCGTGGTCGCGATGACCGAAACGCTGGCGTCCGAATGGGGCGGCCGCGGCGTGCGCGTGAACGCGATCGCGCCGGGGTTCTTCATGACCGACCTGAACAAGGACTCGATGAGCGACGAGCGCAAGCAGCGCGCGATCTCGCGCGTGCCGATGGGGCGCTTCGGCGACCTCGACGAGCTCGCGGGGGCGGCGATCTACCCTGGCGTCACCGGCGGCGAAGTACGTGACGGGAGAGACGATCCGGGTGGACGGGGGTTTCTGGCGGCGGGGATGTAGGAGGCGGGAGCGGGCACGGGAGCGGGAGCGGACTTCCGGAACGCAGAGGGCGCAAAGATTACGCAGAATTCGCAGAAGGAAACCGAAAACCTTTTGAAGTTTTCTCCTGACTTTTCTGCGTTTTCTGCGAATCCTCTGCGCCCTCTGCGTTCCGGAAGTCCGCTCCCGATTTCTACTTCGGCTCCACGTCCGTCACATCCCCAATAGCCCTGCGCACGCCCGCCGCCTCGTCGGCGCGCGGCGTGCGGCTGGCGGGCTGCTGCTGCGACTGCGCGCGCCGCATCATCTCTTCGAAGGCGCCGCGCGGCCCCATGCGCACCACGAAGGGCGTCACGGGCTTGCCGGTGACCGTGTTCCGTGCGGCGCCGAGCAGCCAGATGCACAGCATCAGCACGAAGAAGCAAGCCACGATGCCCGCGAACACGAGGCCCACGCACACCAGCAGCACGCGGACGAGGAAGGTCAGGAGGGGAGCCATGGCTCCCATTGTGCCGCCCTGCGTCAAACCGCTTCCGCCTCGGGGGCGGGCTGCGCGTTCCCGAAGTGGAAGACGCCCGGTTCGCGCACCGGGTCGACCTCCACCGGGATGCGGCTCTTCGGCGGGAAACGCCCTTCGAGGATCAGGCGGGACAGCGGATTCTCGATGCGCTGCTGGATCGCCCGCTTGAGCGGCCGCGCGCCGAACACCGGATCGAAGCCGACCTTGGCGAGTTCTTCCAGTGCCGCCGGCGAGACCTCGAGCGCCAGGTCCATCTTGGCGAGCCGCTGCTCCAGCACGCGCAGCTGGATCTTCGCGATCTTCGCGATGTGCTCCGCGCCGAGGCCGTGGAACACCACCGTCTCGTCGATGCGGTTCAGGAACTCGGGGCGGAAGTGGTTCTTCAGCTCGTCCCACACCGCGTCCTTGACGTCCTCGTACGGCTTGCCCACCATCGCCTGGATCATGTGCGAGCCGATGTTGGACGTCATCACGATCACGGTGTTCTTGAAGTCCACCGTGCGCCCCCGGCCATCGGTCAGGCGGCCGTCGTCGAGCACCTGCAGCAGCACGTTGAACACGTCCGGGTGCGCCTTCTCGACTTCGTCGAGCAGGATCACGCTGTAGGGCTTGCGGCGCACCGCTTCGGTCAGGTAGCCGCCCTCTTCGTAGCCCACGTAGCCGGGCGGCGCGCCGATCAGGCGGGCCACCGAGTGCTTCTCCATGAACTCGCTCATGTCGACGCGGATCAGGTGCTCCTCGGTGTCGAACAGGAAGCTCGCCAGCGCCTTGCACAGCTCGGTCTTGCCGACGCCGGTGGGGCCGAGGAACAGGAACGAGCCGGTGGGCCGGTTCGGGTCGGACAGGCCCGAACGCGAGCGGCGGATGGCGTTGGCCACCGCTTCGATCGCCTCCTCCTGCCCCACCACGCGCTGGTGCAGCTTGTCTTCCATCTGCAGCAGCTTTTCGCGCTCGCCCTGCATCAGCTTGGACACCGGGATGCCGGTGGCCCGCGCCACCACCTCGGCGATCTCCTCGGCGCCGACCTGCGTGCGCAGCAGCTGCGGACGGCCGCTCTTGCCCTTGGTGGTCTCGGCGGCCTGCGCTTCCTTCAGCTGCTTTTCCAGCGCCGGCAGCTTGCCGTACTGCAGCTCGGCGACCTTGTTGAAGTCGCCCTTGCGCGTGGATTCCTCGATCTCGCGGCGCAGCCGGTCGATCTCTTCCTTGACGTTGGCGCTGCCCCGGGCCTGCGCCTTCTCCGACTTCCAGATCTCTTCCAGGTCGGAGATCTCCTTCTGCAGGCGCGCGACCTCTTCCTCGATCAGGCCGAAGCGCTTCTGCGAAGCCTCGTCCTTCTCCTTGCGCACGGCTTCGCGCTCGATCTGCAGCTGGATCAGCCGGCGGTCGAGGCGGTCGATGGCTTCGGGCTTGGAGTCGATCTCGATCTTGATCTTGGAGGCGGCCTCGTCGATCAGGTCGATGGCCTTGTCGGGCAGGAAGCGGTCGGTGATGTAGCGGTGCGAGAGTTCGGCCGCGGCCACGATGGCCGGGTCGGTGATCTCCACGCCATGGTGCACCTCGTACTTCTCCTGCAGCCCGCGCAGGATGGCGATGGTGGCTTCCACCGTCGGCTCGCCCACCAGGATCTTCTGGAAGCGGCGCTCGAGCGCGGCGTCCTTCTCGATGTACTTGCGGTATTCGTCGAGCGTCGTGGCGCCGACGCAGTGCAGCTCGCCGCGCGCCAGCGCCGGCTTGAGCATGTTGCCCGCGTCCATCGCGCCCTCGCCCTTGCCGGCGCCCACCATGGTGTGCAGCTCGTCGATGAAGACGATGGTCCGGCCTTCGTCCTTGGCCAGTTCGTTCAGCACGTTCTTCAGCCGCTCCTCGAACTCGCCGCGGTACTTGGCGCCGGCCAGCAGCGCCGCCATGTCGAGCGACAGCACGCGCTTGCCCTTGAGCGTCTCCGGCACCTCGCCGGCCACGATGCGCTGCGCCAGGCCTTCCACGATGGCGGTCTTGCCGACGCCGGGTTCGCCGATCAGCACCGGGTTGTTCTTGGTGCGCCGCTGCAGCACCGGATGGCGCGGCGGATTTCCTCGTCGCGGCCGATCACCGGGTCGAGCTTGCCCATGCGGGCGCGCTCGGTCAGGTCCATGGTGTACTTCTTCAGCGCCTCGCGCTGGCCTTCGGAATCGGCGCTGTCCACGTTCTGTCCTCCCCGCACGGCATCGATGGCGGCCTCGAGCGACTTGCGCGACAAGCCGTTGTCGCGCGCGATGCGGCCGATGTCCTGCCTGGTGTCGGCCAGCGCGAGCAGGAACAGCTCGCCGGCGATGAACTGGTCGTTGCGCTTGAGCGCTTCCTTCTCGCTGGCCTGCAGCAGGCTCACCAGGTCGCGGCCCACCCGGACCTGCTCCCCGGCCCTGCACCTGCGGCAGCTTGTGCAGGGCGGCTTCGGCGCCCGCCAGCAGGCCCTGCACGTTGACGCCGGCGCGCTGCAGCAGCGCGCGCGGGCCGTCCTCCCTGGCGCAGCATCGCGACCAGCAGGTGCGGCGGTTCGATGTAGGCGTGGTCGTTGGCCAGCGCCAGGCTCTGGGCGTCGGCCAGCGCTTCCCGGAACTTGGTGGTGAGTTTGTCGAGTCGCATGGGAAATACCTCGTTACAGCCCAGATAAGCGTGGTGCCGTGGTTTTCAAGGCCAGTGTGCGGACCCCCGGCGACGGTGCATGACTAGAATCAACCGCCATGCAGATTCACCAGATGTCGGTCACCTACCTGCCCGAGCAGGACCGCATCCTGATGCGCATCAACACCACCGACGGCGAGGAGATGCGCATGTGGCTCACGCGCCGGCTGATGGTGGGCCTGTGGCCGCTGCTGACCAAGTTGCTGACCGAGCACCTGCTCAAGCTCGAGTCCGCCGGTGCCTCACTTGCGGGCGCGAACCCGGAACTCAAGAAGATGCTGGCCGACTTCCGGAAAGAAGAGTTCCTGCAGCACGCCGACTTCGACACGCCCTACAAGGAAGGCCAGGCCGCCCTGCCGCTGGGCGAAGAGCCGCTGCTGGTGACCGACGTCGACGCCACGCCCCCGGCCAACGGGCCGCTCAAGCTGAACTTCAACGAGCGACCGCCCGCCAACGGCGACGCCAAGCCGCGCAGCTTCCAGATGGAGATGCAGCCCAAGCTGATGCAGGGCCTGATGCACCTGCTGGACCGGGCCATGCTGCAGTCGCAGTGGCGCGAGCCCTTCGTGCAGCCCGCGCCCGGCGAGCAGGGCGCGCTCGAGGGCGACGACGGCCGCCCGAAGTACCTGAACTAGCGGGCCCCGGCCGCCGCGGGCATACGTCCGGGTAGGCATGCCAACATGCCGCGCAGGGGGTCGGCAGGGCACAATCGTCCCCAACCGCATCACCGGACCGTTCCAAGTGGCAGCACCATCGAAGTCACCCCCGAGCCTGGCGCGCCTGTACGCGCGGCCGGGGTTCCTGCTGCGCCGGGCCCACCAGATCTCCGCGGCGGTGTTCGAGGATGCCTGCCGCGACTGGGCCTGACGCCCGCGCAGTTCGGCGTGCTCACGGTGCTGCAGGCCCACCCCGGCCTCGGCCAGTCCAGCCTGGCGCGCGCGCTGGGGTTCGACAAGGTGACGGTGCTGCGGGTGCTGCGCGGGCTGGAGACGCGCGGGTTCGTCAGCCGTTGCCCGGCGCCGGACAACAAGCGCAACGTCTCGGTGGCGCTCACCCCGGCCGGCGCCGACCTGCTGCAGGAGGCGCAGAAGCCGGCCGAGCGCGCGTACAAGCGCCTGATGGCGCCGCTGGAGCGGGAGCAGCAGGAGCAGTTGCTCCAGTTGCTGCAGTTGCTCACCGGCGAGCTCGAGGACGAGGCGCGCGCCGCGTTCGTGCCGCCGGCCCGCGCCACGTCATCTCTGCGTCAGTCCGCCTGAGCGGGCTTTCGCTATGCTTTTGCCATGACTTCCACCTTCCGACCGCTGCGCCGCGCCCTCCTCGCCGGCCTCTTCACCGTCGCCGCCGGCCTGGCGCAGGCCCAGTCCGGCACGGCCGTGCGCATCCTGGTGGGCTTCCCGCCGGGCGGCGGCTCCGATGCGATCGCCCGCATCCTGGCCGAGAAGATGAAGGACCTACTCGGCATGCCGGTGGTGGTGGAGAACCGCGCGGGCGCCGGCGGCCAGATCGCCGCGCAGGCCCTGAAGGCGGCGGCCCCCGACGGCCACACCTTCTTCCTGAGCCACGACCACTCGATCTCGATCCTGCCGCTGGTGACGAAGAACGCGGGCTTCGACCCGGCGACCGACTTCGTGGCGGTGGCCGGCACGGCCACCTTCGCGAATGCGCTGGCGCTGTCCGGCGGCACGCCCGCGAAGTCGGTCCCCGAGTACATGGCGTGGGTGCAGGCGAACGGCGGCAAGGACACCATCGGCATCCCCGCGCCCGGCTCCATCCCCGAGTTCCTCGTCGGCATGGTGGCGACCAAGTACAAGCTCGACCTGCAGGCCGCGCCGTACCGCGGCGGCGCGCCGATGATGGCCGACATGCTGGGCAACCAGATCCGCTCGGGCGTGGCGGGTGTCCCCGACTTCATCGAGAACCACCGGGCGGGCAAGCTGCGCATCGTGGCCGTGATCGGCGACAAGCGCCAGGCGATCCTGCCGGACGTACCGACGTTCGCGGAGCTGGGCGTTGCCGGCCTCGAAGACCTGCCCTACTACGGCTTCTTCGCCCCCGCCGGCACGCCGGCGCCGGTGCTGGAGCGCTTCAACCAGGGCCTGGCGAAGGTGCTGGCCATGCCCGACGTGCGCGAAAAGCTGGTGGCGATGGGCCTGACGGTCGGCTACCAGCCTCAGGCGCAGTTCGCGAACCGGGTGAAGACGTACACGCAGACCGGGACCGGATCATCAAGGCGAGCGGGTTCGTGCCGAAATGACATGGCGCGCGGCGCCACCGCAATGCCATGTCATCCCCGCGCAGGCGGGGATCCAGTGACGGCGTGAAGACGAAAGCCACGGATTCCCGCCTTCGCGGGAATGACGGTGACGGAGCCTACCCGTTGCCCGCGGTGATCCCCCACCGCGCCAGCGCCGCGTCGTCCGCCACGCGCGCATCCACCCAACGCTCGCCTTGCGGCGTGCTTTCCTTCTTCCAGAACGGCGCCTGCGTCTTCAGGTAGTCCATCAGGAATTCGCAGGCCTGGAAGCTCTGGCCGCGGTGCGCCGACGTCACCGCGACGAAGACGATCTGGTCGCACACCTGCAGCGGCCCGACCCGGTGGATGACACGGGCCGCGCGGATGTCGAAGCGGCGCAGCGCCTCGTCGATCATCGCCTCGATGGCCTTCTCGGTCATGCCCGGGTAGTGCTCCAGCTCCATGGCGCTGACGGGGCTGCCGTCGTTGCGGTCGCGCACCGTGCCGATGAAGCTGCACACCGCGCCGACGCCGCCGTCGCCCGCGCGCAGCGCCGCGATCTCGGCGGCGACGTCGAAGTCGTGCGTCTGGATCGAAACGCGGGCCATGGAAGCCTCAGCCGCCGGTGACCGGCGGAAAGAACGCAACCTCGCAGCCTTCGCGCAGCGCGGCCGATTCGTCGCACATGTCTGGTCGAGCGCCATGCGCACGGCCTTGCCGCGTGCCAACGCGCGGTCGTAGGGCGCGCCGCGCGCGATCAGCTCGTCGCGCAGCGCACCCAGCGTTTCGCTGGCGGTCTGCAGGGATTCGTTGCCCTGGCCGATCGCTTCACGAATCGAGGCGAAGTACCGGATGCGCACGTTCATGCCAGCAGCTCCGACAGCGGCAGGAAGGGCACCATGTCGCCGCTCCTGAAGGTGTGCCCGGCCGGCACGTCGACCGGCCGTCGGCCCACACGGTGGAAGTCAGCACGCCCGAGCTCTGGTTGGGAAACAGCTCCAGTCCGCCCCGGCCGTCGCGCCGCACGCGGATGAATTCGCGGCGGCGGTCCGGCCGCGGCCAGTCGAAGTGCGCGCGCATCTGCATCGCTTCCGGCGTGGCGCGGCTCGCGCCCTGCAGCTTCAGCAGGAACGGGCGCACCAGCAGCAGGAAGGTAACGAAGCTCGACACCGGGTTGCCGGGGAGACCGATGAAGTGCGACTCGCCGATGCGGCCATGGGCGAAGGGCTTGCCCGGCTTCATCGCGATCTGCCAGAGGTCGAGCGTGCCGAGCTGCTGCACGGCCGGCTTGATGTGGTCTTCCTCGCCCACCGACACGCCGCCGCTGGTGAGGATCAGGTCGTTGCCGGCCGCCGCCTGCCGCAAGGCCTCGACGGTAGCTTCGCGCTGGTCGGGCACGATGCCGAAATCGCGCACCTCGCAGCCGAGGCGCAGCAGCAGGCTGCGCAGGAAGAAGCGGTTGGAGTTGTAGATGGAACCGGCGGGCATCGCCTCGGGTGCGACGTCGCCCGGCATCACGAGCTCGTCGCCGGTGGAGAACAGCGCGACGCGCGGCCGCGGCGCGACCTGCAGCCGGTCCATGCCGATGCTGGCGGCGAGACCGAGCGAGGCGGGGCCCGGGCGGTCGCCGCGCGCCAGCACGACGCTGCCGCGCGTGATGTCTTCGCCGCTGCGCCGGATCCACTGGTTCTTCGAAGGCACGCGGCAGATGCGCACGCGGCCGTCGCCCAGGTCTTCGGTGTCCTCCTGCATCACGATCGCATCCGCCGCTTCGGGCACGGGCGCGCCGGTGAAGATGCGGGCGGCGGTGCCGGGCTGCAGCGGCTGCGCCGCGCTGCCGGCGGGAATGCGCTGGCTGACCGGCAGCACCACGCCCTCGTCGGCGATCTCGGCGCTGCGCACCGCGTAGCCGTCCATCGAGCTGTTGTCCTGCGGCGGCACCTGCAGCGCGGACACCAGGTCTTCGGCCAGCACACGGCCGTCGGCGTCGAAGGTGGAGACGCTCTCGCTGCCGGCCAGCGGACGCGCCGCCGCCAGCAGGGCCTGCAGGGCGTCGTCGAGGCTGCGCAGCGGGGGACGGTTCACTCGTACTTCTCCGGGTCGTAGTCGAAGCGGTCCCCATTCTCGACCAGCCACTGCGCCAGGCCGTCGGGGTCGTTGAGATCCAGCACCGGCCGCAGGGTGTCCATCGGCAGGCGATCGGGACCGTCGGTGGCGATGGCGACGATGAATTCGTCCTCGGGGTACATCGCGGGCTTGCCGGCGTCGGGCCGCCAGACCTCGATCTTCAGCAGGTTGCTGGCCTTGAAGCCTTCCACCAGCACCCAGTCGACGCCGTCGTACAGTTCGGCGAGGAGATGGTGCACGGTGAGCGTCGCGGGGCGCTCGAACTCGCGCATGAGCGCGAGGCGCCGGTCGGACGCGACGACCACCTCGAAGGCGCCGGCTTCGCGGTGCCGCCAGTGTCCTTGCCCGGGCGGTCGATGTCGAAATCGTGGTGCGCGTGCTTGACCACGGACACGCGCAGGCCGCGCAGCTTCAACGCGGGGATGAGGCGCTCGACCAGCGTGGTCTTGCCGGACCCGGAAAAGCCGGCGAAGCCGATGGCTTTCATGCGCAGTGCGCCGCGATGAAGTCCTTGACCTGGCGCGCGTCGGCGGGCAGCACCGTCACGCGCTTGGGCAGCGCCTCGATGCCGGCGAACTTCGCGGGCCGGTCGGGCTCGCGGCCCAGCGCCTCGACGATGGTGGCGGCGAACTTGATCGGCAGCGCCGTCTCCAGCACGATCATCGTGACGCCCGCATCGCGGTGCTCGCGCGCCACCTTGAGGCCGTCGGCGGTGTGCGTATCGATCATGGCGCCGAAGCGCTCGAAGGTGTCGCGGATCGTGGCCAGCCGGTCGGCGTGCGTGCTCTTGCCGGAGACGAAACCGTACTGCTCGCGGCCGCGCGCGATGTCGCCGGAGAGGTCGAACGCACCCTTGGCGGCCAGTTCCTCGGCGAACAGGTAGCGCAGCTTGGCGCCGTCGCGGCCCAGCAGGTCGAACACGAAGCGTTCGAAGTTGCTCGCCTTGGAGATGTCCATGGACGGGCTCGATGTCTCGTAGGTGTCCTTGCTGCCGCGCACGCGGTACACGCCGGTGCGGAAGAACTCGTCGAGCACGTCGTTCTCGTTGGTGGCCAGCACCAGCCGCGCGATCGGCAGGCCCATCATGCGGGCCACGTGGCCGGCGCAGATGTTGCCGAAGTTGCCGGACGGCACGGCGAAGGAAACTTTCTCGTCGTTGGACTGCGTCGCCCGGAAGTAGCCGGCGAAGTAGTACACCACCTGCGCCACCAGGCGCGCCCAGTTGATCGAGTTGACGGTGCCGATGCGGTGCCTGCGCTTGAAGTCGAGGTCGTTCGACACGGCCTTGACGATGTCCGGCAATCGTCGAACACGCCTTCGATGGCGATGTTGTGGATGTTGGCGTCCTGCAGGCTGAACATCTGCGCCTGCTGGAAAGGGCTCATGCGGCCCTTGGGGGACGTCATGAAGACGCGCACGCCTTGCTTGCCGCGCATCGCGTATTCGGCGGCGCTGCCGGTGTCGCCGGAGGTGGCGCCGAGGATGTTCAGTTCCTCGCCACGGCGCGCCAGTTCGTACTCGAAGAGGTTGCCCAGCAACTGCATCGCCATGTCCTTGAAGGCCGGGGTCGGGCCGTTGGACAGGGCTTCGAGGAAGACGCCCTCTTCCAGCTTCTTCAGCGGGACGATCTCGCGCGTGCCGAACACTTCCGGCGTGTACGTCTTGCGGCAGATGGCGCGCAGGTCGCCGGCGGGAATGTCGTCGATGTAGAGCGAGAGGATCTCGAAGGCCAGGTCGGCGTACGGCAGGCCGCGCCACTTCGCCAGCGTGGCGGCGTCGACCCGCGGATAGCTTTCCGGCAGGTACAGGCCGCCGTCGGGCGCAAGGCCTTCCAGCAGGATTTCGCAGAAGCGCTTGCGGTCGGGGTGGCCGCGGGTGGAGATGTACTGCATGGGCGGCCTCAGGCCAGTTCTTCCTTGCGGATGCGCGTGATGGGTGCGAGCACCGTGGGCAGCGCCTGCATCTGCGCGATCACTTCGTTCATGGTGCCTTCGCGCACGGCGTGCGTCAGCAGGATCAGGTCGGTGTGGGTCGAGCCTTCGCCGCCGACCGCCGACGCTTCGCGCTGCAGCATGGCGTCGATGCTGATGCCGGCATTGGCGAGCAGACTCGCGACCTTCGCCAGCACGCCGGCCGGGTCGGCGACGCGCAGGCGCAGGTAATAGCCGGTGACGACCTCGCTCATCGGCAGGATCGGCTCGGAGCTCATCTGGTCCGGCTGGAAGGCCAGGTGCGGCACGCGGTGCGCCGCATCGACGGTGTGCAGGCGCGTCACGTCGACCAGGTCGGCGATGACCGCGCTGGCGGTCGGCTCGCTGCCGGCGCCCTTGCCGTAGTACAGCGTGGTGCCGACGGCGTCGCCCTGCACCACCACCGCGTTCATCGCGCCCTCGACGTTGGCGATCAGGCGCTTGCTCGGCACCAGGCACGGGTGCACGCGCAGTTCGATGCCCGTGGGCCGGCGCTTGGCGATGCCCAGCAGCTTGATGCGGTAGCCGAGCTGTTCGGCGTACTCGATGTCCTGCGCGCTGAGCTTGGTGATGCCCTCGACGTAGGCCTTGTCGAACTGCACCGGCACGCCGAACGCGATGGCGCTCATGATCGTGGCCTTGTGCGCCGCGTCCACGCCTTCGATGTCGAAGGTCGGGTCGGCTTCGGCATAGCCCAGGCGTTGCGCTTCCTTCAGCACCACGTCGAAATCCAGCCCCTTCTCGCGCATCTCGGAGAGGATGAAGTTGGTGGTGCCGTTGATGATCCCCATGATCCACTGGATGCTGTTGGCCGTGAGGCCTTCGCGCAGCGCCTTGATGATGGGGATGCCGCCGGCGACCGCCGCCTCGAAGGCGACCATCACGCCCTTCTCGTGGGCGGCGGCGAAGATCTCGGTGCCGTGCACGGCCAGCAGCGCCTTGTTGGCCGTGACGACGTGCTTGCCGGCGGCAATCGCTTCCATCATCAGCGTGCGGGCGATGCCGTAGCCGCCGATCAGCTCGATCACGATGTCGATGTCGGGGTTGGCGATGATCTCGCGGGCGTCGCTGACGACACGGGCAGCGTCACCGACGACGGCCTTGGCGCGGGCGGTGTCGAGGTCCGCGACCATCGCGATTTCGATGCCGCGGCCGGCCCGCCGCTTGATTTCGGCCTGGTTGCGCTTGAGGACGTTGAAGACGCCGCTGCCGACGGTGCCTATGCCCAGCAGGCCGACTTGGATGGGTTTCATGAAGAGTGACGTTTTCGGTAAGAGTCCAGGAAGCGGGCGATGCGGCCCACGGCTTCGCGCAGGTCGTCCTCGTGCGGCAGGAAGACGATGCGGAAGTGGTCCGGCTGCGGCCAGTTGAAGCCGGTGCCCTGCACCAGCATCACGCGGGTTTCCTGCAGCACCTCGAGGAAGAACTGACGGTCGTCCTGGATCGGGTAGACCTTGGGGTCGAGGCGCGGGAACATGTAGAGCGCGGCCTGCGGCTTGTTGCAGGTGACGCCGGGGATCGCGGTGATCAGCTCGTAGGCCAGGTCGCGCTGGCGGCGCAGCCGCCCGCCCTCGCCGACCAGCGCGCCGATGCTCTGGAAGCCGCCCAGCGCGGTCTGGATCGCCCACTGCCCCGGCACGTTGGAGCACAGCCGCATGTTCGAGAGCATGTTCAGGCCCTCGATGTAGTCGGTGGCCCGCTTCTTGTCGCCCGACACCACCATCCAGCCCGCGCGGTAGCCGCACGAACGGTAGCTCTTCGACAGCGAGTTGAAGGTCAGCGTCAGCACGTCCGTCGACAGGCTGGCGATGGCGGTGTGCTTCACGCCGTCGTACAGCACCTTGTCGTAGACCTCGTCCGCGAAGATCACCAGCCCGTGCTGGCGCGCGATCGCGACGATCTCCCGGAGCAGTTCGTCCGAATACAGCGCGCCGGTGGGGTTGTTCGGGTTGATGACGACGATGCCCTTGGTGGACTTCGTGATCTTCTTGCGCAGGTCGTCGAGGTCGGGCATCCAGCCGTTGGCCTCGTCGCACATGTAGTGCACCGGCGTGCCGCCCGACAGCGCGGTGGCTGCGGTCCACAGCGGATAGTCGGGCGTGGGAACCAGCAGTTCGTCGCCCTCGTTGAGCAGCGCGTTGGTCGACATCGCAATCAGCTCGCTGGCCCCGTTGCCGAGGTACACGTCGTCGAGCGTCACGCCATGGATGCCCTGCTGCTGGGTGTAGTGCATCACCGCCTTGCGCGCGGCGAAGATGCCCTTGCTGTCGGAGTAGCCCGCCGAATTCGGCAGGTTGCGGATCATGTCCTGCTGGATCTCTTCGGGCGAATCGAAGCCGAACGGCGCGAGGTTGCCGATGTTCAGCTTGATGATCTTGTGACCCTCTTCCTCCATCTGGCGCGCGGCGTCCATGATGGGGCCGCGGATGTCGTAGAGGACGTTGGCCAGCTTGGTGGATTTTTGGACGGTCTTCAAAGCCCCTCCGCAGGCGCTGACGCTGGGTGAAAACCTATAATTTGACCATAAACGGCAGCGCCAGCTTGAAACTCCAGCCCGATCAATCCGACGTCCAGACGATCACCGCCCACGGCCCGGGCTGGATCGGCGTGGGCAACGACAAGATCACGCACAACGTCGTGATCGCCTCCAACGGCCAGCGCCTCGACTGGGCGGGCTCCTTCGACGCGCTCGGCCCCGAGCACTTCGACATGCTCGCGCAGCTGCAGGTCGAGGTGGTCATCTTCGGCAGCGGCGCGCGCATCCGCTTCCCCAAGCCGGCCTGGCTGGCGGGGCTGGCCAGCCGCCGCATCGGCGTGGAAACCATGGACACGCCGGCCGCCTGCCGCACGTACAACATCCTGGCGCAGGAAGGCCGCGAAGTGGCAGTGGCCCTGCTGCTCGAACAGGCTGCCTGACGCCCCCGGGCCGCCATAGGCTTTTCGCGGTAAAATCTTGTGTTGCGGCAAGGCCCCACGGCTTGCAGCCAACGAGCAAGTACTGTCACCCAGAACACACACCTATGGCGATCGTTGTCAACAAACCCCTTCCAGAATTCGAAGCGAACGCCACGGGCGGCATCAAGGTCACCAACACGTCCCACCGGGGACAGATCGTGGTCCTGTACTTCTATCCGAAGGACAACACGCCCGGCTGCACCACCGAAGCCATGCAGTTCCGCGACAAGTACAAGGACTTCGTGAAGGCGGGCGCCGTTGTGTTCGGCGTCTCGCGCGACAACATGAAGTCGCACGACGAGTTCAAGGCCAAGCTCGAACTGCCGTTCGAACTGATCGCCGACACCGAAGAAAAGATGTGCCACATGTTCGGCGTGGTCAAGAACAAGATCATGTACGGCAAGAAGGTCAAGGGCATCGAGCGCAGCACCTTCCTGGTGGGCGCCGACGGCATCCTCAAGCAGGAATGGCGCGGCCTGAAGGTGCCGGGCCACGTCGACGACGTGCTCAAGGCCGTCAAGCTGCTCAAGAAGGCCGCCTGAGTCCCACGGCCGAGCTTGACGTTTCGGCACAACAGGATTCAGGCTGACATGGCGGCCGCCGGTGCCGTGTGCATAATGAATTCATGCCGTTGATCCCGACGCACCGCGTCATCACCGTCAGTCCCGAAGAAGCCGCCCGGCCTGCCTGGCGGCTTTTTTGTTTCACGTCCACCTCATCCGAGAGCCGTACCGCCCATGCCCCTGCCCCCCGCCCCGACCAAGCGCGCCGCCATGCTTTCGCCGGAAGCGTTCGACGCCCCGGCCCGTTCGCTGCACAAGGCCGCTCGAAAATCGGAGGCGCCGCCGGAAGATAGCCCGCTGGCCGAGAAGCCGCAGGCCGACGACGACTTTGATCCCCGCGCGGGCGGCGGCGACGTGCCCGCCGGCCAGTACGCGGGCGACGTGGAATCCTTCCTCGACGAGCCGCAGCCGGCCCGCAAGCGCGCGGTGAACGTCACCGTGCCGGCGCCCCAGCCGCGCAAGAAGAAGCTGGCGGGGCCGGCCAAGCTGTTCGTGCTGGACACCAACGTGCTGATGCACGACCCGATGAGCCTGTTCCGCTTCGAGGAACACGACATCTTCCTGCCGATGATCGTGCTGGAGGAACTCGACGGCCACAAGAAGGGCATGACCGAGGTGGCGCGCAACGCCCGCCAGGTCAGCCGTTCGCTCGACGCGCTGGCCGGCTCCAAGGGGGCCGACATCACCGGCGGCCTGAAGCTGGACAGCACGGGGCACCGCGAGGCGGGCGGCTGCCTGTTCTTCCAGACCATGCCGTTGTCGGCGGGACTGCCGATGGGCCTGCCGCCCGGCAAGGCCGACAACCAGATCCTCTCGGTGGTGCAGGCGCTGCGCGAGAAGCACGCGCCGCGCGAGGTGGTGCTGGTGTCCAAGGACATCAACATGCGCGTCAAGGCGCGCGCGCTGGGCCTGGCGACCGACGACTACCAGAACGACAAGACGCTGGACGACCCGGAGCTGATGTACTCCGGCTCGATGGCCCTGCCGCAGGACTTCTGGACCAAGCACGGCAAGACCGTGGAGAGCTGGCAGTCGGGCAGCACCACCTTCTACCGCGTGAGCGGCCCGGTGGTCCCCAGCCTGCTGATCAACCAGTTCGTCTACTTCGAGTCGCCCGGCGAGCCGAGCCTCTACGCGCGCGTGACGGAGATCCGCGGCAAGACCGCGGTGCTCAAGACGCTGCGCGACTTCGGCCACCTGAAGAACGCGGTGTGGGGCGTTACCACGCGCAATCGCGAACAGAACTACGCGATGAACCTGCTGATGGACCCGGAGATCGACTTCGTGACGCTCACCGGCACGGCCGGCACCGGCAAGACGCTGATGGCGCTGGCCGCCGGCCTGACGCAGGTGCTGGACGACCGCCGCTACACCGAGATCATCATGACCCGCGCCACCGTGAGCGTGGGCGAGGACATCGGCTTCCTGCCCGGCACGGAGGAAGAGAAGATGGGCCCGTGGATGGGCGCGCTCGACGACAACCTCGAGGTGCTGGGCAAGACCGAAGGCAGCGCCGGGGAATGGGGCCGTGCCGCGACCAACGAGCTGATCCGCAGCAAGATCAAGATCAAGAGCATGAACTTCATGCGCGGCCGCACGTTCCTGAACAAGTACGTGATCATCGACGAGGCGCAGAACCTGACGCCCAAGCAGATGAAGACGCTGATCACCCGGGCCGGCCCGGGCAGCAAGATCGTCTGCATGGGCAACCTGGCGCAGATCGACACCCCTACCTCACCGAAGGCTCGTCGGGCCTGACCTTCGCGGTCGACAAGTTCAAGGGCTGGCCGCACAGCGGCCACATCACGCTCGCGCGCGGCGAGCGTTCGCGGCTGGCGGACTTCGCGAGCGAAGTCCTGTAGCGGTCAGCCGCGGCGGGCTTGCCCGTCCTCGCAGGGCGGGCAGGCGCTGCGGATGCTGCGCCCGAGCGGCGTCCAGCGCAGCACCTTCGTCAGGCCCTCGCGGCCGCTGGCGGCGCGCGCCACCAGCGCGGCGGCGGCGAACGAACCGGCGGTGCGGACGGCCCAATGGCGGTTGGTGCGGGTGTAGTGCCAGACGGCGATGCCGAGGCCGAGCACCAGCCAGTGCTCGCCCGGAAAGCCCTCGCGCTGCTCGTCGATGCGCTTGATCTTCTGCAGCGTGGGCTCTTCGTCCCCGAGCAGCTCGGTCGGCAGGCTCTCGGTGCCGGGCAGCGGCGTGGCTTCGGCCAGCGTCGCCATCATCGTTTCGTCGTTCATGCTCGTCTCCCGGTGTCCGGGCAACGAGCATCTTACGAATGCCTCAGGCGCTACGTAGGAAAGCAGCCTGACGCATGCATCAAAAGTCCGAGTTGCCCATCGCCGGGTTCTCGAACTTGGTCAGGTTCTTGATGAAAGCCATCTTCACGGTGCCGGTCGGGCCGTTCCGCTGCTTGCTGATGATGATCTCCGACACGCCCGGCTCCTTGGAGTCCTTGTTGTAGTAGTCGTCGCGGTAGATGAACATGATGACGTCGGCGTCCTGCTCGATGGCGCCCGACTCGCGCAGGTCGCTCATCATCGGTCGCTTGTCGGTGCGCTGCTCCACGCCGCGCGAGAGCTGCGACAGCGCGATCAGCGGGCAGCCCAGCTCCTTGGCCAGCATCTTCAGGCCGCGCGAGATCTCGCCGACGGCGGTGGCGCGGTTCTCGTCGGCCATGCCGCCCGACACGCTCATCAGCTGCAGGTAGTCGACCACGATCAAACCCAGCTTGCCGCCGCATTGGCGCGCCAGCCGGCGGGCGTTGGCGCGCAGTTCGCTCACCGTGAGGCCGGGCGTCTCGTCGATGTGCAGGGAGATGTTGCGCAGCTTCTCGATGGCTTCCGTCAGGCGCGGCCACTCCTCGTCGGTCAGGCGCCCGGTGCGCAGGTGGCCCCTGGTCGATGCGGCCGATCGAGCCGACGATACGCACCGCGAGCTGCGAGGCGCCCATTTCCATCGAGAACACCGCCACCGGCAGGCCTTCGTTCAGCGCCACGTGCTCGGCGATGTTGATCGCCAGCGAGGTCTTGCCCATCGACGGCCGCGCGGCGGGATGATCAGGTCGCCGGCCTGCATGCCGGAGGTCATGCGGTCGAAGTCGTAGAAGCCGGTCGGCACGCCCGTGATGTCGTTCGGGTTGTCCGCCATCTCCTGCACGCGGTCGAGCAGCTGCACGACCAGCGTGTCCATGCCCTGGAAGCCCTGCTTGTTGCGCGAGCCCTCCTCGCCGATGTGGAAGATCTTCTGCTCGGCCTCGTCGAGGATGGTCTCGACGGCCTTGCCCTGCGGGTTGAAGGCGGCGGTGGCGATCTCGTCGCTGGCCGACACCAGCTTGCGCAGGATGCCGCGGTCGCGGACGATCTCGGCGTAGCGCCGGATGTTGGCCGCGCTCGGCACGTACTGCGCCAGCGCGTTCAGGTACGGCAGGCCGCCGACCTCGTCGGCCTTGCCCAGGTTCTGCAGCTGCTCGAACACCGTGATCACGTCGGCCGGACGGCTGCCGTTGATCAGCGTGGAAATCGCCGTGAAGACCAGCTTGTGCTCGTAGCGGTAGAAGTCGCTTTCCTTGAGCACGTCGGCCACGCGGTCCCGTGCCCTGGTTGTCCAGCAGCAGGCCGCCCAGCACGCTGGATTCGGCCTCGATGGAATGCGGCGGGATGCGCAGCTGCGCGACCGGCGGTCGCCGCGTGGAAATTCGCCGTCGACGGCGCTCAGGACTGCGGACATGGGGGCTGGTTTCTCCTCGATGGAATCATGCGGACGGCCTGTCCGGATGTCCAGTGAAACGCTGTTGTGAACCTGTGGACAAGCCTGCTGTTACTTGTGGGCAGCTGAATGCGGACAACCAGAACGCAGAGGGCGCAAAGGATCCGCAGAAATCGCAAAAGGAATCGAAAACTTTTTGATTTTTTCATTGACTTTTCTGCGTCCTCTGCGAATCCTTCGCGCCCTCTGCGTTCAAGGTATCCGTTCCCGGACTTCGAATTGAAAAAGCCGCCCGAAGGCGGCTTTCAGCGCGGAGCGAAGGAAGGCTTAAGCCGTCTCGCCCAGCACGGTGACGTTGATCTCGACGAGCACGTCGGTGTGCAGCGAGACCGAGACCGTGCTTTCGCCGGTGGTCTTGATCGGGCCGTTGGGCATGCGCACTTGCGACTTGGCGACGGGGAAGCCCATCTTGCCGAGTTCTTCGGCGATGTCGTGGTTGGTGACCGAGCCGAACAGGCGGCCGTCGACGCCGGCCTTCTGGGTGACCTTGACGGTCTTGCCGGCGAGCTTTTCGCCCCGGGCTTGCGATTCGGCAAGCTTGGCGGCAGCGGCCTTTTCGAGTTCGACGCGCTTGGCTTCGAATTCGGCCTTGTTGGCGGCGGTGGCGCGGCGGGCGTGGCCCTGCGGGATCAGGAAGTTGCGGGCGTAGCCGTCCTTCACCTTCACGATCTCGCCCGGGTTGCCCCGGGTTCACCACTTTTTCGAGCAGGATGACTTGCATGGTGATCGGTCCTTAGATGCGGTGCTGGTCGGAGTACGGCACCGGGGCCGAAGCGCGCGCGCTTGATGGCGGTGTTCAGCTGGCGCTGGTAGATCGCGCGGGTGCCGGTGAGGCGCGCCGGGATGATCTTGCCGTTTTCGGAGATGAAGTCGCGCAGGGTGTCGACGTCCTTGTAGTCGATTTCCTCGACGCCGGCGACGGTGAAGCGGCAGAAGCGCTTGCGCTTGAACAGCAGCGACTGTGTGTTGCGCTTCGGACGCTTGTCCTTGTTGAATTTCTTGAACGTGGCCATGTGGGGACCTCTACAAAACTGGTTCTGACAGAAAAGACTGGATGTGGAGCACCGGGTGCTTGCCGTGCCGCGGCGCGGCGGGAAGCCCGTGAACCGGAAGCCGCTGCCGATGGCCTGCCCGGCCAGCGTCTCGGCGTCGGTCCCGAAAGCCACCGCACGGATTTCCACCTTGACCTGCCGCTTCTGCCCTGCTTCCGGGCTTCGGACTCGTGTTCGAGCCGCAGGTCGATGGCTGGCAATCCGGCCGGCGTGTAGCGCAGGGCCGCAGCCTCCGCGATACGGGCGCTCAGGACCGTCTGGTTCAACTTACGACTGGAACTCCGCCTGCTGCTGCTTGCGCGCTTCTTCGCGCTCGACGGTCTTCATCATGGAAGACGGGCCGGTGTCGGCCTTCTTCTTGACGACGGTCAGGTGGCGCAGCACGGCGTCGTTGAAGCGGAACGCGTGCTCCAGCTCGCTCATCACGGCCTGGTCGGCCTCGATGTTGATGCACAGGTAGTGCGCCTTGGCGAGCTTGTTGATCTGGTAGGCCAGCTGGCGGCGGCCCCAGTCTTCGACACGATGCACCTTGCCGTTGCCGGCGGTGATCATGCCCTTGTAGCGCTCCAGCATGGCCGGAACCTGCTCGCTCTGGTCCGGGTGGATCAGGAGGACGATTTCATAATGACGCATGGATTCTCCTTACGGATAAAGCCACCCGGCGCGTCGAATGCCGGTGTGGCAAGGCAGAAAAGCCCACGATTATAGCCCGTGCGCGGCCGGTCTGCCCACGCGGCGCCTCAGCGGGCCCGGAGGACGGCGTCGAGCTCGGCGAACTTTTCGGGGCCGACGGCTTCGCGGATGCGCGGCGCCAGCGCCACCAGTGCATCGAAATCGGCCGCGCCTTCCACCGCCATGTTGAGGCGGAATCCCTTGAGGCCAAGGCCCGACGTGATCCGCGTGGCGACCTGGTAGGCCTCGAGGTAGCGCTTGCCGGCGTCGACCGGGACGGCCGGCATGGACGGTGTGGGCGGCTCGGCGGCGGCAGGCGGCTCGGCCGCGGCAGGCCCCTCCGCCTCGCCGGCGGGCCGCTTCGTGTCGCCCGGGACGTTCAGCACCCGCAGCTGCACCAGGTCTTCGCGGGTGACCCCGAGGGAGGCCGTGGCCGCCAGCACTTCCTTCTCGCTGCGCCTGCCGTCGCAGAGGATCAGCGCCGCGCGCTGGCGCGGGGTGAGCGCCACCGAGCGGTCCTTCAGGACCTGTTGCCCGAGCTCCGTCTTGACCAGTGCCACGATGCCTCCCTAGAGCGATGGAAATCCAGCATACGTGTTGTTACGGATGGGCTGGTCGTGGCTTACCCGCAGGCAGCGGACCGGGTGTCAGCAAGACGACAGAAAGCCGCCGCGGCTGGCGCCGGGGCGGCTGCAAGTGCGGCCTGCCGTTGCCGGCAGGCGGGTCGCGTCAGACCGAGCTGGTGCGCATGGCGGTGCCGCGCAGTTCCGGGTAGCGGACGTGTTCCACCAGCTCCGGATCCGCTTGTTGGGCGCCGGGGTCAGCAGGCTGACGATGATGATCACGGCGAAGCCCAGCGGCACGCCGAACACGCCGGCCGAGATCGGCTGGATGCCGAACCAGATGTTGTCGGCGACCGGCGAGGTGACGCCGAACACGCCGCGCATCCACGGCTGGGTCATGATCATGTAGTACAGCGTGATCCCGAGGCCGGAAGCCATGCCGAGCGAGGCGGCGATGCCGGTGGCGCGCTTCCAGAAGATGCCGAGCACCGGGGCCGGGAAGAACGCCGCCGCCGCGAACGAGAACGCCGCCGAAAACCGGGAACAGGATGTCCGCCGGTTTCTGCGCCGCCACCCCCGCCGCGGCCAGCGCCACGATCAGCAGCAGGATCTTCGACAGCATCACCCGGCGGGCCGTGGGCGCGTTCGGGTCGATCATCTTGTAGTACAGGTCGTGGCTCAGCGCGTTGGCGATGGTCAGCAGCAGGCCGTCGGCCGTGGACAGCGCCGCGGCGGGCCGCCGGCCGCCACAGGCCCGAGATGACGTACGGCAAGCCCCCGATGGCCGGCGTTGCCAGCACCACGATGTCGCCGCCGATCTTCAGCTCGCCCAGCTGCAGGATGCCGTCGCGGTTGACGTCCACCACCGACAGCAGCGCCGGGTCGACCTTGTTCCACGCCGTGATCCAGTAGGGCAAGGCATCGAACGAACTCCCCACCACCGCGCTGAACATCTCGTACTTGACCAGCACCGCCGTGGCCGGCGCGGTGAAGTACAGCAGGAAGATGAAGAACAGCGACCAGGTGACCGACTGCCGCGCCTCCTTCACGCTGGGCGTGGTGTAGTAGCGCATCAGGATGTGCGGCAAGGCCGCCGTGCCGACCATCAGGCAGAAGATCAGCGCCAGGAAGTTGCGCCTGGACTCGTTGTAGGCCTTCTGCGCCGCGGCATCGCCATTGGGGTCGCCGGCGAAGATCGCACCGTGGCGCGGCATGCCCGCGAGCGGCTTGTTGCCGTTGTCGGCCGCCGTCTTGGCGGCGGTCCACGCCTTCTTCGCGGCCGCCTCGTCGGCCGGGACGGCGGCGAGTTCCTTGCGGGCGGCGTCCAGCTGCGGCGCCAGCGCATTGGCGGCGGTCAGGTCGGCGACCTTCTTCTCCGCTGCGGCGCGATCGGCGGCCGGGGCCGGGCCGGGGTTCTTCAGCTTGGCGTCGAGCGCGGCGCTGCGGTCGGCGAAGACCTTGCGCACTTCCAGCTCCTTGGGGTCGCTGGCCAGCTTGTTCTCGAGCGCCGTCACCTTCTCCATCTGGTAGCCGTACACCAGCTGCGGCACCGGGACGCTGGTCTGCTTGACGGACAGCCAGATCACGGGGATCAGGTAGGCGATGATCAGGATGATGTACTGCGCCACCTGCGTCCACGTGACCGCGCGCATGCCGCCCGGGGAACGAGCACACAGGATGCCGCCGAGGCCGAGGAAAATCCCGATCTCGAAGGCCACGCCGGTGAGCCGGCTGGTGATGATGCCCACGCCGTAGATCTGCGCCACCACGTAGGTGAACGAGCAGAGGATGGCCGCGACGATGCCGATGAAGCGCGGGACGTTGCCGCCGTAGCGCTCGCCGAGGAAGTCGGGAATGGTGAATTGCCCGAACTTGCGCAGGTACGGCGCCGGGAAGAACGCCACCAGGCAGTAGCCGCCGGTCCATCCCATGATGAACGCGAGCCCGCTGTAGCCGGTGAGGTACAGCGTGCCGGCCATGCCGATGAACGACGCCGCCGACATCCAGTCGGCGCCGGTCGCCATGCCGTTGTAGACGGCAGGCACGCGGCGTCCGGCCACGTAGTACTCGTCCGCATCCGTGGTGCGGCTCATGACGCCGATGCCGGCGTACAGGCCGATGGTGGCCAGCAGGAAGATAAAGCCGATCCACTCGCGGTTCAGGCCCATCTGCTCCAGCACCGCCAGGATCAGGACGAAGGCGATGAAGCCCCCGGTGTAGAAGGAATAGACCTTGTTCAGCTGCTTCTTGAAGGCAGCATTGCTCTGGGTGCTAATGGTGGTGGCCATGCTTCATTCCTCCTCTTGGACGCCGTATTCTGGTCCAGGCGGTTCATGTAGTACGCGTAGTACCCGATGATCGCCACGTAGACCACGAGCGCGCCCCTGGGCGCCCATCCAGAAGCTGAAGGGCCAGCCGAAGAAGTTGAAGTTCAGCGAGCGTGCGAAGTAGCCCACGACGAACGTGACGACGAACCAGATCACCAGCAGGATGCCGGTGATGCGGAGGTTCTTTCGCCAGTACTCGCGGTGCCGGTCGGTCATCTCCATGCCTTGTCTCCTTTGCGGACGTTTCGTCCTTTTCTACGCAGTTGCCATGCGGCCCGCCCCGGGCTCGCGCCGACGGCCTGCAACGGGGCCGCTCCGTTCCAGCGCCGCTCAGCCCGCGGGTTCGACGAGCAAGCCCGTCTCGCGCTGCAGCTGTGCGGCCACTTTCGGTTCGAACCGCTGGAGGTGGCGGATGATCTTCTTCGCCTCCTCCTGCTCCTGTCGTTCGGCATGCACGCGCGCCAGCTGGTACCAGCCGAACGGGCTCATGGGTTGCAGTTGCGTGTTGCGCTTGAGGGCGGCGATGGCCTCTTCGGACCGGCCCAGGCGGATCAGCACGAGCCCGAGGCCGTACCAGGCGCGATCGAGCTTGGGCGACAGTTCGGTGGCGCGGCGCAGGGCCTCGCCGGCGCGCTCGTACTCGCCGGTCTCTTCGAGCAGGAAGCCGTAGTTGAACCAGTAGGCGCCCTCGCCCGGACAGACGTGCAGCAGCTGTTCCATCGTCCGCAGGGCGCCGGCGCGATCGCCGGCCTGCGCCTGCAGGTGCGCCTTGCTCGCCATGGCGTACGCGTCGCCCGGGAAAGCGGCCAGCATCTGCTCGAAGACACCCATGGCCTGCCCGCGGCGGCCCAGCACCAGCAGCGCCATGGCGCGCGCCTTGAAGCCCGGTAGCGCAGGCGGCTCACTTGCACAGGTGCACCCCGATCTGCACGCACATGTCGATCTTGGTGATGGTCACCACGATCCACAGGAAGGCCAGGAGGAGGAAGGCCACCATCGGCAGGTGGCGGTCGATGACGACGCGCGGGGTGATGAAGCGGGCGCCGCGCACCGGGGGACGGGTGACGACGTCGAACAGCTGCCACACGAGGTTCTGCTCGCGCTTGGCCCCGGCGAGCAGGCCGAGAACCCACTGCGCGGCCAGCGCCATGAGCGCGATTTCGGCCAACAGCTTCAGGACATTCACCACCATCAGCACGGTGTCTCCTTGCGTCTCGTCTCCCCGGACCCATGGTTCGCAGCGCCACTTACGCCGGTCTTACATCCGTGGCGCCGCAGCCTCATTCCTTCCTAGGGATTACCCGGCGCAGGCATGCGCAATCTCCCTATCCGAACTAGTCCTGATGGGCCTGCAACGCGGCTGGGGGCATACTGGAACGCACTGGCGAAAGGCGCGTCAGGCACTGGAGGTGCCGTGTTGGACAGGACTGCCATCTATCACAAGTCGGCCAAGGGGGCGGAGGCGATCGCCACCCGCAATGCCGCCCTCAGCCCCAAGCAGCGTTCGATGCTGATCCTGATCAACGGCAAGCGGCCGATCAGCGAACTGGCGGCCCTCGGGCAGGGCCTCGGCGAACCCGAACACCTGATCGAGCAGCTGGCCGACGACGGCTTCATCGAAACCGCGAGCCCCACCGCCAATGCGCCCACCGAGCCGGCCCCGTTGATGCCGGCCTCGGGGCCGGAGCGTTCGGCTGGCCCGCCCTCCCGCCCGCCGCTGGGGCCGACGGAACTGGCGGTGCCGCTGCCGCAGGCCAAGCGCTTCGCGGTGCGCCGCCTGAACGACATGCTGGGCCCCACTGCGCAGGACATGTGCATCCGCATCGAGGCCGCCCGCACGCCGCAGGAATTTCGCGCGGCGATCCGCCGCACCGAAACCATCCTGCGCGAAGTGGTCGGGCCGCAGCTCGCGCAGCAGTTCACCTCCGACGTGGAGAACCAGCGCTCCTGAGCGCGCTCGTCAGCGCGCCGCGCGCCCGCGCGTGGCCAGGCTGACGGCGATGGCCGCCACCAGGCCCGCCGCCACGCCGAACACCCCCGACGTCGGCCGGCAGCAGCCCGAACCACAGCGTCTGCGGCGTGGTGGCGCCGAACGCGGCCCGCAGCCCGGGCGCGTTCAGCAGCATGTAGCCCACGGTCGTCGCCAGGCCCGCGGCCATGCCCGCCACCGCGCCGGCCCGGTTGGCGCCGCGCCAGAAGATCCCCAGTACCATCGCCGGCACGAACGCCGCCGCGGCCAGCGAGAACGAGGCGGCCACCAGCGGCAGGATGTCGGCGGGCTTGAGCGATGCCACCAGCGCGGCCACCAGCGCCACGCCCATGAGCGCGAACTTGGACAGGATCACGCGCTGTTCGGCCGTGGCCGTCTGGCCGGCTTCGTGGCTGTACATGTCGCGCACCATCGCATTGCTGATCGTGAGCAGCAGGCCGTCGGCGGTGGACAGCGCCGCCGCCAGGCCGCCGGCCGCGACCAGTCCGGACACCACGTAAGGCATGCCGCCGATCTCCGGCGTGGCCAGCATGATGATGTCGGCACCGAGCCGGATCTCGCCGAACTGCACCAGGCCGTCGCCGTTGACGTCGCTCACCGAGATCAGCGACGGGTCGACCTTCGCCCACTGCAGGATCCAGTTGGGCAGCGTGGCGAAGCTGCTGCCCACCAGGTCCTGCATCACCTCGAACTTCACCAGCACCGCCAGCGCCGGCACGCTCAGGTACAGCAGCACGATGAAGAACAGCGCCCACGCCACCGAGCGGCGGGCGTCGGCCACGGTGCGGGTGGTGTAGAACCGCGTGAGCAGGTGCGGCAGGCCGGCCGTGCCCACCATCAGGCAGAACACCGGGGCGGGAAGTTGGCGCGCGAGTCGCTGAAGGCCTGCCGCTCCTGCGGCGTGCCGTCGGGGTCGCCGGCGAAGGGCCGCCCGTGCGGAGCCAGCCCGCCGAGCGGCAGCGCGCGATCGCGGCTTTCGTTCATCGCGCGGGTCCACAGCTCCCGGGCCGCGGCGACGTCGCGGGGCAGCGCCGACAGCTCGCGGTGGGCCGCCACGATGCGGGCCGAATCGGCGTTCTCCGCCTTCAGCCGGCGGATGCGCTCCTGCACGGCGGCGCGCTCGCGGCGCAGCGCCACCTCGGGTTCGGCGAGCCGGGACTGGTAACGGTCGGCGCGGCGCAGGAATTCGGCCTGCACCTCTTTTTCGGCCGGCGATTCCATCAGCTTCTTCTCGAGCTCGCCGATCTTGCGCAGTTGCTCGCCATACACCAGCGGGGCCATCGGGTTGCCCAGCTGCTTGTACGCAAGCCACGAGACGGGGATCAGGAACGCCAGCAGCAGGATCACGTACTGCGCCACACGGGTCCGGTGATGGCGCGCATGCCGCCCAGGAACGAGCAGAGCAGCACCCCGCCGAGCCCGAGCAGGATGCCGATCTCGAACTGCACGCCGGTCAGGCGCGACGCGATCAGGCCGATGCCGTAGATCTGCGCGACGACGTAGGTGAAGGAACAGAGGATGGCCGCCATCGCCGCCAGCAGGCGCGGCCAGCGTCCGCCGTAGCGGTGCTGGAAGTAGTCGGGCACCGTGTACAGGCCCGGGCTGCGCAGGTACGGCGCGACCAGCAGCGCCACCAGGCAGAAGCCGCCCGTCCATCCGAGCACGAAGGCGAGCCCGCCCGGCTGCGCGCCGGCGCCGGTGAAGCCTTGCAGGTAGAGGCCTCCGGGCAGGCTGATGAACGAAGCCGCGCTCATCCAGTCGGCGGCGGCCGCCATGCCGTTGTAGAACGGCGGGATGCGGCGGCCGGCGACGTAGTACTCCTCGGCGTCCGTGGTGCGGCCGTAGATGCCGATGGCGGCATAGACCATCACCGTGGAGAACAGGAAGATCGGCCCGAGCCACTGGCGCGAAAGGCCCGCGCGCTCCGCGAACGCCATGGCGCCGAGCGCGGCGCACAGGCCGAGCACATACAGCGACAGGATGCGCGCGAGCCGCGCCTTGTACGCGGCGTACTGGGGATCTTCGACCATGCTGGGGGACAGCCTCCTCGTCGGCAGCGATGATCGCATCGCCGCCGGGCTGCCACCTACAGGGTATGCGACTAGGCGCGCGCGCCCCTGATCTTCAGTCCAGGCTGAAGCCCGAAGCGCGGATGATCGGTCCCCACTTCGCAGCGCCCTGCGTGGTCATGCGCGTGACTTCGTCCGGGCTGGTCGCCATCGGCTGCAGGCCCATGGAACGGAACTTCTCCTGCACGTCCGGCATGGCGAGCACCTGCCGCACGGCCTGGTTCCATTGCTGGATGGCCGCCGCGCTCGTCTTCGGCGGGGCGTACATCGCGTAGAAGCCCGTGCCCACGCCGTCGGGGAAGCCCAGCTCCACGAAGGTCGGCACTTCCGGCAGTTGCGGCATGCGGTTCTCGGACGAGACGGCCACGACGCGGATGCGCCCGCCACGGTGATGCTCGATCAGGTCGCCGGCGGAACTGATGCCGGCGGAGATCTGGCCGCCGGCCGGGTTCGTCACGATGGGCGCGGTGCCGAGGAACGGCGCGTGCACCATGTCGACCCCGATGCTCTTGCCGATCAACAGGCCGAAGAAGTGGGGCGGGCTGCCCGGCGCCGGCGACCCGAAGCTGGCTTTCGTCGGATTGGCCTTGGCCCACTGCACGTACTCGGCGAAGGTCGCCACCTTGGGGTCGGAACCGACGGCGAGCGCGAACGGGAACTGCACCAGCAGCGAAACCGGCACGTAGTCCTTCGCCGGGTCATAGGTCAGCTTCTTGAAGACGATGGGGGCCGTCGTCGAGATGGTCTCGGGCGCGATCATCATCACCGAACCGTCGGCCGGTGCGTTCTTGATCGACTCCACCACGAGCCGCCCGCCGGCGCCGGGCTTGTTCTCGACGATCACCGTGCGCTTGAGGACGCCCTGCAGCTTGTCGGCCATCAGGCGCGCAATGATGTCCGCCGAACCACCGGGCGGGAAGCCGACCAGCAACCGGGCGGTGGACTCGGTCTGCGCGGCGGCGAAGCCCGCGGAGGCGCAGAGCACGACGCCTGCGCACAGGCGCAGCACGCCGCGGCGGAAGAGGGAGGCGGAAGCAGAAGCCATGGCTGAATTTCTCTGGACGGTTCGGGGCTGGAACCCCATTCAAGCGCCAACTTGTTTTCTTGTCAACGATTTAAACCCGTGCGCGCGCCGCGCACCAACGCGGTGAGCGCACCAACATCGGGAGGCAGGCGATCGCCGCGCCACGCGACGTGCTGGTCGGGCCGGGAGAGCAGCAGCGCGTGCCGGAACGCCGCCGGCTTCTCGCCCGGCGGGACGTCGACGATGCGCAGCGGCATGCCGGCGTCGGCGGCGGCGCGCACCAGCGGCAAGACGTCCACCGCGGGATCGAAGCGCAGCAGCGCGTGGTCGTCCCCCATCGCGTCATAGAGCGAGCGGCCGTCCGCCATCCAGAAATGCGGCGTGCGGCACCCGGGCACGGTGGAAACCGTGAACTCGTCCATCCCGTAGGGCGGCTGCGCCTCGCCGTCGTAGGCGATCAGCGGCGAGCGGTCGTAGAAGTAGCCGAAGTTGAGCCCGCCGCAGCAGTACTGCTTCACGTTCAGCTCGTACAGGCGCTTGCCGAGCGCATCGCGCGTGGCCTGCCCTGCCGGCGTGTCGTCCTCGATGTCGGCGGGCACCTGCGTGCGGTGCCTGTTCATTGCCACCGCGTGGTCCATCGCGAAACGCGAGACCTGGTCGGTGATCGGTTGCCGCTCCGCCTCGTAGGCACCGAGCGCCGCTTCGGTCGCCCAACCCTTGATGCGGCCCGCCAGCAGCCACGCGAGGTCGGCGGCGTCCGCGATGCCTGCGTTCATGCCGTAGCCCGCCATCGGGATCCAGATGTGCGACGCGTCGCCGCAGATGAACACGCGGCGATCGCGGAAGCGGTCCGCCACCAGCCTTCGGCCGAACCAGTCCTCTTTGGAAATCACCTCGTACTGGAAGTCGGGGCCGACGCCCAGCATCTGCCGGATTGCCCAGTCGCGGTCCACCGAGTCGAACTCCGGCTCGTCGTCGCGCAGGTAGTTGTGCAGCAGCCAGGTCTCGCGGCCGTCGATGGCGAAGACCACGCCGCTGCGGCGCGGATTCAGCAGGATCGCGCCCCACGCGGGACCGCTGCCCTCCACCGCGGGCAAGCCCGGCGCGCGGATGTAGGTGGACTGCACGCGTGCGACCACGTCGGTGCCCGGAACTTCGCACCGATGGCCTTGCGCACCGCCGAACGGCCGCCATCGCAACCGACCGGTAGTCGCACGCGAACCGCACCGTCTCCTGCGTGTCGAGGTCGGTGCCGGAGGCGTCGACGCCGCCGTCATCTTGCGTGAACCCGTCGATGCGCATCCGGTTGACGATAGTGATCCCTTCCATCGCTTCCGCATGCGCGAACAGGATCGGCTCCATGAACAGCTGGTTGATGCGGTGCGGCGGCTCGGGCGTCGGCCAGTCGGTGTCGGGCCCGCCGTGCGTGGTGAAGCGATGCTTGCGCGCAGGGATCGGGATCCGCGCGATCTCGGTTCCCGCGAAGGTCGTGCGGTACACGACGTCGTGCGGAAAGTCCTCGGGCAGCCCCGCATCGCGCAGCTTCCCCGCCACGCCGAGCCGCCGGAAGATCTCCATCGACCGCGCCGAGATGTGGTTGCACTTCACGCTCGGCGGCTCGGCGCGCTGCCGCAATTCCGCCACCGTCACCTGCACGCCGCGGCGCGCCGGGTCCATGGCGAGGGTGAGACCGACCGGTCCGGCGCCGACGATCAGCACACGGGTTCGCACCGTTGCACGCAAGGCATATCCTCCAGCGAAGCCGCGCGACATGGCGGCGCCGGTGCATTGGAGCCCCAGATTGTTTCTTTGTCAACGAGTTGAGATATGATCTTCCGCATCGATGGTTCACCGAAGCGGGAGGCGTCCATGGCCGTGGCGTTCGACTGGAAGTTTCCGTACCCCGCGCGCAAGCTGCCGGTGCTGGCGCGCAACCTCGCCGCCACCACGCAGCCGCTCGCGGCGCAGGCCGGCGCGCGGATGCTGCTGCAGGGCGGGAACGCGGTCGATGCCGCCGTCGCGACCGCGATCACGCTGACCGTGGTCGAACCGATCATGAACGGCATCGGCGGCGACCTGTACGCCATGGTCTGGGACGGGGGCAAGCTGCACGGCCTGAACTCGACCGGCGAGTCGCCGGCCGCGTGGACGCCGGAACGTTTCTCGAACTACGCCAGCATGCCTATGAAAGGCTGGGACAGCGTCACCGTCCCGGGCGGCGTCGCCGGCTGGAAGGCGCTTTCGGACAAGTTCGGCAAGCTGCCCTTCGCCACCCTCTTCGAACCGGCGATCGCGTACGCCCGCGACGGCTTCCCTGGTGTCGCCTTTCGTGGCGAGCGTGTGGGAAGAGCTGGCGGGCATGGTGTCCGACCAGCCCGGCTTCGCGCAGGCCTTCCTGCGCGACGGCCGTCCGCCGGCACCCGGCCAGCTCTGGCGCAACCCGGAGCAGGCCGACACCTTGCAGAGCATCGCCGAGAGCGGCACCGACTCTTTCTACCGCGGTGCGCTGGCCGAGGCCATCGTCGACTTCGCCCGCCGCACCGGCGGCTGCATGGTGCTCGACGACCTCGCGCGGCACGCGGTGGAATGGGTGGAGCCGATCGGGCAGGACTACCGCGGCACCACGCTGCACGAGATCCCGCCCAACGGCCAGGGCATCGGCGCACTGATGGCGCTGGGCATCCTCGAACAGTTCGACGTGCGGGCGATGAAGCTCGACAGCCCCGAGGCGTACCACGTCATGGTCGAAGCCATCAAGCTGGCCTTCGCGGACCTCTACGAGCACGTCGGGGACCCGCGCGGCATGCGCCTGTCCACGGCCGACCTTCTCTCCCCGAGTACCTGAAGCAGCGCGCCCGCCTGATCGACATGCGCCATGCCGCCACGCCGCGCCCCGGTGCGCCGGCGCAGCGCGGCACGGTCTACCTCACGACGGCCGATGCCTCCGGGATGATGGTGTCGCTGATCCAGTCGAACTACTGGGCCTTCGGCTCGGGCCTGGTGGTGCCGGGAACCGGCATCTCGCTGCACAATCGCGGCGCCAACTTTTCACTGGTGCTGGGCACGTCAACGCGGTCGGGCCGCGCAGGAAGCCGCTGCACACGATCATCCCCGGCTTCGTCACGCAGGCCGGCGCGCCGGTGATGTCGTTCGGCGTCATGGGCGGCTCCATGCAGGCGCAAGGCCACCTGCAGATGATGAGCCGACTCGTCGACTTCGGCCAGAACCCGCAGGCGATGAGCGATGCACCGCGCTTCTGGTGGAGGCGCAGAGCGACATGCTCAGCGTGGAGGAGCACCTGCCGGGCGCGGTGCTCGAAGGCCTGCGGCAGCGCGGCCACAAGGTCGAAGTCGCGCCCACCGGGCACCTGAAGTTCGGCGCCACCCAGATCATCCACAAGCTGGCGGACGGCTACCTCGGCGTATCGGACAGCCGGCGCGACGGGCAGGCCGCGGGCTTCTAGGCGCCCTCGCCCTTGAGGTCCTGGCTGCGCTTCATCAGCTTGTCCAAGATGATGTCGAGCAACTGGTGCTCGTGGTCGTCCAGCGCCTCGAGGAACCAGGCCTCGCGGGCCGCCATCTCGGGCAGCATTTCCGAGCACATCTTCTCGCCCTTGGGCGCGAGCGACAGGATCAGCTTGCGGCCGTCGGTGGGATCGTCGATGGGGTCGATCATGCCGAGGTCGACCAGGCGGCGCTGCGCCCGCGAGACGCGCGCCTTGTCCATGCTGGTGCGCTCGACGACCTCGTTGAAGACGAGGTCCCCGTAGGAGTAGAGCGCCATCAGGATGCGCCACTCCGGGATCTGCAGGTTGAAGCGCTGTTCGAACAGCTTGCCGATCGACTGCGAGACGCGGTTCGCCACCACGGAGAGCTTGTACGGGATGAAGTCGTCGAGCTTGCCCATCGGGCCCAGCGTGGGCCGGCGCACCGTCACGCGCTTGGGCGCGGCCGTCGTCGCGCGCTTCTTCGCCGCCGGACGCTTCTTGACTGGGGTCGAACTCGTTGCCATCTTCTCTCCGCCGGGAGTGCGATGCTAACAGTGCCGCACCACGGCCCGAACACGTTGGCTTTTTGTTGACAACGAAACAAGTTATTCGCAGAATGGGCCCATGTCCTACCCCTCCCTCAGCCTGTACATGGACGGCCGCTGGATCGCGCGCACCGATGCAGGCACCCTGCCCGTCCTGAACCCCGCCGACGGGTCGGTGCTGGGGCAGTTGCCGATCGCCGGGCCGGCCGAGATCGAGGCGGCCACGGCGGCGGCGGCGCGCGGTTTCGGGACCTGGTCGCGCACCCTGCCGCTGGACCGCTTTCGCGTGCTCGCACGCGCCAGTGCCCTGATGCGCGAACGCGCGCCGGCCATCGCCCGCATCCTCACGCTGGAACAAGGCAAGCCGCTGGTGGAGGCCCTGCGCGAGGTGACCCTCTCCGCCGACATCATCGACTTCGGCGGAAGAAGCGAAGCGGCTGGCCGACCGCGGCGTGCCGCCGCGCTTGCCCAACGTGCTGAGCCAGACCGTGCAGCGGGTACCGGTGGGTCCGGTGGCGGCCTTCACGCCCCGGAACTTCCCGGCCAACCTGCCTTCGCGCAAGCTCGGTGGCGCGCTCGCCGCCGGCTGCAGCGTGGTGATCAAGCCGGCCGAGGAGACGCCGGGCACCTGCATGGAGATCGTCCGCGCGTTCGAGGACGCCGGCCTTCCTGCGGGCGTGCTGAACATGGTCTGCGGCAATCCGGCGCAGATCTCGGAGACTCTGATCGCCGACCGCCGCATCGCCAAGGTTTCCTTCACCGGCTCCACCGCCGTCGGCCGCATGCTCGGCGAGCAGGCAGCGCGCCACCTGAAGCGCTACACCGCCGAACTCGGCGGCCATGCCCCCGTGATCGTCTGTGCCGACGCCGATCCGGAAGCCATCGCCGCGCTGAGCGTCACGGCCAAGTACCGGGGCGCCGGCGGTCTGCGCGTCGCCGATCCGCTTCCTGGTGCACGCCAGCCTCTACGAACGCTTTCGGGATGCGTTCGTGGCCGGGACCATCGCGCTCAAGTCCGGTGACGGACGCGAGGACGGCGTGCAGGTCGGTCCCCTGATCGCCGAACGCCGTATCGAGGAGATGCAGCGCTTCGTCGACGATGCCGTCGCCCACGGCGCGCGCCTGCTGTGCGGCGGCCAGCGGCTGGACCGGCCCGGATGCTTCTACGCACCCACGGTGCTGGAGGGGCGCCCGCCGCGGCGCGCGTGCAGCGTGAAGAACCCTTCGGCCCGATCGCCCTGCTCGACACCTTCGAAGATCTCGACGATGCCATCGCCCGGGCCAATGCCCTGCCCTACGGACTGGCGGCTTATGCATTCACCCGCGACCTCGCGACCTCGCACAAGCTCTCGCGCGGCCTGCGCGCCGGCATGGTCGGCATCAACCACTTCGGCGTGTCGCAGCCGGAGACGCCGTTCGGCGGCGTGGGCGACAGCGGCAGCGGTTCCGAAAGCGGCCTCGAGGGGCTGCTCGGCTACACCGAGGTCAAGTTCGTGAGCGTGGCCGCATGAGGGACGACGTCCTGCGCCACGGCGCCACCACGCCGCGCGGCCTGCTCCTGGACTTCGGCGCCGTGATCAGCGTGTCGCTCTTCGAGCGGCACCGCGACACCGAGGAAACGCTGGGCCTGCCGCGCGACTCGCTGCGCTGGATGGGACCGCTGGCACCGGAAACCGACGCGCTCTGGCAGGCCATGCAGCGTGACGAGATCAGCGAGCGCGAGTACTGGGCGCGGCGGGCGCGCGAGCTGGGGGAAGCCGTCGGCGAACCCGGCTGGGACATGCTGGCGATGCTCACGCGCGTGCGGCACACCGACCCCAACGCGGTGGTGCGGCCGGGCATGAAGCGCCTGATCCGCCGGGCGCACGCGCTCGGCATCCGCGTTTCGATCCTGTCGAACGAGCTCGAACTGTTCTACGGCAAGGAGTTCCTCGCGCGCATGGACGTGCTGCGCGACATCGACGGCATCGTCGATGCCAGCCACACCAAGATCCTGAAACCGGATCCGCGCGCCTACGCCATGGCCATCGACATGATGCGGATGAAGCCGCACGAGATCCTGTTCGTCGACGACCAGTTCCGCAACATCGCCGGCGGCGTCAAGGCCGGCCTGCAGGTGCATTACTTCGACCTGCGCGACGTGCCCGGCCAGCTGGCCGCGATCGAAGCGCGCCTCGACCCCAGCGACAAAGGACCCCTGACATGACCAAGATGACCGTGGAGCAGCTCAAGGCCGCCAATGCGCGCTCCCTCTGGCACCCGATGGCGCACCCGAAGGCGATGCGCGACACGCCGCCGGACATCATCGTGCGCGGCGAAGGCAGCTGGATCTGGGACGTCGATGGGCACAAGATGATCGACGGCGTCGGCGGCCTGTGGAGCGCGAACCTCGGCTTCGGCCGGCGCGAAGTGCGCGATGCCATCGTCGAACAGCTCGACGAGCTGGCGTTCTACAACATCTTCCGCGGCACCACCCACTCCCGCGCGATCGAGCTCTCGGACCGGCTGGTACGCCTGATGGCGCAGGACGGCGTCGGCTCGGTCTTCTTCAGCAACGGCGGTTCGGACGCAGTGGAGAGCGCGCTCAAGCTGGCGCGCCAGTACTGGAAGATCCGGGGCCGGGCCGACCGCAGCAAGTTCATCGCGCTGCGCCGGGGCTACCACGGCGTGCACTTCGGCGGCATGAGCGTCAACGGCAACACCAACTTCCGCCGCAACTACGAGCCGCTGCTGCCCGGCTGCTTCCACGTCGACACGCCGTGGCTGTACCGCAACCCGTACACCGAAGACCCGGTGCGGCTGGGAGAGATCTGCGCCGAGCTGCTGGAGCGCGAGATCGTGTTCCGGGGCCGGACACCGTCGCCGCCTTCATCGCCGAGCCGGTGCAGGGCGCGGGCGGGGTCATCGTGCCGCCGCCGAACTACTGGCCCCTGGTGCGCAGGATCTGCGACAAGTACGGCGTGCTGCTGATCGCCGACGAGGTTGTCACCGGCTTCGGCCGCACCGGCCACCTGTTCGGCACGCGCCTGTGGGACGTGAAGGCGGACATGTGGTGCCCTGGCCAAGGGCATCTCCTCGGGTTATGTGCCCCCGGGCGCCACCGCGATCTCGGCGAAGATGGGCGAGGTGTTCTC
Source organism: Ramlibacter terrae (assembly GCA_013127575.1). Lineage (GTDB taxonomy): Bacteria > Pseudomonadota > Gammaproteobacteria > Burkholderiales > Burkholderiaceae_C > Ramlibacter > Ramlibacter terrae. The sequence continues at coordinate 3,203,712 of CP053418.1, forward strand.
CGCCAGCGACTCCGCGTTCGCCGCGGTTTCGCACGGCTACACCTACAGCGCGCACCCGGTGGCGGCCGCCGCGGCACTGGCAACACTGGACGTGCTGGAGAAGGAAGACATCCTCGGCAACGTGCGCACGCAGGGGACCTACCTGCTCGAGCGCCTGCAGGCGCTCGGCCAGCGTTCGCCGCTGATCGGCGACGTGCGCGGCACCGGCCTGATGGTCGCCATCGAAATGGTCGCCGACAAGAAGACCAAGGCGGCGTTCGGCCGCGGCGCCAAGGAAGTGACCGAAGTGGCCCGCGAGGCCTACCGCCTCGGCGCGATGGTGCGCACCTCGGGACCGAACATCATCCTGTCGCCGGCACTGACCATCAGCCGCGCCGAGATCGACGTGCTGTGCGACGCGCTCGACGCCGCCTTCGCCAAGGTGGGCGGCGGGAAATGATCGGCACGGACCCGCGCCGCACGCAGGCGTTGCTGGACCACGAGCTGGCCGCGTTCGCGCGGCTGCACCCGAAGTCGCGCGCCAGCTTCTCGCAGGGACAGGATCATTACCTGTACGGCGCGCCCTCGCACTGGATGCGTCGCTGGGCGGGCGGCTTCCCGCTGTCGGTGCAGGCGGCGCACGGCGCGCGCCTGACTTGCGTGGACGGCATCGACTACGTCGACTTCTGCCTCGGCGACACCGGCGGCATGTGCGGGCACGGCCACCCGGCGATCGCACGCGCCGTCGCCGAGCAGCTTTCGCGCGGGGCGACGCTGATGCTGCCGACGCCCGATGCGGCATGGGTCGGCGAGGAGCTGGCCGGGCGCTTCGGCCTGCCCTACTGGGGCTTCACCACGTCCGCCAGCGACGCGAACCGCGCCGTGGTGCGCATGGCGCGCATGGTGACGGGCCGCGAGAAGGTGCTGGTCTTCAACGGCTGCTACCACGGGTCCGTCGAGGAAGCGCACGTCGCGCTGGCCGAAGGCGGCGGCATGGAGATGCGCAACGGCATCCACGCGAATGCGGTCGACCATGCCCGAGTCTCCGGGGTGATCGAGTTCAACGACGTGGACGCGCTCGAGGCGGCGCTGGCGCCGGGCGACGTCGCCTGCGTGCTGGCCGAGCCCTTCATGACCAACTACGGGATGATCACGCCCGCGCCCGGCTTTCTGGACGCGCTGCGCGAGATCACACGCCGCACCGGCACGTTGCTGGTGCTGGACGAAACGCACACCTTCTCGTCCGGCCCGGGCGGCTACACCGGGCGGCACGGCTTGCAGCCGGACTTCTTCGTGGTCGGCAAGGCGGTCGGCGGGGGTGTCCCGGTCGGCCTTTATGGCGTGAGCGCTGAAGTGGCCGAACGCATGTGGCGCGTCGTGCCCAAGGTCAAGCCGACCGAAGTCCGCCAGAGCGCGCACGGGTTTCGGCGGCACGCTCGCCGGCAGCGCGCTGCAGGTGGCGGCGGTGCGCGTGGTGCTCGCCGAGGTGCTCACCGATGCGGCTTTCGCACGGATGATCGCGCTGGCCGAAGACCGGCGCCGCGCGCGCGGCAAGTCATCGCCTCGCATGGCCTGCCCCGGGTACGTGGAGCAGGTCGGCGCCCGCGTCGAGACGATGTACGCGCCGGAAGCACCGCACAACGCAGGCGACGTGCGGCGCGGCCGCGACGGCGTGCTCGAGTCGCTGCTGCACGTCTACTTCATGAACCGCGGCGTGCTGATCACGCCCTTCCACAGCATGCTGCTGATGTGCCCCGCGACGCAGCCGGGCGATACGGAACGCTATCTGGCCGTGCTCGAAGCCTTCTGCGGCGAGCTGGCCGCGTCGCGATGACGCCCTTCCGCCTCGACGGCAAGGCGGCGCTGGTCACCGGCGCCGGTCGCGGGATCGGCGCCGCGATCGCAACCCGGCTGGCCGAAGCCGGCGCGCAGGTGTTGCTGGCGAACCGGTCCATGGGCGTCGCGCAGGAACTCGCCGCCTCGCTGGCTCTCCGCGGGCTCGCCGCACGGGCGGCTCCTTTCGACGCGACGGAAGACGGCTGCCGCGCGGCCGTCGGCGCCACGCTGCAAGCGTTCGGCCGCCTGGACATCCTCGTGCACAACGCCGGCGGCTGCCCGTGGTCGCCGCTGGAGACGCTCACCGGCGACGTGCTGGAACAGACCCTCGCCCTGAACCTCAAGAGCTGCTTCTGGCTCACGCAGGCGGCGCTGCCGGCGCTGCGGCGCGACGGCGGACGGATCGTGATCACTTCGTCGGTGACGGGGCCGCGCGTGGCCATGCGCGACGCCACCCACTACGCCGCGGCGAAGGCGGGCGTCAACGGCTTCATCCGTTCGGCCGCGCTGGAACTCGCGCCGCATCGCATCACCGTCAACGGCGTCGAGCCCGGCTTCGTGGCCAAGGACCGCGGGCGACTGAGCGAGCCGGCGCGCAAGGAACGCCTCGTGCGCTACATCCCGCTGGGCACCGCGGGCGCACCGGACGACATTGCGTTCGCGATGCTGTACTTCGCCAGCGACCAGGCGCGATGGGTCACGGGACAGACGATCGTGGTCGACGGCGGCATGACCCTGCCCGAGTCCGGCCGGGTGATGGAGGAAACATGGGACGACGCATGAACGAAGCGCACGGCATCCTGCTGGTGGGCACGGTCGATACCAAGGCCGACGAGCTGCTGTACATGAAGGGCTGCATCGAGGCGGGCGGCGGCCACGCCATCGTCATGGATGTCGGCGTGCTGGGCGAGCCGGCGTTCCCGCCCGACGTCACCAAGCACGACGTCGCGCGCGCCGCCGGCACCGACATCGACGCGATCGCCGCGCTGGGCGACGAGAACGCGGCCATGACGAAGATGGCCGAAGGCGCCGTGCGCGTCGCGCGCGACCTGCATGCGCAAGGGCGCGTGCAGGGCGTCCTTGCTCTGGGTGGCACCATGGGCACCGACCCGGCGCTCGACGTCACAGCGGCGCTGCCACTCGGATTGCCCAAGTTCGTGGTGTCCACGGTCGCCTTCTCGCACCTGATCCCGCCGGAGCGGCTGGCGCCCGACCTGATGATGATCCTGTGGGCCGGCGGTCTCTACGGCCTGAACGGCATCTGCCGCTCGATCTGGGGCAGGCGGCGGGCGCGGTGCTCGGCGCCTGCCGCACCGTCGAACAACCGTCCAGCGCCCGCCCGGTGGTGGCGATGACCTCGCTGGGCAAGAGCTGCCTCGGCTACATGGTGACCCTCAAGCCGGAACTCGAACGCAGAGGCTACGAGGTGGCGGTATTCCACTGCACCGGCATGGGCGGACGGGCCATGGAATCGCTTGCGGCCCGGGGGCGGTTCGTCGCCGTGCTGGACCTGTGCCTGCAGGAAGTCGGCAACGAAACCCACGGTTCCATCGTCACCTCGGGCGCCGACCGGCTCGAGGCCGCCGGCAGGCGCGGCATTCCGCAGATCGTCGCGCCGGGCGGGCTCGACATGATCGACATGCAGTCATGGCGGCCCGTGCCGGCCGTGTACGCGGAGCGGCCGCATCACGCGCACAACCGGCTGATCGCGTCGGTGCTGATGAACGCCGAGGAACGCCGCGCCGCCGCGTGCGCCGTGACCGGCAAGCTCGCCAAGGCCACCGGACCCGTGGCGTTCGTGCTGCCCACGGGCGGCATCGAAGCGTGGGACCGGCCCGGCGAACCCCTGAACGATCCGGCCGGCCTGGCGGCCTTCTGCAGCGAGATGCGCAGCACGATGCCGCCGTCTGTGCGCTTCGAGGAGATCGACGCCCACATCAACGACGCCGCCTTCGGCGACGCCGTGCTGCGGATCTTCGACGACTGGGTGGCGGCCGGCCACATTCCGCCGGGGGCGTGATGCGCGATCGGATCGTCCTCGTGACGGGCGCGTCGGGCGGCATCGGCGCCGCCGTGGTGGAGCGCCGGCGGCCGAAGGCGCGATCGTGCTCGCGTTCGACCGCGATGCCGCGCGGCTGGCCGCGCTGTGTTCCCGCACCGGCGCCGCGGCTGTTGTCGGCGACGTGACCGTACAGCAGGACGTCGACCGTGCCATGGCCGCGACCACTGCGCGAGGCGGTCTCCACACCGGTCAACGCGGCGGGCGTCGTGGCGGCGGACGAACCCTCCGAGGTCGAGGATGCAACGTGGGAGCGCATGCTGGCCGTCAACCTGACCGGCACGATGCGCATGTGCCGCGGCGCGATCCCGTTGCTGCGCGCGGCTGGCGGCGGCAGCATCGTGAACGTCGCCTCGGTCGCCGCGTTCAACGCCACGCCGGGCAGCGCCAGCTATGCTCCCAGCAAGGCTGGCGTGGTGGCATACACACCCGAGGGATCGCGCTGACGCATGGCGGCGACGGGATCCGCGCGAATTGCGTGTGCCCCGGCTGGACACGCACGCCGATGGCCGACGCCGAAATGGACGAGGCCGCGGCGCGCGGCGGCAGCACGCGTGAGCAGGAATACGCCGCCGTCGCCGGGCGCCTTGCACTGGGCCGCCTGGCGGAGGCCGCGGAGATCGCGGCCTGCGTGCGTTTCCTCGCCAGCGACGACGCATCGTTCGTGACCGGCGCCACCCTCGTGGCGGACGGCGGCGGACGCATCCCGGCGAGTGCGCGCGCGCACTGAGGCTGGTCAGGCCGCCGCTGCAGGCGCCCCGCGCATCCGCTCCACCAGCGCCGCCACATCCTTCGGCACCCGGTCGCCGCGCCACGCCACGTGCTGGTCGTCGCGGCACAGCACCAGCTTGTGCCGGTAGGCGGCAGGGAGCTGCTCGCCTTCGATATCGACGACGGTCAGCGGAACCTCGCGGCGCGCGCGGCGGCCAGCAAGGGCGCGATGTCGACTTCGCGATCGAGGCGCAGCAGTGTGTAGCCCGGCCGAACGCGTCGTAGAGCGAGCGCCCGTCGGCCAGCCAGAAATGCGGCACGCGGCAGCCCGGCACGGTCGACTCGGTGAAGTCACCCATCGAATAAGGCGGCGGCGCTTCGCCGTCCGCCACGATGATGGGCGAACCGTCGTAGTAGTAGCCGAAGTTGAGGCCGGCGCAGCAGAACTGCTGCACGTTCAGCTCATACGCCTCGCGCCCCACTTCCTCGCGAGCCCGGCGTCCCGCTTCGTCCTCGGCCTCGATGTTCGGCGGCACGGCCCGGCGCGCCTTGATCATCTTGGCGGCATGGTCCATCGCGAAGTTCGACACCTGCATCGTGATCGGCTGGCGCTCCGCTTCGTAGGCGTCGAGGATGGCGTCATCGCCCCAGCCCTGCAGGCGGGCGCCGAGCAGCCACGAGAGGTTGAGCGCGTCGGCGATGCCCGCATTCATCCCGTAGCCTGCGTACGGAACCCACAGGTGCGCGGCGTCGCCGGCCACGAACACGTTGCGGTCGCGGAACCGGTCCGCCACCAGCCGGCGGCCGACCCAGTCTTCCTTGCTGATCACCTCGTACGCGAAGTCGTCGCCGACGCCGAGGATCTGCCGGATCGACCAGTCGCGGTCCACCGTGTCGAACTCCGGTTCGTCGGGGTTCAGGTGGTTGTGCACCAGCCGGGTTTCCTTGCCGTCAATGGCGAACACGGTGCCGCAGCGCCGCGGATTGACGGAGTAGCAGCACCACGCGGGCGCGCCGGGAATGCGCTCGCGCAGTTGCGGCGCGCGGATGTACGTGGACTGCACGCGCTGGATCACCGGCGTGCCTTCCAGCTTGGCGCCGATCGCCTTGCGCACCATGGAGCTGCCGCCGTCGCAGCCCACCAGGTAGCGGCAGCGGATGGTGATCTCGCTGCCACTCTCGAGGTCGATCGCCTTCGCTTCCACCCCATGCGCGTGCTGCTCGAAGCCGGTCACCTGCGTGCGGTTCAACAGCGTCACGCCCGGCAGGCCCGCGGTGTGTTCCAGCAGGATCGGTTCGAGGTAGATCTGGTTGATGCGGTGCGGCGGCTCCGGCGTCGGCCACCAGTGTCCGGACCCTCTTTCGACGTGTACCGCTCGGCACGCCCCGGGATCGGGATGCGCGTGAGTTCGGCGCCGCAGACGCTGGTGCGGAACACGACGTCGTTCGGGTAGTCGGCAGGCAGGCCCGCATGGCGCAGCTTCTGCGCCACGCCGAGCGTCCGGAAGCGCTCCATCGTGCGCGCCGCGACGTGGTTGCACTTGACGCTCGGGGGTTCGGCATAGCGCCGGATCTCGGCGATCACCACCCGGGCGCCGCGCGCCTGCAGGTCCATGGCCGTGGTCAGGCCGACCGGGCCGGCGCCGACGACCAGCACGTCGGCTTCATGCAATGTCATTGGTCGATCTTGATGTTGGCGGTGCGGATCACCTTCGCCCACTTCTGCGTCTCGGCGCGGATGTAGGCATCGAAGGCTTCGGGCGTGGTCGGCGCCGGCTCGACGCCGAGGTTGCGCATGCTGGCCTTGATCTGCTCGTTGTTGAGGGCGGCGGTGATCTCCGCGTTCACCTTGCTGACGATGGCGGCGGGCGTGCCCGCGGGCGCGACCACGCCGAACCATCCGGTCGAGTCGTAGCCGGCCGGGCCGGCTTCGGATGCGGTCGGCACGTCGGGCAACTGCGGCAGGCGCTGCGGGCTGGTCACCGCGTACGCGATCAGTTTGCCCGCCTTGATGTGCTGCAGCGCGGCCGGCAGGTCCACCACGCCGAGCGGCACGGTGCCGGCCAGGACGTCGAGCGCCGCCGGGCCCGAACCCTTGTACGGCACTTCCACCATCTTCACGTTGGCCATCTGCGCGAACAGCGCCGCCGACAGGTGCATGGCCGTGCCGTTGCCGCCATGCGCGATGGAGAACTTGCCGGGCTGCGCCTTCGCCTGCTCGATCAGCTCCTTCTGCGTCTTCGCCGTCATCGACGGATGGCCGACGATCACGAACGGGATCGCCGCGAGCATGCTGACCGGCTTGAGGTCCTTCAGCGGGTCGAACGGCATCTGCGCGTAGAGGCTGCTGTTGGCCGACAGCGCGCCGGCCGCGCCGACGCCCATCGTGTAGCCGTCCGGCGCGGCCTTCGCGACGATGGCCAGGCCGATGTTGCCGCCGGCGCCGGGGCGGTTGTCCACCACGACCTGCTGGCCCAGCTTCTCGTTCAGCCGCGGCACCAGCATGCGCACGACGGCATCGGCGCTGCCACCCGGCGGGAAGGTCACCACCATGCGGATCGGTTGCTTCGGGAAGTCCGAGGGCGCCTGCGCGCCCGCCGCGGCCGCGAAGCCGGCCAGCAGCAGGGCCGCGACGACGGTGCGGCGGTTCGTGTTGTTCATGGCTTGTCTCCTGTTCACCGCATTGAACCGCGGGCGCATTCATTCGTAAATCGAAGAATTGCGAAGCATCTATGATGATCCGTCATGAATCACCGGGCCTTCACCCCCAACCTGCGCCAGTTGCGCGCCTTCCGCGCCGTGTACCACCTGCGCAAGCTCAGCGCCGCGGCCGAACAGCTCTCGCTCACGCAGTCCGCCGTCAGCGTGCTGATCCGCCAGCTGGAAGAAGGACTCGGCACGCGCCTGTTCGACCGCACCACGCGCTCGCTGCGGCCGACGTCGGCGGCGACGGAGGCCCGGCCATCGCCGAACGGGTACTGCGCGACGTCGATTCGCTCGGCGCCGGACTGCGCGACTGGGCGCGCTGCGGCGCGGCCGCGTCTGCATCGCCATCACGCCGACGCTGGGCGAGATCCTGCTGCCGCCGGTGGTCCGGCGCTTCACGCAACAGCATCCGGAGATCCACGTCGTGATCGACGACTGCTCGCCCGACCAGTTCGTCTCGCGCGTGGCCGGCGAGCACGTCGACTTCGGCATCGGCAGCCCGGAACGCGCCGCGGCCGACGTCGATACGCGCAAGCTGCGCGCAGACACGCTGGCGCTGGTGTGCCGCGACGACCATCCGCTCGCCAAGCGGCGGCAGGTGCGCTGGGCCGACGGCCGGGCACCCGCTGATCACGGTGCGCCCGGGCTACGGCATCCGTCCGCTCATCGACGGCGCGGCGGCGCAGGCCGGCGTGCAGCTCGACGTGGTGAACGACGTCAGCTTCCTGTCCACGGCGCTGTGGATGGCCGGCGTCGGGCTGGGCGCCGCCGTGATGCCGTCGGCTTACGTCCGGCGTGACCAGCACCCGGCGCTCGCGGTGCGCAAGCTGCACGCCCCGGTGGTGTCGCGCGACATCTCGGTGATCACGAAGCGCGGCCGCTCGATGTCGGCCGCCGCCAGCGCTTTCCTGGAAGTGCTGGACGCGGAGCCCGGCTGACGCTCAGCCCGCCGCGCCGTCCAGCTGCGCGAGTTGCTGCCGGTGGCGATCACGCTGTCCGGGTTGAGCGAGATGGAGGTGATGCCCTCCTGCACCAGCCAGCCGCGAAGTCCGGGTGGTCGCTGGGGCCCCGGCCGCAGATGCCGACGTACTTGCCGTGCTTGACGCAAGCGGCGATCGCGCGCGACAGCATCGCCTTCACGGCCGGATCGCGTTCGTCGAAGTCGGCGGCCAGCAGTTCGAGTCCCGAGTCGCGATCGAGGCCGAGCGTGAGCTGCGTCAGGTCGTTGGAGCCGATCGAGAAGCCGTCGAAGTACTCGAGGAACTCCTCGGCCAGGATGGCGTTGCTCGGCACCTCGCACATCATCACGAGCTTCAGGTCGTCCTGGCCGCGCTTGAGGCCGCGGTCCGCCAGCAGCTTGGTCACGCGGTCGGCCTGCTTGAGCGTGCGCACGAACGGCACCATCACCTGCACGTTGGTCAGGCCCATGTCGTTGCGCACCCGAACCAGCGCCTCGCACTCCATGGCAAAGGCTTCACGGAACTCGGCGCTGATGTAGCGCGCGGCGCCGCGGAAGCCCAGCATCGGGTTCTCTTCCTCGGGCTCGTAGCGGCTGCCGCCGATCAGCTTGCGGTACTCGTTGGACTTGAAGTCCGACAGGCGCACGATCACCGGCTTGGGCCAGAAGGCCGCGGCGATGGTGGCGACGCCTTCGGCCACCTTGTCGACGTAGAAAGCGCGCGGCGACGCGTGGCCGCGGGCCACCGACTCCACGGCCTTCTTCAGGTCGTTGTCGACGTTCGGGTAGTCGAGGATCGCCTTGGGGTGGACGCCGATGTTGTTGTTGATGATGAACTCGAGCCGCGCCAGGCCGACGCCGTCGTTCGGCAGCTGGGCGAAGTCGAACGCCAGCTGCGGATTGCCGACGTTCATCGAGATCTTGGTCTTGATCTTGGGCATCTCGCCGCGCTGCACTTCGGTGACCTCGGTCTCCAGCAGGCCGTCGTAGATGAAGCCGGTGTCGCCTTCGGCGCAACTCACCGTGACGAGCGTGCCGTCCTTGAGCAGTTCGGTCGCGTTGCCGCAGCCGACCACCGCCGGAATGCCCAGCTCGCGCGCGATGATCGCCGCGTGGCAGGTGCGGCCGCCACGGTTGGTGACGATGGCGCTGGCGCGCTTCATCACCGGCTCCCAGTTCGGGTCCGTCATGTCGGTGACGAGGATGTCGCCCGGCTGCACCTTGTCCATTTCGGCGGTGCTCTCCACCAGCCGCACGGGGCCGGTGCCGACCTTTTGCCCGATCGCGCGGCCTTCGGCCAGCACGGTGCCGCGGCCTTTCAGCTTGTAGCGCACCTCGGCCTTGCCCTGCTGCTGGCTCTTCACCGTCTCGGGCCGCGCCTGCAGGATGTAGAGCTGGCCGTCGGTGCCGTCCTTGCCCCACTCGATGTCCATGGGGCGGCCGTAGTGCTCCTCGATCACCAGCGCGTACTTCGCCAGCTGCTCGACGTCGGCGTCGCTCAGCGAATAGCGGTTGCGCTGCTCCAGCGGCACGTCGACCGTCTTCACCAGCTTGCCGCCCTGCGCCTTCTCGTCGGCGGAGGTGAACACCATCTGGATCAGCTTGGAGCCGAGGTTGCGGCGGATCACGGCGCGCTTGCCGGCGCGCAGCATCGGCTTGTGGACGTAGAACTCGTCGGGGTTCACGGCGCCCTGCACCACCGTTTCGCCCAGGCCGAAGCTGGAGGTGATGAAGACGACTGGTCGAAGCCCGATTCGGTGTCGATCGTGAACATCACGCCGGCGGCGCCGAGGTCGGAGCGCACCATGCGCTGCACGCCGGCCGACAGCGCCACGCCCGCGTGCGCGAAGCCCTTGTGGACGCGGTAGCTGATGGCGCGGTCGTTGTAGAGCGAGGCGAAGACCTCGCGCATCTTGTGCAGCACGTCGGCGATGCCGACCACGTTGAGGAAGGTCTCCTGCTGGCCGGCGAACGACGCGTCGGGCAGGTCTTCGGCCGTGGCCGACGAACGCACCGCGAAGCTGGCCTGCGGATTGCCCGCGGACAGCTTCTCGAATTCGGCGCGGATCGCCTGCTCCAGTCCGCCGGGAAGGGCTGCGACTCGATCCAGCCGCGGATCTCGGCGCCGGCGGCTGCGAGCGCGCGCACGTCTTCGGTGTCGAGCGTGGCCAGGCGCTGCTGGATGCGGTCGGCCAGGCCGGCGTGCGCCAGGAACTGCCGGAACGCGTGCGCCGTCGTGGCGAAGCCGGTGGGCACGCGCACCCCGTTGGGCAGCTGGGAGATCATCTCGCCGAGGCTGGCGTTCTTGCCGCCGACCGCCTCGACGTCGGTCATTCTCAGGTTCTCAAACGGAACGACCGGGGCGGTCGCATCAAAGAGGACAGACATGGGAAGACTCCAGAAGTTGAAACCGGGTCTGCGCTCGGGCGCATGGCGACCGTGCCCGCCGCTGGGCTTTGTCGTTGTTCTTCGGGGCTGCGGCGTGGCATGGCGCTGGGAATTCGGATAATGGGCGCGATTGTAGGCGTCGCCCATCACACCATGCACACCCGAACGGTCTTCTTCGTCTCCGACGGCACCGGCATCACCGCCGAGACCTTCGGCAATGCCATCCTGGCCCAGTTCGAGTTCAAGCCGCGCCACGTGCGGCTGCCGTTCGTGGAAACGGTCGACAAGGCGCACCAGGTGGTGCGGCAGGTCAACCATACGGCCGAGATCGAGGGACGCCGGCCCGTGGTGTTCACGACGCTCGTCAACGTCGAGGTGCTTCAGATCATCGAGGAAGGCTGCAAGGCGATGGTGCTCGACATGTTCGGCACCTTCGTGCGGCCGCTGGAGATCGAGCTCGGCATGAAGTCGAGCCACCGTGTCGGCCGCTTCTCGGACGTGAGCAAGAGCCGGGCGTACCACGACCGGATCGAGGCGATCAACTTCAGCCTGGCGCACGACGACGGGCAGAGCAACCGCGACCCGGAGCAGGCCGACGTGATCCTGGTGGGCGTCAGCCGCAGCGGCAAGACGCCGACCTCGCTGTACTGGCGATGCAGTACGGCCTGAAGGCGGCGAACTACCCGCTCATCCCGGAAGACTTCGACCGGCGCCAGCTGCCGCCCGCCCTGACCCAGCACCGCAAGAAGATCTTCGGCCTCACGATCCTCCCCGAACGGCTGAGCGAAATCCGCAATGAACGGCGGCCGAACTCGAAGTACGCCGCGCTCGACAATTGCCGGCACGAGGTGGCCGAAGCCGAGGCCATGATGCGGCGCGAGGGCATCCGGTGGCTGTCGACCACCACCAAGTCGATCGAGGAAATCGCCACCACCATCCTCCAGAAATCCGGCCCGAGCGCCTCGAATACTGATCACCAATAGCCAGACCCAATGGAATGGATTGCCTCTATTCATTGGATCAATCGGCCCCGAGCCCTTACGCTATCCCCTGTCGCCAACGAGTTCCCACCACCAACAACCTGAAGGAATGTCCATGTCCCTGATCAACACCCAAGTCCAGCCGTTCAAGACCGAAGCCTTCCACAACGGCAAGTTCGTCCCGGTCAGCGACGAGACGCTGAAGGGCAAGTGGTCCGTGCTGATCTTCATGCCGGCCGCGTTCACCTTCAACTGCCCGACCGAAGTCGAAGACGCGGCCGACAACTACGCCGAGTTCCAGAAGCTGGGCGCCGAGGTCTACATCGTCACGACCGACACGCACTTCTCGCACAAGGTGTGGCACGAGACCTCGCCGGCCGTCGGCAAGGCCAAGTTCCCGCTGGTGGGCGACCCGACCCACGCGCTGACCAACGCCTTCGGCGTGCACATCCCGGAAGAAGGCCGGCCCTGCGCGGCACCTTCATCATCAACCCGGAAGGCACGATCAAGACGATGGAAGTGCACTCCAACGAGATCGCCCGCGACGTGAAGGAAACGCTGCGCAAGCTGAAGGCCGCCCAGTACACCGCCGCCCACCCGGGTGAAGTGTGCCCCGCCAAGTGGAATGAAGGCGCCAAGACGATCGCTCCGTCGCTCGACCTGGTCGGCAAGATCTAAGCACCGCCCGCCTCCGCGAAGAAGGGCCCGGCGGCTTGCCCCGGGCCCTTTTTTCTCCCGAATCGCAGTCCAGAACAAGGAACCAAGATGCTCGACACCCAGATGAAGGCGCAACTGAGCGCCTACCTGCAACGCATTTCGCAGCCGGTGGAGATCGTCGCCTCCCTCGACGACACGCCCGCTTCGGCGGAGATGCGCGACCTGCTGAAGGACATCGCGGAGGCCTCGCCGCTGATGAAGGTGAGCGAGACGACCGGCGGCCCGCACCGCACGCCCTCCTTCTCGATCAACCGCCCCGGCGAGAACCACGGCCCGCGCTTCGCCGGCCTGCCGATGGGCCACGAGTTCACCTCGCTGGTGCTGGCGCTGCTGCAGGTCGGCGGCTACCCGCCCAAGGTGGAACAGGCGATCCTCGACCAGATCAAGGCGCTGGACGGCGACTTCGAGTTCGAGGTGTACGTCTCGCTCACCTGCCACAACTGCCCGGACGTGGTGCAGGCGCTGAACCTGATGGCGATCCAGAACCCGCGCATCAAGACCACGATGGTCGAGGGCGGGATCTTCCGAGGACGAGATCAAGGAACGCGAGATCATGGGCGTGCCCACGGTCTTCCTCAACGGCACCATGTTCGGCAACGGCCGCATGGGCCTCGAGGAGATCCTCGCCAAGATCGACACCTCGGGCGTGGAGCGCGAGGCGAAGAAGATCGCCGCCAAGGAACCGTTCGACGTGCTGATCGTCGGCGGCGGCCCGGCCGGCGCCGCGGCGGCCGTGTATGCGGCGCGCAAGGGCATCCGCACGGGCGTGGCGTCCGAGCGCTTCGGCGGCCGGTGCTCGACACGCTGGGCATCGAGAACTTCATCTCCGTCAAGGAGACCGAAGGCCCGCGCTTCGCGGCGGCGCTCGAGGAGCACGTGCGCACCTACGACGTCGACATCATGAACCTGCAGCGCGCCAAGGCGCTGGTGCCGGGCGAGCTGATCGAGGTGCAGCTGGAAAGCGGCGCCTCGCTCAAGGCGAAGTCGGTGATCATCTCCACCGGCGCGCGCTGGCGCAACATCAACGTACCCGGCGAGCAGGAGTTCAAGAACAAGGGCGTGGCCTACTGCCCGCACTGCGACGGCCCGCTGTTCAAGGGCAAGCGCGTGGCGGTGATCGGCGGCGGCAACTCCGGCGTCGAAGCGGCGATCGACCTCGCGGGCATCGTGGGGCACGTGACGCTGGTGGAGTTCGACACGAAGCTGCGCGCCGACGAAGTGCTGCAGCGCAAGCTGCGCAGCCTGCCCAACGTGACGGTGCTGACCAATGCGCAGACCACCGAGATCACCGGCGACCAGAAGGTCAACGGCCACGGTCTACAAGGACCGCGCGAGCGGCGAGTCGCACCGCGTCGACCTCGGAGGGCGTGTTCATCCAGATCGGCCTGGTGCCCAACACCGAGTGGCTCAAGGGCTCGATGGAGCTGACGAAGTTCGGCGAGATCGTGGTCGGCCCGCGCGGCGAGACCTCGGTGCCGGGCGTGTTCGCGGCCGGTGACTGCACGACGGTTCCGTTCAAGCAGATCATCATCGCCGCCGGCGACGGCGCGAAGGCCGCGCTGGGTGCTTTCGACCACCTGATCCGGCAGTAAGCGCGCTCGCGAAACACGAACGCTTCTCAGGCGCAAACGCAGGCTTCGGCCTGCGTTTTTCTTTGGCCTGCGCACAGCGAAACTGCGAGACAATCCCCGCAACAAGAACCCCAGAGAGCATGAAGAAAATGCAAGGCGATCCGCAAGTCATCCAGCACCTCCAGGCCCAGCTTCGCAACGAGCTGACCGCGACCAACCAGTACTTCCTGCACTACCGGATCCTCAAGCACTGGGGCTTCGACAAGCTCGCCAAGAAGGAATACGAAGAGTCGATCGGCGAGATGAGGCACGCCGACAAGCTGATGGAACGCATCCTGTTCCTCGACGGCCTGCCGAACCTGCAGGACCTCGGCAAGCTGATGATCGGCGAGGACGTGCCCGAGATCCTCGAATGCGACCTCAAGAGCGAGCGCGGCGCGCAGGCGGCGGTCAAGGAAGGCATCGCCTACTGCGAAACCGCGCGCGACTACATCTCGCGCGAGATCCTGGAGCGCATCCTCGAAGACACCGAGGAGCACATCGACTACCTCGAGACGCAGATCGACCTGGTCGCCAAGGTCGGCATCCAGAATTACCTGCAGTCGATGATGGGCGAGCCGGAGTAATTCCGGCCATCCCTGTACTGGATGGGAATCATTCTCATCTGATACACTTCTTTCCGTCGCAAGCGAACACCCCCGTGGTGGAGCCAGCCATGTACCGAGCTGAACTCCGCCATGCACCCCTCTTCCCGCCCCTCCGCTGATTCCGCACGCCTGCGCCTCTGGGCTGGCCCGCCGCGCTCGGCTTCCTGACCGCCACCGGCCTGGTCAGCGCGCTCGTGTCCGAACACTGGGGCGACTGGTGGTCGTGGATCGCGCTCGGCGTCCCCACCGCGGTCATGGGCTGGTACGGCCTGCGGCGCGCGCCCGCTTCCCCCACCTCCCGAGAACAACAACGATGAACCTGCGTCCCACGCCGGTGGCCCCGGCCGCCCTGCTCGCATTGCAACTGCCCGCCATCGCACAGACGACTGCCGCCGAGGGAACGCTGGCGCCGGTGACCGTGCGCTCCAGCGCCGACGCCTCGGCGCAAGGCCTCTCCCCCGCCTATCCCGGCGGGCAGGTCGCGCGCGGCGGCCGCGCCGGCGTGCTCGGCACGCGCGACACCATGGAGACGCCGTTCTCCATCACCAGCTACACCAACGAGCTGATCCAGACCGGCAGGCGCGCAGCGTCGGCGAAGTGCTGCAGAACGCGCCCAACGTGCGGCTGGCGCGCGGCTTCGGCAACTTCCGGGAGGCGTACTTCATCCGCGGCTTCGTCCTGAGCTCCGACGACACTGCCTACAACGGCCTCTACAGCCTGCTGCCGCGCCAGTACATCGCCACCGAACTGTTCGAACGCGTGGAAGTGCTGCGCGGCGCGTCGGCCTTCCTCAACGGCGCCAACCCCGGCGGCGGCGGCCTCGGCGGGGCGATCAACCTGCTGCCCAAGCGCGCGCCGAACGAGCCGTTGAACCGCGTGACGGCCGGCATCGACAGCGGCGGCCAGGGCATCGTCTCGGCCGACATCGCGCGCCGCTTCGGCCCCGACGGTTCCACCGGCATCCGCGTCAACGTGGCGCACCGCAGCGGCGGCACGGCCGTCGACGACGAGAAGGCCGAGCTGAACCTGGCTTCCGTCGGGCTCGACTGGCGCAGCCGCGACGTCCGCGTCTCCGGCGACATCGGCTGGCAGGACAACCGCCTGAAGCGCACGCGGCCGAACGTCTCGCTCGGCGCGACCACCGTGCCGTCGGCGCCCGACGCGTCGGCCAACTTCGCGCAGCCCCTGGACCTATTCCAACGAACGCGACCTGTTCGGCACGCTGCGCGCCGAATGGGACATCACGCCGTCGGTGACGGCGTGGGGCGCCTACGGCCTGCGCCGCGGCGAAGAGGCCAACTCGCTGGCCGTGCTGACCGTCACCAACGGCGCCACCGGCGACGGCAACCAGTTCCGCTTCGACAACGGCCGCGAAGACACCGTCGACACCGGCGAAGTCGGCATCCGCTGGAAGGGCCGCACCGGCTCGGTCGGGCACGAGGTGGTGGCCGCCGCCAGCGCCTTCCGCGGCAGGAGCGACACCGCGTTCTCCTTCGGGGGCTTCCTTGCGACCAACCTGTACAACCCGGCTTTCTATCCAGCCCCGGCCGTGGCGCCGATGGGCCCGCTGGCGCGCACGACCGACACCGACCTCACCAGCTTCACGCTCGCCGACACGCTCTCGCTGCTCGACGACCGCCTGCTGGTGACGCTCGGCGTGCGGCACCAGAAGATGGACATCACCAGCTTCGGCGCCGCCTACGACGGGGCCGCACCAGCCCGGCCGCCGGCGTGGTGTGAGGCGAGCAAGCAGGTGTCGCTGTACGCGAACTACATCGAAGGCCTGACCAAGGGCGACGTCGCGCCCATCGGCACCGTCAATGCCGGGCAGCAACTGCAGCCGTACGTGGCCAAGCAGAAAGAGCTGGGCGTCAAGTTCGACGGCGGCCGCATCGGCGGCAGCGCGGCGTTGTTCTCCATCACCCGGCAGCGCGGCTTCGTGAATGCGGCGAACGTCCTCACCGCCGCCGGTGAAGACCGGCACGACGGCGTCGAGCTCGACGTCTTCGGCCAGCCCACGCGCGACCTGCGCCTGCTGGGCGGCGCCACGTGGATCGATGCGAAGCAGCGCCAGACCGGCGCCGCCGCCACGGACGGCCGGCGCCTCATCGGCGTGCCGCGCTTCCAGGCGACGATGGGCGCGGAGTGGGAAGTGCGCGCCCTGTCGGGCCTGGCGCTCGACGCGCGCGTCGTGCACACCGGCGCCAGCTACGCCGACGCCGTCAACACGCAGCGCGTTCCGGGCTGGACCCGCGTGGACGCGGGCGCGCGCTACTGGTCGACGCGGCCGGCAAGCCCGTCACGCTGCGCCTGCGCGTGGACAACCTGTTCGACCGCAACTACTGGGCGTCGTCGGGCGGCTTCGCCGGCGCCGGCTACCTGGTGGTCGGCGCGCCGCGCACGGTCAGCCTGAGCGCCAGCGTCGACTTCTGAACGCACGCGAATCGAGGAGATCGCCCATGCTGACGCAACGCGCACTCAAGACGGAGCTGGCTGCACAAGTGGAGCAGCCTGGTCTGCACCGTGTTCATGCTGCTGCTGTGCCTGACCGGCCTGCCACTGATCTTCCACCACGAGATCGGGCACCTGCTCGGCACCGAGGTCGAGGCGCCGAAGATGCCGGAAGGCACGCCGCGCGTGACGCTCGACGCCGCGCTGCAGAAGGCGCGCGACCTGCACCCCGACCGCGTGGTGCAGTTCGCCTCGCACGACGAGGAAAGCACCGACATCTGGTTCGTCACCATGACGCCGACGCCGGAGCCGACCGACGACTTCCGCTCGGTCGCCGTCGACGCGCGGACCGGCGCCGTGCTGGCGCAGCCGCGCTTCGACGAAGGCTTCATGTACGTCATGTTCAAGCTGCACGTCGACCTGTTCGCGGGCCTGGCGGGCAAGCTGTTCCCTGGGCTTCATGGGCCTGCTGCTGCTGGTGGCCATCGTCTCCGGCGTGGTGCTCTACGCGCCGTTCATGCGCAAGCTGGCTTTCGGCGACGTGCGCCGGGATCGCTCGACGCGCGTCAAGTGGCTCGACCTGCACAACCTGCTGGGCATCGTCACGCTGGTGTGGGCCTTCGTCGTCGGCGCCACCGGCATGATCAACACCGGGCGGACCTCGTCATCAAGTACTGGCAGCACGACCAGCTCAGCGCCTTGCTGGCGCCGTACGCGGGCCAGCCGCTGGTGCCGGTGGCCGAACGCGCGCCGATGCAGCGCACCTACGAAGCGGCGATCGCGAAGGCGCCGGGCATGCGGCTGTCGTTCATCGCGTTCCCGGGCACCGCCTTCTCCAGCCCGCACCACGTCACCTACTTCCTGCGCGGCGACCAGCCGCTCACGTCGAAGCTGCTGCAGCCGGTGCTGGTGGACGCGCGCACCGCCGAGGTGACGGCCGCGCCGGAACTGCCGTGGTACCTCACGGCCCTGCTGATCTCGCAGCCCCTCCACTTCGGCGACTATGCGGGCCTGCCGATGCAGATCCTGTGGGCGCTGCTCGACATCGCTACCATCGTGGTGCTGGGCAGCGGCCTCTACCTGTGGCTGCGGCGCCGGGCGCCGCGCACGCTGGCCGACGAGGCCGGCGCGTTGGCCGCTCCCTCCTGAGGTCTTGCGCATGAACATGAAGGTTTCTCCCCTGCTGCTGGCCGTCGTGCTGGGCCTGTCGGCCACGCTGGCGCCGTCGGGCGCCGCGGCCCAGAGCTGCGGCCGCCAAACCGGCAGCGCCGGCCTACGCGCCGGTGGCGGCGCAGTACGCCGCGCTGGTGCACGCCAACTACGAAGACACGCTCGCCGCGCGCGCGCGCTGCAGCAGGCGGTCGACGCCTTTACCAAGGCGCCTTCGCAGGCGGGGCTGGAGAACGCGCGCAAGGCCTGGCTCGCCGCGCGCGAGTTCTACGGCCAGACGGAGGCTTTCCGCTTCTACGGCGGCCCCATCGACGACGACCACGGGCCCGAAGGCCGGCTCAACGCCCGGCCGATGGACGAGTCGTATGTCGACGCGGTGCAGGGCCAGCCCACGGCCGGCACGGTCAACGACCGCAAGATCGCGATCACGGCCGGGGAGCCTGTCGGCGCTGAACGAGCGCGGCGGCGAGGAGAACATCGCCACCGGCTGGCACGCGATTGAGTTCATGCTGTGGGGCCGGGACCTGTACGCCGACGGCCCCGGCCGCCGCAGCGCCGACGACTTCACCGACGGCAAGGGCAAGAACGCCGACCGCCGCCGCCAGTACCTCACCGTCATCACGCAGCTGCTGGTGGACGACCTCGGCACTGGTGAAGGCGTGGGCGCCGGGCGCGAAGAACAACTACCGCGCCCGCTTCGAGAAGGGCGGGCGCGAATCGATCCGCCGCATGCTGGTGGGCCTCGGCTCGCTGTCGCGCGGCGAACTGGCCGGCGAGCGCCTCGAGGTCGCGCTCAACAGCCAGGACCAGGAAGACGAGCACTCCTGCTTCTCCGACAACACGCACCGCGACGCCGCGACCAACGCGCTGGGCATCGAGAACGTCTGGCTCGGCCGCTACAAGCGCGCGGACGGCAGCGTGCTGCAGGGCGCCTCGCTGCGTGAACTGGTCGCGGCAACCGACCCGGCGCTGGCCGAGCGCGTGACGAAGCAGGTGGCCGCCTCGGTCGCCGCGACGGCTGCGATCCAGGCGCCTTTCGACCGCGAGATCACCGGCGGCCGGGATGCCCCCGGCCGCGTGCGCGTCCAGAAGGCGATCGACAGCCTGACGCAGCAGAGCAAGGACTTCGTCGCGGCAGCGACCGCCATCGGCATCACGCGCCTGACGCTAGTGCAAGCCAAGTGACGATGGGACGACTGCGCTGGCTGCTGTTGCCGGCGGCCGCCGCGGTGGCCTTGGGCTGGGCCGCCGCGCCCGCAGCGAACGACGACGCCGAGCGCGCCGGCGGCGCCACCACCGTGTTCGCCACCGGCAAGAACGCCTTCTCCTTTCCCGCCGCCAACCTCGACGACGCGGAACGGACGCGCTTCGTCATCGGCAACTCCTTCTTCAAGCGCAACTGGGTGCAGGCGCCGGCATCCACCACGGCGCGCGACGGGCTCGGCCCGCACTTCATCGCGCGCTCGTGCGGCGGCTGCCACACCCTCGACGGCCGCGGCGAGCCGCCGCAGATCCGCAACCGCATCAACACCGAACAGCCGCTCGGGCTGCTGCTGCGCCTGTCGATCCCCGGCACGACCGACCCGCGCGCCGGCGTGCGTCCGGAGCCGGTGTACGGCGACCAGTTGAACAACGCGGCGATCCGCGGCGTCAAGCCGGAAGGCGAAGTCGTCATTCGCGAGACGCCGGTGCGCGGCCGCTTCGCCGACGGCACGCCGTACGTCCTGCGCAAGCCTTCGTACAGCGTGCGCAACCCCGGCTACGGCCCGCTGCACCCGCAGGTGCTGGTGAGCCCGCGCGTGGCGCCGCAGATCATCGGCATGGGCCTGCTGGAGGCGATCCCCGAAGCAGAGATCCTCGCCAACGCGCGCACGCAAGCCGCCGCGCCCGGCCCGGTCAAGGGCACGCCCAACCGCGTCTGGGACGGCATCGCCAAGCGCGAGATGGTCGGCCGCTTCGGGTGGAAGGCCAACGTGGCCACCGTCGCGCACCAGACGACCGCAGCGTTCCTCGGCGACATCGGCATCACCTCGCCGGTGTTCTCGCACGAGCTGTGCACCGAGGCGCAGAAGGACTGCCGCGACGCCCCGCGCGGCGCGCAGGGCCAGGCGCCCGAGATCGACCAGAAGACGCTGGACGACGTCACCTTCTACAGCGCCACCGTGGCGGTGCCGGCGCGCCGGGGCGCCAACGACGCGCAGGTGCTCGCCGGCCAGAAGCTGTTCGCGCAGGCGCAGTGCGCCGCCTGCCACCGGCCCAGCTACGTCACGGCCGAAGGCCCGTTCCCGCGCCTCACCAGCAAGGCGCTTTCGGGACAGCGCATCCACCCGTACACCGACCTGCTGCTGCACGACATGGGCGAAGGCGGCCGACGGCCGGCCCGACTTCCTCGCCAACGGCCGCCAGTGGCGCACGCCGCCGCTCTGGGGCATCGGGCTGCTGCGCGACGTCAACGGCCACCAGAAGCTGCTGCACGACGGCCGCGCCGACGGCGTGCTGGAAGCCATCCTCTGGCATGGCGGCGAGGCGCAGGCCAGCCGCGATGCCGTGCTGCGGTTCGGCAAGGCCGAGCGCGATGCGCTGGTCCGCTTCGTGGAGTCGCTATGAAATCCATCCTGTTCTCGCTGCTGCTGTCCGTCGGCGCGGGCGGAGCGCTCGCGCAGTCCGCCGTGCCCTTCTACACCGCCGAACACTTCATGGCGGGCGTGCACCGGCACTGGTACGCGCCGCGCGCCGCCACTTTCCGCGACGAAGCGGACACGCTGGCCAGCGCCACCACCCGCCTGTGCAATGCCGCGGATGCACCCGAACCGGCGCTGCGCGATGCCCGGGCTCGCTGGCAGTCGACGATGCGGGCCTGGGACACGCTGGCAGCCGTCGCCGTCGGGCCGCTGCTGCAGCGCCGGTCGCTGCGCCAGATCGATTTCCAGCCGACGCGGCCGGAGCTGATCGCGCGCGCCATCCGCAGCGCGCCAGCCGACCTTCAGGCGCTGGAGCGCGTGGGCACGCCGGCCAAGGGCCTGCCGGCGCTGGAATGGCTGCTGTGGACGCAGCCGGTGGCGCCCGGCACGCCCGCGTGTCGCTATGCCGGCTTGCTCGCGCAGGAGGTCGCGGCGGAAGCGACCGCGTTGGCGAAGGCGTTCGAAGCGCTGGCCGCCAAGCCGCCCGAGGACGAGGCCGCATCGTCGGCCATGGCCGAAGTGCTGAACCAGTGGGTAGGTGGACTCGAGCGGCTGCGCTGGGCGCGCATCGAGCGGCCGCTCAAGAGCGCGCAAGGCAAGCCGCCGGCCTTTCCGCGCGCGGCGAGCGGCAGCAGCCGCCAGAGCTGGGATGCGACCGGCAAGGACTGGCCGCGCTCGGCGCCGCCGCGGGCGCGCCGCCCGCGCCGGGCGCGGGGCTGGTGCCGCTGGAAACCTACCTGCGCGGCCGCGGCCTCAATCCGCTGGCGAACAAGCTGGCCGGCGCTTCGCGCGCAGCCGGCAAGGCGCTCGGCCGCACCGACCCGGCGCGATCCGCGTCGCTGCAGCCCGCGACCAAGGCGCTCGGCGCGCTGCAACGGCTGGCCGAAGCCGAACTGGCGCCGGCGCTCGACGTGCAGATCGGTTTCTCCGACAGCGATGGCGACTGACCTGCAACGCCGCGCGCTGCTCGCGGCGCTCGCGGCCGCCGGCATCTCGCCCGCATGGGCGCTTGCGGCGCCACCGCCCGCTTTCGCATCTACCGGGAAACACCCGACGGCGAGCGCCACGTCGGCCTGATCGCGCGCCGCGGCAGTGCCTGGCACGTGCGCCACCAGCTCGCGCTGCCGACACGCGGCCACGGCCTGCTGGCGCGCCCCGGTGGCGAGCTGCTGGCCGTCGCGCGCCGTCCCGGCGACTGGCTGCTGCGGTGGCAGCCCGCCACGGGCGCCACGCAGTGGCAATGGAACGAGCCGGACCGCGCGTTCAACGGCCACGTCGTCGCCAGCGCCGACGGCCGCCGGCTCTACACGACCGAGACCGATCTCGAAACCGGCGCCGGCCTGGTCGGCGTGCGCGACGCGGCTTCGCTCGAAAAGACGGCCGAATGGCGCACCGGCGGCATGGACCCGCACGAGCTGCTGCTGGACGCGGACGGGACGCTGCTGGTCGCCAACGGCGGCATCCCGACCTTGCCCGAGAGCGGCCGCGTGAAGGTCGGTCTCGACCGCATGGACGCTTCGCTGGTCCGCATGGCCACGACCGACGGCGCGCGGCAATCGCAGTGGCGCCTGCCCGACCCGCGACTGAGCCTGCGGCACCTCGCCTGGAGCGCGGACGCGGGCGAGCGCGTGCTCGGCATCGCGCTGCAGGCCGAACACGACGATGCGGCCGCGCGCAACGCGGCGCCGGTGCTCGCGCTGCTGCGCGGCGACCGGCTCGAACTGGCCCCAGCGCCACGGCCGCTCGCCGGCTACGGCGGCGCGATCGCCGCGGCCGGCGGCCGCTTCGCGGTCAGCTGCCCGCGCGCCGGCGGCGTGGCGGTCTGGGACGCGCAAGGCCGGTGGGCGCAGTTCGCGCCGCTCGCCGAGGCTTGCGCGCTCGCCTCCTCCGCGTCCCCCGGCATCTGGGCCGGCGGCCGCGACGGCCTGCAGTCGCTGGCCGCCGGCGATTCCCGGCAGCAGCCCCTGCCGCCGGGCCTGCGCCTGGACAACCACTGGGTCACCGTCTCGTCGCCGGCCTGAACGGCCACGGCGACTGCGGCGCGCACGCGACACTTTCGCGGGCCCAGTGCGGCTGCAAATGAGAGGGATTCGCATTTCCACTAGAATCCAACGCGACTCATCCAGGCCAGCCACGCAGTCCGCAGCCAGCCAACGACCTTGCGACGGCCTTGCCGTCTTCCCCTACAACGTTGGAGGTTTCCTTGGCCCGTTCCCGTTCCCGCCGCGCCGCCCCGCGCCGCCCGGCATCCACCGCGCCCGCCCGCTTCCCCGCCGCATCCGCACCCGCGCTGCCGCTGGGCGCCATGATGCTGGCCGCCTCGCTCGGCAGCTGGGCCCAGACCGCGCCCGCGCCGACGACGCAGGGCGGCACGCTCCCGGCCGTGACCGTCAAGGACCATGCCGAAGTTCCGCAGACCAAGAACAACCTGCGCGTGACCAATACGGGCATCGGCAAGGGCAACCGGGAACTGCGCGACATCCCGCAATCGGTCACCGTGCAGACCGAGCGCCTGATCGACGACCGCAACCTCGACGACTTCCGCGAAGTGCTGCGCACCACCGCCGGCGTGACGTTCCAAGCGGGCGAGACCGGCGAGGAAGACGTGCGCCTGCGCGGCTTCTCGCTCGGCCAGGCCGGCGACATCTACACCGACGGCCTGCGCGACGGCACGCTGTACGAGCGCGACACCTTCAACAACGACCGCATCGAAGTGCTCAAGGGCTCGGCGTCCATGCTGTTCGGCAAGGGTTCCACCGGCGGCATCGTCAACCGGTGAGCAAGCAGCCCTTCTGGTCGACCAGAACGAGGTGACCTACACCCTTGGCACCGGCAAGGAGCACCGCCTGACCGGCGACTTCAACATCCGCACCGGCGAAGACTCGGCGTTCCGCCTGAACGCGATGCAGCACTACCGGAGAACTACGGCGCGCGGCAGACCAAGTCGGGCTTCGCGCCGACGTACCGCTGGGGCATCGGCACGCGCGACGAGTTCTCCGTCGGCCTCTACCAGCTCGAGATCAACGGCCGCCCGCAGTACAACCACCCCCGGGTGATCGTCAACGGCAAGATCGTGCCGGTGCTGCCGGCGCGCAACTACTACGGCCTGACCAGCGACCACCTCGACACCAGCGCGCGCTACGTCAGCGCGAGCCACGTGCACCGCTTCGACCACGACGGCGAACTCAAGACGCAGCTGCGCCACGGCCGCTTCGAGCGCGACCTGTGGGCCAGCGTGATCCGCTTCTCCACGCCGCCGGGCACCACCATCACCGACCCGAGCCAGGTCAACGACGCCACGGTGCTGAGCCGCGCGCCCAAGGGCCGCATCGGCATCAGCAACACCACCCAGCTGGCCAGCGACTACTCCGGCAAGTTCAACTGGGGCGGCCGCCAGCACCACCTGCTGGCCGGCGTCGACATCTACCAGGAAGACGCGCGCCGCGCCAACAACTTCACCGGCCTGCCGCCCGGCCCGCCGGTGCCCGGCGCGCCGCCGTCCCGCCCCAACACCAGTGTGGGATCGCCCAACGACCGGCTTCCGTCAACGACACGCGCGGCAACCCGCCCTTCAACACCTTCGACGCGCGCAACATCGGCTTCTATGCGCAGGACATGGTGTCGATCACGCCCACGCTGAAGCTGCTGGGCGGCCTGCGCTTCGACCACTTCACGGCCAAGTACCGCGACCCGGTCGCCGGCGTCGGCAACGACCGCAGCGACAACCTGTGGAGCCCGCGCATCGGCGCGCTGTACCAGCCGAACGACGTGTCCTCGTACTACGTGTCCTTCGGCACCTCGTACAACACGTCGGGCGACACCTACCAGTTCACGCCCGGTTCGCCGACCAACCGCTCCTTCAACACCGACCCTGAGAAGAGCCGCAACTTCGAGCTGGGCGGCAAGTGGGAGCTGTTCGACAAGCGCGCGTCGCTCGGCGTTGCCGCGTTCTACAGCGAGAAGTACAACGAGCGCAACACCGACCCGGACTTCGCCGCCACGCAGGAACTGCTGTCGGGCAAGCGCCACGCCGCGGGCATGGAATTCAACCTGGCCGGCCGCATCAACCCGAAGTGGGAAGTGTTCTTCAACCACACGTGGATCCCGGAAGCGAAGATCGACGAAAGCAACGTGCCGGCGACGACCTGCAACGCGATGACGGGCGTCTGCAGCCCGAACGGCGCGCAGCAGAAGGGCGACCGCCCGGCGCTGACCCCGCGCCACAGCGGCAGCCTCTGGACCACCTACCGCATCACGCCGAAGCTGCGCGTCGGCGGCGGCCTCAACTACCGCGGCGAGCAGAACCCCGAAGGCAACCGCGCCGTGCTGGCCGACAGCTTCGTCACCGGCGACCTGATGGGGAATACACCTTCACCGACATGTGGTCGGCCAAGCTCAACGTGACCAACGTGACCGACAAGAAGTACGCTGATTCGCTGTACCGCGGCTTCTACATCCCGGGCGCTTCGCGTTCGGTGCAGCTGACGGTCAAGGCCATGTTCTAACCGCGCGGCCGGCGCCGCCCCAAGCCCCATGCTGCTGCACCTCAAGAAGATCCTCGCGCCCGACGAACTGCGGGCGGCCCGGGCCCTGCTCGGGCCCGACGCGCCCTGGATCGACGGCCGCAGCAGCGCGGGCGGGCAGGCGCTGGCGCGCAAGAACAACGACCAGCTCGCGCAGGACAGCGAAGCGTCGCGGCAACTGCAGGCCCCGGTCGTGGCCGCCGTGCAGCGCGACCCGCTGTTCTTCTCCGCGGCGCTGCCGCACAAGATCTTCAACCCGCTGTTCAACCGCTACAGCGGCGAGACCAACCATTACGGCGCGCACGTCGACAACGCCGTCATGCATTCGCGCAACCCGCCCCAGTGGGTGCGCACCGACCTCTCCTGCACGCTGTTCCTGTCGGAGGCGCACGAATACGAAGGCGGCGAGCTGGTGATCCACCAGCCGCAGGGCGAACGCCGCGTCAAGCTGGCCGCCGGCGACCTCGTGCTCTATCCGGGCAGCACCCTGCACGAAGTGACCCCGGTCACGCGCGGCGCGCGCATCGCCAGCTTCTTCTGGATCGAAAGCATGGTGGCCAGCACGGAACAGCGCCAGCTGCTGTTCGAGATGGACATGGCGCTGGTCAAGCTGCGCTCGCGCGGCGAAGACGACGCCGCCGTCGTCCAGCTCACCGGCACGTACCACAACCTCCTGCGCATGTGGGCGCGCACGTGAAGCAGCACGCGCTCCCCGCCGGCGTGTTCTGCGCGGCCGACTACGAGGCGCATGCGCGGCAGGCGCTCGACGCCAACGCATGGGCCTATTTCAGCTCGCACGCGGGCGACGGCTGCACCGCGCGCGCCAACGTGGCCGCCCCGGCAGGCCATCGAACTGCTGCCGCGCGTACTGCGCTCGGCGGCCGGTCCCGACACCGGCGGCGAGATCTTCGGCCGGACCCTGCCTTGGCCGTTGCTGGTCGCGCCGATGGCGCTGCAGCGCATGGCGCATCCCGACGGCGAGCTGGCGACCGCCCTCGCCGCCTCGACCCGGGGCGCCGGCATGGTGCTGAGCAGCCAGGCCAGCCTGCCGCTCGAAGGCGTCGCGGCCGCGGTGCGCGGCGACGCCGGTCGCGGGCCGCTCTGGATGCAGCTCTATTTCTGGCCGACCGCGGCGCCACCCTCGAGCTCGTCCGCCGCGCCGAGGCGGCGGGCTTCGAAGGCCTGGTCGTCACGGTCGATGCCACGGTGCGCGCGGCGCGCCCCGCCGAACAGCGCGCCGGGTTCCGCATGCCGCCCGGCATCGCCACCGTCAACCTGCCGCCGGCCGCCCCGGCCGCGTCGCTGCGCGCGTTGGTCGCGCAGGCGCCCGGCTGGCACGACATCGCGTGGCTGCGCGCCCAGACGCGCCTGCCCCTGCTGCTCAAGGGCGTGCTGCACGCGGCCGACGTGCGCGAAGCCGTGGCGCAGGAGGTCGACGGCGTCATCGTCTCCAACCATGGCGGCCGCACGCTCGACACGGCGGTGGCGAGCGCCCGCGCCCTGCCCGCCATCGTCGACGCGGCGCGCGGCAACCTGCCGGTGCTGGTGGACGGGGGCATTCGCCGCGGCACCGACATCTTCAAGGCGCTCGCCCGGGCGCCAGCGCGGTGCTCGTGGGCCAGCCCGTTCTGTGGGGGCTGGCGAGCGCGGGAGCAGCCGGCGCGGCGCACGTGCTGCGCCTGCTGCGCGACGAATTCGAAGTGGCGATGGCGCAGTGCGGCGCCGGCGAACTGGTCGACATCGCGCCGAACCTGCTGGCACGCTGAGGCGTGCCCGGGCGGGTTCCCAACCTTTTTCTAGCGTGGGTATTGCAAATGCGAAGGATTCGCATTTATACTTTCCCCAGCGATTCATCCACCAGCCAGCCAACCCGACACCATGATCGTCTGCGTCTGCCACCGCGTCTCCGACCGCGAAATTGCCCGCCACGTGCGCGCCGGCATGAACTTCGACGACATCCAGTTCGAACTCGGCGTGGCCACCCAGTGCGGGCAGTGCGAAGGCTGCGCGCGCGACGTGGTGGCCCAGTGCGCCTCCGGCCACCCGGTCGCCGCCGTGCACAACGAGAACGACGTGGTCCAGCTCGCCCCCGCATCCGGGAGAGCAAAGCATGGCCCACCTCGGTCTCCTCGGCGGCCTGATCCCGCCATCGCCGCTGCGCTTTGGGCCTGCAAGGCCCCCTGACCCTTCTCCATGTCCAACACCGTCCCCGTCGGCACAATCCGGAGCATGCCCTTCGTCTCGCGCAACGTCGCCATCGCCGGCGGCGTGGTGGTGCTCCACGTGGGCGCCCTGTGGGCGCTGCAATCGGGCCTGCTGCGCCGCGCCGTCGAAGTGATCGTCCCGATCGAGATCCTCAGCCAGGTGATCACGCCGCCGATCCCGCAGGTGGCGCCGCAGCCGCCCGCGCCCGCGCCCGCCCCGAAGCCGGTGCCGCGGCCCATCGAGAAGCCGCGCCCGAAACCGGCGCCGCCGCCCGCGCCGCGCCCGGTGGCCATCCCGAACCTGCCCCCCTCGCCACCGCGCCGACCGGCGTGGTCGAACCGCAGCCGGTCGCGCCGCCCATCGCCGCGCCCGTCGCGCCGCCTGCCCCCGCGCCGGTCCCGGCCCCCGCGCCGCCGGCGCCGCCCGCGCCTCCGCGCATCGAGCTGCCCTCCAGTTCCGCCGACTACCTGCAGAACCCGCAGCCGCCCTACCCGCCCATGAGCAAGCGCACGGGCGAACAGGGCCGGTGATGCTGCGCGTGCTGATCGGCGCCGACGGCAACGCCCAGAAGGTCGAAGTGCGCCGTTCGAGCGGCTTCGAGCGCCTCGATACGGTGGCCCAGAAACGGTGCGCCGCTGGAAGTTCGTGCCGGGCAAGCGCAACGGCGTGCCCGAGGCCATGTGGTTCAACGTCCCGATCAACTTTGTGCTGGAGTAACAACAACAATGAACGCCGAATTCGGTCTCTCCCACGTCTGGGCCCGGGGCGACTTCGTCACCCGCTTCGTCGCCCTGCTGCTGCTCGGCATGTCGCTCGCCTCGTGGATGGTCATCATCGTCAAGGCGCTCGACCTGCGCCGCTACGCCAAGCAGTCGCGGCAGATCGAAAGCTTCTGGCATGCCGCCGACTTCGCCGACGGACTGAACAAGCTCGGCGCCGACCCGGCCAATCCGTACCGCGCGCTGGCGCTGGAAGGCCGTGAAGCCGCCGCGCACCACAACGCGCAGTCGCAACTGCACGACTCGCTCGGCGCCAGCGAGTGGCTGACCCGTACGCTGCGCAACTCCATCGACGAGTCCACCGCCCGCCTGCAGGCCGGGCTGGCCATCTGGCTTCCGTGGGCTCCACCGCGCCCTTCATCGGCCTGTTCGGCACCGTCTGGGGCATCTACCACGCCCTGCTGGCCGTGAGCGCCGCGGGCGCCGCCACCATCGACAAGGTGGCCGGCCCGATCGGCGAGGCACTGATCATGACGGCGCTCGGCCGGCCGTCGCCATCCCGGCCGTGCTCGGCTACAACGCGCTTGTCCGCGGCAACAAGAACGTGCTGAACAAGCTCAACCGCTTCGCCCACGACCTGCACGCGTACTTCGTCACCGGCGCCCGCGTCTCGGCCCGGGGCACCTCGCGCGGCGTGGTGCCGATGAAGAAAGGGGCCTGAGCATGGCCTTCGGCACCCAGGACGAGACCGACGACGTGATGAACGAGATCAACATGACGCCGCTGGTCGACGTCATGCTGGTCCTGCTGATCATCTTCATCATCACAGTGCCGGTCATGAAGCACTCGGTGAACATCGACCTGCCGCGCGCCAGCGCGACGCCCAACGACGACAAGCCGGAGACCATCCGCCTCTCGGTGGACGAGACGGGCCAGTATTTCTGGAACGAGGAGCTGGTCGGCGAAGCCGACCGGCGCCGCGGCTGCGCGCCGCGGCCGCCCGCACGCCGCAGCCCGAGCTGCACCTGCGCGGCGACAAGGATGCGCGCTACGAACGGGTGGCGCTAGCGCTGGCCGCCGCGCAAACCTCGGGCCTGCGCAAGATCGGATTCATCACGGAGCCGAAGCAACCATGAACACGCTGAACCTCGACGGCTTCCGGGCCCCTTCTTCCCCCATGCCCCCGGCCGCGGAGCCGCCCGAGCAGGAGTCGCGACCGGCCTCGGTGCGCAGCGAGGACCTGCTGCGCGGCCGCAGGCTGGTCGAGATCTCGCACAACGGCGAGGTCTACCGGCTGCAGGCCACGCGGCTGGGGAAACTGATCCTGACCAAGTAGGCCGGCTCAGAGCCCGATGGCGGCGATGCCCGCCCGGGCGATCTGCGCGTCGTCGGTCGACTTGACCCCGCTGACGCCGACGGCGCCGATGCACTGGCCGTCCTTCAGGATCGGCACGCCGCCTTCCAGCATCGCCTGCACGCCGGGCGCGCTCAGGAACGACACGCGGCCGCCGTTGATCACCTCCTCGTACACCCGGCTTTCGCGGCGGCCCATGGCCGCGGTGTGGGCCTTGGCCGGCGCGATCTGCGCCGTCAGCGGCGCGGCGCCGTCGAGCCGCTGCAGCCACAGCAGGTGCCCGCCGGCGTCGGCGATGGCGATGCTCACGGCCCACTGGTTCTTCACGGCCTCCGCTTCGGCGGCGGCGGCAATGGCCTTGACATCGGCGAGTTCGAGCACGGACTGGGTCTTCATGGCGGTAGACGGAAACTGTGAAAAGCGGGAGCATAACGGCTGGGGTTGAACCATCCTAGAATGGGCTCATCTAATCCGCGTCAGAAGCCATCAAGGAGCATCCATGACCGACCAAGTCCGCACCATCGATTCCCCGGGTTATGGGCAGGCCAGCCCGAGCAACGCAACCGCGTGATGCGCAACACCTACTGGCTGCTGGCCCTGAGCATGATCCCGACCGTGCTCGGCGCCTGGCTGGGCGTGGCCACCGGCATCACCCGCGGCCTCGGCGGCGGCCTCGGCCTGATCGTCTTCTGGGCGGCGCCTTCGGCTTCATGTTCGCCATCGAGAAGACCAAGAACTCCGCGGCCGGCGTGCCCGTGCTGCTGGCGTTCACGTTCTTCATGGGCCTGATGCTGTCGCGCCTGATCGCGATGGTGCTCGGCTTCTCCAACGGCACCAGCCTGGTGATGACGGCCTTCGCCGGCACGGCGGCGGTGTTCGGCGTGATGGCCAGCCTCTCGACGATGATCAAGCGCGACCTGTCCGGCATGGGCAAGTGGCTGTTCGTCGGCGCACTGGCCATCATGTTCGGCGCGATCATCAACGTGTTCGTCGGCTCCACCACCGGCATGCTGGTGATCAGCACCACGGCGATCGGTGTGTTCAGCCTGTACATGCTGTACGACCTGAAGCGCATCGTCGACGGCGGCGAAACCAACTACATCAGCGCCACCCTCGCCCTGTACCCGGACGTGTTCAACGTGTTCCAGAGCCTGCTGATGCTGCTGGGCCTGACGTCCGGCGACGACTGAGCGTCCGCGCTCCATGAACAAAGGGCCCCGCGGGGCCCTTTCTTCTTACTTCTTTCTTCAGGCGTCGGCCGGGTCGAACACCGCCATCGACTCCACGTGCGCCGTGTGCGGGAACATGTTGACCACGCCCGCCGCGCTGCACTGGTAGCCGGCCTGGTGCACCAGCAGGCCCGCGTCGCGCGCCGTGGTCGCCGGGTTGCAGCTCACGTAGACGATGCGCTTCGGCGGCGTCCAGCCATCCGTGCGCAGCGACGGATCTGGTGCAGGTCGGCCAAGGCCTTCGACAGCGCGAAGGCGCCTTCGCGCGGAGGGTCGATCAGCCAGCGGTCGGCCATGCCGTCGGCCACCAGCTGCTGCGGCGTGATCTCGAAGAGGTTGCGCGCCTGGAAGCGGGTTGGCGCCAGGGCGCAGCGCGCCGCGCTGCTGCTGGTTGCGCGCGTGGTTCTCGCGCGAGCGCGCCACCAGCGCCTCGCTGCCCTCGATGCCCAGCACCTCGCCGGCCCGCGTGGCCAGCGGCAGCGTGAAGTTGCCGAGACCGCAGAACCAGTCGATCACGCGGTCGCTGCCCTGCGGATCCAGCAGGCGCACGGCGCGGTCGACCAGCACGCGGTTGATGTGGGGGTTGACCTGCGTGAAGTCGGTCGGGCGGAACGGCATCACGATGCCGAACTCCGGCAGCGCATAGCTCAGTTCGTCGCCGCCCGGAGCCTGCCCCGGACCCGATCCGGGGTCGAGCAGCTTGACCGTGTCCGGGCCCTTCGGCTGCAGCCACCATTGAACGCCCGGGTGCTCCGCGGCGAAAGCGCGCAGCTTGGCCAGGTCCCCTTCGGACAGCGGCTCCGGTGCCGCAGCACCAGCGCCGTGACGCGGTCGCCACAGGCCAGTTCGATCTGCGGGCAGGTCTCGATGGCGTCCATGGACGCGATCAGCGCGCGCAGCGGCAGCAGCAGGTCGCTGACGTGCGCGGGCACCACGTGGCATTCCTTGATGTCGGCGACGTAGCGGCTCTTGCGCTCGTGGAAGCCGACCAGCACCGCGCCCTTCTTGCGCACGTGCCGCACGCTGAAGCGCGCGCGCCAGCGGTAGCCCCGGGCCGGGCCTTCGATGGCGGGCAGCACGGTGTCGGGCTTGACCTTGCCCGGGTGCCACAGGTTGTCTTCGAGCACGCGCTGCTTGATGGCCACCGGGCCCCCACGTGCAGGTGCTGCATCTTGCAGCCGCCGCCGCAGGCGCCTTCGTGCAGGCCGAAGTGCGGGCAGCGCGGACGCACGCGCTGCGCCGACTCGCGGTGCACCGCCACCAGCGACGCGGCTTCCCAGTTGTTTTTCTTGCGGTGGACGTTGGCGGTGACGCGTTCGGTCGGCAGCGCGCCGTCGATGAACACCACCTTGCCGTCGGGCCGGCGGGCGACGCCCCGGGCCTCGATGTCGAGCGATTCGATTTCGAGCCAGCCCTCGGGAAGGCCGGTGGGTTCCTGCTTTTCTGTCATGGGCCCGATTGTCTCAGGCCCTCACTTCCAGGCCGCGAGGTACTCCTGCCAGTGCGGCTCCGGGGCGCCAGTTCGCCCAGCGTCTGCTTGACGAAATCGATTTCCTGCGCGTACTCGGCCTCGGTGAAGCCGCAGCGCATCTTCTGGAAGCGGCAGTACAGCAGGTAGGTGTTCATCACGTCCGTCTCGCAGTAGCGGCGGATTTCCTCCAGCTTGCCGTCGCGGTAGGCCGTGTAGACCTGCGAACCGTCCATGCCCAGCTTGCCCGGGAAGCCGCACAGCTTCGCCAGCGCGTCCAGCGGCGCGTTGGCGCGGCCGTTGTACAGCGCCAGCAGGTCCATCAGGTCGAGGTGCCGCATGTGGTACCGGCTGATGTAGTTGTTCCACTTGAACTCGCGGTCATCGGGGCCGCCGCCCTCGCCCATGCACCAGTAGCGGTCCGCCTGCACGCCGTGGCGCAGCCCGCGGTAGTGCAGCACCGGCAGGTCGAAGCCGCTGCCGTTCCAGCTCACCAACTGCGGCGTGTGCTTTTCCAGCGCGTTGAAGAAGGCCGGATCACCTTGCCTTCGCTCGCGTCGTCGCGGTCCACGAACGAGTGCACCTTCAGGCCGTCTGCGCCGCGGAACACGCAGCTGATCACCAGCACCCGCTGCAGGTACAGCGGCGTGAAGTCGCTCTGGTTGTTGTCCTTGCGCTCCTGCAGCCAGTCGGCGTAGACCTGCGCGTCGGGCACGTCGGCGGGCACGCCGCGCAAGAGGCGAAGGCCCTCGACGTCAGGGATGGATTCGATGTCGAAAACGAGGACGGGCAGGGCATCGCGCGACTGTAGCAGCCGTCAGAACAGCGCCTGCTTGTCGACGCCGCTGCGCTGCATCTGCCGCTTGAGCTTCATCAGCGCCTCGTTCTGGATCTGCCGCACCCGTTCGCGCGTGAGGCCCAGCCGGTCGCTGAGCACTTCCAGCGTCTCGGGCTCGCGGTCGTGCAGCCCGAAGCGGCCTTCCAGCACTTCCTTCTCGCGGCCGGACAAGGCCTCGAGCCAGCTCGCGAGCAGCCGCTCCACCTCGTGGTCCTGCGTCACGCCGGTCGGGTCGGGCGTGACTTCGTCCGCCATGGAGTCGGCCAGCGTGTGCTCGTCGCCCGAGCGGTCCACCACCAGGGCGTCGAGCGACTTCGGCGTTTCGGCCAGCGCCAGCAACTGCGCCACCTCCTGCACGTCGCGCCCGAGCAGCGCGGCGACGTCCTCGACGCGCACGCCATCGCCGTCGATCCCGCCACGCGCGGCAGCGAACGCGGGGTCGTTCTCCAGCGTACGGCGGGCGCGCAGCACCTGCTGCAGTTCGCGCACCACGTGCACCGGCAGCCGGATCACGCGTCCCTGGTTCATCACCGCGCGTTCGACCGATTGCCGGATCCACCGGTGGCGTAGGTGGAAAAGCGGAAGCCGCGCTCGGGCTCGAACTTGTCGATGGCGTGCATCAGCCCGAGGTTGCCTTCCTCGATGAGGTCGGCCAGCGGCACGCCGCGCCCGAGGTAGCCCTTGGCGATGCTGACCACCAGCCGCAGGTTGTGCTCGATCATCGACTGGCGGGCATCGAAGTCGCCGGCGCGCGCGCGGGTGGCGGTCTCGAACTCCTGCTCCGCCGTGAACAGCGTGGTGCGCCGCACGTCGCGCAGGTAGAGGGTGAGCGTGTCGGTGGATTCGCCCGCCAGCTCCTTCGGCAGCGCGCGCAGGCGCTGGTCGGGCAAGTCCTCGGGCGCGGGGCCTTCGGCCGGCTCATCCGCAACGGGCCGATCCGCATCGGGCCGGGCGCCCGAGGGCGTCGCCGATGCGGGGCCGTCGCGGCGCTTCATCGCTACCTCGCGGGCAGGTACCGCGATGGGTCGACCGGCTTGCCCTGCCGGCGGATTTCGAAGTGCAGCTTGACGCGGTCGGTATCGGTCGACCCCATCTCCGCGATCTTCTGGCCCTTGCGCACTGTCTGGTCTTCCTTCACGGCCAGCGACTGGTTGTGCGCATAGGCCGTGAGGTAGGTGTTGTTGTGCTTCAGGATGATCAGGTTGCCGTAGCCGCGCAGGCCGGCGCCCGCGTACACGACGCGGCCGTCGGCCGCGGCCAGCACCGGCTCGCCCGGGCGGCCCCCGATGTCGAGGCCCTTGTTCTTCTGCTCGTCGAAGCCCGCCAGCACGGCGCCGCCGGCGGTGGGCCACGACCAGGCGATCTCTTCCTCGGCGGGCACCGCGGTGCCGGTGGACGGCGTGGCGGTGGTGACGGGGCCGCGCGGGGCGCTGGCTGCGCTGGCCGGCGGCAAGGGCGCCGACGCGCTGCCGGTGGCGGGCGCGATCGGCTGGGCCACCACCGTGCCCGGGGGCGGCGCCGGCGGGGCGACCCGCAGCACTGGCCGACCTCGATCACGTTGGGGTTGGCCAGCTCGCTCCAGCGCGCGATGTCGCGCCAGTTCTGGCCGTTTTCCAGCGCGATGCGGATCAGCGTGTCGCCCGGCTTCACGGTGTAGTAGCCGGGCTTGCCGGCGTTCTCGGCGCCCGGCAGCACCACGACGGCGGGCGGCGCGGGCTGGGCCGCCACGGTGCCCGGGCGGGCGAGGCCGCGGTCCTCCACGGGAGCGGGAGAGCGGCGGGGCGCGGCGCACGCTGCGACCAGGCCGCACACCAGCACGGCCGGGGTCATCTTCACGGCGCGTTGGCGCAACTGCTGCATCGTCTTGTTCCTCATGCGATGCCCGATTTTAGGGGGACAAAGTGAACGGCCTCCAGAAGCGTCTGGCGCAACTGCCCCGCGGCCTTCTCCATGACCACCAGCGCCTGCTGCCCGGTGGCCGTGACCATGGGCGCCACGAGCCGCCCGCCCTCGGCGAGCTGCTCGGTCCACGCGGCCGGAATCGCCTCGCCGCCGGCCGCAGCGATGATCCCCGCATAGGGCGCGCCCTTGGCGAATCCCACCATGCCGTCGCCGAACAGCAGGTGCACGTTCGGCAGGCGGAAGTGCCGCAGGTTCTCGCGCGCCTTGTCGTGCAGGCCGCGCAGCCGCTCGACGCTGTAGACCTCGGTGGCGACGCAGCTCAGGACGGCGGCCTGGTAGCCGCAGCCGGTGCCGACCTCGAGCACGCGCCCCGGGCGGCCGTCGGCGCCAGTGCGGCCCGCCAGCAGCAACTCGATCATGCGCGCGACCACGCTGGGCTTGGAGATCGTCTGGCCGAGGCCGATCGGCAGGCTGGTGTCTTCGTACGCCTGGTTCACCAGCGCGCTGTCGACGAAGCGATGCCGCTCCACGGCGCCCATCGCACGCAGCACGCGCGCATCGGACACGCCTTGCCCCGCGAGCTTCTGCACCATGCGCGCGCGCACCGCCTGCGAGTCCATGCCGTGGCCCGAGGGCACGTCGTGCAGCCGCGGCTGGTGCTGCGCCGCCGGACGCGCGGGCGCGGCCTTGGCCGGGCCGTTGTCGAGGCGCGCGGGGAAGCTCGGACGCCGCGTCATCCGTCGAGCCCGAGTTCGATCTTCGCCGCCGCCGGCCCCAGAACGGCAGCGTGTCGTGGTCGGTCAGGTCCACCTTCAGCGGCGTGATCGTGGGATGGCCTTGCAGCGTGGCGTGGAAGTCGGTCCCCTCGGCATCGTCCTTCGCCTTGCCGGCCCCGCCGATCCAGTACATCGTGACGCCGTGCGGGCTGGTCTGCGAGATCACCTTCTCCGCCGCGTGGCGGCGGCCGAGGCGGCACACCTTGAACGGCTTGAGATCGTCGAACGCCAGGTTCGGGATGTTGACGTTCAGCAGCCAGTGCGCGCCGTCGGTGCGGTGCCGCGCGGCCGGGGAACTGCACCAGCTCGCGCGCCTTGCGGGCGGCGGAATCGAGGTGGCCCCAGCCCTTCTCGACCTGCGAGAAGGCGATGGCCGGCACGCCGAACAGGTAGCCCTCCATCGCGGCGCCGACCGTGCCGAATAGATCGTGTCGTCGCCCATGTTGGCGCCGTTGTTGATGCCGCTGACCACCAGATCGGGCTTGTAGCCAAGGAGGCCTGTCAGCGCGATGTGGACGCAATCGGCCGGCGTGCCGTTGACGTACTTGAATCCGTTGGCCGCCTCGGTCACGTACAGCGGCTGGTGCAGCGTGAGCGCGTTCGACTTCGCGCTGTTGTTGTGCTCCGGCGCGACCACCTCCACGTCGCCGAGGTCGCGGATGGCCTCGTACAGTGCCACGATGCCCGGCGCCTGGTAGCCGTCGTCGTTCGAGAGCAGGATCTTCATGTTGCGACGATTGTAGGTTCGCCGTCACCGCTGGGACATTCCCCGGGCCAGCCTGTTCCCTATGATCGCGCAATAGTGAACGGAGACGTCCCCATGCATGCCTGGCTTTGCGAAAACCCCGTCGGCGTCGATGCGCTGCAATGGAAGGAACTGCCGACGCCGCAGCCCAAGGCCGGCGAGGTGCTGGTGAAGATCGAGGCGGCCAGCCTGAACTTCCCCGACCTGCTGATCGTGCAGAACAAGTACCAGATGAAGCCGCCGCTGCCCTTCGTGCCGGGTTCGGAGTACGCGGGCACGGTCGAAGCGGCCGGCGACGGCGTCACGCACCTGAAGGTGGGCCAGCCGGTTGCGTGCCTGTCGGGCACCGGGGGCTTCGGCACCCACACCATCGCGCCGGCCGCGCTGTGCATGCCGCTGCCGCCCGGCTTCCCGTTCGTGGACGCCGCGGCTTTCATCATGATCTACGCCACGTCGCACCATGCGCTGGCGGACCGGGCGCAGCTCAAGGCGGGCGAGACGGTGCTGGTGCTCGGCGCGGCCGGCGGCGTCGGCACCGCGGCCATCCAGATCGCCAAGGCGATGGGCGCGCGCGTGATCGCCGCCGC
Source organism: Ramlibacter terrae (assembly GCA_013127575.1). Taxonomy (GTDB): domain Bacteria; phylum Pseudomonadota; class Gammaproteobacteria; order Burkholderiales; family Burkholderiaceae_C; genus Ramlibacter; species Ramlibacter terrae. Next base: position 3,240,912 of record CP053418.1, read on the forward strand.
CTCCACCGACGAGAAGTGCGAGCTCTGCAAATCCATCGGCGCCGACGCCGCCATCAACTACAGCACGCATGCCGTGCCCAATGCCTTCCGCGACGCGGTGAAGGCCGAGACCGATGGCAAGGGCCCCGACGTGATCTACGACCCGGTGGGCGGCGATTTCGCCGAGCCGGCGTTCCGCTCCATCGCCTGGCGCGGCCGCTACCTGGTGGTCGGGTTCGCCAGCGGGCCCATCCCCAGCCTGCCGCTGAACCTGGCGCTGCTCAAGGGCGCCTCCATCGTCGGCGTGTTCTGGGGCGACTTTTCCCGCCGCGAACCCAAGGCCAACGCCGCCATGATGGGCGAACTGGCCCAGTGGTACCTGCAAGGCAAGGTCAAGCCGGTGATCGACCGGACGATGCCGATGGCGGAGCTGAAGGCCGCGTATGCGCGCATGGGATCGCGCGAGGTGAAGGGCAAGCTGGTGCTGGTGAACTAGCTTCGTCGTTCCCGCGAAGGCGGGAACCCGGGGTTCCCCACTTCAGCCCCTCTCCGTCGGGCTATAATCTCGGGCTCGCGGTGGCTGTAGCTCAGTTGGTAGAGTCCAGGATTGTGATTCCTGTTGTCGTGGGTTCGAGTCCCATCAGCCACCCCAGCGCAATTTCCCGATCAGGCCCCTCGCGGGCCTGATTTCATTTCAGCGGCCCCGGGCCGCACGCGGTAAGCTCGACCGATGACCACCTCGTCGGGCCTGCCGGACCTCGTCGCCACCGGGTCGCTTCACACGCGCGAGCTGGACGAGCGCGGGTCCACCTCCCCGTTGCGGCTGGTGCGGGCCGCACGCACGCTGGCCTCCATGCGCTCCGGCGGGTTGCTCCGGATCGTGACGCGCGACGAACCGTCGCTGCGCGAGTTCCGGGCGCTGGCGACGGTCAAGAACTTCCCCTGGTGATTTCGCAAGAGCGCATCGGCGCCGACTACGTGCACCTGCTCGCGCCGCAGCGCGAAGCGCCCTCCGACGCGTGGGCGAGCGATTCGCCGAACGGCGCGAACTAGCGGCCCTTGGCTCCCCGCGGCGGCGGTTGCAGGAAGCGGGTCTCTTCTTCTGGTCGAGCTCATGGCCCGCCTGCGGCGCGCGATCCTCCGCCGACAGGCGGCGGAAGAACTTCTCGGCCCGCTCGGGGCCGAAGCTCTGGGCAGGGTTCTTCAGCGCGTACGCGGTCCCCGACTCGGTGATCGCCACCGGCGCTTCGCCGAAGAAGGCGACCCGCACCACCGGGGAGGTGACGATGGTCTTCAGGCCGGCCTGCCCGCTGTGCACGGCCCCCACCAGGCGGTCGTCGTCCGTCGCCCCCAGCCTTCGATCCAGATGACCGTGTTGTCCATCGCCGCCCCTTGCCTCCCTCAGTCCAGCAGTTCCCCGGGCACGTTGCCGCCGTTGGCCGCGAGCTTGGCCATGACGGCCTTGTGCAGCCACACGTTCATCTGCGCCGAATCTTCCATCAGCGCCGGCGGGCAACCGAGTTCGGTCGCCAGTTCCTTGCGCGCCGCCAGGCTGCTGTCGATGTCCAGCAGCTTGAGCAGGTCGACGATCGAGGTGCGCCAGTTCAGCTTCTGCGAACTGGCGGCGGCCTTCTGTTCCAGCTGCGCGGCCACGTCCACCTGCTTGGCGGGCTGCGCGGCGGCGGCAGCCGGCGCGGCGCCCGCCCCGGCGATATTGGTGTTCGGCTGCGCCGGTGCGGCCGCCGGTGCGGCGGGCGTGCGCAGCATCTCCTCGACCTTGCCGGCGCCGGCGTCGAAGCCCAGTTTGTCCATGATCTTGCTGAAAAAACCCATTGCGTTCTCCTTGTCGTCTTGAGCAGGCCGACAGTACCGGGGAATCGCCGTCACCGGTTGCGCGCGTAACCAATGGTGCGCGCCGCACAATGCCGCATGGATTTCCAGCCGCTGCTCGAAGAGATCGCCGCCACCCTCCAGCCCGAACTCGGCGCGCAGGGACGCGTGGCCGACTACATCCCCGCGCTCGGCCGCGTGCCGGCGGACCGGTTCGGGATCGCGCTGCGCACGGTCGACGGCGAGGAAGCCCATGCCGGCGACAGCACGACCGGCTTCTCGATCCAGAGCATTTCCAAGCTGTTCTCGCTCACGCTCGGCATGCGCGAGCTGGGCGAGGCGCTGTGGGACCGCATCGGCCGCGAGCCTTCGGGCAACCCGTTCAACTCGCTGGTGCAGCTCGAGTCCGAGCACGGCGTCCCGCGCAACCCGTTCATCAACGCGGGCGCCATCGCGATCGCCGACCGGCTGGTGAGCCGGCTCGACGCGAAGGCGGTGACGCTGGAGCTGCTGTCCGGCCTTTGCGGCGAGCAGGTGGCGTACGACGAGGAAGTGGCGGCCTCCGAAGCGGCGACCGGCTTCCGGAACTTCGCGCTGGCGAACTTCATGAAGAGCTTCGGCCGCATCGACAACGCGGTGTCCGAAGTGCTGGACGTGTACTTCCACCACTGCGCGCTGCGAATGAGCTGCCTGCAGCTGGCACGCGCCACCGGCTACCTGTGCCGCGACGGCCGCCATCCGTATGGCGGCGCGCCCGTGCTGACCGACCGGCAGGCGCGCCGCGTGAACGCCTTGATGCTGACCTGCGGCACCTACGATGCGGCGGGCGAGTTCGCCTTCCGCATCGGGCTGCCGTGCAAGAGCGGGGTGGGCGGCGGCATCGTGGCCGTGGTGCCCGACCGCCTCACGCTGTGCGTGTGGTCCCCGGCGCTGGAGCCCAGCGGCAACTCGCTGCTGGGCATGAAGGCGCTGGAGATGTTCACCGCGCGCACCGGCCTGTCGGTGTTCTGACGCCCGCTTACTGCGCGCGCTGCGGCGTGCCGGCCAGCACGTTCGCGGGCAGCGACGGAACGCGCGCCTGCGCCCGGTAGCTGGAGCCGCTGTCTTCGCCGGTCAGGGCATGCACCTCGTCGCGCGAAGCCACATAGGCCGAGACCACGGCTTCGCGCGTGGTGGCGCTCCGGAAGCCGCGCAGCGGGTTGTACGAGGTCGACCAGGGGGTTCACGCCGGCCTGCTTGTACGCGTGCAGTTCGGCCTGCACTTCGGCGCGCGTCTTGCTCGCGGTGAAGCGCGCTTCCGGCACGGCATTCGGGGTTTCGGCGAAGGCGCTGCCCGCGAAAGCGGCGGCGAGGACGGCGGCGGAGAGGACGAGACGGGATTGCATGGCATTTCCTTCGTAAGGGTTTCAGGATTCCGGCCTGTCGCGCCTGTTGGCTGCGCCGGCCGTGCATGCAATGTAGGCAGCGCGCATTAGCGCTCCATGAGCGTTCCCTTAGCTGGGCGTGAGGGGCACGAAAGCACCCTGCCCCAGCGCCTGCGCATGCTCGCGCAGCGCCTGCGGCCAGTCCGCGGTGCTGGCATCGAAGCCTCCCGCGTCGCCCGCGAACAGCGCACGCAAGGCCTCTTCGTAGCCGGGCAGGTTGCCGGCGATGGCCTGCAGGAAACGGTAGGCGCGTTCGCGCGCGGCGCGCACCGCATCGGCGTCGACGGCGCCGCGGCGCGCCTCGTCGACCAGCCTGCGCAGCGTCACCGAAGCGCCGCCGGGTTGCGCGGCCAGCCATTCCCAGTGCCGCGGCAGCAGCGTCACTTCGCGCGCGACCACCCCCAGTTGCGGACGGCCGCGGCCCCGGGGCGGCGGGGGCGGCGGCGCGGCGGCGGCAAGGGCTGCCTCGACGCGGGCGGCGGCCTCCTCGGGGCCGCCGCGCAGGTCCAGTTCGACTGGCGGCCTTCGGGATCGAAGACCAGCAACGGTTCGTCGGTCAGTGCGCTGGCGGCGCTCGACGCGGCGCGCGCAACCTCGGGCAAGCTGCCCGCGGCCAGCAGGCGGTGCCCGAGGAAGGCGCTGTGAGGAACGGCGGGGACATCGGTCATCCCGCCAATTCTACCCGGATCAATATCAAGCCCAGAGGGATCGCATGGCTTCGCGGAAGCCTTCCGTAGTGTCCGGCGGCCCGGCCTCGCGCCCCGCCACGTACACCGCGCGCGGAGGCGCCGACGGGCTGGAGAACACCGGGGCGTCCAGCACGTGCTCGTCCGGCACGCCGAGCAAAGCCGGCGCCCGCGTGTCCACCACGGAAGTCGGCGCGCTGGCCCACCGCCAGCCCACCGAGCTTGCGGCCCGCCGCGGCGCTGCCGCCTTCGAGGGCGCCTTCGAACAAGGCGGCCGCCGTGCTCTCGCGCACGGCGGCACGCGCGGCGACGTTGCGCTCGCGCTGGGCGAAGCGCTGCGAATATTCGAGCAGCCGCAGTTCCTCGGTCCAGTCGCGCGTGACGTGGCTGTCGGAGCCGATGGCCCAGCGGCCACTGGCGCCGAGCCACGCCGGCAGGTCGAACACGCCGTCGCCGAGGTTGCCCTCGGTGGACGGACACAGCACGATGGACGCGCCGCTCTGGCGCAGCGCCGCCAGTTCGTCGCGGTCGGCATGGGTCGCGTGCACCAGGTTCCAGCTTTGGTCCACCGGGGCTTGCGCCAGCAGCCACTCGATGGGGCGCTTGCCGTGCAGGGTGACGCATTCCTCCACCTCGCGCCGCTGCTCCGAGATGTGGATGTGCACCGGCATGCGGCCGCGCGCGGCGGCGGCCACCTCGCCGAGGGCGGCTGCGTCGACGGCGCGCACCGAGTGCAGCGCGACGCCCGCGTTCACGAGTCCCTCGCCCGCAAGGCGGTCCGCGAGCGCGAGCACCGAATCCGGCGTCGAAGCGAAACGGCGCTGGTCGTCGCGCAGGCCGGTGGCGCCGAAGCCCGAGCGCATGTACAGCGTCGGCAGCAAGGTCAGCCCGATGCCCACGCGGCGCGCGGCCCGCGCCAGCGCATGCACCATCTCCGCCGGGTCGGCGTACGCGCGGCCGTCCTGCGCGTTGTGCAGGTAATGGAACTCGCAGACCTGCGTGTAGCCGACACGGAGCAATTCCGCATAGAGCTGGGCGGCGATCGCCTCCAGTTGCTCCGGCGTGATGCGCAGCGCCGCGTCGTACATGCGGTCGCGCCAGCTCCAGAAATCGTCGCGTCCGGCCGGGCTGCGCTCGGTCAGCCCGGCGATCGCGCGCTGGAAGGCATGGCTGTGCGCATCCACGAGGCCGGGCAGCACCGGGCCATCGAGGCGCGTCGCCCCTTCGCGGTCTGCCGCCGTGCAAGCGGGACGCACCTCGGACCAATGCCCTTGCGCGTCGGCGACCAGCAGCACGTCGCGCGCCCAGCCGCCGGCCACCCAGGCGCGCTCGGCGAAGAAGCGCGCGCCCTCAGCGGCCATACAGCGCCCGCGCCGCCTGCAGCGCCGCGCCGACCATCTCGCGCAGCACCGGCTGGATGCGGGCGGCGCGCTCCGGCAGGTACGCGTACGGCGGCGCCTCCTGCATGTACAGCTTCTGCGTCATCTCCAGCTGCACGGCATGGACGTGCTCCGCCGGGCGGCCGTAGTGCCGCGTGATGTAGCCGCCCTTGAAGCGGCCGTTGACCGCGTGCGTGGCCTCCGGGCAGGCCGCGGCGACGGCGGCCACCGCTTCGGTGATGCGCGGGTCGGCGCTGGCGCCGCCGCCGGTGCCGATGTTCAGGTCGGGCAGCACGCCTTCGAAGAGCCACGGGATCTCCGACCGGATGCTGTGGCCGTCCCACAGCAGCACGAAGCCGTGCTCCGCGCGCAGGCGACCCAGCTCGCCGGCCAGCGCATCGTGGTACGGCTGCCAGTACTCGGTGCGGCGCCAGGCGCGTTCGTCGTCGGAGAGGCCGCGGTCGTCGGCATACAGCGCGTCGCCGGTGAAGAAGCGCGTCGGGCACAGCTCGGTGTTCGAGGCGCCGGGGTACATCGGTGTGTCGTCGGGCGGCCGGTTCAGGTCGATGACGTAGCGCGAGAAGCGCGGCTGCAGGATGCTGCCGCCCAGCTCCGCGGCGAAGTCGTAGAGCTGCGCCGGTGCCAGTCGGTGTCTTCGACGTCGTGGGCGCGCGGCACGTAGCGCTCGCGCTGGTCGGCGGGAATCTCGGTGCCGATGTGCGGCAGGCTCACCAGCAGCGGCACGCTGCCGCGGTGCAACTGGAAACTCATGTGGGCGTCCCTCCCCGGACGGTCTGGCGGTGTGGTCGACCGCCGATGGCATAGGCGAGTTGCGCGGGATGCGCGGCATCCCACAGCACGAAGTCGGCGCGCTTGCCGGGGGCCGGGCACCGCGGTCGTCCAACCCCAGCGCCGGGCCGCATGGCGCGTCGCGCCGGCCAGCGCCTCTTCGGGCGTCATGCGGAACAGCGTGCACGCCATGTTCAGCATCAGCAGCAGCGAGGTGCAGGGCGAGCTGCCGGATTTGAGTCGGTGGAGATCGCCATCGGCACGCCGTGCCGGCGCAGCAAGTCGATCGGCGGCAGTCGCGTCTCACGCAGGAAATAGAACGCGCCGGGCAGCAGCACCGCGACGGTGCCCGCACGTGCCATCGCCTGCACGCCTTCCTCGGAAACCCACTCGGTGGTCGCAGCTGATCGCGCCGTGCGCCGCTGCCAGCGCGGCGCCGCCGCTGTCGCTGAGCTGTTCGGCATGCAGCTTCACCGGCAGGTCCGGGGCACGCGCGGCTTCGAACACGCGGCGCGTCTGCTCCGTGGTGAACGCAATGCGCTCGCAGAAGGCGTCGACGGCATCGACCGGGCCCTCCGCATGCAGCAGCGGCAGCATCCGCAGCACCTCGTCGACGTAGGCGTCGGCGCGGCCGGCGAACTCGGGCGGCAGCGCGTGCGCGCCGAGGAAGGTGGTGCGCACCGCCACCGGCTCATGCGCGGCGAGCCTGCGCGCCACGCGCAGGCACTTGCGCTCGTGCTCCAGCGACAGGCCGTAGCCGGACTTGATCTCGATGGTGGTGACGCCTTCGGCCAGCAGTTCGCGCAGGCGCACACGCGCTGCGGCCAGCAGTTCTTCCTCGGTGGCCGCGCGCGTTGCGCGCACGGTCGACGCGATGCCGCCCCCGGCACGGGCGATCTCCTCGTAGCTGGCGCCGTTCAGGCGCTGCTCGAACTCCTGCGCGCGATCGCCGCCGTACACGAGGTGCGTGTGGCAGTCGACCAGGCCCGGGGTGACCAGCGCGCCGCCGGCGTCGTGGCGCTGCGTGCAGCGTTCTTCGATCCCGCGCGGCAGGGCGGCCCGCGGGCCGATCCACAGCACGCGCTCGCCCTCGACGGCGAGCGCCGCATCGCGCACCAGCCCGTACGGCGCCGCGGCATCGGCCGCCATCGTCGCGATATCGCAATGGGTCCAGACCTGCACGCTCACAACACGACCTCCATCCACAACGCGGCATCCGCGTCGACCTGCAACTCCACCGCCGACGGCACCGGGCACCACGCCAGCGTGCCGGCGGGAACGCCGAGCCACTGCGCGTCGGCCGTGATGCGCGCGCCCGTGCGGTGAGCATACAAGCCGACCAGAGTGCCGGGGGCGGCCTGCACGCGCTGGGCGCCCGCGATGCGCCGCTGGCGCGCGCGGCCCGGCGCGGCCATCAGGTTGAAGTCGCGGGTGGCGCCGGCGAGCAGCGTGCAGTCCACCGCGGCGGCGCCGTCGAAACGGAAAGGATCGCTCCCCTCGCGCAGCGTGTGGGCCTCGGCGCCGGTGCGCAGCGTCACGCCCTCGCCTTCCAGCACGCAGAACCAGCGCTCGATGCCGGGAAATGCGGAGAACGGCCCATCGCTCTCGACGTCCGCCACCGACATGCGCACGCGCCAGTCGGCCGGGCCCGGCCAAGCGAGCAGTTCGCGCGTGCTGCCGCCGCCGTTGCGCCACGGCGAAGCCGGGACCCTCGAGAGCGTGACCAGCTGCCAGTTCATGCCGGAACTGCCCCGCGATGCTGTAGCGCGAACCGGGATAGACCAGCCGCGCCACGCTGGCGACGTTGGCGCCGCTGACCGTGCGGCGCTTCATCACGAGGCACGGATCGCCCCGCTTGATGCGCAAGTGCTTCGCCTCTTCCGCCGTGGGCAGGCAGGCTTCGATGCTGTAGCTGGCCTCGGTCAGGGGCGCGTGCTGCAACAGGTGCAGCGTCGGCGAGGTGCGCGTGAGGTCGGTGCGCAGGTAGTCGGGCGCCGCCGCCGGATTGACGTAGCGGTCTTCGTACTGGATGGGCACGCCGTTCTCGAGGTGCACCAGGATGGTGTGGAAGACCTTGGCGCCCTTGCGCACGCCGAACGATGCGGCGAGCTCCGGCGTCGCCTTCTCCTCGGCCGCATGCAGCACGCGCGCCGTGTGGGCATGGCCGCGTTCGACCACCTCTTCGTGGATGTCGCGGATGGCCGGGCGCGACGAGATGCGGTGCAGCTCGGCGACGCGGGTGCCCGACCCCTGCACGCGCGTGACCAGCCCTTCGGCCGCCAGCTCGCGCAGCGCGCGGTTCGCCGTCATGCGGCTGACGCCGAACCGCGCGATCAGCGCGGTTTCGCTCGGCACCGGGTCGCCCGGCTTCCATTCGCCGCCCGCGATGTGGTGCCGGATCCAGGCCTTCACCTGTTCGTAGGCCGGCAGGTCGTCTTTGCCCATGGACCGCAGGATAACCAAGTTGACACGAGTTGTATAGACAACTAGCATGGCCCCGAATTCGACGACGCCCCGGAGCCGCCATGTCCGATCTCTCGCAGCCCCCTTCCCCGCAGCCGGCCCGCGCCCCGTCCGGGGCGCCGCGCGGCAGCGAACTCAGCTGCGCCAACTGGCAGATCGAGGCGGCCTACCGCATGATCCAGAACAACTGGACCCGGCCGTCGCCGAGAACCCGGACGCCCCGGTGGTGTACGGCGGCATCGGCAAGGCCGCGCGCAACTGGCCCGCCTTCGAGGCCATCCTCGCCACCCTGCGCACGCTGAAGCCCGACGAAACGCTGCTGGTGCAATCGGGCAAGCCGGTCGGCGTGTTCCGCACGCACACTGGTGCGCCGCGGGTGCTCATCGCCAACTCCAACCTGGTGCCCAAGTGGGCCACACGGGAACACTTCAACGAGCTCGACCAGCGCGGGCTGATGATGTACGGCCAGATGACGGCCGGCAGCTGGATCTACATCGGCACGCAGGGCATCGTGCAAGGCACCTACGAAACCTTCGCCGAAGCGGGCCGCCAGCATTTCGGCGGCGACCTCGCCGGCCGCTGGGTGCTGACCGCCGGCCTCGGCGGCATGGGCGGCGCGCAGCCGCTGGCCGCGTCGTTCGCGGGCGCCTGCTCGCTCAACATCGAATGCCAGCAGAGCCGCATCGACTTCCGGCTGCGCACCCGCTACCTCGACAAGCAGGCGAAGGATCTCGACGAAGCGCTGGCCCTGATCGCGCACCACACGCAGCGCAGGGAAGCGGTGTCGATCGGCCTGTGCGGCAACGCGGCCGAGATCGTTCCCGAACTGGCGCGCCGCGCGAAGGCCGGCGGGCCGCGCCCCGACATCGTCACCGACCAGACCTCGGCCCACGACATCATCAACGGCTACCTGCCGATCGGCTGGTCGATCGACCAATGGGAAGCCGCGCGCAAGGACCCCGCGCAGCACGCGGCGCTGAAGCAGGCCGCCGGCGAATCGTGCGCCATCCACGTGCGCGCCATGCTGGAGTTCCATGCCATGGGCGTGGCCACCGTCGACTACGGCAACAACCTGCGGCAGGTCGCGCAGGATTTCGGCGTCGCCGACGCCTTCGCCTACCCCGGCTTCGTCCCCGCCTACATCCGCCCGCTGTTCTGCCGCGGCGTCGGGCCCTTCCGCTGGGTCGCGCTCTCCGGCGATCCGGAAGACATCCTCAAGACCGACGCGAAGATGAAGGAACTGTTCCCGCAGAACGCTTCGCTGCACCGCTGGCTCGACATGGCCGGCGAGCGCATCGCTTTCGGGGCCTGCCCGCGCGCATCTGCTGGATCGGCGGGCGAGCGCCACATCGCGGGGCTGGCGTTCAACGAGATGGTGCGGACCGGCGAACTCAAGGCGCCGATCGTGATCGGCCGCGACCACCTCGACAGCGGCTCGGTCGCGTCGCCGAACCGCGAGACCGAAAGCATGCGCGACGGCAGCGACGCCGTCAGCGACTGGCCGCTGCTGAACGCGCTGCTCAACACCGCCAGCGGCGCCACCGGGTCAGCCTGCACCATGGCGGCGGCGTCGGCATGGGCTACTCGCAGCACGCCGGCGTGGTGATGGTGTGCGACGGCACGGCGGAGGCCGACGAGAAGATCGAACGCGTGCTGTTCAACGATCCCGCCACCGGCGTGATGCGGCATGCGGACGCGGGCTACGAAGACGCCGCCGCCTGCGCGCGCGAGAACGGTCTGCAACTGCCGATGCTCGGATGAGCACGGAGGTCCTCGTCCCCGGCAAGCTCACGCTGGCGCAATTGCGGCGCCTGTGCGCGCCCGAGCGCCTGCAGGTGCAGCTCGACCCGGGCTGCCGCGCCGGCATCCGCGCCAGCGCCGACCTCGTGCGCCGCGCCACCGAGGGCGATGCGCCGGTGTACGGCGTCAACACCGGCTTCGGCAAGCTCGCCACGCAGCGCATCGCGCGCGACGACCTCGCGCTGCTGCAGTTGAAGCTGCTGCGCTCGCATGCCGTCGGCGTGGGTGAGCCGCTGCCGGAACGCGTGGTGCGCCTGATCCTGCTGCTGAAGGCCACGAGCCTCGCGCGCGGCTACTCGGGCGTCCGCGAAGAAGTGGTCGACGGCCTGCTGGCCCTGCACAACCGGGGCGTCACGCCGCTGATCCCGTGCCGGGGTTCCGTCGGCGCATCGGGCGACTGGCGCCCCCGGCACACCTGTCGCTGCCCTTGATCGGCGAAGGCGAAGCCTGGTTCGAAGGCGAGTGCATGCCCGCCGCGCGGGCGCTCGAGCGCGCCAGCCTGCGGCCGCTGCAACTCTCGGCCAAGGAAGGCCTCGCGCTGATCAACGGCACGCAGGTGTCCACCGCGCTGGCGCTCGACGCCCTGCTCTCCGCCGACCGCATCTTCGAAGCCGCCGTGATCGCCGGCTCGCTGACGCTCGACGCTGCGCGCGGCAGCGACGCGCCCTTCGATCCGCGCATCCACGCGGTGCGCGGCCAGCCGGGGCAAGTCGACTGCGCCGCGGCCTACCGCGCCATCCTCGCCCACAGCGGCATCCGGCACTCGCACGGAGAACGACGACCGCGTGCAGGACCCGTACTGCCTGCGCTGCCAGCCGCAGGTGATGGGCGCCTGCATCGACCAGATGCGCTACGCCGCGCAGGTGCTGGTGCGCGAGGCGAACGCCGTCACCGACAACCCGCTGGTGTTCGCCGCTCAGGGCGAGATGGTCTCCGGCGGCAACTTCCACGCCGAACCGGTGGCGCTCGTCGCCGACGCGCTCGCCGTCGCCATCGCGGAGATCGGCGCGATCGCCGAGCGCCGGGTGGCAATGCTGGTCGACACGGTGGTGTCGCGCCTGCCGCCCTTCCTGACGCCCGAACCCGGGCTCAACTCCGGCTTCATGATCGTCCACGTCACGGCCGCGTCCCTCGCCTCGGAGAACAAGTCGCTGGCCCACCCCGCCAGCGTCGACAGCCTGCCGACCTCCGCCAACCGGGAAGACCACGTGAGCATGGCCACGTTCGCGGCACGTCGCCTCGGGCCCATGCTGAAGAACACGGCGCACATCGTCGCCATCGAACTTCTGGCGGCCGCGCAAGGCATCGAGTTCCTGCGGCCGCTGCAGACCTCGCCCGCCCTCGAACGCGTGCTGCGCCTGGTGCGCAGCGTCTCGCCCGCGATGATGTCCGACCGCAGCCTGGCACGCGACATCGCCGCCGTGCACCCACGGTGTGCAGCGGCGACATCGCGCACGCTGCCGAAAGCAGCATCCCGGAAATCCACGCATTGCGCCTGGCATGACCCGTGCATAGAGTCCCGTTTACCACCTTGACTGGAGAACTCCCATGAGGAAGCTGTTCGCTCTTTCCCTCTTCGCCTTCGCGGCGGCCACCGGCCACGCGCAGGAAACGAAGCTCGCCATCGGCATTTCGGGCTGGACCGGCTTCGCGCCGCTCACGCTCGCCAAGGAAGCCGGCATCTTCAAGAAGAACGGCCGGACGTCTCCATCAAGAAGATCCCGCAGAAGGACCGCCATCTCGCCATCGCTTCCGGCGACGTGCAGTGCGCCGCCACCACGGTGGAAACCGGATCGTCTGGAACGCCAACGGCGTCGCCACGACGCAGATCTTCCAGCTGGACAAGAGCTACGGCGCCGACGGCATGGTGGTGAAGTCGAACATCGCGAAGATCAGCGACCTCAAGGGCAAGACCGTGGCCGCGAGCGCGCCCGGCACCGCGCCGTACTTTACGCTGGCCTGGATGCTGAAGAAGAACGGCCTCTCGCCCAAGGACGTGAAGGTCGTCAACCTCGAGCCGCAGGCCGCCGCCAACGCGATGATCGCGGGCACCGCCGACCTCGATGCCGCGATGACGTACGAGCCCTACCTCTCCGCCGTGCGCGCCAAGCCGGAGGCCGGCAAGATCATCGCCACCACGCTCGACTACCCGATGGTGATGGACACCTTCGGCTGCACGCCGAAGTTCCTGTCCGAGAACCCGCGCGCCGCCAAGGCGCTGGCCGACAGCTACTTCGAAGCCGTCGACATGATCAAGCGCGAGCCGAAGAAGGCTTTCGAGATCATGGGCGCCGACGTCAAGCAGACCGGCGATGCCTTCGAGGCCAGCTCCAAGTTCCTGCGCTGGCAGGATCGCGAGGCGAACCAGAAGTTCTTCTCCGGCGAGCACGCCGCCTTCAGCAAGGAAGCGGCCGACCTGCTGCTCGAGGCCGGGATCATCAAGCAGATCCCCGACCTGGCGAAGCTGGCGGACACGCGCTTCCTCAAATAGTGAAACCGCTGCAGCCGGTCGCACCGGGCACGCGCGTCGTGCTCGGCGTCTCCTTCTTCGTCCTGTTCTTCGCGGTCTGGGCCGCGGTCACCTTCGGCGGGATCGTCTCCAAGACCTTCCTGGCCGACCCGCTGACCATGGTCCGGTCCGGCTACGACCTGCTGGCCAACCCGGGGCTTCGCGAAGGACATCGGCATGACGGTGTGGCGAGTGCTCGGCGGCTTCGCCATCGCCGCCGTGCTGGCCGTGCCGCTGGGCGTGCTGATGGGCGCGTACAAGGGCGTGGAAGCGTTCTTCGAGCCCTTCGTCAGCTTCGCCCGCTACCTGCCCGCCTCCGCCTTCATCCCGCTGCTGATCCTGTGGGCCGGCATCGGCGAGGCGCAGAAGCTGTCGGTGATCTTCATCGGTTCGTTCTTCCAGCTGGTGCTGATGATCGCCGTGAGCGTGGGCAACACGCGGCGCGACACGGTCGAAGCCGCCTACACGCTGGGCGCCGGCGACCGCGGGATCGTCACGCGCGTGCTGCTGCCGTCGAGCGCGCCCGAGATCGCCGAGACGCTGCGCATGGTGCTGGGCTGGGCACGGACCTACGTGATCGTCGCGGAACTGATCGGCGCCTCGAGCGGCATCGGCCACATGATCACCGACAGCCAGGCGCTGCTGGCCACCGACCAGATCATCTTCGGCATCATCGTGATCGGCCTCATCGGCCTGGTCACCGACTTCGCCTTCAAGGCCTTCAACAAGAAACTCTTCCCGTGGGCGCAGATCGGACGATGAACATCCTGCAGGTCAGCGGCGTCTCCAAGACCTTCCCCGGACGCAACGGCGGAACGCTGGCGCTGCAGGCGACCGACCTGCTGGTGCAGGAGAACGACTTCATCACCATCCTCGGTCCTTCCGGCTGCGGCAAGAGCACCTTGCTGCGGATGGTGGCCGGCCTCGACACACCGAGCTCCGGCACCATCGCCCTCGACGGCAAGCCGGTGACCGGGCCGGGCGCCGACCGCGGCATGGTGTTCCAGAGCTACACGCTCTTCCCCGGCTGACCGTGATGCAGAACGTCTGCTTCGGCCTGCGCGAGAAGGGCATGCCCCTGGCGGAGCAGCAGGCGATGGCCGGCCAGTTCATCGCCAAGGTGGGGCTGCGCGGTTTCGAGCACCACTTCCCCAAGCAGCTCTCCGGCGGCATGCAGCAGCGCACGGCGCTGGCCCGCGCGCTGGCAAATGACCCGCGCATCCTGCTCATGGACGAACCGTTCGGCGCGCTCGACCACCAGACGCGCGAACTGATGCAGGAACTGCTGCTCGGCATCTGGGAGGAAGAGCGCAAGACCGTGCTGTTCGTCACGCACGACATCGACGAGGCGATCTTCATGGCCAACCGCGTGGTGGTGATGAGCGCGCGGCCGGGCCGCATCAAGTGCGACCTGCCGGTGCCGCTGGAGCACCCGCGCCATTACGGGGTGAAGACCACCCCGGCCTTCACCGAGCTGAAGGCGCGCCTGACGGAGGAGATCCGGGTCGAGGTGCAACGGGCCGCGTCCATCGCCACCCACGGCTGAGCCAGGCAATTTGCGCCGCGTTCAGGGTTCGTTCATGCACCGGACACGACACTGCATGCATGAACAAGGGATTCTCCACGGAAACTGCTCGCCGAACTCGTCGGCTCGGTGGTGCTGGCGTGCGCGATCTTGCTCCTGACGGCGGCCCGGGCCTGGGCCTAGTCCACGGAATCGCTGCCGCGCGGGTAGCTGCGGGAACAGCTTCCACCACGCCGCCACGATGAACAGCGTGGCGGCGCCGCCGAACACGACGGAGCCGACCGCGCCCATCACGGCCGCCGTCGCGCCCGATTCGAATTCTCCCAGCTGGTTGCTGGCCCCGATGAACATCGAGTTGACGGCGCCCACGCGGCCCCGCATGTCGTCGGGCGTCTCCAGCTGCACCAGCGTCTGCCGCACCACCACGCTGACCATGTCGGCCGCGCCCGAGAGCGCCAGCGCGGCCATCGAGAGCCAGAAGTGCGTGGAGATGCCGAACACCAGCATGCACACGCCGAATGCGGCGACGGACAGCAGCAGCCAGCGCCCGACGCGCGTGCGGATCGGCGAGCGCGTGAGCACGATGGACATGACCAGCGCGCCCACGGCGGGCGCGGCGCGGAGCAGGCCGAGGCCTTCCGGGCCGACGTGCAGGATCTCCTTGGCGAAGATCGGCAACAGCGCCGTGGCGCCGCCGAACAGCACCGCCACCAGGTCGAGCGACACCGCGCCGAGCAGCAGCTTGCGTGACGCGATGAAGCGCGCGCCCGCCAGCATCGAATGCAGCGTCGGCGATGCGGTGGAGGCGATCCGCAGGTCGGGAATGCGCAGCACGGCGATCAGCGACAGCACCAGCAAGGCCGTGGCCACGCCGTAGACGGTGATGCCGGTGCCCGGGAACAGCACACCGGCGGCGGCCGGCCCGCCGATCACCGCCAGCTGGTTCCCCGACGAGCTCATCGCCATCGCGCGCGCCAGCATGCCGGGCGGCACCAGGCTGGGCACCAGCGACTGCAGCGCCGGCATCTGGAAGGTGCGGGCGGTGCCGAGCAGGAACGAGGCGGCGAACAGCGCCTCGCGCGTGAGCAGCCCGGTGACGCTGAAGGCGAGCAGCCAGAGCGTCGCGGCGAGTTGCAGCAGCTGCGCGCCGGCCACCACGCGCGGGCGGTGGTAGCGGTCGGCCACGTGGCCGGCCGGCAGCGTGAGCAGCAGCACCGGCAGGAACTGCACGAGGCCGACGAGCCCGAGGTCCCAGGCGCTGCCGGTCAGCTCGTACATCTGCCGGCCGCGGCCACCATGGTCATCTGGGTGGCCACGCCTCCCGGGATGCGGGTGGCCCAGAGGCGCAGGAAGGCATGGTGCGCGAAAAGCCCGCGCAGGCTGTCGGTCTCGGGAGCGGGCACGGCCGCCATCGTACCTGCGCCGCCGTGGATGGCGGCTCGAGGCCGCAATGACACCTATCTTGCCGCCCGTGAACCCTCAGTCGACCTTGATGTTCGCCGCCTTCACCACGCGCGCCCACTTCTCCACTTCGGCCTTCTGGAACGCGCCGAGTTCCGCCGGCGTCATGCCGCCCGGCTCGATGCCCTGCGCCACCAGTTGCGCCTTCATTGCCGGGTCGTTGATCGCCTTGATCAGCTCGCCCGACAACCTGTCGACGATCGGCTTGGGCACGCCGGCCGGCGCGAACACCGCCTGCCACGAGACCACGCTGAAGCCGGGCATCGTCTCCGAGATGGCGGGGATCTCGGGCAGCATCGAGGCGCGCTTCTCGGACGTGACGCCGAGCGCGCGCAGCTTGCCCGCCTTGATGTGCGGCAGCGCCGGCGCGAGGTTCTCGAAGATGATCTCGGGCCCCTGGTTGCCCAGCAGCGCGTTGAGCGACTCGGCGCTGCTCTTGTAGGGCACGTGGACCATCTTGCCGCCGCTGGTCTGCTCGAAGAAGACGCCCGAGAGGTGCTGCGACGTGCCGTTGCCCGACGAGGCGTAGCTGACGGCGTCGGGCCTGGCCTTGATCGCCGCGATCACGTCCTGCACGCTCTTGTACGGGCTGTCGGCGCGCACCACCAGGATGTTGGGCATGGAGCCGATCATGGTGATCGGCTGGAAGTTCTTGATGGGGTCGTACGGCAGCTTGGTGTAGAGGCTCGCATTGATGGCATGGGAGCTGACCGTGCCGCCCTGGATCGTGTAGCCGTCCGGCGCGGCCTTGGCCGTGAAGTCGCTGCCAGGCCGCCGCCGGCGCCCGGCTTGTTCTCGACGACGAAGGTGGCGCCGAGCGCCGGGCCGGCCTTGGTGGTGATCAGCCGCGCCAGCACGTCGGTGGTGCCGCCGGGGCCGAAGGGCACGACGTAAGTGATGGGCTTGGCGGGCCGGGTGGCTGGGCACAGGCGCCGCCGGCGGCCGCGGCCGCGGCGAGTGCGGCCGCGAGGATGGTTCTGCGCTGCATGCTGTCTCCTGTTCGTTCGTGGGGCACGGCGGCTCGCGCCGCGCGGCCAGCTTAGGAGAAGGCCGGACGCTTGAACATGGGGGCAGGCCCTGACGCGCTCAGCCCGGCGGCGCGGGAAAGCGCACCGGCTCCTTGCGCGCCGGCCGCACCACCACCGTGCCCGCGATCTTGTCGTGCCAGCCCTGCTTGCGGCGGTCGAACGCCACCCACAGGTAGCCCAGCCCCAGCGGCAGCAGCGAAACGAAGTAGGCGTAGCGCGCAGCACCGCCGGCCCTTGCGCAGCGGCGCGCCGGTGGTGGCGCCGACGATGCGCGCCGAGAAGATCATCTTGCCGGGCGTGGCGCCCTTGTAGATCCAGAAGGCCGGGATGGCAATGGCCGGCAGCACGACGTTGAACAGGATGTCGCCGCGGCTCTGGAAGCTGAAGCCGGCGCTGCCCGGCGCGGTGTAGGTGCCGTACAACGCCTTGGTGAACGGCGCGGCGACGGCCGCCTGCAGCAGCAGGTCGACGGGGCGGCGGCCGTGCGCGGCCAGAAGCCGACGTATTCGAGTTCTTGGTCCATGGTTCGGCCGCCAGTATGCTGGATGTCGATTCCGCGCCCGCTCCTTCGTCGTGGAAGCAGGAGCGCCATTGTTCCGGAACCCAAGGAGAACCCCATGCGATTCATGATCCTCGTCAAGGCCACCCCCGACAGCGAAGCCGGCGTGATGCCCAGCGAACAGATGCTCACCGAGATGGGCCGCTTCAACGAAGAGCTGGCCAAGGCCGGCGTGATCGAGGCGGGCGAAGGGCTGCACCCGAGCTCGAAGGGCGCGCGCGTGCGCTTCTCCGGCAAGGACCGGACCGTGATCGACGGCCCGTTCGCCGAAACCAAGGAGCTGGTGGCCGGCTTCTGGATCTGGAAGTGCGCGTCGCTGCAGGAGGCGATCGACTGGGTCAAGCGCTGCCCCAACCCGATGCTGGCCGATTCCGAGATCGAGATCCGCCGGTGTTCAGCGCCGAGGATTTCGGCGACGCCCTCACGCCCGAACTGCGCGAGAACGAGGAGCGGCTGCGGTCGCGTCTGACAAGCTGAGCTCCATCCCGCCTGCATCCCGATCCCGTGCGATGGGTACGCTGAGGCTCAGCAACCAAGGAAGTGCCATGACGAACCCGGCCAGCCCCCAGCGCAACACCTCGGCGCAGGTGCCGACGCCGCCCCCGCACGCGGGGCGCACGCCGGGCGCCGGCGCGCGCGCCGAGAGGCCCGCCGAAGGCCGCAAGGTCAAGCAAGGCGACTCCTCGCAGGCCGGCCGCGGGGCCAAAGGCCCCTCCGCCTGCGATCACCTGCCGCAGGCGGCCCGCGACGCGACCGCCTGAAGCGGCGTCACTCGAATTTCACGTTGTTTTCACGGACGGTGGTGACGAAGCCGTCGTACTGCTTCCGGTGGAAGGCGCCGAACTCGGCCGGCGCCATGCCGTAGCTCGAGAAGCCCTGCCCCACCAGCTGGTCGCGCACGTCCGGCCGCGCCAGCGCGGCGCGCAGGCCGGCGCTGAGCTTTTCCGTCACGTCCGGCGGCATGCCGGCCGGGCCGAAGAAGCCGGCCCACGGCGTGATGCTGAGCTTGCCGATGCCCAGTTCGGCCGCGGTCGGCACGTCCGGCATCAGCGGGCTGCGCTTGGGCAGCAGCGTCACCAGCGCCTTCGCCTTGCCTTCCTTCACCATCGCCGGCAGCAGCGTGCCGGTGGAGAAGATCATGTGGATCTGCCCGCTCGCCACGTCGATCAGCGCCGGCGCGTCGCCCTTGTAGCGCGCGTTCACCACCTTGACGTTGCGGGTGGACAGCAGCTGCAGCATCGCCAGCTCGGACGCGCTGTTGCTCGACGCCGAGCTGAACTTCGACGGGTTGGCGGCGACGTGGTCGAGGAACTCGTTGAGGTTCTTCACCGGCAACTGCGGGGCCACGGCCGGGAACATCGAGAACTCGCCGGCGGAGCTGATCGGCGTGAAGGCCTTGAACGGGTCGTACGGCGGGTTGGGGCGCAGCGAGGGCACGGCGACCATGGCGGTGTTGGTGCCCATCATGATCGTGTAGCCGTCGGGCGCCGCCTTGATCACTTCCTGCGCCGAGATGATGCCGTCGGCGCCGGGCTTGTTGTCGACGACGACCTGCTGGCCGAGTTCGGTGGCGAGGCCCTTGGCGATGATGCGCGTCATCACGTCGGCGGCGCCGCCGGGCGCGAAGCCGACGACGATGCGCACCGGCTTGGAGGGGAAGGCCTGCGCGTGCGCCGCGGGCAGTGCGCAGGCGATGCCGGCGGCGGCGAGCAGTTGCAGCGCGAGGCGCCGGTTTTTGGGGTCTTGCATCCTTGTTGTCTCCTGTCTTGGTGGTTATTTTCGGGTGATCGTCACGATGCCGGCATCGGCATCCACGCGAACCCAGTCGCCGGTGCGGATGACCGTCAGCGGGTCGATGTCGAAGTCGGTCATGGCCGGCGAGTGGGTGACCACGGTGCCGAGCGCGACCTTGGTGGTCATCTGGTTGAACAGCCACGCGGCCGGCGCGGTGCCCATCATCCGGGCCACGTGGAATTGCGCCGACCAGCCCGACGAGCCCTTGGCGCCCGGGAACACCAGCACCTTGCCGGCGAAGCTCTGGCCGCGCAGTTCGTGGCGCGTCTCGATGACGGTGCCGTTGCGCGGGTCGACGCCGCCCCAGCCGGAGATCGGCTCGGTGGTCACGAGCGCTTCGCCCTCGGCGACGCCGGGCACGACCTTGCGGCCGCGGATCACGATGGTTTCGCCGGTGCGGGCGACGGCCTGCGCTTCGGCGTTGACGATGCTGTTCATGGCGCGCTCCAGCGGCCGCTGCAGGCCGCGTCGATGCATTGGGCGGTGGTGCCGAACCAGGCCTGCAGGCCCAGGATGGCGGGCAGGTAGTGGGCCTGCTTGGCGGAGTCGAGCGCCACGACCTTGGTGCCGGGCGGCACGGCGCGGCTCATCGCCGAGCAGCTGTCGGTCATGATCTTGCCGCCCGCGTCCTCGATGATCTGGTGTAGCCGTTGCGCGTGGCCACTTCCTTGATGGCGCGCGGCGTGAAGATCCACAGCGCGCTGTTCTCGTGGACCTTGCGGCCTTCGATCAGCTGCGCCGCTTCCCAGATCTGCTCGATCGTGTAGTGCGGGCAGCCGAGCATCACGTAGTCGACGGCGGTCGGTGCCGTTGGCGTTGATGCGTTCCAGCGTGGCGGCGCGTTCGCGCGGGCCGTAGTGCCGCACTTCCAGCGGCTTGTTGCCGCCGTAGGCCTGTTCGGCCGTGTTCGCCTCGGGCGTCACGCCGACCCGGTGGAACATCTCCACCCCGCCCGACGAGGACGCCGCCGCGCCGAAGTGCTTCATGCGCGGCAGGTTGGGCACGGCGCCGACGCCGGTGATCACCGGCACGCGCTCCTGCACCCAGTCGCCCATCCAGTAGCCGAACAGGCCCCAGTCCTCGACCGACTCCACCGGCATGTCCGGTGCACGCCGAGCGTGCCGCGCCGGCCTTCGTCGCGGTGGAAGCCCCAGTCGGGGATGCGCTGCGTCAGCATGGCGGCGCCGACGCTCTCGCGGCCTTCCGTGTTGGTGCGGCCGCCCAGCACGGAGTTGCAGTACACGACGGCCGACGATTCCATCCACGCGCAGTGCTCGCCCCGCGTCGGCACGTTGCCCACGGTACGGCGTGCAGGTGTTGAGGATCTGCACACCGAGCCGCGCGGCCTCGGCTTCGCTCTTCTTGTAGTAGAAGCGGACCATCTCCTCGCTCACGCCCATCTCCACCGGGTGGTGCGGGTCGAAGCCGAGTTGCAGGTGCGAGCTGAACGCCTTCACCTTGGGGATCTGCACGACCTCCTGGCTGTCCAGGCTGAACTCGCTGAACACCGCGTCCATGCCGCCGCGCTCGAGCGCGAAGTCGCGCATGAAGGGCGTGGTGGCGGTGACGGTGCCGGTGACGTTGCGCGTCTCCACCAGCGCTTCGGCGCCGAGCGCCTCTCCGTAGCGGATCAGCAAGTCCATGGCCTTGGCGACGGCGGCGCCGTCGCGGCCGTCGGCCATCGCCTTTTCTGCGTCGGTCAGGCGCATGCCTGCGCTCCTTCCGTGGCCAGCGCCTCGGCTTCGGCTTGCGGGCGCAGGTACACGCCCTGCGCGACCAGCGCCTGCTGCAGTTGCGCGATGTCGACCGCGCGCGGCTCCACGCCGGCCTGCACGGCCAGCGCCGCGGCGACGCCGGCGGCCTGGCCCGTGATCCAGCACTGCGGGATCTCGCGCATGAAGCCGTGCGAGTTGCGGTCGCACGAGATGTGGCGGCCGCAGGCCAGCAGGCCGTCGAGCGTCTCGGGCACGAGCGCGCCATAGGGGATCGAGATGTTCGGGAACTTGGGCGAGACGGCGGGCGTGACGCCCACTTCGTCCGGCAGCGCCGTGCCTTCGGGCCAGCGGCTGCGCAGCACCGCGTCGACGCCCGTCAGGCGGCGCGCGTGGCGCACGCCGATCTGCGGCGCCGACAGCATCATGTAGGCGTTCTCGAACCCCGGCGCATGCGCGCGGTAGTACTCGGTGCGCGGCCATCGCGCGGTGCGACCGCACTTCGACGGCGGTGAGGTCGTCGACGTCGAGCGCCGAGTAGCCGGACTGGCGCGGGCCCATGAACAGCGCGACGTCGTTGCGCCAGGACACGAAGGGCCGCTCGAACAGGCCGCAGGCTTCGCGCCCGCCCGCCATGAAGGCCTTCCGCTTCTTCCTGCTGGCTGCGGAAGGCGATCCACTTGTCCATGTCGACGCCGCCGAACAGCCAGGAGGTGTTCATGCAGTGATGCACGTCGGCCTCTTCGATGTCATTGACGTAGGCCGCGCCGGCCCGGGCGAAGATGTCGCCGTCGCCGGTGGCGTCGACGACGACCTTGGCGCGGATCGCCATGCGGCCTTCCTTGCTTTCGAAGGTGGCGCCGGCCACCTTGCCGTTCTCCATCAGCGGCATCGCGGCCCACGAGTGGTAGACCAGCTTCACGCCGCGCTCGATGACCAGTTCCTGCGACAACAGCTTCAGGCGCTCCGGGTCGATCGTGGGCGACCGGTGACGACGCCGTGGTACGCCGCGGTGCGGAACGACCAGTGGTGCGCCTTGTCCTTGTCCTGCGAGCCCCAGTCTTCCGGATCGGGGCCGGCGACGGCGTCCGCGGGCAGGCGGTCGAACAGTTCCTCGGCGAAGCCGCGGATCACCAGCTTGCCTTCCCAGTCGGTCATGCGGTCGATCCAGATCACCAGGCCGCCGGTGGAGAGGCCGCCCGGTGGTTGTAGCGCTCCAGCAGCACGACGTCGGCGCCCTGCTTCGCAGCCGCAGCCGCAGCCGCGGTGCCCGAGGGCCCACCGCCGACGACCAGCACGTCGCATTCGCGGTAGACGGGGATGTCGCGGCCCGGCTCGTGCAGCGTGCCGAGTTGCGGGCGAGGCGGCTTGGCGTCACGTTCGAAGATGTCGGACTGCAGGATGCGCTCGTCGGTGCGCACCAGGCTCTGCATCTTGGGAAGGGTCTTCGGGTCGGTCATTGCTCGGTCTCGCGTGTGAGGACGGCGCCTTGCGCCGGGGGCCGACGTTGCGGCGGTAGATCTGCAGCCAGCCGCGGTCGAACATCGGCTTGGGCTGTTGCCATTCCGATCGACGTTGGGCGATCACGGCCTCGTCGACTTCGAGGTCGACGCGGCGGGCGTCGAGGTCGACGGTGACGGTGTCGCCGTCGTGGACCAGCGCGAGCGGTCCGCCGAGGGCAGCCTCGGGCGCCACTTCGGCGACGACCAGGCCCTTGCACACCAGGCCGGAAAGGTGGCCGTCGGTGAGCATGGCCACCTGGTCGCCCATGCCGGCGCCGTCGATGGCGAACACCACGCGCGAGGCGCCGCCGCCCATCGCGGGGCCGCCGCAGGCGCCGGCGCCGCGCATCACGATGACGGAGCCGGGCGCGATGGCTTTCTCGCGCAGCGCCTTGACGGCGGCGTCGGAGGTGTCGAAGCAGACGGCCGGGCCGGTGAAGCGGCGCACCTTGCGCTCGACGATGCCGGGCTTGGTGAGCGCGCCTTCGGGCGCGAGGTTGCCGCGCAGCAGCACGATGGCGGGCCGCGGCGCGACCGGGCGGTCGATGGAGCGGATCACTTCGGGGTTGCCGACCTGCACGTCGCGCAGGTTCTCCCAGACGGTGCCGCCGGTGACGGTGCGCGCGCCCGGGTCCAGCAGCGGAAGCAGTTGCCGCATCAGCCCACGGCAGCCGCCGGCCGATTCGAATTCTTCGATCAGGTGCTCGCCGATCGGGCGGAGGCCCGAGAGCACCGGCGTCTTCGGGCCCAGCGTCTCGAAGAGTCCGTAGACATCGACGCCGTTCTCGGCCTCGGTCGCCACGGCCTGCAGGTGCTTGACCGCGTTGAGCGAGCCGCCGATCGACAGCACCGCGCGCACGGCGTTGGTGAAGGCGCCGGGCGAGAGGATGTCGCGCGGCTTTAGGTCGTCCCAGACCATCTGCACGATGCGGGCGCCGGCGGCCTTCGCGTCGGTGAACATCTTGTCGGACAGCGCTGCTACGGGTGCGCTGCCCGGCAAAGCCATGCCCAGCGCTTCGCAGACCACGTGCATCGTGTTGGCGGTGCCGAGCCCCGAGCACACGCCCGGCGTGCGGATCGCGCAGCGGCTCATGCCGACGACGTCTTCGGTGGACGTGCTGCCCAGCATCGCGTGCATCGAGTGGATGAACACCTCCTCGATGTCGACGTGCTGCCCCTTGTACTCGCCGCTCGCCTGGTAGCCGCAGGGCACCATGATGGTCGGCACGTTCAGGCGCGCCGCCGCCATCAACTGGCCGGGCACCGTCTTGTCGCACGAGGTCAGGCAGACCATGCCATCGAGCTGCGCGCCTTCCACGGCCACCTCGATGTCGTTGGTGACGAGGTCGCGCGCGGCCAGCATGTAGGCGCCGCGGGCGCCGGCGCCGGTGACGAAGTCGCTCGGCGCCGCGGTGCGGATCTCGAAGGGCACGCCGCCGGCCGCGCGGATCGCTTCCTTCACGACCTTGGCGACCTGGTCGAGGTGGCTGTAGCAGGCCGCCAGTTCGGAGCTGCTGTTGACGACGGCGATCTTCGGCTTCTCGCAATCCTCTTCCGGGATGCCCATCGCCTGCCACTGGGCGTTGCGCACGGCCCAGAGGTAGGACCCGCGGGGGAAGTTGCTGCGCAGCTTGCGCGGTTCTGTCATGCGTTCTGTCTCCTCGGTGTGGGGGTCAGCGCGGCTGCGGCACGTGGCCGCCGATGTCGGCGGCCAGCGCCGGGGCCATGCGCAGCAATTGGGGAGCGACCACTGGCGCAGGTGGTCCTCGGTGTAGACGAAGGCGGCGGTGCCGCAGTTGAGGGCCATCACGTCGCCGGTCGGTCCCACCAGCGGCACCGACACGGAGTTGATCTCGCGGTGGAACTCGCCGGCCGAGAGGCTGTAGCCGAGCGCGTCGGCGTCCGCCAGCGAGCGCCGCAGGCCAGGCTCGAGCGCGGCCCAGTCGCTGCCGCGCGTGAGGCGCAGCGACTCGATCAGCGCCTCGCGCTCCTGCTGCGGCATCGCCCACAGGTACGCGCGGCCGAGCGCGGAGTTGGCGATGGGCGCGCGGGAGCCGACGTCCAGGCGCGGCGCCAGCATGGTGCTGCGCGGGCGACAGGCTTCGACGATCACCATCTCCAGGCCATCCGGCACCGCCGGTAGACGGAGCCGCCGGCCGTCTCGGCCGGGGCCTGCATGTGCGGCCGCGCGACGGCGCGGACGTCGAGCCCGGCGGGGAACACGCGGGCGATCGACACCACGCCCGGGCCGAGCATGTAGCGGTCGCCTTCCGGCTCCTGCTGCATCAGGCCGAGCGTGACGAGCGTGGAGGCCAGCCGCGTGACGGTCGGCCGCGGCACGCCGGTCAGGCGCGACAGTTCGGTGGAGGTCAGCGTGCGCCGCTCTTCGGAGAAGCAGCGCAGCACCGCGACGCCGCGTTCGAGCGCGCTCACCGTGTCGGGGCGCGACTGGGCGTTGCCGCCGGCGTCTTCTGGAATCTGCATATTGCATATTTTGGACGTCGCGCTCAAAATACGCAATACTTCAGGCCGGATCGATGGCCGAAAACCTATCAGGAGACGAATAAATGGCTGATTCGCGCATTTCCCGGCGCCACTTCGGCGTGTGGGCGGCTGGCGCCGCAATGGCATCGCCCCTTTCCGCTCTGGCGCAAGCCGCCTTCCCGCAACCCGGCCGGCCGATCCGCCTGCTGGTGGGCCGGCCGCCGGCGGCTCCCTCGACGGACAGGCACGCTCGCTGGCGCGCCGGCTCGCCGAGATCACGGGAGGCCGGTGGTCGTGGAGAACAAGCCCGGCGCCAGCATGATGCTGTCGGCCAGCGAGGTCATGCGGGCCAACCCCGATGGCTACACGCTGCTCTACGCGCCGTCGTCGCTGTTCGCGCAGAACCCGCACACGCTCTCCAGCGTGCCCTACGACTCGTTCCGTGACTTCACGCCGATCACCATGGCCGCGCGCGGACCGCTGGTGCTCACGGTGCACAGCTCGCTGCCGGTGCAGACCGCCAAGGACCTCGTCACCGGGCCAAGGCCAACCCCGGCAAGCTGAACATGGCATCTTTCGGCACCGGCACGTCGTCGCACATCTATGCGCTTGCCTTCGCCAAGACGGCCGGCATCGAAGTGACGCACGTGCCCTACAAGGGCACGGCCGAAGCCGCCCGCGACTTGCTGGAAGGCCGCGTGCAGGCCTACTTCGACGCCGCGCCCACGGCGATTTCCAACACCGCCACCGGCCGCATCCGCATGGTCGGCGTGGCCTCGCCCAAGCGCATGCCCGCCGCGCCCGACGTGCCGACCTTCACCGAGCAGGGCATTCCCGGCATGGACCTCACGAGCTGGATCTCCATCGTGGGTCCGGCCAAGATGCCGGCCGAGATCGTGGCGCGCCTGAACGCGCTGCTGGTGCAGACGCTGAATTCACCCGACGTGAAGGAGTTCTACGCCCGCGGCGCGTGGGAAACCTCGCCGTCCACCCCCGCCGAACTCACGCAGGAAATGCGCGTGGCCTACGACCGCTGGGGCGCGATGGTCAAGCAGATCGGTTTCGAGAAGCAGTAAAGGAAGCGACGACATGAAGATCCTCAAGACCACGGTGGCGGCCGCCGCGTGCGCGATGCTGCCGCTGGCCGCGGTCGCCCAGGCGGCGTTCCCGTCCAGGCCCGTCACGATCATCGTGCCGAACGCACCGGGCGGCGCCATCGACATCCTGGCGCGCCTGCTGGAACGCAACCTGAGCGAGACTCGAAGCAGCCGGTGATCGTGCAGTACAAGCCGGGCGCCGGCACGGTGCTGGGCACCGACTTCGTCGCCAAGGCGGCGCCGGACGGCCACACGATCGGGCTGGTGATCACCGGCCACATGATCAACCCGAGCCTGCGCAAGACCATGCCCTTCGACACGCTGAAGGACTGGCCGGCGTGTCGCTGCTGGCGAGCTCGCCGGTGGTGATCACGGCCAGCGCCAAGCTGCCGGCCAACAACCTGAAGGAAGTGATCGCCCGTGCCAAGAGCGGGAAGCTGAGCTATGCGTCGCCGGGCAGCGGCAGTTCGATGCACCTCGGCGCGGAACTGCTCAAGACAACCGCCGGCATCGACATCCTGCACACGCCGTACAAGGGCGCGGGCGGCGCCTACCCCGACGTGATCGCCGGCCGCGTCGACCTGCTGGTCGATCCGCTGTTCTCCTCGCTGCCGCACATCAAGTCGGGCGGGCTGAAGCCCATCGCGATCATGAGCCCCAAGCGTTCGTCGATCGCACCCGACATCCCGACCGTGGCCGAGACGCTGCCCGGCTTCAGCGTCGAAAGCGTGTTCGGCGCCGTCGTTCCGGCGGCCACGCCGCGCGACGTGGTGCAGAAGATCAGCGCCGACATGGCCAAGGCGCTGCAGAACGCCGAGGTGAAGCAGCGCATGGCAGACATCGGCCTCACGCCCATCGGCAACACGCCGGAGCAGTTCGACGCGTTCATCCGCGCCGAGATCCCGAAGTGGGCCAAGGTGGTCAAGGCTTCGGGCGCCACGGCCGACTGAGCATGACGTCGATCTGGGACAACCCGCTGAAGTTCAGGCGGATCGAAGTGCGGCCGGCCAACGGCACCATCGGGGCCGAGATCCGCGGCCTCGACCTCTCGCAGCCGCTGGACGCCGAAACCACGGGACGAAGTGCGGCAGGCCTTCCACGACTACCTCGTGGTGTGGTTCCCGAACCAGCCGCTGACGCACGAACAGCACCGGACTTCAGCCGCCGCTTCGGCCCGCTGATGTCCATGCCGCAACTGCACAGCGTCGACGGCTTCGAGGACATCCACGTGATCCGCCGTGACGCCGGCGACAACGGCCGCGTGGTCGGCGAGAACTGGCACGCCGACAGCACCTACATGGAGCGCCCGCCCGCCGCCGTGGTCATGAAAGCCGTGACGGTGCCCGACTTCGGCGGCGACACCGGCTTCCTGAACATGGTCGCCGCCTACGAAGCCCTGTCGCCGACGATGCGCAAGGTGGTCGATAGCCTCTCCGCCGTGCACAGCGCCACCCGCATCTACGGCTCCGCCTACCGGGCGCAGAACCAGAAGGTGTGGAGCGAGAAGAGCGTCAAGACCGACATGGACGTCGCCGCCGGCGACCGCGAGATGGTGCATCCGCTGGTCTGCACGCACGCGGAATCGGGCCGCCGCTTCCTCTACGTGAACCGCGTCTACGTGCAGCGCATCCACGGCATGACCGACGACGAGAGCCGGCCGCTGCTGCAGTTCCTGTACGACCACTGCAGCCGCTTCGAGCTGACCTGCCGCGTGCGCTGGCAGAAGGACCAGTGCTGGTCTGGGACAACCGCGCGGCGATGCACAAGGCGATCCCCGACTACGTGGGCCGCGCCCGCTACATGACACGCACTACCATTGCGGGACCGAGGCCGCAGTAAGCGGCCCGCCAGAGACAAGACCGATGAAGCAGACCTTTCCCCGCCGCGCCGTGCTGGCCGCCCTTGCCGCCGCCGTGGCGCCCGGCATCGCCGCCGCGCAGTCGCTCGACGCGTGGCCCGACAAGCCTGTCAAGCTGATCGTGCCGTTCACGGCCGGCGGCCCCACCGACACCGTCGCCCGCCTGATCGCCACCGGCCTGCAGGCCGCGTGGAAGCAGCCGGTGGTCATCGACTACAAGCCGGGCGCCGGCACCGTGCTGGGGACCGGCATCGTGGCCAAGTCGCCCGCCGACGGCTACACGCTCGGCATGGCGATCACGGCGCTGACGATCAACCCGAGCCTGCAGCCCAACCTCTCGTACGACACCAAGAAGGACATCGTCGGCGTGTCGCAGGTCGCGCAGGCGCACTTCGGCCTGTTCGCGCATCCGTCGCAGCCGTTCAACACGATGCCGGAGCTGATCGCGTACGCGAAGAAGAACCCGCAGGCGTTGAGCTTCGCCACGCCGGGGGCCGGCACGGGCACGCACCGGCGGGCGAGATGCTGGCGCACATGGCCGGCATCAAGATGGTCCACGTGCCGTACAAGGGCAGCGCGCCGGCGCAGCAGGACGTGATCGGCGGCCGCGTGCCGCTGCTGTTCGACGTGCTGTTCTCCTCCATGCCCTTCGTGCAGGACAAGCGCATGAAGGTGATCGCGCTGTCGAGCCCGAAGCGCGCCGTGTCGAACCCGGACATTCCGCTGATCGCGGAGTCGGTGCCCGGCTTCAGCGCCGTCAGCGCGATCGGCATCATCGCGCCGGCCGGGCTGCCGCCCGCGCTGCTGCAGAAGATCAGCGCCGACATCGGGCAGGTGGTGCGCAGCGCCGAAGTGACCGCGCGCATGGGCCAGCTGGGCATGGAGCCGGTCGGCTCCACCTCCGAGCAGTACACGGCGCAGATCCGCCAGGACATCGACAAGTGGGCCGCCATCGTCAAGACGGCGGGCATCAAGCTGGATTGAAGTGAAGCCATGCGCCTGATCGAACTCAAACCCCTCAGCCCCTTCGCCGCCGAAGCCAGCGGCATCGACCTGCGCGAGCCGCTCTCGCCGGCGCAGGTGAAGGCCGTCGAAGACGCGATGGACCAGCATGCCGTGCTGGTGTTCCGCAACCAGCCGCTCACGCAGGGCCAGCAGATCGCCTTCGCCAAGGCGCTGGGCCCGCTCGACATGGGGCTGCGCAAGTTGAAGGGCGGTCCCCACCGCTTCGAGTACGCCGAGCTTGCCGACATCTCCAACGTGAAGGCCGACGGCGAGGTGGCCGACCGCCAGCACGCCAAGATCGTGGGCAACGTCGCCAACCAGCTGTGGCACAGCGACAGCTCGTTCCAGAAGCCGCGCGCCAAGTACTCGATGCTGTCCGCCGTGACGGTGCCGGGCTTCGGCGGCGAGACCGAGTTCGCCGACCTGCGCATGGCCTACGACGCCCTGCCCGACTGGCGCAAGAAGCAGATCGAAGGGCTGGAGGCCGTGCACTACGCGCTGCACTCGCGCTTCCTGCTCGGCGACACGCAGTACACCGAAGAGCAGCGCCAGGCCATTCCCCCGGCGAGCTGGCCGCTGGTGCAGGTCGACCCTCGCTCGGGCCGCAAGATCCTGTTCGTGGGCATCCACGCTTGCGAAGTCGAGGGCATGACCGTGGCCGAAGGCCGCATGCTGCTGCTGGACCTGCTCGAGCATGCGACGCAGCGCGAGTTCATCTACCGCCACCACTGGCAGGTAGGCGACCTCGTGATGTGGGACAACACGGCGACCGTGCACCGCGGGCGCTGGTTCGATTTCGCCGAGCGGCGCGAACTGCGGCGCGCCACGACGGAAGAAGTCGTTCCCGCCTGAGCCCGGCGGCTGAAGGCAGGTAGACTCCGCGCACACATCCGATGTGCATGGAAGCCTTCAGCATCACCGTCCGGCACGGGCACCCCTATCTCTGGTGGAGGCCTCCGGCCCCGCCACGCTGATGGACCTGTGCGCCTACATGGACTTCGTCGCCTCCCTCGCGCGGCGCACGCGCGCCGCCGCCAGGCCGTGATGGACCTGGTGGCGGTCGACATCCGCTTCTCCTTCACCGACCACCTGACGCTCGGCGCGCACGCCGCCTTCGCGCTGGCCGACCGGAGAAGGTCGCGTCGGTCGTGAACGAGAAGTACCGCACCGGCACCAGCGAGAAGGCCGCGCAGAAGTCGGGGCTGCGGCTGCGGACTTTCACCAGTCTCGAAGAAGGCGTGGACTGGGTTTCGTGAGGCGGGCGCGCGACACGCACGGCCTCACACTGCTTCCCGATCCTCCCGCGTGTAGCGCCGGCTGCCCGTCACCGGGTTGGCGAAATGGAAGGGCGGGATGAAGACCGCGGGCCACGGTTCGTAGGCCACGGAAGGCGGACTGTCGGGCGGCAGGTGCTCCTTCACGCCGCCGGCCGGCGACTTCGCCTTGGCCCAGCCCCGGTCGAAGGGCGTGTGGTACGTGCGGTAGAAGTGCAGCCTGCGGATGCGCCAGACGCCGTCGTCGCCCTTGCGGTAGCGGATCTCGTACGGCCCTTCGCCCCACGCCGCACGGACTTCGTACTGCGCCAGCTGCATGAAGCAGCGCCACCGGCCGCTGGCATTGACGCCGTCGGCGTCGACGTCGACGATGCCTTGCAGGATGAAGTGGTTGTACAGGTAGCCCTGCGCGAGCCCGTCCTCGTCGCTCATCGCGGGGCCCTTGCCGAGCAGTTCCTTGAACAGCACGGCCGCCTGCTGCCGGCCCTCGTACACGCCCAGCGCGGAGATCTCGATGCTGCAGTCTTCGGTGAACAGCGGCAGGATCTCGTTCCAGAGCGCCTTGTCCGGGTAGTAGCCATAGGCGCGCGTCAGGTTGTTGATGGCCTCGATGTCTTCGGCGCGCTGCACGCGGCGTTCGAGGGCGTCGATGCGCGCCAGCAGCGCGGGCACGCTGTCGTGGGTCGGTTCGTTGGTCTTCATTGGTCGAGCTTGATTCCGGTCTGCTTGATGATGCGGCCCCAGGCCTCGTTGTCGCTGCGTACGATCGCCGCGAATTCGGCGGCCGTCGTGCCGGTGAGGTCCATGCCGAGCGGCTCGAACTGCGCGCGCATCTCCGGCTTGTGGATCGCGGCGACCATCGCCTTGTTCAGGCGGTCGAGCACCGCGGGCGGGAGGCCGGCCGGCGCGAAGATGCCGATCCAGCCGGTGATGTCGAGCGCCGCCAGCCCTGCTCGCGCGCCGTCGGCACGCTGGCCAGTTGCTTGATGCGCGTCGGTCCGGTCACGGCCAGCGGCTTGAGCTTGCCGCTCTGGATGTGCGGCATGGCGGTCACCGTCGCGTCGAACTGCAGCTTGGTGAAGCCGCCCAGCAGGTCGCGCATCGCATCGGCCGAACCCTTGTACGGAACGTGCACGAGCTTCGCGCCGGCCTGGTTCAGCATCTCGATGTAGAAGTGGCCATTGGTGCCCGGGCCGGGCGAGCCCGCCGGCACCGGTTCGGGCTGGGCCTTGCTCCGGGCGATGAGCTCCTTCAGGTCGTTGGCCGGCACCGACGGGTGCGCGACGAGCACGGACCCGCTGCGGTACACCTGCGTGATGGGCGTGAACTCGCGGAAGGGGTCGTAGGGCGGTTTGCCGAACATGTGCGGCACCTGCGTGTGCGTGGTGTTCAGCGTCAGCAGCAGCGTGTAGCCGTCGGCCGGGGCGCGCGCCACCGCGAGCGCGGCCGGCACGCTGGCGCCGCCCGGCTTGCTCTCCACGATGATCGGCACGTTGTCCAGCAGCGGCGCCGCGTGGGCGGCGATGGCGCGGGCCAGGATGTCGGCCGGTCCTCCCGGAGGCGCCGGAATGACGATGCGGATGGGGCGGCCGGCAGCGGGAAAGTCCTGCGCGGCAGCGCCGAACGGTGCCAGCAGCAGCGCGCCGGCGGCGCTCGCGAGAAGGTCGCGGCGGCGCAGCGGAAGGTGGGTCATGCACTTGTCTCCTGAATCCGCGGGGATCGTAGGCCGCGACGCCTCCCGCGCATAGCGAGAGCTGGTCCGCAGCCTGTCAACCGGCAGTTAACATCCCACCATGAACTCCCCGGTCCGCTCCCTCGGCCGCCGCCTGCGCTTCTCGCAGCTGGAACTGGTGCTGGAAGTGGCCGCCTGCGGCAACCTCGGCGAGGCGGCGCAACGCCTCCACCTCACCCGCGCGGGCGTCAGCAAGTCGATCAAGGAGCTCGAGCGCTCGCTGGGGCAGGTGCTGTTCGAACGCTCCGCCCGGGGCATGCGCCCGACGCCGGCGGGCGTGCGCGTGGCGAAGCACGCGCAGCTGCTGGTGAACGAGCTGCAGCACCTCACCGACGAAGCGGCGGCGGCCGGAGGCGGCGGCAGCGGGCTGCTGCGCATCGGCCTGCAGCCTTTCGTGGGCGAGTACGTGCTGCCGCCGATCCTGCAGCGCCTGCGGGCTGCGGCCGGCGCACAGGCGCAGACCATCGTGCAGTTGCACGAAGGCCGGCTGCATTCGCTCATCGAACAGCTGCTGCGGGGGAACTCGATGCGGCCATGGCCTTGTACGCGCCGCGCGCGGTCGACGCGCTCGACCTGTCGATGCTCCACATCCGGCCGTTCCTCCAAGTCCCGATGGTGGTCGTGGCCGCTCCTTCGCTGCGGGTGCCCGCACGCCGCCACACATGGTCAGGCCTGCGGGGCCAGCCGTGGGTGCTCCCACCGGCCAGCACGCACCAGCGCAGATCGCTCGACGAGATGTTCACTGCGCGCGGCAGTCGGGCGCCGTCGGCCGTCGTCGAATCGCCCTCGTTCGCCGCCAACGTCGAACTCGCGGCGGCCGGCTTCGGGCTGGCGGTCGTCCCCCGCCAGTCGGCGGCGCGCGCCCTCGAGGAAGGCCGGTTGCAGGCGGTGGACGTCGGGCCGGCGCTGCCGCCGACCTCCGTCGCCCTGATCTACCGGAAGGTCTCCGTCATCTACATGGATGCGCTGCGCGAACTGGAGAGCGCACTGGGCCCGGCGTCCGTCCTCTCGCGTGCGTTCCAGCGCGCGAGCTCCGCGTGAGCGCTGGCTTCGTAGCCGCGCACGACGTCCGCTTCCGCGACTTCCACCGTCAGCTCCAGCCGGAATCCGTTCGGGTCGAAGAAGTAGATCGAGTGGATGTAGCCGTCGTGGTCGGTGATGCCGAGCACCTCGACGCCCGCCGTCTCCAGCCGCTTCTTCATCGCCAGCAGGTCTTCGCGCGAGGCCACCCGCAGCGCGATGTGGTTGACCCCAGGCCGGCGTGTTGGGCGAAGGCAGCGCGGCGGTGCCGTCGCCCAGGTCGAAGAAGGCGATGCACGAACCGTCGCGCATGCGGAAGAAGATGTGCACGTACGGGCAGTGCTCGCCGGTGCTCGGCACGTGGTCCTTCTGGATCACGTGCACGAGCGGCAGGCCGAGCAGGTCTTCGTAGAACCGGCGCGTTTCTTCCGCGTCGCGGCAGCGCCGGGCGAAGTGGTGCAGCCCGTGCACGGGCCGGAGCGTGGCGGTGTCCATGCGCGCCTCAGTCGAGCGTGACATTGGCGGCCTTGATCACCGGCGCCCAGCGCGCGGCCTCGGAGCGCGCGAGCGTGCGGAACTGCTCGGGAGAGAGGCGCATCGGCTCGAAGCCGAAGTCGGTGAACTTCTTCAGCACGGCCTGGTCCGCCAGCGCCTTGTTCAATTCTGGTTCAGGCGCGTGACCACGGGCGCCGGCAGGCCCGCCGGGCCCAGCACGCCCTGCAGCGCGTAGACCTCCGCGTTCTTCACGCCGAGCTCCGCCAGCGTCGGCACGTCGGGCATCGCGGCGGCGCGCGCCTGCGAACCGACCGCCAGCGCCCGCACGCGGCCGCTCTTGATGATCGGGAGGCCCGAGGCGAGGTCGAGGAACATCACGGGCACTGGCCGCCCATCACGTCCTGCATGGCCGGCGCCGCGCCGCGGTACGGGATGTGCGTGATGAAGGTGTTGGTCCGGTTCTTGAACAGCTCCATCGCCGGTGGTGCGGCGAGCCGTTGCCCACCGAGGCGTAGCTCACCTTGCCCGGGTTCGCCTTCACGTAGGCGAGGAACTCGCGGAAGTTCTGCGCCGGGAAACTCGGGTGCACCACCAGCATCAGCGGGAAACGGCCGATCGCGCCGATGTACGTGAAGTCCTTGTCCGGGCTGAAAGGCAGCTTCTTGAACAGGTGCTCGTTGAAGAACATCAGCGCGTTGTCCGCGGACATGATCGTGTAGCCGTCCGGCTTGGCACGCGCCACGAGTTCGGCGCCGATGTTGGTCGCGGCGCCCGGCCGGTTGTCGATGACGATCGGCTGCCCGAGCCCGGCGCGCATGCCTTCCGCGATCGCGCGCGCGAGGTTGTCGGTGCCGCCGCCCGCGGGGTACGGCACGATCCACTTGACCGGCTGGTCGGGGTACTGCGCTTGCGCCTGCACCTGCGCCAGCGGCGAGAGCGCGGCCACGGCGGTGGCGGAAAGGAAGTGGCGGCGTTTCATCGTGTCTCCATCAGGTTCGGGGGCCGGTCATCCGGCGGAAAGGGAAGGACTGGGCAGGTCGT
Organism: Ramlibacter terrae; assembly: GCA_013127575.1. Taxonomy (GTDB): domain Bacteria; phylum Pseudomonadota; class Gammaproteobacteria; order Burkholderiales; family Burkholderiaceae_C; genus Ramlibacter; species Ramlibacter terrae. The sequence continues at coordinate 3,275,358 of CP053418.1, forward strand.
GCAGGGCCGCCGCGATGGCGGCCCTGCAGCGCGCTTCGTCGCCCACCTGCTCGAACAGCAGCAGCGCCAGGCGCGCGAGGAAGAGCGACTCCTTCTCGCGCCCGGCGGCGGCGATCGCATCGCTGCAGCAGGCGTAGATGCGGTCCTGTGCCGCGGCGTCGAAGTTCATGCGTGCGCTCCTTCTCGCCGGCAGGCCGAACGGACGGCCGCCAGCAGCGTTGCGGTGGTGGGGGACTGCCAGCGCCCGCAGACGTGGCCGTCGGGGCGGACCGGGTAGGCCGTGCCCTCGCGGGCGGCGTAGCGCCGGGCGATTTCGCCGGTGACGGCGAGCTCCTTCACCGTGCAGGGCAAGGCCGTCCACCCCGGGGACGCCGTGACCGCGGCGACTTCCTGCGCCGGCGCGTGGTGGCCGAAGCACAGCAGCGCGAATCGGTCGAATGCCAGCCGGTCGGTGAGGTGCGTGCCGTCGCCGCACGGCATGTCCCACAGCGGCGCGCCGGGCGGCGGGCCGTCGTCGAAGTCGTCGCTCGGCTGCGAGAGCGGCGTGGCGGTGTAGCTGATGGCGTGCGTCTGCCGCGGGCTCACGAGCCGCGCGATGCCCTTGTGCCGGCCCGCGAGCGAGAGGCAGGCCTCGCGCAGCAGTTCGAAGCCGCGGTTCGGCGGCGACATGAATTCGGTGCTGCGCATCGCGCTGTCGGCGTTCACGCGAAAGGCTTCGAGCCGCTCGGTGCTGTAGCTGTCCAGCAGCGCGTCGCCGGCGCGGCCCCGCACGACGGCGGCGAGTTTCCACACGAGGTTGTCGGCATCGTCGAAGCCGGAGTTCAGACCGCGCACGCCGAAGATCGGCATGGCATGCGCGGCGTTGCCGGCGAACAGGATGCGGCCGTGGCGGTAGGCCTCCAGCGTCATCGCGCCGGCGCGGTAGATCGAGGTCCACACCGGATGCCACGGCAGGTGCCCTTCCCCGATCGCATCGAGGTGCGTCTGCACGAAGCGGCGCACCTGCCCGGGCTGCAGCACTTCGGCGGCGTCCTGGCCGGCGGCGAGCTGGTAGTCGACGCGCCAGATGTTGTCGGGCTGCCGGTGCATCAGGATCGTGGTGCCGCGCGCCCGGGGCGGGTCGAACCAGGCGCGGCGTTCGGTCGGATGCGCGCTGGCCAGTTCGATGTCGACGATGGCATAGCGGCCCCGGTAGCCGACGCCCTGCAGTTCGAGCCCGAGGCTGGCGCGCACGAAGCTCTGCCCGCCATCGCAGGCCAGCAGCCAGTCGCCGTGCGTGCGGTAGCGGCCGAGCGCGTTCTCCACTTCGATCGCGACGCCGCCGCCGTCCTGCGCCTGCGCCACGACCTGGCTGCCCCACCGCACTTCGACCATCCCCGGCGACGCTGCGTTCACCGCCGCGATCGCATCCAGCAGGTAGCTCTCGATGTAGTACTGCTCGAGGTTGATCATCGGCGGGAACTTGTCGCCGGGCGCCGAAGGCATCTCCAGCACGAACACTTCCTCGGTGCGGTAGAAGCTGCGGCCGCGGACCCACGCCAGTCCCTTGTCGAGGAACGGGCGCACGGCGCCGAGCCGGTCGAGGATCTCGAGGCTGCGGCGCGAGATGCACGCGGCGCGGCTGCCCTCGCAGACCGAATCGTCCGCTTCGACCACCACGCTGCGCACGCCCCAGCGCGCGAGTCCGAGCGCCGCCGCGAGCCCCACCGGGCCGCCGCCGGCGATCAGCACGGGATGCCGCCGCCGCTCGACACCATCGGCGTCGAGCGACGGCAGGGCCGGCGCGTGGCGCTCGTAGCGGAACGGGCCGATACGCTCCGGGGGCATGGTGGATCCTGTCCGTGCAACGGATGAACGAAAGTGGCATTCTCCGAACCTGCGTCCCCAGAAATGTCCTAACAAACCGGGACAGGCTTTCCCTGAGATGAAACTCGACCGCCTTTCTTCCGACGCGCGCGCGGCCGATCCCGTGCTGGCGGTGGCGCTGCTGGAAGCGGTGGGCGCCGACGATTTTGCCGCCCGGCTGCTCGCCGCCGTCGCGCCGCGGCTGCCCGCGAGCCACTGCACCGTCTTCGCCCTGCGCAGCACGGGGCGCGTGGAGGCGATCTCCAGCGCCAGTGCCGTCGGCGAAGTGGCCACGCTCACGGCCGTCGCGTACATCCGGCAAGGCTTCGACCGGCAGGACTCGAACATGCTGTGGCTGGCACGCCGGAAGCCCGGCGCGGCACGCCGGTTCTGGGTGGGGCACCAGCTGGCCGAGGAGGTCGCGAACGAGGACTATCGGCGCCTGTGCTACGGCGAGACGGGCATCCGCGAGCGCTTGTCGCTGCTGTCGGTGTTCCCGGACGGGTATCGCGTCGCCGTCAGCCTCTACCGCAACCATTCCTACGCCGACTTCACGCAGGCCGACCGCGACTGGATCGGCGCGCAGGCAGCGCTGGTGGGTGCAGCCGTGATGCGCCACGTGCAACTGCAGCGCGAGGCCACCGGGGCGCCCGTGGACCACCAGCAGCGCATGCCTTCGCTGTCGGCGCGCGAGCGCGAGCTGGTTTCGCACGTGCTGGCCGGCCTCACCACGAAGGAAGCGGCGCGGCTGATGGGCGTTTCGCTTTCGACGGCGCTCACCTACCGCTACCGCGCGTTCCGGCACTGGGCATCCGCAGCCACCGCGAACTGGTGGCGCTGTTGCACACGCCCGATCGCAAGGCGCGTGCCGTGCCGAGTTAGGTCAGGCGCGCGTCATCGCGCGTGCCAGCTCCGCCTGCGGCAGGTACGCGCCGCGTTGCCGCAAGGTCTCGACCAGCACGCGCGTGTCGAGGTCGTTGCCCGGCTGCCCGGTCGCGATCGACTGCGCCGCGGCGGTGCCCACGGCCGGCCCATCATGTACGCCGCCGACTGGGCGCGGATCGAACCGTGCACCTTGGTGTCGCTCGAGTGGCAGCGGCCCGCCACCCACAGGTTCTCCCAGCCGCGCGGCACCAGGATGCTGTACGGAATGCCGACGCACTCGCCACGCCCCAGGTTGTCCTTGCCGTGGAAGTCCTTCAGGAAGCGCTCGTACTCCTTCCTGCTGGTGTCGCTGGGGTGCACATCCGTCGGACGGTTGTAGACGGCGACCTGGTCGGCAAACTGGCGGCGCGCCAGGAAGTCGTCGATGTTCAGCTCGAACTCGCCGACCACGCGGCGCGAATCGCGCACGCCCATCACCGGCGCGGTCGTCAACAGTTCGACCTCCGCGCAGCCGGGCACGTACTGGCGGTAGAACTCCGTGTACTCGAGCGCCAGCTTGCGGCCGAACACCATGCCGTCGGACAGGCTGCGGACCGACAGCGGATTCAGGTTGAAGACATGTCCCGCATTCAGGGTGGCGCCCTTGGGGCCGACGCGGTTCATGCCGGGAAAGAAGCGGTCCTCCTGCGTGAAGAAGCCGTCCTCGATCGCCTTGGGCACGTACTCGCTGCGCACGCGCGCCTTCACCGCGTCCATGCCCGCGCCTTCGTAGGCGGGGTCGTTCCAGTCCATGCCGGCCAGCAGGGAACAGAGCGTGCTCGGCGCGACGGTTTCCGTGTCGCGCAGCACCACCTTGCATTCCGCGCCCGCGATGGCGGCCAGCGCCGCATCGCCCGTGGCGTCGATGAAAGCCTGGCGGGCACGAAGCGCAAGCCCTCGACGTTGCTCAGCACGACGCCGTTCAGCCGCCGCCCATCCACCTCGGCTTCGACGACGCGCGTGAAGAAGCGGACCTCCACGCCCGCCTCGACCGTGAAGGCGTCGAGGATGCGCTTCAGGTGCTCGGGGCTGAAGGGCACCCAGCGATTGAGCTGCCGCTCGAGGTAATCGCGCGTGACCTGCGGCGCGAAGGCCTTCTGCCGCCACATGGTCTCGAGCAGCTCCTTCATGAAGCCGCCGACCAGCATGCGCTCGCCGTCGGACACGGGGCCGAACGACGCGACCAGGCCGCTGGTGCCCATGCCGCCGAGGCAGCCCGTGGCCTCGGCCAGCAGGACCTTCAGCCCGAGGCGCGCGGCGCACACCGCGGCGGCCGTGCCGGCCGGTCCTCCGCCTGCGACCACCAGGTCGTACGGCGCGTCGGCGGCGATGCTGCGGGAAAACTGGTACGTGGATGTCAAGGGAACCGCCTCATTTCTGCGCCGCGAGCGGCTTGGTCACAAGCGCGAAGCGCTTCATCTCGCTCTGGATGAAGGCGCCGAACTCCGCCGGCCCCTGCGGCGCCTGCTCGATCCCCATCGCGGCGAGCGCCTTCGCGATCTCGGGACTTTTCAGCACCGCGAGCAGGTCCTCGCCGAGTTGCTGGGCGACGTCGCGCGGGATGCCCGCCGGGCCGCAGAAGCCGGCCCAGTTGACGGCCTCGAACCCCGGCAGCGTTTCGGCGATGGTCGGCCACTGCGGGAACAGCGGGCTGCGCTGCGCGCTGGTGACGCCCAGCACCTTCATCTGGCCGGCCTTGAGGAAGGGTTCGGCGGAACTCACCACGGAGAAGCCCATGGGCAGCACGCCGCCGACGATGTCGGTGTACATCTTGGCCGCGCCGTTGTAGGGCACGTGCTGGAGTTCGATGCCGGCCATGTGGTTCAGCATTTCACCGGCGACGTGGGCCGAGGTGCCGATGCCGTTGGAGCCGAAGGAGAAGGCCTTCGCCGGCTGGCCCTTCGCCAGCGCAACGAGGCCCTTGATGTCGTTGGCCGGGAAGTTCGCCGCGGCGACGAGCGCGACGGTGTAGTAGCCGACGCGGGCGAGCGGCTGCAGGTCCTTCACCTCGTACGGCAGGTCCTTGCGCTGCACCGCGTTGATGCTCAGCGAGCTGCCGAGCAGGCCGATGGTGTAGCCGTCCGCGGGCGCGCGCACGACGGCCTGCGTGCCGATCACCACGCCGCCGCCCGGCTTGTTCTCCAGCACGACCGGCTGCTTCCAGTGCGCCTCCAGCCGGTCGCCCAGCAGGCGGGCCAGCCGGTCGGCGGCGCCGCCGGGCGGCTGGGGCAGCACGACCTTGACGGCACGGGTGGGGAACCCGGGCGCTTGCGCGAAGGCCGGCGCGGCGCAGGCTGCGAGCGCGCCCAGCGCGGTCATCAGCGCGTGCCGGCGCGCGGGGTCCATGGACTGCATAGCCATCTCGTCTCCTGTTGTGCGGCCATGGTGCAGGCCGCCCCGGAGCCGGTCAAATGAAAAGAGTTGGAGGGGACTTAACCATCGGTTATGTTCCACCATGAACTTGCGCCAGATGGAAGTCTTCCGGGCCGTCATGCTCACCGGCGGTGTCAGCGGCGCGGCCGAACTGCTGCACGTCTCGCAACCGGCCGTGAGCAAGGTGCTTTCGCAATCCCAGCGGCAGGTCGGCTTCCCGCTGTTCGCGCGCGTCAAGGGCCGGCTGGTGCCGACGCCCGAAGCGCAGGCGCTGCACGGAGATCGAAGCGCTGTGGCGCGGCGTCGAGCGCGTGCGCGACGTCTCGCGCAGCCTCGCCAGCCCGCGCAGCGGCAGCCTCACGCTCGCGGTCTCGGCGAGCCTCGCGCGCTATCTCGTGCCGCGCGCGCTCGCGCTGCTGGCCGACCGTTTCCCGGGCCTGCAGACGCGCATGGACATCCTGGTCGCGCCGATCCCTGGTCGACGCGCTGCTCGACCAGTCGGCCGACCTCGGCGTCGCCCTGCTGCCGAACGACCACCCGAACCTGGTGCAGGTGCGGCGCTACGAGTGCGGGTTCGCGTTCGTCACGCCGTCAGGCCATCGCCTGGCGAAGAAGCGGCAGGTGACGGCGGCCGACCTTGCCGGGGAGAAGCTCATCGGCTCGCCGCCCGACACGCCCTACGGACAGGCCCCGGAGCGCGCCTATGGCAAGCAGGCCGCAGCGCTCGACGTCCCTTTCGGTGCGGTCCTCCACCACCGCGTGCTGGCAGGCGCAGGCGGGCGGCGGCGTGGCGGTGGTGGATCGCGCGGCGGTCGCCGGCCCGGTGCCGGGCGATCTCGCGGTGCGGCCGTTCCGCACGCGCGAGCGGCTGCCGGTGGCGCTGCTGCGCAACCGCTACCGTCCGCCCTCGCTGCTGCAGGAGGCGTTCTGCGAGGTGTTCGATGCGGTCTGGAAGAAGGAGATGGCGGGCTGAGCGCGCCTCACTCCACGCGCACGTTCGCGGCCTTCGCCACCGGGGCCCAGCGCGAGCGCTCCGACAGAACCAGCCGGCGGAACTCCTCGGGCGTGCCGCCGACGGGCTCGGCGCCCATTTCCAGCAGCCGCGTGCGCACGTCGGGCGTCCGCAGCACGTCGGTGATCTCCATCGACAACTGCGCCACCAGCGGCTGCGGCGTTCCGCCGCGCACGAAGAAGCCGATCGAGGAGACGCCGTAGAGATCGGGATAGCCGGACTCGACCAGCGTCGGGATGTCCGGCGCGAGCGCGGAACGCTTGGGGCTGCCGGTGGCGATGATGCGCACGCGCCCGGCGCGGTGCTGCACCAGGTAGTCGGAGACCACCGAGATGCCGGCGCCGATCTGGTTGCCCATGAGGTCGGTCAGCAGCGGCTGTCCGCCCTTGTACGCGACCAGTTGCAGGTCGACGCCGGAGACCTGCCGCAGCCGGTGCACAGGAGCGCGCCGACGCTGCTCATGCTCGACGTGCCGATGCTTCCCTTGAGCGGATCGGCCTTCGCCGCGGCGAGGAACTGCTGCAGGTTCTGCACGCCCGAACCGGCGCTGACCGTGAGCGCGTGCGGAATGTGGACGCCGTCGCAGACCGGCACCAGGTCGGTGTCGGGGTCGAACGAGAGCTTCTGGTACAGGAACGGAAAGAAGGCCGACACCGCCAGCGGCGCGAACATCACGTAGCTGCCGTCCGGGTCGGTGGTCTTCAGGAACTGCGACGCCACGAGGCCCGTACCGCCCGGCTTGTACTCGACCAGGACGTTGCGCTTGAGCGTGTCCTTCAGGCGGTCGGCCACCAGCCGCGTCACGTTGTCCATGGACGCGCCGGGCGGCACCACGACGATGAAGCGGAGGGTCTGCGGCAGGGACTGGGAGCGCGCGCCCGTGGCGGCCATGCCGATGGTGGCGGCGAGGCCGGTGCAGAGCTGGCGTCGGTTCAGCATGGTCATTCCTTCGGGGTCAGAACAGCGGCTCGGTCCACTGCAGTTGCTTGGGTGTGATGCGCTGGCGCACCGAACGCGCGGCTGCAAGCCCCGCGATCTCGCCGGTCTGCGTGCACCACGGAAAGTTGCGCATCACCATGAAGATCGTCTCGAAGGTGAACGAGAGCGACGCGCCGGTGAGCAGGAGGTTGCTTACTTCCTTCGGCAGGAAGCAGCGGTACGGGATCTCGAACGTGTAGCGCTTGTACGCGTCCCAGAAGAAGGTCTTGGTCATCGGGCGCGTCACGGCATCGGCGAACCTGCGCTCCTCGCGCGCATCGTCGATCGAGAACACGTATTCGCCGATGGGATGGCGGCCATCGCGCACCCCCACGTAGCGGCCCACATGCGCGATGAAGGCGTGCTGGAAACCGGGCACGTACTTCACGAGGAAGCGCGCCTCGGCATCGATCAGCCGGCGCAGGTCGCGCTTGGCGCGCGACGCATGCTCGGCGTCGTCGTCCATGTGCAGCGCCCACTCGTAAGGCACGTTCTGCCAGAGGATGAAGGTGCCCGGCCCCCGGATCGGGCTCATGTCCACCGTGGGATGGCCGATGTAGTGGTCGCCGTAGACGCCCTTGTCCGCCAGGCGCGGCCGGTACAGCTCCGGCGGGATGTCGCCGGCGGCGCGCGCCTTGTTGATCAGCTTGCTGAGCGCGGGATCGTCCTCGCGCTTCTGGTACGCGGCGGTCTCCGCGAAGTCGATGCCGCTCATGATCCACAGCAGCCCGCCCGGGATCGGTCGGCTCTGGCCGTCGGACAGCGTTTCCGGCTGGCGCCCGCCGCCGCGCACGAAGGGTGCGCCGGCACGGGCCACCACCTCGGCGGTCCCCGAACCTTCCACGAACACGCGGCCGCGGATCGCCTCGCGTCCGCCGACCGTCTCGATGATGGCGTGCGTGATGCGCCGTTCGCCGCCATCCGCCTCCATCTCGACGTCGACGAAGGAGGCGCCGTAGATCGCGTGCACGCCCGCTTCGTCCAGCATCTTCACCATGACGTTGCCGGCGCCGTCCGGGTTGAACGACACGCGCTTGAACGGACTGCCCGGCGGCAGGTAGTAGTCGTAGTGCGAGAGCGCGTTGCCGGCCCAGCCGGGCAGGCTCTTCTCGTCGGCCGCGTAGATGCAGCCTTCGCGGTCGAAGCGTTCCATCAGCTCCGTGTGGATGCCGCCCACGCCGGGGTTGGCGGCGCCCTGCAGGCCCGAGGTGTGCACGCCGCCGGGCATGTCGAACTTCTCGACCATGACCACGCTGCAGCCTTCGCGGCGCGCCCGCAACGCGGCGGCGAAACCGCCCGGCCCGCCGCCGATCACCACGACGTCGGCCTCGGCGACGACCTCGACACCCGCCGGGCTCTTTGCGGGCGGTGCGGCTTGACTTCCTGACATGGGTACTTCCTTCAATCGGTGGGCGTGAAGCCCGAACTGCGCACGATGCCGCCCCAGCGGTCGTACAGCGCCTTGAGGTTGGCCTTGAACTGCGCGGGCGTCGCCGGCGCTACTTCGAGGCCGCTGGGGGCGAACTTCGCCTGCGTTTCCGGCTGCGCCAGCATCTGGTGCGTGGTGGCCGCGAGCTGGTTGGCCAGCTCCGGCGCCATCGAGGCCGGTCCGTAGAGCGAGAACGACTCCTCGATCACGATGTCGGGGTAGCCGAGCTCCGTGTAGGTCGGCACGTCGGGCGTGAAGCGCGACCGCGCGGTGCCGGTGCTGGCGATGAGGCGCAACTTGCCGGCGGGCAGCACGGGCAGGGCCTCGACCGGCGTCAGCACGCCGGACGCGATCTGGCCGCCGAGCAGGTCCTGCACCAGCGGATTCATGCCGCGGTAGGCGACGTGCGCGTACTCCATCCCGGCGCGCCGGCCGAGCATGATCCCGGAGAAATGCGCGCTGGTGCCCGCGCCCGGCGAGCCGAAGGAAGCGTCCTTGGGGTGCGCCTTGCACCACGCGATGAACTCCGGCAGCGTGCGCACGCTGGCCGGCACCATGGAGCTGATCGCCGGGGAAGAAAGGGAACTTGGCCAGCGGCGTGATGGGGTCACGTCGACCTGCGGGTCGTAGCGCAGGTTCTTGTAGATGTGCGGGAACAGCACCATCATGCCGCTGGGGCTCACGAGCAGGCTCGTGCCGTCGCCGCCGCTGTTCTTCACGTGTTCCACGGCCAGCCGGCCGCCCGCGCCGACCTTCGGCTCCACGATCACGGACTCGGCGTGGCGCCCGCGCAGGTGCTCCGCGAGCATCCGCGCGATGACGTCGGAGGAGCCGCCGGGCGCGAAGCCGGTGGTGATGGTCGCGAGCTTCAGCCGCGGCTGCGCCTGCGCCGGCACCTGCACGCCGCAGGCGGCGGTGAACAGGGGCAGCGTGGCACGCAGGAAGGTGCGGCGCTGCAGGGCGCCGGAAGCGGTTCTTGGCATGTCTGTGTCTCCTGCCGCCGAAGTTAAGTGGCCGCCCCCGTCGCGCCAAGCGAAAATCGCGTCGATTACACGGAGTGAAATAACTTTGGACAGCGTCAAGACCATCCGGGCCGTGGAACGCGCGTTCGACGTGCTGCGCGCGCTGCAGGCGATGCCGGGGGCGCCACGCTGATCGAGCTGCAGGCGGCGACCGGCCTGTCGGGGCCGACGCTGCTGCGGCTGCTGAAGACGCTGATCGCGGCGCAGGCGGTCCGCCGCAGCACCACCGACCAGAGGTACCGCAACAGCGTGCAGCTGCAGGGGCTGACCCGCGGCATGGAGCCGGCGGAGCGCTTCGCCGACGTGGCCGCGCCCTGGCTCGACAGCTTGTGCCAGCAGGTCGAATGGCCGTCGGACCCGGCGATCCACAACGGGGACGACGATTTCATGGTGGTGCTGGAGTCCAGCCTGCGGCAGTCGCGCTTCTACGTGCGCCGCGCGCGCGGCCGGGTGCGGGTGAACCTGATGGGCTCGGCCGCCGGGACGGCCTACGGCCGGGCTCACGGCGGGCCGGCGCGCCGAACTCGTGGAGCAGGCGCGCGGCGGCCGCGATGCGCACAACCATTGCCATCGGCGCGGACGACACCGAGAACCGGGTCCGGGAAGCGCGCCGCAGGGGCTACGCCGCGCGGCATCCGCTGTACCGGGGCGGCAGCTACAACGGCGTGCCGCGCAGCGATGCGCTGCAGGCGATCGCGGTTCCCATCGTGCACGGCGACTGGGTGCTCGGCGCCCTCAACATCAACTGGAACCGCGCCGCGATGACGGAGCGAGAAATGGTCCGTCGCAACCTTGCGGCGCTGCGCGCGGCGGCGCGCGGGATCGGCGCGGCCGCGGCCGACCGGGGCTGCTGCCGGAGCTGCCGGGACTGGAAGCGGCCTGCGCGCCGGAAGAGTTGCAGGGACTGCGCAGCGAACGCTGAATGCCCAGTCGTCTCCCGGTGCGAATGTCATGCCGCGGTGGGCGCCACGCCCGCAGCGCGTTCGAGCAGCGCCCGCGCCACCACCTTCAGCGCCAGCGTCTCCTCCGCGCCCTCGAAAATCGACAGCACGCGTGCATCCACGAAGTACCGGCTGACCGCCGACTCCTCCGCGTACCCCATGCCGCCATGCAGCTGCACGGCCTCGCGCGTCACCATCTCCGCCGAGCGGCAGGCCAGCAGCTTCACCAGGCTCGCTTCCATGCGGCCCTCGCCGCGGTCGACCATGCCGGCCACCGCATAGGCGAGATGCCGGCAGGCGGCGAGCCGCGCGCCCATGCGGGCCAGCTTGGCCAGCGTGAGCTGGTAGTCCAGCAGCGGGGCGCCGAACACCTTGCGGTCGGCGCAGTAGCGAATGGAGGCGCGCAGCGCGGCGCGCATCACGCCGCACGCGCGCGCCGAGGTCTGCATGCGCCCGCCCACCATGCCGGCCATCGTGAGGTAGAAGCCCGGCCGAGCCCGCCCTCGCCGCCCACGACGTTGGCATCGGGCACGAAGACGTCCTCGAACGACAGGTCGAACGAGTGCATGCCGCGGTAGCCGATGGTGGGGATCGCGCGCCCGGTCAGTGTGCCACCCTCCTTCTGGCGGTGGACGAACTCGTGGCCGTCGTACGAAGGCTTTTCGACCAGCAGCAGGCTCAGGCCCTTGTGGCCCAGCGATCGATCGGGATGCGTGCGCGTGACCACCATCAACACGCCCGCCTTTCCGGCGAAGGTGCACCAGTCTTCGCGCCGTTCAGCCGCCAGCCGCCCGGCACGCGGGTGCCGCGGAGCGTGAGCCCGGCGACGTCGGAGCCGTGGTCGGGCTCGGTGATGGCGATCGCGCACAAGGGATCCCCGGCCGCCAGCTTCGGCAGCCAGTGCATCTTCTGCTCCGGGGTGCCGCCGGCCAGCAGCGCGCGCGCAGGATCTCGGGTCGCGTGATCAGGCTGCCGGCGGCGGCCAGCGACCCTTCCGACAGCGCCTCGGTCACCACGACCATCAGCAGCGTGTCTTCACCGTCGTCGGGTCCGCTGCCGCCGAACCGCTCGGGAATCGCCAATCCGAAGACGCCCATTTCGCGCATCGGCTGCAACAGGCTTTCCGGCACGGTGAGATCGCGCCGATGGATCGCCTCGGCCTGCGGTGCGACCACTTCATCGGAGAAGCGCCGAAAGGCATCCTGCGCCAGCGCGTGCGGCTCGTCGAGGCCGGTGGGGCCGAGGTCGCCGTCGCTCTCGGCGACCTGCCGCCCCGCCTGTTCGGGGCCGTGGCCCCCGCGGCATGGCGGCGCAAGGCATCCCAGCGCACGTCGCCCCGAATGGCGCGCAGCGGCGCCAGCGGCAGGCCGGCTTCGAGGTAGACCGTCTCCAGGCGGTCGAGGACGGCGCCAGCGGCATCGACAGTGAACAGCCATGTCAACGCTGCCTGCGTCCGCGGCGCGGCCGGGCAGGTTTCGGCGGCCAGCAAGTCGGCGCCGGCCCAGGCGAGTTCAAAAGAAGAAACCTGCTGCGTGTCCAGCAGGCGCGCGTTCAGTCGGCCGTCGGCGGTGCACCGGCTCGCCAGTGCCCGCGCGCCTTCGTCGAAGGCAGTGCGAACGGCCCGCACCAGCGACCCCGCCGCGGCATCCGCGTTGTCTTGATCCATTGCTTCGTTCCTTCCGCGGCAAGCGGAACGAAGCATTCTGCCCTCAGTGCAGCTGCCGTTCCCCCGCCGGGTAGCGCTGGATCTTCTCGCCGTCGTAGCCCACGGCGCGCACCGCCTCGCTCAGCAGCTCCGGCGTGGTTTCCAGCTCGCGGCAGGTATCCCGCACCTCGTCGGCACGGTTGCCGACGACCCGGGTCGGGTCGGCTTGTCTCGTGTTGAATTCCCGGCCATCGCGGTCTCCCCTTGTTGGAGATTGCATCGTCGGTGAGCGCGGCCGCCTGTTCTGTAAGAAAGAGCGAACTCCTGTTGACGGAAGCAACCCCGGGGGCGAGTGGGCGTGCGGTTTCTCACGCAGGGTGCGCAATCCCGACGGGATCGCCGCAATCCGCGTACGCGTCGAGCCGCCGGTCGTAGGCCGTCGTCCGCACCTGCAGCAGCCCCAGCACCGAATGGAAAGGTGGTCGTGCGTCACCCGCACTCCGGCGCGCGCCGCGAGGCAGCCGCCGGACACGCCGGCGCGCCGCTGCGCCTCCTGCGAAAGCCAGGTGACCCACGCCACGTGCTTCTGCGTGTCGGGCGCCGGGGCGTACGGCAGGCCGTGCAGGTACAGGTTGTTCTCGCCCAGCGACTCGCCGTGGTCGGAGACGTAGACCAGCGCCGTCGCGTAGTCGTCGCGCCCGCGCAGCCAGCGGATCGTCGAGCCGAGCACGTGGTCGGTGTATGCGATGCTGTTGTCGTACGCGTTGCGGATCGACTCGGTGCTGCAATCGGGCAGCTGGCTGCTCGCGCATTCAGGCGCGAAACGCTTCGCGCCCGCCGGCGAACGCTGGGCATAGGCGGGTCCATGGCTGCCCATCTGGTGCATCACGAGCACGACGCCGCGGGCGCGCTCCGCCGCCGGCAAGGCGTCGAGGCGCGCGTCCAGCCCGCGCAGCAGCACGCCGTCCGGGCATTCGCCGCTCGCGCACAGCGCCGGATCGGACAGCGCCGAAGTGTTCACGGTCGGCACGCGGTCGCACACGCCCTTGCAGCCGCCGGGCTGGTTGTCCAGCCACAGCACCGCGAGCCCCGCGTGGCGCAGCACGTCCAGCAGGTTCTCGGAATCACGCTCGCGTGCCGGGAAGGCTTCGCGGCCGAAGGGCGAGAACATGCAGGGCACCGATGCGGCGGTGCTGGTGCCGCAGGCCCACGCGTTGCGGAAGCTGGCCACGCCTTCGCGCGCGAGTTCGGGCGTGGTGTCGCGGGCGTATCCGTTCAAGCCGAGATGGTCCGCTCGCGCCGTTTCGCCGAGCACCAGCACCAGCAGCGGCGGCCGGCCGCCGCGGTCGGCCGGGCGGGCGTCCAGCCCCACCGGCAGGGGCGGCTGGCCCGCGGAGCGCGCGCCGCCCGCGCCGCGGGCCAGCGCGTAGACGGTGTTCAGCGGATTCATCAGGTAGCGCAACTGCTTGTGGTTGCGCATCGCCGATGCCAGCGGCTGGAAGCCGGCGAGCACCGGGGCCGCCGCCAGCAACAGGGCGGCGACGGCGCCGCCCGCGTTGCGCAGCGCCTGCGCGCCCCGGGGCGCATAGGCGACGGGGCGCCGCCACAGCAGCCACGCGGGCAGCAGCGCGCCGAATGCGAGCGTGGCCGCAAGGCGCGGCGTCAGCAACGCGCGCAACTCGTGCCAGTCCGTCTGCAGCGCGTTGCTGGCCATGCCGCTGTCGATCACCACGTGGTACGTCCACATGAAGTGCGCGCCGCCGGCCGCGAGCAGGAGCAGCACGGCGATCGCCGGCTTGAGCAGCGGCCGCCACGCCAGCAGGCTCAGGATGGCATGGAGCGCCGCCGCCGGGACACCCGCGAGCGCCAGCGCCAGCCACCAGCCCGAGGGCGTCGCCAGCAGCCCGGGGCCTGCAGTTCGCGCCACAGGGCGGCATTGCCCACGCCCGCCATCCAGAGGCTGGCGGCCAGCACGGGCAGCGCCGGCCGGAGCACCGGCTGCGCGCTCATGCCGCGCCCCGCGCAAGCGCGTCGCAAGCCGCGTCCACCGCGGCCGCCACCCACCAGCACACCACCGCCGTCCACAGCGTGTGGCTCATGAAGTGCGCGCCGCGCCACTGCTGCGCGAGCCCCAGCACCAGCCCGCCCGCGCCGGCGCCGGCCAGCCACCGGTGCGCCGTGCGTGCGTCGACGCCGCGCCAGGCGAAGTAGCCGCCGAACAGGGCGAAGCCGGACGACGCGTGGCCGGCGGGGAAGCAGCGGCCCGGACCGCCGTCCGCCACCGTCCCCCAATGCGACACGTGGCGCGCGATGCCGCCGAACTCCGCCAGTCCCGGGGCAGCTGGTGGCGGTCCCGGACTTCAGCAAGGCCACGGCCGCGGCGGCCAGCAAGGCCGTGGCCACCAGCTGCACCCGCCGGACGGTGGGCAGCCGCCCCATGGACCGCGGCGGCCACCAGACCGCCAGCGCCAGTGCGAGCACCAGCGCCCACGCCGCCCAGCGCGCGCCCCGGTGCAGCACCGACGCGAGCAGCCAGTGGTCGCGCCACGGGAAGCCCCGGTCCGTGCCCGCCAGCCTGGCCAGCGGCAGGTCCCACCCCGACGCGTCCCACGCCGCGGCGATGGCGACCAGCCCCGCGCCCGTCCACGCGGCCGCGGCCGGCCGCCCTTGCTTCGACATCACCAGGTTCATGGGCGGCGATGCTGGTGGCGGCTGCTTAAGCCATCCTTAAGCGCGCCGGGCCACAATCGGCGCATGCGCGTGCTGGTGGTGGAGGACGATGCGGGGATCGCGGCCGGACTGGCCGACCACCTCGCACGCCCGGGCTATGCCGTCGACCGGGCGCGTGACGTCGCCACGGCGTGGTCGGCGCTGGCGGCCGAGCCCTTCGACATCGTGCTGCTGGACCTCGGCCTGCCCGACGCCGACGGCACCGAGCTGCTGCGGCGCGTGCGCGGCGCCCGGGCCGGCGCCCTGCCCGACCCCGCTACGCCGGTGCTGATCATGACGGCGCGCGACCGGTCGCCGCGCGCATCACGGGGCTCGACCTCGGCGCCGACGACTACCTGGCCAAGCCTTTCGACCCGGACGAACTGGCGGCCCGCATGCGCGCCTTGCGCCGGCGCGCCGCGGGCCGCGCCCAGCCGAAGCTGCGCTACGGGGCGCTGGAGATCGATCCGGCCGCGCGCACGGTGCTGCGAGCCGGCGCGCCCGTCGACCTCTCGGCCCGCGAATTCGCGGTGCTGCTCGCGCTGCTCGAAGCGAGGCCGCAGGTGCTCTCGCGCGCGCAGATCGAGGCCAGGCTGTACAACTTCGACAACGTGCTGGAGAGCAACGCGATCGAAGTGCACGTCCACCACCTGCGCCGCAAGCTCGGCGAAGGCGTGGTGCGCACCGTGCGGGGGCTGGGCTACTACGCCCCGGCGGACCCGGCGTGAACGCACCGCCGCGCCGCGCGCTGCCCACGCTCACGCGGCACCTGCTGGCTGGGCGCTGGGCGCGCTGGTGCTGGTGTGGGGCAGCTTCATCGCGCTGGGCTACAAGACCGGCGAGCACGAGGCCGACGAACTGACCGACGGCCACCTCGCCAGCGTCAGCTCGCTGCTGCTGCCGATGCTCACCGCGGGCCTGGCGCCGGGTGCGGTCGTCGCGCCCGATGGCGGCTCGGAGCTGAAGGCCCACGACTACCAGCGCTCGATGAGCGTGTTCGTGTGGGATGGACAGGGCCGCTTGCTGTCCCGCAGCGGCGACGCGCCGCCCCCGCCCTTCGAAGCACCGGACGGCTTCGCCACGCTGCGGCTGGGCGCCCCCGCCGAGGGCTGGCGCGCGTTCTCGCGCTGGGACGACGGGCGCACGCGCCGGCTGACGGTGCTGCTGTCGCTGCGCGAGCGCGACGAACTCGCCGACGACATCGCTGCGCAAGTGGCGGAACCCGGGCTCTGGCTGCTGCCGGTGGTGGCGTTGCTGCTCGGGCTCGCGCTGCACCGCGGCCTGCGCCCGTTGCGGCGGCTGGCGCAGGAGGTGCACGCGCTGGACATCCTGCAGCCGCACGGGCTCGCGACGCCCGCGCGCTTCGACGAGCTGGCGGCGGCCACCGACGCCATCAACCGGCTGGTCGAGCGGTACCACGCGGCGCTCACGCGGGAGCGCGCCCCCGCCAACGAATTCGCGCACGAACTGCGCACGCCGCTGGCTTCGCTGGCGCTGCACGCCGGCAGCGCGCAGGCGGCCGGCCCGGGGCCGGCGCGGGCCGCCGCGCTGGCGCGCGTGCGCGAGGACGCCATGCGCGCGGCGGACGTGCTCACGCACCTGCTGGCGCTGGCGCGTGCGAGCCGCGCGGCGCTGGACGAGGCGGCGCAGCCGCTGGACTGGACGCGATCGCCCGCTCGGTGGTCGGCGCCTACGCGCCCGCCGCGCACGCGGGCGGCCGCGAACTCACGCTGGCGAGCGCCGGCCCGTTCGCGCTCCCCGGCCACGCCGTGCTGCTGGAACTCGCGTTGCGCAACCTCGTGGAGAACGCGCTCGCGCACACGCCGGCCGGCACGCAGGTGGACGTGGAGATCGATGCGGCGGGACGCTGGCTCCGGTGGCCGACGATGGCCCGCGGCGCGAAGGCGGAGCGGCCGCGGAAACCGCGGACGCCGCGCAGCCGCTGCGGCTCGGCCTCGGCCACCGTGTCGTCGAGAAAGTGGCCACGCTGCACGGCGGCACGTTCGAGCCGGCGATCGCGCTGGCGGACGGGCGCCGGGCGTGGCGCATCCGCTTTCCGGCCGGCTGACTCAGTCCGCCAGCGGAATGCGCGCCGCGACGCGCGTGCCCTGCCCCGGCGCGCTCGCGATCTCCACGCTGCCGCGCAACAGCTTGGCCCGTTCTCGCAGGCCGACAAGCCCCGGGGACTGCGGCTTGCGCGCGTTGCGCACGTCGAAGCCGGCGCCGTCGTCCTGCACGGTCAGTTCCACCTCGCCGCCATTGCGCGCCAACCGCACCCGCACCTGCCGCGCGTTGGCGTGCTTGGCCACGTTGGCGAGCGACTCCTGCACCATGCGGAAGACCGCGGTCGCATAGGGCTCCTGCAGGTCGAGGTCTTCGTCGACGTCGAGGTGGCAGGGCACGCCGGTGCGCTGGGTGAAGCTGGAAGCCACCCATTCCACGGCGGACACCAGCCCAAGGTCGTCGAGCACCAGCGGCCGCAGGTCGGCGGCGATCCGGCGCGTGGAGGCCACGGCGTCGTCGAGCAGCCGCAGCATGGCGGCCAGGCGGTCCCCGGCTTCCGCGGTCTTGCCGAGGTTGGCACGGACCCAGTCGGTGTCCATCTTCAGCGCGGTGAGCGACTGCGCAAGTTCGTCGTGCAGTTCGCGCGCGATGCGCGCCTTCTCCTGCTCGCGCACGCCGCTCGCCTCGGAAGCGAACGACGCCAGTTCTTCCTGCGCGCGCACGCGTTCGGTCACGTCGCGCAGGATCACCGTGAACAGCTTGCCCTCGGGCGCATCGAGCTGCGAGATGGAAGCGTCGATGGGGAATTCCTCGCCGCCGGCGCGCAGCGCCAGCAGCACGGTGCTGCCGCCCATGCGGCGCGACGTGACGCCCGTGGCGCCGAAGCGCGCGATGTGGCCGCCGTGCTCCGCGCGGAAGCGCAGCGGCATCAGCATGTCGAGCGTCTTGCCGATCACCTCGGCCGCCGGCCAGCCGAAGATGCGTTCGGCGGCGCGGTTGTACAGAACGATCGTCTGGCCGGCGTCGACCGTGATGATCGCGTCCATCGCCGAATCGAGCAGCCCCGCCAGCCAGGCGGAGGCATTGGGGCCGTAGATCGCCGAGGAAGGCATGGACCTTACTGCTGCAGGCCGTCCCCGGGCTGCGGCACCTCAAACTTGACCTTGAAGCGTTCCTTGAGCAGGTTGTAGTAGGCCAGGCCTTCGGCGCTGCTCCGGCGCGCACGTACTGGTCGCGCTCCTGCTGCGCCTGCTGCGCGGGGGGGGCCTCGCGCGGCAGCACCTTGTTGACCTTCACGACCGCATAGCCTTGCGCGCCAAGGTCGACGCCCACCAGCGCCGGCAGCGCGGAGGGGTCGGCGCGCAGCGCGGCGTCGATCACCTCGCGCGGCTGCTTGTCGGCGTCCTGCCGCGACAGCGGCGCGGCGGCGGGCATCGCGGCCGCGGCGGGATTGGCCTTCCACGCGGCCAGCTTCTCCTGGCCGTCCTTGCGGGCCAGCTCCGCGGCGCGCGCGGCGACGACGCGCTCGCGCACCTGCGCCTTGACTTCGGCGAGCGGGCGCGTGCGCGCCGGCGTGTACTGCGTGATGCGGCCGGACACCATCTGGTTGGCGCCGAGCTCCAGCGCCTCGGTGTTGCGCTTGCGCTCCACGGCGTCGGGACCGAACAGCGCCTCGAGGAACTTCGGGTTGGCCAGCGGGCCGGTGGCGCCGGGCTGCGGCGTGCGTGTGACGCCGGTGGCGCTCTTCACTTCGAGCTTGAGCTTGTCGGCGACCGGCTTGAGGCTGTCCGACTGCTCGTAGACGCCGTTGCTGAAGGTGTCGGCCGCTTCGGCGTACTTGCGCTGGGCCTGCTCCTTGCGCAGCTGCGCCTCGAGCTCGGGGCGCAGTTCCTCGAACGTGCGCGTCTTCGGCACCTTCATGTCGGTCAGGCGGATGATGTGGAAGCCGAACTCGGTCTCGACGACGTTGCTGATCTCGCCCTTGGCCTTGAGCGCGAAAGCGGCGTCCTCGAACGCCTTCGTCATCGCGCCGCGCGTGAAGAAGTCGAGGTCGCCGCCTTGCGCGGCCGAGCCCGGATCCTGCGAGTTCTTCTTCGCCACGTCGGCGAAGCTCTCGGGGTTCTTCTTCACCTGCGCCAGCAGTTCCTCGGCGCGGGCCTTCGCCTTTTCCTTCTCGGCGGCGGGCGCGCCCTGCGGCACGGCCAGCAGGATGTGGCTGGCGCGGCGCTCTTCCTTCTGCGCGCCCGACAGGCGCGCGGCGTTCTGTTCGAAGTAGGTCTTCAGGTCCTGCTCGGGGATGGCGATGCCGCCCTGCACCGCCGCGAGGTCGAGCACCACGTACTCGATGTTCGCCTGCTCCGGCGCCGGAACTGCGCCGGGTTGGCCTTGTAGTAGGCCTCGATGTCGGCCTCGGTGGGCTCCACCTTCGCCTGGTAGTCGGCGGGCGCGAAGCGCGCGACCTGCACCTCGCGGCGCTCGAAGTAGCTGCCCAGCGAAACGGCGGCCTGCGACGGCGGCGCGAAGCCGGTCTGCGCCATGCCGGCCAGCACCGGCGCGTGGCGAGCTCGGAACGCACCGAGTTCTCGAACATCTCGGGCGACATGCCCTGCTGCGCCAGCACCGGCGGTAGCGGTCCATGTCGAGCTTGCCGTCGGGGCCGCGCAGCGATGCGATCAGCTGGTTGTTCTGCAGCTCGCGGGCGACGCGCTGGTCGCTGACGAACAGGCGCGACTTGTCGGCGGCGGCGAGCAGCACGCGCTCGCGCACCAGGCGCTCCAGCGTGCCGAAGCGCGCCGCGGGCGAGTCGAGCAGCTTGCTGTCCGGGCTCGGCATCTGCTGGCGCAGGCGGTCGACTTCGGCCTTGTGCGCGTTGTCCCATTCGGTCTGCGTGATCTCGCGGCCGTCGACCCCGGCGACCACGGCGCCCTTGTCGTTCATGCGGTTGTAGCCCTCGACGCCGAACAGCACGAAGGAGGGGACGATCAGGATGAACAGCAGGAACTGCATCACCCTGGTGTGCTTGCGGACGAAATCAAACATGCTTGGAACTCGCGGTCATCAAAAACGAAAAGGCGAACCGCGGTTCGCCTTCTCTCGTGGTGGGTGCTGACGGGCTCGAACCGCCGACCTACGCCGTGTAAGGGCGCTGCTCTACCAACTGAGCTAAGCACCCCACTGGAAACAACCGGCCATCAGTTCAGCGCATCCTTGAGCGCCTTGCCGGGACGGAACTTGGGCACCTTGGCAGCCTTGATTTTAATCGCTGCGCCGGTGCGGGGATTGCGGCCGCTGCGGGCAGCCCGTTTACCCACGGCGAAAGTGCCGAAACCCACGAGGGAAACCGACCCGCCTTTCTTCAGCGTGGTCTTGACAGCACCGATCATCGACTCGAGCGCGCGCGTGGCGGCGGCCTTGGAGATGTCGGCGTGTTTGGCGATGTGCTCGATGAGTTCGGTCTTGTTCACAGGGGGCCCCTCGTATCTGGAGTTATGTCGGACACTGCGGTCCGATCAAAAATTTGTCTCCCGTTCCAGGCTTCGCCGAAGGCTTGAATGCAGGAAGGGGAGACGCTGTCGCGCGGCTTGCAGGCCACTGGCGTCGATTAAAGCCAGCAGCCCAAACGGTGTCAATACACCATGCGGCAATACAACACGCGGACGCGGATTGTAGAAGCGAAAACGAGCAGTGGTGCGGGTTTGCGGCCGTTTCGCGGCGGCCCCGCCCGCTTGCTGCAAGCGGTTACAAAGCGGCCGCGATCGCCTTGCCGACGTCGGTGGTGCTGGCGTTGCCGCCGATGTCGCCGGTGCGCGGTGCGCCCGATTTCGGATCGAGCACCGCCTCGATCGCGCGCAGGATCGCGTCGTGCGCTTCCTTGTGCCCGAGGAACTCCAGCATCATCGCGCCGCACCAGATCTGCCCGATCGGGTTGGCGATGTTCTTGCCGTAGATGTCGGGCGCCGAGCCGTGCACCGGCTCGAACAGCGAGGGGAACTTGCGGTCCGGATTGAGGTTGGCGCTGGGCGCGATGCCGATGGTGCCGGTGCATGCGGGGCCGAGGTCGCTCAGGATGTCGCCGAACAGGTTGCTGGCGACCACCACGTCGAAGAAGTCGGGCCGCTGCACGAAGTGGGCGGTGAGGATGTCGATGTGGAACTTGTCCAGCTTCACGCCCGGGTACTGCTTGCCCATTTCGGCGACGCGCTCGTCCCAGTACGGCATCGTGATCGCGATGCCGTTGGACTTGGTGGCCGACGTCAGGTGCTTCTTGGGGCGCGACTGCGCGAGTTCGAAGGCGAACTTCAGCACGCGGTCTACGCCGATGCGCGACATGATTGTCTCCTGCATCACGATCTCGCGCTCGGTGCCCGGGTACATGCGGCCGCCGACGGCGGAATATTCGCCTTCGGTGTTCTCTCGCACGATGTACATGTCGATCTCGCCCGGCTGGCGCGGCGTGCCGTCCTTGCGCACCACGGGCGCGATGATGCCGGGCATCAGGCGCGCGGGCCGCAGGTTGACGTACTGGTCGAACTCGCGGCGGAACAGCAGCAGCGACTGCCACAGCGACGTGTGGTCGGCGATCTTCTCGGGCCAGCCGACCGCGCCGAAGAAGATGGCGTCGTGGCCGCCGATCTGGTCCTTCCAGTCGTCGGGCAGGTACTTGCCGTGCTTCTCGCAGTAATCCCAACTGGAGAAATCGAAGGTGTCGAACTGCAGGTCGATGCCGAACTTGCGGGCGGCGGCGTCCACCACGCGCACGCCTTCGGGCATGACTTCCTTGCCGATGCCGTCGCCGGCGATGACTGCGATGCGTTTCCTGCTCATGGCTGTCTCCTGAAGAACGAAAGGGATTCCTGCAGCAGGAGGCCGGGCGCCTCCTCCGCGATGTAGTGGCCGCACGGCACGGCGCGGCCGGTGAAGTCGGTGGCGGCGGCGCGCCAGAGCGCCGGCACGTCGAAGCAGCGGCCGACCGCGCCGTGCTCGCCCCACAGCACGCGCAGCGGCATCGCGAGCTTGCGGCCCGCGTCCGCGTCGGCCTGGTCGTGTTGCAGGTCGATGCCCGCGCTGGCGCGGTAGTCGGCGCACACCGCTTCGGCGGTGCCGGGGATCGCGGCACAGCGTTCGTATTCTGCGAACGCCTCCGGCGCGAAGGCGGACAAGCCGGCGTGCCGCGAGCCCATCACGCTGCGAAGGTAGCGCGCGGGGTCGGATGCGATGAGCGCCTCGGGCAGGGGCGGCGGCTGGATCAGGAAGAACCAGTGCCAGTAGGCGCGCGCGAAGGCTTCGGTGGTGTTGCGGTACATGGCCAGCGTCGGCGCGATGTCCAGCAGCATCAGGCGCTGCACGGCGTGCGGGTGGTCGAGCGCGAGGCGGTGCGCCACGCGCGCGCCGCGGTCGTGGGCCAGCACGGAAACTTTCGTGGCCGAGGCTGCGCATCACTTCCACCGCATCCAGCGCCATCTCGCGCTTGGCATACGCGGACGATCCCTCGCCGGCCGGCGGGCGGCCCGAGTCACCGTAGCCGCGCAGGTCCATCATCACGACGCTGAAGTGCTGCGCCAGTCGCGGCGCGACGCGGTGCCACATGGCATGGGTCTGCGGATGGCCGTGCAGCAGCAGCAACGGCGGGCCGGCGCCGCCGTGGCGCACGTGCAGCGCGACGCCGTCGCGCGTGACCGTCTGCTTTGCGAAGCCGTCCAGCATGCTCACGCCTTCTGCCGCACCACCAGGCTGACGCCGATCGCCGTGAGGGCCACGCCCGCGACGATCAGCACGGTGATCGGCTCGCCGAACAGCAGCCACGCCATCAGCGCGGTGGTGGGCGGCACCGGTACATCAGGCTGGTGACGGCGGTGGCGGCGCCCTTCTGGATCAACAGGTACAGCAGCGAACTGCCGCCGAGCGTCAGGCCCAGCACCGACCAGGCCATGGCGCCGATCAACTCCGTGTTGGCGCCGTTCGCCGTGGTCCAGCGCATGCCTTCCGTTTCCAGCAGCGCCAGCGGCAGCGTGACGGCGAAGGCGGCGGCGAGCTGCACCAGGTTGGCGGTGCGCACGTCGCAGGGCTGCACGAAGCGCTTCTGGTACAGCGTGCCGGCCGTGATGCACACCAGAGCGATCATGGCGAACGTGAGGTTCAGCGGATGGACTTCGCCGAACCCGAGCTTCTCCCACACCACGAGCAGCAGGCCGGCGAGGCCGAAGGCGAGCCCCGCCCACTGGCGGGCCGCGACCTTGCCGCCCCGGCTCGACACCCAGAAGGCGGTCAGCACCGGCTGCAGGCCGACCAGCAACGCGGCGAGCCCCGCGCCCATGCCCGCCTTGACCGCGGCCCAGACGCCGCCCGGGTAGCCGGCGTGCATCAGGACGCCGGTGACGGCGAGGTGGCCCCATTGCACGCGCCCCTTGGGCCAGCCGGCGCGCGCCAGCGTCGCCCGGGCGAGGAAGCAGAACACGGAGAGGACATAGCGCACGGCCGGGGAACTTCATCGGCGGCGCGTGCGGCATGCCGTAGCGCGCCACGATGAAGCCCGTGGCCCAGATCACGACGAAGACGGCGGGCATGGCCCGCACCAGGGCGTCGCCCCTCGCCGCGCCGCTCACTTCTTCACCCGCCGGCGGATTTCGGGCAGCGCCTTTTGCAGGTAGTAGATCATCGACCAGACGGTCAGGATCGCGGACAGCCAGATCAGCCAGCGGCCCCAGCGGTTGGTGTCGATGACGCCGAACAGGTGGCCGTGGAACAGCAGGAACGGAATGGCGACCATCTGCACGGTGGTCTTGAGCTTGCCCAGCATGTGCACGGCGACGCTCTTGGAGGCGCCGATCTGCGCCATCCACTCGCGCAGCGCCGAAATGGCGATCTCGCGGCCGATGATGATCAGGGCGACGAAGACGTCGACCCGCTGCAGTTCCACCAGCACCAGCAGCGACGCGCACACGGGGAACTTGTCGGCCACCGGGTCGAGGAAGGCGCCGAAGGCCGACGTCTGGTTCAGCTTGCGCGCCGGGGAACCCGTCGAGCCAGTCGGTGAGGGCGAAGACCACGAACATCACGGTCGCGACCGGGTTCTGGACGCGTTGCTCCAGCCCCGGGTAGAACACGCCGATCAACAGGGGGATCGCGATGATCCGCGTCCAGGTCAGGAGCGTGGGAACCGTGAAGAACATCCGTGGATTGTGCATGACGCGAATGCGGGAGCGGATACCGGACGCAGAGGACGCGAAAGATACGCAGAGGACGCGAAAGGGAACCGCTGAAAAAGGCTGTCTTTTCGCGTCCTCTGCGTACCCTTTGCGTCCTCTGCGTCCGGCTGTCCGGGCTTCCGGGTGTCCGGCTTCTAGTGCAGCGCCCGATAGATCTCTTCGGCCAGTTCCCGCGAGATGCCTTCGACCGTGGCGATGTCGTCCACCGAGGCCGAAGCCACCCCCGCACGCCGCCGAAACGTTGCAGCAGGCGGGCCCGCTTCTTGGCGCCGACGCCGGGGATTTCCTCCAGCTGGCTGCCGCCGATGCGCACGCGCGCGCGCCGGGCCCGCATGCCGGTGATGGCGAAGCGGTGGGCCTCGTCGCGGATCTGGGCGATCAGCATCAGCGCCGCCGATTCGCGCCCCGGTACACCTTCTCGCGGCCGTCGGCGAACACCAGTTCCTCAGGCCCACCTTGCGGCCCTCGCCTTTTTCGACGCCGACGATCACCGACAGGTCCAGCCCCAGTTCCGCGAACACCTCGCGGGCCATGCTCACCGGCCGCGGCCGCCGTCCACCAGCACCAGGTCGGGCAGCCGCTGGGCGCTGCCGCCGCCGCCGACCTTGGGCTTGCGGGCCGGCGCGGCCTCTTCGGCCGCGGCGACTTCGGGCGCGGGAACGGCTTCCATCTGCACGTCCGGCAAGGGCTCCGCAACGCCGTCGTCCGCCGGCGCGGGTTCTTCCTCGGGCGACGGCGTCGCATTGGGCGAGTCGCGGCCCGCCTGCGCCAGGCGCGCATAGCGGCGCGTCAGCACCTGCCGCATCGCCGCATAGTCGTCGCCGGGCGTGATGCCGTCGATGTTGTAGCGGCGGTACTCGCGGTTCTGCATCTGGTGGTGGTGGAACACCACGCACGACGCCTGCGTCGCCTCACCCGCCGTGTGCGAGATGTCGAAACACTCCACGCGGAAGGTGTCGAGGTGGTCCGGCGCGAGATCGAGCGCCTCCACCAGCGCCCGCGTGCGCGCCTGCTGCGACCCTTCTTCCGCCAGCAGCCGCGCGAGCTGGATCTCGGCGTTCTTCTGCGCCATCTCCAGCCAGTGCGGCGCTGCCCGCGCGGGTTGTGCACGGCGGCCACGCGAACCCCGGTCTGCTCCGTCAGCGCGTCGACGAGCTCGCTCGCCACCGGGTGGCTGGTGATCAGCGCCGCGGGAACGGGCACCCCGAGGTAGTGCTGCGCGATGAAGGCCTCCAGCACCTGCACTTCGACCGGCTGCGCGGCGACGGCATCGGCCGCGTCGTCGAACTCCTGCACCGCGCTCGCATCCTCGACGTGGCTCGGAAAGTAGGCGCGGTCGCCCGGTGCCGGCCGCCGCGCACCATCGCAGGTTGACGCAGGCCTTGCCGCCCCTGGACCTGCACGGCGAGGATGTCGGCGTCCTTGTCCGACGAGGTTTCCACCGACTGCTGGTGCAGCACCTTGGACAGCGCGCCCATCTGGTTGCGCAGTTCGGCGGCCTGCTCGAACTCCAGCTTCTCGGCGTGTTCCATCATCCGCCGCTCGAGAGCGCTCAGCACCGTCTGCGTCTCGCCGCGCAGGAAGGCTTCGGCATGCAGCACGTCGCGGTGGTAGTCGTCGGGCGCCACCAGGTTCACGCAGGGGCCGGAGCAGCGCTTGATCTGGTACAGCAGGCAGGGCCGCGTCCGGTTCGCGAACACCGTGTCTTCGCAGGTGCGCAGGCGGAACACCTTCTGCAGCAGCTGGATCGATTCCTTGACCGCCCACGCGCTGGGGTACGGGCCGAAATAGCGGTGCTTGCGGTCGACCGAGCCGCGGTAGTACGCCACGCGCGGAAACACGGTCGCCGTCGGCGCGCCCGCGTTGCGGCTGGTGAAGCCGGTCTTGTCCGGCGCGCCGGTGATCTTCAGGTACGGATAGCTCTTGTCGTCGCGGAACAGGATGTTGTAGCGCGGCGCCAGCGTCTTGATGAGGTTGTTCTCCAGCAGGAGCGCCTCGGCCTCGGAGCGCACGACGGTCGTGTCGAGCCGCACGATCTTGGTGATCATGTGGCCGATGCGGGTGCCGCCGTGGTTCTTCTGGAAGTAGCTGGAGACGCGCTTCTTCAGGTTGCGCGCCTTGCCCACGTAGAGCACGCCGCCCTCGGCGTCGTAGTAACGGTAGACGCCCGGCAGCGAAGGCAGCGCCGCCCCACTGGGCGAGGAGTTCGTCGGAATGCGCTTGCGCCATCCGCCTATTATCCGAGCCACATGCGCTGGGACATTTTCTGCAGGGTGATCGACAACCACGGCGACGCCGGCGTGTGCTGGCGGCTGGCCGCCGAACTGGCCGCGCGGGGCGAATCGGTGCGGCTGTGGATCGACGATCCGTCACCGCTGGAATTCATGGCGCCGCAGGGCGCAGCGGGCGTGGAGGTGGTGCACTGGACCGCGACGCCGCCGGACCTGCAACCCGCCGACGTGGCGATCGAAGCGTTCGGCTGCGATCCGCCCCCGCCTTCGTCGCGCGCATGGCTGCCGCCCCCGTGGCCCCGGTGTGGATCAACCTCGAATACCTCTCGGCCGAAGGCTACGTGGAGCGCAGCCACCGCCTGCCCTCGCCGGCCGGGGCGCTGGTGAAGCATTTCTTCTACCCCGGCTTCACGCAGCGCACCGGCGGGCTGCTGCGCGAGCGCGACCTGCCGGCCCGCCGCGCGGCGTTCGACCGCTCGGAATGGCTGCGCGGGATCGGACTCGCCGCGCCGGCGGACCGGGCGATCAGCCTCTTCTGCTACGAACCCGCCGCCCTTCCGGCGCTGTTGGCGACGCTGGCGGCAGGACCGGAAACCACCGACCTGCTGGTCACCGCAGGCCGCGCGGCTGCCGCCACCCGGGCCGCACTGGCCCGTCTGCCGGACACCGGCCAGCTGCGCCCGCACTGGCTGCCCCTGCTGAGCCAGCGCGACTACGACCACCTGCTGTGGGCCTGCGACTTCAACTTCGTGCGCGGCGAGGATTCGGTGGTGCGGGCGCTGCTCGCCGGCCGCCCGTTCGCCTGGCAGATCTACCCCCAGGACGACGGGGCGCACCACGCCAAGCTGGAAGCCTTTCCCGGCCTGGCTGCAGCCGCCCGCGGACTGGCCCGGCTGTTCCGCAGCTGGAATGCGATGGGGGACGGGGCCCTCCCGCCGCTGGACCTCGCCGGCTGGGCCGCGGCGGCCAAGGGGTGGACCCAACGGGCCCACGCCCTGCCCGAGCTGGCCACCGCGCTCCAGCAGTTCGTCGCCGGGCGCGCTAGAATATAGAGCTTTGCGTTACAGCCCGACCCGGGGCAGAGCGCCATATCTCGCCGCCACCGCACCTTTCCCGTTGCGCGCGCCGCGGCCCTCACCGAAGACACTGACATGAAAATCGCTCAAGAAATCCGCGCCGGCAACGTGATCATGAACTCCGGCCAGCCGTGGGTCGTGCTGAAGACCGAATACTCGCGTGGCGGCCGCAACTCGGCCACCGTCCGCATGAAGCTCAAGTCGCTGCTGAACAACCAGGGCACCGAGACGGTGTTCAAGGCCGACGACAAGATGGACCAGATCGTGCTGGAGAAGAAGGACTGCACGTACTCCTACTTCGCCGACCCGATGTACGTCTGGATGGACGCCGAGTACAACCAGTACGAAGTCGAAGCCGAGAACATGGGCGACGCGCTGAACTACCTCGAGGAAGGCATGCCCGCCGAAGTGGTGTTCTACGAAGGCAAGGCCATCTCGGTCGAACTGCCGACCAGCGTCGAGCGCGAGATCACCTGGACCGAGCCGGCCGTCAAGGGCGACACCTCGGGCAAGGTGCTCAAGCCCGCCAAGATCGCCACCGGCTTCGAGATCGGCGTGCCGATCTTCGTGGCGCAGGGCGACAAGGTCGAGATCGACACCCGCACCGCCGAATACCGCCGCCGCGTCTGAGCGCAGGCTGCTTGCACAGAAGGCTCCGCGAGGAGCCTTTTTCACATCCGGACCTCCATGCCGCTGAACCTCGCCCGCATCCCCGTGCCGTTCCGCATGCAGCCCGGGCTGCAGCGGATCGCGGACGATGCGCCGCAGCTCACGCCGCTGGCGGCCGGCAGCGCGCTGTGGCAGGCGAAGAAGCGCGTGCTGGCCAGCGGCGCCAGCCGGGCGATGGTGCCGGGCTTCGACGAGGCCCCGGTGGTGGCGGCGATCCCTGGCGCGAGCGCGCCTCGAAGGCCTCGTCCCGACAGGGCCGATCGAGCTGGCGTTCGAGCAGGACTTCGCGCTGCTCGAAGCCGCCGGCACCACCCTGCCCTGGCTGTGCGTGTGCGTGCCCTCGCACTGGGCGCCGGAAGAAAAGGTCGGCCTGCCCTTCACTTCGGTGCACGCGCCCGTGGCGGACAACCAGTTGCTGCTGGCCGCCGCGCGGCAGCTCACGCAACTGGTCACGGGCGGCGGCTGCTGGGAGCGCTGGGTGTGGACGGTGACGCCCGGTGCAAGCCACGACCAGCATCCGGTGCGGCAACCGCGCACGCCCCGGCCCGGCACGCAGGACCCGGAGGACTTCGCGCGGCACTGCTTCCTGCGCGCCGAGCGGCAGACCTTTTTCCGCTGGCGCCGGGGCAGGCGGTGTTCACCATCCGCGTGCTGCTGCAGCCCCTGCAGGAAGCGGTGGCCGACCGTGAAGACGCACTGCAGCTGCACGGCGCCATCGCGTCCATGAGCGAAGCCGTGCTCGCGTACAAGAGCCTCACCGCGGCGCGCGACCGCCTGCTCGCCTGGCTGGCGCGGAGGGCGGCCTGATGGACCTGCTCTGGCGCATCGCGCAGGTGATCATCCCGGTCTTCATGATCGTGGCGATCGGCTGGGCCTACGGCCGCCGCACGCGGCCCGACCTGGTGACCTTCAACCGCATCGTGCTGGACGTGCTGTCGCCGCTGCTGGTGTACACGGCGCTGGCCGACCGCGCATTCCGCTGGCAGGACCACACGGTGCTGATCGCCGGCGGCGCGCTGCTGATCCGGCGACCGGCGTGATCGCCTGGGGCGTTGCCCGGGCCGCCCACACGCAGCCGCGCACGCTCGTCCCGGTGGTGATGTTCACCAACGCCGGCAACATGGGCCTGCCGCTGGCGCTGCTGGCCTTCGGGCCCGAGCATTTCGGCGCCGCGGTCGCGCTGTTCTCCATCAGCAACCTGCTGCATTTCTCGGTGGGCGCGCGCATCACCAGCGCGCACGCCCGCACGCGCGACCTGATGCTGTCGCCGCTGATGATCGCCTCGGCACTGGGCTTCGCGAGCGCGCTCAGCGGCGTGCGGCCGCCCGACACCCTCTTCACCGGCATGAAGCTGCTGGGCGACGCGATGCTGCCGCTGATGCTGTTCGCGCTGGGCGTGCGCCTGACGCTCCTGAAGCGCGAAGACGTGCCGCGCGGCCTGCTCGGAGCTTTCGCGCGCCCGCTGATCGGCATGGCCTGCGCCGTGCCGCTGGCGTGGGCGCTGGGACTGGAGGGCCCGGCACGCGCGCAACTGATCCTGTTCGGTGCGCTGCCGCCGGCGGCCACGCAGTTCCTGCTGGCGGACCGCTACCACCGGGAGCCGGAACGCGTGGCGGCGATGATCCTGCTGGGGAACGCGCTGGCGATCGTCTTCGTGCCGCTGGGGCTGGCGCTGGCGCTCTGAGCGTCAGCGGTGCGTGAGCACCCAGACCACCACCAGCACCGCCGACACGAGTGCCGTCACCGCGGCGACGCCCATCCACGCGACGGTCTGCGTCGGCACGGAGGCCGACGGCTTGGCACGGACCGGTTCGTCGGGCCACGCCGTGACGTTGGGCAGCGCTCCCGCGAAGTCCCCGGCCGCCTCGGGCGTGCGCAGGTCCAGCGTCAGCCGCTGCGTGGCGGCGGCGGCTTCGGCCCGCAAGCCGAGGTCGACGATGCTGCCGCGGCGGCCGGCATGCACCACGTGTTCGAGCGGGATCTTCAGACGGTCCTGCCGGGTGGCCGGGCCTTCGCGGAAGCGGCCTTCGATGCGCAGTACCTTCGTCTGCACCCGCACTTCGAGGTCGCCGGTGAAAGGCGGCACGACGCAGCAGCCGCTGCCGGCCGTGTCGACCAGCGTGGCGGCATGGATGGCCTGCACCACCGAATAGCTGCCGCTGCGCTCCGGCTGGAAAGCGGCCTCGGCGCGCGGCTGGCGCACCAGGTCGCGCACGGCGCGCTGGCGGCCGTCGGCGCCGACGACGACGTCACCGCCGCGCAGCGCCTTGCGCACGCGCATGCCGATGATGGTGCGGCGGTCGAACGGCCCCAGCCGCCCGCCACCTTCGACCAGCACGTGATACACCGAGTCCTGCACTCGCGTCCCCTGTTGCTCCTGCTGGACAGGAGGAGAGCGGGATCCGGCCGGTCCCCCGCGCCAAGGAATCCGCGCTTGCGGCCACAATGCCGGAATATGTCCGAGACCCGCAACATCCACGACCAGCGCCTGGCGGACGCTGGGCCACGCTGAAGGCCCATGCCGACGCCGGGCTTCCGCTCGATCCCGAGGCCAACCGCCTCGCCTTCGTCGATCCCGAGTTCCTGCTGCGCCGCGAAACGCGCGGCATCCGGTTCCAGCTCGAGCTGCTCAAGCCCGACCGGAACAGCAGGCGCACGGCATCGAGAACACCATCGTCGTGTTCGGCAGCG
This sequence comes from Ramlibacter terrae, assembly GCA_013127575.1. Taxonomy (GTDB): domain Bacteria; phylum Pseudomonadota; class Gammaproteobacteria; order Burkholderiales; family Burkholderiaceae_C; genus Ramlibacter; species Ramlibacter terrae. The sequence goes on from CP053418.1 coordinate 3,306,112, forward strand.
CCCGGCTGCGCGACGAGGAGACCTCCGCCGGCCTCGTGCAGGCCGCGCAGAACACCAGCGAGCCGGCGGTCGCCGCGCGCGCCAAGGCGCTGGCCCGCAACGCGCATTACTACGAAAAGGCACGGGCCTTCGGCCGCATCGTGGCGGAGTACAGCGCGGGCAAGGAGCCGCGCGACATGCTGTTCGTCTGCACCGGCGGCGGCCCCGGCATCATGGAAGCGGCCAACCGCGGCGCCCACGAAGCGGGCGGCATCAGCGTCGGCCTGTCGATCGCGCTGCCGATGGAAGAGGAAGCGAACCCGTACGTCACGCCGGCGCTGTCGTTCAAGTTCCACTACTTCGCGCTGCGCAAGATGCACTTCATGATGCGGGCCAAGGCGCTGGTGGCCTTCCCCGGCGGCTTCGGCACGCTCGACGAGCTGTTCGAGATCATCACGCTGGTGCAGACGCGCAAGGCGCGCCAGTGCCGATCGTGCTGTTCGGCTCCGACTACTGGAAGCGGCTGATCAACTTCGACATGCTGGTCGAAGAAGGCGTGATCTCCGCCGCCGACCTCGCGTTGTTCCAGTTCGCCGACGACGCGGAAACGGCACGGGAGATCATCAAGACGTTCTACCGGCTGTAAGTCCCCGCCCCTGTCAGCCCGCAATGACAAAGGTGGGGGTCAGGGCTTCCGCAGTCCCACTGCCAGCCGGCTGCCGAGCCCGACCGCCACGGCGACCGTCCAGAACACCGCGCTCACGCCGACCATCGCGCCGAACGCGCCGAACAGCATCGGCATGGCGACGCTGGAGGCGTTGATGGTCATCATCCGCATGCCCACCGCCTCGCCGTGGCGGTGGTGCGGGGTGATCTGGTGCAGCATGCTCATCACCATCGGCTGGACGCAGCCCAGCGCCACCCCGAGCAGGATCGAACACAGCGCCATCGGCACCGCCGTGTGCATCAACGGGTAGACGGTGTAGATCAGCGCCGTGGCCACCATCGCACCGGTGATCAGCGCCCATTCGTGGATGCGCGCCGCCAGCATCGGCAGCACCACGCGCACCAGCGCGGCCGCCACGGCGAAGCTGCCGAGGATGGTGCCGATCACCGACGCCGACAGGCCGCGCTCGTGGCCCAGCACCGGCACCACGAAGGTGTGGACGTCCCAGCACGACGACAGGAACCAGTTGACCAGCAGCAGCCGCCGGAACATCGGCTCGCGCCAGAGGTCCCAGGCGCGCGTCGGCTTGGCTCCGGCCGGCGGTTCGACACGCGGCAGCTCGGTCGCCTTGCGCACCCACCACCAGCACACCAGCGGAAACACGGCCATCAGCAGGAAGGCCCAGCGGAAGCCCGCGTGGTCGATCATCAATCCGGCGGCGAACGGGCCCGGGGAAGTTCGAGACGGCAGGCCCGATCGACAGCCACGAGAACACCTGCTTGAGCTGCGTCGGGTCGCGCGCGGCGCGGCCCACGTGGCGCTGCAAGGCGATGACGGCGACGCCCGTCGCGCCGCCGGTGAGCAAGGCGCTCGCGCACAGAACCCAGAAGGCGGGGTACGCCACCGCCATGCCGGCGCCCAGCGTGGCGGCGCCCACGCTCCACGCGACCGGCCGCTTCAGCCCGTGCCGGTCGGCATACCGGCCGGCGGGCAGCGCCAGAACACACGGGTCAGCGCGTAGAGCGACAGCAGCACGCCGACGGCGGCGGCGCTGTAGCCCTCGCGCAGCGCGAGCAGCGGCGACGCCATGCGCATGCCGGCCATGCACGCATGCAGGAAGACTGGGCGGTGATCAGCCGCGCGAGCTCGCCGGTGAGGCCGGGTCCGTCAGCCTTCGTTGTCGTCACTGCTGTCTTCGACGCCGGGCAGCAGCGCCTGCGCCTGCGCCTCCGGCAGCGCTTCCACGACCTTCAGCGCGCGCCGCATCTGCTTGGTGCGGGTGTCGGCCTTCTCCAGCGTGTCGGAGGCCTTCTGCACCTGCTCGCGAATGCGCGCCACCCACTCGCCGTAGCGCTCGAACTCGGTCTTGACGGCGCCGAGCACCTTCCACACTTCGGAAGCCTGCTGTTCCAGCGCCAGCGTGCGAAAGCCCATGTGCAGGCTGTTCAGCATGGCCAGCAGCGTGGTCGGGCCGGCAAGCGTGACGCGGTAGTCGCGCTGGATCTTGTCCATCAGGCCGGGCCGCCGCAGCACCTCGGCGTAGAGGCTTTCGATCGGCAGGAACAGGATCGCGAAGTCGGTGGTGTACGGCGGGCACAGGTAGTACTCGCAGATCGACTTCGCCTCTTCGCGGATGCGCACTTCGAGCGCGCGGCCGGCGCTGTCGACCGCGGCCGCGTCGGCGCGGTCGTGCGCCTCCAGCAGGCGTTCGTAGTCTTCGCGCGGGAACTTGGCGTCGATCGGCAGCCACACGGGCTCGCCGTCGGCGCTGCGGCCGGGGAACTTGATGGCGAAATCGACACGCTGGTTGCTGCGCGGCTTGGTCTCGACCTGCTTGCCGAACTGCTCGGGCGTCAGCACCTGCTCCAGCAGGTTCTCCAGCTGCACTTCGCCGAACATGCCGCGCGTCTTGACGTTGGTCAGCACACGCTGCAGGTCGCCCACGCCCTGCGCCAGGCTCTGCATCTGGCCGAGGCCGTGGTGCACCTGCTCGAGCCGCTCGGCCACCTGCTTGAAGCTTTCGCCCAGCCGCGCCTCCAGCGTGGTCTGCAGCTTCTCGTCCACCGTCTGCCGCATCTCCTCGAGCTTGGCCGTGTTGGCGGCCTGCAGCGCATTGAGCTGCGACTCCAGCGTGCCGCGCACCTCCGCCATGCGCAGGGCGTTGGATTCGCTGACGCCTTGCAATTGCGTGAACAGCGCCTGCTGGAAGGTGGCGAGCGTGTGCGTCAGCTCGGTGCGGGTGCCGCGCGAGGACTCGCCGATCTCCCGCCGCAGCTCGCGTTCGAGCCGCTCCTGCGCCGCCAGCAGTTCCTCGCGGTGGTCGCCCGGCGGCCTGCGAAACACCAGCACGGCGAGCAGCACCACGCTGGTGGCGGCCAGCGCGAGCAGGATCCGGTGGCGGGATCGACGGTTATCGCAGCACTTCCGGATTGATCGGCGTCACCGGCTTGCCGTTGACGAGGAAGCCGACCAGGTTGTCCGCCGCCAGCTTGGCCATCGCCATGCGCGTGGGCACGGTGGCGCTGGCGATGTGCGGCGTGAGCACGACGTTGGGCACGGTCAGCAGGTCGGGGTGGACCTTGGGCTCGCCCTCGAACACGTCGATGCCGGCTGCCGCGATGGTTTTGTCGCGCAGCGCCTGCGCCAGCGCGCCGTCGTCGACGATGCCGCCGCGCGCGATGTTCACCAGCGTGGCGGTCGCCTTCATCTGCTTCAGTTCCGCCGCGCCGATGGCGTGGTGCGATTCCTTCGAATACGGCAGCACCAGCACCAGGTGGTCGGCGGTCTTCAGCATTTCTTCCTTGGCGACGTAGCGCGCCTTGCACGCCGCTTCGAGGTCGGGCGCGAGGCGCGAACGGTTGTGGTAGATCACGTTCATGCCGAAGCCGTGCGCGCCGCGGCGGGCGATGCCCCGGCCGATGCGTCCCATGCCGAGGATGCCGAGCGTGCTGCCGTGGATGTCGGAGCCGGCGAACATGTCGTAGGCCCACTTGTTCCACTTGCCGGCGCGCAGGAAATGTTCGCTCTCCGAGATGCGGCGGGCCGTGGCCATCAGCAGCGCGAAGCCGAAGTCGGCGGTGGTCTCGGTCAGCACGTCGGGCGTGTTGGTGGCCAGCACGCCTCGCTGCGTCATCGCCGGCACGTCGAAGTTGTTGTACCCCACCGCCATGTTGGCGCAGATCCTGAGGCCGGGTGCGGCCGCCAGCAGTTCGGCGTCGATGCGCTCGCCGCCGGTCGTGAAGGCGCCGGCCTTGTCCCTGATGCGCGCCAGCAGGTCGGCGCGGCTCCAGATTTCATCCGCCTGGTTGTGTTCCACCTCGAAGTGCTGTTCCAGCAGCGCGATGGTTTCCGGGAAGACGGCACGGGCGACGAGGATGCGGGGTTTGGTCACGGAGGGCACCTAGAGCTTGAACCAGACGAAGGTCATGACGACGAACAGCGGCACCAGGATGCCGAACGACCACGCCATGTACCCGAAGAAGCTCGGCATTTTGACACCGCGGTCCTCGGCGATCGCCCTGACCATGAGGTTCGGTGCGTTGCCGATGTACGAGTTGGCGCCCATGAACACGGAGCCGGCCGAAATGGCCGCCAGCACCGGGGCCAGCGTGGTCATCAGCTCCTTCGGGTCGCCGCCCGCGGTGTTGAAGAACACGGGTAGGTCGGCGCGTTGTCGAGGAAGGAGCTGAGCAGGCCGCTGGCCCAGAAGTAGGCCGCCGGGTTCGGCGTGCCGTCGGGGCGCGTCACGGCGGCGATCACCGCGCCGAAGGGGCCGTCGATCCCGGCGCGCAGCATGGCGATCACCGGGATGATGGTCAGGAAGATGCCGGCGAACAGCTTCGCGACCTCCTGCATCGGCCCCCGGAGAACTGGTTGTCGCCATGCACCGAAGCCGGCGTGATCTTCAGCGACAGCAGCGTGACGCCGATCAGGCCCAGGTCGCGGACGATGCCCGGCAGGCCCACCGGGGTGCCGGCGATGTCGAACACGACCGGCGATTTCCAGATGCCGCTCAGGAGCACCAGCGCCACGATGGCGCCGAGCAGCCAGAAATTGCGCGCGCCGTCGAAGCCGATGTTGCGCGTGTCGGGCGTCGGGTCGACCGGGGCGATCTCCTCGCGCTTGCCCACGTACCAGCGGTCCAGCCCGTAGAAGATCAGCAGCAGCCGAGCCGGGAACAGCGTCTCCGGGAAGATGTGCTTGACCGTCCAGAAGAACTCCACGCCCTTGAGGAACCCGGGAACAGCGGCGGGTCGCCCAGCGGCGTGAGCGAGCCGCCGGCGTTCGACACGATGAAGATGAAGAAGACGACGATGTGCGCGACGTGCTTGCGGTTGTCGTTGGCCCGGATCAGCGGGCGGATCAGCAGCATCGACGCGCCGGTGGTGCCCATGATGCTGGGGGAAGGCGCCGATGCCGAGGATGGCGACGTTCAGTTCCGGCGTGCCGTGCAGGTTGCCGCGGATGTAGATGCCGCCCGAGACGGTGAACAGCGCCGTCAGCAGGATCACGAACGGGAGGTACTCGGCCAGCGCCACGTGCACGAGCGCGACGCCGGCGGCCGAGGCGCCGAACATCGCCGCGAAGGGAAGCAGGAAGGCCAGCGCCCGGCCGCGGCGACCTTGCCGAAGTGGTGGTGCCAGAACACCGGCGCCAGCAGCGGCATCAGCGCGATGGACAGCAGGATGCCGGCGAACGGCACGCCCCACAGCGGTGACAGCCGGCTGCCGTCGAAGTCGGCCGCCGGGGCGAGTTGCGGCAGCAACAGGGAGCAGGCCAGCAGCAGCCGGGACGTTTTCATTCGGTCTCCTCGCACATCGTTTTCGTCGGGCCGGCCGAGCATACCGAATCCGGATGCCGTAGGCCGCTGCCTACCGGCCGTGCTGGGGGCTTCCTACCGCCTGCCTCAGCCGCGCTCGGCGACGATAGGGGCATGGGCGCGGCTGCGCAGGAGAACACATGAACAACGATCGCATCCGGGGCCGCTGGAAGCAACTGAAGGGCAAGGTCAAGGAGCAGTGGGGCAAGCTGACCGACGACGACCTCGACGTCATCGACGGTCGCCGCGACCAGTTGCTCGGGCGCATCGGGAACGCCACGGGCTCGCCCGCGACGAGGCCGACAGCGAGCTGCAAGACTTCGAAAGCCGCAACCCCGGGTTCCGGTTCGACGACGGCGGCGAAACCGTCGGCGCCGGCCGCTCCACCGGCTTCCGCTCCGAGAAATCCCGTTGAAGGAACGATCCATGCACCACCGCATCGCCTGGCTGGCCGCCCTCCTCTGCTGCGCCGCCGGCGCCGGTGGCCTCAACGGCAACAAGGCGCCCATGAGCAAGGAGGCCTACCGCGCGCAGCAACAGCGCATCGAGGCCGAGTACGACGCGACGCAGGCGCGCTGCAAGCCGCTGGACCGCACGGCCCGCAACATCTGCAACGAGAAGGCGCGCGGCGCCCGCGACATCGCGGCGGCCGAACTGCAGATGCAGATGAAGCCGACCGCCGACAACGACGAGAAGGTCCGCATGGCGAAGGCCGAGGCGGTCTACGCCGTCTCGCTCGAAACCTGCAAGGCCATGGAAGGCAACGCGCGCGAGGTCTGCCGCAAGGACGCCAAGGCGGTGTTCGCCGGCGCCCGCGCCGAAGCGAAGCTGCAAAAGGAAGTGGTGGCGCAGACGCTGAAGTCCGAGCGGGTGGTGCGTGACAGCAGCGCCGTCGCCGAGCGGCAGGCCGAAGCGCAGTTCGCCGCCGCGCGCGAACGCTGCGACATGCTGCCGCCGGAGGGCAAGGAGAACTGCCGGCCGACGCGCGTCGGCGCTTCAACCGGGAGTGACGCGCCCTATTCCAGCCAGCGCGTGAAGCCGGCCACCGGCTCGCGCGGCGTGTGGAAGCCGTTGACGGGGTGCGCCTCGTCGGCGTAGCCCAGCGACATGCCGCAGACCAGCATCTCGTCGGGGCCCGCGCCGATGTGCGGCAGCACGATGCTCGAGAAGCCGTTCCACGCAGCCTGCGGGCAGGTGTGCAGGCCGTGCGCGCGCGCGGCCACCATGATGTTCTGCAGGAACATGCCGTAGTCCATCAGCGAGCCGCGCCCGAGGATGCGGTCGATGGTGAACATCAGGCCGACCGGCGCGTCGAACAGCCTGAAGTTGCGCTGGTGCTGCGCATGCATCTTGTCCTTCTCGCCCTTGGCGATGCCCAGCAGGCCGTAGAGGCTCCAGCCGTTCTCGCGGCGGCGGTCGATGTACGGCGACGTCCACTTCTGCGGGTAGTAGTCCCACTCTTCCGGGTACTGCGCTACCAGCGAAGGGTCGGCATGGAGCGCGTCGTGCGCCGCGCACGTCTTTGCGACCAGCGCGTCGCGGCTTGCGCCCTGCACGACGTACACGCGCCACGGCTGCGTGTTGGTGCCGGACGGCGCGCGGCTGGCGACGTCGAGGATCGCTTCGATGTCCGCCCGCGGCACGGGCTTGTCGCGCAGGAAAGCGCGGCACGAAAAGCGGCTGGCGATGGCGGCGTCCACGCTCGCCGGGTCGGCGATGGCGGTGGTGACGGGCAACGCGTTCATTGCAGGGCCTCCAGCACGCGCTGCAGGTCGGCCGGCAAGGCCACCGGCCGCCGCTCGTCGCGGTCCACGTACACGTGCACGAAATGCCCCTTGGCCACCGTCATCTCTTCTCCCTGCAGAAACAATCCCACTTCATAGCGGACGCTCGACTTGCCCAGGCTCGCGACGCGCAGGCCCGCTTCGACGGTCTGCGGAAAAGCCACCGGTGCGAAGTAGTTGCACTGCGTCTCGACCACCAGGCCGATGGTGGCGCCCTGATGGATGTCCAGCACGCCGGACTCGATCAGGTGCGCGTTCACGGCCGTGTCGAACCAGCTGTAGTAAACGACGTTGTTGACGTGGCCGTAGGCGTCGTTGTCCATCCAGCGCGTGCCGATGGTGCGGAAGGCGCGGTAGGCCGCGCGCGGCTCGGGCTGCGGCTTGGCCGCGGTCGGGGTCTGGCTCTCGCTCATCGCGGGCGATTGTGCCAGCGCCGCGCATAGGCGACGGCCACGGCGAAGGTGTTCACCTGCACCTGCACCGTGTCTTCCATGCGCTGGCCGTAGCCGCCCGCCATGGCGAAGGCCAGCGGCAGTCCGCGCTGCCAGGCCCAGTCGAACACGCGGCGGTCGCGCGCCTCGAGCCCGTCCGGGTGAGCTTGAGGCGGCCGAGCCGGTCGTTCTCGTGCGGGTCGGCGCCGGCCGTAGATGACGAGATGGGGATCGAAGCGGTGCGCCAGTTCCTCCAGCGCCCGCTCCAGCGCCGCCCGGGTAGGCGTCGTCGCCGGTGCCGTCGGGCAGGTCGACGTCGAGGTCGCTCGCTTCCTTGCGGAACGGGAAGTTCTTCTGGCCATGGATCGACAAGGTGAACACGCTGTCGTCGCCGCGGAAGATGCGGGCCGTGCCGTTGCCCCTGGTGGACGTCGAGGTCGATGATCGCCACGCGCAGCGGGCGGCGGTCGCGGCGGCCGTGCTCGGCCTGCATCAGGCGGGCGGCCACGGCGGCGTCGTTGAAGACGCAGAAGCCGCCGCCCTTGTCGGGATAGGCATGGTGGGTGCCGCCGGCGATGTTGGCGGCCACGCCCTCGCGGAAAGCAACGCGGCAGGCGGCGATGGTGGCGCCGACCGAGCGCCGGGCGCGGTCGGCCATCTGCGGGCTCCGGGGAAGCCGATCTCGCGCAGCACCGAGGGCTCGGCCGTGCCATCCTGGATGGACTGCACGTACGCGGGGGTGTGGACGAGTGCCAACTCACCGTCCGTGGCCGGTTCGGCCTGCATGAGCTGGACCTCGGGCACTTCGGCCGCCAGCCGGTCGCGCAGCAGCTGGTACTTGCCCATCGGGAAGCGGTGGCCGGGCGGCAGCGGCAGGACGAACTGGGTGGCGTAGAAGACCTGCACGACCGCATTGTCCGACGAACGGTCCGCCTGAAATGCTGCGCCGCAACAAAAAGTGCTTGCAATGCGTGGCGACGCCCCTATACTTCTATCCATGCTGCACTGCAACATGTTCCCGGGGACGGCCCGGAGGTGGTTTCAGGGCAGAGCGTAGTTCTCACCTCAACCTTATCTACCGGAGCACAACATGCTGACCCCTGAACAACTGATGGCCATCCAGAAAGCCAACGTCGAAACCCTGTTCGGCCTGACCACGAAGGCCTTCGAAGGCGTCGAGAAGCTCGTCGAGCTGAACGTCACCGCCTCCCGCGCCGCGCTGGCCGAAGCCGCCGAGACCGCCCAGTCGGTCATGAGCGTCAAGGACGCGCAAGAACTGCTGGCCCTGCAAGCCGCCCTGTTCCAGCCCCCGGCCGAAAAGACCTCCGCCTACAGCCGCCACCTGTACGACATCACGTCCAGCACCGGCGCCGAGTTCGGCCGTGCCTTCGAAGGCCAGTTCTCCGAAGCGCAGCAGAAGTTCATGACGGTCGTGGACAACGCTTCCAAGAACGCCCCGGCCGGTTCCGAGACCGCCGTCGCCGTGTTCAAGAGCGCCGTTGCCGCCGGCAACAACGCCCCGAATCCGTGCAGAAGGCCGTCAAGCAAGCCGCCGACGTCGCCGAAGCCAACTTCAACGCCGTTGCCAGCCAGGCCGTGAACGCCACCAAGGCCACCACCGCCAAGGCCAAGCGCGCCGCGTAAATTGAATTTGCGGGATCCTGACACTGCTTCGGCGGTGCAGGAACTCTGAACCTCGCGGCGTGTCCATCGGGCACTCTCGCGAGCGAGAGTTTCTTCAGGTTGTCTCCTCGGGTCCTTCGACACCTTCATCGGTTCAGGATCCCTTGGGCCCCCGGTCGCAAGACCGGGGCTTTTTTCATGCCCGTCTCGGGATGGGCGCTCCATTTTCATGCGCCTGCAGGTGAGAATGATTCGCGTTTGCCGTATCATCACGCCATTCCTCTTTGCAGCTCGAAGGACTCCATGCTCCCCAAGGCCCTTGCCATCGCGTCCCTGCTGGTCGCCGCCGCCACTTCCGTGTCGGCCCGGGAACAGGTGCTCAACCTGTACTCCGCGCGCCACTACTCGACCGACGAAGCCCTCTACGCCAACTTCACCAAGGCCACTGGCATCAAGATCAACCGCGTCGACGCCGACGACGCCGGCATCCTGGCCCGCCTGAAGGCCGAAGGCACGGCTTCGCCCGCCGACGTGATCCTGCTGGTCGATGCCGCGCGCCTGTACAACGGCGAGCGCGACGGCCTGTTCCGCCCGATCAGGTCGAAGGTGCTGGAAGACGCCATCCCGGCGCAGTACCGCTCGACCACCGCCGAAGGTTCCACCCGGTTCGGCTTCTCCACCCGCGCCCGCGTGGTGCTGTACGACAAGATCAAGGTCAAGCGCGACGACGTCGACACCTACGAGGAACTGGCCGACCCGAAGAACAAGGGCAAGGTCTGCCTGCGTTCGGGCTCGCATCCGTACAACCTCTCGCTGTTCGGCGCCGTGCTGCAGCACATGGGCGAGCAGAAGACCGAAGCCTGGCTCAAGGGCGTGGTCGACAACATGGCCCGCGCGCCCAAGGGCGGCGACACCGACCAGATCAAGGCGGTGGGCAGCGGCGAATGCCAGATCGCGGTGAGCAACAGCTACTACGTGGCCCGCCTGCTGCGCTCGAACGCGCCCGAAGACCGCGCGCTGATGGAACGCGTGGGCATCGTGTTCCCGAACCAGTCGAGCTGGGGCACGCACATGAACATCGCCGGCGGCGCGGTGGCAAAGAACGCCAAGCATCCGGAAGCGGCGGTCAAGTTCTGGAATATACGGCCGGCGCCGAGGCGCAGAACTACTTCGCCAACGGCAACAACGAGTGGCCCACCGCCAAGGGCGTGAAGGTGGACAACAAGGCGCTGCAGGCCATGAGCAACGGCGGCGAGTTCAAGTCCGAAACCATTCCGCTGGCCGCCGTCGGCGCCAACACCGTGAAGGTGCAGCAGATGCTGGACCGGGTGGGGTTCAAGTGAGCTGACGAGAGCGCCGCAGGCGCGCGTCAGGTCATCCCCGCGCAGGCGGGGATCCAGGAAGCGCCGCACCGCGGGAACGACAAAGCGGGAGGCGATAATTGACGTTCACGTCAACGTCACTGCAGGAGCATCCATGGACATCCGGGGCAAGGTCTTCATCGTCACCGGCGGCGCATCGGGCCTCGGCGAAGGCACGGCGCGCATGCTGGCCGCCAACGGCGGCAAGGTCGTCATCGCCGACATGCAGGCCGAGAAGGGCGAAGCGATCGCCGGGGAGATCGGCGGCGCCTTCGTGAAGTGCGACGTGAGCCGGGAGGCCGACGGCCGGCCGTGGTCGCCAAGGCCGTCTCCATGGGCAAGCTGATGGGCACGGTCAACTGCGCCGGCATCGCGCCCGCGGAGAAGACGGTCGGCAAGAACGGCGCGCACAACTTCAGCGTGTTCACCAAGACGATCACCGTCAACCTGATCGGCAGCTTCAACATGATCCGCCCGGCCGCCGAAGCCATGGCGAAGAACGAGCCCGAAGCCACCGGCGAACGCGGCTGCCTGATTTCCACCGCCTCCGTCGCCGCGTACGACGGCCAGATCGGCCAGGCCGCGTACAGCGCGTCCAAGGGTGGCGTGGTCGGCATGACGCTGCCGATTGCGCGCGACCTCGCGCGCAACGGCATCCGCAACATGACCATCGCGCCCGGCATCTTCGGCACGCCGATGATGTTCGGCATGCCGAAGGAAGTGCAGGATTCGCTGGCCGCCAGCGTGCCCTTCCCTTCGCGCCTGGGCACGCCGGAAGACTACGCCAAGCTGGCGAAGCACATCTTCGAGAACGACATGCTCAACGGCGAGGTGATCCGCCTCGACGGCGCGATCCGGCTCGCGCCGAAGTAAGCACCGGGCCCTATAGTGGGCGGCCAAGGAGCACCACCCCATGCGCCGTCCCTTGTTCACGCTGATCGGCGCCGCCCTCGCCGCCCTGCTCACGGCCTGCGCCTCGGCGCCCGGCAACTTCAGCTACACCGCCCCCGACCAGCCGGAGGCCGCCTCCGGCATCACGGCCAAGCCAGGCTGGGCGACGTCGAAGTTCGCCGTCGCGGCGGCCAACCCGCTCGCCACCGACGCCGGCTACCGGTGCTGAAGGCGGGCGGAAGCGCCGTCGATGCCGCCATCGCCGTGCAGATGGTGCTGACGCTGGTGGAGCCGCAGTCCAGCGGCATCGGCGGCGGCGCCTTCCTGCTGCACTACGACGGGCGCGATGTCGAAGCCTTCGACGGCCGCGAGACGGCGCCGGCCGCCGCCGACGAACGCCTGTTCCTCGGCGCCGACGGCAAGCCGCTGCCCTTCCATGAAGGCGTGGTCGGCGGCCGCTCGGTCGGCACGCCGGGCACCGTGCGGCTGCTGGAAGCGGCGCACCGCGCGCACGGCAGGCTGCCGTGGGCCTCGCTGTTCCAGCCGGCGATCACGCTGGCCGAGAACGGCTTCAAGGTCAGCCCGCGGCTGAACACGCTCGCCAAAGCCGACGCCCACCTCAAGAAAGACACCACCGCCGCGAGCTACTTCTTCGGCGCCAACGGCGAACCGCACCCGGTGGGCCACGTCCTGCGCAACCGGAACTCGCGGCCGTGCTGCGCCGTATCGCCACCGAAGGCTCGCGCGCGTTCTACGAGGGCGACATCGCCCGCGCCATTGTCGACAAGGTGCAGCGGCACCCGACCAACCCCGGCAAGCTTGCGATGGCCGACCTGGCCGGCTACCAGCCGAAGAAGCGCGCGCCGCTGTGCCACGACTACCGCGCGCACGGCCGCGACTTCAGCATCTGCGGCTTTCCGCCGCCGTCTTCGGGCGCCATCGCGGTCGGCCAGATCCTCGGCATCCTGAACCAGACGGCGGCGCCCACGATGCAGCTGCAGGACGGGCTGCCCTCCGCCGACTTCCTGCACCTCTACACCGAGGCTTCGCGGCTCGCCTTCGCCGACCGCGGCCAGTACGTGGCAGACCCCGACTTCGTGCAGCCGCCCGGCGGCAGCTGGACCAGCCTGCTGGCGCCCGACTACCTCGCACAGCGCGCCCGCCTGATCCAGCCGGCCGGGCCCAGCATGAAGACGGCGATACCCGGCACGCCGGGTCGCGTGGCCACCGGCCATGCGCCCATGCCCGACCAGCCCGAGCACGGCACGTCGCACATCAGCATCGTCGACGGCTTCGGCAACGCCATCGCGATGACGACCACCATCGAGGACCAGTTCGGCGCGCGCCAGATGGTCAGGGGCTTCCTGCTGAACAACGAGCTGACCGACTTCAGCTTCGCGCCCGTCGACGCGCAGGGCCGGCCGATCGCCAACCGCGTGCAGCCCGGCAAGCGCCCGCGCTCGTCGATGGCGCCGACGCTGGTGTTCGACAAGGCCACGAAGCAGCTCGTGATGACCGGCGGCAGCCCGGGCGGCGCACTGATCATCCACTTCACCACGAAGACGGTGCTGGGCGTGCTGAATTGGGGCCTGACGCCGCAGCAGGCGATCGACCTGCCGAACTTCGCGTCGCTGAACGGCCCGAGCCTGCTCGAAGAGAACCGCTTTCCGCCGGCAACGGTGGAAGCGCTGCGAGCGCGGGGCGCCGAGGTCAGGGAGCAGGCGCTGACCAGCGGCCTGCAGGCGATCACCGTCGGCAATGCGCACGGCAAGCCGGTGCTCCTCGGCGGCGCAGACCCGCGCCGCGAGGGCATCGTGATGGGGGACTAGCTCCCCACGTTGCGCTCGATGCGCTCGTACTCCGAGATCACCTGCGCGCCCAGCAAGAGCAGGCCGGCGGCGATCTCCGGGCTGAGCAGCACGATGATGGCGGTGGTGAGCGAGCCGTAGACCAGGCTGACCTGCGACAGGGTGCTGAAGTACCAGACCAGCACGTGGCGTGTGATCTCCCACAGCAGCGCCGCGGTGGCGCCCCCGATCAGCGCGTGCTGCCGGGACAGCTTGCCCACCGGCATCACCATGTAGATCGACGTCAGCAGGAAAATCTCGCCGGCCAGCCCCAGCAGGTACAGCAGCACGCCCGAGACGCCTTGCAGCGATCGTTCGCCGCCCAGCACGAACACGCTGTTGTCGGCCATCGCCCGCAGCCCGCCGGAGACGACCGTCACCACCAGCAGCCCGACGCCCAGCGAGATGATGTAGCAGTACGGCAGCAGCGCCGACACCATGAAGTGCCGGCGCCGGACGGTGAACCGGTGCAGGAAGATCACCGACATCGCCTTCTCCAGCACGGTGAAGCCGAGCGAGCTGAAGAACAGCATGGTGACCAGCAGCACCCAGCCGATCACGTCGCGGTGCTGCACGAACGTGGCGAGCTCGGCCACCACGGCCTTCGACTGCCCGGGCAGCAGCCATTCGAGATAGCGGCCGAGCGTCTCCAGCAGCTCGCGTTGCTCGATCCAGTGCGACAGCCCGATCACCACCAGGATCAGCAGCGGGACGACGGACAACAGGGCGTAGTAGGCGACGGCGCCGGCCAGCAGCAGGCCCCTGGTTGGCCCGAAACCGCGCAGCACCTGGCGCGCGAAAGCGCCGGGATGGGCGACCACATAGGCGCCCGCAGGGCTGAGCACACGCATGGCGCCGAGTATGCCGTCCCGCGGCCGGGCGCGGGGGCGACCCGGCTGCTGGCTTTCCCTCGTGCCCCGGGAACGCGCCGGCCGTAGATTGAAAGTTCACAAGGAGACACCCCATGGCCCCTCCCGACCGCTCCCGCCGCCGCCTGCTGCAGGCCGCGCTGGCCTCGTCCGCCACCATCGCCCTGCCCGCGCTGGCGCAGTCCGCCGCATTCCCCGTCCGGCCGATCCGGCTGATCTGCCCGTGGCCCGCCGGCGGCTCGACCGACGCGGTCATGCGCGCCCTCGCCGAAAGCGCGGGCAAGGCGCTGGGCGGCCGGTGATCGTGGAGAACAAGGCCGGCGCCAGCGGCATGCTCGGGCCCAACGAACTGCTCAATGCCAAGCCGGACGGCTACACGCTGTCGCAGCTCACCATCGGCGTGGTGCGGCTGCCGCACATGCAGAAGATGCAGTTCGATCCGCTCAAGGACTTCACGTATGTCGCGCTGCTGACCGGCTACACCTTCGGCATCGTGGTCCGCGCCGACTCGCCGATCAAGTCGATCAAGGACCTGGTCGAGTACGCCAAGGCCAACCCGGGCAAGTTCACCTTCGGCTCCACCGGCAACGGCACCACGCCGCACCTCGCCGTGGAGGAGTTCGCGATGAAGGCGGGCATCAAGCTGCAGCACGTGCCCTTCAAGGGCAACGCCGACGGCATGCAGGCGCTGCTGGGCGGCCACGTGATGTCGCACAGCGACGCCACCGGCTGGGGTCCGCACGTGGACGCCGGCACCTGCCGCCTGCTGGCGACCTACGGGTCGAAGCGCACGAAGAAGTGGGCGAACGTGCCGACGCTGAACGAGCTGGGCTACGAAACCGTCGCCGACTCGCCGTTCGGCATCGGTGGGCCGAAGGGCATGGAGCCCGCGGTGACCAAGCGGTTGCACGACGCCTTCAGGAAGACGCTGGAAGACCCGGCCGTGCTGGCCAGCTTCGAGAAGTACGACCAGTCGGTGATCTACCTCGATGCGGCCGGCTACGAGAAGTACATGCGCGAGCAGTACCAGAAGGAGAAGGCGATCATCGAGGGGCTGGGGCTGGCGATGAAGACCTGACCCCTGTGCATGGAGCCGGGTCGAGCCCGGCATGGCAAGTCACACGTCGATCGCGGCCGCCGAGCCGGCCTGCTTGCGCAGCTCGAACTTCTGGATCTTGCCGGTGGAGGTCTTCGGCAGCTCGCCGAAGACCACGGCCTTGGGCACCTTGAAGCCGGCGAGGTGCTTGCGGCAATGCGCGACGATCTCTTCGGCCGTCACCTGCGCACCGGCTTTCAGTTCGACGAAGGCGCAAGGCGTCTCGCCCCACTTCGCATCCGGCTTGGCGACCACGGCTGCAGCGAGCACGGCCGGGTGCCGGTACAGCACGTCTTCCACCTCGATCGACGAGATGTTCTCGCCGCCGGAGATGATGATGTCCTTGCTGCGGTCCTTGATTTTGATGTAGCCGTCGGGGTACTGCACGGCGAGGTCGCCCGTGTGGTACCAGCCGCCGGCGAAGGCTTCCTGCGTCGCCTTCGCGTTCTTCAGGTAGCCCTTCATGGTGATGTTGCCGCGGAACATGATCTCGCCCATCGTCTCGCCGTCCCACGGCACCGGTTGCATCGTCTGCGGATCGAACACGCGCGCGCCCTGCTGCAGGTGGTAGCGCACGCCCGGCGCGCGTTGAGCCGCGCACGGTCGCCGATGTCGAGCGCGTCCCATTCCTCGTGCTTCGCGCAGGCCGTCGCCGGTCCGTAGACCTCGGTCAGGCCGTAGACGTGCGTGAGGTCGAATCCCATCTGCTCCATGCCCTCGATCAGCGATGCCGGCGGCGCGGCGCCCGCCACCATCGCCTTCACGCCCCGCGGCAGGCCCTGCTTCAGTTCGTCGGGCGCGTTCACCAGCAGGCCGTGGACGATGGGCGCGCCGCAGTAGTGCGTCACGCCGTGCTCCCGGATCGCGTCGGCCATCGCCTTCGCCTCGACCTTGCGCAGGCAGACGTTGACGCCGGCGCGCGCGGCGACGGTCCGGGGAAAGCACCAGCCGTTGCAGTGGAACATCGGCAGCGTCCAGAGGTACACCGGGTGCTTCGGCATGTCCCACTCGAGGATGTTCGAGATCGCGTTGGTGGCCGCGCCGCGGTGGTGGTAGACCACGCCCTTGGGGTTGCCGGTGGTGCCGCTGGTGTAGTTGAGCGCGATCGCGTCCCACTCGTCCGCCGGCAGTTCCCGGGCGAACGCCGGGTCGCCGCCGGCCACGAAGTCTTCGTAGGTCGTGCTGCCGATGCGCTGCGCAACGCCGGTGAAAAGCGCGTGCTCGGCGTCGATCACCAGCAGGGGCCGCGCCTCCTTGCGCAGCGCGATGGCCTTCTGCATCACGCCCGCGAACTCGACGTCGACGATCACCGCCTTCGCTTCACCGTGGTCCAGCATGAAGGCGATGGCTTCGGGGTCGAGCCGCGTGTTCATGGTGTTCAGCACGGCGCCGGCCATGGGGATGCCGAAGTGGGCTTCCACCATCGGCGGCGTGTTGGGCAGCATGACCGCCACGGTGTCGCCCTTGCCCGGCCGGCCTGCTGCAAGGCGCTCGCGAGCCGCCGGCACCGGGCATACGTTTCCGACCAGGTCCGCCGCAGCCCGCCATGGACCACGGCAGTGCGATGCGGATAGACCTCCGCCGTGCGCTCCGGGAACGAGAGCGGCGAGATCGGCGTGAAGTTCGCCGCGTTGCGGGGCAGGTCCTGGTCGAAGATGCTGGGCATGTCGTCTCCTGGTTCTTTTCGTCGTAGGGTGTGCAGCTTCGCTGCGCACCATCAGGGCGAGGTGCCAAGGGTAGTGGTTTCCGCGGCCATGCAAAATGCAGGCAAATACCCACGCATGGTCCACGCCTCCCAACCGCTAGCGGCACGAGGACGGTGCGGAATATCATGCAGCACAGTCCATCCTGTGAAGGGGATCCGGCTTTGCCGGTCCCCTTCACACTGATCCATCCGACTTCGAAAAATCGCGGAGCGATTTTTCGAAGTCAAGAACCATGACGATTCCGCAAAACTTCATCCGGGGAACTCATCGCGCGCGCGGATGTGGTGGAGATCGTCGGGCGGCACGTGCAGTTGAAGAAGACCGGCGCCAACTTTTCCGGCCTGTGCCCATTCCACGCGGAGAAGTCGCCCTCGTTCACCGTCAGCCCGTCGAAGCAGTTCTATCACTGCTTCGGCTGCGGCAAGAACGGCAACGCCATCGGCTTCCCGGTCGACTACGCGGGCATGAGCTTTCCCGAGGCGGTCAAGGACCTCGCCGGCCAGTACGGCATGCAGGTGCCGGAAGAAGATCTCCCGCCCGCCGAGCGCGCCCGCCAGGCGGAGCAGCGGCAGAAGCAGGCCACGCTGAACGACGTGCTGGAGAAGGCGGGCGCTGCCTACCGCAAGGCCCTGCGCACGTCGCCGAAAGCGATCGACTACCTCAAGGGCCGCGGCGTGTCGGGCGAGATCGCCAAGCAGTACGGCCCGGGCTACGCGCCCGAGGGCTGGCGCAGCCTGGCCAGCGTCTTTCCCTCATACGACGATCCGCTGCTCGCAGAAAGCGGCCTCGTGATCGTGAACGAGGAGGATGACAAGCGCTACGACCGCTTCCGCGACCGCGTGATGTTCCCGATCCGCAACGTCAAGGGCGAGTGCATCGGCTTCGGCGGCCGCGTGCTGGGCGACGAGAAGCCCAAGTACCTCAACTCGCCCGAGACGCCGGTGTTCAGCAAGGGCCGCGAGCTCTATGGCCTGTTCGAGGCGCGCAATGCGCTGCGCGAACAGGGCTACGTGCTGGTGACCGAGGGCTACATGGACGTCGTCGCGCTGGCGCAGCTCGGCTTCCCCAACGCGGTCGCCACGCTGGGCACCGCCTGCACCCCCGATCACGTGCAGAAGCTGTTCCGCTTCACCGACAGCGTGGTCTTCAGCTTCGACGGCGACGCCGCCGGCCGCCGTGCCGCCCGCAAGGCGCTCGACGGCGCGCTGCCGTACGCCAGCGACGTGCGCACCGTCAAGTTCCTGTTCCTGCCGCCCGAGCACGACCCGGACAGCTTCATCCGCGAACACGGCAAGGAGGCCTTCGCCCGCTACGTGAGCGAGGCGACGCCGCTGTCGCGCTTCCTGATCGAGGCGGCACGCGAAGGGCTGGACCTGAATGCGGCCGAGGGCCGTGCCCACTTCGCCTCCAACGCCAAGCCGCTGTGGAGCCTGCTGCCCGAAGGCGCGCTCAAGACCCAGCTGCTCGGCGACATCGCCGACCTGGTGCAGCTCAACGCGCGTGAACTCGCCGACGTCTGGGAAGGCCGCAGCCCGCTCGCCGCGCGCAAGGACGGCGGCAAGCGCGCTCGCTGGCAGCCGCCCGATCGCGGCGGCATGGAGGCGCCGCGCCAGCGCGTGCCCGGCCGCGCCCTGCCCGTCAACCGCGCCACCCGCGCGCTGCAGATCCTGTTCTCGCAGCCCGAAGCACGGGAGCGGCTGAGCCACGACGACCACCACCTGCTGTGCGAGCTGCCGGCGCCGCACGGCGCCCTGTTCACTGGCTGGACGCCCAGCACCACGACCACGGCGCGCTGCCCCGGGGCATGTTGCGCGAGGCGCTGGTGGGCCACGAACACGAGCAATTCGCCGTGGCCGAAATGGCCAAGCTGCCGCCGGGCATCGAGAGCGACCCGGCCGAGCTGGCCGACATCCTGGCCAAGGAGCGCAAGCGCCGGCACGAGGAGGAGCTCAGCCGGCTGGCCGCCGCCGCGGCCACCGATCCCGAGGCCTACGAGCGCCTCAAGCAGCTGCTGCAGGCACAAAAACCCGGCGCCAAGGCTTGAAATCGGGGCATGAACGTATAATGTAGGGTTTGCTGGCAAGAGCGACAGCAGCACCTCCGGACCGGCCAGCCGCGCAAGAGCGCGGCCGCCCCCAAGCGGGCGAGGCCACATTACCGCAAGGGCTGCATTCCAAATGTTCGCCCCCATATCTTGCCCATGGGCCCCTGGTCGGCCTGTCTTTCCCGCGCCCCCGGCGTGGGCGCATCTTTTCGTTTCAGCGTTTTGTCTCGAGGTCTTATGCCCGCTCAAAAGTCTGCGAAGTCCGTCAAGCCTGCGAAACCTGCCGACCGGAAGCCCGTCAAAACCTCCGCCCCGCCTGCTGCCAAAGCCCAGTTGAAGGTCGTCAAGAGCGACAAGAAAGTAGTCCCGCCCGTGCCCACCAAGTCCATCGCCAAGGCCGAGAAGGCCCCCGCCAAGGAAGACATCAAGAAGACCGCCAAGGCCGCGGTCGCGCCCGCCGATGAAACGGTGAAGAAGAAGCCGGGCCGCCCGCCCAAGGCCGCTGCCGAGGGCGACACGCCCAAGGCCGCCGGCGCCAAGCGCGGCCGCAAGCCCAAGGACGCCGCCAAGCCCGGCCTGCCGGGCGGCGAGGACGAAGACCGGGCGACATCGAAGCCGAGTTCGCCGACGCCGAACCGGTGGTCGCCGAAGCCGCGGCCGTGACCGAGAAGGTCAAGCCGCTGCGCATGAAGATCAGCAAGGCGAAGGAACGCGCGCTGATGAAGGAATTCGGCCGGACGAAGCCGTCCTGTCCGAGGAAGACATGCCAAGCGCCGCCAGCGCCTGAAGATGCTGATCACGCTGGGCAAGACGCGCGGCTACCTCACGCATGCGGAAATCACCGACCACCTGCCCGAGAAGCTGGTCGACGCCGAGACGCTCGAAGTCGTCGTCTCGATGCTCAACGACATGGGCGTGGCCGTCTACGAACAGACGCCCGACGCCGAAACGCTGCTGCTGACGAACACCGGCCCCACCGCCGCGACCGTCGAGGAAGCCGAAGAAGAAGCCGAAGCCGCGCTGTCCACCGTCGACAGCGAATTCGGCCGCACGACCGACCCCGTGCGCATGTACATGCGCGAGATGGGCACCGTCGAACTGCTGACGCGCGAAGGCGAAATCGAGATCGCCAAGCGCATCGAAGGCGGCCTGATGGCGATGATGGAGGCGATCTCCGCTTCGCCCGCCACCATCGCCGAGATCCTGCGCCTGGCCGCGGAAATCCGCGAAGGCAAGATCGTCATCTCCACCGTGGTGGACGGCTTCTCGAACCCGAACGAAGCCGACGACTACGTGGCCGAAGAAGACTTCGACGAGTTCGACGCCGACGACGACGACGACGGTTCGGGCGGCTCCAAGGCGCTGACCAAGAAGCTCGAAGAGCTGAAGAACCGTGCGCTCGAACGCTTCGACCGCATCGCCACCCTGTTCGAGAAGGTCCACAAGGTCTACGACAAGGAAGGCTGGGGCACGCCCGCGTACCACAAGGCGCAGCACGCCCTGTCCGAGGAGCTGATGACCATCCGCTTCACGGCCAAGACCATCGAGAAGCTGTGCGACATGGTGCGCGCGCAGGTCGACGACGTGCGCAAGAAGGAGCGCGAGCTGCGCCGCATCATCGTGGACAAGTGCGGCATGCCGCAGGAAACCTTCATCAAGGACTTCCCGCCCAACCTGCTGAACCTGAAGTGGGTCGAGAAGCAGGCCGCCGCCGGCAAGCCCCGAGCGTGATCATCGCGCGCAACGTGCCCGCCATCCGGGAACTGCAGCAGAAGCTGACCGACATCCAGTCGCGCGTGGTCGTGCCGCTGGCCGAGCTGAAGGAAATCAACCGCCGCATGAACGAAGGCGAGTCTTCTTCGCGCGACGCCAAGAAGGAGATGATCGAGGCCAACCTGCGCCTCGTGATCTCCATCGCCAAGAAGTACACCAACCGCGGCCTGCAGTTCCCGGACCTGATCCGGGAAGGCAACATCGGCCTGATGAAGGCGGTCGACAAGTTCGAATACCGCCGCGGCTACAAGTTCTCGACCTACGCCACGTGGTGGATCCGCCAGGCCATCACGCGCTCGATCGCGGACCAGGCCCGCACGATCCGCATCCCGGTGCACATGATCGAGACGATCAACAAGATGAACCGCATCTCGCGCCAGCACTTGCAGGAGTTCGGCTTCGAGCCCGACGCCAGCATCCTGGCCGCCAAGATGGAGATCCCGGAAGACAAGATCCGCAAGATCATGAAGATCGCCAAGGAGCCGATCTCCATGGAAACGCCGATCGGCGACGACGACGATTCCCACCGGGCGATTTCATCGAGGACACCGGCAACACGGCGCCCATCGAAGCCGCCATGCAGGCCGGCCTGCGCGACGTGGTCAAGGACATCCTCGACTCGCTGACGCCGCGCGAAGCCAGGTGCTGCGCATGCGCTTCGGCATCGAGATGAGCACCGACCACACGCTGGAAGAAGTCGGCAAGCAGTTCGACGTGACCCGCGAGCGCATCCGCCAGATCGAAGCCAAGGCGCTGCGCAAGCTGAAGCACCCGAGCCGCTCGGACAAGCTGCGGTCGTTCATCGACACGCTGTAATGAACAAGGGCCCTTCGGGGCCCTTTGTACTTCTGCCCTCAAGGTTGTCCGGCATTGCAGCCGTAGCGGGCACGCCGCGAAAAGCAAGTCCCTGTCGGGCCTGCACGACAAACACCGATGCACTGTAACTCCCTGCCCCCCGCCTCTTCGGCTCCCCGCGCAACCTGCCAGCACACAAAATCCGAGCTGCGAAGCGGGGTTGTAGGACGCAGGGCGAGGCCGGTGCCGCCGGCGCCTTGCCGCTAGCGGTTGTGTCAACCGACACGGCCGGCGGCGCGCAATGGCGGTAATGCACAGGCGGCCTGCGGCCGCCTCCATCCCGCCGGAGTCGAGGCGATCACCTTCACTCCACACCATGACCAAGCTCCTCGCCATTTCCCTCGTCGCCTTCGCCCTGTCGGCCTGCTCGTCCATGGGCATGTCCTCGGGCAACGTCTCGCCCAACGCCGGCGCGACGAAGAACAGCAGCGATGCCAATCGCTCCGGCAATCCGGCGGCGGTCAGCCCGGGCTCCGGCGCGAAGTAAAGCGCCTCCGGTCACGCCCGCCGGCCCGGCGCGGCGGCAGCAGCCGCCCGCTTAAGATCGGCGGCTGCATGACCCTCTCTTCCCCCGACGCCCTGCGCGTCGCCAACCGCCGCGGCATCCTGGCGATGTCCGCCGGCACGGCCAGCTTCGTCGTCAACGACACCATGGTCAAGGTGGTCAGCGCATCGCTGCCGGCCGCACAGCTGATCTTCGTGCGCGGCGCCTTCGCCACCTTGCTGCTGCTCGCGGTGGTGCACGCCATGGGCGCGTCGCGCCAGGTCGGGCTGCTGCGCAACCCGCGGCTGTTGATGCGCGGCAGCCTCGATGCGGTCGCCACCATGACCTACCTGACCTCGCTGTTCCACTTGCCGATCGGCGAGGCGACGGCGATCAACATGGCGACGCCGCTGTTCATCACGGCCTTCGCGGTGCTCGCATTCAAGGAGCGCGTGGGCGCGGGCCGCTGGCTGGCGATTGCCGCCGGCTTCACCGGCGTGCTGCTGATCGTGCAGCCGAGCGGCGCCGCCTTCAACGCCTACGCGCTGCTGTGCTGGGCGGTACGGTGCTGCACGCGGCGCGCGACCTCGCGACGCGCTACGTCGATCCGCGCATCCCTTCCATCCTCATCACGCTGAGCAGCGCGATCGCCGTCACGCTGCTCTCCGGCACGTTGACGGCCATCCGGGGCTGGACCCCCGTGAACGGGCGGCAGGTGGCCTTGCTGGCGGCGGCGAGCGTTTTCCCGGCCACCGGCTACTACCTGCTGATCATCAGCTTGCGCGCCGGCGAGATGAGCCTGATCGCGCCCTTCCGCTACACCGGGCTCCTGTTCGCGCTGCTGCTGGGCTACCCGGTGTGGGGCGACGTGCCGAACGCGGTGGCGGGCCGGCATCGCCCTGCTGGTGGCCGCCGGCCTGTACGTGCTGCATGGGCAGCGCAGCCGCGGACGGCCCGAGCTCGAACCGATCGCGGACTGAGCCGGGGGCTCAGTCGCCGGGGAATTCCTCGGTGTCGACTTCGCCGCGGCTCTGCAGGCTGTAGCGGTTGCCGTGCACGGTGCGCTGGTTGATGTGCGGTTCGAGTCGCTGCAGCAGGTCGGGCGACAGCCGGACGTCGCCAGCGCCGAGGTTCTCGCGCAGGTGGCTCACGCTGGTCGTGCCCGGGATCGGCACGATGTCGTCGCGCTTGTGCAGCAGCCACGCGAGCGCCAGTTGCGCGGGCGTGCAACCGGCCTCGCGCGCGAGTTCACGGTAGCCGGGCAGCAGCTTCAGGTTCTCGGCGTAGTTGGCCGGATCGAAGCGCGGCATCGACTTGCGGATGTCCTTGGCGTCGAACGCCGCCACGTCGGGCACCGCATCGCACAGGAAGCCGCGCGCCACGGGGCTGAAGGCCACGAAGGTGATGCCCAGTTCCTTGCACGCATCGAGCACCGCGATCTCGGGATTGCGCGTCCACAGCGAGTACTCGGTCTGCACCGCGGTGACCGGGTGCACCGCATGCGCCTTGCGGATCGTGGCCGCCGACACTTCCGACAGGCCGATCGCGCGGATCTTGCCCGCGCGCACGAAGTCGGCGAGCGCGCCGACGCTGTCTTCGACCGGGACCTTCTTGTCCCAGCGGTGCAGGTAGTACAGGTCGATCACGTCCGTCTGCAGGCGGCGCAGGCTGTCTTCGAGGTTGCGGCGCAGCGCCTCGGGCCGGCCGTCGATCGCGCGGCGCACCACGCCATCGTCGCCGGTCACGCCGGCCAGCCCGCCCTTGCTGCACAGCATCAGGTTATTGCGGTGCGGCTTGAGCACACGGCCCACCAGCGTCTCGTTGCCGCCGAAGCCGTACAGCGCCGCCGTGTCGAACAGCGTGACGCCGGCCTGCACAGCTTCGAGCAGCACGCGTTCGCCCTGCTCCGCCGACGGCGGCGTGCCGTAGGCGTGGCTCAGGTTCATGCAGCCCAGCCCGATGGCCGAGACCGTGAAGGTGCCGATGGTGCGTTGTTGCATGGTGCTTGGCGGGGGCTTCAGTCGATCTGGATCTTGAGGTCGCGGATCAGGCCGCCCCAAATGCGCGCCTCGTTCTCGGCGCGGCGCTGGATGTCGGCCGGCGTGCCGGGGATCGGGAACAGGAACTGGTCGATGAGCTTCTGCTTCATCACCGGGTCGGCCGGGAAGCGGTTGACGCTGGCGGCCAGCGCCTGCGTGACCTTCGGGTCCATCTTCGAAGGACCGACCAGCGCGTACCAGCCCGGCAGCGCGGGGATGTTGGGCGCCACTTCCTTCAGCAGCGGCAGGTCGGGCAGTTGCGGCGAACGCATCTCGCCCGACTGCGCCAGGCCGACGACCTTGCCGGCCTTGATCTGCGCGAGGCCGGTGGCGGTGACCACCGTCATCAGGTCGGCTTCGCTGGAGACCACGGCCATCAGCGCCGGGCCCGAGCTCTTGTACGGGATGTGGCGCAGCTTGATGCCGGAGCGCAGCGCGATCATCTCGGTGTAGAGGTGCGTGGAGTTGCCGAGGCCGGCGCTGGCGAAGGTCAGGCCATCGGGCTGCGCCTTGGCCTTCTTCACCAGGTCGTCCCACGACTTGATGCCGCTGTTGGCGCTGGCCACCAGCACGAAGCCCGCGTCGGCCACCGGCGCGACGAAGGTGAAGTCCTTCAGCGGGTCGTAGGGCACGTTCTTGTAGAGGAACTGGTTGAAGCTCACCAGCGAGACGCTGGTCAGCAGCACGGTGTAGCCGTCCGCCGCCTCGCGCTGCACCAGCTGCGAAGCGATGATGCCGTTGGCGCCGGGCTTGTTGTCGACCACGACCGATTGCTTCAGGTCCTTGGCCATGAAATCGGCCAGCATGCGGCCGGTGACGTCGGCGCCCGAGCCCGGGGCCTGCGGGATCACCAGCTTGATCGGGCGCGAAGGAAAGTCTGGGCGGCGGCCAGCCCGGAGGCGGAGGCGAGTGCGAAGGCGGCGAGCGAGCCGAGCAGTTGGCGACGCGAGGTGCGCATGGAGACGGTCCTTGGGGGAGTGAACAACGTGGCTGGCACAATGCCGCCACTCTCATTTTATGCGGCGCTTCGCACGCAGATTCCATGCCCGACAGCGACGAACTCGGCAGCGCCTGGCGCGTTTCCCCCACCGACTACCTGAAGCGCCGCCCGGCCACCTTCACCATCGGCGCGCCCGCGTCGCGCTACGTGACCATGCCCGACGGCGTGCGCCTCGCGCTCGACGTTTACCTGCCCGAAGGCGCGTCGGAGGGCCGCTTCCCGACGATCGCGGTGTTCACGCCCTACTACCGCCGCTTCAAGGTGAGCGGCCCCGGCGCGGAGCCCTCGCCCAACATCGCGATCTACCGCGACTTCTTCGTGCCGCGCGGATACGCGCTGGTGACGGTCGACGTGCGCGGCTGCGGCGCGAGCTTCGGCACGCGCGACTGCTTCCGCTCGCCGCGCGAGCGCGACGACCACCGCCGCATCGCCGACTGGATCGTCGAGCAGCCGTGGTCCAGCGGCGTGATCGGGTCCACCGGCATCTCCTACCTCGGCGCGGCGGCCTGCTTCCTCGCCAGCACGGGCCACCCCGCGGTCAAGGCCGTGGCGCCGCTGTTCGCCGTGCAGGACACGTACGCCGACCACGTGTTCCCCGGCGGGATCAAGTGCACGACGGTCACGGAAAACTACGACGCGCTGGTGAGTGCGCTCGACCTCGACCTGCGCGACAAGCTCGCGCCCTACCCGTACTTCAACGACAAGCGCTATGCCGGCCCGCAGCCGGTGGACGAAGACACCGACGGTTCGCTCGTCGCCGCCGCCGTCGAGGAGCACAAGGACAGCTTCCGCATGCGCGACCTGGCGCCCGAGTTCGCCTTCCGCGAAGAGTCCGCCACGCACGATCCCGACCTGCACAGCGGCTCTTTCAGCCCGTACTGGTACCTCGCGCAGGTGCCGGGGCAGGTGAACATCTACTCGGTCTCCGGCTGGTACGACGGCAGCGCCTTCGTCAACGGCTCCATCGCGCGCTTCCTCAGCAACCCGGGCGCCGACAACCGCCTGCTGCTCGGCCACGGGACCACGGCGCGCGCACCAACGGCTCGCCTTTCCGCGGCGGCGGCCCGCAGCCCGAGTTCCCGGTGCTCGGCGAAGTGCTGCGCTTCTTCGACGAGCACCTGGCCGGCATGGACACGGGCATCCGCGACGAGGCGCCGGTGCACTTCCACACCGTGCGCGAAGAGCAGTGGCAGCCGGCCGCCACCGGCCGCCGCACGCGGGCGGCACGCGCCTGCACCTGGCGCCGCAAGGCCAGTTGGCCGCGCAAGCGCCCGCCACCCAGAGCGTTGCGGCCTTCAAGGCCAGCTTCGCAACGGGCACGGGCGCCAACAGCCGCTTCGAGCGCCGGGCGCTCTTCCCGTCGTCGACTACTACAAGGACTGGAACGGCCGCGAGGACGGCATGCTGACGTTCGTGACCCCGCCGTTCGAACGCGCCACCGAACTGTCCGGGCACGCGGTCGTGCAGTTGCATGTCGCCACGTCGGAGCACGATGCCGCGGTCTTCGTGTACCTCTCGGAAGTCGAGGCGGACGGACGTTCCCGCTACATCACCGAAGGCGCGCTGCGCCTGCTGCACCGCGCCGAGGGCCAGCCGCCCTCGAGCTACCAGGCCACTGGCCGTGGCGCAGCTTCCGCCGCGAAGACGCGAAGCCGATGCAATCCGGCACGCCGGAAACGGTGCGCTTCGCGTTGCTGCCCGTTTCGTGGAAGCTGCAAGCCGGCAGCCGCCTGCGCGTGGCGATCGCCGGCGGCGACGCGGACCACTTCGCGCAGGTGACGCACGGCCGCCCGCCGCAACTGGAGTTCACGCTCGGCGGCGGCGACGCGTCGTTCATCGACCTGCCGTTGCGCAGCGCATGAAGCTCAGGCGCATCGCCCTCGGCCTGCTTGCCGCCGTCGCCATCGCCGGCGTCGCCGGCTGGTTCAGCCTCGACAAGGAAACGCGCGACCTGCTGGCCACCGTCCCGACCAACAAGGACCTGCTGTTCTGGAACGAGCGGCAGCGCGATGCCGCCTTTCGCGCGCTCGACCGGCTGACCGTGCTGCAGAAGTCGCGCGTGATCGCCGCGGGCCCGGCGCCGCGCCCGCTGCCCCCGGGCCGCCGCTCAAGCTGCCCGTGGACCTCGATGCCTTCATGGCCGCGCAGCGCAGCGCCGCGGTGCTGATCGTGCACGACGGCAAGCTGCGGCTCGAACGCTACGGCCTCGGCTTCGATGGCGCCGGCCGCTGGACGAGCTTCTCGGTGGCCAAGTCGATCACCTCCACGCTGGTGGGCGCCGCGATCCGCGACGGCCACATCAAGAGCATGGACGACCCCGTCACCACCTACATCCCGCAGATGAAAGGCTCGGCGTACGACACCGTCAGCGTGCGCCAGCTGCTGACGATGACGTCGGGCGTGCGCTGGAACGAACGCTACGACGACCCCGCTTCGGACGTGAACCGCTTCAATGCGCACAAGCCCGAGCCGGGCGTCGACGCGCTGGTCAGCTACCTGCGCCAGCTCCCGCGCGAAGTGCCGCCCGGCACGCGCTGGAACTACAGCACGGGCGAAACCAACCTGGTCGGCATCCTCGTGAGCCAGGCCACGAAGAAGCCGCTGGCGGACTACTTGTCGGAGAAGGTGTGGGTGCCCGGCGGCATGGAGCAGAAGGCCCACGGCTCCTGAGCCGCACCGGCAACGAGATCAGCGGGTGCTGCATCCGGGCGGCGGTGCGCGACTACGCGCGCTTCGGCCTGTTCATCCTCGACGGCGCCGACCGCATCGTCCCGCCCGGGTGGCTCGCGGAAGCCACGGGCCAGCGCGTCGCCACCGGCCGCCCGCAACTCGGCTACGGCTACCAGTGGTGGATCCACGAAGACGGCTCCTTCTCGGCGCGCGGCATCTTCGGCCAAGGCATCTTCATCGACCCGAAGCGCAAGCTGGTGGTGACGGTCAACGCCAACTGGCCGGGCGGCGCCAGCGATCCCGCGGCGCACCCGCAGCGGGACGCGTTCTACCGCGCGGTTCAGGCCGCCGTCGACGCGGAGGCGGCAGCGCCCAAGCCGTAGGGCGTCACGCGCCACCACGCGGGCAGCAGCTCGCGCACGGCCGGCCGCGCGAAGCGGTCGTCGATCAGGTAGACGACACCGCGGTCCTCCTGCGTGCGGATCACGCGGCCCGCCGCCTGCACCACCTTCTGGATGCCCGGGTACAGGTAAGTGTAGTCGTAGCCCGCACCGAACACGCCCTGCAGCCGCGCCTTGAGCTGCTCGTTGCGCGGATTCACCTGCGGCAGGCCCAGCGTGGCGACGAAGGCGCCGACCAGGCGGTCGCCGCGCAGGTCGATGCCTTCGCCGAAGCTGCCGCCCAGCACCGCGAAGCCGATGCCCGCGCCGCCGGGCGCGAAGCGCTCGAGAAACGCCGTGCGCGCGCCTTCATCCATGCCGCGCGCCTGCGTCCACATCGGTACCTGCGGGCACTGCCGCTGGAATTCCGCCGCGACCAGGTCGAGGTAGTCGAAGCTGCTGAAGAACGCGAGGTAGTTGCCCGGCTGCGCCTCGAACTGCCCCGCGATGAGGCGCGCAATCGGCGCGGCGGAGCGCTGCCGGTCGGGAAAGCGCGTGGAGATCTTGCTGACCACCTGCACCTGCAGCTGGTCGGCACTGAACGGCGACTCGACATCGATCCATGCCGCGTCGCCGGGCAGGCCCAGCATGTCGGTCTGGTAGCGCGGCGGGCTGAGCGTGGCGGAGAAAAGCGTGGCCGTGCGCGCGGCCGCGAAACGCGGCTTCAGGAAGGGCGCGGGGATCAGGTTCTGGATGCGCACCGTGGCCGCCGGCTTGCCGAACGCGCCGGCCTGCTCGGTGAGTTCGAGCACCGAATGCGATCCGAAGGATTCGGCCAGCCGCTGGAACGCGAGGATCTCGAAGTACGCCTGCTGCAGCGGCGCATCGGGCGCTCCCGGCGGCGCTTCGGCGAAGTGCGTTTCGAGCGCGGCGGCCGCCTGCTTGAGCGCCGTCGTGAACGACGTCGGCAGGTCTTGCAGCGTCCCGTCCCCGGATGCTTCCTGCGCCTTGCGCAGCGCGCCCCAGCCGCGGTTCACCTTGTCGAGCGCGGAGCGCACGGGCGGCAGGCGCGGTGGTGCGCACCGCCCGCAGCGCGGCCTGGCTGAGCGATGCGGAGTACATCGCGCGCGCGCGTTCCACGAGGTTGTGCGCCTCGTCGGCCAGCACGCCTACGCGCCAGTCGTTGCCCAGCGTCATCGCGTGCAGCATGGCGCTGCCGTCGAACCAGTAGTTGAAGTCGCCCACCACCAGGTCGGCCCAGCGCGCGAGTTCTGGCCGAGATAGTACGGGCAGACGGCGTGCTGCAGCGCCACGCCGCGCAGCGCCGGGCCGTCGAGCAGCCCCACCTCCAGCGCGGCGTCGCGGGCGGCGGGCAGCCTGTCGTAGAAGCCTTTCGCCAGCGGACACGAATCGCCGTGGCATGCCTTGTCGCGGTGCTCGCACAGCTTGTCGCGCGCCGTCAGCTCCAGCACCCGCAAGCCGGCCGCGGGGGCGGTGTCGCCGATCAACTGCGCCGCGTCCAGCGCGAGCCGGCGGCCCGTCGTCTTCGCGGTGAGGTAGAACACCTTGTCCAGCCCGTGCGGCCTGGCGGCCTTGAGCATGGCGAACACCGTGCCCACCGTCTTGCCGATGCCGGTGGGCGCCTGCGCCAGCAGGCAACGGCCGCTGGCCGCGCCCTTGTACACCGCCTCGGCCAGCGCGCGCTGGCCGGTGCGAAAGGTGGGGTGCGGGAAGGCCAGCGCGGCGAGCGCGTCGTCTCGGCGGCTCCGATGTTCGGCCTCCCGCGCGGCCCACGCCGTGAACGCGCGGCAACTCTGCGCGAAGAAGTCGCGCAGCGATTCGGCCGAATGGGACTCGGTGAACACCGTCTCCTGCTGGCTGGCGATGTCGAAGTAGACCAGCGCCACGTCGAGCTGCGCCAGCCCCCGCTCTGGCACAGCAGCCAGCCGTAGATCTTCGCCTGCGCCCAGTGCAGCTGGCGATGGTTGGCCGGCTGCTTGCGCAGGTCGCCGCGGTGCGTCTTGATTTCTTCGAGCCGTTGCAGCAACGGGTCGTAGCCGTCGGCGCGGCCGCGCACCGACAGCGCCTCGAAGCTGCCCACCGGGGTGATCTCGGTTTCGTACTGCGGCCCGCGCCGGCCCGCCACCAGCAGGTGCCCGGCCATGCCTTCCTGCGCGCTGGGCGAAGGGGTGAACCGCAGGTCCAGGTCGCCGCGCTTGGCGGTGAACTCGCACAAGGTGCGAACGGCTACGGTGTACGGCATCGGCGAAATGGTAGCCGACGCTGCCTTCCCGCCCGCCGTAGGCCTGCAACTACAGCAACGGGCGGGCGTGTTCCCTTTTCCGCGGCCGCGGCGGGCGCTACGTTGGACCGAACCGAACTTTTCGGGAGATTCCCATGGCCCAACAGGACGCAGTCACCTTGCTGGACGACGACCACAACGAAGTCATCCGCATGTTCGAGCAGTACAAGGCCGCGCACGACGACCGCCGCCGGCAGGTGCTGGCCTCGCAGATCCGGCAGGAGCTGCTGGTGCACATGCAGATCGAGGAAGAGATCTTCTATCCGGCTTTCCAGCAGGCGACCGGCGACCGCGAGCTGCTGAAGGACGCCAACAAGGAGCACGCCGAGGCGCGCGAACTGCTGGCGAAGATCGAGGACGACCGCACGAATGCCAAGCTCATGCTGGACCTGGAGGATGCGATCCTGCACCACGTGAACGACGAGCGCGAGAAGATGTTCCCGAAGGCGCGCGCGACGCAGGGACTGGACCTCATGGACCTCGCCGATCGCCTCGAAGCGCGCAAGGGCGAACTGATGGCGCACGCCTGACGCCGGACCCGGCCGCATCGAGCACCGCGTTGGCGCGGGCGTTCACGCGGTCGACCTCGGCCATCGCCGCCGGGAACAGGGCCTTGGCCTCGGCGCGGGCCGCCCCGGCGCGCGCCCAGTCCTCCGGCGTCGGGGGCTTGCCGCGTCCCTGCAGCGACCGCAGGGACGCTTCGAGCACCGCGACCTCCAGGTCGACGGCGCGCTCGTCGGCGGCGCGCCAGCGCTGCATGGTAGTCACGGGGGGGGAATTTGGCATGGCTGCACCGGTCGGTGCAACGGCAAAGCCCCGTGGACGCGGTCGGCAGCCAAAGGCACAAGGGTGGCCGCACGGAGGTGGAGCACCCAGTATGCGCCGAACGGCGCGCACGCGCTCAGTGCGACTCGAGCTTTGCGGCGGCGGCCTGGCAGCGCTGCAGCAGCTTGGGCGCCTCCAGGCGTTCGGTCCACGCGGCAAAGGCATCGGTCGGCCCGCGCCACTGCAGCGCATCGACGTCGCTGAACAGCGGCGCATCGGTGCGCAACGTGGCCAGCCGCTTGAAGAGCAGCGCCGCATCGTGCCCGGACCCCAGCACCTCGGCGGGAAAGTCCTCGATCGGGCCGCGTTCGTTCAGCAGCCGCGCGGCGCCCACGGCGCCTATGCCCTTGATGCCGGGATAGCCATCGGCGGCGTCTCCGACCAGCGCGAGGTAATCGGGGATCAGCTCCGGCGGCACGCCGAACTTCTTGCGGACGGACGGCGGCCGCGTCGCGGACCTGCTTGCCCTTGCGATCGACCTGCAGCACGCGGTCGCCGCGCACGCACTGGGCCAGGTCCTTGTCGGGCGTCCAGACCAGCACCTTCTGCACGCGCGCGTCGCCGGCGGCCGGTGGGCCGCGGAGGCCGTGGCGTCGTCGGCCTCGAGTTCGGTCATCGGCCACACCGCCACGCCCATCGCGGCGAGCGCGTCCTCCAGCGGGTGGAATTGCGCCAGCAGCGCCGGCTCGATGCCCGCGCCCGTCTTGTAGCCGGCCCACAGCGCGTTGCGGAAGGACTCGATCACGTGGTCGGTGGCCACGCCCACGTGCGTGGCGCCGCCTTCGAACATCTGCAGCAGGCCATTGAGGACGCCCGTCACGGCGCCGTACGGGCGATCGGCGCCCCGGGTGAAGCGGCGCAGGCCGTAGAAGTGCCGGAACAGCTCGTAGGTGCCGTCGACGAGGTCGATGACCATCGCCGCCCGCTAGAAGCGCTCGCCCGGCGGCAGGTAGCGCCACTGGCCGGCCGGCAGCCCCGCCATCGGCACGCGCCCGACGCGCAGCCGCTTCAGCGCGGTGAGCTCCAGCCCCACCTGCGCGCACATCCGGGCACCCATTCCGGGGCGATGCCCTTGGCCGCGATGCGCAGGCGCGTCTCGCTCTGCCAGCTGACGCGCGCCTGCGGCAGCGCCCGGCCTTCGAACACCAGCCCGCGGCCGAGCCGTGCCAGGCCGTTGGGTGCGATCGTGCCCTTCACCTCCGCCACCAGTTCCTGCTCGAGCAGCGCCGCGTCTTCGTTGAGCTTTCGGACCACGGCGCGGTCCCTGGCTGAACACCGCCAGCCCCGATGCCGGCTGCGGCAACGCCAGCAGCGGCACCAGGCCGAAACCATGGCTCTTGCTCGGACGGATGCCCGACGCATCGCCGCTCCAGCGGGTGGCGGCGCCCAGCAGCGCCTGCGCTTCTTCCATGCGCATGCCGGCCGGCTTGTGCAGCAGCAGGGTGGCCGGCACCACCGGCTGCAGCCGCGCCTTCGGGTCGATCTCGACGCGCTGCCCGGGCTGCACCCGGAACTGCGGCTCGTCCACGCGCTGGCCGTCGACACGCACCCAGCCTTCGTCGATGTACTGTTCCGCCTCGCGGCGCGAGCACGGCACCAGCGCGGCGACGAGCTTGCCCGGCGTTCCGGCGCGTCCATCAGTCGGCCACGAAGCGCGACTGGAAGCGCGCCGCGTCCGCTTCGAGTTCGAAGGTGACCAGCTGCCCGTTCTTGCCGTCGGCCAGCCGGTGCGCGGCGAACAGGGTCCACTTGCCGCGCGGGTCGTAACTCGGCGGATCGACGAGCGCATAGGGATCGGGCACGAACACTTCGTGCAGGAAGATTTCGCGGTGCTGGTTGCGCGGCGACGGGTAAAGCTTGTAGACCCGGGTGGTGATCGTCGTGGCGGGCATGGCTGCAATGTACATTGGGGCGATGCACCGACGGCTGCTGCTCTCCGCCCTCGCCTGCTGGCCCGCTACCCGCCTCCTCGCCCGGAAGGCGTTCCGCGGCCGCGCCACAAGATCCCCGCCGCGCAGTTGCACGAGGCGCTGGCCGCGCGCTTCCCGGTCCGCGCCGGCGTCGCCGGTCTCTTTGCGCTGGAGGCAAGCGCCCCGCGCCTGCACCTCCTGCCCGCGCGCAACAAGCTCGGCGCGGGCCTGGTGCTCGAACTCACGGGCGCGCGGCAGGCCGAAGCCGGCGAACTCGACGTGGTGTTCGCGCTGCGCTACGAGGCGAGCGACCGCACCTTGCGCGCGCACGACATGGAAGTGCTCGACCTGCGCTGGCCGCGCCTGCCGCCGGAGACCGCGCAAGCCTTGCGCGCGCTGCTGCCGCGGATCGCGCGCGACGCCGTCGGCGAGTTCGTGCTGCACCGGTTTTCGGACCGCGAACTGGGCCTGGCCGACACGATGGGCTTCGAGCCGGAGCGCATCACCGTGCTCGACTACGGCGTGCGGATCGACTTCAGCCCGAAGCCGCGCCGCTGAGCGCGGCGGCCAACTGGCCGGCCGCCTTCGCGGTGGCGCCCTTGCCCGTGATGGCCAGCGCCGGCCGCTGCTCCAGCATGCGCTGGAACACGGCGCGCACTTCGTCGGCCGTGATGCCCTCGATCAGGTCCAGCGTTTCCTGCAGCGGCGTCACGCGGCCGCGCATGAACAGCTCCTCGGCGGCGCGCTCCATCACCACGTAGGTGCGCTCGGACGACCGCACGCGCGAGACGGCGAGCTGGTTCTTCGCGCGCTCCGGTGCACGGGATCGATGCGGTCCGCCTGCTCGCGCAGCAGCTTGCCGGTGGCGCCGACCAGTTGCTCCAGCTTGTCGGGCGTGGTCACCGCATGCACGACGAAGTTGTTCCACAGGTCGCCCCTGGTCGGTGCTCGATTCGGTGGTGTAGGCCAGGCCGAGCCGTTCGCGCACGGTGTCGGTCAGCGGCGCCGACATGCCGCCGCCGAACAGGATCGCCGCCACCGAAGCGACCAGCCGCCAGCGCTGCTGCGCCATCTCGCCTGCATCGGGCGGGGCGAGCGGGTAGGCGACGTTGAGGAACACCTGCGACACCTGGCTGAAGCGCTGCCCGATCGGCCGCCCGACGTACTTCGCCGGCTTCGGCGGGGGCGCGTCGGACACGACCGGCATCTCGGCGAACAGGCGCTCGCCCAGCGCCGGGGAACGCGTCGATGTCGAAGTTGCCGGCCGCCGCCACCACCGTCTTGCCGGCGACGTAGTGCGCGCGCACGTGCGCCACCACGTCGTCGCGCGTGAAGCGCTCGATGTTCTCCACCGTGCCGATCACCGGCCGGCCCATCGCATGCTCGCCCCAGATCGCGCGGTCGAGCAGTTCGCTGGAGACGTCTTCCGGGTCCTCGGCGTACTCGATGGCTTCCCTGGCGGATCACCTCGAGCTCGCGCGCGAGTTCGGTTGCGGGAAAGGTGCTGTTCAGGACGATGTCGGCCGTCATGGCCGGGAACTGCTCCACGTGGCGGCCGAGGCCGCTCATGAAGTAGCCGGTGGTGTCCTTGCTCGTGAACGCATTGACGTCGGCGCCCGGGCGCTCGGCGTCGAGGTTGATCTCCTGCACGGTGCGCGTGGCCGTGCCCTTGAACGCCATGTGCTCCAGCACGTGGCTGATGCCGCTGGTGGTGGCGGTCTCGTCGCGCGAGCCGACGCGCAGGAACACGCCGACGCTGGCGCTCTGCACGTGCGGCAGGGGCACGGCCAGCAGCCGCACGCCGTTGGGAAGGGTCTTCAGGACGGTCATCGGTGGGAAGAAGGCAGCAGGGCTTTGGCCGCCTCGATGCGCAGGCGCAGGTCGACGGCGGGATCGTTCATGACGGACAGGAGGAAGCGGCGAGGGTCGGCTTCGCCAGCGGTCGCGGCGGCGGCGGCCGGTGCGGGCGCGGATGCCGGCGCGGCGGCCGCGCGCAGGCGCTCCAGCGCGTTCTCCAGCGCCTCCGGCTGGATGCTTTTCAGGCGCGACAACATGTCGGCCTGCGCGTCGGCACTGGGCGGCAGGTCGAGCCGGGGCTCGTCGGCGAACACCGAAGCGAGGTCCTGCGCGACGAAAGCCGACCAGCGACCCGCAACGACTTCGGTCGGCGGCGCCGCCGAGGGCGTCATGGCGATGCGGTCGGGCGGCACCTCGGGCAGGTAGCGCGCGATCAGCGCTTCGAGCAGCGCCGTCGCCTGCGCGGGCTCGATCGAGGGCGCGAGCGAGAACCAGAGCTGGTGGCCGTCGCGGCCATTCACGGCGATGGCGGGCGGCGGCAGGTCCAGCTCGGCCTGCACGCCCTGCCACGCCGCGGCCAGCGTGTCCCAGCGGGCGGGCCGCGCCAGCTCCAGCACCGCCGCCCGCACCCGCCCGCCGCCCGGGGCGCGCCGTACAGGCGCTGCAATTCGGTCTCGAGTCGGTCGGTGGTCATCGCCGGACTCTACCCTGCCGAAGCGCGCCGCTACGATCGGGGCCTTTCGGGAGAATGCATGGCCGACGGCGCCGAACTCAAGGGACGCGACCTCGTGGCTATCTTCGTGGTGGTCTGGTCTGGGGCACCAACTTCGTCGCCATGAAGATCGGCCTCGCCTTCTTCACGCCCTTCCAGCTCGGCGCCGGCCGCTTCCTCTTGCCTTCCTGCCGCTGGCGCTGATCCTGCGGCGCCCCGGCGCGCAAGCGCGCTGGATCCTCGCCTTCGGGCTGGCGCAGGGGCTCGGCCAGTTCGGCATGCTGTTCGTCGCGCTGCACGTCGGCATGACGGCGGCGCTCGCTTCGGTGCTGCTGCAGGTGCACGTGTTCTTCAGTGCCGGCCTCGGCGTGGCGATGCTCGGCGAAACCATCGGCAAGCCGCTGAAGGTGGGCATGGTGTTCGCGGCGGCCGGCCTGGCCTGCTTCGGCGCCAGCGTGGCCGGATCGTCGGTGAGCGTGACGGCGCTTGGCCTGGTGCTGACGCTCGGCGCGGCGTTCATGTGGGCGGTGTCGAACATCGTGGTGCGGCTGGCGCAGCGCGGCGCCACGCGCTTCGACGCCACCTCTTTCGTGGCGTGGAGCGGCTGCGTGTCGATCCTGCCCTTCCTCGCTCTGAGCTGGTGCTTCGATCCACCGGGCGCCGGCGCCAACTGGGCGAACGCGCCGTGGCAAGGGTGGCTGGCGCTCGCCTTCCGGGCTGGGTGGCGACCAACCTCGGCTACGGCCTGTGGACCAACCTGCTGCGCAAGTACCCCGCGAGCCGCGTGGCGCCCTTCAGCCTGGGCGTGCCCCTGATCGGCCTCGGCGCGGGCATCCTGCTGCTCGGCGAAACGATCGCTCCGCTGCAGTGGGCCGGCGCCTTCCTGGTGCTGTGCGCGCTGGTGTGCGTGGTGGTGGGGCCGCGGCTGATGCAGCGGCCGTAGCCACGCTCACTGCGGCTCGAGCCCGACCTTCTTCACCAGCGCGGCGTACTTCGCCAGTTCGGTGCGGAAGGCGGCCCGGGCCTGCTCGGTGGTGCTCACACGGATGGTGTTGCCCTGCTTGGCCATCGCTTCCTTCACCGCCGGATCGGCGAAAGCGGACTCGACCGCGTCGTGCGCCTTCTTCACGGCGGCCGGCGCCATGCCCTTGGGGCCGATCACCGCGAACCAGGCATCGACCGCGAAGTTCGTGAGGCCCTGCTCGGCGAAGGTGGGGATCTCCGGCGCGGCCTGCGTGCGCTGCGGCGACAACATGCCGATCGGGCGCAGCGCGCCGCTCTTGATGTGGCCCTGCACGCTGGGCAGCGCCACCACGCCGAAGTCGACCTGCCCGCCGATCAGGTCGGTGACCATCGGGCCGACGCCCTTGTACGGGATGTGCCGGGCCTGCGTGCCGGACGCATCGAGGAACAGCTCCGCGGCCAGGTGCAGGATGGTGCCGTTGCCGCCCGAGGCGAAGTTGAGCGCGCCCGGCTTGCCCTTGAGCAGCGCGATGAACTCGCGGCTGTTGGTGGCGCCCACCTTCGCGGGGTTGACCACCAGCACCATCGGCGTGGAACCGACCACGGCGATCGGCGTGAAGTCGCCGGGCATGTCGAACGGCAGCGACTTCAGCACGCTCGGGAAGATCACCACGTTGTTCGACACCACGGCCAGCGTGCTGCCGTCCGGCGCCGAGCGCGCCAGCGCCTGCAGGCCCACGACACCGCCCGCGCCGGGCTGGTTCTCGACGACCACCGAGGCGCCCAGCGCCTTCGACAGGGCCGGCTGCGCCGCGCGCGTGATCGTGTCGACGCCCGAGCCGGTGGCGTTGGGCAGGATGAACTTGACGGTGCCGGACTGCGCCAGCGCCGCGAACGGGCTGGCCGCGACGCCGGCGGCCGGGGATGCGGCCAGCAGCGAGCGGCGCGAGAAGAGGTGGCGGATGTTCATGGTGTCTCCTTCGGTTGCGTGATTCGGTTCAGGCCACGACGCCACGGGCCCGCAGGTCGGCGACGCGGGCGGCGTCGTAGCCGAGCGCCGCGAGCAGGTCCGCGGTGTGCTCGCCGGTCTTCGGCGGGTCGGTGCGCACGCCGAGGCGGCGGCCTTCCATCGTGATCGGGAACAGCGTGGTCTTGACGGTCTCGCCGGCCTTGTCGCCATCGGGCAGGCGCACGTCGGCGAGGCCGCCGGTCTGCAGCAGGTGCTCGTCGTCGAACAGGTCGGCGGGCTTGCGGATCGGCGCGAACGGCAACCCGGCCTTTTCCATCGCGGCCGCCACGTCGGCGGCGCTGCGCACCGCGAGCCGCTCGCGCAGCGCGGGCAGCAGCCGCGGGCGTTCGCGCACGCGCTGGTGGTTGGTGGCCAGTTCCGGCTCGGCCTTCAGGTCGGCGAAGCCGAGCGCATCGCAGAACGCGCGCCACTGCGGATCGCTGACCGCCGCCGGGAAGATCTGCTCGCCGTCCTGGACGGTGAACACGTCGTAGATGGCCCACGGGCTTTCGCGCGCCGGCATGGGCGCCGGGTGCTTGCCCGTCATGGCGTACTGCATCATGTGCTGGCCCATCAGGAAGACGTTGTTCTCGTACAGCGCCGACTGCACCTCCATGCCCTTGCCGGTGATGCCGCGCTGGATCAGCGCGCCGAGCGCCCCGATGGCGCCGAACAGCCCGCCCATGATGTCGTTGACGCTGGTGCCCGCGCGCAGCGGGTCGCCGGGGCGGCCCGTCATGTAGGCGAGCCCGCCCATCATCTGCACCACTTCGTCGAGCGCGGTTCGGTGTTCATAAGGGCCGGGCAGGAAGCCCTTGTGGCTGACGTAGATCACCTTCGGGTTCACCGCGCTGAGCGACGCGTAGTCGAGGCCGTACTTGGCCATGGTGCCCGGCTTGAAGTTCTCCGCCACCACGTCGGCCGTCGCGCAAAGCTGGCGGGCGGCCTCGGCGCCTTCGGGCTGGTGCAGGTCGAGGCAGATGCTCTTCTTGTTGCGGTTGAACATGGGGAAGAAGCCGGAGCCCGCGCCCAGCAGGCGGCGCGTGTGGTCGCCGCCGACCGGCTCCACCTTGATGACCTCGGCGCCCATGTCGCCCAGCACCATGCCGCAGGTCGGGCCCATCACCATGTGGGTGAATTCGATGACGCGCAGGCCTTGCAGCGGCAGCGGTCCGCCGGCGTCACGCATGGAAGGCCTCCTCGCGCTTCATCGTCCTGGGCAGCCCGGCGCGCCAGACCGATCCGTGCGTCGCCTCGCCCTGCAGCCAGCCGGCGACCTTGCCACGCAAGGCGATCAGCTTGTCGAAGTCGAGGCCCGTCGCGATCCCCATGCTGGCGAGCATGTAGGCAGGTCTTCCGTGGAAACGTTGCCGCTGGCGCCCGGCGCGTGCGGGCAGCCGCCGATGCCGGCGGTGCACGCGTCGAAGCGCGTCATGCCGAGCTGCAGCGCGGCGTAGACGTTGGCCAGCGCGAGGCCGCGCGTGTCGTGGAAGTGGCCGCAAGTCAGGCGGTCGCCGGCGACGCGCAGCACCTGCTCGAACAGGCGCGACACCATGGCCGGATCGGCGTAGCCCACGGTGTCGGCGAGGCTCACGCTGTCGACGCCGGCGTCGAGCACGGCCTGCACCGGGCGCACCACCTCTTCGGACTTCACTTCGCCCCGAGCGTGCAGCCGAAGGCGGTGCTGATGCCGACCTCGAGCAGCGTGCGCGCACCGGACGCATCGCGTTCGGCGCGCATGCGGCCGATGTCGGCGACCACGTCGTCGGGCGTCTTGCGCAGGTTGGCCAGGCTGTGCGCGTGGCTGGCCGACAGCGGCACCAGCATCAGCTCGGCATCGGCTTCGAGCGCCCGCTGCGCGCCCTTGAGGTTGGGCACCAGCACGGACGCGCGCAGGCCGGGCAGCGTCTGCGCGAAGGCCAGCACTTCGGCGGTGTCGGCCAGTTGCGGCAGCAGGCGGGCCGGCACGAACGAGCCGACTTCGATCTCGCGCTCGCCGGCGGCGTAGGCGTCGCGGATCCACTCGATCTTGGCGGCGGTGGGCACGATGGTGGCGACGCTTTGCAGGCCGTCGCGCAGGCCCATCTCGCGGATGGTGACCTGCCGTGGAAACAGTGCGTTGAAGGGCATGCCCGAGTTTAGAATTTCCTGGCCGCCTCATTTCATCAATTATGGAACCCTGAAGTTCCCATCTGGAATACCTTGCGCGACTTCGACCTGACCACCCTGCGCCTGTTCGTCTCGGTTTGCGAGACGGGCAACATCGCGCGCGCCGGCGAGCGGGCCAGCATCGTGGGCTCCGCCATCAGCAAGCGGCTGGCGCAGCTGGAAAGCCAGGTCGGCACGCCGCTGCTGGTGCGCAAGCGCCATGGCGTGCTGCCCACGGCGGCCGGCCAGACCTTGCTGGAACACGCGCGCGTGATGCTCGACGGCGCCACCCGCATCGCGCAGGACATGCAGCGCTATGCCGCGGGCGGCAGCGGGCAGGTGCGCATCCTCGCGTCCGTGTCGGCCATGACGGAATCGCTCGCCGATGACGTCGCCGCTTTCCTGAAGCAGCCGGCGCACCGCAACATCCGGTGGACCTGGAAGAGCGTGTCAGCCCCGAGATCGTGCGTGGCGTGCGCGAAGGCCTCGCGTCGCTCGGCGTGTGCTGGGACGCCGCCGATGTGACCGGCCTGCAGTCGCGCCCGTACCGCGGCGACCACCTGTGCGTGGTGGTGCCGGAAGGCCATCCGCTGGCGGGCCGGCGCAGCTTGCGCTTCGCGGACACGCTCGACTACGAGCAGGTCAGCCTGCCCGTCAACAGCGCGGTGCAGGTGATGCTGCAGCGGCGCGCGGCCGAACTCGGGCGCACGCTGGTGCACCGCGTGGTGGTCACCAACTTCGAAGCCGCGCTGCGCGTCGTGCGCGCCGGGCTTGCCATCAGCATGGTGCCGCGCGAGGTGGTGCCGCCGCAGGCCGACGGCCTGCGCCTCATGCCGCTCGACGAACCCCGGGCCGAGCGCCGCTTCGTGCTGTGCTACCGCGACGCGCCCACCCTCTCGCCCGCGGCCCGCACGCTGCTGGACCACCTCGCCTCCCACGCCGCCCCATGACCGCCGTCCTGCAGTTCGGACCCGCTCCGCGCATCCTCTTCCTTCGCACGTCGCCGGCAGCCGACGCCGGCCTGCGCGACGACGTCTCCACCGACGAGATCACGCCGGTGCGCATCCTCTCGCACTACGACGAGCGGCTGGCGCGCTTCCCCTACACCGGCTTCACCGCCGCCGACGGCACGCGGCCGATCGGGCCCGGCGCCGTGCAGGCGGGCGGCTTCCAGGTGACGGTGGCGGGGCGCCGCTACGGCAAGGGCTCGTCGCGCGAACACAGCCCGGCCGCCGAAAAGCTCGCGGGCATCCGGCTGGTGATCGCCGAGAGCTTCGAGCGCATCTACCGCCAGAACGCGGACAACATCGGGCTGTTCACCTCGACGGACTTCGGGCTGGTGGACCGCATCCAGCGGGGCGAAGCGATTCCGGTCGACGAGCTCGTCGCCGGCCGCGACGACCTCGCCGCAGCGATCCTGCGCGCCGGCGGCCTTCTCCAGTTCGGCCAACGTCACTTGAAAACTGTCATTGCGGGCCTGACCCGCAATCCATCTCCTCACCCCCGAACGCTCTTCGAAAAGATCGTCCACCAGCACCTCCTGCAAACGCCGGTGACCCGCACCGACCCGCAACCCGGCGAAGGCTGCTTCGTCCACGCCGACTGGCGCTTCATCCACGAGTACTACACCGGCATGGCGGCGCACATGCTGCACGCCACGCTCGGCAAGCCCTTGCGGTTGCATGCGCCGGAGAGCATCGTCGTGTTCGAGGACCACACCTCCTACACCGGGGAAAGCCCCGCCCACCGGCCGCCGGACTGGTGCCGAACATGCAGGCCATGTGCCGGGCGCAGCGCGACTTCGCGGCGGCCTACGGGTTGCGCGAATACCGCACGCCGACCGAAGCCGAAGTGCCCGCCGCCATGGGGCAGGGGCTGGCCGCCGGCATCTCGCACGCCATGATGGCCGAGCACTACGCGCTGCCCGGCCAGCTGCTGGCCGGCACCGACTCGCACACGCCGCACAGCGGCGCGCTCGGCTGCGTCGCGTTCGGCGTCGGCACCACCGACATGGCCAACGCGTTCGTCACCGGCGCCGTGCGCCTCACCATGCAGCCGGTGCTGCGCGTCGAACTCGAAGGCGCGCTGCCGGCCGGCGTCGCCGCCAAGGACATCGTGCTGCACCTGCTGCGGCTGCCGGCGATCCGGGCGGGTGGCGGTGTCGGCAAGGTGTTCGAGTTCGGTGGCGCGGTCGTGCGCGCCCTGTCCACCGACGAACGCGCGACGCTGACCAACATGACCGCCGAACTCGGCGGCCTCACCGGCATCGTCGAGCCGGACGAAGAAACCGTGCGCTTCCTGAAGGAGCGCCGCGGCGTCGACTGTGTCATCGAACCCCCGGATGCGCAGCGATTCCGGCGCCGCGTACGCGGAGATCCTGCGCGTCGACTGTTCCGCGTTGCAGCCCATGGTGGCGGCGCCGGGCGATCCGGGACACGGCATGCCGATCGATGCGCTGGAGCAGCCGGTGCCCATCGACATCGCCTACGGCGGCTCGTGCACCGCCGGCAAGCGCGAAGACTTCGACCAGTACCACGCGGTGCTCGCCTGGGCCTGGAACACGGCTGGCGCGTGCCGGACCGCGTGCGGCTGTTCCTGCAGTACGGGACGACGGCCGTCCGCGACTACTGCGTGGAGCGCGGCTACGACCGCACCTTCGCGCAGGCCGGCGCGCGGATCCTGCAGCCGTCGTGCGGCGCCTGCGCGAACTGCGGCCCGGGGTCCTCGGTGGACGACGGGCAGGTGACCGTCAGCGCGATCAACCGCAACTTTCCCGGAAGGTCGGGGCCGGGCAAGGTCTGG
Organism: Ramlibacter terrae; assembly: GCA_013127575.1. GTDB lineage: Bacteria > Pseudomonadota > Gammaproteobacteria > Burkholderiales > Burkholderiaceae_C > Ramlibacter > Ramlibacter terrae. The sequence continues at coordinate 3,348,898 of CP053418.1, forward strand.
CTGGCCAGCCCGGCGACGGTGATGGCAAGCGCGCTGGCGGGGGAGCTGGTGTCGTTCGACGGCCTGCGGCGGCGGTCTGCCCCAACAACATAGCGAAACCGCGACGGTCATATCGAAACTGGCTCCGGGGCCGCGCAGGCCGATCGTCAACGATCCCGCGCAGCAACCCCCAAGAAGGAGACCCCATGTTCCGAATCCCCCGCCGGCTTGCGCTGACCCTGCTCCCCGGCCGCCTGCACGGCCGCCGCGGCCAGCGACTACCCCAACCGCCCGGTGCGCATCGTGGTGCCCTTCCCGGCCGGCGGCGGCGCCGACGCCGTGACGCGGCTGGCCGCCAGCAAGCTGCAGGCGCGGATGAACCAGTCGTTCGTGATCGACAACCGCCCGGGCGCCGGTTCGGTGATCGGCAACGATGCGGTGGCCAAGGCGCGCCCGGACGGCTACACGCTGCTGCTGAACATCCCGGCGCTGGTGCAGACGCCGCACCTGCAGGCGAAGCTGCCCTACGATCCGCTGCGCGACCTTGTGCCGGTGACGACGCTGACCAGTGCGCCGGTGTGGCTCACCGTGAGCACCACGCGATCGCAGGCGACGACGCTCGACGCCTTCCAGGCCGAGGCGAAGAAGGCCAAGCTGGAATACGCCTCGTGGGGCATGGGCTCCACCAACCACCTGTACGGCCACACGCTCGCCGACGCGCTCGGCGCGGGCATGGTGCACGTGCCGTACAAGGGCGGCGCCGCGGCCGTCACCGCGCTGATCAACGGCGAAGTCGCGGCGATGTTCTCGGACCTGGTTTCGCTGCGCCCGCACGGCCGGCGGCAAGCTGCGCGTGCTCGCTTCGACCGGCACCCAGCGCCATCGGCTGACACCGGACGTGCCGACGCTGGCCGAGCTGGGCTACAAGGGTTTCGAGTCGGTGGGCTGGAGCGCCTTCTTCGTGCCCGCGGGCACGCCGCCGGAGATCGTGGCGCGGCTCGAAGCGGAGATCGTGGCCGTGACCAAGGATCCCGACTTCATCGCCCGGCTCGCCGAACTGGGCCAGGCGCCGGGCGGCAAGCCGCAGGCGGAGTTCGCGGCGGATGTGCGCGGCGACTACGAGCGCTGGGGCGCGATGATCCGCAAGGCTGGCATCAAGCCCGAGTGACGCCCGGGAGCCTGGGCTCCTAGCGCGCGCTGAGCGGGGGATCGTTGCCGCTCGACCCCTGCCCCAGCGCGGCGGCGGCCAGGCCGATGCCGCCGAGCACGGCCAGCGCGGGGACGAACCCTTGCGACGTGGCCACGGCCACGGGACCGACCGGCACGATCGGAACCACGGCCGCCTGGAGCTGCGGGCAGGTCATGCCTCGGGTGACGGTCACACCGTGGTTCGGCGGAACCGTGACGGTGCAACCGTTGTTCAAGGAGAGCGTCGCCGAGCTGCCGCTGGCGGAGATGAAACGCGTGCCGCTGGTGATGGCGGTACCGGGAGCGACATTGACCGCGGTGGCGCCCTGCGTGGCGCTGACGACGCCGGTGACGTTGGAGACTGTTCCGAGGGACGCCCGGGCAAGCGCAAAGGCGCTCGTCGCCAGCCCGAAGATGGCCACGGCCAATTTGTTTCGCCACATGATGGGGACCCTTCTGCAGCGGGAATCGCTCTTCAAAATGTAGCCGCAGCGCGCCGCGCGTGCGACGGCTGAGCCAAGAGAAATTACCCGGATCGCAGGGCGCTCAGGCAGCGGCCGCGCGCCGGTAGAACACCAGCGAGCCCGCGAGCGCCAGCAGCGTGCCGCCGCAAACGCGATCGAACCACTTCACGGCCGATGCCCGCAGCAGGCGGACCGCATGCGCGCCCGTGGCGGCATACCCGAACATCACGGCGAAATCCAGGCCGGCGAACACCGCGCCGATCACCGGTACTGCGGCAGCTGCGCCGCCTGCGGATCGATGAACTGCGGCAGCAGCGCGGAACAGAAGAGGTAGCCCTTCGGGTTGGTGACGGCCACCGGGAAGGACTTCATGAAGATCGAACCGCCGCTCGGCGGCCGCAGCGGCTGGCCGCCATCGGGCAGCTGGAAGCCGCCCTTGGAGCGCAGCAGCATCACGCCCAGCCACGCCAGGTAAAGCGCGCCGGCGTACTTCAGGACGGTGAACCAGAACTCGGACGCGGCGAGCAGCGCGCCCAGGCCGACAGCGACGGCCGCCACCGGGGAAGACATCGGAGGTGACCGCGCCGAACATGCCCGGCAGGGAGCGCCGCACGCCCCAGCGCGAGCCGTTGGTCAGCGCCAGCAGCACCGTGGGCCCGGGCGTGGCGATCGCCACCGGGGCGACCGGGGAGAAGACGAGGAGCGTGGTGGCGGTCATGGCGCGACGATACCGCCGCGCCGCCGATCCGTCACGCCCCCGGTCTCCCACCGGCATCAATAGCGGTACGGGTTGTGCGGCGCGTTGTCGAAGCGGTTCGGCACGCCGTCGCGGTCGGAATCGCGCCGGCCCGGGCCGCGGTGGTCGCGCGGGCCGTTGTAGCGGTGGTCGTAGGCGTTCGGGATACCGTCACGGTCGGCGTCGCCCCGTGCGCCGCGGCGGTCGTGCGAGCGGCCGTAGTAGGCGGACGGGTAGACGTACGAAGGCGCGGGCTGCACGTACACGGGCTGCGGCTGGACATAGACCGGCCGCGGCTGGACGTAGACCGGCTGGGGCTGGACATACACCGGCGCCGGCTGCACGTAGCCGTAGGCGGCGGGGATGCCGATGGAGAACTGGACATCGGTGCGCGCTTGGGCGGTGGACGCTGCGCCCGGGGCGCCGAGCGTCACGACGGCAGCCAGCAGGGCTTTGGTGCGGGAGATGCGTTGCATGAGGAAGGCTCCTTGGTAGACAGGTGCCCATGGTGCGCCGGGACGCCTGAACCGAACCTGAACGGTACGCAGATTTCCGGGCGGGTCAGCGGTTGCCCGCCACCTTGGCCGCGGCGCCCGCGCCCGCCCCCAGCCGCGCCTGCGCGCTGCGGCTGCCCGGGCTGGCCGCGTGGTGCAGCCAGCGCTGCGCCGGCCTTCGTCCTTGCGCACGGCCATGCCCTGCTCGTAGGCCACGCCCAGAAGTAGCCCATCTCCATGCGGCCGTAGCGCACGCCGAGGTCGGACGACTTGCCGCTCTTGCGGACGATGATGGGGGCACGTCGCCGCGGCCTTCCACGAAGGCTTCCATCTCGCCGATGGTGCGGGCGGGGAACCGGTCGCGGGCGGGGTCGCCAGTTGCCGGTTCGGCGTGATCGCGACCAGCTGGTCGGCCAGCACCGGCAGCACTTCGAAGGGCGTCATCCCGCCGCGGGCGGCCGGCGCGTACCAGGCGCGCAGCATGGCCTTGTCGAGCGGCGTCAGGGCGTCGGTCTTCGAGGTGAAGTAGCTCAGCACCGTGTGGCCTTCGGGGTGGCCGCGCACGCCCATGATGTGCATCGCCTCGTGGTACGCGCACCGCAGCGCGTCGCTGCCGCGCATCTGCGTCACGGCGCTTTCGAGCGTGGTCTCGGTGCGGAAGTCCAGCCGCGTCTCGCAGGGCTGGTTCTCGCTCAGCGCGGAGTCGGGCGCGATCTCGATGCTGACGTTGGCCACCTTGGCGGCATCGGCCCGGTCGCTCACGTCGACCACCTTCACGCCGGCTTCGTACGCGACGTCGCGCAGCGCCTTCAGGGCGTGCTGCTTGTAGGCGCTGTTGGCGCCGCCGTGCACCCGCACCTTGATGTCCTGCTCCCAGCGCACCAGCCGCGTGGCCGTGCCGCTCTGGTGCCACAACACCTCCCACATGGTGTTCATGCCGTCGTCGAACGCATCCGCCTGTGCGATGCACGGGCTCAGCAGGGCGGAAGCGATGAATGCGAGGACGGTGGACTTGCGCATGGGGACTGATGAACCTCCAGACAGGAACGCGGTAGGAGGAGGACTACGCGCCGGAGTTCAACGAACCTACATCTTCGTCGGCGGGCGCACGAATAGTTCACGCCCGCAAGCGCGACAGCAGGCGTTCAGCGCGTGTTGCGGGCCATTTCCTGCCAGACCCCATCGAAGACCTGCACGAACGCCTGCTCGGTCACCGACATCGGACGGTAGCGGTTGCGCAGGATCTTCACCGGCAGCTTTTCGGTCGAGCGGAAGGGCCGCACCTCCAGCCCGGCCAGCAGGCCGCCCGCGATCGCAACCTCATCCACCACGGCCACGCCCACGCCGGCCTGCGCGAACCAGCACGCCGTGGTCGAGCTGGTGCATTCGAAATCGCGGTGCATCTGCGCGCCGGCCGCGCCGAAAGCCCGGCGCAGGGTCTGGCCGAACGGCACCGATTCGGGCGACGCGATCACGCGCATGCCGGCGAGGTCCGCCGGACGGACCAGCTTGCGCGCCGCCAGCGGATGGTCGCTGCGCATGACGCAGGCCAGCCCGCATTGGTAGCCCTTGACCGTCGCCAGGTTCGGGTGCTCCTGCGGCGCCAGCGCGATGCCCGGGTGCGTCGAGCGTTCCAGCAGGCTCTGGTTGATGATGTCCGGCGCCACCACCTGCACCCGGCATTGCAGCCGCGGCACCTGTTCGTACAGCCGCGCCACCGCCCGCGAGACGAGGTACGGCGCCAGGCTCGCGGAGCACACCAGCCGCAGGCTTGCATGCGTGGGCTGCGCCAACGCCCGGCTGGTGTCGCGCACCTTTTCCACGCCGTGCCAGAGCTGGTCGATCTCGGCGTACAGCGCGTGCGCCTCGGGCGTCGGGATCAGGCGCCCCTTGACCCGCTCGAACAGCACGAGGCCGCTGGCGCGCCCGGCCTGCGCCAGCACCTTGCTGATGGCGGGCGGCGAAACGTGCAGCAGTTCGGCGGCGCTCTTGACGCCCCCGGCGAACATCACGGCGCGAAACACTTCCATCTGGCGCAGGTTCATCGCGGCTCCAGTCGTTAACCGCAGTTTAACGAGCGGGTCGTTCTTTTCAATTGCCGGGTGCTGCGTGCCTGCGCAGAATGGCCTCCACAAGCGTTAACCCGGGTCCCCGGCGAGACGCAATGCCGGAGACAAATCCATGTTGCAGCCCACCCGCCGGCGCTTCGTCGCCGCCCTCGGCGCGGCGTCCGCCGCCCTCGCCGCCCCTGCGCTGGTGCGGGCGCAGGCGAAGCCACTCACCATCGTGCTGACAGTGCCGCCCGGCACCTCGTCGGACACGCTCGCGCGCATGCTCGGCGACCGCATGCGCAGCAAGCTCAATCGCACCGTGGTGGTGGAGTCCAAGCCAGGCGCCGGCGGCCTCGTGGCCATCCAGCACCTGCGCAACTTCGAGGCCGACGGCTCCATGCTGATGATGGCGCCGAACTCCGCCGTCTCGCTGCTGCCGCTGTTCGCGACCAAGCCGACCTTCGACTACGAGAAGGAACTGATGGCGGTGGTCGAGTGCGCGTCGGCCCCGATGGCGTTCACCGTGCATCCGGACTCGGGCATCAAGACCCTCGCCGAGTACTTCGACGCCGTGCGCAAGGACCCGAAGCGCGGCTCGATCGGCGTGCCCAGCCCGGTGAGCATGGGTGCGCTGGTGATCCACCAGCTCGGCAAGCAGCTCAACCTGCCGCTGCAGGCAGTGCCGTACAAGGGCGGCTCGCCGCTGCTGGCCGACCTGCTGGGCAACCAGATCCCGGCCAGCGGTTCGATCCTGCCGGACTACGGAGAACCACCGCGCCGGCAAGCTGCGCGTGCTGGCCCATGCCAGCGAGAAGCGTTCACCGCTCGCGCCGGAGATTCCGACCATCACCGAAGCCGGCTACCCGGGCTACGTGGCGGTCACCTCGTTCGGCCTCTACACCAAGGCCGGCACGCCGCCCAACATCGTCGCCGACTACGCCGCGATGGTCACCGAGGCGCTGGGCACCGCGCCGGTGGTGGAGGCGCTGCACAAGATGGGCCTGGTGCCGGTGGGCGGCACGCCGGCCGAATTCCACCGCAAGGTGCTGGCGGACCGCGCGCGCTGGGCGCCGGTGATCAGGGACTCCGGCATCAAGATGGACGCATGAGCGAAGACCTCCAGCAACGCGTGACGGCGATCGGCCTCACCCCCAAGTCCGCTTCCAACGGCATGCATTACCGGCACGTCGGCCGATCCGGCCTCGTCGCCTCCGCGATCGGCGTGGGCTGCTTCCCCTTCGGCGGCTACGTGCCGCAGGACGGCGTGCAGCAGGTGGTCGACCAGGCGCTGGACCTCGGCATCAACTACTTCGACACGGCCGACAGCTACGGCATCGGCAAGTCGGAAGAAGCGCTCGGTCGCGCGCTCGTCGGCAAGCGCGAGCAGGCGCTGGTCGCCACCAAGTTCGGCAACCGCACCGGCGACGGCGCCAACGACGCGGGCGCTTCGCGGCTGGCGATCGTGCGCGCCTGCGAAGCCAGCCTGCGGCGCCTGCAGACGGACTACATCGACCTCTACCAGCTGCACTGGCCCGACCACGAGACGCCGATCGAAGAGACGCTGCGCGCGCTCGACGACCTGGTGCGCGCGGGCAAGGTGCGCTACATCGGCGCCTCCAACCTGTTCGGCTGGGAGCTGTGCGAAGCGCACTTCATCGCCGAACGGCACGGCTGGACGAAGTTCATCTCGGCGCAGGACCACTACAACCTGCTGTACCGCGACATCGAGAAACGCTTCGAGCCCTTCTGCATCAAGTACGGCATCGGCATGACGCACTACTTCCCGCTGGCCGCGGGCATGCTGAGCGGCGTGCACCGGCGCGGCGCGATCGTGCCGGGTTCACGGCAGGACAAGAACCCGAACACCGCCGCTTGGCAGTCGGACCGCAACTGGGACGTCACCGAAAAGCTGCAAGCCTTTGCACAGGAGCGCGGCTGGACGCTGGCGCAGATGTCGCTGGCGTGGCTGCTGCAGCGCCCCGCCACGTTCACCGTCATCGCCGGCGCCGACCGGCCGCAGCACCTCGTCGACAACGTCAAGGCGCTGCAGGTGCGCTTCACGCCCGAAGACTGGTGGAGATCGACCGCATCACGCTCGTGGACGAAGACCGCTCCGTCGCCCCGCCCTACCGCCAGCTGCGGCCCGAGAAGGTGCACGAATTCGAAACCATGCAGCGCGCGCGCGCCGGCGCGCCCAGCCGCGCAGCGCATTGAGGACACTTCCATGCTGACCACCGTCAAGACCGCACCGATGCTCACGGTGCACAACCCGCTCGGCTACCCGCCGAAGATCAGCCGCAAGCAGCCGGCGCCGCGCCTGTCCAGCCTGGACGGCAAGACGATCTACCCGGTCGACAGCAAGTTCGACGATTCGGTGGAGCTGCTCAAGCAGGTGCAGGCCTGGTTCGCCGCGAAGATGCCGGGCGTGCGGACCGAGCTGCGCCAGATGTCGAGCTACTACGGCAAGGACGACCCGGTGCTGTGGAACGAGATCCGCACGCAGGGCCATGCCGCGATCATCGGCGTCGGCCATTGCAGCACCTGCTCGCCGGCCGTCTCCACCCACGCCATCACGCTCGAGTCGCAGTACGGCGTGCCGACGGTGGCGCTGCACACCGACAAATTCGTCAAGATCGTGCAGTCGGTCACCCGCATGGGCGGGCTGCCGCAAGCGCCTTCCGTGTTCGTGCCGCAGCCGGTGATGGGCAAGAGCGCCGACGAACTGCGCGCCTACGTCGAAGGCAAGGACCCGCACAGCGGCAAGCCGGTGATGCAGGCGATCGTCGAAGGCCTCACGCAGGGCCCGGCCGCCAACGCGGTCGGCGAGGAACCCTACGCGCGCAGCACGCCGCGGCTGGAAGAACCCGACACCGAAGACAACCTGCGCGCGCTGTTCGAGCGCAACTGCTGGACCGACTTCCTGCCGATCGTGCTGCCGACCGAGGAGCGCGTCGCGGCCATGCTCCGCGGCACCAGCCGCAAGCCGGACGAAGTGGTCGGCCGCATGCAGCCCACGCCGAACCGCGGCCTGTGGGAGTACACGGTGGAAAAGGTCGCTGTCAACGCCGTGATGGCCGGTGCGAAGCCCGAGTACTTCCCGATCATCCTGGCGCTGGCGTCCACCGGCATCACGGCGCGCGGCAGCACCTCCAGCTCGGCATCGACCATGACGGTGGTGAACGGCCCGATCCGCCACCAGGTCGGCATGAACATGGGCATCGGCGCCATGGGCCCGTACAACCACGCCAACGCCACGATCGGCCGCGCCTACTCGCTGCTGTCGCAGAACCTGCAGGGCGGCTCGGTCCCCGGCGAGACCTTCATGGGATCGCTGGGCAGCAACTACACCTACAACGGCCTCACCTTCGCCGAGAACGAGGAACGCTCGCCACGGGAGCCGCTGCACGTGCAGAAGGGCTTCGACAAGGACGCGAGCACCGTCACCGTGTTCCACGGCTGCCGCTCCACCACCTTCAACCTGGGCCTGCGCGCCGAGTACTGGCGCGAGCACGTCAAGGACATGCTGCTGGGCACCGATGCGATCACGGCGCCGGTGCTGGTGCTCGACCCGATCACGGCGCGCCAGTTCGTGGACCGCGGCGGCTTCGACACCAAGGCCAAGCTGATCCGCTGGCTGCACGAGACGGCGGAGATGCCGGCCGGCCGCTACTGGGACCTGCAGCTGGTGCAGAACTACGTCTACTCGCGCGCCACCTTCGGCGCGTCCGAGTCGCCGAAAGCCAAGTACGTCGGCGTCTCGCCCGACACGCCGGTGCGCATGTTCGAGGAGAAGGACATCAACGTGGTCGTGACCGGCGGCGAGGCCAACGGCTACTGGCAGATCATGGGCGCGCACCACAAGGCGACCGTGTCCGTCGACGAATGGCGCTGACGCCGTGACGGAGACCGATCTCGCGATCATCGGCGCCGGCGTCGCCGGCCTGAGCGCCGCCGCCGAGGCGGCACGCCTCGGGCTGCGCGTGCTGGTGATCGAACGCATGGGCGCCGGCGGCGGGTGATGAACGTCGAGCGCATAGCCAACATGCCGGGCTTCGCGCCGGGCATCTCCGGCTTCGAGCTGGGACCGGAACTGCAGGAGCGGGCCGAAGCGGCGGGCGCGGAGTGCATGCTGGACACCGTGCAGGCGCTGGTGTCCGGGAACGCGCGCCACGTGTTGCGTTGCGAAGGCGGCGAGGTCTCGGCTGCGGCGGTTCTCGTCGCCGCGGGATCGCTGCGGCGCAGCCTCGGCGTGCCCGGCGAAGAGGCACTGGCCGGCCGCGGCGTCTCGCACTGCGCGTCGTGCGACGGTCCGCTGTTCCGCGGGCAGCCGGTCTGCGTCGTCGGCGGCGGGGATTCCGGCTTGGGCGAAGCGCTGGTGCTGGCCGCCCACGCGCGCGAGGTGCTCGTCGTTTTCCGCGAGGACGCGCCGCATGCACAAACGTACCTGCGCGACGAGGTCGCCGCGGAACCGCGCATCGCACTGTGCGCCGCGACCGAAGTCATCGGCATCGTGGGCGACGGCGCCGTCACGGGCGTGCTGCTGCGCGAGCGCTCCGGCGCCGAGCGGCAGGTGGAGGCGCACGGCGTCTTCGTCTATGCCGGACTGCAAGCCGACACCGGCTTCCTCGGCGGCGCACTCGCGCTCGATGCCGACGGCCGCATCGTGGCCGACGCCGATTTCGCGACATCGCTGCCCGGCGTGTTCGCCGCCGGCGACATCCTCGCCGGCGCGTCCTACCTCCTCGCGACGGCCGCCGAAGACGGCCGCGCCGCGGCCCGGGCGGCAGTTCGCCACCCTGGCCGCTTCCCTCACCAGCAAGGAGACAAGCCATGCACAAGCGGCAAGTACTTGAGGCGCTGCTCGCGCTCGCCCTGCTGCCGACCGCGTTCGGCGCGGCGGCCAGCGACTTCCCCATTCCGAACAAGCCCGTGAAGCTCGTGGTCGGCTTCCCGGCCGGCGGCGGCACCGACCTGCAGGCGCGCCTGGTCGCGCAGCATCTCTCGCCGCTCCCGGGGTGCCGGTGATCGTCGAGAACCGCCCCGGCGCCGGCACCATGCTTGCCGCCACCGAAGTCGCGCGCGCGCCGGCCGATGGCCACACGCTGCTGTACACGCCGGCGTCCACGCTGTCGCAGTTGCCGCACACGCTGTCGGCGGTGAAGTACGACACCTTCAAGGACTTACGCCGGTCGCGCAAGGGGCGCTCGGTCCGCTGGTGCTGGTGGTGCACAAGTCGGTGCCGGCGGCCAACGTGCGGGAGCTGGTCGCCTATGCCAAGGCGAATCCGGGCAAGCTGAACTACGTGTCGCAGGGCGTCGGCACGCCCGCGCACATCTTCGGCCGGTGTTCGCCAGGCAGGCGGGCATCGACATGGTCCATGTGCCCTACAAGGGCGCCAACGACGTCGCCAAGGACTTCATCGCCGGCCGCGTGCACCTGCAGTTCGCCTCGTCGTCCGCCGCCGTTGCGCTGGCGAAGTCCGGCGAGATCCGCATGGTGGCCGCGGTCGCGCCGAAGCGCAGCGGCCTGTTCCCGGACCTGCCGACGATGAGCGAGCAAGGCATCGCGGGCGTCGACATCGAAAGCTGGATCGGCTTCGTCGGCCCGGCTGGCATGGACCCGAAGGCCACCGCGCGCCTGAGCGAGGCGATCTCGCAGGTGCTGGCGATGCCGAAGGTGCGCGACGATTTCCGCACCGGCGGCGTCGAAGCGCGCTGGCTCGGGCCGCAGGACTTCGGTCGCGCGATCCGCAACTCGTACGAGCTGTGGGAGAAGGCGCTGGCGGGGATCGGGTTCCAGAAGGAATAGAACCCGGCACCCCCACCCCTGTCATCCCGGGCTCGACCCGGGATCCACGCGGCGCACGATCGAGCGCCGCACGGATTGCGGGTCGAGCCCGCAATGGCAGGTGATCAGCCCAGCTGCTTCTCCAGCTGGTCCAGCACCTCGTAGCACGCCATCACCTGCTGCACCGACGAATTCGGCTCGCGGCCTTCGCGGATCGCCGCGATGAACTCGCGGTCCTGCAGCTCGATGCCGTTCATGGACACGTCGACCTTCGACACGTCGATCTTCTCTTCCTTGCCCGTGAACAGGTCGTCGTAGCGCGCGAGGTAGGTCGCCGTGTCGCCGATGTAGCGGAAGAAGGTGCCGAGCGGGCCGTCGTTGTTGAAGGACAGCGACAGCGTGCAGATGGCGCCGTTCTCGGCCTGCAGCTGGATGCTCATGTCCATCGCGATGCCGAGGTCCTTGTGGATCGGGCCCTGCACCGCGTTGGCCTTCACGACCTTGCTGCCGGTCTGGTACTGGAACAGGTCGACCGTGTGCGCGGCGTGGTGCCACAGCAGGTGGTCGGTCCAGCTGCGCGCCTGGCCCAGCGCGTTCATGTTGGTGCGGCGGAAGAAGTACGTCTGCACGTCCATCTGCTGGATGTTGAACTCGCCCGCGGCGATCTTCTTGTGCACGTACTGGTGGCTGGGGTTGAAGCGGCGGGTGTGGCCCACCATCGCGACCAGCCCGGTCTGCTTCTGCGTCTGCAGGACGGCACGGCCCTCTTCGAGCTTGTCGCACAGCGGATCTCGACCTGCACGTGCTTGCCGGCCTTCATCGCGGCGATGGACTGCTCGGCGTGCATCTGCGTCGGCGTGCAGAGGATGACGGCGTCGACGTCGTCGCGCGCCAGCGACTCGTTGAGATCGGTGGTGACGTGCTTGGCGCCGTACTTGTCTGCGACTTCCCGGCCTTGTCCAGCTGTCGGCCGATGATGGACGTGACTTCCACGCCTTCGATGTTCTTCAGGCCATCGAGGTGCTTGATGCCGAAGGCGCCGGGCCCTGCCAGCGCGATGCGAACGGTCTTGCTCATTGGTTGTTCTCGAGGATCATGTGGCCGACGGCCGTGTTCGAGGCGGGCACGTGGTAGAAGCGGTGCTTCAGCGTGGGCTTGGGTCCGCCGGCGACATCGGCCATCGCGCCGCGCGCGATCAGCCACATGACCAGCTCGATGCCTTCGCTGCCGGCTTCCTTGACGTACTCGATGTGGCCGACGTTGGCCAGGCCCTCCGGGTCCTCGATCAGGCGGTCGAGGAACTTGTTGTCCCACTCCTTGTTGATCAGGCCCGCGCGCGGGCCCTGCAGCTGGTGGCTCATGCCGCCCGTGCCCCAGATCTGCACGTTGACGTCTTCGTCGTAGCTCTCCACCGCCTTGCGGATCGCCTGGCCCAGCTTGAAGCAGCGCATGCCGCTCGGCACCGGGTACTGCACCACGTTGACGGCGAACGGGATCACCTTGAACGGCCATTCCTTGGTGTCGCCGCACAGCAGCGACAGCGGCACGGTCAGCCCGTGGTCGACGTCCATCTTGTTGACGATGGTCAGGTCGAAGTCCTGCTGGATCACCGAGTGCGCGATGTGCGCGGCGAGGTCGGGCGCGCCTTCAACCTTGGGAACCGGGCGCGGGCCCCAGCCTTCGTCGGCCACCGGTATTCGGCGGCGGTGCCGATCGCGAAGGTGGGAATGATGTCAGGCTGAACGCGGTCGCGTGGTCGTTGAAGACCGGGGAACACGACGTCGGGCTTGTTGTCCTTCATCCACTGGCGCGAGTACTCGTAGCCGGAGAAGACCTTCTGCCAGTACGGCTCCCGGGTCTTGCCGGGTCCATCGCAGCGCCGATGGCGGGCACGTGCGAGGTGTAGACGGATGCGGTGATGCGCGCCATTACTTCGTTTCCTTGTTGGTCCAGTTCGAGGGGCGGCCGCCGCCGATCATCATCTCGCGGTAGGCCTCTTCGCTCATGCCCGTCATCGAGCCGGCCATCTGCTGGAAGCTCTTGCCGTCGGTGGCGCCGATCTTGGCCAGAAGTAGATGTTGCCGCCCAGCGCGATGCAGCGGTTCAGGTCGCGCGCGAGCACGGCCTGCTTCTGGTCTTCGGTCATCGCCCACTGGTCGAGGTAGCCGCGCTCGTCGGCCTTGAACTTTTCGCGGTTCTCGGCCTTCATCAGCGACATGCAGAACTGGTTGAGCCAGTAGCCCTTGCGGCTCTGGTCGGCATCGAAGATCGTGGTGCCGGGAACGTCGGCGTACGGTTTGTCCAAAGGCATGGTGGCCTCCTCAAGTCATGGGGTGCAGGTGAAGCTGGCCGCGGCATTGGCGTCGCCGCCGCGGTAACGCGGCCACGTCGGCCATTCGCACAGCGGGCGGGCGCGCGTGACGCTGTAAGGCGCCCCGGTTTCCTGTTCGACCAGTTCAGGCCGGCCGGTTCGCGGCCCTCCTCCACCCAGGCCACGAGGGCGGGGAACAGCTCCGCGTTGCCGGGTGCGCCGGAGCCGACGTGGTCGACGTTGGGCGCGCTGTACAGCTTGAAGAAGCGCCGCACCGTGTCGGCACCCATGCGCTGGACCACGGTCTGGTGGTACGCGATGCCGGCGTACGGGCTCTGCGCGTAGTCGCCCGGGTTCTCCAGCACGATCAGCTTGCCGCCGCGGGCGTGGAAGGCCGACAGGTCGGGGTTGGTCGCGTCCATCAGCGCCGAGACTTCGCGCACGCGCGGCAGGTGGTCCTGCATGCGGTAGGTGCGCAGGTCGGCCTGCGGGTTGCGCGCGTAGAAGTACTGGATGGCGCCGCCGCCGTAGAACCCGGCGATGCCGTTGGCCGGCACTGCCGGGAAGGCGGGCGCCGCCGTGCCGGTCCACCACGCCTGCCAGCCGCCGGTCGGGCCCATCGACGGCGTGTTCTCGCCGCTGGGACCACGCCCCGGGTACTGGCGCACGCCGTGGGCGAGCTCGACGCCGTAGTCCAGCGGCGAGTGCAGCGTCTTCACCGCATTGATCTGCGGTTCGGTCAGGCAGTTGTCGGCCGCGGCGCCGCGGCAGCGCAGCAGCTCCACGTTGAAGCGCGTGCGGCAGCCGACCGGGTCGGAGACGACGCTGTCGGTCAGGCCATCGGCGCCGTCGCACGAAGCGAGCACGGCGTCGTGCACCAGCTTCACGTGGGCCGGCTTCAGCCAGCCCTCGCCCACCAGCGCGAGGCCGTCGCGCAGCCCGGCGTGCTGCAGGCCGGTCCAGTTGAGGACGGGCACGCGGCTCAGGATGCCGTCGAAGTCGGCCGGGTAGCGCTGCGCCATCGTCAGGCCTTCGCGCCCGCCTTCCGAGCTGCCGACGAAGTACAGCTTCTCGGGGCCCTTGCCGTACGCCTGCTTCATCACGGCCACGGCGACGTCGCGCACCTTCTTGTACGAAGCGTGGGCGAAGTTCGCCAGCGCCTCGTCGTTCATGGCGAAAGCCTGCGGCGGCTCGCCCGGCTTGTTCTGGTGGCCCGAGTCGGTGCCGTAGGTGACGTAGCCGCGCGCCAGCGGCGCCGGCTGGTCGTAGCGCGCCGCGGGTACCAGCGACGTGCCGGTGATCAGCACGCCGTTGAAGCCGCCGCCGCCGAACTGCACCGAGCGGCCGTTCCACTGCACCGGGAGGTTGACCCGGAAGTGGATGAAGGGCGCGCGCGCGTCCATGCCGGCGATGCGGCCCAGCACCTTGCAATGCTGCGGCAACGCCGGGTTGACCTTGCCTGCCGGCGTGGGAGAACGTTCGTTGAAGCTGGCGGGCGTGGCATCGACCATCACCGCGGTGTCGATGATCGCCGCGCCGCTCGGGATGCCGACCTGGCTGGCCTCGATGCGCTTGCCGGCCGGGCGGAGCACTTGTCCTGCGCCAGGGCGACGGGCGATCCGCCGCCCAGGTTGGCGCAACCGGCGAGCAAGGCCAGCAGGCCGCCCGCGAGCACGAGAGTCTTCTTCATGCGCTTGTCTCCTCCGGCCAGTACAGCCGATTCGGGTTGTCCACCAGCAGCTTCTTCTGCAGCTCCGGCGTGGCCGCGATGTGCGGGATGAAGTCGACCAGCAGGCCGTCGTCGGGCATGTGGCCCTTCAGGTTCGGGTGCGGCCAGTCGGTGCCCCACAGCACGCGATCCGGGAAGCTCTCGACGACCTTGCGCGCGAACGGCACGACGTCGCGATAGGCATTGCGTTCGCCGTCGAGTGCGGGCGGCCCCGCGACGGACAGGCGCTCGGGGCAGCTCACCTTGCTCCAGACGTTCGGGTGCTCGCGCATGAACTTCAGGAACAGCGCGAACTCGGGGCCGTCGATCGGCTTCGTCACGTCGGGACGGCCCATGTGGTCCACCACCACCGTCGTCGGCAGGCCGGTGAAGAAGTCCCACAGCTCGGGCAGGTCGACCGCCTCGAAATAGATCACGACGTGCCAGCCCAGCTTGGCGATGCGGCCGGCGATCTCCATCAGTTCGTCCTTGGGCGTGAAGTCCACCAGCCGCTTGACGAAGTTGAAGCGCACGCCGCGCACGCCGGCGTCGTGCATTTCCTGCAGTTCCGGTCGGTCACGCTGCGGCGCACCGTGGCCACACCCTTGGCCTTGCCGTTCGAATGCTTCAGCGCATCGAACAGCGCGCGGTTGTCGGCGCCGTGGCAGGTGGCCTGCACGACCACGTTCTTGGCGAAGCCCGGTGGTCGCGCAGCGCGAACAACTGCTCCTTGCTGGCGTCGCACGGCGTGTACTTGCGCTCGGGCGCATACGGGAACTCCGCGCCGGGGCCGAAGACGTGGCAGTGCGCGTCGACCGCGTTGGGCGGCAGCTTGAACTGTGGCTTGGTCGGGCCGGCGTACCAGTCGAGCCAGCCGGGAGTTTTCTCGAAAGGGCCTGAAGTGGGTTTGCTCATGGTGTCAGTCGATGTAGCGCAGGCCGGCCTTTTCCAGCGGCTCGCGCATCTTGTACATGTCCGGGCCCAGCACGCCCGAAGCCAGCTTGGCGCGCTTCTCGCCTTCGTTGGCTTCGCGCGCGGTGGCGGCGTCCGGGGTCTTCTTCGCCATCGCGGCGGGCACGCAGACCACGCCATCGTCGTCCGCGACGATCACGTCGCCGGGCGTCACGAGCGCGCCGGCGCACACCACGGGGATGTTCACCGAGCCGAGCGTCGCCTTGATCGTGCCCTTGGAGCTGATCGCCTTGCTCCACACCGGGAAGTTCATCTCGGTCAGCGTCTTCACGTCGCGGCAGCCCGCGTCGATGATCAGCGCCCTGGCGCCGCGCGCCTGGAACGAGGTGGCGAGCAGGTCGCCGAAGAAGCCGTCGGTGTTCTCCGAGGTGCACGCGGCCACGACGATGTCGCCGGGGCGATCTGCTCGGCGACGACGTGCATCATCCAGTTGTCGCCGGGATGCACCAGCACGGTCACGGCCGTGCCGGAAACTTGTGCGCCGGCGTAGATCGGCCGCATGTAGGGCTTCATCAGGCCGACGCGGCCCATGGCCTCGTGCACGGTGGCCGAGCCGAATTTCGCCAGCGCGTCGGCGACGTCGCTCTCGACCCGGTGGATGTTGCGGTAGACGACTCCGAGTTCGTACATGGTGTCAGCGTCCTTGTTTCTGCAGCAGCGCGTCGAGGCGCGGGAACACGCGGCGCGTGTTGGCTTCGAAGATCTGGTGCTTGTCGTCCGGGCTCAGGATCTTCGACGCGTCGATGTACTTCTTGGTGTCGTCGTAGTAGTTGCCGGTGGTCGGGTCGATGCCGCGCACCGCGCCGATCATCTCGCTGGCGAACAGCACGTTCTTCACCGGGATCACGGTGTTGAGCAGGTCGATGCCCGGCTGGTGGTACACGCAGGTGTCGAAGAACACGTTGTTCATCACGTGCGTGTCGAGCAGCGGACGCTTCATCTCCTGCGCCAGTCCGCGGAAGCGGCCCCAGTGGTAGGGCACCGCGCCGCCGCCGTGCGGAATCAGGAAGCGCAGTTCCGGGAAGTCCTTGAACAGGTCGCCCCGATCAACTGCATGAAAGCCGTGGTGTCGGCATTCAGGTAGTGCGCGCCCGTGGTGTGGAAGGCCGGGTTGCAGCTGGTCGACACGTGGATCATCGCGGGGATGTCGTACTCGATCATCTTCTCGTAGATCGGGTACCAGTGGCGGTCGGTCAGCGGCGGGCTCTTCCAGTGGCCGCCCGACGGGTCCGGGTTCAGGTTGATGCCCACGCAGCCGTACTCCTCGACGCACTTCACCAGCTCGGGAATGCAGGTCTTCGGGTCCACGCCCGGCGACTGCGGCAGCATCGCCACCGGCACGAAGTTCTGCGGGAACAGCTGGCTCACGCGGAAGCAGAGCTCGTTGCAGATCGCGGCCCGGGTGCTGGAGACCTCGAAGTCGCCGATGTGGTGGGCCATGAAGCTGGCCCGCGGCGAGAACAGCGTCAGGTCGTTGCCGCGTTCCTTCATCAGGCGCAGCTGGTTGCCTTCGATGGTCTCGCGGATGTCGTCGTCGCTGATCACCAGCTCGGAGGGCTTCGGCATCACGGACGGGTCCCGGATGCCGGCGATCTGCTTGTTGCGCCACGCTTCCAGCTGCTTGGGGGCCGTGGTGTAGTGGCCGTGGCAATCGATGATCAGGCTCATGCTTGTCTCTTGGTTGGGGATCAGGCGGCTTGCATGCCGTTGCGGTGCTTGGCCTCGCGCGTCGCGTCGGAGGCCATGAAGGCGAGCACCGCGCGCGCGGCCTCGGCCTGCTTCGACGCCGTGCAGACGGCGCCGGAGAAGATGGTGTCCAGCGTGGCGCCTTCGGGCATGCCCCCGAGGACGGTGATGCCCTTCAGGTGGACCAGTTCGCTCAGTTGCTGGAAGCCGAGCGCCACTTCGCCGCTGGCGACCAGCGAGCCGACCGGGATGCCGGGGCGCGCCTGCACGAGCTTGTCGCGCACTTGCGCGGTGATGCCCCAGCGCTCGAACAGCTGCAGCAGCGCCGTGCCGCTGGGGCCTGTGGAGTAGCCGATGCTGGCGGCGGCGAGCACGGTTTCGCGCAGCGCCTGTTCGGTGGCGATCGCCGGGCGCGGCGCGCCTTCGCGGACCGCGATGGCGACGCCGGAGACCACCAGGTCGACGCGGCTGCCTTCGACGGCGTGGCCGCCCGCCACGAGCTTGTCGATGGCGTCGGAGGCGAGCACGACGAAGTCGAAGGGCTCGCCGGCCGCCACGCGCTTGGCGGCATCGACGCCGCCGACGGATTCGACGCTCGCCGTCCCGCCGCCGCGCAGCAGCCAGTCGGCGGCGAGTTCGTTCAACAACTGGCGGGTCGCCATCGACGAGATTCCACGGAGCATGGCGGTCATGCCGCGATTGTGGGCGCGCCGCGCCCCGCAGAGTAAGCGTGCGTCGCGACTAGCAGGTATAGCGATTCAGCATAATGACGGCTCAGGTATTACAAAGACATGGACCTCAAGCAGTTGGAGTACTTCGTCCGGGTGGCCGAGCTGGGCAGTTTCACGCGCGCGGCCATCGAGCTCGACGTGGCGCAGCCCGCCTTGAGCCGCCAGGTGCGCCTGCTGGAGGTGGAGCTGCGCCAGACGCTGCTGGTGCGCAACGGCCGCGGGGCCGTCCCGACGGAAGCGGGCAAGCTGCTGCTGGACCACGGCAGGGGCATCCTGCACCGGTGGAGCGGGCACGGGAGGATCTCGGGCGGCTGCGCGGCGGCCTGTCGGGCCGCGTGGCGGTCGGCTTGCCGAGCAGCGTGGCACGCGTGCTGACGGTGCCTCTCACACGCGCGTTCCGCGAAGCGCTGCCCGAAGCGAAGCTCTCGATCAGCGAGGGCCTGTCCGGCGGCCTGCAGGAAGGCCTGATCGCCGGCCGGCTCGACATCGTGGTGCTGTACAACGCACAGCCCACCCGCGAGCTCGACGTGATGCCGCTGCTGGAGGAAGACCTGCTGCTGGTGCGGGTGCGCCCGCCCGGCCTGCACGAAGACCCCCGCCGGGGCCGGTGGAACTCGACGAAGTTTCCCGGCTGCCCCCGGTGATCCCCACCCGGCCCAACGCCATCCGCATGCACGTCGAAGCGCAGATGGCGGACATCGGCTGCCGGCCCAACGTGGCGCTGGAGATCGACGGCGTGTCGGCGATCTTGGACCTCGTGCTCGATGGCGCGGGCTGCGCGATCCTGTCACGCAACGCCCTGCTCAACTCGCCTCGGCCGTCCGCCTATACCGCGCAGCAGATCGGGCAGCCGCCGCTGCGCATCCGCCTGTCATTGGCCACCAGCCTTCAGCGTCCCGCGACGCCGGTGCAGAAGGCGGCGCTGGACTTGATCCGGAAGACGGCGCCGAGCGTGGTGGCGCACGCGTAGCGGGAGCTGGAGCGGAGCGGACAGCCTTTGAACGCAGAACAGGTTCAAAAGTAAACAGCCAAACTCGCAGAAGGACATCCATCAAGGATTTCTTCTGCGAGTTTGGCTGTTCCTTTTGTCTTTTCTCTGCGTTCAAAGGCTGTCCGCTCCCGCTCCCGTTCCCGCCTTCAGCCCTGCACCACCCACAGCACCGCACTCAGCGTGAAGAACGACGCCACCGTCGTCCCCAGCTGCGCCGCCGCGGCCATCGTGTCGTGGCCGTGCTTCTGCGCCAGCACCGGGTAGATCGCGAGCATCGGCACGGCCGCCATCACCACCAGCGCCACCTGCAGCTCGCGGGCCATCGGCGGCAGCAGCAGCACGAACAGCAGCACCGCCAGCGGGTGCAGCAGCAGCTTGCCGGCCGCGATCACGGCGACGTCGCGGCGCAGGCCATGCAGCTGGATGCCCACGAGCGAACCACCGATCACGAACAGCGACAGCGACGCGCAAGCCGCGGCCACCAGGTTGACCGTGCGCGCCATCGGTTCCGGCAAGCGCCAGCCGAACAGCGAGAACAGGAAGCCGACCGCGATGCCCCAGATCATCGGGTTGCGCGCCACCGAGCGCATCGACTGCACGAGCGCCAGCCGCAACCGCTCGCCTCGGCCCTGACCCGCTTCGCGCTCACCCACGTCGCTGTCCGCCGGGGCCAGCGCCAGTGGCAGCAGCAGGAAGTTCTCGACGATCATCGCCGGGGCCAGCGCGACGCCGGCGTTGGCCGGCCCGAACAGCTGCGCCACCAGCGGGAAGCCGATGAAGCCGCTGTTGGGACACGCCATGCCCATGCCGACCATCGCGGCGGCGGACAGCGGCTTGCCGGCGCGGCGCGCCCACAGGATGCCGATGGACATGGCGAGCAGCGATCCACCGGCGTAGGCCGCGATGAACACCGGATTCAGCACCTCCGCCACGCTGCGCTGCGACAGCGCGTTGAACAGCAGCGCCGGCAGCGAGATGTTGATCACGTACTTGCCGAAGACGCGCATGTCGGCGCGGGCGAACAGGCCGCCGCGGGTGGCGAGCCAGCCGAGCAGCACCACGATATAGATCGGGCCGGTAACGGCGAGGACGTCGCCCACTATCGCGGGTCGCGCGCCGCCAGCAGGCGGTCGGCGTAATCCTGCCAGGCCGCGTCTTTCGGCAAGTCCGCGAACAGGCCGGCGCGCGCGCCTGGTCGGCCACCCACTGCTGCTTGGCCGCGATGGCCGCCGCCATCAGGGGCGGAAAGCCGGCTTCGCCCACGGTGTTGGCAGCCTCGCGCATCTCCTCCGCGCGGCGCTGCCCGTGCTGCACGACGCGGCTGAAGAAGTACGCGCCCTGCCGCGGCCAGTCGATGGAAGGAAAGGTTTCCTGCAGCGTCGGCAGCACATGGTCTTCGACGCCGTACGCGCGCGCCGTGGCATAGCTCTCGATGACCAGCGCTTCCAGGCCCTTGATCATCACGCTGCGGCACATCTTGATCGCGCTGGCGACGCCGAGCCGGTCGCTCACCGCTTTTGCGTCCATCTCCGAGGACTGCAGCAGCGCCGCGAGTTCGGCCGCGCGCGCGCCACCGAGCAGCATCGGCACTGGATGCCGTATGGCGGCACCGACGTCATCACGCCCGCTTCGACGTAGTGCGCGCCGCAGGCGTCGACCGCCGCCGCGGCCTTCTGCTTGGTGCCCGGCGATGCGGAATTCAGGTCGAGGAACACGGCGCCCGGCTGCAGGAAGCGCGCGGCCTCCTCGGCGACCGCGAGCGTGTTCGACGCGGTGACGGCGGAGATCACGAGATCGCTGCCCGCGCACAGCTCCTGCATCGAAGCGCAGGCCACGATGCCTTTCGCCTGTGCGTGGCCGCGTTCCGCGGGGTCCGCGAACTTCAGGTCCCGGCCGCGACCTGCTGCACGCGCGGCTGCAGGCCGGCGCCGAAGATCCTGCCCACTTCGCCATGGCCGACGAGGCCGATGCGCCGCACTTGCATGGTGGCTCCCTACTGGCGCGGGATCTTCGCGCGCTCGATCACCTGCGTCCAGCGCCGGATCTCGCTGGCCAGCAGGTTCGCGAGCTGCTCCGGCGTGCTCGAGCGCGCTTCGAGGTTGAGCGCGGCGAGTTGCTGCCTGAGTTCCGGGTCGGCCAGCGCGGCCTGCGTCTCGCGCTGCAGCCGCTCGATGACGGGGCGCGGCGTCCCCGCCGGCGCGGCCAGCGCATTCCAAGAGGCGACGTTGAAGCCGGCCAGCGCGCCGCCGCTTTCCGCCGCCGTCGGCACGTCGGCCAGGCCTGCCGGTCGCTTGTCGCCGAACACGGCCAACGCGCGCAAGGCCTTCGAAGTGATCTGCGTCTTGACGGGCCCGAGGATCTCGATGGCCGCATCGACTTCGCCGCCGCGCAGCGCCGTGATCACGGCAGGCGTGCCGTTGAACGGGACCACCTGCGCGTCGATGCCCGCCGTGCCCTTGAACAGTTCGGCGGCCGGGTTCTGCGTGCTGCCGACGGCGACGGTCGCAATGTTCAGCTTGCCGGGGTTCGCCTTGGCGTGTGCCAGCAGGTCCGCCAGCGTCTTGAAGCGCGCGTTCTCCGCCACCAGCACCGCGATGTCGAAGGTGCCGAGCAGCGAGATCGGCGCGAAGTCCTTCTGCGCATCGAAAGGCAGCTTGCGGAACAGGCCGGCGCTGACGGCCGTGCCGTTGCTCATGAGCAGCAAGGTATGGCCGTCGGGCTCGGCGCGCGCGACCACGTCGCCGGCCGTGACGCCGCCCGCGCCGGGGCGGTTCTCGACGACCACGCTCTGCTTCAGGCGCTCGCCCAGTTCCTTGCCGACGGCGCGCGCCGTCAGGTCGGCGATGCCGCCGGGGCCGAAGGGCACGACGATGCGAACGGGCCGGAAGGAAAGGCGGCCTGCGCCCCGGCCCACGGCGCGGCGAGCCCCGCCGCCACCGCCGCCGTGGCTTGCCTGCGATCGATGTTCATCGGCTTATCGTGCCACACCGAGCAGGCGATCGAGCAGCTCGGGCGACTCGCGCAGCGACTGCGCGGTGTCCGAGTGCACCACCGTGCCGCGGTCGAGCACGACGGCGCGGTGCGAGATCGCGAGGATGGCCTGCGGATGCTGCTCCACGATGATGGCCGACAGGCCTTCGTCGCGCGTGATCCGGGCGATCGCCTTGAGCAGTTCGCTCACGATGATGGGCGCCAGGCCTTCCAGCGGCTCGTCGAGCAGCAGCAGGCGCGGATTGACCACCAGCGCGCGGCCGACGGCCAGCATCTGCTGCTCGCCGCCCGACAACTGCGTGCCGAGGTTGGTCTTGCGTTCGGCCAGGCGCGGGAACATCTCGTACACGCGGTCCGGGTTCCAGCGGCCGGGCCGCTGCACCGCGGTCAGGTTCTCGTGCACCGTCAGCGACTTGAAGATGTTCCGCTCCTGCGGCACCCAGCCGATGCCGGCGGCCGCTCGCTCGTGCGAGGCCAGCTTGTGCAGCGCCGCGCCGGCCAGCGTGATCGTGCCGGCGTGCTGGCGCGTGGCCCCCGCCAGCGTGTTGATCAGCGTGGTCTTGCCGGTGCCGTTGCGGCCCAGCAGCGCCAGCGTCTCGCCTTCGTTGAGCGAGAACGAAACGCCGTTCAGCACCACGGCTTCGCCGTAGCCCGCACTGAGGTTCTCGACCTTGAGGAGTTCAGCCATGGGCGGTCACCTCTTCTCCGTGGCCCCGGTACACGGCCTTCACTTCGGGGTTGTTGGCGATCTCGTCGGGCGAGCCTTCGGTCAGCACCGCGCCGTTGACCAGCACGGTCATGCGGTCGGCGAAGCTGAACACCAGGTCCATGTCGTGCTCGATCAGCAGCACCGACACGTCGGCGGGCAAGGCGGCGACGGTCTGCAGCAGTTCCTCGCGTTCGCCGGCCGGCACGCCGGCCACCGGTTCGTCGAGCAGCAGCACGCGCGGCTCGCAAGCCAGCGCGATCGCGATCTCCAGCAGGCGGCGCTTGCCGTACGCCAGGTGCTCGGTGCGCTGGTTCATCACCTCGGCCGGTGGAACTGCGCCAGCAACTGCTCGCAGCGCGCCGCCACTTCCTTGCTGGTGCCAAGCGGTTTCCAGAAGCCGGCGCCCAGGCCCATGTGCTGCGACACGACCAGCGCCAGCGTCTCCAGCGGCGTCAGCGGGTTGAACAGCTGGTTGATCTGGAAGGTGCGCACCATGCCGCGCCGCACGCGCTTGTGCGGCGCCAGCTTCGTGATGTCCTCGCCTTCCAGCACGATGCGGCCCTCGGTGGGCGGCAGCACGCCGGTCAGCAGGTTGATCAGCGTGGTCTTGCCGGCGCCGTTGGGGCCGATCAGCGCATGCCGCGCGCCGCGGCGCACGTCGAGGTTCACGTTCTGCGTGGCGGTGATGCCGCCGAAGCGCTTGACCAGGCCCTTGGCGGAAAGGACGACTTCGTTCATCGCGCACCTCCGCGGCGGAACCAGGACTGCGGCTTGAACAGGCGGTCGCGCCCGACCAGCACCAGCACCACCGGGAACAGGCCCAGCCAGAACGTCCAGTACTGCGGCGTGATCGCCGACAGCGCGTCCTGCATCAACTTGAAGACGATGGCGCCGGCGATGCCGCCATACAGCCAGCCGGTGCCGCCGACCACCAGGATCAGCATGACATCGGCGGAGCGATGGAACTCGAACAGGTCGAGCGAGGCGAAGCCCGTGGTCTGCGTCAGCAGCGCGCCGGCCGCGCCGGCCAGCGCGCCGGCGATCGTGTAGATCACGACCAGCCGCGAGTTGACCGGGATGCCGATCGCCATCGCGCGCAGGCGGTTGTCGCGGATGGCCTGCAAGGTGAAGCCCAGCGGCGAATGCGCGATGCGCCGCGCCACGATGAACAGCAGCAGCAGCACGGTCAGCGAGTAGTAGGCGGCGGTGCGGCCGGCCAGGTCGAACTCGAAGGTGCCGAGCAGCGGGCCCATGACCACGCCCTGCAGGCCGTCGGCGCCGCCGGTGAGCCAGTCGAGCTTGTTGGCCAGCTCCAGCATGATGAGGCCGACGCCCAGCGTCACCATCAGGCGGGTCAGGTCGGTGCCGCGCAGGATGGTCACGCTGGCGGCGGCTGCCAGCACGGCGCCCGCGGCGAGGCCAACGGCGAGTCCGACCAGCGGGTCGGTGATCTGGAGCTTGGCGGCCAGCAACGCCGCCGCATAGCCGCCGAAGCCGAAGAAGGCCGCGTGCCCGAGCGACACGATGCCGGTGTAGCCGAGCACGAGGTCGAGGGACACCGCGAACAGCGCGACGATGGCGACCTCGTTGACGATGGCCGCATGCTGCGGCAGCACCACGGGCGCCGGGAACGCGAGGATCCAGAGCACCGGCTCCCGGGGACGGATGCGGCTGGAGCGCAGCAGCGAGGCGCGGGCGTCGAGTCCGGCGTTCATGCCTTGCCCCCGGTGCGCGAGAACAGGCCTTGCGGCCGCCAGAGCAGGATCGCGATCATGAGGCAGTAGACGATGAAGGCGCCCATCTTGGGGATGTAGTACTTGCCGGCCACGTCGGCGATGCCGAGCAGCAGCGCGGCGAGCAAGGGGCCGGTGATGGACGACGTGCCGCCCAGCGCCACCACGATCAGGAAATAGATCATGAACTTCAGCGGGAAGGTCGGGTCGAGGCCGAGCACTTCCGCGCCGAGCGCGCCGCCGAGGCCGGCGAGGCCGGAGCCGAAGGCGAAGGTGGAGAGAAAGACGATGTTGACGTTGATGCCGAGGCCCGCGGCCACGCGCTGGTCATCGACCGAAGCGCGCAGGCGGCTGCCGAAGCGCGTGTGCGCCAGCACGTACTGCAGCCCGACGGTCAGCGCGGCGCAGACCGCGATGATGAACAGGCGGTAGTGGCCCATGCCCAGCGTCCACGGGTCGCTGCCGAGTTCCGTGCGGCCCTTCAGCCAGGCCGGCAGCTGCACGATCTGCTGCGTGGAGCCGACGAAGTAGTCGAACGCGGCGACGGCCATGAACACGAGGCCGATGGAGAACAGCACTGGTCGAGGTGGGGCCGCTTGTACAGCGGCCGGTACAGCGTGCGCTCGAGCACCGCGCCGAGCAGCGCCGCGGCGATGAACGCCAGCGGCAGGCACACGGGAACGGCACGTCGTAGCGCTGCATCAGCAGCACCAGCACGTAGCCGCCCACCATGGCGAACGCGCCATGGGCCGGGTTGATGAAGTTCATCAGGCCCATCGTCACCGCCAGTCCGACGGCAAGGATGAACAGCAGCATGCCGTAGGCGATGCCGTCGAAGAGGATGGTCAGCATGGGAGGTTGGGCGTTGAGCGTGCGGCGTTGAGCGTACGCCGGATGGAACTTGGGCGTTGGCGTCGAGAGGTGTTTCCCGCTCGACGCTCAACGCCCAACACTGAACGCGGTTACTTGGTCTTGCCCGGATCCTTGACGTCCTTGATCACGTCGAACTCGACGTTCCAGAGCTGGCCGTCCTTCTTCTCGACCTTGCGCAGGTAGATGTTCTGCACGACGTCGCGGGTCTGCGCGTCGATGAACATCGGGCCGCGCGGGCTTTCCCACAGCTGGCCCTTCATGGCTTCGAGCAGCGCCGTGCCGTCGCCCTTGCCGCCGGTCTTCTTCGCAGCTTCGTAGATCACGCGCATGCCGTCGTAGCCGCCCACGGCCATGAAGTTCGGGCGCAAGCCCTTGTTGGCCTTGGTGAAGGCGTCGACGAACTTCTTGTTGGTGGCGCCGGGGTGGGCGGTGGAGTAGTGGTGCGAGGTCACGACGTTCAGCGCGACGTCGCCCATGTCGTTGAGCTGGTCGTCGTCGGTCACGTCGCCGGTGCCGATCAGCTTGATGCCGGCCTTGTCCATGCCGCGCTCGCCGAACTGCTTCATCACCGCGGCGCCCGCGCCCGAGGGCACGAACACGAACAGCGCGTCCGGCTTGATGTCGCGGACCTTCTGCAGGAAGGGCGCGAAGTCGGGGCTGCGCAGCGGCACGCGCAGCGACTCGACGACCGGCCGCCGTTGAACTGCAGGCGTTCCTTGAAGAACTTCTCGGCGTCGAGGCCCGGGCCGTAGTCGGACACCAGCGTCACGACCTTCTTGATGCCGTTCTTGGGCGCCCAGTCGGCCAGCGCGACCGACGCCTGCGGCAGCGTGAAGCTGGTCCGCACGATGTAGGGCGAGGCTTGCGTGATGCTGGAGGTGGCGGCGGCCATCACCACCAGCGGCGTCTTCGACTGCGTGGCCAGCGGGGCGACGGCCAGCGCGGACGGCGTGATGCCCATGCCGGCGATCACGTTCACCTTGTCGTTGACGATCAGTTCCTGCGCGAGGCGGCGCGTCATGTCGGGCAGGCTGGTGTCGTCCTTGACGATCAGCTGCACCTTCTTGCCGGCGACCGTATCGCCGTTCTGCTGCATGTAAAGGCGGGCGGCGGCTTCGATCTGGCGGCCGGTGGTCGCCTGCTGGCCCGTCATCGGCAGGATCAGGCCGATCTTGAACACGTTGTCCTGCGCCGCCAGGCTCAGGCCGCTGGCGCCGATCAGGCCGGCGGCCGGGGCGGTCTGGAGGAGGGTTCTCTTGTGCATGGCGTCTCCTGGTTGAAAACAGGCGGCACTGCACGGCGCCGCCTGCGAAAGCGTCGGTGCGCATTCTGAGCGCACCGGGTGGCAGCGCAAAGCCCTTTGCCGGGTCTACCAGTTATGCGGCTTTGCGATATCGCCCCGCCCGTTATCGAACAGGGATGTGAACTGTACCAATCTCAGCGCTGCCGGATCAGCCGGACGCCCGGCATCTGGTGCAGGTGCGGGCTCTGCACCGCGTCGCGCAGGTTGCGCTGGGCGATGCGCGAGTGCTCGCGCATGATCGCCTCGGCCCGGCCGCCCTCGCGCCGCTCGATCGCGTCGAGCACCTGGCGGTGCTGGTCCTGCGCCACGATCAGCATGTCGCGCGCCTGCGGCGAGTTCGCCTGCACCACGACGAAGCCCGAAGGCGAGGCGAACGGCAGGCTCACCACCCGCTCCAGTTCGCGGGCGATGACGCCGCTGCCCGCCATTTCGGCGAGCAGCACGTGGAAGCGCTGGTTCAGCGTGACATAGCGCAGGAAGGCTTCGTCGTCGAGCGCGTGCTCGCGCAGCACAGCGTCGATCTGCGCCAGGCATTCGCGCGCTTCCGCCAGCACCACGGCGGCCACGCCGCGCTCGGCCGCCAGCCGCGCCGCCAGGCCTTCGACGGTGCCCCGCATCTCGATGGCATCGGAGACGTCGCGTTCGGAGAAGGTGCGCACCGCGTAGCCGCCGTTCGGCAGCACTTCCAGCAGGCCTTCCTGCTCGAGCCGCATCAGCGCAGCGCGGATCGGCGTGCGCGAGACGCCCAGCCGCTCGACGATCGCCAGTTCGGCGATCCGCGCGCCGGCGGGCAGTTCGCCGGCGAGGATCATTTCGCGCAGCCGGAGCTGGGCCTTGACGGCCGGGAGCCGCCGATTTCGGTTTCAGCGAGGGTCATCTGTATACAGCCGCCCAAAACGCTGTCATTGCGGGCTTGACCCGCAATCCACGCCGCGCTGGCAAAACTCCACGGATCCCGGGTCGAGCCCGGGATGACAGGATGGAGGCGCTGTATACAACTCGTATTCTTGCCGCATAATTCGGCCATTCTCCCTCACTTCATCCCCACCATGTTTCCCAAGAACGCCTGGTACGTCGCCTGCATGCCCGACGAGATCGACGAGAAGCCGCTCGGCCGCACGATCTGCAACGAGAAGATCGCCTTCTACCGCGGTGAAGCCGGCAAGGTCGCCGCCGTCGAGGACTTCTGCCCGCACCGCGGCGCGGCGCTGTCGCTGGGAACGGTGTGCGAAGGCAAGCTGGTCTGCGGCTACCACGGCCTGGTGATGGGCTGCGACGGCAAGACGGTCGCCATGCCCGGCCAGCGCGTCGGCGGCTTCCCGAAGATCCGCGCCTATCCGGTGGTCGAGAAGTACGGCTTCGTCTGGGTCTGGCCCGGCGACCCGGCGCAGGCCGACGAGGCCAAGATCCACCACCGGAGTGGGCGGTCAGCCCCGACTGGGCCTATGGCGGCGGGCTGTACCACATCGCCTGCGACTACCGCCTGATGGTCGACAACCTGATGGACCTCACGCACGAGACCTACGTGCACACCACCAGCATCGGCCAGAAGGAGATCGACGAGACGCCGGTCACGACCAAGACCGAAGGCGACCACGTCACCACCAGCCGCTTCATGGACAACGTGATGCCGCCGCCCTTCTGGAAGGCCAACCTGCGCGGCAACAACCTGGCCGACGACGTGCCGGTGGACCGCTGGCAGGTCTGCCACTTCGTCCCGCCCAGCCACGTGATGATCGAGGTCGGCGTGGCCCATGCCGGCAAAGGCGGCTACAACGCCGATCCGAAGGACAAGGTCTCGAGCATCGTGGTGGACTTCCTCACGCCCGAGACCGAGACGAGCATGTGGTACTTCTGGGGCATGGCGCGCAACTTCAATCCGCGCGACAAGGCCCTGACCGCGCAGATCCGGGAAGGCCAGGCCAAGGTGTTCTCCGAAGACATGGAAGTGCTGGAAGCCCAGCAGCGCAACCTGGCGAAGTATTCCGACCGCCGCCTGCTCATGCTGAACATCGACGCCGGCGGCGTGCAGTCGCGCCGTATCATCGACCGCCTGATCGCGGCCGAAACGACGCCGCAGCAACCCGTCGCCGCATAAGGTCCGCATGATTCCCGTGAAAGTCCTGCGCAAGCAGCAGGAAGCCGTCGGCATCGCCAGCTTCGAACTCGCCCGCGCCGATGGCGCCGGCCTGCCCCCTTCAGCGCCGGCTCGCACATCGACGTGCAGGTGCCCGGCGGCCTGACCCGCCAGTACTCGCTGTGCAACGACGCCGGCGAGCAGCACCGCTACCGCATCGCCGTGCTGCGCGATCCCGCCTCGCGCGGCGGCTCGGTGGCCATGCACGACGCGCTGAAGGAAGGCGACACGCTGCTGATCAGCGAGCCGCGCAACCACTTCCCGCTGGTGCACGCCACGCGCACCCTGCTGTTTGCGGGCGGCATCGGCGTGACGCCGCTGCTGTGCATGGCGCAGCGGCTCCAGGCGATCGGCGCGGACTTCGCCATGCACTACTCGGCGCGTTCCGCCGACCGCACGGCCTTCCGCGACGAGATCGCGGCGTCCGCCTTCGCGCAGCACGTGCAGTTCCACTACGACGACGGCGATGCGGCGCAGAAGCTCGACCTGCGCGCGGTGCTGGGCGCGCCCGACGCGGGCAAGCACCTGTACGTGTGCGGCCCCACGGGGTACATCGACTTCGTCGTCAAGACCGCGAAGGAAGCGGGCTGGGCCGCCGACAACATCCACCGAGTACTTCGGCGCGGCGCCGCAGGACACCTCGGGCGACGGCTCCTTCAGGTCAAGATCGCCAGCAGCGGCCGGTCTACGAAGTGGGCGCCGAAGAAACGGTGGTGCACGCGCTGCAGAAGCACGGCGTGGACATCCTCGTGTCGTGCGAGCAAGGCGTCTGCGGCACCTGCATCACGCGGGTGCTCGAAGGCGAATGCGACCACCGCGACCTGTACTTCACCGACGAGGAAAAGGCGAAGCACGACCAGTTCACGCCCTGCTGCTCGCGGGCGAAGAGCAAGGTGCTGGTGCTGGACCTGTAGAACCCTGTCATTGCGGGCTTGACCCGCAATCCGTGCGGCGCTCGATCGACCGCCGCATGGATCCCGGGTCGAGCCCGGGATGACAGCCCGACGGCCACGAATAAACTATCGCCTTCCCGCAAGACCCGAGGACCCGAGACATGATGCAACTCCCCGCCCGCTACGACCACGTCGGCAGCTTCCTGCGGCCCCAGTACCTGCTGGAGGCGCGCGCCCAGAAAGCCCGGGGCGAAATCACCCCCGAGCAGCTGCGCACGGTGGAAGACAAGGCGATCACCGAGATCGTGAAGTTCCAGCAGGACGTGGGCCTGAAGAGCGTGACCGACGGCGAGTTCCGCCGCACCTACTTCCACATCGACTTCCTCGAGCAGCTCGGTGGCGTCAAGACCGACATCCCGGTCACCATCCGCAAGCCGGACGGCACCGAGGAACTGGCCCCGCCGGTGATCCGCGTGATCGACAAGGTGCGCCACGCCAAGGACATCCAGAAGGCCGACTTCGAGTACCTCAAATCGCAGGTCGGCGCCGGCTTCACGCCGAAGGTGACGATCCCCTCGCCCACCATGCTGCACTTCCGCGGCGGCCGCGCCGGCATCAGCAAGGACGCCTATCCGGAACTCGACCCGGCGTTCTACGACGACGTGGCCAAGGCCTACGGCGACGAACTGCGCTCGCTGTACGACGCGGGCTGCCGCTACGTGCAGATGGACGACACCAACCTGGCCTACCTGTGCGACGAGAAGATGCGCGAAGCGGCCCGCCAGCGCGGCGACGATCCCAACGAGCTGCCGCACCGCTACGCCACCTTCATCAACAAGGTCGTCGCGCAGAAGCCGCAAGGCATGCTGCTGGGCATGCACCTGTGCCGCGGCAACTTCAAGAGCACGCACGCCGCGGCCGGCAACTACGAGCCGGTGGCCGAAGCGCTGCTCAAGGAGATGGACCTGGACGCCTTCTTCCTCGAGTACGACGACGACCGCTCGGGCGACTTCCGCCCGCTGCGCTTCCTGCCCAAGGGCAAGACGGTCGTGCTGGGCCTGGTCACCACCAAGTTCGGCCAGCTCGAAGACAAGGACGCCCTGAAGCGCCGCATCGACGAAGCCGCCAAGTACGCCCCGCTCGACCAGCTGGCCCTGTCGCCGCAGTGCGGCTTCTCGAGCACCGTCCACGGCAACAACATCGCCGTGGAGGACCAGCGCACCAAGCTGCGCCTGGTGATCGACACCGCGCGCGAAGTCTGGGGCGACTGATGCCGATCCGCTGATCCGTAGGGTGTGCAGCTTGCTGCGCACCTTGCGGCGGCGGGATGGTGCGCAGCAAGCTGCACACCCTACGAGGTCGGGTCGAGCACCAAAATCGTGCGAACGAAGGTATTCGCACCGTTCGGGTGCATGGGTTGAGGCAAAATTTGCATTTACCCGCACCGAACTCCCCGAAGTGAAATACCCGAGCGCGCACGATTTCTGGCCCACGTGGCCGCCCGCAATCCCGGCCAGCCCGAGTTCCTGCAGGCGGTCAGCGAAGTGATGGAGAGCCTCTGGCCCTTCATCGGCCGCCACCCGAAATACGCCGAGCATGGCCTGCTCGACCGGCTGGTCGAGCCGGAACGCATGATCTCGTTCCGCGTCTGCTGGGTCGACGACCGGGGTGACGTGCAGGTCAACCGCGGCTACCGCATCCAGCACAGCTCCGCCATCGGCCCCTACAAGGGCGGGCTGCGCTTCCACCCCTCGGTCAATGCGTCGATCCTGAAATTCCCGGCCTTCGAGCAGACCTTCAAGAACGCCCTGACCACCCTGCCCATGGGCGGCGGCAAGGGCGGCAGCGACTTCGATCCCAAGGGCAAGAGCCCGGGCGAGGTGATGCGCTTCTGCCAGGCCTTCATCAGCGAGCTGTTCCGCCACATCGGCGGCGACACCGACGTGCCGGCCGGCGACATCGGCGTGGGCGGCCGCGAGGTCGGCTTCATGACCGGCATGATGAAGAAACTTTCCAACCGCGCCGACTGCGTCTTCACGGGCAAGGGCCTCTCCTTCGGCGGCTCGCTGATCCGACCCGAAGCCACCGGCTATGGCACTGTGTACTTCGCGCAGGAAATGCTGCAGCGCACCGGCCGCTCGTTCGACGGCCTGCGGGTGAGCGTCTCCGGCTCCGGCAACGTGGCGCAGTACGCCGTGGAAAAGGCGATGGCGCTCGGCGCCCGCGTGGTCACCGTGTCCGATTCGAGCGGCACGGTCGTCGACGAGGACGGATTCAGCCCCGAGAAGCTCGCCGAGCTGATGGAGGTGAAGAACCACCTGTACGGCCGCGTCAGCGACTACGCCGAGCGCACCCGCAGCCGGTTCCACGCCGGCATCCGGCCCTGGGGCGTCAAGGTGGACGTCGCCCTGCCCTGCGCCACCCAGAACGAGCTGGAGGAGGAGGACGCCCGCACGCTGGTGAAGAACGGCGTGCTGTGCGTCGCCGAAGGGGCCAACATGCCCTCGACGCTGCGGGCGGTGGAAGTCTTCGAGGAGGCGCGCGTGCTGTTCGCCCCGGGCAAGGCCAGCAATGCCGGCGGCGTGGCGACCTCGGGCCTGGAAATGAGCCAGAACGCCATGCGCCTGTCGTGGCCCCGCGAGGAGGTCGACGCCCGCCTGCTGGGCATCATGCAGGGCATCCACGCCGCCTGCGTCCAGCACGGCCAGCGGGACGACGGCACGATCGACTACGTGGACGGCGCCAACGTGGCCGGATTCGTGAAAGTGGCCGACGCCATGCTGGCGCAAGGCGTGATCTGACCCCGGATCCGCTGGCGGTCCCGGGCGGTCCGCGCATCGCGCGGGCGGCCTCACTGGCGAAAAGCCGGGCTTTGCCCGGCTTTTTCGCACCGACTATCAACCACTTGGAAATCACGCAGCGGTTTCCAAGTGAATAATGACGTATGGCAGCAGTCTTGTTGATCGAGGATGACGACGCGCAGCGTTTCGTCGCCAGCTTTGCTTTGAAGAAGGCGGGGCACGACGTGGACGAAGCCGCGGACGGGCCGCAGGGCGTCGCCCGTGCCCGTGCCTCGCGCCCCGACGTGATCGTCTGCGACGTGATGATGCCGGGCATGACCGGCTACGAAGTGGTGGCCGCGCTGCGCGCCGACGCCGAGCTCGCCACCGTGCCCATGATCCTGCTGACCGCCATGTCCGACCGCAAGCACATGCGGCAGGGCATGACGGCGGGCGCCGACGACTACCTCACCAAGCCCTACCGCCCCGACGAGCTGTGCGAGGCCATCAACGCCGTGCTGGCGCGCCGCCAGTGCAGCAGGAAGCGTTCATGAACTCGATGTCCAACGTGGTCGAGGACGCTCGAGCAGCAGAAGGAAAAGCTCGGCAAGCAGTACGAAAGCCGCCTGATCGAGGAGATCAATGCGCGCTGGACCCGCCGTGCCAACGAGGACGGCGACGTCGTCTATTCGACGGCGATCGTGCTGATGGCCGACCTGATCGGCTCGGTGCACGCGGACTCGATCAGGACGTGCCGCAGCTGGTGCGGCAGGTGCAGCAGTCGGCGCGCGACACGCTGTACCTGTTCGGCGCGGCCCATGTCAT
This sequence comes from Ramlibacter terrae, assembly GCA_013127575.1. Lineage (GTDB taxonomy): Bacteria > Pseudomonadota > Gammaproteobacteria > Burkholderiales > Burkholderiaceae_C > Ramlibacter > Ramlibacter terrae. The sequence goes on from CP053418.1 coordinate 3,382,240, forward strand.
CCCCTTCGGCACCGAGCTGATGGCGGTTTTCGCGGGCGACGAAGGCACGCTGACCACGCCGGCGGAACTGCGCGCCCTGCGCGCTGCCTTCGCCCTGACCAAGGCCGCTCCCAAGGAACGCCAGCCGGTGGTGGCGCTGCACGCCGGCCCCGTCACCCTGGTGGCGGTGCACGACGAACTGCACGGCGAGAAGGGCCATACGCTCGCGCCCGGGGATTCGATCACGACCGTCTCGGGGCTGCGCGAGATCGCGGGCGCCAGCGGATGGCGCGTCGCTGCCTCCCAGGCGCTGGCCGATGCCCTCGGTGGCCTGGTGGGCCGGGCCGCAAGGCGCAGACCCGGCGCGGCGACGCGGCGACCGAACTGCTGCCGGTCGCGGCGAATTAACGCTGGGTGCGGTCCTTCGCGTTCTGCGCCTCGATGTTGGCGCGCGCGGCCTGCCATTCCGAATCCGTCCAGCTGCGCAGCTCGTAGAAGTTGCCGCCGGTGGCCAGCGCGTTGCCGCCGTCCATCATGATGCTCTGGCCGGTGAGCCAGTCGCACTGCCCCGGCGCCATCAGGAAGGTGGCCGGGTTCTGCAGCTCGTCCATGCGGCCGGTGCGCGCCATGGGGTTGTGCGCGCGGCTGCGGGCGCCGGGCTCTTCGCCCGGGTTGAGCCGCTTGCTCATGCCCTCGGTGGGGATCTCGCCCGGGCCCACCGCGTTCAGCCGCACGCCGTGCTGCGCCCATTCCACCGCCAGCGACTTGGTCATCACGTCGATGCCGGCCTTGCTCATGGCCGAAGGCACGACGAAGGGGCTGCCGTTGTCGACCCGGTGGTGATGATGCTCATCACGCTGCGATAGGGCTGCGGCGGCTGCCAGCGCCCCGCTCGGGCGTCGGCCACCCAGCGCTTGCCGACCGCCTGCGTGACGTAGAAGGTGCCGTGGAACACGATGTTCGCCACGGCGTCGAAGGCGCGCGGCGACAGCGACTCGGTCGGCGCGATGAAGTTGCCGGCGGCGTTGTTGACCAGCCCTGTGAGCCCGCCGTCCTGCCACAGGGCCTCGACCATCTCCTCGACCGCCTGCGCCACGCGGATGTCGACGCCGAAAGTCGCGACGCTGCGCCCGGGGAAGCGCTCGCGCCATTGCGCCGCGGTTTCGTCGCACACCGCCTTGCGGCGCCCGCAGATCGCGACGTCGGCGCCGAGCGACAGGAAGTGCTCGGCCATGGACTTGCCCAGGCCGGTTCCGCCGCCGGTGACGAGGATGCGCTTTGGCCTTGCAGCAGGTTGGCTCGGTACATCGTGTCTCCTTCACGCATCGCACGCGGCGCGCGCCCCCGCTGGGCGCAGCGCTGGCATAGCATTGCCGGTCAATCTAACAGCAAGACCGGAAAACAACCATGCAGACCGCCACGTTCCGGACCTGCGCGCGCGCCGCGGTGGCACTGGCCGCCGCCGCCGCGCTGTCGGCGGCCCACGGCCAGCAGATGCGCCTGCGGCTCGCCGCCAACCTGTGCAACAGCATGACGGGCCGGTGCTCGCCAGCCAGCACGTCCCGCCGCTCGCGTCCACCGCGGCCGCCAACGCCTCCGTCAACGCGGCGCTCGCCGACCGGCTGGAGCAGCAGCGCGAAACCTACTTCGCGCGGCTCGATGCCGTGGTGCCGTTCAAGGGCCTCTACGCCACCGGCATGACCGACCAGTCCTTCGCCAGCAACGAAGGCGGCCGCTACGCCTTCGGGCTGGAATGGGAGCTGTACGACCGGGGCCGCGGCGAGGCGCGGCGCCAGCTCGATCGCCTGAAGCTGGAAAGCAAGACGCAGTACGTGCAGCTGCTGCGCGACATGGAACAGCGGCAGCTGCAGGAGAACCTGCTGGCCGTGGAGCAGATGCGCAACAAGCTGCTCGCCCTGCTCTACCAGCGCGAAGCCGCGGCGATCCGCCCGGTGCTGGAGCGCCGCAAGCAGGAGCTGGCCGCCGGCCGCGTGACCAAGGCCGATGTCGCCGAGATCGAATACAAGGCCGAACGCGCCGCGCTGCGCGGGCAGCACTACACCGGCCTGCGCGACGTGCTGGTGTACCCGCAGGCGCAGGAGCTGATCAACGAGATCGAGAACGTGCAGCTGCAGCCGGATGCAGAACTGCTGGAGCGCGCCGTCGCCCGCTCGGCCGACTTCCAGCTGCAGCAGTTGCTGGCGGAGCGCAACCGCTTCCTGCCCTCGGTCAAGGACAACACCTCGGTGCGGCTCTACGTGGAGCGGCAGAAGGACTTCGACCGCGGCCCGTACGCGGTGGCCGGCGTGCGGCTGCGCGTGCCGCTGGGCAACGACGCGGTGCGCGACGCAGTCGCGTCCGCCAGCGAGGGCCTGTACCGGGACCAGCAGGATTCGATGCGCGCCGCGCTGGCGCAGAAGATCGCCCTGCTGGCCGAGCGGCTGCGCCTGAAGCAGAACGACATGCGCCTGCTGCAGGCCGAGAACCGCATGGTGCGGCAGAAGGCGGAGCTGGCCTGCTACCGGCTCGACCACCCGATCTCGAGCCTGCCCGACTCCGACCGCGACGTCGAGGAGCTCACGCTGCGCCTGCACGAGATGCAGCGCGAGATCCTCACCGCGCGGCTGGACGTGCTGGACGTGCTGACGCAGATCAGCGCGCTAGTGAAACCGCGCGAACCGCAGGAGCTGTACTCGGTGCGCGCCCGCTGACCGTGTTGCCCGGGCCGTCGGGCGGCGCCCAGCGCGCGTCGTTCGGCGTCACGTAGACGGCCGGCCACGGGTGCTGCGGCGGCAGTGCGAAGCGCACGTCGTCCACCCGGTTGTGGTGCGAGAAGCCGCCGTGGAAATTGACGTCCACGGTGGAATCGATGTTGCGCAGCTGGTTGTGGGCCGCGCTCCACTGCAGCGCGATGTGGCGGATGTTGCGCACCGTGCAGCCTTCGACCACGCCATGGTGGCTGCGCGCGATGCGCAGGTAGCCGTTGCCGCCCTCGCCCTTGTTCCAGGCGCCGTCGATGAAGCAGTTGCGCACGGTGAAGCCGTGGCTCTGCTCGATGCTGATCGGGTGCCGCCCGGCCGCGCGGATGGCCACGTTTTCGATCACCGCGCCCTGCGTCCACATCAGTGAGATCGCATCGACCGCGAATTCCGGCGCCAGGTTTTCATAGCGAAGGGTGGCGGAAGCGATGTCCCGCTCGCCGGCACGCTGCTCGATGCTGAAGTCGGCCAGGCGCAAGCCGCGCACGGGCTTCACCAGCACCACCGGGTGCCGTCCGCGTCGAAGCCGACGCCGGTGGGCGCCGCGATCCGCGCGACATTGCCGGCGACGGCTCCGACCTGCACCAGCGCCTGGCGCAGGTAAGGGAACTCGCGCCGCCACTGCTCGCTGCCGATCGCGCGGAAGAAGCGTTCGTCGTTGGGCTGGCGCAGCCACAGCAGGCTGCCCGCCGGCGGCGCCTTGCCGCTGACCTGCAGCTCCCGGTCCTGCTCGCCGGCGCCCCGCGCCAGTCCACCCAGCCGCGGACCCGGGGCACCTTCGACCCGGATCACGGCGCTGTCCGGATTGCGGACGCGCGACACGATGCGCGTGCGGTCGGCACCGGCGCCGATGAGGGTGACGCCGTCACGCCGGATCACGACCGGCTGCTGGAAATCCAGCTGGCCGGCAGGCAGCCGCAGCGTGAGCGGGCCGGGCGGCGCGGCATCGAGCAGCGCCTGCAACGCGGCCGCGTCGTCGGCGCCGTCGTCGGCCCGCACCCCGGGGGCGAGCGCACCGGCGGGCGCCGGTGCTTCCGCCGCCACCAGCGTCACGCCCGAGGGCGCTGCCGGCGCCTGCGCGTTGCGCTGCGCCGCGAACAGCTCGGTCCCCGGCAGCCGCAGTGCGCTGTGCCCGAGCAGCACCACCAGCGCGAAGGCCGGTACGCGACCAGCATGCGTCCGGTGGGCACCAGCCGCCCCCAGCCCGCGGTGGCGGTGCCCGGCTGGCGCCGCCCTTGCTCCACTTCTGGTCGGCCGGTGGTGCCAGGCACGGATCTTCACCAGCGCGCCGACCCACTGCGTGTACAGCATGATCGGGATGGTCCGCAGCGTGACGTCGTGGCCGTGCCAGGCGATCACGAGGAGCTGCGTGCTGCGCACCAGCACCGCCCACGCGATGTAGATCGGCAGGTACAGCGCCGACTTGGTGATGGCGAGCACGGTGGCGCCCGTGATGCCCACCAGCGACGTCCACATCGACAGCCGCTGGTCCAGCAGCACCAGCCAGATGAACCATCCGGTGTGGCCCGGGCCGAGCGCCAGCGCGCGCGGGTTGTTGCGCAGCGTGTTGCCGAACCAGCGGTACGGCAGCGAGAGGCTGGCCGAGAGGAAGCTTTCGTCGCGGCTTTCCAGCGAGACGCAGGTCACGTCCGGCAGGTACAGCATGTTCCAGCCGCTGCGCAGCACGTGGAACCACGAGCTCTTGTCGTCGCCCATCAGGAAGCGGAAGCGCCCGTGCAGCCAGTGGTCGATGGTGTCGTTCTCGATCAGCGCCAGGAAATCCTCGGACACCACGATCGACGTGCGGAACACCGAGAAGCGGCCCGTCAGCGTCAACACCTTGTGCGAGAGGCTGTGCGACTGGAACAGCACACGGCGCTGGCCGAACTTGAGGCGGAACCAGTCGCGGTACCAGGCGCCGCCGGCCGGCAGGTAGACCTCCTCGTTGGTGGTCACCGCGCCGAGGTCGCGGTACGCCATGAAGAACGGCATGGTCCGCGCCAGCGCGCCGGGCTCCAGCCACGAGTCGCCGTCCATGAAGACGGTGACGCTGTCCGGCTCGTGCTGGTAGCGACGCGCCACCGCGCGCAGCGCGTGGCCCAGCGCGATCCGCTTGCCCTGGCTCTGGCGCTGGAACACCAGTTCGACCTTGCGCAGCGCAACGTGGCCGCGGCACGCGGCGGCGATCAAGGCTTCGTCGTCGGCACTGCCGACGGCGACGACCACGGTGGCGTGGCACGGCAATTCGGCCGGGTTGGCCAGCAGCGCCTGCATGGCCGACGTGCTGACCCGGGGCTCCTCGAGGTACGAAGGCACCACCACGAAGATGCGCGCGGGCCACGAGCGGCCGGCCGCTGCCTCTTGCGCCGCGGCGCGCAGCCGCGGGTAGTGCCAGCCGGCATACCAGCCGGCCCGCAGGTAGTGCGTGAGCTGCCAGCCGTAGCGCCACAGCGCGAACAGGCTGAAGGCGACCACCACTTCGGCGTGCATGCCGTGCAGCACGTCGCGGCCCCACAGCAGGAACAGCAGCGCCGCCCCGCCGAACAGCAGCACGGAGGGCACGGCGCTGAGCAGCGCGTGCCCGCGGCCGGCGCGCTGGTTCATGACCGGGCAGCGTGGGGTTGCGGATCCAGACGTTGACGCGGGCGTTGGCCGGCAGCCGCACCTTGCGGTCTTCGAAGTCCAGCTTGACCAGCGTCTCGTCGGCGCCGACCTCCTGCGTCACCACGGCGGCGGCGCTGGCCGCCGACAGCCCCACGGCCGTCACGGTGGCTGCGTACTGCTTGTCCTCGAACGGCACGTAGATGCTGGCCGGCATGCCCAGCTTGAGCTTGAGCGCGGAATCGTTGGCCACGCGCAGCAGCACGCTGGGCGTCACGTCGGCTTCGAGCAGCACCACCGGGTCGTGCGCCGCGACGAACTCGCCCGGCTGGCGGTCGACGTGGTAGACCTTGCCGCGCACCGGCGCCTTCACCACGCGCTCGGCCTCCTGGCGCGCCAGCAGCACCTTCTTGGCCGCGAGGTCCAGCCGCAGGCGGGTGACCGTGTCGGAATTGTCCCGGCTCTGGGTGCGCCCCGCGCCCTCGGCGACGGCCCGCAGGTAGTTCATGCGCGAGTCCTGCACCTGGTTGGACACCATCAGCACGTCGCGCTGGGTGATGGCGCCGGATGCGAGCAGCTGCCGCGCATTGGCCAGCTCCCGCTCGCGCTCGCCCATGTCGCGGCGCATCGAGTTGAGCAGCCCCGCTTCGGCGGAGCGGCGCGCGCCGGCGAGCCGCGCCTGCTCGGAGCCGAGCTGCGCCACATGCTCCTCGAGCGCCTCGATCTCGTTGCGCAGGTTCGGGTTCTCCACCGCGAACAGGGGCGTGTCGGCGTCCACCCTCGCCCCCGGCTGCACCAGCAGGCGCCCGACGCGCCCGTCGTGGTTAGCCGTGACGCGCGCGATGCTGCCGCTGACGAAGCCCGTGCCTTCGAGCTGGTACGTGAGGTTGTAGTAGAAGATGCCGGCCGCGACGCCGAGCACGGCCAGGCCTGCGAGCGCGCTGCCCAGCAGGCGTCCGGCGCGCGGCCGGGCCGCCGTCATCGGGCCCGGGCGCAGCGCCAGCGGCGCTTCCGGGTGCGTTTCCACGGCCGACATGGCGGTGACGGCGACGATGTCGTCGACGTCGCCGAGCTTGCCGTCGAGCGAGAGCTCGATGTAGTGCCGCAGCAGGCGGCGGTGACGCGATGTGAGGTCGTGAAACTCGAAACCGTACACCCCGTCGTGCTCGGAACGGTACTTCAGGTCGACCGGAATCAGCAGCGTCGATTCCAGCAGGGGAAAGCTCAGGCGCGCACGGACGACGTCGCCGGGCTGCGGCGCGAGGTCGACGTCGGAGAGGCCGACGCCGGTGGTGGACCAGTCGCGCGCGGCGTAGTTCTTGCCGTTGATTTCGACAAAGAGCGGCAGGGCCACGCGCATGGCCTTGCGCGGCAGGTTCGCTTCACGCGACATCATGGGAAAGCTCCTTGGTGATCAGCCTCCATGGTCACAAGTGCAACAAGGTGAACGTCCCCGTAAATCCCCCGACCCCCTGTAGGAAGGTGCCTACGGCTCAACAAGCCGGGCCGCTGTGACGCAGCCCGAGCGCGCCGCCTACGCTTCGCTCTGCCGCATGTGCGGAGCAAGGACAAGCAAAAATGAACGTCACGATCGTCGGGACCGGCTACGTCGGGCTGGTCACGGGTGCCTGCCTGGCCGAACTGGGGAACAACGTGTTCTGCCCGGACGTGGACCAGAACAAGATCAAGCTGCTCAACGCGGGCGGCATGCCGATCCACGAGCCCGGGCTGGAGGAAATCATCCAGCGCAACGTCGAGGAGGGCCGCCTGCGGTTCTCCTCCGACGTCGCTGCCAGCGTAGCCTTCGCCGACGTGCAGTTCATCGCCGTGGGCACGCCGCCCGACGAGGACGGCAGCGCGGACCTGAAGTACGTGCTGGCGGCGGCGCGCACCATCGGCCGCCACATGGACGGCTTCAAGGTCATCGTCGACAAGTCGACGGTGCCAGTGGGCACGGCCGAAAAGGTCGAGGCGGCGGTGCGCGAGGAGCTCGCGGCGCGCGGCCTCGCCGACATGGAATTCTCGGTGGCCAGCAACCCGGAGTTCCTCAAGGAAGGCGCAGCCATCGAGGACTTCATGCGGCCCGACCGGATCGTGCTGGGCGTGGCCACCGACGCGGGCGGCGAGCGCGCGCTGGCTGCCCTGCGCGAGCTGTACCGGCCCTTCAACCGCAACCACGAGCGCACGCGCGTGATGGACGTGCGCAGCGCCGAATTCACCAAGTACGCGGCCAACGCGATGCTTGCGACGCGCATCAGCTTCATGAACGAGCTGGCCAACCTGGCCGACAAGGTCGGCGCCGACATCGAACTGGTGCGGCAGGGCATCGGCTCCGATCCGCGCATCGGCTACAGCTTCCTTTACGCCGGCACCGGCTACGGCGGCAGTTGCTTCCCCAAGGACGTCGATGCGCTGTGCCGCACCGCGCAGGAGAACGGCCTGCCGCTGCAGGTGCTCGACGCCGTGCAGCGGGTGAACGCATCGCAGAAGAAGGTGCTGCTGGACAAGGTGTGGGCGCGCTTCGGCCACCGCACGGAGGGCCGGGTGTTCGCGATCTGGGGACTGGCTTTCAAGCCCGGCACCGACGACATGCGCGAAGCGCCGAGCCGCTCGATCATCGAGGCGCTGCTGCGCGCCGGCGCCACGGTTCGCGCGCATGATCCGGTGGCGCAGGAGCAGGCGGCGCGCGCGCTGGCTTCCGACATGGCCGACCAGCCGGATCTGATGCGCAACATCACCTTCGTGGCGCAGCCGCTCGACGCCGCGCAAGGCGCCGACGCGCTGATCGTGCTGACCGAGTGGAAGAACTACAAGAGCCCGAACCTGCGCGCGCTGAAGAACGCGCTGCGCTCGCCGCTGGTGCTCGATGGCCGCAACATCTACGAACCGCACGCGATGGCGGCGGCGGGGCTGACGTACATGGGGATCGGGCGCAACAACGCGGCGCTGCTGAAGGCCGAGGACCGGTTGCCGGAGGTGGCGGAGGGCCTCGTGGAGCCGAACGAACGGGTGACGTCCGCCGCGTAGGCGGCGCTAGTGCTGGTGGGGAGGCGTCACCTCCCAGTGCTGCATCACGCGCTCGTGGTTGTCGACGCTCTCCAGCCGAACGCGGAAGCCCCACAGGCGGGCGACGTGCTTGACGACCTCTTCGGCGGAGTTGTCCAGCGGCCTGTCGTTGTGCCGCACGTGGCGCAGCGTCAGTGACCGGTCGCCGCGCGCATTGACGTTCCAGACCCGGATGTTCGGTTCGCGCCAGCCCAGGTCGTGCTGCCGGCCAGCGACTCGCGCAGCCGCCGGTAGCCGTTGTCGTCGTGGATGGCCGCCACTTCGAGTTCGGACTGCGCGGCGTCGTCGAGCACCGCGAACAGCCGCAGGTCGCGCATCAGCTTGGGCGAAAGGTACTGGCCGATGAAGCTTTCGTCCTTGAAGTGCCGCATCGCGTAGTCGAGCGTCTTGATCCAGTCGCTGCCGGCGATGTCGGGGAACCACGCGCGGTCCTCGGCGGTCGGCTCGGCAGATGCGCTTGATGTCCGAGAACATCGCGAAGCCCAGCGCATAGGGATTGATGCCGCTGTAGCCGGGGTGCGTGACCGGCGGCTGGAACACCACGTTGGTGTGCGAGCTGAGGATCTCGATCATGTAGCCGTCGGCCAGCTGGCCTTCGTCGTACATGGTGTTGAGCAGCGTGTAGTGCCAGAACGTGGCCCAGCCCTCGTTCATCACCTGCGTCTGCCGCTGCGGATAGAAGTACTGCGCCACCTTGCGCACGATGCGCACGACCTCGCGCTGCCACGGCTCCAGCAAGGGCGCGTTCTTCTCGATGAAGTACAGGATGTTTTCCTGCGGCTCCTCGGGGAAGCGCCGCGTCTCTTTCTTGGCCGCCTTGCCGGCCTTGGTGGGCAGCGTGCGCCAGAGGTCGTTGACCTGCTGCTGCAGGTAGGCCTCGCGGTCCTTGCGGCGGTTCTCTTCTTCCACCATCGAGATCTTCTGCGGCCGCCGGTAGCGGTCGACGCCGTAGTTCATGAGGGCGTGACAGGCGTCGAGCGTCTGTTCCACCGCTTCGATGCCGTGGCGCTCCTCGCATTCGGCGATGTACGCCTTGGCATAGACCGGTAGTCGACGATCGAGCTCGCGTCCGTCCACATGCGGAACAGGTAATTGCCCTTGAAGAACGAGTTGTGGCCGAAGCACGCATGGGCCATCACCAGTGCCTGCATCGGCATGGTGTTCTCTTCCATCAGGTACGCGATGCACGGATCGGAATTGATCACGATCTCGTACGCCAGCCCCATGTGTCCGCGCCGGTAGTTCTTCTCGCTGGCGATGAAGTGCTTGCCGAACGACCAGTGCCGGTAGTTGACCGGCATGCCGACCGACGCATACGCGTCGAGCATCTGTTCGGCGGTGATCAGTTCCAGCTGCGTCGGGTAGGTGTCGAGCCCGAAGCGTTCCGCCGTCTTGCGGATGGCGTTGAAGTAGGTTTCGATCAGCTCGAAATCCCAGTCCGAGGGATTGGGCAGCCGGTTCGCGGGGACGTCGGAGTCGGTGACGCCGGGTTCGAGGATTGCAGCCATCATGCCACCGCCGGATTCTTCTTGAACAGCTCCCGGAACACCGGGAAGATCTGCGAAGGCGTGCAGATCTTCTGCATCGCGAACTGCGGGTTGGCGTCACGCACCCGCGTGTACTCCTCCCACAGGTTCTGGTCTTCGTCGGCCACCTGCACGTACGCGTAGTAGCGCACCAGCGGCAGGATCTTGTGGTCCAGCAACTCGCGGCACTTGGACGAATCCTGCTGCCAGTTGTCGCCGTCGGACGCCTGCGCGCCGTAGATGTTCCACTCGCTGCCCATGTAGCGGGCGCGGATGATGTCGTTCATCATCGTGAGGGCGCTCGACACCACGGTGCCGCCGCTTTCGGTGGCGTGGAAGAACTCGTCTTCCGTGACTTCCGCGGCCTGCGTGTGGTGGCGGATGAACACCACCTCGGTCTTCTCGTAGTGCCGCGAGAGGAACAGGTAGAGCAGGATGAAGAAGCGCTTGGCGAGGTCCTTGCGCGATTCGTCCATCGAACCCGAGACGTCCATCAGGCAGAACATCACCGCCTTGCTGGTGGGCGTCGGCTCGCGCACCCGGTTGCGGTAGCGCAGGTCGAACGGGTCGAGGAAGGGCACGCGCTTCAGGCGCTCTCGCAGTTCAACCACCCGCGCGCGCAGAACCTCGATCTCGGGCGGCGCGGCATCGGGCCGGCGCTCGAGGTCGGCCAGCTGTTCCTCGGCGCGCTTGAGTTCGCGCCGCGGATCGCCGCCCATCGCGATGCGGCGGGCCAGGCCGGTGCGCATCGAGCGCACCACGTGCAGGCTGGTCGGGTTGCCTTCGGAGACGACGCCGGCGCGGCGCACCTTCCACTCGGGCACGTCGGCGAGCAGCTGCGTGCGGATCATGCGGGGCAGCGCGAGGTCGTCGAAGAAGTAGTTCATGAACTCTTCGCGCGAGATGCGGAAGACGAAGTCGTCCTCGCCCTGCCCGTCCTGCGAAGCGCCCTGCCCGCCGGAGCCGCTGCCGCCACCCTGCGGCCGCTGGATGCGGTCGCCGCGCACGTATTCTGGTTGCCCGGATGCACGAGCTCGCGGCTGCCGCCCGGCGCGTGGCCGAAGACCGGTTCCGTGACATCGCGCCGCGGCAGGGTGATGTCCGCGCCCTCTTCGATGTCGCGGATGCCGCGGTCGCCGACCGCCTTGCGCACCGCGTCCTTGATCTGCTCGCGGTAGCGGCGCAGGAACCTCTCGCGGTTGCCGATCGACTTGTTCTTGCCCGACAGGCGACGGTCGATGACCTGGTGGAGCATCGTCCGTCCGCCGCTGGAATTGGTCACTCGCAGCCCTCTGGTTGGTGTCTTGCCCGGCCGGTCAGGAGCTCTTGCGCACGCGCAGGTACCACTCGCACAGCAGGCGGACCTGCCGGCGCGTGTAGCCCTTCTCGACCATGCGGTTGACGAAATCCTCGTGCTTCTTCTGCTCGTCGGCGCTGGCCTTGGCGTTGAAGCTGATGACCGGCAGCAGTTCCTCGGTGTTCGAGAACATCTTCTTCTCGATGACGGTGCGCAGCTTCTCGTAGCTGGTCCACAGCGGATTCTTGCCCGCGTTGTTGGCGCGCGCCCGCAGCACGAAGTTGACGATCTCGTTGCGGAAGTCCTTCGGGTTCGACAGGCCCGCCGGCTTCTCGATCTTCTCGAGTTCGGCGTTGAGCGCGCCGCGGTCGAAGATCTCGCCGGTGTCGGTATCGCGGAACTCCCGGTCCTGGATCCAGAAATCGGCGTACGTGACGTAGCGGTCGAAGATGTTCTGGCCGTACTCCGAGTACGACTCGAGGTACGCCGTCTGGATTTCCTTGCCGATGAACTCCGCGTAGCGGGCGGCCAGTGTTCCTTGATGTACGCCGGTACTTCTGCTCGACCTCCGCCGGGAACTGCTCGCGCTCGATCTGCTGTTCGAGCACGTACATCAGGTGCACCGGGTTGGCGGCGACTTCCTCGGAGCCGAAGTTGAACACCTTCGACAGGATCTTGAACGCGAAGCGGGTGGAGATGCCCGTCATGCCTTCGTCGACGCCGGCGTAATCGCGGTACTCCGGAAGCTCTTGGCCTTCGGGTCGGTGTCCTTGAGGTTCTCGCCGTCGTACACCAGCATCTTGGAGAAGATGCTGGAGTTCTCGGGCTCCTTCAGGCGCGTGAGCACGGAGAACTGCGCCATCATCTTCAGCGTGCCGGGCGCGCAGACGGCGTCCTTCAGCGAGGAGTTCTGCACCAGCTTCTCGTAGATCTTCACTTCCTCGGTGACGCGCAGGCAGTAAGGCACCTTCACCACGTAGATGCGGTCGAGGAAAGCTTCGTTGTTCTTGTTGTTCTTGAAGGCCTTCCACTCGCTTTCGTTCGAGTGCGCCATGACGATGCCGTCGAACGGGATGGCGCCGAAACCTTCGGTGCCCTTGAAGTTGCCTTCTGGGTGGCCGTCAGCAGCGGGTGCAGCACCTTGATGGGCGCCTTGAACATCTCGACGAATTCGAGCAGGCCCCTGGTTGGCCAGGCACAGGCCGCCGGAGTAGCTGTACGCGTCCGGGTCGTCCTGCGCATAGCTTTCGAGCTTGCGGATGTCGACCTTGCCGACCAGCGCGGAGATGTCTGGTTGTTCTCGTCGCCCGGCTCCGTCTTGGCGATGCCGCACTGCTTGAGGATGGACGGGTAGCGCTTGACCACCTTGAACTTGCGGATGTCGCCGCCGAACTCCTCGAGCCGCTTGACGGCCCACGGCGACATGATGCGCTGCGTGTAGCGGCGCGGGATGCCGAACTGCTGTTCGAGCAGCGGGCCGTCTTCGTCGTTGCTGAACAGGCCGAGCGGCGACTCGTTGACGGGCGAGCCCTCAGCAGCGCATAGAAAGGCACCTGCTCCATGAGTTGCTTCAGGCGCTCGGCGATGGACGACTTGCCGCCGCCGACCGGACCCGGGAGGTACAGGATCTGTTTCTTTTCTTCCAGGCCCTGCGCCGCATGCCGGAAGTGGGACACCACCTGCTCGATGGGTTCTTCGAGCCCGTAGAAATCCTTGAACGCGGGATAGATGCGGATGACCTTGTTGCCGAAGATGCGCGAGAGCCGCGGATCGTGCCGCGTATCGACCATTTCGGGCTCGCCGATGGCGGCCAGCATGCGCTCGGCAGCCGTCGCGTACGACAGGGGCTCCCGCTTGCAAAGGTCGAGGTACTCCTCGATCGACAGCTCCTCCTCGCGCGTTTTCTCGTATCGCGTGAGGAAATTGCGGACAACGTCCATGAAGCCTCCTTCGTTTGCGCCCTGCGGCGGCACGCGCAGTGCTGTGTCAATGTACTCCAGCGCTCTGCTACAGACACAACGCGCCATGTAGGTGGAACGCCGACTTCACTGTAGGTGAACGGTAGATAAAAACAAGGCCCCGCAGGTTCCTAGGTACAAACACTGCGGACTGCAAACGACACCCGTTCCTCCAATGGAAAACGTTGTGTAAATCACGGACGGCGCGCTCGCTCCGAACGCAGAATGCAAGACACGCGCCAGTGTCATCCACGCAGCCGCAAAGTCAGCGCGTGCGCGTGACTTTCTTCAGGTGCGGCGGACTGTCGGGGTCGTTGCCCACGGCACGCGCCAGCGCTTCCACCATCGGGTAGAAGCTCTGGATGGCGCTCACCGGATCGAGCTCCTCGGCCGGGGTTTCGACGATGGGCAGCGTGGCGCCGGGCGTCCCCTCTGGTGCGGCGAGCAGCACCCGTGCACCACGGCCGCGCATCGCCTGCGCGAGTTCGAGCAGGCCGGCCTGCGCCGGGCCGCGCGGCGCGAAGATCAGCAGCGGGTAGCCCTCCTCGATCAACGCCATGGGGCCGTGCTGCACCTCGGCGCCCGAAAAGGCTTCGGCACGGATGCCGCACGTTTCCTTGAACTTCAACGCCGCTTCCAGCGCCACCGGCAAGCCGAGCCCGCGGCCGATGACGAACAGGCGGTCGGCGTCGCGCAACGCTTCCACCGCTTCCGACCAGTCGGCGCGGCTCGCGCGCTCGAGCACATGCGGCAGGCCCTGCAGCGCGTCGCGCAGGGCCGCGTCGTCCTGCCACGCCGCGGCCAGCCGTGCGCCGCACACGAGTTGCGCGATGAAGCTCTTGGTGGCCGCCACGCTCGCCTCTTCGCCGGCGTGCAGCGGGAACAGCCACTCGACGGCCCCGCCGGGGGCGACGCGGGATCGTTGACGAAGGCGCACGTCGTGGCGCCGCCTTCGCGGAAGTAGTTCATCGGACCGACGAGGTCGGGGCTCTGGCCCGATTGCGAGAAGCCGAAAGCCGCGAGGCCTTCGCACCGAATGCGCGACTGGTACAGCGTCACGAGCGACATCGGCATCGACGTGACCAGGCGGCCGAGGCGCGCCATCACGAGGTAGGCCGCGTAGTGCGCGGCGTGGTCGGAACTGCCGCGCGCCACGGTCAACAGGCTGGCGGGCGGCTGCGCGCGCAGGCGTTCACCGAAGGCGGCCCAGCGGTCCGCGTCCTGCCGCAGCAGGCGGCCCACGGCGGCGGGCGCTTCGCGCGCCTCAGTCAGCATGCGCGACGGCATCGATCGCTTCTCCTTCGACGAAAACTTCCCGCACTTGCAGTGCGCTGTCCAGCAAGACCATGTCCGCCCACGCGCCGGGGTGAGCCGGCCCCGGTTCGCGAGGCCCGGAAATCCGCCGCATGCGTGGCCACGCGGCGCGCGGCGTCCTGCAAGTCGAGCCCGACGACGTCGACCAGGTTGCGCAGCGCGCGGTCCATCGTCAAGGTCGATCCGGCCAGCGTGCCGTCGGCCAGCCGCACGCCGCCCGGGCACTTGGTGACGGGCTGGCGCCCCAGCTTGTACTCGCCATCGGGCATGCCGGTGGCCGCGGTGGAATCGGTCACGCAGTACAGGCAGGGGATGCTGCGCAGCGCGACGCGGATCGCGCCGGGGTGCACGTGCAGCAGGTCGGGAATGATCTCTGCGTACTGCGCATGCGCGAGCGCGGCGCCCACCATGCCGGGCAAGCGATGGTGCAGCGGCGTCATCGCATTGAACAGGTGGGTGAAGCCGCGCGCGCCGCGCCGCAGCGCCTGCACGCCATCGTCGTAGCTGCCGCTGGTGTGGCCGACCTGCACGCGGTAGCCGGCGGCACACAGGGCTTCGATCGCGTCGAGGTGGCCCTGCACCTCCGGGGCCAGCGTGAGCAGCCGGACCGGCGCCAGCGCGTCGAGCCTGCGCAGTTCGTCCAGCGACACCGGCCGTGCGTAGTCGGGCTGCGCGCCCAGCTTCGCGGGGTTGATGTAAGGGCCTTCGAGGTGCACGCCGAGCACGCGCGCCGCACCGGGCGCCCCCTCGCGGCAGAGTGCGCCCGAGCGGCGCGAGGGCGCCTTCGAGGTCTTCGAACGGCGCCGTCATCGTCGTGGCGAGCAGCGAGGTGGTGCCGTGCCGCGCATGGCGCCGCGCCACCTGCACGCCGGCGTCGCCGCCTTCCATCACGTCGCGGCCGCCGCCGCCGTGCACGTGCAGGTCGATGAACCCGGGCAGCAGCAGCGGCTCGTCGCCGCCTCGCGCCTGCGTTTCGCTGACAGGGCGGCCCTCGACGCCGGCGATGCGGCCCGCCGCATCCACGTGCAGGACGCCATCGACGAAACCGTCGGGCGTGAGGATGCAAGCTCGAACGCTGCGCGTCACGCGGCCTCTTCCAGCGAATGCCGCACGCGCCTCGCGATGAGGGTCAGCGCGCCGGCAGCGGCGCCGTCCCGGGCCGGCACCACCCGCTCGCGCAACGCCGGCCGCATGCGTGGCATGAGTCGCTCGCCGATGCTGCCGCTGACGGCCAGCGGCAACCGGCCGCGCGGGTCGATCGCGAGCGCCAGGTCTTCCAGCGCTTCGGTCGCGCGTTGGAGCAAGGCCGCCGCCGCGGGATCGGAGGCTTCGACGTCGAACACCAGCCGCGCGAGCTGGGCGAACTCGAACTGCCGCGCCGACCCGCACCACGACTGCAAACTGTCGCGATCGTCGCCGCACAGCATCCAGACGCGCCGCGCGAGCGCGCTGACGTTCGCGCGCCCGTCCATCGCGGCCTGCGCGTGCCGCATCGCATGCAGCCCCAGCCGGGCGCCGCTGCCTTCGTCAGCCACCGGAAAACCCCATCCGCCCACTGTAGCGCGGCTGCCGTCGGCGCGGAGCGCTTCGGCGATGCTGCCGGTGCCGGCGATCAGGATCGCGCCCGCGCCGCCCCCATGCGCGCCCAGCAGCATCGTGAACGCGTCGGTCTCGGCCTCGAGTTCGGCGAACCCGGGATTGGCGGCCACGAAGGCCTCGCGCCACGGCGGGTGGCTCGCGCCGCTGAGGCCGGCGGCAAGCGCGCAGCGGTCCCATGGCGGCACCGGCTCCTTCGCATCGGCAAACGCGGCCTGCACGGCCGACGCGATGTGGCGCCAGGCCTGCGCGATGCCCTGACCGAGCGCCGAAGGTCCCGCCTCCCCTCGACCCACGAGCGAACCGCCACGGCGCTGCAGCAGCGCGCGTGTGCCGCTGCCGCCACCGTCCACACCGATCAGCCACTCGATCATCCGCACCTGCCTTTTCCAGGAGGTTAGAACCTCTTGCCCGCCGCGAGTTGCAGGGCGGCGCCGCCGGCTTGTAGCCGTTTCGCCACTCGACCGCGTCGGACGGCGCCGCTAAGCTTGGGAATGCCCGCGCCGCTGCTCTTCCATTTCGACTTCGTGTCGCCGTATGGCTACTTCGCCAGCCTGCGCATCGAAGAAATGGCTGCGCGCCATGGCCGCGAAGTCGACTGGCGGCCGATGCTGCTGGGCGTGGCGCTGATGAAGGTGATGGGCCTCAAGCCGCTGCTCGACACGCCGCTCAAGGGCGACTACGTGCGCCGCGATGTCATGCGCTATGCGCGGCGGCACGGCATCCGGCTCGGGCGCAGCCTCGATGCGTCCATCGGCAATCCGCTGCCGGCGGCGCGCGCCTTCTACTGGGTGCGCAAGCACCATCCGGAGCTGCAGGCGACGATGGTGCACGCGCTGTACGACGCGTTCTGGGCGCAGGGCCGCGACCTGTCGACCCCCGAAGCCGTCGCCGCCATCACGTTGCCGGCAGGCGTGTACCCGGCCGCGCTCGCCGGGGGCTGCCAGCGAGGAAGCCGCGAGCCTGCTGCGCAATGCGGTGGCCGGCGGGATCTCGGCCGGCGTGTTCGGCTCGCCGACCGTGATCGTCGACGGCGAGCCGTTCTGGGGCGTCGACCGCCTCGACGAAGCGGAGGAGTGGCTCGCGCGCGGCGGCTGGTGATCAGCCGGTGAAGCGGAAGACGGTGTTCACGGCGATGGCGCCGAGCGCGCGCCGCATGCGATCTTCCAGTGCGCTGTCTGCCGCGGCGTCCACCGTCACCTCGGCCACCGGCGCGGCGCCCTGCTCGCGTGCGGCGACCCGCCAGGCCCGTGCCCGGCGCCGCCGCGGCCAGCACCTCCTGCAGCTTCAGCTCGATCGCGCGCAGCCGCAGCGTCGGCTTGAAGATCTTGCCGACCGCCGTGGTCGGCATCGCATCCAGCACCACCACGCGCTTGGGCACCGCGGGCCGCTCGTAGACCCGCGGCGTCACTTCCGCCAGCAGCTCTGCGCCGCTGAGCGTGGCGCCGGGCTTGAGCGTGACGAAGGCCGCCGGCACTTCGCCGGAATGCGCATCGGGCTCGCCGACCACCGCGCAGATCGCCACTGCCGGATGCGCCGGGGAAGGCGTCCTCCACCAGCTGCGGGTCGATGTTGTGCGAGCCGCGGATGATCACGTCCTTGGCGCGGCCGGTCACGTGCAGGTAGCCCGCGGCGTCGAGGTGGCCGAGGTCGCCCGAGACCAGCCAGCCGTCCGCTTCGAACATCCCCGCGTTGCGCGCGGCGTCGGTGTAGCCGGGACCGATGTGCGGGCCACGCAGCACGATCACGCCGGTGTCGCCGGTCGCGCAGGCTTCGGCCAGCTGCACCGTGCCGTCGCGCCACGGCACCACGCGCACCTCGGTGTACGGCAGCCGCAGGCCGGCGGAGCCGGGCACGCGCGGCGAAGCGAAAGGCTCGATCGAGACCAGCCCCGCGCACTCGGTCATGCCCAGGATGTTGCGCACCGCGATGCCCGTCGCCGCCTCGAAGCGCGCAGCCAGTTCGGTCGGCAGCGGCGAGCCGCCGGTGTAGGCGACGCGCACGCGCGCGATGTCGGCGTCGATCGGCGTGTTGCACAGGCCGGCCAGCACGGTCGGCACCGCCGCCAGCGCCGTCACGCCTTCGCGTTCGCAGAACTTCCAGTAGCTGCGCAGGAACGCGGGGTTGCGCATGCCGGTGATCGTCGGCAGCACGAGCGAGCCTCCGATCGCCAGCACCGACAGGCCGTACACGAAAGCACCGGCCACGTGGAACAGCGGGAAGCCGTTGATCTCCACCGTGTTCTCGTCGAAGCCGTAGAACCGGTGCGCGAACCAGGAGGTGTGCGCTTCGTTGCCGTGGGTGTGCTGCACCAGCTTCGGCGCGCCGGTGGTGCCGCCGGTGTGGAACAGCGCGGCGATGCGCTCGGGCGTGAGCTGCGGGTCGAAGGCCAGCGTGCCGGGCTGCGCCTGCAGCAGCGACTCGAACGACTCACCGTCGCCGGGCACGCCGGCGTCCATGCGCAGCACGCGGCGTTGGGCGAGGCCCGGCACCTTCTGCACGCCCGACCACACGTCGAGTTCGGCGTTCGGGCCCAGCGCCACGACGACCTTGGCGCCGCTCGCCTCCAGCAGCGCGGCGATGTGGTCCGGCTGCAGCATGAAATTGATCGGGCAGGCGCGGCCCGCCACCTGCGCACCCCACAGCGCGTAGTGGGTCGCGGGAATGTTGGGCGCGAGGATGGCGACCGCGTCGTCCGGGCCGACGCCCAGGCTGCGGAACAGGTTGGCGGCGCGATGGACGTTGGCGAGCAGTTCGGCGTACGTGACGCGCAGCGGCGGCGTGGCGAGCTCGCCATCGGGCAGGTAGACGAAGGCCGCGCGGTCGCCGAAGCGCTGCGCCGCGCGCGCCAGCAGCCCGTAGGTGCTGCGCGCCGGGATCGCCTCGGCGTACGGCGCCTGTTCCAGCGCCCGCACGTCCGCCAGCCCCCGCACGAAGGGGGCGGCGCTCATTCGACAACCCTCCGCGCTGCGCGCCGCGGGATTCGCCTTGGGGCGGCCCGGCGGCTCATGCGAGTCCCAGCAGCCGGACCGCGTTGCCCTTCAGGATGCCGGGCATCACGTCGGGCTTGAAGCCGGCTTCCTCGAAGTCCTTCATCCAGCGCTCGGGCGTGATCAGCGGGTAGTCGCTGCCGAACAGGACGCGGTCCTTCAGCAGCGTGTTGGCGTACTGCACCAGCTGCTTGGGAAAGTACTTCGGGCTCCAGCCGGAGAGGTCGATCCACACGTTGGGCTTGTGCGTGGCCACCGAGAGCGCCTCGTCCTGCCACGGGAAACTGGGGTGCGCCATCACGATCTGCATGTCGGGGAAGTCGATGGCGACGTCGTCGAGGTGCATCGGGTTGCTGTACTCCAGCCGCAGCCCGCCGCCGCAGCGCATGCCCGAGCCGATGCCGCTGTGGCCGGTGTGGAAGATCGCGGGCAGCTTGTGCGCGTTGATCACCTCGTAGATCGGCCAGGCCATCCTGTCGTACGGGTGGTAGCCCTGCACCGTCGGGTGGAACTTGAAGCCCTTGACGCCTTCCTTCTCGATCAGGCGCTCGGCCTCGCGCGCGCCCATCTTGCCCTTGTGCGGGTCGATGCTGGCGAAGGCCATCATCATGTCGCTGTTCTCGCGCGCGGCCTGCGCGATCTCCTCGTTGGGGATGCGGCGGCGGCCCAACTTGGATTCACTGTCCACGGTGAACATCACCAGGCCGATCTTCTTTTCGCGGTAGTACGCGATGGTCTCGGCGATGGTGGGGCGGCGGCTGGAGCGGAAGTACTTGTCGGCGGCGCGGTCGTACTCCTCGCCGTAGTTGTCGAAGGGGTTCCAGCAGCTCGTCTCGGCGTGGGTGTGCACGTCGATGGCGATCAGGTTGGCGTGGTCCAAGGGTTTGTCTCCGGGCTGGGCGCCCTAGGGTAAGTCCTAGGGTCGCGGTCTTGAATTGGTTATTGTTTATAACAAACAATACCCCCAACCCGCAAACCCCCATGAGCATTCAAGACATCCAACTCGAGATCGACGGCGCCGTCGCCGTCATCCGCCTGAACCGCGCCGCCAAGCGCAACGCCCTCAGCGACGCCCGGTGATCGGCATCCGCGACACCTTCCAGTCGCTGCCCTCCACCGTGCGCGCCGCCGTCATCGACGGCGCGGGCGACCATTTCTGCGCCGGGCTCGACCTGTCGGAGCTCAAGGAGCGCGACGCCGGCCGGGGCCTGTACCACTCGCGCATGTGGCACAACGCGCTGGAGCAGGTGCAGTACGGCCCGGTGCCGGTGATCGCGGCGCTGCACGGCGCCGTGGTCGGCGGCGGGCTGGAGCTGGCCTCGGCCTGCCACATCCGCGTGGCCGACGACACTACCTTCTACGCGCTGCCCGAAGGTTCGCGCGGCATTTTCGTCGGCGGCGGCGGCGCGGTGCGCATCCCGCGCCTGATCGGCGCCGCGCGCATGGCCGACATGATGCTGACGGGCCGCGTCTACAACGCCGCCGACGGCGAGCGCATCGGCATGGCGCAGTACCGGTGCCCGCCGGCCGGCCTTCACCAAGGCGCTGGAACTCGCCAAGCGGGTCGCCGAGAACGCGCCCCTGACCAACTACGCCCTGATGCACGCGCTGCCCCGCATCGCCGAGCAGCCGGCCGACCAGGGCTTCATGACCGAAGCGCTGATGGCCGCCATCGCACAGAGCGCGCCCGAAGCGAAGCAGCGCGTGCGCGACTTCCTCGAAGGCCGCGCCGCCAAGGTCAGCAAGGGTTGATGCGATGAGCGAAGTCGCCACCGCCCCGGCCGTGCGTTACCGGCCCCTGCGCTTCGGCGTCACCCGCGGCGTGCTGCGCGAAGGCGCCGGCGGCGTGCGCTACCTGCGCGCCGACCAGCCGCTGGAGGGCTATGCCCGCCGCATGACCGACCGCTTCCTGCACTGGGTCGAAACCACGCCGGACCGCACCTTCATCGCCCGCCGCGAGAAGCTGGCCGACGGCCGCACCGGCGACTGGCAGCACGTCACGTACCGGCAGGCGATGGAAGCCGGCCGCGCGATCGGCCAGGCGCTGCTGGACCGCGGGCTCGGCCCGGAGCGCCCCGTCGCCATCCTGTGCGAGAACGGGCTGGAACACGCGATGCTGGCCATCGGTTGCCTGATGGTGGGCGTGCCGTACTGCCCGGTCTCGCCCGCCTACTCCACCGTCAGCCAGGACTACGACAAGCTGCGCCACGTGCTGGACACGCTGACGCCGGCACGGTGTTCGTGCCCGACGTCGAGCGCTATAGCCGCGCCGTGCTGGCCGCCGTGCCGGCGGACGTCGAAGTGGTCGCGGTCGGCGGAACGATCGAGGGCCGCAAGACGACGTCCGGGAGTCGCTGCTGAAGACCCAGCCGACGCCCGCCGTCGAAGCCGCGATGGCCCAGACCGGCCCCGACACGATCACCAAGTTCCTGTTCACCTCCGGCTCCACCAAGCTGCCCAAGGCGGTCGTCAACACGCACGGCATGTGGTGCGCCAACCAGCAGCAGATGCGGCAGTCGATGCCGGTGCTGGCCGAGGAGCCGCCGGTGCTGGTCGACTGGCTGCCCGGAACCACACCTTCGGCGGCAACCACAACGTCGGCCTCGTCATCTACAACGGCGGCACGCTCTACATCGACGACGGCAAGCCGACGCCGGCGCTGATGGGCGAGACGCTGCGCAACCTGCGCGAGATCGCGCCGACGATCTACTTCAACGTGCCGACCGGCTTCGAGACCATCGCGCACGCGATGAAGGCCGACCCGGTGCTGCGCAAGAACCTGCTCTCGCGCGTGCGCATGTTCTTCTACTCCGGCGCCGCGCTGGCCCAGCCGATCTGGGACCTGCTGGCCGAAGTGCAGGAAGCCGAGATCGGCGAACGCATCGTGATGGGCACCGGCCTCGGGATGACCGAATCGTCGCCCTTCGCCGTGTTCGTCACCAGCCCCGACGTCAAGTCCGGCTACCTCGGCCTGCCCACGCCCGGCATGGAGCTCAAGCTGGTGCCGGTCGACGGCAAGACCGAGGTCCGCTACAAGGGCCCGAACGTCACGCCCGGCTACTGGCGCAGCGCCGACGCGACGGCCGAAGCCTTTGACGCGGAAGGCTTCTTCTGCACCGGCGACGCCGTGCTGTGGATCGACGACAACGACCCGCACAAGGGCCTGAAGTTCGACGGCCGCATCGCCGAGGACTTCAAGCTCGCCACCGGCACCTTCGTCAGCGTCGGGCCGCTGCGCGCCAAGATCATCGCCGCCGGCGCGCCCTACGTGCAGGACGCCGTCATCACCGGCCTGAACCGCAAGGAAGTCGGCGCGCTGCTGTTCCCGACGCAGGCCGTGCGCAAGCTCGCCGGCCTGCCGGACAACGCGCCCTTGCAGCAGGTGGTGGAAAGCGCCCCCGTGCAGGCGCAACTGCAGAAGCTGGTGAACGTGCTCGCCGCGCAGGGAACCGGCAGCGCCAACCGCATCGCGCGGCTGCACCTGATGCACGAGCCGCCTTCGATCGACAAGGGCGAAGTCACCGACAAGGGCTCGATCAACCAGCGCGCCGTGCTCAAGCACCGCGACGCGATGGTGCAGGCCTTCCACGACGACCAGCTGCCCTTCACCCTGCTGCCGCAAAAGGAGAACGCATGAACATCCGGGGACACGCGGCGCTCGTCACCGGCGGCGCTTCCGGCCTCGGCGAAGCGACGGCGCGCGAACTCGCGCGGCTCGGCGCCAAGGTCGCCGTGCTCGACGTCAACCTCGAACTCGCGCAGCAGGTCGCGGCCGACATCGGCGGCATCGCGCTGAAGTGCGACATCACCAGCGCCGAAAGCGCGACCGCGGCCGTCGCGCAGGCGGCCGAGGCCCATGGCCCCGCCCGCATCCTGATGAACATCGCCGGCATCGGCACCGCCAAGCGCGTGGTGCAGAAGGACGGCAACCCGGCGCCGCTGGAAGACTTCGCGCGGGTGGTCAACGTCAACCTGGTCGGCGCCTACAACATGAGCCGCCTGTTCGCGGCCGCCTGCGCCAGGCTCGACCCGCTGGAAGACAACGAGCGCGGCGTCATGCTGTTCACCGCCTCGGTGGCCGCCTTCGACGGCCGGGTGGGCCAGCAGGCCTACAGCGCCTCCAAGGGCGGCCTGGTCGGCATGACCTTGCCGATGGCGCGCGACCTCGCGCAGCACGGCATCCGCGTCTGCACGATCGCTCCCGGCCTGTTCGCCACGCCCCTGATGAAGCAGTTGCCCGAGCCGGTGCAGGCTTCGCTGGCGGCCTCGATCCCGTTCCCCTCGCGGCTGGGAAAGCCGGAGGAGTTCGCGCAGCTGGCCTGCCACATCGTCACCAACAGCCACCTCAACGGCGAGGTGATCCGCCTCGACGGCGCCCTGCGCATGGCGCCGCGCTGAACCTGATTTCAACCCCGGAGACACAAGCACCATGAAACTCGTACGCACCCTCATCACCGCCGCGGTGACGCTGGTCGCCGCCGGCGCCGCGCTGGCCGACATCAACATCGGCGTCAGCCTGTCGCTGACGGGCCCGGGCTCCGGCCTCGGCATCCCGATGCAGAACCAGTTCAAGCTGTTCCCCAAGGAAATCGCCGGCGAGAAGGTCAACCTGATCATCCTCGACGACGCTTCCGACCCGGGCAAAGGCGTGAGCAACGCCCGCCGCTTCGTGACCGAAGACAAGGTCGACCTGATCATCGGCTCCTGCCTGACCCCCGTGGCCGGCGCCATGACGCCCGTCGCCACCGAAGCCAAGACGGTGCAGCTGGCCGCCTCCCCGTCGGCGGCGACAGCCCGTGGATGTTCCGCCTGCCGCAGGGCAACGAAGTCATGGCCTACGCCGTGGTCGAGCACATGAAGAAGCAGGGCATCAAGTCCGTCGGCTTCCTCGGCTACACCGACGCCTACGGCGAGCTGTGGCTCAAGGCGCTGACGCCGCTGGCCGAGAAGGCGGGCATCAAGATCGTCGCGACCGAGCGCTTCGCCCGCACCGACACCAGCGTCACGCCCCAGGCCCTGAAGCTCACGTCCGCCAACCCCGACGCGATCCTCGTGGTCGCTTCCGGCTCGGGCGCCGCGATGCCGCAGCTGGCGCTGGTCGAGCGCAACTACAAGGGCAAGATCTACCAGACGCACGCCGCGGCCACGCAAGACCTGATGCGCATCGGCGGCACCAAGGTCGAAGGCACCTACGTCGTGTCCGGCCCCGCGATGGTCGGCGACCAGCTGCTCGACAACCATCCGTCCAAGAAGGTCGCGATGGACTTCTACGCCAAGTACGACAAGGCCTTCGGCAACCCGAACCAGTTCGCCGGCCACAGCTACGACGCGGCGATCGCGCTCGAGAAGGCCGTGCCGATGGCGCTGAAGAAGGGCAAGCCCGGCACGCCGGAATTCCGCGCCGGCCTGCGTGAAGCCTTCGAGACGATGGGCCGCACGGTCTTCGCCCACGGCGTCATGAACTGGACGAAGGACGACCACTGGGGCTACACGAACGAAACCGGCGTGATGCTGAAGGTGGCCGGCGGCAAGTTCGTCGTCGAGAAGTAAACCGTCATTCCCGCGAAGGCGGGAATCCGGCGCCACGGGTCCCCGCCTTCGCGGGGACGACGCATTCAATAGAAGAAACGTTCCCCCATGGATTTCTCCATCGCCAGCATCCACGGCGCTCGACGGCCTGACCAGCGGCGCCGTCTACGCGCTGCTGGCCCTCGCCACCGTCCTGCTGTTCGCCGTCACCCGCGTGATCTTCATTCCGCAGGGTGAATTCGTCGCGTTCGGCGCCCTCACGCTCGCGCTGCTGCAAACCGGCAAGGTGCCGGGAACCGTGTGGTTCCTGCTCGTGCTCGCGGGTGCAGCCGCCATCTCCGACATCGTCAACGGCTTCCGTCGCGGCCAGCCGCCCGCCCGCATCGGCATGCAGGTGGTCCGCACCCTCGCCGTTCCCGTGCTCGTTTCGCTGGTCGCCATCTGGGCCGCGCCCAAGGGCTTCCCGCTGGTGGTGCAGGCGCTGCTCACCCTCGCACTCGTCACGCCCTTCGGCAACCTGATCTACCGCCTCGCCTACGAATCGCTGGCCGATGCCTCCGTGCTCGTGCTGCTGATCGTCTCGGTCGGCGTCCACTTCGCCCTCGTCGGCCTGGGCCTGTTCTTCTTCGGCGCCGAAGGCTTCCGCAACCCCAGCTTCTGGGACGCTCGCTTCTCCACCGGCGGCCTCACGCTGAGCGGCCAGGCGATCATCATCTTCGGCGCCTCGCTCGCGCTGATCGTGCTGCTGTACCTGTTCTTCGAGCGCACGCTCACCGGCAAGGCGCTGCGGGCGACCGCGGTCAACCGCGTCGGCGCACGCCTGATGGGCATCTCCTCCAACGGCGCCGGCCGCCTCGCCTTCACGATGGCGGCCTTCATCGGCGCGCTGTCCGGCCTGCTGATCGGCCCGACCACGACCATCTTCTACGACAGCGGCTTCATCATCGGCCTGAAGGGCTTCGTCGCCGCCGTGTTCGCCGGGCTGGCCAGCTATCCGCTGGCGCTGGTCGGCGCGCTCGCCGTCGGCCTGCTGGAGTCCTTCAGTTCCTTCTGGGCCAGCTCGTTCAAGGAGGTGATCGTCTTCTCGTCGATCCTGCCGGTGCTGCTGTGGCGCTCGCTGCGCGACCCGCACGGGGAGGAGCACTGACATGAACGCCCTCCGCCGTTTCGCCTTCCCCGCCTTCGCGCTGCTGATGCTGGTGCTGCCGGCATTGCCGGTGCCGGAGTTCTGGATCACGCAGAGCAACTACATCGGCCTGTATGCGCTGGTGTCGCTCGGCCTGGTGCTGCTCACCGGCGTGGCCGGCCTCACCTCGTTCGGGCAGGCCGCCTTCGTCGGCGTCGGCGCGTACACCGCGGCCTTCTGGCCGTGAAGATGTCCGCCTCGCCGTGGCTCGCGCTCGCGCTCGGCATCGCTCTGGCCGCCGGCGCGGCCGTGGTGCTCGGCGCCATCACGCTGCGCATGTCGGGCCACTACCTGCCGCTGGCCACCATCGCCTGGGGCCTCGCGCTCAACTACACCATGGCCAACATGGAATGGCTGGGCAAGTACGACGGCATCCTCGGCATCCCCACGCTGAAGATCCTCGGCTACGACACGGGCAGCGGGCGAGGGCTGCACGTGCTGATCTGGGTCTTCGCCCTGCTCGCGGCGCTGGCCTGCGTGCACCTGCTCGACTCGCGTCCGGGCCGCGCGATCCGTTCGCTCAAGAGCGGCGCCACGATGGCCGAGGCCATGGGCATCTCGACCTTCCGCGCCAAGCTCACCGTGTTCGTCATCGCGGCGATCCTCGCGGCCGTCTCCGGCTGGCTGTTCGCCTTCTTCCAGCGCACGGTCAACCCGAGCCCCTTCTCGATCGCCAAGGGCATCGAGTACCTGTTCATGGTGGTGCTCGGCGGCGTCGGCCACGTCTGGGGCGCGTTCCTCGGCGCGGGCGTCGTCCGTCTGCTCGAAGACCAGCTGCAGAAGCTGCTGCCCGCGCTGATCGGCACCAGCGGCAGCTTCGAGACGATCGTCTTCGGCGTCATCCTGGTGGTGGTGCTCAAGTACGCGCCCGACGGCCTGTGGAGCTTCGTCGCCCGCTGGATCCCGCGCGCCGACCGCGTGCGCGACTGGGAAGGCGCGGCGCCGCTGCCGGCGCGCGAGAAGCCGGCCGCCGGCGAACTGCTGCTGCAGGTGCAGGCGGTGCGCAAGGAGTTCGGCGGACTGGTCGCCGTCAACGACATCAGCTTCGACCTGCGCGCGGGCGAGATCGTCGGCCTGATCGGCCCCAACGGCGCCGGCAAGTCGACCACCTTCAACCTCGTGACGGGCGTGCTGTCGCTCACCTCGGGCAAGGTGCGCTACCGCGGCGAAGACATCGCCGGGCTGCCCTCGCGCGCCATCGCGCGGCGCGGCATCTCGCGCACCTTCCAACACGTGAAGATGATTCCCGAGATGACGGTGCTGGAGAACGTCGCGCTCGGCGGCTACCTGCGCGGCAAGAGCGGCACGCTCAAGGCCATGCTGCGGCTGGACCGCGCCGAGGAGAAGCGCCTGTTCGCCGAAGCCGAGCGCCAGCTCGCGCGCATCGGCATGGCCGACCGCATGCACGAGCTCGCCGGCAACCTCGCGCTCGGCCCGCAGCGGCTGATGGAGATCGCGCGTGCGCTGTGCACCGACCCCGCGCTGCTGCTGCTCGACGAGCCCGCCGCCGGCCTGCGCCACAAGGAGAAGCAGGCGCTGGGCGACGTGCTGCGCCAGCTCAAGGGCGAAGGCATGAGCCTGCTGCTGGTCGAACACGACATGGACTTCGTGATGGGCCTGACCGACCGCATCGTCGTGATGGAGTTCGGCACGCACCTGATGGAAGGCACGCCCGCCGAAGTGCAGGCCAGCCCGAAAGTGCGCGCGGCCTATTTGGGAACGGAACACTGAAGATGGCCGACAACCTGCTCGAAGTGAGCGACCTGCACGCCGGCTACGGCCGCGCCGAGGTGCTCACCGGACTGAACTTCCAGCTGCCGCGCGGCCGGTGGTGACCGTGATCGGCCCCAACGGCGCCGGCAAGTCGACCACGCTGAATGCGCTGATGGGCCTGCTGCCGTGCCGCGGCACGGTCAGGTTCGACGGCGTCGACCTCGCGGGCCTCGAGCTGGAAGAGCGCGTCATGCTCGGCGTGGCGCTGGTGCCGGAAAAGCGCGAGCTGTTCGGCACCATGCCGGTCGAAGACAACCTGGTGCTCGGCGGCTACCGCGCGATGAAGCTGCGCGTGCCGAACTGGAAGAGCGAACTGGAGCGCGTGTACGAGCTGTTCCCGCGCCTGAAGGAACGCCGCGGGCAACTCGCCGGCACGCTCTCGGGCGGCGAGCGCCAGATGCTGGCGGTGGGCCGCGCGCTGATGTCGCGTCCCAAGCTGCTGATGCTCGACGAACCCAGCCTCGGCCTCGCGCCGCTGGTGGTGCGCGACATCTTCACCACGATCGACAAGCTGCGCACCGCCGGCGTGAGCATCCTGCTGGTGGAGCAGAACGCGCGCGCCGCGCTCGAAGTGGCCGACTACGGGTACGTGCTCGAGACCGGCGAGATCGGCCTGCACGGGCCGGCGCGCGAACTCGCCGGCGACGCCCGCGTGATCGAGACCTACCTCGGCGCCGCGCGCAGCAGCGCCGCCGCCGCCTGACGCGATGGCCGATTACCGCCCGTCCGTCGAGGACATCGGCTTCCTGCTGTTCGACGTTCTGCGGGCGCCCGCGGCGCTGCAGCCGTTGCCCGCCTTCGCCGACGCCGACCCGGCGCTGATGGCGCAGGTGCTCGACGAAGCCGGCAAGTTCGTCCGCGAAGTCGTCGCGCCGCTGCAGGCGACCGGCGACGCCGTCGGCTGCCGCTTCGAGGCGGGCCGGGTGACGGCGCCCCCGGCTTCGCCGACGCCTACCGCGCGTTCTGGCAGGCGGGCTGGCCCGCGCTCGCGTGCGCGCCCGAAGACGGCGGGCAAGGCCTGCCCCGGGTGCTGGAAGGCGTGCTGTACGAAATGCTCAGCGCCGCCAACCACGGGTGGACGATGGCGCCGGGCCTGCTGCATGGCGCCTACGAATGCCTCAAGCACCATGGCAGCGATGAACTGAAAGCGGGGTACCTGCCGAAGATCGCCAGCGGCGAGTGGCTCGCCACCATGTGCCTGACCGAACCGCACGCGGGCAGCGACCTCGGGCTGGCGCACACGCAGGCCGTGCCGCAGGCCGACGGCAGCCATCGCATCGCCGGCACCAAGATCTTCATCTCGGGCGGCGAACACGACCTCAGCGAGAACATCGTCCACCTCGTGCTGGCGCGCGAACCCGGCGCGCCGCCCGGGCCGAAAGGCCTGTCGCTGTTCCTCGCGCCCAAGCTGCTGCCCGATGGCGCGCGCAACGGCGTCGTGTGCGAGCGCATCGAGGAGAAGATGGGCCTGCACGGCAGCGCGACCTGCGTGCTGCGCTTCGACGACGCGACCGGCTGGCGCGTGGGCGACGCCGGCCGCGGACTGGCCGCCATGTTCGTGATGATGAACGCGGCGCGGCTGCACGTCGCGCTGCAGGGCATCGGCTTGCTCGATGCGGCCTGGCAGAAGGCGGATGCGTATGCGCAGGAGCGCACGCAGATGCGCGCACCCGGCGCGCTGCGCGGTGAAGGCGCGGCGGACCCGATCGCGCGCCATCCCGCCGTGCGCCGCATCCTCGACACCGAACGCGCCTGGATCGACGGCCTGCGGGTGCTGGCCTACCGCACCGGCATCGAACTCGACCTCGGCCGCCACCATCCCGACGCCGCAAGGCGCGACGCCGCGCTGCAGTGGTGCAGCCTGGTCACGCCGGTGCTCAAGGCCGTCGGCACCGACGCCGGCTTCCACGGCGCGAGCCGCTGCCTGCAGGTGCTCGGCGGCCACGGCTATGTCAGGGAGTGGGGCATCGAGCAGATCGTGCGCGACGCGCGCGTGACCATGATCTACGAGGGCACCAACGAGATCCGGGCCATCGACCTGCTCGTGCGCAAGGTGCTGCCCGACGCGGGCGCGGCGCTCGGCCGCCTGTTCGACCAGCTTGCCGCCGAACTGCCTTCGAACGACGGCGAAGACGCCGAAGTCCTGCGCCGCTTCGGCGACCTGCGCGCCGTGACGGCGCAACTGGCCGCGGCGAACGACCCCGTGCTCGCCCACGCGGCCGCCGACGACTACCTGCGTGCCGTCGCACTCGCGCTCTTCGCCTGGGCGTGGCGCGTGATCGCGGCAGCGCCGGGCGCCGGCACGCCGCGCTGGCAGGCGCCGGCGGCCGCCGCGCACCTGCGCGTGCTGCCCGAATTCGACATGCGCGTGCAGATCCTGCGCGCGCAATGCGCGGCCCCTGCCGCCCTCACCGCCTGAACCGAATGGCCCACCTGCGCCTGCCCCGCCAAGCCGCGAGCAACCCGCGCGCCCTGCCTTCGCTCGCGTCCGAGGAAGTCGACACCAGCTTCCTCGAAAGCCTGCTCGGCTACAACGCCCGCCGCGCGACGCTCGCGGTCATCGAGGTGTTCTGGAGCGCATGGCGCCCTTCCAGCTCAAGCCGGTCGACTTCTCCGTGCTCTCGCTGGTGGCGCACAACCCCGGCATCACCTCGCGCCAGCTGTGCCACGCGCTGGGCATCCTGCCGCCCAACCTGGTCGGGATGCTCAACGCGCTGGAAAAACGGGAGCTGATCTTCCGGGAGCCGCATCCGCGCGACGGCCGCGCGATGGGCCTGCACCTGACGCAGTTCGGCGAAAAACTGGTGCGCGATGCCGAGAAGACCGCCGCCGCGCTGGAATCCGACGTGGCCGGACGCCTCAGCGCGGCCGAGCTGAAAACCTTGATGCGGCTGCTGAAGAAGGTCTACCAGCCGGGCTAGGGTCGATTGCTATTGTTTGTGTAGCGGCGCGGTCGTACACTGCCGGCGGGTGCAGGAGAGCGTGGATGAATCCGAGGGAGAATGCCGCCGTCAGCCAGCTGCTGGCGCTGCTGGAAGCGCGCTATGCGATGCGGGTGCTGTGGGCGTTGCGCGACGGCCATCCGCAGACTTTCCGGCTGCTGCAGGACAGCGTCGGCGGCATCACCCCCAACACCCTCAACACCCGGATCAAGGAACTGCGCGAAGCCGGCCTGCTGCAGCACAACGGCGACGGCTACAGTGTCACCACCACGGGCACCGACCTCCTGAAGCGACTGGCCGACCTGCAGCCTTTCGCCGCCCGCTGGTGCAACAGCCAGCCCGAAAGAAACAACCCTGATGCAAGCCTTTCTCGAAGCCACCCTGCCCGCCGACGCGCAGCAAGCCCCCTGGTCGGCCGCGCCGGATCGAGGGCCGGGCGCGGTGCTGGTGCGCGCCGATGCGCAAGCCGACGCGCTCATCGACCTCTCGAAGCTGGCCGCCACCTCCAGTGCGCTGCTCGAACTGCCCGATGCCGCCGCCGCCGTGCGCGCGCACCGGGGCGAGCGCCTGGGCAGCCTGCACGAGGCGATCGCCAACAGCGACCACGGCCGGCGCGATCCGTCGCGGCGGCCCGGCTGATGGCGCCATGCGACCTGCAGGCGCTCAAGGCCGCCGGCGTCACCTTCGTGGCATCGATGCTCGAACGCGTGATCGAGGAACAGGCGCGCGGCAACCCGGCGCTCGCCGAATCCGCCCGCGCAGCCGTCGTGGCCGTGATCGGCGACGACCTCGCCGCCATCCGGCCCGGCTCGCCCGAGGCGGCGCGCCTGAAGGAGGTGCTGCTGGAGCGCGGCCTCTGGTCGCAGTACCTCGAAGTCGGCATCGGCCCCGACGCGGAGATCTTCACCAAGAGCCAGCCGATGAGCGCGGTGGGCACCGGGGCGCAGGCCGGCATCCACCCGGGCAGCGCACGGAACAACCCCGAGCCGGAGATCGTGCTCGCGGTGAACAGCCGCGGCGAGACGGTCGGCGCCACGCTCGGCAACGACGTCAACCTGCGCGATTTCGAAGGCCGCAGCGCGCTGCTGCTCGGCAAGGCCAAGGACAACAACGCCAGCTGCGCGATCGGCCCGTTCATCCGCCTGTTCGACGCTCGCTTCTCGATCGACGACGTGCGCAAATGCGACCTCGACATGCGCGTGCTGGGCGAGGAAGGCTTCGACATGCGCGGCGCCAGCAGCCTGTCGAAGATCAGCCGCGATCCGCTCGACCTGGTCGGCCGGGCGATCGGCGCCAACCACCAGTACCCCGACGGCTTCATGCTCTTCCGGGCACGATGTTCGCGCCGACCCGGGACCGCCACGGCCCGGGCCGGGGCTTCACGCACGCCGCCGGCGACCCGGTGGCCATTTCGACGCCCTCGCTGGGTACACTCGTCAACCGCGTCGAAACCTCCGACCGCATCCCGCCCCGGCGCTACGGCATCGGCGCGCTCATGCGCGATCTCGGACGCCGCGGGCTGACCTGAACCCCTAGCGAAAGAACAAGATGATCACGACCCCCAGCGGCCTCCAGTACGAAGACGAACTCGTGGGCGGCGGCCCCGAAGCCAAGTCCGGGAACGACGTGCGCGTGCACTACACCGGCTGGCTGTACCAGAACGGCGTGCAGGGCGCCAAGTTCGATTCCAGCCGCGACCGCAACGACCCGTTCGAGTTCTCGCTGGGCGCCGGCATGGTGATCAAGGGCTGGGACGAAGGCGTGGCCGGCATGAAGGTCGGCGGCAAGCGCACCCGGTGATCCCGCCCGAACTCGGCTACGGCGCCCGCGGCGCCGGCGGCGTGATCCCGCCCAACGCCACCCTCAAGTTCGACGTCGAGCTGCTCGAGACGCGCTGAGCGCTGCCTCCCCGCCCGTCCGGCCGCGGAACTTCTTCGCGCGGCCGGCATCGCCGCGCCTTGAAAAGTCCCGCCCCGCCCCAAGGTGGAGCCCGTCCTTTACTGAACCGAACGTTGAGCAGCAATGTCCGAGAACGTCCACACCGACAACCAGAATGACCAGCCGCCGGAGAACGCCTCTGCGGCAAACGCAGCCGAGGCCGGCGGCGCCGCCGCGCCCGAGCACGGCGAGCAGCTTGCCGCCTTGCAGGCCAAGAACCGGGAACTGGTCGACCAGTTCCTGCGCGCCCGTGCGGAAATGCAGAACACGCGCCGCCGCGCCGACGAGGAAATCGCCAAGGCCCGCAAGTTCGCCGTCGAAAGTTTCGCCGAGAGCATGCTGCCCGTCTGCGACAGCCTCGAAGCCGGCACGGCCCACAAGGACGCCACGCCGCAGGTGATCCGCGAAGGCGCCGAGGCCACCCTGCGCCAGCTGCGGCAGGCGCTCGAGCGCAACAAGGTGCTCGAAGTGGCTCCCGCCGCCGGCGAGAAGTTCGACCCCAAGTTCCACCAGGCCATCTCCATGGTGCCGGCCGAGCAGGAGGCGAACACCGTGGTCGGGGTACTGCAAAGGGCTACACCATCGCCGACCGCGTGCTGCGCCCGGCCCGGTGACGGTGGCCGCGCCGAAGTGACGGACCAGCCTTGAATCCGTAACAGTTATCCACAAGTAGTACCCAACCGAATACGCATGCCGGCGCCCGCCGGAGGAAAGACTTAGGAGAAAACACATGGCGAAGATCATTGGCATCGACCGGGCACGACCAACTCGTGCGTGTCGATCATGGAGGGCAACAACGTCAAGGTGATCGAGAACTCGGAAGGTGCCCGCACCACCCCGTCGATCGTGGCGTACCGGGAAGACGGCGAGATCCTCGTGGGCGCCTCGGCCAAGCGCCAGGCCGTCACCAACCCGAAGAACACCCTGTACGCGGTGAAGCGCCTGATCGGCCGCAAGTTCACCGAGAAGGAAGTGCAGAAGGACATCGACCTGATGCCCTACTCGATCGTGCCCGCCGAGAATGGCGACGCCTGGATCGAGGTGCGCGGCAAGAAGCTGTCGGCACAGCAGGTGTCCGCGGACATCCTGCGCAAGATGAAGAAGACCGCCGAAGACTACCTCGGCGAGACCGTCACGGAGGCCGTGATCACCGTGCCGGCGTACTTCAACGACGCCCAGCGCCAGGCCACCAAGGACGCCGGCCGCATCGCCGGCCTCGACGTCAAGCGCATCATCAACGAGCCCACGGCCGCGGCGCTGGCCTTCGGCCGGACAAGCACGCCAAGGGCGACCGCAAGATCGCCGTGTACGACCTCGGCGGCGGCACCTTCGACATCTCGATCATCGAGATCGCGGACGTCGACGGCGAGAAGCAGTTCGAAGTGCTGTCCACCAACGGCGACACTTTCTGGGCGGCGAAGACTTCGACCAGCGCATCATCGACTACATCATCGCCGAGTTCAAGAAGGAGCAAGGCGTCGACCTGTCGAAGGACGTGCTGGCGCTGCAGCGCCTGAAGGAAGCCGCCGAGAAGGCCAAGATCGAGCTGTCGAACAGCACGCAGACCGACCTGAACCTGCCGTACATCACGGCCGACGCCTCGGGCCCGAAGCACCTGAACATCAAGCTCACGCGCGCCAAGCTGGAGTCGCTCGTCGACGAGCTGATCGCCCGCACGATCGAGCCCTGCAAGATCGCCATCAAGGACGCCGGCGTGTCGGTCAACGACATCCGAGGACGTGATCTGGTGGGCGGCATGACGCGCATGCCGAAGGTGCAGGAGAAGGTCAAGGAGTTCTTCGGCAAGGAGCCGCGCAAGGACGTGAACCCCGACGAGGCCGTGGCCGTCGGCGCCGCCATCCGGGGCGGGTGCTCTCGGGCGAGCGCAAGGACGTGCTGCTGCTCGACGTCACCCCGCTGTCGCTGGGCATCGAGACCCCTGGGCGGCGTGATGACGAAGATGATCAAGAAGAACACGACCATCCCGACCAAGTTCGCGCAGACCTTCTCCACCGCCGACGACAACCAGCCGGCCGTGACGATCAAGGTCTACCGGGGCGAGCGCGAGATGGCCACCGGCAACAAGCTGCTGGGCGAGTTCAACCTCGAAGGCATCCCGCCGTCGCCGCGCGGCCTGCCCCAGATCGAGGTCAGCTTCGACATCGACGCCAATGGCATCCTGCACGTGGGCGCCAAGGACAAGGGCACCGGCAAGGAGAACAAGATCACCATCAAGGCGAACTCGGGCCTCTCCGAAGCCGAGATCGAGAAGATGGTGAAGGACGCGGAAATGAACGCGGCCGACGACAAGAAGAAGCTCGAACTGGTGCAGGCCCGCAACCGGGGCGAGGCGCTGGTGCACAGCGTGCGCAAGAGCCTGGCCGAGTACGGCGACAAGATCGACGCCTCCGAGAAGGAGAAGATCGAAGCCGCTGCGAAGGAACTGGAAGAGACGCTCAAGTCCGACGACAAGGAAGCGATCGAAGCCAAGACCAGCGCGCTGATGACCACCAGCCAGAAGCTGGGCGAGCAGATGTACGCGGCGCAGCAGGCGTCGGGCGACGCCGCCGGCCCCGGTGCCGCGGCGCAGGGCGCCTCGTCCGGCCCGGCCAACGACGACAACGTGGTCGACGCCGAAGTCAAAGAAGTCAAGAAGGGCTAAGCCCCTCACCAGAGTCGCCGCGTTCGACGCAGTCCTGCGTCAGCGCGGCGTTCTTGTTGAAGTACCACTCGAACGATGGCCACCAAACGCGACTACTACGAAGTCCTCGGCGTTCCGAAGAACGCATCGGACGAAGAGATCAAGAAGGCTTATCGCAAGCTGGCGATGAAGTACCACCCTGACCGCAAACGGGGGGACGCCGGCAAGGACGCCGAGGCGAAGTTCAAGGAGGCGAAGGAAGCCTACGAGATGCTCTCGGAGCCCGAGAAGCGCACGGCCTACGACCAGTTCGGCCACGCCGGCGTCGACCCCAACATGCGCGGCGGCGGCGCGGGCGCGGAAGGCTTCGGCGGGTTCGCCGAGGCGTTCGGCGACATCTTCGGCGACATCTTCGGCCAGCAGCAGGGGCGCGCCGGCGGCGCCCGCGGCGGCCGCCGGGTCTATCGCGGCAGCGACCTCTCGTACGCGATGGAAATCACGCTGGAAGAAGCGGCCAAGGGCAAGGACGCGCAGATCCGCATTCCCTCGTGGGAAGAGTGCGAAACCTGCCACGGCGTCGGCGCGAAGCCGGGCACCCAGGCCAAGCAGTGCACCACCTGCCACGGGCAGGGCGTGGTGCAGATGCGCCGAGGGCTTCTTCAGCGTGCAGCAGACCTGCCCGCACTGCCGCGGCACCGGCAAGATCATTCCCGAGCCGTGCCAGACCTGCCACGGCCGGGGCAAGGTCAAGAAGCAGAAGACCCGGAAGTGCGCATTCCCGGCGGCATCGACGACGGCATGCGCATCCGCAGCGCCGGCAATGGCGAACCCGGCACCAACGGCGGCCCGCCGGGCGACCTGTTCATCGAGATCCGCCTGAAGAAGCACGCGATCTTCGAGCGCGACGGCGACGACCTGCACTGCGTGGTCCCGGTGAGCATCGCGCGCGCCGCGCTCGGCGGCGAGATCGAGGTGCCGACGCTCGATGGCAAGGCGGCCATCGACATTCCCGAAGGCACGCAGGCCGGCAAGCAGTTCCGCCTGCGCGGCAAGGGGATCAAGGGCGTGCGTTCCAGCTACCCGGGCGACCTCTACTGCCACATCGCCGTCGAGACGCCGGTGAAGTTGACCGAGCACCAGCGCAAGCTGCTCAAGGAGCTGGAAGAGTCGCTGAAGAAGGGCGGCGCCAAGCACTCGCCCAACGAGGAATCGTGGGCCGACAAGCTGAAGGGCTTCTTCAGCGCCTGACGTGTCGCCGCGCGGGCACACATTGCCCGCGCGCGGCCCTCCGGATGAGCCGTACGGCATCGCCCCGGTGACAATGGGCCATGCCGCTCCGACTGTTCCGCACCACCGGCTATTCCACCCTGTTGATGCCGGGTGAGGCCCGGCTTGCGATGCATCCGGCGTGGCTGGTGCTGGGCACCAGCCTGTGGCTCGCGCTGGCGTGCAACGTCGGCCTCTGGCGGTTCGCGGCGGATCCAGGCTCCGGCCTGCGCTTGGCGCTTGCCAGTGTGCTGCTGGTCGCGGGAGGCAGCTTCGCGGTGCTCAGCCTGCTCGGGTGGCGGCGCACCCTGAAATTCACGGCCACCCTGCTGCTGCTGGCCGGTGCGCTGGCGGCTTGCGGACTGTGGGTGCAGGCCCTGCCCCTCGAGGCGCTGTGGCAGCAACGCCCGCGCGCGCTGCTGCCCGGCTGGGCGAGCTTCCTGCGCTGGCAGGTGCCGGCGCTGATGCTGCTGCTGGCCGTGTTCCCCATCGTATGGATCTGGCACGTGCAGGTCCGGCGCCTGCCGGGCCCCGCACAGCTGCAGGCGAACGTCGTCGGCGCCATCGGCGGCGCCATCGTGTTCGTCGCCGGACTGCTGTTGCTGCGCTGAGGCCGGGCGTTCTTCACGGCTGGGCTTTGCTCCTACAAGCCCGGCAGGAGGGCTCCTACCGCCTGCCGGGGCACGCCGCTTACCTTTCGTTGCGCCGCAAGCTGTGCCGCACCGGAAGGAACCATGAAGTCGAAGAATGTCCCCGCGCTCCGCCTCACCTCGCTCGCCGCGGCCGCCCTGATCGCGCTGCCGCTCGGCGCCGCGGCGCAGCCGAAGAACGCGGCGGCCACGGCGGTCCACGGCGGCGTGCAGCTGCAGCAGAACGGCAAGAACCTGCTGGTCACCACCCGCAACGGCGACGGCACGTCGCACTCCGTCATCGACTGGCGCAGTTTCTCGGTGCACCGCGGCGCCACCACGCATTTCGCCCAGCCGAGCGCCGACAGCACCTCGATCAACCGGGTGACCGGCAACGCGCCATCGCACATCCCGGGGACCCTCAGTTCCAATGGACGGCTCGTCTGGTGAACCCCGCGGGCATCGCCGTCGCCAAGGGCGGCGTCGTCGACACGGCGGGCTTCGTCGCTTCGACGCTGGAGCTTTCCGATGCCGACGCCCTCGCGGGCCGCCTGCGGTTTGCCGGCGACGCCAAGAAGCGGGTGACGGTCGATGGCCGGTGCTCGCCCGGTCCGGCGACGTCGTGCTGCTGGGCAACGACGTACAGACCGGCAAGGACGGGCTGGTGCAGGCGCCCGCCGGCGCCGTCGTGCTGGCCGCGGGCCAGCGCATCGAAATCACCGGGCGCGGCCTCGAAGGCATCCACATGGAGCTGGTGGCGCGCGAAGACCGGTGGTGCATCTCGGCAGGCTGGAAGGCGACGCCGTGGGCATCTTCACGGGGGTTCTCAGGCACAGCGGCCAGATCCGGCCACGCGGGTCACGCGCATCGAGGACAAGCTCTACCTGCGGTCGGAGGAACAGCCGAACGAAGGCGGCAGCCCGGGCAGTGAAACCCGGGCAACGGCAACCCGGGCAACGGCAACCCGGACACTGGCAACCCGGACAATGGCGCTCCCGGGAACGAAAGCCACGGCGACGGGAATGCCGGGAACGGCAATGCAGGAAGCGGAAGCGGAAGCGGAAGCGGCAGCGTCCCCGGCGGCGGCCCCGTCAGCAGCGGCGGGGGCAGCAGCAACAGCGGCGGCGGCACGGGCGGAACCGGCAATGGTGGCAGCAGTGGCAATGCCGGCAACAACGGCAACGCGGGCAATGG
Source organism: Ramlibacter terrae (assembly GCA_013127575.1). GTDB lineage: Bacteria > Pseudomonadota > Gammaproteobacteria > Burkholderiales > Burkholderiaceae_C > Ramlibacter > Ramlibacter terrae. Next base: position 3,420,424 of record CP053418.1, read on the forward strand.
CGGAGGCAGCAACGGCAACAACGCCGGTGGCAACGGAGGCCACGAGGCGGGCACGCCCCCTGCCCGCCCGACGTCGCCGCGCAACCAGGCTGGGCTGCGGCGACACAGACGATGCTGTCGCTGGCCACCGAGTACCTGACGGCCGACGAGCCGGGCTCCCCGAAGACGCGCGAGCGGCGCAAGCGCGACCAGGCGGACGATGTGGCCGCAGCCGGGCAGCAATGCGTCCCCTGAGCCAGGTCCGCTAGAACAGCGTGCCCTGCCCCATGGGCGCCGGCGGCCGGAAGCCGTCGACCGGGAAAGCCACCTTCTTCGCGTTGAACCCGAGCCGCGCCGCGGCCTTGCGAAAGCGCTGCCCGACAGAGGTCGGCCCGGGGCCCGAGCCCTTCATGCGCGTCGCGAAATTGCTGTCGTAGTCCTTGCCGCCGCGCATGTCCGGATGCGGTGCATCACGCGTTCGGCGCGCTGCGGGTAATGCGTCTCCAGCCACTGCCGGAACAGCGGCGCGACCTCCCGGGGCAGCCGCAGCACGTGATAGAAGGCCTCGCGCGCGCCGGCTTCCCGGGCGGCTTCCAGCACCTGCTCCATGTCTTCGTTCAGGAAAGGGATCTGCGGGGCCGGGCTCACGCCGCACGGAATGCCTGCTTCCGCCAGCGTGCGCAGCGTGCGCAGGCGCCGGTGCGGCGCCGCCGCGCGGGGCTCGAGCTTGCGGGCCAGCTCCGGGTCCAGCGTGGTGATGGTGAGGTACACCCCCGCGAGGCCCTTCTGCGCCATCGGCGCGATCACGTCGATGTCGCGTTCCACGCCGCTGCTCTTCGTGACGAGCGCGAACGGATGGTTCGTCTCCGCCATCAGTTCGATCACGCCGCGCGTGAGCTTCAGCTCGCGCTCCACCGGCTGGTAGCAATCCGTCGCGGTGCCGATGGCGATCAGTTGCGGCTGGTAGTTCCTGCGCCCGAGCTCGTTGCGCAGCAGCTCCAGGATGTTGCGCTTGGCGATGATCTTCGTCTCGAAGTCCAGGCCCGGCGACAGGTTCAGGTAGCTGTGCGTCGGCCGCGCGTAGCAGTAGATGCAGCCGTGCTCGCAACCGCGGTAAGGATTGATCGAGCGGCTGAAATGGATGTCCGGCGAGTCGTTCGACGCGATGATGCTGCGGGCGTTCTCCCAGATCACCTCGGTGCGCGGCGGCGCCGCGCCTTCGTCCGGCAGGTCCCAGCCGTCGGCGAAAGCTTCGCGCGCGTCGCTCTCGAACCGGTGCGCCATTCGCGTGGCCGAACCACGGCCCTTGATCGCTTCCAGCGGCACGCGCACCTCCGCCGCTTCGTTCGTGCTGCTCCGGTCGATGCTGTTCATCCGTACAGTATCGCCCAGCCAGCCGGCTTGAATTTTCAGTAATTACTGAAATCCCGGGAACTGGTGCAAAATACGGCCATGCCATTGCAGGACCACCTTCCCGCCCTCAGCCGCCAGTTCGTCGCGCACTTCGGCGAGATGGGCAGCCGCTGGGGCATCAACCGCACCGTCGGCCAGATCTACGCGCTGCTGTTCATCTCGCAGCGCGCGCTCAACGCCGACGAGATCGCCGAGATGCTGGAGTTCTCGCGCTCCAACGTCAGCATGGGGCTGAAGGAACTGCAGTCGTGGCGGCTGGTGCGCATGAAGCACCAGCAGGGCGACCGGCGCGAATACTTCGAGGCGCCGGCCGATGTCTGGGAGATCTTCCGGGTGCTGGCCGAGGAACGCCGCCGCCGCGAGATCGAGCCGACGCTCTCAATGCTGCGCATGGCGTTGCTGGAGCAGCCGGGCACCGAAGCCGAGCGCCACGCGCAGCAGCGGATGCGCGAGATGTACGAGCTGATCGACCGCTTGATGACGTGGTTCGACGACGTGCAGAAGCTGGCGCCCGAGACCGCGATGCAGTTGATGGGCATGGGCAGCGCGGTCACGCGCGTGCTGGAACTGAAGGACCGCGTCACCGGCAAGGCGGCGCGCGCCGCCGGGGAGAACTGAAGCCATGGACACCTTGATGCTTTCGCGGATCCAGTTCGCGGCCAACATCGCCTTCCACATCCTGTTTCCCGCCATCAACATCGCGTTGTGCTGGTTCTGGTGTACTTCCGCGTGCGCCACACCGCGGCCCGCGGCACGCCGGCCGCGCAGTCCGGGAAGAGGCCTACTACCTGTGGACCAAGGTGTTCGCCCTGAGCTTCGCGCTCGGCGTGGTCACCGGCATCACCATGAGCTTCCAGTTCGGCACCAACTGGCCGGGCTACATGGAGAAGGTCGGCAACATCGCCGGCCCGCTGCTCGGGTACGAGGTGCTGACCGCGTTCTTCCGGAAGCCACTTTCCTCGGCATCATGCTGTTCGGCCGCGGCCGCGTGTCCGACCGCGTGCACATGCTGGCGACGCTGATGGTCGCACTCGGCACCACGCTCTCGGCGTTCTGGATCCTGAGCCTGAACTCCCGGATGCAGACGCCCACGGGCTACCGCATCGTCGACGGCGAGTTCCATGCGACGGACTGGTTCGCCATCGTGTTCAACCCGTCCTTCCCCTATCGGCTGGTCCACATGCTGCTGGCGTCCGCGCTGACCGCGTCGTTCCTGATCGCGGGGCTGTCCGCCGGCAGTTGCTGCGCAAGACAGCGAACGCCGGCACGCACCAGGCCTTGCGCACTGGTGTGCTGGCCGCCGCCATCGCGATCCCGCTGCAGATCCTCGCCGGCGACATGCACGGCCTGAACACGCTGGAGCACCAGCCCGCGAAGATCGCGGCGATCGAGGGCATCTGGCACACCGAGAAGAGCGCGCCCCTGACCCTGTTCGGCTGGCCGAACGAGAAGGAGAAGCGCACCGACTACGCCGTGCAGGTGCCCGGAATGGCCAGCCTGATCCTGGCGCACGACTGGAACGCGGAACTCAAGGGCTGGACCAGTTTCCCGATGCGCACCCGCCGGTGGCGCCGGTGTTCTGGAGCTTCCGGATCATGGTGGGCATGGGCGTGCTGATGCTCGCGGTATCGTGGTGGGCGGCACGGACTGGTGGCGCCAGCGGCGCCGCACCGCTCCGGACCAGAGCCCGTATTCGCGCTGGCAGCTGCGGCTGCTGGCGGGCATGACTTTCTCGGGCTGGGTGGCGACGCTGGCCGGCTGGTCCGTCACCGAGATCGGCCGGCAGCCATTCCGGTGTACGGCCTGCTGCGCACCGCCGACCTGGTGGCGGACCACCGGCCCGGCATGGTGCTGTCCACGCTGGTCGCCTACCGGCGCTGTACGCCTTCCTGCTCACCGCGTACGTGCTGGTGCTGATGTACATGGCCGGGCACCCGGCCATGCCCACGCCCGAGGCGCCGCAAGCCCCGAAGGCGGCAACCCCTATCGGCGGACCGGCCTGAGGAGAACCGCATGACATTCGACTGGCCCACCGTGCTGCCACTGGTCTTCATGGCCGTCATGGGACTGGCCTTGCTGGCCTACGTGATCCTGGACGGCTACGACCTCGGCGTCGGCCTGCTGCTGCCCTTCGCCGAAGAGGACGAGAAGGACCTGATGGTGGCCAGCATCGGCCCCTTCTGGGACGCCAACGAAACCTGGCTGGTGCTGGGCATCGGCGTGCTGCTGATCGCCTTCCCGAAGGCCCATGGCATGGTGCTGACGGCGCTCTACCTGCCGGTGGCCGTGATGCTCGTCGGCCTGATCCTGCGGGGCGTCTCGTTCGACTTCCGCGTGAAGGCGCGGGCTGCGCGCAAGGGCATGTGGAACGCGCTGTTCGCGACCGGCTCGGCCCCGGCCGCCGGTGCGCAGGGCTGGATGCTGGGCAGCTACCTCACCGCCTTCGACACGAGCCTGTGGTCGCGGCTGTTCGCGCTGGGCATCGCGCTGACCCTGCCCACCGCCTACGCCATGCTCGGCGCCGGCTGGCTGATCATGAAGACCGACGGCCCGTTGCGTGCCAAGTCGGTGCGCTGGGCGCGCAAGGTGCTGTGGCCGATGGGGGTGGCGCTGGTCGCCATCTCGATGGCGACGCCGATGGTCAGCCCGAACGTGTTCGACAAATGGTTCGCGATGCCGCAGTTCATCGGCCTGCTGCCGATCCCGGTGGCGTGCGCCGCGGCCTTCTTCGCCGCCTTCCACGTGACCGGCCGCGAGCGGGTGGTGGAGGCCGGCTACGGCTGGGTGGTGTTCGCCAGCACCGTGCTGATCTTCATGCTGTCGTTCCCGGGCCTGGCCTACAGCATCTACCCTTTCATCGTGATCGACCGCCTGACGGTGTGGCAGGCGGCCAGCGCGCACGACTCGCTGGTGGTGATCTTCGTGGGCGTGGCCATCACCCTGCCGGCGATCATCGTCTACACGGTGTTCATGTACCGGGTGTTCTGGGGCAAGGCTTCGGCCTTGAGCTACACGGCGCCGGCGGGTCCGCTGGTGGAGTGACCTCGAACGCACCGGGCTGCGGTAGAACGGTCCGGGCGCCTGCGGCGGGCTTGTACGCAAAGGGCGCTGGGAATGCGCGGAGGACGCAGAAAAGTCAAAGAAAGACTTCAAAGGCTTTTCGGTTTCCTTCCGCGACTTCTGCGCAATCTTTGCGCCCTCTGCGTTCAGCCCGCGGCAGGCGCTCTGTCCCGGGCAAGGCACGGTGCGCACGCAAGCGTGCACACCCTTCCGGTTCAGGCCTTCAGCCGCAGACCCGCGAGCGCGCTTCTCGGTACTCGCGCTTGAGGCGCGCCACCAGTTCGCCGGCGGGCGTGACGGCCTTGACCGCACCGATGCCCCGGCCGCAGCCCCAGATGTCCTTCCAGGCCTTGCTAGAGCTCTCGCCATTGCCGAAACTCATCTTGCTGGGGTCGCTCTCGGGCAGGTTGTCCGGATCGAGGCCGGCATTGCGGATGCTGGGCTTGAGGTAGTTGCCGTGCACGCCGGTGAACAGGCTGGAGTAGACGATGTCGTCCGAGTTGCCGTCGACGATCGCCTGCTTGTAGGCGTCGCTGGCGCGGGCTTCCTCGGTCGCGATGAAGGCCGAGCCGATGTACGCGAAATCGGCGCCCATGGCCTGCGCGGCGAGCACCGCGCCGCCGGTGGAGATCGCGCCCCAGCGCGATCGGGCCGTCGAACCATTCGCGGATTTCTGGACCAGCGCGAAGGGGCTCTTCACGCCCGCGTGGCCGCCGGCGCCGGCCGCCACCGCCACCAGCCCGTCCGCGCCCTTCTCGACCGCCTTGCGCGCGAACATGTTGTTGATGATGTCGTGCAGCACCACGCCGCCGTAGCCGTGGATCGCATCGTTGACGTCGGTGCGGGCGCCCAGCGACGTGATGATGATGGGCACCTTGCGCTTGACCACCACGGCCATGTCCTCTTCGAGCCGCGTGTTGCTCTTGTGGACGATCTGGTTGATGGCGTACGGCGCCGACTTCTGGTCCGGGTGGTCGCGGTCGTGCGCCGCCAGCGCTTCCTCGATCTCGTGCAGCCATTCGTCGAGCTGCGACGCGGGCCGCGCGTTCAGCGCCGGCATGGAGCCGACGATGCCGGCCTTGCACTGCGCGATCACCAGCTTGGGATTGCTGACGATGAACAGGGGCGAGCCGATCCGGCAGGGCGAGGTTGCGCAGCGCGCTGGGCAGCTTGGACATGGATCCCTTTGTTGGAAGCGAGGTCAGAAGGCTTCGAGCGGCAGCGCCGTGACGCTGTCGGCGCCTTCGACGATGCTGTCGCGCACGCCCGGCGCCTTGGCCAGGATGTGGTCGGCGTAGAAGCGCGCGGTGGCGATCTTCGCGCGCATGAACTCCACGTCCTGTCCCTTGGGCAACAGGTCCTCGGCGACCAGCAGCGCGCGCGCCATCTGCCATCCCGCCACCAGGTTGCCGGCGAGCATCAGGTAAGGCACCGAGCCTGCGAACACGGCGTTGGGCGAAGCCTTGCCCTGCTGCGCGACGAAAGCCACCACGTCCGGGAAAGCCAGGCGCGCCGCGGACAGGCGCTTGAGCACGGCGCGCGCGGCGACGCTGTCGCGCGCGGCCAGTTCGCCTTCCGTCTTCTCGATCTGCGCGGCGATGGCCTTGGCCGTCTGGCCGCCATCGCGCATCGTCTTGCGGCCGACGAGGTCGTTGGCCGGATCGCCGTCGTGCCTTCGTAGATGGTCAGGATCTTGGCGTCGCGGTAGTGCTGCGCCGCGCCGGTCTCCTCGATGAAGCCCATGCCGCCGTGCACCTGCACGCCCAGCGACGTGACCTCCGGGCTCATCTCGGTGCTGTAGCCCTTGACCAGCGGCACGGGGAACTCGTAGAAGGCCTGGTTCTCCTTGCGCGCCTGCGCATCGGGATGGTGGTGCGCGGCGTCGTACGCGGCCGCGGCCACGCTGGCCATCGCACGGCAGCCTTCGGTGTACGCGCGCATCGTCATCAGCATGCGGCGCACGTCGGGGTGGTGGATGATGGTGGCGGAGCCGGCGACCGAGCCGTCGACCGGGCGCGACTGCACGCGGTCGCGCGCATAGGCCACCGCCTGCTGGTAGGCGCGCTCGGCCACCGCGATGCCCTGCACGCCGACGGCGTAGCGGGCCGCGTTCATCATGATGAACATGTACTCGAGGCCGCGGTTCTCCTCGCCCACGAGGTAGCCCACCGCGCCGCCGTGGTCGCCGTACTGCAGCACCGCGGTGGGCGAAGCCTTGATGCCCAGCTTGTGCTCGATGCTCACGCAGTGCACGTCATTGCGCGCGCCGAGCGTTCCGTCGGCGCCGACCATGAACTTGGGTACGACGAACAGGCTGATGCCCTTGACGCCTTCCGGCGCGCCGGGGATGCGGGCCAGCACCAGGTGGACGATGTTGTCCGCCATGTCGTGCTCGCCGTAGGTGATGAAGATCTTGGTGCCGAACACCTTGTAGGTGCCATCGGGCTGCGGCTCGGCGCGCGTGCGCACCAGCGCGAGGTCGCTGCCGGCCTGCGGCTCGGTCAGGTTCATGGTGCCGGTCCAGGCGCCGGTCACCAGCTTCTCGAGATAGACCGCCTTGAGGTCGTCCGAGCCCGCCGTCAGCAGTGCTTCGATCGCGCCATCGGTCAGCAGCGGACACAGCGCGAAGCTCAGGTTCGCGGAGTTCAGCATCTCGCCGCAGGCGGCGCCGATGGCCTTCGGGAGGCCCCGGCCGCCGAAGTCCTGCGGATGCTGCAGGCCCTGCCAGCCGCCCTCGGCGTATTGCCGGTAGGCCTGCGCGAAGCCGGGCGTGGTGGTGACCTTGCCGTCATTCCAGCTCGAGGGGTTGCGGTCGCCTTCGACGTTGAGCGGCGCGAGCACTTCTGGTTGAAGCGTGCGCACTCCTCGAGCACGGCCTGCGCCGTCTCCAGCCCCGCCTCCTCGAAGCCGGGCATCTGCGCGATCCGTTCGAGACCGGCGAGATGCTCGATGTCGAACAGCATGTCCTTGAGGGGGCGGTGTAGCTCACTCTATTCTCCAATGACAAATGACATCGCCGCTGCGCGCGGCGTCGATGACAAATGACTTTCATTTGTCATGGCGAGCGCAGCGAGCAGTCATCGACGCCGCAGGCGAAGTCATGCGGCGCAAGCCGCGGTCATAGAGCCTTGATCAGCTCCGGCACCGCCGTGAACAGGTCGGCTTCCGGCCGTAGTCGGCCACGCTGAAGATCGGCGCTTCCGGGTCCTTGTTGATCGCGACGATCACCTTGGAGTCCTTCATGCCGGCCGGTGCTGGATCGCGCCGGAAATGCCGGCGGCGATGTACAGCTGCGGGGCGACGATCTTGCCGGTCTGGCCGACCTGCCAGTCGTTGGGCGCGTAGCCCGCGTCGACGGCGGCGCGCGAGGCACCGAGCGCGGCGCCGAGCTTGTCGGCCAGCGGCGTCAGCACTTCGTTGAACTTCTCGCTCGAGCCCATCGCGCGGCCGCCCGAGACGATGATCTTGGCGGCCGTCAGTTCAGGACGGTCGCTCTTGGCGATCTCGCTGCCCACGAAGCTGCTCTTGCCGCTGTCGCCGACGGCGGTGGCGCTCTCGACCTGCGCGCTGCCGCCGGTGGCCGCGGCCGGGTCGAAGCCCGTCGTGCGCACGGTGATCACCTTGGTGGCGTCGCCGCTCTGCACCGTCGCGATCGCGTTGCCGGCGTAGATCGGGCGCTCGAAGGTATCGGGGCTGTCGACCTTGGTCACGTCCGAGATCTGGCCGACGTCGAGCTTGGCGGCCACGCGCGGCGCGATGTTCTTGCCGCTGGCGGTGGCCGGGAACAGGATGTGGCTGTAGTTCGAGGCGATCGCCAGCACCTGCGCGGCGACGTTCTCGGCCAGGCCGTGTTCGAAGTGCGCGCCTTCGGCGTGGATCACCTTCGCGACGCCGGCGATCTGCGCGGCGGCCTTGGCGGCCTCGCCGGCATTGGCGCCGGCCACCAGCACGTGGACGTCGCCGCCGCAGGCCGCAGCCGCCGTCACGGTGTTCAGGGTCGCGCCGCGGATGGACGCGTTGTCGTGTTCTGCAACAACAAGTGCGGTCACTTAGATCACCTTCGCTTCGGTCTTGAGTTTCTGCACCAGCGTCGCGACGTCGGGCACCTTCACGCCGGCCGAGCGCTTCGGCGGCTCGGTGACCTTCAGGGTCTTGATGCGCGGCTTGACGTCGACGCCCAGGTCCTCGGGCTTGACGATGTCCATCTGCTTCTTCTTGGCCTTCATGATGTTCGGCAGCGTCACGTAGCGCGGCTCGTTCAGGCGCAGGTCGGTGGTGACCACCGCCGGCAGCGTGAGCTCCAGCGTCTCGGCGCCCCCATCCACTTCACGCGTGACCTTCACCTTGCCGTCGGCCACTTCGACCTTCGACGCGAAGGTGGCTTGCGGCAGGTCGCACAGGGCCGCCAGCATCTGGCCGGTCTGGTTGCAGTCGTCGTCGATCGCCTGCTTGCCCGGGATCACCAGGCCCGGCTGTTCCTTGTCGAACAGCGCCTTCAGGATCTTGGCCACGGCCAGCGGCTGCAGTTCCTCGTCGGTCTGCACCAGGATGGCGCGGTCGGCGCCGATCGCCATGGCGGTGCGCAGCGTTTCCGGCACTGCTGGACGCCGCAGGACACGGCGATGACCTCCGTCACCACGCCCTTTTCCTTCAGCCGGACGGCCTCCTCGACGGCGATCTCGTCGAAGGGGTTCATGCTCATCTTCACGTTGGCGATGTCCACACCCGTGTTGTCCGACTTGACCCGGACTTTCACGTTGTAGTCCACCACCCGCTTGACCGGTACCGGGACCTTCATGCTGGGGCGCTCCTAGGGTTTGGGGAATTGACGTTGACGTTAACTGGAATTGTAGGCGCGGCAAAAACGAACGGTCGTTCTTTTCTGTGATTATAGGGCCCGCACCGCCGCTGTGCGGACAACTGTCCGGCCGGGGACAAGGCGTGGTTTCCACGTACCTTCCTCTGCGGGTAAGTCAGGACCGTGGCGGGGCGCGCGTGCCACTAAAGTCGGGCGCACTCGACAAGGAGTTCGTTGGATGAAACGTCACCTGCTTTCCCTCGCGGCCATCGCCGCCGTTTCCGCGGCCGCGCCGGCCTTCGCCCAGACCACCATCAACCTCTCCAGCTGGGTGCCGCCGTCCCACGGCCTCACCATGGCGCAGCAGGAATGGTGCGCGCTGGTCGAGAAGAACAGCAACAACAAGATCAAGTGCAACCAGCTGCCGCGCGCGGTGGCCGCACCTCCGGGCACGTTCGACGCCGTCAAGAACGGCCGGCCGACGTCTCCTTCACGGTGCACGGCTACACGCCCGGCCGCTTCGTCTATCCGCAGATGGCCGAGTTCCCCTTCCCGGGCGACTCCTCCGAAGCCACGTCCGTCGCGTTCAACCGCGTCGCCATGAAGCACCCGCAGTTCGTGCAGGAGCACCCAGGGCGTCAAGGTCATCGCCTTCTTCACGCACGGCCCCGGCATCGTCTTCAACACCAAGAAGCCCGTCACCAGCGTGGCCGACCTGCAGGGCCTGAAGTGGCGCGTGGGCGGCGGCATGGTCAACGAGATCTCCAAGACGCTGGGCATGAACGTCACGCTCAAGCCCGCGCCCGATTCCTACGAGCTGCTGTCCGGCGGCGTCATGGACGGCACGCTGTTCCCGGCGGAGTCGATGGAGTCGTTCAAGATCGACAAGATCATCAAGCACGCCACCACCTTCCCGGGCGGCCTGTACAACACCAGCTTCGTGCTGATGATGAACCAGGACAAGTACAACAAGCTCAGCCCCGAAGAGAAGAAGGCCGTCGACGACGCCTCCGGCGAAGTCGCTTCGCGCATCATCGGCCGCGCACGGGACAAGGTCGACCGCCGCGCGTTCGCGCTCATGCAGGCCAACAACATCCAGATCGTCAAGGCCGACGCCAAGTTCGTGGCGGACGTGAAGTCCAAGACCTCGGCGCTGGAGGCCAAGTGGGTCAAGGACGCCGAAGCCAAGGGCCTGAAGGACGCCGGCAAGGTGCTGGCCGACTTCCGCGCCGAGATCGCCAAGGCGTCGAAGTAAGCACGCCGCTCCCCGCGAAGGCGGCCCCGGGCGACCGGGCGCCGCTTTTGTCTGTTTCCCCCGACCCCTGACGGACCGAGACCTTGAACAAGCTGCTGGACCTGCTGTGCGGATTGCTCGCCGGCGTCGCGCTCTTCGCCATCATGGCGCTGACCTTCTTCGACGTGCTGGGGCGCAAGCTGCTCTCCAACTCCATCCCCGGCTCGCTCGAGCTGACCGAGCTGATGATGGTCGTGGTGATCTTCGCCGGCCTGCCGCTGGTGTCGCGCCGCGGCGAGCACGTGGAGTTCGATTCGCTCGACCCTTACCTGCCCGCACGGGTCCGCCGCGCGCAGCACGTGATCGTGCAGCTGATCTGCGGCGCGGTGCTGCTCGGGCTCGCGTGGCGCATGTGGATCATGGCGGGGCAGTTCCTCGCCAACGGCGAAATCACCGCGCAGCTCTACATCCCGAAGGCGCCGTTCATCTACGGCATGGCCATCCTCTGCGCCCTGACCGGCCTGGTGCACCTTTCGATGCTGGCCGGCAAGCCCGTGACGCGCGGTGACGAGCCCGAAGGAGTGGCCCTGTGACGGCCGCCCTGCTCGGCTTCGCCGCCATCTTCGCGCTGGCCATCCTGCGGGTGCCGCTGGCGTTCGCCATGGGCCTGGTGGGCTTCGGCGGCATCGGCCTGACGCTCGGCTGGCAGCCCGCCATGGCAAGCGCGACGCAGGTCGTGTACGACACCGGCTTCGCCTACACGCTGTCCGTCATCCCGCTGTTCATCCTGATGGGCAACTTCGTCGCCCGCGCGGGGCTGGCGCACGAGCTGTTCGCCGCCGCCTACGCCTTCATCGGCCACTGGCGCGGCGGCTGGCGCACGCCACCATCGCGGCCTGCGCGGGCTTCGGCGCGATCTGCGGATCGTCGATCGCGACCGCCGCGACCATGAGCAAGGTGGCCTACCCGTCGATGAAGCGCACGGGCTACAGCGACGCGCTGTCCACGGGCGTGATGGCGGCCGGCGGCACGCTGGGCATCATGATCCCCCGTCGACCATCATGGTCATCTACGGGATCATCACCGAGACCAACATCGGCAAGCTGTTCGCCGCGGGCGTGCTGCCCGGCCTGCTCAGCGCCGGCCTGTTGATGCTCGCGGTCGTGATCGTGACGTCCCGCGACCCCGAGCACGCGCCGGCCGGCGAGCGCACCACGTGGCCCGAACGCTGGCGCGCGCTGCGCGGCATCTGGGGCGTGGTGCTGCTGGTGTTCGTGGTGCTGGGCGGCATCTACGGCGGCTTCTTCACCGCCACCGAGGGCGCCGGCTTCGGCGCCGCGGGCGCCTTCCTGTTCGCGCTGCTGCGCCGCCGCCTCACCCGGGCCATCCTGGCGCAGGTGCTGGTCGAGTCGGCGCGCACCACGGCCATGCTGTTCACGCTGCTGATCGCCGCCACGCTGTTCGCCAACTTCGTCAACTTCACGTCGCTGCCCATGGACCTGAAGAACTGGATCACGCAGGCCGGCCTGTCGCCCACGATGATCATCGTGGCGATGATGGCGATCTACGTGCTGCTCGGCACGGTGATGGAGGAACTGACGATGGTGCTGCTGACCATCCCGCTGTTCTTCCCGATCGTGACCTCGCTGGGCTTCGACCCGGTGTGGTTCGGCGTGCTGATCGTGATGATCGTGCAGATCGGCCTGATCTCGCCGCCGGTGGGCATGAACCTGTTCGTGCTGAACGCGCTGCTGCCCAACGTGGGCCTGGGCCAGATCTTCCGCGGCTGCTGGCCCTTCGTGCTGGTGATGATCGTCACCTGGCCCTGCTGATCGCCTTCCCGCAGATCAGCCTGTTGTTGCCGTCGCTGATGAAGTAGCACGGGAGCGGACAACGTTGAACGCAGAGGTCGCAGAGGATTCGGAGAAGTCGCAGAAGGACTCCCAAGGCAAACCTCCTCTGGAATTTTCTGCGTACCTCTGCGAATCCTCTGCGTCCTCTGCGTGAGGGGAAGTCCGCTTTCTACGGGGCCTCGCCACGCACGGCAGCGGGGCGCGACACGGTTTCCACCGGCCCCTCCACCCGCACCACCCGCTGCGGATAGGGGATGTCGATGCCCGCCTCGCGCAGGCGCTTCAGGATGGCCAGGCTGACGTCGGAACGGGTCTTCGCCTGCGCGGCCGGTTCGGCCACCCAGAACAGCAGCTGGAACTCCAGCGCGTCGGCGCCGAAGCGCTGCATGCGGCACACCGGCGGCGGTTCGCGCAGCACGCCTTGGTGGCCCAGCGCAGCGTCCAGCAGGTGCTGCTGCGCCACGTCGACGTCGCTGTCGTAGCCGATGCCGATGTCGATGGTCACCAGCAGGCGCGGGTCGTCCAGCGAGAGGTTCTCGATGCGCTCGGTGATCAGCTTCTCGTTGGGCACGATCGACTCGCGGCCATTGCCGGCCCGGATCAGCGTGTAGCGGGTCTTGATGTCCGCGACCACGCCCTCGAAGCCGTCCACCCGCACCGTGTCGCCGATGCGCAGGCTGCGCTCGAACAGGATGACGAAGCCGCTCACGTAGTTGGACGCCAGCTTCTGCAGGCCGAAGCCGAGGCCCACGCCGACCGCGCCACCCAGCACCGACAGCGCCGTCAGGTCGACGCCGATGGCCGACAGCGCGAAGAGGAAGCCCACCAGCAGCAGCAGCGCGCGCGTGATGTTCGAGGCGACCTTGCGCAGCGACAGGTCGTGGATGTTCTGCCGCAGCAGCTTGCGCTCGATCGTCGCCGACACCCACAGCGCGACCACCAGCACCACGCCGGAGGACAGCACGCCTTCCACCAGGTCGAGCAGGCTGATGTGCGCCTTGCCGAAGGCGAACTGGATGCCCTGCATCTCGGCCCGCACGGCGGGCAGCAGCCCCAGGATCCAGAGCACCGCGGCGAGCCGGGCGAGCCAGGAGAACAGGCGTTCCACCAGCCGCGCAAGGGCCGACGAGGGGAACACCGTCGTGAGCACGCGCGCCAGCAGGCGGATGCCGGCCAGCGACATCAGGATCGGGACGACGATGCGCAGCAGCGGCACGCGGTGGTAGTCGTCCAGCACGATGCGCGCCGTGTAGGCGAGCCCCAGCGCCAGCAGCGGGAACAGCACGCCGTCGACCAGCGCGCGGCCGAACCAGATCGAGTCCTTGGGCTGGTCGCGGCCGAGCACCCAGCACAGGGCGTACGCCGCCGCCAGGCAACCGACGAGCGCGCCGATGTCCCAGCCGAGACCGCCCCGGGAGAGGCCGGCCAGCAATCTTTCCGGGGGTCATGCGGCCGGCGCGCTCCAGTCCGGCTTGCGCTTCTCGGTGAAGGCGCGCACGCCCTCGAGTGCGCAGCCGTCCATCATGTTGGCCGCCATGGTCTGGCCGGCCAGCTGGTAGGCGGCCTCCAGCCCCATCTCGCGCTGGCGATAGAACAGCTCCTTGCCCATGGCCAGCGCCACGCGCGGCTTGGCGAGGAGGCTGTCGACCAGCGATGCGACCTCGGCGTCGAGCGCGTCCTGCGCGGCCACGCGGTTGACGAGCCCGCGGCCGCGCGCTTCGGCGGCCGTGATGAAGTCGCCGGTGAGCAGCATCTCCATCGCATGCTTGGCCGGCACGTTGCGCAGCAGCGGCACGCTGGGCGTGGAACAGAACAGGCCGAAGTTCACGCCGCTCACCGCGAAACTCGCGTCTTCCGCCGCCACCGCCGGGTCGCACTGCGCGACGAGCTGGCAGCCGGCCGCGGTGGCCGGGCCCTGCACGCGGGCGATCACCGGCACCGGCAGCTTCTGCAGCGACAGCATCATGCGGCTGCACTGCGCGAACAGCTTCTGGTAATAGGCCAGTTGCGGCTGCGCGATCATTTCCTTGAGGTTGTGGCCGGCGCAGAAGGCCTTGCCGCGCGCGGCCAGCACGACCACGCGCGCCCCTCCGTCGGCCGCCACGCGGTCGATCGCCGACTGCAGCGCGGCCAGCATCTCTTCGGACAACGCGTTGAAGGCCGCCGGGCGGTTCAGGGTGAGGGTGACCACGCCGCGGGCGTCCCGCTCCTCGATCAGCACGGCTTCCACCGGCGCGCTCATGCCAGTCCGCCAGCACCCGGACGTGCGCCTCCACGCTGCGGCCGAGGGCGTCGAGGTTGTAGCCGCCTTCGAGGCACGACACGATGCGGCCCTTGGCGTGCCGCTTCGCGACGTCGCGCAGTTGCCGCGTGATCCAGGCGTAATCGGCTTCCACCAGCCCGAGCTGGCCGAGGTCGTCGTCGCGGTGCGCGTCGAAGCCGGCGCTGATGAAGATCATCTCGGGCTTGAACTCTTCCAGCCGCGGCAGCCAGGCCTGTTCGACGATCTCGCGGATGGCGGGACCGCGCGTGTACGCGGGCACCGGCACGTTGATCATGTTCGCGGCGCGCGGGGCGTCGCCGCTGTACGGATAGAACGGGTGCTGGAAGATGCCGACCATCAGCACGCGCTCGTCGCCGGAGAGTATGTCTTCGGTGCCGTTGCCGTGGTGCACGTCGAAATCGACCACGGCCACCCGCTGCAGGCCGTGCCGCTCCAGCGCGTAGCGGGCCGCGACGGCCACGCTGTTGAAGAAGCAGAAGCCCATGGCGCGCGTGCGCGTGGCGTGGTGGCCCGGCGGGCGCACCGCGCAGAAAGCGTTCTCGAGTTCGCCGGCCATCACCGCGTCGGTGGCGGCAAGCGCCGCGCCAGTCGCGCGCAGCACGGCGTTCCGTGTGGCCGTTCATGGCCGTGTCGGGGTCGATGGCGAGCAGGTCGGAGCCGCCGGCTTCCTCCTGGTCGCGCAGTTCGTCGGCCAGGCCGCGCAGCGACGCCACGTGCATGCGGTCGTGCGCGAGTTCGAGGTCGGCGGTGGCGGCCGGGGGGCTTCGCGGCGGTCGAGCGCGTCGCCGACGCCGGACGCCAGCAGGCGGTCCTCGATGGCATCCAGCCGTTCGGGGCACTCGGGATGGCCGCGGCCCATGTCGTGGCGGCGGCAGTCGGCATGCGTGAAATACCCGGTCTTGGTCACGGCTCGCTCGGACTGGTTCAAATTCGGATAACGTCGCGCCTCATGGATTCACAACAAAAACTGAAGGCGCTGCTGGACCAGCTTAACACGGTGATCGTGGGCAAGCCCTCGCAGGTGCGCGACTGCGTGGCCTGCCTGCTCGCCGGCGGGCACCTGCTGATCGAGGACGTGCCGGGGGTCGGCAAGACCACGCTGGCGCATGCCCGGCCCGCGCGTTCGGCCTGCATTTCTCGCGGGTGCAGTTCACCGCCGACCTGATGCCCAGCGACCTGTCGGGCGTGTCGATCTACGACCGGGGCAAGGAAACGTTCGTGTTCCACCCCGGCCCGGTGTTCGCGCAGGTGCTGCTGGCCGACGAGATCAACCGCGCCAGCCCGAAGACGCAGAGTGCGCTGCTGGAAGCGATGGAGGAAAAGCAGGTCACGGTCGAAGGCGAGACGCGCGCCCTGCCCTCGCCCTTCTTCGTGATCGCCACCCAGAACCCGCACGACCAGCTCGGCACCTTCGCGCTGCCCGAGTCGCAGCTGGACCGCTTCCTGATGCGCATCTCCCTCGGCTACCCCGACCGCGCCGCCGAGCGCGCGCTGCTCACCGGCGAGGACCGCCGCGACATGGTGGAGCACCTGGGCAACACGCTGTCGCCGATCGAGCTGCAGTCGCTGCAGCAGCAGGTGCTGGACATCCACGCGGCCGGCCCGCTGCTCGACTACGTGCAGGACCACGGTGGCCGCCACCCGTTCCGGCCGCTGGTTCCTGCAGGGCCTGAGCCCGCGCGCCGCCATCGCCATCATCCGCGCCGCCAAGGCGCAGGCGCTGCTGTCGGGCCGCGACTACGTGGCGCCCGACGACGTGCAGGCCGTCTTCCCGCAGACCGTGGCCCACCGCCTGATCCCCGTCGGCGACGCCGGCCGCGGTCCGGTGGAGCAGGTGCGTGCGATGCTGGAGGAAGTGGCCCTTCCCTGAGGCCCCGCATGGACGCTGCTGTACTCAATCCCTTCGGCTTCGCCCGCAAGCGCTTCCGCCAGTGGTGGCAGGCCCGGCTGCCGCTCACCGACAACGTCACGCTCACCCAGCGCAACGTCTACATCCTGCCGACGCGGCCCGGGTTCATGCTGGGCGCGACGCTCGTGGTGCTGCTGGTCGGCTCGATCAACTACCAGCTGAACCTCGGCTACCTGCTCACGTTCCTGCTGGCCGGCAGCGCGGTGGTCGGCATGCACGTGTGCCACGCGACGCTGCGCGGCCTGACGATGAACCTGCTGCCGCCGCCGCCGCAGTTCGCGGGCGCCAGCGCCACGCTGTCGGTGGTGCTCTCGAATGCGCGCAACAAGGTGCGGCACGGCATCGGCCTGGCCGTGCTCGACGCCACGCACGAAGACCACTGGGCCTGGACCGACGTGCCGGCGCAAGGCACCTGCACCGTGCAGGTGGCCTTCCGGCCGCAGCGCCGCGGGCTGCACCGCATCCCGCCGCTGACGGCCGAGACGCGCTTTCCGCTCGGCACCTTCCGCGTCTGGACGGTGTGGCGGCCGGCTGCGCAGGTGCTGGTCTATCCGGCGCCCGAACTGCATCCGCCGCCGCTGCCACCCGGCGAGCCGCGTGCCGGCGGCGGTGGCGCCGCGCGCGCGCAGAGCACGGGTGAATTCGAGGGCGTGCGCGCTTACCGGCGCGGCGACCCGCTCAAGCTGGTGGTGTGGAAGAAGGCCGCCAAGTCCGACGAACTGGTGAGCCGCGACACGATGCAGTCGCAACGCTACGAGCTGTGGCTGGATGCCGCGCAGACCGGCACCGGCGACCCCGAGGGCCGGCTGTCGCGCTTGGCCGCACGGGTGCTGCAGGCCGACAAACTGGGGCAGGATTTCGGCCTGCGCGTGCAGGGCCAGGAGATCAAGCCGGCGAGCGGCGAGGCGCACAAGCGCCGCTGCCTGGAGGTGCTGGCGCTGTGCTGAGCCTGTCCGTCCCCGCCCGCCTCGCCGCGCTGCCGCGCGATGCGCGCGACACGCTGTTCCTGCTGCTCGTGATCGGCTGGGTGATGCTGCCGCACGTGGCCAACCTGCCCCTGGTGGTGCTCGCTGCTGGCCGCCGGCGTGCTCGCCTGGCGCGGCACCCTCGCCGTGCGCGGGCAGCCCCTGCCGGGACGCTGGTGGGTGGTCCTGCTGCTGGCCGTGACGCTGGTCGGCACTGGGCGACGCACCGCACGCTGCTCGGACGCGATGCCGGCGTGACGCTGATCGTCGCCCTGCTGGCGCTCAAGACGCTGGAGCTGCGCGCGCGGCGCGACGCCTTCGTCATCTTCTTCCTGAGCTTCTTCACGATGCTCACCAACTTCTTCTTCTCGCAGTCGCTGACCGTCGCCGCCGCGATGCTCGTCGCGCTGCTCGGGCTGCTGACGGCGCTCGTCAACGCGCACATGCCGGTCGGCCGGCCGGCGCTCGCCGAGGCCGCCAGGACCGCGGGATGGATGGCGCTGCTGGGCGCGCCGATCATGGCGGTGCTGTTCCTGCTGTTCCCGCGGTTTGCGCCGCTGTGGGGCATCCCCGGTGACGCGATGACCGGGCGCAGCGGCCTGTCGTCGACCATGCAGGTCGGCAACATGGCCGCGCTGGCGCTGGACGAAAACATCGCGTTCCGCGTGCGCTGGCAAGGCCAGCCGCCGCCGCAGTACGAGCTGTACTGGCGCGGCCCGGTGCTCACGCAGTTCGACGGCCGCGAATGGCGCCCGCTGGCGCCGCGGCTGCAGACGCGCTTTCCGCCCGTCTTCATGGGCGACCCGCGGCTGCGGGTGTTCGGCCCCGCCATCGACTACGAAGTGACGCTCGAGCCGCACAACCGGCCCTGGCTGCTCACGCTCGACGCGGTGCAGCGCCCGCCGGTCGCGGCGGGCATCGACACGGCGATGACGGGCGAGCTGCAGTGGATCGCGTCGCGGCCCATCACCGACCTGCTGCGCTACCGCGCGCAGAGCCACGTGGACTTCCGGCACGGCCCGCAGAGCCGCGCGGGCGTGCTGCCCGACTACACGCAGCTGCCGCCCGGCTTCAATCCCCGCACCATCGCGCTGGCGGGCGAGCTCATGCGGGCGAACGACGGCTCCGATGCCAACCGGCTGGTGCAGGCGGCGCTGGAGCGCCTGCGCACCGGCGGCTACGTGTACACGCTCGAGCCCGGCGTCTACGGCCGGGACACCGCCGACGAGTTCTGGTTCGACCGCAAGGAAGGCTTCTGCGAACACATCGCCTCGGCCTTCGTGGTGCTGATGCGCGCGATGAGCATCCCCTCGCGCATCGTGACCGGCTACCGGGGCGGTGAAGTCAACACGGTCGACGGTTTCTGGACCGTACGCCAGCGTGACGCCCACGCCGGGCCGAGGTCTGGCTGGAAGGCCGCGGCTGGGTGCGCGTCGACCCGACCTCCGCGGTGTCGCCCGCGCGCACCGGCACCTTCCAGCGGCTGGCGGCGCCGCGCGGGGTGCTGGCCGCCGCCATGGACGGCGTCGACCCGACGCTGGCCGCGACCTTGCGCTCGTACTGGGAGGCGATGAACAACAGCTGGAACCAGTGGGTGCTAACTACACGCAGAGCAAGCAGCTCGACCTGCTGCGCAACCTCGGTTTCACCTCGCCGAGCTGGGAAGACCTGAGCTACGTGCTGCTGGCGATCATCGTCACGCTGGCGCTGGCCGGCGCCGCCCGGACGTGGTGGGACCGCATGCAGCACGACCCGTGGCTGCGCCTGCTGGGCCGGGCGCGCAAGCGGCTGCGCGAAGCCGGGCTGGAAGCGCCGGCGACGGCCCCGCCGCGCCAGCTCGCGCAGCTTGTGACCACACGTTTCGGCGCGGATGCGCGAGGATGGGCGGACTGGCTCCTGAAGCTCGAAGCGCAGCGGTACGCGCGCACGCCGGGGGCCGCCCTGCCCGCGCTGCGGCGCGAATTCCAACAGCTGTCCCTGCCCACTTCCTGATGTTTTCGATCCGAACGTTTCCGTTGCTGCTCGCCGGCACATTGCTGGGCTGCGCCGCCCAGACCCAATCCGCTCCCACCGCCACCGAAATCGCGCAGGTCGCGCGTCCGGGGGGCTGCGAAGAAGCCCGTGCGCGAACGCCGCGGCACACCCTACGCCGGCAACGAGGAAGCCATGCGCCTGGCCGACGAGATCGCCGCCAAGCGCGGGCTCGATGCCGAGTGGGTCCGCGGCACGATCGCGCAGGCGCAGAACCTGCCCGTGGTGTCGCGCCTGATGCAGCCCGCGCCGGGCGGCACGCCGAAGAACTGGCGCGTGTACCGCAGCCGCTTCATCGACCCGATCCGCATCGGCGCCGGCGTGCGCTTCTGGCAGGAGAACCGCGCCACGCTGGAGCGCGCGGCGCAGGACTACGGCGTGCCGCCCGAAATCGTCGTCGGCATCATCGGCGTGGAGACCATCTACGGCCAGCAGCTCGGCGACTTCCGCGTGCTCGACGCGCTGGCCACGCTCTCGTTCGACTTCCCCGCAAGCCATCCGCGTGCGGAGGAGCGCATCCGCTACTTCCGGGGCGAACTCGAACAGTTCCTCGCCCGGCACCACGCCAACCGCACCGACCCGCGGCGGCCCCCGGGCAGCTACGCCGGCGCGATGGGCATGCCGCAGTTCATGCCCAGCAGCCTGGCGCGCTGGGGCGTCGACTACGACGGCGACAAGAAGATCGACCTCACCCGCAGCCCCGAGGACGTGATCGGTTCGGTGGCCAACTACTTCAAGGGCTACGGCTGGACCCCGGGCATGCCCACGCACTACCCGGTGCGCTTCGACGCGGCGCGGCTCGACATGGAAGCGCTGATGGCGCCCGACATCCTGCCCACGTTCAGCGTCGCCAGCTTCCAGGCCAAGGGCGCGGTGCTGGAGGGCGCGGCGCTGGAGCACAAGGGCCCGCTGGCGCTGATCGAACTGCAGAACGGCAGCGACCCGCCGCAGTACGTCGCCGGCACCGAGAACTTCTACGTGATCACCCGCTACAACTGGTCGAGCTACTACGCCATGAGCGTAATCGAGCTGGGGCAGGAAGTGAAGCAGGCGATGGAGCGCAGGCCATGAGCGTGACCTTCTCTTCTGGCAGCGCCTGTGGGGCGAGCTCGGCGCCGCCACCGTCAACGGCGGGTTGATGAACCAGCTGGTGGCGGCGTACAGCGAGCGCCAGCGCCACTACCACACGCTGCAGCACCTGCGCGAATGCCTCGCGCACTTCGACGCGGCGGCGCCGCTCGCGCGGCGGCCCGCGGAAGTGGAGGTGGCCCTGTGGTTCCACGATGCCGTTTACGACCCGCAGGCGGGCGACAACGAAGAGCGCAGCGCGCAGTGGGCGCGCGACAGCTTGCTGGCCGCGGGCTGCGGCGACGACGCGGCGCGGCGCGTGCACGACCTCGTGATGGCGACCAAGGGGCACGTGGCAGGGGCCGGCGATGCGGATGCCGCCTTGCTGCTGGATGTCGACCTCGCGATCCTCGGCGCGCTGCCCTCGCGCTTCGACGAGTACGAGCGGCAGATCCGCGCGGAGTACGCGCACGTGGAGCCCGAAGCCTGGCGCGTGCGGCGCGTGCGCGTGCTCGGGGTTTCCTGCAACGTCCGCGGCTGTACGTGACGGACGTGTTCCACGACGCGCTGGAGGCGCGCGCCCGCGCCAACCTTCAGCGCTCGGTGGCGGCGCTCTCCGCGGCCTGAGCGGACGCGGGCTCCGGCTCCGGTTCGGGCCGGCTGCCGGCGTGCTGCGGCAGGCCGTCGGCCAGCGCCACCCAGGCGAGCTTGCTGCGCATGAAGGTGTGGTCTTCCGGCGGCAGCGCCTCCGGGTCGTCCAGCGTGCAGGTGGTGACGTCGATCTCGTGGGGCGCGTCGTCGCTGGCGAAGGTGAGCTGGCTGCCGCAGCGGCCGCAGAAGCCGCGCGTGGCGCCGGTGGAGGAGCGGAAGTGGTTCGGCTCGCCGCGCACGAAGCGGAAGCGCGAACGCGGCACGGTGAACCAGGCCACGAAGGGCGCGCCCGTCGTGCGCCGGCAGATCGTGCAGTGGCAGTTGGTCAGGTGGACCGGCTCGCCCTCGGCTTCGTACCGCACCTCATCGCAGAAACAACCTCCCTTCAGCATCACCCGATCTCCATGGCTACTTCTTCTCGATCCAGGCCAGCAGGTCGCCCAGCTTCTGCCGCCCACTTGTGTCGAACCCCGCGATGCCCACCGACTTCAGCACGTCGGCGCCCATCGGGTTGTCCTCGATGGTGAGCAGCTGCTTCTGCACCGCCTCGACCTGCTTCGGTTCGATGCGCCGCGCCGCGATCAGCGGAAAGTACGGCTGCACCACGCTCCGGTGCAGCACGGTGTGGCCTGCCTTCTGCCAGTCGCGCGCCAGCCCCGAATAGGAAGCGACGCCACCGACGTCGGCGAAGCTGCCTTCCGGTACTGTCCGATGGTGGCCTGTTCGCGCACGTAGGTCACTTTCTCTTTCTCGAGGTCGATGCCCCTGGTCGCGCAGTTCCGCCGTGCAAAATTTACTCATGTAGGCAGCCTTTTCGGGAAAGACCCAGCGCTTGCCCTTGGCCTCGGCCAGCGTCTTGATCGTCGAGGTCTTGGGGACCACGATCAGGCACTGCCCATCGGGCTTGGCGTGCGCCACGTAGTTGTAGCCATAGTTGCGCAGCCCGCGGGCCGGGTAGTCGCTGGGACGCGCCATGACGAAGTCGAAGCGGCCGGTCTTCATGCCCTCCTCGAGCGCGCTGAATTCGCGCACGAACACCACCACCACGCGCCGCTTGATCGAATCGCCGATCAGGTTGGCCAGCCCGCCGTACTTGGCGACCACGCGCGCATGGTCGGTGCCGCCGGACGTACCTTCGCTGATGGCGAGGACCAGTCCTTCTGCTGCGCCGAGGCCGCGCCCGCCGCGAGCATGCCCATCGCGGCGAACGCCGCGGCCACCCACTTCGCTGTCTTCATGTCTGCTCCCCAGATTTCCCCTCAGGGTAAGCAGCGGGCAGCTCGACCGCAAGGCGGCGTTCACCCAAGCCCGGCTAGGCAAGAGCCCTAGGAGTCGCGGCGAACGTGCGGCGCCAGCCGGCCAGCGCTTGCGCCAGCCGCGCGGCCACGGGCTTCGCGCGGCTCGCCCGAGCCGCGCCGGAACAGCCGGGCGCTGGGGTACCGGGGCGAGTCTTCGCGCCCCAGCAGCCAGCGCCAGTCGGCGTTGGGCGCGAGCAGGATCCAGACCGGCTTGCCCAGCGCGCCGGCGAGGTGGGCGATGGAAGTGTCCACCGTGATGACGAGGTCCAGCCTTTCGAGCATCGCCGCGCTCTCGCCGAAGTCGGTCCATTCGCCGGTCAGGTCGACCAGTCCGGCGGCGTCCGGCGCGGCGTCGGTCCGAGGAACCGGCGTCGCCCTTCTGCAGGTTGAACCAGTGCGCGTCGCAGCCCGCCATCACCGGAAGCAACGCGGACAGCGGAAACGCGCGGTTCTCGTTGTTCACCTGCGCGCGCGATCCGGACCGGGCGAGCCCGATGCGCGGCTTGCCGTCGAACGGCGCGAGCCTCGCCCG
The DNA here is from genome assembly GCA_013127575.1 of Ramlibacter terrae. Classification (GTDB taxonomy): domain Bacteria; phylum Pseudomonadota; class Gammaproteobacteria; order Burkholderiales; family Burkholderiaceae_C; genus Ramlibacter; species Ramlibacter terrae. The sequence continues at coordinate 3,443,499 of CP053418.1, forward strand.
CCAGCGCTCGCGCGCCGCCTCCGGCGCGCGCACGCACGTAGGGCACTTGCGCGGGGATGTCGTCCAGCGTGGTGCCGAAGCGGCCCGGCAGGTCGAGCAGCGCGGCGTGCACCTGCACGGTCAGCTCGCGGCCCGGCGCGAGGCACTCCACGCCGGGAAAGCTCGCTTCGACCAGCGGCACGAGCTGCGCTTGCACCACGCAGCACACGCGGCCGGCCAGTTGCTGCAGCCGCGGCAGGTAGCGCAGGAACTGGAGCACGTCGCCCCAGCCCTGCTCGGCATACACGGCGATGGCCTTGCCCTTGAGCGGCGCCTGAAGCCCCGGCCACTCGGCCTCGGGCTGGTAGAACGGCGGGCGCGCGCTGCGGCTCGCGTCGGCCCACCGGCTTTCATAGAGCTTCCACCCTTCGGTGAGCCGGCCGGCCAGCAGCAGCGCGAAGGCGAGGTCGAGCTGCGCCAGCGCGAAGTCGGGCTGGAGCTCCAGCGCGCGGCGCAGGTGGCGCTCGGCCTCCTCCAGACGGTTCATCTGCAGCAGCGCCATGCCGAGGATGCGCTGCGCGTATGCATGGCCGGGAGCGAGCGCCACCGCCTGCCGCGCATGCGCGAGCGTGCCTTCGAAATCCTGCACGCGCCACAGCACGCCCGCCAGGTCGACGTGCGCTTCCATGAGCTGCGGGTTCACCGCCAGCGATTCGCGGTACAGGGCGATCGCGGTGGCGAGCACGCCGGCATGTTCCCTGGCAGAACCCGGCATGCAGCAGGTTGGGCGCCGTGCGGCGGCCGGGGCGCTCCAGCAGCCGCATGTACACCGGCAGGGCTGGGCCTGCTGCTTGCGCGTGAGCAGCAGGTCGGCCAGCAGTTGCAGCGCGTCGTCGGCGTCGGGCGCGAGCCGCAAGGCGTCGCTCAGCCAGGCCGCCGCCGCGACCCAGTCGCCGATGGCGGCCAGTGCGCGCGCGAGCCCGACGCGGGCCGCGGCCGAATCGGGCTGCTGCCGCACGGCCTGCGCATACGCCTCGGCGGCTTCGTGGAAGCGGCCGCCCGCGAGGAGCGCCGGCCCCTGCGCCGGCATCACGTGGGGATCAGGAAGTCGCGGCTGATGCGCGCGCCCAGCTCGTTCACGCGGTCCGGGAACTGCGTCAGGAAGGCGTGCAGGCCATTGGCGAGGATCTCGTCGATGTGGCCGTACTGGAGTTCCGCGCGCAGCTTGCCGGCCCGCCGCGCCGTCTCGGACGACTGGTCGTTGGCGAGCATGGCGAGGTTGCTCACCACCTCGTTCATGCTGGCGTGCAGCGAGCGCGGCATGTCGGGGCGCAGGATCAGCAGGTCGGCCACGCGCTCGGGCTTGATCACGTCGCGGTACACCTTGCGGTAGATCTCGAAGCCGGAGACGCTGCGCAGGATGGCGCTCCAGTGGTAGAAGTCGTACTCGGTCCTTGGCGCTGGCGGCGCCGAAGAAGTCGCTCTGCACCGCGTGGAACTTCACGTCGACCAGCCGCGCCGTGTTGTCGGCGCGCTCGAGGAAGGTGCCAGGGGCGCATGAAGTGCAGCGCCTCGTCCATCAGCATGGTGCCGACCGTCACGCCGCGCGAAAGGTGCGAGCGGAACTTGACCCACTCGAAGAACTGGCCCGGGTCGCGTTCGAAATCGCCCGAGCGCAGCATGCGGTTGATCTCGAGCCAGGTCTGGTTCTGCGTTTCCCACGCTTCGGTGGTGAGCGAGCCGCGCACCGCCCGCGCGTTCTCGCGCGCCGCGCGCAGGCACGACAGGATCGACGACGGGTTGCTCTCGTCGCGCACCATGAACTGCATCACGCGCTGCGGATCGACGTCGCCGTGCTTGGTGGTGTAGGCCGGCATCAGCTCGCTGATCGACAGCATCCCCTGCCAGCCGACCTGCGCCACCGCGGCCGACTGCGGCAGCAGCGACGTCTGGTAGTTCACGTCCAGCATGCGGGCGGTGTTCTCGGCGCGCTCGGTGTAGCGCGCCATCCAGTAGAGGTGGTCGGCGGTCCGTGAAAGCATCTCGTTGTCCTCCCTCAGACTTCGGGACCCGGTGTCCTTGGTGCCCCCGCCCTGCGACGAGTTGACCACCAGCGAACCTTCCTTGAGCGCCACGCGCGTGAGGCCGCCCGGGACCATCTGCACCTCCTTCCCGGAGAGCACGAAGGGGCGCAGGTCGATGTGGCGCGGGGCGATGCCCTTGTCCACGAAGGTGGGGCAGCTGGAGAGCGAGAGCGTCGGCTGCGCGATGTAGCTTTCGGGCTTGGCCTCGACGACCTTGCGGAAGTCCTCGATCTCCTGCTTCGTCGCCGCCGGGCCGACCAGCATGCCGTAGCCGCCGGCGCCGTGCACTTCCTTGACGACGAGGTCCTTCAGGTTGTCGAGCACGTACTTGAGGCTGTCGGGCTCCCGGCACATGTAGGTCGGCACGTTGGAGAGGATCGGCTTTTCGCCCGGGTAGAACTCGATCATCTTCGGCACGTACGGGTAGATCGACTTGTCGTCGGCCACACCGGTGCCGATGGCGTTGCACAGTGCCACGTTGCCCGCGCGGTAGACGTTCAGCAGGCCCGCGCAGCCCGTGGTGGAGGTCGGGCGGAAGGCCTGCGGATCGAGGAAGTCGTCGTCGACGCGGCGGTAGATCACGTCGACGCGCTTCGGCCCGCGCGTGGTGCGCATGTAGCAGAAGCTGTCCTTGACGAACAGGTCCCGGCCTTCGACCAGCTCCACGCCCATCTGCTGCGCCAGGAAGGCGTGCTCGAAGTAGGCGCTGTTGTACATGCCCGGCGTGAGCACCACGACCGTCGGGTCGTCGGTGGTGGAAGGCGCCGAGGCCCGCAGCGTTTCGAGCAGCAGGTCGGGGTAGTGCATGACCGGCGCCACCGGTGCGCGCTGAACAGTTCGGGGAACAGCCGCATCATCATCTTGCGGTCTTCCAGCATGTAGCTGACGCCGCTGGGCACGCGCAGGTTGTCTTCGAGCACGTAGTACTCGCCCTCGCCCTGCGCGTTGGGGGCGCGCACGATGTCGACGCCGGCGATGTGCGAATAGATGTTGTTCGGGACGGTCACGCCCATCATTTCGGCGCGGAACTGGGCATTGCCGATGATCTGCTCGCGGGGCACCACGCCGGCCCGGATGATTTCCTGCTCGTGGTAGACGTCGTGGATGAAGCGGTTGAGCGCGGTGACGCGCTGCACCAGCCCCTGTTCCATGCGGCGCCATTCGGCCGCCGGGATGATCCGCGGGATCAGGTCGAACGGGATCAGCCGCTCGGTGCCGGCGCCGTCCTCGTCCTTCGCGCCGTAGACGGCGAAGGTGATGCCGACGCGGCGGAAGATCATTTCCGCCTCTTCTCGGCGCGACCGCATGATCTCCTGCGGCTGCCGGCCGAGCCACTGGGCATAGGTGCGGTAGTGGTCGCGCACCCCCGGACCTGCGTCTGCGACATGTCCCCCATGGTCTGTGACTGGAACTGGAACGGTTCCAGTCCGGGTGCCTGGGTGAACATCTCGTCGAATTTATGCATGGGCGCCATCTCCGGCAGACAGGATAGCAACTTCCACACCGCCTTTTGGGGGACCCCGGGACTTGCGGCCGCGGATGAGCCGTCGTCCTACTCGCCCTGTTGCGCCGGCTGCGCATCGGCGCCATGGTGCCAGTAGCGGCGCGCCTCGGTGCGTTCGCATCGCACCACGGACGGGCGCGCCGACGTCCGGTCGCCGCGCCGCACTGGAATGAGGCCTCCAGCTGCACGCCGAGCAGCCGGTAGCGTTCGGCCACCTCGGCCGCCGGATGGCCAAAGCGGTTGCGGTAACCCGCCTGCACCAATCCCACCACCGGGCGCACCGCGGCCGGAAGGCGGGGCTGGACGAGGTCTTGCTGCCATGGTGCGGGACGAGCAACAGGTCGGCGCGAATCGTTTCGGGCGTGGCGGCAAGCACGGCCTCCTGCGCCTTCTCGACGTCGCCGGGCAGCAGGGCGGCGGTGCGCGCAGTGGCGACGCGCAGGACGCAGCTGAGGGTATTGGGCTTGCCCGGCGCCAGCCAGGCGTCGGCGGCGGATGCACCACGGTGAATTGCACGCCGTCGGGCCCACGCCTGCCCCGCCTCGCAGCGCGGGCCCGGGCGCAGCGCGCGCAGTTCGTGGCCCTCCTCGAGCGACGCCAGCAACTGCGCCTGCGGCTGCATCCGCAGCACCGCGCCGGCCCCGCCCGTGTGGTCGCTGTCGCGGTGGCTCAGGACGACGGTGTCCACCCGCTCGCCCGGGGCGCGCAGCAGCGGCACCAGCACGCGCTGGCCCGCATCGGTCTCGCGGCTGTAGCCCGGCCCCGTGTCGTAGACCAGCGTGTGCGTCGCCGTGCGCACCAGGACGGCGTTGCCCGGCCGACGTCGGCGGCGATCACCTCGAACTCGCCCGGCGGCGGGCGCGCCGCCTGCCAGAGCAGCACCGGCAGCAGGAGCGGCACGCCCAGCGCGCGAACAGGCCACGGCAGGCGCATCACCAGCAACAGGCCGCCGAGCACGCCGGCGGCGCCCGCCCAGAGCGGCGGCGCCGGCGCCGACCCGGTGGCGAAAGGCACGGCTGCCAGCAACTGCAAGCCGGCCGCCAGCCAGGCGACCGCTTCCGCGGCCATGTTCCACAGCGGCGGCGCCGGGGCGCCGAGCAGGCCGAGCGGCGTGACCACCAGCGTCACCCACGGGATCGCCACCGGGTTGGCGAACAGGCCGATCACCGACACCTGCCCGAACAGGAGCAGCGACAAAGGCGTGAGCGCCAGCGTGACCACCCATTGCTCGCGCAGCAGGGCGGCAGCGGCCGCCGGGGCGCGCCGCCAGCTTGTCGGGGCGGGGCCGGAAGGCAGCGGCCGGCGCTGGCCATCGCTCGCGAACAGCACGCCCACGGCGACGAAACTGAGCCAGAAGCCAGGCTGCGTCAAGGCCCACGGATCGATCGCCACGACCGTGGCACAGGCCAGCAGCCAGACCCGGGGCCGGGGCCAGTCGCGCGCGCCCAGCCGCAGCAGGGCAACCGCCGCCAGCATCCACCCGGTGCGCTGCGCCGGCACGCCCCATCCGCTGAACACCGCGTAGGCGGTGGCCAGCATCAGCCCGCCCACCAGCGCAGCGTGCTGCGCCGGCCGGGGGCGAGGCAAAGGCGCCGGCTGCGGCGCCACGCGGCGCCGATCGCCAGCGCCGCCGCCCAAGCGAACATGGTCACGTGCAGGCCCGAGATGCTCATGAGGTGCGCGACACCGGTGGCGCGGAAGACGTCCCAGTCGACGCGTTCGATCGCGCCCTGGTCGCCCGCGACCAGCGCCGCCAGCACGCCGGCCAGACGCGGATCGCCCACCTGCGCGAAGATGGCGTCGCGCGTGCGGTGGCGCCACTGCTCCACCGGGTGCCGCCGGTGCTTGCCAGCCGCTGCGGCGGCGGGTCGCGCGGGCCGGCGCGCACGTAACCGGTGCCCTGCACGCCCTGCTCCCACAGCCACAATTCGTGGTCGAACCCGTGCGGATTCACGTGGCCGTGCGGCGCCTTCAGGCGCACCGCGAACTGCCAGCGCTCGCCCGGCGCCAGCGGCGCCGGCAGCTCGCGCTGGCCGCCGGCCTCCGCGTTGCCGTACCAGCCGAGCAGCAGCCCGGGCGGCAACACCACGCCCGCGGCGCCGTCCCGTGCCGACTCGACCCGGAAACGGAAACGCACGCCGCCCTCGTTGCGCTGCGGCATGGCGGCGACGATGCCCGTTACCAACAGGTCGCGGCCTTCCAGCGCGGGCTGCAGCCGGTCGGCGGCAAAGGCGATGGCGCGCAGGCCGGTGAGGCCGAAGCAAAGCGCTGCGGCGCAGAGCAGCACGGCCCAGCGCCGCGGCGCCCGCGGGGACCCGAGCCACATCGCAAGCGCGAGGCCCGGGACGCCCGCGCCTGCCATGGCGGCATAGGTCCACCACGGCCACAGGCCAGGCTGCTGGAGCTGCAAGGCCGGGCCGAGCACCGACCCGAGCAGGAGCGGGGCGATGGCGGCGGCGTTCACCTTCGTGCAACGCGGTGCCGGCTGCGTGCGGCGCCGGCCGCCTCCCCCGGATGGAGGATCAGGCCAGCGCGAGGCTTTCCAGCCGCTGCGCGACGTCGCCGAGCGCGGCCACCTCGCGCACGCCGCCGAGCGCGATGGCCTGCCGCGGCATGCCGAAGACGACGCAGCTCGCCTCGTCCTGCGCGATGGTGTACGCGCCCGCGCGCTGCATCTCCAGCATGGCTTCGGCGCCGTCGCCGCCCATGCCGGTCAGCATCACGCCGATGGCATGGCGGCCGGCGACGCGCGTGACGGAACGGAACAGCGTGTCGACGGAGGGACGGTGCCGGTTCACCGGCGGTTCGTCGGTGACGCGCAGCGCCAGCCCGGTGGCGCGCCGCGCCAGTTCCGGTGGCGGCCGCCCGGCGCGATGTAGGCATAGCCGGGCCGCGCGGGCTCGCCGTCCTCCGCCTGCTTGACGTTCAGGCGGCACAGCGAGTCGAGCCGGCGCGCGAAGGTTTCGTGAAGCCCGGGGGGCATGTGCTGCGCCACCGGGATCGGCGGCATCTGCTCCGGCAGGCCGCTGAGCACGTCGCGCAGCGCCTCGACGCCGCCGGTGGAAGCGCCGATGGCGATCACGCGCTGCAGCGCCGATGCGCCCGGGGTGCGCGCGGCCGGCGCGGGCGTGCCCGGCAGCGGCGCCAGCGCCGCGAAGCCGCTGGGCGGCGGCGGCCGGCGCGGCCGGGTCATGCGCGCGCCGGCGGCGGCCCGGATCTTGTCGGCGATCTCCTGCGCGCCCTCTTCCAGCTGGTCGAAGCGCGCCGGCTTCGGGAAGAAATCGACGGCGCCGAGCTCCAGCGCGCGCAGCGTGGTCTCGGCGCCTTCGCGCGTGAGCGACGAGATCATGATCACCGGCAGCGGCTTGACCGCCATCAGCCGGCGCAGGAAGTCGAGCCCGTTCATGCGCGGCATCTCCACGTCGAGCGTGATGACGTCGGGCGCGCCGCGGCGGATGCGGTCGAAGGCCAGCAGCGGGTCGGGCGACACGCCCAGCAGCTGCATGTCGGGCTGCGAGCCGACGACGCGCGACAGGAAGGCCCGCATCACGGCCGAGTCGTCGACGACCAGCACGCGGATCATGCGGGCGCCCGGAAGATCTCGACCTCGCCGCCGGCCTTGTCGCCCAGCTTCGAGAGGTATTCGCGCTCGCGCTTCTGCACCGTGTCGTTGGGCAGCATGCCCAGGCGCTTGACCTGCACCTTGCCGCTGTCGACGAAGAAGTGCACCTTGCGCGGACAGACATCCAGCAGGTCCTGCGCCACCACGCGGATGCCTTCCTCGCGCAGGAAGTGCAGCACGAACTCCGAGTTCTTGGCGCCGACGTCGAGCTTGTCGAAGCCCGCGAGCAGCTGCGCGCCGCCGAACACCTTGGCCACCAGCCGGCGGCGGTCGGCGCCCGGGCGCGTCATGTCGTTGATCAGCACTTCCATCGCATACAGGCCGAAGCGCGCGGAAGCCGCCCGGGGCGAGTCGGGGCGCGCGCTGTCGCCGGGCAGCATGAAGTGGTTCATGCCGCCGATGCGCTCCACCGGGTCCCAGAGGCAGGTGGAGACGCACGAGCCCAGCACCGTGCTGATCGACCCGTGGCGGGCCGCGGCGTAGTACTGGCCGGGCAGGATCTTAATGCTCTCGACCGGAAGTCGCGGTCGAAGTAGCGCAGCGGTGCGGTCGAATCCACGTCCTGTCAGCCCGGCAGCCGTTCGTAGGCCGTGCGGCCGCAGGAACGGAAGCCGGCGTGCGCGGCGGGAAAGCTTTCGGAATGGCCCACCACCAGCAGCCCGCCGGGCACCAGCAGGTCGGCCATGCGCCCGAGCAGGTGCCGCTGGAACTCGCGGTCGAAGTAGATCACCACGTTGCGGCAGAAGATGACGTCGAAGCGCTCCTGCGCCGGCCACACCGGCGACTGCAGGTTCAGCTGCGCGAAGCGGACCAGCGGGCGCAGTTCGGGGCGCACGCTGACCAGCCCGTCGTTGGCGCCGGTGCCGCGCAGGAAATGGCGCTTGAGGCGTTCGGCGGGCAGCGTCTCGATGCGGTCGGCGCGGTACACGCCCGCCTTGGCGGTGGCCAGCACTTCGGTGTCGATGTCGGTGGCGAGGATGTCGCCCGCGCAGCCGGCTTCGCGCAGCACCATGGCGATGGACCATGGCTCCTCGCCGGTGGAGCAGGCGTTGCTCCAGACGCGCAGCGGGGCGCCGCGCGCGGCTGCCCGCGCACGGGCCCGCGCCGCCAGCAGGTCGAAGTGGTGCGGCTCGCGGAAGAAGGCCGTGAGGTTGGTGGTGAGCGCGTTGACGAAGGCCTCGCGTTCGGGCGAGCCCTCCGCCTGCACCAGGTCGAGGTATTCGGAGAAGCCGGCCACGCGGCAGGCGCGCAGCCGCCGCAGCAGCCGGTTATAGACCATGTTGCGCTTGTGCGCGCTCAGCTTGATGCCCGCATACGCGGCGATCAGCGTGCGGACGGTGCCGAAGTCACGTTCGGTCAGCAGCGCCGACACGTCGCTGCCGGCCGTGGTTTCCATCGAGGCTGCCGCGGATGCGCGCGCGGCGGTACTGCGGACGGTCACTCAGGACTCCGTCCATCGTGGCTGGGCGGCCAGCCGGGGCGCGGCCGCGTGCCGGAGCGACACGGGCGCCGGACGCTGCGCCGCGGCCGGCTGGTAGCGGATCGGGGCGACCGCCTGCGGGGCGTCGCCGACCTGGAAGCGCGCCACCATCTGCAGCAGCGCGCCGGCCTGCACGCGCATCGACTCGGTGGCGGCACTGGCCTGTTCCACCAGCGCCGCGTTCTGCTGCACCACACGGTCCATGTGGGTCACGGCGGTGTTCACCTGCTCGATGCCGGAGCTCTGCTCCCGGCTGGCGGCGGCGATCTCGGCGATGCGCTCGCTGACCTTGCCGACGGAGCCGACGATCTCGGCCATCGTGCGGCCCGCGGCGTCGACCAGCCGGGTGCCCGCGTCGACCTTGTCGACCGATTCGCCGACCAGGCCCTTGATCTCGCGCGCCGCGGTGGCGCTGCGCTGCGCCAGGTTGCGCACTTCGGCGGCCACGACGGCAAAGCCGCGCCCGTGCTCGCCGGCACGCGCCGCCTCGACGGCCGCGTTCAGGGCGAGGATGTTCGTCTGGAAGGCGATGCCGTCGATCACGCCGATGATGTCGCCGATGCGCCGCGACGATTCGGCGATGCCGGTCATGGTGCTGACCACACGGCCGACGGCTTCGCCGCCTTGTCGCGCCACCTGCGCGGCATCGACGGCGAGCTCGCTGGCCTGCCGCGCGTTCTCGGCGTTCTGCGCCACGGTGGAGGTCAGTTCCTCCAGCGAGCTGGCGGTCTGCTCCAGCGTGGTGGCCTGCTCCTCGGTGCGCTGCGAGAGGTCGGCGTTGCCCTGGACGATCTGGCTGCTGGTGTCGGCCACCGCATGGGCGCCGCCCGACACCTCGCCGAGCAGCGTGCGCAGGTTGATCGTCATCTCCGACAGCGCGCGCATCAGCTGCGCGGCTTCGTCGGTGCCGCCGGTGCGCACCCGCACCGTCAGGTCGCCGGCGGCCACGCGCTTGGCGATGCGCGCGGCCACGCGGACCGGCTTGACGATGTGCACCGTGAGCGGATAGCACAGCGCGAAGGCCACGGCGAACACCAGTCCGGAAAACGAGAGCACCACGAGCTGGCCCGAGCGCACCGCCGCCTGCACCTGCGCCGCCGCCTTCGCGTCCAGCGCCTGCGCCACGGCGCCCACTTCCTGCAGCTGCCAGGCCCCGACCGCGCCCATGAAGACCATCAGGGACGCCAGCGCGAGGAACGCGATGGTCAGCCGCACCCGGATGGTGGAGCGCCGGAAGAAGCCGAGCGCTGCGCGGTCGACTTCGCTGGAATCGGTGCGGGAGGCCACGGCCGCGAGCTCAGTTGATGGCGCCGTCCACCAGCGCCATGTCGGCGCCCGTCATCAGCTTCTCGATGTCGAGCAGGATGATCATCTGGTCGTCGACGGTGCCCAGGCCGGTGATGTACTTGGTGTCGAAGGTCGCCGAGGCGAATTCGGGCGTCGCGCGGATCGCATCGGCGGCCAGCGTCAGCACGTCGGACACGGCATCCACCACAACACCCACCACGCGGCCGGCGACGTTGAGGATGATGACGACGGTGAACTCGTCGTAGCTCGCCTGCTGCAGCTGGAACTTGATGCGCAGGTCGAGGATGGGGACGATCACGCCGCGCAGGTTGATCACGCCCTTGATGAACGCGGGCGCATTGGCGATCGCGGTGGGCGACTCGTAGCCGCGGATCTCCTGCACCTTCAGGATCTCGATGCCGTAGTTCTCCGGGCCGAGGCGGAAGGTGAGGAACTCGCTAGCCGTTTCGGCGCGCGCGCGCCGGCCCTGTCGAAAGCAGCGGTGGCCAACTGCTGTTGCATTGCTTCTTCTCCATCGGGCCGCTCGGCCCATCCAGTTGCTGTCGAGAATGCCACGCGCCCTCGCGTGTTGCAATCGTTAACGTCTTGGGACGGCGCCCTCTGTCAAGTAATCCTCAGAACTCGGTCCAGGCACCGGCGCCTTTGCCACTCCCCGATGCGGTGAAGGTGACTTCGGCCACCGGCGGACGGGCCGCCGGCTGGTAGCGGATCGGTGCGATGGCGGGGGCCGTGGCCGCTTTCGAGATGCGAACCGGCGCGGCCGCCGGGCGTTGAACGGCGTGCTGGTGCTGCGCGCCGACGTCGAAGCGCGAGACCACCTGCAGCAGCGACGCGGCCTGCGCCTGCATCGCCTCGGTGGCGGCGCTCGCCTCTTCCACCAGCGAGGCGTTCTGCTGCACCACCGGTCCATCTGCGTCACGGCCGAATTGACCTGGCCGATGCCGGTGCTCTGCTCTGGCTGGCCGCCGCGATTTCGGCGATGAGGTCGCTCACCTGCTTCACGGCGCCGACGATCTCGTTCATCGTCTTGCCCGCGGCATCGACCAGCCGCGTCCCGGCGTCGACCTTCTCGACCGAATCGCCGATCAGCGTCTTGATCTCCTTGGCGGCGGCGGCGCTGCGCTGCGCGAGGTTGCGCACTTCGGCGGCGACCACGGCGAACCCGCGTCCCTGCTCGCCCGCCCGTGCCGCCTCGACCGCGGCGTTGAGGGCCGAGGATGTTGGTCTGGAAGGCAATGCCGTCGATGACGCCGATGATGTCGGAGATCTTGCGCGACGATTCGGAGATGCCCGTCATGGTCGTCACGACTGGTCCACCACGGCCCCGCCCTTGCGCGCCACGTCGGAGGCGCCCACGGCGAGCTGGCTCGCCCTGGCGCGCGTTGTCGGCGTTCTGCGTGACGGTGGAGGTGAGCTCCTCCATCGAGCTCGCCGTCTCTTCCAGCGTGCTCGCCTGCATCTCGGTGCGCTGGGCGAGTTCGCGGTTGCCCCGGGCGATCTGCCCGCTGGTGTCGGTGACCGTGTGGGCGCCGCCCACCACCTCGCCCACCAGCGCGCGCAAGTTATCCTGCATGGTCTTCATGGCCCATAGCACGCTGGTGGTGTCGCCGCCGCGCACCTGCACGTCGGTGGCGAGGTCGCCGCCGGCGATGCGCCCCGCGACTTCCTTGGCGTAGCCGGGCTCGCCCCCGAGCTGGGTGCGCAGCCCGCGGGTGATCAGCACCGCCAGCACCAGTGCGGCCAGCGCGGCGCCCACCGCGATCCCGACCATCCAGCGGCGCGTGGACTTCAGTTCCTCGAGTCCCGCCTCATGGCTTTCCGGCTGGCCTTCTGCTGCAGCTCGATCAGCTCGGCGAACGCCTTCACCGTCGCCGCGCCGAACGCGGTGGTGGTGGCCGCGCGCCAGGCGGCGGCCTCCTCCAGCTTGCCGGCGCCGTACAGCTCGAACCACTTGGGACGCGCGCCGATGTACTTCGCGTAGTGCTCCTGCACCGCCTTGAGGACCTTCTTCTCCTCTTCGCTCGGATGCGAGGCCGCGTAGGCGTCCAGCGCCTTGCCGATCTGCGCATACGACTTCGGCTCGTCCGCCAGGATCTGGCGGCGGCCCGCTTCGTCCGTCACCATGAACTGCACCAGGCCCCAGCGCAGCTGCCAGAGCGCGCTCTGCGCGTCCGCCAGCGCCACGGCGCCGGTCGTGCTGTGCCGCGCAACCGCCGAACGCTCGGCGGATTGCTCGGATTCCGCCCAGATCAGCACCGCGCTGACCAGGACCAGAAAGGCCATCGCGGCGAAGCCGAGGCCCACCTGCGTTCCGATACGAAGACTCTTCATTCCCGTTTTCCAGCTTTCCCGTTTTGACGTGATTGATTTCTAGAACTCGGTCCAGGTCCCGTCGGCGCGCGCGCCCGCGAACGCAGGGACCAGCGCCGGCGCCTTCCGGCGGCGCACGGGCGGCAGCAAGGGCTTGGCGCCGCGTGGGGGCGAAGCAGCGGAGGCGGCGCCCGCCAGGCGCGGCGCCGTGCGCAGCGTGAAGCGGTCCACGGTCTGCAGCAGCACGCCCGCCTGCTCCTTCATCGACTCGGTGGCGGCCGTCGCTTCCTCGACCAGCGAGGCGTTCTGCTGCACCACCGCGTCCATCTGCGAGATGGCGGTGTTCACCTGCGCGATGCCGGAGCTCTGCTCCCGGCTGGCGCTGGCGATTTCGGCGATCAGCGCGCTGACCTTCTCCACCGCGCCGACGATCTCCTGCATCGTCCGCCCGGCGGCGTCCACCAGCCGCGTGCCGGTCTCGACCTTCTCCACCGACGCGCCGATCAGCACCTTGATCTCGCGGGCGGCCTCGGCGCTGCGCTGCGCGAGGTTGCGCACCTCCGCCGCCACCACCGCGAAGCCCCGCCCCTGCTCGCCCGCGCGGGCCGCCTCGACCGCGGCATTCAGGGCGAGGATGTTGGTCTGGAACGCGATCGCGTCGATCACGCCGATGATGTCGCCGATGCGGCGCGACGACTCGGAGATGCCGGTCATCGTCTGCACCACTTCGCCCACCGCCACGCCGCCGCGGCGCGCCACGTCGGAAGCGCCGACCGCGAGCTGGTTGGCCTGGCGCGCGTTGTCCGCGGTCTGGTTGACGGTGGAAGTCAGCTCCTCGATCGAACTGGCTGTCTCCTCGAGGGTGCTCGCCTGCTCCTCGGTGCGCTGCGACAGGTCCACGTTGCCCTGCGCGATCTGCGCGCTGGTGTCGGAGACCATCGTGGCGCCATCGGCGACTTCGCCCACCAGCCGGCGCAGGCTTTCCACCATCTGCTTCATGGCGAACAGCAGGCTGTCGGTGTCGCCGTCGCGCACGTGCACGTCCAGCGTCAGGTCGCCGCCGGCCACGCGCGACACCACTTCCTTCGCGTAGGCGGGCTCGCCGCCCAGCTCTTTGCGCAGCCCGCGGATGATGAGGCCGGCCGCCAGCGCGCCGAAGGCCAGCGCGAGCAGCGACAGCACGCCGATGGTCGCGCGCGTGGCGGTGTACGCCTCACCCGCCTTGCGCGCCTCGTCGGCGCTCAGCGACACCGGTACTGGTCGAAGGTTTCCATCGCCTCCTGCAGCTTGAGCTGCGCCGGGCGGGCCGACTTCAGCAGGACGTCCTTGGCCGTGCTGTAGTCGCCCTTGTCGGCGTGCTTCAGGAACTCGTCCTCGTGCGGCAGGTAGGCCGCCCGCGCCGCGACGATCGCGTCGAACAGCTCGCGCTCGCGGCCGGGCGCCACGGTCTTCTCCACGCGCGTCAGGAGCTCCTGCACGTGGTCGCGGTTCTGCCGCACGGAAGCGAGTTCTTCCTTGACCTGCTTCTCGTCGTCGAGCACCAGCACGTTGCCGGTGCTGCGGCTGCTCAGGCCCAGTGCGTTGGTGGCCGGCCCACGGTCACCAGCTGCACCAGCCGCACGGTGGCGAGGGCCTCGACGTCGTGGTTGAAGCCGGAGAGCTGGACGATGCTGGTGACGGCCACGGCGGCCAGCAAGGCCACCACCGTCCCGAAGCCGAGCCCGAGGCGAGCGCGGACGGACATCTGGCGAAGCGACATGTCGGATCCTTCAGGCGGGAAAGGTCAGCGGGCGGCCGCCGCGGTCTTGAAGCCGTCGATCACCTGCTGCACCTTGGGCGACGGCGCGCCCATGGTGACGATGGCCAGCGGGCGTTCGATCTTCGTGGTCTCGACCACCTTCGACTTGGCATCCGCCTTGACGAAGCCGCGGCCCAGCGCGCCGATGCCGGACTCGTCGCCGGGCACCAGGTCGGCGATGCGCGAGACGCTGGTCAGCGACTTGACGCTGCTGGCGTACTCGGTGCCGCCCATCACGACCTTCTTGACCATCGCGCGGGTGCCGCCCGTCAGCGCATCGGAGTAGACCGTGATGGCCATGTCCTTGCCGCCGACCTGCTTCCAGTTGGTGATCTTGCCGGTGTGGATGTCGCTCAGCTGGGCGAGCGTGAGCTTGCCCACGGGGTTGTTGGCATGGACGATGAAGACGATCTCGTCCTTGCGCAGTTCGTGCATCTGGAAGCGGCTGCCATCGAGCTTCTTGCCCGCGACTTCCGCGGCGGCCAGCGCGATGTCCATCGGCTCCGACACCATGGCGGCGTCGGCCTTGCCGTCGCTCAGGTCGACCAAGCCCTTGCCGGTGGCATTGCCGTTGATCTCGAGCGTGTGGCCGCTGGATTTCTCCACGGCGGCGCGGTTCGGGGCGATCACCACGTTGACGACGGTCGTGGCGCCGGCGAGGCGCACCGTGTCGGCATGGACGGAGGCGCAAGCGGCAAGGGCGCAGAAGACGGCGGCGGCGACGGGAACGAGGTTCTTCATGATGGGCTCCGGGGAAGTTGCCGCACACGGCGGCCGGGTGGTCCGGCAGGTTCGCCGGACTACGCAACGAGAGTCGCAGATCGATGAAGATGTATCAAGTGCAAAAGTCCGTAACAAACGAACATGCACACAAGCATTCCGGCAGGCCGTGCAAAAGTGCGCGGAGCGGCGGGCGAGCCGCCGCCCCGTGCCGTGGTCAAAACAGCAAGGCGCCCGTGCGGCCCGCCATGCGGACCAGGCCGTTGATGTCGACGATCAGGGCGACGGATCCGTCCCCCATCACGGTGGCGCCCGAGAGGCCCGGCACGCGACGGAAGTTGGTCTCGAGGCTCTTGACCACCACCTGCTGCTGGCCGACCAGCTCGTCGACGAGCAGGGCCGCGCGGCAGTCGTCCGACTCGACGATGACGGCGATGCCCGCCGGCTGCTCGCGGGGCTGGCGCGGCGGGAACATGCGGTTCATGTGCAGCACCGGCAGGAAGTCCTCGCGCACGCGCAGCGTGTCGCCCTGCCCCGGCAGCGTGTGGATGTCGCTGGGCTGGACGCTCAGCGACTCGACCACGCCCGCCAGCGGCAGCACGTAGGTTTCGCCGCCGACGGCGACCGTCATGGCTTCCATGATCGCCAGCGTGAGCGGAACGCTCACCGCCACGCGCGTGCCCTGCCCGGCCACCGACGAGATGTCGATGGTGCCGCTCAGCGCCTGGATGTTGCGCTTGACGACGTCCATGCCGACGCCGCGGCCGGAAACGTCCGTCACCACTTCGGCGGTGGAGAAGCCGGCCTCGAAGATCAGCTGCCAGACCTCGCTGTCGGGCGCATCGTCGGCGATCACCGTGCCGCGGCGGCGCGCCGCCGCGAGGATGCGTTCGCGCGGCAGCCCGCGGCCGTCGTCGGTCACCTCGATCAGGATGCTGCCGCCGCGCTGGCTCGCGCGCAGGCTGATGGTGCCCGCCGCCGGCTTGCCCGCGTCCAGCCGCTCGCGCGGCGTTTCGAGGCCGTGGTCGATCGCGTTGCGCACCGGGTGCGTCAGCGGATCGGAAATTTTCTCGATCAGTCCGCGGTCGAGCTCGGTGGTTTCGCCCGAGAGCTTCAGCTCGACGCGCTTGCCGAGCCGTGCCGACAGTTCGTGCACCAGCCGCGGGAAGCGGTTGAACACGTTGGAGATGGGCAGCATGCGGATGGCGAGCACAGCTTCCTGCAGGTTGCGCGTGTGGCGCGCCGGGTCGGCCAGGCCGGAGTTGGCGGCATAGCGGCTGTCGTTGTCGGCCTCGCCCAGCGAGCCCGAGCGGGCCAGCATGGCTTCGGTGATCACCAGTTCGCCGACCGGGTTGACCAGCAGGTCGATCTTTTCCGTGGCCACGCGGATGAAGGTCGCATCGTGGGCCTGCGCCAGCGGATCGGGCACCGCGGCGGCGGCGGCGGGCTCCGGCGGTGCAGCCGGGACCGGCACCGGCGCCGTGGCGGCGTCGGCCGAACCGCGGTGCTTGCGGAATTGTTCGGGGCTGACGAACAGGTCGACGTCGTCCTGCGGCTGCGGCTGCGGCTTGGCCTCGACGGGCGCCGGCTCCGGGCGTGCCGCCTCGGAGCGGCGGCGGAACTCCGCCGGGTCGACGAAGAACTCGTCTTCGCCGGCGGCCGTCGGCGCGGCCGGCGGCACGGCATGCAGGCGCGGCGCTTCCTTGGCCGGCTCGACCGCTTCGGGCGCGGCGACGGCTTCGGGCGCCGGCTGCACCACTTCCACCGCGATGCGCTCCGGCGCCACGACCAGCGAGAGCACGCTCTCGAGGTCGGCCGCCGCGCCTTCGAGCAGCACGTCGAAGGCGACGCTGCCGCCGCCGACGTTGTCGACGACGGTGTTGGAGACCGTGCCCATCTCGCCCAGGCCCGCCAGCATCATCTCGAGCTCGCCGGCATCGATCGGCGCGTCCAGCGGGCCGAGGCGTACCTTGAAGCTGCGCGTGACCGGGCCGGAAGCGCCGCCGCGGGCATCGGTGGCAGGCTGCGCCACGCGCTCGCGCAGCAGCGCCTCGACGGGCGCGCTGTCGGGGCCGGTCGGCGCCGCGCCGCGCCGGTGCAGCACCTGCGCGCGCAGCACGTCGCCGGCCTTGAGCATCGCTTCGATGTCGTCGGAATCGATCGGCCGCTCGCCCTTGCGCAGCAGGTCCAGCAGGTTTTCCTGCAGGTGCGCCAGTCCGCCATCTCGGGGCAGCCCAGCATCGCCGCGCTGCCCTTGATCGAGTGCACGGCCCGGAAGATCGCGTTCAGGTCATCGGGATGCGGCGCGTCGATGTCCATGTGCAGCAGGATCGACTCGACGTTCGCGAGGTGCTCCTGCGCCTCCTCGAAGAAGATCGTGCGGAAGGCGAGCGGATCGCCGAAGGCATTGGAAGGCTGGAACATGGTGCGCCCCGCGGCTAGATGAACTTGCCCACGATGTCCAGCATGCGTTGCGGGTCGAACGGCTTGGCCATCCACCCCGTGGCGCCGGCTTCGCGGCCCTTCTGCTTGAGCTCGGTGCTCGCCTCGGTGGACAGCACGATCAGCGCCACCGGGTCGTAATTGGGCAGGCCGCGCAGTTCGCGCACCAGCGTCACGCCGTCCATGCGCGGCATGTTGTGGTCGGTCACCACGAGGTCGAACACCCGGGTGCGCGCCAGCTCCAGCGCCTCGACGCCGTCGCCGGCCTCGGCCACCTCGTAGCCGGCGCCCTCCAGCACCGCCGCCACCATCTTGCGCATCGAGCGCGTGTCGTCCACGACCAGAATGGATTTGCTCATGTTCTTACTTGCTCCGGGAACGCTTGCGGCTGCTGGGAAGGAACTTGGCGATGACCTCGAGCAGCCGGTCTTCGTCCGGGGGCTTGGTCAGGTACTCGTCGCAGCCGGCCAGCGAGCCGCGCAGCTTGTCGAACGGCGAGCTGCGGCTGGTGAGCATCACCACCGCGGTCTTCTTGATCGCCTGCTTGTTGGCCTTGATCAGCTTGCAGACCTGGTAGCCGTCGATGCCGGGCAGCACCACGTCCGGGGAACACGCAGGCGTATTCGCGCGTGCCGGTCAGGCCGACGGCTTCCTCGCCGGTCTCGGCGAAGTCCACCTCGAAGTTGAACGGCGCCAGCTTGGCCTTCATGAACATGCGCACCGACGCGTTGTCGTCGACCACCAGCACCGTGTCGCCCAGCGCGCGCTTCTTGGCGGCGGCGTCGTCGGTCGCCGGCGGGGCGGCGGGGGCGAGGCGCGGCCTGCGCCGGAATGGCTGCGGGCCAGCGGCAGCGTGCCTTCGCCGGCCGGCTCCTGCTGCGCGGCGCTGCCGCCGGCGGCGGTGACGGTGTCTTCCAGCGCCTGCAGCAGGCGGGCCCACTGCAGCGGGCGGGCGAGCACCGGGAAGCCCATGTCGTCGGGGGCGGCGCCCACCATCACGGCGGGCAGGTTGGCGCGCTTGCTCAGCGCGCGGAACTCGTTGACGGCGTCGGCGTTGTCGGCGTCGACCGGTAGATGTCGGCGGTGCCGCTCACCGTGGTGTTCGGGTCGTACTGGACGAAGCCGGGATCCCGGCGGGCGGCGAGCGCGAAGATGCTGGCCAGCATCGAGCGCTCCACCGGGTTGAAGCCGATCACGTCGACCGGTATTGTTCGTTCAGAGTCACAGGGACCACCTCTTGCCGGAAGGGCCGGCGGGGCTCGGGAGAAAATCGTCTTGCAGGGCGGCGATCCGCGCGAGCACGGCGTCGGCATTGGCCGGCCGCTGGCGCGGCTCCTTGGCCAGCATCGCGTCGCACAGCGGCTGCAGCGCCGAACAGGCCGACGGCAGCCGCGGCGGCACCGCCACGAGCTGCTGCGACAGCACTTCCATCAGCGTCTGGCCGCCGAACGGCGGCGCGCCCGCCAGCATCTGGTGGAACACCACGCCGAGGCTGTAGACGTCGGCGGCGGGGCCGGCGGCAGCGCCTTGCAATTGTTCGGGGGCCACGTAGCGCGGGCTGCCGACGATGGTGCCCGGCTGGGCGGCCGAAGCAGCGCAGCCCACCGGCGCCGCCAGCCGAAGTCGGCCAGCACGGCGGCGCCGTCGGCGCGCAGCAGCAGGTTGGCGGGCTTGACGTCGCGATGCACGAAGCCGGCGCGGTGCAGCTGCGCCAGGCCGGCGGCGGCTTCGCGCAGGAGCGCCGGGGCTTCCTGCGCCCCGACCGGCTCCCCGGAGCCGCCGCGCGAGGTCGCCGCCGCCGATGTATTCCATGGCCGGGAAGGCCATGCCGCCGGCGCTGCCGTGTTCGAGCAGGCGCACCACGTTCGGGTGCCGCAGGCCGGAGGCCACTTCGAATTCACGCGCGAACGGAGACGGGTGGGCGCCACGGCGCGCGGCGACCTTCAGCACCACCTGCGTGTCGCGCACCGTGTCGTGTGCCATCCAGGCCACGCTGCGGCGGCCCCGGCCGATCTGGCGCAGCAGGCGGAAGTCGCCGAGCAGCGGCAGCACGCGGCCCTGCAGTTGCGCCGGCTGCAGCGTGCCGCCGGGCGCCGGGCTCCATGGCGCGAGCCGGTCGGAACCGGCATGGGTTGCGGAGAAGGGATGCATCACAGCCCCGTCCGGGCCAGGTCGTCGAGCAGCGTGTGGCCCGAGGGGTAGCGCTGCTCGCGGTCCTTCGCCATCAGGCCTTCCAGCACCGCCTGCAGGTGCTGGTGCTCCGGCGGCAGCAGCGGCACCGGGGCGTGGATGTGCATGTGCAGCAGTTCCTGCGCGGAGGCGGCGTGGTAGGGCTTGCGTCCGGTCAGCAGCTCGTAGGCCAGCACGCCCAGCGAATACATGTCGCAGCGGGCATCGACCGTCTGGCCGAGCGCCTGTTCCGGGCTCAGGTAGTAAGGGGTGCCGACGATGTCGCCATCGCCGGTGTCGGTGATCTTCATCGACACCTGCTTGGCCACGCCGAAGTCGGCGAGCGCGAGCGAACCGTCCTGGCGCAGCATCAGGTTGTCGGGCTTCAGGTCGCGGTGGACGATGCCCACGTCGTGGATCGCGCCGAGGCCGGCGGCGATCTGCTTGATGTAGCCGATGGCGGTGTCCGGGTCGACCGGGTCGCGCATGCGCACCCGCAGGTCGCCGCGCGGAAAGTACTCCATGGCGATGTACGCGTGGCCCACCGAGAAATCCCGGCGGAAGATGCGCGCCACGTTGGGGTGGTCGAGCTGCGCCAGCAGGGCGAATTTCTGGATGAAGCGCTGCAGGCCGTCGGCTTCGACGCCGTGGTCGAGGCGCATCACCTTGAGCACCTGCGGCGGCCCGCCCTCGGCGGGCTGGGCGGAAGATCGAGGCCATCGCGCCTTCGCCGATCTTGCGCAGCACCCGGTAGCCTTCGATCAGGAAGTGCCCGCCGGCCGCGCCGGGATGCGCGCCGTGGCTGGCGTTCTGGCCGCGCTTGCGCGCCTGCTGGTTGACCTGGATCGATTCGCGCAGCATCTCGAAGACGCGGGCCGGTGTGCTGGACCCCTTGCGCGGCACCGGGCCGGTCACCTCGACCACGTCGATGAACGAGTTGTCGGGCAACGAGACCGAGCCGATGCGCCCGCCCTCGGCGCGGCCGACGGACGCGATCCGCGTGCCGGACGACGTGGCGATGCTCCAGTTCAGGTCGGTGGCCGTCACTTCCAGCATGCGGGCGACCTCGACCGCCTCGCCCACGGCATGCACCATCCCGTTGCCGGCCTTGCTGCGCACCTTGACCTCGGCCGGGCCCGGTGCACGCCGGCGGCGAGCGTCAGCGGAGGCAGGCCGGAAAAATGCGGCCGTGCGACCAGCGCCTGCGACAGCTGCACGGTTTCGTGCACCGCCAGGATTGCGGCGTGCAGGCCGCGCTGCGCATGGTTGGGCTTCTTCTCGTCGGGCTTGTTGCTGAAGACGGCCAGGATCGAGTCGGGACGGCGCTGCGCGACCTCGCCGCCGAGCTTGGCGACGACGTCGGTCAGCATGCGGCGGACTTCGGTGACGAAGGCGGCGGCATCCTCGGAGCTCATGGCCGGCAGGCGGCGGAGAAGCCATGCAGCCGCGCGTACAGGAAGGTCGCGACGACCTGACCGGGTTCGAGGGTGGCCTCCGCGACCGGGGAACTGGGCCCGAAGTCGGCCAGGCGCTGCGCCACGGGCGCTGCGTTGCTGGTGCGGTCTTCCGGTAGTTGTCGCATTTGGTTACAGCATAACGTAGAGGTCGAAGGCGTCACAAGGGAGTGCCTGCCCACTTTGTCACGCATCAGGCTTGCACCGTAACCGGGCGCGGCAGCATAACAACGGCCGGGCGACCGCCGGGCTCCCCGGCGGACGCACGGCTGACTCCATGGCGCACCGGCCGGCGCCGGACCCCGCGCTGGCCCGGCCATTGCTACGATGAACGGCTATGTCCATTCACGCCGCGCTGAACCACGTCACCCACTACAAGTACGACCGGCCGGTAACCCTCGGCCCCGGGTCGTCCGGCTCCGCCCGGCCCCGCACACCCGCAGCAACGTCATCTCGTATTCGCTGCGGGTCGAACCGGTCCGGCATTTCGTCAACTGGCAACAGGATCCGTTCGCCAACTTCCAGGCCCGCCTGGTCTTTCCCGAGCCCACGACCGAGTTCAAGGTCACCGTCGACCTCGTCGTCGAGATGGCGGTCTACAACCCGTTCGACTTCTTCCCGGAGCCGAGCGCCGAGAAGTTTCCGTTCAAGTACGAACCCGGCGTCGCCGAAGAAGAACTCGCGCCCTACCGGCGGCCGAACCGCTCACGCCGCTGGTCCAGGCCTACACGGAGAAGATCGACCGCACGCCCAAGGCCACCATCGACTTCTGGTGGCGCTCAACCAGCAGGTGCAGGGCGACGTCAAGTACCTGATCCGCATGGAGCCCGGCGTGCAGACGCCGGAACAGACGCTGCAGCTGGCCAGCGGTTCGTGCCGCGATTCGGGCTGGCTGCTGGTGCAGCTGATGCGCCGGCTGGGCACGGCGGCGCGCTTCGTCTCCGGCTACCTGATCCAGCTCGCGCCCGACGTCAAGGCGCTGGACGGCCCGAGCGGCACCGAAGTCGACTTCACCGACCTGCACGCGTGGTGCGAGGTCTACCTGCCGGGCGCCGGCTGGATCGGGCTCGACCCGACGTCGGGCCTGCTGGCCGGCGAAGGCCACATCCCGCTGGCCTGCACGCCGCAGCCCTCGGGGGCCGCGCCGATCGAAGGCCTGGTCGACGAGGCCGAGGTGGAGTTCAGCCACCACATGCAGGTCACGCGCATCCACGAGTCGCCGCGCGTCACCCGGCCCTATTCGGACGACCAATGGGCGGCGGTGCTGGCCCCGGGCGAAGAGGTCGACCGCCAGCTCGAAGCCGGCGACGTGCGCCTGACCATGGGCGGCGAGCCGACCTTCGTGGCCGTCTCCGATCGCGACGCCGCCGAATGGAACACCGACGCGCTCGGCCCCACCAAGCGCGGCTACGCCACCGAGCTGGTGCACAAGCTGCGCGCCGAGTACGGCGACGGCGGCTTCCTGCACTTCGGCGGGGCAAGTGGTACCCGGGCGAGCAGTTGCCGCGCTGGGCGCTGTCGATCTACTGGCGCGCCGACGGCCAGCCATGCTGGAGCAACCCGGCGCTGTTCGCCGACGAGCGCACGCCCACGCGCTACACCACCGAAGACGCCGGCCGCTTCATCCGCACCACGGCGGGCAAGCTGGGGCTGACCGACCAGTACATCCAGCCCGGCTACGAAGACGTCTTCTACTACCTGTGGCGCGAGCGCAAGTTGCCGGTCAACGTCGACCCGTTCGACTCGCGCCGGACGACGAACTCGAACGCACCCGCCTGCGCCGCGTCTTCACGCAGAAGCTCGACGCCGTGATCGGCTACGCGCTGCCGCTGCAGGCGCGCGACGATGGCCCGGAACTGGGCGGCCCGGCGTGGCGCACGGCCCCCTGGTACCTGCGCGACGAGCGCCTGTACCTCGTGCCCGGCGACTCGCCCATGGGCTACCGGCTGCCGCTCGACGCCTTCCCGTGGGCCAGCGCTTCCGACCAGCCGTACTACGTGGCGCAGGACCCGTTCGAGCAGCGCGCGCCGCTGCCCACCGCCACGCAGCTGCGCCGGCAATTGCCGGGCGTCGCGGGCGACGGCCGCGAAGGCGCCGTGCTGCCGGCCGCCGATCGCTACGGCGAACAGGCGGCGCTTCGCCGCGACGATGGCCCCGGCACCGGCGCAGGCGCGCGCACGACGACGGCCACGCGCCTGCCCGGCCGCCACGAATCCGCCCACTGGTTGACCCGCACCGCGCTGTGCGTGGAAGTGCGCGACCCGCAGCGCGCCAACGGCCCCAAGGCCGAACGCGAACATGGCGGCAAGAGCGGCGCGCTCTACGTCTTCATGCCGCCGCTGGCGCGGCTCGAGGACTACCTGCAGCTGCTGACCGCCGTCGAAGCCACGGCCGAAGAACTCGGCGTGCAGGTCGTGCTCGAAGGCTACACCCCGCCGCGCGACCCGCGGCTGAAGGTGCTGCAGGTCACGCCGGACCCCGGCGTGATCGAGGTCAACATCCACCCGGCCCACAACTGGGGCGAACTGGTGGACCACACCGAGTTCCTGTACCAGGCCGCGTTCGAATGCCGGCTCTCGGCCGAGAAGTTCATGACCGACGGCCGCCACACCGGCACCGGCGGCGGCAACCACTTCGTGCTGGGCGGCGCGACGCCGGCCGACTCGCCCTTCCTGCGCAAGCCGGAGCTGCTCGCCAGCCTGCTGCTGTACTGGCACAACCACCCCAGCCTGAGCTACCTGTTCAGCGGCCTCTTCATCGGCCCGACCAGCCAAGCGCCGCGCGTGGACGAAGCGCGCAACGACCAGCTGTACGAGCTGGAGATCGCGCTCAAGGAAATCGAGCGCAACCGCGAGATCTACGGCCAGGCGATGCCGCCGTGGATCGTCGACCGCACGCTGCGCAACATCCTGGTCGACGTCACCGGCAACACGCACCGCAGCGAGTTCTGCATCGACAAGCTGTATTCACCCGACAGCTCCACCGGCCGCCTCGGCCTGCTGGAGTTGCGCGCCTTCGAGATGCCGCCGCACGCGCGCATGAGCGTGGTGCAGCAGCTGCTGCTGCGGGCGCTGGTGGCGCGCTTCTGGCGCGAGCCGTACCGCGCCCCCGCCACGCGCTGGGGCACCGAGCTGCACGACCGCTGGCTGCTGCCCACCTTCGTGCAGATGACCTGCACGACGTGCTGGAGGAAATGCGCGGGGCCGGCTACGCGTTCGACCCGGCATGGTTCGCGCCGCACTTCGAGTTCCGCTTCCCGGTGGCCGGCGAAGTCCGGCGCTCGGCGTGCAGCTCACGCTGCGCAACGCGCTGGAACCGTGGCACGTCATGGGCGAGGAAGGCGCGACGGGCGGCACCGTGCGCTACGTCGATTCGTCGCTGGAGCGCATCGAGGTCAAGGTCACCGGCCTCAACGAAAGCCGCTACGTGGTCACCGTCAACGGCAAGCCGATGCCGATGCAGTCGACCGGGACCACCGGCGAATTCGTGGCCGGCGTGCGCTACCGCGCCTGGCAGATGCCGTCGGCGCTGCACCCGACCATCGGCGTGCATGCCCCGCTGACCTTCGACATCGTCGATACGTGGATGAACCGGTCCATCGCCGGTTGCCAGTACCACGTGGCGCATCCGGGCGGCCGCAACTACGTGACCTTCCCGGTCAACGCCTACGAGGCCGAAAGCCGCCGTCTCGCGCGCTTCTTCCGCATGGGCCACACGGCGGGCCGCCTGCACATCCCGCCGGCCAACATCAACGTGCCGGGCAGCCGCGAGTTCCCGTTCACGCTGGACCTGCGCAAGCCGGCGGGGGCTGACCCGGGCGGCCGGAGCGCTTGGGCATGAAGCTGCACATCCTCTCCGACCTCCACCTCGGGCAGGCGGGTTTCGCCTGCCCCGCGACGGAGGCCGATGCGATCGTGCTGGCCGGCGACATCGGCCGGCCAGAGCAGGCGATCGGCTTCGCGCAGGGCCTCGGCAAGCCGGTGCTGTTCGTGCCGGGCAACCACGAGTTCTACGGCGGCAGCCTCGCGGGTGGACGCGAGCGGCTGCGCGCGCTCTGCGAAGGCACGAACGTCCACCTGCTCGACCCCGGCGAGGTGGTGCTGCAGGGCGTGCGCTTCCTCGGCGCCACGCTGTGGACGGACTTCCGGCTGTTCGATGACCCCGCCCAGCGAGACGAATCCCTGCAGGCCTGCCTGCGCTTCATGCGCGACTTCCAGCGCATCCGGATGACGGACGACGGCGAGGCGCCCTTCACGCCGGCCGACGCCGCGGCGCTGTTTCGCGTGCAGGCCGGCTGGCTGCAGGAGCGGCTGGCGACGCCGCACGCCGGCCCTACCGTGGTGATCACCCACCACGCGCCGTCGGCGCGCAGCATCCACGCGCGCTTCGCGGGATCGCTGGGCAATTCCGGCTTCGTCTCCAACGCCGACCGCCTGCTCGGCGCCCAGCGTGCCTGCCTCTGGGTGCACGGCCACACGCACGACAGCTTCGACTACGACGCCGAAGGCACGCGCGTGCTGTGCAACCCGCGCGGGTACGCGCGCGACGGCGTGATGGAGAACGCCCGCTTCGACCCCGCGCTGGTGGTCGAAGTCGGCTGATCGCAACAAGGGCATGGCGGCGGCCTTGCCGCGGTGCAACAATGGCGCCCACGTGGACTCCACCAACGAATCGCTGTTCGGCGCCGACGCCGAGGAAACGCCGGCGGCGCTGGCCGCGGCGATGGCGCCGCCTGCCGCCACCGGCCACTACGACGAACTGCGCGGCGGGCTCGCCGGGCCGGCGGCCGCCCAAGCGCTGCCCACCTCCGACTGGGGACGCTTCTTCGAGCACTGGGCCCGGAGGGCTTCGACGACCTGAACCGGCGCACCACCAACCTGCAGCGGCAGGTGCGCGACAACGGCATCACCTACAACGTCTACGCGGCGTCCGGCGGCCCGCAGCGGCCCCGGGTCGCTCGACCTGTTCCCGCTCATCGTGCCGCCGCGCAGCTGGCAGCAGATCGAATCGGGCGTGCTGCAGCGGGTGCGGCTGCTCGAACACATCCTCGACGACGTCTACGGCGAGCAGAAGCTGCTGGCCGCCAACCTGCTGCCGCCGGCGCTGGTGCAGGGCCACCCCGGCTACCTGCGGCCCATGCACGGCGTGCGGATGGCGGGCGGGCGGCGGCTGCACATCGCGGCTTTCGACCTGGCGCGCGACCCGTCCGGCGCGTGGTGGGTGCTGGCGCAGCGCACGCAGGCGCCTTCGGGCCCGGGCTACCTGCTGGAGAACCGGCTGATCATCTCCCGGCTGTTCCCCGAAGCCTTCAGCGAACTCAAGGTGCAGCGGCTGGCCGCCACCTACCGCGGACTGCTCGAGAGCCTGAAGGCGCAGTGCCCGGCCGGCGACGGCGACCCGCGCATCGTGCTGCTCACGCCGGGCCCGTACAACGAGACCTACTTCGAACACGCGTACCTCGCGCGCTACCGGGCCTGACGCTGGTCGAAGGCAGCGACCTGACCGTGCGCGACCAGAAGCTGTACCTGAAGACGCTGCGCGGGCTGGAGCCGGTCCACGGGCTGCTGAAGCGTCTGGACGACGAGTTCCTCGACCCGCTGGAGCTGCGCGCCGATTCGCGGCTGGGCGTGCCGGGCCTGCTGCAGGCGATCCGCGCCGGCAACGTGCTGGTGGCCAACGCGCCCGGCTCCGGCTTCCTCGAATCGTCCGCCCTCCTCGGCTTCCTGCCGGCCTTGAGCCGCAAGTTGCTGGGCGAGGAACTGCAGCTGCCGGCGGTCGCGACGTGGTGGTGCGGTGAGCGCGCCGCCATGGAAGCCGCGCTGCCCGAACTCGGGCAGTCCGTCATCAAGCGCACCTACGCGTCGAACGGCGCCGGCACGGTGCTGGGACGCAACCAGTCGCGCCGGCAGCTCGACGAGTGGGCCGGGCGCATCGTGCGCGAGCCCGAGCAGTACACGGTGCAGTCGTACCTGCCGCTGTCGCAGATGCCGACTGGAAGAGCACGCGCTCGGGCGACCACATCGTGCCGCGCTCGCTGCTGCTGCGCGTGTTCGCCGTGTCCGACGGCGCGCAGGGCTGGCGCGTGCTGCCCGGCGGCCTGACCCGCATCGCGGGCGGCGAACGCGAGATCGCGTCGATGCAGCGCGGCGGCAGCAGCGCCGACACGGGTGCTGACCGAAGGCGAGGTGGACACCACCAGCCTGCTGCACCACGAGCATCCTTCGGTGGACACGCCCCACCGCAGCCGATCGGTGACCAGCCGCGCCGCCGAGAACCTGTTCTGGCTGGGGCGCTACACCGAGCGCACCGAGAACACCGCGCGGCTCGCGCGGCTGGCGATCGAGGGCCTCAACGGCGAAGACCAGTCGTCGCAGCCGCTGATGGCCTGGCTGAGCGACATGGCCGCGGCCAACGCGCTGGTGCTCAGCGCGGTGCCGGCGGCGACGCACGCGCGGCGTGTGTTCGAGCGTTCGCTCGTCGCCGGGCTGGCCGACACGCGGCACGCCAACAGCGTCGGCTTCAACCCGGCCGCGGTGCGCAATGCGGCGGCGGCCGTGCGCGAACGGCTGTCGCAGGAGCAATGGAACCTGGTCGAGCGGGCCACGCAGGAGTTCCTGCAGGGTTGCGCCACCTGCGCCGGCGAGTCGGACTATTCGTCGGTCGAGGCGCTGCGCGTGCTCGAGACGCTGTCCGGCCACACGGCCGCCATGACCGGCGCGCAGACCGACCGCATGACGCGCGACGACGGCTGGCGGCTGCTGTCCACCGGACGCCACGGAGCGGATGGGGTTCTGGGGCAGGCGCTGCTGCTCGCCTTCGAATCGGGCGCGGTGCACGACGAGGCCGGCTTCGAGGCGGTGGTGGCGCTGTTCGACAGCACCATCACCTTCCATGCGCACTACCAGCAGCGGCACGACGTGGTGGCGCTGCTCGACCTGCTGGTGCTGGACCGGGACAACCCGCGTTCGCTCGGCTGGGTGACGCAGACGCTGCGTGGCCGGCTGGGCAAGCTGGCCGGCCTGCCGCCCGGGCGCATTCCCCTGCTCGCATTGCCGGTGCCGGACCCGCACGCGTGGACGCTCGAAGCGCTGTGCGAGCGCGACGCCGACGGCCGCTACGTGAAGCTGATGGAAGTCCTGCAGCAGTGCGTGGACGCCGCCTACCGGCTTTCCGACGACCTCACCGCGCGCTACTTCGCGCATTCCGGCGACGCGCGCTACAGCGTCGGCGCCTGAGGCGAATCCATGCTGCTGCACATCCTGCACGAGACCGCCTACGACTACGTGCCGCCGGTGCGCACCGCGCAGCACATGGCGCACCTGAAGCCGCTGGAAAGCGACCGCCAGCGCGTGCTGAGCCACCGGCTCGTGGTCAGCCCGACGCCCGCGCAGCAGAACGAATCGCTCGACGTGTACGGCAACACGCGCGCGTTCTTCAGCCTGCAGGGTTCGCACGAAGGCCTGCGCGTGGTGGCCGAAAGCCTGGTGTCGACCGAGGCGCCGGCCGAACCCGAAAGCGACCTGCCGTGGGAGGAAGCGCGCGAGCGCATGAGATACCACCGCGCCAGCCGCTACGACCCGGCGTCGGAGTTCGCCTTCGCCTCGCCCTACGTGCCGCGGCACGAGCGCTTCGTGGCCTATGCGCAGCCCAGCTTCCCGCGCGGCCGGCCGCTGCTGGAGGCCGCGCGCGACCTCATGCACCGCATCCACGCGGACTTCGAATACGAGACGACCGCGACCGACGTCAACACGCCGGCGCTGGAAGCGCTGGAGCTGCGCAAGGGCGTGTGCCGGGACTGGCGCACGTGATGCTCGGCTGCCTGCGCTCGCTGGGCCTGCCGGCGCGCTACGTCAGCGGCTACTTGTTGACGGTGCCGCCGCCCGGGCAGGCGCGCCTGGTCGGCAGCGATGCCTCGCATGCGTGGGTGTCCGTGTACCTGCCCGGCGCGGACGACGCGCCCGGCGTGTGGACCGAGTTCGACCCCACCAACGACCGCGCGCCGGGCGAGGACTACGTGACCGCCCCGGGCCGCGACTTCTCCGACGTCTCGCCGATGCGCGGCGTGATCCACGGCGGCGCCAGCCACCGGCTGCGGGTGGCGGTCACGGTGGCGCCGGCGGAAGCGATGACGAATGACGAATGACGAATGACCTCGGCTTCGCCTTCGATGACAGAATGACTGCGTCATCGGCGAAGCGTGTCATCGAAGCGCGCAGCGCCAGGTCATTCGTCATCGAGAGGAACACGGAATGAGCGTCTACGACAAGCTGAAGCAACTCAACATCACGCTGCCGCCGGTGGCGACGCCCGCCGCGGCCTACGTGCCGTTCGTGCGCACCGGCAACCTGGTGTTCCTGTCCGGCCACATCGCCAAGCGCGAAGGCAAGACTGGGTCGGCCAGCTCGGCACCAACATGAGCACCGAGGAAGGCAAGGCCGCCGCCCGCGCGATCGCCATCGACCTCATGGGCACGCTGCACGCCGCGGTGGGCGACCTCAACCAGGTCAAGCGCATCGTCAAGCTGCTCGGGCTGGTCAATTCAACGGGCACCTTCACCGAGCACCACCGGTGGTGAACGGCGCCAGCGAGCTGCTGGGCGAGGTGTTCGGCCCCGCCGGCGCGCACGCGCGCAGTGCCTTCGGCGTGGCGCAGATCCCGACCGGCGCCTGCGTCGAGATCGAGCTGATCGCGGAGGTCTGAGCGCCGCGCGCCGGTCGCCACCGGCAGCACCAGCACGTCCGCGCGGGCGCCGGCCAGCACGGCGCGTGACGCTCCCGAGGAAGAAGTCCGCCAGCAACCCGCGCCTGCGCTTGCCGATGGCGACCAGCTCCGCGCGCAGCGCCTGCTCGCGCGACAGCACCAGCCACCCGGGCGGTCCATGACCGATGGCCGGCACGGCGCCCTGCGTGCCGGCGCCGGAGAAGGCGATCACTTCCTCCAGCGCCGCGCGCGCCTGCCGCGCCGCGGTCTGGCGCAGGCCGCGCACCACCGTCTCGGGCACGTCGGACGCGCGCATGGTGAGCCCTTCGCGCGCGCCGAGCGCATGCAGCACTTCCATGCGCGGGCCGCGCGAGAACAGCGCGGCGCCGGCGACCACGTCGCCCGCGGCGGGGCCGAGGTCCACCGCCACGAGCACGCGCCGGTAGGCCCGCCGGGCGGTGCGCTGGACCACCAGCACCGGCACCCGGCACAAGCGGATCAGCTGTTCGGCCTGCGTGCCCAGCACCCATTCGCGCAGCGGGTTGCCGCGGCGCGCGCCGATCACCAGCAGCCGCGCCGCGCGGGCCGCGGCCACGGCTTCGCGGAGCGTGCGGCCCTGCGTGACCTGAACGGCGACGTCGATGCCGATGCGGTCGCGGATCTCGGCGGCCAGGCGGCCCAGCGCCGCGTGCGCGGCGGCCAGGCCGGCGGCGGCGGGCTGCGCGTGCAGCAGCCGCAGCGGCACGCCGTGGTCGCGCGCCACCAGCGCGGCGCGCCAGGCGGCGTTGGTCCCGGAAGGCGAGAGGTCGCTGAGCGCGAGGACGGGTCGGATGGCCTGCATGGTCTGCTCCTTTCGCGTGGTCAGGTGGTGTAGTCGCCGCTGGCTTCCGGCTGGAACAGCACCGACACGATGCGCGCCGCGCCGCTGCCGCCGCCGGGCGTGGTCCAGCGCGCCACCGGCCGGACCGCAGGCCGAGCAGCGCCACGCCGACCGGCGACAGCACGGAGACGAAGCCCCGGGCCGGTTCCGCGTCGGCCGGGTAGCAGAGGGTCAACTTGTACGGCTCGCCGCCCGCCGGGTCCTCCAGCAGCGCCACGGGTGTACATGGTCACGACGGTGGGCGGCACGTCGGGCGAGGCAACGAGGTCGCTGCACTCCAGCAGCTGCTGCAGGACTTCGGCACCCGGCAACGGGGCGCCGCGGGTGATGAGCCGGACCAGGCGGACGTGGTCGATCTGGGTGAGCGTGCGCTCGACGGGGGCGATGACTTCCATGGGAACACTCCTTCGCAGGGACGAGTCCACGCCGCCGCGGCCGGGCGGTGGCGTGGAAGGCGCTGGAGGCGCCCGGCGATTCGGGGTGCGCTAAAGGGGAGGAAGGAGAATCGCCGGGCTCAGGAATGTGCTGCCGGCGTTCGCATGCACGCGCCGGCCGCGCGCAGGGCGCGGCGCAGGTGGGACGTGGGGCGAAGGAAGCTCATGGGCCGAGTCTAGGACGCATCGGGAGAAAGGCCAAGCCAATGGCCTTGCGGTCCTTGCCAGATTGGAAATGTTACCGGCGCTCGGACACGTTTGCCGCCGATAGGGCATTTGCGCCGATCCAACCAACAAAGTCACACAAGTTCCGACAACCTCCCCGGCGGACTGGCTTTAGCTCAACCATGACTGTATCGTTTGTGACATTAAGTAACGTTCTAGGAATGGATCCATGAAAAAGGTGATGCGGCCGCTGATCGCGGCTCTGATGGGAGCCGGGCTGCTCGCCGGCGCGGCGCACGCCCGGGGCATGCCGGAGGTGAAGTTCAGCGGCTTCGGCACGCTCGGCATCGCCACCACCGATGAAGACAACGCCGACTTCTCCAGCACCGTGTTCCAGCCGAACGGCGTGGGCGGCACGCGCCGCTGGTCCTACGGGCCCGACAGCAAGCTCGGCGGTCAGGTCGACGCCGTCTTCAACGATCGCTGGTCCGCCGTGATCCGGTGGTCGCGCAGCACGGCTACAACAACCACTGGACGCCGCAACTCGAGTGGGCCAACGTGAAGTTCCGGCCACCCCGGAACTGAGCGTGCGCGTCGGCCGCATCGCGGCGCCGTCCTTCCTGATCTCGGACTCGCGCTTCGTCGGCTACGCGCAGCCCTGGATCCGCCCGCCGGTGGAGGTGTACGGCGTGCTGCCCATCACCAACAACGACGGCGTCGATGTCTCCGGCGGCGCCAGTTCGGCGCCGCGTCGAACACCGTGCATGCCTACTACGGCCGCGCCAAGGCGAAGATCGAGTCCGGAACCGCCACGGCCAAGCCCGCCGGGGCATCAACGACACCGTGCAGTTCGGCGACCTGACGCTGCGCGCCGGCTACACCTACAACGACGTCGACCTCGACCTGCCCAACATCAACAAGCTGCTGGCCGGCATCGCCGCTTTCGGCGCCATTCCGGGCCCGGTGGGCGACCAGGCCCGCGCGCTGGCCAACCGCTACGCCACGCGCGGCACGGAAATGTCGGCGGTGTCGCTTGCCGCCAGCTACGACCCCGGCCGCTGGTTCGCCATGACCGAGGTGGTCTCGCTCCGCGCCGAAGGCATCCTCTCCGACAGCCGCTCCCGGTACGTCACAGGCGGCTACCGCTTCGGCACCGTCACGCCCTACGTGACCTATGCCCGCACCCGCGCCACCGTCCCGGTCGAGCCCGGCGTCCCGGTGCCGGCGGCGGCGCCGCTGAACGCGGGCCTGAACGCGGCGCTGAACAACCAGTTCAGCGGCACGCAATCGACCGTGACGACCGGCGTCCGCTGGGACTTCATGAAGAACGCGGCGCTGAAGGCGCAGTACGACCACATCCGCACCGGCGCCAACTCCGCCGGCCGGCTGACGGACGTGCGGCCCGGCTTCGTGCGCGGCAGCAACGTCAACCTGTTCAGCGTGGCGCTGGACTTCGTCTTCTGAGGAGGCTGCCATGCTCCAACGCACCCTCCTCGCCGCCCGCGCTCGCGCTCGGCCCGCTGGTGGCCTCGGCCGCGGACTGGTGATCGTCGGCCACCCGACGGCCGCCGCGATCTCGCGGGACCGGTCGCCGACCTGTTCTGGGCAAGACCCGGGGCCTGACGCCCGTCGACCTGCCCGAAGGCTCGCCGCTGTACGCCGAGTTCTACCGCAAGGCGACCGGCCGCGACATCGCGCAGGTGAAGGCCACACGGGCCCGCCTCGTGTTCAGCGGCAAGGCGCAGGCGCCGCGCCAGCTGCCCGACGCCGCCGCCGTGCGCAAGGCCGTGGCCGCCGACCCGAAGGCCGTCGGCTACATCGAGAAGACGGCCGTCGACAGCTCGGTGAAGGTCCTGCTGTCGCTCGACTAGGAGCTGCCCCGTGAAGTTCAGGACCCGGATCTGGATGCTGCCGTTCAGCGCGGCGGTCGTGTTCGTGATCGGCGTGGCCGTCAGCTACGCCGTCGGCGCGCGCACGCTCGAGGCGCTCAACCGCCTGAGCCGCATCGACGGTCCTGCGTTGCAGCAGCTGCGGCTGGCGGAACAGGGCGTCGAGCAGTTCCGCCTGCTGCTGCAGTCCGCCGCCGTCGAGGGCGACGCGGACCGCCTCAAGGAAGTGCAGGCTTCGGTGGAGCGCACCCGCTCCGTGCTCGGCGCGCTCGCCGCGATCGAAGGCCAGGCGCCGCTCGCCAACAGCCTGCGCACCGCCGGGACGCCTACCAGTCCGCTGCCCGGGCGCGGCACAGGCGATGCTGAAGAAGGCCGACGCGGGCGACCTCGTGCAGCGCATGCAGGCGGCGCAGGGAACCCTCGACCGCGAATTGCGGGCCGCCGTCGATGCGGGCGTGGCGCGCACCGGCGACCTGCAGGCGCAGGCGGTGCGCGGCGTGGGCGACGCGCTGTGGGTCACGCTGGTGATCGGCATCGTCGTGCTCGTGGTGCTGGGCCTGGCCTCGCGGCTGGTGATCGCTTCGGTGTGGCGCGACCTCGGCGAGGAGCCGCACACGCTGCACCAGCTCACCCGCCGGATCGCCGACGGCGACCTGCAGGTCGAAACACGCGCTTCCGGCGATGGCCGCTCCCTGCATGCGGCCATCGGCAGCATGGCGGGCCGGCTGCGCGACACGGTCGGCACCATTCGCGCGGCGAGCGAATCCATCGCCACCGCATCGACGGAAATCGCCGCCGGCAACGCCGAACTGAGCGCGCGCACGGAGGCCTCGGCTTCCAACCTGCAGCACACCGCGTCCTCCATCGCGCAGCTGACCGTCAGCGTGCGGCAGAGCGCCGAAGTCGCGGGCGAAGCGCGGCGCATCGCCGGCGCCGCCAGCGAAGCCGCCTCGCGCGGCGGCCGCATCGTGTCGCAGGTGGTGGCCAACATGGACGAGATCAGCCAGGCGTCGCGCCGCATCGCGGACATCATCGGCGTGATCGACGGCATCGCCTTCCAGACCAACATCCCGGCGCTGAACGCGGCGGTGGAAGCGGCGCGCGCAGGCGAACAGGGCCGCGGCTTCGCCGTGGTCGCCGCCGAGGTGCGCAACCTGGCGCACCGTTCCGCCACGGCGGCCCGCGAGATCAAGGAGCTGATCGGCACTTCCACCGGCAAGGTCGACGGCGGCTCGAAGCTGGTGCAGGAAGCCGGCCAGGCGATGACCGAGATCGTGGCCGGCGTTCAGCGCGTCAACGCGATGATCGGCGAGATCAGCACCGCCGCCAGCGAGCAGTCGGCCAGCATCGGCGAAGTGCACCGCTCGGCCAACCACCTCGACGAGATGACCCAGCAGAACTCGGCGCTGGTGGAAGAAGCCGGCGCCGCCGCCGCCAGCATGCGGGAGCTGGCGGGGCAGCTGATGAACGAGGTCCACGCCTTCCGCGTGGACACCGTCACTCGACCCGCGTTACCGTCAGCGGCCTGAAGCCCAGGTCCGCCTGCTTGCCCTTGCGGCCGCGGGCGCCCCGGGCGTTGTTCAGCGAGCGGATCTCCAGCACCTCCTCGCGGTCCTTGTCGCCGCGGCCGAGCCCGGTGATGCGCACCGAGCGGGTGTAGG
Organism: Ramlibacter terrae; assembly: GCA_013127575.1. Taxonomy (GTDB): domain Bacteria; phylum Pseudomonadota; class Gammaproteobacteria; order Burkholderiales; family Burkholderiaceae_C; genus Ramlibacter; species Ramlibacter terrae. Next base: position 3,478,098 of record CP053418.1, read on the forward strand.
CGGCGGCGCCCGCGAGTTCTTCCTTCGGCTCCGAGGTCGATCAGCATCAGGCCGCGGCCGCCGTTGGCCATCGGCTTCAGTTCCTTCATCTCGAAGGTGAGGATGCGCTTGCCGGAGGAAGCGCAGCACACGTGCGTGGCGAAGGTGCCGGCGCCCGGAACACCGATGAACGACGGCCGGCACACCGTCTCGCCGGCGCCGAGCGACACGAACGACTTGCCGCCCTTCTGCCGCGAGACCATGCTTTCGACCGCCGCCACGAAGCCGTAGCCCCCGAGTTGGACAGCAGCAGCCACACGTTGCCCGCCCCCGCGAAGTAGTGCACCAGCTGCGTCCCCGCCTCCAGTTCGATGAAGGTCGTGAGCGGCTGGCCGTCGCCGCGCGCGCCCGGCAGCAGCGACACCGCCACCGAGTAGACGCGCCCGTTGCTGCCGAAAGCCAGCAGCGTGTCGACGGTGCGGCATTCGAAGGTGCCGTACAGCCCGTCGCCCGCCTTGAAGGCGAAGCTCGACGCGTCGTGGCCGTGGCCCCGGCGCGCGCGCACCCAGCCCTTCTGCGACACGACCACCGTGACCGGCTCGTCGATCACCTTCACTTCGGCCACGGCCTTCTTCTCGGCCGGATGAGCGTGCGGCGCGCGTCGCCGAACTGCTTGGTGTCGCCCTCGATCTCCTTGATCATCAGGCGGCGCAGCGCCGCCGGCGAGCCGAGGATTTCCTCCAGCTTGCCCTGCTCGGAGCGCAGTTCCTTCAGCTCCTGCTCGATCTTGATGGCCTCCAGCCGCGCGAGCTGGCGCAGCCGGATCTCGAGGATGTCCTCGGCCTGCCGCTCCGACAGGGTGAAGCGCGCCATCAGCGCCTGCTTCGGCTCCTCGGCCGCGCGGATGATGGCGATCACCTCGTCGATGTTCAGCAGCACCAGCTGCCGGCCTTCGAGGATGTGGATGCGGTCCATCACCTTGCCCAGGCGATGGCGCGAGCGCCGCTCGATCGTGCGCTGGCGGAACTCGATCCACTCGGTGAGCATCAGCCGAAGCGACTTCTGCACCGGCTTGCCGTCGAGTCCGACCATGGTCAGGTTGATCGGCGCGGACGTCTCCAGGCTGGTGTGCGCCAGCAGCGACGTGGTCAGTTCGGCCTGGTCGATGCGGCTCGTCTTGGGCTCGAACACCAGGCGCACCGGCGCGTCCTTGCTCGACTCGTCGCGCACCGTGTCCAGCACGGCCAGCACGGTCTGCTTCATCTGCACCTGTTCGGCGCTCAGCGCCTTCTTGCCGGCCTTGACCTTCGGGTTGGTCAGCTCCTCGATCTCTTCCAGCACGCGCTGGGTGCTGACGCCCGGCGGCAGCTCGGTCACCACCAGCTGCCACTGGCCGCGCGCCAGTTCCTCGATCTTCCAGCGCGCGCGCACCTTGAGCGATCCGCGGCCCGTGCGGTACGCCTCGGCGATGTCGTTCGCGCTGCTGATGATCTGGCCGCCGCCCGGATAGTCGGGGCCGGGCAGCAGCGCCAACAGGTCTTCGTCGGACAGCTTCGGGTTCTTCACCAGCGCCACGCAGGCCTCGGCCACCTCGCGCAGGTTGTGGCTGGGGATCTCGGTGGCCAGGCCGACGGCGATGCCGCTGGCGCCGTTGAGCAGCGCGAACGGCAGCCGCGCGGGCAGCACCACCGGCTCCTGCGTGCTGCCGTCGTAGTTGAGGACGAACTCCACCGTGCCTTCGTCGATCTCGTCCATCAGCAGGTTGGCGATCTTCGACAGGCGCGCCTCGGTATAGCGCATCGCCGCCGCGCCGTCGCCGTCGCGGCTGCCGAAGTTGCCCGGCCGTCGATCAGCGGATAGCGCTGCGCGAAGTCCTGCGCCATGCGCACCAGCGCGTCGTACGCGGCCTGGTCGCCGTGCGGATGGAAGCGGCCCAGCACGTCGCCGACCACGCGCGCGCTCTTGACGGGCTTGGGGCCGGTGCCGGTGCCGAAGCCCAGGCCCATGCGGTACATCGAATACAGGATGCGCCGCTGCACCGGCTTCTGGCCGTCGGCCACGTCGGGCAGCGCCCGGCCCTTCACCACGCTCAATGCGTATTCGAGGTAGGCGCGCTGCGCGTAGGTGGCGAGGTCCAGCCCGGTGTCGTCGCCGCCGTCGGCGAAGGTGATGAGGTCTTGCTCCATGGATTCAGGGAAAGGGAAAGCGGATCAGGTGGGGACGAGCAGTTCTTCGTTGCTCACGGTGACGATGCGGCGCTCGGAGCCGCCCTTGACTTCCTGGTCGAGGCGGGTCGCCAGCCGGTGCAGCAGCTGCTTGGGCGGGGTGTCGTCGACCGGGATCGAACACAGGACGATGCGAAAGCGCAGGAATTCCGACTTGACCGAGGGCAGCGGCTCCTTGAGCCCGGCCACGAGAATGCGGCTGGCGACGCTGGAAGCCGCTTCGCCGGCCGCCACGCCCGGCCAGCCAGCACGCCCATGCGCGTGTGCGTCAGGCGCGCGACCACGTCGCCGTCGCGCAGCAGCGCTTCGCGCACCCGCGCGGCCGCGGCGAGCACCGCGGACTCGGCCGCCTCCGGACCGAACTCGTGCGCCAGCGACGCCGGGTTCTCGATGTGGACCAGCATCAGCACGCTGGGGTGGCCGTAGCGGCGCGTGAGGTGGCGCGCCGCCTCGACGCGTTCGCTCAGCACCAGCGGGGTCGCGAGCCCGGTCAGCGGGTCGATGGTGTTGCGCGCCTTGACGCGGGCGCGGGTCTCGCCCCGGATGCGGCCGCGCCAGCCGGTGGCGAGGTAGACGCAGGCACTCCACGCCGTCAGCAGGCCGCCGACCAGCAGCGCCATGTCGAGGTCGTCGCTGATACCCGGCACGGCGATGCACGCGCCTGCCGCCAGCAACGCCAGCACGGCCGGGGCCAGCCACCAGATCCGGGGCTGGCTCTGGCGCCGCGCGCGCCGGGATGAGGCCGACCACCAGCGCCCGGGCGAGCAGCGCCACGGCCGGGGAACACCGGGTGGAAGGCGGCGCCGACGGCGAGCACCGGCATCGCGACGGCACTGGTGCCGAGCAGCCAGCGGCGCGCGCGGCGCAGCGCGCCGGCGTGGCTCATGAGGTCGAGCAACTGCAGCCCCGCCAGCGCCGGCACCAGCAGGAACACCGCGCCCGGCAGCACCATCGGCTGCCGCCCGATCAACGACTGCACCGTCAGCACCGACAGCAGCGTGGCCGCCGCATGCAGCAGCAGTGCGCGCTCGCGGTAGGCATTGGCCTTGATGACGCAGAAGAAGACGACCAGCACCTGCGCCCCGACGAAGGCGCCGAGCCACAGCGCACGGAGATCGATGGACCCGTTCATCGGCGGCAGGTTGAAGGTACGCGCGTCATTCGGTGGCGGCGACGTCGCTGGACGGCGTGCCGGCCAGCCCGGGCGGCAGGTTGCCGCGGCCGACGGCGCCGCCGCGCGGCGCGGCGATCTCCATGCGGATGCGGCGCGGCGTGCCGGCCGGCCCATGGCCCATCGAGGGCGGTTTGAGCATGGTGTACAGCTGCATCACGGTGCGCACGTAGTTCTGCGTTTCGCGGTAGTTGGGCACGCGGTTGCCGGCGCGCTGCACGGCGCCTTCGCCGGCGTTGTACGCCGCCAGCGCCAGCTCGAGATTGCCCGGGAACATGCGGATCAGGTCGCGCAGGTAGCGCGTGCCGGCGCGGACGTTGGTGCGCGGGTCGGTCAGCTTCTTCTCCAGCGGCTGTTTCGCGTCGCCGTTGACGCCGTAGCGCTGCGCCGTCGCCGGCATCAGCTGCATCAGGCCGACCGCACCCTTGGGCGACACCGCCTGCGGATCGAAGCCCGACTCGGTGGCGATCAGCGCCTGCAGCAGTTCGAATTCGACCCCGTGCTCGCTCGATGCTTCGCGCAGGTGGTGCTTGACCTGCTTGAAGCTGGGCGAGATGTCGAAGAACGCCAGCAGCTTGCCCTGCGCCGTCGGCACGGCCACCGCGCGCGGCGTCTGCACGTCCTGGCGCGTGTCGAAGCTCTCGCCGCCGCGAAAGAACAGCTGGTAGCGCTCGTCCACCTTGTCGGAGGCGAAGTGCGCCACGCCCTTGTCGTCGACGTAGCCCCAGATGTCGGCATGCGCCGCCACCGACGCGAACGCCAGCAGCGCCACCGCAACGAGCCGCCGGATCATGCCCGCAGCTCCTGCGCCGCGGCCCGGCGCTGCGCGAATTCGGTGGCCAGCATCGACATCACGAACAGCGACTCGAAACCGCCCTCGACCTTGACCGATTCGCGCAGCTCGCCTTCGAGCACGAAGCCTTCGCTTTCGTACAGCGCCCGCGCGCCGGTGTTGCGCTTCTTGACGTCGAGCCAGAAGCGGTGCGCGCCGAGATCGTCGAACGCCACCTTCTTGGCGACGCGCAGTGCCGCGCGCCCATGGCCCTGCCCCTTGGACCGCACGACCATGCGCTTGAGTTCCAGCGACAGGTTCTGGCTGCGGCAGCCGATCAGGATCAGGAAGCCGGCGGCGTCGAGGTCGGGACCGGCTTCGACGATGAAGTGGCGGAAATCGGGGAAGCGGATCGCGGCCTCGTGCTGGGTGCGCTCCCACGGCGTGATGAACGGCAGGTTGGCCGGGTCGCGCTCGAGCGACAGCACGAACTCCGGTCGCTCTGCATCGTCGGACGCAGGCGCACGCGTGGAGCCGGGTGGGCGATGGAGCGCAGTTCGGCCATGGTCAGACGTCGATCTCCACTTCGTCCCCGTGCAGCTCCATCAGCTCGCGCCGCGCCGCCGCCTCGCCCTTGCCCATCAGCTTGGTGATCAGGCTTTCGGTGCCGGCGAAGTCGAACTTGCCCAGCTGCACCGGCAGCAGCCGGCGCGTGTCGGGGTTCAGCGTGGTTTCCCAGAGCTGCTCGGCGCTCATCTCGCCCAGACCCTTGAAGCGGCTGATGGTCCACTTGCCTCGCCCACGCCTTCCTTGCGCAGCTTGTCGAGGATGGCGGTGAGTTCGCCTTCGTCCAGCGCGTACATCTTGGACGCCGGCTTCTTGCCACGCGCCGGCGCGTCGACGCGGAACAGCGGCGGCCGCGCGATGTAGACGTTGCCGGAGTCGATCAGCTTGGGGAAGTGGCGGAAGAACAGCGTGAGCAGCAGCACCGGATGTGCGAGCCGTCGACGTCGGCGTCCGACAGGATGCAGATCTTGCCGTACCGCAGGCCGGTGAGGTCCGGCGTGTCGTTCGGCCCGTGCGGATCGACGCCGATCGCCACCGAGATGTCGTGGATCTCGTTGTTGGCGAACAGGCGGTCGCGCTCGACCTCCCGGTGTTGAGCACCTTGCCGCGCAGCGGCAGCACGGCCTGCGACTCCTTGTCGCGGCCCATCTTGGCGCTGCCGCCGGCGGAGTCGCCCTCGACCGGGGAACAGCTCGTTGTGCGACAGGTCCTTGCTCTCGCAGTCGGTCAGCTTGCCGGGCAGCACGGCCACGCCGGAGCCCTTGCGCTTCTCGACCTTCTGGCCCGCCTTCTGCCGCGACTGCGCGGCGCGGATGGCGAGTTCGGCCAGCTTCTTGCCGTACTCGACGTGCTGGTTCAGCCAGAGTTCGAGCGCGGGGCGCACGAAGCTGGAGACGAGCCGCACGGCGTCGCGCGAATTCAGGCGTTCCTTGATCTGGCCCCGGAACTGCGGGTCGAGCACCTTGGCCGAGAGCACGTAGGAGGCGCGGGCGAACACGTCCTCGGGCAGCAGCTTCACGCCCTTGGGCTGCAGGTTGTGCAGCTCGATGAAGCTCTTGACCGCGTTGAACAGGCCGTCGCGCAGGCCGCTTTCGTGGGTGCCGCCGGCGGTGGTGGGGATCAGGTTGACGTAGCTCTCGCGCACCGGCTGGCCGTCTTCGGTGAAGGCCACGCACCGGGGAAGCGCCCTCGCCTTCCGCGAAGTTGTCGTTGCTGTCGGCGAAGCCCTCGCCCTCGAACAGCGGGATCACCGGGTCGCCGGTCAGCGTCTGCATCAGGTAGTCGCGCAGGCCGCCCTTGTACTGCCAGCTCTGCACGTCCTTCTTCTTCTCGTCGTGCAGCTGCACCGTCACGCCCGGCATCAGCACCGCCTTGCTGCGCAGCAGGTGGGCCATCTCCGCCATCGGGACCGCGGTGGTCTCGAAGTACTTCGCGTCGGGCCAGGCGCGCACGGTGGTGCCCTGCTTGCGGTCTTCGGGGCCGGCCTTGCGGACCTTCAGCGGCTCGATCACGTCGCCGCCGGCGAACACGATGCTGGCGACTGGCCTTCGCGGTAGGTGGTCACTTCCAGCCGCTTCGCCAGCGCGTTGGTGACGGACACGCCGACGCCGTGCAGGCCGCCGGAGAAGCTGTAGGCGCCGCCCTTGCCCTTGTCGAACTTGCCGCCGGCGTGCAGCCGCGTGTACACCAGCTCGATCACCGGCGCCTTCTCTTCGGGATGCAGGGCTGAACGGGATGCCGCGGCCGTCGTCCTCGATGCTCACCGAGCCGTCGGGGTGCATGAAGACGCGGATGCGCTTGCCGTGGCCGGCCAGCGCCTCGTCGGCGGCGTTGTCCAGCACCTCCTGCAGGACGTGCAGGGGGTTGTCGGTGCGGGTGTACATCCCCGGGCGCTGCTTGACGGGCTCGAGGCCCTTCAGCACGCGGATGGAACCTTCGGAATACTCGGTCGACGGTTTGGTGGCCATAGGGAGGCGGATTGTAGACCCGCCGCCGGACTTCACTGGATGGACATCCAGTTACAGCCGCATTCATGCGGCACGGGCATCAATGAAGCCCGAAGATATCAACGGGGTTGTCTCCCCCGCGACAGCAACCCGGCATTCTTGTCGCTACAGTTCGCGCCATGCATTCCGCCGCCGCCCCCAAGCTTTCCATGACGCAGGTGCTCGCCTGCGGTGCGTTGATCGTCACGCTGTCCATGGGCATCCGCCACGGCTTCGGCCTGTGGCTGCTGCCGATCAGCCAGGCGCATGGCTGGGAGCGCGGCACGTTCTCCTTCGCGCTGGCGATCCAGAACCTCTCGTGGGGCGTGTTCGGCATCTTCGCCGGCATGCTGGCCGACCGCTTCGGCGCCTTCAAGGTGCTGGTCGGGGGCTGCATCGCTTTCGCGCTGGGCCTGGTCGGCATGGCCCTGGCGAAAGATCCGCTGACGTTCACGTTGACCGCCGGCGTCCTGATCGGCGCGGCGCAGGCCGGCACCACCTACGCGGTCGTCTACGGCGTGATCGGCCGGCAGATCGATCCCGCCAAGCGCTCGTGGGCGATGGGCGTCGCGGCGGCCGCCGGCTCGTTCGGCCAGTTCCTGATGGTGCCGGTGGAAGGCGCCCTGATCCGCAACTTCGGCTGGGACAATGCGCTGCTGGTGCTCTCCGCCATCGCCCTGCTGATCGCGCCGCTGGCCCCGGGCCTGCGGGAACCGGGCTTCGGCGGCGGCGCCGCGCCGCTCAAGCGCGAGCAGACGATCGTGCAGGCGCTGGGCGAAGCGTTCAAGTACCCGAGCTTCCAGTTGCTGATGGCGGGCTACTTCGTCTGCGGCTTCCGGTGGTGTTCATCGGCGTGCACATGCCCAGCTACCTCAAGGACAAGGGTCTGTCGCCGGAAGTGGCCAGCTACGCGCTGGGCCTGATCGGCCTGTTCAACGTGTTCGGCACCTACATCGCCGGCACGCTGGGCCAGAAGATCGAGCGCCGCAAGATCCTGGCCGGCATCTACTTCGGCCGCTCCATTGCCATCACCCTGTTCCTGCTGGCGCCGCTGTCGCCGATGTCGGTCTACATCTTCTCGGCCGTCATCGGCATGCTGTGGCTCTCGACCGTGCCGCCGACCAACGCCACCATCGCCGGCATCTTCGGCGTGGCGCACCTGTCGATGCTGGGCGGCTTCGTGTTCTTCAGCCACCAGATCGGTTCCTTCCTCGGGGTCTGGCTGGGCGGGCTGCTGTACGACCGCACCGGCAGCTACGACATCGTCTGGTACCTGTCAATCGCGCTGGGCATCTTCGCCGCCATCGTCAACCTCCCGGTGCGCGAAGCGCCGATCGCGCGCGGCCCGGCGCCGCAGGCGGCATGACGGCGGGCAGGAAGCTCTGGCCTACGGCGTCGCGGTCGCGGTGCTGCTGGGCGTGTTCACGCTCTACACGCAGCCGCAGATGATGGTGGCGCTGGGCGACTTCGTCTGGGCCTGCTTCAATTGAACGTCGTCGTCATCACCGGCGGGTCCGACGGCATCGGCGCCGAGATGGCGCGCCAGCTCGCCGGCAGGCACGGAGCGCAGCTCGCCCTCGTGCTGGCCGGCCGCAGCCAGCAGAAGCTCGACGCCGTGGCCGCGCAATGCCGCACCCACGGGGCGCAGGTGCTCTGCGTCGCCATGGACGTGGCGCAGGAAGCGCAGTGCCGCTCGCTGGTCGACCAGGCGCTGCAGCAGTTCGGCCGCATCGACACGCTGGTCAACAACGCCGGCATCTCGGCGCAGGCCTTGTTCGAGGAGGTCGGCGCCGACGACCTGCACTGGTACGAAGACCTGATGCGGGTGAACCTGTGGGGCGCCGTGTGGTGCACCCATGCCGCCTTGCCGCACCTGAAGGCCAGCCGCGGACGCATCGTCGCGGTGTCGTCGCTGGCCGGCCTCGTCGGCGTGCCGGGCCGCACCGCGTACAGCGCCACCAAGTCGCCATGACCGGGTTCTTCGAAGCGCTGCGGGCCGAACTGAAGACGTCCGGCGTCAGCGTGACCACGGCCTACCCCGGCGTCGTGGCCACCGGCATCCGGTACCGCGGCTTCAATGCGCGCGGCGAGCCGGCCGGCTCCAGCGGCCTCAGGGAAGACGATGCGATGCCGGTGGAGGAATGCGCCCGCCTCATCATCGGCGGCATGGACGGCCGCACCCGCGAAGTGGTGATGACCGCCAAGGGCAAGGCGGGCCGCTTCCTGAAACTGCTGGCGCCCGGCGTCGTCGAGCGCCGGGCCCCTGGCCGCGCTGAAAGACGAGGTCAAGCCGCATGCACGGGACTGAAGCGCCCTCTGCCGGATCGCCCGCTGGAGCCACCTCGTGCCGCCCGGCGGCGCCGTGCTGGACGTGGCCTGCGGGCGTGGCCGCCACCTGCGCTGGTTCGCGCAGCGCGGGCACCCGGTGACCGGCGTGGACCGCGACGCGGACGCCCGGCGACCCTCGCCGGTGTCGGCGAGACGGTCTGGCCGACATCGAGAACGGCCCCCGGCCCTTCGCCGGGCGCCGGTTCGCCGGCGTGGTGGTCACCAACTACCTCTGGCGCCCCTTGCTGCCCCGCATCGTCGAGGCGGTCGCCCCCGGCGGCGTGCTGCTGTACGAGACCTTCGCGCTGGGCAACGAAACGGTCGGCAAGCCCTCGCGCCCCGACTTCCTGCTGGCCCACGGGGAACTGCTGCAGGCCTGCGCGGGTCTGCACGTGGTGGCCTACGAAGACGGCTTTCAAGATGCGCCGCCGCGCTTCGCGCAGCGGATCGCCGCGGTGCGCGGTGCACCGGGGGCCGGTCCGGCGCGTTACCCGCTCTAGCTACAATCACCTATTCCCCGGAAACAGCGTCAATGACACCGATTACTGGCAGCATCGTGGCCCCTGGTCACGCCGATGCACGAAAACGGCAGCGTGGATTACCCCGCGCTGCGCAAGCTCGTGGACTGGCACATCGCCGAAGGCACCGACTGCATCGGCGTGGTCGGCACCACCGGCGAGTCGCCCACCGTCGACGTGGACGAGCACCGCGAGATCATCCGCGTCGCCGTCGAACAGTCGAACGGCCGCGTGCCCGTGATGGCCGGCTGCGGCGCCAACAGCACCGTCGAGGCGATCGCGCTCGCGAAGTACGCCCAGAAGGTCGGCGCCGACTGCCAGCTGCAGGTCGTTCCCTACTACAACAAGCCGACGCAGGAAGGCCAGTACCTGCACTTCAAGGCCATCGCCGAAGCCACCGGCGACCTGCCGATCGTGCTGTACAACGTCCCCGGCCGCACGGTGGCGGACATGCTGCACGACACGGTGCTGCGCCCGGCCGAAGTGCCCGGCATCGTCGGCATCAAGGAAGCCACCGGCAACATCGAACGCGCCCAATGGCTGGTGCGCGACGTGCCCAAGGGCTTCTCCATCTATTCCGGCGACGACCCCACGGCCGTGGCGCTCATGCTGTGCGGCGGCCGGGCAACATCAGCGTCACCGCCAACGTGGCGCCGCGCCTGATGCACGAACTGTGCGTGGCGGCCGTGGCCGGCGACGCGAAGAAGGCGATGGACATCCAGCTGCGCCTGCTGCCGCTGCACAAGCACCTGTTCGTCGAAGCCAATCCGATTCCCGTGAAGTGGGCGATGGCCCGCATGGGCCTGATGGGAGGCGCGCTGCGCCTGCCGATGACGCCGCTGTCCAAAGGCAACGAAGCCGTGGTCGAAGGCGCCCTGCGCGCGTGCGGCCTGCTCGCCTGAGCACGGCGGCGCGCAAGAAAGAATCCGAGAGGGGTTAGCAAGTGAAGTCATTCGTGAAGTACGGCCTGCTGGTCGTCGTCGCCGCCTTGTCGGCCTGTTCGGTGCTGGAGAACGACAAGGTCGACTACAAGAGCGCCAGCAAGGGCATCTCGCTCGAAGTGCCGCCCGACCTGACGCAGCTGTCGCGCGATTCGCGCTACGTGGTGCCCGGCGGCGCCGTCACCGCCAGCACGTTCCAGCTCGGCCAGTCGGTGCCCGGCCTGCCCACCGCGGCGACCGCCGTCGGCGACGTGCGCGTGGAGCGCTCGGGCAACCAGCGCTGGCTCGTCGTCAACCGCCCGGCCGACCAGCTGTGGGGCCCGGTGCGCGATTTCTGGCAGGAGAGCGGCTTCCTGCTGGCCATGGACCAGCCCAACCCGGGCATCATGGAAACCGACTGGGCCGAGAACCGCGCCAAGATCCCGCAGGACTTCATCCGCAACACGCTGGGCCGGCTGATCGACTCGGTGTATTCGACGTCCGAGCGCGACCGCTTCCGCACGCGGCTGGAGCGCTCGCCCACCGGCGCCACCGAGATCTACATCAGCCACCGCGGCATGATCGAGGTCTACAGCAGCACGCAGAAGGACAGCACCGTCTGGCAGCCGCGCGCCACGGATCCGGAACTCGAAGCCGAATTCCTGCGCCGCCTGATGGTCAAGCTGGGCGTGCCGGCCGAACAGACCCGCGCCGCCACCGCGGCCGGCGCCAACACGCCGACCTCGCGCGTGGCCACCGTCAACAACCAGCCGGTCGTGCAGATCGACGAAGGCTTCGACCGCGCGGCGCCGCGTCGGCCTGGCGCTCGACCGCACCGGCTTCACCGTCGAAGACCGCGACCGCAGCCGTGGCACCTACTTCGTCCGCTACGTGGCGCCCAACGCCGACCGCAAGGACCCGGGCTTCTTCGGCCGCCTGCTCAATCGCGCCGCGCCGGTCGAGGCGCCGATCAAGTACCGCATCGCCGTCAAGAGCGAAGGCCAGTCCAGCACGGTGTCGGTGCTGACCGCCAACGGCACGCCGGAAACCTCCGCCAACGCACAGCGCATCGTGCAGGTCATCGCCGACGACCTGAAGTAATTGATCCGCTTCAGAGAACCGGGCAGCGGCAGTTCGGGCAACGCCACGGTGGTGCAGGCCCGCGGCGGCGCGGGCATGGCCCACCTGCTGGTCGACTGCGGCCGGGCATCAAGGAGCTGGACAAGCGCCTGCGCGCGGCCGGCATGCTGGCCGACCGGTCGACGCCATCTTCATCACGCACGAACACGGCGACCACATCGGTTGCGCCCGCCAGCTCGCGCTGCGCGAGCGCATCCCGGTCTGGATGTCCGAGGGCACCTACGCGGCGCTCGGCTACCCGGATTTCGGGGGCATGCTGCGGATCGCGTTCGACGGCATGCCGATCGAGGTGGGCCCCATGCAGGTCGAGCCCTTCACCGTGCCGCACGACGCCCGCGAACCGCTGCAGCTGACCTGCACCGACGGCGACATCCGCCTCGGCCTGCTGACCGACCTCGGCCACGCATCGGCGCACGTGATCCGCAAGCTCTCCGATTGCCACACGCTGGTGCTGGAGTGCAACCACGACGAGGCCATGCTCGCCGCGTCCTCGTATCCGCCCTTCCTGAAGCGCCGCGTCGGCGGGGCCTACGGGCACCTCGCCAACAGCGCCGCGGCCGCGCTGGCGCAGTCGCTGCTGGCGGCGGGCAAGCTGCGGCAGGTGATGGCCGCGCACCTGAGCGAGCAGAACAACCGGCCCGAGCTGGCGCAGCAGGCGCTGGCCGATGCGCTCGGCTGCATGCCGGCCGACATCCACGTGGCCGACCCGGCCCGCGGCGGCGACTGGCTCACCGCCTGAGCGCGGGCCGCTTCACGAGCGGCACTGGTTGACCGTGATCTCCACCGGCTTGCGCTTGCGGTCCCCACGCTGGGAACCTTGCGGCTGCGCGGGTAGTCCACCGACATTTCCGCCACTTCGCGCGTGGCCTGCCGCTGCGCGGATGACGGCGCAGGCGCGGGCGCCGCACCCCCGCTCGGTGGCCGCTGCGGCCCGGGCGGCGGAGCCGCCGGCGCCCCGGGCGCCCCGGGCGCCGGCGGGGCCGGCGGAGGCGGCTCGGGCGACGTGGGCGGTGCGGGCGGTGCGGGTGGCGTGGACGGTTGCGCCGGCGTGGCGGGCGTGGCCGGTTCCCCGGCATGCCGGGCTGCGGGGTGGGCGCGGGGGTCGGCTGGCTCGGGGTCGCCGGCTCCGCGGGCGGACCGGGCGGCGGCGGCGGCGGTGCGGGTTCGGTGGGCACGGCAGGCGGGGCCGGTGCCGCGGGCGCGTCCGTCGAAGGCGCGGGCGCCGGCGCCGGGGTCGGCGCGGGCGCCGGCGCCCCGGAGGCGGCGAAGGTCACGCCGTTGCCGTAGCTGGGCCCGAAGCCGGGGAAGTCCGGCGCCGCCACCTGCTCGAACCAGCCGGTGCGCGACTTCGCCGTGACCAGCGGGTAGCTGTCGACCGCCGTCGGCGTGTAGCCCAGCGCGGCCACTTCGAGGCCGCCGCCGAGGGTCGCGGCTTCCGTCACCTGCAGGCGGTCATGGCTGTTGCGGCCCGCCACCTCCATGCGCAGCACGCCGCCCGACGGCTGCTGGAAGATACCGCGGACCTCGAGTGTGCCGATGGCCCCGGCGCCGCCGGGTTGCACCGTGCCGCGGTTGACGAAACTGCCGTCGTGCAACTCGATCCGGCCGCTGCCCTGCACGATGCCGCCGGCCTGGTTGAACAGCGTCCCTTTCCTCTCCGGTGCAGGTCGCCGCCCTGCTCCACGTCGATCACGCCGTCGTTGACCAGTTGCGTGTCGAACTTGATGGTTCCGCCGTTCGCCACGCGCAGCGTGCCCGTGTTCGCGGTGGGCGCCTTCACTTCGACGTCCTGGGTGATGGTCGTGCTGCTCCCCGGGTAGGCGCCCTGCGCCTCCACCTTCACCTTGCCCGATGACCCGAAGCTGCCCGGGAACACCTGCGCGGCCGGCGCCCGCAGCAGCACCTCGCCGCCGCCGGTGGCGATGCCGTCGACGCGGATGTCCTGCCCGGCCGCCTTGGTCTGCAGTTCGATCCTGCCCTTGCCCTGCGTGCGCACCGGCATCCCGGCGAGGTCGATCCCGCCGCTGCCGGTGCCGTTCACCTCCATGCGGAGGTCGCGGTCCGGCCGGATCGTCAGCTCGTTGCCGCCGAACGCGCCGCTCACGGATCTTGCGGCTGGCACGGATCGTGATGTTGGCGTTGGTGCCTTCGATCTCGCTTTCGTACACGGTGAAGTTCGCGCCCAGCAGCGAGGACCCGACCTGCCCGAGGCCCAACAGGTCCTGAAGCGAGGTGGACGACAGCGTCGAATCGGAACCGTCGCCGCTGCCGGCGCGGATGGTCACGGTCTCGGGGTCGAGCAGCAGGTCGCCGGTGCGCCCGCCCGCCGCGCCCAGGTCGGCCTCGCCGCGGAAGATCAGCTGCCGCCGCCCCGACACTTCGGCGCGGCCGCCATTGCCGAGGGCGCCGGCGCCGCGTGCGCTGAGCGCGCCGCGGAACCGCGTGACGTCGTCGCTCCACACGACGACGGTGCCGCCGTGGCCCGACAGCGTCGCATCGGCGCGCAGCCGCACGCCCTCTTCCACGTCGACGCCGCGCGCGTTGGCGATGCGCGCGTCCCGGCCCTGCCAGCCGCCGCCGACGAGGATCTCGCCGCCGCCGCGCGCGTGGCGCACGTCGATGGACGCGGCCGCCTTGAGCACCAGCACGTCGGCCGAGACATGCACGGAGCCGCCGCGCTCCACGTTGGCCGCGCGGATCGCGCCCGCCACTTCAGCGGAGCCGGTGGCATCGAGCACGACACGCCCGCCCGTGGCCGTGACGGCGTTGGCCTGGACCAGGCCGCTGTGGCGCAGCTGCCCCGCGAACATCGCCACCGAATCGCCGGCCAGCGTGCCGAGGTTCACCGCGCGATCCTGCGGCGCCTTCACCTGCAGGTGGATGCCTTCGATGCCGCGCCCGGTGATCTCCACCGGCGCCCGGCCGCCAGCACCACGTCGCCGTCGACGGCCCGCACCACCGCGTGGCGGCCCGCCTCCACCTGCGGACCGAGCAACACGACGTCACCGCCGCGCGCGAGCACGTGCCCGTTCACCTGCAGCGCGCCCGCATCCGAGCCGTCGCCGAACCGCATCCGTCCCGCCACGGCATCGCCGCGCGACATCCCCAGCGTCGACGCGGTGAAGCCCGCGGTGTCGACCACGGCCCCCGGCGCGACGGCGATGCCGGCCGGATTCACCAGCACCAGCCGGCCGTTGGAGCCCAGCGTGCCGAGGATGGCGCTCGGGTCGCCGCCCGTCACGCGGTTGATGGAGGTGCTGCGCGCATCCGGTTGCGAGAAGAACACTGTCTGCCCCCGGGCACTGGAAGCTGCGCCAGTCGAGGGCCGAGTGCCGCGTGCCCGCGCGTTGCCGGTGCGGATGGTGGTGCGGCCCGCCTGCTGCTCGACCACGGCGCTGCCATGCCGCACCGTCAGGCCCGCTGGCTGCGCGCCGACCGTGGCGGTGAAACAAGCTGCCACTGCGGCGGCGGCGGAGCGCCGGGCGAACACCCGGGACGTGGAACTGCGACGTAACATGGTTTTGCCTGGCGCAACGAGATGCTGCAGAGGCGAGTGTTGGCGCTGCCGTGGCGCGGCGGCCTGGCGAATTGCCGCGTTTGCATGTCGGACGCGGCTGACACGCGAATCGTGCTGCGTACTACTTCACGATCGGCACGCGCCCAAAGAAAAGGCCGCCCGAAGGCGGCCTTTTCGCAAGCGTGGAACGCTTACTTGGCGGCGGAAGCGGCGCCCGTCGAACCCGTGGCGGCGCCAGTGGCGGCGCTGGGGGTGGCCGAACCGGCGCTGCCCGACGAGCCGGTGGAAGCGGAACCGCTGGTGCCGGTGCTGGAGGAGCCCGTGCTGCCGGCGGCGGTGCCGGCAGCGCCGGCGGCGGCGGAAGCGGCGCCGGCCGAAGCGTCGGCGGCGGAGCGGCGGCCGGGGCAGCAGCGGGGGCGGGAGCCGGCGCCGGGGTGGGCACGGCGGCGGGAGCGGGAGCCGGAGCCGGAGCCGGCGTCTCGGTCTTGCCGCAGGCGGCAAGCGCGGCGGCGGCGATCAGCGAGGCCAGAACGAGTGACTTCTTCATTTCAGTTTCCTATTGGGTGTGGACAACGATTCCGGATAGTGTCCTGGCGGCCTTGTCTGCAGCCGCTAGAGACCGAGCGGAAACGGCAGGCACGCCCCTCTCCGACTCAGCCCGCCATTATAGGTGTGGCGTGAATTTCTTGCGGATCGGGCCCCCGCGTGTGGACCCCGCGCTACAGGCCGAGCGTCGTGGCCGGGAAGGCCGGGGACGAGCGCGCGATCCATTCGTTGAGCCGTTCGCGCATGAGCAGGCGGCGCTCGGGCTCGCTGCCGCAGTAGCCGTTGCTGCGCTCCGGGTCGAGCCGGTCGAGCACCCAGCCGGGGCTCCAGATGCCGCTGGGCAGCTCGAGCGGATCGGCGGCCTGGCAACCCCACGCGGTGACGATGTGCGACCGGTGCCGCGCCACTGGACGAAGCGCGCGTGGTTGCGCACGACGGTGTCGTAGTTCCGGGCCAGCAGGACCATCTTGCGGCCGCTCTTCGCCCAGCTGTTGAGCGACTCGGCGACGGCCCGCTCGCCCAGCGGCCAATCGGCGAAGTCGGCGTCGGTGAGGACGATCTCCTGCCAGCCCTCGCGGCCGGCACAGGCGAGCGCGTCGCGCACCAGGTCGCGGAAATCGGTGCGTCCTTCGAAACGACGCGAGGGCAGCGCGTCGGGTTGCGGGCTTTCGGCTTCGCTCATGGCGTGGCTCCTTCGTCGGCGTGCAGCCAGCCGGCTTCGCACCACGACAGCAACAGCGAGCAGGCGGCTTCGCTGGCGCCGGCAAGTTCGCGCGGCGACAGCCGCCGCCGGTCCGCGAGCTTGCGCATCAGGGTGGCATCGCGGCCACCCGCGCGCCACGACTCCCCGTTGACGAACACGTGTCCGCCGTCATGCAGCATGCGCGTGCGCGGATCGAGCACCACGGCCTGCAGCGCTTGCGGCGCATCGGCGGGATCGAACCACACGCCCGGCTTCGGCTCGGTGAGGTATTCGCCGAGCACGCGGTCGAGCGCCTTCGGATCCTTCAGCGCCGCGGCCAGCGCGTCCTGCGCGAAATCCCGCAAGGCCGGCGGGATGGCGCCGGGCGCCGCAGTGGCGGGCTGCGAAGGATCGCGGTAGAGGCGTTCGTCGAGGTCGCCGGCTTCATCGGCCAGCCGCTGCAGCAGTTCGCGCGCGAGTTCGGCCCGCGCCGGCGCGCGGAAGCCGATCGAGTAGGTCTGGCACTCGCCAAGGGCCACGCCGTCGTGCGCGTAGCCGGGCGGCAGGTACAGCATGTCGCCCGCGTCCAGCACGTACTCCTCTTCCGCCTGGAAGTTGCGCAGGATCTTGAGCGGCACGCCCTCCTGCAGGGTGCGGTCGTCCTGCCGGCCGATGCGCCAGCGGCGCTGCCCCTGCGCCTGCAGCAGGAACACGTCGTAGCTGTCGAAGTGCGGGCCGACGCCGCCGCCGTCGCTGGCCCAACTGATCATCAGGTCGTCGAGCCGCGCGGCGGGGACGAAGGAGAAGCCGTGCAGCAGCTCGTGCACGCCGCGATGGTGGAGGTCGACGCCTTGCACCAGCAGCGTCCAGCGGGGCTGCTGCACCGGCGGCAGGGCACGCCGTCCGAACGGGCCGCGCTGCAGCTTCCAGCCGCGGCCTTCGCGCGCCACCAGCCGCGACTCGACGTCGTCGCGCGCCGCCGGGGCGAACAAGTCCTTGCGTGCGAGCAGCGGCTGGAAGCCCGCGATGGCGTTGCGCACCAGCAGGGGCTTCTTCTGCCAGTGGCGCTTCATGAAGCGTTCGGGCGAGAGGCCGCCGAGCAGGGCGAGGGGTGCGGTGGTGTCCATGGAGTGCGACAATTCTTTCATGGAAATCACAAGCACTTGCGTCGTCGCGCTGACGTGGACGCTGAAGGACACGCTGGGCGAAGAACTCGATCGGCTGGAGGAGCCCGTGGAGTTCGGTGGGCGGCCGCGACCTGCTGGGCAAGATCGAGGAAGCGCTGCAGGGCCACGAAGCGGGCGACAAGCTCGACCTGCACCGGAGCCCGAGGACGCCTTCGGCGACTACGACGAAACGCGCGTGTTCCTCGAGCCGCGCGGCATCTTTCCGAAAGAGCTGGAAGAAGGCATGACCTACGAGCAGTTGCCCGAAGGCGCCACCAGCGAGGATCTGCCGGCGGATGCGCTGTTCACCGTGACGGAGATCTATCCCGAGCACGTGGTGCTCGACGCCAACCACCCGCTCGCCGGCATCGCGTTGCGGCTGCACCTGAAGGTGGAAGCGGTGCGCGAGGCCACCGAAGAAGAAGTGGGCGCGGGCACGCTGGGCGCGGGCTTCTTCCAGATCGGGTGAAGGATTTTGCGCACAAAAAAGCCGGGGCGTGCCCCGGCTTTTTCATGCGCGCAAGGCTCACGCGCGGTGGATCACGCCGCCTTCGACGCGGACGCGGTCGCCGACGCGCAGGTCGCCGGTGGCCGGCACTTCGTACGTGCGCACCGAGCCCTGGTCCGTCTGCATCGTGATGCGGTAGCCGGGCGCGGTGGTCACGCCTTGCTGGTTGCGCTGGATGTTGCTGCCGACGGCAGCGCCCGCGACGCCGCCCAGCACGGTGGCTGCCGTGCGGCCCGATCCGCCGCCGATGGTGCTGCCCGGGAGCGCACCGGCCACGCCGCCGACCACGGCGCCGAGGACACCGCTGCTCTGCGGAGCGGCCGTGCCCACCGGGAGGTACTCGATGTTCAGGATGCGGCCGTATTCCATTCCGGCCACGGGGTACGACGTCGACGGAGCGGTGGTCGGGTAGGTCTGCGAGACCGGATACTGCGACGTGGCGCAGCCGGCCATCATGGCGGCGGCGACGAAGCCGGTGACGAGGGCCGGGACCCGGATGTGATTGCGCATTGGAATTCTCCTTCGAGGTAACTGTGTGGCCCGATTGGAGCCCCCACAGCCGCCGGGGGACGCAGGCAAATGCGCAGCTTCCTGTAGGAGCTTGTTCGACACCGCGTAGGCGATGCCGCACGGAAGTGAGCAGTCAGGCCTTGCCGGTGGAGCCGTAGCCGCCCGCGCCGCGCTGCGTCGCCGGGAACTCGTCGACGACGTTGAACTGCGCCTGCACCACCGGCACGATCACGAGCTGCGCCAGCCGCTCCATCGGCTGCAGCGTGAAGGCCGTGTCGCTGCGGTTCCACGCGCTCACCATCAGCTGGCCCCGGTAGTCGCTGTCGATCAGGCCGACCGGGTTGCCCAGCACGATGCCGTGCTTGTGGCCGAGACCCGAGCGCGGAAGGACCGGGGCCGCATAGCCGGGGTCCTTCAGCCAGACGGCGATGCCGGTGGGCACCAGCCGCCACGCGTTCGGCTCCAGCGTCAGCGGCTCGTCGATGCAGGCGCGCAGGTCGAGCCCCGCGCTGCCGGGCGTGGCATAGGCCGGGAGCTGGTCGACCATCCGCGGGTCGAGGATCTTGACGTCGATGTGCATGTTCCGGTTTTCAGTGCGATGCCGCCATCCGGGCGGCGATCTCGGCGACGAGCTGCCGCGCCAGCACCAGCTTCGAGGCGCGCGGCAGCTCGCGCACGCCCTGCGCGTCCACCAGCAGCAGCTGGTTGTCGTCCTGGCCGAAAGTCAGGGGACCGATGTTGCCGACCAGCAGCGGAATGCCCTTGCGTTCGCGCTTGGCCTTGGCGTGCGCCACGAGGTCGTGGCTTTCGGCCGCGAAGCCGACGCAGAACAGCGCGCCGTTGCGTGCGCGCTCGCCTTGCGCCACGGTAGCGAGGATGTCGGGGTTCTCGGCAAAGGCGACGGTGGGCGCCGCGCCGCTGCCGTCCTTCTTGATCTTCTGGTCGGCCTCGGCCACGGGACGCCAGTCGGCGACCGCGGCCGTGGCGACGAACACGTCGGCGTCGGGCACGGCGGCCTGCGTCGCCGCGAGCATCTCGCGGGCCGACTTCACGTTCACGCGCGCCACGCCGCGGGGCGTGGCCAGGCTGACGGGGCCGGCGACCAGCGTCACCTGCGCGCCGGCTTCGCGCGCTGCCCGGGCGATGGCGAAACCCATCTTGCCCGAGGAATGGTTGGTGATGCCGCGGATCGGGTCGAGCGCCTCGAAGGTCGGCCCCGCCGTGACCACGACGCGGCGCCCCGCCAGCACCTTGCGCTGGAAGAACGCGATCACGTCTTCCAGCATCTCCTGCGGCTCCAGCATGCGGCCGTCGCCGGTTTCGCCGCAAGCCTGCGGGCCGCTGCCCACGCCCAGCAGCGTGGCGCCGTCGGCGGCGAGCTGCGCCATGTTGCGCTGGGTGGCGGGGTGCGCCCACATCTCGCGGTTCATGGCGGGCGCCACCAGCAGCGGCACCTTCTCCATCGGACGTGCCAGGCACATCAGGCTGAGCAGTTCGTCGGCCCGGCCCTGCACCAGCTTCGCCATGAAGTCGGCGCTGCACGGCGCCAGCAGGATCGCATCGGCCTGCCGCGACAGGTTGATGTGCGGCATGTTGTTCGGCTCGCGCGTGTCCCACTGCGAGCCGTAGACGGTCCGTCCGGACAAGGCCTGCATGGTGACGGCGGTGATGAACTGTTCGGCCGCCGCGGTCATGACGACCTGCACCGTGCAGCCCTCCTTGACGAGGGCCCGGCACAGCTCCGCCGCCTTGTAGCAAGCGATGCCGCCCGTGAGCCCGAGGACGATGTGCTTGCCGGCCGGGTCGTTCATGGGCGGGAGTGTAGCGAGCCTCCGCACCCTCCCCCGTATAATCTCGCTTTACCACCTCCTCGGGGAGCCGAGCCTCCCGACCTGACATGACCAGATTCGTCTTCGTCACCGGCGGTGTGGTGTCCTCCCCGGGCAAGGGAATCGCCTCAGCCTCCCTCGCCGCCATCCTCGAGTCGCGGGGCCTCAAGGTCACCCTGATCAAGCTCGATCCGTACCTCAACGTCGATCCGGGCACGATGTCGCCGTTCCAGCACGGCGAGGTGTACGTCACCGACGACGGCGCCGAAACCGACCTCGATCTCGGCCACTACGAGCGCTTCGTGTCCACCCGGATGCGCAAGTCGAACAACTTCACCACCGGCCAGATCTACAAGAGCGTCCTCGAGAAGGAACGCCGCGGCGACTACCTGGGCAAGACGGTGCAGGTCATCCCGCACGTCACCAACGAGATCCAGGAATACGTGCGGCGCGGCGCCGGCGTCGGCACGCCCGACGAGATGGACGTCGCGATCGTCGAGATCGGCGGCACCGTCGGCGACATCGAGTCGCTGCCCTTCCCGGAGGCCGTGCGCCAGATGGCGCTGAAGCTCGGCCCCAACAACGCGGCCTTCGTCCACCTCACCTACGTGCCGTGGATCGCGGCCGCCGGCGAGCTCAAGACCAAGCCGACGCAGCACACGGTGCAGAAGATGCGCGAGATCGGCATCCAGCCCGACGCCCTGCTGTGCCGCGCCGACCGCAAGATCCCCGAGGACGAGGCCGAGAAGATCAGCCTGTTCACCAACGTGCCGCGCTGGGGCGTGATCTCCATGCCCGACGTCGACACGATCTACAAGGTCCCGCGCGTGCTGCACGAGCAGGGCCTCGACGGCCTGATCTGCGACAAGCTGCGCCTGAACACGCCGCCGGCCAACCTGCGGCGCTGGGACGACCTGGTGCACGAGGTCGAGCATCCGCGCGGCGAGATCAGCATCGCCATGGTCGGCAAGTACGTCGACCTGTCGGACAGCTACAAGTCGCTCAACGAGGCCCTGCGCCACGCGGGCCTGAAGAACCACGTGCGGGTGAAGGTCGACTACCTCGATTCCGAAACCATCACGCCCGAAACCGTCGGCCAGCTGCAGAAGTTCGACGCCGTGCTGGTGCCGGGCGGCTTCGGCAAGCGGGGCATCGAAGGCAAGATCGCCGCCGCCCGCTTCGCCCGCGAGAACAAGGTGCCGTACCGGGCATCTGCCGGGCATGCAGGTCGCCACGATCGAATATGCCCGCGACGTCGCCGGCATGAAGGATGCGAACAGCACCGAGTTCGACCCGCAGACGCCGCACCCGGTGATCGCGCTGATCACCGAATGGCAGGACGCCACCGGCGCGATCCAGACCCGCACCGAAACCTCGGACCTCGGCGGCACGATGCGCCCGGGCGCGCAGAGCTCCGACGTCGCGCCGGGCACGCTGGCGCACAAGATCTACGGCGACGTCGTGACCGAGCGCCATCGCCACCGCTACGAAGCGAACGTGAAGTACCTCGACCAGCTGCGGGAGGCCGGGCCGGTGATCTCCGCGCTGACGCAGCGCGAGCAGCTCACCGAGATCGTCGAACTGCCGCAGGACGTGCACCCGTGGTTCATGGGCGTGCAGTTCCACCCCGAGTTCAAGTCCACGCCGTGGGACGGACATCCCCTGTTCAACGCCTTCATCCGCGCGGCCGTCGAACACCAGGCCGGCACGCAGCAGGCGGGCGGCAAGTCGCTGAAAGTGGTCGCGTCATGAAGTTGTGCGATTTCGAGGTCGGCCTCGACCGGCCCTTCTTCCTGATCGCCGGCCCGTGCGTGGTCGAGTCCGAACAGCTCCAGATGGACACGGCCGGCGCGCTCAAGGAAATGACGGCGGCGCTGGGCATCCCCTTCATCTTCAAGAGCAGCTTCGACAAGGCCAACCGTTCCAGCGACTCCGGCTTTCGCGGCCGGGAATGGAGAAGGGCCCGGAGATCTGGCGAAGGTGCGGCGCGACCTGAACATCCCGGTACTGACCGACGTGCACCGCGAAGATGAAGTCGCGCGGGTCTCGGAAGTCGTCGACGTGCTCCAGACCCCGGCGCTGCTCGCGCGCCAGACCGATTTCATCAAGGCCGTCGCGCGCAGCGGCAAGCCGGTGAACATCAAGAAGGGCCAGTTCATGGCCCCCGGCGACATGAAGAACGTCATCGCCAAGGCGCGCGCCGCGGCGAAGGAAGCCGGCCTCCCGACCGACGCCTTCATGGCGTGCGAGCGCGGCGCGAGCTTCGGCTACAACAACCTGGTGAGCGACATGCGCTCGCTGGCGATCATGCGCGACACCGATGCCCCGGTGGTGTTCGACGCCACGCACAGCGTGCAGTTGCCGGGCGGCCGGGCACGAGCAGCGGCGGCGCCCGCGAATTCGTTCCCGTGCTCGCGCGCGCCGCCATCGCGGTCGGCGTGGCCGGGATCTTCATGGAGACGCACCCCGACCCGGCGAACGCACTGTGCGACGGCCCCAACGCGGTGCCGCTCCAGCGCATGCGCGCGCTGCTCGAAACGCTGGTCGAACTCGACCGCATCACCAAGAAGAACGGCTTCCTCGAAAACGACTTCGCCGCCTGACGGCACCCCGGGAGACCCCATGCCCGTTGCCTATCTCATCGTGGAGATGAAAGTCTCCGACCCCGAGCAGTACAAGCAGTACATGGCCGCGGCGCCAGCGGCCGTGAAGGCGGCGGGCGGCGAATACTTGGTGCGCGGCGGCAAGCACGAAGTGCTGGAAGGCGACTGGAATCCGCACCGCGTCGCCATGCTGCGCTTCCCCAGCTACGAGCAGGCCAAGGCCTTCTACGACGGCGAGATGTACTCCCGGGCGCGCGGCCACCGCGCCGGCGCCACCGAGTACTTCAACATGGTGCTGGTCGAAGGCGTGCCCGCGCCCGTCTGAATTCCGCTTTTCCAAAAGAACGAAAGAGATCACCTGCATGAGCGCAATCGTTGACATCGTCGGCCGCGAGATCCTCGACTCGCGGGGCAACCCCACCGTGGAGTGCGACGTGCTGCTGGAGTCCGGCACCATGGGCCGCGCGGCCGTGCCGTCCGGCGCGTCCACTGGGTCGCGCGAAGCCATCGAACTGCGCGACGGCGATCCGGCCCGCTACCCGGGCAAGGGCGTGCTCAAGGCGGTGGAACACATCAACACCGAGATCTCCGAGTCGGTGCTGGGCCTCGATGCCTCCGAGCAGAACTTCCTCGACAAGACGCTGATCGACCTGGACGGCACCGACAACAAGAGCCCACGGGCGCCAACGCCATGCTGGCCGTGTCGATGGCCGTCGCGCGCGCGGCCGCCGAGGAATCGGGCCTGCCGCTGTACCGCTACTTCGGCGGCATGAACGGCTGCCACCTGCCGGTGCCGATGATGAACGTCGTCAACGGCGGCGCGCACGCCAACAACAACCTCGACCTGCAGGAACTGATGATCATCCCCGTGGGCGCGCCGACGTTCCGCGAGGCGATGCGTTATGGCGCCGAGGTGTTCCATGCGCTCAAGAAGATCCTGCACGACCGCGGCATGAGCGTGGCGGTCGGCGACGAAGGCGGCTTCGCGCCCAACGTCGAGAACCACGAAGCCGCGCTGCAGATGATCCTGGAAGCGATCGAGAAGGCCGGCTACAAGCCCGGCGAACAGATCGCGCTGGGCCTCGACTGCGCTTCGAGCGAGTTCTACAAGGACGGCCTGTACCGGCTCGACGCCGAGGGCCAGCAGCTCGGCGCCGCCGACTGGGCCGGCGTGCTGCAAAGCTGGGTCGACAAGTACCCGATCATCAGCATCGAGGACGGCATGGCCGAAGGCGACTGGGACGGCTGGAAGATGCTGACCGAACGCCTGGGCCGCAAGGTGCAGCTGGTGGGCGACGACCTGTTCGTCACCAACACCAGGATCCTGAAGGAGGGCATCGACAAGGGCATCGCCAACTCGATCCTGATCAAGATCAACCAGATCGGCACGCTGACCGAGACCTTCGCCGCCATCGAGATGGCCAAGCGCGCCAACTACACGGCCGTGATCAGCCACCGCTCGGGCGAGACCGAGGACTCGACCATCGCCGACATCGCGGTGGGCACCAACGCCGGCCAGATCAAGACCGGTTCGCTGAGCCGCAGCGACCGCATGGCCAAGTACAACCAGCTGCTGCGCATCGAGGAAGACCCGGGCGACATCGCCCACTACCCCGGCCGCGCCGCCTTCTACAACCTGCGCGGCTGATCCCCAGCCCGTGTCCAGCCGCGCCGTCGCCGTCCTGCTGATCCTCCTGCTGGCCGTGGTGCAGGGCCAGCTCTGGTTCGGCCGCGGCAGCGTCCGCGAGGTGCAGGCGATGCAGCGCAAGCTCGACGAGCAGAAGGCGCACAACGCCATCGCGCAGCAGGCCAACGAGCGCCTCGGCGCCGAAGTGCGCGATCTGCAGGAAGGGCTGGAGACGGTGGAGGAGAAGGCGCGCTCGGAACTCGGCATGGTCAAGCCGAACGAAGTGCTCGTCCAGATAGCCAAATGACGCCGCGCAAGCGCGGAGGAAAGCGGCGTATCCCCGCGCAGGCGGGGATCCAGCCACGGCCTCCGGGAAGCCACGGATTCCCGCCAAAGCCTGTCCTCGCGTAGGCGGGGGCGGGAATGACAATCTCTTTCATGTTCGCCGAAGCCTTCCAGCTCTGGGGCTCCCCCGTCACCTGGCTCGAACTCGTCGCGGTGGCGCTCTCGCTGGCCATGGTCGGCTGCAACATCCGGGAGATCCACTGGGGGTGGCCGCTGGCCATCGCCAGTTCGCTGCTGTACTGCGCGCTCTTCTGGCGCAGCAAGCTGTACGGCGACGCCAGCCTGCAGGTCTTCTTCGTTGTGGTCGCGTCCCGGGGCTGGTTCCAGTGGCTGCGCGGACGCCGGGCCGATGGTTCCCAGTTGCACGTGGCGCGCCTGTCCCCGCGCGGATTGGCGGCCATGCTCGCCGCCTGCGCGGTGCTGTGGCCGGCCACCGGGCTGTTCCTGCTGAAGTTCACCGACAGCGACGTGCCGTGGTGGGACGCTTTCCCGACGTCGGTCAGCCTGGTCGGCCAGTACCTGCTCGGCCGCAAGTACGTGGAGAACTGGGGCCTCTGGATCGCCGTCAATGCGGTGAGCGTGGCGCTGTTCGCCTTCAAGGCCCTGTGGCTGACGGCGGGGCTCTACCTTCTGTTCATCGCGCTCAGCGTGGCCGGATGGCGGGTCTGGCAGGCGCGGGTGCAGCCGGCATGAGCGCGCGCAAGGTCGCCCTGCTCGGCGCCGAGAGCACCGGCAAGACGCAGCTGTCGCAGGACCTCGCCGGCCACTTGCGCGCCCGGGGCCTGCGCGTGGCAGTCGTGGCCGAGGTATTGCGCGAATGGTGCGCGCGCGAGGGCCGCACGCCGCGGCCCGAGGAGCAGATGCCGATCGCGCAGGAGCAGGAGCGGCGCGTCGACGCCGCCGCGGCGCGGCACGACATCGTCATCGCCGACACCACGGCGCTGATGGTCGCCATCTACAGCGCGATGCTGTTCGACGACGGCGACCTCTACCTGTTCGCCCTCGAGCGCCAGCGCGGCTACGACGCCACGCTCGTCACCGGCCTCGACCTGCCCCGGGTCGCCGACGGACTGCAGCGCGACGGCCCGCACGTGCGCGAGCCGGTCGACCGGCTCGTGCGTGACGGGCTTGCGCGCGCCGGCGTGAACTACCGGTGGTGTACGGAACCGGTCCTGCCCGTCTCGCCGGCGCGCTCGATGCCCTCGCGCGGCTCGGCGTCGCCGGCGCGGAGACCGCCCGCGCCGGGGAAGCAGCCGACCCGGACCGGAACTGCGAGAAGTGCAGCGATCCGGAATGCGAACACCGGCTGTTCAGCCGGCTGAAGTAAGCCGCGCGGGCTCCGCCGCCAATTCGTCGCGCCAGGCACGGAGCGTCGGGCCGATGTCGCCCACGTCGCGGATGGCCTGCACGCCCGCCACGCCGCCACGCGCCAGCGCGGGCGAGCTGCCCCCGGCCCAGATCGCGACGTGCTGCGGCAGGCTGCCGCGCAACTGCTCGAGTGCGCGCAGCACGTACGGGCCGCATGGACGCACTGAAGCTCAGGCCGACGATGTCGGCCCCGAACGCATGGGCGGCGGCGACCAGCTGCGCCACCGGAACCCGCAGGCCGAGCGACGTGCAGGCGCAGCCCTCCAGCCCGAACATGACCTGCGCCATGAGGAGGCCGAGGCCGTGGCCCTCCTCCGGCAGCGTGGCCAGCAACACCCGCGGCCGCGCGCCCGCCGGCGGGCGCTGCGCGGCCAGCGCGCCGCGCAGCAGTTGCTGCACCGCCTCGGTGTAGAGGTGCTCCTCGTAGATCTGCAGGTCGCCGTGCGACCAGCAGGTGCCCACCAGCGCGTTCAGCTCCGGCAACCGGTGCGTGATGAATCCACGCAGGCCGAGGCTGCGTACCGATTCCTCGAGATGCCGCACCAACCCCGCCACATCGTGACTTCGCAAGGCGCGCAGCACCGGATCGTCCGGCGCGGTGGCGAAGCCCCGCGCGCCGGTGGCGTGCCCGGTCGCGCCCGCCGGTCCGCCCAATGCGCCCAGCTGGGCCGGTGTCAGCGCGAGCAGCCGCCCGGGCCGGTGGCCGCGGGCGATCAGCGCCGCGATGGCCCGCAGCCGGTCGACCTGCTCGCCGGGATAGACCCGCTCGCCGCGCGCGTCCCGGTCCGGCGTCGGGAAGCCGTAGCGGCGCTCCCAGATGCGCAGGGTGGCGCGCGCGATGCCGGTTTCCTGCTCCACCGCGGCGATGGGCAGGCCGGCGGTGGCGTCGGCGGTTGGTGACATGCACCCATTGTCATTCAATGTGCGCATGGTTTTCGCCAAGCATTGCGCAGGTTCCGCATCCGCGTGCGCCGGCGTCATGCGCAACTTTCGTTTTCAACTTCACAATCACGCGACCCGGTCGTCGCCCTCCCCCAAGGACTCCCATGCCGATCCCTTCCCTGCGCCTCCTGACCTGTGCGGCGGCGGCCGCGCTGGCCTGCCTCGCCGGCATCCCGCCCGCGGCCGCGGCCGAACCCGAAGTGCTCGCCCACCCCCCGGGTGGTGCCGCCGCCCGGCAACCAGCCGGGCGCGTACTTCACCAACGGCCGACGGCGACGTGCGCGACGCGCCCTTCGTGCTGCGCTTCGGCCTGTCGATGCGCGGCGGCTGGTGCCGGCCGGCAAGACCGCCGACCGCGCGGGCCACCACCACCTGCTGGTCAACCAGCCGCTGCCGCTGGACTTCAAGAAGCCGCTGCCCTTCACCGAGAAGTACATCCACTTCGGCAAGGGCCAGATGGAGCACGTGGTCGACCTGCCGCCCGGCACCTACACGCTCAACCTGCTGCTGGCCGACCGGGGACACATCCCGTACTTCGTCTACAGCAAGCCGGTGCGCGTGACCATCAAGTCGCAGCGCAAGGTGGCGGCGGCCGAACTGACCGGCGCGCCCCGCGTGGAGATCCTGCAGCCCGCCAACGCCGCCAGCGTGCGGGCGCCGGTGCGCGTGCAGTTCCATGCGGTGGGCCACAACGTCTCGCACGCGGGGGCCCGGGCGGCCGACACCGGGCACTTCCGGCTGTCGGTGCTGCAGGCGGGCAAGCCGCCGCAGGTGCTGGCGTTCCGCGGCGGCCAGACCGAGGTGTGGCTGAACCCGCCCAAGGGCGACTACCAGCTCAAGCTGGACCTGGTGAGCAACCAGGACCCGGCGCGCGTGCTGGCGACCACGCCGGTGCAGGCGCTCGCCATCACCGGCACCGCGCCCCCGCTGTAAGCGCTACTGGACCGTCGAACTGCCCGGCGGCTGGTCGCCGGCCGCCATGAAGATCTGCGCCGCGTCGACCGGGTCGAACTTGTAGTGCTGCCCGCAGAAGTCGCACGACACGTCGATCGCGCCGCGCTCGGCCAGGATGCTGTCCGCCTCCTCCTGCCCCAGGCCGCGGATCATGCCGGCCACGCGCTCGCGGCTGCAGGTGCACGCGAAGCGCGGCGTCTGCACGTCGAAGCGCAGCAGCTTCTCCTGCCAGAACAGGCGCCGCAGCACCGTCTCGACGTCGAGCTCCAGCAGCTCGGTGCCGGTCAGGCTCGCCGCCAGCGTGGCGATGCGATTGAAGTGCTCCATCTGCTCGGCGGGATCGAGCCGCTTGCCGCCCGCGAGGTTGCCCTCGCCCTCAATCGGCAGGCGCTGGATCAGCAGGCCGGCGGCGACCTTCATGTCGGCGGCGAGCACGATGCGCGTATCGAGCTGCTCGGACTGCCGCATGTAGTGCTCCAGCACGTCCGACAGCCGCCCCTGCGAAGCGCCCGACGCGGTGTTGAGCGGCACCACGCCCTGGTAGGGCTGCTGCCCCGGCACGCGGTCCTTGGGGTCGAGCGTGATCGCGCAGCGGCCGCGGCCGTTGACGTTGACCAGGTCCTGCAGGTGCGCGTCCGGCTCGACGTCGCCGATCACCTTGGCGGTGACGCGCACGCCCAGGTCGTGCTGCACCTCGGCGACGGCGACCTTCACGGGGCCTTCGCCGAAGATCTGCATCACCAGCGAGCCGTTGAACTTGATGTTGGACTGCATCAGCACGCCGGCGGCGGCCATTTCGCCGAGCATCTCGGCCACGGGCCACGGCCGGGGAGCGGCGGCGTCGTCGCTGCGGCGGCGCGAAAGGATTTCGGTCCAGGCGTCGGTCAGGCGCACGATCATGCCGCGCACCGGCAGGCCGTCGAACAGGAACTTGTGCAGTTCGGACATCAGGCGATCTTCTTCAGGCCGCGGCCATGCCGCAGCGCGTTGTCGACGTAGTGCTGGGCGAGCACCGAGAATTTGGCGATGGCCTCGGCATCCAGCGTGCGGATCGCCTTGGCCGGCGCGCCGACGATCAGCGAGTTGTCCGGGAACTCCTTGCCTTCGGTGACGACGGCGCCGGCGCCGATGACGCAGTTCCTGCCGATCTTCGCGCCATTGAGCACCACGGCCGGATGCCGACCAGCGTGCCGTCGCCGATCGTGCAGCCGTGCAGCATCACCTGGTGGCCGATGGTCACGTTCTCACCGACGGTCAGCGGCATGCCGTAGTCGGCGTGCAGCACCGAGAGATCCTGCACGTTGCTGCGCTTGCCGATGCGGATCACCTCGCCGCAGTCGCCGCGCACGACGGCGCCGTACCAGACGCTCGCGTGGTCGCCCAGCTGCACTTCGCCGATCACCTGGGCGCTGTCGGCCACCCAGGCGCCTTCACCGAGTTGGGGGGCCAGGCCGTCGAGTTCGTAGATCGCCATCGTCTGCTTTTGGGGGAAAACTAGAATTGTAGGGATGGAGCTTCGCCAGCGGGCTCTGCAGGCCCTTTGCAGCGCCGACCCCGCCGAGAAGGTCGCGCTGGCCACGGCGTTAGGCGCCGAAGCCCGGCAGTTGTCCATGTCCGCCCTCGCGCCGCCGCCGCCGGCCGGCCTGCCCGGCCGTCCGGCGCGGCCGGAACTCGTCCACCCGGCCCGCGTGCCGCGCCGCTCGCCCGCCAAGCCGGAAGGGCTGGCGGCGCTGCTGCACGCCATCGCGCACATCGAATTCAACGCCATCAACCTGGCGCTCGACGCCGCCTGGCGCTTCGAGGGCATGCCCGACGAATTCCCACGGACTGGGTGCGCGTGGCCGCCGAAGAGGCGTACCACTTCAGCCTGCTTGCCGCGCAGCTGCACGACTGGGCCATGCCTACGGCGACTTCCAGGCGCACGACGGCTTGTGGGGGATGTGCAGCAAGACCGCCGGCGACGTCGTCGCACGCATGGCGCTCGTGCCGCGCACGCTGGAAGCGCGCGGGCTCGACGCCACGCCGCAGATCCAGCAGAAGCTGCGCCAGGCCGGCAGCCCGCAGGCACTGCGCTCGGTGGAAATCCTGGACATCATCCTGCGCGACGAGGTCGGCCACGTGGCGATCGGCAACCACTGGTACCGCTGGCTGTGCCTGCGCGAAGGGCTCGACCCGGTGGCGCACTACCCGGTGCTGGTGGAGCGCTACCAGGCGCCGAAGCTCTACCCGCCGTTCAACGAGGAGGCGCGGCTGCGCGCCGGCTTCAGCGCCGAGGAGCTGGCGCGGCTGCGGGCTTAGCGTCTTCGGTCAGCGTGCGCAGGATGTCGGCGTACCAGGCCGAATTGAGCCCCAGCGACTCGTCGACGCCCTCCTCGCGCGTGCGCATGTCGATGCGCGCCGCGTGGATGCCGAGCAGCTTCCGGGGCAGCTTCGGGTCGCCGCCCGCATCGCGCATCACCACCGGCGCGCCGCTGGTGCCGCGGTGGGTGCGCGCATCGGTCAGGAAGTAGCCCTTCTCCCGGAAACGCACGCCGAAAGCGGATGCCACCGCCGCTTGTCGCGCCACCGGCAGGTTGTGCACCGTGTCGTAGAAGCCGAGCGGGAAACCCACCACCAGCAGCGGCGTTCCGATGCCGATTTCGTCCAGCGGCCCCTGCAGGTGGTCGAGGGTGAAGGCGCGCACCACCACCGACTTCGGCAGCGCGGCACGGTCGAGTTCGATCGCCGCCACGTCGACGTCGCCGCCCGAATCCTCCGCCTGCCGCCAGCGCCCCTTGCCGTCGGCGTAGAGGGGAACGGAGACGACGGCGAAGCGCGTCAGGTCGACCGCGTCGGTGTGCACGGCGAGGTCGATGCGGTCGGGGTGGTGCCCGTTCGGCGGATCGATCAGCACGTGCCGGTTGGTCACGAAGAACAGCCGCGCACCGCGTTCGAACAGGAAGCCGCTGGCCGCCGTGAGCAGCCGCTCGCCGTTGAAGGTGCTGACCCGCGTGCAGGCGAGCAGCAGGGGCTCGATCATGGCTTTCTCCCTTGGCGCTGCGGCCATCTTCGCACGTCGGGCGCGGGGCCGGGCGCGGGCGCGGGCGAGTACACTGGCCGCAAGCCCCTGGCTCGATGCAGTTCCACCAGACTTCCCAGAGGGTGCACATCCGAAGGCTTCCTTTTTCCAGAGATTCGACAGGAGTGCCGCATGCCCGCCAAACCCAATTACGGCTTCGAAAAACGCCAGCGCGAGCTGGAGAAGAAGCGAAGAAGGCCGAGAAGGCAGAGCAGAAGCGGATCGCTCCCAACGGCCCGCAGACCGACGAACCGGCCGACGGACAGACCCAGCAGGCTGAAGCCGGCGGGGAGCCCGCCCGCGGCTAGAGTCCCGCGTCGGTCGAGAGCGCGTCGCGCGTGCGGTAAGGCTCGCGCAGCACGCCGTCCCGGCCGGCCACCGCCACGATGTGCAGCCGCTGGCCCGTCGACATGACGTTGCCGAACATCGAGGCGAAGGCGCAGTCCGCGGCATCGCGCCCGGACGTCAGCCGCACGAACCCCATCGGGATCGCGGTCCCCGACGGATCGAACATGTACCAGCGCCCTCCCGGGAAGCACTCCACGTAGGCATGGAAATCCGGCGGCCCGAGGATCGGGTCGGCGCCGAAGTCCAGTCCGGTGGTGAAGCGCGCGGGAATGTTCACCGCCCGGCACAGGGCGATCATCAGGTGGGCGAAATCACGGCACACCCCCGGCGCTGCTGCAGCGTCTGCGTGGCGCTGGTGGTGCCGCAGGAACTCCCCGAGACGAAAGCCACCTGCGACTGCACCCAGTCGCAGATCGCCTGCGCGCGGCCGTAGCCTTGCCACAAGCCGCCGAACTGCTGCATGGCGAACGCGTTGAGCACGTCCGACTCGCAGTAGCGGCTCGGATAGAGGAAGGGAAGCACGTAGCCCGGCAGGTTCGCGATCCAGGTCTCCGGGATGGTGCCGGGTTCATCGACCTGGTGCGTCACGTCCAAAGTGGCCTGGTAGCGCACCGTCAGCGGGCCCGGCATGGCGCGCAGCCGCAGGAAGCGGCCGCTGCTGGCGGGATCGGTGAATTCCTGCAGCGGCACCGGCTGCGTGATGCCGAGGCTTTCCTCGACGATGTGCTGCTGGCGCGTGCGCGCGGCCTGCACGTTGAAGATGAAGTCCGCGGGCGCGTCGTTCACTGGTAAGAAAGCTCCACCTCGTAGCGCAGGCGCACGGGAATGGTGGAGCTCATGGCGGTTCCTGTCGGCAACGTCCCCGGCTTCAAGCGGCCGCCGTGGTGCGCGGCGACACGCCGATCCACTGCAGGCCTTCGGACAGCGCGTATTCGACGGCCGCGATGCGGTCGCGGAACAGGCGCGTCAGGCGCACCACGCGGTCGGTGGTGGCGCTGCCGGAGCCGGAGCGGATGGAGACGGAGCAGGCGAACCAGCCGTCGTCGAGGGGCCGCGTGAGCGGGGAGATGAGGTACTTGCCCACCTTCAGGGTCTGTTCTTGTACGTTGTTCATTTGTCTATCGTTTGTAATGCAAACGCCGGGCCACCCGCGTCGTGCGCAGGCGGTTCCCGGCGTCGGACGACAGCGCTTTGCGCGCCGCCGTCAGGGGTTCGTCAGTGCGGCGGTCAGCGCGGGCGGTAGGCCGGGCGCGGCGTCATCGGCCGGCGGTCCGGCAGGTGGCGGAACATGATGCGGCCCTTGTTCAGGTCGTACGGCGACAGTTCCAGCGTGACGTCGTCGCCCGCGATGATGCGGATGCGGTTCTTGCGCATCTTGCCGCCGCTGTACGCGATCAGTTCGTGGCCGTTGTCCAGCACCACGCGGTAGCGCGAGTCGGGCAGCACTTCGGCCACCTTGCCGCGCATCTCGATCAGTTCTTCTTTAGCCAAGGCATTCCTTTCAAGGGGGCCCGCCGGCGCTCGCGCATTCGCCGGGAAACGGGCCATCGCATGCCATGGTCGGAAAAGAACCCGGCAAGGGAGGGAGGGAAAAAACGTTGCCGGGTCTTGCGGGAACCCGGCTGCAGGCCTGAAAGGGCTGGCCCCGCGCGGAGGGCCAAGGTCTGCGTATGGAGGCCCGCTTGCGCAGGCAGCCCTCTATTGTAACCGGACAGGCGCTTTCGCGCTGGCGGCTCAATCGGCCTTGATGCCGACGGCGCGGATGATGCGCTGGTTGGCGTCGGACTCGGCGGCGATCTGCCGCGCGAACGCGGCCGGCGTGCCGCCGGTGGGCACGTTGTCGGTGGCCACCAGGCGGTTGCGGATGTCGGCCGTCTGCAGCGCCGCGTTGATCTCGCCATTGAGCCGGTCGACCAGCCGCGCCGGCAGTCCGCCCGGCGCGAACACCCCGAACTGCGACGACAGGTTGGCCGCCGGGTAGCCGAGCTCCGCCAGCGTCGGCACGTTGGGCAGCGACTCCGGGCGCTTCGCCGCGCCGACCGCCAGCGGCCGCAGCCGGCCCGAGCGCACGTGGTCCGTCAGGGTCGGCCCGGCGTTGGTCGAGAGGATCTCGAACTGGCCACTGAGCGCGTCGGCGAGCTGCTGGCCGCCGCCCTTGTACGGCACGTGCGTGATCTCGACCTTGGCCGCGGCCTGCAATTGCTCCAGCATCAGGTGGCCGAGCGAGGCCGGGCCGGACGTCGCCCAGCGCACCGAGCCGGGCTTGTCCTTGGCGGCGCCGAGCAGGTCGCGGAAATCGCGCGCGCTGCTCGCCGGCGTGGCCAGCAGCAGCACCGGCGAGTACATCACGCTGGCCACCGGCGTCAGGTCGCGCGCGGGGTCGTACGGCACTTTCCCCGGTGCGGGCTGAGCACGAGCGGGCTCAGCGCGGAGAAGCCGAGCACGTGGCCGTCCGGCGCCGCCTTGGCGACGGCGTCGACGCCGATCGTGCCGCTGGCGCCGGCCTTGTTCTCGACCACGAAGGGCTGGCCCAACTGGGCGGCCAGGCGTTCGCCCAGTGCACGGGCGATGGCGTCGGCGACGCCGCCGGCCGGATAGGGAACGACGATGCGCACGGGGCGCGTGGGATAGAGCTGCGCGAAGGCGGGCAGCGAGAAGGCTGCGGCCGCGGACAGCAGCGCGCGGCGGGAGAGGGAGGTCATGCGGTGGTCTTCAATCGAGTTGCAGCTTGCGCTCGCGGATCAGCCTGGCCCACTTTTCGTTGTCGGCCTTGACGAAGGCGGCGAACTCCGCCGGGCCCAGCGGGTGCACTTCGGAACCCGAGGCGCTGAACTTGGCCTTCAGGTCCGGCTGCGCGAGCACCTTGGCCAGTTCGGCCGCGAGGCGGTCGACCACGTCCCCGGGCATGCCGGCGGGGCCGACGAGGCCCCGGAAGCCGACCGATTCCATGCCCGCCAGGCCGAGCTCGCGCACGGTCGGCACGTCGGGCAGTTGCGGGTCGCGCTTCGGCCCCGTGACGGCCAGCGCCTTGAGCTTGCCGCCCTTCACTTGCGGCAGCAGCACCGAGCCCGCGTCCACCAGCAACTGGGTCTGGCCGCCGATCAGGTCCTGCACCGCCGGGGCGCTGCCCTTGTAGGGCACGTGCGTCATGTCCAGGCCCGTGGCCTGGTTCATCAGTTCGCCATTGAGGTGCGTGGAGGTGCCGTTGCCGCCGGAGGCATAGTTCACCTTTCCCGCGTTGGCCTTGGCCCGGGCGACGAACTCGCGCAGGTCCTTGGCGGGATGGTCCGGGCGCGTGACGGCGATGTAGCTGCCCTGGCTGACTGGCCGATGTACGTGAACTGCCTGACCGGGTCGTACGGCAGCTTCGCCTGCAGGTACGGCGCGATCGCGAACGGGCCGGTGTTGGCCAGCAGCAGCGTGTAGCCGTCGGGCGCGGCGCGCGTGAGCTCGCCGGCGGCCAGCATGCCGCTGGCGCCCGGCTTGTACTCCATGATGATGTTGGCCTTGAGCGCATCCTGCAGCGGCTGCTGGATGCTGCGCGCGGTGAAGTCGACGCCGCCCCCGGCGGGTAGCCGACGATCAGGCGGATGGGCTTGGAGGGATAGGCCTGCGCGAGGGCCAGGCCGGCGGCGCCGGCCAGCGCCAGCAGTGCGAGGATTTTCTTCAAGGGGGCTCCGGATTGCGGGAGCGATTATCTCAGCCGCGCGGGTGGTGGTGCGCGTGGAGAACCTTCAAGCGCTCGCGCGCCACGTGGGTATAGATCGTGGTCGTGGAAATGTCGGCATGCCCGAGCAGCATCTGCACCGCGCGCAGGTCGGCGCCATGGTTCAGCAGGTGCGTGGCAAAGGCATGCCGCAGCGTGTGCGGGGACAGCGGCGCGAGGATGCCGGCGTTGCGCGCGTGCTTCTTCACCAGCTGCCAGAACATGGCGCGCGTCATGGCGTGGCCGCGGGCGGTGACGAACAGGTCATCGGTCTGCTGGCCGCCCAGGATCGCGCCGCGGGCTTCCGCCGGGTAACGCACGATCCAGTCGCGGGCCACCTCGCCGAAGGGCACCAGCCGCTCCTTGCTGCCCTTGCCCATCACGCGCAGCACGCCTTCGTTCATGCCGACCGGAAGGTCTTGAGCGTGACCAGCTCGGTCACGCGCAGGCCGCTGGCATACAGCAGTTCCAGCATCGTGCGGTCGCGCAGGCCGAGCGGGACGTCGACGTCGGGCGCGCCCGGGAGCAGGTCGACCTGCGCTTCGGTCAGCGTCTTGGGCACGCGCAAAGCCTGTTTGGCGGATTGCAGCCGCAGCGTCGGATCGGCATCGAGCAGGCGTTCGCGCAACGCCCAGCGAAAGTAGCGCTTGAACACCGTCAGCCGGCGGTTCGACGACGTGGCCTTGCTGCCGGCGTGGCGCGCGGCGAAGTAGGCATGCAGGTCGGTCTCGGTGGTCGCCAGCAGCTTGCCGCCCTGCTGCTCGAGCCACTGCGTGTAGAGCGTGAGGTCGCGCCGGTACGCCGCGAGCGTGTTGCGCGAGAGCCCGTCCTCGAGCCAGAGGGCGTCGATGAAGGCGTCGATCTCTTGCGTCATGCGTGCCGGGAAATCGGAAACCGGACACAGAGGACGCGAAGATGACGCAGAGGACGCAAAAAGAGAACTTCAATTGAATTCCTTCTGCGTCCTCTGCGTATCCTCTGCGTCCTCTGCGTCCTCTGCGTCCGGCTGTTTGGGGCGCAGGGCGCGACGATCAGTCCAACTTCAGCTTCGCCGAATCGACCACCTTCTTGTACACCTCGTACTCCGCCTTGATCTGCGCGGCGAACTGGTCGGGCGTGTTGCCGATGATGATCGAGCCGGTGTCCTCGATGCGCTTGCGCACCGCCGGTTCCTGCAGCGACTTGACGGTGGCGGCGTGCACCTTGTCGACCACTTCCTTCGGCAGGCCCTTGGGGCCGAGGATGCCGTAGTAGGCCATCCGGTTCACCGGCTCCAGCCCCACTTCCTTGAAGGTCGGCACGTTCGGCAGTTCCTTCAGGCGCTGGGGCGCGGCCACCACGATCGGCACCAGCCGGCCGTCCTTGATGAAGGGCAGCGCGGAGGGCAGGTTGTCGAAGATCATCGGGACTGGCCGGCCACCGTGTCGTTCAGCGCCGGGCCGGCGCCGCGGTACGGGATGTGCGTGACGAAGGTGCCCGACAGGTTCTTGTACAGCTCCATCTGCAGGTGGCCGATGCCGCCGGTGCCGGACGACGAGTACGAGTACTTGCCGGGATTGCGCTTGAGCTCGGCCACGAAGGACTTGTAGTCCTTGGCGGGGAAGCTCGGGTGCACCGCGATGATGTTGGGCGTCGCGGCGATGTTGATGATCGGCGTGAAGTCCGTGACCGGGTTGTAGGGGATCTTGGCGTTGATCGCCGGGTTGGCCGCCGTGGTCGACACGGTGGCCACGCCCAGCAGGTAGCCGTCCGGCGCGGCGCGCACGGTTTCCGTCGCGCCGATCACGCCGCCGCCGCCGGCCTTGTTCTCGACGATCACGCTCTGGCCCGGGTTCTTGCCGAGCGGCTCGGAGATCACGCGGGCGATGATGTCGGTGGTGCCGCCGGGCGCGAAGGGCACCTGCAGTTTCACGACCTTGTTCGGATAGCCCTGCGCGAAGGCGGGCGCGGCCAGCACGGCCAGCAGCCCGGTGGTCGCTGCGATCCGGGAACGGCGCTTCATTCGAATCTCCTTGTACAAATGGAAGGCAAAACCCGAGCATCGTAGTGCAAGTGGCGCGCACGGGGGTTGCGGGTTCCACATAGGGGTTGACCCGGGGCGATGCAAGCGGCTGGGCTATCCTCGCCCGGTGAATTTTGCCGAGCTGCTGCTTCCCGATTTCTCCCTGATCCTCTGTGGTTACCTGGTGTGCCGCTTCACGGCGCTCAACCGCACCGTGTGGGAACAGGTCGAGACCCTCGTCTACTTCTTCCTGTTCCCGGTGCTGCTGTTCCAGTCCATCGTGCGCACGCCGCTCGACCGGGCGCCACCGGCAGCCTGATCGCCGCCGGACTGCTGCTCGGCATCGCGGGGATCGCCCTCGCCTACAGCCTGCCCCTGGTGGCCCGGCCTGCGCGGACGCATCGACCTGCGCGACCACGCCGCGAGCGCGCAGGTGGCCTTCCGCTTCAACTCCTTCATCGGGCTGGCGCTGGCCGAGCGCCTCGCCGGCGCGCACGGCCTGCTGCTGATCGCGGTGCTGATCGGCGTGTGCGTGCCGGTGTTCAACGTCGGCGCGGTCTGGCCGATGGCGCGGCACTCGCAGACTGGGCTGCTGCGCGCGCTGGTGCGCAATCCGCTGATCATCGCCACCGCCGTGGGCCTGTCTGCCAACCTGCTCGGGCTGCGGCCGCCGGCGTGGCTCGATCCATCGCTCAACCGCATCGGCGCAGCTTCGCTGGCGCTGGGGCTGATGGCGGCCGGGGCCGGCATGCAGTTCGGCAGCCTGGCGCGCGCCAAGGGCCTGGCGGTGGGCGTGCTGGCCATTCGCCACCTGCTGTTGCCGCTGGTGGCGGCGGGACTGGTGTTCCTGTTCCGCACGGACGCCGCGCAGGCCGCCGTGCTGCTGGCGTTCTCGGCGCTGCCGACCGCATCGAGCTGCTACGTGCTGGCGACGCGCATGGGCTACGACGGCGGGCTGGTCGCCGGGCTGGTGACGCTGTCTACGCTGCTGGGACTGGCGAGCCTGCCGTTTGCTTTGGGGGTGCTGCGGTAAGGGCGGGGTGAAATGCCTTTGAACGCAGAGGGCGCGGAGGGGACGCAGAAAACGCAGAAGAAAACCATGAAGAAGAATTTCTTGCACGGAAGTCCTTCTGCGCTTTCTGCGCATCCTCCGCGCCCTCTGCGTTCAAAGGTTCGCGACTTCAGGACTCCCCAGCGCCCGGGCGACGTGCTCGCGCACCAACGCGCTCGGGTGCTCCGCCCTCGCCGGAGCGCGGCCCGCACATCGGGATCGTCGCCGGCCCGCAATGCGTTCCCCAACGCCACCGCGATGTTGCGCAGCCAGCGCTCATGGCCGATGCGGCGGATCGGGCTGCCTTCGGTGTAGCGCAGGAACTCGTCTTCGCTCCACGCGAACAGCGACACGAGCGGCTGGCCGACCGGGTGATCCCGCGGCGCGAAATCCGGCAGCGGCGAGCGCTGGGCGAACTTGTTCCACGGGCACGTGAGCTGGCAGTCGTCGCAGCCGTAGATGCGGTTCGCCATCAACGGACGCAGTTCGATGGGGATGGCGCACGGATGCTCGATCGTCAGGTAAGAAATGCAACGCCGCGCGTCGACGCGGTACGGCGCCACGATGGCGTTGGTGGGGCAGATGTCGATGCACGCGGTGCAGGTTCCGCAGTGGTCCGTGACCGGCTCCGTGGGCGGCAGCGCGAGGTCGACGTAGATCTCGCCCGGGAAGAACATCGAGCCGCCTTCGCGGTCCAGCACCAGCGTGTGCCGCCCGCGCCAGCCCCTGGCCGCTGCGGGCGGCAAGCTCCACCTCCAGCACCGGCGCCGAGTCGGTGAAGGCGCGATGGCCGAACGGGCCCACGGCTTCCGCGATGCGGTCGGCCAGTTTCTGCAGGCGGTTGCGCAGCACCTTGTGATAGTCCCGTCCGCGTGCGTAAAGCGAGACGATGCCTTCGCCCGGACGCCGCAGGCGGTCGAACTCGATTTGTTGCCAGCCTTCGGGCGTCGTTGCCGGCAGGTAGTCCATTCGTGCGGTAATCACGCTTGTCGTGCCCGGCACCAGTTCGGCGGGGCGCGCGCGGCGCACGCCGTGGCTTCGCATGTAGGCCATCTCGCCGTGAAATCCGTTGTCCAACCACGCGAGCAATCCGGGTTCGGCCGTCGAGAGGTCGACGCCCGCCACCCCGATTTGGGAAAATCCCAGCCCGTGGGCCCAGTCCCGGATTTGCGAAACCAGGAAAGGACCGTCGCTCTGACCGCCGTTGAACATCACGCCCCGATTGTAGGAACGCCCCCGCGCCAGCTCTCCTGGCGCGACGAAGACCACACGCGGGCGTTTGCCGAGAGGCTGGCCGCGCACCCCGCCATCGCCGACGCCTTCATCACGCTGCAGGGCGAACTCGGCGCCGGCAAGACCACGCTGGTGCGCCACCTGCTGCGGGCGCTGGGCGTGCAGGGCCGCATCAAGTCGCCGACCTACGCGGTGGTCGAGCCCTACGAAGTCGGCGGTCGCGCCATCTGGCACTTCGACTTCTACCGCTTCGACGATCCGCGCGAATGGGAAGACGCGGGCTTTCGCGACGTGTTCGCGGCGCCCGGCCTGAAGATCGCCGAGTGGCCCGACAAGGCCGCGAAGGTGCTGCCGCCGGCCGACCGGAAGTGCGGATCGAAGTGGCGGACGACGACAGCCGCCGCGTGACGCTGTCGCCGCACACGGCGCGCGGCGCGGAGCTGGCCGCATGCGCATGAATCCGAAGCGGCGCAGCCTGCTGCAGGCCGGCAGCATCGTGCTGCTGCTGGGCGCGCACCAGATCGCGCGCGGCGCCACCATCGTCGCCGTCCGCCTGTGGCCCGCCCCCGACTACACGCGCCTGACCATCGAGTCCGACGGCCTGCTGGCCAGCAAGCAGGTGATCGCCACCGACCCGCCGCGGCTCGCGCTCGACATCGAAGGCACGGAGCTCGATCCCACGCTGCGCGAACTGGTGGCCAAGGTAAAGGCCGACGATCCGTACATCGCCGGCATCCGCGTGGGCCAGTTCGCGCCCAACATCGTGCGGCTGGTGGTGGACCTGAAGCAGATCGCGGTGCCGCAGGTGTTCAACCTCCGCCGGTGGCCGCGTACCAGCACCGCACGGTGGTCGACTTCTTCCCGCGCAAGGCGGCCGATCCGCTGGAGGAGCTGATCGCGCAGCGGCTGAAGGACAAGCCCCCGGTGGCGCCGCCGACCCCGGCGCACTCCACGCCCGACCCGCTCGAAGAACTGATCGCCCGCCAAGCGCAGCGCCCCGCGCCGGGCCGCCCCGCCGCGCCGCCGCCGCCCGCCGTGGCGCAGCGCCCGCCGGCGCCGCCGCCGCAGACGGAACGGCTGATCATCGTGGCACTCGACCCCGGCCACGGCGGCGAAGACCCCGGTGCGATCGGGCCCGGCGGCACGCGCGAGAAGGACGTCGTGCTGCAGATCGCGCACCTGCTGCGCGACCGCATCAACGCCACCACCATCAACGGCAACCCGATGCGCGCTTTCCTCACGCGCGACGCCGACTTCTTCGTGCCGCTGCACGTGCGCGTGCAGAAGGCGCGGCGCGTGCAGGCCGACCTGTTCGTGAGCATCCACGCCGACGCCTTCATCACGCCGAGCGCGCGCGGCGCCAGCGTGTTCGCCCTGAGCCAGAGCGGCGCATCCAGCAGCGCCGCGCGCTGGCTCGCGGACAAGGAGAACCGCGCCGACCTCGTGGGTGGCATGAACATCCGCACGCAGGACGCGCACGTTGCGCGCGCGATGCTGGACATGAGCACCACCGCGCAGATCAACGACAGCCTGCGGCTCGGCGGCGCGCTGCTCGGCGAGATCGGCAACATGGCGCGCCTGCACAAGCCGCGCGTGGAGCAGGCCGGCTTCGCGGTGCTGAAGGCGCCCGACATCCCGAGCGTGCTGGTGGAGACGGCTTTCATCAGCAATCCCGAGGAAGAGGGCCGTTTGCGCAGCGCGGAATACCAGCAGCAACTGGCCACCGCGCTGATGCGCGGCATCGAAGGCTACTTCGCGAAGAACCCGCCGCTGGCGCGCAACCGGCAGCTGTGATTTTTCTTGTCATCCCGGGCTCGACCCGGGATCCATGACTGCACGGATTGCGGGTCGAGCCCGCAATGACAGAGCCGCGCCGTATCTCAGCCGCGCCTCCCCGCTTGCACGCCCTCACGCGACGAGACGACAAAGCGAATCGCGCGGTTCCTACAGTTCGGTTTCGGCCGGCTGTCTACATTCGTCTTCACAGGTTGGCCGCGCCTCCAGCGGCTTTCGAAACATTCGATTTGGAAGGTCAATACCATGAAGACGAAATTTCTTGCCTCTGTCGTGACCGTCGCTGCCCTGATGGGCACGGGTGGCTGCGCCACGATGGACCGCCAGACCGTCGGCACCGTCGGCGGCGCCGTGGCCGGTGGCGTGATCGGTTCCGCTGTCGGCGGCACCGCGGCCACCATCGGTGGCGCCGCGTTGGGCGGCTACATCGGCAACCAGGCCGCCAAGCGCTAATCCCGTTGCGGAGGCTCGCCCCGCAAGTGGCGTGACCTTCTAGATCGGATAGATCAGCGAGTTCAAGACCATCTCGCTGTCGTAGACGCAACGCCGGCTGGCCAGCTTCAGGCCAGCCGGCGTTCGTTCGAAGAGGTCGATGTAGCGGCCCACGTTGTAGACCTCGCTCGCGTCGCCCGGACGCGTGCGGAACACCGCGTA
Organism: Ramlibacter terrae; assembly: GCA_013127575.1. Lineage (GTDB taxonomy): Bacteria > Pseudomonadota > Gammaproteobacteria > Burkholderiales > Burkholderiaceae_C > Ramlibacter > Ramlibacter terrae. Next base: position 3,520,146 of record CP053418.1, read on the forward strand.
GTTCGCCTGTGCGCGAATGCGGTCCCCCTCCTGCCCCAGCACCTGCGCGCAGCCCACCACGTGGCGCGTGTAGTACGGCCCGTGGTAGATCGTCTGCGTGATGCCGTAGACGCGGTCCTTCATCATCCCCTGGCTCTCCAGGTCGATCAGCGCCAGCGGCAGGTTGCGGTCGAAGTTCTCGCGCGCCTGCACGGTGTAGCGCGCGTCGGCCAGGAAGAAGCCCGGCCAGTCGTCGAAGCGGCGCTCGTCGAGCGCGGCGGCGTACGCGGCATTGAAGCCGTCGATCTCCAGTTGCAGCAGCAGCGCCTCGTTCATACGCCCATCACCTTGCGCCAGTAGGCGTACATGCTGCGGATCAGCGTTTCCGTCACCATGTGCTCGGTGCCGCCGGTGCCGGTGCCGCCCAGCTCGCACAGCGTGCTGCCCTCCTCGCCCCACTGCGCGAAGCCTTCCCGGCTGAACTGGATGACTTCGCCGTCGTCGGCGCTCACGAAGCCCGCGGGACCGAAGAGGTTGGCCTGCCGCAGGCGGCGGCGCGTCATCTCCTCGCTGTCGTCGGCAAAGCCGAAGTGCGTCCAGACGAAGTCGAACTCGCCTTCGCCGCGCGGCACGATGTGGCGCGTCGACAGCGAGTTGACCTGCTGCTGGATGATCAGGCTCGGGAACAGCGTGATCATGGTGACCGACGGCATGATCTCCGTGCCGGGATTCGACGGATCCGGCACCTTCCACCACGGCTCCGGCACCACGTCGAGAATGCGGTCGTCGTGCAGCACCATGTCCTGCTTGAAGCTGGTCACGCCCTGCGTCACCGCCTTGTTCTCGCCGCCGTCGTTGCGGCGTGAAATCATCACCGCGTGGCGGCCGTGTTCGTCCATCACCATGCGGCTCTTCTGGTCGGCGCGCCAGAGCCCGAAAGTGACGAACCACGTGTGCAGCAGGCCCGGGTGGTACGGGTCCTTGATGTTCTCCATCATCAGCTTCCAGTTGCCCGGAATGCGCTGGCGGTTGTAGCCCAGCAGCGCGAGCTTGCGGCCGGCGAAGATGCGGTCCAGCCACGGCATGACGTTCGGTCCGAGGTAGTCCTCGAGCGGCTCCGCGGCGTCGCTGAACGTGGCGAACACCAGCCCGTGCAGCACCGCCACCCGCAGGCGCGTCAGGCCGTGCTGCTTCAGGTCGAAGCCTTCCGGCATGCCGCCGTTGACGCAGGGCTGTCCCTCGGCGTCGGTCGCCGCGACGCCGTCCTTGAAAGGCAGGCCGGCCAGCTCGCCATTGAGCTTGTATGTCCACTGGTGGTACGGGCAGACGAAGCTGCGGGCATTGCCGTGCGGCTGCTGGCAGAAGCGCACGCCGCGGTGGGCGCAGCGGTTCTCCACCACGCGGATGCCGTGGTCGGTGCCGCGGTCCTTGGGCGCCACGCGGTCGCGCACCAGGATCACCTGGCGCTCGCCAACCCAAGTCAGGCGGTAGTCGCCGACGTTCGGCACCTCCACCTCCAGGCCCACGTAGCACCAGTGCGGGCCGTAGAAGATCTTCTCCAGTTCGCGGCCGTAGAGCTGGGCGTCGGTGTAGGCCCAGAAGGGAACGCGGCTGGAGCCGGTGCCGTTCCAGCGGGACAGGGTTTCGGGCGCATTCATCCCCCAAGTATCGCGCGCGGCGGAGGCCCTTTCCTACAGCCGCGCCGCGCCTGCAGGGCTAGATTGGCGCTCTACCTCACAGGAGAACCCCATGCCGACCGAAGAGCAGATGAAGGACCGGGCCCAGCAGCAGCAAGGGCAGGAACAGGGCCAGAACGGGCAGAAGCAGGGCGGCCAGCAGCAGGGCCAGCCCAGCCCCGGCATCAGGGACAAGGACGCCGAGACCAGCAACAGCTACGGCCACACCCGCGACTCGGGGAGACCCCCAAGTAAAGCCGCGGTTCAGGCGCGCGCGGCGCCCTTGCGCCGCGCCTGCCCGGCGCCCGCCAGCACGATCACGCCCGGGACCAGGATGGCGCCCCAGATGATCTTGTCGAGGTTTTCCTTCACCCGGGGAATGCTCCCCGGGAAGAAGCCTGCCGTGACGATGCCCACGACCCAGATGCCGCCGCCGATCACGTTGTAGGCGGTGAACCTGACGCGGTTCATGTCGGCCACGCCGCCCACGAAAGGCACGAAGGTGCGCATGAAGGGGAAGAAGCGCGCCAGGATGATCGTGATGCCGCCGTACTTCTCGTAGAACGCGTGCGCCTGGTCGAACGCCGCCCGGTTGAACAGCCGCGACTGCTCCCACTGGAACACGCGCGGCCCGACCCAGCGCCCGATGGTGAAGTTGGTCTGGTCCCCCAGCACCGCGGCGACCCACAGCAGCCCGATCGCCAACGGATAGCTCATGAGCCCGACGCCGCACAGCGCGCCCACCACGAACAGCAGCGAATCGCCGGGCAGGAAAGGCATCACCACGACGCCCGTCTCCACGAAGATGATCAGGAACAGCAGCGCATACACCCAGTTGCCGTAATTCGTCACGAAGGTGTGCAGGTGGACGTCGACGTGCAGGATGAAGTCGACGAGAAAGGTGACGAGTTCCATCGGGCGATTATCCCTGCCGGGGTGCGGCCTAGAATCGCGGCCCATGAGTGCCGTGCTGTCGCCTTCGCCGCCCCGCCCCATCCGCGAGCTGCCGGATGAACTGGTGAGCCAGATCGCGGCGGGCGAGGTTGTCGAGCGGCCCGCCTCCGTGGTGCGCGAACTGGTCGACAACGCGCTCGACTCCGGCGCGACGCAGGTCACCGTGCGGCTGCTGGCCGGCGGCGTGCGGCTGGTTTGCATCGAGGACGACGGCTGCGGCATCGCCCGCGAAGAACTGCCGCTCGCGCTCAAGCGCCACGCCACCAGCAAGATCGGCTCGCTGGCCGACCTCGAAGCCGTGGCCACGATGGGATTCCGCGGCGAAGCGCTGGCCGCCATCGCTTCCGTTTCCGAACTCAGCCTGCTCTCCCGCCCGCAAGGCCAGGCCAGCGCCTTCCTGCTCGACGCCGGCAGCGGCGAGCTGCGGCCGGCCGCGCGATCGGTAGGCACGACGGTCGAAGTGAAGGAACTGTTCTTCAGCACCCCCGCGCGCCGCAAGTTTCTCAAGAGCGACGGCACCGAACTGGCGCATTGCGTCGAAGCGGTGCGCCGCCACGCACTGGCGCGGCCCGACGTCGGCTTCACCATCTGGCACGAAGGCAAGGTGTGCGAGCAGTGGCGCGCCGCCACGCCCGACCAACGCCTCGCCGACGTGCTGGGCGAGGACTTCTGGGCAACAGCGTGCGCGTCGACTTCCACGCCGGCCCGTTGCGCATCAGCGGCCGCGCCGGCATTCCCGACGCCGCGCGCTCGCGCGCCGACTGGCAGTTCGCGTACGTCAACGGCCGCTACGTGCGCGACAAGGTCATCACGCACGCCGCCCGCAGCGCCTACGAAGACCTGCTGCACGGGCATCGGCAGCCTGTGTACGCGCTCCACCTGCAGATCGACCCGTCGCGCGTGGACGTCAACGTGCACCCCACCAAGATCGAGGTGCGCTTCCGCGACAGCCGCGAGGTGCACCAGGCGGTGCGGCATGCGGTGGAAGGCGCACTGTCCGCTCCGCGCGCCGGCACCGCCGCAGCGCCCGCAACCCTGCCGCTCCCGCCCATTCCGGCAGGGGCTGGGCTTCCGGACAGCGCCGGATGGCGCCAGCCCGCGATCCCGTTCGCGCCCGTGGTGGGCACGGTCGTTTCCGACCTCTCGGCCCTCTGGTCGGTTGCGCCCGCGCCGCAAGCCGCGCCCGCGGCTGCGCCCACCGAACTGCCGACGGGCGAATGGCCGCTCGGCAAGGCGATCGCACAGCTGCAGGGCATCTACATCCTCGCGGAGAACGCCCGGGCCTGGTGGTCGTCGACATGCACGCGGCGCACGAGCGCATCGTGTACGAGCGGCTCAAGACGCAGATGGACGCGCAGGCGATCCGCAGCCAGCCGCTGCTGATCCCCGCCACCTTCGCCGCCACGCCCGAGGAGATCGCCACCGCCGAGGCGAACGAGGCCACGCTGCAGGCGCTCGGGCTCCGGTGACGCCCTTCTCGCCGCGCACGCTTGCGGTGCGCGCGGTGCCCACCGCGCTCGCGCAGGGCGACGCCGTGGAGCTGGCACGCAGCGTGCTCGCCGAACTGGCGCAGCACGATGCCAGCAGCGTGGTGGAACGCGCCCGCAACGAGCTGCTGGCCACCATGGCCTGCCACGGCGCCGTCCGTGCCAACCGCAAGCTCACGCTGGAAGAAATGAACGCCCTGTTGCGCCAGATGGAGGAAACCGATCGCTCGGACCAGTGCAACCACGGCCGGCCCCCACGGCGCCAGCTGACGGTGCGCGAGCTCGACGCGCTGTTCCTGCGCGGCCGATGAACTTTCCTGCGTCAGCCGTACTCAGTCACCGGTCATGAAACGCCGACTGCTGTTCGCTGCCTCCGCCCCGGCGGGCCTCCTGTCCATGGGTTGCTCCAACCTCGACGAGCGGCAGCGCGAGTGGATCTTCCAGCCCAGCGACCGCAGCTGGGGCGGCACCGCCGAACTGGCGCAGGACATGCAGGAGGTCTGGATCCCGTTCCGCTCCGAAGTGACGCAGGCCGAAGCGCGGCTGCACGGCCTGTGGCTGGATGCCGAACACCTCCCCGAGTCGGCGCCCGTGCTGCTTTACCTGCACGGCGCCAAGTGGAACGTGAGCGGCTCGGCCCCGCGCATCCGCCGCATGCAGGACCTCGGCTTCTCGGTGCTGGCCATCGACTACCGCGGCTTCGGCAAGAGCACGCCGGGGCTGCCTTCGGAAGACATGGCGTACGAGGACGCGCGCGGCGGCGGGACTGGCTGGGCAAGCGCTACCCCGACCGGCCGCGCTACGTGTTCGGGCACTCGCTGGGTGGCGCCATCGCGATCGACCTCGCCTCGCGCGTCGGTGACGAGCAGGGCGTGATCGTCGAAGGCACCTTCACCTCCATCCCCGACGTTGCCAGCACCTTCAAGTGGGGCTGGCTGCCGGTGGGGCCGCTGATCACGCAGCGCTTCGACTCGGTGAAGAAGGTCGCCAAGGTGGGCTCGCCCCTGCTGGTGGTGCACGGCGCCAACGACCGCCTGATCCAGAGCGCGCTGGGCCGCCGGCTGTACGAGGCCGCCACCGGCCGCAAGCAGTTCCTCCCGGTCGAGGGCGGCTCGCACCACAGCACGATGTCGGTCGGCCTGAAGCAGTACCGCGAAGCGCTGGCCGACTTTTTCCGGCTTCAGAGGCCCTAGCCCTGCGCGCGAGCCAACACGTCGAGCCCGGCGCGCACGTCCTCGATCGGCATCTGGCCCGGCGCTGAGGCCGCCGCGCCCACGGCGAACGTGAGCGCCGAACCGAAGGCGCCGCCGCACAGCCGGCTCACCGCGCCGAGCGGCCCCATCGCCATGCTGATCACCGGGATGTCCAGCGCGCGGCCGGCCTGCAGCGTGGCGCCCGAGGAGCACGTGCACGTCGTCCATCGACGCAGGCATCACCGCGAGCTTGGCGACGTCGGCGCCCAGCTCCTTCGCCTGCGCAAAACGCGCCGCCGGGGTTTCCGCTCTCGGCGTGCGCCGGAAGTCGTGGAACGACAGCACCAGCCCGATGCCCGCGCCGCCTGCGGCCGCGCGCACGCGCTGCAGGTCGCCCGGATCGTTGTCCATTTCGAAGTCGACCGGTCGGCCGCGCCCGCCGCGCACACCGCTTCGTAGAGCGCGACCACCGCGGGCTCGTCCAGCGCGATCGGCTGGCCGCCTTCGCGCTGCGAGCGGCGCGTGAAAAGGATCGGGATCCCATCGACAGCGTCACGCAGCGCCGCCGCGGCAGCGAGCACCGCCGCCGTGTCGGCCAGCGCCGGAAGAAATCGACGCGCCATTCAACGAGGTCCGGCTGCTTGGCCGCGACCAGGGCGCGCCTCGGTCAGGAGGGCGGGCAGCGTCGCCGCGACGAGCGGCGCGCAGACGGCGGGCAGGCGTCCGCCGGCCGGGGGACGGCCTTTCACGGCAAGGGGGCGAAACGACATGGCGGCTCCAGCGCAAGGGCGCGGCCGCGATTGTACGAACGAAGGGAAAGGGCCCGGCTACTCGCCGTGCGTCGTGGACGCGCCGGCCTGCGGGTGCTGCGAAGCCTGCGACTGCTGCTGCGCCGAGGCGCCCGCGTCGGCCACGGCGCGCTGCGCTTCCGCGCGCCGGAAGCCGAGCTTGCGCAACTCGCGCTCCAGCAATTCCTTGCGCACCGACATCGGGAGGCTTTCCGAAGCCCACGAGCCCGACACGTGCTCGTCCGCGTCGAGAACCGTTCTGCTACTGCTCATAAGAAGAAATGTCGCATGTAAAGCTGCACGGCCGTGTAGGAAGTTCGCGAGGCTTGTGTCCGACACGTCCGACAGGTTTCAGGGGCCGGAGTTTTCCCGGCTCGCCAATGCGTCGCACCATGCGATGAAGGCCTCGGTCTCGCTCTTGTCGAAGACGGCGTCCGCGCCGAGCTCGAGGCAATGCTGCCGCACCCCGGGCTGGCATAGCTGCTGAACACCACGATGCGGCCGCCGTTCGGGTCGGCCTTGCAGGCGCGCACCACGTTCATCCCCGCGCCTTGCTCGAGCACGAGGTCGACGATCGCCAGGTCCCATTGCCCCGCGTTGTCGTGCAGCCAGAGGCTGGCCTCCGCCTCCGTGCTTGCCACCGCGACCACCCGGAAACCCCCGATCGATGCGAACAGGTCGTGCAGCAATCCGCGCATGCGCTGGAGGTCTTCCACCGGGAACACCCTCAGTTCCAAAGCGTTCTCCAATTTCTCGATGGAGCAAATTGTCGCGCGGCAGTGGCTTCGTTGCGTGTTACCGAATTCAAGTTGGCGCGCGTCCTACAGACGCGCAGCGCTCCCGGGAGAGGATGGCCCATCTGCTAACCTCGACGCGATGTCCACGCGCGCCCTGCCCGCCACGCTGGCCCTGGCCGGGCCCACCGCCTCGGGCAAGACCGCCGCCGCCCGGCACTGGCCGAAGCGCTCGGCGCGGAGATCGTCAGCGTCGATTCGGCGCTGGTGTACCGCGGCATGGACATCGGCACCGCCAAGCCCACGGCCGCCGAACGCGCCGCCGTCCCGCATCACCTGATCGACATCCGAGACCCCGCGCAGGCGTACAGCGCCGCCGAGTTCGCCACCGACGCGCTGCGGCTGGCGCGCGAGATCCGGCGCGCGGCCGGCGGGTGCTGCTCGCGGGCGGCACCATGCTGTACTTCAAGGCCTTGTTCGACGGACTCGACGCGATGCCGCCGGCCGACCCGGAAATCCGCGCCGCCCTCGATGCGGAAGCGCGCGAGCACGGCTGGCCGGCGCTGCACGCGCAGCTCGCCCTTGCCGATCCGGCGACGGCGGCACGGCTCGCCCCCAACGACGCGCAGCGCATCCAGCGCGCGCTGGAGGTCTTTCGGACCACGGGCCGCCCGCTGGCCAGCTTCCACACCGGCGGAGCCTCGGGCTGGCAACCCGACCTGTTCCTGTCGCTCGAACCCACCGACCGCGCCTGGCTGCACGATCGCATCGGGCGGCGCTTCGACGCGATGCTGGCGGGCGGCTTCCTCGACGAGGTGAAAGCGCTGCGCGCGCGCGGCGACCTGCACGCCGACGTGCCCAGCATGCGCTGCGTGGGCTACCGGCAGGCCCGGGAAGCGCTCGACACCGGCGAGCCGCTCGCCTCGCTGCGCGAGCGCGGCGTGGCCGCCACCCGCCAGCTCGCCAAGCGCCAGCTCACCTGGTTGCGCAGCATGCCGCAACGCACGGTGATCGCCTGCGACGCACCGGACGTGCAGGCGCAATTGCGGCGGGCCGTGGGGCTGGCGGCATGATGCTGGAGGTGCGCGACCTCGCCAAGCGCTATGGCGAGACGACGGTGTTCCGCGACGTGTCGCTCTCGGTCGCCGCCGGTGAGTTCGTGGCGATCGTCGGCGAGTCGGGCGTCGGCAAATCGACGCTGCTCAATTGCATGGCCGGCCGGACGACTGGGACACGGGCAGCATCCACGTCGCCGGCACCGACTGGGCGCGCTGCGCGAAGATGCGCGCGCCATCCTGCGGCGCGAGAAGCTCGGCTTCGTGTTCCGGGCCTTCCACGTGCTCCCGCACCTCGACGTGGCCCAGAACGTCGGTTTGCCCTTGCTGCTGCTGCTGCAGCGGCCGGACCCGGCCCGCGTGGCCGCGATGCTCGACGCCGTGGGGCTGGCCGGACTCGGGGCGCGGCTGCCGCAGTCGCTCAGCGGCGGCCAGCTCCAGCGTGTAGCGATCGCCCGTGCGCTCGTGCACCGGCCCAGCCTGCTGCTGGCCGATGAGCCCACCGGCAACCTCGACCCGGCGACGGCCGGACGCATCATGGAGTTGCTGCGCGACCAGGCGCGCGAGACCGGCGCCGCGCTGGTGCTGGTGACGCATTCGGCGGCCGCGGCGGGGCGCGCAGACCGCGTTCTGCACCTGCGCAGCGACGGGATGGCCGAGAGCGCCTAGAGCGCCTTGAGGTTCCTGTTTGCTAGGGCGCCTGCAACCCGAGCCGCTGCGCCAGCGCGGGCGCCGGCAGCGAACCTTCGATCGTCACCACTTCGCCGCTTTGTGCATGCCGCGCCACCACGGTCGGTACGCTGGCGAAGCCGAGGCGCGTGAACAGCGCCGTGTTGCGCTTGACCGCCTCCTGTTGCGGCTCGGTGCCGCCGCGCGGGCCGATGCCGCCGCCCTTCTCGCGCAGCGAGGCTTCGTGCTGGTCCATCGCCGCGACGGGATCGGTCGCCGCCAGCAGCGCGGCGCCTTGCGTGGCGCTCTTCTCGCCGAGGATCCCGACCGGGATCCAGACGAACCGCGACTGCGTCCTCAGCGGGCGGGCCGCGGTCCACAGCGCGGCGCAATGCGGGCACTGCGGATCGAAGAACACGTAGGCAGTGCGCGCGCTCATCGTCGCGCCCAGGCTGAAACCCTGCGCCTCGGCGGCGATCGCATCGATCGAAACGGGTGTGGAAGCGGCCGGCGCGGCGGACGGCTCAGGTGCGTCCTTGCAGGCCGACAACGCCAGCGACAACGCCGCCGCGGCAGCGGCGGGAAACAGCAGCCGGCGTCGCATCAGCCGCCCACTTCCGCCTTGACCTGCTCGAGCATCTCGACCACTTCCTCCGGGTCTTCGGCGGCTTGCGCCACCTTGCGCTCCAGCACCTCGTTCTGCGCGATCGCCCGGGCCACGTCCTCGCTGCGCTCGTGCGGCGGCAGGTTGCGGTCCAGCGCGCCGTGGGTGAGTCCGAGTTCGGCGCTGGCGACTTCGAGTTCGCGCTGCACTTCGTCGGTCTTGGCGCTGACCTGGTCGAGCTGGGTGGCGGGGCTGTTCGTACGCATGGGAGCTTTCTCGGATTGCGATGCCTAAGCATAGCCATTGGCGGCCGGCTCAACGGTCAGGCGACGCCGTCAAGCCGACGCCGAATCGACCGGATCGCGGTCGGCGCGGTGCCACTGCACGTGACGCCGTTCTCCTACAAGTGGTGACAGTGCCGCTGACCCATCATGGAAGCCCCACAAGGAGAACGACCATGGCGACCCGCAAAGAGAAAGACGCATGCGACATGCTCGACGCCGAGCACCGCGCGGTGAAGAAGATGTTCAAGGAGTACGAGGAGCTGATGGAATCCCGCTCCCGCAGCGCGGCCCAGAAGAAGATGGACTGGCCCGCACGATCTGCAACGAGCTGACGGTGCATGCGCAGATCGAGGAAGAAATCTTTTACCCGGCCCTGCGCGCCGTGATCAAGGACACCGACCTGCTGGCCGAAGCCGAGGTCGAGCATGCCTCCGCCAAGGACCTGATCGCGCAGATCCGGGCCATGGACGAGCCGGGCGAGATGTTCGACGCCAAGGTCACCGTGCTGGGCGAGTACATCGACCACCACGTGAAGGAAGAGCGCAACGAGATCTTCCCCAAGGCACGCTCGGCTCGCAAGCTCGACCTGGTCGCGATGCGCGAACAGCTGATGCAGCGGCGCGAAGAGCTGATGGGCGAGACGGCCGAAGCCTGACCGCCGGGCGGGCACGCGGCCGCGCCGCACAATGGGCGCATGCTCGCGCTGCTCGCCACCTATTCCTGGCAGGAAGTGCGCCACCACGCGTGGCGCAGCGCCGCCGCCGTGCTGGCCGTCATGCTCGGCGTGGCGCTGGCTTTCTCCGTCCACCTGATCAACGCTTCCGCGCTGGATGAATTCGCCGGCGCGGCACGCTCCGCCGGGGGCCAGCCCGACACGGAGCTGCGCGCCGCCCGGGGCGCGATGGACGAAGCGCTCTACCGGCGCGTCGCCACCGACCCGCAGGTGGCATGGGCCAGTCCCGTTCTCGAACTTCAAACGCTCGCCGTCGCCTCCGACGGAACGCGCCGCACCGTGCGCGTTCTCGGCATCGACGCGCTCGTCGCCCCCACCACCGGCACCGGAGCTGATGCCGGTGCCGGCCGAAGGCGCCGACCGGCTGGCGATGCTGGCGCCGTCGCAGGCTTTCCTCAACGCGTCCGCGCGGGCCGCGCTGCCCGCGGTCGCCGTGCGCGTGCAGGTCGGCTTGGCCTTGCGCGAGCTGCGCGTGGCCGGCACCGTGGCCGCCGGCGGCGGACCGCTTCTGGTGATGGACATCGGCGCCGCGCAAGACCTCTTCGGCCGCGTCGGGCAGCTCTCGCGCATCGACGTGCGGCTGCGGCCCGGCGCCGACCGCGCGGCCTGGCTGCGCTCGCTGCAACTCCCGCCGCAGGTGCAGGCCGCCGAACCCGAAGCGGCCAACCAGCGCGTCGGCGAGCTGTCGCGCGCCTACCGCGTGAACCTCACCGTGCTGGCCCCGGTGGCCCTGTTCACCGGCGCCTTCCTCGTGTTCTCGGTGCTCGCGCTCAGCGTGGCACGGCGGGCGCAGCAGTTCGCCTTGCTGGGGGTGCTGGGGCTGACGGCGCGGCAGCGGCTGGGGCTGGTGCTTGCCGAATCCGCCGTGCTCGGCGTGATCGGCAGCACCGCCGGGATCGCATTGGGCACCGGGCTCGCGGCGGCCGCGCTGGCGTTGCTCGGGGGCGACCCGGGCGGCGGCTACTTCCCCGGCGTGCAGCCCCGCCTGCAATGGAGCACGACGGCCGCCGTGGTGTATGGCGTGCTCGGCGTCGTCGCGGCGCTCGCGGGTGGCTGGCTGCCCGCGCGCAACGCGGCGCAACTGCCGCTCGCGCAGACGCTCAAGGGCTGGGCTCGGCGCTGCCGCGCGGACGCCGCCACCTCTGGAGCTGGGCCGCGCTGCTCGCGGCCGGCCTGCTGGCGATGCTGCCGCCCATCGCGGGCGTGCCGCTCGCGGCCTATCTCTCCGTCGGCTTGCTGCTGGTGGGCGGCATCGGCGTGCTGCCGGGCGCGGTGGGCCTGCTCTATGACCGCATCGCGCCGTGGGTGGCCCACCGGCTGCTGCCCCTGCTGGCGGTGGAGCGCGCCCGGCGCGTGCGCGAGAGCGCGGCGGTGGCGGTCAGCGGCGTCGTCGCCGCCCTCAGCCTCGCGGTAGCGTTGACGGTGATGGTCTCCAGCTTCCGCCAGTCGGTGGCGGACTGGCTCGACGTGCTGCTGCCGGCCGACCTGTACCTGCGCACGGCCGGCAGCGCCGCCAGCGGCGACACGGCCTTCCTCACGCCGCAACTCGTCGCGGGCGTCGCAGCCCTGCCCCGCGTCGAGCGCGCCGCCACGCAGCGCGTGCGCAACCTGCAACTCGATCCGGCACGCCCCCAGTGACGCTGCTCGCGCGGCCCATTGGCAATGCCGCCCGCGTGCTGCCGCTGGTGGGCGATGCGGTGCCGGTGCCGCCGGGCCGCATCCCCGTGTACGTGAGCGAGGCGATGGTGGACCTGTATGGCGCGCGCCGCGGCGAGCCCTTGCCGCTGCTCGAGCCCGCCCTAGGCCCCGGCCCGTACTTCGTGGCCGGCGTGTGGCGCGACTACGTGCGGCAGACCGGCGCCGTGATCCTCGAGCAGCGCGACTACCAGCGCCTCACCGGCGACACGCGCGTCAATGACCTGCAGCTCTGGCTGGCGCCCGGGGCTTCGGCGCAGGAGGCGCAAGCCGCCGTCCGCAAACTGGTACGCGACACCACCGGCGATGCGAGCCTGGTGGAACTGGCCTCGGCCTCGGAAGTGCGCGGCGTGTCGCTGCGCATCTTCGACCGCAGCTTCGCCGTCACCTACTGGCTGCAGGCCGTGGCCATCGCGATCGGCCTGTTCGGCGTGGCGGCCAGCTTCAGCGCGCAGGTGCTGGCGCGGCGCAAGGAGTTCGGGCTGCTGGCGCACTGGGCCTCACGCGGCGGCAGGTGCTTGCGGTCGTGGCGGGTGAAGGCGCGGCGTGGACCCTGATCGGCGCGCTGGCCGGCCTCGGCCTCGGGCTGGCGGTGGCGGTGGTGCTGGTGCACGTGGTCAACCCGCAAAGCTTCCACTGGACGATGGACCTGCTGGTGCCCTGGCTGCGGCTGCTGCTGCTGTGCGCCGCGGTGGTGGCTGCCGGCACCATCACTGCATGGCTCGCCGGACGCGCGGCCGCGGGTCGCGACGCGGTGCTCGCCGTGAAGGAAGACTGGTGATCAGCCGCCGCCCCTTCCTGGCCGCCCTGCCCTGGCTGGCCGCCGCGCCCGGCGCCTTCGGCCTGCCCGAGCGGGCCTTGGCCTTTCCGGCCGACCATGGCGCGCATCCGGACCTGCGCACCGAGTGGTGGTACATCACCGGCCAGGCGCGCGCGGGCGGGCGCAGCTTCGGCTTCCGGGTGACCTTCTTCCGCTCGCGCGTGGACGCCACGCAAGGCATGCAATCGCGCTTTGCCGCGAAGCAGTTGCTGTTCGCGCATGCCGCGCTCACCGACGTCGACGGCCGCAAGCTGTGGCACGACCAGCGCATCGCGCGCCGGGGCTTCGGCGTCGCGGAAGCGTCCACCACGGATGCGAACCTGCGCCTGCGCGACTGGTCGCTGGTGCGCGATGGCGCCCACTGGAACGCGCGCCTGCCGGCCGGCGACTTCGCGCTGGACCTGCGCTGCGAGCAGGTCCAGCCGGTGCTGCTGCAAGGCCGCGCGGGCCTGTCGCGCAAGGGCCCGGATGCGACCCGGGCGAGCTACTACTACAGCCTGCCGCAACTGGCGGTCGGCGGCCGCATCACCTTGCGCGGGCAGCGCTTCGAGGTCACGGGCAAGGCCTGGCTGGACCACGAGTGGAGCGAAGCGCTGATGCACCCGGAGGCGGTGGGCTGGGACTGGATCGGCATGAACCTGGACGACGGCAGCGCGCTCACCGCCTTCCAGCTGCGCGCCGGGGATGGGCACGCGCTGTGGGACGGCGGTTCGTTCCGCAGCGCTGCCGGCGCGCTGTACGTGGCGGGCCGCGGCGAGACCGAGTTCCGGCCGCAGCGGCGCTGGACCAGCGCCCTGTCGAACGCGACTTACCCGGTGGAGTGGATCGTGAAGACGCCGGCGGACTTCTACACGGTGCGCGCCGTGCTCGACAACCGGGAACTGGACAGCCGCGCCTCGACCGGCGCGATCTACTGGGAGGGCCTCTCCGACCTCGTCGACAGCAACGGGCGCACGGTGGGCCGCGGGTACCGGAGATGACGGGCTACGCAGGGCGGCTGCGGCTTTGAAGCCGCGGCCGCCTAGACGCGGCGCACTTCCATGATGCCGCCGCCGGTGGCCGCGTCGTAGATCACCCGGTCGCGCAACGCGAGGTGCAGCAGGATCTTGCCTGCGTTCCACGCCACCAGCCGGTTGACGGCCACGCCGGCGAACACCAGGCCGAAGCCGGGCCACGTTGCCCCGCCCAACGCGAGGGCGAGGCCGGCGCCGATCATCGCCATCACGATCGGCAGCAGCCACAAGCGCTGCCGCACCCAGCCGCGGGCCAGCTTGGGATCGACGATGACGCGAAAGCGGCCCTGCGGCAGGCCGGTGCGGAAGTCGTCGTGGCTGACGTACTCCGCCAGGTTTTCGTCGATGTTCACTTTCCCGCTTCCAGGCTCGCCGGGTCCAGCCGGCGCCCGCCGATCCACACCGCGCGCACCGTGTCGTACGCCTCGACCGATTCGAGCGGCGAACGTGCGAGCAGCAGCAGGTTGGCGCGCTTGCCCGCCTCGACGGTGCCCACGCGGTCGGCGAGGCCGAAGGCCTTGGCGTTGTTCAGCGTCGCGGCCTCGAGCACCTGCCGCAGGCTCACGCCGGCCGCCACCAGCCGCTTCATCTCCGGGTAGCCGTTGAATCCCGGCAGGTTGCCCGGCGTGGGGCCCGACGGCGTGTCGGTGCCGAACAGGAAGCGTGCGCCCTTGCCCGCGAGATAGCGCGTGGACTCCGTGCCGCGCGCGAGCACGGCGTCGAACACCACGCGCATGCGCTCGTCGGGGGCGCCTCCCGACAAGTCCTCCTTGAACCAGCGTCCGGCCGGCGAGCGGTACCACTCGAGCAGACCCGCGGGCACGACGCGCCGCACGCCGGGCTTGTCGAAATAGCCGGGGTCGTACAGCACGCGCAAGCCACCGAGCACCTGCAGGGTCGGCATGTAGCCGATCTTGCGCGCCGCTACCGGTCGAGCACCTCACGCGCCGAATCGGGCAAGGCGGTGGCCCCCGGCGCGCCGTTCCAGTCCACAGCCCGTGCACGAAGATGTCGGCGCCGCCATCGACGCCGAAGCGCTGCGCCTCGATCGACGTGGCGTGCAGCAGCACCGGCAGCCTGGCGCCATGGGCGGACCGGACGATGTCGGCGAACAGCTCGGGGCTGGGCACGGGCAGGTTGGTGTCGCGCCCGAAACCGCGTTCGAAGAAGGTCTTGATGCAGATCGCGCCCGCGCCCGTCGCCCGCGCCACCGACGCCTGCGGGGTGCGGGCGGCCGCGTCGGCACCGGACAGCTTGGGGTCGAGCACCGCGTTGGGGAAGACGAGGTCGCGCACGCGCGACGGCGCGTAGTGCGTGGGGTAGCCATCGCGCAGCGGCAGCGCGCCGCAGTGGTGGACGTCGGGATGCGCGGGCGCGTTGGCGAAAGCATCGATCACCGCACGGTTCTCGCCGATCAGGTCGATGACCGTGGTGTAGCCGTAGCGCAGGAACGATCGCGGTGCCTGCGCGCGGTAGTCGCGCGCCAGCAGCGGATGCCGGAACTCCATGTCGTGCGAGAAGCCGGGGATGCCGCCGAGGTGCACATGGCTGTCGATGAGGCCGGGCATGAGGACGAGGCCCGTGGCGTCGAACACCGGTGCGTTGCGCGGCGCGCCCACGGGCAGCGCGGGCACGACAGAGGTGATGCGCTCGCCTTCGACCAGCACGTCGAGCTTCTGCCCGTCGTCCGAGCGTTCGGGCGAGATCACGGTGGCGCCGACGATCCACAGCCTCGCATCGTCGGCGATGGCGGCGTGGGCCGTCACCAGCGCCCACGCAGCGACCGCGGCGCGCAACGAGGTCTGGATCGAAAAGGCGCGCTGGCGGACGGTGGCGGGTTGCATGTCGGCTCCATGCGGGCATGGGGCTGTCCGCGTCGATGGCATCTTAGGCATGTGCGCGCTTCCTCGCCAGTGCTCACCGCGTGGAGCGCAGCGGCTACTTGCGCAACTGGGTGGCCTTGGCCGAAATGCACTCGCCGGTGGCGCCGTCGGCCACGCAGACGTAGGCGTCCCCCTTGGCCAGCCGGCCGTGGATGACGTACTCCTTGCCGGCGACGGGGTGGAACTCCACTGCGCCCTCCACGGCCAGAAATCGCCCGCCACGCGAAGCGCGAGCCCGGATGGGTGCGGCACTGACGTGGGTTCCGACGATCCGCAGGCGCACCGGGCGCGCGGGAACATCGTGCTGCACGTACCGGGTGCGCAGGCTCAGGCCCATTCCGTACGTGGCCGCGCGGGTCGCCTGCAGGCTGGAGGCGACGGGAACGCCATCGACCGCCGCCAGGTAGAAGAGCTGGCTCTTCATGCCGTCGGGTAGTCGCCGTGGTCCGAAATCACGGCGACGGGACCCGAGGGCTTGGGCGGCTGCGAAGGGGGACTCGCGCAACCCGCGAGGGCCGGGGCGAGGACCAGCGACAAGAGGTGGGAATGGGGCATGGTGGATCCGTCAGCCGTTGGGGAAATGTGTGATGCGCCTACCGGCCTTGGACGATTTGGCGAGGTACGCCTGCTGCACCATCGCCTTGACCACGGCCGGCTTCGCCTTGGCCGGGGCCAGCCGCACGCCGACGACCTTGCCGCCCCACATCAGCTTTTCGGTGAACTCCGGGTACGCGGCCAGCGCGAGCTCCCGGTCCGGCTCCTTCAGGAACACGTGGATGTGCTCATTGCCGGGCGGAACGGTCACGTAGATCTTGCCGCCCACCCGGAACGAACCGAAGTCGTGGTGCGGTTCCTCGGTGGTGCCCGGCAGCGCCATCGCCGCACTGCGCACGGCGTCGATCTTCATCCCTGCTGCCCCGCCGGGGCGCCGGCGGTGCGGGTGCCCCTTCGAAGCGATCGAGGCCCGCATCGAGACACGCCCAGCCGGGCGCGCTGGCGGCCCAGATGTTGGCCGTGGGGCGGATGGCCGAGGGATCGTCCAGCGTCCCGACGCGAACGACCGTGAGGCCCGGGCGTCCGGTGGAATCCGAGAAGAGCTGGCTGCCGCACGTGGCGCAGAACCGGCGGGTGACCGTGTTTCCGCTGTCGGCGGTCTTGTCGTAGCCGGCGGGCGTCCCGGTGACCTCGATGGACGCGCTGGGAAACACGGCGTTCACCGTGCCGTTGGAGGAGATGTGCTGGCAGTCCTTGCACCAGCAGACCCGTGAAGGGCCCGGGTCGGAAGTGATCCGATAGCGAACCGCGCCGCAAAGGCAACCGCCGGAATAGGATTTCATGCGCCTCCTTGTGCGATCGCGCCGGACCGCTTGAGCGTACGCTACGAGGCCACCTCGTAGTGCGTCACGGTGCGATCGTAGTCCACCATCATGGGGGTGCATGTCCTGCTCTCCGCCACCGCGCCGCCAGTTCTCGTACTCTGCCTCGAGCAACGGAAGGACGTCGTGAAAGTTGCGCACGAGGTCGGCGTGACACAGGACAGGATGAGGAAACCGGATCTGGTACACACCCCACCGGCCCGGGCTTGGGCCGTCGATGCGGAGGATGTCAGGCCCGGTCGACTCCCGGGCGAGTCCGGCCTGCTCCCCGCCGGGAGCGACCACGAAGAGATCGCCGTTCAACTTCGGCCGGGGGCCAGCCAGGAATGCCGATCAGCCCGGGGAACCATCCATCGCGCTCCGAATGGGGGAACACGTTGTCGGCGTTGTAAACGGATTTCGGGAGGGCATGTCAGAACGGCCTGCCAATCTCCGGACATCGCCGTTTCCGGGAGTCGCACTTTCGTGAAAGAGATCGTAGAGGAACTGCTCCAACTCACCTTCTTCGACGAAGTCCGGGACAACAAAGCCGGCGGGAGATCTCTTTCCGTCGGCTCCCAGTGCATATGCCTGCCATTGCTTTCCTTCGCGCCGAACAAGGAAAAGGCGACCGAATACGTTGAAGCGCGAGCCGGTCATGGGCGTCTAACGGGCAGTCATGAGTGCGGCAGAGGGACGGAAAGGGAGATGGTCATGAGGTGCGCCTTGTAGTCGGAGGCGCGCCGACACTAGCGTTCGACATAGAACCCCCAGACTCCGTTCGAAAACTCACCGGCAGCGAAACGGACGATCTTCTCGCGGTCGGCAATGTGCCATACCTCGAACGAAAAGCGCTGCCCGTGCACAGGATCTGACACATCGGCCCGCTCGCCCGTCTTCTTCCACTCGAACTTCCAAACGTCCACTCCAGCCAAATGGAGCGGCTCCAGTTCCGTACCGACGGTTTGAAAGAACCGGGGCATTCGCGGCGCTCTAGCGTCTGAGTTGGCCGGCGCTCGGCGGGAAGGACCGCTGCAAAGCGGAGGACCGCCGCTGGGCGTTGGTGTCGTACGACCTGTTAGCCCCCACGCCGCGCCTCCGCCCCAAACCAGAATGCAGGCAGCACGAAGCCGCACCGAGTGAGCCAGACGTGGAAGTCCTGCTTGGCCATGAACTCCTCGAACAAGGCTTCCGGCTGGGGCGTCGCCGCGCGTTCTACGATGCTTCGAAGGTGCGTCAATGCAGTGGCGCGGATAAAGACGGGAAGCATGCCCTCGCCAGCAACATAGCCCACCAAGGGAGCGCCCCGAAGTTCGAAGGTACCCGGGGTCAACCATCGCGCGTCCACGCTTTGCACCCGCAGGCCGTCGCGAACAACCGCCTTTGCCAGAGCCCGCGCCACCACATGTTCGTGCTGGAGCCTCTCCTGTGCCCACTGAATCACGACTTCCCAGAAGCGGTAGCTTTCAACGTGTTGCGATAGAAGCATGGCGGCTCTCGTGCGGGCTAACGTCGGAGTTGAGCGGCACACAACTGCAGGGCGCCGCATGGCCTACGATCATTGACGGGCCTTGCGGCGCCCTGCAGTTGTGTGGGATCTTGCATCGGTTTAGTTGACACTGGACGCCCCTTGCATGCGGCTCTCGTAGACCGTTGGCGGCAAGTATCGCAGCGATGAGTGCAGCCGTCGATCGTTGTAGAAGCGGATGTAGCTTCTCAAGGTGCTTCGCAGCTGCTGCTCCGTCTCGAACCTCTTGCCATACAGCTCCTCGCACTTCATCGAGTGAAAGAACGACTCCATGTGCGCGTTGTCGTTCATCCTGCCCGGACGATTCATGCTCTGGACCATTCCAAGCTCGCCGAGCTGCTTCCTGAACTCGAAGTTGGCGAACTCGATGCCGCGATCGCTGTGGAACACCACGCCCGGGCTAACGCAGCGGCTCCACGCTGACTGCACCAAGGCCTCACGCGTCAACGCCGAGTCGCGCCGTGCACCCAGACTCCAGCCGATGATCTTGCGGGTGTGTTTGTCCATCACGGCCGCCATGTAGCGCCATTGGCCGGCGACTCTGAGGTAAGTCACGTCCCCGACCCAGACCTGGTCCTGCTGCTGCGTGGTGGCGGACTCGGGACAGTAGGGGACGCCGGCGTAGAAAGCGCGCTGCAGCACCTTGGAGTTCCGGTACAGGCGCGCACTGCGGCCCTGCAGGCCGGCTTCGCGCATCAGCCGGCCACGCGGCGGCGCCCAACACTGCAGCCGTCCAGACATAGCTGCCCCTTCACGCGGGGGCTGCCATAGAAGCCGCGGCTTTCAGCATGGACCTGGCGCACGCGCTCCTTCAGGGCTTCATCATCCTGCTCTCGCTGGCTCGGTTGCCGACTGCACCAAGCATAGAAGCCCGAGCGCGTGACACCGTGCAGCTCGCACATCGTTTGGATCGGGAAGGCTTGCCGGTTTGCCTCGATGAAGCCGAAGACTTCATCCTTCGATCGGAGGCAAACCGGATAGCTTTTTTAGGAGGTCGTGCTCCATCTGAAGGCGCTTGAACTGCCTTTCGACATCGCGCAGCCGCTGCAGCTCCGCTGCTTCCTGCGGCAACAGCGGCGGCGGGTCGCCCATCAGCTCGCCGTCCCTGACCTGCTTGCGCCACGGAGAGCATGAAAGGATGAATGCACAGCGAATCCGCTACATCCTTGATCAGCACCCCAGGCTGGTCACTCAGTTGGACGGCCCTGAGCTTGAACTCCAGGCTGTACTGCTTGATTCTTGCTGGCCCGTTTGTCTTTGCCATTGACCCTCTCTCCGTTAGGTAAGAGTGTCAACTAAACCGGGACAAGCTCCGTGTCCGTCTCGAACGACCTGTTAGGTCTCATGGACGCCGGCTCCGTTGATGCGTGTCGCAACGGCGCAGCTGATCACGCCTAGTACGGGTTCGAGCGCAGCATCCCATTCTGAAACCAAGTCGGTAAGTTTTGCGTCGCGGGAAACGAAGCCGTCCGGCGCGTTCGAAGAGTATCCGGAAACGCGGCCCTGAACCAGGCCGAACTTATCCAAGATGAAGGAATGCAACCCTGCGCCCCGTCCTCGATTTGGTGAGTGGGCTGCAAAGTCATTACGAAATTGAACGACACGAGCGCTGTGGAGCGGTGACAGGTCGATCTCCAGCTTCAATGACTCGCTGCACACAATGGCCGCTTGCTGCTGAAGGTAGCAGGCATTCATCACACCGTAGAACTTCAAATAGGCCAAGCCGAAGTCCCGTCCCATCGGATTCACGCGGATGTGATCTTTCGCGAGCTCCGTGTCCTCGAACAAATAGAAGCTGTCGATGATATGGCCGTAGGCTCGAATGTCCACCAGCCCAAGTACACGGACGATCTCTGCGTCGAAGTTGGCGTTGAAGGTCTCGGAGCAATCGCTGAGGAGCCTCCGCACCTTTGCCACGTGGTGCGCGATGTTTTGGGTGGGACTCGCATGCACTCGCGTTGCCTCGTGAGACCTAACGAATGAAAGGGACTTCCCCGCCCCGAACTAGCCGCGGTATTGCGGCGACCGGCAACGAAGTGCCACGATGGGAAGTGCGAAATCTCATCAACTCGTTCGAAAGGGGAAGTCCATGGCCATTGTCACTCTGGGAATCGATCTCGCCAAGAACGTGTTCGCCGTGCATGGCGTCGACGCGACAGGCAAGCCGGCGCTGGTGCGCCCGAGCGTTCCGCGCGGCAAACTGCTGGAGCTGATCGCCTCGATGCCACGCTGCTTGGTGGGCATGGAAGCGTGCTCTGGCGCGCATCACTGGGCGCGGCTGTTCCGGGCGCACGGCCACACGGTCAAGCTGATGGCGCCAAAGTTCGTCTCGCCGTATCGCCTGTCTGGCAAGAAGGGGAAGAACGACGCTGCCGACGCAGCAGCGATCTGCGAGGCCGTCACGCGGCCCTCCATGCGCTTCGTGCCACCCAAGAGCCTGCAGCAGCAGTCCGAGCTGCTCGTGCACCGCGCCCGTCAAGGCTTTGTGCAGCAGCGCACCGCCACCATCAATCGCATCCGCGGCCTGCTGTCGGAGTTCGGGATCGTCCTGCCGCTCAAGGCGTCTACTGTGCGGCAGGAGGCGATGCGCCAGCTGGAGGATCTGCCGGGCTGGGCCAACACAGTCGTGGGCGACTTGCTCAGCGAGGTGAGCCGCCTCGACGAGCGCATTGCGCAGTACGACCGCCACATCGAACAGATCGCCAAAGACAGCACGCCGGCCGGGCAGCTGATGCAGCTTCCTGGCGTGGGGCCTACGACGGCCACCGCGCTGGTGGCCATGATCGGACGCGGGCAGGAGTTCAAGTGCGGCCGCCAGCTGTCGGCCTGGCTGGGACTGGTGCCCGGCCAGTACAGCTCGGGCGGCAAGCAGCGCACGGGACGCATCACCAAGGCCGGCGATCCGTACCTGCGAATGCTGTTGATCTGGGCGCCCGATCGGTGCTGCAATCGGCCAAGCACCGCGACGATCCGCTCAGTCGATGGGCCGTGCAGTTGGAGGCACGTGCGGGCTACTGGAAGGCCATCGTGGCCATCGCCGCCAAGAACGCGCGCATGTGCTGGGCCGTGCTGGCGAGGGGAGAGAGTTTCAAGCTGCCGGCGTGACCGTCGACAGCTGTTGTTTCACCGCGTGATGTGCAAGCGTTGATGGTGTGAAGGTTGGACCTGCGCGGGGTGTACCTGTTCAACTCCGGGAGGCGGCCCCTGGTCGTCCTCGGCTAACGATTGAGGTCCCCGCGTGCGTCTTTCATCAGGGTCCGCAGCAACTGAACTGCTGCATTAATGACCGTTTGTAGTTTCGCTGTCCGCATCCTTCGCTCCGTCGCTGCACCGATCGCACATGCTCGCTCGCTACATGCCGTTGACGGCAGGGAGAGCTATTCGCTTGAAAGGTGGGGAAGCCCTTGTAGTCGGAGTTGACCGGCGACCGGCGGAGAGGACCGTAGCGAAGCGAAGGACCGCCGCTGGGCGGGATCTTGCATCGGTTTAGTTGACACTGGACGCCCCTTGCATGCGGCTCTCGTAGACCGTTGGCGGCAAGTATCGCAGCGATGAGTGCAGCCGTCGATCGTTGTAGAAGCGGATGTAGCTTCTCAAGGTGCTTCGCAGCTGCTGCTCCGTCTCGAACCTCTTGCCATACAGCTCCTCGCACTTCATCGAGTGAAAGAACGACTCCATGTGCGCGTTGTCGTTCATCCTGCCCGGACGATTCATGCTCTGGACCATTCCAAGCTCGCCGAGCTGCTTCCTGAACTCGAAGTTGGCGAACTCGATGCCGCGATCGCTGTGGAACACCACGCCCGGGCTAACGCAGCGGCTCCACGCTGACTGCACCAAGGCCTCACGCGTCAACGCCGAGTCGCGCCGTGCACCCAGACTCCAGCCGATGATCTTGCGGGTGTGTTTGTCCATCACGGCCGCCATGTAGCGCCATTGGCCGGCGACTCTGAGGTAAGTCACGTCCCCGACCCAGACCTGGTCCTGCTGCTGCGTGGTGGCGGACTCGGGACAGTAGGGGACGCCGGCGTAGAAAGCGCGCTGCAGCACCTTGGAGTTCCGGTACAGGCGCGCACTGCGGCCCTGCAGGCCGGCTTCGCGCATCAGCCTGGCCACGCGGCGGCGCCCAACACTGCAGCCGTCCAGACATAGCTGCCCCTTCACGCGGGGGCTGCCATAGAAGCCGCGGCTTTCAGCATGGACTGGCGCACGCGCTCCTTCAGGGCTTCATCATCCTGCTCTCGCTGGCTCGGTTGCCGACTGCACCAAGCATAGAAGCCCGAGCGCGTGACACCGTGCAGCTCGCACATCGTTTGGATCGGGAAGGCTTGCCGGTTTGCCTCGATGAAGCCGAAGACTTCATCCTTCGATCGGAGGCAAACCGGATAGCTTTTTTAGGAGGTCGTGCTCCATCTGAAGGCGCTTGAACTGCCTTTCGACATCGCGCAGCCGCTGCAGCTCCGCTGCTTCCTGCGGCAACAGCGGCGGCGGGTCGCCCATCAGCTCGCCGTCCCTGACCTGCTTGCGCCACACGGAGAGCATGAAAGGATGAATGCACAGCGAATCCGCTACATCCTTGATCAGCACCCCGGGCTGGTCACTCAGTTGGACGGCCCTGAGCTTGAACTCCAGGCTGTACTGCTTGATTCTTGCTGGCCCGTTTGTCTTTGCCATTGACCCTCTCTCCGTTAGGTAAGAGTGTCAACTAAACCGGGACAAGCTCCGCGTCCGTGTCGGACGACCTGTTAGGCAGCTTCGTCACTTGGTTGACCTCTACTTTACTTCACGAATCGACGGAGTCCAGGTTCCGTCGAAGGCACCGTTGACAGCCGATGGCTTACGTCGGGTGCTCTCTCGACTTTTCCATCTTCGAGGCGACCAAGAAAGACACGGAGTTCAATGCAGCAGGTTGAGAGTGTGTGTTGCAGCTTCTGGCGCGTACCGCCCTCAATGGGTTTCCCATCAAAGGTATAGCCACTGAGCTGCCCAATCAGCGCTTGAATGTCGTTGCGGTCAAGCGAAACACCTTCCCAATTGTGGGCGAACTGATTTCTCACCTTGCGAAGAATCTCCATGTCTCTGAACTGTTCTTCGGTCACTAGGCCGAAGGCGTGGACAGCCTTAATACGGCTCCCCAGTGTTCCAAGAGGAGCATTGAATCCCTCGATCAACTCCTTTGTGCTCTTGCACGTCCGGAAGTAGGCCAAGAGGAGTCTGCCTAAAGTGTCTTCTATGAATGTGGCAAGAGAGAGGACCATCGCGCGATCGTCTTGCTCCCCACGACGCCCAAGAACTTGTTCAAGTTTTGGAGCGCGTGGTTTTCTTGCGGCGCTGCACTGGAGGGCGAAAACTTCACACGAGGACCGTTTGAGGCGGAGTGTCCCATGCTGCCTAACTAGTTATACCCCGCAAGCCCACCGAATAACACCCCGCACAAATCCGCACCATCACGCCTCCCGCATTCGCAACTGCTTGATTTATAACGGCTCAGCCGCTGTCGTCCAAGAATTTCCCGCATCCCCTCGCCGGCAGATCCCGCAGTTCCGCCGAATAACACCGGCGAGACAGCACACGGCATATCCCGCACTCCAGCCGCAACCCCTTGATCTGCAAAGCATTAATTACCCACGACTCACCCAATCCCCACAACCGCCTCCCGCCAATTCCCGCATCCACCCCGTCACGCGCATGCCGGAACCAACCTCACCCCCCGGCAGCACCACCACGAACCGCGTCCCCTCGCCCACCCCCGACCGCACGTGCACCGTGCCTCCATGCGCCCGCGCGATCTCGCGCACGATGTACAGCCCCAACCCGACGCCGCGTCCGCCCGTGCTCTGCGGATCGCCGCGCACCATCGGTTCGAACAGGCGGGCCACCGGGTTCGCCGGAATCGGCGGGCCTTCGTTGTGCACCGCCAGTTCGACCCGGGCCGTCTCCCCGCTCGTGCTGATCGTGATCGGGCGGTCAGGCGCGCCGTAGCTCACCGCGTTGCCCACCGGGTTGCCCAGCACCTGCACCAGGCGGTCGGCGTCGGCTTCGACGACGGCGTGTCCCGCGCGTTCGTGCCGCAAGCTCCGTTCGGGAAAGGCCAGCACGAGCTCGTTGACCGCTTCGCTCACCACGGCGTGCAGGTCCAGCGTCGCCTTGCGCATCGACAAGCCCTTGCCGACGCGCGCCGGGTGAAGTCGAGCAGTTCGGCGATCAGCCGCGTGGCGCGGCCGGTGGAGCGGCCGATGCGTTCGACGGTGGTCCGCTGCAGGTCCGTCAGCGGCGTGCGCGCCAGCAGTTGCGCGCTCATGTGGATGGCGGCCAGCGGATTGCGCAGGTCGTGGCTGACGATGCCCACCATCTGTTCGGCGAACAACGCCCGGTCCTGCGCCTCGTGCTCCCGCCGCACCGTCGCCGTCACGTCCTGCAGGATGCCCGCGAAGTGCATCAGCCGCCCGTCCTCGAAGAACGCCCGGCCCGACGACGCGATCTCGCGCTCCACGCCGTCGACGCCACGCAGCCTGAAGCGGCCCCGGTACGTGCCGTCGCCGCCCGGCTGCAGTGCACGGGCGGGGCCGCTGCTTCGCCGGGGCGGTCGTCGGGCGCGATGGCTTGCAGGAAGCCGGCGGCGTCGACGTGTTCGTTCGGTGGCAGGCCGAGCAGGCGGCCCACGGCGTCTTCGTAGCGCCGCTCGCCGGTGGCGGGATCGATGTCCCACCCGTAGAGGTCGGCCGATTCCAGCGCGAGCCGCAGGCGCTGCTGCGCCAGCGCCAGCGCGCGCTGCCCTTCGCCGTGGCGCGCCGCCAGGTCTTCGGCACGCCGGCGCTGCAGCAGCAGCTCGCGCTCGTACTTGTGCCGGTCCTCCGCGCGGAACACCGAGGCATGCAACATCTGCTGCCCGTCCCAGTGGCGTTCCACCGCATTGAGCATCACGGGGATGGCACGGCCGTCCTTGCGCCGCAGGTCGACCTTCACTTCGGCCACCGAGCCCTGCATGCGCAGCAGCGGCGCCGGTGGGTCTGGTGGAAGATGCGCCCGCCCATCGTCAGCAGGTCCTGGAAGCGCAGCTTCTCCACCAGTCCCCCGGCTCGTACTGCAGCCAGCGGCACAGCGTGCGGTTCACGTGCAGCAGCTGGCCGCGGCCTCCCGCCACCAGCAGCCCGCACGGCGCATCGTCGTAGAGCGCTTCGGCGCCGGGCAACCCGCCGGCATGCATCGGCTCAGGTCCCCGACAGGAATTCTTCCATCGCGGCCACGCTGGCGCTCGGCGCGCTCAGGTGCGGGCAATGGCCCACGTTGTCGATCACGCGCAGCTTGCTGTTGGGGATGACCTTGTGCATGTATTCGCCGACGGCCAGCGGCGCGATCAGGTCGTCGCTGCATTGCAGGATCAGCGTGGGCGCCTGCAGCCGCGGCAGGTCCTTGCGGTAGTCCGACATGAAGGTCACGCGCGCGAAGTGCTTCGCGATCTCGGGGTCGGTGCGGCAGAAGCTGTTGGTGAGTTCTGGCCCAGTTCCGGCTGGTCGGGCGCGCCCATGATGGCCGGCGCCATGTTGCTCGACCAGCCCGGTAGTTGCTCTCCAGCGATTCGAGCAGCGACTCGATGTCGCTGCGCTCGAAGCCGCCGAAGTACTCGCCATCGTTGATGTAGCAGGGCGACGGGCCGACCATCACCTGCGAAGCGATCAGCTCGGGGCAGCGCAGGTTGGCCAGCATGCCGACCATCGAGCTCACGGAGTGCCCCACGAAGATGGCGGGTTCGCTCGCCACTTCGCGCAGCACCTCGCACACGTCGTCCGCGTGGCCCTGCAGGGTGCCGTAGCGTTCCTTGTCGTAGGCCGACAGGTCCGAGTTGCCGCTGCCGACCAGGTCGAGCAGGATCACCTGGTACTGTTTGGCGAAGTGCGGGGCCAGCAATCGCCACATGTTCTGGTCGCAGCCGAAGCCGTGCACGAAGACCATCGGCCGGCCGCTGCCCTGCACCTTGACGTTGTTGCGCTTCAACACGGACATGCTTCTTCCTTCCGGGAGGCGGACGAGTATGCCCATCCATGGCGATCGCGGCACGGCTGCCCACGTTCTTTAGGCCTTGTCCTACACGCTCCGGCATGCTGCTTGCGCGCCACGGCCGTGCATGCCCCACAGGCGTCACGGTCGCGCACGGCGCACACGCGGGCCGCTGCATGCAATCATCGGCGCATGCCCATCTTCCAGAAAGCCGGTACGCGCTGCAGGCCGGCTCCGACCGCCTGCGCACCCGGCCGCCCACACCTCCACCGTGGTGTGGCACACCGCCGCCGACGGCAGCGTCAACCAGGGCAACCCGTCGTGGCAGGCATTCACCGGGCAGACCGAGGCGGAGTACCGCGGCTGGGGCTGGCTCGATGCCATCCACCCCGACGACCGGCCCGGCGCCATCGCGGCGTGGCAGGCCGCCGTGCGGCAGGCCGAGCCGGTGGAACTGGGCTACCGCCTGCGCCGCGCCGACGGCAGCTACCGGCAGATGCAGGCGCAGGGCGCGCCCGTCCTGCAGGGCGACACGGTGCGCGAATGGGTGGGCGTCTGCGTCGACATCACCGCGGCGCGCGAGGCCGAACAGGTGCTGCGCCAGAGCGAGGAACGCTACCGCTTCCTCGACCAGCTCGGCCAGGCCACGCGCAGCCAGACCGAAGCCACGGAAGTGATGGCCACCACGGCGCGCCTGCTCGGCGAATACCTCGGCGCCACCCGCTGCGCCTATGCCGACGTCGACGCCGACAGCGACCGCTTCACCATCCGCAACGACTGGACGATGCCGGGCGTTCCCAGCAGCGCGGGCGTCTACTCGCTGGAGCTGTTCGGCCCGCAGGCCACCTCCAACCTGCGGCGCGGCCTGCATCTCGTCGTGCGCGACGTCGACCGCGAACTGGGCGACGAAGGCGGCGGCCGCATGTTCAATGCGATCGGCATCAAGGCCATCGTGTGCACGGGCCTCGTCAAGGGCGACCGGCTGGTGGCGATGATGGCCGTGCACCAGGCCACGCCGCGCGACTGGACGGCGCAGGAGGTCGCGCTGGTCGAAGAAGTGGTCGAGCGCTGCTGGGCCCACATCGAGCGCGTGCGCGACGCCGCCATGCTGCGCGACCGGGACCGGCGCAAGGACGAGTTCCTCGCGACGCTCGCGCACGAGCTGCGCAATCCGCTGGCGCCGGTCAAGTACGCCACCGCGATGCTGCGCCGCGCGCAGGATCCGGCGCAGCGCGCCCAGGCGCAGGACGTGATCGACCGCCAGGTGACGCAGATGGCGCGCCTGATCGACGACCTGCTCGACCTCTCGCGCATCAACCGCGGGCTGATCCAGCTGCAGCCCCAGCGCATCGACGCCGCCGCTGTCGTGCGGCAGGCCGTGGAGGTGACGCGGCCAGCCATCGAAGGGGCCCGGCACAAGCTGGAGGTTCGCCTGCCGCAGGAAGCGCTGTGGATCGACGCCGACCCCACCCGCATGGTGCAGGTGCTCGGCAACCTGCTGGGCAACGCCGCCAAGTACACGCCCGATGGCGGGGCGATCCAGCTGTCGGCGCACCGCGACGGCGGCACAGTGGTGCTGGAAGTCGCGGACAACGGCATCGGCATCCCGCCCGAGGAACAGGGACGCCTGTTCCAGATGTTCATGCAGCTGGGGCACAGCGCGGGGCGCGCCCGGGGCGGACTCGGCATCGGCCTGTCGCTCGCTCGCACGCTGGTCGAAATGCATGGCGGCGCCATCGCCGTGCGCAGCGCCGGCCTTGGCGCGGGCAGCACGTTCTCCGTGCGGCTGCCCCCGGCAGTGCCCGAGCCCGAGCAGGACGATGCGCCTCGGATCGCAGCGGGCGCGGAGCCCCGAAAGCAGCGGCGGCGCGCGTGCTGGTCGTCGAAGACAACGCCGACGGCCGCGAGATGCTCGTCGCCCTGCTGGACATGCTCGGCTACGACGTGGCCGCCGCGGCCGACGGGCCGCAGGCGCTCGAACGGGCGGCGGCCTTCCATCCGCAAGTGGTGCTGCTGGACCTGGGCCTGCCGGGCATGGACGGCGTGGAGGTCTGCCGCCGGCTGCGCGCGCAGCCGGCGCTGGACGACGCTTTCATCCTCGCGCTGACGGGCTGGGGCGCGGAGCGCGACCGTCGCCGTACCTCCGAGGCAGGCTTCGACGCCCACCTCACCAAGCCGATGGAGCCGCAGGCGCTGCAGCAGGCGCTCGCGCACTACGCCGGCGCGTGGCCGCGCTCCGGGTAGCCGCACTCGTCCTACACCGCCCCCGGGCCGCTTTGCGGGATGATCGTTGCTCCCCAAAGCGAGATGCAAAAGATGGCACTGCCGCATGCGCAACACCGGACGTGATCAACGTCGGCCCCCGGGCGACAAGCTGGCGGACTCGGTCAGCACCAGCCTGATCAAGACCGCCCGCATCCAGCTCCTGCACATGGTGCTGCCCGCGCACCACGACCAGCCGCAGCACCACGTGGACGAGGAATGCACCATCCACTGCCTCGAAGGCGACGTGGAAGTGGTCACCGGCAACGGCGTGCGCAGGCTCGGCCCCGGCAACCTCGTGGTGCTGCCGGCCGGGCAGCAACACGGGCTGCGCGCGCGCACCGACTGCGCGGTGCTCGTCACGCTGGTGCTGCACGACGGCGATGCGGGCGACGGCGGCGGCGCGGGCGCGCGCACCCTGCGCGAGGACGGCGACCTGCGCAAGTAACGACGACGCGTGGCAGCGCCGCCGAGGCGCAGAGGCGTACTCGCCGCGAGCCCTAGTGCGTAACGGGGTCCCGGCTGAGCGCCTCGCAATACGCAACCAGCGCGTCCATGTCGAAGGTCTTGTCGAACACCGCATCGGCGCCTGCCTGCGCGGCGTGCGCACGCACCGGGTCGCGGGTGTAGTTCGACAGCACCACCGCACGCTGGTGCGGCTTGCGGTCACGGCAGCGCCGCAGCACCTCGAACCCGTGGCCCTTGGCGGGAACAGGTCGACCAGCGCCAGGTCCCAATCGTCGGGGTGCGCTGCCAGCCATTCGCCGGCCTGCTGGGCTGAAACGGCGACCTCGACCACCTCGGCACCGGGGATCGCTTCCGGGGTTTGCCGAAGCTGCTCCCTGGATCATGGCGTTGTCTTCGACCAGAAAGACCTTCACTGACTGTGCACCAATTTGGTTGTTCGTGACTGGTGCATGGTCGCCGTTCAGCGCGTCCGTTCTTGTAGGAGCGCTTCCACTCATGCGCGGCAACGCACGCAAACGGGCACGCGGGTGGCACGATGGAGGCGTGAAACAGGAACACCAAAGCACACACGACGGCGCCGGCGTCACCCACAACACCGCCGCATCCCGCTACGAGCTCACCCTGGACGGCAAGGTCGTCGGCCATGCCGACTACACGCTGGAAGGGGATGCGGTGCGCTTCACGCACACCGAGGTCGACCCCGGCCACGAAGGCCGGGGCCTCGCCTCGCAACTGGCGCAGTTCGCGCTGGACGACGTGCGCACGCGCGGCCTGAAGGCCCTGCCGCAATGCCGCTTCATCGCGCAGTACATCGCGCGGCATGAAAAGGAATACGGCGGGCTGGTGGTGCGCTGAACCGTCAGACGTTCATCACGGCGACGGAGCGGGCGTTCAGGTACGCCTCGAGCGCTTCCGGGCCGCCTTCCGAGCCGTAGCCCGAGTCCTTGATGCCGCCGAAGGGCATCTCGGCGCTGGGCATCGCCGGCATGTTGATCCACAGCATGCCCACTTCGACCTTGCGCGAGAGCAGGTCGGCGTTCTTCAGCGACTTCGTGAAGGCGTAGCCGGCCAGTCCGAACGAAAGGCGGTTGGCTTCGGCGATCGCCTCGTCGAGCGTGTTGAAGGCGCGGATGGCGGCGACGGGGCCGAACGGCTCGTCGTTGAACACCTTGGCTTCGAGCGGCACGTCCATCAGCACCGTCGGCTCCCAGAAGTTGCCCGCGTCGCCGATGCGCTTGCCGCCGGCCAGCACCTGCGCGCCATGCTTGACGGCGTCTTCGTGGAACTCGGTCATCGCGGTCAGGCGGCGCGGATTGGCCAGCGGGCCCATCTGCGTGCCTTCGGCCAAACCGTCGCCGACCTTCAGGCCGGTGGCGTACTTGGCGAGCGCCTGCGCGAAGTCGTTGCGGATGCTCTCGTGCACCAGGAAGCGCGTCGGCGAGATGCAGACCTGGCCCGCGTTGCGGAACTTGGCGGCGCCGGCCGACTTGACCGCCAGCGCGATATCGGCGTCCTCGGCGATGATCACCGGGGCGTGGCCGCCCAGCTCCATCGTCACGCGCTTCATGTGCTTGCCGGCCAGCGCGGCCAGTTGCTTGCCCACCGGCGTCGAGCCGGTGAAGGTGATCTTGCGGATCACCGGGTGCGGGATCAGGTAGCTGGAGATCTCGGCGGGGTCGCCGTAGACCAGGCCCAGCACGCCGGGCGGCAGGCCCGCATCGGCGAACGCCTTGACCAGCGCGGCGGGGCCGGCCGGGGTTTCTTCCGGCGCCTTGACCAGCATGGAGCAGCCCGCCGCCAGCGCGGCGCCGACCTTGCGCACCACCACGGTTGATCGGGAAGTTCCGGGCGTGAAGGCGGCGACCGGGCCGACCGGGTCCTTCAGCACCATCTGGCGGATGGCCGGTTGCCGCGCGAAGGCACGATGCGGCCGTAGACGCGGAAGCCCTCTTCGGCGAACCATTCGATGATGTCGGCGGCGGCCATGGCCTCGCCCTTGGCTTCGGCCAGCGGCTTGCCGTTCTCCTGCGTCAGCAGCGGGGCGATCTCGCCGGCGCGGTCGCGCATCAGGCCGGCGGCCTTGCGCATCACCTTGCTGCGGTCGGCGGCGGTCATGTTGCGCCAGGTCTCGAAGCCCTTCTGGGCGGCTTCCGTGGCGCGGTCGAGGTCGGCCTTGCCGGCGTGCGCCACGCGGCCGATTTCCTTGCCCGTGGCCGGGTTGAAGACGGCAAGGCTGCGGCGTCGGCGGCGGCATCCTGCCACTCGCCGTTGATGAAGAGCTGGGTGTTGGGGTAGGTCATCGCGATCCTCGTGCGCAAACGTTGCGGACCGCGATTATGCGATGCCGGAAAAAGGCGGCTCGCGCCGCCTTTCACCGTGCGCCGGGAGCGCTCAGTCCTCGCCCATGTGGAGCCAGTCTTCTTCCGGCAGCGCCTGCATGAAGGCCATCACGTTCTCGAGCACGCCCCGGCTTTCCGCCCATTCGATCTGCTCGCGGAAGCACAGGCGCTTGGTCAGCGGCGGCGTGACGGCCCAGGCCGCGCCGGTGATCGGCGGCGGCGGGTTCTGCGAGCCGCGCATCGACTTGCGCGGCGGCAGCAGCGCGGCGAACTGGACCCAGCGGTCGGGCCGCGGGCAGACGCGGTTGTTGCGGCGTGCCACCAGCATGGCGGCTTCGAGCGTGAACAGCGGCTGCGCGGCGGCCTTGGGCGCGCGCCCGAGCGGCCCGTGGCCGGACATGGGCCGCGTCTTGGCCCAGCCGGGGGCCTCGCTGGCCGACAGGCCCTGCGCGCCGGAAGCCGGCGCGGTGTCGGCGAAGCGGTTGTCGTGCTGGTGCGAAATCTCGGAAAACAGGGCCCAGACGGACTCGCCTTCCTTCTCGATCGCCTCGGGCGCGGGGATGGTGTCGCCCGGCGAATAAGGCACGTCCAGGCTGTGGCGTGACGGGGGTTTCGAATCGCGGCCGGACATCGTTTGACTCTATCGTCTGGGTGGACGCGACCGGAGGCGGCGTCAGGTAACTTAAGGTGGAACCCTGCGAGGGTAGTCACAAAGCGGGCCCAGTGCTTAGGGCATCGGCCGATTGCACGTGAAAAAGTCCGAATCGGCCCCGCTGGCTACACTGCCGCCGATGCCTGGTCCCTCCCCCGCCGCTTCCCCCGCTCGCTGTCCGGCCTGCTCCCGTTCGTGCGGCCCTACCGGCTGCAAGTCTGGCTGGCGGTCGCCTTCCTGCTGCTGGCGGCGGCGGCCATGCTGCTCTTTCCGATAGCGCTGCGTCGCATGATCGACGGCGGGCTCGGCGGCGACGCCGGCGACCGGCTGATGACGCTGCGCACGCACTTCGTGGCGCTGTTCGGCGTGGCGGTGGCCGTCGGCCTGTTCTCGGCCGCGCGCTTCTACCTGGTGAGCTGGGTGGGCGAGCGCGTCACGGCCGACGTCCGCAGCGCCGTCTACGCCCACGTGCTGCAGCAAAGCCCCGAGTTCTTCGAGAGCACGCAGACCGGCGAGGTGCTGTCGCGCCTGACCACCGACACCACGCTGGTGCAGACGGTGGTCGGCTCCTCGTTCTCGCTCGGGCTGCGCAACCTGGTGATGGGCCTCGGCGCGCTCGGCATGCTGGTGGTGACGCACCCGTACGTGATGTCGCTGGTGCTGCTGGTGGTCGTGCTGGTCGTGCTCCCGGCGATGGCCTTCGGGCGGGCGCGTGCGGCGCCTCTCGCGGGCCAGCAGGACCGGGTGGCGGATTCCAGCGCGATCGCGGCGGAGGTGCTCAACGCCATCCCCGTGGTGCAGGGGTATGCCGCGGAGGCCCGCGAGGCCGAGCGCTTCCGCGTCGCCACCGAGAACGCGTTCCAGACCGGCATCCGCCGCACCCGCGCTCGCGCGGTCCTGCTGGCGTTCGTGATCATCGCCAACGCGGCGCTGATGCTCTGGGGCCTGTACCGGGGCACCGAAGGCGTGCTGCAGGGCAGGATCACCGCCGGCCAGCTGGGGCAGGCGGCGTTGTACGTGGCGCTGTTCGCCGGCGCGGTCGCCGTGCTGGGCGAGGTCTACGGCGAAGTGCTCCGCGCCGCCGGCGCCAGCGAACGGCTGATGGAACTGCTGGCGAGCCGCTCGCCCGTGACCTCGCCCGCGCAGCCGGCGGCGCTGCCGCCGACCGGCGCGGGCAGCGCGCTGGAAGTGCGCGGCGTGCGCTTCCACTACCCGTCGCGGCCGGCCACGCCGTCGCTGGACGACTTCACGCTATTGGTGCGGCCCGGCGAGACGGTGGCGCTGGTCGGCCCGAGCGGCGCCGGCAAGACGACCGTGTTCCAGCTGCTGCTGCGCTTCTACGACCCGCAGGCCGGCGCCATTGCGCTCGACGGCGTTCCCATCGCCACGCTCAGGCTGCAGGACCTGCGCAGCCGCATCGGCGTGGTGCCGCAGGAGCCGGTGGTGTTCTCGGCTTCGGCGCTGGAGAACATCCGCTACGGCCGGCCCGAAGCAAGCGACGCGGAGGTGCGGGCCGCGGCGCGCGATGCCTACGCGCACGACTTCATCGAAGCCCTGCCCGAGGGCTACGGCACCTTCCTGGGCGAACGCGGCGTGCGGCTGTCGGGCGGGCAGCGGCAGCGCATCGCGATCGCGCGCGCCATGCTGAAGAACCCGCCCCTGCTGCTGCTGGACGAAGCGACCAGCGCGCTCGATGCGGAAAGCGAGCGGATGGTGCAGGCGGCGCTGGAATCGGCCATGCGCGACCGGACGACCCGGTGATCGCGCACCGCCGGCCACCGTGCAGCAGGCCGACCGCATCGTGGTGCTGGACCACGGCCGCATCGTGGAATCCGGAACCCACGACGAGTTGATGGCGGCGGGAGGGGTTTATGCGCGGCTGGCGGGGCTGCAGTTCATGGTGTGAAGGCGGGAGCGGGAGCGGATACCTCTGAACGCAGAGAGCGCGGAGAAGGCGCAGAAAACGCAGAAGAAACCCTTCCTGATGTCTTTTCTGCGACTTCTGCGTGCCCTCTGCGCCCTCTGCGTTCAAGGATCCCGTATTCGACGGCGACCTACTGCAGCGGGCCCTTGAGACCCTTGGGCACCGGCAGCGGCAGCACCGAGATGCCCTCTTCCAGCAGCGCCTCGGTTTCCTCCCGCGAGGCCTGCCCGCGGATGCCGCGCTCTGCCGATTCGCCGTAGTGGATCTTGCGGGCTTCTTCCGCGAAGCGCTCGCCGACGTCTTCGGTGTTGGCGAGCACGTGGCGCACCATCTTCATCAGCGCGGCCTGCATGGCGGCGTCCGGCGTGGTCATCACTTCCTGCTTGGCCTCGGCGGGCACGGCCACCGGCGCCGGGGCCGGCGCGCCGAAGTTCAGGCGCGGCGCGCTCGGCATCTTCACGACGTGCGCGTTGCCGCACAGCGGGCACGTCACCAGTCCGCGACCGAGCTGGTCGGAAGTCGTCTTCGGAGCCGAACCAGCCCTCGAAGCCGTGGCCGTCGCCGCATTGGAGGTTGAGGACCTTCATGGCGCCACAGGTGGGGTCTGCCAGTCGAGTTTCCAGTGGCCGGCCACGACGTTCTGGATCCACAGGGCGGCGGCCAGCGTCTTGGAGTCGACGATGCTGCCGTCGCGGCACCAGCCGAGGAATTCGTCGGGCGTGGCGGTGAAGACTTCGAGGAACTCGTCCTGGTCCAGCTTCGCCTTCTTCATCTCGAGCCCGCGCGCGAACCAGACCTGCAGCGCCTCGTTGGCATAGGAGACGGTGGGATACACGGTGAACGCGTGCGCCCATTCGCGCGCCACGTAGCCGGTCTCCTCCAGCAGCTCGCGCTGGCCGCAGACCAGCGCCTCCTCGCCCGGATCGATCTTGCCGGCAGGGATCTCGATGACGACTGGCCCGCCGCGTGGCGGTATTGGCGTTCGAGCACGAGGCGGCCGTCGTCGAGCAGCGGGATCACGGCGACCGCGCCCGGGTGCAGCACGTACTCGCGGGTGGCGCTGTTGCCGTTGGGCAGGCGCACGGTATCGCGCACCACGTGCAGGAACCTGCCATGGAGCAGTTCCTCGCGGCCGGTGAATTCCTCGACCCGGTGCTTGTCCTTCATGTCCTGTGCTTGGCGAGGTAGCGCCACACGAAGCCCGGGAACGCCAGCGTGAGGAACATCGCGCCGGTGATGGCGAAGAACTCCCAGCCCTGCGGCGCGATCTGGCCGGCGCTCTTCTCGAGCAGCATGCCCAAGCCGCCGACGATGAAATAGAACACCACCAGTTCGGCGAGCCGCAGGCCCAGCCCCTTGCCCCGCGCCAGCCGCACCACGCCCAGCAGCCGCTGGCTCACGAACGGCAGGTTGGCGGCGATGAAGGCGAGCACGATCACCAGCCAGATGGAAGCCGTCTGCGACATCGCCGCGTCAGGAGCCGAGGGTCTTGAGGATGGCTTGCGAGCAGAGCGTCAGCAGGCCGCCCGGCAGGATGCCCGGGATCAGCACCAGCGCGCCGTTGATGGTGAGCACCACGCGCACGTCGATCGGCGCGGCCACGGTGGTGGCCGTGATCGGGGCGTCGAAGTACATCACCTTCACCACGCGCAGGTAGTAGAAGGCGGCCACCAGCGACATCATCACGGCGTAGATGGCGAGGCCGACGTAGAAGCCGCTGCCGGAGGCGACCAGCGCTTCGAGCACCACCAGCTTGCCGTAGAAGCCCACCAGCGGCGGAACGCCGGCCAGCGAGAACAGGCAGATGGCCATGATGCCGGCGTACAGCGGGCTGCGCTGGTTCAGGCCCGCCAGGTCGGCGATCTCGTCGGATTCGAAGCCTTCGCGCGCCAGCAGCAGGATGATGCCGAAGCTGGCGAGCGCCGTCATCACGTACGTGATGATGTAGAACATCGCCGCGCTGTACGCGTCCTGCGCGTTGAGCGTGTTGCCGTTGACGACGCCCGAGGCGAGGCCGAGCAGCACGAAGCCCATCTGGCCGATCGTCGAATAGGCCAGCATGCGCTTGAGGTTGGTCTGCGCGATGGCGGCCGGGTTGCCGATGAACAGCGACGCCACGGCCAGCACGATCAGCATCTGCTGCCAGTCGATGGCCAGCGGGATCATCCCTTCGACCAGCAAGCGGATGCAGATGGCGAACGCCGCCAGTTCCGGTGCGCTGCCCAGCATCACGGTGATGGAGGTCGGCGCGCCCCCGGTAGACGTCGGGGATCCACATGTGGAACGGCGCGGCGCCCAGCTTGAACGCGAGGCCGGCCACCACGAACACGAGGCCGAACACCAGCACCGAGTGCTTCACACGGCCGGTCTGGATGATCTTGAACACCGTCTCGATGTCGAGCGAACCGGTGGCGCCGTACATCATCGACAGGCCGTACAGCAGGAAGCCTGAAGCCATCGCGCCCAGCACGAAGTACTTCATGGCGGCTTCGGTCGCCGTGGCGTTGTCGCGGCGCAAGGCCACCAGCGCGTAGCTGCACAGCGTGAGCAGTTCAGGCCCGGGTAGATCACCGGGAAGTTGCTGCCGGAGATCATCACGAAGATGCCCAGCAGCGACAGCATGGCCAGCGTGAACAGCTCGCCGCCGCGCAGCATGTCGCGGTCGCCGGCGTACGGGCGGCCGTAGACCAGGCACACCATCATGGCGAGCGTCGCGAAGCACTTCAGCCAATTGCCCATGGGGTCGGACACGACCATCTTGCCGAAGGCGTACAGCGTCTCGCCGCGCATGGCGAAGTCGGCGCAGAACCAGGCGACCACGGCCAGCGTGGCCATGGTGAGCCAGTACGTGAGGTCGCGCAGCCGGCTCTTCACGCCCAGGTCCACCAGCGCGATGACGCAGGCCATCACCAGCAGCAGGATCTCGGGCGAGACGACGATCAGGCTCAGTTTGTCGATCATTTGGTTTGCTCCGTCACAGCTTCGAAACCGCGACGTGCTTCAGGAAGTCGGCCACCGACGCATTCATGATGTCGGTGAAGGGTTTCGGGTGGACGCCCATGTAGAGGACGGCCGCGGCCAGGATGCCGAGCATCAGGAACTCGCGGGCGCTGATGTCGGTGAGCGTGCGCACGTTGTCGTTGGCCACCGGGCCGAAGTAGACCCGCTTGACCATCCACAGCGTGTACGACGCGCCGAGGATCAGCGCGGTGGCGGCCCCCGTGCCGATCCAGAAGTTGTGCTTCACGGCGCCCGGGATCACCATCCACTCGCCGACGAAGCCCGCGGTGCCCGGGAGGCCCGCGTTGGCCATCGAGAACAGCACGCGAAGGCGGCGAACACCGGCATGGTGTTGGCGACCCCGCCGTAGTCGGCGATCTGGCGCGAGTGCACGCGGTCGTACAGCACGCCGATGCACAGGAACATGGCGGCCGAGACGAAGCCGTGGGCGATCATCTGCACGATACCGCCGGCGACACCGAGGTCGTTGAAGATGAAGAAGCCGAGCGTGACGAAGCCCATGTGGGCGACCGACGAATAGGCCACCAGCTTCTTCATGTCCTGCTGCACCATCGCGACCAGGCCGACGTAGATCACGGCGATGAGCGACAGCGCGATCATCAGCCAGGCCCATTCACGGGCGGCGTCGGGCGCGATCGGCATCGAGAACCGAAGGAAGCCGTAGGCGCCCAGCTTCAGCATGATCGCGGCCAGCACGGCGGAGCCGCCGGTGGGCGCCTCGACGTGCACGTCGGGCAGCCGGTGTGCACCGGCCACATCGGCACCTTGACGGCGAAGGCCGCGAAGAAGCCGAAGAACAGCAGCGTCTGCGCGGTGCCCGACAGCGGCAGCTTGTGCCACGTGAGGATGTCGAAGCTGCCGCCGGACTTGGTGTACAGGTACACCAGCGCGATCAGCATCAGCAGCGAGCCGAGCAGCGTGTAGAGGAAGAACTTGAACGCCGCGTAGATCTTGTTCGGGCCGCCCCAGATGCCGATGATCAGGTACATCGGGATCAGCGTGGCTTCGAAGAACGTGTAGAACAGCACCGCGTCGAGCGCGCAGAACACGCCGATCATCAGGCCCGAGAGGATCAGGAAGGCGCCGTAGTACTGGTTGACGCGTTCGGTGATCACTTCCCAGCCGGCGATCACGACGACCACGGTGATGAAGGCCGTGAGCAGCACGAACCAGAACGAGATGCCGTCCACGCCCGGTGGTAGCTGACGTTGAAGCGCGCTATCCAGGGCGCCTTCTCGACGAACTGCATCGCCGAGGTTGCGGTGTCGAAGCCGCCGTACAGCGGCAGCGTGACGAGGAAGCTGACGATCGCGCCGATCAGCGCGATCCAGCGCACCGCGCGGGCTCGGTCGTCGCGCCCCAGCGCGAGCAGGATGACGCCGAAGACGATCGGCGTCCAGATGGCCAGGCTCAAGAGTCCCGTTTGCATTGTTGTTGTTCCTCTACTTCGCGAGCCATTCTGGACCATCGGCCAGCTGACGAAGTACGTCATCAGCACGACGATGCCCAGCAGCATGGCGAACGCGTAGTGGTAGATGTAGCCCGACTGCACCCAGCGGATGACGCCCGAGAACCTGCCCACCAGCTTCGCGCTGCCGTTGACGAAGATGCGCTCGATCACGCCCCGGTCGCCGCCCTTCCACAGTCCGGTGCCGAGGCCCCGCGCCGCGCGCGCCGGGGATGTTCTCGTTGATCCAGTCCATGTAGTACTTGTTGTCCAGCAGCGTGTAGATCGGCTGCACGCGACGCTGGATGGCGGCCGGCAGCGCCGGATTCTTCAGGTACATGTACCAGGCCAGCACGACGCCGGCCAGCGCCAGCCAGAACACCGGCGTGAGGAAGCCGTGCAGCGCCATCGCCACCGCGCCGTGGAAGTGTTCGGCCATGTGCGCCATGGCCGGGTGCTTCGCAGCGTCGACGAAGATCGCGTCCTTGAAGAACTCGCCGTACAGCATCGGCTGGATGGTGAGGAAACCGATCACGACGGAGGGCAGCGCCAGCAGCAGCAGCGGCGCGGTCACGACCCGGGGCGACTCGTGCGGCTCATGATGGTCGTCGTGGCCATGGTGGCCATGGTCGTCCTTGTGTGCGGCATGGCCCTGCACGTCCGGCTCTTCGTCCGAGTAGTGCGCGTGGTGCGCATCGGGGTTCTGGTCGAAGCGTTCCTTGCCGTGGAACACCGGGAAGTACATGCGGAAGGAATAGAAGGCCGTGACGAACACGCCCGCCATCACCGCGAAGTACGCGAAGCCGGAGCCCGGCAGCGTGCTGGCGTGCACGGCCTCGATGATGGAGTCCTTCGAGTAGAAGCCGGCGAACAGCGGCGTGCCGATCAGGGCCAGCGAGCCGAGCAGCGACGTGATCCGGTGATGGGCATGTACTTCTTGACGTTGCCCATCCAGCGGATGTCCCTGGTTGTGGTGCATGCCGATGATCACGGAGCCGGCGGCGAGGAACAGCAGCGCCTTGAAGAACGCGTGCGTCATCAGGTGGAATACCGCGACCGAGTACGCGGACGCGCCCAGCGCCACCGTCATGTACCCGAGCTGCGACAGCGTGGAGTACGCGACCACGCGCTTGATGTCGTTCTGGATGATGCCCGGGAAGCCCATGAACAACGCCGTGATGGCGCCGATCACGAGGATGAACGACAGCGCCGTATCGGACAGTTCGAACAGCGGCGACATGCGCGCCACCATGAAGATGCCGGCCGTCACCATCGTGGCCGCGTGGATCAGCGCGGAGATGGGCGTCGGGCCTTCCATCGAATCGGGCAGCCACACGTGCAGCGGGAACTGCGCGCTCTTGCCCATGGCGCCGATGAACAGGCAGATGCAGATGACCGTGATCAGTTGCCAGTCGGTGCCGTAGCCGAAGGCGGTGCCGCCCAGCGTGCCGGCCTTGGCGAAGGTTTCGCCGTAGTTCAGCGTGCCGGCATAGGCGGCGATCAGGCCGATGCCCAGGATGAAGCCGAAGTCGCCGACCCGGTTGACCGGGAAGGCCTTCATGTTGGCGAACACCGCCGTCGGCTTGGTGAACCAGAAGCCGATCAGCAGGTACGACACCGGGCCCACCGCTTCCCAGCCGAAGAACAGCTGCAGGAAGTTGTTGCTCATGACCAGCATGAGCATCGAGAACGTGAACAGCGAGATGTAGCCGAAGAAGCGGTTGTAGCCTTCGTCTTCCTCCATGTAGCCGATGGTGTAGATGTGCACCATCAGCGAGACGAAGGTCACCACGCACATCATCATGGCGGTGAGGCCGTCGACCAGGAAGCCGACTTCCATCTTCAGTCCGCCGATCACCATCCACTCGTACAGCGTCTGGTTGAAGTGCGCGCCGTCGACGGCGACGCTCTTGAGCGTCATCGCCGAGATCACGAACGCGATGAACACGCCCGGGATGGTCAGTGTGTGCGACAGGCGGCGGCCGATCCAGTTGCCGCCGAAGGCCGTGCCGAAGATGCCGGCCAGCACGGCGCCGGCGAGCGGCGCGAGCGGGACGGCGAGCAGCGTGGCTGCATTGAGGGTGGTAGCCATGTTTCTTGGGGCTCTTCTGGTCTTAGCCCTTGAGGGTGTTCAGTTCTTCGACGCTGATGTTGTTCTTGTTGCGGAACAGCAGCACCAGGATCGCCAGGCCGATCGCGGATTCGGCGGCGGCGACTGTCAGGATGAAGAACACGAACACTGGCCGTGCATGTCGCCCAGGTAGTAGGAGAACGCCACGAAGTTCATGTTGACCGCCAGCAGCATCAGTTCGATGCACATCAGCAGCACGATGAGGTTGCGGCGGTTCAGGAAGATGCCGATGACGGACAGCGCGAACAGGATCGCGCCCAGCGTCAGGTAGTGGCCGAGGGTCAGGCTCATCACTTGGTCTCCGCGGCCGGGGTGTCGGGCGCTGCAGGCGGGGCGGCGGGGCGCGTCGGCGCCACCTTGATCACCTGCAGGCGGTCGGAAGCGCGCACGCGCACGGCCTGCGCCGGGTCGAACTGCTTGCTGTCCTTGCGATGGCGCAGCGTCAGCGCGATGGCGGCGATGATCGCCACCAGCAGCAGCACGGCCGCGATCTCCAGCGGGTACAGGTATTCGGAATAGAGCAGCTTGCCCAGTTCCTTGGTGTTGGAGAACTGCACGCCGGCCTGTGCCGCCGCGGCGACGCCGGGCAAGGCGCGCGGCTCTTCGCTGGCGCGGAAGCCGCCCATCAGCACGGCCGCCATTTCGAGGGCGATCAACGCGCCGACGCTGGCCGCGATCGGGAAGTGCTTCCAGAACCCGGCACGCAAGGCGTCGACGTCGATGTCCAGCATCATCACCACGAACAGGAACAGCACCATCACGGCGCCGACGTAGACCAGCACCAGCGTGATGGCGGGGAACTCGGCGCGCAGCAGCAGCCAGATGCCGGAAGCCCGGAAGAAGGTGAGCACCAGGTACAGCGCGGCATACACCGGGTTGCGCGCGGTGATCACGCGGAAGGCCGCGAACAGCAGCACCACCGAGAACAGATAGAAGAGACCGGTTCGGACGTCCATGTCGTTGTTCTTTCGCCCGGCTTCAGCGGTACTTGGCGTCGGCCGCGCGCCG
This sequence comes from Ramlibacter terrae, assembly GCA_013127575.1. Taxonomy (GTDB): domain Bacteria; phylum Pseudomonadota; class Gammaproteobacteria; order Burkholderiales; family Burkholderiaceae_C; genus Ramlibacter; species Ramlibacter terrae. The sequence continues at coordinate 3,561,843 of CP053418.1, forward strand.
CTCGGCGATCTCGGCTTCGTAGCGGTCGCCGACGGCCAGCAGCATGTCCTTGGTGAAGTAAAGGTCGCCGCGCTTCTCGCCGTGGTACTCGAGCACGTGGGTTTCCACGATCGAGTCGACCGGGCAGCTTTCCTCGCAGAAGCCGCAGAAGATGCACTTGGTCAGGTCGATGTCGTAGCGCGTGGTGCGGCGGGTGCCGTCGGCGCGCTGTTCGCTCTCGATGGTGATCGCCATCGCGGGGCAGACCGCTTCGCACAGCTTGCAGGCGATGCAGCGCTCTTCGCCGTTCTCGTAGCGGCGCAGCGCGTGCAGGCCGCGGAAGCGCGGCGACAGCGGCGTCTTCTCCTCGGGGAACTGCACGGTGATCTTGCGGGCGAAGAAGTACTTGCCCGTGACGCGCAGGCCCTTGAACAGCTCCAGCAGCATGAAGCTGGAGAGGAAGTCCTTCAGCGAAAAGGCGCTGCGGTTGGGTGCCAGTGTTTGGGAGGACATGTTATGCCTCCCGCCGAGCCGCCTCAAGGGAGGCATGCGCCCCCTCGGGGGCCGCGAACGAACGTGAGCTTGGGGGCACATGTTTATCACTTGAAGATGTTGTACGGGGTTTGCATCCACGCGCCGATCACGATCAGCCAGACCAGCGTGACGGGGATGAAGATCTTCCAGCCCAGGCGCATGATCTGGTCATAGCGGTAGCGCGGGAAGGTGGAACGGATCCACAGGAACATGGTGACCATGAGGAAGGTCTTGCCGAACAGCCAGATCCAGCCGGGGATCCAGTTCAGCAGCGGCGCGTCGATGATGGGCAGCCAGCCGCCCGGGAACATGATGACCGCCAGGATCGAGACGAGCCACATGTTGCAGTACTCGGCCGGGAAGAACATGGCGAAGCTCATGCCCGAGTATTCGACCATGTGGCCGGCGACGATCTCCGACTCGCCTTCGACGACGTCGAACGGGTGGCGGTTGGTTTCCGCCAGGCCCGAGATGAAGTAGACGAAGAAGATCGGCAGCAGCGGCAGCCAGTTCCACGACAGGACGTTGATGCCGATCGAGGCGAAGTAGCCGCGGTCCTGCGACAGCACGATCTCGGTCATGTTCAGGCTGCCGGCGACCATCAGCACCACCACCAGGCAGAAGCCCATGGCGATCTCGTAGCTGACCATCTGCGCGGAAGCGCGCAGCGCGCCGAGGAAGGCGTACTTCGAGTTCGACGCCCAGCCGGCGATGATCACGCCGTACACCTCGAGCGAGGTGATCGCCATCAGGAACAGCAGGCCCGCGTTGATGTTCGACAGCGCCGCTTCGGGGCCGAAGGGGATCACGACCCACGCGGCCAGCGCCGGCATGATGGTCATGATCGGGCCGAGCAGGAACAGGCCCTTGTTGGCCACCGTCGGAAGGATGATCTCCTTGGTGAGCAGCTTGAGCGCGTCGGCGATCGGGGTCAGCAGGCCGAACGGGCCCACGCGGTTCGGGCCGGGCCGCACCTGCGTGAAGCCGATGGCCTTGCGCTCCCACAGCGTGAGGTAGGCGACGGCGCCCAGCAGCGGCAGCACCACGGCCACGATCTTGATCAGGTTCCAGACGATGGGCCAGCCGATGCCGGTCCACCACGGCGCGCCGATCAGCCCGTTGCCGAAGCCGTACATCGTGTCGATCATGCCGCCACCTCCGTGGCGACCCGGGCGTCGGCCGTGAGTTGCAGCGAAGGCGCGCGGCGCACGATGCCGTCGACCTGGTAGATCGAAGCCGTGACCGGCGTGCCGGCCTGTTCACCCATGCGGATGGAAGCGTTCGTGGCGTTGTTCAGTGCGCCCTGCACCATCGCCTGGCCGGCATCCGCGCCACGCGCGGCGGCCAGCACCTCTTGCGCCGACTCGTATTCGAAGCCTTGCAGGCCCAGCAGGTTGGCCAGCACGCGCAACACCTTCCGGGCGGGGCGCGTCTCGCCCAGCGGCTTGACGACGGCATGGAAGCTTTGCACGCGGCCTTCGGCATTGACGAAGGTGCCCGGGGTTTCCGTGAACGGCGCGACGGGCAGCAGCACGTCGGCGATGTCCGGTTGGCCTTGAACGCGTTCAGCGAGATCACCATGTCGGCGCCCGCCGGCCAGCGGCTCCGGCGGCAGCGTCGAACTGCGGTTCGGTGTTCAGCAGAATCGCGGCCTTGAGGCCGCCTGCCAGCATCTGACCGGCGTTCAATCCGCCCTGCCCCGGCAGCGCGTTCACCAACTGCGCGCCGACGGTGTTGCCGGCTTCAGTGAGGTAGCCGACGGTGGCGCCGGTCTGCTGGCCGATCCAGTTCGCCAGCGCCAGTAGCGACGAAGCCTGCGCGTGATGCGCCGCGGCGTTGCCCAGCAGGATGGCCTTGCGTTCACCGGACAGCAGCGAAGCGGCGACCGCCTTGGCGTTGTCGGTGGCATTGCCTTGCACCGGCGCGGAAGTGCCCTTCTCGCCGCCGATCGCGGCAGCGACGTCGGCCAGCGCCTGCAGCCACTGGCCGGCGGGCGCGATGTGCTTGCCGACCAGCGTCATCGCCCAGTCGTTGTCGCGGTCGTTGATGACGGCCACGCGCGCGCCGTTGCGCACGGCGCCGCGCACGCGCAGCGCGAACAGCGGATGGTCCTTGCGCAGGTTCGAGCCGATCACCAGCGCGCCTTGCAGCGTCGACAGCGATGCGATGGAAGTGCCAAGCCAGCGGACGCCTTCGTTCGCGGGGAATTCGGCGTTGCGCAGGCGGTGGTCGATGTTCTCGCTGCCGAGGCCGCGCACCAGCTTGCCGGCCGGGGAACAGTTCCTCGACGGTGCTCTGCGGAGCAACCAGCGCGCCGATCGCTTGCGCGCCGTGCTGCTGCTTGACCTGCTTCAGGCCGTTCGCGACATATTCCAGAGCGGTTTGCCAGTCGACCGGCTTCCACTCGCCGCCTTGCTTGAGCATCGGCGAGGTCAGGCGTTCGGACGTGTTGAGCGCTTCGTACGAGAAGCGGTCGCGGTCGGCGAGCCACATCTCGTTGACGTCGTTGTTCTCCAGCGGGAGGACGCGCATCACCTTGTTGTTCTTGACCTGCACCAGCAGGTTGGCGCCGGTGCCATCGTGCGGGCTCACGCTCTTGCGGCGCGACAGTTCCCAGTTGCGGGCGCTGTAGCGGAACGGCTTCGACGTCAGCGCGCCGACCGGGCACAGGTCGATCATGTTGCCGGAGACTTCGGAGTCCACCGTGTCGCCCAGCACCGTGGTGATCTCGGCGTGCTCGCCACGATGCAGCATGCCGAGCTCCATCACGCCGGCGATTTCTGGCCGAAGCGCACGCAGCGGGTGCAGTGGATGCAGCGGCTCATCTCCTCCATGGAGATCAGCGGGCCGACGTCCTTGTGCAGCACCACGCGCTTTTCTTCCTCGTAGCGCGAGGAAGAACCGCCGTAGCCGACGGCCAGGTCCTGCAGCTGGCATTCGCCGCCCCGGTCGCAGATCGGGCAGTCGAGCGGATGGTTGATCAGCAGGAACTCCATCACCGACTGCTGCGCCTTGATGGCCTTCTCGCTGCGCGTGCGCACGATCATCCCGTTGGTGACGGGCGTGGCGCAGGCCGGCATGGGCTTGGGCGCCTTCTCCACGTCCACCAGGCACATGCGGCAGTTGGCGGCGATGGAGAGCTTCTTGTGGTAGCAGAAGTGCGGGATGTAGGTGCCGGCGGCGGCCTCGGCCGCATGCATCACCATGCTGCCCTCGGGCACCGAGACCTGTTGTCCGTCTAGGTTGATCTCGATCATGCTTGTACTCCCTCTCCCCTCTGGGGAGAGGGTTGGGGTGAGGGGCTTGCAACGGTCACGGCGGCGATCTTCGCCTCGAACTCGTGGCGGAAGTGCTTGATCATGGCGCGCACCGGCATGGCCGCCGCGTCGCCGAGCGCGCAGATCGTGCGGCCCCGGATGTTGTCGGCGACCGAGTTCAGCAGGTCGATGTCCGAAGGCTTGCCGCTGCCGTTGTGGATGCGGTCGACCACGCGCCACAGCCAGCCCGTGCCTTCGCGGCAGGGCGTGCACTGGCCGCACGACTCGTGCATGTAGAAGTACGACAGGCGCAGCAGCGACTCGACCATGTCGCGCGTCTCGTCCATGACGATCACGGCGCCCGAGCCGAGCATCGAGCCCGCCTTGGCGATGGAGTCGTAGTCCATCGTGCACTGCATCATCACGTCGGCCGGCAGCACCGGCGCCGACGATCCGCCGGGGATCACGGCCTTGAGCTTGCGGCCGCCGCGCACGCCGCCGGCGAGCTCCAGCAGCTTGCTGAAAGGGGTGCCCAGCGGGACTTCGTAGTTGCCGGGCCATTCGACGTCGCCCGAGACCGAATAAATCTTGGTGCCGCCGTTGTTGGGCTTGCCGACTTCGAGGAAGGCCCGGCCGCCGTTGCGGATGATCCAGGGCACCGCCGCGAAGGTCTCGGTGTTGTTGATCGTGGTCGGCTTGCCGTACAGGCCGAAGCTGGCCGGGAACGGCGGCTTGAAGCGCGGCTGGCCCTTCTTGCCTTCGAGCGACTCGAGCAGCGCGGTTTCCTCGCCGCAGATGTAGGCGCCGAAGCCGTGGGACGCGTGCAACTGGAAGTTGAACGACGAACCCATGATCTTGTCGCCGAGGTAGCCGGCGGCGCGCGCTTCGTCCAGCGCTTCCTCGAAGCGCTCGTAGGTCTGGAAGATCTCGCCGTGGATGTAGTTGTAGCCCACCGAGATGCCCATCGCGTAGGCGGCGATGATCATCCCCTCGATGACGATGTGCGGGTTGAACTGCAGGATGTCGCGGTCCTTGCAGGTGCCCGGCTCGCCTTCGTCGGAGTTGCACACCGGTACTTCTGGCCGGGGAACTGGCGGGGCATGAAGCTCCACTTCAGGCCGGTCGGGAAGCCCGCGCCGCCGCGGCCTCGCAGCGCCGATTCCTTGACGGTGGCGATCACCTGGTCCTGCGTCAGGCCCTCGGTCAGGATCTTGCGCAGCGCCACGTAGCCGTCGCGCGCTTCGTAGTCCTTCAGGCGCCAGTTCGTGCCGTCGAGATCCTTGTAGATCTGCGGCGCGATGTGGCGGCCGTGGAAACAGGTCTGGACGCCCGTCGCCCGGAACTGCTGCAGCACTTGCTGGGCGTTCATGCGGAAGCTCCCTTCAGGCCGTCGATCAGCTGGTCGAGCTTGTCGTTGCTCATGAAGCTGCACATCGTGCGGTCGTTGACCAGCATCACCGGCGAGTCGGCGCAGGCGCCGAGGCATTCGCTCTGCTGCAGCGTGAACAGGCCGTCGGGCGTGGTCTCGCCCATGGCCACGCCGAGCTTGTGCTCCGGTGCTGCAGCGCCTTCTGGCCGTCGCGCAGCTGGCACGGCAGGTTGGTGCAGACGTTCAGCTTGTACTTGCCCAGCTTGCGCTGGTTGTACATGTTGTAGAAGGTGGTGACCTCGTGGACGGCGATCGGCGGCATGCCGAGGTAGTCGGCGACTTCCTTCTCGGCCTCGGGGCCGACGTAGCCCTCGTTCTGCTGCACGATGGCCAGCAGGGCCATCACGGCCGACTGCTTCTGGTCCGGCGGGTACTTGGCGACTTCGCGGTCGAAGCGCGCGCGGGTGGTCTCGTTGATCATCGGTCGATCTCTCCGAAGACGATGTCCATCGTTCCGATGATGGCGACACCGTCGGCGATCATGTGGCCGCGCGCCATCTCGTCCATCGAGGCGAGGTGGGCGAAGCCGGGGGCGCGGATCTTCAGGCGGTACGGCTTGTTGGCGCCGTCGCTCACGATGTAGATGCCGAACTCGCCCTTGGGGTGTTCCACCGCCGCATACGACTCGCCCTCGGGGACGCGCATGCCTTCGGAGAACAGCTTGAAGTGGTGGATGAGCTCTTCCATGTTCGACTTCATGGATTCGCGGTCCGGCGGCGCCACCTTGTGGTTGTCGGTGATGACGGGGCCGGGGTTGACGCGCAGCCAGTCGACGCACTGCTTGATGATGCGGTTGGACTCGCGCAGCTCCTGCACGCGCACGAGGTAGCGGTCGTAGCAGTCGCCGGTGCGGCCCAGCGGGATGTCGAAATCCATCTGGTCGTAGACCTCGTAGGGCTGCGACTTGCGCAGGTCCCACAGCACGCCCGAGCCGCGCAGCATCGCGCCCGTGAAGCCCAGGTTGAGCGCGCGTTCCGGCGTGACGACGCCGACGCCCACGGTGCGCTGCTTCCAGATGCGGTTCTCGGTCAGCAGCGTCTCGTACTCGTCGACGTACTTCGGGAAGCGTTGGGTGAACGACTCGATGAAGTCCAGCAGCGAACCCCGGCGGTCTTCGTTCATGCGCGTGATCTCGCGCTGGTTGCGGACCTTGCTGGCGCGGTACTGCGGCATCGAATCCGGCAGGTCGCGGTAGACGCCGCCCGGACGGAAGTAGGCCGCGTGCATGCGCGCGCCCGACACCGCTTCGTACATGTCGAACAGGTCTTCCCGCTCGCGGAAGCAGTAGATCAGCATGTTCATCGCGCCGCAGTCGAGGCCGTGCGCGCCCAGCCACATCAGGTGGTTGAGCAGGCGGGTGATCTCGGAGAACATCACGCGGATGTACTGCGCGCGGATCGGCACGTCGACGCCGAGCAGCTTCTCGATGGCCGGGCAGTAGGCGTGCTCGTTGGACATCATCGACACGTAGTCGAGGCGGTCCATGTACGGCAGGGCCTGCAGGTAGGTCTTGGTCTCGGCCAGCTTTTCGGTGGCGCGGTGCAGCAGGCCGATGTGCGGGTCGGCGCGCTGGATCACTTCGCCGTCGAGCTCCAGCACCAGGCGCAGCACGCCGTGCGCGGCCGGGTGCTGCGGGCCGAAGTTGAGGGTGTAGTTCTTGATTTCAGCCATGGTTCAAGCGCCGTTGGAACAACCGGAACGCAGAGGGCGCAGAGTGTTCGCAGAACTCGCAGAAAAGACATCAAAGGATTTCTCCTTCTGCGACTTCTGCGAATCCTTTGCGACCTCTGCGTTCGTTCCCGCATTCGGTGTCCGGAAGTTCACTGCAGCCCCCGTACTTCTCTTCCCGGATGATCCGCGGCGTGATTTCGCGCGGCTCGATCGTCACGGGCTGGTAGATCACGCGCTTGCGCTCGGGGTCGTAGCGCATCTCGACGTGGCCCGACACCGGGAAGTCCTTGCGGAACGGGTGGCCGATGAAGCCGTAGTCGGTGAGGATGCGGCGCAGGTCGGAGTGGCCTTCGAACACGATGCCGTACAGGTCGAAGGCTTCGCGCTCGAACCAGTTGGCCGACGACCAGAGTTCGGTCAGCGAATCGACCACCGGCATGTCGTCGTCCGGTGCGAACACGCGCAGCCGCACGCGCTGGTTCAGGCTGACCGACAGCAGGTGCGACACCACGGCGTAGCGCGGGCCGTCCCATTCGCCGGCCTTGTACTCGGAGTAGTCGACGCCGCAGACGTCGATCAGCTGCTCGAAGGCGCAGCCCGGCGCGTCCTTGAGGATGCGGGCGGCCGCGAGGTAGTCGGCGGCGCGGACCACGACGGTCACTTCGCCCAGGCGCAGGTCGATGGACTTGGCCTTGTCGCCCAGCGCGGCCGCGACGGCGTCGCGCGTGGCTTCGGGATGGAGGGAGAGGGCAGCGGCGTTCATGGCTTCCCTCAGGCGCGCGCGATGGTCTGCGTGCGGCGGATCTTCTGCTGCAGCTGGATGATTCCGTACAGCAGCGCCTCGGCCGTCGGCGGGCAGCCCGGCACGTAGACGTCGACCGGCACGATGCGGTCGCAGCCGCGCACCACCGAGTAGCTGTAGTGGTAGTAGCCGCCGCCGTTGGCGCAGGTGCCCATCGAGAGCACCCAGCGCGGTTCGGCCATCTGGTCGTACACCTTGCGCAGCGCCGGTGCCATCTTGTTGCACAGCGTGCCGGCCACGATCATCAGGTCGGACTGGCGCGGGCTGGGCCGGAACAGCATGCCGAAGCGGTCGATGTCGTAGCGGGCCGCGCCCGCGTGCATCATTTCCACCGCGCAGCAGGCCAGGCCGAAAGTCATCGGCCAGAGCGAGCCGGTCTTGGCCCAGTTGATCACCGAGTCCACGGTCGTGGTCACGACACCTTTGTCGAGGATGCCTTGGTTCGCCATATCAAGCTTTCGTGAGCGAGGAACGCGCCCGGGAGCTCACTCCCAGTCGAGCGCGCCCTTCTTCCATTCGTAGATGAAGCCGACGACCAGGATGGCGAGGAAAACCATCATGGCCCAGAAGCCGACGGGGCCGATCTCCTTGAGCGCCACGGCCCAGGGGGAAGAGAAAGGCGATCTCGAGGTCGAACAGGATGAAGAGGATGGCCACCGGTAGTAGCGCACGTCGAACTTCATCCGCGCGTCTTCGAAGGCTTCGAAGCCGCACTCGTACGGGGAGTTCTTGGCGGCATCGGGCTTGTTGACGCCCATGCCCGTGGAGATCGCCCAGCCCAGCACCCGGGGAGCGACGCCGACGCCGAGGCCTACGAGGATGAACAGGAGGACAGGGAGGTACTGGTCGAGGTTCATCTGCGGCAGGCTTTGGAATGTTGCCTGCCGATGCAGTGCCCGGCAGGCTCTTGTAGTCTGGTGCCGTCGGCGAGACTCGAACTCGCACAGCTTTCGCCACTACCCCCTCAAGATAGCGTGTCTACCAATTTCACCACGACGGCATGTCTGAACGCTTCCGGTGGGGCATGAGGAGTGCGTTTCACAGGAGAAACGCGCGCCGCACCGGACAACCGTGAAGTGTACTCCGAATCGAAGCCCTTACCGCAGCGCAGCAGAGCTTACGCAGGACTACTACTTCGTCGGGATCGCGCCGGCGCCGGAAGCCGGCACGGCGGGAGCACCGGTACCCGGGCTGGTTGCCGGGCCTTGCGGTGCGGGAACGGAGGTGGCGCCGCCCGGGATCTGGCCTGCGGGGCCAACGGGCACGGCGGGGGCCGAGGCTGCCGGGGCCGGGATGCCGGCGCGCTCGAGCACGCTGCCCGAACCCGCCGGGCGGGCGTTGCCGAAGTAGGCCAGCAGCAGCGTGCAGGCGAAGAACACGGCGGCCAGGATACCGGTGGTGCGCGACAGGAAGTTGGCGCTGCCGGACGCGCCGAACAGGCTGCCCGACGAGCCGCTGCCGAAAGCCGCGCCCATGTCGGCGCCCTTGCCGTGCTGCACCAGGATCAGGCCGATCATGCCCGGGGCGGTCAGCATCTGGACCGCCAGGACGATGGTCAACAGGACATTCATTCAATCACTCCTAATTGTTGTGGCTGCCGCCGCGCTCACGCGCTGGCGGCCGCGATGATCTGCAGGAAATCGGGCGCCTTCAGCGAAGCACCGCCGATGAGGCCGCCGTCGATGTCCGGCTGCGCCAGCAGGCTCGCGGCATTGGCCGCGTTCATGCTGCCGCCGTAGAGGATGGGCACGCGGCCGGCATGCGCCGAAGCCGCCAGCAGCTGCTTGCGCAGCAGGGCGTGGACTTCCGCTGCCTGCGCGGGCGTTGCGGTCTTGCCGGTGCCGATCGCCCAGACGGGTTCGTAGGCCACGACGATTTCGCTGATGCAATGGCCGTTGACGTGAATCACGGCGGCCATCTGGCGCTTGACCACTTCCTCGGTCTGGCCCGCTTCGCGCTGCGCCAGCGTTTCGCCGACGCAGACGATCGGCGTCACGCCGTGGGCCAACGCCGTCTTCGCCTTCTCGGCCACCACGGCATCGGTTTCGCCGTGGTACTGGCGCCGCTCGGAGTGGCCGACGATCGCATAGCGCACGCCGAACTCGCGCAGCATGGGCGCCGACACCTCGCCGGTGAACGCGCCGCCGGCGTGCTGGGAGACGTCCTGCGCACCGATGTCGAGCTTCGACCCGGCCTTGAGCATCTGCACCTGCGCCGGGTAAGGCGCGGGCACGCACAGCGCGACGTCGCACTTCGCGTCCTGCATCCCGGCGGCCACCGCGCGCACGAGCGCGTCGTTGGCCTCCAGGCTGCCGTTCATCTTCCAGTTGCCGGCGATGAGTTTCTGCTTCATTACCGGTGAGCACGATCTTGCCGATGTGCTGGTTGGTTTCCATGAGCGCGTGCGCCTTCGGAGCGTCCGCGGCCGGGAAGCGGCTGTGGATGACCGGCTTGATCTTGCCCGCCTCGATCAGCGGCCACACCTTGGCCTTGAGCGACGCGGCGATGTCGGCCTTGAACGCCACCGGCCGGGGCCGCAACGTGGAACCGGTGATCGTCAGGCGGCGCCGCAGCACGGCCGGCGTTGAAGTCCGACTTGGTCCCGCCCTGCACCGCGATGATGACCAGCCGGCCGTCTTCGGCCAAGCAGGAGATCTCGCGGGCCACGTAGTCGCCCGCGACCATGTCGAGGATGACGTCGACGCCCTTGCCGCCGGTGAGCTTCTTGGCTTCCTCGGCAAAGTCCTGCGTCTTGTAGTTGATGGCGTGGTCGGCCCCGAGATCGAGGCAGGCCTTGCACTTGTCGTCGGAACCCGCGGTGGCGATGACCGTCGCGCCCATGGCTTTCGCCATCTGGATCGCGGTCACGCCGATGCCGCTGGTGCCGCCCTGCACCATGAAGGTTTCGCCGGCCTTCAGGCGGCCGCGGTCGAACACGTTGCTCCACACGGTGAAGAACGTCTCCGGCAGCGTCGCTGCCTCGACGTCGCTCATGCCCTTGGGCACGGGCAGGCACTGGCCGACCGGCGCCACGCACAGTTGCGCGTAGCTGCCGCCGGCGACCAGCGCACAGACGTGGTCGCCGAGCTTGAAGCCGGCGGCGGCCATCGCTGGCGCGTCGCCGCCGACGATCTCGCCGGCCAGTTCCAGGCCGGGCAGGTCCGATGCGCCGGGCGGCACGGGGTAGTTCCCCGTGCGCTGCAGCACGTCGGGCCGGTTGATGCCGCTGGCCGCGACCCGGATGAGCACCTCACCGGCGCCCGCGACAGGGTCGGGGCGCTCGGCCAGGCGCAGCACTTCGGGCGCGCCGTACTGGCTGATCTCGATCGCTTGCATGACGGTCGCGACCGATCAGCCCTGCTGGCCGCCCTGCGGGCCGCCGGGCTCTTCGTTGCGCTCGGGGCGCTGCTGCGGCTCGCCGCGGTCGCCACGGGTTTCTCCACGCTCGCCACGCGGCTCGTTGCGGTCGCCACGGGGCTCCCCACGATCGCCACGGGGCTCGCCGCGGTCACCGCGCGGTTCGCCGCGGTCACCACGGTCGCCGCCGCGCGGGCCGCGATCGCCACGGTCGCCGCGCGGGCCGCGGTCACCGCGGTCGCCGCGGAATTCGCCCTGTTGTTCCCGGAAGCCTTCCGGACGGTCCAGCAGCGCCTTCATGGACAGCTTGACGCGGCCCTTCTCGTCGGTCTCGAGCACCTTGACCTTGACGACCTGGCCTTCGGACAGGTAGTCGGTGACCTTCTCCACGCGCTCGTGGGCGATCTGGCTGATGTGCAGAAGGCCGTCCTTGCCGGGCAGCAGGTTGACCAGCGCGCCGAAGTCCAGGATCTTGGTGATCGGGCCTTCGTAGACCTTGCCGATCTCCACTTCCGCGGTGATCTGCTCGATGCGGCGCTTGGCCTCGTCGGCCTTGGCCGGGTCGGTCGAGGCGATGGTGATGGTGCCGTCTTCGCCGATGTCGATCTGCGTGCCGGTCTCTTCGGTCAGCGCGCGGATGACGGCGCCGCCCTTGCCGATCACGTCGCGGATCTTCTCGGGGTTGATCTTCATCGTGAACAGGCGGGGCGCGAAGTTGCTCACCTCGGTCTTGGCCTCGCCCAGCGCTTCCTGCATCTTGCCCGGGATGTGCATGCGCGCTTCCTTGGCCTGCGCCAGGGCGACCTGCATGATTTCCTTGGTGATGCCCCGGATCTTGATGTCCATCTGCAGCGCCGTGACGCCGTTGACGGTGCCGGCCACCTTGAAGTCCATGTCGCCGAGGTGGTCCTCGTCGCCCAGGATGTCGGTCAGCACGGCGAAGCGGTTGCCGTCCTTGATCAGGCCCATGGCGATGCCGGCCACGTGGGCCTTCATCGGAACGCCGGCGTCCATCAGCGACAGGCAGCCGCCGCAGACCGAAGCCATCGAGGACGAGCCGTTGGACTCGGTGATCTCGGAGACCACGCGCATCACGTACGGGAATTCTTCCTTGGACGGCAGCACCGGGATCAGCGCGCGCTTGGCCGGGCGGCCGTGGCCCACTTCGCGGCGCTTGGTCGAGCCCATGCGGCCGGTTTCGCCGGTGGCGAAGGGAGGCATGTTGTAGTGGAACAGGAAGCGGTCTTCGTACTCGCCGGCCAGCGCGTCGATGCGCTGCGCATCGCGTTCGGTGCCCAGCGTGGAGATCACCAGCGCCTGCGTCTCGCCGCGCGTGAACAGCGCCGAGCCGTGGGTGCGGGGCAGCACGCCGGTGCGGATCTCGATCGGGCGCACGGTGCGGGTGTCGCGGCCGTCGATGCGGGGCTCGCCCGACAGGATCTGGCTGCGCACGATGCGCGCTTCGATGTCGAACAGCAGGTTGTCGACCTTGATCGGGTCGAAGGCGGCGCCCTCTTCCTTCAGGGCGGCGTGGATGGAAGCGGTGGCGTCGCGCAGGGCCTGCGTGCGGGCCTGCTTGCTGCGGATGCCGTAGGCGGCGCGGATCTTCTCTTCGCCCGGCCGTTGACCTTGGCGATGAAGGCTTCGTCCTTGGCGGGCGCCTGCCAGTCCCAGACCGGCTTGCCGGCTTCGCGGACCAGTTCGTGGATGGCGTTGATCGCGATCTTGCTCTGCTCATGGCCGAACACCACGCCGCCCAGCATGATCTCTTCGGACAGCTGCTGCGCTTCCGATTCGACCATCAGCACGGCGGCTTCGGTGCCGGCGACGATCAGGTCCAGGTCGGACATCTTGCGGGCGGTCTGGCCGGGGTTCAGCACGTACTCGCCGTCGACGTAGCCGACGCGAGCGGCGCCGATCGGGCCGTTGAACGGGATGCCGGAGATCGACAGCGCCGCGGACACGCCGATCATGGCGGCGATGTCGGCGTCGACTTCGGGGTTCAGCGACACGGTGTGGATCACCACGTGCACTTCGTTGTAGAAGCCTTCGGGGAACAGCGGGCGGATCGGGCGGTCGATCAGGCGGCTGGTCAGCGTCTCGAGCTCGGACGGCTTGGCTTCACGCTTGAAGAAGCTGCCGGGGATCTTGCCGGCGGCGTACGTCTTCTCGATGTAGTCGACCGTCAGCGGGAAGAAGTCCCTGGCCCGGCTTGGCGCTCTTGGACGCGACCACGGTGGCCAGCACCACGGTGTCGTCGATGTTGACCAGCACGGCGCCGCCGGCCTGGCGGGCGATCTCGCCGGTCTCGAGGGTGACGGTGTGGGCGCCCCACTGGAACGTCTTGGTGACCTTGTTGAAGATGCTCATGTTCGTTTGTCCTTGGTGTTGTTGTGAAGGAGCCTTGGTGCCGAACACGATGCCATTCCTGCAGGACTCTCCGGTCGAAAGCCCCCGGGAATGACACAGCGCGTATCCGGTTCTCGGTCTCCGAAGTAAAAAACGCCTGAGCCAGTTCGAAAACCGTCTCAGGCGTTCATTCGGTGGCTGCGCTTACTTGCGCAGGCCCAGCTTGGCGATCAGCGCGGTGTAGCGCGAGGCGTCCTTGTTCTTCAGGTACGTCAGCAGGCTCTTGCGACGGTTCACCATGCGCAGCAAGCCGCGGCGGCCGTGGTGGTCCTTGGCGTGCGTCTTGAAGTGGGGGGTGAGTTCGTTGATGCGGGCGGTCAGCAGTGCGACTTGCACTTCGGGGCTGCCGGTATCGTTGGCGGCGCGCGCATTGGCGGCGACGACCTCTGCCTTGTTGAGGGCGGTCATGGTGTGTCCTTGGAAAGTTGTTGACTTGCGATGGGCTGCCGGAACTGCGGCCCAACGTGCGCTCTGCGGAGCAAAGCCCGAGGATTATAGCCGACCGCGCGCGATCCAGCTCCCGAGCCGGTCCACGCCCTGCCGAAGCCGCCCGAGGTCCTTGCTGGCGAAGCACCAGCGCAGCCAGCCCTGCGCCTCGGGCGCGAAGGCGCTGCCGGGGGCCAGGCCGAGGCCGGCTTCGGCCACCAGCCGCTTCGCCAGCACCAGCGAATCGTCGTAGCCGTCGAGCTTGAAGAAGGCGTACATGCCGCCCGCCGCCGGGCTGAGCTGCACGCCGGGGAGTTGCTGCAGCAGCGGCACCAGCGTGTCGCGGCACTGCTTGAGGTGTCCGACGACGCGCGGCGTGACTTCGTCCGTGCGGCGGATCGCCTCCAGCGCCGCTTTCTGCGTGAACACGCTGGCGCACGAGGTGTTGAACTCGATCAGCTTGCCCATGTGGCGGGTCATGGAGGCGGGCATCACCAGCCAGCCGAGGCGCCAGCCCGTCATCAGGAAGCTCTTGGAGAAGCTGTGCGCGACCACCAGGCGGTCGTCGGGCGCCGCCACGTCGAGGAAGCTCGGCGCGCAGCCGTTCGCGGTCGGCTCGTAGTACAGCCGCTCGTACACCTCGTCGGCCAGGATCCGGTGCCGGTGCGGCGGCAGTGCGCCAGGATGGCGAGCTGCTCGTGCCGGGTGAGCGTCCAGCCGGTCGGGTTGTTGGGCGCGTTGACGATCAGCAGCCTGGTGGCCGGCGTGATGGCCGCCAGCAGCGCCGGGAGGTCGAGCTTCCGGGCGCCCTCCTCCGGCTTCAGCGAGACGCGCTTCAGGTTGGCGCCCACCATGATCACGGCCTGCGCGGTGAGGTTCGGCCACACGGGCGTGACCGCCACCACTTCGTCGCCCGCGTCCACCAACGCCTGGCAGGCGAGCATCAGCGCGTTGACCCCGCCCGAGGTCACCGCGATCCGGTCGGCGCCGACCGGTTCGTGCAGCTTCGATGCATAGGCCGCGATGGCCTCGCGCAGCTCGGGCATCCCGAGGTTGTGCGCGTAGAACGTGTCACCCGCGCGGATCGACGCGATGGCGGCCTCGCGGATGAAATCGGGCGTGGCTTCGTCGCTCTCGCCGAACCAGAAAGCCAGCACGTCGGCACGGCCCATGCCGGCGTTCGCCACTTCACGGATCTTGGATTCTTCGAGGTCGAGGACGGTCTGGCGCATGGGCGAATTGTCGTTCAGGAAACCAAGACCTTTGAACGCAGAGGGCGCAGAGGATGCGCGGAAGTCGCAGAAGGAATACCTCAAGCATTTCTTCTCTGCGTTCTCTGCGCCTTCTCCGCGCCCTCTGCGTTCAAGGGTTCCCGCTCCCGATTTTCTACCCCGGCCTGACCATGCGGCACGAATGCGGCATCTCCGCCTGCGCCGGCGCCACCTGCCGCACGACGCGGAAGCCGTAGCCCGAGCCCTCGACGTCGAACTTCACGCCCGGCGCGCCGAGCTTGTCCATCACGCCCACCACCAGCGACTGCTGGAACTGGTGGTCCGCCGCGCGCATGCGGCCCTGTTGGCCGAACAGCGAAACGTCGGCCTGCTCCAGCGCTCGCGCCAGCGGGATCGCGTCCGCCGTGCCGGCCTTCTCGACCGCCTGCGCCAGCGCCTCGATCATCAGCTGCATGCGCATGTGCACGTAGTCTTCGGTGGGCTTCGGGAAACGCTGGCGGAAGGCGCGGTAGAACTGCTCGCTCTGCGCCGTCGGCACGTTGGGCAGCCAGTCGGCCACCGCGATCACGCGGCCGATGCCGGCGTCGCCGATGGCCGCCGGCGCGCCGAGCGCGTTGCCGTAGAACGTGTAGAACTTGCCCTCGTAGCCGACGTCGCGGGCTGCCTTCACCAGCAGCGTGAGGTCGTTGCCCCAGTTGCCGGTGATGACGGCCTGCGCTCCGCTGGCCTGGATCTTGGTGGCGTAGGGCGCGAAATCCTTGATGCGGCCCAGCGGATGCAGCTCGTCGCCGGCGATCCGCACGTCGGGCCGTTGCGCGCCGAGCTGCCGGCGTGCCTCGCGCAGCACCGCACGGCCGAAGCTGTAGTCCTGCCCGAACAGGTACACCGACTTCAGCGCGCGATCGTCGCGCAGCTCCGCCATCAAGGCCGTCATGCGCATGTCGGCATGGGCGTCGAAGCGGAAATGCCAGAAGCTGCACTTCTCGTTGGTCAGGATCGGGTCGACCGCGGAGTAGTTCAGGAACACGACCGCCTTGGCCGGATCGCGTTCGTTGTGGCGGCCGATCGCATCGACCAGCGCCGCCGCCGTGGCCGACGAATTGCCCTGCAGCACCACCTGCGCGCCACCGTCGATGGCCGCGCGCAATGCGGACAGCGCCTCCTCGTTCTGGCCCTTGCTGTCGTAGCGTTCGAGCTGCAGGAGCCGCCGGCCCTGCGGCGTGGCGACGCCACCGCGCGCGTTGACGCGCTCCACCGCCCACAGCAGGTTGCGGAACACCGCCTCGCCGGTGTTGGCGAACGCGCCCGAAAGGCTTTCGATCATCGCCAGCCGGACCGGCGGCAGCGGGGCTGGGCGATCGCGGCGGCGGGAAGAAATGCTGCCGCGGCGACGGATTTCAAGAGGCGGCGGCGCTGAAAAACATGGGGGCGAGATCCTTGAAACGAGCGCGAGCGTGCGCAGATGTGTGCCATGCGGCTGATCCGGGCCGCGCAGTTTAAGGGACGGGGCAGGCACCCATCCCGCCACGTCCGCAACGATTCACGACAGGAGTTCACCATGTATTTCGCACCCGCCCTTCGCACCCGTTCCTTCGCCCCCGCCCGCGGCTTCGACCGCAGCTTCGAGCGCTTCCTCACCGAAGCCTTCACCAGCGGCGTGAAGGTGCAGCAGGACGAGCAGGCTGGACCGTCACGCTCGACGTGCCCGGTGTCGCCCGTGAGCACCTCACGATCGACGTCGACGGCGCCGTCGTCCGCGTGAAGACCACCGCCGAAGCGCCGCGCCAGTACCAGGCCGCCTACGAGCTGCCGGAAGCGATCGATGCCGATGCCACCTCGGCCAAGCTCGAGAACGGCGTGCTGACGCTGACGCTGGCCAAGAAGAAGCCGGTCGTCACCGCCCGCACCATCGCCGTCCAGTAAGGTCCGGCGCATCGCGAAAAGCCCGCCATCCGGCGGGCTTTTTCATGCCGGGACGCGGGCGTGGCGCCGCGCCTCCTGCGTGCGGCCGCCGTAGCCCCAGTCGGTGGCGGGCAGTTCGTGGACGACCACGTAGCTGGCCGGCTCCAGCGGCCCGAGCTGCTGCTGCAGTTCGGCGAAGGCCGCCTCGATGAACGCGGCCTTCTCGGCCGGCGTGTTGGTGCCGGCCGTGATGCGAATCTCCAGCAGCGCGGTGGCGTGTTCCGGCACCCCGCCGCCGATGAACCAGCGACGGGCCGGCAGCTCGTCGACCAGCACCGCGGTGACCTCCGCGCGCTTGCCGAGCACGCGGCCCGTGATGGCGGTGAGCGCCTGGGCCAGCAACGCGTGGCGTTCGGCAGACTGTACGGGGCTGATCTTCAGTTGCAGCGTCGGCATGGTTCAGCCCCGCTGCAGTCGATGCGGCACGACGGCGCGCGACACGCGGCGCGCTGCTGCACGCAGGCTGCGCGCGGCCAGCTTGGCGGCGTCCGACCAGAAGGCGGCGATCGCTTCGCGCCGCAGTGCGTGCGCGCGCCGTTCCGCGGCGTCCATCAGCCGGGCGTAGTGTTCGGGGTGGATTCGGTGGTCCATGGTGCTGCCTTTCGCAGTGGAGAAGGGATGCCGCCACTTTAGGAACGCAGCGCGAACGGCGAAACGGCGCGCGCCGCAAATCGGTGTTGCGTGCAGCGCAACGCCGGCCGCCCTACCATCCGGCCATGCGCCACCTCCAGTTCGACGACGACGGCCCTCTATGCCCGCGTGGCCGAACTCGGCTCGCTCTCCGCCGTGGCGCGGGAGCGCGACGTGCCGGTCAGCCGGTGTCCCGCACGCTGGCGCGGGTGGAGAAATCGTGCGGCGCGCGGCTGATGCAGCGTTCCACGCACGGCCTGTCGCTCACGGACGAAGGCCGGACCTTCTGGCGCATTGCCGCAAGGCGCTGGCCACGCTCGACGACATGGAGGGCGACTTCGCCACGCGCTCCGGCGTCCCCACGGGGAGCATCCGCGTGTCGGCCAGCAGCGTGATCGCGCAATACCAGTTGCTGCCCAGCCTGCCCGGCTGGCCGAACGCTATCCCGACCTGCAGGTCGAGCTGGAAGTCGGCGACCGCATCGTCGACATGGTGCGCGAAGGCATCGACATCGCCATCCGCACCGCGCCCAGCCTGCCCGACGCCGCCGTCGTCGCGCCAGGTCGGCACGCTGGGACGCGGCCTGTACGCGTCCGCCGGCTACGCCCGCGCGCACCCGTTGCCGGAGACGCCGGAGCAGCTCGCGGCGCACCGCCACGGTGACCAACAGCGGCGTGCCGATGCTCAACGAGTGGCCGTTCCGCGCCGGCGATGACGTGGTCACGTTCTCCGCGCAGGGCCACTGGCGCGCCAACGACACGGGCATGACGGCGGCGATGGTGCTGCAAGGGCTGGGCATCGGGCGCCTCGCCACGCTGGTGGGCGACCCGCTGGTGCGGCAAGGGCTGCTGGTGCCGGTGCTGCCCGGGCTGGTCGACCTGCGGCCGGTGGGCGTGCATGCGATCACGACCGGCGGAAGGCACCGGCTGCCGAAGATCCGCGCCTGCATCGACTATTGGGCGCAGTGGTTCGCCGCCACCGACGGCGCAGGCGCGCCGCTTCAGGCGGCCAGTGCGTCCAGCGGCCAGCGCGGCCGCACGTCGAAGGCGTAGTCGGTCCGCGCCTCCTGCATGCCGGCCTGCAGGCGCATGGCGCCGGCCATGGCGATCATCGCGCCGTTGTCGGTGCACAGCGAGAGCTCGGGGTAGTGCACGCGGACGCCGCGCTTGGCGCAGGCCGCGTCGAGTTGCTGGCGCAGCCGGCGATTCGCGCCGACACCGCCGGCCACGACGATCCGCCGCAGGCCCGTGGCATCCAGCGCCGCGAGAGACTTCTTCACCAGCACTTCGACGATGGCCGCTTCGGTCGAGGCGGCGAGGTCGGCCTTGCGCGGTTCGAGCTGGTCGCCCAGCTTCTTCGCCTGCGTCATCACGGCGGTCTTCAGGCCGGCAAAGGAGAAGTCGAGGTCGCCGCTGTGCAGCAGCGGCCGCGGCAGCTTGAAGGCGGCGGCATCGCCCTGCTCCGCCAGCCGCGACAAGGCAGGGCCGCCCGGATAGCCGAGGCCGAGCAGCTTGGCCGACTTGTCGAAAGCCTCGCCGGCCGCGTCGTCGATCGTTTCGCCGAGCAGCGCGTAGCGGCCGACGCCGTCGACCTGCATCAGCTGCGTGTGGCCGCCCGAGACCAGCAGCGCGACGAAGGGAAACTCGGGCGGGTCGGCGCTCAGGAAGGGCGACAGCAGGTGGCCTTCGAGGTGGTGCACGCCCAGCACCGGCTTGCCCAATGCGGCGCCCAGCGCGCACGCGACGCCCGCGCCGACCAGCAATGCGCCAGCCAGCCCGGGCCCGCGCGTATACGCGATCACGTCGACGTCCGGCAGCCCGCGCCCTGCCTCCTGCAGCACCTGCTGCGCGAGCGGCAGCACGCGGCGGATGTGGTCGCGGCTGGCCAGTTCCGGCACCACGCCGCCGTAGGGCTGGTGCATCTCCACCGGCTGTGGAGCGCATGCGCCAGCAGCCGCGGCACGCCCGCGCCGGCCGCATCCACCAGCGCGACGCCGGTCTCATCACAGGAAGATTCAATGCCCGGGACCACCATGGGTCCGAGTTTACCGGGGGTGGAAATGCGGGAGCGGGAACGGACATCCTTGAACGCAGAGGGCGCAGAGGACTCGCAGAAGACGCAGAAAAGAGAATAAGGAAGAAGAAAACAGAAGGGGAAGAAATTCTTCCTTCGGAAATTCCTTCTGCGTTTTCTGCGCCTCTCTGCGCCCTCTGCGTCAAGGGCTCCCGCTCCCGCCCCCGCCGCCCCGGCATGCTTGTTGCAGCACAGCCTGCAATGAAGTCCGCCTCGAGTTTCCTGCTGGCCGCGCGGGCCTGCGAAATCGCCGAACTGGAGCAGCTCGCGCGCACCAGCGAACTGGTCGCCCTCGTCTGCCAGTTCACGCACGCCCTGCAGCGCGAACGCGGCATCTCCAACGTGTTCCTCGGCAGCGGCGGGCAGTCCTTCGGGGCCCAGCGCCTGCAGCAGGCCGCGCGCTGCGGCGAACTGGAGCAGGCGGTGCGCGCCCGGTTCGAACTGCTCGACACCGACGCCGCCGGCGTGCGCAACGGCGCCCGCCTCTTCAGCCGCGTCGCGTCGCTGCTGCACGCGCTCGACGGCCTGCCGGCGCTGCGCGGGCGGGTGGCGGCGCAGGCGCTGACGCCGCGCGAATCCACCAAGGGCTTCAGCCAGTGCGTCGCGGGCCTGCTGGCCGTGGTGTTCGAGGCCGCCGACAACGCCACCGACCCGCAGGTCTCGCGCGCGCTGGTCGCCTTGTTCAATTTCATGCAGGGCAAGGAGTTCGCCGGGCAGGAGCGCGCTTTCGGCGCCGCCGTGTTCGCCTCCGGCCGCATCGACGCGGGCGGGCAGCAGCACTGGCGGCACCTGATCGAGCTGCAGCAGGGCTGCTTCCGGTGTTCGGCGATTTCGCCGACGACGCCACCCGCCACGCCGCCGCGTGCATCCGGGACCCGCAGGTGCTGGCGCAGCTCGAACGCCTGCGCCGCATCGGCGCCACGCTCGACGGCACGGCGCAGGACAGCGCGCTCAGCCAGTCGTGGTACGACGGCTGCACCGCCCGCATCGACGCGATGAAGACGGTCGAAGACCTGCTGGCGCAAGGCTTGCGGCGCCTGTGCGAGCAGCGCATCGCGCAGGCGCGCGAGGAACTCGCCGACCAGCAGCGGCTGCTGCAGGCGCTGGCGGCGCAATCCGAAGCCGCCCCCGGCCCGGCGCACTATGGCCCGCACGGAACGCGCGGTGCTCGACCTCGTGCAGGAACAGGGGCGGCGCCTGCAGGCCATGAGCGACGAGCTCGACACCGCGCGCGCTTCCCTCAACGATCGCAAGCTGGTCGAACGCGCCAAGGGCCTGCTGATGGCGCATCGGCAGATGTCGGAAGACGACGCATACAAGGCGCTGCGCCGCATGGCGATGAACCAGGGCAAGCGGCTGGTGGAAGTGGCGGATGCGGTGCTGGCGACGGCCGAGGTGTTGCCGGGGCGGGTGCGCTGAAAGCGTGCTGCGGCGCACAAAAGGGGTGCGCTTCGTCATTCCCGCCGCCCCTGTCATCCCGGGCTCGACCCGGGATCCATGCGGCTTGAAAGGAGGCGGTCCGCTGGGAGATGGATTGCGGATCAAGTCCGCAATGACAAGGCCAGAAGGCTGGCACGCCTCCTGCTAGACAAACCCCGAGCGCGGGCCAACGGCGGCCCGCGAAAGAAGTTTCCTCCCGGACAACGGCGTCCATCCCTGCGTGCAGCCCCGCGCGCAGAGATGGGCGCCGTTTCGTTTTTCAAGCCACGGAGCATCACGATGCAAAGCAAACTCTCCCGACGCACCGTCATCAAGGCAGGCGCCGCCGCCGGCATCGCCGGCCTGTGGCCCATCCTCTCCTCGGCGCAAGGCACCGCGCTCGAGACCAAGGCCGCCAAGCTGGGCTTCATCGCGCTGACCGACGCCGCGCCGCTGTTCGTGGCCGACGAGAAGGGCTTCTTCAAGAAGCACGGCATGACCGAGGTGGAAGTGCTCAAGCAATCGTCGTGGGGCACCACGCGCGACAACCTCGTGCTGGGCAGCAAGAACAACGGGATCGACGGCGCCCACATCCTCACGCCGATGCCCTACCTGATCTCCACCGGCGCGGTCACGGCGAACAACGTGCCGGTCCCGATGAACATCCTGGCGCGCCTGAACCCGGGCGGCCGGGGCATCTCCGTCGGCAACGAATACAAGGACCTCAAGGTCGGCGTCGACACCAAGGTGTTCAAGAAGGCGCTGCTGGACAAGCGCGTCAAGACCGGCAAGCCGGTCAACGCGGCGATGACCTTCCCCGGCGGCACCCACGACCTGTGGATCCGCTACTGGATGGCCGCCGGCGGCGTGGACCCCAACCGCGACATCACCACCATCGTGGTGCCGCCGGCACAGATGGTGGCCAACATGAAGGTGGGCAGCATGGACACCTTCTGCGTGTGCGAGCCTTGGAACCTGCAGCTGATCCACCAGAAGATCGGCTACACGGCGCTGACCACCAGCGAACTGTGGATGAACCACCCGGAGAAGGCCTTCGCGATGCGCGCCGACTGGGTGGCGGCCAACCCCAACGCCACCAAGGCGCTGCTCAAGGCGGTGATGGAAGCGCAGATGTGGTGCGAAGACCCGAAGAACCGCGCCGAGGTCGCCGAAATCTGCTCGCGCCGCCGCTGGATCAGCGCGCCGGTGGCCGACATCGTCGACCGCATCCGGGGCAACTTCGACTACGGCAACGGCCGCGTGGAGAACGACAGCAAGTTCCAGATGCGCTACTGGAAGGACCAGGCCAGCTATCCGTTCCAGAGCCACGACCTGTGGTTCCTCACCGAGAACCAGCGCTGGGGCTACCTGCCGCCCAACACGGACACCAAGTCGCTGATCGCCAAGGTGAACCGCGAAGACATCTGGCGCGCCGCCGCCAAGGAACTGGGCGTGGCCGCCAAGGACATTCCCGCATCGACCTCGCGCGGCGTCGAGAAATTCTTCGATGGCAAGGTGTTCGACCCCGCCAACCCGAAGAAGTACCTCGACAGCCTCGAGGTCAAGTACCTGAAGGCCGCCTGAGGAGCATGCGATGAACACCAAGGCGATCGAACCCATCGCGCTGCCGGTGCAGCCCGCCGCCCCCGGGCTGCTGCGCACCGAGTCTCCGGGCGGGCCGCTATTTCATGACGCACGTGCTGCCGCCGCTGGTGGTGATCGGGCTGCTCGTCCTGATCTGGCAGATGCTCGGCTCGCGCCCCGGCGCCGCGCTGCCGCCGCCGACCAAGGTGGTGCAGGACACCGGGAGCTGATCGTCAGCCCCTTCTACGACAACGGCGGCAACGACGTCGGGCTCGCGTGGCAGTTGCTCGCCAGCCTCAAGCGCGTGGCCTACGGCTACTCGCTGGCGGTGCTGGCCGGCGTCAGCCTCGGCGTGCTGGTGGGCCAGTCGACTGGGCGCTGCGCGGCCTCGACCCGGTGTTCCGGTGCTGCGCACGGTGCCGCCGCTGGCCTGGCTGCCGATCTCGCTGGCCGGCTTCCGCGACGGCCATCCGTCCGCGATCTTCGTCATCTTCATCACGTCGATCTGGCCGATCATCATCAACACGTCGATCGGCATCCGCAACATCCCCGAGGACTACCGCAACGTCGCAAAGGTGATCCGACTGAGCGGCGTCGAGTACTTCGCCAAGATCATGCTGCCCGCGGCCGCGCCCTTCATCTTCTCGGGGCTGCGCATCGGCGTCGGCCTGTCGTGGCTGGCCATCATCGCCGCCGAGATGCTGATCGGCGGCGTCGGCATCGGCTTCTTCATCTGGGACGCGTGGAACTCCTCGCGCATCAGCGACATCATCCTGGCGCTTTTCTACGTCGGCACTGGTCGGCTACGCGCTGGACCGCGTCGTCGCCTTCATCGGCAACAAGGTAACCCGCGGCACCGCCGCGAGCTGAAGGAGCACCGCATGGGCTATCTCACCCTCTCCCGGTCGACATGACCTTCCCCGGCGCGAACGGCGGCAACGCGGTGCTCAAGGCATCGACCTCGACGTGGCGCGCGGCGAATACATCTCGCTGATCGGCCATTCGGGCTGCGGCAAGTCGACCGTGCTGAACATCGTGGCCGGCCTGCTGCGCGCCACCTCGGGCGGCGTGATCGTCGACAACCGCGAAGTGAACGCACCGGGCCCCGACCGCGCCGTGGTGTTCCAGAACCACTCGCTGCTGCCCCGGCTGACGGTCTACCAGAACGTCGAGATCGCGGTCGACAAGATCTTCCGCGGCACGCGCAGCGCCGCCGAGCGCAAGGACTGGATCCTGCACAACCTCGCGATGGTCAACATGTCGCACGCGCTCGGCCGCCTGCCCTCCGAGATCTCGGGCGGCATGAAGCAGCGCGTCGGCATCGCCCGCGCGCTGGCGATGGAACCCAAGGTGCTGCTGCTCGACGAGCCCTTCGGCGCGCTCGACGCGCTGACCCGCGCGCACCTGCAGGACGAGGTGATCCGCATCCAGTCCGAGCTGGGCAACACGGTGATGATGATCACGCACGACGTCGACGAGGCGGTGCTGATGTCGGACCGCGTGGTGATGATGACCAACGGCCCGGCCGCCACCATCGGGCAGATCATGGACGTGCCGCTCGCGCGTCCGCGCAACCGCATCGCGCTGGCCGAGGACAAGACGTACAACCACTGCCGCCAGGAGATCCTGACCTTCCTCTACGAGAAGCAGCGCAAGGTGGAGCCGATCAGCGCCCGCGCCGGCAGCTTCACGCGTCCCCAGAAGGCCGCCGCCTGAACGCCCGGAGAGAAGCCATGAAGAAGATGAAGCTCGTGATGGTCGGCAACGGCATGGCCGGGGTGCGCACGCTCGAAGAGCTGATCAGGATCGCCCCGGACCTGTACGACATCGCCGTCTTCGGCGCCGAGCCGCACCCCAACTACAACCGCATCCTGCTGTCGCCGGTGCTGGCCGGCGAGCAGACGCTCGACGAGATCGTGCTGAACTCCCGGGAGTGGTACGCGCAGAACCACGTCCGCCTGCACGCCGGCAAGAAGGTGGTGGAGATCGACCGCGTGCACCGCGTGGTGCGTGCCGAGGACGGCACCGAAGAGGCCTACGACCGCCTGCTGCTGTGCACCGGCTCCAACCCCTTCATCCTGCCGGTGCCGGGCAAGGACCTGCAGGGCGTGATCGCCTACCGCGACATCGCCGACACCAACGCGATGATCGAGGCCGCCACGAAGTTCCGCAGCGCCGTCGTCATCGGCGGCGGCCTGCTGGGGCTCGAAGCCGCCAACGGCCTCATGAAGCGCGGCATGGACGTGACCGTCGTGCACGTGATGCCGTGGCTCATGGAGCGCCAGCTCGACGACGTCGCGGGCAAGCTGCTGCAGAAATCGCTGGAGGAACGCGGCCTGAAGTTCCTCATCGGCGCGCAGACGCAGGAGCTGGTCGGCGGCGACGACGGGCGCGTCAAGGCGATCCGGTTCAAGGACGGCTCGCAGGTCGATGCCGACCTGGTCGTCATGGCGGTCGGCATCCGCCCCAACACGCAGCTGGCCGAGCAGGCGGGCCTGCACGTCCACCGCGGCATCGTGGTGCACGACACCATGCAGACCGTCACCGACGCCCGCATCTACTCGGTGGGCGAGTGCGCCGCGCACCGCGGCATCGCCTACGGCCTCGTCGCCCCGCTGTTCGAGCAGGCCAAGGTGGCGGCCAACCACTGGCGCAGTTCGGCATCGGCCGCTACACCGGCTCGCTCACGTCCACCAAGCTGAAGGTCACGGGCATCGACCTGTTCTCCGCCGGCGACTTCATGGGCGGCGACGGCGCCGAGGAGATCGTGATGAGCGACCCCTTCGGCGGCGTCTACAAGAAGCTGGTGATCAAGGACGACAAGCTGGTCGGCGCCTGCCTGTACGGCGACACGGTCGACGGCAGCTACTACTTCAAGCTGCTGCGCGAAGGCCGCAAGATCGGGGACATCCGCGACAAGCTGATGTTCGGCGAATCGAACCGGGCGACGCCGGCCACCGGGGCCAGAACAAGGCGGCCGCCATGGCCGATGCCGACGAGGTCTGCGGCTGCAATGGCATCACCAAGGGCACGATCTGCAAGGCCATCAAGGAGAAGGGCCTGTTCACGCTGGACGACGTGCGCAAGCACACCAAGGCGAGTGCGTCGTGCGGCTCCTGCACCGGGCTGGTGGAACAGATCATCATGTTCACGGCCGGCGGCGACTACTCCGCCGCGCCGAAGAAGAAGGCGCTGTGCGGCTGCACCGACCACAGCCACCAGGACGTGCGCGACGCCATCCGCGTCAACAAGCTGGTGAAGATCGCCGACACGATGCGCTTCATGGAATGGCGCACGCCGAACGGCTGCGCCACCTGCCGGCCGGCCCTGAACTACTACCTGCTCTCCACGGCCCAAGGAAGCGCAGGACGATCCGCAATCCCGCTACATCAACGAACGCAGCCACGCCAACATCCAGAAGGACGGCACCTATTCGGTGATCCCGCGGATGTGGGGCGGCGAGACCACGGCGGCGGAACTGCGGCGCATCGCCGACGTGGTGGACAAGTACAAGATCCCCACGGTGAAGGTCACCGGCGGCCAGCGCATCGACCTGCTGGGCGTGAAGAAGGAAGACCTGCAGGGCGTGTGGCAGGACATCGGCATGCCCTCCGGCCACGCCTACGCCAAGGCGCTGCGCACGGTGAAGACCTGCGTCGGCAGCGAGTGGTGCCGCTTCGGCACGCAGGATTCCACGCAGATGGGCAAGGACTGGAACGCGCGCTGTGGCGCATGTACGCGCCCCACAAGGTGAAGCTCGCCGTGTCGGGCTGCCCGCGCAACTGCGCCGAGTCCGGCATCAAGGACGTCGGCGTGATCGGCGTCGATTCGGGCTGGGAGATCTACATCGCCGGCAACGGCGGCATCAAGACCGAAGCCGGCCAGTTCTTCTGCAAGCTCAAGACCGCCGAGGAAGTGCTGGAGTACAGCGGGGCCTTCACGGAACTCTATCGCCGGGAAGGCTGGTACCTCGAGCGCACGGTGCACTACGTCAACCGCGTCGGGCTGGACCACGTCAAGAAGAAGATCCTGGACGACCAC
Source organism: Ramlibacter terrae (assembly GCA_013127575.1). Classification (GTDB taxonomy): domain Bacteria; phylum Pseudomonadota; class Gammaproteobacteria; order Burkholderiales; family Burkholderiaceae_C; genus Ramlibacter; species Ramlibacter terrae. The sequence goes on from CP053418.1 coordinate 3,588,648, forward strand.
GCCGGCCGCAAGGCGCTGTGGGAGCGGCTGCAGTTCGCGCTCGACGGCGAGCCCGACCCGTGGTTCGAGCACCAGAAGGCGTCGCTCGACACGCGGCAGTTCACCAAGCTCGCGACCGAGGGGCAGGAAGCATGAAGATGAACGAGTGGACCGTCATCTGCCGGGTCGACGACATCCCGGTGCTGGGCGCGCGCCGTGTCTCCCGCCCGCGCGGCGGCGACGTCGCCGTGTTCCGCAATGGCGAGGACCGGTGTTCGCGCTGCTCGATCGCTGCCCACACAAGGGCGGCCCGCTGTCGCAGGGGATCGTGTTCGGCACCAGCGTGGCCTGCCCGCTGCACAACTGGACCATCGGCCTCGACGACGGCTGCGCCCGGGGCGCGGACGAAGGCTGTACGCCCCGGTTCGCCTGCAAGGTGGAAGACGGCCGCGTGCTGCTCGACCCGGTCGAACTGGCCACGGTCGCAACGGACGAAGCATGACCGAGACGAAGTCCACCTGCCCGTACTGCGGGGTGGGCTGCGGGGTGATCATCCAGTCGGCCGGCGGGCAGATCACCGGCGTGCGCGGCGACCCTTCGCACCCGGCCAACTTCGGCAAGCTGTGCTCCAAGGGGTCGACGCTGCACCTCACGGCCTCGGCGGAAGTGACGCGCCAGACGCGGCTGCTGCACCCGATGCGGCGCGAGCACCGCGGCGATGCGCCGTACCGCATCGGCTGGGACAGCGCGCTGGAACTCGCCGCCGACCAGTTCACGCAGGTGATCGCGGCGCATGGCCCCGACGCCGTGGGCTTCTACATCTCCGGCCAGCTGCTCACCGAGGACTACTACGTCTTCAACAAGCTGGCCAAGGGCCTGGTCGGCACCAACAACGTCGACACCAACTCGCGCCTTTGCATGAGCAGCGCGGTGGCCGGCTACAAGCTGACGCTCGGCGCCGATGCGCCGCCGAACTGCTACGACGACGTGAACCATGCGGATTGCATCTTCATCGTCGGCAGCAACACCGCGTTTGCGCACCCGGTCCTGTTCCGCCGGATCGAAGAGGCCAAGGCGGCGCGGCCGGAGATGAAGATCATCTTCTGCGACCCGCGCCGCACCGACACCGCCGAACTGGCCGACCTGTACCTGCCGGTGCAGCCGGGCACCGACGTCATGCTGTTCCACGGGCTGCTGCACATCATGCTGTGGGAAGGCTGGACGCGCCCCGACTACATCGCCGCGCACACCAGCGGCTTCGATGCGCTGAAGGCCGTCGTGCGCGAGTGCACGCCCGAGGCGGTGGCGCAGACCTGCGGCATCGCCGGGGAAGACCTGTTCACCGCGGCGAAGTGGTTCGCCACCTCGCCGGCCACGCTGAGCCTGTACTGCCGGGGACTGAACCAGTCCACCAGCGGCACCGCGAAGAACGCGGCGCTCATCAACCTGCACCTGGCGACGGCGCAGATCGGCAAGCCCGGCGCGGGGCCGTTCTCGCTGACGGGGCAACCGAACGCGATGGGCGGGCGGGAGGTCGGCGGATTGGCGAACCTGCTGTCCGGGCACCGCGACCTCGCCAATCCGGAACACCGCGCCGAAGTCGCCGCGCTGTGGGGCGTGCCGTCCGTGCCGGAGAAGCCCGGCAAGAGCGCGGTCGAAATGTTCAGGCCGCCGCCGACGGCGAGATCAAGGCGCTGTGGATCGCCTGCACCAATCCCGCACAGTCGATGCCCGACCAGGCGACCGTGCGGCGCGCGCTGGAACGCGCCGAGTTCGTGGTGGTGCAGGAAGCGTTCGCCACCACCGAGACGTGCAACTACGCCGACCTGCTGCTGCCCGCCACCACGGGGCGAGAAGGACGGCACCGTCACCAACAGCGAACGGCGCATCAGCCGCGTGCGGCCCGCCGTGCCGAGGCCGGCGGGGGCGCGGCACGACTGGGAGATCGTGGTCGATTTCGCGCGGCGGCTCGAGGCGCGGCGGCCCTCACCCCGGCCCTCTCCCGCGAGCGGGAGAGGGAGCGATGCACCGGTCCCTCTTGCTCCCTCGCCCCTCCGGGGAGAGGGCTGGTGTGAGGGGCGCGCGGCCCAGACTCTCTTCCCCTACCCCAACCCCGAGTCCATCTGGCTCGAACACCGCGCCAGCACCGCAGGCCGCGATCTCGACATCACCGGCCTCAGCTACGCCGCGCTCGAGCAGGCCCCGCAGCAATGGCCCTTCCCCGCGGGCGCCGCCACCGGCCGCGCGCGCCTGTACGAGGACGGCGTCTTTCCCACGGCCGACGGCAAGGCACGCTTCGCCGCCGTCACCTACCAGCCGGTGGCCGAACAGCGCGAATCGCGCTACCCCTTCTCGCTCACCACCGGCCGCCTGCGCGACCAGTGGCACGGCATGAGCCGAACCGGCACCATCGGCCGGCTGTTCGGCCATGTGCCGGAGCCTGCCATCCAGATGCATCCGCAGGACATCGAGCGCTGTGTGCTGAAGGAAGGCGACCTCGTGCACGTCACCTCCAAGCGCGGCTCCATCGTGCTGCCGGTGCAGGCCAGCAGCGAACTGGGCCTGAGCCAGGCGTTCATCGCGATGCACTGGGGGCCGGAGTACCTCGGCGGCGTCTCGTCCACGGGAGAGAAGCTGGCCGGCGTCAACGCGCTGACCACGTCCGCCTACTGCCCGACCTCAAGCAGCCGGAGCTGAAGCACGCGGCCGTGAAGATCCTGAAGGCCGAACTGCCCCTGGACGCTGCTCGGCGTGGCCTGGCTGCCGGCGCAGGACGCCTTGCAGGTGCGCGAGCAACTGCGCCAGCTGATGGGCCGATTTCCTTTTGCCAGCTGCGTGCCCTTCGCCGGCAACGCGGGCATCGCGGAAGCACAGCGCAGCGGCGTGCTGTTCCGCGCCGCTGGCTACGAAGCGGCGCCCGACGAACTGCTGCAGCAACTCGAACAGCTGCTGCAGCTCACGGGCGCCGACACCCTGCGCTACGCCGACCGCAAGCGCGGCCAGCGGCGCACCGTGCGCGTGCGGCGCGAAGGCGCGGACATGCTGGTGCAGGGCCTGCTGCTGGCCGGCGACACCAGCGCCGAAGGCTGGATCAAGGCGCTGCTGCAGCAGGAACTGCCGGCCCGGGCCTATGGCCGGCAACTGCTCGCGGGCGGCGCCAAGGCGCCCGTTGCCATCGTCAGGCAGGCAAGCAGGTCTGCAGTTGTTTCGGGGTGGCAGCGCCCGCCATCGAGGCGCAACTGGCGACCGGTGCGGGGACCCCCGAAGAACGGCTCGCGTCGCTGCAGGGGGCCCTGCGCTGCGGCACCAACTGCGGCTCCTGCGTGCCCGAACTGAAGCGGATGGTCCGCGCGGCCATGCCCGTGCCGCAGGCCGCCTGAATTGAGCTCATAACCAGAAGTCATCAGGCCTCTGGGACAATCGCGGCGTGGGCATCAGCCAGTACCTCAAGGAAATCGGCCGCGGCAAGCAGGGCGCGCGTCCGCTCGCGCGCGATCAGGCCGCCGACCTGTTCGGGCAGGTGCTCGATGGCACGGCGACCGACCCGGAGATCGGCGCCTTCTGCATCGCCATGCGCGTGAAGGGCGAGACGCCCGAGGAGATGGCCGGCTTCCTCGACGCCACCGACGCACGCCTGCAGAAGGTGCGAGCCCAGAGCGGCAAGCCCGTCGTCGTGCTGCCCAGCTACAACGGCGCGCGCCGCCTGCCGGTGCTGACGCCCCTGCTCGCTGCGCTGGTGGCCCGCGCCGGGCAGCCCGTGGTGATCCACGGAACCGCTACGGAAACCAGCCGCATCTTCGTGCGCGACGTGCTGGAGGCGATGGACATCGAAGCCTGCACCGCGGCACCCACGTTGCAGGACGGCGGGTCGCCTACGTGCCCACCGAAGTGCTGAGCCCGGGCCTGAAGCGCCTGCTGGACGCGCGCCGCGTGATCGGCCTGCGCAACAGCGCGCACAGTCTGGTCAAGCTGATGAATCCGTGCGCGGGCCCGGCCGTGATCGTCAGCAGCTACACCCATCCGGAGTACGCGATCTCCATGGGCCGGTGTTCGAGCTCACCGGCGCCACGGCGCTGCTGCTGCGCGGCACCGAAGGCGAGGTGGTCGCCGACGCGCGCCGCCTGCCGCAGATGGACGGCTTCATTCGCGGCCGGCGCACGCTGCTGCAGGAAGGCCGCAAGGGCACGTTGACCGACCTGCCCGAGTTGCCGCGGGAAGTGGACGTCGCGACCACCGCCGCATTCATCCGCGACGTGCTCGCCGGCCGTAAGCAAATTCCCGACTCGATGGCGCTGCAGGTGGAACACATCTTGCGATTGGCTTCTTCATGATGAACACAGGCAAGCAAGGTCCCCTGGTCGGCGCCGGCCCCGGCGATCCGGAGCTGCTCACGCTCAAGGCACTGAAGGCGATCCAGGCCGCCACCGTGCTGCTGGTCGACGACCTCGTCAGCGACGAGATCGTGGCGTTCGCCTCGCCGACGGCGCGCGTCATCCACGTGGGCAAGCGCGGCGGCTGCAAGAGCACGCCGCAGGCCTTCATCGAGCGGCTGATGCTGATGGCCGCGCGCGAAGGCGAGAACGTGGTGCGCCTCAAGGGCGGCGACCCCTTCATCTTCGGCCGCGGCGGCGAGGAACTCGACCACCTGCGGGCCGCCGGCGTGCACGTCGAGATCGTCAACGGCATCACCTCGGGGCTGGCCGCGGCCACTTCGCTCGGCGTGCCGCTCACGCACCGCGACCATGCGCAAGGCGTGGTGTTCATCACCGGGCACGCGCACAAGTCCGAAAGCGCACCCGACTGGCGCAGCCTGGCCGCGATGGCCCGCGACGCGCGGCTGACACTCGTGATCTACATGGGCGTGCGCAGCGCGGCGCGCATCCGGGAAGACCTGCTGTCGGGCCTTCCCGCCGAAACGCCGGTGGCTGTCATCCAGCGCGCTTCGCTGCCGGACCAGCGCCACGCGGTGATGCGGCTGGGCGAACTGGCGGCGACCATCGAGGCGGAGCAGCTCGCGAGCCCTTCCGTGATCGTCGTCGGCGACGTCGTGCGCGGCGTGGCGGCGATCGGCGCAGCGAAGGCGCGCGCCGCCTGAGTCCCCGCCTCCATAATCCGCGTCCATGCCCGACGCGCCCCTTCCCTTCTTCGATGCCATCGTGGTCGGCGCCGGCGCCGCCGGCCTCTTCTGCGCCGGCCAGGCCGCGCAACGCGGACTGAAGGTCCTGCTGGTCGACCACGCGGAGAAGGTGGCCGAGAAGATCCGCATCTCCGGCGGCGGCCGCTGCAACTTCACCAACCGCGAGCTCGACCCGCGCGCGCCGCACAAGCACTTCCCGGGCGAGAACCCGAACTTCTGCCGCTCCGCGCTTGCGCGCTACACGCCCGGCGACTTCATCGCGCTCGTGCAGAAGCACGGCATCCCGTTCCACGAGAAGCACAAGGGCCAGCTGTTCGGCGACCGCTCCGCCGAAGATTTCATCCGCATGCTGCTGGCCGAGTGCGCGGCCGGCGGGGTGACGCACTGGCAGCCCTGCCGCGTGGAGTCCGTGGCGCATGGCGCCGACGGCTACCGGCTGCAGACCAGCCGCGGCGAGGTGCGGTCGCGCGCGCTCGTGATCGCCACCGGCGGGCTGTCGATCCCGAAGATCGGCGCGACCGATTTCGGCCACCGCATCGCGCAGCAGTTCGGCCTGAAGGTCGTGCCGCTGCGGCCGGCGCTGGTGCCGCTCACCTTCGACGGCGGCGCCGGGCGCCGTTCGCCGGGCTGGCGGGTCTGGCGCTGCCGGTGCGCATTGAGACCGGCGACAAGAAGCAGCGCATGGCCTTCGACGAAGACCTGCTCTTCACCCACCGCGGCCTGAGCGGGCCGGCGGTGCTGCAGATTTCCAGCTACTGGCGCGAAGGCACGCCGATCCGCATCGACCTGGCGCCCGGCGTCGACTGGCGCAGGCGCTGCTGCAGGCCAAGGCGCGCTCGCGCAAGCTGGTCGCCAACGAGCTCGCCGCGTGGGTGCCCTCGCGCCTGGCAGATGCCCGGGTCCAGCAGGAGCCGGCGGCAGCGGCCGGTGGCGGAGGCCTCGGACAAGGCGTTGCTGCAACTGGCGGAGCGGCTGTCGCGCTGGGAGCTGGTGCCCACCGGCAGCGAGGGCTACCGCAAGGCCGAAGTCACGGCCGGCGGTGTCGACACGCGCGAGCTCTCCTCGCAGACCCGGAAGCCAAGGCGCAGCCGGGCCTGTACTTCATCGGCGAGGTGGTCGACGTGACGGGCTGGCTCGGCGGCTACAACTTCCAGTGGGCGTGGGCGAGCGGGCAGGCCTGCGCCGAGGCGCTGGCGACCGCCCCAAGCCCCTGAGCTTGCGATGCCCGGCCGTCAGGCTATAATCTCCGGCTTTGCTGGCAAACCCCCACCGGCCTGATCGAACTTTCAGGTGGGAAACACCGCCGGGTGGCCTCGATCTCTGCCCGGCACCGAAATTGGATTTCTGAACAGTCATGACGACCATCCGTGTCAAGGAAAACGAGCCTTTCGACGTGGCCCTGCGCCGCTTCAAGCGCACCATCGAAAAGCTGGGCCTGCTGACCGAACTGCGCGCCCGCGAGTTCTACGAGAAGCCGACCGCCGAGCGCAAGCGCAAGAAGGCCGCGGCCGTCAAGCGCCACTTCAAGCGCGTGCGTAGCATGCAGCTGCCCAAGAAGCTGTACTGAGCCCCGGCCAGCCACAGCCAGCCCGCCCGGGGACGCCCGCGCGGGCTTTTTCTTTTCTCACCCGGGAACCCTGCCATGACGACGCTCAAGGAACGCATCACCGAAGACATGAAGGCCGCCATGCGCGCCAAGGACGCCGAGCGGCTGGGCGCCATCCGCATGCTGACCGCCGCCATCAAGCAGAAGGAAGTCGACGAGCGCATCGAGCTGGACGACGCGGCCACGGTCGCCATCGTCGACAAGCTGCTCAAGCAGCGCAAGGACAGCATCGAGGCCTTCGAGAAAGCCGGCCGCACCGACCCGGCCGACAAGGAGAAGGCCGAGGCGCAGGTGCTGCAGGCCTACCTGCCGGCGCGCCTGTCGGCCGACGAAGTGGCCGCCGAAGTGAAGGCCATCGTGGCCGAAGTGGGCGCCAAGGGCCCGGGCGACATGGGCAAGGTGATGGGCGCCGCCAAGGCCCGGCTCGCGGGCAAGGCGGACATGGGCCGGTGAGCGCGGCGGTGAAGGCGGCGCTGGGCTGAATACCTGTCATCCCGGGCTTGACCCGGGATCCATGGACGCTGGCAAAGGCATGGATTGCGGGTCGAGCCCGCAATGACAGCGACACAGGCCCTGCCTGGTCGACGAGATCCCGGCCTGCGCCGGGATGGCCGGCTCCGGCCGCCGCGGGCGGCCTAAGACCCGGCCACCTTCATCTTGTCGATCAGGATCGAGCCCACCGTCTTCGCCCCGTAGTTGTACGTGTCGGCGCCGACGGCCTGGATGCCCATCAGCATGTCCTTGAGGTTGCCCGCGATGGTGATCTCCTGGACCGGGAAGGCGATCTCGCCGTTCTCCACCCAGAAGCCGCTGGCGCCGCGCGAGTAGTCGCCCGTCACGTAGTTGACGCCCTGCCCCATCAGCTCGATCACGAACAGGCCGGTGCCCAGCTTGCGCAGCATGGCGGGCAGGTCGTCGCCGGGCTGCGTCAGGCGCGACGTCAGCGACAGGTTGTGCGAGCCGCCGGCGTTGCCGGTGGTCTTCATGCCCAGCTTGCGCGCCGAATAGGTGCTGAGGAAGTAGCCTTCGACGCGCCCGCCGTCCACCACCTTGCGCGCGCTCGTGCGCACGCCTTCCTCGTCGAACGGCGAGCTGCCCTTGCCGCGCCGCACGAAGGGATCTTCCAGCACGTCGACGTGGTCCGGGAAGACCTGCTTGCCGAGCGAGTCCAGCAGGAAGGTGCTCTTGCGGTACAGCGAGCCGCCGCTGACGGCCTGCACGAAGCCGCCCAGCAGGCCGGCGGCCAGCGGCGACTCGAACAGCACCGGGCACTGGCGCGTCGGGATCTTGCGCGACTTCAGGCGTGCCAGCGCGCGCTCGGCGGCGTAGCGGCCGACGGACTCGGGGCTGGCCAGTTCTGGGCCGAGCGCATCGAGCTGTACCACGCGTCGCGCTGCATCTCGTCGCCGCGGCCGGCGATCGGCGCCACCGAGATCGAGTGCCGCGAGCTCGCGTAGCCGCCGCGAAAGCCATGGGTGTGGCTGCTGAAGAAATGGCTCTGCTGCGCCGAGACGCCGGCGCCTTCGCTGTTGGTGATGCGCGCGTCGGTCTCCAGCGCCGCGGCTTCGCAGCGCAGCGCCAGCTCGGCGGCCTGCTCGCTGGTGACGTCCCGTGGGTGGAACAGGTCGAGGTCGCGGTGTTCCTTCTGCGGCGCGATGTCTTCGGGATCCGGCAGGCCGGCGACCGGGTCCTGCGCGGTGAAGCGGGCGATGTCGTAGGCGGCCTGCACGGTGCGCTCGATGGCGGGACGCGAGAAATCCGAGGTGCTCGCGTTGCCGCGCTGGCTGCCCATGTAGACGGTGATGCCCAGCGACTTGTCGCGGTTGCGCTCGACGGTCTCGAGCTCGCCCTTGCGCACGGAGACGGTCAGGCCGCAGCCTTCCGAGGCTTCGGCCCCGGCATCGGAAGCGCCCAGCTTCTTCGCATGGGCCGGGGCAAAGTCGACCAGTTCCTCGAAATCTGCGCGGCTGTAACTGAAGCCGGAGGCGGCTTGCGAGGGTGTCTTGTTCATGGCGGGCTATGATACTTGCGTGCCACCCGGCGCCACGGCCGCGCTGCTTCTTCCCTATCTCCCCCGCATGTCCCGCAAACCCAAAAAAGGCTATTTCGTCAAAGGCCAGTTCGTCGCCGAAGGCAGCGAGATGGACCTGCTGCTCGAGGCCGAGCGCACCGGCGGCGAGCGCAGCCGCACCGAGCTGAAGAAGGAAAGCGACGAACTGCAGAAGCTGGGCGAAGCGCTGCTGACCCTGCCCGCTGCCGCGATGGAACGGCTGGCCCTGCCGGAGAAACTGGTCGAGGCGCTGGCGGAAGTCCGCCGCATCACCAACTTCGAAGGCCGCCGCCGGCAGATGCAGTACGTGGGCAAGCTGATGCGCCAGCTCGACGAAGAGGCGCGGCAGGCCGTGCGGGATGCGCTCGAGGAGCAACGCGGCGGCTCTGCGCAGCAGACGCTGGCGCTGCACATGGCGGAGAAGTGGCGCGACGACCTGATCGCCGATGACGAGGCGCTGGCGAAGTGGCTGGAGGCCTACCGCGAAACCGACGTGCAGCAGCTGCGGGCGCTGATCCGCCAGGCGCGCAAGGAAGCCCAGCCGGACGCCGAATCGGTGTCGAAGGGCCTGGCGCCGCGCCGTGGCCGCGCCTACCGCGACATTTTCCAGATCGTGCGCGATGCGCTCGACCATCCGGACCGCGAAGAAGATGACTGACCCGCAAGCCGCCCGCATCGGCATCGTTTCGATCAGCGACCGCGCCTCGAGCGGCGTCTACGAAGACAAGGGCCTGCCGGCGCTGAAGGACTGGCTCTCGCGCGCGCTGCAGAACCCGCTGCAGTTCGAGGAGCGCCTGATCCCCGACGAGCAGGACCGCATCAGCAGCACGCTGGTGGAGCTGGTCGACGCCGGCTGCGCCCCGGTGCTGACCACCGGCGGCACCGGCCCGGCGCCGCGCGACGTGACGCCGGAAGCCACGCTGGCGATCGCCGACAGGGAGATGCCGGGCTTCGGCGAGCAGATGCGGCAGGTGAGCCTGCGCTTCGTGCCGACGGCGATCCTGTCGCGGCAGGTGGCGGTGATCCGCAAGCAGACGCTGATCATCAACCTGCCGGGGCAGCCGAAGGCGATCCGAGGGAGACGCTGGAAGGCCTGAAGGACGCGGACGGCAAGCAGGTGGTCCCGGGGATCTTTGCGGCCGTGCCCTATTGCATCGACCTGATCGGCGGGCCGTACCTCGAGACGAACGACGCGGTGTGCAAGGGATGGCGGCCGAAAGGCGCCACCCGGCCCCGCTGATCGTCATTCCCGCGAAGGCGGGAATCCGTGGCTCCCAGCACGGCCGTCGCTGGATCCCCGCCTGCGCGTGGATGACGCAGCTTTGCGGGGAAGCGCCGCCACTGGCGGCTATTTCCCCACCAGCTGCGTCAGCTTCTCCGCCTCGAAGCATTCCTTCGTGGCGGCGCCTTCCGGCACGCAGTCCTCGCCGCGCCGCTGCGCGGACAGCTTTTCGATGGCTTGCCACAGCAGCGTGATCTGGTGCTCCTGCGACGACGCGTTGTCGATCAGGCCGCGCATGGCCTGCGACAACGGGTCGTCGGTGGCGGTCACGCCGTAGGCCGAGAAGCCCATCTTGGCGGCCGCTTCCTCGCGCCGCGCCTTGTCTTCGGCCGGATGATGCGCGCCGGGATACCGACGGCCGTCGCGCCTGGCGGCACCGGCTTGATCACCACCGCGTTGGAGCCCACGACGGCGTTGTCGCCGACCGTGAAGCCGCCCAGCACCTTGGCGCCCGCGCTCACCACCACGTTGCGGCCCAGCGTCGGGTGCCGCTTGGCGCCCTTGGTGAGCGACGTGCCGCCGAGCGTCACGCCCCTGGTAGATCGTGCAGCCGTCGCCCACTTCGGCGGTCTCGCCGATGACGATGCCCATGCCGTGGTCGATGAAGACGTTGTTGCCCATCTTCGCGCCCGGATGGATCTCGATGCCGGTGAGCCAGCGCGAGACCTGCGACGTGAAGCGCCCGAGCCAGCGCAGGTCGCGCTGCCACAGCCAGTGCGCCAGGCGGTGCATGACGAGCGCGTGCAGCCCCGGATAACAGGTGAGCACCTCCCACTTGCTGCGCGCGGCAGGGTCGCGGTCGAGGATGCACTGGATGTCGGAACGCAGGCGGCTGAACATGGTGTCTTTGCTTATGCAGCCCGAGTCTATAGCCTCGGCTTTCTTGCTGCTTCGGCCATGCTTTTCGCGACACCACGCAGGATGTGGATTTCCTCCGGCGTCGGCTGCGCCCGGTTGAACAGCTGGTTCAGGCGCGGCATCAGCTTCTTGGGCGCCGCCGGGTCGAGGAAGCCGATCTCCACCAGCGCCTGCTCCCAGTGCTGCAGCATGCCGGCCACCGCCTGCGCATCGGCGGCGGCGGGCGGCGTGGCGGGCACGGGCGCGTCGAAGCCGCCCATCGCCATGCGCCACTCGTAGGCGATCACCTGCATCGCCGCCGCGAGGTTCAGCGAGCCGTAGCCCGGGTTGGTGGGAATGCGCAGCGCCACGTGGCAGCGGTAGACGTCTTCGTTGCGCATTCCATAGCGTTCGGACCCGAACAGGAAGGCGACGCTCACCGCCCCCTGCGCCGCGAGCGGGCCCGGTGTTCGCGCGGGGTGCGCGTCGGCGGGCCGAAGTCGCGCGCCGTCATCACCGTGGCGCACAGGTGCGTCACGCCTTCCAGCGCCTCGTCGAGCGTCGCCACGGTGCGGGCGCGCTGCAGCACGTCGACGGCGCCGCTGGCGCGGTCCAGCGTCTCCTGGCGCGTGAGCACGTCGGGCCAGCGCGGCGCCACCAGCACCAGGTCGTCGAAGCCCATCACCTTCAGGGCGCGGGCGGCGGCGCCGACGTTGCCGGCATGGCTGGTCTGGATCAGGATGAATCGCGTTTGCACCCCGCGATTGTCACGGTCACGCGGGCCATGCATACTCGCGCCACAAAAATGAGTTGAAAGCGTTACGCATGCGGCCCGGAGTGAGGGGTGTTGTCGGGCAGCTGTCTTCCGGGTTGATCATCGGGCTGAGCGCCGTGATCTACGCCGTGTCGTACGCGGCCCTGATGTTCTCGGGCCCGCTGGCGCCCTTCCTCCCCTACGCGATCACGATCACGCTGGTCACGGCGGCCGTCGCCGGCCTGTACGGGCTGCTGGCCGAGGAGCCGACGCTGGTGAGCGGCCCCGACGGCAACACTTCGTCGGTGCTCGCCGGCATCCTGGCCGTCACGGCCGCCACCGGCACGGTGCCCGGCGTCACCCCCGTGCACCATGCGGTGGCGATCCTGACCTTCGCCACGGTGTTCACCGCGTTGGTGTTCCTGCTGATCGAACGCTTCCGCCTCGCGCGGCTGGTGCGCTTCATCCCGTTCCGGTGATGGCCGGCTTCCTGGCCTCCACCGGCTGGCTCATGGCGAGCGGCGGCCTCAACATCATCGCCGGCACGCCGCTGACCGTGGCCAGCCCGGCCGCCGTGATGGAGAACCCCCGGCGCCCCGAACTGCTCGCGGGGATCGTGCTGACGGTGCTGCTCGCGCTGCTGCAGCGGCGCTTCCATCCGGCCGTGGCGATCCCGGCCTTCATGATCGCCACTTCGGTGCTGGGGAACGTGGCGCTGCGCTACCTCTGTCCCCGGGAACACGCCTGCGCCGCGTCGCAGTGGTTCTTTCCGCCGTTCGACCGGCTGCAGTGGCTGCCGCCCGGCAGCTGGACCTGAACGGCGCCTTGCTGCTCGAAATGCTGCAACTGGTCCCGTCGTTCATGGCCGTGGCCTTCGTGGGCACCCTCGGCCTGCTGCTGTCCATGAGCAGCCTCGAACTGACCTACGGGCGCGACTTCCGGCTGGAGCGTTCCCTGCGGCTGCATGGCTGGGGCGCGGCGCTGTCCGCGTCCCCGGGCGGCGTGATGAGCGTGATCACCATCGGACGCACCCAGCTGTGCCGGATCACCGGGGGCGGCGTGCTGTCGGGCGTCGTGAGCACCGCCGTCGCCGTCGGCGTGCCCTGGGCTGGGCGGGGTGCTGGCCTGGATCCCGAAGGTGGCGCTGGGCTCGCTGGTGCTGTACCTCGGCGTGACCATGCTGCGCAACTGGCTGATCGACCTGCGGCACACGCTGCCCCGCGTCGAGTGGCTGCAGGTGGTCGCGATCCTCGTGTGCATCGTGGCGTTCGGCTACGTCACCGGCTTCCTTGCCGGCTTGCTGGCCGCCTGCATCTTCTTCGTCGTCAACTACAGCCGCATGCCGGCGACGCGCCTGGACAGCACGCTCGCCACCGTGCGCAGCTCCGTGATCCGCAGCGTCGCCGACCAGGCGTGGCTGACGCAGACCGGCGCGTCGTGCCGCGTCGGACGCTTCGAAGGCTTCGTGTTCTTCGGCGTCGCGCATTCGATCTACGACTGGTACTGCGCCGGCCCCGAGGGCGCGCATTCGATCGTGGTGCTCGACTTCTCCAAGACGCGCGGCATCGACCATTCGGCCGTGTCGGTGCTCGAGAAGATCGTGCGCACCGTCGCGCGGCGGCGCCAGCGCCTGATCCTCGTGCTGGGCGACGAACTGCGCACGGTGTTCCGCGCGCTGTCGTCGCCGGCGGTCGAGACGGCGGGCAGCTTCGACGCGGCGCTGGAACGCGCCGAGGACATCCTGCTTGCCCAGCGTTCGGCGGAGGAAAGCCGCGCCCTGTCCGTCCATCCGGCGCTCGCCGTCTTCGCCGGCGACGCCGACCGCGAAGCTTTCCTGCGCTACCTGCGCGAAGTGCGCCTCGCGGCGGGCGAGACGCTGTTCGGGAGGGCCGGGCCTCCGACGAGATGTACTTCGTCGAAAGCGGACGGCTGGAGGTCGTGAAGGCCGGGCTGCGCGGCGCGAACCTGCGGCTGGCCAAGGTGGCCCCCGGCTCGCTGATCGGCGAGATCGCGCTCTACACCGGCCAGCCGCGCAGCGCCACGCTCGTCGCCACCGAACCGGCCGTGCTGTTGATGCTCACGCGCGAGGCGCGCGCCCGCATGCAGGCCGAACAACCGGCGCTGGCCGCGCAGCTGGACCACCAGGTGGTGCTGGGGCTGGCCGCCACGCTGGTGCGCGCCAACGCCGCGTTTTCGCTGCAGGTGGGCTGAGCGGCGGGCGCTACGCAATTGCCCGTAGGACGCGGGCCAAGACCCTGCGCCATGCGTTCCGACGCCTGCCGCCGTTAAAATGGCCTAACTTCGTCCCGCATCGCCGGGGCATTCCTCGCCTCGCGGCGCAGCTCTTCCCACAATCCATGTCGCCCAACCAGCACCCCATGCTCAACGTGGCCGTCAAGGCCGCTCGCGCCGCCGGCGCCATCATCAACCGCGCCGCGCTGGACGTCGAGTCCGTGCGCATCTCGCAGAAGCAGGTGAACGACTTCGTGACCGAAGTCGACCACGCGAGCGAGAACGCCATCATCGAGACGCTGCTGGGCGCCTACCCGAACCACGGCATCTGGGCCGAGGAATCGGGACGTGAACATGGCAACGCCAGTTCCGACCACGTGTGGCTGATCGACCCGCTCGACGGCACCACCAACTTCATCCACGGCTTTCCCGTCTACTGCGTCAGCATCGCCTTGCTGGTGAAGGGGCGCGTCGAACAGGCCGTCATCTACGACCCGACGCGCAACGACCTCTTCACGTCCACGCGCGGCCGCGGCGCCTACCTGAACGACCGCCGCATCCGCGTGAGCAAGCGCACGCAGATGAAGGAGTCGCTGATCTCCACCGGCTTCCCGTTCCGCCCGGGCGACAACTTCAACATCTACCTGAAGATGATGGCCGACGTGATGCAGCGCACCGCCGGCCTGCGCCGTCCCGGCGCGGCCGCGCTCGACCTCGCGTACGTCGCGGCCGGCTTCACCGAAGGCTTCTTCGAAACCGGCCTGTCGCCGTGGGACGTCGCCGCCGGCTCGCTGCTGGTGACCGAGGCGGGCGGCCTGATCGGCAACTTCACCGGCGAATCCGACTTCCTCGAACAGCGCGAGTGCGTCGCCGGCAACCCGAAGATCTACGGGCAGCTGGTGAACATCCTGCGCAAGTACAGCAAGTTCGCCAGCGCCGGCGAGAAGGCCGACCTGCGCCAGAACACGCCGACGCTGGTCGATCCGTCGCTGCGCCCGGGCACCAAGGTCGACGACGCGCCGCCCGACACCGCATCGGAATGATGGTCGAGTTCCTGCAGCGCAATCCCCGGGTGGCCACCGCATTCGTCGCGCTGGCCGCGGTGTTCGGCGCGATGGTCGTGCACCGGCTGGCGCGGGCCGTGCTGCGCCGGCTGGTGCGCGGCAGCCTGATGCTGCAGTCCATGCTGACCGCGACCGAACGGGCGGGCTCCGCGGTGCTGCCGCTGCTGGCGCTGATGGCGGTGTGGCAGGCGGCGCCGAACGACCTGCCCTTCATCGGCACCGTGCGGCACATGAACGGGCTGCTGCTGATCGGCGCGATGACGTGGTGGTTCATGTCGTTCATCAACGGCTTTGCCGAAGGCGTCCTCGCCCGCCATCCGTCGACCGTCGAAGACAACCTGAACGCGCGCCGCATCCAGACGCAGACCAAGGTATTGAGCCGCAGCGCGATGGTGATCGTGCTGATCGCCGGCACCGCCATGGCGCTGATGACCTTCCCCGGCGCGCGCCGGTGGGCGCCAGCCTGCTGGCTTCGGCCGGCGTGCTCGGCATCGTCGGCGGCGGCGGCGCGGCCGGTGTTCAGCAACCTCATCGCGGGGCTGCAACTGGCGCTGGCGCAGCCGATCCGCCTCGACGACGTGCTGATCGTCAAGGGCGAATGGGGCCGGGTCGAGGAGATCACGGGCACCTACGTCGTGCTGAAGATCTGGGACGAGCGCCGCCTCATCATCCCGCTGCAATGGTTCATCGAGAACCCGTTCGAGAACTGGACCCGCACCGGATCGCAGATCCTCGGCACGGTGTTCCTGTACCGGACTACAGCGCGCCGCTGGACGCGATCCGCGCCGAGGCCAGGGCGCATCACGGAGGCCGCCCCCGAGTGGGACCAGCGCGTGTTCGGCGTGCAGGTGACCGATGCGAGCGAGCGGGCGATGCAGGTGCGCATCCTGGTGTCGGCCGCCAACTCCGGCGCGGCCTTCGACCTGCGCTGCAAGCTGCGCGAAGGCGTGCTGGCGTTCCCGGCGCGGGAGTATCCGGGGAGCTTGCCGCAGGTGCGCAGCCCCCAGCCCGTGATGGAGCCGGCTGCCGCGTAGGGTGGCGC
Source organism: Ramlibacter terrae (assembly GCA_013127575.1). Taxonomy (GTDB): domain Bacteria; phylum Pseudomonadota; class Gammaproteobacteria; order Burkholderiales; family Burkholderiaceae_C; genus Ramlibacter; species Ramlibacter terrae. The sequence goes on from CP053418.1 coordinate 3,604,631, forward strand.
GGGCGACTAGTTCGGCACCGCGTGCCGACCGGCCCGGGCCCGCGCGATGATCGTCTTCATGATCTGCGCGGTGCCGTCGCCGATCTGGAACCCCAGCACGTCGCGCAGCCGCTGTTCCATCACCCCGCGGTCGTAGCCGCCGTGGCCGAAGGACAGCAGGCACTGGTGGATGGTGTCGTAGGCCAGCTTGGGCGCCCACCACTTGCACATGGCCGCCTCGGCGCTGTGCGGCAGCGCATGGTCCTTGAGCCACAGCGCCTGCAGGCACAGCAGCCGCGCCGCATCGACCTGCGTGTCGAAGTCGGCCAGCGGATGCGAGACGCCCCGGAAGGCCGCCAGCGGCTTGCCGAAGGCCTCCCGCTGGGCCACGTAGGTCCAGGTCTCCTCCAGCGCGGCCCGCGCCACCGCCAGCACCTGCAGCCCGATCAGCGCGCGCGAGAAGTCGAAGCCCTGCATCACCTGCACGAAGCCGCGGTTCTCGTCGCCGAGCCGGTGGTCGAGAGGCACCTTCACGTTCTCGAAGAACAGCGAGCCGCGGCCGATGGCGCGCTGGCCGTGGCAGTCGAAGCGGCTGCGCGTGAGGCCCGGCACGTCCGCGGGCACCAGCAGCGCGGTGACGCCGTGCGCGCCGCTGTCGGTGGTGCCGGTGCGGCCGAACACGATGATCGCGTCCGCCTGGTCCGCCGCGGAGATCGAGGTCTTCTCGCCGTTGACCACGTAGCCATCGGCCACCCGCTCGACGCGCAGCCGCAGGTTGGCGGCGTCGGAGCCACCGCGCGGCTCGGTCAGCGCGATGGCCAACAGCGCCTCGCCGCGCGTGAGCTTCCGCAGCCACGGGCCCGTGACGGCGGTGTCGCCGTGCTGCGAGAGGATCTGGCCGTTGAGCGACGCCAGCAGGTTGATGTACGAGATGCTCAGGTCGGCGCGCGCGATTTCCTCGTGGATCACGCCGGCCGCCAGGCTGCCGAGGCCGAGGCCGCCGTGCGCCTCGGGCAGTTCGGGCGCGATGAAGCCCAGCTCGCCCATCTCGCGCATCAGGCCGCGATCGAGCACGCGCGTGCGGTCGCGCTCTGGAAGCCGGGCGCCACCCGCTTCGTCGCGAACCGCCGCGCCTGCTCGGCCAGCGCTTCCAGGTCGTCGTCGATGTACGGCGTCTTCATCGCGTTACTTCGCGTACTTGCGGAAATCGGGCTTGCGCTTTTCCTGCAGCGCCTTCACGCCTTCGCGCGATTCCTCGGTGTCGTAATAGAGCTTCAGCGCGTACATGCCCATGCCGGCGATGCCCGCCGGTGGGCGGTGTCCATGTTGAAGCTGCGCTTGGCGATGGCGATGGCGGTGGGGCTGCGCTCGCAGATCGTCTCGGCCCATTCCTGCACGGTCGCATCGAGCTCCTCGGGTGGAACGCAGATGTTGGCCAGCCCCATCGCAACCGCCTCCTGGCCCGAGTAGCGCTTGTTCAGGTACCAGATCTCCCGCGCCTTCTTCTCGCCGACCACGCGCGCCGGGAAGGCGGTGCCGTAGCCGGGATCGACCGAACCCATCTTGGGGCCCACGGCCGAAGATCGCCTTCTCGGAACAGATGGTGAGGTCGCAGATCGTGCACAGCACGTTGCCGCCCCCGATCGCGAAGCCCTGCACGCGGGCGATGACGGGCTTGGGCACGTCGCGGATGGCGGTGTGCAGCTCCTCCATGGGCAGGCCGATGGTGCCGCGGCCGTCGTAGTTGCCGTCGTGCGCCGACTGGTCGCCGCCGGTGCAGAAGGCACGGTCGCCGGCGCCGGCCAGCACGATGCAGCCGACCTCGCGGTCGTAGCCCGCCTTGTTCAGCGCCTTGATCAGCTCGTCGCAGGTGGTGCCGCGAAAGGCATTCATCTTCTCCGGGCGGTTGATGGTGATCCGGGCAACGCCGTTGCGGATCTCGTAGAGGATGTCCGGAAGTCCATGCTTGTTCCTTGGGAGTGGGGTTCAGCCGGCCATGGTCAGGCCGCCCGAGACGCTGATCACCCGGCCGGTGATGTAGGCGGCGTCGTCGCTGGCGAAGAAGGCGATGGCGCCCGGCAGGTCGTCGGGCTGGCCGATGCGGCCGAGCGGGATCGAGCGGCGGAAGGCTTCCTCGAGCTTCTCGGGATTGCCCGCGCCCTTCTTGTAGTCGTCGAACAGCGCCGTGTTGGTCGGGCCGGGGCACACGACGTTGACGGTGATGTTGTGGCGCGCGTGTTCGCGCGCCAGCGTCTTCGAGAACGCGACCAGGCCGCCCTTGCACGCGGCGTACACGGCCTCGCCCGACGAACCGACACGCGCCGCGTCGGATGCGATGTTGACGATGCGCCCGCCCTTGCGTTCGATCATGCCGGGCAGCACCGCGTGGTGCATGTGCAGCGCGCCGGTGAGGTTGATGGCGATCAGCTTCTCCCACTGCTCGGGAACCGTCTTGGTGAAGGGCAGGAAGACGTCCCAGCCCGCGTTGTTCACGAGGATGTCGATCGGGCCGAGCGCCTGCACGACCTGCGCCACGGCAGAATCGACGGCGGCGCGGTCGGTGATGTCGCACTGGAAGGCTTGCGCATCGCCGCCCTGCTCCACGATCTGTTGCGCCACGCGCTGCGCGGAGGCGAGGTCGCGGTCGCACACGGCGACGCGCGCACCTTCGCTCGCGAACCGCCGGCAGGTGGCGCCGCCGATTCCGCCGCCGCCTCCGGTGACCACCGCCACCTTGCCTTGCAACCTGTCCATCGTGTTCTCCTTGGCTCTCGACATCTGTCAATATATGAACCTATATTAGGCGCAGCAGCCGCAGACCGCAAGATCCACACCCCTCGCACAAACCCGCAGACGCTCCTATGGACAACAAGCCCGATACGCGCATGGACATGGCCAACCGGCTTTTCTTCCGGCTGTACCAATGCGCCAACATGCTGCATAAAACCGGCACCCGCGCGATCGAGGAAGAAGGCCTGACGACGCAGCAATGGGCGGTGCTGGGCGCCCTCTCGCGGCCGCAGGCCGAAGGCGGCATGAAGCTCGGCGACTGGCCCGCTACCTGCTGGTCAGCCGCCAGAACCTCGCCGGGGTGATCGGCCGGCTGGAGCGCGACGGCCGCGTGGAAAGCGCCGCCGACCCGCAGGACGGGCGCTCACGCCTCGTGCGCATGACGGCCGACGGCCGCCGGTGTGGCAACGCAAGGCGCTGCCGAAGATCCACGGCTTCTACGAACAGGCGCTCGATGGCTTCTCGACCAACGACGTCGTGCACACCGTGCACTACCTGCTGAAGATGCTGGAGAACATGGAGCGGATCGACGCTGCGGACGGCGGTGAAGACGAGTAGCTGAAGCCGGATACCGCACGCTGAGGACGCAAAGGATTCGCAGAGGACGCGAAAGAGTCAAAGAAAACTTCAAAGGTTTTCGGTTTCCTTTGCGTCCTCCGCGTAATCTCTGCGACCTCTGCGTACTGGATGTCCGCTCCCGCCTTTACTTGCCCGTCTTCGCGAACTCCGACGACTGCTCCTTCACCACGCCGTCCACCACGTCGGTGTACGCCGCGATCCAGTCGCCTTGCGGGACCCACTTGGCGCCGTCCCACATGTCGATGCGGGTCTTGCCGCCGCCGCCGTGGTCCTTGGCGGTCACCGTCACCGGGGCGATGAAGCCGTTGGCGTCGAAGTTGCGCAGGCTTTCCAGGCCGGCCTTGATCTTGGCCGGCGTCAGCGGCCAGCCGTCCTTCTTGATCGCCAGCTTCACGCCTTCGAACAGCGACGAGTACATCGCCAGGCCCGTGTTGTAGTAGATGTCGTCCATGTTCTTCGGGTCGCCCGCGCCCTTGTTGGCGCCATAGACTTCCTTCTGGATCTGCTGCATCAGCGGGTGGTCGCGGCCGCCGACGACGTTGGTGCCGCGCTTCATGCCCTTGGCTTGGCCGCCCCGATATTGCGGATGTCGACCTCGTTGAACCAGTTCACCGAGATCAGCTTCTCCATCGGGATGCCGTTGCGCTTCATCTCGCGCGCCGCCACCACGTGCATCGCGGACAGGTTCCGGTGATCACGTGGTCCGGGTCGAAGCGGCGGATCTGCGTCCACACCGCGGCTGGTCACGGCCCGGCATCGGGTTGGGGAACAGGCCCAGCTCGAAGCCTTCCTTCTCGGCCAGCGTCTTCAGCACCGGGATCGGTTCCCGGCCGAAGGCGTAGTCGGGATAGATGAAGGCGATCTTCTTGCCCTTGATGCTGCCCTTGTTGACGTTCTTGATGTACTGGATGTTGTTGGCCATCTGGCCCCAGTACGTCGGGCCGATCGGGAAGACCCACTTGAAGACGTCGCCGTCGACCGCGTCGCCACGGCCCACGAAAGACTGCAGCATCACGTTGCCGTCCGCCATGTGCCGCGGCAGCACGGCGCGCGAGACGGGCGTCGACAGGTAGTCGAACACCATCACGCCTTCGCGCTTGAGCTTCTCGTAGCACTCGATGCCGCGCTGCGGCTCGTTGCCATGGTCCTGCACCACGATCTCGATCTGCTTGCCTTCGATGCCGCCCTTGGCATTCAACAGCGTGGCGTAGTCCTTCGCCGCCTGCACGATCTGCGGCGTGACGAAGGTGTAGGCCTTGCTCAGGTCGTAGCAGAGGCCGAACTTCATGGTGTTGCCGGTCTGGGCCTGTGCCCCCGCCGCTCCCGCCAGCAGGGCCAGGCCCGCGAGGGTGGATAGCAGTGATCTCTTCATGGCTTGTCTCCTGCGTACGGTGAATGTTCCGCCGTGGACGCCAAGTACGCGCGCAGCCCACAGCGTGTCCGGAACCTGCCTCAACTCAGCCAGCGTTTCCTGCGGCTGTAATGCTTGATCTCGTGGAAGTTCTTGCCTTCGCTCCCACCCGGGTAGAACTCCCGGATGTCGGGGTTCTGCTTCATGGCCGCCGCGCTGTCGTGCATCACGATGCGGCCGTTCTCCATCAGGTAGCCGTGCGAAACGACCTCCAGCGCGGCCAGCGCGTTCTGCTCCACCAGCAGCACCGACAGGCCTTCCTGCCTGTTGATCTTCTGCACGATGTCGAAGATCTCCGCGACGAGGAAGGGGGCCAACCCGAGGCTGGGCTCGTCGAGCATCAGCAGCTTGGGGTTGGTCATCAGCGCGCGGCCGATCGCCAGCATCTGCTGCTCGCCGCCGGAGAGGAAGCCCGATTGCGCCGTGCGCCGCTCGTGCAGGCGCGGGAAGTAGCCGTAGACGCGGTCGCGCATGCGCGTCATCTCGGCGCGGCTCGACTTCGCCACCGCCGATGCGGCCAGCAGGTTCTCGTCGGGCGTCAGGTGCTCGAACACGCGGCGGCCTTCCAGCACCTGCACGATGCCGAGTTGCACGCGCTGCTGCGGCATCAGCGCGTCGATGTCGCGGCCCGGGAAGCGCAGGTCGCCGCGCGTGACCTCGCCGCGCTCGGGCTTGAGCAGGCCGCTGATCGCCTTCAGCGTCGTGCTCTTGCCGGCGCCGTTGGCGCCCAGCAGCGCCACCATGCCGCCCTGCGGCACGTCGATGGAAACGCCCTTGATCGCCAGCGCGACGCGGTCGTAGATCACCTCGATGTTGTTGAGGCTGAGGATGGGGCCGGCGGCCGTGTCGGTGCTCATGCGGCCCTCACTTGCGGACGTAGCCGAACGGCCACACCAGCAGGTAGTTGCGGACGTTGCCGTACAGCTTGCCCAGGCCCATCGGCTCGATCAGCAGCACGACGATGATGGTGGCGCCGTAGACCATGTGCGGGATGTGCGCCAGCGCCTCGACGCCGATGTCCAGCCCGAACAGCTTGGCCAGCCAGGCGATGAAGGTGTTCATCTGGCCGGGCAGCAGCAGGATGAACGCGGCGCCGAAGAAGCTGCCGATGATGCTGCCGAGGCCGCCGACGATGACCATCGCCAGCAGCTCGATCGAGACGTTGACGGCGAACTGCTCCGGCGTCACCGCGTGGTAGAAGCCGAAGATCAGCATGGCGCCGCTCACGCCGCCGATGAACGCCGAAGCGGCGAACGCCACGAGCTTGTAGTAGAAGCTCTGGACGCCGATCACGGCGGCGGCGAAGTCCTTCTCGCGCACCGCCACCAGCGCGCGGCCGAGCGCGGTGCGGCGCAGGTTCAGCATGAACAGCATGACGAGCAGCGTCCACGCCAGCACGACGTAGTAGGTGGCGGCCTCCGACGTGACGACCTGCCCGAGCAGCTTCATCGGCGGCGCCTGCAGCGTGGCCGACACGCCGCCGCTGATGGCCGGCACGTGCGAGATGACCCAGTCCATCACGAACTGCATCGCCAGCGTGGACAGCGCGAGGTAGAGGCCTTTCACGCGCAGCGCCGCGAAGGCGAACACCACGCCGATCACGCTCGCGGTGAGCCCCCCAGCACGACGGCGATTTCCCGGGGCACCCCGTTGCGCGTGGCATGCACCGACGCGTAGGCGCCGATGCCCATGATCGCGGCGTACCCGAAGTGGAACTGGCCGGCCCAGCCGAGGATCAGGTTCAGTCCGAGCACCGCCGAAGTCCAGATCAGCCACGGACGGACGTAGCTGGTGATCGCCAGCGAGCTGAGGACGAAGGGCGCGACCAGCGCGAACGCCAGCAGCGCCACCATCGCCCACTTCTCGAACGGGATGGTGAACAGCGCGCGGTCGGACGCGTAGCTGGTGTGGAAGATGCCGGCGCGGCGGTAGAGCATGACGCTAGATCCTCTCGATGTCGTGGCGGCCGAACAGTCCGTGCGGCCGGATCATGATGGTCAGGATCAGCACCGCGGCGACCACCAGTTCGCGCGTGCCACCCCCGAGCAATGGATCGAGGTAGCCGGATGCGACGTTCTCGAGGATGCCGAGCAGCAGGCCCGCCAGCACCGCGCCGCCCAGGCTGTCCATGCCGCCCAGCACCGCCACCGTCAGCCGCCCTTCAGCAGCAGCAGCGACAGCGACTGGTCCACCGTCTGCACCGAGCCCCACAGCACGCCGGCCGTGGTGGCGACCACCGCCGACAGCGCCCACGACAAGGCGACGCCGCGCTCCACCGAGATTCCCACCGACCACGAAGCCGTGTAGTCGTCGGCGATGGCGCGCAGCACCACGCCCTGCCGGCTGCGGAAGAACAGCATGAAGATGACGAACAGCACCAGCGTGACCGCCGCGCCGATCACGTACGCCCGATTGAGCAGCAGCGGACCAAGGAACAGCGGCGAATCGGGAATGCCCGGCGCATCGGCCGCCCGCTGCCGCCCCAGATGGTCATCGTCGTGGCGCGCAGGAAGATGTCGATCCCCAGCGTCATCATCAGGATCATCACGATCGGGCGGCCCGCCAGCCGGCGCAGCGCGACGCGTTCGATGATCACGCCGACGATGAACATGGCGACCATGGCCAGCGGGATCGCGACCCAGAGCGGCACGCCCAGCGCATCGCTGAAGCCGAGCACCGCATAGGCGCCGAGCATCGTGAGCGCGCCCTGCGCCAGGTTGGGCACCGACGACGATTTGTAGATCAGCACGATGCCCATCGCCACCAGCGCGTACATCAGGCCCGCCAGTCCGCCGTTGATGGCGAGCTCGGGAAGTACATCACGTCCATCAGATTTCCTTCACCGTGAGCAGGCGTTCCGTCACGCCGGTTTCACCGGTCTCGTAGACGACCGTCGCCTTCATGGACACCGCCTGCTGCCCGCCATAGATCGCGTCGATGATGGGCGCATAGCGCTCCTCGACCACGTTGCGCCGCAGCTTGCGGGTGCGGGTGATCTCGCCGTCGTCGGCGTCGAACTCCTTGTGCAGGCTCACGATGTGGCGCAGCTTCAGGCCGTCGGGCAGCGTCGCGTTCACGTGCCGCACCGCCGCCGCCAGCAGTTCGATCACCTCGGGCTTCTGCGAGAGGTCGGCGTACGAGATGTACGAGATGCCCCGCATCTCCGCCCAGTGGCCGACCGTCTCCTTGTCGATGCAGACGATGGCGCCGAGCGTGCGCCGGTCCTTGCCCAGCACCGCGACGTCCTTGACGTAGGGGCTGAACTTGAGGCGGTTCTCGATGTAGTTCGGGATGTAGCGTTCGCCCTGCGCCGTGTGCACCACCTCGGAGACGCGGCCCAGCACCACCAGTTGGCCATCCGGCTCGGGTAGCCGGCGTCGCCGGTGTGCAGCCAGTCGCCGTCCAGCGACTCGCGCGTGGCCGCCTCGTTGCCGTAGTAGCCGCGGAAGACGCTGCCCGAGCGCACCAGGATCTCGCCGCTGTCGGCGATCTTCACTTCCACGCCCGGCAGCGGACGGCCCACGGTGTGCAGCCGCACCTCGTCGGGCGACTGCATCGCGTTGAAGGCGCTGCTCTCAGTCTGTCCGTAGAGCTGCCGCAGCTTGACGCCCAGCGCGCGGTAGAACACGAAGGTGTCTTCGCCGATCGCCTCGCCGCCGGTGAAGGCGTTGCGCAGGCCGCTCATGCCGAGCTGGTCCTTGATCGGCCCCATCACCAGCCATTCGCCGATCGGCCGCAGCAGCTTCTGCGAGGTGGTCGGTTCCTCGCCGGCCAGCTTGCGGCGTTCGGCGGCGATCGCCGAGTTCATGAAGAGCTCGTACAGCGCCTTCTTCAGGCGCGTCGAGTCTTCCATGCGCACCTGCACGGTGGTCAGCATGTTGTCCCAGCTGCGCGGTGCGGCGGGTAAAAGCTCGGAGCGATCTCGCGCAGGTTGTGCAGCACCGTCTCGGCGCCTTCCGGGATGTTGATGGTGAAGCGCAGCGCGACGCCCGCGCCCATCGTCATCGAGAAGTCGCCCACCCAGGCCATGGGCAGGTAGGCCAGGATGGAATCGCCGAAGTCGAACGCGCCCGCCCGGTGCGCATTGCGCACGCCGCTCAGGATGTTGGAGTGGCTGAGCACCAGGCCCTTCGGCTTGCCCGTCGTGCCCGAGGAGTGGATGAAGACGGCCGGACCGTGCGGCGTGGCGAGCGCCAGCAGCTGCTCGCGCAGCCCCGGCTCGTTCGCCAGCCGCTGGGCGCCGCGCTTTTCCAGGTCGGCCCACGAGACGAGCCCGGGCACCGTGTAGCGCCCCAGGCCGCGCGGGTTGTCGTAGACGATGTGCTCGATGTGGGCGCCGCGCTCGCGCAGGTCGAGCGCCTTGTCCACCTGCTCCTCGGTCCTCGGCGAGCACGAAGCTCACGTGCACTTCGCTGTCGACGTGCATGATTTCGTCGGGCGTCGCGTCCGGGTACACCGGCATCGCATAGGCGCCGAGCGCGCCGGCCGCCAGCATGCCCATGTACAGGCGCGGGCGGTTGTCGCCCAGCACCAGCACGCCCTTTTCCGCCGCCAGCCCGATGGCCTGCAGGCCGGCCGCGCAGCGCAGCACGGTCTCGTGCACCTGCGACCAGGTGAGCTGCTGCCAGATGCCGCGGTCCTTCTCGCGGAAGGCGACGCCGTCGGGATGCGTCGCGGCATTGGCCGCCAGCAGCCGCACCAGCGTGGTGTCGGGATCGAGGTTCCAGCTCGCGCCGTCAGGCCGCTGCATGCGCGCCTCCCGGGTAGGCCTTGATCACGCGCGGATCGGCGATCACCTCGCGCGGGATGCCGGTCTGGATCACTTCACCGTAGCTCAGTACCAGCATGCGGTCGCAGATGCCGGTGATGATGTCCATGTGGTGTTCGATGATCAGCACCGTCACGCCCCGCTCGTCGCGCGCATCGAGGATGAAGCGCGCCATGTACTCCTTCTCCTCCTCTGGTTCATGCCCGCCATGGGCTCGTCCAGGATCAGGAAGCTCGGCTCGGCCACCAGCGCGCGTGCCAGTTCCACGCGCTTCTTCAGCCCGAGCGGGATGGCGTCGACCGGCTCGTCGCGCACGCCTTCGAGCTGCATGAAGTCGATGACTTCTTCCACCACCTCGCGGTTGGCGATCTCCTCGGGCCGCGCGAGCCACGGATACAGCATGGTGCGGAACACGCTGGGATGCATGTGCACGTGCCGCCCGAGCAGGATGTTGTCCAGCACCGTCATGCCGTTGAACAGCGCCAGGTTCTGGAACGTGCGGGCCACGCCGCGCCGCGCCACCTTGTGCGGCGCCAGGCCGGTGATGTCCTGCCCGTGCAGCAGGATGCGGCCCTTCTGCGGCGGGAAGAAGCCGGTGATGGCGTTGGTCATCGTCGTCTTGCCGCTGCCGTTGGGACCGACCAGGCCGAAGATCTCGCCCTTGTCCACGTGCAGGTCGACGCCGGTGACCGCCACAGGCCGCCGAAGCGGCGTTCGACGCCGGTGCATTCGAGCACCCGCGGCGGTCCGTTCCCCGTTGTCGCTGTCACCTGCGTCGTCTCCTCGTTGTTCTACGTGCCCGCGCGCAGCAGCTCGCGGCCGATCAGCATGCGGCGGATCTCGGACGTGCCGGCGCCGATCTCGTACAGCTTGGCGTCGCGCAGCAACCGGCCCGCGTCGTATTCGTTCGTGTAGCCGTTGCCCCCGAGGCACTGGATCGCATCGAGCGCCGACTGCGTCGCCGCTTCCGCCGCGAACAGGATGACGCTGGCGGCCTCCTTGCGCAAGGCCTCGCCCGCGTCGGCCCGCGCCGCCATCGTCTCCGGTAGGCGCGGCTGGCCCCATGCCTCGTGAACATATCGGCCAGCTTGGCTTGCACCAGCTGGAATTCCCCTATGGCCTGCCCGAACTGCTTGCGCTCGGCGACGTACGGCAGCACGACGTCCAGCGCCGCCTGCATCAGGCCGACGCAGGCCGACGAGGCGACCAGCCGCTCGTAGTCGAGCCCCCGCATCAGCACCCGGACGCCGCCATCGAGCTCGCCCAGCACGTTGGCGCGCGGCACGAAACAGTCGGTGAACACCAGCTCGCAGGTGCCCGAGCCGCGCATCCCCAGCTTGTCGATGCGCTGGCGCGTCTCGAAGCCGGCGCTCTTGCGTTCGACGATGAAGGCCGTGATGCCGTTCTTGCCCGCCTCGGGCTGGGTCTTGGCGTAGACGACGAAGGTGTCGGCGTACCAGCCGTTGGTGGTCCAGAGCTTGGTGCCGTCGAGGCGGAAGCCGTCGCCGTCGGGCCGGGCGCGCAGCTTCATCGAGACCACGTCGGAGCCGGCGCCGGCCTCGCTCATGGCCAGCGCGCCCACGGCCTCGCCGCTCAGCAAGGCCGGCAGGTACTTGCGCTTCTGGGCATCCGTGCCGTGCAGCTGGATCTGGTTGACGCACAGGTTGGAGTGCGCGATGTACGAGATGCCGACCGAGCCGGAGACCCGCGAGATCTCTTCGGAGATGACGGCGTGCGCGGCATAACCCAGGCCGAGGCCACCGTACGCCTGCGGAACCGTCGGCCCGAGCACCCCGAGCTCGCCCAGTTTCGGCCAGAGCGCGCGGGCGAACCAGTCTTTCCTGGTCGATGCGGCGGGCCAGCGGCGCGATCTCGGCGACCGCGAAGCGGCGCACCGCATCCCGCAAATCCGACCAGCTTCGATATGACAACATGTGGCCGAATACTAGGCAGGTTGTCCGGCGTGCGCAAGGCCGCGGGTGGCCGTTGTTCTCATGGATTACGCTAGGAGAGCATGCCGCACTGCAGCATGAAACGGACGCATGACCGCTTGCAGCGATAGGCAACTGGCTGCCTAAATGTCGCCGGCGCACCAATCCGCAAGTACGCGCTTGCGCTAAGGCCGTGACCGCGTTAAAAACGGACAGGCGCCCGTTTTGCGCCGAGGAGACACCATGACAGCCAGCGCGGCGGCGGCCGGGGTTTTCGACCCGGTGGAGACGCGGCCCCGGGCCGAGATCGAGGAGCAGCAGTTGCGGCAATTGGGCCGGCAGCTCGCGTACCTCGGCGCCCGCTCCCCTTCTACCAGTCCAGGCTGCAGGCGGCGGGCATCACGCCGGACAGCATCCGGGAGCGCGCGGACCTGCAACGCATCCCCTTCACCACCAAGCAGGAACTGCGTGACAGCCTGCTGGCCGCGCCGCCGCTCGGCCTGCACCGCGCCGCGCCGGCCGCGGGCATCGTGCAGGTGCAGGCGTCGTCGGGCACCACCGGCAGCCCGGCTTACGTGGGCCTCACCGCCGGCGACCGCGACAGCTGGGCCGAGATGACGGCGCGCGGCCTGTTCGCCGGCGGCGTCCGGCCCGGCGACATGGTGCTGCACGCGTTCTCCATGAGCAAGGGCTTCGTCGGCGGCATTCCCATCTGGCAAGGCATCACCCGCATCGGCGCGGTCGACCTGCCGATCGGCGCCGACGGCGGCGTCGACCGCCTGCTGATCGCGGCGCGCGACGCGCGTCCGCGCTGCGCCGTCGGCACGCCCAACTTCCTGCTGTACCTCTCCACCGTCGCCGAGCAGCTCACCGGCGTGAAGGCCGCCGACTGGGCGTGCGCCGCCTGATCGTCGGCGGCGAGCCGGGCGGCGGCATCCCCGCCATCCGGCAAGGCCTGCAGGAGAACTGGGACGCCGTTTGCTGCGAGGTGATGGGCGGCACCGACCTCGGCTGCGTCTACTGGGCCGAGTCCGACGACCAGCGCGGCATGTACTTCGTGGCGCCGGACTTCATCCTGGCGGAACTGATCGACCCGGCGACCGGGGAGCCGATCCCGTGGAGCGAAGGCGCGACCGGCGAGCTGGTCTACAGCGCTCTCGGCCGGCAGGCGTCTCCGGTACTGCGCTTCCGCTCCGGCGACCACGTGACGGTCACGGCGATGGGCGGCCCGGGCGGCCGCACCGCGCCGGCCATCCGCTGCTTCGGCCGCACCGACGACATGCTGATCGTGCGCGGCATCAACCTTTTCCCGTCGGCCGTGCAGGACGTCGTCTCCGCGATGAAGCCGCTGGTGGGCGGCGTGATGCGCGTGCTGGCCGATTTCGACGGCCACACCACGCAAGGCAACCTGAAGCTGCTGGTGGAGCGGGCGCCCGGCGCGCCCCCGACCAGGATGCGCCAGTCGCCGAAAAGGTGGAGGCGCGCGTGCGCAACGCCCTCGCCGTCAAGGCGGAGGTGCGCATGGTGCGCAACGGCTTCTTCGACGCGCCCGGCGCGCAGAAGGTCGCGCTCACGCTGCGCAAGGCACCGGACTTCAACGCATGACCGAACCCACCGAAGCGCAGGCCAACGAAGCCGCCTACCGCGTGCTGCTCGCCGAACTGGGCGAGGCGCGCAAGCAGGCTGGCTCGGCGGCCCCGCCGCCACGCGCGAGAAACACCTGCAGCGCGGCCGCATGCCGGTGCGCGACCGCATCGCCCACCTGCTCGACCCCGGCTCCCCTTTCACGGAAATCGGCGAGCTGGCCGGCGAAGGCATGTACGAAGGCGTCGCGCCCGGCGCGGGGCTCGTCACCGGCGTCGGGCTGGTGCAGGGCCGCGCCTGCATGGTGATCGCCAACGACCCCACGGTGAAGGGCGGCACCTACTTCGGCATGACCTGCCGCAAGCACGTGCGGGCCCAGAAGTTCGCGTGGCAGCACCGCCTGCCGTGCGTGACGCTGGTGGACAGCGGCGGCGCCTTCCTGCCCGACCAGGCCAACATCTTTCCCGACGAAGGCCTGTTCGGCAGCATCTTCCACAACCGGTGGGCATGTCGGCCGACGGCATCCCGCAGATCGCCGTCGTGCTCGGGGCCTGCACGGCGGGCGGCGCGTACATCCCCGCGCTGTGCGACGAGGTGGTGATCGTGCGCGGCAAGGGCTTCCTGTTCTGGGCGGCCCGCAGCTGGTGCAGGCCGCCACCGGCGAAGTGGTCGAAGCGGAACTGCTGGGCGGCGCCGACATGCACAGCCGCATCAGCGGCGTGACCGACCACGTGGCCGACGACGACGGCAGGCCATCGCCATCGCGCGGCGGATCGTGGGCGAGTTGCCGGCCATGCCGCCGCCGCTGCGCGAGCGCGCCGAGGTGCGCGAGCCGGCGCGGCCGCCGACCGACATCTACGGCCTGGTGCAGCGCGATCCGCGCAAGCCCACGCCCACCCGCGAGATCCTGCGCTGCCTGCTGGACGCGGGCGAGCTGACCGAGTTCAAGGCGCAGTACGGCGAGACGCTGGTGACGGGCTTCGCGCGCGTCGGCGGCTGGCAGGTCGGCGTGCTGGCCAACGACGGCGTGCTGTTCAACGAAAGCGCGGCCAAGGCCACGCACTTCATCGACCTGTGCTGCAAGCGCAACGTGCCGCTGCTGTTCCCTGGCCGACGTCGCGGGCTTCATGGTGGGCCGCGAGGCTGAACAGGCCGGCATCGCCAAGGCCGGCGCCAAGTTCATCACCGCGATGAGTTCGGCGCGCGTGCCCAAGTTCACCATCATCACCGGCGGCGCGTACGGCGCGGGCTACCTTGCGATGTGCGGCCGCGCCTTCCAGCCCAATGCGATGTTCATGTGGCCGAACGGCCGCGCGGCGATCATGGGGCCGGACCAGGCGGCCACGACGCTCGCGCTGGTGAAGCGGCAGAACCTCAAGGGCCGAAAGCTGGAGCGCCGAGGACGAGGAGGCGTTCAAGGCGCCGATCCGCAAGCAGTACGAGACCTTCGCGTCGGCCCGCAACTTCGCCCGCCATCTCTGGGTGGACGGCATCGTCGATCCGGCGGAAACGCGCGCCACCCTGTCGCTGCTGCTGGACTGGCCGCGCGCGTGCCGGCGCAGCCCACGCGCTTCGGCGTGTTCCGCATGTGAGGCCGCCGTGTACCGCAAGATCCTGATCGCCAACCGCGGCGAAATCGCCTGCCGCATCGCCCGCACGCTCGCCCGCATGGGCGTCGCCGCGGCCACCGTCCATTCGGATGCCGATGCCGACGCGCTGCACGTGCGCGAGATCGGTGAATCGGTGCGCATCGGCGGCGGCCCGGCGCGAGAGAGCTACCTCGACATCGCCGCTGTCGTGGCGGCCGCGCAGCGCGTCGGCGCCGACGCGGTGCATCCCGGCTTCGGCTTCCTCTCCGAGAACGCCGAGTTCGCGCGGGCCTGCGCGGCCGCGGGCATCGCCTTCATCGGCCCTTCGCCCGAGGCGCTCGCTCTGTTCGGCGACAAGGCGGCGGCCAAGCGGCTGGCGCGCAAACTGGACATTCCCACGGCGGGCGGTCTCGATGCGCCGACCGACGATGCCGATGCACTGCTCGCAGCCGTGGCGACGCTGCCGCGCCCCTTCATCCTGAAGGCCGTGGCCGGCGGCGGCGGCAAGGGAATGCGCGTGGTGCGCGAAACATCGGAGGACGTTCGCCACGCCATCGAATCCGCCATCCGCGAGGGACGCTCCGCTTTCGGCGACGGACGCCTCATCGCCGAACGCTATATCGAGGACGCGCGCCACATCGAGGTGCAGATCCTTGGCGACGGCGCGGGCAACGTCCTCCACCTGTTCGACCGCGAATGCTCGCTGCAGCGCCGCTACCAGAAGGTGGTGGAGGAGGCGCCCGTCACCAGCATCCCCAGCCGCTGCGCGAGCAGTTGTGGGCGCACGCCGTGGCGCTCGGCAACGCCGTGAATTACCTCGGGCTGGGCACCGTCGAATTCGCCGTCACCGGCGGCGGCGCGGTGTTCCCGGAGGTGAATCCGCGGCTGCAGGTGGAGCACCCCGTCACCGAAGCGATCACGGGCCGGACCTCGTGCAGTTGCAGATCGAAACCGTGGCGCGCCGCAGGCTGCCGCTGGCGCAGCACGAACTGCCGCCGCCGCGCGGCGTGGCCGTGCAGGCGCGGCTGTACGCCGAGGACGCAGCGCAGGGCTTCCTGCCTTCGACCGGGCGCGTGGCCCTGTTCGAGACTCCCGCAGGCGTCCGCACCGATGCCGGGGTGGCGAGCGGCAGCGAGATCACGCCGCACTACGACCCCATGATCGCCAAGCTGGTGGCGCATGCGGCATCGCGCGAGGAAGCGCTGCACCGGCTGCGCTCGGCGTTGCGCGAGACGACCGTCTGGGCGTGACCAGCAACCGGTCGTTCCTGCTGGCGCTGCTCGACGACGCGCAGGTGCGGCGCAACGCGGTCACGACCGAGTTCATCGACGGCTGGCTCGCAGTGCAAGGATCGCGGGCTGCTGCCCCGCGCGATGTCGCGATCCTCGCGGCACTGTGGCTGGCCGCACGCCGCACGCCGCGACCCGAGCGGGGCGCGTGGGACGACCCGCAACTCACCGGGTGGCGCATCGCGCGCGGCGCGCCGGCGCCGGCAACCGCCACGGGAGGCCGCCTGCGCCACTGGCAAGTGGAAGGTGGGCCTCGGCGCATCGCCCGCCGCCGGCCGCTTCACCGTCAGCGTGGACGGCGAAGCCTTCGAAGTGGACGCGCCCGGCGCACCCTCCCCGCATTGGCAACGCATCGCCGTCGACGGCGTGGCGACGCGCGTGCGCGCCCATTGCACGGCGGACCATGCGGGCGCCCTGCTCGGCGACCACGAACTCACGCTCGACCTGCGCCCGCTGCACGGCGCCACCGCGGGCGCCGCCGGCGCAGCGCAAGGCACGATCCGCGCGCCCATGATGGGCGTGATGATCGCCGTGGATGCGTCGGAAGGCACGGAGGTTTCGGCGGGCCAGCGCACGGGCACGATGGAATCCATGAAAATGGAGATGGCGATCCACGCGCCGGCGGCGGGCCGCGTCACCGGGTCGGCTGCAGCCCGCAGGGCAAGGTCGAGCGCCACCAGGAGTTGTTCCGCATCGCCGCCACCTGAAAGGCACGCATGTCCGACCTGCCCGCCATCGTCGAGATCCACGAGGAAGGCCCGCGCGAAGGCTTCGGTGGAGCCGCCCGGCTTCTCCATCGCCGACCGCGCGGCGTTGGTGGAAGCGCTGGCCGAAGCCGGCCTGCGGCAGATCCCGGTGGCTTCGTTCGTCAACCCGCGCCGGGTGCCGCAGATGGCCGACGCGGCCGAACTGTTCGCCGCCATCCGCAAGAAGGCCGGTGTGCGCTATACCGGCCTCTGGCTGAACGAGCAAGGCTTCCAGCGCGCCCGCGCGACCGGTCCGGTGGACTGGCCGGCACGCTCTACTTCTACGCGTCCGACGGCTTCAGCCGCGAGAACAACGGCAGCGGCGCCGCCGACCAGGCCGAGTCGCAGCGGCGCTGGGTGCGGCTGTACCGCGAGGAAGGGCTGCCCGTCGAAGCCGCCTACGTGATGACCGCCTTCGGCTGCAACATCGAAGGCGACGTGAGCGAGGAACGTCTCGCGCAGTCGCTGCGTTTCATCGCCGGCCTGCAACGCGACGAAGGCTTCCGCGTGCCGAAGCTGTACCTGGCCGACACGGTCGGGCACGCGAATCCCCTGTCGGTGCGGCGGCGCATCGACTGGCGCGTTCCATCCTGCCGGAAGCCCGCATCGGGCTGCACCTGCACGACACGCGCGGCATCGGCATGGCGAACGCGCTGGCCGCGCTGCAGCACGGCGTGGACCTGTTCGACGCCTCCATCGCCGGCCTCGGCGGTTGTCCGTTCTGCGCCAACGCGCACGGCACCGCGTCCGGCAACATCTGTACCGAAGACCTCGCCTTCCTGTGCGAGGAGATGGGCATCGCCACCGGGCTCGACCCGGAGAAGCTGGTGGAAGCGGCCCGGCTGGCCGAGCGCATCATCGGCCGCCGGCTCGAAGGGCGCCTGATGCACGCCGGCCTGCCGCGGCACGCGCACGCCTGAGGCCATGGATCCCCTTATCGCTTCGCGCATGACCGTTGCGGGCCTGTTCCGCAAGCGCGTGACGCTGCAGCCGGATGCGCCCGCACTGAGCGATGGCGACGTGTCCCTCTCGTACGCCGAACTCGCGCAGCGCGTGGACAGGCTGGCCGGGGCCCTGCACGCGATGGGCCTGCGCCGCGGCGACCGCGTCGCGGTGTGGTCGGAGAACCGCTTCGAGTACATCGAGCTGGAACTCGCGGCGGCGCAACTCGGGCTGGTCGTGGCCTGCCTGAACTGGCGGCTGTCGGACGCCGAGCAGCGGCACTGCATCGCGCTCGTGGAACCGGCGTTGATGGTCGTGTCGCCGCGCTACGCCGCCGCCTTGCAACGGCTCGGCCCGGTCGCCCCCATGTGCGCGAACTCGGCCCCGGCTTCGATGCCTGGCGCGACGCGAGTCCGGCGCGAGCGGCCGACGACGGCGTCGATCCCGAGCAGGGCCTTGTGATCCTCTACACCAGCGGCACCACCGGCATGCCCAAGGGCGCGCTGGTCAGCCAGCGGGCCATGGTGGCGCGCGCGATGGTGTTCGCGCTCGACTACGGCATCCGCGGCAGCGACTGCTTCATCGCATGGTCGCCGCTGTTCCACATGGCCGCGACCGACCACGCCCTAGCGACGCTGATGCTGGGCGGCAAGGTGATCGTGGGCGACGGGCTCGACCTGCCGCGCCTGTGCGGCTGGCTCGAGACGGAAGAGATCGGCTGGCTGCTGGCGATGCCGGGCATGACCGCCCCGCTGATCGAAGCGCTGGAGCAGCGCCGGCCGCGCGTGCGTTCGGTGCGCGTCGTCGGCGCCATGGCCGACCTCGTGCCGCGCCAGCAGATCGGCCGCCTGAGCGGCCTGGTGCGTGCGCCCTACATGAACACCTTCGGCGCCACCGAGACCGGCCTGCCGCCCGCTTCGGCGTCGCTGCTGCCGCCGGGCGTCACGCCCGCGAGCTTGTCCAAGCGCGAGTCGGGCTGGTGCCTCACGCGGCTCGTCGATGCGGACGGGCGCGAGGTTCCCTCGAAACGCCCGGCGAGATGACCGTGCGCGGCCCGACGCTTTTCTCGGGCTACTGGGGCAATGCGGCCGCGACGGCACAGGACTTCCGCGACGGCTGGTTCCACATGGGCGACGTGTTCGTGCGGCACGCCGACGGCTCGCTGGATTTCGTCGATCGGTTGAAGTACCTGATCAAGTCCGGCGGCGAGAACATCTACCCCGCGGAGATCGAAAGGGTGCTGCTGGCCCACCCGTCGGTGCGCGACGCGGCGGTGGTGCGCAGGCAGGACGCGCGCTGGGGCGAAGTGCCGGTGGCGTTCGTGGCCTGCGACCCGGGAGCGTTCGACGGGGCGGCGCTGATGGCGTTCTGCCGCGAGCACCTGCCGGGCTACAAGGTGCCCAAGGAGCTGCGCTCCATCCCCCTCGAGGCGCTGCCGCGCAGCAGCACGGGCAAGATCCAGCGGCACGAACTCGAAAAGCGTTTGTAGCGTCGCACTTGTCCTACCGTTCGCGGCCGGGGCCTGCGCCACAGTCAGCGCATGGCGACAGTCGCACTTTCGTCCGCCCGCTTGCGGTTCGCGCTGCTGGCGAGCCTTGCCACGCTGGCGGCCTGCGAAGGCACCGCCGATCTTTCCTCCCGCGGCTGCCTGCCGCTGCGCGCGCCCACGCAGGTGGTGCTGGTGCAGGAAGCCGGGCTCTACACGGTGCGCGAGGCCAAGGTGCCCGTGCTCGCCGCGCATCCCCGGCAGAGCGTGAACGACGCTTTCCATGGCATGCAGCTGGTGCGCACGGTACCGCCGGGCACCCATTTCCATCGAGCGCCTGCAGCAGGTCTCGGGCTTCGACGTGGGCAAGGGCCGCATCAGCGCGTTCGGCGCCCTGCCCGGTGGCGAGCGCTTCGAGTACGGGTGGGGAGGCGGCACCACCATCGGGCGCGCACCGTGGGAGCCGGCCTCGGTGCAGGCCCTCCGCACGGTGGCCTGCGGCGACAAGGCTTCATGAAAGGAACCCTCATGCAATCCGTCGTTCGTCCCGTCCTGCTGGCCGCCCTGCTCGCCGCGGGTGCCTCCGTGTTCGCCCGGGGTGTGCTGTACGTCGCGCGCCCGGCCATCGCGCTCAGCGTGAGCGAACGCACGGCCGCGCGGCAGCAGCGGGTGGAGTTCACGGTCACCCTGCCGGACGGCAAGACGACCACCGCCACCGCCGAACCGCAGGCGGGCGGCGAACGCGCCGGCACCGTGCACTACCCGAGCGACTTCGGCAACGCGGGCACCCGCATCGGCAACTACACCTGGTCGGCGCGCATCGCCGGCAAGGAGGTGCAGGCCGGGCGCTTCGCCTTCCGCGCGGCGCCGGACGGGCAGTTGCTGTTCGTGCCGAACTGAGCGCCGCTCACTGCAGCTCGTAGCCCGATTCCTTGATCACGCCGCCCCAGTGCGTGGTGGCCTTCTGCACCCAGTCCTGCAGTTGCGCGGGAGGCGCGTAGGTCGGCACGTTGCCCAGCTTCGACAGGCGCTCGGCCACGTCGGGTTCGGCCAGCGCGGCACGGACCGCGGCGCCGAACTTCGCCACGAACTCCGGCTTCATGCCCTTGGGGCCGAAGAACGCGAGCCACGGGTTCATGTCGATGCCGGCGATGCCGAGTTCTCGGAAGGTGGGCACCTCGGGCGCGGCCTTGGCGCGCGTGGTGCCGGACACGGCGAGGATGTGCATCTTGCCGTTGCGATGGTGTTCGATGCTCTCCGTCAGCGACAGGAAGCCGGCCGGCACTGGCCGCCGAGCAGGTCGGCCACCAGCGGCGCGCCGCCGCCGCGGTAGGGCACCGCGACCATCGGCGTGCCGAGCGACTTGCCCACCAGCAGGCCGGCGAACTGCGGCACGCTGCCCACCGCGGGAATGCCGTAGTTGGCCTTGCCCGGGTTGGCCTTGAGCCAGGCGCCGAAGCCGGGCGCGTCCTTCACGCCGATCGTGCTGGAAAGCGCCATGACGTTGTAGTAGCTGGCCACGCCCGCCAGCGCCGTGAAGTCGGTCAGCGGGTTGTAGCCGGGCGCCTTGAAGGTCAGCGGCACGATCACGTGCGAATGGTCGATGGTGAGCATGACGGTCGCGCCGTCCGGCGCCGCCGCCTTCAGCTGCTGCGTCGCGATCATTCCGCCGGCGCCCGGCTTGTTGTCCACGATCACCGGTTGCTTCAATTGCACCGCCATCTTCTCGGCCAGCACGCGCGCGACGATGTCGGTGGCGCCACCCGGCGGAAAGCCGACGATGATGCGCAGCACCGGCGGATCGGCCGCGAAGGCGGGCCCGGCGAGGGACGACGCGAGGCACAGCAGCAGCGCGGGAAAGAGGCGGCGGGTCGGCTTCATCAAGTTCTCTCCGGTGGGGGTGGTCGTGGATTGCGTTGCAGGTGCGGCGGTGGACACCAGTCCGTCGCGCGCGTCACGCTCGGCAAGGGTGGGGTCGCGTTCGGCGGGCGGCCCGAAGCCGCCGCCGCCGGGCAAATCGACGCGCAGCCGGCCACCGGCGGGCACGCGGATCGCGCCCTTGCTGGTGTACACGCTGCCGCTGCCGTCGGCCGAGAGCACCTCGACGCGGCCGGGGCTGCCCGGGTCGCCGCCCCGGCGGCCGCGCGCGGGGTTCTCGCGCCGGTCGAAAGTGGCGGCGGAGCATTCGAAGCCGACGCCGTCGCGCGCACCGACCTCGATGCGCTGCGCGACGCCGCCGCGCCAGCGGCCGGCGCCGGCCGAATCGGCGAGGTATTCCTTGTGCCAGACCACCAGCGGCGACTGCGCCTCGGTGACTTCGACCGGGATGCCGCCGACGCCGCTGGGAAACGCCGTCGTCGAGAGGCCGTCCTTCGCGGGGCGGCCGCCGGTGCCGCCCGGGCCGACGCTCATGACGTTGAAGGGCGCGCCTTGCGCGCGGTCGCGGCTCATCGCCAGGACCCAGATGCTGCCCGCGGATTCGGCCGGCACCTTGCCTTCGAGCGCCTGCTCGAGGCAGCCGAACATCAGGTCGGGCAGCATCTGGCCGATGACGTGGCGCGCCGTCACGGGGCTCGGGCGCAGGGGATGCACGATGCTGCCTTCGGGCGCCACCACCTCGAAGGGCGCCAGCGAGGCGGCGTTGTTCGGCACCTGCGGCGCGATCAGGCACTTGAGGCCGAAGACCGAGTACGCATCGGTGTAGCACTTGGGCGAATTGATGCCGCGCGGCGATGCGCCCGAAGAACCCGCGTAGTCGACGCGCAGGCGATCGCCCTGCTTGCGCAGCGTGGCCACCAGTTCCACCGGCGCGTCATAGCCGTCGAGGCGCATGGCCGCCTGCCACTCGCCGTCGGGCAAGGCGGCGATCGCGGCGCGGGCCGCGCGCCCCGATTCCGCGAGGATGTGTTCGGAGAGGGCGGCGATGTCGTCGAGCCCGAACTCGTCCATCATTTCCAGCAGACGCCGCACGCCGACCTCGTTGCTGCTGACCAGCGAGAGGATGTCGCCGCGCGCTTCCACGGGGTTGCGCGAGTTGGCCTCGATCACCGCCAGCAGGTCTTCGTTGAGGACGCCCGCGCGCGCCAGCTTCAGGTGCGGGATGCAGGTGCCTTCCTCGTAGACCGATGCGGCGTCGGCCGTGAAGCCGCGGCCGCCGACGTCGATGGTGTGGCAGGTGCAGGCGAACAGCGCCACCGGCTTGCCCGCGCGGAACACCGGTGTGACCACGACGAAATCGAACAGGTGGCCGGTGCCCAGCCACGGGTCGTTGGTGACCAGCACGTCGCCGGGCGCGAGCGTGGCCAGCGGATAGCGATCGAGGAAGTGGCCGACGGCGACGGCCATCGTGTTGACGTGGCCGGGCGTGCCGGTGACCGCCTGCGCCACCATGCGCGCCTGCGTGTCGTACACGCCGGCCGAGAGGTCGCCGGCCTCGCGCGCCACCGAACCGAAGGCGGTGCGCAGCAGCGCCTGCGCCTGCTCCTCCACCACCGAGACGAGGCGGTTCCACATCACTTGCGTGCGGATCGCCTGCAGCATGTCCTGTCCGCCGCTCATGACGCGACCTCCATCCTGAGGTGGCCGTGGCTGTCGACCTGCGCCTGCCAGCCGGCCGGCACGACCACGGTCGTTTCGTGTTCCATCACCAGCGCGGGGCCGGCGATGCTTTCGTCGCGCGCCACGTCGAAGCGCCAGTGCCGCCCGAACGCGCGCCGCTCGCCGGCGGCCGGCTCCCAGGCTTCGCCGCTGGCCTCGGCGGGGCGCACGCGGCGCACGGAGGCGAGCGACGCAGATTCCACCAGCGCGGCCGGCGTGGCAACGGTCACCGACCCGGTCACCACCTCGACGCGCGAGCCGGGAACGCGCAGGCCGTAGACGCGCTCGTAGGCCTGCTCGAACTGCTCGCCCAACGCATCCAGCGTGGCGCGCGTGATCGCGCCGTCGTTCGGCAGCCGCACCCGCAGCTCGTGGCCCTGCCCCGCGTAGCGCAGTTCCGCGAGCCGCGTGAGTTCCGGCTCGGCGCCGCCGCGCGCCGGCTCGACCACGGCCATCGCTTCGGCCTGCATCGCCCGCAGGCGCTCTTCGACGGCGGCCGGGTCGGCTTCGTCCAGCAGCGTCAACGCGCTGCGCACCACTTCGAAGGAGATCGGCGCACGCAGGAAGCCGATGGCCGAGCCCACGCCCGCGCCGGACGGCACCAGCACGCGGCGGATGCCCAGCTTCTGCGCCAGGCGGCCGGCGTGCAGCGGCGCGCCGCCGCCAAACGCAATCATCGTGAAGCCATCGAGGTCTTGCCCGCGCTCGATCGTGCACGCGCGCCGCATTGGCCATGTTCTCCTCGACCACCTCGCTCATGCCCACGGCCGACCAGAAGGCGTCCATGCCCAGCTTGGCGCCTATGTGTTCGTGCAGCGCGGCGTCGGCCTGCGCGGGGTCGAGCGGGACCCGGCCCGATGCAAAACGCGCCGGTTCGATGCGCCCGAGCACCACGTTGGCGTCGGTCACGGCCGGCTGCGTGCCGCCCCGGCCATAGCAGGCGGGGCCGGGCTCCGAGCCGCAGGAATCGGGGCCGACCGTGATGCGGCGCAAGGCGTCGACCCGGCCCAGCGAACCGCCGCCGGCGCCGATCTCCACCAGTTCGATCACGGGGATGCGCACCGGCAGGCCGCTGCCCTTGAGGTTCTTCCAGGCGCGCCCGACCTCGAAGCGGCGCGAGCGTTCCGGCTCGCCGTCGTTGATCAGGCAGATCTTGGCGGTGGTGCCGCCCATGTCGAACGCCAGCACCTTGTCGAGCCCGCACGAGCGCGCGAGGTGCGCCGCCCAGGATGGCGCCACCCGCCGGGCCCGACTCGACCAGCCGGATCGGGAAGCGCGCCGCATGCTCCAGCGTGGTGAGCCCGCCGCCCGACATCATCAGCAGCAGCGGACAGGCCAGGCCCGCCTCGCGGGCGCGCTCCTGCAGCCGCACGAGGTAGCTGCCCATGAGCGGCCGCACGTAGGCGTTGGCGACGGTGGTGGAGAAGCGCTCGTACTCGCGGATCTCCGGGCACACCTCGCCCGACAGGCAGATCGTGACGTTCGGGCCCAGCAGCGGCTGCAGGATCTCGCGCGCGCGCCGCTCGTGGCCCGGATGCGCCCAGGCGTGCAAAAAGCCGATCGCCACCGCCTCGATGCCGGCCTCGCGCATGGCGATGCCGGCGCGGCGCACGCCCTCTTCGTCGAGCGGAAGCAGCACCGAACCGTCGGCGGCGATGCGCTCGCGCACGGTGAAACGCCAGGGGCGCGCGACGAGCTCGGGCGCGCCCTCGATGTCGAGGTCGTAGGCATCGAAGCGCTTTTCGTAGCCCATGGCCAGGACGTCGCGCATGCCCTCGGTGGTCAGCAGCGCCGTGCGCGCGCCCTTGCGCTCGATCAGTGCGTTGGTGGCCAGCGTGGTGCCGTGGATGAAGAGCTCCACGTCGGCGGCCGGCACGCCCGACTCCTCCAGCAGGCGGGCGATGCCCTGCATCACGGCCAGTTCGGGCTCGCGCGGGGTGGTCAACACCTTGCAGCTGTGGCGGCGGCGCGGTGTTTCGAGCACCACGTCGGTGAAGGTGCCGCCGATGTCCGCGGCAAGGCGGACCGCGGTGCGGCCGGGGGCGGGAGGATTCATACGGACGGCTTTCCGAAGCGAGGATCGCGCCAGGTTTCGCGCTGCAGCAGGTCGCGCAGGCAGGCGACTGCGGCCCACAGGTGCGCGTGGGTGGTGACGAGTGGGTGCGGGGCGAATCGGATCGCGTCCGGCTTGCGCGCGGAGAGGACGACGCCGTGGTGCACGAGCGCCTGCGCCAGCAGCGGGGCCGCGTTCGCGAACTGCAGCGCCACGTGCCCGCCCCGCCGCGCGTGCGCGCGCGGGCTGGCGAGTTCGATGCCGAGGCCCTCGCACTGCGTGTCGATCAGGTCGATGAGCGTGTCGGTCAGCGAGCGATGGCGCGCGTCCATCGCGGCCGGGTCGACGTCGCGCCAGATCGCGGCCGCGGCGGCGAAGGCGGCCTGCGCCAGCACCGGCGGGGTGCCCACCGGGAAGCGGTCCGCGCCGGGGGCCGGGCGGAATTCCGGCGCGAAGTCGAAGGTGGCGGCATGGCCCATCCACCCGCACACCGCCGGCCAGCCTGCGTCCGCATGGCGCGGGTGCACGTACAGGAAGGAAGGGCCGCCCGGGCCGGCGCAAAGGTACTTGTAGCCGCAACCGACCGCCAGGTCAGCGCCGGTGCCGCGCAAGTCGATGGCCACCGCGCCGGCCGAATGCGACAGGTCCCACAAGGTCAGCGCGCCGGCCTGCCGCGCACGGGCGTTGAGCGCCGCCATGTCGAGCCGCTCGCTGCTGCGGTAGTCGACGTGCGACAGGGCGACCACCGCCACGTCGCCGGGCGCGAGCGCCGACGGCAGCTGGTCGGCGCTGTCGATGAAGCGCAGCGTGGCGAGGCCGGCCCGCGCGATGCCTTCGGCAACGTAGCGGTTGGAGGGGAACACGTCGCGCTCGACGACGATCACGCGCCGCGGCGCGTTGGCCGCCAGCGCGTAGCGAAGCAGCTTGTACAGGTTGACGCTGGTGCTGTCGGCCACGCGGACGTCGCCGGCCTCCGCCCCGACGATCGGCGCGATGGCGGCGCCGAGCAAGGCGGGCTGCTGCAGCCAGTCGAGCTCGTTCCAGCCGCGCCGGCGCGCGCCGGCCCAGCCCTTCTCGGGATCGCCTGCATGCGGGCGGGCGCATCGAGCGGCATGGGGCCGATGGAATTGGCGTCGAAGTACAGCGTGCCGGCGTCGCCCGGCGCGAAGCGCTCGCGCACGCCGCGCAGCGCGCCATCGTCGGCGTCGCGCTCGAGGCAGTCGTTCAGCGTCAGGGGCATGCGGCCCACTGTAGGTGCGGGGCCGCATTCCAACAAGGCGCTGCGGCGTCATGTACATTCCCGCTGGTTATGGCTGCCGAGACCCCGCCCGACCTGCCCATGCCCGACCCTTCGGCGCTGCTGCTGCTGGCCGAGATCGCCGACGCCGGCAGCGTCACGGCGGCGGCGCGGCACTGGGCGTGTCGCAGCCGGCGGTGAGCAAGCAGTTGCGGCGGCTGGAGCAGGCGCTGGGCGTGACGCTGTTCGAGCGGGGCCTGCGCGGCATCCAGCCCACCGAGTACGGCCAGGCGCTGCTGCCGCGCGCCCGCGCCATTCGCGCGCAGGCGCGCGACGCGGGCGAAGAAGTGCGGCAACGGCGCGGCTCGCGCGAAGGGCGGCTGGTGGTGGCGCTTTCCCACTTCGCGACCATCGCGTTGCTGCCGCGGGTGGTGCGCGCGTTCCGCGAGCGCTGGCCGGGCGTGCAGCTCTCCATCGTGCCGCCGACCTTCCACCTCGGCGGACTGCGCGAAGGCGCCCCCGACTTCGCCGTGATGTCGATGCCCGCCGAACGCCGGGCGCGGAGTACTCCGCGCGCCCGGTCTATGCGACGACGGTCGCGGTGGTGGTCCGCCCCGACCATCCGCTCGTTCGCGCCCGCGCGCTGGCCGAACTGCGCGACGCGCAGTGGCTGCTGCCCAGCATGGAGAGCTCCGTCACCCGGGGCCTGCACCGCGCTTTCCGCGGCGCGCGGCTGCCGGCGCCGCATTGCGCGATGACCTGCCAGACACTCACCGGCACGGAAACCATCGCCGCGCACACCGACCTCGTGGCCGCCATTCCGCTGGAGGTCCACCAGGCACGCGCCGCGGCGACCGGCCTGCGCCGGCTCGCACTGGCCGAGCCCATTGAAGGTCCGCGCGTGGCGATCCTGCGCTGGGCCGATGCGCGGCCGACGCCGGCGTCCGCGGACCTGGAGGAGGCCTTCGTGCAGGCGGCGCACGCGATGGCGAAGGGCAGCGCGCGCGGCAAGGCGGCGCGGACGCTCGCCACGAAGTAGACCCGGACCACATCGGCGATGTCCGCCTTCACGATCGTCGACGCCGCAGCCATCGATCCCGCGCACCTGCACGCCGCGTTCACCAGCGCCTTTGCCGACTACCTGATCGGGCCTTTCCGGTGCCGCTCCCGCTGTGGCCCGGCTTCCTCGCCCGGCAAGGCGTCGACATCGGGCTCAGCCGCGTGGCGGTGGCCGGCGGCGCGCCGATCGCGTTCTGCCTCGCCGCGCCCCGGCCGGAGTGCGGAAGCTGGCGGCTGGGCACCATGGGCGCCCTGCCGGCCGCGCGCGGGACGGGCGCGGCGCCTGCGCTGCTCGACGACTTCATCGCGCGCGCGTGGGCCGCCGGCACGAGTCTGTCGAGCTCGAATGCTTCGCACGGAACACGCGGGCCCTGCGGCTGTACGAGGCGCGCGCGGTTTCCGGTCGTCGACGCGCTCTACGGCTACGCGTGCACTGTGCCGGACGCGCCGCCGGCGAACCGCGCTCCTTCCACGGTGGCGTTGTCCGACGCCTTCGACTGGCTGGACGCGTGCCGCGGTGAAGGCTGCGCGCTTCCGCTGCAGGTGACGCCGCCTTCGCTGCGGGCGCTGGCGCTTCCCTTGCACGCGATGCGGCACGGCAGCGCCCGGTGGTGTTCTCCGATGCAGCGGATGGCGGCATCCGGTGCACAGCCTCGTGGACCGCGACGCCACGCAGCGGTCGGCGCACGACCCGGTGGGCGCGCTCATGGCGCGGCATCCGGGCTGCTCGATCAAGGTCCCGCAGTTGCAGCGGCTCGCCGTGGGCGGGGCCGCGCTGGAGCGGCTCGGATTCGTGCGGATGCCGCTGCACGGTGTGGATGCGCGCGGGCCGATGACCCGGGCCCAGCCGGCCTCTCGTCACCCGCGCGAGCGGCGCCGCGGCTGGAGACGACAATGACCATCGCCGTCAACAGCAAGGAAACGACCATGAAGGCCCACGTCCTCCACCGCTACGGCAAGGGCCGCGCCCTGCAACTGGAAGACGTGCCCGCCCCGGTGCTGCGCGACGACGAGGTGCTGGTCAAGGTGCATGCGGCGGGCGTGAACCAGCTCGACGCCAAGCTGCGCGATGGCGCGTTCAAGCTGATCCTGCCGTATCGCCTGCCGCTCGTCCCGGGCCACGACGTCGCCGGCGAAGTGGTGGAGGTGGGTGCGCGGGTGCGGCAGTTCCGGCCGGGCGACGCGGTCTATGCGCGCACCGACGATTTCCGCATCGGCACCTTCGCCGAGTTCGTCGCCGTCAGGGAAGCGTCGCTGGCGCCCAAGCCCGAGGGGCTGTCGATGGAGGAGGCCGCGTCCCTCCCGCTCGTGGCGCTGACCGCATGGCAGGCCCTCGTCGTCGAGGGCAAGCTGGCGAAGGGGCAGAAGGTCTTCATCCGGCGGGCTCGGCGGCGTGGGGACCATCGCCATCCAGCTCGCCAGGCACTGGGCGCGACCGTCGCGACCACCACGAGCGCGGCCAACGCGGCGCTCGTGAAGAGCCTCGGCGCCGACGTGGTGATCGACTACCGGACGCAGGACTTCGAACAGGTCCTGAGCGACCAGGACTGGTCCTGCACAGCCAGGACGGCGCGGCGCTGGAGAAATCGTTGCGCGTCCTGAAGCCGGGCGGACGGCTCATCTCGATCTCCGGCCCGCCGGTCCCGGCATTCGGCCGCGAGATCGGCGCGCCCGCGCCGGTGCGGCTGGTGATGCGGCTCCTGAGCTCCGGCATCCGGCGACGGGCCGAGCGCCGCGGCGTCGCCTACAGCTTTCTCTTCATGAAGGCGGACGGCGGCCCAGCTGCGGGAGATCGCGCGCCTCGTCGAGGCCGGCGCGATCCGCCCTGTGGTCGATCGCGTCTTCCCGTTCGCGTCGACCAACGAAGCCCTCGCCTATCTGGAAGGCGGGCGGGCGAAGGGCAAGGTCGTCGTGAAGCTCGCCTGAGCCGCACCGTCCGACGACGCCATGGCTGGGCCGTGGATCACGCGACTGATCCGTATCGGCCTACAGCGTGGTCGAGCCAGTCGCCCCGACACTGCGTCCATCGCTTCCCCCACTGGAGATTTCGATGACCATCGGATCCACTGTTGATGTCGGCCGCCTTCGCTCGCAGCTCACCACGGTCAGCAGGAATGCCGAACGTGCCTTCGAGCGCGCCTTCGATCTCCAGCAGGCGGGAGCGCCGGCCGACCGCGTCGAAGCGGCGATGGCGGAGATCAGCCGCCTGCAGGAAAGCGCTTGCCGGTTGCGCGAGCAGCTGGGCGAGCCGCAGCCGGTGCTGCACTGAGCGCCCCGTTCACCTCTTGATCTTGACGCTCTGGGCGACCGTGGTCGCCAGCGGATCGAACCGCGCCTTCTCCTTCTCGTCGAAGGAGAACACCATCGACCAGGTCGTCTTGCCGTCGCACCCCACATAGGTGGTCGAACGGATCTTGTCGGTGCGGTTCGCGGGGGAGTTCTCGACCTCCACCTTGCGGGCGGCGGGCTGGCTGCCGATCTTCAGGTTGACCCAGCCGCTCCCTGCAACCGACCGAACGATCTTGTCCAGGCACACGTCGGGCCGCATGCCGGCGGTCTGCACGGCGCCCACGTCGACGACGACAAAGGCTGGCCCGAGGGCGCCGAAAACGTCGTGCTGCCGTCCACCACCTTGCGCTGCCATGCGGCGGGGGCGCTGAACGTGACGTTCCTGATTTGCTGCGGCGCGAGCGCTTCGGTGGTCTGGCTGGTCGAAGCGCCGGCGGCGGCGACGAGCGCCAGCGCCACCAGAAAGGTGCGGATCATGAGTGCGTGCCCTGCGTTGGGTAAGGGGAAGGAGACCGTCGGCGTCTCTCCCGCACGCCTCAGCTCATCTTAGCAGCGGCCGCACAGCACTTAGGGCAGGCCCGTCACCCGCCGCACCATGGCATACAGCACCGACATCTGCCGGCCACTCTTCAACGCGTAGCCGGGATCCACGGGTTCGCATAGCCCCACCAGTCGAAGCAGCCTTTCGGGTTGGTCGGGTCGGGCGCATTGGTCGCGATCGTGTCCGGGTAGAGCACCACCAGGTCATTGGTGTCGGCCCACGCGTTGATGCCCGCCTGCTTCACCCAGCGATCGCCGATCAGCGCCGTGTGCTGAAGGCAGCCATGCATCGCCAGCACGAAGCCGCACTGCCTGCCTTCCCGGCAGGACTTCGGCACGAAGATGCTGCCGGTCGGCGCCAGCCCGAGGTTCGGTGAGGCACCGAAGGCGGCCTGGTCGAAGGGCGACAGCGTGCCCTGCAGCCTGCCGTCGTTGCGCGGCTTCAGCGGGCCCGGGAACAACGTGAGCCAGGTCTTGACCGAGTCGTAGACGGCGCCGTCCGCCGAGCACTTCACCATGAAGGGACTGCCGGCGACGCCGCATTCGAGTTCGGCCTCGGGGGATTCCCACCCGTGCGCCGCGGGGAAGGCATTGTCGAAACGGACCTTGGCGCCGTAGCGCAGGTACTGCGCCTGCAGGTCGGCCATCTGGCGCGGATGCACCGTCGTGTCCTTCGTGCCGGACCAGAGGTAGACCGGGTGTCCCGCCAGGTTGCTGGACGGATCGATCGTGCCCAGCGCCGATTGCGTATCCCGGTAGGCGTTCGACGCAGCGAGCGTGCTGCTGTACGAGGCTGGCCCGTCGGGAGCGTGAGGCCGCCGCAGTTGACGAGCGCGCTCGCCGCACCGCCGGCGCCCGCGCACCAGTACACGCCGCCCGCATAGACGGCGGCGCCCTTGAAGGTCGCGGAATGGGCCACGTGCATCTGCACCGCCGCGAATCCGCCCGAGGAAATGCCGGCGACGAAGACCTTCGACGGGTCGATGCGGTAGGACTGGAGCGGGCCCGGCTCGCCCGCCGGCGGAGCGCCGGTACCCGGGTCGGGGGAACCGCCGGGCCGAGCCGCCGCCGCTCGCGCCGCCTGCTGGTGGGGCAGCGCCGCTCCCGCCGTCGACGCTACTCCCGCCGCCGCCGCCGCCATCACCATCACCGCCACCACCGCCGCCACACGCCGCGAGGCCGATCGCCAGGATCGCGGACCACAAAAACCCGGCACGGAACTGCATCGCCACCCTTTCATTGCGGACTCGCGGGAATGCTAGCGCAACGCCTGCGTGGCGGGTTGCGCGCGCCACGCGCCACGCCGTGGCCTGGCTCAGCCCTCGACGATCGCCGGCACGGCCGCGCGCATCGCCGCCACGAAGCGCAGCAGGCGCGAGGGATAGTGCGGTGCGTGCGGATACGTGATCCACGTCGGCAGCGGCGCCGGCTGCCACGCGGGCGCCAGTGCACGAGGTCGCCCCGCGCGATGTCGTCGGCCAGCAGCCATGCCGAACCGGCGCAAGCCCCCAGCCCGTGCAGCGCGGCGCTGCGCAAGGCGTACAGGCTGTCGGTGCTGACGCGCGGCTGCATGGCCACGCTGCGGCTTTCGCCCGTGACGGCGTGCGTCAGCACGAGCTCGTTGCGGTAGTAGGTGCGCAACGCCAGCCGGGGCAGCGCCGCGAGGGCTTCGGGGTCCTGCGGCACGGGGCCGCCGGCGAGCAGCGAAGGCGCGGCCACCACGCTGCGGCGCACGGATGCGAGCCGTACGGCCACCACCGCGGGGTCGGCCGGGTCGCCCACCCGGATGGCGCAATCGATGCCGCGCGACAGCGCGTCGGACAGGTCGTCCGCGAGCAGCCACTCCACCGTGATCCGCGGGTGGGCCCGCAGGAAGTCGGCCAGCGGCGCCACGAACTTGTCCTGCCCGAAGGCATGCGGCACGGCCACCCGCAGCAGGCCCGGGGCTCGGCGCGCGCGCCGCCGACGTCGGCTTCGAGCGCGGACCATTCCGCCAGCAGCCCGCGCGCCCTGTCGTAGCAGCGCTCGCCGTCCGGCGTCAGACGCATGCCGTGCGTGGACCGCTGCAGCAGTTGGACCCCCGGGGCTTCTTCCAGCGCGCGCAGGCGCCGGCTGATGGTCGGCTGGGTCGCGCGCAGCAACGGCGCGGCGGCCGTGAGGCTGCCCGCCTCGACGATGCGAACGAACGTTTCGAGCAGACCGATGCGGTCCGCCGCCATCCCGGCGATTTCCGGCGTCGACTTCATGCGCGTAGCGTATAGCCGTTCTGCCTTCAGCAGGCCTTCCGTTGGCGCCGTCCTGCGAAGACACTGAGCCCGTTCCAGACAATTCAGGGTTTCCACCGATGACCGACATTCAAATCACGCATGCCGCCCCGCCCGCGGCGTCCGCCACCGAAGGCCCGGGCGCGGCCCGGGTCCTGCTGCTGGCCGCGGGCGCGGGCCTGTCCGTCGCCTCCATCTACTACGCGCAGCCCCTGCTGGGCGTGATCGGCGCCGACCGGAAGCGCCCGCCTGGCTGACCGGCTGGATCCCGACGGCGACGCAGTTGGGCTACGCCGCGGGCCTCGTCCTGTTGGGCCCGCTGGCCGACCGCTTCGATCGCCGCCGCGTCATCCTGGCCAAGGCCTTCGCGCTGACGATCGCGCTGCTGCTCGCCGCCGCCGCGCCGTCCGCCGGGGCGCTGCTCGCCGCCAGCGCCGTCATCGGGATCATGGCCACGCTGGCACAGGACTTCGTGCCCGCCGCCGCGGCCCTGGCGCCGGCGGCGCGGCGCGGCCGGCTGGTCGGCACCGTCATGACCGGGCTGCTCCCGGGCATCCTGTTGTCGCGGGTGTTGAGCGGCCTGGTGGCCGACCGTTTCGGGTGGCGCGCGATGTTCGTGCTGGCCGCCGTCGCGGTCGCGACCGTGGGCCTCGCCGCCTGGCGGTCCCTGCCCCGCTTCCCGGCGGGCGCACGCTGGGCTACGGCGCGCTGCTGCGCTCGCTCGCGACCGTCTGGTCGCAGTACCCGGCCTTGCGCCGCGCCGCCCTGGCGCAAGGCCTGCTGGGCCCGGGCTTCAGCGCGTTCTGGTCCACCCCGGCGGTGATGCTGCATGGCGGCGCGTTCCACACGGGCAGCGCCGCGGCGGGCGCGTTCGGGCTGGCCGGCGCGGCCGGCGCGCTGGCCGCGCCGCTGGCCGGACGCCTGGCGGACCGCCGTGGCGCGCTGCACGTGGTTCGCCTCGGCGCGGGGCTCGCCGCGGTGGCCTTCCTCGCGATGGCGGCGGGCAGCACGTTGCCGGCGATGCCGCAACTGGTGCTGCTCGCGGCCGGCACCATCCTCTTCGACCTGGGCGTGCAGGGCGCGCTGATCGCGCACCAGACGATCGTGTACGGACTCGATGCCGCGGCCCGCAGCCGGCTCAACGTCGTGCTGATGACGTGCATGTTCCTCGGGATGGCGGCCGGTTCCGCGTTGGGAAGCGTGCTGCTGGCGCAAGGCGGCTGGGCCGCGGTGATGGCGCTGGCGGCGACGGCATCCGTGGGCGCGTTGCTCGTGCAGGCGCGACGCGGGTAGCGCGGGAGTCGCCAAGTTAAACTTGGCCGCATCGCATGACCCAAGAACCGACCGTCACTCCCCGGGCCGCGCGCGGCCCCGCACGCAAGGCGCCCCGGCCGGTGCACCCGCTCCTGCACAAGCTGTTCGAGCTCTACCCGCGGCTGTTCGGCGCGCGCTTCCTGCCGCTCAAGCTCGGTGTGTTCCGGGACCTCGTGGCCGCGCACCCGGAAGCGCTGCCCGCGGCCGAACTCAAGGTGGCGCTCGGCCTGCACACCCGTTCGACCCGGTACATCGAGGCGGTGGCCTCCGGCCTGCCGCGCCACGACCTGCAGGCCCAGCCGGTGGAGCCGGTGGCGCCCGAGCACGTGCACTTCGCCATCATGGAGCTGTACAAGCGGCGCAGCGGCAAGGCGCCGGAGCAGGCGCGCGAGCGGGCGGTGGCGCAGCTTGCCGCGGCGATCGAAGCGTCCGGCCGGACCGCGAGGGCTACCGCGCGCGCTTCACGTCTCCCGACGACCCTGCATGCGCTGCTCGAAGAAGCACTGTCGGTCGCCGCGCAGAAAGGCGCGCGCCGCGAAGCGTTGCGCAACGCGTTCCGGCCAGCGGCAAGACGGTGCCCGAGTTCGCCGAAATGTATGGACTGGACCCGGCGGAAGCCGAGGCGATGCTGGGCTAGGAGCTCGCGCACCACGCCATGCGGCGAGGCCTACAGCCGGGTCCGCATCGGCGCACAGGACATCGGGCGTGCGGCCGCTGCCCGTCATCGCCACTCCCGGTTGCAATGACCGAAAGCGGAAATCCATTCCGCGCAGGAGCAGCTCATGAAGAAGTTCATCTTGTCCGCGGCCGCCGTGGCCGCCCTCGCCGTCGGCGGCGTGGCGCAGGCCGACATCATCGACGGCGTCGGCAACACCATCTCGCGCATCTTCGGCGTTCCGTACGACGCGCGCCCGGCCGAAGCCGCGCCCATCGTCAACGTGTACACCGATGCGCAGGGCCGCCACTTCCGGTGGATGCATCGGGCCGGCACATGCCGCTGGACCGCTACGGCAGCTACCGCGACCAGTGGGGCCGCACGGTCTACCGGGCGCCAACAACCAGCCGTTCTACATGGAGCAGAACGGCCGGCTGGTGCCTTACGGCAACCCGTCGGGGCCCTACGCGATGGGCCCGTCGTACGACCGCGACGGCGACGGCATCGCCGACCGCTTCGACCGCTCGCCCGACGACTATCGTTATCGCTGATCCGGCGCGGCGGACGGCCCCCGCGGGTCCATCCAGAAGGTGGCCCACAGGTGGCCGTCCGGGTCCGCGAGGTCACGCGAGTACATGAAGCCGTGGTCTTCCGGCGGGTTGGCGTCGGCCCGGCCGCCGTGCGCGGCCGCCGCGCCTTGGGCGGCATCCACGGCGGCGCGGCTGTCCAGCGCGAGCGAAAGCATGTGACCGGCCGTGCCCGCCGCCGGAAAAGGACGCTGCGTGAACGACCGCCACTTCCCATGCGTGAGCAGCATCACCGGATCGCTTCGCTCCACGCCATGCAGGCGGCGGTTTCGTCGCTGAACTGCGCGTTGCGCGCGAAGCCCAGCGCCTCGTAGAACGCGGTGGAAGCCGCGAGGTCGGCGACGGGCAGGCTGATGAAGAGGGTCTTGGGCATGGAGGCTCCTTGTGCTTTCATCCCCACGACGATCGGGCGGCGCGGGAATCGACACCAGATTGCGTCAAGGTTGCGCGCCCACCAGCCGCAGCGCCAGGCGCTGGTAGATCCGGATCAGGCGCTCCGGCTTCAGCCGTCCATCTTCGCGGTACCACGCATTGACGCCCGTCAGCATCGACAGCAGCGCCAGCGTGGTCACGCGCGTGTCGTCGAGCGTCCACAGCTTCGCCTTCACCCCGTCCGACAGGATCCTGCGCAGGTAGTCCTCGTACTGCTTGCGGTAGGCCGTGATGTGCGCGTACTGGTCCGCCGCGAGGCTGCGCAGTTCCATGTTGCCGAT
This sequence comes from Ramlibacter terrae, assembly GCA_013127575.1. Classification (GTDB taxonomy): domain Bacteria; phylum Pseudomonadota; class Gammaproteobacteria; order Burkholderiales; family Burkholderiaceae_C; genus Ramlibacter; species Ramlibacter terrae. The sequence goes on from CP053418.1 coordinate 3,640,033, forward strand.
GAAGGTTTCTTCCTTGCGCGCCGTGTGCCACTCGATGTGGAAGCGCACGAAGGCGCGCAGCCGCTCGCCGGCATCGTCCGGGCCGGCCATGCGCTCGTGCAGGTCGGCCAGCAGCTCCTGCATGATGCCCTCGAGCAGGAAGGCCGGGAACTCCTGCTTCTGCGGCACGTGGTTGTACAGCGAGCCGATGCGCAGGTCGACGTCGGCGGCCGGTCGCGCAGGTTCATGGCCTCGAAGCCATGGCGGTAGATGCGGGTGATGGCCGCCTTGCGGATCGCGCGCATCGTGTCCGCGCCCTTCACCCCTGCCGGCCGTCCCATCCGTAGCCTCCGCTGCTGCCCGGCCGGAACTATATGCCGGATACTGGCGGCATGAACTCCACTCCCGACCTCCGGCCGTCGCCGCGGCCCTGCTGGCCGCCCGCCGCGGCGGCCCCCTGCCCGATGCCGGCGCGCACGCGGCCGCGATCCCGGACGCCGCCGCTGCCTTCGCCATCCGGGACCTCGTGCTGCAGGGGCTCGGCGACGACCCGGCGCGCTGCCCCGCGTGGAAGTCGGGCGGGCCGTCGCGCAGCGCGACGCTGACGCACGCGGCGCTGCCCTCGGCGGGCATGCTGGCCAGCGGCGCCGATGCATCGGCCTTTCCCTTCAACCATCGCATGGTCGAAGCGGAAGTGGCGCTGCGCCTCGGCCGCGACGTCACGCCCGACTCGGCGCGCGCCCTCGGCGACGGCAACCACCACCAGGCGCTGGAACTGGTGGACGGCATGGCCGTCTCGATCGAGCTGGTGGACACGCGCTGGGCGCAGGGGTTCGCCGTGTCGCCCTTGCTGAAACTGGCCGACGTGCAGTGCCACGGCGCGCTGGTGCTCGGTGCATTCCAGCCTTGGCACGACCGCGACTGGAGCAAGCAGCCTTGCGAAGTGTGGATCGGCGACGCGAGCAACAGCTTCGTCGGCACGCATTCGCTGGGGCACCCGGGCTGGCTGCTGCCGACCTGGCTGAAGCACGCGACGCGCCATGGCGCGACGGTGCCGGCCGGGACGGTGGTGACCACCGGCACTTTGGTGCGGCCTGTTGGCGGCGGCCAAGGGCGACCGGGTGCGGGTGAAGTTCGAAGGGATCGGCGAGGCCAGCGTGCAGCTCTGACGAGGGCGCGCCCGGCAGCGGCGGGATAATCCCGCCTGCATGACCCAGAACCCCGCCCCCGTCACGCCTGATCTCGGCAAGCACACGCCGATGATGCAGCAGTATCTCGCCATCAAGGCGGAGCACCCCACCACGCTGGTGTTCTACCGCATGGGCGATTTCTACGAACTGTTCTACGACGACGCGGAGAAGGCGGCGCGGCTGCTGGACATCACGCTGACGCGGCGCGGCAGCTCGAACGGAGAGCCGATCCAGATGGCGGGCGTGCCCTTCCACTCCATGGAGGGTTACCTGGCGCGGCTGATCCGCGCCGGCGAGTCCGTCGCCATTTGCGAGCAGGTAGGGGAAGTCGGTGCAACCAAGGGGCCGGTCGAACGCAAGGTGGTGCGCGTCGTCACGCCCGGCACGCTGACCGACACCGAGCTGCTGACCGAGAAAGCCGAGGCGGTGCTGCTCGCGGTGCACCGGGGCCAGCGCAACCGCGTCGGGCTTGCCTGGCTGAGCGTGACGCAAGGCGCGATCCAGCTGGCGGAATGCGACGGCGATGGGTTGGCGGACTGGGTCGCGCGCGTCGGACCCAGCGAGTTGATCCACAGCGCCGACCTCACGCCGGTCTTCCTGCAGCGCTTGCAGGCCGTGCGCGGCACCGGCAACAGCCTGCCGCTGACGCAGCGGCCCGAATGGCAGTTCGACGCCGGCCTCGGCCAGCGCAAGCTGCTGGAGCAACTGCGCGCCGCCAGCCTCACGTCCTGGGGCGCGGACGACCTGCCGCACGCGCACGCCGCCGCGTCAGCGCTGCTCGCCTACGCCGAACACACGCAGGGCCGCGCGCTGTCGCACGTGCAGCAGCTGCAGGTGGTGCGCGACGGCGAGCGGCTGGAACTGCCGCCCGCCACCCGTCGCAACCTCGAACTCACGCAGACGCTGCGCGGCGAGGACAGCCCGACGCTGTTCTCGCTGCTGGACACCTGCATGACCGGCATGGGCAGCCGCGCGCTCAAGACGTGGCTGCTGGAGCCGTCGCGCGATCGCACCGTCGCCACGCAGCGGCTCGAAGCGATCGCCGCATTGCGCGAAGGCCTGTGGCAGAAGCTGCGCGCCGAACTCAAGGGCGTGAGCGACGTCGAACGCATCACGGCGCGCGTCGCCTTGCGGCAGGTGCGCCCGCGCGAACTGGTCGGCCTGCGCTGGGCGCTGGCCAAGGCGCAGCAGGTCGGCTCGCTGCTGCAAGGCTTGCCGGGCCTGCTGGCGAATGCCGCCGTGGACCTGCAGCCGCCCCCGGGTTGCGCCGAACGGCTCGCATCCACCTTGCACGAGGAGCCGGCCGCATTGGTGCGCGACGGCGGTGTCATCGCCACCGGCCACGACGCCGACCTCGACGAACTGCGCGCCATCGGGACAACTGCGACGGCTTCCTGCTGGACCTCGAGACGCGCGAGCGGGCGCGCACGGGCATCGCCAACCTCAAGGTGCAGTTCAACAAGGTGCACGGCTTCTTCATCGAAGTCACGCAGGGCCAGTTGGACAAGGTGCCGGCCGACTACCGCCGCCGCCAGACGCTGAAGAACGCGGAGCGTTTCCTCACGCCGGAACTCAAGGCGTTCGAGGACAAGGCGCTGTCGGCGCAGGAGCGCGCGCTGGCCCGCGAGAAATTTCTCTACGAGCAGTTGCTCGACGCGCTGCAGGAGCACATCCCCGCGCTCACGCGCCTCGCGCGCGCGCTCGCCGCGCTCGACGCGCTCTCCACGCTCGCCGAGCGTTCGCTCACGCTGCACTGGAGCAAGCCCGAGTTCATCCGCGAGCCCGGCATCCAGATCCGGCAAGGCCGCCACCCGGTGGTCGAGGCGCGCCTCGCCGAGACGCACGGCGGCGGCTTCATCCCCAACGACACCTGGCTCGGTCCCAAGCAGCGCATGCAGGTCATCACCGGCCCCAACATGGGCGGCAAGTCGACGTACATGCGGCAAGTCGCGCTGATCTGCCTGCTGGCGGCGATGGGTTCCTACGTGCCGGCGCAAAGCTGCCGCCTCGGCCCGATCGACGCGATCCACACGCGCATCGGCGCCGCCGACGACCTCGCCAATGCGCAATCGACCTTCATGGTGGAGATGACCGAGGCGGCGCAGATCCTGCACGGCGCCACGGCGCAAAGCCTGGTGCTGATGGACGAGATCGGCCGCGGCACGTCCACCTTCGACGGACTGGCGCTCGCTTCGGGCATCGCGGCCCACCTGCACGACAAGACGCAGGCCTTCACGCTGTTCGCCACCCACTACTTGAGCTGACCGAGTTTCCGGCCAAGCACCACTGCGCGGTGAACGTGCACGTCGGCGCCACCGAGTCGGGCAGCGACATCGTCTTCCTGCACGAGATCCAGCCCGGCCCCGCCAGCCGGAGCTACGGCATCCGGTGGCGCGGCTCGCCGGCATGCCCGCCGGCGTCGTGAACCATGCACGGCATGCGCTGGCTTCGCTGGAGAAGCACCAGGAAGCGAGCCGGGAGCAGGTAGACTTGTTCGCACCGCCCCCGGCTGCGGCCTCCGCGGCGCCGGGGCCGCTCGAAGCGGCGCTGGCCGCGATCGATCCCGATGCGCTGAGCCCGCGCGAAGCCCCGGACGCCCTGTACACGCTCAAGAAACTCAAGTCATGACCTATTGCGTCGGCATCAAACTGAACGCGGGCCTGGTGTTCCTGTCCGATTCCCGCACCAACGCGGGCGTGGACAACATCAGCACCTACCGCAAGATGATCATCTACGAGAAGCCGGGCGACCGCTTCATGGTGCTGCTCTCGGCCGGCAACCTGAGCATCTCGCAGTCGGTGCGCGAGATCCTGCAGGTCGAGCAGCTGAAGGAGACGCCCGAGAGCGACCCGATCACGATCTGGAACGCGACGAGCATGTTCGACGCCTGCCGCATCCTCGGCCAGGCCGTGCGCCACGTGTACGAGCGCGATGCCGCCTCGCTCAAGCGCGCGGGCGTGGAGTTCAACGTCAACCTCGTCTTCGGCGGGCAGATCCGCGGCGAAGGCATGCGCCTGTTCCGGTGTATTCGGCGGGCAACTTCATCGAAGCCACGCCCGAGACGCCCTACTTCCAGATCGGCGAGTACAAGTACGGCAAGCCCGTGCTCGATCGCGTGCTGACGCCCGAGACGACGCTCGACGACGCGGCCAAGTGCGCGCTGGTGTCGATGGATTCGACGATGAAGTCGAACCTGTCGGTCGGCCCGCCGCTCGACCTCGTCGTGTACGAAGCCAACAGCTTCCAGTCCGACAAGGTGGTCTGCATCGACATGCAGAACCCGTACTACCGCATGCTGCATTCGAGCTGGGGCCAGAAGTTGCGCGAGGTCTTCGACAGCCTCGACAGCCCGGTCTGGGACGACGCCGTCACCGCAACGCCCCTGCTCACCGCCGAGGGCGCGCGCCACAAGCCGCTGAAGAAGCTCTCGTCGCCCGAAGAAAAGCTCATTTGAGCCTCATCGTCTTCTCCCACGCCAACAGCTTCCCGGCCGCCACTTACGGCGTGCTGTTCAAGTCCCTGCGCTCGCGCGGCTTCCTCGTGAAGGCGGTCGACAAGTTCGGCCATGACGAGCGCTACCCGGTCAGCAACAACTGGCCCGGCCTGGTGCAGCAGCTGCACGACTTCGCCGCGCGCGAAGTCGAGAAGGCCGGCGAGCCCGCGTACCTCGTCGGCCATTCGCTCGGCGGCTTCCTCAGCGTGATGTGCGCGGCGCGGCATCCGCAGCTCGCGCGGGGCGTGCTGCTGCTCGACTCGCCGGTGATCGGGGGCTGGAAGGCGCAGGCGCTGCGGGCGGTCAAGGGCACGCAGCTGGTGGGCTCGCTGTCGCCCGGCGCCATCAGCCGCAAGCGCAAGAACCGCTGGCCGAGCCGCGAAGCGGCGCTGGAGAACTTCCGCCACAAGAAGGCCTTCGCGCGCTGGGACCCGCAGGTGCTGGCCGACTACATCACGCATGCCACGCACGACGAAGACGGCGAACGCGTGCTGAGCTTCGACCGCGAGGTCGAGACGGCCATCTACAACACGCTGCCCGACAACCTCGACCGGCTGCTGCAGCGCCATCCGCTGCGCTGCCCGGTGGCCTTCATCGGCGGCCTGCACTCGGCCGAGATGAAGCAGGTGGGCACGGCGATGACCGAGAAGATCACGCAAGGCAGGATCTCGATGCTGGATGGCAGCCACCTGTTCCCGATGGAAAAGCCCATCGCCACGGCCGCCGCCATCGAAGCGGCCTTGCTGTCGCTGCCCGCCCGCACCTGACCGGGCGCCGGTCGCGCACTGCTGCAGTGCAGCATAAGCGCCTGCGTCCTACATCCGCGTCGTCCCGGCGCCCACAGGCCCGGGCGCAACCGACCGCAGATTGAAGGCATGCCCACACGTTCCCTCGAAGCCTTCCGCGCCCCGCCGCTCGCCCTGCTGGCGACGGAGCCTTTCCGCGCCGCCCTCGAATTCTTCACCGCCAAGCTGGGCCAGCCGCCCCGCGTGCGCGGCGACGGCCACGCCGTCGTGATCTATCCCGGCCTCGGCGCCGGGGCGCTGCACACGTCGCAGCTGCGCGGCTACCTGCGCGCCTGCAACTTCGACGTGCACGACTGGGGGCTCGGCGTGAACCGCGGACCGCAGGGCGAGATGGACGCCTGGCTGGACACGCTCAGCGGGCGCGTGCGCGAACTGCATGCAAGCACCGGCCGCAAGGTCAGCCTGCTGGGATGGAGCCTCGGCGGCATCTACGCGCGCGAGGTGGCGAAGGCCTGCCCCGACGCGGTGCGGCAAGTCATCACGCTGGCCACGCCGTTCCGCTCGGTCGGCGGCGGCAACCACGCGGGCACCCTGTTCAAGATGATCGGCGGCACACGTCGCGTCTCGGCTCACGCCCGCGTTGCAGGCCCACCTGCGGCAGCGGCCACCGGTTCCGGTCACCTCGATCTACAGCCGCAAGGACGGCATGGTCAGCTGGAAAGGCTGCCTCGAGACCCCGGCGGCCGACGCCGAGAACGTGGAGGTGGACGCCAGCCACCGGGCATGCCGACGCACGCCGAGGTGCTGCGCGTGGTGGCGGACCGCCTCGCGCAGCCCGAGGGTCAATGGCGGCCCTACCTCAGTGCGACCACTGCACCCAGCCGGTCCACGAGGTGACCAGCACGATCACGCCGAACACAATGCGGTACCACGCGAACGGCGTGAAGCTGTGGGTGGAGATGTAGCGCAGCAGCCAGCGCACGCAGAACCAGGCGCTGACGAAAGAGAACAGCAGGCCGACGCCGAACATCGGCAGGTCGCCGGCGGAGAGCTGCCCGCGTTCCTTCAGCAGGCTGTAAGCGCCCGCGCCGATCAGCGTCGGGATGGCGGGTAGAACGAGAAGTCGGTGGCGGCCTTGCGCGACAGGCCCAGCAACATCCCGCCGATGATGGTGGCGCCGCTGCGGCTGGTGCCGGGCACCAGCGCCAAGCACTGCACCAAGCCCAGCTTGAGTGCGTCGGTCCAGCGCATGTCGTCGGCCTCCCGGATGCGCACCGCGCCGGGCGCTCGCTTCTCGGCCCACAGGATCACGAACCCGCCGAGGATGAAGGTGGTGGCGACCACCACCGGTGTGAACAGGTGCGCCGGATCGCCTTGCCCAGCAGCAGGCCCAGCACCACGGCCGGAATGAAGGCGACGATCACGTTCAGGGTGAAGCGCCGCGCCTCCGGCTGGCTGCCGAGCCCCGCCAGCGTGCTGCGGATCTTCTGCCAGTAGACGAGGATCACGGCCAGGATCGCGCCGGTCTGGATGGCGATGTCGAAGACCTTGGCCTTCTCGTCGTCGAAGCCCAGCAGGGTCCCGGCCAGGATCAGGTGCCCGGTGCTGGAGATGGGGGAGGAACTCGGTCAGCCCCTCGACGATGCCCATCACCGCGGCCTTGGCCAGCAAAACGACGTCCACGCGCGCTCCCTCGAAAAGAGGCGGATTATCGCCGTGCCCTCCGTGGCGCGGGGGCTGGACGGCTGGCACGACAGGCGGATTCCGTCCGACAGGGCGCGTCGAAAACGGCGATGGGGCGTCGCGGGGGCTGCCTACAGGGTTCCGGCAGCCCGAACGCGAACATTCGTTGCATGAAAATATTCAAACTGCTCCATGTGGTGGTCGCCCAAGCGTTCTACAAATGGGCGATGCGCGAGATCAACCCCATGCACCCGGACGTGCCGCGGATCATGCTGCGCCAGCAGGAGCTGAGCGAAAAGTACCGCCGCATCTGGGCCTGACCGGCTGATCCCGATGCGACGGCGCCGGCCCGTGGGCCGGCGCCGCTTCGTTTCCGCTCCCCGAATCCCGCGTTTCGCTCCTTCGGCGACGTCCCGTCGCAAGCTGGTGGCCGCGGCGCCGGTGGACTGCAAAGTCCGCCCATCGCAAGCCAAGGAGACCCGCCATGCAGATGACCCCCTGATCGCCGTCCACATGACGGCCGCGCTCGGCGCACTGGCCACGGGGCCGATCGCGCTCTGGGCCCGCCGCAGCCGGGCACAGCACCCGCGCCTGCACCGCGCCTTCGGCTATGCCGGGTCACGCTGATGGTCGTGACCGCCGTCTCGGCCATTTTCATCCGTGACTGGCGGCTGCCGAACATCGCGGGCTACACCCCGGTCCACCTGCTGGTGCCGCTGACGCTGTTCAGCCTGTTCGGCGCCTTCTACATGCTGGCGCGCGGCAACATCCGCGGCCACCGCATCATCATGAAGACGCTGTACGTCAGCGCCTGCATCGTGGCCGGCGGCTTCACCCTGCTGCCCAACCGCTACCCGGGCGGCCTCGTGTTCGGCCAGTGGCTCGGACTGGTCTGAACGCCATGCTGCTCGAACTCCTCCTCGAACGGCCGCAGGCGGCCACGCGCATCCTGGCCGGCACGCCGTCCCGGGTCTGGCTGCTGCTGGCGGGCTTCACCGCCCTTGGACTGACGCAGTTGCGCGACCGGCGCGCCAGCCTGCTGCGCGTCTCGCTGATGCCGCTGGGCATGACGGCCTTCTCCCTCTGGGGAACGGTGTCGGCCCTGAATGGTTCGCCGCTGCTCGGGCAGGCCCCGGCCGCGTGGCTTGCCGCCGCCGCCCTCTTCGCCCTCGTGCTGGCCCGGGGCGCCACGCCCGCCCGCTACGACCCGGTGCAGCGCACCTATGCGCTCCCGGGCAGCGCCGTGCCGCTGCTGCTGATCCTCGCCATCTTCCTGCTGAAGTACGGCGTGGGCGTGGAACTGCGGCTGGCGCCGGAGCGCCTGCACGAAGCCGGCTTCATGCTGGCCGTCACCTCGCTGTACGGCGCCATCAGCGGCATCTTCCCGGGCCGCGCCGCGCGGCTCTGGCGCCTTTCCTTCCTTCAACCCCGGAGCACCTCATGAACACTGGCAACGAAACCCTCGAACGCGAAGCCCGCCGCCGCGCCGGCGCCAAGCTGGGCTGGTACATCCATGCCACCGTCTACATCTGCGTCAACCTGCCGCTGGCCGTCCTGTCCGCCCTGAGCGACCGCTCCGGGCCGTCTTCCCGGCGGTGGGCTGGGGCATCGGGCTCGCGGTGCACGGCGTGGTCGTCTTCCTCGTCACCGGCGGCGGCGGCCTGTACCAGCGGCTGCTGGAGCAGGAGCGCACGCGCGCGGCCCGGCAACGCGACGCCTGGTGAAGACGGTGGCGCTTTCGGCTGCTCCCCTAGAATCGTCCGCGATGCCCACACCCCACCTCAGCCCCGAAGAGATCGACCGGCTCGCCCGCAAGCGCGCCGGCGCCAAGCTGGGGTGGTACGTGCATCTTGCCGTGTATGTGGCGGTCAACGTCCTGCTGTTCGCCCTCTCGCGCTACGGCTTCGGCCACCGCAACTGGACGCCGGCGCCCGCGCTCGGGTGGGGCGTCGGCACGGTGCTGCACGGCATCGCCGTGTTCGTGCTGGGCAGCGGCGGCGGGCTGCGCGACAAGCTGGTGCAGCAGGAGCGCGCGCGCCTGCAGCGCGAGCAGGACCGCGCGCCGCGGTGAACCGGATCGACTGGCTCGGCAAGCTGCGGCACGCGCTGCAGGTGGTCGCCTTCTGCCTGGCGATCGCGGCGGTGCAGATCGGCTTCTCCCCGACAAGCTGTACGGCCCGACCGTCGTGTACTCGCTGCTGATCGGCTCGATCACCGGGCGGTCATCGACCTCGGGCGGCACGCTTTCGCGTCCGCGGCGGAGACGGGCTGGCCGCAGGGCGTGGCGGGCGTGCTGCTGGTGATGGCGGGCATCTTCGCCGGCTACAGCATCGGCATGCCCGCGGGGCACCGCATCTCGCAGTGGTACGGCTGGCGCGTTTCGATGGACGCGACCGACTGGCGCACCTCGGTGCTGGTGACCGTGCTCGCAGGCATCGTCGGCAGCTTCTGGTTCTATGCGCGCAGCAAGAGCTCGTACCGGAACGCCGCATGGGCGAAGTGCAGCGGCACGCCGACGAGGCGCGGCTGAAGCTGCTGGAAGCGCAGCTGGAACCGCACATGCTGTTCAACACGCTGGCCAACCTGCGGGCGCTGATCGCGGTCGACCCGCAGCGGGCGCAGCAGATGCTCGACCACATCATCGCGTACCTGCGCGCAACGCTCGACGCCTCGCGCGCGACCACGCACGGGCTACAGCGCGAATTCGACCGGCTGCGCGACTACCGGAGCTGATGTCGATCCGCATGGGGCCGCGGCTGGCGTACACGCTCGACCTGCCGCCGGAGCTGGCGGCGCAGCCGGTGCCCACGCTGCTGCTGCAGCCGCTGGTGGAGAACAGCATCCAGCACGGGCTGGAGCCCAAGGTCGAAGGCGGACGCATCACCGTGAGCGCGCGGCGCGAAGGCGGCGCACTGGTGCTGGAGGTGGTCGACACCGGCGTCGGAGAGGCGGCGCCCTCCACCGGCGCGGGCTTCGGCCTGGCGCAGATCCGCGACCGGCTGGCCACGCTGCACGGCGATGCGGCGGGGCTCGAGGTGGTGCCCGAACCGGGCCGGGGCATGCGGGCCGTGGTGCGGCTGCCGGTGCAGGCATGAAGGCCACCGCGCTCATCGCCGAAGACGAGCCGCTGCTGGCCCAGGCGCTGGCGATGGAACTCGCGCATGCCTGGCCCGCGCTGGAGGTGGTGGCCACGGTGGGCGACGGCGCCTCGGCCGTGGCGCGCGCGCTGGCGCTGCGGCCCGACGTGCTCTTCTTCGACATCCGCATGCCGGGCCAGAGCGGCCGGAAGCCGCCGCGCAACTCGCCGACGACTGGCCCGAAGGACCGCCGTTTCCGGCGCTGGTGTTCGTGACCGCGTACGATCAATACGCGGTGCAGGCGTTCGAGGCGCACGCGATCGACTACGTGCTCAAGCCCCACCAGCCCGAGCGCCTGCGCAAGACCGTGGCGCGGGTGCAGGAAATGCTGGCCGCGCGCAAGGGCGGCGACGGTTTCGATGCCACGCTCGGCCAGCTGCGGGCGCTGCTCGCCGCCGCGCCGGCCCAGCCGCCGCTGAAGGTCATCCAGGCGAGCGTCGGCACCAGCATCCGCATGGTGCCGATCGACGAGGTGCTGTACTTCGAGGCCGCGGACAAGTACGTGCGCGTGCTGACCGCCAGCCACGAGTACCTCATCCGCACCCCGCTCAAGGAGCTCCTGCCCCAGCTGGACACCCAGCAGTTCTGGCAGGTGCATCGCGGCACGGTGGTGCGCGCCTCGGCCATCGAGGCCGTGCACCGCGACGAGGCGGGCAAGCTGCACCTCGGCTTGCGCGGGCGGACCGAGCGGCTGCCGGTGAGCCGCCTCTATGCGCATTTGTTCCGCGCCATGTGAATCCGATCGCCGCCGCGGCGCGTACCGGCTCCACCAACCACAAAGGAGTCTTCCATGGTCCGTCTCGTCCTTGCCTCGGCCGTTTGCGCCACCCTCGCCGCGTGCGCTTCCAGCCCCATGATGTCGCGGTCGTACGACCAGTCGATGCTGCCCGCCGCCGTGCAGGTGCCCGCCGGCCACAAGGTCGCCATGGAAACCGTCGGCGCCGGCGACATCACGTACGAGTGCAAGGTGAACGCCACCGGCGCCCACGAATGGGTCTTCGTCGGCCCGGATGCCAAGCTGATGGACCGCGCCGGCAAGCAGGTCGGCAAGTACTGGGGCCCGCCGGCCACGTGGGAGAACATGGACGGCTCGAAGGTCACCGCCACGCAGGTCGCCGTTTCGCCGGCCGCCGCCGGCAGCATCCCCTTCCAGCTCGTGAAGGCGAACCCGGCCACGGGCATGGGCGCCATGACCGGCGTGACCTACATCCAGCGCGTCGCCACCCGTGGCGGCGTGGCCCCGCGATGGCCTGCGGCAGCGCCAACGCCGGCGCCAGGCAGGTGGTGCAGTACCAGGCCGACTACATCTTCTACAAGGCCGCCTGAACGGGGGCGCGCGGGGGCCCTACTTCTTCACGGAGGCCCACCACTCCCGCGCGCTGGCCTTCACCACCGCCAGCGCCTCCGGGTCGCCGCTGACGAGCGCCTTCACGTAGTGCCGGACCTGCTTGTTCGACACGTGCGGCGGCAGCGGCGGCACGTTGGCGTCGACCACGACCTCCACCACCATCGGGCGGTCGGCGGCCAGCGCTTCCTCCCACGCGAGCTTGACCAGCTCCGGCTTGTCGACGCGCACGCCGCCCGGCCGAGCAGCTTGGCGTACTCCGCGTACGGAAAACCGGGCAGCAGCTGCGACGCGTCGAAGCGGCGGTCGCCGGCGTTGGCACGCTGCTCCCACGTGACCATGTTCAGGTCGCCGTTGTTCAGCACCAGGATCGGCAGGCGCCGGTCGGTCCATTCCTTCCAGCGGTGCGCGATGGTGATCAGCGCATTGATGCCCAGCATCTGCATCGCGCCGTCGCCGACCAGCGCCACCACCGGGCGCGCGGGATGCGCCATCTTGGCGGCGAGCGCATAGGGCAAGGCACAGCCCATGCTGGCGAGCGAGCCGGACACCGAGCCCATCATCCCGCGCCGGAACTTCAGGTCACGCGCGTACCAGCCGGCCACGGTGCCGGAGTCGCAGCACACGATGCACGCGTCGGGCAACAGCGGTGAAAGCTCCCGGAACACGCGTTGCGGATTGACCGGCTTCGCCTCGGTCATCGCCCGCTGCTCCAGCGTCTGCCACCAGCGCGCCACGCCGGCTTCGATGCCTTCGCGCCAGCCGCGGTCGGTCTTGCGCTGCAACAGCGGCAGCAGCGCGCGCAAGGTGTCGGCGCTGTCGCCGACGAGGTTCACTTCCATCGGATAGCGCAGGCCGAGCTTCCGGCCGTCGAGGTCCACCTGCACGCCGCGCGCCTGGCCTTCCTTGGGCAGGAACTCCGAATACGGAAAGCTGGAGCCGACCATCAGCAGCGTGTCGCAGCCCTCCATCATTTCCCAGCTCGCCTGCGTGCCGAGCAGGCCGATCGAGCCGGTCACGAACGGCAGGTCGTCCGGCACCGCGGCCTTGCCGAGCAAGGCCTTGGCGATGCCGGCGCCGAGCCGGTCGGCCACCTCGACCAGTTCGTCGGTGGCGTGCAGCGCACCGGCGCCGGCGAGGATCGCGACACGCTCACCGGCATTGAGGATGTCGGCGGCAGCGCGCAGCGATGCGTCGTCGGGAACGCTGCGCGCACCCGTGCGGCCGATGCCGCTGTGGATGGTGCCGTGCGCGCGCGGCGGCTCCTCCACCGCCTTCTCCTCCTGCAGGTCGAGCGGCACGATCACGCAGGTGACGGTGCGCTGGTCGCGGGCGATGCGGAAGGCGCGGTCGATCACGTGCCGCACCTGTCCCGGCGCCGTCACCATCTGCACGTATTCGTGCGCGACATCCTTGAAGAGGCTGGGGAGGTCCACCTCCTGCTGGTAGTCGCCGCCGAGCGCCGTGCGGGCCTGCTGCCCGACGATGGCGACCACCGGCTGGTGGTCGCCCTTGGCGTCGTACAGGCCGTTGAGCAGGTGGATGGCGCCCGGCCCCGGGTCGCGAGGCAGACGCCCACCTCGCCGGTGAACTTGGCGTGCGCGGTGGCCATGAAGGCGGCCAGCTCTTCGTGCCGCGCCTGCACGAACTGCATGCGGTCGCCGATGCGGTCGAAGGCGCCGACGAGCCCGTTGATGCCGTCGCCGGGATAGCCGAACACCCGCGCCACGCCCCAGGCGTGCATGCGCTCCAGGATCTGGTCGCTGACGGTCTTTGCCATCGGGCCAGCTTAGGACGCGCGGCCGACGGCGGCAGGTCGGTGCGCTGCGGCGTGGCTTGTAGGCAGGCGCTTGCACCCAGCAGGGGTGCCGTGCCGGCCGAACGCTGCTACGCTGCGCGCCAGCGAGACCCCCGGAGGACCCCATGCCCCTGCGCCGCCGCAGGCGCGCAGCCCGTCCAGCATCCGCACGCCCACCACGGCGGCCTGTACGAGCGCCTCCACGCGCCGGGCCGGATCGACCGGCCGGAGCAGGCGGCGGTGCAGAACGTCTTCGACAGCCCGGCGCCCAAGGCGGCGCGGATGGGCCGCTGGAGCCCGCGCGCGCCGCTGCCGCTGCCGCGCAGCGAGATGGCTGGGCCGTGGCCATGAACGGCCGCATGCACTGGTGGGCGGCTACGGCGAACAGCGGGTGGACCGCGCCTACCACCACGTCTACGACCCGCAACGCGACACGGGGCAACGCCGCGCCGCTGCCGCTGGGCGCCAACCACGTCGGCGTGGCCGTGCTGGGCGAGACCCTCTATGCGATCGGCGGCTTCACCGAGCAGAACCGCAAGCCGCACGCGGAATGCTTCGCCTGGAGCGAACGCGAGGACCGCTGGCGCCGCATCGCGCCCCTGCCGCAACCGTGCGGCTCGATCGGGTGCGTGGCGGCGCACGGCCGCATCCACGCCATCGGCGGCGCGGTGGGCGACACCTTCGACACCAAGAAGTCCGTCGACTGGCACCTGTCGTACCTGCCCGAGGCGGACCGCTGGACGCGCTCGGCGCCGATGCCGACCGCACGCGACCACGTCGGCGCGGTCACCGTGGGCAACGTGGTGCACGTGATCGGCGGCCGCGTCGACAGCTTCCACACGAACAGCAACCTGCACCACGTGTACGACCCGCGCGCCGACAAGTGGACGCCGCGCAACCCGCTGCCCACGGCGCGCTCGGGCCATGGCGCGGTGCTGGTGGAACACCGCATCTTCGTGATGGGCGGCGAAGGCACCAACCGCGTCTTCGGGCAGAACGAGGCCTATGACGTTGCAGGACAGCTGGGAGCAGTTCGCGCCGATGGCCACGCCGCGGCACGGACTGGGCGCCGTCGCCATCGGCGACACCGTGTACGTGGCGGGCGGCGGCCCGGTGATGGGTGGGGGCGTGCAGAGCGCGGTGCACGAGGCTTTTCGGATCGGCTGAGCGCTGAGGGCTCCGTCTGGCAGCCGCTGTGGGCTATGTCCTACATGGCCTGCCGCGGCTGGAGGCGTCTACTCAAGGCATCGAATTGCACGAAAGGTGCGTCTTCACCCACAAAGCGAAGCTGCACCGTTCGGCTCCCGGTCACCCCGACTCCTCTGAGTCCCCTCCTCCTCCGGGGTGAGCTGGTCCGGCCCTCCGTCCCGCGACTGGCATTGTTACCCCCGGTCACCGCACGGGGTTCTTTTTCCACGCTCCGGTCGCTGCTGTCCGACGCCCATGGTCGGGCACGGCCTGCATGTAAAGCGTTGCGCCGTCCCTACTCTGTTAACACTCAGAGGGAAAACAGAGACATGAAGCGAGACGGAAAACCCAACGACGAGCGAGAACCGCCACAGCGGCGCGCCTCGGACCGCAGGGGCAGCAGCCCCCGGCGACAGCGCGGCTTCGTCGAACGCGCCACGGCGCAAGGCCACAGCGGCCATGGATCGGACAGCGTGCTGCCGCACCTGCGCGACCAGCTCAAGCTGAAGGCGCTGATGCCTTCGCCCTACCCCGTGCCCGAGCAGCAGCAGCACCGGCACGCCGGCAAGGACGAGCACCACCACTGAACCGGCGCCCCCAAAGAAGGCCCCGGCTTCACCCCGGGGCCAATCGCTTGGAGAACCTGACTTCCCTGCGCCGTGCCTGGCTCAGTGGCGGTACCCGTGCCGGTACCCACCGTGACGGTGGTGGCGGTGCCCGCCGCCGTAAACATACACCGGCGGCGGCGCGTAGTACACCGGGGCCGGTTGCACGTAGTAGCGCGGCGGCGCATAGACCGGCGGGGCGACATAGATCGGGGCCGGCGCGGCATAGACCGGCGGCGCATAGACGGGATAGCCGTTGCCGACACCGACGGCGATGCCGGGCGCCGCCGGATGCCGACGTTCCAGTGGATGTCGCGGGCCTGGGCCGAACCGGCCGCGGCCGGGAGCGCTGCCGCGGCTGCGACGAAGTGGGCGAGTTTCAATTGCATGGCTTGGTCCTTGGGTACTGCTGGTGGCGGCGCCGGACTCCGGATGCCGCCATGAAGCTATTCAACACCACACCCCTGTAAGCGCCTACTGTCTGCACAGTCAAAGCCGTTGCCAGACGTAACGCCAACCCATGACAAAATCGTCGCAATATGGCTTCTTCTCCCCCGACAACAAAGAACCGGGCGCCAAGCCCAGCAACTTCCTGCGCGCCGTGATCGACCGTGACCCGGAGCACGGCACCTACGCGCAGCGCCAGTGGGGCGGCAGCCCCGGCGACGCCGCGCACCACCAGCAGGGCGTGCCCGACCCGGCGCGCATCCGCACCCGCTTTCCGCCCGAGCCCAACGGCTACCTGCACGTGGGGCACGCCAAGAGCATCTGCCTGAACTTCGGGCTGGCGCGCGACTACGGCGGCGTGTGCCACATGCGCTTCGACGACACCAACCCGGAGAAGGAGGAGGTGGAGTACGTCGAGGGCATCAAGGACGCGGTGCGCTGGCTGGGCTTCGGCTGGGAGGCCAACGGCACGTCGCACCTGTACCAGGCCAGCGACTACTTCGACTTCATGTACCGCGCCGCCGAGTACCTGATCGAGGCCGGCCACGCGTACGTCGACGAGCAGACGCCCGAGGAGATGCGCGCCAACCGCGGCGACTTCAGCCGCCCGGGCACCGACAGCCCCTTCCGCAGCCGCAGCATCGACGAGAACCTGCAGCGCTTCCGCGAGATGCGCGAGGGCAAGCTGGAAGACGGCAAGGCGGTACTGCGCGCGAAGATCGACATGGCCAGCCCGAACATCAACATGCGCGATCCGACGATCTACCGGATCAAGCATGCGGAGCACCACAACACCGGCAGCAAGTGGTGCATCTATCCGATGTACACCTTCGCGCACCCGATCGAGGATGCGCTGGAGAACATCACCCACAGCCTCTGCACGCTGGAGTTCGAAGACCAGCGGCCCTTCTACGACTGGCTGCTCGACCGCCTCGCCGAAGGCGGGCTGATCAACTCGCCGCATCCGCGCCAGTACGAGTTCGCGCGGCTGAACCTCACCTACGTGATCACCAGCAAGCGCAAGCTGAAGCAGCTGGTGGACCGGGGCCACGTGAACGGCTGGGACGACCCGCGCATGCCGACCATCGTGGGCCTGCGCCGGCGCGGCTACACGCCCGAGAGCCTGCAGCTGTTCTGCGAACGCATCGGCGTGACCAAGGCCGACTCTGGATCGACTACTCCACGCTGGAGATCGCGCTGCGCGACGATCTCGACCCGAAGGCGGCGCGCGGCATGGCGGTGCTGGACCCGGTGAAGCTGATCGTCACCAACTGGGACGAGCTGATGGGCGAAGGCCACCTCGAGCCGTGCTCGGCGCCGGTGCATCCGCATTTGCCGGAGCGTGGCAAGCGCGAGTTCATGTTCGGCAAGGAGCTGTGGATCGAGCGCACCGATTACGAGGAGACGCCGCCGAAGGGCTTCTTCCGCTTGTTCCCGGGCAACAAGGTGCGCCTGAAGTACGGCTTCGTCGTCGAGTGCATCGGCGCCGCGCCGGACGGCTCGGGCAACGTGCTGGCCAAGCTGGTGCCGGATACGAAGAGCGGCACGCCTGGCGCCGATGCGGTGAAGGTGAAGGGCAACATCACTTGGGTGGGTGTCGCCGATGGCGTGAAGGCGGGGGTTCGGTTGTACGACCGGCTGTTCTCGGTTGCGCAGCCGGATACGGGGAGAAGGACTTTCTGGAGGAACTGAATCCGGACAGCCTGAAGGTGGTGACTGCGTATGTCGAGCCCTCACTCGGCAAGGCGCATGGGGACGAGAAGTTCCAGTTCGAGCGGCACGGGTACTTCGTGGCGGACCGGAAGGATCATGCGGGTGGGGAGGGGAAGGTGGTGTTCAATCGGGTGACGGGGTTGAAGGACTCGTTCGGAAAGTAGCCGGTTCATCACCATTCCTCGGAATTTACTACCGCCGTTGGGCTCTCAAGAAGGCCTGTTTAAGGAGGAGCAAGCGAGCCCATCAGCCGTCATTTGGCTGGCGGAATCGCACTGCCTGCGCTCTCGGCTGGTTCAGTAGAAGACTTGAACTTTGTCGAGAGCGCGCTCTTCGCCTGTTCGAGAATTGCAGCGGCGAAGCCGGGCACAGTATGTAGGGCCTTCTTAACCGCCTCATGATCAGCAAGTTCGTGCCAAGGACTACCGTGCGCGGTCTCTGCTAACAGCCGCAACGGCGGTTCCTCCAAGCGCAACAGTGCAATGTCGAAGAGGCGCGCTCCAAAGTTCTCTTCGAATAGCGCCGCCTCTCGCCTATAGCCCTGGTAGGCCTTGGCCACGCTGGATTTGAACCCATAGTCCTCTGCCAGTCGGAAGCGGTAATTAAGTTGCTTAGTCGCCACCCACGCGAACCAAAGCGGAGCACCAACACTTACGACAGACAGGAGCAGATTGAGCAACACAGCGCCCCATTTTGGATCAGCTTCTGCAATGCTTCGGGACAAGACGGCAACCCGGTCGGCTCCTATCCATGCTGCGGCAACCAACGCAATGATCAGACCAACAACCCAGACCCACATCGAAGCCGCCAGCCGTGAAGCCCGCTGGTCGAACGCTGCCGCCAACCCTTTTGTCGTGGTAATTGAGTACGCCTCCTCGCAATTAGCTACCAGCTGGGCGGCTCTCTCGTGCAGCAATCCCATTGCGCTAAGGACGTCCGATGCGCTGCGGTTCGAGTCTGAGATACCCGTGGCTGCTTCCGCAGCTTCGGTGGAGAGAGTCTGAACCCGCGCCGTAGCGGCTTTAAGTTGCTGAAGATCAAGCGGAAGAGACTCAGCAGCTTCGTGTGCTTGCCGAATCTCCTCGAGACGCCTAGAAAGCACATCTCTATCGACATCTACTGAATCAAGCACGGCGGTCATTTGCCGTGCTCTTTTGGCGAGTTTATATGGGACCGAATTCGGTTCCAGAGCAGAGCGATCTGGCAAGGCGAGACCCAGCCACTGCCTCATCCCCTCTAGCGTGTTCATCACCGCCGGAATTGCGTGCAAGCCGTTCCCGCCGTTGAATAGTTGTGGCACTGTATGTGCCTGCATCAAAGCGATTCTTGCAGCGAGTCCAACTACATAGGTATCCAAAGCTGAGTTGGGATCTTCCGGCATCCGCTCGTCTATCAGTTGATAAAGCGAGCGTATCGACATCTTGATGAGGAATTTGTCGAGCCCGGCGACGTTCCGGGCGTTCCCGCTGATTTCGAACGCCGTTCTAGTTTCCGTCGTAGTGGCGTCTACGGAAGCCTCGAGAGTCTTAAGTGAGTCACTAAGCTGCTTGAATGCGGCGTTCATTGAGCCTTCCTTTGGATACACCGGCGCACCTTGTTGAAAGACTTGGGCGTGCTGTCGAAAGGACCAGTCTAGACGGACTACCCAAGTGCTGACGCGGATAAACGAGGACCGCCTGCAGCGCATCTGCCACATACCGCGAGGTCCATGAAGATGGCGCGTTCGTTGGCGGGTCCTGTTCCGTCGACCCGTCCAGTTTGTGCCAAGGATCGTAGCGTTCCAAGCTTGCGTCGTCTATCCGGTCTACCCCACACTGCGCGCGGTAGTTGGGAGCAGTGTATGAAATCCTTGTCATCGTGCCGCTTCAGGAGGCGCCCAGAGAAAATGGGGGTGAGTATGCAATTCATTTCATCGCGTCCCGCGGCATGCCGGAAACTTCGAGCATCCCCAGAACTGCGAACCGGCATTGGTCCCCTTCGTGGCCGTTCGCCTCACCATCGGGGAACCGCATTTCGGACAACCCGGAACAGCAGCGGCTGCCGGCACCCTTGCTGTGTCCACCATCGCCGGCGACGGAGGATGGCGCGCTGCGGGGAGGTCCCGAGGGCGTTTTTCGCGAGCTGCCTTCGCCTGCTGCAGCAGCCCGAACAGCTTCGGGCCATCGACCAGCCGGACGTTCCTGCCGCTTGCGAATGCGATGGCGTCATCAGTGAAGCTCCCCGAGGTGACGACGAAACCGCCAGCGGCGCCGTCAGCGGCCATCACCCCATACAGCTCGCGAACCACGTCCACGCCAACCTTGAACGCCTTCCACTGTTTGCACTGGACCGGGAAGGTTTCTTTGCCCTTGTGCAGGACCAGGTCGACACCTCCGTCTGCCTGCGGACCGCCTTGCTCCCGCACCTCGTAGCCCTGCAGCCGGAACGCCTGCCCCACCAGCGATTCGAACTCCTGCCGGGACATGTCCTCCAGCGCCTGCGCAGTGCTGGAGGAGGTGAGCTTGGCAGCCAGTGCACTCCGCCTCCTGCTCGAGACGGCCGAAACCGCCGCCCCAATCAGGCACAGCAACGGGACGACGTATTGGAGCCAGAAAGAGAACTGGGAAACGAGCATCGGCACGAGCGCATTGCCGATCTTGGTCGGGTCGGTGAGTGCCGGCACCGGCCTCGTTGCGAGCCAATGGAACAGGAGGTAGGTAGCTACCGCCACCGCAACGCCCATCCACCATGGCAGCCTGCCCACCCCTTCCACGAGGTCGTCCGCCGCGCCTTGCCGCCTTCTTCTGGCCATGTACTGCTCTCCCTTTTTGGGTTGCAAATGTAGCGGGGCGCCGGATAAGCGTCCAGCGCGCAGACGCACTCATGGCCATCGCTTGGTGGCCACCTGCACAATGTCGCGGTGCGCCCCTCGGAAGCCCTCGAACTTCATCGCGATCGCATCCGCGAGATCGCATTGCGGCACAGGGTGAGCGACGTCCACGTTTTCGGATCAGCCAGCAGGGGTGAAGATACGGAGAGCAGTGATCTCGACCTGCTCTCCGAGCCGACAGAGGAAACGACCCTGTTCGACATCTGCGCTATCCGGCTGGAGCTCAAGCAGCTGCTCGGTGTGGAGGTCGACGTGCTCACGCCCAATTCGCTACCCGATGCCTGTCGGGATCGCGTGCTCCGAGAAGCCATGCGGTTGTGAAGCTGCAGCATGGTCTGCAGCCGCGGCCGCCGATCGGTGCGCAGCAAGCTGCACACCCTACGAAGGCAAGGCCGCCAAAGCGCTAAGCGCCTCGCGCCTTCCCCAACTTCCCCTTCAACCCACTCCCCGCCTCCAGCTCCTTCACCCACAGCGCATACCCCGCATCGCTAGGATGCAACCCATCCCGCGCATGCAACTCCCTCGGCCGCTGCGCGAACGGGTCCTCCGCCCGCGGCTTGTAGAGATTCACGTACGTAGCGCCCGTCGCCTGAGCGGCCTGCCGCACGGCGGTGTGCAGCATTTGCGAGCGGCGGTCCATCCACCACGCGAGCGGGCGCCAGAAGAACGGCGCATTGCCCACGTTCCCCGGCGGCATCATCACGACGAAAGGCGCGATCTGCTTGGCCAGGTCGGCGGCTTGGCGCACCTGCGCAGTGAGCTCGCTAGTTCCCGTGTTCCGGATCACGTCGTTGCCGCCACCCGGGACCAGCACCGCATCGAAGCGCGACGTGTCCGCCTGCAACTGCCGCACGATGTCTTCGTAGCGCGCGCCGTCGGTCGCGCGGTTGACGACGCGCAGCTTCGGCAGGTCCGCCGCCAGCAGGCCGGCGACGCTGCGAGTCGGGTCTGACGCGCCGGTGCCGACAGCAGTGCTGTCGCCCACCACCAGCAGGCTCGCGACCGCAGATGCAGGCTGCGCCTGGAAGGGTTCGCTGTCGCGCGCCAACCGGCCGGCTTCGCGCATCTTCCAGGCGGAACAGCCGGCGGTGGCGGCAGCGCCGAGGAGCGCAAGCAGGACGAGGGGGCGGATCAGGTTGGGGCGGCGGGTCATCCACGCAAACTACCGCAGACGCGATGCGGAGCCGGTAGGCGGAAGCCGCCGCCGACGACTCCGAAGCACGCGTAGTGGGCCCTACTTCCCCGCCCGCGCCTGCTTCATCATGCTGCTCTCGCTGGTGATCACGCCGATCACGCGCGCCAGCTGCCGGCTGACCGACACGTAGGCGTGGCCGATGCGGCTGTCGAAGTAGAGCGAATCGCCCTTGGCCAGCCGCATCACCTCCCCGGTGTCGAAGTGCACGTCGATGCTGCCGCTGAGTACGTGCACGAACTCCTCGCCCGGATGCCGCGCATAGTCTTCCGGCCCGGCAATGGTGCGCGCGTGCACTGTTCCGAGCACCGGCTCCATCTGCTTGCCGGCTGCATGCGTGCCGAGGAACTCGTAAGAGAACGAGAGGCCGCGGTACACCACGCCCTGCCCCGAGCGCGTGAGCACGGGGCCGGCGAACGGCTTGGCCGTGACGCCCGCCTCCGAAAACATCGCGCTCATGTCCATCTGCAGCGCGCGCCCGAGCGCGGAGAAGTTCTCGTAGCCCAGCGCGAGCTGCCCGCGCTCTGCGCGCGAGATGGTGGTGATCGAGACGCCGGAGCGCTCGGCCACTTCCGCCAGCGTCCACCCCAGTTCCTTGCGCGCGGTGCGCAGCCGCCGACCCAGCGTGGCGGGGTCGAGGGTGTGGGCGGCGGCAGCCGGCGGGGGCGGTGCGTCCGATCGGACGGGTTTGCGCATCTGCAAATTCTCTTTCACCTACGAACCAGACCCCCAAGGGAAAACCCGGCACGGCATTTGCGTATCCGCAAAACTGCCATACACTCCGCCGCAAACAACCGTCCCATCCATGCAGCCAAACTCCACGGCCGTCGAGGCCGACTTCGTGATTATCGGCGGCGGCATCGCGGCAGCTTCGGTAGGCCACTGGCTGGCGCCGCACGGGCGCGTGGTGCTGCTGGAGCGAGAGTCGCAGCCGGGCTACCACTCCACCGGACGGTCGGCGGCGCTGTTCATGGAAAGCTACGGCACGCCGCAGGTGCGCGCCCTCACCCTCGCGAGCCGCGCCTTCTTCGACGCGCCACCGGCGGGCTTCGCCGAGCACCCGGTGCTGTCGCCGCGCGGCGCGCTGATCGTGGCGGAAGCGGGGCAGGAGGCCGAGCTCGAAGAGTGGTGGCACACGCTGCGCAGCGTCACGCCGCGGGCGCAGCGGCTCGACGCGGCCGGCGCGTGCGCGCTGGTGCCGGTGCTGCGAGAAGAGCGCATCGTCGGCGCCGTGTACGAACCCGACGCCGCGGACATGGACGTGCATGCGATCCACCGGGGTTACCTGCGCGGCCTGCGCCGCGCGGGTGGCGCGGTGGTTTGCGATGCGGAGGTCACCGCGCTGCGCCGTGAAGGCGACCAGTGGCAGGTGCAGGCGGGCGGCCAGACGTACCAGGCGCCCGTCGTGCTCAATGCCGCCGGGGCTGGGCCGACGTGGTGGGCCAGATGGCCGGCGTGCCGCGCCGGGCCTGCAGCCGAAACGCCGCGCCGCCTTCATCTTCGCGCCGCCGGAAGGCGCCGACATCCATGCATGGCCCATGGCGGTCAGCGCCGGCGAAGGCTGGTACTTCAAGCCCGACGCCGGCATGCTGCTCGGCTCGCCGGCCAACGCCGACCCGGTCGATCCGCACGACGTGCAGCCCGAAGAACTCGACATCGCGATGGCCATCCACCGCATCGAGGAGATGACGACGCTCACGATCCGCCGTCCCACGCGCACTGGGCGGGCCTGCGCTCGTTCGTGCCCGACGGCGACCTGGTCGGCGGCTTCGACCCGGCCGCGCCCGGCTTCTTCTGGGTGGCTGCGCAGGGCGGCTACGGCATCCAGACCTCGCCCGCCATGGGCGAAGCGTGCGCCGCACTCGCGCGCGGCCTGCCGATCCCGGAGCGCATCGCCGGCTTCGGGCTCACCGAAGCCATGTTGTCGCCGGCGCGCCTGCGCGCCGCGTCCACCGTCCCCGCGTGATCCCCCAACAGGAAAGCCACCCATGCGCGTCTTCAGCGGTTCCCTCGCCACCGAAACCAACACCTTCGCGCCGATGCCGACCGGGCTCGGCTCGTTCCGCGACCGCGGCTACTTCGCGGCCGGCCGGCACCCGGACCACATGACGCTCTTCTCCGGCCCGCTGTGGGCGGCGCGGCTGCGCGGCAGGAAGGACGGCTGGACGCTGCACGAAGGCATGGTGGCCGGCGCGCAGCCGAGCGGCATCACCACGCGGCACGCCTACGAGACACTGCGCGATGAACTGCTGGCCGACCTGAAGAAGGCGATGCCCGTCGACATGGTGCTGCTCGGCCTGCACGGCGCGATGGTCGCCGACGGCTACGACGACTGCGAAGGCGACCTGCTGCAGCGCGTGCGCGCGATCGTCGGACCGGACGTGGTGGTCGGCGCCGAGCTCGACCCGCACAACCACCTCACGCCGCTGATGACGTCCTGCGCCGACGTGCTGGTCTGCTTCAAGGAGTACCCGCACACCGACGTGCTGGAGCGCGCCGTCGAACTGGTGGACCTGTGCGCCGCCACCGTGGAAAAGAAGATCCGGCCGGTGGCGGCCGTCGTCGACTGCGACATGATCACGCTGGTGCACACCTCGCGCCAGCCGGCGCGCGGCTTCGTCGACCGCATGCAGTCGCTCGAAGGCAAGGATGGCATCCTGTCGGTGTCGCTCACGCACGGCTTTCCCCGGGGCGACGTGCCGGAGATGGGCACCAAGGTCTGGTGTATTCCGACGGCGACGCGACCAAGGCGCACAAGCTGGCGCGGCAACTGGCCGACGAACTGATCGCGCTGCGCGATCAGCTGTCGCCGGTGTCGCCGGACATCGACGCGTCGCTCGACCAGGCGCTGGCGTTCGACGACGGCCCGGTGGTCATCGCCGACGGCGCCGACAACCCGGGCGGCGGCGCGGCCAGCGACTCGACCTTCATCCTGCGGCGCATGGTGGAGCGCGGCATCACCGGTGCGGCCATCGGCCCGATCTGGGACCCCATCGCCGTGCGCATCGCGTCGGAGGCCGGCGAAGGCGCGCGCCTGCGGCTGCGCATCGGCGGCAAGGTCAGCGAACTCTCCGGCGACCCGGTCGACTGGACGTCACGGTCAAGAAGCTGCACCAGGACTGGTGCAGACCGGCCTTTCCAACACGCCGACGAGCATGGGCGAAAGCGCGCTGGTCGAAGCCAGCGGCATCGAGATCCTGCTGTGCACGCTGCGCAACCAGGCGATGGGCAGCGACCTGTTCACGCGCGCCGGCTGCGACCGGCCGCCAAGAAGATCGTGGTCGTCAAGTCGTCGCAGCACTTCTACGCCTCCTACTCGCAAGTTGCCAGGCACGTGATCTACGCCGACGCGCCGGGCTCGGTGGCGCGCGACCTCAACACGCTGCCGTTCCGCAAGGTCCGGCGTCCCCTGTGGCCGCTCAAGGCCGCCGTCCGCTGACCGTCCCCGGCACTCCCGCCAACCCGCCCCCGGAGAACATCAAGATGAATCGACGCTCCCTCGCCGCGCTCGTGTCCGCCGCCATCGCCGCAGGCGCCCTCCTCGGCACGGCGCCCTCCTTCGCCCAGGCCGCGCCGAAGACGCTGCGCGTGGTGGCGCACGCCGACCTGAAGATCCCGGACCCGACCTTCACCACGGCCTACATCTCGCGCAACTTCGGCTACATGGTGTACGACACCCTGTTCGCGCAGGACACGAGCGGCAAGCCGAAGCCGCAAATGGTGGAGAAGTTCACCACCTCCAAGGACGGCCTGCAGTGGACCTTCACGCTGCGTCCCAACCTGAAGTTCTCCGACGGCAACCCCGTGACCTCCGCCGACGCGGTCGCTTCGATGCAGCGCTGGGGCGCGCGCGACTCGCTGGGTCGCGCGATGGGCAACGCGGGCGCGGAGTGGAAGGCGGTCGACGCACGCAACTTCACGCTGACGCTGAAGGAACCCTTCGGCCTGGTGCTGGACGGCCTCGCCAAGGTCTCCGGCTTCCCGGCCGTGGTGCTGCCCGAGCGGCTGGCGAAGATGCCCGCCACCGCGCCGCTGACCGAAGTGCTCGGCTCCGGCCCCTATGTCTTCAAGCGCGACGAATGGGTGCCGGGCAACAAGGCCGTGTTCGTGCGCAACCCGCACTACGTGGCGCGCAGCGAGCCGCCGAACGGCCTGTCCGGCAGCAAGAAGTCGGCGTTCGACCGCGTCGAATGGCTGTACCTGCCCGACGCCAACAGCGCCATCGCCGCGCTCAAGAAGGGCGAGGTCGACTACGTCGAGCAATTGCCGCCCGACTACATCGCGCCGCTGCGCACCGACCCCAACGTGAAGATCCTCGCGGCCGGCGCACGGCAGGGCTTCACGGTGATGAACCAGCTGCACCCGCCCTTCAACAACCCGAAGGCGCGGCAGGCCGTCGCGATGGCCGTCAACCGGGAACGCTTCACGGCGGCCATGGGCTACCCGCTCGACATGCGCGTGACCTACTGCGGCACCTACTTCATCTGCGGCAGCCCCAACGAGACGCTGGCCGGCGCCGAGCCGTTCCGCAAGGCCGACGTCGCCAAGGCCAGGCAGTTGCTGGCCGAGGCCGGCTACAACGGCGAGAAGGTCACGGTGCTGGTCCCGAGCGACGTCACCTACCTGAACGCGCTGGCGTTGATGACGATCCAGACGCTGCGCAGCATCGGCATGACGGTCGACGCGCAGACCATGGACTGGGCCTCGATCGGCGCGCGCCGTGCGAAGCGCGATGCGCCGTCCGCCGGCGGCTGGAACGTGTACGTCACCGTGGCGGGCGAATTCGACGTCAACTCGCCGATCACCAACGCCTACCTCAGCCCCTCGTGCGGCAACAGCCTGCCCGGCTGGCCTTGCGACAAGGAGCTGGACGAATTGCGCACGGCCTGGCTGAAGGAGACGGTGCCCGCCAAGCGCAAGGAGCGCCTCGATGCCTTCCACGCCCGCGCCTACCAGGCCATCCCGTACGTGAACCTGGGCCAGTACTCCGCCGCCGCCGGCGCGCGCAGCAGCATCAAGGGACTCGACAAGCTCTGGGCCGGCATGCCGATGTTCTGGGCGCTGGACAAGTAAGCAGCGCCGCGCGCACCCATGGCCTACTTCCTGCGCCGGCTGGTCGCCACGCTGCCCGTGATGGCGGTGGTGGCGGTCCTCGTCTTCCTGCTGATCCACCTGTCGCCGGGCGACCCGGCAGCACTGATCGCGGGCGACCGGCGACCGAGGAAGACATCGCCAAGCTGCGCGTCGCCCTCGGCCTGCACCAGCCGCTGTGGCAGCAGTTCTCGATCTGGGTCGGCAAGCTGCTCACCGGCGACCTCGGCACCTCGATCTTCACGCAGGTGCCGGTGTCGCAGCTGCTCGCGCAGCGGCTGGAGCCCACGCTGTCGATCGCCGCCCTGACCATGCTGATCACGCTGCTGGTGGCGGTGCCGCTGGGCACGCTCGCCGCCTACCGCGCGGGCACGTGGATCGACCGGCTCGTAATGCTGTTCGCGGTGCTGGCGTTCTCGCTGCCCGTGTTCTGGTCGGCTACCTGCTGATCTACGGCTTCGCGATCAAGCTGCAGTGGTTTCCGGTGCAGGGCTACGTGCGCTTCGCCGAAGGGCCGGTGCTGTGGCTGCAAAGCCTGGTGCTGCCCTGCGTGAACTGGCGCTGGTCTACATCGCGCTGGTCACGCGCATGACGCGCGCCACGGTGCTCGAAGTGCTGCACGAGGACTACATCCGCACCGCACGGGCCAAGGGGCTCGGCGTGCTGCCGGTGCTGGGCCACGCGCTGCGCAATGCGGCGATCCCGATCGCCACCACCGTCGGTGTGGGCGTCGCGCTGCTGATCGGCGGCGTGGTCGTCACCGAGACCGTCTATGCGATTCCCGGCGTCGGCCGCCTCGTCATCGACTCCGTGCAAAGGCACGACTATCCCGTGATCCAGAGCGTTCTGCTGCTGTCCGCCGGCGTGTACGTGCTGATCAACCTGCTGATCGACCTGAGCTACCGCCTGTTCGATCCGCGCATCCAGTACTAGAGCCTTCATGTCCGCCGCACTTCCGGCCGCCCCCGTGGCCGCCCCCGACGAAGGCGCACCGCGCCCGCGCCGCTGGCGCTGGGCCCGCAAGCACCCGACGCTGATCATCGGCGCGCTGATGCTCATCGTGATCGCCGCGATCTCGCTGGCCGCGCCGTGGATCGCCACGCACGACCCGCAGGACTGGACCCGATCGCGCGCATGCAGCCGCCGTCGGCGGAGCACTACTTCGGCACCGACGCGCTCGGGCGCGACGTCTTCAGCCGCGCCGTCTGGGGCGGACGCATCTCGATGGCCGTGGGCCTCGCCGTCGCGATCCTCGCGACCGTCATGGGCGTGCTGATCGGCCTCGTATCCGGCTTCGTGCGCTGGGCCGACGGCATCATCATGCGGGTGATGGACGGCCTGATGGCGATCCCCGGCATCCTGCTGGCCATCGCGCTGATGGCGGTGACGCAGGGCAGCCTGACCACCGTGATCGTCGCCATCACCATCCCCGAGATCCCTCGTGTGGCGCGGCTGGTGCGCTCGCTCGCGCTGACGTTGCGCGAGCAGCTGTTCGTCGAGGCGGCGCATGCCGTCGGCACGCGACTGCCGACGATCCTGTGGCGGCACGTGCTCCCCAACATGGTGGCGCCGTTGATCGTGCAGGCCACCTTCGTCGCCGCGTCCGCCGTGCTGATCGAGGCTTCGCTCTCCTTCCTCGGCGTCGGCATCCCGGCGCAGACGCCGAGCTGGGGCAACATGATGGCCGAAGGCCGCAACTTCGTGGCCGTCGCCTTCCACATCATCCTGTACCCCGGGATCCTGCTGGCGCTGACCGTGCTGGCCATCAACCTGCTGGGCGACGGCCTGCGCGATGCGCTCGACCCGCGCCTGGCCCGCCAGCTGTGACCGCGATGACGCCCCACCCCGACGCGCCGCTGCTCGAAGTCGACGGCCTGCGCACCTACTTCGACACCCTCGCCGGCACCGTGCGCTCGGTCGACGGCGTGAGCTACACCGTACATGCCGGCCAGACGCTCGGCGTGGTCGGCGAATCCGGCTGCGGCAAGAGCGTGACGGCGCTGTCGATCCTGCGGCTGGTGCCGCGCCCGCCGGGGCGCTTCGCCGGCGGCGCGGTGCGCTACCGCGGCACCGACCTGCTCACGCTGTCGGAAGCGCAGATGCGCGAGATCCGCGGCAACCGCATCTCGATGATCTTCCAGGAGCCGATGACCTCGCTGAACCCGGTGCTGACGGTGGGCCGCCAGATCGCCGAGACGGTGCAACTGCACCAGAAGGTCAGCCGCGCGCAGGCGCTGCAACGCGCGGTGGAGATGCTGCGCGTGGTCCAGATTCCCGAGCCCGAGCGGCGCGCCGGCGAGTACCCGCACCAGCTCTCGGGCGGCATGCGCCAGCGCGTGATGATCGCGCTGGCCCTCGCCTGCAACCCCGAGCTGCTGATCGCCGACGAGCCCACCACCGCGCTCGACGTGACCATCCGGCGCAGATCCTCGACCTGCTCAAGCGCCTGCAGAAGGAGATGGGCATGGGCGTGGTGCTCATCACGCACGACCTCGGCGTGGTGGCCGAAAGCTGCGATCGCGTGGTCGTGATGTATGCCGGCCGCAAGGTGGAAGAAGCCGACGTGGTCGACCTGTTCGACCGGCCGCTGCACCCGTACACGCGCGCGCTGATGCTGTCGATGCCGGCGATGAACACGCGCAGCCGGCGGCTGTCGGAGATTCCGGGGATGGTGCCCGCTCCGCACGAACTGGGCCGCGGCTGCGCCTTCGCCGCGCGTTGCGCGTACGCCAACGACCGCTGCCGCGCGAACATCCCCGAACTGACGGAACACGGCGCCGGCCACGTCGTAGCCTGCTTCGCCGTCGAGGAGAACCGGCTGCCGCTGCACGAGAAGGTCCTCGCATGACGACGCCGCTGCTGGAGGTGGTGAACCTCAGGAAGCACTACACCTCGCCGCGCCGCTGGCTCACGCCCGACAAGCCGCCGATCCGGGCGGTAGACGACGTTTCGTTCGCGGTCGCGACCGGCGAGACGCTCTCGCTGGTCGGCGAGTCGGGCTGCGGCAAGACGACCACGGCCAAGTCGGTGCTGCGGCTGGTCGAGCCGACTTCCGGCTCCGTCAAGCTGGCGGGTGAGGAACTGGTGGGCCTGTCCAAGGAGCAGATGCGGCAGCGCCGACGGCAGATGCAGATCATCTTCGGGACCCGTACGCGTCGTTGAATCCGCGATTGACCGCGGGCGAGGCGGTGGCGGAGCCGCTGCGCAATTTCGGCGTGGGCGATCGCAAGGAACGTGACGAGCGCGTGCAATGGCTGTTCGCGAAGGTGGGCCTTCGCCCCGAGGCCGCGAAGAAGTATCCGCACGAATTCTCCGGCGGCCAGCGGCAGAGGCTGGGCATCGCCCGCGCGCTCGCGCTGCAGCCGAAGCTGATCGTCTGCGACGAACCGGTGTCGGCGCTCGACGTGTCGGTGCAGGCGCAGGTGGTCAACCTGCTGATGGACCTGCAGGAAGAGTTCGGCATTGCCTACCTGTTCGTCGCGCACGACTGGCCGTGGTGCGCCACATCAGCCACCGCGTGGCCGTGATGTACCTCGGGCACATCGTGGAGGTGGCCGACCGCGACACGCTGTTCGCGGCGCCGCGCCATCCGTACACCGAGATCCTGCTGTCGGCGGTGCCGGTGCCGAACCCGCGCACGCGGGCGAAACGCATGCTGCTGCAGGGCGATCCGCCGAGCCCGGCCAATCCGCCGAGCGGCTGCCGTTTCCACACCCGCTGCCCGCTGGCGCAGCCGGTCTGCGCCGAGCAGAAGCCGCCGCTGAGCCCGCGCGAGAACCCGGGCCAGCTGGTGGCCTGCCACTTCCGCTGAACTTTCCGAAAGAGCCCATGAACGAAGACAAGCACGTCGACCTGATCGTGCGCAACGGCACGATCATCGACGGCACCAAGGCGCCGCGCTACGAAGCCGACGTGGCCGTGAAGGACGGGCGCATCGCCGCCATCGGCGACCTCGCCGGCTATACCGCGAAGCAGGTGCTGGATGCGAAGGGCTGCGTCGTCGCGCCCGGCTTCATCGACGCGCACACGCACGACGACATGGCCGTCTTCTCCCAGCCGGGCATGGACTTCAAGATCTCGCAAGGCGTGACGACCGTGATCGCCGGCAACTGCGGCATCTCGGCGGCGCCGCTGCGGCAAGACATGGACCTGCCGATGCCGCTGGGCCTGCTGGATGCGCCGGGCGAGAGCCGCTTCACCAGCTTCGCCGCTTACCTCGACGCGGTGCGCGCCCGGCCCTCCTCCGTCAACGTGGCGGCGCTGGTCGGCCACTCCACGCTGCGCTGCGTGGTGATGCCGGAACTCGACCGGCCCGCCAACGACGACGAGATCGCGCAGATGCGTGCGATGGTCGAAGAAGCCATGCAGGCCGGCGCCATCGGCATGTCCACCGGCACCTTCTACCCGCCCGCCGCCGCCGCGACCACCGAGGAGATCATCGCCGTGGCGCAGCCGCTGTCGGCTCGCAACGGCCTGTACGTCACGCACATGCGCGATGAGGCCGCCAACGTGATGGACTCGCTGGAGGAAACCTTCGCATCGGCCGCGAGCTCGGCGTGCCCGTGGTGGTCTCGCACCACAAGGTGCAGAACGCGCCCAACTTCGGCCGCAGCCGGGTGACGCTGCCGCTGATCCGCGAGACCATGAAACACCAGTGCGTGTCGCTCGACTGCTACCCCTACACCGCCGGCTCCACCATGATCCGCACCGACCGCGGCATGCTCGACGGCCGCGTGCTGATCGCCTCGAGCGAGCCGCATCCGGAGATGTCCGGGCGCGACCTCGACGACATCGCGAAGGAGTGGGGCGTGGCCAAGGACGAGGCGGCGCGCCGCCTGCAACCGGGCAGCGCAATCTACTTCCTGATGGACGAGAACGACGTGCAGCGCATCCTCGCTTTCGACGAGACCATGATCGGCTCCGACGGCGTGCCGGTGGGCGACAAGCCGCACCCGCGCCTGTGGGGCACCTTCCCCCGCGTGCTCGGTCACTACAGCCGCGAGGTCGGCCTGTTCCCGCTGGAGACGGCCGTGTGGAAGATGACGGGGCTCACCGCGCGCAACTTCGGCTTGGCCGAGCGCGGCACGCTGAAGGTCGGGCAGCAGGCCGACATCGTCGTCTTCGATGCGGCCACCGTGCGCGACGCCGCCAACTACACCGAGCCCACGCTGCCCGCCGAGGGCATCGCGGCCGTCATCGTCAACGGCGCCCTCACACCGGCGCGACGGCGCGCACCGGGGCGCGCGCGCCGGGCAGGTGCTCGCCCGCACTCCTTCCAACCCACAGACCCCGCAAGCAGCATGACCCAGATCCAACGCTTTCCCACGCCGATGGCGGTGCCCTTCTCAAGGCGGTCCGCGCCAATGGCTTCATCTTCCTGAGCGGCCAGCTGGCGATGGACGCCACCGGCAACATCATCGAAGGCGACATCCGGCGCAGACCAAGGTGGTGCTCGAGCGCATTGCCGCGACGCTGGAAGAAGTCGGTTCGCGCATGGCCGACGTGGTCCGCACCACGGTGTGGCTGGGCAACCTCGACGACTTCGCGGCCTTTAACGAGGAGTACAGGAAGCACTTCGCCGGCGCGCTGCCGGCACGCTCCACCGTGGAGGCAAAGCTGTACAAGGGCGCGCTGGTGGAGATCGAGGTGCAGGCGGCCGTCACGGGGCGTAACCCAGCGCCGGCGCGGGCGCTACATCTTGCGCGGCACCGAAGCCAGCCAGTTGCCGAACTCGCCCTTCCACCACTTCGCATTGCCGGTGGTGCCGTGCCCCGCGGTCAGGTCGCTGGCCGGGATCAGGACGTACTTGCCGTTCTTCAGCCGCTTCATCTCGCGCTCCATGATGCCGGTGGCGGGCGGGTTGCGCTCGTCGTCGGCGGCGTTGATCGCCAGCACGGCGGCCTGCACGCGGTCGAGGCCCGGCGACGCGTTGTAGTCGCCCGACGAAGCCCACTGGTACAGCACATCGTTGGCGTCGGCCGGGAACGGCGCCTTCAGCCGCGCATCGAGCAGCGCATCGGCCTGCGCGCGCGTCGGCGCCGCCTTGTACAGCGCAAGGTCACCGCCGTTGGTGGCCAGCCCGAAGAACACCGACGCGACCTGCGCGCTGCGCGGCTGCTTCGTGTAGTTGCCGCCGTTGTAGTCGGGGTCGTTGACGATCGAGTCGACGATCAGCCGCCGCATCATCCAGTTCCGGCTCGACATCTCGGTCGGCTGGCAGGCCATCGGCACCAGCGCGTCCATCGCTCCGGGATACTTCACGCCCCACAGCCGGTGTGCATGCCGCCCATGCTGTTGCCGATCACCAGCCGCAGGTGCCGGATCCCCGGCCTTCCTTCACCAGCCGGTACTGCGCGTCGACCATGTCCTCGTAGTTGTACTTCGGGAACGCGGCGCGCATGCCGTCAGAAGGCTTGGCCGACTTTCCATGCCCGAGGTTGTCGGGAATGATCACGTAGTACTTGCTCGCGTCCAGCGGCTGACCGGGGCCGAACATCTCGCCGGCAAAGCCCGGACCCAGCATGCTGCGGGCATGCCCGGCGGTGCCGTGCAGCACCAGCACCGGCTCCCCGGTCGGCTCGCCGACGGTCAGGTAGTTGATGCGCACTTCAGGCAGGACTGGCCGGTGTGGAAGCGGAAGTCCTTCGCGACCCAGGTCGCTTCCTTCGGCGGGGGATGGTTCTGCGCCAAGGCGGAGAACGCCAGGCACGTGAGGCCGGCGACGGCGAGGCGGAGCAGGCGCAGCAGGTGCGCCGACGGTGCGGGGGTCATGGTTTGTCTCCCGGGACCGCTTGTTGGTTGCCGGGAAGGTACCTGAGCCCCCGCCGGTTGGCAATGCTGTCAGGACGGGCCGCTCGCGCGGCGGCGATTGCGCGCCCGCCCGACGACTGGTACCGGGCGACCTGACCAGGTCGCCGGCCGCGACCTGCTGCAGAACAGCCTGGTCGCGGGCGAGCGGGGCGTGAACGCCAACGCCGAAGGCGCGATCCGGAGGTGACCACGGCGCTGCAGCAGTCCGACGACAACGTGCAGGTGTTCGTGCAGCTGCTGCGCAAGGCCGAGGAAGAGGCGAAGGCGGAAGAGGACGGCAAGCCGGCGGTCAACGCCGACGGCGCCACCTGCAAGCCCTAGGACCGCGGTCGACCCGCATGCCGCGACAATGCGGCATGCCTTCCGCCACCGCCCGCTCCACCGGCCGCCAGCGCGCCATGGCCGTCATGCTGCTGCTGGCGGTCATCGGGGCGGCGATCCGCTACCTCGCGCCGCAGCCCTCCACGCTGCATGACGTCGGCACGCTGCTGCTGGTGCTGTGGCTGCCGGCCGTGGGCAACCTGATCGCCTGGCTGGTTCGCAGGATCCCGCGGCGGCCGCCGCCGGCCACCGAGTTCGCGGAAGGCAGTGCGTTCACGGCCCACTTGCAGGCGGAGCTGTCGCCCACGCCCGAAGCCGCGGACGTCATGGCCGCCGCCGAACCCGGCCAGCGCCTGTGCACGGTCATCGTGGGGCGGCAGGGCTTCACGGCGCGCGTCGAAGGTTCGGTGACCGCGGCCTTGCAGGCGGCGCGGTCCGCGCCGGTGCCGATCGAATTCCTCCACCCCGCGCATGCCCCGGGGCAGCTGGCGCCCGGCACGCGCTTCTTCCTGCTGGTGGGGAACACCGCCGTGGCGACGGCGACGGTGGCCGCTCAGTCGCGGTAGGCGGCGCAGCCGAGCACCAGTTCGCCTTCGCGCCGCACGTACGCGGACTTGGTGAACACCTCCGCGGTCACGGGGTGCACCCACTTGTAGTCGACCCACCCCTCGCCGTGCTGCTGCGCGGTGCGCACCATCTCGCGCGCGAAGTGCTTGCCGTCCACGTCCTTCACGTCGGGCCCGGTGCCCGGCGGCCCGGGTTGTTGCCGTGCGCCACGAACACGGCGTCGCGCAGCCCCAGCACCATCATGTAGAGATCGCGGTGGACGAAGCGGCCCTGGTCGAGCCGGTTCACGTCGGCGAGCAGCGCCGCATGCCCGTGCCTGCGCTGGAATTCGCAGGCGCGGAGCACGATCGCCTGCGCTTCCGCGGTGCTGCCGCGCGCGGTCGCCCAGGCTGAACAAGCCCACCGCGTTCTGCAGCGTCGCCGCGCGCTCCTGCAAGGCGGCCGCCGTTCGCGCCGCGCCCTTCACCAGCGCCGCGTTGTCCTGCGTGGTGCCGTCGATGCGGCCGATGGCGACGTTGATGGTCTCGATGCCGCTGCTCTGCTCTGGCTGGCGCCGTCGATCTGGCCGATCAGCGCCGCCACCTGCCGGACGGCCGCCACGATCTCGGACATCGCCGCGCCCGCCTGGTCGACCCGCGCGCCGCCGGCGTCCACCTGGTCGACCGACGTGCCGATCAGGCCCTTGATCTCCCGCGCCGCCTCCGCGCAGCGCTGCGAAAGCGTCCGCACTTCGGCCGCCACGACGGCGAAGCCGCGCCCCTGCTCGCCCGCGCGCGCCGCTTCCACGGCGGCGTTCAGCGCCAGCAGGTTGGTCTGGAAGGCGATGCCGTCGATCACGGCGGTGATCTCGCGGATGCTCTGCGAACTGGAGCGGATGCTGCCCATCGTCGCGACCACTTCGCGCATCACCGCCCCACCCTGCTCGGCCCGCTCGGTCGCGGCGCGCGCCGGGGCGTGCGCCTGCTGCGCGGTGCCGGCGCTCTGCCGCACCGCGGCGGTGAGCTGCTCCATCGACGCCGCCGTCTCCTGCAGCGAGTCGGCCTGCACGTCGGTGCGCTGCGCCAGCGCCTCGTTCTCGCGATTGATCTGCGCGGCGTTCAGCGCCACGTTGCTGGTGCCGGTGCGCACCTGGCCCACCACCGCCGACAGCGTCTCGCGCACCTCGTGCACGGCGGCCAGCAGCGGCCGCAGCTCGCCGCCACGGCCCGGATCGATGTCGGTGGCCGGTCGCCGCGGCTGATGCGCGCCACCGCGTCGGTGGCCGGGCCGAGCGGCCGCACCACGCTGTGCAGGAGCCAGCGCGCCGTGGCGAGCGTCGCCACCGGGGCCGCGGTGCCGAGGACGATGGCGACCGTCGCGGGTGTGCCCTGCAACTGGCTGGCCGCCAGCGCCGTCAGCGCGCCGACCAGCGCCGCCCCAGGCCGAAGGCGAGCCGCACGCGTGTGCTCAGGAAGGTCCGGGTGCGCGGCGCGGCCGGGGACGCGCCGGCCGCGAAAGCGTGAGTGAGGGTTTGGGCTGTCACGGCGCGATTGCAACTGATTGTGACGATGCGCGCCAGCCCGTCCGGTGCACGCGCAACACCGAAACCGTCACGATTTCACGCCCGGCCGCGTTGGCCGGGCGCGCGCGGACTCAGGCCGCCTTGGCCGGCGCGACCACGCCGATGTGGTCGAGCGCCGCCTTGAGCTGGCCCACCGTGCGGTCCACGTTGTGCCATTTCTCCAGGCCGAACAGGCCCACGCGGAAGCTCTTGAAGTCCGCGCCCTCGTCGCACTGCAGCGGCACGCCGGCGGCGGTCTGCAGGCCTTCGTCGAGGAACTTCTTGCCCGACTGGATGCCGGGGTCGGTGGTGTAGCTCACCACGACGCCGGGCGCCTTGAAGCCATCGGCCGCGACGCTGGCCAAGCCGCGGCTCTCGAACAGCGCGCGCACCTTGCGGCCCAGGTCTTCCTGCTCGGCGCGCACCTTGGCGAAGCCGTAGTTCTTCGTCTCCACCATCGTCGCGCGCAGGCGCGTCAGCGCATCGGTCGGCATGGTGGCGTGGTACATGTGGGCGCCGCCTTCGTACGCTTCCATGATCTGCAGCCACTTCTTGAGGTCGCAGGCGAAGCTGCTGCTGGTGGTGCCGTCGATCGCGGTGCGGGCGCGCTCGCTGAGCATGACCATGGCGCAGCAGGGCGAGCTGCTCCAGCCCTTCTGCGGCGCGGAGATCAGCACGTCGACGCCGGTCGCCTTCATGTCGACCCACACCGCCCCGGAGGCGATGCAGTCCAGCACGAACAGGCCGCCTTCGGCATGCACGGCTTCGGACACGGCCCGCAGGTAGTCGTCGGGCAGGATCATGCCGGAGGCGGTTTCCACGTGCGGGGCGAACACCACGGCGGGCTTCTTCTCGCGGATGGTGGCGACCACTTCGGCGATCGGCGCGGGCGCCCGGGGCGCGGTCGGGCCGCTGCCGGTCTTGCGCGCCTTGAGCACGGTCGACGATGCGGGGATGTTCCCCATCTCGAAGATCTGCGTCCAGCGGTAGCTGAACCAGCCGTTGCGCAGCACCAGCACGTCCTTGCCGCCGGCGAACTGGCGCGCCACGGCTTCCATGCCGAAGGTGCCGCTGCCCGGCACCAGCACGGCCGAGCGGGCGTTGTAGACCTCCTTCAGGATCGAGGAGATGTCCGTCATCACGCCCCGGAAGCTGCGCGACATGTGGTTGAGCGCGCGGTCCGTGTAGACCACGGAAAATTCGAGCAGGCCTTCGGGGTCGACGGTGGGCAGCAATCCGGGCATGGCGGTTCTTCGTTGGAAACTGGGATCGGGAAGCTTAGCACCCGCCCCTTGTCCCCGCCCATCGGGGGTCGCCCGGCCGCGCTCAGGGCGCCTGGAAGCTCTCCGGCCGCAGGTCCAGCTGCAGCGGCCGCGGGTCGCGGCTGAAGAACAGGCCGCCTTCGCGCGATGATTCGCCGGGCAGGAACTGGAATTCGGTCTCGCTGCGCTCCACCGCGGTCGCGCCCTGCTTGAGCTCGCCCACGATCTTCAGGGCTTCGGCGGTCGCCTTGCCGCGGTTGTGGACGCGGATCGCGACCCGGTAGCGCGCACCCTGCTGCCGCACCGAGACCACTTCGACCACCGGGTCCGGTGGCGTCGGCGTGCCGGCCAGTGCCTGCACCACGAGGTACCCCAGGCAGGCCAGCACGAGCACGAGCCCCGGGGCGGCCACGGCCCACTGCCAGAACGGCGGCGGGCCTTCGTCGCCGGGCGCGGGCTGCCGTTCGTGGTCGCCGGAACCGGAGTCGGAGTCGGAGTCTGGGGGAGGACGCGCCATGGTTCAGAGGATCAGCCGCGCCGCCGCGGCGCCGATGGCCGCCGGGAACGCGAGCACCGCCACGGACTTCACGACGTGCAGCAGCGACAGGCCGTCGAAGCGGCCGAAGGACCAGAGGATCCAGGCGCTGAGCAGCAGCGCCAGCGCGTAGCCGGTGACCGTGAAGCGCAGGAAGATGCTCCAGCCGGATGCGTGACTCGGCTTCTCGTGCGTGCCGCGAAAGGCGACGCTGTAGACGAACGCGTGCATCGCGGCCAGCGACATCACCATCACGACGACGGCCTGCCACTCGGTGACCTGCAGGCCGATCACCAGCATCTCGTCGGTGGGTGCGAGGTTGAAGGCGAGGAACAAGGCGCCGATGCCCATGATGAACAGCTCGCTCACGTAGCCCTCCGCGCCGCCGCGCGTGGACTTCGGCGCGTCGCGCTGGCCCAGCTGCGTCTGCGCCAGCAGCGCGCCGATGCTGGCCGGGATCGCCTGCAGCGTCACCTTGCCGACGATCTCGCGCCACGCCATGCCGGGCTCCAGCAGGCCGAGGGCGAGCAGGATGACCAAGCTGGAGACGATCCCGACGGCATAGGCCACCAGCGCGTCCAGCACGTCGTCGCGCCAGCTGAAGGTGGGCTCGAAGCCCGAATGCCAGGACAGCGCCACCGGGAACGGGCAGAACACCGCGAGCAGCAGCGCCAGCCGCTCCGGCTCCATGTGGAAGCCGAGCCACCACATCTCCATGGTCATGAGCAACGGCAGGCCGAAGATCACGGCGCCGGCGAACGCGCGCGCCAGGCCCCTGGCGAACATGGCGTTGGTCTCGCGCGGCTCGGCTTTCATGCGGCCGCAACGATAGCAGCACTCAGCCGTGGCAGGGTGTTCCCGAACCCGCGATGCACGCGGAACTGGCAGCATGGCGGCATGCCCGCCGAGCCCTTGCACCGCAGCCGCGTGATCCCCTCGCCCCGGCCGGGCGTGTACGCCACCGAATCGGCCAGCGCGGTGCACTACGCACGCCACGTGCACGGCACCTTCGGCTTCGGCACCGTCGACGCCGGCGCGCAGCGCTCCGCCAGCGGGCGCGGGGTGGTCGACGCATTCGCCGGCGACATCGTCACGACCAACCCCGGGGAAGTGCACGACGGCCGCCCGCTCGGCGGCGCCCAGCGGCGCTGGCACACCGTGTACCGGAGCCGGCCGTGCTGGCGACGATGGGTCCGGGCGGCGGCGAGGTCGCCATCGCGCAGCCGGTGCTGCGCGACGCGCAGTTGCAGCAGGCGACGCGGCACCTCGTCGCGATGCTGGGCGCGTGGTCGCAGGCCCGCGTGACGGCGCTGGCGTGCGAGGAAGCGCTGGTGGCCGCCTGCGGGCTGCTGCTGGCCCGGCACAGCACGCAGCGCGGTGCGCCGGCGCCGTCGGCGGCGCCGCTGGACCGCGTGCGGCAGCGGCTCGGCGACGACCTCGTGGGCACCCCGTCCCTCGACGAACTCGCGGCGCTCGCCGGCATCGGCAAGTTCCAGTTGCTGCGCCGGTTCGCCGCGCTCCACGGCTGCACGCCGCATGCCTGGCTGGCCGCGGTGCGCGCCGAACGGGCGCGGGAGCTGGTGCGGCGCGGCACGGCGCTGGCCGACGCGGCAGCCGCCTGCGGCTTCGCGGACCAGAGCCACATGACGCGCAGCTTCAGCCGCCAGTTCGGCTTCACGCCGGGAGCGGCAGCGGGCGCATCGCGCGCCGCAATAACGTTCAAGACGGGCGCGCCCGGGGCCGCCACACTGGAGCGATGATGCAGTTCAGCCACCATCCCGCCCTCCGTTCCAGCTACCCCGAACTCGTCGCCGGCGTGCTCGCCGCCGGCGGCATCCGCGCCGGCGTCGACGCCGAGGCGTCGATCGCGCAGTTCGAGGACCTCGCCCGCGCGCGGCTGGCGGGCGTCGCATCCGAGTCGGAGCTGCCCGAGATCCAGGCGTGGCGCCGCGCCTTCCAGCGCATGGGACTGAAGCCGACGCAGTACCGCTGCGCCTCCGAGTCGCTCCTGCGGCGGCTGCGCAAGGAAGGCGCCATGCCGCGCATCCACCCGCTGATCGACGCCTGCAACGCGATCTCCATGGCCTTCGCGATCCCGGTGGCGGTGATCGACCGGCCCACGTGCAAGGTTCGCTGCAGGTCGGGCCGGCCGACGGCAGCGAGCGCTACCTCAGCTTCGGCGGCGAGACCGAGCATCCGGAGCCGGGCGAGATCAGCTTCATCGACGGCGCGGGCAACGCCCACGCCCGTCGCTGGACCCACCGGCAGAGCGGCCTGTCCGCGGTGCGCGACGCCACTTCGCAGGTGCTGATCGTGTGCGAAGCGCTGCACCCATCGGCGGCGGCCGACATGCCGCGCCTGCTGGCGGCCATCGCAGGGGTCCTGCGGGACATCTGGTCGGCGCCGGCAAGGACGGCGATCCTTTCCGCGCAGGCGCCCGTGTTCGAGGTCGCCGCGGCGCACGACGGTCGGCGCCGGCTCAGCTGAAAAGGCCCGCGCGCGGCGGGCCTCTCATGCGCGGCGCGAGGCCGGATCAGTCACGCGCGTAGATGTCGACGTCCTTGGTTTCCCGGATGAACAGCATGCCGATGACGAAGGTCGCCGCGGCCACGATCACCGGGTACCAGAGCCCGTAGAAGATGTCGCCCGTGGCCGCCACCATCGCGAAGGCGGTGGTCGGCAGCAGGCCGCCGAACCAGCCGTTGCCGATGTGGTACGGCAGGCTCATCGACGTGTAGCGGATGCGGGTGGGGAACAGCTCCACCAGCATGGCCGCGATCGGCCCGTACACCATCGTCACCAGGATCACCGGGTACACGGGATCGCCAGCACCATCCCCTTGTTCATCTTGGCGGGGTCGGCGGCGGCGGTGAGGCCGGCGGCCTTGGAGGTGTCGGTCAGCGACTTGCGGAAGTCGCCGATCGCCTTCGTGCTTTCCGCCGAGAAGCCGTGGCGCTGGTCGTTCAGCGTGGCGGCCGGGGCCGTCATCACCTTGTCGCCGATGGTGATGGTGGCCGGCTGGCCGGCGGGGCCCGCCTTGTTCTCGTACGGGATGTAGGCCTGCGTGAGCGCGCGCTTGGCGATGTCGCAGCTGGTGCGGAAGTCGATGTCGCGGGCGATCGGGCTGCCCCCGAACGAGCATTCCTTCGGGTCCGCCGTCACCGTCACCTTGGTCGCCTCCTGCGCCTGCACCAGCGCCGGGTTGGCGGCCTTCAGCAGCATCGGGAACACGCTGAAGTACGTCAGCGCCGCCAGCAGGCAGCCGGCCATGATGATCGGCTTGCGGCCGATCTTGTCCGACAGCACGCCGAAGACGATGAAGAACGGCGTGCCGATCAGCAGCGAGGCGGCGATGAGCAGGTTGGCGGTGGTGACGTCGACCTTGGCGATCGTGGTCATGAAGAACAGCGCGTAGAACTGGCCCGTGTACCAGACCACGGCCGGCCGGCGGTCAGGCCCAGCAGCGCCAGGATCACGATCTTCATGTTCTTCCACTCGCCGAACGATTCGGTCAGCGGCGCCTTCGAGGTCTTGCCTTCCGACTTCATCTTCTGGAAGGCGGGCGACTCGTTGAGGCTCAGGCGGATCCACACCGAGATGCCGAGCAGCACGATCGACAGCAGGAACGGGATGCGCCAGCCCCACTCGCCGAAGTCCTTCTCGCCCATCGCGTTGCGCACGCCCAGGATGACGAGCAGCGACAGGAACAGGCCCAGCGTCGCCGTGGTCTGGATCCACGACGTGTAGGCGCCGCGCTTGCCGTGCGGGGCGTGCTCCGCCACGTACGTGGCCGCGCCGCCGTACTCGCCGCCCAGCGCCAGGCCCTGCAGCATGCGCAGCGCGATCAGGATCACGGGGGCGGCGATGCCGATCGTGGCGTAGCTCGGAAGCAGGCCGACGATGAAGGTGGACGCGCCCATGATCAGGATGGTGACGGGGAACGTGTACTTGCGGCCGATCATGTCGCCGAGGCGGCCGAACACGATGGCGCCGAACGGCCGCACCAGAAGCCCGCCGCGAAGGCGAGCAGCGCGAAGATGTACGCGGAGGTCGGGTCGAGGCCGGAGAAGAACTGCCGCGCGATGATCGCGGCGAGCGAGCCGTACAGGTAGAAGTCGTACCACTCGAACACGGTGCCGAGCGAGGACGCGAAGATCACCTTCTTCTCGTCGCCCCGCAGGGTGACCACGTGCGGCGTCCCCGTCCCTTGCATCGTCGTAGCTGTTGCCATGATGTCTCCTTGGTGGAGCCACCAGTCTTGGAATCGCGTCTGACATCGGGCTGACGCGCCGGCCCCGCGAGCGCAGGCTCCGCTCAGGAGATTCCCGCAGGGCCGGGGGCTCCTGTCAGCGAGTCGTAAGCGCCTGCCGCGCCCCGCTTGCGCGGGCGCACGGCGCTGGCGTCGCGCGGCCACTCGGCTTCGCGAAAGGCGCGCCACAGGTCGGTGGCGCCGAATGCGCCATGCAGCCGGCGCTGGAAATCGTCGTCCACCAGCAGGCGGCTGTAGTACTGGAGCATGGCGCGGTCGACCGCCAGCGCGGGCCGCGGCGCGACCAGGACGAAGAAGCAGCTGACCAGCGAGCGATGCACCAGGCAGGGCCGCTGCAGCCGCACGAAGGCCGCCTGCGGGCGGCCCAGCTTCCACATGTCGGCGTGCGGGATCGCGACGCCCTTGCCCAGCACGGTGGAGCCGCGCCGCTCGCGCCGCGACAGGCGCTCGAGCAAGGCCTGCGGGTCGATGCCGTGCACGGCGTGCAGCGCGGCCGCAGCCTGCTCCAGCGCGCCTTCGGGCGTGGTGGCGGCACTGCTGGCCAATACGCACTGCAGGTGCAACAGGCCCTTGCGGCCGACAACTTCTGGATCCACGCGCCCATTGGAGGGGGCCGGGCGTAAAAACAGCGTTAAAAGTGAAGGGGCTCGACGGCGCGGCAGAATCACGCCACGCCCCATGCGCACCCCACGCTTCGCCCATCCCGGCCGACTTCCCGCTTCGCCTCGCCGCGGCTGGTTGCGCGTCGCCCTTGTGCTGGGCGCCTGCACGGCCATCGCGGAGCTGATGGCGCCGCACCTCGACCCCGCCAACATCATCATGGTGTACCTGGCCGGCGTGGTGTACGTGGCGCTGCACGAACACGCGGCGGTCGCGCTCGGCACGGTGGCGGCCAGCATCTTCCTGTTCGACCTGATCTTCGTGCCGCCGCGCTGGGGCCTGCAT
This sequence comes from Ramlibacter terrae, assembly GCA_013127575.1. GTDB lineage: Bacteria > Pseudomonadota > Gammaproteobacteria > Burkholderiales > Burkholderiaceae_C > Ramlibacter > Ramlibacter terrae. The sequence continues at coordinate 3,682,759 of CP053418.1, forward strand.
CCCATCGATCCGCACCACATCTTCACGTTCGGCGTGATGCTGGCCGTCGGCCTGCTGATCAGCCAGCTCGCGGCATGGGCGCGGCGCCAGGCGGAACTGGCCGAAGGCCGGGCCCAGCGCGCGGACGCGCTGAGCCGGCTCGCCGAGCGGCTGGCGTCGGCGGCGTCGCGCGACAGCGTCGCCCGCGCGGTGGCCGCGGTGGTTGCCGAAACCTTCGGCGCCCGCGCGACGCTGGAGCTGGACCCGGGGGCGCCGTGCGGGACGCCGGCCTTGTCGCTCCAGCTCACCGGGACCGGGCCGCCGCTGGGCCGGCTCGCGCTGCGGGACGCCGGCTCCGGCTGGGCCGCGGAAGACCTGCAGCTGCTGGAAGCCTTCGCGCACCAGGCGGCGCTGGCGCTGGAGCGCTGCGCGTTCGAGGAGAAGAGTTCCGCCGCGCAGGTGCAGGTGGAAAGCGAGCGCCTGCGCAGCACGCTGCTGGCCGGGATCTCGCACGACTTCCGCACGCCCCTGACCGCGATCGTCGGTGCGGCCACCGTGCTGCTGGAACAGGGGGACCGGCTCGACGCGGCGCGGCGCGAACGGCTCACGCACGGCGTGCTGGACGAAGCGCGGCGCCTGCACGGCGTGATGAGCGACCTGCTCGACCTCACGCGGATGGAGGAAGGTGCGGTGCAGCTGCAGCACGAATGGTGTCCCGCCGACGACCTGGTCGGCGAGGCGCTCGCGGCGCTCGGCGCGGCGCGCACGGTGGGCGTCCGGTGGCGCCCGACGCGGTCGTCTGGTGCGACCCGCGGCTGGTGCAGCAGGCGCTGCGCAACATGGTGGCGAACGCGCTGCACTACACGCCGCCCGGCACGCCCGTGACCGTGCGCGTGGAAGTCGCGGATGCGCAGTGGCGGCTGGTGGTGCAGGACGAAGGGCCCGGGCTGCCCCGCGGGCAGGAGCAGGCGATGTTCAGCAAGTTCCGGCGCGGACGCAACGAACCGACCAGCGCCGGCTTCGGTCTGGGGCTGGCGATCTGCGCCGCGGTGGCGCAGCTGCACGGGGGCAGCATCGCCGCCGCCAACACGCCGGGCGCGCGGCTCACGATGGAACTGCCGCAGCCGTCGCGGACCGGACCGCAACCGGCGGAGGCCGGATGAACCGCCTTCCGGGCCAGTTGCTGGTGATCGAGGACGACGCCGCGATCCGCGGGTTCTGGTGACCTCGCTCGAAGCGGAAGGGTATGGCGTGCACCAGGCCGCCGACGGCCGCTCCGCCGAGCAGCTCGCCGCCACGCGCCGCATCGACCTGTTCCTGCTCGACTGGGGCTGCCCGACATCGACGGCGTGCAGTGGATCCGGCGCTTGCGCGCCTGGACCCAGCGGCCGGTGCTCGTGCTCTCCGCACGGTCCGAGGAGCTGCAGAAGGTCGAAGCGCTGGATGCCGGGGCCGACGACTACCTCGTCAAGCCGTTCGGCGCCGCGGAACTGCATGCGCGGGTGCGGGTGGCGATGCGCCACGCGGCACAGACGACGATGGACGGCCACACGGTGGTGGTGGCGGGCGAGCTGCGCATCGACCTGCACGCGCGCACGGTGCGGCGGGGGTCCGCGACCGTGCGCCTCACGGCCACCGAATGGCGGCTGCTGGAGGCGCTGGCGCGGCGCGCCAACCGGGTGGTGACCTCGACGCAGCTGCTGCGCGATGTCTGGGGACCGGGCTACAGCGAGCAGGCGCACTACCTGCGCATCTACGTGCGGCAACTGCGCCAGAAACTCGAAGTCGACCCGTCGCAGCCGCGGCTGCTGCAGACCGACACCGGCGTCGGCTACCGGCTGCTCGCAGGCGATCCGCTCAGCTCTTGAGCCGGTAGCCGGTCCGGAAGATCCAGGCCGTGACCGCCAGGCAGACGGCCATGAACACCAGCGTCATCGCCAGGCTCACGCCCACGCCGACGTCCGAGATGCCGTAGAAGCTCCAGCGGAACCCGCTCACCGGGTAGACCACCGGGTTGAACAGGCTGATCTTCTGCCAGATCGGGGGCAGCATGTCGATCGAATAGAAGCTGCCGCCGGGAAGGTGAGCGGCGTGATCACCAGCGTGGGGATGAACTGCAGCTTCTCGAAGCCGTCGGCCCAGATGCCGATGATGAACCCGAGCAGGCTGAAGGTCAGCGCCGTCAGCAGCAGGAACACCAGCATCCAGCCGGGATGCAGGATCTTCATCGGCACGAACAGCGCCGCCGTCAGCATGATGATCGCGCCGAGGAACACCGACTTGGTGGCCGCGGCCCCCACGTATGCGATCACCGCCTCCAGCGGCGACACCGGCGCCGACAGCAGTTCGTAGATGGTGCCGGTGAACTTCGGGAAGTAGATGCCGAACGAGGCGTTGGAGACGCTCTGCGTCAGCAGCGAGAGCATCACCAGCCCCGGCACGATGAAGGCGCCGTAGCTCACGCCGCCCACCTCGGGAATGCGCGAACCGATCGCGGAGCCGAACACCACGAAGTACAGCGCGGTGGAGACCACCGGCGAGACGATGCTTTGCAGCAGCGTGCGGAAGGTGCGGCCCATCTCGAACAGGTAGATGGCGCGGACGGCATGCAGGTTCATCGTCATTTCTTCTCGTGCACCAGGCTGATGAAGATGTCTTCCAGCGAGCTCTGCTGCGTCTGCAGGTCCTTGAAGGCGACGCCGGACCGTTCCAGCGCCTGCAGCAGTTCGCTGATGCCGGAGTGCTCGCCCGGGCGTCGTAGGTGTAGGTCAGCGCGTTGCCGCCGGCCAAGAGTTCCAGCGGCCGGCCGGCCAGCGCCGGCGGCAGCGCCGCCAGCGGCTGCGCGAGCTGCAGCGTCAACTGCTTCTTGCCCAGCTTGCGCATCAGTTCGGCCTTTTCTTCCACCAGGATGATCTCGCCCCCGCTGATCACGCCGATGCGGTCGGCCATCTCCTCGGCCTCGTCGATGTAGTGCGTGGTCAGGATCACGGTCACGCCGGTGTCGCGCAGGCCGCGCACCGGGTCCCACATCTCGCGCCGCAGTTCCACGTCGACGCCCGCGGTGGGTTCGTCGAGGAACAGCACCTGCGGCTCGTGCGACAGGGCCTTGGCGATCAGCAGCCGGCGCTTCATGCCGCCCGAGAGCGTGCGGATCTTCGCGTCTTTCTTGTCCCACAGCGAGAGCGAGCGCAGCACGCGCTCGATGTGCGCCGGGTTGGGCGCCATGCCGAACAGGCCGCGGCTGAAGCTGGTGACCTTCCAGACCGATTCGAACGCGTCGGTGGTCAGCTCCTGCGGCACCAGCCCGATCATGCTGCGCGCCGCCCGGTAGTCGCGCACGATGTCGTGGCCGCCGACCGTGACCTTGCCTTCGCTGGCGTTCACGATGCCGCAGACGATGCTGATCAGGGTCGTCTTGCCCGCCCCGTTGGGCCCGAGCAGCGCGAAGATCTCGCCGCGCCGGATCTCCAGGTCGATGTTCTTCAGGGCATGGTGGCCGGTGGCATAGCGCTTGGAGACGCCCGCGATGGAAAGGATGGCTTCCTGCATGTGGCCGCGACGATAACCCATCGCAGCGGTTAAAGTCGCGGGCACAACAGAGGAGCCCCTCATGGCCAAAGGCGAACAGCGCAGCAACAAGATGGTGAAGAAGCCCAAGAAGGACACTTCGCCGCCGAAGGAATCCTCCGGCACCTCCGACCGGCCGATGCCGCCGACCACCACGGTGGTGCCCACGCGCGGCAAGCTGAAGAACAAGGTCGGCTAGGCGCCGGCTTCGCCCTCACCCTCTTCGGGCGCTTCGGGCGCTTCCCCGGCGGGCGCCACGGCGGGCGGCCCCGCCGGCCGTTCCCCGACCTGCTGGCGCCACATGGCGTAGTACAGCCCCTTGGCCGCCACCAGCTGCGCGTGGCTGCCCTGCTCCACGATGCGGCCCCGCTCCAGCACGTAGATGGTGTCGGCGTGCAGCACCGTCGACAGCCGGTGCGCGATCAGCAGCGAGATCTGCGTGCGCTGCCCCGAGATGCGCCGCACCGTCTCCGTCACCTGCTGCTCCGTCAGAGAGTCCAGCGCCGAAGTCGCCTCGTCGAAGATCAGCAGGCGCGGCTCCCGCAGCAGCGCCCGCGCGATCGACAGCCGCTGGCGCTCGCCGCCCGACAGGCGCGTGCCAGCTTCGCCGATCACCGTGTCCAGCCCCTGCGGCAGCCGCGCCAGCAAGGCGCTGCACTGCGCGTGTTCGAGCGCGGCGAGGATCTGCGCGTCGGTGGCGTCGGGCCGCACGAACAGCATGTTCTCGCGCACCGTGCCGGCGAACAGGCTGGTCTCCTGCGTCACGTAGCCCACCTGCCGCCGCGCCTCGTTGTAGCGCAGGCGCTTCGTGCTGACGTCGTTGAAGAACACCTCGCCCTCGTTGGCGCGGTACAGGCCGAGCAGCAGCTTCACCAGCGTCGACTTGCCCGACCCCGAGGGGCCGACGAAGGCGATGGTGTCGCCGCGGCGCGCCGAGAAGCTCACGTCGTCGAGCGCGTTCTCGTCGGCGCCGCGGTGCCGGAACACCACGTGCTCGAAGCGCAGCGACTCGATGGGGCCGACGTGCACGGCGTCCTTGGGCCGCTGGTCGACCGGCTTGGCCATCAGCTCGGCGAAGTTGGCCAGCGACGAACTCGCTTCGCGCCAGGCCAGGATGATGGTGCCCAGCTCCTGCAGCGGCGCCAGGATGCCGACCGAGATGAACTGCATGGCGATCAGCTCGCCGGTGGAGAGCACGTCGCGGAAGATCAGCCACAGCAGCGTGAACAGGATCGACAGCTTCAGCACGCTCAGCGTCGTGCCCTGCAGGAACGACAGCCAGCGGATGCGCCGCACCTTGGCCATTTCCAGTTCGAAGATCTTGTGCGTCTGCGCTTCCAGCCGGCGGATCTCGCGGAAGGTCAGGCCCGGGCTCTTGATCAGCGCCACGTTGCGCAGGCTCTCGGTGATGAAGCCGGCATTGCGCGTGGTCTCGCGGTTCAGCGCGCGCTGCTGCGAGCGGATCTGCCGGCTCAGGAGCCCCGACAGGCCGCCGAGCACCAGCAGCCCGAGCAGGAACACCGGCACCAGCAGCCAGCTCTTGGTGATCGCGTACCAGAGCAGGAAGGCGAGGCCGATGGCCGACGCGTACAGCACGTTGATGAAGGCGTTGATGAAGCGCTCGGTGTCGCGCCGCACGCGCAGCAGCAGCGACAGCGTCTCGCCGCTGTTCTGGTCCTCGAACTCCCGGTAGCGCAGGCGCAGCGTCTGGCGCAGGCCGTCGTTGAAGATCTGCGTGCCGAAGCGCTGCACCACCATGCGCGTCACGTAGTCCTGCATGGCCTTGCAGGCGCGCGAAGCCACCGCGACGGCGACGGCGAGCGCCAGCAGCCGCAGCGCGCCGCCGACCAGTTCCTCGTCGCTCTTGGCGTCGCGCTGGTTCGCGTAGTCGTCCACCAGCCAGCCGAAGATGATCGGGTCGACCAGCGCCAGCACTGGCTCAGGCCGGCCAGCAGCAGCGCCAGCGCGGCCAGGCGGCGCTGCGGCTTCAGGTATTTCCAGAGCAGCGGCATCACGGTGTGGGCAGTGTGAAGTAGAAGGTGGCGCCTTCGCCGGGCGCGGCTTCGGCCCAGATGCGGCCGCCCCGGCGCGAGATCGCGCGCGCCACCGTCGCCAGGCCGATGCCGGTGCCGGGGAACTCCTCGGCATCGTGCAGGCGCTGGAAGGTGCCGAACAGGCGGTCCGCGTAGAGCATGTCGAAGCCGGTGCCGTTGTCGCGCACGAAGAACTCGCCGCGCTGCGGCGAGCCGCCCACGGCGATGTGCGCCTCCTCGCGCCGCGAACTGAACTTCCCAGGCGTTGCCCAGCAGGTTCTCCAGCACGGAGCGCATCAGGCGCACGTCGCCCTGCACCGCCAGCCCCGGCTGCACCGTCCATTGCACGCGCCGGTGCGGCTCGTCCTGCTGCAGCCGCTGCAGCACCTCGGTGGCCATGTCGCTCAGGTTCACGCCGGCCGGATGATGTCGACCTCGGACACCTGCGCCAGCGCCAGCAGGCCCTCGACCAGCTGCGTCATCGTCTCGGCGTTGCCCATGATGCGCGCCGGTAGTGCTGCGCCCGGCCGTCGGGAAGCGCCTTCAGTTCCTCGCCGAGCAGGCGCCCGAACGACAGCACCCGCTGCAGCGGCGACTGCAGGTCGTGCGAGACCGAATAGGCGAAAGCCTCCAGCTGCTCGTTGGCCAGCCGCAGCGCCGCCTTGCTGTTCAGGAGGTCGGTGACGTCGGTGTCGATGCCGACCCAGAACGAGATCGCGCCCTGCGCATCGCGGATCGGCTCGGCCCGGTAGATCGTGCTGTGGTAGCTGCCGTCGCGCGCCCGCACCCGGCGCTGGCCGGCATAGACGCCGCCGGAACGCCGCGCCTCGCTCCAGTTGTCGCGCACCGGCTGCACGTCGTCGGGATGCAGCAGGTCCATCCATTCGAAGCCGAGCCAGCGCGGCGGCGCGTCGCCCACCAGCTCGTACCACGCGCGGCTGAAGAAGGTGACCGCGCCGGTGGAGTCCACCGTCCAGAAAGGCAGCGGCGCCTGTTCGGCCAGCGTGCGGAACAGCGCCTCCTGCTGCGCGAGCTGGCGCGTGCGCTGGGCGACCTTCTGCTCCAGGCTGGCATTGAGCTCGCGGATCTCCTCCACCATCCGCACGCGCGCCGTGATGTCCTGCTGCGCGCCCTGCACCGCCACGACGCGGCCGTCCGCGTCGCGCACCGCCTGCCCGAGCGAACGCAGCGAAACGCGGCGGCCGCTGAGGTCACGATCTCCACCTCCGGGTCGAACGGCGTGCCCTGGTCCACGCAATCCTGCAGCGCGCGCTGCGTCTTCGCCAGCGACGCGGGCGCCACCATCGCCATCACCTGTTCGACAGGCACGTCCAGCCCCGGCAGTTCGAGCGCCGCCGCCGCGTCCTCCGACCAGGTCACGCGCTGCGACGCGAGGTCCAGCCGCCAGCCGCCCAGGCGCGCCAGCCGGCCGGCCATGCGCAGGAACTCCGCCTGGCTGACCAGCCGCGCCTGTGCCTGCTTCAGCGCATCGATGTCCGTGGCGGTGCCGTACCAGGCGGTGATCGCGCCGCCCTCGTCGCGGATCGGCACGGCGCGCAGCAGCTGCCAGCGGTGGCTGTCGTCGGCGTAGCGCAGCCGGACCTCGTGCTGCAGTTCCACGCCCGATTGCAGCACCCGCTGGACGTGCTCCAGCGTTCCCGCGCGGTCTTCCGGGTGCATGCGCTCCTGCCAGCCGGTGCCCAGCGCGCGTCTTCGACCGAGGTGCCGGTGACTTCGACCCAGCGCTGGCTGATGAACTGCACCGCGCCCTGCGCCGTCGCCGCGAACACGATCTGCGGCATGGCCTGCGCCAGCTCGCGGAAGCGCCGTTCGCTGCTGCGCCGGATGCGCCCCTGCCGCTGCAGCTGCAGCGTGAGGCCGGCGGCGATGAGCATCGCGCCGGCCCAGAACACCCCCGCGAGCAGGGTGAAGCGGCGCCACGGCGCCAGCATCTCGGCGTAGCCCACGCCGACGACCACGACCAGGTCGGGATGCGTGGGAACCGTGCGGTACGAGATCACGCGCTCCATCTTGTCGAGCACGCTGGTCACCACGAAGCGGCCCTCCGCGGCGCGGGGCAGGTGCTCGGTGAACAGCGGGATGCGGGACAGGTCGCGCCCCAGCAGCTTCTCGTCGGCGGGGCTGCGCATCATCAGGCGGCCGCCGCGGTTGTAGAGCGCCACGATCCCGTTGGCGCCGGCGTCGACGCGGCTCCAGAGCTGTTCGAAGTAAGGCGGCTCCACCGCCGCGGCGATGATGCCGTGCGGCCTGTCGGCGCCGCCGCGCAAAGGCCGCGACAGCGTGAGCTGCCAGCGGCCCGTGCTGCGGCTGCGCACCGGCGGGCCCACGTACAGGCCGAGGTCCGGCCTTGCCTGGTGCATCTGGAAGTACTCGCGGTCCGCCAGCATCACGCCGAGGCTGCCGGTGGCGGAGTCGAACGCGATGCGCCCCTGCGGGTCCACCACCCAGATCCCGCGCACGAAGGGGAGCTCGCTCAATTGCGCCTGCAGCAGGCGGCGCGCGGTGGGCTCGTCGAGCTCGCCGGCCGCCGCCGCCGCGTCGAGCTGGGCGGCGGCGAGCTGCAGGCGCGCATCGACCGACTGCAGGGTGCGGGAGGTCTGCTCCACGATCACCTGCGACAGCGCCGAAGCGCGCGCCTCGCCGGCCCGCAATGCTTCGGCGCGCAGGACCCAGAGCGCGATGGCCAGCAAGGCCCCGGTGAGCACCGCGAATGCCAGCACCAGCCACGGCAGCCGGCCCGCGCCTTCATGCATCGGCGGGGACGGGTCGGGGTACTTCACGGGGCTCGGCATGCCCGGCATTCTGCGGGCAAAGCGAGGCGCGCCGACCGGGGAGCCTGCGGCGCCGCCGTCACGCACACGGGCGATTGGCTGACAGCCACGGCCGAGCCGCTGCCGTGAAATCCTTCCGTCAGTCATCAAGAACGAAGGAGCCACCATGACCCAGCAAGCCACGGTCCGCGGAGAAGTCAGCTACCGCGTCGGAGACGGCGTGCTGATGCCGATCCCGCCCGGCCCCGTCTCGATCGACGTGGCGGACGACAGCGTCACCCCGGGCTGGGAGGAAGGCCGGGCAACGCCGTGTCGACCGCCATCACGCGCGACGAGTACGACCGCTACGTCCGGGAAGGCAAGATCCGCGTCGCCGACGGCCACTGAGTCCGACCGCCATGGCCACCGTCGAAGCCTTCGAGATCGTCGTGCTCGCGGTGGCGCTCGCCGCCGCCCTGCTGGTGCGGCCATGGCGTCTGCTGCAACCACGGCGATCGTCCGCGCTCGCCACGCCGCTGCTGGCGGTGCTGACCCTGCTGCCGTGGCTGTGGTCGTGGCCGGGGCTCGCCGCGCTGCCGATCCCCTTGCACTGGTCGGCCGCTCCGCTCGTGGTGCTGGTGCTGGGCTGGCCGCTCGCGGTGCCCACGCTCACCGTCGCGGGCCTGGCGACGATGGTCACCGGCGGCGCGTCGTTCGGCGCGGCGATCACGCTCGTGGTCTGGTCGGGCATCCTGCCGGCGACCCCGGTGCTGGTGCTCGGGCACGGCATCCGGCGCGCCTTCGGGCCGCACCCGGTGGCCTACCTTCTCGGCCGCGCCTTCATCGTGCCGCTGGCCACGCTGGGGGCGTGCAGCGGCTGCCGCTGCCGCGGGCCGGGGCTTCACCAGTCCGCGCGGCGACCTCCAGGCGGTGGCGGCGCTGCTGCTGGCGATGGGCGAAGCGTCGTGGACCTGCGCCGTCGCCAGCCTGCTGGTGGCCTACCGTCCCCAGTGGCTGGCCACCTGGTCCGACGCGCTGTACCTCGGTCGCCCCGTGCCGGCCCCACGAACGCGGGCGTAGCGGCCCCAAGGCATGTCATGATTTCCGCATGCATGCCGTCTTCCGCTTCTCGCTCCCCCTGCTCCTCGCCGCCACGCTGGCCCCTCGCGGGCGCAGCCGATCGAGGAAGTCCCTTTCATCACCTCCCCCGACAACGTCACGCTGGAAATGCTGCGCGTGGCGAACGTCGGCCCCGCCGACCATGTGATCGACCTCGGCTCCGGCGACGGCCGCATCGTCATCCGGCGGCGAAGCGCTTCGGCGCCACCGGGCTGGGCGTGGAGATCGACCCGAACCTGGTGCGGCAAAGCCGGCGCCATGCGCTCGACGCCGGCGTGGAGCCGCGCGTGCGGTTCCGGAGCAGGACCTGTTCAAGACCGACCTCGCGCCGGCCACCGTGATCACGATGTACCTGCTGCCCGAAGTGAACATGGCGCTGCGGCCCGCGGTGCTGGCGCTGAAGCCCGGCACGCGCATCGTTTCGCACGACTGGGACATGGGCGACTGGAAGCCCGACCAGACGACGGTGCTGCCGGTGCCGAACAAGAAGGTGGGCTGGAGAAGTCGAGCAAGGTGCACCTGTGGGTCGTGCCCGCCCGCGTCGAGGGCCTGTGGTGCGGCAGCGGCGCCAGCCTGCGCGTGGCGCAGCGGCACCAGCAGTTCAGCGCGCGGCTGGTGCACGGCGGCGCCGTGCGCGAACTCGACGGCCGCATCCGCGGCACCGCACTGCAGGCGAAGGCGCCGGGCGAGGCATCGGTGGACTTGCAGGCGGCGCCCGACGCGCTGCGCGTCACCGGCGGCAGCGGCGCGCTGGCCGCGCTGCAGGGACAGTCGTTCCGCCGCGCCGCCGGCACCGGCTGCGGCGCCTGATCCCGTGAACTGGTGGTGGATCCCCATCGTCCTGTTCGGGGCGCTGGCACAGACGGCGCGCAATGCCGCGCAGCGCTCGCTCGTGGCGCAGGCGGGCACGCTCGGCGCGACGCTCGTGCGTTTTCTCTACGGCATCCCGTTCGCGGCGGCGCTGGTGCTGCTGCTGCACGCGCTGCCCGCCACCACGGCGCCGGTGCCGGCCTTCGGCGCCGGATATTTCGGCTGGCTGATGCTCGGCGCGCTCGGCCAGCTCGCGGCCACCGCGTTCCTGCTGGTGGCCATGAAGCAGCGCAACTTCGTCATCGGCGTGGCGTACTCCAAGACCGACGCCCTGCAGGTCGCGCTGTTCGGCTCCCTTTTCCTGGCCGAGCTGCCGGGATGGGTGACGCTGCTCGCCATCGCGCTGGCCACCAGCGGCGTGCTGCTCCTGTCGCTGCCGGCCAAGGCATCGCTCACCGGCGGCGCGCGCACTGGACCAGCGGCGCCGCGCTCTGGGGCCTCGCCTCGGCGCCGGCTTCGCGATCTCCGCCGTCGGTTACCGCGGCGCCGCGCTGCAGCTGCCCGGCGTGCCGGCGTGGCTGATCGGCGCGTGGGGCGTGCTGTTCGCGCAGACCGCGCAGAGCCTGCTGCTCGGTGGCTGGCTGGCGGCGCGGTCGCCCGCTTCGCTGCGCGCGACGGTGACGGCGTGGCGGATTTCGCTGGTGGCCGGTGGCGCCGGCGCGCTCGCGTCGCTGTGCTGGTTCACGGCTTTCGCGCTGACCACCGCCGCCAACGTGCGCACGCTCGGCATGGTCGAAGTGGTGTTCAGCTACCTCGTCTCCCGCAGGCTGCTGCGCGAGAAGCTGGAGATCGCCGAACAGGCCGGGCTGGCGCTGGTCGTGGTCGGACTGCTCTGCCTTGGGCTCCAGCTCTAGTTCCGGCTGCGTCCTACACCCCGCCGGCCGCGCCGGGGAGATTGAAGCCTTCGGAGGTTTTCGATGGCGACGACAGACACCACGCCGGAAAGGCAGCAGCCCTTCACCCTGTACGCGGCCCGGGGCCGCCTCTACGCCAGCAATGCGGCGCAGAAGCTGATCGACCTGGGCGAGCTGTCGCAGCAGGGCGACCAGTGGCGCTACCTGCTCGATGGCAACAAGCAGGCCGGCTCCGGCTTCTTCACCGCCGAAGAGGCCCTGCGCGATGTCGGCGGCAAGATCCGCTTCCTCTACCTCGATGGCCAGTTCACCGCCGTCGCCGACGCGCGCGACAACCCGGAGCTGGACCTCGCCAACGCCGCGCGGCTCGACATCACGCTCGACGCGCTGGCGCCGGGCGAACCCGCCACCGACGCTACGGTCTGACGGGCGCGAATCCCGGCAGCAGCTTCATCGCCCCGGCAAGCGACTGCTTCTTCTTCCAGTAGCCGGCCCACGGGTCGGCCTTCAGCTTTTCCAGGCGCTGCGGCGCCGTCACGATGTTCCAGTGCGCGCCGCCGGTGAGCGCCGGCAACTCGTCCCGGGCGATGGGCATGGAGACAGCGAGCCCGGGCCGCGCGCGCGCCGAATAGGCTTCGGCGGTGGACTGCACCCAGCCGTTGCGCAGGTAGTCGATGAAGATGCGGCCGACGCGGTTGCGCGGCCCCGACTTCGCGACGAAGCGCTGCGGGATGGTGCGCGCCATGTGCTGCACCACCGCTTCGGTGAATGCCTTGACCGTCTCGTAGTCGTGTTGCGGCCGCACCGGCACGAACAGGTGCAGGCCCTTGCCGCCGGTCGTCTTCAGCCAGCTTTCCAGCCCCAGCTCCTGCAGCAGCGCGCGCACGAGCAGCGCGGCCTCCTGTACGGGGCCACGCGACGCCGTCGCCGGGATCGAGGTCGAACACCAGCCGGTCGGGCTTGGCGATGGCCGCGTCGGTGGAGTTCGGTGTGCACCTCCACCATCCCGAGCTGCGCCGCCGCGACGACGTCTTCGACCGACGTGAAGGCGATGGCCGGGTCGTGGCCGGGCCACAGCGCGGGATCGGTGCCGCGCAGCCCGCGCATGCCCTCGGGATGCTGCTGGAAGACCATCGGCTGCTCGATGCCCAGCGGGGCGCGCTTGATGTACGCCGGCCGGCCCGCCAGGTGCGGCAACGCCCGGGGCGCGGCCTCGGCGTACCAGCGCACCAGGTCCAGCTTGGTCAGGCCGGTGGAGGGATCGATCACGCGGCTGCCGTGCGTGACCTTCAGCAGCGCGTGCTTCGCCGGCGGCGGGGCCTTGGCAGCTTGCGGCCGCTCGCGTTCGACGGCGTGCGCCGGCTTGTCCTCGCGCAGCCCCTTGAACGACGCGTGGCGCAGGCTGCCGCCTTCCGGCCATTCGTTGTACGTGACCTCGCACACCAGTTCGGGCTCGACCGGGTCGCATGCCGGTCGTGCCCCGTGGGCCCGGCGAACGGCCGCTTCTTGCGCGCCATCGCTTCGAGCCGCTGGCGCAGCGCCGCCGACACCACGCCGGTGAAGCCGGTCCCGACCTTTCCCGCGTACTGCAGCGCGCCGTCTTCGTCGCGCTGGCCGACCAGCAGCGCGCCGATGCCCGAGGGCCGCGCGTCGTCGGGCCGGTGAAGCCGCCGATCACGAACTCTGGCGCTGCACGCACTTGAGCTTGATCCAGTCGTCCGAACGCCGGTGCACGTAGGCCGAGCCGCGCCGCTTGCCGATCACGCCTTCGAGCCCGAGCCGGCACGCGGACGCGACGATGTCGGCGGCGGCGCCGGGCACCTCCTCGGCTGAAGCGCAGCCCGTGCGTTTCCTTCAGGGTGGACTGCAGGAATGCGCGGCGCTCCTCGACCGGCACGCGGCGCAGGTCGTGGCCGGCGCAGTACGGCACGTCGAACAGGTAGAACACGATGGCGTCGTTGGCGCCGCCCTCGATCGCGTTCTGCAGCGCGTTGAAGCTCGGCTTGCCGCTTTCATCGAGCATGACGATCTCGCCGTCGTACCAGCCCGGCGGCACTGGCGGCGGCCAGTTCCTTCTTCAGAGCCGTGAAGCGCTCGGTCCAGTCGTTGCCGCGGCGGGTGATGATGCGCACGTCCTTCGGGCCGCCGATGCGCGCCAGCATGCGGTAGCCGTCGAACTTGATCTCGTAGATCCAGTCGCCCGGCAGTGGCTTGTCCACGAGGGTGGCGAGTTCGGGCTCGAGCGCCTCGGGCAGGTCGGCGGGCACGGCGCCGGGCGGCGGAACGCGGCGGGTTGCGATGGCAGGGCTCCTGTTTCGAAATCGAGTGTGGAATGATCGGGCGATGACCGCATCCGCATCCGACACCGCATTCTCGCGGCTGCCCCTCGCCCCCGCGGCCCTGGAAAACCTCCAGCGCCTCGGCTACACCGCCATGACGCCGATCCGGGCCGCGAGCCTGCCGCTGGCGCTGGCCGGCAAGGACCTGATCGCGCAGGCCAAGACCGGCAGCGGCAAGACCGCCGCCTTCGCACTCGCATTGCTCGCCCGGCTCGACGGCCGCAGCTTCGCCGTGCAGTCGCTGGTGCTGTGCCCCACGCGCGAACTGGCCGACCAGGTGACGGCCGAGATCCGCCGCCTCGCCCGCGCCGAGGAGAACATCAAGGTGGTGACGCTCGCCGGCGGCGTGCCGCTGCGCGGCCGGTCGCGAGCCGGAGCACGGCGCGCACGTGGTGGTCGGCACGCCCGGCCGCGTCATCGACCATCTCGAACGCGGCACGCTCGACCTGTCGGCGCTGAACACGCTGGTGCTCGACGAAGCCGATCGCATGCTCGACATGGGCTTCGTCGACGACATCTCAACGGTGGCCAAGCGCTGCCCGCCGCAGCGGCAGACGCTGCTGTTCTCCGCGACCTATCCCGAAGGCATCGCGAAGCTGGCCGCGAAGTTCATGCGCGACCCGGCCACGGTGAAGGTGGAGGCGCAGCATGCCGGCACGCTGATCCGGCAGCGCTGGTACGAAGTGACCGAACAGCAGCGGCTGCCGACCGTGGCGCGCCTGCTCGAGCACTTCCGCCCCGCCAGCAGCCTCGCCTTCTGCAACACGCGCGCCCAATGCAAGGCGCTGGTGGAACTGCTGCAGGCGCAGGGCTTCAGCGCGCTCGCGCTGCACGGCGACTGGAGCAGCGCGACCGCGACCGGTGCTGGTGCGCTTCGCCAACCGCAGCTGCTCCGTGCTGGTGGCGACCGACGTCGCCGCCCGCGGACTCGACGTGGCGGGGCTCGAGGCCGTGATCAACGTGGAAGTGACGCCCGACGCGGAAATCCACGTGCACCGCATCGGCCGCACCGGGCGCGCGGGCGAAGCCGGCCTCGCGCTGAACCTCGCCGCGCTCGACGAGATGGGCGCCGTGGGCCGCATCGAAGTGCTGCAAGGGCGCCCTTCCGAGTGGTTCGCGCTGGACGAACTGAAGCCCACGGGCGACGGCCCGCTGGTGCCGGCCATGGCCACCATCCACATCCGGGGCGGACGCAAGGAGAAGATCCGGCCCGGCGACGTGCTGGGCGCGCTCACGGCCGACCTGGGCTACACGCGCGCGCGAGGTGGGCAAGATCGACGTGAACGAGTTCTCCACCTACGTCGCCGTGCAGCACGGCATCGCGAAGGAAGCGGCGCAGCGGCTCGACAGCGGGCGCATCAAGGGGAAGTCGGTCAAGGCGCGGCTGCTGCGCGATTGACGCCCGGCCCGTGCGGTCCTACACGCAATGGGCATGGACACGCACGGCGAGGGCCGGTACAACGAAGGACCATCAGGCGGAGAGCATCACCATGTCCTTCGGCACCCTCCTGTACCGCTACTTCTTCTTCGGCTGGCTGTTCAAGGACGTCAACCGCGGCAACCTGCTCGAGCGCGCGGCCGCGTGGCGCCACAACCAGGCGCAGGCGCGCTGGCTGCCCACGTACATGAAGCGATGGACTGGTGCGCGGTGCTGTTCTACCTGCTCGGCGGCCTGGCCGAATTCGTCGCCGGCGCGCCGGGGGTGTCGGTGCTGTTCTACGTGCCCAGCGCCTTGAGCATCCCGGTCAACGCGGTCATCGCGGCGGCGTGGGTCGGCTTCAAGGTGCTGCCGGCCCAGGTCTGAGCTCGGCGCCCTCCACCTCTTCCAGTCCCATCCCCGCCACCGTGCGGCGCGCGTGCTCGACCCGGTGGTCGAGGAAGGCGCGGGTGCGCGCCGGCATGAACTGGCGGCTCGGCAACGCGGCCACCAGGCTCAGCCGGTTGGTGATCCATGGCGCCAGCACGCGCTGCAACTGGCCGTCGCGCAGCATGGGCGCAATCAGGTCGACCGGCTGGCTGCTGATGCCGGCGCCATGCACCGTCGCGCGCAGCAGCGAATCGGTGTGGTTTGCGGTCATCACGGCAGGCACCTCCACGTCCAGCTCGCGGTCGCCGTCGGTGGGATCGATCAGCCGCATCGCGCGCAGCCGCACGCCCGGGGTGCGCAGGCGCAGGCACCGGTGCTGCGCCGGGTCGGCCGGGGTGCGCGGCTCGCCGTGCCGCTGCAGGTAACCGGGCGCGGCGCAGAACACCGCTTCGCTGTGGAGGATGGTGCGGACGATGGCGCCCGCATGCACCTGCACCAGCCCGTTGAGCACGGTCAGGTCGTAGTCCTCGACGTTCGGGTCGGCGATGTCCTCGACATGGATGTCGAGCACCACCTGCGGGTAGCGCTGCTGGAATTCCGCCACCGCCGGCGCGATCATGTGCGTGGCCACCACCGGCAAGGCGAGGATGCGGACCGTGCCCGACATCTCTCGGGTGTGCGCATGCGCCATCGCGTCGGCCTCGTCGATGTCGCTCAGGATCACGCGCAGCCGGCTGAGGTAGCTGTCGCCCGCCGGCGTGAGCGACAGCCGCCGCGTGGTTCGCTGCAGCAGCCGCACGCCCAGGTGCTTCTCGAGGTCGCTCACCAGCCGCGTGACCATGGCCGGCGCCATGTCGAGCTTGCGGGCCGCCGCCGCGAAGCCCCCTTCGTCCACCACCTGCTGGAACACCCGCATCGATTGAAGTCGGTCCATGGCTTGATTATTAACGATTACGCAATTCCAGCTTGACGATCGGGTGGTTTTTTGATGATTCGGTTAGCAATACAGTCACTCCATCGCTTCCGACATCAACCCCTGAAAGGACTCACCATGAAATCGACCCGTCTCCTCCTCGTCGCCGCCCTCGCCACCGCCGGCTTCGCCGCCCACGCCGATGCGTTCGACGCCCCGGAATTCGCCAAGCCGTTCAACGGCGCCAAGAGCCGTGCCGAAGTGCAGGCCGAACTCGGCCAGTACAAGCAGGCCGGCGCGAACCCCTGGTCCACGTCGTACAACCAGCGCACCGGCTTCACCAGCGGCCGCACCCGCGCCGACGTCCGGGCCGAGTACATCAACAGCCGTGACCGCGTCGCCGCCTTCACGGGCGAAGACAGCGGCTCCGCCTACGGCTTCCCACAAGCCGGCCCAAGCTGCCCAGCAGTTCGCCGGCCAGCCGGTCAACGCCCAGTAAGGCGTTTCCGAAAGGCGTCCCGTGCGCCTTTTCTCACGAAGCCCCGCCCGACCCACCCGGTCGCGCGGGGCTTCTGCCATGGGTGCGCAGCGGATACTGTACGATCATCCAGTGAACCTGAACGACAAGCTCGCGGTGCTCGCCGACGCCGCCAAGTACGACGCCTCCTGCGCCTCCAGCGGCGGCGTCAAGCGCAACTCGCTCGACGGCCGCGGGGTGGGCTCCAACGAAGGCATGGGCATCTGCCACAGCTACGCGCCGGACGGCCGCTGCATCTCGCTGCTGAAGATCCTGCTGACCAATTTCTGCCAGTACGACTGCCTGTATTGCGTCAACCGGGTCAGCAGCAACGTGCCGCGGGCGCGCTTCACCATCGACGAGGTGGTGCGGCTCACGCTCGATTTCTACCGCCGCAACTGCATCGAGGGCCTGTTCCTCTCCAGCGGCATCATCCGCAGCGCCGACTACACCATGGAGCAGGTGGTGGAAGTGGCGCGGCGGCTGCGCGAGGAGCACGACTTCCGCGGCTACATCCACCTCAAGACCATCCCCGACGCCGCGCCGGAACTGCTGCAGCGCGCCGGCCGCTACGCCGACCGCCTGTCCATCAACATCGAACTGCCGACCGAGCAGGGGCTCGGCACGCTGGCGCCGGAGAAGGACGGCGCCGCCATCAAGCGCTCGATGGCGCGGTTGCGGGTGCACATCGACGATGCCAAGGCGCAGGCGCGCGATGACGCGCGCACCTCGGTGGTGTCGCTGCCCGGCGCGCCGCCCGGCAAGGCGAAGAGCGAACCCTTCGCCGCCGCCGGCCAGAGCACGCAGATGATCGTGGGCGCCGACGCGACCGACGACGCGACCATCCTCGCCACCAGCGCGCAGCTGTACGGGTCCTACCGGCTCAAGCGCGTGTACTACTCCGCCTTCAGCCCGATCCCGGATGCGTCGTCGTCGCTGCCGCTGAAGGCGCCGCCCCCGGTGCGCGAGCACCGTCTGTACCAGCCGACTGGCTGATGCGCTTCTACGGCTTCGAGGCGGGCGAGATCGCGTCCCCGCGCACCGGCGGCATGCTGCGGCTCGAAGTCGATCCGAAGCTGGCGTGGGCGCTGGCGCATCCCGAGAAATTTCCGGTCGACCTCGATCGCGCGCCGCGCGAACTGCTGCTGCGCGTGCCCGGCCTCGGCGTGAAGGCCGTCGACCGCCTGCTGCTGGCCCGCCGCGTGCGCAGCCTGCGCGCCGAAGACCTGAAGCGCCTGCACGTGCCGGTGCAGAAGGTGCTGCCCTTCGTGGTGGTCGCCGACCACCGTCCTGCGCGCGCGCCCGACATGCAGCGGGCCGTGGCGCAGGCGGCGAAGCCGGTCCCGGAACAAGCGGCGCTGTTCTGACATGCGGGTGCGGCTGGACCACGAAACCGACCTGGACGGTTTCCGCCGGGAGGCGCGCGTGCTGCTGCAGCGCGGCGTGCCGCCCGAGCACGTGAGCTGGGCGGTCGGCGCCCACGACGACGACCTCTTCGCCACGGAACCTCCGGCCGCGTTCAACGTCCCCGCGACGAGCGCCGTGTCGGTGCCGGCCGCCTTCATGGAGCTGTGCCACACCGTGGTGCTGCACCGCGAACCGCAGCGCTTCGCCTTGCTGTACCGGCTGCTGTGGCGGCTGGCGCACGAGCCCGGCCTGCGCCACGACCCGCTCGACGGCGACATGATCCAGGCGCGCCACATGGCGCAGGCGGTGCGGCGCGACATCCACAAGATGCACGCGTTCGTGCGGTTCCGGCAGGTGGTGGACGGCGAAGACGCGGACGATCCGCTGCACGTCGCGTGGTTCGAGCCCGACCACCACATCGTCGAAGCCAATGCGCCGTGGTTCCGGCGCCGCTTCGCCAACATGCGGTGGGCGATCCTCACGCCCGACCGCTGCGTCGAGTGGAACCGGCGCGAGCTGCGCTTTCGCGCGGGCGCGACGCGGGCCGACGCGCCCGCCGCCGACGCCGGCGAGCAGCTCTGGCTCACCTACTACCAGAGCATCTTCAACCCGGCACGCCTGAAGCTCAAGATGATGCAGAAGGAGATGCCGCGCAAGTACTGGCGCAACCTGCCGGAGGCGCAGCTGATCGCGCCGCTGGCCGCGCAGGCACAGGAACGCAGCGGCACCATGATCGAGCGACCGCCGACGCAGCCGCTGCGGCGCATCCCGGCGCCGGTGCAGCGCGTGCCCGTGGTGGCCTCCAGCGATTCGCTGCCCGAACTGCACGCGGCCACCAACCGCTGCCGCGATTGCCCGATCGGCGCGCTGGCCACGCAGGCCGTGCCCGGCGAAGGCCCGATGTACCCCGCGCTGATGTTCGTTGGCGAACAGCCCGGCGACCAGGAAGACCTGCGCGGGCGGCCCTTCGTCGGGCCCGCCGGGCAGCTGTTCGACCGGGCGCTGGCGCAGGCGGGCATCGACCGGCAGGCGGTGTTCGTCACCAATTCCGTGCGCCACTTCAAGTACGAATTGCGCGGCAAGCGGCGCATCCACAAGACGCCGACGCAGCTGGAGGCGGATGCCTGCCGCCACTGGCTCGACGAAGAGATCGCGCTGGTGCAGCCGCGGGCGCTGGTGGCGCTCGGCGCGACGGCCGCCCGCGCCCTGCTGGGCCGGCCGATGGCCGTGATGTCCGAACGCGGCCAGTGGTTCGCGCGCGCCGACGGGCTGCAGGTGCTGGTGACGGTGCATCCCTCGTCGCTGCTGAGGCTGCCGCCCGAGCAGCTTCCGGCCGCGTTCGAGCGCTTCGCCCGGGAACTGGCCCCGGGCAAGTAGCCCGGCCGGTACATCTCCTCACCTGGTTTGCGGGGGCGACTCGTGGGCTTCGCGCGGGCGAAATGTGCGGCGCGCACAGTAGACCCAACGAATCAGGAGAACCACCCATGAAAGCGAATGCCATCCTCTGCGCCGCCCTCGTCGGCACCCTCGGCTTCAGCACCACGGCCACCGCCCGGGACCGTGACGGCCGCCGTGGCGACGGTCCGCGCGCCGAGCGCCGCGACGACCGCCGGAGCGCCGGGAAGACCGCCGCGAAGAACGCCGCGAAGAACGCCGCGAGAACCGTGCGGAACGCCGCGATGACCGGCAGGACCGCCGCTTCGAGCAGGCCCAGCGCCGAGGACCGCCGGGAAGACCGTGCCTACCGGCAGGGCTACCGCAACGGTGCATACCAGCAGCCGGGCTACGTGTACAACCAGCCGCGCTACTACGGCAACGGACCGCGCTTCCAGCGGGGCGGCTACCTGCCGTACGAGTACCGCCAGAACCACTACTACGTGAACGACTGGCGCTCGCACCGCGGCCTGTACGCCCCGCCGCACGGCCACCAGTGGATGCAGGTCGGCAGCGACTTCGTGCTGGTGGCCCTCGCCACCGGCCTGATCGCCAACCTGCTGATCCAGTAAGGGTCAGCCGCCGCGGACCAGCCGCATTTCGTTGGCGCCCTGCTCCGCGCCGCTGCCCGGCACCGTCTCGCCGGCGCGGTCGCGGACGGCGTCGAGGTGCGCGGCCAGGCGCTCGGGCGCCTGCGCGTCCAGCCCGATGTGCACGCCGCGCGTCAGCGTGACGTTCGCGGCTTCGAAAGCGCCGGCCCCTGCGCACAGCGTGGTGCGGGTGGGCGCGTCTTCCGCGGCCAGCACCAGCATCGCCGGCACCACGGCCTCGGGGCCGAAAGCCTGCAGCATGTCGGGCGGGAACAGCGCCTCGGTCATGCGCGTGGCGGCGGTGGGCGCCAGGCAGTTGACGCGGATGTCGTGCTTCTGGCCTTCGATCGCCAGCGTCTGCATCAGCCCCACCAGCGCCATCTTGGCGGCGCCGTAGTTCGCCCGGCCGAAGTTGCCGTACAGGCCCGACGACGACGTCGTCAGCACGATGCGGCCGTACTTCTGCCGCTGCATCAGCGGCCACAGCGCCTTGCAGCAATGCACCGCGCCCATCAGGTGCACGTCGAGCACCAGCCGGAAGTCCGCGATGTCCATCTTGCCGAAGCTCTTGTCGCGCAGGATGCCGGCATTGCTCACCAGCACGTCGACGCGGCCCCGGGCGTCTTCCGCCTGCTGGACCATCGCCTGCACCGCTTCGAAATCCGTCACGGATGCGCCGTTGGCCAGCGCCTCGCCGCCGGCCGCGCGGATCTCGTCGACCACCCGTTGCGCCGCCGTCACGGAGCCGCCCGAACCGTCGACCGCCCCGCCGAGGTCGTTGACCAGCACTTTCGCGCCGCGCGCGGCCAGCGCCAGCGCATGCTGCCGGCCCGGGCCGCCGCCCGCGCCCGTGACGATCGCGACCCGTCCCCGGAAATCCACCGCCATCCCTGCTCCTTCACTGTGGCAAAGCCGGTGAATGTAGCGCACGCCGTGCAGATGTAAGTTGACGTAAGCAACTCGGCAGCACTACAGTGCCGACCATGGGCATGTTCAACGGCTCCCCTGGCGCGCTGGTTAGGCGGGCCCGCGCCTGCGCGCGCGTCGGGCAAGGCGCGCATGGGCCCGAACAGCACGCAGTTCGTGGCCTCGCAGGCCGCGTCCTCCGCCGGCGCGCATGCCGAGCGCAAGGAAATCCTCAAGCTCGCCATGCGCGAGCTGCTGCAGCACAACGGCATCCCCGAAAGCTGGTTGTCGGCCGACCTGCTGCGCACCAGCAGCGCGCGCCGCGAACAGGGCATCCACGTGCGGCTGCTGGTCCGCCACTGGGACCCGCGGCTGCTGCTGCACGGCGTGGCGCTCGAACAGGACTTCCTGCGGCGCCTGATCGCGCTCGACCCCGGCGCCGCCGAGTGGCTGATGGGCTTCTCGTGGCAGTTCACGCTGCCCGACCTGTCGGCCTGTCCCGACCTGCCGCCGCCGGCGAGCTGGACGGCGCCCGTCGTCCAGGCGCCAGCCGCCGCGGCCGACGCGCCGCCCACCACCACCGCGGGCGACATCATCGAAGGCCCCGTCGTCATTCCGCAGACGCAGGACGAGGTGCGGGCGGACCTCGAACGCCTGCTGGCGCTGCGCGACGACGACCTCAAGCGGCACGGCCCCGGCGAAGACGGCTTCGCGGCCACGCGACCCGTCGGGATCTAGCCGCTACCCCGTGGCGGCTGTCCTCGCGCGGCTGCTGCTGCTGTGCGTCCTCGGCTGCGCCGTGCTGCCCGCCCGGGCGCACGACCCGCGCGAGGTGGCGCGCGACGGCGTGATCGACCTCACGCTGCCCGGCGCCACCGCTTCCATCCACGAACTGCAGGGCGAATGGGGCTTCGCCGGCAGCGCTTCCTCGATCCCGCGGACGCCAGCCCGCCCACCGCCACCGCGCCGGTGCCGGATGCTGGAACGACGTCGTCGCCGACGGCAAGCGGCCTGGGCCCGACGGCTACGGCACGTACACGCTGCTGGTGCGCTGCCCGGCCGGCCAGCAGGTGGCGCTGGCGATGCCCGCGCAGCGCACCGCGCTGCGCATGTACGTCAACGGCCGGCTGGCGATGGCGCAGGGCCGTCCGGGCCGCTCGGCGGCGGAGGCGCAGCCGGCCATCGGCCAACGCGCCGTTCTCACCGACACCTTCGCCTGCCCGCTGCGCATCACCGTCCACATCTCCAGCTACGAGCACCGGGCCGGCGGCTTCGTGCGTCCGCCCATCGCCGGGCCGCTGGAGGTGCTGGCGCCCGACTTCAAGCAGCGGCTGGCGCTGGACACCATCCTGCTCGGCGCCTACCGGTGCTGAGCATCACGCCGGTGTTCTTCTTCCCGGCGCGCCGCAAGGACGTGACGCCGCTGCTGTTCGGGCTGTTCTGCCTGGCGCAGACCGTCTACAGCGACATGACCGGCGAGCGCCTGCTGCTGCAGCTCACGCTGGGCGCGCAGGCGCCCCGAGCTGTACACGGGGCTCGAGTACTTCGCCTGGTACCTGTCGATGGCGACTTTCCTGCTGCTGGTGCACGCCCTCTTCCCGCGCGCGCTGCATGCGCGCGCGCTGCACCTGCTGGTGGCCGCCTGCGCCGCCGGCGCGTTGCTGGTGGCGCTGACGCCGGCCCGCGTGTACAGCCACACGGTTTACTTCGGGCAGGCGCTCGGGCTGGCGATCGGCATCTACGTGCTGGGCTGCATCGGCCGCGCCGCCCGCGCCGGCCGCCGCGACGCGGGCGTGCTGCTGGTGGGCATGGCGTTCCTGTTCGCCGTGCTGGTGGTGAACCTGCTGGAGTTCTACGTCGGCCTCGCGCTGCGCACCCTCACGGCCTTCGGCCTGCTGGCCTTCGTGCTGTCGCCCGCGCTGGTGCTGCTGCGTCGGCTGGCGCGCGCCCTCACCACCGAGGAGCAGCGCAGCACGGAGCAGCGCGAGAAGGCCGATTTGCTGGTGCGCACCACGCAGGCCGGCATCCTCGACATGGACCTGGCGCGCGGGCTGGTGCGCTACTCGGACCGGCTGCTGGAGATCCTCGGCTTCCCGGCGGGCACCGTCACCTCCGACTGGCCCGAATTCTTCGAGCGCATCCATCCGCACGAGCGGGCCATGGTGCGCGAAACCTTCCACCACCACCGCGAGGACCGCTCGGTGCGCGGCGGCGAGCAGCGCCACCAGCCGGAGGAATACCGGCTGCTGCGGCAGGACGGCAGCGCCGTGTGGGTGCATGCCGAAGCCATCAGCCTGCGCGCGTCCGACGGCGCCGCGCTGCGCTACATCTGCTCCATCCTCGACATCACCGACCACCGCGCGGTCGCCGAGGGGCTGAAGCGGCAGAACGCGGCGCTGGCCGAGAACGCGCGCCTGCGCGAAGACGTCGAGCGCATGTCGCGCCACGACCTGAAGACGCCCCTGAACAGCATCATCGGCGTGACCCGGCTGCTGCGCGAGGACGCCGGCGTTCCGCCCGAACACCGCGAGCTGCTGGCGATCACCGAGCGCGCCGGCTACCGCATGCTGGAGATGGTCAACCTGTCGCTCGACCTCTCGCGGATGGAGCTGGGCACCTACGACTTCACGCCGCAGGCCGTGAACCTGGTCGACGTGGTGTCGCGCGTGCTGCTGGACGTGCAGGGCACGGCGGAAGCGGCGCGGGTGCAGATCGGCATGGAGCGCGCCTTCAGCAAGCCGGTGTACGCGCGCGCCGAGGAGCTCCTGTGCTATTCGATCCTGGCCAACCTGGTGAAGAACGCCGTGGAAGCGACGCCCGCGCATGGCACGGTGGTGATCGGCATCGAGCGCGGCGACCCGGTGCGGGTGTGGGTGCACAACGCCGCGCAGGTGGCGCCCGAAGTGGCGGGCCGCTTCTTCGACAAGTACGCCACCGCCGGCAAGGCGGGCGGCACCGGCCTGGCACGTACTCGGCGCGCATGATGGCGCGGGTGCAGGAGGGCGAACTGGACATGCGCACCGGCCCCGAAGGCACGTGGGTCACGCTCACCCTGCGCGCGCTCGGCGCCGAGCAGCTGCCGCCGCCGCTGGTGGCGCTGCCGCACGGCGACGCATCGGCGATGCCCGCGCGCGGCATGACCGGCGCCGACTTCCCGCCGCGCCGCGTGCTGGTCGCCGACGACGACGAATACAACCGGCTGCTGCTGCTGCGCTACCTGCCGTCGCCGCCGTTTACGGTGGAGACCGCGGCCAACGGGCTGGCCGCCACCGAAGCCGTGGTGCGCCACTGGCCCGACATGATCCTGATCGACATGGAAATGCCCGTGATGAACGGGCTGGAAGCGGTCGCCGGATCCGCGCGCGCGAGGCGCGGGAGGAACGCGCGCCGACACCGATCGTGATGTTCTCGTCGAACGACGACCCGGTCTCGATGCGGCGCGGGCTGGCCGCCGGCAGCAACCGCTACCTGACCAAGCCGTTCACGCGCGAGGCCCTGCTGGCGCTGATGCGCGAGCTGGACACGCGCGGGCTGGCGCCGACGCAGGTGCCGCTGGAGCTGGACGAACCGGAGCCCGCCGAGCCGGCCGGGGCGCCGTCGCCCGAGGCGGAGGTGGCGGTGGACCCGCAGTTGCTGGAGGAAGTGCCGGCCTTCCTCGACTCACGCCGGCGGATGGTGGAAGGCATGGCGGACGCGCTGGCCGCCGCGGACCGCGAACAGCTGCGGGCGATCGCCCACCGCGCCGCGGGGGCCGGCCCTGTTCGGTTTCGCGTGGGCGGCGTGGCAAAGCCGCAAGGTGTCGGGGCTCGCCGCCGAGGGCGGCGCGGAGGAACTGGCGCTGGAGATCGAGCGGCTGCGCGAGCACCTGCGGACGGTGCGCGCGCGAGGAGCCTAGCGGCGGCGGTGCTGCGGCGGCGGGCCGCCCGTGCCACGATTGGGCAGGTGCCGGAACATGATGCGGCCCTTGGTCAGGTCGTAGGGCGACAGTTCCAGCGTCACCAGGTCACCCGCGATGATGCGGATGTGGTTCTTGCGCATCTTGCCGCCGGTGTAGGCGACCAGCTCGTGGCCGTTGTCCAGGATCACGCGGTAGCGCGAGTCCGGGAGGATTTCGGCCACCCGGCCGTTCATCTCGATCAGTTCTTCCTTCGCCATGCGGAGCCTTCATGCCATGGCCTGCACGCGGCAGGGCGGATTGCATTTGGAAGCCGGCTGCGGGCGCGCGCCGGCCTCGGACGCGGGGATTGTAGTGCTACTGCCCGGCGCCCGGATAGGCCGCTTCGATGACGGCCGCAAGCTCCCCGAGCTGGGCCGGTGCTGGGCGGCGAGCTTGCCGACCAGCCGCCGGCCGCGGGCGGTGAGGTGCACCTCGACCAGGCGGCCATCGTGCGCGTGGTCCTGCCGGCGCACCAGCCCGAGCTCTTCGCAGCGCGACACCAGCGCGACCACGCCGTGCGGCTGGGCCTGCAGGCGTTCGGCCAGCTCGCCGATGCTGGCCCATTGACGGCCGGGCATGCCCCGGGTGTGCAGCATCAGGTGGTACTGCAGGGCCGTGACGCCGGCGGCGCGGGCCGCCTCCTCGCCGAAGCGCAGGAAGCGCCGCAACTGGTAGCGGAACTCCGACTGGCGCTCCAGCCCCGCCTTGTCCAGCGGGCCCGACTTCCTGCTCGAATCCATCCGTCTCCTCTGCGCCCGCGACGGCGGGCGCGCGCCGCACTGTACACCGTACGGAAATACCCGCCCCACCCATTGGGTCACGCCGTGAGGTAGTTAGGTCATGCCATGATATGAATCGCCGCCGGCTGCCACCAACCACAGGAAACGGATCCCATGAAGCTGCGCATCGTCAACCAGAAGGATTTCGCCGCCGGCGCGATCTACGTGCTCGCCGGAGGCGGGTTCGGGATCGGCGCCTTCAACTACACCATCGGCGAGGCCGCGCGCATGGGGCCGGGCTACTTCCCGCTGTGCGTCGGGGTGCTGCTCGTCCCTGGTCGGGCTGGCCACCATGGCCACCGCCGTGCGCCCCCACGCGGCCACCGACGACCTGAAGCGGCCCGACCTGCGCGCCGCCGCCGGATCCTCGGCGCCGTCACGCTGTTCGGTCTGCTGCTCCAGCCCGCCGGGCTGGTGGTGGCGCTCGCGGTGCTGGTCGTGGTCTCCAGCATGGCGAGCCACGCGTTCCGCTGGAAGGGCACGCTGCTCAACATGGTGGTGCTCGTCGCCTTCAGCATCGGCGTCTTCATCGAAGGCATCAACCTGCAACTGCCCCTGTGGCCCACCTTCCTGCGCTGATCCCCCATGGAACTGCTCTCGCACCTCGCCATCGGGTTCGAAACGGCGCTCAGCCTGCAGAACCTCGCCTATGCCTTCCGGGTTGCCTGCTCGGCACGCTGATCGGCGTGCTGCCCGGCCTCGGCCCCGCGACGACCATCGCGATGCTGCTGCCCATCACCTACACGCTGCCGCCGGTGTCGGCGCTGATCATGCTGGCCGGCATCTACTACGGCGCCCAGTACGGCGGCTCGACGACCGCCATCCTGGTCAACCTGCCGGGCGAGTCGTCCTCGGTGGTCACCGCCATCGACGGCTACCAGATGGCGCGCAAGGGACGCGCCGGCGCCGCGCTGGCCACCGCCGGCATCAGCTCCTTCCTCGGCCGGCTGCTTCGCCACGCTGGTGCTGGCGGCTTTCGCCGTGCCGATGTCCGAACTCGCGTTCAACTTCGGCCCGGCCGAATACTTCTCGCTGATGGTGCTCGGCCTGGTCGGCGCGGTGGTGCTGGCTTCCGGTTCGCTGGTCAAGGCGATCGGCATGATCCTGCTCGGGCTGGTGCTGGGGCTGGTCGGCACCGACGTCAACTCCGGCGTGGCGCGCTATTCGTTCGACATTCCCGAACTGACCGACAGCATCAACTTCGTCGCCGTCGCGATGGGCCTGTTCGGCTTCGCCGAGATCATCAACAACGTCGAGCAGCGCGAGCACCGCGAGACCTTCACCAACAAGGTGACCTCGCTGTTCCCGACCATGGAGGATTTCAGGCGCTTCCTGCCCGCCGCCGCGCGCGGCACGGCGCTCGGCACCGTGCTGGGCATGCTGCCCGGCGGGGGCGCCACGCTCTCCTCCTTCGCGTCGTACACGCTGGAAAAGAAGATGTCGCGCCACGCCGCGGAGTTCGGCCACGGCGCCATCGAAGGCGTGGCGGGTCCGGAGGCAGCCAACAACGCGGGCGCGCAGACCTCCTTCGTGCCGCTGCTGACGCTGGGCATTCCGTCCAACGTGGTGATGGCGCTGATGGTGGGCGCCATGACCATCCACAACATCCAGCCCGGCCCGCAGGTGATGACCAGCAACCCCGAGTTGTTCTGGGGCCTGATCGCCAGCATGTGGATCGGCAACGCCATGCTGGTCGTGCTGAACCTGCCGCTGATCGGCCTGTGGGTCAAGCTGCTCAAGGTGCCGTACCACTTCCTCTACCCGGCCATCCCGGTGTTCTGCTGCATCGGGGTCTACTCGATCAACAACAACACCTTCGACGTCTTCATGACGGTCGGCTTCGGCGCACTCGGCTACCTGTTCTCGCGCTGCGGCATGGAGCCGGCGCCGCTGCTGCTGGGCTTCGTGCTGGGACCGATGATGGAGGAGAACCTGCGCCGCGCGCTGCTGCTGTCGCGGGGAGATTTCTCGACACTGGTGACGCGCCCCCTGTCGGCGAGCCTGCTGGTCGCCACCGTGGCCCTGATCGCGATCGTCGCGCTGCCGGCGATCCGCAAGACCCGGGAAGACGCCTTCCGGGAGGCCTGAGGCTACTTGCCGGCCGGCACCGCATCGACGACGATGCGCGACGCCGAGGCGATGAGCAGGACGTCGCCGGCCAGCAGCACGTATTCGTTGCCGGGCGGCGCCTTCGGCAGCGCGGCGAGCAGGCCCGGCGGCAGCGGCAGCGCCTTGGTCGCCTTGGGCACCGGCAAGCCGATCTTCCAGCCCGCGCCGGCGCCGGCCTCGGCGCCGCAGGCAGCGCCCTGCTTCACCAGCCCGGGCAGGCAGGGCTTGCCCGGCCCGTGGTTCTTCGCCGGGTAGTCCTGTACCGCCTTGCGGTAACGCGGCGTGATGTACGCACCGGGCCGCAGCGGCTGCCGGCCCATGTGGCCGCCCCGGCCGACTTCGCTGGACTGCCCCGGCTGCACGGGGGCCTCGCGCTCCCGCTTGGGCTGTGCGTGCAGGGCCGCGGCCGCGAGCAGCGCGGCCGAGAGAACGATCGCGCGGGCCGCCATGCTCACACCGCCGCCAGCGCCGGAGCCACCGCCGCCTTGCCCATCCCGAGCCGCTCGGCCGAGACGTATTGCTGGCGGTACTGCTCGAACGGCAGGCTGTCCGCGGCTTCCACGGCAGCCTGGTCCTGCACCGACTGCTTCACGATCGCTTCCATCCGCGCATGCATGCTGCCGCCGTAGGGCAGCTTGAGCAGGCGGGCCTTGGCCTGTTCGGACTGCGACAGCGAGAACGACGCGAAGCCGTTCTGGTGGTCGCGCGCCATGGCCGACAGCACGCGGGTGGACGGCAGCAGCGCCGGGTCCTGCAGCAGCGCCTCGGCGGAACGCAGCGCATCGCCGTAGTCGGTGGTGTCGTGCACCGAGTCGAGCATCGCCGCGATCGGGCCGCAGGCGGCGATGATCTCGGCGCCCCCTCCACCACCAGCTTGACGTGGCCGCCGTCGCGCTCGAGCAGCAGGCCGGGCTCGCGCCCGTAGGCGGCGGTGCGGTGCTGGTTGCGGCCCAGCGCCGCGATCTCCTGCGGCGTGTCGTCGGGGCTCTCGCTCAGCAGGCAGTGCAGCAGGAAGATGTCGAGGAAGCGCATGGTCTGCGCCTTGATGCCGACGGGCACGAACGGGTCGAGGTCCATCAGCCGCACTTCGACGTATTCGACGCCGCGCTCGCGCAGCGCATGCAGCGGCCGCTCGCCGGGACGGATCACGCGCTTGGGACGGATCGTGCCGTAGAACTCGTTCTCGATCTGCAGCAGGCTGGTGGCGAGCTGGTTGTACTCGCCGCCCGGGTTGATGATGCCCACCGCCTCGTACGCGGGATAGGGGCGCGTCAGCGCGTCGTGCAGCGAAGCGGCATAGCCGTCGAGGCTGTTGTAGCTGACCGCGAGGCTGGCCTGCGCATCGCTCTGGTAGCCGAGGCGGCCCATGCGCAGCGACGTTCCGTACGGCATGTAGACCGTGTTCGGCGACAGCGTCTGCAGCTCGTGGCGCCGGCCGGAGACGAAGGTCGAACAGGCGGCCGGCGAAGCGCCGAACAGGTACAGCAGCAGGAAGGCGTGGCGGCGGAAGTTGCGGATCAGCCCGAAGTACTGCGCGTCGCTCACGCCGGGCAGCGACCAGTTGTAGTGGATGCCCGAGATGGTCTGCATCCGCCGGCCATAGCGGTTGGCCGGGGCCCATGCGGTAGACGCTCTTGGCGCGGCCCACGTTGGACGAGCCGTAGCGGCCGATCGGGATGGTCTCGTCGGGCGGCAGCTTGCACGGCATGCTGCTCGCCCACATCAGTTCGTCGCCGAGCGCGCGGTAGACGAACTGGTGCACCTGCGTGAGTTCTTCCAGGCACTGTTCGACGCTGGCGTGCACGCCGGTGATCAGCTCCAGCTGCGATTCGCTGTAGTCGGTGGTGATGTTGGGGTGCGTCAGCGCGGCGCCGAGCGCCTTCGGGTGCGGCGTGAGCGCCAGCGCGCCGTCGGGCGTGGCGCGCAGGCTTTCCTTTTCGATGCCGCGCCGGATGCCTTGCAGCCGCGCGGGCGCCAGCGTGCTCAAGGCCTGTTGCAGGTTGCTCATAAGTGTCTTCTTCTCGCCCCGGGTCTGGATGGCGAGGCGAAGTTAACACCTTTGCCCAAAGCCTGCTGGCATCGGGGCAAGCGCGGCCGTCAGGGTTTGGTGGTAGGCGGCAGGGGCACCATCACCGGCGCGCCGGGCGCCGAGCAGCCCATGTCGCAGCACTTGCCGGGCTGCCGGTTCTGCGTGATGGCGCGCGCGGGATCGTGGGCGACGCCGCGGTCGAGCAGGCGCTCGACCAGTTCCACCTTGGAGCCCACCGGGTAGTGGCGCCAGATCTCCTGCTTCATCGCCGCCGGCGAGCCGCCGCCGTGCAGGCTGATCAGGCTGTACCAGCCGCCCCGGTAGCCGGCCGTGAGGTCTTCGATGAAGCGCGCCGTCTCGATGCGCTGCGCGTACGGCACGGCCGGGTTCGCGCGCAGCACGTCGGCCGGCTGGCGCCGGTCTCGGGGTTGTGGTCTTCGTCGGGCCCCGGCAAGGTCACGACCAGCCCGCCGCTCACGTAATGCGCGATGCGGTGCATGTCGTAGATCTGCGTGGCCAGCAGCAGCTTGCCGATGTTGGAGAACACCGGGTCGGGCATGAAGGTGTTGCTGTGCGCGTCCGCCTTGCCGTACACACTGGCGGCGACGCCGCAGGCGAAGAAGCCTTCGGTGATCTTGATCAGGTCCACCATCTGCTCGCGCAGGTGCGTCTCGCGGCCCGGGTCGAAGCCGTTCGCTTCGCACATCAGCGCGCCGGCGCCGATCAGCAGGTCGCCGAAGCCCGCGCGCGCCCCGATGCAGGTGTGGCGATGGTGCGTGGCATAGCTGTACGTGAGGTGGCCGCTGTGCTCCCACTCGCCGGCGTAGAACACGTTCTCCCACGGCACGAACACGCGGTCGAACATGCACACGCCGGTGCTCTGGCCGTATTTGCGGCTGAAGAGCGCCTCGCCGTGTTCCACCTTCTCGCCGGGGCGGCCGGCCGCGCGCGCGGCGATGGTGAGTCCCGGCGCATCGATGGAAACGGCGCAGCAGACCGCGAAGTCCGCGTCGGCCTCGCCCATGTTGCGGCAGGGCATGACCAGCAGTTCGTGCATGTAGGGCGCGCCGGTGACGATTGCCTTGGTGCCCGAGATGACGATGCCCTTCGCGTTGCGCTCGACGATGTGCACGTAGCTGTCGGGATTGGCCTGTTCGTGCGGGCGGCGGCTGCGGTCGCCCTTGGCATCGGTCATGGCGACGCCGAGCGTCAGGTCCGGTCCTGCACGCGGTGCAGGTAAGCGAGGAAGCGCTCCGTGTTCTCGCGCGTGCCCACGCGTCGTCGTCGCGCGCGGGCCACGGCCGATCGCGTTGAGCGCGTCGTGCGTGAGGTAACGCTGCGCGCAACCGGTTTCTGGCACACCAGCCGCACCGCCTCCAGCTTGTTCAGCAGGTCGGCGCTGCTGGTGTCGATGTGCACCAGCCGGTTCACGCGCTTGCCGCTGGTGTGCTGCACCGCCGTCATCAGCGGCGCGTATTCGGGCTTCAGCGCGTAGTCGTACGTGAGCGCGATCGCGTTGATGCCGGGCTGCATCGACGGATCGTCGGCCACCGATTCGAGCAGGCGGCCATCGACGAACACGCGCGGCCGCAGGCGGCGCAGCGATTCGCGGTAGTCATCGCCGGACATCAGCGTGGCGTGGGCGGCCGGTGCGTTCAATGCTCTCTCCTGGTGGAGCGCCCATTCTCCGCGCGCGCCGGCGGCCTCGCCAGCCGGGTTTGTCAGGAGGCGCGGGCGCCGGCGGGTTGCCGCAGCTCGCGTTCGAGTTCGCCGCGGCCGTCTTCCAGCAGGTCGTCGGCCTCGCCCGGCAGCGCGCCGCCGGGCGACAGCTGGTCGACCATCTCGGGCATGATTTCGGCGAAGGCCTGCGCCACCTCCTGCTCGGGCACGCCGAGGCGCTGCGCCATCCGGGCGAGCTCGTCGCGTCCGACCACCTGCTGCACCGCCTGCTCGTCGAGCACCTCGTTGTCGCCGCTGGCGATCCACGATTGGGCCGGCGTCCGTACCCGCGCTCCCGGAAGCGCTGGAGCACCGCGCCGATGCCGCCGTTGTTCTGCACCCAGCGCATGGCCAGCGGCAGCATCATCAGCAGGATGGCGTTGCGGCCCCCACCGCCGCGGCCCGGGGGCGCACGACGGCCACCGAGCATCCCGCCGAGGACGCTCCCCATCGCGGCGCCGCCGAGGCCGCCGCCCATTCCACGCCGGCGCATCGCATGTCCGAAGACGCCACCCAGCACCTGTCCCAGCAACGGGTTCATCGCAAGCTCCTGTTGATCCGCATGCTTGCAGCGTCGCGGCCGGGCGGACGCGCGGGTGTAGGCCCGCGGCCTGCCTGCACCGCGGCAACGGCTGGCAGCGTCAGCGCGCGAGCACGCGCAGCAGCCAGTCGTTGAGGTGGTGGATCTCCTCCATGCACACCGAGTGGCCGATCGGGTAGTCGTGCCAATCGACCGCATAGCCCATCGCGCGCAGCGCATCGGCCGACTGCTGGGCCCGCGCGAGTTCGATCACTTCGTCCTGCCAGCCGTGCGCCGGGAAGACCGGCGTCGCCTGGTTGGCCTCGCTGCGCTCCGCGGCGGTCTGCTGCGCCAGCGGCAGGTAACCCGAAAGGCCCACGATGCCGGCCAGCGGCTTCGCATGGCGCAGGCCCGTCATCAGCGCCATCGCGCAACCTTGCGAAAAGCCGGCGAGCACGATGCGGTCCGACGCGATGCCGCGTTCCTCCTCGCGCTGCAACAGCGCCTCCACGACGGCCTGCGAGCGGCGCAGCCCCGCCTCGTCCTGCACGCCCTGCGACTCGGTACCGAGGATGTCGTACCAGGCCCGCATGCGGTAGCCGTTGTTGATCGTCACCGGCATCACGGGCGCGTGCGGGAAGATGAAGCGCTCCGGGCCGACGGACGCCAGGTCGAGCTCCTGCGCGATCGGCACGAAATCGTTTCCGTCGGCGCCGAGCCCGTGGAGGATGATGAGGGTGGCGACGGGGTTGGGGCCGGATTCGGCCTCGATGGTTTCGAGCGCGGACATGCAGGGTCTCCTTGCGGCCAAGCATAAACGCGCCCGCGGCGGGCGAGCGGTGTCCGACACACCATTCGGAGCCGTCCGACTTGGGGCGGCCCGCGCTGCCCGCAGAGTGAAGTCAACGAAGAAAGGAAACCCGCATGAAAGTGCAAGTGAACACGAGCAACGACGTCGAGAACAAGGAAGGCCTGGAGCGCTGGGCCAGCGACTACCTCAACGAGCAGCTCGCGCGTTTCGACCAGGACCTCACCAGCATCGAAGTGCAGTTGACCGACGAGAACCACGCCGCCAAGGGCGGCGGCGCCGACAAGCGCTGCATGCTGGAAGCCCGCATGAACGGCCGCGCCCCGGTGGCCGTTACCAACTTCGCCGCCAACCAGGACTGGCCTTCCGCGGCGCGACCGAAAAGCTGGTGCATGCGCTCGACCACCATTTCGGCAAGCTCGACCGCAAGGAGCACCGCGTGCGCGACACCATCCGCCGCGATCCGGAAGTGCTCGAGGGCGTGGTCCCGCCGCAGGCCTAGTACGCGACTGGCGTGGCGTAGCGCGGATCGCCGTGCCACGCCCAGTAGGTTTCGGCGAGCCGGCGCGTCAGCGCGCCCGGCTCGCCGTTGCCGATGGCCGCGCCGCCGACGCGCGTCACCGGCAGCACGCCGCCGCCTGAACTGCTCAGGAAGGCCTCGTCAGCCGTCCGCAGTTCGTGCGCCGGCAGCGCGCGCAGCTCCACCGGGATGCCGAGGGCCTGCGCCATCTCGATCACGGTGCGCCGCGTGATGCCCTCCAGCACGCCTTCCTTCGGCGTCACCAGCGTGCCGCCGCGGACGGCGAAGACGTTGAAGCCCGGCCCTTCCACCACGTTGCCCGGGCATCGGTCAGCAGCACCGTGTCGCCGCCGGCATCGAGCGCACCGAGCAGCCCCATCGTCAGGTCGTTCCAGTGGTAATTCTTGGCCGTGGGATCGACGCTCGCGGCGGGGATGCGCTGCACGTCGCTCACGATCACGTTCAGGCCGCGGCGGCGCTGCTCCTCGTTGGCGATCCACACGTACGGCACGGCGAAGGCGTAGAACTGGTTCGCGGCCTGGCGCGGATCGCGCGAACCCCAGGCCGGCTGGCCGCGGGTGCAGACCATCTCCACGTAGGCGCTGCGCAGCCCGGCGCGGCGCACGCACCCGGTGAGGATGTCGACGATGCCCTCCGCGTCGCGTCCCGGATCGAGCCGGAAGCGAGCGCAGCTGCGCAGGAAACGCTCGGTGCGCGTCGAGGCGGAAGAACGAACCGTCCCACACCGTGACGACGTCATAGGTCGCGTCGGACCGCAGGAAGCCCCAGTCGGTCATCGGGATGCTCGCCTGCGCAATGGGAACGTACGCGCCGCGCTGCCAGGCGGCGCCCCGGGAGAAGTCGGGCTGGTCCATGCGCGCATTCTGCGGCAGCACGCGCTTCGCTACCATGCGGGCGAATCAACAGCGCGAGGAGCAGCCCATGGCCATGGACGTGATCGACTACGAGATCCGCGGATCGGAAATGCAGTTCGTCGAGGTGGAGCTCGACCCCGGCGAGGCGGCGATCGGCGAGGCCGGCAGCATGATGTTCATGGACGCCGGCATCACGATGGACACGGTGTTCGGCGACGGCAGCGCGCAGCAGGGCGGCTTCTTCGGCAAGCTGCTCGGGGCCGGCAAGCGGCTGGTGACGGGCGAGTCGCTGTTCACCACGGTGTATTCCAACCGGTGCAGGCCAAGCAGCGCGTGGCGTTCGCCGCGCCCTATCCCGGCAAGATCCTGCCGATGGACCTGCACCAGCTCGGCGGCACGCTGATCTGCCAGAAGGATGCGTTCCTCTGCGCCGCGCGCGGCGTGTCGCTGGGCATCGCGTTCCAGCAGAAGCTGTCGGTCGGCTTCTTCGGCGGCGAAGGCTTCATCATGCAAAAGCTCGACGGCGAGGGCATGGCTTTCGTCCACGCGGGCGGCACCTGCATCAAGCGCGAACTCGCCGCCGGCCGGTGCTGATGGTCGACACCGGCTGCGTGGTGGCGCTCACGCCCGGCGTCAACTTCGAGATCCAGTACGTGGGCAAGGTGAAGACGGCGCTGTTCGGCGGCGAGGGCCTGTTCTTCAGCAAGCTCACCGGGCCCGGAACGGTGTGGCTGCAAAGCCTGCCGTTCTCGCGGCTGGCTTCGCGGGTGTTCGCGGCGGCGCCGCAACGGGGCGGCTCGCGCGACGAAGGTTCGGTGCTCGGCGGCGGCCGGCGGCGCGCTGCTCGGCGGCGTGCTCGGCAGCGACGACGACTGATGTCAAGCGTGACGCGGCATTCGGACGGATGAGGACACGACCAGAAACACTTGTGCCAACGTGTTTCCCTCGCTGTTGCGGAACTGCCTCTCCTTGCCGCGCTACAGCGTGCGTAAATGGCGCTCCGGTTGCGGCGTTCCGGCCGAACCCGGAAACCCATCAGGAGACGAAGAAATGAACCTTGCCTTCAAGAGAACGACCTGCCGCGTGCTGGTGGCCTCCCTCCTCACGCTGTCCTTCCACACGGCCCAGGCGGGCCTGATCGGCGCCGACCGGGCGGCCCCGGCGACATCGCCCGGCAGCGACCGCGCGCTGGTGCTCGGCACGCTGGACCGCGCCGAAGTCGCCGCGCAACTGCAGGCGGCCGGCGTCGATCCGCGCGCCGCCCGCGAGCGCGTCGCGACCATGACCGACCGGGAAGTGCACGTGCTGGCTCAGGACATCCAGAACGCGCCGGCCGGCGCCATCTCCGGCTGGGGCTGGGTCGCGGTCATCCTGATCGCCGGCCTGATCTGGTACTACGCCATCCGCAAGTAAGAAGGAGCGATGCGGACGAACGCAACGGCTTCGTTCCGGACACGGCTGCTCGCCCGGGCGGCCGTGTTCCTCCTGCTGTCCGGCTGCGCATCGCTGGTGCCGCAGACGATGAACCTGCGCACCGACTGGCCCGAGGGCGTCCCGCGGCAGGTCGACCCGCCCAGTGCCGTTCTTTCCCCAGAAGGACTACCAGTGCGGGCCCGCCGCGATCGGCATGGCACTCGCGTACAGCGGCGTGCCGGTGCAGCCGGACGCCCCGGTCGACGAGGTCTGGCTGCCGTCGCGCAAGGGCAGCCTGCAGGTGGAGATGCTCGCCACGCCGCGCCGCCATGGCCGCGTGAGCTACCGGCTGGCGCCGCGCTACGGCGACCTGCTGCGCGAAGTGGCCGCCGGCAATCCGGTGGTGGTGCTGCAGGACGTCGGCTTCATCGGCGCCACGGCACTACGCGGTGGTCAACGGCTACGACTACGCCACCGGCACGATCACGCTGCGCTCGGGGCTGCAGCTGCAGCAGCGCATGTCGTTCACCGCGTTCGAACGCACCTGGCTGCAGGGCGGCTACTGGGGCATGGTGGTGCTGCCGCCGGGCCGCATCGCAGCCACGGCGACGGAAGAAAAGTGGCTGGAGGCGCTGCTGGGGCTCGCACGCGGCGGCGACGCCGAAGCCACGGTGCAAGCGTACGCAGCGGCGCTGCAACGGTGGCCCGACAGCCTGCCCGCGGCCATCGGCCTCGCCAACCACCTGCACGCGCGCGGCGCGCTCGGCGAAGCGGCCGGCGTGTTGCGCACCGCGATGCAGAAGCACCCGCAATCGGTGATCGTGCTGAACAACCTGGCGCAGACGCTGTCCGACCTCGGGCGGCATGCGGAGGCGCTGGCGCTGCTCGATCGCGCCGCCGAGGCGCAGAGCCCGTTCGCCTCCGAAGTGCGCGCGACGCGCCAGCTCGTCGAATCGCGGATGCGCTAGGCGGCCGGGGCCTTCGCGACGCGCGTCACGAACCCGGGCGCGTGCGCGCCGTCGATCCAGCGCACCACCACCACGGCCTCGCTGGCCGGATCGATCCACGTGTAGTGGCCGCCCGCTCCGACGGGGAACCAGCTTTCGCGCGAGGCATCCGCGAACATGCGGCCATCGCGGTTCAGCCAGGTGAGCCAGCCGTAGAACGGCGCCACGGCCGAGGGCTGCTGCATCCGACGCACCCAGTCCGCCGGGACGAGCTGCCGGCCCGCATGCGCCCCGTTATCCAGCAGCATCTGCCCGATGCGCGCCTGGTCGCGCGCCCCGATGGAGACGCCGCCGCCCCAGTGCGTGCCGCCGGGCACCGACTGCATCCGCCGGCCGTCGATCTCCACCCACGCGTCGTCGTAGCCCACCCACTGCCACCCGGCCGCGGGCCCGCCCAGCGGGCGCAGGATGGCCTCTTCGAACACCTCCGGCAGCGGACGCCGGAACAGGTGCAGCAGCGCCAGCGCGAACTGGTTGATGCGCACGTCGTTGTATTCCCAGTAGCTGCCCGGCGGCTGCAGCGTCCGCGCTTCGCCCTTCGCGCCCTGCGGCGGCTTGGGGTCGTGCGCGACGCGCCGGTTGTGCTCCACCGGTCGGGCATGCCGAAGCAGGTGCCGCCCCATTCGCTGGTCTGCTCCAGCAGGTGGGCCCAGTCACGGCGGCATTGTGCGGATCGTCGAAGCCGATGCCGGGCAGCCGTTCGCCCACGCGCTGCCGCGCATCCGGCAGCAGGCCGCGCGCATGCGCCACGCCGGCCAGCAACGCGAGGTAGGTCTTGGCGACGCTGTACGTGAGGTCGGCGCGGTCGGGTTCGCCCCAGCTCGCCACCTCCTCGCCGCGCACGCGGATGACGCCCGACACGCCGCCGCGCGGATGCACCGGCCCGCGCAGCCGGTTGAACGGCGGCGGATCCGCATGGTGGACGCCCCAATGCGCCGGGTCGGCGGCGGGGTCGCGCGGCCAGCTCACCTCGTGCGCCTGCGCGTAGGCGACTGCTTCGCTGAAATCGTGCATGGGGCGCAGGATAAGCTAGCTGCCATGGAACTGCTGCCAGGCTTTCGCAACGAAGCGACACCTCTTCCCTCCGCCACGGTGGTGCTGCTGCGCGACGGGCACGAGGGCCTCGAGGTGTTCCTGCTGCAGCGCCACGCGCAGTCCGACGTGCTGGGCGGCGCCTATGTCTTTCCCGGCGGCAAGGTCGATGCCGGCGACGCCGACTGGCTGGACCGGCTCGACCTGCCGCCGGCCGAACTGCAGGCGCGCGCCGGGCGAACCCGACACGGACGCCGCGCAGGCGGCCACGCTGTTCGTTTCCGCGGTGCGCGAACTGTTCGAGGAAACGGGGCTGCTGCTGGCGGACGTGGCGCCCGAACAGGCGCGGCAGTCGTGGCAGGCCTTGCGCAGCGGCGCCGGCTTCACCGAGCTGCTCGCGCCGCTGAACCCGAGGCTGGCGGCCAGCGGGCTGCAACCCCTGGTCGCGCTGGGTGACGCCGGTGGTCAGCAGCGTGGCGCGCAAGCGCTTCGACACGCGCTTCTTCGTGGCCGCAGTGCCGCCGGGCCAGCAGCCCGCGCACGACGACCACGAGGCGACGGCCAGCCTGTGGCTGTCGCCCGAGGCGGCCTTGCGCCAGTACTGGGACGGCCACATCGAGCTGGCGCCGCCGCAGATCATGAGCCTGGCGCACTGGCGCGCCACGCCACGCTGGCCGGCGTGCTCGCCGCGGCCCGCGCCCGCACGCCGCCCTGCATCCGCCCGGAGCCTTTCGACGTGGATGGCGAACGGGTGCTGTGCTATCCCGGCGACGCTGCGCATTCGGTGCGCGAGCAGTACCTGCCGGGGCCGACGCGCCTGCGCTGGCGCAACAAGCGCTTCGAGCCCGACGGCGGGCTCGCCATGCTGCTCGGCGATTGAGCATCGCGCCCCGCCCTGCTCCCATCGCCTCCCACACGCCGCGCACCGCCGCGCCTACAGGCGATGACGCTGCCGGCCTGCGCCACGGCCGTGGCGCAGGGCCCCTAATGACACAAAGCCAGCCGGCTTCCGCGCTACAACGACAGGTATCGGACTTTTCCGCCTCCGCGGGCGATCAGCGAGAACATTGTCCAGTGGGCCGGCAGGCTTTCCCCGCGGACGCGTCCGTCCCGATCCCAGCGCCCGCCCTCATGAACGATCTTTCGCACGCACCCGCCGAAGCCCCGTCCCGACTGCGCAGCCCCGCCACCGCCTGGTCGCTGCTGTTCGCGGCGATCCTGCTGGGCGGCATCCTGTCCGTCGATGCGCCCCGGGCGCGCCCCGATCCCGCCGGCGTGCGCGAGGTGGTGCAGCAGCAATTGCAGGCACTGGCCGCCGAAGACGCCGGCACCGCCTTCGCCCTCGCGGACCCGGGCCTGCGCACCCGCTTCGGCAATGCCGACGAATTCCTCGCCATGCTGCGCGCGCAGTACCCGATGGTGGTGCACCCGAGCAGCGTGCTCTTCCTCAAGCCGCAGAGCGACGGCAGCATGGCGCTGCAGAAGGTCCGGCTCACCGACGCCGACGGCTCGAACTGGATGGTCACCTACGTGCTCAACCGCCGGGGCGACCGCTGGCTGATCAGCGCGTGCATGGTGACGCCCGACGCGCCGCAAGTGATGGCCTGACGGCTTTCGTCCCCTAACGCCAAAGGCCCGCGCGAGCGGGCCTTTGCACGTGCGGCCGCGCGTGGCGGCCGGGCGCGATGCGCTTAGTTGCGGTCGGCGCGGGCGGTGCGGGTCGTGCCCGTGCCGCTGGTGCTGCCGGCCATCGTGGAGCCGGAACCCGAGGTGCCCGACGACATCGTGGAGCCGGACGACGTGGAGCCCGTGGTGGAACCACTGGACATGGAGCCGCTGGTCGAGCCGGTGGAAGCCGTGCCCGAGGTGCTGCCGGTGGCCGCGCCGCCGCCGGGGGTGCCGGTGGCGCCCATCGGGGTGCCCCGGGTGCTGCGCTGGCCGGCGCCGACGGCGGCGTTGGAAGCGGGTGCCGGCGGGGTGCCTTGGGCGGGCGAAGGAAGCGGCGAGCACTGCGGTGGCAGCGATCAGGGTTTTGGTGGTAGCGGACATTGTCAGGATCTCCTGTTTGCTTTGTGGACCGGCGAATTGCCAGCCAAGCAAGACTAAAGATTGCCCGCTGAGGCTACGTCAGTGCCGCTCCCACCCTCATGTCGGACGACGGCTTGCGCCCTGTCGACCTACTGCTGCTCGAGCGCGGCGATGAATTCGCCGGCCGTGCGCGTCTCCGGCAGCACGTAGGTGACGCTGCGCACCCCGCCCAGGACCTTCTGCACGACGCGCTCGTAGAACTGCGGCGGCACCACGACGCAGCCGTACGAGACGCGGTTGTCGTCGGGGCTGACGGTGCCGAGGCGGCTGTTGCGCAGCCCTTGCGAGCGCCCCGGCCGCACCCGGTGGATGGCGAAGGCGCTGGCGTAGTCGGCCCACACCACATGCTCCCCGCCGAGGTTGTAGCCGGGCACCGAATCGAAACGCCCGGCCGGGGTCGTGCGCTCATCGTCGCCCACTTCGCCGGTCTGGGCGCGCAGGCCGACGCCCGGCACCGTGTGGTCGCCCCGCGTGGCGCCGAGCAAGGCCGGCGACTGGCCCACCAGGCTGCCGGCGCCGTCGTAGACGTAGATGCGCGCCGGCGCTTGTCGACCACGGCGAAGGGGCGGCCGCGGTGGTCGGCGGTTCGCTTCACCCACTCGACCACCTTGAGGGCCTCTGCCGAGCCGGGGCCCGCCGCCCAGAAGAAGATCCGGCCACCGTCAAGGCGGCCCACAGCAGGCCACCCGCTGCACCACGCAGCGTGCGGCTCCATGCCAGCAACATCCGAGTCCCCTCTGCCGAGCTGCAATGGCTCAGCTTGGAGGGAATGCTAGCAACGCATCGGGGGCGGATCAAGCTCTGTTACGTAACTGCCGCGCTCGCGCGCCGCTCAGGCGCGCTTCGTCCGTTTCGGGGTCGATGCGTGCGTCGGCGGCACGTCGTAGGAGCCGAACAGCTGCTGCGGCGTGCGGCTGGTTTCCGGCAGCACGTAGACGATTGCGCCGTGCTTGCGGACGGTGGGGCTCAGCACCTCTTCGTAGAACGTCACGGGCAGGTTGATGCAGCCGAAGGAGATGCGGTTGTCGTCCACCGACAGCGTCGCAAGGCGCTCGAGGCGGCGGTCGGCCGCCACGTTCGGCCGGATGCGGTGCATGGACACGGCCGCGTCGTAGTCGACCCACACGATGTCTTCGCCATTGGTGTTCTTGCCCGGCTCGGCCACGAAGCGCCCGGCCGGCGTGGTCTTCTCGTCGGGCTTCACCTGCGACAGTGGCTTGTCGCCCACGCCCGGCACGGTGTGGTCGCCGCGGGCGGAGCCCAGCAGCGCCGGCGCGCTTTCCTTGAGCTTGCCGTCCGGTCCGAAGACGTAGACGCGCGCATCCTTCTTGTCGACGATCACGAAAGCGTGGCGCTTGTGGTCCTTCGAATGGACGGTCCAGTTGGCGACGTGCCGCGCCTCGGGGACGGGTCTTCGCCGGCGAAATCCGCGAGCTTCACGCCGGCGGCCGGCGGCGCCGCGGGTTGTTCGGGCGCCTTCGCCACGGCGGGCTCCTGCGGCGCCTCCTGGGGCAGCGGCGCGGGTTGGGGCGCAGCGGCCACCGGCGGCGGTGCGACAGGCGCGGCGGGCGCCTGCACCACCGCCGGCGGGGCGGGCTGGCGCGGCGCCTGCGCGGTGCGCCGGGGCGGCACCACGATCACCAGGATGCCGACGCCCAGCAGCAGCCCCCAACGGAGCGCGGAGAGGAATTCGGACTTGTCTTGCTTGTCTTCGCGTTCGGTCTTGGGTTGCATGGGCGTCCCCGGATGGAAAAGGCCCCACCGGCGGTGAAGCGGGTGGAGCCTGTGGAGGATAGCGCGGGGGCGTCCTCAGTTCCGGTCGGCCTGCGGCGCGGGCCGCTGCCGCTGGTGCCCGCGCCCAGCGTCGAAGTGTCGGAGGCCGAGCCCGAGGTGATGCTGCTGTTCATGTCCGAGCCGGCGCTGCTGTTGCTGTTCATCAGCGTCGTGTCGCTGCCGGAAGACTGCACGCTGCCGCTGCTGTCCGCGCTGCCGGCCGTCTGGGCGACGGCGATGCCGCCAAGGGCAGGCCAGCGGCGACGCCGAGCGTGGTCAGGGTCTTCTTGGTCGAGTTCATGGAAGGGTACTCCTTGGTCTTGATGCCCCGTGGGGACGTTGGAACGATGCCGGACGTGACCGGCTGCATTCCAGATTGGGCATCGCTCGGGGAGCCAAGTGGGGCATCCGCGGTGTCCGATGTAGGACCCGCGCGGGCAGTCCCTGCGTCAGCCGGAGAGGGCTTCGCCGTCTTCGACGCCCCACCGCTCGATCTGCAGCGCCGGATCGGCGCATTCGCAGCCCAGCGCGAAGTCGTAGTCCTCGGAAGCCCAGCGCGAGGCGGCCTCGAGCGTGGCGGGCGGGACGCCGGCGGCGGCGTTCTGGTGCAGTTCAGGCATGCGGCTCTCCCTCGGTGTGTAGAGCCATTGTTCGATCCGCCACGCCAGAGCCGTATCGGCGGCGGCAGCGTTGCACCGTAGGAAGGTGCCTACCGCTGCGCTCAGGCGTGCGCCGGCTTCTTGCCCCGCAACCGCTGCACCAGCGTGAAGCCGGCGAGCACGACGGCCCCGGCGAGCAGGCCGAAGAGGGCTTCGAGCAGCATGCCCAGCACGCCGCTGAAAGCACCGGCGCCGTGCGTGATGCCTTCGATCGCGTGGGCGACCGGACCGATGCCGTGCGCCAGGATGCTGCCGCCCACCATGAACATGGCCGCGGTGCCCGCGACCGACAGGAACTTCATCAGCCGGGCGCGGCCCGCAGCAGGAAGCGGCCGACCGCCTGCGCCCCGGCGCTCGCGCGGCGCGTGAGGTACAGCCCGAAGTCGTCGAGCTTCACGATCCCGCCCACCAGCCCGTACACGCCGACGGTCATCAGCACCGCGATGCCGACCAGCACCAGCACGCGGGTCATGAAGTCGGCGCCGGCGACGGCGCCCAGCGAGATCACGATGATTTCCGCGGAGAGGATGAAGTCGGTGCGCACCGCGCCCTTGATCTTGTCGCGCTCCACCGCCAGCAGGTCGACCTCGGGGTTGGACAGCGCGTCCATCAGTTCCTTCTCGTGCGCCGCGTCTTCCTCGGGGCTGTGCAGGAACTTGTGCGCCAGTTTCTCGACACCTTCGAAGCAGAGGAAGGCGCCGCCGAGCATCAGCAGCGGCGTGACGGCCCACGGCGCCAGCGCGCTGATGGCCAGCGCCGCCGGCACGAGGATCGCCTTGTTGACCAGCGAGCCCTTGGCCACGGCCCACACCACGGGCAGTTCGCGGTCGGCCTTGAAGCCGGTGAGCTGCTGCGCGTTCAGCGCCGGTCGTCGCCCAGCACGCCGGCCGTCTTCTTGGCCGCCACCT
Organism: Ramlibacter terrae; assembly: GCA_013127575.1. Taxonomy (GTDB): domain Bacteria; phylum Pseudomonadota; class Gammaproteobacteria; order Burkholderiales; family Burkholderiaceae_C; genus Ramlibacter; species Ramlibacter terrae. Next base: position 3,726,041 of record CP053418.1, read on the forward strand.
TGGTGAGGATGGAGACGTCGTCGAGGATGGTGGCGATGTCGTCGAGAAGCGCGAACAGGCTGGAGGCCATGGAGTGGAGCTGCCGGTGGTCGTTGTGCGCCGATTATCATGAGTTCATGCAAGACCGGGGGCCGCGCGGCCCGTGTTCGCCGCCGTGCTCGAACCCTCGCAGCGCCGCTTCGAGGCGCCGGCGGACACGACCTTGCTGCGCGCGGCCGAAGCAGCCGGCATCGAAATGCCGAGTTCTTGCCGCAATGGCACCTGCCGCACCTGCCTGCGCCCGCTGCATGCGGGGGAGGTGCGCTACGCCATCGCGTGGCCCGGGCTGCTGCCCGAGGAGAAAGCCGGCGGCTGGGTGCTGCCCTGCGTGGCGTACCCGGTCACCGACGTGGTCTGGGCGACCGGGAGCCGGGCTTCTAGTAGTTGCCGGTGCGGTACGGGCTGCGGGGCACGTACTTGTGTTCGCCGTCCGGGATCGGTTCGGCCTTGGGGTCGGGCCGGTGCTGGACCGCGTTGGTTCCCTCCCCTCCGGCTGCGCGCCACGCCGCGGGCGGCCGGGGTCGGGCTGGGACTTGGGCTTGCTCGAACGTCGATAGAGGTTCATGCGCAGACATTAGGAGCCGCCCCTTGCCGCCCATGTAGGACGATGACCCTGCCGCTGTCCGTTGCCCACTGACTGGCTCCTTCGCGGCGCACAAGTGGCATAGTCCCGCGCATGCGCGCCCTGCTTCCCGTGATCCTGCTGCTCTCGCTCGCCGCGCCGGCGGCCGCCGCCCCGCCCGCCTTTGAAGACACCATGGCGCAGCGCACGCTCGCCTGCACACTGTGCCACGGCGCGCAGGGCCGCGCCGGCCCCGACGGCTACTACCCGCGCATCGCCGGCAAGCCCGAGGGCTACCTGTACAACCAGCTCCTGAACTTCCGCGACGGCCGCCGGCACTACGGCCTGATGACGGGGCTGCTCGACCCGCTCTCCGATGCGTACCTGTTCGAGATCGCCCGCCACTTCGCGTCGCTCGACGTGCCTTACCCGCCGCCGCGTCCGGTGCCCGCCGCGCCCGAGGTCCTGCAGCGCGGCCGGCAGCTCGCGCTGCAGGGCGATGCCGGCCAGCGCTTGCCGGCGTGCGCGAGTTGCCACGGCAAGGCGCTCACCGGACAGCAACCGAACGTGCCCGGGCTGCTGGGGCTGTCGCGCGACTACCTCAACGCGCAGCTCGGCGCCTGGCGCACCGGGCAGCGGCGCGCCCATGCGCCCGACTGCATGGCCGAGATCGCGCGGCAGCTCGCGCCCGAGGACCTCGGCGCGGTGACCGCGTGGCTGGCCTCCGAAGCGCTGCCGGCCGATTCGAAACCGGCGGCGCAGGCGTCCGGGGCCGCCGCGCCGCCGGCACGCGCGCGCGGCCGCAAGGCCGCCCCGCCGCCGGTGGCGGAAGCGCCGCCGATCCGGTGCGGCAGCGCGCCCTTGCCGGTGACGAAGGCGCAGCCATGAAACGGCTGCTCGTCGTTCTCCTGTCCGGCATCGCGGCGCTGGTGCTGCTGGCCTGGCTGTTCACTTTCTGGGGCAGCCGGGACATCCAGACCTGCCGCCGACCGCGCCGCCCACCGCCGAACAGGCGGCACGCGGCGCTTACCCGGCGCGCGCCGGCAACTGCATGCTGTGCCACACGGAGCGCGGCGGCCCGGCCTACGCCGGCGGCCGCCCGCTGGAGACGCCCTTCGGCACGGTGTACGCGAGCAACCTCACGCCCGATGCGCGCACCGGCATCGGCGCGTGGTCGCAGGCGCACTTCCGGCGCGCGCTGCACGAAGGGCGCTCGCGCGACGGCAGGCTGCTGTACCCGGCCTTCCCCTACACGCACACGACGCGCCTGACCGACGCCGACGCCGACGCCCTGTTCGACTACCTGCGCAGCCTGCCGCCGGTGAACCGGCCCAATGCGCCGCACCGGCTGCGGTGGCCGTTCAGCACGCAGTCGGCGCTGATGGCGTGGCGCGCGCTCTACTTCCGGCCTGCCCAGCACGCCGACGACCCGACCCGCACGACGGAGTGGAACCGCGGCGCCTACGGTGCAGGGGCTGGGACACTGCAGCGCCTGCCACACCGCGCGCAACGCGCTCGGCGGCAGCCGGGACCTGATGGACCTCTCGGGCGGACTGATCCCGATGCAGAACTGGTATGCGCCATCGCTCACCTCGCCCAGCGAAGCCAGCGTCGCCGACTGGCCGCTCAACGAGATCGAGCAACTGCTGGCGAGCGGCACGGCGCCGCGCGGCACGGTGCTCGGCCCGATGGCGGAAGTGGTGCAGCACAGCACGCAGTACCGGAGCCGACCGACATCCGCGCGATGGCCGTGTACCTGAAGAGCCTGCCGCCCACGCCGGGCGACAGCGACCCGCGCGAGGTGCCGCGCGCCGCGGCGACGCAGGTGACCCGGGGCACGCGCCTGTACGAGCGGCATTGCGTCGCCTGCCATGGCGCCGATGGCCGCGGCGTGCCGGGCGCCTACCCGCCCCTTGCCGGCAACCGGGCGGTCACGATGGCGGTCACCGCCAACCTGGTGCAGGTGGTGCTGTACGGCGGCTATGCGCCGGCCACGCGCGGCAATCCGCGGCCGTTCGGCATGCCGCCGTATGCGACGCTGATGTCCGACGCGGAAGTCGCGGCGGTCCTGACCTACGTGCGCGGCGCGTGGCAGAACCGGGCCGCGCCGGTCGACGAACTCGCGGTCGCGCAGCAGCGCAGCAGCGCCCGCTGAAGCGCCGGCGCGGCACAATCCGGCCATGTCCCTGAGAAGCGTGGAACTGCCCGCCGGCGTGCCCGGCCGCCTGTGGCTCGGGCCGATGCCCGGGCGCTTCGACGCGTGGCCCGCGTTCGAGGCGAATGCGCAGCGGCACGCCCTCGCGCAGGTGGTGTGCCTGACGCCGCGCGCCGAGCTGGCCGAACTCTCGCCGCAGTACTTCGCCGCCGTCGTCGCCGGGCGGCTGCCGTTCCGCTGGCTGCACCTGCCGATGCGCAACTTCGGCGCGCCCGAAGACCCGCAGGCCTTCCGCCGCGGCATCGGCGAAGTGGCCGCGACGCTGCGCGCCGGCGAAGGCGTGCTGCTGCACTGCGCCGCCGGCATGGGCCGCACCGGCACGGCCGCCGCCTGCGTGCTGAAGTCGCTGGGGCTCGAAGTGCCGCAGGCCCTGCAGCGCGTGCGCGAGGCGGGATCGAATCCGCAGAACGCGGAGCAGTCGGGGCTGGTGGACTGGTTCTAGCACCCGGACGCCCGGGTCCCCGCCTTCGCGGGGACGACGGTGTTCCTACTTCGCGAACGGGTTCGCGAAGACGAACATCATCGCCACGCCCACGCCGATCAGGAAGTTGGCGTCGATCAGGCCGGCCAGCAGGAACATCTTGGTTTGCAGCGGTTCCATCATCTCGGGCTGGCGCACCGCGCCGTCGATGAAGCGGCCGCCCATGGCGCCGATGCCAGGCAGGCGCCGATGGCGCCCGGGCCGATGATGAGACCGCACGCCAGTGCGATGAGACCCGTGTCTGTCATGGTGAACCTCCGTTGTTGGTGCGCCTATCGTGCAGGCGCAGGCTCATGCCGGCAATGACGCGGGAGGTAATGGGGCGATGCGCTGGCCGGCGACGGCGTCGAGGTCGCGCGCATCGACCGCGTCCGGCAGGACCTCCGCCAGCGGCAGCAGCACGAAGGCCCGTTCGCGCAGGCGCGGATGCGGCACCGTCAGCGTCGCGCTGTCGATGCGCGCCGCCCCGTACAGCAGCAGGTCGAGGTCGAGCGTGCGCGGCGCATTGCGGTACGGGCGCTCGCGGCCGGCCGCGGCCTCGACGCCCTGCAGCGCGGCGAGCAATTGCATCGCGTCGAGGCGCGTCTCGACGACCGCCACCGCATTGATGAAATCGGGGCCGCCCGCGTCGACCGGCGCGCTGCGGTAGAAGCGCGAGGCGCGAACGAGCTGCGTGCGCGGCAAGCCGCCGATCGCAAGCAGCGCCTGCTGCAAGGTGCGCACCGGTTCACCGAGGTTCGCACCGAGGCCGATGCAGGCGGTGACCGGTTCGCGCATCCGGTTCAGTCCTCGGCGCCGGGCGCCGCGGCCTGTCCTTCGCCACCGCCGCCGGGCTTGCGGCGCCGCCGGCGGCGCTTGCGCGGCGCATCCGAAGCGCCTTCGCCTTCGGCCGGCGCGCCGCCCTCGTCCTCGCCACCTGCGGGCGCAGGTTCTCTCTCGGCCGCAGGCGGCGCAGGCGGCCGCACGCTGCGCACGCGGCGCTGGTTCTTCTGCTGTTCGTCACGCAGCTGCGCCACGAGGTCTTCGCGCACGCCGTCGCTGGCCAGGCTGAATTCCTGCCACCAGTCGGCCAGCACCACGTCGACTTCTCCGACGTCGGCGCGCAGCCGCATGAAGTCGAAGGCGGCGCGGAAGCGCGGCTGCTCGACCAGCCCGAACGGCGTGCTGCCGACGCGCTTCTCGAAGCGCGGCTGCATCATCCAGATCTCGCGCATGTCGGCGCCCAGCTTGCCGCGGCCCGAGATGTCGCCGATGCGCGACTCGAACACTTCGTCGATCGCTTCCTGCAGCGCCGGGAACGGGTGCATCTTGCGCGCCAGCCGCTGCGCCCAGCCGTCACGCACGTCGGCCCACAGCACGCAAGCCAGCAGGAAGCTCGGCGCCACCGGCTTGCCTTCGCCGACGCGGCGGTCGGTGTCCTGCAGCGCCGCGTGCACGAACGGCTGCTCGGCACGCTCGACGATCAGGTCCAGCAGCGGATAGATGCCGCGCGCCATGCCCAGCGCCTTCAGCTGCGCGATGGTGGCCAGCGAATGGCCCGTCTGCAGCAGCTTGAGCATCTCGTCGAACAGGCGGCTTTGCGGCACTTCGTCGAGCAGGCGCAGGCTGGGCACCAGCGGCGCCCCGGTCTTGGGCTCGAGCTCGAAGCCGAGGCCCGCCAGCTTCGACATGAAGCGCACGGCCCGGATGATGCGCACCGGGTCTTCGCGGTAGCGCGTGGCCGGGTCGCCGATCATGCGGATCAGGCGCTTCTTCGAATCGCGGATGCCGTTGTGGTAATCGACCACGATGCGCCGCTCGGGGTCGTAGTACATCGCGTTGATGGTGAAGTCGCGGCGCGCCGCGTCCTCGTCCTGCGGTCCCCAGACGTTGTCGCGCAGCACGCGGCCGCTCGAGTCGACGGCGTGCTTCATGCCCGCGAGTTCGCTCTTGCTGGTGCGCTCGTTGCCGGCCACCGACTCGGCGGCGGCGTTGTCCATGGAGGCGCGGAAGGTCGAGACCTCGATCACCTCGTGCTCGCGCCCGCGGCCGTACACCACGTGCACGATGCGGAAGCGCCGGCCGATGATGAAGGCGCGGCGGAACAGGCCCTTGACCTGCTCCGGCGTGGCGTTGGTGGCCACGTCGAAGTCCTTCGGCCGCAGGCCCACCAGCAGGTCGCGCACGGCGCCGCCCACGATGTAGGCCTCGAAGCCCGCTTCCTTGAGGGTGTGCACCACGTTGAGGGCGCGCTCGTCGACCGGGGACGGGTCGATGCCGTGCTCTTCGGGGCCGACTTCCGGCGCTTGCCGAACTTGGGCGGCTTGCGGCTCGCGCCGGCCAGCAGCTTGTCGATGAATTTCTTGATCATTGGAAGAGATCGAGTATGCGCCAGCCCCGCTCCTGCGCGATGGCGCGCAGGCGGGGGTCGGGGTTGGTCGCCACGGGATGGTCGACGCGCTCCAGCAGGGGCACGTCGTTGATGGAATCGGAATAGAAGGTGCTGTCGATGCCGGACCAGTCGAGTCCGCGCGCGGCCAGCCATTCCTGCACGCGCACCACCTTGCCTTCGCGCATCGAGGGCACGCCCCGGATGTTGCCGGTGATCCAGCCGGACGCGTCGCGCTCGAGCTCCACCGCGATCAGCTCGGCGACGCCGAACAGGTCGGCGATTGGCCGGGTGATGAAGTCGTTGGTGGCGGTCACGATCACCACCTCGTCGCCGGCGTCCTGGTGGCGGCGCACGAGGTCGACCGCGACCTGCCGCAGGTTGGGCACGATCCACTCGCGCATGTAGCGCGCGTGCGCCTCCACGGACGCGGCCGGCCGCGCTTCCGCGCCGCCTCGACCGCGAAGCGGACGTAGTCGTGCACGTCGAGCGTGCCGGCCACGTAGTGCGCGTAGAACTCGTCGTTGCGGCGCTTGAAGGCGTCGCGGTCGGTCCAGCCGATCTGCTGGGTGAACTCGCCCCGGGAGAAGTCGGAGTCGATCGGCAGCAGGGTGTGGTCGAGGTCGAACAGGGCGACCCGGGGTTTGGCGCTCACGCGTTCTCCAGCATGGACTTGATCAGGGGGATGGTGATGGCGCGCTGCGTCTGCAGGGCGTACGCGTCGAGGTGCTCCAGCAGCTGCATCAGGCTGCCGAGGTCGCGCGAGAAGCGCGTGAGGATGAAGTCCATCACGTCGTCGCCGAGGAACACGCCACGCGCGTCGGCGGCCTGCCGCAGCACCGCGCGCCGCTCGGGCTCGCTCAGCACGTGCAGCTGGAACACATGCCCCCAGCCGAGGCGGGTGCGCAGGTCTTCACGCAGCTTGAGGTCGGCCGGCGGCAGCAGCCCGGCGGCCAGCACGCCGCGCTGCAGTGTCTGCGCCTGGACGAACCACGCGAAGGCGGCGTGCTGTTGCACCGCGTTGTACAGGTGGGTGTCGTCCAGCAGGATCACGGCCCAGCGCTCGTCGTATTCGGGCGGCTCGGCGACGGACGGATCGAGCCAGCCGGCGCTGGCCCCCTGCTCGCGCAGCGTGGCTTCGACCGCCTGCAGCAGGTGCGTCTTGCCGCTGCCGGATGCGCCCCAGAGATAGGTGGGCACCGGCGAACGCGTCGGGCTCCCGGCCCACAGCTGCAGGTGCTTCCGGGCCGCCTCGTTGGGGCCGGCCATGAAGCTTCCCAGGCTCGGCGCGCGGGCCAGTCCGATGTCGAGGGCAAGCTGCTTCATGGCCACGTTCAGGCGTTGTAGAGCGGACTGCCGAGATAGCTCGCCCGCATGCGGCGGATCGCGACCAGCAGCACGGCGCTGGCCGGGAGCGCGACCAGCACGCCGACGAAGCCGAGCAACTGGCCGAAGGCGAGCAGGGCGAAGATCACGGCCAGCGGATGCAGCCCGATGCGCTCGCCCACCACGCGCGGCGTGAGGTACAGGCTCTCGATCACTGGCCCAGCCCATAGACGACGCCCACCATCGCCACCGCCTTGAGCGGGCTGAACTCCAGCAGCCCGGCGATCAGCGCCAGCACCAGGCCCAGCCCGAAACCGACGTAGGGGACGAACATCGCCAGCCCGGTGAACACGCCGATCGGCAGGGCGAGGTCGAGCCCGAAGAGCGCCAGCCCGATGCTGTAGAACACCGCCATCGTCACCATCACCAGCAACTGGCCGCGCAGGTACTGGCCCAGCACGTCGTCGGCTTCGGCGGTGAACGAGTCGACCGAGGGACGCGCCCGCGGCGGCACCAGTTCGAGCACGCGGGCGACCACGTGCTTCCAGTCGAGCAGCAGGTAGAACAGCGCCACCGGGATCAGCACCGCGTTGCCGACGATGGCCAGCGTGATGCTGCCACCCAGCTTGACCGACGACCACAGCGAGCCGAGGCCCTCGCCCCAGTTCGCATTGAGGTATTCCACCAGCTGCGCGCGCAGGCTGGCCATGTCGAGCGCGATGTGGATGCCGAACTGCGCCAGCCGGGCGACAGCGTGCCGTGCAGCCGGTCCAGCAGTTGCGGCAGCTGCTCGCGCATCAGCGGCACCTCCTTGATCACGACCGGCACGATCAGCAGCACCGGGCAGAACAAGGCCGGGATGAACAGCAGTTCGACCACGATCACCGCGATGACGCGCGGCAGGCGGCCGTCGCCCGCGTGGTCGAGCCGGTCCACCAGCGGCGTCAGCGCATACGCGAGCACCCCGGCCACCACGAACGGCGTCAGCACCGGCCCGAGCAACCACAGGGCGAGCACGGCCGGGGCCGCGATGGCGGTCGGGCGCCGGCGCGCTTCTGCGTGGGGGTGAACTGCATGCGGGGAGCGGCGCTTCAGCGCAGCTGCAGGTCCTCGTCGCTGAAGCGGATGCCCAGCGGCTCGATCAGCAGCTGCTTGGGACCGGCTTCGAGGCTGCCCGCCACGACGGCGGCGATGCCGAGCGACTGCGCGACTTCGACGGTGCGCTGCGCGTCGGCGGCCGGCACGAACAGGGCGAAGCCCGCGCCCATGTTGAGCGTGCTGTACGCCTCGCGGTCGTCCTGCCGCGCCTGCTGCTGGATGAAGCGCAGCACGGGCGGCACCGGCGGCACCGTGTGGATGCGGTAGGTGAACTGCGCGGGGTGCCGCAGCAGCTTGCGCCAGCCGTGGCCGGTGATGTTGGCGCAGTAGTGCGGGCGGATGCCGGCCCGGTACAGCGCTTCGGTCACCGGCGAATACAGCACCGTGGGCGCCAGCAGCGCGTCGCCGTAGGTGGCGCCATCTTCCAGCTTCGTCAGGTAGCCGTCGGGCAGCCGCTCGACCAGCTTGCGCGCCAGGCTCAGGCCGTTGGCGTGGATGCCGCTGGAGGCGAGCAGCACGATCGCGTCGCCGGCGGCAGGTTGTCGCCGACGGAGAGCCGCTCCTTGGGGTTGATCAACCCGGTGCAGGAAGCCGCCAGGTCGATGCGGTCGTTCTCGACGATGCCGGCCAGCGCCGGCGTCTCGCCGCCGCCCCAGGCCACGCCGCAGGTGTCGCAGGCCTGCTTCCAGCCCGCCACCAGCGCCTGCGCGCGCTGGGCGTCCCCGAACCAGTCGGAACCGCCGGCAGCCCAGTACGCCTGGACCACCAGCGGCGTCGCGCCGACCGTGATCAGGTCGTTGATCGCCATCGCGATGGTGTCTGGGCGATGCCGGCGTAGTAGCTGCGGCCCGTGAGCTTGCCCATCTCGTCGGCCACCAGCGACTTGGAGCCGAGGCATTCGACGATGGAGGCGAGGTAGAACGGGCCGACGTCGACGACGTACGCCGATTCGCCGCGGGAGGCACGGATCTCGCTGAAACCGTGCGCGCCGAGGTGGCCGGCCGTGGCGGCGGCGGCCCGTTGCGCGGCCACCTTCAGGGGATCGATCAGGTCGTAATTGACGCCCGCCTGTTCATAGCTGAGGGTGTCGGGCTGGCTGGCATCGGGATTCATGGGGGCAAATTATCGCTGCTGTGCAGCAGCGCAGCCCGAAAGCGGGAGGGAGCACTGGATTCCCGCCTTCGCGGGAATGACGAAGTTGCTAGTGCTTCGCCCGCCGCAAGTCCGCCACCCGGTCGGCGATCGCGTCGATGTCGAGCGCGTCCTGCGCGTGCACGAGGTAGGTTTCGAGGTCGTCCACCGCATGCGTGGTGTGGCCCTGCTCCGCATGGGCGAGACCACGGTCGCGGTATTCGGCCCAGGCGTCGGGCAGCAGCACGACCAGCCTGTCCTGCACGGCGATAACCCGCTGCCAGTCTTCCTGCGCCCGGTGGATTTCCTTCAGGTTGCGCAGCATGCGCGCCAGGATGTCCCGTGGCGGCGCCGCCTGCAGGTAGAGGCCGAGCGGCACTTCGAACTCGTCGACCAGCCCGCTGCGGCGCTTGTACGGCTCCAGCCGCTCGGACAGTTCCTCGCGGGACAGCGACTGGCCGGTGAACGGGTCGATCACCACGGCCCTTGGGCAGGTTGACCTTGACCATGAAGTGGCCGGGGAAGCAGACGCCGCGCGCATGCAGGCCGACGCCCTGCGCCAGCTCGATCCACAGCACCGCCAGCGAGATCTGGATGCCGCGCCGGGTGCGCAGCACCACGTTGAGGTAGCTGTTGTCGGGATCGCAGTAGTCGTTGACGTTGCCGCCGAAGCTCAGGTCGCGGAAGAAGAACTGGTTGAGCGTGCGCAGGCGCTGCAGCGGCGCGGCGTCGGCCGGGATGCGGCGCTTCAGGCGGGCCAGCAGCTGGTCGACGTCGCCGAGCACCACCTGCAGGTCGAGGTCGGGGTATTCGTCCTGCGCCACGCATGCCGCCGCTTCCAACAGCGGGAAGTGTTCGTCGCTCTGCACCAGCGTCCGGAAGTACTCCAGCGACGTGGGCGCAGTGAATTGCATGGACATGGCGTTCTTTGTAATGGACGGGCCACCCCGCGTCAACCACGGCCGCGCTGCATCACCTGCGGTTTACGTGCTGCCGAGTCAGCGCGTGACAAATTGCCGCAGCTTCACGCCGGCGACGACCAGCGCACCGAAATAGATCGCCGCTGCGCCCGCCAGCAGCACCGCGAGCGTCGCCGCCCGGCGCACGGGTTCGGCGCGCCACTGGACCCACGGGAAATAGCCGGCCGCCCACAGCAGGAAAGCCGCCAGCAGCGCGCTGCCCGCGAGCACCTGCAGCGCGAACTTGCCCCAGCCGGGGCTCGGCTTGTAGGTCTTGCGCCGCAACAGGCCCACGAGCAGCGCGCCCGCGTTCACCAGCGCGCCGCCGAGGCCGATCGACAAGGCGAGACCGGCGTGCTGCAGCACCGGCACCAGCGCGATGTTCAGCAGCTGCGTGAGCACCAGCGCCACGATCGCGATGCGCATAGGCGTCTTCATGTCGTGGCTGGCGTAGTAGCCGGGCGCCAGCACCTTGATCGCCACCAGGCCCAGCAGGCCGGTGCCGTAACCCGCCAGCGCGATGGCGACTGGCGCACGTCGGCGTCGCTGAAGGCGCCGTAGTGGAACAGCGTGGCCACCAGCGGCGTGGCGAACACCAGCAGGCCGATCGACGCGGGAACCGCCAGCAGCACCACGAGCCGCAGGCCCCAGTCCAGCATGGCCGAATAGCGCTCCTGGTCGCCGCCGCCGGCGCGCCGCGGCGAGTTGCGGCATGAGGACGACGCCCAGCGCCACGCCCAGCAAGGCGGTCGGGAACTCCATCAGGCGGTCGGCGTTGTTGAGCCAGCTGACGCTGCCCGCGCGCAGGTAGGACGCGATCTGCGTGTTGATCAACAGGGAAATCTGGGCGACGCTGACGCCGATCAGCGCCGGCACCATCAGCCCGAGGATCTTGCGCGTGCCCGGGTCGCGCCACGCAGCGCGGATGCCCGCGAACGGCGACCCGATGCGCGGCGCCATCCCGAGGCGCCGCAGCGCCGGCAGCTGGATCGCCAGCTGCAGCACGCCACCGACCATCACGCCCACGGCCTGCGAGTAGATCGGCTGGATGCCGATGCGCTGGAACCAGGGCGCCAGCAGCACGATGGAGGCGATCAGCGACAGGTTCAGCAGCACCGGCGAGGCCGCCGGGACCGCGAACTTCTTCCGGTGTTCAGGATGCCGCCGGCCAGCGCCACCAGCGACATGAAGCCGATGTACGGGAACATCCAGCGCGTCATCAGCACCGCGGCGTCGTACGCTTGCGGCGTCTTCTGCATGCCGCTGGCCGGGCCCACACCAGCAGCGGCGCGCCGACCACGCCCGCGATGCACAGCAGCACCAGCGTCCACAGCAGCAGGGTCGACACGTGGTCGACCAGCTGCTTCGCCCCGGCGTCGCCGTCGGTGGTGCGGGTGGCGGCCAGCACCGGCACGAAGGCCTGGCTGAAGGCGCCCTCGCCCAGGATGCGGCGGAACAGGTTGGGGATGCGGAAGGCGACGTAGAAGGCGTCGGTGAGCGCGCTGACGCCGAACATCGACGCGAACAGCACGTCCCGGAGCAGGCCGGTGACGCGCGACGCCAGGGTGAGGAGGGAGACGGTGCCGGCGGCTTTGAACAGGCTCACCGGCGCGAGTGTAGCCCGCCCTCCCCGGGGGCAATGCCCCTGCGCTGGCCGAAAAGCCCCGGCGGGCTATAATCGCGGGCTTTGCTGCTGGCAACATCCTCAGACACCTAAGGAATCATTCATGGCTTCAGCCAAACCGAAAAAGAAGAACCCTCGCGGCGTCGGGCCGCAAGCGCGCCCGCCAGGACGTCAAGCTCAACGCAGCCAATACCTCGCTGCGTTCCAAGTACCGCACCGCCGTCAAGAACGTCGAAAAGGCCGTCCGGCCGGCGACAAGGTCAAGGCGACCGAACTGTTTGCCAAGGCGCAGTCGATCGTGGACATCGTCGCCGACAAGGGCATCTTCCACAAGAACAAGGCCGCTCGCGACAAGAGCCGCCTGTCGGCCAAGGTCAAGGGCCGGCCGCCGCCACCCCCGCCGCCTGATCGTCATCAGGCACAGCCCGGAGGCGAAAGCCTCCGCCGTTTGAAACGGGTGCGCTGCCAGCAAGCAAAAGCATGAACCGCCTTCGGGCGGTTTTTTGTTGCCCGCCTACTTCTTCTCGTCGCGGTCCGGCAGCAGGCACGCCTCGCCCACCTGCAGGTCGTTGTCCTTGGCGAAGTTCAGCACGAAGTCCCGGGCCATCGGTTCGTGGCTGCGCAGTTCGCTGTTGACGATGACGCACTTGACGCCGTTGATCACGGTCGGCACGCACCGGGGCGAGTAGCTCAGGTGGCTGCCCGCGCGGGCGCCGCCGGGGCGGAAGGAGCTCATCACGCCGGCCAGCCGCTCCGCCCAGTCGCTGGGACGGAAGGTGCGCCCATCCGAGGTGATCCCACGGATGAACACTTCTTTGGCGGAGCTGGAAACCATGGGTGGAGTTGCGGGCGGAAGGCACCTGAAGGCCGGTGCTGCAGCGCACAAGTATTCTATCTTATATAAGACTTGGCGCCCGGCGCGGCGTGCGCGCGGACGCATCGCAGTGATGCGGAATTCTCAAGCATTGCAGGCAAGCCGTGTGCCTACAATCGTGCTCCAACGGCTCACTCGTGCCACCGCACCGTTGAGCCGATTTCATTTGCGCAGAGGAAAGCAATGGCCCAGACCAAGGCGGCGTCGCCCCACACCATGAACACCTACGGCCGGCTGCCGATCGCCCTGTCGCACGGCGATGGCGTGTACGTGTGGGACGTCGACGGCAAGCGCTACCACGGACGCGCTGGCCGGCATCGCCGTGAACACGCTGGGGCACAACCACCCCAAGCTGGTGCCCGCGCTGCAGGACCCGGTGGCCAAGATCATCCACAGCTGCAACTACTACCACGTGCCCAACCAGGAGAAGCTGGCGGCCAAGCTGGTGGAGCTGTCCGGCATGACCAACGTCTTCTTCGGCTCGACCGGCCGGAGGCGAACGAGGCCGCGATCAAGCTGGCCCGCAAGTTCGGCCACGACCGCGGCATCGAGCGCCCGGAGATCGTGGTGTACGAGAAGGCCTTCCACGGCCGCAGCATCGCCACGTTGTCCGCCACCGGCAACGAGAAGGTCCAGAAGGGCTTCGGCCCTCTGGTCGAAGGCTTCATCCGCGTGCCGCTCAACGACATCGACGCGCTGCGCCAGGCCACCGACGGCAACAGGAACGTGGTGGCGGTGTTCTTCGAAACCATCGGGGCGAAGGCGGCATCAACGCCATGCGCGTCGACTACCTGCAGAAGGTGCGGGAGCTGTGCGACCAGAAGAACTGGCTGCTGATGATCGACGAGGTGCAATGCGGCATGGGCCGCACCGGCAAGTGGTTCGCGCACCAGTGGGCCGGCATCGTGCCGGACGTGATGCCGCTGGCCAAGGGCGGGCTCCGGCGTGCCGATCGCCGCCGTGGTGGCCGGCCCGCGGGCCGCCGACATCTTCCAGCCGGGCAACCACGGCACCACCTTCGGCGGCAACCCGCTGGCGATGCGCGCCGGGGTCGAGACCATCCGCATCATGGAAGAAGACGGGCTGCTGGAGAACGCCTCGCGGGTCGGCGCGCACCTCAAGGGCGCGCTGGCGCGCGAGCTGGGCGGCCTGCGCGGCGTGACCGAAATCCGCGGCCAGGGCCTGATGATCGGCATGGAGCTGGCGAAGAACTGCAACGTGCTGACGCAGCGCGCCGCCGACGCCGGCCTGCTGATCAGCGTGACGGCCGACACGGTGGTGCGCCTGCTGCCGCCGCTGATCACGACCGAAGCAAACGCCGACGAGATCGTTGCCATCCTGGCGCCGCTGGTGCGGGAGTTCCTCGACCAATGAACCCGCCGCACCCGCTCCGCCACTTCCTGCAGTTCAGCGACTTCACCGCCGCAGAACACCACTGGATCCTGCAGCGCGCCGCCGCGCTCAAGAGCAAGTTCAAGCGCTACGAGAAGCACCATCCGCTGGCCGACCGCACGCTGGCGATGATCTTCGAGAAGGCGTCCACGCGCACCCGCGTGAGCTTCGAGGCCGGCATGTACCAGCTCGGCGGCTCGGTGGTGCACCTGACCACCGGCGACAGCCAGCTGGGCCGCGCCGAGCCCATCGAGGACAGCGCCAAGGTCATCAGCCGCATGGTCGACCCTGGTGATGATCCGCACCTTCGGCAGGACAAGATCGAGAAGTTCGCCGAGCACTCGCGCGTGCCCGTGATCAACGGCCTGACCAACGAGTTCCACCCCTGCCAGATCCCTGGCGGACATCTTCACCTTCCCGGAGTACCGCGGCCTCGACGCGCAGGGCGCGCTGGACCCGGCGCTGCTCAAGGGCAAGGTGGTCGCGTGGGTGGGCGACGGCAACAACATGGCCAACACCGGCTGCAGGCCGCCGACCTGCTCGGCTTCACGGTGCACCTGAGCACGCCCACCGGCTACGAGGTGGACCAAGCGGTGGCCGGCATCCGCAGCCGCGACAGCTACAAGGTCTTCAAGGACCCCATGGAAGCCTGCCGCGGCGCTGACCTCGTGACCACCGACGTGTGGACCAGCATGGGCTTTGAAGCCGAGAACGAGGAGCGCCGCAAGGCCTTCGCCGACTGGTGCGTCGACACCGACATGATGCGCGTGGCCAAGCCCGACGCCCTCTTCATGCACTGCCTGCCCGCCCACCGCGGCGAAGAAGTCGAAGCCGAAGTGATCGACGGCCCGCAATCGGTGGTGTGGGACGAGGCCGAGAACCGCATGCACGTGCAGAAGGCGCTGATGGAGTTCCTCCTGCTCGGCAAGGTCGACTAGGACGCTGCCGCCGCGCCGTTGGCACGGCCGAAGCGGCCGCCGCCGGCCGGCGCCTGCACCTTGCCCAGCTTGACCAGCCGCTGTTCGACCGCGAACGGCGTGCGGCCCAGTTCCTCGGCCACCTGCTTCATGGCGATGCCCGCATCGAAAGCCGTTTCCAGCGCGGCGTCTTCCTGGCCCGACCACGGCTTGCCCGCGTTCGGCGGCAGCGAGCGGCGCGAACGCGCGGGCTCGCTCGCGCCGCCGTCGTCGAGCGCGCGCGACACCGCGTGCAGCGCCCGGATCACCGGCGGCGCGTTGTACGGGCTGTCTTCCGGCATGGCTTCGCCGGTGACCGGGTGGATCCCCTGCGCAAGGGTGTCGATAATCTGGCGCGCGATCTGCAGTTCCATGGTGCTCTCCTTGGTTGAAGTGAAAGACTGGTTATCCATACAGCCCTCCCGCAACGCGCCGGCGGCATCGGCGGTTGACGCCCATGGCTGATTCCCTCCACCCCTGCTGCCGGCATGCGGTGCGTGCTGCGCCGCCTACCGCGTCGACTTCGCCGTCTACGAGATGAGCCACATGGGCGGCACGGTGCCTGACGGCCTGGCGGTCGAAGTGACGGGCAACACCGGCGCATGCGCGGCACCGACCACGTGCCGATCCGTTGCGCCGCACTGACCGGCAAGGTCGGCGAGCGTGCCGCCTGCGGCATCTACGAGTGGCGTCCCAATCCCTGCCGCGAACTGGAGCCCGGCAGCTACGGCTGCGAGAAGGCGCGCGCGCGCCACGGCATGGCGCCGCTCGACCCGCAGATGCTTTAAGCCTGAACAAATTTGGGGCCTGTTGGGATTAACCGACACCACGGTTTCCGCGGGCGGCGCACACTTTTCCGCATGCCGACGAAGACCACCCCGGAGGACTGCCGCGCCCTCGACGCGCGCGATCCGCTGCGCCCCTTGCGCGACCTGTTCACCCTGCCCGATGGCGTCATCTACCTCGATGGCAATTCGCTCGGGCCCCTGCCCCGATCCGCGCCCGCGCGCATCGCGCAGGCGGTGCAGCAGGAGTGGGGCGAAGGCCTGATCCGCCCCGGAACAGCGCCGGCTGGTACGAGATGCCGCGCCGGCTGGGCGACAAGATCGCGCCGCTGGTGGGCGCCGGCCCCGGCGAACTGGTGGCGACCGACAGCACCTCGATCAACCTGTACAAGGTCCTGAGCGCCGCGCTCTCCATCGTGGCCGCGGACAGCCCCGGCCGCGACGTGGTGCTGAGCGAACGCAGCAACTTCCCCACCGACCTCTATATCGCCGAAGCGCTGTGCCGCGAGCGCGGCTTCCGCCTGCAGCTGATCGAAGCGGCGGAGATCGCCACCGCGCTGCGCGAAGACACCGCCGTGCTGATGCTCACGCACGTGAACTACCGCACCGGCGCCATGCACGACATGCAGGCCGTGACGCGCGCCGCGCACGAGGCCGGCGCCCTCGCGGTCTGGGACTGGCACACAGCGCCGGCGCCGTGGAAGTCGACCTGAACGGCGCCGGGGCCGACTTCGCGGTCGGCTGCGGCTACAAGTACCTCAATGGCGGCCCGGGCGCGCCCGCGTTCGCCTGGGTGCACCCGCGCCACGCCGAACGCTTCTGGCAGCCGCTGGCCGGCTGGTGGAGCCACGCGGCGCCGTTCGCCTTCACGCCCGACTACCAGCCGGCCGCCGGCATCGCGCGCTACTTGTGCGGCACGCAGCCGATCCTGAGCATGACGGCGCTCGAATGCGGACTCGACGTCTTCGCGCAGGTGCAGCCGCTCGGCGGCATGGCCGCATTGCGGCGCAAGTCGCTCGCGCTCACGGACCTGTTCATCACGCTGGTCGAAGAGCGTTGCGCCGGCCACGGCCGGGCCTCGCGACGCCGCGCGGCCACGCGCAACGCGGCTCGCAGGTCTGCCTCACGCGCGACACCGGCGCCTACGCGATCGTGCAGGCTCTGATCGCGCGCGGCGTGATCGGCGACTTCCGCGCCGGTGCGCCCGACATCCTGCGCTTCGGCTTCACGCCGCTGTACCTCGGCTTCGAGGAGGTGTGGCACGCCGCCGAACACCTGCGGCAGGTGCTGGCGGAGCGCGAATGGGAACGCCCCGAATTCAGCCGCGCGCAGGCGGTGACCTGACATGGAACCCACCAAGCCCGAAGACATCGTCCACGCCGAGAAGGCGCAGCTGGACTTCAGCCAGTCCATGAGCTACGGCGACTACCTGCAGCTCGACCCGATCCTGAGCGCGCAGCGGCCGCTTTCGCCGGACCACAACGAGATGCTGTTCATCGTGCAGCACCAGACCAGCGAGCTGTGGATGAAGCTGATGCTCCACGAGCTGTCGGCCGCGATCGAGAACATCGCGCACGACAAGCTGCAGCCGGCCTTCAAGATGCTCGCGCGCGTGTCGAAGATCATGGAGCAGCTGGTGCACGCCACGGGACGTCTGGCCACCATGACGCCGGCGGAATACAGCGCCATCCGTCCCTACCTCGCCAGCTCGAGCGGCTTCCAGAGCTTCCAGTACCGCTGCATCGAGTTCCGCCGGGCAACAAGAACGCCGCGATGCTCAAGCCGCACGAGCATCACGCCGAACGGCTGTCGGTGGTGCAGCAGGCGCACGAACTGCCGTCGCTGTACGACGAGTCGCTGCGGCTCCTCGCGCGGCGCGGGCTGCAGATCCCGGCTTCGCACCGGAGCGCGACTGGAGCCAGCCTTACGAGGCCAGCGACGCCGTGGAGCAAGCCTGGCTGGTGGTGTACCGGAACCCGGAACAGCACTGGGACCTGTACCAGCTCGGCGAGGAACTGACCGACCTCGAGGACGCCTTCCGCCTCTGGCGCTTCCGCCACGTGACGACGGTGGAACGCATCATCGGCTTCAAGCGCGGCACCGGCGGCACGGGCGGCGTGAGCTACCTGCGCAAGATGCTGGACGTGGTGCTGTTCCCGGAGATCTGGCGGCTGCGCACCTCGCTGTAGCGCGCCAGGCTTTCAGCCGAAGCTGTCGCCCATCAGGGTGCGGAACCGGTGTTCATCTGCTTGAAGTTCCCGGCATCGATGCGCGAGGCCTCGGTGGGCGCCATCGCGCTGCCGTCGGGCTGCGCCAGCTGTCCGGGGCCCGCGCGGGTCTGGCCGGCGATGCGCATCGACTGCGTGGCCGGGTCGTACTGGTAGACCGCCGTCAGCCACGAGGCCGTGGTCGCGGTGATGGGCGAGTAGCAGGCGGAATTCGCCACGGGGGCCGGATCCGGGTGTCCGCCGCCCATGAGGCGCACGATCGCGTCGGCGCAGATCTTCGCCTCCTGGTTGGCGACGTGTCCGGCCTTGGGCAGGCCGCTCTGCGCGGCGTCGCCGAGCACGTGGATCGCCGACGCACCCGGCGCCGTCGACGCGTAGCTGCGGACGTCGACCCGGGCCCAGCGGCCGCCGTTGCCGTTGGCGAGCCCCGCTGCCGCCAGCCAGCCGCCCGCCGCGCTGCCCGCGGCCCGGTGCGGCGCGATCGGGTTGACCACCTGTGCCTGCACCACGCGGTGGGTGCCGAGGGCGTCGGTGTAGCGGACCACCTTGCTGTCCGCGTCGATCACGATGCCGGTGGCGGCCGGCTGGTAGTCGATCACGCCGTCATGGATCACCTCGAAGGCGCGCGTGAAGTTGTGCACCTCCGCCGGATGCCGGGGTTCTCGTCGAGCACCACGACCTTCGCGCCGGCGCCCTTTTGCCGGGAGAGGAAATCGGCCACGACGCAGGCGCGCTCGTACGGTCCGGGCGGGCAGCGGTACGGTGCGCGCGGGATCGTCATCACGAAGGTGCCGCCGGCGCGCATGCCGGCCAGTTGCCGCCGCAGCAGCTCGGTCTGCGGCCCGGCGCGCCATGCATGCGGCGTCTTGCCCGCGTAGTCGCGCTCGGTCAGGCCGTACGCCTCCTCGAACTCGATGCCGGGCGCCGGGACCAGCCGGTCGTACGCGAGCGAGCTGCCGTCGGAGAGCGCGATGCGCCGGTCGGCCACCGAGATCCCGGTGAGCGCGGCACGGCGGCGCACGACGCCGTACTTCGCCTCGAGGTCGGCGTGCGTGTACTGCAGGCTGCCGATGCTGCGGCTGCCGTTGAGCACCAGGTTGCTCATGATGTTGGAGGTGTAGGCAGCTTCGGCCTCGACCAGCGTGACCTTCAAGCCGGCGCCGCCCCACAGCCGCAGGTACTTGGCGGCGGTGGCGCCCGCCATGCCGCCGCCCACCACCACCACGTGGCCCTTGGGGCCGGTGCGGGCGAGCGCGAAGGTCGTGGGCTTGCCGTCGCCCTCGTCCTCGTCGTCCCGCTCGCGGCCGCTGCCGGTGAGGGGCAACAGGGCGCCGAGGGCGCCGGTGGCGGCCAGCTGCAACAGGCGGCGGCGCAGGACCGTATCGCGGATGTCGTCTTTCATGGGGGTCTCCTTGCGTTCAGCGTTGCCGCAGGTAGGCCACGATGGCCTGGAGCTGCTCGCGGGTGTAGCCCCGGACATGGGCGGCCATGATGCTGCTGCCCGCCGACTTGCGCAGGAACTCCGCCGCTTCCCCGGCCTCCTTGCCGCGGATGCCGTCGAAGCCGCCGGTGCCGCCGGTGCCGTGGCACTGGAAGCAGTTCGACGCCAGCAGGCGGCCTTCGGTGTTGGCCGGCTGGGCGACGCGCTGGACCGACGCAGCCCGCGAAGCGGCTTGCAGGGACGTGACCTCGACGCCCCCTCGGCGGGCGGACCCCTTCGCCACTGCTTCGGGGACGTCGTCGCCTCCTCCACCGCAGGCGGCCGGGGCCGCCACGGCCAGCGCAGCGGCGGGCCGGCGCAGGCCGTCGACCAGCTTGGACATTGCAGGCATCGGATCTCACTCCTTTTCGCCCGCGACAGGCTGCAGGCTGGAACCGCTCCCGGATGAGGGAACGCGGGCAGTCTGCAAGGGCAGGATTAATGCGTGCTTAACGCGGCGGCCGCGAACCTATGCGGCGTACAACCACGGCTGGTCCATCAGCCGCCCGCCCAGCATCCGCAACCCGAGGTTGCGAGCCGCGCGCAGCGGTCCCCGGGCGTGGAAGATCGTGCCGTTGCGCCGTGAGCGCGCCTGCACGCGCGCCACGCGCTGCCAGCGATTGAGCGCATAGCGGCGGAACGCGGTGGGCACGTCCACCACGCGATCGTCGGCGATGGCCAGCACGCGCTGCAGTTCGCGCGCATCTTCGATCGCCATGCCGGCGCCCTGCGCGAGGTAGGGCCGCATCGGGTGCGCGGCGTCGCCCAGCAACGCGATGCGGCCTTGCGCCAGGTAGTCGGCCGTCGGCACCGGCGGGCGGTCGTGCAGCGCCCAGAGCCGCCACTCCGGGATCGCCGCGATCTGCTCGCGCACCTGCGCATCGACCGGGCCCAGCGCGGCTTCGAGTTCGGTGCGCACGGCAAGCTGGTCCCAGTCGCGCGGATCGCCGGCGACGCTGCCTTCGACGATGCAGACCGCATTGAGCACGTCGCCACCGCGCACCGGATAGGTCACCAGGTGCATGCGCGGCGCCAGCCAGACGGTGACTTCGCGGCTGCGCAGCGGCGGCGGCAGGTCGGCCTGCAGCACCAGCCCGCGGTAAGCGAGATGGCCCGTGCGCTCGGGCGGGCCGTCGCCCACGACCTGAGCGCGCACCTCGCTCCACAGGCCGTCGGCGGCCACCAGCGCTTCGGCTTCGACCTCGGGGCCCGGGCCGGCCGTGGCGCGCACGCAGCCCTCGTGCTCGCTCACCTTCTCCACCTTGCGGCCGGTGTGCAGGCGCATGCCCGCGTTTCGCGCGGCAGCCAGCAAGGCGGCCTGCAGGTCGGCGCGGTGCACGGTGAGGTAGGGCGCGCCGTAGCGCTGTTCCATGTCGCCCACCGACAGGCTGCCGAGTTCGCCGCCATCGAGGCCGTCGCGCAAGCGCACGCGCTGCGGCGTGAAAGCGCGTTCGCGCAGCTCGCCTTCGAGGAGGCCCCATTCGGCCAGGATGCGCGTGGCGTTCGGCCCGAGCTGGATGCCGGCGCCGACCTCGGACAAGACCCACGCCTGCTCGAACAGGCGCGCCTCCCAACCGGCGCGCCGCGCCGCGATGGCGGCCGCGAGCCCGCCGATCCCGCCGCCCGCGACCAGCAGCTCGCGCGTCACTCCGCCAGCAACTGCCGCAGCACGAACGGAAGGATCCCGCCGTGCAGGTAGTAGTCGACCTCGATCGGCGTGTCGATGCGCAGCGTGAGCGGCACCACCTCGGCGGCTGCCGTCCTTGCGCGTCACCACCAGCGTGGCATCGCTCTGCGGCCGCAGTTCGGGGTCGGGAATGATGTCGATCAGCTCGGAGCCGTCGAGGCGCAGCGACTGCCAGGTCGCGCTGCCCGGAACTGCAGCGGCAGCACGCCCATGCCCACCAGGTTGCTGCGGTGGATGCGCTCGAAGCTGCGCGCCACCACGGCCTTGATGCCCAGCAGCTGCGTGCCCTTGGCCGCCCAGTCGCGCGACGAGCCGGTGCCGTATTCCTCGCCGGCGAAGATCACCGTGGGCTTGCCTTCGGCGATGTACTTCATGGCGGCGTCGTAGATGAACATCTTCTCGGCGTTGCCCTGCGCGTCGCGGTACATCGTCACGCCGCCCTCCTCGCGCGAGCCGTCGGCGCCCGCGGGGATCATCAGGTTCTTGATGCGCACGTTGGCGAAAGTGCCGCGCATCATCACCTCGTGGTTGCCGCGGCGCGCGCCGTAGCTGTTGAAGTCCGGCTTGCGCACGCCGTGCTCCTGCAGGTACTTGCCCGCGGGCGAGGTGTCCTTGATCGATCCCGCGGGCGAGATGTGGTCGGTGGTGATCGAGTCGCCGAACATGGCGATGATCCGCGCGTTGCGGATCGCCAGCGGGTCGGCGCCGGCGCCCGCCACCGGCGGCTCCATGCGGAAGTCTGGAAGAACGGCGGCTCGGCGATGTAGGTGCTGGTGGGCCAGTTGTAGGTGTCGCCCGAGACGCCCTCGATGCGCTCCCACAGCTCGCCCGGCTCGGTCTTGACCTTGCCGTAGTTGGCGCGGAAGGCCTTGCCGTTCATGGCGTACTTCATCAGCTTGTGGATCTCGTCGCTGCTCGGCCAGATGTCGCCGAGCCAGACGTCCTGCCGTCGGCGCCCTGCCCCACCGGCTCCGTCATCAGGTCCTTCAGCACCGTGCCCGCGATGGCGTACGCCACCACCAGCGGCGGGCTGGCGGGGAAGTTCGCCTTCAGGTTCGGGTGGATGCGCGCCTCGAAGTTGCGGTTGCCCGACAGCACCGCGGCGCACACCAGGTCGCTCTTGGTGATGGCTTCGTTGATCTCGGGCGTGAGGTCGCCGGCGTTGCCGATGCAGGTGGTGCAGCCGTAGCCCGCCACCGCGAAGCCGAGCTGCTCCGGTAGGGCAGCAGGCCGGATTGCGTGAGGTACTCGGTGACGATGCGCGAGCCGGGCGCGAGCGAGGTCTTGATGTGCGGCTTGACGCGCAGGCCCTTCTCGACGGCCTTCTTCGCCAGCAGGCCCGCGGCCAGCAGCACGCCGGGGTTGGAGGTGTTGGTGCAGCTCGTGATGGCCGCGATCAGCACGTCGCCGTTGCCGATGGTGACGTCGTGCGGCTCCACCTTCGCCGGCACCGACAGCGCACCGGCCGCCGGCAGCGTGGGCTTGTTCGCTTCCATCTCCAGCTCGAAGCGCGGCGGGTTGTGGGGCAGCGGCGGATTCTCCGGCGTGCGGTCTTCGTTCTCGCCCTCGCGCTCCACCGGTGGCGCGTCATCAGCATTTCGGGCGGCTGGTTGAAGCCGTTCTCGGCGATCGGGCGCGAGAACAGCGCCTCGAAGGTGCGCGCCACCTTGCCGAGCTCGATGCGGTCCTGCGGCCGCTTCGGGCCGGACAGGCTGGGTGTCACCTCGCCGAGGTCGAGCTTGACGACCGAGGTGTAGTCGATCTCGCCGGGCATCGGCACGCCGAACATGCCCTGCGCGCGGAAGTAGTTCTCGAACGACCGGATCTCGTCGGC
This sequence comes from Ramlibacter terrae, assembly GCA_013127575.1. Taxonomy (GTDB): domain Bacteria; phylum Pseudomonadota; class Gammaproteobacteria; order Burkholderiales; family Burkholderiaceae_C; genus Ramlibacter; species Ramlibacter terrae. The sequence goes on from CP053418.1 coordinate 3,749,080, forward strand.
GGTGCGGCCGGTGCCGGTGAAGTACTCGATCGTCTTCTCGTCCACCGGGAAGAAGCCCATGGTGGCGCCGTACTCGGGCGCCATGTTGGCGATGGTCGCGCGGTCGGGCACCGACAGGCTGCGGGTGCCCTCGCCGAAGAACTCGACGAACTTGCCCACCACCTTGTGCTTGCGCAGGATCTCGGTGACCGTGAGCACGAGGTCGGTGGCGGTGCAGCCTTCGCGCAGCCGGCCGGTGAGCTCGAAGCCCACGACGTCGGGCGTGAGGAAGTACACCGGCTGGCCCAGCATGGCGGCCTCGCCTTCGATGCCGCCGACGCCCCATCCCACCACGCCCACCCCGTTGATCATGGTGGTGTGGCTGTCGGTGCCGACCAGCGAGTCGAAGTAGCTCACGCCCCCGGCGTCCTGGTGCACGCCGCGCGCCGGGTATTCCAGGTTCACACGGTGGACGATGCCGAAGCCGGGCGGCACGACGCCGAAGGTGTCGAAGGCCTGCATGCCCCACTTCATGAACTCGTAGCGCTCCCGGTTGCGCTGGAACTCGAGCTTCATGTTGAGGTCGACGGCGTCCTTGCGGCCGTAGTAGTCGATCATGATCGAGTGGTCGACCACCAGGTCCACCGGCACCAGCGGCTCGATGCGGCCGACGTCCTTGCCCAGCCGTTGCGCCGCGCTGCGCATCGCGGCCAGGTCGGCCAGCAGCGGCACGCCGGTGAAGTCCTGCAGCACCACGCGGGCCACCACGAAGGGGATTTCGGCGGTGCGGTCCGCCTGCGGGAACCAGTTGGCAACCTGCCGCACGTGCTCGGCGGTGACCTTCTTGCCGTCGCAGTTGCGCAGCACCGATTCGAGCACGATGCGCATGGAAACCGGCAGCCGCTTGACCTTGGGGAACTCTTCGGCCGGGGCAGGCAGGGAATACAGCTTGCCGGTGCGGCCGCCGCCGGCCTTGAAGGTCTTGAGCGTGTGGGCGAAAGCGTGGGTCATTCTCGGCCTCTGTTGTTGGTTTGGCCCATTGTGCCAACACGCGGCCTTCCACGGGGAAGGCAGGGGAAAGGCGGGAGCGGACAGCCGGAACGCAGAGGGCGCAAAGGAATCGCAGAGGACGCAGAAAAGTCAAAGAAAAACCAAAAGGTTTTTGGTTTCCTTCTGCGACTTCTGCGCAATCTCTGCGCCCTCTGCGTTCTGGAGGTCCGCTCCCGCTTTCAAGCCGGCAGGTAGCGCACCGCCAGCACGCCCTCGATGCCGCGCAGGGTGGCGAGCACCTCGTCCTTCACGGCGCTGTCGACGTCCACCAGCGTGTAGGCCATGTCGCCGCGCGACTTGTTGACCATGTTGTGGATGTTCAGCCCGGCGTGGGCCATGGCGGTGGAGATCTGCCCCAGCATGTTGGGCACGTTGGCGTTGGCGATGGCGATGCGCCACTGCGATTCGCGCGGCATGTGCACCTGCGGGAAGTTCACGGCGTTGCAGATGTTGCCGTGCCGCAGGTAATCGCGCAGCTGGTCGGCCACCATCACCGCGCAGTTGTCCTCCGCCTCGCGCGTCGAGGCGCCAGTGCGGCAGCGCCAGCACCTTGGCCCGGCCCAGCACGCCCGGATGCGGGAAATCGCAGACGTACCAGGCCAGCGCGCCCGCATCCAGCGCGCGCACCACCGAGTCGTCGTCGACCACGCCTTCGCGCGAGAAATTCAGCAGCACGGCGCCTTCGCGCATCAGCCCGACGTTGTCGGCGCCCACGAGGTGCCGCGTGGCCTTGACCAGCGGCACGTGCAGCGTGACGAAATGGCTGTTCTTCAGCACGTCGGGCACGCTCGCCGCCCGCTTGACCTGCGACGGCAGGCTCCGGGCCGCGTCGACCGTGATCTCGGGGTCGTAGCCCATCACGTTCATGCCCAGCTTGATCGCGGCGTCGGCCACGAGGCAGCCGATCTTGCCGAGGCCGATCACGCCCAGCGTCTGGCCCGCGAGCTCGAAGCCGGCGAAGGACTTCTTGCCTTCTTCGACCGTCCGCTCCAGTTGCGGGTCGGCCGCGTCGAGCCCGGAGACGAAGCGCTGCGCCGGCGCCGGTTGCGCGCCGCCATCAGCATGCCCGCGATCACCAGTTCCTTGACGGCATTGGCGTTGCCGCCGGGCGCGTTGAACACGGGCACGCCGCGCGCGCTCATCGCCGGCACGGGGATGTTGTTGGTGCCGGCGCCGCAGCGGCCGATGGCCTGCACCGAAGGCGGGATGTCCATCGCGTGCAGGTCCGCCGAGCGCACCAGAATGGCGTCGGGCTGCGCGATGTCCTTGCCGACGCGGAAGTCCGCCGCCGGCAGGCGGTCGAGGCCGCAGCGGGAGATCTGGTTGAGCACCAGCACCGCGAACGGCCGCGACGCCGCGCTAGGCATGGCTCTTCTCGAATTCCCGCATGTACCGCACCAGCGCCTGTACGCCCTCGATGGGCATGGCGTTGTAGATCGAGGCGCGCATGCCGCCCACCGAACGGTGGCCCTTGAGCTGGATCATGCCGCGCGCCTGCGCGCCCGGAGGAACTCCGCGTCGAGCGCATCGTCCTTCAGCCAGAAGGGCACGTTCATCAGCGAGCGGTCGGCACGGGCGACCGGGTTGCGGTAGAAGCTGCTGGCGTCGAGGAAGTCGTACAGCACCTTCGCCTTGGCGCGGTTGCGCTCCTCGATGGCGGCCATGCCGCCCATCTGCTTGAAGTGCTGCAGCACCAGGCCCATGATGTAGATCGCGTACGTCGGGGGCGTGTTGTACATCGAGTCGTTCTCGGCCTGCAACTGGTAGTTGAAGGCCGACGGCGTGACCGGCAGCGCGTGGCCCAGCAGGTCGTCGCGGACGATCACGACGGTGAGGCCCGACGGGCCCATGTTCTTTGCGCGCCGGCGTAGATCAGGCCGTACTTGCTGACGTCGACCGGGCGCGACAGGATGTCGGACGACATGTCGGCCACCAGCGGCACCGCGCCGGTGTCGGGGGTCCAGTGGAACTGCACGCCGCCGATGGTTTCGTTCGAGCAGATGTGCACGTACGAGGCGCCGGGGTCGAGCTTCCAGTCCGGCTGCGGCGGCAACGCGGTGAACTTCGAGGCTTCGCCGGTGGCCGCCACGTTGACGGTGCCGAAGTTCTTCGCCTCCTTCTGCGACTTCTTCGACCAGTCGCCGGTCAGCACGTAGTCGGCGCGGCCGCTGCGGCCGATCAGGTTCATCGGCACGATGGCGTTCTCGCCGATGGCGCCGCCCTGCATGAACAGCACCTTGTAGTTGCCGGGGATGCCCATCAGCTCGCGCAGCGTGGCTTCGGCCTCGGCGTGGATCGACATGAACTCCTTGCCGCGGTGGCTCATCTCCATCACCGACATGCCGCTGCCGCGCCAGTCCAGCATCTCGGAGGCCGCTTGCCGCAGCACGGGCTCGGGCAGGGTGGCGGGTCCGGGGCTGAAATTGAATACGCGGGTCATGGGAAAAGGCTCTCTCTTCGACGGGTGAATGGGGCAGCATACAAGAAGAGAAAGCCCCCGCGCCGCCGCTATTCGAAGGCCGGACGGCCGGCGAACGGGCGCCGCGCCGCAAGCCATTGCAGTTCGCCCAGCACGCCGACGGCAACCGCCTGCACGACCGGGTAGGCTGGCCCAGGCCGGTGCCCGCGATGCCGCCGAACAGCAGCGCGAGGCAGCCGATCGCCCAGGCGATGTTGCCGAAGGCGAGCACGCGCACCGCGCCGCGCGGCGGCGCCTCCCGCACGGCCGGGGATCCGGCGAGCACGACGTAGGCCGGGATGGCCACGGCACTGGCCAGCAGCAGGGAGGGCGCAAGGCCGAACCAGCCGCCCAGCACGTCCGGCAGGGCGAAATGCAGCAGCGCGGTGGCGGCGCCGGAGACGGCGTCGGCCCAGAGGACGGCGCGCAGGAAACGGGGCGGGATGGCGAAGGTCATGGCAGGCTCCCCGGGTGGTTGGTGGCCGCACTGTCGCCGCGCGCATGCGCACCGTCCATGACGTCGCAGGTCATGGAAGGCACGGCCGCCCCGCTCTACCATCGCCGCCATGGACACTGCACTGGCCACGCCCCTCCCCGCTTCCGCGCGCACGGCCGCGGCGGCGCCCAAGCCCTTCGGCGAGCACCTGCGGGGCTGGCGCCTGCGGCGGCGCATGAGCCAGCTGGACCTCGCCGGCGAGGCCGAGATCTCCACCCGCCACCTGAGCTTCGTCGAGAACGGCCGCTCCACGCCGAGCCGCGAGATGGTGCTGCGCCTGGCGGAGCGGCTGGACGTTCCCCTGCGCGAACGCAACGCGCTGCTGGTGGCGGCCGGCTACGCGCCGATGTACCGCGAGCGGCCGCTCGACGACCCGGCGCTGTCGGTGGCGCGCGAGGCGGTGCAGCTGATCCTGAAGAGCCACGAACCGAATCCGGCGCTGGCCGTCGACCGGCACTGGAACCTGCTGGCGGCCAACGCCATGGTTCCGCACCTGCTGGCCGGCGTCGACCCCGAACTGCTCCGGGGCAAGCCCAACGTGCTCCGCCTGAGCCTGCATCCCCGCGGCCTGGCGCCGCGGATCGTGAACCCTGGGCCAGTGGCGCCACCACCTGTTCGAGCGCCTGCGGCAGCAGGTGCAGGCCACCGGCGATGCGACGCTGGTCGCCCTGCTGGACGAACTGCGCGCCTACCCGGTCCCGGCCGACGCCGATGCGACGCGGCTCGACGGCGAGCTGCTCGGCGTGGCGATGCCCTTCCGCTTCCGCACCGACGCCGGGGTGCTCAACTTCATCAGCACCACCACCATCTTCGGCACGCCGGTCGACATCACGCTGCAGGAGCTGGCGCTGGAAACGTTCTTCCCCGCCGACGAGGCCACGGCCGCCGCGCTGCGCGCCATGGCCTGACCTTCGTCAGCCGACCGCCGCCGGCTCCGGCGGCGGCGGTTCCGGCTCGTTGTCGATGCGCGCCTCGAAGGCGCGCAGCCGCTTGTAGACCGAGATCAGCTCGATGATGGTGCTCCAGCTCATGACGAGGTACTGGAACGATTCCGTCACCTTGTCGAAGGCGCGCGCGATCTGCTGGAACACCCCCAGCGTGAACACGCCGGCGATGACGGTCGGCCCCATCGCCACCAGCGGAACCAGCACGCTGGCCTGCAGGTACGACCACTTCACGACGTCGAAGTACAGGTAGTGGAAGTACAGGCGGAAGTAGTTCTTGCGCACCTGCTGGAAGAGCGGCACCGCCACCTGCGGCGACGCGCGCGCGGGATCGTCCTCGCCGTAGACGAGCTCCTTGCGGTAGGCCGCCTCGACGCGCTGGTTCTGGAACTCCGGGCCCGGCAGCAGGATGCCGGTGACGGCCAGCAGCACCGTGCCGAACAGGGCCCACCCGAGCGACACCCACACCAGCGAGTGCGGGATCGCGCCGAGGATCGGGATCCCGGTGATCTTGTCCGAGAGCGTCCACAGGATCGGCAGGAAAGCGGCCAGCGTCATCAGGCTGCGCATCAGGTCCACGCCGAGCCCCTCGACGATGCGCGCGAAGCGCATGGTGTCTTCCTGCACCCGCTGCGCCGCGCCTTCCACCGTGCGCAAGCGCTGCCAGTGGGCCATGTAGTAGTCGTTCATCGCCTGCCGCCAGCGAAAGACGTAGTGGCGGGTGAAGAAGTCGACGAACACCGCCACCGTGATGTAGATCATCGCGATGGAGAAGAAGGTCAGGATCTGCTGCCAGTACTGCGGGGCCGTGATGCTGCCCGGCGAGCCCAGCGCCTTCTGCACCAGGTCGTAGAAGCTGCCGAACCATTCGTTGATCTGCACGTCGAGCTGGACGCGGTACCGGTGGCGAGCAGGATGAGCGCGGTACCGAGGATGGACCGGGGCATCCAGCGGCGCGACAGGAAGAAGGAACGGAACATCGTTGCGGGTCCTCTGGAGTGTGCGGCGATGCTAACGGCTTGCCGGGCCGCGCGGCGCAAGCTCTTCTTTCGATAGCAGCAGACGCTGAGCTGGCGCAGCTCGGCGCAAAGGCGTGTCCGACGCCGTGTAGGCGCGGACCGGGCCAGCCGGTCGGCAGGCGCGTACGCACCGTGACGTGCAAGGCCGACCGCGCAGACGTTCCGGACTGCGCACGATGAACCCAGACAGCACACCACCGGGGCGTCGCGACAGCCACTCCGCACGGTGCCGCCGTCGAAGCATGTTCCAGATTCCAGTTCATTTCATCTCGAGAGGTTCCTTCATGAAAGTCTCCAAACTCCAACTCGGCCTGATTGCGGCCGCCCTCGCCGGCGGCATGAGCGTGGCGGTGGCGCAGGGCGCCGGCGGCGGCTCGGCGGGCGGCTCGTCCGGTGGCGCCGGCACCGGCGCCAGCGCGGGCGGCGCCTCCACCGGCAGCGCCGGCATGGGCACGGGTGCGGGCGGCACGGCCGGCTCCACCGCCGGCACCGGCAGCAGCGGCAGCACGGGCACCAGCTCGTCGGTCGGTCGGCAGCTCGGGCACGGGGTCGTCGGGCACCGCCGGCGGCAGCTCCGCCCTCGGCGCTTCGGGCGGCACGGGCTCCGGCAGCAGCATGGCGGGTTCGACCGGCTCGGGCTCCACTTCCACGGGCGCCAGCTCCTCCATGGGCACCGGCAGCGGCTCCACCGCCATGGGCGGCTCGACCGGTTCCGGCTCGGACCCGACCATCCGCTCGGCCCGCGCCGACCGCAACTGATCGCGCGTTGGCCGGGGCGGCCTGCGGGCCGCCCTTTTTCTTTCGGCTTCCTGTTCAACTTCTTCCGGGAAACTTGCATGAAATTCCATCACACCCTGTTGGCGCTGGCGCTCGCCGGCGCGGTCGGCGCCAGCCTGGCGCAAGGCGCGGCGGGCGCCGGCGGTGCCGGCGTGGGGGCCGGCGCAAGCGGAGGCGCCGGCGTCGGTGCCAGCGCGGGCGGGAGCTCCGGCGGGAGCATGGGTGCCGGCGGCAGCGGCGGCGCAACCGGCGGCGCCAGCGTCGGCAGCGGCTCCGGCGCCGCGGCGGCGGGCACGGGCGCGGGCGGCACCGGCACCGTGGGCGCATCGGGCAACACCGCGGGCAACAACGGCGCGCCTTCGGCCGGCTCGGCCACCAGCGGCAGCAGCAGCTCGGCGGCCAACGGCTCGGGCAGCACCGGCAGCGGTTCGCCCGAGAACCCGGGCACCAGCGCCAGCGGCAACACGGGCAGCAGCACCACGGGTTCCGGCAACGTGACGACGCCGGGCGCCGTCACCGTGCCGGGCCAGCGCACGCAGCGCTGACCCTGCGCGCGACCCAAGAAAAAGCCGCCCCGGGGGCGGCTTTTTCACTGCGCGAAGGCAAGGGTCAGGCGGTCACTTCCGCGGCGGCTTGCGCGTACTCCTCGATCTTGTCGAAGTTGAGGTACTGGTACACCTTGTCGCCGTCCTTGTTGATCACGCCCATGTCCGAGTGGTACTCGGCCACGGTCGGGATGCGGCCGAGCTTCGAGGCGATGGCCGCCAGTTCCGCCGACGCCGGGAACACGTTGGTGTTCTTGCCAGGCGGTTCGGGAAGTTGCGCGTGGAGGTGGAGACGACCGTCGCGCCTTCCTTGACCTGCGCCTGGTTGCCCATGCACAGCGAGCAGCCCGGCATTTCGGTGCGCGCGCCGGCGCCGCCGAAGTTGGCGTAGTGGCCTTCCTTGGTCAGCTGCTCGGCGTCCATGCGCGTCGGCGGCGCCACCCACAGCTTGACGGGGATGTCGCGCTTGCCTTCCAGCAGCGTGGACGCGGCGCGGAAGTGGCCGATGTTCGTCATGCACGAACCGATGAAGACCTCGTCGATCTTCGTGTCCTGCACGGCCGACAGCGGCTTCACGTCGTCGGGGTCGTTCGGGCAGCACAGCAGCGGCTCGGTGATCTCGGCCAGGTCGATCTCGATGATCTCGGCGTACTCGGCGTCCTGGTCGGCGTCGAGCAGGTTCGGGTTGGCGAGCCAGGCTTCGACGGCCTGGATGCGCCGCTCGAGCGAACGCTTGTCGGCGTAGCCCCGGGCGATCATGTTCTTCATCAGCACGATGTTGCTGGTGAGGTATTCCTTGATCGGCTCGGGGTTCAGCTTGACGGTGCAGCCGGCGGCGGAGCGCTCGGCCGAAGCGTCGGACAGCTCGAAAGCCTGTTCCACCTTCAGGTCGGGCAGGCCTTCGATCTCGAGGATGCGGCCGGAGAACGCGTTGACCTTGCCGGCCTTGGCGACGGTGAGCAGGCCCTTCTTGATCGCGTAGTACGGAATGGCGTGGACCAGGTCGCGCAGCGTGATGCCGGGCTGCATCTGGCCCTTGAAGCGCACCAGCACCGATTCGGGCATGTCCAGCGGCATCACGCCGGTGGCGGCCGCGAAGGCGACCAGGCCGGAACCGGCCGGGAAGCTGATGCCGATGGGGAAGCGCGTGTGGCTGTCGCCGCCGGTGCCGACGGTGTCGGGCAGCAGCAGGCGGTTGAGCGAGGAGTGGATCACGCCGTCACCGGGGCGCAGGGCGACGCCGCCGCGGTTGCTGATGAACGCGGGCAGTTCGCGGTGCGTCTTCACGTCCACCGACTTCGGGTAAGCAGCGGTGTGGCAGAACGACTGCATCACCATGTCGGCCGAGAAGCCGAGGCAGGCCAGTCCTTCAGTTCGTCGCGCGTCATCGGGCCGGTGGTGTCCTGGCTGCCGACGGTGGTCATGCGCGGTTCGCAGTACGTGCCCGGGCGGATGCCCTTGCCTTCCGGCAGGCCGCACGCGCGGCCGACCATCTTCTGCGCCAGCGTGTAGCCCTTGCCGGAATCGACCGGCGGCTTCGGCAGGCGGAACACGGTGGAGGCCGGCAGGCCCGGGGAACTCGCGCGCCTTGGCGGTGAGCGAGCGGCCGATGATCAGGTTGATGCGGCCGCCGGCGCGCACTTCGTCGAGCAGCACGTCGTTCTTGAGCGAGAAGCGCTCGATGACCGCGCCGTCCTTCTCGATCGTGCCTTCGTACGGGTAGATGTCGATCACGTCGCCCATCTCCAGCACGGAGACGTCGACTTCGATCGGCAGCGCGCCCGAGTCTTCCTGCGTGTTGAAGAAGATGGGGGCGATCTTGCCGCCGAGGGTGACGCCGCCGAAGCGCTTGTTCGGCACGAACGGGATGTCTGGCCGGTGGCCCAGATCACGCTGTTGGTGGCGGACTTGCGCGAAGAGCCGGTGCCGACGACGTCGCCGACGTAGGCGACCTGGTGGCCCTTGGCCTTGAGTTCCTCGATGAACTTGATCGGGCCGCGCTTGCCGTCTTCTTCCGGCACGAAGGCCGCGCCGGCGCGCGTGTTCTTGAGCATCGCCAGCGCGTGCAGCGGGATGTCGGGACGCGACCGGGCGTCCGGCGCCGGCGACAGGTCGTCGGTGTTGGTCTCGCCGGGCACCTTGAAGACACTGACCGTGATCTTCTGCGGCACGTCTTCGCGGGTGGTGAACCACTCGGCGTCGGCCCACGACTGCATCACTTCCTTGGCGAAGGCGTTGTTGGCCTTGGCCTTCTCGGCGACGTCGTGGAAGAAGTCGAACATCAGCAGCGTCTTCTTCAGGGCTTCCGCCGCGACGGGCGCCGTTTCGGCGTCGTCCAGCAGGTCGATCAGCGGCTTGACGTTGTAGCCGCCGACCATCGTGCCGAGCAGCTCGGTGGCCTTGGCGCGGGGCAGCGCCGGGACCGTGATGTCGCCATGCGCAACCGCCGCCAGGAAGCTGGCCTTGACCTTCGCCGCGTCGTCCACGCCCGGGGGCACGCGGTTCGTCAGCAGGTCGAGCAGGAAGCCCTCTTCCTTCTCGGGCGCCGACTTCAGCAGCTCGATGACGTCGGCGGTCTGCTTGGCCGTCAGGGGCAGGGGCGGGATGCCGAGCGCGGCGCGCTCGGCGACGTGTTCAACGTACGCTTGCAGCATGGGATCTCCGTTCAACTCTCAAGGTGTTCTGGTTCATTGCGTCGGCGCGGCCGGCGCGGCGGGCGCGGCTGCGGCCGGCGCTTCCGCCGGGGCGGTCACGCCCGCGCCGGTCTGCGCCTGCGGCGCAGTGGCCGCGGGGGCCGCCACCGGTGCGGCGGGCGCCGGCTCCAGCAGGTTGACGGCCGGACGCGTCTTCATGTCCGCCGCCACGCTGGCCTGCGCGGGGCTCTGGCACTCGTCCGCCAGGCGCTGGCCGAGCCGCTGGTTCATCAGCATCGACTTGTTGCCCAGTTGCAGCCACATCGCGCCGCGCACCGGGTCTTCGAGCCGGATCGCGCCGGTGCGGCTGTCGACCGGGTGCATCACGAAGCGCGTGAGCTTGTGCTGCACGGGGAAGAAGCCGTCGCGGCGCATCGGCTTGATGGTGACCTTGGCACCGAGTTCGCAGGCGATGTCGCCCGGTGCACGTTCTTGGCGACGGCCGGTCGGCTTCGCTCAGCTTGATGGTGGGATCCGGCTCCTCCAGCGGCGTCGCTTCCTCGACGGCCTGGCGGCGGGACACCGGCGCCTGCCGGGCGGCCACCGGCTTGTCGGCCTTCTTCGCGGCGGGCTTGGCCGCCGGCTTGCCGCGGCGGCGGCGGGCTTGGCAGGCGCTTGCGCCAGCGCGGTGAGCGGCAGCGAAGTGGCGAGGACGGCGGCGATCAGGAACTTCATGGGGGATGTCTCTCCGTGGTACTTCAGGGACGCGGGCTGAACCAGCCACGCGCTTCGTCGGGGAGCTGCCTGCCGGTCTGGTGGGCCTTTTCCAGCACCTGCCAGTAATACCGGTAGCTCGCCCGGTCTTCCAGTTTGCCGTCAAAGCTGATCGGTGCCCACCCCGCGTCGGCTGCGGCCAACAGGATGTGTGACGCCTTGTGAATCTCGTTGGCAGTGGGCGCGAAAGCCTCGAGGATCGGGCGGATCTGGTCGGGGTGGATGCTCCACATGCGCGTGTAGCCGAACTCGCGCGCCGCGCGCGTCGCCGCCGCGCCGAAGGCCGCCTTGTCCTTGAACTCGGTGACCACGCCGTGCGAAGGCACCTTGCCGTGCGCATGCGCCGCCGAAGCGATCTCGAGCTTGGCCCGCACCACCAGCGGATGCGTGAACTGGCCCTGCACGCCCATGCCGTCCGACGGGATCGCGCCGCCATGCGCGGAGACGAAGTCCATCAGCCCGAAGCTGAGCGACTGCACGCGCGGATGCGCCGCGATGTCGAAGGCGCGGTGCACGGCCGCGGGCGATTCGATCAGCACCTGCACCGGCAACCGCGGCGCGCCGGCGGCGTCGATCGCCTTCACGGCCCGCGCGACGTCTTCCGCCGACTCGGTCTTGGGCAGCATGACGTGCACCAGCCGGCCGCCGGCGCCGCCGACGATGGTGGCGATGTCCTGCTCGAAGGCCGGGTGGTCGACGGGGTGGACGCGCACCGCGACGCGCGCATCGGGCGCCGCGGACTTCGCCAGTTCGACCACCAGCGCCGCGTGCTCCGCCTCGCCGCCTACCGGGGCGCCGTCCTCGCAGTCGAGGGTGACGTCGAACACGCAGGCGCCGAATTCCTGCGCCATCTCGGCCTGCAGCTGCAGGCTCTTGCGCATGCGCGCCTCCACGCCGCTGTAGTGGTCGCACACCGGCAGCGTGCCGGTGCGCGCCCGGGCGCCGAGAAGGATGTCTCTGGGGTGCATGACGAATGACTCGCTTCGCTCAATGACAAATGACGTCATCTGTCATTCGTCATTTGTCATCAGAGAAGGTGCGCCACGCCCTGCTGCTCGTCCTGCAGTTCCTTCAGGGTGACGTTGATGCGTTCCTGCGAGAAGGCATCGATCTCCGTGCCTTCGACGACCTTGTACTCGCCGTTTTCGACGGTGACCGGGAAGCCGAACATCGTGTCCTTGGGGATGCCGTACCAGCCGTCGGACGGAATGCCCATGGTGACCCACTTGCCGTTGGTGCCCGGGGCCCAGTCACGCATGTGGTCGATGGCGGCGTTGGCGGCCGAGGCGGCCGACGACAGGCCGCGCGCTTCGATGATCGCGGCGCCGCGCTTGCCGACGGTCGGCAGGAACGTGTTGGCGTTCCATTCCCTGGTCGTTGATCAGGTCCTTGACGTTCTTGCCGCCGACGGTGGCGAAGCGGTAGTCGGCGTACATCGTCGGCGAGTGGTTGCCCCACACGGTCAGCTTCTCGATGTCCTTGACCTGCGTGCCGGTCTTGGCCGCGACCTGCGACAGCGCGCGGTTGTGGTCCAGGCGCAGCATGGCGGTGAAGTTCTTGCGCGGCAGGCTCGGCGCGCTCTTCATCGCGATGTAGGCGTTGGTGTTGGCGGGGTTGCCGACCACCAGCACCTTGACGTTGCGCGAGGCGACCTTGTCGAGCGCCTTGCCCTGCGCCGTGAAGATGGCGGCGTTGGCGGACAGCAGGTCCTTGCGCTCCATGCCGGGGCCGCGCGGACGGGCGCCGACCAGCAGCGCGTAGTCGGTGTCCTTGAAGGCGGTCATCGGGTCGCCGTGGGCTTCCATGCCGGCCAGCAGCGGGAAGGCGCAGTCTTCCAGCTCCATCATCACGCCCTTGAGCGCCTTCTGGGCCTTCTCGTCGGGGATCTCGAGCAGTTGCAGGATGACGGGCTGGTCCTTGCCGAGCATTTCGCCGGAGGCGATGCGGAACAACAGGGCATAACCGATCTGGCCGGCGGCGCCGGTGACAGCAACGCGGACGGGCTTCTTGCTCATGGGAATCTCCGAAGGAAGTTGGTGCGGAATACGGTGCCGGCGAGGCGGTGCGGCGCAGCTGCGGTGGCCCGGCTGGACAGCCCGTGAGTGTACCCGTGAAAACCCGCGCCGGTCAATTTGTCTTATGTCTTATATAAGATATCATCCCGGGTGCCCGGCGACGCGTTCGCGCCGCCCCTTTCCCCATGGCCGCAGCCCATTCCTCCCTCCCAGACAGTCCTTCCGCCGGCGGCGAGGGGCCGGCCTCGCCGACCCCCGCGTTCAGTCCGCTGTACCTGCAGATCAAGGGCCTGATCCTGCAAAGCCTGCAGTCCGGCGAATGGAAGCCGGGCGAGGCGATCCCGAGCGAAATGGAGCTGGCCGCGCGCTTCCGGGTCAGCCAGGGCACGGTGCGCAAGGCCATCGACGAACTGGCGGCCGAGAACCTGCTGCTGCGGCGCGGGGCAAGGGCACCTTCGTGGCCACGCATGCGGAGCAGCACGTGCGCTACCGCTTCCTCAAGCTGGTGCCCGACAGCGGCGACCGCGACAGCGAAGGCCCGGCCCACCGCGACGTGCTCGAATGCCGGCGCGTGCGCGCCAGCGCCGAGATCGCGCGCGGCCTCGCCCTGCGCACCGGCGACGCCGTGGTGCAGGTGCGCCGGGTGCTCTCCTTCGGCGGCGTCCCCACCATCCTGGAAGAGATCTGGCTGCCGGGCACGACCTTCAAGGGCCTCACGGCCGACCAGATGGCGGGCTACCGGGGCCCGACCTACGCCATGTTCGAGCTGGAATTCGGCGTGCGGATGGTCCGGGCCGAGGAAAAGATCCGTGCCGTGGCGGCCGACGCGCAGCAGGCGCAGCTGCTCGCGCTGCCGGAAGGCGCCCCGCTCCTCAGCGTGGAGCGCCTGTCCCTGACCTACAACGACGTGCCGATGGAGCTGCGCCGCGGCCTCTACCGCACCGACACGCACCACTACCGCAACGACCTCAACTGAGTGCGCCGCAAGGAGATCTTTGTCACGCTTCCGTAGCACTGTGTTGCATTGCAATAGAATTTTGGGCTGTCCCGACCCTTCCCACTCCCCCACAGGCATGTCTTCCCTCCCGAAAGCACACCCATGACAGAGCTCGCCAAGAAGCGGCCCGAGTTCCGCAACATCAACGCCTTCAAGGACCTGCCGACGTACCGGCTGCCCGCGCCGGGCTGGGTGTCGATCCTGCACCGCATCAGCGGCGTGCTGATGTTCGTGCTGCTGCCTTTCATCATCTGGATGTTCGACGCCTCGGTGTCGTCGGAAATTTCCAGCGCGAAGTTCCGCCACTTCTTCAACGACGGCGCCGTGGGCGTGATCGCCAAGCTGGTCGCCCTCGCGCTGATCTGGGCCTACCTGCACCACTTCATCGCCGGCCTGCGCCACGTGTGGATGGACGTGAGCCACAAGGCGGTCAGCAAGGAATGGGGCGGCACGTCGGCCAAGGTCACGCTGGTGTCCAGCCTGGTCCTGACCTTCCTGCTGGCGCTCAAGCTGTTCGGCGTGTACTGAAGTCAGGAGCAAACGACATGGCAATCAACCACGGCACCCGCCGCAGCGTCGTCGGCGCCCACTACGGCACCCGCGACTGGCTGGCCCAGCGCGCCACGGCCGTCCTGATGGCGGTCTTCACCGTCGTCGTCCTGGCCTCGGTGATCTTCTCCCGCGGCCCGGTCTCGTACGAGAGCTGGGCCGGCATCTTCCATCCCCAGTGGATGAAGATGCTCACCTTCGCCACGATCGTCGGCCTGGTCTACCACGTGTGGGTCGGCATGCGCGACGTGCTGATGGACTACGTCAAGCCGGTGGGCATCCGCCTGGCACTCCAGGTCCTCGTCATCGTCTGGCTGGTCGGCTGCGCCGGCTGGGCCATCCAGGTCCTCTGGAGAGTTTGAGAACACCATGAGCTACACCAGCAAGAACATCACCACCCGCAAGTTCGACGTCGTCATCGTCGGCGCCGGCGGCTCCGGCATGCGCGCGTCGCTCCAGCTTTCGCTGGCGGGCCTGAACGTCGCCGTGCTGTCCAAGGTGTTCCCCACCCGCTCGCACACCGTCGCCGCGCAGGGCGGCATCGGCGCTTCGCTCGGCAACATGTCCGAGGACAACTGGCACTACCACTTCTACGACACCGTCAAGGGCTCCGACTGGCTCGGCGACCAGGACGCCATCGAGTTCATGTGCCGTGAAGCACCGAAGGTCGTGTATGAGCTCGAGCACTTCGGCATGCCGTTCGACCGCAACCCCGACGGCACGATCTACCAGCGCCCGTTCGGCGGCCACACCGCCAACTACGGCGAGAAGCCGGTGCAGCGCGCCTGCGCCGCGGCCGACCGCACCGGCCACGCCATGCTGCACACGCTGTACCAGCAGAACGTGCGCGCCAAGACCAGCTTCTTCGTCGAGTGGATGGCGCTCGACCTGATCCGCGACGCCGACGGCGACGTGGTCGGCGTGACCGCGCTGGAGATGGAGACCGGCGACCTGCACGTGCTGCACGCCAAGACCGTGCTGCTGGCCACCGGCGGCGCGGGCCGCATCTTCGCGGCTTCCACCAACGCCTTCATCAACACCGGCGACGGCTGGGCATGGCGGCGCGCGCCGGCATCCCGCTGGAAGACATGGAGTTCTGGCAGTTCCACCCGACCGGCGTGGCCGGCGCGGGCGTGCTGCTGACCGAAGGCTGCCGCGGCGAAGGCGCCATCCTGCTGAACAGCAACGGCGAACGCTTCATGGAGCGCTACGCGCCCACGCTGAAGGACTGGCACCGCGCGACTTCGTCTCGCGTTCGATGGACCAGGAGATCAAGGAAGGGCGCGGCTGCGGTCCCAACAAGGACTACGTGCTGCTCAAGCTCGACCACCTCGGCGCCGAGACGATCCACAAGCGCCTGCCCTCGGTGTACGAGATCGGCGTCAACTTCGCCAACGTCGACATCACGCGCGAGCCGATCCCGGTCGTGCCCACCATCCACTACCAGATGGGCGGCATCCCGACCAACATCAACGGCCAGGTCGTGTCGCAGCAACCCGGCGACGACAACGCGCCCATCAACGGCCTGTACGCGGTGGGCGAATGCTCCTGCGTCAGCGTGCACGGCGCCAACCGGCTGGGCACCAACTCCCTGCTCGACCTGCTGGTGTTCGGCAAGGCCGCCGGCAACCACATCGTCGAGTTCGCCAGCCGCAGCAAGTCGCACAAGCCGCTGCCGGCCAACTGCGCCGACCAGTCGCTGGAACGCCTGAACCGCCTCGAAGCCACCGCTTCGGGCGAGTACGCGCAGGACGTCGCCAACGACATCCGCGCTTCCATGCAGCAGCACGCGGCGGTGTTCCGCACGCAGGCCAGCATGGACGAAGGCGTGCGCAAGATCGCGGCGATCCGCGAACGCGTGGGCTCCATCGGCCTGAAGGACAAGTCCAAGGTGTTCAACACCGCCCGCATCGAGGCGCTGGAAGTCGAGAACCTGATCGAGGCGGCGCAGGCCACGATCGTCTCGGCGGCCGCCCGCAAGGAATGCCGCGGCGCCCACACCGTCAAGGACTACGAGCGCCCGGTGGACGACCCGGCCGCGCCCATGGGCCGCGACGACGCCAACTGGATGAAGCACAGCCTCTGGTACAGCGAAGGCAGCCGGCTCGCGTACAAGGCCGTCAAGCTCAAGCCGCTGACGGTGGATTCGGTGCCGCCGAAGGTGCGGACCTTCTAAGCAGGTTTACGTACCGCCGCCGCCCCCAAAAGCCCTCAAGATAACGGACACCCCATGGAAAAGCACCTTCCACATCTATCGCTACGATCCCGACAAGGACGCCAAGCCGTTCATGCAGACGGTCGAGATCGAGCTGGAGGGCAACGAGCGCATGCTGCTCGACGCCCTGATGAAGCTCAAGGCGCAGGACCCGACGCTGTCGTTCCGCCGTTCGTGCCGCGAAGGCGTTTGCGGCTCCGACGCCATGAACATCAACGGCAAGAACGGCCTCGCGTGCCTGACGAACCTGCTGACGCTCAAGGGCCCGATCACGCTCAAGCCGCTGCCGGGGCTGCCGGTCATCCGCGACCTGATCGTGGACATGACCGACTTCTTCAAGCAGTACCACTCGATCAAGCCCTACCGGTCAACGACAACATCCCGCCCGAAACCGAGCGGCTGCAGTCGCCCGAAGAGCGCGACGAGCTGAACGGCCTGTACGAGTGCATCCTGTGCGCGAGCTGCTCGACGAGCTGCCCGAGCTTCTGGTGGAACCCCGACAAGTTCGTCGGCCCGGCCGGCCTGCTGCAGGCCTACCGCTTCATCGCCGACAGCCGCGACGAAGCCACCAACGAGCGCCCTGGACAACCTCGAGGACCCGTACCGCCTGTTCCGTTGCCACACGATCATGAACTGCGTCGACGTCTGCCCCAAGGGGCTGAACCCGACCATGGCGATCGGCAAGATCAAGGAGCTGATGGTCCGCCGCGCCGTGTGACCATCCCTGAGACAATGGAACAAGAGCTGCTCGACGAGCGGGGCCTCAGCAAGCTCCGGTGGCGTTGCCGCCGGGGGCTGCTCGAGAACGACCTGCTCATCGAACGCTTCTTCGATCGGCACGCCGCCGCCCTCACCGTGGGGCAGGCGCAAGGGCTGGGCGAGTTGATGGACCTGGCGGACAACGACCTGCTGGACCTGCTGCTGCGGCGGCGGGAACCCGAAGGCGAACTGGCCCGCCCCCAAGTGAAAGAAGTGCTGGAGATGCTGCGCCTGCCGGCCGCCGCGTCGCCGCAACCCGGGCATTGAAACTATCAGGAAACCGATATGAAACTCGCTGACAAGAAAGCCACCCTGTCGTTCAGCAACGGCAGCCCCAGCGTCGACCTGCCGGTCTACCAGGGCAGCATCGGCCCGGAAGTGATCGACATCCGCAAGCTGTACGCGCAGACCGGCATGTTCACGTACGACCCGGGCTTCATGTCCACGGCTTCCTGCCAGTCCTCGATCACCTACATCGACGGCGACAAGGGCGAGCTGCTGTACCGCGGCTACCCCATCGAGCAGCTGGCCGAGAACTGCGACTTCCTCGAGACCTGCCACCTGCTGCTGTACGGGGAGCTGCCGAACGAGCAGAAGAAGAAGGAGTTCGACGCCCGCGTGACCAACCACACGATGGTCAACGAGCAGATGCAGTTCTTCCTGCGCGGCTTCCGCCGTGACGCCCACCCGATGGCCGTCATGACGGGGCTGGTCGGCGCGCTGTCGGCCTTCTATCACGACAGCACCGACATCAACAATCCCGAGCACCGCGAGATCTCGGCGATCCGCCTGATCGCGAAGATGCCCACGCTGGTCGCCATGGCGTACAAGTACAGCGTCGGCCAGCCGTACATCTACCCGAAGAACGACCTGTCGTACACCGCGAACTTCATGCGCATGATGTTCGCCACGCCGTGCGAGGAGTACGTGCCCAACGACGTGCTGGTGCGCGCGATGGACCGCATCTTCATCCTGCACGCCGACCACGAGCAGAACGCCTCCACCTCCACGGTCCGCCTGTGCGGCTCGTCGGGCACCAACCCGTTCGCGGCCATCGCTGCCGGCGTGGCCTGCCTGTGGGGCCCGGCGCACGGCGGCGCCAACGAAGCCGCGCTGAACATGCTGGAAGACATCCAGAAGATGGGCGGCGTGGCCAAGATCGGCGAGTTCGTCTCGAAGGTCAAGGACAAGAACAGCGGCATCAAGCTGATGGGCTTCGGCCACCGCGTGTACAAGAACTACGACCCGCGCGCCAAGCTGATGCGCGAGACCTGCCACGAAGTTCTGTCCGAGCTGGGCCGGAGAACGACCCGCTGTTCAAGCTGGCGATGGCCCTGGAGAAGGTGGCGCTGGAAGACGAGTACTTCGTCAGCCGCAAGCTGTACCCGAACGTCGACTTCTACTCGGGTATCGTGCAGCGCGCGATCGGCATCCCGGTCAGCCTGTTCACCGCGATCTTCGCGCTGGCCCGCACGGTCGGCTGGATCGCCCAGCTGAACGAAATGATCGGCGACCCGGAGTACAAGATCGGCCGTCCGCGCCAGCTGTTCACGGGTTCGGTGAAGCGGGATGTGGCGCCGATCGACAAGCGCTGATTCGCAACCTTTCCAGACAAGGCTCGCTTCGGCGGGCCTTTTCTTGTGCCTAGGCCGTCGGCAAACCCGCGCACGGGCGGGCTGCGCCGCGCGGCAGGGCGTCCGGCCGCAAGCGGCCGGCAAACCTGCGCTGCCCGGTCTTGCGGCCCACGCGCCGTAACTCACTGCGAGTTGGCCGCAGGCGGCCAACTCTCCGTTCGAACAGACAGCGCGAGCATGAGACGGTCGCGGGGCTCGATACGCTCCGCTCTCGTAGCCCCGCTGGGCCGCAAGACCGGACAGCGCAGGCGCTCCTGCCTGATCGCGCGACACAGCCCACCCGCACGCGGGTTTTGCGGGGACGGGGCGCTGCGGCTGGCCGCCCCTTCTCGTCATCCCCGCGAAGGCGGGGATCCGTGGCTTCCATGCACCCGGGAGCGGGGGCGCTGGATTCCCGCCTTCGCGGGAATGACGGGGTTCAAGGCACCACCCGCAACTGGTTGATGACGCCCATCACGTCGTCGACCAGCAGCACCGCCCGCTCCATCTCCTGCGACTGCTCCTTCGTTCGTACGCACCCCGTCAGCGTGACGAGCCGCCGCTCCCCCAGCACCCACACCGACGTTTCCGTGAACCTGCCGTCCTGCTGGATGTACTGCGCCACCCGCGGGACGATCTCCTTGTCGTAGAGGTAGGAGTTCGGCAGCCGGCAACGGCCCGCGCGGTAGCAGCTGCCGCCGTGCTGCGAGCGCACGTGCGCCTCCTTGCGGACTTCCTCGTCGGTGAAACCCGGCCCGGGCGGGACCGGGCAGCTCGCGATGGAGCGCGTCACCTGCACGAATGGGTCGTCGAAGTGGTTCTTGCGCTCCTGTGCGCCCACGGTTGCGGCACAGAACACCAATCCGAGCAGCCGATACCTCATCCCATACCCTCCTCGCGCTGACGGCCATCGCCGATCACGATGGCCGAGCCCCTACTTTACTGAGAAAATCCGGTTTCGCCATCGCCCACCGCGATGCCCCAACCGATGGAAACCTCCGAACGCTCTTTCGCCCGCCGGATCGACCTGACCTCGCTGCAGCTGTTCGTCGCTGTCTGCGAGCTGGGTTCGATCGGCCGTGCCGCCGAGCGCGAGTTCATCGCCGCTTCCGCCGTCAGCAAGCGCCTGTCGGACCTCGAAGCCACGCTGCACACCCCGCTGTTGTACCGCCATACGCGCGGCGTCGACCTGACGCCCGCCGGCGAGAGCCTGCTGCACCACGCGCGCTCGGTGCTCTTCAGCCTCGAGAAGATGCAGGCCGAACTGAGCGAGTACGCGCAGGGCGTGCGGGGCCACGTGCGAATCCACTCCAACATCTCCGCCATCGTGCAGTTCCTGCCGGAAGACCTCGGCGCCTTCACGCGCGAGCACCCGCAGGTCAAGATCGACCGGAGGAGCACCTCAGCACCGAGGTGCTGCGCGCGGTGCAGGAAGGCGCGGCCGATGTCGGCATCTGCCATGCTGGCGTCGCCGGCAGCCATGGCCTGCAGGCCCTGCCCTACCGCCGCGACGAGCTGGTGCTGATCGTGCCGCGCCGCCATCCGTTGGCGCGCCGCAAGGAGATCGCGTTCGAGGACACGCTCGACCTCGACCACGTGGGCCTGCACTCCAGCAGCTCGATCTACCTCGCGATGCGCGAGGCGGCCGCGGCCAAGGGCCGCACGATCCGCCTGCGCATCCACGTCACCGGCCTCGACGCCATGTGCCGCATGATCCACAACGGCCTCGGCGTCGGCGTGATGCCGCGCCGCGCCTTCACGCTGATGCACGGCGTGGGCGACCTCGAATGCGTGCCTGGCCGACGCCCGGGCCGAGCGCGAGATCAGCCTGGTGGCGCGCGATTTCTCCACCCTGCCCCTCACCGCCCGCCTGCTGGTGGACCACCTGCGCGCGCGCGCCGACGGCACCGCCGCGGGCACGAAGCCGCTCGCGACCGCCGCATAGAATCGAAAAGCAAAGGAAGTTCCATGGGACGCACCCTCTACGACAAGATCTGGGACGAGCACGTCGTCCACTCGGAAGAAGACGGCACCGCCATCCTCTACATCGACCGCCACCCGGTGCACGAAGTGACCAGCCCGCAGGCGTTCGAAGGCCTGCGCGAAGCCGGCCGCAAGGTCTGGCGCATCAGCTCGGTCGTCGCCACGGCGGACCACAACACGCCCACCACCGGCTGGGAGCTGGGCTACGACGGCATCACCGACCCGATCAGCAAGGAGCAGATCACCACGCTCGACAAGAACATGGCGGAATACGGCGCGGCGGCGTACTTCCCCTTCCTGTCCAAGCGGCAAGGCATCGTCCACGTGATCGGCCCCGAGCAGGGCGCGACGCTGCCGGGCATGACGGTCGTCTGCGGCGATTCGCACACCTCCACGCACGGCGCGTTCGGCGCGCTGGCGCACGGCATCGGGACTTCGGAAGTCGAGCACGTGCTGGCCACGCAGACGCTGCTGGCGAAGAAGGCCAAGAACCTGCTGGTGCAGGTCGACGGCAAGCTGGCCCCCGGCGTCACCGCCAAGGACATCGTGCTGGCGATCATCGGCCGCATCGGCACCGCCGGCGGCACGGGCTACACGATCGAGTTCGCCGGCTCCGCCATCCGCGGCCTGTCGATGGAAGGCCGCATGACGGTCTGCAACATGGCCATCGAAGCCGGCGCGCGCGCGCGCGGGCCTGGTGGCGGTGGACGAAAAGACCATCGAGTACGTGCGCGGCCGGCCGCTGGCGCCCAAGGGCGTCGAGTGGGACCAGGCGGTGGCGTACTGGCGCACGCTGCAGTCGGACCCGGACGCGAAGTTCGATGCGGTCGTCAAGCTCGATGCCACGCAGATCCTGCCGCAGGTCACCCGGGGCACCTCGCCCGAGATGGTGCTGGGCATCGACGCCCGCGTGCCGGACCCCGACCGCGAGAAGGACGACAACAAGCGCGGCGCCATCGAGCGCGCGCTCACCTACATGGGCCTGCAGCCGGGCAAGCCGCTCAACGACATCTACGTCGACAAGGTGTTCATCGGCTCGTGCACCAACAGCCGCATCGAAGACATGCGCGAAGCCGCCGCCATGGTGAAGAAGCTGGGCCGCAAGGTCGCTTCCAACATCAAGCTGGCGATGGTGGTGCCGGGTTCGGGGCTGGTGAAGGACCAGGCCGAGCGCGAAGGCCTGCACGAGATCTTCAAGGCCGCCGGTTTCGAGTGGCGAGAGCCGGGCTGCTCGATGTGCTGGCCATGAACGCCGACCGGCTGGAGCCGGGCGAGCGCTGCGCCTCTACCAGCAACCGCAATTTCGAAGGCCGCCAGGGCGCCGGCGGCCGCACGCACCTCGTCAGCCCCGCCATGGCGGCGGCGGCCGCGGTGCATGGGCATTTCGTCGACGTGCGCCAGTTCGCCTGAGTTCGGGGACCATCATGGACAAGTTCACCATCCACAAGGGCGTCGTGGCCCCCATCGACCGCGAGAACGTCGACACCGACGCGATCATCCCCAAGCAGTTCCTGAAGTCGATCCGCAAGACCGGCTTCGGGCCGAACCTGTTCGACGAGTGGCGCTACCTCGACCACGGCGAGCCGGGCGAGGACATCACCAAGCGCAAGCCCAACCCGGACTTCGTGCTGAACCAGCCGCGCTACAAGGGCGCGTCGGTGCTGCTGGCACGGCGCAACTTCGGCTGCGGTTCGTCGCGCGAGCACGCGCCGTGGGCGATCCAGCAGTACGGCTTCCGCGCGCTGATCGCGCCGAGCTTCGCCGACATCTTCTTCAACAACTGCTTCAAGAACGGCCTGCTGCCGATCGTGCTGCCCGAGTCGACGGTGGCGGGCTGTTCGACGACGTGCTGGCCTTCCCCGGCTACGAACTCACCGTCGACCTGCCGCGCCAGGTGATCGTCAAGCCGCAGGGCGAAGAGATCCCGTTCGACGTGCAGGCCTTCCGCAAGCACTGCCTGCTCAACGGCTTCGACGACATCGGCCTCACGCTGCTGCAGTCGGAAAAGATCAAGTCGTTCGAAGCGCAGCGCCTGGCCACCAAGCCGTGGCTCGCCCATACGCTGTAGAAATCGGACCGCCGAAACGCAGAGGGCGCAAAGGATTCGCAGAAGACGCAGAAAAGACATGAAGACACTTTGGTTTTCCTTCTGCGACTTCTGCGCAACTTCTGCGCCCTCTGCGTTCAAAGGCTGTCCGCTCCCGCCTTCCAGCCATTGAAAGCACAAAATGAAAATCGCAGTCCTCCCCGGTGACGGCATCGGCACCGAGATCGTCGCCGAGGCCATCAAGGTCCTCGACGTGCTCGACCTGCCGTTCGAGATGGAAAACGCGCTGGTCGGCGGCGCCGCCTACGAAGCGCATGGCCACCCGCTGCCCGAGGCCACGCTGAAGCTGGCCAAGGAAGCCGATGCGATCCTGTTCGGCGCGGTCGGCGACTGGAAGTACGACAAGCTCGAGCGCCAGTTCCGTCCCGAGCAGGCCATCCCGGGGCTGCGCAAGAACCTCGGCCTGTTCGCCAACTTCCGGCCGGCCATCTGCTACGAGCAGCTGGTCGGCGCTTCCAGCCTGAAGCCCGAGCTGATCGCCGGACTCGACATCCTGATCATCCGCGAGCTGACCGGCGACATCTACTTCGGCCAGCCGCGCGGCCGCCGCACCGCGCCCGATGGCGCCTTCGCCGGCGCCGAGGAAGCGTTCGACACCATGCGCTATGCGCGGCCGGAGATCGAGCGCATCGCCCACGTCGCCTTCCGGGCGGCCCGCAAGCGCAGCAAGCGCGTGACCAGCGTCGACAAGGCGAACGTGCTGGAGACTTTCCAGTTCTGGAAGGACGTGGTCACCGAGGTCGGCCAGCAGTACCCGGACGTCGAACTCGACCACATGTACGTCGACAACGCGGCCATGCAGCTCGTGCGCGCGCCCAAGAAGTTCGACGTAGTCGTCACCGGCAACATGTTCGGCGACATCCTCTCCGACGAGGCGGCGATGCTGACCGGCTCCATCGGCATGCTGCCTTCGGCCAGCCTGAACGCGAGCAACCGGGGGCTGTACGAACCCTCCCACGGCAGCGCGCCCGACATCGCCGGCCGGGGGATCGCTAATCCTTTGGCTACAATATTGTCTGCCGCCATGATGCTCCGCTTCTCACTGAACCAGCCCCGGGCCGCCGACCGGATCGAGTCGGCCGTCAAGGACGTGCTCGCTTCGGGGCTGCGGACGGCGGACATCTGGGCGGAAGGCACGACCAAGGTCGGCACCCGCGAGATGGGCGACGCCGTCGTTGCGGCGATCACCAAGACGACCAAGATTACCAAGAGCTAGCAAGCTCCGGTTCGTCGCGCGCCCCTCCCGGCCCTGACGAGCCGGGGGACCAGAATCCAAACTGAAAGGCGCACGGCGATGACACTCTCGAACGGACAACAACCGCTGGTCGGCCTCGTCGGCTGGCGCGGCATGGTGGGCTCGGTCCTCATGGACCGCATGCAGGCCGAAGGCGACTTCGGCCTGATCGAGCCGGTCTTCTTCTCCACTTCCAACGCTGGCGGCAAGGCCCCCGCGTTCGCGAAGAACGAATCCACCCTGAAGGACGCCTTCGACCTCGAGGCCCTGAAGAAGTGCGACATCGTGATCACCGCCCGGGGCGGCGACTACACCAGCGAAGTCTTTCCCAAGTGCGCTCGGCCGGCTGGACCGGCCACTGGATCGACGCCGCCTCCACGCTGCGGATGAAGGACGACGCGGTCATCATCCTCGACCCGGTCAACCAGCCCGTCATCAAGAACGCGCTGGCCGGGGGCGGCCGCAACTGGATCGGCGGCAACTGCACCGTCAGCTGCATGCTGATGGGCGTCGGCGCGCTGTACAAGGCCGGCCTGGTCGAGTGGATGACCAGCATGACGTACCAGGCTGCCTCCGGCGGCGGCGCGCAGCACATGCGCGAGCTGCTGACCCAGTTCGGCACGCTCAACGCCGAAGTGCGCTCGCTGCTCGACGACCCCAAGTCCGCCATCCTCGAGATCGACCGCAAGGTGCTGGGCCGCCAGCAGTCCATGAGCGCGGACGAGATGCAGAACTTCGGCGTGCCGCTGGGCGGCTCGCTGATTCCCCTGGATCGACAAGGACCGGGCGACGGCATGTCGCGCGAAGAGTGGAAGGCCGGCGCCGAGACCAACAAGATCCTCGGCCGGGCGCGGGCTTCGGCACCGCGGCCGTGCCGGTCGACGGCTTCTGCGTGCGCGTGGGCGCGATGCGCTGCCATTCGCAAGCGCTCACCTTCAAACTGAAGAAGGACGTTCCCCCGGCCGACATCGAAGCGATGATCGCCGCCGACAACGCCGGGTGAAAGTGATCCCCAACACCCGCGAAGCCACCCTGCAGGGCCTGACGCCCGTGGCCGTGACGGGCACGCTGGAGATCCCGGTCGGCCGCATCCGCAAGCTGGCGATGGGCCCCGAGTACGTGGGCGCCTTCACCATCGGCGACCAGTTGCTGTGGGGTGCCGCCGAGCCGCTGCGCCGCATGCTGCGCATCCTGCTGGACGCCTGAGCGCGAGCGAGGCGGGAGCGGGCAGCCTTGAACGCAGAACGGGTCCAAAAGTGAACAGCCAAAGTTCGCAGAAGGACATCCATCAATGGATTTTTCTGCGAATTTGGCTGTTCCTTCTGCCTTTCTTCTGCGTTCCAAGGCTGTCCGCTCCCGCTTTCTCCCGCAACGCGTCTCGCAGCGGCGAACGCTGACCCAGCTGTATCCCGATGTTTCGGCGCGTTGTCCTCGGGCAACAAGGAAGGGCGCCGAATGCCTTGGCTCAGCTTGTGCCGGACGTTAAGAGGTGTCTCAGCTTGTCAGTCTAAGACACTGATGTTATGGTCCTTTTTCGAATTTAGCCTCCGGGCGATGGGCCGCATGAAGAGAACAAGACTGCCTCAAGACCGAGCAGTGGGGACGCCGAAACCGAACAGCACACCGACGGCCAAACTGTCGGCGTTGGCACTGGCGGCCGCAGTCACCCCGGGCTTGGCAAGTCCCGATGCCTTGGCGCTTGCGCTGGGCCGCGTCACCGTGCAGTCCGCGCTCGGCGAGCCGCTGCGCGCCGACATCGAGCTCCCCGAGATCAATCCCGAAGAGATCGCCTCGCTGCGTGCGACGGTCGCGTCGCCCGACGTGTTCCGCGCCCGGGGCTCGAGTACAGCCAGGCGCTGCCCGGCGTGCAGATCACCTTGCAGCGGCGCCCCGACGGCCGCTACTTCCTGCGCCTGAGCAGCGACCGGCCGGTGAACGACCCGTTCGTCGACGTGATCCTGCAAGCGACTGGGCCAACGGCCGGGTGCAGCGCGACTTCACCCTGCTGTTCGATCCGCCGAGCCTGCGCCAGCAGGCGCCGGCGCCCAGCGTCGCCGCGCAGGTTGCGCCCGGCGCCGCCGCGCCGCGTGCGGTGCCCGCGCCCGGCACGCCGCGCGCCGCGCCGCTGCCGCCGCCCACCGCTGCCGCGCGTCCGCCGGCAGCCGCCTCGGCCCCCGTGCCCGCGGCTCCCCGCCCCGAAAGCAACGCCGACGCCAAGCGCGTCACCGTGCAGCCCGGCGAAACCGCCGGCCGTATCGCCGCCGCCAACAAGCCGGCCAGCATTTCGCTCGACCAGATGCTGGTGGCCCTGCTGCGCGCCAACCCCGATGCCTTCATCGGCGGCAACGTCAACCGCGTGCGCGCCGGCGCCGTGCTGGAAGTGCCCGGCGCCGACCAGGCGGGCAGCGTACCGCCCGAAGAAG
The DNA here is from genome assembly GCA_013127575.1 of Ramlibacter terrae. Classification (GTDB taxonomy): domain Bacteria; phylum Pseudomonadota; class Gammaproteobacteria; order Burkholderiales; family Burkholderiaceae_C; genus Ramlibacter; species Ramlibacter terrae. The sequence goes on from CP053418.1 coordinate 3,775,650, forward strand.
CGCGCCGGTGCTGGTGGCGCAAAGCCGCGACTTCAACGAATTCCGCCGCCGGCTCGCCGGCAGCGTGGCCACGGCCAACGTCCCGGGCGCCGCGCGCCAGGCGTCGGGCCGGGTCCAGGCCCAGGTCGAAGACAAGCGCGCCGCGGCCCCCGCGCCCGACAAGCTCACGCTGTCGAAGGGCGCCGTCGCCGGACGCGGCGCCCCCGACCGGTGGCGCGCGAGCGTGCCGCGCGCGACGCCGAAACGCGCGTCGCCGAGCTGAACAAGAACATCTCCGAACTGAACCGCCTCAGCGGCAGCACGCCCGGGTCCCGCCCGGGCACGCCGGCCGCAGGCGTGACGGCGCCTCCGGGCGTCCCCGCCACGGCGGCACGCCCGGCCTCCGCCCCGGTCGCCGGCGGCCGGTCGCGACCGGCCGGTGGCTGCCGCCGCGCCGCGCGCGGCATCCGCTCCGGCCCCGACGCCCGCTCCCACGCCGGCGCCGACGCCTGCCCCGACCCCGGCGCCCACTCCCGCTCCGACGCCGGCGCCGACCCCTGCGCCCACGCCCGCCCCGACCCCCGCCCCCGCGGCGGCCGCGGTGACCGCACCCGCCGCGACGGCCAGTGCGCCGACCGCCGGCAGCGCCGGCCCCGCAGGCGCCACGACGACGACCACCACGACCACGACGCCGGCCCCCGGTGCCAGCACCGTCGCGCCCAGCGGCGCCACGCCGTCCACCCCGGCGAGCGCGCGGCGGCGCCGCCGTGCGGCCGCGCCCGGCGCCGCCGCCCCCGCCGCCCGAACCCAGCTTCCTCGACGAACTGCTCGAGAACCCGCTGGTGCCGGCCCTCGCCGTCGGCCTGCTGGCCGTGCTGCTGGGCCTCGGCTTCTACAAGATGCGCCAGAAGCGCAAGGCCGGCGCCGTCGACAGCTCGTTCCTCGAAAGCCGCCTGCAGCCCGACTCGTTCTTCGGCGCCAGCGGCGGCCAGCGCATCGACACCGCCGAGAGCAACAACCCGACGGGTTCGTCGATGGTGTACTCGCCCAGCCAGCTCGATGCGGCCGGCGACGTCGACCCGGTGGCTGAAGCCGACGTGTACCTCGCCTACGGCCGCGACCTGCAGGCCGAGGAGATCCTGAAGGAAGCGCTGCGCATCAACCCGCACCGCGTCGCCATCCACGCCAAGCTGCTCGAGATCTACGCCAAGCGGCGCGACGCGAAGGCTTTCGAAGTGGTCGCCGCCGAGGCCTACAGCCTCACCAACGGCAGCGGCAGCGAGTGGGAGCACATCTGCGACCTGGGCCGCGAACTCGACGCCTCCAACCCTCTGTACCGCCCCGGCGGCCAGCCGGGCAAGGGCGGCGCCGCGGCCGTTGTCGCGGGCGCCGCGGCCGGTGCGGCCGTCGCCGCAGCCGCATCGCCGAAGCCGCCGGCACCGGCGCCTGCGGCCGAAGCCGCCGCCGACAACGTCGACCTCGACCTCGACCTGGACTTCTCGCTCGGCGACGAGCCCGATGCGCCGGCTGCCGCCCCCGTGGCAGCGCCGCGTGCCACGCCCGCGCCCACGCCGGCCCCGTCGATGGACATGGACTTCGCCATGCCCAGCCTCGACCTGCCGCCGATGGAGAGCACGCAACCCGTGCGGCTCGAGGCGCCGGACCTGACGGTCAGCGACAACAGCCTGAACTTCTCGCCCTCGCCGCCGCCGGCCGCCGCACCCAAGGCCGCCGCCCCCGCGCCGGCCCCGGCCGCCGCGCCCGACACGGGCATGATCGAGTTCGACATGAGCGCGCTCTCGCTCGACCTGCCGGGTTCGAAGGGTGCGGACGCGGCTGCCTCGGCGCCCTCGATGGACTGGGCGGCGACGACGCCGACAACCCGCTGGCCACCAAGCTGGCGCTGGCCGAAGAGTTCAACGCCATCGGCGACGCCGACGGCGCCCGCAGCTGGCCGAGGAAGTCGTCGCCGAAGCCTCCGGCGACCTCAAGTCCCGCGCCCAGCGCCTGCTGGCCGAAATCGGCTGACAGCCGCGATCCCGGGGCGCGGCCCATGAGGCTCGCTCTGGGCATCAGCTACAACGGACAGGCGTACGACGGCTGGCAGAGCCAGCCGTCGGGCCGCACCGTCCAGGACCACCTCGAAGCCGCCCTCTCCCGCTTTGCCGCCCAGCGCATGGCCACCGTCTGCGCGGGCCGCACCGATGCCGGCGTGCACGCGCTGATGCAGGTCGTGCACCTCGACACCGGGATCCGCCGGGAAGACTTCTCCCGGGTGCGCGGCACCAACACCTTCCTGCCGCCCGACATCGCCGTGGAATGGGCGCGGCCGGTGCCCGACACCTTCCATGCCCGCGGCAGCGCCCGCGGCCGCCGCTATGCCTACGTGCTGCGCGAGGCGCCGGTGCGGCCCAGCGTCGAAGCCGGGCGCGTCGGCTGGGTGTTCCGGCCGCTCGACCAGCAGGCCATGGAAGCCGCCGCCGCCCACCGGCCGGCGAGCACGACTTCACTTCGTTCCGCGCGTCCGCCTGCCAGTCGCCGACGCCGGTGAAGACGCTGCAAGCCATCCGCATCACGCGGCGCGGACCGTACTGGCGCTTCGACTTCCGGGCCAACGCCTTCCTGCACCACATGATCCGCAACCTGATGGGCAGCCTGCTGGTGGTGGGCGGGGCCTGCAGCCGCCGGACTGGATGCGCGAGGTGCTGGCGGCGAGGAGCCGAGACGCGGCGTCGCCCACCTTCTCTCCCGACGGGCTCTACTTCCCGGGTCCCGTGTACGAAGACCACTGGGGCCTGCCGGCGGAAGTGCCTGCGTATCATTGGCTGCCATGAACCCGCACCGCACCCGCATCAAGATCTGCGGGCTGACCCGCGAGCAGGATGTGGACGCGGCCGTCGAAGCCGGCGCCGATGCGATCGGGCTCGTGCTGTACGCGAAGAGCCCGCGCGGCATCGCCGCCGAACGCGCCGCGGAACTGGCGCGCCGGCTCCCGCCTTTCGTCACGCCGGTGCTGCTGTTCGTCAACGAACGCGTGGCGAACGTGCGAGCCGCCTGCGCGCAGGTTCCGAACGCGACGCTGCAGTTCCACGGCGACGAATCGCCGGCCTTCTGCGCCGAGGCGGCGGGCGGCCGGCCGTGGATGCGCGCGGCCCGAATCCCGCTCGACGAGGCCACGCCCTTCGACTTGCTAGAATTCGCTTCCCGTTATCCGGACGCACAGGCCCTGCTGCTCGACGCGCATGTCGAGGGCTACGGCGGCGCCGGCAAGGCATTCCATTGGTCACGTCTTCCACCAAGCGTCAGTTGTCACGCCGTTTTGTCTGGTGGGCTCACACCTGCAAACGTGGCCGATGGCATCGTGCAAGTACGGCCGCGTTTCACCACGCTGGCCGTTGATGTGAGTTCCGGCGTCGAGGCTGCCAAGGGCCTCAAGGACGCCGGGAAGATTCATCGGTTCGTCGCCGCGGTTCGCGCGGCCGACGCGCTTCTTGCAAGGCCAATCCATGTCCAGTTACCAGCAACCTGACGCCGCCGGCCATTTCGGCATCTACGGCGGCAGCTTCGTCAGCGAAACCCTCACCCACGCGATCAGCGAACTGCGCGACGCGTACGCCCGCTACCAGCACGACCCCGAGTTCCTCGCGGAGTTCGAATACGAGCTGAAGCACTTCGTCGGCCGCCCCTCGCCGATCTACCACGCGCAGCGCATGAGCCGCGAACAGGGCGGCGCGCAGATTTACCTCAAGCGCGAGGACCTCAACCACACCGGCGCCCACAAGATCAACAACGTGATCGGGCAGGCGATGCTGGCGCGCCGCATGGGCAAGCCGCGCGTGATCGCCGAGACCGGCGCGGGGCAGCACGGCGTGGCCACGGCCACGATCTGCGCCCGCTACGGCCTCGAATGCGTGGTCTACATGGGCAGCAACGACGTGCAGCGGCAAAGCCCGAACGTCTACCGCATGAACCTGCTCGGCGCCCGCGTGGTGCCGGTGGAGTCGGGCAGCAAGACGCTGAAGGACGCGCTGAACGAAGCGATGCGCGACTGGGTCACCAACGTCGAGAACACCTTCTACATCATCGGCACCGTGGCGGGCCCTCACCCCTACCCGATGATGGTGCGGGACTTCCAGAGCGTGATCGGCAAGGAGTCGATCGAGCAGATGCCGCAGCTCACGGGCGGCAAGCAGCCCGACGTGGTGGTGGCGTGCGTGGGGGGCGGCAGCAACGCCATGGGCATCTTCCATCCGTACATCGGCTACGAGAACACGCGGCTGGTCGGCGTGGAAGCGGCCGGCGAAGGGCTGGAGAGCGGCAAGCATTCGGCGTCGCTCCAGCGCGGCAGCCCGGGTGTGCTGCACGGCAACCGCACCTACATCCTGCAGGACGACAACGGCCAGATCATCGAGACGCACAGCGTGAGCGCGGGCCTCGACTATCCGGGCGTGGGCCCCGAGCATTCGTGGCTCAAGGACAGCGGCCGCGCCGAGTACGTCGGCATCACCGATGCCGAGGCGCTGGAAGCCTTCCACTATCTCTGCCGCACCGAGGGCATCATCCCGGCGCTGGAATCGAGCCACGCGATCGCCTATGCGATGAAGCTGGCCAGGACCATACGGAGCGACCAGCACATCCTGGTGAACCTCTCCGGCCGCGGCGACAAGGACATCGGCACGGTGGCCGACCGGCCGGCGTCGACTTCTACGACCGGCCGTCGATGCGCGGGCTGACCCTCAAGGGAGGGCCGAAGCAATGAGCCGCATCGCCGCAACCTTCGCCGCGCTGGCCGAAAGCAAGCGCCAGGCGCTGATCCCGTACATCACCGCGGGCTTCCCCTTTCCCGACATCACGCCCGAGCTGATGCACGCCATGGTCGAAGCGGGCTCCGACGTCATCGAGCTCGGCGTGCCCTTCTCCGACCCGATGGCCGACGGCCCCGTGATCCAGAAGGCCGGCGAAAAGGCGCTGGCGGACGGCATCGGCCTGGCGCAGGTGCTGGAGATGGTGCGCGTCTTCCGCGAGCGCAACAGCACCACGCCGGTCGTGCTGATGGGCTACGCGAACCCGATCGAGCGCTACGACCTCGGCCACGGCAAGAACGGCTTCGTGCGCGACGCGGCGGCCGTGGGCGTCGATGGCGTGCTGATCGTGGACTACCCGCCGGAAGAGTGCGAGGAGTTCGCCGCCGAGCTCAAGGCGCATGGCATGGACCTGATCTTCCTGCTGGCGCCCACCAGCACCGAGCAGCGCATCCGGCAGGTGGCGCGCATTGCCAGCGGCTACGTCTACTACGTCTCGCTCAAGGGAGTGACGGGCGCGGGTCACCTCGACATCGCTGCCGTCGAGGCAGCGCTGCCGCCGATCCGCAAGCACGTGAAGATCCCGGTGGGCGTGGGCTTCGGCATCCGCGACGCGACCACGGCGCGGGCCATCGGGCGCGTGGCGGACGCCGTCGTGATCGGCACCAAGGTCATCCGGTGGTGGAAGACCAGCCGCGTGAACAAGTCGCGGCGGCGCTGGGCGGTTTCCTCCGCGGCATCCGGACCGCGCTAGACTCCTGAGATGCACCCGAAGAGGAACTACGCATGAGCTGGCTTGAGAAACTGCTGCCTCCGAAGATCCAGCACACGGATCCCAACGAACGCCGCAGCGTCCCCGAAGGTCTCTGGATCAAGTGCCCGAGCTGCGAAACGGTGCTGTACAAGACCGACCGGAGCAGAACCAGAACGTCTGCCCCACGTGCAGCCACCACCACCGCATCGGCGCGCGGCCGCGCCTGAACGCCTTCCTCGATCCGGAAGGCCGCTATGAGATCGGCCGGGGAAGTGCTGCCGGTCGACGCGCTGAAGTTCAAGGACAGCCGCCGCTACCCGGAACGTTTGAAGGAGGCGCTGGAGAACACCGGCGAGACCGACGCGCTCGTCGTCATGGCGGCGCGGTGCACAGCATCAACCCGGTGGCCGCCGCCTTCGAATTCGACTTCATGGGCGGCTCGATGGGCAGCGTGGTCGGCGAGCGCTTCGTGCGCGGCGTCGAGACGGCCATCGAGCAGAAGGTCCCCTTCCTCTGCTTCACCGCCACCGGCGGCGCGCGCATGCAGGAAGGCCTGCTGTCGCTGATGCAGATGGCCAAGACGAACGCCTCGCTCACGCGGCTGGCCAAGAAGGGCCTGCCCTACATCAGCGTGCTGACCGACCCCACCATGGGCGGCGTCAGCGCGGGCTTCGCCTTCGTGGGTGACGTCGTGATCGCGGAACCCAAGGCGTTGATCGGCTTCGCCGGCCCGCGCGTGATCGAGTCGACCGTGCGCGTGAAGCTGCCCGAAGGCTTCCAGCGCGCCGAGTTCCTGCAGACCAAGGGCGCCGTCGATTTCATCTGCGACCGCCGCGAACTGCGCAAGACCGTGGCGAACGTGCTGGCGATGCTGCAGCGACAACCGGCGGACGCGGTGGAATAGATTTCCAAAAAGCTTTTGAACGCAGAGGGCGCAGAAGGGGCGCAGAAAACGCAGAAAAATCCTTTTAGTTTTCCTTCTGCGATTTCTGCGCATCCTCTGCGCCCTCTGCGTTCAAGGGTATCCGCTCCCGCTTTTCAGCGCAGCACAGCTCCCTGCACGTTCGCCAGCACGATCACCGCGATCTGCAGCACCACCAGCAGCGCCAGCGGCGACAGGTCGAAGCCGCCCACCAGCGGGATCAGCTTGCGGAAAGGCCGCAGCATCGGCGCGGTCAGCCGGTCGATCACGTCGGTGATCGGCGAGTCCGCGCGCACCCACGACAGGATCGCGTAGACGATCACCAGCCCGATCATTCCCGAGATCACCAGCCGCAAGAGCCCGAACAGGGCCAGCAGCGGGACCACCGCGCCGTTGCCGCCGCCCGCCAGCAGCCACAGGATGCCGTACTGCGCCAGTTGCAGCAGGTAGGCGCCCACCAGGCTGGCGGGTCGACCTTGCGCACGGTGGGCAGCACCTTGCGCAGCGGCAGCACCAGCCAGTCGGTCAGCGCGAAGACGAAACGCCCCACCGGATTGCCGAACGGAATGCGCTGGTACTGCATGTAAAGGCGCAGCAGGCACGCACCGCCGAGCAGGCCGGCGAGAACGTCGAGCAGGAAGGAGGCGATCTGGAGGAGCATCGGGGCACGGGTGGGCGAGGTCGTGGGATGATAGCGGCAGCCACTGGAACCGACGTGCCCGCGACCCTGACCCTGCAATCCCTCCCGCTGTTTCCGCTCAGCGCGGTGCTGTACCCGGAGGGCCTGCTCTCCCTGCGGATCTTCGAGGTGCGGTACCTCGACATGATCGCCAAGTGCCGCAAGGCGGGCGCCCCGTTCGGCGTCGTTGCGCTCACGCAGGGCAACGAGGTGCGGCAGCCGGGCAGCCAGGAGGCCTTCTCGGCCGTCGGCACGCTGGCCAGCATCCACGATTTCGACAATCCCCAGCCCGGGCTGATGATGGTGCGCGCCGTGGGCAGCCAGCGCTTCCGCATCACGTCCAGCGAGCAGCTCAAGCACGGCCTCTGGGTGGCCGACGTCGAGAGCATCGCGCCCGACATGGCGGTCACCATCCCCGACGACCTGAAGCCCACGGCCGACGCGCTGCAGCGCCTGATCGAGTCGTTGCAGCTCAAGGCCGACGCGCCCGGCCCGATGCCGCTGCTGCCGCCTTTCAAGCTGGACGATTGCGGATGGGTGGCGAACCGCTGGTGCGAGCTGCTGCCCTTGCCGGTGGCGCTCAAGCAGCGCCTGATGGAACTCGACAACCCGCTCGTGCGCACGGAACTCGTCAGCGACGTGCTGACGCGCACCGGCATCACGACCTAGGCGCGTACTCGGGCACCCGCGCCCGCAGCCATTCCCGCAGCGCGGCCGGCGCAGGCTGCGCACCGGCTTCGGCGATCCAGCGCACGACCTCCTCCACCTCGGGCAGCGGCCCCGCTGTCTTGGCGATGCGCAGCTTCGCGTGCGGCGTGGGCTCGCTGGTCTCCGCGTTGGCCAGCAGCTCCTCGAACAGCTTCTCGCCGGGCCGCAGGCCGGTGTAGGTGATCGGCACTTCCTGCTCCGTGCGGCCCGACAGCCGGATCAGCATGCGCGCGAGCTCGACGATCTTCACCGGCTCGCCCATGTCGAGCACGAAGATCTGCCCGGACCGCCCCATCAGGCCGGCCTGCAGCACCAGCTGCGCCGCCTCCGGGATTGTCATGAAATAGCGAACGATGTCCGGGTGCGTCACCGTCACCGGGCCGCCGCGCGCGATCTGCGCCGTGAAGAGGGGCACCACCGAGCCGCTGGAGCCGAGCACGTTGCCGAAGCGCACCGAGACGAACTGCGTCGCGGGCTCACGCAGCGCGACGGCCTGCACCAGCAGCTCCGCCAGGCGCTTGCTGGCGCCCATCACGTTGGTCGGGTTGACCGCCTTGTCGGTGGAAATCATCACGAAGCGCCGCGCGCCGCAGGCCGCGGCCGCGCGCGCGGCGTGAAACGTGCCCAGCACGTTGGTGCGCAGCGCCTCGATCTCGTTGTCCTGCTCCATCAGCGGAACGTGCTTGTAGGCGGCCGCATGGAACACCACGGCCGGCTGGTGCCGCCGGAAGATGGCCAGCAGCCGCTCCGGCTCGCGGACGTTGGCGGTGTGGTACACGCCCTGCATCTGCGGGTGCGCCTGCCGCAGTTCCTGTTCGAGCCGGTAGATCGCGTACTCGGACACGTCGACGCACACCAGCCGCGCCGCGCCGAAGCGCGCGATCTGCCGGCACAGCTCCGAACCGATCGACCCGCCGGCGCCGGTCACCAGCACCACCTGCCCGGAGAACAGTTCCGCCAGGCCCGCGACATCCAGCGCCACCGGCGCGCGGCCCAGCAGGTCTTCCAGTTCGATCTTGCGCGGGCCGGTGCTCTCGGCCTGCAGCCACTCGTCGGCGCGCGGCAGCGTCAGCAGCGTGATGTGGGCGTCGGCGGCGAGCAGCAGCGCCTCGCGCCGCTCGGCCGACCCCGGCGGGCTGGCGACCAGCGCGGTCCGCGTGTCGAGCGCGCGGCAGGCGCCCGGCAGGTCGGCAACGGCGCCGAGCACGCGCACGTTCTGCACCGAGCGGCCGCGTTCGTGCGGCAACGGCGAGACGATGCCCACCGCCTGCCACTGCGTCGAACCCTTGAGGGCACGCAGCGCACCTGCGGCATCGGCGAGCGAGCCGACGACGATCACCGGCGTCCCGACGAAGCGGTGCAGCCTGCGTTCGGCGATGGTGCGCCGGCCGCGCGCGCGCCCCCCAGCAGCAGCAGCGCCAGCACCGGGTACAGCAGCAGGACCGAGCGCGGGAACTGCGGCAGGCGCAGCATCAGCACGGCGACCGCGGCGAGCCCGGCGCCGAGCAGGACGGCCGCGGTGAGCTGGCGCAATTCCGCCAGCCCGATGAAGGTCCAGACGTGCCGGTAGGCGCGGGTCACGCCGAGCCCGACGGCCAGTCCGGCGACGCACCAGGCACTGGAGGAAGCGGCGAGCTGCACGAACTCGTCGGGCACCTCGAGGTTGAAGCGGAGCCAGAACGCGAGCCACCAGGCCGCCAGGCCCAGCGCGAGGTCCACCACCAGCAGCGTGAGCGCGCTCCTAGGCAACCGCACCCGGCACCTCCGCCCGCGCCAGCGCATGGCGCAGGTGGTCGATCACGCGCGCGAGCTGCGCGTCTTCCAGGTTGGAGCCCGACGGCAGGCAGAGGCCGGTGGCGAACAGGCGGGCCGCAACGTCGTTGCCGTCTTCGTGCGCGAAGTAAGGGGCGCCGCGGTACAGCGGCTGCAGGTGCATCGGCTTCCACACCGGCCTGGCTTCGATCGAGTGCCGCTCCAGGCTGCGCCGCACTTGGTCGCGGCGATCGCCGTCGAGCGTGAGGCAGGTGAGCCAGCGCGTGGAGCGCATGCCCTGCGGCTCCGGCATCCACTGCAGGCCGGCGACGTCGGCGAGCGCGGCGCGGTAGGTTTCGAAGACGGCGCGGCGCCGCTCGACGCGCTGCGGCAGCACGCGCAACTGGCCGCGCCCGATGCCGGCCAGCACGTTGCTCATGCGGTAGTTGAAGCCGGTCTCCACGTGTTCGTAGTGCGGCGCCGGCTCGCGCGCCTGCGTGGCGAGCTTGCGGGCGCGCGCGACCAGCGCCTCGTCGTCGGCCACCAGCATGCCGCCGCCCGAGGTGGTGATGATCTTGTTGCCGTTGAACGAGTACACGCCCACGCGGCCGAAGCATCCGCTCGCGCGCCCGCGGTAGCTCGCGCCGAGCGACTCGGCGGCGTCTTCCAGCACGGGCACGCCGTACTTGTCGCAGACCGGCAGCAGGGCGTCCATGTCGGCGCTCTGGCCGTACAGGCTGACGACGATCACGCAGCGCGGCAGCCGGCCCTCTTTCTTCGCCCAGGCGAAGGCGCGCTCCAGCGCGGCCGGCGACATGTTCCACGACTCCGGCTCGGAGTCGATGAACACCGGCTGCGCACCGCAGTACTGGATCGGGTTGCAGCTGCCGACGAAGGTGAGGGACGAGCAGAACACCGTGTCGCCGGGCTGCACGCCGAGCAGCAACAGGCCGAGGTGGATCGCGGCGGTGCCGGAGCTCAGCGCCGCGGCATGCCCCACACCGACGTGCGCGGCCAGCTCGCGCTCGAAAGCGTCCACGTGCGGGCCGAGCGGCGCGATCCAGTTGGTGCGGAAGGCTTCGGCGACGAAGGCGGTTTCGTCTTCACCGAGATGCGGCGACGAGAGCCAGATGCGGTTCGCGAGGTCCGCGCTGTGCACGATGTCGACCGGGCGGCCCGCCGCGTCGACCACCGGGACGTGCCCGATCGCGTGCTGCGCCATCAGGTGCTGCACTTCCGCCAGCGTGGCGGTCTCGCCGACGGTCCAGTGGTGCGTGCGCCGGCAGCGCGGACAGCGGCAGCTCCTTGGCCAGCCCTTGCAGCATCGCGCGCCGCAGGTCGCCGTCGGTGACGGTGCGCTGCAGGCGGCCTGCCGCGTCGACCACCAGCAGGATGCCCTGCGCCACCGCATCCATGCGGGCGACGGCTTCGCCCCGGGGCGTCGATGCGGGCAGCAGGAGCTCGGGGCCGAATGTCATGTCAGTAGCGGTTGACCTTGTGCAGCAGCGCGGGCGTGATCGGGGTGTCGGCCAGCAGCCGCACGATGCGGGCAGCGGCGGCGCCATCGCCGTAGACATTGGCCGGTGGGTACGGTCCGTGCGCCGATGCGCTTCGCAGGGCCGAGGCGATCTCCTCGCGGCCGGTGCCGCAATCGATCGTGTTCGCGTTGCGTTCGCGCGCATTCTGCCGCAGGCCGATGTTGACCACAGGGGTGCCGAAGCTCGCCGCCTCGATGATGCCCGACGACGAGTTGCCCACCAGCAGGTCGGCGTGCCGCAGCGCCGCGACGTACGCCGCGCGCGGCAGGTGCGTGATGGCGCGGATGCCTGCTTCGCCCGCATCGGCGCGTCCCTGCAGCACGCCGGCGGAGCCCGCGTCGGCGTTGGGCGCAAGCCAGACGATGCGCCGTCCGCCCGCCGTTTCGCGCAGCGCCGCGGCCAGCGCCTGCGTCTGCGCGTACGCATCGGCCTCTTCCTGCACCACCGGATGGAACAGCACGAGCAGGTAACGCTCTTCGTCCCCGAGGCCCAGCGACTGGAGGACTTCGCGACGCGGCCGGTCGCCGAGCGCGACCAGCCCGTCGAGGCTCGGCGCGCCGGTCACCCAGACATGGTCTTCCGCCTCGCCCATGCGGACCAGCCGCTCGCGCGAGGCTTCGGTCGCGGCGAAGTGCCAGTGCGCGAGCTTGCTGATCGCATGCCGCACCGGTTCGTCGACGGTGCCCGAGCGCTCGCCCCCGTGCAGGTGCGCGATGACCACGCCGAGGTGGAGCGCGGCGATGGCGCCGCCCAGCATCTCGCCGCGGTCGCCGAGCAGCAGCAGCACGTCGGGCTCGCGTTGTTCGAGGGCTTGCGTCATGCCGAGCACCGTCTGCCCGACGGCCCGCGCCATGCCGGCCGGCGTGCGGCTGTCGACGTCGGTGGGGATCCGCGCCGCGATGGGCAGGCCGCTCGCTTCGATCTCATCGACCGTCGCGCCGAACTGCGCGCTGAGATGCATGCCCGTCACCGCGAGCTGCAGCTGCAGCCCGGGATGCGCGTCGATCGCGCGCAGCGTCGCCTCCATCAGGCCGAAGTCGGCGCGCGTGCCGGTGAGGTAGAGGATGCGGCGCATGCCTCAGCCGCGCTCCAGCAGGTCCCACGCCAGCGTGGTGTACGGCTCGGTGGCGGCACGCAAGCGGCTGCCGACCACCTGATCGATCTCCGCCGGCGCGATGCCGGTGCCGGGCCGGCGCAGCGCCGGGTCGGACGCGGCTAGCACGTGGCCCGCGGCCAGCTTGCGCGTGACCACGACGCTGCGGCGCGCGACATCGCGCGTGTTCGCCTCCACCGGCTGCGGCTGCTTCACGCCGTCGCCCAGCATCGCCTCGACGCGGCGGATGGCCTGCACCATCGCCGCGAACTCCGCCGGATCGGCCGACGCGCGGTGGTCCGGTCCGGCCATGCCCTTGTCGAGCGTCAGGTGCTTCTCGATCACCGTCGCGCCGAGTGCGACGGCGGCGACGGCCGCCGCGATGCCTTCGCTGTGGTCGGAGTAGCCGACGGGGAGTTGCGTCGCGGCCGCCAGTGCGTGCAGCGCGCGCAGGTTGAGCGCGTCGTCCGGCGCCGGGTAGGCCGAGGTGCAATGAAGCACGCACAAGGTATCGGCATCCGGTGGCGGAAAACCGCCGCGGGCGCGGGCGTCCGCGATCCAGGCGATGGCCGCCTGCACTTCCGGCAGCGTCGCCATCCCGGTCGACAGCAGCAAGGGCAGGCCGGTGGCCGCCGCCGTCTCGATCAAGGGCTTGTTGGTCAGCTCCCCCGAAGGCAGCTTGATGCGTGGTACGCCGAGCGCGACGAGTTCACCGACGGCACGTTCGGAGAACGGCGTGGAGAAGAACTCGAAGCCGAGCGCGCGGCAGTGTTCGGCCACGCGCCGGTGCCCCGCTTCGTCGAGCTCCAGCTTGCGCAGCATGTCGAACTGGCTGGTCTCGCTGGTGTTGGTGCGCTGGTAGTCCGCGGTGGCCGCGGTGGGCGTGACGACATCCTCCGCGCGGAAGGTCTGGAACTTCACGGCGTCGGCGCCGGCCGCGCGCGCGGCGTCGGCGAGGCGCACCGCCAGCTCCGGGTCGCCGTTGTGGTTGACCCCGGCCTCCGCGATGATGAACACACGCGCGGCGCTCATGCCGTCACCCTGCGCCGGTACAGCCACTCGGCCCATTCGAAATCCAGTGCGTCGTCGATGTCCACCGAACGCTCGCGCGGCATCGGCACCGGCTGCGCGCGCACGCTCCAGAAACCGTCGCGGATCGCCCGCGGCAGCGCCTCCCGCTGCCAGACGTAGATGGAACCGTTCAGGCCCCACACCGGCGGCAGGTCCTGCCGCCGCGCGTGGGCGGCCGGCTTGCTCAGTTGCAGCGTGCCGTCGGCGCCCTGCTCCACCAGCGAAAAGTAAGGGCTGTGCGAGGGTTCGCTGACGCTCACCGCCAGCTCGCAGTGGCGCGCGACGCCGAGAGCGGCTTGCAGGTCCGCCTGCGTCCGCAGCGGCGAGGTCGGCTGCAGGTCGACGATGGTCGTCACGCGCCGACCGGCCTGTTCCAGTGCGCGACCGGTGCTCGATGGCGGGCAGCTTCGCCGCGGTGTCGCTGGCGAGTTCGGCCGGCCGGCGGTAGGGAACGATCGCGCCGCTGGCGCGCGCGACTTCCGCGATCGCGTCGTCGTCCGTCGACACGTACACGCCCTCGATCGCGCCGCAGGCGAGCGCCTGCGCGATCGTGTGCGCGATCAGCGGCTTGCCGGCGAAAGGCCGCAGGTTCTTGCCCGGCAGCCCCTTGCTGCCGCCACGCGCGCAGATGGTCGCGATGGTGGTCATGCGTCGTCGCGCCGCGCCACGATCACCCACTCCGTCACGGCGCGGGTGCGGTTCTCCAGCGTGCGGCTCACCTGTTCGACCTGCAGCGGCTTCCGGGGGCCGAGCAGCGACGGCAGGTCGGCTTCGCTCGTGAAGCGGACAATGCCGGTGCCGGCGAACGGCCCTTCGGCGCAGCGCCAGGCGCCGTGCCCGTGCGCTTCGCCCGTGCCCTCGCCCCAGCAGCCCGTGGCCGGCGTGCGCACGTACAACAGGCCGCCGGGACGCGTCACGCGGTGCATCTCCGCGTAGACCTTGCGCGCTTCCTCGAAGCTGTTGCAGGTGACCGCGTCGCTGTCGAGGACCGCGTCGAAGCTCGCGTCCGCATAGGGCAGCGGCTCGCAGATGTCACCGACGCGCAGCTCGGCCCCATGGTCGCGCCACCCCGGCACCTCTTCGTCGAGACGGCGCATCGCCCGGTCGCAGCCGGCTTGCGCGCCTTCCGGGCCGTACACCGAGAAGCCCTCGCGCGCCGCGTACCAGAGGTTGGCGCCAGTGCCGAAGCCGACCTCCATCAGCTTCACGGCATGGCGCGGCTCGGCGCGGTAGAAGTTGCCCGCGACGAAGCGGATGAACTCCTCCGGCGGGTACTTGCCCCGGGGCCGGCTGGCAAAGATGTCTTCCCACAGCGGATCGCGGCTCATGGCTCAATCATCCAGCAGGATGCGCGTGGGCGGATGCGCGCGGTCGTGGCCGGCCAGTGCGGCGCGGCTCCAGTAGGCGTCTTCGTCATGGATCGTCCGGCCCGTGCGGAACGGCAGCAGCCGCCGGGAGAACCCCTTCTTGTAGAACAGGAGCGTATTGTCCGCTGCCGGCGTGATGCCGCCGCCGAGGTAGAGCGACCGCGCGCCCGCCTCGCGCCCGCGCCGCGCGGCGGCCGCCTGCAGCAGGTACGCCGTGCCCGCTTCGTGGCCCGCGGCGCTGCTGGCCCCGAGGTGGTATTCGACGACGCTTTCGCCGAACAGGTACACGCCGGCCGATGCCAGGCCCCGTCCAGCTCGCACACGCACAGCCAGGCCTGCGGCACGGTGGCGAGCGCCTCGAAGTACGCGTCGCTGAAGTGGTACCAGCCCGCCGCCCCCAGCGCCGTCATGGCCGCACGGTAGAACGCTGCGAAGCGCCGCCAGTCGCCGGGGTGGCGGCTGAAGCGCACGGTGGCGCCGAGCCGGTCGGCGCGCCGCAGCTTGCGCAGCGCGAGCGTGCTGAACTGCGACTCCACCTGCGGCAGGGTGAGGTCGACACTCACGGTCATGCGGTTGTCCGCCACCTCGCCGCCGAAGAAGATGTCGTTGCCCGCCTCCGGGTGGAAGCGGCAGAACTCCGCCAGCACCGCGTTCGCGCGGCACCAGTCGCCATATGCAGCCCACGCCTGCGCCAGCAAAGCCGCGTCCTGTGCGCTTGCCAGCGGCCCGCCGTAGCCGTACGGCGAAATGGCGCCCCAAGCACCGGGACCGCCGGGCAGCGGCCGCAGGTGCACGCCGTGCAGCCACCGCCATTCGCCGGCCTCGACCGCGAGCCAGCGGCACTGCAGTTGCGGATCGCGCGTCGCGTCGGCCGCCGCAAAAGCCGGGCTGAGGCTCGTGACGCGCAAGGACAGCGGCATCGCATCGAACCAGCGCTGCGCCTCCGGCAGTGGCAGCTCGCGCAGCTTCATGGCGGCAAGAGCGCCATCAGTTCGTCGGCCACACGCGCTGCGGCTGGCCCGTTTCGCCGAGCGCACCCGGCAAAGCGGAACGCCGGCCGAGGGCGCGTGCGACTGCATCCGGCAGTTCCGGCAGCGGCACCGCCTCGTCCGCGATGCCGCACGCCACGTAGGGCGCGTCATCCGAATAGAGCGAGCCCAGCACCGGACCACGCGTTTTCCGGCCAAGCGCGCCTCGATGCCGACGGTGGACGTCATCACCACCACCACATCGACGGCGTGCAGCAAAACGTGCAGGTCCTCGTCGCGCCGCGACAGCCATTCACGGTCTCCCGGCGGCTGCGGCGACGGCGGTTCGGACGGATGCGGCCGCACCACGAGCTCCATGCCGGGTTGCGACGGCAGCATCGCCCGCAGGCTCTGGGCGATGCGCGCCGGCAGTTCGACGTTGCCGCGCTCGCTGCGCACCGGATGCCGTTCCGGCTCCACCTGCGAGGCCCAGAGCACGACGTGGCGATCGTCCCAGCCGCGCTCGGTGCGCAGCTGCCGTCCGCGCCGGCGGACTTCCGGATCGCCCAGCCGATCGAAAGCGGGATTGCCGGTGACGGCGATGTGTCCGGGTGGCCGGCCGGCATCGACGAGCCGCTGGCGCACCCGCTCGTTCAGCACGCAGACCCGGTCGGCGAAATCGGGAGCTTGCAGCCACGCGATCTCGTAGGCCGCGAACAGGTCCACCATGCACAGCGAGGGCACGCCCAGCGCGCGCGCGGCCAGCAGGGCGGCGCGCTCGGCGCGGGGCGCGCTGGTGGCCACGACCGCGTGCGCACCCACGGCGCGCACGATCCGCGTCAGGGTGGGGACGGGGAGGAACACCTGCCGCCCGTGCGCGGCGTAGAGGCGCTCCGCTTCCTCTGCGCCCTGCGATTGCACCAGTCGGAATAGCCCAGGCCCGGGTAGGCGGCGCTTTCGCGCAGGTCGGTCGCGAGCACGGACAGCTCGCGCGCCAGCCGCTCGCCATGCGCCACCGCGGCGTCGTCTTCAGGACGCACAAAATCGGCGAAGCCGAGGCAGGGGTATCCGGCCGCCTCGACTTCCGCCCGTGCCGAGGTGAGCCCGAGGATCAGCGGTTCGATGGCCTGCCTGCGTTCCAGTTCCCGCACCAGCGCGAGCACCATGCGCACGTGGCCGCCGCCGTAGCAGGCGAACAGCACGCGCGGCTTCACGCGACCTCCGCCTGCCGCGCCCACAGTGCGAGGGCGGCGAGCGCGCGCAGCTCGCGCGTGTGGTTCGCACTGCCGGCGCCGTGGCGCTCGACCGTGCCGCGCACCGCCTCCTGCGCGAACAGGCGCTGCACCAGCGGGCTGCCATCCAACAGGTCGCGCAGCCACGCAGCGCGTTCGCCGCGGAACCACTCGCCCACCGGCACGGTGAACATCTGCTTGCGGCGGTGCGCGAGGTCGTGGCCGATCAGGGGCTCGACCGCGCGCTTGTACCAGTGCTTCTTGTCGCCATCGGGCGCGAGCTTGGTGGCGCCGCGCGAACGGAAGGCGAACTCCATCATCCGCCAGTCGAGGAAGGGCGTGCGGGCCTCGATCGACACGGCCATCCCCATGCGGTCCGGCTTGACCAGGTTGTTGCCGCAAAGGAGCAACTGCATGTCGAGGTACAGGGCCTGGTTGACGCGGTCGAAGTGCCGAGACTCGTCGAACCGGGGCTTGGCTGCCGCTTCGAAACTGTCGATGCCTGTCATGCGCGCCGCCACCTCCGGCCGGTACAACGCCTGCCGCTGCGCGGGCGTGAACAGGAGATGGCGTCGAAGTAGCCGCGCTGGAACGCCGCCGCATCGAGCCCGTCCACGCCTGGACGCCCGAAGAAGTGCGCGTACTTGTCGTAGCCCGCGAACAGTTCGTCGCCGCCGTCGCCCGTGAGCACCACCTTCACGTGCTTCGCCGCCAGCTCGCTGACGCGCAGCGTCGGCAGGAAGGACGCGTCGCCGTGCGGCTGGTCGAGGTGGTGCAGGACTTCGGGCCAGCGCTGCAGCATGTCGGCCTCGGCGATCTCCACGACGTGCTCGCAGCCGAAGCGCGCCGCCGCCTGCGCCGCATGCGCGCTCTCGTCGAAGCGCGGGTCGTCGAAGCCGATGCAGAAGGTGCGCACCGGTTGCCGCACGTGGCGCGCCATCAGCGCCACGATGGTGCTGGAGTCGACGCCGCCGGAGAGGAAGGCGCCGAAGGGCACGTCGGCGCGCAGCCGGATGCGCGTGGCGTCGTCGAGGATGGACAGGAACTCTTCGCTCCAGTCTGCGAAACGGTACGCCTGCTCCTGCTGCGCCGCCAGGCTCCACCAGCGCTGCACCTGCACGCCATCGCGCGTGAAGCGCATCCAGCAGCCCGGCATCACGTGCCGCACGCCCTGCCAGATGGTCCGGGGCGCGGGAATGTAGTTGAAGGCGAGGTAGTGGTGGATGGCTTCCGGTCGACCGGCGGCCGCGCGATCGCCGCGAGGATCGCCTTCGGCTCCGACCCGAACACCATGCGCCGTCCATCGTCGTGGAAGTACAGGGGCTTCACGCCGATGCGGTCGCGCGCGAGGTACAGCGCGTCCTCGCGTGCGTCGTCGATGGCGATCGCGAACATGCCGTTCAGCCGCCGCAGGCACCCGATGCCTTCGCGCTCGTACAGGCGCAGGATCACCTCGGTGTCGGAGGCCGTGGTGAGCCGCACCCCTTGTGCCCGCAACTCCGCGGCCAGCTCCACGTAGTTGAAGATCTCGCCGTTCTGCACGACGGCGATGCGGCCGTCTTCCGACACGAAGGGCTGGTGGCCGCCGGCCGGTCGATGACCGAGAGGCGGCGGTTGCCGATGGCGACGCCGCGCGCCGCCTGCTCCCACACACCGGCGTCATCGGGGCCGCGATGCTGCAGGCGTTCGCCCATGGCCGCCAGCGGCGCCGCGTCCAGCGCCTGCCGCGCGCGGTCCCAGTAGCCGTAGATGCCGCACATGTCAGTTGGCCCCGCGCCCGGTGAGCCGGCGCAAGGTCCACGCGAGGATGCGCAGGTCGAGCCCGAGGCTGCGCTCACGCACGTAGCGCAGGTCGAGGTCGAGCCGCTGCTGCGGTGTGGCTTCCGATCGCAGCAAGGCCTGCGCCAGGCCGGTGATGCCGGGGCGCACGCTGCAGCGCAAGGCCCAATCCTCGGGCGCATACAGCGCCTGCTGCACCGGCAGGTCGGGCCGAGGTCCCACGAGGCTCATGGTGCCCGGAGCACGTTGAACAGTTGCGGCAATTCGTCGAGGCTGGTGCGGCGGATGAACCGGCCCACCCGCGTGATGCGCGTGTCGCCGGCGTCCGTGTGGTACGGCCCGATGGACGCCGCATCGCGCACCATGCTGCGGAATTTGTAGAGGGCGAAAGGGCGGCTGCCCGGGCCCATGCGCTGCTGGCGGAACAACACCGGCCGCCCGCTTTCGGCAGCGATGGCGAGCGCCACCAGCACCATCAGCGGCGACAGCAGCACGAGCCCGAGGCCGGCCAGCACGATGTCCATGGCGCGTTTCATGCCCGCGCGGGCCATGCCGCGGCGATGCGTTCGATGGCGGCGGCGATCCGTCGGGCGTCCTGCTGTTCCTGCGCCGTCGAACGCGCGGCCAGTTGCGCTTCCGCGCTGCGCAAGGCCGCGACCTCGGCCTCCAGCACGCTGTCCGCATCCTCGCGGTGGAAGGTGCGCGAGAGGATCACCGCGCCGGAGCCGAGCCGCAGGTGTTCCGCCAGCACGTCGCGCCCCGGCAGCAGGCCCTCGTCGAGCCGCGCGATGCCGCCGAAGCCGAAGCGCAGGCCGCGCGCGCGGCAGGCTTGCGCCACGCGCTCCACGGTGCCGTCGGCCAGCGGCTCGAACATGAAACGGCAGCCCGGGGAGATGTGCAGGTCGTTGAGGCCGACGTAGACCTCCTGCAAACCCGGCGTCGCGATCCAGTCGTCGAGGGTTGCGAGCGCGCCGGCGGTCTCCAGCAGCGCGACCAGCGGCGCGCGGCCGCGCAGCAAGCCGGCGAACGCGGCCACTTCGGCCGCCGACGAGAACATCGGCAGCATGACGCAGTCGGGTCGGTGCGCCAGCACGGCGTCGAGTTCCGCCGCCGTGCCGTCGTGCAGCGGGTTCACGCGCACCATCAGCCTGGCTTCGCGCAGCACGGCGCGGACGCGCGCGACGTCCCCGAGCTGGTGTTCGCTGATGAAGGTGTTGCGGCCGGCCTGGCGTTCGGCCTTGCCCAGGCGCTCGAGGTCGACCAGGATGCGAAAGCCGCCGATGGCCTCGCAGCGGCGCGCGAACGCCGCGTCGTTCGTGATCTGGATCAGCTCGAGCATGACGTGCGCCGGATTATCGCCGCAGGGCCGCGCGCAGGTCGGGGCTGGCGAACCAGGCCAGCGCCAGCACCGCCAGCCCCGCCGCGACGCCGGCTGCGAACTGGAGGGGCAGTTGCACCGGCACGCCGGTCCGGGCCAGCAAGGTCCACAGCAACAGCAAGGCCGCGGCGGGGACCAGCAAGGCCCGCGCCGGCAGCCACGTGCGCAGTCCTTCACGCAGCGTCCACAGGCAGGCCACGCAGACACCCGCGGCCGACCAGTTCAGCCACAGCATCAGCTCCGTGCCCTCGTCCGGCCCGTAGGCGACGAGCAGCCAGAGCGCGATGCCGTAGGCGATCACCGGCGCGCGCATGCGCCCCTGCGCGGCCAGCACCGCCAGCGCGATCGCCGTCAGCGCCTGCGGCAGCAGGCCCCACGCGCCGATGCGCGCCCATTGCGCGATGTTCGCCAGCGCTGCGTCCTGCATCCGGCCCCAACCGAACAGCAGTTCGGCCAGCGCGGGCGCCGCCACCAGCAGGCCGGCCGCGCTGGCGCACGCCAGCGTCCAGGCCAGCGCGAAGCCGCGGCGGACGGTGGCGGCCGCTTCGTCGCGGCTCGATGCGCGCGCGAACGCCTGCGCGATCGGGCCGAGCGCCAGCGTGGCGACGAGCTGCACCGCGAGCAGCAGCGGCAACTCGACGAGCTTCCAGGCGTAGTTGAAGGTGGCCAGCGCACCCTCGCCTTCATGCGACGCCAGCGAACGCGCCACGAAGGGCAGCGCCAGCGGCAGGCCGGCCGCCGCGACCGCCCAGAACCAGACCGGCGCCCGCGGCAGCGCGGAACCTTCGGTCTCCGGCTGCACGCGCGGCAGCCGCCGGCGCCGCCAGACGAGCCAGCCGAGGCGCGCGGCCATGGCCAGCAGCAGCCCGGCGCCCAGCGTCCGCACCGCCGCCTCGCTGCCGGGCGCGGCGTGCCATACGACGGCGGCCGGGCGCCGATCACCACCACGTTGATCACCAGGTTCGCGCCGTACAAGCCGAGGAAATCGCGCTCGTGCTGCAGGCGCGCGGCCCCCACGGAAGCCACCATCGCCAGCGGCAGCGCCGCCGCGCTCCAGAGCAGCGCCTCGGCCGCGCCGGGCGCCAGCTCGTTCGAGAGTCCGGGCAGCAGCCAGCGCAAGGCCAGTGGGTGGGCGGCCGCGAGCAACGCAGCCAGCAGGCAACCGGCGAGCGCCAGGCCGTGGGTGGCGCGGCGCTGGCTGGCCGCGACCTGCGCGGCGCCTTGCCGGGCCCCAGGCCGGCAGCAGCACGTACGCCAGGCCGCCGCTGGCCAGCACGCCGGCGATCCAGTCCGGCAAGGTGAGCATCAGCACGGCGACGTCGGCGAGCCCGGTCGCGCCGAACGCCGCGGCTGGCCCGACTCGCGCACCAGGCCCAGCAGGCGGCTGGCGAGCAGCAGGACGAGGGAAACGGCACCGGCCCGCAGGAACATGGCGGGGATTATCGCGGCGGGGATGGCGCCTGCCGGGGCAAACTTACAATGGCGGGTTTCGCCCCCACCCGGCGCTTCCCGCGCCCGGCACCCGATGTCCGAACCGCAAACCACCCCGCCCGTCGACGAGAACCAGCTGATCGCGGAGCGCCGCGAGAAGCTCAAGACCCTGCGCGAGGCGCACCGCCGGGGCAGGGCCCGGCCTTCCCCAACGACTTCAAGCCCGCCGACCACGCCCATGCGCTGCACGCGGCGCACGACCCGAAAACCGCGGAACAGCTGGAAGCCGAAGGCGCGACGGCGCGCGTGGCCGGCCGGATGATGCTCAAGCGCGTGATGGGCAAGGCCAGCTTCGCGACGGTGCAGGACCAGACGGGCCGCATCCGGTCTACGTGACGCGCGACGCCATCGGCGAAGAGGCTTATGCCGCGTTCAAGCACTGGGACTGGGCGACATCGTCGGCGCCGAAGGCAAGCTGTTCAAGACGCGCACCGGCGAGCTGTCGCTGCACGTGAGCTCGGTGCGCCTGCTGACCAAGAGCCTGCGCCCGATGCCCGACAAGTTCCACGGCATCGCCGACCGGAAGTCAAGTACCGGCAGCGCTATGTCGACCTGATGACCGACGAGGAGGCGCGCAAGCGCTTTGTCGCGCGCAGCAAGGCGATCTCGGGCATCCGCGAGTTCATGGTGAAGGCCGACTTCCCGGAAGTCGAGACGCCCATGCTGCACCCGATCCCGGGTGGCGCCAACGCCAAGCCGTTCGTGACGCACCACAACGCGCTCGACCAGGCGATGTACCTGCGCATCGCGCCCGAGCTGTACCTCAAGCGGCTGCTGGTGGGCGGCTTCGAGCGCGTGTTCGAGATCAACCGGAGTTTCCGCAACGAGGGCATCTCGGTGCGGCACAACCCCGAGTTCACGATGATGGAGTTCTACGCGGCCTACTGGAACTACCGCGACCTGATGGACTTCACCGAAGCGCTGCTGCGCGACACGGCGCAGCGCGCCGTCGGCACGCTGCAGCTGGAATACGGCGGCAAGCCGGTGGACTGGCCGCGCCGTTCGAGCGCCTGACGATCCGCGAAGCGATCCTGCGCCACACGGACGCGGGCGAGGACGTCGACCAGCGCGACTGGCTCATCGCGGCCCTGCGCAAGATCGGCCTCTCGGAGGAGAAGGACCGGCTCTCGGGCCGTTCGCTGGCCTCGCTGCAGGTGCTGTACTTCGAGGAGAAGGTCGAAGAGAAGCTGTGGCAGCCGACCTTCATCATGGAGCACCCGACCGAAATCTCGCCGCTGGCGCGCGCGAACGACGAGCGCCCCGAGGTCACCGAGCGCTTCGAGCTGTACATCACCGGCCGCGAAATGGCCAACGGCTTCTCGGAGCTGAACGACGCCGAAGACCAGGCCGCGCGCTTCTCCGCGCAGGTCAACGCCAAGGAAGCCGGCGACGACGAAGCGATGTTCTTCGACCACGACTTCGTGCGCGCTCTGGAATACGGCATGCCGCCCGCCGGCGGCTGCGGCGTGGGCATCGACCGCCTGATGATGCTGCTGACGAACAGCTCGAGCATCCGGGACGTGATCCTGTTCCCGGCGCTGCGACGGGAGTCCTAGTAAGCCCCCTCCTTTTGGAGGGCGGGGTGCGCCGCGGCAGGCAGCGCGCGGCGCAGTCCCGCAGGGGCATCGGTCGGCGGCTTCGCGCGCCGACTTCCCTGAAAGCCGGTCCCCGCGCCGTCGCGAGGCGCAACTCGTCTGAAGTTTGTCTGCTCGCGCAGCCAAACTGCAGACTCAATCACTCGCCTCGAAAACATGAGACCTACGCGCGGCTCGATACGCTTCGCTCTCGTAGCCGCGCTCCGCCGCTGGGACCGGCTTTCAGGCGATACCCCTTGATGCGGGCCTGCGCCGCACGCTGCCTGCCGCGTCGATGAGCGCCGTGGGTTCGGGCACCTTCGACGGCAGCGCCCCTCCCCGCAAACCCGCGTGCGGGTGGGCTGTGCCGCGCGATCAGGCAGGAGCGCCTGCGCTGCCCGGTCTTGCGGCCCAGCGGGGCTACGAGAGCGGAGCGTATCGAGCCCCGCGACCGTCTCATGCTCGCGCTGTCTGTCCGAACGGAGAGTTGGCACGCCTGCGGGCCAACTCGCAGTGAGTTACGGCGCGTGGGCCGCAAGACCGGGCAGCGCAGGTTTGCCGGCCGCTCGCGGCCGGACGCCCTGCCGCGCGGCGCAGCCCACCCGTGCGCGGGTTTGCCGACGGCCTCCGAAACATCAAGGCAGCAGTTGCAGCGCCCGCATGTACTTCGCCTCCACCATCAGCGCGTCCCACGAAGGCGACCCACTCACGGGCAACAGCGCCAGCCTGCGCTGCTCGCTCGCCTCGTTCGCGCGCCACTTCTTGCCCGAGAGAGCAGCAGCCATGCCCTCGATCAGTTCATCAACGGCACGCCCCCTTCGCTGTTCACCGACTCGTTGCACAGCAGCACCATGTCGCAACCGGCATTCAATGCGGCCACGGCGGCCTCGGTGTAGCTCACCTCCCGCCCCTCGATCTTGCGGGCGCCCGCCATGCTCAGGTCGTCGCTGAAGATCGCGCGCCCGGAAGCCCGGCGGTCACGCAGGATGGCGTTCAGCCAGCGCGGCGAGAAGCCGGCCGGCAGGCTGTCGACCTTCGGGTAGATCACGTGGGCCGGCATCACGCTGGTCAGCGTGGTCGCGAGCCACTGGTAGGGCATGGCGTCGTCGGAAAGGATGGCCTTCAGGCTGCGGTTGTCGACCGGGATCTCCGGTGCGAGTCGGCCTTGACGAAGCCGTGGCCGGGGAAGTGCTTGCCGCAGTTGGCCATGCCCGCCTGCAGCAGGCCGAGCATCAGGCTGCGCGCCAGCATGGAGACGATGCGCGGATCGCGGCCGAAGGCGCGGTTGCCGATCACCTCGCTGTCGCCATAGTCCAGGTCGAGCACCGGCGTGAAGCTGAAGTCGACGCCGCACGCGCGCAGTTCCGCGCCCAGCACGTAGCCCGCCGCGGTCGCGGCTTCCATCGCCTGCATCGCCGAGGCGCCCTCGGGCTGCGGACCCTTCTTCATCCACAGCTCGCCGAGCGCGCGCATCGGCGGCAGGTGCGTGAAGCCGTCGGTGCGGAAGCGCTGCACGCGCCCGCCTTCGTGGTCGACGGAAATCAGCAGGTCTTCGCGCACCGTCTTGATTTCGGCGCAGAGGGCGGCGAGCTGTTCGCGGTTCTCCCAGTTGCGCGCGAACAGGATCATGCCGCCGACCAGCGGGTGGGCCAGCCGGCGGCGGTCGTCGCCGGTCAGCGCGTGGCCGGCGATGTCGATGATCAGGGGAGCGTGTTCGGTCATGTCGTTGGTGCCTTCTTCTCCACGACCACGAAGCTGGCCGCGTAATCGCTTTCGTCGGTGACGGTGACGTGGGCCGAGAGCCCGCGCGCCTCGAACCATTCCTTCAGGACGCCATGCAGCACGATCACCGGCTGGCCGCTCGCCAGCTTGCCCACTTCGCACAGGCGCCAGGTCATGGGCATGCGCATGCCCATGCCGATGGCCTTGCTGAACGCTTCCTTGGCGGAAAAGCGCGTGGCGAGATAACGCACGCCGCGCGCCGGCCAGCGGGCGCTGCGCGCCTGCCGGTCGCGAACTCGGCGTCGCTCAGGATCTTGAGCGCGAAGCGCTCGCCGTGCCGGTCCAGCGAAGCTGGATCCTGCGCACGTCGCAGATGTCGGTGCCGATGCCGTAGATCACGCCGGGGCCGCGAGGTAGGCCCGCACCGCTTCGGCATAGCCGCGTTCGAGCGCTTCGGCCACGAAGGCGTGGCCGATCGACACTTCCTGCACGGCCGGGGCGGCGCGCACGAAGGCTGCGAGGTTGTCGAGGTTGAGGTCGTGGCCGGCGTTCACGCCCAGTCCCGCCGCGCGCGCCGCTTCGGCGGCTTCGGCGAACCGTCGCAACACGGCCGCCTGCTCCGGCTTGCCCCAGGCGGCTGCATACGGTTCGGTGTACAGCTCCACGCGATCCGCGCCCACGGCCTTCGCCAGCGGCATGGCGGCCGCGTCGGCGTCCATGAAGAGGGAGACGCGCACGCCCAGCGCCTTCGCTTCGGCGATCAGCGGCCGCACGCGGTCGCCGTCCCCGCCAGGTCCCAGCCGTGGTCGCTGGTGAACTGCCCTTCGCTGTCGGGCACGAAGGTGCACTGGTGCGGCCGCAGCTCGCGCACGAAGTCCATCAGGTTGTGGAAGGGATTGCCTTCGATGTTGAACTCGGCGGCCGGCCAGTCCTGCTTCAGCAGCGCGTGCAGCGCGTACACGTCGTCGGAGCGAATGTGGCGCGCATCGGGACGTGGATGCACCGTGATGCCGTGGGCGCCGGCACGGAGGCAGAGCGTGGCGGCGCGCGTGACGCTGGGGATGCCCGTGTGGCGCGTGTTGCGCACCGGGGCCACCTTGTTCAGGTTGACGGACAGTGCGGTCTGGGCGGAGGTCATAGGGCTTGCAGGTCCATCATGAGTTGCCGCGTGCGCAGCGTGGACACGCCGCAATGGTAGTGCAGCAGCGCGCGCAGCTGCGGCTTCAGCTCGATGGCGGACGCCGCTTCGCGCAAGGTGTCGGCGAACGGCGCGGTGCTTTCCAGCGCCGCCTGCAGCGCCAGCCACTGGCTGCCGGCGAGGCTGTTGCGCTCGTCGTCCTCGAAGGCTTCGACCCAGGCCGCCCTCGGCCTTGAGGCTGTAGCGCTGCTCCGGGTCCAGCGGCGCGAGCGTGGCGGTCTGCAGGTCGAGCACCGGCAACAGGCCGATCTCGCGCAGCAGCAGCAACTCGAACGCGCGCAGGGCCGGCTGCAAGGTATGGACGTCGTCGCTGGCCAGCACCCGCACGGTGTTGGCGTAGGCGTCGAAGAGCGCGGGATGCGGATCGTCGTCGCGCCGCCAGCAGGCGCAGCAGCAGCTCGTTCAGGTAGTACCCCGACAACAGCGCGTCGCCGGTCGGCATCACCTGCCCGCCCAGCCATTCCGCCGACTTCAGCGTGCGGATCTCGGCGTCGCCGCCGAAAGCCACGTGCAGCGGCTGCAGCGGCAGCAGCACCGGGCGGAAGTTGGAACTGGGCTTCTTCGCGCCCTTGGCCACCAGCGCGATGCGGCCGTAATGGCGCGTGAACGTCTCCGAGGATCAGGCTGGATTCGCTCCAGTCGTAGCGGTGCAGGACGAAGGCCGGTTCGTCGGCGATGCGCTTCATCTCGCGGCGCTCAGGTGGACCGGAAGTCGTATTCGGGCAGCACCTCGGCGCTGGCCACCTTCACTGGAACAGGCGCTCGTCGGCCTCGCGCAGCCGACGGCTCACCTCGCGTCCCAGGTTCATCTGGATCAGCGTGAACTGCTCCAGGTCGTGTTCGTACAGGGCATACAGGCTGGCGCTCGACAGCTCGATCGCCCGGCAGCGCTCCACCGCCACCACCGAGGCGCTGCGATGGCGCAGGTCCATGATCGACATCTCGCCGAAGCAGTCGCCCGCGGCCATGTGGCTCAGCAGGTACTGGTGCCCTTTCCAGCGCTTGACCACGGCCGCGCGGCCCGTCTCCAGCACGTACATGCACTGGGCGTCGTCGTCCTCGCGGAAGAAGAAGTCGTTGGGCTCCACGGTCACCGTGGACGCGCGGCCCAGGAGGAAGCCCAGCGCGTCTTCGCGCACGCCGCCGAAGACGGCCATGGACTGGAGGAGCGCGATCCGGTGCGGCATGCGGTGCGGGCGATGCGCCCTGCCCTCATTCGTAGCCGAAGCTGCGCACGCGGGCTTCGTCGTCGGCCCAGCCCGAACGGACCTTCACGAAGATCTGCAGGAACACCTTGGCGTCCATGAGGCGCTCGAGTTCGGTGCGGGCCTCGGTGCCGATGCGCTTGAGCTTCTCGCCACCCTCGCCGATGATCATCGCCTTGTGGCTTTCGCGCTCCACCACGATGGTGGCGGCGATGCGGACCATCCGCTTGAACTTCGGGCTGGGCTCCTCTTCCCACTTCTCGATGGCCACGGCCGACGTGTACGGCAGCTCGTCGCCGGTCAGGCGGAACAGCTTCTCGCGCACCATCTCGCTGGCCGGGAACTTCTCGCTGCGGTCGGTCAGTTCGTCCTCGCCGTACATCCACGGCTGGTGCGGCAGGTACTTCTCGCAGACGCCGAACAGGCGGTCGACGTCCTTGGCGTTCCGGGCGGACATCGGCACGAATTCCGCGAACGGATGGCGCTGCTGCATGTCGCGCAGCCGGGGGGCCAGTTCGGCCCGGCGGTGCACCACGTCGAGCTTGTTGGCGACCAGGATGGCCGGGATGTCGGGCTTGAGCAGGGCCAGCACCTTGGCGTCGCCCAGCGTGAAGTTGCCGGCCTCGACGACGAACAGCACCAGGTCGACGTCGGCGATCGCCCCGGTGACGGCCTTGTTCAGGGAGCGGTTCAGCGCCGTGCTGTGGCGCGTCTGGAAGCCCGGCGTGTCGGCGAAGACGTATTGCGTCTCGCCGATCGTGCGCACCCCCGTGATGCGGTGGCGCGTGGTCTGCGCCTTGGCCGACGTGATGCTGATCTTCTGGCCCACCAGCGCATTGAGCAGCGTCGACTTGCCCACGTTCGGCTTGCCGACGATGGCCACCAGCCCGCAGCGCTGCGTGGTCGCTTCGGCGACCGGCGGCTGCGGTTCGGCTGCGGATTCTTCGGGCTCGGTCATCGGTGCATTTCTCAGGAGGCTCGGTTCTTCAGTGCGATCAGCATGGCGGCGGCGGCGGCCTGTTCGCCGGCGCGGCGCGATGCGCCGATGCCGCGTTCGACCAGCCCGAGTTCGCCCACCTCGCACTCTACGTCGAATGTCTGCTTGTGGGCGGCGCCCGTGGTGCCGACCACACGGTAGAGCGGCAGCCGCAGCTTGCGGCCCTGCAGCACTTCCTGCAGTTCGGTCTTGGGGTCCTTGGCGGCGGCCGACATCTGCGGCTTGATGTCGACATCTGGAACAGCCGGTGCACCAGCGCCTCGGCGGCCGGGTAGCCGGCGTCGAGGTGCACGGCGCCGATCAGCGCCTCCAGCGCATCCGCCAGGATCGAGGGCCGCTTGTGGCCGCCGGAACGCGCCTCGCCCTCGCCCAGCCGCAGCATGCCGGCCAGCCCGAGCGTGACGGCGACGCCGTGCAGCGTGTCCTGCTTGACGAGGTTCGCGCGCACGCGCGACAGGTCGCCCTCGGGCAGGTCCTTCAGGCGCTGGTACAGCAGCGCCGCGACCGCGAGGTTGAGCACCGAATCGCCGAGGAACTCCAGCCGTTCGTTGTGTTCGGCCGAAAAGCTGCGGTGCGTGAGTGCGCGCGCGAGCAGGCGGGAATCCTTGAACCGGTGCTGCAGCCTCTCCTGCAGCGCCGCCAGCGCGTCATCGCCCACGGCCACCCGCTAGCGGCCGGACCGCGACTGTCCCCGGTACTTGAGCGTCAGGAAGGCCGGGCCGAACAGGTGGAATTCCTTGTCGTAGGCGAAGGAGACCACGTTGCCGTTGCCGTCCTTGCCGACCGGAGGTCCTTGCCGGAGATGGAGGTGATGTTGTCGATCTGCGCGGCGCGGTCGAACAGGCCGCGCACTTCCTGCGGCGTGCTGCCGTCCTTGGCCTTGTTGATCGCCTTCACCGCCGCCTGGTATTCCAGCACGGTCGGGAAGGCCTGCATGCCGACCAGCCCCACCACCGCGAGCACCGCGACGACGAAGATCAGCATGATGAAGGAGAAGCCTCCCTGCCTCGAATTGCGCATCATTTTTCCCCTCTTGGTCTATTCGAACGTGCCGATGCGGTCGAGGCTTCCGAAGTTCATCCAGATCAGGAAAGCCTTGCCCACGATGTTGCGTTCCGGCACGAAACCCCAGTAGCGCGAGTCGAGCGAGTTGTCGCGGTTGTCGCCCATGACGAAGTAGTGCCCCTCCGGCACCTTGCACACCACGCCTTCGACACTGTAGCGGCAATTTTCCTTGAACTCGAAGTTGTCCGCGCCCGGCACGAAGGCCGGCCGGTCGGGGTCGGTGAGCAGCCGGTGGGTGTGCTCGCCGAGCTTCGACTGGTAGTGAGGAAAGTAGCGCATCGCGTCACGTTCGAAGTAGTCCGGCAGTCGCGTCGTGGGTACCGGCTGGCCGTTGATGGTCAGCCGCTTGTTCAGGTACGCCACCTCGTCGCCGGGAACGCCGATCACGCGCTTGATGTAGTCGAGGCTCGGCTTGGGCGGATAGCGGAACACCATCACGTCGCCGCGCTTGGGATCGGTGCCTTCGGTCAGCCGCGTGTTCAGCACCGGCAGCCGCAGGCCGTACGTGAACTTGTTGACCAGGATCAGGTCGCCGATCTCCAGCGTCGGGATCATCGAACCCGACGGGATCTTGAACGGCTCGAACAGGAACGAGCGCAGCACGAACACGGCCAGGATCACGGGGAACAGGCCGGCGGTCCAGTCGAGCCACCAGGGGCTGCGCCAGGATCCGCTGCCGGGCCTCGTCCATCTTCGGGTGTTCGACCGGGGCGATGCCCTTGGCCACGAGGCGGGCGTTGTGGTCGTCGGCGCTGGACGCCAGCGCGGCGGCGGCGGCGGCGCCGCGGCAGGAACCAGAGGCGCTCGGCCACCCAGTAGAGGCCGGTGACGATGGTGGCCATGAACAGCAGCAGCGCGAAGTTGCCTTCGACCATGCCGAAGTACCAGGCGCCGGCATACCCGACGAAGGCCGCGAGGATCGCGGCGGTGAGCACGGGGGCCATCAGTCTTCGACCGGAGGATGGCGAGGAAAGCTTCCTGCGGGACTTCGACGGAGCCGATCTGCTTCATTCTCTTCTTGCCTGCCTTCTGTTTTTCGAGGAGCTTGCGCTTGCGGCTGACGTCGCCGCCGTAGCATTTTGCCAGCACGTTCTTGCGCAGCGCCTTGATGCTCTCGCGGGCGATGATGTTGGCGCCGATGGATGGCGGCCGGATCGCCACGTCGAACATCTGCCGGCTGATGATCTCGCGCATCTTGGCGGCGACCGCCCGGCCCCGGTACTGCGACTGGCTGCGGTGCACGATGATCGACAGCGCGTCCACCTTCTCGCCGTTGAGCAGGATGTCGACCTTCACGACGTCGGAGGCGCGGTACTCCTTGAACTCGTAGTCCATCGACGCGTAGCCGCGGCTGACCGACTTGAGCTTGTCGAAGAAGTCCAGCACGATCTCGCCGAGCGGCATCTCGTACGTGAGCATCACCTGGCGGCCGTGGTAGGCCATGTTGATCTGCACGCCGCGCTTCTGGTTGGCCAGCGTCATCACCGGGCCGACGTAGTCCGACGGCATGTACAGGTGCACGGTCACGATCGGCTCGCGGATCTCCCGGATGCGGCCCTGCTCCGGCATCTTGGCGGGGTTCTCCACCATGATCACCTCGCCGTCGCCCTTGACCACACGGTAGACCACGCTCGGTGCGGTCGTGATCAGGTCCTGGTCGAACTCGCGCTCCAGCCGCTCCTGCACGATCTCCATGTGCAGGAGCCCGAGGAAGCCGCAGCGGAAGCCGAAGCCGAGCGCCTGGCTCACTTCCGGTTCGTAGTGCAGCGACGAGTCGTTCAGCTTGAGCTTCTCCGGGCTGTCGCGCAGCGAGTCGTACTGGTTGGCTTCCACCGGGTACAGGCCCGCGAACACCTGCGGCTGGATTTCCTTGAAGCCGGGCAGCGGCTCGGTGGCGGTCGCCGCCGCGCCGCCGGTGCCGGCCTTGATCAGCGTGACGGTGTCGCCGACCTTGGCGGCCTGCAGTTCCTTGATGCCGGCGATGATGAAGCCCACCTCGCCCGCTTCCAGCGCCTCGCGCGGCGACGATGCCGGCGTGAACACGCCGAGCTGGTTGGCTTCGTAGTTGGCGCCGGTCGCCATCATCTTGATGCGGTCGCCCTTGGCGATGCGGCCGTCGACCACGCGCACCAGCATCACCACGCCGACGTAGCTGTCGAACCAGCTGTCGATGATCATGGCGCGCGTGGCCGCGTTCGGGTTGCCCTTGGGCGACGGCACGCGGGCGACGATCGCCTCGAGGATTTCGTCGATGCCCATGCCGGTCTTGGCGGAGCACGGGATCGCGTTGGTCGCGTCGATGCCGATCACGTCCTCGATCTCCGACTTCGCGTTCTCCGGATCCGCCTGCGGCAGGTCCATCTTGTTCAACACCGGCACCACTTCGACGCCGAGGTCGAGCGCGGTGTAGCAGTTGGCGACGGTCTGCGCTTCGACGCCCTGGCTCGCATCGACGACGAGCAGCGCGCCTTCGCATGCGGACAGCGAGCGGCTCACTTCATAAGAGAAGTCGACGTGGCCCGGCGTGTCGATCAGATTGAGGTGATAGACCTGTCCATCACGCGCGCGATACGACAGCGATGCGGTCTGCGCCTTGATGGTTATCCCACGCTCCTTCTCTATGTCCATCGAGTCCAGCACCTGCTCTTCCATCTCGCGATCGGAGAGGCCGCCGCAACGCTGAATGAGGCGGTCAGCGAGTGTCGATTTGCCGTGGTCGATGTGCGCGATGATCGAAAAGTTTCTGATGTGATTCATCAACGGGAACGTTCAAGTGATTGATTCGAAAGGGCGCGCACAAAGAAAAAAGGGCGCGCCCTGAAGGTGACGCGCCCTGAACCAACAATCTATGGCAACTGCGATGGTTGGAACTTCATTGTAGGCAAAAAGCCCCGGGCGTACAGTCGGCCGGGGTCTTCCCCGGCCCGTTGCGGGTCTGCAACTCAGACTTATCCACAACTTTTCAACAAAATCTGTGCAGCACTGCTGGGACAAGTTGTGGGCGATCTGTGGACGGTGCCAAGGCCGGGCTGGAGTCATCCCGCATCGTGGTGGACAGGCGGGGCGATATGCTTCAATGGGGCGTCGACGGGGGTCATTCTAACGAAAAAGGTTCTTAGGTCCGCTCCGAAGTTAGCAGACACAAACTTTTGGAACCGTTCCAGAAATTTCTGCCGCCTGTCTTTTTTGACCTCCGGCCAGCAAAAAGCCCCGGAGCCGCAAAAGGGCATTGGGGCTTTTTTGCCGGCTGGGTTAGCCGCGGGCCGGGCGGATCAGCAGGTAGCTGGCCAGCTCGCCGCGGCGCAGCAGCACCGGGATCGGCTTGGACTTGTCCAGCTTGGCCACGGCGGCGTCGAACTCGCGCACCGTCGAGACCTCGGTGTTGCCGATGGCCACGATGATGTCGCCTTCGCGGATGCCGGCGCGCTGCGCGGCCTCGGTGGCGCCGTCGACCTTCACGCCGCCCTTGATCTTGGCTTCGCGCTTCTGCGCATCGGTCAGCTCGCTCACCACCAGACCGACCGACTGCGCCGCGGGCGACGCCTTCGGCTTGGCTTCTTCCTGCGTGGAGGTGCGGCGCACCACCGGCTTCTCGGGCTCGATCTCGGCGATGGTCACGCCCAGGTCACGCTGGCCGCCGCGGCGGAACACCGTCATGTTCACCTTGCTGCCGGGCTTGGTGTTGCCCACCAGGCGCGGCAGGTCGGTGGCGCGGTCGATCTGCTGGCCGTTGAACTTGGTGATGATGTCACCCGGTTCGATGCCGGCCGAAGCAGCGGGCGAGCCGGCTTCGACGCTGCGCACCAGCGCGCCCTGCGGACGGCCGGGCCGATCGATTCGGCGACGTCGCGCGTCACCTGGTCGATCTGCACGCCGATGCGGCCGCGCGAGACGCGACCGGTGGTGCGCAGCTGCTCGGCGACACGGGTCGCCTCGTCCATCGGGATGGCGAACGAGATGCCCATGAAGCCGCCGGAGCGCGAGTAGATCTGGCTGTTGATGCCGATCACCTCGCCGCGCATGTTGATCAGCGGACCGCCGGAGTTGCCGGGGTTGATCGCGACGTCGGTCTGGATGAAGGGCAGGTAGTCGCCCGTGTCGCGCCCCTTGGCGCTGACGATGCCGGCGGTGACGGTGTTGTCGAGGCCGAACGGCGAGCCGATCGCCATCACCCATTCACCGACCTTCAGCTTGCTCACGTCGCCCACGCGCACGTGCGGCAGGCCCGTGGCGTCGATCTTCACCACCGCGACGTCGGTGCGCTTGTCGGAGCCGACGATCTTCGCCTTGAACTCGCGCTTGTCGGTCAGCGTGACGATGACTTCGTCGGCGCCTTCGACCACGTGCGCGTTGGTCATGACGAATCCGTCGGGCGACAGGATGAAGCCGGAGCCGACGCCGCGCGGCGTCTCTTCCTCGCCGCCGCCGCGCGGCGTGCGCGGCGTGCGCGGCCCCGGGGTGCCGGGCGTGCCCGGGCTGGGCATCGGCACGCCGAAGAACCGCCGGAAGAACTCCTGCATCTCTTCGTCCATCGGCGCGCCGCCGGGGCCCGTCGGGCCCGCAGCCTGGCGCACGCGCTCGGTGGTGCGGATGTTGACGACGGCCGGGCCGACCTGGTCGACCGGTCGCTGAAGTCGGGCAGCGAGCGAGGCTGCGGCGCCGACTGGGCCACCACCGGCTTCGCCGGCATCAGGGCCACGGTGCCGGACACGGCAAGCGCGATCACCACCGCGTAGCCGCGCACCTTCTTCCAATCCATGTGGAACATACAGACCTCTCCAGAAAGGGTCACGGGGAAAATAGATGAGATTAGATCGCAGCCGAAAGGTTCGGCGTCAGCCAAAGACGCCACTTGCGGCAACGGGCAGCGAGGCCCGCGTCACCCTATGTTGGGTCTCAGCGGCGGCGCTCAAGGGCCGAGGCGAAAGCCTTGAGCGTCTGCGGCGGCACTTCGCCCACCGCGGTGAGCCACCAGTCCTGCACGCGCTGCGAGAGGCTGTGGGTGGCGCCGCTGGCGAACAGGCCCTCCTGCGTGTGCTGCCTGGCGTCGTACGCCTCGACGAACAGCGACACCGACGCGAGGCCGTCCGAGAAGATCCACTGCAGCACGCCTTCGGCCGGCCGCTTGTAGCAGCTCATGGGCTTGAACCCCGCCACCGATCCCTTGAGCGACCAGCCTTCGGCCAGCGCGGTCGTCTTGACCGCTTCGCTCTTCTCGACGCGCCAGCCGGGCGGCACCGCCATCATCTGGGCCAGCTTGTCCATGCGCACGGGGGCGTCGAGCTGCAGTTCCGAGAAGGCGGCCTGCTCGAGCACGCTGCCGTCGGCGGCCAGCGTCTGCAGCTTGACCACGAGGCCGCTCTTCTTCTCGCTCCAGATGCGGTAGCCGAAGCGCAGGTCGTCCTTGGGGGCGACGTTCACGACGTCGGCGTCGAAACCCGCCACGCGGTCGCTGCCCACCGGCGCGCCGCGTAGAACTCGGGGATCGAGCTCTCGGTCGGCTTGAGCATGTCGGGGAACAGCCCGAGCGACTCGCGCCGCTCGCGCCGCACCGTGCGGCTCTCCGGGTGGAACGTGACGACCTCGTCGTCGCGCCGGAAGGTCGAGCGCGGCGCGCCGGTGAGCGACTCGACGCGCTCCATCTGGCGCTGGCCGTCGCAGGCGTGCCAGATGCGCGCGCTCGACATCGCGCCGGAACTGGACGAGACGACGAACGTGCCGATGTAGCTGCGCTGGCGCGAGGCGTCGTGCATCCGCATCAGCCATTCGCTGACGGACCGCTCCTTGCCCTCGGCGGCCGCGCGGGCTTCGGCGCGGCCGGCCGCGCCCTGCGCGAAGGCGAGGCCCATGGCGCCGGCCGCCCACAGGGCGACCAGGCCCCGGGCGAAGCGAATGCGGTTGCGGGCGGACGGCTGGGCCATGCTGCGCCCTTAGCGGGCCGGCCCTTCGAAGGTGGCGTTGCGCAGGAAGCCCGACGGCGTCTGCAGGGCGGTGGCGCCGCCCAGCTGGCGGTGCGCCTGCAGCAGCTGGTCGAGGCGCGGGTCGCGAATCATGGCCGGGGCGCGCTGCGCCTGCACCGCGATGATGCCGGAGGGCACGGCGGCGAGCTGCGGCTGCACCGAGGCGCCGGTGGCGCCGTACATGTTCCAGCCCACGGCGGCCACCGCGGCCACCGAAGCGAAGCCGGCGACCATCTTCCAGAGGCCGTCGTTGGCGGCCGGACGCGACGCGGCGCGCACCTCGATCGTCGCGGCCACGGGCGCGACGCGGTGCGGCGCCGCCTCCTGCTGCAGCCGCTGCTGCAGGCGGGCCAGAACACCTCGGGCGCGCTGCCGACGACCGGCGCGCGGCCGGAGCGCAGCACTTCGCCCACCACGTGGTAGGCATGCCAGCTTTCGCGGCCATCCGCGGTGCCGGCCGCCGCGGCCACGCCGCGCGCCAGTTCCGCGCCGCGCAGCTGCCCGTCGGCCAGCGCCGAGATCAGTTCCCTGGTTGTCCATCTTGTCCATTGCTTTCACCTTGCCGCCCTTACCACCGCTTGCCCGTCTGGTTTTCCAGCATGGGCTTCACCTTCGCCGAAATGGCCTCGCGCGCCCGGAAAATCCGCGAGCGCACGGTGCCGATCGGGCAATTCATCACTTCCGCTATCTCTTCGTAGCTCAGGCCCTCGATCTCGCGCAGCGTCACCGCCTGCCGCAGTTCGTCGGGTAGCGCTTCCATGGCCGCGTTCACCGTCGCGGCGATTTCCTTGGCGGCGAGCACCGTTTCCGGGGTTTCCGAGGTGGTTAGTTCGTTCTCGACGCCGGAAGTTTCGTCCTCATCATCACTACCTTTAAGGGCGCTCTCCGAAACGACCGGATCCCGCTTGAGGTCGACCAAGGCTTTTTCGCGGTGTTGACGGCGATCCGGTACAGCCACGTATAGAACTGGGCCTCGCCGCGGAACTGCGCGGGGCCCGGTAGGCACGGATGAAGGTCTCCTGCGCGATGTCCTCCACCAGGTCGGTGTCGCGCACCATCCGGCCG
This sequence comes from Ramlibacter terrae, assembly GCA_013127575.1. Classification (GTDB taxonomy): domain Bacteria; phylum Pseudomonadota; class Gammaproteobacteria; order Burkholderiales; family Burkholderiaceae_C; genus Ramlibacter; species Ramlibacter terrae. The sequence goes on from CP053418.1 coordinate 3,811,949, forward strand.
ATCAGGCGTTCGATGCGACGCTGGTACTTGATGACCAGCAGCTCGAACGCCTTCTGGTCGCCCGCGACCGTGCGCTCCACGAGCTGGAGGTCGGTGTCGGACGGGGAAGGCGGGGGGCGGCGGGAGGCTTGTTCATCGTCTGGCCACCGGCGGCGCGGCCCCATGCGGCGCGTCGGTGCTGGCGGGCGAATATACCGCACGCCGCAGCGCGTCCCAGTGGGCCGGCGCCGCATTCCGCTCGGGCGCCAGCCAGCGGACCGCCCCCGCGTCGGAGCGCCAGCGCAGCAGCATCCGCGACTGCAGGTCGAGCGCGATTTCGGGGCGGCCGCCCTCTTCCTCCCAGCGCCAGCCGCCGCCGTCCCAGGCCAGCCTGCCGTGCGGCGAGCGCAGCCAGGCGGCGGCCGCCAGCGCGCCCGCGACCGCGACGGCGCCGAACGCGAGGGCCTGCCGCCAGCCGGCCGCGTCGGCCTGCACGGTCCAGAGTGACGCCGGGGCGAGCCCGGCGGCCCAGCCGAAGGCGAGCACGCCGAGCGCGAAGCGGCTGCGCCCCACCGGATAACTTACCGATGGGGCGGCGTGCATGCGAAAGGAAGTGGCGGGAGAGGCGCGGAACCCGCGCTCACACCCGCTTGAACACGAGCGAGCCGTTGGTGCCGCCGAAGCCGAAGTTGTTCTTCAGGGCCACGTCGATCTTCATGTCCCGCGCCGTGTTGGCGCAGTAGTCCAGGTCGCACTCGGGGTCTGGTTGAAGATGTTGATGGTCGGCGGGCTCTTCTGGTGGTGGATGGCCAGCACCGTGAAGACCGACTCGATGCCGCCGGCGCCGCCCAGCAGGTGGCCGGTCATCGACTTGGTGGAGTTCACCACCGTCTGCTTCGCGTGGTCGCCCAGCGTCAGCTTGATCGCGTTGGTCTCGTTGACGTCGCCCAGCGGCGTGGAGGTGCCGTGCGCGTTGACGTAGTCGACCTGGTCCGGGTTGACGCCGGCGTTGCGCAGCGCCGCCGCCATCGAGCGGCGCGGGCCGTCGACGTTGGGGGCCGTCATGTGGAAGGCGTCGCCGCTCATGCCGAAGCCGGCGAGTTCGGCGTAGATCTTCGCGCCGCGCTTCTTCGCGTGCTCGTACTCCTCGAGCACCAGCACGCCGCCGCCTTCGCCCAGCACGAAGCCGTCGCGGTCCTTGTCCCACGGGCGGGACGCCGTCTTGGGATCGTCGTTGCGGGTGGACAGCGCGCGCGCCGCGGCGAAGCCGCCGACGCCCAGCGGCGAGACGCACGATTCGGCGCCGCCGGCGATCATCACGTCGGCATCGCCGCTTTCGATCATGCGGGCCGACACGCCGATGGCGTGCAGCCCGGTCGTGCAGGCCGTCACGACCGCGATGTTGGGGCCCTTGTAGCCGTACTTGATGGAAACGTGGCCGCTGATCATGTTGATGATCGACGCCGGCACGAAGAAGGGCGAGATGCGGCGGGGGCCGCGGTTCACCAGTTCGGCGTGCATGTCCTCGATCATCGGCAGCCCGCCGATGCCGGAACCGATGTTGACGCCGATGCGCTCGGCCATCTCGTCGCCCGGGCGTCGCCCGTGGGCAGCCCCGCATCCTCCACCGCCTGGCAGGCCGCTGCCAGCCCGAGGTGGATGAACCGGTCCATGTGCCGGGCTTCCTTCTCGGCGATGTAGTCCGCGATCCGGAAGTCCTTGACCTGGCCCGCGAACTTGCACGCGAACGCGGCCGTGTCGAAGGAGGTCACCAGCTCGATCCCGCTTTGACCGGCCAGCAGGTTGGCCCAGGACTCGGCGACCGTGCCGCCCACCGGGCTGACACAGCCGAGACCCGTCACGACGACGCGCCTACGCATGCGGACTCAGGCCTTCTGGTTCGCGTTGGCGTAGTCGATCGCGTTCTGCACCGTCGTGATCTTCTCGGCGTCCTCGTCGGGGATCTCGATGCCGAACTCGTCTTCGAGGGCCATGACCAGTTCCACCGTGTCCAGCGAATCCGCGCCCGGGTCGGCCACGAAGGCCTTTTCGTTCGTCACCGGGACTCTTCCACGCCGAGCTGCTCGGCGATGATCTTCTTGACACGTGCTTCGATATCGCTCATGGGTTCCCTCAAAGGGTTGTGTTGAATCCGCGATTTTAGACCGGGCGGAGGGACCGGCTGGGTAGGCCGTTTCCGGCGGCTGTGCTGGGCAGGCCGTCAGGCCATGAACATGCCGCCGTTGACGTGGAGTTCCGGCCGGAGATGTAGCCGGCCCGGGGCGAGGAAAGGAAGGCGACCGCATGGGCGATGTCGGCCGGTTTGCCGAGATGGCCGAGCGGAATCTGCCCCAGCAGCGCCTTCTGCTGCTCTTCGGGCAGGGCGCCGGTCATGTCGGTTTCGATGAAGCCCGGCGCCACGCAGTTGACCGTGATGCCGCGGCTGCCGAGCTCGCGCGCCAGCGCGCGCGTCATGCCCGCCACGCCGGCCTTGGCGGCCGCGTAGTTGGCCTGCCCCGGGTTGCCGGAGGCGCCGACCACGCTGGTGATGCTGACGATGCGGCCGTAGCGCTGCTTCATCATCGTGCGCATCACGGCGCGGCTCATCCGGAACACGGCCTTGAGGTTGGTGTCGAGCACCGCGTCCCAGTCGTCGTCCTTCATGCGCATCGCAAGGGTGTCGCGCGTGATGCCGGCGTTGTTGACCAGCACGTGCAGCGCCCCGTGCTCCTTGACGATCGCATCGATCAGCGCTTCGGCGGCCTTGGCGTCGTTGACGTCGAGCTTCGCGCCCTTGCAGCCGGCCTTGTCGCCGAAAGCCGCGGTGATCTTCGCCGCGCCATCGTCGGTGGTGGCGGTGCCGATCACCTTCATGCCGCGCGCGGCGAGTTCTGGGCGATGCCGGCGCCGATGCCACGCGAGGCGCCGGTGACGAGCGCGACCTGGCCCTGCAGGGTCTGCGCGTTGCTCATGCCAGCAAGCCCTTGGTGTCGGCCAGCGTGGCCGGGTCGTGGATGGCGGCGGAAGCCAGCGCCGGATCGATGCGCTTGACCATGCCGGCAAGCACCTTGCCCGGGCCGCACTCGACGATCGTCTCGACGCCGCGCGCCTTGATCGCTGGATGCATTCGACCCAGCGCACGGGCCCGAACGCCTGCTGGTAAAGCGCGGCGCGGATCCGGTCCGGGTCGCTCTCGGCCTGGACCTCGATGTTGTTGACCACCGGGATGCGCGGCGACTGCAGCGGCGTCGTTGCGAGCTTCTCCTTGAGCCGTTCCGCCGCCGGCTTCATCAGGCTGGAATGGAACGGCGCCGACACCGGCAACGGCAGCGCGCGCTTGGCGCCCATGGCCTTGAGCACTTCGCAGGCCTTTTCGACCGCGGCCTTGCTGCCGGCGATGACGGTCTGCGCCGCGTCGTTGAAATTGACCGCCTCGACCACTTCGCCGCTGTTGGCGCCGAAGGTGCGGGCCGCTTCCGCGCAGCCTTCGATGACGCGCTGCGCGTCCATGCCGAGGATGGCGGCCATGGCGCCGGTGCCGACCGGCACCGCTTCCTGCATGGCTTGCGCGCGGAAGCGCACGAGCGGCGCGGCGTCGGCCAGCGTGAGCGCGCCGGCCGCGACCAGCGCGGAATACTCGCCGAGCGAATGGCCGGCCACCACGACCGGATCGGCGCAGCCCTCCGCCCGCCAGGCACGGTAGGCAGCAACGCCGGCGACCAGCATCACCGGCTGCGTGTTGGTGGTCAGCGCCAGCGCTTCCTTCGGGCCTTCGTGGATCAGGCGGCCAATGTCCTCGCCCAGCGCATCGGACGCTTCACGCAGGGTTTCGGCCACGGCGGGGTGGTCGCCCCGGGCGTCGAGCATGCCGACCGCCTGCGAGCCCCGCCCGGAAAGACGAATGCGAAAGTTTTCATGGATTGTTCCCGGCTGACAGTAGCAGGAGAGTGGAAACCGCGGGGGCGGTTTCAGAAGTCGAGCAGCACCGCGCCCGGGTGAAGCCGCCGCCCACGCCTTCGAGCATGACGGTGTCGCCCTTCTTCACGGCCCTTGCGCACGGCGCTGTCGAGCGCGAGCGGGATCGAGGCGGCCGAGGTGTTGCCGTGCTGGTCCACCGTGACGACCAGCTTCTCCATCGGCAGCTTCAGCTTCTTGGCCGTGCCCTGCATGATGCGGATGTTGGCCTGGTGCGGGATCAGCCAGTCGATGTCGGCTTCGGTCTTGCCGGCCTTGGCCAGCGTGGCGCGGGCGGCGCTTTCGAGCACGCCCACGGCGAGCTTGAACACGGCCTGGCCGTCCATCTTGAGCAGCGGGTCGCCCAGCACCTTGCCGCCGGCCACGGTGCCGGGCACGCACAGGATGCCGACGTGCTTGCCGTCGGCGTGCAGGTCGCTGGCCAGGATGCCGGGCGTCTCGGACGCCTCGAGCACCACGGCGCCGGCGCCGTCGCCGAACAGCACGCAGGTGGTGCGGTCCTTGAAGTCGAGGATGCGCGAGAAGACTTCGGCGCCGATGACGAGCGCGCATCTGGCGGAGCCGGTGCGGATCATCGCGTCGGCCACGGTCAGCGCATAGACGAAGCCGCTGCACACCGCCTGCACGTCGAACGCGGCGCAGCCGGCGATGCCCAGCTTGTGCTGCAGGATCGCGGCGGACGACGGGAACACCATGTCGGGCGTGGACGTGGCGACGATGATCAGGTCGACCTCGGAAGCCTGGCGGCCGGCGGATTCGAGCGCGCGCCGCGCCGCCTCCACGCCCAGCGCGCTGCTGGTGACGTCAGGTTCGGCGAAGTGGCGGGCACGGATGCCGGTGCGCTCGACGATCCAGTCGTCGGAGGTTTCCACGCCGTCGGCGGCCAGCTGCGCCGCGAGGTCGGCGTTGGTCACGCGGCGCGGCGGCAGGTAGCTGCCGGTCCCCGTGATGCGGGAGTATTGGGTCATGCTCAGGTGGTGGCCGCTTCCAGCGGCTGGGCGTCGGCAGGGTCGCCGACCAGCAGGGGCCGGGCGTGGTCGATCCGGGCCTGGACGCGGTCCAGCAGGTTGTTCCGGGCCGCATCATACGCGCGGCCCGGGGCGTTTTCGAAGGCCAGTTCGTCGGCCGAACCATGGCTCTTGAAGACCAGCCCGCGCAGGCCGAGCAGCGCGGCGCCGTTGTAGCGGCGGTGGTCGGTGCGCTTCTTCAGCGCGGCCAGGATCGGGTAGGCGGCGACCGCCGCCAGCTTGGTCAGCGGGTTGCGGCTGAACTCCTCGCGCAGGAAGCCGCCGATCATCGAGGCCACGCCTTCGCCGGTCTTGAGCATCACGTTGCCGACGAAGCCGTCGCACACCACGATGTCGACGACGCCCTTGAAGATGTCGTTGCCTTCGACGTTGCCGTGGAAGTTGAGGTCGCCGCTGGCGCCCGCCGCGCGCAGCAGCTCGCCGGCCTTCTTGATCACCTCGTTGCCCTTGATCACTTCCTCGCCGATGTTCAGCAGGCCGACCGAGGGGGTGTTGTTGCCGCTCAGCGCCGAGACCAGCGCGGAGCCCATCACCGCGAACTGCAGCAGGTGCTGCTCGTTGCAGTCGACGTTGGCGCCGAGGTCGAGCACCGTGGTCATGCCGCCCTTCGCGTTCGGGATGCCGGAGGCGATGGCGGGGCGGTCGATGCCATCGATGGTCTTGAGCAGGTAGCGCGCGAGCGCCATCAGCGCGCCGGTGTTGCCGGCGGAGACCGCGGCCGGGCGTGGCCTTCCTTCACCTGCTGGATCGCCACCCGCATCGAAGAATCCTTCTTCCTGCGCAGCGCGACTTCCACGGCGTCGTCCATGGCCACCACTTCGGAGGCGGGGACGATGCGGGCGCGGGGATGCTGGAAGGAAGCGAGGGTGGCCGGCGCGCCGACCAGCAGCAGTTGCGCGTCGGGGTGGGCTTCGAGGAAGCTGCGGCAGGCCGGCAGCGTGACGCGCGGGCCATGGTCGCCTCCCATGCAATCGACAGCGAGGGTCGTCATGGGGTGAACTGTAGAGCCAAACCGCGCTTTTTCAGGGCCAGAGAAGACAAAGGCCCGCGCTGCGCGCGAACGCAGCCGGGCCTCGTGCCGTCATGGACGGTCAGGCGTCGTTCTTCGTCTTGACGACCTTGCGGCCGCGGTAGAAGCCCGTGGGGCTGATGTGGTGGCGCAGGTGGGTTTCGCCGGTGGTCGGCTCGACGGCCATGCCCGGCACGGTCAGCGCGTTGTGCGAACGGTGCATGCCGCGCTTCGAGGGCGACTTCTTGTTTTGCTGAACAGCCATGACGGGCTCTCGGAATCGGGCTGCCGGCCGGAGGCGGCAGCGGGTTGAACGGACGATTGTTGCGCCCCGGCCGTGCGTGCTGCACGAAAGCCGTTCTGGCGCGAAGCCCGCGATTATAGCCCAAGCCTACTTGCCCGTCTTCAGCCGGCCCGGGACGGCAAAGGGATTCTCCCGTCCCCCACCGGCCGCGGCGAAGTCCGGGTCCTCCGCGGACATTTTCACGGCTTCCGGGCAGACGTCGTGCCGCGGGGCCAGCGGCACCTCCATCAGCAGTTCGTCTTCCACCAGTTCCAGCAGGTCGAAGTTGTGCGAGAGGGCGAGCAGGTCTTCCTCCGCCTCGTCGTCTTCGGCGGCGGCCGTGGCTTCGTCGGGAACGAAGCGGAAGTCCCGGTCCACCGTGAGCGGCACGTCCACCGGCTGCAGGCAGCGCTGGCACACCAGCGGCAGTTCGGCCTCGGCCTGCAGGTGCAGCCAGATTTCCGGGTGCACGTGGTTCGGGTTCAGCAGTTCGCCGCGAGCGCTCCAGTGCACGGTGCGTTCGCGGGCGCCGCCGTCGGTTTCGGCCAGCAGGCGCGGATAGCCGGCGAGCCGGTGTTCGGACGAGAGTTCGCCGCCTTCGTCGGCAAAGCGCCGCACATCCAGGCGCCGCGGGTCGAAATCCTTGGCCATGAATCCAGTGTAAGAGAATCCGCCGATGCATCCTGCCCCCGAAGACTCTGCCGTGCGCCGATTGGTGCTCGGCTCCACCTCGCGCTACCGCCGCGAATTGCTGGAGCGGCTGCGGCTGCCGTTCACCGTCGTGCCGCCGGAAGTGGATGAAACGCCGCTGCCCGGCGAAGCGCCGGCAGCGTTGGCGCCGATTGGCGGCCGCAAAGGCCGCTGCGGTGGCGGCGCTCCATCCCGATGCCGTCGTCATCGGCTCCGACCAGTCGCCGACCTCGAGGGCGAACCGCTGGGCAAACCCGGCAACCACGCCAATGCCGTGGCGCAATTGCGCCGCATGCGCGGCCGCGTGGTCGTGTTCCAGACGGCGCTGACCGTGATGTGCGCCGAAAGCGGATTCACCGAACACGACCCGGCGCCGGTGCGGGTGCGCTTTCGCTCCTTCGACGACGCGGAGATCGAGGCCTACCTGCGGGCCGAGCAACCCTACGACTGCGCCGGCAGCGCCAAGAGCGAGGGACTCGGCATCGCGTTGCTGGAGTCCATCGAGAGCGACGACCCGACCGCGCTGATCGGCCTGCCCTTGATCCGCACCAGCCGCATGCTGCGGGCCGCGGGACTGCGGCTGTTCGCATGACCGGCCGCCTCTACCGGTACCGGCGCCGCTGGACTTTGGCTGTGCCGAGCAGGTTCCGCTGGGCGAGGTGCTGCCCGCGGGCACGATCACCGTCGCGGCCCGCCTGACCCACTGGATCTGCGAGAACGCGAAGTCGACGCGCGCTTACCTCAAGCGCGTCGGCGAATTGCAGCCGCTCGCGCTACCGATGCAGCAGCAGGAGATCGTGGAACTGCCGCGCGAGGTGCACAAGAAGGGCGACCACGGGCCGGGCGGCTTCGACGCGCGTCCGCTGCTGAAGGCGGCGCTGGCGGGCAACGACATGGGGCTGGTCAGCGAGGCCGGCATGCCGGCCATTGCGGACCCGGGATCGTCGGTCGTGCGCGCCGCGCATGAACTGGGGATCGAGGTGGCGCCTCTCGTGGGACCGGTGTCGCTACTGCTGGCGCTTGCCGCCAGTGGCTTGAACGGCCAGAACTTCGCCTTCGTCGGCTACCTGCCTCAGGAGCCGACGGCGCGCACGCAGCGCATCCGTGAACTGGAAGCGCTGGCGCTGCGCACGGGGCAGGCGCAGCTGTTCATCGAGACGCCGTATCGCAACCGGGCGCTCTGGCAGGCGCTGGTGCAGGGCTTAAAGCCGACGACGCGGCTGGCGGTGGCGAGCGGGTTGACTTTGCCGAGCGCGGTGTGCCGCAGCGCGGCTGTGACGGCGTGGAAGCAGCAGGGGGCGCCGGTGTCGAACGACCGGCCGGCGGTGTTCGCGTTGGGGGCGTGAAGAAGCGGGAACGGATACCGGACGCAGAGGACGCGAAGGATACGCAGAGGACGCGAAAAAGACGAAGAAAACTTCAAGGGTTTTCGGTTTCCTTTCGCGTCCTCTGCGTAATCTTCGCGTCCTCTGCGTCCGGATGTCCGGACGCCCGGATGCCCGGATGCCCGGATTCGGGGGCTCAGCGCAGCGGAGGCGCCGCGCGCAGGGCGCGGATCGCGCCTTCGCCGATCGCCGCGCCGAAGCGCTTCGCCAGCTTCTCGGCAACGTTCTCGCGCCGCGTGTAGTCCACCAGTTCCTCGGCCTTGATCACTTCGCGGGCGACGAAGTCGAGGTTGCCCAGCTGGTCCGCCAGGCCGAGTTCCACCGCTTGCTGGCCGGTCCAGAACAGGCCGCTGAACAGCTCGGGCATGTCGGCCTTCAGGCGGTTGCCGCGGCCGGTCTTGACCACCGCGATGAACTGGTTGTGGATCTGGTTGAGCATCTGCTGCGCGTGCTCGCGGTGCCGGTCGGTCTGCGGGCTGAACGGGTCCAGGAAGCCCTTGTTCTCGCCCGCGGTCAGCAGCCGCCGCTCGACGCCCAGCTTCTCCATCAGGCCGGTGAAGCCGAAGCCTTCCATCAGCACGCCGATGCTGCCGACGATGCTGGCCTTGTCCACGTAGATCTTGTCGGCGGACGCGGCGATGTAGTACGCGGCCGAAGCGCAGGATTCTTCGACCACCGCGTACAGCGGCTTCTTGTAGCGCGCCTTCAGGCGCTTGAGTTCGTCGTTGACGATGCCGGCCTGCACCGGGCTGCCGCCGGGCGAGTTGATCAGCAGCACCACGCCCTGCGCGCCCTCGTCCTCGAACGCGGCCTTGGCCGCGGCGATGATGAATTCGGCGCTGGCTTCGGTGTCGGGGCCGATCTCGCCCCGGATCTCGACCACGGCGGTGTGCGGGGTGAGCTTGTCGGAGCTCGGCGCGCCGCGGTAGGTCAGCGTCCAGATCAGGAAGATGAAGAAAGCCAGCCACGCCATCCGCGTGAAGGTGCGCCAGCGGCGCTGCGCGCGCTGTTCTTCCAGCGTGGCGAACAGCAGCTTCTCCATCGTTCCGCGCTCCCACCCGGGTGACGGCGCAGCCACCGAACCGGTGATGGGCGCCGGCGGCGCGGGCGGCAGCGGCGTGGGGCTCGGCGTCGGCGGGGGCGCCGACGGTGTTTGGTCAGGGAAGCCAGGCTCGGTCATTCAGAACTCGACGGGTTGCAGGTTGAAGTCAGTATGCCAGTGCACCACCCCGTCGCGCTCCGAGAGGGCGATGCGAACGAGGCCGCCGCGGCACGGGCCGCCGGCGCAGGCGCCGGTGTCGGGCTGGTAGGCGGCGCCGTGCGTGCTGCACAGGAGCCAGCGGCCGGTGTCGTCGAACAGGTGGTTGGGCTGCCAGTCCATCTCCATCGCCACATGGGTGCAGCGATTCAGGTAGGCGTGCGCGCCGCCACGGTAGCGGATGGCGAAGGCGCGGCAGGTGTGGCCGCCGTAGACCACGTCGAAGGGCACGGCCAGCCCGCCGTCCACGAGGTCGGCGGAATTGCACAGAGGCACCACCCGCTCCTGCATGGCGTCAGGCGTTCGCGGCCAGCCAGGCGTGGAGTTCGCTCACCGAATGCACCACCGCCTCCGGCTGCAGCACGGCGAAGCCGCCGGGCTCGTGCGCGCCGTAGCTCACGCCGACGCTGGCGCAGCCGGCGTTGCGCGCCATCTGCAGGTCGTGCGTGGTGTCGCCGATCATGAGGGTGCGCTCGGGCTCGGTGCCGAACTCGCGCATCAGTTCGTGGAGCATGCGCGGGTCGGGCTTGCCGGCGGTTTCGTCGGCCGTGCGCGAGCCGTTGAACATGCCGCGCAGCTCCACGGTGCGCAGCACGTCGTCGAGCCCGCGCCGCGACTTGCCGGTGGCGACGGCCAGCCAGTGCTGGCGCTCGCGCAGCGCATCGAGCATCGGCAGCACGCCTTCGAACAGGCTCAGGTCGTTCTGGTGCGCGAGGTAGTGGTGCCGGTAGCGCTGCCCGAGTTCCGGGTACATCTCGCGCGGCACGTCGGGCGCGGCGTGCGCCAGCGCCTCGGTCAACGCCATGCCGATCACGTACGACGCCTCGCGGTCGGTGGGGACGGTGCCGCCGACGTCGGCCACCGCGCGCTGGATGCAGCGCACGATGATGGCGGTGGAGTCGAACAGGGTGCCGTCCCAGTCGAAGGCGATCAGGTCAAACCGGCGGGGACGCGAGACGGGCATGGGCGATGAATTTCTGCAGTTCCGGCGGCAAGGGCGCCTGCAAGGCGAGGCGCTCGCCGCTGGCCGGATGATCGAACTGTAACCGCCACGCGTGCAGGAACATGCGCTTGAGGCCGGCCTTCTGCAAGGACTTGTTCAGCTCGAAGTCGCCGTACTTGTCGTCGCCCGCGATGGCGTGGCCCCTGGCTGGCCGGTGCACGCGGATCTGGTGGGTGCGGCCTGTCTTGATCGTCACCTCGAGCAGCGAATAGCCGGGCAGCTGCTCCTGCACCTTCACCAGCGTGATCGAGCGCATGCCGTCCGGGTCGTCCTTGCCCACGACCTTCACGCGGCGCTCGCCGTCGGCCAGCAGGTACTTGTGCAGCGGCAGGTCGATCACCTTGTTGTTCGCCGGCCGGCCCCCGGCACCAGCGCCCGGTAGGTCTTGCCGGTTTCGCGTTCGCGGAACTGTTCCTGCAGCTTCGTCAGCGCCGAGCGCTTCTTGGCGACCAGCAGGATGCCCGACGTCTCGCGATCCAGCCGGTGGACCAGTTCCAGCATGCGGGCCTCGCGCCGCGCCTGCCGCAGTTGCTCGATGACGCCGAAGCTCACGCCGCTGCCGCCGTGCACGGCCACGCCGGCCGGCTTGTCGATGGCCAGCAGGTGCTCATCCTCGAACAGGATCGGGAATTCGCGCGGGGGCGCCGGCTTGTCGAGCTTGTCGGCGGCCGCTTCGGAGACGCGCACCGGCGGCACCCGCACCACGTCGCCTTCCTGCACCCGCGTGTCGGCGGCGGCGCGGCCCTTGTTCACCCGCACTTCGCCGCTGCGGATGATCCGGTAGACGTGCGTCTTCGGCACGCCCTTGAGCACGCGGATCAGGAAGTTGTCCAGGCGCTGGCCGGCCGATTCGTCCCCCACCGTCACTAATTTGACTTGCGCGCTTGCACCGGCCGTGCTGCCCCCTATAATCTGTTTCACTAGCGTAACGCTGTAAGTGGTTGATTTGGCTGGCAGTTTAGTCCGGGCACCACCACCCGCTGCGCTGGCAGGTCGATGCCACCGGCATCGTCGCGCGCAGATTCCGGGCCAGAGCCCGTCGTGGCGCGGGCGGTGCAGGCAGGGCGCGGCTCTTCGGAACACTGATACGGAATAAGTGTTCGCCAGCCTCACAAGCGCTGGCGAACGGATCAAAGCGAGAACAAACGGTGTTGATGGTGCTCCTCGGCTTACTGGCGCTGGCTGCTGCCCGCGCCCGCCATGCAGGTCCCGTCAGCCACCGCCGGCTCCGGCCCCGCCGCTCCTTCCGCGGTGCGTGGACGCGCAAGCCTCGCCCCCATCCCTGTGCCCCTGGCGACGGTTGCTGAGCTAGCCGCTCGCTGCGCCCGTTCGCCCTCCGGCAATTCCATCCGTTTCGAAGCGTCGTCCGGCATCGCGTCGGACCCCTCACCGGGTCCTTTGGATGTTTTGACAATCAAAAGGTGACGCTATGAAGCGGATGCTGATCAACGCCACGCAGGCGGAAGAACGCCGGCTGGCCATCGTCGACGGGCAGAAACTGCTCGACTACGAAATCGAGATCGAAGGGCGCGAACAGCGCAAGGGCAACATCTACAAGGCCGTCGTCACGCGCGTCGAGCCTTCGCTGGAAGCCTGCTTCGTCGACTACGGCGAAGACCGCCACGGCTTCCTGCCGTTCAAGGAAATCTCCAAGCAGTACTTCCAGCAGGGCGTCTCGGTCTCGCAGGCGCGCATCAGCGACGCCATCCGCGAAGGCCGGGAACTGCTGGTGCAGGTCGAGAAGGAAGAGCGCGGCAACAAGGGCGCGGCGCTCACCACCTTCATCTCGCTGGCCGGCCGCTATGTCGTGCTGATGCCCAACAACCCGCGCGGCGGCGGCGTCAGCCGCCGGATCGAGGGCGAGGACCGGGCCGAGCTCAAGGAGAACATGGACCAGTTGGAGTACCCCAACGGCATGTCCATCATCGCCCGCACGGCCGGCATCGGCCGCAGCGCCCCCGAACTGCAGTGGGACCTGAACTACCTGCTCAAGCTCTGGACCGCCATCGACGGCGCCTCCAAGGGCGGCAAGGGCGCCTTCCTGATCTACCGGGAATCGAGCACGGTCATCCGCGCGATCCGTGACTACTTCAATCACGACATCGGCGACATCCTGATCGACACCGACGACATCTACGAGCAGGCGCACCAGTTCATGGCGCACGTGATGCCGGAACACGCGCAGCGCGTGAAGCGCTACCGCGACGACGCGCCGCTGTTCAGCCGCTTCCAGATCGAGCACCAGATCGAATCGGCCTATGCCCGCGAAGTGAAGCTGCCTTCGGGCGGCGTGGTCGTGATCGACCACACCGAAGCGCTGGTCTCGATCGACGTCAACTCGGCGCGCGCCATCAAGGGCGGCGACATCGAAGAGACGGCGACCCGCACCAACCTCGAAGCCGCCGACGAAGTGGCCCGCCAGATGCGCCTGCGCGACACGGGCGGGCTGATCGTCATCGACTTCATCGACATGGAAGAGTCGAAGAACCGCCGCGAGGTCGAAAACCGCCTGCGCGACGCGCTGCGGCAGGACCGCGCCCGCGTGCAGTTCGGCTCGATCAGCAAGTTCGGCCTGATGGAGATGAGCCGCCAGCGCCTGAAGCCGGCGCTGTCCGAAGGCGCGTCGATCCCCTGCCCCCGTTGCGGCGGCCACGGCCACATCCGCGATACGGAAAGCTCGGCCCTGCAGATCCTGCGGATCATCCGGGAAGAGTCGATGAAGGACGGCACCGCCGCCGTGCACGTGCAGGTGCCGGTGGAAGTCGCCTCGTTCCTGCTGAACGAGAAGCGCGCCGAGATCGCCAAGATCGAACTGAAGCAGCGCACGGGCGTCATCATGATCCCCAACAAGACGCTGGAGACGCCGAACTACCGGCTGGAGCGCCTGAAGCACGACGACCCGCGCCTCGACAGCCTGAAGGCCAGCTACGCGATGGCCGACGAGATCGAGGACCCGACGTCGGTGACGCGCCGTTCGCACGAGCGCACCAACAAGCAGGAACCCATCATCAAGGGCGTGCTGCCGGATGCGCCGGCCCCGATGCCCGTGGCCAAGCCGCCGGTGGCGGAGCCCGCGCCGGTCGCCGCCGCACCGGCTCCCGCGCCTGCCGCGGCCCCGGTGCGTGCGCCGGCCGCCGCGCCGGCGCCGGCCGAAACCGGCTTCTTCGGCTGGGTGAAGAACCTGTTCGGCTGGCGCCCGCCGCCGCACCGGCGCCGCTGGCGACGCCGGCTGCCGCCGAACCGCGCCGCGAAGACAAGCGCGAAGGCCGCGAAGGCGGCCGCGGCGAAGGCCGTCGCGACGGCCGTGGCCGGGGTGGTGAAGGCCGTGGCGGCGAGCGCCGCGATGGCCGTGGCCGCGGTGGTGAAGGCCGGGGTGGCGAAGGCCGCCGTGACGGCGAGCCGCGCCGCGAACGCGTGGCCGCCGAAGGCGCCGAAGGTGCAGCGCAACGGCCGGAAGGCCAGCGTGGTCCGCGTGGCGAAGGCCGGGGCGGCCGCGGCGAAGGCCGCCGCGGTGAGCGTGGCGAACGAGGCGAGCGTGGCGAGCGCCGCGAAGGCGAACCGCGTGAAGCGCGCGAGGCCCGCGAAGGCCGCGAGCCGCGCGAGAACCGGGAGCCGCGCGAAGCCCGCGAAAACCGCGAACCCCGCGAGAACCGCGAGCCGCGCGAGGCCCGTCCCCCGCGCGAGCCGCGCGAAGCCCGCGAAGGCGGCGACAGCCGCGAGCCGCGCGAAAGCCGCGAGCGCCACGAGGCGCGCCTGCGCCGCGAAGCGCGCGAGGCCGCCGAAGCGCGCGGCGAGGTGTTCCCGGCCGATGCGCAGCCCGTGGTGGAAGGCGCCGAGGGCGCCGTGCCCGAGACGCAGGAGCGCCAGCCGCGCGGTGAGCGTGGCGAACGCGGCGAGCGTGGCGAAGGCCGCCGCGACGGCCGCCGTGAACGGGGCGAGCGTGGCGAAGGCCGCGGCGAGCGCCGTCCGCGTGACGAGTCGGCGCCCGACGCCGGCGTGCAGGCCGATGCCCTCGCGGGCGCGGCCGGCTCCGTCGGCGCGGTGATGGAGTTCGGCAGCGGCGGCAACCCGGCGCAGCCGGCCGCCAACGCCGTGCTCGAGTCGCACACGCACCATGACGAGGGCGCGCCGAAGGAAGCCGGCGGCGAAGCCCCGGCCGACGCCGAAGGCCGCCGCGGTGGCCGCTCGCGCGACCGCTACGGCCGCGACCGCCGCGAACGCGGCGAGCGTGGTGAGCGCAGCGAGCGTCCGGTGCAGGCGGAAGTCGCCATCGGCGCCGAAGTGTCCGCCGACGAGCAGCAGCAGGCCTTCGCGCCCGAAGCCGAGCCGCAGCGCGCCGAGCGCGCGCCGCGCGAAGAACGTCCGCAGCGCCAGGAGCGTGCGCCGGAAGTGGCCGCTTCGGCACCGGCCGCCGCGGCGCCGGCGCCCGGCCTGCCGCGCGTGCAGCCGTTCCAGCTGCCGGTGGAAGACCTGAAGGGCGTCGCCGAAGGCTCGGGCCTGCAGTGGGTGCTGTCGGATGCGGAGAAGATCGCAGCCGTGCAGGCCGCGATGGCCGCCGAACCCAAGCCGGTGCACGTGCCGCGCGAGCGCCCGCCGACGGTGACGCTGGACGAAGGCCCGCTGGTGCTGGTGGAGACGAAGCGCGACCTGCGGAACATGCAGTTGCCGTTCTGAGGTCATCACGTGCAAATCGCTGCGCGATTTGCACGGGGCCTGACCAGTGTGAAGAAGCCCGGCAAAGCCGGGCTTCTTCACATGAGGGACCGCCCTGCACGATGTTCCGTGCGATCCTCGCACCGCTAGCGGCGACTACTCGCTCGCCGCCTTCTTCCACGCCACCGCCGCCGCCCCCGCGTCATCGCGCTGCTCGGCGAGTTCGGCGAGCGCGCGCCACGCATTGCGGTGCAGCCGCGTGTCCTGCAAACCCAGCGCGGCCTGCGTCAGCAGCTGCTGCGCCTTGCCCCACAGCTGGCGCTTCATGCACGCCATGCCGGCCGGTACTGCACTGCAGCGTGCCGTCGCGCGGGTTCGCCTTCTGCGCCGCCTCGATGCGGGCCAGCCAGGCGGCGTCGATGGAGTCGAGCCCCTCTTCCAGCGCGCACACGAGCTTGACGCGCAGCGCATCGCCCAGCGTCGCCTGCGCGTCCCAGACGGGCAGCAGCCATTCGCGTGCGATGGACGCTTCGCCCCGCAGAGCCGACAGGCGCAGCGCCGCATGGATCGCCACCTCCGGCATCACGCGCTCGCCCGGTTCGAGCCGCGCCCACACGCGCTGCAGTTGCGCGACGTCGTGCGCCGAGTTCAGCAGGTCGATCGCCAGCCCGCGCACGATGCTGCGCGCCGCCACCGGCGAGAAAGCATGGTGCTTGGCCAGCAGCCGCGCGGTCTCCAGCGCTTCCGCGGCCCGGCCCGCGAGCCGCGACGCTTTCAGGCGCGTGCGCAGCGCCAGCGTGCGGCGGGCGGCGCCCACCGGCAGGCCCTGCAGCCACTGCATGGCCGCCTCGGGCTCGCGGTCGTCCAGCGACCAGCGCGCGGCGCGCAGCAAGGCGCCTTCGCGTGTCTCCGGGGCGTCGCGCCCCGCCACCTGTTCCAGCGCCAGCTGCAGGTGCGACTCGCGCCCCGCGCGGTCCTGCAGCGCCTGCGCGCTTTCCGCGGCCAGCACGTGGGCGATGGCGCGCAGCTGCGCCGCGTTGGCCGGCTGGTGGTTGGCCGTGGTGAGCGAGGCCTCCTGCTGCAGCACGGCCTCGGCCGACTTGCGGGCGCGGATGAAGCGGCCGGCCAGCATGTGCGAGAGCGCGTCGAGCAGCGAAGCGTGCATGGCGCGCTCCTTCTGCTGCGTGCGCCAGCGCAGGGGCTGGCGCGGCAGGTCGAACAAGGCCGACAGCGCGCCGAACGCGGCATGCAGGAACAGGAAGGCGCCGAGCAGCAGCAGCAGCACGAGGTTGAGCGACAGGTCGATGCGGTACGGCGGCCAGAACAGCGTCACCGAGCCCCGGTTGTTCCCCGCGAAGAGGGCGACGGCCACGGCGACGCCGAACAGCGCCAGCAGCCAGAGTGCGGCCCGCATCCCGCCCCCTACTTCCCGGCCGCCGCGGTGGCGAGCGCGGCCAGCGTGTCGTCGACGCGCGGCAATTCGGCCGAGCGCACCTGCGCCTGCACCTGCTGCAGCTGCGCCGCGGCAGCTGGGTGCGGCGCGAGCCCCGGTCGAAATACTTGCGCAGCGCGGCCGCCGCGGCGATCACGTCCGCGCGCGCGGCCTCGTTCTGCCGGGCCAGCAGCGACAGCCGCGCATTGAGCAGCTTGAGCTTGAGGTTCTCGCGCAGGAAGAACGCCTGCTCGGGCACCAGCAGCACCGCCTCGGGGTCCTCGATCCGGCTGACGCGCACCAGCGCGCGCGCCTCCTGCGCCACCGCGTCGCGCCAGCGCTGCCACCAGATGCCGGCGGCCGACGTCGGCACCTTGCGGTCGGCGTCGTGGTCGGGCACGGCGCTCGGCGGGGCGTTCGCCACCGGCAGGTCGTCCACCTGCCGCACCAGCTCGTCGAGGCGCGCCAGCACGCCGGGGACGTCGGTGACGGCGGCGGCGCGGATGCGCGTGATGTCGCGCACGACGGCGGCGTGCAGGCGTGCCAGCCGCGGCTCCCCGGCGCGGGCCAGCCGCTGTTCGGCCGTGCGCAGCGCGCCCAGCAGGGGCTCGGCGCTGCCGGTGAGCTGGGTCTGCTGCTGCGCGAGGCGCAGGGCCGATTCGATGTCGGCCACCAGGTTCTCGTCGCGCGAGCGCGACAGGCTCTGCATCAGCTCCTCGAGCTGCGAGCGTTGCAGCGCCACTTCGGTCAGGCGCGACTCCAGCACGGCCTGGCGGGCCGCGGCGTCGCGCGCGATGTCCTGGGCCTGGCGGGCCAGCGCCCGGGCCTCGACGGCGGCGGCGCCGCTGTCGGCGCTCTGGCGCGCGAGCTGCTCCTGGATCGTGCCGAGCTTCTGCCACAGCATGGCGCTCCAGAGCAGCGCGCCACCGGCGAGCAGCACCAGCACCAGCAAGGTGGCGCGCGAGACCGTGACGCTTCG
Source organism: Ramlibacter terrae (assembly GCA_013127575.1). Classification (GTDB taxonomy): domain Bacteria; phylum Pseudomonadota; class Gammaproteobacteria; order Burkholderiales; family Burkholderiaceae_C; genus Ramlibacter; species Ramlibacter terrae. The sequence goes on from CP053418.1 coordinate 3,829,623, forward strand.
AATCGGGTCGGCGGCCGGCGCCAGCGGCACCGGCGACGTCGCCGGCAGCGCCATCGCGGGCTCGGTCGGTGGCGTCGGAGGCAGGGAACTCATCGGATCGATTCTATCGACGCGACCACGTCTTCGAAGGGTGGCCGGCATTCGCGCACGTCGCCGAAGCCCGAGGCGCGCGCCGCTTCCGCGATCCGCGGGTGGGTGGCCGGGCGCGCGCCTGCCCCCAGTGCAGGTCCGGCGCCAGCTGCCGCAGGTTGGCGGCGGCCTCGGAACTGCTGAAGAGCCACAGCGCGTCCGGCGTCGTGCTCCGCGCCGCCAGCGCCCGTTCAGCGCCGGTCCGGGCAGGGAGCGCGCGCCGGTACGCCGAAACCATGTCGACCTGCACGCCGGCGGCAGCGAGCTGCGCACCCAGCCAGCCGCGGCCCCGGCTGCGGCCTTCGGCGTCCGCGCCGCGCACCAGCAGCAGGCGGTCACCGGCGCGCAACTGGCCGGCGACGGCGCGCCACAGGTTCTCGGAATCGAACTGGGCCGCGTCGGCGGCCGGCACGTCGAGCAAGGCGGCGGGTACGCCCTGTTCGCGCAGCGCCTCCGCCGTTCCGGGACCCGGCGCCCAGGCGCGCGTGCGCCCGGGCCATGCAGGCGCACCGGCGCAGAAGCCCTGCACGGCATTGGCGCTGACGAACATCACGGCCGCGTAGTGCGCCAAGGCAGCCCGGGCGGTTTGCAAGGCCGAGGGATCGGGCGCCGCGCCGATCGCCAGCAGCGGCAAGGCCTCGGCCTCGATGCCGCGCTCGCGCAGCCGCAGCACCCAGCGCTGGGCGTCGTGCGCCGGGCGCGTCACCACCACCGGCATGGCCGGACTCTCAGTGGGCGCCGGCGGCGCGCAGGCGCGCGGCCACCGCGGTGCCCAGCGCGGCGGCCTCGTCGAGCGTGCCGATCACTTCGGCGGAGCGGGCGCGCACCGGGGCCGACGCCTGCTCCGGGTCGCCCCGGGCTGCTTCGAGCTGGAGGTACTCGCCGTCGAAGCGCGCGTGCGCGGCCAGCGGCATCGAGCAGCTGCCGCCCATGGCGCGGCTCACCGCGCGCTCGGCCGCGACGCACAGCCGGTGGCGTGGTGTTCCAGCGGCGCCAGTGCGGCAAGCACGTCGGCGCGTTCGGCGCGGACTTCGATGCCGAGGGCGCCCTGCCCCGCGGCGGGCAGCATCTCCACCGGTTCGAACACCTGCCGGATGCGCTCGCCGAGCGCCAGCCGCTTGAGGCCCGCGGCCGCCAGCACGATGGCGTCGTAGCCGCCCTCGTCGAGCTTGCGCAGCCGCGTGTCGAGGTTGCCGCGCAAGGGCTCGATGCGCAGGTCGGGCCGCAGCGCGCGCAGCAGCACTACGCGGCGCAGGCTGGACGTGCCGACGACGGCGCCCTGCGGCAGGTCCGCCGGGTGGCGAAGTTGTTGGAGACGAAGGCATCGCGCGGGTCTTCGCGCTCCATCACGCAGCCGAGCGTGAAGCCTTCCGGCAGCTCCATCGGCACGTCCTTGAGCGAATGCACGGCGAGGTCGGCGCGCCCTTCGTCGAGGGCCACTTCCAGTTCCTTGACGAACAGGCCCTTGCCGCCCACCTTGCTCAGCGTGCGGTCCGGGATCTGGTCACCGCGCGTGGTCATGCCCAGCAGCGTGACCTGGTGGCCGCGTTGCTCCAGCAGGGCCTTCACGTGCTCGGCCTGCCACAAGGCCAGCCGGCTCTCGCGCGTCGCTATCGTGAACTGGCTCAACTCGTCACCTGCCTGTCATGCTCCGGGGAGGTCGATGCTAGCATGGCCCTTGCCGAAAAATTAAGCAACCCGGGAGCCTCCATGCCGCCCAGCCCGCAGCCGCCCGTGCGGCGCGCCAAGGACAACGAACGCCCCTTGCTGGAGGACATCCGGCTGCTGGGCCGCATCCTCGGCGACGTCATCCGCGAGCAGGAGGGCGTGGCGGTGTACGAGCTGGTCGAGCGCATCCGAAAGCTCTCCGTCGCTTTCCGTCGAGATGCCGACCGGGAGGCCGACCGCGCGCTCAAGAGCCTGCTGAAGTCGCTCTCGGGCGACGAGGCCGTGCGCGTCATCCGCGCCTTCACCTACTTCAGCCACCTCGCCAACCTGGCCGAGGACCGCCACCACATCCGCCGGCGCCCGGTGCACGAGCGCGCCGGCGACACGCAGGAAGGCAGCGTCGAAGTTGCGCTGGCGCGACTGCGCTGGGCCGGCATCAATGCGCGCACGGTGTCGCAGACGCTGGCGCACGCCTACCTGTCGCCGGTGCTCACCGCCCACCCGACCGAAGTGCAGCGCAAGAGCATCCTCGACGCCGAACGCGACATCGCCCGCATGCTGACCGAGCGCGACGAGATCCGCGCCCGCGCCCTGCCCCGCGACACGCTGGCGCCGAAGGAACTCGCGGCCAACGAAGCGCAGATGCGCGCCCGCGTGCAGCAGCTGTGGCAGACGCGCCTGCTGCGCTTTTCGAAGCTCACGGTGCACGACGAGATCGAGACCGCGCTCAGCTACTACGAAGCGACCTTCCTGCGCGAGATCCCCAAGCTGTACGCGCAGCTCGAACAGGAGCTGGGCCAGCACCCGGTGGCGAGCTTCCTGCGCATGGGGCAATGGATCGGCGGCGACCGCGACGGCAACCCGAACGTCAGCGCCGAGACGCTGGAGTACGCGCTGCGCCGGCAGTGCGAGGTGGCGCTGCGCTACTACCTGACCGAGCTGTTCTGGCTGGGCAGCGAGCTGTCGCTGTCGGCGATGCTGGTGCAGGTCACGCCCGCGATGCGCGCGCTGGCCGACGCTTCGCCCGACACCAACGAGCACCGCCGCGACGAGCCCTACCGGCGCGCCGTCACCGGCATGTATTCGCGGCTGGCGGCGACGCTGAAGGCCTTCACCGGCGGCGAAGCGGCGCGCCACGCGGTGCCGCCGCAGAACCCCTACCTGCGCGCCGAGGAGTTCTGGCCGACCTGCGCACGATCCGGGACTCGCTGCTGGCCGGGCACGGCGCGGCGATGGCGCAGCAGCGGTTGCGCCCGCTGATCCGCGCGGTGGAGGTGTTCGGTTTCCACCTCGCGACGGTGGACCTGCGGCAGAACTCGGAGCAGCACGAGGAAGTGCTGGCCGAGTTGCTGAAGACGGCGCGCGTGGAAGCCGACTACAGCGCGCTGCCCGAGGCTGGCAAGCGCGAGGTGCTGCTGCGGCTGCTGCGCGACGCGCGGCCGCTGCGCGTGATGGGCGCCGCCTACAGCGAGCACGCGCGCAAGGAACTCGCGATCTTCGAGGCCGCGCAGCGCATGCGCGCGCGCTACGGCCCGCAGGCGCTCAAGCACTACATCATCAGCCACACCGAGGAGGTGAGCGACCTGCTGGAGGTGCTGCTGCTGCAGAAGGAAGTGGGCCTGCTGCACGGCACGCTGGACGACGGCGCCACCAACGACCTGATCGTGGTGCCGCTGTTCGAGACCATCGAAGACCTGCGCCGCGCCGCGCCGATCATGCGCGAGTTCTACGCGCTGCCCGGGGTGACGCAGCTGGTGCAGCGCTCGGGCGCCGAGCAGGACATCATGCTGGGCTACAGCGACAGCAACAAGGACGGCGGCATCTTCACCAGCAACTGGGAGCTGTACCGCGCCGAGATCGCGCTGGTGCAGCTGTTCGACCAGCTCGCCAACTCGCACAACATCCAGCTGCGCCTGTTCCACGGGCGCGGCGGCACCGTCGGCCGCGGCGGCGGCCCGAGCTACCAGGCGATCTGGCGCAGCCGCCCGGCACCGTGCGTGGCCAGATCCGCCTGACCGAACAGGGCGAGGTGATCGCCTCCAAGTACGCCAACGCCGAGATCGGCCGCCGCAACCTGGAAACCCCGGTGGCGGCCACGCTGGAGGCGACGCTGCTGCAGCCGCCCAAGCCGCCGACCAAGGCGTTCCTGCAGGCGGCGGAGAGCTTGTCGCAGGCGAGCATGGCGGCGTACCGCGGGCTCGTGTACGAGACGCCCGGCTTCGTCGACTACTTCTTCGGCGCCACGCCCATCCGCGAGATCGCGGAGCTGAACATCAGCTCACGGCCGGCGTCGCGCAAGGCGTCGCAGAGCATCGAAGACCTGCGCGCCGTGCCCGGAGCTTCAGCTGGGGCCAGTGCCGCCTGACGCTGCCCGGGTGGTTCGGCTTCGGCGCGGCGGTCGAAGCTTTCGTCGAAGGCGGCAGCGGGCTCGATCGCAAGGAAGCGGTGGCGCTGCTGCAGAAGATGTACCGGCAGTGGCCTTTCTTCCGCGCGCTACTGTCCAACATGGACATGGTGCTGGCCAAGAGCGACTGGCGCTGGCCTCGCGCTATGCGGGCCTGGTGCCGGATGCCAAGCTGCGGCGGCGCATCTTCGGCGCCATCGAGGCGGAGTGGCAGCGGACGGTGGACGCGCTGGCGCTGGTCACCGGCGAGAAACAGCGGCTCGCGTCCAACAATGCGCTGGCCCGTTCAATCCGGCATCGCTTTCCGTACATCGACCCGCTGCACCACCTGCAGGTGGAACTGGTGCGCCGCTGGCGCGAGGGCCGCGCCGACGAGCGCGCCCGCATCGGCATCCACCTGTCGATCAACGGCATCGCGGCGGGGTTGCGGAATACGGGCTGAATCGCTGCAGGGACCGGACATCCTTGAACGCAGAGGGCGCAGAGGATGCGCAGAATTCGCAGAAGGAAGACGAAAAAGGATGCTGTCTTTTTGCGCTTTCTGCGCCCTCTCTGCGCCCTCTGCGTTCAAAGGTATTTCATGAGCCTCAAGTCCCCAGCAGCTCCCCGATCGGCTTCAAGTGGTCCACCCGATCGCAGACCGCCTTGATCGCCATCAGGATGGGGATGCCCAGCAGCATGCCCCACACGCCCCACAGCCAGCCCCGGGCGAGCACGCCGATGAACACCGCCACGGCGTTCATGCGGCTGGCCTTGCTGGTGACCCGGGGCACCAGCAAATAGCCTTCGACGGTGTTGATCAACAGCGAGAGGCCGCCCACCAGCAGCGCCATCTCCATGTCGCCGAACTGCACGAAGGCGACCAGCGCCGCGCCGCCCGTGACCGCCACCGAGCCGATGTAGGGGACCGGGTTCAGGACGCCCGCGGCCACGCCCCAGACGGCCGCATGCTTGAGGCCCAGCAACGCGAAAGCGACGCCGGTGGCCACGCCGACGCCGACGCTGGCGACCAGTTGCACCAGCAGGTAGCGCTGCATCTGCGCATTGATCTCGTCGAGCGCCTGCACGGTGAGCTTCTTCTCGGCCAGCCCCGGCCCGGTGATCTTCACCAGCTTGCGGCGGAAGGTGTCGCCCGAGACCAGCATGAAGTAGGTGAGGAAGGTGACCAGCACCAGCTGCGCGACGCCGCTGACCAGGCCCATGGTGCCGGACCAGAGGTACTCGCGCAGGTCGAACCGCGGCTTCTCGACGATCACGCGCGACACGCCGCGCGCCGGCGGCGGCTGGTTGGCCGCGGCGCCGGCCTGGTCGGCGGCTTTCTGCAGTTCGTCGGCGGCCTTCTGCACGGTGTCGAGCGGCGTGTCGGGCGTGCGTGCCTGCCGGGTGATGGTGCGGCTGAGCTTGCGCGCCGCGTCGGGCAGCGAATCGACCAGCGCGCTGGCGTCGTCGGACAGCGAATACACCGCGCCGCCCATGGAGCCGAGGATGGCCAAAATCAGCACCGCGGCGCTCGCCGCCCGCGGCACCCTGCGCTTGTGGAACCAGTCGACCACCGGGGACAGCGCATAGCTGAAGACCAGCCCCAGCATCAGCGGAATGAAGAAGCCGCTGGCCCAGCGCAGCACGGCGAGCACCGCCAGCACCGCCAGCAGCGTCATCAGCGCGACCAGCACCCCTTGCCGGTCGAGCGGCATGTGCAGCAGCACGTGCGCGCCGCCCTTGGGATCCACGGGCGTCCGGGGAAGGTCGTCGATCTCGGACGGATCGGCAGTCGGGTCAGGCTTCAAGGAACTCCACTAGTTTGCAAGCGCCTCGCGCACCGCGCTCAATTGCCGGCGCGAGACCGCCAGCGATTCGTCGATGCCGCTCAGCCGGACGGCCCAGCCTTCGCCTTCCTCGGGGTCGAAATGCTTTTCGAGCGCGCGGACCGCGCGCCGCGAGACCAGGGGCATTGCGGTGGACACGCAGGAACTGCGCGCCGTGCCGCTCCTCGAGGTCGCTCAGGGAGCCATCCAGAATATAGCTTCTGGCCGCCGTGCGGACCGTGATGTATTTGAGCTCCGCCTTGAAATACAGCACTTCGACGACCGGCACGCGCTCGGTGCGGCCGCGGTCCTGGATCACCGGGACCTCCTGCTCGGTCTCCTGCCCGCCGTGGCGGGCCTGCACCGCCCGCTCCACCTTGTTCAGCGCGAGCTGCAGCCTTTCGAGCCGCACCGGCTTGGTCAGGTAGTCGACCGCCTCCGGGTCGAAGGCGCTGACCGCGTGTTCGGCATAGGCGGTGACGAAGACCACCGCGGGTGCATCGGGCAGGCCGCGCAGCACGCCCGCCAGCGCGAGGCCGTCGGCGCCCGGCATGTGGATGTCCAGCAGCACCGCGTCGAACGACTGGCGTCGCAGGTGCTCCATGGCACGGGCGGCGTTGGCCGCCTCGCCCGCGACCTCCGCCGCGGGCGCGGTGCAGTCGGCGAGCAGCGTGCGCATGCGCGAGCGCGCGAGCGGCTCGTCGTCCACCAGCAGCATCTTCAGACCCATGGTTGCGTGCCCCTCTTCATGCCGGAACCTCCATCCGTACCTGGTACAGCCCGTCGATCAGCGCCGTCTGGAACTGCGCCTCCACGTCGTGCAGCAGCCGCAGCCGGTTGCGCACGTTGTCCTGCGCCAGCCCGTGCCCGGGACGTCCCTGCCCCGAGGGCACCGTGTTGGTCACCTTGATGACCACCACGCCGCCGGGCGCTGCGTGGTCACCTTCACGTCGGCGCCCGTGGGACTGGGCTCGACGCCATGCTTCACCGCATTTTCCACCAGCGGTTGCAGGAACAGCGCCGGCACCCGGGCGCTGCCCGCCAGCGGATCGATGGACCACTCCACCCGCAACCGGTCGCCGAAGCGGACCTCCTCGATCGCGAGATAGCGGCGCGCCACCTGCACCTCTTCGGCAAGGGTAACGGATTCCCCCTGCTCCACCAAGACATGCCGGAACAGCTCGCTCAGGTCCTCCAGCAGCGACTCGGCGCGCCCCGGGTCTTCGCGCACCAGGGCGATGGCGCTATTGAGGCTGTTGAACAGGAAATGCGGCCGGATGCGCGCCTGCAATTCGGCCAGCCGCGCCGTCGTCTCCGCCGGCGTGCGGCCCCGGGCGCGCAGCGCCAATGCCGCCACCAGCAGCGCCGAGAGCAGCGCGCCGGTGAAGGCCGACGCGACCCACGGCACTTCGACAGGCCGCGCGACCAGCGCCAGCAGCCCGCAGCCGTAGAGGCCGGAGACCGCGCCGAGCGCGATGCCGCAGGCATGCTGGCCGGCGTGCGGCAGGCGCGCCAGCCAGCGCTTGCAGCCGCAGGCGATCAGCAGCCAGCCGAGAGTGCCGGGCAGCGCCGCGCCGCTCAGGATGGCCATCTGCCCCAGCCACATGGCGAGGCCGGTGGCCCCGAACATGGCCGCCACCGCCATGATCACTTCGACCAGCAGCACGGCCCGGACCACCACGCCCAGCTGGCAGGCATCGAACAGCAACGCGCGCTGCACCCGCGCCTGCACGCGGCGCTGCGCCGGCGTGGGGCGGCCGGAGAGTTCTGGAACGCGGATAATAGTTCGGAGTCGTTCATCGGGATCCGGGCGCGCGGGGCGCGCGGCTGTCGGGGCTTCCTCCAGCCTCATTATTGGTGAATCGGCGAGCAAGCCCATCTTTTCTCTGCATCCCCTATGAGTCAACTCGATACCAAGTCCGAGGCGTGGTCCGCGCTGTTCAGCGAACCCATGAGCGACCTCGTCAAGCGCTACACCGCAAGCGTCTTCTTCGACAAGCGGCTTTGGCAGGCGGACATCGAAGGCTCGCTGGCGCACGCCGCGATGCTCGAACGCCGCCGGGGTGATCGCGGCCGCCGACCTTGCGCAGATTCGCCAGGGCATGGCGCAGGTGCGCTCCGAGATCGAATCGGGCGCCTTCGAGTGGAAGCTCGACCTCGAAGACGTGCACCTGAACATCGAGGCACGCCTCACGCAACTGGTGGGCGACGCCGGCAAGCGCCTGCACACCGGCCGCAGCCGCAACGACCGGTGGCCACCGATGTCCGCCTGTGGCTGCGCGGCGAGATCGACCTGATCGCCGAACTGCTGGTGGGCCTGCAGAAGGCGCTGCTGGTGCTGGCCGAAAAGAACGTCGAAGTGGTGCTGCCCGGGTTCACGCACCTGCAGGTGGCGCAGCCCGTGAGCTTCGGCCACCACATGCTGGCCTACGTGGAAATGTTCGCGCGCGACCACGAGCGCATGCTCGACGTGCGCAAGCGCGTCAACCGCCTGCCGCTGGGCGCCGCGGCGCTGGCCGGCACCAGCTATCCGCTGGACCGCGAGTTCGTCGCGCAGCAACTGGGCATGGAAGGCGTTTGCCAGAACTCGCTGGACGCCGTGAGCGACCGCGACTTCGCCATCGAATTCGCCGCCGCCGCTTCGCTGGTGATGGTGCACGTGAGCCGCATGTCCGAGGAACTGATCCTGTGGATGTCGCAGAACTTCGGCTTCATCCGGATCGCGGACCGGTTCACCACCGGCTCGTCGATCATGCCGCAGAAGAAGAACCCCGACGTGCCCGAACTCGCCCGCGGCAAGACCGGCCGCGTGGTCGGCCACCTCATGGGCCTGATCACGCTGATGAAGGGCCAGCCGCTCGCCTACAACAAGGACAACCGGGAAGACAAGGAGCCGCTGTTCGACACCGTCGACACGCTCAAGGACACGCTGCGCATCTTCGCGGAGATGGCCGAGGGCATCACCGTGGTGCCGGAAGCGATGGAGCGCGCGGCCCTGCGCGGCTACGCCACCGCGACCGACCCGGCCGACTACCTGGTGAAGAAGGGCCTGCCGTTCCGCGATGCGCACGAGACGGTGGCGCACGCGGTGAAGGCGGCCGTGTCGCACAACTGCGACCTGAGCGAACTGCCGCTGGCGGTGCTGCAGCAGTTCAACCCGGCGATCGAGAAGGACGTGTACGACGTCATGTCGCTGCGTGGGTCGCTGAATGCCCGCAACACGCTGGGCGGAACGGCGCCGGCGCAGGTGCGCGCGCAGATCGCGCGGCACCAGGCGCGCCGGGGTGAGTTCCGGGTCGAAAACCTTTTGAACGCGGAGGGCGCGGAGGGGCCGCAGAAGTCGCAGGAGGGAATAGCGAAATCATTTTTCGTGTTTCTTTTCTGCGTTTTCTGCGCCTCCTCTGCGCCCTCTGTGTTCAAGGATTCCGCTCCCGCTTCCAGCGGCCCTCAAGCCACCCGCAACGCCCCGCGCTCGCGCACATCGATCCGCGACTGCGGCAACTGGTACGCGCGGTCGTCGAACAGGTCGACGCCGCACATCAGCGATTCGGCCCAGTCGAAGAAGTCGGCGATGGCCTGGCGGCCCCGGATGGGCGCGCCGTGCTGCGGCACCAGCATCTTCACGTCGAGCTGTCGCGCCATGCGCACCCACAGCCGCATCACCTTGTTGGACACCATGTAGCGGCGGTGGAAGCCTTCCATGCGCGGGATGTGGGCCTTCAGGTTCGTGACCGGCTCGCGCGCCTCGGCGCCGCTGGTGAGCGACACGCCGGGTCGCCCGTGAACAGGATCTTGCTGACCGGGTCGTAGAAGTGGAAGTTGCCTTCCGAGTGCAGGAAGTGGGCGGGCAGCAGCCACAGCTCGCTCTCGCCCAGCGGCAGGCGGCCGCCGGCGTCGGGCACGCCCAGCACGCGGCCCTCGGTCTTTCCGACCTTGGTGAAGTGCGGCACGAACCGCTCCCAGACGCGCGAAATCACGAGCGAGGCGCGGGTCGACGTGAGCCAGCGGTCGAGCGACGCGATGATGTCGGGGTCGGCGTGCGACGCCAGCAGCCGGTGAGGTCGCGTGCCGGAAAGAAGCGGCCCATGGCCGGTACAGCTCGTTGAACGCGAGGTTGCCGCCCGGGTCGATGATCGCGCCGACGCCGTGGTCCACCACCGGGAACTGGTTGGCCTGCACCGCCTGCCCGTCCTCCTCGATCAGGTCGGTGAACATCAGGCACGCGTGGTGGTCGTTGCGGAATAGCTCGATCGGGGACAAGTCAGGGGCTCCGGTGCAGTTGCGGCAGGCCAATGTAGAAGCCGCACCTGCCGGCCCTGTTGACTTCGGTCAACCGGGATGCAAACCCGCTACGATCCTGCACGAACGAAGAACCCGAGGAGACAACCCCTTGCCCGTGATCACCAACATCGAGGACCTGCGCGTCCTCGCCAAGCGCCGCGTGCCGCGCATGTTCTACGACTATGCCGACTCCGGCTCGTGGACCGAGAGCACCTACCGCGCCAACGAAGCCGACTTCGCCAGGATCCTGCTGCGCCAGCGCGTGGCCGTGAACATGGAAGGCCGCAGCACCCGCACCACCATGATCGGCAGGACGTCGCGATGCCCGTGGCGATCGCGCCGACCGGCCTGACCGGCATGCAGCACGCGGACGGCGAGATCCTCGCCGCGCGCGCCGCCAAGAAGGCCGGCATCCCGTTCACGCTGTCGACGATGAGCATCTGCTCAATCGAGGACGTCGCCGAAGGGACCGGCGGGCACCCGTTCTGGTTCCAGCTGTACGTAATGCGCGACCGCGACTTCGTCGAACGCCTGATCGACCGCGCCAAGGCCGCCGGTTGCTCCGCGCTGGTGGTCACGCTGGACCTGCAGATCCCGGGCCAGCGCCACAAGGACATCAAGAACGGCCTGTCGACGCCGCCCAAGCCGACGCTGACCAACATCCTCAACCTGATGACCAAGCCGCGCTGGTGCCTGGGCATGCTCGGGACGAAGCGCCACAACTTCGGCAACATCTTCGGCCACGTCAAGGGCGTGGAGAACATGGGCTCGCTCGCCGAATGGACGGCCAAGCAGTTCGACCCGCGCCTGTCGTGGGACGACGTCGCCTGGATCAAGAAGCGCTGGGGCGGCAAGATGATCCTCAAGGGCGTGCAGGACGTGGAAGACGCGTACCTGGCGCGCGATTCGGGCTGCGATGCCGTGATCGTGTCCAACCATGGCGGCCGCCAGCTCGATGGCGCGCCCTCTTCCATCTCCGCGCTGCCGGCGATCGTCGATGCGGTGGGCGACAGGATCGAGGTGCACATGGACGGCGGCATCCGCTCGGGCCAGCACGTGCTCAAGGCGATCGCGCTCGGGGCCAAGGGCACCTACATCGGCCGCTCCATGCTGTATGGCCCGGGTGCGATGGGCGAGGAAGGCGTCGACCACGCCCTGCGCATCATCCGCAACGAACTCGACCTCTCGATGGCGTTCTGCGGCCGCACCGACATCCGCCGGTGGACAAGAGCATCCTGCTGCCGGGCAGCTACCCGACCTGATAGGACAATGGGCGGGTGAGCAAGATCCGCCGCATCGCCCACCTCGACATGGACGCGTTCTTCGCGTCCGTGGAGCTGCTGCGCTATCCGCAATTGAAGGGGCTGCCGGTCGTCATCGGCGGCGGCCGGCGCAAGGTCGACGAGCTGCTGCTGGACCGCTTCGCCGACCGGCCGCTGGGCAAGATCCCGGTCGAGGCCTTTCCGCTGCTGAAGGACTATGTGGGCCGCGGCGTCATCACGACGGCGACGTACCCGGCCCGCCAGTTCGGCGTGGGTTCCGCGATGGGCATGATGAAGGCGGCCAAGCTGTGCCCGCAGGCGATCGTGCTGCCGGTGGACTTCGACGAAGTGCGCCGCTACTCGCGCACCTTCAAGGGCATCATCCGCGAGATCGCGCCGCTGGTGGAGGACCGAGGCATCGACGAGGTCTACATCGACTTCACCGACGTGCCCGGCGGCCAGCGTGAAGGCGGCCGCGTGCTGGCGCGCCTGATCCAGAAGTCGATCACCGAGGCGACCGGCCTCACCTGCTCCATCGGCGTGGCGCCCAACAAGCTGATCGCCAAGATGGCGAGCGAGTTCAACAAGCCGAACGGCATCTCCATCGTCCACGAAGCCGACGTGCAGACGAAGATCTGGCCGCTGCCGGTGCGCAAGATCAACGGCATCGGCCCGAAGTCGGAAGTGAAGCTGCACAAGCTCCATTTGCACACCATCGGCGACATCGCCGCGCAGTCGCAGCAATGGCTGATCGACAACTTCGGCCAGAGCTACGGCGCGTGGATGCACGACGCGGCGTGGGGACGCGACGACCGCCCGGTGGTGACCGAGAGCGAGCCGGTCTCCATGAGCCGCGAAACGACTTTCGACCGCGACCTGCACGCGGTGCGCGACCGCGACGAACTCGGCGCCATCTTCACGGACCTGTGCACCCGCGTGGCCGAAGACCTGCGGCGCAAGGGCTACGTCGGCAAGACGATCGGCATCAAGCTACGCTACGACGACTTCCAGATCGCGACCCGCGACCAGACGCTGGAGCAGTACACGGCCGACGCCGCCACCATCCGTCGCACGGCCGGGCAGTGCCTGAAGCGGGTGGACCTCGGCCGCCGCCTGCGGCTGCTCGGCGTGCGCGTCGGCAAGCTGGCGCGGGCCGACGAACTGCCTGCGCCACCGCCCGCGGCCGAACCCGGCGCGGCCCACATCGCCTCCGAACGCACGCTCGACCTGTTCGCCGACCAGGCAGGAACCGGCTGACACGCCGAAGCGCCAGGCCGGATTGACGCGGGCTTACGCCCAACTTACAGTGGTCGCCACCCCCGCGGGAGTGCACCATGACGCTCGAAGACCTGCATCGCATCAAGCAGTGGCAAGTCAACCACCGGGCCGACCGCCCCCCGGAATACCACGCATGGGACGCCACGCTCACCCTCTGGCTGATGGGCTGGGTGGGCTGGCTGCCGACGCTCGCCTTCGACGCCTTCTGGGCCGCGCCGGCGTGCACGGTGGCGATGTTCGCGCCCAGCCTGTACGTGCGCTGGCGCATCCGCGCCCACCGCGCGCGCCGTCTTCGTTGCGACTGGCTGCCGCTGCGTTGAGCGCTACAGTCTCCGCCAAGGAGACCCCCATGCAATCTTTCCAGCTGGCCGTGACCGGCCACGTGGCCCATCTCGTGCTGAACCGACCCGAGGCGATGAACACGATGAACCCGCTGTTCTGGCGCGAGCTCGACGAGGCGCTGGCCACGCTGCACCGCGGCGGCGACGCGCGGGTGCTGGTGGTCTCCTCGACCGGCAAGCACTTCTCGGCGGGCATGGCGCTCGACACCTTTGGCGGCGCGATCACCATGGACGACGCCAGCGCCGAGGGCCGGGCCGCGATCTTCGACTTGCTGACCGACATGCAGGCCACCTTCACCAAGCTGGAGACGCTGCGCATTCCGGTGATCGCCGCGATCCGGGGCGGCTGCATCGGGGGCGCGGTGGACATGGTGACGGCCTGCTGCCTGCGCTATGCCACGGCCGACGCCTTCTTCTGCGTGCAGGAGATCAACATCGGCATGGTGGCGGACGTCGGCACGCTGCAGCGCCTGCCCAAGCTGCTGCCGATGCCGCTGGTGAAGGAGCTGGCGTACACCGGCCGCCGCATGCCGGCGGCCAAGGCGCTCGCGCATGGCCTGGTCAATGAAGTGTTCGACTCGCAGCCCGCGATGCTCGAGGCCGCGCTGCAATGCGCCGCCGAGATCGCCGCCAAGCCGCCGGTGGCGATCTGGGGCACCAAGCAGGCGCTGCACTACGCGCGCGACCACTCGGTGGACGATGCGCTCAAGCAGATGGGCTGGCTGCAGGGCGCGATCTGGAGCAACGCGCACGTGGGCGAGGCGATCGCGGCGCTGAAGGCCAAGCGCGCCGGGGAGTTTCCGGCGCTGACGCCGCTGCAGTCGTTCCGGGAACTCTAGAGCTGTCATCCCGGGCTTGACCCGGGATCCATGGACTGCGGGTCAAGCCCGCAATGACACGTTACTGCCGCGCCGTCCGTACGTTCGCCGGCAGCGCCATCGGGTGGCTGGTGCGCAGCGGGTTGATGTCCAGGCCGCCGCGGCGGGTATAGCGCGCGTACACCGCCAGCTTGGTGGGCTTGCAGCGCCGCCACACGTCCATGAAGATCCGCTCCACGCACTGCTCGTGGAACTCGTTGTGGTTGCGGAAGCTCACGGTACTGCAGCAGGCCGCCCTGCTCGATCTGCGGACCCGTGTAGCGGATCTGGATGCTGCCCCAGTCGGGCTGGCCCGTCACCAGGCAGTTGCTTTTCAGCAGGTTGCTGGTGAGCACTTCCTCCACCGGCACTTCGTCGAAGCTGGCACGCAGCAGGTCCGGATTGGGGCTGTACTCGGTGCACTCGATGTCCAGCCGGTCGAGGCTGAGGCCGTCGAGTTCGTGCACCGGCTCGCGGTCGAACAGCTCGGGCGACAGCAGCCTCACGCCGACGCTGGCGTTGCTGCCCGAGCCGCGCCAGCAGGCTTCGGCGAGGTCGGTGCGCAGCCGGTCGCGCACCGCGTCGGCCGACGCGAACTGCGTGTTGCTGAAGCTGCCCGGTACAGCTTGAGCGACTTGCTCTCGATGATGTTCGGCGTCTCGCAAGGCACCGTGAAGTGCGCGATGGCGAGCTGCGGCTTGCCGCGCGGGTTGAGCCAGCTCAGCTCGAAGGCCGTCCAGAGGTCGGCGCCGAAGAACGGCAGCGCGCCGTGCAGGCCGAGCTCCTGCCGCTTGGGCGCCCGCGCCAGCGGGTACAGCAGGGTCGGATCGTAGTGGTCCGGAAAAGGGACGGTCTTGCCGAGTTGCGATTCTTCAGGGGAATTCATTCGAAGCGCCGCTCCCGCAGCCATTTGGTGGCGATCCACTTTTCGCCCGCCGTCACCGGCGAGCCGCCGTGCAACGAACGCGTGGCCGGGTGGGCGCGCTCGTAGCTGAAGAAGACGGCGTTGCCGCGCTTGGGCGCGACTTCGAGGTGCACGTCGGGGAAGACCGTGCCGCCGCCCTTCTCGGGTTCGCCGAGGTACATGATGATCGTGGCGACGCGCTGGCCGCCGCGCTTGAGGATGGTGGGCGTGCCGGGCTCGTGCGGGTCGAAGTAGTCGTAGTGCGGCTTGTACTCGGTGCCCGGCGTGTAGTGCAGCACCTGCAGCCCTTCGCCGTTCTCCTCGGGCCAGTTCACCAGCCGCGCGATGCGCTGCTCGATGCGGCGCACGAGCGCGTTCTCGCCGCGCTGGAAGAACATGCCGTTGCTGGTGCGGTCGGCATTGACCTCTTCGCCACCGGTGCGCGTGGCCACGGTGAGCGAGCGCGCCAGCCGCGGCTTGGCCAGTTCGACCAGCTGCTCGCATTCCTCGTCGGAGAGCAGCCCGCCGAACACCACCACGCGCGGGTTGTACATGGCCTGCAGCACGCAGACCCGCCGGTCGCCGGCGTCCAGGTAGAGCGGCGCTTCGTCGAGGCTGGGGTCGGGCACCGGCACGGCCGCGGGCAAGCCCTGCTGCTGCGCCGGCCTTCGAGGTGGCCGCGCAGCACCGACTCCATCGCCTCCACGGCAACGTCTTCCTTCCAGCCCGAGGCCAGCATCGCCTTGAGCACCGACTCGGCGCCGTGGCCGGCTTCGGCCTGTTCGACGATCCACTTGCGCAGCTCGGGGGTCACCTGCTGGCGGGTTTCGGTTGTGCTCATGGTTCCATCCTGCGGCGGAAGACCAGCCGGTCGGGTTGCGAGGCGGCGGCGTCGAAGGCGTAGCCGTCCAGGTTGAAGCTTTCGAGCCGGCGGGGCGTCTCGATGCGCTTGGTGATCGCGTAGCGGGCCATCAGGCCGCGCGCCTTCTTCGCGTTGAAGCTGATGATCTTGTACACGCCGTTCTTCCAGTCCTCGAAGACGCACTCGATCACGCGGCCCTTGAGGACCTTGAGGTCGACCGACCGGAAGTATTCCTGCGACGCCAGGTTGATCACGACCGGCGTCTTGTCGGCGGCCAGCTCGCGGTTCAACACTTCGGCGATGCGGCTGCCCCAGAACTGGTACAGGTTGCGCGCGCCGCCCACCGGCAGCTGCGTGCCCATCTCCAGCCGGTACGGCTGCATCCAGTCCATCGGGCGCAGCACGCCGTAGAGGCCGCTCAGGATGCGCAGGTGCTGCTGCGCCCAGTCGAGGTCCGACGGCGCCAGCTTGCGCGCCTGCAGGCCGTCGTAGACGTCGCCGTCGAAAGCCAGCACGGCCTGCCGGGCATTGCGTTTGGTGAACTTGGGCGACCAGGCCTCGTAGCGGGCGGCATTGAGCGCGGCGAGCGGGTCGCTGATGTCCATCAACGTGGCCAGCTGCTGCGGCGACTTGCGGCGCAGCACCTCGATCAAGCGGGCCGCATCGGCGGCGAACTCCGGCAGGGTGTGCGGCAGGTCCGCCACCGGGGTTTCGTAGTCCAGCGACTTGGCGGGCGACAGCAGGAACAGCATAAGCCGGGGATTATCCCCGCCAGCCGCGGGCCAGCACCCAATGGAAAATGCCTATCGCGGCCACCATCGCCGCATACGTGGCCATCTTGCCGTCGCGGCCGAAGTACCACAGGCCCGCGGCGAGCACGGCGGCGCCGACCGGGAAATCGAGCGCGACGCTCGCCCACCAGCCCGGCCCCGAGCCGCCCTTGGGCAGCAGCACGCGGGCCGCGCCGGCCACCAGCACGGCGACGGCGAAAGCGGGGGCGAGGAAGCCCAGCAGGTGGGCGAGCAGGTCGATGGCGTTCAAATCCGGGGGCAATTGATCCGGGACAGGCGCCCGGGGTGCCGCAAATTTTATAATCCCCGCCATGGCAGTCTGGGCATTGGGCATCAACCACACGACCGCGCCGCTCGACATGCGCGGCCGGTTCGCCTTTGCCGTGGACCAGATCGGCCCCACGCTGCAGTCGCTGCGTGAGAATTTCACGGTGCATCGGGGCCGTCGGCCCGAGGCCGCGATCCTCTCCACCTGCAACCGCACCGAGATCTACTGCGCCGGTTCGCAGCACGAACTGGAGCCGACCATCGAGTGGCTCGCGCACTCGGGCGGCGTCGCGCCGGGCCTGCTGCGCAGCCACTCGTACCTGCTGCAGGACGGCGGCCAGGCCGCGCGCCATGCCTTCCGCGTCGCCAGCGGACTCGATTCGATGGTGCTGGGCGAAGCGCAGATCCTGGGCCAGCTGAAAGACGCCGTCCGCGCCGCCGAGGAAGCCGGCGCGCTCGGCACGACGCTCAACCAGCTGTTCCAGCGCTCGTTCGCCGTCGCCAAGGAAGTCCGCACTTCGACCGAAGTCGGCGCGCATTCGATCAGCATGGCGGCGGCCGCCGTGCGCCTGGCCGGCCAGCTGTTCAGAGGATCTGGGGCAGGTGCGCGTGCTGTTCGTCGGCGCCGGCGAGATGATCGAACTGGCCGCGACGCACTTCGCGGCGAAGAACCCCAAGTCCATCGCGGTCGCCAACCGCACCCCGGAGCGCGGCGAGAAGCTGGCCACACGCTTCGGCGGCGAGGTGCTGCGGCTGGCCGACTGGCCGAGCGGCTGCACGAATTCGACATCGTGGTGAGCTCCACCGCGAGCCAGCTGCCGATCATCGGGCTGGGCGCGGTCGAACGCGCGCTCAAGGCGCGCAAGCACCGCCCGATGTTCATGGTCGACTGGCCGTGCCGCGCGACATCGAGCCCGAAGTCAAGGAGCTCGAAGACGTCTACCTGTACACGGTGGACGACCTGGCGCACGTCGTGCAGACCGGCCACGCCAACCGTCAGGCGGCGGTGGCACAGGCCGAAGCGATCATCGACGCCGGCGTCCAGAGCTTCCTGCACTGGATCGACGAGCGCGGCGCCGTGCCGCTGATCCAGCAACTGAACGCCCGGGCGGACCAATGGCGCGCCGCCGAAATCGCGCGCGCCCGCAAGCTGCTGGCCAAGGGCGAAGACGTCGACGCGGTGCTGGAAGCCCTCTCGCGCGGCCTGACCCAGAAGATGCTGCACGGCCCGATGGCCGAACTGCACGCCGGCGACGCCGAGGCGCGGCAACGCGCCAGCCAGGCGATCGAGCACTTCTTCTTGCGCAAAGAGCGTTAGCTGACCTGTCATGCCGGGCTCGACCCGGCATCCATCTCCCTGCCCCGCATCGATTGCGGGTCAAGCCCGCAATGACAGAGCTTCGCCCATGAAACCCTTCCTCCGCCAGCAACTCGAGCGTTTCCCCGTGCGCCTGCAGGAGCTCGACTTCTTCCTGCAGCAACCGGACGTGGTCAACGACATGGCGCGTTACCGGGAGCTGAACCGCGAGCACACCGAGGTGAGCGAGGTCGCCGGTGTCTACCAGCGCTTCCTGCAGCGCGAACGCGACCTGGCGCAGGCGCGCGAGATGATGGAGGACCCGGAGATGGCGGAGATGGCGCGCGAGGAGATCGCCGCCGCCGAAGCCGAACTGCCGGGGCTCGAAGCCGAACTGCAAGGCCTGCTGCTGCCGCGCGATCCGGACGACGTGCGCAATGCGTTCCTCGAAATCCGCGCGGGCACCGGCGGCGACGAGTCGGCGCTGTTCGCCGGCGACCTGCTGCGCATGTACACGCGCTACGCCGAGCAGCAAGGCTGGCGCACCGAGATCGTCAGCGAAAGCGAAGGCGAAGTCGGCGGCTACAAGGAAGTGGTCATCCGCGTCGTCGGTGACGGCGCGTACGGCAAGCTCAAGTTCGAGTCCGGCGGGCACCGCGTACAGCGCGTGCCGGCGACCGAGAGCGAGGGCCGCATCCACACCAGCGCGTGCACGGTCGCCGCGCTGCCCGAGCCCGACGAGGCGACGGCCGTGCAGATCAACCCGGCCGACCTGCGCATCGACACCTACCGCGCGTCGGGCGCCGGCGGCCAGCACGTGAACAAGACCGATTCGGCCGTGCGCATCACGCACCTCCCGACCGGGATCGTGGCCGAGTGCGGGACGACCGCTCGCAGCACCGCAACAAGGCCAAGGCCATGCAGGTGCTGGCGGCGCGCATCCAGGAGAAGGAGCGCTCGGAGCGCGCCGCCAAGGAAGCGGCCACGCGCAAGGGCCTGATCGGCAGCGGCGACCGTTCCGACCGCATCCGCACCTACAACTTTCCGCAGGGCCGGATGACCGACCACCGCATCAACCTCACGCTGTACAAGCTGCTGGCCGTGATGGAGGGCGACCTCGACGAGGTGGTGCAGGCCCTGCTGCTGGCGCGCAAGGCGGAGCAGCTCGAGGAGCTGGAAGTCGGCATGGGCGCGGCGCGCGGATGACGCTGCGGCAAGCCCTGCAGCAGGCGGCGGCGCTGGGCTGGACCGCCTCGATGCGCAATTGCTGCTGCTGCACGTGCTGGGCCGCGCCGCCGGCGATCGCGCCTGGCTGATCGCGCACGACGACGACGCGCTCGAGCCGGAGCGCCAGCACGCCTTCGCCGCCCTGTGCGATCGCCGGGCGGACGGCGAACCGCTGGCGTACCTGGTGGGCGAAAAGGAATTCTTCGGCCTGCCCTTGCGCGTCGACCCCCGGGTGCTGGTTCCGCGCCCCGACACCGAAACGCTGGTCGCGTGGGCGCTGGAATCGCTGGAAGGCCGCGCGGCGCCGCGGGTGATCGACCGGGCACCGGCAGCGGCGCCATCGCGCTGGCCCTCCGGCATGCGCGGCCGGACGCGCACGTCGAGGCGGTGGACCAGAGTCCCGGCGCGCTGGAAGTGGCTGCGGCGAATGCGCAGGCGCTCGGCCTGCCCTTGCACCTGCGGCAGGCGAGCTGGCTGGAAGGCGCCCAAGGCCCGTACGACCTGATCGCCAGCAATCCGCCCTATGTCGCCGCCGGCGATCCCCACCTGCCCGCCCTTCGCCACGAACCCGCATCGGCCTTGGTGGCCGGCGCCGATGGCTGGACGACCTGCGCGCCATCGTGCAGGCGGCCCCGGCGCTGCTCGCCCCCGGCGGCTGGCTGCTGCTGGAACACGGCTGGGACCAGGCGGAGGCCGTCCGCGACCTGCTCACCGCCGCCGGCCTGCACGGCGCCGTCTCCCGCCGCGACCTCGCGGGCATCGAACGCTGCTCCGGCGCCCGCCGCCTTGAACTGGGATAATCGGCCGCAATGTGGAAGCAGGGCCTGCCTGCCTAGGAGATTTCAGATGAGCGACGCACAGCAACGTATCGACGACCTCGTGAAGAACAGCGAAGTGCTGCTGTTCATGAAGGGCAACGCCAGCTTTCCCATGTGCGGCTTCTCGGGCCGCGCCATCCAGATCCTGAAGGCCTGCGGCGTCGACCCGAAGCAGCTCCGGACGGTGAACGTGCTCGAGGACGACGGCATCCGCCGGGCATCAAGGAATACAGCAACTGGCCGACCATCCCGCAGCTGTACGTCAAGGGCGAGTTCATCGGCGGCTCCGACATCATGATGGAGATGTACCAGAGCGGCGAACTGCAACAGGTGCTGGGCAGCCCGACCCAGGCCTGATAGCACTCCGGGGGCGCGGCTGCCAATCGCCGTGCTCCCGCCACGACTGTGGATTCCTGCTGACAGGCGCGTGCGCCGCACGGCTGACTTGTTGCCCTCCGACACGGCCTATGCTGGAATCAAACACAGTCGTGAAGGAGTGGTCGATGGATTCTTCCCGTAGCCTGGTTCCGCAGTCCCCCAGCCTCAAGCTGCCGATCGCCAACCTGCGCAGCGTGTTCCGCACGCACGACGTCGAGCGCAAGCTCTCCAAGCTCCCCGCCCGCGAACACGAGATGCTGCGCGCCACCTACGAGCGCATGCTCGAGCGCGGGCCCGAGCGCTTCCGAGGTCAAGCCGAGCGGCGTGCCGGAAATGGCGGACCTGTACGAACTGCTGCCCAACTTCACCGACGTGCTCGACGACGTCAAGCGGCACGTCGCGCTGTCGCAGGACAGCGGCGACGGACTGGAAGTCACACCCATGCTGCTGCTCGGCCCTCCCGGCATCGGCAAGACGCACTTCGCGCGGCAACTGGCCGACCTGCTGGGCACCGGCATGTGCCTCGTCCCCATGAGTTCGATGACAGCCGGCTGGCTGTTGTCGGGCGCTTCCTCGCAGTGGAAGGGCGCCAAGCCCGGCAAGGTGTTCGAGGCGCTGGTCGATGGGCAGTACGCGAACCCGGTGCTGGTGGTCGACGAAATCGACAAGGCGAGCGCCGATGCGCAGTACGACCCGCTCGGTTCGCTCTACAGCCTGCTGGAGCACGACACGTCGCAGACCTTCATGGACGAATTCGCCGAGGTGCCGATCGACGCCAGCCAGGTGATCTGGATCATGACGGCCAACGACGAGCGCTGCATCCCCGAGCCGATCCTGAACCGCATGAACGTGTTCCAGATCGAGGCACCGACGCTGGAGCAGGCGCGCGCGATCGCCCGCAACCTCTATCTCTCGATCCGCAAGGACCACGGCTGGGGCGCGCGCTTCGACGACGAGCCCGCCGACGACCTGCTCGACTGCTGGCCGACGGCGCCGCGCGAAATGCGGCGCGCGCTGATGACGGGCTTCGGCAACGCGCGCCTGGCGCAGCGCGGGACGATCCACGCGGACGACCTGCCGAAGTGCGGGGAGCGCAAGGGGAAGCTGGGCTTCCTGCAATAGCCCTGTCATTGCGGACTGGATCCGCAATCCATTCGGCCTTCGCACAAGCGCTGCGTGGGTCCCCCGGATCAAGTCCGGGGCAGGCTCGTCGAGCCCGGGACGACCGCCTACGCGGTCAGGACGGTTGCGGCTTGTCCGCCGGCCGCGTCGGATCCGACGACGGAGCCGGCGGCAACGGCACGTCTTCGAAGGCCCAGTTCTTCGCCGCACCGAACACCGCGTTCGGGTACTGCGGCTTGCCGCGGCTGCCGTTGTAGCGGCCCAGCGCCATGTACAGGTCGCCGCGTTCGCGGTCGATGTAGTGGCGCAGGATCACGCAGCCGAAGCGCAGGTTGGTCTGCATGTGGAACAGCACGCCCGGGTCGCCGTCGCCGATGACGCGCGTCCAGAACGGCATCACCTGCATGTAGCCGCGCGCGCCCACCGAGCTCACCGCGAACTTCCGGAACGCGCTCTCGACTGGATCAGCCCGAGCACGAGCGTCGTGTCGAGGCCGGCCCGCTTGGTTTCGTACCAGACCGTCTGCAGGAATTCCTTGCGCTCGGTCCAGTCGGGTTGGCGTCGCAGCAGGCGGCCGCTCATGGCGCCCAGCCAGCGCAGGTATTTCAGCCGCGCGTCGGTGTCGACGAAATGCGGGATCGGCGGGGCGCTGTTGTGGATGGCCGAACTGAGCGCCGTGCGGACCGAATCGGCCAGCGGCTCCTCGAGCTGGCCACCCGCATGCGCCCGGCCGCCCAGCAGCATCCACCCGAGGCCCGCCACGGCGGGCTGCAGGAACTGCCGGCGGCTGGTCACGTCGCGAGCCGGCCCTGCACGAAGCCGAAGATCTCGCCGGCCGGCACCTTGGTGGCGGCGGCGTCGCGGCGGTGCTGGTATTCCAGCTGACCTTCCTTCAGGCCGCGGTCGGAGATCACCACGCGGTGCGGCACGCCGATCAGCTCCCAGTCGGCGAACATCGCGCCCGGGCGCTCGCCGCGGTCGTCGAGCATCACATCGACGCCGGCGGCGGCCAGTTCGTCGTGCAGCTTCTCGGCGGCGGCCTTGACGTCGGCGCTGCGGTCCATGCCGATCGGGCACACCACCACGGTGAACGGCGCGATGGCGTCGGGCCAGATGATCCCGCGCTCGTCGTGGTTCTGCTCGATGGCGGCGGCCGGCAGGCGCGTGATGCCGATGCCGTAGCAGCCCATCTCGAACACCTTCGGCTTGCCGTCCTCGTCGAGGAAGGTCGCGTCCATGGCCTTGCTGTACTTGGTGCCGGGTAGAAGATGTGGCCGACCTCGATGCCGCGCTCGATCGAAAGCACGCCCTTGCCGTCCGGCGAAGGATCGCCCGCCACCACGTTGCGCAGGTCGGCGACGACGTCCGGCTCGGGCAGGTCGCGGCCCCAGTTGACGCCCGTGAGGTGGAAGTCGACTTCGTTGGCGCCGCAGATCCAGTCGGCCATCATGGCGACTTCGCGGTCGGCGACGACCTTGACCGGCTGCTTCAGGTGGATCGGACCCAGGTAGCCCGGCTTGGTGCCGAAATGCGCTTCGATTTCCGGAACGGTCGCGAAGCGGAAGCCGGCGTCGAGGCCCGGCACCTTCGAGACCTTGATCTCGTTCATGTCGTGGTCGCCGCGCACCAGCAGCAGCCAGACCTGCACCCGGGCAACGTTGCCGGCGCCATCGAGCTGCTCGGTGGCCAGCACCAGCGACTTGACGGTGGACTGCAGCGGCACCGACAGCAGCGTAGCGACGTCCCTGGCAGGTGGACTTGCCCGGGGTCGGCACCTTCTGCATCGCCTGGCCGGGCGCGGGACGCGGACCGGTGGGCGCGAGCGCTTCCGCCTTTTCCATGTTGGCGGCGTAGTCGCTGTCGGGACTGTAGACGATCGCGTCTTCGCCGGTGGCGGCGATCACCTGGAATTCTTCCGACAGGTCGCCGCCGATGGCGCCGCTGTCCGCCGCCACGGCGCGATAGCGCAAACCGAAGCGGTCGAAGATGCGGCGGTACGCCTGCGCCATCACTTCGTAGCTTTTTCTTGGCGGCCGCCTGGTCGCGGTCGAAGCTGTAGGCGTCCTTCATGATGAACTCGCGCCCGCGCATGAGGCCGAAGCGCGGACGGCGTTCGTCGCGGAACTTGGTCTGCACTGGTACAGGTTCTTCGGCAGCTGCTTGTAGCTGCGGAGTTCTGGCGCGCGATGTCGGTCACGACTTCTTCGCTGGTGGGCTGCACGACGAAGTCGCGGTCGTGGCGGTCCTTGATGCGCAGCAGCTCGGGGCCCATCTTGTCGAAGCGGCCCGTCTCCTGCCAGAGTTCGGCCGGCTGCACCACCGGCATCGCGCATTCGACGGCGCCCGCGCGGTTCATCTCGTCGCGCACGATCCCTTCGACCTTGCGGATCACGCGCAGGCCCATGGGCATGTACGTGTAGATGCCGGCGCCCAGCTTCTTGATCATGCCGGCGCGCATCATCAGCTTGTGGCTGGCGACTTCGGCGTCGGCGGGGGCTTCCTTGAGCGTGGAAATCAGGAACTGGGAGGCGCGCATGGGACAGGAAAACTCGGGTGGGAAGCTGAGCCCTTCCAGCGCGCGAAGGCGCCGTGCATAATGAACTCAGTTCAAAGATTTTGGGGTCTGATTATGCTTGACCGGGACGGCTTCCGCCCTAACGTCGGCATCATCCTGCTCAACCAGCGGAACCAGGTGTTCTGGGGCAAGCGGATCCGGACGCACAGCTGGCAATTTCCGCAAGGCGGCATCGACCGCGGCGAGAGCCCCGAGCAGGCGATGTTCCGCGAATTGCACGAAGAGGTCGGGCTGCTGCCGGAGCACGTGCGCATCGTGGCGCGAACGCGCGACTGGCTGCGCTACGAAGTGCCCGAGCGCTACATCCGCCGCGACGCGCGCGGCCACTACAAGGGCCAGAAGCAGATCTGGTTCCTGCTGCAGTTGACCGGGCAGGACTGGAACCTGAACCTGCGCGCCACCAACCACCCCGAGTTCGACGCCTGGCGCTGGAACGACTACTGGGTGCCGCTCGACGTGGTGGTGGAGTTCAAGCGCGGCGTGTACGAGATGGCGCTGCGCGAGCTCGCCCGCTACCTGCCGCGCAACGACCACCGCAACCGCTACCTGCGCAGCGGCATGCGCACGCGCGACTCGGAGCACGGCGCTCCCGACGGCGCGGTGTCGCAGATGCCCGGACCCATCATGGAGCTGCCCCCGGCGCCACCTTCGAACCCAACCCGCACCAGCGGCCGGTTCGCAACGACCAGAGATAGACATGCACCGCAGGTTCATCGCGCTGGTGCTGGCCGGCGCGGCCGGCATCGCATCGGCCCAACTCGTCCCCGTCGATCCCGACTGGAAGGAACAGCAGGTGCCACCGCCGCCGGCGTTGCGCACCAGCGGCCTCATCGAACTCGAGATGCGCGGCAGCACGCTGCGCTTCGGCGTGGACCCGGCCTCGATCGCCATCGGCGCCGACGGCATCGTGCGCTACGTGGTGGTGGCCACCAGCACCACCGGGACGGTGAACGCGATGTACGAAGGCGTGCGCTGCGCGTCGGGCGAAGTGAAGGTCTACGCCCGGCACAACCCCGACAGCGGCTGGGTCGAGGGCAAGGGCGACTGGCAGCCGCTGCACCTCACCGCCAACTCGCGCCACAGCCTGCAGATCGCGCGCAACGGCGCGTGCATCGGGCACGGCCCGAACCGGTCGGCGGAATACATCGTGCGTGACCTGAAGACCGGGCCGGACCGGAAGTTCCTGAGCCCCTAGTCTCTCAGCGCGTGACCACCAGGTTCGTCCGGTGGATCATCTCCGGCTCCGCCATGTAGCCCAGGAGCTTCTCGATCTCGCTGGAAGGCTTGCGGCACAGCATCCGCGCTTCGGCCGCCGCGTAGTTGGCGAGGCCGCGCGCGATCTCCACGCCGGCGGGGTCGCGCACCGCGATCACCTCGCCGCGCGAGAAGTCGCCTTCGACGCCCGTCATGCCGATCGGCAGCAGGCTCTTGCCTTCCTCGCGCAGCTTGATGGTGGCGCCCTCGTCCACCGACACCGCGCCGCGCAGTTGCAGGTGGTCGGCCATCCAGCGCTTGCGTGCCTGGCTTTTCTGCGTCGGCGCCACCAGCAGCGTGCCGATGATCTCGCCCTGCACCAGCCGCAGCAGGCAATCGGGCTCGCGGCCCCAGGCGATCACGGTCGATGCGCCGGAACCCGCGGCCCGCTTGGCGGCCAGCACCTTGGTGATCATGCCGCCGCGGCCGATGCTGGAGCCGGCGCCGCCCGCCATCGCCTCCAGCGCCGCGTCGCCCGCGCGGCCTTCTGGATGAAGCGCGCGTCGGGGTCCTTGCGCGGGTCGGCGCTGTACAGGCCCTTCTGGTCGGTCAGGATCACCAGCAGGTCGGCTTCGACCAGGTTGGCGACCAGCGCGCCCAGCGTGTCGTTGTCGCCGAACTTGATCTCGTCGTTGACGACGGTGTCGTTCTCGTTGATGACGGGCACCACGCGCAACGCGAGCAGCGTCAGCAGCGTCGAGCGCGCATTGAGGTAGCGCTCGCGGTCGGCCGGTCGGCGTGCGTCAGCAGCACCTGCGCCGAACCCATGCCGTTCTCGCGCAGCTTGGTTTCGTACATCTGGGCCAGCCCATCTGCCCCACCGCCGCCGCCGCCTGCAGCTCGTTGAGCTCGTGCGGCCGCGTGGTCCAGCCAGGCGCTTCATGCCCTCGGCGATGGCGCCGCTCGACACCATGATCACCTCGCGCCCTTCGCGGGCCAGCGTGGCGAGCTGCCGGCTCCATTCGCCGATGGCGCCTTCGTCGAGCCCGCGCCCGTCGTTCGTGACCAGGCTGGAGCCGACCTTGACGACGATGCGGCGCGCCTCGCGCAGCGTGAGCGAGCCCGTCCTCATGCCTTGCCGCCCTCGCCCCCGCTGAAGCGCGGATCGGTCGGGTCGGCGGCCTCGCCGGTGAAGCGCGGATCGACTTCGACCACCGGCTGCTCCGCGATGTGCTGCGCGCGGATGTGCTGGAACACGGCCTGCACCGGTGCTCGCAACCCTCGCGCGTGAGCGCGGAGATCTCGAACACGGGGCCCTTGTGCTTGAACCGCTTGACGAAGTCCTTCACGCGGGCGGCGCGCTCTTCGGCCGGCACCATGTCGAGCTTGTTCAGCACCAGCCACCGCGGCTTGTCGTACAGCGCCTGGTCGTACTTCTTCAGTTCGGCGACGATGGACTTCGCCTGCGCGACCGGGTCGACGCCTTCGTCGAACGGCGCGATGTCGACGACGTGCAGCAGCAGCCGCGTGCGCTGCAGGTGGCGCAGGAACTGGTGGCCCAGGCCCGCGCCTTCGCTCGCGCCTTCGATCAGGCCCGGCACGTCGGCGATCACGAAGCTCTGCTCCGGTCCGACGCGCACCACGCCCAGGTTGGGGTGCAGCGTGGTGAACGGGTAGTCGGCGATCTTCGGCCGCGCGTTCGACACGGCGGAGATCAGCGTCGACTTGCCCGCGTTGGGCATGCCGAGCAGGCCGACGTCCGCCAGCACCTTCAGCTCGAGCCGCAGGCTCTTGGCCTCGCCCGGCCAGCCGGGCGTCTTCTGCCGCGGCGCGCGGTTGATCGAGCTCTTGAAGCGCATGTTGCCGAAGCCGCCATCCCCGCCCTTGGCGATCAGGATGCGCTCGCCGGGCGTCAGCAGTTCGTACAGGACCTCGTTGGTCTCGTTGTCGATGATGATGGTGCCCACCGGCATCTTCAGCTCGATGTCGCCGCCGGCGGCGCCGAACATGTCGGAGCCCATGCCGTGCTCGCCCCGCCCCGCGTTGTGCTTGCGCGAGAAGCGGAAGTCGACCAGCGTGTTGAGCGCGGGATCGGCGATGGCCCAGACGTTGCCGCCGCGGCCGCCGTCGCCGCCGTTGGGGCCGCCGAACTCCTTGTACTTCTCGTGGCGGAACGAGACGCAGCCGTTCCCCCATCGCCCGCGGCGACGTCGATGAAGGCTTCGTCGACGAACTTCATGTCTCTATCCTCGAGAAAAAGAAAGCCCCGACAAGTCGGGGCTTTGGTCGCCCCGTCGCCGGGGCTTCAGACTTGCAGGCCGAGGTTAACTCAGGCTGCCGCCGGGACCACGTTGACCGTGCTCCGGTTCTGCGAGCCCTTGACCGTGAATTCCACGTGGCCCTCGACCAGCGCGAACAGCGTGTGGTCCTTGCCCGAGCCGACGTTGACGCCGGGATGGAAACGGGTGCCGCGCTGGCGCACGATGATCGCGCCCGCGCTGATGAGTTCGCCGCCGAACTTCTTCACGCCGAGCATCTTGGGCTTGGAATCACGCCCGTTGCGCGTTGAGCCGCCGCCTTTTTCTGTGCCATGTCTGCTGCTCCTGATTAGCCTGCAATGGCACCGATTTGCAGTTCGGTGTACTGCTGGCGATGGCCCCGGTGCTTCTGGTAGTGCTTGCGACGGCGCATCTTGAAGATGCGCACCTTGTCGTGCTTGCCGTGGGCAAGGATGGTGGCTTTCACCGTGGCACCGGAAACCGGGGGCACCCCGATCTTCAGGTCGCCGCCGTTGCCGACTGCGAGCACCTGATCGATCGTGATTTCTGGCCGATGTCCGCAGCAATCTGTTCTACTTTGATCTTGTCGCCGGACGCAACGCGATACTGCTTGCCCCCGGTTTTTATGACCGCGTACATGTGGAACCTCACAAAAGGAATAGGTTTTCCGGACGGATTTCCGGAAAGCCCGTGACTATAGCATAGTTTGCGATTACTCACCTGCGCCGGGCGTGCCCGGCCCGGTGCGCACAGGCGGCTTCCTATAATCGGCCAACTCCGCGGAACCCGCTTTGACCGACTCTTCCCCCAGCGCCGCCCCCGGGCTTTCCCTGATCACCGACGACATGCGCGAGGTGGATGCGGTCATCGCCCGCCGCCTCGATTCCGGCGTGCCCCCGGTGGGCGACGTCTCCCGCTACATCATCTCTTCCGGTGGCAAGCGGCTGCGCCCGGCCCTGCTGCTGCTGGTGTGCGGTGCGCTGGGTTACGCAGGCGCCCAGCGGTTCAACCTGGCGGCCGTGGTGGAGTTCATCCATACCGCCACGCTGCTTCACGACGACGTGGTCGACGACTCGACCCTGCGCCGCGGCCGGCCCACCGCCAACCAGAACTTCGGCAACCCGGCCAGCGTGCTGGTCGGCGACTTCCTCTATTCGCGCGCCTTCCAGATGATGCTGGACGCGCAGGACGTGCGCGTGATGGAGATCTGGCCGAGGCCACCAACGTCATCGCCGAGGGCGAGGTCATGCAGCTGATGAACATGCACGACCCGGCGCTCGACGAGGCCGGCTACCTGCAGGTGATCCGCTCCAAGACCGCCAAGCTGTTCGAAGCCAGCGCGCGGCTGGGCGCGGTGCTGGCGAAGGCGCCCGCGCCGGTGGAACGGGCTTGCGCCGACTACGGCCAGGCCCTCGGCACCGCCTTCCGGGTGATCGACGACGTGCTGGACTACGCGGGCGAAGTCGAAGAGCTGGGCAAGAACCTCGGCGACGACCTGCGCGAAGGCAAGGTCACCCTGCCGCTGATAGCGGCCATGCGGCGCGGCGACGAGGCGCAGCGCCGGGTGATCCGCTCCGCCATCGAGACGGGCGACCTCGGCCAGCTCGAGGCGATCATCGCCATCGTGCGCGAAACGGGCGCGCTGGACGTGGCGCGCGAAGCCGCCGCGGGCGAGGCTGAAAGGGCGATGCAAGCTGCCGCGCAACTTCCCGTGAATGAGCACGCCCGAGCTTTGGTACAATTGGCGGCTTCACTGCTGCAGCGTAGAAACTGACGCAGGAAATCGGGGTGTAGCTTAGCCTGGTAGAGCGCTACGTTCGGGACGTAGAGGCCGGAGGTTCGAATCCTCTCACCCCGACCGGGAATTTCGACGAGAGAACGGGCGCCACTGGCGCCCGTTTCCATTTCGGGACCGTCGTGCACAATGGCCCGGCCATGCCCGCGCCCCACAGCACCACCCAGAACCACCTGCTGGCGGCGTTTCCACGCGAGGAATACGACCGCGTGGCGGGCGGGCTCGAACTGGTGCCGATGCCGCTCGGCACCGTGCTCGGCGAGTCGGGGCTGCCGATGCGCCACGTCTATTTCCCAACGACCTGCATCGTGTCGCTGCTGTATGTGCTGGAAGACGGCGGCAGCGCCGAGATCGCCGTGGTGGGCAACGAAGGGCTGGTCGGCATCTCCCTGTACATGGGCGGCGGGTCCACGCCCAGCCGCGCCATCGTCCGCGGCGCGGGCCACGCCTACCGGTTGCCGGCCGACCTGCTGGTGCGCGAGTTCGAGCAAGGCGGCCCGGTGCAGCGCCTGCTCCTGCGCTACACCCAGGCGCTGATCACGCAGATGGCCCAGACGGCCGTGTGCAACCGGCACCATTCGGTGGAGCAGCAGTTGTGCCGCACGCTGCTGCTCACGCTCGAACGCCTGAACGGCCCCTCGCTCGTCCTCACGCACGAACTGATCGCCGGCGTGCTGGGCGTGCGCCGCGAAGGCATCAGCGAAGCCGCCGGCAACCTCCAGCGCGCCGGCCTGATCCGCTACAGCCGCGGGCACATCGAGGTGCTGGACCGCGCCGGACTCGAGAAGGCCGTCTGCGAATGCTACGGCGTGGTCAAGCTGGAATTCGAACGCCTGCTGTCGGACATTCCGAGGCCTGTGTCCGCCTGCGCACAGACGACGTGAACCGCCGCGGCTACGGTGCCGCATGCCTGCTACCGCTCCCCACCCGCCCGCCGAATCGTCCCGGAACAAGCTGCTGCTGAAGGCCGAAGCGCTGCGGCACGCGGTGCTCACCAGCGCCAACTTCTCGATCATCGCCACCGACGAGCGCGGCATCATCCAGCTGTTCAACGTCGGCGCGGAGCACATGCTCGGCTACGCGGCCGAGGAGGTGGTCGACCGCATCAGCCCGAGCGACATCCACGACCCGGCCGAAGTGCTCGCCCGCGCCGAAGGACTGTCGCGGGAACTCGGCGTGCGCATCGCACCCGGCTTCGAGGCGCTCGCGTACAAGGCCTCGCGCGGCATCGGCGACATCTACGAGCTGACCTACATCTGCAAGGACGGCAGCCGCTTTCCCGCGATCGTCTCGATCACGCCGCTGCGCGACGACACGCAGGAAATCATCGGCTACCTCCTGATCGGCACCGACAACTCGGTGCGCAAGCGCTTCGAGGCCGAACTCAACACCGCGATGCAGGCCGCCGAGAGCGCCAACCGCGCCAAGTCGGACTTCCTCTCCAGCATGAGCCACGAGCTGCGCACGCCGCTCAACGCGATCCTCGGGTTCGCGCAACTGCTCGGGTCCGGCGAGCCGGCCCCGACGGCCATCCAGAAGCGCAACATCGAGCAGATCCTGAAGGCGGGCTGGTACCTGCTCGAACTGATCAACGAAGTGCTCGACCTCGCGCTGATCGAGTCCGGCAAGTTCACGCTGTCCAAGGAACCGGTGTCGGTCGCCGAGGTGCTGGCGGAGTGCCGCGCGATGGTGGAGCCGCAGGCGCGCGACCGCAACATCGCCATGAGCTTCCCGGCTTCCTTCGCCGAACCCTGCTTCATCAGCGCCGACCGCATGCGGGTCAAGCAGGTGCTGATCAACCTGCTGTTCAACGCGATCAAGTACAACCGCCCGAACGGCCGCGTCACGGTCGATTTCGTGCAGACCGCCTCGCGCACCCTGCGCATCAGCGTGCGCGACACCGGCGCGGGGCTGCAGCCGGAACAGCTGGCGCAATTGTTCCAGCCGTTCAACCGCCTCGGGCAGGATGCCGGCGCCGAGCCCGGCACCGGCATCGGGCTGGTCGTCACCAAGCGCCTCGTCGAAGTGATGGGCGGCAGCATCGGCGCCGAGAGCACCGTCGGCGACGGCAGCATCTTCTGGGTGGAACTCGAACTCGCGTCGGCTCCGCAACTGGCGCAGCCCGAGGAGGAGCACCCTTCCGCGCTGCGCTCTCCGCTGGCGGACGCCCCGCTGCGCACCCTGCTGTATGTCGAGGACAACCCGGCCAACCTCGAACTGGTCGAGCAGCTGGTGGCGCGCCGCAGCGACCTGCGCCTGCTGAGCGCCGCCGACGGCAACCTGGGCCTCGAATACGCGCGCGCGTGCCTGCCTGCCGTGATCCTGATGGACATCAACCTGCCCGGCATCAGCGGCACCGAAGCCATGAAGATCCTGCGCGCCGACCCGGCCACCGCGCACATCCCGATCATCGCGCTCAGCGCGAACGCCGTGCCGCGCGACATCCAGAAGGCGCTCGACGCCGGCTTCTTCAACTACATCACCAAGCCGATCATGGTCGGTCAGTTCATGGACGCGCTCGACGTAGCGCTCGCCACCGCCGCCAGCACGGCGGCGGGAGCGGGAGCGGTGCAGTCATGATCTCGCGCATCGAACTGAAGGCCGCCCGCATCCTGATCGTCGACGACCGGAGGCCAACGTGAACCTGCTGGAGCAGACGCTGCGGCAGGCGGGCTACGAGAACGTGACCTCCACGATGGCGCCGGAGGAAGTCTGCGCGCTGCACCGGCGGGACAACTACGACCTGATCCTGCTCGACCTGCAGATGCCGAACATGGACGGCTTCCGGGTGATGGAGGCGCTCAAGACCAACGACAGCGAACCCTACCTGCCGGTGCTGGTGATCACCGCGCAACCCGGCCACAAGCTGCGGGCGCTGCAGGCCGGCGCGAAGGATTTCATCAGCAAGCCGTTCGACCTGGTCGAGGTCAAGACGCGCATCCACAACATGCTCGAAGTGCGGCTGCTGTACCGGCGGCTGGAGATGCACAACAAGAAGCTCGAAGCCGCCGTGCGCGAACGGACGGCGGAACTGCGCGAGAGCGAGGCGCGCTACCGCAGCCTGACCGAGCTGGCGTCCGACTGGTACTGGGAGCAGGACGCGAACGGCACGTTCACCAAGGTGTCGGGGCCGGTGCTGGAGATGCTCGGCCTGCGCGTGGACCCGCTCGACGAGGGCAGCGACCGCCCCGCCGGCGGCTGGAACCAGCTGCAGCACCGCGAGCTGCAGGCCGCCATCGCGGCGCGCCAGCCTTTCCTCGACTTCGTGTTCTCCCGCACGCGGGCGGACGGGTCGGTGCAGCAGTTCGGTGAGCGGCGAGCCGATGTTCGGGCCCGCCTGCCAGTTCATCGGCTATCGGGGCATCGGCCTCGAGATCACGGGGCGCAAGCCGCAATGATCGGGCCGATCGTGACGACTGCCCCGCGTGACTACGAAGCCGAGCTGAGCGCGCTGCGCGCCGCCAACCGGCAGCTTTCGCTGTCGGCGGCGGCGGCGCAGGGCCGCGCGTCGACGGCCACCGCGGCCTACCAGCAGCAATCCGCGTTCCTCGCGACCGTTGCGCATGAACTGCGCAATCCGCTGCTGCCGATCAAGCTGGCCACCCAGATGCTGCAACGCGCCCGCACCGACGACGACGCCTTCGCCGCGCTGCAGGCCACCATCACCGGGCAGGTCGCGGACATGGGCCGCCTGATCAACGACCTGCTGGACGGCGCCCGCGTCACCACCGGCAAGTACCGGCTGGAACGCACCGTGGTCGACGTCGTCAGCCTGATCCACGGCGGTGCGCACCTGCACGCCCGCGATCGAGGAGCGCCGGCACCATCTGCAGGTCACGCTGCCCCGTGCGCCGATCCGGTGCTGGGCGACCGGCTGCGCCTGGTCCGGTGTTCGACAACCTGATCGGCAATGCCGCCAAGTACACGCTGCCCGGCGGCGAACTCGCGATCGGCGTGAAGGTGGAAGGCGCGGAAGTCGCGATCTCCGTGAAGGACAACGGCACCGGCATCAGCCCGGCGGCGCTGCCGCACATCTTCGACCTGTACGTGCAGGACGCGCATGCCGAAGGCGTCGCGCCGGGCGGGCTCGGCATCGGGCTGGCGGTGGTGCGCGAACTGGTGGCGGCGCACGAAGGCAGCGTGGTCGCGACCAGCGACGCGCAGGCCGGCGGCAGCGAGTTCGTGGTGCGCCTGCCGCTGGCGGTCAGCCTCGGTTGAAGGCGCCGGGCGCCCTGCTCAGAGCGCGGCGTTCTTCTCGATTTCCAGCGCGCGGGCCGCGGCGCCGCCGATCAGGATGACGCGGTCGCCTTCGAGCCAGCGGCCGCGGCCGGTTTCGGTCGAGTCGCGGGCCGAGCCGTCGCGCATGCGCACGGTGAATTCGTAGGACGTCAGCCCGGTGCCCGGATCGGTGCGCTTGATGGTCTCCACGAAGCCGCACGATGCGCAATCGCGCTCCCGCGGGACGGGCGCGGCGGCCACCGGCGCCGCTTCGGCCGCGGCCACCACCGCCGCAACCGCCTGCGGCGCGGGCGCCATGCCCAGTGCCGCGATGGCTGCGATCGCCATGGCCGCGGCGGTTCCCGAGAGGAAGGCGCGCGGGCGCATGAGGACGTAGTCGAAGCGGGTCATGGGGATCTTTCGGTAGCAGAGGTCCCCAGCATGCGCCGGACGACGGCCGCTGTCCGTGCGCCAGCCCACGCAGCGCGAAAAAATCAGTCGTCGATGTTTTCGTGGTGCGCGATGGCGCCGCGCTTCCAGTAAGCCGCCGCCCGGATCGCGTGGCGGTCATGGCCCTTCTCCTCGACCAGGACACGCCGCAGCGCGGCCGCGATGCGCGACTCGCCCGCGCACCAGGCATAGCCTTCGCCGGCGGGCAGTTCCATCGCACGCACCGCCTCGACCAGCTGTTCGGGCTGGTCGACCCACTGCACCGTCGCCTCGGCGGTGGTGGCGAAGGCGCGGCGGTCGGCCGGATCGGCGGCGTGGGCCACCACCGGGGCGCGCGCACCCGCGGGCAGTTCCTCGAGCCGGCGCGCGATCGCGGGCAAAGCCGAGTCGTCGCCCACCAGCAGGTGCCAGGGCATAGTCGAGCGGCACGACGAACGACCCGCGCGGGCCGGCGATGGTCACGCGCTGGCCGGGCTTGGCCTGCGCCGCCCAGTCGGCGGCCGGGCCGTCGCCGTGCAGGGCGAACTCGATCGTCACTTCGCGCGCCTGCGCATCGCTGCCGCGCGGCGTGTAGTCGCGCATCACCGGCGCGCCGTCGGCGCCGGGCAGGATGAACTTGACGTGGTCGTCGAAGGACGCGCTGTGGAAATCGGCCAGCGACTCGCCGGCGAAGGTGACGGCGACGAAATGGGGGCCCAGCCGTTCGACGCGGGCCACCTCGACCTCGCGCCGCTTCGGTTCGAACCGGAGGCGCTGCACCCGGCTGGCGGACGTGCTGCTGCTCATGCGCGCTCCCTGCATTGGTTGATAATGTCGACATTATGGCCGGATCGGATGACACTATCAACCATCGGGGCAAGCCCCCGCCCGATGACGTGCTGGAGCTGGTGCACCAGCTCATGCACGAATACCGGTCGCTGCAGTACCGGCAGCTGCGCGACGGCCCGCACCCGATCACGCACATGGATGCGCGCGTGCTCGGCTACTTCTCGCGCCATCCGGGCGCCACGCAGCGCGAGCTGGCGGCGCACAGCGGCCGCGACAAGGCGCAGCTGGCGCGGCTGATCAAGGGCCTGCGCGAACAGGGGCTGCTGGCCGCCGCCGTCGACCCGGCGGACCGGCGCAACGTGCAGCTGTCGCTCACCGAAGCGGGGCAGGACGTCCACAAGGCGCTGCAGCAGCAGTCGCGGCGCACGGGCGCCAAGGCCGTGGCGGGGATGGCCGACGTCGAAAAGCAGCAGCTCGTGGAACTGCTCAACCGCGTGCGGCAGAACCTGCGCGGCTAGGCGTGCGAGCGGCGGGCCGCGAGCGCCGGCCCCACGCCGATCGGCGCCGGCGCGCTGAGCACGATGCGCGAGAACAGCCGGTCGTACACGGGGTCCTGCACCCCGCCCGCCAGCGGATCGATGTCGCGGCCGAAGGCGGCGTCGAGGTCGCGCCAGTCGTCGGGCGACAGCGCTTCCCGCGCGGCGGGCAGCAGCACCGTCTCCTCGGTGCGCATGTGCTCGCGGTAGAAGGTGACGTAGGCGTGCGCGGCGGCGCTGACGCGCTCGTGCCGCGTTTCGCCGAGCAGCTCCCACGCCAGCAGCAGGTGCTGCAGTTCGCGCACCCGCCCTTCGCCGGCCATGTGTTCGTCTTCCAGCCGCCGGATCACCGGCATCAGGTCGGGCCGCAGGCGCGCCAGCTTCGGGAACAGCAGGTCCGATTCCTTCGGGTGGTGGCGCCGCTCGGGAAACTCGTCGATGTAGAAGAGCATGGCCCGCATCACGTCGAAGAAGCGCTCGGGGGCGTCCCCGGGTCCTTCCTGCATCAGCATCAGCATGGACGTGAGCACCGCCGACAGCGCGGCATGCTCCTTCAGGATGGTCTGGGTCGAGGCGACGGCCATGGTCGTTGCCCCTAGGCGGGTTCCAGCGCCATCATGCCGGCCGCCGTGTTGGAGATGGGGATGTGGTAGTTGGCATGCACCTGCCGCACGGGCCCGGGCACGGCCGCGCGGGCCGCCAGCCACATCAGGAGTTCGATGCCCGGGTGCCGGTCTTCTCCACCAGTTCGTGGATGCTGAACTGCGTCGCCCATTCCGGGTCGTCGACCAGGCTTTGCATGAACTTCAGGTCGAACGCCTTGTTGATGAAGCCGGCGCGCTCGCCATCGAGCTGGTGGCTCAGGCCGCCGGTGCCGATGACGACCACGCGCTTGTCGCTGTCCCACGCGGCGATCGCCTCGCCGACCGCGCGGCCGAGCGCGACGCAGCGCTTCGCGGACGGCAGCGGGAACTGCACCGTGTTGATGATGACGGGAACCGTGGTGACCGGGCAGCCCTCGGGCCAGAACAGCTTGAGCGGCAGCGCGAACGCATGGTCCACCAGCATCTCGGCAGGTGGTGACGTCGAAGTCCTTCGCCACCAGCTGTTCGATCAGGTGCCACGAGAGCGCCGGCTCGCCGACGAACGGCGGCAGCGTGGGAATGCCCCACCCCTCGTCGGCATTGCGGTACTCGGCCGCCGCGCCGATGGCGAACGTCGGCATCTTGTCGGGAAGAAGTTCAGTCCGTGGTCGTTGCTGAACACCACGGCGACGTCGGGCTTGACCTCTTGAAGCCAGCGGTGCACCGGCGCGAAGCCGTCGAAGAACGGCTTGAAGTAGGGCTCCTGCTGCAGCCCCCGGCCATCGCGCCGCCGATGGCGGGCACATGCGAGGTGGTGAGTCCACCGACGATCGTTGCCATTGCGTTCTCCTCAGGCGGGCAGGCTGTCCGGCTGCGCGTTCTGGCGCACCAGCATGGCCTTGAATTCTTCCTTGCTCATGCCGGTCTGGGCGGCGCCCGTGTCCTGCACGTCGAGGCCCGGGATGCCCGCGAGCTTGGCGAGGTAGTAGACGTTGCCGCCCGCGGCGAGCATGCCGAGCACGTCGCGTTCGCGCACCGCGCGAGCCTGCGCATCGTCGAGCGCGTAGTGGCGCATGTACGCTTCCTCGTCGCGCGCGAAAGCCGCCCGGTTGACGGCGTCGTTGAACGAGAAACACATCTTGTTGAGCGCGTAGCCCTTGCGGGCCTGCGCGCCATCGAACAGCACGGTGCCGGGAATGGGTTGGTTCATGACTGCTGCCTCTCGCGGAACATGGAGTGAGTTTCTGCCGCACCGGCGGCGCCCCAACTGACGCAGATCAAGAAGATGCGCGATGCCGTGCCAGACCCGTCCTACAAACTGCCCGGGCGTGAAGGGGCATCATCTGCATTCCCACAAATCGATGCGATGAGGACGACAACGACTCTCCGCCGGCTCGCCGGGGCCTCGCCTTCGCCGCGGGCGGCGCGGCCGCGCAGGGCGACCCCGCCGCGGTCCCTTCGTTCAGGAAGCTCGATTCGATGGAAGCGCGCGTGCAGGGTTGCGTCACCTGCCACGGCCAGCAAGGCCGGGGAACCAGCAACGACTACTTTCCGCGCATCGCCGGCAAGCCCGCCGGCTACCTGCACAACCAGCTCCGCGCCTTCCACCGGGGCACGCGCCGCTACGCCCCCATGAACTACCCGGTGGCCTACCTCACCGACGACTACCTCAAGGAGATTGCCGAGTACTTCGCGTCCCTGCGCCCGCCGTTCGCGCCGCCCACGCCGGCCACCCTGCCCGCGGAGGCGCTGGACCGCGGCCGCACGCTGGTGCAGAACGGCGACGGCACGCGGCAGATCCCTGCCTGCATCGCCTGCCACGGAACGCGCCTCACCGGCATGGAGCCCGGCATCCCCGGGCTGGTCGGGCTGCGCCCCAACTACATCTCCGCGCAGCTGACGCGCTGGCGCACCGGCGAGCGCAAGGCGGCCGCGCCCGACTGCATGCACCGCATCGCCACCCGCCTGACCGACCCCGAAATCGCGGCCGTGGCCGCATGGCTGGGCGCGCAGGGTGCGCCGGGCAACCATGCGCCGGACGCGCGCAACAGCGCCCGCCTGCCGCTCGCCTGCGGGAGCCAGCCATGAGGCGCGGCACGAAACTCCTGCTCGGCCTGGTGGCGCTCGGCGTGCTCGCCGGCGGCGCCGTGCTGCTGTGGGACTACCAGCCCGGAACAAGCTGCAGCCCGGCGTGCGCAGCAACGCACCGGCCAACGACGTCATCTCGCGCGGGCAGTACCGGCGCGCGTGGGCGACTGCGTGGCCTGCCACACGGCGCCGGGCGGCCGCGAGTTCGCGGGCGTGCGCGCCATGCCCACGCCTTTCGGCAACATCTACGCACCCAATATCACGCCGGACGACCAGACCGGCATCGGCACTGGACCGCCGACGACTTCTACCGGATGATGCACACGGGCCGCTCCAAGAACGGCGAGCTGCTGTACCCGGCGATGCCGTTCGCCAACTACACCAAGGTCACGCGCGAAGATTCCGACGCGATCTACGCCTACCTGATGTCGGTGGAGCCGGTGCGCCAGCCGAACCGCCCGCACGAACTCAACTTCCCGTTCAACAACCGCGAGCTGCTGGTGGGCTGGCGCACGCTGTACTTCCGCCGGGGCGAATACCAGCCCGACCCGAAGCAGGACAAGGAGTGGAACCGCGGCGCCTACGGTGCAGGGCCTCGGCCACTGCTCGATGTGCCACACCGCCGTCTCCGCGCTGGGCGGCTCGCGCGACCAGCAGGCCTTCAGCGGCGGCATGATCCCCAACCAGAACTGGTACGCGCCCTCGCTCACCTCCAACCGCGAGGCCGGGCTCGGCGAATGGGAGATCCAGGACATCGCCGACCTGCTGCAGGGGGCGCCTCCAAGCGCGCCACCACCTACGGGCCGATGGCCGAGGTCACGTTCCACAGCCTGCAGTACCTGAGCGACGAAGACGCCCGCGCGATGGCCGTGTACCTCAAGTCGCTGCCGCCCAAGAACGAGCCGCAGCCGACGCCGCAGGCGCAGATGGTGGCCCCCGCCACGATGGAGCTGGGCCGCCGCGTGTATGCGGCGCAGTGCGCCATGTGCCACGGCGACGAGGGCAAGGGCTTCCCGCCGGCCTTCCCGCCGCTGGCCAACAACCAGTCGATCGAGATGGCGTCGCCGGTGAACGCGGTCCGCATGATCCTCAACGGCGGCTATGCGCCGGCCACGCGCAAGAACCCGCGGCCCTACGGCATGCCGCCGTTCGCGCACATCCTCAACGACGCGGAAGTGGCCGCCGTGGCGACCTACGTACGCGTTGCCGGGGCAACGGCGGTACCCCCGTCACCCCGTCGCAAGCCAACGCGCTGCGCGTGGTTCCGCAGGAGTAGGCATGCAGCAGGAACCACCAGCCAGCGAAGACGAAGCGGTCGAGGAAATCGTGCGCCGGGGACCGTCCGGGACTGGGCCGTGGCCGGGCTGGCCACCTTCATCGTGGTGCTGATCTACTTCCTGTTCTATTTCTGGTGTACCTGCCGCGCGGGGTCATGGAATGAGCACGGCCGCGCATTCGCCGGGCGCCGCCGCCGCGGAGCGCGCCGAGCGCCGCTGGGCGTGGATCGTCGCCGCCATCATCTTCATGCTGGTGGCGATGATGGTCTTCACCGGCATTCACTGGGCCGCCATGCCGCCGTCGCGGGTGGAAGTGATCGACCCGCGCACGCTGCACATCCAGGGCGAGTTCGTCGAGGAGAACCCGGGCACCAGCGTAGACGCGCAAGGCAAGGTGACCGTGCGGCTGATCGGCCAGCAGTACTCCTTCACGCCGCAATGCATCGTGGTCCCGGCCGACACGCCGGTCACCTTTCCGGCACCGCCACCGATGCCGTGCACGGCTTCGTGGTCGGCAGGACCAATGCCAACGTGATGCTGGTCCCCGGCTTCGTCTCCACGTTCACCACGCGCTTTCCCAAGGCGGGCGAACAGCTGATGCCGTGCCACGAATACTGCGGCACCGGCCATGAAGGCATGTGGGCGCGGGTGCAGGTGATCGACAAGATGGACTTCGCGCGGCAGGCGGAACCCGGAAAGGCGATGAGCTGTGTTCCTCGTTAAACGCACGGTGCTGGCCCACTTCTGGGTGGCGTTCGTCGCCTTCGCCCCGGCGCTCGTGCTCGGCGAATGGCAGATGGTGGTGCGCAGCCCGATGCATCCGTGGGTGAACAACCCCGAGCTGTACTACCGCTCCGTCACCGCGCACGGCACCGTCATGGGCTACGTGCTGCCGACGCTGGTGGCCATGGGCTTCGGCTACGCGCTGACCGAACTGGCGCTCAAGCGCCCGCTGCTCGGGATGCGCTGGGCGTGGGCCAGTTTCTGGCTGGTGGTCGGCGGCACCGTGATGGCCGCGACGCCGGTCGCGCTGGGCAAGGCGTCGGTGCTCTACACCTTCTACCCGCCGATGCTCGCCAACGTCTTCTACTACCTCGGCATCGTGCTGGTGGTGGTGGGCTCGTGGATCTGGGTCGGTCTCACGTCGTGGAACGTGCACCGCTGGAAGAAGGACAACCCGGGCGCCACGCTGCCACTGGCGATGTTCGGCAACGCGGCCGGTGCGTACCTCTGGGCCTGGACCTCGGTCGGCGCCGCCTCCGAGATCCTGCTGCTGATCCTGCCGGCGGCCTTCGGCTGGAAGGACACCATCGACGCCGGGCTGGCCCGCGTGCTGTTCTCGTGGACGCTGCACGCCATCGTCTACTTCTGGCTGATGCCGGCCTACATCGCGTTCTACACGATCATCCCCCGCGCCATCGGCGGCCGCCTGTACAGCGACACCATGGGCCGCGTGGCTTTCGTGCTGTTCTGTGGTGTTCTCGATGCCGATCGGCATCCACCACCTGTTCGCCGACCCGCAGGTCGGCGCCGGCTTCAAGTTCGTACACGCGGTGTTCACGGCCATGGTGTCGGTGCCCACCCTCTTGACGGTGTTCACCATCTGCGCGTCGGTGGAGATCGCGGCGCGGCTGCGCGGCGGCAAGGGTGCGTTCGGCTGGGTGAAGGCCCTGCCCCGGGACAACCCGTACATGCTGGCGGTCACCTTCAGCTTCATCATGCTCGGGTTCGGTGGCGCCGGCGGCATCATCAACATGAGCTACCAGCTCAACGAAACGATCCACAACACGCAGTGGGTGACCGGCCACTTCCACCTGATCTTCGCGGGCGCCATCGTGATCATGTACTTCGTGATCGCCTACGACCTGTGGCCGCACCTGCTGGACTGCGCGCCGCTCAACGCGCGGCTGGTGCGCTGGCAACTGTGGTTGTGGTTCGTCGGGATGATGGTCACCACCCTGCCCGGCACTTCACCGGCCTGCTCGGCATGCCGCGGCGCATGGCGTACTTCGACTACAGCCATCCGGCGCTGCAGCCGCAGGCCATCACCGTCACCATCTCGTCCATCGGCGGCCTGCTGCTGGTGATCTCGGGCCTGCTGTTCCTCTACATCCTGGCGACCGCCCGCCGCGGCAGCGCCACGCCCGCTCCGTACACCTTCAGTACCGCGGTGCACGCCGCGCCGGTGCCCAAGGCGCTCAACAGCTTCGCGCTGTGGATTGCGCTGATGGTCGGCCTCACCGTCGTCAACTACGGCGTGCCCATCGTGCAATTGGCGATGATCCCCGAGACCTCGGTGCCGGTGATCCCCGTGGGAGGTCCGCGATGAACCGCCTGCTGACAGCACCGGTCAAGCTGGCGCTGGCGGCGCTGGCCGTGCTGCTGGTGCTGTCCCTGCTGGTCGGTTTCCTGTGGCTGCCGATGGTCAAGCCCGACTACGCGCAAGGCGGCCTGTGGGAGGCGATCTGCCGCGCCGCCGGCGTGCCGAGCACTGGTACCAGCCGCTCGCGACCAGCGACGCGCGCGCCAGCCGCGTGGCCATGGTGCCCGCGCTGGCTGGCAACGCCGGGGGCGACGCCGGCCGCGGCGGCACGCTGGCGCAGCGCTGCACGATGTGCCACGGCGCGCGCGGCGTGAGTTCGTCCGACGTTCCCAACCTTGCCGGCCAGTACTCCGAGGTCACGTACAAGCAGCTGGTCGACTACAAGAACGGGCAGCGGCTCCATACGCTGATGCAGGCGCTGGCGCAGGGCCTGAGCGATGCCGACATCCGCGACCTCGCGGCCTTCTACGCGCAGTTGCCGCGGCCGTCGCCCGCGCCCGAATCGGTGCCGGTGCCGACGCTGGTGCGGGTGGGCGACCCGATGCGCAACGTGGCGCCCTGCGCTTCGTGCCACGGCGGCATCGACAAGAAGCCGGGCAGTCCGTGGCTGGAGGGCATGCCGGATGCGTACCTGGCCGGGCAGATGCAGCTGTTCGCGCGCGGCGAACGCCGCAACGACCCGCACGGCGTCATGCGCAACATCGCGCGCCAGATGACGGCGCGGGAGATCGACGAAGCGGCGCACTACTACGCCAGCCGGTCTATCCTCGGCGTGCACCCCGCGCAGCCGGCCGCCGCCCGCTAGCCGGCCACACGCAGGCCCGTCGTGCGCCGGCTCGCCGTCGCCAGGCGTTCGTGCACCGCCCGGCACCCTGTGCAGAACCGCGCCGTGGGCACCGCCGCCAGCCGGCGTTCGTCGATGTCGTCGCCGCACGCGTCGCACACGCCGTAGCTGCCCTCGTGCACGCGCAGCAAGGCGGCGTTCACCTGCGCCAGTTCGCCGGCGGCGCGGGTGAGCGCCGCGTTGGCGATGCGCGCGCGGCTGTCCTCCGCGGCCACGTCCTTCAGGTCGAATACGCCCGAGCCCTGCTCGCCCACGCCCGCGGCCACCGCCGCCGCGGTGTCGATCAGCACGCGCAATTCCGCGCGGCGGGCCAGCAGGCGGGCAGCGGGAGACCGGAGCGGCGAAGTCGT
This sequence comes from Ramlibacter terrae, assembly GCA_013127575.1. Classification (GTDB taxonomy): domain Bacteria; phylum Pseudomonadota; class Gammaproteobacteria; order Burkholderiales; family Burkholderiaceae_C; genus Ramlibacter; species Ramlibacter terrae. The sequence continues at coordinate 3,872,595 of CP053418.1, forward strand.
GGCGGGCAACGGCATGGCAATGGATCCCGGTTCAGGTGGTGAGCGGATTCTGTTGGCGCGCACCGGGGGATACCTTGATCCACCGCAAGGATCCAACGCCGCACCGGGCGTGAAATGGCATCCACACCAAGGAGAAATGCCATGGAAGCCATGCTCGATTTCCGGGAAGCGGAACCCTCCCGGCCGCGTTCGCGGTGGCGGGCCTGCTCGGAGGCGCCATCGCCCTGGCGCGCATCGCCCTGCGCGACATGTACGCGTCGCGGCTCTGGCGGCACCAGAGCCACATGGACGACTGAGCCGCGGCCGCCGACCTCCGGCGGCTCGCCTCAGCCGCCTTCGGCCCGCTGCGCCAACAGGCCGCGCATCCGCTCGCTGTCGAGGATACGTACGTAGCGGTGCTCGACCTCGATGATGCCCAGTTCCGCGAAGCGGGAGAACGTGCGGCTGACCGTCTCCAGCTTCAGTCCGAGGTAGCTGCCGATCTCCTGCCGGGTCATGCGCAGCACCAGTTCCGACGGCGAGAAGCCACGCGCCTGCAGGCGCTGCACGAGGTTCAGGAGGAAGGTGGCCAGCCGCTCCTCCGCGCTCATCGTGCCGAGCAGCAGCATCACGCCGTGTTCCCGGACGATCTCGCGGCTCATCACGCGATGCAGGTGGCGCTGCAGGCCGTCGACGTCGCGCGCCAGCTCCGAGATGCGGTCGAAGGGCAGCACGCAGACTTCGGCGTCTTCCGGGCGATGGCATCGCAGCTGTGGTGGTCGCTGACGATCCCGTCGAGGCCGACGATCTCCCCGCCATCTGGAAGCCCGTCACCTGCTCGCGGCCGTCCTCCGCGTTCACGCAGGTCTTGAAGACGCCGGTGCGGATGGCGTACAGCGCATGGAACTTCTCGCCGTTGCGGAACAGCGCCGCCTTGCGCTTGACCTTGCGCCGGGTGGTGATCACGTCGTCGATGCGCGCGAGCTCCGCGGCGCTCAGGCCGACCGGCATGCACAGCTCGCGCAGGCTGCAGCTGGAGCAGGCGACCTTGATGCTGCCCGGCGTGAGCCCGGGTGGCTCCCCGGGCGGTGCGGGGAAGGATGCGTTGCGACACGAGGATGCGGCCGGGCCGGGTTGATGATCTGCATCAAATTCTCCCAAAGGCCGCGCGCGGCCGGTTGATGCAGGTCAATCCCCCCGCCCCCGGCGCGCCACAGTGAAGGCTGGAGACACCCACCCATGACATCGCCGATCACCCCCGAGCTGCTGCACAGGTACGACGTCGCCGGGCCGCGCTATACCTCGTACCCGACGGCCGATCGCTTCGTCGACGCGTTCGGCGCGACCGCGTACGCGCAGGCGCTGGCGCAGCGCCGGGACGGCCCGAGCGCACTGGCGCTGCCGTTGTCCCTGTACGTGCACATCCCCTTCTGCGCGTCGCTGTGCTACTACTGCGCCTGCAACAAGATCATCACGAAGCAGAAGCAGCGCGCCGCCACCTACCTGCGCTACCTGGCGCGCGAGGTGGACCTGAACACCGGGGTGCTCGGCACCGGCCGGGCCGTGAGCCAGTTGCACTGGGCGGCGGCACGCCCACGTTCCTGTCCGACGCGGAACTGCGCGAGCTGATGGCGATGCTGCGCCGCAGCTTCGCGCTGGCGCCGGGCGCCGAGTGCTCGATCGAGGTCGACCCGCGCACGGTCGACGCGCAAAGGCTGCAGGTGCTGGCCGACCTCGGCTTCAACCGCGTGAGTTTCGGCGTCAGGACTTCGACCCCGAAGTGCAGAAGGCGATGCACCGCGCGCAGCCGTACGAGCTGGTGGCGGCCCTGATGGAATCGGCGCGCCGCATCGGCTTCGACTCGGTCAACGTCGACCTGATCTACGGCCTGCCGCGGCAGACGCCCGAATCCTTCGCCCGCACGCTGCAACAGGTGCTGACCCTGCGCCCCGACCGGATCGCCCTCTACGGCTACGCCCACCTGCCTGCCCGAACGCTTCAAGCCGCAACGGCGCATCGTGGCGGCTGAACTGCCCGGGGCGGGCGGCAAGGTGGCGATGCTGTCGCAGGCGCTCGCGGCCTTCCTCAGCGCCGGCTACGTGTACATCGGCATGGACCACTTCGCGCTGCCGGGCGACGCGCTGGCCGTCGCCAAGCGGCAGGGCCGGCTGCACCGCAACTTCGGGGCTACAGCACGCAGCCCGACTGCGACCTGATCGGGCTGGGCGTGTCCGCCATCGGCAAGGTCGGCGCGACCTACAGCCAGAACGCGAAGACGCTGGAGGAATACTGCGACCTGCTCGACCAGGGGCCGGCTGCCCGTCGTGCGCGGACTCGCCCTGTCGCGCGACGACCTCGCCCGCCGCGCCGTCATCATGGCGCTGATGTGCCGGGGGCAGGTGGGCTTCGAAGCCATCGAACAGGCGTGCCTGCTGAACTTCGCGCAGCACTTCGCCGCCGAAATGGAGCAGCTGCGCGAGCTGGAAGCGCAAGGCCTCGTCGCCATCGACGACGCCGGCATCCGGTGACGGCCCGGGGCTGGTTCTTCGTGCGCGCGGTGGCGATGCAGTTCGACCGCTACCTGCAGGCCGACCGCAACCGCGCGCGCTATTCCCGCATCATCTGACATCCGGGGGCATGCCATGTCCGATCCCATCGCCGCGTGGCACGCGGAGCACGAAACCTTCCGGTCGCTGCTCGCCGCGCTGCAGCTCCAGCTGGACGTCTTCCATGCGGACGGCCAGCCCGACTACGGGCTGATGCAGGAGATCGTGGCTGGCTGCACGACTTCGCCGACACCTTCCACCATCCCCGCGAGGACGAGGCGTTTCGCCGCCTGGTGCGGCACTGCCCGGACCGCGCGCTCCCGCTGGCCCGGCTGCGGCAGGAACACGTGGTGATCGCGCATGCGGGCGAAGAACTGCGCGCGCTGCTGGCGCAAGCCGTCAACGGGGAGGTCACGCCGCGCGCGCGCATCGAAATGGCGGCGGCCACGTTCCTCGTCTACTACGGCAACCACATCGGGCTGGAAGAAGAAGACGTGCTGCCGCTCGCGCGCCGGGCGCTCACGCCGGACGACTGGGAGGCGGTTCGCCAGGCGGCGCCGGCGCGGCACGAGACTCCAGCCGGCCGGGACACGCAAGAGAGCGCCGGACGTCCGGCGCGCCCGCATCCCGGCTCCATGAAAAAGACCCGCACCGGCGGGAGCCGATGCGGGTCCGGGGACTGGCCCCGTGCAATGTCAGTGCGCCATGTCGGCGTGGCCCTTGTCCGACGCCTTGTAGACCGTGGCGTCGGCCTTGCCCGTCACTTCCAGCGACCCGGCGAGGCCCTTGGCGGCGCGCGAGAGCGCGTGGTCGACCAGCAGGTACTTGCCGGGGTAGTTCACCTTGAAGTCGACGATGGTCGCGCCACCGGCGGGCACCGGGGTGGTCTGCACGTTCTGCTTGACCGTGTTGGTCGAGCCTTCGCTGTACACCTTGTCGAAGATCTCGCCGATGACGTGGAACGAAGACACCTTGTTCGGGCCGCCGACGCCGAAGTACACGCGCACCGTCTGCCCCACGGCGACCGCCATCTTGTGCTCCCCGGTGAGCGCACCGACCGAACCGTTGAAGGTGTAGTAGGTGGGCAGTTCGTCGGCCGCCTTGTCGGGGTTGTACTCGTGGTGCCCCTTCGTGCCGAACGGGTGCGAGGTGTAGAGGTCGCCCTGCATCACGTAGAACTCCTTGTCCACCTTCGGCAGGCCGGCCTTGGGCTCGACCCGGGATCAGGCCGTACATGCCGGCAGAGATGTGGTGGGCCACCGAGGGCGTGGCGCAGTGGTAGACGTACAGGCCGGGATTGAGGGCCTTGAACGTGATGGTCTTGGTCTGGCCCGGCGCGACTTGCGTGTGCTCGCCGCCGCCGAAACCGCCGGTGACCGCGTGCAGGTCGATCGAGTGGACGGCCTTGCTGTCCTTGTTGTTGGTGAGCACCACTTCCACGGTGTCGCCTTCCTTCACGCGAAGCATCGGGCCGGGCACCTTGCGGGCGAAGGTCCAGTAGGTGAAGGTGGTTCCGTCGTCGAGCTTGCCGTCGAGTTCGACGGTCTCGATCGCGTACTTCACCAGCTGCGGCGCGCGCGCACCAATGGGCTTGGGCACCGCGTTCGGATCCATCGCGATGCTGACCGCGTTGGCCGCGGCCGGCGCGATGGCCTTGGGCATGCCGTTGGCGGCGACGGGGGCCGAGCCCATGACGGCGGTCTTCACCGGCCCGGGCTTGCCGGCGGAGGCATCGGCCGGGCCGGTCACTTCCAGCAGGCCTTCCATGCCGATCTGGCGGTGGCCCGGCACCGAGCAGAAGTAGGTGAACTTGCCCGACGTGGTGAGCTTGAAGGTCACCCTGGTCGGGGCGGTCTTGCCGTCGAACAGGGCGGACTTGACGTTCAGGCCCTCGAACACGATGTCGTGCTGGGCGCCTTCACCGCTGGTGATGGTGATCTCCACCGTGTCGCCGACCTTGCCGCGCAGGGTGGGATTCACGGTGCCCTTCTCGTCGAGGTAGACCATCTTGCCTCCGGCCATGCCCGTCTTGAGCACGATCTTGTGCGTGACGGCTGGGTGGCGGCGGGAGCGGCGGCGGCGGGCTTGCCGGCGCCGGCCTTGGCGATGGCGGTGGCGCCCACGGAACCGATCAGCGGCGCCGATGCGAACAGCAGGGCCACGGCCATGGCCATGGCGATGGGAGCGAATGCGCGAGTCATCTGGATACCCTCTTCTCTTCTCGTTCGCGGGTGGGGCCCCCGCGGGACCAACGGTGTCATTGCCGTTGAAGTCACTCTAGGAGCCTGGCCTCCCTTCCGATTTGATGCAGCGCAAGGAAAGGTGCACTGGCCGCACACCTTTGCAAACTCAGCCTGGCTTGCCGTCGAGGCGGGGCCGGGTGAGGACCTTCCAGTAGACGATGGCATACAAGCCGAAGCCCGCCGACCACAGGGCGGCCGACAGCTGGACCGAGCCGAGCAGCCACTGCGGGTGCACCAGCGGGACACCGACGCGCACCAGCGCCGCCGCGGCGACGAGCACGTAGCACGCGACGTCCCAGCCGTCGGCGACCAGCAGCCGCGCGGTGTGGCCGCGGGCGGTGCGCGTCATCATGCCGATGACCATCCCTCCGATGGCCCCGACCGTGAGCGCGTGCACGGCGACCGACGGCGCGACCAGGCCGGCAAGCGCCGCGGTGCGCAGCGCGAGGTGCACCGGGATCCAGAGGTACGCCAATTGCAGCACCCACACCAGCGGCGTGCGCAGCGTCTTCCACGGTTGCCACAGGGTCCAGCGGGCGGGTGCGCCGCCGCGCAGGCGAACGTCACGATCGCCAGCAGCAGCGGCGGCAGGTGCAGCGCGTCGGCCGCGAACAGGGCCAGCACTGATCCCAGCGCCGCCTGTTCGATCCATGGGACCCGCCGCGCACGGGCGCCCGGCACGCCGTTGTTGGTGAACATCGGGACGACCCTTCCGGCCATCACCGCGACGATGAACAGCACGATGTCCAGCGCGAGCTGCACGCCCGCCCGGGGCGGCGGGTTCAGCGCGCCGAGCTGCTGCAGGTGCACGGCCAGCGTCGCGAGCGACAGCAACACCAGCAGGCCGGGGAAGAAGTAGTTGCGGCGGTTCTCCGCGGCCAGAAGGGAATCGCCAGCGCGACCGCCGCCGCCAGCGGGAAGGCCGCGTTCACCAGCGCCGCGGCCCAGCCCCGAGGGCGTGAGCACGGGACCCGGCCGGCCACCCAGAGGCCGGCCAGCGCCGCCAGCTTCCAGCCGGTCGGGGTTGGCCGGTTGCTCCAGTTCCGGCCTGCGGTCAGCAGGAAGCCGACGATCACCGCCAGCGCGAAGCCGAAGATCATTTCGTGCGCGTGCCACAAGGGACCGCGCAGGTAGGCGGCCTGCAGCACGCCGGTGAACTGCAGCGCCCACAGGCCGATCGACGAGGCTGCGAAGATGCTGGCGAGCAGGTAGAAGGGTCGGAAGCCGAGCGCGAACAGCGCGAAGCCCTTGGGGGCCGCGGCGCGCGCGGGCTCTTCGATGCGCAGGAAGGTATTGGTCATGAGGGATACCGGTGGCGCCAGGCCAGCGCCGCGCCGGCCACCGTGGCGGCGAACAGCGCGATGGCCAGCGCATTGGCGAGGCCCCCGTGCGCGCGCCAGCCGAGGTCCGCGACGCCGAAGACGAGGCGGACCAGCAGCGACAGGTGCAGCGCCGCGAGGGGAAGGTAGAACCGGGGGCCGAAGAGCAGCTTGATGCGCGCCACGGCGGGCAGGATCACAGGCGCGTGGCCCATCATCATGCTGACGATGAAGCCGAGGCCGAGGGCATGCAGCGCGGCGTCGCGGGCCGGCAGCCCGAGCGCCGTCGCGGCCCACGCGATTCCGGCCACGACCAGCCAGGCATAGCCGCCCAGAAGGCACACGGCCATGTAGCGCGCGAGCCCGCCGGCGGCCACGGTGCGGCGGGCGATGTCGAAGACCAGCAGCCACAGCGCCAGCAGCAGCAGCGCGATGCCGTAGACCGCGCCGCCCGCGCGCGGCCAGCCGGCCGAAGCGGCGGCGCCGAGCACGAGCGCCGCCAGCAGCAGGTACAACGAAGCCCGGGTGCCGGGCCGGCGGCGCATCAGCCGCGTCATCTCCAGCCGCTCCGCCGCGATCGTCAGCACCGGGAAGGCGAACCACCAGGGCAGCACGGCGCCGCTGTCCCGGCCCAGCGCGTACAGCAGGTTGCCCGCCAGCCAGGCGCACGCGCCTGCCAGCAGCGCCAGCGTGTGCGGCGCATTCTGGCGCCGCACCACCGCGACGTTGACGGCGACGAACACGAGCGCGGCCACCACCAGCAACCATGCGCCAGCGACAGGCGAACCGAGCAGCAGGGCCGGGCCGGCCGGGGCGGAGGCGAACGGCGCGCTCCACGCGGCGCGGCGCTTGGCGGCCACCGCGCGCTCCACGCCGATCACGCTGCCCATGAAGGCGCAGATCATCAACGCGGCATGGTGCAGCGCGCCGCGCCCCAGCCAGTCGGCAGGCGCGGCGGGACCGACCCCCAGGCGCAGCAGCCCGCCGAGCAGGCCCGCCAGCAGCGCGCCGGCCAGCAGCAGCACGAGCAGCAAGGCCGACGGCGACCGCCGGCGCCTCACCACCCCATGAAGCGGCGGGCGGTGGCGCTCATGCGTTCGGGCGACCATGCGGGCTCCCAGACCGGTGGACTGGATCAACAGTTCGGGCGGCAAGGCGGCGTCGAGCGCCTGCTCGATGTCGTCGACGATGACGTCGGCCACCGGGCAGGCGGCCGACGTCATCGTCACCTGCACGTCGACCTTGCCGCCGCGCACGGCGACGCCGTAGACGAGGCCGACGTCGACGATGTTCATCGCGACTTCGGGATCGACCACGCTGGACAGCGCCTGCTCGATCGCCGCGCGCAGTTCCCCGGGACCTTCGTACGGATAGCCGGCGTCGTTCATGCCGCCACGGCCTCCGGGACGATGGGCATGAACAGGACCTGCCGGAGTTCGTCCCGGTTGGCCACGGCATCGGCCAGCGTGTAGCGGTCCAGCACGGCGTTGAACGCCGCCATCGCTTCGGCGAGGACGCCGCGCAGCCGGCAGCAGCAGCCGATGGCGCAATTGCCGCCGTCGGTGGCGAAGCATTCGGCGACCGCCGCCTCGCCTTCGGTCTGCCGCACCACGGCCCAGCACGATGCGGTCGGCCGGCAGGGCCAGCGACAGCCCGCCGCCCTTGCCGCGCACCGTCCGGATCCAGCCTTGCCTGCCGAGGAAGTGCACCACCTTCACCGGGTGATTCTCCGAAATCTCGAAGGACCGGGCGATCTGCGCGATGGTCGCGCGGCGCTCCGGCTCGAGGGCGAGCCAGAGCAGCACGCGAAGGCTGTAGTCGGTGAAGGCGGTGAGCTTCATGGCGTGGACCTCAGGTCGCCGCCGGACTGGCGTCCACCGCGGCGACGGGCTCGCGGCCCTTGCCGTTGCCGAGCAGCCGCAGTGCGTACCAGCCGAGCAGGACGGCGCCGATGGCGAACAGGATGTCGCCGGGCACCCGCATCCACACGAGCGTCTCCATCACCTGCGAGTGCACGATCTCGGGCGAGCGGGCATACCAGAGCCCGCGCGAGATGCTGGCCCGGGCCTGGTAGATGCCGGCCGGCAGCAGCGACAGGAAGACCATCATCGCCAGGCCGATGTTCAGGCTCCAGAAGGCCGGCTTGAGCAGGCGCTCGGCATGCAGGTGGCGCGCATAGAGGCCGCGCAGGCAGAACAGCATGAGGCCGATGCCGAGCATGCCGTAGACACCGAACAGCGCCGCGTGGCCGTGGGCCGCCGTCATGTTCAGGCCCTGCACGTAGTACAGCGAGGCCGGCGGGTTGATCGCGAAACCGAGCAGGCCGGCGCCCACCGTGTTCCAGAAGCCCACCGCGACGAAGCACAGCACCGGCCACTTGTAGGTGGCGAGCCGGGCGTCGACTGCGCCCGGCGCCAGGTCTGCAGCGCCTCCAGCCCGATCAGCGTGAGCGGCACCACTTCCAGCGCGGAGAACACCGAGCCGACCGCGATGATCGAAGTGGGCGTGCCGGTGAAGTACAGGTGGTGCAGCGTGCCGAGGATGCCGCCGAACAGGAAAACGATCGTCTCGGCCACGATGGCGCGGTTGGCGCTGGTGGTGCGAACGAGGCCCAGCCGGGTGAAGAGCAACGCGATGACGGCGGTGGCGAACACCTCGAAGAAGCCTTCGACCCAGAGGTGCACCAGCCACCAGCGCCAGTACTCCACCATCGAATAGTGGGTGGTCTGGCCCCGGTGAGCGAGGTCGCGTAGAAGCCGCCGATGCAGGTGGCCGACAGGAACACCATTGCGATCAGGCCGCGGCTTTCCGACGGCGTCTTCAGCGCGGGCCACAGCGCGCGTCCGAGCAGCGTGGCCCACAGCAGCAGGCCGACGAACAGCAGGATCTGCCAGATGCGGCCCATGCTGGTGAACTCGAGGCCCCGGTTGCCGATCCAGAACGAGAACTCGGTGCCGCTGCGCTGCAGCGTGCCGAACCAGCCGGTCAGCGTGGAGCCGACGACGATGGTGACCAGTGCATAGAACAGGAAGTCGGTGCCCAGCTTCTGGAACTTCGGCTCGCGGCCACCCAGCAGCGGCGCGATGTAGAGACCCGTGGCGAGCCACGCGGTCGCGATCCAGAAGATGCCGACCTGCGTGTGGATCGTGCGGCTGGTCACGTACGGCAGCACTTCGGCCAGCGGAAACCCGAAGAAGGCGGCCTTCGACCGCGTAGTGGGCGGTGATCACGCCCATGGCGATCTGCAGCAGCATCAAGCCGATCACGACGAAGAAGTACTTGCGCGTCGCCTTCATCGAGGGCGCGGCGACCACGTCCCGCAGCGGGTCGTGCTGCGGCGGCATCGCCTCTTCCTCGTGCCGGTTGGCGCCGTGCAGCCACAGCATGGCGGCGATGCCGGCCAGCAGCAGGATGATGCTGACCATGGACCACATGGCCGCCGAGGTCGTCAGGGTGTTGCCCACCAGCGGCTCGTGCGGCCAGTTGCTGGTGTACGAGAGCCCCTCCTCGCCGGGCCGGTCGGTCGCGGCCGCCCAGCTGCTCCAGAAGAAGAAGGCCGTGAGCGCCTCGCGGTCCGCCTTCGACGGCACGGTGTCGGCCGTCATGGCGTACTGGTCGCGCAGTTGCGCGAGCGCCGCTTCGGTGCCGAACAGGCCGTCGTAGTGGGCGGCCACCGCACGGATGGCGCGGGCGCGCTCCGGCGACACCGTGACGGTTTCCGTCGCGGCGTCGTAGGTTTTGCGCCGCATCTCCTCGCGCAGGCCGGCCTCGACGGCGCCGCGTTCGGACGCCGTCAGCGCCTGCGGGTCGGCCGCATAGGCCTTGCCGCGCAGCGCCTTGAGTTCCACCGCCTCGCGGTGCAGCCAGTCGGCGGACCAGTCCGGTGCGACGTAGGCGCCGTGGCCCCACACGCTGCCCTGCTGCTGGCCGCCGGCGGCCAGCCAGACCTGCTGGCCGCGCTGGACCTGCTCGCCAGTGAACAGGACGGCGCCGGTGGTGGTGACCACGGCCTTGGGAATCGGCGGGGCCTGCAGGTAGATCTGCCAGCCCGGGAAGCCGAGGGCGCCGAACGACAGCACGAATACGAATCCGAGCCAGCGCCACAGCATGGTGTTGTTCTTCATGACGTTCTCCGTTGATGCAGGAATCAAGCGCCGCCGCACGAACCGCAGCACTGGCCGCCGCTGCGGTCGCCGGCCGCCACGCGGCCGATGGCCACGCGCCAGGTCGCGGGACCGGTCTCGAGGTAGTCCCACGAGAACTGGCCCGGCACCGGGCGTTGAACTGGTAGAACAGCGGACGCGGGTCGTGGTCGTTGACGAGTTCCATCGCCTGACCGGGCGGGAGGCGCGCGAAGGTCGAGAAGATCAGCGGGTGGCGCTCGCGCGGCGCGATGGTTCGCACGTCGATCGAAGCAGCGGGATGGGTCATCGGGGCCTCCGGGCCTAAGGTGTATTTCGAATGCACCTATGCTAGGAACGGACGGACGAACGGGTTTTGATCCCTGGTCAAGCTTTCGTGCGCCGACTGCGCCACCATGGCGGCACTCCATGGAGGATCCGGCCGTGAACACTCCCCTCGCCAACCCCGCAGCCGCGCTGCACCCGCCCGTCCGCAGCTTCTGCGCCAGCCATTCGGGCATCTTCAAGGGGCTGGCCGAACTGCGCCGATTGCCTGCGCTGGCCGATGCGATGCGGCAGGCGCGCGCCGCGGCACTCGGGACCCCGGCGCTGTTCGACGGCGACGTGGCCGGCCATCACGCCGACGAAGAGAAGGACCTGTTCGTCGCCGTGCTCCGCAGCGCGCGCGGCACCGGGGACGAAGCGCGCGTCGACGAACTCGTGTCGCGGCTGACGGCGGAGCACCGCCGCATCGAGCGCCTGTGGAAGGAACTGCGGCCCGCCATGCGTGCCGTGGCGGCCGGCAACGCGCCCGGGCACCCGCACTTCGATCGCGCGGTCGAAGAGCTCTCCCGCACGTACCGGAGCACGCGGCCCTCGAGGAAGAGGCTTTCCTGCCGCTGGCCGACCGCATCCTGTCGCGCGACCCGAACCACCTCGAAGCCCCGGACGCGGCGCTACACATCCGGCACCTGCCGCCGCCGCGGCTGTCGTACGTCTGAACCGTTCGCGCGCGGTCAGGCGCGCTGCAACCCCGCCTCGTACCAGCCCCGGGAACGATTGACGATGGCGACGACGGCGAGCATCACCGGCACTTCGATCAGCACGCCCACCACCGTGGCCAGTGCCGCGCCCGAGTGCAGGCCGAACAGGCTGATGGCCGTGGCGACGGCCAGCTCGAAGAAGTTGCTGGCGCCGATCAGCGCCGATGGGCCGGCGACGCAGTGCTGCACGCCCGCGCGGCGATTCAGCCAGTAAGCCATGCCGGAATTCAGCACCACCTGCACCGGGATCGGCACGGCCAGCAAGGCGATCACCGGGGGCTGCTCGATCAGCGCCCTGCCCCCGAAAGCGAACAGCAGCACCAGCGTGCCGAGCAGCGCCGAGATCGACAGCGGGCCCAGCCGCGCGACCACCGCCTCGAAGTGCTTCACGCCGCGCGCCAGCAGCGCCTTGCGCCAGAGCTGCGCCGCGATCACGGGCACGACGATGTAGAGCCCGACCGACACCAGCAGCGTGTCCCGGGGCACCACGATCGACGAGAGGCCGAGCAGCAGCGCGACGATCGGTGCGAACGCAACGACCATGATGGCGTCGTTCAGCGCCACCTGCGACAGCGTGAAGTACGGGTCGCCCCGGCACAGCTGGCTCCAGACGAAGACCATCGCCGTGCAGGGCGCGGCGGCCAGCAGGATGAGCCCCGCGACGTAGCTGTCCACCTGTTCCGGCGGCAGCCGGGGGGCGAACAGGTGGCGGACGAAGATCCATGCAAGCAGCGCCATCGAGAACGGCTTGACCGCCCAGTTGATGAACAGCGTCACGCCGATGCCGCGCGCGTGGGCCTTCACGCGCCCCAGCGCCGCGAAGTCGATCTTCAGCAGCATCGGGACGATCATCACCCAGATGAGGATGCCCACCGGGATGTTCACGCGCGCGACTTCCATCGCGGCGACGGCCTGGAAGGCGCCGGGCAGGAGCTGGCCGAGGAACACGCCCGCGCCGATGCACAGCGCGACCCAGAGGGTGAGCCAGCGTTCGAAGAAGCCGATCGCGGGAGAGGATGCTTCAGTTCGCATGGATCGCATCCAGCGCACGCTGCAGCTCGCCGTCGGACAGGGCGTGCAGCGGAAGCCGCAGCAGTTGCAGCAGGCGGTAGCCGATCGCCTGGCGGGTGAGCTCGAACGCGCTGCTGCGGTCCGGCTCGGGGGCATGGGAAGGATCCGGATAGCCCCAATGCACCTTCACCGGGCTGCTGGCCAGTAGGGGCACTGCTCCGCCGCCGCGCCGTCGCACACCGTGATGACGATCCGCATGCGCGGCGCGTCGGGTGCGACGAATTCGTCCCAGCTCTTGCTGCGGCTGGCCGAGATATCCACGCCGGCGCGCGCCAGCACTTCGGCGGCACGCGGGTTGATGCGTCCGCTGGGCACGCTCCCGGCGCTGAAGGCCCGCACGTCGGCGCCGAGCTTCGCCGCCCAGAGGATTCCCGCACAGTCGTTTCATGAGGCTGCGGCCCATCCCCGTTTTCCGTGGACAGGGCTGTGGACAACCTGCCGGGAGCCGGCCGGTTCCCGCGCCGGTGCTGGACGCGCGGCAGGTTGCCTGTTCCGCAGGCACCCGGCCCGGACCGGTTTAACGCCGGCTGACAGCCCGGAAAGCCGCGGCCACGGCTGTGCTAACCTGAGTGCGCCCCCCTCTCGCCGCGCTAGGGAGACTCCGTAAGCAGATCCGCCCGATCCGTTACAAGGCATTGCACGGGTGGCCTCATTGATGCCCGGGCGTGACTTCCTACCAACTGACAGGGGTCGCACAGGGGCTTGAACGTTTACACCAACTCGGCTTTTGACGATGATCGGGACTGACTTCCCGACCGGTCAGAACCATTTCTGCCCCAATGAACGCATTCCATGGCCGCTGTAGATCCCGCTGAAGCTTCCGTCGTCGCATTGCCCGGGCTGGGTCGCGCCCCTGGTCGCGGCCGGCAAGCTGGGCCAGAAATCGGCGGAGGAGATCTACCGCAAGGCGCAGTCCAACCGCACCAGCTTCATCGCCGAGCTGACCGGTTCGGGCGCCGTTTCCGCCTTCGACCTGGCCCACACCATGTCCGCCGCCTTCGGCGCGCCCCTGCTCGACCTCGAAGCCCTCGACGTCAAGCGGCTGCCGCGCGGGCTGCTGGACAACAAGATCTGCCGGGACTACCGCGTGGTGGTCCTGTCCAAGCGCAACAATCGCCTGATCGTCGCCACCGCCGACCCGTCCGGACCAGCAGGCCGCCGAGAAGATCAAGTTCGCCACCCAGATGGGCGTGGACTGGGTGATCGCCGAATACGACAAGCTGTCCAAGATGGTCGAGGTGCACTCGGCCTCCGCCTCCGAGGCGATGGACAGCATCATCGGCGACGACTTCGAGTTCGACGAATCGACGATGGAGTCGTCGGTCGTCGACGAGGACGACAAGGGCGCGGTCTCCGATGTCGATGACGCCCCGGTCGTCAAGTTCCTGCACAAGATGCTGCTGGACGCCATCGGCGCCCGCGCTTCCGACCTGCACTTCGAGCCGTACGAGCACATCTACCGCGTGCGGTTCCGGGTCGACGGCGAACTGCGCGAGATCGCCTCGCCGCCCGTGGCCATCAAGGACAAGCTGGCTTCGCGCATCAAGGTCATCTCGCGGATGGACATCTCCGAGAAGCGGGTGCCGCAGGACGGCCGCATGAAGCTGAAGGTAGGCCCCGACAAGGTGATCGACTTCCGGGTCAGCACCCTGCCCACGCTGTTCGGCGAGAAGATCGTGATCCGTATCCACGGACCCGAGCTCGGCCAAGCTGGGCATCGACGCGCTGGGCTACGAGCCGGAGGAAAAGGCGCGCCTGCTCAAGGCCATCGAGCGTCCCTACGGCATGATCCTGGTGACCGGCCCCACCGGCTCGGGCAAGACGGTGTCGCTCTACACCTGCCTGAACATGCTGAACAAGGCGGGCGTCAACATCTCCACCGCGGAAGACCCGGCTGAAATCAACCTGCCCGGCGTCAACCAGGTGAACGTCAACGACAAGGCGGGCCTCACCTTCGCGGCGGCCCTCAAGTCCTTCCTGCGCCAGGATCCGGACATCATCATGGTCGGCGAAATCCGCGACCTCGAAACCGCGGACATCGCCATCAAGGCCGCCCAGACCGGCCACCTGGTGCTGTCCACGCTGCACACCAACGACGCGCCGACCACGCTCACGCGGATGCGCAACATGGGCATCGCGCCGTTCAACATCGCCTCGGCCGTGATCCTGATCACGGCGCAGCGGCTGGCGCGGCGCCTGTGCGGGCAGTGCAAGAAGCCGATGGACGTCCCGTACGAGACGCTGATCGAGGCGGGCTTCAAGGAAGAAGACGTCGACGGCAGCTGGACGCCGTACCAGCCGATCGGCTGCTCCGCCTGCAACAACGGCTACAAGGGCCGGGTCGGCATCTACCGGTGATGCCGATCACCGAGGACATGCAGCGCATCATCCTCGGCCGATGGCAGCGCGCTGGAACTCGCCCAGCAGGCCAGGCGCGATGGGGTCCGCAGCCTGCGCGAATCGGGGCTGCACAAGGTGAAGCTCGGGCTGACTTCCCTCGAGGAAGTGCTGGCCTGCACCAATGAATAAAAGTACAACGTCGTAAGAGGAGCCCAGATGGCCACGGCAGCAACCAAAGTTCCGGATTTCGTCTTCGAATGGGAGGGACGGGACCGCAACGGCAAGCAGGTGCGCGGGGAGACGCGGGCCGCGGGCGAGAACCAGGTCATGGCGTCGCTGCGGCGCCGGGGCGTCAACCCGACCAAGATCAAGAAGCGCCGCATGCGCTCGGGCTCGAAGATCAAGCCCAAGGACATCGCGATCTTCACCCGCCAGCTGGCGACCATGATGAAGGCCGGCGTGCCGCTGCTGCAGGCCTTCGACATCGTGGGCCGCGGCAACGCCAACGCCAGCGTCACCAAGCTGCTCAACGACATCCGCACCGACGTCGAGACCGGCACCTCGCTGTCGGCGGCCTTCCGCAAGTACCCGCTGTACTTCAACAGCCTGTACTGCAACCTGGTCGAAGCCGGCGAAGCGGCCGGTATCCTCGAAGGCCTGCTGGACCGCCGGCGACCTACATGGAGAAGACCGAGGCGATCAAGTCGAAGATCAAGTCGGCGCTGATGTACCCGATCGCGGTGGTGATCGTGGCCTTCGTGGTCACCACCGTCATCATGATCTTCGTGATCCCGGCGTTCAAGGAGGTGTTCACCTCGTTCGGCGCCGACCTGCCGGCGCCCACGCTGTTCGTGATCGCCATGAGCGAGATCTTCGTCAAGTGGTGGTGGCTGATCTTCGGCACCATCGGCGGCGGCTTCTACTTCTTCATGCAGGCATGGAAGCGCAGCGAGAAGGTGCAGATGTTCATGGACCGCCTGATGCTGAAGATGCCGGTGTTCGGCCAGCTGGTCTACAAGTCGACGGTCGCCCGCTGGACGCGCACGCTGGCCACCATGTTCGCCGCCGGCGTGCCGCTGGTGGAAGCGCTCGACTCGGTCGGCGGCGCCTCCGGCAACTCGGTGTTCGAGAAGGCCACCGAGAAGATCCAGCAGGAAGTGTCCACCGGCACCAGCCTGACGGCCGCCATGACCAACGCAACGATCTTCCCGTCGATGGTGCTGCAGATGTGCGCCATCGGCGAGGAGTCGGGCTCGATCGACCACATGCTCGGCAAGGCAGCCGACTTCTACGAGTCCGAAGTGGACGACATGGTGGCGGGCCTGTCCAGCCTGATGGAACCGGTCATCATCGTGTTCTGGGCGGCCTGATCGGCGGCATCGTGATCTCGATGTACCTGCCCATCTTCAAGCTCGGCGCCGTCGTCTGATGTCCCCGGGCCCGATGATCGACGCCCTCTTCGGGGGCGTCCTGGGGCTGCTCGTGGGCAGCTTCCTCAACGTCGTCGTCCACCGCTACCCCCGCATCCTCGGACGCGGCTGGTGGGAGGACGTGCACGACATGGTCGACGACGCCGATTCGCACCAGCAGGTGTTCGGACAGCCGCTGCCGGCCGCCCTGAAGACCGAAGGCAAGAACCTGCGCGCCCGCCTCGACGCGCTCGGCCCCATCTCGCTGTCGAAGCCGCGCTCGCGCTGCCCGCACTGCGGCCACCAGATCCATTGGTACGAGAACATCCCGGTGGTGAGCTGGCTGGCGCTGCGCGGCCGCTGCTCGGCGTGCAGGAAGCCGATCGGCGCCCGCTATCCCATCGTCGAACTGGTCACGGCCGGCTTCTTCGCCCTGTGCGCGTGGCGCTGGGGCCTGACCCGGCAGGCCGGCGCACGGGCCGCCTTCGCCGGGCTGCTGATCTGCCTGTTCCTGATCGACATGGACACGTTCCTGTTGCCGGACGACCTGAACTACCTGCTGCTGTGGCTCGGCCACGGTGGCGGCGGCGATCGGCTGGACGGTGCCGCTGAAATCGGCGGTGTGGGGCGCGGCGCTCGGCTACCTCGCGCTCTGGTCGGTCTACCACCTGTTCAAGCTGCTGACCGGCAAGGAAGGCATGGGCTACGGCGACTTCAAGCTGCTGGCGGCGCTGGGCGCCTGGCTGGGCGCGGAGTACCTGCTGGCGGTGATCCTGCTGTCGTCCATCGTCGGCGCCGTCATCGGCATCCTGCTGCTGGTGGCCGGCAAGCTGGCCAACCGCAACATCCCGATGCCCTTCGGCCCCTACCTCGCCGGCGCCGGGCTGCTGGCCCCGGTGATCGGGCCGGCCGCCGTGCCGGGGCTGCTGCCCTTCGCCTTCCCGTTCGGGACGCACTGACCGCGCGGCCGCCGTGACGCCCGTTCGCATCGGCCTCACCGGCGGCATCGGCAGCGGCAAGAGCACGGTGCTGGCGATGCTGCAGGCGCTCGGCGCGGCGCCCATTGACGCCGACGCGATCTCGCGCGCCACCACGGCCGCCGGCGGGGCGGCCATCGCCGCGATCCGCGAGCGCTTCGGCCCGGACTTCATCGCCGCCGACGGCGCCCTCGACCGCGCCCGCATGCGCGAAGCGGCCTATGCGCGGCCCGAGGCGCGCCGCGAGCTGGAACAGATCATCCATCCGCTGGTGGGCCAGGAGATCGCGCGGCAGGTGGAGGAAGCCACCCGCGCCGGCGCCCGCTGCATCGTGTTCGACATCCCGCTGCTGGTGGAATCGGGCCGCTGGCGCGCGCAGCTCGATCGGGTGCTGGTGGTCGACTGCGCGCCCGAGACGCAGGTGGCGCGGGTGGTGGCGCGCAGCGCGCTCCAGCCCGACGAGGTGCGGGCGATCATCGCCGCGCAGGCGCCGCGGGCGCTGCGGCTGGCCGCGGCCGACCTCGTGGTCTGCAACGAGGGGCTCACGCTGGACGCACTCCGGCACGAAGTGGAACAGGCGGCGCACACCTTCGGGCTATGATGGCGCCCTCCTGCCCCTCCAACGCCATCCGCCGCGAGTGATCCTCTACGAATACCCGTTCAACGAACGCATCCGGACGTACCTGCGGCTGGAACACCTGTTCCGCCGGCTGGGCGAGCTGATCCCGCGCAGCCACCCCTCGACCACCACTTCGCCCGGCGACGATCTTCGAGGTGATGGACGTGGCGGCCCGCGCCGACCTCAAGTCGGACGTGATGAAGGACCCGAGCGGCAGAAGAACACCCTCAACGGCTACCGCGGCAATCCCGCCATCGCCGAGAGCGTGCTCGACGAGGTGATCGGCACGCTCGACGCCTGCTTCAACACGCTGAACACGATCCCCGGCAAGGCGGGCCAGCCGCTGACCGAGAACGACTGGCTCATGAGCATCCGCAGCCGCGCAAGCATTCCCGGCGGCACCTGCGAATTCGACCTGCCCGGCTACTACGCCTGGCAGCACAACACCCCGGACGAGCGCCGCGCCGACCTCGAACGCTGGGCCGCCACGCTGGCCCCGCTGGCCGAATCCATCACCATGCTGCTCAAGCTGCTGCGCGATTCGGGCAGCCCGCAGAAGGTGATCGCCGCCGGCGGCCAGCTGCAGCAGACGCTGCCGCAGGGCCGCACCTTCCAGCTGCTGCGGCTGCGCATCGACGAGAAGATGGGACTCGTTCCGGAAATCAGCGCGAACCGCCTGATCGTTTCGGTGCGGATGATGCGGCAGGAAAACGACCGCATGCAGCCGAGCACCGACGCCGCCCCTTTCGAACTCACCCTCTGCGCCTAGGTTTTCCGCGATGAAGCCACGCATCGTGCGTTGCCCCGCCTGCGGCGGCGACAGCATCTACGCCCCGACCAATCCCTTCCGTCCCTTCTGCAGCGCCCGCTGCAAGGGCATCGACCTCGGCGCCGGGCCAGCGAGGAATTCAGGGTGCCCGACGAGAACACGCCGCCGGATGAACTGCCTTTCGGGGATCCGAAAGAGCAATAGGGCCGCGGGGGAAACCTTTGAACGCAGAGGGCGCGGAGGATTCGCAGAAGTCGCAGAAAGGAGCCATTCGAATGGATTCTTCCGCGCTTTCTGCGCCTTCTCTGCGCCCTCTGCGTTCAAGGGTTTTCGCCTCAGCCTGCGTGAGTGGCCCCCGAACCCCCGCTCCTGCGCAAACCAGCGCAGCACCGGCACCGTCCCCGGCAGCACCGGCTGCACGTCCACCGGCAGTTGCTGCCGGGCGAACTGCTGGCCCTCGAGCATGTGCAGCGCGCCGGTCCATTCGTAGACCTTGCAGAAGTGCAGGCGCACCAGCGCGTGCGGGTAGTCGACGCGTTCGACGCGCCACGGGTGCACGGCGGCTATCGTGACGCCGATCTCTTCCTGCAACTCGCGCCGCAACGCGGCTTCGATCGACTCGCCCGCTTCGACCTTGCCGCCCGGGAACTCCCAGTAGCCTTCGTAGACCTTGCCCGGCGGCCGCGACGTCAAGAGGAAGGCGCCGTCCGCGCGCAGCAGCACGCCCACGGCGACTTCCACTTCCTTGCGGTGGGGCCCGCCCTCGCGCGGGCGGTCGCCGTCCGCGACGAGGACCGGCGTCACGTGTTGTGCCGCCCCGCGTAGTCGCGCGCGAACTGGTAGGCCACGCGGCCGCTGCGCGAGCCGCGCTCCAGCGCCCACACCAGCGCCTCCGGTCGAGCCGCCTCGATCTCGGAGGCGGGCACCTTGAAGTGCGACAGCCACTGCGCGGTGATCGCCGGTATTCGTCCTGGCTGAACGGGTAGAAGCTCACCCAGAGGCCGAAGCGCTCGGACAGCGAGATCTTCTCCTCGACCACTTCGCCGGGATGCACCTCGCCGTCCTCGGTGTGCTTGTACGTGAGGTTCTCCGTCATGTACTCGGGCAACAGGTGGCGGCGGTTGCTGGTCGCGTAGATGAGCACGTTGGGCACGGCGGCGGCCACGGAGCCGTCGAGGATCGACTTGAGCGCCTTGTAGCCGGGCTCGCCTTCCTCGAAGCTCAGGTCGTCGCAGAACACGATGAACTTCTCGGGGCGGTTGGCGACGACGTCGATGATGTCCGGCAGGTCGACCAGGTCGGCCTTGTCCACCTCGATCAGGCGCAGGCCCTCGGCGGCGTGCGCGTTCAGGCAGGCCTTGATCAGCGACGACTTGCCGGTGCCGCGCGCACCGGTCAGCAGCACGTTGTTGGCGGGATGCCCCTGCACGAAGGTGCGCGTGTTGCGCTCGATCTTTTCCTTTTGCGGCTCGATCTCCTTGAGATCGTCGAGCGCGATGCTGGCCACGTGCTTCACCGGCTCCAGCGTGCCGTGGCCGCTGGAGCGCTTGCGGTAGCGCCAGGCGATGGAGGCGCCCCAGTCGGGCTCGCCCAGCGGCTGCGGCAGGATGGCCTCGATGCGCGCCAGCAGCTGCGTGGCGCGCTCCATGAGCTGTTCGAACTTCTCGGTCATGAACGGTAGTCGGCGTTGATCGTCACGTACTCGTGGCTGAAGTCGCAGGTCCAGACGGTCGGCGGCCGTGCCGCGGCCGAGACCGACCCGCACCGTGATCTCGCTCTGCTTCATCACGCGCTGCCCGTCCTCTTCGCGGTACGCCGGGTTGCGGCCGCCCTTGGTGGCGACGTGCACGTCGTCGAGGTGCAGCTCGATCTTCGTCTGGTCGAGGTCGTCGATGCCCGCGTAGCCGACGGCGGCGAGGATGCGGCCCAGGTTCGGGTCGCTGGCGAAGAACGCCGTCTTCACCAGGGGGCGAGTGCGCGATCGCGTAGGCGACCAGGCGGCATTCGGCGGCGGTCTTGCCGCCTTCGACGCGCACGGTGATGAACTTGGTGGCGCCCTCGCCGTCGCGCACGATGGCCTGCGCCAGCAGGCGCGCGACTTCCTGCATCGCGTCCTTCACCGCCTTGCCGGCCGGCGTGTCCCACGACGCGATCGGCGCATGCTTCGCCTGGTTCGTCGCAGCCACGATGAACGAGTCGTTGGTGGACGTGTCGCCGTCCACCGTCACGCGGTTGAACGAGCCCTCGGCCAGCTCGAACGCCAGCGCCGGCAGCAGCGAAGCGTCGATGCACGCGTCGGTGGCCGGGAAGCCCAGCATCGTCGCCATGTTCGGCCGGATCATGCCGGCGCCCTTGCTGATGCCGGTGACGGTGACGGTGGCGCCCTCGACCTGCACTGGCGGCTGAACGCCTTGGGCAGCGTGTCGGTGGTCATGATGCCCTCGGCCGCGCGCAGCCAGTGCTCCGGCTTGGCGTCGGCGATGGCCGCGGGCAGCCCTGCCTCGATGCGGTCCACCGGCAGCGGCTCCATGAGCGCCGGTGGAAAACGGCAGCACCTGCTCGGGCGCCAGGTCCAGCAGGCGGGCGGCGGCGGCGCAAGTGGCGCGCGCACGCTGCAACCCGTCTTCGCCGGTGCCCGCGTTCGCGTTGCCGGTGTTGATCACCATCGCGCGGATGTCGCCGCGTGCCGGTGCTCGCGGCCCACCTGCACCGGGGCGGCGCTGAAGCGGTTCTTCGTGAACACGCCGGCGACGGCGGCCCCCGGTTCCAGCAGGAACACGGTGAGGTCCTTGCGGTTGGCCTTGCGGATGCCCGCTTCGGCGACGCCGATGCGCACGCCGGCGACGGGATGCAGCGACGCCGCGGCGGGCGCGCTCAGGTTGACTGCCATGGAATGACCCTTGTCGATCTCGTTGATTGGGAAAACGCGCGGGGCGTCAGTTCTGGCGCCACGGCAGTCCGCGCAGGCGCCAGCCGCCCGTGCGGTTGCGGTGGCCCTCGGCGTCGGCGTCGCCCTCGAAACCTTCGAGGATGTTGTAGGCCTCCAGCCCGAGTTCGGTCGCGCGCTTCGCGGCGGCGATGGAGCGCACGCCGCTGCGGCACAGCAGGACCACCTTCTTGCCTGGCGGCACCGCGGCGCGCACGCCTTCGTCGAAGCCGGGGTTGGCCTGCATGCCGGGCCACTGCTTCGAGGCCAGGCCCACGGCGCCCGGCACGAAGCCGACCCATTCGCGCTCGGCGTCGGTGCGCACGTCGACCAGCACCGCATCGCCGGCCTGCACCCATTGCCAGGCCAGTTCGGGGACCACGTCGCCGGCGTAGCCTTCCGCGGGCCGGGGGCCGCGGGCGAAGAAGGAGTGGGTGCGTTCATGGGGCGATTTTGCCAGCCCGCGTGCAGACAGCCGTCCGTCAGCAAGTCGGCCTTGCGCTCCGTGTAAACCCTATCGCTACTTGCACCCATCGAATCAAAGATCGCGCTGCATCCATTCCAACGCAAGGAGACAGAGAATGACCGAGTCCAAGAAAACTGGCCGCCGTGGCCTGCTGAAGGGCGCAGCCGTTGCCGCCGGCACCATGGCCGCGCCGATGGTCGCCGTCGCGCAGACCACCTCGTTCCGCTTCCAGAGCACTGGCCGGCCAAGGACATCTTCCACGAGTTCGCCCGGGACTTCGCCAAGAAGGTGAACGACATGGCCGGCAACCGCCTGAAGATCGAAGTGCTGCCTTCCGGCGCGGTCGTTCCTGCCTTCCAGCTGCTCGAAGCCGTCAACAAGGGCACGCTCGACGGCGGCCACGGCGTGGTGGCCTACCACTACGGCAAGAACTCGGCGCTCGCCCTGTGGGGCTCGGGCCCGGCCTACGGCATGGACCCCAACATGGTCCTGTCCTGGCACAACTACGGCGGCGGCAAGGCCCTGCTGGAAGAGATCTACAAGTCCATCAACATGGACGTGGTGTCGTACCTGTACGGCCCGATGCCCACGCAGCCCCCGGGCTGGTTCAAGAAGCCGGTCTCCAACGTGGCGCAGATGAAGGGCCTGAAGTTCCGCACCGTGGGCACGGCCGTCGACGTGTTCAAGGAACTGGGCGCCGCCGTCAACCCGCTGCCCGGCGGCGAGATCGTGCCGGCGCTGGACCGCGGCCTGATCGACGCGGCCGAATTCAACAACGCCTCGTCCGACCGCGTGCTGGGCTTCGCCGACGTGGCCAAGAACTGCATGCTGCAGTCGTTCCACCAGTCCGGCGAGCAGTTCGAGATCCTGTTCAACAAGACCAAGTACAACGCGCTGCCGCAGGAACTCAAGTCGATCATCGACTACGCCGTGCAGGCCTCCAGCGCCGACATGAGCTGGAAGGCGATCGACCGCAACTCCAAGGACTACATCGAGCTCAAGACCAAGGACAAGGTCAACTTCTACAAGACGCCCGACTCGATCCTGCGCGCGCAGCTCGACGCCTGGGACAAGGTCATCGCCGCCAAGGCCAAGGAGAACCCGCACTTCCAGAAGGTGCTGGACTCGCAGCGCGCCTTCGCCGAGCGCGCCGGCCAGTGGCAGAACGACTACATGGTCGATTTCAAGATGGCCTACAACCGTTACTTCGCCAAGGGCAAGAAGGCCTGAGGTCCCCGACCGGCAAAGAGGGCGGCACGCGAGGGCCGCCCTTTTTTGGCCTGAAGCAGCGAGAGCAAGGACGGAAAGATGCAAAAACTACTCGGCGGTCGACCGCCTGTCCACCTGGCTGGGGCAGCTGTTCGCCCGGGCGATCATCCTGCTGACGGTCATGATCTCTCGGGAGGTGTTCTCCCGGTACGTGCTGGGCACGCCCCACGGCTGGATGCTCGACGCGCAGATCATGATGTACGGCGTGCTGTTCATGATGGCCGGCGCCTACACGCTGTCGAAGAACGGCCACGTGCGCGGCGACGTGCTGTACGGCTTCTTCCGCCCGCGCACGCAGGCCACGCTGGACCTGATCCTCTACTTCCTGTTCTTCCTGCCGGGCGTGATCGCGCTGACGTACGCCGGCTGGACCTACTTCCAGGACTCGCTCGCCATCCGCGAGCAGACCTTCAACGCGGACCCGATCCCCGTGTATCCGTTCAAGTTCTTCATTCCGTTCGCCGGCTCCATCCTGCTGCTGCAGGGTTTCGTGGAGATCGCGCGCTGCATCATCTGCATCCGTGACGGCGCGTGGCCCTCGCGCGAGCAGGACGTGGAGGAAGTCGACGTCGAGAAGCTCAAGGCGATGGTGCATGCCGACGACCATCCCGAACTGGCGGCGCCGCCCGCCGAGAAGGGGGTGCAGCTGTGAAGATCCGCAAGGAACTCTGGTTCGGCTTCATCCTGATGGCCATCATCATCTGGCCGCGCTCACCATGCTGGTGAGCGTGGAGAGGATCGAGCGCGGCCACATCGGGCTGCTGATGCTGTCGCTGGTGGTCGTGGCGATCATGCTCGGCTTCCCCACCGCCTTCACGCTGATGGGCATGGGGATGATCTTCACTGGCTCGCCTATGAGCGGAACACGACGCACACGCTCGACCTCATGGTGCAGGCGGCGTTCAAGACCATGGGCAACGACGTGCTCATCTCGATCCCGCTGTTCGTGTTCATGGGCTACCTGGTCGAGCGCGCCAACCTGATCGAGAAGCTGTTCCGCAGCTTGCACTGGCGATGGCGCGCCTGCCCGGGGCGCTGGCCGTGGCGACGCTGGTCACCTGCGCGGTGTTCGCGACGGCCACCGGCATCGTCGGCGCCGTCGTCACGCTGATGGGCCTGCTGGCGCTGCCGGCGATGCTGCGCGCGGGCTACAGCGTGCAGCTGTCCGCCGGCGCCATCACGGCCGGGGTTGCCGGGCATCCTGATCCCGCCGTCGGTGCTGCTGATCGTCTACGGCGCGACGGCCGGCGTGTCGGTGGTGCAGCTCTATGCCGGCGCGTTCTTCCCCGGCCTGATGCTGGCCGGCCTGTACATCCTGTACGTGATCATCATCGCCAAGCTGAAGCCGGCGATGGCGCCGCCGCTGGCGCCCGAGGACCGCATGGTCCCGCTGCCGTCAGGCACGGTGAAGATCGGCGGAACGCAGAACCAGCACGCGATCCCCGCGCTGCTGGGCGCGCTCAAGGGCCGCAACAACCAGGACGTGTCCACCGGCTACCTGCTGCGCCAGCTGTTCGTGGTGTTCCTGCCGCTGCTGGTGTTCGTGTTCTTCGTGCTCTTCAGCTACCGCTCGGTGACCGAGCCGCTGGTGAAGGAAGCCGGCGTCGAAGGCCTCACGCGCATGGGCGAAACCAGCCAGAGCGCCGAGCCCGCCGCCGGTGGCTGGCCGAGCCGCCGGCCTCCGGCGGACTCGCCGAGCCGCCCTCTTCCGGCGGATTGGCCGAGCCGCCCGCGTCGGGCGGACTGGCGGAGCCGCCGGCCGAGCCGGCCGCCAGCGCGCCCGCGGCGTCGGTGCAGGAGCCGCCGGCGGCCGCCCCGCGGCTTCGGCCGCAGCACCGGCGGCCGTGGCCGAACCCGCCGCCGCGGCGGAAGTCGGCGAAGTCCGCGACGCGCCGCGCGGCTGGTGGATCACGGTGGCGATCTTCGCGATCCTGCTGGCGATCTACTACGCGCTGCTGAGCTTCGGCCGGCTGGAGATCTTCAAGATGCTCCTGACCAGCTTCTTCCCGCTGGTGATCCTGATCATGTCGGTGCTCGGGTCGATCGTGATGGGGCTCGCAACGCCCACAGAGGCCGCCGCGGTGGGCGCGCTGGGCGGCTTCCTGCTCGCCATCGCGTACCGGCAGCTCACCTTCTCGGTGGTCAAGGAGAGCGTGTTCCTCACCGCCAAGACGTCCGCGATGGTCTGCTGGCTGTTCGTCGGCTCCGCGATCTTCTCGGCCGCGTTCGCGCTGCTGGGCGGGCAGGAGCTGGTGGAGCGCTGGGTGCTGTCGATGAACCTGACGCAGGTGCAGTTCCTGCTGCTCTCGCAGGTGATCATCTTCATCCTCGGCTGGCCGCTGGAATGGACCGAGATCATCGTGATCTTCATGCCGATCTTCGTGCCGCTGCTGCCCAAGTTCGGCGTCGACCCGCTGTTCTTCGGCCTGCTGGTCGCGCTGAACCTGCAGACGGCCTTCCTGTCGCCGCCGGTCGCGATGGCCGCGTTCTACCTGAAGGGCGTGAGCCCGCCGCACGTGTCGCTCAACCAGATCTTCCCGGGCATGCTGCCGTTCATGGCGATCCGGTGCTGGCGATCTTCCTGCTGTACATGTTCCCGCAGATCGGCCTCTGGCTGCCGTCGGTGCTGTACTCCAACTGAGCGCCCGCCCATCCAAGAAGGCCGCCTCCGGGCGGCTTTTTCTTTGGGGTTTCGTTGACGTTGACGTAAACGTCAATTAGGCTTCGGGGTCTGGAGACCTGCATGACCGACCTGTCCGCCGAATACAAGGCCCTCGCCAACTACCGCCCCACGCACAAGGTGCGCTTCGTCACGGCGGCCAGCCTGTTCGACGGCCACGACGCCGCCATCAACATCATGCGGCGCATCCTCCAGTCCATGGGCGCCGAGGTGATCCACGGGCCACAACCGAAGCGTGGACGAGGTCGTCACCGCCGCCCTGCAGGAAGACGTGCAGGGCATCGCGGTCAGCTCCTACCGGGGCGGCCACGTCGAATACTTCAAGTACATGATCGACCTGCTGCGCGAGCGCGGCGGCGCGCACATCCGGTGTTCGGCGGCGGCGGCGGCGTGATCGTTCCGGCCGAGATCCGCGAGCTGCACGAGTACGGCGTGACGCGCATCTACAGCCCCGAGGACGGCCAGCGCATGGGCCTGCCCGGAATGATCGGCGAGATGGTGATGCGCTGCGACCAGGACCTGACCGGCCATGCGCCCCAGGCGCTGGCGGCGATCGAGGGCCACGCCGAAGCCAACTGGCGCGCGCTGGCGCAGCTGGTGACCGCGCTGGAGAACGGCGGCGCCGACGACGGCATCGTCGACGCGCTGCGCAAGGAAGCCGCCGGCAGGCGCGTCCCGGTGCTGGGCATCACCGGCACCGGTGGCGCCGGCAAGTCGTCGCTGACCGACGAACTCATTCGCCGCCTGCGGCTCGACCAGAGGACAGCCTGCGCGTGGCCGTCATCTCCATCGACCCGTCGCGCCGCAAGAGCGGCGGCGCCCTGCTCGGCGACCGCATCCGCATGAACGCGATCCAGCCGTGGCGCAACGGCCAGCGCGTGTACATGCGCTCGCTGGCCACGCGCGACTTCGGCAGCGAGATTTCGGCGGCCCTGCCCGACGTGCTGGCCGCTTGCAAGGTGGCGGGATTCGACCTCGTGATCGTCGAGACCTCCGGCATCGGCCAGGGCGACGCCGCCATCGTGCCGCACGTCGACGTGCCGATGTACGTGATGACGCCGGAGTTCGGCGCGGCCAGCCAGCTCGAGAAGATCGACATGCTCGATTTCGCCGAGTTCGTGGCCATCAACAAGTTCGACCGCAAGGGCGCCGCGGATGCGCTGCGCGACGTCGCCAAGCAGGTCCAGCGCAACAAGGAAGCCCGGGGCACGAAGACCGAGGACATGCCGGTGTTCGGCACGATGGCCGCGCGCTTCAACGACGATGGCGTGACGGCGCTGTACCAGGCGCTCAAGCCGCGGCTGGCCGAACTCGGCCTGCCGCTGCGCGAAGGCCGCCTGCCCGCCGTGCAGGTGCGCCACAGCTCCAACCAGTCGCCGGTGGTGCCGGCGCAGCGCACGCGCTACCGGCGGAGATCACCGATACCGTGCGCGGCTACAAGAAGCGCGCGCGGGCCCGGGCGCAACTCGCGCGCGAGATCCAGCAGCTCAAGGAAGCCGCGCGGATGCTCAAGGAAGAAAAGCCGGGCCGCGCCCCCGCCGCCGAAGCCACGCTCGACCTCGCCGGCCAGCGCAAGGCCCGCATGGACAAGGACGCCCTGCACCTGCTGCAGCAGTGGCCCGACATGCAGAAGGCCTACGCGGGCGACGAGTACGTGGTGAAGATCCGCGACCGCGAGATCCGCACGGCGCTGACGACGAAGTCGCTCTCGGGCACGACGATCCGCAAGGTCGCCCTGCCGCAATACGAAGACCACGGCGAAGTGCTGAAGTGGCTGATGCTGGAGAACGTCCCGGGCAGCTTCCCCTACACCGCCGGCACCTTCGCCTTCAAGCGCGAAGGCGAGGACCCGACCCGCATGTTCGCCGGCGAAGGCGACGCCTTCCGCACCAACAAGCGCTTCAAGCTGCTGTCGGCCAACATGCCGGCCAAGCGGCTCTCCACCGCGTTCGACTCGGTCACCCTGTACGGCAACGACCCCGACCCCCGGCCCGACATCTACGGCAAGGTCGGCAACTCCGGCGTGTCGATCGCCACGCTCGACGACATGAAGGTGCTGTACTCGGGCTTCGACCTGTGCGACCCGGCGACGTCGGTGTCGATGACCATCAACGGCCCGGCGCCCAGCATCCTGGCGATGTTCATGAACACCGCCATCGACCAGCAGCTGGAGAAGTTCGCCGCCGACAACGGCCGCGAACCCACGGACACCGAAGCCGCGAAGATCCGCGAATGGGTGCTGGCCAACGTGCGCGGCACCGTGCAGGCCGACATCCTGAAGGAAGACCGGGGGCAGAACACCTGCATCTTCTCGACCGAGTTCTCGCTCAAGGTGATGGGCGATATCGCGCAGTACTTCGTGCACCACGACGTGCGCAACTTCTACTCGGTGTCGATCTCCGGGTACCACATCGCCGAGGCCGGGGCCAACCCGATCTCGCAGCTCGCCTTCACCCTGTCGAACGGCTTCACCTTCGTCGAGGCTTACCTCGCGCGCGGGATGCACGTGGACGACTTCGCGCCCAACCTGTCGTTCTTCTTCTCCAACGGCATGGACCCGGAATACACGGTGCTCGGCCGCGTGGCCCGCCGGATCTGGGCGGTGGCGATGAAGGAGAAGTACGGCGCCAACGAGCGCAGCCAGAAGCTCAAGTACCACGTGCAGACCTCGGGCCGCAGCCTGCACGCGCAGGAGATCCAGTTCAACGACATCCGCACGACGCTGCAGGCGCTGATCGCGGTGTACGACAACTGCAACTCGCTGCATACCAACGCCTTCGACGAGGCGATCACCACGCCGACCGAAGATTCGGTGCGGCGCGCCATGGCGATCCAGCTCATCATCAACCGCGAGTGGGGCCTGGCGAAGAACGAGAACCCGAACCGGGGCGCCTTCATCATCGACGAGCTGACCGAGCTGGTCGAAGAGGCGGTGCTGGCCGAGTTCGAGCGCATCGCCGAGCGCGGCGGCGTGCTGGGCGCGATGGAGACCGGCTACCAGCGCGGCCGCATCCAGGACGAGAGCATGCACTACGAGATGCTCAAGCACACCGGCGAGCTGCCGATCGTCGGCGTCAACACCTTCCGCAATCCGCATGGCGACGCCGTGCTCGACAAGCTCGAGCTGGCCCGCTCGACCGACGACGAGAAGCAGGGGCAGCTGCAGCGCCTGCGCGACTTCCACCAGCGCAACGCCGGCGATGCCCCGGCCATGCTCCAGCGCTTGCAGCAGGCGGTGATCGAGGACCGCAACGTGTTCGAAGTCCTGATGGACGCCGTGCGGGTCTGCTCGCTGGGCCAGATCACGAGTGCACTCTTCGAGGTGGGCGGGCAGTACCGGCGCAACATGTAGTCCCCTTCCGCCGCCGGAGTCAGGCTTCTGACAGCGGGTCCCCGGACCCGCGCAAGCTCCTGATTCCATAGCGAACCGCCGCCCGGAATGTCGCCGGCGCGACGGTCCGCGGCCGCCGCACGCAAAACTACTTAGGGTCCAACCCACTACTGCGCCGCAGCACGGCTCCCTATATTCGCGTTCTCGATGCGGGGACGCCGTCCCCGCCGCCACGCCACGCCACGCCGGAGGGAGACTTTGTCCACTGAGTACATCCCGGAAACCCGGGGCCTGACCAAGGAGTTCAAGGGCTTCGTGGCAGTCAACAACGTGGACCTCAAGGTTCGGCGCGGCGACATCCACGCGCTGATCGGCCCCAACGGCGCCGGCAAGACGACCTTCTTCAACCTGCTCACCAAGTTCCTGCCGCCCACCCGCGGCACGATCACCTACCCGGGCACCGACATCACCCACGAGCGGCCGGCGCAGACCGCGCGCCGCGGCATCGTCCGCTCGTTCCAGATCTCGGCCGTGTTCCCGCACCTGACCGCGCTCGAGAACGTGCGCGCCGCGCTGCAGCGCAACCTGGGGACTTCGTTCCACTTCTGGAAGCCCGAGAGCTCCCTCTACGGCCTGCACGACCGCGCCTTCGAGCTGCTGCAGACGGTCGACCTGCAGGACTTCGCGGACGAACTCACCGTGAACCTGCCCTACGGCCGCAAGCGCGCGCTGGAACTGGCGACCACGATGGCGCTGGAACCCGACCTGATGCTGCTCGACGAGCCCACGCAGGGCATGGGCCACGAAGACGTCGACCGCGTCACGCAGCTGATCAAGAAGGTGTCGGCCGGGCCCGATCCTGATGGTCGAACACAACATGAACGTCGTCTCCACCATCGCCGACCGCATCACGGTGCTGCAGCGCGGCGCGGTCATCGCCGACGGCCCCTACGCCGAAGTGTCCAAGGACCCGCAGGTGATCGAAGCCTACATGGGCTCGGCCGACACCGAACTCGTGGGAGCGCACTGATGGCCGCGCAAGACACCCTTTCCATCGAGAACCTGCACGCCTGGTACGGCGAGTCGCACGTGCTGCACGGCGTGAACATGCGCGTGGCCGAAGGCGAAGTCGTGGCGCTGCTCGGGCGCAACGGCGCCGGGCGGACCACCACGATGCGCGCGATCGTCGGCCTGACCGGCAGCCGCAAGGGCTCGATCCGCATCCGCGGCGAGGAAGCCGTCAAGCTGCCGCCGCACCGCATCGCGCGCCGGGCGTGGGCTACTGCCCCGAGGAACGCGGGATCTTCGCCAGCCTTTCGGCCGAAGAAAACCTGATGCTGCCGCCGACGCTGGCCAGCGGCGGCATGAGCGTGGCCGACATCTACGAGATGTTCCCGAACCTGAAGGAACGCGCGAACAGCCCCGGCACGCGCCTGTCCGGCGGCGAACAGCAGATGCTCGCCGTGGCCCGCATCCTGCGCACCGGCGCCCGCCTGCTGCTGCTCGACGAGATCTCCGAAGGCCTGGCGCCGGTGATCGTGCAGAAGCTCGCCGAGACCATCCGCACCCTGAAGTCCAAGGGCTACACGATCGTGCTGGTGGAGCAGAACTTCCGCTTCGCGGCGCCGCTCGCCGACCGCTTCTACGTGATGGAGCACGGCAAGATCGTCAAGGAATTCGCCCAGCACGAGCTGCGCGCGAACATGGGGATGCTGCAGGAATACCCGGGCGTCTGACAGAACGCAACCCACAACAGCTTTTCACACGAAGGAGACCCCTGTCATGAAACTCAAGACCCTCGCAGCGGCCATGGCCGTCGGCCTCGCGGCCCTCAGCGCCGGCGCCCAGCAGCAGACCGGCCCCGTGCGCATCGGTTTCATCACCGACATGGCCAGCCTGTACGCCGACATCGACGGCCCCGCGGGCGCCGAGATGATCAAGTGGGCCGTGCAGGACTTCGGCGGCAAGGTGCTGGACCGCCCGATCGAAGTGCTGACCGCCGACCACCAGAACAAGGCCGACGTCGCCGCCTCCAAGGCGCGCGAGTGGATCGACAGCCAGAACCTGGCCATGCTGCTGGGCGGCACGAGCTCGGGCACCAACCGGCCATGGCCGGCATCGCCAAGGAGAAGAAGCGTCCCTTCATCTCCATCGGCGCCGGCTCCGCCCGCCTGAGCAACGAGGACTGCACCCCGTACACCGTGCACTACGCCTACGACACCGTGGCCCTGGCCAAGGTGGGCGGCAGCGCGCTGGTGAAGGCCGGCGCCAAGAAGTGGTACTTCCTGACCGCCGACTACGCTTTCGGCCACTCGCTCGAGGCTGACTCGTCGACGGTCGTCAAGGCCAACGGCGGCAGCGTGGTGGGCTCCGTGCGCCACCCGCTGAACGCTTCCGACTTCTCCTCGTTCCTGCTGCAGGCGCAAGGCTCCAAGGCCGACATCCGGGCATGGCCAACGCCGGCGGCGACTTCGTCAACGCGATGAAGGCGGCCAAGGAATTCGGCATCACCAAGAGCATGAAGGTCGCGGGCCTGCTGGTGTTCATCAACGACGTGCACTCGATCGGCGTCGCCAACGCGGAAGGCCTGCAGGTCGCCGACAGCTGGTACTGGAACCAGGACGACGAGTCGCGCAAGTTCGCCAAGCGCTTCTTCGACAAGTACAAGCGCATGCCTTCGTCGCTGCAGGCCGCCGACTACTCGGCGACCATGAACTACCTGAAGGCCGTGCAGAAGGTCGGCTCGACCGACGGCGACAAGGTGATGGCCGAACTCAAGTCGATGAAGTTCAACGACTTCTATCACAAGAACGCCAGCATCCGCGCCGACGGCCGCATGATCCACGACATGTACCTGTACCAGGTCAAGAGCGCCAAGGAGTCGACCACGCCGTGGGACTACTACAAGCTCGTGGCGAAGGTGCCCGGCGACCAGGCCTTCACGACCGTCGCCGAAAGCAAGTGCTCCCTGCTGAAGAAGTAAGCTGAAACCGCCCGGCGCGTGCCACGCGCGCGCCGGGCCCCACAACCACAACGACCCGCAGGCGCACCGCCCTCCATGGAAATCTTCGGCATTCCCCACCAGGCCTTTCTCGGCCAGCTGATGCTGGGGCTGGTCAATGGCGCGTTCTATGCCATGCTCAGCCTCGGCCTCGCCGTCATCTTCGGGCTGCTGGACATCGTCAACTTCGCGCACGGCGCGCTGTACATGGTGGGCGCCTTCTTCGCCTACATCATGCTCGACACGGGGCGTCAACTTCTGGTTGGCCCTCGTCCGGCGGCGCCGCTCCTCGTCGGCGTGCTCGGCGTGGTGATCGAACGCCTCTTCCTCAAGCGCCTGTACGGACTCGACCCGCTGTACGGACTGCTCCTCACCTTCGGGCTCTCGCTGATCCTGGAAGGCGTGTTCCGCGAGCGCTACGGCGTCTCCGGCCAGTCGTACCCGGTGCCCGAGCTGCTGGCGGGCGCCACCAACCTCGGCTTCATGGTGCTGCCGAACTACCGCGCCTTCGTGGTGGTCGCGTCGCTCGTGGTCTGCTGGCCACGTGGTTCCTGATCGAACGCACCCGCCTCGGCGCCTACCTGCGCGCCGGCACCGAGAACGCCAAGCTGGTTCAGGCCTTCGGCGTCAACGTGCCGCTGATGGTCATGCTCACCTACGGCGCCGGGGCCGCGCTCGCCGGCATGGCCGGCGTGCTGGCCGCGCCGATCATCCGGTCACGCCCCTGATGGGCTCCAACCTGATCATCGTGGTGTTCGCGGTCGTCGTGATCGGCGGGATGGGCTCGATCCTCGGCTCCGTCGTCACCGGCCTCGGCCTCGGCGTGGTCGAAGGCCTCACCCGCGTGTTCTCCCCCCGAAGCCTCCAACGTGGTGGTGTTCGTCATCATGGCCATCGTGCTGATGCTGCGTCCCGCCGGCCTGTTCGGGAAGGAAGCCTGATATGTCGTCTCCTTCGTCCACCGCCGCCGCGCGCCCGGCCGGGCCCGGCAAGGCCGTGCGCATCACCTACCCGGCGCTGCTGGCGCTGGCGCTCGCCGCGCCCTTCATCGGGCTGTACCCGGTGTTCGTGATGAAGCTGCTCTGCTTCGCGCTGTTCGCCGCCGCCTTCAACCTGCTGCTCGGGTTCACCGGCCTGCTGTCGTTCGGCCATGCGGCGTTCTTCGGCTCCGCCGCGTACGTGACCGGCTGGGTCATCAAGGCGCAGGGCTTCTCGCCGGAGCTCGGCATCCTCGCCGGCGTCGCCTCCGCCGCGCTGCTCGGCCTGCTGTTCGGCCTGGTGGCGATCCGACGGCAGGGCATCTACTTCGCGATGATCACGCTGGCGCTGGCGCAGATGGTGTACTTCATCTGCCTGCAGGCGCCCTTCACGGGCGGCGAGGACGGCCTGCAGGGCGTGCCGCGCGGCAACCTGTTCGGCGTGCTGCCGCTGATGGACGACACCGTCACGTACTACGTGGTGCTGGCGATCTTCGTGGCCTGCTTCCGGGCATCCTGCGCATCGTCACCTCGCCCTTCGGCCGGTGCTCAAGATGATCCGCGAGAACGAACCCCGCGCCGTCTCGCTCGGCTACGAGGTCGATCGCTACAAGCTGCTGGCCTTCGTGCTGTCGGCCTCGCTGGCCGGCACGGCCGGCGGCCTGAAGACGGTG
Organism: Ramlibacter terrae; assembly: GCA_013127575.1. Lineage (GTDB taxonomy): Bacteria > Pseudomonadota > Gammaproteobacteria > Burkholderiales > Burkholderiaceae_C > Ramlibacter > Ramlibacter terrae. The sequence continues at coordinate 3,906,355 of CP053418.1, forward strand.
GTGATGAAGTTCGCCACGCTGTCCGACGTGCACTGGTCGATGTCCGGCGAAGTGATCCTGATGAGCCTGCTGGGCGGCGTCGGCACTTTCATGGGCCCGATCCTCGGCGCGGGCATCGTCATCGCGCTGCAGAACATGCTGGCCGACAAGGTGGGCGCCGGGTGACGGTGATCATCGGCGCGATCTTCGTGGTCTGCGTGCTGGCGTTCCGCAAGGGCGTGATCGGCGAGCTGCTCGCCTGGCGCGACCGCCGCAAGGCAAGGGGCACGGCATGAGCGACCTCTTCTCGCTGCAAGGGCGCGTGGCGCTCGTCACCGGCGGTTCGCGGGGCATCGGCCGCATGATCGCGGCCGGCTTCCTGCGCCAGGGCGCCAAGGTCTACATCTCCGCGCGCAAGGCAGCCGCCTGCGACGCCGCGGCTGCCGAACTGGCGTCGCTCGGCAGCTGCATCTCGCTGCCGGCCGACGTCTCCAGCGTCGATGGCGCCCGCGCCCTCGCCGCGGAGATCGCGGCGCGCGAGCCCGCGCTCGACATCCTCGTCAACAACGCCGGCGCTGCTGGGGCGAGCCGTTCGAGACGTTCCCCGAAGGTGGCTGGGACAAGGTGGTCGACCTGAACATGAAGACGCCGTTCTTCCTGACGCAAGCGCTGCACGGCGCGCTGAAGGCCGGCGCGAAGCGGCAGCCGGCCAAGGTGATCAACATCGCATCGATCGACGGCATCAGCGTGAATCCGTGGGAGACCTACTCCTATGCCGCCAGCAAGGCCGGCCTGATCCACCTGACCCGGCGGATGGCGCTGCGGCTGGCGCAGGACGGCATCGTGGTGAGCGGCATCGCGCCGGGCGCGTTCGCGTCCGAGATGAACAAGCAGGCGCGGGACCATGCCGACGAAGTCGCGCAGCGCGTGCCCGTGGGCCGCATCGGCGACGACGACGACATGGCGGGCGCGGCGATCTTCGGCGGCGTCGCGCGCCGGCGACTACGTGGTCGGCGAGACCATCGTGGTGGATGGCGGGGTCATGCTGGGGCGCGGCGAATCGCCTTCGTAGGCCCCGCGCGAGGTCAGGCTGCCACGCCGTCCAGCGTGTAGTTCTGCGGCCCCCGGCTCGCGATCTTCGCGGCGCCGACCTTGTTGCCCAGCTCGGCGCATTTCGCCAGCGACCACCCCTGCTCCAGGCCGAACAGCAGCGCGCCGCGCCGGGCGTCGCCGCAGCCCGTGGGATCGACGACGGCCTGCGCCTTCACCGGCGGCACCACGGTCTTCTCGCCGCCGATCCACACCTCGCAGCCCTCGCCGCCGAGCGTGACCACCAGGCCCTTCGTGCGCTTCGAGATCTCCGCGCTGCTCCAGCCGGTGCGCTCGGACAGCATCTTGCCTTCGTAGTCGTTCACCGTGACCCACGTGGCCTGGTCGATGAAGGCCGCGAGCTCCTTGCCGTCGAACATCGGCAGGCCCCGGCCCGGGTCGAACACGAAGGGGATGCCGGCCGCCTTGAACTGCGCCGCGTGCTGCAGCATCGCGTCGCGCCCGTCGGGCGAGATGATGCCCAGCTTGATGTCGCCGCGCGCGCTGATCTGCGTCAGGTGCGCCTGCATCATCGCGCCCGGGTGGAAGGCCGTGATCTGGTTGTTGTCGCGGTCCGTCATGATCATCGCCTGCGCCGTGTAGGTGTCGTCCACCTGCCGCACGAACTCGGTGCCGATGCCCAGCTGGCGGAGCCGCTCGAGGTACTCGCCGCCATCGCTGCCCAGCGTGGCCATCGGCAGCGGCTCGCCGCCGAGCAGCTTGAGCGCATAGGCGATGTTGCCGGCGCAGCCGCCGAAGTCGCGCCGCAGGGCCGGCACCAAAAACGACACGTTCAGGATGTGCAGCTGGTCGGGGAGGATCTGCTCGGCGAAGCGGCCCTCGAAGGACATGATGGTGTCGAAGGCAAGGGAACCGCAGATGACTGCTGCCATGGGATCTTTCGGATGTCAGGGATAGAAGGCCAGCAGGCGGTAGCCGGACACCCGGACGCCGCTGGTGGGGGACACGACGACGCCGGCGGCGCCGGACCACTCGGAGGCGGCCGGGATGAAGCCGTCGTTGGCGCCGAGCTCCTGCGGCGACAGCACCCGCCGCAACAGCGGCTGGTCCTGCGAGTCGGTGAGCGTCAGTTCGAGCGAAGGCGTCGCCACCCGCGTGGGGGCGGTGTTGCGCGCGTTGAAGGTGAGTCGGTAGGTGTCGCCGCGCATCCGGTTGAAGCCGGAGCTGTCGATGACGATCGCCTCGATCTGCCGCGGATGGGCCAGGCGGCAATCGAGATACCCGCACATCTGCACCAGCAGCGGCCGCAGGTCGGGTTGCAGCGCGGCCAGCCGGTCGCGCTCGTGGTACGCGAGCTGCAGCGCCAGCGCGGCGGCCAGCAGCAGGCCGAAGAAGGTAAGAGCGAGGCGCACCAGCGGACGGCGCCAGACGGCCTTGCGGCGCGCGTCGCGCACGAAGGAGACCTGTTCCAGCGCGGGGGCGGTCGCGTCGTCGTCGTCTGGCTCTTCCTGCAGGCGGCTGTCGGGCGCCGGCGGCAGCACGGAGGGCAATGCGCTGTGGTCGAAGTCGGAGCGGCGGAACACGAAAGGCGCGTCGAGCGACGACGGTTCCAGCGACTGGCTGTCGGGGCCGAAGCGGCTGTTGGACGCGGGGGCCGGCGCCGGCGGCGGTTCGGCGGGCGTCGGCAGCAAGGGCGCGGGCACCGAGGCCAGCGGCGCGGCCGCGGTGGATTCCCAGCCCCGGACGGGATCGTCCGTGGCGCCCGCGGCGCTGGCCGACGGGGGCACCGGCGCGAGCGCGGCCTCGTCGTCGAGGTGCGCGCTGGCGTCGAAGACTTCGGCGCAGTGCCCGCAGCGCACCCAGCCTTCCGAGATCTTCAGCTGGTCGGGCACGACGCGGAACATCGTCCCGCAGGCCGGGCAGCTGGTGATGAGGCTCATGAGCCAGCGATTGTAGGGAGAGTTGGGACCGGCCGGCCCCGGGCAATCACGGTCGCCGCGCCGTCATCAGGATCCAGCCGTCTTCCTCGTCGCTCACTGCCAGCGCGCAGTACGGCGCGTAGGCCGCCTTCAGTTCGTCGGCCTGGCGCGAGAGGATGCCGGCCAGCACCAGCGCCCCGCCGGGCGCGACATGGCCCCACAGCAGCGGCGCCAGCACCTTGAGCGGCGTGGCGGGGATGTTCGCCAGCACCAGCTGGTAGGCGCCGGCGGCGCGGTCCGGCAGGCCGGCTGCGAGCTGCACGCGGTTGGCTTCGGCGTTCGCTTCGGTCGAGCGCACCGCGGCCTCATCGATGTCGACCGCGTCGACACTGCCCGCGCCGAACTTCGCGGCGCCGATGGCCGAGGATGCCGGAGCCGCAGCCGTAGTCCAGCACCCGCTGGCCCTGCGGCGGGTGCGCCGCGATCCAGCGCAGGCACATGCGGGTGGTGGGATGGGTGCCGGTGCCGAAGGCCGGGCCGGGATCGAGCCGGATCACTTCGCGCGCCTGCGCCGGCGGCTCGTGCCGGTGGGAACGATCCAGAAAGTGGACGTGATTTCCACCGGCTCGAACTGCGATTGCGTCAGGCGCACCCAGTCCTGCTCGGGCACCGCGGCGACGCCGAGCACCTTGCAGTCGGTGAAGAAGTCCTGCGGCGGCAGGATCTGCGCGGCTTCGGTGGCCTGCGCTTCGTCGGCGAACAAAGCCACCACCCGCGACCGCTGCCAGCCCTCCTTGGGCGGCGGCATGCCGGGCTCCCCGAACATCGCCTGCTCGGCCGGCGTCTGCGCGTCGGCATCCTCGACGGAAACGCTCAGCGCATCGAGCGCATCGAGCGCTTCACCGACCGCTTCGACGCGGTCCTCGGGGCACAGCAGCCGCAGTTCGAACACGCCCGGCCTACCGCTTGTGATGGGAGAGCCACTCTTCGAGGTAGTGGATGTTGGTGCCGCCGGCCATGAACTTGGCGTCGACCATCAGCTCGCGGTGCAGCGGGATGTTGGTGTTGATGCCTTCGACCACCGTCTCGGCGAGCGCCGTGCGCATGCGGGCCAGCGCCTGCTCGCGCGTGTCGCCGTGCACGATGATCTTGCCGATCATGGAGTCGTAGTTCGGCGGCACGAAGTAGTTGTGGTACACGTGCGAATCCACCCGGACGCCCGGGCCGCCCGGCGCATGCCAGAGCGTGATGCGCCCCGGCGACGGCACGAACTTGTACGGGTCTTCGGCGTTCACCCGGCACTCGATGGCATGGCCGCGCAGCTGGATGTCGCCCTGCTTGAAGGGCAGCTTCTCGCCGGCCGCCCACGGATCTGGGTGCGGACGATGTCGATCCCGGTGATCAGCTCGGTGACGGGGTGCTCGACCTGCACCCGCGTGTTCATCTCGATGAAATAGAACTCGCCGTTCTCGTAGAGGAACTCGAAGGTCCCGGCGCCGCGGTAGCCGATGCGCTTGCAGGCGGCGGCGCAGCGGTCGCCGATCTTCTCGATCAGCTTGCGCGGGATGCCCGGCGCCGGCGCTTCCTCGATCACCTTCTGGTGGCGCCGCTGCATGGAGCAGTCGCGCTCGTGCAGGTAGACGGCGTTCTTGTACTTGTCGGCCAGGATCTGGATCTCGACGTGGCGCGGGTTCTGGAGAAACTTCTCCATGTAAACGGCCGGATTGCCGAACGCCGCCTGCGCCTCGGCCTTCGTCATCTGCACCGCGTTGATCAGCGCGGCCTCGGTGTGGACCACGCGCATGCCGCGGCCACCGCCGCCGCCCGCGGCCTTGATGATCACCGGGTAGCCGACCGACTTGGCGATGCGCCGCACCTCGGCCGGGTTGTCGGGCAGCTCGCCCTCGGAGCCCGGCACGCAGGGCACGCCCGCCTTGATCATGGCCTGCTTGGCCGACACCTTGTCGCCCATCATGCGGATCGACTCGGGCGTGGGGCCGATGAACTGGAAGCCGCTCTTCTCGACGCGTTCGGCGAAGTCGGCGTTCTCGGACAGGAAGCCGTAGCCGGGGTGGATCGCCTCGGCGTCCGTCACCTCGGCGGCCGAGATGATGGCGGGCATGTTCAGGTAGCTCAGGGGCGAAGGCGCCGGACCGATGCACACGGCTTCTTCCGCCAGCTTGACGTACTTGGCCTCGCGGTCGGCTTCGGAATACACCATCACCGCCTTGACGCCCAGCTCGCGGCAGGCGCGCTGGATCCGCAGGGCAATCTCACCGCGGTTCGCGACCGGGATCTTCTTGAACATGCTTACTCGATGATGAACAGCGGCTGGCCGTACTCGACCGCCTGGCCGTTCTCGCACAGGATCTGCGTCACGGTGCCCGCCTTGTCGGCTTCGATCTCGTTGAGGATCTTCATCGCCTCGATGATGCAGATGGTCTCGCCTTCCTTGACCACGCTGCCCACTTCGACGAACGACTTGGCGCCCGGCGCGGAGGCGCGGTAGAAAGTACCCACCATCGGCGACTTCACGGTGTGACCGGCGGGCGCCTCGGGCGCGGCGGGGGCGGGAGCCGGCGCAGCCGCGGCGGGTGCCAGCGAGGCGGGCATCGGCGCCGGCGCGTGCATGGGTTGGGCGTAACCCGGGCCATGGCCGGACCGCCCTTGACGATGCGGACCTTGCCTTCGGCTTCCGTGATTTCGAGTTCCGAGACGTTGGATTCCGACACCAGGTCGATCAGTGTCTTGAGTTTGCGCAAATCCATGGAAAGGTCTCCAACCTCGTTTTGAGGATCGCGAATTTACCGCAAAACTCGCTTACCTCTGCCTTCTCGCGGGAAATATCTCTAAATATTGTTTACCCGCGAGAACACTCCGGAGGGGAATCGTCAGCCGAACCGGCTGAAGGCCTGCAGGTCGGCCTCGGTGACCCGGCCCATTCTACGCTCCCGCACCTGCCCCTTGGGGTCGAGGACGACCGTGAAAGGCAGGCCGCCCGTCTGGTTGCCGAGGCCCTTGCCGAGCGCGGTTCCGTCCAGGCCGGCAAGCCCGATCGGGAAAGTGACAGGCGTTCGCTGCAGGAAAGTGCGGACGGCGCTCGGCTGGTCGATCGCGAGTCCGACCACTTGCCAGCCATTGGCCGAACGTTGGCGGAAGAAGGCGTCCAGCATCGGCATCTCCTCCACGCAGGGCGGGCACCAGGTGGCCCAGAAGTTCACCAGCAGCGGCCGGCCTTTCAGGCTCGCCATCGAAAGCGTACTGCCTTGCGGCGTCTGGAAGTCGAGCGTCCAGAGCCGCTCCACCGCGGCGTCGTGTTCGCCGCCGGCGCGGCTGCGCCAGAGGCCGACGCCGGCGCCCGCCGCGATCGCGCCGGCGCCCAGCGCCAGCACCAGCCTCCGGTTGGTTCCCTCACGCATCGCCGTCCTCCTTCAACAGCGCGCGCACCGCGGCCGGTCGCCGCGCGGCGTGCGGCCCTTGGCATCGCGCTTGAGCGCGCCGCGCACGTCATCGTGGTCGTAGACCGGGGAGGTGCACGCCGATCGGCTCGCCGAGCTCGGGCGACAGGCTGCTCAGGCTCAGGGCCTCGACCGGCTCGCCGTGGAAGCCGGTGACCGTGCGCGGCGTGTAGTCGACGCGGTGCTCGATCAGCGCGATCTCGGCCGACTTCGGGTCGTCGCAGAACAGCTGCAGGTAGATGTCGGACAGGCGCGTCGCCGTGCCGTGCCAGACGGCGCCGCCCGGTACGGCCGGAAATCCACCAGCCGCTCCATCCAGGTGACCGCCAGCTTGCGCAGCGCGGCCAGTTCGGCCGGCTGCGTGTCGGCGCAGAACAGCGCGATGTACTCGCGCACCGCGTCTTCCACGGCATCGTTGTCCGGCAGCGCCGTCCGGGCGTTCAAGCCCAGCTGCTTGACCGCGCGGCGCTTGGCCGGCCCGTACTCCAGGCCCTCTTCCACCACCATTCGCGCGGCGGTGGCGGCAATCTCCGACTGCATCGCATCCATCCGGGCATTCTGCATGGCCCGCGCCGGCCCCGGGATAATCGGGGCATGCATCTCCACATCCTCGGCATCTGCGGCACCTTCATGGGAGGCTGGCCGCGCTCGCCCGCGAGGCCGGCCACCAGGTGACCGGTTGCGACGCGGGCGTCTATCCGCCCATGAGCGACCAGTTGCGCTCGCTCGGCATCGACTGGTCGAAGGTTTCGGCGTCGAACAGCTCGCCTTCAAGCCCGACGTCTGGGTCGTCGGCAACGTCGTCTCGCGCGCCCGCCAGCCCGACGGCAGCCCGCGCTACCCGCTGATGGAAGCGATCCTCGACCGGGGCCTGCCCTACACGAGCGGCCCGCAGTGGCTGGCCGAACACGTGCTGCAGGGCCGCCACGTGCTGGCCGTCGCGGGCACCCATGGCAAGACCACCACCACGTCCATGCTCGCGTGGATCCTCGAATATGCCGGCCTCCAGCCGGGCTTCCTGGTGGGCGGCGTGCCGCTCAACTTCGAGGTGTCGGCGCGGCTGGGCAACATGGCGCGGCCGCTCACGCCTTTCGTGATCGAAGCGGACGAGTACGACACCGCGTTCTTCGACAAGCGCAGCAAGTTCATCCACTACCGCCCGCGCACGGCGATCCTGAACAACCGGAGTTCGACCACGCCGACATCTTCGACGACCTGGCGGCCATCGAACGCCAGTTTCACCACCTGGTGCGCACGGTGCCTTCCACCGGCCGGCTGGTCGTCAACGGGCTGGAGGAAAGCATCACCCGCGTGCTGCACCGGGGCTGCTGGAGCGAAGTGCGCAGCTTCGGCGCCACCAGCAGCGACTTCAGCGCCGAAGGCGAGCCGGGCCACTTCGAGGTGCTCGACCGGGGCCACCGCGTGGCGCAGGTGCACTGGGAAGTCGGCGGCGTGCACAACCAGCTGAACGCGCTCGCCGCGATCGCCGCCGCGCAGCACGTGGGCGTCACGCCGGCCACGGCGGCCGCGGCGCTGCATGAATTCCGCAACGTCAAGCGCCGGATGGAAGTGCGCGGCGTCGCTGCCGGCGTGACGGTCTACGACGACTTCGCCCACCACCCGACGGCCATCCGCACCACCATCGACGGGCTGCGGCGCGGGTCGGGGCGCAGCGGATCCTGGCCGTGTTCGAGCCGCGCAGCAACACCATGAAGCTGGGCACCATGAAGGCGCAACTGCCCCGAGCCGGAACAGGCCGACCTGTCGTTCTGCCACGCGGGCGGCCTCGGCTGGGACCCGACCGAAGCCCTCCAGCCCATGGGCGACAAGGCGCGCGTGGCGCAGTCGGTGCCGGAGCTGGTCGCGCAAGTGCTGCAGGTCGCGCGGCCCGGCGACCACGTTCTCTGCATGAGCAACGGCGGCTTCGGCGGCATCCACGCGAAGCTGCTCGACGCGCTGGCGGCGCAGCGCTGATTACTCGGGAACGAGCGGCGCCGGCGCGGTCAGGTCCGAGACGGGGCGGCGCCGCGGCGGCGCATGCGCCAGCACCGGATCCATCACCGACGTGAAGGTGTTGGAGCCGGGCTGCGAGTCGCCCGCGACCGGGCGGCTGCTGCCGGCGGCGGCGCGGCGCGGGTTCGCCGTGATCGCGCCGACCACGTAGAGCGCCGAAAGGTTGCGGGCCAGCGCGCTCTCACCGAGGCCGGTGGCGTGCTGCAACTGTTCGAAGTGCATCGGCTGGGCCGCGAGCTCGCGCAGCAGCAGCAGGTGGGCGTCCTTCAGCTGACGCTGCGGCAGGCGGCGGCGGCCGACGGAAGTACAGCGGATGGTGCCGGTAATGCGGCGGCAGCAGGTCGCGCGCCGTGCGCAGGGCGTACTGCCACATCAGCTGCGAAACGCTGAGCCGCACGAACTCGGCCGGGATGGCGACGTCGCCGTGGTCGCGGATCGACCACACGGCGGCTTCGAAGTCCGCGGCGGTCGCGGTCGGCGCCACGGCGGCGCCGAGGCGAAGGTCCACCACGGCCAGCAGTTGCGGACCGCGCAGGATCTCCCACGAGCCGGCGCCCAGCGTCGGCTGGTGCGCCGACATGCTGGCGGCCGGGCAGAACTGCGCCAGCATGGGCTGCAGCCAGCCGGCGAACTGGTGCAGCACGGCGACGCTGCGCTCGCGGTCCTCGAGGTGGAAAGTGACGGCGGGCTGGAAGCCGGGGGCCGCCAGCGGCAGGCTGAAGCCCACCGGCCGGTCGACGTCGGCCATCGCGATCTGCACCGAGCGGCCCGAGGGCACCCCGGCTGCACGCGCAGGAAACCGCTGGGCAGGACCACGGTGCGGCTGCCTTCCAGCCACCAGCCGTCGGCCTCGGCGAAAGGCACCACCTGCCATTGGGCACGCGCCGTGCCGGCCGCGCGCGCATACTCCGCCGCCGCCCGCTGCTGCGGTTCGGAGAACCCTGCCACTCCCGGCGCAGGACCGGGATCTCGATGCTCATGTTGCCCTCGCCGGCCAGCTCGGCCGATGGCAACAAATGTAGCGATGATGTTACTGCTTGTAAATCAACTAATGCACATTCAGCCGCGCCGCGTGCGCACCGCCGACGACAGGGTTTCCAGCAGGTCCATCGAGGCGCCCCACCCGATGCAGGCGTCGGTAATGCTTTTGCCGTATTCGAGCTTCTTCGCGTCGTCCTGCCCGGGCGTGAACTTCTGGGCGCCGCCCTGCAGGTGGCTTTCGACCATCAAGCCGAAGACGGACCGCGAGCCGCCCGCGATCTGGCCGGCGATGTCGCGTGCCACTTCGAGCTGGCGCTCGTGCTGCTTGCTGCTGTTGGCATGGCTGCAGTCCACCATCAGGCGCGCCGGCAGCTTCGCCGCCTCCAGTTCGCGGCAGGCGGTGGCCACGCTCGCCGCATCGTAGTTCGGCGCCTTGCCGCCGCGCAGGATCACGTGGCAGTCCGGATTGCCGTTGGTCTGCACGATGGCGACCTGGCCGTTCTTGTGGACCGACAGGAAGTGGTGCGGCCGCGCGGCCGCCTGGATGGCGTCGGTGGCGATCTTGATGTTGCCGTCGGTGCCGTTCTTGAAGCCGATCGGCGCCGAAAGGCCCGACGCCAGTTCGCGGTGCACCGGCTTTCGGTGGTGCGCGCGCCGATCGCGCCCCAGGCGATCAGGTCGCCGATGTACTGCGGCGAGATCACGTCGAGGAACTCGCTGCCGGCCGGCAGCCCGGCGCGGTTGATCTCGATCAGCAGCTGCCGCGCGATGCGCAGGCCTTCGTCGATGCGGAAGCTTTCGTCGAGGTAGGGGTCGTTGATCAGGCCCTTCCAGCCGACCGTGGTGCGCGGCTTCTCGAAGTACACGCGCATCACGATCTCCAGCGTGCCGGCGTACTTCTCGCGCACGTCCCTGAGCTTGCGCGCGTACTCCAGCGCCGCCTCGGGGTCGTGGATGGAGCACGGCCCGATCACCACCAGCAGCCGGTCGTCGGTGCCGGCCATGATGTCGTGGATGGCGCGGCGGGTGCGGCTGATCAGCGCCTCCACCGGGGTGCCGCGGATGGGGAAGAACCGGATCAGGTGTTCGGGCGGGGGAAGCACGGTGATGTCCTTGATGCGCTCGTCGTCGGTGTTGCTGGTCTTGTCGACGGGGTGCGCATACCGGCATCGGTGGAGGCGTTGGAACTCATGACGTGCTTTCCGGAGGTGGAGGGTTTTCGCGAGGCCAAAAAAAAAAAACCGCCGGGGGACCGGCGGTTGTTGGAGGGTTCGTTGCGTTTCTTGCGGGTACGCTCAGATCTCTCTTCCCGCCGGGGGCGAGCGAGAACCAAAAATACGCAAAAAAGAAACCGCGGACGGAAACCATGAATCCAATGTAGCACAAGGCGCGGCTACAGCCGCAACTTCTGCCACCACTGCAGCGCGCGCGCAACTTGCGGCTCCTCGAGCGAAGCGAGGGCGGAACCCTCGGCGTCTTCCTCGCGGTCGAGCCATTGCTCGTACATGTCCACCAGCAGCATGCCGTCGCCCAGCGTGCGCCAGGCCACCAGCTCGAACTCTTCGGCCGTAACGGCGAGCAGGTCGTCCCAAGGGTCGGACTTCAGCAGCCACTGGCCGATCAGCACCCGGAAGTTGTTCAGCGCCTGCAGGTACGCGGCGTATTCGTAGAGGCCGCGCCACGCCAGCCCGAGGTTGACGACCAGCTGGCGATGCGCCCGCAGCACGGTGAGCATGTCCATCAGCAGCGGCGCCACCACCTCCCTTTTGCGGCCCGGGCGCAGTTGCGCCACCATGGCTTCCGCATGCGTGCCGGGTGGCCCATGCTCTCCGAGAAGATGCGGCTGTCCTCGTCGGCGACGGCGGAGCGCAGGAAGTGGCTCAGCTCGCCGAAGGTGTTGACGCTCGGCAGGCGCGAAGTGGGCGGCGGGCTCATGGCAGAGCCAGTATTGCAGCGTCCGGCCGGCTGGTGGACGCCGTTCGGTAGGGTGCGCAAGCCTCGCTTGCGCACCATTTCACGGTTGGCGCGGACTTGCTACGCCGTGCCGCCGACCGTCAGGCCGTCGATGCGCAGCGTCGGCTGGCCGACGCCCACCGGCACGCTCTGGCCTTCCTTACCGCAGGTGCCCACGCCCGTGTCGAGCTTCATGTCGTTGCCGATCATGGTGACGCGGGTCAGCGCGTCGGGACCGTTGCCGACGATGGTGGCGCCCTTCACCGGGTACTGGATCTTGCCGTTCTCGACCCAATAGGCCTCGCTGGCGGAGAACACGAACTTGCCGGAGGTGATGTCGACTGGCCGCCGCCGAAGTTGCTGGCTGGCGTACAGGCCCTTCTTGATGCTGGCGACGATCTCCTGCGGATCCTTGTCGCCACCGAGCATGTACGTGTTGGTCATGCGCGGCATCGGGATGTGCGCATAGCTTTCGCGGCGGCCGTTGCCGGTGGGCGCCACGCCCATCAGGCGCGCGTTCATCGAATCCCTGGATGTAGCCGCGCAGGATGCCGTCTTCGATCAGCACGTTGCGCTGGCTCGGGTTGCCTTCGTCGTCGACGTTGAGCGAGCCGCGGCGGTCGGCGATGGTGCCGTCGTCCAGCACGGTCACGCCCTTGGCCGCCACCCGCTGGCCGATCTTGCCGCTGAAGGCGCTGGAGCCCTTGCGGTTGAAGTCGCCTTCGAGGCCGTGGCCCACCGCCTCGTGCAGCAGGATGCCGGGCCAGCCCGGGCCGAGCACCACCGTCATTTCGCCGGCCGGCGCGGGCCGCGCCTCGAGGTTGGTCAGCGCCGCGGCGACGGCGTCGTCGACGTAGCTTTGCAGTTGCGCGTCGGTGAAGTAGGCGAGGCCGAAGCGGCCGCCGCCGCCGCCCGAACCCATCTCGCGGCGGCCGTTCTGTTCGGCGATGACGGTGACCGACAGCCGCACCAAGGGCCGCACGTCGGCGGCCATGGTGCCGTCGGCGCGCGCGACCAGCACCACGTCGAATTCGGCGGCCGGCCGGCCATCACCTGCGCCACGCGCGGGTCCTTGGCACGGGCCATCTTCTCGACGCGGCCCAGCAGTTCGACCTTGGCCGTGCTGTCGAGGCTGGCGATCGGGTCGAGCCCGTTGTACAGCGAGCGGCTTCCGGCCACGCTCGGCTTGGCGATCTTCACCTTGCCGCCGTCGACGGCCGCGATCGAGCGAACGGTGCGCGCAGCATCCAGCAGGGAGGCTTCGGAGATGTCGTCGGAATAGGCGAACGCCGTCTTCTCGCCGCTGACCGCGCGCACGCCGACGCCCCTGGTCGATGCTGAAGCTGCCGGTCTTGACGATGCCCTCTTCCGGCTCCAGCCTTCGCTGCGCGTGTACTGGAAGTACAGGTCGGCGTCGTCCACCTTGTGCGCGCGGATCTCGGCCAGCGCCCGCGTGAGGTGCGTTTCGTCGAGGCCGAAGGGTTCGAGCAGCAGCGCGCGGGCCGTGGCCAGGCGCTCGATGGTGGGTTCGCGAGCGATCATCGGGCCATTGTAGGCCGCGCTGTTTGCCCCCGCCATCAGACGGATACCCCGCCCGGCGGCCCGGCCATCGTCCTCAGCAAGGGGCGCTCGGCAAGGTCGTCGAGCAGCGCCTGCGCGCTCGGGTAGCGGTCTTCCGGCCGCTTGGCCATCAGCCGGTCGACGATGCCCTGCAGCCCCTCGAATTCGAGCGGCAGCCGCGGGATCGGCGCGCGCAGGTGGCGCGCCAGCAGCAGGTCGAGCGTCTCGCCCCGGAAGGGCCGGCTGCCCGTGAGCATCTCGAACAGCATCACGCCGAGGCTGTACAGGTCCGTGGCCGGCGTGATGGCCTGGCCCGCCACCTGCTCGGGACTGAGGTAGAACGGCGTGCCCACCACTTCGCCGTGCTGGGTCTGCGTCAGCGCCAGGTTGTGCTCGCGCAGCAGCGACTTGGCGACGCCGAAATCGGCGAGCGCGACGCTGCCGTCGGGCCGCACCATCAGGTTCTCGGGCTTCAGGTCCCGGTGGATGATGCCGTGGCCGTGGACCACCGCGAGCGCGCGGGCGACTGGGTGAGCACGTCGAGCGCGCGCACGCGGTCCAGGCCGCCGCGCATCTCGTCGCGCAGGTCGCCGCGCTCGAAGTATTCCATCGCGATGTACGCGTGGTCGTCGCCGAAGCCCCGGTCGTAGATGCGGATCACGTGCGGGTCGTCGATGCGCGAGAGCAGCGCGTACTCTGGATGAAGCGCGACAGGTGCCCGCTCGCCTCCACCCCCGCCGCGGCCAGCACCTTGAGCACCACGGCGAGGCCGTCCGCCTCGCGTTCCGCCAGAAGACCTCGGTCATGCCGCCGGCGCCGATCTTGCGCGTGAGCCGGTAGCCCTTGAGGCGCAACGGCTCTTCGCCCGGGACGAAACGGTGGTCCTTCAGGCCCGACAGCTTGTGGCGCAGCGCGCCCTTGACGGCCCGCGCGGTGATCTCCGAGTTGGCTTCGACCGCCTCGCGGATCTCGGCCGCCCGTTGGGCCGCGGCGGCGCCGTGCCGCAGGTCGCCGGCGCCCGCGTCGAGGCCGACGACCTCGGCGACCTCGACCCAGCCCTGCCGGCCCCGCACCTCCAGCGCCGTGATGCCGCCGGTCTGCACCCCCGTGCCGGCCGCCTGCACCGCCACCGTGCTGGCCACCACCGTCCAGCCCAGTTCCTTGCTGGCGGTGGGCAGGCGCGCGGCGGTGTTGACGGTGTCGCCGATCGGCGTGCTCTCCTTCGCCTCGCTGCTGCCGATGCGGCAGATCGTCACCTCGCCCGCATGCACGCCGACGCCGATCGCGAAGGGCGGCAGCGCACGCTCGGCGAAGCGGCTTTCCAGCCAGCCGCGGAATTCGTGCGTGGCGAGGGCCACCTCCAGCGCCGCCGCGATCCCGCGCCGCGCGGCCAGCACCGGCGGCTCGCCCGGGCCGTCGAGGAACACGGCCATCATCCCGTCGCCGATGAACTTCAGGTAGCGCCCGCCGTGCGCCAGCAAGGGCTTGCAGGTGCGCTCGAAGTACGCGGTGAGCAGCAGCGCGACGTCGCTCGAATCGAGCTGCTCGGCGAGCGACGTGAAGTTGCGGATGTCGGCGAACAGCACCGTTGCCTGCGCCACGCCTTCGGTGACGGCGCCGGGCGGCGGCTGCACGGCGAGGCCCTGCAGCGTGGAGTCGCCGTCGAACTGCTCCGTGAAGGCGCGGCGCAGGTGGTCTTCGCGGCCTTGCAGGGCGGCTTCGATGCTGTCGGCGATGCGGCCGCTCTTGCGCAGCAGCCCTTCGAGCGCATCGAGCAGTTCCACGCGGGTGAAGGGCTTGGCCGGGTAGTCGTCGGCGCCGGCGCGCATGCCTCGGCGCATGCTGGCGCGGTCGTCCAGCGCCGTCAGCATCAGGATCGGCGTGGTGCCCATCGCGGGGTGGCCGCGCAGCGCCTCGGCGAGCGCGAAGCCGTCCAGGCCGGGCATGTTGATGTCGGTGATGACGAGGTCGGGCGGCCGGCGCGAGGCCTGCTCCAGTCCGTCGCGGCCGTCGACGGCCACGCTCACCGCATGGCCCTCCAGCTGCAGCAGGCGGGCGATGTTGTTGCGGATGGCGGCGTCGTCCTCGACGACGAGGATGGTGGCCATGCGCGTCACGCGCCCCCGAACAGGCGGAACAGCACGGCGTCGTCCTCGCCGGCCCAGCCCGCCTGCACCGCACGCTCGAACTGCCGGTGCGCCGCCGCGCCAAGCGGCCCGCTGAAGCCCGCCGCCTCGGCCGCCCCGAGCGCGAGGCCGGTGTCCTTCTGCAGCAGCGTGACGTGCGCGCGCGGCGCGTAGTCGCCGGCGATCGC
This sequence comes from Ramlibacter terrae, assembly GCA_013127575.1. Lineage (GTDB taxonomy): Bacteria > Pseudomonadota > Gammaproteobacteria > Burkholderiales > Burkholderiaceae_C > Ramlibacter > Ramlibacter terrae. Next base: position 3,921,582 of record CP053418.1, read on the forward strand.
GCGGCGCATCCGGTCGCTGCCGATCCAGCTCTGGCCGCTGGAGCGCTCCATCACGTCGAGCGTTCGGGCCGCGTCCAGGCCGAGCCGCTGCGCCAGCGCCAGCGCCTCGGCGGCGCCGGCGGGTTGATGCCGGCCAGCAGGTTGTTGACCAGCTTGGTCCGCGCGCCGTCGCCGAGCCGGGTCCCGATGCGGCACACGTTGCTGCTCAGGGTTTCGACGAGCGCCCGGTTGCGCTCGAACACGTCTTCGTCGCAGGCGACCATCAGGCTCATGCTGCCGTCCGCGGCGCGCGCCGGGCCGCCGGACATCGGTGCGTCGATGGCGGCCAGGCCGCGCTCGACCAGCGCCGCGGCGAGCTGCTCCACGTCCTGCGGCGCGATGGTGGGGCACAGCAGCACCGTGGCCCCCGGCGCCAGCGCCGCGGCGGCGCCGTCCGGGCCGAACAGCGCGTCGCGTGTGCCGGGCGGCGTCGACGACACAGACGATCAGCGCCTGCGCCCCGGCCGCGGCCTGCGCGGGTGTGGCCGCCGCCTCGCCACCGCGCTGCACCACGGCCCGCACACGTTCTTCGACGAGGTCGCGCGCCCGCACCCGCCAGCCGCAGGCCAGCAGCCGGGCGGCCATGCCGCCGCCCATGTTGCCCACGCCGACGATGCCGACGGGCGCCTGCATGCCCTAGCTCTGCACCAGGCGCTTGGCCTTGGAGATCGACATCAGCACGCCGAGCGCCATGCCCAGCGTGAGCATCGCCGTGCCGCCGTAGCTGATGAAGGGCAGCGGCACCCCCACCACCGGCAGGATGCCGCTGACCATGCCCATGTTCACGAAGGCATAAGTGAAGAAGATCATCGTCATCGCGCCGCCCAGCAGCCGCGAAAACAGCGTGGACGCTTCCAGCGCGATCGCCAGCCCGCGCATGATCAGGAACAGGAAGGCGGCGATCAGGCACAGGTTGCCGACCAGCCCGAACTCTTCGGAGAAGGCCGCGAAGATGAAGTCGGTCGTGCGTTCCGGGATGAACTCCGGTGCGTCTGCGTGCCCTGCATGAAGCCCTTGCCGAACAGGCCCCCGAGCCGATGGCGATCATCCCCCGGATGATGTGGAAGCCCTTGCCCAGCGGGTCCTTGGTCGGGTCGAGCAGCGTGCAGATGCGCTGCTGCTGGTAGTCGTGCAGGATGCCCCAGCTGAAGCCGGGCGCGCACAGCTGCGACTCGAAGGACACCAGCAGCGCCACGGCGACGCCGCCCGGGACCACCGGCGGCAGCACCAGCTTCCAGGACAGGCCGGCGAAGAAGATCACCGACAGGCCCGCCGCCAGCACCAGCAGGGAGGTGCCCAGGTCGGGCTGCTTCATGATCAGGCCGACCGGCAGGGCGAGCAGGATGCCGGCGACCGGGGAAGTCGAGCGGCCGCAGTTGGCCTTCGCGCTTCTGGAACCACCACGCCAGCATCAGCGGCGTGGCGATCTTGAGGATCTCGCTGGGCTGGATCGTGATGCCCACGTTGATCCAGCGCTTGGCGCCCTTCTTCGTGATGCCGAAGACCGCCACGGCCACCAGCAGTGCGACACCGACGACGTAAAGCGGCACCGCGAAGCTCATCAGCCGCTGCGGCGGCACCGGGCCACCACGAACATGATGAAGCCGGCCATCAGCATGTTGCGGCCGTGGTCCATGAAGCGGGTGCCGTGGTCGAAGCCCGAGGAGTACATCGCCAGCAGGCCGGCGCAGGCCAGCAGGAACACGGCGAAGGCGAGCGGGCCGTCGAAGCCCTGCAGCATGGGGGCGATGCGCTGGCGCAGGCTGGGCTTGTCGAAGACGGCGGACATGCGCAAATTATCAGGCACGCGGCCCCGGCCCGCGCGGCTACGATGCGTCCATGGCCACCACCCACCTGCTCTACCTCCACGGCTTCCGCTCCTCGCCGCGGTCGTTCAAGGCGCAGCGCATGGCCGCCGCGGTCCGCGCAAGGCATCCGGCGGTGAACTGGTGGTGCCCGCAACTGCCGCCCTCGCCGCGCGCCGCCATGGATCTGCTGCGGGAGGGCACCGCGCAGTGGCCGGTCGAGCAGATGGCGGTGGTCGGTTCCTCGCTCGGGGGCTTCTATGCCACCTGCATCGCCGAAGACACCGGCTGCCGCGCGGTGCTGCTCAATCCCGCCGTCCACGCCGCGCGCGACCTCGCCCGCCACGTCGGCGAGCAGGTCGCGTGGCACGACCCGGAGCAGCATTTCTTCTTCGCCCCCGGCTATGTGGACGAACTGCGGGCGCTGGAGCGTGCATCGATCACGCACCCGGAGCGCTACTTCGGCGTGATGGCCAAGGGCGACGAGGTGCTGGACTGGCGCGAAATGACGGGCCGCTACCCCGGCGCGCGCATCAAGCTGCTGGAAGGAAGCGACCACGCGATTTCGGACTTCGACGACCACATCGGCGACGTGCTCGCGTTTCTCGACCTCGCCTGAGGCCGGCCGGCCCCGCATGGGACAATCGGGCCCATGTTTGCGTTGTTCGAAGAAGCCGGCAAGTTCCTCGCCGGGCGGGTCCTGTCGGAGGCCGAAGCCTCGTCCCGGTGGAGCTGGAAAGCGGCAAGCGGGTCAAGGTCAAGGCCGCCAACATCCTGCTGAAGTTCGAGAAGCCGCAGCCGGCGGAGCTGCTGCGGAACGCGCACGCCCCGGCCGAGACCATCGAGCTGGACCTCGCACGGGAGTTCGCCCCCGAGGACGAGTTCGGTTTCGCGGAACTGGCGCGGGAATACTTCAGCGCGCAAGCCACCCCGGAACAGCAGGCCGCCGCGCTGCTGCGCCTGTTCGAGGCGCCGCATTACTTCCGCCGCGCCGGCAAGGGACGCTTCCGCAAGGCGCCGCCGGAAATCCTGCAGCAGGCGCTGGCCGGCATCGAGAAGAAGAAGCAGTTGCAGGCGCAGATCGCCGCCACGGGCCGCGGAACTCGGCGCGGGCAGCTGCCCGCCGGCCATCCGCGAGCAGCTCTATCGCATCCTGTTCAAGCCGGACAAGAACGCGCCCGAATACAAGGCGGTCGTCGAAGCCTCGCGCGCCACCCACACCGCGCCGCTCGACCTGCTGCAAAAGGCCGGCGCGATCGACTCGCCGTTCCAGTTCCACTGGAAGCGCTTCCTGCTGGAGTTCTTCCCCAAGGGCACCGGCTTCCCGCCGGTGGCGGCGCCGCCGATCAAGGACGAACTGCCGCTGTCCACCGCGCAGGCGTTCTCCATCGACGACTCCAGCACCACCGAGATCGACGATGCGCTGTCGGTGCAGGGGCTCGGCAGCGGCACGGTCACGGTCGGCATCCACATCGCCGCCCCCGGCCTGGCCGTGCAGCCCGGCACGCCGCTCGACGCGCTCGCGCGCCAGCGCATGTCCACGGTCTACATGCCGGGCCACAAGATCACGATGCTGCCCGACGACGTGGTGCAGGAATACACGCTGCAGGAAGGGCGCGACTGCCCCGCGGTGTCGCTGTACGTGCAGTTCGACGAAGCATCGCTCGACGTCAAATCCAGCGAGACGCGGCTCGAACGCGTGCGCATCGCCGCCAACCTGCGGCACGACCGGCTCGACGCGCACGTCACCGAGCCGTGGCTGGCCGACCCGGCGTTCGAAGCCGAAGGCGTCCCGGAAGTGGTCGCCGGCCTGCACACCGAACTCGCCTTCCTGCACCTGCTGGCGCTCCAGCTCAAGGCGCAGCGCGAAGTGGTGCGCGGCAAGCCCGAGACCTTCAACCGGCCGGACTACAACTTCCGGCTGGTCGGCGCCGAGGGCGAGCCCCGCGGCGACGAGACGGTGGAGATCACCACCCGCCGGCGCGGCGCGCCGCTCGACCTGATCGTCTCGGAAGCGATGATCCCGGCGAACAGCACCGGGGCCTGTTGCTGGCCGACGTGGGCGTGCCCGGCATCTACCGCAGCCAGGCCAGCCTGCTGCCGGGCGTGAAGGTGCGCATGGGCACCAAGGCGCTGCCGCATGCGGGCATCGGCGTGAAAAGCTACGCCTGGAGCACCTCGCCGCTGCGCCGCTACACCGACCTGGTGAACCAGTGGCAGATCATCGCGGCGGCCCGCCATGGCCGCACCGCCGCCCCTGGCCGCGCCGTTCAAGCCGAAGGACGCGGAGCTGTTCTCGGTGATCTCCGCTTTCGACGCCGCCTACGCCGCGTACAACGCCAACCAGGCGGGCATGGAACGGTACTGGACCCTGAAGTACATCGAGCAGCAGGGGCTGCAGGAACTGGAAGCCACGGTGTTCAAGGAAGGCCTGGCGCGTGCTGACACCCTGCCGCTGGTGCTGCCGGTGCTGGGCACGGGCGACCTGCCGCGCGGCAGCCGCGTGCGGCTGAAACTCGGCGAGATCGACCTGATCACGCTGGACGTGGCGGGCAGCGTGCTGGAGCGGCTGGATGCGGAAGCCGTCGCACCGGCGTCGGAAGAAGACGACAGCGAGGAAGAAACCGTCGCCGGGCCGATTGCCATCGCGGTGGATGTCTCGGACACTCCGGAAGAGGAATCCGCGGCCGCCGCCGGCGCCGCCAGCCCGAGTCCATGAACCTGAAGTCCCTGAGCACCATCGAAATCGCATTGGGCGTGTCCGTGATCGTCCATGCCGCGGTGCTGACGGTGCGCTTCGTCGACCCCGAAGGCTTCAACCGCGTCTTCCGGGACACCCCGCTCGAGGTGGTGCTCGTCAACGCCCGCAGCAACGAGAAGGTCGACCGCGCGCAGGCCATCGCCCGGGCCAGCGGCCGGCGGCGGCGAAGCCGAGAAGGGCCGCGCCACCTCGCCCCTGCCGCCTTCGGCGCTGATGCAGATCGGCGACGCCGCCGAGGACGCGCAGAAGAAGATCGACGCGATGCAGGAGCAGCAGATGCTGATGCTCGCGCACCTGAAGCAGTCGCTGGCCGCGCTGCCGCCGCCCGACCCGAAGCAGGCCACCAGCAATCCGGAAGCGGCGGCTCGCGAAGAGAAGCGGCGCCACCTGATGAAGCTGCTGGCGGAGATCGAGCGCCGCATCAACGAGGAAAACGCGCGTCCCAAGAAGCGCTACATCAGCCCCGCGACGCGCGAGGAGGTGTACGCGATGTACTACGACGCGCTGCGCCGCAAGATCGAGGACCGCGGCACCCACAACTTTCCGGAGATGGCCGGCCGCAAGCTGTATGGCGAGCTGACCATGATCGTCACCGTCAACCATGACGGGCGCGTGCTCGACACCGAGGTCGTCGAGACCTCCGGCAACCTGACCCTGGACCGCCGCGCCGCCATCATCGCCCGCGCCGCGGCGCCGTTCGGCGCGTTCAACGAAGCCATGCGGCGCAAGGCCGACCAGATCGTGGTGGTCTCGCGCTTCAAGTTCACCAAGGACGACACGCTCGAAACCAAGCTCACGGAGCGCTGACCCGTGGACCAGTACTGCGTCATGGGCAACCCGGTGGAGCACAGCAAGTCGCCGTGGATCCACGCCCGCTTCGCCGCGCTCACGGGCGAACGCGTGGCGTACGGCAAGCGCCTGATCCCGCTGGACGGCTTCGCGGCGGGCATCCGCGACTTCCGGCCGAAGGCGGCAGGGGCTGCAACATCACCGTACCCTTCAAGTTCGAGGCCGCCACCTTGCTGAGCCGCCGCACCGCGCGCGCGGCGCTGGCCGGCGCCTGCAACGTGCTGCGCTTCGACGGCGAGTCGGTGATCGGCGACAACACCGACGGCATCGGCCGGTGGGCGACCTCCAGCGCAATGCCGGCATCGACTGGCCGGACGCGACCTGCTGCTGCTCGGGGCCGGCGGCGCGGCGGCCGGCGTGCTCGGGCCCTTGCTGGAGGCGCGCCCGCGCCGCATCGTGGTGGCCAACCGCACGCTGGAGAAGGCGCGCTCGCTGGTGGCGGGCCACGCGACGCTGGCCGCCGCGAACGAGGTCGCGCTCGAAGCTGCCGCGCTCGACGCCATCGACGGCAACTTCGACGTCGTGATCAACGCCACCGCCAGCAGCCTGGCCGGCCACCAGGTGCCCTGCTCGCCCGCCGTGCTGAAACCGGGCGCCCTCGCCTGCGACCTGATGTACGGTCCGGCGGCGCAAGGCTTTCTGGACTGGGCGCGCGAGCACGGCGCCGTCGGCCGCGACGGGCTGGGCATGCTCGTCGAACAGGCGGCCGAGGCGTTCGTCTTCTGGCGCGGCGTGCGGCCGCCATCGGCGCAGGTGCTGGCCGAATTGCGCGCGGAGCTGGCGCGATGAAGGGCGTCTTGCGCCTGCTGGCGCTGGTGCTGGTCGCCGGCCTGGCCTTGCAGCTGTTCTTCCTGGTGCGCATCGCCACCATGGCTTTCATCGACCCGTCGTCGACCACCTTCCAGCGCTCGGAAGCGTGGCGTGTCGCCACCGAACGCGACAAGTTCCGCTGGCGGCAGCAATGGGTGCCGTACGCGCAGATCTCGGACAACCTCAAGCGCGCGGTGATCGCTTCGGAGGACGGCAGCTTCGCCAACCACGACGACGGCGTGGACTGGGACGCGCTGGAGAAGGCGTGGGAGCGCAACGCCAAGGCGGAGGAAGCGGCGGCGGGCGCGCTTCGCTGGTGCGGCCCGTGACGCGTCCCCCGAAGATCGTCGGCGGCTCGACCATCACCCAGCAGCTCGCCAAGAACCTGCTGCTCTCCGGCGAGCGCACGCTGCTGCGCAAGGGGCAGGAATTCGTCTGGCCTTCGCGCTGGAGCGCATGCTGTCCAAGCAGCGCATCCTCGAGATCTACCTGAACAGCGTGGAGTGGGGCGAAGGCGTGTTCGGCGCCGAAGCGGCGTCGCAGCACTACTTCCGCAAGGGCGTGGGCAAGCTCAGTGCGTACGAGGCCGCGCGCCTCGCCGTGATGCTGCCGCAACCCAAGCGCTTCGAGAAGAACCCCGGCTCGGGCTACATCGCGGGCCGCGCATCGACGATCAGCGCGCGGATGCGCGACGCGGAGCTGCCCTGATGCGCATCCTTGGCATCGACCCCGGCCTGCAGACCACCGGCTTCGGCGTGATCGACGTCGACGGCCACGCGCTGCAGTACGTGGCCAGCGGGACGATCACCACGACCCACGGACCGCGGCGACCTCCCCGCTCGCTTGAAGGTGCTTTACGACGGCATCCACGAGGTCCGCACGCGCTACCAGCCGGACGTCGCGGCCGTGGAGATCGTCTTCGTCAACGTCAACCCGCAGGCTACGCTGCTGCTCGGGCAAGCGCGTGGCGCGTGCGTGACGGCGCTGGTGTCGTGCAACCTCTCGGTCGCCGAATACACCGCCTTGCAGATGAAGCAGGCCGTGGCCGGCTACGGCAAGGCGGGCAAGGCGGAAGTGCAGCAGATGGTGAAGCGGTTGCTCGACTTGCCGGGCATCCCGGGCAAGGACGCGGCGGATGCCCGGGGCTGGCGATCACGCACGCGCACGTCGGTGCGTCCTTGGCGAGGATCGCGACGGCGGCGAGCGTGGGGCGGAAGGCGACGGGGATGTACCGGGCGGGGCGGGCGCACTGACCAGACACTTGTCGTCCCGGGCTCGACCCGGGATCCAGAGGGCCTTCGCGGGCCACTGCACGGATTGCGGGTCGAGCCCGCAATGACAAACGAAGCGGGAGAGCTGGGGTGCCCTCCGGTTGCCCCAGCCTACGCCAGCCGCTCCAGCACCAGCACCGGGAAGAACCCCAGCGCCGCGAACAGCGTCCACTTCATAACGATGAGGCCGAAGCGCTTGTACTTCGCCTGCCCCGTGCCGGCGTAGAAGGCGAAGCTCACGCCCGCCGCGAGCAGCAGCAGCATGAGGAGCCAGCGGAACACCAGCATGCGTTACCAGGCGCGGGCCGGCACGGCGAAGCCCGCCGGCGCCTGGCGCTCGTCGCCGAAGCTCACCACCTCGAAGGCATCCTGCTCGGCCAGCAGCGCGCGCAGCAGCTTGTTGTTCAGGGCGTGGCCCGAGCGGAAGGCGCTGTACGCGGCCAGCAGCGGCTTGCCGACGATGTACAGGTCGCCCATGGCGTCGAGGATCTTGTGCTTGACGAACTCGTCGTCGTAGCGGAGGCCGTCGGAATTGAGCACGCGGTAGTCGTCCATCACGATCGCGTTGTCGAGACCGCCGCCGAGGGCCAGGCCCTTGGAGCGCATCATCTCGACGTCCTTCGTGAAGCCGAAGGTGCGGGCGCGGGCGATGTCGCGGCTGTACTGGCCCAGGCTCAGGTCGAACTCGTAGCGCTGCGAGGTGGAATCGACCACCCGGTGCGAGAAGTCGATCTCGAAGGCGAGCTTGTAGCCGTGGTACGGATCGAGCCGCGCCCACTTGAGGCTGTCGCCCTCGCCTTCGCGCACTTCGACCGGCCGCAGCACGCGGATGAAGCGGCGCGGGGCATGCTGCTGCTCGATGCCCGCGCTTTGCAGCAGGAACACGAACGAGGCGGACGAGCCGTCGAGGATGGGAACCTCTTCGGCCGTGATGTCCACGTAGAGGTTGTCGATGCCGAGGCCGGCACAGGCCGACATCAGGTGTTCGACTGTGTGCACCTTCACGTCGCCGTTCGAGACCGTCGAGGCCAGGCGCGTGTCGGTCACCGCCACGGGCGGACACGGGGATCTCCACCGGGACCGGCAGGTCGACGCGCCGGAACACGATGCCGGTATCGGGCTGGGCCGGCCGCAAGGTCAGTTCCACCCGCTGGCCGCCGTGCAGGCCCACGCCGACCGCCTTGGTCAGGGACTTGAGGGTGCGTTGGCGCAGCATGCCGCAATTTTAGGCGGCTTGGCGCAGGCGCGCTTTCGCTTTACGCCATGGCCCTGATAGCGGGTGCGGAAGACGCAAACCCTTGAACGCAGAGGGCGCAGAGAATGCGCAGAACTCGCAGAAGAAATCCATTGAATGACTTTTCTGCGATTTCTGCGCCCACTCTGCGCCCTCTGCGTTCCGGAAGTCCGAATTCAGCGGCGCCGAAAAAGAAAAAGGGGCGGGCCAAACGGCACCCGCCCCGAAGCTTCCCCTTGGAGATACTGCTTAGTCGGCCTGCTTGCGCAGGAACGCGGGGATCTCGAAATCGTCCATGCCGCCGCTGGAGAGCGCATCCACCTTGGCGGCGGCTTGCGTGCGGTTGGTGCGCCAGACGCTCGGCACCGCCAGCCCGCCGTAGTCGGGCGTCGGCGTGCCGGCCGGCCGCCTGCATTTCGCGCGTGACGATCGCACCCGGGCCGCCGACGGCGGTGTGGATGGTCGGCACGTTGAACGGCACGTTGTCGGTGCCGGTGCGCAGCACCTGCAGCGGGGGCGCCGTGCGGCGCTTCTTCTCGCCTGGCGCGACAGGCCGGTGGCCACCACGGTCACGCGGACTGGTCACCCAGCTCGTCGTCGTAGGCCGTGCCGTAGATCACGTGCGCGTCGGGCGAGGCGTAGGCGCGGATGGTGTTCATCGCCAGCTTCGATTCCGACAGCTTCAGGCTGCCCTTGGCCGCGGTGATCAGCACCAGCACGCCCTTGGCGCCCGACAGGTCGATGCCTTCCAGCAGCGGGCAGGCCACGGCCTGTTCCGCGGCGATGCGCGCGCGGTCGGGGCCGTTGGCGGGCCGTGCCCATCATCGCCTTGCCCGGCTCGCCCATCACCGTGCGCACGTCTTCGAAGTCGACGTTCACGTGGCCCGGCACGTTGATGATTTCCGCGATGCCGCCGACGGCGTTCTTCAGCACGTCGTTGGCGTGCGCGAAGGCTTCGTCCTGCGTGATGTCGTCGCCCAGCACTTCGAGCAGCTTCTCGTTCAGCACGACGATCAGCGAATCGACGTTGGCTTCGAGTTCGGCCAGGCCGTTGTCGGCGTTGGTCATGCGGCGGCCGCCTTCCCAGTCGAACGGCTTGGTCACGACGCCGACGGTGAGGATGCCCATTTCCTTGGCCACGCGCGCGATCACCGGCGCGGCGCCGGTGCCCGTGCCGCCGCCCATGCCGGCGGTGATGAACAGCATGTGCGCGCCGGCGATGGCTTCACGGATGCTTTCGACCGCCGCCTCGGCGCATTCGCGGCCCTTGTCGGGCTTGCTGCCCGCGCCAGGCCCGTGCCACCCAGCTGGATGTGCTTGTGGGCCGAGCTGCGCGCCAGCGCCTGCGCATCGGTGTTGGCGCAGACGAATTCCACGCCCTGCACGCCGCGCTCGATCATGTGCGCCACGGCGTTGCCGCCACCGCCACCGACACCGATCACCTTGATCTGCGTGCCTTGATGGAACTCCTCGACTTCGATCATTTCGATGCTCATTGCATTCTCCTCGGATATGGTTGCAGTTGCCACTTGCGAATTTGTTGGGTACTTCGTCATCAACGCTGGAACGGTGGATCGGTGCACCGACATCGCTCCTTTCGAAAATGGGGTGGGGAACCTCGGGCCAACCAGAGCTTCTTCTGCATGGTTAAAAATTCCCCACGATGAAATCCTTGATGCGGCCGAACGCGGTCTTCATCGACCCGCTCTGCTGCGCCACCTTCTGCCCGCGCATGCGCGCGGTGCGCGCCTCTTCGAGCAAACCCATGACGGTGGCGGCGCGCGCTTGCGCCACCATGTCCGAAAGCGACCCGGTGTAGCGCGGCACGCCACGCCGCACCGGCTTGAGGAAGATGTCTTCGCCGAGTTCGACCATGCCCGGCATCACGGCGCTGCCGCCGGTGATGACGATGCCCGACGACAGCACTTCCTCGTAGCCCGACTCGCGCACCACCTGCTGCACGAGCGAGAAGATTTCCTCGACGCGCGGCTCGATCACGCCGGCCAGCGCCTGCTTGCTCAGCATGCGCGGGCCGCGGTCGCCGAGGCCAGGCACTTCGACCTGCGTCTCGGGGTCGGCCAGCAACTGCTTGGCGTACCCCGATTCGACCTTGATGTCCTCGGCGTCCTTGGTCGGCGTGCGCAGCGCCATCGCGATGTCGCTGGTGATCAGGTCGCCCGCGATCGGGATCACGGCGGTGTGGCGGATCGCGCCGCCGGTGAAGATCGCGACGTCGGTGGTGCCGGCGCCGATGTCCACCAGCGCGACACCGAGTTCGCGCTCGTCCTCGCTCAGCACCGCGGCGCTGGAGGCGAGCGGGTTCAGCAACAGCGCGTCGACTTCCGGCCGCAGCGGCGCACGCACTTGATGATGTTCTCGGCCGCGCTCTGGGCGCCGGTGACGATGTGCACCTTGGCTTCCAGCCGGATGCCGCTCATGCCGATCGGCTCCTTGACGTCCCGGCCGTCGATCACGAATTCCTGCGGCTCCACCAGCAGCAGGCGCTGGTCGGTCGAGATGTTGATCGCGCGGGCGGTCTCGACCACACGGGCCACGTCGGCCGGCGTGACCTCGCGGTCCTTCACCGCCACCATGCCGCTGGAGTTGATGCCGCGGATGTGGGCACCGGTGATGCCGGTGTACACGCGCGTGATCTTGCAGTCGGCCATCAGCTCGGCCTCTTTCAGCGCCTGCTGGATGCTCTGCACCGTCGCGTCGATGTTGACCACCACGCCGCGCTTGAGCCCGTTGCTCGGCGCCACGCCGAGCCCCGCGAGCTTGAGCTCCCCGTTCGGCATGACTTCGGCCACCACCACCATCACCTTGGCGGTGCCGATGTCGAGTCCGACGACGACGTCCTTGTAGTCCTTGGCCATTCCGTTATCTTTCTAGTTCCTCTGCGCCGGCACGTCCGTCGTGCCCACGCCCCTCAACCGCACCGCGTACCCGTCGCGGTGCCGCAGGTCCGCCGTGACCAGCGCCTCGGGCCGGCGGCCGTACTTCGACGTCACCTGCGTCAGCGTCCGCGCGAAGCGCTCGCTGCGCGCGATCACTTCCTCGTTGCTGCCGCGGCCCAGCTCGATCGTCGCGCCGCTGTCCAGCCGCAGCGTCCAGCCGCCGCGGCTGCTCAGCGCCAGTTCCTCGACCACCAGGTCCATGGGCTCGAACAGCGGCCGCAGGCCCCGGTACATCGCGAACACCTGCATCGCCGTGCCGTCCGGGCCGGCGAGGCGCGGCATGTCCTCGTCCTCGACGTCGCCCGGGTTGGCCTCGAACACTTCGCCGAAGCTGTTGACCAGCCGGCGTCGGACTCGGCGCCCCAGTACGCCAGCGCCTGGTGTTCCTGCAGTTGCACGCGCAACCGGTTGGGGAACTGCCGGCGCACCGTGGCCTGCCGCACCCGGGGCACGTTCTCGAAAAGCCGCGCGCGCGCCGCAGGTCGAGCGTGAAGAAGTTGCCGGCGAGCTGCGGCGCCACGTTGGCGCGCAGCGTCGCGGCGCTGTTGTGCGCGAGGTCGCCCTGCACCGTGATGCCGCCGATGGCGAACAGCGGATGCCGCAGCGCCCACCAGCCGAGCGCCGCCACCAGCAGCACGGCACAGGCCGCGAACAGCACCGAAGCGGTGATGTTCATCAGCTTGACGTCCATGGGCTGGGGCAGCGCGGCGTTCATGATTGGGCCGTCTCCTTGACCTGGTCGAGCGCCGCCGTGGCCAAGAGCTGCAGGCACAGGTCTTCGTAGCTGATGCCGGAGGCGCGCGCCGACATCGGCACCAGCGAGTGGCCGGTCATGCCGGGCGAGGTGTTGATCTCCAGCAGGTAGGGCTTGCGCGTGGCGGCATCGATCATCACGTCGATGCGGCCCCAGCCGCGGCAGCCCAGCACGCGGTACGCCTTGACCACCAGTTCCCGGATCGCGGCCTCTTCACCCGCGGGCAGGCCGCAGGGCACGAGGTACTGCGTGTCGTCGGTGAAGTACTTGTTCTGGTAGTCGTAGTTGCCGGCCGGCGCGACGATGCGGATCACCGGCAACGCGCGGGCGTCTTCACCGGTACCCGGGATCGGGCAGGTGACTTCGTCCCCGGCGACGAACTGCTCGCACAGCACGTCGGCGTCGAGCGCGGCGGAGGCATCCACCGCGGCCTGCATGTCCGCCAGCGCCCCCACCTTGGCGACCCCGATGGACGAACCTTCGCGCGCGGGCTTGACGATGACGGGCAGGCCGAGGTCGGCGGGCACGCCGGCGACCTGCGCCGCGTCGTAGCTGCCGCGGCGCAGCAGCGTGTAGCGCGGCGTCGGGATGCCTTCGGCGAGCCACACGCGCTTGGTCATCACCTTGTCGATCGAAATCGCCGAAGCCATCACGCCGGAGCCGGTGTACGGGATGCCGAGCAGCTCCAGCGCGCCCTGCACCGTGCCGTCTTCGCCGAAGCGGCCGTGCAGCGCGATGAAGCAGCGCTGGAAGCCTTCGCGCTTCAGCTCGGAGAGTTCACGCTCGGCCGGGTCGAACGCATGCGCGTCGACGCCTTTCGATTGCAGCGCCTGCAGCACGCCGCCGCCGGACATCAGCGACACCTCGCGTTCCGCCGAGTGGCCGCCCATCAGGACGGCGACCTTGCCGAAATCCTTGGGGTTCATGCCGCACCTCCCAGCTCGACCACCTTGGCGGGCACCGCACCGATCGAGCCCGCGCCCATGCACATCACCACGTCGCCGTCGCGCACCGTGTCCAGGATGGACTGCGGCATGGACGCGATGTCGCCGACGAACAGCGGCTCCACCTTGCCGGCCACGCGGACGGCGCGCGCCAGCGAGCGGCCGTCGGCGGCGACGATCGGGTCCTCGCCGGCCGAGTACACCTCGGACAGCAGCACCACGTCGGCATTGCCCAGCACCTTGACGAAATCCTCGAAGCAGTCGCGCGTGCGGGTGTAGCGATGCGGCTGGAACGCCAGCACGATGCGCTGCTCCGGGAACGCGCCGCGCGCGGCCGCCAGCGTGGCGGCCATCTCCACCGGGTGATGGCCGTAGTCCTCGATCACCGTGAACTTGCCGCCGCCCTGCGCCGCCGGCACGGCGACGTCGCCATAGCTCTGGAAGCGGCGGCCGACGCCCTTGAAATCGCCGAGCGCCTTGACGACCGCGTCGTCGGGGATGTTCAGTTCCACGGCGATGGCGATGGCCGACAGCGCGTTCAGCACGTTGTGCATGCCCACGAGGTTCAGCTTCACGTGCATGTCGGGCAGCGTCACGCCGTTGCGGCGCTGCACGGTGAAGTGCATCTGGGCGCCGACCGCACGCACGTCCACGGCACGCACCTGCGCGTCTTCGCTCACCCCGTAGCTCGTCACCGGGCACTGCACGTCGCCGAGGATGGAGCGGATGGTCGGGTCGTCGACGCACAGGATGGCCGTGCCGTAGAACGGCATGCGGTGCAGGAACTCGAGGAACGCGCCCTTGAGCCGGTTGAAGTCGTGCCCGTAGGTTTCCATGTGGTCGGCGTCGATGTTGGTCACGACGGCCATCACGGGCAGCAGGTTCAGGAACGAGGCGTCCGACTCGTCGGCCTCGACCACGATGTAGTCGCCGCTGCCCAGCTTCGCGTTGGCGCCGGCGCTGTTCAACTTGCCGCCGATCACGAAGGTCGGGTCCATGCCGCCTTCGGCCAGCACGCTCGCCACCAGGCTGGTGGTCGTCGTCTTGCCGTGCGTCCCGGCGATGGCAATGCCCTGCTTCAGGCGCATCAGTTCGGCGAGCATCATGGCGCGCGGCACCACCGGGATCTTGCGCTTGCGGGCGGCCAGCACCTCGGGGTTGTCGGCCTGCACCGCGGTGGACGTGACCACCGCATCGGCGCCGATCACGTTGGCGGCCGCGTGGCCGACGAAGGTCTGGATGCCGAGCGTCTGCAGGCGGCGCAGCGTCGGCGTGTCGGCGAGGTCCGAGCCGGAGATCAGGTAGCCGAGGTTGCGCAGGATCTCGGCGATGCCCGACATGCCGGCGCCCCCGATGCCTACGAAGTGGATGTGCTTGATTGCGTGTTTCATGGCTTGGCCAGCGCCTCGCATGCGGCGACCACCTGCTCGGTCGCCCGGGTTTTCTGCAGTTGCCGGGCCGCGATGGCGCGGCGCAGCAGCTCGGAGCGCTGCAGGCCGATCAGCATCGTGGCCGTGGTGTCGGGGGTCAGTTCGCGCTGGGGCACCAGCCAGCCGCCACCCGCGTCGACGAGGAAGCGCGCATTGGTGGTCTGGTGGTCGTCCACCGCGAAGGGGAAGGGAACGAACAAGGCCGCGGCGCCGACCGCCGCGAGCTCGGTGACCGTGCTCGCGCCGGCACGGCAGATCACGAGATCGGCTTCGGCGTAGGCGGTGGCGGTGTCGTCGATGAAGGGCGTGAGCTCCGCGAGCACGCCGGCCGCCGCGTAGTTGGCGCGCAGTTCGTCGATCTGCCTGGCGCCGCTCTGGTGCAGCACGTGCGGACGCTGCGCCGAGGGAATCCGCGACAGCGCCTGCGGCACGATGTCGTTGAGCGCCTTGGCGCCGAGGCTGCCTCCCACCACCAGCAGCTTGAGCGGACCGCTGCGGCCGGCGAAGCGCTCCTCCGGCGGCGGCTGCTGCAGGAACGCGGCGCGCAGCGGGTTGCCGACCCACTCGCCCTTGGCGATCACGTTCGGGAAGGCGCTGTAGACGCGGTCGGCGACGCCGGCCAGCACCTTGTTGGCCGGGCCGGCCACCGAGTTCTGCTCGTGCAGCACCAGCGGCTTGCCGAGCAGCACGCTCATCATGCCGCCGGGGAAGGTGATGTAGCCGCCCAGGCCGATGACCACGTCGGGCTTGACGCGGCGCACCACCGGATGCTCTGCCAGAAGGCGCGCAGCAGCTTGAGCGGCAGCAGCGCCAGCGTGAGCGGCCCCTTGCCGCGCACCCCGCCGAACGCCACGGTTTCCAGCGGAATGCCGCGCGGCGGCACCAGCTGCGCTTCCATGCTGCCGGGCGCGCCCAGCCAGTGCACGCGCCAGCCGCGCTCGCGCAGCGCTTCGGCCACGGCCAGGCCGGGGAAGATGTGGCCGCCGGTGCCGCCTGCCATGACGAGGGCGCAGCGGGTCATGCGCGGCCTCCCCGCATCAGCACGCGATTCTCGTAGTCGATGCGCAGCACCACGGCGATGGCGACGGCGTTCAGCAGCACGGCCGATCCGCCGTAGCTCATGAGCGGCAGCGTGAGGCCCTTGGTGGGCAGCGCGCCGAGGTTCACGCCCATGTTGATGAAAGCCGGAAGCCGATCCAGATGCCGACGCCCTGCGCCACCAGCCCGGCGAACACGCGATCGAGCACGATGGCCTGGCGGCCGATGTGCATGATGCGGCGCGTCATCCACAGGAACAGGCCGATCACGGTGATGACGCCGATCAGGCCGAACTCCTCGCCGATCACGGCCAGCAGGAAGTCGGTGTGCGCCTCGGGCAGCCAGTGGAGCTTCTCGACGCTGCCGCCGAGGCCGACGCCGAAGATCTCGCCGCGGCCGATGGCGATCAGCGAGTGCGACAGCTGATAGCCCTTGCCCAGCGCGTGCTTCTCGCTCCGGGGATCGAGGTACGCGAAGATGCGCTCGCGCCGCCAGTCCGACAGCGCGATCATCGCGCCGAACGCGACGACGATCACCGCAGCGATCAGGAAGAACATGCGCGCGTTGACGCCGCCCGGGAACAGGATGCCCATCGCGATCACGGCGATCACCATGAAGGCGCCCATGTCCGGCTCGGCCAGCAGCAGCAGCCCGACCACCGCGACGGCCGCGGCCATCGGCAGCACGGCGCGGAAGAAGCGCTCCTTCACTTCCATCTTGCGCACCATGTAGTTGCACGCATAGAGCAGCACCGCGAACTTGGCCAGCTCCGAGGGCTGGAAGGAGATCGGGCCGAAGCCGATCCAGCGGCGCGCGCCGTTGACGCCCTTGCCGATGCCGGGGATCAGCACCAGGATCAGCAGCAGCAGCGAGACGACGAACAACCGGGGCGCCCAGCGCTCCCGGTCGCGACCGGCACGGAACGACAGCAGGCCGGCGACGAAGGCCAGCACCGGGAAGATGGCGTGCCTGGTCAGGAAAAAGGAGTGCGCGTACCGTGCGAACTTGGGATTGTCCGGCAGCGCGATGGACGCGGAATAGACCATCACGAGGCCGAAGGCGAGCAGGGCAACGGTGACCCACAGCAGGGGGCGTCGAAGCCGTGCAGCCGCACGTCGGCGTTGCCGCTGCGCGCACGCTCCGGCGACCAGCCGGCGGCGCGCGGCCGCCACGGGTTGAGTCCGGCCGGGGTGGCGGCGATGTTCACTGCACGTCTCCCTGCAGCATCGCGCCGGCTTCGTCGGCCACCGACTGCACGGCCGCGCGGAACACTTCGGCGCGGTGGCCGTAGTTGCGGAACATGTCGAAGCTGGCGCAGGCCGGCGACATCAGCACGGCGTCGCCGGCGTGCGCACGCTGGGTGGCCGCGCGCACGGCCTCTTCCATCGTCCCGGCTTCGAGCAGCGTGATGCCGGTGGGTTCCAGCACGGCCCGGATGGCGGGCGCGTCGCGGCCGATCAGCACGGCGGCGCGCGCGTACCGCGCGACCGGACCGGCCAGCGGCGCGAACTCGGCCCTTGCCGTCGCCGCCGAGGATCACCACCAGTTTGCGCTCGGCGCCCGGGCCCTGCAGCGCGGCGACGGTGGCGCCGACGTTGGTGCCCTTGCTGTCGTCGAAGTATTCGATCTCGTTGACGATGCCGACCGGCTCCACGCGGTGCGGCTCGCCGCGGTATTCGCGCAGGCCGTACAGCATCGGCGCCAGCTGGCAGCCGGCGGCCGTCGCCGCGGGGCCAGCGCGGCCAGCGCGTTGGTGGCGTTGTGGCGGCCGCGGATGCGCAGCGCGTCGGCGGGCATGAAGCGCTGCAGCGTGATCTCGACTTCCTCGTCCTTGCGGCGCTTCTCGGTTTCGTCGGCGTCGTGCGCGCGCACCAGCCAGGCCATGCCGTGCACGACTTCGAGTCCGTAGTCGCTCGGGCGCTGCGGCATGCCGTCGCCGAAGGTGAGGTACGCGCGCTGCTCGTACTTGCCGCCCTTCAGGCGCACCGGCTCGGGCAGCATGCGCATCACCGCCGCATCGTCGCGGTTGAGGATCATCAGTCCGCGCGAACCGAAGATGCGGGACTTGGCGGCGGCGTAGGCCTGCATGGTGCCGTGCCAGTCCGGTGGTCCTGGCTGAGATTCAGCACGGTGGCGGCGGTCGGCTCGAAATCCGTCACGCCTTCCAGCTGGAAGCTGGAGAGTTCCAGCACCCACACCTGCGGCAGCGCGCCGGCTTCGCGCTTGGCGGCCAGCGTGTCGAGCAGGCTCGGGCCGATGTTGCCGGCCATCGCCACGGTCTTGCCGCTGCGCTCGACGAGCTGCGCGGTCAGCGAGGTGACGGTGGTCTTGCCGTTGGTGCCGGTCACCGCCAGCAGCGCCGGCTGGTAGCCGTCGGCCGCCTTCAGTTCGGCCAGCGCGGCGACGAACAGGTCGAGTTCGGCGCGCACCGGGATGCCGACCGCGGTGGCCGCGTCGGTGACGGGCGCCACCTGCGCCGGCGTCAGCCCGGGGCTGCGCAGCACCAGCCGCTGGCCGTCGGCCGGGGCGGCCTCGAACGGTCCCGCGACGAAGCGCGCCTGCGGCACCTGCTCGCGCAGCGTGGCGAGCTGCGGCGGCTCCTCGCGCGTGTCGGCGACCGTGACGGACGCGCCCTGCCCCGCGCACCAGCGCGCCATGGCCGAGCCGGACGTGCCGCAGCCGAGCACCGGACGGGTTGGTCGCGCAGGTCCAGCATCACCGCAGCTTCAGCGAAGAAAGGCCGATCAGGCACAGCAGCATCGTGATGATCCAGAAGCGGATCACGACCTGCGTTTCCTTCCAGCCGGTTTTCTCGAAGTGGTGGTGCAGCGGCGCCATCAGCAGGATGCGCCGGCCCTCGCCGTACTTGCGCTTGGTGTACTTGAAGTACAGCACCTGCGCCATCACCGACAGCGCCTCCACCACGAAGATGCCGCCCATGATGGCCAGCACGATCTCCTGCCGCACGATCACGGCGATGGTGCCGAGCGCGCCGCCGAGCGCTAATGCGCCGACGTCGCCCATGAACACCTGCGCCGGGTGCGCGTTGAACCAGAGGAAGGCCAGCCCCGCGCCCGCCATCGCGGCGCAGAAGATCAGCAACTCGCCGGTGCCGGGGATGTAGGGCAGCAGCAGGTACTTCGAAAAGACCGAGCTGCCGCTGACGTACGCGAACACGCCGAGCGCGGAGCCGACCATCACCACCGGCATGATCGCCAGGCCGTCGAGGCCGTCGGTGAGGTTCACCGCATTGCTGGCGCCGACGATCACGAGGTAGGTCATGATCATGAAGCCGAACACGCCGAGCGGGTAGCTGATCTCCTTGAAGAAGGGCAGCATCAGCCCGGTCTTGGGCGGCAGGTTGACGTTGAAGCCGGAGGCGACCCAGCTGAAGAACAGCTCCAGCACGCGCCAGTTGGAGTTCTCGGAAATCGCGAACACCGGGTAGAAGGCGGCGAGCAGGCCGATGATGGACTGCCACATGTACTTCTCGCGCGAGCGCATGCCCTCGGGGTCCTTGTTGACCACCTTGCGCCAGTCGTCCACCCATCCGATCGCGCCGAAGCCCAGCGTGACGGCCAGCACCACCCACACGAAGCGGTTGCGCCAGTCGAACCACAGCAGCGTGGAGACCGCGATCGAGATCAGGATCAGCACGCCGCCCATGGTGGGCGTGCCGCTCTTCTTCAGGTGCGTCTGCAGGCCGTAGCCGCGCACCGGCTGGCCGATCTTCAGTTCGGCCAGGCGCCGGATGACCCGGGGCCGAACAGGATGCCGATCAGCAGCGCCGTCATGGCGGCCATCACGGCGCGGAAGGTCAGGTACTGCACCACGCGCAGGTAGCCGTACTCCGGCCCCAGCGTCTGCAGCCATGCGGCGAGGCTAACGAGCATCGGAGCCCTCCTTCTGTTGTTGTTGTGCGTGGGCCGTGATCGCCTCGACCACCCGTTCCATCTTCATGAAGCGCGATCCCTTGACGAGCACGCTTGCCGCCCGCGGCAGCGTCGCCAGCACGGCCGTGTTGAGCGCATCGATGTCGGCGAAATGCGTGCCCTGCATGCCGGCGGCCTGGTCGCCGAGCGTGAAGAGTTGTTCGATGCCGCGTTCGCGCGCATAGGCGCCGACCTCGGCGTGGAACGCCGGGCCCCGGTCGCCGACCTCGCCCATGTCGCCCAGCACCAGCACGCGCGGGCCGGGGAGTTCGGCCAGCACGTCGATGGCCGCGCGCGCTGAGTCGGGATTGGCGTTGTAGGTGTCGTCGACCAGCGTCAGCGACCGGCCACCGAGTTGGACGCCCAGCGCGCGCGAGCGGCCCTTGACCGGCTCGAAAGCCTCCAGGCCGCGGACGACCGCTTCGGCCGGCGCACCGGCGGCGAGGGCGCACGCGGCCGCCGCCAGCGCGTTGCGCACGTTGTGGCGGCCGGCGATATGGAGCCGGAAGCACAGGCGGCCGGCGCGCGTGTTCGCGTCCACCGACCAGTGCCCCTCGGCTTGCCATTCAGACCCGGCCAAACCGATGTCGGCGCCGCCCGCGGCGTCGCCGAAAACCAGGATGGGATGGCTGCCGGCGAGTTCGCGCCACAGCCCGGTGAATTCGTCCTGCGCGGGGAACACGCAGGTGCCGCCGGCGGCCACCGCCTGCAGCACGCTGCCGTTCTCGCGCGCCACCGCTTCCACGGTGGCCATGAACTCCTGGTGCTCGCGCTGCGCGTTGTTCACCACCGCCACGGTGGGCTGCGCGATGCCGGCCGGGTAGGCGATCTCGCCCGGGTGGTTCATGCCCAGTTCGACCACGGCGACGCGGTGATCGGCGCGCAGGCGCAGCAGCGTCAGGGGCAGGCCGATGTCGTTGTTCAGGTTGCCCTGCGTCGAGAGGTGGTGGTCCGGCTGCCACGCACGCAGGATCGAAGCGATCATCTGCGTGACGGTGGTCTTGCCGTTGCTGCCGGTCACCGCGATCAGCGGCAGCTGGAACTGGCCACGCCAGGCGGCGGCGAGCTGGCCCAGCGCCAGCTTCGTGTCTTCCACTTCCAGCCCGTTGACGCCCGCGGGGATCTTGCCGGCGTGCGCGAGCACCGCGGTCGCGCCCTCGCCGACAGCGTCCGCGATGAAGTCATTCGCGTCGAAGCGCTCGCCCTTGAGCGCCACGAACAGGTCGCCTGCCTGCAGCGTGCGGGTGTCGGTGTGCACGCGCGCGATGGCGGTCTGCGGATCGCCGCGCAGCACGGAGCCGCGCAGCCATTGGTGGGCTGGCCCAAAGTCATCATCGTCATGCCCGGCCTCCAGCGCCGCCCGTGCGTGCGCCTGGTCGGAGAACGGGTGCTTCACGCCCGCGATCTCTGGTAGTCCTCGTGTCCCTTGCCGGCGACCAGGATCACGTCCTCGGCGGCGGCGGAAGCGATCGCCTGCGCGATGGCGCGGGCGCGGTCGGCCTGCACTTCAGCGGCGTCGCGCGCCGTGAAGCCTTGCAGCACTGGTCGATGATGGCCTGCGGCGACTCGCTGCGGGGGTTGTCGCTGGTCACCACCACGCGGTCGGCGTGCAGTTCGGCCATCGCGGCCATCAGCGGACGCTTGACGGGGTCGCGGCCGCCACAGCCGAAGACACACCACAGCTGGCCGCCGCGCTGCTGCGCGAGCGGGCGCAGCGCCTGCAGGCCCTTGTCGAGTGCGTCGGGCGTGTGCGCGTAATCCACGGCCACCAGCGGCTGGCCGGCGACGGCAAGGCGCTCCATGCGGCCCGGCACCGGCAGCAGGTCGGTGCAGGCGGCGACGGCCTCGCGCAGCGGCACGCCCAGCGCGCGCATCATGCCCAGCGCGCCGAGCAGGTTCGAAACGTTGTACTGGCCGATCAGTTGCGTGCGCAACGGATGGCGCTCGGCGCCTTCGGCCACCGTGAAGCGCAGCCCGCCGTCTTCGTAGCCGATGTCCAGCGCACGCAGGCGCGCATCCCGCTCGCAGGACACGGACCACACGTCGAGCTTGCCTTCGAGCTCGGCGCGCAGCACCTCGCCCTTGGGATCGTCCATGTTCAGCACGGCCGCCTGCAGGCCGGCCCAGCGGAACAGCGCCGCCTTGGCGTCCCAGTACGCCTCCATCGAGCCGTGGTAATCCGGGTGGTCCTGCGTGAAGTTGGTGAAGCCCGCCACCCGCACGTGCGTGCCGGCCATGCGGCGTTCCACGATGCCGATCGACGACGCCTCGATCGCGCACGCCTTCAGGCCTTCGTCGAGGAAGCGGCGGAAGTGGCGCTGCATCAGCACCGGATCGGGCGTCGTCAGGCCGGTGGTTTCGACGTGCGGCGGACGGCCGACGCCGAGCGTGCCCACCAGGCCGCAAGGCATGCCGACGTTCGCCAGCGCCTGCGCCAGCCACCACGCCGTGGAGGTCTTGCCATTGGTGCCGGTGATCGCGAGCACGTCCAGCGTGCGGCTCGGCTCGCCGTAGAACAGCGCGCCGATGTCGCCGGTGGCGGCCTTCAGGCCGGCGTACGCGGCGACGGCATCGCCCGTGAAGCCGAACGCTTCGCTGCCCGCCTGTTCGACCGGGCAGGCCACGGCGCCTTGCCGCAGCGCCTGCGGCACGACTTGCGGCCGTCGGTGGCGGCGCCGGGCCAGGCGATGAAGCCCTGCGCAGCGTCGACCTTGCGGCTGTCGCACTGCAGGTCGCCGGCGCCGCGCGCGCGCAGCCATTCCACCGCTTCGGCGGGCGTGCGGAGGACGCGCATCAGAACGACTCCTCCACCGGCTGCACCACGATCTGCGGCTTGACGCTCATGTCGGGCTGCACGCTCATGAGGCGCAGCGTCTGCTGCACCACTTCGCTGAACACCGGGCCGGCGACCGTGCCGCCGTAGTAGGCGCCCGCGCTCGGCTCGTCGATCATCACGGCCACCACGATGCGCGGCTTGTCGATGGGCGCCATGCCGGTGAACCACGAACGGTACTTGCCCGACGCGTAGCTCTTGCCCACCTGCTTGCGCGCGGTGCCCGACTTGCCGCCGACCGAGTAGCCCACCGTCTGCGCCTTCTGGCCGGTGCCGCCGGGGCCCGCCGCCAGCCACAGCATGTGGCGCACCTGCTTGGCGTGCTCCTCCGAGAACACCTTCGTGCCCGCGACCGGTTCGCTGCTCTTGAGGATCGTCGTGGGAATGATGTTGCCGTCGTGCGCGAAGGCGGTGTACGAACGCGCCATCTGGAACAGCGACGCCGACAGGCCGTAGCCGTACGACATGGTTGCCTGCTCCACCGGCTTCCAGGGTCTTCCACGCGCGCAGCCGGCCCGGCACCGCGCCCGGGAAGGCGATCTGCGGCTTCTGGCCGTAGCCCAGCGCCGTGAAGGTCTCCCACATCTCCTGCGGGCTCATCTTCTGCGCGATCTTGAGCGCGCCGACGTTGCTCGATTTCTGGATGACGCCGTTCACGTCGAGCACGCCGTAGTTGTGCGTGTCGTTGATCGTGAAGCCGCCCATCGCATAGCGGCCGGGTGACGTGTCGATGATCGTGTTGGCGCGCACGCGGCCGAGCTCCATCGCGGCGGCGACGGTGATCGGCTTCATGGTCGAACCGGGCTCGAAGGTGTCGGTGAGCGCGCGGTTGCGCAGCTGCTCGCCCGACAGGTTCTGCCGCTTGTTCGGGTTGTAGCTCGGGTAGTTGGCGGGGCCAGCACTTCGCCGGTGGTCGTGTCCAGCACCACGACGCTGCCCGCCCCGGCCTTGTTGGCGATCACGGCGTCGCGCAGCTTCTGGTAGGCGAAGAACTGCACCTTGCTGTCGATGGACAGGGTCAGGTCGCGGCCGTCCACCGGCGGCACCTGTTCGACCACGTCCTCCACGATGCGGCCGAGGCGGTCCTTGATCACGCGGCGCGATCCGCTGCGGCCGCCCAGGTCCTTGTTGAAGGCGAGCTCCACGCCCCCTCGGCCGTTGTCTTCCACGTTGGTGAAGCCGACCACGTGCGCGGCCGCTTCGCCCTCGGGATACTGGCGGCGGTATTCCTTGCGCTGGTAGATGCCCTTGAGGTCGAGCGCGGCCACCTGCCTGGCGACGCTCTCGTCGACTGGCGCTTGAGCCACACGAAGCTGCGGTCCTGGTCCTCGAGCTTCTTCGCCAGGTCGGCCGGCGTCATCTCCAGCAGCTTCGCCAGCTGCGCCAGCTTCTTCGGCTCGCGCTCGACGTCTTCCGGGATGGCCCAGATGCTGGGCACGGGCACGCTGCTGGCCAGCAGCAGGCCGTTGCGGTCGAAGATGCGGCCGCGGTTGGCGGGCAGCTCCAGCGTGCGGGCGAAGCGCACCTCGCCCTGCTTGCGGTAGAACTCGTTGCCGAACACCTGCACCCGGGAGGCGCGGCCGGCCGGGCCCGGGAAGGCGAGCGCGATGCCGGCCACGATGAACTTGCTGCGCCACACCGGCGTGCGGCTGGCCAGCAGCGGGCTCGTGGTGTAGGCGACGGCGCGCGGGGCGGACGGCGCGTCATTTGGCGGCTCCGCCGGCCACGCCTTGCAGCGTGACGTACTGGGTGATGGCGGGCGTCGCCGCGCGCATCTGCAGCTGGTCGCGCGCCAGCTTCTCCACGCGCGCCGGCGTGGCCTGCGCGCGCTTTTCCACCTGCAGGCGCTCGTTCTCGGTCTCGAGCTTGCGGAACTCGCTCTGCGCCTTCTCGATCTCGGTGTAGAGGCGGCGCGACTCGTACTGCACCTGCACCGGTACAGCGCGCTGGCGATCAGCGCGACGAGCAGGAAGATGTTGAGGCGGGTCATCATGCCGGCACCCCGGTGCGTTCGGCCACGCGCATGATCGCGCTGCGCGAACGCGGGTTGCCGCGCACTTCCGCTTCGCTGGGCTTCACCCGCTCCAGCGCCTTCAGCCGCATCGGCTTCGGCGCGGCGAAGGGCGCGCGGCGGTCCACCTCGTCGCGCGAGTGCTTGGCGATGAACTGCTTGACGATGCGATCTTCCAGCGAGTGGAAGGCGATCACCACCAGGCGGCCTTGGGGTTGCAGCACGTGCAGGCTCGCCTCTAGCGCCTGTTGCAGCTCTTCAAGCTCGGCGTTGACGAAAATCCGAAGAGCCTGAAATGTGCGCGTTGCAGGGTCTGGCCCTGCTCGCGGGTTTTGACCGTACGAGCCACGAGCTCGGCCAGTTCGGCGGTGGTTGCAAGAGGGCCCCGTTCCTGTCGCCGAGCTGCAATCGCCTTTGCAACCTGAAAAGCAAACCGTTCTTCGCCATAGTCACGGATCACCTCCGTCATCTGCTCCACCGTGGCGGTGGCCAAAAACTCCGCCGCGCTCTGCCCGCGCGTGGGGTCCATGCGCATGTCCAGCGGTCCGTCGTTGCGGAAGGAGAAACCGCGTTCCGGGTTGTCGATCTGCGGCGAGCTCACGCCGATGTCCAGCAGCAGCCCCGTGACGCTCGCCGCCGGCAGTTCGCCGAGCGAGGAGAACCCCGGTGCCGGATGGAGAAGCGCTGGTCGTCGATCGCATTGGCGACCGCCACGGCTTCCGGGTCCTTGTCGAAGGCGATCAGCCGGCCGACCTCGTCGAGCCGCGAGAGGATCAGGCGCGAGTGCCCGCCGCGCCCGAAGGTCGCGTCGACATAAGTTCCATCCGGCTTGGTGACGAGCGCTTCGACTGCTTCGTTCAACAAGACGGTGGTGTGTTGCCATGTGCCTGCCACCGCCCGCCTTCAGAAAGAAAAGTCCTGGAAGGCCTCGGGCATCCCGCCCCGCATGGCCTCGGCCTCCTTGGCCTCGTAGGTCGCCTTGTCCCACAGCTCGAAGTGATTGCCCATTCCGAGCAGCATCGTGTCCTTCGCAATCCCGGCCGCCGCGCGCAGTTCCGGCGACACCAGCACGCGGCCGGTGCCGTCGAGCTCCACGTCCATGGCGTTGCCCGGGAAGATTCTCTTCCACCACTGCGCGTCCATGGGGAGCGCGGCGATGCGTTCACGAAACTTTTCCCACTCGGGGCGGGGGAACACCATCAGGCAGCCGTGCGGGTGCTTGGTGATCGTCAGCTGGTTGCCGGCCGTGGCGGCCAGCACGTCGCGATGCCGGGTCGGCATGGACAGCCGCCCCTTGGCATCGAGACTCAGCGATGACGCGCCCCTGGAACACCCGTGTTTGCCTTTGCAGTGAACAACCGGCAATCGGTGGGCGGCCCAGCCGCTTTCCACCACTTAATTGCACTTTTTGCACTGTAGCAGGAAAACTCAGCGGCGCAATACCGAGGTGGTAATTTTTGGCAATGAAATCAAGGACTTAGCGCGGTTTTCGCAGGCAGGACGGCAGCGAAAACCGTTCTAAAGCAAGCACTTACGCTGGGCTGTGAAAGTGCTTTCGCAGGCTCAGGCGCAAGCGTCAGAGGATGTAGCGCGAAAGGTCCTCATTACGGCTGAGTTGCGCCAGCCTCACATCGACATAGGCGCCGTCGATGGTGACGGTCTGGCCCTCGAGCTTCGCCGCGTCGTAGCTCACCTCGTCGAGCAACCGCTCCATCACCGTGGAGAGCCGGCGGGCGCCGATGTTCTCGGTCCGCTCGTTCACGTCGTAGGCGATCTGGGCCAGCCGCGTCACGCCCTCGGGAGTGAAGGCGAGAGGTCACGCCTTCAGTGGCCAGCAGCGCCTCGTACTGCTTGACCAGCGACGCATGCGTGCTGGTCAGGATCGCCTCGAAGTCCTGCACCGACAGCGACTGCAGCTCCACGCGGATCGGGAAGCGGCCCTGCAGTTCGGGGATCAGGTCGCTGGGCTTCGCCGGGTGGAACGCGCCGCTGGCGATGAACAGGATGTGGTCGGTGCGGATCGGCCCGTACTTGGTGGTGACCGTCGTGCCTTCCACCAGCGGCAGCAGGTCGCGCTGCACGCCCTGCCGCGACACCTCGGCGCCCGAGCCTTCGGCGCGCGAGGTCACCTTGTCGATCTCGTCGATGAAGACGATCCCGTTCTGCTCCGCGTTGGCCACCGCACGGGCGCGGATCTCTTCCTCGTTGACGAGGTTCGCGGCTTCCTCTTCGACCAGCAGCTTCATCGCCTCGGCGATCTTCAGCTTGCGCGTCTTGCGCCGCACGCCGCCGATCTGGCTGAACATGCCGCGCAATTGCTCGGTCATTTCCTCCATGCCGGGCGGGCTCATGATCTCCACCTGCGGCTTGGCATCGGCGACGTCGATCTCGATGTCCTTGTCGTCGAGTTCGCCCTGCCGCAGCTTCTTGCGGAACACCTGGCGCGCGGTGTTGTCCGTCGCCGGCTCTTCGCCGCGCGCGACCGGGATCAGCACGTTCAGGATGCGGTCTTCCGCCGCGTCTTCGGCGCGCGTGCGCACCTTGCGCATCTCGGTGGTGCGGGTCTGCTTCACGGCCATCTCGGCCAAGTCGCGGATGATCGAATCGACGTCCTTGCCGACGTAGCCCACTTCGGTGAACTTGGTCGCTTCGACCTTGATGAAGGGCGCGTCCGCAAGCTTGGCCAGGCGGCGGGCGATCTCGGTCTTGCCGACGCCGGTCGGCCCGATCATCAGGATGTTCTTGGGCGTGATCTCGTGGCGCAGCTTCTCGTCGACCTGCTGGCGGCGCCAGCGGTTGCGCAACGCGATGGCCACGGCGCGCTTGGCGTCGGCCTGCCCGACGATGTGCCGATCGAGTTCAGAGACGATTTCTGGGGGTCATGGAGGACATGGGGGTCGCGAATTCGGGTTCAGGAACGCAGAGGGCGCAGAGGAGGCGCAGAAATCGCAAAAGGATTCAGGAAGTTTTCTGCGCTTTCTGCGGACACTTTGCGCCCTCTGCGTTCAAAGGTTTCAAACGGCACGGGTTGCTACTCCAGCACCTCGATCGTGTGGTTCATGTTGGTGTAGATGCAAAGTTCGCCGGCGATCTCCAGCGACTTCTTGACGATGTCGCGCGCGGGCAGTTCGGTGTTGTCCAGCAGCGCCTTGGCCGAGGCCTGCGCATAGCCGCCGCCCGAGCCGATGGCGATGATGCCGTGCTCGGGTTCGAGCACGTCGCCGTTGCCGGTGATGATCAGCGAGGCGTCTCGGTCGGCCACGGCCAGCATGGCTTCGAGCTTGCGCAGCACGCGGTCGGTGCGCCAGTCCTTGGTGAGTTCGATCGCCGCGCGCACCGGTGGCCCCGGTGCTTCTCGAGCTTGCCCTCGAAGCGCTCGAACAGCGTGAAGGCGTCGGCGGTGGCGCCGGCGAAGCCCGCGATCACCTTGTCGTGGTAGAGCTTGCGCACCTTGCGGGCCGTGCCCTTGACGACGATGTTGCCCGGGGTGACTTGCCCGTCGCCGCCGATCGCTACCTGCCAGCGGCCGTCGGGCGTCTTGCGCCGCACGCTGACGATGGTCGTGCCGTGAAATTGTTCCATAGCCCCGGCAGCTTGGGGCGGGCGCGGGGAAATGCAACCCGCGGGCGCGGGTTCAGTCCTGCCGCACCGACACGCGGGCGTGCTCGCTGATGCCGATCACGTTGAAGAACGCGGCGACCAGCCGGTGCACCTCGACGAACTGCACCTGCCGGCCCTCGGCCTGCCGCGCCGTCACCCAGTTGAGCAGCGTGCCGGCCGCGGTGAAATCGGTGCGGATCAGCCGCGCGCAGGAGACCACCATCACGTCGGCATCCCCGGAGCTTGGCCTGCAGCAGCTCCAGCGCTTCCTTGCCGTCGCCGAGGATCAGGCCGGAGAGCTCCACGGTCGCAATGCTCGACATCTGCGAGTTCATCGCGGCGTGGCCGGAGTCGCCGTAGCCGGTCATCACCGACATGACGGAATCGCGGTAGGCGTCGCCCACGATGGTGTGGCCGGCGACATAGCTGCCGTCGGACTGCAGCGGCTTGAACTCGCAGCGCGCGCTGTCCCACGACGGCGGCGACACCTCGTAGGTGACGCAGTAGTCGAGCGCCACCAGTTCGAATTCGTCCGGGCGGTGCATCACCCGCAGCACTTCCATGCGCAGCTTCCACCACGCCGGGTTGGCGCTGCGGTCGCCGGAAGGCGTCGCGTCCTTGAGCACGCGCTCCAGCGTCTCGGCGCCGATGAAGCGCAACTGCACCGGCTGGGCGGCCCACTGCGCGAACTGCCGGGCGAGCGGCTCGACGGCGGAGTCGACCACCGAGGCCAGCTTGGTCCAGTTCAGGCGCCACGGCGGCGTCGCCTTGGCCAGCGCCGCGTTCATCGCCGCCAGCGTCTGCGTGCCGAACACCGGCGGGCAGCTCCAGTCGGCGATGGCATTGCCGCTGG
The DNA here is from genome assembly GCA_013127575.1 of Ramlibacter terrae. Lineage (GTDB taxonomy): Bacteria > Pseudomonadota > Gammaproteobacteria > Burkholderiales > Burkholderiaceae_C > Ramlibacter > Ramlibacter terrae. The sequence goes on from CP053418.1 coordinate 3,950,703, forward strand.
GCGCGGGCGGCGCCGGCTGGTTCATGCGGCCGACGATCTCGGGCAGCGAGAACCACTGCGGCGCGGAACGGCCGAAGCGGCCCGCGAATTCGATGGCGGCCGTTTCGTAGCGGTCCTGCCGGCCGGTGGCGCGGTACAGGTCGAACAGCGTCAGCCAGGTTTCGTCGTGGTCGACGCGCCCGCCTTGCGGGCCCAGCACTTCGAGCAGGCCCGCCTCGGCGCCGGCGTCGTCGCCGTTGGCGAAGCGGATCGAGGCTTCTTCCAGTTCCGGGTCGTGCGCGATCTCCTCGACATCGATCGCCATCTGCTTGGAGTGCGAAAAGATGCTGGAAGGCGGACCGCTGCGCTCGCCGTTCAGGCCCGAAGGCAGGCTCGATGGCGGCGGGATGCCGGCCGGGGCACGCGTGGGCGCCGGGGCGGCCGCGCGCGCCGGCGGCGGCGTGGCCGGCGCCTGCGGCCGGGCCGGCGAGGGCGTGGCGAACATCGGCGTCGACGCGGGAGCCGGCGCGGCGGGCAGCGGCACGGCGGCGCTCGCCTGCGCCGCCACCAGCCCGAGGGCTTGCGTGGTGGCTTCAGGCAGCACGGATTCCATCAGCGGCGCTTCACCGGTGACGGGCGGGCGCGCGTCGGCCGACAGCGGCTGCGGGTTGGTGCGCGAATAGCTGCTGGCCGTCGGCGGCGCGCCGGGGCGCATCACGTCGGGCGGCACGTGCGAGGAGACCGGAAAGCCGCTGGCGCCGGTGCGGTCGCCATGCTTGGTCTTCCACCACTGCATGGACATCTGCGCCTCGATCTCGTCGATCTTCTTGAGCGTGGTGGCGCGGTCGTCCGGCTTGGACGGCATCGAGCTCTGGAAGAACGAGGCCGCGCCCCCGGATCCTGGCCCGCCAGCACCTCGGACCGGCGCATCTTGCGGAGCATGTCGAACTCGCGCTTGCGCACGAAGTCGTTGCGCCGCTTGCGCTCGATCATCTCCTTGAGCATCTGCTTGGAGTACGAGCTCTCCCGGTCGGTCTCCTGCTCGAGGTCGCCCCAGCTGGTGGAGGGGTTCTTGACGAACCGCACCACCTCGAAAGCAGTCTGGGGCGGAATCGTCTTTCGTGGGCATCGGGTGGGATACTGCCGTGGACCGGGTCAGTCGCCGAACATCTTCTGTTTCAGCTCGCGGCGCTGTTGCGCCTCGAGCGACAGCGTGGCGGTCGGGCGGGCCAGCAGGCGGCCGACGCCGATCGGCTCGCCGGTCTCGTCGCAGTAGCCGTAGTCGCCGGCGTCGATGCGTGCGATCGACTGCTCGATCTTCTTGAGCAGCTTGCGTTCGCGGTCGCGGGTGCGCAGTTCGAGCGCGTGCTCTTCCTCGATCGTCGCGCGGTCGGCGGGATCGGGGACGATGACCGTGTCTTCGCGCAGGTGCTCGGTGGTTTCGCCGGCGCTGTTCAGGATCTCGGTCTTGAGCTGCTGCAGCTTCAGGCGGAAGAACGCCATCTGCTTGTCGTTCATGTACTCGGTGTCGGGCATTGCCAGCACCTCGGCGTCCGACAGCTCCTCGGCGGACTTGGTCTTCCAGTTGTTCGCGAGCTTCGGGTCTTTCTTGACGACGACGACGGGAGGGGGCGTCAGGACGGATGGATTGGCCATGGGGGTATACGTTGCCTTGGCGGACCCGAAGGTGCCCGGCGCGGGCGGCGGAGGCGACGTGTAGGGCGCGCGGGCAGCAGGCTGGGCCTTCTGCACGGATTGCGCCGAAGTCGGCTTCGCTTGCGCGGGAGCGGCTTTCGGGGCCGGGGTTGTGGGGGAAGCCTTGGCTGCGGCACCCTTTGCGGGAGCGGCCGCCGCCTTGGCGGGAATGTTGCGGGCCGCGGCGACCACCGCCTTGGCGCCCGACACGACGGCTTTCACCGCCGCGCCCAGCGCCTTGCCGGCGGCCGAACGGGTGTCCGGCTTCGCGGCCGGCTTGGCCACCTTGGCAGGCGCCTTCTTCGCGGCCACCTTCGTGGCCGCCTTGGCCGCCGGCTTGGCGGCCGGCTTGGGAGCGGGCTTCGTCGCGGCCTTCTTCGCGGGGGCCTTGGCTGCGGGCCCGGCCACCTTCGCGGCGGGCTTCACGGCCTTGGCAGCGGGCTTGGCCTTGACCGGCGTTTGACTGGTTTTCGCAGCGACCTTGGGCTGAGCCTTCACTTCCCGTCTCCTCGCGTCGTCGGCGCCGGCGGCTGCGGGAAAAATGCCCGCAAACCTGCCTTTTGTTCTGGGTGAAGCGCCTTCATGACCGCGCTTTATACCCTGATTGTCATGCGTTGCACGGCCGTGGCCCTCCTTTTCGTCGGCGCGCGCCAGGCCTTCCCTGCTAAGTGCAAAGTCCGTGAGTTGCGCAAGCGCGACAAACATGGAAGGACCGGCGAGACGCTGGATGTTCAAGCGCGCCAGCGTAGCGCGGGGCCCTAGCGGGCGCGGCTCGGACCGCGCCGCGCGCCCGCGTCAGACAAGGCACTGCTCCAGGCCCTGCAGGAAGATGTCGCGCGGCAGGTCGATGCCGATGAAGACCATCTTGCTGTTGCGCGTCTCGCCCTCGCCCCATTGCGGGCCCGGTCGCTTCCCATCAGCTGGTGCACGCCCCGGAAGATCACCTTGCGCTCGGTGCCCTTCATGTGCAGCACGCCCTTGTAGCGCAGCATGCGCGGGCCGTAGATGTTGACCACGGCGCCCGGGAAGTCCTCGAGCTTGGCCGGGTCGAACGGGCGTTCCGAGCGGAACACGAAGCTCTTGACGTCGTCGTCGTGGTGATGGTGGTGCGGGTGGTCGCAGTGCTCGCCATGTTCATGATCGTGGTCATGCGCATGGCCGTGGTCGTGGTGCGCGTGCGCGTGGTCGTCTTCCTTCAGGAAATCGGGGTCGATCTCCAGCTTGGAATTGAGGTTGAACCCCCGCAGGTCGAAGACGTCCTTGATCGGCACCTCGCCAAAGTGCGCCAGCGTCTGCGGCGCCCGCGGGTTCATGTGCTTCAGGCGATGCACGAGCGCCTGCACTTCGTCCTGCGCCACCAGGTCGGTCTTGCTGATGAAGATCTGGTCGGCGAAGCCCACGGCGGCGCGCCCTCGGCGGTCGTTCAGCTGCTGCGGGGCGTGCTTGGCGTCCACCAGCGTCAGGATCGAGTCGAGCAGGTAGCTCTCGGCGATCTCGTCGTCCATGAAGAATGTCTGCGCCACCGGTCCCGGGTCCGCCAGCCCGGTCGTCTCGATCACGACGCGCTCGAAATCGAGCATGCCCTTGCGCTTCTTGGCGGCCAGCAGCTGCAGGGTGGCGCGGAGGTCTTCGCGGATCGTGCAGCAGATGCAGCCGTTGCTCATCTGGACGATCTGCTCGTTGGTCTCGCTGACCAGGATGTCGTTGTCGATGTTCTCCTCGCCGAACTCGTTCTCGATGACGGCGATCTTCTGGCCATGCGCTTCGCCCAGCACGCGCTTGAGCAGGGTGGTCTTGCCCGAGCCGAGGAAGCCGGTGAGGATGGTGACGGGGATGAGGCTCATGGTGTTGCTCGATTCTGCGGTGAACGAGTTTAGCGGCGGTCGAGCGGAGGCGCTGCCGGAACACCCGAATACCGGACGCAGAGGACGCGAAGGATACGCAGAGGACGCGAAAGGAAACCAGGACCCAACGTTTTCTGGCTGTTCTTTTGCGTCCTCTGCGTACCCTTTGCGACCTCTGCGTCCGGCTGTCCGGCTGTCCGCCTTCTCTCTACTTGCGCACCACGGCCAGCCCCTTGAGGTACTCCCCCTCCGGGAAGGCCAGCGTCATCGGATGATCCGGCGCGGCGCCGGTGCGGTCGACGATGTAGCCGTCGACACCGGCGTCGGCGGCGGCGCCCGCGACGATCTTGTGGAACAGGTCGGCCGAGATGCCGCCCGAGCACGAATACGTCAGCAGGACGCCGCCCGGCGCCAGCAGCTTCAGGCCCAGCCGGTTGATGTCCTTGTAGGCGCGCGCGGCCCGTTCGGCGTGCGCCACCGTCGGCGCCAGCTTGGGCGGGTCGAGCACGATGGCGTCGAACTGGCGGCCGGCTCCGGCCGAAGCGGCGCAGGCTCTCGTTCACGTCGGCGTCCGGGGAACTCGGCGCGCGCGGCGTCGAAGCCGTTGAGCGCCACGTTGGCGCGCGCCCGCTCGAGCGCAGGCCCGGACGAGTCGATCGACGTCACCTCGGTCGCCCCGCCGGCGAAGCCCGCGACCGTGAAGCCGCCGGTGTAGCAGTAGCAGTTGAGCACCCGGCGCGCGCCCGTGCGGCGCACCCAGCCGGCGAAGCGCGCGCGGCTTTCGCGCTGGTCGAGGTAGAAGCCGGTCTTGTGGCCGGTGGCGATGTCGAGCGAGAACTTCCAGTCGTGCTCGGCGATGGTGAGTTCGGTCGGGCCCTCGCCGCGCAGCCACCCGGTGACCTCCGGCAGCCCTTCCAGCCCGCGCGAACTGGCGTCCGAGCGCTCGTACAGCCGGGACAGGCCGGTGGCCTGCAGCATGGCGTCGGCGAGCTGGGCCTTCCAGCGCTCGGCGCCCGCCGACAGGAACTGCGCGACCAGCGTGTCGCCGTAGCGATCGACGATGAACCCGGGCAGGCCGTCGGACTCGCCGTGGACCAGCCGCACGCCGTCGCTGGCCACGGCCAGCCGCGCCCGCAGCGCCACCGCCTCCGCGCAGCGGCGCGCCAGAAAGCCGCGTCGATGCGGTCGGCTTCGTCGAAGCTCCAGGCCCGGGCGCGGATCTTGGAGGCGGGGCTGAACGCCGCCCGGGCCAGGAAACGCCCGTCCTGCGACTCGACCCGCACCGTCTCGCACGGGTCGCCCCCGCCCTTGGCGACGGCGGAGTCGAAGATCCGGGGTGGCGGCGCACCAGGGGAGCGGTCGCGGCCTTCGCGCAGGCGGATGACTTTCATGCGCCTATTGTCGCGGGCGCCGCAAACAGTAAGAATGTGCAACAACAACGAAGTCCAACGGAGATGAGCGCACTTTTCCTTCCCCGGCCTCCGCCTCGCCGCGGCGGCCGCGCTCCTGCTGTGGACGCTGCTGGCCGCTGGCCTGCCGCCGCCCGGACTTCGCTCGAGCTGGACGCCCGCCAGCAACCGGTGGCGCTGCTGGACTGGGGCGACGCTCGGATCGACCGCAGCGGGACGCTGCGGCCCGAGGAGGTCTGGAGCGGCGCGGCCAACTGGCAGCCGACCGCCCCCGACGCCGTCTACAAGCTCGGGCGGGGCGAGGTGCTGTGGTTCCGCTTCGTGGTGCCACCCGCGCCCGACGCCGAGCGCTGGTACCTGCGCGTGCTCTACCCGGGCGTGAACCGCGCCACGCTGTACCGCGACGACCACGCCGGCGGCTGGGCGTCGCAAAGCGCGGGCGACATGCTGCCCGTCGCCGAATGGCCGCTGCCGCACCGCTTCCCGCTGCTGCCGCTGGCGGTGTCGGCCGAGGTGCCGCGCAACTACCTGCTTCGCGTCGAGAACGCGCCCAACTTCAGCGCGCCGCTCGACTTCGTGAGCGAGGGCTTCGTCATCCGCCGGGAACAGCGCGCTTCGCTGGTGCTGGGCATGTACTTCGGCCTGGCGGCGCTGGTGTGCCTGCTCGGGATCGTCGGCGCCGCGGCTGCGCGATCCCGCGTATTCGCTGCTGGCGCTGTCGGTGGCGCTGATGGGGCTCACGCAGGCATCGCTGACCGGCATGGCGGGCCTGCACCTGTGGCCGAACTGGCCCCTGGTGGAACGACATGGCGCCGCAGGTGCTGCCGGTGGTCGGGGCGGCCGCGTCGCTCTGGTTCGCCACCGCGGTCGTCTCGCTGCGCGCCCGCTCGCGGCGGCTGTACGTGCTGATGATCGCGGCCGCGGCGCTCTCGCTGCCGGTGGCGGCGGCCATCCTGCATGCGGAGATCACCGGCCGGTCGGTGCTGATCATCGGCTACTCGGCCATCGCGATGACGGCTTCGATCTGCCTGCTCGCACGGGCCACTGGCGCGGCGACCGCTACGCGCCCGGCTGCTGCTCGCCTCCACGCCGGTGATGGTGGGCGCCGTGTTCCCGCTCGCGCGCGCGGCCAGCCTGATCCCGGTGAGCTTCTGGACCGCGCACGCCATGCAGGTGGGCATCGCGATCGAGCTGCCGATGCTGCTGGTGCTGCTGGCGATCCGCAGCCAGCACCGCCGCGAGCACATCCGCCGCATCCGGGGCACGGAGCGCATCGACCCGGCGACCGGCCTGCTCAACGCGCAGGTGTTCCGGGAGCGCCTGGTCCGGCTGATCAACCGCTCGCAGCGCCTGAAGCTGCGCAGCGCGATCCTGCTGGTGGACATCGCCAACATCGACCCCATCAAGCGGGACTTCGGCAGCGACGCCATGCGGGAGCTGATCCTGCGCGTCGCCGGCCGGCTGCTGGCCGGATCGCGCGAGATCGACACCGTCGCCCGCCTGTCGCACCACCGCTTCGGCGTGCTGCTGGAAGGGCCGCTCAAGGCGGACGAGGTGGCGGAAGCGGCCCCGCGCATCGTGGCGCGCTGCCTGATGCCGTTCAAGAACCGGCCGCTCGAATGGGCGGCCCGGGTGCGCGTGGCGCAGGCGCTGATCCCGATGGACGGCGACGACCCTGCGCAGTTGATCGGCCGGCTGGAAATGCTGCTGGCCACCGCGCCCGACGACGGCAAGCGCGCGGTGTTCATGCTGTCGCGCGTTGCCCCCGTGGGCAGCCGCGCGGGCGAACTCACTTCTTGAGGCGGTACGCGCGCGGGTGCGCGGCGTCGTACACCTTGGCCGGTGCTGGAAGTCGAGGCGCGTGTAGACCTGCGTGGTGCCGATGTTGGCGTGACCCAGCAACTCCTGCACCGCGCGCAGGTCGCCGCTGGACTGCAGCAGGTGGCTGGCGAACGAGTGCCGCAGCATGTGCGGATGCACCGGCATCGCCAGCCCGGCCTGCCGGCCGCGCTGCTTCAGGCGTTGCCACACGCCCTGCGCGCTCAGCCGCGCGCCGAGGCGCCCGGTGAAGAGCGCCGCCGCCCCCGCGTGCGGATGCAGCGCACGGACCGCGAGCCAGTGCCGCAGCGCCTCCAGCGCCTTGGCGCCGACCGGCACGCTGCGCCGCTTGCTGCCCTTGCCCAGCACGTGCGCCTCGCCGGCCTGCAGGTCGATCCAGCCCTTGGCGGCGGCGCTGGCCTGCGCGTCGAGGCCCACCAGTTCACCGACGCGCAGCCCGCAGCCGTACAGCAGTTCGACCATCGCGGCGTCGCGCGCTTCGAGCCGGGGATCGGCGTCGTCGTTGCCGTATTCGGCCAGCTGCACGGCGTCGTCGACGCTCAGCGCCTTGGGGAGTGGCTTGGGCGCTTTCGGCGCCCGCACGTCCTGCGCCGGATTGCTCTTGACCAGGCCTTCGCGGCCCAGCCGGTGTAGAACCCGCGCCAGCCGGAGAGGATCAGCGCGATGCCGCGGCCGCTGCGGCCGCCGCCGTGCATCTGCGCGACCCAGCGGCGGATGTGCGCGTTCTGCACTTGCGTGAGCGGCACGCCGGCCGCGGCGGCGTTGTCGGAGAGCTTCCGCAGGTCGAGCGAATAGAGTTCGACGGTGCGGGCGGCCAGCCGCTTCTCGACGCGGACGTGCTCGAGGTAGCGATCGACGAGACCGCTTTCGTCCATGGCCTCAGCGCGGGCGCAGCCGCGAGAGCGCGGCGCTCGCCAGTTCGGCGATGCGCTCGAGGAAGTCGGTGGCCAGACCCGACTGGAAGCGCTGCGGATCCGGCGACGCCAGCACCAGCATGCCGAAGGCGGGGCCCGGCGCGCTGACGGCGCCGACGCGCAGCGGGATCAGCGCGATCGACATCGCCGTGCCGGGATCGCCCAGCCAGCCGGCCGCCTCGATGCCCGAATTGACGCCGCAGTACGGCTGCGTGAGCGACGCGGCGAAGGTGCGCGCGTCTTCGCTCACGCCCTGCGCGAACGGCTCCTGCGCATAGCGCTCGTCCACGTCCCAGACCTTGAGCGCCACCTGCGGCACCATGAACTGGCCCTGCAGTTCGGCGACCAGCGTGGCCGGCAGCGCGCGGGTGGACTGCACCAGCAGCAGGCTGCGGGCCCAGCGGTGGATGCGGTCGGAGATCACCATGTTCTCGTTGCCGTGCCGCACCATGTCCATGATGCGGTGCTCCAGCGCCTTGATCTTCTCGCGCAGCATCTCGGCCTGCCGCTCCTGCAGGCTGACCGCGCGGTTGCCGTGCGGGCTGGTCAGCTGCACCGCCGCGAGCAGCTGCGCGTGCCGCTCGAAGAAATCGGGGCTGTTGGCCGGGTAGTTGGCGATGTCGTCTTCGGTGATCGGGTTCATCTGGTCGTTGGCCATGTCAGAAGCTGTGAATGAGTTGATCGTGCCCGCGACGGGGTGGCTCAGGGTGCAGGCGAAGGCGCGGTCCGCAGCCCGGGCTTTCCGCCCGGGCAAGGAGCGCGACGCACGCGTGCGCCCTGAGGTGCCCCGGCCCGAAGGGTGAGGCCGGGACGCGATCCTGGTGAATGAAAGACGTCATGCAGGGCCTCACGCGGGTGCGAGCAACTCGTTCACAGCTTCTCAGTCCTGCAATTCGATTTCGCCTTCGAAGACGGTGACGGCCGGGCCGGTCATGAAGACCGGTGCATCGCCGCCCGCCCACGCGATGGTCAGCAGGCCGCCCCGTGTTTCGACGTCCACTTGCGCGTCGAGCCGGCCGAGGCGGATGCCCGCGACCACGGCGGCACAGGCGCCCGTGCCGCAGGCGAGTGTCTCACCCGCGCCGCGTTCCCAGACGCGCAGGCGGATGCGGCCGCGGTCGACGACCTGCATGAAGCCGGCGTTGACGCGCTTCGGGAAGCGGCGGTGGTGCTCGACCAGCGGGCCCTGCGTGGTGACGGGCGCGGTGTCCACGTCGGCCACCTGCTGCACGGCGTGGGGTTGCCCATCGACAGGACGGCGACGGCCACGTCCGGTTCGTCCAGCGCCCACACCTGCCAGCTGCCCTGCGCCCGCGGCGAGAGGCCGGCGGCGTCGAACGGCACGGCGGGAAGGTCGAACACCGGCGGCCCCATGTCCACCGTCACGCGGCCGTCGTCGCCGAGCTCCGGCTCGATCACGCCACCCAGCGTCTGCACGCGGATGCGCTTGCCGCGCGCCAGGCCCTTGTCGGCGACGTAGCGCGCGAAGCAGCGCGCGCCGTTGCCGCACTGCTCCACCTCGCCGCCGTCGGCGTTGTGGATCACGTATTCGAAGTCGACGCCGGGCGCCGGCGCGGGCCGCACCGACAGGATCTGGTCGGCGCCGACGCCGAAGTGCCGGTCGGCCAGCTGGCGGTACTGCGCCGTCGTGAGCCGCAGGCGCTCGCGCGTTTCGTCCAGCACGACGAAATCGTTGCCGGCTCCCTGCATCTTGGTGAAGCGGATGCGCATCGCCGCGATTATCCGCGCAGCCTGTCGAGCGCGCGGTCGACGAACACCAGCCGGTCCTGCCCCCAGTAGCGTTCGGGCTGGCCTTCGATGATGAAGGTCGGGGCGCCGAACACGCCGCGCTGCACGGCCTCGTCGCTGAACTTCCGGTATTCGGCCAGCACCGCCGGCGTGCGTTCGGGCGTGCAGCGCCGCGCCGTCGTAGCCGTTCTCGTCGGCGACGGCGATGCGCACTTCGGGCTGCGAGGTGTCGCGCTCCTCGGCCCACAGCGCGCGCAGCAGCGCGTGCGAGAGCACGAAAGCGTCCAGCCCCTGCTGCTGCGCCGCGATCACCATCCAGCCCGTCACCTTGTTCCATTCCGGATCGGCCGGCATGGACTGGGGGTAGTACCGGGCTCGATGTTCATCGGCATCCCGAGGTAGTCGCGCCAGCGCGCGAGCTCCTCCGCGTGTTAGCTGCGGCGCGGCGCGGGGCGAGTGCGGATCGGGATGCCGCCGGTCTGCACCACCACGGCACGGAAGTCGTAGGGCTTGAGCACCAGCTTGACCTTGTGCCGCCGCACGATGTCCTCCAGCTGCGGACCGGCAAAATAGGCCCACGGCGAGGACAGGCTGTAATAGCAGTCCAGTTGTATCGTCATCCGCGGATTATCTTCTCGCCCGTGAACACGCCCACTCCCCTGCCCCCGGTTCCGCCGCAATCCCCGGCCAGCCCGCGCGACGCGGCCGCGCTGGAACGCCCGGCCGTCCGGCCCGCGCCGAGCTGGAGCGCCTGAACCTGCCCAAGCCCAACTGGGTGCCGCCCACCACGGGCCCGCAGGGCCAGCCGGTGCTCGACGTGCTGGTGGCCGGCGCCGGCATGGTCGGCCAGACGGCCGCGCTGGCGCTGCAGCGCGACGGCATCACCCACCTGCGCATCGTCGACCGCGCCGCGCGCGGCCACGAGGGCCCCGGGGCACCTATGCGCGGATGCTCACGCTGCGCAGCCCGAAGCACCTGACCGGGCCCGACACGGGCGTGCCTTCGCTCACCTTCCGCGCCTGGTACGAGGCGCAGCACGGCGGCGCCGGCTGGGAGGCGCTGCACAAGATCGGCCGCATCGACTGGCGCGACTACCTGCTGTGGGTGCGCGACACCTGCGGGCTGCGGGTGGAGAACGGCACGGCGCTGCTTTCGGTGGACGACCAAGCTGGCCTGCTGCGCGTTCGCCTCGGCTCGGCCGCCGGCGAGGAGACCGTCTGGACCCGGAAGCTGGTGCTGGCGCTCGGCCGCGACGGCAGCGGCGCCGCGCGCTGGCCCGCATTTCCCTCGCTGCGCCGCGACGACCCCGCCCGCCCGCGCGCGTCTTCCACTCGGCGGACGCGATCGACTTCGCCGGGTTGCGCGGCAAGCAAGTGGCCGTGCTGGGCGCCGGCGCCTCCGCTTTCGACAACGCGGCCTGCGCCCCGGAGGCAGGTGCGCGGGTCACGCTGTTTGCCCGCCGGCCCATCCTGCCGCAGGTGAACAAGAGCAAGTGGACCTCGTTCAGCGGTTTCTTCCGGGGCTACGAAGCGCTGGACGATGCGCGCAAGTGGCGCTTCTACACCTACATCTTCGACGAGCAGGTGCCGCCGCCCCGGGAGACGGTGCGGCGCTGCGACGCGCACGCAGGCTTCACGCTGCGGCTGGCCTCACCGTGGCTGGACGTCCATCCTTCGCCGGACGGTGTCGACGTGACCACGCCCTCCGGCACGGAACGATTCGACGCGGTGATCTTCGGCACGGGCTTCGACGTGGACCTGCTCGACCGGCCGGAGCTCGCGCGCTACCTGCCGCACATCGACACTGGGCGCGGCACGTGGCGCCCGAGCAGGCGCAGGCGCACCCGGAACCCGCGCGCTTCCCGTACCTCGGCGCCGGCTTCGAACTGCGCTCGCGTTCCGGAGAGCACACGCAGGCGCTGTCGTGCATGCACCTGTTCAACTGGGGCAGCACGATGAGCCACGGCGCCATCGCGGGCGACATCCCCGGCCTGGCGATCGGCGCCACGCGCCTCTCGCAGGCCATCGCCCGCGACCTGTTCGTCGCCGACGCCGACGCGCACTGGAAGCGGCTGCTGGCGCACGAAGAGCCCGAGCTGCTGGCGACGCGTTGGTACGTGCCGCCCGGGGAGCGCTGAGCCCGGGATCGCTCAGTCGATCGAGATGTTCGCCGCCTTCACGACCTCCGCCCACTTGGCACGGTTGGCGCGGACGGTGGCGCGGAACTGGTCCGGCGTTTCGATCCGGACCGCGTTGCCCTGGCTCTCCAGCTTCGTCTTGATCTCCGGCGTCTGCAGCACGGTGCGGATGGCGGCGTTCAGCTTGGCGACGACGGCCGCGTCGGTGCCCTTGGGCGCGAACACGGCGAACCAGATCGAGCTGTCGAAGCCCTGCGTGCCCGGGATGCCGCTTTCGGCGATCGTCGGCACGTCCTTCACCACCGGCACGCGCTTGCCCGTGGTCACGCCCAGCAGCCGCACCTTGCCGGCCTGGTACTGCGACAGCACCGTCTGCACTGGTTCATGATGCAGCAGGTCTCGCCCTTGAGCACCGAGGTCATCGCCTCGGGGCCGCCCTTGTAGGGCACGTGCGCCATGTTCAGGTTCAGGCGCGCGTTCAGCTCGGCGAAGGCCATGTGCGTGCCGGTGCCGTTGCCCGTCGACGCGTAGTTGTACTTGCCGGGGTTGGCGCGCACCAGCTCCACGAACTCCTTCATCGTCTTGACGTTCATCACCTCGGGGTTGATGGTGAGCACGTTGGAGACGTCGAGGATCGGCGCGACCGGCACGAAGTCGGTCTCGACGTCGAAGGGCAGCTTCTTGTAGAGCGCGGCGTTGCTGCCGTGGGTGGCGGCGGTGCCGAACACCAGCGTGTAACCGTCCGGCTTGGCGCGCGCCACGTACTCGCTGGCGATGTTGCCGGCGGCGCCCACCTTGTAGTCGATGACGACCGGCTGGCCCAGCACCTTGCCCAGCGGCCCTGGATCGTGCGCGCGACCACGTCCACGCCCGAACCGGCCGGAAAGGTCATGATCATCGTGATGGGGTGCTGCGGCCAGTCGCCCTGCGCCCGAACGGCGGGAGCGAGCGAGAGTGCGGCAAGCAGGGCAAGGGCGGTGCGGCGGGCGAAGCGCATGGGATTTCCTCGAAAGCTGTAGCCCCCATTGTGGCAACCCTGACTGCTGCGTGCAGGCATGAGCTTATGCTCGCGTTTTTCACTCGCCACCGCCGCCATGCGCATCCCCGACTGGACCCCCGAGAGCAAGCCGCAGCCCGACGACTGGTGCAGGCGATCCCGAACGCCGCGGCGGCAGCCTGCTCAACCTGGACAAGGCCCTGCTGTGGAGCGAGCCGCTGGCGCGCGGCTGGAACGTGTACCTGAAGAACGTGCGCACCGGCCTCGGCGCCAGCCGGCAGCTGCGCGAGCTGGGCATCTGCACGGTGGCGCTCCTGACCGGGGCGAGCTACGAATACCACCACCATGCGCCCGACTACTGGGCCGCCGGCGGCGCGCAGGCATCGCTGGATGCGCTGCAGGCGTATGTGAAGGCCGGTGCGTCCGGCTTGCCCACGGGCCTCGCAGGCGACGAGGCGCTGGTCGCGCGCTACGCGGCGCAGATGACGCGCGACGTGAAGGTCGACGACGCGCTGTTCGCCGAGATGAAGGCACGCTTCGCAACCGGCGAGCTGGTGGAGATCACGGCCGCGATCGCCACGTACAACATGGTCGCGCGCTTTCCTGGTGGCGCTGGGCGTGACGCCGGAGTGAGCAACGTCATTCCCGCGAAGGCGGGAATCCAGGGCGCCCGGGTCCCCGCCTTGGCGGGGACGACGAGGCGCGGCCTCAATCCGCCTTGATGTTGTTCTCCTTCACCACCTGCGCCCACACGTCGATCTGCTTGTCGATGAAGGTCCGCGCGGACTCGGGTGTCCCGCCGATCACGGTGATGCCCTGGCCCGCCAGCCGCTGGGCGATCTCGGGGACCTTCAGCGCCTTGTTCAGTTCCTCGTTCATGCGCCGCACGATGTCGGGCGGCGTCTTCGCGGGCGCGAGCAAGGCCCACCAGGCCGGCGCGTCGAAGCCGGCGAACCCGCTTTCGGCCACCGTGGGCACGTCGGGCAGTTCGGCCGTGCGCTTGCTGGTGGTGACGGCCAGCGGCCGCATGCGCTTGCTGTCGATGTGCGGCTTGGTGACGAACACCGAGCCGATCGACAGCGGCACGTGGCCGGCCACCGCATCCGACATCAGCGGGCCACCGCCCTTGTACGGGATGTGCTGCGCTTCCAACCCGTTCTTCGCGAGCAGCGCCATGGCGAGGTGGCCGAGGCTGCCGGAGCCGATCGAGCCGTAGCTCACGTTCTTCTTCGCCTTCGCCGCAGCGACGACGTCGGCGAAGGTCTTGTACTCGGAGCCCGCGTGCGTGGCCAGCACCATCGCCGACGTGCCCACCAGCACCAGCGGAACCAGGTCGCGCCGCGTGTCGAACGGCAGGCCGGCAATCAGGCTCGGGTTGACCGCGTGGGTGTCGAACACCACGGCGAACGTGTACCCGTCGGCCGGCGACGTGGCGACGGCCGCCGTGCCGATGGAGCCGGAGGCCCCGCCCTTGTTCTCCACGATCACGTTCTGCCCCAGTTGCTGAGACAACTGCGGCGCCAGGATGCGGGCCACCTGGTCGACGGAGCCGCCCGGCGGGAAGACCGCCACGAGCTTGATCGGTTGCCGGCTGGGCCAGGCGCCGGCCGTCTGCGCCAGCGCCGGCGCGCACGCCATCGCCAGCAGGCCGAACGTGAGGAATACCTTGCGGATGCTCATGGGGTCTCCGTGATGTAATCGTCCGCATGGTACGAGCCAGCCAGCTGTTGCACCCTCAGCGCGAACCCGCGGTCACGCGTCCCGCCGCCACCGTCCTGCTGCTGCGCGACGGGCCGCAGGGCATCGAGTGCCTGATGACGCGCCGCTCCGCGACGGCGAGCTTCGCGCCCGGCGCCTACGTCTTCCCCGGCGGCGGCATCGACGCCGCCGACGCGCAGGCGCACGCCATCGCCGCCCGCCGCCCGACGCAGCCCGACGACCGCCTCACGCAGGCCATCGCCGCCATCCGCGAAAGCTTCGAGGAACTGGGCGTGCTGCTGGCGCGGCATGCCGACGGTCGGCCGGTCGATGCGGCCGACATCGCGGCACTGGACCGGCACGCGCCCTTCGCCGCGCAGTGCCGCGAGCGCGGGCTGGTGCTGGCCGCCGACGACGTCTACGTGCTCGCGCACTGGATCACCGACCGCGACCTGCCGCGCCGCTTCGACGTGCCCTTCCCTGGTGGCGCGCATGCCCGGGGGCCAGTCGCCGGTGGCCGACGAGGCGGAGCAGTTCGAGCCTTCGTGGGTGCGGCCGGCCGACGCGCTCGCCCGCCACAAGCAAGGCAGCTTCTTCATCATCTTCCCGACCATCCGCACGCTGGAGCGGCTGGAGAAGTTCGCGACGGTGGATGCGGTGCTCGCGGCCTGCGCCACGGAGCAGCCGCTGTGGACCAGTTGTCCGCGCGCCGGCCTGCTCCACGGCGCCGAAGCGCGCTACATGGAGCACGAGTCGCCGTTCGGCGAGCTCGCGCTGGTGTGCCCCGACGGGCAGATGCTGCACCCGCTGGAGTGGCACGTCGACCAGCCGGTGCCGCTGCTGAAGAACGTGGTGCGGCTCACCGCGCCGAACGCGGGCGTGATGACCGGGCCCGGCACCAACAGCTACATCGTGGGCGACCCCGACACCGGCTACATCGTGATCGATCCGGGACCCAACGAGGCCGAGCACATCGAACGCCTGTGGCGCGCCACCGGCGGGGACGTGCGGCTGATCGTCTGCACGCATTCGCATGCGGACCACTCGCCGGGCGCGCGGCCGCTGCAGGCCCTGTGCCGCACCCATCCCGCGATCCTCGGACTGCCCTCGGCTGCGACGGCGCGGCCCGCCAGCGAGTTCACCCCCGACCGCGCCGCCGCCGACGGCGAGGTGCTGGCCGTCTCCGGCGCCGGCCGCAGCCACAGCCTGCAGGTGCTGCACACGCCGGGGCACGCCGCCAACCACCTGTGCCTGGTGCTGCTCGAAGACGGACTGCTGTTCTCGGGAGACCACATCCTCAACGGCAGCACCACCGTGGTGGATCCGCCGGACGGCGACATGACGGCCTACCTCGAATCGCTGGACCGCCTTTCCGCGGCGTGCGACGAACACGGCATCGAATTCATCCTGCCCGCGCACGGCTACGTGCTGGGGTTCGCCAAGCAGGCGATCGCGATGCTCAAGTCGCACCGCCTCGCGCGCGAAAGCCGCGTGGTGGCCGCGATGCGCGAACGCCCGAGCGGCACGCTCGAAGACTGGGTGGAACTCGCCTACGCCGACGTGCCGCCGCGCATGTGGCCGGTGGCCAAGCGCTCGCTGCTGGCGCACGTGCAGCGCATCGAGGCGCTGCAGCTGGTGGGGTGAAAGTGTGAAGCCCCCGATACGCCGGATTTTGTGCGCTCCGTCCTTTCGAACGAAGCGTGACCGTCATTCCTCTGGGCCGGGGGTCGCCCCACCGGCTCGGTGCTACCTACCCGCCGACAACCCCGGGACACAGGGGCTGGGGTGTTGCCACCCCGTGCCGGCCTACTTGGTATTGCTGCGCGTAGAGATTGCCCGTTTCACCCGGAACACCCCGTTGCCGAAGCGCCCCGACTCGTCTCTGTTGCTCTGATCCTCACCTCACGGTGGACAGCCGTTAGCTGCTACGCCGCCCTGTGCAGTCCGGACGTTCCTCCAGTGCCACCTTTCGGCGATTGCACCAGCGACGGCCTGGAGGGCTTCACGCGGCCGATTATCCCCGCAATGCAGAAGGCCGCCCGGAGGCGGCCTTTTTTCATCGCGCCGCTTGCAGCGCCGCGATGCGTTCCTCGATCGGCGGGTGCGTCGAGAACAGCTTGCCGACGCCCGACGTGATGCCGGCGGTCTGCAGGCCCTTGGGCAGTTCGCCGGGGACCATGCCGCCCAGGCGGGCCAGCGCGTTGATCATCGGCTGCTTGCGGCCCATCAGGTCGGCGGCGCCGCGGTCGGCGCGGAACTCGCGGTGGCGCGAGAACCAGGCCACGATCATGGCGGCCACGAAGCCGAGCAGGATGTCCATGACGATGGTCGTCACGTAGTAGCCGATGCCGGGACCGGACCGTTCGCCCTTGCTCAGGAAGCTGTCGACCGGGTAGCCGACCACGCGCGAGAGGAACACCACGAAGGTGTTCATCACGCCCCGGATCAGCGTCATGGTGACCATGTCGCCATTGGCGATGTGCGCGACCTCGTGGCCGATGACGGCCTCGACCTCGTCGCGCGTCATGCCCTGCAGCAGGCCGGTGGAGACAGCGACCAGCGCGTTGTTCTTGAAGGCGCCGGTGGCGAAGGCGTTGGGCTCGCCTTCGAAGATGCCGACTTCGGGCATGCCGATGCCGGCCTTGTCGGCGAACTTGCGCACGGTCTCGACGATCCACGCTTCGTCGGCGCTGCCGGTGCCGTCGATCACCTGCACGCCCGAGCTCCACTTGGCGACCGGCTTGGAGATCAGCAGCGAGATGATGGCGCCGCCGAAGCCGATGACGGCCGCGAAAGCGAGCAGCATCGGCAGGTTGAGGCCGTTCGCCGTCAGGTAGCGGTTGACGCCCAGCAGGCTGGTGACGATGCCGAGCACCACCACCACCGCGAGGTTGGTCATGACGAACAGAAGGATGCGTTTCATTGCGAGGAAGCTCCGAAGGGTGGAAGACGTTCACCCCTGCGCGGCAGATGAGGTTGCCACGGCCCCAAATCAAGGGCCTGCAGGGTCGGCCGGCGCTGTCGTTGTTCTGGGTTCTGCGCGCCGGGCGGGACGGAATACGAGGGAGTCATCATAAAAGGAAAAGTTCTCGTTTCCGGGCCACCAGCCCGGCACGCCGAGCACCGGCAGCGGCGTGAAAGGCTTGGCCGCGAGCGTTTCGGCGGTGAGCCGGCCGGCCAGCCAGGCGTCCGCGGTTGCTTCCGAATCCATAGCGCACTGGGCGCGCCAGACATGGGCCGTGAGCGGTTTTCGCGGAACGGCGAGCTGCTCGAGCAGCGCATGGCCGAACACCAGCAGGCGTGCTTCGCTCCACAGCGGCCGCAGGTCGACGAACAGCCGGCGCCACTGCCGCTGCTCCAGCGCCTCCCACAACGCCGGCGGCGCCGACAGCAGCGCGCCGTTCTCGTCGAACACCGTGATCGCATCGCGCACCGGCCCGCGCCGCGGCCCGATGCCGGCGCGGGCGATCTCCTGCGCCTGCAGCCGGTTGAGCGCGCGCTTGGCCTCGGGAAAGCGCAGCCAGCACAGGCCGTTGAAGAAGTCGTGCAGGCCCGGGCGCACCGGGCAGCAGCCGCTGGCGTGGATGTACTGCTCGTAGGCGGCGCCGGCCGGCAGTGCGTCCGGCGGCACGAAGCGCACCGGGCCGGCGCCGGCCGCGTTCAACGCGCCGTGCAGCGGTGTTCCGCCCGTGACCTGCGCCGCGATGGCCTCGCCCGGCGCGCGCCATGGTTGGTACCGGGGACGCGACCAGTCCAAGCCGCCGGCCATGGTCAGTTGCGGCTGCGCGGCGCCAGTTTCTCGCGCACGGACACGGTGGAGCGGCCCTCGTCGGCCATCTCGAACAGCTGCGTGGCGGCCAGCAGCTTGGTCAGCGTGGAATAGCCGTAGTTGCGCGAGTCGAACGAGGCCTGGTTGCCGATCTGGTTGCCCACCGCGTTGACATAGGCCCAGCCGTCGTCGTCGGCCGCGGCCTGCACGGCGTTGCGCAGCAGCGCGACCAGCTTGGCGTCCTGCTTCAGTTGCGCCGGCGTCAGGCGCAGGCGCGGCGCCGGCGCCGCATCGGAAGCATCGTCGTCGACGTCGCCGGTGGCCGGCCGCAGGTCGTCGAGGAACAGGAAGCGCGAGCAGGCGTTGACGAAGGGCTCGGGCGTCTTGCGGGCGCCGAAGCCGTACACCGCGGCGCCCTTGGCGCGCAGGTGCATCACGAGCGGCGTGAAGTCGGAGTCCGACGACACGATGCCGAAGGCGTCGGGCTTGTCCGTGTAGAGCAGGTCGAGCGCGTCGATCACCATCGCCATGTCGCTCGCGTTCTTGCCCTTGCTGTAGTCGAACTGCTGCATCGGGCGGATCGCGTGCTCGTGCAACTGCTCCTCCCAGCCTTTCAGCTCGCTCTTCTTCCAGTTGCCGTACGCGCGGCGGATGTTGCTCTCGCCGAAGGTGGACAGCTCGTTGAGGATCAGGCCGATCTTGGACGCGGGCGAGTTGTCGGCGTCGATCAGGAGCGCCACGCGGGGCTTGGTCGGGTTCATCATCACAGCGCCTTCGGGCAGCGTCTCGCCGCCGCGCAGGGGTTTGAGGTCGGCCTCGCCGAAAGGCACCTCTCGGGCAGCTGCCATTCGCGGCGCTCCAGCGTCAGCGTGCCGGTGTTGCGCGGCAGGCCGTAGAAGTCGGCGCCGTGGAAGCTGGCGAAGCCTTCCAGCTTGTCGAGCGCGCCGGCCTTGTCGAAGGCTTCGGTGTAGAGCTCCATCGCCGACAGCGCCGTGTAGCAGCCGGCGCAACCCAGCGCGTGCTCCTTCAGCACGGCCGGGTGCGGCGCGCTGTCGGTGCCCAGGAAGAACCGGTTGCTGCCGCTGGTGGCCGCCTCCACCAGCGCCAGCCTGTGCACCTCGCGCTTGAGCACCGGCAGGCAGTAGTAGTGCGGGCGGATGCCGCCGGTGAAGATGGCGTTGCGGTTGTACAGCAGGTGGTGTGCCGTGATGGTGCCGGCCGTGAAGCGATCCGCGTCGCGCACGTAATGGGCGGCTTCGCGGGTCGTGATGTGTTCCACCACGATCTTGAGTTCGGGGAAGTCCTTGCGCAGCGGCGCGAGCTGGCGCTCGAGGAACACCGCCTCGCGGTCGAACAGGTCGATGTCGGGATCAGTCACCTCGCCGTGCACCAGCAGCAGCAAGCCTTCGCGCTGCATCGCTTCCAGCGTCTTGTACGTCTTGCGCAGGTCGGTCACGCCGGCATCGCTGTTGGTGGTGGCGCCGGCCGGGTACAGCTTGAGCGCGACGACGCCGGCCGCCTTGGCGCGCGCGATTTCCTCGGGCGGCAGGTTGTCGGTGAGGTACAGCGTCATCAGCGGCTCGAACGCCACGCCCTTCGGCACGGCCGCGAGGATGCGCTCGCGGTAGGCGACGGCCTGCTGCGCCGTCGTGACGGGCGGCCGCAGGTTGGGCATGATCAGCGCCCGGGCGAACTGCGCCGCCGAATGCGGCACCACGGAAGCCATGGCCGACCCGTCCCGCACGTGCAGGTGCCAGTCGTCGGGGCGGGTGATGGTGAGGGTCTGGGTCATGGGAGCGATTGTCCCAGACCTCCCCGCTGTCATCCCGGGCTTGACCCGGGATCGATGGATTGCGGGTCAAGCCCGCAATGACAGCGCCTTGGTCAGTGCGCCAGGATCTTGTTCAGGAAGTCCTTGGTCCGGTCCTGCCGCGCTTCCGGATTGCCGAAAAAGTCTTCCTTCGAGCAGTCCTCGAGGATGCGGCCACCGACGTCGATGAAGATCACGCGGTTGGCGACCTTGCGGGCGAAGCCCATTTCGTGCGTGACCACCATCATGGTCATGCCTTCCTTGGCCAGCTTGACCATCACGTCGAGCACTTCGCCGACCATCTCGGGGTCGAGCGCCGAGGTCGGCTCGTCGAACAGCATCACGATCGGGTCCATCGACAGCGCACGGGCGATCGCCACGCGCTGCTGCTGGCCGCCGGAAAGCTGGCCGGGGAACTTGTCCTTGTGCAGCATCAGGCCGACGCGATCGAGCATCTTCAGCCCGCGGGTCTTGGCCTCGTCGGGGCTGCGCCCCAGCACCTTGATCTGCGCGATGGTCAGGTTTTCGGTGACCGACAGGTGCGGGAACAGCTCGAAGTGCTGGAACACCATGCCCACGCGGCTGCGCAGCTTGGGCAGGTCGGTCTTGGCGCCGTTGACCTGGATGCCGTCGACGAAGATCTCGCCCTTCTGGATCGGCTCCAGCCCGTTGACGGTCTTGATCAGCGTCGACTTGCCCGAGCCCGACGGGCCGCAGACCACGACGACGTCGCCCTTGTTGATGTTGACGTTGCAGTCCTGCAGCACCTGCACCGGGCCGTACCACTTGGACGCGTTCTTGATTTCGATCATGGGTTTGTCGCTCATGGTTTTCTTCTCAACGGATGATCTGCACCTTCAGCTGGATCCGGCGCACCAGCGCGGACAGCGCCAGGCACATCAGGAAGTACAGCACGGCGGCCAGCAGGTAGGCCTCGACGGGGCGGCCGAGGTTCTTGCCGGCCGTCTCGAAGCCCTTGAGCATGTCGTAGGCGCCGATGGCGTAGACCAGCGAGGTGTCCTGGAACAGGATGATGGTCTGGGTGAGGAACACCGGCAGCATGTTGCGGAAGGCCTGCGGCAGGATCACCAGCTTCATGTTCTGCTGGTAGCTCATGCCCAGCGCGTAGCCGGCGTTGACCTGCCCTTTCGGGATCGACTGGATGCCGGCGCGCACGATCTCGGAGAAGTACGCGGCCTCGAAGGCGACGAAGGTGATCACCGCCGACATCTCCGCGCCGATGGGGCGGCCGATGGCGAACGGGATCAGCAGGTAGAACCACAGCAGCACCATCACCAGCGGGATGGAGCGCATGGTGTTGACATAGGCGGCGGCCGGGATGTCGAGCGCCTTCTTGCCCGACAGGCGCATCAGCGCCAGCACCGTACCGAACACCATGCCGCCGACGGTGGCCACCACCGTCAGCCACAGCGAGAAGATCAGCCCGCGGATGACGAAGGGAGCCAGCAGGTCCCAGCTGAAGAACGAGAGGTCGAGGTTGCCGAGCATGTCAGTGCCCCCCGACGCCGCCGGCCACCACGAAGCCGGGCACGCGCGCCTTCTTCTCGATGAAGGACATGATGCGGTTGATCGAGAACGCGGAGATGGCGTAGAGGATGGTGACCGCCGGTACATCTGCACCGGGGCCGAAGTCTCTTCGCCGGACTGGCGGGCGAAGAAGGTGAGTTCGGCGATCGACACGGCGAAGGCCACCGAGGAGTTCTTGACGATGTTCATCGACTCGCTGGTGAGCGGCGGGATCACGATGCGCAGCGCCATCGGCAGCAGCACGTAGCGGTAGGTCTGCGCGGTGGAGAAACCCATCGCCATGCCGGCGTAGCGCTGGCCGCGCGGCAAGGCCGGATGCCCGCGCGCACCTGTTCGGCGACACGCGCCGAGGTGAACAGGCCCGGGGCGGGATCACCGGGAACACCGACGGAATTTTCTGCAGCACCGGGAAGATGCCGGGCAGCACGAAGTACCAGAGGAACAGCTGCACCAGCAGCGGGATGTTGCGGAACAACTCCACCCACCCGTTGGCCAGCCGGGACAGCCATGGACTGTTCGGAAGGGTGCGGAAGGTGCCGACCAGCAAGCCGGTGACCGGGGCGACGACCAGCGCCGACAGCGAAACGGTGAGCGTCCAGCCCCGTGCGGACAGCAGCCAGTCCGGTAGGTCTGGTCCCCGCCCTTGCCGAAACAGCTGGCGATCTGTTCGCCGGTGGCCGTCTCCTTGCAGAAGATCTGCCAGTCCCATGCCATTGTTGTTCTCCTCTTTGGTGGCCGATGTTGATGGGCTGCGCCCGGAAACGCAAGACCCCTGCCGGGTTTCCCCGACAGGGGTCTCTTTTCTTCAGCTACGCCGAATTTACTTCTTGGCGTAGTCTTCCATCGGCTTGTCGTTCAGGTTCGCCCAAGCTGCCTTGGTGCTTTCGGACACCGGCAGGCCCACCTTGGTGTTCTTCGGCGGGATCGGCTGCACGAACCACTTGTCCCAGATCTTGGCCAGCTCGCCGCTCTTGACCATGCCGGCGATGACGTCGTTGCCCAGCTTCTTGAAGGCGGCGTCGTCCTTGCGGATCATGATGGCGATGGGCTCGACGCTCAGGACTTCGCCGACGATCTTGAAGTCGTTGGGGTTCTTGGCGTTGGCGATGTTGCCGGCGAGGATGGAGCCGTCCATCACGAAGGCGTCGGCGCGGCCGGTTTCCAGCAGCAGGAAGCTGTCGGCGTGGTCCTTGCCGAAGACTTCGTTGAAGTTGATGTTGGCGCCGCGCTCGTGCTTGCGCAGGTGCTGCACCGAGGTGGTGCCGGTGGTGGTGGCGACGTTCTTGCCGGCCAGCTGCGCGATGCTGGTGATGCCGGAGTTGGCCTTGACGGCGATGCGCACTTCTTCCACGAACGTGGTGTTCAGGAAGCTGACGTCCTTGGCGCGGGTGGCGTTGTTGGTGGTGGAGCCGCACTCGATGTCGACGGTGCCGTTCTGCAGCAGCGGGATGCGGTTCTGCGACGTGACCGGCGCGTACTTCACTTCCAGCTTCTTGCCGGCCTGCTTCTCGAGTTCGGCCATGATCCGCTGGCAGACTTCGACGTGGTAGCCGGCGAACTTGCCGTCGCCCAGCGTGTACGAGAGGGCGCCGGAGGATTCACGCACGCCCATGGTGACCACGCCGCTGGCCTTGACCTTGGCGATGGTGTCGTTGGCCTGCGCCGGGGCGCCGGTGGCTGCGAGCGCCGCGACGGCGAATGCCAGCAAATGCTTCTTCATGAAATCTCCTGTGAGGCGGAATGCCGAAATGCAAAGAACGAAATTCTAGGTGCGTCGGAGCCCTGTGAAAGCAGGGTTTGTGCCCGGTGCCGGTGCGGGGGCCCCCGGCCGCCAGCGGTCCGTCAGCTTTTGGCCGCGGCCGGGAACTGCCACAGCGCCGGGCGGCCGTCCCTGGGCTGCTCCTTGGCCGAAGGCTTCTCGCGGTAGGCCCGCACGTCCATCGTGATTTCCAGCGTCCCCAGCTCCGGCGGCGCCGCGCCGACCAGCCGGCGCGCGCGCAGTTCCTTGCGCACGGCGCTGTGCGGCAGGAAAGCCACGCCGTGCCCCTCCATCGCCATCACCTTCAGGCCTTCGGCCATGTCGGTTTCGTAAACCCGGTCGGTGGATGGGCGTGCCGGCCTGCTTCAGGACGAGGTCGGTCACGCGCCCCGGGTAAGCCCCCGGGGCGTACCCGAGGTACGGCAGCGGCTGGCCGGCCCGCCCCGGCAGGCGGAAGAGCGGCTCCCCGTCGGCGCCGGCCTTGCAGTACGGCGCCAGGCTCTCCTGCCCCAGCGTGACCATCTCGTAGCGGTCGGCGTCCAGTTGCAGCGGCTGCGACGCGTGGTGGTAGGAGATCAGCACGTCGCAGCTGCCTTCCACCAGCCGCATGGCGGCGTCGTGCACGTTCAAGGCGATCAGGCGGCTCTTGATGGGGCCGAACTTCTCGCGCAGGCTCGACACCCGGCCGGAAAGAAGGTGAAGGCCAGCGTGTGCGGCACGGCGAACTCGATGACGTCGAGGCCGGCCGAGGCGTGGCCGCGCAGCATGGCGCGCGTGCTTTGCAGCGCCTGCAGCATCTCGAGCGACTGCGCGTACAGCGTCTCACCGGCCGGCGTGAGCCGCGTGGGATAGGAGCTGCGGTCCACCAGGTCGGTGCCGGCCCGGGCTTCCAGCGCCTGGATGCGGCGCGAGAACGCGGGCTGCGTCACGTGGCGCAATTGCGCCGATCGGCTGAAGCTGCGGGTTTCGGCCAGGCTGACGAAGTCTTCCAGCCATTTGGTTTCCATCCGCCGATTATTGCGGCTGGATCAGAACCGGATGCTGACCGAGGGCGCGCTGCGCTGGCCTTCGCCGTGGTACACGGCTTCGATGTTGTTGCCGTCGGGGTCGAGCACGAACGCGGCGTAGTAGCCCGGGTGGTAGGGCCGCTCGCCGGGCGCGCCGTTGTCCTTGCCGCCGTGGGCGGGGCCGCCTGGTGGAAGGCATCGACCATCGCGCGGTCCCGGGCCCGGAAGGCCAAGTGGTGCCGGCCCGTGAGCTTGCCCTGCGCGGCCTCGCTTTCGGGCGTGGAGACGAACAGTTCGTCGGCCCAGAAGTAGCCTTCGCCGGTGCCGCCCATGGGGACCTTCAGCACCTCGAACACCGCGGTGTAGAAGGCTTGTGAAGCAGGAAGGTCGCGCACCACGAGCTGGATGTGGTCGATGAGCCGCCCGCGGTGGAGTTCCCGGGTTTCCATGGCGGAAAGTATGGCGGAATCGGGCGCCGCCCGCCACCCTCAGAACAGCCGCGTACGGCCGAGCCGCCTGGCATTGGCGGTGGCCTTGCGATGCACCGGCGCCAGGCCCTTGGCAAGGATGGCCTGCGTGTCCAGCAGCGGCACGCTGGCGCCCTGCATCGCCGCCAGCCACGCCTGCTGGCCGGCGAGCGTCATCGCAGAGCCCATCGCGAACCGGGACTGCCAGAACGCCAGCATCTTCTCCTGCCCCATGCCATGGAACTCGCGCCGGTCGCGTGCGCTGGGGAAGGGGCCGGCCAGCGCCATGCGCGTGAGGCGGTGGGCCATCACCTGTGGGACGGCCAGCGCCAGTTCGGTGGACTGGCGCGACAGTGTGGCGGCGGTGCGGCGGGAGGCGGGCATCAGGGTTCCTTGGAAGTGGAACCCAGTGTGCGCCGCATGCGGCCGCGCCGCTGTCGGCGCACGCGCCCTAGAACGTGACCAGCCTGGCCGACACCGTGGCGCCGTCGACCAGCAGTTCGCCGGCGGAAATCGGCAGCTTGAAGCGGCGCGGCCCGGCGCTGCCCGGGTTGACCCAGAGCGTGCCTTCGCGCTGTTCGACCTTGGGCTTGTGCGAATGGCCGGAGACCAGCGCGTGCACGCCGGGCGGCGGCGCGCGGCCCGGCAGTTCCGACAGGTCGTGGATGACGTGGATGCGCACGCCCTCCACCTGCAGGGTTTCCTGCTCCCGCAGCGCCTCGGCCCGGGGGCCGGCGTCGTTGTTGCCGCGGACCGCCGTCAGCGGCGCCAGTTGCCGCAACGCGTCCAGCACGTCCGGCTCGCAGATGTCGCCGGCGTGGATGATGTGGTCGCTGCCGCGCAGGAAATCGAGCACCTCGGGCCGCAGAAGTCCATGGGTGTCGGAGACCAGGCCCACGCGCTTCATGCCTGCACCGCCGGACGCTGCGTGAGCGTGACGCTCGCGATCGCCTCCCGGGGGCGCGGCTGCGTGCGGAAGCGCAGGGCGCCTGCGCTGCCGGCGTCCTGCGCAATCACGGGGCTGGACGGATCGAAGAAGAGGTCGAGCTCCGGCAAGCCCCAGTGCACGCGCGCGACCAGCCGGTCGAACGCCGCTTCGGCCGGGAACAGCGTCACACCGAAACGTTCGTCCACGGCCAGGCCGGTGGCGTCGTCGGTGCAGCCCTCGATGTAGCGCAAGGCGTCGGCGATCCGTTCGCCCGAGGCCGCGGTATCGAATCCGCGCCGGATCGAAACCGTTCCGTGCCCGGGGAAGCGGCGCCCGTCCGGCTCCAGCGCGAGCACCATCGCGGGCGCGAGCACCGCGTCGAACTCCAACCATTCCGATCCGCCCGCTGCCGTGACCAGCCGGGCCGTTTCGCTCCCCGCGGGCAGCAACGAGATGACAGCCATGCGGGAATGGTAGCCAAGGCCGCGGGCGCGCGGGGCTACACCGTGAGCGATCCCCGGAAAGCGCGGGCCGCGTAGTACGACCCAGCGCCGTTGTGGTACACGAAGACGCGGCCGTAGCGGCGGTCGCAGAAGAGCGCCCCGCCGAGGGCGCGCACGTCCGGCGGCGTCAGGATCCAGCTCGACGTCTTGAGGTCGAACTCGCCCAGCTCCTGCAGGGCGCGGTATTGCGCTTCGTCCAGCAGCTCGATGCCCATCTCGGCCGCCATGTCCAGCGCGCTGTCCTGCGGCTTGTTCTCCTTGCGGCCGTCGAGCGCCGCGCGGTCATAGCAGAGGCTGCGGCGGCCCGCCGGCGTTTCGGCGGCGCAGTCGCAGAAGGTCAGCACCCCCTTCGGCCCGGCGCCGCCGATCACGTCGGGCTCGCCGCCGCTGGCTTCCATCGCGGCCAGCGCCTTCATCGCGCGCGGGCTCGCGTCGAGCCTGGCCTTCACGTCGGCCCGGCAAGGCCCCGGTGACGCTGCATGTTCCGGTCGAAGCGCGCCTTCAGCGTGGCGAGCAGGTCATCGGACTTGGGTTTCATGGCTGCGCACCCTCGGTGGTGGATGGATCAGTGCTGCGTGACGACGATCGGTTCACCCCGGGTGATGATCATCGTGTGCTCGTACTGCGCCGAGAGGTTGCCCGGCACGCCGGCCAGCGTCCAGCCGTCGGACGTCTCGTTGACCACCCTGCTCTTGGTGGAAAGGAACGGTTCGATGGTGATGACCATGCCTTCGGCCAGCAGGCGCTTGTCGGACGGATCGAAGTAGCCGGCGATGTGCTCCGGCTCTTCGTGCAGCGCGCGCCCGACGCCGTGGCTGCCCGGGTTCTCGATGACCTTGAAGCCGTAGGCCTTGGCGGTACGCTCGATCGCGGCGCCGATGCCGCTGATCGGCTGGCCGGCGCGCGCCTGCTTCATGGCCTGCTCCAGCGCGCTGCGGGTGGCGTGGCACAGGCGCGTCTTCTGCGGGTTGGTGGGCGGCACGACGCGCGTGCCGCCGGTGTCGGCGAAGTACCCGCCGAGCTCTGCCGAGACGTCGACGTTCAGCACGTCGCCGGCCCGGATCAAGCGGTCGCCGGGAATGCCGTGCGCGGCCTCCTCGTTGATGCTGATGCAGGTGGCGCCCGGAAAGTCGTACGTGAGCCGCGGCGCCGAGCGCGCGCCGTGCGCGGCCAGCAACTGCTCGCCCAGCGCGTCCAGCTCGCGCGTGGTCATGCCGGGTTCGGCGGCGTCGAGCATGCGGTGCAGCACGAGCGACACGATCCGGCCGATGCGCTTGAGGGCGACGACGTCGTCTTCGGTTTCGATGGTCATGGGTTCACCTTGGAATCCCGGGAGATTACCCGACGGACGGGGCCGGCTCGGTCATGGCGAGCCTGCTTCCAGCTGCGAGGCGCTCACAGGGCAATTCCGCGCGTTCGACGAGGAGGCGGCATCGAGGCGGCCTGCCACGTAGCGGCAAACGTAGGCGGGGCCATCGGGCGGCGTGCCCTCGAAGCGGACGACCCGCCCCGCCGCGAAATGCGCGGTGGCCAGCACGCGCATGCCCGCGAGTTCGCGTTCGTCGCCGATCCACGTGCGCTGGCAGCCGTCGAAGTCCGCCGGGACCTGGCCGGGATAGGTGGCGAGGGCGACGCCGTGCGTGACGCGAATGCGCGAGGCGGTGGGTGGGTGCTGGAGCTGGCACGTGTCGGCCGGCGTCACTGCGCAGCCGGCCAGCGCCAGCGTTGCGGCGGTTGCAAGGGCACGGAAAGTCATGGTCGTGCGGCGTAGTAGTCGGTGGAGGGTTGGGGCCTCACGGAGGGCCTACGGCGACGGGGCCCACGCCAGCGCCTGGTCTCGGCAGGTCTTCATCTGCTCGGAAGTGAACCGCCGCTCGAGCATCGCGGTGGCACGGCCCGTGTAAGTGAGCAGCTGCCGCTCTTGCGGGCGCGCGTGCTTCGCGGCCCGCAAGGTCCACACGCATGCCATCTGAGGGTCGGGCGGTTGTCCGAGCTGGCCCGCGCCGTACATGTTGGCGAGGTTCCACATCGCCTCGGCCCAACCGAGGTCCGCTGCACGCGTATAGAGGGCGAAGGCTTTCTGGCGGTCCTGCGCGACGCCCAGGCCGAGGTCATGCAGGTACGCCGGGTTGTTGGTGGCCGGGGCGTGGTTCTGGGCAGCTGCCTTCTCGTACCGGGGCCGAGCTTCCGCAAACTTCTTCGCGGCTTGCAGGCCGCTGCCGACGCTGTTCTGTGCCTCCGCGTGCCCCTGTTCCGCTGCAGCCTGGTACCAGCGCATCGCTTCCTCGCCGTTCTGGGCGCCCCCGGCCGCTATCGAATGCATTGGCGACCGAGAACTGCGCAGACGCATTGCCGGCCTTCGCCTGTTCCAGGAGACCCTGGACCGCCTCCGAGAGTCCATCTTGCGCGAGCGCGAGCAGCGGCAGGAGCAGCGCGATCGCGAAGGCGCGGTGAAGGTGCGTCAGCATGGGGGTTCCTTTGGTGACCAATGAACGACATCGCTAGCGAACTCGGTAGAAATCACCTCGATCCGGTGCTCCTCGATCTCGATGCCGTCCGGTTCCTGCCACATGTCGCTCGCGAACTCGAAGATCGCGTCAGGCACGACCATCGAGAACGTCGGCCCCTTCTCGGCGTTGCGGCGAGCAACGCGTTCGCGGCGCACCTCGCGCGACGCTTCGAGCACGTGGACCTTCAGTTCGATTCCGGCCGCCCTGGCCTGCTCGTAGAACGCATGCCGGCTTGCTTGCTGGACCAGCCCGAGTTCGAGGATCGGTTTCGCTCCCGACTGGAGCAGCACCTGCGCGTGGGCCCAGATGTGCCGCACGAGGCGCTCCTTGCGCACCGCGTACCAGGCCATCACGTCGGCGTTCGGCCGATCCGGAGAGAACAGCCGCGCGAACCATTCATCCAGGGCAATGTGGACGCCGCCGATGCGCGTTGCCAGCGCCGCGGCGTACGTCGACTTGCCTGCTCCGACAGGACCTTCGATGAGATGGATGAGAGCCATGCGCTACGACACCCTGCTGTGCATCACTTTCGCCCCCGCGACGCACGCTCGTGCTTTCGCCAGAACTGGAACTCGTCCTCGTGGACTTCGAGGTCGATCTCGCTCACGCGGGCCTGCAGCCGCTCCTGCACGTCGAGGACTGCCCGGTTGTAGATGGTGGGGCCGACCTCTTCGAGGAGGAAACCCGGGAGGCCGGCGGCCGCGACATTGCCGATCGGCTCTTCCATGTGCTCCCGGAAGTACCGTTCGATGGACGCGACGGCCTGCGCGCGCGCTTCCTTGCTCAGTTCGATCGCCATCCCATCCCCCTGCTCCAGGCGCACGGGGACTCCCGAGCGGATCGTATGCGCGGGCGAACTCACAGCGGTGGCAGCAATCTGCATGCGCGAACTCCTTCAATCCGAGGGGGCATCTGCTTTGGCCCCGCGCTGCGCCAGCGACGACAGGCAGGATACCTGCCACCGGAACTCGGGTTCGAAGGATGCGGGATCGGCGACCGCACCGTAGCCGCCCGGCCGTACACGGTGGCGTACGCAGCATAGGAAGCCGCCGGAGCGCCTTGCCCGCCAAAGCGTTCGCCACCGCATAGCTGCCCGACACCGCGGCATGACCGCAGCCGTCGATGGATTTCGAACCCGGTGCTGGGTCGCGAGCACGCCGGCGCGTTGCGCCGCGAGATCGAAGTCTGGGCGGGCCATGCAGCCATCGAGGAACTCGCCCAGTGCGTGCAAACATTCCGCGACGGCCGGATCCTCGAGGAGGTGCGTGACCCGGAGTGCGCATGCGTGGCCGAAGGCCAGGCGGAGGCGTTCGTTCTCTGGCGCGTCCGGTGAAGCTCGCGCGCCAGTCGTTCGAGGGCTGTGTTCATCGCACTTCTATGATGGCGCGGCAATCGTCGGAGGAGGCGAGTTGGCCCACGCGGAACCTCTTCTCCTCAGTGCGTTCCATCAACCAACTCCACGATCCGACCCGGGAGGGACAAGCAGGAGGTCGTCGCACATCCGGGCACGGCAACGACTGGAGAGCGCCCGCAGTGCAGCACGGTTGCCGGGATATGCGTCATGTGTCTGGTCAATCTCGTAGTACTCCTCGTAGTCGCAGAGGCGATTCGACACGGGGATGGCCAGATAGTACCGCCCTGTTTCCAGCTCTCTCCCAATGCTGAAACGATGCTCCCGGTCCGTGGCCGTGTCAACGAACTTCATGGTGGGGCCTCACCACTGCGGCGGTGTCTTGGCGTCGGACAGAACCCGAATGCACCTCTCGGCAATGGTTCTCCTATCCCTTCTTTCGCTTCCGGGCCAACGCCCCGGGTGGAAGTGGCTTCCCCGGCACCGCGAACGCGCCAACGACAAGGAAGAACATCACGCTGAGCATGGAGAAGAAGTAAATCTCGCCGCCTTTCGGAGCAGCGAACAAGTTCGGGTGCCAAGGGCGCCAGCACGTCCCGGCCATCCACCACCGCCGTTCGAATCTCCCAAGCTTCTTGATTTCCGACGGTCACTGCCTTGACGCCAAGAACCACTTCGCTTGCTCCAATTGCAGCGATGCGTACAACCTCGTTGCAGGAAAGCCGGTATGTCCGATACGTCCCGCCCACATCCACCATGAGCATGAAGGTACTGGACCGAGGGAGCCGTTGCACGAAGTTCCGGGGTCGCGACTCTGCCCCGGATGAGCGTCAAGTTTTCTTCCCGGTCTTGCGGACGGGCCTGTAACCCGCGGATTCCCGGGGTACAGAGTGCTGCGATGAGCATGCCGATCAATGCACTGATGACCAGCCGCATGAGATCCGACTCGGAGTGGACTGGCGACCGGTGGAGAGGGACGGAGCGAAGGGAAGGACTGGCGCCGGGCGTCCGTGTCGAGCGACCTGTTCGACGTCGCCGCTCGATTCTGGCGCAGAAGGTTCATCGGGATCGTCCACGCCTCGACGCTATTGCAAAAAGTATGCGTGTCTATGCAAAGCGGCGGCAAACACTACGAGCAAGCATGGCGCCGCCAGACAAGACTTGCCTCCACCATGCCAAGTGGCTTGAGAAACGGGGCAAACAGCATCGATAGGACCGCGACGGGACGAACACTGGCCAAATCTTTCGGATTTCAGCTGCCAATAGATGCGTGCCCTTTGCGTTCGCGCCGTGCCGTTCGAGCGCGTGGTCGATACGTCTCCACTGCTCAGGCGAAATTGTCTGTCCGGGAGTCTCCTTGAGAATTTCCTTGGCGCTATCCGGCCATGCGTCGGTGTTCATGGCTACGCCACCGGAAGGGCCAAGGAACAGCGCAAACAACAGTGTGACGAAGAGTACTCCGACGCCGATGAAGGACGCCTTCACGAACGCGATCGTGCGAGGATTCTGCGGAGGGTATGCCACAACTCTACCGCGACGTCTGACGTTGGAGCTGACCGGCGACCGTCGGAGAGGACCGGGGCGCAGCGAAGGACAGCCGTTGGGCGTCCGCGCCGAACGACCTGTCAGACCGCATGTCGCCACCGAAGATCGTGTGGGAGCTCACGCGGCCCGAAAACAAAGTGCAGCACCCGTCGGAGACTGGCGCCGGAGGCTTTTGAAGACGCATGGAGGAGCAACGGCCGCATGAGAAGCGCATCGCCTGCTCCGGCAATGCACGCTTTCGCGCCGACTACCGAACGTGCCGCCACCGCCGCTTCCGGCGCGAGGATACCGAGGGCGTGTGAACTGGCACCACGGTGAGCGCACCGTCTTCTTCGTGGCAGGGGTCCGGTGGACTCGAACGGCCACGAGTCGGCTGAGAACGCCAGCCGGAGCTTGCACAACACACCTCGCCTTCCTTCTCGGACCAGCCATGAAAGCCTGGTACGTCCCTCCGTTCCTTGACAGGGATGCTCAAGTCTTGGTGGATGGGAACGAGCCAGTTTCGACCCCTCGACTTCTCGAAGTACGTGCACTGGACCGCGACGTAGTTCCCGGGTACGGTGCCAAGCAGCTTGTCGGTGCGAAGGCGCATTGCCAGTGCTCAGCACCAAGGATGGTCAAGCAGCCGCCGGGTGCCGGTGGAATTGCTAGCAGCCTCCTGCGCGATTGCCGCAATCGCGGCACACTCGTTCGCGTCCAGCACATTCCGGACGATCGCGAAACCTTCGGAGCTGAATGCGTCGTTCATGGTACTGCTGTGGTCTAACGTCGGAGTCGAGCGGCGACCGGCGGAGAGGACAGGAGCGAAGCGAAGGACCGCCGTTGGGCGTCCGCGTCGAACGACCTGTTGGAGCGATTACTCATACAGGCCAGCGATGACGGAGCTTAGACAAAGCCGACTGCAGCTCCTTCATATCAAGAATAATCCCTTCTAGTTCTTCGAGCGTATAGCCAATTTCTCGCTGATCTGGAGAGGTAGGCAGACCGACGACATTCACCACGCGGTCTCCTGCTGGGTCTACTCCCCACCGGCCATGCACCAGTTCATTGCGAGTTTGCCGCAGGGCATGAGCCCGCGCAATCCATTCACAGTACGCTCTACGTCCGGCATGGCTGACGGGGAGCGCTCGGCTTACTGCCGACTCCGGGCAATCCAGCCGCTTAGCGAACCCCCACTCAGAAACTTGCTTCGTCATTAACTCCATCCGCGCGCCTGCATCCAGCCAAACTAGGCAGAGACCCAGATTGACGTCGATTCGGGCGAATTCGAAAAGGAACTTTCCAAGAAAGGTCGCCCCAGCTAACTCGAGAACTTCGCGCCGGGCCCATAGCTCGCCTGCAGTGATCTCTCTCAAAGCGCTCTAACGAATGAAAGGGACTTCCCCGCCCCGAACTAGCCGCGGTATTGCGGCGACCGGCAACGAAGTGCCACGATGGGAAGTGCGAAATCTCATCAACTCGTTCGAAAGGGGAAGTCCATGGCCATTGTCACTCTGGGAATCGATCTCGCCAAGAACGTGTTCGCCGTGCATGGCGTCGACGCGACAGGCAAGCCGGCGCTGGTGCGCCCGAGCGTTCCGCGCGGCAAACTGCTGGAGCTGATCGCCTCGATGCCACGCTGCTTGGTGGGCATGGAAGCGTGCTCTGGCGCGCATCACTGGGCGCGGCTGTTCGGGCGCACGGCCACACGGTCAAGCTGATGGCGCCAAAGTTCGTCTCGCCGTATCGCCTGTCTGGCAAGAAGGGGAAGAACGACGCTGCCGACGCAGCAGCGATCTGCGAGGCCGTCACGCGGCCCTCCATGCGCTTCGTGCCACCCAAGAGCCTGCAGCAGCAGTCCGAGCTGCTCGTGCACCGCGCCCGTCAAGGCTTTGTGCAGCAGCGCACCGCCACCATCAATCGCATCCGCGGCCTGCTGTCGGAGTTCGGGATCGTCCTGCCGCTCAAGGCGTCTACTGTGCGGCAGGAGGCGATGCGCCAGCTGGAGGATCTGCCGGGCTGGGCCAACACAGTCGTGGGCGACTTGCTCAGCGAGGTGAGCCGCCTCGACGAGCGCATTGCGCAGTACGACCGCCACATCGAACAGATCGCCAAAGACAGCACGCCGGCCAGGCAGCTGATGCAGCTTCCTCGGCGTGGGGCCTACGACGGCCACCGCGCTGGTGGCCATGATCGGACGCGGGCAGGAGTTCAAGTGCGGCCGCCAGCTGTCGGCCTGGCTGGGACTGGTGCCCGGCCAGTACAGCTCGGGCGGCAAGCAGCGCACGGGACGCATCACCAAGGCCGGCGATCCGTACCTGCGAATGCTGTTGATCCTGGGCGCCCGATCGGTGCTGCAATCGGCCAAGCACCGCGACGATCCGCTCAGTCGATGGGCCGTGCAGTTGGAGGCACGTGCGGGCTACTGGAAGGCCATCGTGGCCATCGCCGCCAAGAACGCGCGCATGTGCTGGGCCGTGCTGGCGAGGGGAGAGAGTTTCAAGCTGCCGGCGTGACCGTCGACAGCTGTTGTTTCACCGCGTGATGTGCAAGCGTTGATGGTGTGAAGGTTGGACCTGCGCGGGGTGTACCTGTTCAACTCCGGGAGGCGGCCCCTGGTCGTCCTCGGCTAACGATTGAGGTCCCCGCGTGCGTCTTTCATCAGGGTCCGCAGCAACTGAACTGCTGCATTAATGACCGTTTGTAGTTTCGCTGTCCGCATCCTTCGCTCCGTCGCTGCACCGATCGCACATGCTCGCTCGCTACATGCCGTTGACGGCAGGGAGAGCTATTCGCTTGAAAGGTGGGGAAGCCCTTGTAGTTGGAGTTGACCGGCATGCAGCGGCATTGCGCCGCGAGGCGTACGCTCACCAGCACGCCTCGCGGCGCAATGCCGTTGCGTGTCCGTGTCGAACGACCTGTGAGGCATCAGCTCACCGAACCTTCTCCTGGTCCGGGCGCACCGGTTGTGACCCATTCGGCCGGGGAGTACCCAAGCGCCTGCCAACGGGAAAAGAACGCCTCAACATGAGCGTTTTCGGGCCCGGCGAAGTGAATGTGCAGATCACCGTCATGACAGAACTGGAACTCAACGTCTTCCACCTTCACGAATAGGTCGTCGTTGCCAATGGATCCGATGCCAGATGCCTCGACTTCACTAACTTTACGGCGAAGCTCACTGAACTGAACTTCTTCGTCATCCCACGTCGGTCTGGGTAGTACTCGTTTCCCCATGCAAACCCAAAGAGGACACGACAGGAATTCACTGCCCGCTCGGTGAAGTATCGAACCATTTCATCCAGCTCTCGCTCCAGTGCCGCTCGGTCGAGTATGGAGGTGAGTACCTGCCGGCTCATTCTGATGCCTAACTAGTTATAGCCCGCACATCCACCCCCGAAAACCAAGCGCCTCTCTTCATCCCGTTTCCCTCTTCCTACTGCAAGTTCTTGATTTATAGCCGTTTCACGCCGGCAGCCCGATGACTTTGCGGCATCAGACCGCCGGAGAACTCGTCAAGATCGCCAAATAACACCTCGCCTTCGCATCACGCCGGGCATCTGACTTGGCGTGGAAGCTTGATCCGACTGGCATTCGCGCCGATACTGTATGCAAACCAGCTCGCAGTCGCCCGGCAAAATCCGCACGCTGCCCGCGCGTCCGCCCTGCAGGCCACGCGCCTGCTCGACCAGTTGCGCGAACGCGTCCGCTACCTGCATTACAGCTTGCGAACCGAAGAAGCCTACCTGAAGTGGGTCCGCTTCTTCATCCACTTCCACGGCCTGCGGCACCCGCGCGAAATGGGGCAGCCGGAAGTGGAGGCCTTCCTCACCATGCTTGCCACCGAGCGCCACGTCTCTGCCTCGACCCACCGGCAGGCGTTGAGTGCGCTGCTGTTCCTCTACAAGGAGGTGCTCGGCGTGCAGTTGCCCCGGCTCGATGCCATCGGTCGCCCCAGCGTCAAGAAGCGCCTGCCGACGGTTCTCACGCCGCTCGAAGTGAACAGGCTGATCGGTTGCATCGAAGGCGAGACAGGCCTCCTCGCGCGCCTGCTTTACGGCACGGGCATGCGACTGATGGAGGCGCTCAAGCTCCGCGTCAAGGACGTGGAGTTCGATCACGGCG
Organism: Ramlibacter terrae; assembly: GCA_013127575.1. Lineage (GTDB taxonomy): Bacteria > Pseudomonadota > Gammaproteobacteria > Burkholderiales > Burkholderiaceae_C > Ramlibacter > Ramlibacter terrae. The sequence continues at coordinate 3,986,262 of CP053418.1, forward strand.
CGATCGTCGTTCGCGAGGGCAAGGGCGCGAAAGACCGCGTGGTCATGTTGCCCCTTTCACTCCGGTGCCCCTGCGCACCCAGCTGGAGCACGGCCGACGCCTGTGGGAGGCCGACCGCGCCTCCGGCCATGGCGGCGTTTTCATGCCGGACGCGCTGGAGGCGAAGTACCCGCGCGCGGGTCGATCTGGGCATGGCACTGGGTCGTCCCCGCGCGCGCGCTGTCCATCGATCCGCGCACGGGCGAAGAGCGTCGCCACCACCTGCACCCCGACCGGCTTTCGCGCGCCATCAAGCGCGCCGCGGCCCAGCCCAGTCCGGCATCGACAAGCACGTCTCCGCCCATGCCCTGCGCCACAGCTTCGCCACCCATCTCCTGCAGGCCGGCACCGACATCCGCACGGTGCAGGAGCTCTGGGCCACAGCGACGTCAGCACCACCATGATCTACGCCCATGTGCTCAAGGTCGCCGCCCCCGGGCTTTGCAGTCCGCTCGACGCCCTGCACACCTTCCACTGAGCCCCTACCCCGCCGGGTTCCGCAGCAAGTACCTTCCCAGCGCCTTCCAGAACCCTTCCCCCGCATGCGCCTTCGCCAGCGCGCCCACGTCCGCGTAACCCTTGTGGAGCACCATGGCGCAGATGCCGGCCAGCATCAGGATCGCCAGCACCTGCAGCACGGTCTTGAAGATCTCCTCCCCGCGCGTGCCCCGGCTCACATCCCGATCACTTCCTGCAGGCCGGCCTCGCCGGCTTCCCTCTCGCTGCTGCGCTGCAGCGCCCACATGTCGGCGTAGCGCCCGCCCTGCGCCAGCAGCTCCCGGTGCGTGCCGCGTTCGATGATGCGGCCGGCCTCCATCACCCCGAGGATCTCGTGGGCATCGACCACGGTGGAGAGGCGGTGCGCGATCAGCAGCGTGGTCTTGTTGCGCGCGGCGCTTTTCAGCTCCGCCCGGATCGCCTTCTCGTTGGCGCTGTCCAGCGCCGAAGTCGCCTCGTCGAAGATCAGGATGGGCGGGTTCTTCAGCAGCGTGCGCGCGATGGCCACGCGCTGCTTCTCGCCGCCCGACAGCTTCAGCCCGCGCTCGCCCACCATCGTCTGGTAGCCGCGCGGGGTCGAGTCGATGAAGGCGTGGATGCGCGCGGCGCGGGCCGCTTCCTCCACTTCGGCACGGCTCGACCCCGGCCGCCCGTACGCGATGTTGTATTCGACGGTGTCGTTGAACAGCACGGTGTCCTGCGGCACGATGCCGATCGACTGCCGCACGCTCGCCTGCGTCACGTTGCGCACATCGCGCCCCGCAATGGTGATGCGCCCCTGCTGCACGTCGTAGAAGCGGTACAGCAGCCGCGCCAGCGTCGACTTGCCCGAGCCCGACGGCCCCACCACCGCCACCGTCTTGCCCGCGGGGATCTCGAAGCTCACGTCGCGCAGGATCTGCCGGTTGGAGTCGTAGGCGAAGTCGACGTTCTCGAAGCGGACGGTCCAGTCGGTCGCTGGCCCCGCCGCCAGCGACGTCGCTTCCGGCCGGTCCGCGATCTCGCGTTCCTTCTCCATCAGCGTGAACATCTTGTCCAGGTCGGTCAGGCTCTGCTTGATCTCGCGGTACAGCACGCCCAAAAAGTTGAGCGGGATGTACAGCTGGATCATGAAGGCGTTGATCATCACCAGGTCGCCGAGCGTCATGCGCCCTTCGGCTACGCCCAGCGTGGCGCGGTACAGCATCGCCACCAGGCCGATGGCGATGATCACCTGCTGGCCCGTGTTCAGCAGCGAGAGCGTGGTCTGGCTTTTCAGCCGCGCGCGGCGCAGGCGCTCCAGGCTTTCGTCGTAGCGCCGGCCTCGAAGCCTTCGTTGTTGAAGTACTTGACGGTTTCGTAGTTCAGCAGCGAGTCCACGGCCTTGGTGTGCGCGGCCGAATCGAACTCGTTGGCTTCGCGGCGGAACTGGGTGCGCCACTCCGTCACGGTCACCGTGAAGACCACGTACACCACCAGCGCCGCGATCGTGATCCACGCGAACCACGCGTCGAACTTCACGGCGAGGATGCCCAGCACCAGCGCCACCTCGATCAGCGTCGGCACGATGCTGTACAGCGAATACGAGATGAGCGACTCGATGCCGCGCACGCCGCGCTCGATGTCGCGCGTCATGCCGCCGGTCTGGCGTTCGAGGTGGAAGCGCAGCGAAAGCGCGTGCAGGTGCTGGAAGGTTTCCAGCGCGATACTGCGCGCGGCGCCTTGCGTGGCCTTGGCGAACACCAGCTCGCGCAGTTCGGTGAACAGCGTCGTCGACAGCCGCAGCAGGCCGTAGCCCACCAGCAGCGCCACGGGCACCACCAGCACCGTGCTGGTGTCGCCCGGCTTGATGTCCATCGCGTCCACCAGCTCCTTGAGCAGCAGCGGCACGCTGACGTTGGCCAGCTTGGCCGCCACCATGAAGGCCAGCGCGGCGATCACGCGCCACTTGTACTGCCAGAGGTAGGGGAACAGGCGCCGCAGGGTGCTCCAGTCGGAGCGGCCCGGTGCGGGCGAGGGGGTGGCCCCCGGCACAGCAGGGATGGTGGGGGAGCTGAGTTCGCCGCCGCGGCGCATGGAGGACAATCTGGGCTGAGAGTTCTCCAGATTGTGCCCATGTCCGCAAATGCCAGTGCCCCCGAAGGCCACATCACCCCCGCGCCGGCCGCGCCGCCTTCCGACAAGGAGCTGGTGCTCAAGGTGATCCCGATGCCGTCGGACACCAACGGCAACGGCGACATCTTCGGCGGCTGGGTCATGTCGCAGGTCGACCTGGCGGGCTCGGTGCTGCCCGCCCGCATCATCCGCGGCCGCATGGCGACCGTGGCCGTCAACGAGTTCGTGTTCAAGCAGCCGGTGCGCGTGGGCGACATCTGCAGCTTCTTTTCGGCCGTCAAGCGCATGGGCCGCACCTCGATCACGGTCGAAGTCGAAGTCTTCGCCGAAAGCTTCGGCGCCCGGGGCAAGTTCGTGAAGGTGACCCAGGCCCTGCTGACGTACGTGGCCATCGACGAGAACGGCCGCCCGCGGCCGATCCCGCGCTAGAACGTCCCGTGCCGCCCTTCGCCTGAGGCGAAGCGGCCCGCTCCCTGCAGGCCATCGGCGATCCGCGCCTTGCTGCGTTCCCATTCGCCGTGCAAGGCCTCGGCCAGCGGCTTGTCCCATTGGTCGTAGGCGTTCATCCGGTCGGCCCGCATCGTCGCCTGCGGAAACTTGGCCAGTTGCTGCGCGAGGGCCACGGCCGCTTCCAGCGCACCGCCATGCGGCACCACGCGGTTGGCCAGCCCGATCCGCAGCGCCTCCTCCGCCTCCACCTTGCGGCCCGTGAGGATCAGGTCCATGGCATGGCCCATGCCCACCAGCCGCGGCAGCCGCACCGTGCCGCCGTCGATCAGCGGCACGCCGAAGCGCCGGCAGTAGACGCCGAAGTAGGCGTCCTCTTCCATCACGCGCAGGTCGCACCACAGCGCCAGCTCCATGCCGCCGGCCACGGCGGCGCCGCCGACCGCCGCGATCACCGGCTTGGAGAGCAGCAGCCGCGACGGACCCATGGGGCCGGGCGGCTGCGCGTCGCCGGGTTCGAAGTCCAGGCCGGCGAGCACGTTCGCCCCGCCCTCCTCCTGCGCCATCCGCGCCCCGTATTGCAGGTCCCATCCGGCGCAGAAGTGACCATTGGCGCCATGGAACACCGCCACCCGCGCGTTCGCGTCCGCGTCGAAGGCAAGGAAGGCCTCGTGCAGCCGCCTCGCCGTGGCGCTGTCGACCGCGTTGCGCACCTGCGGACGGTCGAGGGTGACGATGGTGATGTCGCCGCGCTGCTCGCTGCGCACTGCGTTGCCGTGGTCCATGCCAAAGATTAAACCGCGGGCCCGCCGGCGTCCACTGGGCGACACCCTCCGGGCGAACCCTCTCACGGACGGGGCCCCGGCACGGCTATAACCGGCCACCATTCGGGAGAGGCAAGCGGTGCAATTCCTTCAACTGGTGATCGGCGGCATCGCGCAAGGATGCATCTACGGCCTGATCGCCCCGGGCTTCGTGCTCATCTACAAGGCCACGGAGACGGTCAGCTTCGCGCAGGGCGAGCTGATGATGCTCGGCGCGTTCTTCGGCCTGGCCGCCATGACGATGATGGGGTTCCCGTTCTGGCTCGCCGTCATCAGCGCCATCGCCGCCATGGCGTTGTTCGGCGTCATCCTCGAAACGATCGTGATCCGTCCCATCCCGGGGCAGCCTGCCTTCTCGATCGTGATGCTCACCATCGGCATCGGCTACGTGGCGCGCGGGCTGATCACGATGATCCCCAACATCGGCACCGAGACGCACACGCTGCCGGTGCCCTACAAGGACCAGGTCTGGAACGTCGGCGGCCTGGTGCTGAACGTCGAGCAGATGGTCGTGATCGCGGCCACGGCGGTGCTTTGCGCGCTGCTCTACACCGTGTTCCGCTACAGCAAGGTCGGCATCGCGATGCAGGCGGCTTCGCAGAACCAGCTGGCCGCGTACTACATGGGCATCCCGGTCAAGCGCCTGAACAGCTGGTGTGGGGCCTCGCCGCCGGCGTCGCCGCCGTCGCCGGCCTGCTGCTGGCGCCCATCACCTTCGTGCACGCCAACATGGGCTTCATCGGCCTCAAGGCCTTTCCGGCGGCGGTGGTCGGCGGCTTCGGCAGCCTGCCGGGCGCCATCGTCGGCGGCCTGATCATCGGCGTGGTGGAGTCGCTCTCGGGCTTCTACCTGCCGGAAGGCTTCAAGGACATCGCGGCCTACATCGTGGTGCTGGTCATGCTCGTCGTTGCCGCCGAACGGCCTGTTCGGCGAGAAGCTGCGGAAGAAGGTCTGACCATGCGCTTCCTCTTCAAGACCGACTACAACCGGGACATCAAGCTCGCCAAGCATGGCGGACACGTGTTCTGGTACGGGCTGCTCGGCGCCGTGCTGGTGGCGGCGCCGCTGCTGCTGTCCGAATACCTGCTGGCGCAGCTCACCTTCATCCTGATCTACGGCGTGGTCGGCCTCGGCCTGATGCTGCTGGCCGGCTACACCGGGCTGTTCTCGATCGGGCATGCGGCCTTTTTCGGCGTCGGCGCATACGCGCAGGCCGTGCTCACCGGCATGGGATGGCCGTTCCCGTTCGCGCTGGCGGTCGGCGCGGTGCTGTCGGCCGCCGTCGGCATCGTCGTCGGCCTGCCGGCGCTGCGCGTGAAGGGCATCTACACGGGCATCGCGACGCTGTCCTTCGGCTTCATCGTCGAAGAAGTGTTCGCGCGCTGGGAGAGCGTCACCGGCGGCAACGCGGGCAAGACCGTGGGCTCCGTCAAGATGTTCGGCTGGACGGCGGACACCGGCACCTCGTTCTACTTCGTCTGCCTGGTCGTCGCGGTGCTGTGCACGCTGGCCTGCCTGAACCTGCTGCGCTCGCCCACCGGGCGCGCCTTCGTCGCCATCCGCGATTCGGAGATCTCCGCGCAGAGCATGGGCATCCATCTGGCGCGGTACAAGACGCTCAGCTTCGCGATCTCGGCGGGCCCGGCCGGCATCGGCGGCGCGCTGTACGCGCATGCCATCCGCTTCCTCTCGCCCGACCAATTCAACATCATCCAGTCGATCGACCTGCTGCTGATGGTGGTGATCGGCGGGCTCGGCTCCATCCACGGCGCCTTCCTCGGCGCCATCTTCCTGATCGGGCTGCCGCAGGCGATCGGCGCGGTGAAGGACTTCCTGCCCGACGCCATCGGCCAGGCGCCGGGCCTGAAGGCGGTGGTGTACGGCACGGTGCTGATCGGGTTCGTGATGTTCGAGAGCCGCTGGGGCTGTACGGCCGCTGGCTGAAGGTGCGCACCTACCTGCAGCTCTTCCCGTTCTATCGCAAGGGCCTGTTCAAGCGGCAGAAGTCGTTCCAGAAATCGGACCGCCTGAAATGAGCGACGACATCCTTCTTTCCGCCGGGAACATCAGCGTGCGCTTCGGCGGCGTGCTGGCCGTCAACGACGTCAGCTTCGACGTGCGGCGCGGCGAGGTCTTCACGCTGATCGGCCCCAACGGCGCCGGCAAGACGACCGTGTTCAACCTGATCAGCCGCATCTACAACCCCACCGCCGGCAGCATCGTCTTCGAAGGCAAGCCGCTCACGACGCAGCCGCCGCACCGCATCGCCGCGCTGGGCATCGCGCGCACCTTCCAGAACATCGAGCTGTTCGAGCACGCCTCGGTGCTGCACAACCTGCTGATCGGGCGCCACACGCACCACCGTTCCGGCATCTTCAGCGAGATGTTCTTCACCGGCAAGGTGCGGGCCGCCGAGATCGCCGCGCGCGAGAAGGTCGAACAGGTGATCGACCTGCTCGACCTGCAGCACCACCGCGACACGATGGTGGCCGGCCTGCCCTACGGCGTGCGCAAGGTGGTCGAACTGGCCCGCGCGCTGTGCACCGAACCCAAGCTGCTGCTGCTCGACGAGCCCTCCTCCGGCCTGAACGTCGAAGAGACGGGCGACATGGCTTTCTGGATCCAGGACATCAAGCACGAGCTCGGCATCACCGTGTTGATGGTGGAACACGACATGACGCTGGTCTCCAAGGTCAGCGACCGCGTGCTTGCCATGAACCGGGGCGAGGTGCTCGCCAGCGGCACGCCGCGCGAGGTGCAGGCGCATCCGGGCGTGATCGAGGCTTACCCGGGCACGGCGGAAGACGTGTCGGGGCTGCGCCGGGAGGCCGCGCGATGACCGCCCCCGTCACCGACCAGCCCGTGCTGAAGCTCCTCAACGTCGAGAGCGCCTACGGCCCGATCAAGGCGATCGCGGCGGCGTCAGCCTGCAGGTGCGGCGCGGCGAGATCGCCACCGTGCTGGGCTCCAACGGCGCCGGCAAGTCCACCATCCTCAAGACCATCAGCGGGATCATCGATCCGCGCAAGGGCAGCATCGAGTTCAAGGGCGAGCCGATCACCGCGCGCGATCCCGCGCACATCGTGCAGATGGGCCTCTCGCACGTGCCCGAGGGCCGCGAGGTGTTCCCGCTGCTGTCGGTGCGCGACAACCTGCTGATGGGCGCGTACACCCGCAAGGACAAGGACGGCATCGCCCGCGACATGGAGGCGGTGTGCAACTACTTTCCGATCCTGCGCGAGCGCTTCACGCAGGACGCCGGGCTGCTCTCGGGTGGGCAGCAGCAGATGCTGGCGATCTCGCGCGCCATCATGGCGTCGCCCGACCTGATCCTGCTCGACGAGCCCAGCCTCGGCCTGTCGCCCAAGCTCACCAAGGAGATCTTCGAGATCGTGGTGCGCATCAACCGCGAGCGCGGCACCACGATCCTGCTGGTGGAGCAGAACGCCAACATGGCGCTCAACGCCTCCGACTACGGCTACGTGCTGGAGAACGGCCGCATCGTGATGGAAGACACCTGCGCGAAGCTGCGCGAGAAGGACGACATCAAGGAGTTCTACCCGGGCATGAAGGAAGTGGGGGTGCGCGGGGAGCGGCGCTGGAAGAAGAAGAAGAACTGGAGATGAAGCCCCAACCTTGTCATTGCGGGCTTGACCCGCAATCCATTTGTCCGCCGTCGCACGGATCCCGGGTCGAGCCCGGGATGACACCATCATGAGCAATCTCTGGGACCTGACCCACATCAAGCCCGTCACCGACATCGTGCTGGCCGGGGACACGATTCCCGCCATGTTCTGGAACGCCGTGCGCGATCGCGCCGACAGCGTGTGGATGCGGCAGAAGGATTTCGGCATCTGGCGCAGCTGGAGCTGGTCGCACACCGGCACCATCGTGCGCGAGCTGGCGCATGGCCTGATCGCGCTCGGCATGCAGCCCCGCGACACCGCCTCCATCCTCGGCAACACCAGCGCCGAGTGGGTGTGGGCCGACCTCGCCATCCTGAGCGCCGGCGCCGTCTCCAACGGCATCTACCCCACCGACGCCGCCTCGCAGGTGCAGTACCTCTGCGAAGACTCCGGCACCCGCGTGCTGTTCGTCGAAGACGAGGAGCAGCTGGACAAGGCGCTCGAAGTGCGCGCGCAACTGCCGCGGCTGGAAAAGATCGTCGTCTTCGACATGGAGGGCCTGCGCGACCTGCAGGACCCCATGGTGATCAGCCTCGATGCGCTGCGCGAGCTGGGGCGCGCCCACATCGAACAGGACCCGGGTGCGCTGGAGCAGCGCGTGGCCGGTTGCAAGGCAGACGAACTCGCGATCCTCGTCTACACCTCGGGCACCACGGGCAAGCCCAAGGGCGGCATGCACAGCCACGGCGCGCTGACGTACATGGTGCATGCGTACAACCGCTTCCTGCCGCAGACCGGGCGCGACGAGCGCATGTGCTTCCTGCCCCTGTGCCACATCGCCGAGCGCATCGCCGGCGAGTACTTCCCGCTCTACACCGGCTCCATCGTCAACTTCGTCGAGAACCCCGAGACGGTGCCGGAGAACATCCGCGAGATCCAGCCGACGGTGTTCTTCGCCGTGCCGCGCGTTTGGGAGAAGTTCTATTCGGGCGTGATGATCGGCCTGAAGGAAGCCAGCCGCCTGCAGCAGGCCACGTACGGGTGGGCCATCGGCGTCGGCACCACCATCGCCGACAAGGTGCTGGCGGGGCAGCCCATCGACGGCGTGCTCAAGGCCAAGTTCCGGGTAGCCCGCTGGGTTGCGCTCGACAACGTGCGCAAGCTGATCGGCATCCACCGCGCGCGTTTCCTGCTCACCGGCGCCGCGCCGATCTCCGCCGACCTCGTGCGCTGGTACCGGCGCTCGGCGTGCCGATGCTGGAAGCATGGGGCATGACGGAGACCTGCGGCGCTTCCACCTGCGTGCCGCCCCGGAAGATCAAGCCCGGTTCCATCGGCCCGGCCGGCGAGCACAACCAGATGCGCATCGAGGCCGCCACCGGTGAAATCCAGGTCAAGGGCCCGAACGTCTTCATGGGCTACCTGAACCAGCCGGAGAAGACCGCGGAATCCTTCACCGCGGACGGCTGGTTCCGCACCGGCGACGTCGGCACGGTGGACGAGGACGGCTTCTACCGCATCACCGACCGGATGAAGGACATCATCATCACGGCGGGCGGCAAGAACGTGACGCCCAGCGAGTTCGAGAACGAGCTCAAGTTCTCGCCCTACATCACCGACGCCGTGGTGATCGGCGATGCGCGCCCCTACCTCACGGTCATCGTCATGATCGACCAGGAGAACGTGGAGAAGTACGCGCAGGACAACGACGTGCCGTTCTCCAACTACGCCAGCCTGACCAAGGCGCCCGAAGTGCAGGCGCTGATCCGGCCGAGATCGACCGCGTCAACAAGAAATTCGCGCGGGTCGAGCAGGTCAAGAAGTTCTTCCTGCTCGACACGCAGCTCTCGGCGGAAGACGAGGAGCTGACGCCCACCATGAAGTTGAAGCGCAAGCTGGTGCAGACCAAGTACGCGCCGCAGATCGAAGCGATGTACTCGTAGCCGTCATTGCGGGCATGACCCGCAATCCAGCGACGGCGCCTGTTCGGCCGCTGGCTGGATCCCGGGTCGAGCCCGGGATGACAGCGCATTTCCAACCACTGTAGGAGACACTGAATGAAGTTGAAGTCCACCCTCGCGGCCGCCGCCATCGCGGCCCCGGGTTGCTCTTTCGCCATGGCGCAGCAGCAGGGCGTGAGCAAGAACGAGATCCTCGTCGGCACCATCCCGGGACCTGTCGGGCCCGCTGGCCGGCTACGGCAAGCAGGCGCGCAACGGCATGCTGCTGCGCATCGAGGAGCTGAACGAGCAGGGCGGCATCCACGGCCGCAAGCTGAAGCTGGTGGCGGAAGACGACGGCTACGATCCGAAGAAGGCCGTGCTGGCCGCGCAGAAGCTGGTCAACCAGGACAAGGTGTTCATCGTCGCCGGCCACCCGGGCACGGCGCAGAACATGGCGGCCATGCCGGTGCAGTTCGAGAAGAACATCGTCAACTTCTTCCCCATTACCGCGGCCCGCGAGATGTACGAGCCGCACCACCGCCTGAAGTATTCCTTCGCCGCGACCTACTACGACCCGGTCCCGCCGGCCGCGCCGCGGATGGCCAAGGAAAGGAACATCAAGAAGGTCTGCACGATCTACGGGACGACGACTTCGGCACGGAGATCCTGCGCGGCACCGAGGCCGGACTGAAGACGGTCAACATGGAACTGGCCGAGAAGACCACGTACAAGCGCGGCGCCACGGACTTCTCCTCGCAGGTCGCGAAGATGAAGGCGGCGGGCTGCGAGATGGTGGTGCTGGGCACGATCATCCGCGAGACCATCGGCACCATCGGCGAGTCGCGCAAGACCGGTTTCAACCCGGTGTTCGTCGGCACCAGCGCCGCCTACACCGACCTGATCCACAAGCTCGGCGGCAAGGCCATGGACGGCCTGTACGCGGCCATGACGGTGCAGCACCCGTACTGGACGAAGCCTCGCAGCCGATCCGCTTCTGGGCCAACAAGTACAAGACCAAGTTCAACGAAGACCCGACGGTGTTCTCGGCCTACGGCTACCTGATCATCGACCACTTCATCAAGGCGGCGCAGAAGGCCGGCCCCAACCTGACGACGGATACGTTCGTGAAGTCCATGGACACCATGACCTTCGAGCCCGACATGTTCGGCTCGCCGCGCAGCACCTACACGGCCACCAAACGCCCGGGCAACGACCAGTCGCGCATGTCGCAGATCAAGGACGGCAAGTGGGTCGTCGTCACGGACTACCTGAAGTGACCTAGTGAAAACCGCAGCTTGACGCGGCCCGCTCCCGGTTGGAACCTGTAGCACTCAGGTTCTAACCAGAGACTCCGATGAAGTTGCACTCCGCCGTCGCGCTCGCCGCGATGGCCCTCGCTTCCGCCTCCGCCTCCGCGCAGAACGCCAACCAGGGCGTCGGCAAGAACGAGATCGTCCTCGGCTCCATCGGGACCTGTCCGGTCCCATCGCCGGCTTCGGCAAGCAGGTGCGGCTGGGCATGATGCTGCGCGCCGAAGAGATCAACGAGCAGGGCGGCATCAACGGCCGCAAGATCAAGCTGATCGTCGAGGACTCCGCCTACGACCCCAAGAAGGCGGTGCTGGCTGCGCAGAAACTGGTCAACCGGGACAAGATCTTCGCCATGGTCGGCCACATCGGCACCGCGCAGAACATGGCCGCCATGCCGGTGCAGTTCGAGAAGAACGTCATCAACTTCTTCCCGGTGACCGCCGCTCGCGAGATGTACGAGCCGTTCCACCGCCTCAAGTACTCCTTCGCCGCGACCTACTTCGACCAGATGCGCACGCTGGTGCCTTCGCTCGCCAAGCAGAAGGGCGCGAAGAAGGTCTGCACGATGTACCAGGATGACGAGTTCGGGATGGAGGTGATGCGCGGCGCCGAAGCAGGCCTGAAGGCTGCGGGCATGGAACTGGCCGAGAAGACCACGTACAAGCGCGGCGCCACCGACTTCTCGTCGCAGGTCGCCAAGCTCAAGTCGTCGGGCTGCGACATGGTGGTGCTGGGCACGATCATCCGCGAGACGATCGGCGCGATCGGCGAGGCCCGCAAGACCGGTTACAGCCCCACTTTCGTCGGCTCCTCCGCCGCGTACACCGACCTGATCCACAAGCTGGGCGGCAAGGCCATGGACGGCTTCTACGCCGGCCACACCTCGCAGCACCCTTATCTCGACGAGGCGTCGCAGCCGATCCGTTTCTGGGCCAACAAGTACAAGACCAAGTTCAACGACGACCCGACCGTGTTCTCGGTCTACGGCTACATCGTGGTCGACGCCTTCGCCCGCGCGGCAAGCAAGGCGGGGCCCAACCTCACCACCGAATCGTTCATCAAGGCGATGGATTCCATGACGATCCCGCCGGACATGTTCGGCGCGCCCGAGATGAAGTTCGGGCCGCAGAAGCGCACGGGCAACGAGCTTTCGCGGCTGTCGCAGATCGGGACGGGCGCTGGAAGGTGGTTTCGGATTACGTGAAACCCTGAGGCGGGAACTGGGGTACGCTTCCGCCCGATGCCTACCCCCAACCCCCTGCGAGCCCCGGAACTCGAATTCAAGTCGCTGCTGGTGCTGGTGCTGGCGGCCTCGCTGCTGTTCGCGCTGATCATCTGGCCGTTCTTCGGCGCCGTGTGCTGGGCGGTGTTCATCGCCATCGTGTTCTGGCCGCTGCACAAGCGCTTCCTGCACGGCAGCAAGGGCAAGCACGGCGTGGCCGCGCTGGCATCGCTCACCGTCATCCTGCTGATCGTCATCCTGCCGATGGCAATGATCGCCGCCTCCATCACGCAGGAGGCATCGGTGCTGGTGGAGCGGCTGCGCTCCGGCGACATCCAGATCGGCGTGTACTTCCAGAAGATCTTCGAGGCGCTGCCCGGGTGGGTGCGCGGCATCCTCGACCGGCTCGGCATGTCCGACCTGGCGCTGATGCAGCAGAAGGTGATGGGCGCGCTGACCAGCAGCAGCCAGGCCCTCACGACGCGCGTGGTCGGCATCGGCGCCGTCACGCTCGACTTCGTCGTCGCATTCTTCGTCATGCTGTACGTGCTGTACTTCCTGTTCCGCGACGGCGAGAAGCTGTCGAAAGGCATCGCGCGCAAGATCCCGCTGCACCCCGAGCACACCCGCCGGCTGCTGACCCAGTTCGCGACGGTGGTGCGCGCCACCGTCAAGGGCAACGTCGTGGTGGCGCTGGTGCAAGGCGCGCTGGGCGGCATCGCGTTCGCGGTGCTCGGCGTGCCGGGGGCGGTGCTGTGGGGCGCGGTGATGGCGCTGATGTCGCTGCTGCCGGCCGTGGGCGCGGTGATCGTGTGGGCGCCCGTGGCGATCTACTTCTTCTTCACCGGCGAACTGGTCAAGGCCGTGGGCCTGACGTTCTGGGGCGCGGTCGTCATCGGGCTGGTCGACAACTTCCTGCGGCCGATCCTGGTGGGCAAGGACACGCGCATGCCCGACTACCTGATCCTCGTCGCCACGCTCGGCGGGCTGGTCGTGTTCGGACTCAACGGCTTCGTCATCGGCCCGGTCATCGCGGCGATGTTCCTCGTCAGCTGGGACATGCTGGCCAAGGCACGCGAAGAGCAGGACATCGCCGAAAGGCCGGTCGGCGCGGCGGAGGGCGAGGCGCCGTGAAGGCGGCGGTGGAGGAGCCGGCACGCCCACGCACGCCGCGGCAGGGCCGCGAGCGCGTCATGGCGGCCATCCGCGCCGCCGCGATCGCCGAGTTCAGCCAGAACGGCCTGAAGGGCACCTCGACGCAGGCGATCGCCGAGCGCGCGGGCCTCACCAAGCCGCAGCTGCACTACTACATCGAAGGCAAGGAGGAGCTCTACGAAGAGCTCCTGATGTCCGTGGTGGCCGACTGGAAAGGCATCTGGGACGCCGGCTCCACCGAGCCCGCCAAGGTGCTCGGCGACTACATCCGCTCCAAGATCGAACTGGCCTTCGCCAAGCCGGAGATCTCGCGCATCTTCACGCGCGAGGTGCTCGACGGCGGCAGGAACCTCGAGAAGTTCTGGCCCGGCGCGCGCAAGAACACGCGCGACAAGGTGGCCGTGATCAACGGCTGGATCGCCCGCGGGCTGATGCAGCCGATGGACGCGCATGTGCTGCTGATGGGCATCTGGGCCATGACGCAGTTCTACGCCGACTCGGCGCTGCAGGTCCAGCAGCTGCGCAAGGCCGGCCACCCGGGGTGGGTGCCGGAGCGGGAGGCGCTGGTGAACGAACTAACGGGGTTCGTGCTGCGGGGCTGCGGGATTCGATAGGACGGGCGTCGAAAGGCGGGAGCGGATACCTTTGAACGCAGAGGGCGCAGAGGATCCGCAGAAGTCGCAGAAGGACTCCATGAGAAAAGGAAGTCCTTCTACGAAATTTGGCTGTTCCTTCTGCGCCCTCTGCGTTCAAGGTATCCGTTCCCGCTCCCTCCCCCAACCCCATCCCCCGGCACGCCCCTTGCTCAATTTGACCAATCGATCAGATTGGTTGGTCAACATTGAAGCACGCCACCCCCTTTCCCTGCGCCATGCGGTGCATTGCTGAGCGACGCCGCACCATGCACGTCCTCGTCGTCTACTGCCATCCGGTCGAGACCAGCTTCGCCTCGGCCCTGCACCAGGAAGTTTTGAAGAACCTGCGCGCCGCCGGCCACACCGTGGACGACTGCGACCTGTACGCCGAAGGGTTCAACCCGGTGATGTCGCGCGAAGAGCGGCTGCACTACCACGACGTGCCGAACAACCGCGTCGCGCTGGCGAGCTACGTCGAGCGCCTGCACCGCGCGGAGGCCATCGTCTTCTGCTTCCCCCGGTGTGCTTCGGCCTGCCGGCCATGCTCAAGGGCTTCTTCGACCGGCTGCTGATGCCGGGCGTTGCCTTCGACATCAGCGACCCGGCCAACGTGAAGCCGATGCTCACGCACGTCAAGCGCATCTCCGCCGTGGTCACCTACGGCCGCCCGCGCTGGATGGCTGGTACATGGGCGACCCGCCGCGAAAGATGGTCACGCGCTACATGAAGCGGCTGACCGCCAACAACGCCCGCGTGGACTACCACGCGTACTACCACATGAACGTCGCCACCGAGCCGCGGCTGGCACGGTTCAAGCAACGCGTGGCCACGGCGATGGCGCGCTTCGCCGCCTGACGCACCCCGAGAAAGACCCACCCATGCTGCACGGCTACATCCCCCGCACCGCTTCCTGCCTTACCTGAGCTGGACCGAGATCAATGCGCTGCCCGACCGCGAGAACACGGTGATCGTGCTGCCGGTCGGCGCCATCGAGCAGCACGGGCCGCACCTGCCCTGCGCGGTCGACAGCGTCATCTCCGCCGGCGTGATGGGCAAGGCGCTCGAGAAGCTGCCCGCCGACATCCGCGCCTTCGGCATGGCGCCCATCACCTACGGCAAGTCCGACGAGCACCTGCACTTCCCGGGCACGATGACGCTCACCGGCACGACGCTGCTGGCCACCGTCACCGAGATCGGCGAATCGGTGTACCGCGCGGGCTTCCGCAAGCTGTTGCTGGCCAACGGCCACGGCGGCCAGCCGCAGGTGCTGGAGATGGCCGCGCGCGAACTGCGGCTGCGCCACGGCGACTATGTGATCGTGCCCTTCCACGTGTCGCGCCTGCCGAACGCGTCGGGCAAGTACGTGAGCGACCAGGAGAAGAAGCTGGCGATGCACGCGGGCCATTCCGAGACGGCGCTGATGCTCGCGCTGGCGCCGGAGACCGTGCACATGGAGCGCGCCGTCGCCAACTTCCCGCCGCCCTTCCCCAGCAAGATCCTCTCCGACGGCCGCCCGGCGTGCGCCCGACCGCGCGCGACTTCGGGCCCAGCGGCGTCATCGGCGACCCGTTCGGCGCCACCCGCGAACAGGGCGAGGAAATCCTCGACACCCTCAGCAACAGCTGGGTCACCGCGATCACCGACCTGTACCGCATGCAGTGGGTGGTGCGCGACGCCGATTCTCGGGGCCATGTGCACCAGCGTGGGCACATCGAAGGAATGAGGGGAATGACAAATGACAAATGACGTCGCTTTCGCTTCCATGACCCCGCTGGCGCGCGTCTTGCACCTGCCCCTTCGTCATCTGTCATTGCAGCGGCGCAGCCGCGCAGTCATTCGTCATACGTCATCCACACGAGAGGCCCCCATGAAAAGCACCTTCATCCGCACGCTCGCCGCCGCCGCTGCCGGCCTGGCCCTCTCCGCCGGCGCGCAGGCGCAGGACAAGTTCACCTACATGACCAACTGGTACGCGCAGGCCGAGCACGGCGGCTTCTACCAGGCGGTGGCCACCGGCATCTACAGGAAGTACGGCACGGACGTCACCGTCAAGATGGGCGGCCCGCAAGTCAACATCATGCAGCTCATGGCCGCTGGCCAGACCGACTGCATCATGGGTTCGAGCGACCTGCAGATGATGATCGCGCGCTCGGGCGGCCTGCCGATCACCACCGTGGCGGCGATCTTCCAGAAGGACCCGCAGGTGCTGATCGGCCACGACGGCGTGGTCAACAGCTTCGAGGACATGAAGGGCAAGACGATCCTGATCGCGCCCTCGGCCCAGCGCGGCTACTGGCTGTGGCTCAAGCAGAAGTACGGCTTCACCGACGCGCAGACGCGCCCCTACACCTTCAACATCCAGCCTTTCGTCGCCGACAAGAACACGGTGCAGCAGGGCTACCTGACCTCCGAGCCGTTCGCGATCCAGAAGGCCGGCGTGAAGGCCAAGGCCTTCCTGTTCGCGGACCGGGGCTGGACCTCGTACGCGACCACGATCTCGTGCATGGACGAGACGATCAAGGGCCGCGGCCCGGCGGTCGCCGCGTTCGTCAAGGGCACGATGGAAGGCTGGAAGTCCTACGGCCGATCCGGCGCCCGGCAACGCGCTGATCAAGAAGGACAACCCCAACATGACCGACGAGCAGCTCGCGTACAGCGTGGCCAAGCTCAAGGAGATGGGCATCGTCACCGGCCTCGACGCGCCCGGGCTGGGCATCGGCATGATGAACCAGGAGCGCATCGCCTCCAACTACAAGTTCCTGGTCGACAACAAGCTGGTCGACCCGGCCAAGGTGACGCCCGCCGACGCCTACAACTTCTCGTTCGTCAAGGACCTGAAGGTGCTGCCGTGATCCGCGAACCCGTCTCCGTTCTGGCGGCGGCGCCGCCCGCCATCGAGGTCCTGTCCGCGCACAAGACCTACCCGAACGGCACCGTCGCCCTGCAACCGGTGGACCTCACCGTGCAGGAAGGCGAGTTCGTCACGCTGCTGGGCCCGTCCGGCTGCGGCAAGAGCACGCTGCTGAAGATGGTCGCCGGCCTGCTGGAACCCACCGATGGCCGCCTGCTGCTGTGGCGCAAGCCCGTGGCGCAGCTGGAAGAGACGAAGCGCCGCATGGCCTTCGTGTTCCAGTCGCCCACCCTGATGCCCCGGGCCAGCGTCGAAGCGAACGTGCGCCTGCCGCTCGACGGCCGGCGTCGCGCGCAGCGAGGCCGACGCCCGGGTCGCCGATGCGCTCGCCCTCGTGGGCCTCAAGAAGTTTGCCAAGGCGCTGCGCGCGCGCTGTCGGGCGGCATGCAAATGCGCGTGTCGATCGCCCGCAGCCTCGTCGTGCAGCCCAACCTGCTGCTGATGGACGAGCCGTTCGGCGCGCTCGACGAGATCACGCGCCACAAGCTCGATTCCGACCTGCTGGACCTGTGGCGGGCCAAGAAGCTGACCGTGGTGTTCGTGACGCACTCGATCCACGAAGCGGTGTTCCTCTCGACGCGCGTGATCATGATGGCCGCCCGTCCGGGGCGCATCGTCGAAGAAGTGGTGATCGACGAGCCGTATCCGCGCAAGCCCGATTTCATGGTGACGCCGCGGTTCGCGGAGTACGCGCGGCATTTGCAGGAGAGCTTGCTGCGGGCGAGCCAGGAGACGGAGGAAGTGCAATGAGCGCGGTCATGACGGGTGCGCCGGGCGCCCCCACCCCGGCCCTTCCCCAGCGGGGGAAGGAGAAAGTCCGCAGGAACTACGACAAGGTGCTGTATCCGGCGCTGGTGGCGGTGGTGCTGCTCACCTTGTGGCAGGGCCTGGTCGTCGGCTTCAAGCTGCCGCCGTACTGGTGCCTTCGCCGCTGCTGACCATCGAGACGCTGTTTACCGACTGGGTGATGCTGGGCAACGCCCTGCTCTTCACGCTGAAGATCACGGTGTTCTCGTTCCTGGTGGCCGTCATCGTCGGCGTGCTGATCTCCTTCGTGTTCGTGCAGAGCCGCAAGGTCGAGACCGCCCTCTTCCCCTACGCCGTGCTGCTGCAGGTGACGCCGATCGTGGCGGTCGCGCCGCTGATCATCATCTGGGTGAAGAACCCGACGGCCTCGCTGGTGATCTGCGCCGCGCTCGTCGCGCTGTTCCCGATCATCTCCAACACCACGCTGGGCCTGCGCAGCATCGACCCCGACCTGCAGGCCTACTTCGCGATGAACCGCGCGAGCCGCACGCAGACGCTGCTGCGCCTGCGCATCCCGTCCGCGCTGCCCTACTTCTTCGGCGGGCTGCGCATCTCCAGCGGCCTGGCGCTGATCGGCGCGGTGGTGGCGGAGTTCGTGGCCGGCACCGGCGGCAACAACACCGGCCTGGCGTACCAGATCCTGTTCGCGGGCTACCAGCTGAACATCCCGCGGATGTTCGCCGCCCTGCTGCTGATCTCGCTCACCGGCGTGGCGCTGTTCGTCGCCATGGCCTGGCTCTCCAAACTGGCGCTCGGCTCTGGCACGCGAGCGAGCAAAGCAACTGACGATGAACGCCCCCATCCACCCCATCGAACAACTGCACGTCGCCCTGCCGGACCTGGACTGGGTGACGGAGACCAGCCGCATCGCGCGGCTGTCGCAGGACTTCTCGTGGTTCAGCCCGGTGCTCAAGCGCCAGCTGTCCGGCAAGACCGCCGACGCCGTGGTGCGTCCGCGCAGCGAGGACGAGATCAAGCGGCTGGTGGCGCTGTGCGCCCGGCTGCGCATCCCGATCACCATCCGCGGCAGCGGCACCGGCAACTACGGCCAGGCCGTGCCGCTGCAAGGCGGCGTGGTGCTCGACATGAGCGGCTACAACCAGTTCCTGTGGGCGCGCAACGGCGCGGCGCGGGCACAGGCCGGCATCCGCCTGGTCGAACTGGAAAAGGAGACGCGCACCGCCTGCAACATGGAACTGCGCTGCATGCCGTCGACCTTCCGCAGCGCCACGCTCGGCGGGCTGTTCGGCGGCGGCTTCGGCGGCATCGGCTCGATCAACCACGGGCCGCTCGCGGCGCGCGGCAACGTGCTGGGCATCAAGGCGATCACCTTCGAGGAAGAGCCGCAGGTCGTGGAACTGCGCGGCCCGGACGCGCTGCTGATGCACCACATGTGGGGCACCAACGGCCTCGTGCTCGAAGTCGAGCTGGCGCTGGCCCCGGCGCAGGCCTGGCAGGAGCACTGGTGGTGTTCCCGTCGTTCGACGACGCGCTCGACTTCGGCAATGCCGTGGCGCTGGCGCCCGGCATCGCCAAGCGCGAGATCGGCCTGCTGGCCGCGCCCATCCCCGGCTACATGAAGCAGCTGGCCGATCACCTGCCGGACCAGTGCCACGCGATGATCCTGGCGATCGCGCCGACCAGCGAAGGCGCGATGCGCGAGCTGGCGACCCAGTGGCGCGGCGAGGTGACGTACACCAAGGACGCCGAGGAGATCGCCCGCACCAGCCGCACGCTGCTGGAGTACACACGGAACCACACCACGCTGATGGCGTTCAAGGTGGACAAGGGCATCACCCCTGCAGAGCGCCTTCACCGCCGGCCAGCACGGAGCAGGTGCGGCGCATGGAAAAGCTGCTGAGCCCGGAAGTGCAGATGCACGCCGAGTTCCTGCGCAACATGGACGGCCAGGTCACGTGCACGGCGCTGCAGATCGTCAAGTTCAGCACCGAGGAGCGGCTGCAGGAGATCATGCAGCTGTACCGCGACAACGGCGTGCGCATCAACGACCCGCACGTGTTCATCGTCGAAGACGGCAAGGCCGGCGGCGACCTCGCGCCCGGTTATGTCGCCACCAAGAAGCGCTTCGATCCGCTCAACCTGCTGAACCCCGGCAAGGTGCGCGCCGGGCGGAGGGCCTGCCCCAGTGAGCACCGGCATGGGCCAGCCGATGGCGAACTACGCCGTGGCGCGCCGCGCCGGCGACTTCCTGTTCGTCAGCGGCGTGGTCGCCGTCGATCCGTCGCGCCAGGCCGTCGTGCAGTCGTACGAGGACCTGCCCACGCATGCGCGCGAGCAGCTGCGCGGCATCGGCTACGACACGGGGCAGATGACCGTCGACCTCTACGAGGCTCCGGCCGTGGCCCAGAGCTGGTTCGTGCTGGAGCGCATCCGGCAGATCGCGCACGAGAACGGCGCGACGATGGACGACGCCGTCAAGCTGGTGCAGTACTTCCGCGACCTGCGCCACTACCCTTTCTACAACCGCGTCCGCGGCCTGTTCTACCCCACGCAACCGCCGGCCAGCACGGTGGTGGAAGTGGCACGGTTCATGCCTTCGGACTCCGCACTCATCGAGGTCGAGGCCACCATCCACGCACCTCGCTGACAACCGCAGAGTAGAAGCTGGCAGTGGCCCCCGGGGCCATGGGTCATTGCTCTGGATTCCTTTCCGCACCCAAGGACTGATCCATGAAATCTGCAATCACCGCCATCGCACTCGCCGCCGCCGCCTTCTGCGCGCAGGCCCAGGACAAGGTCACCTTCCTGACCTCGTGGTACGCGCAGGCCGAGCACGGCGGCTACTACCGAGCCGTCGCCACCGGCATCTACAAGAAGCACGGGCTGGACGTCACCATCAAGATGGGCGGCCCCCAGGTCAACGTCAACCAGCTGCTGGCCGCGGGCCGGCCGACTTCGTCATGGGCAAGGACTTCCAGGTGCTGTCGGCGCTGGAGCAGGGCATCCCCATGACGACCGTGGCCGCGGTCTTCCAGAAAGACCCGCAAGGCATGATGACGCACGACGACGTCAAGGGGCTGTCCGACCTGAAGGACAAGACCATCCTCGTCGCCAGCAGCGGCCGCACCAGCTGGTGGCCGTGGCTGCAGAAGAAGTACAGCCTGAAGGAAGAACAGACCCGTCCCTACACCTTCAACCTGCAGCCGTTCTTCGCCGACAAGAACGTCGCGCAGCAGGGCTTCCCCGGCTCCGAGCCCTTCAGCGCCGAGAAGGCCGGCCAGAAGGTCAAGTTCTTCGTCTTCGCCGACGACGGCTACCCGCCCTACGGCAACACCATCGTCACCATGCAGAAGACGGCAAAAGAAAAGCCCGAGATGGTGCAGCGCTTCGTCAAGGCCACGCTCGAAGGCTGGAAGAGCTACCTGGCCAACCCCGCGGCCGGCAATGCGCTGATCAAGCAGGACAACCCGAAGATGGACGACGAGCTGCTGGCCTATTCGGTCAAGCAGATGAAGGACATGAAGTTCTTCGACGGCGGCGACGCCGCGAAGATGGGCCCCGGCGCCATGACCGACGCCCGCTGGAAGAGCACCTACGAGCTGATGGTCGGCACGGGCCTGCTCAAGCCCAACGCCAACTGGCAACAAGCGTACACGCTGCAGTTCATCAAGGCGCAGTGATGCTGGTGACCCAACAACCGGTGCTGCGCCGGTTCTGGTACGCCGTCATGCCGATGGCGAAACTGGAAGCCGGCCCGCAGCCCTTCACCCTGCTCGGGGAAGACATCGTGCTGTGGAAGCAGGCCGACGGCACGCCCGCCGCGGTCCGCGACCGCTGCTGCCACCGCACCGCGAAGCTGTCGAAAGGCTTCGTGCAGGACGGCAACATCGTGTGCGGCTACCACGGCTGGACGTACGACTGCAGCGGCGCCTGCGTGAAGATCCCGCAGGCGCCCGACATGGCCATTCCCGCCGGCGCCAAGGTGCCGGCGTACCACGCCGCCGAACGCTTCGGCTACGCCGGGTGGCACTAGCCGATCCGCTGATGCCGCTGCTCGATGCCGAAGAAGAGGCGCTGGGCCACCGCCGCATCCACCAGTTCGACGAAACCGGAACACCGGTGCGCTGCGGATGATGGAGAACTCCTTCGACACCGCGCACTTCGCCTTCGTGCACAAGGGCACCTTCGGCCGGGGCGACCAGCCGAAGCCGAAACACTTCTCGCTGAACGAAACCGCGTACGGCTTCGAGGCGAAGGTGGAGCTGGACATCAACAATCCGCCCGAGTCGCACCGCATCACCGGCACGACCGACGCGACCACCAGCCGCAGCTTCAGCAACCAGTGGCACCTGCCCTTCCTGCGCAAGCTGGGGCTGGCGTACCCGAGCGGCATCCGGCACACGATCTACACCAGCGCGACGCCGATCGACGACACGCGCATCCGGCTGATCCAGTGGCTGTACCGGAACGACACCGAAGCGGACTGCCCGGCGGCGCTGTTGAACGACTGGGACACGCGCGTCGTGATGGAAGACAAGGTGATCCTCGAATCGGTGAACGCCGATGCGCCCGTCGACATCGGCCGCCGCGACGAGCAGAGCATGGCCACCGACCGCCCCGGCATGATCA
Organism: Ramlibacter terrae; assembly: GCA_013127575.1. Taxonomy (GTDB): domain Bacteria; phylum Pseudomonadota; class Gammaproteobacteria; order Burkholderiales; family Burkholderiaceae_C; genus Ramlibacter; species Ramlibacter terrae. The sequence goes on from CP053418.1 coordinate 4,008,363, forward strand.
TGCGCAAGCGCCTGCTGGAACTGCTGCGGGCCCATGGCGAAACCGAGAAGCACGGCTGGACCCGCATCCACCCGGTGCAGGAGGCCGTCCCATGCTGACCACCCAGCAGCAAGTGCTGCGCCGCTTCTGGTACGCGCTGATGCCGATGTCGCACCTCGACGACGGCCCCAAGCCGTTCCGGCTGATGGGCGAGGACCTCGTGCTCTGGAAGCAGGCCGACGGCACGCCCGCGGCCCTCGCCGACCGCTGCTGCCACCGCACGGCGCAGCTGTCCAAGGGCTACGTCGAGAACGGCAACATCGTCTGCGGCTACCACGGCTGGACGTACGACTGCACCGGCGCCTGCGTGAAGATCCCGCAGGCGCCCGACATGGCGATCCCGGCGGGCGCGAAGGTGTCCGGCTACCGCGCGCAGGAGAAGTACGGCTACGTGTGGGTCGCGCTGGAAGACCCGCTGCGCCCGATCCCGCACTTCCCCGAAGACGGCAAGCCCGGCTACCGCCGCATCTTCCAGTTCTACGAGGAGTGGAAGACGAGCCCGGTGCGCATGATGGAGAACTCGTTCGACAACTCGCACTTCTCGTTCGTGCACAAGGGCAACTTCGGCTTGCTCGACCAGCCGAAGCCGGCGCCGTACGAGTTCACCGAAACCGACTACGGCTTCGAGGCCGAGACGCTGGTGCCGATCCGCAACCCGCCCGAAAGCTACGCGATCACGGGCACCACGGAGCCGATCACGCACCGGCACCTGGTGAACCGCTACTACCTGCCGTTCGCGCGCCGCTTCGGCTGCAGCTACCCGGCCAGCGGCATCGACCACATCATCTACAACTGCGCGACGCCGATCGACGACGATCGCATGATGCTGGTGCAGTGGCTGTACCGCAACGACAGCGAGGAAGCGTGCAGCACGCAGGCGCTGATAGCCGGGACGCGACCATCACCGCCGAAGACCGCGACATCCTCGAGGCGACCGACTACGACGCCTGCATCGACACCCGCCGCAAGCAGGAATTCCACATGCCCTCCGACAAGCCGGGGCTGGTGATCCGCAAGCAGTTGCTCGACCTGCTGCACGCGCACGGCGAAGAAGAAATCCATCGCGGCTCGCTGCCGCCTTCCCGGAAGATTCCCGCATGACCCAAGACCTGCTGATCCGCAATGCGACGGCGATCCTCACCGGCCTGAAGGGCGACGCCGCGCGCGTGCCGGGCCCGGACCTGCGCATCCGCGCGGGCAAGATCGCCGCCATCGGCGCGCTCACGCCCGAGCCGGGCGAGCGCCAGATCGACGCCGGCGGCTGCGTGATCTACCCCGCGTGGGTGAACACGCACCACCACCTGTTCCAGTCGCTCCTCAAGGGCGACCCGGTAGGGCTGAACGCAACGTTGACGCCGTGGCTCACCGCCACGCCGATGCGCCTGCGCCCGCTGATGACGGAGAACGACTTCCGGCTGGCCGCGCGCATCGGCCTGCTGGAACTCGCGCTGTCCGGCTGCGCGACGGTGGCCGATCACAACTACCACTACGCGCCCGACCTGCCGTACGACACGTCGGCGATCCTGTTCGAGGAGGCCGCGAAGTTCGGGCTGCGGTTCGCGCTCTGCCGCGGCGGCGGCACGCTGTCGCGCGCGCCGGCGGGCTCCGAAGTGCCGGTGGCCGCGCGCCCCGAGACGGTGGAAGGCTTCCTGAAGGACATCCGCCGCCTCGCGCGCGAGTTCCACGACCCGGCGCCGGACGGCATGCAGCGCATCGTCGTCGCGCCGACGACGCCGCCGCATTCCATGCGGCCCGATGAACTGCGCGAAGTGGCCTCCGTGGCGCGCGGCCTCGGCCTGCGCCTGCATTCGCACCTGAACGAAACCGTGCAGTACCACGACGCCGTGCACCAGCAGCACCGGGTGAAGCCGGTGCAGTTCTGCGAGACGATCGGCTGGCTGGGCGAAGACGTCTGGTACGCGCACTGGTCAAGCTCGACGAGGACGAGATCGCGCTGCTCGGCAAGACCCGCACCGGCATCGCCCATTGCCCGCAAAGCAACGGGCGTCTGGGCAGCGGCATCGCGCCGGTGCGCGCGCTGGAGGCCGCCGGCGCGCAGATCTCCATCGGCGTCGACGGCGCGGCTTCCAACGAAGCCGCCGACATGATCTCCGAGACGCACGCGGCCTGGCTGATGGCGCGCGCCCGCGCCGGGCAGGACGCGGTGGCGGTGCACCGCGGCGGCCGCGGCGAAGACGATGCCGCTTCGACGACCATCGAAGACGTCGTGCGCTGGGGCAGCGCGGGCGGCGCCGGCGTGCTGGGCCTGGACGCGGTCGGCACGCTCGAAGTCGGCAAGTCGGCCGATCTCTCGATCTACGGCATCGACCGCGACCCGCGCTACTTCGGCCTGCACGATCCCGCCATCGGGCCGGTGGCCAGCGGCGGCACGGCGGACCTGCGCTGGATGCTGGTCGGCGGCCGCGAGGTGGTGCGCGACGGCCGCATCCCGAACTTCGACGTCATCGAACTGGGCCGCCAGAGCCGCGAAGCCGTCAAGGCGCTGCTGGCGCGGGTGGGGCGGCCATGAAGGACATCGCCAGTTTCGTCGCCGCGCTCGGCGACGTGCCGGTGGTCACGGACGCGGAGCACGTCAGGCGCCGCAGCCGCGACATGACGGCGCAGTTCAGTCCCGTGATGAAGCAGGACGCGCTGGAGCACACCGCCGACGTCCCTGGTGCGGCCGCGCGACAAGGCGGACGTGCTGCGCATCGCCTCGGCTGCCGCACGGTCGCGCATGCCGCTGATGATGCGCGGCGCCGGCACCTGCAACTTCGGCCGGGGATTCCGCTCGCGGGCGGCGCGCTGGTCGACATGACGGCGCTCGACCGGTGCTGTGGACGCGCGACGGCCGCATGCGGGCGCAGGCCGGCGCCAGGCTGCAGGCGATCGACGCGGTGACGCGGCCGACCGGTTTCGAGCTGCGCATGCACTCGTCGACCCGCCGCGCCGCCACCATCGGCGGCTTCGTCGGCGGCGGCCACGCGGGCGTGGGCAGCTGCGCGTGGGGCATCCTGCGCGACCGCGGCAACATCCTCGGGCTGGAGGTGGTCAGCGTCGAAGAGGAGCCGCGCACCGTGCAGCTCACCGGCGACCGCGTGAACCTGGTGCACCACGCGTACGGCAGCAACGGGATCATCACGGAAGTGGAACTGCCGCTGGCTCCCCCGCGGCCCCGGCGCGAGCACATCGTGGTCTTCCCCGAATTCATGACCGCGGTGCGCTTCGCCCATGCGCTCGCCACGTCCGACGGGATCCCGAAGAAGCTGGTGTCGGTGCTGAGCGGCCGCTCGTGGTCGATGATGTCCGGGCTGCAGCCGTACGGCGATGCCGCCTGCGACGGGCTCGTGCTGGCGATGGTGGCGCACCCTTTCGCCGACGCGTTCGCCGACCTGGTGCGCGCGTTCGGCGGCCGCATCACGGTCGATGCGCCGGAAGGCGAAGGACCGTACCGCGCGCCGATCTACGAGTTCTCGTGGGGCCACACCCGCTTCCATATCAACCGCACGCAGCCGGACATCATCACGACGGTGGGGCTGTACGGACCCCGATGCAGTGGGGACGATGGAGCGCACCTTCCGGCGCTTCGGCCACCAGGCCGGCATGCACTTCGAGGTGAAGCGTTTCGACGGCCACACGGGCTTCGGGGCATGCCGCTCTTCGCCTACCGGGGCGAGGCGCACGGCCGACGTGATGCGCGGCATGGCCGGCGACGGCGCCCGGTGGCGAACAACCACACCTTCCTGGTCAAGGAAGGCGGCATGAAGCCGCTGGACGGCGAAGACGCCGCGTTCAAGCGCGCGATGGATCCGCACGACCTGATGAACCCCGGCAAGCTGCGCTTCGAAGCGCCGCCGCGGGAAGAAAAGGCGCTGCCGAGCGCGGGGTGGAAGTTCCGGGAGGCGGCTTGAGGGCTGGGATGGTGCGCAGCAGGCTCCGCTGCGCACCACGCTCAGGAGATCATGTAGGCCCCGGCCCCCGTCGCCAGCAGCTTGCCGCCGGGTCCGCGCATCTCCATGCGGCAGGACGCCACGCGCGAGCCGAGGCGCAGCACCTCGGCCTCGAGTTCGAAAGCGTCGCCGATCGCGCGCCGAAGGTAGTCGATGCGCAGGTCGATCGTGCCCAGCTTGCCGAAGCGCTGCAGCCGCTGCTGCGGCGCTTCTCCATGTGGCGCGCGCCCACGGCCGCCATCGAGGCCAGCCCGCCCATCGCGTCGAGTCCGGCGCTGATCACGCCGCCGTGCAGCTGCTTGTGCATGTAGTGGCCGACCAGCTCGGGCTTCATCGCGATGCGCCCGGTCACCTTCTCCGGCCGCACGCCGGTGATCTGCAGCCCCAGCACTGGTTGAAGACGATCTTCTCCTCGAAGATCAGGCGGATCGCGTCGATGAACTCCGGCTCGAATTCGACCGGTTCGGCAGGTGGATGGCGCGTCATAGTCCCAGTTGTCTCGCGGCCGGGTCCTTCATGATCTCCTCGGCGCCGCCGCCGATCATCATGACCTTGACTTCGCGGTAGATGCGCTCGCTCTTCGTGCCGCGCATGTAGCCCATGCCCCCGAGGATCTGCACGGCCTGGTCCGCGCAGAACTGCATCGTCTGCGTGGACTGGTTCTTCAGCATGCAGACCTGCGCGATGCAGTCGGCGTCGGTCTCGAGCACGGCCGGTCCCGCATCGGCGAGCGCGGTGACGGCGTTCAGCCAGGCTTCGGTGGCCTGGATGCGCATCTGCATGTCGACCAGCTTGTGCCGGATCACCTGCTTCTCGACCAGCGCCGCGCCGAAGGCCTGGCGGTCGCGCGCCCATGCGAGCGCCTCGTCGTAGCAGGCCTGCGCGAAGCCGAGCGCCATCGCCGCCATCGCCATCCGCTCGGCGTTGAAGTTGGCCATGACCATGCGGAAGCCCTCGCCCTCTTCGCCGACCCGATAGCGCGCCGGAACGCGCACGCCGTCGAAGCGCAACTGCGCCGTGTCGCTGCACAGCCAGCCCATCTTGTCGAGGCGGGTGCGGGAAAGGCCGGCGCTGTCGCCCGGCACCACGATCATCGAGATGCCGCGCGGGCCCGGCTCGCCGGTGCGCACGGCCACGGTGATCCAGTCGGCGCGCATCCCCGAGGTGATGAACACCTTCTCGCCGTCGATCACGTACGCGTCGCCCTCGCGGCGGGCGGTCGTGCGCAGCGCCGCCACGTCGGAGCCGCCACCGGGCTCGGTGATGGCCAGCGCGGCGACCTTCTCGCCGCGCAGCACGGCCGGGATCACCTCGCCCTGCAGCGCCTCGGTGCCATGCCGCAGCACCGGCGGCAGCGCGATGTTGTGCGAGAACAGGCCCGCCAGCAGGCCGCCGCTGGCGCCCCAGCGGCTCATCGCCACGAACAGCGCGTTGCGCAGCGCGTAGGGCACCGGCGTTCCGCCGACCTCGTCGGGATAGCCGAGCCCCAGCAGCCCCAGCGCGGCGGCCTCGCGGTACAGCTCGCGCGGGAACTCGCCCGCGTCCTCCCATTGCTGCACGTTGGGCACCACGCGCTCGTTCATGAAGCGGCGGACGCTGCCCGCCAGCGCCACGGATGTCGTTGTTGTCGAAGCTGTCGTTCATGCGGGTTCGAAGGTGGCCAGCAGGCGCGCCGTGGCGACCTGCTGGCCGGGTTCCACGTGCAGCGCCGTCACCACGCCGGCGCGCGGCGCGGTGACGGCGTGCTCGAGCTTCATCGACTCGATCACCAGCAGCACGTCGCCCTTGGCAACCGTTGCGCCGGCAACGACGCGCACGTCGAGCACCTTGCCGTTGAATCCGGCGCGGACCTCGTCCCCTCCCGCGGCGCCGGCGCTGCCGGGCGGTGGATCGAAGGAGGCGTCGTCGAGGAACAGGTCCACGGCGCCGAGCTGCAGGTGCCAGCGGTGGTCCGCCACGCGCACCGCCGTCGCCCGGCCGGCGAGCACGCCATCGGCTTCACGCACCGGCACGTCGAGCAAGGTGTCGCGGTGGCGCACCCGCAGCGGACGCTCGAACGGCGACGCGAGCGCCGGCGCCGCGCCCTGCGGCAGCAGCGCGGACAGGGCCGCCTCCGGCACCACCGACAGCTCCTCGTGCGCCAGCGTTTGCCGCAGGGCGTCGCCGTGGTACGCCGGGAAAGGCACCAGCGCACGGCCGGCGATGAACAGCGTGGTGGCGCAGGCACGCGGCCAGCAGCCTGCGGTTGGTGGGCAGGCCCAGCACCTGCAGCCGGTCGAGCGCCGTCGCGAGGTCGTCGATCGCCTGTGCGCGGGTCGGCGCCCAGGCGATCAGCTTGCCGAGCATCGAATCGTAATGCGGCGTGACGTCGAGCCCTTCGCGGATCGCATGGTCGAAGCGCAGCGTGCCGGCCCCGCCGGCTTCGCCCGACGGCGGCCGCAGGAAGCGCGCGACGCGGCCGGTGCGCGGCGTGAAGTGCTCGTCCTCGGCGCACAGCCGGACCTCGATCGCGTGGCCGTTGAAGCCGATCTCGCCCTGCCGGCACGGCAGCCGTTCGCCGCGCGCGATGCGCAACTGCCACTCGACGAGGTCGTGCCCCGTCACCATCTCGGTGACCGGATGCTCCACCTGCAGCCGCGTGTTCATCTCCATCAGGTAGAAGGCGCCGTCTTCCACCGGGAACTCCACGGTGCCGGCGCCGCTGTAGCCCGCGGCCCGCGCGAGGTCCACGGCGGCTGGCCCATCTGGTTGCGCAGCGCGGCATCGATGCCGGGGCTGGGCGCTTCCTCGATGATCTTCTGGTGCCGGCGCTGCACCGAGCATTCGCGCTCGCCCGGTGAATGCAGCCGCCGTGCGTGTCGGCGAACACCGGATCTCGATGTGCCGCGGCCGCAGCAACGCGCGTTCGAGCAGCAGTTCGCCCGCGCCGAACGCGGCCTCGGCTTCGGACCGCGCGGTGCGCAGCGCGGCCGGCAGCCGGTCGGGCTCGGTCACCAGCCGCATGCCGCGACCGCCGCCGCCGGCCGCGGCCTTGACCATCAACGGAAAGCCGATCGCCTCGGCGGCCGCGAGCAGGCGCTCCTCGGACTGGTCTTCGCCCCGGTAGCCCGGCAGGCACGGAATGCCACGCGCGGCTGCCGGGTCTTTCGCGCGCGACTTGTTGCCCAGCGCGCGAATGGCGTCCGGCCCGGGTCCGATCCACAGCAGGCCGGCGTCGCCGGCGGCCTGCGCGAAGTCGGCGTTCTCGCTCAGGAAACCGTAGCCGGGATGGACCGCGTCGGCGCCGGTGGCGCGCGCGGCTGCCAGCAGCTTGTCGATCCGCAGGTAGGAGTCGGCCGAGGCATGGCCGCCGAGCGCATGCGCGCGCGTCGCCTCGCGCACGTGCAGCGCCTGTGCGTCGGCTTCCGAATACACCGCCACGGTTTCGATGCCCATGCGGTGCGCCGTGCGCATGATGCGCCGCGCGATCTCGCCGCGGTTGGCAATGAGCAACCGGCGGATCTTCATGGCTGCGGCGGCGGACGCTTCGCCACGCCCATGAGCTTGGCGGGATGCCCATCATCACTTCGTCGGCGCCGCCGCCGATCGACGCGAGGCGGCCGTCGCGGTACATGCGCGACACCTTGTTCTCCCGGTGTAGCCCATGCCGCCCCAGAACTGCAGGCAGGTGTCGGGCACTGGCGGTACAGGCGGCCGGCCTTCAGCTTGGCCATCGTCGCGAGTTCCAGCACGTCCCGGCCCTGCACATAGAGCGCGCAGGCGCGGTAGGTCAGTGCGCGCAGCGCCTCCACCTCGGTCTTGAGTTCGGCCAGCTTGAACTGCACCCACTGCTGGTCCGACAGCGCGGCGCCGAACAGCTTGCGGTCCTGCGCCCACTCGATGGTCCAGCGGATGCAGTTGTCCAGCGCCACCAACGCACTGCCGGCGCACCACAGCCGCTCTTCCCGGAACTGCTGCATCTGGTAGATGAAGCCCGGCCCTCCTCGCCGATGCGATAGCGCTGCGGCACGCGCACCTCGTCGAAGTAGATCAGGCCGGTGTCGCTGCTGTTCATGCCGATCTTGCGGATCTTGCGCGCCACTTCGATGCCGGGGCGCAACTTGCCCCTGGTCGCGCATCGGCACCATCACCAGGCTCTTGTTCTTGTGCGCCGGGCCGTCGCCGGTGTTCACCAGCATGCACATCCAGTCGGCCGGAGGCTGTTGGTGATCCACATCTTCTGGCCGCTGATCACGTAGTCGCCGCCGTCCTTGCGGGCGCGGCTCTTGATCGCCGCCACATCGCTGCCGGCGCCTGGTTCGCTGACGCCGATGCAGGCGACCATGTCGCCGGCGATGGCCGGCGCGAGGAACTCCCGCTTGAGCTCGTCGCTGCCGAAGCGCGCCAGCGCGGGCGTGGCCATGTCGGTCTGCACGCCGATGGCCATGGGCACGCCGCCGCATTCGATGTGGCCGAGCGCTTCCGACATCGCCAGCGAGTACGAGTAGTCGAGGCCGGCGCCGCCGCAGGCCTCGGGCTTGGTCAGGCCGAGCAGGCCGAGTTGCCCGAGCCGCTTGAACACTTCGTGCGCCGGGAAGATCCCGGCCTCCTCCCACTCGTCGACGTGCGGGTTGATCTCGTCGGCGATGAAGCGCTCGAGCGTCTTCTGCAGTTCCAGTGTTCGTGGCTGTATTGCATGGCTGCTCCTCTCACATCCGGGCGACGCCGAACTGCATCGGCCGCGCGGCCTTCGCCTCGCCTTCGCGGATGGTGTCCAGGCAGAAGGCCAGCACCGCGCGCGTGTCGCGCGGATCGATCACGCCGTCGTCGAGCAGCAGCCCCGAGGTGTAGAACGGATCGGCCTGCTGCTCGAAGACGTCGACGATCTTGTCGAACTGCGCCTGCGCCTGCACCGGGTCGGGCGAGATGCCCTTGCGGGCCAGCGCAGCCTCGCTCACGATCTGCATGGTGCGTGCCGCCTGCTCGCCGCCCATCACGGCCGTGCGCGCGCTCGGCCAGCTGAAGAGAAAACGCGGCGCATAGGCGCGGCCGCACATGCCGTAGTTGCCCGCGCCGAACGATGCGCCGCACTGCACCGTGAGCTGCGGCACCGTGGCGTGCGTCACCGCCGGATCATCTTGCTGCCATGCTTGATCATGCCGCCCTGCTCGCTCTCCTTGCCCACCATGTAGCCGGTGGTGTTCTGCAGGTACACGAGGGGGTGGCCGAGCTGGCACATCCACTGGATGAAGTGCGTGGCCTTGTTGGCGCCGGCGACGTCGATGGGACCGTTGTTGGAAATGAAGCCGACGGCATGGCCCGCGATGCTGCCTTGCGCGCAGAGGGTGTGCGGTCCGTACAGCGCCTTGAATTCGAGGACGCCGTCGTCGGCGAGCCGGTGTATGAGCTCGCGCATGTCGACCGGTTCGCGCAGGTTGGCCGGCATGAGGCCGAGGAGATCTTCGTGCGCACCTCCCTCACCCCAACCCTCTCCCGCACGCGGGAGAGGGAGCGAAGCCGGACTGCCTCCCTGACTTGCTCCCTCTCCCGCTCGCGGGAGAGGGCCGGGGTGAGGGCCAGCCGTGCCACCACCTCCCGCGCCATCCCCAGCGCGTGCCGGTCGTCTTCCGCCGGTACTCGCCCAGCCCCGACACGGCCGTGTGCATCTCGGCGCCGCCCGGTCCTCTTCCGTCGCCACCTCGCCCGTCGCCGCCTTCAGCAACGGCGGCCCGGCGAGGAAAGCACGCGATCGCCCGCGCACCATGATCACGACGTCGCTCAGCCCCGGCATGTACGCGCCGCCGGCCGTGCCCGAGCCGTGCTGCACCGTGATCACCGGAATGCCCGCGCCCGACAGCCGCGCCAGGTTGCGGAACAGCGCGCCGCCCAGCACGAAGCCCTCGACGCGGTACTTCATCAGGTTGGCGCCGGCGCTTTCCACGAGATGCAGGAAAGGCAGCCGGTTCTGCAGCGCGATCTCCTGCGCGCGCAGGACCTTGTCGAGGCCCATCGCCCGGATCGCGCCGGCCTCGATGCCCGAGTCGCTCGCGACCACCATGCAGCGCACGCCGCTGACGAAGCCGATGCCGGCGATGATCCCGCCGCCCGGCACCGATGCCTCGGGGTCCTTCTGGTCCTGCCGGTAACCGGCCAGCGAACAGAGCGAAAGCCGTGGCCGGCCGGGATCGAGCAGCAGCGCGACGCGCTCGCGGGGCAGCAATTGGCCACGCCGCTCGAACATGGCCCGCGATTGCGCCGACCGGTCCGCCGCGCGCTGCTCCAGCGCCCGCAACTGCGCGACGCGCTCGCGCATGGCTTCGGCCCGCTGGCGCGCCTGCGCGCCCTGCGGGTCCCAGCTGGGCGCGAACCTCATGCCGGAACAGCTTGGGCGCCACGTAGCGGTGGAAGCCGTCGAAGGGCTTGACCGCGTCGCGCTGCCGCGCGTCGGCGCCGGCCGCCACGGCCCCAGCCCATGCGGACCTGCGGCCGCGCGCCGTCGATGCGCAGCACGCTGCCGCTGATGAACGCGGCCGCCGGCGACAGCAGGAAGGCGATGCCGGCCGACGTCTCGGCTTCGTTGCCGAAGCGGCCCGCGGGCACCGTCGCCTGCATGTCGCGCAGCATCTGCCCCGCCTCGGGCGGGTAGTGGTCCATGCCGCTGGAGGCGATGTAGCCGGGCGCGACCGCGTTGACGCGCACGCCGCTCTTCGCCCATTCGACCGCGGCCGTTTCGGTGAAGCTCACCATGCCGGCGCGCGCCGCGCCGCTGTGCGCCATGCCCGGCATCGAGCCCCAGATGTCCGCGATGATGTTGACGATGGCGCCGCCGTGCGCCTGCATCGACTGCAGGTAGCACTCGCGCGCCAGCAGGAAGCCGCCGGTGAGGTTGGTGGCGATCACCGCGTCCCAGCCCTTGGCGCTGATGTTCTCGACCGGCGTGATGTACTGGCCGCCCGCGTTGTTCACCAGGCCGTGGATTCGGCCGTGGGCGAGGACGATGGCCTGCACGACGTCCTGCACGGCCTGCTCGTCGCGGATGTCGCAGGCGTGGAAGCTGCAGCGGCCGCCGTCGGCGACGATCTCGGTGGCGACGTCCTGCAGCTTCTGCAGCTTGCGCCCGAGCAGGACGACGTGGGCGCCGAGCGCCGCGAGCTCGTGGGCGGTGCAGCGGCCGATGCCGGAGCCGCCGCCGGTGACGAGGATGACTGGCCGGCGAACAGGCCGGGACGGAACACGGATCGGTAGCCGGCAGCACTCACTTCAAGCATCTCCCATTGCGCTGCCGACCTTAGCAGAGGGGCCGATCTACGACAAGCGCAGGCACTCCGCCGGTAGGGCGCCGTGCGGCTTTCGCGCTCCCGCGCCACGGCCTCCGGCACGCCGGCCGCGACGATGCGGCCGCCCGCCGCGCCGGCGCCCGGGCCCATGTCGATCACCCAGTCGCTTTGCGCCACCACGCGCATCTCGTGCTCCACCAGCACGACCGTGTTGCCCTCGTCCACCAGCCGCTGCAGCTGCGCCATCAGGCGGTCGGCGTCGGACGCGTGCAGGCCGGTGGTGGGTTCGTCCAGCACGTACAGCGTGTCGCCGCGGTGCATGCGCTGCAGCTCGGTGGCGAGCTTGATGCGCTGCGCCTCGCCGCCCGACAGCTCGGTGGCCGGTTGCCCCAGCCTGAGGTAGCCCAGGCCGATGTCCTGCAGCACCTTGAGCGGACGCAGCACCTGCGCCTCGCCGGGAAGAAATCCACCGCTTCCTCCACGGTCATGCCCAGCACCTCGGCGATGGTCTTGCCGTTCCAGCGGATCTCCAGCGTCTGCGCGTTGTAGCGGGCGCCGTGGCAGGCGGGGCACGGCGCGTACACGCTCGGCATGAACAGCAGTTCGACCGAGACGAAGCCTTCGCCCTCGCAGGTGTCGCAGCGGCCCTTGGCGACGTTGAAGGAGAAGCGGCCCGGGTCGTAGCGCCGCTTGCGCGCGGCCGGCGTGGCGGCGAACAGCTTGCGCACGGCGTCGAACAGGCCCGTGTACGTCGCGAGGTTGGACCGCGGCGTGCGGCCGATCGGCTTCTGGTCCACCTGCACCAGCCGGCGGATGCGCCCGGTGTCGCCTGCGAGACGGCCCGACCACATGCCGTCCTGCGCCGACGGATCGAGCGCATCCTCGGCCTCTTCCTCGGCATCGGGCAGGTCGCTGCCGGGTGCTGCGCCACCAGTTCCAGCAGCGCGCGGCTGACAGCGTCGATTTGCCGGAACCGGAGACGCCGGTCACCGCGGTCAGGCAGCCGAGCGGAAAGGCCGCGTCCAGCGCATCCAGGTTGTTGCGCGTGACGCCTTCCAGCCGCAGCCAGCCCGATGGCTGGCGCGCCGGCCGCTGCGGCGCCCGCACTTCATCGAAGAGGTAGGGCCGCGTTTGCGACGCCTTGACGTGGGCCAGACCGGCAGGTGGACCGCTGTACAGCACTGGCCGCCGCGCTCGCCTGCTTCCGGCCCGACGTCGACCAGCCAGTCGGCGCGCCGCATCAGCGTCAGGTCGTGTTCGACCACGTAGACCGAATTGCCCGACGCCTTGAGCTTGCGCAGGGCCGAGAGCAAGGCCTCGCCGTCCGCCGGATGCAGGCCGGCGGAGGGTTCGTCCAGCACGTAGATCACGCCGAACAGGTTGGACACGAGCTGCGTCGCGAGCCGCAGGCGCTGCAGTTCGCCGGGCGACAGCGTGGGCGTGCTGCGTTCGAGCGAGAGATAGCCGAGCCCCAGCTCCTGCAGCGTGCGCAGCCGGCCCAGCACGTCGCGCGCCAGGCGTTGCGCCGCGATGCGCTTCTCCTCCGAGACGCCGGAGGTCAGGCGCACGTCGGGCGCCGCCGTGTGGGCGGCGCCCCGGAGGCGACACGGCTGCGCGTGGCGTCGCGCGACGCCTTGCGGGTCAGCGTGTCGCCCGCCTGCGCGACGTCGCGCAGGCGGCCGTCGGCGGCGGGCCGCAGGATCTCGGCCACCTCGTCGATGGCCAGTTGCGACAGCGCGCCGATGTCGTGGCCGGCGAAGGTCACGGCCAGCGCCTGCGGCTTCAGCCGCTTGCCGTCGCAGACCGGGCAGGCGGCGCCCACCATGAACTGCGCCACGCGCTTCTTCATCATCGCGCTCTGGCTGCCGGCGAAGGTGTGCAGCACGTAGTTGCGCGCGCTGGTGAAGGTGCCCATGTAGCTGGGCTCCATCTTGCTGCGCAGCGCCTGCTTCGTCTCTTTCGGCGTGAAGCCCGCGTAGACGGGCACCGTCGGCGTCTCGTCGGTGAAGAGGATCCAGTCGCGGTCCTTGCGCGGCAGGTCGCGCCACGGCTTGTCGACGTCGTAGCCGAGCGTCACCAGGATGTCGCGCAGGTTCTGTCCGTGCCAGGCGGGCGGCCACGCGGCGATCGCGCGTTCGCGGATCGAGAGCGCGTCGTCCGGCACCATCGACGCTTCGGTCGCGTCGTAGATGCGGCCCTGTCCGTGGCAGCGGGGGCAGGCGCCCTGCGGCGTGTTGGGAGAGAAGTCTTCCGCGAACAGCATCGGCTGGCCCGGCGGGTAGTGGCCGACGCGCGAATACAGCATGCGCAGCACGCTGGAAATGGTGGTGACGCTGCCGACCGACGAGCGCGTGCTCGGTGCGCCGCGCTGCTGCTGCAGCGCCACCGCGGGCGGCAGGCCTTCGATGGAATCGACATCGGGGACGCCCGCACGGTCGATCAGCCGGCGCGCGTACGGCGACACCGATTCGAGATAGCGGCGCTGCGCCTCGGCGTAGACCGTGCCGAACGCGAGCGACGACTTGCCCGAGCCCGACACGCCGCTGAAGACCACCAGCGCGTCGCGCGGGATGTCGACGTCGACGTCGCGCAGGTTGTGTTCGCGGGCGCCGCGTACGCGCACGAAGCCCTGCTTCGCGCTGTCCGGCTGCTGAGGTTCGGCGTCGGCCGCGCCGTTGCTTTTTCGTTCTTTTCCCATCTGTCCCCACGGTAGAGCCCGACTCCGGCGTGGGGCGTCGGATGAGGCCGAAAGCACTGTAGGCCGCGCGCCTCTAAGATCGCTGCATGTCCGATTTGCCCGTGCCCGTTCCGCGCCGCCCGATCCACACCCGGCGCATTGCCTTCGAAGGCTTCCTGCGCGACGACGGCCTGTGGGACATCGACTGCGAACTCAGCGACACCAAGGCGATGCCCATCGAGATGCGCGAGCGCGGCCGCCTCGAACCCGGCCAGCCCGTGCACCACCTGCGGGTGCGCCTGACCATCGACGACAAGTTCACCATCCACGACGTCCAGACCGGCGTAGAGGCGGTGCCGTTCGGCGAATGCCCACGGCCGCCGCCGCGCCGATGCGCAAGCTCATCGGCCTGACCATGGGCCCCGGCTGGCGCAAGAACATCGAAGGCGCCATCGGCGGCGTGGCCGGCTGTACCCACCTGCGCGAGCTGGTGTTCAACGCGGCGACGGCCGCATTCCAGATGATCCCGCACTACCGCGAACTCGAACGCGGCGGCAGCCCGAATCCGCCGGGCGCCACGGGCGACAGGCCGCCCTTCTACATGGGCCAGTGCATGTCGTGGTCGTTCGAAGGCCCGGTGGTGCAGCGGCTCGCGCCGCAGTTCTACCGCGGGCCGGTCAAGAAGGACGCATGACGCCGGCGGCCGCCGCCACGCGCGGCGGCGGCGTGCGCCAGTGCTGAGGTGGACGCCGAGCGCGGTGGCGACGCCGTACACCGCCATCGCCGCGCCCACCAGCGCGAACAGCGCCCAGGGGCGCCGCGGCCGCGCCGACCACCACCGGCCCGAGCAGCAGGATGAAGGCGAAGCGCAGGATCGACGCGCCGACGGGCGCCACCACGTTGCCCGCGCCCTGCGCAGCGAAGTACAGCGTGATGCCCAGCCCGAAGAAGCCGAACCCCGGCCCGGCCCAGCGCAGGTAGTTGCTGGCCTGCGCCAGCACGCCGGCGTCGCGGCTGAACCAGCCGGTCCAGAGGTCGGGCGCCAGCACCAGCAGGATGCCGATGCTTCCGAGCAGCGCGCCCGATGTCGCGCCCGCCGTCCGGGCCACCCGCCGCGCGCGCGCCGCGTCGCCCGCGCCGATGGCCATGCCGACCATGGGGACCGCGGCCACGCCCACGCCGAAGGCGATCGGCACCAGCAGGAACTCGAGCCGGGCGCCGATGCCGTAGCCGGCCAGCGCGTCGTTGCCGAAGGAGGCGACGAGCGAGGTCACGACCAGCACGGTGCCGACGGTGAGCAGCGGCGACAGGCACGCCAGCGCGCCGACGCGCAGGATGTCTGGAACAGCGGCCACCGCAGGCGCACGCCGCGCAACGCGGGCCGCAGCGGCGTGCGCCGCACATAGGCCCACAGGCAGGCCGCGGCGCCCCAGTACGCGACCACCTGCCCGAGCGCCACGCCCGTCATCCCGAGCCGCGGCAGACCGAGCAGCCCCGGGCCCAGCGTCGACCCGACCGCCACCTGCACCACCGACGCGGCGAGGATCGCCGCGGAGGGCAGCCGCATGTTGCCGCTGCCGCGCACCAGCGAGATCAGGGTGTTGAACAGCCAGATGGCCGGCGTGGCGGCGAACACCCACCAGCCGTAGGCGCGCGCCTGCGCCAGCACTTCGCCGCGGCCGCCCAGCAGCGCGTACAGCCGGGGGCCGGCGAGCCAGAGCAGCACGGTGAACGCGATGCCCAACCCGCAGCCGATGCACAGCGCGTGCACCGCGAGCGCGCGGACCCGCTCCGGATCGCCCGCCCCGAGAGCGCGGCTGACCGCGGACGCCACGCCGCCGCCCATCGCACCGGCGGAGAACATCTGCATCAGCATCACGAACGGGAACACCAGCGCCATCGCCGCGAGCGCGGTCTTGCCGAGGATGCCGACGTAGAGCGTCTCGCCGATGCCCACCGTGGCTGCCGCGGCCATGGCGAAGACGTTCGGGATGGCGAGGCGCAGCAGCGTGGGGAGGATGGGGCCGTTCAGGAGGTCGCGAGGCGGTGGCATGGGAGGATTGTGCGCGGAGCGTCAGGGCGGCAGCGCCTGCGCCCGCCCCAGCAGCAGCTCCTTCTCCCGCGCGTTCCCGGCCAGCGCCGCCGCCTGCAGGAACTCCGCCTTCGCTTCCTCGTTGCGGCCGAGCTTCGCCAGCAGGTCGCCGCGCACGCTCGGCAGCCACTGGTAGTTGCGCAAGGCCTTGTCGCCGCGCAATCTGTCGATGATCTCCAGCGCCGCGGCCGGACCGTCGGCCATCGACACCGCCACCGCGCGATTCAGTTCGACGACGGGCGACGGCGCGACCCGCGCCAGTTCGCCATACAGCGCGGCGATGCGGGCCCAGTCCGTCTGCGCCGCCACGGCCGCCCGCGCGTGGCAGGCCGCGATTTCCGCCTGCAGCACGTACACGCCGCGGCCGCCGAGCGCCGTGGCGCGTTCCAGCGCCGCCAGCCCGCGCCGGATCAGCAGGTGGTCCCAGCGGCCGCGATCCTGGTCGGCCAGCAGCACCGGGCGGCCTTCGCGGTCGGTGCGCGCGCCCATGCGCGAGGCCTGCAGCTGCAAGAGCGCCGCGAGCCCCAGCGCCTCGGGCTCGCGCGGCGCCAGTTCGGCCAGCATGCGGGCGAGGCGCAAGGCTTCCTGCGCCAGGTCCGGGCGCATCCAGTCCTCGCCGGCGGTCGCGGTGTAGCCCTCGTTGAAGACGAGATAGATCACCTCGAGGACCGAAGCCAGCCGCGGCGCCAGCTCGGCGCCGCGCGGCACCTCGTACGGCACCTTCGCTTCGCCGAGCGTGCGCTTGGCGCGGACGATGCGCTGCGCGATGGTCGGCTCCGGCACCGGTACGCGCGGGCGATCTCGTGGGTCGTGAGGCCGCCCAGCAGCTTGAGCGTGAGCGCCACGCGCGCATCGGCGGAAAGCACCGGGTGGCAGGCGGTGAAGATCAGGCGCAGCAGGTCGTCGCCGATGTCGTCCTGCCGGGCGGCGTCCAGTGCATCGACGAAATCGGGCACCACGAGGGCCTCCTGTGCTTCAGGTCCGGCCGAGGGCCTCCAGCTTTTCGCCCTGCAGCTTGTGCCGCCGCAGGTGGTCGAGCGCCTTGTGCTTGGCGGTGGTGGTGAGCCAGGCGCCCGGCTTGTCGGGGATGCCTTCGCGCGGCCAGTGTTCGAGCGCCGCCACCAGCGCGTCCTGCGCCAGTTCCTCGGCCACCCCGAGGTCGCGCACCATGCGCCCGACCGTCGCGACGATGCGCGCCGACTCGATGCGCCAGACCGCGGCGATCGCCTGGTGGGTGGCCGAATGCATGCGTGCGTCCTCAGGCCTGCGGCGGCACGGCGGCCGGGTCCATCCACACCGGCTCCCGGTGTGGCCGTCCGGGTCCTCGAAGGCCTGCGCGTACATGAAGCCGTGGTCCTGCGGCTCGCGCGCGACCTTGCCGCCGTTGGCGACCGCCTTGTTCACCGGTCGTCGACCTCGGCGCGGCTGTCGCACGACAGCGCGATGAGCACCTCGCAGGTGCTGCGGCTGTCGGCGATCTTCTTGTTGCGCAGGAAGCCCCGGAAGAAGGGCTCCACCAGCAGCATCACGAAGATGTCCTCGCCCACCACCATGCAGGCGCCCCGGTCGTTGGTGAACTGGGGGTTGAAGTCGAAGCCGAGCGCGCGGAAGAACGCTTGCGAGCGCTCCATGTCGGCGATGGGCAGGTTGACGAAGATCTTGCGGGCCATGTTGTCTTTCTCCGGGGTGGGGGGGGTCAGCCGCGCTCCGCGCGCAGCTTCAGTCCGGCGAGGCCGGCTTCGAAATCGCGGCCGATCATGCGGTCCATGTCCATGAACACGCCGACCAGCTTGGCGATGAAAGGGCTAGGGCCGTTCATGGCCCACGTGACTTCGGTGGCGGCGCCGCGCGGCTGGAGCAGGAACTCCACCGTGTTGCGGCCTTCAAAGGGTTCGATCATGTGCAGCTGCATGGTCACCTTGCGGGGCGCGGCATCGACGATGCTGATGCTGCCCTTCCCCACGTCCTTGTTGCCTTCGAAGTGGTACGCGGCGCCGGGGCCCGCCGCCGGGCCGCGGTACTCGCCGCGCACGTGGGGGTCCTTCTTCTCGTACGGGTTCCGGTGTTGAACTGGCGCAGGTCGGCGATCAGCGGGTAGAGCCTCTCCGGCGTCGCCTGCACGGTGGCGGAACGCGTGACGATGAAGGTGTCGGGGCGCGTGGCGGCATACGCCAGCAACGCGGCCACGGCGAGAACGGCGATGAGTGCGATGGTCTTCAGCATGGCCGTCCCCTCAGCCCATGCCGATATCGCGGAAGCGCCCGGAGGTCTCGGCCTTCAGCAGGGCGTCGAAGTCCTCCATCTCATAGAGCTGGCGCACCTCGATGTGGCAGGGCACGCCTTCGCCGATCGGGTTCGGGAAGCGGCGCGACCACTCGATGGCTTCGTCGCGGGTGCGGGTCTGGATCAGCGTGTAGCCGGCGACGAGTTCCTTGGCCTCGGTGAACGGTCCGTCCACGACGGCGCGCTTGCCGCTCGCGTCGTACTGCACGCGCCAGCCCTTGCTGCTCGGTTGCAGGCCGGAGCCATCGAGCAGCACGCCGGCCTGGGCCAACTCCTCGTGGTACGCGGCCATCGCGTTGAACAGCGGTTCCGGGTTGTCGGGAAAGCGGCCGGCTTCGCTGTCGGCGGTGGCCTTGACGATGATCATGAAGCGCATGGGAATCTCCTTGGCGGGAAGGGAAGCGCCACGTTCTGGCGGCTCCTGCTTCCACGACGAAGGAGGCCCGGCGAAATCGACACGCCGGCGGCAACCCGCGAACTTATTCGTAGCAGGGCGCGGTTTCGCGCACTTCCACGGTCGCCCATTCCGCCGCCGGGCAGGAGCCGGCGATGGCCTTGGCCTCGTCCAGCGTCCTGCAGTTCAGCAGGAAGAAGCCGCCGATCATTTCCTTGGCTTCGGCGAACGGGCCATCGAGCAGCTGCGCCCGGCCGTCGCGCACACCGGACGCGCGCGCCGGTCGTCTCGTTGGCCAGCGATTCTCCCGCCAGCAGCAGGTCGCGCTTGCGCAGGTCGGCGCCCCAGCGGACCATGCGTTCATAGACCGCTTCGCCCTCGGCGCGGCTGCGGGTGGCACGCTGCCCGACGGGCTCGTGGATGAGGAGCATGTAAGCCATGCGGCCGCATCATACGGATGGCGTGCCGGCGTGCAAGCCCGGCAGGTCAGGCGCGGGCCCGCGCCAGCATCCGCCCGAACACCGCCAGCGCCGCGACCACGTACGCCAGGCCGGAAGGCACCCACATCACCAGCCCGCCCAGTTGCTGGTCCTCCACGGGATCGAAGCCCGGGAGTGCGGTGCGCGGCACGTACTCGGCGTACCAGGCCGTGGGCGACAGGCTCAGCAGCGCGCCGAGCGCCGCGGTGTGCAGCATGGTGGTGAAGAGATACGCCACCGACGGACCGGGACCATGGCGGCCGCGCGGGTCGTGCCCCAGCACCGCCCACCAGAAGAACAGCGCCGTCACCGGGAAGAAGAAGTGCTGCGCGACGTGCACCGGTTCGTGCACGAGGGCCGCGTTGAACAGCGCCGGCACGTGCCAGGCCCACAGCGCCAGCGCGTGCACCGCCAGGCCACCAGCGGGTCGGTGAGCAGGCCCCAGAAGGACATCCAGCCCCGCCGCTGGAACAGCCGCCCGACGACGCGCCGCTGCGGCGGGGCCAGCGCCCAGTCCGGTGGCGAGCGGGCGTCCCAGCACCAGCAGCGGCGCCGCCACGACCATCAGCAGTTCGTGCTGCCCCATGTGCGCGGAGAACAGGTGGCTGCCGAGCGTGTCCAGCGGCGAGACCAGCGCGGCGACCAGCGACAGCCAGCCGAGCGCGAAGGCCAGCGCCTGGTGCAGGGCCACGCCGCGCCCGCGGCCCGCGTGCCGCCAGAGCCGCAGCAAGCCCGCCGCGTACGCGATCGCGGACACCGCCAGCAGCACCAGCACCCGGGGCTCGAAGTTCCACGCCCAGGCCGCGGCGACGTCCGTTGCCGGCGCATCGGGAACATGGGCGTGCGCCGCGAGCGGCGCCAGCGCGATCAGGGCCGGGGATCGCACGGCGACAGCACCCACACGCCGAACCACATCGCGACGATCACCAGCGCGGACAGCGACGCCACGGCCGTCGCCACCATCGCGATGAAGCGGCGCGCGGTGCGCGGCCCGCCTTCGTCGCTGTCGAGGCTGCCGGGTTCGGCATGCCGCACCGTGAGGTCGCGGAAAGCCAGCGCCGCGAGCACCACCACCAGCAGCAGCGCCGCCGCGGCCGCGCCGTGCAGCGCGAGCCGGTGCTGGCCGGCGCAGGAAGGCGTCACCAGCGCGTACATCACGCTCTGCACGCCGAGCGCGAGGGTCGGCGCGAAGACCAAAGCGAGCCAGCTCGTCATGTCACACCGCTCGCGCGCCCCAGTAGAGGATCAGGTAGATCGGCAGCCAGGTGAGCACCACGTAGTACCAGTAGAACGAGTTCTCGCTGACGTCGGTGAAGCGCTTGCCGTCCAGCGGGCCGGTGTGGAACAGCACGGTGAGCACGAGGGTGTCGATCCAGTCGGTGAGGATGTGCGCGGTGTGCAGGCCGAGCAGCAGCCACACGACGGAACCGTAGGCGTTGCTGTCCCAGCGCACGTTCAGCGCCGCGAACTCCATCGCCCGCAGCCCCGGGAAGACGGCGCCGAACAGCACGCTGACCACCAGCCACAGCCGCACCGGACGCAAGCGCCGCTGCTGCGCCTCCTTCTTGGCGAGGTGGGCGGGAATGAAGCTGACCAGCATCACGGCGGTGTTGAGCGTTCCCCACAGCAGGTCGGGCGGCAGCGCCGTCATCGGCCAGTTCTGGGCGTGGCTGCGCAGGTAGAAGTAAGCCATCGCGGTCAGCGCGAACGCGGTCGCCTCGATGGTCATCATGGCCGGGTTGCCCCACCACATCAGGCTGCGGTGCCCGAAGACCACGCCGGGCAGCCCCCGGACGTCGAGCGCCGTCCCCACCTGCTGCAGGCCGTTCATTGCGGGTCCTCCACCGCCAGTTCCTCGCCGGTTTCGCCGCGCTTGGGCCAGAACCAGAAGACCAGCGTGATGGCCACGGGGATCGACGCCCACACGATCGCCCACGGCGTGAAGATCGAGCCGACGAACAGGACCGTGGTGGCGACCGCGGCCGGGAACGGCCACGGGGTCGGCACCGGGAACAGCATCCGGTTGTCGGGCCGGGCGTCGACCAGCGTCGTGACGAGCACCTCGCGCAGGTCGGCCGCCAGTCCCTGCACGTGGTCGGGCCGGCCGGGCGGCACGCCCTGCCAGACCGGGTCGCGGCCATGCACGACGGGGACGACGGCAAAGTTCGCCATCCGCGGCGGCGATGCGGTGGCCCACTCCAGCGTGCCGCCGCCCCACGGGTCCGCCGGGGCGCGTTCACCGCTGCGCGCGCTGCGCAGCGCATTCACCAGCGTGAGGAAGATGCCGGCCACCCGGGATGAAAGCGCCGACGCTGGACAGCAGGTTCAGGCTGGCCCAGCCCATCTCCGGCTGGTAGGTGTAGACGCGCCGCGGCATGCCCTGCAGGCCGAGCAGGTGCATGGGAAAGAAGGCGACGTTGAAGCCGGCGAACATCAGCCAGAAGCTCCAGCGGCCCGGGCGCTCCGCCATCAGCCGCCCCGTGAACTTGGGGTACCAGTAATAGAAGGCGCCGAACAGCGGGAACACCGCGCCGCCGATCAGCACGTAGTGCAGGTGCGCCACCACGAAGTAGGTGTCGTGCACCTGCGAATCGAGCGACACCGAGGCGAGCATCAGGCCCGTCATGCCGCCCATCACCAGGATGAAGAAGAAGGCCAGCACGTACAGCAGCGGCGTGCGGAAGTTCAGGCGGCCGGTCCACAGCGTGGCGATCCAGCAAAAGATCTGCACCGCCGTCGGCACCGCGATCAGGATGCTGGCCGCGGTGAAGAAGCTCTTGCCCAGCTCGGGGATGTTGGTCGCGTACATGTGGTGCACCCACAGGCCGAACGCCAGGAAGCCGGTGGCGATCAGCGACAGCACCATCGCGGTGTAGCCGAAGATCGGCCGGTGCGCGAACGTGGGGATGATGGACGAGATGAAGCCGAGGCCCGGCATGAAGATCAGGTACACCTCGGGGTGGCCGAAGAACCAGAACAGGTGCTGCCACAGGAGCGCATCGCCGCCTTCGCCGGGGTTGTAGAAGTGCGTGGCGACCAGCCGGTCCATGATCATCATCGTGCTGGCCAGCGCCACCGAGGGCATGGCGAACATGATCGTGAAGGCGGTCACCAGCATGGCCCACACGAACAGCGGGATGCGGTTCAGCGTCATGCCGGGCGCCCGCAGTTTGAACACGGTGCAGATGATGACCACCGCCTCCAGCAGCGCGGACACCTCGGTGAAGGTGATCATCTGCGCCCAGAAGTCGATCCGCTTGCCGGGGCTGTATTCGGGGCCCGCGAGCGGCGGGTACGCGAACCACCCGGCATCGCCCGCGCTGTTGAAGGCGAACGCGATGTAGATCATCGAGCCGCCGAAGAGGAAGATCCAGTACGCGTACGCATTGAGCCGCGGGAAGGCGACGCTGCGGCTGCCTATCATCAGCGGGACCGGTACATGGCCACCGCCTGCATCACCGGCACGGCGAACAGGAACATCATGGTCGTGCCATGCATGGTGAAGACTGGTTGTACAGGTCGGGGCCCATCAGCGCGCCATTGGGCCGCGCCAGTTGCAGCCGCATGGCGGCGGCCAGCAATCCACCCAGCACGAAGAACACCAGCGTGGTCACCGGGAAGCGCCGCGCGATGTTCTTGTGGTTGACGGCGCAGAACCAGCCGAGGAAGCCGGGCGGGTCCGACCAGGTGCGATCGAGCAGCGCCGCGACCGGCTCGCCGCCGGCCGGCCGTCCTTGATGCGGCCCTTGTCCTCGTCCGGCTGCTCGCCGCGCGGACCTTCGGTCATTGCAGCGTCCCCGGGTAGGCGACGATCGCCGACAGGTCGTCGGCGGACATCGGCGTGGCCGGCATGTTGGAGCCGGGCTTGTGCTTCTGCGGATCGGCGATCCAGCTCGCCAGTGCTGCGGCGTGTTGGGCAACGTGCCGGCCGCGAGCGTCGCGCGGCTGGCGACATGCGTCAGGTCGGGCGCGCGGCGCCCTTGCGCCAGCGTGCCCTGCACGGCGTGGCACATGGCGCAGCTGAGCGACTGGAACAGGGCCAGCCCGCGCTGCGCCTTGGCATCGGAGGGCTGCGGCGCCGACTGCAGCTGCGCGCGGCGCCATTCCTCGTACGCCTGCGGCGCATGCGCATGCACCGTGAACGCCATGAGCGCGTGCTGGAAGCCGCAGAACTCCGCGCACTGGCCGCGGTACAGCCCCGGATGGTCGGCCGGAAAGCCATCATCGCGGTGCGGCCGGGGATCAGGTCCTTCTTGCCCGCCAGGCTCGGGATCCACAGGCTGTGGATCACGTCGTCGGACTTCAGGCGCACGAGCACCGGGCGGCCGACGGGGACGTGGATCTCGTTGGCCGTCTCGAAGTTCTCGCTGACCTCCGCGCCTTCGTACTTCACGGTCCACCACCACTGGTGCGCCACCACCTCGATGTGCACGGCGTCCTTGAGCGGCAGCCGCGCCAATGCGCGATCGGTGAGGACGCTCGCGACGATGAGCGCCAGCAGCAACAGGATCGACGCCACCACGGCCACGGTGACGCTGCGGCGCGGCCCGGCTCCGCGCGGTTGACCATGCGGAGGTCGGGCGCGTCGCCCAGCCGCGAGCGCGGGGCGCGCCACAGCGCGAACAGCACCGCTGCCAGCACCAGGCCGAACACGCCGGTGCAGACGAACACGAAGATGCGCCACAGATCGACCACGTGCGCCGCCTGCGGCCCCCACGCGTGCAGCGCGTCGTGCAGCCCGGGGTTCATGGCCGGCCCTCACGCTGGGGCTCCTGCCGCGGCCGCGCGTTCTCGGGCTGGCCCGGCGACATGCTGTCGCTGCGCGACGGCGCGACATCCTTGGGCAGCAGCCCGCCGATGGAACGCACGTAGGCGACGATCTGCCACGCACGGTCTTCGGGGATGTGGCCGCTGAAGCTGGGCATGCCTTGCGGCCGCCCCTGCATGATGCTGGTGAAGATGTCGGCGGGCTCGCTGCCATAGCGCCACTGGGTGTCCATCAGCGCCGGGCCCATCGAGCCGCCCCCGTTGGCATGGCAGCCGTTGCAGTTGTACCAGCGGTACAGGCGCTTGCCCCGGCCCACCGCGAAGGCGTTGCCGTCGTACGCGCTGACGTTGGCCGCCGCCTGCTTCGCGCCGCCGCCGAGCGCCACGGCGGGCTGGTTGGCGCTTTGCCGCGCCGCCTCCTGCGGCTGCGTGTTGGTCACCGTGCTCGAGAACTGCCGCGCCTCGCGCTCGCAGCCGGCGGCGAGCATCGCCGCGGCCAGTGCGAGCACGCACAGCGACCTCATGGCCGCGCCCCCTCCACCAGCGGCACGCCGTAGTCGGACAGGATGCGCAGGATGTCGGGGCGCCGTTGGACGAGCCATGCGTCGAGCCGGTCGCGCAGCGCCGTGTCGCCGCGGCGCACGCCCATGGCGATGCCGAACTCGAAGCGCTGCGTGGCGACCTGCGCCGGCGCCGGCACGCGCTGGAGCCGCAACGGCACGCCGGAGCGCGCGGCGAAGTAGCCGGCTTGCGGACCCCACAGGAACGCCGCGTCCAGCTCGCCACGCTCCATCGCGTGCACCATGCGCGCGGCGGCCGGCTCGTCGCCCGGCACCGTGAAGCCGGTGACGTTGTCGACGGCGCCCACCTGCATCAGCGCATGGCCGGGCGGCGTGGCGGCCATGTCGTCGCCGGGCAGCAGCACCCCGATGCGCCAGTGGCGCAGGCGCGGGTCGTGGAAATCGTGCACCTTGGCCGCGGACGCCGGCGCCACCAGCACGTAGGTCGAACGGTAGTAGGGCTTCGTGTTCGACGTGCGCTCGAAGCCCGCCGGCACGCCGACGATCACGTCGCAGAGTTCGGCGCCCAGCGTCTTGCGCACGAAGCCGCGGCGGTCCGGCAACCACGCGTATTCCAGCCGCAGCCCGAGGTCTTCGGCCAGCAGCGCCGCGATGCGGTTCTCGAAGCCGCTGCCGTCCTCGTGCGAGAACGGCAGGTTGTCCGGGTCGGCGCACACCCGCAGCGCTTGCGGCTGCGCGGCGGCTGCGCGCCCGCCAGCAGCAGCGTTGCGAAGGCCAGCCACGGCTTCATCGCGCCTCTCCTGCCGGCAGCGCGAACACGTAGAGCTGCCCGCCCTTGCGCGTCGCTTCCTTCAGGCCCTTCATGGCGTTGGCGAAGCCGGCCGCGGCGGTGCTGTCGCGCGTGTCGAGGTCGGCCGACACCACCGAGCCCGGCCAGCCGCCGATGCCGGCCAGGATGGCGATGTACTGCCTGCCGTCCACGCCGCGCCGGGTGACCGGCTGGCCGACGATGCCGGAAGCGGTCTTGAATTGCCACAACAGCTTGCCCGTCCGCGCGTCCAGCGCCTTGAACACACCGTCCATCGTTCCGTAGAAGACGAGGTCGCCCGCGGTGGCGAGGGCGCCGCTCCACACCGGGAAGTCCTCTTCCACCTGCCAGGCCTTGCGCCCGGCCACCGGGTCCCGGGCGGTGAACAGGCCGCGGTGGCCGCCCGGCCCCGCATACATCCTGTTGTCGGTGCCCACGAACGGCGTGCCCGCGATGTAGCTGGTTTCGTAGGTGACCGAGTCCTGGCACAGGTTCTGGTGGGGCAGGTACAGCAGCCGGGTGCGCGGCGACCACGCGGCGGGCTGCCAGTCCTTGGCGCCCGGCGACGCGGGGCAGACGCTGCGCGTCGTCTCGCCGGGACGCGGATCCTTGTCCGGGTTGTAGCGCAGGCGGCCCGTCTGGAGGTCGACGCCGTGCGACGTCGTGATGTGCACGTACGGCTGCGCCGCCAGCACCTGCCCGCTCGCGCGGTCCATCACGTAGACGTAGCCGTTGCGCTCGGGGCGCAGCATCACCTTGCGCCGCTTGCCCTGCCAGTCGAGCTCCACCAGGATGCTTTCGTTGATGCCGTCGTAGTCGTGCAGGTCGTGCGGGCTCGACTGGTAGAACCACACGGCCTCGCCGGTGTCGGGCCGGCGCGCGAACACGCCCGAGGTCCACTTGTTGTCGCCGGGCCGCTGCGCCGGGTTCCACGGCCCCGGGTTGCCGGTCCCGTAGAACAGCAGGTCGAGTTCCGGGTCGTAGGAGAGGAAGCCCCAGACGGTACCGCCGCCTATCCGCCAGGCGTTGGGCGGCCAGCTCTTGACGCCGAGGTCGGTGCCGCGGTCCATCGCGTAGTAGGGCTTGAAGTTCGGCCCGATCAGCACCTCGCTGTCGGGCCCGGTGCTGTAGGCGCGCCAGGCGACTGGCCCGTGGCCGCGTCCAGCGCGGTGAGCCATCCGCGCACCCCGAACTCGCCGCCGCTGTTGCCCACCAGCACCTTGCCCTTCACCACCAGCGGGGCCATCGTCACGCTCTCGCCCAGCTTGATCTCGCCGAGCTTCGTGCGCCACAGTTCCCTGCCGCTCTTCGCGTCGAGCGCGACGGTCTGGTTGTCGAGCGTGTTGAAGAACAGGCGCCCATCCGCATACGCGGCGCCGCGGTTCACCGTGTCGCAGCAAGCGACGCCCTGCGAGCTCGGATGCGGGTTCGGCTCGAACTTCCACTTGAGCGCGAAGCCGGGCTGCGCGAGGTCGAACGCGAACACCGGGTTCGGGAACGGGCCGACCACGAACATCGTGTTCTCGGCAATGATCGGCGCGGCCTCATGGCCGCGATCGAGGCCGGTCGGGAAGGTGAAGACCTGCTGCAGCCGCGCGACGTTCGCCGCCGACACCTGCGCGAGATTGCTGAAGCGCGTGTTGGCGTAGTCCTTGCCCGCGCGCACCCACTCGGCGTCGCCCGGCGCCGGGCCCACGCCAGCACGCTGGACAGGGCCAGCGCAGCCGCATTCACCAACGAGATCCGCAACTTCATCTCCGGTGCAAGAGAGAAGTCCCCGTGTTCCACCGCGCCGGGCGCGGTCTCCTGTTATGTCGCCGTTTACGGCTGTGTTTGTGCCGCCAGTGTAATCACGCCATGCACTTTTTTGGCGCGTGCTGCTCAGCCTTGCGGTAACGGTTTCAGGCTCTTGAGGTGCAGGTACAACGCGCGGACGTCGGTCTCGCTCATCTCGCGCAGCGACTCGAAGGGCATCACCTTCACGCCCGTGCCGTCGGGACGGCGTCCGGTGCGGAACAGGCGCATCAGCGCATCGGCGTCGGGGTAGCGCGCGAGCACCGAGCCATCGCCTGGCGTGAGGTTGGACGCGGCCGGCCAGTCGGGCGGCCCACCCGGGATGCGGCCACCGGCGAGGTTGGCGCCATGGCAGCCCGGGCACATGTTGGCGACGTAGGCGCCGTGCTTGAGGTTGACGCCTTCCGCCACCGGCCGGGCCGGCGGCAGCGCATGGTCGATCTTGGAAGCCGCGTCGGGAATGTAGCCGACACCGTAGAGCACGCGCACCGGCAGCGGCAGGTCGATCACGGCCGCGGTTCCGTTGACCGGCGGCAGCGCGCGCACGTGCGCGACCAGCGCGGAGAGGTCCTCGTCGGTGAAGCGGTTGTAGTCCTCGCTCGGCATGATGAGCAGCGGCCGGCCCGAGGGCGCGACGCCGTGGCGGATGGCGCGCACCCAATCTTCGGGCTGGTAGCCGGCGACGACGGTGCCCGGTCCCGGGCTGATGTTGGGACCCTTGATGCGCAAGGCGCCGTCGTCGACGAAGGTGCGGCCCGCGCCGTTGGCGCCATGGCAGTCGACGCAGCCGCGCGACGCATAGAGGTAACGGCCACGTTCGATCGCCTGCGCGTCCGTGCGGAACGCGACGGGCTGCACCGCCACCTCGACCTTGCGCTGCATCTTGCGGTCGGCCATCACGACACCCACCGCCACCGTCGCGGCGGCCAGCAGCACCACGGCCCCGACGGCGCCCGCCGTCAGCTTCACCCAGTTCCTCATCCCTCGCTCCTGTAAGATGGACACCCTATCCAATTTTTGATTGGTGCTCCAGAAATGGATGGTATGTCAAATTCCTGGCCGGCGTCAATGCCGCCCCTGCCCCCGCCGCTGGCGGCGGCATTCCCTGGCCGGAACGGGCGGCGGCCCGAAGCGGGAGCGCACCAGGCGCGCAGCTGCTGTACGCCGCCGTGCAGGTGTTCACGCAGCGCGGCATCGCGGCCGCCACCATGCAGGAGGTGGCGCAGGCCGCCGGTGTCACCACGGCGACGCTCTACAACTACTTCGGCACGCGCGACGAGCTGGTCCAGCGGCTGGCGGTGGCGCTGGCGCAGACGCTCTGCAAGGCGATCGCGGACAGCCACGCGCAGCTGCCCGATGCCGCCGAGCGGATGGCCATCGGCCAGCGGCGCTACTACTGGCTGGCGGCCGAAAGCCCGGCCTGGACGCTGCTGTTGCTGGAGGTGTTCTCCGCGGCGCCGGACGTGCTGGCCCAGATCGAGCAGTACCCGCTGGCCGACCTGCGCGCGGGCATCCGGCAGAAGAAGTTCAAGGTGCCGGACGAGGCCGCGGCCATGGACGCCATCACCGGCACCTGCGTGCACACGATGCGCCGCATCGCGCTCGGCCACGCGGCGCCGGGCCATGCGGAGGCCTCGGCGGCGCTGGTGCTTCGGGCACTGGGCGTGCCGCCCGGGCAGGCAGACGAAGTGGTGCGGCGGCCGCTGCCGCCGCTGGAGTGATCAGACCTTCGAGAAGTCGGGGCGGCGCTTTTCCATGAAGGCGGTGAAAGCCTCCTTGGCCGCCGGCTCCTGCAGCATGCGGCCGAAGCTCGCGCCCTCGTCCGCCATCTGCTGCATCACGAGCTGGTGCTGGCCCTTCTTCATGAGCCGCTTGGTTTCGACCAGGCTGGTGAGCGGCTTGGCGGCCAGCTTCTTCGCCTGCGCCTGCGCATAGCCGTTGACTTCGGTCGGCGGCAGCACGCGGTTGACCAGCCCCACCTCGAGCGCGGCTTCGGCCATGAACGGCTCGCCGAGCAGCAAGGCCTCGGCCGCGCGGTGGTAGCCGAGCATCTGCGGCACCAGCAGGCTCGACGCCGCTTCCGGGCACAGGCCCGGGTTGACGAAGGGCAGCGAGAACGCCGCGTTGTCGCCGGCGTACACCAGGTCGCAGTGCAGCAGCATGGTGGTGCCGATGCCCACCGCCGGTCCGCTCACGGCGGCCAGCAGCGGCTTCGGGAAGCCGGCGATGCCGCGCAGGAAGCGGAACACCGGCGAGTCCTGCCCGGCCGGCGGCTTGTTCAGGAAGTCGCCGATGTCGTTGCCCGCCGAGAACACCGTCGGGTCGCCCTGCAGCACCACGACGCGCACGGCGGGATCGGCCTGCGCCGCTTCCAGCGCGTCGGCCATCGTGCCGTACATCGCGGCGGTCAGCGAGTTCTTGCGCGCCAGGCGGTTGAGGGTGATGGTCGTGACGCCGGCTTCGGTGTGCACGAGGATGTCTTGTTCGCTGCTGTTCATTTCTGGATCGCTTCTGGACGAAATCGAGGCGGTCCTGCCCCCAGTACATCTGCTCGCCGACGAAGAAGGTCGGCGCGCCGAAGACGCCGCGTTCCACGGCCTCCTGCGTCACCTTCTTCAACTGCTCCTTGACCGCGGGGTCGGCGGCCAGCGCCTGCAGTTGCGCGGCGTCGAAGCCGGCGCCCTGCAGGACGGTGGCTACCGTGGCCGCGTCGTTCATGTTGCGTCCTTCGACCCAGATGGCGCGAAAGACGGTGTCGAGGTAGGCGCGCAGGCGCCCGGCTCGCGCAGCTGCAGCCCGACCGCGCCGCGCATCAGCGTGAGCGTGTTGATCGGGAAGTGCGGGTTGTGCGCGAACTCCACGCCGTAGCGGCGGGCGAAGCGCTGCAGGTCGTCCTGCATGTAGCGGCCCTTGGCGGCCACTTCCATCGGCGAGCGGTTGCCGATGGCTCGAACACGCCGCCCAGCAGGAACGGCCGGTAGTCGACACGCGCCCCGGTGGCGCGTGCCACGCGCGGCAACTGCGTCCACGCCGGGTAGGCGGCCGGGCTGCCGACGTCGAACCAGAACTCCACGGGCTGGGCCATCAGAACTTCTCCATCCGGGGCCGCAGGTCCAGCTCGTGCGTCCAGGCGTCGCGCGGCTGTGGTGCAGCATCCAGTAATTCTCGGCGATGTGGTCGGGGTTGAGGATGCCGTCCTGCTCTTTCAGCGCGTAACGCTCCGGAAAGTTGTCGCGGATGAATGCGGTGTCGATGCCGCCGTCGATCACCACGTGCGCCACGTGCAGGCCCTTGGGGCCCAGTTCGCGCGCCATGCTCTGGGCGAGCGCGCGCAGCGCGTGCTTGGCGCCGGCGAAGGAGGCGAAGCCGGCGCTTCCGCGCAGCGAAGCCGTGGCGCCGGTGAACAGGATCGTGCCCTTGCCGCGCGGGACCATCCGCCGCGCGGCTTCGCGGCCGCACAGGAAGCCCGCCGGGCAGGCCATCTCCCAGATCTTGAAGTACTTGCGCGCGGTCTCGTCGAGGATGCTGCTCGGCACGTTGGCGCCGATGTTGAACACCAGCACGTCGATGGCGCCGATGCGCTGCTCGATCTCGTCGAACAGCGCGACCACTTCCTCCTCCTTGCGCGCGTCGGTGCCGAAACCGTGGGCTGGCCGCCCTCCGCGCGGATCGCGTCCAGCAGCGGCTGCAGCTTGTCGGCGCTGCGGCGGACCGCGCAGACGGCGTGGCCGCCGCGCGCGAAGCGCCGGGCGATGGCGCCGCCGGTGGCATCGCCGGCGCCGACGACCACCGCGACGGGAGCAGATGCCATGGTCATTCCTTGTAGTAGACGACCGGTGGGTCGTGGCCAGCAGCTCGCCGGCCTCGTTCCACAGTTGGCCCGTGTGGTCGAAGAAGCCGCC
Source organism: Ramlibacter terrae (assembly GCA_013127575.1). Lineage (GTDB taxonomy): Bacteria > Pseudomonadota > Gammaproteobacteria > Burkholderiales > Burkholderiaceae_C > Ramlibacter > Ramlibacter terrae. The sequence goes on from CP053418.1 coordinate 4,039,325, forward strand.
GCCGAAGCCCGGCCCTTGGCCTGCACCAGCAGGAAGCCCGTGCCGGCCGCGGCGAGCTGCGCGGCGCCGGCATGGAAATAGACCGTCATGCTGACCGTGCCGATCGGCACGAAGGTCGCGCGCCGCAGCCACACGCGCGGGAAGAAGATGTCGGCCATCGCGGTGAGCGAGGCGAAGTCCAGCGGCCGCGGCGGATCGTCGCGCAGCCACAGGCGCGTCAGGCTGTCGCCGCTGGTCTGGCCTTCCCACTTCGAGGGGATCATCCCTTCGAGGAAGCGCATCTCGTAGCGGTGCAGCCATTCGACGCCATGGCGCGGCGTGCGCGGCGCATCGAGCGGACGCGGAACGTCCGGCAGGGTGGCCTCGTGGCCGCCCCCGGTGTCTCGCCGCACGGCAGTGACCACGGTCGCAGTGATGACCACCTGGTCGCCCTGCACCATCTCGACGGTCCAGTGCTGGGTGGACCGGTTGGTGCGGGCCGCGCGCGGCCGCAGTTCGAACGCGCCGTCGGCCACGGCGGCCGCGTAGTTGATGGTGAGCGCCAGCGGGTCGCCGAGGCGGTCGGGGTGCCGCAGCACCGCGTTCAGCAGCTGCGCCGCCGTGATGCCGCCGTACGGGCCGATCATGTTGGCGTAGGCCGGATCGGTGCGGCCCTGCCAGCGGCCTTCGCCCTGCGGCTGGAGCGCGATGGCGCTGTCGAACGGATGCGTCGCGGTCATGCGCGTCGCCGCCTCAGACGCGCGAAGATGCCGGCCGCGCCCGGCCCATGCCGACGCACATGGTGACCATGCCGTACTTGAGGTTCTTGCGTTGCAGGGCGTGGACCACGGTGGCCGAGCGGATCGCGCCGGTCGCGCCGAGCGGGTGGCCGAGGGCGATCGCGCCGCCCATGGGGTTGACCTTGCTCGCGTCCAGGCCCAGCGTGTTGATCACGGCGAGCGACTGCGCGGCAAAGGCTTCGTTCAGCTCGAACCAGTCGATGGCGTCCTGCTTCAGTCCGGCCGCCTTCAGCGCGGCCGGGATCGCCTCGATCGGGCCGATGCCCATGATGTGGGGCGGCACGCCGCGGCTGGCGTAGCTGACGAAGCGGGCCAGCGGCGTGAGGTTGTAGCGTTTGAGCGCGGCTTCGCTCACCGGGATCAGCGCGCCGGCGCCGTCGGAAGTCTGCGAGCTGTTGCCGGCGGTGACGCTGCCGCGCGCGGCGAACACCGGGCGCAGCTTGGCCAGCGTCTCGACCGTGGTCGGGGGGCGCGCGCCTTCGTCGAGGTCGACGGTGCGCTTGGCGATCGAGACTTCGGCCGATTCGAGATCGACCGAACGGTCTTCGACTTCGATCGGCGTGATCTCGTTGGCGAACTCGCCGGCCTTCATGGCGGCGATGGCGCGCATGTGCGACTCGTACGCGAACTGGTCCTGCGCTTCGCGGCTCACCTTCCACTGCTGCGCGACCTTCTCGGCGGTGAGGCCCATGCCGTAGGCGATGCCGTAGCTTTCGATGTCGTCGGGGTTGGAGAAGATGGTGGGCGACAGCGAGGGCGAGTTGCCCATCATCGGCACCATGCTCATGCTCTCGGTGCCGGCGGCGATCATCACGTCGGCCTCGCCGACGCGGATGCGGTCGGCGGCCATCTGCACGGCCGCCGGCCGGACGCGCAGAAGCGGTTGACGGTGATGCCGCCCACGCTCTTGGGCAGGCCCGCCAGCACCGCACCGATGCGCGCGACGTTCAGGCCTTGCTGGCCTTCCGGGATCGCGCAGCCGCAGATGATGTCCTCGATCGCATGCGGATCGAGGCTGGGCACCTGCGCCAGCGCAGCGCGCAGCACGGTGGCCAGCAGGTCGTCCGGCCGCGTATTGCGGAAGAAGCCCTTGTGCGACCGCCCGATGGGGGAGCGGGTGGCGGCGACGATGTAGGCGTCCTGGATTTGTTTCACTTCGACTCCTTGTTCCTGTCTTGCTCCCTCCCCCGGGGAGGGCTGGGGTGGGGGCACGCGCCGCCAACACCGCCAGCTTTTCCATGATGACGGTCAGCACGCCGCCGCAATTCCGAAGCGGCTCGTTCGTCGCGAACCGCAAAACCTCGAACCCGTTCTCCGTAAAGAAGCGATCCCTTGCGGCGTCGTAGCTCTCACTTTCAGCATGTTGAGATCCGTCCAACTCCACGATCAGCTTCGGCGCGAGGCACGCGAAGTCGGCGATGTAGTTGCCCAGCGGGTGCTGCCGCCGAAACTTCACCCAGCTGTTCACCGCGCAATCCCCACCAGAGCTTGCGCTCCGAATCTGTCATTCCGCTGCGCAACGCCTTTGCATTGCGCTGTGCCCTCGGAGTCGACTGGTGTTGCATGGGTATGCCCCCTCCCCGGCCCTCCCCCAGAGGGGGAGGGAGAAGGATCAGTTCCGCACCGGTTTCCCCGTGCTCAGCATCCCCAGGATCCGCTCCTGCGTCTTCGGGCTCTGCACCAGCTCGCAGAACGCCCTGGCGCTCCAGCGTCATCAGGTACTCCTCCGTCACCAGCGTGTTGGCATCCACATCCCCGCCCGTCACCACATGCGCGATCAGCGAGGCGATCCGGAAGTCGTGCGCGCTGATGAAGCCGCCGTCGCGCATGTTCACCAGCTGGCCCGGATGGTCGCCTTGCCGCTGCGGCCGGCGACGGGGAACTGGCGCTTCAGCGGCGGGCGGTAGCCCGCGTCGTACAGCGCTTTCGCCTGCTGCACGGCCACGTAAAGCAGTTCGTCCTTGTTCGGCACGACGACGTCGCTATCGAGCAGGTAGCCCAGCTTGCGCGACTCCAGCGCGCTGGTGCCGACCTTCGCCATGGCCGCGGCGGTGAAGCCTTCGGTCAGGAACTTCAGCAGGTCCTTGTCGGTGCTGGTGGCCGCGTTCTCGGCGGCACGGCGCGCGATGTACGTGAGGCCGCCGGCGCCGGGCACCGGCCCACGCCCACTTCCACCAGGCCGATGTAGCTTTCCATCGCGACGACCCGCTTGGCCGAATACACCGCCAGCTCGCAGCCGCCACCCAGCGCCAGCCCGCGCACGGCGGACACCACCGGCACGCTCGCATAGCGCAGGCGCAGCATGGTCTGCTGCATGAAGCCCTCGGCGTCTTCGATCGCCGCGACGCCCACCGCGATGAACGCGGGCAGCGTCGACTCGAGGTCGGCGCCCGCGCTGAACGGTTCGTCGCCCGACCAGACCACCAGCCCCCGGTAGTCGGCTTCGGCCATTTCGATGGCCTGCTGCAAGCCCTCGCACACCTCGGGGCTGATCGTATGCATCTTGGTCTTGAGGCTGGCGATCAGCACTGGTCGTCCAGCGTCCACAGGCGGATGTTCTTGTCCTCGTGCAGCGTGGTGCCGGCCGTCTCGAACCGTGCACCGCCTTCGCCGCGCAGCAGTTCGGGGAACAGCTGGCGCTCGTACACCGGCAGCACGCGGCGCGGCTCGAACTTGCCGGAGGTCGGATTCCATGAACCCTGTTCGGTGTGCACGCCGCCCGCGTCGGCGACGGGGCCCTTGAACACCCAGTCCGGCAGCGGCGCTTCGACAGCGCCTTGCCGGCTTCGATGTCTTCCCGGATCCACTGCGCGACCTGCAGCCAGCCCGCTTCCTGCCAGAGCTCGAACGGGCCCTGCTTCATGCCGAAGCCCCAGCGCATCGCCTGGTCGACGTCGCGCGCGGTGTCGGCGATGGTCGCCGGTGCACGGCCGCGTAGTGGAAACCGTTGCGCAGGATGGACCAGAGGAACTGGCCCTGCGCGCCGCTCGAATTGCGCAGCAGCTTCAGGCGCTCGGCGGCCGGCTTCTTCAGCATGCGGCCGTAGACCTCGTCGGCCTTCTGGCCGCCCGGCACGTACTCCTCGCTCTCGGGCTCGAAACGCAGCACGTCGCGGCCGACCTTCTTATAGAAGCCCGCCTTGGCCTTCTGCCCCGGGTAGCCCTTCTCCAGCAGCGTCTTCAGCACGGGCGGCGTCGCGAAGCTGGGATAGAACGGATCGGTCTCTTCGCTCAGCGTGTCCTGCAGCGTCTTGATGACGTGCGCCATCGTGTCGGCCCACCACGTCCGCCGTGCGGAACGTGCCGCTGGAAGCGCGTCCCAGCTTCTTGCCGGTGAGGTCGTCGACGACGTCGTACGTCAGGCCGAACTTCTCCACCTCGCGCATCGTCCCCAGCATGCCGGAGATGCCGACGCGGTTGGCGATGAAGTCGGGCGTGTCTTTCGCGCGCACGACGCCCTTGCCAAGGCCGCTGGTGACGAAGGTCTCGAGCTGGTCGAGCACGACGGGCTGCGTCGTCGGCGTCGCGATCAGCTCCACCAGATACATGTACCGCGGCGGGTTGAAGAAGTGGATGCCGCAGAAGCGCGGCTTGATGCTTTCCGGCAGCGCCTCGGACAGCTTCGTGATGGAGAGGCCGGAGGTGTTCGACGCGACGATCGCATGCTTCGCGATGTGCGGCGCGATCTTCTTGTAGAGATCGAGCTTCCAGTCCATGCGCTCGGCGATCGCCTCGATCACCAGGTCGCATTCGCCGAGCAGCGCGAGGTGCTCTTCGTAGTTCGCCTGCTGGATCAGCACGGCGTCGTCGGCCACGCCCAGCGGCGACGGCTTCTGCTTCTTCAGCGCCTCGACGGCCTTCGTGACGATGCCGTTCTTCGGACCTTCCTTGGCGGGCAGGTCGAAGAGCACCACCGGCACCTTCACGTTCACGAGATGCGCGGCGATCTGCGCGCCCATCACGCCGGCGCCGAGCACGGCCACCTTCTTCACCTGAAATCGGCTCATCTTGTTGCTTTCCACTATTGCACCCGCGTCCACGTCTGCGTCCGGCCGAAGGGTCCGAAGGAGCCGCGCACGTCGAGCTTCTTGCCGCCGTCCACCGGCGTCAGCCGCAGCGTGTACTCGCGGCCGTTCTCGGGATCGAGGATCTTGCCGCCTTCCCAGACGTCCTTGCCCTCGGCCTTCTTCGCGCCGCGAATGATTTCGAGGCCTTCGATCGGCTTGCCCTTGCGCTCGTCGGAGCATTCGTCGCACACCGCGTTCGGCTTCGCATCCTTGGCGAGCCGCTTTTCGATGCGACCGCTCAGCACGCCGGCGTTGTCCGCGATACGGATCTCGGCCTTCACCTCGCCGGTCTTGTCGTCGACGTTGCGCCAGAGGCCGACGGGGGTAGCCTGCGCGAACGCCGCATTGGCGGCGACGAGCAGCGCCGTCGTCAGCATGCGCTTCATGCCAGCGCCTCGTTCGTGTCCAGCAGCACCTTCACGCCGCTGCGCGCGGTGCGCATCAGCGTCGCCGTCTCGGGGAACAGCTTGGCGAAGTAGAAGCGCGCCGTCTGCAGCTTGCCCCGGTAGAACGGGTCGGTGTTGCCGGCCTCGATCTCGCGCAGCGCCGTCTGCGCCATGCGGGCCCAGAAGTAGCCGAACACCGGGTGGCCGGCCACGCGCAGGTAGTCGACCGCGGCGCCGCCCACTTCGTCCGGGTTCTGGAAGCCCTTGAAGCCGATCTCGGTGGTGAACTTCGTCATCTGGTCGCCCGGGTAGGCGATCGGGTTGATGAACTCGGCCATCTTCTCGTTGACGCCTTCTTCTTCCACCAGCTGGGCGACGAGCTTGCCGAACTTCTTCAGCGTGGCGCCGTTGTTGCCCAGGATCTTGCGGCCCAGCAGGTCGAGCGACTGGATGGTGTTCGTGCCTTCATAGATCATGTTGATGCGGTTGTCCCGCACGAACTGCTCCATGCCCCATTCCTTGATGAAGCCGTGGCCGCCGAACACCTGCATGCACGCGTTGGTCGCGACGTGGCCGTTGTCGGTGATGAAGGCCTTCACGATCGGCGTCAGCAGCGCGACGATCTCGGCGCTGTCCTTGCGCACCTTCTCGTCGGGGTGGTACAGCTCCTTGTCCAGCAGCATCGTGCAGTAGATGGCCAGCGCGCGGCCGCCTTCGGCATAGGCCTTGGCGGTCAGCAGCATCTTGCGCACGTCGGGGTGCACGATGATCGGGTCGGCCGGCTTGTCCTTGGCCTTGGTGCCCGACAGCGAGCGCATCTGGATGCGGTCCTTCGCGTAGGCCAGCGCGTTCTGGTACGCCACTTCGGTCAGGCCCAGCGACTGGTTGCCCACGCCCGGCGGGCGGCATTCATCATCACGAACATGGCCGCCAGGCCCTTGTTCGGCTGGCCGACCAGCGTGCCGACGGCGTTCTCCAGCACCAGCTGCGCGGTGGCGTTGCCGTGGATGCCCATCTTAAGTTCCAGGCCGCCGCAGTAGATGCCGTTCCGCTCACCGAGGGAGCCATCGGCCTTCACGTTGTACTTGGGCACCAGGAACAGGCTGATGCCCTTGCTGCCGGCCGGCGAATCCGGCAGGCGCGCCAGCACCCGGTGGAGGATGTTCTCCGCCATGTCGTGCTCGCCGGCGCTGATGAAGATCTTGTTGCCGGTGATGCGGTAGGTGCCGTCGGCCTGCGGCTCGGCCTTGGTGCGCAGCAGGCCCGGTCGGTGCCGCAATGCGGCTCGGTCAGGCACATGGTGCCGGTCCACTCGCCCGACACGAGCTTGGGCAGGTAGGTCTTCTTCTGTTCGTCGGTGCCGTGCGCGTGCAGCGCTTCGTACGCGCCGTGCGACAGGCCGGGATACATCGTCCAGGCCTGGTTGGCGCTGTTCAGCATCTCGTACATGCACTGGTTGACCACGAACGGAAGGCCCCCGGCCGCCGTACTCCGGGTCGCACGAGAGCGCCGGCCAGCCGCCTTCGATGAACTTGGCGTAGGCGTCCTTGAAGCCGGTGGGCGTCGTGACCTCGTGCGTCTTCGGGTCCAGCTTGCAGCCCTCCTCGTCGCCCGTGATGTTCAGCGGGAACGTGACCTCCGAAGCGAACTTGCCGGCTTCTTCCAGCACCGCGTTGATGGTGTCGGCGTCGACTTCGGCGTGGCGCGGCAGCGCCTTGAATTCGTCGGTGACCTTGAGCACTTCGTGCATCACGAACTGCATGTCGCGCAGGGGCGGGGTGTAGGCGGGCATGGTTACTCCTTGGCGGTCCGGGCCGGACGGGTGGTTTTGGTGGTGGGCTTGGGCGCAGCGCCGTAGCGCTGCAGGATGTGTTCGAAGCCCGCATGCGCGCGGGCGATGGAGCCGGGGTTCTGCAGGAAGCGCGCCTCGTAATGCAGTGCGAGGATCAGGCCGTGGATCTCGAACAGCATCTGCTCTTCGTCCACGTCGGCCTTCAGGTGCCCTTCTTCCTTGGCCGGGGTGATGGCGCGGCGCATGGCCTGGTGCCGGTCTGCACGGAGAGCGCGAGTTCGTCGCGCACCGGTCCCGGCCGGTCGTCGAATTCGACGGCGCCGCTGATGTAGATGCAGCCGGAATCGAGCTCGACCGAGGTCAGCTTCATCCAGTTGGCGAACATCGCGCGCAGGCGCGGCAGGCCGCGCGCTTCGTCGACCGCCGGGTAGAAGACCTGTTGCTCGAAGCGCGCGTGGTACTCCCGCACCACGGAAATCTGCAGTTCCTCGCGCGAGCCGAAGTGGGCGAACACGCCCGACTTGCTCATCTGCGTGGCCTCGGCCAGCGCGCCGATGGAGAGCCCTTCCAGCCCGATCTGCGTGGCGAGCGCCAGGGCGGCGTCGACGATGGCGGCCTTGGTCTGCTGGCCCTTCTGCAAGGCCTTGCCGGGCCGCGCGCGGGCACGGGCGGGACGGGACGGCAGGTCGGTGGCGGACATGGGCGGGGCTTGGCGGAATAAAACGAACGGTCGTTCTATTTTGCACGAAAAAAGGGGGCGAGGGGAAGCCCCTCGCCCCGCCACCCGTCAGGAAATCCGGGTCAGAGCTTGAACGGCACCACCCGCTGCCGCTGCTCGCCCAGGCCTTCGATGCCCAGCGTCATCACGTCGCCCTTCTTCAGGAACTTCGGCGGCTTCATGCCCAGCCCCACGCCGGGCGGCGTGCCGGTGGTGATGATGTCGCCCGGCATCAGCGTCATGAACTGGCTGAGGTAGCTGACGATGGTCGGCACGTTGAAGATCATCGTCTTCGTGTTGCCGGTCTGCATGCGTTCGCCGTTGACGTCCAGCCACATGCCCGGGCGGTGCACGTTCGGGATCTCGTCGGGCGTGACCAGCCACGGGCCGACCGGGCCGAAGGTGTCGCAGCCCTTGCCCTTGTCCCATTGCGGGCCGCGCTCCAGCTGGAATTCGCGTTCGCTGACGTCATTGCAGATGGCGTAGCCGGCCCGAAGTCGAGCGCCCCCGGTCTTGGGCACGTAGCGCGCGCGAGTGCCGATGATGATCGCCAGCTCGACTTCCCAGTCGCCCTTGACCGAGTTCTTCGGCAGCATCACGTCGTCGTTGGGGCCCTGCAGCGACGTGGTGGCCTTCATGAAGACCACCGGCTCCTTGGGGATCGGCATGCCGGCTTCGGCGGCGTGGTCGCTGTAGTTCAGGCCGATGGCCACGAACTTGCCGACGTTGTTCACCGGGCAGCCGTAGCGCGGCGTGCCGCGCACCAGCGGCAGCTTGGCCGGGTTGAGCTTGCGCAGCTTCGCCAGCGATGCGGCGGAGAGCTGCGCGGGGCCGAGGTCCGGCACCACGCCGCTCAGGTCGCGGATGCGGCCGTCGGCGTCGACCAGGCCCGGCTTTTCCTTGCCCGGGTTGCCATAGCGTACGAGTTTCATTGTTGTCGCCTCTTCTTGGGGTCAGTAGGTGGAGCGGCCGCCCGAAAGATCGAACACCGCGCCGGTGGAAAACGAGCACTCCTCGGTGCACAGCCAGCCCACCGGGGCGGCCACTTCCTCCGGCGTGCCGAAGCGCCCCATCGGGATCTTCGAGAGCATGAACTGTATATGCGCCTCCGACATCTGGTCGAAGATCGCCGTCTTCACCGCAGCCGGCGTCACGCAGTTGACGCGCACGCCGGTGTCGGCGAGCTCCTTGCCGAGCGACTTCGTCAGCGCCATCACGGCCGCCTTGCTGGCGCTGTAGGCGCTGGCGTTCGGGTTGCCGTCCTTGCCCGCCACCGAAGCGATGTTGACGATGCGGCCGTAGTTGGACTCGCGCATTGCCGGCACCACTTCGCGGCAGCAGAGGAACAGGCCGGTGAGGTTCACGTCCATCACCTGCCGCCAGGCGTCGACCGGGTACTCCCACAGCTTGGTGTTGGGGCCGGTGATGCCGGCGCTGTTGACCAGGGCATCGATCTTCTTCTCGCGTTGCAACGTGGCGGCGACCGCGGCACGCACCGAGGCTTCATCGGCGACGTCGACGCGCACGAAGCCCGCCGACGACCCCAGCTCCTTCGCGGCCGCAGCACCCGCTGCCTCGTCGCGGTCCCACAAGGTGACGCGGCCGCCCGACGCCAGCAGGCGCTGCGCGATGGCGAAGCCAGGCCGACGGCGCCGCCGGTGATGACCGCGTGGCGGCCCTTGAAATCGAGCTGGTTCATATCGTGATCCCTCCATCCGCCGCGTAGGCTTGGCCCGTGACGAAGCGCGCCTCGTCGCTGGCGAGGAACACGACCAGCGGCGCGATCTCCTCGGCGCGTGCGAGGCGCCCCATCGGTTGCCGGGCGATGAACGCCTTGCGCGCCGCGTCCGGGTCGGGGTTGGCGTTGATGCGGTCGGCCAGCGAGGGCGTGTCGACGGTGCCGGGGCAGATCGCGTTGCAGCGGATGCCGTGCGCCACGTAGTCCGCGGCCACGCTCTTGGTCAGCCCGATCACCGCCGCCTTGGTCGTGCCGTAGATGAAGCGGTTGGGCAGGCCCTTGATGCTGCTGCACACGCTGGCCATGTTGATGATGCTGCCGGCGCCCGGCCGCCGTCGTTCTCCAGCATGCGCGGCAAGGCGGCTGGATCGTCCAGAACTGCGCCCGCACGTTGAGGTCGAGCGCGAAATTCCATTCCTCGTCGCTCGCCTGCAGCACCGTGCCGTTGTGCACGAAGCCGGCGCAGTTGAACAGGATGTCGATGGCCGGCATGGAGCCGATCACGCGCGCGATCGCGCCCTTGTCCAGCACATCCAGCGGGGCGCAGCGCACGCCCTCCACGCCGTCGAAGCTGTCCAGCAATCTGGCGTTGACGTCGGTCGCCCAGACCTGCGCGCCCTCCGCCGCCAGCGCCAGCGCGCTGGCGCGCCCGATGCCCTGCCCGGCCGCCGTCACCAGCGCCGTCTTGCCCTTCAATCGCATGTGCATGTCTCCGGTTGCCGCAACGCTTGCGGGTTTTGCCGGATGCGCGGCAACCGGCCGGCGTCGATATTAATTGGCCTGACCACTTGGCCAGTCAGTAGCAACCCGAACCCATCCTGCATGCCCCTGCAAGCCGTCGAGTCGAGCCGCCTGTACCGCCAGATCGCGGAGCAGCTGCGTGGGCTGATCACTTCGGGCGAATTCGACGCCGGCACGCGGCTGCCCGCCGAACGGGACCTGGCGCGCCAGCTCGGCGTGAGCCGGCCCTCGGTGCGCGAGGCGCTGATCGCGCTCGAAGTCGAAGGCTGGGTCGAGGTGCGCACCGGCTCCGGCGTGTACGTGCTGCCGAGCGCCCGCCACAACGGCAACAGCAACGGCGTGCACGCCGGCGCCGCGCCCGCCAGCGGCACCGATCCCGACTGGGGGCCGCTCGAATTGATGCGTGCCCGCGAACTCGTCGAGGGCGAAGTTGCGGCGCTGGCCGCCCGCCATGCGCGCAAGGTGCACGTGGCCGCGATGCTGGCCGCGCTGGCGCAGATGCGCGAAGACATCGCCGCCGGCGTGGTGCCGCGCAGCGGCGACGAAGCCTTCCACAACGCCATCGCCAGGCCTGCGGCAACGACGTGCTGTCCGACACCGTGCGCGTCTACTGGCAAGCCCGCCGCGGGCCGCTGTCGGAGCGCCTCGGCGAATACTTCGAGAACCCGCCTTCGTGGAACGACGCCATCGTCGAACACACGGCGGTGCTGGATGCGATCCGCGCGCGCGACGCCACCGCCGCGCGCGAAGCGATGCAGGCCCACCTGCAGAAGGCCTGCAAGAGATACAGCGCGAGCTGGCGCCGCGCCAACAGTTCCTGACGCCAGAAAACCACCCCTAGGAGACAACACCATGCGCAAACGCTTCACCCTGCAACTGATCGCCGCCTGCGCCCTCGCGGCCGCCGTGGCCGCCCCGGCCCCAGCCCAGACCAAGCTCAAGTGGGCCCACGTCTACGAGACGTCGGAGCCGTTCCACAAGTATTCCGTGTGGGCGGGCGAGGAGATCAGAAGCGCACCAACGGCAAATACGACATCCAGGTCTTCCCGGCCTCCAGCCCGGGCAAGGAAAGCGACATCAACCCGGGGCCTGCAGCTGGGCACGGTGGACATCATCCTGACCGGCGCGAGCTTCGCCGGCAACAGCTACAAGCCGCTGGCCATCACCTACTTCCCGTTCATCTTCCGCGACGCCGAACACCAGCTGAAGTACGCCAAGAGCGACGTCTTCCGCGAACTGGCCAAGGGCTACGACGAGAAGACCGGCAACCACATCACGGCCCTGAACTACTACGGCGCGCGCCACGTCACCTCGAACAAGGCCATCACCAAGCCCGAGGACATGAAGGGCCTGAAGATCCGCGTGCCCGATGCGCCGGCCTACGGCCTTCCCGAAGTCGCTCGGCGCCAACCCGACGCCGATCGCCTTCGCCGAGGTCTACCGGCCCTGCAGAACGGCACCGTGGAAGCGCAGGAGAACCCGCTGCCGACCATCGAAGCCAAGAAGTTCTTCGAGGTGCAGAAGAACATCTCGCTGACGGGCCACATCGTCGACTCGCTGCTGACGGTGGTGTCGGGTCCGCTTTGGGGCAAGCTGACCGCCGACGAGAAGAAGATCTTCACCGACGTGATGCAGGAAGCCGCCGAGAAGACCGGCCGCGAGATCATCGCCTCCGAAGCCCGCCACGGTCGACGAGTTCAAGAAGAAGGGCAACAACGTGATCACGGTGGACAAGAACGCCTTCCGCGAGGCCGTCCTGAAGAACACCAAGCCCACCGACCACGGCTACCGCCAGCAGGACTACGACCGCATCCTGCAGATCAAGTAAGGCAACCCGAAGCCGGCGCGGCGCGCTGGCTTCTCACTGACAACAACGAACACCGAGACATGACCACTGCCATCGACGACATGCCCAAGGTGATGGGCGACGACGGGGAGTTCCACGCGCAGGACGAGGCGGTGGACCTGTCGGGCACCCCCCGGGAGGCCCGGGTGGCCCTCGCCTTCTTCTGGATCCTCGGCTCGGTGGTCTTCTACCAGTTCTTCACGCGCTACGTGCTGAACGATTCGGCCGCGTGGACCGAGGAAATCGCGCGCTACCTGCTGATCGCCGTGGTCTTCACCGGCGCCACGCTGGGCGTGATCAAGAACAACCACATCCGGTGGACTTCTTCTACCGCTACATGCCCAAGCGCATGGGCCGCACGATGTCGGCGGTGGTCGACGTGTTGCGCATCCTGTTCTTCGCGGCGGCCGTGGTGCTCACGCTGATGATGATGCTCAAGCTGGGCAACAACTCGCGCATGACGATGGTCGACCTTCCCATGAACTGGGTCTACGGCATCTGCCTGGTCGGCTTCGCCATGATGACCGTGCGCGCCGTGATGGTCGCGCGGCGCCACTGGCAGCGCGGCTACAGCGTGCTGGAACGCCCCATGACAGAGATGACGGACGCCTGAGCGCCGGCACCGCACGACAACAAAAACGAGACGACGAAGCATGCTCAAGGTCATTTTCCTGCTGCTGATGAGCGGCGGCATTCCGGTGGCGATCGCCATGGCCGGCTCCGCGCTGATCTACATCCTCTGGACGGGCAACCTGCCGCCCTTCGTGGTGATCCACCGGATGGTCAGCGGCATCGACAGCTTTCCGCTGCTGGCGGTGCCCTTCTTCATCCCGGCCGGCAACCTGATGAACAACGCCGGCATCACCAACCGCATCTACAACTACGCGCTGGCGCTGGTGGGCTGGCTCAAGGGCGGCGGGGCACGTCAACGTGGTGGGCTCCGTGGTGTTCGCCGGCATGAGCGGCACGGCCATCGCCGACGCCGCGGGCCTGGGCACCATCGAGATCAAGGCCATGAAGGACCATGGCTACGACACGGAGTTCGCGGTCGGTGTCACGGCCGCATCGGCCACGCTGGGCCCGATCATCCCGCCGAGCCTGCCCTTCGTGATCTACGGGATGATGGCCAACGTGAGCGTCGGCGCGCTGTTCCTCGCGGGCATCCTGCCGGGCGTGATGATGGCCGTGCTGATGATGCTGACGGTGGCCTACTTTGCGCACAAGAACGGCTGGGGCGGCGACATCAAGTTCGAGTGGCCGCGCGTGCTCAAGGCGCTGGCCGAAACGGCGGTGGTCGTGCTCTGGCCGCTCTCGCTGTGGTTCCTGATCGTCAAGGTCGGCCTGCAGCCGCAGCTGACGGTGCTCGGCGGCGCCGTCGTGCTGTTCACGCTCGACCGGATCTTCCGCTTCCAGGCGGTGCTGCCGATCATGACGCCGGTGCTGCTGATCGGCGGCATGACCACCGGCATCTTCACGCCCACCGAGGGCGCCATCGCCGCTTGCCTGTGGGCGATCGGCCGGGCTTCTTCTGGTACCGCACGCTCAACTGGAAGTCGTTCATCAAGGTGTCGCTCGACACCGTGGAAACCACCTCGACCGTGCTGTTCATCGTGGCCGCCGCCAGCATCTTCGGCTGGATGCTCACCGCCACCGGCGTCACCGCGGCGATAGCCTCGTGGGTGCTGGCATTCACCAAGGAACAGTGGGTCTTTCTGCTGCTGGCCAACCTGCTGATGCTGTTCGTGGGATGCTTCCTCGAACCCACGGCGGCCATCACCATCCCTGGTGCCGATCCCGGTGCCGATCTGCCAGCAGCTCGGCATCGACCTGGTCCACTTCGGGCTGGTGATGGTGCTGAACCTGATGATCGGGCTGCTGCACCCGCCGATGGGCATGGTGCTGTTCGTGCTGGCGAGGGTGGCGGGCTCTCGGTCGAACGGACCACCGTCGCCATCCTGCCGTGGCTGGTGCCGCTGCTCGGTTCGCTGGCCATCATCACCTACTTCCCCAAGGCCGTCCTCTGGCTGCCCAAGATGTTCTACTGACCATGACACCCTTCATCCGCCTCCATCCCGCCGACGACGTCCTGATCGCCCGCGCCCAGCTCGTGGGCGGCGCGCAGGTCGAGAACATCGCCGTCAAGGGCCTCGTGCCACCGGGCCACAAGGTCGCCACCCGCGACATCGCCGCGGGCGAACCGGTGCGCCGCTACAACCAGATCATCGGCTTCGCCAGCAAGCCGATCGCGGCCGGCGAGCACGTGCACACGCACAACTTGTGGGTGGGCGAGAACGGCGGCGACTTCGCGCGCGACTACGCTTACGGCGCCGACGTGAAGCCCGAACCGCCGAAGCGCGAAGCCACCTTCATGGGCATCAAGCGGGCCGACGGCCGCGTGGCCACGCGCAACTACATCGGCATCCTCTCCAGCGTGAACTGCTCGGCGACGGCGGCCCGCGCGATCGCGGACCACTTCTCGCGCATGAGCAACCCGGCTGCGCTGCAGGACTTTCCCAACGTCGACGGCGTCGTCGCGCTGACCCACGGCACGGGCTGCGGCATGGACACCGAAGGCGCCGGCATGCAGATCCTCGAGCGCACGCTGGCCGGCTACGCGACGCACGCCAACTTCTACGGCGTGCTGGTGGTGGGCCTCGGCTGCGAAGCCAACCAGATCAACGCCTGGCTGGCGCACAGCAGCCTGCGCGAAGGCGACACGCTCAAGGTGTTCAACATCCGGGACACCGGCGGCACGCGCAAGACGGTGGAGCGCGGCATCGCGCTGATCAAGGAAATGCTGCCGGCCGCGAACCGCGTGCAGCGCGAGCCGTGCAGCGCCGCGCACATCACCATCGGCCTGCAGTGCGGCGGCTCCGACGGCTATTCGGGCATCAGCGCCAACCCGGCGCTGGGCGCGGCGGTCGACCTGCTGGTCGCGCACGGCGGCACCGCCATCCTGTCGGAGACGCCGGAGATCTACGGCGCCGAGCACCTGCTGACCCGCCGCGCCGTGAAGCGCGAGGTCGGCGAGAAGCTGGTCTCGCGCATCAAGTGGTGGGAGAACTACACCCGGGTGAACGAAGGCGAGATGAACAACAACCCGTCGCCGGGCAACAAGGCGGGCGGGCTGACGACCATCCTCGAGAAGTCGCTGGGTGCCGTCGCCAAGGGCGGCACCACCAACCTGCAGGCCGTGTACGAGTACGCGCAGCCGGTGGACGCGCACGGCTTCGTCTACATGGACACGCCGGGCTACGACCCCGTCAGCGCCACGGGGCAGGTGGCCGGCGGCGCCAACATGATCTGCTTCACGACCGGCCGCGGCTCGGCGTACGGCTGCGCGCCCTCGCCTTCGCTGAAGATCGCCACCAACACGGCGCTCTGGCAGCGGCAGGAAGAAGACATGGACATCAACTGCGGCGAGATCATCGACGGCAAGGCGTCCATCCGGGAAATGGGCGAGCGCATCTTCCGGCTGGTGCTGGCCACCGCATCGGGCGAGTACAGCAAGAGCGAACAGCACGGCTACGGCCAGAACGAATTCGTGCCGTGGCAAGTCGGCGCGGTGATGTAGGAACGCGAAGAAGATGGCCAAGACATTTCCCGCCGCGCACCTGCGGCAGATCGTGGCGGACGTGGTTGCCGCCGCCGGCAGCGAGCGCGCCGAGCGCAGACGGTCGCCGACAACCTCGTGCTCGCCAACCTGAGCGGGCACGACTCGCACGGCGTCGGCATGCTGCCGCGCTACATCGATGCGGTGCGCGAAGGCGGACTGAAGCCGAACACCGGCATCGCGGTCAAGATGGACGGCGGCAGCCTGCTGGCGCTGGACGGCCAGCGCGGTTACGGGCAGGTGGTCGGCGAACAGGCGATGACGCTGGCGATGGCGAAGGCCGAGGAGACGGGCAGCTGCGTGATGGCGCTGGCCAACGCGCACCACCTCGGGCGCATCGGCCACTTCGCCGAGATGGCGGTGGCGCGCGGCCTCGTGTCCATCCACTTCGTCAACGTGCAGTCGCGTCCGGTGGTGGCGCCCCGGGGCGGCGGCGACGGCCGCTACGGCACCAACCCGTTCTGCGTCGGCATTCCGCTGCAGGGCCGCGAACCCTTCGTGCTGGACTTCGCCACCAGCCGCGTGGCGCAGGGAAAGATGCGCGTGGCGCACAACGAAGGCCGCCAGGTCGAACCCGGCTACCTGATCGACGAAAAGGGCCAGCCGACGACCAACCCCGGCGTGGTGGTGGTGCCGCAACCGGGCGGCATGTTCGGCGCGTTGATGGCCTTCGGCGAGCACAAGGGCTACGGCATGGCCGTGGCGTGCGAACTGCTGGGCGGAGCGCTCACCGGCAGCGGCACGTGGCACCGGCCGGCCGACAACCAGCGGGCCGTCATCAACGGCATGTTCGCGATCGTGGTCGATCCCGCCAAGCTGGGAACGCAGGCCAGCTTCGCGCAGGAAGCGCTGGCCTTCGCCGACTGGCTGAAGGAAAGCCCCGGTGAAGTCTTGCTCGCGGGCGAGCCCGAGCGACGCGCGCGCGAACGGCGCGCCAGCGAAGGCATCGCGATCGACGACCAGACCGGCAGGAGATCGTCGACGCCGGCGCCAAGTTCGGCGTCAGCGTCGGCTAGTCGGGCGCGCCCTCACCCCAGCCCTCTCCCAGATGGAGAGGGAGGAACCCGGGGATCAGCCAAGTGACGCCTTACTGCAGGCCGCGGTAGCGGCGGAAGTCGGCGCGGTTCTCGATGCCTTCGGGCACGTTCCACCAGTAGCGATTGCCGGGGCCGGGCCCGCGCCCATCGTGGCCGTGCTGGAGCTGCTGCCGTCCGGGGCGATGACCTGCACGGCGCCGCGCTCCTCGGCGATCACGGCGCCCGGAATCGGGCGGCCGCTCACGGGCGAGTTGCCCGGGGTGATCGTGCGGCCGGGCGCGACGATGGCCGTGGCGTCCTCGGGGATCGCGATGGTCGTCTGCGCGAAGACGGCGGGCGCGGCCAGCACGGCGGCCGCGGCCAACAGGGCGAATTTCATGGGGACTCCTTGAAGGGTGTGTTGCTGCACCATTGAAGGCCCTGCGCCGCGACGAGTTCGCCAGCGGACGCGGACAGCCGATGTCGGCAGTCGCGCCCGCCGGGTGAAAGCCTTCGGCCTACTTGAGCGATTGCCAGCGGCGGAAGCCCGCATCCGACGTGACGTTGGCCGGCACGTTGGCCCAGTACGTCGTGACGGTGGTCTTCTGGTTGCCGTTCACCATGGTCCTGGTGTCGGCCTGCGCCATCACGCCGCCCGGGACGTGCGCGCGCGGCACCGTGTTGGGGGTGCCGGGGGTCACCACCACCGCGGGCGCGCCGGGGGTGACGCTGACCCCGGTGCTCGAGGTGACGCCGACGCCGGAGGCCGACTCCACCGGGTCTGCGCGAACACGGGGGTGGACAGCGCGACGACGGCGGCGGCGAGCCAGCCTGCTTGCTTGATCTTCATGGCAACTCCTTCGATGTGGTTGGAGGGGCAAGGCGCCCCGCACCCTTCATTCGATGGCCGGCGGCCGCGCGGCATCGCCAGCCGCCATTGATGCCGCATGTAGGCCGCGCACCGACCCGGGAGTGGCTACGGCACAGGCAGCGGCGGCAAGGCGCGCACCACGTCCCCCGCCACCGGGAAGATGCGGTCGCCGGCGCGCGGCTCGATTCGGTGCATGCCCGTGAAGTTGCCGAAGGCGGGCAGGATGCCGACCGCCTGCGCCGGCAACTGCCCCGTGTCGTCGCCCATCCAGAAGCACGGCAGGCGCAGCCGCTCGAACGCGCGGCCCTTCACGCTGATGCACGGATGCCAGTGGCCGGCCAGCACGTACGCGCCCGGCACCGGGCGCGGATGGTGGCACAGGGCGAACGGTCCCATGCGCAGGGGTTCGTTGACGACCGTGAAGCGCAGGCTGGCCGGCGGATCGCCGGCGCGGTCGTCGTGGTTGCCGCGCACCAGCGTCAGCGCCAGCGCCGGGCGTTCATCGCGCCACTGCTGCAGGACGCCGAGCGTGCCGGCGGCATGCGAACGGACGGAGTGCAGGAAGTCGCCGAGGAAGACCACCTGCACGGCGCCGGTGTCGGCGATCGCCGCGTCGAGCTTCGCGAGCGTGCCCGCGGTGGTGCCGCGCGGCACCGGCACGCCGAGCTTGCGGAAGCTCACGGCCTTGCCGAAGTGCGCGTCGGCGACCAGCAGCGTCCGGTGGCCGGGCAGGTAGAGGGTGCCGGTGGGATGCAGGACGGCATCCTCGCCGGCAAGGCGGATGTTCAACACGTGGGAAATGACAAATGACGAATGACCGATGACGAAGGGCATTCGTCATCGGCGCAGCGCGTCATCGAAGCGCGCAGCGCGAGGTCATTCTGTCATCAGAGGATGCGCGCCAGCGATGCCTCGAGGTGTTCCGACGGCATGCGCTTGAAGCCCGAGCGGGCAAAGCGCTGCAGGCGGCCCACGATGAAGGCCGTCAGGACGGAAGCGCGCGCACGGGCGTCGACCGTCGGCGCCGCCGCTTCGGATTCGACGCGCAGGCATTGCTTGAGCGACGCTTCCACCTTGTCGAAGAACTGGTTCATGCGCTGCTGCAGGCGCTCGTTCTCGAACACGAGCGCGTCGCCGACCATCACGCGCGTCATGCCCGGATTCTTCTCGGCGAACTGGATGAGCATGCCGACGATGCGGGCAGCCTGCACGGGGCCCTCCGCCTCGCGTTCGGTGATCTGGTTGATGAGCGTGAAGACGCTCTGCTCGATGAACTCGATCAGGCCCTCGAACATCTGCGCCTTGCTGGCGAAGTGGCGGTACAGCGCCGCCTCGCTCACCTCCAGCTTGGCCGCCAGAGCCGCCGTGGTGATGCGCTCGGCGCCCGGCTGCTCCAGCATCGTGGCCAGCGCCTGCAGGATCTGCACGCGCCTTTCACCGGGCTTCGGGCGCTTGCGTGCCGCGGGAGGGGCCTCGCCGCCGGGGGTGGGTTCGGGGGTATCGAGCTCGGCGTGCGACATGGGTAAGCAAATGCTGTTGAGGCATTCTCGCATACCGGTAGTTGGGTTTTCGCCACCCCATCCGTGCAGGATGCAGGCTGCGCGCGGCGCCAGTGCGCGCTTACCCCGGGAGCATCAGCGAGACCCGCAGCCCGCGTCCGCCGGCGCCCGGTTGCAGGTGCAAGTGACTCTGGTGCACGCGCGCGATTTCCTCCGCGATCGCGAGCCCCGGGCCGTTGCCTTCGCCCTGCGTTCCCTGCACGCGGTAGAAGCGTTCGAGGATGCGCGGCATCTCGGCGGCCGTCACGCCGGGACCGTCGTCTTCCACTTCGAGGAACGCCAGGCCGGCGCGGCGACCGCAACGGATCGTCACCGCCCCGCCTTCGTCGGTGTACTTCACCGCGTTGTCCACCAGGTTCGACAGCAGCTCGCGCAGCAGCCACTCGTGCGCCATCACCTGCACCGGCTCCACGTCGAGGCCGAGGTCGATCCGGCGCGCGGTCGCGGCGTCGAGGTGGATCTCCAGCAGGTTCTCGCACAGGCCCTTCAGGTCCACCAGCTGCGTGGGCTGCGAATGCATGCCGCGCACGTCGGCGCGCGACAGCGCCAGCAGCTGGTTGGCCAGCTGCGAGGTGCGGCGGGTGGCGCCGCGCAGCTTGTGCACTGGTCGCTGGGCAGCTCCAGCGTCGGATGGGCGCTGGCCGCCTGCGCCCCAGGCTTCCACCTGCGCCTGCAGCCCGGCGAGCGGCGTGCGCAGCTGGTGCGCCGCGTCGGCGACGAAGCGCCGCTGGCTCTCGGCCTGCGCGTTGACCAGCCGGAACAGGCGGTTGAGCGAATGCACGAGCGGCCGCACCTCCTCGGGCGAGGACTCTTCGTCGATGCCGCTCAGGTCGCGCGGCGAGCGCCGCTCCACCGCCTCCTTCAGCGCCAGCAGCGGCTTGAGCGCGCGCTCCACGGCCCAGCCGACCGCGAAGGCCGCCGCCGCGATCAGCACGAGGTTGGGCAGCAGCACCTTGAACAGGATAGAGCGCGCCCACTGCTGGCGCGGATCGGAGCCGTCGGCCACCGCGATCACCACCTCGCCCAGCATCGTGGGCTGGCGCTGCCGCACGATGCGCCGGTGGTGCCGGCGTGCTCCTCGCTGTGGAACTCGGGCTCGCTGTCGGAAGGCGGCAGGCCGCCGAGCCAGCCCTCGCCGTGCAGCACCTTGCCGTCGGCGTCGAGGATCGCGTAGCCCGCGTAGCCCGGGCGTTCCTTGATGAACTGCTCCACCGGCGGCGGCAGCAGCAGCAGCGGCGGCTCGCCGGCGCCGATGACCGAATCGGCCACCAGCGGCACCAGCGCCAACAGCCGCGTGTCCTGCTGCGAGGCCACGTTGTCGGCCGAGCGGTAGTCGAACCGGGCGTTGAGCAGCGCCAGCAGGATCAGCGGCGCGATCAGCATCACCAGCAGGCGGCGCCGCAGCCCCGAGGTGACACCCAGCACGTCGCCCGGGCGCTTGCGCCGCGGTCCGGTGCCGGGGCGCAGGAAGAGGTTCACTCCGGCTCGGCGGGCCGCAGTTCGAGCCGGTAGCCGAAGCCGCGGATGGAGCGCAGCGCGACGCCGTGCGGCTCCAGCTTGCCGCGCAGCCGCGAGATGTAGACCTCCACCGCGTTGGGCGTGATCTCCTTGTCCCAGCCGGTCAGCGCCTGCAGCAGCTTTTCCTTGCTGGCCGGCTTCGGCGCGTTGATCAGGAGGTACTCCATGACCGTCCACTCGCGCGGGCCCAGCTCGATCGGGATCGCGGTGCCGTTGCGCTGCGCGCTGGCGCGGCGGTTGGCGGTGTCGAGTTCGATCGGCCCGAAGCTCAGCACGGCGGAGGTCGCCGCCTGCGAGCGCCGCAGCAGCGCGCGCAGCCGGGCCAGCAGTTCCGGCAGCTCGAACGGCTTGATCATGTAGTCGTCGGCGCCGAGGTCGAGGCCCTGCACGCGGTCATGCAGCGCGTCGCGCGCGGTGAGGATCAGCACCGGCATGTGCTGGCTCGCCATCTCGGGCCGGCGCAGGCGGCGCGTGAGTTCCGTGCCGTCCATGTTGGGCAGGCCGATGTCGATGATGGCGGCGTCGAACACCTCGGTGCGCAGCACCTCCTCGGCGCGCTCACCGCTGCCGACCCAGTCGACCGCGTAGCCGGCATTGCTCAGGCCCAGCTTGATCCCGCTGGCGACCATCACGTCGTCTTCGACCAACAACAAGCGCATCGGGTACTTCTACGGTCTTTACTGGGAACGGATCATGGTCCCGAAGGCCTGCTCGGTCAGGATCTCGAGCAGCATGACGTGCGGCACGCGGCCGTCGATGATGTGCACGGCGTTGACGCCGCTCTTGGCCGCGTCGAGCGCGCCGGCGATCTTGGGCAGCATGCCGCCGGAGATCGTGCCGTCGGCGAACAGCGCGTCGATCTCGGTCGCCGACAGCTCGGTGAGCAGCTGGCCCGACTTGTCGAGCACGCCCGGCGTGTTGGTCAGCAGCAGCAGCTTTTCGGCCTTCAGCACTTCGGCCAGCTTGGCGGCCACGACGTCGGCGTTGATGTTGAAGCTCTCGTTCTCGTCGCCGAAGCCGATCGGGCTGATGACGGGAATGAAGTTGTCTTCGAGCAGCGCGCGCACCACGCCCGGGTCGATCTCGACGATGTCGCCAACCGGCCGACGTCGTGTTCCTTGGTCGGGTCCTTGCTGTCGATCATCTTCAGCTTGCGCGCGCGGATCAGGCCGCCGTCGCGCCCGGTGAGGCCCACCGCCTTGCCGCCGGCCTTGTGGATGAAGCCGACGATGTCCTGCTGCACCTCGCCGGCCAGCACCCATTCGACGACTTCCATCGTCTCGGCGTCGGTCACGCGCATGCCCCGGATGAACTCGCCCTTCTTGCCCAGGCGGTTCAGCGCCTGCTCGATCTGCGGGCCGCCGCCGTGCACCACCACCGGGTTGATGCCGACGAGCTTGAGCAGCACGATGTCCTCGGCGAAGTCGGCCTGCAGCTCGGGATCGGTCATGGCGTTGCCGCCGTACTTGATGACCATGGTCTTGCCATGGAATTTGCGGATGTACGGCAGCGCCACGGGGCGGGATCTCGGCCTGGTCGCGCGGGGAGATGTGGGTGACGTCGGTCATGGCGGTGGGGATGCGGTTGCCAAATTGTGCCGCAAGCCGGAACCGCCCTAGCCGAAGACCTCGGCCGTGGCCAGCGAAGCGCCATTCTGGTCCTTCGCCGAAAGCTGCGGAGGCCCGGCGAGCGGCCACGCGACGCCGATGGCCGGATCGTTCCACGCGATGCAGCGCTCGTGCTCCGGCGCGTAGTAATCGGTGGTCTTGTAGAGGAAGTCCGCGGACGCCGTCAGCACGAGGAAGCCGTGCGCGAAGCCGGGCGGCACCCACATCTGGCGCTGGTTCTCCTCGCTCAGCTCGGCGCCCACCCAGCGGCCGAACGTGGGCGAGCCGCGGCGGATGTCCACGGCCACGTCGAACACGGCGCCGCGCGCCACGCGCACCAGCTTGCCCTGCGGCTGCCGCACGGTAGTGCAGCCCGCGCAGCACGCCCTGCGCCGAGCGCGAATGGTTGTCCTGCACGAAGGGCAGCGTGACGCCGGTGAGCTCGCCGAACACCTTCTGGTTGAAGCTCTCCGGAAGAAGCCCCGGCTGTCGCCGAAGACCTTGGGTTCCAGCACCAGCACGTCCGGAATCGCCGTCGGGACCACCTTCATGCGGGGCGGCCTTCGCGCAGCACGTGCAGCAGGTACTTGCCGTAGCCGTTCTTCTTCAGGGGTTCGGCCGGGCGCTCCATCTGCGCGTCGTCGATGAAGCCGGCGCGCCAGGCGATCTCTTCGGGGCAGGCGATCTTCAGGCCCTGCCGGTTCTCGAGCGTGGCGATGAACTGGCCGGCCTCCAGCAGGCTTTCGTGCGTGCCGGTGTCCAGCCACGCATAGCCGCGCTGCATGATCTGCACCGAGAGCTGGCCGCGTTCGAGGTAGGCCTGGTTCACGGCCGTGATCTCCAGTTCGCCGCGCGCGCTCGGCTTCACTGCCTTGGCGATGTCGACCACCGGTTGTCGTAGAAGTACAGGCCGGTCACCGCGTAGTGGCTCTTCGGCTGCGCGGGCTTCTCCTCGATGCTGCTCGCCTTGCCCTGCTTGTCGAAGGCCACCACGCCATAGCGCTCCGGGTCCTGCACGTGGTAGGCGAACACCGTCGCACCCGCAGCCTGCGCATCCGCGCCGCGCAGCAGCGGCATGAGGTCGTGGCCGTAGAAGATGTTGTCGCCCAGCACCAGCGCGCTCGGGTCGCTGCCGATGAACTGCTCGCCGATCAGGAAGGCCTGCGCGAGGCCGTCGGGGGACGGTTGCACCGCGTACTGGATGTTCAGGCCCCACTGCGCGCCATCCGCCAGCAGCTGCTGGAAGCGCGGCGTGTCCTGCGGCGTGCTGATCACCAGGATGTCGCGCATGCCGGCCAGCATCAGCGTGCTGAGCGGGTAGTAGATCATCGGCTTGTCATACACCGGCAGCAGCTGCTTGCTGATGGCCAGCGTGGCCGGGTGCAGCCGGGTGCCGGAGCCTCCCGCGAGGATGATGCCTTTGCGTCGCGTCATGGATGTCCGTGGTGGGATCGTGCCGTCAGGAGATTTCTCGGAGCATGCGCGCCACGCCCTGCTGCCAGTGCGGCAGTTGCAGGCCGAAGGTGGAGCGCAGGCGGGTGGTGTCCAGCCGGGAATTATGTGGGCGCCGGGCCGGCGTCGGGAAAGCGGAGGTGGGCACCGCGTCGATGCCGTGCACGCTGGTGCGCAGTTCCATGCCCGCTTGCTGCGCGCACGCAACGACGAAGCGGGCGTAGCCGTTCCAGTCGTCTCGCCCGCCGCCGCCGCGTGGTACGTGCCGGCCTTGTCGGGGTCGGCCAGCAAGGCACGCAGCGCATGGGCTGTCACGTCCGCCAGCACGTCGGCTCCGGTGGGCGCGCCGAACTGGTCGTCGATGACCGTCAGGCGATCGCGCTCCCCGGCCAGCCGCAGCATCGTCTTCGCGAAGTTGCCGCCACGCGCGCCATAGACCCAGCTGGTGCGCAGCACCAGTGCCGTGGCTGCGCCTGCGCGACGCGGTGCTCGCCTTCGAGCTTGGTGCGGCCGTAGACGTTCAGCGGACCCGTCGGGTCGCTCTCCGCCGGGGGCGCTGGCCGCTGCCGTCGAACACGTAGTCGGTGGAGTAGTGCACCAGCGGCGCGCCGATGCGTTGCGCCGCCTGCGCCAGCACGCCCGGCGCCAGCGCGTTGATGGTGCGGGCCTGGTCCGGCTCGCTCTCGGCGCGATCGACCGCCGTGTAGGCCGCGGCATTGACGATCGCGTCCGGCCGCACCTGCGCCACCGTGCGGGCGATGCCTTCGAGGTCGGCGAGGTCGCCGCACAGGCCGCCTTCGTCGGCGGAGGAGCCGAGCGCCACCACCTCGCCCAGCGGCGCGAGGCTGCGTTGCAGCTCCCAGCCCACGGCCGTTGCGGCCGAACAGCAGGATGCGCATCAGGCGGGTTCGTACTGCGTGGCGATCCATGCGCGGTAGGCGCCGCTCTGGACCCGCTGCACCCAGTCGCCGTGCGCCGGTACCACTGCACCGTCTTGCGGATGCCGGTCTCGAACGTCTCGGCCGGCTTCCAGCCCAGCTCCCGTTCGATCTTGCGGGCGTCGATCGCATAGCGGCGGTCGTGGCCCGGGCGGTCCTTCACGTAGGCGATCTGTTCGGCGTAGCTGCCGCCGCCGGCGCGCGGCCGCAGTTCGTCGAGCAGCGCGCAGACGGTGCGGACGATCTCAATGTTGGGCTTCTCGTTCCAGCCGCCCACGTTGTAGGTTTCCCCAGGCTCCCCGCCTCCAGCACGCGCCGGATCGCGCTGCAGTGGTCGCCGACGTAGAGCCAGTCGCGCACCTGCATGCCGTCGCCGTACACGGGCAGCGGCTTGCCGGCCAGCGCGTTGACGATCATCAGCGGGATCAGCTTTTCCGGAAAGTGGAACGGGCCGTAGTTGTTGGAGCAGTTGGTGGTGACCACCGGCAGCCCGTAGGTGTGGTGGTAGGCCCGCACCGGTGGTCGCTGGCTGCCTTGCTCGCCGAATAAGGGCTGTTCGGCTCGTAGCGGTGCTGCTCGGTGAAGGCGGGGTCGGCGGGCGCGAGCGAGCCGTACACCTCGTCGGTCGAGACATGCAGGAAGCGAAAGCCGTCGCGCGACGCGCCCTGCAGCGCGCCCCACCACGCGCGCACCGCTTCGAGCAGCCGGAAGGTGCCGACCACGTTGGTTTCGATGAAGGTGCCCGGGGCGTGGATCGAGCGGTCGACGTGCGATTCGGCGGCGAAGTTCAGCACCGCGCGCGGCTGGTGGCGCTCGAGCAGTTCGCCCACCAGCTTCGCGTCGCCGATGTCGCCCTGCACGAACACGTGGCGGGCGTCGGCGTCGAGCGCGCGCAGGTTCTCGCGGTTGCCCGCGTAGGTGAGCTTGTCGAGGTTGACCACGGGCTCGCCGCCGGCCGCCAGCCAGTCCAGCACGAAATTGGAGCCGATGAAGCCGGCGCCGCCGGTGACCAGGATCATGGAAACCTCCCCTCGCGGCGGCCGGCAGGGATCGGCCCGCACCCGGAGTGGGGCGGATTATCTCATCGGGCCCCCAACGGCCGAGCGCACGGGCCGCGCCTGTCGGCGAGCGCGCGGGAGCCGTTTTCTGCTGGTACGCTATGCGTGCCGCAACAGGAGACGACGATGGCCAAGTGGGCGGCCTTCCCCCAC
This sequence comes from Ramlibacter terrae, assembly GCA_013127575.1. GTDB lineage: Bacteria > Pseudomonadota > Gammaproteobacteria > Burkholderiales > Burkholderiaceae_C > Ramlibacter > Ramlibacter terrae. The sequence goes on from CP053418.1 coordinate 4,065,176, forward strand.
CCGGGCGAGTTCCGGTTCGACGCCGAGGGCGTGGCGCGCCAGTGGGCGCGGCTGCACGCCGGCGACGCCGAGCCGCTGCCGGCCGACCCGGCCGTCTGGCGGCTGGGTGGCGTTCCACAACGGCGACTTCCAGCAGGCCGCCGAAGCGGGACTGCAAGCCGGGCATGACGGCTACAACGTCGCCAACAAGGCCACTTGCGTCCACGCCACCTACGTCGAGAAGAAGGAAAAGGCCCGCCTCGACCTGTTCCAGCTCGCTGCCCAGCGCGCCGCCGAACACGCGCAGGCCGAACCCGCCAACGCCAACGCCACGGTACCTGCACGCCATCGCCCTCGGCCGCTACAGCCGGGGCATCAGCGTGGCCAAGGCGCTGGCGCAGGGCCGGGCAGCAAGGTCAAGGAGGCGCTCGAGCGCGCCGTCGCCCTCGAACCGCGCCACGCCGAGGCGCGCGTGGCGCTCGGCACCTTCCATGCCGAAGTGATCGACAAGGTGGGTTCGCTCATCGGCGGCATGACCTACGGCGCCAGGCGCGACATCGGCGTGGCCCTGTTCGAGGAAGCACTGCGCCTGAACCCCGGCTCGCCGATCGGGCTGGTCGAGTACGCCAACGGGCTGGTGATGTTCGACGGCGAGGAGCGGGCCGAGGAAGCCACCCGCCTCTACCAGCAGGCCGCGGCCCTGCCGCCCGCCGACGCCATGGAGCGGCTGCAGGTCGAACTGGCGCGCGCCGAACTCCAGTTGTGACGACGCGCGGTTGAGCCTCGCGCCTACAGCGGAGCCGGGGCTGCGTCCCAGAATCGCGCCCCATGAACATCTTCCAAGCCCTCATCGTCAGCCACAACACCCAGCGCGAGCTGTGCGCCCAGTGCTCGCAGCCAAGCAGGCCAGCGACGAGGGCCTGCGCCTCTTCGAGGAGCTGAAGAAGGAACTGGCGGCGCACGAAACGGCGGAAGAACGCTTCTTCTACGTGCCGCTGTTCGAACATGACAGCACCGTCGACGCCTCGCGCCACGCCATCGCCGAACACCACGAGATGGACGAGATGGTGGAAGACATCGAGAAGCTCGACCCGCACGCGGCCGAGTGGATGGAGGGCCTGCGCAAGCTGTGCGAGAAGGTGGAGCACCACCTGAAGGAAGAAGAGGACAAGTTCTTCCCGCAGGCCGGCGAAGTGCTGACCGAGGAGCAGAAGGAAACGCTCGCCGGCGAATACCAGCAGGAACATGCCGCGTTGCGGGCGCGGGAAGTCGAGGCGGGGTAAGTTCTTTAGGGGCTGGGGCGCGTCGCGGCAGGCAGCGCCCCTCCCCGCGAACCCGCGTGCGGGTGGGCTGTGCCGCGCGATCAGGCAGGAGCGCCTGCGCTGTCCGGTCTTGCGCGGGTTTGCCGACGGCCTTCGAACCCACGGCAGGTGCAGGCATTTAAGATGCAGTCATCCCAAGAACAACAGGAACCCCAACCATGTCCGACCTCAAGACCCAGTTCGAAGCCGCCGTCGCCAATTCCAAGAAGCTGTCCGAGCGCCCGGACAACTCCACGCTCCTGAAGATGTACGGCCTCTACAAGCAGGCCACCGTCGGCGACAACGCGGAGAAGAAGCCGGGCTTCAGCGACATGGTCGGCCGCGCGAAGTGGGATGCCCGGAATGGCTTCAAGGGCACGTCGGGCGACGACGCGATGCAGCAGTACGTGGACCTGATCCAGTCGCTGAGCTGAGCTACTTCTTCTTTTTCGCGGCCCGCTTCGCCTCGTGCGCCGCGAGGCCGGCCTCGAAGGCCTGCAGCGGCTCTTCCTCCGCCAGAGGCTGTCGAGGTTGGCCACGATCTCCGATTCGATCCGGCTGCGGAACACGCCCAGCAGGAGGCCGAGCTTGGCCTGAAGGCGGAACCGGCCCGGTTCCACGGCGAGCTGGCCACTCGCGCCGGGCCGCTGGAAACTCACCACGTCGGACGCCGGGCCCTGCTCGTAGGTGCACTCCATCGACAGCTTCTGCTCGGCCACCTCGGCCCAGCGCAGCGCCAGCGCGCGCGCCTGTTCCAGCCCCATGCCGTGTTCACGCGTGATGCGGATCTCAGCCACCCGTTCCCTCCTTCAGTTGTCGATGCCGTTCGGGTTTCGGCAATTTCTCCAGCGTGCGCGCCGCGTCGTAGAAGCGCTCCCAGTCGTCGCCGACGCGGTGGAACAGCGCCTCGAAGGCCGGCACCAGTTCGTCGTACGCGGCCTGCGTCCCGAAGAACGCGTTGTTGGCGCTGGCCACCCAGCGGTCGTAGCCGCGGTAGCGCGCCGGGTCGCCCGGCCAGCTCGCGCGCAGCTGCGCGTACTCCGCGCGGAACGCCGCCATGATGCGGGCCTTCGCCGCTTCCTTCTCCGCCGGCTCGGTGCCCGGCGCCTCGTAGGCATCCTTGAGCCGCTCGCGCGTGCTGCGCGACAGCGCGCGGAACTGCCGCCGCCGGCCGTCGAACTCCGCGTACTCCTGCCGCGCCTTCTCCGACGCGTGCTGCTCCAGCCACCGCGCGCCACCCAGGCGCTCGACGGCCGTGGCGAACGACTCGTTGAACATGGTGTCGTTCTTCGCGTACACCACACGGTGCGCGAGCTCGTGGAACAGCAGGCGCGCCAGCTCGCCCTCGGGGTACTGGATGAACGTGCTCAGGAGCGGGTCGCCGCCGGCCCAGTTCATCATGCCGAGCGTGGAATAGGCCGGCACCGGGTACATGTTGGCTTCGTACCCCTGCTCCGTGAGCTCCGCCGCCTCCGCCTTGGCCGCCGCTTCGTCGTAGTAGCCGCGGTAGCCGACGCAGCCGGTCACCGGGAAGCACCGGTGCGCAGTTCCAGCGACAGCGGCGGCGCGGCCGTCACGTTCCACACCGCGGCGGGGCGCTTCAGGTCGGCGTAGCGCCGGTAGCTGGGGTTGTCGGGGAGCTTCAGCTCGCTCACGGCGAAATCGCGGATGCGTTGCGACAGCGCCAGCTTCTCGCGCAGCCGCGCGGGCGTCTCCTGCGCGGCCAGCCATTCGTCGACCGGCTTGGCCGCGTTCATCACGCCGAGGTGCCCGGTGACCGATTGCCAGTAGTAGCCGAGCGTGGCACAGCCCGACAGGCACAGCGTCGCCGCCATCGCCACCCCCGCCACTGCTGCCAGTCCCATGAGAAGCGTCTTCTTCCTCACGCCGGCTGGACGTCGACCAGGCAGTCGTAGAACACCGGCGCGCGCCCCAGGTCGGTCAGGCGCTGGCTGGTGAGTTCGTTCACGTTGGTGCCCGCCAGCCCCAGCTTGCGCCACCAGATGCCCGGGCCGTTGACCACGCCGGGCCGCGCGCGCGCATTGACGCGCGCCTTGCAGACGTACTCGCCGCGGTCGTTGAACACGCGCACGACGGCCGCATCGGCGATGCCGCGCTCGGCGGCGTCGAGCGGATGCATCTCCAGCACCGGCTCGCCCTCGATGTCGCGCAGGCTCTCGACGTTGACGAAGGTGGAGTTGAGGAAGTTGCGCGCCGGGGGCGAGATCATCGCCAGCGGATAGCGCGTGGAGCTGCCGATCGTTTCGTAGTTCGGCACGTGGTCCGGCAGGCCGTCGAGGCCCTGCCGCGCCAGCCGCTGGCTGAAGAACTCGCAGCGCCCGGACGGCGTCGGGAAGTTGCCGGCGGCGAACGGCGCGTCCGGCACGGGAAGGCTCGCGAAGCCGTGTTCGAGCAGCGCGCCGTAGTCGATGCGGTCGCCGAACGCCTTGCGGCACAGGCTCTCGTCGTCCTCGGCGAAGCACGGGTCGTCGAACCCCATGCGCGCGGCCAGCTCGCGGAACACCTGCGTGTTGGTGCGCGCCTGCCCCACGGGTGCGATCGCCGGGCGGTTCAGCAGCACGTCGGTGTGGCCGTACGAAGCGTGGATGTCCCAGTGCTCCAGCTGCGTGGTGGCGGGCAGGAGGTAGTCGGCGTAGTCGGCGGTGTCGGTGCGGAACTGCTCCAGCACCACCGTGAAGAGGTCGGGCCGCGCGAACCCGCGGACCACCTTGCCCGACTCCGGCGCGACCGCCAGCGGATTGCTGTTGTAGACGATCACCGCCTCCACGGCGGGGCCGAACTCCGGCGACGCCGGCCGCAGCAGGTCGTCGCCGATCTGCACCATGTTGAGGGTGCGCGGCGCACGGCCCGCCAGCAGGTCGGGCCGCTGCAGCGCCGCGCGGTCGATGGGGTAGTAGCCGGAGGTGGACAACAGCAGGCCGCCGGCGCGATGGCGCCAGGCGCCGGTCAGCGCGGGCAGGCAGGCGATCGCGCGCGTGGCATTGCCGCCGCCGCGCACGCGCTGCATGCCGTAGTTGAGGCGGATCGCCGCCGGCTTCGTCGTGCCGTAATCGCGCGCCAGCGCGCGGATCTGCTCCGCCGGCACGCCGCACACTTCGGCGGCGCGCTCGGGGCTCCAGCGCAGAGCGCGCTCGCGCAGGCCTTCCCAGCCCACGGTGTGCTGCGCGACGTAGTCGTGGTCGAGCCAGTCGTGCACGACCAGCTCGTGCATCAGCGCCAGCGCCAGCGCGGCGTCGGTGCCGGGCAGCAGCTGGATGTGCTCGTGGCATTTCTCGGCGGTTTCGGTGCGGCGCGGGTCGATGCAGACCAGCCGCGCGCCGTTGCGCTTGGCCTCGTTCGCCAGCCGCCAGAAATGCAGGTTGCTGGCGATGGAGTTGCTGCCCCAGATGACGATCAGGCGCGCCTCGGCGAAGAACTCCACCTTCATGCCGACCTTGCCGCCGAGCGTCTGCGTCAGGCCCTCGGCGCCGGCCGACGCGCAGATGGTGCGATCGAGCAGCGAAGCCCCGAGCCGGTGGAAGAAGCGGCCGGCCATCGCCTCGCCCTGCACCAGGCCCATCGTGCCGCAGTAGCTGTGTACGGCAGGATCGCCTGCGGATCGCGGGCGGCGATCGCTTGCAGGCGCGCGGCGATGTCGGCCGGGCTTCGTCCCGGAGACCGGCTCGAAGCGCCCCGAGCCCTTGGGGCCCACGCGCCGCATCGGCTCCAGCAGGCGCTCGGGGTGGTAGGTGCGTTCGGCGTAGTGCGAGACCTTGTTGCACAGCACGCCCGCGGTGGGCTGGTGCGCGGGGTTGCCCTGCACCTTGAGCGCGACCCCGTCTTCGACGGTGGTGAGAAGCGCGCAGGTGTCGGGGCAGTCGTGCGGGCAGGCGCCGCGGACGGTGGCAAGCATCCCCGCATGGTACCGGGGCATCGTTCTCACCTGTGGGGGCGCCTAGGAATTTGACTTACAGCCAAAGGGCCGGACGGCGCTTTCCGGCGGTCGAACGCCGGGGAGCGGCTCGACAATCGGGGCATGCTGACCCGTCGTACCTTCACCCGCGCCGCAGCCGGCGCCGCCGCCCTGCTGGCGGTCCCCGCCCTGCGCGCCCAGTCCGAGCGCATCGTGCTCGCCCAGTCCGCGCCGTTCACCGGCCCTTCCGCCCAGCTCGGCATCCAGTTCCACCAAGGCGCCAAGCTCTGCTTCGCGCAGCTCAACGCCCGGGGCGGCGTGCACCGCAAGCCGATCGAGCTGGTGCGCCTCGACGACGGCTACGAGCCCGATCGCTGCGTGGAAAACACCCGCAAGCTGCTGGCCGACGACCCGCTGGCGCTGTTCGGCTACATCGGCACGCCGACCAGCGTCGCCGCGCTGCCGGTCGCCACCGCGGCCAAGGCCCCGTTCTTCGCCCCCTTCACCGGCGCGATGGCGCTGCGCCAGCCGTTCAACCGCTACGCCTTCCACCTGCGGGCCTCGTACAACGACGAGACCGAACTGATCGTTCGCCAGCTCACCAGCCGGGCCTGAAGAAGATCGCGGTCTTCTACCAGAACGACGCCTACGGCAAGGCCGGCCTCGACGGCGTGAACCTCGCGCTGGCGGCGCAGAACGCCAAGCCGGTCGCGCTGGCCACCGTGGAGCGCAACTCGGTCGACGTCGCCGCCGCGGTAAAGACGCTGACGGCCGCCGGCCCCGACGCCATCGTGCAGATCGGCGCGTACAAGGCCTGCGCCGCGTTCATCCGGGCCGCCAAGGCGGCGGGCTGGGGCGGGACGTTCTTCAACGTGTCCTTCGTGGGCACGCAGGCGCTGGCCGACGAACTGGGCAAGGACGGCGCCGGCGTCGTCGTGTCGCAGGTGATGCCCTCCCCTACAACAGCGCCCGCGCCATCGCCCGCGAGTTCACCGACGCCGTCAAGAAGGGCGGCAGCGACTACCGGCCAACTTCTCCAGCATGGAAGGCTACCTGGCCGCGCGCGTGATCGCCGAGGCGATGCGCCGCGGCCCGGCGAAGGTGACGCGCGAGTCGCTGATCGCGAGCATCGAAGGCTGGGCAGCGAATCCTTCGGCGGCTTCAACGTGACCTTCTCCGAACGCGACCACGTCGCCTCGAAGTTCGTCGAGCTGTCGATGCTGACGGGGGACGGGCGGGTTCGGACTTGAAGGCGGGAGCGGGATCGGGATCGGGATCGGGATCGAACAGCCGGACGCAGAAGACGCAAAGGATACGCAGAGGTCGCGAAAGGAAACCAGAATCTTTCTGGTTCTTTGACTCTTTGCGTCCTCTGCGTACCCTTTGCGTCCTCTGCGTCCTTGACCCCGCATTCACGGCCTACGCAAGCGACCGCACCTTCGCCAACCCCCGCAAAAACGCCGGCACCGCCCCAACTGCTCCAGGGCTGACGAATTCGTCAGGCTGGTGGGCCTGCACGATGCTGCCCGGGCCGCAGACCACGGTGGGGATGCCCGCCTGCTTGAAGAGGCCCGCTTCGGTGCCGAAAGCCACGGGTGGTGCGCTGCTCGCCGGCGAGGCGCAGCGCCAGTTGCGTCACTGCGTCCTGCTCCGAGCCGAGAAAGCTCGGGATCTCGCAGATCGTCTCGAAGCGGAAACCGGTATCGGGCGCCACCTTCTGCATCGCCGGCTCCAGCGAGCGCGCATAGGCCAGCACCTGTTCCTGCATGGCGCGCGCGTCGGCGGTCGGCAGGTCGCGGAACTCGTAGCGGAACTCGGCGTCGCGCGGCACCACGTTGTCGGCGATGCCGCCGTGGAACTGGCCGACGCTGGCCGTGGAGAACGGCACGTCGAACCCGTCGTAGCGCGGCTCCTCGCGCTCGAAGGTCTCGGCCATGTCGCGCACGCGGCCCACCACGCGCGCCGCCATCTCGATCGCGTTGACCGACTGCGGCGTCAGCGACGAATGCGCTTCCTTGCCGCGGACGCAGCAGCGGTAGCGGTAAACGCCCTTGTGCGCGATGGCCGGCACCATGCTGGTGGGCTCGCCCACGATGCAGGCAAGCGGCTGGATGCCGGCTTCTCGCAGGTCGGCGATCAGCTCCTTGACGCCGAAGCAGCCGACCTCCTCGTCGTAGCTGAACGCGAAGTGGATCGCGAACGGGGTAGCACTTTCGAGGAACAGCGGCGCGTGGGCCAGCGCCAGCGCGATGAAGCTCTTCATGTCGGCGGAGCCTCGGCCGTACAGGCGGCCGTCGCGCACCACCGCGCCGAGCGGGTCGACCGACCGGGCCTGGCCGTCCCACGGCACCGTGTCGGTGTGGCCCGACAGGATCACGCCGGCCGGCTTGCCCTCGCCCAGCGTCGCGAAGAGGTTCGCCTTGGTGCGATCGGCGTTGTAGCTCAACCGGCTCCGCACCCCGAGCGCCGCCAGCTCGTCGCGAATGAAGTGGATCAGGTCGAGGTTGGAGTTGGCGCTGACCGTGTTGAAGCGCACCAGCGCCTGCGCCAGTTCGAGCGCGCGGGGCGCCAGCGGTGAGGATTCCATGCCCGCATTGTCGCGGGTTTCCCGGATAGGCACGGTCGTTGCTCGCGGGATAGACTGCCCCTTCCCTCGAACGAAACGCACTCCCATGAAGCTTCTGGATTCCATCGTCACCCCGGGCGGCGTCCATCGCCGCCGTGCGCCGCGACATCCACGCCCACCCCGAACTCTGCTTCGAAGAAGTCCGCACCGCCGACGTCGTCGCCAACAAGCTCACCGAATGGGGCATTCCCATCCACCGCGGGCTCGGCACCACCGGCGTGGTCGGCATCGTCAAGGCCGGCACCTCGTCGCGCGCCATCGGCCTGCGCGCCGACATGGACGCCCTGCCCATGCAGGAGTTCAACACCTTCGCGCATGCCAGCCAGCACAAGGGCAAGATGCACGCGTGCGGCCACGACGGCCACACCGCGATGCTGCTGGCCGCGGCGCAGCATTTCGCGAAGAATCGCAACTTCGACGGCACCGTGTACCTGATCTTCCAGCCGGCCGAAGAAGGCGGCGGCGGCGCCCGCGAGATGATCAAGGAAGGCCTGTTCGAGCGCTTCCCCATGGACGCCGTGTTCGGCATGCACAACTGGCCCGGCTACCGGGTCGGCAAGTTCGCCGTCAGCCCCGGCCCGGTGATGGCGTCGACCAGCGAGTTCCGCGTCGTCATCCGCGGCAAGGGCAGCCACGCGGCCCTGCCGCACAACGGCATCGACCCGGTGCCGATCGCCTGCGAGATGGTGCAGGCCTTCCAGACCATCATCAGCCGCAACAAGAAGCCGATCGACGCGGGCGTGATCTCGGTGACGATGATCCACGCCGGCGAAGCCACCAACGTGGTGCCCGACAGCTGCGAGCTGCAGGGCACGGTGCGCACCTTCACCGTCGAAGTGCAGGACCTGATCGAGCGCCGCATGAAGCAGATCGCCGAGCACCTGTGCGCGGCGCACGACGCCACCTGCGAGTTCTCGTTCGACCGCAACTACCCGCCCACCGTCAACTCGGCGGCCGAAGCGGAGTTCGCGCGCAAGGTGATGGCGTCCATCGTCGGCGAAGACAACGTCGAGGTGCAGGAGCCGACCATGGGCGCGGAAGACTTCGCCTTCATGCTGCAGGCCAAGCCCGGCGCCTACTGCTTCATCGCCAACGGCGACGGCAGCCACCGAGAGATGGGCCATGGCGGCGGCCCCTGCATGCTGCACAACCCCAGCTACGACTTCAACGACGACCTGATCCCGCTGGGCGCCACCTACTGGGTGAAGCTCACCGAGACGTGGCTGGCGAAGGAAGGCGCATGAGCGGGACGGCGAAGGACGCCTTCTCCGCCGACTACGCCGAAGCCCGCGCCAAGTTCATCGCGTCCGCGGCGGACGCGGGGCTGCTGGTCGAGTCCAAGACCCACCCCAAGGCGGGCCTTCAAGGCGAGGAACTGGCGATGGACGTGGCGCGCGCAGGCCACCCCGAGCGCCGCGCGGCTGCTGGTCGTCAGCAGCGCCTGCCACGGCGTCGAAGGCTTCTGCGGCAGCGGCGTGCAGGTGGCCGCGTTGCGCGATCCCGAGTGGCGCGCGTACGCGGCCGCGAAAGACGTCGCGGTGCTGTACATCCACGCGCTCAACCCGTTCGGCTTCTCGCACATCCGCCGCACGACGCACGAGAACGTCGACCTGAACCGCAACTTCCACGATTTCTCGCAGCCGTTGCCGGTCAACGAGGGCTACCGCGAACTGCATCCGCTGCTGGTGCCGCCCGAGTGGCCGCCCTCGGCCGCGAACGCGCAGGCCATCGCGGCCTACGTTGCCGAACGCGGCGAGAAGGCCTACCAGGCGGCGGTGTCGGGCGGGCAGTACGCATACACCGACGGACTCTTCTACGGCGGCAAAGCGCCCACGTGGAGCAACCTCGCCGTGCGCGAGGTCCTGCGCACCCATGGCCGCCGCGCCGGCCGCATCGGCTGGATCGACATCCACACCGGCCGGGGCCCAGCGGCCACGGCGAGCGCATCTTCGCCGGCCGCAACGATCCCGATGCCCTGGCGCGGGCGCGGCAGTGGTGGGGCGGCGAGAGCGGCAAGGGCATCACGTCGATCTACGACGGCTCCTCGACGTCCGCATTGCTCACCGGGCTGATGTTCACGTCGGCTTACGACGAGTGCCCGCAGGCCGAGTACACCGGCATGGCGCTGGAGTACGGCACGGTGCCGGTGCTGCAGACGCTGCATGCGCTGCGGGGCGAGCAGTGGCTGAACGCGCACCCCGACGCGCCGCCGGCGCTGGCCAAGCAGATCCGCCGGGGAAGTGCTGGAGGCGTTCTACACCGACACCGACGCTTGGCGCGGGCAGATCCTCGCGCAGGCGCGCGAAGCGTTGATGCAGGCGGTGGACGGGCTGGCGGCCTGATTCAGGCCTTCGCGCGTTCGCGCGCGATCACCAGCAGCCCGTCGAAGATCAGCGTGTCGACCAGTTCGAAGGGCACCGCCATGTGCGGCGCCATCTTCCAGCCGGCGCCGCCGGTCATGTAGCAGGCCGGCTCGGCGCCGCAATGGCCGCGCACGTGCTGCACCATGCGCTCGATGGCGCCGGAGATCGCGAAGGTGCCGCCGCTGGTCAGCGCGTCGCTGGTGTTGGTCGGGAAGGTGCGCACCTCGCCGGTGGGCACGTGCAGGCCGGCGGTGCCGCTTTCGAGCGCCTTGAGCATGATGCCGTGGCCCGGCAGGATGAAGCCGCCGAGGAAGCGGCCGCCGGTGTCGACGGCTTCGACCGTCACCGCGGTGCCGACCATCACCACCACCATAGGACGCTGCGCGCCCGCCGCCAGCATGCGGTGGCGCGCCCCGATCATGCCCACCCAGCGGTCGGCGCCCAGGCGCGTGGGATGGTCGTAGCCGTTCGAGAGCCCGGCCTCCGCGGCGCTCGCCACCACCCATTGGCCGGGCACGTCCCACAACTCTTCCATCTGCTCCTCGACCCGGCGCTTGATGGCGTCGGCCGCCACGCAGCAGCCGATCATGCGCGTGGGCGTCGGCAGCGACGCCCACGGCCCGTCGGCGAGCTTGTCGATGTTCTCGGGAACTCGGCGCCCCGGGCGAGCGGCTGCGCGCCGTCGGCGGGTTCGGCGAACAGCGCCCATTTCAGGCGCGTGTTGCCGATGTCGATGGCCAGCAGCGGCATCGAACGTCTCAGGCCGCGGCCAGCAGCGGGTCGTGCAACGCGGCCAGTTCGGTGGCGGGGTCTCTTCCTGCTTTTGCAGCTGCATGCAGTCGCGGGCGGCCTGTTTCATCGTGGACTGCACTTCTGGTGCGCTCCGCGCGCGGCCTCGAGGCTCTCGGCCGCGGCGTTGCCCGCCACCAGTTCGGAAGCCACGGGATCGAGCTGCCGGCGCCAGGCCTGCCACTCGCCGGCCAGCGCCTCCTGCAGCATCTGCAGGAACGCGGCGCGGCGCGCGGCGCCGGCCTTGCAGCGTTCGGCCACCTGCTGCGCGGCCGACACGGCGGCGCGCAGTTCCTTCAGGCGCGCCACCAGCAGTTCGCAGCGCGCGGTGTCCTCGCGCACCTGCTGCTGCACGGCCGGGTCGCCGCGCTGCGCCTCGCGCGCCTTGAGCTGGTTGCGCATGTCCTGCAGCCAGCGCGCGCCCTGCTCCATGATCTTCTCGATGGCGCGCACCTCGACGTCGAACTCCACCAGCGCGCGCTCCGTCGCGCCTTCGGCCGCCTGCTGGCGGCGCTGCAGCGCGGAGACTTCCTCGCTCACGTCCTCGCCCGTGCGCAGGGCGCGCTCGTACTGCGCCACGAAGCCGGCCGCTTCCTCCTTGCCCAGGCGCAGGGTGCGCGAGAGCCAGCCCTTGGGCTGGATCGCTTCGTAATCGAGCTTCTTCAGGTCTTCGTACAGCGAATGCAGCGCGGAGCGCATGGCTTCGTAGTCGCGCTCGCGCACCTGCGCCTCGAGCTGCCTGCGCAGGTCGACGAGGCGGCGCGCATGGCCGCTGCCGGCGTCGGTGGCCAGCTGGTCGAGCCAGGCCGCCGGACTCGCCGCCGCCTTGGGCCGCGTCTGCAACTGCGCCAGCTTGGCCGGCGTCATCAGGGACGCGGTGCGGTCGTCGGAAGAGTCGCTCATGGGGCGCAATATAGCCGTTGCCGCCGCGGGCCTCAAATCGCGCCGATCCAGCATGCGCGCTGGATGGCGGCCATCTTGTTGTCCACCTTCAGCTTGCTCATCGCGTTGGCGAGGTGGTAATTGACGGTGCGTTCGGTGCAATGGAGCGTCTGCGACGTCTCGCGCGCCGTCATGCCCTGGAACGCCAGCACCAGGCATTCGCGCTCGCGCGGGCTGAGGGTGGAACGCGCCGACGCGATGGAGCGCTTGACCAGCGGCCAGATGTTCAGCGCCGACCACACCAGCGAAGCGGCTTCGGCGCGGTCGGTCAGCTCGCGCGGACTGAACATGAAGCATTCGAAGGCGCGGCCCGCGGGCAGCGAGAATTCGACGCGCACGACGGTCTGGTAACCGTGGGCCAGCCACAACAGGCGCCAGCGGCTGGTGTGCAGGGGATCCGACTTGGCGATGGTCTGCCAGGCGACCAGCGGCGCGTCGGAATCGCGCCGGGGCGCGCCGAAGTCGCGGCTTTCCGCGAGCGCGTTCGCGGCTTCCGCCACCAGCGGCGGGTGCACGGCCACCACCTGCCGGTCTTCGCTGCCGCCGAACGGGTCGGGGCCGAGCACGACCACGGCCTCGACCGAGAACTCGCGCAGGGCCGCCACCCAGTCGCTCAGGATGCCGTCAAGGCTGACACTGTCAAAGTTAACAGGGACCCCCATGACCTCACCGTTGTACGACTGCAGGGCTGTGACAATATCACCACTCGCATGAACGACGACCCGCGCCGCCCCATGTTTGCCGCATCGCCGCCGCGCGCGCTCTACGAGTCCGTCGCGCAGCGGGTGCGCTTCTGGGCGTCCACCGAGGTGATCAAGCCGCTGGTCGAGCCCATCCTGCATCCGTCGACGTGGCGGATCCGCGCGCTCGGGCTGTCCACGCTGCTGGGGCACCCGCTGTTCTACCGGCGTGGGGCGTCTGGCTGCCGCAGCCCTACGAAAGCATCTGGCTGCGCGTGGCGATGGCGGTGCTGGGGCTGGGCCTGCTCGTCATCCCCGGCATCAGCGCCACGCCGCCGACGCGCGCGGCCACGCTGACGTTTTCCATCATCTTCTGGGTCACCCTGCCCGGATGTTCTCGTGGATGTACTTCTGCAACGCCGGCAACGCGGTCTGGCTGGCCAGCCTCGGCGCCATGTTCCTGATCTACTACCACCTGACCGACTGGCGCCGGCGACGGTGGGCAGCGCCAGCGGGCTGCTGGTGGCCTGGCTCATGTTCCACGCCTTCGGCCCGCCGGTCGCGCCGATGTCGCTGGCGCAAGGCCTCACCAACGCGATCGTGCTCGGCTTCTGCTGGTTCATGGGCCTGACGCTCGGTCTGTCGTCGTCGAACCTGCGGCGCGAGCAGCTCACGTACACGCTCGGCACCATGGGCATCATGGCGCACGAACTGCGCACGCCGCTGGCCACCATGCAGCTGATCGGCGAGGCGCTGCGCAACGAGGCCTGGTCGCGCGAGGACGAGAGCGGGCAGAAGCTGGAGAAGCTCGCCACGCGCCTGAACAGCCTGGTGCGCAACATGAACCACCAGATCGACATGCAGATCACCAATGCGCGGCTGATGCGGCTGCCGCGGCACACCGAGCTGGTGTCGGCGGCGGAACTGGTGCAGGCGGCGATGGCCGACTACCCTTTCCGCAGCACGCGCGAGCGCGAAAGCGTGGTGGTGCACGTGCACAACGACTTCCGCTTCCTCGGCTCGCGCGCGCTGTTCGCGCAGGTGCTGGACAACCTCACGAAGAACGCGCTGCGCTCGCTCGCCGCGGCCACCACGGCCAGCCAGCCCGGCGACCTGCTGATCGAGGTCGGCGCGCTGGGCAGCCGCGGCCGCATCGTCTTCACCGACAAGGGCATCGGCATGGACGCCGACCTGCAGTCGCGCATCTTCCAGCCCTTCTTTTCCACCGATCGCGGCACCGGGCATGGCCTCGGGCTGGCCTTCTGCCAGCGGGTGGTGCAGGGGGCGCACGGAACCATCCGCGTCAAGTCGCAGCCGCACCGCGGCGCGGCCTTCACGATCGAGCTTCCGGTGGCGTAGCAAAATGCAAGTCGCGCCATGACCTTCCCCTCTTCCACCGCCCGTGCACCGTCGTCTTCCTCGACGACGATCCGGACTACACGGAGATGCTGGCGCTGGTCCTCCCCGGCACTGGCACCTGCGGCTGTTCATGCGGCCGACGGAGTGCATTGCGCACCTGCTGCAGGAGCCGCCCTTCTGGGAGGCCGACGCACGGAACCAGCAGCAGCTCATCGAGCTCTGGCGCGAGGGCAAGCCGCTCATCCCGCAGATCTGGGCTACTGGTCGAAGTACACCGAGCGCTATGCGCTGTCGCGTGTGTGCGTGGTCGACTTCTCGATGCCCGGCATGGACGGCCTGCAGGCGCTGGCCGAGCTGGGCGACTGGCCGGGCTCGCGCGTGCTGCTGACCGGGCAGGCGGACGAGCAGGTGGCGGTGCGCGCCTTCAACCGCGGGCTGATCGACCAGTTCATCCCGAAGCAGACGCAGGACATCTCGCGCCGCCTGATCGAGGCGGTCGAGAAGCTGCTGTTCGATGCCCATCCGCGCCACGCGCAGACTGGCGCGTGACGCTCACGCCCGAGCAGGCGGCGCTGCTGCGCGCGCCCGGCGTGGCCGCATGGCTGTCGGCGTTCTGCGCCAAGAACTGGGTGGAGCACGTCGCCATCGGCGACCCTTTCGGCGTGCTGGGCATGGACGCCGCCGGCCGCATAGGCTGGCTGCAACTGGAGACGCGCGACGGGCTCAAGGGCCTGGCGGAGCTGGCGGAAGTGGCCGGCGTGGCGCCGTCCGGCGTCGCCGAGATCCGCGCGGGCGCCAAGCTGGCCGACCTCGAACTGCGGCAGGCGCTGTCGTCCTCGCAGCCGGCCAGCTGGTGCCGGCCTTCGCGGTCGGCGAAGGCGAAGGCGCGCTGCTCGGCGCGCTGTTCCCGGTCGAGGCCGCGAACGGCCCCGATCCCAACAACAGCTACAGCAAGTGGCTGGCCGGGCAGCCGAAGCGGCACGTGCAGGAGTAAACCCTGTCATTGCGGGCTCGACCCGCAATCCTTGCTGGTGCATCACCACCGCCGCATGGATCCCCCGGATCAAGTCCGGGGCAGGCTCCGTCGAGCCCGGGATGACAGCCTTTCAGTCGCCCTTGCTGCGCTGGCGCCGCGCGATCGGCCATTCCCACGGCTTCACCAGCGGCGCGACTTCCCGTGCCACCGCTTCGACGTGGCCCATTTCCGCGTCCGTCAGCGCCGAGTTGAGCGTCAGCCGCACCATCGAGCGGTTGCGGCTGGTGGCGGGCGCGCAGAACACCGCGCCGAACACGCCACGCTCCTCGAGCTTGTCGCGCAGGGCGAGCGTGTCCGGCTCGGGGCCGGCTTCCGGGGAGATGATCTGCTCGGTGCCGTGGTGGATCGGGAAGCCGAGGTCGCTGAACGACTCGCGCAGCCGCTCGGTGTTGCGGCGCAGTTGCACGCGCGCCGCGTCGCCGCGCTGCACGACCTTCAAGGTCGCGTCGAGGCCGGCGATTTCGTGCGGCAGCAGGCACGAGCTGAAGATGCTCGGGTAGCTGTGGCACATCAGGTAGTGGCGCAGCTCGTTGGGCATCGTGAAGAAGCCGGCGCGGCCGGCGAAGGCCTTGGCCAGGCTGGCCGTGATGAAGTGGACGCGGTGCGTCAGGCCGAGTTCGGCGCACAGGCCGCGGCCCTGCGGACCGTGGGTGCCGAGCGAGTGCGACTCGTCCACCAGGATCATGCAGCCGTACTGCTCGGCGACTTCGACGATCTCGGTCAACGGGCAGAGCGCACCGGTCGTGCTGTAGACCGAGTCGACGATCACCAGGCCGGGGCCGTGCCGCTGGACCATGCGGGCGGTGGGCGGGGTCGTTGTGGCGAAAGGAATGGGCGGGCGCGCTGGCGGCACGCACGCCTTCCCACAGCGACATGTGGGCCAGGCTGTCGAGGTAGACAGGCGTTTCGGCGTCGGCGATCACCTGGATCAGGCCCGGGTTGGCGGTATAGCCCGACTGGCACAGCAGCGCGCCCTCCTTGCCGACGTAGCCGGCCGGGGCCGATTCGAAGCGCGAGGTCGGGCTGCCTTCCATCTGGAACACGCCCGACTGCACGACGAACTCCTCGTTGGTGCGCAGCGCCGACAGCTGCGCCTGCACGATGTCGGCGTGGCCGGTGACGGAAAGGTAGTCGTTGCCGTCGAGGCGGACCGCGTCGGGTCCGGGGTTGCAGCCGTGGGTGACGAACTTGCGGCCCCAGTCCTTTTCCCAGCGTTCCTTGAACTGGGTTTCGATGCGCTGCCGCAGCCGGGGCGACAGCCCCGGCTCGACGACGTGGGCGGTGGGGGCGGCGGCGGCCGCGGAGACGATGTTCTGGACTGCGGTGGGGACGGTGACTTCCATGGGTACTCCTGCTTGAGTGACCCATTGAAGAGAAAGTACGAGGCCCCCGCCCCGCGACCCCTGTCAGTTCTAACAGGTGGCTTACAGAACGTTACTACGTGTGTGGAGTAATTCCAACTGCAAGTAGTCTCAGGTAAGCCGTCCGTGGCATTGCTTGAACTTTTTACCGCTACCGCAAGGGCACGGATCGTTCCGGCCGACGCGCGGCAGGTCCGCCGCGGCAACCTGCGCCGTGGCTTCGTCGCGCACCGTCTCCACGTCGCCCGTGACGGTGGGCGCGGTGTAGGTGACGTTGGCGATGCGCTCGGCCTTCTGCTCCATGTCGTCGGCGGCGGCGTCGAGCTCGTCGCGCGACTGCACGGTGACGGTCATCAGGATGCGGGTGACTTCGTTCTTGACCGCGTCGAGCATCTGCCCGAACAGCTCGAACGCTTCGCGCTTGTATTCCTGCTTCGGCTGCTTCTGCGCGTAGCCGCGCAAATGGATGCCCTGGCGCAGGTAGTCGAGCGCGGCGAGGTGCTCGCGCCAGTGCGAGTCGATGCTCTGCAGCAGCACCATGCGCTCGAACTGCACGAAGTTGTCTTCGCCGACCTGGTCGACCTTGGCACGGAAAGCGGCATGCGCCGCCTTCACCACGCGTTCGGCGATGTCTTCGTCGGTGATAGCGCTGGAGGCTTCGACTTCGGCCTTCAGCGGCAGCGTGATGCCCCACTCTTCGGACAGCACCTTTTCGAGCCCGGGCAGGTCCCACTGCTCTTCCACCGTCTCGGGCGGCACGTACTGGTGCACCAGGTCGGTGAAGCAGCCTTCGCGCAGCGCGGCGATCTGCGCGCTGAGGTTGCCCGCGTCGAGGATGTCGTTGCGCTGCTGGTAGATCACCTTGCGCTGGTCGTTGGCGACGTCGTCGTATTCGAGCAGCTGCTTGCGGATGTCGAAGTTGCGGCCTTCGACCTTGCGCTGCGCGCTTTCGATGCTGCGCGTGACGATGCCGGCCTCGATGGCTTCGCCATCGGGCATCTTCAGCCGCTCCATGATGGCGCGCACGCGGTCGCCCGCGAAGATGCGCATCAGCGGATCGTCGAGGCTCAGGTAGAAGCGCGAGGAGCCGGGGTCGCCCTGGCGGCCCGAACGGCCGCGCAGCTGGTTGTCGATCCGGCGGCTTTCGTGCCGCTCGGTGGCGATGATGCGCAGGCCGCCCTGCTGCTTGACGAAGTCATGGTCCTTCTGCCACTGCGTGCGCAGCTCGGCGATGCGCGCCGGCTTCGCCTCTTCCGGGATCGTTTCGTCGCGCTCGACCGCCTCGATCGCCTTCTCGAGGTTGCCGCCCAGCACGATGTCGGTGCCGCGGCCCGCCATGTTGGTGGCGATGGTGATCATCTTCGCGCGGCCGGCCTGCGCGACGATGTCGGCTTCGCGGGCGTGCTGCTTGGCGTTGAGCACTGGTGCTCCAGCTGCGCCTTCTGCAGCAGGTCGGAGATCAGTTCCGAGTTCTCGATGGACGTGGTGCCCACCAGCACCGGCTGGCCGCGCTGGTGGCATTCGCGGATGTCTGGATGGCCGCTTCGTACTTCTCGCGCGACGTCTTGTAGACGCGGTCGAGCTGGTCGTCGCGGCTGCTCGGCTTGTTCGGCGGGATGACCACCGTTTCCAGGCCGTAGATCTCCCGGAATTCGTAGGCCTCGGTGTCGGCCGTGCCGGTCATGCCGGACAGCTTGCCGTACAGGCGGAAGTAGTTCTGGAAGGTGATCGAGGCCAGCGTCTGGTTTTCCGGCTGGATCGCCACGCCTTCCTTGGCTTCGACGGCCTGGTGCAGGCCGTCGCTCCAGCGCCGGCCGCTCATCAACCGGCCGGTGAATTCGTCGACGATGACGACTTCGCCTTCCTGCACCACGTAGTGCTGGTCGCGGTGGTACAGGTGGTTGGCCCGCAGCGCCGCCATCAGGTGGTGCATCAGCTGGATGTTGGACGGGTCGTACAGCGTCGCGCCCTCGGGGATCAGCCCGAGGTTGAACAGGATGCGCTCGGCGTTCTCGTGGCCCTGCTCCGTCAGGTGGACCTGGTGCGTCTTCTCGTCGAGCGTGAAGTCGCCCGGCTTCGTCACGCCTTCACCGGTGCGCGGGTCGGCTTCGCCTTCCTGCTTGGTGAGCTGCGGCACGATGCGGTTGATCGCGAGGTACAGGTCGGTGTGGTCCTCGGCCTGGCCGCTGATGATCAGGGGCGTGCGCGCCTCGTCGATCAGGATCGAGTCGACCTCGTCGACGATGGCGTAGTTCAGGCCCCGCTGCACGCGGTCGGCCGTCTCGTACACCATGTTGTCGCGCAGGTAGTCGAAACCGTACTCGTTGTTGGTGCCGTACGTGATGTCCGAGTTGTACGCCGCCTGCTTCTCGGGGCGCGGCATGTTCGGCAGGTTGACGCCGACCGTGAGGCCCAGGAAGTTGTACAGCTTGCCCATCCACTGGGCATCGCGGTTGGCCGGGTAGTCGTTGACCGTGACCACGTGGACGCCCTTGCCGGCCAGCGCGTTCAGGTACACCGGCAGCGTGGCGGTGAGGGTCTTGCCCTCGCCGGTGCGCATCTCGGCGATCTTGCCTTCGTGCAGCGCCATGCCGCCCACCAGCTGGACGTCGAAGTGGCGCATCTTCATGATCCGCTTGGAGCCTTCGCGCACCACGGCGAACGCTTCGGGGAGCAGCGCGTCGAGCGCCTCGCCCTTGGCGACCCGCTCGCGGAACTCCTGCGTCTTGGCACGGAGCGCGTCGTCGGAGAGCTTCTCGAACTGCGGCTCCAGGCCATTGATTTGCTCGACGCGCCGCCGGTACTGCTTGAGCAGGCGATCGTTGCGGGAGCCGAAGATTTTGGTCAGGAAGTTGTTGGCCATGAAAGCGGTTCCGCCGCGGTCCGCACGGGGGCCGCGACAGCGCAATCCTTTGTCGTGTTCAGCAGGATCAGGTGGAGCCGCCGGGCGGGCTTTGCAAGGCTCGTCAGCGGCGGCAAACCCGGGATTTTACCCGCCGGGCGGCCGCGGGCGGGTGGCGCGGCCGTAGGACGGCGGCGCTCAACGGCCGACGCGGCCCGACTGCCCCGGCGGGAGGAGCGCGGCGACCTGCAGGTTGCGGGCGCCGAGGAACTTGTGCGGGTCCTGGTAGACCCCCTGCACCATCACCTCGAAATGCAGGTGCGGCCCGGTGGAGCGGCCGCTGCTGCCGACCTCGGCCAGCTTCTGGCCGCGCTTGACCAGGTCGCCTTTCTTCACCAGCAGCCGGGAGGCGTGGGCGTAGCGGGTCACGAGGTCGTTGCCATGGTCGACCTCGACCATGTTGCCGTACGCGAAATGCGTTTCGGCCGCCACCACCACGCCGCCGGCGGCGGCCGCATGGATGGCGGTGCCCGGGTCGGCACGGAAGTCCAGGCCGGTGTGCAGGGCCGAACGGCCGGTGAACGGGTCGATGCGCCAGCCGAAGGCCGAACCGACCTGGCCGACCTGCACCGGCTTCTGGGTGGGGATCATCAGCTTGTTGACGCGCTGGTCGAACAGCCGCGTCTCCATGACCGTCAGCAGGTCCTTGCGGTGGTCGGCGAGTTCGTCGAGGTGCACCAGCGTGTCCTGCAGTTCCTCCATCGACAGCGGGCGGCCGGACACCAGCGCGCCACCGCGGCCGGGCACGGTCTTGAGTTCGTTCGGGTTCACGCCCGCCAGCCCGGAGACGCGCTCGCCCGGGGCTTCGAGCTGCATCATCTTGGCCTGCATCTCGCCGAGCTTGCGGGCCATGGCGTCGACGTTCTCGCGCAGGAACCGGTCGCGCTGGGCCAGTTCGTCGCTGGCCAGCGGCTGCACGAGCGTCCCGAGCACCGGCCATCCTTCGCGGGCGCTCTTCTGCACGACCCAGTGGTACAGCATGCCCGCCAGCACCAGCAGCAGCAGCGAGAACGCCGCGAAGGCGAGCGCCAGCCGGGCGCCGCTCAGGCGGAGCGTGCGGGTCCCGGCGAGCCGCTCATCCGTGATAATGAAATGCACTTGTTCCCCTCTTCCTCTTCTTCTGCGTGCAGCCCCTGACCCGTCGCCACCAAGCGGTGCCCCTGCACGAGGCGGCCGAAGGTTCGCCCACGCTGGCCGGGCTCGCGCGGCTGGCGCGCGAATCGGGCGAACGCCTCAAGGCGATCGAGCTTTCCATTCCGCCGGCGCTGCGTGCCTCGATCCGGCCGGGGCCGATCGAGGGCACCAGCTGGTGCCTGCTGGTCGAAACCAGCGCCGCCGCGGCCAAGCTGCGGCAACTGCTTCCGGTGCTGCAAGCCAAGCTCAACAGCAAGGGCTGGCAGGTTACCGCAATCCGCCTGAAGGTTGGAAGCCACCAGAAGTAAGCAGGGGCTCCGCCGGTCGGGCGCGAGGCGCCGATTGTCTGCTCAGTCGGCGGCTTTGCCAAGCGAGCGTTCAGCCGGCCGCCCCGAGGGCCGTCGAAATCGCCCGCGCCGCCGCGATCACGTGCAGGCTGTGCCCGCGTTGGAGGCGTTCGGTGGGCATGGTGAGCGTCACGGCCCCCCACCAGCTCCCTGGCGCGCGTCGAAGCACGGCGCCGAAATGCCCGCGAGCTGCGGCACGCGGTCGCCGCTCACCACCAGCACGCCGTCGCGCCGGATCTGCGCGTAGCGCTCGCCCTGCGCTCCCGAGAACGCCATCAGCACGTGGCCGCCGGCCCCGCGGTCCAGCGGCAGCACGTCGCCGGTCCGGATGTGGTCGCGCACCGGGTTCGGTGAGTCCACACGGTACAGGCACAAGCGCGCTTCGCCCCGGCGCACGTGGAAGGCCGCACTCTCGCCGGTCAGGTCGACCAGAGCGCGCAACTGCGGCATCACCACCAGTTCCAGCGAGAACGACGCCGCATACACGGCATACAGGCGCGCGACACCGGGCCCGAGGCGATAGCGGCCGTCCGCGCCCCGCAGCACCAGCTGCGCGTGCTGCAGCGAGGCCAGCAGGCGCAGCACCGTGCTCTTGTGCTGCTGCGAGCGCTCGGCCAGGTCGTGCAGGCCGAGCGCGTCCTCGCCGCGGCGGAACGCCGTCAGCAACGACAGCGCGCGGTCGACAGCGGCGGTGCCGCCGGGGGCGGCTTGCTGTTCGGCGACCGAGGCGCTCTGGGCTTTGCGGGGCATGGCGGGGTTCCTGTCTGTTCAAGTGCGGTTTCGAAACCGGCTAGAATTCTGTCTCGTCGAACGATATTCTATCTAGCAAAACGGACACGGTTCATGAAGATTGCGCGTTTCAATGAAGGCCGGATCGGGGTGGTGGTGGATGACCAACACCTCGTCGACATCAGCAGCATCGCCGGGTGCGACCCGCAGCAATGGCCGCCCGTGGCAGTCACCTCCCTGATCGCGCGCTTCGCCGCCCTGCGCCCGGCGATCGAATCCGCGCTGCCCGGCCTGCCGCGCATCCCGCTGGCTTCCGTCAAGCTGCTGACGCCGGTGCCATGGCCGAACAAGGTCATCGCCTACCCGGTCAACTACCACGACCACGGCCGGGAGATGCAGGCGAACTACCGCGCCACGCACCGGGGCTTCTTCCTCAAGCCGAACTCCTCGCTCTCGGGCGCGGGCGAGCCGGTGGTGCTGCCGAACGTGCCGACGCGCGAGGTGCACCACGAGTCCGAACTGGCCATCGTGATCGGCAAGGAAGGCCGCGGCATCGCCCGCGACGACTGGCGCGACTACGTGTTCGGCTACGGCTGCCTGCTCGACATGGTGGTGCGCGGCCGCGAGGAGCGCGTGTTCCGCAAGGCCTACGACAGCTTCTGCCCGGTCGGCCCTCGGCTCGTGACCCCAGACGAAGTGGGCGACCCGGCGCAGCTGGAGATGCAGCTGTGGGTCAACGGCGAACTCAGGCAGCACGCCAACACCCGTGACCTGGTGCTCGACATTCCCGGGATGATCGAGATGGCGTCCGCCGTGATGACGCTCTACCCCGGCGACATCATCGCCACCGGCACGCCGGCCGGCGTCGGCCCGGTGCAGCCCGGCGACAAGGTGCGCATCCGGATCGAGCGCGTCGGCGAAATGACCGTGGACGTGGTGCGCGGCACCACCGGCGCCACGCCGGTGTTCGACACGCCTTACACCCCGGACATCGTCAAGCAGAAATGAGCGACGCCAACCTGCAGGCGCTCTACGCGTCGATCTACGGGCTGCACATGGAAGGCGGCTGGCACCGCAAGGCGCCGGCCCTGTGGCCGCAGCCGCGCGAGAACTTCCACCCGAACCTCTGGCGCTACGCCGACGTGAAGCCGATCCCGGAAGTGGCCGGCGGCTGGTCGACCACCACCGGCCGACCGCCGCAACCTGACCATGACCAACCCGGTCGAGGGCAACCTCTATGCGACGGTGCGCACGCTGGTGGGGGCCTACCAGTCGATCAAGCCGGGCGAAAAGGCCGAATCCCATCGCCACACGCCGAACGCGCTGCGCATCATCCCGGAAGGCCACGGCACCTACACGGTGGTCAACGGCACCCGGCTCGAGATGCGGCCCGGCGACGTGCTGCTGACGCCGAGCTGGAACTGGCACTCGCACGAGGCGGTCGGCCCCGACGACTGCTACTGGGTCGACGTGCTCGACGTGCCGCTGGTGCACCTGCTGGAGCCCATGTTCTTCGAGCGGCATCCCGACAAGTTCGAGCCGGTGACGCAGGCAGCCTCGCATTCGCCGCTGGCTTTCCGCTGGGAAGACTCGCTGCGCGGCCTCGATGCCGCCGGCGCACCCGCGCACGGCATGGCGGCGCGCGAGATCGAGCTCGGCGCCCCCGCGCTCAAGACCATCGCCGTCCATGTGCAGCGCCTGCCCGCCGGCTTCGCCTCGGCCACCCACCGCACCACGGCCAACGCGGTGTTCACGGTGATCGAAGGAGAAGGCACCACCCGCGCCGGCGACGCCGAGATGCACTGGAAGCGCGGCGACGTGTTCGCCCTGCCCGCCTGGCGCGCCTACCGGCACACCGTGGCGCAAGACGCCCACCGGGTGCGCGTGAGCGACGAGCCGGTGCTGCGCGCCTTCGACCCTGCTGCGCACCCAGGCGCACTGAACCCCCGCGATCCGCGCGCAGCCGCGTGCGGGTCCCCACCCTGTTCCAAGAACGGAGAGCCTCGTGATGAACACCCCCTCTGGACCCGCAAGACCTTCGTGCGCGCCCTCTTCGCCGCCACCGGCGTGCTGGCGCTCGGCGCCGCCTCGGCGCAGGACTATCCCTCGCGCACCATCCGCATCGTGACGCCCTACGACCCGGGCAGCATGGTCGACGCCACCAGCCGCATCGTCGCCGACGAGCTGAGCAAGAAGCTCGGCCAGCCGGTGATCGTGGAGAACAAGTCGGGCGGCTTGGGCATGGTGGCGATGAACACGCTCCTGGCCGCGCCCGCCGACGGCTACACGCTGCTGACCGACACGCCCGCCTCCGCGATCAACCCGACGCTGAACAAGGCGCGCTACAACCCCAAGGCCGATATCGCGCCGATCGCGCAGTTCATGAAGCTGCCGTTCGTGATCGCCACCAGCCCCAACCTCAAGGTGAAGAATGCCGCCGACCTGGTGGCGCTGGCGAAGAAGGAACCGGGGGCGATCAACATCGCGGTGGCCGGCACCTCCACCGGCCTCGTGGGCGACCTGTTCGCGATGCAGACCGGCACCAGGTTCCTGAACGTCCCGTACAAGGGCGCCGGCGCGGCCACCCCGGCCGTGCTGAAGAACGAAGCCCGGGTGATCTTCCTCGACTCGGCCAACCTCGCGCCGCACATCACCGAAGGCAAGCTCACCGGCCTCCGGTGACGGGCGACGAACGCGCGCCGAACATCAAGGACGTGCCGACAGCCGGGAAGCCGGCTTCGCCGCCTTCGACGCCACCACGGTTCGGCATGTTCGCGCGCGCCGGCGTGCCGCAGGACGTGCAGAACAAGCTGAATGCCGCCGTCCGTGAAGTGATGGCCGGCCCGCGCCTGCAGGAGTACCTGAAGTCGCGCGGCGCCACCGGCTCGAACATGACCAACGCCGAGTTCAAGGGGGCTTCTTCCACAAGGAAGTCGACCGCTGGGCCGAGGTCATCAAGAAGGCCGACATCAAGGCCAACTGAGACACCAAGGGGAATGAACATGCGAGTCCTGATTGCGGGCGGTGGAATCGGCGGCCTCGCCGCGGCGGCGGCGCTGCTGCAGCGTGGCATCGACGTCGACGTGTACGAACAGGCGCCGGAACTGAAGGAAGTGGGCGCCGGAATCCAGATCAGCCCGAACGGCAACAAGGTGCTGGACGCGCTCGGCGTGTTCGAGCAGCTGCGCGCCGTCTCGTGCGACCCGGAGCGCAAGGAGTTCCGGCTGTGGAACACCGGCAAGCCCGGCCGATGTTCAGCCCGGGCAAATCGGTCATCGCGCAGTACGGCTACCCGTACCTCACGGTGTACCGGCCCGACCTGCACCAGGCGCTGGCCGACCGCGTGCGCGCGCTCAAGGCCGACGCCATCCACCTCGACAGCCCGGTGGCGGGCTGCGTGCAGGACGAGAACGCCGCGACGCTGCAGCTGCGCGACGGCCGCCGCATCGTCGGCGATGCGCTGATCGGCTGCGACGGCGTGCGCTCGGTGGTCCGCAACACGCTGTGGGGCAAGACCGATCCGGAATTCACCGGCATGGTTGCCTGGCGTGGACTGATCCCGATGGAACAGTTGCCCGAGCACATGCGCGCGTCGGTCGGCTCCACGGATCGGGCCGCGCGGGCACGTGGTCAGTTATCCGCTGCACCGCGCCAAGTACATGAACTTCGTGGCCACCATCGAAGGCAAGACTGGGACGCGCCGGGCGCCATGGCGCCGGGGACGGTGGAGGAATGCCTGGCCGACTTCGCCGGCTGGCACGAGGACGTGCAGGCCATGATCCGCTGCTCGCCCACGCTGCTGAAGTGGGCGCTGTTCGCCCGCGACCCGATCCCGCGCTGGACGCAGGGCCGCATCACGCTGCTGGGCGACGCCGCGCACGCGACGCTGCCCTTCCTGGCGCAGGGCGCCGTGCATTCGATCGAAGACGGCACCGTGCTGGCGCGCTGCCTGCAAGACGTGGCCGCCGGCGCCATCCCCGGCGCGCTGATCCGCTACGAGAAGGCGCGCATCGAGCGCACGAGCGCCATGGTGCGCGGCGCCACCGCCAACACGGCGCTGTTCCACAGCCCCGAACTGGCGACGGAAGCATCGGCGGAGCCCTACCTGCAGAAGGAATGGAGCGCCGCGCCGATCCGCGACCGCTACCACTGGCTGTACGCCTACGACGCCAACACGGTGGCCGTATGAGCGCAGCGGCTTCCCCGGCCATGCTGGTGAGCGAAGTCGGCCCGCGCGACGGCCTGCAGTCGATCCAGCGCACCATGCCGACCGCCGACAAGCTGCGCTGGATCACGGCGCTGCACGCGGCCGGCGTGCGCGAGATCGAGGTCGGTTCCTTCGTGCCGCCGGCGCTGCTGCCGCAGATGGCGGACACGGCGGAAGTGGTGGCGCACGCGCTCACCCTGCCCGGCCTGATCGTCGCCGCACTGGCGCCCAACCTGCGTGGCGCGCAGGCGGCTTTCGCGGCCGGCGTGCACAAGCTGACGATCCCGGTTTCGGTCACCGAGGCGCATTCGCTCGCGAACGTCCGCAAGACCCACGAGCAGGTCTTCACCGACCTGGCCGCGATCAGCGCGCTCAAGCGCGAGCAGTACCCGCAGGTCGAACTCGAAGCCGGCCTTTCTGTCGCCTTCGGCTGCACGCTGGCCGGCCCGGTAAGCGACGACGACACCCTGCACATCGCCGAACGCGCGGCCGCGGCCGGCGTCGACGTGGTCGGCCTGTCCGACACCAGCGGCTACGCCGAACCGCGCCAGGTTCGGCGCCTGTTCACGCGCCTCGCCAGCGAACTCGGCAACCGCGCCGGCGGCGCACACTTCCACAATACGCGCGGACAAGGCCTCGCCAACGTGCTGGCCGCGATCGAAGCCGGCGTGACCACCTTCGACGCAAGCCGGGGCGGCATCGGCGGCTGCCCGTACGCGCCCGGCGCCAGCGGCAACATCGTCACCGAAGACCTCGTCTTCCTGCTGGAGGCGATGGGCTTTTCCACCGGCATCGACGTCGAGCGCCTGATCGCGGCGCGGCGCGTGGTGCAGGAAGCACTCGCCGGCGAGCCGCTGTACGGCATGGTCGCCGAAGCCGGCCTGCCCAAGGGCTTCACCTACGCAACCCAACAGGCACTGACAGCCGCATGACTTCCCCTGCAGCCAACCTGCCGCTCGCCGGCGTGCGGGTGGTCGAATTCACGCACATGGTGATGGGACCCTCGTGCGGCATGATCCTGGCCGACCTCGGCGCCGAAGTGATCAAGGTCGAGCCGCTGCACGGCGACGCGACGCGCCGCCTGCTCGGTTCGGGCGTGGGCTTCTTCCCCACCTTCAACCGCAACAAGAAGAGCGTGGCCATCGACATGGCCGATCCGCGCGGGCTCGACGTCGTGCTGAAGCTCGTCGCCACCGCCGACGTCTTCAGCGAGAACTTCAAGAACGGCGCCATGGAGCGCATGGGCCTCGACTATGCGCGCCTGTCGAAGCTGAACCCGCGGCTGGTGTACGTCTCGCACAAGGGCTTCCTGCCCGGCCCGTACGACCACCGCACGGCGCTCGACGAGGTCGTGCAGATGATGGGCGGCCTCGCGTACATGACCGGTCCCGAAGGCCGGCCGCTGCGCGCCGGTGCGTCGGTCAACGACATCATGGGCGGCATGTTCGGCGCCATCGGCACGATGGCGGCGTTGCGCGCGCGCGAGACCACGGGACGCGGGCAGGAAGTGCTGTCGTCCCTGTTCGAGAACAACATCCTGCTGGTGGCCGCGCACATGATGCAGTACGCCGTCACCGGCAAGCCGGCCGCTCCCATGCCCAGCCGCATCTCGGCACGGGGCATCTACGACGTGTTCGCGGTCCGCGACGGCGAGCAGATCTTCCCGGCGATCGTCTCGGACACGCAGTGGAAGGTGTTCTGCCAGGCCTTCGGCTTCGGCGACCTGCTGGCGGACCCGCGGCTGGCGACCAACAACCAGCGCGTCACCGAGCGTGGCTGGATGATGCCGGCGCTGCGCGAGCGCCTCGCCACGCGGCCCGCCGCCGAGATCGCGGCGACGTTCGAGCAGGCCGGATTGCCGTACGCTCCCATCAAGGCGCCGCACGAACTGCTGGACGATCCGCACCTGGTCGCCACCGGCGGGCTGGCGCCGATGCACCTGCCGGACGGCCGCGAAGTGTCGACGCCGCTGCTGCCCCTGATGCTGGGCGGCGAGCGGCTGCCGGTGCGGCAGGACCCGCCGGCCATCGGCGCCCACACCGGCGAAGTGATGGCCGGCCTCGGCTATACGGAGGCGGACGTGCGCGCGCTGCGCGACGCGAAGGTCGTGGCCTGAGTCGCGCGCGCCAGGCGGCGGACGGGGGCGAGGACTCCGCTCGCGATCGCCTGCGGTCTGCGCTGACATGCAGGCCGCGGAGGCCGAACCAGACTCGCCGGCATGCAGACGCAATCCGGAACTTCATCCTCCACCCCCACGGCGCGCCTGGTCGCCGTTGCCGAATTCGACCACCGGGTGACCGGCGTCACGGTCGCGCCGTCCGGCCGGATCTTCGTGAACTTCCCGCGCTGGACCGAAGATGCGCCCGTGTCGGTGGCCGAGTTGCTGCCCGACGGTTCCTTGCGCCCCTATCCGGACGAACGCTGGAATGCCTGGCGGAACGCGAAGAAGGACGAGCTCCAGCCCGGCGACCACTGGGTCTGCGTGCAGAGCGTGGTGGCCGACCGCGACGGCAACGTCTGGGTGCTCGACCCCGCCGCGCCCGCGCAGGACCGCGTGGTGCCCGGCGGCCCCAAGCTGGTGAAGATCGACGCCGCCGGCAAGGTAGGCCAGAAGATCGCCTTCGGTGAAGACATCGCCCCGCAGGGCAGCTACCTGAACGACGTGCGCTTCAGCCCCGATGGCGCCCACGCGTACATCACCGACTCGGGCGCGCAGGGCGCGCTGGTCGTCGTGGAGCTGGCGTCGGGCAAGGCCCGGCGCGTGCTCGACGGGCATCCCAGCACGCAGCCGGAGAAGGACGTCCAGATCCGCGTCGACGGCCACGTCCTGCGCCGCAGCGACGGGCGCGGCGTGGAGTTCTCCGCCGACGGCATCGCCCTGTCGCGCGACGGCCAATGGCTGTACTGGCAGGCCATCAAGGGGCGGACGCTGTACCGGATCGCGACGGAGGCGCTGCACGACACGCGCCTTCCGCCCGACTCCCTCGCGGCGCGCGTG
Source organism: Ramlibacter terrae (assembly GCA_013127575.1). Taxonomy (GTDB): domain Bacteria; phylum Pseudomonadota; class Gammaproteobacteria; order Burkholderiales; family Burkholderiaceae_C; genus Ramlibacter; species Ramlibacter terrae. The sequence goes on from CP053418.1 coordinate 4,093,842, forward strand.
GAACGCGTCGGCGAGAACGGTCCCGCCGACGGGCTCTGGATCGACGCCGAAGACCGGATGTACGTGAGCGCGGTCGAGGAGAACGCGGTCAAGGTGCGCGAGGGCGATCGGCTCGAGGTGCTGGTGCAGGACCCGCGGCTGCGCTGGCCGGACACGTTCTCCGAAGGCCCGGACGGCGCCATCTACATCACCGCCTCCCACATTCCGGACATGCAGTGGTTCCGGCCGGAGAACCCGCTGGCTGTGCGGACGACGCTTTTCCGCATCGAAAGCTAACGCGACGGGATCACCAGCCGCGCTGCGCGGCCCAGCCGCCGATCAGCGCCACGGCCTGCTTCAGGTGCTCGGGCTGACCCTTGAAGTAGTGGTTGGCGCCGGCGAGGCGGTGAAACTGCTTGTCGGCGCTGCCGGCTGCCGCGTGCATGAGGCCCATGTCGGGCTGCGGCACGGCGTCGTCGGCCGTGTGTTCGATGGCGAGCAGGGGCACCGTCACGTCGCGCGCGCAGGTTTCGCCGTCGGCACGCGAATGCTCCAGCGACCACTGCGACAACCACGAGCGCAGCATGGAGAAGCGGGCCAGCCCCACGGGGCCGCTGTTGACCGTCTCCGGCACGCCCAAGTAGCAGGTGCCGATCGGGCGGTCGTTCGGCTGCAGCGTGGCGTCGAGGAAGCGCGGCTCGGCCAGCGTGCGGTGCGTGATGAAGCCGCGTTCGACCTCCGCCGTGCCGCGCTTGCGCAGCATCTCCAGCGTCTCCTGCACGCGCGCGGTGATGCGCTGCACGCGCTGCACCTGCGCGGCGCGGTACGCCGCCAGCCAGTCACGCGGGTACGGGGGCTGCACGGGAAGCGTCGGCGAATACAGATCGAACTCCGGCAGCCGCCGGTCCGGGTCGTTCTCGTCGATGACCGACGGATCGATCCAGTCGGCCAGGCAGCGGGCGCGCGAGCGGTGCGCCGCTTCCAGCACCATGCCGTCGGCGGGCCAGAGGCCGGCCGCCGGAGGTCGACCGGGTCGCCGGCCGGCGTTTCGGTGATGGTCGGGCGCTGCGCCTGCGCCTGGTAGAACAGCGCCAGCGAACCGCCGCCGGACCACCCGAGCAGGATCACGTTGCGGTAGCCCAGGCGTTCCTTCGCGTGGCGGATGCAGGCGCCGAGGTCGAGCGCCACCTTCTCGTAGACCAGCGCCGTGTCGTTCTTGGCATAGCGGCTGCCCATGCACAACACGGAGTGGCCGGCTTCGGCCATCGCGCCCGGCAGCGGCAGCAGTTGCAGCGTCGACGCCGGATGCATCATCAGGAAGACGGTGTCGCGGCCCCCTTGCGCCGGCCGCAGCAGCAGGCCTTCGAGGTTGACCGTCCCCCGGCTGCCGACGAAGCCGTAGGTTTCGGTGATCTTGCTCGTCTCCGCATAGGAGACGTGCACCCACTCGCGCCGGATCTCCTGCTTCATGCCGCCTGCATCGCCTTCACGCCGCGGATCCACTTCTCGGGGCGGCCATCTGCGCCGTGACGAACTTGCGGGTGGCTTCATCGGTGCAGGCGCCGGACGCGTCGAACTTGCCGGCGGCGCTGCCGATGAACACCTCGGGCTTGACCAGCACCATGGCGTTGACGAACATCATCACGCGGCGCAGGTCGTACTGCACCCGCGCGCCGCCGAGCGGCCCTTGCGACGCGCTCAGGATCGCCACCGGCTTGCCTGCGAAGGGCTGGTCGTCGCCGCGGCTGATCCAGTCGAGCACGTTCTTGAACACGCCCGGGAGGGTGAAGTTGTATTCGGGCGTGGCGATCACCACCGCATCGGCGCGGCGGATGCGCTCGCGCAGCGCCTGCACCGCCGGCGGCCAGCCCTTGTCGAGTTCGTCTGGTCGAACGGCGGCACGCTGCGCCAGTCGCCGATGTCGAGCTGCATGCCCGAGGGCATGACTTCGCCGGCGAGCTTGAGCGCCTTCATGTTGATCGAGTCGCGGCGCAGGCTGCCGCAAAGTCCGAGGATGTCGAGTGCCATGGGTTCCTTCGAGAGTGGATGTCAGGTGACGGTGATGTTCGCGGCCTTGATGTAGCGGCCCCAGCGGTCGTACTCCGCCAGCATGTAGCGGTGGAAGTCGGGCTGGGCCATGCGCTCCACCAAAGTCGAGAGTTTGCGATTCTGCTCGGCCGGGCCGGGATCGGCGAGTGTCGCCTCGATCGCATCGTGCAACTGCGCGACGATGTTCGCCGGCAAGCCGGTGGGCGCCACGATGCCGCCCGGGAGCCATTCTCCAGCGGGATGCCCTGCTCCTTGAAAGTGGGCACGTCGGGAAAGTTGGGCAGCCGCTCGCGGGCGGTCACGCCGATCATGCGCACCGCGCCGCTGCGCAGGTGCTGGTCGAGCGAGACCACGTGCGTGAAGGTGGTGGCGATCTGGTTGCCCAGCAGCGCCTGCGTGAGCTGGGCGCCGCCCCTCGAAGGGAACGTGGAGCATGTCCACCTTGGCCGTGTCGCGGAAGGCCTCGCACAGGATGTGGCCGGCGCTGCCGACACCCACCGTGCCGTAGCCCACCGCCGGCTTCTGCTCCCCGGCCCAGGCCACGAACTCCTTGACGTTGCGCGCGGGCACCGACGCATGCACCGCCAGCCCCATCGGGTACAGGCCCATGGTAGCGATGCCGACGAAATCCTTGCGCGCATCGAAGGGCGGCTGCGCATGCGTGTGCGAGACGATCGAGTGCGTGTCCGCCGTGGAATACAGCAGCGTGTAGCCGTCCGCCGGGCTGCGGGCCGCCAGCGCATGGCCGATGGCCCCACTCGCGCCGGCCTTGTTGTCGATCACCACCGGCTGCCCGAGCCGCTGCGTGAGCCCCGGCACCAGCAGCCGCACCGACACGTCGGAACCTCCGCCCGCGGGCCACGGCACGATGATCTTCACCGGCCGGTTCGGAAAGCCGGACTGCGCGAACGCAGGCAGGCCGAAGGCCGAACCCGCGAGTCCGGCCAGGACGCCGCGGCGGGTGAAGGACGGTGGTTGCTTCATGCTTGTCTCCAGCGGGTGGTTTGCGCCGGATCGTCCCCGGGCCGCCGCTTGTGGCACGCTTCGCCCGCAGGAGTGGTCACATAGTGAGCGAACCTAGGGAAATCACGGGGGCGCGGACGGCGCAGCGGGCGCTGCGCGTGCTGAAGCTGGTCGGCGCGCACAACGGCAACGGCATCGGCACGCAGGAGATCGTCACCCGCCTTGGCGAGCAGCGCTCGGCGGTGCAGCGCGCCCTGCAGTCGCTGGTGGCGGAGGGGCTGGTGCAGCGGCGGGCGGACGGCCGGCTGTACGAACTCGGCGTCGAGGCGGTGCACTTGGGGCGCGCCACCTTCCGCCAGTCGCCGCTGGTGGCCAAGTACCAGTTCGGCCTGCAGCGGATCGCCCGGCTCACCGGCGACACGGTGTTCCTGAGCATGCAGGTCGGCGACTTCGTGATGTGCGTCCATCGTGAGGAAGGCTCCACCAGCGTGCGGGCCCCGCGCACGCGCGTGGGCGACCTGCGCGTGATCGGCACCACGGCCGGCAGCCTCGCGCTGCTCTCGACGTTCGCCGACGATGCGGTGCGCGCCATGTTCGAGCGCCACCGGCCCGCCTTCGCCAGGCCGGGCTCGACTTCGCGGGCCTGCGCCGGCACGTGTCGCTCGCGCGCTCGGCCGGCTATGGCTTGCTCAGCGACAACGTGAGCGAAGGCGTGGTGTCGGTCGGGATCTGCCTGCAGGGCCCGGGCGCCCCGTTCGCCGTCGCCGCGATCGCAGCGGCCAAGTCACGGATGAATGCCGAGCGCCTGCGGGCGCTGCACCAAGCCTTGCGCGGCACGGAGGGGGACGCAAGTCCGCCCTAGGCTGCGCTCGGGCGCGGCGTGAAGCCGGGGCCGGCCGGACCGCGCGGGAACAGCATCGCGATGCCGGCCGCGGCCGGGCCCATCGCCATCGAGCCGATGTACAGCCAGGCGTAGGTGCCGAAACGGTCGAACAGCCAGCCGCCGATGAAGGGCCCCAGTGCCATGCCCGGGCTGGACAACAGCGTGGCCGCGCCGAGGACGGTGCCCGGATGCGGGCGTCGAATGCGTCGCGTGCCAGCGCCGCATACAGCGGCATGGTGCCGCCATAGGCCGCGCCGAACACGATGGCCACCGCATAGAAGCCGCCGAGCTGGTTGACCGCCGGGTAGGCGACGGCGGCGAACGCCTGCACCAGCAGGCCCACGACCAGCACCGGCTTGGCGCCGTACTTGTCCGAGGCCAGCCCGAACAGCAGGCGGCCGCCGAGCCCCGCCGCGCCTTCCATGCTGTAGATCGTGACGGCCGCCACCATCGGCAGCCCGCAGCCGATGGCGTAGCTCACCGTGTGGAAGATCGGTCCGGAATGCGCGGCGCAGCAGGCGAAGAACGCGGCCCCGGGATCAGGAAGGCCGGCGAGCGCAACGCCTGGCGCGCCGTCAGCGCGGGGTCTTGCGCCGACGCCGCACCGGCAACAGCGTGCGGCAGCGGCACGACGCGGATGAGGTGTACGAAAGGCAGCAGGAGCACCCACGTGCCGATGCCGATGCCCAGCATCGTGGTCCGCCAGCCGTACAGCGTGACGAGCCATCCGGCCAGCGGCGCGATCGTCATCGGCGCCACCCCCATGCCGGCGCTCACCAGCGACACCGCCAGGCCGCGGCGCTTGTCGAAGGAGACCGTGGTGGCCGAAATGATGGGCGCGAAGAACGCGCCCGCCGCCGCCCCGATCAAGAGGCCGAAGGTGACCGGAACTGCAGCAGCGTCGTGGCGCGGCTGGCGAGCACGCTGGCCAGGCCCAGCAGCAGCACGCCGGCCAGCACCACGCGCCGCGGGCCATAGCGGTCGCTGAGCGAGCCCCAGCCGAAGCCCGAGAAGCCCATGCTCAGGAAAGCCAGCGTCATGGCGCCGGAGATGCCGGCGCGCGACCAGCCGGTGTCCACGCCCATCGGGTCGAGGAACACCGCCAGCGAGAACACGACGCCGATCGCCACGCAGGTCATCAGGGCGCCGGCGGCGACCAGCGGCCAGTTGCGGTCGATCGCCGGGCGGAGGGGCTGGAGGCGCTCATGGAAGGTCCTTGGTGGCAGGAATGCCCTCACGACGAACGGGAGCGGCCGAATTCGACATCAGGGACGCCGGACTGCCCGTACCTTGCCGCTGCCGCCCCCGCCGCAATAGAAGAGGCCGGCGCCGTCGGATTCGAGGCCGCTCACGCCCGCGCCTTGCGGCAGGGCCAGGCGCTCGAGCACGTCGCCGCTTTGCGCGTCGACGCGGCGCAGTTCGCTCTCGTCGCCTTCCCGGTGCCGTGCCACAGCTCACCGTCGACCCAGGTGACACCGGTGACGAAGCGGTTGGACGCGATGGTCCGCTGGATCGCCCCGGTGGCGGGATCGATCTGGTGGATCTGGCGGCCCCGGTAGTTGCCCACCCACAGGCTGCCTTCGGCCCAGGTCAGGCCGGAATCGCAGCCATTGCCCGGCGCGGGAATGGAAGCCACCACCTTGCCTGTCGCCGGCTCGATCTTGTCGATGCGCGACTCGGCGATCTGCCACAGGTGCGAGCCGTCGAAGGCGGTGCCGGCGTCGCAGGGGCAGTCCAGCGTGCGCGTGACGTCCCCGCTGGCCGGGTCGATGGCGAGCAGGTGCGCGCCGGTGGCGGCCCAGACGCGGCTGCCGTCGTAGCTGACGCCGTGCACGGCGCCGGCGTCGTTGAAGGGCCCGTATTCGCGCACGATTTCCGCCGGCCGTGCCGGGGTTTCGGGCTGCCTGTCGAGGGTGTCGTTTCGCATGGCGTCCTCCTGTCGGTGCGCCTTGGCGGCGCGATGGAAGGACTCTACGCAGTCGGCATCGCCGTGGGGAGTAACAAGATTGTCGTGAAACCCACCAGCGGTGGCGCCAGCCAGCGCCGCGCGCGGGCCTGCCCGATCGCGCGGACCTGCCCCGCCGCCTGCAGCTCGGCCAGCGCGCGCTGCACGGTGCGCTGGCTCGCATCGAGCGCCAGCGCCAGCGCCGACGTCGACCACGCGGCGCCATCGGACAACAGCGCCACCAGCGCCGCCTGCTCGCCGGGGATCGGCGGGACCAGCACGGCCACGGGGGCATCGCCGACGGGCCGCAGGGCGAATCCGCGCGCCGTCGCTTCGATGCGCGCCATCGGCTTGGCGAGCGCGCGCAGCCGTCCGATCTCCACCCGCAGCCGGGCGCGGTGCGTCTCGTCGGGCTCGCGCATGCGGAACGCCGTGGCGATCAAGGCGTCGCGCTCCACGTCGTTCGGCCAGGCCTCGGCCAGCGCTTGCGCCGGGGCGAACAGGATGGGACGGCGGGCCAGCGGCTGCGACGCGCCCGCCAGCGACAGGCCGCGCCTGCACGCATCCAGCACCAGCGTGCCGGAGGCGAGCAGCGCCTCGATCTCCTCCAGCCGCACCGCATGCTCCACGCCGCTGCGGCGGCAGCGCGCCGCCGGCCGCTCCAGCGCGGCGCTCGCCTCCGCCACTTCCGCGATCAGGGCCGGCACGCCGGCGCGCTGCGCGGCCTGCGCGGCACGGGCCAAGGCGGCTTGCGCGGGAGCGCAACGCAGCGAGCGCAGCGCCAGTTCCGCCGCGGTCAGTTCCGCCACCGCCGCCAGCGTCGGCGGCAAGCCGCTCGCATCGAACGCGTCCAGCAGGGCGGCCGCTTCGGCGAGGCGCCCCACCAGCACCAGGCGCCGCGCGGCGACGAGCCGCGCATGCAGCGCATTGGCGCGATCGCCATGGAGTTCCAGCGTGGCCGCAGCAGCCGCCAGCGCACGCGGCGACCCGCCCAGTCACGCAGGGCGAGCGCCACCTCGGCTTCGGCGACCGCGCAGCGGGCACGCGCCACGGCCTCCTGGGGCCGGAAGGCGCGCCCGGCGCGGCGCAGCAGGTCGCGCGCCAGCGCCAGTTCGCCGAGCTGCGCCATCGCGATGCCGCGCAAGGCCAGCGCGGGCGGATCGTCGCGCAATGCCACGCGCTTGAGCGCGCCCAGCGCGTCGCCCGCGGCGAGTGCGCGGGCCGAGGCGGCGATCAGCGAATCCACGCGCTAGTGGTTGTCGCGCGGCAGCCCGAAAGTGGTGTTGATCCGCTGGTACTTCACCGCCGGCTTGAGCACCATGCCCTCGGAGAGCTCGCCCACGATGCCGCGCTGGATCTCCTGCCACGGCGTCTGGCTGGCCGGGTACTTGTAGCCGCCGGCGGCTTCGAAAGCCGCGCGGCGTTTCGCCAGCTCGGCGTCGCTCACCAGCATGTTGGCCGTGCGCTTCTTCAGGTCGATGCGGACGCGGTCGCCGGTCTTGAGCAAGGCCAGCCCGCCGCCGTTGGCCGCCTCGGGCGACGCGTTCAGGATCGAAGGCGATCCCGATGTGCCGGACTGGCGGCCGTCGCCGATGCAGGCGAGCGCCGTCACGCCCTGCTTGAGCAGGTAGTCCGGCGCGCGCATGTTGACGACCTCGGCCGCGCCGGGATAGCCGATGGGGCCCACGCCGCGCATGAACAGCACGCTGGACGCCGTGATCTTCAGCTTGGGATCGTCGATGCGACGGTGGTAGTCCTCCGGCCCGTCGAACACGACCGCGGTGCCTTCGAAGGCCATCGGGTCCGCCGGGTTCTCCGGTACTGCTGGTGGAACTCCGGCGTGATCACGCTGGTCTTCATGATGGCCGAGTCGAACAGGTTGCCCTTGAAGTGCAGGAAGCCGGCGTTCTTCTTCATCGGCTTCGCGTACGGGAAGATCACCTTCCGGTCGCTGGTGAACTGGCCTTCGCAGTTCTCGATCAGCGTCTTGCCGTTGGCCGTCAGCGACGGCTTGATCAGGCCGCGCGCGATCAGTTCCGCCACCACCGCGGGCACGCCGCCCGCGCGGTAGTACTCCTCGGCGGTATTCGCCCGCCGGCTGCAGGTTGACCAGCAGCGGGATCTTGTAGCCGTGCTTCTCCCAGTCGTCCATCGTCAGTTCGACGCCGACGTGCTTGGCGATGGCACACAGGTGCACCGGTGCGTTGGTCGAGCCTCCGATGGCCGAATTGACCACGATGGCGTTCTCGAAGGCGGCGCGCGTGAGGATGTCGGAAGGCTTCAGGTCTTCGCGCACCATCTCCACGATGCGCTTGCCCGTCAGGTACGCCATCTCTCGGCGGTCGCGGTAGGGCGCGGGAATCGCGGCGCTGCCGGGCAGCGTCATGCCCAGCGCTTCCGCCAGCGAGTTCATGGTCGACGCGGTGCCCATGGTGTTGCAGTGGCCGGTGGACGGCGCCGACGAGGCCACCAGCTTCAGGAACTCCGGTAGCCGATCTCGCCGGCGGCCATCATCTCGCGCGCCCGCCAGACGATCGTGCCGGAGCCGGTGCGCTCGCCCGGTACCAGCCATTGAGCATGGGGCCGGAGTTCAGCGCGATGGCCGGGATGTCGACCGTGGCCGCAGCCATCAGCTGCGCCGGCGTGGTCTTGTCGCAGCCGGTGGTGAGCACCACGCCGTCGATCGGGTAGCCGTACAGGATCTCGATCAGCGAGAGGTACTGCAGGTTGCGATCGAGCGCTGCCGTCGGGCGCTTGCAGGTTTCTGGATCGGGTGGATCGGGAATTCGAAGGCGATGCCGCCGGCGTCGCGGATGCCCTCGCGCACGCGCTGGGCGAGCACCGGTGGTGCCGGTTGCACGGCGCGATGTCGGAGCCGGTCTGCGCGATCCCGATGATCGGGCGGCCGGATTGCAGTTCGTCGAAGCCCAGGCCGAAGTTCATGGTGCGCTCGGGTAGAGCGCGGTCATGTCGGCGTTGGCGGGGTTGTCGAACCACGCTTGGGAGCGCAGGCGCGGCAGCGCCTTGCGGCCGGGGGCCTTGCGTTCGGGGGATTTCTTGTTCTTCATTGGAGGCCTTTGAGGGTTTGCGCCGCGGTCGGGAGGGCGCGGCAATCGTCGATGTACTGCTGCACGATCTCTGCGAAGTTCTCGTGCGGCTTCAATCCGAGCCGGGCGGCACGGGCCGCGCTGGCGCCACCGGGCCAGTTGGCCACGATGCCGGCGATGCGCTCGTCGCGCTCGAAGCGCACCAGCTTGCGCACCGCCGGGCCGGCCACCTGTTCGACCGCATCGAGCATCTCGCTCACGCGCACGTTGAGCGCCGGCAGGTTCATCGCGGTGCGGCCCGGGAACTGCTCGCGCGAGGCTTCGTAGACGGCGATCAAACCATCCACGGTGCGTGAAGGCGACGACACCGGATGCGAAACGTCGGCCGAAACCGGGCACACGGATTCGACGCCGGCGAGCGGCTCGCGGATGATCCCGCTGAAGAACGAGGACGCCGCGCCGTTGGGCCGGCCCGGCCGCACCGTCACCGTCATGAGGCGCGCCGCGCGGCCGTCGATGAAGCCCTTGCGCGTGTAGTCGGCCACCAGGTGCTCGCAAATGAGCTTCTGCGTGCCGTAGGAAGTCTGCGGCGCCGGCAGCGTGTCGTCGGCCACCAGCTTGGGCAGCGGCACCGCCGGATCGGGCCCGAACACGGCCACCGAGCTGGAGAAGACGAGGCGCGTGAGCTTGCCGCCCGACGCGGCGTTCGCGCGCAGTGCGTCGAGCAGCGCGCGCGTGCTGTCCAGGTTGGAGCGCATGCCCAGGTCGAAATCGGCTTCGCATTCGCCCGACACGGCGGACGCCGGTGGAACACGCCGTCGAAAGCTTCGGTGCGCAGCGCGTCGGCCTGCGACAGCAACGTGCCGGTGCGCGCTTCGACGCGCGGGTCGGCCAGCAGGTCGGCCGGCGGCGGCGCGATGTCGGCCAGCACCAGGCCGTCGATACGCTCGCCTGCCAGCGTGCCGCGCGCCAGCAGCGTGCGGGCGAGGCGGGAGCCGAGGAAGCCCCCGCCGCCGGTGATCATCAGTCTCATGGTTTTTCCTTCGTGGATCGGGTGCGCCGCTGCGCGGGAATGACGCCGCCTTCCACCAGCCGCTGTTCGCCGCTCAGGATGTGGCGGGTGGCATGGTGGCGGGCGGCCGCGGGGTCGCGCGCGGCAATGGCTTCGACGACCTCGCGGTGTTCGTGCTGCACGGCCTGCATGAAGTCGCGGCGCCGCGCCTCGTTGCCGCGCGTGATGCGCATGCCTTCGCGCAGGTACTGCTCAAAAAGCCGAGCAGCAGGCGGAACTGGGGATTGCCGGCGCATTCGCCGATCGCGCGGTGGAACGCCGGTCTTCGGCGACGCCGTCGCGGCCTTCGGCGACGGCACGGTCGATGGCCTTGAGGGCGCGCCGCAGCTGCGCGATCTGGGCCCGCGTGGCGCGCTCGGCCGCCAGCGCCGCGATCTCGCCTTCCAGCACCCGGCGCACTTCGATGACGTGCACCACGGCCTCGACCGATTCGAGCACCGACGGGTCGAAGGCCAGCGGCTGGTTGACCGCTCGCGGCGCGACGAACACGCCCGAGCCCGGCGCGCCACCACGAGCGCGCGCGACTTGAGCTGGTGCATGGCTTCGCGCACCACGGTGCGGGACACGCCGTGCGCGGTGGCCAGCTGCTGCTCGGTGGGGAAACGGTCGCCGGGGCCCAGCACACCGGACGCGATCTGCGCGGCCAGCCGGGCCGCGAGCCGGTCGGACAACCGCTCGGTGACCAGTGGCGCGGGGGTCACTGTGGGGTCTGGACATGGGCTTGGAAATCGAAGGCGGTTATCAGGTCATCATACAAATTGCCAGCCTTTCGACTAGCGGGTTTCCCTGATAGGCGGCTGACGGGTTCCGTGCCGATACTGCGCCAGCCGCGATGAGCACTTTCTGCTGCCTCGCGGTTTTTCACGGCACCCCGGAGGGCATCAGCGCATGGCCAGTGTGACGATCCGGCGGTCAAGAAGAACTTCGGCGAAGTCGCCGTGCTCCATGGCGTGGACATCGACATCCGGGACGGATCGTTCACCGTGCTGGTCGGGCCCTCGGGCTGCGGCAAGTCGACGCTGCTGCGCATGATCGCGGGGCTCGAGCAGGTCAACGGCGGCGAGATCCGAATCGGCGACCGGCGCGTGAACGACCTGCCGCCCAAGGAGCGGGACATCGCGATGGTGTTCCAGAACTACGCGCTGTACCCGCACATGACGGTGCGCGACAACATGGCCTTCGCTCTCACGCTGGCCAAGGTCGACAAGGCCACCATCGACAGCAAGGTGCAGCGGGCGGCCGAGATCCTCGGGCTCATGCCGCTGCTGGAGCGCTACCCGCGCCAGCTTTCCGGCGGCCAGCGCCAGCGCGTCGCCATGGGCCGCGCCATCGTGCGCGACCCGCAGGTGTTCCTGTTCGACGAGCCGCTGTCGAACCTCGACGCCAAGCTGCGGGTGGCGATGCGCAGCGAGATCAAGGAACTGCACCAGCGCCTGAAGACCACCTCGATCTACGTCACGCACGACCAGATCGAGGCCATGACCATGGGCGACAAGATCGTGGTGATGCGCGACGGCCGCATCGAACAGACCGGCAGCCCGCTCGAACTCTACGACCGGCCCGCCAACCAGTTCGTGGCGGGCTTCATCGGCTCGCCCGCCATGAACTTCCTGCCCGGCACCCTGCGCCGCAGCGGCGGCTCGGCGCGGGTCGAACTCAAGGACGGCACCTTGCTCGACGCGCCCCTGCAGGCCGGCGGCGAGGACGGCCAGTCCGTCGTCTACGGCACGCGGCCCGAGCACCTGTCGCTGTCCAGCGCGGGCGGCATTCCCTCCAAAGTCGTCGTGCTGGAGCCCACCGGCATGGACACCTTCGTGGCCTGCCGCCACGAGGGCGCGGACCTGTCGGCGGTGTTCCGCGAGCGCCACGACTTCGCGCCCGGCAGCGTGATCAACCTGCAGCCCGACCTGCAGCGCGCCCACCTTTTCGATGCAAGCACTGGTGAACGGCTGGCGGCTTGACTGATTCGTGATCGTCCGTTCAAACCACCGAGGAGACAGACATGAGTGAGTTCAATCGCCGGAAATTCCGGAGGGCTCGGCCAGCGTCGCGGCCGCCGCCGGCATGGGCGCGGGCGCCGCGGTGTTCGCGCCCGCGGTGCACGCGCAGGCCCTGAACCTCAAGCCCGAGAAGGGCGCCAAGCTGCGCGTGCTGCGCTGGAGCCGCTTCGTGCAGGGCGACATCGACGCCTACATGGTGAACGTCAGGAAGTTCACCGAGAAGACCGGCGTCGAAGTGCGGGTCGACAACGAAGGCTGGGAAGACGTGCGGCCGAAGGCGGCCGTCGCCGCCAACACCGGCGCCGGCCCCGACATCATCCTGTCGACCAACGACGACGCCAACCTGTACCCCGAGAAGCTGCTCGACGTCACCGACGTCGCGGAATACCTCGGCAAGAAGTACGGCGGCTGGTTCCCCGCCGTCCACCAGTACCTGCGCCCCGACGGCAAGAAGTGGCTGGGCCTCGGCACGGGCGCCGCCGGCTCGATGATCGTGTACCGCGAAAGCATGGTGAAGGCCGCCGGTTTCAGCAGCTTCCCGAAAGACACCGCCGGCTTCCTCGCGCTGCACAAGGCGCTGAAGGACAAGGGCACGCCCGGCGGCTATGCGCTGGGCAACGCCACCGGCGACAGCCTCTGGACGAACTGGCTGCTCTGGTCGCACGGCGGCCAGCTGGTGGACAAGAACAACAAGGTGGTGATCGACAGCCCGGAGACGATGAAGGCGCTGGAATACGGCAAGGAGCTGTACGCCAACTTCATCCCGGGCACGCTGTCGTGGCTCGACCCGAACAACAACAAGGCCTTCCTCGACGGGCAGATCAGCGTCACCAACAACGGCATCTCGATCTACTACGCCGCCAAGAACTCGACCGATGCCAAGGTGAAGGAACTGGCCGGCGACATCCAGCACGCCTCGTTCCCGATCGGGCCGGTGGGCGTGCCGACCGAGTCGCACCTGTTCTTCAACCAGATGATCTTCAAGTACACGAAGTACCCGCAGGCGGCCAAGGAGTTCCTGCGCTTCATGATGGAGCGCGAGCAGTTCGAGCCGTGGCTGACGGGCGCGGGCGGCTACATCGCCCACCCGCTCGCGGCGTACAAGTCGGCGCCGATCTGGACGTCGGACCCGAAGCACACGCCGTACCGCGACTGCGTGAAGAACATGCGTCCCACGGGCTACGCCGGCAAGCTGGGCTACGCATCCGCCGGCGCCGGGGCCGACTTCATCGTCGCCAACATGGTGGCCGAAGCCATCAGCGGCTCGAAGTCGCCCAAGGAAGCCATGGAACGCGCCCAGAAGCGCGCCGAGCGCTACTACAAGGTCTGAGAGGGCCGGCATGACGAATCCTGCGGTGCCATCGACCACGCACGTTGGTGCGCCGCAGGCGCGCGTCCCCCGGCTGCCGTCGCTGCTGGAGCGCTTCCAGAACAACCGCAACGCGCTGGGCTGGGCGTTCATGCTGCCGGCGACGGTGCTGCTGCTGCTGTTCCTGACCTATCCGCTCGGCACGGGCACTGGCTCGGCTTCACCGACGCGAAGATCGGGCGCGGCGGCGAGTGGGTCGGGCTGGAGAACTTCAGCTTCCTCGTCGGCGACAGCGTCACCCGCCTGGCGCTGTTCAACACGCTGTTCTACACGGTGGTCGCAAGCATCTTCAAGTTCGTGCTGGGCCTCTGGCTGGCGCTGCTGCTCAACAAGCGGCTGCCGTTCCAGAGCTTCTTCCGCGCGGTGGTGCTGCTGCTGCCCGGATCGTGCCCACCGCGCTGTCGGCCATCGCTTTCTGGTGGATCTTCGACGCGCAGTTCTCGATCATCAGCTGGGTGCTGGTCAAGCTCGGGCTGATCGACACCTACATCGACTTCCTCGGCAACCCGTGGAACGCGCGCATCTCCACGATCATCGCCAACGTGTGGCGCGGCATCCCGTTCGTGGCCATTTCGCTGCTGGCCGGCCTGCAGACGATCTCGCCTTCGTACTACGAAGCCTCTGCGATCGACGGCGCCACGCCGTGGCAGCAGTTCCGCCACATCACGCTGCCGCTGCTCACGCCGATCATCGCGGTGGTGATGACGTTCTCGGTGCTCTTCACGTTCACCGACTTCCAGCTGATCTACGTGCTCACGCGAGGCGGCCCGCTCAATGCGACGCACCTGATGGCGACGCTCGCGTTCCAGCGCGGGATTTCTGGCGGCGCACTGGCGGAAGGCGCAGCCATCGCCACGCTGATGGTGCCCTTCCTGCTGGCCGCGATCATGTTCAGCTACTTCGGGCTGCAGCGCCGCGCCTGGCAACAGGGGAGCGACAAGTGAAGGAGTCGAAGAACAACGACGCATCGCAGGGCATGGACTTCCTGCAGTCGATGCCGCGCCGCTGGGTGATGCTCTACATCCCCATCGGCATCTTCGTCTTCGTGCTGCTGTTCCCCTTCTACTGGATGGCGATCACGTCGTTCAAGCCCGACAACGAACTGCTCTCGCGCACCGGCAACCCCTTCTGGATCATCGGCCCCACGCTCGCGCACTTCGAGAAGCTGCTGTTCCGCACCGAGTACCCGGCCTGGCTCTGGAACACGGTGATCGTCTCGGTGATCGCCACCGGCATCTCGCTCGTGGCGTCCATCCCGGCGGCGTACGCGATCGAACGGCTGCGCTTCGGGGCGCCAAGCCCGCGGGCGGCGCGATCTTCTGGCCTACCCGGTGCCGCCTTCGATCCTGTTCATTCCGCTTGCGGCCATCGTCGTCAAGCTCGGGCTGTTCGACAGCCGCATGGCGCTGATCCTCACCTACCCCACCTTCCTGATCCCGTTCTCGACCTGGCTGCTCATGGGCTACTTCCGGTCGATCCCGTACGAGCTCGAAGAGTGCGCCCTGATCGACGGCGCCACGCGCTGGCAGATCTGGTCAAGATCGTGCTGCCGCTCGCCGTGCCCGGCCTGATCTCCGCCGGCATCTTTGCCTTCACCCTGAGCTGGAACGAGTTCATCTACGCCCTCACCTTCGTCTCGTCGAGCGAGAACAAGACGGTGCCGGTGGGCGTGGTGACCGAACTGGTGGAAGGCGACGTCTACCACTGGGGACCGCTGATGGCCGGCGCGCTGCTCGGCTCGCTGCCGGTGGCTTTCGTGTACTCTTTCTTCGTCGAGTACTACGTGTCGGGCATGACCGGATCGGTCAAGGAATAGATGGCGGAACAGAAAGTCGGCGTGATCGGGCTCGGGGCCATGGGCTCCGGCATGGCGGCGTCGCTGCGCCGCGCGGGATACGACGTCGCGGTGTTCGACGTGCGCGCCGAGGCGGCGCGAAAGTTCGCCGCCGATGGCGGCACCGCGTGCGCAAGCGTCGCCGAACTCGCGGCGCGGTGCGACGTGGTGGTGAGCGTGGTCGTGAACGCCGCCCAGACCGAAAGCGTCCTCTTCGGCGAAGGCGGCGCCGCTGCCGCGATGCGGCCGGGCAGCCTGTTCGTCATGTGTTCGACGGTCGATCCCAACTGGTCGGCGGCGCTCGAAGGCCGGCTGGCGGAGCGCGGCCTCCTCTACCTCGACGCACCGATCTCCGGCGGCGCCGCCAAGGCCGCCTCGGCGCAGATGACCATGATGACGGCCGGCACGCCCGAGGCGTATGCGCGGGCCGGCGGCGTGCTGGATGCGATGGCCGCCAAGGTCTACAAGCTGGGCGACCGCGCCGGCGCGGCCAGCAAGGTGAAGATCATCAACCAGCTGCTGGCCGGCGTGCACATCGCCGCCGCGGCCGAAGCGATGGCGCTCGGCCTGCGCGAGGGCGTCGACCCGGCGTCGCTGTACGACGTGATCACGCACAGCGCGGGCGCGAGCTGGATGTTCGAGAACCGCATGGCGCACGTGATCGCCGGCGACTACACGCCGCTCTCGGCCGTCGACATCTTCGTGAAGGACCTCGGGCTGGTGCTCGACCTCGCGCGCGCCACCAAATTTCCCCTGCCCCTGTCGGCCACCGCCCACCAGATGTTCATGCAGGCGTCCAGCGCGGGCTACGGCGGCGAGGACGACAGCGCGGTGATCAAGACCTTCCCCGGCATCGAGCTGCCGCGCAAGCGCGACTGAAGGCGCTTCAGGGCCGCACCAGCCCGCGCCGCGCCGCTTCCAGCGCGGCCTCGGCGCGCGACGAAATATCCAGCTTGCGGTAGATCTGGCGCACGTAGTCGGCCACGGTGTTGCGCGAAAGGCCGAGTTGCACCGCGATCTCGGGCAGCGTGTAGCCCTTGGCGACGCGCTGCAGCACCTCGGTCTCGCGGTCCGTCAGCGGCGTGTGGACTTCCACCGGCGGCGGCGACGGGCTGGCCGGCGGCTGCCCGAAGTACGAGAGCACCCGCCGCGCGATCGACGGCGAGAGCGGCGGCTCCCCGTTCGTGATGCGCAGCAGCTGCTTCACGAGCGTCTCCGCCGGCTGCTCCTTGAGCAGGTAGCCGAAGGCGCCCGCCTGCAGCGCCGGGAACAGGTGGTCGTCGTCGTCGTAGATCGTCACCACGATGCTGGTGGCCTGCGGCTGCAGCCGGTGCAAGGTGCGGATCACGTCGATGCCGCTTCCGTCGGGCAGGCCCAGTCCACCAGCGCCAGGTCGAAGGAAGTGCGCGCGACGGCCGCCAGCGCCTCGTCGCGCCGCCCGGTGGTGACGACGTTCACGGCGGGAAACGCCGTGCGCGCGACGTCGAGCAGCCAGTCGCGGA
The DNA here is from genome assembly GCA_013127575.1 of Ramlibacter terrae. Lineage (GTDB taxonomy): Bacteria > Pseudomonadota > Gammaproteobacteria > Burkholderiales > Burkholderiaceae_C > Ramlibacter > Ramlibacter terrae. The sequence continues at coordinate 4,110,485 of CP053418.1, forward strand.
TGTTCGGCAGGTCTTCGACGATGAGGGCGTTGTTCATGGCTGCCGGCTGCTCGGTGGAGCGGAGGGCAGCGGCACGCGCACCACCAGGCGCGTGCCGCCGTTCGATTCGAAATGGTGCTCGCCGTCCGGGTTGCGCACGCGCCGCTCGATGTTCAGCAGCCCGTGTCCCTGCCGGCGTTCTTCCGGCGCGGGGAGGCCGCGGCCGTCGTCTTGCACGTCCAGCACCACCTCGCCCGGCGGAAAGCCGATGCGCACCGTGCACCGGGTGCCTCCGCTGTGGCGGATCGCGTTGGAGACGGCCTCGCGCAGGATGCGGGTCAGCTGCACGTGCGTGCGCGCCGGCAGGATGGCGCCGGCGGGCGGCTCCTGCGCCTCCCACGTGCCCGTCATGCCGGCGTCGGCCAGCCGCGTGATGGTTTCTGCGCGCCAGTCGGCGAGCGCATCGGTCGTCATCGTCGCGCCGCCCGTGAGCCCGCGCACCGACAGGCGCATCTCCTCCATCGCCGACCGCGCCATGCCCGCGACGCGCTGCGGATCGGCGCCCCGCTGGCTGGCCTGCGCGATGGTGAGCAGCTGCGCGCCGAGGTCGTCGTGCAGGTCGGACGCGATGCGGCGGCGCTCGTCCTGCGCCGCCTGCTCGGTGCGCAGTTGCGCGACCTGCTGCCAGCTCTTCTCGATCTCGCTCGATTTTTCGGCGACGCGCTGCTCCAGCTGTGCGTTGAGCGTTTCGGCCTGGCCCAGCGCCTGCACGAACAACTGGATGAGGCGGCCGCCGACCACGCCGAACAGCACCGGCATCGCGAAGTGGATGACGTGGACCTTGGGCAGCGGCAGCAGGTCGTTCTGCAGCGCCACCTCCACGGCGGTCAGCACGATCGCGAACAGCAGCACGCCGCCCATCAGCCAGAAATCCTCTCGGTGCCTGCGCCAAGCCACCCGAAAGAAGCAAGCCACCACGACGAGGAATTCGAGCGCGAGCGCGTCGTAGACCAGCGTGGCCACCGCGAGCAGGCGGTGCGGCGCGGCCGCCACCAGCGCCGCCGGGACGAGCAGCGCCCTGCCCCGCCAACGCCCACCCGATCCAGCGCCTGCGAACTTCGACCGGGTGCAGCAGGAACAGGTAGGCGCAGGCGACGACGGGCGGAAACGCGCTGCAGATCAGGACCTCCATCGCCTCGTTCGACAGCGGCACTGGCGGATGAAAAGCCGGGTGCTGATCAGGCCCCAGCCGGCCGTGAACAGCCCGAAGTACAACAGGTAGGAATCGCGCCGGCGCAGCGTCCACAGGCACACCATGGCCAAGCCCAGCACACCGACCATCGCGGCGATGATCTGGGCGGCGGTGATGTTCCAGAACAGCTGGCGGTCGTACATCGGCTGCAGCGCCTCGATGGCGCCGACGCTCACGGCCGACAGTCCCCCGGCCCGCTGCCGCGCCGACACGTCCTCCACGGCATGCCCGGCCACGCGGATGCGCAGCTCGTTGCCTTCCGGCCGCAACAGGGCGCGGGGGATGGCGAAGAGGTGCGGGTAGTAGCAGGTGCGCGCGACCGGCGGCGCCATGCGGCCGCCGCTGCCGACCACTTCGCCGTTGACGCGCACTTCGAGGTTGGCGCAGGCGCGCTGCACGTAGACACCCGCCAGGCGATCGTCCTGGGGCGCGGCGAAGTCCAGGCGGTACTCCAGGCTGCCGGAGAAGCCGGGGAAGCCCTCCTCCCAGTCGTGGGGAAGGGCCACCCGCCGCCCTTCGACGACCGCCTCGCGCAGCGTGAGCACTTCGCCCCACGCCGCGGGCAGCACGCAGAGCGCGCAGCAAAGGGCCGCCCAGCGCGCAAGGATCATCGGACTCCGGGAGTGTTGGAGAGCGACTGTAGCGATGAAGGGCTTGCCGGTGAACCCCTCCATTCGAGGGGCCGGGGAGTTGGTGCCGATTGTCCGAATCGAACGGACGACCTACCGCTTACAAGGCGGCAAGGATCGGTTGGAAATGGTCCTGTGGCTGTGGCCTGCTCGGCGAGCAGTCACTAACACGGACACACCCGTTTTGTGCGGGTTCAGCTGTATAGCTCCATAACCTTTTACTTACTTTCAGTATACCGTGCGCCGGCACAGAAAAAAGCCGAACTACTGATCGCTTCACTGCCCTCCCATCACGAGGTGCAGCATGAGTGTCAAGGAAATCAAGATCAAGTCGGGCAAGACCAAGTACCAGGCGCAGGTCTGGTACGACAACCAGTATTTCGCGGCGAAGACCTTCGAGCAGCGGTCGCTCGCGGAGAAGTGGGAAGAAAGGACATACGCCGGGCCGTCACAGGAGACATCCTGCCTGCGGCTGCGCGCGCCAAGAAGCGCGAACTCGAGGCGCAGCTCGAAGCCATCAAAGCAGCACTGGACAGTCCGCTGCTGCCCTATGCCTTCCGCTACGTCGAAAGCCAAGCCACTTGGACAACACGGAAGCACGGTGAGTCGCGCAACAGGGACTATCTCCGCGTGGCCACCCCGGCGGGAGAGACGCCGCTGCGCGCCTTCAGCGGCGAAGCCGGTCGCCGCCTGATTCCTGAGTTCGCCGCCATCCTGTACGCCTCTCGACGGTCGAAATCCAACAAACCGAGGCCGGCAGGATCCCCACCGCTGCAGCCCTTGAAGCGCAACACTGTGAGGCTGTTCTTGACAGCCTTGTTTCGCCTGCTGGCTTGGATTCGTACCCAGCTTCCCAAGGAAGCGGAGTTCATCGTCCCTGATCTCGAGGAAATGACCCGCTTCGGTTGGGCGCTGCCGGCAGCACACGCTGTCCCTCGGACGCGCGAACCCAGTGCGTTGGAGTTCGCACAGATTCTCAGGGTTATTGGCGTCAACAGCCCGCTCGGTGAGCTGCTGCAGATCCAGGACGAGACCGGCTGCCGCTTGAGCGAGGTGGCGAAGGCCACCGGTTCGCGAGTCACTTTCATCTTCGGGGAGAAAGGCGAGTTGGTCGGCGGCAACCTGCACTGGTGGAGCACAAGACCGTGCACAAGATCGAACGACCGCGCGACGTTCCCCTGTCCCCTGGTCGCTGCTCGCCTGCCTGCTGCAGGCCCGCAAGAAACTCCCGGGCGACGGCCGGCTGTTCCCGACGCTGCGGAGTTCGGACGCGATCTGCAAGCTGTTCGACGCTGCCTGTAAACGGGCTGGCGTGTCGAACCTCGTCACCAAGGACTTTCGGCGCAGTTTCGCCAACCGGAACAAGACATGCGTGCCCTACGTCGACATGGTGCATATCCTCGGTGACTCGCATCTGCTGGATGCTGATGATGCGAGTGCTGGCGAGAAGGCTGTCCAGGACGCCTTGGGCCACACCACGCTTCGGACCACAGTCGCCTACACGGTCCCGAAGGAGGAGGCTCTTGCTCGCACGTTCACGAGCACCAGCCGAAACGCTAAAGTCTTGGCCTTGGTGGATCAACTGGAGGCCGGCGACCGACGCAACGCGATCGCTGAAGGTCCCGTTCACGTGCCCGCGCCAGTGGCGCCGACCCCGGAGGTGCTTGCTCTGGCGCGCGCGTTCGGCACCTACGACGAAACCTTCGGGTCGCTCTAGAGAGAGCTACTGCCAAGTTGACCAGGCGTCGCTGTCTTTGTCGCTGTCGACGCGTTGTGCCACTTCGGCCGCGACACGAAGGCGAACTCGGCCTACTCACCGCGCACGGGCGCGGACTTCCATCTGCAGCAGGAAGCTGGACAGCGCTTTGCCGTGGGCATCAAGGTTCAGGGCCGCATTGACGCCGCCATCCAGCACGCCATCTAGCACGAAGTTCATCGCGCCCAGTCGCGGCAGCAGGTAGCGCCGCACCGAATGCGGCCGACGCAATGCGAAGTGCCTGGCGACCGCTTCTTCCGTCACCTGTTCGACCAGCAGCGGGTAGGACGCGGCGTCGAAGGCCACCACGCTGATGTTGGAGCGGTCGCCCTTGTCGCCGGTGCGGCCGTGCGCCAGCCGGTACAGCGGCACGGTGCGGGCCGTCATGGCGTGGCCCATGCGAAGCCTGCCTGCACCGCCTCGCGCGGCACCAGGCAGGAGAGGTTGTTCAGGCGCGCGGTCAGCGTGGTCCGCACACCACCGCCGCCGGCCGGGCCGCAGGTGTAGAGCGCCGTCACTTCGCGCAGGAGGCGCTCGGCTTGGCGGCGTTCGGGATGGGCGGCGGCGGCGCGCAGGCGCACGTCTTGCGCGTCGCCTGCCCCGCTTGCGGCGAGTGCCGCGCCGGCGTCGTCACCCAACACGCTCACGACGCCGATCAGGTCGAAGCGAACCTCCAGCGCGGGCAGCCGTTCGCGCAGCACCTGCACCGCCGGGCGGGCTCGCGCTTCGGCGCGCGGGCCGGCGTAGGAGATCTCGCCTTCTGCCAGCCAGCCGCCCTCGTGGAAGATGTTCGCCTTGAGCGTCGGTGGCCTCGGATGGCCGCGCACCCCGCGCAAGGTGACCGCGTCGAGGCCGAGCTGTTCCACCTCCGCATCGGTGATGTCCGCCACCACGTCGGGCGTGAGGTAGGCGGCCGGATCGTGCACCTCGTACAGCAGCTGCTCCTTGACGGTCGCCAGCGTGACCATCCCGCCGGTGCCGACGGCTTTCGTCACCGTGCAGCTGCCGTCGGCACGCAACTCCGCAATCGGGAAACCGAGCGCGTGCAGCCCCGGCACTTCCTTGAAGCCGGGGTCGGCGAAGTACCCGCCGGTGACCCGGGCCCCGCATTCCAGCAGGTGGCCCGCCATGGTGCCGCCGGCGAGCCGGTCCCAGTCGTTCCAGGCCCATCCGAAGTGGGCGACCGCGGGACCGAGGGCCAGCGAGGGGTCCGCCACCCGGCCTGCGACGACGATCTGCGCTCCCGCGTCGAAGGCGTCGGCGATCGGCCGCGCGCCGAGGTACACATTGGCGCTGACGACACGGATGTCGTCGAGTCGCGGCCCCGCGGCCGCGCGCAGCACCGGCCGCACCGCTTCGCCGGACACGTCGTCGCCGCTGACGACGGCGATGCGCGGCGAGGTGAGCCCGATGCGCGCGGCGAGCGCGTGGATCGCTTTCGCGGCGCCGGCCGGGTTGGCGGCGCCGAAGTTGCCGACGATGCCGATCCCATGCTGCAGGCAGCGCGCCAGCACCGGCTCCAGCAACTCCTCCAGCAATGGCTCGTAGCCCGCTGCCGGGTCCTGCCGGCGGCGCAGCTGGGCGAGAGCCAGCGTACGTTCCGCCAGCGTCTCGAACATCAGGAAGGCGCGCGAGCCCGGCGTCTCGCGGCAGCGTTGCACCAGTGTCTCGACCACGGGGCCGGCCGCATCGGTGCGGTCGCCCGAGAAGCCGGCGGCGCAGCCGATGAACACCGGCGGCTTGCCCTCGCGTGTTTCAGTAGCCACGCCGCACGTCCACTTGCCGCAGCAGCGGCAAGCCGGCTTCGAGCCGGCGGGCGTTCTCGAGGATCTGCTCCACGATCACGTTCGGGCTCGCCAGCGTCGCCATGTGCGGGGTGACCAGAAGTCCGGGCGTGTGCCAAAGCGGATCGTCCGCCGGCAGCGGCTCCTGCGGGAACACGTCCACCACGGCGCCGCGCAGGCGCCCGGAGCCAAGCGCCCGCACGAGGTCGTTCGGCACCGGTGTTCGCCGCGGCCGCAGTGCACCAGCGCCGCACCTTCAGGCAGGGCGTCGAAGGTGTCGCGTCCGAGGATGCCACGGGTTTCCGGCGTCAGCGGCAGCAGGCAGACCGGGATGTCCAGGTCAGCCAGGGAAGCGGACCCGCTCCGAGTCGCCGGCGTAGGTGGCGATGCCGGGGAAGGATCGCGACCGGCGGCTCCAACCACTCACCGAATAGCCCTGCGCCGCGAGCGCCGACGCAGCGCGGCCGCCCAGTTCGCCCAGCCCCATGATGCCGACGCGGCATTCAGCCGCAGCGCGAAGGCGCGGGCGTTGCCAGCGCTGCGACTGCTGCTGGCGCAGCGCCTGGTCGAACCCGCGATGAAAGTGCAGCACGCTCCACAGCACGTACTCCACCATGCCGCGCGCCTGCGCTTCGTCGATCACGCGGCACACCGGCGCCTCGGGCAGCGCCTGCCCCGCGATCAGGTTGTCGGCGCCCGCCGCGATGGCGTGCACCAGCCGCAGCCGGTGCATCGGCGGATAGACGCCCGGCGGGCAGTTCCAGCCCACCAGCAGGTCGGCCTCTTCCCAGCCGGGCTCCGGCCACAGGTGCAGCCGCCAGTCAGGCCGGCGCTCGTGCAGCTCACGGCCGAGAGGGCGCAGGTCGAACGACGCACTGACGAGCGCGACGTCCCGGATGGCGCCGGCGCGCGACGCCGTCATCCGAGGAGGTCCGTGTAGGCGATGCGCGCCTTGCGCAGGAAGGCCTCGAACGGGAGTTCGCCGCGGCGCGCCGTGCCCGCGGCCGCGCTCATGGGCCGGAGCTGGCCGGGGATCGCATCGAGCACGTGCTGCGGCACGGGGACGTTCGGCCCCGCCGCCGCATCGGTAGCCAGCTGGATCTCGCAGGCGCGTTGCACGCTCCACATGCGGCCGAAGGCACCGGGAACGTGCGGCCCCACCGTGAGCAGGCCGTGATTGCGCAGCACCAGCACTTCGCGCTCGCCGAGGCTCGCCACCAGCCGCGGCTGTTCCTCAGTACCGGTGGTAATGCCTTCGAACGCGTGATAGGCGACGATGCCTTGCAGAGCCGCGCTGTAGAAGTTGTCGCTGCGCAGGCCGTCCTGCTTGCACGCGACGGCGATGCCCGCCGTCGTGTGCGTGTGCATCACGCAATGCGCATCGGGCCGTGCGCGATGGATAGCGGCGTGGATCACGAATCCAGCCGGGTTCACCGGCCGGGCGCGTCGTCCAGCAGCGCGCCGTTCGCGTCTATCTTCAGCAGATTGGCCGCCGTCACCTCGCCGTAGTGCAGGCCGTACGGATTGATCAGGAACGCTTCGCCGCCGGCGTCGCCCGGCACCCGCAGCGTGATGTGGTTGTAGATGCTTTCGGACCAGCCCAGCCAGTCGAACAGCCGGTAGCAGGCGGCCAGCTCGAGCCGCAGCGCCCACTCTTCGGCACGCATGCGGGCGGGGCGGCGGGCCAGCGCTTCGGCCTTGCCATTGTCGGGAATCGTCACGTCAGTAGTTCCCGGGGCCGAGCCGCTTGGCGACGTCCATCTCGCGCGAGCCCCGGCCGAGGGTCTGTTCCATCAGCTGGGCGATGGCGCGAGTCGCGTCGGTGCCGCGTGAGCGCAAGCCCGCGATCGCACCGGCCTTGTCCTCGTCCGGGTAGTGCTGCAGCAGCTTGAACTTGGGCTGCACCTCCTCGACGTCGAGCACGAAGCCGAGGATGTGCGGTGTCAGTCGCGCCCGGCGCTCAGCGCTGTAGCCCCGCACGTCCCACTGTTCGGGCAGCTCAGACTCGTTCACCGCGATCAGCTCGTCCACGATGTCCGTGGTCTGTTGCGGCGTGTCCAGCAGGCGCACGCGGCCGGCCGGTGCACGGTCACGAAGTTCCAGCTCGGCGCCGCCGGCAGCCGGGCGAGTACCACTGGGCCGACATGTACGCATGCGGGCCGTTGAACACGAAAGTGGCGCGCGGGTCCTGCTGCAGCGCCTGCCAGTGCGCGTTGGACCGCGCGAAGTGGCCGCGCAGGCGGATCACCCGCTCGCCCTCCACGTCCACCGGGACGGGCAGGTGCGAGAAGTGCAGTTCGCCTTCCAAGTGAGACACCGGGAGGCCGAAGCGTTCCTTGCGCATGAAGTCCGTAGCCCACGCCATGGGCGAAGCAAAGCGCTGGGGGCGGTGCAGCACCGACATGCTCAGGCCACCGCCGGTTCGGCCGCGGGTGCGGCGAGCTGCGCCACCTGCGCCGGATAGTGCTTCTCGGCGAACGCCTGCGTGATGATGCCGTCGGCCGGTCGCCGGCCACCGCGTCGGCCGCCCGCAGCGCGGGATCGCCCCAGCCGGCGCCGCCGCCGACGCTCAGTTCGACGATGTCGCCACGCTGCAGCTTCATCAGGTCGGTGTTGGGCAGGCGGAACACCTCGCTCCCGCGGCGCACCACGAGGGAGGCCAGGGCGGCGTCGCACCCGCCCTGCTTGCCGCGCGGCGGATAGCGGAAGTGCTCGGAGTAATAGCTCAGCTCGATGCCGTCTTCCAGCACCTGAATGGCGCGCGAGAAGCCCAGGCCGCCGCGCCAGCGTCCGGCGCCGCAGGAGTCCGGCACCAGCCGGTAGTGCAGCATCTGCAGCTGCGGATGGATCTGCTCGATGGATTCGATCGGGGTGTTGCGGCTGGAACTAAGGATGCCGGCGAGCGCATGCGCGCCGTCGTAGTCGGGCGCCGCGCCGTAGCCGCCGCCGAGAACGTCGGCGTAGATCCGGATGCGGCCGTCGGGTCGCTTCTGCGTCAGGTACAGGCCGGTGGTGGAGTTGAAGCCTTGCGCGGGCACGCGCTCGGGCACCGCCTTTGCCAATGCGTCGTGGACCGCGTCGAGCAGGCGGTACGAGGCGATCACGCGCGCGCGCACCGGCAGGCCGGCCTGCGGATTCAGGATGGAGCCGGGCGGCAGCTTGACGTGGATCGGCCTCAGGCAACCGTCGTTGGCCGGGATGTCCTTGTCGGCGAGGATGCTGCGCACCGAAGAGATCGCCGCCGCCAGCGCCGACGACGTGGAGCTGTTGAACATGCTCTTGACCTGCGGCGCCGTGCCTTCGAAGTCCAGCTCGATGTTGCCGCCTTCGGTCACCGTGACCCGGCCTGCACCCGGAGCGGCGTGGTGCCACGCACGTCATTGTCGATCAGCGCCTCGCCCTGCCAGCTGCCCAGCGGCAGCGTGGCGATGGCGGCGCGCATGCGGCGCTCGGCGTACACCAGCGTCTCTTCCATCGCGCGCTTCAGCGTGGCCACGCCCGTGCGGCGCGCCAGTTCCTGCATGCGCTCAATGCCGGTGCGGTTGGCAGCGAGCTGCGCGTAGAAGTCGCCGCGCCCGAGGTCGGGCGTGCGCACGTTGGCGAAGATCAGCCGATCGACGATGCCGTCGTGCAGATCGCGCTGCACGTCGATCAGCAGCGGCGGAATGACGATGCCTTCCCGGATCAGCTCCGACGCGTCGATGTTGATGCCGGCGCCGCCGCCGCCCACGTCGAGGTGGTGCGCCGTGTTGCCGGCCCAGCCGAGCAGCTCGCCCTCGAGGAAGATCGGCTGGAACAGGATGAAGTCGTTCAGGTGTTGGCCGCCCGCGTACGGGTCGTTCAGCAGGATGGCACTGTCGGGACCGACCCGCGACAGGTCCAGCTGGCGCGCCGACGCGTGGAACGCCTGGCTGAGTCCGCCGTTGTGGATCGGGATCATCTCGGCCTGCGCGACCACGTTGCCCCCGGGCGTCCAGCAAGGCGGTGGCGCAGTCGCGCGCTTCGCGCACGATGGTGGAGAAGGCGGAGCGCACGAGGTTGGCGCCCATCTCGTCGGCGATGGCGCGCATCGCGTTGGCCGGGATGGCCAGCTGGGTCGGATCTTCTTGCAGGCTCATTCGGGTTTCTCCAGCAGCAAGTCGCCTGTTTCGAGGCACCGCGCGGTCCAGCCGGGCGGCACGAAGACGGTCGACGTGTTTTCTTCGAGGACAGCGGGCCCGTCGATCGAATCGCCTGCCGCCAGGCTGGCGCGCGGCACGAAGGTGGTGGCGAGCGTGCGTCCGCCCAGCACCACGTCCTGCATCTCGGCGGGCCGGGCGTCGGCCGCCGCCGGGGGCGTGCGCAGCTGCGTTTCGTTGCGGCGGACGATGCGGCCGCGCAGGTTGACCACCTGCATCGGCAGCGTCGAACGGGCGTACCCGTAGCGGCGCTTGTGCTCCTGCTCGAACAGCTCGCGCAGGCGATCGGCTCCGGCGGCGCCTTCGGGGTTCCAGACGGTGATCTCGAAGCCCTGCCCGGCGTAGCGGAGGTCCGCGCCCACGTCGACGGCATAGCTGCCCGGCGCGAGGCCGATGCGCTCCGCCTGTGCGGCGCAATCGGCGCGCACCTGCTCGACGCTGGCGGCGTCCAGCGAACTGTCCGACAACGGCTCCATGCGGGCACGCACCACGTCGACGATCAGGTCCGCGACCAGCAAACCGAATGCGCTGGAGATGCCGGGCGACCACGGGATCAGCACCCGGCGCATCCCGACCTCGTCGGCGACCATGGCGCCGTGGACCGGACCGCCGCCGCCGTAGGCGACGAGCGTGAAGGCACGCGGATCGATGCCGCGCTGGGTGGAGACGACGCGCACGGCCGCGGCCATGTTGCTGTTGACCATGCGCAGGATGGCGTCCGCCTTCTCGCGGACGGTGCCCGGCAGGTTCAATCCCGCAAGCGCACGTTCGGCGAGATCGGCGCGCAACGCCATGCGGCCGCCGAAGAAGCGCGCCGGGCGCAGCAGGCCGGCGATCACCGGGCATCGGTCACGGTCGGCAGTTCGCCGCCGCGGTCGTAGCAGGCCGGGCCGGGCACCGCGCCGGCGGACGCAGGGCCGACGTTGAGGAAACCGCCGGCGTCGATTGACGCGATGCTGCCGCCGCCGGCTCCGACGGTGGCCATGTCGACGGCAGTGGTTCGGATCGGCAGGTCATCGACCACCAGTTCCGACACGATGCGGGGCTCGCACTGCGGAGCGACGGCCACGTCGGTGCTGGTGCCGCCCATGTCGAGCGTCAGCAGGTCGGCGATGGCATTGCGCCGCGCGAACCAGATCGCAGCGCGGACGCCTGCGGCCGGACCGGACAGCAGCATGCGCACGGCGTTGGAGCCCGCGGCCGCGGCCGGCATGATCCCGCCATTGGACTGCATCAGGCGCAGCGCGCCGCCGTAGCCACCGGCCGCCAGGCCGGCCTCGAGGCGATCCACGTACCCGCGCACCACCGGACCCACGAAGGCGTTGACGGTGGTGGTGACAGTCCGCTCGTACTCGCGGAACTCGGGCGACACCTCATGGCTGGCGAACACTTCCAGCTCCGGCGCGCGCTCGCGCAACATCGCGGCGAGTGCCTGTTCGTGCGCGGGGTTGCGGTAGGAATTGAGCAGGCAGATGGCGAGCGAGGTCACGCCCGAGCCGCCGAGCAGCGGCTGCACCTGCTTCCGGCCGCTTCCAGGTCGATCGCCTCCGTGACCGCGCCTTGCGCATCGATGCGCTCGTCCACTTCGCACACAAAGCGCCTCGCGACCGGCGCCTTGGGCTTGCGGTAGAACGCGGTGTAGATGTTGCCCACGCGATCGTGCGTGCCGATCTCCACCACGTCGCGAAAGCCGCGCGTGGTCACCAGCCCGGTGGCGCTGCCGCGGCGCGTGAGCAGCGCGTTGGTGGCCACGGTGGAGCCGTGCGAGAACTGGTCGAGGCGCGCCAGCGGCACGCCGGCGCTGGCCACGGCGTCGAGTACCGCCTTGTGGATATTGCCGGGCGTCGACGGCACCTTGCCCGTTGCGACCGATCCGTCCTCCTGCAGCCACACCAGGTCGGTGAAGGTGCCGCCGATTTCCACGCCTACATGCATTCGCTGCTCCTGCTTGCCTTGCCGTCGGTTCATGCGGTTCACGAACCCATCAGGAGGCCGGCGCGGCGCACGCGCTCCTTCTCGATCTCGTAGGACTCGCGGATCAGCGCGCCGTAGGCCGTGCCGTCGCGGTAGTACACGTCCATCGCGTTGCGCTCCAGAGCGGAGACGGTGCCTTGGTCGTTGAGGCCAGCGCGGAAGGCGTCGTGCAGTTTCTTCACGACCGCGGGCGGCATGTTGGCCGGGCCGACCAGGCCAGTGGGGCTGCTGGCGGGAATCTTGTAGCCCAGATCGAACAGCGTCGGTGCATCGGGCCACTTCTTCAGGCGCCGGTCGGAGAAAACGGCCAGCCAGCGCGCCTTGCCGCCGTCGACCATGTTGCCGAGGATGGTGCCGCCCGCCTGTGCGTCGATATGGCCGCCCAGTAGCGCCACGGTGGCTTCGGCGTCGCCTTTATAGGGAATGTGGTTGAGCTTGACGTTCTCCTGCGCGGCCAGTGTGACCAGCGCGAGGTTCTGCGACGTGGCGGTACCGTTCGTGCCGTAGGTGACGATGCGGGGCGCTTGCGCGCGTCCTCGATGAAGTCCTTGAACGACTTGTACGGCGAATCGGCGCGAACGATGATGCCGACGTCGAGCGCGCTCACCTGCAGGATCGGCGTGAGGTCTGCCAGGGCGTTGTACGTGGTCTTTTGCATCAGCTGCAGCCGCAGCACGGCGGAATGCATGACGGCGATCTGGTAGCCGTCCGGCTTGCCCCGGGCAACGGCGGCGGCGCCAAGGGTAGCGCTCGCGCCCGGCCGGTTCTCGATCACGATGGGTTGCCCCAGGTGCGGCTCGGTCGACTTGGCCAGCGCGCGGAACACGGTGTCGGCGGTGCCGCCGGCCGGGAACGGCACGATCAGGGTCACCGGGCGCGCGGGGTAGGCGGCGTCTTGGGCAGCGGCGAAGCCGGGCAGGCCCACCGAGGCTGCGGACAGGCCGGCGGCGAGGAAGGACCGGCGCTTGAGGGGCATGGACATGAAGACTCGGCTGTGGCAGAGGTGGGCCGGCGGGCGCCGACACAAGCGAACTCTAGGATTCGACGTTCAATCTGTAAAATTGAAAGATCGGAACTAGCATTCGGTTTTCTGGATGAATATCTCCTTCCGCGACCTCGAGGCCTGCTTGGCGGTGGCCGACCTGCAGAACTTCAGCCGGGCGGCGGAGCGTTGCCACCTGTCGCAGTCCGCCTTCAGCACGCGCATCGCCGCCATCGAGCAGGAGCTGGGCGCGCGGCTGTTCGACCGCACGACCCGCGCCGTCGAACTCACGAAGGAAGGCGCGCTTTTCATCGAATCGGCGCGCCGGCTGGTCGGTGACTTCACCGAACTCGTCGACGACTTCCAGCAGCACACCAGCCATCGCAAGGGCCGCGTGGCGATCGCCGCATTGCCATCGATTGCGTCCGCCTGGCTGCCCGCCGTGTTCGCGGACTTCCATGCGCAGCATCCCGGCATCACGCTGACGCTGCACGATGTGATGTCGGACGCCTGCATCGCCCGCCTGCGAGAGGGCAGCGTCGACTTTGCCGTGGCCTCGCATCCGCCGGAGGGCGAGGACATGGAGGCGCGCCAGCTGAGCGAGGACAACTTCTACTTGGTGTGCCGGCGCGGCCACCCGCTCTCGTCGCGCAGCGGACTGAAGCCCGGCGACCTGGCCGGCCACCCGTTCATCAGCTTGTCGCGCGACAGCAGCGTGCGGCAAAAACACGGAGCGCGCGCTGCACCCGGTGAAACTGCAGAGCGTGATGGAGCTGGAGCACCCGGCCACCGTGGCAGGGATGGTGCAGGCCGGGCTTGGCATCACGGTAGTGCCCGAGCTGACGCTGTTCCAGTTCACGCGACCGGGGCTCGTGGTGCGGCCCCTGAAGATCGCCGGGCTGGAGCGCTCGATCTACATCGTGCGCCGTCGTGGCAAGACGCTGTCGGCCGCGGCGTCAGCGCTGTACGACCACATGATGAGCGAGCGCGGCAAGATCCATGATTACCTGCGCATGCAGCTGGGGGCTGCGGCGGTCTGAACCGATCGCGGCAGTGCTTGGGATCAGCTCCACAAAAACGCCGCGACCGCTGGCCGGTTCGAATCCCTGAATACACGGCAAACGCGCCTTGGCCGGGACGGCCTTGGCGAGGGCTGCACCCCGGCGCAGCTTGCCTTCAGCAAGGTGCGGCCCAAGGTCGTGCTTTTCAGTGTCGCACCGAGTCCTTGAACGCGACCGCGTCCGGGGCTTGGAGCGCTAGCGGTTTATTCGCGATCCGGCCACCGGAACAGCGGCGGCTGCTTTCCAACGAAGCGGTCGAACGCCGCCTTCGCGTAGCTGCTGGTAGCGGCGACAGACTGTGCCGCCGACTCCATCTCCAGCATTTCCGGCAAGCCGCTTTGCATCGTCGCCAGCAACATGCGCTTCGTCAGGCCGTTGGCCACAGCGGAGCCGGACGCGATCGCCGCCGCAATGCCGTGCGCCCGTGCATCCAGCGCCTCCGGAGGCACCGACTCCAGTGCAATCCCCAGTTCCACCGCTTCGGCAGCGCCGACCTCGCGGGTCGTCATGATCAGTTCTCGCGCTCGCTGCAACCCGACCACGCGCGGGAGGGAATAGGTGGCGCCGAAATCGGGCACGAGGCCGAACCGGTGGAAAGCCATGCAGAACCGCACGCGGCTCGAGACCACGACGATGTCCGCGAGCAGCGCAAGTCCCATCCCGGCGCCGTAGGCCGCGCCGTCCACCGCCGCAACCACGGGGCGGTCCGGGCGGGCCAGGCCCGTGATCAACGGGTGCCGGGAGCGCATGCGCGCCAGCCGAGCTTCCGGCGTCGCCTCGGCGCCGGACGCCATCCCCCGGAGGTCGCCACCGGCACAGAAGTGATTGCCGCTGCCTCGCAACACGACGACACGCACCGAAGTGCCCCGCTCGATGTCGCGGACCGCTGCTGCCAATCCGTCCCGGATGCCCGGGGACAGCGCGTTGCGCTCGGCGGGACGGTTGAGCGTGAGGGTGACCACCCCGTCCTCCTGCTGCACAAGCAGTTCGGATTCGGAGGCAAGTTCCCGGGCCGGCGGCATGTTCACCAAGGATCGATGTTGGGCCGACGCTTGCCCGCTCTCGGCGGGGTCGGCGGCAAGGACCGGATGGACCGCACCAGCCAGTGCCGCGTGTCGGCCGGGTCAACCACGTCGTCGAAGGCGAGGAATGGCGCAATGTTCACGGCCTTGCCGTGTTCGTACATCTTCGCCACGAGTTCCTCATAGCGGGCCGCGCGCTGCGCCTCATCCTCGATGGCCGCCAGCTCGGAACGGTAGGCCAGGCGGACAGCGCCTTCGAGCCCCATCGCCCCGAACTCCCCGTCGGCGGGAGATCGCGCAAACGCCGGCCCGCTGGAACGACCCGCCTCCGATGGCCATGGCTCCCAGTCCATACCCCTTGCGCAGGACCACCACGAACATCGGCACCTTCAAGCCGGCGGCAGTCACGAACATGCGGGCGGTGTGCCGCACGAGGGCGCGCTTCTCCGCCGTTGGCCCAACCATGAACCCCAGGCGTGTCGACCAGCGACAGAATCGGAATATCGAAGGCGTCGCACAGTTGCATGAAGCGCGCCGCCTTGTCGGATTCGTCCGCATCGATGGCGCCGGCCGGTGCTGCGGATTGTTGGCCATGACGCCGATCGTGCGTCCTTCGATCCGAGCCAGCGACGTCACCATCCCCGGTCCGAAGGCCTTGCGAAGCTCGAGCACCGAACCGGTGTCGGCAAGGAGCTCAATGACGCGCCGCACGTCGTACGCCCGAAGGCGGTTCTCCGGAACCACGTGACGCAGCGCGCGCTGGTCGGAGCATTCCCACGACGCCGCATCGCCCCGAAGTACGCCGGTACTTCTTGGCCACCGCGATCGCTTCCGGCTCGTCGCCAACAACCACGTCGACGACGCCATTGGGCGCCTGCACACCGACAGGGCCGACTTCCTCCGGGCTGAAGGTACCCAGGCCGCCGCATTCGATCATCATCGGCCCGCCCATGCCGACCGTGGCGTCGCGGGGGTGGCGATGATCACATCGCAGGCCCCGAGCAGGACGGCGTTGCCGGCGAAGCAGCGCCCGCTGACGATGCCCACCAGCGGCACGAGGGCGCTCAGACGCGCCATGCGCCAGAACGATGGGTTCGACGGGTTCGCGCCGCCGATGTTGTCGGTGTCGCCCGGCCGACCACCACCGCCTTCGGCGAACAACACCACGGGCATCTGCAAACGTTCGGCCAGTTCGAGCACGCGATCCGTCTTGCGGTGGGCCATGAAGCCTGGGTGCCCGCGAACACGGTGTAGTCGTACGCGAGCACCATGCAGCGTGCGGCTTGGGTGCCGAAGTCGGCGGCATTCACGCTGCCGGTGCCGGCCACCAGCCCGTCCGCCGGGCTGATCCGGCGGAGTTCATCGATGGAGCGGCGACTGCGCTGCCCGGCGACGGCCAAGGGCCCGTATTCGAGGAAGCTGTCCGCGTCCATCAGGTCGGCAACGTTCTGGCGCGCCGTGCGCTTGCCCTTGTCGTTGCGCGAAGCCACGGCATCGGGGCGGCGTTCATCCGACTGCCATGCGTGGCGCTCGAACGATTCGGCAGGTCGGCGCGGACGAGATCGAGGTCCACGGCGCCCCCGGCTTGCTCGGCGTCGATTTCAACGTCCATCAACTCCACCGGGAGCAGCGCTTCGCCCTCCTCGACCTGCGCTCCCGGTGCATGCAGCAGGCGCGTCACCCGGCCCTGCAGCGCTGCGGGCACTTCGTGCTCCATCTTCATCGACTCGAGCACGGCTACGGTGCTGGACCGACCGACCTGCTGTCCGACGGTCGCCGACAGGGTCACCAGCCGTCCGCCCATGGGCGCCACCACCGCACGGACGTTGGGGGAAGGTCCAGGGCACCGATGTCGAGCGTATCGTGCTGGTCGTCCCCGGCAGGCGCGACTGATGCAGGCAACTCCGCGCGCGTCTCGGCCGCCGAGACGAGAAGCCGCGGGAGTTCCTCGTCGAGGTAAGAGGTGACCACCGGTCCGGCCTGAAGCTTGCCGTCGCCGAGAATGGCTTTCAGCAGTCCGAGATTCGACTCCATGCCTTCGATTCGGAACTCGGACGCCGCCCGCGCCGCGCGCGACAGGGCGTCACTCAAGTCGGGCGATGGGTGGTGCACGACGATCTTGGCGATGAGGGAGTCGAACGCTCGGCTGGGCGCAAGGCCGGCATATCCGCACGTGTCGACCCGCACGCCCGGTCCGCCTGGCAGGTCGAACACCCGCAGCGCCCCTCGCGAGGGGCGCGCCGTTCCTTGCGCGTCGAGCGTCTCGAGATTCACGCGTAATTGGACGGCGTACCCCCTCGGCTGCAGCATATCGCCCAGGCCGGCCTCGGCGAGGGTCGCTCCGCCGGCGAGGAGGATTTGCGCGCGGACGAGGTCCACCCCGTAAGCCTCCTCGGTGACGGTGTGTTCTACCTGCAGCCGCGGATTGGCCTCGATGAAGAAGAAGCCGGAACCGTCGGCCGGAACAAGGAACTCGAACGTTCCGAGCGCCCGGTAGCGCAGTTCGCGCGCAATCAGCACCGCTGCCTCGCGCAGCCTGTCCCGCGTCGCAACGGGCAGGAACGGCGCGGGCGCGATCTCCACGACCTTCTGGTTGCGCCGCTGCACCGAGCAGTCGCGCTCTCCGATGTGCACCACGTTGCCGCGCTCGTCGCCGGCAATCTGCACTTCGATATGGCGCACCTGCCGGAGCCGCTGCTCCACGTACACGTCCGGATTGCCAAATGCACCTTCGGCTTCGGAGCGGCAGCGGGCGTAGGCGGCAGCCAGCTCAGCACGGTCCGACACCGCGCGCATGCCGCGACCGCCGCCGCCTGCGACTGCCTTGATCATGACTTCGCCGCCGGCCCGCAGACTGTCGAAGAATCCCTCAACGTCGCGCAGCGAAGTTGGGCCCCGGGTGCCTTGAGGAACCGGCACACTCAACCGCTGGGCGAGTGCGCGGGCGCGGCCTTTGTCTCCAAGCAGCCCGATGGTGGAATGCTGCGGTCCGATGAAGCGCAATCCGGCGGACTCGCAGTGGGCGGCGAACTCCGCGTTCTCGCTGAGGAAGCCGTATCCCGGATGTACCGCCCGGCAACCATGCGCGACGGCAAGCTGCGCGATCCGCTCCGCATCAAGGTAGGCGGCGGGGCCGCTGCCCTCCAGCGCAATCGCGCTCGTGGCCGCGAAGCGATGCCGTGCCGCTGCGTCATCACTCGAATAGATCGCGATCGTCTCGATGCCGAGATCGGCCGCCGCGCGCGCTATGCGGATCGCTATTTCGCCGCGGTTAGCGACCAGCAGTCTGGAGAGCTTCATCCCCGCGCTATTCCGCCTTGATGTTCGAGCGGCGGATCACGTCGGCGAGCAAGCCCGTTTCCTGCTGGATGTGAGCATGGAACTGTTCCGGGGTCGAGGTCACCACCGGCCTAGGGGCTCCAGCCGGGCTCGCACCGCCGGGTCCTTCGAACTCGCCACGATCGCCTCGTTCACCTTGGAGACCGCTGCGGCGGGCGTGCCCTTGGGCATGAAGACCCCGGACCAAAATCCGATGTCGAACCCCTTGTATCCCAACTCGTTCATGGTGGGAACGTCCGGCAGTTCTTTCAGCCGCTCCATCGAGGACACGGCGAGCGCGCGCATCTTTCCGGCCCTGATGTGCTGGATGGCAGTGAGCGTGTCGAAGCCCATGGCCACTGTCTGGGAGAGCAGCGCGGCTTGGGCCTCGGAGGAACCCTTGTACGGAATCGACAAGAGCTTCACCCCTGCTTCCCCTGCGAAGAGTTCGAAGGCGAGTTGCTGCACGTTCCCGTTCAGCCCGGCCGAACCGTAGGAGAGCTGGCCCGGCACCTTCTTGGCCGCCGCTACCAAGTCCGGAACGGTGCGGATGTTCTGCGTCGCAGGATTTTCCGGATTGACCACCAAGATCAGCGGCGAGGCGACGATCCGGGTGACTGGTGTGAAGTCACGGTCGAAGTTGTACTTGAGGTCCTTCTTCAGCGTCGGCGTGATGGTCACCATGCTGGCGTTCGTGATCAACATCGTGTAGCCGTCCGCTGGTGCGGCCTTCACGATATCCGCAGCGATAGCGCCATTCGCTCCTGTGCGGTTCTCGACCACGAACGGCTGCCCCAGCTTCTGCGAAAGCTGCTCCGCCACGATCCGCGCCGCCAGGTCGATCGGTCCACCCGCCGCGAAGGCGACGACGAGCTTGACCGGCTTGTTCGGGTAGGCAGCGCCTTGCGCGTGCGCACCGGTTGCGATGGTCAGCGCCGGGGCCGCGACGACGGCGGTGCGATTCAGGAAGCCCTTGAACATGGTTCTGTCTCCAGTAGTGGTAGGCGATGCACCAGCCGTTCGTTGTCGTAGTATTCGGCTGTACGTGCTAGTATACCGAGAAATACGTAAGTGGAAAAGAGGCGTTGGATGCGTGATCTCTCCCCCTGCTGAGGCCCGCCTCCATCGCGATGGTCGGCGCATCATCCGATCCCTCGCGCGGCAACGGTCGAACGCTGCGCTACCTGATCGAAGGGGGCTTCGCCGGCGACTTGTATGCCATCAATCCGCGCCGTAGCGAAGTGCAGGGACTTCGCAGCTGGCCTTCCATCGGCAGCATCGGCCAGCCTGTGGATGCCGCGATCGTCGCCCTTCCCGCCAATGCGGTGGCCGGCGCGCTGCGGGAGTGCGCGGACGCTCGCGTGCGTTCGGCCGTGGTGTATGCAGGTGGGTTCGCGGAGTTGGGCGAGGCGGGCCGACAGGCGCAGGCTGAGCTAACGTCGATCGCGCAGGCCGCCGGCATGCTGCTGTTGGGGCCCAACTCGCTTGGCGCCTACGACGCGCGGTCCCGCAGCTTCATGACCTTCTCCAGCATGTTCGAGGAGGGTTTCGCTGAGGGTGGCCGCATCGGGATGGTGACGCAAAGCGGCGGCTGGGGCAGCCAGGCGCGCGCCCGGCCGCGGACCGCGGCATGTCGATCCTGCAGTGGGTCAGCACCGGCAACGAATCCGACGTCGATGCAGGGGAAGTGCTCCACAGCATGGCGCTCGATCCGGATATCGACGTGATCCTCGTTTACCTCGAAGGCGTTCGCGACGGAGCGCGGCTGCGCGCTGCCCTTGAAGCGGCCCGCCTCCAGCGCAAGCCCGTCGTGGCGATCAAGGTAGGCCGAACGGCGGCCGGGCGCGATGCCGCCGCTTCGCACACCGCTTCTCTGACGGGTGAGGACCGCGTCTTCGATGCTATCTGCCGCAACTTCGGCGTGCACCGCGCCGACAGCGTGGAGGAGTTGCTGGACGTCGCTTACGCTGCCCTGCATGCGATCCGGCACTGTCGCATGCCGCGCAACCCGTCTACGGTCATCCTGAGCCCGTCAGGCGGCTTTGCCGTCCACATGACCGACCAAGCGGAACAACTGGGCCCGGAGCTTCCTCCTCCACCACCGGCCGTCCGGCAGGCCATCCTCGATATGGTTCCCTACGCTTCGGCCGCGAACCCCGTCGACATCACCGGCCGGTGCTGAACCAACTGGGCGACTTCGGTCATGCCCTCGACATCCTGCTCGAGGGCGACCACTACGCATCCGCGGCGATCTTCGTCGGCATGGCCGGTGCGGCACCAGCGCTGCGCGAGGGTTGGCTCGAGACGCTGGCGAAGGCTGCCGCGAAGCGACCCGGAAAATGGCTCGGGCTTTCCATCCTTGCGCGCCCGGAGATCGCCGCGCGCTATGAGGACGCAGGGTTCGCGGTGTTCGAAGACACGTCGCGCATGTTGACGGCGCAAGCCGCGCTGGTCCGCATCGCCGCCGGGTTCGATCGCGAGCATTCGGCTCAAGGTCCGGCGACGCCCCGGGAGTCGCGGGCGTGGCCGCCTGGCACGGCCTCCGAAGTCGACGCCAAGCAGTTGCTGCGGGAACTCGGGATCACGGGGCCCGTTGAAGTGGTCTGCAGCGGTCCCGAGGAGGCGGCGCGCGTGGCGCGCGAACTGAACGTTGCGGTCGCGCTGAAAGTGGTGTCGCCCGATATCCAGCACAAGACAGAAGTCGGCGGCGTCGCCCTCGGCTTGCGCGGCGACGAACAGGTGCGCGCAGCCGTGGAGGCCATGGACGCGCGAGTGCGCGCCGCCTGCCCCGCGGCGCAGATCCGGGGCTACCTCGTCTCCACGATGGCGCCGGACGGCACGGACGTCATGATCGGTCTCCGGCAGGACCCTGCGTTCGGCGCTTTCGTGCTGTTCGGCGCCGGCGGCATCCTCGCCGAACTGTTGGGTGACGTGGCGATCCGCCTGGCGCCGGTCACGGTGCCGGAAGCGCGTGCCATGATCGCCGAAACGCGCATCAGCAAGCTGCTTGCGGGCTGGCGCGGCGCTCCGGCCGCGGACGTGGAGGCGCTCGCTCGGGCAATCAGCACCATGTCGGCATGCGCGGAGTACTCCGGTGAGCGGCACGACATCGAAGTGAACCCGCTGCGCGTGCTGCCGGAAGGCCGAGGGGTGCTGGCCCTCGACGCGCTGATCGCTCGCAGCGCCTGAGGACTTTTCAGCGACCCCTGGAAAGCGTACGGCCGCTTGGCGGGGAACGCGTCGCAGGCCTGCGCATGGTCCTGCGTGCCCCGCAGGAAAGCCTGCAGGTCGGCCTCGGTCTGCAGGGCGTCTTCGAGGGACGCGGGGCGCCGCGCAAGGGCGCTTTTCGTGGCGGCAATGGCAAGCGGCGCAATGGCTTCGTACTGCCGCGCCTTCTGCATCGCAGCGTCCAGCGCGGCGCCGTCGGGCACGAGGGCGTCGACGATGCCCATGCGCAGGGCTTCCTCTCCGTCGAAAGGGCGCCCGGTGAGCAGCAGGTCCCGCGTCACGCCGATGCCGGTGCGCTGCGGCAACGTCCAGAACAAGCCGCAGTCCGCCACCAGTCCCAAGCGCCCAAAAGCCGCACTGAACCGGCTGCCCTCGGCGGCCACGATGTGATCGCAAGCGGCTGCGATCGACAGTCCGGCGCCATAGGCAACGCCTTCAACGGCAGCGACGACCGGCTTCGGTCCGGCCGGGGATCTGGCGAATGACGTCGTGCAGTACGTCCAAACGTTGCCGCGCCACCGGGGGTCCGGCCGCTCGGACATCTGCCGGACGTCGCCGCCGGCACTGAAGGCCTTGCCTTCCCCGGTAAGCACGATGCTGCGGACGCCCGGGTCTGGTTGGCTTCTCGCAAGCGATCCCGCAGGGCCAAGCGCATCCCGGTCGACAGCGCATTCAGGCGCCCGGGCGCCTGCAACGTGAGTACGGCAACGGCGCCGTCGCGACGCACCGAGATCGTTCCATCGTCCATGGATCCTCCAACGCCATGTCCATCACGGCATGCAACAGTATACTGATGCATCCTTCATCGCCGGGAGTGTTCATGCGCACCGCTGCTCGCCTCTTTGTTCTCTTGCTTGCGCTGGCATGCCACTTGGCTTTCGCCCGGGAGTTCCCGACCAAGCCCCTACGGCTGCTGGTCGGCTATGCGCCGGGCGGGCCGTCAGACGCCATCGCCCGGGCGATCGCCCGCGAGCTCGAAACCGAGTTGAAGCAGCCGGTGGTTGTCGAGAACAAGGCTGGGGCGGCCGGCATCATTTCGCTCGAGGCGCTTACCCAGAGTCCCGCCGACGGGTACACCCTCGGCCTCCTGAGCAACTCGACGACGACCGCACTGCACTTCGGCAACAAACCGCTGGATGTGGACCGGCGCGCCACCGTGTTAGCGCAGTTCGTCGCCACGCGCCTGATTCTTGCCGTGAATCCCAAGGTGGTCGACGTCCGCAGTCTGGCTCAGTTCATCGCGCACGCCAAGGGCAAGCCGGGGCTCACGTACACCAGCTCGGGCCAAGGCAGCCCGGGTCACCCGGGCATGGAGCTGTTCGCACGCCAGAAGGGCCTTCAGTTCACCCACGTGCCATACCGCGGCAGCGCGCCGGCGATGCAGGACGTGGTGGCCGGACGGGTCGGGATCGTGGTGGTCGATGCGTCCACGGCGGCGCCTTTCATCGCGTCGGGCGACCTCCGGCCCGTGGTCACCGTTTCCACCGCGCGCGCTCCCGGCCTTCCGGACCTGCCGACGGCGCTGGAGCAGGGGAGCTGGCGTTCCAGATCGATTCCACCATGAGCTTGGTGGTGCCTCCCGGCACGCCCCGGCAGTGGCGGAGCGACTGCGAGTGGCGCTCCGGCGGGCCGTCCACAGCGACGGGTTCGAAGCCCACGCGCGCCGGGCGGGCAACGCGGTGGCACGGATGGATGCAGCGGACTACAAGGGCTGGCTCCAGCGCGATTTCGAGCGCTGGGGCAAGGTGATTCGCGACGCGGGGATCGTCGCGAACTGACCTGCCTCACCTCAACCCGGGCGCTTGGCGAACAGCTGGTCGAGCTTGTCCTCGTAGCTGTGGTAGTCGAGGTACTTGTACAGGTCGGCGCGCGATTGCATGTGGGGCACCAGCGAGCCCTGAGTGCCTTCCTCGCGCAGCGTCTCGTAGAACCGCAGCGCCGCAGCGTTCATCATCCGGTAGGCCCCGCAGCAGTACAGCGCCATGTCGACGCCGACCTTGCCGATCTCCTGGAGCGTGAACAGCGGCGTCTGGCCGAACTCGGTCAGGTTGGCAAGGATGGGGACGTCAATCGCCGCGCGCACTTGGGCGTAGTCCTGCAACGAACCCATCGCCTCGGGAAAGATCATGTCCGCGCCCGCCTCGCAGTAGGCCCCCGCCCTGTCGATGGCCGCCTGCAGCCCGTGCGAAGCCGCGGCGTCCGTGCGCGCCATGATGACGAAGCTGGCGTCGGTGCGCGCGTCCACCGCGGCCTTGATGCGGTCGACCATTTCGGCGGTGTCGACGACCTCCTTACCCGGACGGTGGCCGCAACGCTTCTGGCTGACTTGGTCCTCGATGTGGATCGCCGCCGCCCCGGCCTTCACGAAGGTGCGCACCGTGCGCGCTATGTTGAAAGCGCCGCCCCATCCCGTGTCGACGTCGACGAGGACGGGGAGCGACGACGCGTCCGTGATGCGGCGCAGGTCGATCAGCACGTCCTCCATGGTGCTGATGCCCGGGTCGGGCATGCCGAGCGAGTTGGCGGCCACGCCGCCGCCCGAGATGTACAGCGCGCGGAAACCGCAAGCCTCCGCCATGCGCGCCGCATAGGCGTGGACCGCGCCCGCGATCTGCAATGGCTTCTCTTGCGAAAGCGCTTGGCGGAAGGCCCAACCGGGTGTGGATGTCATACGGTACGCCTCAGGTCTTGACTGCGAACGCATCGAAATCTTCGCCGGAAAAGTCGATCATCACGTTCTTGGGTGCGAGGTAGCCGTCCAGCGCCGCCTCGCCCCGCTCCCGGCCGAAGCCGCTTTGCTTCACACCACCGAACGGCGCCTGCACGGCGAGGGACCGGTACGTATTGACCCAGACCTGCCCCACCCGCAGTTCGCGCGTCACCCGCAACGTGCGCGGCAAGTTCTGCGTCCAGACCCCCGCCGCCAGCCCGTAAGGCGAGTCGTTCGCGATGCCGATCGCCTCCTCCTCCGTGTCGAATGGAATGACGGACAGGACCGGGCCGAACACCTCTTCGCGCGCAATTCCCATGCGGTTGTCCACGTGGTCGAACACGGTGGGCTCGATGAAGAAGCCGCCTGCCAGCTCGCCGGCCGTCGCCGCCTTGCCGCCCGCGACCAGCTGGGCGCCTTCAGCACGCGCGGCCTCGATGCTGCGCAGGATGCGCGCGAACTGCGGCTCGTTGGCCGCCGTTCCCATCTCGGTCGCCGGGCTGAGCGGATTACCCATGCGGATCGCGCCGGCCCGCTGCGCGAGACGTTCGACCATCCGGCCGTGGATACCCCGTTGCACGAGCAACCTTGATCCGGCAATGCAGGTCTGGCCCGTGGCGGCGAAGATGCCGGCGAGCGCTCCCGACACTGCCTTGTCGAAGTCGGCGTCGTCGAAGATGATGTTGGCGGACTTGCCACCGAGCTCCAGCGTCACCGGCACGAGATTGCGCCCAGCCTGCGCGGCGATCTCGCGGGCGACGCCACCGCTTCCCGTGAAGCTGATCTTGTCGACCGCGCTCGCGGCCAAGGCGCGCCCGGTTTCGGCCGCGCCACAAACCACGTTGATCACGCCAGGCGGAAAGCCGGCCTGCTCCACAAGTTTGCAGAACTCGACCGTCGTCGCCGACGCGTGCTCCGACGGCTTGATGACCACGCAGTTGCCGGTCGCCAGCGCGGGAGCCAGCTTGTTGGCGAGCAGGCCCATCGGCGAATTCCACGCCGTGATCAGCGCAACCACGCCCAACGGCTCTCGGGTCGTGTAGTCGAACACGTCGCGGCGGTCGAGCGGGAGTTGCGCGCCCCACAGCTTGTCGGCATAGCCCGCGAAGAAGCGGTAGGCGCGCGCCGCGAACACCATCTGCGGCTTCGTCTCGCGTATCACCTTGCCGTTGTCGGTGCTCTCGAGCGTCCCCATGTGCGCAGCTGCGGCTTCGAGCAGGTCGGCGAGCCGGACCATCAGCCGGCCGCGCTCCACGCCGCTGGTCTTGCGCCAGGTCGAATCGAACGCCTGCCGCGCGGCGGCAACGGCCGCCGCGACGTCCTCGTCGCCCGCCTGCGCCACGGTGGCCCGGCGGTTCGATCGAAAGGATTGATGGTCTCGAACCGTGCGCCTGACCGGCTCTCGGTGAATCGGCCGTCGATGAACAGGGGAAAGTGCTGCATGCTGCGATGTCCGTTGGGAGCCTCAGGCTGCCGGTTGCGCCTTGTACCAGGCGATGTAGCGCCGCACGCCTTCCTGCATGTCGACCAGCGGCTCCCATTGCAGCTCGCGCCCGGCTTTCGCGCGGCTGAAGTTCAGGTGCGGGACGGCAGAGGAGCGCACCGCGCGAGTGTCTTCCTTGTATTGGGGACGCAACGACGTCTTGCCGGTTTCTGGAGCACGAGTTCGACCACGCGCGTCAGCGTCGTATCCACCCCGGTCGCGATGTTCAGGACGTGCCCGTGCGAGGCCCCCGCCATTGCCATGAGACAGCCGCGCGCCACGTCCGTCACGTAGATGTAGTCATGGACTTCGCTGCCATCGCCGACGATCACGGGAGGCTCGTCCTTCAGCACGCTTTGCAGCGTCTGCGCGATGAACAAGGCGTTCACCGCGCGCGCATGCTGGCGTTCGCCGTACACCGAGGAAAAGCGCAGTGCGTTGAACTGCAGCCCGTGGGCGCGCGCGTACTGTGCGCAGAGCGCTTCGCCGAGCAGCTTGCTGGTGCCGTACATCTGAGATGGCGCGGGCAGGCCGTGGGCGGTGAAAGGCGTCTCTTCAGTGATCTGCGCCGCCGTGCTGTTGCCGTACGCGGACACGGAGGACGACAGGACGATGCGCCGCACACCGGCCGCCTTGCATGCATCCAGCGTGTTCACCAGGCCGATCACGTTGACTGACAGCCCGAGGTGGGGATTGTTCGCCATCGGCAGCGTCAGGAACCCCGCCAAAGCAAAGACCCCGGTCACCCCGTTGAACGCCCGGGCCAAGTCGTCGGTCGAAAGGACGTCTCCCTTGATCAGCTCGACGCGGTCATCGCCTCCGAGATGCGCGATGTTGTCGCGGGAGCCGAGCGAGAAGTTGTCGAACAGTCGCACCTTGCCCGCGCCGGCTTGCAGGAGCTGGTCGGCGATGTGGGAGCCGATCAGGCTGGCGCCGCCGGTGATCAGCCAGGTCTTGCCGCGGATCTCGGCCTGCATGGAATCGGGGAGGGTTGCGGTCATGTTCGGTGTTGCGTGGGGTTGGGTCGTCATTCGGGTTCGATGCGCGCGGCCTTGATCAACTCGGACCACTTGGCGATTTCGCTCTCGACATAGGCCTTGAGTTCGGCGCTGCCCGCCGGAAACGGGATCAGCCCGAAATTCTCGATGCGTTTCTGAACCGCGGGATCGGCCAGCGCAGCCTGCAGGTGCTGCGACAGCACGCTGACGACCGCATCGGGCGTCCCCGCCGGCGCGAACAAGGCGTACCACCCCAGCAGCTGAAAGTTCGGGATCGTGTTCCCCAGCGGCGGCACGCCGGGTAGGGCCGGCGTCTCACGCGGGGAGGTCACTGCCGGGGCGCGCATTTTCCCGGACTTGATGTGCGGCAGGACGCTGGCCGGGTCGGCAATCGTGAAATCGATCTGCCCCCGAGCATGTCGACGACGATCTGGGGCACGCCCTTGTACGGAACGGCGGTGCTGTCGAACTTCGCATGCCGCACCAGCGCCGAGGCCGCGACCTGGTTGGCTGAATTGGCATAGCCCCACGCGAGTGGCTTCGGGTTCTTCTTCAGCCCGTGGTCGATCAGTTCCTGCACGGACTGGACGGGCAGGTCTGCACGGACGACCAGTGCGAACACGACTGCGCCGACGCGGCCGATCGGCGCGAAATCCTTGTTGGGGTCGTAGGACAGCTTCTTG
This sequence comes from Ramlibacter terrae, assembly GCA_013127575.1. GTDB lineage: Bacteria > Pseudomonadota > Gammaproteobacteria > Burkholderiales > Burkholderiaceae_C > Ramlibacter > Ramlibacter terrae. The sequence goes on from CP053418.1 coordinate 4,137,522, forward strand.
AACAGGCTCGGGGCTGCTGCCTGCGACGTGCTGGTGCCGAAGAAGAGCGTGTAGCCGTCGGGCTTCGCGCGGGCCACCTCAGCGGCGCCCAGCGTGGCCAACGCGCCCGGCTTGTTGTCCACCACGATCGACTGGTCGAGGCGCTTCGCCAGCAACTGGGCGACCTCCCGGCCGAGGGTGTCTGTCGACGAGCCGGGAGGAAACGGCACCACCATCCGGATCGGCCGTTCCGGATACGAGCGTGCCGCCGCCTTGAAGGCGGGAAGAAGGGCCGCCGTGGCGGCGAGTACGTGTCGTCTCTTCATGGAATGATCGTTGGTTCTTAGGGTCAGGCGGTGAGCGCGTCGCCGGTCACCAGGATGTTGGTGCTCTGGGCGGAGAACACGCCGCCGCTTCCCTGGCAGACGCAGGTGCTGGCGCCGGCCACCGGCGGTCGCCAGCCTCGCCGCGCAGCTGGCGGCTGCCTTCGACCAGCGTGAAGAGGCCGTACATGCCGGGGTGGGCGAACGAAAGGCCGCCCCCATTGGTGTTGACGGGAAGGCTGCCGCCCGGGGCGATGTTGCCGTCGGACACGAAGCGCCCGCCCTCGCCCTTCGGACAGAACCCGAGGTCTTCGAGCAGCATGATGGTGCTGATCGTGAAGGCGTCATAGAGCTGCACGACGTCCATGTCGGAAGGGCCCATTCCTGCCATCTCGAAGGCGCGCCGGCTCGAGGCGGTGGCGGCGGTGCTGCAGACATCGACCATGGCGCTGACCTGCTTGTGCCAATGCTCGGAGGCGCAGCCGGCGAGGTACACCGGCGGCTTGGGAGAATCCCTTGCCTCCTCCGCCCGCACCATGACGATGGCAGCCGCGCCGTCCGTGACCAGGCAGCAGTCGTTGCGGCCCAAGGGGCTCGAAACCATGGGTGCGGCAAGCACGTCGTCCAGCGACAAGGGACCGCGCGCGAAGGCTTCCGGGTTGCGTTGCGCCCACTGGCGTGCCGAGACAGCCACGGCGGCGAGGTCCTCTCGCCGGGTGCCGTACTCATGCATGTGAGCGGGCGGCGGCAAGCGCATACGAGGTCACCGGGAAACGCGCTGCGTAGGGAGCCTCCGTCGCCGACCAGTTCGACGCCACAGCCGTCTGCAGCTTGCCCATGGCCGTTCGCTGATTGCTGGCGTAGACGATGAGGGCCACGTTGCAGAGGCCGGCCTGCAGCGCCATCGCCGCTTGCTGGGAGTGGGCGGGGAACGAGGAACCACCCGGGCGGTTGTTGTCCGAGAAGGTGGGGCGAAGCCCGAGGTATTCACCGATCGCCAACGTGCTCAGGAACTCCGTCTGCAGCCCCGAGAACAGGCCGTCGACCCGCCGCAGGGGGATGCCGGCGTCACGGCAAGCGTCCAGCGCGACACGGGCCGCCATGTCCAGCGGATCCGGGCTGCCTGCGCCGTGCACAAAATCGGTGGCCACGCCGACGATGGCGGCTTCTGCCTTGCGCTTAGCCATGGACACTGTCCCTTGTGCTCAGGCACTTCGCGTGCCATTTTCCAATCTTGGTATACATCGGCATTCCGTTGTCGACAGCGCGATGATAGACTTCGCCATCCCCCACTGTCAAGGAACGTGAATGAAGTCCAACGCTGGTGCGCGTTCGTTGCCGAATGAGGTCATCCAGGCCAGCAAGCCGAGGCTGGCGGCGTTCTTCGACCGCCGGTGCGGCTGGGCCCCGACCGCCCCGCCGTCGAGTCGCCGCGCCTGTCCATGACGTACGGTGAACTCCAGCAACGTGCCCTTCGCCTGCAGGCGCGTTTACAGCAGGCAGGCGTCCGCCGCGGCGACGCGGTCTGCATCCTCAGCGAGAACGACCCGGACTTTCTCACGCTCTCCATCGCCGCTCTGCGCATCGGCGCACCGGTCGCCACGCTGAACACGCGCTTGCTCGTTCCAGAGATCGCCCATTGCATCCGTCTCGTCGCGCCCAAGGTGATCTTCGCATCCAAGCGGATGCAGGCACAGTTCAGGGGCTCGACCGGCACGGCGCGCAACTGGTTCCGTTTGGGGCCGGCACGACACTCGCTGCCGAACTGTCACGGTCCGACGCCGCCACGCCGGCGCCGGATGGTGAGGAGCCGGACCCGGAAGATATCCAGTTCGTGATCTACACCAGCGGCACCACAGGCCTTCCCAAGGGCGCGATGATCAGCCAGCGCGCCATGCTCGCCCGTCTCATGGTGTACCTCATGGACTATGGAGTCGACGGCGCGGACACCTTCCTCGCCTGGTCGCCGCTTTGCCACATGGCATCGGTGGAGCTGTCATTCGGCACGTTGCTCTGGGCGGCAAGGTCGTCGTCGTCGATGGCGCGGACATGGCGACGATCTGCGACCGGCTGGAGCAGGAGCCGATCAGCAACCTGATCTTTTTCCCGGGCATGGTGGAGCAGGCCATCGCATTCCTGCGCGAGCGGAAACCCAAGGTCCGGCGCATCAAGAAGTTCGGTGCCCTTGCCGACCTGTTCAACCCCAAGCACATTGCCGAACTCACCCGCTTGCTCGGCGTTCCGTACACGAACACGTTCGGCAGCACCGAAACCGGAATGGCGCCCGCTTCGGCCGGGACGCTGGCGGCCGGCGTGGTGCCTGCCGACTTCGGCAAGTCCGACAGCGCGTTATGCGAGGTGCGCCTGTTCGCGGCGGACGGACGGGAGGCCGCGACCGGCGAGATCGGGGAACTCGCCATGCGCGGGCCGACGCTTTTTAGCGGGTACTGGGGCGCAGCGGAGGCGACGCGGGCAGCGTTCGCAGGCGGCTGGTACCGCAGTGGCGACATGTTCCGGCGCCGAGCCGACGGTCGGCTGGACTACGTCGACCGGCTGAAGTACCTGATCAAGTCGGGTGGCGAGAACATCTATCCCGCCGAGATCGAAAGGGTGCTGGTTACCCATCCCGGGGTTGAGGAGGCGGTGGCCATACGCCGGCCGGACGCGAAGTGGGGCGAGGTGCCGGTGGCCGTGGTGGTCGCGCGTGGCGCAGCCCCTCCGGCGAGCGAACTGGAAGCGCTGTGCCGCGCTAACCTGGCGCCCTTCAAGTGCCCGAAACAGATCTTCTTCGTCGGCCAGCAGCAGCTCCCCCGCAACACCACAGGCAAGGTGATGCGTGGTGAACTGGAGCAGTGGGTGCTGGCGCAGCCCTAGTGGCAGGTCACACCGCTGCCGGGCGCCGGCGGTACAGGATCGTGATGCGCATCTCCTGCACCGCTTCCCCGCGCTGGTTCACGAAGCTGCGGTCGAAGGTGACGATGCCCGCATCCGGTCGGGACTTGCTTTCCTGCAGCGCCGCGACCAATGACTCCACGTGGATCGTGTCGCCATGCTTGACCGGAAGCTTCATTCGCCAATTGTCGATGCCCATGAGCGCCAGCAAGGTCCCGTCGTTGATGCCGGACGCGTAGTTGAGCCCCGCGGCGACTGCGAACACCAGGGGCCCGTGCGCGATCGGCTCGCCGAACGGGGTCTGCCGCGCGTACTCGTGGTTGGTGTGCACGTCGTTGAAGTCGCCGCTCAGGCAAGCGAAGTTCACAATGTCGGTCGAAGTGATGGTGCGCCTTCCGGTGCGCAGGACTTCGCCAACGGTGAAGTCCTCAAAGTACCGGCCGCGCGGCGCAGCGGGCTGGTGTCCCGCGGGGGCCGTCATGCGAGCCCCATGAGCTTGGCCATGATATTGCGCTGGATTTCGTTGCTGCCGCCACCGATAGGTCCCAGCACGGAATCGCGAAACAGTCGCTGCATGTCGTGCTCCATGGAATAGCCGGCGCCGCCCATTACCTGCATGCCGATGTTGGCACATTCGAAATCACAGTCGGTCGCCACGATCTTGGCGATCGCGGTCTCCATCCGCGAGTCGACACCTGCATCCAGCATCTCCGCCGTGCGATAGGTCACGAGTCGCGCGAGCTCCGCCTTGATGCGCATGTCCGCCAGCTTGTGCTGGATCACCCGGTGGCTGCTGATCGGAACGCCGAACTGCACGCGGTCCATGGCATATGTCTGCGCGATATCGATGGCGTGCTGCGCATTGCCCGCACCGCACGCGGCGATGGCCATGCGCTCCGAGGTTCAACCCGCGCATCAACGTCTTCCAGCCCCGGTTCTCCTCGCCGATCAGGTTCTCGACCGGGACGCGGACCTCGTCGAAGTAGATCTGGTTGGTATGGGTCGTGTGCCGGCCCATCGTCTTGATCGGCAGCATCGAGACGCCCTTGGCCTTGGCGTCGACCGGGGAAGATGCTGAAGCCGTTGTGGACCGGCTCGGCCTTCGGATTGGTCTTTGCCACCACGACGAGGTAATCCGCCATGTGCGCGGAGGTGATGAACCACTTCTGCCCGCTTAAGACGTAGTCGCCGCCTTGACGGACCGCATGCGTCTTGATGGAGGCCACATCCGAGCCGGTTTGCGGCTCCGTCAGGGCGAAGGCGATGTAGATCTTGCCCCGGATCATCGGCATCATGTAATCGCGCTTGAGCTGCTCGGAGCCGTTGTGCAGCAACTGCAGGCCGGCGTAGATCGCGCTCGTCATGTACGTCGTGCCCAGGCAGGCGTAGTGGTACGACAGGGTCTCGAGCAGGATCGCGAGGTCCTTGTAGGAGCCGTCGAGCCCGCCGTATTCCTCCGGGTAAATCAGGCCGAGCCAGCCATCGCGCGCCATGGCGTTGTATGCCTCAGTGGGCCATCCGTCCTCCTCGTCCATCTTCCGGATCTTCTCCGGGGGCAGTTCAGCCGGGCGAGCCTGAGAAGGGATTCGCGCATCATCTTCTGCTCGGGGTGAACCCGAAGTCGGTCAGCATCGGCATTGGTTTCTCCAAATCAGCGTATGGCGCATTCTAAAATACAAGTGAATGCGGCGGTATACTCTCTCTGTTTTTGTTCCTGCAAGGCGGAGGCGCGATGGATGGCGAACAGCACGATGCGGGGCCGATGGTCCAGTGGCGGGACTACCTGCGGGCGGGCCGACTCATGCTGCAGCGATGCGCCGACTGCGCGCGGTACCTCTTCTACCCCCGGGTCTTGTGCCCGCATTGTTCGGGCGTCGCCCTGACACGGGAACCCGCCAATGGCAGCGGCATCGTCTATTCCACCAGCACCGTTGCGCGCCGCGCTGAACAGGGAGGCGACTACAACGTCTCGCTCGTCGATCTCGACGAAGGTGTTCGGATGATGACTCGCGTGGATGGCATCCCTTCGAAGGACGTCCGCATCGGGATGCGGGTGCGTGCCGGGATCGTGCAGGAAGGTGCCGAGCACCTGCTGGTTTTCCGTCCCGCTCAAGAAGGCATGTGAACGAAGCCGTCCATCAGCACGCGGGCCGACCGGCTGAGGCGCACCGACGCTACACGCCACGTGCCGGATTCCCGGGCAGCGCGCGCCGCGACCGTCGTCGTGCCGGAAGGGTGGCCGAAAGTCAGCCCCGCTTCCTGCATGGGACCTGCGAGTTCGTGGACGACCGTGCCGGGAACCGCCGCTGCCGCGGCAATCCCCACGGCGCCCGTGCCGGTCATCGCATGGTGGAGCCGTCCCATCGAAAAAATGCGCGCCAGGACGTCGATGCTGCCCGCTTCCACCCCGCGTCCGTCTGCCGCTCGGTAGCTGGCCGGTGCAGCGAAGAACGCCAGCTTGGGCGTGGCCGGGCGATCGCGTGTCGCCGCCTCGCTCGTGGGAGCCAGCCCCATGGCCACCGCGGCAGCCGCGCGCACTGCTTCCGCTTTCGAGAGCAGCGCCGGATCGGAATTCACGTCTTCGCGCATTTCCCTGCCCGACAGTCCCAAGGCGCCCGCGTGCACGAACACTGCGGGATTGCCGGCGTTGATCAAGGTTGCCCGCACCGGGCCCGGGCCCGGAACATGGATCTGGTCGACCACGTTGCCCGTGGGAAAGAGAACGCCCTCCCCCCATCGCCGCCCGGGTCGGCGAATTCGAGCTCCACCGGCGATCCCGGGAACGCGACACCGTCCAGGACGAAGTCACCGGTTTCGACCACCACGGCCGCTTGCCATCTGCACCGTCGCGACGATGGTTTTCGAGATGTTCGCCTGCCAGATACGCACACGGGCCGGGCCATCGTGCTGCACGTCGACCAGTCCGCGCGCGATTGCGAACGGGGCCACGGCCGCGCTCAGGTTTCCGCAGTTTCCCGACCAGTCGATCACGGGTTCCCCGATCGCGACCGCGCCGAACAGGTAGTCCACGTCGTGGCCGGGCCGGGCCGAGCGTGAAATCAGCACGACTTTGCTGGTGCTGGAGGTGCCGCCGCCCATGCCGTCGATGTGGGCGCCGTAGGGGTCGGGGCTGCCGATGACGCGCAGCAACAGGCGGTCCCGCTCGGGCCCGGCGGGCGGAACGTCGCCTGCGGGGAAGAAAACGCCCTTGCTCGTTCCGCCTCGCATGTAGGTGGCAGGGAGGCGAAGGGCGCTTTTCATGGTGCAAGCCCCGTTGTTGTCACAAGGCCTTCTCGAGCTGGGGCAGGATCTCGAAGAGGTCTCCGACGATACCGTGGTCGGCAACCTGGAAGATGGGCGCTTCCGGGTCCTTGTTGATCGCCACGATCACGCGCGAATCCTTCATGCCTGCAAGATGCTGTACGGCGCCGGAGATGCCGACCGCAACGTACAGGTCCGGAGCGATGATCTTGCCCGTCTGGCCGACTGGCTGTCCGCGGGCGCATACCCCGCGTCGACTGCGGCGCGCGAGGCGCCGATGGCGGCTCCGAGCTTGCGCGCGGTAGGTTCCAGCAAGGCAAACTGCGCCTGCGAGCCCATGCCGCGGCCGCCGGAGATCACCGTACGAGCATCCGCGAGTTCGATGGCAGTTGACCGGACTCCGTCCGCGAGACGAGTACCGCCACGGACGCACCGGCGGCAGCCGTTTCGATCGTGCGCAGGGATGCGCGCTCGCTGCCGACTTCAGCGGCGCCAAATGCGCTCACCCGCACGGTGACCACCTTGACGGCATCGGAGGACCGGAACGTCACCGGGCGCTCCCGGCATACGTTGGGCGGGCAAACAATCGGGGCCATCCACGCGAACCACGTCGGACAGTTGCATGACGTCTAGCAGAGCCGCCACCCTCGGCAACACGCCCTTGCCGTAAGGCGTGGCGGCTGCGAAGAGATGGCTGGCCTTCGTCTGGCGGGCTGCATCGGCGATGACACGTGCATCTGTTTCGGCCATGCAGGCAGCGGCGCCCCTTCGGCAATGACGACCACTTCCAGCACGCCCTTGACCCGCCGAGCCTGATCGATGGCATCTTCGGCTGCATCGCCGATGAGCGCTAACGTGACGGGCCCGAGCGTCGTCGCCGCCGCAATTGCGTGCAACGCGCTCTTGCGCAGTTCGCCGGCGGCATGTTCGCAGAGAACGAGGATGGTCATGCGGCGGCTCCCACGATCTTCTTGCTGCGCAATGCTTCCACCAGCGCAGCGGCATCCGGATGAAGCTGCACCCGCCGTTGCTGGTCCGTGCTCGCGACCGACAACACAGTCAGGCGATTTGCCAGCCGCGCTTCTGGAACCAACTCCGCGACCGGAATGACCTCCATCGGCTTGCGGCGGGCGGCCATGGTGTTCGGCAGCGTTGCATAGCGGGGATCCGCCAGCCGCAGGTCCGCCGTGACCACCGCGGGCATGGGCATGGACAGCACCTCAGCGCCTTGTTCCACGTCCCGCGTCACGGTGAGGCTTCCGTCCTCGATCGCGAGCGCGGAGGCGAAGGTGGCTTGCGGCCAGTCCAGCATGGCGGCCAACATGGGGCCGCACTGCGCGGCGTCGGCATCGACCGACTGCTTTCCCATCAGAACCAGTTGCGGTTGTTCCCGGCGCACTACCTCGGCCAGCACGTGCGCCACCGCCGGGGTTCCAGCGGCCGTGCGCACTCCACCAGCACCGCACGGTCCGCGCCCATTGCCAGGCCCATGCGCAGCGTGTCCTTGGCTGCTGCAGGCCCTACGCTGACGAGCACCACCTCGCTCGCCTTGCCGGCCTCTTTCAGGCGCACGCCCTGCTCCACCGCGACCTCGTCGAACGGATTGATGGCCGTCTTCAGGTCCTTGGTGTCGAAGTCGCTGCCGTCGCTGCGGATCCGCACGCGCACGTTCGGGTCGACCACCCGCTTGATCGCCACGAGGACTTTCACCGGTCAGCCCTTGGCGTAGCCGGCCGCGCTGGTGCCGGAGAGCCGCCCGAACACGGCGCCCGACATCAGGCCGGCACCCCCGGTAGTTGCCGTAGAAGATTCCGCCGACCAGTTCGCCGGCTGCGTACAGGCCGGGGATGGTGCGTTCCGTGGTGTCGAGGACTTCCCCGTTCTCGTTGATCTTGAGACCGCCGAAAGTGAAGGTAATGCCGCAGGTGACGACGAAGCCGGTGTACGGCGCCTTGTCCAGCGGCAGCGCCCAATTCGACTTGGGCGGCGTGATGCCTTCGGTGCGCACGCCATCGAGGATCGCAGGGTTGTACTTGCCGTCCCGGCATGCGGCATTGAATTCCCGGACCGTCTGCACGAACCCTTCCTTGTCGATTCCCAGCCCCTCGGCCAGGCCTTCAAGCGTGTCGGACGTGAACTTGGTGACCTGCTTGATCCGGTACTCGTCGCGCACCATGTCGATCGTCTTGGCGTCGAAAACACGGACGGCGGCCCGCTTGGGCTGCTTCATGACCTCGCGCCCGTACTTGGCGTAGGTGTGGTTGCGGAAGTCGGCGCCCTCGTCGACGAAGCGCTTGCCTTCCATGTTGACGATGATTCCGATCGGGTAGGAATGCTTCTGGAAGTTGTCCAGCACTACGCGGTCGCCGAAGGGCGGCGCGCTGATGTCCCACTGCACGGCGTGCGCCGACGACCATCCGCCGAAAGCCTGAGCTCCGATGTCCAGCGCCGCCCGGATGCCGTCGCCCGTGTTGTGGCGGGTGCCGCGCACCCGGCAGGACTCCCAACCCGGCCCGAGGTAGGCGACGCGCATGCGCGGGTTGGCTTCGAAGCCGCCGCACGCCAGCACGACCGACTTCGCGGAGATCTCCGCGTATCCGTCTGGCCCGAACACCCGCACTCCGGATACCGCGCCTGCGTTGTCCTGCAGCAGGGAGCGCAGGCCCGTGCCATAGCGGATCTCGATGCCCAGCTTCTCGACCTGCTTGATCAGCGAGTCCACCAGGCCCCAGCCGCCGCCCACCGCCTCGATGTTCACGCCGCCATAGAAGTGGTGCTTGCCTTCGACCTTGTACGACTGGCGCCCGAACATCGGGATAAAGCGGACGCCATGGGTGCGCATCCACACCATGGTTTCGCGCGACTTGCCGATCAGCAGGTCGGCCAGCATGGGATCGGTCTGCCCTTCGGTGACTTTCTCCAGGTCAGCGTGGAACAGTTCCTCGGGCAGCTTGGGCAGGACGATCTGCTCGACCTCCGCGTCCGAGAGGTCCACCAGCACGTCTTTGCGGACATCGTGGATGCCGTCATGGACGAACCGGAAGCCGCCGGCGGTGAACAGCGAGTTGCCTCCGCGTTCCTCCACCGAGGCCTTCTCCAGCACCAGGACCCGGGCGCCTCCCTCGGCGGCGGCCGGGGCCGCACAGAGGGCGGCATTGCCGGCACCAACCACTACCACGTCATATCTGTCCTGTGCCATCGAAGCTCCGATCAAGTTGATGTGCGCTCTTGTGCGCTGATGTATACCGCAGTATTTTCTAGAATCCAAGAGCGGTTGTCAAGATCGGCGGAGAGTGCCGCACAAGTAAGAACGCCCGCTTCAAGCGGGCGTTCGGGGGTGGAAGTCAGCCTTCAGGTGGACCGGCCCGTGAAAAGCTGGGTCATCCTGACCTTCTGGGCAGCGCGAATGTGGTTGCGGAGCGCCTGCTCGGCTGCATCGGCATCGCGGTTGGTGATCGCGTCGACGATCGCCCGGTGCTCCCGCAGCGTTTCTTCCGCGCGCTCGGGCTTGGCCAGCGTCGTCCGTCCCAGCAGCGACAACGTGTCGTGCAGGCCATTGACCATGCTGATCAGGTAGCGGTTGTGGCTGCACCGATACAAGGTGTCGTGGAAATGCCGGTTGCTCTGCTCCAGCAGGGCTTCGTTGTCCAGCGATTCGCCGTACTGCCGGCACAGGTCTTCGAGGATCGAGATCTCGACCTCAGATGCATGCTGGGCGGGCAGGCGCGCCGCCGTGCCTTCCAGCACCTCACGCATGTAGTACAGCTCCGTCACCATCCGGTAGTCCAGCTCGGCCACCATGATGCCTCGGCTGGCATCGTGGACCACCAGGCCGTCTGCTTCCAGCTTGGCAAGCGCTTCGCGGATGGGTGTGCGGCTGAGCCCGATGTGGAGGGCGAGCTCGCCTTCCCGCAGGCGGTCTCCCGGCTTCAGGCTGCCGGATTGGATGGCCGCCCGAAGGTAGCGGTACGCCTGCTCTCCGCGCGGCAGGCTCGGGTCGTCGAAACTCGGTGCCGGTGCGGGCGCGGCGGACTTTCTGGCTTTCATGGCGTCATTATTGCTTAAGGAGGTACTCCGGCATACCTCGGTACGCATTTGTCTGCAGGCAGCCACACCTCGCAAAGCCTCGTTTCCGCCGGCGACGAACGGCCGCACCACAACCGCCAAATGCTCGTTTATCCCGGTGTATCCCTTTGCATACTTCGGTGTAAAACAGCGATGCGGGCGTTCGCCCCACAAAAACCGGAGCCGACATGCCCCTCGCTACTGCTTTCCCGATGCGCCTCCTGCCCATTCTTGCCGCTCTCGCCTTGGTCGTGCCCATAGTGGCCGGGCCGGCCCCGGCACAGGCTCAGCAACAGCCCGCAGATGCTTACCCGAGCCGTCCGGTGCGTCTCGTGATCCCGTACCCGCCCGGGGGAAGCACGGACCAACTCGCCAGGGCACTGCAGCAACCTCTGGCCGACTTCCTGAAGCAACCGGTGGTGGTTGAAAACAAGGCGGGCGCGGGCGGCGCCATCGGCACCGACATGGTCGCCAAGGCCCCTCCCGACGGCTACACCATCCTCTTCGCGAACTCGGGCCCGAACGCCATCCTTCCCCTGCTGCGCAAGACTCCTTACGACACGGCGCGCGATCTGCGCTCGATCTCCACGGTCGCTTTCATGCCGATGATCCTTGCCGTACCCGCCGACAGTGCGGCCAAGGACCTGCGTAGCTTTCTCGAACTGGCCAAGGCGAACGGCGCGGTGGAACTTCGGGTCCGTGGGAAACGGCTCCATGTCCCATTTGGCGGGGAGTACTACCTGAACATGGTTTCCGGGTTGAAGCTCGCCCACGTGCCGTATGGGGGCGCGGCGCCGATGATGACCGCACTGGCTGGCGGGCAACTGGAAGCCGCCTTCGTCACGGGGATGGACGGCACGCCGATGGTCCAGGGCGGCCGCATCCGCTACCCGGGAATCGGCACGCCAAAGCGCTCGTCCATTCTCCCGACCGTTCCCGCCATCGGCGAGCAAGTGCCTGGCTTCAGCACCGTCGTCTGGTTTGGCATCATGGCGCCAGCCGGTGTCCCGGAGCACGTGGCTGCACGACTGCATGCCGCGGTGGTGCATGCGGTGGGTCGCCCCGAAGTACAGCGGATGTTCATCGACCGCAACGTGGAGCCGCGCACCAGCACGCCCGAGGAGCTCGATCGCCTGATCCGCGAAGAGTCCGTGCAGTGGAAGGAAGTGATCACGAGGGGCGGCATCAAGCTCGACTAGCGGCGCGCACTCCTGAATCGTCGTTTCCGACGACGCAGGCTGCCCGTGCAGCAGCGACCATGGGCGCAGCCCCCATCAGGAGACAACGATGAAGTTCTTTCGCAACCTGGCGCTGGCGCTGGCATGTGCCGCCCTCGGCAGCAGCGCTCGGGCACAGGCTGACGCCTACCCATCCAAACCGGTCCGCCTCATTTCCGGCTTCGCAGCTGGCGGGTCGTCGGACCTGATCGCGCGGGCCATCGCCCAGGCCCCGGGCGAACAGCTTGGCCAGCAGGTGGTGGTGGAAAACCGCGCGGGCGCTGCCGGCAAGATCGGCATGGACGTCGTCGCCAAGGCCCCTCCCGACGGCTACGTCATCGGCCTGCTGGCCGGCACCACGCTCAACGCGCTGCACTTCCTCAACGAGCCGCTCGACGTTGGCACGCGTTTCGAGCCGGTCGGCCGCTTCGCCTCGTCGCGCATCCTGTTGGCCGTCAACCCGAAGGTGATCGACGTCAAGACGCTGCCCGAGCTGAAGGACTACCTGAAGCGACATCCGAATACCCCCTGACCAGCGCCGGGCATGGTGGCCTCGGACACACGGGACTTGAACTGTTCGCGATGGAGCAGGGGCTGAAGATCATGCACGTGTCCTACCGCGGAAACGGCCCGGCGCTCAACGACGTGCTGGCCGGTCAGGTCGGTGGCCTGATCACGGAGGCCAACCAGGCCTTGCCGCAGATCGAAGCCGGCAAGCTTCGCCCGATCGCCACCGTCTCGACGGAGCGCATCCCCTCCTTGCCCGACCTGCCGACCGCGCTTGAGCTCGGCTACAAGTCGCTGCAGATCGATTCCACGTTCGGCATCACTGTGCCGCCGCGCACCCCCAGCCGATCATCGACAAGTTGCGGCAGGCCCTGAAAGCGGCCGTCGCGAGCCGCGGCTACGTCGACTTCTCGCGCCGCACCGGAAATTCCGCCTACTTCGAGGATGCGCCCGAATACCGTGAATGGCTGAACGCGGAGTTCACTCGCTGGGGCAACGTCATCCGCACCGCAAAGATCAAGCGCGAGTAACGTCCGGGCGCTCCGCCGTGCCGCTGCCGATTCGCCGGGTAAAGTCGTTGACCAGGCCGCGCAGGTAACCACCCAGCTCCGTGTGGCCGTCACGCACTACGCTGGATCCGGCGCCGACGGACAGCGTCAGCGACTTGCCGAACGGGTCGCTTTCGTTCAGCAGCACCGCGACATCGCCTACCCCCGGCAAGTTCGAGTCGGCCTGCCACGCGTAACCCGAGGTGCGCGCTTCGGCGATACGCTGCATCAGCAAGCCTTGGTTGATCGGCCGACCCTCGACCGCGGCCGTCGTCCGCGCGATCAGCTTCACCTTCTCGTCGTCATCCAGCGTCAGCATGGTGATGCCGGCCGCGCTGCGGCAGATCGGCCGCAGCGTACCGCTGCTCGGATTGCGGCTGACGAAGCCCTTGGCGAGCGCCAGCTGCACGTAGATGTACTGCACGTGGTGACCATGGCGCGTGCTGAGCACGGCCGACAAGCCGGTGGCCTGCCCCGCTTCGCGCACCAGCGCGGCCAGCGCATGGCCATCCGCGTGGCCGGCGCGGATCCACCCACCGAGCAACGGCTGCCTCATGGTCGGAGCGAACTTCTGGCTGTCCGGGTGCCGGTTCAGGTATCCCATGTCGCACAGTGTCCGCACGAGGACGGAAGTGCTGGAGACCGGCCACTGCATCGCCCGGGAAATCTCCTGCACGCCCGCAGGCCGCTGGACCTGTTCGAAGTACTCCAGCACCTGCAGCGCGCGCCGCCGACTTGACCTGCGCGTTTCCCGATCCAGCCATCATGAATGTGAAATCTCCTCGTGTGCCGGCGCATTCTGATCGATTGCGCGGCTGCTGTCTTATTCTCGATCGCGCTGCTTCTTGCAGCGATCCTGCAGGAGACAAGCACCATGACGGCCATCGCCCACCCCTATCCCGACGACATCGTCGCCATCCGGGAAGGACTCGCCAATTTCATCGAAGCCGAGGTCGTTCCTCGCCACCGGGCCAACGCGGAACTGCTGGAGAACGAGCACCACACCTTCACGCCCGACGGCCGCTACCACCCTGACGTGTTGCGCCTGATGCTCGAGGTGCGCCGGGCGTCCGCGGCGGCGGGCTACTACACGATGTGCGTACCCGAAGCGCTGGGCGGCGCGGGCATGGGCTACACCGCATGGTTCGCGGCCGGGAGCAGATCGCCACCAGCTGCCGGGGCCGCTACTTCCGGGCGAGCAAACCGTCTCGCACTGGGCCACCGGTCCCAGTCCCGTGCTGGCGCACCTCACGCCGGCGATGCGCGAGCACATCCTGCCGGGGCTCATGGCGGGCGACATCACCACCTGCTTCGGCATGTCGGAGCCCGACTGCGGCTCCGACGCCATGATGATGAAGACACGCGCCGAGCCGGACGGAGATGGCTGGCGGCTGTCGGGAAGCAAGATCTGGACGACCAACAGCCCCTACGCCGACTACTGCATCGTGTTCGCCGTGACGGACCCCGATGCGGCGACCAAGCGGCGCGGCGGCATCAGCGCCTTCCTCGTGCCCACCGACAGCGCGGGATTCGAAGTGCAGCGGGTGATCCGCATGTGGGGACACGGCGGGGGCAACGAAGCCGTTCTCGCTTTCGACAACGTGCGCATAGAACCACAACAACTGGTGGGCGAGCTGCATCGCGGTTTCGCGACCGCCATGCTCGGCGTCAACCTTGGCCGCGTGTACAACTCGGCGCGCGCGGTGGCGCTGGGCCGCTGGGCGATCGGCGAGGCCCCGGAGTACGTGAAGATCCGCAAGACCTTCGGCAAGCCGCTGGCGGAGCACCAGGCAGTGACCTTCCCGCTCGCTGAAGCCGCGATGCAGGTGCACGCCGCGCACCTCATGTCGCGCAACGTCTGCGAGCTGCTCGATGGAGGGCATCCGGCGCGCAAGGAGCTGTCGATGACCAAGACGTACGCGATCGCCGCCGGCCAGTTCGCGCTCGACCGCGCCATGCAGGCGCACGGGGCCATCGGCTTCACGAACGAAATGCACTTCGCGCAGAACTTCCTGCGGATGCGGATGCTCAACGTCGCCGACGGTACGCACGAGATCCTGCGCCGCACGATCGTCAAGGAAATGCTCGACGGAGACATCGACCTGTGACCGAACCCCACCGGCGCAGCGGCCTCTACATGGCGTGCGCGTCGTCGAAATGGGCAGCGTCGTGCTGGCGCCTTACGCGGCCCAGCTGTTGGCCGACCTTGGGGCGGACGTGGTCAAGATCGAACCGCCCAAGGCGGCGACATCACCCGCAACCGGGGCTTCAGCCGGCATCCGGGAATGGCGGCGCTCTACCTCAGCTGCAACCGGGGCAAGCGCAGCGTGGTCCTCGACGCCAAGGACCCGGACGGCCTCGACGCGCTCAGGCGCATCGTCGCCGGCGCCGACGTGTTCCTGCACAACATGCGCGCCGATTCCGCCGCGCGGCTCGGCGTGGCCTACGAGCAGGTACGCGCCGCCAACGAACGCCTTGTCTACTGCTGCACCTACGGGTTCGGAGCCTCGGGTCGCTACCGCTCGCGGGCAGCCTACGACGACATCATCCAGGCCATCTCGGGCGCCGCGAGCCTCGCGCAGATGATCGGCGACGCTCCGGCCTACATGCCCACCATCGTCGCCGACAAGACGACGGCGCTGTTCGTGGTGATCGGCATCCGGGGGCGCTGCTGCGGCGCCACGCCACCGGCCGCGGCGAGCAGCTCGAAGTGGCTATGTTCGAAACCATGGCGCACTACCTGAGCGTCGAGCACTGGCAGGCCATGCATTCGAGCCGCCGCTGGGGCCGGTCGGCTACCGGCGCATGGTCAGCCCGCATCGGAAGCCCCACCGCACCGCCGACGGGTTCATCGCGGTGATGCCCCACAATGAGCGCGACTGGCGTGTCTTCTTCGACGGGTGCGGCATGCCCGCGTTCATGGACGACCCCCGCTTCATCGGCAATGCGAACCGGGCGCGCCACATCAACGAGCTGTACGCGAAACTCGCCGAGCTGATGCCGCAGCGCACCACCGACGAATGGGTCGCTTTCCTCGACGCGCACGACATCCCCAACGCCGTGATCAACACGCTCGACGGCTTGCGGACCGACCCGCACATGGACGATGTCGACTTCTGGCACGAGTTCGACCACCCCACCGAAGGGCGCCTCGTCGCCCCATCGTTCCCGGTCCGCTACGGCGGGCCCGAAGGCTCCGCGCGCCCGGCGCTGCTGGCGCCCGGCTTCGGCGAGCACAGCGTCGAAGTGCTGCGAGAGGCAGGCATCGACGCGGCACGGATCGATGCGATGGTGGACCGGGGCGTCGTCCTCACCCGGTGGCCCGGCGCACCGGAGTCGCCGGATCGAGCCGGCGCGCAATCAGCTCCTTGAGAACCTCGTTGGAGCCGCCGTAGATGCGCGTCACGCGTGCGTTGACGTACATCCGCGCGATCGGGTATTCCTCCATGTAGCCATAGCCGCCGAATAGCTGCAGGCACTCATCCACCACCGTCCCGTAATGTTGCGAACACCACCATTTCGCCATCGCGGCCGTCTCCACGTCCAGCGTGCCCGCGAGCGCGCGGCCGATGCAGTCGTCTACGTAGACCTGCGCCAGCGAGGTGTACGTCTTGCACTCCGCGAGCTTGAAACGGGTGTTCTGCAGGTCGAGCAAGCGCTGGCCGAACACCTTCCGGGTGCTGGCGTATTCCACCGTCAGGTCCGGGGCGCGCTGCATGGCGGCTGCGGAGATGATGGCGACGATCAGCCGCTCCTGCGCCAGCTGCTGAACCAGCTGGAACATGCCCTGCCCTTCCTCCTCGCCGAGCAGATTCGCACAAGGCACGCGCATGCCCGAGAAGAACAGCTCGGAAGTGTCCTGGCCCTTCTGTCCGATCTTGGCAAGGTTGCGCCCCCGTTGGAAGCCGGCGAGGCCTTCCGTTTCCACGACGACCGGGGACACGCTGCGGCTCCCGGTCCCCTCTGCCGTCTTCACGACCACGATGATGAGGTCTGCGTTGATGCCATTGGTGATGAACGTCTTGCTGCCATCGATGACGTAGTGGTCGCCATCGCGCACTGCACGCGTCCGCACTGCGCGCAGGTCCGAACCGGCGCCGGGCTCCGACATCGCGATCGCCGCGATCAGCTCCCCGGTCGCCATGCGCGGCAGCCACTTGCGCTTCTGCTCCTCGTTGCCATAACGCAGGAGGTAATGGGCGACGATTCCGCTGTGCACGTTGTTGCCGAAGCTGGTCACGCCGGCGCGCGAGAGCTCCGACGTAATGACCGCTTCGTGGGCGAAGTTTCCGCCGCCGCCGCCGTATTCCTCGGGAATGCTGGCGCACAGCAGGCCGGCGCGGCCGGCGCGCCGCCACATGTCGCGGCTCATGCGCCGTTCCTCGATCCAGCGCTCTTCAGTCGGCGCGAGTTCCTGTTCGACGAAGCGCCGCACGCTGTCGCGGAACATCGCGAGATCTTCGGTCATCCAGGCAGGGGAGTGTTCGGGAAACATGCGGCATTGTGGTCGCCGCGAGGGTGGCCGCACAAGGCGCGCGACGCAAAATCGTCCCTTCCGACGATGCCGCACCAACCCCTCCACCAAGAATCCTTCCGAGCCGCCCGCCGTCGCGGGTGACGCCATCAGCGCATCGCGAATCGAAGGAAATGGACATGAATCTGCAAGGGACCTCCGCCGTCGTCACGGGCGGCGCATCGGGCCTCGGGTTGGCAACGGCGAAGCGCCTGCTGCAAGCCGGAGCCAAAGTCACCATCGCCGACCTCGCCACGTCCAGCGGCAAGCTGGTGGCCGAGGAACTGGGCGCGTCCGTCCAGTTTGTCGCCGCCGACGTTACCGACACGGCCGCGATGGAAGCGGTGTACGACGCGGCGGAGCGCTGGGGACCCGTCCGCGCGCTGGTGCACTGCGCCGGGCGCGGCGGCGCCGTGCGGCTGGTGGAGAAGGACGGCAGCCCGGGTTCGCTGGAGACCTACGAGGCCGTCATCCGGACCAACCTGGTGGGCACCTTCAACACTCTGCGACTGGCAGCGGTACGCATGGCACGCAACGAGCGCATCGACGGAGGTGATCGTGGCGCCTGCGTGCTGACCGCCTCCGTGGCGGCCTTCGAAGGACAAATCGGCCAGATCCCCTACGCGTCGGCCAAGGCCGGCGTGGTCGGCATGACGATCGTCGCCGCGCGCGACCTGGCTACCAAGGGCATCCGCGTCTGCACCATCGCGCCGGGCCTGTTCGACACCCGCGCTGCTGGCCCGGCTGCCGCAACAGGTGAAGGATTCGCTCGGGCAGTCGGTTCCGCACCCGGCGCGGCTAGGCACGCCGGACGAATTCGCGCACTGGCGCAGCACATCTGGAGAACCCGATGCTCAATGGCGAAACCATCCGCCTCGACGGCGCCATTCGCATGGCGCCGCGCTAAGCGAACCGCACAGCCCATGAACGCACAGTCCACAGCCCGCGCGGAACCGGATCCCACCGCGATCCGGTGGCCACGCTGCCTGGCGGCATTCGCGTCCTGACGATCTCGCGGCCAGACCGGATGAACGCCCTTGATCCGGCCGCGTCCGCGGCGCTGCGCCAGACCCTCGCCGACGCGATGGAGGACCGTGCACTGCGGGCGCTTGTGCTGCACGGCGCCGGGCCGCATTTTTGCACCGGCTTCGACCTCAAGCACCAGCGCGTGCCCGGCGAGGAAGGCGTGCTCGCGATCCTGCAGGACTGCTTCGTGTTGCTGCAGGAAGGTCCGCTGCCCAGCGTCGCGGCGATCGAAGGCAATGCCTTCGGTGCCGGCCTCTCTCTGGCCCTCGCCTGCGACCGGTGGTCGCCGCCGACAATGCCCGACTGTGCGCGCCTTTCACCGGCATCGGCCTGCTGCCCGATGTCGGGCTGGTGCTGACGCTGGAGCGCCGCGTCGGCTTCGGACGCGCGCGGCGCTGGCTGGTGGAAGGAACCGTGGTCGACGCGGCCGCCGCGATCGCAGCCGGCCTGGTGGACGAAGTCACCGCAGCCGGTGCGGCGCGCGACGCCGCAGTGGCGCAAGCGGCGCGATGGAGCGCGCGCGCACCCCTCGCGATTGCCGCGGTGCGCCAGCTCTCCCGGTTGCCCGCATCCCTCGTCGCCGAGACCTTCGCACACGAGCGCACGCTGCAGGGAGAACTCGGCGCCAGCGCCGACTTTGCCGAAGGTGTGGCCGCCTTCCGGGAGCGCCGCAAACCGGCGTTCGGGGACGCTGATGAACGGCCTCCAGCATTGGGCCGCGCTGCGCCCCGACGCGGTGGCCGCAGTGTTCCTGCCTACGCACCAAAGCCTGACTTTCGCGCAGCTGTCGGCGCAAGCGACCGCGGCTGCGCACTGGCTTATCTCGCAAGGCTTGGGGCCCGGCGACAGCCTGGCGGTGATGCTGGAGAACCGCAGCGAGCTCATTGCGCTCGCGTTCGCGGCGAGACGGGCTGGGCTGTACTTCACACCCCTGAGCGTGCACCTGCAGGAGCGGGAGATCGCGTTCATGCTGGGCGACTGCGGCGCGCGCGTGCTGGTGGTTTCGGCGCAGACGCGCGCATTGGCCCTGCGGACGGTCGCCGCGGCGAGCGGCGCCGAACCAGCGGTCTTCAGCGTGGACGACAGCGCCGACAACGCCGTGACGTCGCTTGCACCGCTGGTGCATGGCCGCCCCACGGACGACGCCACCTTGCCGCCGCGGCCGGTGGGTCGCGACCAGCTCTATTCATCTGGCACCACCGGCATGCCACGCGCCATCCGCAAGCCGCTCGGCGCACGGGAACACCGGCACGAGGAGGATCGCGAGGTCGCGGCCTGGCGTCGCACCTTCGAGTTCGACCACACGTCGGTCTACTTCTCGGCGGCGCCGCTATACCACGCCGCTCCGCTGCGCTACGCGCTGCGCACCATCGACTGCGGCGGCACCTGCGTGCTGCAGGCCCGGTTCGATCCGCCACAGGCCCTGCATGCGCTGACCGAGTGGAAGGTCACACACAGCCAGTGGGTGCCGACGATGTTCGTGCGGCTGCTGGCGCTTCCACCGGGGAGCGCGAACGCTGGACGCCCCGCGCCATGAAGCTTGCCATTCACTCCGCGGCCCCGTGCCCCCAGCGGTCAAGCAGGCCATGATCGCCTGGTGGGGCCCCATCGTGTACGAATACTACGCGGGCACCGAAGGCGTGGGCCTGACGGCCATCGACAGCCGCGAGTGGCTGCAGCGGCCCGGTTCGGTCGGCACGGCGAAGCTGGGCCGACTGCGCATCCTCGGGTGATGGCGGCGAACCGCTGCCCCCGGGGAGATCGGGCACGTCTACTTCGAAGGTGGCCCCGATTTCGCGTACCTCAACGATCCCGAGAAAACGGCCGCCATGCGCAATGCGCAAGGGTGGACGACGTACGGCGACATCGGCCACGTCGACGCGGACGGCTACCTGTTCCTCAGCGACCGGCGCGCGGACCTGATCCTCTCGGGCGGCGTCAACGTCTATCCGCGTGAGGTCGAGGAAGTGTTGATGGGCCATGCCGCCGTCGACGATGTCGCCGTGGTCGGCGTTCCGGACGACGACCTCGGCGAAACTGTGAAGGCCGTGGTCAAGCTGCGCGATCCGGCCCCTGGCGGCAACGTCGCGTGAACTGCTCGCGCAGGAGCTCATCGCCTACTGCCGCGAACGGCTGTCGCACTTGAAGGCGCCGCGCTCCGTCGATTTCGCCGCGGAGTTGCCGCGGATGGAGAACGGCAAGCTGATGCGCCGCCGGCTGAAGGAACACTACCGCAACCTGGCGCGCCATGACACCTGACGACACCCCGGAACCCCTGCCGCTGGACGGCCTGCGGGTGGCTGACTTCGCCGCCGGCATCGCCGGGCCGCACGTGGGCCTGCTGCTGGCGCACCAGGGGCGCCGACGTCGTCAAGCTCGAACCGCCCGAAGGCGACTGGAGCCGCGTGCTGGGTTGCAGCATCGACGAGTTCAGTCCCTTCTCGGTCTACTACAACCGCGGCAAGCGCTCGCTGGCCATCGATCTCAAATCCGCTGCCGGACGCGCACTGGCCCTCGAGATCGCCTGTTCGTGCGACATCGTGATCGAGTCGTTCCGCCCCGGCGTGATGAAACGCCTCGGCCTCGACCACGAGACGCTGCGCCGGCACAAGCCCGGCTTGATCTACCTCTCGATGAGCGGTTTCGGGCAGGACGGTCCCGATGCGCAGTTGCCGGCCACGGACACCGTCATCCGGGGCTACTCGGGATTGATGAGCCTCAACAAGGATGCGCAAGGCGCGCCGCAGCGATTTCCCTCGATCATCATCGACGTGGTATCGGGCCTCTACGGCTTCCAGGCCGTGATGGGTGCGGTGGTGGCGAAGCTGCGCTACGGCCGCGGCGCGTACATCGACTGCAGCCTGCTGCAAAGCGCGCTCGCGCTGCAGGCGCCTTCGATCGTCAAGCACCGATTCGAGAAGGGCCAGCCCACCGTGATGTACGTCCCGCTTGGGGTCCTCGCCACGCAGGACGCGCACGTGAGCATCTCGGTCAACCGCGACGAGCACTTCACCGCGTTCTGCCGGGCCATCGAACGGCCAGAACTCGCCGACGACCCCGCGTACAGCACCCTCGCCGCGCGCATCACCAACGAGAAGCCTTTGATGGCGCTGATCCGGGATGAATTTCGCCGGCGCACCACCGACGAATGGGTGGCACGGCTGCAGGCCGAAGGCATCCTGCACGCGCGCATCCGCACCTACGATGAACTGCTCGCCGACCCGGAACTGCAGCGTGCCGGCATGCTGGACTGGCTGCTGCACACGGCCGTGGCCGAGCCGCTTCCGATCCCCAACATTCCGGCAGGCCCTCGCGCCACGGCGTACGGCGTACTGCGCGAGTGCCCGCGCGTTGGCCAGCACACCGCGGAAATCCTCACCGGCTTCGGCTGGTCCGCCGACCGGGTGGCCGAGGCCGTTCGGCAAGGCGTGGTGACCACGCAGCGGCGCACGCGCGCTCCTTCCTCCTCCTGACCATGCCTGCCATGCGAACCGCCCTTTCAGATCACCCAGCCGGCGATGACGTGTGGATCGTCGACGGCGTTCGCACGCCGCTCACGCCGCCCGGCGCCCTGCTGGAAGTCCAGCCGTCGGCACTGCTCGCGGGGCTGGTCCAGGCCCTGCACGAACGCGTGCCCGGCCTCACCGCCGGCGAGCCCGGCCGCTGGACGGGTTGGTCGTCGGCAGCCTGCCCGAAGGTGCGCTCGCCGCGGGCGCCGTGCCGCGCGCGCTGGCGCGGGCCGAGGCGCCGGCCGGCGCGGGTGCCGGGCAACTGGAAGGCACCGGCGCCGAAGCGATCCGCCAGGCGGCTGCGCAACTGCGCAGCGGCGACGTGCGGCTGCTGCTCGCCGGAGGCATCCACCACCCCGCAGGCCGGGCGTCGCTGCCCGTCCACGGCGACATCGGAGGCGCGGTCGCTATGCGCGTGGTCAGCCCCCGCGTCGCGGCCGATGTCTGGCCGCGTTGGAAGACATCAAGGCGCCCGCGGTCGCGGCGCAGGCGCACAAGCAGCAGAGAGCCGGCGCACCCGCGGCGGCCGACGGCGAATGCGTACCCGTGCACGACGTCAACGGGCTGCCCATCGTAGCCGCCGACGACCTCCGCCTCGCACCCGGCGAAGCGCCCGAAAGCCCTTGGCAGAACCACCACGTGGTCGCACGCCGGTGCACCCGCAACTGGGCGACATCGCCCGCATCCACACGCTGGACCTCGACCCGCCTCCCGCCGAGGGCGCCTGCTTGCTGCTGCTGGCCCGCGCCGACGCCGCGCTTCCCCTTGGCTTGGTTCCGCGCGCGCGGCTGGTCGCCACGGCGAGCGCGGGCCACCTGCCGTTGCGGGGCCACGAAGCTGCCGTCTTCGCATTCGCGCGGGCGTTGGCACGCGCCGGCTGGACCCGCGACGAGCTGGAGATGCTCGAAGTCTCGAGCCCCTTCGCGGGCGTGCCGCTTGCGCTGGGTGCGGCGCTCGGCATCGACGGCGCGCGCATCAACCCGGACCCCGGCAGCTGGTGGTTCGCACGGGCCGGCGCCGCGTCATCCGCCATCGCTCTAATGCGCCTGCTGCGGATCCCGGAAACCAGCCGGCGGCGTCGCGGTGCGTTGCTTTGCACGGGCGCGGCAGGACAGGCAACGGTTCTCTGGTCGAGCGAGGCAACGATGATTGAAGCGGGCACCGAAAGCATCCGGGTCGAGATCGGCGATGACCGCATCGCCACGTTGACAATCGACGTTCCGGGCCGGGCGGCCAACACGATGAGCTCCGGCTTCAAGGCCGAACTCTGCGAACTGGTGCCACGGCTGCGCGCGGTGCGTTCTGAACTGGCCGGCGTGGTGATCACCTCCGCGAAGAAGACTTTCTTTGCCGGTGGCGACCTGCGCACCCTCCTCGCCGTGCAGCCCACGGATGCCCTCGGCTTCTTTGAAGGGCTGGAGCGGTTCAAGGCCGGCCTGCGCGGGCTGGAGCAGCTCGGGCTGCCGGTCGCCGTCGCCATCAACGGGGCCGCACTCGGAGGCGGCTGGGAGATCTGCCTGTGCGCCCATGCGCGCTTCTGCCTGGCGGACGACAAGCTGCTGCTCGGCCTGCCCGAGGCGTCGCTCGGCCTGCTGCCCGGCGCCGGTGGCGTCACGCGCATGGTGCGCAAGCTGGGGTTGCGCAAGGCGCTGCCGCTGCTGGTGGAAGGCCGCACCTTCGCGCCGGCGCAGGCACTGGCCCGGGGCCCTCTGGATGGCACCGGCCCCGACCTGCCTTCGGTGATGGCGCAGGCGCGGGCACGGGTGCTGGCCAACCCGGATCCGAAGGTGCCCCGGGATGCGCCCGGGTTCGCGATCCCGAGCCTCGACGCGGACCTGCAGGATGTAGCGTGCAACGGACCGGCCGACCTGCTCGCGAGCGGGCACGGGCTCTATCCCGCGCGCCAGGCCGTGCTCTCGGCCGCTGTCGAGGGCGCGGTGGTCGACGTCGATACGGCACTGCGGCTTGAGAGCCGCTATCTCGCGAGCCGGCCACCGGACAGGTGGCGAAGAACATGATCGGCACGTTCTTCTTCCGGGCCGGCGGTGAAGGCGGGACGCAGCCGGCCGGCCGAAACCGAGCGCGTCGCAGCGGCGGTGATCGATGTGGAGGGAGCCTCCGCGCCCTTGCTCATCGCAGCTCTTGCGAGCGCATCGCGGCGCGTGCCGGCCGTGGTCCACGCGCGAATGCCCCGGGCGACAGGCGATGCAGTGCAGGCACTCGACGCCATCGTTCGCGACCTGGTGGCCGCAGGCCGCATGCCGCAGGCACGCGCCGCGACGGCACGCGCAGCGGTGCAAATCATGGACGCGCCTGCCGCGTCGACACTGCGCCTGGTCGATGCGCCATTCGGCGATGCAGCCAGCGGCGTGCTCCTGCTGGCCGATGCCGAAGTGGTGGTCCCTGCGGGCTGGGTGGGTGTTCGGGCGCTGCCCGACCTGCTCGCAGCAACCGTCGTCGAAGTCGTGCGGGGCAGCGGATCCGACGCAGCGCATGCATCACGCGTGTACGACTGGCTGCAGCAACTGGGGAAGACGCCGATCGCCATCTCCGATGCGCCGGCGGGCTTCCTTGCGCGTCTTGGCCGCGCAGCGGGTGCCGAGGGACTGGCCCTGTGCCGCGAAGGTTTCGCACCGGCGCTGGTGGAGAACGCATCGCTGCAGGCCGGCATGGCCGCGGGCGCGCTCACACTGGCACAACGGTTCGGGCTGGGTCGACCATCAGAAGCGATCTCCGGTCACCAGTCGTCCCAGCCACTGGTGCAAGTCCGGGAAATCCGGGAGCGCCTGCTGTTCATCCAGGCGCTCGAAGCGCTTCGCTGCCTCGACGAGGCTGTCGTTGCATCGGCGCGCGACGCCAATCTGGCCGCGTTGCAGGGCCTCGGCTTCCCGGCGTGGACCGGCGGCGCCATCCAGTACGCCAACCATTACGGCCTCGGGCGGTTCTGCGAGCGTTCCGACGCACTCGCTGCGCGCCACGGCCACCGCTTCGCGCCGCCGGCCTTGCTGCGGCGGATGGTTGCCGATCGCGCGCTGGCCGTCGAACCATGAGTCCGCGATGAACGCAGACGGAGTTGCCCGCGCGCCGGAGCCCGCCACCAGCGGGCTGCGCGAACACCTCGGAATCCGCTTCATCGGGATGCAGGACGGCGCGGCGGTGCTGGCCCTCACGATCGGCCCCGAGCACATGAACCTCGCCAGCACGCTGCATGGCGGCGCGATCGCCACCTTGGTCGACATCGCGTGCGCGCTCGCTGCTCGTGTGCCGCCCGGTCTGCCGGGTGCCGAACCAGCAGCTGCCAGGCGCGGGGTGGCGACGTTGTCGATGACGCTCAACTTCACACGGCCCGTCAGCGCGGGCACGGTCCGCGCCTTCGGCCGCCGCGTTGGCGGAGGCCGCAGCATCGTGTTCGCCGCCTGCGACGTTTTCGACGACCAGGACCGGCTGGTGGCCAATGGCTCCGGCTGCTATGCATTCCGTAGCTGACGCGTCCACCGCGCCGTAGAATTGCGCGGGACTATGCCCAGCCACTCCCCTCCTGCGCGCGGCATCTCGTCCCGGGGTGTTCCGCGCGCCAAGCTCCACGCACCCATGGCGCCGGCGACGCAAGTCCGGCGCGAGGACATCTGCGAGCGCGTGAGAGCCGCCGGCGCCGTCCGGCTCGTGCTGGTGCGGGCGCCCGCGGGCTTTGGCAAGACCACGGCGATGGCGCAATGCCGCGCCGACTGGAGGCGGCCGGCTGCCGCACCGCATGGCTCACGCTCGACGGCGCGGACAACGATCCCGTGCGCTTCATCAGCGGCCTCCGGGCCATGGCCGCGGCGCTGGGTGCGCGCGAAGTCCGGCTGGAGACCGGCGACTGGCCGATGCCGCGCTGGTGCTGATGGAGCAGTTGGCGGACAGCAACCCCTTCGGCCTGTACTTCGACGATTTCGAGACGATCCAGAACCCGGTGGTGCTGTCGATCATGCGCGAGCTGATCCAGAACCTGCCGCGCCAGGGCCGCGTGATGATCGCCTCGCGCACGGCCCCCGATCTCGGACTGGCTCGCATGCGCGCACGCGGCCAGTTGCTGGAGGTGACGGGCAGCGAGCTGCGCTTCACCATCGAGGAGGCGCAAACCTTCTTCGGCCGTCGTCCCGAGAGCAGGCTGCCCGACGACGACGTGCGCAAGCTGCACCTGCAGACCGAAGGCTGGGCCGCGGCGCTGTGGCTCGCCAGCCTGGCGCTGGAGCGCCACGGCGTGCGGGAAAGCTTCATCGAACGCTTCTCCGGTTCGAGCCGCATCGTCACCGACTACCTGCTGGAGGAGGTGTTCGCCGCGCAGCCCCCGGCGATCCGGGACTTCCTGCTGCGCACCAGCGTCCTGCGCACCTTCGACGCGTCGATGTGCGAGGCCGTGATGGGCAACGGCTGCGGCGCCACCATGCTGCAGCGGGTGGCCGCGGCCGACCTGTTCCTCGTCCCCATCGAAGGGGAAGACGCCTACCGGTACCACAGCCTGTTCGCCGAGTTCCTGCGCGGTCAGCTCGTGCGCGACCAGCCGGCCATCCTGCCGCAGCTCCATCTCGCGGCGTCGTACTGGTTCGAGCGCAACGAACGTCCGGTGCCGGCGATCGACCACGCCATTGAAGGCGGACACTTTGAGCGCGCCATGGACTTGCTCCAGACGCAGGCCGACGACCTGCTGGAGGTCGGCCGCATGCGACTGCTGGCGCGCTGGTTCGACGCCCTGCCCTCCGCCGCCGTGCGCGAGCGGCCGCTGCTGGACATGGCCAAGGTCTGGGCCGTCTGCTTCACGCGCGGACCACGGGAGGCGATGCGGCTGCTCGACATCTCTGGCCGCACCGCCGAAGACCCGTTGGTTGCGCCACACGTGCTGGCCTTGCGGCCGCTGCTGCTCGGCATGATGGACCGCTACGAGGCCGCCTACGACGTGGGCCGCCGCAGCCTGCTGGCGCTGCCCACCGGGCACCCGTTCGCCGACAGCGTGCTGGCGACGACCATGGCCTACACCTTTCTCGTCATGGGCCAGTACCGCGAATCGCACCGGCTGCTGGGCACGGCGCGTCGGTCACAGGGCGGCCCGCGCAGCCACTTCAACAGCATGTACGCGGAGACGGTAGAGGGCCTGCTGGAACTCGAGGAGGGGCTGCTGCGCAAGGCCACTGCGCGATTCCGATTCGCCGTGCACGCCGGCGGCCAGCACCACCTGCGGCACGCGGGCGGGAACGCGTTCGCCGGCGTTCCGTATGCTCTCGCCCTGTACGAGGCCGGCGAGCTCGCCCAGGCGGAGTACCTGCTGGGCGTGTACGTGCCCATGGCGCGCGACGTCGGGCTGCGGGACCACATCGTCATGGGCCACGTGATGCTGGCGCGCATCGCGTTCCAGCAGGGCAATCGCGACCACGCACGGGAATTGCTGACGCAGCTCGAACAGGAAGGCCACGAGCGCAAGCTGCCACGCATCTCCGCCAGCGCGCGCCTGGAGCGCTCGCACCTGCACGTGCTGCAGGGCGACGCCGACGCCGCCAGGCTGGAACTGGAACGCGCCGCCGCCGACGAACAGGACGTGTGGGAACACGTGGCCAAGCTGCGGCTGCCGGCGCACGAACTGGAAGACCCGGCACTCGGCCGGGTGCGCTGGGAGACCTGCTTCGGCGATGCCTCGCAGGCAGTGCGGCAGGGCGAACAGGCGCTGGCGCTCGCCCCGGCGCAGAAGAAGAAACGGCGCTCCCTCAAGCTGCGCCTGTTGCTGGCGATCGCGCGGCGGCGCCAGGGCGCGACGCCGGAAGCGCTGGCCCAGCTCGGCAAGCTGCTGCACGCCCTGTCGGGCGAAGGTTTCGTCCGCCTCGTGGTCGACGAGGGGCTGCCGGCGGGGCAGTTGCTGCAGCTCTTGCAGGCGCATCCGCAATACCTGCGCGGCATCGCCGGACAGCCGATCTTCGACGACTACCTGCAGCGCCTGCTGCGCGCTTTCGGCCCATTGCCCGCACCGCCCGAGGCGCCCGAGTTCGGCGCGATCGAGGCGCTGACGCCCAAGGAGTCGCGCATGCTGCAGCTGCTGGCGGACGGTTCCTCGAACGTGGAACTGGCCAGCCGCCTCTGCGTCTCGGAAAGCACCGTGCGCACCCACCTGCGCAACATCAACATGAAGCTGAATGCGCAGAGCCGCACGCAGGCGGTGGCGATCGGTCGGCGCCTTGGCCTGATTTCCTAGCGGGAGTTCAGCGCGTTCGGACGGACTGGACGGCCGCGCCGCTGGCGAGCAATGCGTCCACCTCCGTTTCCTCGAGTCCCCAAGCGGCGAGCGCCTGCCGTGTGTGCTGGCCGACGTGCGGCGCCGCGCCGGCTATCTTCGCGTGCGAACGGCTGAAGCGTGGCGCAGGCGCCGGCTGGCGCGCACCCGCCACTTCCACGAAAGCGCCGCGGCTGCGGTTGTGCGGGTGATCGGGCGCCTCCTCGATCCCCAGCACCGGCGCGAAGCATGCATCCGTGTCCTGCAGCAACGCGCACCGGGCGTCGCGCGTGCGCGTGCGGAAAGCCGCCGCAAGCCGGCCGCGCAGCAACGCCCAGCCCTGTGCGTCGTGCTGCGCCGGGAGCTCCGATGCGGGCAATCGCAGCACTTCGATCAACTGCGCGTAGAAGCGCGGCTCGATCGCTCCGATGGCCACGTGCTTGCCGTCCGCCGTTTCAAAGCAGCCATACCGGGGCCGGCCGCCATCCAGCACATTGGAGGCGCGGCGGTCCACCCATTCGCCGCGCGCATGGGCCGCATGGATGAAGGTCATGAGCGAGTGGACCCCGTCAACGATCGCGGCGTCCACCACCTGCCCGCGGCCCGAACGCTCGCGCTCGACCAGCGCACAGGCGATGCCGTACGCGAGGTACATCGCGCCGCCTCCGAAGTCACCCGGGAGGTTCAGCGGCGGCACCGGCTCCTCGGCGGGACCAGTCGCATGCAACGCGCCGGTGATGGCGATGTAGTTGATGTCGTGGCCGGCGCGCTGCGCGAGCACGCCTTCCCGGCCCCAGCCGGTCATGCGCCCGTAGACCAGGCGCGGGTTGATCGCCGCGCAATCGTCCGGCCCGAGTCCGAGGCGCTCCATCACACCGGGGCGAAAGCCCTCCACCAGCACGTCCGCATCCGCGAGCAAGCGCTTCAAGGCGGCTATGGCATTCGCATTCTTGAGGTCCAGCGCCACCGACGGTCGCCCGCGGTGCGTGAACTCGAACCGCGGGTCGCGTTCGCCGGGCGCATCGACCAAATCCGCGCGGTCGATGCGCAGCACCTGCGCGCCCATGTCCGACAGCATCATGGCGCAGAAGGGGCCGGGCCCGATGCCGGCGATCTCGATGACCTTGATGCCCTGCAAGGGACCCATGCGTTTCTCCGTGTGGACTGCGGGCCCGAACGATAAGCGGCGCCGCCGTGGCTGTCCACGCCCAAGCCACTCGATGAGGCTCGCGGAGCCCAAAAATCGTCCGTAACGACGACGAGCCGATCCACCCCGCAGTCAAGAATGCCCCGCCCATCGACCGATGGAGACGAGGCCGAATGTCCCCACAGAACACCGAAGTGCTGCAGCAAGCCGCACCCGCGCATCCCGCATCCTTCTATCCGCCGCTGCGCCTGCTGGTCGCCGGCGAATGGGTCCAGCCTCCGACGGCGCCGCGTGCGATGTGATCGACCCCGCCACCGGCGACGTCATCGGCCGCTTGCCCGAGGCTGGGCCCGCGGACGTGGAACGCGCGCTCGCCGCGGCGCAGGCCTCCTTTCCTGGCTGGCGACGCACGCCGGCCCCCGGTCGCGCCGCGGTGCTGGTGCGCGCCGCCGCGCTGCTCCGCGAGCGGGCGCAGTCCATCGCCCGCACCATCACGCTCGAACTCGGCAAGCCGCTGGCGGAGTCGCTCGTGGAGGTCGAACGGCTTGCCGGCGTGTTCGAGTGGCATGCAGCCGAGGCGCAGCGCATCTACGGCCGAATGGTTCCCGCCACCGAAGGCATCAACAACCTCGTGGTGCGCGAACCGGTCGGCGTCATCGCGGCATTCACGCCCCGGAACGGGCCGGCAGCCTCGCCCGGCCGCAAGATGACGGCCGCCTTGGCCGCAGGCTGCACCGTCGTCATCAAGCCGGCCGAGGAAACTCCGGGCTCCGCCATCTGGATCGCGCAGTGCCTGCTGGATGCCGGCCTGCCGGCCGGCGCATTGAACATGGTGTTCGGCAACCCGGCGCAAGTGTCGGAGCAGCTGATCGCCTCGCCCATCGTGCGCGCCATCAGCTTCACCGGTTCGGTGCCCGTCGGCCGGCAGCTCGCCGCGCTGGCGGGTCGCCACCTCAAGCCGGCCATCCCGGAATTGGGAGGCCATTCGCCGGTCGTGGTGTGCGACGACTACGATGCCGTCGCCGCAGCGCAAGCCTGCGCCAAGCGCAAATTCCTCAACGCCGGCCAGATCTGCATGGCGCCCACGCGCTTCTACGTGCACGAGAGCACGTACGACCGCTTCACGGAAGCTTTCGTCGCGACTTCGCGCGGCATCCGTGTCGGCTCCGGCTTTCACGCCGAGAGCCAGATGGGCCCCTTGGCGAACGCGCGGCGGCGCGAGGCGACCGAGCGTCTGGTGGACCAGGCTCGCTCGGCTGGCGCGCAGGTGGTGACGGGCGGAGAACGGCTCGGCGACCGCGGCTTCTACTACGCGCCGACCGTGCTCACCCGGTGGACGCCGCAGTCGAGGCGCTGCACACGGAGCCGTTCGGGCCCATCGCGTTGCTCATGCCGTTCCGCGAGCTCGACGAAGCCATTGCGCTGGCCAACGACACACCGTACGGGCTCTCGGCTTTCGCTTTCACGCACTCGAGCGCCGCCGCCGACAGGCTGCTGCGGGAGATCGACTGCGGCATCGTGTCCATCAACCACTTCATGGGCGCGGGCGACAGCACGCCCTTCGGCGGCGTCAAGGACAGCGGCTACGGCCGCGAAGGGGGCGCTGAGTGCTTCGACGGCTACCTCGCCGCCAAGCTCTGGTCACACAAGGTGCGCTGACGCCAACCGGCCCGTCCACAACTCCTCTACTCCATCCCACCATGAAATCTACCGATTCGGCGCGCGAAACCGCGCGCATCACCTCCCGGTTCGACCGCGAGGCCACCGTCTTCGACGTCGTCGCTGGCACCGACCTGCGCGGCAAGACCGCGCTCGTCACCGGCGGCGGCGCGGGTTTCGGCTACGCCACCGCCCGCGCGCTGGCGAAAGCAGGAGCAACCGTCTATGTGGCCGACATCGACATGGCCAAGACGCAGGCGGCGGTGGATGCCTGGCGCCGGCACGACCCGACTGCCCTCCTGCATGCGTTGCCGCTCGACCTCGGTTCGCATGCCGGCGTGCGCACATTCGCGCAGTCCTTCGCCCAGGCCGCGCCGGCGCTGCACATCCCGGTGAACAACGCGGGGATCATGGCCAGCCCCCGGGGCTACACCGACGACGGCGTCGAGCGGCAGTTCGCCGTGAACTACCTTGGCCACTACCTGCTGACCCGGCTGCTCGAGCCGGCGCTGGTGCGCGCCGAAGGCGCACGGGTCGTCTCCGTCAGCTCGATCGGTCACCGCCGCTCCGACATCCGCTACGACGACATCCAGTTCCGCAGCACGCCCCGGAACACGTGGGATGCCTATGGCCAGTCGAAGACGGCCTGTGCGTTGCTCGCGGTGGCAGTCGACGAGCGGCTGCGGGATCGCGGCGTGCGCAGCAACACGCTCAATCCCGGTGGTTCGCTGACCGGCCTGCACCAGCACTGGGCGAAGACGAACGCCGGCGCATGGGCTGGCTCGACGAGAACGGCAAAACGCCGGCCAAGTGGCGCACGCCCGAGCAGTGCGCCGCCACAGCCACCGGCTGGCGGCAGCGCCCGAACTTGCGGCCGTGGGCGCGCGCTACTTCGAGGAATGCCAGGAAGCCGCACCCTGGACCGAGGAGAACCCGGGGGTGGGCGTGAAGCGCTACGCCGTCGACCCGGAGAACGCCGCGCGACTGTGGCGCGTATCCGCCGACATGGTCGGCCTGCCCGCCTGAGAGATCCCAAACACAACGAAACCGGAGACAAAGATGAAGATCCTGCGAACCCCGGCCACCAGCCTTGCGGCATGTGCCGCCCTCCAAGTCGCGACGCCCGCGTTCGCGCAGGTCTTTCCGACCAAGCCCCTGAAGCTGATCACCGGCTTCGCGGCAGGCGGACCGTCGGACGTGATCGCACGATCCATCGCCAAGGCGCTGGAGGACGAACTGAAGCAGCCGGTGGTGGTGGAGAACCGCACCGGCGCCGCGGGCGTCGTCGGCATGGACGCGGTCACCAACAGCCCGCCCGATGGCTACACCATCGGACTCGTGGCCAACACGTCGACCAATGCGCTGCACTTCGCCAACAAAAAGCTCGACGTGGAAAACCGGTTCGTGCCGGTCGGCCGTTTCGTCTCAACCCGCATCCTGCTGGTGGTCAACCCGGAGAAGATGAACGTCAAGACGATGCCCGAGTTCGTCGACTCCCTGCGGCGCAACCCCGGCACCGCGGTGACCAGCGCCGGCCACGGCGGACTGGGCCACACGGGCTGGAGCTGTTCGCCCGGAGCAGAAGCTGAAGATCTCGCACGTGGCGTACCGCGGCAGCGCGCCCGCGATGCAGGACGTGATCGGCGGACAGGTGGCTGCCATGGTGGTCGACGCCACGTCCGCGATGCCGCACATTCAGAGCGGTCGCCTGCGTCCGATCGCCTTCGTCTCGACCATGCGCGCCCCCACCCTGCCCGACCTGCCGACGGCGCTGGAGCAAGGCTACAAGTCGCTGCAGATCGACTCCAGCATGGGGATCGTGCTGCCGCCCAAGACGCCGCAGCAGATCGTCGACCGGATGCGGGCCGCACTCAAGGCTGCAGTGCTCAGCGCCGGGTACACCGAAGCGGCGGCCAAGCACGGCAACGCGCATTTCCACGAAGATGCCGATGCATTCAAGACTGGCTGCAGGCGGACTTCGATCGCTATGGCGAAGTGATCCGGCTGGCCAACATCAAGGTGCAGTAAGAAGCTCGCTGCCGCCGACCCGGAGGCAGCTCAGCGGGCCCGTGCGTGGAACACCGGCACGGCGCAAGCCGCGCGGTACTCGCGCTCGACCTGGTCGACGAGCTCGGCCACCGGACAGATCGCGTCGATCATCTCGACGCCTTGCCCGGCGCTCCAAAGGTTGGACCAGGGCACGACGCCCTCTGGCAGATGCGCGTAGCCACGTGCACCTGATTCGCGTCGCGGCAGGTTCTCCGGATCCAGGCCGTGAGACCGCATGGACGGCTTCAGCCAGCTCGCCGGCACGCCGTTGACGTTGGGCGTGTAGAGCAGGTCGCCGGAACGCGCTTGCACCAGCATCTCCTTGTACGCCGGCGCAGCGCCCGATTCGTGGGTCGCGATGAAGCGCGTTCCCATGTAGGGGTCGGCGCCCGGGATCTCGGCAGCACGCACATCCGCACCGCTGCCCACGGCGCCGGCCATCACGATCGTGCCGTCGAAGCCGCGCCGGATCGCAGCGACGAGGGTCAGGTGGTTGATGGTTCCCGCATGCCCGCCGCCACCTCCACCGATCGCGATGATCCCCTGCGCACCGGCCGCGGCCGCTTTCTCGGCAAAGCGCAGGTTCACCGCGTCGCAGAACACCGGCAGTCCATGGCCGCGCGCCCGCCGCACCAGCTCGGTGGGGTCGCCGGTTGCGCTGATGACGAGTTCCACGCCATGACGGACACAGGCCGCCGGTGCCGTTCCATGTCCTCGGCGGCCATGCGGGTGGAGAGGTTCACGGCCAGCGGCGGCGCAGCGGACGTGCCGTCAGCGGCAGCGGTGATCTGCCCCAGCCAGGCGTCGAACTCCTCGAGACTGCCGGCGTTGCCGCGCGGCAGGGCGCCGATGATGCCGGCGCGCCGCGCGGCGATCACGAGTTCGGGCGTGGTCACCTTGTACATGGGCGCGCAGATGAGGGGGACGCGCATACGCGCGGTCCGGTGGCCGGCAGGCGAGCGTCGGGAACTGCAGGTGTCTTCATGGTTCGCCGAGTGTGGCCCAGCGGCGCCCGCGCTGCTTCGTCGCTTCCGACGACGCCGCCTGTGGGGCGAGCCGGTACGCTCTTGCGCAGTCCTTCATCCACACCCGGAAGTCTCCATGAACACTCCCGTCATCGTCGAAGCCCTCCGAACACCGATGGGGCGCGGGCGCGCCGACGGCGCGCTCTCAGGTGTGCACCCCGTCGAACTGCTCGCACAGACACTGCGCGCGCTGCTGACCCGCACTGGCATCGATCCGGGCACGGTCGACGACGTGATCTGCGGCTGCGTGAGCCAGGTCGGCGAGCAGTCGGGAACGCCGGGGCGCATGGCTTGGCTGGCGTCCGGCTATCCGGAGCACGTGCCGTCCACGACCATCGACCGCAAGTGCGGATCGAGCCAGCAGGCCGTTCACTTCGCGGCGCAGGGGATCATGGCGGGCGCCTACGACGTCGCGATCGCCTGCGGCGTCGAGTCTATGAGCCGCATTCCCATGGGTACCTCCAAGCTCGGGCAGGACTCCGCCGGCCCGGGCATGGCCGCGCGCTACGCGCCGGGCCTGGTGCCGCAAGGCATCTCGGCGGAGATCATCGCTGCGCGCTGGGGTCTGACCCGCGATGCTATGGACCGGTATTCGGCGGAGTCGCATGCCCGCGCCGCCCGCGCCCGCGCGGCCGGCAGCTTCCGCCGCGAGATCTGCGCGGTGGCCACGCCGACCGGCATGGTGGAGGAAGACGAAACCATCCGCGAGAACACCACGGTGGAACGCCTCGCCTCGCTCAAGCCCGCGTTCGAGAACGACGCCATGAAAGCGCGTTTTCCGCAGATCGACTGGAGCGTCACCGCCGGCAATGCGTCCCAAATCACCGACGGAGCCTCGGCCATGCTGATCATGAGCGAGCAGACCGCCATGCGGCTGGGACTGCGTCCGCGGGCCCGCTTTGTCGCGTTCGACGTGCGCGGCGATAGCCCGGTGGACATGCTCACCGCACCCATCCCCGCGACGCGCAAAGTCCTCGAGAAGGCGCGCATGCAGGTCGGCGCCATCGACCACTTCGAGATCAACGAGGCCTTCGCGTCGGTGCCGCTGGCGTGGCAGCGCGAACTCGGCGCCGACGCCGCCCGCCTGAACCCGCGCGGCGGGGCGATTGCCCTCGGCCACCCGCTCGGTGCTTCGGGCGTGCGGCTGATGACGACGATGCTGCACGCGCTGGAGGACACCGGCGGCCGCTACGGACTGCAGTCGATGTGCGAAGCGGGCGGCATGGCCAACGCCACGATCATCGAACGGCTGGCCTGATCCTCAGGCGAGGTTCAGGCGTTCCCGTGCCTGCGCGTACTCCCGCGCCAG
This sequence comes from Ramlibacter terrae, assembly GCA_013127575.1. Lineage (GTDB taxonomy): Bacteria > Pseudomonadota > Gammaproteobacteria > Burkholderiales > Burkholderiaceae_C > Ramlibacter > Ramlibacter terrae. The sequence goes on from CP053418.1 coordinate 4,172,789, forward strand.
CCGCCCCACCAGCGCGGCGGCGGTCACGACGGCTTGCACGGGAGCAACGCCCTGCCCGCAGCCCCAGATGTCCTTCCACGCCTTCTTGATCTCGCCACCGAGTTCCACCTGCTTCCCGGCGCCGGGCGCGGGCAGGTTGTCGGGATCCGGCCGGCCGCGCGGATCGAGGGCAGCAGGTAGTTGCCGTGCACACCCGTGAAGCAGTTGGTGTAGAGGATGTCATCCGAGCTGGCCGCCACCACCGCCGCCTTGTAGGCGTCGCTGGCGGCGGCTTCCTCGGTCGCGATGAAGGCGGAGCCCACGTAGGCGAAGTCGGCGCCGAGCGCCCGGGCGGCGAACACGGCGTCGCCGGTGGCGATCGCGCCCGACAACGCAATCGGTCCGTCGAACTCCGCGCGCAACTCTTGCATCAAGGCGAACGGACTCTTGGTGCCCGCGTGGCCGCCTGCGCCTACCGCCACCGCGACCAGGCCATCCGCGCCCTTCTCCAATGCCTTGAGCGCGAAGCGGCGGTTGATCACGTCGTGGAAGACGAAGACGCCGGCGGCGTGCAACGCGTCGTTCACGGCGGCCTGCGCGCCGAGCGAGGTGATGCAAATTTTCACGCCGCGCCGCACGCACACCTCGATGTCACGCTCGAGACGCGCGTTGGAACGATGCACGATGAGATTGACGGCGTACGGCGCCGACCTCCGCTCGGGATAGGCGCGGTCCCATGCCGCCAGCGCGTCGTTGATCTCGCCAAGCCACTCGTCGAGTTGCTCGCTGGTGCGGCCGTTCAGCGCAGGCAGCGAGCCCACGATGCCGCTGGTGCACTGCGCGATCACCAGCCGCGGCGTGCTGACGATGAACATCGGGGCGGCGATCACGGGCAACGCGAGGTGCTGCAAGGCGGCGGGCATTCTGGTCATGCGCGGAATTCTGCTGCGCTTGCTTACGTCCGCAGCCAACTCCCGCCTCATTTCAAGCATGTGAAATGGAAGGGCGATCACGAGCGAAAGCTTGACGCTAGCGGCCCCGTGTTGGGATATTGGCGGCAGCAGGAGACCTACGTGTGACCTACCAACAGATCCAGTTCAGCGTCGATGCCGACGTGGCGACACTCACGCTCGACCGGCCGCAAGCCCGCAATGCGCTTTCCATCGAGATGCGCGCCGAGATCGACGACGTGCTCGCGCGCCTGCGCGCCGAAGCCGGCAAGACCGTCAAGGCACTCGTGCTGACGGGCGCGGGCGGACACTTCTGTGCCGGCGGCGACGTGAAGGCACAGCACGCGCGCAGCGCCGGTGCGCAGCCCGCCAGCGCCGTGATGGACGCGCGGCAACGCATGCGCAACGACCAGGCGCGCATTCTCGCGCTGACCAACCCGGAACTGCCTGTGATCGTGGCAGTCGACGGCGCCGCCGCGGGCGCGGGTTTCAGTCTGGCGCTGATGGGCGACATCATCCGGCCAGCGAGCGCGCGTTCTTCGTACAGTCGTTCGGCCGCACGGGGCTCGTGCCGGACTGGAACAGCCTGTACCTGTTACCGCGGCTGGTCGGTGTCCAGCGCGCCAAGGAACTGATCTTCTCCGCTCGCCGCGTTCATGCGCCCGAGGCACTCGCCATGGGACTGGTGCATTCGGTGCATCCACACGGCGAGCTGCTGCAGCGTGCGCAGCGCATGGCGCGCCGCTTTACGCAGGCCTCGCCGACAGCCCCGGCGCTGTCCAAGAACATCCTCAACCAGTCGCTGCACGGACAACCGGACCATCCCGGACATGGAGGCGATGGCACAGGCGGTGGCACGCGATACGCCGTATCACCGCGACGCCGTCGCGCGCTTCGTTGCGAAGGAGCCGGCGCAGCTGGACTGGGAGCGCATGGACCGCGAAGACGACGCCGCTCAGGGAGCCGCGTGATGGACGAACACGCGGAAGTTCGGCGGATGTTGCGCGACAGCGCCGGCGAGTTCGCTCGTTCGCGCCTTGCCAGCACGCACGTGCGTGAACTGCGCGACGTGGGTCCCGACGCGGCGCACGCCCTCTGGCGCGAAATGGCTGAGCTCGGCTGGTCCGGCCTGATGGTCGATGCCGAACGGGGCGGCAGTGGCCTGGGCCTGCGGGAAATGGCTGTAGTGCTGGAGGAACTCGGGCGAGCCGCGGCACCGCAACCGCTTGCGGCTTGCGCCGTACTCGGGGCCTGCGTTCTGGCTGCTTCCGAGCCGTCGCCTTTGCGTGACGAAGTGCTGGCCGGACTGGCCGACGGCAGCCTGGTGCCCGCTGTCGCCGGCAGGAAAGCGCACGGCTTGGGGCATCCACTGCCTGCGAGACGCTCGCGCAAGCCGTTCCGGGCGGATGGACGCTTCGTGGCGCCAAATCCCTGGTGCGGCCCGGAGCGAACTGGAGCGGATTGGTAGTGTCGGCCCAGACGCACCAAGGCGTCGCGCTTTTCTGGGTGCCCGCAGGTGCAGACGGCTGGACGCACGGCCCTGCACACTCGCGGATGGGTCCTCCGCTGCGGACGTCACGATGCACGACGTGCACGTCGGAGCGGCCCATCTGCTGGCTTCGCCACCGGTGGCCTCAAGGCTCTCGCCCGGGGGCTCGACTTCGCCAAGCTGGCCGCCGCTGCCGAACTCCTCGGTGTGATCCGCGGTGTGACCGCCCGTGCCTTGCACCACCTGCGCACGCGCGAGCAGTTCGGTGTGGCCATCGGAACGTTCCAAGCCTTGCGCCACCGCGCTGTCGACCTGCACCTGCAGCAGGAACTGGTGTCCGCCGCCCTCGACGACGCCTGCGCCGCGGCGGACGCCGGCGCACCCGACCTGCCGATGCGCGCAGCGCGCGTTAAGGCACGCGCTTCGTCCGCCGCCCTGCTCGCCGCCAAGGAGGCGACCCAGATGCACGGTGCCATGGGCTACACCGACGAATGCGAAGTGGGGCTGTTCCTGAAGCGCGCACTCGCGTTGTCCGCATGGCTCGGCAACGCTTCCGAACTCCGCGCGCTGCACGCCCGCGCATGCCTCCATCCGCAGTCCCTTCCGGTAGCCGCGACCGCATGACCGACCACAACACGATGACCGACGAGGCGTTTCGCGCTGAAGCGCGGAGCTTCATCGAGACCCACTATCCCCCGGACAAGCGCCACATCATCGGCCGCGCCCGCTGGAGCGAGATCCGGGAGTGGTACTTCACGCTGTCGCGGCATGGCTGGATCGCGCCGGCGTGGCCTCGCGAGCACGGCGGCATGGGCTTGTCGCCTGGCAAGCTGCTGGTGTGGATCGAGGAGCAGGAGCGCCACGGCGCCGCGCGCGTACCCGACCACGGCATCAACATGGTGGGGCCGACTCTGCTGCAGATCGGAACGCCGGAGCAGGTGGCGCACTACCTGCCCCGCATCCTCAGCGGCGAGCACCTTTGGGCCCGGGGCTACTCGGAGCCGGGGGCCGGCTCCGACCTCGCCAGCCTGCGGACCACGGGCGACGTGGACGGCAGCGAGCTCGTGATCAATGGGCAGAAGACCTGGTCCACCATGGCCCACGAGTCGACGCACATGTACATGCTGGTGCGCACCGACAGGTCAGCCCCAAAGCACAGGGGAATCAGTTTCGTGCTGCTGCCCCTCGATACGCCTGGCATCACGGTGCGGCCGATCCGCGACATCGTCGGCGAAGCGAACTTCTGCGACGTGTTCTTCGACAACGTGCGGGTGCCGCTCGCGAACGTCGTCGGCCCCCTGCACCGGGGTTGGTCGGTCGCCAAGACGCAGTTGGGATTCGAGCGGCTGATGCATGGCAGCCCGAAGACGCCCGAGAATTTGCTGCTGCGCCTGAGCGAGCTCGCCGGCCGCGCCGGGCTGGCAGACGACCCGCTGTTCTGCGATCGCTTCGCCCAGTTGTCTGGGACGTCGAAGACCTGGGTTCGTTGTACGCCCGGTTCGCGGCGATCGTACGCCGCGGCGAGCCGTTGCCGCCCGATGTTTCGCTGCTGAAGATCTGGTCGTCGGAAACCTATGGCCGCATCGCTGACCTCGCGATCGACGCGCTGGGTGCGGGCGGCGGACTGCACCCGGCCGACGACCGTGACGGCTGCAACGTGATGGTCCACTTCCTGCGCGCGCGTGCGGCCACCGTGTACGCCGGCAGCAGCGAGATCCAGCGCAACATCCGGCCAAGGCCCTTCTGGGCTGAGCGCCGCTTCCAACACAGCTACTGATTGCAGAACATGAAGATCCCGGTCCCCGTGAAGCGGGTGGTGGACTACAACGTGAAGGTCCGCGTGAAATCGGACAACACGGGTGTGGACATCGCCAACGTGAAGATGAGCATGAACCCCTTCGACGAGATCGCCGTCGAGGAGGCCGTCCGGCTGAAGGAAAAGGGCGTGGTGACCGAGGTCATCGCCGTGTCCTGCGGCGTCCAGCAGTGCCAGGAAACGCTGCGCACCGCGATGGCGATCGGCGCCGACCGCGCGATCCTGGTGCAGACCGACGAGGAACTGCAGCCGCTGGCCGTGGCCAAGATCCTGAAGGCGCTGTTCGACAAGGAGCGGCCGGGCCTGGTCATCTGGGCAAGCAGGCGATCGACGACGACTGCAACCAGACCGGCCAGATGCTGGCCGCGCTGTGCGACCTACCGCAAGCCACCTTCGCCTCGAAGGTCGAAGTGGCCGACGGCAAGGTGAAGGTCACGCGTGAAGTCGATGGCGGCGCCGAGACGCTGGAGCTCACGCTGCCCGCGGTCGTCACCACCGACTTGCGCCTGAACGAGCCGCGCTACGTGACGCTGCCGAACATCATGAAGGCCAAGAAGAAGCAGATGGACATCGTGAAGCCGGAAGACCTCGGCGTCGACGTCAAGCCGCGCATCAAGACCCTGAAGGTCACCGAGCCGCCGAAGCGCTCGGCCGGCGTGAAGGTGCCTGACGTCGCGGCGCTGGTGCAGAAACTCAAGACCGAAGCGAAGGTGATCTAAGTGACCGCACTTGTTGTTGCAGAACACGACAACGCGTCCGTCCGCGGCGCGACCCTCAACACCGTGACCGCTGCGCTCGCTTGCGGCGGCGACGTCCACGTGCTCGTGGCCGGCGCTAACGCCGGTGAAGCCGCCAAGGCCGCCGCGCAGATTGCCGGCGTGTCCAAGGTGATCCACGCCGACGGCGCGCACTTCGAACACGGCCTCGCCGAGAACATGGCGGCGCAGGTGCTGGCCATTGGGTCGAACTACAGCCACATCCTGTTCCCGGCCACGGCGAGCGGCAAGAACATCGCGCCGCGCGTCGCCGCGAAGCTCGACGCGGGCCAGATCTCCGACGTGACCAAGGTCGACAGCCCCGACACCTTCGAGCGCCCGATCTACGCCGGCAACGCGATCGCCACCGTGCAGAGCGGCGATGCCACCAAGGTGATCACCGTGCGCACGACGGGCTTCGACCCGGCGGCCGCGACCGGTGGCAGCGCGCAAGTTGAAGCCGCTACCGCCGTCGGCGACAGCGGCAAGACCACCTTCATGGGCAGCGAGATCGCCAAGAGCGACCGCCCCGAGCTGACCGCCGCCAAGATCATCGTGTCGGGTGGCCGCGCGATGGGCTCGAGCGAGAAGTTCAACGAAGTGCTGACGCCGCTGGCCGACAAGCTCGGTGCCGCGCTCGGCGCTTCGCGCGCCGCGGTCGATGCGGGGTACGCGCCCAACGACTGGCAGGTCGGCCAGACCGGCAAGATCGTCGCCCCGCAGCTGTACATCGCCGCCGGCATCTCCGGCGCGATCCAGCACTGGCCGGCATGAAGGACTCCAAGGTGATCGTCGCGATCAACAAGGACCCGGAAGCGCCGATCTTCAGCGTGGCCGACTACTACTGCACGGAAGCCGACCTGTTCACGGCGGTGCCGGAGCTGGTCAAGGCGCTGTAGTTGCGTCTGCGCGTCCCGCCAGCAGCCGGCGCGCCGTGTACGTCATCACCAGCTCCTTGCGCTGGTTGTAGACCAGCACCTCGGAGTCGACGACCGCTCGGTTCCCCTTCGACGTGGGCCGAATGCCGGTGACCGTCACCACGGCGTGGATGGTGTCGCCCACGCGCACCGGCAGGTGGATCTTCTGCGTCAGTTCCAGCATCGCCAGGCCAGTGCCCGGATCATCGTCTGCAGGATGAAGCCTTCGATCAGCGTATAGGTCAATGCACCCGGCACAGGCCGACCGCCGATCGCACCACTGGCGCCCTCGGCATCGATGAAGATCATCTCCAGCATGCCGGTGACACTGATGAAGTTGACCAGGTCGGTCTCCGTCACGGTGCGGCGGAAGGTCTGGAATTGCTGGCCGACCTGCAGGTCCCGGAAGTGGAAGCCCTGCCCCAGCAGCGGCGGCGTCTTGCCATAGTCGTTCATGGTCTCTCCTCGCACGCGCTGATCTCGCGCAGCAGTTCTTCAGTGTGCTCGCCCAGCCGCGGCGGCATGCGCACCGGCAGCGGCTCGCGGTCGATCCGGACCGGCGGGCCGGGAAAGCGCAGCGTCCCCATCGCAGGGTCCTCGATGGTGCGGAAGAAGCCGGTGGCCTTGAGGTGCTCGTCGCGCTCCAGGTCTTCCAGACCGTTGACGCGCGCGGCCGGTATCTCCAGCCGCTCGCAAGCCTCCACCCAGTCGGCGGTGCCGCGCATCGCGATGATCTCCGCGGCCAGCCCGTACAGCGCGTCGATGTTGCGCGTGCGCTCCGCCATGCTGGCAAACCGGGGGTCCGAGACGGCATCCGGCCGCCCTGCTTCGGCGAAGAAGCGGCGCCAGTGCGCGTCGGTGTCGGCATTACGCACAGGAAGCCGTCGGCGGTGCGGTACGGCTTGCGGTGCGGCGCGAACAGGCGCGGGTAGCCGCAGCTGGCCAGCGGCGGGTCGAAGTGGTGGCCGTAGTAGTGCTCGACGAGGTTGAACGCCGCCATGGTCTCGAACATCGGCACTTCGAAGTAGCTGCCCTTGCCGGTGCGCTCGCGCGCGAACAAGGCCGCCAGGATCGCATGCGTGGCGACCAGCCCGCAGGTCTTGTCGGCCGCGATCGTCGGAAAGTACTGCGGCGTCCCGGTCTGCCGCTCCATCAGCGCCGCGCTGCCCGACATGCCCCGGATGATGTCATCGTAGGCCGGCCGGCCGCCGTACGGGCCGGCTTCGCCGAAGCCATGCAGGCCCACGTAGACGAGGCGCGGGTTGCGCGCCATCAGCGCCTGCGGGTCGAGCCCGATCGCCGCCAGCTTTTGCGGCCGGATGCTGTGCATCAGCACGTCGGCCGTGTCCACCAGTTTCAGCAGCGCCTCGCGCGCTTCCGGGCGCTTGAGGTCCAGCACCATGCTGCGCTTGCCGCGGTTCACGCCGAGGAAGATCGCGCCCATGCCGGGCTCGGTGCTCGGGCCCGTGTGGCGCGTGGAGTCGCCCTCCGGCGGCTCCACCTTGATGACGTCGGCGCCGTAGTCGGCCGGGTTCTGGCTCGCATAGGGGCCCAGCACCACCGCGCTCAGGTCGACGACGCGGATGCCTTGCAGCGGCAGCATCGCCTACTCGATCGTGACGCCGGAGGCCTTGACCACCTGCGCCCAGCGCGCCAGTTCGTTCTTGACGTACGCGCCGTACTCGGCGGGCGTGGAACCCAGTGGTTCGGCGCCCTGCACAGCCAGCTTGGCGCGCACGTCGGGGCTTTGCAGGGCCTTGTTGATCTCGGCGCTCAAGCGGTCCACGACGGGCTTGGGCGTGGCCGCGGGCACCATCACGCCCTGCCAGGCGCCGACCTCGAAGCCGGGCATGCCCGACTCGGCCAGCGTCGGCACGTCCGGGAACAGCGACATGCGCTTCGAACTGGTCACAGCCAGCAGCTTCATGCGCTTGTCCTTGACGAAGCCCATCACCGAGTTGATGGTGTCGGTCATGAACTGGATGTCGCCGCTGGCCAGCGCCAGGTCGGCCGGCGCGCTGCCCTTGAACGGCGCGTGCACGGCGTCGATGCCGTTCGCCTGCGCAAACTGGAACGCGCCCGGGTGCGTCACATTGCCGTTGCCGGCGGAGCCGTAGCTCAGCTTGCCGGGGTTCGCCTTGGCGTACGCGACGAACTCCTTGACGTTGCTGGCCGGCACGCTGGGATGCACCACCAGCGCCAGCGGAACGACGGCCGTCAGCGCAACCGGCGCGAAGTCCTTCTCCACGCTGTACGACAGGCTCTTGTACAGCGCGGGGCTGAGCGTGATCGACGAGGTGTTGTAGAGGATGGTGTAGCCGTCGGCCGGCGCGCGCACCACGGCCATCGCGCCGATGTTGCCGTTGGCGCCGCCCTTGTTGTCGACGACGACGTTCTGCCCGAGCTGTTCGCCGAGCTTTTGCGCCAGCACGCGCGCGACCAGGTCGGTCGGGCCACCCGGCGGGAATGGCACGACCATGGTGATGGGCTTGGTCGGCCGGGCAGCGCCCTGTGCGAAGGCCGGCGCGGCGATCACGCCGATGGTGGCAACAGCGGCTGCGATCGCGGCGCGGCGGGTGAAACTGGCTTGCATGCTTGTCTCCTGCTGGTGGTTGTCGTTCATTCCTGCTGCACCTTCGCCTTGACGGCGATGCGTCTCCACAGCTCGATCTCCTCGCCCCGGAACTTGCGCATCTCCTCGGCGCCGCCGTTCATGGTCTCGGCTCCCAGCTTCTCGTAGAAGGCCTTCGTCTCAGGCAGGCGTTCGATCTGTCCCAGCAGGGTGGCGAGCTTGTCGGTTTCGGCCTTCGGCGTCTTCGCCGGCACCATCGCGCCCACCCACACGTAGGCGCCGTAGCCGGGCAGCCCCGCCTCGCCCATGTGCGGCACGTCGGGCAAGGCGGTGGCACGCCGGCTGGAGGCGACGGCCAGCGCGCGCACCTTGCCGCTCTTGACCAGCTCGGTCGACGCAGTGATGTCGGCGAACGCCGGGTCCACCGTGCCGGAAGCGACAGCGGTGAGCGCATCGGACGCGCCCTTGAAAGGCACGTTCACGATCTCCGGCCCGCGCGTTCGTTCAGCGCCTCGTTCATCAGCTGGTAGCCGGCGGAGCCGCCGCCGTGATTGAGCTTGCCCGGCTGCGCCTTGGCCGCGGCGATGAGGTCAGGCAGCGTCTTGAAGGGCGACTGCGGCGGCACCACGATGACGGCCGGCGCGCGCATCATCATGCTGAGCGGCGCGAAGTCGACCTGCGGGTTGTACGGCAGCTTGCGGAACAGCGCGACGTTCACGGCCAGCGTGGAGTTGCTCCCCACGAACACGGTGTACCCGTCGGCGGGCGCGGCCAGCACGGCCTGCACCGCGATGAAACCGTTCGCGCCCGGCTTGTTGTCCACCACCACCGGCTGGCCGGTCATCTCGGTCAGCTTCCTGCCGAAGTAGCGCGCCGAGGTGTCGGTGCCGCTGCCCGGCGCGAACGGCACCACGAACTTGATCGGCCGGCTGGGAAACTCCTGCGCCAGCGCGGTGGCCGTAGGCAGCAGGGTGGACGCGGCCGGGGCGGCAGCGGCGAGCAGAAAGCGGTTGCGGTTCATGGGGGTTTGTCTCCTCTTTGGTCTTTGGTTCAAGCGGCGCGGACGAACTCCGCCAGCGTCGTGCCGGCGGCGAGCACCTGCTCGCCGACGACGCGGTGCCAGTGGCTTTCGCCGCCGTGCGCCAGCCGCCATTCGTGCAGCCTGCGGGTGAACAGCTGCAGGTCGTATTCCTCCGTGACGCCGATGGCACCGTGCAGCGCATGCGCGGTGTTGGCGACGCCGGGCGCAGCCTCGCTGGTGCGGGCCTTGGCCATCGCGGCCGGCAGCAGGCGGGGCGTGCGGCCGTCGGTCTGGAAGGCCGCTTCGGCGGCGATGGACGCCGCGGCCACCTGTTCGGCCATCACGCTCAGCTGGTGCTGCACCGCCGGAACTTGCCCAGCGACTTGCCGAACTGGCTGCGCTCGTTGCAGTACTGCAAGGTCATCTCGAAGACGCGCGTGAGCGCGCCCGCCAGCAGCGCGGCGTGCACCGCGGCGGCCAGCGGCGGGAGCGCGGCGGCGTCGCCGGCGATCGGCTCGGCGGCCGCGGGATCGGCCCAGGACAGCGTTGCCAGCTGGCTGTGCGCGATGCCGGTGGAGCCGCGCCGGGCCCGCGCGCAGGACAGCAGCACCAGGCGGTCGCCGTCGGCGGCCAGCACGTGGTCGGCGATGGCACCGAACGGGACCAGCGGGCAACGGACGCCGCCGGCGGCGTCGCGCTGCAACGCCGGTGCGATCGTCAGCAGGCCTTGCGGCAGCTGCACGCCCTCGCCCACCAGCGCGCGCGCGGCGATGGCCTGCGCCGCCGGCACCGGCACCGCATAGCGGCCGAAGTGCGCGAGCACCGGGAACAGTTCCGCCAGCGGCAGGCCGGCGCCGCCGCGCTCCTCGCTCGCAAGCAGTTCGAGGAAGCCGGCGCTTGCCAGTGCGTCCCACAGGGCGACGGGCGAGCCGCCGGCTTCGATGGCGCGGACCACGGCGGGCGTGCAGTGGTCGCGCAGGATGTCTTCGATGGCGTCCGCGAACATGGGCGTCCTTAGCGCAGGCCGAGACCGCGGGCGATCATGCCGCGCAGGATCTCGCGGGTGCCGCCGCGCAGCGAGAAAGTGGGGGCCACCGGGGCGGGTAGAACACCGTGGCCAGCAGGTCGGCGTCGAGGTCGGCGGCCGGGTCGGCGGCAACGGCGGCTGCGATCAATGTCGGGATCTCCTGCTCGAAGGTGGTGCCGATGTCCTTGACCAGCGCCGCCTCGACGACCGGGCTGTCGCCCGCCACCAGCCTGGTGGTGACGGCGATCGACATGTGGCGCAGCGTGGCGGTGGGTGGCGAGGCGGCCGATGGTTTCCATGTGCCGCGCGCCGCTGCCGTCGCGCCGCAGGCAGGCAAGCCAGTGTTCGAGCAAAACGATGCTGGAGTAGATGCGTTCCGGCCCGCTGCGCTCGAACGCGAGTTCGGCGTTGACTTGGGCCCAGCCGCTGCCCTCCTGCCCGATCAAAGCGTCGTCCGCCAGCAGGACGTCGTCGAAGAAAACCTCGTTGAAGTGCGCATCACCTGCGAGGTCATGGATCGGCCTCACCGTCACACCCGGCAGTGAGAGGTCGACGATGAACTGCGACAAGCCCTTCTGCCGGTCGGCCGGCTCGCCCGACGAGCGCACCAGCGCGATCATGTAGCGGCAGTGCTGCGCACTGGTGGTCCACACCTTGCGGCCGTTGAGCTTCCAGCCGCTAGCGGTCTTGGTCGCCCGTGTGCCGACGCTGGCCAAGTCCGACCCGGCGTTCGGCTCGCTCATGCCAATGCAGAAGAACACCTCGGCCGCGCAGATCTTCGGCAGATAAAAACGCCGCTGCGCCTCGGTCCCGAACTTGTTGATCAAAGGCCCGCTTTGGCGGTCCGCGATCCAGTGGGCGGCGACCGGCGCGCCGGCGGCCAGCAATTCCTCGACCAGCACGAAACGCGAGAAGGCGTCCATGCTCGCGCCGCCGTGCTCTTTCGGCAAGGTCACGCCGACCCAGCCGCGGGACGCGAGCTTGCGGCTGAAGGCGGCGTCGAAGCCCATCCGGGAGCGCGCCCGCTCCTGCGGTGGGCCGGGCTGCCAGGCGGTGCGAAGGAACTCGCGCACCTCGGCGCGGAACTCCTGCGTCGAAGCAGGGAGGGCCGCATAGCGGAAGGCCGACAGCAGGTTGCTCATCAAACGACTCCCGCTGAGTGCAGTTCGGCGATACGTTCCGGTGAGAGGCCCGGGCGGTCCCGCAGCACGGCTTGGTTGTGCTCGCCCAGCAGCGGCGCCGACCGGCCGTACCGGATCGGCGTGCCGGACAGGCGGATCGGGTTGGCAACCGCTGGCGCCTGCACGCCTGCGCCGTGCGGCAGTTCCATCTGCATTTCGCGGTGCCGCACCTGCGGGTCTTCGAAGACCTGCTTCATGTCGTTGATCGGTCCGCAAGGCACGTTGGCGCCTTCGAGCAAGGCAACCCATTCCTCCATCGTGCGGGCACGCATCGCCTCGGCGATCAGGGGGATGAGGTCGGCACGGTTTCGATTGCGCTGCGAACCGGTGGCGAACGCGGGATCGGTGGCCGGTGCTCGCGGCCGATTGCGCGGCAAAAGGCGGCGTACTGGCTGTCGTTGCCCACCGCCACGATGATGTCGCCCTCCTTGCACCGGAACACCGGTACGGGACCATGTTGGAGTGCGCGTTGCCCATGCGCTGGGGGACCTTGCCCGAGAGAAAGTAGTTGATCGCCTGGTAGGAGTTGATCGTGACGATGCAATCCAGCAGGGACATGTCGATGTACTGGCCTTCGCCGCTGACGTGGCGGTGCTCCAGAGCCGCGAGGATGGCGGTGGTCGCGTACATGCCGGTGAGCAGGTCGCTGATCGCGATACCGCTCTTCATCGGCGCCGCGCCGGGTTCTCCTTCGGGAATGCCAGTGATGCTCATGAGGCCGCCCATCCCCCGGAACACGTAGTCGTATCCCGGCAATGCTGCGTACGGGCCGTCCTGACCGAAGCCCGTGACCGAGCAGTAGACGATCCGCGGGTTGACCTTCTTCAGGTCTTCGTAGGCGAGCCCGTAACGCGCCAGCGTGCCGACCTTGTAGTTCTCGACCACGACGTCGGCGTCCCGCGCCAGCAGCCGGATGATCTCCTGGCCTGGCGGCGTGGCAAGGTCGACTGTGATCGACTGCTTACCGCGGTTCGCGCTGAGGAAATAAGACGAGTCGGTTGTCTCCCTGCCGGCCGCGTCCTTGAGGAACGGCGGGCCCCACTGGCGGGTGTCGTCGCCCACGCGCGGCCGCTCTACCTTGATCACTTCCGCGCCCATGTCGGCCGGGTTCTGGGTGGCCCAAGGGCCGGCGAGGATACGGGTGAGGTCGAGCACCTTCAGGTGCCCCAGCGCGGTCATCATGCGGCGAGGATAGGAGGCGGAGCGGCAGGTCGTCCAATATTTAGTTGACCTCTCCTGATACCGATTCGGTATAGCTGCCCGGCTGTTTAACTCTGAAGGTTCGGGTTTCTACGGATCCGACCGATACGTGGGCTGTATCGCCACCTTCCGTTTTGCTATTGGACTTTTAGGGGCAGCCCACCTACCCTCGCCGCCATGCCCAACTTCCTCCTTTACGAACAGAACGGCCCTGTGGTGACGCTGACCATGAACGAGCCGGCCCGCCGCAATCCGCTGACCGGCAACACGGCCGTTGCCGACTTCATGGAGGCGATCGAGCGCATCCACAGCGACCGCAGCGTGCGTGCGGTGATCCTCACGGGTGCGGGCACCGCGTTCTCCTCGGGAGGCGACATCAAAGATATGGAGCGGCAGTCGAACGGCAGCATCGGCGGCATGCAGATCCGCCACGAGTACCGCACCGGCATCCAGCGCCTGCCGCTCGCGCTGTTCAACCTGGAGGTGCCAGTGATCGCCGCCGTCAACGGCGCGGCGATCGGCGCCGGGATGGACCTCGCGAGCATGTGCGACATCCGCATCGCGTCGGAGCACGCGAAGTTCGCGGAAAGCTTCGTCAAGCTGGGGATCATTCCCGGCGACGGCGGCGCGTGGCTGCTGCCCCGCCTGATCGGCCTGTCGCGTGCGAGCGAACTCTCGTTCACCGGGGAAGTGATTGGCGCGCAGCAGGCGGCCGACTGGGGGCTGGTGTCGCGGGTCGTGCCTGCCGACCAGCTGCTCGAAACGGCGAACGAGCTCGCCGCGAAGATCGCCGCCAATCCGCCGCACGCCGTCCGGCTCACCAAGCGGCTCCTGCGCGAAGCAATGCACACGCGGCTGGACACGCTTCTGGAGATGGCCGCTTCGTTCCGGGCACTCTCCCACCAGACCGACGACCACCGGGAGGCCGTGGCCGCCTTCCTCGAAAAGCGCACGCCGGTGTTCAAGGGCTGAGCCGTGGACGAGCGGCCGGCGCCGCCGCAAGCCGTGGAGGCGCTGGGCTATGCTTGGCTTCACCCCCAGCAACGCACCATGGACCTGCGCCGGATCCGCCATTTCGTCGTCCTCGCCGAAACCCTGAACTTCCGCCGTGCCGCGGAGCGGCTGCACATGGCACAGCCGCCGCTGACCGTGTCCATTCAGAAGCTGGAAGCGGAACTCGGCACGCGTCTGTTCGATCGCGGTGCCGGCGGTGTGCAGCTGACGACCAGCGGCCGCGCCGTCTTGGTGGAAGCGCGCAAACTCCTGTTCCATGGCAGCCAGCTCGGCGCCGTGGCGCGCAGTGCGGTCGAAGGCACCGGCGGGACGCTGCATGTCGGCTTCGTCGGCACCACCACGTACGGCATGTTGCAGAAGGTGGTGCCGCGGTTCCGGGCCGAGTACCCGGGCGTCGAACTCGTACTGCACGAAGCCACCTCGGTCACGATCCTCCAGCAATTGGAAGATCACGGGCTGGACGTCGGCCTGGTGCGCACGCCGCTGCTGCGCTCCAGCGCCGCGGCGTTGCTGCCGCTGGAGCAGGACGAATTCATCGTGGCATTGCCGCGGGGGCATGCGCTGTCGGAGCGAGGGCCGCTGCGCCTCGAGGCCCCGGCCAATGAATCCTTCGTCATGTACGGCGCGGGCTCGGCGGGCGGGCTGCACAGCGCTGCGATGCTGGCTTGCCAGAGCGCAGGGTTCATGCCACGCGTGGCGCAGCAGGGCGTGCAGGTCCAGACGCTGCTTGCCTTAGTGGAAAGCGGTCTCGGGGTCGCACTGGTGCCATCCGTGATGCAGCGCTATGTGAGCGAGAAGATTGCGTATCGGCCGCTGATCGACCTGCCGCCGGCCGCCAGCATCGGGCTCGCCCCGGCGTACTTGCCGCATTCTGAAAGCCCTGCCGCGGCGCGCTTTCGGCTGACGACGTTGGCGGCTTGCGCGTGAAGGTTTGTCGAAAACAGGTGATGTCGCTGCCTGCATCCTCGAATCGCTCATAGCTCACAGCCCCTTAAGCGATTCAGTCATCATGGCGTCCAGCCAACGCGCAGTGTCCTCGCCGCGCAAATGCGCGTACGCCTTCCTGACCGTTTCCTCCCGGTCATGCAGGACGTACGCTGCAGCACCCCACGCGTTCGGATGGGCTTTCAGGATCGCGGTGGCGACCGGGTGCCTCATGACATGCGGGCCCACCCCGGGGCAGTCTCTGAAGTATCGCCTTGTGATCGCTGCGAACTGTCGATTGAGGCTGTACATGGGCCCACCTGAAGAGTCACCTGACACGAACAGGTACGGGTTGTTGGGGTCCGCGAGCAAGGGTCGGTAGGACTTGAGGTAGATCTCCAGATCCTTCCAGACTTCTTTCCTGACCGGCATGTCGTAGGCGCGATCCTTTGCTGCGCCCGCTTGGTTTTTGAAGTCCTTCCTGTCTATGGCAATGCGCCACTCACCGTTCTCCTTGCGCAGCTGCGGAAGCTCTCGGGACACTGGGCGCTATGGTCAACAACTTTAGATTCTTTGCGCGCAGGGGGTTGGATGCAAGGAGCTTGACCATCAAGCGATCGCGAGCCCAAAGAGCTTCCGTCTTGCCTCCTGTGTTCGGCCGTGCTGCGTCCATGCGGACGACTGCGTCAGTCACGGCGTGCAGCGGATTCGGCAAGGCGAGCATGGACGCAACGGGGGCCTTGGGATCACGAGACATCTCGGCGCTATCACCCACCTCGTCCAAAAGCTCCTTCGCGCGGGCGAAAACGGCGTGGCATCTAGCCGCCCAGTCCGCTTCGTCATAAGAGTACCGATGACCGGGGAACCGGGTGCGCGTCTGGGTCAGGTATCCAGTCTTCGGGTGACAGAGACTTGCAAAAAACTGGAGCAAGCTCGAAATCCCCCGGTGGTGCGTCCCGCCAGACCGAGCCACTCGCCAATGCACAAAAGCTTCGAGATGGTGGACATTCGCGAGCGCAGCCGGGGACTGAGCTGCTTCGGGAGCCAAGCCAAGTCCGCCGTGTTCGACACCCGGGGTGAGCCAGCCGAGGTACTGGGAGACTCGGGACCAATTAATGGTCGCCGACTGGCAGTGCCTCGCCGGTTGCCCCGGGGACCAGGATCGAGCCAGCCCAGTGGAGGCCGCTTTCGGGCACGATGGGTCTTTGCGTAAGCGACCACTTGCCCTTCTTCTGGCGCTTCAGACCGCCGCCGCCAAGGCTCGTCTTGTGCTCAACGAATTCACGCCACTCCCGCATGAGAGATGGACTGGCAACTTTCAATGCGTATCGGAGCTTGACCTGTTCCGAGAGTCGGCGCCGGTAGGGGATGGCCTGTGGGGCTGGCGCCTCCTGAGTCTCAGGGCCAGACGGATCCCGCCGCCCGGGGGCAAGCAGGTCAGTCAATGTGCCGGGACTTGACCGAAATGGTGCTCCGGGCGCTGAACGTGTCGGAGCGTGGTGCGCTGGGGCAAGCCTCCGGCCATCCAGCGTTTGATGGTCGCGAGAGGCACGCCCGTCCTTAAGGCAGTAGTCTTTATCGCGACTCCTGCAAAAAGCGCGCGCAGCGCGCTTTGAAAAGGTGTCTCGCTGGCGTTCTGAGCCGCCGCTGACCGATCCAGCTGCATCACCAGCGCTCGCCACTGCTTGAGCAGTGCCTTGCGGTTGCGGATGTACGCTCCCGGCCGCTTCTCCTTTTGAAGTTCCGTGACGTGGTGGGAGATCGCACGGTAGTAGCCGACGCGAAAGTGAGTGCCGACGCACTCGTCGTCTCGGTACCCGCGCTCTTGCATGAACTGCACGAGTGCACTCACAGCATTGGGTAGGGAATTGGGAGAGATGCCGTCGCCGGAGCGCGTGCGCTCGCTCATGGCGCTTTTGAGTTGCGCAAAGGTCAGGGATGGAATTGTCATTGGGCGCTTACGGGCCCGACGACGGAGGCCTCCCGCCGCGCGCGAGATGTCATTTAGCGGCACAGGGAGTGCGTAATGATGTCCTATGCTAAGTGGTTGATTTCTAAAGTCTTTTTCGTTCATGTCCAAGTCCTTTCCTTGCCAAGAGGAAGGACACGGGTGTCATTAACGGGAAGCCCATTGACCTGCTGCACACCGAAGTCGGGCGAATGGGTTGAACACTCGCCCTGTGTGTAGGCCTCCGCTTTAATGCTCCGGCACCCGGGGAAGCGGCGCTGCAAGCGGGCACAAAGAAAAGCGGCCCCAAACGGGGCCGCAAGATACTGCTACTCGCGCTTTTTCCTTGGTGACTGCCCCGAGAAGCCTAGTTCGCGGAGCAGCGCTGTGATGGTCGTGTAGCTGCCCCTCCCGAGTTCCAGCCGCACGTTGTAGGGGCCAATAGGCCGGTCTTGAGCCTTCAATGCGTCAACCGCCTGTTGCACGTCGTCGATGGTGATGCCGTAAGGGCCCGGTTTTCCTTTTTTCCTCATCCGTTTCTCAGAGAGCGCCGTGACATTCCGGCACCGCTTATAGCGAGCTCCGTATGGACAGCGACACGGTACTAAGACGATCGCCTCCCGTGCAGGGCGGGCCGGCGCCGGCGCCTGGCGCGAACGACGCGATGCCGGTGCAAATGACGAGCGCGAAGGGACCGGCTACCGTGGACGCTTGAGGTACTTCGGCGGAACCGACTCCGTGAGCCACCCGCCGTTCGTTGCCTGTGCGAAAGCGAGGCCGTCCTGCTGCATGCGACCGGCAAGGACCGTCAGAACGACAGGCCGGCCGTGCCGGGCACCCACGGCGCGAGCAGCGTCGCGCGCTGAAGACAGGTGCACTGCATGTCTCGAGCCGGGCACCAGGCCCTGCCGTTCGATGGAAGGCAGCGACGCCGCTGCAGTTCCGTGAAACAGCACCTTGGGCGGTTGCTCGTGCGCGTAGCCCAGGTCAACTCGGACGCTGTGACCTTGCACCGCTCGTATGCGGGTGCCGTCGGACGACACGGCGAATCGTCCCTCGTCGTTCTCCGCTACCACCTGCTGGAGGAACTGCCGGTTGACGGCGGGCAGGCCACGAAGCCGTTTACCCGCCAAGGGTGAACTGGCCGCGCGACCGATCGCCAGAAGCAGGTTGTCTATGTCGGCCCATCCCTGCGCGTCCAAGCGAACTCCGATGAGTTCGGGCTCGTGTCGAAGTACCTTGGAAAGCAGGCGACTGACGCCGGCTAGTTGGTCCGGCGATCCTGAAGATCTGGACATGGGTCGGCTCCTCTGCTGATCGACGGGAGCGTACGCGTGCAGCGTGTACTTGCCGGGAATTCGTAATCGAAAACGATTGCGGACTTCGGAGGTCAAGACGACGATTGCGTGTCTTTGAAGTACTCCTACGATGAACGAAACAGATGACGACTTCGAGCGCGTGCAACGAGCTCTGAAGAGGGCCGCCACGGTAGACGGCGTTCTCACGCAGTGCGATGCTGATGCTGCAGAGCTCAGCGGCTCGTGGGAGCTGGTGACTAGGGTCCGCGCCGACACCCTTGCCCTTTTCAAAGCCGAAGGAGCGGCCTCGGTTGTCACTTCGACGCTGGTTCAACGCGAGGATTACCACTGCTCTGGGTAGTCTGCTGCCAAGTGCAGAAGCTCCAGCACCGCTACCTACTTCCGCTGGTCGGGGATACCGTGAAAGCCATGCTTCGCCAGCCAAGGCATCCCGGCGTGGGTCTGCTGATGCACACCGCACTGAACGCGCCCATCTTTTCGGCTCGCGCTCTGCTCTCTCCAGACACGTATCGCGCGTTGAAAGCGAATCACCGGCCGATCGTGAACGGCAGGGAGATCATCGAGGAACATGCCCGCACACTCGCTCAGTTGCTGCTGCCCCAATTCATTGAGCCTCCAATCGGAGTTCCACAGCCGACCACGATCTCTGTGTCCAGTGTGCTGCCGCCGGAGCTGATGGGTGATGCGATGGACAAGCACTTCGCGAGCGCATGACTCGCTCTGCTCCCCCGCCTCCGGGGGAACGCGGCCGCCGCTCGCACGTACTTCCGAGGGCGCGCCGATGCCAAGTTTGGGCGATAGCTCTTATTAAGGAGCGGCCGCACGCAATGCTGACGGACTGGACTGTGTTCGATCCCCAAGTGTTTGCAGCTTTCACGAACCTTACAAGGACGCCTGATGGCTGCAGCCTCCTCTCACGTCGAACCCCTTGACGATGAGGCCCTGCTCTTTGTGCGCTGGCTGCACCTGCAAGATCTCGCCCGTTACGCACAGCGCTACGTTGAACGCCACCGCACGACGGACTGGCTGGCTTGGGCCGACGACCAAGTCCGCGAACACGTCCAACGGCAGCTGGCCGCGCGCGCAGGCCTGCAACCCCACGAGCTGAGGACCGTCCTCGCCTTGCTTCGCGTTGACATGCCCCATGCCCCCAAAACTAGAATCGCTATCGAAGTTCACGGGCCCTACTCCAATGAGTACGTCGACCGTGTACAAGCGATCGTCCAAAGTATGGTCAACGATGCGTTAGCCAAGGCGGAAGCTAACCGGCGGCGGCGCTACGAGGCGCTGGTGCGAGAACTCTCGAAGGACGTGAAGTTCAAGCGCTTTGGCGAATGATCGTGGTGCCACGGAATTCACGGTTGGCGCTGGGCGCCCTCGCCAGCCGTTGCACTGCCCGCATCGATGCTTACTGCTCTCACGCGTTCGGGCATTCAGGGCTGCACATCTGCACGAAGAATCTTGCCGCTCGCAGCCAGCGCGATCGCCGGGCCTACTACTGACCGAGCGTCCAACACAATGCCAATGACATCACCGCTGCTGTTTCTTGACTTTGACGACGTACTTTGCCTAAACAACCCGTATGGTGGGTACGACGTTGCCGCTCCCGAAAAGCCCCGTGACCTTTACGAGCGACTGTGGCACCCACCGGCCCTCGCACTGCTGCAGGATGTCGTCCATAAGCACAAGCCACATGTGGTCCTGACAACTTCCCCGGCTGCGTTTCCTGCTGTTGGAGGATGCGCGGGCACTCTTTCGTCTCACGGGGGCCCCTTGGCTCGCTGACGCACTGCATCCCTCGGGCGAGGCACTGCCGCAGTCCGGCTGGACTCGGCTGCAGGCAATCGACGATTGGCTGGCCCGGAACCTCGCGCAACAGCCGTACGTGATCTGGACGACGCACTGAGTGGTACCGGCCGGCCGGCTCATCCCATGATCGTGCCGGGCGGGTCGTGCTTTGCGAGGTCGAAGTCGGCTTGGTGCCATCACAACTTGAGCGAATCCATTGTGCTCTTCAGGGCTGAGCACGTGACACTGACACCGGACAGCATCCGGCCCGCGGCCTACCGGACGGCCGCTGTTGGCCGGAGCAGCCCAGATCAGTCTTTGCGGCCTCTTGCGTAGAGCAGCACGACGCCATCCTCGGCGCCAGTCATAGGTCCAATGAGTTGAAATCCGCACTTGGGCAGGACTCGCGAGACATCGGCAGAGATCAAGGTCGACCGCAGGGCTTTCCCCCGGGAATGGCCCAGTACGGCCTTCGCACTGCGCCGCCCGCACGCATGATCGTCCGCGAATTGGCGCACAGCAGCGACCTGCGAGCCATGCGCACGACAGCCGGGTTGGCGAAACGAAGCCGGCGCGCCTAGGACAGGGCGCAACCCGGCGGGCTGGGTTGGCTTGGGGGCCGGCCGCCCCGGAAAGCGTTCCTGCAGCCTTCCGGGACGCGCGGCATACTGTTGCCACTGACGGAGAACCCGATGGCAAACAGTCTCGACGACATCAGGCCCGAAGTTCTGAACAAGTGGCTGCCGCACCCGGCGCCGCAGGGCGTCGCGGAGTGGGGCTTCGTCCTGAAGACCGCGCAGGTCTCATTCGTGAAGGTGGACGCGTTCAACTTTCAGCCAGGCGAGCACTACCTGCGCGTTCCAGTAATGCTCGGCGTGCGAACTGAACCCAGCGCTGCTCAGGCCGCGGTCCTCCCGGAGCACGCTGGCGTTTTCACGATCGACGATGGCGAAGGCAAGACGCTTTGCTACGCGCAGTTCACGCGCGAGGTCGGCGACGTATGGCAGGCAACCCTCAACATCGGCGCAAAGCAGGTGGGAAGTGCCAAGGGCTCTGTCGGTACCAACACGTCCCCCAGCTTCATCGAGGCCGCCCCGGTGGCGCTCACCAAGCACGTTGCTGCCAAGAACAACTGAATGGAGAACGGCGCCATCGGCTGCCACGAGCGGATGATCCGTCCCGCGCTCGGCGCCAATCTACGCAACCGACGGAGGCGCATCGATCAGGCCGAGGCAGGCGTGTATCTGCTCCCGGCAGGATGCCCTGCAAGCAGGGCGCTTTGGCGCAGAGTTGCCGGACTGCTTGTGAAAGCCCGATAAGGCGCGGCGGCTGGCGATGTCTACCGATCGTGCGCTGCTCGCGGGCACTGTCGCTCGCTTGAGCCGGTCGAGAGCGGACAATTGCTGCTCAATCTCAAAAGCGCCATGAACTCAGAAGCAGAGATCCAAGCCTGGATGGTGGAGAAGGCGAGGAGCAGACAGCTCAGCAACCTAATCGTGTGGGGCTGCGAACCTGCGGACGCGGAGCTTCGCGCAGCGGTGCAGGACCGTGGTTCGGCGCCGTACGTTCACTCGCACACGGTACAGGGTGCGCGCCGCATATTGGACGCGCTGATTGAACCGGAGTTCTTGTACGCTGAGAAGAATGTTTCACCAAGTCGGCCCGCCAAGCTGCTGCCGGATCTGGTGCTGCGCGATGTCGTCTCCGGAGCCTTCATCGTCATTGAGCTGAAGAGGGAACGTACGGCCGCCCGCCAATTCGCAACGGAACTGCTTGCATATGCCAACTGTCTCCGCGTGACACATCCCGGGGCCGCCGTGTTCCTTGTGCCCGTTTCCACCAGCTGGCGGCCGCTTGAAAAACATGCGGTCGCACAGATGATGCAGGGCAGGCTGCCTGTGCTGCCGTTGGAGATCGTGGACGTCAGCAATCAACCGCTCCTGCGCGTGCGATCTGATCTACTCGTGAGCGACAACGCGATGCACAACCCAGCAAGCGCGCTCATCGCGGAAACGAAGACTTTCTTGATTTCGCGTCCTCAGCAGCCGGGCGTTTCAGGCGCGACCATCAATCAGCTGACTCACGCTTTGAGAGATGTGGCACACCGAGCCGAAAAAGAGACAGCCTCCGGCTTTGCGCTGGCGTGGCACGTGGCTGGGCACGATTCCTTGTTCGTATCAGTTGCAGTGAGCGACCCCTGCCACACATCAGAGCAGCCCTTCGATGGGAAGGAGCCGACCGATCGGCATGTGAGCGAAGAGGAGTTCGACCGCGCTCTCTCGAACGACGACTGGGAGTTTCGTGACGATGCAGCCACCCGCTTGTTGTTGGGGACCGAACTGGGCGTGGGTATCCCGTCCTACTCCTCCGAATGGGAAGGTCCCCGGCACACGCTAGAGGCGCGATTGTTGAAGGAAAACGCAGATGTCTGGGGCTTTGAGGGATTCGGCGAGCTCGGAGCCCAACTGCACTGTCGGCGCGCCCTGCAGAGAAATGTTTTCGCCCCCTTGCTCCCCGACCTCATTACGTTTTCCCCGTGGCACCCCGTGACATGGCTGCCGGTGTTGGACAGCGTTATCGTCGACGGCCCTCAGGACGACGCAAACAGTGCGGCAGCGAGGGCGCTTCGCGCCGGCAAGGTCCTGGGGAGCACCATTCAAGACTGCAGAAGGTTGGGCGTGAGACGCTTCCGGCGGGGCGCCTCAGAAGCACGTGTTCTAGCAGCCTGCGCTGACCTTGCCGTCCTCACCCGGAAACCTGCCCAGCCCTTCGTACAGCAAGTGGCGGCGAACTCGATCTACTTCGTGCCGCCGGAACAATGGTGGGGATTGGTGCAGATCACCCACGAGTTGCTCAGAACAGCAGGAGAAGGGCTGGGTGAGGCCTTCGAGCACGGCTACCGCAGGGCCGGGAAGGGTTGACCGGAAGCGCTGCTGGGCCAAGAACAACGCTGTATGCATCAGGTTTGCTCGGGCGGCTCGGGATCCTCTTCGATCACCATCATTTCGCCAGTGCTCCCGGCTACCAAATGGATGGTGTATTCGTTTCCTTCGCGATCGGTGTAGTTGACTTGCATCCGTGAAGCGTCAGGCTGGTGGCTTCCCATTTGAAACACGAGCAGTTCCGTCTGCTTAGACCTGAAGTGATCTACCCGTACAGGGTCAAGCCAGAAGCTGACTGACTCGTTGATTTGAACATCCACGTCAAGGCACGACTGGCCGTCGTTCACCATTCGAACGGTGCATCGGTCCTCAATGCGCAAAGCGCTACCGAACGTGAAATCAGGCTGAAGCTTCCGAACTCGCTGGGCTTCTGCTCGGCGCTCGCGCTCCGCGGCGGCGGCGGCCCGGGCCATCGTCTCTGCCTCTAGCGCGACGCGTTCGCTGTCCATCGCACGCTGCAGCTTCTGCAACTCGAGCTGGTGCTCTTTCTTGGCCACTTCCAGAAGACCGGAGGCGTGCGCCGCCGCTGCCTTGACTTCTTCAGCCTGCTGCCTCAGCGCGGCACTGTTCTGGCGGAGCTCTATCCCTTGCTGAAAGAAGCCCAGCACCAGCCAGAGAAATGCGAGCGGACCAAAGCTGCCGCCGAGAAAGTCGCCGATGGCATTTAGCTCCATGCCGCTGAAGGAGTTCGCCCGGTGATGGACCAGAAGGCCCCAGCCCGTCAGGTATGCGACAGTGAGAACAACCCCCAACCACCCCAGTGCTTTGCTCATCTTAGCCTCCGAGCGCCATCGTAGCGGCTTAGCGAAAGCGCTTGCCGCTCTTTGAATTAGGGACTGGGATGTTCAACATGAAAGAAGATTCCCGGAGAAGCAGCCCCCGGATTGGCGGGGCGCGCGCTGGCGCAGGCCGCAAGCCGCTGCCGGAAGAGGAGGCGATTGTGCCGGTCACCGTGAACATGCGCCCCGCGCAGCGCGAGAAGCTGCAACGGCTGGGCGGCGCGCCGTGGGTGCGAAAGAAGATCGACGCGTCGAAGGAATGACGCGCAAGGCCCTGCTGCGCGAAGTGCAGGGGAAAAAAGACGACGGCCAAGGGTGCTTGGAACCACCCCCGACCGTCTGACCACCACCCGATCACGGAAGGATCGAAAGATGGCTAACGGAAATTCTACGGCGGGGGCCGGCCCGCGTCTCGGCGGAACCGCAGGGCGCCCGTACACAACCCCGAGCGTGCTCGACGGCGACATCGAATACGCCCTGCTCACTGGTACCGGGGCGCTAAGCTGGAATTTCGCAAGGTGCCCCGCACGCCCTTCATGTGCTTGTCGCTGATCGAAGGCTTTCGTCCGATCTCGGATCTTGTCGGCTGACTCGCCGCTACGAGGGCAGGCAAAAGGTGTGGCTGGCGCATGCTGGTGCCGCGACGCCCGCACCCAGGCAGTGCAGCGCCGGTGCCCAGCGCTTGGCCGGGGTCAAACATTTTTTGTGGCGAAAACTCAAAAGTCGTCATAAACTTCGTCATAATCGCACGGATCAACTTCAGAGCTAGAAACTACAAATGGCGGCCACCGCTGACGAATTTCAGGAAATTGAAAAGGATCTCGCCAGTTTAGCGCGACTGGCGTCCCAGGATGCGCACGACGACGTCCGGCTTCTTCTGGCGCGGCTCGTCCGCAAGTACCGGCAAAAGCGACCTGAGCTGGCATCGCAGCTCGACCACACGCTGAAGAGTTCCCAGACCCGCGGCGCGGGGGCGTGCTACGTCGCGGCGACCTCGCGTCGATGCCTCCACCGAGCCCGCCGCCTGTCGACAGCGACTCGGGTTAGCCCTAATCCGCGAGTTCGATGACCGCGGGGGTTGGAGGCCCCCTTGCTCTCTGCACCGGTACACCGCCAGATCGAGTCGATCGTGCTGGAGCGCCAGGAGAGATTGAGCGCCTCGCGGCAAGAGGAATCACCCCGACCCGTTCCGCGATCCTCGTCGGTCCGCCGGGCGTCGGCAAGACACTGTCGGCACGTTGGATCGCTGCACGCCTGGGCAAGCCGCTGTGGGTTCTCGATCTCACCGCCGTCATGAGCAGCCTGCTCGGAAAGACCGGCAACAACATGCGTGCCGCGCTGGACCATGCGAAGGCGAACGACGCTGTCTTGTTGCTCGATGAGATTGACGCGATCGCCAAGCGGCGCAGCGACGTATCGGACATTGGCGAGCTCAAGCGGCTTGTGACAGTAATCCTTCAGGAGGTTGACCAGTGGCCCGCGACCGGCCTACTGTTGGCGGCCACCAACCACCCTGAGCTGGTCGATCCTGCGCTCTGGCGGAGATTCGAAGTCGTCGTGCAGTTCGGGCAGTCCGAACCCGCCGCGGTGGCTGCTGCGGTTCGGAGATTCCGGCCGACGACCTCACCACCTTTGCGCCGTGGGTAGATGCACTGTCGTCCACCCTAGAAGACAAGTCGCTCTCGGACGTACAGCGAGCTATCACGGGCCTGCGACGCCGCTACGCGCTTCACGAAGGCGACGCGCAGCAACTCGTTGGTCAACTGCTTGACGATGGCATGGCCACGCTTAACAAAGCCCAGCGGTTGGCGCTCGCGATCGAGTTAGCAAAGAGCGGCCAACACACCCACCAGGAGATCAGCAAGCTGACCGGAGTGGCACGCGACACGATTCGTCGCCACGCGGGGCCGTCGCCCCGCAAAGGAAGAGGACTCAAGTAGATGGCAACCGCGACGCGATACCTGATCGGCAAAGGTGAGCTTCTGACCTTCGGCATTGATGCGCCGAAGAAGAAGCCATCGGAGAAGAAGCACCCCTACACATTGGCGGAGGCCAAAGCCACGCTGATCCCGCAGCTGGAAGCGGCCAACGCTGCCTTCTCTGAGCTGCCGGATGGTGCGTGTCCGGACGATCAGGCCGTTGCGCGCATCACACTGCACCCCGCGTACATCGCCAAGAGCTACTTCCCCCGCGTGCTGCTGCAGCAGGCAGGCTTGGTATCAGTTGGAAGCCGCAACCGGCGCATCCGTCCGCGCAAGGTTGTCGCGAAAACTGCGCCGGCTGAAGCGGACACCACGGAGTTGTTCGTGGCTGGGCCTCGCAGCGCGCTTCGTCGGCTGATGAAGCAGGCCCGCTTGCTGACAGCCGACATGGCAGCGGCGCACGAGTTCGCGCAGATCGAAAGCATCGAGCCGATGATGCCATCCGACCGGTTGCGCCCTGCCGGCGAGGGGGCCGCAAAGGACGTGTTCGAAGTCGGCTTGCACATCCCACTGGCGACGCTGCTGCGCGTGTGCGCGCGCAGTTCAGCATCTACGCCAAGGAGTGCGGGTTCAGAGTGGATGACCGCTTCGAGTTCGAGGCCGGGCGACTCCTGTTCCTCCCTGTTGAAGGGCCGAGGAAGCAGCTGCAGAAGCTCGCATTGTTCACTCTAATCCGGGTAGTCCGGCCGATGCCGCGACTGCGCAGTGCTCGTCCGATCTTTCGCAGCACGAAATTGCCCGTGTCTTTTGAGCTGCCCAGTGCGGAGCCGCTGTCGCGCGAGCCGAAGGTCGCCGTGCTTGACGGCGGTTTGCCGGATCAACACATCCTCGGTAGTTTCGTGCGACGGTACTTCCTTTCAGACGAGGAGGCGGACGACGTTCAGGAGTACACGGAGCACGGCTTGGCCGTAACTTCGGCGCTGCTGTTCGGGCCGATCGAGCCTGGTCAGCGCGCGGAACGCCCGTACGCAGCGGTGGACCATCACCGCGTGCTCGACGCGCAGTCGGACAGCGAGGACCCGTATGAGTTGTACCGGACCCTCGGTCACGTCGAGGCCGTCCTGCTCTCGCAGAACTACCAGTTCATTAACCTGAGCCTTGGCCCCGACCTGTGCGTAGAGGACTCCGACGTGCACGCATGGACAGCCGTGATCGACCACATCCGAGAGCGACGGCTCGACCCTCATGAGCGTGGCAGTCGGCAACAACGGCGAAGGCGACGAAGCGCTGGGGCTGAACCGAATCCGGTGCCGGCCGACAGCGTCAACGCCCTCTGCGTGGGTGCGGTTGACCATGCGGGCGCCGGCTGGTCCCGCGCACCCTACAGCGCATGCGGGCCAGGTCGCAGCCCCGGTCGCCGGAAGCCTGACGTGGTGGCGTTTGGGGGTTCGCCGAAGGAATACTTTCACGTGGTTGCGCCCGGCAAGCGGCGAAGTCTTGCGACGCAGCTGGGCACCAGCTTCGCCGCGCCGCTCGCACTTCGTGCCGCGGTGGGGATCCGCGCGATCCCGGGCGCCGATGTTCACCCGCTCACGATCAAGGCACTGTTGGTGCACGGTGCAGAGGACAGCTTGGCCGAGGGCGCCGAGGAGGTGGGCTGGGGCCGCGTACCTTCGGATTTGAACAGCATCATCACCTGCGGCGACGGGGTCGCGCGGATCATTTACCAAGGCGAGCTCACGCCCGGCAAGTACCTGCGGGCACCTGTTCCGCTGCCGCACGGAGGGTTGCAGGGCAACGTCGACATTACCGCCACCTTCTGCTACGCCACACCCGTCGACCCCCGGGACGCGAGCGCCTACACGAAGGCGGGTCTGGACGTCACGTTCCGGCCCGACATCAAGAAATTCAAACCGAACGCGAAGCAGCCGAACAGCTACAGCTTCTTCCCCTCCAACGAGTGGCGAACGGAAGCAGAGATGCGCAACGATCTCGGCAAGTGGGAGACCCTGCTCCACGCCGAGCACACCCTCGGGGGAGCAGCCTGAACGGCTCGGTGTTCGACGTCCATTACAACGCCCGCGACGGCGGCGCGAACGCCGGCGGTGGCGCGACGAAGATCCGGTACGCGCTCGTTGTGACGGTGAGGGCGCCGAAGCACGTCGATCTCTACCAAGAGATCCTGAGGGCGCACGCGAAGCTCGAGGCTCTTGAGCCGCAGATCTCCCTGCCGATCCGCGCTTGAGGCACCGCGCCATCGCTACACGCCACACCAGCTCGGGATCGCTGACGAATGACGCCTGCTGAGATCGTCGCCATCGCCAAGGACACGCTCTGGCGGGGGCAGGAGTGGCCACAGTAACCGATGCATTCCTCGGGGTGTCGACGTGGAATCGACAACTGCGTGGCCAAGCTGACTTTGACGCCGCGCGTGCGTTGGCGAAAGCAACGTACAAGTTGCGTGAAGAGATCGCCGTGTGTAGATCTCGGGTGATCCGAGTCTACGAGTTTGGCGACCCCGTCACGCGCCGCGGCGGCGACACCGGCGAGGAGTGCGCTCGCGTCTATGGCGAGCGATGGAAGCCCGTGTCCGAGGCGCTGCAAAATTTCGACGCTGCCGTGCTCGAAGCAGAGGCGCTTTGGGGCGAGCAGGTGCGCGGAGCGTCGGACAAGATGCACGCCTGCCTCAGCGCGCTGGCGGCTTCAATGGATGCCGTCGTGGAGAACGCTCGATCGGGCGGCGAAGACTTCAAGTCGGACCCCGACTTCGGTCGCAAGATGAGGCGGAACGTGCACGCAAGCCGCGACGATGGTGACGAACTGTCGTTGGAACTCCAAGCAGGGATCGCCGCCATCGAAGGCATTCTGCGGCCTCACCTTCGTCGAGCTTGATCGGGCATTGCTCGCTTCGCTTCCAGCACACCGCGTACCGCTACTTCGGAAAGTACACGGCTCGCATCGCGAGGCAAGCCGCGCACTTCGCGAAACGCATGCGGGCTCGCCCTCGGTCGGAACGCGCAGGCATCATGAACCGGGGTTCGCCGGCGCGCAGCGAAGCATGGCGAGCGCCGGCAGCTTGTTCGGGCAAAACGCCCAGATCCAGAGCCAAGCCGTCGCGAACCATGGGCAGACGGTGGCCGGCTTCGGCACGGCAATTGGGCAGATCGCGGCGTCGAGGGGTATGACTGGCTTCTTCGGCTCGTCTTCCGGTGTTCCGCCCGATCCCTACCTGTGATCGGCGCTTGCGAGAGGCGTGACGAGCTCCGGAGTTCAGACGCTCCGGAGCTTGCATCTGCCACCGCCACCGCCCGTGCGACCATCAGCTTGTCCGTACGGGAGGGCGGCAATGGATGGTTTGGCGGACTACAGCCCCTTCCACGCCTTGATCGCCCACATGATTACGGCGTCGAAGGGGCCTCGCAGCACGTACCAGAAGGCGAACGCCCACGCCAGCAGCTTGTTCCACGCAGCCATCCGGTAGCGCTTTTCCGCGTGCAGCCGGCGGATCTCAGCGTCGTAATCGCCGGCGAGAGCCTTCAAGTTCTTGCGAAGGTCAAGACCGAACAGGTCAGCGAAACGAACAAGCCCGTGGAGCGACGGAAATTTGCCCTTCCGAGCCGCGCTACTCAGATAGCCGCTCAGTATGCCGCTGAACAGGGATACCAACCCTACAGCGACATGCACAAGGGTGAGCCCTTCAGCGAAATCAATCAGCGCGCTCATCGGGGGCTGCCTCCACATCTCCCACGCGGAGACCAACGAATTCAGCGAAGTCGCGGCGTGCGCGGGCGCCATCCACCGTGATTCTGTAGCTGGTGCGCGGCAGCGCGAATTCATCGGTCGACGGTACTTCTGTGGATTTGACCAAGCCCGCCTTCTCCAACCGCCCCAGAGCGAGTACACCGAACCTCGCTTCAGCTTGTCGTCGGACATATGAACCAGCTCGGAGCCGAACGCGCCGCGAGCCTTTTGTGCAAGTAAACCCAAGATAAGGGCCTCCGTAGGTGAAATCATTGAACGCCATCCTTTACATGTGGCCCCTAGTAGGGGCATACGTGGTGAGCAGCAGTACAGTTTCTGGAGCCCCCGGCCTTCCCGGGATGCTTGCAATTGTACGTATGTGCGGGCAGACGTCAACCTGCGGTTGAAGAAGCCTTACGGAGCGCGTTGCCTTTGGAAGGGACTTGAGGTGGCGAGGCATCGAATGTCGGGAGAGCGCGCCTCGTCGCGCTGCCGGCAACAGCACGAAGAAGAGCCCGCAGGAAGCGGGCCGCATGTGCTCGGAGGAGGGTCAGTAGATCTTGCGAATGAAGATTTTCACCGGCCGCAGCTCGGCGCCTTTTCCGCGCGGCTCCGAGACGATGGTGACGTCGGCGACGACTTTCGACTTGCCGTAGATCTCGACCTCGCTGACCTTCGGGTCGAGTTCGATCTTCACGCGCTCAGTGCGCCCCTCGCGTTTTCGCGGCGCAATGGGACTGCCACCCGCCACTTGGCTGCGCATCCGGCGCTGGGAAGTGGCTGTGGGCGCACTCGCCGGACATGAGACCACCTCGCGCGCCGAGCTGTCGTTGCGGCACGGCTTCTCGGATCAGGCCCATCTCGCCCGCGACACCCGTGCAATCGCCGACGCTTCGCCGGCATGCCATGGGCTCGTGCGCCAATGGAGGGGGCTGCTACCACTATGCGTACTCCGTGGGGCGTTACCTTGGTACGGAGCTGGTTAGAAGACGCGTGCAACTGCGCCGACACCGCTCCAGTCACGGCAGACGCGGTGGCACGGCGTTTACTCAGGTGCAGGAGCGGAGACGGTCTTCCCGCTCCGTACGACCTCTACTTCAATCCCTTCGCGACATGCTTCAGGAACTCCGCCCGCTGAAAGTAGCGCTGCCGGAAGTTCTTCAGCGTCTTTGGCTCAGGCAGGGCCTCGGCGGCCACCATGCGCAGGACGGTACGGCGGGAGACGTTGAGAAAGACGCAGGCATCAGCCATGGTCATCAACAGCGGAAGGTCTTTTTCAGAGTTCATCGAGCCGCATAGCAACCAGCAATGCAGCCCCTCGGACCGAGAACCGTTTGGTGCCGGTTGGGTCCGGGGCAGCTCAAATTGACCTTCAAAGACGCGCCGTGACACAGCAAGTCGTAGGGCTATTTGGCACAATACGAGGACGGGTGCGAGCTGCTACAAGCGCCCCCGCAGCACGCAAGCTGTTGATTCGCTTGCGTTTTTCAGGAATTGCAGTGAAGCGAAAGCCCGTCAGGACCCTGCTAGAAGATGGTGCCGATTGTCCGAATCGAACGGACGACCTACCGCTTACAAGGCGGTTGCTCTACCAACTGAGCTAAATCGGCAGGGGGAAGCGGAGCTTACTTTACGCGCTTGAGCGCCGGGCGCGGGCCGCTCGGCGGCTTCGGCGGCTCGTGGTCGTCGCCCGGTGCAGGAGCCTGCCCCTCCGGCGTGACGAGCTGCACCACCTTGCCTTCGGCTTCCGCCGGGGCGGCGGGCACGCTGGAGAGCGGCGAAGGCTTCGGGGCGTCTTCGCCGGAGGCGGACGGCACCGCCACCGGGAACGCCATGCCCTGGCCGTTCTCGCGCGCGTAGATCGCGATCACGCGGCTGACGGGCACCATGATCTCGCGGGCCGAGCCGGCGAAGCGCGCCTTGAACTCGATGAAGTCGTTGCCGAGCTTCAGGGAGCTGGTGGCGTCGTAGCTGATGTTCAGCACGATCTCGCCGTTCTTCACGTACTCGCGCGGCACTGGACCGACTCGTCCACCAGCACCGCCACGTACGGCGTGAAGCCGTTGTCGGTGCACCATTCATACAGCGCCCGGATCAGGTACGGGCGGGTGGACGTCGATTCCAGTGCGTTCATGGCGAGGACTGCAGGCGCAAGCGTCTTACTTGCGCATCACCTTTTCGGACGGGGTCAGTGCTTCGATGTAGGCGGGGCGCGAGAAGATGCGCTCGGCGTACTTCAGCAGCGGGGCGGCGTTCTTCGACAGCTCGATGCCGTAGTAGTCGAGGCGCCACAGCAGCGGCGCGATCGCGACGTCGAGCATCGAGAAGTTGTCGCCCAGCATGTACTTGTTCTTCAGGAACACCGGGGCCAGCTGCGTCAGGCGGTCGCGGATGTGCGAACGGGCCTTCTCCAGCGCCTTCTCGTTCGACTTCGCGGCGCGCGATTCGAGCGTGGACACGTGCACGAACAGTTCCTTCTCGAAGTTGAGCAGGAACAGGCGCACGCGGGCGCGGTCGACCGGGTCGCCGGGCATCAGCTGCGGATGCGGGAAGCGCTCGTCGATGTACTCGTTGATGATGTTCGACTCGTACAGGATCAGGTCGCGTTCGACCAGGATCGGAACCTGGCCGTACGGGTTCATCACGTTGATGTCTTCCGGCTTGTTGTACAGGTCGACGTCACGGATCTCGAAGTCCATGCCCTTTTCGAACAGCACGAAGCGGCAGCGATGGGAGAAGGGGCAGGTGGTTCCCGAATACAGCACCATCATGTTGAGCGTCCTTTAAAAACCAAAAAGAGTGGGCGCTGGTGCAGCCCACTCCCGAAGAGTCCGCGTCCCGGCGCGTGCCGGGGCGCGACCCACGTTACTTCACATCTTTCCAGAAGGCCGCGTTCAGTCGCCACACCAGCACGAACATCACCACCGGGAACATCATGACCCGGCGCCGATGCGGATGCGCGAGTTCTGCGCCGGCTCGGCCATCCACTGGAGGTAGCCCACCAGGTCGCCCACGGCCTGGTCGTATTGCAGCGGGGTCATCGTGCCCGGGCTCACCTGCTTCCAGCCCCGGAACACCTGCGTGTCGTGGCCGTGCACCTTCATGGTGGCGAACACAGGCTGGCGGTCGCCCTGCAGTTCGTACAGCACGTGCGGCATGCCGACGTTGGGGAACGCCAGGTTGTTCCAGCCGGTCGGCTTCTGCGGATCGCGGTAGTAGGTGCGCAGGTACGTGTACAGGTAGTCCGCGCCGCTGCCGGCGTGGCCCGAACGCGAACGCGCCACCGTGGTCAGGTCGGGCGGGTTGGCGCCGAACCATTCCTTGGCTTCCTTCGGGTCGATCGCCGACTTCATCAGGTCGCCGACGCGGTCGGTGCCGACCAGCAGGTTGTCCTTGATCTGCTGCTCGGTGATGCCGATGTCCTGCAGGCGGTTGAAGCGCATGAAGGCCGCCGAGTGGCAGTTCAGGCAGTAGTTGACGAACAGGCGGGCGCCGTTCTGCAGCGCCGGCAGGTCGTTGGTGCGGTCGGGCGCCTTGTCCCAGGCGATGCCGCCGTCGCCGGCGGCCTGCACCGCGCCGGCCGGGCCCAGCGCCAGCATCAGGGTGAGGATCAGTTTTTTCATGTTGTTGGCGCTCCGCTCAGTGGGCAGCGAAGGTGATGCGGTCCGGCATCGGCTTGAAGGCGCCGAGGCGGCTCCACCACGGCATCAGCAGGAAGAAACCGAAGTAGTAGACCGTGCCGATCTGCGCGACGATGGTCTTGGCGTCGGACGGCGGCTGGATGCCGAGGTAGCCGAGCACGATGAAGTTGACCACGAAGATGCCGTACAGCCACTTGTTCCAGCTCGGGCGGTAGCGGATCGAGCGCACCGGGCTGCGGTCCAGCCAGGGCAGGAAGAACAGGATGATGACGGCGCCGCCCATCACGACCACGCCCCAGAACTTGGCGTCGAACACCTTGAGCAGCAGGATGGCCACGGCGGCGGCGACGATCACGGCGATCTTGGCGAAGCCGGGCAGCCGGCCCTTCAGCAGGGCCAGCACGGCAGCCGCCGCGATGAGCAGGGCGAACACGTTGACCATGATGTCGGTGGTCGCGCGCAGCATCGAGTAGTACGGCGTGAAGTACCAGACCGGCGCGATGTGCGGCGGCGTCTTCAGCGGGTCGGCCGGGATGAAGTTGTTGTACTCGAGGAAGTAGCCGCCGACTTCGGGCGCGAAGAAGATGATCGCGCTGAACACCATCAGGAACACGACCACGCCCACCATGTCGTGCACGGAGTAGTACGGGTGGAACGGGATGCCGTCGAGCGGGTGGCCGGCGGCGTCCTTCGGGGCCTTCTCGTCCTTGATGTCGATGCCGTCGGGGTTGTTCGAACCCACGTCGTGCAGCGCCAGGATGTGCGCGGCCACCAGGCCCAGCAGCACCAGCGGGATCGCGATCACGTGGAAGCTGAAGAAGCGGTTGAGCGTGGCGTCGGACACGACGTAGTCGCCGCGGATCAGCAGCGCCAGGTCGGGGCCCACGAACGGCACGGCGGCGAACAGGTTCACGATCACTGGGCGCCCCAGTAGGACATCTGGCCCCACGGCAGCAGGTAGCCGAAGAAGGCTTCGGCCATCAGCATCAGGAAGATCCCGCAGCCGAAGATCCAGACCAGCTCGCGCGGCTTGCGGTAGCCGCCGTAGATCAGCGCCTTGAACATGTGGAGGTAGACCACGATGAAGAAGGCCGACGCGCCGGTGGAGTGCATGTAGCGCACCAGCCAGCCCCACGGCACGTCGCGCATGATGTACTCGACCGAGGCGAACGCGAGCGCCGCGTCCGGCTTGTAGTGCATCACCGGGAAAATGCCGGTGACGATCTGGATCACCAGCACCAGCAGGGCCAGCGAGCCGAAGAAGTACCAGAAGTTGAAGTTCTTCGGAGCGTAGTACTCCGACATGTGGTCGCGGTAGAACGAGAACGCGCTGGGGAACCGGTTGTTGAACCAGTTGCCCAGCTTGGCGCCCGCGCTGGCGTTCGGGGAGATGTCCTTGAATGCAGCCATGGTGCGGTCAGGCCTTCTTGTCTTCGCCGATCAGCAGCCGGTTGTCCGAGAGGTACATGTGCGGCGGCACCTCCGGGTTGTCGGGCGCGGGCTTGTTCTTGTAGACGCGTCCGGCCAGGTCGAAGGTCGAGCCGTGGCA
The DNA here is from genome assembly GCA_013127575.1 of Ramlibacter terrae. GTDB lineage: Bacteria > Pseudomonadota > Gammaproteobacteria > Burkholderiales > Burkholderiaceae_C > Ramlibacter > Ramlibacter terrae. Next base: position 4,207,263 of record CP053418.1, read on the forward strand.
GGGGCACAGGAAGCCGCCCTGCCAGTCGTCCGGCAGCGAAGGCTGCGGGCCGGCGGCGAGCTTGTCGGTGGGCGAGCAGCCGAGGTGCGAGCAGATGCCCACCGCCACGAACACTTCGGGCTTGATCGAGCGGACCTCGTTCTTCGCATAGTCGGGCGTCGGGTACGCCGTGCGCTGCGAGTTCGGGTCGGCCAGCTGGTTTTCGATCTTCTTCAGGCCGGCCAGCTGTTCGGGCGTGCGGCGCATGATCCAGACCGGCTTGCCGCGCCATTCCACGGTGAGTTTCTCACCCGGCGCAGGGCCGAGATGTCGACTTCGACCGGGGCTCCGGCGGCCTTGGCGCGCTCGGAAGGTTGAAAGCTGCTGACGAAGGGAACGGCAACGAAGCCGGCGCCCACCGCGCCGGCGCAACTGGACGCGATCAGCCACGTCCTTTTGCTGGCGTCCACCGTGGAGTTGCTCATGGGGTCCTCGAGGATCTCTCGCTGTTTAGGGTCAACCCGCGATTGTAGCGGAGCGTTTACCGGCGCTTCAACGCGGCCGGTCCCCTGCGATACTCATGCGTCCCGAAAAGAACGAGAGGAAGCAGCCGTGTCCATCCTGAAGGAATTCCGCGAATTCGCCATCAAGGGCAACGTCGTCGACCTCGCCGTCGGCGTGATCATCGGCGGCGCCTTCCACAAGATCGTCGATTCGCTCGTGACGGACGTGATCATGCCGCTGGTCGGCATGCTCGTCGGCAAGCTCGACTTCTCGCAGAAGTTCATGGTGCTCGGCGACGTCCCGGCCGGCACGCCGCTGGTGCTGGCCGACCTGAAGAAGGCCGGCGTGCAGGTGCTGGCCTGGGGCAACTTCGTCACCGTGGCGGTCAACTTCCTGATCCTGGCCTTCGTCATCTTCCTGCTGGTGCAGCAGATCAACCGCCTGCGCCGCCTGCACGCGCCGCCGGCCGCGGCGGGCGAACCGGCGCCGCCCGCGGAAGACGTGCTGCTGCTGCGCGAGATCCGCGACAGCCTCAAGGCCGGCCGGCCGACCTCGCCACCCTGATCGCCTCGACCAGGCTGCCGGCGTCGGCACGGCCCGTGCCGGCGATGTCGAAGGCGGTGCCGTGGTCGGGGCTGGTGCGCACCAGCGGCAGCCCCAGCGTCACGTTGACGCCCTTCTCCACCCCCGGTACTTGACCGGGATCAGGCCCTGGTCGTGGTACATCGCGATCACCACGTCGAACTCGCCCCGGCGGGCGCGCATGAACACCGTGTCCGGCGCGAACGGGCCGTGCGCGTCGCAGCCTTCGGCGCGCGCCGCGGCGATGGCGGGAGCGATGGCGTCGATTTCCTCGCGGCCGAACAGCCCGCCCTCGCCCGCGTGCGGGTTGAGGCCGGCGACAGCCATGCGCGGGCGCCGGCCCAGCGAGATGTGCAGCGCCGCGTCGGCGATGCGCAAGGTCTGCAGCACGTTGTCGCGCGTCACGGCTTCGATGGCGTCGCGCAGGGCCACGTGGATGCTCACCAGCACCGTGCGCAGTTCGTCGTTGGCCAGCATCATGCGCACCGGCATTTGCGCCGGCGGCACGCCGGCGTGCGCCGCGGCTTCGGCCTGCAGCAGTTCGGTGTGGCCCGGATAAGACAGCCCGGCCGCGGCCAGCGCCTCCTTGTGCAGGGGCGCGGTGACGACGCCCGCCACCTCGCCGCGCAGCGCGGCACGCGCGGCCCAAAGCACGGCCTCGGCCGCCATCCGGCCGCCGCGGGCGCTGACTTCGCCGACCGGCGGCAGGTTGCCTGGCTCGCCTGCCTGCAGCACCGGGATGCAGCCGGTCGGGACGTCCAGCGCTTCCCGCGCCGTGGCGATGGCGGCCACCGGCAGGGGCAAGGCGCCGTCCGCCGTCCAGCCGGCAGCGCGCCGCAGGCACGCGAGGTCGCCCACGACGAAGCAGCCGCGCGTCAGCTCCGGGGCGATGCGGAAAGCCCGGGCGACGATCTCCGGCCCGATCCCGGCGGGGTCGCCCATCGTGATGGCCAGCGGCAGCGCGCTCATGCCGGGTTGTCCACGTCGATGAACTGGTGCTCCAGCCCGAATTGCGCGGCGACGTGGCCTGCGACCGCCGGTGCGCCGTAGCGTTCGGTGGCGTGGTGGCCGCACGCCGGGTAGGCCACGCCGCATTCGCGCGCGTAGTGCGCCTGCGGCTCGGAGATTTCGCCGGTGATGAAGGCGTCGGCGCCCGCCGCGATTGCATCCTCGAAGTACGACTGCGCACCGCCGGTGCACCACGCGATGCGGCGCAGGGGCGTGCGCGCGCCCGGCACGCAGGTCACCCTGGCGGCCGAGCGCGCGTTCGACGTGGGTTGCCAGCGCCTGCGCATCGGCGAAGGCGCCGCCGTCGCTGCGGGCGCCGAGGAAGCCGAGGTCCCTGGTCGCCGAAGCGCGCATCGGCGGCCGGCCGAGGTGCCGCGCGAGCTGGGCGTTGTTGCCCAGTTCCGGGTGGGCGTCCAGCGGCAGGTGGTAGGCGAACAGGTTGATGTCGTGCGCCAGCAGCAGGGCCAGCCGCTGCTTCATCCAGCCGGTGACGCGCCCGTCCTGGCCGCGCCAGAACAGGCCGTGGTGCACGAAGACCGCATCCGCCTCGGCGGCGACGGCGGCCTCGATCAGCGCGCGGCTCGCCGTCACGCCCGAGACGATCCTGCGCACCTCCTCGCGCCCCTCGACCTGCAGGCCATTGGGGCCATAGTCCTTGAAGCGGGCGGCGCCCAGCAGGTCATCGAACGCGGTCAGCAGGTGTTGCCGGTGGGTCATGGGAATAGGGCACAGGATCGACCCGCATTCTCCTACGGCCCGGCGGCGCGGCCGCATCGCCCAATAGCGCCCTCGGCTGCAGAGGAGGCGCGATGGATGCACTGGCCCCTGGTGGTGTGGAGCATGGCCCTCGGCGGCATCGTCGCCGTCACGCTGGCGCGGGCGGCCGACTGGCTGGCGCGGCCCGCCGCGTCGCGGTTGCGGGCGGTCAGCTACCACCTGAGCGTGTTCCTGCTGGTGCTGGTGCTCAGCGGCGTGCTGCGGCACGCCAACCCGCCCGGCGCCGATCGCCTGCAGGTGATGCAGGTGCTGGCCGGACCGCTGTGCGTCGGGCTGTCCAACTTCTGGATCAGCGGCTGGCTCCGCGCCGCGCACCGCGACCGGCTGATGGCGGCCGGGCTCGGGCTTTCGGCCCTGCTGCTGCCGGCGCTGGGCGTGCTGGCGCTGTTGCTGCCACGCGAGCAGCAGTTGCCGGCGGCGGCGGCGGTCTCGCTGCTGGGCGGCGCGCTGACGCTGTGGCTGACGGTGCGCGGCTGGCTGATGGGCGACCGCATGGCGCTGGTCATGGCCGGCGGTTGCCTGCTCACGCTGCCGGCCATCGGCGGCCTTTACGCGATGGCCATGCAGGTGGCGCAGTTCGGCCCGGGCGTGCAGGCCCTGCTGGCGCTGTCCGCCGCCGCCAGCAACGGCCTGACGGGGCTGGTGCTGTGGCGCCGCGACCGCGACGAGTGGCGGGCGTCCCGGCAGGACGCCTCGGTGTCGATGCTCGACCCCGTCACCCGGCTGCACACCGGCGCCGAGGTGGTGCGCAAGCTGTTGCGCGCGCAGCGCCGGCGCCGGCGCACCGGCCGCGAAGGCGCTCTGCTGGCGGTGACGGTGTTCGACGTGCAGCGCATCGCCACGCACGTGGGCACGGCCGGCGTCAACGAGATGTGGCTGACGCTGGCAGCGCGCCTCCAGCGCCGGTGGGCGTGGTCAACCCCGTCGGCCGCTACTGGGACCGCTGCTTCATCGTGCTGGTCGAAACCATCCCCTCGCGCGCCGCCCTGCGCACGCTCGGGCTGCGGGTGGCCACCAGCCTGCGCCAGCCGATGGAGGTCACCGGGCTCGGCGGCGAGCGCATGCTGGTGCACGCCGACTGGGCGTCGGCGTCGTGCACCTGCCCACCGCGGGCGCCAACGTCGAGGACATCCTCGACGAAGCGCAGCAACTTGCCGAGGCGGCGCGGCGGATGCGCTCGCGCGCCGCGATCTTCGACCCGGCCTGCAGCGAGGTCGTGCCTGTGGAGCAGGCGAGCACGGGGCCGCGGCGGGGCGGGCCGCCGGAAGCGCTGCTGCCGGCGTCCGGCGCCCTGCCCTGAGACCCGGCGCGAGCCCGCGCCGTCTACACTGGCGCTTTCTCCAAGACAAGAACATGCGACGTTACTGGCTGGTCTTCTCGCAGGCCGTCACCGTGCTGCTGGCGGCGTATTTCGTGGTGGCCACGCTCAAGCCCGACTGGCTTTCCGCGCGCCGTTCGGTCACCTCGGGCAGCACCGGCGTGGCGCTGGTCGAAGCGCCCACCAGCCCGACCGGCCCCGCGCCCGCCGGCAGCTTCCGCAACGCCGCGCAGAAGGCCTCGCAGGCGGTGGTGAGCATCAACACCAGCAAGACCGCCGACCGCCCCGCCTCCAACGATCCATGGTTCCGCTTCTTCTTCGGCGACCGGGGCGCGCAGCCGCAGGCCGGCACGGGCAGCGGGGTGATCATCAGCGCCGACGGCTTCATCCTCACCAACAACCACGTGGTGGAGGGCGCGACCGAGATCGAGGTGGCGCTGAACGACAGCCGCAAGGCACGCGCCAAGGTGATCGGCACCGACCCCGAAACCGACCTCGCCATCCTGAAGATCAACCTCGACCGGCTGCCGATCATCACGCTCGGCAACTCCGACGCGCTGCAGGTGGGCGACCGGTGCTGGCCATCGGCAACCCGTTCGGCGTGGGCCAGACGGTCACCAGCGGCATCGTCAGCGCACTGGGGCGCAACCAGCTGGGCATCAACACCTTCGAGAACTTCATCCAGACCGATGCCGCCATCAACCCCGGCAACTCCGGCGGCGCGCTGGTGGACGTCAACGGCAACCTGATGGGCATCAACACGGCCATCTACTCGCGCTCGGGCGGCAGCATGGGCATCGGCTTCGCCATCCCGGTGTCGACCGCCAAGCTGGTGCTGGAAGGCATCGTCAAGGACGGCGTCGTCACGCGCGGATGGATCGGCGTGGAGCCGGCCGACCTGTCGCCGGAACTGATGGAAACCTTCGGCGTGCGCGCCGGGAAGGGCGTGCTGATCACCGGCGTGCTGCAGAACGGCCCGGCGGCGCAGGCCGGCGTGCGGCCGGGCGACGTGGTGGTGCAGGTGGGCGGCAACGACGTCGGCAACGTCTCCGAACTGCTGTCGATGGTGGCTGCCCTCAAGCCGGGCGCGGCCACGCCTTTCAAGCTGCAGCGGCGCGACGACGCGATGGAAGTGACCGTGACGCCGGGCAAGCGCCCGAAGCCGCGGCCGCAGCAGCAGTCGCCTCAGGGCCTGCCGCAGCGCTGATCAGGGCTTGGCGACTTCGCCGGAGTCTTCCGGCGCCTTCGTGTGCTTGATGAAGATCTGCGCGGCCCAGATACCCACTTCGTACAGCAGGCACATCGGGATGGCGGGGCCAGTTGCGACACCACGTCCGGCGGCGTGATCACGGCCGCGATGATGAAGGCCAGCACCACGAAGTAGCCGCGGAATTCCTTGAGCTTCTCGATCGGCACGATGCCCATGCGGGCCAGCACGATCACCACGATCGGCACCTCGAAGGCCGCGCCGAAAGCGAGGAACATCGTCAGCACGAAACTCAGGTACGCCTCGATGTCAGGCGCCGCCGTGATGCTCTTGGGCGCGAAGCCCCGGATGAACGAGAACACACGGCCGAACACGAAGAAGTAGCAGAACGCCACGCCGATGAAGAACAGGATGGTGCTGGACACCACCAGCGGCAGCACCAGCTTCTTCTCGTGCGAATAGAGGCCGGGCGCGACGAAGGCCCAGACCTGCCACAGCACCACCGGCAGCGCGATCAGGAAGGCCGCCATCAGCAGGATCTTCAGCGGCACCACGAAAGGCGAGATCACCGAGGTGGCGATCAGCGTCGCCCCCTTGGGCAGGTGCGAGATCAGCGGCGCGGCCAGGATGTCGTAGAGCGCGCCCGGGCCGGGCCAGACCGCGAGCACCGCGGCGACGACGCCGACGGCGATGAAGGCGCGGATCAGCCGGTCGCGCAATTCGACCGGTGCGCCACGAAGGGCTGCTCGGAGCCGGCCAGCTCGTCTTCTGGTCTTGGGGAGTGGTGGACATAGGGAGGGGAAGCGCCGGCGCCGCCGGCCGCACCGCGTTAGTTGAACTTCTGCGGACGGTACCGGGCCACGCGGGCGGCGCCCGACAAGGCCTTGGTCCGCACGCCGTTGCGGGCCTTGTACCAGTGCGGCATCGCGCCCTGCTTCAGGCGCCACTTCTTTTTCGGGTGCTTGTACTCGGGAAAGCCGGGCGGCTCCGACAGCGCCGTCGACGCCGTGGAGGTGGCCTCTTCCCACTGCTTCTCGAAGTCGGAGGCGGCGCTGCTCACCGACGACTCGACGTCGCGGGCGGCGCTTTCGACCGTGTCCTTCATCTTGCGCAGTTCGTCCAGTTCCATCGACCGGTTGACCTCCGCCTTGACGTCGTTCACGTAGCGCTGCGCCTTGCCCAGCAGCGTGCCGACCGTCCGCGCGACGCGCGGCAGCTTCTCCGGCCCGATGACCATGAGCGCGACGACGCCGATCAGCGCCATCTTGGAGAGACCGAGGTCGAGCACTGCTTACGCGATCAGGACTTGTTGCGGGCTTCGACGTCGATGGTCGTCTTGTCGGCCGGCGGCACTTGCGAAGCCGTGACTGGCTCGGCGGAACCGCCGGGTCGGCCGACGCGGTGCCGTCCTTCATGCCGTCCTTGAAGCCCTTGACGGCTCCGCCCGGTCGCCGCCGATGTTCTTCAGCTTCTTGGTGCCGAACACCGGGACCACGATCAGCAGCACGACCAGCCAGTGCCAGATGGAAAAAGAACCCATGGAATTACTCCTTGACTACCCGTTGATTCTAGTCGGGCAGGAATGGTTCATCCCCGCCCGGCCCGTTCAACCCTTCAGCCAGGGCCGCGGCCCGCCGATCACGTGGAAATGCAGGTGCTGCACCTCCTGCCCGCCGTCCGCCCCGGTGTTGGTCACCAGGCGGAATCCGCCCTCCGGGTACGGGCGGCAGCCTTCCTGCTGCGCCAGCTTCGGCACCAGCGCCAGCAGGCGGCCCAGCAGCGGCGCATCGTCCGCCTGCACGTGCGCCATCGACACGATGTGCTGCTTGGGGATGAGCAAGAAGTGCACCGGCGCCCACGGGTTGATGTCGTGGAAGGCCAGCACGTCGTCGTCTTCGTACACCTTGCGCGCCGGGATCTGCCCGGCGACGATCCGGCAGAAGATGCAGGAGGGATCAGCGTTGCGCATGGAAGTTCAGTTGGGGGCAGCTGGTTGTCGGTGAAGCGCAGCCAGCCGCGGATGCAGCGGTACAGGTACCACAGCGACACGATGGTCCGGCGATCGCGCCGGGCAGGAAGAGCAGGATGAACAGCGGCGAGGTCACCACCAGCCAGAGGATCGACCACCAGAAGGTGCGGATCATGTAGGTGTGGTGGCGGTTGTAGAGCGGGTCGTTCTCGTCGGCGCGCCGGATGTAGTTGACCACCAGCGCGATCACCGGAAAGAACAGGCGGTGAACGGCGCGGCCGTGTGCAGCGCGTACAGCACGTGCATCACCGTGCGGTCGCCGGGTGTCTTGGCCTCGAAGGCGGCGAAGTCGGTTTCGGACATGGCGTGCTCTGGTGGGCCTTCAATCCTCGCCCGCCTCGCGGGCGCGGGCCTTGCGCAGCGCCTTTTCCTCGAGCCCGCTCAGGCCTTCGCGGCGTTCCAGTTCCGCCACGACGTCCGCCGGCTGGAGGCCGTAGTGCGCCAGTGCAATCATGCAATGAAACCACAGGTCCGCGACCTCGCCGACCAGCGCACGGGCACTGCCGCCGTGGGTGGCGTCCTTGGCCGCCATCACGACCTCGGTCGCTTCCTCGCCGATCTTCTTGAGGAAGGCGTCGGGCCCCTTGTGCAGCAGGCGGGCGACGTAGCTCGCCTCCGGGTCGCCGCCGTTGGCCGGCTTGCGGCTTTCGATGACTTGGGCCAGGCGGGCGGGGAATCGGCAGCGGTCATGGAGCTCACTTGTAGATGCGTTCCGGGTCTTTCAAGACGGGCTCGACCGCTTGCCAAGCCCCGTCGCGGTAAAGCTGGAAGAAACAGCTGTGGCGGCCTGTGTGGCACGCGATGGAGGGATCGTGGCCCTCCTGCGTGACCTTCAGCAGGACGACGTCGTTGTCGCAGTCCAGGCGGATTTCGTGGACCTGCTGGACGTGGCCGGATTCTTCGCCCTTGAACCAGAGCTTTTGGCGCGAGCGGCTGAAGTACACGGCGCGGCCGAGTTCGGCGGTCTGCTGGAGGGCGGCGCGGTCCATCCAGGCGAACATCAGCACGTCGCCGGTGGAGCGCTCCTGCGCGATCACCGGGACGAGGCCCTGCGCGTCCCATTTCACTTCGTCCAGCCAGTTCATGGCCGGTATTGTCGCAGGCGCGGCTACAGGCGCACGGGGATGCCGCGCTCGGCCATGCGGGCCTTGGCCGGCCGACCGTGTACTCGCCGTAGTGGAAGATGCTGGCGGCCAGCACCGCGTCGGCGCCGCCCTGCTGCACGCCGTCGGCCGGTGGTCGAGGTTGCCGACGCCCCCGAGGCGATCACCGGGACCGGCACGGCATCGGCCACCGCGCGGGTGAGCGCCAGGTCGAAGCCCGACTTGGTGCCGTCGCGGTCCATGCTGGTCAGCAGGATCTCGCCGGCGCCCCGGTTGGCCATTTCCATGGCCCACGCCACGGCGTCGAGGCCGGTGTTCTTGCGGCCGCCGTGGCTGTAGACGTCCCAGCCGGAGCCGTCGGCGCGCCGCTTGGCGTCGATGGCCACCACGATGCACTGGGCGCCGTAGCGCGCCGACGCCGCGGAGATCACGTCGGGGTTGGCGATGGCGGCCGAATTGAAGCTGGTCTTGTCGGCGCCCGCGTTGAGCAGCCGGCGCACGTCTTCGACGGTGCGGACGCCGCCGCCGACCGTCAGGGGGATGAACACCTGCGAGGCCACCGCTTCGATGATGTGCAGGATGACGTCGCGCTCGTCGCTGGTGGCGGTGATGTCGAGGAAGGTGAGTTCGTCGGCGCCCTGCTCGTTGTAGCGGGCGGCGATCTCCACCGGGTCGCCGGCGTCGCGCAGTTCGACGAAGTTCACGCCCTTGACGACCCGGCCGCCGGTGACGTCGAGGCAGGGGATGATGCGTTTGGCGAGCACTAGGCCGCGCCCAGTTCGTCGGCCTGGGCCTGCGCCTGGACGAAGTCGAGGTCGCCCGAATAGATCGCGCGGCCGCAGATCACGCCCTCGATGCCCTCGTCTTCCACGGCGCAAAGCTGCTCGATGTCGGCCATCGAACCCAGTCCGCCGGAAGCGATCACCGGGATCGTCAGCGCCTGCGCCAGCTTCACGGTGGCTTCGATGTTGATGCCCGAGAGCATGCCGTCGCGGCCGATGTCGGTATAGACGATGGACTCGACGCCCCAGTCCTCGAACTTGCGGGCGGGTCGACCACCTCGTGGCCGGTCAGCTTGCTCCAGCCGTCGGTGGCGACCTTGCCGTCCTTGGCGTCGAGGCCCACAATGATGTGGCCGCCGAAAGCGGTGCAGGCGTCCTTGAGGAAGCCGGGGTTCTTGACCGCCGCCGTGCCGATGATCACGTAGCGCAGCCCGCCGTCGATGTACTTCTCGATGGTGTCCGGGTCGCGGATGCCGCCGCCCAGCTGCACCGGGATGTCGTCGCCGACGGCCCTCAGGATGGAGCGGATGGCGGCGAAGTTCTGCGGCTTGCCGGCGAAGGCGCCGTTCAGGTCCACCAGGTGCAGGCGGCGCGCGCCCTTCTCGAGCCAGCTGCGCGCCATGGCGGCAGGGTCTTCGCTGAAGGTGGTGGCTGGTCCATGTCGCCTTGCTTCAGGCGTACACAGTGGCCGTCTTTCAGGTCAATCGCGGGAATCAGGATCATGGCGAGAGCGGCGGGAACCGGGGGTCAGGGATTCCAGTGGAGGAAGTTGCGGTACAGCGAAAGCCCCCGGTCGGCGCTTTTCTCGGGATGGAACTGGGTCGCAAAAATATTATCGCGAGCGACGGCCGCGGTAAAGCGAACGCCATACTCGGATTCCCCAACACTGTGGCGGGGGTCCGACGGGCGCGCGTAGAAACTGTGGACGAAATAGAAGTGGCTGCCGTCCGGCACGCCCGCCCACATCGGGTGCGCGCGGCTCTGCCAGACCTGGTTCCAGCCCATTTGCGGCACCTTGTAGCGGCTGCCATCGGGCTGCAGCTGCCCGGCCAGCTGGAAGCGCACCACCTCGCCGTGGATCAGCCCCAGGCCCTCGGTGGGCCCTTCCTCGCTGCGGTCCAGCACCATTTGCATGCCCACGCAAACGCCGAACAGCGGCTTGCTGGCGGCGGCTTCGAGCACGGATTCGAGCAAACCCGAGTCGCGCAGCTCCCGCATGCAGTCCGGCATGGCGCCCTGCCCCGGCAGCACCACGCGCTCGGCGGCGCGCACCTCTTCGGGGCGCGAGGTGATCACGGCACGGAGGCCGCTCGCCTGCGCCACGTGCAGCACCGCCTGCGACACGGAGCGCAGGTTGCCCATGCCGTAATCGACCACCGCCACCGTGCGAGGCATCAGAGCGAGCCCTTCGTGGACGGGATCGTGCCCGCGCTGCGCGGGTCGAGTTCCAAAGCCGCGCGCAGGGCGCGTGCGAAGGCCTTGAAAACCGTTTCGCACTGGTGGTGCGCGTTCTCGCCGCGCAGGTTGTCGATGTGCAGCGTGACGAAGGCGTGGTTGCAGAAGCCCCGGAAGAACTCGTGCACCAGCTGCACGTCGAAGGTGCCGATCATCCCGCTCTTGAAAGGCACGTTGAGGATCAGCCCCGGGCGGCCGGAGAAGTCGATCACCACCCGCGACAGCGCTTCGTCGAGCGGCACGTAGGCGTGGCCGTAGCGGCGGATGCCCTTCTTGTCGCCGACCGCCTTCAGCACGGCCTGGCCGAAGGTGATGCCGACGTCTTCCACCGTGTGGTGGCCGTCGATGTGCAGGTCGCCCTTGGCGTCGATGTCGAGGTCGACCAGGCCATGCCGGGCGATCTGGTCCAGCATGTGGTCGAAGAAGCCGATGCCGGTGGCCAGCTTCGCTGGCCGGTGCCGTCGGGTTCACCTTGACGGTGATCTGCGTTTCGACGGTGTTGCGGGTGACTTCGGCGGTGCGCGGGGTATTCATAGGGAGGCCTGCAGGGCGGCCAGCATCTGCGTGTTCTCGTCGGCGGTGCCCACGGTCAGGCGCAGGCAGTTGGCCAGCAAAGGATGCATTTTAGAAACGTTCTTGATGAGCACCCCCGCGCCTTCAATTCCTCGAAAGTGCGCTGGGCATCGGGCACCCGAACCAGATCATGTTGGCGTCGCTGCGCCACTGCCGCACGCCCGGCAGCCGCGCCAGCGCTTCCTGCAGGCGGGTGCGCTCGCGGCGGATGTCTTCCGCCTGCCCGGCGAACACGTATTCGTGCTCCAGCGCGAACAGCGCCGCCTCGGAGTTGAGGACGCTGATGTTGTACGGCGGGCGCACCTTGTCGATCTGCGCGACCAGTTCCTTGCGCCCCATCATGTAGCCGATGCGCACGCCGGCCAGGCCGAACTTGCTCATGGTGCGCATCAGCAGCACGTGCTCGTTGCTCGCCAGCCGGTCGATGTAGCTGCGGCTGGAGAACGGCTGGTAGGCCTCGTCGATCACGACCAGGCCGGGGGCGGCGGCGACGATCTTGTCGACCGTGGCGTCGCTCCACAGGTTCGCGGTCGGGTTGTTCGGGTAGGCGGGTAGACGATCGACGGCTGGTGCTTCTCGATCGCCGCCAGCATCGCGGCTTCGTCCAGCTCGAAGTCGGGCGTGAGGTCGACGCCGATGAACTTCAGGCCCTGCAGGTGGGCGCTCATCGCGTACATGACGAAGCCGGGCAGCGGCGCGAGGATGCTGGCGCCGGGCACGTCGCAAGCCATGGCCACCAGCGAGATCAGTTCGTCGGAACCGTTGCCCAGCATCAGGTCGCAGCCAGCCGGCAGCTGGGCGTGCTTCGCCAGCGCCCGCTTGAGGTCTTCGACGCCGTCGCCCGGATAGCGGTTCAGCGCCACTCCGGCCAGCCGCTCGCCGAGGGCGCGGCGCAGCTCCGGCGGCAGCCGGTGCGGGTTTTCCATCGCATCGAGCTTGACCAGCCCCTTCGAATCCTGGATCGCATAGGCGTGCATGGACTGCACGTCCTGGCGGATGCGGGTGGCGATGAGGGTCTGGAGCGAGGCGGTCATGGATGGAAGGCTGTTGAAATCGCAAACGAACGCAGAGGGCGCAGAGAAGGCGCAGAAATCGCGGAAGGAATCCAAGGAAAAAATGCAAAGGTCTTTTCTGCGACTTCTGCGAACCCTTTGCGCCCTCTGCGTTCCGGCTGTCCGCTTTCGCGACAGCCTTCGCAATGCTAACCCTAACCCTTCAGCCGCAGCTCCGCCGCCCGGGCATGGGCCTGCAGGCCTTCGCCATAGGCGAGTTCGGCGGCGACGCGGCCGAGCGTCTGGGCGCCGGCTTCGGTCACTTCGATCAGGCTGCTGCGCTTCTGGAAGTCGTACACCCCCAGCGGGCTGGAAAAGCGCGCCGTGGTGCTGGTCGGCAGCACATGGTTCGGTCCGGCGCAGTAGTCGCCCAGCGACTCGCTGGTGTACGCGCCCGGGAAGATCGCGCCGGCGTGCCGCAGCAGCGGCTCCCAGCGGTGCGGGTCGGCGCTGGCGATCTCCGGTGTTCGGGGGCGATGCGGTTGCTGATCTCGCAAGCCTCTTCCATGCTGCGCGTGCGGATCAGCGCGCCGCGGCCGGTCAGCGACTTGGCGATGATCTCCGCGCGCGGCATCTCGGGCAGCATGCGGTCGATAGCGCGCTGCACTTCGTCGATGTAAGCGGCGTCGGGGCACAGCAGGATGCTTTGCGCCAGTTCGTCGTGCTCGGCCTGCGAGAACAGGTCCATCGCCACCCAGTCGGCCGGCGTGCTGCCGTCGGCCAGCACCAGGATCTCGCTCGGGCCCGCGATCATGTCGATGCCGACGGCCGAACACGCGGCGCTTGGCGGCGGCGACGTAGGCGTTGCCGGGGCCGGTGACCTTGTCGACCCGCGGCACGGTCTGCGTGCCGTAGGCGAGCGCCGCCACGGCCTGCGCGCCGCCGATGGTGAAGGCGCGCGTGACGCCGGCCACGTGCGCGGCCGCCAGCACCAGCGGGTTCTTCTCGCCGCGTGGCGTGGGCACCACCATGATGATCTCGCGCACGCCGGCGACGTGCGCCGGGATCGCGTTCATCAGCACCGACGACGGATACGCCGCCTTGCCGCCGGGCACGTAGATGCCCACGCGGTCGAGCGGCGTCACCTTCTGCCCGAGCAGCGTGCCGTCTTCGTCGCGGTACTGCCAGCTCTCGCCCGACGCCTTCTTCTGCGCCTCGTGGTAGCTGCGCACGCGGCGCGCGGCGAACTCCAGCGCCTCGCGCTGCTTCGCGGGCAGGCCCTCGAAGGCCGACTTCAGTTCGGCCGCCGTCAGCTCCAGTTCGGCGACGGAAGACGCTTCCATGTCGAAGCGGCGCGTGTACTCCAGCACCGCGGCGTCACCGCGCGCCTGCACGTCGGCCAGGATGCCGGCGACGGCCTGCTCCACCCCGCTGTCCGTCTCCGCCGACCAATGCAGCCGCGCCGCCAGGGGCGGCATCGAAGCCGCTTTCGGTGGTGGCGAGGCGCAGGGGCTGGGCGGAAAAGGTCATGTCAGGCGGTCGCGGCGACCGTGCGGGAGAAGACGTCGATGAGGCGACGGATGGGTTCTTGCTTGAGCTTGAGCGCGGCCTGGTTCACCACCAGCCGCGAGCTGATGTCCATGATCCGCTCGACCTCGACCAGGTTGTTGGCCTTGAGCGTGTTGCCGGTGGAGACCAGGTCGACGATGGCGTCGGCCAGGCCAGTCAGCGGCGCCAGTTCCATGCTGCCGTACAACTTGATCAGGTCGACGTGCACGCCCTTGGCGGCGAAGAAGTCGCGCGCGATGCTCACGTACTTGGTGGCCACGCGCAGGCGCGAGCCCGGCGAACGGCCTTGGCGTAGTCGAAATCGGAACGCACGGCCACGCTCACGCGGCACTTGGCGATCTGCAGGTCGAGCGGCTGGTACAGCCCCCGGCTGCCATGCTCGATCAGCGTGTCCTTGCCGGTCACGCCGAGGTCGGCGCCGCCGTACTGCACGTAGGTCGGCACGTCGCTGGCGCGCACGATCACCACGCGCAGGTCGGGCTGGCTGGTGGAGAGGATCAGCTTGCGCGACTTCTCCGGGTCGTCGAGCACCTCGATGCCGGCGTCTTTCAGGAGCGGCAGCGTTTCCTCGAAGATGCGGCCTTTCGACAAGGCGAGGGTGATCATTTCACCCGCTCGATGTCGGCGCCGAGTTCGCGCAGCTTGGCTTCCATCTGCTCGTAGCCGCGGTCCGGTGGTAGATGCGGTCGACCATGGTCTCGCCTTCGGCCACCAGGCCGGCGATCACCAGGCTGGCGGAAGCGCGCAGGTCGGTTGCCATCACGATGGCGCCGGAGAGTTGCTCCACGCCTTCGCTGGTCGCGACCCGGCCGTCGATGCTGATCTTCGCGCCGAGGCGCAGCATCTCGTTGACGTGCATGAAGCGGTTCTCGAAGATGTTCTCCGCCACGCGCGCGGTGCCTTCCGCGATGCAGTTGAGCGCCATGAACTGCGCCTGCATGTCGGTGGGGAAGCCCGGGTATTCGGTGGTCTCGAAACTCTGCGCCTTCAGGCGGCCCGAGGCGCTGACCTTCAGCCCGCCTTCGACGGCTTCGACCTTGGCGCCGGCGGCGTGGAGCTTCTCGATCACGGCGCCCAGGTGCTCGGCGCGCGCGTCCAGCAGCACCGCCTCGCCGCCCGTGGCCGCCACGGCGCACAGGAAGGTGCCGGCTTCGATGCGGTCGGCCACCACGCGGTGCGTGGCGCCATGCAGCTTCTCGACGCCCGGATACGGATGCGGCTGGTGCCGTGGCCTTCGACCTTGGCGCCCATCGCGTTGAGCATGTCGCCCAGGTCGGTGATCTCGGGCTCCATGGCCGCGTTTTCCAGCACCGTCTCGCCCTCGGCGAGCGCCGCGGCCATCATGAAGTTCTCGGTGCCGGTGACCGTGATCATGTCGGTGGTGATGCTGGCGCCGCGCAGGCGCGTCCAGCCCTTGGGCAGCTTGGCGATCATGTAGCCGTGTTCGACCACGATCTGCGCGCCCATCTTCTCCATGCCCTTGATGTGCTGGTCCACCGGCCGCGAGCCGATGGCGCAGCCGCCGGGCAGCGACACCGTGGCTTCGCCGAAGCGCGCCAGCAGCGGGCCGAGCGCGAGCACCGCGGCACGCATGGTCTTCACCATCTCGTACGGCGCTTCCGGGAAGTGCAGCTGGCTCGAGTCGATCACCACCGTGCCATCGGGACTGAACTCCGCCGTCGCGCCCATGTTGCGGATCAGCTTGAGCATCGTCGCCACGTCCTGCAGGCGCGGGATGTTCTGCAGCGTCACGGGTTCGGCGCTGAGCAGCGCGGCGCACAGCTCGGGCAGGGCGGCGTTCTTGGCGCCGGAGATGCGGATCTCGCCGCGCAGCGGCCGGCCGCCGCGAATCAGTAGCTTGTCCATGGCGTCACTTCGGTTGGGCTGCCCATTCGGCGGGCGTGAAGGTCTTGATCGACAAGGCATGCACCTCGTCGGTGTGCATTCTCGCACCCAACGTCGCGTAGACGCGCTGGTGCCGCTGGAGAGTACGCAGGCCGGCGAACTCGGCTGACACGACCAGCGCCGACCAGTGGCGGCCGTCGCCGTCGACTTCGATGTGCTCGCAGGGAAGCGTCGCGGTGATGATGGCTTGCAGTTCGAGGGCGGTCATGTGCTTTCCTTCAGCCGCGGATCTTGTAGCCGATGCGCAGCAGGTGGACGGCCAGCGACGCCACGACGGCGAAGGCGCTGCCGACGATGCCGAAGCTGAGCCACGGCGACACGTCGCTGATGCCGAAGAAGCCGTAGCGGAAGCCGTCGATCATGTAGAAGAACGGGTTGAGGTGGCTCACGCGTTGCCAGAAAGGCGGCAGCGAGTGGATGGAATAGAAGACGCCGGAGAGGAACGTCATCGGCATGATGACGAAGTTCTGGAAAGCCGCCATCTGGTCGAACTTCTCGGCCCAGAGCCCGGCGATCACGCCCAGCGTGCCCAGCATCGCGGCGCCGAGCACCGCGAAAGCCGGGATCCACAGCGGCGCGGCGAACGAGAGGTCGGTGAACCGGTGGTGACCAGCAGCACGCCGAGGCCCACGCACAGCCCGCGGATGACCGCCGAACCGACATAGGCCACGTACCAGCTCCAGTGCGACAGCGGCGTGAGCAGCACGAACACCAGGCTGCCCATGATCTTGCTCTGCACCAGCGACGACGAGCTGTTGGCGAACGCGTTCTGCAGCACGCTCATCATCACCAGGCCCGGCACCGGGAAGGCGGTGTACTGGATGGTGTCGTACACCTTCACGTGATCGGACAGCACGTGGCCGAAGATCAGGAGGTACAGCAGCGCCGTAAGCACGGGCGCGGCGACGGTCTGGAAGCTCACCTTCCAGAAGCGCAGCACTTCCTTGTAGAGGAGGGTTTGCCAGCCGCTCATGCCACGGCCTCGCGTTCCTTCATCACGTCGAGGAAGACGTCCTCGAGGTCCGCCTTCCGGATCTCGACGTCTTCGACGCGCAGGCCGGCTTCGCGGATCACGGCGAGGTGCTGCTCGATTTCATGGGCGTCGTGCGCCGGCAGTTGCACGATGCGGCCGGTCACGCGCGCCTTGCCCTCGAACTGCGGCGGCAGCGGACCATCGAGCTTGAAGCGCAGCACGTTGCTCGAAGCGGCCTTGAGCAGCTCGCTGGTGCGCTCCAGCGCCACCACCTTGCCGGTCTTCAGCATCGCGATGCGGCCGCACAGCGCCTCGGCTTCTTCCGGTAGTGCGTGGTGAGCAGCACCGTGTGCCCTTCCCTGTTCAGGCGGGCGATGAACTGCCACAGCGTCTGCCGCAATTCGACGTCGACGCCGGCGGTGGGTTCGTCCAGCACGATCACGGGCGGCCGATGCACCAGCGCCTGCGCCACCAGCACGCGGCGCTTCATGCCGCCGGAGAGCTGGCGCATGTTGGCGGTGGCCTTGTCGGCCAGTCCGAGGCTGGAAAGCAGTTCGTCGATCCGGGCGTCGTTGTTCTTCACGCCGAAGTAGCCGGACTGGATGCGCAGCGCCTCGCGCACGCTGAAGAAGGGGTCGAACACCAGTTCCTGCGGCACCACGCCGAGCTGGCGGCGGGCCAGCGCGTAGTCCTTGTGCACGTCGTGGCCGCGCACGAGCACCTTGCCGGCGCTGGCGCGCACCAGGCCGGCGAGGATGCTGATCAGGGTCGTCTTGCCCGCGCCGTTCGGCCCCAGCAGGCCGAAGAACTCGCCCTCCTCGATGTCGAACGTGACCCCGTCGAGGGCCTGGAAGCTGCCGCGGGGGTGTCGTAGGCCTTGGAGACGGACTGGAAGGAGATGGCGGGCATGGGCAACCCGCCATTTTACGGGGCGGGCCCCACCCGCGCCGGGATGCGGCTAATGCGGCAGTGCCGCCGGTGGCAGCAGCTCGGACACGCCGTACAGCGTGGCGAGCTCGCGCAGCTTGGGCGGCAGCTGGCTCACCGAGAAGGTCTTGCCCAGCGCCAGCGCCTCGCGCCGGCAATCGAGGAGCACGGCGAGCACCGACGAATCGAAGCGAACCAGCGCCGATGCATCGGCCACCGCGTGCGTCGATGGATCCGAGCGCAGCGCCTGCGCCAGCATGCGGCAGCACGCCGGCGCCTGCGCGTGCGTCATCTCGTCGGGCAGCACCAGCATGCCGGCGTCAGCCCCGCTTGGCGTTGGTCTTGTTGCGCTCGGACAGCGAGGCGATCAGGCCGTCGACGCCCTTGGCGTTGATCTCCTGCGCGAACTGGCTGCGGTAGGTTTCCACCAGCCACACGCCCAGCACGTTCAGGTTGTAGATCTTCCAGCCGGAGCCCTGCCCCGGCGTCTTTTCCATGCGGTAGTCGAGTTGGATCGGCTCGCCGCGGCCGCGGATTTCCGTGCGCACGACCACTTCGGCGTCGGTGGGCGCGGCGCGCAGCGGCTTGACGCTGACGGTCTCTTCGGCCACCTGCGACAGCGCGCCCGAATAGGTGCGCACCAGCAGGATCTTGAACTCGTCCTGCAGGCGCTTCTGCTGCTCGGGGGTGGCCTGGCGCCAGGCCGGGCCGACGGCCGAGGCCGTCATGCGCTGGAAGTTCAGGTGCGGCAGGATCTTGGTGTCGACCAGCGCGATCACCTTGGCGATGTCGCCGGACTGGACGCTCTTGTCGGCCTTGATCGATGCCAGCACGTCGTCCGACAGGCGCTTGATCAGCACGTCGGGCGCTTCGTCGGCGGCGTGCGCCAGCGGCAGCCCGCCGAAGGCGAAGCTGGTGGCCAGCACGGCAGCGGCCAGTCGGCCCAGTGGTACGTCGTTGCATTCTCATCATCCTTTCGAGCGGCCCGGAGGCCGCGGTGTGCACGTTGGAGCCCAGCGGGAGGCGCCGGTTCGGCACCGTTGACGCCGGATTGCAACAGCTTGCAAGCCGTTCAGCGGGCCGGCGCGGGTGCGGGCTGGCCGGTGGGGTTGGCTTGCGGAGGCGGCGCGGCCTGCGAGCCGCTGTCCGAACCGCTGGGCAGCGGCGGCGGAACATCGCGCCGCGGATCGTCGGGCTGGTAGATCTCGGCGCGGCGGCGCTGCAGGTGCGCGTCGCGGGTGAAGCTGTACTTGTCGAGGGCGGCCTCTTCCAGCACCGAGCCGGCGCGCAGCAGGTTCGAGCGCTGGCTCACCACGCGCAGCGTGTAGAGCGTGTAGCGGGTGTTGTACGGACCGATCCAGCTGACCACGTCGGCCTGGCGGTCGATGGGCAGCGCCACCGCGTCGCGCAGGGTCGAGGGGCCGAAGATCGGCAGCACCGGTACGGGCCGGAGCCGACGCCCCAGCGCCCGAGCGTCTGGCCGAAGTCTTCGCGGTGCCGGTCGATGTTGAACTCGCTGGCGATGTCGAAGATGCCGAACAAGCCGAAGACCGTATTGAGCTGCACCCGCGCGAAGTTGTCCGCCGCGTCCTGCACGCGGCCTTGCAGCGAGCTGTTGACGAACGACCACATGTCGCCGAGGTTGCCGAAGAAGTTGGCCACGCCGGTGCGCACCAGCGGCGGCACGTGTTCCTTGTAGACCGTGGCCACCGGGCGCAGCAGCACGGCGTCGACACCCTCGTTGAACTCGGAGATCGACCGGTTCATCGGCTCCCGGGGATCGTAGGGTGTGCGATGGGTGACGGTGGCGCAACCCGCCAGCAGGGAAAAGGCGCCGGCAAGCAGCAGGCCGGCGGCGGCGCGGCGCGCCGGAAAGTAATCTGTTTTCACTTTTTCTGGGTCGTCCCCGGAGTGGCGGGGCCATCCGCCGCCTTGTTGTACAGGAACTGCCCGATCAGGTTTTCCAGCACCACGGCGGATTGCGTACTGCTAATGGTATCGCCTGCGGCCAGCACCTTGGCGTCAGCGCCCGCCTCGACTCCGACGTATTGCTCACCCAGCAGGCCGCTGGTGAGGATCTTCAGGGAGCTGTCCTTCGGAAACTGGTAGCGGGTGTCGAAGTCCATGTCGACCCGGGCACGGAAGGTCTTGTCGTCGAAGGTGATGGACTCCACCCGACCGACGACCACGCCGGCGCTCTTGACCGCCGCCTTGGGCTTGAGGCCGCCGATGTTGTCGAAGCGCGCCATGACGCGGTAGCTGCTGCCGAAGCTCAGCGACAACAGGTTGGCGGCCTGCAGCGCGAGGAACACCGGGGCCACCGCACCGATGAGCACGAACAGCCCGACCCATACATCATTCTTGGTACGTTCCATCTCTTGTCACTCCTAGATGCTGAACATCAATGCGGTCAGCAAAAAATCGAGCGCGAGCACGGCCAGCGAGGCCATCACCACGGTGCGCGTGGTCGCGCGCGCCACGCCTTCGGGCGTGGGCTTGGCTTCGTAGCCCTGCAGCACGGCCGTGAAGGTCACGGCCACGCCGAACACCAGGCTCTTCAGGACGCCGTTGCCGACGTCGCGGAAGACGTCGACGCCGCCCTGCATCTGGCTCCAGAAGGCGCCGGGGTCGACGCCGATCAGCAGCACCCCGACCATCCAGCCGCCGATGATGCCGACCGCGCTGAACACGGCGGACAGCAGGGGCAAGGCGATCACGCCGCCCCAGAAGCGCGGCGCCAGGATGCGCTGCACCGGGTCGACGGCCATCATCTCCATGGCCGAGAGCTGCTCACCGGCCTTCATCAGGCCGATTTCGGCGGTGAGCGACGTGCCCGCGCGGCCGGCGAACAGCAGCGCCGTCACCACGGGACCGAGTTCGCGCACCAGGCTCAGGGCCACGAGCAGCCCCAGCGCCTCGGCGGAGCCGTAGCGCTGCAGCGTGTAGTAGCCCTGCAGCGCCAGCACGAAGCCGACGAACAGGCCGGACACAGAGACGATCGCCAGCGAGAAGTTGCCGAGGAAGTGCACTGGTCGCGCACCAGCCGGCCGCGCGTGAAGGTCGGGCCGACCATCGCCAGCAGCCGCCCGAGCAGCCGCGCGCCATGACCCAGTCCGCCAGCTTGCCGCGGGTGGCGAAGCCGACGTCGGCGGGGTTCCACCAGCTCATTTCTGCAGGCCTCCGCTGAAGTCTTCGGCCACGCTCACGCCCGGGTAGTGGAAATGCACCGGACCTTCGGGCAGCGCGTTGACGAACTGGCGCACCAGCGGATCGTCGGACGCGCGGACTTCGTCCGGCGTGCCCCGGGCCGCGATGGCGCCGTTGCCGAGGACGATCACGCGGTCGGCGATGCGGAAGGTTTCCTCGAGGTCGTGCGACACGATGATGCTCGTGATCCCGAGCGTGTCATTGAGCCGCCGGATCAGCTGCGCCGCCGTGCCGAGCGAGATCGGGTCGAGGCCGGCGAAGGGCTCGTCGTACATGATCAGGTCGGGGTCGAGCGCGATCGCGCGGGCCAGCGCCACGCGGCGCGCCATGCCGCCGGAGACCTGGCTGGGCATCAGGTCGCGCGCGCCGCGCAGGCCCACGGCGTTGAGCTTCATCAGCACGATGTCGCGCACCGGTGTTCCGGCAGGCCGGAGTGCTCGCGCAGCGGGAAGGCCACGTTGTCGAACACGCTCAGGTCGGTGAACAGCGCGCCGAACTGGAACAGCATGCCCATGCGGCGCCGGATGCGGAACAGGCCGTCGCGGTCCAGCGACGCCACGTTCTCACCGTCGAACAGCAATTCCCCAGACTGCGGGCGCACCTGCCCGCCGATCAGTCGCAGCACGGTGGTCTTGCCTCCGCCCGAGGCACCCATGAGCGCCGTCACCTTGCCGCGGGGCACGGTGAACGTGAGGCCGTCGACGATGCGGCGCGCGCCGTAGCCGAAGCTCAGGTTGCGGGCTTCGACCAGCGCGCCGGGGTCGGGTGGAATCATCCGGGGAAGGCCGCCGAGGCGGCCGGAAAAGCGAAGCTTCGGATGATAGGGCCATTGCTGCCGAGCTCCCGCCGCGTGTTACGCGGCGGTTACCCGGCTGTCGCGTCAGCGCGGCAGGTCGCTGAATCCCATCAGGAATTCGTCGACCGAACGCGCCGCCTGGCGGCCTTCGCGGATCGCCCACACCACCAGCGACTGGCCGCGGCGCATGTCGCCGGCCGCGAAGACCTTGGGCACGTTGGTGACGTAGCCGTCGTGGAACTCGGTCGTCGCCTTGGCGTTGCCGCGGGCGTCCTTCTCCACGCCGAAGCCCTCCAGGATCGTGTTGACCGGGCTGACGAAGCCCATGGCCAGCAGCACGAGGTCGGCCTTCAGCGTCTGCTCGGTGCCGGGCACTTCCTGCATCTTGCCGTCCTTGAATTCGACGCGGACGGTCTTCAGGCCCGTGACCTTCTTGCCGTCACCGATGAATTCCTTGGTGGCGATGGCGAACTCGCGTTCACAGCCTTCCTCGTGCGAGGAGCTGGTGCGCAGCTTGTACGGCCAGTACGGCCAGGTCAGCGGCTTGTTCTCTTCTTCCGGCGGCTGCGGCATCAGCTCGAACTGCACGACGCTGGCGGCGCCATGGCGGTTGCTGGTGCCGACGCAGTCGCTGCCGGTGTCGCCGCCGCCGATGACGATCACGTGCTTGCCTTCGGCGCGGATCTGGCCCTTGAGCTTGTCGCCGGCGTTGACCTTGTTCTGCTGCGGCAGGAACTCCATGGCGAAGTGCACGCCATCGAGCTCGCGGCCCGGCACCGGCAGGTCGCGCGACTGCTCGGCGCCGCCGGTCAGCAGCACCGCGTCGAAGTCTTCCTGCAGTTGCTTGGGCGAGATCGTTTCCTTGGCCCAGTTGGTGATCTTCGAGCCCTTGGGCAGCTCGCCGATCATCACGCCGGTGCGCACCGTCACGCCTTCGGCCTTCATCTGCTCGACGCGGCGGTCGATGTGGTGCTTCTCCATCTTGAAGTCGGGGATGCCGTAGCGCAGCAGCCCGCCGACGCGGTCGTTCTTCTCGAACAGCGTCACGTCATGGCCGGCGCGCGCGAGTTGCTGCGCCGCCGCCATGCCGGCCGGGCCGGAGCCGACCACCGCGACCTTCTTGCCCGTCTTGATGCGCGGCACGCGCGGCTCGACCCAGCCGTTCTGCCAGGCGCGGTCGATGATCGCGTGCTCGATCGACTTGATGCCCACCGCGACGTCGTTGAAGTTCAGCGTGCAGGCCGCCTCGCACGGCGCGGGACAGATGCGGCCGGTGAACTCCGGGAAGTTGTTGGTGGAGTCGAGCACCGTGAAGGCGTTCTTCCAGTCCTGGCGGTACACCAGGTCGTTGAAGTCCGGAATGATGTTGTTGACCGGGCAGCCCGAATTGCAGAACGGGATGCCGCAGTCCATGCAGCGCGCGCCCCGGACCTTCGCCTCGGCGTCGGACAGGCCGACGACGAATTCCTTGTAGTGCTTCAGGCGTTCGGGGACGGGCTTGTAGCCCTCTTCCACCCGGTCGAATTCCGGGAAGCCAGTTACTTTTCCCATGATTCCCTCGTCCTCTTATTTGGCCGGCGCCGGCTCGTGCTGCATCGCGACTTCTGGTTCGTCCCCGCGCTGGCGATCTCCACCTCGCGCTCGTACATCTCGGCCGGGGCGCGCTTGTACTCGTTGGGGAACACCTTCAGGAACTTCTGGCGCGACGTGGCCCAGTTGTCCAGCAGTTCGCGGGCGCGGCGGCTGCCGGTCCAGCGGTTGTGGTCTTCCAGCAGCTTCCTGAGCAGGGCTTCGTCCGTCTGGTCCTGGTGCAGGCGGGTGCGCGCGTTCTCGGCCTTCTGTTCGGCCGTGGTGCCCACGCGCTCCAGCGACACCATCGACGTGTTGCAGCGGCTGGAGAACTGGCCGTCCTCGTCGTAGACGTAGGCGATGCCGCCCGACATGCCGGCGGCGAAGTTGCGCCCGGTCTTGCCCAGCACCACCACGGTGCCGCCCGTCATGTACTCGCAGCCGTGGTCGCCCGTGCCTTCCACGACCGCGGTGGCGCCCGACAGGCGCACCGCGAAACGCTCGCCGGCCACGCCGCTGAAGAACGCCTCGCCCGACGTTGCGCCGTACAGCGCGGTGTTGCCGATGATGATGTTGCGGTGCGCTTCGCCGCGGAAGTCGATGCTGGGACGCACGATCACGCGGCCGCCCGACAGGCCCTTGCCCGTGTAGTCGTTGGCGTCGCCGATCAGGTACAGCGTGATGCCCTTGGCCGGGGAACGCGCCGAACGACTGGCCGCCGGTGCCTTCGAGCTGGATGCGCAGCGTGTCGTCGGCGAGGCCTTCGGGGTGCACCTTGGTCAGCGCGCCCGACAGCATGGCGCCGACGGAGCGGTTGACGTTGCGCGCCACTTCCATGAACTGCACGCGCTCGCCGCGTTCGATGGCGGCCTTCGACTTCTCGATCAGCACCACGTCCAGGCTCTTTTCCAGCTTGTGGTCCTGCGATTCGCTGTGGAAGCGCGGGACGTCGGCCGGCACCTTCGGCTGCGCGAACAGGCGCGTGAAGTCGAGGCCGCGTGCCTTCCAGTGCGTCAGGCCCTTGCGCATGTCGAGCAGGTCGGCGCGGCCGACGAGGTCTTCGAACTTGCGCACGCCGAGCTGCGCCATGATCTGCCGCACTTCTTCGGCGATGAAGAAGAAGAAGTTGACGACGTGCTCGGGCTTGCCGGCGAACTTGGCGCGCAGCACCGGGTCCTGCGTGGCCACGCCCACGGGGCAGGTGTTCAGGTGGCACTTGCGCATCATGATGCAGCCCTCGACCACCAGCGGCGCGGTGGCGAAGCCGAACTCGTCGGCGCCGAGCAGCGCGCCGATGACGACGTCGCGGCCGGTCTTCATCTGGCCGTCGGCCTGCACGCGGATGCGGCTGCGCAGGCGGTTCAGCACCAGCGTCTGCTGCGTTTCGGCCAGGCCGATTTCCCGGGGCGAACCGGCGTGCTTGATCGACGACCAGGGGCGATGCGCCCGTGCCGCCGTCGTGGCCGGCGATCACCACGTGGTCGGCCTTGCACTTGGCGACGCCGGCGGCGATGGTGCCGACGCCGACTTCCGACACGAGCTTGACGCTGACGGACGCATGCGGCGCGACGTTCTTCAGGTCGTGGATCAGCTGCGCCAGGTCTTCGATCGAGTAGATGTCGTGGTGCGGCGGCGGCGAGATCAGGCCCACGCCTGGCACCGAGTAGCGCAGCTTGCCGATGTACTTGGAGACCTTGCCGCCGGGCAGCTGGCCGCCCTCACCCGGCTTGGCGCCCTGCGCCATCTTGATCTGGATCTGGTCGGACGAGGACAGGTACTCCGCCGTCACGCCGAAGCGGCCCGATGCCACCTGCTTGATCTTCGAGCGCAGCGAGTCGCCGGCCTGCAGCGGGATGTCGACCTCGACCTGCTCGCTGCCGATGATGTTGGCCATGGTCTGGCCCTGCTGGATCGGGATGCCCTTGAGCTCGGCGGTAGCGCGCCGGATCTTCGCCGCCCTCACCTGTGTTGCTCTTGCCGCCGATGCGGTTCATGGCGATGGCCAGCGTGGCGTGCGCTTCCGTGGAAATCGAGCCGAGCGACATCGCGCCGGTGGCGAAGCGCTTGACGATTTCCTTGGCCGATTCCACTTCGTCGACCGGGATTGCCTTGGAAGGATCGACCCGGAACTCGAACAGGCCGCGCAGCGTCATGTGGCGGCGGCTCTGGTCGTTGATGATCTGGGCGTACTCCTTGTACGTGTTCCAGTTGTTCGCGCGGGCGCTGTGCTGCAGCTTGGCGATCGCGTCGGGCGTCCACATGTGCTCTTCGCCGCGGACGCGCGGGCGTACTCGCCGCCGGCGTCGAGCATGGCCGACAGCACAGGGTCGCCGCCGAAGGCCGCGCGATGGCAACGGATCGCCTCCTCGGCCAGTTCGAACACGCCGATGCCTTCGACGCGGCTGGAGGTGCCGGTGAAGTACTTCTCGATGGTGTCGCTGTTGATGCCGATGGCTTCGAACAGCTGCGCGCCGCAGTACGACATGTAGGTCGACACGCCCATCTTGGACATGATCTTCGACAGGCCCTTGCCGACCGCCTTGACGTAGTTGTAGATCGCCTTCTCGGGGTTCAGGTCGCCCGGCAGGTCCTTGTGGATGTTGACCAGCGTCTCCATCGCGAGGTACGGGTGCACGGCTTCCGCGCCGTAGCCCGCCAGCACGCCGAAGTGATGCACCTCGCGCGCCGAGCCGGTTTCCACGACCAGGCCGGCGGTGGTCCGCAGGCCTTCGCGCACCAGGTGCTGGTGGATGGCCGACAGCGCCAGCAGCGCGGGGATCGCCACCTGCGTCGGGCTCACGCCGCGGTCGCTGATGATCAGGATGTTGTGGCCGCTGCGCAGCGCATCGACCGCTTCGGCGTTGAGCGAGGCCAGCTTGGCTTCGACGCCTTCATGGCCCCACGCCAGCGGGTAGGTGATGTCGAGCGTGTAGCTGCGGAACTTGCCGTGCGTGTGCTTTTCGATCTCGCGCAGCTTCTGCATGTCGGCGAAGTCGAGGATGGGCTGGCTCACCTCCAGCCGCATCGGCGGGTTGACCTGGTTGATGTCCAGCAGGTTCGGCTTCGGGCCGATGAACGACACCAGCGACATCACGATCGCTTCGCGGATCGGGTCGATCGGCGGGTTGGTCACCTGCGCGAACAGCTGCTTGAAGTAGCTGTACAGCGGCTTGTTCTTGTCGGACAACACGGCCAGCGGGCTGTCGTTGCCCATCGAACCGATGCCCTCTTCGCCGGCCTGCGCCATCGGCGACATCAGGAACTTGATGTCTTCCTGCGTGTAGCCGAAGGCCTGCTGGCGATCGAGCAGTTCCACCGCGGCCTGCGGCGCTTCGCCGGAGGTCTGCGACAGGTCGTCGAGGCGGATGCGCAGGTTCTCGATCCACTGCTTGTACGGCTTGGCGTTGGCGAGCGAGGCCTTCAGTTCCTCGTCGTCGATCATGCGGCCCTGCTCGAGGTCGATCAGGAACATGCGGCCCGGCTGCAGGCGCCACTTGCGCACGATCTTGTTCTCGGGCACCGGCAGCACGCCGGACTCGGAGGCCATGATGACGAGGTCGTCGTCGGTCACGCAGTAGCGCGCCGGGCGCAGGCCGTTGCGGTCGAGCGTGGCGCCGATCTGGCGGCCGTCGGTGAAGACGATGGAGGCGGGGCCGTCCCACGGCTCCAGCATCGACGCGTGGTATTCGTAGAAGGCCTTGCGGCGTTCGTCCATCAGCGTGTGCTGCTCCCACGGTTCGGGGATCATCATCATCACCGCCGGGCGAGCGGATAGCCGGCCATCGTCAGCAGCTCGAGGCAGTTGTCGAAGGTGGCGGTGTCGGACTGGTCGGGGAAGCTGATCGGGTACAGCTTCTTCAGGTCGGCGGCCAGCACCGGCGACGACATCACGCCCTCGCGCGCCTTCATCCAGTTGTAGTTGCCCTTGACCGTGTTGATCTCGCCGTTGTGGGCGACGTAGCGGTACGGGTGGGCCAGCGGCCACTCGGGGAATGTGTTGGTCGAGAAGCGCTGGTGCACAGGCCCGGGGCCGAGACGCAGCGCGGGTCCTGCAAATCCTTGTAGTACACGCCGACCTGGTCGGCCAGCAGCAGGCCCTTGTAGATCACCGTGCGGCTGGACACCGACGGCACGTAGTATTCCTTGGAGTGCTTCAGGTGCAGGCGCTGGATGGCGGCGCTGGCCGTCTTGCGGATCACGTACAGCTTGCGCTCCAGCGCGTCCTGCACGATCACGTCGTTGCCGCGGCCGATGAAGACCTGGCGGATGATCGGCTCCTTCTTGCGCACGGCGGGCGACATCGGCATGTCGGTGTCCACCGGCACGTCGCGCCAGCCCAGCAGCACACGGCCTTCGGCCTTGATGGCGCGCTCGAACTCCTGTTCGCAAGCCAGCCGCGAAGCGTGTTCCTTCGGCAGGAAGATCATGCCGACGCCGTACTCGCCGGGCGGCGGCAGTTCGACGCCCGCCTTCGCCATCTCCTCGCGGTACAGCGCGTCGGGCAGCTGCAACAGGATGCCGGCGCCGTCGCCCATCAGCTTGTCCGCCGACCGCGCCCCGGTGGTCCGGGTTCTCCAGGATCTTCAGCGCCTGCCGGACGATGTTGTGGCTTTTCTCGCCCTTGATGTGGGCCACGAAGCCGACGCCGCAGGCGTCATGCTCGTTCGCGCCCGTGTACAGGCCTTGTTCTTGCAAATGGGCGATCTCGGCAGCCGTGGTCATGGCGCGCACCTCAGAATTCGGGGAAAACCCGAGGTTACTGCACCGCACCACCCTTGCCAAGAAAATTAATTGGGGTCAGATTCCAATTAATTCTCGCACCATGCGAGTGCAAATCTAATTGGGGACAGGTTCACGCTTATGCATTTTGGGGCGGCCTGCTGGCTGCGGGCGACGCGCCGCTCGGTGCGGCGCTGCAGGTCGGCCACGTAGTCCGGCTCGCCAAGCGCCCATCCGCGCAAGGCCGAGTCGGTGAGTGCCCGCTGCTGGTCGGAAGACACGCCAGAGCGAACCAGCGAGGCATACGCCTCGTCGCGCGAGAACGGTGTGTTGCCCAGCTCCCAGTAGAGGGGATGCGGCGTCACCAGGCGGTCCGATCGCCGACCGACGTAATGCGCGTGGCTCGACCGGGGGTAGTCCGCCGGATCCATCACCATGCCGGCGCGGACCGGGTTCAGGTCCATGTAGACCATGCAGGCCAGCAGGTAGCGTTCGGCCGGATCAGCGTCGACTTGTAGCGGCCTTCCCACAAGGTGCCGGACCGCTGTTGCCGCAGGTTGAAGTTGCGGACGTAGCGCCGGCCCACCGCCTGCATCATCTGCGGGATGCCCTCCACCGTCTCCGGCGTCGCGAGCAGGTGGAAGTGGTTGCTCATGAGCACGTAGCCGTGGATCGCCACGTGGTGCTTCTTCGCGTTCTCGTCGAGCATCCCCAGCAGCAGTTCGTAGTCGGCCGTGCCGGCGAAGATCGCGGCGGTTGTTGCCGCGCTGGATGATGTGGTGGGGGTAGCCGGGAACCGTCAGGCGGGGAAGGCGAGCCATCCTGCGATCATAAATTGGAATCTGACCCCAATTCTTTTCTGACTTCGGCTCAGCGTCAGCGCTGACAAGGCCGCGCCGGGGCTGGGTCAACAATGCGCCAACAAAACGAATGGAGAAGACCCATGTCTTTCGGCCTCTACATGCTCGGACTCGTGATCCTGATCGGCGGCCTCGCCCGGGCGGCGATCGTGGCCGGCGCCCCGCAGATCTACGTGATCATCGGCGTGGTGATCCTGCTCGGCATCGGCATCATGTCCGCCGTCAAGAAGACCCGCCCGAAGGATCCGCCGGCGCAGTAAGGCCCAGGCCCGGGAAGCGGCGCTCCTCCAGCGCCGACAGGCCGAACTCCGCGAGGATGGCCCGCAGGCGCTCGGCCGCCGCACGTTTGCGCTGGCCCGTCTGGCGCGCGAGGATCAATTCGTTCTTCATGCTGTGCTCCCAGCCGACCAGCTCGGTCACGGTGACTGGTAGCCCATGGCTTCCGGGTAGAGGCACCGCAGAACGTTGGTGACCTGGCTGCCCAGCTCGCGCGTGTGCAGCGGATGCCGCCACAGCTCCGCCGGGGGCGTGCGCGACAGCGACAGCGCCTTCTGCTCGCGCAGCGCGCTCGCCACCTCCGCCTGGCAGCAGGGCACCAGCACCATGAAGCGCGCCTGCTTGCGCAAGCCGAACGCGATGGCGTCGTCGGTGGCGGTGTCGCAGGCATGCAGCGCCGTCACGACGTCGATCCGCTCCGGCAACTGCGCCGCATCGGCTGCGTCGGCGGCGCTCAGGTGCAGGAAGGACATGCGCGCGAAGCCCAGTCGCTGCGCGAGCGCGCGTGACTTCTCCACCAGGTCGGCGCGCGTCTCGATGCCGTAGATGTGCCCCCTGCCCTGCGGCTTGAAGAACAGGTCGTACAGGATGAAGCCCGGTACGATTTGCCGGCGCCGTGGTCCGCCAGCGTCGGATGGTCGTCGCCCGCCGGCACCTCGAGCAGCAGCTTCTCGATGAACTGGTACAGGTGGTAGACCTGCTTGAGCTTGCGGCGGGAATCTGGTTCATCCGCCCATCGCGCGTGAGGATGTGCAGTTCCTTGAGCAGTTCCTCCGACTGGCCGGGGCGCAGTTCCAGGTCGTGCGGCTTGGCGGCCTGCTTCATGGGCTGGGCCCCACGCCGAGGGCCTTCCAGCCCTCCTCTCCCGGGTCTTCCAGCGTCTGCATGTTGGTCTCGTAGATCGCGGCCGGGTCCGGAAAGGCCGCGACCGCGCGGTCGATGCTCTCCTCGCGCAGCAGGTGGAGCGTCGGATAAGGCGCGCGGTTGGTGGCGTTGGTGATGTCGTCCTCGTCCGTGCCCGCGAAGACGAAGCGCGGATGGAAACTCGCGACCTGCACCACGCCTTCGAGCCCGCGCTTGCGCACGAGCCGTTCGGCCTTGGCCGTGAGGTCGTTGAAGTCGAGGAAGTCTTGCAGCGCGTTCGGAATCGCCAGCAGCGTCGTGTCGCGTTTCGCCGCGTCCAGCGCCACCAGCGCCTGCAGTTCGCGCTCGAAGTCGCGGAGCACGTCGGGCGCCTGGTCGGACTCGGTCACCGCGAAGTGCACCTGCCCCTTGGCCAGCACCGCCTTCGCGAAGGGGCAGAGGTTCAGGCCGATCACCGCGCGCTCCAGCCAGCGCCGGGTGTCGGCCACCACGGTGTCGGCGGCCGGCATGGCGTCAGACGAAGCGATCGGGCTGGGCAACGATGCGCTTGGCCAGTTCGTCCAGCGCCGACTGGTCGACCCGCTGCGCCGGCCGGTGGCCGTCACCGTCTCGAAGCCGCTGGTGTTGAGGAGGCGGAAGTGCAGCTGCCCCTTGTCGTGGTCGGCCCGCACCATGACCGAGCCGCGCGTCTGGGTGACGTACTCGTAGCGCACTTCCTGCAGCGAACCCTTCTCGGGGTGGCGCACTTCGCGGCGGTCGTGCTTGACCGGGCCCATCGCCAGCCGCGACTCGACGCGCTGCTGCTCGGTCGGGAAGTTCACACCGGACCACGCCGCACACCGGCACGCCCATCTTCGGCTCGATGCGCCACCCCATCGCGATGTAGTCGAACACCTCGCGGTCGCGGATCATCTTGCGGCGCGCATCGACGCGGAAGTCGACCTGCTTCATCGGTGGCCACGGCGTCTTGCCATCGAGCGAGAACGGCGCCGACTCCGGCTCGATCACGCTGAGCTGGCGCGCCGGGTCCTGCAGGTACGACAGCACGGTGGCGCACGCGGTTTCCACCTGCGCCGACTTCGCTTCCAGCTGTTCGTCGAGCGCGCTGCGCTGCGTCTGCAGCGCACTGGCCTGGTTCTTCAACTGGTGGAGGAAGCTCATGATCGTGCGGGTGCTGCCGCGATTCTACGGGCCTGCTTGCGCCCTGCGGCCGATGAACCAGGCAATCACCACACCGCAGGCGGCGAATCCGCCGGTGACCAGCCAGTGCTGCTCCAGTCGCCGGAGCGTTGCGCCACCAGCGCCGCCAGCGGCGGTCCGGCGAACTGGCCCAGCGACGACCACTGCTGGACCCAGCCCACGGTGGTCGACACCGAGGCTTCGTCGGGAGCCAGCCGCACCGCCAGCCAGAACAGCGTCGCCGGAACCAGCCCGCCGAGTGCGGAAAAGGCCAGGACGCCCGCGTAACGCGCGACGGCGACCGCGGCGCCGTCGGAAACGCTCGGGGCGCGAAGGCGAGGATGGCGCCCGCGCCCATGGCGACGTAGCCGGCCTGGAGCAGGCGCGAGGGCGCCACCCCGCGCTGCAACGCGCGCCCGGAGGCCAGGTTGCCGAACATGTTGACCGCGGCCACCAGCGCCGTGGCGGGCGCCGCATAGACCGCCGGCAGCCCGGACTGCGCATACACCGTCGGCAGGAAGCCGATCACGGCCAGCCACTGCGCGGAATAGGCGGCGAACGCCAGGCAGACGAGCCACGGCCCCGGTGCCCGCAACGTCCGCGC
This sequence comes from Ramlibacter terrae, assembly GCA_013127575.1. Classification (GTDB taxonomy): domain Bacteria; phylum Pseudomonadota; class Gammaproteobacteria; order Burkholderiales; family Burkholderiaceae_C; genus Ramlibacter; species Ramlibacter terrae. The sequence continues at coordinate 4,239,020 of CP053418.1, forward strand.
GACGCGGCCGCTGCCGGTCGCCGCCGGCGTAGCCGCGCGCTGGTCGCAATGCGCGGGAAGCGCGCGCCACAACCAGAGCGCCATCACCAGCGAGAAGGCAGCGGTGAGCCACCACCATGGCGACCATCCGCAGGCGGCGATCACGGCGGGTCCCAGCAGCAGGCCCGCCGCCGTGCCGAACGGCATGTAGGCGCCCCACATGCCCGGGGCCGCTCCGAGGCGGGCGGGTTCCACCAGCCGCCGCAGCACCGCCGGGGCGGGCAGCGTCGCCATCAGGAAACCAACGCCTTCGCAGGCCCGCAACGCCAGCAGCACGGCCGGCGTGGTCGCCAGACCGCCGAGCGCGCCCGCCACCGCCAGCAGCACCAGCCCCAGCACCATGGTGCGGCGCCCGCCGAGCGCGTCGGCGGCGGCGCCCATGGCCATGCCGAGCGTCATGCCGGCCAGCTGCACCAGCGAGAGCAGGAAGCCGGCCTGCACCAGCGTGACGCCCAGTTCGCGCTGGAGGATCGGCAAGGCCGGCGGCAGCTTGCCCACGTGCAGGGCGACGCTGATGCCCGCGAGCACGACCACCGGGGCCGGATGCGGGCCCTTCATGGGGTGCCGGCCAGCAGCCTGCGGCCGGTGAGCCGCTCGTGCTCGCGCAGCGCGTAGCGGTCGGTCATGCCCGCGATGTAGTCGGCCACGGCGCGCGGCGTGTCGGAGCGCGCGGCGAACCCGGACTGCATCTCCGCCGGATCCGCGAGGTAGCGTTCGAAGAGGTCGCGCACGACCTCCTTGGCCTGCCCCGTCGTCTCCATCACGCGCGGGTGGCGGTACAGGTCGTGGAACAGGAAGGACTTGAGCTGCGCCGAACCCGCGCGCGCGCCGTCGCTGAAGCGCACCAGCGGCCCGATCGCCCGCGCCGCATCGGCGCTGGCGGGCTGCGCGTCCTGCAGCGCGGCGGCGGTGGTGTCGATCGCGTCGTAGACCAGCGCGCTCAGCATGCGGCGGATGGCTTCGTACAGCAGGCGGCGGCCCTGCAGCTGCGGATGGTCCCGCAGCGTCGCCGTCACGTGCTCGCCGAACAAAGGCACCTGCGCCACCTGCTCCAGCGTGATGAGGCCCGAGCGCACGCCGTCGTCGATGTCGTGGGCGTTGTAGGCGATCTCGTCGGCCGGGTTGCACAGCTGCGCCTCCAGCCCCGGCTGCGTGCGATCGAGGAAGCGGCGCGCGACGCCGCCGGGCTCGCTGCGTTCGATCTGCTCCGCGTTGCGGCGCGAGCAGTGCTTGAGCACCCCTTCGCGCGTCTCGAAGCACAGGTTGAGCCCGTCGAACGACGGATAGCGCTCCTCCAGCGCGTCCACCACGCGCAGGCTCTGCAGGTTGTGTTCGAAGCCGCCGTGGTCCGCCATGCAGGCGTCCAGCGCGTCCTGCCCCGCGTGGCCGAAGGGCGTGTGGCCGAGGTCGTGCGCCAGCGCAATCGCTTCCACCAGGTCTTCGTTCAGCCCGAGCGGACGCGCGATCGACCGCGCGAGCTGCGCCACTTCGAGCGAGTGCGTCAGCCGCGTGCGGAACAGGTCGCCTTCATGGTTCAGGAACACCTGCGTCTTGTAGACGAGGCGGCGGAACGCCGTGGAATGCACGATGCGGTCGCGATCGCGCTGGAACTCGGTGCGCGTCGGCGCCGGCGGTTCCGCATGCCGGCGGCCGCGCGATTGCGCGGGGTCGCAGGCGTAGGCGGCCGTGGTCATGGCGGCGCGGGGCGGCGGCGGCTCAGCGCGTGCAGTCCGCGAGCACCTGCCGCACGAGGGCGTCGGGCGCGGCGCGCATGGTGGCGTGGCCCGGGCGATCCAGCAGCACGAAGCGGATCTCGCCCGCTTCCGATTTCTTGTCGACGCGCATCAGTTCGAGGTAGCGCTCGGCGCCGAGATCCGGCCCCTTCACGGGCAAGCCCGCGCGCGCGATCAGCGCGGTGACACGTTCGGCGAAGCCGGCGTCCACGCCGCCGAGCCGCCGCGACAACTGCAGCGCCATCACCATGCCGCAACCGACGGCCTCGCCGTGCAGCCATTCGCCGTAGCCGAGCCCGGCCTCGATCGCGTGCCCGAAGGTGTGGCCGAAATTCAGGATCGCGCGCACGTTCGCCTCGCGCTCGTCCCGGCCCACCACGTCCGCCTTGATCTCGCAGCTGCGGCGGACCGCATGCGCGAGCGCGTCGCGGTCGCGGCGCAGCAGCGCGTCGAGGTTGGCGTCGATCCAGTCGAGGAAGGCGAGGTCGGCGATCGGCCCGTACTTGATCACCTCCGCCAGCCCGGCGCTGAGTTCGCGCGACGGCAGGGTGTCGGGGTCGCAAGGTCGCAGACCACGCGCGCCGGCTGGTAGAACGCGCCGATCATGTTCTTGCCGCGCGGATGGTTGATGGCCGTCTTGCCGCCGACGGACGAATCGACCTGCGCCAGCAGGGTCGTGGGCACCTGCACGAAGGGCACACCCCGCATGTAGCTCGCGGCGGCGAAACCCGCCATGTCGCCGACCACGCCGCCGCCCAGCGCGAACAGCACCGTCTTGCGGTCGCAGCCGTGCGCCAGCAGCGCATCGAAGACGAGGTTCAGCGTCTCCCAGTGCTTGTGCGCCTCGCCGTCGGGCAGCACCACTTCGAACACCGAGCGGTAGTGCGGGGCGAGGCCCTGCCGCAATGCGGCGGCGTACAGCGGCCCGACCGCTTCATTGGTGACGATGAGCGCGCTCGACGCGGCGGGAAGCCCCTGCCACGTGGCGGGGTCCGCGAGCAGGCCGGCGCCGATCTCGATGGCGTAGCTGCGGTCGCCCGGGGAATGCGGACTTGCATTCCCCGAGTTTAAGGGGACGGAGGCAGCACCCCGGCCAGCTCGAGCTGCATCAGGATCATGTTGACCAGCGTGGGCACCGAGGGCCGCCCGGTTTCGATCTGGAAGTGCGCGGTCTCGCGGTACAGCGGATCGCGTTCGGCATACATCGCCCGCAGCTTGGCCAGCGGGTCGGGCACCTGCAACAGCGGCCGCTGGGTGTCGTGCCGCAGACGCCGGAACAGTTCCTCGGGGGTGGAGCGCAGGTAGACCACCTGCGCCCCCTCGCGCAGCCTGCGCCGGTTGGCCTCGCGCAACACGGCGCCGCCGCCGGTGGCGATCACGGCGGGGGCAGAGCCCGCGAGGTCGCCGATCACCTGTTCCTCGAGGTCGCGAAACGCGGCTTCGCCGGCCGGGCGAAGTAGTCGCGGATGGCGCACCCGAGCCGATGCTCGATGACGTGGTCGGAATCAAAAAAGGCAGCCCGAGCCGCCTTGAAAGATGACGCCCGACAGTGGATTTCCCACTGCCGGGCATGCCGACCAGCGCGATGCGAGCGTTCATGCCCGCACCGGCATCAGTTGGGACTGGTGCAGTCCGGTCGCTGCCGTACGGAGCGTTCAGGAACGACCCGTTCTCTTCGTCGCCTTCGATGAAGCCCGTGACGAAGCGCTTGGTGTAGCTGCCTTCCGAGCCGGCGACGTTGGTCGTGACCTTGACGTCGTACTGCAGCCGGTGGCGACGTTCTGCGGGTACTCGACCGGATCACCATGCGTCCGTTCGCGCCCGTCTTGTTCGTGTTGACGAACGACAGGATGATGTCGGCCTTGCGCGGCTCGATGTCGCCGGTGCCGTTGATGTCTTCCCCGCGGTCCAGCGAACCGTTGCGGTTGGTGTCCTCGTTCAGGCAGGAGATCGTCGGGCCGGCGAACTCGCCCTTGCGGTAACGGACGATGTCGACGCTGGCGGAGATCACCGCATCGGCCACGGCATTGCCGGCGGCATCGGCCACGGCGACGTCGAAGCGCTTGATGTAGGTGAGCGCGTTGTCCGGGCGGATCAGCGTGTTGTTGTCACCCGGGGTGACCGACAGCGGCTGGCCGGCGACGGTCAGGGTTTCCTCTTCGGACTGGTGCACTTGCCGTCGGCGATGGACGCGTCGGTCAGGCCGTAGCAGGCGCGGATGCGCACGCCGTCGGTCGGGCTCGAACGCGTGCCGGCGATGTAGTCGGCGGTGGCTTCGCCGTTGGCGTCGGTGTAGACGGTGGCAGCCTCGGTGCTGATCTTCTCGCCGGCGCCCGGGCGCGGCGCCGAGGATCTCGAAGCGCACGCGCACGTTCTGAATGGCGCGGTTCTGCGAGTCGAGGAACTTGGCGCGCAGCACCGCACGGTTGGTGGTGCTGCCGGAGACGTTCGGCGCGATCGTGTTCGGCACGATGGACAGCTGCGAGGAGCTGATGGTGCCGGTGGCGTCGGGGATGCCGTTGTCGGTGGCACCGACCACCTGCACCGTGCGCACCGTCTCCACGCCCAGAGCTTCCGCGACGACCGTGTAGTTGCCGGTGCGGGCCGGGGCGGCGCGCAGCGTGGCGACCGCGTTGCCGCTGGCATCGGTGGTGACCGAGCCCGTCAGGCCCAGCGTGCCGGAGAGGTCGACTTCCGCGTTCGGGACGGCGGCGCCGTTCGAATCGGTCACGCGGATTTCGACGCGGACCGAGGCGCCGGGAGCCGGGGTGGCCGGAACGGGCGTCAGGCTGATCTGGCTGCCGATGACTTCCACCACGGCGGTGGCGCGCTCGGACCCCGGGCGGATCGTGGCGGTGATCTTGCGGTTGGAGCGATCGGCGCCGATGCTGATGTTGCCGGAAGCCGGCCGTTGGCGTCCGTCTCGATCGTGATCGGGGTGTAGACGCCGGTGTTGACGGACACGCTCAGGGGCACGCCCTTGACCGGGTTGTTGTTCGCGTCGAGCGCGGTCACCGTCAGCAGCGACACGTCGGTGCCGGTGTTGTCCAGCGCGGCCTTCGACAGCGTGTAGATCATGCTGTCCGTGGCCGGGGTGTTCGTGCCGCCGCCACTGCCGCCGCCGCCGCCGTTCGGGTTCGAACCCGAGCTGCCGCCGCCGCCGCCGCAGGCGGCGAGCGCCACGGTCACCAGCGCGGTGGCCAGCGTCTTGAAGAATCGATTCATTTAAAACTGCCCTCCTGAATTTCGTTCAGCGCCCGGCGGTCGGCCGTTCGGCCACCATCTTGGGCGTGATGAACACGAGCATTTCCTGCTTGTTGCTCGTGCGTTGCTTGCTCTTGAACAGGTTGCCGACCGCGGGCAGGTCGCCAAGCACCGGCACCCGTGCCTCGTTTTCCGTCTCGGTCAGCTCGAAGATGCCACCGATCACGACGGTTCCGCCGTTCTCGACCAGCACCTGCGTACGAATTTGCTTGGTATTGATCGCAATTCCCGCTGCCGTGGTTTCGCCGCGACTGTCCTTGGCGATATCGAGGTCCAGGATGATGTTGCCTTCGGGCGTGATCTGCGGCGTGACTTCCAGCTTGAGCGTCGCGCGACGGAAGGCCACCGAGGTGGCGCCGCTCGAAGTGGCCTGCTGGTAGGGGAACTCCGTACCCTGCTCGATCAGCGCCTTGGCCTTGTCGGCCGTGACGATGCGGGGGCTGGACACCAGCTTGCCGCGGCCGTCGGCTTCCAGCGCCGACAGTTCGAGGTTCAGGAAGCGGTTCGCCGCGGAGCTGAAGAGCGAGATCGCGAACGTGGACGGCTGGAAGCCGCCCGGCCGGCAGCCGGCAGGTTGACGAAGCTGGTGTTGGCCGTGTCGAGCGTGCCGCTGCTCTCGCCGGTGGTGGCGGAGACCGCGTTGTACGTTCCGCCGAAGGCCAGGCGGTTGCCGCTGCCCACGCCGTAGCCGGCGTCGCCGCCGCGCACGCCGCGCAGGTCGCTGCCGCCCAGGCGCACGCCGAGCGATTTGCCGAAGCTGTCGGAAGCTTCGACGATGCGGGCCTCGATCAGCACCTGGCGCACCGCGATGTCCAGGCGCGCGATCAGCGCCTGCACCTGTTCGAGCTTGGCCGGCACGTCGGTGACGAACAGCTGGTTGGTGCGCGGTTCGGCGATGGCGCTGCCCCGGGCGCTCAGGATGCGCGCGGCGCCGGTGCCGGTCAGCTGCACGGCGATGTCGGCGGCCTTGCTGTAGTTCAGCTGGAAGGGCTGGGTGCGCACCGGCTCCAGGCTCTGGGCGGCGGCATTCGTTTCGAGCTCCAGCTTCTCGCGGGCGGCGATTTCGTCCTTGGGGGCGATCCACAGCACGTTGCCGCTGCGGCGCATGCCCAGGCCCTTGGCCTGCAGGATGATGTCGAGCGCCTGGTCCCGGGGGACGTCCTTCAGGCGCAGCGTGACGCCGCCGGTGACGGAGTCGGAGGTGACGATGTTGAAGTTGGTGAAGTCGGCGATCACCTGCAGCAGGGAGCGCACTTCGATGTTCTGGAAGTTCAGCGACAGCTTCTCGCCCGAGAAGCCGGGGCCCTGCGTCAGCTTGTTCGGGTCCTGGCGCTGCGTGCGCACTTCGACCACGAACTGGTTGTCGGACTGGTAGGCGCTGTGTTCCCGGGCGCCGCGCGGCTCGATCACGACGCGCACTCGGTCGCCGGTCTGGAAGGTGCTGACGGTCTGGATCGGCGTGCCGAAGTCGGTCACGTCCATCCGGCGGCGCAGGCTTCGGGCAGCGTCGACTTCAGCAGCTCGACGACCGGGGTCTGGCCTTGCTGGCGGATGTCGACGCCCACCTGGTTGCTGGCCAGGTCGATGATCACGCGGCCGGAGCCGTCGGGGCCGCGGCGGAAGTCGAGGTCACGCAGCGGCTGCGTGTCGCGGTTGCGGCTCTCGGCGAAGGCCTGCACCGGCGCGGCGGCGGTGGACGCGGCCACCGGGTCGAGCGTGACGAGCAGCGCGCGGCCGTCGATCTGGGTGCGGTAGTTGGTGGCCGCCTTCAGGTTCAGCACGAGGCGGGCGCGGTCGGCGCCCTGCACGATGTTGACCGAGCGCAGGTTGCCGACGTTGATGTCGACCGCGTTGCGGCCCATCGAGTTGGTGGCGCCGGGCACGTCGAGCGCGATGCGCGCCGGCGACTGGATGGCGAAGCCCGGGGGCACCGCCGCGAGTGGCTCGGAAAACTCGATGCGGACGACTTCGGAGCCTCCCTGCAGCGAACCCGTGATGTTCTCGACCGCGGGCGCGGCCAGCAGCGGCGCGCCCCGGCCGAAGCCGGGACAGCCGCGGCGGCAACCAGCGCGCGCCAACTCCATGCATTGCTCTTCTTCATTTGGACTTCTCCTGCAGTTGCAGTGTCGCGGTTCGTTCGATCCATTCGCCGGCGGCGTCCTGCACCAGTTCGCGCAGCACGACCTCCGTCTCTCCCACCTTCGTGATCCGGCCGTAGTTCTGTCCCGGTAGTTGCCCGGGCGCACTGGTACAGCAGGTTGTCGACGCGCACCAGCGCGACCGGCTGGCCCTGCTTCAGCAGGCTGCCGACCATCGCCATCGCGTCGAGCGGGAAGGCCTCCAGCGGCTCCTTGCGGCGCGCGAGTTCGGGCGCGACCGGGGCGGCGCTCGGGCTCGTCCCCTGTTGCGACTCGCGCTTGAGCGCCTGCGTCAGCTTCTGGTTGCTGAAAGGCTCGAGCTTGGCGACCTCGGTGTAGGCCTGCGGCGAGAACGTCTTGGGCGCCGGGATCGGCTGGACCCGCGGCTTGGTCTGGGCGCGCTGTTCGGCCATCCACTGCTGGACTTCCTCGTGCTCCGAACCGCCGCAGGCGCTGGGCGCGGCGACGGCCGCGAGGGACAGGAGGACGCCCTTCATTTCTTGCCCCCGCGGCGCTGGGCGGCGACTTCCTCGGGATCGAGGTAGCGGAAGGTCTTGGCCTGCGCCTCGAGCGACAGCGTGCCGGGCCCGGCGGGCACGATCTGCAGGTTGTTCAAGGTCACGATCCGCGACAGGTGGGCGATGTCGGACGCGAAGGCGCCGATGTCGTGGTAGCGGCCGCTCACCCGCACCGAGATCGGCAGTTCGGCGTAGTACTCGCGCACGATCACCTGGCCCGGGCGGAACAGTTCGAACACCAGGCTGCGGCCGAGGCCCGCCTGGTTGATGTCGGACAGCAGGGCGTCCATCTCGGCCTTGCTCGGGAGCTGCTTTTCGAGCTGCGTCACGTACTGCTGCACCTGCTCGCGCTGCTTGCGCAGGGCTTCGAGGTTGACGGCCTGCGTGAGCTTCTTGGTGTAGTCGGCGCGCAGCGTCACTTCCTTCGCGCGCTCGGCTTCGAGTTCGTCGGCGGAGTTGGTCAGCCACAGGAACCACAGCGCCACCACGATGGCGGCGGCGACCGCCGGCACAGGGCGGCCTTGGGCACGGTCGGCCAGGAGGCCGGGTCGTTGGGATCGAGTCCACGGAACTGGGACGCAATCTTTTCCTTGAGTGCGGCAGTGTCCAGCTTGGATGCGGAGGTCGCCATGGTCTAGTCCGTTCTTCCGGTGTGCGGGGAGGTCATTTGCGGGCCGAGGCCGCGGCGACGGCGGGCGCGGCGGAAACGACCGCGGGGGCGCTGCTCGCGGGCGCCGCCGCGGCGCTGGCCGCCGACGCGGCGGCCGCCGCCTTCTGGGCTTCGCTGGCGCGCAGCAGCGTCATGCGCATGCTGAAGTTGGCCACGCGGCGCTGGTCGCGCGGGCTGAGGGTGACGCTGGAAGCGACGATCTCCACCAGTTCGGGCCGGGTGATCCGGGCGCTGCCGGTGCTCAGGTTGCGGAGCAGTTCGGAGACGCGCTCGTTCGACTGCGCGACGCCGGTCACGGCCACCACGTTGTTGCTCTGGCGCATGCTGGTGAGGTAGACGCCGTCGGGCAGCTGCGTGACCAGCTCGTTGAGCAGGTGCACCGGCACGTTGCGGTCGGACTGCAGGTCTTCCACCGCCTGCTGGCGCGCCCGCAGGGCGGCGATCTCGGACTGCAGCGTGGCGATGTCCTTGATCTGCGCTTCCAGCTTCTTGATCTCGGTGGTGAGCACCAGGTTGCGGTTCTGCTGTTCGGAAATCTGGGCCGCGTACCAGAGGTAGATGCCGCCGGCGATCATCGCCCCGGCGAACGCCGAGGCGCCCAGCGAGGCGTAGAACATCTCGCGCCGGCGCTTGCGCGCGGCTTCGCGGTGCGGCAGCAGGTTGATCAGGATCACTGCAGGAACCTCCGCATGGCCAGCCCGCACGAGGTGAGGTAGGAAGGCGCCTCGCGGCGCACCTTCTTCTCGCGGATGCTTTCGCCGAACTGCATGCCCCGGAACGGGTCGGCCGGGGCACAGGGGAACGAGGTCTGGGCGGTGATGGCTTCGCTCAGGCCGGGCAGCGCCGCGGAACCGCCGGCCACCATGATGTGGTCGACGCGGTTGTGCGGCGTGCTGGTGAAGAAGAACTGCAGGGCGCGGGCGACTTCTGGGCCATGCTCTCGACGAACGGCTTGAGCACGCCCGACTCGTAGTCTTCGGGCAGTTCGCCGCTGCGCTTCTTGCCTTCGGCTTCTTCCGGCGAGAAGCCGTACTGGCGCACGATCAGCTGGGTGAGCTGGGCGCCGCCGAAGGCCTGGTCGCGGTCGTACAGGACCTCGTCGTTGCGGATCACCTGCATGCTGGTGGTGGAGGCGCCCACCTCGAACAGCGCGACCATCTGGTCCTTGCCGCCGTTCTCCAGCGATTCGATCAGCCGGCCGGCGGCCAGCCGCGAGGCGTAGGATTCGACGTCGATGATGACCGGCTTGAGGCCGGCGGCTTCGGCCGGCCCCGGCGGTCCTGCACCTTTTCCTTGCGCGACGCGGCGATCAGCACTTCGACGTCGCCGGCCGAAGTGGTGCTCGGCCCGACCACGCAGAAGTCGAGGCTGACCTCGTCGAGCGAAAAGGGGATGTACTGGTTGGCTTCGGTCTCGACCGGATTTCCAGTTCGGAGTCGCTCATGCCGCCGGGCAGGATGATCTTCTTGGTGATCACCGCCGAGGCAGGGAGGGCCATGGCCACGTTGCGCGTGCGGGTGCCGCTTTTCTTGACGACGCGGCGCATGGCTTCGGCCACCTCGTCGAACTTCTCGACGTTGCCGTCGGTGATCCAGCCGCGCTCCAGCGGCTCGATGGCGCAGCGCTCCAGCACGAGGCTGCCGTCCTTGGCACGGCCCAGTTCCACCAGCTTGACGCTGGACGAACTGATATCCAGGCCCAGCAGCGGGGAGGCCCGGCGGCCGAACAGTGAGCCGAAAGAGGTCAAGAACAGTCTCCTGAAACGCCCTGCATTTCAAGGCGTAACAAACTTAAGATTCCACTTCAATGCTAGCAGTAACATCCTTGTCGCACAAAGGAATTTCCCGATTCGACCCCCTCCACCGTTGTCAAAAGCCGACGCGCTGAGCTGCCATACTCCGGCGGCTTAACCCGCCCTCAGCGAGCCCCGTGCGCCTGAGCCGTGGGAACTGATCGGCGCGCTGGCGGCTCAGACGCTGGCATTTTTATAATGAGCGCCCCGGGACGCTCCCCACGGAGTTCTATGCCTTCCGATCCCTCCGCCGGCACGCCCGGCCCGTCCCGCCGCCGCCCCGCCTGGCAACGCATCCTCATCGGCTTCTTCGCCTGGACTTTCGGCATCGCGCTGGCCCCGGTGGCCACCGGCGTCGCCATTGGCGGCGTGGCGCTGGCCGTCGCCTACCCGAACCTGCCGGACATCTCGGACCTCTCCGATTACCGGCCGAAGCTGCCGCTGCGCGTGTTCTCCGCCGACAACGTGATGATTGGCGAGTTCGGCGAGGAGCGCCGCCAGCTCACGCCGATCGCCGAGATCCCGGCCGTGATGAAGAACGCCGTGCTGGCGATCGAGGACGCCCGCTTCTATTCGCACAGCGGCGTCGACTACAAGGGCCTGGTGCGGGCCGCCGTGGCCAACCGGGCCGCGTGAAGAGCCGGGGCGCCTCCACCATCACCATGCAGGTGGCGCGCAACGTCTACCTCTCTTCCGAGAAGACGTTCACCCGCAAGCTCTATGAAGTGCTGCTGACCTTCAAGCTGGAGCACCTGCTCACCAAGGACCAGATCCTCGAGATCTACATGAACCAGATCTTCCGGGCAACCGGGCCTACGGGTTCGCGGCGGCCTCGGAGGCGTATTTCGGCAAGCCGATGAAGGACCTGACCATCGCCGAGGCGGCGATGCTGGCCGGCCTGCCCAAGGCGCCATCGGCTTTCAATCCCATCAGCAACCCGTCCCGCGCCCGTTCCCGCCAGCTGTACATCATCGAACGCATGCAGGAGAACGGTTTCATCACGGCCGAGGAAGCCGTGGCAGCCAAGAAGCAGGAGCTGCGCGTGCGGTCCGGGCTGCCGTCGATGCCGGTGCGGGCCGAGTACGTGGCCGAAACGGTGCGCCAGCTGGTGTTCGCGCAGTACGGCGACGAGGCCTACACCCGCGGACTCAACGTCTTCACCACCCTGAAGTCCGACGAGCAGGAAGCCGCGTACAAGGCCCTGCGCAAGGGCATCATGGACTACGAGAAGCGCCAGATCTACCGCGGCCCGGAACGCTTCGTCGACCTGCCCGAAGACCCGAAGCAGCTCGAGGACGCGATCGACGACGCGCTGGCCGAACACCCGGACAACGGCGACGTCATGGCGGCCGTGGTGCTGGAGGCCAACCCGAAGAAGATCGTGGCCGTGCGCGGCAACGGCGACCGCTTCGACATCGTCGGCGAAGGCCTGCAGGCCGCGCGCTCGGGCCTGTCCGACAAGGCGCAGCCCAAGATCAAGATCCGGCGCGGCGCCATCATCCGCGTGATGAAGACGCCCAAGGACGCCGGGAGATCACCCAGCTGCCCGAAGTCGAAGGCGCCTTCATCGCCCTCGACCCGCGCAGCGGCGCCATCCACGCCATGGTGGGCGGCTTCGACTTCAACAAGAACAAGTTCAACCACGCGACGCAGGCGTGGCGCCAGCCGGGCTCGTCGTTCAAGCCCTTCATCTACTCGGCGGCGCTGGAGAAGGGCTTCTCGCCCAGCACCATCGTCAACGACAGCCCGCTGTTCTTCGACGCCGGCGTCACCGGCGGCCAGCCCCGGGAGCCGAAGAACTACGACGGCAAATTCGAAGGCCCGATGCCGCTGCACACCGCCCTCGCCAAGTCGAAGAACATGGTTTCCATCCGCGTGCTGCAGGCCGTGGGCACGCAGAACGCGCAGGACTGGATCACCCGCTTCGGCTTCGAGGCCGAGAAGCACCCGCCCTACCTGACCATGGCGCTGGGCGCCGGCTCGGTCACGCCGATGCAGATGGCCACGGCCTATTCGGTGTTCGCCAACGGCGGCTACCGCGTCAATCCGTGGCTGATCACGCGCATCACCGACCAGAAAGGCAAGCCGCTGGTGGAAAGCCAGCCGCCGCTGCCCAGCGAAGCGGTGCGGGCCATCGACGCCCGCAATGCCTTCGTGATGAACCGCCTGCTGCAGGAAATCGCCCGCTCCGGCACCGCGGCGCGCGCGCAGAAGGAACTCAAGCGCCCCGACCTGTATGGCAAGACCGGCACCACGAACGACTCGATCGACACCTGGTTCGCGGGCTTCCATCCCACCCTGACCGCGGTCGTCTGGATGGGCTACGACAACCCGCGCTCGCTGGGCGACCGCGAAACGGGCGGCGGCCTGAGCCTGCCGGTCTGGATTTCGTTCATGGAAACCGCGCTCAAGGGCAAGCCCGTGATGGAACCGACCGCGCCCGAAGGCCTGGTGAACTCCGGCGGCGAGTGGTACTACGAGGAATACGCCCGGGGCGGCGGCGGCGTGACCAGCCTGGGGCTGTCGAACGGTTCCGACAACGGGCATGGGCCGGAGAACGGGGCGCCGCGCGGCCCATCGGGCGAACAGGCGCCGGGCGTGCCCACCGACCGCAGCATGCAGAACTCGGGCGGCATGCCGCCCACCGCCCCGTCGTCGTCGAACGACGAGCGCCGGAGCATCCTCGACCTGTTCAGGAACTGAAGGCGAGCGGCTGGCCGGCCTGCTGGCTCGCGTAGCGGGTCAGGTCGGCGAAGAACTCGCCTTCGCCCTTGGTGTCGCGCCAGCGCTGGCCGTCGAAGCGGTAGTGGAAGCCGCCGGCCCGGGCGGCGAGCCACACTTCCTGCAGCGGTTTCTGCAGGTTGACGATGATCTGGCTGCGGTCTTCGAAGCTCAGGGTGATCATGCCGCCGACGCGCTGGTTGTCGATGTCGGCGTCCGTTTCCTCGTTGATCCGGTCGCAACACGCCTCGACGCGCGCCAGCAGGGCTTCGGCGTGTTCGAGGTATTCCAGGTCGGTCATTACAATTTCCAGATGTTCGGTGACTTCCAAATTCTAGTCAGCGCGTCTTCGCGCCGGCTTGCCCTTGCCGCGGCCGTGGTCGCAGCGCTGGCCGCTTGCGGCCAGAAAGGCCCCTTGTTCCTGCCGACCGATCCCGCCGCCGCCGGCCGGGCGACGTTGACGGAAACGCTTTCGCCCTCCACTTCGGTGTCGGGGCCGCAGTCCGCGGCCTCCGCGCCGGCCACCGGCAAGGCTTCACCGGTGCGCAACCCATGACCGCTTCCACGCTGCCCGGGCAGCCCCACTTCCACTTCCGCGGCGCGGAACTGTTCGCCGAAGACGTCCGCGTGGCCGACCTCGCGCGCGAGCACGGCACGCCGCTGTTCGTCTATTCCAAGGCCTCGATGCTGGCGGCGCTCGGCGCCTACCAGCGCGGCTTCGCCGGGCGCAAGGCGAAGATCCACTATGCGCTGAAGGCCAACTCCTCGCTGGCGATCCTGCAGGTGTTCGCGCGCGCCGGCTGCGGCTTCGACATCGTGTCGGGCGGCGAACTCGAGCGCGTGCTGGCCGTGGGCGGCCGCGGCGAAGACATCATCTTCTCGGGCGTGGGCAAGACGCGCGCCGAAATGCGGCGCGCGCTGCAGGTCGGCATCCGCTGCTTCAACGTCGAGAGCGAAGGCGAGCTCGAAGTGCTCAGCGCGGTGGCCGTCGAAGCCGGCACGCGCGCGCCGGTCAGCCTGCGCGTCAACCCCGACGTCAACCCGCTGACGCACCCCTACATCTCCACCGGCCTCAAGGGCAACAAGTTCGGCGTGGCGCACGGCGACGCGCTGCGCGCCTACCGCCGCGCGGCCGCCCTGCCCGGCCTGCGCGTGGTCGGCATCGACTGCCACATCGGCTCGCAGATCACCAACGTCACGCCGTACCTCGACGCGATGGACCGCGTCCTCGACCTGGTGGCGTCGATCGAGGCGGCGGGCATTCCCATCGAGCACATCGACTTCGGCGGCGGCGGCCGGGCATCGTCTACCGCGACGAACAGCCGCCCGCGGCGGACGTGCTGTGGCAGCGGCTGCTGGCGCGCGTCGATGCGCGCGGCTTCGGCGACCGCCAGCTCATGATCGAGCCCGGGCGCTCGCTGGTGGGCAACGCCGGCATGTGCGTGACGGAAGTGATGTACCTGAAGCCGGGCGAGCAGAAGAACTTCTGCATCGTCGATGCGGCCATGAACGACCTGCCGCGGCCGGCGATGTACGAAGCCTTCCACACGATGGTGCCGGTGCAGCCGCGCAGCATCGCGCCCACGACGTACGACGTCGTCGGCCCGGTGTGCGAAAGCGGCGACTGGCTCGGCCGCGACCGCGCGCTGTCGGTGCAGACCGGCGACCTGCTGGCCGTGCTGTCCGCCGGGGCCTATTGCATGAGCATGGCCAGCAACTACAACACCCGCGGGCGGGCGGCGGAAGTGCTGGTCGATGGAGCGGAGGTGCACCTGATCCGCGCGCGCGAGGACTTCGCGGAGATGGTGCGCAGCGAGAAGCTGCTGCCTTGATGCGGGGGATGGTGCGCAGGCAGGCCGGCGGCCTGCACACCCTACGAACCCCGGACGTTCCGGGTAGGGTGTGCAACTTGTTGCGCACCACGCTTGCGCAACCACTCCCTTACCCGCCACCCCAGCAGCACCGCCAAAATCGCCGCGTACACGGCGACTTCGGCGAAGTCGTTCTTGCCGGAGCGCATCCAGAAGAAGTGCAGGATGCCAAGGAACGCCACCGCGTAGACCAGCTTGTGCAACTGCTGCCAGCGCTTGACGCCGAGTGCCTTGATCGCGCGGTTGAACGACGTCGCCGCCAGCGGCGTCAGCAGCAGGAAGCCGCTGAATCCCACCAGGATGAAAGGCCGCTTGGCGATGTCCTTGGCGATGTCGGCGAAGTCGAGCCCCATGTCGAAGAAGCTGTAGCAGACCGGTGCAGCACCACGTAGAAGTACGTGAACAGGCCCAGCATGCGGCGAAAGCGGGCCAGCGGCGGCAGCCCCGCCACCGTCCGCAGCGGCGTCACGGCCAGCGTGATGCACAGGAAGCGCAGCGTCCAGTCGCCGGTGGAACGGATCAGGTATTCGGCAGGATTCGCGCCGAGCCGGTCCGCGAAGATGCCGAACACCAGCCACGCCAAGGGCAGCAGGCACGCCGCGAACAGCAGCGGCTTGGCCGCGGGATGCAGCAGCGCGCGCGCCGCGGCCTTCATCAGTAGTTCTTCTTCAGGTCCATGCCCGCATAGAGCTGGCCCACCTGCGGTTCATAGCCGTTGAACATCAGCGTCTTGCGCTTCTTGGCGAACAGGCCGTCCTCGCCGATGCGGCGCTCGGTGGCCTGCGACCCAGCGCGGGTGGTCGACGTTCGGGTTGACGTTGCTGAAGAAGCCGTACTCGTTGGCGGCGGCCTTGTTCCAGGCCGTCTTGGGCATCTGCTCCGAGAAGCGGATCTTGACGATGCTCTTGCCGCTCTTGAAGCCGTACTTCCGGGCACCACCAGCCGCACCGGCGCGCCGTTCTGGTTGGGCAGCACCTCGCCGTACATGCCGAAAGACAGCAGCGTGAGCGGGTTCATCGCCTCGTCCATCCGCAGGCCTTCGACGTACGGCCAGTCGAGCACGCGCGAGCCCACGTACGGCATCGTCTTCGGGTCGGCCGGGTGATGAACTCGACGAACTTGGCGTTGCCCAGCGGCTCGACGCGGTTGACGAGGTGCGACACGGAGTAGCCGACCCACGGGATCACCATCGACCAGCCTTCGACGCAGCGCAGGCGGTAGATGCGCTCTTCCTGCGGGGCCAGCTTGAGCAGGTCTTCCAGCGCGTACTTGCCAGGCTTCTTGACCCAGGCCCTCGACTTCCACGGTCCACGGCGTCGTCTTGAGCGTGTGCGCGTTCTTGGCCGGGTCTTCCTTGTCGGTGCCGAACTCGTAGAAGTTGTTGTACGTGCTGGCGTCCTTGTACTCGGTCACCTTCTCCATCGTCACGGCGCCCGGGACGGTGGAACGCACGGAAGGGAGCGGCGCCAGCTTGCCGGCGCGCTGCACCTGCTGCGCGAAGGCTTCGCGGCCGGCCCGGGAAGCCGGGGCCGCGCCGGCGGCGCCGGTGGCCATCCACTTCAGCATCCGGCGCCGGTCTGGTACGCCGCCAGCGGGGTGATCTCGCTGGCGACCGGGTGGTCGAATCCGTTGCGGTCCGTCTTGATCAGCATGCGTGCTCCTTGCAGGTTACCGGTACGCAGGCGTGGCCCGCGCGGATTCAAAGTTCGCCGTAGCTGTGCAGCCCCGACAGGAACATGTTGACGCCCCCAGAAGGCGAAGGTCGTGACGGCGAGGCCCACCAGCGCCCACCAGGCGGAGACGGTGCCGCGCAGGCCCTTCATCAGCCGCATGTGCAGCCGGGCCGCGTAGTTCAGCCAGACGATCAGCGCCCAGGTTTCCTTGGGGTCCCAGCTCCAGTAGCCGCCCCAGGCCTCGGCCGCCCACAGCGCGCCCAGCACGGTGGCGATGGTGAAGAAGGCGAAACCGACCGCGATGGACTTGTACATCACGTCGTCCAGCACATCCAGCGCGGGCAGGTTCTCGGCGATGCGCTTGCGGGCGAAGAGGATGCCGCCGACGATCAGCGCGGAGATGCCGAAGTACACCGCCCAGTAGCTGCTGCCCCCTTCGACCGTCTTGCGGAACACCACCGGCTCGAAGCACAGCACCACGCCCAACAACCACAGCGGCGCCAGCTTGTACCAGCGGGTTTCGCCGGCCTGCTGCTTGATCAGGTAAGCGAACGCCACCATCGCCGACAGCGCGAAGGTGCCGTAGCCGATGAAGTTGGCGGGCACGTGCAGCTTCATCCACCAGCTCTTGAGGGCCGGCACCAGCGGCTGGATCTCGTGCGCGCCGCGCTCCAGCGTGTACCAGAGCAGGAAGCCGACGGCGGCGCTCACCACCAGCATCACGAAAGCGCCCAGCGCCTTGGTGCCGTACTGCTGCTCGAAGTACAGGTAGAACGCGGTCGTCATCCAGCAGAACATCACGAACACTTCGTAGAGGTTGCTGACCGGGATGTGGCCGATGTCGGGGCCGAGCAGGTAGCTTTCGTACCAGCGGACCATGGTGCCGATCAGCGCGAGGCCGACCGCGACCCACGCCAGCCGCGAGCCGATGGCCTGCATGGTGGCCGACTGGCCGCGCGCGAACATGCCGCCCCAATAGAACACGGTGCTCATGAAGAACAGCATGCTCATCCAGAGGATGGCGGACTGGCTCGAGAGGAAGTACTTCAGCCAGAAGACCGAATCCGCGCGCGCCAGTTCGCCCCGGGTACGAGAAGATCGCCAGCAGCGAAGCCGGCCACCGCGAGCATCAGCACGCGCAGCGAAGGCCAGAACCATGCCAGCCAGATGGCGGCCGGAATGGCGCCGAGCAGGATGCCCTTCTCGTACACGTCCATGTACTGCGCGTACTGCACGAAGGCGTAGAGGCCGCCGGCGGCGACCAGCAGCGCGAAGATCCAGTCGAAGGCGCTGCGGCGGGGCAGGAAGCCCGCGTCGAGGGTGATGGTCTGGTCGGCGGTGGTGGTGGCGGTGTTCATGGCTTCACTCCCAGGAGACGGTCCCGGAGCCGGTCGAATTCACGATCGACGTCCATCAGCTTGCGGTTGCTCGACAAGGCCATGCGGGCGCGCGAGCCCTCGCCGCTGGGACTGAGCCAGACCCAGACCCGGCGTTCCCGAACATACAGCATGGCAAAAACCCCCGGGATCAGCAAGGCGCAGCCCAGATAGACGATGGATCGGCCGGGCGAGCGGGTCACCCGGAACACGCTGGCCTGCACCTGCGTGAAATCCTGCAGCTGGAAAGCCAGCGGCGCCGGATAGGCGAAGGCGTCGCTCAGCGCCAGCACCGACTGCGCCATGAAGGCCTGGGTCTTCCCGTCGCGCGGCAGCGGCGCCAGCCCGCCTTCTCCCGGCTCAGTTGCGCCAGCTCGAACAGCGCGCCGTTGAGGATGCGCACCAGCACCTCGCCGGCGCGTTCGCGTTCGGCTTCAGGGACGTTGGTTTCGAGGAAGGCGGAGATCGCCTGCAGCCCGCCTTCGGCCTTGCCGTTGCGCTCTTCGCCGGCGAACAGCGCCAGCGCGCGGCCGGCGGAGGCGGAGAGTTGCTGCGCCAGTTCGGGGCGGCTGGCATCCGTCACCAGCTTCGCGTAGCGGTCGACGGCCTGTTGCCGCGCCTGCGGGTCCGCGAGCGCGGCGCGCAGGCGCAGGAAGCCGTCCATGCCGCCCTTGTCGTCGGCCGGCATGCGCAGGTAGCGGAAGGCGTCGGCGGGCGTGTCGCGCATGCCGAGCAGGAACACCGGGACGCCGTCGCCCAGCTCCACCGGCAGCATGTAGTTGTGGAACTCGCGCGCCTGCCCCGCGGCGTCGCGCAGCTTGTAGCTGATGCTCGGGCCGACGTTGCGCAGCGCCTTGTTGGTCACCGACTTGTTGGCCGCGCCGGCGCGCGTCGAGCGAAGCGCGCAGGTCGACCTTGCGCGGGTCGGTCGCGCCCGTGGCGCCGGTCTCGCCGATGTTCTCTACGTTGATCACGCGCAGGCCGGTGAACTCCAGCGTCATCTTCTCCGCGCCTTCGGACTGGCCGCGCGTGAGCTCGGTGGACGAGCCGATGGTGCCGCGCACGTCGAACGACTTCGGGGCGCCGTCGAGCGCCACCGACTTCAGCGTGACGGCGGAGCCGCCGTCGTCGAAGCTCGATTGGTAGATCTCGATGCCGCGATGCCGCGCCGGGTGGTTCACCTCGACGCGCGCCGGGATCTTCTCGCCCGTCTCGCGGTCGTGGATCACGATGTCGCTGGCGAACAGCTTCGGCATGCCGGTGGAGTAGTACTCCACGATGAACTTCTTGAGCTCGATGGCGAACGGCAGGTCCTGCAGCAGGATGCCGTCGGACTGGTTCAGGATGGCCGTGGACGACTGCGTGCCCTCGGCCACCATCACGTTGCCGCGGAAGGTCGGGTTGGTGGCGCCGAGCCGGTGCTGCGCCGGCACATCGGAGATCATGCCGCCGCCGTTGAACGGCTGCTTGCCGCCCAGCAGCATCTGCGCGCGGACGATCAGGTCGCCATCGAGCAGGCCGCCCGGGCACACCAGCACGATGGCGCTGTGCGCCGCGAGGTAGCCGAACTTGTTGATGCTGCCGGCCTTGGCGGCCACCATCCAGCCGGCCTCGCGCTTTTGCAGCTTGACCTTCCAGCCCGACTTCGACATCCCGGTGCCGATGCGGCGCGCGGCGGCTTCGGGGCCGTCGGGCAGGTCGGCTTCGGCGCGGTGGTGGAAGGCCAGCAGGCTCTGCTCGCGGATGTTTTCCTTGTACGCCTTCAGGTCGGTCAGGATCTTGGGCGTGTTGCGGGCGATGCACAGCGAGGTGCTGACCACCGGGAACGCCAGGATCAGCAGGAACCACCACGCGCTGTAGACCGCGTTGAGCTTGATCGCCGGGAACAGCTGCGCCCAGAACGGCCCGAACTGGTTGACGTAGTTGTTGACCGGCTCGTGCTGCTTGAGCACCGTGCCGATCACCGAGGCCACGCAGATGATGGTGAGCAGCGCGATCGAGAACCGCATCGACGACACCAGCTCCATGGCGGTGCGCAGCCGGTGCGATCCGCGGTCGGGAGCCGGGGTGGAGGAAGCGGTGGTCATCGATGCAAAGTAAAAAGGCGGGCCCTCCTGCGAGGCGCCCGCCCCCGATTGGTGTCTCGCCGACGTCGTTAGTTCAACAGTGGCTCAACGCAGGCCGGCGATGTAGTCGGCCACGGCGCGGATCTCGCGGTCGTTCAGCTTGTTGGCGATCTGGGACATCTGCGGGCTGTTCTTGCGGATGCCGTCGCGGAACGACACCAGCTGGCTGGCGGTGTAGTCGGCGTGCTGGCCCGACAGGCGCGGGTACTGGGCCGGGATGCCGGCGCCGTTGGGGCTGTGGCACCCGGCGCAGGCGGCGATGTTGCGGTTCATGATGCCGCCGCGGTAGATGCGCTCGCCGAGCTGCACCAGTTCCTTGTCCTTGGCGAAGCCGGCCTTGGCCTTCTGCTTGCCCGGGAAGGCGCCGATGTTCTGCATGTCGGCTTCGGTCAGCTGGGCGGCGAAGCCCTGCATGATCGGGCTCGGGCGCTTGCCGCTCTTGAACTCCTGCAGCTGCTTGACCACGTAGGCCGGGTGCTGCTGGGCGAGCTTGGGGTTGGCCGGGGCGCCCGAATTGCCGTCGGCGCCGTGGCAGGCCGCGCAGGTGGCGGTGTAGCGGGCCTCGCCGGCCGCGATGTCGGCCACCGCCGGCGCGTTCGGGGCCACGGCGGCGGGCGCCGTCGGCGCCTGCGTGGCGGCGGCCGGGCCGGGGTCGCCGCCGCGTTGGGCGCGGCGGGGGCTGCGGGCAGCTGGCTCGTGGTGGCGGGGGCCGTCGTCGCGGCAGGCGCGGAGGTCGCGGCGGCGGGAGCGCCCGCCTGCTGGGCCAGAGCGGAAGCGCGGATGCGGCCAGCACGGCGGCAAGCAACAGGGAAGCAGGCGACTTGATCACGGTATTGGGTTTATTGGCGCAAAACCGCGAGATTCTACAATGCCCCATTAAGACCTCCGCTCCAGACCATGACCTCCGCCCCGGGCCCCCGCGCCCCCGCCACCTCGCCCGCCACCCGGGCGATGGGCTGGCTGCACACCGCCCGCTTCCTCACGACGGCCCCCCGCCGGAGCACCTGCCCGACCTGACGGTCCCCGAAATCGCCTTCGTCGGCCGTTCCAACGCCGGCAAGTCCACCTGCATCAACACCCGGCCCAGACCAAGCGGCTGGCCTTCGCGTCCAAGACGCCGGGCCGCACCAGGGCGATCAACCTGTTCGCGCTGGGCAAGCAAGGCGAAACCGACGCCATCCTGGCCGACCTGCCCGGCTACGGCTATGCGGCCGTGCCCAAGGCCGACAAGGAGCGCTGGCAGCAGGTGATGGCCAACTACCTCGTCACCCGCGAGAACCTGCGCGGCGTGGTGATGCTGTGCGACCCGCGCCACGGCCTGACGGAGCTCGACGACATCCTGCTGGACGTGATCCGGCCGCGCATCGAGGAAGGCCTCAAGCTGCTCGTCCTGCTGACCAAGGCCGACAAGCTCAATCGCGAGGAGCAGAACAAGGCCATGTCGATTGCGAAGCTGCAGACGGCCGGCGGCGAGCTGAAGCTGTTCTCGGCGCTCAAGCGCAAGGGCGTGGAAGAGACGGCGATGCTGCTGTACGAGTGGGCGCATCCCGAAGTGGAAGACAAGCCCGGCGACGAAGTCGAAGCCGAATGATCGAAAACGGCAGCAGCCGCTCCCCCACGGCATCACCCTGAGCTGCCGCGCGGCCGGGGAGCGTGGCCGGCCGGTGCTGATGTTCCTGCATGGCTTCCCCGAAGCCGCGTTCGTCTGGGACGCGCTGCTGCTGCACTTCGCCCGGCCCGAGAACGGCGGCTACCGCTGCGTGGCGCCGAACCTGCGGGGCTTCGAGGCGTCGACCCGACCCGCCGAGGTCGGCGCCTACCGCGCCAGGCACCTCGTGCAGGACATCGCCGCCCTCATCGCCATCGAGGGCGGGCCGCTCGCCTGCCTGGTGGCGCACGACTGGGGCGGCGCCGTCGCCTGGAGCCTGGCCAACCAGCGGCCCGAGCTCACCCGCAAGCTGGCGATCGTCAATTCGCCGCATCCCGCGACCTTCCTGCGCGAGCTGACGTCGAACCCGAAGCAGCAGCAGGCCAGCGCGTACATGAACTTCCTCATCCGCCCCGACGCGGAAGTGCTGCTGCGGGAAGACGGCTACCGCCGGCTCTTCGCGTTCTTCACGAGCTGGGGTGGCGCGCCCTGGCTGACCGAAGAACTGAAGGAGCGTTATCGCGCCGTGTGGGACGCAAGCCTCACCGGCGGCCTGAACTACTACCGCGCCTCGCCGCTGCGCCCGCCGCGGCCGGAAGACCCGGGCGCCGCCGGCGTCACGCTGCCGCGCGAGATGGTGACCATCGTCATCCCGACGCTGGTGCTGTGGGCCATGGAAGACGTCGCCTTGCCGCCGGAACTGGTGGACGGGCTCGGCGAATTCGTCGCCGACCTCACACTGGAAAAGGTGCCGGGCGCGACGCACTGGATCGTGCACGAGCGGCCGGAGTTCGTCGCCGAGCGGATCGGCGCCTTCCTCGCTCAGTAGATCGAGCGCTCGCCCGGCGGGCGCGTCTTGAAGCGCTTGTGCACCCAGTAGTACTGCGCGGGCATGGTGTCGATCCAGCCCTGCAGGCGTTCGTTCATCAGGGCCGTGTCGGCCGCGCTGTCGTCGGTCGGGAAGCCCGGCCAGGCCTCCAGCACGCGAACCTCGTACCCGCCCGGCGTCAGGCGCGTGACGACCGGCACCACCTTTGCGCGCCCCAGCTTCGCGAAACGCGAGAGCGACGGCACCGTCGCCGCCTGCACGCCGTAGAAGGGCACGAAGATCGATTCCTCGGGCCCGAAGTTCATGTCGGGCAGCAGGTACATCACCTCGCCGTCGCGCAGCGCGCTCACCAGCCCGCGCACGCCCTGCTCGCGGCCGAACGGGCGCGACTGGCCGAAGCGATGCCGGCCACGCAGGATCCAGGCGTCGAGGATCGCGTTGCTTTGCTTGGTGTAGATGCCGACGAAGCGCCGCGCCACCTGCTGCGTGATCGCGGTCCAGCCCGCGTCCATGCCGACGAAGTGCGGCGCGAACACCAGCGTCGGCTCCTCGCCCGCCAGCTCGTCGAGGGCCCCGGTCAGCACGAGCCGCGTGCGCGTCACCTCCGGGTCGCCGTGCCACAGCCAGCCGCGATCGAGCCAGGCCTGCGCCACGTGGATGAACACCTCGCGCGTGACCCGCGTGCGCTCGGCCTCGCTCCACTGCGGGAAGCAGGTGCGCAGGTTGGCCTGCACCACGTGCCGCCGCGGCAGCACCGCCCAGTAAAGGAAGATGCCCAGCGCGCGTCCGAGCCCGCGCACGAGAGGCAGCGGCAGGCGCGCCAGCAGGCGCATGAACTGGATGCCGGCGCGGCTGATCATGCGGCCGCCTCCTGCCGTGGCTGCTTGTAGCGCGCGTAGCCCCACAGGTACTGCGCGGGGCAGGCCCGCACCAGCCGCTCCATCTGCCCGTTGATCACGGCCGCCGCGGCCTCGGGCGTGCCGTCGAGCGCGCCTTCGAACGGCAGCACCGGATGCGGTAGCCGCGGCCGCCCGCCAGCCGCTCGCCCCAGATCAGGAGGGGCAGCGCGCCGGTCTGCTGCACCAGCCGCGCGGGCAGCGTCATCGTGTACGCCGGTTGGCCGAAGAAAGGCGCCAGACGCCCATGCCGTTCGGCGGCACCTGGTCGGGCAGCAAGCCCACGGCGCCGCCGGCGCGCAGCACGCGCAGCATCTGGCGCACGCCGGCGAGCGTGGTGGGCGCGGCGGTGAGGTTGGGGCGCGTGCGCGCCGTGCCCACCAGGTCGCGCAGCCGGGGCTTGCGCGCGGGCCGGTACAGCACCGTGACGGCGCCGAAGCGCTCGGCATAGGCTTGCGCCGTGATCTCGAAGCAACCCGGTGTGGCGTCAGGAAGACGACACCGCGACCTGCGGCACGGGCCGCGTCGACGAGATCGGCGCCTTCCCATTGCACCGGGGGCATCGCGCCGAACCACAGGCGCGGCGTTTCGGCGATCAGCCGGCCCGATTCGGCCACCGCCCGGCGCACCGGGCGAAGCGCAGGCCGGCAAGGCGCGCATTGGCCAGAAAGCGGCGCCGGTAGGTGGGCGAGAGCAGCCATGCGAGCCAGCCGAGCGCCCCGCCCACGGCGTGCAGCAGCGGCAGCGGCCACCCCGAGAGGGCTTGGAACAGTCGTTTCACGCGGGTTAGAATTCGGGCGTCGCCGAGTTAATCGGAACTACTTGCAGGGCGACGTTAAACAATGCTGCTAAAGCGTTCGCCCCAGCTCCGGCAAAAGGCAACGCGCCTTTTCTGCAATGACGACGGAGTGTATTCAAATGGCGAACGATTTCCTCTTTACTTCCGAATCCGTGTCCGAAGGCCACCCCGACAAGGTGGCCGACCAGGTCTCGGACGCGATCCTCGACGCGATCTTCAAGCAGGACCCGCGCAGCCGCGTGGCCGCGGAAACGCTGTGCAACACGGGCCTCGTGGTCCTGGCCGGCGAGATCACGACCAATGCCCACGTGGACTACATCCGGTGGCGCGCGACACGATCAAGCGCATCGGCTACGACAACACCGAATACGGCATCGACTACAAGGGTTGCGCCGTCATGGTCTGCTACGACAAGCAGTCCAACGACATCGCCCGGGGCGTGGACCACGCGTCCGACGACCACCTGAACATCGGCGCCGGCGACCAGGGCCTGATGTTCGGCTACGCCTGCGACGAGACGCCGGTGCTGATGCCCGCGCCGATCTACTACGCGCACCGCCACGGTGGAGCGCCAGGCACAGCTGCGCAAGGACGGCCGCCTGAAGTTCCTGCGCCCGGACGCCAAGAGCCAGGTGACGATGCGCTACGTCGACGGCAAGCCGCACAGCATCGACACGGTGGTGCTCTCCACGCAGCACGATCCCGACCAGAGCGAGTCGGCCACCAAGATGAAGGCGAGCTTCAACGAAGCCATCATCGAGGAGATCATCAAGCCGGTGCTGCCCAAGGAGTGGCTGAAGGAAACGCGCTACCTGATCAACCCGACCGGCCGCTTCGTCGTCGGCGGCCCGCAGGGCGACTGCGGCCTGACCGGCCGCAAGATCATCGTCGACACCTACGGCGGCGCCTGCCCGCACGGCGGCGGCGCGTTCTCGGGCAAGGACCCGTCCAAGGTCGACCGCTCGGCTGCCTACGCCGCGCGCTACGTCGCCAAGAACATCGTGGCCGCCGGCCCGCCCGCCAGTGCCAGATCCGGTGGCGTACGCGATCGGCGTGGCCAAGCCGATGAACGTGACGGTGTACACCGAGGGCACGGGCGTGATCCCCGACGACCAGATCGCCGCGCTGATCAACGAGCACTTCGACCTGCGCCCGAAGGGCATCATCCAGATGCTCGACCTGCTGCGCCCGATCTACGAGAAGACCGCCGCCTACGGCCACTTCGGCCGCGAGGAGCCGGAGTTCACGTGGGAGCGCACGGACAAGGCTGCCGCCCTGCGCGCTGCTGCGGGCCTCAAGTAAGTCCTGAGCGCCTGCCGCGGGCTGAACGCGGAAGGCGCAGAATAAATTGCGAAAGTCGCAGAAGGATTTCCAGATTGATTCTGGAGTCCTTCTGCGACTTTTCTTCCTTCTGCGCCTTCTGCGTTCAGCCCGCCGCAGGCGCCACCGCGCAAAAGATCAGTTCAGCGCAGCCGTCTGCTGCCGCTCGTACTCCGACCGCTTCATCGCCACGTAGGTCGCGCGGTCCATCTCACGCAGCTGCCGCGGATACTTCTCGGTGGCGGTGAACCACTGCTGGATCCGCTGCTCGACCTGCTGGTCGCCCGGGTTGTCCGGGTAGGCGTCGATCGCAGGTAGTAGCGCATGGCATTGCGTTCGATCGCGCCGCGCATGCCCTCGATGTACTGCGGCTGGCCGCTCGCATCCTTGCCCGTCACGCTGAACCCGATCTTGTCGGCGCCCGCGGTGGACAGGTACATGTTCATGGCCATCTTGCTCGCGGAGCCATAGCCGTACGCATAGCTCAGGTGCATGAAGGTGCGGCCGTTGCCGATGGGCACCGCCTCCAGGCGGATCCGGTAATCGCGCGTGCCGACCGGGCCCTGCGCCGCGCTGAGGCGGGTTTCGGTAGTCGCTGGTCGCGGCCACGTTGTTGAACTGGAAGCCGATGCGGAAAGCCTGCTCTACCGGCTGGTTGTACTTGCGGCCGATGCGCACGGCCAGCCCCTCGCCGCCCGCGCGGCAGTATTTCGTGTTGAAGGGCAGCAGCATCACGTCGCACCAGGCGGACGGCTCCTTCAGCGCATCGCGCACCTTCTCGAACGGGTGTTCGATCACGGCATAGACGTCGCCCTGCAGCGCGTTGGACGCTTCCGACGAGTCGATGTGCAACGCCCGCTGGTACGGGTTGTTGCGCAGCTGCTCGCGAAGCTCGACGTGCTTGGCCCGCAGCTCGCCCGCATCGGCGTGCGCGGCGACCGAGCCGAACGCCAGCATGCAGGCGGTGCCGGCCACGGCCGGGGCGCGCAGGATGCGGGGGAAGCCTTAATTGGCGTCATGGTGGGGGTTCCTGTCGAATCTTCTTCCGGCATGGCGGAGGCGTCCGCCGGCGATGTGGTTTCGGACTCTTCCTCGAGGAAGGCCGGATGTCGAGCTGGATTCCGCCCATGAACAGCGAATGCGGCGCCACTTCGTAGAGGTAGCGGCCACGCGGCGCAAGCACCAGCCGCATGCGCATGCGCGGCTGTTCGATGCCTTCCCGGCGCGGATCAGGCGGGTGCGCACCGGGTTGTCCGGGCACACCAGCGACTTGAGCTTGTGGTAGTCCGTCGAGAGCGCCACCGCGTCCGGGTACCACGGCGAGCTCTTGTTGCGCGCCAGCAGGTTGGCCGACAGGTCGACCTCGAGCGTGAGGACGTTGCCGTCGGCCTCCAGCACGAGATTGCGCCCGAGCAAGCCCCCGCTGGCCTCGCCGTACTTGTACGTGAGGTGGAGGTGGGAAGGCGTCTTGCGAAGCGAATATTTCATGGGTGTCACCCGGTTGCCGAAGGGTGGCCCGGCCGCCGCGGACGACATGTAGGACTGTGCTGTTTTCAGGTGTGGGGGCCGCTCGGCAATGGTGGGGCTCGCACCGGCGCGGCACGCCCTCTCCTACACCCGTTGTCGGCGATTCGACTACGCAGCGCGTGGGTCAGCGGTCCAAGATGCACTGCATACATCCACCCCCACAACAAGGAGCATCTCAATGGCTGCTGAAGAACGCGACATGAACCGTGACCCCATCACCGACGAACCCGGCGCGCATCCGGTCGGCGTCGGCGCGGGCGCAACTGGCGGAGCCGTCGCCGGCGCCGCCGCGGGCGCCATCGGCGGCCCGATCGGCGCTGCCGTGGGCGGCGTGGTCGGCGCCGTGGTCGGTGGCCGGCCGGCAAGGCCGCGGCCGAAGCCGTGAACCCCACCGCCGAGGAAGCGTTCTGGAAGGACAACTACGACAAGGAGCCCTACTACGAGAAGGGCCGCACCTTCGACGACTACGGACCCGCGTACCGCCTCGGCCTGTCGGGCCGCAGCCGCTACGAAGATCCGTGGACCAGCGTCGAACCGCGCCTCGCGTCCGAGTGGGAAAGCACCCGCGGCAACTCGACCCTGAACTGGGACCGCGCCAGCCACGCGTCGAAGGCGGCCTGGCACCGTGCGGACACGCAGTACCGCGGCGCCGGCAGCTCGGCGGCGGGCACGGGTGCGGCCGGCATGGTCGGCGCCGCCCAGTCGGCCGGCGACAACAGCGGCAGCAATGCCGACGTGATCGACGTGCTGAAGGACCCGGTCGAGTGCTCGAAGGACGGCGAATACGGCTTCCGCGAGTGCGCCGAGCAGGCCAAGCGCCAGGACCTGAAGACGATGTTCCTGCAGCGCGCGGACGACTGCCGCACCGCTGCGCAGGAGCTGAACCAGCTGGTGCGCCAGCACGGCGGCACCGGCGAGGACGGCGGCAGCGCGATGGGCGCGATGCACCGCGGCTGGGTGTCGATCAAGTCGAAGCTGACCAGCTACGACGACAAGGCGGTGCTCGAAGAGTGCGAACGCGGCGAAGACAACGCCAAGGCGCGCTACAAGAAGGCGCTGGACAAGAACCTGCCGCCGGCCGTGCGCCAGGTCGTGGAGCGCCAGTACCGGGGTGCAGCGCAACCACGACCAGATCAAGATGCTGCGCGACCAGGCCCGGCTGGCAGGCTGAGCATCCTGGAGAGACAATGAAACGGGGCCGGCGGCCCCGCTTCACCTTCCATGTCCGAGAAAACCGCACTCCAGAAATACCGCGACAAGCGCAACTTCGAAGCCACGCCGGAACCGGCGGAAGGCGGCGAAGCGAACGAGGACGCACGCAGCTTCGTGATCCAGAAGCACTGGGCCACGCGGCTGCACTACGACTTCCGGCTCGAGCTGGAAGGCACGATGAAGAGCTGGGCGGTCCCCAAGGGACCGAGCTACGACCCGGCCGACAAGCGCATGGCGATGCCCACCGAGGACCATCCCATCGCGTACAACCAGTTCGAAGGCCAGATCCCCGCCGGCAACTACGGCGCGGGCAAGGTGATCATCTGGGACAAGGGCACCGGATCCCGCTGGAAGACCCGCACAAGGGTTTTCGCGACGGCAAGCTCAAGTTCGAGATGCGCGGCCACAAGATGCACGGGCGCTGGACGCTCGTGCGCATGAAGGGGCGCGGCAACGGCCGCGAGGACCCGTGGCTGCTGATCAAGGAGCGCGACGAATTCGTCCGCCCCGCCACTGAATTCAGCGTCGTTGACGAGATGCCGGACAGCGTGAAGACGCT
This sequence comes from Ramlibacter terrae, assembly GCA_013127575.1. GTDB lineage: Bacteria > Pseudomonadota > Gammaproteobacteria > Burkholderiales > Burkholderiaceae_C > Ramlibacter > Ramlibacter terrae. The sequence goes on from CP053418.1 coordinate 4,267,731, forward strand.
GGCGGACCGTCCCGATGCCAAGGATGCGCCGGCCACCGTCCATGCAGCGGCCGCCGACGGGCCCCCGCGGGCGCGAAGCCCGCGGCGCTGCCCGCCACGTTGCAACCGCAGCTTGCCGTGCTGGTGGACGAACCGCCCGCCGACGCGCACGACTGGATCTTCGAGATCAAGTTCGACGGCTACCGCATGCTCGCGCGCGTGGAAGGCGGCGAGATCGAGCTCGTCACGCGCAACGGCAACGCATGGACGGCCAAGCTGTCCGGGCTGGTGAAGGCGCTGCAGGCGATGGACCTGCCCGACGGCTGGTACGACGGCGAGATCATCATGCCGGGCGCGGACGTGCCGGCGGACTTCCAAGCGCTGCAGGGCGCCTTCGACAGCGCCCGCACGGCGCAGATCGTCTACTACCTGTTCGACCTGCCGTTCTGCGCCGGACACGACCTGCGCGACGTGCCGCTGCTGGCGCGGCGCGAGGTGCTGCAGCGCATCGTCGAGCGCAAGCCGCACCCCAACGTGCGCTTCAGCGCCGTGTTCGATGCACCGCCCGAGCAGATGCTCAAGTCGGCGTGCCAGCTCGGGCTCGAAGGCGTGATCGCCAAGCGCGCCGATTCGGCGTACGTGGGCCGCCGCTCCAGCGACTGGATCAAGCTGAAGTGCGCGCTGCGGCAGGAGTTCGTGATCGGCGGCTGGACCGACCCGAAAGGCAGCCGCACCGGCATCGGCTCGCTGCTGCTGGGCGTGCACGACGACGGCAAGCTGCGCTACGCCGGCAACGTCGGCACCGGCTTCAACGAGGAGACGCTGCGCACCCTGCGCAAGCAGCTCGACGCCGTTGCCTTGGAACGCACGCCTTTCGAAGCCGGCACCGGCATTCCCCGCGCGGCGCACTGGGTGAAGCCCGAGCTCGTGTGCGAGGTGTCGTTCGGCGAGTGGACGCGCGACGGCAAGATCCGCCATTCGGTCTTCCACGGCCTGCGCACCGACAAGCCGCCGGAAGGCATCGGCGTGGAGCCGGTGGTGCATGCGCCGAAGGCCGACAAGCCGGCCGCGAAGCCGCGCAAGGCCAAGACGGCCCCGAAGGCTGCGCCGGCGCCCGCGCCTGCCGCCGCGGACGTCACCCTGCCGGCCACGCTGCGCGTGAGCAATCCCGACCGCGTGATCGATGCGCAGAGCGGCACCACCAAGATCGGCCTGGTGCGCTACTACGCGCTCGTTGCGCCGCTGATGATGGAACACCTGAAGGGCCGGCCCATCGCGATGGTGCGGGCGCCCGATGGCATCGAAGGCCAGCTCTTCTTCCAGAAGCACGGACCGCTACAAGATGGCGGGCGTGTCGCAGCTCGACCCGGCGATCTTCCCCGGCCATCCGTCGATGCTGGAGATCGTCTCGGCCGAGGGCCTGCTGTCGGCGGCGCAGATGAACGTGATCGAGTTCCACACGGAACGGCGTCAAGAGCGCGATCGACAAGCCCGACCGCATGACCTTCGACATCGACCCCGGCGAAGGCGTGACGTGGCCGCAGATCCGGAAGCGGCCCAACTCGTGCGCGCCATGCTCGACGAACTGGAGCTGCCCTGCTTCCTCAAGACCAGCGGCGGCAAGGGGCTGCACTGGTGGTGCCGCTCAAGCGCCTGCTGGACTGGGACACGGTCAAGGACTTCTCGCAGGCCGTGGTGCAGCACATGGCCAAGACGCTGCCGGACCGCTTCGTCGCCAAGAGCGGCGCGAGCAACCGCGTGGGCAAGATCTTCATCGACTACCTGCGCAACGGCTACGGCGCCACCACCGCCTGCGCGTGGTCGGCCCGTGCGCGGCCCGGGCTCGGCATCTCGGTGCCGGTGCGCTGGGATGAACTGGCATCGCTGAAAGGCGGCGCGCACTGGAATGTCGGCAGCGTGCACACGCGGCTCGACCAGGGGCAACGATCCGTGGGCCGACTACGAGAAGAGCCGCGCGGCGCTGGGCGCCGCGATGAAGAAGCTCGGCTTCGAACGCTAGGCGGCCAGCCGGGGCAGGCGCAGTGCCAGTCCCGGTCGATGCGCTCCAGCACCGCGCCCTCGGCGCCGGCCGTGGCCTCGAGGTCGCGCCACTCCAGCTTGCGGTAGGCGGGCTCGGCCGAAAAGCCCTTGTCGCCGTCGCTCGGCTTCACCGCGATGCCGATCGTCACGCCCTGCTCCTGCGCCCGTGCCGTGATGGCCAGCGCCGCCGCCGGCTGGAGGTGGTCGGTGACGTGGATCATCGCGCCGGTGAGCAGCGTGCGCACCGAGGAGCGGCGGACCTGCCCCGGCAGCGGCGTGACTTCGTTGCGCAGTGCATAGCCGCGGAAGCTGAGGCTGGTGGCCAGCAGGCCGGCGCATTCGCGCACGGCGTCTTCGACGGCGATGCCGACGGTTTCATCGGGCGCCAGCCAGCCCACGACATCGAGGCTCGAAGCGAGCGCGGCGCGCGCGAACGCGTTGATCTTGTTGGCGCTGTCCTGCACGTGCGCGAGGTCGGGCTGGGCCGCGCGCAACCGGCGGTCCATCACCTCGTAGATCATGCCGATCGGCTGCAGGTTGACCACCGGTGGTGGCGCATCGAAGGCGCCAGCCGGCGCATCAGCGCGTAGCGCGCCGCTTCGGCTTCGGCGGAGGGCTGCCGGAACGGGTGTTCGGCGGAATCTGGAACCAGCATGCGGCCAGCGTACCACCCGACCGGTGGTGTCAACCGCGACAAGGCTCCGATAATGGCGCATGACCGCCGCCACCTTCGGGACAATCCCGCCGCTCACCGCTTCGAGGCGCTGGTCGACGGCAAAGTCGCCGCCTACGCGAAATACGTGCTGCAGCACGCCCTGCTCTTCACGCACACCGAAGTGTTCCCCGACTACGAAGGCCGGGCGTCGGCTCCGGCCTCGCGAAGTTCGCGCTGGACACGGTGCGCACCCGCGGCGTGCAGGCGATCCCGGTGTGCCAGTTCATCGCGGGCTACATCCGCCGGCACCCGGAGTACCGGGACCTGCTCTCGGAAGAAAGCCGGCGCGCCTTCGGCGGCTGACCCGGAAGTTCGTCCGCGGTTGCGGTACAACCGGGTGGCGGAGGAAATCCATGCGCCACCCGGCCAACCTGCAACTGCTGATCATCGATCCCCAGAACGACTTCATGGACGTGGAGGGCGCCGCGCTGCCGGTGCCCGGCGCGTCCGCCGACATGGCCCGGCTGGCCACGTTCATCGACGCGACCCGCGAACGCATCACGGGCATCTCCGTCACCCTCGACACCCACCACCGCGTCGGCATCGAACGCCCGGCGATGTGGAAGGCCGGGGACGGCAGCGCCGTTTCACCCTTCACCACCATCAGCGCCTCCGACGTGCGTGCAGGCAGCTTCCTGCCGCGCGACGAGGCGGTGCTGCCGCGCGTGCTGGCCTACCTCGACGCGCTGGAACAGGCCGGCCGCTACCAGCTCATGGTGTGGCCGGTGCACTGCGAGGCGGGCACCGGGGCCACAACGTCGAAGAAAGCGTGCGCCTGGCCTACAACCGCTGGGAAGAAGCCCGGCTGCAGCCGGTGCGCAAGGTCTTCAAGGGCATGAACGCCTGGACCGAAAGCTACAGCGCGCTGCAGGCCGAGGTGCCCGATCCGCAGGACCCCGGAACGGAAATGAACCGGGGACTGATCGCCGCGCTCGATGCGGGAGACCACATCGTCATCGCCGGCGAGGCGAGCAGCCACTGCGTGCGCGCCACGACGGAGCACCTGGCGGATCACTTGCCCTCGGGCCGCATCGAGAAGCTGGTGCTGTTGTCGGATTGCATGAGTCCGGTCGGCGGGTTCGAAGAGCAGCAAGCCGATTTCTGGACGCCATGCGGGCTCGCGGCGCCACGGTGACCACGAGCACGGAGTGCCTCGCGCTCCTGCGCTGATCAGGGCGCCTGCACCGCCCGCGCGGCCGCCAGCGATCCCACGAACGCCTGCACGTCGCCGGCCCGCAGGTAGCCGAGCGCGCACGAGAGCGCCGGGTCGGCGCCCTTGAAGACCGCGCAGCGCGCCTGCTCGACCTGCACCGGGCGCACGCCCGGCACGTCGACCGGCGCGCGTGTGTCGGCGACCGGCGCGACGAGTTCGATGTCCGGCATCACGCCCGCGCCCTGCACCGTGCGGCCGGAAGGCCCGTGGTACACGGAAGTCGTAACCTTGACCGCGCCCTTCTGGTCGCCCAGCGGAAAGATCGACTGCACCGTGCCCTTGCCGAAGCTGCGCTGCCCCATCACGCGGGCGCGGCCGTTCTCCTGCAAGGCGGCGGCCACCAGTTCGGAGGCGGAGGCGGAGCGCTTGTCGACGAGCACCACCATGGGCACGCCGGCCAGCAGCTCGGTGGCATCGGCATGCCGGTGCGCTGCCGGCTGGCCATGCGGCCGCGCAGCGTGACGATCTCGCCCTGCCCCGGGAAGGCGTCGGCCGTCTGCACCGCTTCGGTGAGCAGTCCGCCCGGATTGCCGCGCAGGTCGAGTACCACCGCACGCGGTGTGGCCGAAGCGGTTGCATCCGCCACCGCCTGCCGGATCGCGGACGAGGCGGGACCGGTGAAGCTCGACAGCCGCAGCACGAGCACGTCGTCCTGCATGCTCCATTGCAGCAGTTGCCGGCGGATGGTGTCGCGCGTGAGGGCGACGGTGAATTCCTCCGAAACGCCCGGGCGACGGATGGTGAGCGAGACCGGCGTGCCGGGCTGGCCGCGCATGCGCGCCATCGCGTCCGGCAGCGGCAGGCCGGCCAGGCGCTCGTTGTCCACCTGCACGATCAGGTCGCCGGCCAGCACACCGGCCCGCGCGGCGGGCGTGCCCGGCATCGGCGCCACCACGCGCACGGCGCCTTCGCTGCCTTCGAGCTCCGGGCCCACGCCGCCGAAGCCGGCGCTGGCATCGCGCTCGCTGCCATGGGTGCGGGCGTCGAGATAACGTGAGTAGGGGTCGAGCGTGCGCAGCGCCGCGTTCATCGCCTTGCCGAACACTTCGGCCGGCTCACCCGCGCCGGCGGGCAGCGGCTCGAGCACCTTGAGCGCCGCGGCTGTGAAAGCGGCGGCGTCGAGGTCGCGCGCATAGGCGCGCTGGACCCGCTGGAAGACGGTGGCGAACAGATCGCGGTGGAGGTCCGCCTGCGGCCCCGGCGTGACGGCGCCGGCATAGGCCGCCTGCAGCGACGCGACGGGATCGTCGGCGGCCAGGACGGCGGAGCCCGCGAGCAGCAGGCAGGCGGCCGCGGCGGTGCGGATCGAAACAGGCAGGCTTCTCATGGAGACCTCGGGATGACGGGACGCACAAGCTCTTCCACATGATGGCAGAAAGGCAGGCGCCGTCCAATTGCATAATTCCCTGCACCCCGCCTCGATGCCGTCCACCCACTCCCTCTGGTCCCCCTGCGCTTGCCCGCCTTCCGCGGGCTGTGGGCCGGCAGCGCCATCTACTTCACCGGCAACGCCATGCAGGTCATGGCGGCGTCCTGGCTGATGGTGGAGCTCACGGGCTCCTCGTTCCCTGGCCGCGCTGGTGCAGACCGCGGTGTTCCTGCCGATGTTCCTGCTGGCCCTGCCGGCCGGCGTGCTGGCCGACACCACGGACCGCCGGGGCCTGATCCTCCGGGCGCTCGCGGTGCAGGTGGGGATCGTCACCGTTCTGGCCTTGCTGGCCCTCGCCGGGTGGGCCGGGCCCGCGACGCTGCTGCTGTTCACCTTCGCCGCCGGCTGCTGCACCGCGCTGCTGTCGCCCGCATGGAACACGAGCGTCGCGGACACCGTGCCGCGCGAAGACATGCCGCAGGCGATCACCGCCATGTCGATCGCCCGGAACAGCGCGCGGGCGCTGGGCCCCTCCATCGCCGGCTTCATCTTCGCGTGGCTCGGCGCCGGCTGGGTGTTCGCATTGGCCGTGGCGAGCGCCGTCGTGATGATGCAGGCCGTGCGGCGCTGGCCGCCCGCCGCCCACGCCAAGTCCCCGCTGCCCGCCGAACGCATCCTGAGCGGCACGGTCGCCGGCCTGCGCTATGCCCGCCACTCGCCCATGATCCTGGCGCAGTTGCTGCGCACCGTGGCGTACAGCGGCACCGGCTCCGCGCTGTGGGCGCTGCTGCCCGCCATCGCCGCGCAGCAGCTGAACCTGGGCGCGGCCGGCTTCGGCTTCCTCATGGGCTGCCCGGGCACGGGCGCCGTCGCGGCGGGGCTGGTGCTGGGCAACCTGCGGGCGCGGCTCGGGCTGGAGCGGCTGGTGGCCATCGGCTGCGGCGTGTATGCCGCCGTCATGCTGGTCGCGGCCTTCGTCCGCATTCCCCGGGTGGTGTTCGTCTCGCTCACCATCGGCGGCGCGGCGTGGATGGCCGTGATGGCGACCTTCAACACGGCGACGCAATCGAGCGCACCGCCCCGGGTGCGGTCGCGTGCCGTCGCCCTGCACACGGTGAGCGCGCTCGGTTCTTTCGCGATCGGCTCGGCTTTCTGGGGCGCGGTGTCGGGCGTCGGCGGGCTGGCCTTCGCGCTGACGCTCGCGGCGATCGCCATGGCGGCCGGCGTGGTGCTGGCGCGGTGGTTCCCCCTGCGCATGGGCGAGGCGCACGAGGTCACGCCCGTCGCGCTCTGGGACGATGTCTTCATCAAGGAACAGCCGCTGCCCGACGACGGCCCGATCTCGGTGGAGGTGAGCTACCCGATCCGCGCGGGCGAGGCCGACGAGTTCCTGCACGCCGTCAGCCTGCTGCGCGCATCGCGCCGGCGCGACGGTGCAACGCTGTGGCGGGTGTACCGCGACCTCGGCGATCCCTCGCGGTTCGTCGAGCGCTTCATCGTCGCCTCCTGGGCCGACTACCTCCATCAGCGCGCACGCGCCACGCTGGCGGACCGGGGAACTGGAGACGCGGGTGCGCGAGTTCGTCCGGCAGGGCGAAGCCGTGACCACGCAGCACTACATCGCGGAACGCTGAGGCGGCTCAGACGACGTAGTCGGGGTGCTCGGCGCGGATGCGTTCGATCTGCCCCAGCGTCCCTGAAAGGTGCTGGGCCACGCAGCGGCGGGCTTCGTCGGGTTGCCCTTTCGCGATCGCCTCGACGATGCGCTGGTGGTCGCGCACCACGGAGCGCGCCTTGCCCGCCGCGGGAAGGTCGAGCCGCCGCAGGCGGTCGACGTGGCCGCTGCGGCGCCGCACCAGTCGAACAGGTCGGGCACCCCGGCGGCGACGTACATCAGCCGGTGGAACTCGCGGTCGGCGGCGATGAAGCCGCCATAGTCTTCGCCCTTCGCCAGCGCGGCCTGCACGTCGACCTGCGCCTTCAGCTGCGCCGCCAGCAGTTCGGTCGGCGCGGCCGCCAGCGCCTCGACCACCTCGAGCTCGATTGCCCGGCGCAAAAATGCGCCTGCTGCGCGGAGGCGATGTCGATGCGGCTGACGACGGTCGCGTGCTGCGGAAAGATGTCGACCAGCCCCTCCTCGCTCAGCTTGATGAGCGCGTCGCGCACGGGCGTCTGGCTCACGCCGAACATCGCCGCCAGTTCGGCCCGCGCCAGCACGGCGCCGGGCGCCAGTTCCATGCCGATGATGGATTCGCGCAGGCGGTCGAACACCTGCGGCGCGGCCTGCCGCGTGCGGTCGAGGTGTCGCGGGCGGGGTGCGGCTGCGAGGGCGGCGGGACGGGCGGGCATGCCGCATTGTAGGCACGCCGCCGTCGCATTGACGCACTAATATATTTGTGTTTCACTGCCTGCCCAGAAGACCCAACAGGAGACAAACCCATGAAGCGCCGCCACGTCCTCACCTGCATCGCATCGTCCCTCGCCGCGCCCGCGTTCGCGCAGGCGGGAGTGGCCGGCAGCCCGCCCGATCACGTACGTCGTGCCCTTCACGCCGGGCGGCTCCACCGACGTGGTCGGGCGCACCGTCGCCGAGAAGCTGCAGGCGGCGCTCAAGCAATCGGTGATCGTGGACAACCGCCCGGGCGGCGGAGGCGGGGTGGGCGCGAGCTTCGCGGCGAAGGCGCCGCCCGACGGCTACACGCTGTTCGGCGGCACCATCAGCACGCACGCGATCAACGCCAGCCTGTACAAGAACCTGCCCTACGACCCGGTGAAGGACTTCGAGCCGGTGGCGCTCGTCGCCTTCCTTCCCAACGTGCTGCTGGTCGACCCGAACGCGGGCGTCAACAACGTGCAGGAGCTCGTCGCGCTGCTGAAGAAGGATGCGAAGCGGCGCACCTTCGCCTCGTCGGGCAACGGCACCTCGACGCACCTGGCGGGCGAGATGTTCGCCGACATCATCGGCGTGCCGCTCACGCACGTGCCGTACAAGGGCACGCCGCCGGCGATGGTCGACGTCTCGGCCGGCCGGTCACCTTCATGTTCGACCAGATGACGGCGGCGCTGCCGCTGCTGCAGGCGGGCAAGCTCAAGCTGCTGGCCGTGACGACCGCCAAGCGCATCGCCCTGTCCCCGAACACGCCGACCATGATCGAGTCGGGGGTGCCCGGGTTCGAGATGTCGTCGTGGCAGGCCATCTATGCGCCCAAGGGCACGCCGAAGGCCGTGGTGCAGCGGCTGTCGCAGGAGATCGCGAAGGCGCTGAAGCTGCCGGACGTGCAGGAGAAGCTGGGCAAGACCATGGGCATGGAGATCGTGGCCGGCGGCCCCGACGAACTGGCGGCGCTGATGGCCACCGAGATCCCGCGCTGGGCGGCCCCGGTAAAGAAGTCGGGCGCCAGCGCCAACTGAGGACCCGCATGACCCGAGACGTCCGCATCGCCGACATCCGCATCACGCCGGTCGCCTTCCGCGACGGTCCGCTGCTGAACGCGGCCGGCATTCATGAGCCCGGGCGCTGCGGGGGATCACGGAACTGGAGACCACCGACGGCCGCGTCGGCATCAACGAAACCTATGGCGACGCGCCGATGCTGGCGGTGCTGGAGCAGGCGAAGCAGCACGTGCTCGGCCTCTCTCCCTTCGCGCTGAACCTGATGGAGGAACGGCTGCGCGCCGCGATCCGGCCACAGCCGGGCGCCGTCGAATTCACGCTCGCGCCCGGTTCGCACAGCGCCAAGAACGCCGCCAAGGCGATCAGCGCTTTCGAGGTGGCGATGCTGGACCTGCAGGGGCAGGCGACGGGCGCGCCCATCGTCGACCTGCTGGGCGGCGCGGTCCGCCCCAGCGTGGCCTACAGCGCCTACCTGTTCTTCAAGTATGCGGAGCACCACGGCAGACCGTACGCACCCGACGCGTGGGGCGAAGGGCTCGCGCCCGAACAGATCGTGGCGCAGGCGCGCCGCATGGTCGCGCTCTACGGCTTCCAGAGCATCAAGCTCAAGGGCGGCGTGTTCGAACCGCGCCACGAAATCGCTTGCATGCAGGCGCTGTCGCGCGCTTTCCCCGGCATGCCGCTGCGGCTGGACCCCAATGCCAACTGGTCGCTCGCGACCAGCATCGCGGCCGCCGCGGAGCTCGACCCCATCCCGGAGTACTACGAAGACCCCTGCCCCGGCCCGGACGGCATGGCCGAACTGGCGCGCCACACGCGCCTGCCGCTCGCCACCAACATGGTGGTGACGAGCATGGAGGAGTTCCGCCGCAATGTGCAGACGCAGTCGGTGAAGGTCGTGCTGTCGGACCACCACTACTGGGGCGGCCTGCGTGCCACGCAACAGCTCGCGCACATGTGCCGGCTGTGGGACGGGCCTGTCGATGCATTCCAACTCGCACCTGGGCATCAGCCTGATGGCGATGACGCACGTGGCCGCCGCCGTCCCCAACCTCGCCTATGCGTGCGACACGCACTACCCGTGGCAGGACGAGGACGTGGTGCAGGGCGGCCGCATCGCCTTCACCGACGGCGCGGTGCGGGTTCCGTCCACGCCGGGGCTCGGCGTGCAGATCGACCGTGGCGCATTGGCGAAGCTGCACGACCAGTACTGGCCTGCGGCATCCGCAACCGCGACGACTGGCGCAGATGCGCAAGTACGACCCGGGCTTTTCGGGCGCGTCGCCGCGCTTCTGAGTCAGAAGCGCGCTGCGCTGCGCGCCCGCTCCCGCCCGGCCGCTTCCTCCGCCACGACGATCAGGCCCATGCCGGCCCGGGACCAGCAGCGCCGAGACCGAAAAGCCGAGCGGGCCTTCGGGCACCAGCCGGTGGGGTACTGCGGATAGGCCTCGGCCAGCGTGGCGAGCGCCGGCTGCTTCGCCTCCAAGCGGTCCGCGTTGATGCCCATGAGCGAGGCGCGCGCGAACACCGCGCCCAGCACCAGGATGGCGCCCGCGAGGAAGATCGTCTTGCCGGCAAGGAGCGCGCGCCGGGGTGATTGCGCGACGAAGGAGCGGAGCCATTGCATGGCCGGACTCTAGCTCACGCCGCCCGCATGAACCCGCCGAAGAACGCCGCCAGCTCTTCGTGCGCCGAGAGCGGCAGCACGTGCGCGACGTACTGGTCGGGCCGCACCACCACGAGCGCACCCTGCGCGCGATCGACGCCGCGCAGGTCGAAGATGTCGGGCCCGTTCTTCAGGTCCGGGCTGAACACCTTCTCGTAATCGCACAGGCCATGCCGGCCCTTGCGCGGCAGCAGCAAGCCAGGCAGCGAACGGATGTCGATGTCGGCGTGGCCCTGCTGCAGGATCGCGCGCACGTCGAAGACCGCGTCGATGTCCTGGCCGGCCCGCGTGTACTTGCGCACCGGCGAATCGGGGGAATGCGCGAGGAACTCGCACAGGGCCCGCAGGCCGGCCCCGTCGCGGTCGGCGAAAGCATAGAAGCGCCAGCGGCCGTCGGCCTTGCCGGCGTGGCCCAGTGCATCGGCCGCGCGTCGGTCACGCGGACCACGGACGCCGAGTGGAAGCGGGTGCCGACGACGAAGCCCCGCGCCGGGGACTGGTGCCTGTCCTCGCCGCGGATGATCGAAGGGCGGTAGTGCGTGCCCATGCCGGCGGTGAAGCGGCCGTGGCGCTCGAAGTACTGCTGGAACTCGCGCGGGTCCACGCCTTCGCCGCCGCTGCTGTCGCCCTGCTTCGCGCGGTCGCTGAACATCTTGGCCCATTCGCGGTCGAAGTCGATCAGCTCCTGCGCGACCACCTGCCGCTCCTGCGAGTACGTGTGCAGCAGCTCCGGCGCGGCCTGCCCGCGCAGCACGGCCGCCAGCTTCCAGCCCAGGTTGAAGGTGTCCTGCATGGAGAAGTTCATGCCCTGCCCGGCCTTGGGGCTGTGCGTATGGCAGGCATCGCCGGCGATGAAGACGCGCGGCAGCCGCGTGCCGACCTCCTGCGCCGGCACGTCGTCGTACTTGTCGCAGATGCGCTGGCCGATCTCGTACACACCGACCACCGGGCACCTCTTTCACGTCGAGCTGGTACGGGTGCAGGATGCGCTGCGCGGCGGCCACCAGTTGCTCCAGCGTGATGCCGCGGTTGGCCACGCGCTCTTCTTCGCCGAGCTTGTCCATCTCGACGTAGAGGCGCACCAGGTAGCCGCCTTCGCGCGGGATCACCAGCAGGTTGCCGTGCGCGGACTGCACCGCCACCTTGTAGCGGATGTCCGGGAAGTCGGTCACGGCCAGCACGTCCATCACGCCCCACGCGTGGTTGGCCGAATCGCCCACGAGCTGGCGGCCCATCGACTTGCGGACGGCGCTGCGCGCACCGTCGCAGCCCACGACGTAGCGGGCCCGCACCGTCTCGACGGCCGGCATGGGCCGGGTCGGTGCGTTCGAGCCGCACCGTGACCGGATGGTCGGCCGCGTCATCCACCGTCACGTCGACGAAGCGGCGCGCGTAGTGCGGCTCGAGCCGGCTCGGCCCATGGCGCATGGTCTCCGGGTAGAAGTCGTGCACCCGCGCCTGGTTCAGCACCACGTGCGGGAACTCGGAGAGCCCGTCCTCGGTGTCCTGCACGCGGCCATGCCGCACGATGCTGCCGGCGTCCTGCTCGCCCGGCTTCCAGAACGTCACCTCGTTGATCCAGCAGGCCTCCTTCAGCACACGCTCGCTGAAGTTGAAGGCCTCGAACATTTCCATGGTGCGGCAGGCGATGCCGTCGGCCTGCCCGAGCTGCAGCGGCCCGTCCTTCTGCTCGACGATGCAGGTGCGGATGTCCGGGAAGGCCGCCAGCTGCGCCGCCAGCGTGAGCCCGGCCGGGCCGCAGCCCACCACCAGCACGTCGACCTCCGCCGGGACGGCATCGGTGTGGGAGGCTGCCAGCGGCGACGCATCGGCCGGTGCGGATCGCCGGGCCGGAAGCCGTTCAGGTGGAATTGCATGTCTCTGCCCGTGTCAGGTGGTTTTCGCCGATTGTACGCATGCTGACTACTTGCATGCTGATTATTTTCCGCCCTAGAATCGGGGGCATGAAGAAGAAGCTCGACCTGTCCGCCATGCCGGGCCACCTCGCCCGCCGCGTGCAGCAGATCGCGGTGGCGCTGTTCGCGCAGGAGCTGGCCGAGCTGAACCTCACGCCGGTGCAGTATTCGTCGCTGCAGACGGTGTGCGAGGCGCCCGGCATCGACCAGAAGACGCTGGCCACCACCATCGGCTACGACACGTCCACCATCGGCGGCGTGATCGACCGGCTGGAGGCGCGCGGGCTGGTCGTGCGCAACCTCTCGCCCGCCGACAAGCGCGTGCGGCTGGTCACCCCCACGGCGCAGGGGCAGGCCCTGCTGGACGCCGCGACGCCACGCATGCTGCGCTGCCGGGAGCGGCTGCTCGAGCCGCTGTCGAAGACCGACCGCAAGGAGTTCATTCGCCTGATGAAGGCGCTGGTGGACGCCAACGCCGAGCTCAGCAACATCCCCAGCAGCGAGTCCGCCTGAGGCCGCCGCCTAGAATCGCGGCATGAGCCAGAAAGTCGATTCGAATCCCTTCCGCGGCATGCGGGACATCCTGCCGCAGGACGTGGAACGCCGCGAGCGCGTCATCGGCCGCATCGCCGAGAACTTCGGCCGCCGCGGCTTCCACCGCATCGAAACGCCGGCGCTGGAGCGGCTCGAAGTGCTGCTCGGCAGCGAAGGCGGCGACAACGAGAAGCTGATCTTCAAGGTGCTCAAGCGCGGCGAGAAGCAGGGCGACGACAGCGGCGTCGACGCCCGGCCGACGCCGGCCTGCGCTACGACCTGACCGTGCCGCTGGCGCGCTACATCGCCGCCAACCATGCCACGCTGCCGATGCCCTTCAAGGCGATGCAGATCGGACCTGTGTGGCGTGCCGAACGCCCGCAGAAGGGCCGCTTCCGCCAGTTCATCCAGTGCGACGTCGACATCCTCGGCATGGAAGCGCCGTACGCCGAGATCGACGTGCTGCTGGCCGCGGGCTCCTGCCCGGAATCGATCGGCCTGCGCAACTTCACGGTGCGGATCAACCACCGCGCCATCCTCACGGCGATGTGCCAGCGCGTCGGCGTGGCGCCCGAACTGCACGGCAAGGCCCTGATCTCGCTGGACAAGCTGGACAAGATCGGCGTCGACGAAGTGCTGGCCGAGATCGCCACGCTCGGCGCCGACACCGCGCGGCTGCGGCCGCTGCTGGAAGCGGTGAACGCCGGCGAAACCGCGCCCGCGGCTTTCGTGCGCGAGTTCGAGCTCGAGATCGACCCCGCGACCGTCGCCGAACTGCAGACCACCATCGACCGCGTGCAGGAACTGCGCACGGGCTCTGGAAGATCGCGTTCGACCCGACGCTGGTGCGTGGCATGGGCTACTACACGGGCGCGGTGTTCGAGGTGGCACATCCGGACTTCTCGTTCTCGCTCGGCGGCGGCGGCCGCTACGACAACATGGTCGGCCGCTTCCTCGGGCGCCGGTGCGCGCCTGCGGGTTCTCGGTCGGCTTCGAGCGGCTGATGCTCGCGCTGACCGACGCCGACATCTACGGCGGCGCTGCGGCCGAACGCGTGGCGGTGCTGTACGACCGGCCTGAAACCGCGTCGGCGGCGTACCGGGCGGCGGAGGCAGCGCGCGGCGAAGGCGCCATCGCCACCGTGCTGCCCAGCGAGAAGAAGCTGGGCCGGCAGATCGAGCGCCTGCGCGAGGTCGGCTGGCAGCGCGTGCAGATCGTCGGCGAAGACGGCAGCGTGCGCACGGCGGCCTAGCCGCGTTCTAACGCACGCTCACCGACATCCGCTTCCGGGCTGGATCCTGCCAGCGCTGGAACGGTCCCAGCGCCGCGGGGTCGGCGGATTGCCGCTGCGTCGCCAGGCTGTCCTGCGCCACCACCTCGTAGCTGCGGCGATAGCGGCCCTCGCCGCGCGCCTCGCGCGCCACCAGCACCTGCCCGCCCGGCGCCCAGCCGGCGAACTCCGCATAGCCCAGTCCGGGCTGCAGCGACGCGGGCGGCAACACGTCGATCGTCCACTGCGCGCCCTGCCGCCGGAACAGCCACAACTCCCGCCACGCTTCCAGCGGCTGGACCGCCAGCGCCAGCGCCGTGCCATCGCGGTTCAGGCTGGCGGACTGCGGCCACACCAGCGCGAAGGTGCAGCGCCGCGCCAGCGGCGCCTGCGCGCCGTGCTTCTCGTCCACCAGCAGCACGCAGGTTTCGCCGGGCCGCCCCGGCTGCGTGACGATGGCCGGACGCAGGCCGGCGGCCACGTCGGCCGTGGGAGCGACGGCGGCCCAGCGCACGGCATTCGCGCGCATCGCCGCATCGTTGTACGTGGACTGGTCGTCGTCGAGCAGGTCGGCGCGCCGCACCGAAGCGAGCTCCGCCAGCGCGCGCTGCGCCGCCGCGTCGGCGGCAACGCCTTGCCGCGCCCGCTCGTACGCGATCGTGCTCCATACCTCCACCCGCCGCATCGCCAGCTGGTTGCGAAGATGGCCGGGCAACGCATCGCCGCCGGCCACTGGTCCAGCACCTCGGCGCGCCGCAGGTGGACGCCGTGCCGCTCCTGCGCGCGCAGGTGCGGGTCGATGCAGGCGGGCTGCGTCAGCGCCAGGGCGGCACGGGCTTGCTGCGCCGGCTGCGACGGGAGCGCCAGCACCCGCCGGAACGCGTCGCCGTCGTAGCAGATGCGCACGCGCCCTTCCTGCTCGTAGCTGGCGAATTTCACGCCGTAGCGCGAGACCACTTCGGTGCGCGGACAAGGCTTGCGACGGACGCCCGGCCGCCGCGCCCGCCGATGCCCGCTGCGCCAGCCGGTCGGCCAGCGTGCCCAACGCGTCGAGCGCCTCGCTGCCCGCTTCGCCGCGCACCACCTCGGCCGGCGCGGCCTGCAACCAGGCCGCCGCCACGCCGATGCCCAGCGCTTCGGCCCCGGGCGCTTCGCGGATGAAGCGCAGCACCGCCAGCAGCTCGGGGGCCTCCGCGGGCGCGAGCGCCGTGCGCTTGACCTGCGTCGCCTTCACGTAGCCGCCGCGCTCCCGGGCATGGTCCCACACCTGCAGGTAATCGAGGCGCTCGCCGCGCACCTCCAGCACCTCGCCCTGCCAGAGCTGCGCCTGCTGCGGCGCGCCGTCGCGCGGCGAGGCCCGCAGCACCGCGTGGTCGGTGGTGACGATGGCCGTGGTCATCGTGGCCGCGGCGGCGGCGGAGGCGATCGCGGTGGCCAGCATGTCATTCCTCCTTCGCGGCCGTCTGCCGTGCGCCGGCAGCGCCGGGCCCGCCAAGCAGGTTGGCGCCGATGAATTCGCCGGCTGCGCCGGGCGACGCGATGATCACCTGCACCTTGTCGGAGAGCTTGTCCGCCAGCGCCTTCTGGATCAGCAGCGGGTGCCGCGTGACGAGCGCGCCTTCGCGCGCCATCTGGTCGGCGTTGGCCTGGCCCACCTTCTCCATGCGGAACACCTCGGCTTCGGCCAGCTTGCGCCGTGCGTCGGCTTCGCCGCTCGCTTCGATGCGGCGCGCCTGCGCGTTGCCTTCGGCCAGCTTCATGCGCGATTCCTTCTCGGCCTCCGCTTCCGGGCGGCGCTGCTCCACCTGCCGCTGCTTGAAGGGCAGCACGTGCTTCATCGCTTCCTCCTGCGCGCGCGCCGCGATCACCTGCTCGCGCGCCGCGGCTTCAGCGCGCACTTCTCGCTGCACGCGCTCGGCGCTGGCGTCGAGCTCGCTCGCCTTCACCTGCCGGTCCTTCAGTTCCAGCGTGTAGCGCATCTTCTGCGTCTGCAGTTCCTCGGCGATCAGCCCTTCCATGCCGCGCCGGTAGTCGGCGGGCAGGTCCACGGCCCACCAGCACGCCGCGCACCACCACGCCGTCGGCGGCGAGCTTCGCGCGCAGGTCCGACTCCAGCACCTGCTGGATCTCGGCGCGCTTCGTCGAGAAGATCTCGCGCACGGTGTAGCGGGCGAACACCTTGTAGACCACGCCTTGCACGGCCGGCTCGACGATCTCGCCGTCCAGTTCGGACGGCAGGTTGCGTGCCGTGGCCGCGATGCGCGCGGGGTCGAGCGCATAGCGCACCGACAGGTCGATGCCTACCGACATGCCCTCGACCGACTGCACCGGTGCGGGGCCCGTGGAGCGCGTGAGCTGGCCCGGCCGGTAGACGCGGTCGCGCAGCGAGAAAACCTGCACCGCGTGCAGCCCGGGCACCACCAGCACCGTGCCGTCGCGCCATTGCGTGACGTGGCCGGTGACCTGGTTGGTGCGCACGCCCACCTCGCCCGGCCCGGCGGTGCGCATCGGCGGATGCGCCACCAGCAGCCGGGCGACGAGCCCCGCCCCGGCGGGACCACGACCACGCGGCGGGCGCGCAGCACGCCCTCGAAGGCGCCCTCCGCGAACAGCGGGTCGGCGCCGGCGGGACGGCGAAGGGAACGCGCCAGGGCGATGCGGGTGGCGCGGGCGATGGTCTTCAGGCGGGCGATCACGAGGTTCTCCTCGAAGTGGAAGGGGTGGGGGATCAGCAGCCGTCGTGGCCGGCGAATTCGACGGCCGGCCGGTTGGCGCCGGGCGCGGCATGGGTGGACAGCAGCAGGTAGGTCGCCTCGTCGACGTCGACCACGAAGTCCGGCAACGCGTCGCCGTCGAAGTCGGCCACCTCGCGCACCGCGGTGTGCGTGGCATCGAACGGGCCCAGCACGTAGGTGTAGGTGTGGCCGCCGTAGGCGATGGCGTACTCCATGCCCTTGACGACGTTCTCCACGCGCAGGCTGATGCGCGTGTCGCCGAGGGCGAGCGCGTAGTCGACGCCCACTTGCGGCTCGAATGGCGCGACGCCCGCGCCGACGTCGTCGGGCAGGCCGGCGGCCCAGATCGAGGCGGCGGCCAGGCCGGCGGCGGCCACGGCGGCCAGGTCGCGCAAGGCACGCAGGGTGGTGGGGGTGGTGGCTTTCATGGCGTTCTCCGGTGGCTGTGCGATGGAGGCCATTCTTCGGAGAGCGCCGGGAGCGAACAATGCGGCCGCGGGGCCACTTCGTTCACGCCCCGGAAGAAACCTTCACGCGGCCCCGGCGGCCCGGACCGGATAATCCGCCGCATGCCCCGCGTCGCCGTCATCGAGGACGATCCGCCCACCAGCCACCAGCTGGCCGGCTGG
Source organism: Ramlibacter terrae (assembly GCA_013127575.1). Lineage (GTDB taxonomy): Bacteria > Pseudomonadota > Gammaproteobacteria > Burkholderiales > Burkholderiaceae_C > Ramlibacter > Ramlibacter terrae. Next base: position 4,285,190 of record CP053418.1, read on the forward strand.
ATCCGTGCCGCCCGCCCCGGCATCGAAGTCGACCAGTGGTTCACGCGCGACGAGGCCGAGGCGGCGCTGGCGCGCGAGGCCTACGACGTCGTGCTGCTCGACATCGAGCTGGGCCGCGAGCGCCATGCCGGCGTGGCCCTGATCAACGCCATCAACAAGCAGGGCCGGGGCGTGCCGGTGCTGGTGGTGTCGGCGATGCCCGCCGCCATCTACCGCAGCATCATGAAGGCGCTGGACGCCCGGGACTACCTGCAGAAGACCACCTTCGAGGAAGCCGACTTCATCGAGACCTTCCTCGAGATCCTGCGGGTGGCGCGCGAGCGCAAGGCGCAGCAGGCGCCGCCCGCCGCGGGCGCCGGTGAACTGGCGCTCGACCCGCTCTGGCAGCGCACGCCGATGTGGCGCGGCGAGCGCATCAACCTGCCCCTGACGGCGCAGCGCATCCTCGCCACCCTGTACCAGCGCCGCGGCGACATCGTTTCGTACGACGAGCTGTTCGACGTGGTCAAGAGCGGGCGCAACCGCGACAACGTGCGCAAGCACGTCAGCACCATCCGCGATGCGTTCCGCGAGGTGGACCCGGCGTTCGAGGGCATCGAGAACATCCCGATGCGCGGCTTCCGCTGGGCCGACCCGCAGCCCGCGCGGAAGCCGAAGCCGTGAAGCTGCCCGAGCTGGCGCTGCCGCGGCTCGACATGCCGCGGCTGGGGCTGGCGTCGTTTCGCCGGCGGCTGCTGTTCCGCGGCGTGTTCCTGCTGCTGGCACTGGCGACGCTGGCGCTGGCCGTCGTGCTGCTGCAGGACGAGAAGGAGCGCAGCTACCGCAGCTACCAGCAGGGCTTTCGCAAGACGCAGGCCGAACTGATGGCGCGGCTGCGGCATCCGGCCGGCCTGCTGGCGCTGATGAACCCGCGCGCCCGGGGCGCGGTGACGCCGCTGCGGCCGCTGGTGCTGCCGTACGCGGCCCTCGATTTCGACGACCAGAACAAGGCGCAGCAGGCGGTGGAGATGGCCGGCTGCTCGGTGCGCTACCCGGACGGCAGCGCGCTGTGCGCCGCCGTCGGCGCGAACGCCTATGCCGGCGGCTTCATCTACGGTGGGCAGCCTGCGCGCCGGCGACCTGGTGGCGCGCGAGCCGGGCGAACTCGACGTGGCCACCGTGCACCGCGTCCGCATCCAGCTCGAGATGCGCGGCGAAGTGCAGTCGTGGATCGCGCCCTTCGAGCGGATTTCGCTGCGCGGCGAGCCGCTGGTGCGCGGACGCCTCACCGCCTTTGCGGCCGGCGACGGCCCGGTCCTCGCCGCCGACGCGCGGCCGCTGCGCGACTTCCGCGGATTCCTGTGGCAAAGCGCAACCTGCTCCGCCGGCGGCGAGCCGCCCGACTGCGCCCGGCAGGTGTTCTATTCGATCCGGCTGCCGGTGCAGGCCTTCCGCGAAGCGCTGTTCTCCAAACCGCAGCCCCCGGCCGCCGTCCGACCTCGACCGCATCCGCCTGCACGTGCAGGTGCTGGCGCCCGGCGAAGGGCCGCCGCTGTTCGACAGCAATGCGCCCGACGCCATCGCGCCGCCCACGCTGGACGACTGGCGCAGGCGCTGCAGCCGGGCGAGACGCTCTCCCTCGTGAGCGAGGACGCGCCCCTCGCCGCCTCGCTCGTGCTCAAGGGCCACGACGAGGGCTCCGGGCGCACGTCGCCGCTGATCCTGCGCCTGATCGACCGCCTGCCGGTGGCCGTGCGGCAAGGGCCGCTGCAGGGCCAGGAAACCATCGTCACGCCCATCGGCAGCTACGAGGCGCGGCTGACCGGCGATGCGCGCGGCATCGACCGCGGCCTCGGCGTGATCGCCACCCGCATGTCGTGGTACGTGGCCGCCATGCTGGGGGCGATCGTGCTGGCCTGGCTGGTCATCGAGATCGGCGTGATCCGCCGCATCGCGGTGCTGACGCGGCGCGCGGCGGCCGTGTCGTACAACGTGCAGAAAGACGCGGCCGGCGGCGCCCGCATCGGGCAACTGGACGTGTCCGACCTGCGCGGCTCCGACGAGCTGGGCATCTCGGCCGGCGGCCTGTCGGACCTGCTGGAACGCGTCAAGGGCGACGTGCAGCGCGAGGAGCTGCGGGCGCAGCGCGAGCGCGACACGCTGCAGGCCGTCGGCCACGAGCTGCTGTCGCCGCTGCAGTCGCTGATGGTGCTGCACCCGCATCCCGACGATCCGGCGCACCGCTACGTGCAGCGGATGCAGCAAGCGGTGCGCGTGCTCTATGGCCGGCGTCGCCCAGCGAAGCCCCGGCCGCGGCGCAGCTCGAGCTGGCGCCGCTCGACCTCGACCGCTTCCTGCGGCACGTGGCGGACAACGCGCAGTTCGCGGGCGTGGCCGACGTGCGCTTCGACGCGCGCGGCGAGCCGGTCGGCGTGCGGGCCGACGAGTTCTCGCTGGAGGACGTGGTGACGCACATCCTGCGCAATGCGGACCGGCATCGCACGCCCGGCACCCCGGTCACGCTGACGCTCGAACGCACCGATGGCAGGCGGTGATCGGCATCGCCAATGAAGGCGCCGCGATTCCCACCGAGCGGCTGGAGCGCATCTTCGACTACGGCGTGACGGAAGCCGGCGCGGCGGAAGGTTCGGCGCGGCGCGGGCAGGGCCTGTTCGTCGCGCGCACCTACCTCGCCAAGATGGGCGGCACGGTGCGGGCGCGGAACGTGCCCGGCGGCGTCCGCTTCGAGCTGGCGTTGCCGCTGGCGGGCTGAGCGCGCGGGGGCTTGCGCCCGGCCCGCCCCCGGTGAATGATGGCCGACGGCATCCGCCGGTCACCAGCGAAGGGACGCGAACATGCACAAGATCATCGCCGCCGCACTCGCCGCACTCTGCGTCGGCTGCGCGTCACCCGGTCCCGGCGGGTTCATCCACACGCTGCAGTCGGCGCGCCTGATCGACCTCTCGCACACGTGGGAGACGCAGTCGCCGGTGGCTTCCGTCAATCCACCCTACTCCTTCGCCCTGAACGCCACGCACGGCAAGACGCGCGGCACGTTCAACGACGGCGGCCAGCTCTCCTTCGCTTCCGAGGACATGCACTGGAGCGGACAGCACGGCGCGCCGAGCATCGACGCCATCGGCCACATCGGGCGCGACGGCAAGCTGTTCGGCGGCGTCGACGCCACGCAGGCGACGGCGCAGCCGGGCGGCATCGGCGCGGCCGGCGTCGGCGCCAACCTCGCGATCGACCAGTTCCCGAACGACCTGCTCGTCAACCGCGGCGTGCTGCTCGACGTCGCCACGATGGTGAACGGCGACGCGCGCCCGCTGCCCGCCAATTTCGAAGTGACGGCCGCGCACGGAGCAGGCGGCGCAGCGCCGTGGCGTCCAACTGCGCAAGGGCGACACGGTGTTCATCCGCACCGGCTGGGGCGCGTACTTCCGGTCCAACACCGCGCTGTATGCCGGCGAGGCGTCGCCGGGCCCCGGCCTCGACGCCGCCGAGTTCTGGTCCGCATGGGCGCGCGCGTGGTCGGCGACGACACGCTCACGTTCGAGAAGCGCCCGCCGGTGGTGATGACGCCGAAGTTCGGTGTTCCCGGTGCACATGCGGCTGATCGCCGACTCGGGCATCTACATCGTGGAGAACCTCAACCTCGAGGAACTCGCGGCCGCGAGGGCCTACGAGTTCGCCGTGGTGGTGCCGCCGCTCAAGGTGAAGGGCGGCACCGGCTCGGCGGTGCGGATCTTCGCGCTCGTGCCGCGCTAGGCGGACCGCGGATCGGTCGCCAGCAGCCGCTCGGTCAGGGACTTCAACGCCGCCTGCAGGCGCGCCATGCCCGCCGCATCGAGCGCCAGCGTCCGTTCGTCCATGTAGAGCTTGCGGTTGATCTCCAGCTGGATGCTGTGGCGGTGACGCGCCGGGTCGCCGTGGCGGCGCACCAGCTCCACGCCCTTGTACGGGTGGTTGTAGTCGACGCTGAAACCGGCCGCGCGCAGGTGCTCGCACACCTGTTGCGACAGTACGGGCGACGCGGTGCTGCCATCCCGGTCGCCCACCACGAAGTCCGAGTGAGCCAGCCCCGGAAACTCCGTGGCGTGGCTGCCCGCGATCGCCGGCATCGAGTGGCAGTTCAGGTGGATGCTGTAGCCGTGGTGCGTGTGCGCCGCTGCCACCGCATCGGCGACGGCCGCGTGGTACGGCGTCCAGCAGCGGTCGATGCGCGCCTGCACCTCGGCCACGGCCGGGCGCCGGTCGTAGATCGGCAGGCCGTCATCGGTGAACTTCCAGACCAGCCCCTTGCCCGGGCGCACCTTCGACAGCACGCGCGGGTCGGTGGCCAGCGGCCCGGGCCAGTCGCCATCGAGCAGCGTCGTGTCGAGCTCGGTCACGTCGCGGTTGGCATCGAGGTAGCTGCGCGGGAAGTGCGCCTCGATCCACGCTACGCCCATGGCAGGCGCGAAGGCGTAGATCTTCTCCACGTGCGTGTCTTCGGCGCGGCGCAGCGTGGCGAGCTCGCAGCACGGGCGGAAGTCTTCGGGGTAGGCCGTGCCGCTGTGCGGGGAGTCGAACACCAGCGGCGTCCGGCCCGGCAACGATGTCAGCATGGCGCTCACTCCGGGCGGATCTTCGCGAAGACGGCCACGTCCTTCATCTTCTTGATCTCGCGCACGAGCTGCGCCGAGAACGCCTGCGGCGTGGAGCCGGAGGGGTAGAGGCCCTGCCCCGCCAGCCGGTCGCGCACGGCGGCCTCCTGCACGGCTTGCGCCACGGCCTGCTGCATGCGATCCACCAGCGCCTGCGGCGTGCCGGCCGGCGCCACCGGGCCGAACCACGAAGGATCGTTGTTCACCGGGTAGCCCATCTGCGCGTACGTCGGCACGTCGGGCAGCACGTCGAGGCGCGTGGGCCACGAGACCGCCAGCGCCTTCAGCTTGCCCGACTTGATGTGCGGCAGCGAGGCGGCCACTGGTCGAAGTACACGGCGACGGCCGCCGACGACGTCGTTCAGCGCCGGGCCCGCACCGCGGTAGGGGATGTGCACCATGGAGGTGCCGGTGCTGCTCTTGAACAGCTCGCCCCACATGTGGCCGATGGTGCCGTTGCCCGGCGTGGCGTACGACACCTTGCCCGGGTTGGCCTTGAGGTGGCGGACGAGATCGGCGAAGTCCTTCACCGGCAGCACGGACGGATTGACGACGACCACGCCGGGCGCCTTCACGATCTCGGTCACACCGACGAAGTCCTTGATGGGGTCGTACGGGAGCTTGTTGTAGACGGCCGGATTGACGCCGTGCGTGGACAGCGTGGCAACGCCGAACGTGAGGCCGTCCGGCGCGGCGCGCGCCACTTCGGCCATGCCGATGGAGCCGCCGGCGCCGGCCTTGTTTTCGATGATCACCGGCTGCTTGAGGATGCGCGGCAGCACGTCCGAGAGCGCGCGGGCGGTGATGTCGGTGGCGCCGCCCGGGGGAAGGGAACGACCAGGCGGATGACCTTGTCTTGGGCCAAAGCCATTCCGGGAGCGACAGATACGGCGGCGAGGGAAGCGAGCAGGTGGCGACGATGCATGGTGTGGATACCCAGTGAAATCAGAGTCGGGAGAAAAAGGATCGGAACCCGCTTGCTAGCAAGCGATGTGCCCGATACCATTCCTGACTGGAATATATCAGCCCCACCATGACCCTCCGCCGCTTCAGCCCTCCGTTGCACCTGCTGCGCGCGTTTTCGACGGTCCGCCAGCTGGGTGGCGTGTCGCGCGCGGCCGAGGCGCTGCAGCTGACGCAGGGCGCCGTCAGCAAGCAGGTGCGGGAGCTGGAGGAATGGGTCGGGGTGCCGCTGTTCGAACGCACCCGCAACCGCCACCGGTGCTGACGCCCGCCGGCGAACGCTACGAAGACGCGGTGCGCGAGGTGCTGGCCCGCATCGAGGCGGCGACGCTCGAACTGGTGGCCGGCGACGGCGGCGTCGGCTCGCTGCGCGTGTCGAGCCTGCCGACTTTCGCGGCCAAGTGGCTGATCCCGCGGCTGCCGCAGTTCCAGCAGCAGCACCCCGAGGTCACCCTGCACTTCGTGCCCTACGTGCAGGGCTACGACGTCGGCCAGCCGGGGTTGGACTGCTCGATCCTGTTCGGTGACGGCCACTGGCCCGGCGCGCGCGCGCACTACCTCGCCGGCAACGACGTGGCGCTGATCGCGCCGCGCACGCGCGTAGCCGACTGGGCGATCGAAACCCCCGCCGACGTTCGCCGCCACACGCTGCTGCGGCACGGCACGGTGCCGCAGGCGTGGGCGCGCTGGGGCGAGGCGCACGGCGTCGACACGGCGGGCTGGCCGGCCGGTCCGCAGTTCGACCAGTTCCAGACGCTGATCCGCGCCGTGATGGCGGGCATGGGACTCGGGCTGGTGCCGCGTTGCCTGGTGCAGGACGAGATCGCGGCGGGCCTGGTGCGCGAACCGCTGTCCGCCGGCGGCTACCGCAGCGACCTCGGCTATTGGCTTTGCTATCCCGAGACGCGCAGCCGCCTGCAGCCGCTGGTCTGCTTTCGGGATTGGTTGCTGCAACCCGAGGCGGCGTGATGCCGGCGCAAGCCCCCGGGGACTTCGTCCACCTGCAGCGCTGTCCGCACAGCGGCGTCGAAGCCGTGACGGCCGCCTTCCATGGCCACGCCTACGACATGCACCGGCACGACGAATGGCTGGTCGGCGTCACGCATGCCGGCGTGCAGGACTTCTTCTGCCGCGGCGAGCGGCGGCAGAGCACGACGGGCCGCGTGATCCTGATGGAGCCCGGCGAGCGCCACGACGGCCGCGCCGTGCAGGATCAGGGCTTCCGCTACAGCATGCTGTACCTGCCGCCGGCGTGGCTGCGCGACGAGATGGGCGGCCGCGACGAAGGCATCGGCTTCGGCGAGACGCTGGCCGACGATGCGCGCCTCGCCGCGGCCGTGGCGGCGGCCTGCCACGCGCTGCTGTCCGGCGCACCGCGCCTGCTGCTCGATGCGAGCCGCGACGAGGTCGTGGCGTGCCTGCGGCCGCACACGGGCGCGCGCAGCCGCTGCGCACCGGGCGACGCCGCCGCCCGCGTCGCCGAGCACGCGATGGACTACATCCGGGCGCACTACGCCGAAGCCTTCGGCCTGGATGAACTCGCGCGGGCCGCGGGCGCCGCCGACCGCTTCCAGCTGGCGCGCGCCTTCCGCCGGCGCTATGGCACCTCGCCGCATGCCTGCCTGGTCGAGACGCGCCTGGACAAGGCGCGCGCCATGCTGCGCGACGAGGCGCGGCCGGCGGACGCCGCCTTCGCGAGCGGCTTCGCCGACCAGAGCCACTTCGGCCGCTGGTTCCGCCGGGCCTACGGCCTCACGCCCGCGGCCTACCGCTGCGGACGCACGAACGTTCCAGACGACGAACCCCGGCCGGCTGACACTGCCCGCATCCATCCGACGCGGGAGTCCCATGTTCGACAGCAAGGTCGCCGTCCTCGTGCACGAGGACCTGCCGGTGTGGCAGAAGCTGAACGTCACCGCCTTCCCGGCCACCGGCATCGCCGGGGCCGCGCCCCACGCCATGGGCGAGCCCTACGAAGATGCCGCCGGCCGCCTGCATGCGAAGCTGCTCGGCCAGCCGATCCTGGTGTTCGCGGCTTCCACCGAAGTGCTGCAGCGCGCGTGGCAGCAATCGCTCCAGCGCGGACTCACCCGCAGCGCCTACGTCCGCGCGATGTTCGAAACCGGGCACGACGCGGCGAACCGCGCCGTGTTCCGCGCGCAGCCGGCGGAAGCGCCGGACCTCGTGGGCCTGGGCCTCTACGGACCCAAGAAGGACGTGGACAAGGCGACCAAAGGCGCGCAACTGCACCCTTGAGGGCGGGACTCAGGCGTTGCGCGCCAGCCCCGTCACCCACTGCTCGAAGACGACCTGGTTTCCTTCCGGATCGACCAGGCCGAACTCCCACGAGCCCCGGGGCTGCAGCGCGGGCACGCGCTCCATCAGGCCACCCGCGTCGCAGCGCCGGAAGGCGGCGTGCAGGCGCTGGATGTCGGAACGCCGGCCGTCCAGCGAGACCACGCAGAAGCTGTGGCCGCCGAAGTCGTTGCGCTGCCAGAGCTGCAAGGTGAACTGCTCGAACTGCAGCAGCGCCAGTACGCCGGGAACGTGCTGCAGGACGCGGAAGCCGAGGACGTCGCGGTAGTACGGCAGCAGGCCGCGGAGGCTGCGCGTGCGGACGACGGCGGGAGGGGAACCAGCGAGACGGGCCAAGGTGTTTCTCCATGAAGGGGGAAAGACGCTGGCTGCATGGGCGCCGTCGAGGGACGATGCTGGCTCGCTGGGACCAGTATAGGCGAGCGGTCGCGCAGGGTGGATACTGCAGTCCACCGAAAGGATCCGCCATGAACGACCTGACCCGCAACCTCCACGCGCTGATCGACGACGCCGAGCGCCTGCTGCAGCACGCCGCCCGCGAGGCGGGCACCGAATACCAGGCGGCGCGCGAGCGCCTCGAGCAGAGCATCGAAGCCGGCAAGGCGAAGCTGCAAGGCGCGGCGTCCTCCGCCGGCGAAGGCGTGCAAGGCGCCCGGCGCGCCGCCGACAGCTACGTGCGGGACAACCCGTGGCCGGTCATCGCCGGCAGCGTCGCCGTCGGCATCGTGGCGGGGTTGATCTGGGCGGGCGCAAGTAGGCGCGCTCCCGCCTCACTCCACCGTCACGCTCTTCGCCAGGTTGCGCGGCTTGTCGACGTCGGTGCCGCGCGCCAGCGCGGTGTGATACGCCAGCAGCTGGAGCGGCACCACGTGCAGCAGCGCGCTCAGCGCGCCGTAGTGCTCCGGCATGCGGATCACGTGGATCCCTTCGCTGCTTTCGATGCGGCTGTCGGCATCTGCCAGCACGTACAGGACGCCGCCCGCGCGCGCACTTCCTGCATGTTGGACTTGAGCTTTTCCAGCAGCGCGTCGTTGGGCGCCACCGTCACCACCGGCATCTCGCTCGTCACCAGCGCCAGCGGGCCGTGCTTGAGTTCGCCGGCCGGATAGGCCTCGGCGTGGATGTAGCTGATCTCCTTGAGCTTCAGCGCCCCCTCGAGCGCGATCGGGTAGTGCAGCCCGCGGCCGAGGAACAGCGCGTTCTCCTTGTTGGCGAAATCTTCCGCCCAGCTGATCACCTGCGGCTCCAGCGCCAGCACCGCCTGCAGCGCGGTGGGCAGGTGGCGCATCGCCTTCAGGTGCATCGCCTCCTGCGTCTCCGTGAGGCGGCCGCGGCTCTGGGCCAGCGCCAGCGTCAGCAGGAAGAGGCCGGCCAGCTGCGTCGTGAAGGCCTTGGTGGACGCGACGCCGATCTCGACGCCGGCGCGCGTGATGTAGGCCAGCTTGCATTCGCGCACCATCGCCGACGTGGACACGTTGCAGATGGTCAGCGTGTGCTCCATGCCCTGGCTGCGCGCGTGCTTCAGCGCCGCCAGCGTGTCGGCCGTCTCGCCCGACTGGCTGATGGTGACGACCGGGGTGCGCGGGTCCGGCACGCTCTCGCGGTAGCGGTATTCGCTGGCGATCTCCACCTGCGTCGGGATGCGCGCGATGTCTTCCAGCCAGTACTTGGCGGTGCAGCCGCTGTAGTAGCTGGTGCCGCAGGCCAGGATCAGCACGCGGTCGATCTCCGGAACACCGCATGCGCGCCGTCGCCGAACAGCTCCGGCATGATCCCGGTGACGCCTTCGAGCGTGTCGCCGATCGCGCGCGGCTGCTCGAAGATTTCCTTCTGCATGTAGTGGCGGTACGGGCCGAGTTCGGCCGCGCCGCTGTGCGCCTGCACCGTCTTGACGGGCCGGTTCGCCGCCTTGTACGTGCGGTCGACGATCCAGTAGCGACCGAGCTGCAGGTCGACCACGTCGCCTTCTTCGGGTAGACGATCTGGTCGGTGACGCCGGCCAGCGCCATCGCATCGCTGGCGAGGAAGTTCTCTTCCTTGCCGACGCCCAGCACCAGCGGCGAGCCGGCGCGCGCGCCCACCACGCGGTGCGGTTCGTCCTTGCAGAACACGGCGATCGCATAGGCTCCGTGCAGTTGCGGCAGCGCCGTCTTGACGGCTTCGAACAGGTCGCCGTCGTACAGGCTGTCGATCAGGTGCGAGATGACTTCGGTATCGGTCTGGCTGGTGAAGCGGTAGCCCTTGGCCTTGAGCGCCGCGCGCAGCTCGTCGTGGTTCTCGATGATGCCGTTGTGGACCAGCGCGATGCGGCCGGGGCCGTCGGCCGCCTTCTCGCCGGGGCCGTGGCTGAAGTGCGGATGCGCGTTGTGCACCGCCGGCGCGCCGTGCGTGGCCCAGCGCGTGTGCGCGATGCCCGTCCCGCCTTCGATGTGCTCGCCGGCCACCTGCTCCATCAGTTCGGCCACGCGCGAGGTGCTGCGCGCGCGCTTCAGCCCTTCGGCATACACGGCGACGCCGCAGCTGTCATAGCCGCGGTACTCCAGCCGCTGCAGGCCCGGACCAGGATGGGAACGATGTTGCGGGTGGAGACGGCGCCGACGATGCCACACATGGGAGAACCTCTTGGGTTGGAATGGGGCGACTGTAGGCTTGGCGCGCTGGAATATGGATGCTAAATCCAGCGTGTTTTGAAATCTTGTTGCACAGACTCCTGCCGACGCAATAAGATTCCGTCATGTCTTCTGATTTGAAACTTTCAGAGCTGGACACCGTCGACTACGCCCTGCTCGAGTTGCTCCAGGCGGACAGTTCCCTGTCCAACCTCGACCTCGCCAGGCGCGCCCACATCTCGGCGCCAACCTGCCTGCGCCGCGTGAAGCGCCTCTGGGACGAAGGCCTGATCGAACGCGAGATCGCGGTGTTGAACCCCGAGCGCATGGCGCAGGCGATCGGCCACGGGCTGGAAGCGATCGTCGAGGTCTCGCTGGACCGACAGGGCAACGAGGAGCAGGAAGCTTTCGAAGCGCGCGTGACCGGCGACGACGCCGTGCAGCAGTGCTACCGCGTGTCGCCGGGGCCGGACTTCGTCCACGGTGGTCTACGCGCGCGACATGCAGGACTACCTCGCGCTCGCGCAGCGGCTCTTCACGAGCGACGCGAACGTGCGCAACGTCAAGAGCTACTTTTCGGTGAAGCGGTCGAAGTTCCGGCCGCGGCTGGCGCTGCCGCAGCGGTGAAGGTGCGCAGCGAAGCTGCACACCCTACTTCGATTTCTTCGGCCGGTTCCAGTTGGGGATGCTCGCCTGCCGGGCGCGGGCGACCGTCAGGGCGCCCGCCTCGGTGCTCTTGTTCACCACCGAGCCCGCGCCCACCGTGCCGCCGGCGCCGACCGTCACCGGCGCCACCAGCACGCAGTTGCTGCCCACGTGCACGTCGGCCTCGATGACGGTGCGGGCTTGTTGGCGCCGTCGTAGTTGGCCGTGATGCTGCCGGCGCCGTAGTTCACGCGCTCGCCGACGCTCGCATCGCCGAGGTACGCAAGGTGGTTGGCCTTGGCGCCGCGCGCCAGCGTCGAATTCTTCACCTCGACGAAATTGCCGATGTGCACCTCCGCGCCGAGCTTGGCGCCGGGCCGCAGCCGCGCGAACGGGCCGACCAGCGCGCCCTCGCCCACTTCCACGCCCGCCTTCTCGCCGTCGATGTGCGTGAACGGATGGATGACCGCGCCGGCCGCGATGCGCGCGTTGGCGATCACGCAGTTGGCGCCGATGCGCACGTTGTCGCCGAGCGCCACGCTGCCTTCGAACACGCAGTTGACGTCGATGTCGACGTCCTGCCCGCACTCCAGCTTGCCGCGCACGTCGAAGCGCGCCGGGTCCGCCAGCCGCACGCCCTGCTCCATCAGCACGCGCGCCTGCCGCAGCTGGTAGGCGCGTTCCAGCTCCGCCAGTTGCAGCGGGCTGTTGACGCCGTCGACCTCCACCTGCTCGGAGGCCTTGGCGGCCACCACGTGGCAGCCGTCGGCGGCCGCGAACTTGACGATGTCGGTCAGGTAGTACTCGCGCTGCGCGTTGTCGTTGGTCAGGCGCGCCAGCCAGGCCTTCAGGCGCTGCGACGGCACGGCCATGAAGCCGGTGTACACCTCGCGGATCGCCTTCTGCGACGCGCTCGCGTCCTTGTGCTCCACGATGGCCTGCACCGCGTCGCCGTTGCGCACGATGCGCCCGTAGCCGGTGGGGTCGGCCATGTCGACCGTGAGCAGCGCGAGGTTCTCGCCGGCGCACGCGTCCACCAGCGCGCGCAGCGTTTCCGTGCGCACCAGCGGCACGTCGCCGTTGAGGATCAGCGCGATGCCGTCGTCGGGCAGCACCGGCACCACCTGCTGCACGGCGTGGCCGGTGCCCAGTTGCGGCTCCTGCCGCACGAAGTCGGGGCTCGCGCGGCCCGCGGCGGTGGACGACTCGCGCAGCCAGCCTTCGACGCCCTCGGCACCATGCCCGGTGATCACGATCGTGCGGCGCGCGTCCAGCGCCACCGCGGTGTCGATCACGTGCTGGATCAGCGGCCGGCCGCCGAGGCGGTGCAACACCTTGGGCGTGCGGCTTTTCATCCGGGTGCCCTTGCCCGCGGCCATGATCACCACATCTACTGCTGTCATTGCTATCCTTCCCTGCCCATGAACAAGACGTCGACACGACTGGCCCGGATTATCGTTGCGCTGGTCGTCGCGGTGGGGCTTGCCGCGTGCAGCGCGATCAAGCTCGGCTACAACACCTTCGACGACGTCGCGTACTGGTGGCTCGACGGCTACATCGACTTCACCGATGACCAGGCGCCGCGCGCCCGCGCCGAACTCGATCGCCTGCACGCCTGGCACCGCAGCGGGGAGTTGCCCCGCTTCGTCGAGATGCTGCAGCGCATGGAGCGCATGGCGCCGGGCAGCGTCACGCCGCAGCAGGCCTGCGGCATCGCCGGCGAGGTGCAGGACCGCCTGAAGCTGGTGGCCGACCAGGCGGAGCCGGCGGTGCTGGCGCTGGTGGCCGACCTCACGCCCGACCAGCTGCGCCACCTCGAACGCAAGTACCGCAGCACCAACGACAAGTTCCGCAAGGAATGGGTCCACGAGCCGCTCGCCGCGCAGCGCGAGAAACGCTACGAGCGCATGCTCGACCGGCTCGAGATGATCTACGGACGGCTCGACGCGCAGCAGCGCCGCGTGCTGCGGCAGGGCATCGAGCACTCCACGGGACGCGCAGCGCGTGATGGCCGAGCGGCTGCGGCGGCAGCAGGACCTGCTGCAGACGGCGGGCCGCATCATCGAGACACGGGGCGCGAGCCGCGACCTGCTGCGCGGCTACGTCGACCGGGTGCAGCGCTCACCCGATGCGGGCTACCGCGCCTGGCAGGACGAACTGCTGCAGGAAAACTGCCGCACCTTCGCGGCGGTGCACGAAAGCACCACGCCGGCGCAGCGCGAGCAGGCGGTGCGGCGGCTGCGGGCCTACCAGCGGGATTTGAAGGAGCTGGCGGAGAAGCGCTGACAACCCTGCCATGGCGGGCTCGACCCGCAATCCACGACAGGCGCTAGCGCTCGCCTTTCGAGTGAGAGCGCCCTTCGCGCTCGGCCTGCTCCAGCTCGCGCGCTTCCGACTCCGACCGCGGCCTGGCGGCTTCAGCGTCGGCCTGAACGTCGGCCTTGTCCCGGTACTGGCGGATGTTCTGCTGGTAGTCGCGCGTGGCGGTGTAGCTGCCCTCGCCTTCCACCTGCCCGCCCGCGGCCTGGCCGCCCTGCTGCTGCTGCGGGTCGCTCTCGCGCGCGGGTTGCTGCTGCAGGATGCGCGGCACGGATTTGTCGTCGGAAGGCATGGACGGTCTCCTCTGGAACGCGGCGCATGCGGCACCGCTGACCCAGCTTAGGAAGCGCTCCACCCGTCCGCTGTCGTCCGGCGGGAGCCGGACGCGTCAGCCGCGGCCTACAAGCTTCAGGCCTGCAGCGCGGCCCACATTTCCTTGTCGCGCTCGGCCGTCCAGACGCGCGGCGTCTTGATGCCGCTGGCCTCGTCGAAGGCGCGGCTCACGTCGAACGGCAGGCAGTGTTCGTAGATGAACACGTTGCCGAAGACCGGGTCCATGGACTTGCGCGTGTGCGCCATGGCCGCCTTCAGGTCCATCTTCGCCGCGGCGGCTTCCTTGCCGCAGCGGTACAGCGTCTCGACCCAGCGCTGGGTGTAGTCGAGCGCCTTCTCGACGTCCCCCGCGCCCTTCATCGCCTCGCCGCGGCCCGGCACGATGGCTTCGGCTTTCAACGCGCGCAGCGCCTGCAGCGTGGTGGGCCACTCTTCCAGTGCGCGTCGCCGGTGTAGACGCCCGCGTTGTATTCGACCAGGTCGCCCGAGAACAGCACCTTCTCTTCTTCCACCCAGGCGATCGTGTCGCCGCGGGTGTGGCCGTTGCCCGGCGACCAGATCTGCACGCGGACGCCGCCCGGGTCGACGGTCAGCTTGCCCGGGACTTCGCCCTGCTTCGGCACGCCGCCGCCGATCACCATCGTGGGCCAGGTCAGGCCCGGGATGCTTTCGGCGTTGCGGAACAGGCGCGGGAAGCGGTCCATCTCGGACTGCATGTCTTCCTTGCCGCGCTCCGCGATCAGCTCGTAGGTGCCCCTGGCTGGCGATGATCTCGGTGGCGCCCTCGGCGAAGTAGGCGCTCGCGCCCAGCACGCGCACCGCGTGGTAGTGCGTGAGCAGCACGTACTTGATCGGCTTGTCGCTCACGGTGCGGATGTGGGCGATCAGGTCGCGGGCCATCGCCGGCGTGGCGGTGCAGTCGCTGACCATGATGAACTTGTCGCCGATGATCACGCCGGAATTGGGGTCGCCCTCGGCGGTGTAGGCCCAGCAGTGCGCGGACAGCTGTTCGAAAGTGACTTTCTTGTCGGCCGGTCGTTCTGGCTGGCGAATGCTTTGCTCATCGTGTCTCCTGAAGGCGATGGGGCGATTTTAACTATGCGTAACGCATTACGCTTAGGTGAACGCTCAAGCCCCTGCGAGCCAGCGCGCCGCCGTCTCGACGATGCGCTCCACGTGGGCCGTTCCGTCGGCCACGTGCACCCCCGGCTCGCCCGACGGGTCTTCCAGCGCCTCGAACTGGCTTGCGACCAGGCTGGGCGGATAGAAGTGGTCGGTGCGCGAGGCCACCCGTTCCAGCGCCTGGTGCTGGGTGAGCGCGAGATGGACGAAGCGCAGGTCGGGCGCGCCGGCGCGCAAGGTGTCGCGGTAGTTGCGCTTGAGGGCCGAGCAGGTGAGCACGGCGCCCTCCGGGTGGCGGCGCAGCTCGCCGGCCAGTCTTTCCAGCCAGTGGGCGCGGTCGGCGTCCGTCAGCGGGACGGACTGGCGCATCTTCTCGATGTTTTCGGGCGGATGGAAGTCGTCGCCCTCGATGAGCGGCAATTGCAGGCGTTGCGCCAGCAAGGCGCCGGCCAGCGACTTGCCGCAACCGGCCACTCCCATCACGACCACGTGCAGCGGCTTCATGCCGGCCATTATCAGGTGCGCCCATGCTGCCATGGTGCGCACGCCGGCGTGCACGCCTTACGTGTGCGCCGGCAGGGTGTGCAGCTTGCTGCGCACCATCTCCACTGCCAGCCTTCCCAGCCCCACCAGCAGCCGCAGCACCGCGCCGCCGGCCGGCCGGTGGCCAGCCGCAGGTCCGACAGCGGCTGCAGCACGCCGGCCAGGTTCAGCTGGGGCCGCACCGGCGCCGGCGCGGGCGCCAGCACCGGGTCCCAGCTGAAATAGGACGCGCCGCGCGGGTTCCAGGCTTCGACCACCACCGCCTGCCCGGCGCGGATCCACATCGAGCGCCCGACCTCCAGCACGTGGTCGCCGGAATCGGTCGGCGTGACGCCGTGCGGTCCTTCGAGCGTGGCCCAGACCCGGCCATGCGCCACGCGCAGGATGCCGTTGGTGCCCGGCCGCAACGTGATCGCGCGGCCGCGGGCCAGCTTCCGGGTGCCCGGCAGGGCCGTGGCGGGGGAGGCTTGCAGCAGTTGGGCGGCGGTGGGTTGCGCGGTCATGGCGGGCTCCGGGGTTGATAGCAATTCGGCATCGAATGATCTTTCACGCCCGCTTGGCAGTCCAATGAAATACGGCTAGGCTATTGATTCCGGATTCGCATCAATCGAGGGAAGCCGACTTGCAGCATTCGCAGACCCACCTGCGCACCCGCCCCATCTCCGCCGGCCATTTGCGGGCCTTCGAGGCGGTGGCGAGGCACCTCAATTTCCGGGCCGCCGCGGAGGAAATGGCGCTGACGCAGTCGGCCGTCAGCCGGCAGATCCAGTCGCTGGAAGAAGAAGTGGGCGTGCCGCTGTTCCTGCGCCACACGCGCGCGGTGGAACTCACCAGCGCCGGCGCGCAACTGCTGATGGCGGTGTCGCAATCGCTGCCGCGCATCGACGGCGCGGTGCGGCAGATCCGCCAGAGCGCCGGTCGGCGCGCGGTGGCGCTCACCACCTTCGCCTCGTTCGCGTCGATGTGGCTGATCCCGCGGCTGGAGCAGTTCCAGCGCGACAACCCCGACATCGACATCCGCATCGACGCCTCCGACAACACGCTCGACCTCGAGGTGGCGGACGTCGACCTCGCCCTGCGCTACGGGCCGATGGCGACGATGCCGGCGCAGGCCGTGCGGATGTTCGGCGAGCAGCTCACCCCGGTGGTCAGCCCCCGGCTGCTGAAAGGCCGCGCGCTGGCCAAGCCGTCCGACGTCGCCGAATTCGCCTTGATCGAAGCGGGCGACGCCCACCAGACGCACCTGGAATGGCTCACGTGGCGGCGCTGGTTCGACGAGCACGGCCTCTCGAAGCTGCAGCCCAAGCGCTGGCTCTATTTCAACTATGCCTACCAGATGGTGCAGGCCGCGCTGACCGGCCGGGCGTGGTGCTCGCGCGCCTGCCGCTGGTGGCCGAGAGCCTGGCCAATGGCGACCTGCTGGAGCCGCTGCCGAAGCTGCGGATGGACTCGCCCATGGCGTACTGGATGGTCGTGGGCCCGCGCAGCGCAACGCCCCGAGATCCGGGCCTTCTGCGAATGGCTGATGCTGCAAAGCCGGATCACGCGGCAGGTGATCGGCGAGGTGCCCGACCCGGATACGGTGGACTACATCGATTGAGGAGTCGGAAAGCGGGAGCGGGAGCGGGAGCGGACAGCCTTTGAACGCAGAGGGCGCGAAAGGAAACAGCCAAAGCTCGCAGAAAAGACATTTCCAGTTGTCCTTTCATGAATTTCTTTTCTGCGCTTTCTGCGTTGCTTCTGCGACTTCTGCGTTCAAAGGCTGTTCGGCGGCCTCTGCTAGCCCCCCATCTGGATCGGCCAGACCACCCCCAGCTCGTTCAGCAGCGCGTCCAGCGGCACGTCGTGCGCTTCCGGTTCATGATCGGGCAGGAAGCCGTGCGCGAAGCCCACGCCCACGGTGTACGGCCGCGGCTGCAGCGCGGCGAGCGTGCGGTCGTAGAAGCCGCCGCCGTAGCCCAGCCGGAAACCGCCCGGCGCATACCCCACGCAGGGCACGAACAGCAGCGTGGGCGTGATCACCTCGGTGTCTTTCGGCTTCGGAATGCCGTAGGCGTCTTCTTCCATGGGACAACCCGGGAACCATGCATGGAACTTCAGCGTCTGACGAACCTTGTCCACCACCGGAAGCCCGATGCGGCGCGGCTGCGGCTCGTCCAGCAACTCACCATCCTCCTTCCAGCGGTGCAGCGCCGGCAGCGGATCGAACTCGCCCTTGATCGGCCAGTACGCGCCGATGACGGTGTCGGGCCGCCCCACCAGCCAGATGCGCATCACCCGCTGCAGCAGTTCCGCCCGGTGCATCCGGTCGGGCATGTTCAGGCGCTGCTCGACGAGAAGCTTGCGCAGGGCCCTTTTTCTTCCGACCTGTCCATAATTTCATGAAGTTGAGAACGATTCTGGCATCCTTCGCCGCCGCGCTGGTCGCGGGCTGTGCCCAGCCCAACCCGCCGACGACATCCTGCTGCAGATGCAGCAGGCCTACTCGCAAGGAAACCGGGCCCGCCTCACCCAGCTCCTGCCCGCGGCGCAGGGGCATCCGCTGGAGCCGTGGGCCGCCTACTGGGAGCTGCGCGCGCGCCTCGGCGCCGCCGCGCCGTCCGAAGTGCAGGCCTTCCTCACCCGCTACGCCGGCAGCTACCGGGAGGACCGGCTGCGCAACGACTGGCTGCTGCTGATGGGCCAGCGGCGCGACTGGGACGCCTTCGACCAGGAGATCCACCGCTACCGCATGAACGACGACCGCGAGCTGCGCTGCTACGCGCTCGCCTCGCAGTACCTGCGCCAGGGGGGCCGCGGCCCCGGCCGGCCTGGCCGACGAAGTGCGGCGCCTGTGGCTGTCGCAGCGCGAGGCCGACGACGGCTGCGCCTTCGCCGCCAGCCGCCTGATCGGCGAGCGCACCGGCCGCAACCGCATGACGGAAGCCGACGCGTGGCGCAAGGCGCGCCAGTCGGTGGAGATCAACCGGCCCCGCGCCGCCGCCGCCGCGGTGGAGATCGTGCATCCCGAATCGGTGCCGCTGCTGGCCGAACTGCAGGCGAGCCCGACCAAGTTCCTGCGTTCCAAGATCGTCGCCGCCTCGCGCGCGCGCCGCGAGGTCATCGGCCGGCCATCATCAAGCTGGCCACGAGCGACTGGAGCAGGCCGCTTCGCTGCTGGAAAGCAAGTGGGGCGTGCAGTTGGGCGCGGAGGAGCGCGACTGGATCTGGGCCGTGATCGGCCGCCAGGCGGCGCAGAAGCTCTCGCCCGACGCGCAGGGCTACTTCGCCCGGGTCGAACGCGACGCCCACCTGAGCGACGAGCTGCTCGGATGGAAGGTGCGCGCCGCGCTGCGCGCGCCCCGCGGCACCGACTGGAAGACGGTGCTGCAGGCGATCAACGCCATGGGCGAGGATCGCAACGACCCGACCCGGGTCTACTGGAAGGCGCGTGCGCTGCTGGCCGGCAAGCCGGGCGATGCGCAGCGCGCCGAGGCGCAGCAGATGCTGCAGGCCATCGCGTCGCCGCGCGGCTTCTACGAGCAGCTGGCCATGGAAGAACTCGGCCTGAAGGTCACGGCGCCGGTGAAGGCCGCGCCCGTGACGCCGGCCGAAAAGGAGATGGCGGTCGGCAACGCGGGCTGGTGCGCGCGCTGCACGCGATCCGCATCGGCCTGCGCGGCGAAGGCGTGCGCGAGTGGAACTACACCACCAACCTGCACAAGCCGGGCGGCATGACCGACCGCGAACTGCTGGCGGCCGCGCAGGTCGCTTGCGACCGCGAGGTGTGGGACCGGTGCATCAACACCAGCGAACGGACCAAGGCCGAATTCGACTTCGACCAGCGCTATCCCACGCCCTTCCGCGAAGCCGTGGTGCGCCGCTCGCGCGAGATCAACCTCGACCCGGCTTACGTCTACGGGCTGATCCGGCAGGAAAGCCGCTTCATCATGAACGCACGCTCGCACGTGGGCGCGTCGGGGCTGATGCAGGTGATGCCCGCTACCGCGCGCTGGACGGCGCGCAAGCTGGGCATGAGCAACTTCACCATCGAGCAGCTGGACGAGCGCGACACCAACATCGCCATCGGCACCGGCTACCTGAAGCTGGTGCTGGACGACTTCGGCGGCTCGATGCCGATGGCCGCCGCCGCCTACAACGCCGGGCCGGGCCGACCGCGCGCGTGGCGCAACGGGCCGGTGCTGGAAGCCGCGGCTGGGCCGAGAACGTGCCTTTCAACGAGACACGCGACTACGTCAAGAAGGTGCTGGCCAACACCACCGTGTACGCGGCCATGCTGACGGGCGAGCCGCAATCGCTGAAGGCGCGCACGGGCACCATCGGCCCGCGCGAGGGCCGGGCCGAGCCGAACCGCGACCTGCCCTGACCGATGAACGCACGGGACACGATCACCGACACCATCGCGGCCGAATTCTCCGACATCGCCGACTGGAGCAGCTCACGCGCGTGGTGCTGCGCCTGATCCTGGCAGCGCCCTGGGCGGCATGCTGGGCCTGCAGCGCGAGCGCAACGGCAAGGAGGCGGGCATCCGTACCCACATGCTGGTGGCGGCCGGCTCCGCGCTGTTCGTGCTGGTGCCGCTGCAGACCGGCATGGACGCCGAGGGCGTCAGCCGCGTGCTGCAAGGGCTGCTGGCCGGCATCGGCTTCCTTTGCGCGGGGACCATCCTGAAGCTGCAGAACGAGGAGCACGTGCGCGGGCTCACCACCGCCGCCGGGATCTGGATGACGGCGGCGATCGGCATGGCCTGCGGGCTGGGCCGCGAGATGACGGCGGTGCTCAGCACGCTGCTCGTGCTCGGCATCCTGGCGCTGGAAGGGCCGTTCCGCCGGCTCGGGCTGCGCAAGGACCAGGACACGCCCGAAGCCTGAGCATCAATCCGCGCGGCTTTTTGCATCAATCGCCGCGGCCGTCCGGCTAGCATCGCCGCCACAACAGGAGAAGGCATGCTCACGCTCTACATCGGCAACAAGAACTATTCGTCTGGTCCATGCGGCCGTGGGTCTTGCTCAAGCAGGCGGACATTCCCTTCCGCGAGGAGATGGTCCGCTTCGACAGCTTCGACGGCGACTCGAAGTTCAAGCAGGTCGTGCTGAAGGTGAACCCGGCGGGGCGCGTGCCGGTGCTCACGGATGGCGACCTCGCCGTGTGGGACACGCTCGCGATCGCCGAGTACCGGCCGAGAAGTTTCCCGAGCGCCACCTGTGGCCGCGCGATGCCAAGGCGCGTGCGCGTGCCCGCAGCGTCTGCGCCGAGATGCATTCCGGTTTCGGCGCCTTGCGCAGCCACTGCCCCATGAACATCGAAGCTTCGCTGGCGCAGGCGGGCGCGCTGGCGTGGCGCGACCACGCCGACGTGCGCAGCGACGTGCAGCGGATCGTCGGCATGTGGACGGCGCTGCTGGAGGAGCACAAGGGCCCGATGCTGTTCGGCGACTTCAGCATCGCCGACGCCTACTTCGCGCCGGTGTGCATGCGCATCAAGAACTACGCGCTGCCGGTGCCCGGCCACATCACCGACTACATCCGCCGCGTCTGCGCCCTGCCCTCGGTGGCCGCGTGGATCGAGGAAGCGCTGGCGGAGAAGCAGTTCGTGGAGATGGACGAGCCGTACCGCACCAGCCGGTAAGGCGCGCCGGGCGCGCTTAAACTGCGCCGATGCGAACCTACAGGGTCGGCGGCGCGGTGCGGGATGCCTTGCTCGGGCGGGCGGTGCACGACCACGACTGGGTGGTGGTGGGCGCCACGCCCGAACGGATGGTGGACGCCGGGTACCTGCCGGTGGGCAAGGATTTCCCGGTCTTCCTGCATCCCGAGACGCGCGAGGAATATGCGCTCGCCCGCACCGAGCGCAAGACCGCGCCCGGTTACCGCGGCTTCGTCGTGCATGCCGCGCCGACCGTCACGCTCGAAGAAGACCTGGCCCGGCGCGACCTGACCATCAACGCGATGGCGCAGGACGCCGACGGCCGCATCGTCGATCCGTTCGGCGGCCAGCGCGACCTGCAGGCGCGCGTGCTGCGCCATGTCACCGAAGCCTTCCGCGAAGACCCCGTGCGCATCCTGCGCGTGGCGCGCTTCGCCGCGCGCTTCCACGACTTCAGCGTGGCCGGGGAAACGCAGGCGCTGATGCGCGGCATGGTCGAAGCGGGCGAAGCCGACCACCTCGTGCCCGAACGCGTCTGGCAGGAACTCGCGCGCGGCCTGATGGAGCCGCGGCCCTCGCGCATGTTCGAGGTGCTGCGCGGCTGCGGTGCCTTGGCGCGCATCCTGCCGGAGGTCGATCGCCTCTGGGGCGTGCCGCAGCGCGCCGAATACCACCCCGAGGTCGACACGGGCGTGCACCTGATGATGGTGCTGGACATGAGCGCGCGCCTGCAGGCGCCGCTGCCCGTGCGCTTCGCCTGCACGGGGGGCACGACCGGGCAAGGGCACCACGCCGCCCGAGGTGCTGCCCAAGCACATCGGCCACGAGCAGCGCAGCGCGCGGCTGCTGGAGACGGTGTGCAACCGCCTGCGGGTGCCCAACGACTGCCGCGAGCTGGCCGACGTGGTGGCGCGCGAGCACGGCAACATCCACAGGGCCGGCGAGATCGGCGCTGCCGCCGCCGTGCGCCTGCTCGAACGGTGCGACGCCTTTCGCAAGCCGGAGCGCTTCGACGGCATCCTGCTGGCGTGCGAGTGCGACGCGAGGGGGCGTCTCGGGATGGAAGAGCGCGCCTACCCGCAACGCGAGCGGCTGCGTTCGGCGCTGGCCGCGGCCCGCAGCGTGAGCACCGCGGCCATCGCGGCCGATGCCGCGGTGCGCGGGCTGAAGGGTGACAAAGTGGGCGAAGAAATCCACCGTGCGCGTGTCTCGGCCGTAGGACAACATCTCGGCACTTGACACGCCGTTACGGCGAGGCGTACACAGGGGCACCTCTTGCGATGATCGGCGACCATGAATCCGTTTCGCGACAACCCCTGAACGCCCCTCTCGCCGCCGGAGTCCGCCGGGTAGGTTTCCGCAAGTGGTACGAGCGCGAGCTGCTTTCGAGCCACGCGCACATGGTGCTGGCGGTGTTCGCGGTGATCGCGCTGCTCGCCAGCTTCGAGGCCATGGGCAAGGCCACGCCCGGCCAGCAGCTGACCGACGTCCTCTGTATCCTGGTGTCGGGCGCCGTCACCTACTGGGCGCTGCGCCGCTACCTGTTCCTGCTGATGCGCGCCGAGGTGATCGCCAACCAGGCCAACTGCGGCGACTGCGGCGCCTACGGGCGCTTCAAGGTGCTGAGCGAGGCCCACGGCGGCAACGAGGCCCACGTGGCGTGCCTGAAGTGCACGCACCGCTGGACGATCACCTCGGAAGACGAGGAATAGCGCCTCAACCCGGGAGCGCCAGCGCGGCGTAGTCGCCGACCTTGTCGCCCAGGCCGGCCGGCACCAGCTCGCAGCCGTCGGTCAGCGCCGGCAGCTTGCCGCGCACCTGCGCCTGCAGCAACGGCAGCAGGAACTCGCGGTTGTTCGTGAAGACGCTGCCGCCCAGGCTGATGCGCTGCAGGTCGAGCACCACCGTGATGTTGTAGAGCGCGCGGCCCATCACGCGGCACAGTTCGCCGACCTTCTGCGTGGCAGCGGCGTCGCCCGCGCGTGCCTGCTGCATCAGCGTGGCGGCATCGGCGCCGAAGCGCCGCGCCACCGCATTGCCGGCAACCAGCGCCTCGAGGTCGCCCACGTTGCCGCAGCCGCACAACGCGTCGTCGTTGTCGCTGACGAACATGTGGCCGCCATGCCCGGCGTTGCCGTTCTTGCCGCGCAGCACGCGGCCGTCGACGCACAGGCCCATGCCGACGCCGGTGCTCCACGTGACGTACGCGCAGTGGTCGAAGCCTTGCAGCGCGCCCCAGCGGCGCTCGGCCTCCAGTGCGCCGATGCAGTCGTTCTCGACCCGCACCTCGGCGAAACGCTGCCGCAACGGCGCTTCGAGCGTAGCCACCATCCAGTCGTTGGGCAGCCCGCGCGCGGGGCCGGCGAGGCCGCCGCAGATGTTGGGCGAGGCCAGCTCCACCATGCCCGCGCGCAGCACGAACGGACCCGCCGACGACACGCCGGCACGCTGCACGGTGTGCGGCGCCACGCCGGCCTCGGCGCAGGCTTCGTCGACCATGCGCATCACCTGCACGGCCAGTGCATCGTTGGCGCCGGTCTTGGCGGTCGGTTCGCTGCGCTTGGCCAGCAGGTCGAGACCCGAACCGTCGTTGAGGCTCACCGCGACCTTGGTGCCGCCGATGTCGATGCAGGCTTTCATGGCTTCAGATGAATTTGGCGATGCCGGCCGCCAGCAGGCTCAGCAGGATGGTGGTGGTGAACGGCAGGAAGAATTCGCGGCCGAACAGCTTGAAGCGGAAATCGCCCGGCAACCGGCCGAGGCCCAGCTTCTGCAGCAGCGGCGTGAACCAGCTGATGAGAATCAGCGCGAGGAAGATGACGATGATCCATCGAATCATGGAGTTTGCCGCGTTTCGTTCAGAGCGTGTGGGTGCGGTCGCCCGCGCGGAAACCGAGCGCGTCCCAGAACGCGCCCTTGTGGAAGGCGATCACCTTGAACAGCTCGCCCATCTCGTGTTCGGCGACCAGCCGCTGCGCCGCCGCTCGCTCGCCGAGTGACGCCTGCTCCATGCGCTGCACCAGTCCGCAGTTGATGAGGAAGCGGCCCTGCGAGGTGTAGCCCAGCGTCGGCAGCCCGGCCTCCTGCGCGGCGACCGCGATCCCCGTGAAATCGACGTGCGCGGTGATGTCCTTCTCGCCGGGCGCATCCAGCGGATCGGGATCGGCGGTGCGCGCGGTGGCACATGACCGTGCCGCCGCTGCGCTGCGGGTGGTAGTACTCCGCTTCGGGAAGCCGTAGTCGAGGAAGAAGGCCGCGCCCGCCTGCAGCCGGTCCGCCAGCGTGCGGATGAAGGCTTCGGCCGGGGATGGATTTCGGTGAGGTAGTCGTGCGCGCCGGCCACTTCGACGGGCGGGCGCAGGTCCGTTGGCCGGTCTTCCCATGCGAACTCCGAAGGCGCGCGCAGCGTCACGCCCCGCTCGTGCCAGGCGCCCGCCACGCGGGCCAGCAGCTTCACGGGCATGGCGTCGAGCACTTCGTTGCCGACCACGACGCCTTCGATGCGCTCGGGCAGTTCGCTCACCCAGCGCACGCGCGCGCCCCAGCCGGCCAGCGCCTGCTGCTGGCGCTCGCGCAGGCTCGCCGACAGTTCGACGATGGTGTAGCGGCCGACGCGCTTGCCGAGCGCGTCGAGCAGTTGCTGCGCGAGCGCGCCGGAGCCGGCCCCGAACTCCCAGACCTCGCGCGTGCCGGTGACGTCCAGCGCCTCCTGCACCTGCGCGGCCAGTGCCCCGCCGAACAGCGGCGACATCTCGGGCGCCGTCACGAAATCGCTGCCCGACGCGGGCAGCTTGCCGAACTTGCGCGAGGCATTGGCGTAGTAGCCCGGCCCGGCGCGTAGAGCGCCGCCGCCATGTAGCGGTCGAACGGCAGCCAGCCGCCGGCGCGTTCCACCTGTTGCGCCAACAGCCCGGCCAGCGCGCTCGTTACACTCGAACCATCATTCTTCACCGGCCGATTGTCCCCCGAATGAGCGCAACGCCTCGCCGCACCGTGCTGGTCACCGGCGCCGCCCGCCGGCTGGGCCGCGCCATCGCGCTGGAGCTCGCCGCGGCGGGCTGGCAGGTGGCGGTGCACTACCGTGGTTCGGAAGCGGAAGCGCGGCAGACGGTGGCGGACTGCGCGGCCCACGCGCCCGCGCAGGCGTTCCGGGCGGACCTTTCCGACGAAGCCGCCGTGCGTGCGCTGGTGCCGGAGGTGGCGCAACACTTCGGCAGCCTCGACGCGGTCGTCAACAACGCCTCCGTGTTCGAGCACGACGCCATCGGCAGCTTCTCGCATGCCAAGTTGGCGACGCACATCGCCACCAACACGGCGGCGCCGATCCTGCTCGCCCGGGCGCTGCACGCGCACCTGCAGTCGCGCTCCGGCAGCGGCGCGGCGGTGAACCTGCTGGACCAGAAGCTGTGGAACCCGAACCCCGACTTCCTGAGCTACACGCTCTCGAAGGCCGCGCTGGAAGCGGCGACGACCTTGCTGGCACAAGCCCTCGCGCCCCGGCTGCGCGTGGTGGGCGTGGCGCCGGGCCTCACGCTCACGAGCCACATGCTGTCGCAGGAGAAGTTCGAGGCGCTGCACAAGCTCTCGCCGCTCGGGCGTTCGTCCACGCCGGAAGACGTGGCGAAGACCGTGCGTTTCGCGCTGGAGAACGCGTCGATCACCGGCACCACGCTGCTGGTCGACGGCGGCCAGCACCTGATGAAGTTCGACCGCGATTTCTCGCTGATGTGATGACCACCGACGCCGGCAACCAGATCCTCACGCTCGAAGGGCTGCGCTTTGCCGCCAACCCGGGCATCCTCGACCACGAGAAGACGGCGCCGCAGCCGATCCGGGTCGACGCCGAACTGAACCGGGGGCGCAACCGCTGCTGCCCAGCGACGACGACATCCATCACGTGCTCGACTACCGCAAGGTCCGCCGCATCATCATCGACGAGTGCACCGCCGTGCACGTGAACCTGCTGGAGACGCTGATCGGCAAGGTGGCGCACCGGCTGATGCAGTTGCCCGGGGTGATCGGCGTGCGCGTGCGGATCGCCAAGCTGGAGATCTTCGACGATTGCGAGGTGGCGATCCGGGTGGAGACGGGGCGCTGGTAGCAGGTGTCGGGAACAATTAAGTTTGCAGACGAATAAATAAGTCTGCAAACAACGGGCATACGGATCAACCACTTACGTGCGCCGTGGCGGCAAGTTTGCAGGATGCGAACCTGAGCGCGCGCCCTTACCCGGACGGGTGGTTGCCTGCGGCGGTGGATGGGATGCATGATCCCAGCCAAAAAACCGTACCTGTATGGCCGAAATCACCCGCCGCCGAACTGGCGAGCTCCTTCGCGAACTGTTCAGCATTCTGATGGCAGCCCCTGAGGGGCTCCGTGCCAGTGACGCGCTAAAGGCACTCGCCGACCGGGTGACGTTGACGCCGTACGAAGCTGACTCCTACGACTCGGGTGGGCGCAGGTTCGACAAGATCGTCCGCTTTGCGACCGTGGATTGCGTGAAGGCAGGTTGGCTTGTCAAAGACAAGGGAATCTGGACCATCACCGACGAAGGCCGAAAGGCACACGTCGAGCTGAAGGACCCCGAGGCGTTTTATCGGCGCGCGTGCAAGCTGTACGCCGAATGGAAGGCCTCGCAACCGGACTCGGAGACTCCCCGTCTCCGGGCACCCCCGCCTCCATTTCGACCGACGACACCGAAAGCGCAGCCAAAGCTGTCAGCGTGACGTTCGAGGAGGCGGAGGAACAGGCCTGGGCAGAAATCTCGCAGTACCTCAAGTCCATGAACCCGTACGACTTTCAGGACCTCGTGGCGGACCTTCTGAGGGCGATGTCCTATCACGTGTCATGGGTCTCACCCCCGGAAAGGACGGCGGCCGGACATCCTTGCGTGGCCGGATGCACTCGGGACCAAACCCCCACGCATCAAGGTTCAAGTGAAGCGCCAAGAGCAGGCGATCGGCGTCGATGGTCTGCGGTCCTTTATGGCGCTTCTCGGCGATGACGACGTCGGCCTGTTTGTCTGCACGGGCGGCTTTACCAAGGATGCGGAATCAGAGGCTCGGACGCAGGAAAAGCGACGGGTGCGGCTCATTGGCCTAGAGAAGCTATTTGATCTCTGGGATGAGCACTACGAGAGGCTGAGCGACCGAGCTCGGAGGCGTTTGCCCCTTCGGTCCATTCGCTTCCTAGCGCCGGGCGGCTGATCGGGGATTCTCCGGTTTTGGGCCGCGGCCGCAACCCGGTATAAAAACTTTTACGCGAACGATTGTCCCGTTTATCATCGACAGATGAGCGGGCAATCGTGGCTAATCGCCTGGATCGGGAAGACCGACCACGAGGCGGCAGAAGGAAAGTTGGGCAAAGACGTTGGCCCAATTGCCACTGCACTTACCGGCGAGCCCCGGTACAGCCGAATCTATCTGCTGACAAACTACGACTTCGCGCGCAGCAAGCGCTTCTGCGCCTGGCTGGAGAAGACAACGGGGTACGACTCAAAGCAGGTTGACCTGTACCAAGTCGACCTCGAGAGCCCGATCGACTACGCAGGGATCTACGCCGCAGTCTCTGCGAATCTCAAGGGCGCAGGCCTGCCCCGCGAGGACGTGGAACTGACGTTCCATCTCAGCCCGGGCACTCCCGCGATGGCGGCGATCTGGATCATCCTTTCCAAGACGCGTTTTCCGGCCAAGCTCATACAAACGTCTCGCGAGCGTGGCCTCGAGCCGGTGAACTTCTTCTTTGACCTGGCAAGCGACTTCCTTCCGGAGTTCCTCCAGCGAAGCGGTGAGCGTATTACCCGGTTGGCCGAAGGAGCCAAGGAGCTCGCGCCCGCGTTCGACAAGATCATCCATCGGAGTACTGCGATACGACAGCAGATCGAGCTGGCTCGCCGCATCGCAGTTCTCGACGTGCCGGTTCTCGTCCTCGGCGAAACAGGCACAGGCAAGGAGTTGTTCGCCGAGGCGATCCACGCGGCCAGCCCTCGAAGTGCCAAGCCGTTCATTGCCGTGAACTGCGGCGCAATTGCCCCCGAGCTGGCCAGCTCAGAGCTGTTCGGGCACAAGCGAGGCGCGTTCACCAGTGCCGTGGCAGATCGCAAGGGGCACTTCCGGGAGGCAGATGGCGGCACTCTCTTCCTAGACGAAGTTGGAGATCTGCCGCTCGACACGCAAGTGCGCCTGCTAAGGGCACTCCAGACCGGCGAGGTCACCCTTCTCGGGGCGTCCAAGCCCGTGAAAGTTAATGTCCGGATCGTGGCGGCGACCCACCGTGACCTCGCTTCGGATGTTGCAGCGGGGCGATTCCGGGAAGACCTGTTTCACCGGTTAGCGGTCGGGATTCTGCGTCTGCCGCCTCTGCGAGAACGAGATCAGGACGCGGCGATGTTGATCGAACACTTCCTGGCGCAGATCAACGCGGATGCCAAAGGGCGCCCGGAGGCACAGGAGAAGAAACTTTCTGAAGGAGCAAAGAAAGTTCTCCAATCTTACGAGTGGCCGGGCAACATCCGGGAGCTTTACCACACGCTCGTGCGAGCAGCGATCTGGTCCAAGGGGCCTAGTATCAGCGCCGAAGATGCTCAAGCCGCGCTGCTTCAGATTCGGCGGCAAGGCGACACCGTTCTGGGGCGACCTCTCACGCAAGGCTTTGATTTAAAACGAATTTTGGACGAAGTTGCTCGGGACTACATCGCCCGGGCGCTGAAGCAATCGGGTGACCGAAAGACGGTGGCGGCCGAGCTGCTCGGCTTCCCGAACTACCAGACGTTTGGCAACTGGATGAAGCGCCTTGGCGTGGACTCCACCGACTAGGGAGGGCTGGCAAGGTTTTCGCTGTAGAGGGTCTATGCCCGACGCGAACGCCCGTCAGATGTGGATGCAGGACCTTCGATCACTGAACTTCGAGCCGCTGCGTGCTGCGTTTCCAGACCTCGCCAACATGGGCGGGTACGCAGAGCACTATGCACACTCGGACCCTGAGAGTGCGCTGGTGAAGTTGCGCAATTTCGCGGAGCGCGTCGTCGATCACATTTACACGGCACAGAAGCTGGTCCGAGCACCGCAGTCCAACTTCGTTGACCTGCTGAACAACAGCAGCTTCCGCATGGTCGCCACGGACCTGGTGCTAGACAAGCTGCATCTCCTCCGCAAGCTCGGTAACCGTGCCGCGCACGGCGAGGGAGTTCAGGTTATCGACGCTGTCCGTTGCGTGCGTGAAGCGTGGCAACTGGCCCGCTGGCTGCACGTCACCTTTCTGGCAGGCAAGCCAGCCGACTTCGCTGACTTCAAGAACCCGCCAGTAGAGGGCATCGACAGTAAAGCGGAGATCAAGCGCAAGGCCAAGGCGCTCGCCGAAGAAAACGCCGTCAAAGAGGAGCGCCTCAGGCAGGCGCTTCAAGAACTTGCGGACCTGAGAGCGGCAGACAACGAGTCCAAGCCCGCGTCGCATCCGCAGTCCGATCCGCCCACCGAGGTGTTGGCCAAACAACAGCGGGCTTCAGCAGCCGCTGCCGCTCAGCTCCATTTCACGGAAGACAACACCCGCAAGTGGTTGATCGACCGAGACCTCCGGCTTGCAGGTTGGGATGTCCCGGCCGGAACGACCAGCAGCGATTCCGTTGGACAAGAAGTCGAAGTGCATCACCAGCCGACCGGGAGTGGTGTCGGATACTGCGACTACGTGCTATGGGACGACAACGGGAAGCCTCTGGCCATCGTCGAAGCCAAGAAGACGAAGGTTGACGCTCGGCAAGGGCAGCGACAAGCAGAGTTGTATGCAAACGGCCCGGAGAAGATGCACGGTCAGCGGCCGATGATCTTCTTCACCAATGGTCATGACATCTGGCTGTGGGACGATGCCGCCGGCTACCCACCACGCGCGCTTTACGGATTTCTGTCCAAGGACTCCCTCCAGTACCGTGTAGGATTCCAGCGAAGAGAGCGCCGGACTTGATCAAGGTGCGTCCCGACCCCATCATCGCCGGGCGCCTTTACCAGATCGAGTCCATCACTCGGGTTGCTGAGCGCTTTACCGCTCGCCATCGGAAGGCACTGATCGTCCGGCCACGGGCACAGGAAAGACCCGCGTTGCAATCGCTCTCGCCAAGCTCTTGATCGAGGCTCGCTGGGCGAAGCGCATCCTCTTCTTGTGCGACCGCAAGGAACTGCGCAGGCAGGCCAAGAATGCGTTCAACGACTACCTGAACGAGCCGCTGTACGTCGTCGGTCAACCAAACGACATCGGTAAGCTCGATGCGCGGATCTACATCGGCATTTACCAAGGCCTGATCAACGACTACGAGGCCTTCGACGTTGGATTCTTCGACCTCGTCATTGCGGACGAGTCGCACCGTTCGATCTACAACCTCTACGGCGACCTGTTCAAGTACTTCGACGCGCTGCAGATCGGCCTCACGGCTACGCCGGTGGAGATGGTTAGTCGCAGCACATGCCAGCTGTTCGGATGCGATTACAAACTGCCAACCGCCAACTACCCCCTTGAACAGGCGATCGCCGACGGCAACCTGGTGCCATTCAGGGTGGTGGCGCACACCACCAAGTTCTTGCGCGAGGGGATCAAAGCCAAGCACCTGACTGATGAACAGATCGCCGCGCTGGAAGATCAGGGCATCGACCCGAACACGCTCGACTTCGATGCGAAGGAGATCGATGACGCTGTGTTCAACAAGGACACCAACCGCGTCATCCTGCGTAACCTGATGGAAAGCGGCATCCGCGATGGTGAAGGTCAACTGCCCGGCAAGACGATCGTCTTCGCTCGCAACATTGATCACGCCCGCCTGCTAGCCAGCCTTTTCGATGAGATGTACCCGCAGTTCGCGGGCAAGCTATGTCGGGTCATTCACTCGCAGGAACCGCGAGCGGAAGACCTGATCGACCAGTTCAAGTCCAACAACGAGCTGCGCATCGCAATTTCGGTCGACATGCTCGACACAGGTATTGACGTTCCGGAAGTGGTGAATCTGGTGTTCGCCAAGCCGGTCAGGAGCAAGGTGAAGTTCTGGCAGATGATCGGCCGCGGTACCCGCCTATGCAAAAACCTGTTCGGCCCAGGTCTCGACAAGACCGAGTTCTTGATCTTCGATCATTGGGGCAACTTCGCATTCCACGACCTGAATGTTGAAGAGGCAGAGCCCTCGATCACCAAACCTCTGACACAACGTCGGTACGAAGCGCGCATTGACCTGGCGACCCAGTCGCTCGCCCGCTCCGACATCCCGGCTTTTGATTCCATCGCCATCCTGCTACAGAAGGACGCTGCAGCCCTTCCTGACGGGGCGATCGCCGTGCGGGAGCATTGGCAAGCGGTCCAGCTCGCTCGCGACGCCAAGATCGTCCATCAGTTCGCCCCAGCTACGCGGCAGATCCTGTTTGAGTCGGTAGCGCCGCTGATGAATGCCATTGATGTCCGCGGGCAAGGCGATGCGCTGCGTTGGGACTTGCTGCTGGTCAAAGCCCAAGCCGCAGCAATCAATGCGCCCGGTGTGAACAACCCGCACCGCGCCGACGTACTCGCCTGGATCGACCGATTGCCGCCGCACCTGAACCCGGTGCGAGCCAAGGCAGACCAGCTAAAGGCGCTCCGGTCTGACATTTTCTGGGAAACCGCGACCTTCGCCGCGCTGGAAGCTGCGCGCGAGGCATTGCGCGACGTCATTCACTTGGCTGAGCCCGCTAGTCCTCCGCCTCCGCCACCATTGGTGACTCGGCTCGACATCCGCGAAGACACGGCTGAATTCGAGATCACCATTCGTCCGACGCGAATCAAGTCGGTGGACTACGGCATCTACCGCAAGGCAGTGCAGTCGGTGTTGGAGCCGCTGTTCGAAACCGACCCGGTTCTCAAGAAGATCCGCCGTGGCGAGCCGGTGACGGACGACGAGTTGAACCGTCTGAACAGTCTGCTGCACACGCTCAACCCGGACGTTAAACTGGCGACGCTCCGCGAATTTTTCCCTGACACCGCCGTGCCGCTGGCCAGCATCTTGCGCAGCATCGTTGGGCACGACCACGAGGCAGTTGAAGCTCGGTTCACAGAGTTTGCGCAGGCCCACCCGCTGAACAGCCTGCAACTGCGATTTCTGGCGCTACTGAAGGAGCACATTCGGCAGTACGGCGCCCTGACGCCCGAGAAGCTTTTCGAGCCGCCGTTCACCACCATTCACGCCGAAGGCCTAGGCGGCATTTTCCCTAACGACCAACAACTCAATGAGGTGGTGTGCGACTGGTGCGCAGTTTCGGCGAACCGATCGTAGTGCCCCTCACTACCTAATAAATCTTTCGACCCCATGATTACCGGCGATCTCAAGAACCGAATCGACAGCCTCTGGACTGAGTTTTGGACGGGTGGCATTACGAACCCACTCACAGTTATCGAGCAGATCACCTTCCTAATGTACAGCCGACTTCTGGACATGCAGGAACGCAAGGATGAGAAACGCGCGTCCGTTACTGGGAAGCGGCACTCCAGCCGCTTCAGCAAGGAGGAGCAGGACTGCCGCTGGGAGACTTGGCGCCACTATGGCGCAGAACAGATGCTGGCTCACGTGCGCGATCGAGTGTTTCCGCACTTTAGGCGCCTTGCAGAGAGAAGCACAGGGAGTGGCAGCCATTTCGCCGCGTTCATGAAGGACGCGCAGCTAATGATTCAAAAGCCTTCACTGCTGGTTCGCGCCGTTAACGCCATCCAAGACCTGCCCTTGGAGCGTGGCGACACTAAAGGGGATCTCTACGAGTATCTACTCAGTAAGCTCACCACGGCTGGGATTAATGGCCAGTTCCGTACGCCACGGCACATCATTCGGCTCATGGTCGAGCTGATGCAACCCCAGGCCAACGATCGGATCTGCGATCCCGCTTGCGGGACGGCGGGGTTTCTAGTTGAGACGTACGAGTACCTTCTCCGGCAGCACACGAGCCCTGCTGGCCGTCACGTAGAAACAGTCGACGGCGAAGAGCAGATCACGTACAGCGGAGACCTGCTGGACGGGCACCGGCACCACATCGACACTGACATGTTCCATGCGTTCGACTTCGACGCGACGATGTTGCGGATCGCGACTATGAATCTAGTCATGCATGGTGTCGCTGAACCAGACGTGCACTACCAAGACACCTTAAGCCAAAGCTTTGAGGAGCGCCACCCTAAGACGTCGAAGGAAGCATTCGACGTTATTTTGGCTAACCCGCCATTCAAGGGCAGCCTAGACGAGCAGGATGTAGCGCCGGACCTCCTGCGCACAGTAAAGACCAAGAAGACGGAGCTTCTCTTTGTCGCGCTTATCTTGCGCATGCTAAAGATAGGTGGTCGAAGCGCGACCATTGTCCCAGACGGGGTCCTGTTCGGCTCGAGCAAGGCGCATGTGCAACTTCGCCAGCAGCTGATTGAAAGCAATCAGCTGGAGGCGGTGATCTCCTTGCCCTCTGGAGTATTTAGACCGTACGCAGGCGTTTCCACGGCCATCATTCTGTTCGTCAAGGGAGGGAGGACTGACAACGTCTTTTTCTACGACGTGAAATCAGATGGTTTTACGTTGGACGACAAACGCGCTAAGGTCGGCGATGGTACGGGGGACCTTCCCGATGTACTGCAGGAATACAAGCAGTGGCGCGACACCAAGGCGAGTTTTCCCGACCGAACGGCCAGCGCGTTTACAGTAAGCGCCGAGGAGATCCGTCGGAACGACTTTGATTTAGCGCTAAACAGGTACAAGCAGCAGACCGTTCACACGGTACAAGAGGAAGGCGACCCTCTCAAGCTCCTAGACGAACTTGAGCTGATGGAGCGCACCATCTTGTCCGACATCTCTGATCTGAAGGAGCTGATGCGTTGACCATCAGCAAACGCACGGTTCGAATCCAAGAAATCGCTCGACCAGTTTCAGAGCGTGCGCCATCGGATTGCAATTACCCGGTTTATGCGGTGACGAAGTACGACGGAATGGTGCCGTCGAAGGAATACTTCAGGAAGCAGATTCACAGTCGTGATGTTGAGGGCTACAAGATTGTTGCTCGCGGCCAGTTCGCTTACGCCACCATTCACCTCGATGAAGGGTCGATTGGCATCCTCGATTCTGCGGAGAACTGCATCATCAGCCCGATGTATACGGTCTTTGAAGTCAACACCGATGTCATACACCCGCAATATTTGATCCGATTGTTGAAATCGCCCGGGCGCTCAGCCAGTACTCTCTAATGGGAAGTGGCTCTGTACATCGGAGGAGGTCAATCTCTTTCGAGGCGTTGGGTCGCCCGGAGATCAAACTACCGCCGCTGGCGGATCAGAAGCGCATCGCGTCCATGTTCGAGAAGACCGAGAGAATCGGTCAGAGGCGCCACGAGACCATCAGGCTAGTGCGGGACGTCCTTCGGGCGATGTTCATTCAGATGTTCGGCGACCCCGAAGTGAATCAGCACCGATTCCCAATGGGACTCATCCGCGATATGGTAGCTAGCGCGAGCTACGGAACTTCTGAGAAGGCGAGCGACGAACTCCGTCAGTTCCCTGTACTTCGCATGGGCAATATCACATACGAAGGTGGCTGGGACCTTTCCAACCTCAAGTACGTGGACTTGGACCCGCGATCACGTGAAAAATATCTCGCCCGAGCAGGCGATCTTATTTTCAATCGCACGAACAGCAAGGAGTTGGTCGGGAAGACCGCTGTCTTTGATCGTGCAGATCCAATGGCTATTGCAGGGTACCTAGTAAGGGGTTCGCATGAATGAACGCGGCAATCCCTATTACGTTGCGGGGTATCTTAACTCTGCGCACGGCAAGCGCACGTTGGAGGCGCGGGCGAAGAGCATTGTCGGGATGGCGAACATTAACGCCCAAGAGATGCAGGACATCCCGATATTGATCCCCCGATTGATCTCCAAAACCGGTATGAGACAGTCGTGAGGGCGGCACATGCCCGCTTGGACAAGTTTCACGCGTTCCTAGAGAAGGCAGACAGCCTCAAGGCGCTACTTCAGACGCGCTTCTTTTCACCCACTTAGCCGATTGAGGGGGTTACATGTTAAGCGGTCTACGCATTAAGAATTTCAAAGGCATCGATGGGCCGATAAACATCCCGGTCACTCCCATCACTCTTTTGTTCGGCGTGAATAGTGCTGGAAAAAGTTCAGTGCTGCACTCGATGCACTTCATGCGGAGTGTGCTGGAGCACCACAATCTCGACCCCTCCGGCTCACCGTTTGCCGCCGACGATATTGACTTGGGCGGCTTCTTGAATCTGTTGCACAAGCACGAAGTTGGGCGCCGCATGGTCTTGGGGTACTCTATTGATTTGTCTACCATCGACCTACCCGAGTACGGCACAACAACAGAATTTTCCATTAGTGAACGCGTTCGATCAGCATACGTTGAATTTGCCTTTGGTCTAGACAACCAAGACCGGTCTCCACGTATTGAGTACTACTTGGTGAATTTGAACGACCAAGACGTCGCCTTGGTCCTTCCCGACGAAGTCAACATCGCCAATGGCGAGATCCGATCAGCGTTCATAAACCTTCGTCATCCTCTGCTCGACTCCGTCGCGCAGTCCCCGGGCACTGCGGAGGACCCGGCCGCAAATGCGCCACTTGTACTTCGAAAGCTAATACCGACCAGCCAGTTGGAGGACGCCCAGCGCCAGAGATCCGACCACCTAGAGAACTCGCCGAGCGCGACGGAACTGGAGGAGTACCAAGCACAACGAGGCCATCGAGATTTGCTGGCCTACACGCTCAGTGGGTTTGTGAACGGGATCCCAAGATGGGGCAAGCTGGTCACGCACTTTACCGATGATGATCAGCAGGGAGAACCGGATAGCGACGACACGCGAGTTCTCACGCGGCAAGTGCTGTCGGAGCTTACGACCGGACCTCTCGAGGTCTTGCGCAACCTTCTCAGCGCGGGGCGCGCGGTTGGGCCGTTGCGGTCGATTCCGCCTCGACGACTGGCGCTCGACGGCCATCCTAAAGAGACGGATTGGTACAGTGGACTGGCCGCTTGGCAGCGGCTCCTAGAGTGCAGCGACGCGCACCTCCAGGAGATCAGCCAATGGTTAAGTGACTCAGATCGCTTGAGTACAGGTTATGGCTTGGATCGGATTGTCGCGCGGGAGCTTCCAGAAGAAGTGCTCAGGTCGCTAGTGACGGGCAATCGAATGCCAGCGGATTTGGACATAGAAACTTTTCCCATGACCAAGCGCGTACTGCTGACCGACTCGCTGAATCGGGTCAAAGTCACACCGCATGATGTCGGTGTGGGGCTTTCGCAGTTGATTCCCGTCGTCGTCGCAGCACTCGACAGATCCAGTGACCTGCTACTCGTCGAACAGCCCGAACTTCATATTCATCCTCGTGTGCAGGTTGGGCTCGGCGATCTGTTCCTCCGAGCTGCATGCGAGTACGGGAAGAACGTTCTCATCGAGACTCACAGTGAGGCCATGTTGCTTCGCATGATGAAGCGGATTCGTCAGACCCAAGACGGTGAGATGCCTGCTGGGTTAACTCCCGCCAAGCACTCGGATATCACCATTTGCCTCCTCCAGAATGAGGGGCAGGGAGTGACGCTAACGTTGATGCGGTTGAATCGCCGCGGTGAATTCATAAAGGCGTGGCCCAAAGGCCTTTTCGAAGAATCTCTTCGAGAAACCTTCTGACCATGCTGCGAGAGTTCGCCTTTAGTCCAGATATCCTCCTCGCATCGACATACGGTGTCAGAGGAGCAGATGGTGTCTTTCTCCCGTCCGAAGATCACGGCCATCTTGCCTTGAACACTCTTCGGAAGGGGCTCGAGCGAGCAGGGGTGGTTCGAGACCTTGCCGGCGGCGAATGGTTGAGAACAGTCACGAATACGTCCGAAGGTTTACACCCGCGATCCCGTGAGGTTCTCACGAAGCTTCAGCGGACTGGACGCGTGGTCGCCGCGCCTAGGCGTCTCGCAGTTCAGCCGGATCAGGAAATGGCTTGGCTGAATGAGGCAGTTGCCTCACATCTCGCCGAACCCGAGCTTTCCCAGTTCTTCGGCACCGACGCGTTTGGGACCACGGTCTCAGCGGGTGATTACCAGAACCTGCCGAAAGCGATTTCCAAGCTCCCATTTTACGAGCCATTCGGGGGCGGCGGATGCTCGGTGAAGGTGAAGAGAACACTTGCTGCCTATCTCCAAGTTCTTCGCCCTGTAATCAAGCACAGTCGGTCCCTCATGTTCATCGACCCGTACTTAGATCTCGGAGCCGCGAATTATCGGGATTTCTTAGGTCTACTACGTGAAATAGGTCGGGTACGCCCGGATGCACGCGTGGAGTTACATCGCCAAATTCGGGTCACTGGGCCCGGAGGTCAGCTTGTTCCGGCAGAGGAGTGGCGACGGCGTTTTAGGCAGGTCATTGATAACGATGCGATGCTTCGCGGGTTGGACATTGAGATCTTTGTGTGGGACGAATTTCACGATCGATATCTCATATCCAACTTGATGGGCATCTCAGTCCCCTACGGATTCGACACCTCAGCACGCGAGGACGAGACCGGTGGACACTCTTGATGCCCGCCGACGCGGACGATGTGCGTGAGGAATTTTCGGAGGGTGATCCGAGAAGGCGTAGAAACCTCCAGCGGTGAGCGTGCGGCCGGCCGCTCAAAGAGTCCATCGGCCTCAACTAGTGACACCCACCTTTCGCATGAAGCGGCAGGCGTGGCGAGGTCGCTTGTGCCAGCCCCCACCTCTTTCCCTCGGCTCCAGCATCCGACCACACGAACTCGCGGCCGGAGACACCATTCGGATATGGGCGGGCAGCAATGCTGCCGGAAGACCGGAGGCACCCGCGCACCGCCTCGACTACAAGTTTTCTGTTCTAGACATAAGTTTTTTCTATGTCGTCGCCGTCTGAACCGTTCTAAGTTGTTGATTTGCCTTGAGGCAGCGGCTGGCACGTCTTTAGCGATCTCTGCGGAAGGAAAGTCAATCTTCTCGATTGCATCCCACAGGGCCGATTCCGTAGCGGCCGTGTTCATGAACTTTGGAGATCACTATGACGCGACGAGTCTTCTACAGCTTCCATTACGCCCCCGATAACTGGCGCGCTTCCCAAGTCCGCAACATCGGCGCGATCGAAAGCAACCAGCCCGCAAGAGACAACGACTGGGAAACCGTCACGAAGGGTGGCGACAAGGCGATCGAGAAGTGGATCGCGGATCAAATGAACGGCCGGAGCTGCGTGGTGGTACTGATCGGCACCGGAACCGCCAATCGCAAGTGGATCAACCACGAGATCGTGAAGGGCTGGAACGAGGGAAAGGGTGTGCTTGGGGTGCACATCCACAACCTGAAGAACAGCGGCGGCAAGACGTCCACGAAGGGTGACAACCCGTTCGAGCACGTGACGCTGCAATCCACCGGCGCAAAGCTGTCCAGCATCGTGAAGGTGTACGACCCGGCGGGGCTCGACAGCACAGCGGTTTACAACACGATCAAGAACAACTTGGAAGCATGGATCGAGACGGCGATCGCGATCAGGGCCAAGTACTGATCGAGCTTCTTTTTCCGGCGATGGACAGATACTGTCCGTCGATCACATGCCAGTAACGCGCTCGCGAGTCGACGCGACGCCTTGATCGCGTCGCATACGAAGCCGAAATGCCGCTCTTTTGCACTGACCTTTGATGACCGCAATCTACGAACTTGCCGCCCTAGGGATGCCGTCGGACTCCCAGTTGGACGCGCTTGAGAATGCCCTTCGGCCCGCAGTCCAGGCGTTCGGCCTGCGACTGGGCAACGAAGTCGCGTGGACAGTCAGGCCGGATGCATTCGAGCCGAGCAGGAGAAATTCTGCAGCCGCAGTATTCTTCGGAGCGGAAGGCGCTGCAACAATGCACCTTGGTGCCCTCCTGTCCCGAGCCGTGCCGGTGTTGCCGGTCGTATCGACGATTTCCAAAGTGCACCGCGAGCTGCCCGAGCAGCTCTGGCCATTCAATTGCTTGGACTACGGACAAGTGGGGCCCCATCGCGTTGCGACGGCTCTACTTGAATGCGCAGGCCTGCTCCCGCGCCAGCGGAGAATCTTCCTTAGCTACCGCCGCGACGAGGCTCGGCAAGCTGCACTGCAACTGTTTGACGCCCTCAGTGCGCAGCACTTCGAAGTGTTCCTCGACACTCACGGTATCGCGCCGGCCGAAGACTTCCGAGGACACCCTGTGGCATCGACTGTGCGACTCTGACGTGCTCGTCATGCTCGATACGCCCACCTACTTCGAAAGCCGGTGGACCAGTGCAGAGTTCGGACGTGCGCTCTCGAAAGGAATCTCAGTTCTGCGCGTCGCCTGGCCCAACTCGACCGCCTCACCGCGGACCGCCACGACCAGCCGTGTGGAGGTGACCGAAGAGGAGGTCGATGCACATTCTGGCCGTTTGACGAAGGCTGCCGTGGACCGGATCTGCTCGCAGGTCGAGCAGGTTCGTAGCGAGGGCATCGCCGTCAGGCACGTCAACATGGTAGGCCGGTTGCGAAACGAGATCGAGACGATTCGCGGAGAGTTCCAAGGAGTGGGGCCTCACAAGGCCGTTCACGTGCGGCTTCCTGATGGACGCGAAGTCGTGGCGTATCCGACAACGGGCGTCCCCACCTCCACCACCTTGCACGAAGCTGTGACTCATTCTGAGGGGCGGCGACCGGCAGTTGTATATGACCACGTCGGTCTGCAAGCGGCTTGGGTGAAGCACTGGACTGGTTGGGAGAGCATGTCCGGGCAGCTCGCTGGATCAAGGCCTGCGAATTCGGCTGGCAGCTTGCCGACTGGACGGCGTGACCATGGACGCGATTTTTCTCTCCGCCAGCGTTCCAGTCGTCGGTCGCGGCCACTATCACGAGACGGCGAACCCGTTTCTCATTCAGAGTGCCGTTCGCGAGCTGGTGATCTCGGTGATTCGTACGCATCGCATCGTCTGGGGAGGGCACCCC
The DNA here is from genome assembly GCA_013127575.1 of Ramlibacter terrae. Classification (GTDB taxonomy): domain Bacteria; phylum Pseudomonadota; class Gammaproteobacteria; order Burkholderiales; family Burkholderiaceae_C; genus Ramlibacter; species Ramlibacter terrae. The sequence continues at coordinate 4,325,284 of CP053418.1, forward strand.
TCCATCACTCCGATGATCTGGACCATTTACGAAGACTTGGGCGTGGACTACGCAAAGTCGGTGATCCTGTATCAGAGCCGGTTCTTCCAAGACCGATTCCCCGAAGAGAACCAGCACTTCGATAACGTCGTGTTCACAGATGCGGTGCCGAACGACCGTGAGGCCAGCCTGACCGCCATGCGTGAGGAGATGCTCGCACGCGACGACTTGGTGGCCGCTGTATTCATCGGGGGATGGAAGGCGTTGAAGCCGAGCTTGTCATCTTTCAGAACCATCACCCGGACGGGGTCGTAATACCAGTGGCTGCTCCCGGCGGCGCGGCGCGACAGATGGCGGTGCGCATTGCCGCCGGGACAACACCTGACCTTGACGACGTCGATTTCGCACGGCTTTTTCATCAGGCTCTAAAGCTCGATGCACCGAAGCGACGGAGTCATTTGAAGGGGCCTCGCGGGGTATAGGCTCGCTCGCGCAGTCGCTTGATTAGCTCAGTCGGACTGACCCACCGTCATCGACGACATCAACAACCAGCGACGAATTTGATCTTGTGCTCCGGGATCTGTAATCCCTCGCAGCGGGTCGCAAATGACCAGCGTCTCCTGAAAATCGATTGGAAACTCCCGCTGGTCATCATCGACCACGAGCCAGTGGTCGATATCTGGCCGGGAGCGTAGGAACGCACGGATCGCCGGGGCTTTGGCCCTGGGCCAACGGCGCCGATGAATCGGCAGCCCAGAGGCCCGAGGAATTCCCTCAGTTCGTCGACGGGGTACGTCCCGACCCGGGAAGAATGGACCGCGAGCGCCACGTCCGGAGTGGATGAGAGCAGAGCAGCCAGTTCCGGCAACCACTCGAACGGCAGCGACTCGCCCGGTTTGGTACCGGCCGGGTGCAGGACGCCATCGAAGTCGAGGAAGAGGACGCGCGCCATACCACCCTTGATTCCCGCCTTCCCTCTCTAGGCGAAGTTGAAGTGAACGTACGGATCGAGGCCCTGCCACCAATCCTTGCGCCTGACGAAGTCGAAGATCTGCTTCTGATCCGGCCCGAATTCGAAGTGTCTCACGTGCGGGCTCTACCACTGCATGTCCGAGCGCACGAAGCCGTTGCGCTTGGCAGCTTGTATATCCCTCGATCAGAGATGGTCGACATCGAGGCCGAAATCAGTCTTCTTCTTCGCGGCGGGTACGTGCGGCGTAACCCCGTACTCGCGAAGACGCGCCAAGACATCGCGACTGTCCGGCATAGATGGCGCAGTAGCAGCAAGGCCACACGCGAGCGATTGGATGCACAGGGCGCATCCGAGTCCCCTCTTCCCCCGTGCTTCGTCGTCACCGGCCTGAGCGGCACCGGCAAATCACGTGGCATCAGGGCGATTCTTGCGCTGTACCCCCAAGTGATTCTTCACAGCTTGTACGAGCACAAGCGTTTACGAGAGACGAAGATAGCGTGGATCTCGGTCGACGCCCCAATCAATGGCTCTGTGCAGGGTTTCCTTCTTCGCATGTTTGCCGCCGTAGATCGTGCCTTGGGTATTCAGGGTGGTCCGGCCAGCTACGTCCAGCAGTTTGGGCGCGCCAAGGTCTCGATCGATCAGAAGATTGAAGAGCTCGCCCAGATTGCAGCTACGTATCACATCGGACTGCTCCACATCGACGACCTGCAGCGGCTCGCTGAGGTTCATTCCTCGAAGGCAACGCAAGTTCTGAACGTGATCATCCAGCTGGCGAACGTTGTTCGAGTTCCGCTGGTACTGAGTGGCACTCCCAAGATGGCCGAGATCTTGGCCACATCTCTGGAAGCCGCTCGACGGACCTCGTCGGCTGGCGGTCAAGACCTTTGGCTCCCGGAGTCGGCTCAGGATCCACACTTCTGCACAATGGTGCAGGCACTTGAATCATTCCAGTGGCTCGACCAGGCGGTCGTGATCGATGGCGCGTGGCGCCAGAAGCTGTTCGCCTACAGCCGCGGGCTCCCCGCTATTCTCATCTCGCTGTTCACGAACGCGCAGAAGTACGCCGCGCGCCGCGGGGCCAAGGTACTGACGATGGCGCACATCGACATGGCGTACCAGAAGAACTGCGAGTTGATTCACCCGGCGCTCGAGGCGCTCCGTTCGAACAATCCGACTCGGTTCGGGGATTACGAGGACCTTCAGCCGACGCGGGTGCAGATCATGAACGTGTTGCGAAGAAACCGAGAGGCGATGCTCGTCTCCTGAATTGGAGAGTCGACCGTGCCATTTGACGAAGGCAGTATCGCTGAAGTACGCGAGATCCTCTGCACACACTTTCCGGAGCCTGTGCCAGAGGAGACGCTCTACAGCGCCTGTGCCCGCTTCCATCGTCTATCCGCGAATAGGAGGCCCGCTCTGACCGGTGCACTTCTGTTCGGAGATGAGCGAGCAGGCCGCCGGCACTGCGCGCCCCAAGGTCTGAAGACGTTGGCACGCACGATGCGTGGACTGCTGGGTGCGTCGGCGGAAATTCTGCAGGTACACACGCTTGGCGCGCTGTACTTGCGATTCATGACACCCTCTGGCCGCGAAGAGGCAATCGCGGGCGCCGAGCCCTCCTCAGGCGAGCGGCGAAAATTTCAATTTGGATGGGGTTCCGTCAGATTTGATCTGCAACACCCACTCCGATCGTGTGCAACCTGTTTACAAGAGGATGTGACCCGGCACGGCTTTGCGACATGGCAGCTGCGGCATCAATTGCCTGGCGTGTGGCTATGTGCTCGGCATCAGTCACCGCTTGCTCGAGTTCTCCCGCAGCAGCACATGCGCTCATCGACATGGCTTCTGCCCGGGGAAATCGGTTGCGAGGTTCCTTCTTGGGTCGGAGACGCCGAAGGCACGACTTGGCCGTTCCTACTGACAATTGCCGAAGTGTGCGCTGCTCTATGCGGACCGCGGCCCATTGATCGAACGGAACTCCGACGGGCAGTGGTCGACGCGCTCGCGGAAGTCGGCGTCGTTCGTGCCCAAAGGGCGGTCAATTCGCGAGTCCTGCACCAGTGGCTTAGACATCACGTCCGGAGTGACGCCGTTTCTGAGTTCACAGAGTTGCGCATGGATGCAGGAACTTGGGCAAGTGAGATGTTCAACGGCCTGCGAAGCCAACACCCCCTGCGATGGGCTGTGCTTTGCACGTGTCTCTCACTGGAGGGAGTGGATACGCAGTCCATCTTGAGTAGAGCAGAAGGATCGACGGCTCCGTTTCTTCCGGGGTTCGAATCCTCCACGCACCAACTTACGGCGCCAAGGGTTGCCTATGAGATCTTGGGCCAAGGCGTCACGCTGGAGGCAGCTGCGGAGAGCGCGGCTGTTCCCCACGGTACCGTCGTCCGTTGGCTGAAGGATCCTGACCTGCGCAAGTGTTGGACGAAAGCGTGCGCCACGGCTTTGTTTGATCGACACGCTGCAGCACTAGTAGCGGCGCGTTCGAGCGGCTACCGAACGCGGCAGGACGTGCGCAACGCCGCCCCTGCGTCGTTTCTCTGGATGCAGCGCAATCATCCAGATTGGCTCGATGGCCAACTCCCTGCCCGAGACCCCCGTTTCGACAGGCAACTGAGGCTCTGGAACTGACACTCTACCCACACCTCACAATTCCGACGCCAAGGTCGGATGAATCGCTCCACAGCGTCCTGATAAGAGCATTTCGTGCGCCAGGTACCCTTCCTTTTTGGATTTCACTCGCCTTTTGATCGGACGACCGTCCGATGGCCGTGGCTGGCCTTGGTCGTACATGGGGGTGAAGCCGTACCTTACCGACCGTGAGCTGACCGCAACGGCCATGCTCGATCGCATGCTGACGCTCGCGTACTACGTCCCGTTCATGCCTGCGGAAGCTCTCCGTCTCTGCCGGGACCCTCGGAACGAGGGGGAAGTTCGAGGTTTGGCCATGAGCTTCAGACCGGGGTCCCACGCGCTTCGCAAGGTGCATAAGCCGTTGCGGTTCTGCCCCGCCTGCGTGATGCGTGATGTTCGTCACGAAGGAGAAGCTCACTGGCGACGCGCACACCAGCTGGATCACGTGTCCGCTTGTTGGGAGCACCGGTTGCGCCTTTCTGAGTGGGATCAATCCGAGAACACGCCTCGACTTCCGCACGAGTTGGAAGTGACTCGGTCGAGCGGCAGCATTGGCGATGATGAAGCATGGTTTGCTTCGGTCTCCAAGCAGCTTCTGGACGGAAGCCATGAGGCTTCGTCCGTTCGTAAACGCTCAAACATATACCGAGTGCGTGCCACCCGCCTCGGCTACAGCGAGTCCACATCTGGGATGGTCTCCTGCATTACAAATGCACTTCAGGAGCGATTTGGGTCCCGGCTACTGAACTCCGTCTTCGGCGGCCATGACGTTCCGTGTGTTGCGGCGACCGTGCGCCGGGTCATTGGCACGAGCGCCGCTCAATCAGCGCACCCTGCAGCTCACTTGCTGTGCATCGAAGTTCTGTTCGGCGATTTGGGAATCTTCTTTTCCGGGGTCTTCGGCACGAAGGGAAACCAGCTTTGGAAGGCCCAAAGGGAAGACGCGAAGGAGCGCTCCTCCGGGATCAGTTCCGGGCAAACTGGCATTCATCGCGCCATATTCATGCAGGCCGTCAAAACTTACGGGCCGTCAGCTATGCAACGACTCTCCGTAGAACATCCGGTTTGCCATGCTTGGATCTTGCACAACGATCGACGCTGGGCGGCCTCCCTCATCCGAGCAGCCGAACAGGCGCAGTGGAATTCGCTGCATCCCGCTGGATAGTGACGCCTCGCTTGCCGCGCATAGAGACCGGATGAGCTAGCTTTCGAGATATTTCGGGATCGCTCCGCCCATGGCGAGTCATCGCCAACTCACCCTGTATTCAGGCTTGCCACGATGCAGTCGCCTGCACAATACAAATCTCGGATGGAGTGAGCCATGAAGAGAAGTGAGCTTTACAACCGCGTCTGGACGACACCGATGTCCCACTTGGCCAAGGAGCTGGGGATCTCCGACGTGGGTCTCGCCAAGGCCTGTCGTCGGAACGCAATTCCAACACCTGTGCGCGGGTACTGGGCGAAGCTCCGGGCCGGTCACAAGATGCCAAAACCTGCATTACCTCACCCGGACCGTGATGTGGAGGTTGACCTGTCCGTAACACCTGAGGATGTACGTGTTCAGCGCGAGGCCGAACGCGAGAAGCACGCGAATTGGGTGGAACAGCATGCCGCACCGGCCGCGGTCCCTCCGCTATCGCTTCCCGAATCACTGGACGGGGCGCATCCACTGGTGAGGGCCACTGCAAAGTTCTGTGAGCGCATCCCGCTTCTCGAAAAGAAGTGGGCGCGCCGGAGGCCTGGCGACTGGAGTTCCCGGAAGGAAGAAGATCGACCTCCGCACGCCGACCACGGGCGCTATCACCTGTTCCAAGACGGCTGCTTGAACATCCGAGCGCCCCTTGAGAACATGGATTGGGTACTGCGATTTCACGCGAGTGTTATCGCAGGCCTTGAGGCCTCAGGGTTCAAGATCGGCCGGAGGAAGCCGGAAGATGCGGGGCGGCACGGGACGGGGAAAGCCGCCGCCGTCGTCGCCACGTTGAAGACTGAATCATTCGAACTCGAGTTTTCGGAGGGCTATCGACGGGTTCCGCTGACGAAGGAGGAGATCGCGAAGCGCACAAAGGAGACGGGATATGCACCGTACTCCCAAACCGAAACGATACCGAGTGGCAAGTACACATTCAGAGTAACGGGCACTGAACACAGAGCTCGTGACGAATGGCAAGGAACAGCCGAAAAGCTGCAGGCTCGCCTCAACGAAATCGTGCGGCGAGTCATCGAGTTGGCAGCCCTCCAGCCACTGTTCCGAACAGAACGAGAACAAGCTGCCGCGGTTGCGCAGCGTGAAGCCGAACGCCGGGAGGCCGAGCGAAGGATCACGGAAGCTCGCACCGAGCAGGTGAAGCGAGCGTTCGCGATGGCGGAAGAACACGAACGGGCAGTTCGGCTCGAGGACTTTCTCCGGTTCCTTGATACGCATTCCGCGGATCTGCAGGAGCCGTACGCAGAACGCCTGACGGTTTGGCTCACCGTGGTTCGAGAGGAGCTAGCAAAGAAGCCACCCCTCGATGGTTTGTTGCTAGAGGTTCTAACAGTGCCCTCATGGCAAAAGTGGCCACCAAGCTGGTGGCCCGGGAACGCGGTCGAGTGACGACTTCGTTTTTGCCGTGCGCTGTTCAGAAGCGAAAGCACCCAAGCGACTTGTGCCGGCGGCTAGCGTGTCAGTTCGGCGCCGCCTGCATTGGAACAATTTGATCGAGGACAGCAGCGCCACGGTTGAAAATACGGAGCTTGCTGCACACCGTGACGAACAACCACTACTTCAAAGTCACCGATCGACGTCTCGTTCCCGGGGTGCCGCGTACGTACGCTGTATGTCCTTGGCTATGGCATTGATCACTGCAATGAGTGTGCCGGAGCGGCACAACCCTGCTTAGTTTGCAACCGACGATCATCACGCCCAATCGGGTCTGGCCGCAGGCGGAACTGACCGGTATGCCTTCTCGCTCTGCGACCGGGTGGGCAACGATGAGAGAGAGCAGCCTGTTCAACCCGTAGCAGTAACCTGGCTGATCACCACCGACGAGCCACCGTGGGGTCACATCCGATCGGAGCAACTTGATCTTCTGTGCCAGCAGTCCACTCTGCTTCCATTCTTTCACAACAGCGTCGGCAATCCGCTCGTATGCTGCGTGCCACGTGGCTTGAGCTTTCCTCGGAGGCGATTGAGGGTGACTCCATGCGTGGGCACGCCGTGCCGCGTCGTCGGCCAGAATGATCGAGGAAAGATTCAAGACTGGCGGCAACCCCAACTTCTTGAACAGGGTAACGCCAAATTCTCCCGTCGCGGCTCGCAAGAAGTCCTGTTGCGCCCCGTCGCCCCCACCCGAGACTAGTACGCGGGCGCCAGTGGCCGGCTGAGATGACGCTCCCGCAAAAGGCGCGATCAAATCATCTGGTCCCCAGAACTGAGGAGCGATCATCACACCTGCCGTGCTTGGCACGGTAGTGTTCTCGCCTGAAAAACCGATGCATGAGATGGCTGCGCCGAAGAACATCTGACCGAAGTGGCCGAGGTTGTCTACCCGCAGCCCGCTGACCTCGTCGCTACATTTGAGCGTGCTCGCATCAATACCGTGCACGAAATCGACTGTCGCCGGCAGCGGCCTGTACTGGAAGAAAACCTGAAGGAACTGCGTCCATCGAACCGCGAGCAAATGCGCATCTTCACGGAGTATGGCAGCGGATATACCTGCTGATCCCAGTCAATCCTTCCCATACGCCAGTGCGGTTGCGGCCAGTCAAACTCCACGGGATCTGCGATCCTGCTCGTTGCATTCAACTGCGTATGGAACGGCGTTGGTCTCCGCTCCACAATGACAGTATGAACGCCCTGCTTGCACGCTGTGAGTGCGGCACTTACGCCCGCAGCACCACCACCTAGTACGAGTAAGCGGGAAGACTCTGAGATCTTCCCGGCTTTGCGCAAGGCGACAACCAGCTGTTGCGCCCTAAGAATCTGATCCCGGATGCTCCCGGTCCGAAGACCGCTGAGTTCATATCTGAACTGTGAGCCAGCAACGCGATGCAGTGCAATTGAGGGGTCCTCCGCCATGGCCGCGGAGTCTAATCGGAGCGGAAGTTGCCGAGAACTGGCAAACGTACTAGGTCGACCGTTCGAAGAACCGATCTAGATAACGTATGTATTCACGCTTCTCTGAGGTCACGCCTTCCGGTACTCGCGTGCTGCACGGTCCGGATCCGGTCCACGCTGAAGCACGACCAAGCCTTGGGAGGCCAACCACTTGTGAACAACAGATGGAACGCGGACCTCAGATGGAACAGCAAGCGCCAAGACGTCAAGTACGTGACGGCGTGACCTGAGCGCCACTCTTGCCGCTGCCGCGAAACCATCAGGATTGCAGTGCTCGCCACGAAGCACTACGACGCTTGTTCCGGGGATCTGCAATACGGTTTGGCCAGCCTCGACGAACTTAAAAATCTGCCGCACGCCGCCGGAAGGAGCTCGCAAGGTCCCGTCCCGGGTGGATACAACCCCCGTCGGGCTTTCGAGTCCGTGAGATGGTTCGTGCCGCACAACTGATCCTGTGCCGAATGAAACCACAAAACCGGCCCTGCGCCTAGCCGGTTCCGCAGCCCGAATGGCTGAAGTCTTCGTCTTACGTCCAGAAGTTTTGTTGCCGGCGCACAACACACTCCCCCTCTCGGTGGGCTTCGGACTGTTCCGCTGAGCCAACTAGGCTGAAGAATGAGCGCGACTGCAGTGCGCCCTCCCCCTTAGACGCGATATCGCATTCAAGGAACAGTGCGTTCCAGTCATCCCTCACATATGCAGTTACCGAAGTCTCTTCGAACTTCATGGCATTCGCGGTGACGCCGCACCTGCGCGCGGATGCCTTCAATTCGACCCGTTCTGTGATCCGCATGCGATGTGCCTCCAAAAAAAAAGGGCTAGGCGCAGGTCGCTGCCCCATCCTTTGCGCAACTCCGGCATTCCCTTCCTTTGGGGAAATAGCGCTCGGTAGCCATCCAGTATCTTCCGAACCTGCGCCGGTTCGTGCTTTGAGTGAATCTGACAGGACACGCCGGACATTTCACCTCCGCGGGCGAGCCCTGAGCCGATCGCGGGCGCCCTTGCAACGAGAAGCATCGAAAGCCCAGCGGATTTGCTCTGCGGTTCGCACTGCGGGCACCGCCTCGCCGTTATGCGGGTCTGACCGGTGCGTTCACGTGTCAGCGGGCCTTGCCGTGCCCGGGCACTCTGGCGCAGGCGACCGACCGCCCCCCGAGTCCATGCCGTGGCGAGTGCTGGTGCGACCGCCCCAGCCTTTGCCGCCCTTGCCGCCGCTACCGGTCTGGCCCCCGGTGCCTTGACTGCCTCCTTTACCGCCGCGGGACCCGGCTGTCGATCCTTTTGCCATGACAATTTCCTCATCGACGTCCCGAGCGGCCGGAGGGCCAGCAGTACTGTCGGGCGTCAAAGAGATGATGTGGGGTTAAAAGGTGACCGGCCGAGGAATTGTGGAAACGCACACGCCAAGCGCCGCTCAGACGCTGCTTGACGCGTTGAGCCGGCCTCTCGACCCGTTGCGCCTGCGACGGCAAATGCAGCTTTTCCCGACCATCTTGGGGCTCCGCCCGGGTCAACCCGGTCTCCCGTCGGACGAGTTTCTCGCCAACTTCCTGAGTGGTCGGCGCTCATACCAAGCCATTCTGCGGCGCGGCTTCGGCAAGGATTTCAAGAACTTCCAGAACTACGCACTCCAAAGGGTCGAGACCACTCCGGCAGTGCGCGCGCGACTGGTGGAAGCGGCCGGCGGCGACGAGCAGGTCCTCGAGACGCTGGCGCAATGCACGCGTGCAGGCGCGCTTACGGCCGGACTCTCGCACCTTGTGCGCATGGCGGAAGGCACCGCGTTTCAGGTTATGGCAGCACTCTTGTCGGGCTCGCTGAAATGCCCGCACTGCAAGCGAGAGCTGATCTCCCGGCCCGCTCTGTGGTGGAGCGATCAGCCGTGCGCTTTGGGCACCGCGGAATACCGCTTCATCGACCGGATCCTTTATGACGTGCTCGCCATCACCTTGCTTCCGCTAGTCATGCGCTCAAACTGGGACCAGAAGATCGCAGCTGTAGCCCACTTGGCCAGCCTGTCCGAACCGGGCGCCCATCCTTTCCGGCGCTGGCTGGACCTGGTGCGCAAGGCCTATCGGGCTAAGGATTTGACGGCGCTTGCGGCCCGCGCGCGCCTCGAAGACACCCAACCCGAGACCCTGCAACGATGCAGCCGGGGCGAGATGCTCACCGTAGAGACGATCCAAGAGGTCACTGCCGCGCTGGCAAATCCGCAGCCTCTGAGGGAGCTCGGCATGCGCTCTCGCGTGCTCGCCTTCGCTGTGGACTTTTTGGTGGCGGCGGACGACAGGCCTGAAGCTCTAACCCAAGATGCCGCGCAAGCCGTGATCCAGGCGCGCCTGCTTCGGCTTGGCCAAGACCTGCGGTTCAACTTCGTCAAACCAGTGCGGCCGCTGACGCGAGCCGGGCTGTACTCCCTTGAGCTCCACCCGATCCGAGGTGTTTCGCCGAACGTCAGCCCCTCTCCGATCCGCAATTTGAGTACCGGTGCTGTGCACTCGGAACCCTAGATTGGGTTATCTTGATAGCTGTTGCGAAGGAGCTGTGCGTGAGGACAGTTTGGAGCGCCCTTTGGGAAGAAATCGTGCGAGCCGCACGGCAAGCACCCGGGATGTACGCGGCTCCGTTTGTTGGCGCCATGCGGCAGACACGTATCGTCTTCCGGGAAATCCAGCGAGAGAACCGATCGGCACAGGTGGCTCGGAAGCGCTAATACGGGCGGCTTCCAGAATTGGCGCATCGCGCCGTTGTCGAGCGACTGAACAGGCGGCGCTGCAAGTACCCGGAAGAAGACTCACGTCGTTCGGTTGAGGGTCACGCGCGGCACATTGTTCGTCGGCATGAAGAACAATTGAGGCTGCAGACGAATTGCAGGGTCTCACCCCCAACATTGACTGCATCGGGCGATCGCAAGTCCTTGATTTCTCAAGGTCACGGCTGCAGCCTTAATTGTTCACGACAGCAGCGGCGCGGCCATGTTCTGGCTCCTGCTGATCGTGTTCTTCGTTGCGCCCGTCGCCTGGCATGCCGGGACTTTCGACGCGACCCGGGCGTCCTGCGGATCGGCCCTGCTCAGCGGGGCGATCGCCGGGCTGGCGGTGGGGTGGACCCGGGGCACCGTGGCACTGGGCCTCGTCGCCTTCTTTCCCGCGACCTTCATCGCCCTCGGCTACGGCGTTGCCGTCGGGGCCTTCTTCCGGCAGTTCGGCAGCGGGGCGCGGCGCGCGTACGCTGAAGAGGCGGAGGCGCAGCCGGTGCCGGCACGCCGCCAGGCGCTGGGCGTGGTGGGCCTTCTCGTCATCGGCCTCGCCGTGTACTTCGTGGCCATCCCGGGACAGGTCCAGTCCGGCGAGTGGCTGCTGCGGCCGCGCGCCGGCCGGCGCTGGCGGGCTTCTGCCTGCTCGGCGGCCTCGCCGCGCTTGTGCGCATCCTCTACGCCACCCAGGCGCGCCTGCAGCGCATGCCCGCCCTGCGGCGCTTCCTGGCGCCGTTCGCCATCTCCTATCCGGTCTGGGCCTCGGTGCTGGCCATCCCGATCCTGCGCATCGCACCGCAGCTCTACTGGCCCGTCGCCTTGATTTCGCTTGCGGGCCTGGTGGACTGGTCGATGCACATTCGCCAGCTGCTGCCTGCGCGGATGACCGCGCGCGTGCCCTTCGGGGCCGTCCCGTGGTTCGTGCTCGGCATGGCCGTGGCCTTCGCGGCGGAATGGCTGGTGCAGTGCGCCTGGCTCCGGTGGTGCCGCTAGCGCCACTGTAGGGAAAAGTCGCCAACGCGGCGCAAGGTACGTAAGCGCACAGAGGCCGAGCACACTGTCGCGATACCTTGGCTCCGTGAACCGCGCTTCGCGCCTCCGGCGCCGGGTAGGCGGTTCCCTTGAACCGTCAGGATCCCCATGAAATACGCCATCGCCCTCTCGCTCGCCGTCGCCACCCTCGTCTGGCCGGTTGCCAGCGTGAAGTCGTCGTCGCACCCGCGCCGGCTCCCGCCCCCGCCGTGATCGCGGTGCCCGGACCCGCCGGGGCACCGGGCGCCACCGGCGCCACCGGCGCGACGGGCAACACCGGTTCCACCGGCAGCATGGGCAACACCGGCACCCCGGGTGACACGGGCGCTACCGGCAACACCGGAAGCACCGGATACACCGGCAACACCGGTGCGACCGGCGCAACGGGCGCCACCGGCATGACCGGCGATACCGGCGCGACCGGCCAGCGTGGCAAGACCGGCGACACCGTGATCGTCGTGCCGGCCCCTGCCCGCTAAGCAGCAACGCGCCCCGTGACCGGGGCGCGCTAGAGGCGCTCCATCGCCTGCGCCCGGACCACGATCTCTTCCTGCGCGAACCGCTGCTCCGGGCGTTCGCGGTAGGTCGACCACCATTCGCGGTCCAGCGCGTCGTCCATGACTTCGTACACCACGATGTCGTCGCGCTGCTTCTCGCCGCCCTCTTCCCAAACGCCGTTCGCCGGCGCGCGGGTGTAGGCGGTCAATCCCCCGAAGCGCTCCACCAGCTCCTCCCGCACCTGCGCGAACAGCGCGCGCGGCAGCGGCCGGCCGTCGTTGTCCCGCAGCGGCAGGAGGATCTGCACCAGTGCATCAGAACACGAGCGCCACGATGAAGATGCCGATCATCATGAAGGCCAGCACGAACTTGGCCAGCATGCCGGCCAGCAGCCCGAGCCGGTGGCGATGCCGACGCGCATGGCCTGCCCGTGGTTGCGGCGGGCCATGAACTCGCCGATGGCGGCGCCCACCAGCGGCATGAACAGCACGCCGACGAGGCCCATGAAAATGCCGGCGACCGTGCCCAGCGCGGCGCCGACCATCGCCTGCTTGCTGGCGCCGGCGCGCTTGGCGCCGAGCATCGCCGCCACGTAGTCCATCGCCCAGGCCAGCACCGCCAGCACCGACACGAAGGTGATCGCCACCCAGCCGACCCGCGTGAAACCGTCGATCCGGCGCCGAGCACGATGCCGGCCAGCACCAGGATCGTCCCCGGCAGCGCGGGCAGCACGATGCCGGCCAGGCCGACCAGGATCAGCGCGCCGCTCAGGATCCAAAGCAGGGTGTCGTTCATGCATTCCTTCCAAAAAGGGGACTCTAGCCTGCGGGCCCGCCGCCGGGGCGGCGGGGTGCGAAAATGGCCGGATGAGCGCCGTCTGGATCGAAAGGAACCCACCCCCGCCACCGCGGACCGCAAGATCGAGCGCGAGAACCACAAGCTCGAAAAACGCTTGTGCCGCCTCGTGGGCCGGCCATCGGCGACTACAACATGGTCGAAGAGGGCGACAAGGTCATGGTCTGCCTCTCGGGCGGCAAGGACAGCTACGCCCTGCTCGACATCCTGCTGAAGATGCAGCAGCGCGCGCCGGTGCGCTTCGAGCTCGTCGCCGTCAACCTCGACCAGAAGCAGCCCGGCTTTCCCGAGCACATCCTGCCGGAGTACGGAGGCGCTGGGCGTGCCCTTCCACATCGAGGAGCAGGACACCTACTCGATCGTCAAGGACAAGATCCCCGAGGGCAAGACGATGTGCAGCCTGTGCAGCCGGCTGCGCCGCGGCATCCTGTACCGCGTGGCGGACGAACTCGGCGCCACCAAGATCGCGCTGGGGCACCACCGCGACGACATGCTGCAGACGCTGTTCCTCAACATGTTCTTCGGCGGCAAGCTCAAGGGCATGCCGCCCAAGCTCGTCAGCGACGATGGCAGGCACATGGTGATCCGCCCGCTGGCGTACGTGGCCGAGAAAGACCTGGTGCGCTGGGCCGAGGTGCGCGAATTCCCGATCATCCCGTGCACCCTGTGCGGCAGCCAGGAGAACCTGCAGCGCAAGCAGGTGGGGCTGATGCTCAAGGAATGGGACCGCAAGTTTCCCGGCCGCCTCGACAACATGCTGCACGCGCTGCAGAACGTGGTGCCGTCGCACCTCGCCGACGGAACGCTGCACGATTTCAAGGGTCTATCCCTCACGGGGGTGGCCAGCGAAGACGGCGACAAGGCCTTCGACCACGAAGAGTTCCGCGAACCCGGCGTGCTGCCCGCCCTGCAGGTGATCCAACTCTGAAGAGGTGCCCATGGGGCGTGCGTTGCGTTTCTTCTCCATGCTGGTGGCAGCGGTGGCCCTGTCGGGCTGCGCCACCGGCTTCCTGCTGGACAACCAGGTCCAGAGCTTCTCGCACCTGACCGCGGTGCCGTCGCCGGCGACGTACCGCTTCGAGCGCACGCCCTCGCAGCAGGCCGACCCGTCGCAGGCCGCCCTCGAGGCACTGGCCGACCCGGCCCTGCACCGCGCCGGCCTGCGCCGTGACGACGCCACCCCGCGCTACAGCGTGCAGGTGTCGGCGCGCACCAACCGCATGCTGTCTCCGTACGCCGACCCCCGGGACGCGTGGGGCGGCGGCTGGGGCATGGGCTTCGGCGGACGCGGCGTCGGTATCGGGTTCGGCATGCCTTTCGGCCGCATGGAAAGCCCGTGGTTCCAGCGCGAAGTGCGGGTGCTCGTGCGCGAGCTCGCGACCAACCGGTGGTGTACGAGACCGGCGCCACCAACTCCGGGCCGTGGCTCGACAACCGCACCGTACTTGCGGCGATGTTCGATGCGGCGCTGCAAGGATTTCCCAACCCGCCGGCCGGTCCGCGCCGCGTCGACATCCACGTCGGTGTTAACAGTCCGTAAAGAATTCGGGCTCGGCGTGAAAGCCCCTTCCCTACAATGGGCAGGATGGAAGCTACGCGCATCATTGCGGTCCGGCACGGTGAAACGGCTGGAACGTCGACGCGCGCATCCGGGGCCAGCTCGACATCGGCCTGAACGACACCGGGCGCTGGCAGGCCCGCCGCGTCGGCCACGCCCTCTCGTCCGAAGCCATCAGCGCCGTCTACTCCAGCGACCTCGGCCGCGCGCACGACACGGCGCGCGCCATCGCCGACGTGGCCGGCATCGCGGTCGTGCCGCACACCGGGCTGCGCGAGCGGCGCTTCGGCATGTTCGAAGGCAAGACCTTCGACGAAATCCACCAGCCTGGCCCGACCACGCGCACAACTGGCGCAAGCGCATCCCCGAATGGGAGCCGCCCGAAGGCGGCGAGTCGCTGCTGCAGTTGCGCGAGCGGGTCAGCCGCACCATGAACGACGGCTTCGCGCCACGCCGGCGAGCAGATCGCCGTGGTGGCGCATGGCGGCGTGCTCGACGCGCTCTATCGCATCGCGACCGGCCAGAAGTCAATTCACCCCGTACACGGCAGCTGCCCAACGGCGCCATCAACCGCCTGCTCTGGACGCCGGAAGGCTTCACGCTGGTCGGCTGGTCCGACACGCAGCACCTCGACCATGCCGCCTTCGACGAAAACACCTCTTTCTGATGCCCTGAAGCGGCTGGTCGGCCGGTCCGTCCGCGAAATCGATACGCCCGCGCTGGTCGCCGACCTCGATGCCATGCAGCGCAACCCGGGGCGCATGGCCGAATTCGCCCGCAAGCACGACATCCGCTGGCGGCCCCACGCCAAGATGCACAAGAGTTCGGCCATCGCCCGGCTGCAGCTGCAGGCCGGCGCGGTCGGCGTGTGCGTGCAGAAGACGTCCGAGGCAGAAGCGATGGTGGCGGGCGGCGTGCACGACGTCTACATCAGCAACGAAGTCGTCGCGCCGGCCAAGCTGGCGCGCGTGGCCGACCTCGCCCACACCGTCGCCGCGGAAAACGGGCAGCTCGCCATCGCGGTGGACAGCGTCGAAGGCGTGCGGCGGCTGGCCGACGCCATGAACGAGCGGCGCCGGCGCGGCACCGCGGCCGTGATCGACGTCTTCGTGGAGATCGACGTGGGCGGCGGGCGCTGCGGCGTCACGCCGGGCCGGGCGGCGGTCGACCTGGCGCACGAGATCCGGCGCCATCCGGCGCTGCGCTTCGCCGGATTGCAGGCGTACAACGGCAAGGCCCAGCACCTGCGCACCGCGCAGGAGCGGCGCGACGCCATCGGCATCGTGGTGCAGGACGTCCTCTTCACGCGCAAGCTGATCGAAGCCGAAGGGGTGCCGGTCAACCTCGTGACGGGCGCCGGCACGGGCAGCATGGTCTGCGAGGCGGCCAGCGGCGTCTTCGGCGAACTGCAGTCCGGCTCTTTCCTGTTCATGGACGCCGACTACGCCGCCAACGAACGCGATCCGGCGCAACCGCAGTTCGAGCACGCGCTGTTCGTCAAGTCGCAGGTCATGAGCTCCGGCGTGCGGCATGCCGTGTGCGACGCCGGCCACAAGAGCCACGCGATCGACACCGGCCTGCCGAAGGTGCTCGATTTGCAGCCCACCGGCGAACTCGAATTCTTCAACGGCGGCGACGAGCACGGCATCCTGCGGCCCGCCGCCGGCAACCAGCGCGTGCCCGCCCTCGACGAGATCGTGTGGCTGATCCCCGGCCACTGCGATCCCACCGTCAACCTGCACAACTTCATCATCGCCGTCTCGGGCGGGCTCGAACGCGGCAAGGTGGAGAAGATCATCCGGGTTGATGCCCGGGGCGCGCTCACCTGAGCCGGCGGAGAATGGGGCATGCAGCCCAGCCAGGTCATCGTCCTCGCCACCCCCGTGTTCCTCGTGCTCATTGCGCTGGAATACGCCGGGGCGTGCGCAAGGGCCGCAACACCTACCGCCTGAACGACGCCATCAACAGCATCAGCACGGGCATGCTGAGCCAGGTCAGCGGCGTGCTGATGCCGCTGCTGCAGGTGGGCATCTACACGGCGGTGTTCTCGTCGCTGGCGCCGGTGCGCAACGAGGCCTTCTGGATGTCGCCGGCCGGCTGGCTGCTGGCGCTGGTGTTCTACGACTTCTGCTACTACTGGCACCACCGCGCGGGCCATGAGGTGGCGGTCTTCTGGGCGGCGCACGTGGTGCACCACCAGAGCCAGGACTACAACCTCTCGACCGCCCTGCGCCAGACCAGCTCCGGCGCGCTCCTCGGCTGGGTGTTCTACCTGCCGATGGCGCTGGCCGGCGTGTCGCCGCTGGTGTTCGGGGTGGTGGCCCTGATCGACCTGCTGTACCAGTTCTGGGTGCACACCGAGCACGTGGGCAAACTCGGCTGGTTCGATCGCTGGTTCTGCTCGCCCTCCAACCACCGCGTGCACCACGCCGTCAACGACGAGTACGGACCGCAACTACGGCGGCGTGCTGGTGCTGTGGGACCGCCTTTTCGGCAGCTTCCGCGAAGAAGGCGCGCCTTGTGTCTACGGCACGCGCTCGCCCCTCAATAGTTGGGATCCGCTGTGGTCGAACGGCGAGGTGTACTGGTCGTTGATGAAGGACAGCTGGCACGCGCGGTCTGGGCCGACAAGCTGCGGGTCTGGGTCAAGCCGCCCGGATGGCGGCCGCCCGACGTGGCGGCGCGCTTTCCGCGCGAGCCTTTCGACCTGCACAAGGTGCAGCGCTACCACCCGCCGCTGGGCAAGGGCATCGCGGTGTTCGCGGCGGCGCAGTTCGTGCTGCTGCTCGGCGGCGTCGCCTGGTTCCTGTGGAATGCCCACGCGTTGCCGATCGGGCATGCGGTGGTGTGGCTGGCGGCGTTGTGCGCGGGCATGTGGTCCGTCGGCGCGGTCCTGCAAGGCCGCGTGGGCGTGCTCGAGGTGCTGGTGATCGAGGCGGCGGCGCTGGCGACGGCGGGGTCGGCAACGGGGCTCGACGTCGTGTACGCGGTGTTCAAGCCGCTGGCGCTGGTGCTGCTGATCGGCGTGGCGGTGAGGCGCTGGGGTGCGCTTCGCTTGCCCGCAGCCTACGGGGCGCTGTTGATCGGGGCGCTCGTGTTTTCGTTGATCGGCGACGTGTTCCTGATCTTCGACGGCTACTTCATCCCCGGCCCGGCCAGCTTCCCGGTGGCGCACCTCTGCTACATCGCCTTGTTCCGGCAAGGCGTGCCGTGGTTCCCGCGGCGCGCGGTGCTGGCCGCTACGCTGGTGGCGGCCGCCGTGATGTACGCCTTCCTCTTTCCGCGGCTCGGGCCGGTGCTGAAGGTGGCGGTGGCTGCGTACACCGTGGTGATCGCGCTGATGGCTGCGCAGGCGATCGGCCGTGCGCTGGTCGTGCGCGACAAGGCGGCTTTCGGTGTCGCGGCCGGCGCGGTGCTGTTCATGGTGAGCGATTCGCTGCTGGCGGTGAACCGCTTCGCGCTGCCCTTGCCGCTGGCGCAGTTCTGGGTGCTGGGGACGTACTACGCGGCGCAGGTGCTGATCGCGCGGAACGTGGCGCCGCCGCGCGGCATCCACGCCGGTCAGCCCGAGAACAACTCGCCCGCGCTGCTCGGGGGCACCACGCCCCGGTGACGGTACGCCGCCATGGTGGCGATGCGGCCGCGCGGCGTGCGCTGAAGGTAGCCCTGCTGGATCAGGTAGGGCTCGATCACGTCCTCGATCGTGTCGCGCTCCTCGCCGATCGAAGCGGCCACGTTGTCCGGGCCGACCGGGCCGCCGTCGAAGCGGTGGATCACCGCCTCCAGCAGCTTGCGGTCCATCACGTCGAAGCCCTGCGGGTCGACGTCGAGCATCGTCAGTGCCTTCTGCGCGATGTCGACGTCGATGCGCCCCGTGCCCTTGACGTCGGCGTAGTCGCGCACGCGGCGCAGCAAGCGGTTGGCGATGCGGGGCGTGCCGCGTGAACGCCGCGCGATTTCCGCAGCGCCTTCCGCCGCGATCGGCGCCTTCAGCAGGCCGGCGCTGCGGTGCACGATCTTCGTCAGTTCCTCGGGCGTGTAGAACTCCAGCCGCGCCACGATGCCGAAGCGGTCGCGCAGCGGGTTCGTCAGCATGCCGGCGCGCGTCGTGGCGCCCACCAGCGTGAAAGGCTGCAGGTCGAGCTTGATCGAACGCGCCGCCGGGCCTTCGCCGATCATGATGTCGATCTGGTAGTCCTCCAGCGCGGGGTAGAGGATTTCCTCCACCACCGGCGAGAGCCGGTGGATCTCGTCGATGAACAGGACGTCGTTGCGCTCGAGGTTGGTCAGCAGCGCTGCCGGGTCCTTCGGCTTTTCCAGCACCGGGCCCGACGTCTGGCGCAGGTTGACGCCGAGCTCGTGCGCGATGATGTGCGACAGCGTGGTCTTGCCCAGGCCCGGCGGGCCGAACAGCAGCACGTGGTCGAGCGCCTCGCCGCGCTTTTTGGCTGCGCCGATGAAGATCTCCAGCTGTTCGCGCGTCTTGGCACGGCCGACGTACTCCGCCAGGCCCTTCGGACGCAGCGCGCGCTCCATCGCCTCTTCGGCGGGGGATGCGGGCGCGGCGGACACGACGCGCTTGGGGGCGGTGCGAAGTCGTCGGTCTGGATGCTCATCGCGCCAGCGCCTTCAACGCCTGCTTGATGCCTTCACTGACCGTGACGTCCTTGGGCAGCGCCTTCAGCGCGGCCTGCGCTTCCTTCTCGCTGTAGCCCAGCGCGACCAGCGCCTGCAGGATGTCGGCACGGTCGTCGTTGACCGGCGTGCTGCCGCCCGGTAGGCCGAGGTCGGCGCCGATCTTGCCCTTGAGTTCGAGCAGCAGCCGTTCGGCGGTCTTCTTGCCGATGCCCGGCACCTTCACCAGACGGCCGGCCTCTTGCGCCGTGACGGCCTGCGCGATCTCGGACACGCTCATGCCGCTCAGCACGGCGAGGGCGGTGCGCGGGCCGACGCCGGAGATCTTGATCAGTTCGCGGAAGGTCGCGCGTTCCGAGGGCGAGCCGAAGCCGTACAGGATCTGC
Source organism: Ramlibacter terrae (assembly GCA_013127575.1). Lineage (GTDB taxonomy): Bacteria > Pseudomonadota > Gammaproteobacteria > Burkholderiales > Burkholderiaceae_C > Ramlibacter > Ramlibacter terrae. The sequence continues at coordinate 4,344,694 of CP053418.1, forward strand.
GCGTCCTCCCGCACGACGAAGTGCGTGAGCAGCGTTACCCTGTCGCCCAAGGCCGGAAGGTTGTAGAACGTGCTCATGGGCACGTCGACCTCGTAGCCCACGCCGTTGCAATCCACCAGCACTGGGGTGGATTCTTGTCGCTCAACGTCCCCGTCAATCTGCCTATCATTGGGTCCCTCTTGCGGGATTATCAGCTTGATTCTCCGACACGCCTTCACCCCCATCAACAACACGCGGCTCGCGCACCTGTGCGGCCCGATGGACGAACACCTCAAGACGATCGAAGTTGCGCTGCAGGTCCGCATCGGCCACCGGCAGGAGCATTTCCGCGTCGAGGGGCCGAAGGCCAAGGCCGAACGCGCCATGAACGTGCTGCAGGCCATGTACGAGATGGCGTCGCGCGCCATCCCGCGCGAGCGCGTGCAGCTGATGCTGGCCGGCGACGCCGTGATGGAGCAGGACGAGGATGGCGCGCTCGTCCTGCAGACGCGCCGCACCGACCTGAAGGCGCGCACGCCCAACCAGTCGGTCTACCTCGACAACATTGCCGGCCACGACATCACCTTCGGCATCGGCCCGGCGGGCACCGGCAAGACCTACGGCCGTGGCGTGCGCCGTCGACGCGCTGGAGCGCAGCGCGGTGCAGCGCATCGTGCTCACGCGGCCGGCCGTGGAAGCCGGCGAGAAGCTCGGCTTTCTCCCCGGCGACCTGACCCAGAAGGTGGACCCCTACCTGCGGCCGCTGTACGACGCGCTGTACGACCTGATGGGGTTCGAGCGCGTCACCAAGGCGTTCGAGCGCAACGCGCTGGAGATCGCGCCGCTGGCGTTCATGCGCGGCCGCACGCTGAACAACGCCTTCGTCATCCTCGACGAGGCGCAGAACACCACGCCCGAGCAGATGAAGATGTTCCTCACGCGCATCGGCTTCGGCAGCAAGTGCGTGGTGACGGGCGACGTGAGCCAGATCGACCTGCCCAAGGGTTCGCTCTCGGGTCTGGTCGACGCCGAACGCGTGCTCAAGCGCGTCAAGGGCATCGCCCACACGCGCTTCACCAGCGCCGACGTGGTGCGGCACCCGCTGGTGGCGCGCATCGTCGACGCCTACGACGCGGCGCGCGGCAAGGAATGACGCCGACGCTGGAACTCGACCTGCAGTTCGGCGACTTCGCGCAGGCCGCGGCGCACCGCAAGCTGCTGGCGCGCGCCAAGGTCCGCAAGTGGATGGAGATGGCGCTGCTGGCCCCCGGGGAAATCTCGGTGCGCATCGTCGATGCGGAAGAAGGCCAGGCGCTGAACCGGCAGTTCCGCGGCAAGGACTACGCCACCAACGTGCTGACCTTCGAGTACAGCCAGCAGCCGGTGGTGCACGCCGACCTGGTGCTGTGCGCGCCGGTGGTGGAACGCGAAGCGCGCGAGCAGCGCAAGACGCTGGAAGCGCACTACGCCCACCTGCTGGTGCACGGTACGCTGCACGCGCAGGGCTACGACCACGAAGCGGGCGAGCGCGAGGCGCTGGAGATGGAGGCGCTGGAGGTGCTGCTGATGGGAGCGCTGGGGTTCGGGGACCCTTACTAGCGCGCATGGTGCGCACGCAGGCGTGCACACCCTACCTGCCGATCCCGTAGGGTGTGCAGGCTCCGCTTGCGCACCATCCCCCCACTACCGGACCGTCAACGGAATCGTGACGGGCCCGTCGTTCACCAGGTGCACCTGCATGTCGGCCGCGAACTCGCCGGTCTGCACGAGCGGATGCGTTGCGCGGGCGCGCGCGACGAAGTGGTCGTAGAGCCTGCGCCCTTCCTCCGGCGCCGCGGCATTCGTGAAGCTCGGGCGGTTGCCGCCGCTCACGTCCGCCGCCAGCGTGAACTGGCTGACCACCAGCAGCCCGCCGGCGACGTCCTGCACGCTGCGGTTCATCTTGCCGGCCTCGTCGCCGAAGATGCGCAGCTTGAGCAACTTGGCCAGCAGCTTGTCGGCCTGCGTTTCGCCATCGCCGCGCTCGGCGCACAGCAGCACGAGCAGCCCCTGCCCGATCGCGCCGATGGTCTCTCCGGCCACCACCACCCGCGCTTCGCGCACCCGTTGCACCACGGCCAGCATCAGATCAGGTCCTCTTCGTCACCGGAATGGGGTTCCACGTCGCTCGGCAAGAGCTGGATGGTGGCGCGCAGGCCGGGCACCGCGCTCATCAGGGCCTGCTCCACCGATCCGCGCACGGCGGCGGCGCGACCGAGCGTCCAGTCGCCCGGCATGTGCATGTGCAGGTCGACGAAGCGCCGCTGCCCCGAGCGCCGGCTCGACACGTGGTCGAAGCGGATGGTGGGGTGCGTGAACTCCGCCAGCGTCCGCTCGACCTGCGCCAGCACCTCCGGTTCCAGCGCGCGGTCCATCAGGCCCTCGCTGGAGCGCCACATCAGGTGCACGCCCTCGCGCATGATGTTGGCCGCCACGGCGATCGCCACCACCGGGTCGAGCCAGAGCCAGTCGGTCGCCACGGTGAGCCCGACGCCGACCACGACGCCGGCCGAAGTCCAGACGTCGGTCAGCAGGTGCCGCCCCCGGCTTCGAGCGCCATCGAGCGATGCTGCCGCGCCGAGCCCAGCATGGCCCGGGCGAGCGCGCCGTTGACCGCGGAGCTCGCCACCGACAGGCCGAGGCCCCAGCCCAGTTGCTCCAGCGGTTGCGGATTGGCCAGCCTTTGCAGGCCGGCCCACGCGATGCCGACCGCCGCCACGATGATCAGCAGGCCTTCGAAGCCGGACGAGAAGTACTCGGCCTTGTGGTGGCCATAAGGGTGCTCCTCGTCGGCGGGCTGCTTCGCGATGCGGACCATCAGCAGCGCGAAGGCGGCGCCAGCGAGATTCACGCCGGATTCCATCGCATCGGACAGCAGGCCGACCGAGCCGGTGACCCACCACGCCAGCGTCTTCAGCGCGATGGTGAGCACCGCGACGCCGACCGACCAGCGCAGCAGCGCTTCGGGCGGGAGGCTGCGCGCGGCAGTGGCCGGGGACATGCCGGCTATTGTCGAACGATTCAGTGCGCGCGGCCCGGGTAGACCATCAGCGCCGGCTCGATGCTGGCCAGCGCGAGGAAGTCGCGGTCGTTGTGCACCAGCAGCGCGCCGTTCTCGAGCGCCACCGCCGCGATCAGGCAATCGTTGGGCTTGCGCACCGTGTAGCCCGCCTTGCGCGCGCGCCGGTACAGCACGGCCGCGATCTCGTAGCTGGAGAGTTCGCGCGGCTCCAGCAGCACCATGGTGGACAGCATCTCGCGCAGCGCGTCGAAGCCGCGGTCGCTGCGCGCGCCCTGCAGCACCTCCCCGGCAGATCACGCCGGTGATGGCGATCTCCTCGTGGCCGTCGCGGTCGTCGACGAAGCGCGTGCCCTCGGTTTCGACGCCGAGCGAGCGGTCGATCCAGACCGAGGAATCGACGAGCAGCATCAAGTCTTCTTCCGGGCGGCCGCCTTGCGCGGCGCCCGGCGCCCGCCTTGTAGGCGACGCGTCCTTCCTCCACCCGGTAGCGGCCCGCTTCGTCGGGGGTCGAGGCCTTGGGGTCGTAGGCGGGATCGATGTCGCCCACGCCCGGGAAGTCGCGAAAGCGCGGCCGCCTCGCCCGCGCCACCATCTCGCGCAGCGCGCGGTCGACCACCTCGCGCTTGGTGCGCGCGCCGGAGACCTTCATGGCCTCGGCGACGAGCTCCTCGTCGATGTCGATGTTGGTGATCATGGCGCCGATTGTACAAAGGATGTACAAGGGCGCAACAAGCTCAGCGCAAACTGACGCGCGCGAACTTGCGTTTGCCCACCTGCACGACGTACGTGCCGGCTTCGAGCTTCAGGCCCTTGTCGCTGACCACGGCGGAATCGACGCGCACGCCGCCACCTTCGATCAGTCGGTTGGCTTCGCTGGCGGACGGCGCCAGGTTCGCCTGCTTGAGCAACTGCGCGATGCCCAGCGGCGCGCCGGAGAGCGAGAGCTCGGGGATCTCGTCGGGCACGCCGCCCTTGCTGCGGTTGACGAAGTCCTGCTCCGCCGCGTCGGCCGCCGCCGCGTCGTGGGAAGCGCGCGGTGATCTCCTTGGCCAGCATCACCTTGGCGTCACGCGGATTGCGGCCGCCTTCGACCTCCTGCCGCAGCCGGGCGATCTCCGATTCGGCGCGGAAGCTGAGCAGCGTGAACCAGCGCCACATCAGCACGTCCGAGATCGACATGACCTTGGCGAACATCGAGTTCGGCGCTTCCGTCACGCCGATGTAGTTGTTCTTGCTCTTGGACATCTTGTCGACGCCGTCGAGCCCTTCCAGCAGCGGCATGGTCAGGATGCACTGCGGCTCCCCGGCCGTACTCGGCCTGCAGGTGGCGCCCCATCAGCAGGTTGAATTTCTGGTCGGTGCCGCCGAGTTCCAGGTCGCTCTTGAGCGCCACGGAGTCGTAGCCCTGCATCAGCGGGTAGAGGAACTCGTGCACGCTGATCGAGGTGCCGGCCTTGAAGCGCTCGTGGAAATCGTTGCGCTCCATCATCCGCGCCACCGTGTACTTGGCCGCGAGCTGGATCATGCCGCGCGCGCCCAGCGGGTCGCTCCATTCGCTGTTGTAGCGAAGCTCGGTCTTGCTGGGGTCCAGGATCTTGTCGGCCTGCGCGCGGTAGGTCTCGGCGTTGGCCTTGATCTGTTCGGCGGTCAGCGGCGGCCGGGTCGTGTTGCGCCCGGACGGGTCGCCGATCATGGAAGTGAAGTCGCCGATCAGGAAGATGACCGTGTGCCCCAGTCCCGGAGCTGGCGCATCTTGTTCAGCACCACCGTGTGGCCGATGTGGATGTCGGGCGCGGTCGGGTCCAGCCCGAGCTTGATCCGCAGCGGCACCCCGAAACCTCGGAACGGGCCAGCTTCTGGGCCCACTCGTCGTCCGGCAGCAGCTCCTCCGCCCCCGCCGGCTGACCGCCATCGCCTCTGGACGCGGTCCGTCAGCGGCAACTTTTTTGTAACAACGTCTTGATTCATAAGGGGTTTTTGTCCGGATGGGCTGCTGAGGCTGGCTATACTCGCGGCTCGTTTCGCCTGGTGCCGATTCTAGTTGGCATGTTTCCAGGCTCCCTTTCGTCGGCGCCAGTCGCATTTGACTTAGGGGTTGCAACCTGCCACCGTGTAGGATGTGTCGTACACGCGTAGGAAAAGGACTCGAATCTTGTTGCATGACCTGTTGACTGCCGGGGAGAAACTCGTTTCCCGGCCGGCCACGCGCTGGAGCACCATCCCAAGCATGTCACCGCACTGATCGCCGCCTTGCTGCTGGGCGGCGGCGGTGGCGCCTTCGCCGTCGCCTCCACGGGCCCCGATGCATCCGCCCTGCCGGTGCGCGGTGTGCTCGAATCCGTCGAAACGCTGCCGCTGAAGGCGCAGGCCGAGGCCCTCGACGCCCATAGCTTCAGCGTCTTCACCAGCGAAGTCGTCCGCCCCACCGACACCGTCGAATCCCTGCTGGGCCGCCTCGGCATCAACGACCCCGACGCCGCCGCCTTCCTGCGCCAGAGCGCCGACGTGCGCGCCGTGCTGGTCGCCGGCCGCACCGTCTCCGCCGAAGCCACCGAAAGCCGCAACCTGCTGAGCCTGCGCGCGCGCTGGGCTTCGGACGAACCCCGCTTCTTCAAGCGCACGGTGGTCGAGAAGCAGGACGGCAAGTTCGCCGCCCGCCTCGAAAACGCCCCGCTCGTGCCGTCGCTGCGCGTGGCCAGCGGCATCGTCCGCAGCTCGCTGTTCGCGACCACCGACGAAGCCGGCATTCCCGACCAGGTCACCCTGCAGCTCGTCGACATCTTCGGCGAAGTCGACTTCCATCGCGGCCTGCGCCGCGGCGACCGCATCTCGGTCGTCTACGAAACGCTGGAAGCCGACGGCGAACCGATGCGGCCCGGCCGCGTGGTCTCCGCCGAATTCGTCAACAACGGCCGCACCCGGAAGCCATGTGGTTCCGGGAAGCCGGCAAGCGCGGCGGCTACTACAACTTCCGCGGCGAGTCGCTCGAGCGCGCCTTCCTCGCCTCGCCCATGGAACTGACCCGCGTCACCAGCGGCTTTTCCATGCGCATGCACCCGATCCACCAGACCTGGCGCGCCCACAAGGGCGTCGACTACGGCGCGCCCACCGGCACCCCGGTGCGTACCGTGGCCGATGGCCGGGTCGAGTTCGCCGGCACCATGGGCGGCTACGGCAACGTGGTCCAGATCGACCACGGCAAGGGCGACACCACCGTGTACGCCCACCTGAGCCGCATCGACGTGCGCCGGGGCTCCCCGGTCGAACGCGGCCAGCGCATCGGCGCCGTCGGCACCACCGGCTGGTCCACCGGCCCGCACCTGCACTTCGAGTTCCGCGAGAACGGCGTGCACCGCGACCCGCTCGAAGTGGCCCGTGCGCGCGCCACGCAGGGCGTCGCCCTGTCGGTCGCCGCCCGCCCCGACTTCGACCGCGCCTCCACCGCCCTGCGCGGCCAGTTGGCGGCAGCCGCTGCGCAAGTCACCGGCCAGACGCAGTTCGCTTCGGCACGCTGACCCAATTCCTGTCATTGCGGGCTCGACCCGCAATCCAGCGACAGCACTCGATCCACCGCGGCATGGATCCCGGATCAAGTCCGGGATGACAGCCATTCGCCCGGGATGACAGTGCCGCCGGATTGACAGCGAGCGGGCTACGATCCGCGCATGGCGAAAGACCTCTTCATCGGCCTCATGTCCGGCACGTCCATGGACGGCGTCGACGGCGTGCTGGCCGATTTCAGCGCCGGCGTGCAAGTTCTGCAGCACGCCTCTGCCCCCTTCCCCGATCCCCTGCGCGCGGAGCTGATGGCGCTCAACGCCTCGGGCCCCGACGAACTGCACCGCGCCTGGCTGGCCGGCAACGCACTGATGCGCGTCTATGCGGACGTGGTGAACGAGTTGCTGGCGGAAGCGCGCCTGCCCGCCTCGGCGGTGACTGCGATCGGCGCCCATGGCCAGACCGTGCGGCACCGCCCCCAGCAGTTCGACGGCACCGGCTACACCATCCAGCTCGCCCAGCCGGCGCTGCTGGCCGAGCTCACCGGCATCGACGTGGTGGCGGACTTCCGCAGCCGCGACGTCGCCGCGGGCGGCCGGGGGCGCGCCGCTGGCGCCCTTCTTCCACCAGGCCGTCTTCGGCGATCCCCGTGCGACCGTCGGCGTGCTGAACATCGGCGGCATTTCGAACGTCACGCTGCTGCGGCCCGGCGGCGCCATGCTGGGCTTCGACTGCGGTCCGGGCAACGCCCTGATGGACGGCTGGTGCGCCGAACAGACCGGCGCGCCCTACGACGACGACGGCCGCTGGGCGGCCTCGGGGACGGTGCTGCCGGACCTGCTGGCTTCGCTGCTGGCCGAACCGTACTTCGCCCTGCCCCCGCCCAAGAGCACCGGACGCGACCTGTTCAACCGGCCTGGCTCGACGCGCGGCTGCAGGCGCACGGCGCCGCGGCACCGGCCGACGTCCAGGCGACCCTGACGGAGCTCACCGCCCGCGCCTGCGCCGGCGAAGTGCAGCGCCACCAGCCCGACCTGCAGCGGCTGATCGTCTGCGGCGGCGGCGCCCTCAACGGCACGCTGATGCGGCGGCTGCAGGCCCTGCTGCCCCAGTCCAAGGTGGAATCGAGCGCCGCTCACGGCCTGCCGCCCCAGCAGGTGGAAGGCGCGGCGTTCGCCTGGCTGGCCCGCAAGGCCGTCCGCCGCGAAAAACTGGAGCTCCAAAGCACGACGGGCGCCAGAGGCGCCCGTGTGCTGGGGGAACCTACCCGGCTTAGGCCGAGAAGCTCGAGCCGCAACCGCAGGTGGTGGTGGCGTTCGGGTTCTTGATGACGAACTGGGCGCCCTGCAGGTCTTCCTTGTAGTCGATCTCGGCGCCGACCGGTACTGGTAGCTCATCGCGTCGATCAGCAGGGAGACGCCGTTCTTGGTCATCACCGTGTCGTCGTCGTTGGTGACTTCGTCGAAGGTGAAGCCGTACTGGAAGCCGGAGCAGCCGCCGCCCTGCACGAACACGCGCAGCTTCAGGTCCGGGTTGCCTTCCTCGGCGATGAGGTCGGCGACCTTCGCGGCCGCGCTGTCGGTGAACAGCAGCGGTTGCGGCATTTCAGTGGACACGTTCTCGGCAACTGCGCTCATGGGCTTCTTTCAAAAAGGGCTGCCCCTATGGTAGCCGACCGGCGGGCCGGCGACCGTCAGGCGTTCTTTGCCGCCAGCTTCAGTAAGGGCTTTTCGTCGCCCTCGGCGGCGTTCACCATCAGGGGACGCAACTGTCCGGAGATGACGGCGCCCTGGTGCATTTCAAGCGCGACATAGGAGACGTCGCCCTCGATCCGGGCCTTGGGCTGCAGTTCCAGCAGTTCGCGGGCGTGGACGGGGCCCCGCACCGTGCCGTTGATGATCACGTGGTCGGCGGTGACGCCGCCCTCGACGATCGCGGCTTCGGAGATCACCAGCAGGCTGGTTTCCTCGGTGGTGGCGGTGATGTCGCCGAAGGCCTCGCCGTCGACGCGCAGGCCTTCGCTGAACTTCACGTTGCCTTCGATGCGGGTGCCCCGGGCGATCAGGCTCTTGATGGGCGGCTGGGCTTTCTTACCGAACATGGAATGCTCCTCAACGGGTGGTTGGACAACGACGGATCACAAAGAGACGTTCTGCACCGCGCGGCTGACGGCGCCTTCGAGCACCCGGGCCGACACGTTCTTGACGACGGCGTCGGCCGGCAGGTCGGCCATGCCCTCGACGCGCCGGTACTGCCGGAACTGCAAGGGCTGCGCCCCGCCGGCGACCGGCATCATCCGGGCTTGCCTTCGCGGGTGCCGGACACGCTCACTTCGAGCTTGCCGCGGAATTCGGCGGCGTTTTTGGCGGGCTGGATCACCAGCACCTGCCATTTCAACTGGGTTCCGGACAGCACCTCGGCATGCAGGCCGCGGATGGCGACGTTCTCGGTGCCGCTGGCGGGCATCAGCTTTTCGAAGAAGCCGAGGTCTTCGCGCAGCGTGCGGTTCTCGGCTTCGAGCGTGCGGATCTGCGCGGTGAGGCGCTCCTGCGCGGCGCGCTCCGCGATGATGGCGGTGCCCGAGGTGTTCAGGATCGACTGGACGCGATCGCGCTCGGCCTGCAGCTTGTGGTTGTCGTCGCGCAGCCGCACGAGTTCCTCCTTGGCGTTGTCGTCCACCCCCGCGAGGTCCTTGCCCAGTTCGAAGGCCCACAGGCTCATGGCGGCGCAGAACCCCAGCCAGACGGCGACGCCGGCCCACCGCAGGGGCCATGGCATGGCGCTGCGGATTGCCATCCGCGGGGAACTGATCGTCAGGCGGCGCCTGAGCAATTTGAAACGCATGGTCGAAGATGCTGCCCAAACAACAAAGCCGCGACAAGTACGAACTTGTGCGGCTTGGTGTCGGACGAAAGCTCGTGAGAGCCCCATCCTAGCTCATCAGGCGCCAGGCGCCTGAAAGCTTTAACGTTTGCTGAACTGCTTGCGGCGGCGAGCGGAGTGCAGGCCGACCTTCTTGCGTTCCACTTCGCGGGCGTCGCGGGTGACGAAGCCGGCAGCGGACAGGACGGGCTTGAGGGCCGCGTCGTAGTCGATCAGCGCGCGGGTGATGCCGTGGCGCACCGCGCCGGCTGGCCGGATTCGCCACCGCCGTGCACGTTGCACTGGATGTCGAACGTTTCGGCGTTCTCGGTCAGCATCAGCGGCTGCTTGGCGATCATGATCGAGGTTTCACGACCGAAGAACGACTGGATGTCACGACCGTTGATCGTGATCTTGCCGGTGCCCTTCTTGATGAACACGCGGGCGACGCTGCTCTTGCGACGGCCGGTGCCGTTGTTCCACTCACCGATCATTTCGACACTCCAGCAATTTCCAGCGGCTTCGGTTGCTGCGCGGTATGCGGGTGCTCGGCGCCACCGTAGACCTTCAGCTTCTTGATCATGGCGTAGCCCAGCGGGCCCTTGGGCAGCATGCCCTTGACCGCCTTCTCGAGCGCGCGGCCGGGGTGCTTGGCCTGCATTTCCTTGAAGGTCTGCTGGCGGATGCCGCCCGGGTAGCCGGTGTGGCGGTAGTAGATCTTGTCGGTCTCTTTCGCGCCGGTGACCCGGAGCTTGGAGGCGTTGATGACGACGATGAAGTCGCCGGTATCGACGTGAGGCGTGTAAATGGCCTTGTGCTTGCCGCGCAGACGGAGGGCAGCTTCGCTGGCTACCCGTCCGAGCACCATATCGGTGGCGTCAATCACAAACCACTCGTGCTTCACGTCGGCGGGTTTGGCGCTGACGGTATAAGACATGAGGTTTCTGGTTTGGCGGGCCCTTTTCCACGGTCGGTGTCCCTCTGGCGGGGATCTCTTAGGTGGGAGGTGAAGCTTCCGTCGCGGGGCCCAAGTGCGCTACGGAACCCGGCATTATACGAAAAACATTCGTCATTCCCGCGGAGACGGGAATCCGTGGCTTCGGGCCACCCGGGACGGTACCATCGGACCAACATGTTCAGCTACCGCCACGGCTTCCATGCCGGCAACCACGCCGACGTCCTCAAGCACATGGTGCTGATCGCCGTCGTGAAGCATCTCACGGCCAAGCCGACGGCCATCACCGTCGTCGACACCCATGCCGGCGCCGGCCTCTACCGCCTCGACAGCGAGTTCGCCGGCACCTCGGGCGAAGCCGCCGACGGGATCCAGAAGCTGCTCGCCAGCCCGCTGGCCGCCGATCCCGCGACGGCCGCGCCGCTGATCGCCGACTACCTCGCGCTCATCGCCAGCTTCAACCCGTCCGGCAAGAACCGGATTTACCCCGGCTCGCCCTTCGTCACGCAGGCCCTGCTGCGGCAGGAAGCGCGCGACAAGCTCTGGCTGTTCGAGCTCCACCCCACCGACAGCAAGGCGCTGGTGCAGCACGTCGAGCAGCTCGAAGCGGGCCGCCAGGTCGCCCCGGCGCGCGAGGACGGCTTCGAAGGCTTGCGCAAGCTGCTGCCGCCGCCGTCGCGGCGCGGGCTCGTGGTGATCGACCCCAGCTACGAGATCAAGGACGACTACGGCCGCGTCACCGCCTGCATCGGGGAGTCGCTCAAGCGCTTCGCCACCGGCAGCTACATGGTCTGGTACCCGGTCATCCCGCGGCCCGAGGCCCACGAGCTGCCGCGGCGCCTGAAGACGCTGGCCAACCAGGCCGGCAAGCCACGGCTGCACGCCACGCTCAACATCGGGCAGTCGCCTGCCCGGACCAAGGTGGTCGTGCACGGAGAGAAGGAAGTGCGGCCGGGCCTGACGGCCAGCGGCGTGTTTCCCTGGTCAACCCGCCGCACACGCTCAAGCCCGCCCTGCAGGCGGCCCTGCCCCAGCTCGTGGAAGTGCTGGGCCGGGGCCGCGGGCAGGGTTTCGGGGTCGAGAGCGGGGGCTGACCGCCGGCTCAGAACCGGTGGCGGACGCCGGCGCCGAAGGTGGTGCCGCTGCTGAAGCCCGTGATGCTGTCACGCAGGGCCATCGCATACACATCCGTGCGCTTCGACAGGTTGTAGTCGTAGCCCACCGTCGCCGTCTTGCGCGTGTTGCCCGGGTTCACCTCGGTGCGCGCGACGGCCGCCAGCAGCTTGCCGCCGCCCACCGGCACCGAAGCGCCGAGCGATGCGGTGCGCGCCTTGGGCACCAGCGTGTCGGACCGCGCGCGGCCGTACGTGGCGAACAGCTTCACGGCCGTGAAGTCGTACGAAGCGCCGACCATCCAGTCCTTCTTCGTGTCCGCCGTGGCGAACGGCAGGCCGGCCGGGTTGCCCGGTCGTCGCGCTCGTAGAAGGCGGTCGCCGCGAAGGCGCCGTTGAAGTACAGCAGGTTGGCGCCGAAGTTGTGCGGCCCGTTGGTGCCGGCCTGCTCGCCCAGCTGGTAGTGCACGTTGGCGGTCAGTCCGCCGAAGCTCGGCGTGCTGTAGACGATCTCGTTCGACCAGCCGGTGTCGGACGGCGTGGTGGCCGTCCAGCCGCTGGCGTTGAACAGGCCCACGTTGTTGTGCAGCACCAGCGGCGAGAAGGTGAACGAATCGCCCAGCGGGTTGAAAAGGATCGTCGGCAGGAAGTTGGGCGCGAGCGCGCGGCCGAACGTCAGCGAGCCCCACGACGTGCTCGAAGCGAGACGCTGGCGTCGCGCGAGAAGAAGCCGTCGCCGGTGAAGCGGCCGGGCGTGCCGCTGTCGGCGCGCAGGAAAGAGGTGAGCGCGAAGTTCGCCTTCAGGCCGCCGCCGAGGTCTTCGCTGCCCTTGAAGCCGAACCACGAGGTGGTGAGGCCGCCGCTGTTGACCACGGTGCGGCGCGCGCCGTCACCCGCCATCTCCGGGCTGCCCGCCCAGACGTCGACCGTTCCCATCAGCTGCACCGAACTCTGCGCCTGCGCACCGGATGCGAGCAAGGCCATGGCGGCCGCGCACGCGACGGCATTCCGTTTTTTCATGTTGTGTACTCCATTGGATTGCACACGCGGCTCGTGGCCGCGCGCGGATGGAGCATCGGCGCCCCATCTGCTCCTGCTGAGCAAGATGGGTGCCGGAGGATCAGCGCCGTTCGCTCTTCACGATGGTGAGGCGCACCGGCGCCACGCCGGAGCGGCGGCCGATGCCCAGCACGCGGCCGGCCGCTTCGCTCAGGTCGATGATGCGGCTGCGCTTGCCGTGCGGACCGCGGTCGTTGATGCGCACGTCCACCGAATCGCCGGTGCGCAGGTTCTCCACGCGCACCACCGTGCCGAAAGGCAGGCTGCGGTGGGCGGCCGTCAATGCCTCGCGGTCGAAGCGCTCGCCGCTGGCGGTGGGCCGACCGTGGAAGCGCGGGCCGTACCACGACGCTTCACCGTGCACCGACTCCTCGGCTTCGACGGCGGGTTCCGCGATGGCCCCGGCCACGGCCTGCGCGAGCGGCTCCGTGAGTTCCGAAGCCACCGTCACCGGCGCCCACTGCAGCGCGGCGAACGCCAGCGGCAGGACCAGCAGGCGCCAGGCGCCGCTCAGGCCGGCCAACCGAGTCTCCGGCAGATCTCGAGAACGGGTGCGGACTGGTTCATCGTGTAGAAGTGGATCCCGGGCGCGCCGCCGGCGCGCAGGCGCTGGCAGAGTTCGGCCACGACTTCGGCGCCGAACTCCTTGATGGCCGCCGTGTCGTCGCCATAGCTTTGCAGGCGCAGGCGAATCCACCGCGGCACTTCGGCGCCGCAGCCGTCGGAGAAACGCAAGAGCTGGGATGCATTGGTGATCGGCATGATACCGGGGACCACCGGCGTCGTGATGCCGAGCTTGCGTGCTTCATCCACGAAACGAAAGTACGAATCGGCGTTGTAGAAGTACTGCGTGATCGCCGAATCGGCGCCGGCGCGCACCTTGGCCGGGGAAGGCCTGCAGGTCGGCCTGCGGCGACCGCGCCTGCGGATGCACTTCGGGATAGCAGGCCACTTCGATGCGGAAGGTGTCGCCGGTTTCGTCGCGGATGAACTGCACGAGGTCGCTGGCGTACTGGAACTCGCCGCCCATGCCGTAGCCGCTGGGCAGGTCGCCGCGCAGCGCCACCAGCCGCTTGATGCCCATGGACGCGAGCGTGCCGAGCTGGTCGCGCACCTTGGCGCGCGTCGCGCCCACGCACGAGAAGTGCGAAGCGGCTTCCACGCCTTCGGCCGGATCTCGCTGACGGCGTTGAAGGTCCCGCCCTGCGTGGAGCCACCGGCGCCGTAGGTGACCGAGCAGAACTCCGGGCGCAGCGCGTAGAGCTGCTTGCGGACGCCGCGCAGCTTCTCGCTGCCTTCTGGCGTCTTGGGGGAAAGAATTCGAGGCTGAGGGGAAGCATCATGGGCTCCGGCCGCCCGGGCATGGATGAAGAATTCGCGGTTGCCGTCACCGCCCCGGATCGGGCTGTCGTACCAGCCCATCACCTGCAGGCCGAGCGCCGTGCAGCAGGCCTGGAGCCGCTGCGCGACTTCGGCGTAGAGGGACGCGTCGCGCACGACGCCGCCCTTGCCGACCTGCCCCGGCTGCAGCTCGAACTGCGGCTTGGCCAGCATCAGCAGCTGTCCGCCCGCCCTGAGCAGCGGCGCGAGCGCCGGCAGCACCAGCGTGAGCGAGATGAACGACAGGTCGCCGGTGACGAGGTCGAAGTCCTTGCCGACGTGCCGCTCGTGCAGCTCGCGGGCGTTGAGCTTCTCGATCGCCCGGACCCGCGCGTCGCCGCGCAGCTTGGGGTGCAGCTGGCCATGGCCGACGTCGACACCGACCACGCGGGCAGCGCCTTGCTGCAGCAGGCAATCGGTGAAGCCGCCGGTCGACTGGCCCACGTCGAGGCAGGTCCAGCCGGTGACGTCCAGCCCCGCGCTGCGCAGCGCGCCTTCCAGCTTGAGCCCGCCGCGCGACACGTAGCGGGATTCCGCGGTGTCGAGCAACTGCAGCTGCGCCGCCGGCGGAAGCTCGTCGCCGTTCTTGGCCACGGGCTTCCAGGCCGCGCCGTCGAACCACTGCACGCCCGACGCGATGAGGCGCTGGGCTTGCGAGCGGGTGGCCGCGAGGCCACGCTCGACGAGGAGCTGGTCGGCACGCATGACAGATGACTTCGCTTGCGCGTCGATGACAAATGACGGACGAGTCATCCGTCATTTGTCATTCGTCATCAATACCGGTAGGTATCGGGCTTGTACGGGCCGTTCTTGTCCACGCCGATGTACGCGGCTTGCGCATCCGTCAGCACGGAGAGCTGGGCGCCGAGCTTGGACAGCTGCAGGCGCGCGACCTTCTCGTCGAGGTGCTTGGGCAGCACGTAGACCTGGCCGACTTCGTAGTCGTTGGGCTTGGTGAACAGCTCGATCTGCGCCAGCGTCTGGTTGGCGAAGGACGAGGACATCACGTAGCTGGGGTGGCCCGTGCCGCAGCCCGGGTTGACCAGGCGGCCCTTGGCCAGCAGGATGATGCGCTTGCCGTCGGGGAAGATCACGTGGTCGACCTGCGGCTTGATCTCGTCCCACTTGCAGTTCTTCTCGAGCGACGCGACGTCGATCTCGTTGTCGAAGTGGCCGATGTTGCAGACGATCGCCTGGTCCTTCATCTTGGCCATGTGGTCGTACGTGATCACGTCCTTGTTGCCCGTGGTCGTGACGAAGATGTCGCACTTGTCGGCGGCGTATTCCATCGTGACGACGCGGTAGCCTTCCATGGCGGCCTGCAGCGCGTTGATGGGGTCGATCTCGGTGACCCACACCTGCGCCGACAGCGCGCGCAGGGCCTGGGCCGAGCCCTTGCCCACGTCACCGTAGCCGGCGACCACGGCGACCTTGCCGGCGATCATCACGTCGGTGGCGCGCTTGATGCCGTCGACCAGCGACTCGCGGCAGCCGTACAGGTTGTCGAACTTGCTCTTGGTGACCGAGTCGTTGACGTTGATCGCGCGGAACTTCAGCAGGCCCTTGTTGGCCATGTCGATCAGGCGGTGCACGCCGGTCGTGGTTTCTTCCGTGACGCCGATGATCTCCTTCGCCTTGCGCGAGTACCAGGTCGGGTCTTCCTTCAGCTTGGCGCGGATGGCGGCGTAGAGGATGCGCTCTTCTTCGCTGGAGTGCGTGTCGATCAGCGACAGGTCGGATTCGCAGCGCTGGCCCGGGTGCATCAGCAGCGTGGCGTCGCCGCCGTCGTCCAGGATCATGTTGGGGCCTTCGCCCGCGCTGCCCTTGGCGCCGAAGTCGAAGATGCGGTGCGTGTAGTCCCAGTAGTCTTCGAGCGACTCGCCCTTGATGGCGAACACCGGCGTGCCGCCCGCGGCGATGGCGGCGGCGGCGTGGTCCTGCGTGGAGAAGATGTTGCACGAGGCCCAGCGGACCGTGGCGCCCAGCGCCTGCAGCGTCTCGATCAGCACGGCGGTCTGGATCGTCATGTGCAGCGAGCCGGTGATGCGCGCGCCCTTGAGCGGCTGGCTCTTGGCGAACTCGTCGCGGATGGCCATCAGGCCGGGCATCTCGGTTTCGGCGATGCGGATTTCCTTGCGGCCCCAGTCGGCGAGCGACAGGTCGGCAATGGCGCAATCGTTGGTGGCAACGGGCTTGAGAACGGCGTTCATGGGTGGCTCCAAAGGCTTGGGTTAGCGAGGTCAGCCACTTCCGGGGGGATTTCTCACCGCACGGAAAGTGGGTGAGCGTCGTTGCGATGTGTTCCGAGCCTCGCGTCCGTAGATGGACGCTGCAACGCTCCTCGGTTGCGCGGATTTTATCGGAAACCGGCGGATGCACCTAACCCATGCCAATTTCCCCACGGTCGCGCTCGCAGCGGTTACAAACGCGGCATGTCCGCTGCACTCCCCACCGCCCCGATCGAGCCGATGCTGGCCAAGGTCGCCGAAGCCTTGCCCACCGCCGAGGGCTTCCTGTTCGAACCCAAGTGGGATGGCTTCCGCGCCCCTGGTCTTCCGCGGCAACGACCAGACCTACCTGCAAAGCCGCGACCTGCGGCCGCTGAACCGCTACTTCCCCGAGCTGGAGAAGGCGCTGCACGAGGCGCTGCCCAAGGGCTGCGTGCTCGACGGCGAAATCGTGATCGCCCGCAACGGCGGCCTCGACTTCGACGCCCTGCAGCAGCGCCTGCACCCCGCCGCGTCGCGCGTGGCGCGCCTCGCGAAGGAAACGCCGGCCAGCTTCGTCGCCTTCGACCTGCTGGGTGCGGGCGGCAAGTCGACGATGGAACTGCCGCAGTCCGAACGCCGCGTGCGGCTCGAGCGGCTGCTGGGCAAGGCCAAGGCGCCGCTGCACCTCACGGCCATGACGCGCGACCGCGCGCAGGCCGAGGAATGGCTGGAGAAGTTCGAAGGCGCCGGGCTCGACGGCGTGATCGCCAAGCTGGAGAACGCCC
Source organism: Ramlibacter terrae (assembly GCA_013127575.1). Lineage (GTDB taxonomy): Bacteria > Pseudomonadota > Gammaproteobacteria > Burkholderiales > Burkholderiaceae_C > Ramlibacter > Ramlibacter terrae. The sequence goes on from CP053418.1 coordinate 4,361,595, forward strand.
CCTACCAGCCCGGCAAGCGCGCGATGCTGAAGGTCAAGCACGTGCGCAGCGCCGACTGCGTGGTGGCGGGCTTCCGCTGGTACAAGGACCGCGAGGACGCCGTCGGCTCGCTGCTGCTCGGGCTCTACGACGATGCGGGCGTGCTGCAGCACGTCGGCGTGACGTCGGCCTTCACGATGGAGATGCGCGAGAAGCTGGTGGAGGAACTGGCGCCGCTGCGTTCCGGCGTGGAGGAGCACCCGTGGCGCGAATGGGCCGGCGCCACCACCGGCGACGCCCAGCGCATGCCGGGTGCGCAGAGCCGCTGGAGCGGCGGCAAGGACCTGCGCTGGGAGCCGCTGCGGCCCGAGAAGGTGGTGGAGGTGAAGTACGACCACCTGCAGGGCGACCGCTTCCGCCACGCCGCGATCTTCCTGCGCTGGCGCCCCGACAAGCCGGCGGCCGACTGCCGCTACGACCAGCTGGAGGTGACGACGCCCTTCGAGCTGGCGAAGGTGTTCGCGGCCTAGAGCTTGCCGAACGCAACGCCCTTGTAGACCCAGCCGCAGGCCAGCACGGCCTGCTGCACCGGGTCCTTGATCTCGGACGTCTTGAAGAAGTACTTGTACTGCTCGCCGACGGACAGGTCTTCCTTGAAGCCGTACGAGGCGCCGAACTCGATGCTGCTGCTCTGGCCCTTGAAGCCCTTGGCGCTGAACGCCAGCGTGGGCACGCCGGCGCGCCGGGACACCTCGTACTCGCGATCCTGCGCGCGCACCTGCTTCGATGCTTCATCGAGCTTCAGGAAGATGCGGAACACCTTGGTCAGGCTCGCCTTGGCGAAAATCTCGTACCAGCGCGCATCGACGATCTTCCATTCGGCGATGAGGTCGACGCCTTCCGAAGCGCCGTCGACGATGCGCCACGGCGACGTCGTGCGATCGAGCGCCCGCAGGCGTTCGAGGACCTGCGCGGCGGGCAGCACCGGCGTCCCGGAGGCGGGACGCTTCGTGGATGTGAGGAAATCGAACAGGAAACCTCCGGTGCTCAGGGGGACGATGCGCGTTGCAGCAGCGCCTGCCGGCGCGCCAGGCTCTCGGCCGGCCAGTAGGCCGCGCGGTCATAGTACTCGGGCACGGCGGGCACGTCGGCAGGCAACTGCACCCGGGGCTGCTTCGACGCCGTGAAGATGTGGATGTCGGGCGGCAGCAAGTCGGGGTTGTCGAGGGTGCCGACCCGCACGAAGCGCACCGCCGGGCCGGAGCCGGCATAGTTGCTCCACACGGCGATGCGGCAGCGCGGGCAGCGGGCGATCTTCTGCCCCGCGCCGCTCTCCGACGGCGTGTCGATCACCTCGGGCTCGACGCCGAGGTGCGTCACGCGGTCGGCCTCGATCATCGCGTTGAGCGCGAAGGCGGCCCCGGATCCGCGCTGGCACCAGCGGCAGTGGCAGCAATGCACGAACAGCGGCGCGGACTCCATGCGGTAGCGGACGGCACGGCAGTCGCAGCCGCCTTCGACAGGAAACGATCTGGAGGCTTCAGGCATCTTGGTTCGGGATGAGGGCGACCAGGTCCGTGACGCCCATGTCCACGCCTGCTTGCGACAGCAAGGTGGTGGCTTGTCCCCGGTGGTGCGTCTGGTGGTTGAAGAAATGCTGCACGAGCGCGCCGAAGTTCCTGCGGAACACGCCGCCGGCCGTGCTCGTGTACGTGAAGTCTCCCGCCAGATGCGCGGGCGTGAGTTCCGCGGCCCAGGCGGCGATCAGGCCATCGAGGCGTTCGCGGTAGATCCGCAATCCGGGCAGGCCGTCCGCCAGCGGCTGGGTCAAGGATGCGGGACACGGCATGTCCGCCAGCGGGTCGAGCGACGCGAAGCCGCCCCGGTGGCGCCAGAAGCGATGCAGCCAGATCGTGTCGCCCGCCGCGATGTGGTTCAGCGTGCCGAGCAGGGAGCCGAAGAACGCGCCCTTGTCTTGCGCCAGTTCCGCGGGCGGCAGGGCGGGGCGGCCTCGTACAGGCGGGTGTTCATCCAGCGGTTGTAGTCGGCCATCAGGACGGCGATCTGCGGTGTCATCGGCGGAAGCACCCGATGGCGTGGTCGTCGACGATGCCGACCGCCTGCATCCACGCATAGACGATGACGGGCCCGACGAACTTGAAGCCGCGCCGCTTGAGCTCCTTCGAGATCTCTTCGGACTTGGGCGTGCTCACGGGCAGCGTGCGGCCGTCGCCGCGCAGCACCTTGCCACCGGTGAACGACCAGCAGAAGTCGGCGAAGTCTTCGCCGCGGGCCGCCATGTCGCAGTAGATCTTCGCGGCGGCGATGGTGGCTTCGATCTTGGCGCGCGAGCGGATGATGCCGGGGTCGGCCAGCAGCTGGTCGACCTTCTCCGGCCCGAAGCGCGCCACCTTGGCCGGATCGAAATCCGCGAAGCCGCGGCGGAAGGCCTCGCGCTTGTGCAGGATCGTGCGCCACGACAGGCCCGCACGGAAGCCTTCGAGCACCAGCATCTCCCAGAGCATGCGTGCATCGCGCTGCGGCACGCCCCATTCCTCGTCGTGGTAGCGGGCCATCAGGGCGTCGTCGCCGTCGGCCCAGCCGCAGCGGGCGACGCCGTTCGAAGTGGGAGTGCGCGTCACGGTTCGGCGCGCCTCGGACGAACCGCCATGACGAGCAACAGCGCACAACAGCTCGTGAAGGCCGCAGCCGTTCCGCCGACGACGAAAGCGACCGGCCACATGCTGGCGCCGCCCCCGCCGCTGGGCAACAGGTACTCCTGCACCAGCAACAGGGCGAGGAACGCGCCGGCGGGCAGCAGGGCGGCAACGAGCCATGCGGGCGCACCGCGCAGGTACCAGCCGCTGAGCGCGCCGACCAGCGCGGAGCCGCCGAGGAGGACAAGCCAGGCTTCCATCGTTTCCTAGGTGAAGTGGAGTCTCGAGCGCATGGGGTTGCGCATCTTGCCAGTCGGTGTGGACCGGGGCAAGGACGAAGTCCGGGGTGGGAGGTTCAGCCGCGGGTCCAGAGGCCCGCCTTCCCCACGAAGAAGGCGCAGTCGCCTTCGACTTCGATGGCGTAACCGGTCATGGACACGAGCGCGCTGTTGCTTTCCGTGACCGGTGGAACGTCGGCATTGTCGACGCGCAGCGGGCGCGAAGCCATGTCCACCGTCTTGCCGCCGTCCCACCATTGCCTGTGGCTGAAAGGCATGAAGCCGACGTGCGGGGCGCCCCCGCCGTACACCGGTCGGTGCTCTCCACCTGCGCCGTGGTGCCATGGAGGGCCTCGATCTCCGCGATGCCATCCAGCAAGCGGAGTTCCTTCCAACTTGGCGGGGGAATGGGGTCGGTGGGCGAATAGCGCTCCGGATCCCGCGGCGCGAAGAATCGCTGGCTGGGCGTGGCGAGGAGGTACTCGGTCCCGCCCTGCACGTACGGCGAGCGGCCGACACTCTGCCGCTTTTCCCGGCAGTAGTACAGGTTGACGGTGTGCAGCGATCGAGGGCCTTGCAGCGGGCAGACCGCCAGCAGCAGCACCGGGTGGACTTCGTGCCTGTGCGTCGCGGTCACGTTGCCGCTGGAGCGTTGCCCTCCGCCGGCGGGCTGGCACAACACGAGGTCGCCTACCGACAGATTCTCGATTCGCACCAACCCATCGGGCGTGTGCGCCAGCGTCCCGGCACCGAAAGCGCCGCGTTGCGGGCGTGTGCCAGGCTGCAAGGCGGTCATCCCGGTTCTAGCGCGGCATCGGACCGTCCGAGCCTCCGCGCAGAACCTCTTCCGCGTGGCTGCGCGCAGTGCGGCCCGGCGCAAGCTCCACCCCATAGAACACGCGATCGCCGTTCAGGAGGACGACCGTGTCCTTGTCCTTGGCAAGGTGCGTGGCCCACATTCCCCCGTACCCGCAGCCACCGAGGCGATAGCGAACCTTGTTCCGCGCGGTGCCTTTCAGCACGTGCAGCACGGTCACCGTCGCCCAGCCCTCGCCTTCGAAAGCCGTCGGATTTTCCTTTCCGTTGTCGCCCCGCTCGATGGCGCGCACCACCAGGATCGCATCCGCCTGCTCCGTGTACAGCTTCCTCAGTTCCCGCTCGGTGGACATGCGCTCGCCCGGCCACGGAGGCTGGCACGCGTGGGCCGAGGGCGCGTACGCCATGAGCAGCGCAAGAAAGCCGACGGCGAGATGGCCAACCTGCATGCATTTCAGCACCCGAACTGGGCGCGGAGTTGCTCGCTTTGCGCCGGCTGCAGCCGCGCCGCCGTCGCGCGGTCGATCACATTCTCTTCCTCGCGGGCCAGCGCGAAAGTGCCGTCCGCTTGCACCTGCCAGATCAGGTAGCCGCAGTGCAGCGCCAAGCCATCGAACTGGGAGGAAAAGTCCACCGCCGCGAAGATGCCCGGGCGCTGCGGGGGTCCTTGTACCAGGTCACCTTGCGGATCAGGCGGCCCTTCGGAGCGCCGGCGCCGGCGTTGAACTCCTGGATTGCGTTTTGCCAGCCGCCCAAGGGAACGGTGGACCTTTGACCGGGCGAGAACATCGCGTAGGCCTCGTCGATCCGGCCGGTGTCGCGCGCATCGAAGTAGGCGCGAGTCTGCGAGAGGACTGCGCTGACCTGTGCGTCCGTCGGTTGCCACTGCGGCCCCGCGTTGGATGGCGACACCACACGGGAACGTCTCCGCCGGGCGTGACGGGCTGGGCGTGGAGATGCCCACCGGCCATGACGGACATTCCGATCGCAAGTACGAACGATTTCATCTGGAGTTGCATGGTGGAGTCATCCTGTCGGATCCGATGGGCCGCTTGCGCGTGTTCGCTCCATCGCTGAAGAAGACGGTGTGAACCCGAGCCGCGCGAAGAACTGGCGCGCGCCCGGTCGTTCCGCCCGCAGCACCCAGGTGATCCCCGGCTCCGGGCCCATCAAGGCGTGGACGAGGCGGGCGCCCAGCCCAAGGCCCCGGTGCGCCTCGGCCACCACGACCATCGACAGGTAACCGTTGGAGAGCCCGTCGGTCACGCCGCGAGCGAAGCCCACCACCTCGCCTTCGTTCACCGCCACCACTGCGTGCGATCTGGCCGGGGAGCTGCTGGAGCCAGGCGGCATCGGGAAGGCGGTGCGCCCAGCCATGGCTGGCCAGCAGCGCATGCACGGCGGGCAGTTCGGATGGCGAAGGCGCGCGGATCTCCATGGACTGGTTCAGAGGCGAAGCTCGGGTCGCATCCCACAACGAGGCTCCAGCCGTGGCGGAGCCCATGGAACGACCGCCTTCATCAAACCGGCCTGATCCGGAACACGGCCCGGAGCATCACGGGGAACCACAGTGCGGCGAGCCCGATCAGGATCCAGATCGGGATCACCAGGATCGGGTTCATCTTGCTGGAGTTGAACGCGTGGCCCATCACGATCAGGAGCGCGGCCGGCACGGAGGCGACGACCCACAGGATGCTCAGCCTCCGCGCAGCGGGGACCACGCTGCGCTGGGCGAACCCGCAGTAGACGAGGAAACCGAGGGCGACCACCAGCAGCGGCACGAAGAACAGCAGGCCGAATCCGAGGCTCACGCCGGAGACGACCTGTGCGTCGAGAGCTTCGCTGTTCAACATGGGGCTTTCCTCTGCGAAAGGGAGCGCATCGAACTTCGGGATACCGCAAGGCGGATGGAAATCCCCTTTTCCTCCTGAGCGGATCTTGCCAGCACACGGCTGTCACCGCAAACGCGGAGCAGCCTCATTGCCGTTCCTGCCGGAACGACCCGGAAGGGGTTCAGTTCACGACACGACCGACCAAATGTGTTTCCCGAAGATCCACCCCGGAGCGCTGCCCGGAAAAGGACTGCGTAGGCGACGGGCCCCAAGAACGTCGACTCGGGGGCCAACCGAGAAACCAGCATCGCTGGAGCCGCAATCGCTGCGAAGGCTCCCGCCGTGGAAGCCGCCATGAACGCCAGAAGAACGATGGCCTGGATCAAGGTCAGTGAGGCATTGAAGGAAGTCAGCAGCTTGAGAAGCGGCCGATCTGGAGCCGCCACGTAGCCGGTCGTCGCCGCAGAGTGAGCAGCCGCACAGAAGCCGTAGAAGCAACCGGCTGCGATTCCAGCCGTGAGACTGCCCGCGATCACCCATGCCGTTTCCATGCAGCCTAGCGCTTGCCACGAGAGTCTCGACCCGGCTTGCCGGGGCGAGTGCTCTCGATCGAAGGGTGAGACCGCTGCTGCATGGACTCAGCCCCGGTACGGGCCCTTCACCTCGCCCCAACCCCACTTGGGCATCGGCGCATGGTGATCTGCAGATGCTCCAGGCTGGGAGTTGATGACGGCAAGCCTCGAGCCCCACTCCGGGTAGCCTACGAGAGCGGAACGAAACTCAGGATCATCCGGCATGCCCAGTTCATCGGCGGTGGCAAGAAGAAGCTCGACCCACCTGCGGCGCATCTCTTGTGTGAGATGCCGATCGAGGTGCTTTTGGATCATGTGGGGATGGCCGCCGTGGCTCTCGGAGTAGCTTGCCGGCCCTCCCGGGACTTCTGCCGGGAACGCTGCAACGTGCTCGGAATGAGCGGAATCCATGTGGGCAAAGACCGGCTGGAGCACAGGATCTTCATGGACATGCTCATAGAAGCGCCGGGTCAGCCGGCTCAGTGATTCGATTCCGCCTACCCACTCGTAGAGAGTCGGGGTGTCTGAACTCTGCATGACGAACTCCTTGTGTTTGGCTGCGGTCTGACCGTCGGAGCAGACCGGCACGCTGTGCGGCGCGATGCCGCTGCGTGTCCGCATCGAACGAGCTGTCAGACCCGTCCGTATTTCGCATGGGCTTCTGCACGCCCGAGCCGGGCGGCGCGAACCAACCCACTGCCCACGGCGACACCTCCAAGAGGGTCGATATAGTCTCGCTCCCCCAAGGCCCGGGTCCGACTTGGTACACGCCGACGTTGAACATGAACACTCGGTCGGACAGCGACTCAAACCAATGAATGTTCTGGTGTTCATCTGAAATGGATGACATCTCCCCGGGGCCGGCCTCCATGTCGCTCACCGGTCGGATCAGCATCTCAGTCGCAGTCGTTTCCAGCCGATCGAAGTGGCGAACACGTGCGCGGCCGTCGAGCACCATGTGCAGCGTAGCCATGTTGTGATGGCCATGTGGGACGACAGCGGCACCCTTCTTCAACGTAAAGAGGAACGGTCTGAACCTTAGCACTTGCAGTCGGCCCCCGTCATCCAAAAGTACATGCGCTGCATCCCCTCGCCGTCTGATGGGAATCGCGCAGTGGCTGCAAGCTTCTCGAAGTCCAATCCGCGTAGGAGGTCGGCCAAATCGAGCGCGCCGAGCGTCGACTCGACTTCTCGCTGCCGGGGAACGCGGCGAGGCGCTGCCATTGGCCAGTGCGAGGGTGGCCTCATTCAATCGGAGCAGCCACGGGCGCACGCCCTGCTTCAACGCACCATCCAGCGCCTCCGCCCGTGACGAGTGCCGAAGGAGAGTCGCCGGGAAAAGCGCCTGAAGCGTACCAGCAGCAAAGGAACGTCGGGTGATGGTGCACATAGCGTCCAAGGCCGGAGTAGACCGGCGACCGGCGAACGACCTGTCAGAGCGAGTCAGCACGGGACGACTGTAACTCTCGGCCACCGGTCGCGGTACCGCTTCTGAGCAACGCGTTGGCGATAAGTGGCGAGGCTCACCCGGGCAGGATTTCTTCGCACCTGCATCGCCAACAAGTCGGAGAGCCCGTGCGGAGCGAGAACGTCGATCGCGTCTTCGTCCGTCAACGTCACGCCGACAGAGGTGGCGAACTCCGGCCAAGTGGCGATGGCATCCTCGAGCGAGAGAAGCGGAGGCACGGCATGTCCGAAATAGCTCTCGAACCACAGGTGGACACCTGCCTGGTTCGTCACCTCCCACGGTTGCGAAGGAAGTAGCTCCAGCAAGCGAGCCTGCAGGGCGGTGTCAGCCTCGGGCCTGAGATCGCGAGCCTCAAAATAGGCGACGTCGATGTCTGGCAATGCTGAAGGCACGGAGTACCCGTGCAGGTGATCCCAGACCAGGTTGCGCACGGCACCTGCGCCGATGCACACCAGGACTGCAGCCCCAGTCCGCGCACCGCTCTCAGTGCGTCCATGAACCAGCCCGACGAGCACACGATGGCGGCAACTTCGAGTCTCTGATCGAGCGCCACGGTGTGCATGGGCTCTAACGGTGGAGATGACCGCTGCGCGCCGGAGAGGACCGCAGCGATGCGAAGGACCGCCGGTGGGAGTCCGTGTCGAACGACCTGTAAGACAGCATTGCACCTGGCTGGATCACTTGCATTCCCTGAAACGCTCACACGGTGTGGCGGCTTGTATGGCCTTCAGCACGTTCTCGCCATCGACGCGCTCGGCCTTAAAAGCGACGCTATCCCCTTCCCGCAATCCTGCGACAAGCCGCTCGTCGATGACTCGATAGGTCAAGGTCGAAAACGGGAGCTTCGCCCCCGGAAGGAGTTTTAGCCGGATGTAGAGGTGCTTCTGATCGTTCTTTGAGATGGACCGCACAATGGCTCTCGTGTACACGTCGGCTGGAGTCGCTGAGGCTTCTGCTGCTCCGGCGGCATAGGCCACACTAGGGGCGTATGCGGCGATCACCAGATGAATGACGGCGGAAAGAACGAAGGTGGACTTCATGCTGTCTAACGTCGGAGTTGACCGGCACGTAACTGCATTGCGCCGCGAGACGTATGCTTCCGCGCACGGCTCGCGGCGCAATGCAGTTGCGTGTCCGCGTCGAACGACCTGTTAGAGCGCACCGTCACCACCCCTCCGCTTTGCTTGCTGCGCCGCGCGAAAGCCATCGTACTCTGGGTGAATCCTCCAATACTTAGGTAGGAGTTGGGTTGCAAGCCCGGGTAGATCTCGGACCTGAATGAAAACCCCAAACAGATAAGGTCTTCGCTTGGTACTCCGCCTGCCGGGAGCAGCCCCGGCGTGCAGAGAAACATCCGGCACCGGATCAGTGGGCGCCGCATCGACGACCACCGCGATGTTTGAATGACCACCCACTACGTTGCGAAGCTCCGAGATGAGTATTTGTCGCGCAGCTCCATCTCCCCCGACGTACACCACGAACTGTCGCGGAGCTGATGCGCGCGCAAACTGCATGACTATGGTGCACATGAAAGTGAGAGTGGCAGCGTCCGGAACGTCTAGCAAATGGGAGTGACCCATTCGCCCGCGCCAATCCCCGCCAGTTCCCGCTTCTGAGTGCGACGCAATGTCCACAGTGCGCTCTAACGAATGAAAGGGACTTCCCCGCCCCGAACTAGCCGCGGTATTGCGGCGACCGGCAACGAAGTGCCACGATGGGAAGTGCGAAATCTCATCAACTCGTTCGAAAGGGGAAGTCCATGGCCATTGTCACTCTGGGAATCGATCTCGCCAAGAACGTGTTCGCCGTGCATGGCGTCGACGCGACAGGCAAGCCGGCGCTGGTGCGCCCGAGCGTTCCGCGCGGCAAACTGCTGGAGCTGATCGCCTCGATGCCACGCTGCTTGGTGGGCATGGAAGCGTGCTCTGGCGCGCATCACTGGGCGCGGCTGTTCCGGCGCACGGCCACACGGTCAAGCTGATGGCGCCAAAGTTCGTCTCACCGTATCGCCTGTCTGGCAAGAAGGGGAAGAACGACGCTGCCGACGCAGCAGCGATCTGCGAGGCCGTCACGCGGCCCTCCATGCGCTTCGTGCCACCCAAGAGCCTGCAGCAGCAGTCCGAGCTGCTCGTGCACCGCGCCCGTCAAGGCTTTGTGCAGCAGCGCACCGCCACCATCAATCGCATCCGCGGCCTGCTGTCGGAGTTCGGGATCGTCCTGCCGCTCAAGGCGTCTACTGTGCGGCAGGAGGCGATGCGCCAGCTGGAGGATCTGCCGGGCTGGGCCAACACAGTCGTGGGCGACTTGCTCAGCGAGGTGAGCCGCCTCGACGAGCGCATTGCGCAGTACGACCGCCACATCGAACAGATCGCCAAAGACAGCACGCCGGCCGGGCAGCTGATGCAGCTTCCTGGCGTGGGGCCTACGACGGCCACCGCGCTGGTGGCCATGATCGGACGCGGGCAGGAGTTCAAGTGCGGCCGCCAGCTGTCGGCCTGGCTGGGACTGGTGCCCGGCCAGTACAGCTCGGGCGGCAAGCAGCGCACGGGACGCATCACCAAGGCCGGCGATCCGTACCTGCGAATGCTGTTGATCTGGGCGCCCGATCGGTGCTGCAATCGGCCAAGCACCGCGACGATCCGCTCAGTCGATGGGCCGTGCAGTTGGAGGCACGTGCGGGCTACTGGAAGGCCATCGTGGCCATCGCCGCCAAGAACGCGCGCATGTGCTGGGCCGTGCTGGCGAGGGGAGAGAGTTTCAAGCTGCCGGCGTGACCGTCGACAGCTGTTGTTTCACCGCGTGATGTGCAAGCGTTGATGGTGTGAAGGTTGGACCTGCGCGGGGTGTACCTGTTCAACTCCGGGAGGCGGCCCCTGGTCGTCCTCGGCTAACGATTGAGGTCCCCGCGTGCGTCTTTCATCAGGGTCCGCAGCAACTGAACTGCTGCATTAATGACCGTTTGTAGTTTCGCTGTCCGCATCCTTCGCTCCGTCGCTGCACCGATCGCACATGCTCGCTCGCTACATGCCGTTGACGGCAGGGAGAGCTATTCGCTTGACAGGTGGGGAAGCCCTTGTAGTCGGAGTTGACCGGCGACCGGCGGAGAGGACCGGAGCGAAGCGAAGGACCGCCGCTGGGTGGGATCTTGCATCGGTTTAGTTGACACTGGACGCCCCTTGCATGCGGCTCTCGTAGACCGTTGGCGGCAAGTATCGCAGCGATGAGTGCAGCCGTCGATCGTTGTAGAAGCGGATGTAGCTTCTCAAGGTGCTTCGCAGCTGCTGCTCCGTCTCGAACCTCTTGCCATACAGCTCCTCGCACTTCATCGAGTGAAAGAACGACTCCATGTGCGCGTTGTCGTTCATCCTGCCCGGACGATTCATGCTCTGGACCATTCCAAGCTCGCCGAGCTGCTTCCTGAACTCGAAGTTGGCGAACTCGATGCCGCGATCGCTGTGGAACACCACGCCCGGGCTAACGCAGCGGCTCCACGCTGACTGCACCAAGGCCTCACGCGTCAACGCCGAGTCGCGCCGTGCACCCAGACTCCAGCCGATGATCTTGCGGGTGTGTTTGTCCATCACGGCCGCCATGTAGCGCCATTGGCCGGCGACTCTGAGGTAAGTCACGTCCCCGACCCAGACCTGGTCCTGCTGCTGCGTGGTGGCGGACTCGGGACAGTAGGGGACGCCGGCGTAGAAAGCGCGCTGCAGCACCTTGGAGTTCCGGTACAGGCGCGCACTGCGGCCCTGCAGGCCGGCTTCGCGCATCAGCGGCCACGCGGCGGCGCCCAACACTGCAGCCGTCCAGACATAGCTGCCCCTTCACGCGGGGGCTGCCATAGAAGCCGCGGCTTTCAGCATGGACTGGCGCACGCGCTCCTTCAGGGCTTCATCATCCTGCTCTCGCTGGCTCGGTTGCCGACTGCACCAAGCATAGAAGCCCGAGCGCGTGACACCGTGCAGCTCGCACATCGTTTGGATCGGGAAGGCTTGCCGGTTTGCCTCGATGAAGCCGAAGACTTCATCCTTCGATCGGAGGCAAACCGGATAGCTTTTTTAGGAGGTCGTGCTCCATCTGAAGGCGCTTGAACTGCCTTTCGACATCGCGCAGCCGCTGCAGCTCCGCTGCTTCCTGCGGCAACAGCGGCGGCGGGTCGCCCATCAGCTCGCCGTCCCTGACCTGCTTGCGCCACCGGAGAGCATGAAAGGATGAATGCACAGCGAATCCGCTACATCCTTGATCAGCACCCCGGGCTGGTCACTCAGTTGGACGGCCCTGAGCTTGAACTCCGGGCTGTACTGCTTGATTCTTGCTGGCCCGTTTGTCTTTGCCATTGACCCTCTCTCCGTTAGGTAAGAGTGTCAACTAACCGGGACAAGCTCCGCGTCCGTGTCGAACGACTTGTTAGACATCACCCGACCTCTCACTTGAAAGCGTCCCAGCGCGATACGTGGGTGGTGACTGATGAAGACATGAACCTAAAGTGGCGGAGGCAAAGGCCCGTGCAAGGAAACCCCACCACCCAGCGAGGTAAGGGCCGAGGTAAAGACCAAGCGCGCCCCACAGTGCAAACAGAACTACCGCAAACGCACGGCTATATCTGACCATCGGCAGCATAGTCCACCCAGCCATGAAGAAGCAGGTGAACCAGGCGACGAGTATTAGCACTCGACTCCCGCCCCCATACGGGATCGCACTAAAAATCGCAACCGCGAGCACCAGAACCATGATCAGGACGGCCAGAAGCGCACGCAGGAATGACTTACCGACCGCGGTCATTAGTCCGGGTTGCGGCGGCGGTGTCGGCTCAGGAGCATTGATCTCGCTGGCCTCTTCTAGATTCGGCCACTTCGATCTCGCAGGAGGCCTAGTATTCGGCACGTTCGTCGGTTTCCACGCGGCGCCTTTGAACAGCGCCCCACAGTTTGCGCAGCCACTTTCTAGCTCAACTAGGAGGAGTTCCACGGAACAGTTGGGGCAGTAGGCCATTGCTTGAGGTCTAACGTCGGAGTTGACCGGCGACCTGCGGAAAGGACCGGAGCGAAGCGAAGGACCGCCGCTGGGCGTCCGTGTCGAACGACTTGTTAGCGATCATGGCGCAAGTTTCTCATGTGGTAAGTGCTTGCAGCTTGGCAAGCTGCTCGCGCAAGGGCGACGGCTCACCCCGCTTCGCCTGCAACGCAGCCTCATAGAAGCGAACTTGCGTCACTCGGCCGATGTGGCGGAAGTGAATAACGAGCGGCGTGTGCTCAACCCTGCCACCCCAGTACCGGTGTGATCGCCGCTCCAAAGAGCGAGATGCCTTCCGGGATGGTTGCTTGGAAATGTCGACCACGATGGCTCGGCCAGAAACGACAGGAAGTACGTCTTCGGAGAAGAAGTCCGACCACTTTGGACTGTTGGAGTAGACGACGAGAAAGTCCTGCCCTCTGCGGCCGTGCCGAAGCCACCAACCGATGGACAACGCAAGGCCGTACAGACCGTGAACCGCCCAGACACCAATCAGGAGCGGAGACAGCAGCAAGATCAGTGCGCCTACTATGACGATGCCGGCAAACCGCAAGGGTCGATCCATGAGCGCTAACGTCGAAGTTGACCGGCGACCGACAGTAGGAACTGTAGCGAAGCGAAGGACCGATTTCGGGCGTCCGTGTCGAACGACTTGTTAGGCACGCGGCCTCCCGGAAGCTGATGGCACAAGGATACTGGCGCGGCGCGTCTGAGGGAAGCCTCGGCGTTGTTTGGCAAGGAGCGCCGGTGCGACACTTTGCGCGCGACCTAGACCGATCTGAGCGAGCGTTCTGTGCGCGGCCAACCCGGCGACCTTCGCGCGCCAGCGGCGCCAACATGACTGCGGTTCACGGCGGCGTCGCTAGCTTCTACGCTTGAAGCGCACGTGCAGGCTGAGAAAGGACGGCTGCGGCCGGAGCTTCCAGCAGCGGTGGAGAGGGAAGCCACAACTACAGCGGCGTGCGGCCTAACGACAGAGTTGACCGGCGACCGGCAGGAGGGACGGTAGCGAAGCGAAGGCCCGCTGTTGGGCGTCCGTGTCGAACGACCTGTTAGACGCGCCGCCGGCGCTCGCTAGGCCCACCCTGACACCAGCTGCGCACGCAGCGTTCACCGACTGCGCTTGCGGACGATGCGCAACCTGCGGGCTGGGGCCCACGCGCAGACTTGACGACGGCTCCAAAGCGACGGCACGCAATACTGCGGCCTCCATGCTCGCTGGGAGCGCAACGCCACCGACGGCGTGAAGAGCTTCGACCAATCGGCGATCGGCGGCGTGTCGCGGACTTCTTTTGCCCACGGAGCTCACGCCTCCGCTGCCCAAAACCGCATAAGCGCCAGCGGGCACTTGGGCAGACGAGGAGGACAGAGCGGTTCCCACGGCTGGCGTCTAACTAGTTATAGCCCGCATTTCCGCTGCGAAAACCCAACTCCCATCTTCATCTTCCACGCCTGCTCCCCGCTCCAAGTGCCTGATTTATATCCGTCTCTCTCCCTCTGCACCATCCCCTCAACCCACCACCGCTCCAGAAATTCCAGCAACTTCGCTGGATAACACCAAAATCTCCAGTGGATCCGGCGTGAAAACCAGCACGCCCTGCCCCCATCCGCACTGCACACCCGCCCCCATCACTCCCCCTTCGGCCGCTCCCCCTCCGGCACATGCTCCAGGTTGATCCGCACCCGGTACCACAGCGACGAACTCCCCGCATCTTGTCCACCAGCACGTCCGCCGGCTCCGGTGCGCGGCCGCCTTCGGATGCTTTGCCTTCCACGCCTCCGCCGCCGCAACCGCTTCGGCTTCCCGCTCGGCCCGCGCCACTTCGATCAACGGCTTCTTCGACACCCGCTTGCCCGCTGTCTTGCCGGCCCTCGGTGCGGTTGAAGGCGGCGCCCGCCGCGGCTCCCCGCCCCCTTCTTGTAGTGCGGCGGCCGGGGCGCATCGCCCTGCCCCGCCGCCTCCTGGCTGGCCGACAGCGCCAGCAGCGGCTCCAGCGATTGCGGCGCGGCGTCGATGCCCGCGTGCCGGTCGCCCACCTTCGCGAAGCGCTTGGGCATCGTCCACAGCGTGAAGTCCGACGGGTCGCAGGTGTCCAGTTCCTGCCACGTGACCGGCGCGGAGACGCGCGCGTCCGGCTTCGGCCGCACCGAGTAGGCCGAGGTCACCGTGCGGTCCTTCGCGTTCTGGTTGTAGTCGACGAAGACGCCGTGCCGCTCTTCCTTCCACCACTTGCTGGTGGCGATGCCGGGGGCGCGGCGCTCCACCTCGCGGGCGAGCGCCAGCGCGGCGCGCCGCACCTCGTCGAAGGTCCAGCGCTGCTCGATGCGCACCAGCACGTGGATGCCGCGCGATCCCGAGGTCTTGGGCCAGCCGACCAGGCCCGGGTCGGTCAGCGTGGCGTGCACCACGCGCGCCACCTCCACGATCTGCGGCCATTCGACGCCCGGCACCGGGTCGAGGTCCACGCGCAGCTCATCGGGGTGGTCGAGGTCGCCGGCGCGCACGGGGTGCGGGTGCAGTTCGAGACAGGCCGGGTTGGCCATCCGGCGAGGTCGGCGGCGTGCCGGGGCACGACTTCCTCGGCGCTGCGGCCCGACGGGAACTTGATCTCGGCCACCTCCAGCCAGTCCGGCCGTTTGACAGGGGCCCGCTTCTGGAAGAAGAATTCCTCGCCGATGCCGTTGGGGTAGCGCACCAGCACGCATGGCCGTCCGCAGGCGCCGCGCAGCGCGCCCTCGGCCACGGCCACGGTAGTAGTGCACCAGGTCGAGCTTGGTGACCTTCGCTTCGGGGATCAGCAGCTTGCCCGGGCTGGTGATGGTCACCTCCCGGCCGCCGATCTCCAGCTTCACGTCGGACTTCTCCTTGGCCATCCGCCCAGAATACGACCGCACGGCACAATATGGGGGTCAGACGCGGCCGCTTCCCAGCCCGGCCGTCCGCCTTCGCCCCGGAGTCCTCCTTGTCCGCATCGCCCCCGGCCGCCGAAACCCGGCGCCGCCGCACCTTCGCCATCATTTCGCACCCCGACGCGGGCAAGACCACGCTCACGGAAAAGCTGCTGCTGTTCTCGGGCGCCATCCAGATCGCCGGCGCCGTCAAGGGCCGCAAGGCCTCGCGGCACGCCACCTCCGACTGGATGGAAATCGAGAAGCAGCGCGGCATCTCGGTGGCCTCGTCGGTCATGCAGATGCTGTACCGCGACCACGTGGTGAACCTGCTCGACACGCCGGGCCACAAGGACTTCTCGGAAGACACGTACCGCGTGCTCACCGCCGTCGACGCCGCGCTGATGGTGATCGACGCCGCCAACGGCGTCGAAGCGCAGACGCGGCGGCTGATCGAGGTCTGCGCGCCAGCGCGACACGCCGATCATCACCTTCGTCAACAAGATGGACCGCGAAGTGCGCGAGCCGCTCGACATCCTCGACGAGGTCGAGCGCGAGCTCGGCATGCCCTGCGTGCCCATGACGTGGCCGGTCGGCAAGGGCAAGACCTTCGGCGGCATCATGAACCTGCGCCGACAGGCCATGACGGTGTTCGAGTCGGGCAGCGAGCGGCTGCCGCAGGATTTCGATGCGATCCCGCTGTCCGACACCGCGGAACTGCACAAGCGCTTCGGCTCCGAATACGACGCCGCCGCCGAGAGCATGGAACTCGCCGCCGGCGCTTCGCCCGAGTGGGACCACGCAGCGTTCCTCGCGGCCAAGCAGACGCCGGTGTTCTTCGGCTCCGCCGTCAACAACTTCGGCGTGATGGAGGTGCTCGATGCGCTGGTCGACTGGCGCCGGCGCCGCAGTCGCGCAAGAGCACGACGCTGGTCAACCGCCAGCCGGTCGAGCGCATCGTCGAGCCCGACGACCCGGCCTTCTCCGGCGTGGTGTTCAAGGTGCAGGCCAACATGGACCCGTCGCACCGCGACCGCATCGCCTTCGTGCGCATGGCGTCGGGCAAGTACACGCCGGGCATGAAGCTCAAGGTGCAGCGCACGGCCAAGGAACTGCGCCCGACCTCGGTCGTCACCTTCCTGTCGCAGCGGCGCGAAGCGGTCGACGAGGCCTATGCCGGCGACATCATCGGCTTCACCACGCACGGCGGCGTGCAGCTGGGCGACACCATCACCGACGGCAGCGTCAACCTGCAATACACCGGCCTGCCGTTCTTCGCGCCGGAACTGTTCCGGTGGTCGTGCTCAAGAACCCGCTGCGCACCAAGCAGCTGCAGCAGGGCCTGGCGCAGCTCGGCGAGGAAGGTGCGATCCGGTGTTCCGGCCCGAGATCGGCGGCCCGATGCTGCTGGGCGCGGTCGGCCAGCTGCAGTTCGAGGTGGTGCAGCACCGCCTGAAGACCGAGTACGACTGCGACGTGCGGCTGGAGGCCTGCCCCTACACCGGCGCGCGCTGGATCACCGCCGACACGCCGTCCGAGCTGAAGGCTTTCACCGACGCCTACCCGCAGCGGATGGCGCTCGACGCGGCCAACGCGCTGGCCTTCCTGTGCACCTCGCCGTACGACGTGCGGCTGGCACAGGAGCGCTTTCCCAAGATCCACTTCCACCTGCTGCGCGAGCACGCCGGGCTGGCGTTGCAGAACGCCGGCTGACCGCTTCGAGGAACCACCATGCAGAAGCTTGTTCTTGCCGCGCTCGCCGCATCCACCGTGTTGCTGGCCGCCTGCGGTGGCGGTGGCGGCGGGGGCAGCACCACCTCCGGCGGCGGCGACGCCAGCGCCGCCACGTCCGACGACCTGGCGGGCATGTGCTCGCTGCCGGACCAGAAGCGCTTCGTGCGCGCCTACCTCGACGAGGCCTACCTCTGGTACCGCGAGATCCGCGACGTCGACGCCGCCAACTACAGCAGCGTGCCGGCGTACTTCGACGCGCTGCTGGTCCGCACGCCCGACGCCAACGGCCTGCCGAAGGACCGCTACAGCACCGTGCTGCCCACCGGGGCGGCGCAGGACCTGCTGAAGGACCACACCAACGCCGTGCCGGTCACGCGCGTGGTGCGCAGCCCCGAGGGCCGCCGCACCGGCTACATCCAGTTCAACGACCACGAGTCCGGCGCGCAGGACGACCTGATCACCACCTTCCGCGAACTGCGCGACGGCGGCGTGCAGGACCTCGTGCTCGACCTGCGCTTCAACTCCGGCGGCTTCCTCTACGTGGCGCTGGCCGCCGCTTCGATGATCGCGGGCCCTTCGGCGGAGGGCAAGGTGTTCGAGCAGCTGCGCTACAACGACAAGCGCAACGCCGAGACGGCGTCGAGCACCCTCACCTTCTCAAGCCGCCTGCAGTTCGCGGAGACGCAGTACGCCAGCGGATCGCGCCTGCCGCAGCTCGATCTGCCGCGCGTGTACGTGCTGACGTCGGGCCAGACGTGCTCGGCCAGCGAATCGATCGTCAACAGCCTGCGGGGCATCGACCTGCAGGTCGTGCTGGTGGGCGACACCACCTGCGGCAAGCCCTATGGCTTCCGCCGCCGCGACAACTGCGGCTACGCCTACTTCCCCATCGAATTCGGGGCGCCAACGCCAAGGGCTTCGGCGACTATTCGGCCGGCTTCGCGCCCACCTGCCGGGTGGAGGAAGACCCGGACGCGGCCGCCGGCAGCACCCGCGACCCGCTGCTGAACGCGGCCCTGTTCCACATCGACAACGGCAGTTGCCCGGCGGCCGGCGCGCGCAGCGCGCAGAGCAGCGCCGCGCCGCAACTGGCGCCTTCGCGCACGCCGTCGCGTCCCGCACGGAGCGGCCGGCTGCTGTGGGACCAGCGTTGAGCGCCGGGGCGCGGGCCATGCGCCCGCTGCAGGACTGGCCCGCGGCCGAATGCGCGCGCATCACGGGCGTGCTGACGGACATCGACGACACGCTCACCACCGAAGGCGCGGTCACGCCCGACGTGCTGCAGGCGCTGGACGCGCTGGCCGCGGCCGGCCTGCACGTGATCCCGATCACGGGCCGCCCGGTGGGATGGAGCGAACCCTTCGCGCTGCAATGGCCGGTGGACGCGATCGTGGCGGAGAACGGCGCCGTCGCGCTCACGCACGGCGCGCAACCCGGCACGCTGCGCAAGCTATACGTGCAGGACGAGGCGACGCGCAGCGCCAACTTCGCGCGCATGCAGGCAGTCGCGCGCCGCATCGAAAGCGAGGTGCCGGGCGCCGCGCTGTCGCAGGACAGCCCCGGCCGCGAAACCGACATCGCCATCGACCACAGCGAGTTCACGCACCTGCCGCAGGACTGCA
Source organism: Ramlibacter terrae (assembly GCA_013127575.1). Lineage (GTDB taxonomy): Bacteria > Pseudomonadota > Gammaproteobacteria > Burkholderiales > Burkholderiaceae_C > Ramlibacter > Ramlibacter terrae. The sequence continues at coordinate 4,380,455 of CP053418.1, forward strand.
TCGACCGCGTGGTGGCCTTGATGCGCGCGGAAGGCATGAACGCCACCGTCAGCTCGATCCACGTCAACGGCTGGTACGGCGGCCACAACAAGCTGTTCGGCGCGCGCTGGATCGTGCGCGAGCTGCTGGGGCGCGACCTCGACGCCGAGCTCGATCGCTGGGTCTACGTCGGCGACTCCACCAACGACGTGCTGATGTTCGAACACTTCCCGCACAGCGTCGGCGTGGCCAACATCCGGCGCTTCGAGGACCAGCTCACGCACAAGCCGACGTACGTCACGCGCGGCGAGCGGGGCGCCGGGTTCGCGGAGGTGGCGGCGGCGATTCTCTCCGCCCGCCCTGCCCTTTCATCCCGGGCTTGACCCGGGATCCGTGGCCCCGGCGAAGCCGCATGGATTGCGGGCCGAGCCCGCAATGACAGAAAGTGTCAGGCCACCACCGGCTGCAGCGGCGTGGCCTCCGTGCCGAGCCGCCGCGCCATCCGCTCCCAGCACGCGCGCACGTACCCGTTCATGATGCGTCCGTAGACGGGATGGATGCGCCAGTTCCACTCCGGGTGGAACTGGAAGCCCCGAGCGAACAGGCTCTCGTCCTTCCAGCGGAACGCTTCCACCAGGCCGTCGTCGGCATGGGCTTCGGCCACCAGGTCGTTGCCCAGCACGTTCACGCCCTGCGAATGGAGCGAGCTGACCCTGAAGCGATCCGTTTCCGCTATCCGCTCCAGCACACCGCCCGGCGTGGCGGTGACGAAGTGCCGCTCCCGGTATTGCTCCTCCGGGCCCTCCTCCGGCTCCTCCCAGTGCTTCACGCCACCGGGGCGGTCGCGCAGCCACTGGTGCAGGCTGCCGCCCATGGCCACGTTGAAATCGTGCGAGCCGCGGCAGAAGCCGATCACCGGGATGCGCTTGGCCAGCGCGAGCTGGATCAGTTGCCGCGCCAGCGCGTCGCGCTCGGTGTCGAACTCGAACTCTTCGCGCGCGGGCTCCTCGCCGTACAGGTGCGGGTGCACGTTGGTGTCGGAGCCGCCCAGCAGGATGCCGTCGACGCCCTCCAGCAGGCCTTCCACCCGCTCCGGCGGGACGCGCGGATAGCAGACCGGCTGCAGGCCCATGTTCAGCAAGGTGCGGTGGCCGCCCTCGTCCATCACCGTGTACATCTGCTGGTGGCCCGAGGGGTTCTGCAGGATGCGGTGGCTGGAGACCACCCACACGTTCGGCACCCGTGTCGCGTCGCTCATGAAGCCGCTTTCTCCAGGCAGTGCTTGCGGCACGCGGCCGCGAAGGCCTGCAGCGTGTGCTCGTAGAAGGGATGGTCCTCGTGCCGCCACTCGGGGTGCCACTGCACGCCATACGCGAAGGCGGGCGAGCCCATCACCTTCACGCCTTCCACCAGGCCGTCGGGCGCGTGCGCTTCCGCCACCAGCCCTTCCCCCGGGCGCTTGATGCCCTGGCCGTGCAGCGAGTTGACGAAGGCGCGCGTGCTGCCCGCCCACTCGGCGAAGGCGCTCCCCGGCTCCAGCAGCACCTCGTGCCGCTCGGCGAACTGCACTTCCGGTCCTCGTGCTCCGGCTCGCGGTGGTCCATCAGCCCCGGCTGGTCGTGCAGCGTCTGGTACAGGCTGCCGCCCATCGCCACGTTGATTTCCTGCAGGCCGCGGCACACGCCCAGCAGCGGCATGGCGGACGCGAGTGCTTCGCGCACCAGCCGCATCGTCAGCTTGTCGCGGCGCGGATCGAGCAGGTCGGTGGGGAGCGCGGTGGCGCCGAAGTGCGTGGCATCGACATTCGACGGCGAGCCGGTGAGCAGCACACCGTCCACCAGCGGCAGCAGCGCCGGCACGTCCTCGGCTTCCGCCATGGGGAACAGCACCGGCTGCAGGCCGAGCGCGGTGACGGCGGCGGCATACCGGTCGGCCAGCACCGTGTAGCCGCCGGGATCGGAGAGATCGAGGTTGCGGTGGCAGGCGGGCAGCCACACCGGGGGCTTGTGCGGGGTCTTGGCCATCGTCACCGATGGTGCCAAGCCCGAGGCTCTGCCGCGCAACCGCGCGGCGCGATCCGGCGTCGGACGGCGCCGACGCCGGGGTGGCGGTCAGTTCTTGACGAGGCCCAGCTTCTCGACCGGGGCCTTCTCGGTCTTGAAGGTTTCCTGCGCGAAGCGCGCGTACTGCTGCGAGTCCGGTAGTTGGGCAGCATGTCGTAGCGCGCCGGGGCGGCCACGTAGCTGGGATCTTCCATGGCCTTCTTGAAGGCGTCATGCAGCTTCTTCACGACGTCGGGCGGCGTGTCGCGCGGCGCGCCGATGCCGAACGGCGAGTTCTGCACGATGTCGAGGCCCAGCTCCTTGAGCGTCGGCGCGTCGGGGAACTTGTCGAGCCGCTTCTCGCCCCGGTGTTGAGCACGCGCACCTTGCCGGCCTGCACCAGCGGCGCAAAGCCGGTCGAGTCGGCCATGGCCATGATGTGGCCGCCGGTGATGGCGCCGGCCAGTTCGGCGCTGCCCTTGTACGGGATGTGGTTGAGCTGGATGCCGAGCTTCTGAGCGATCAGCTCGGTGGTCAGGTGGGGGCTGGTCAGCGTCCCGGTGGAGCCGTAGCTCAGCTTGCCCGGGTTGGCCTTGGCGTAGCTGACGAAATCGTTCCAGTTCTTGATCGGGCTGTCGGCCGGCACCACGATGCCGAAGGCGTAGCCGGTGACGTTGATGACGTAGTTGATGTCCTTGACCGGATCCCAGCTGATCTTGGTCGTGTACGGCAGGCGGAACACGCCCAGCGGGATCTGCGCGAGGGTGTAGCCGTCGGCCGGGCTGGTCTGCAGCTGCTGCGCGGGCAGCGAGCCGCCGGCGCCCGGCTTGTTCTCGACGACCACGGGCTGGCCGAGAATCTTGCCGGCGTTGTCGGCCAGCTGGCGCATCGTGATGTCGGTCGGGCCGCCCGCGGGGAAGGCGATGACGAGCCGGATCGGCTTGGACGGGAAGGACTGGGCTTGCGCCCCAGGCTGGCGGCGGCCGGGGTGGCGGCGGCAAGCTGGACGAGGTGGCGACGGCGCATCGGGACTCCTGAATGACTGCGGGGAAGGAAACGCCCGATTGGAGCGCTTGCCCTTCCCCGCAGCAATCAGGACTCGCCCGGGGGCGTAACCGGGTGACAGGATCAGCAGCCTTCGGGGCGGTCGTCGCGCATCGGGATGCTGCCGGTCAGCGTGATGGTGTCCGTGCCATTGCTGAGGCGCGCGCCGGCGAAGTCGACTTCGTCGTTGGTGCGGTCGACCGTGGCGCCCACCGGCTCGTCCAGGCTGTAGTCGGTGGTGCGGGTGCCGTTGCTGATCGTCACGAACATGACGCGGACCGTCGGCGTGCCCGGCTGGTAGCGGATGTCGCCTTCCATGACGTAGTCGGAGCCGGCCAGGTTCATGCGGGCGAAGCGGTAACGGCAGAGTTCCGGGTCGCTGCCGGGCGGGTTCACCTTCTCGACGGCGTTCAGGTACACGTTGCTGTTGGCGTAGACGCCGTTCTGGGCGGCCACCGCGGCGCCGCCGACCACGACGCTGCCGCTCTGTTCGCTGCGCTCGGGATCTTCGTCCTCGAACACGATGTCGCTGTCGCCACCGCCACCGCCGCAGCAGGCGGCCAGCAGCACTGCAACGGAGAGGGCCGTCGCGGCCGGGGTCAAGCTTCTTTTCATGGACAACCTCGTGAGTTTGCGGAAGCACGAGGCTAAGGCAGAGGCGCTGCGCGTTCGTGGGAGGCCGCCGCCGGGCCGTGTCGGACAGCACCGACTCACCGTCAAGTGGACGTAAAGCCCTGTAGCAAATTCACCGTGTTGACCCCAACTTCGGCCACGGCGTAGCCGCCTTCGAAGACGAAGAGAGTGGGCAGGCCGGCGGCGGCGAGGTCTTCCCCGACGCGCAGGTAGTCGTCGCCCCGCAGGCGGAAGCCGGAGATCGGGTCGCCCTCGAAGGTGTCCAGGCCCAGCGAGACGACCAGCGCGTCGGCGCCGAAGCCGCGGATCGCGCGGAGCGCTTCCTGCAGCGCCTCGCGCCACCTCGCGAAGTCCGTGCCGCGCGGCAGCGGCAGGTTCAGGTTGGCGCCCACGCCCGTCCCCGCGCCGCGCTCATCCGCGTAGCCCGGGTAGTAGGGGTACTCGGTGTGCGGATCGCCGTGCACGCTCGCGAAGAACACATCGGCGCGCTCGTAGAAGATGGCCTGCGTGCCGTTCCCGTGGTGGTAGTCGATGTCGAGCACCACCACGCGCGCGGCGCCGCCGTCGCGCAGCGCCTGCGCCGCGATCGCCGCGTTGTTCAGGAAGCAGTAGCCGCCGAAGAAATCGCTGCCCGCGTGGTGCCCCGGCGGCCGCGTGAGCGCGAAGGCGGAGCGGTCGCCGGCCAGCAGCCGCTGCGCACCGGCCACCGCGCAGGCGGCGCCGTGGCGTGCCGCCTCCCAGGTTCCGGCGGTGATCGGCGAGCCGGCATCGAAGGAGAACAGCCCCATGCGCGCGGGGAAGCTGGCCGGGAGCACGTCGGTGCGGAAGGTGCGGATCGGCCAGTACGAAGGCAGCGCATCGCGTTCCGCGTTGGCCGGGTCGAGCGCGATCCAATCGTCCCGTGCCGTGGCGAGGAACTGCAGGTAGCGCGGCGCGTGCACGCGCTCGATGACCGCGTCGGCGATGGGCGGCGGCGCCTCGATGCTGCCGAAGCGGCGCGCGCGCAGTTCCTGCAGCACGAGGTCGGCGCGGGCCGGCACCTCGAAGCACGGCACCAGCGCGCCGCGGAACATCTCGTGGCGGCCGTGGTGCACGGCATGCCGGTCGTTGTAGAAGATCCGCATGCCGCGATTCTGTCATTGCGGGCTCGACCCGCAATCCATCGGCGCGCGTTCGGCGCTGCGTGGATCCCGGGTCAAGCCCGGGATGACAGCCAAGTCGCTCAGCGCGCCAGCACCGCCGCCAGCGCCACCCCGGTGTGCGTTCCCTGCGCCACCACCGCCTCCGGCGGCGCCGCGGCCACCACCTTGCCGCCGGCCGTTCCGCCGTCCGGGCCGAGGTCGATGATCCAGTCGGCTTCGGCGATCACGTCCGGTCGTGCTCGATCACGACCACGCTGTGGCCGCCGTCCACCAGCCGGTGCAGCACGCGGATCAGCCGCTCGACGTCGGCCATGTGCAGGCCCACCGTGGGTTCGTCCAGCACGTACAGCGTGTGCGGCGCCTTCTGCCCGCGGCGCGTGATGTCGTCGCGCACCTTCGACAGCTCGGTCACCAGCTTGATCCGCTGCGCCTCGCCGCCGGAAAGCGTCGGCGACGGCTGCCCCAGCGTGAGGTAGCCCAGGCCGACGTCGCGCAGCAACTGCAGCGGGTGGCTGATGTTGGTCATCGAAGCGAAGAACTCCACCGCCTCGTCCACCTCCATCTGCAGCACGTCGCCGATGCTCTTGCCGCGCCAGGTGACGGCCAGCGTCTCCGGGTTGAAGCGCGCGCCGTGGCAGGCCTCGCATGGAATCTTCACGTCCGGCAGGAAGCTCATCGCGATGGTGCGCACGCCCTGCCCTTCGCACAGCGCGCAGCGGCCTTCGCCGGTGTTGAACGAGAAGCGGCCGGGGCCATAGCCGCGGGCCCGCGCCTCCAGCGTGTCCGCAAACAGCTTGCGGATCGTGTCCCAGAAGCCGATGTAGGTCGCCGGGCAGGAGCGCGGCGTCTTGCCGATCGGCGTCTGGTCCACTTCCAGCACGCGGTCGACCGACTGGTAGCCGTCCACCGACCTGCAGCCGCTCCACTTCGGGTGCTTGCCGGCTTCGTCGGCGTCGCGTCCCGCCTTGGTCGTGCGCTGCTGCACGGCCGCCTGCACGTTGTGCAGCAGCACGTCGCGCGCCAGCGTCGACTTGCCGGAGCCCGAGACGCCGGTGACGACCACCAGGCGCTGCAGCGGCACGTCGACGTCGACGTCGTCGAGGTTGTGCAGGTCGGCGCCGTGCAGCCGCAGGAAGTGCTGCGCCGGTGCCGCGATGGCTTCGTCCGCCGGGGCGATCGCCTCCTCGCCCTTGGCGATCCGCTTGATCAGCGCCTTGGCCTTCTTCGCCTTGTCCTTCGCCGACTCGTAGACCGGCCGCTCCACCAGCAGCACGTCGCGCATCGCGCCGATGCCGCGCCGCGGCTTCAGCGGATGCTTCATCGCGTGCAGCAGGTAGCGGCCGGTCTGCGACTCTTCCGCCTGCGTCACGTCGGTCACCGATCCTTGCGCCACCAGGCGGCCGCCGCGCTTGCCGGCGCTCGGCCCGATGTCGATGATGTGGTCGGCGCGCCGGATCGTGTCCTCGTCGTGCTCCACCACCACCAGCGTGTTGCCCTTGCCGCCGAGCTTGTGCAGCGCGTCGAGCAGGATCTGGTTGTCACGCGCATGCAGGCCGATGGTCGGCTCGTCGAGCACGTAGCAGACGCCCTGCAGGTTGGAGCCGAGCTGCGCCGCCAGCCGGATGCGCTGCGCCTCGCCGCCGGAGAGCGTGGGCGCGCCGCGATCGAGCGTGAGGTAGCCCGGGCCGACCTCCTCCAGAACTCGAGCCGCGAACGGATCTCGGGGATCAGGTCGCGCGCGATGCCGGTTTCGCGCGTGCTCAGCACGCCTTCCACCTGCAGGCTCTCGATCCAGCGCCGCACGTCCTTCACCGAGAGGGCGGCCACGTCGGCGATGCCGGTCTTGTCGAAGCGCACCGCGCGCGCCTGCGGGTTCAGCCGCGTGCCATGGCAGCAGCTGCAGGCTTCGTCGGTGAGGTCTTCCACCTCGGGCTCGGCGAAGGTCTGCTCGCGCCCCTTGTCCTCGGCGGCGAACAGCGTGTCGTCGAAAGCCTGGCGCTGCTCGCGCGTGAGCTTGACGCCGGTGCCGACGCACTCCGGGCACCAGCCGTGCTTGCTGTTGTACGAGAACAGGCGCGGGTCGAGCTCGGGGTAGCTGGTGGCGCAAACCGGACACGCGCGCAGCGTGGAGAACACCTCCACCTTGCCCACGGAATCCTGCAGGCCGATGCCGTTCAGGAATGCCGCCTTGAGCCCGTCGAGCGGCGCCAGCACGTGCAGGATGCCCTTGCCGTGTTCGAGCGCCGTGCCGATCTTCTCGCGCAGCAGCGCCTCGTTGGCCGGCGTGATGTCGAGGTCGCACACCGGCAGCTCGATGGTGTGCTCCTTGAAGCGGTCGATGCGCGGGAAGCCGGTGGTGGGCAGGAAGTGCCCGTCCACCCGCAGGTGCGTGTAGCCGCGCGGCCGCGCCCAGTCGGCGAGCTCGGTGTAGACGCCCTTGCGGTTGACCACCAGCGGCGCCATCAGCCCGACGTGCTGGCCCTTGTAGCGCTTCATGATCTGCGCCACGATGGTGTCGGGGTTCTGCGGCCGCACTTCGGCGCCGTCCTTCACGCAGTGCTGCACGCCCAGCTTGACGTACAGCAGGCGCAGGAAGTGCCACACCTCGGTGGTCGTGCCGACGGTGGACTTGCGGCCGCCGCGCGACAGCCGCTGCTCGATGGCGACGGTCGGCGGAATGCCGTACACCGCATCCACTTCGGGCCGGCCTGCCGGCTGCACGATGGACCGCGCATAGGCGTTCAGCGATTCGAGGTAGCGCCGCTGGCCCTCGTTGAACAGGATGTCGAAGGCGAGCGTGGATTTGCCCGAACCGGACACGCCCGTGATCACGCTGAACTTGTTGTGCGGGATGTCGACCGAGAGCGACTTGAGGTTGTGCTCCTTCGCATTCACGATCTGGATGGCCTGCGGCCGCGGCACGGCGGCGTTCGCCTTGCGCAGCTCGGGCAGCCGCTCCGAGATGATGCCCAGCGCGCCGTCGTACTCGCGCAGCGCCTTCGCCGTGTGCGAGGTCGGGTGCAGCTTCACTTCTTCCGGCGGCCCCTCGGCCACCAGCAGGCCGCCGGCGTCGCCGCCTTCCGGCCCCGGGTCCAGCAGCCAGTCGGCCGCGCGGATCACGTCCAGGTTGTGCTCGATGACGATCAGCGAGTGGCCGGCTTCGAGCAGCTTGCGCAGCGCGCGCATCAGCTTGGCGATGTCGTCGAAGTGCAGCCCGGTGGTCGGCTCGTCGAACAGGAACAGCGTGCCCTTGGTGGCCAGCCGCTGACGGCTCGATGCCGATGAGCGCGCCGCTTCGGCGAGGAAGCCCGCCAGCTTCAGCCGCTGCGATTCGCCGCCCGAAAGCGTCGGCACCGGCTGGCCCAGCTTCACGTATTCCAGTCCCACGTCGACGATCGGCTGCAGCGCGCGGATCACGTCGCGGTCATTGGCGAACAGCGACGCGGCTTCGCTCACCGTCAGGTCCAGCACGTCGGCCACGTTCAGCCGGCGGGCCTGCACCGCGCCGATCGGCTGGCGCTCGATGTGCACCTCGAGGATCTCGGGGCGGTAGCGCTTGCCGTCGCAGTCGGGGCAGCGCAGGTAGACGTCGGAGAGGAACTGCATCTCCACGTGTTCGTAGCCCGAGCCGCCACAGGTGGGGCAGCGGCCGTCGCCCGAGTTGAAGCTGAACTTCGATCCGGTGTAGCCGCGCTGCTTGGCCAGCGGCGAGGTCGCGAAGATCTCGCGGATGCTGTCCCACGCGCCCACGTAGCTCACGGGGTTGGAACGCGCCGTCTTGCCGATCGGCGACTGGTCGACGAAGACGACGTCGCTCAGGTGGTCCGCCCCGAGCAGGCGGTCGTGCACGCCGGGCGCATCGGTGGAGCGGCCGAAGTGGCGCAGCAGCGCCGGCGCCAGGATGTCCTGCACCAGGCTCGACTTGCCGGAGCCGGAAACGCCCGTAACCACCACCATGCGCTGCAGCGGGAATTCCACCGACAGGTTCTGCAGGTTGTGCTCGCGCGCGCCTTCCAGCACGAGACGCGGCGTAGCCGGCGTGACAGCGCGCTTGAAACCCATGCCGACGTGCTTGCGCGCACCGAGGTAGGCGCCGGTCAGCGTGTCGGCGTGCCGCAGTTCGTCGGTGGTGCCGTCGAACACGATCTGGCCTCCGCGCTCGCCCGGGCCCGGGCCCATGTCGATGATGCGATCGGCCGCGACCATCACGGCCGGGTCGTGCTCCACCACCACCAGCGTGTTGCCGGCGTCACGCAGCCGGTGCATGGCCTGCGTGATGCGGTTCATGTCGCGCGGATGCAGGCCGATGCTGGGCTCGTCGAGCACGAACAGCGTGTTCACCAGCGAGGTGCCGAGCGCGGTGGTCAGGTTGATCCGCTGCACTTCGCCGCCGGAAAGCGTGCGGCTCTGCCGGTCCAGCGTCAGGTAGCCGATGCCGACGTCCACCGGTACTTGAGCCGCGTGTTGATCTCCTCGAACAGCAGCTTGAGCGCCTGCAGTTCGCCGCCGCCCGCGTGCGCTTCGGCCTCGGGCTCGACCCGCGCGAAGAACTTCCGCAGCCGGTCGATCGGCAGCATCATCAGGTCGTGCAGGCACAGGCCCGGCAGCGCCTCGAGCTGCTCGCGGGTCCACTGCACGCCCACCGGCATGAAGCGCTTCTCGGGCGCCAGCACCGCATCGGCGTCCTGCTTGCTGCCCGGCGCCAGATCAGGCTGTCGGTCTTCAGGCGCGCGCCGGCGCACACCTCGCACGGCGTGTAGCTGCGGTACTTCGACAGCAGCACGCGGATGTGCATCTTGTAGGCCTTGCTCTCCCGGTATTCGAAGAAGCGCTTGACCCCGTACCACTTCTTGTTCCACTCGCCGTCGCGGTAGCCCGGCACGCCGTGGATCACCCAGTGCTGCTGCTGCAGCGTCAGGCGCGACCACGGCGTGTCGCGCGGGATGCCGGCCGCCTCGGCGTGCCGCATCAGGTCCTCCTGCGACTCGGACCAGGCCGGTGTCTGGAAGGTCTTGATGGCGCCGCCGCGCAGCGTGAGCTTGTCGTTGGGGATCACCAGCCCGTAATCGACGCCGATCACGCGCCCGAAGCCGCGGCACGTCTCGCACGCGCCCACCGGCGAGTTGAACGAGAACATCGAAGGCACGGGGTCGCTGTAGCGGATGTCGCTCTCGGGGCAATGCAGGCCGGTGGAGAACTTCCACACTTCGGCGCTGCCTTCGTCGCCCGCGTACACCGTCAGCCGGCCGCTGCCGCGCTTGAGGCCCACTTCGATGGCTTCGATGGCGCGCGCCTTCTCCACGCCCCGGATGCGGAAGCGGTCGGCCACCACGTCGAGCACCTTGCGCGGACCGGTGGGCGTCGCGACTTCGCGCTCCGCCTGCACGCGCGTGAAGCCGCTGGCGGACAGCCACTGCTCCACTTCTTCCTGCGTGGTCACGGCCGGTAGCTCGACGGGGAAGGTCAGCACGAGGCGCGGATCGCTGTCCTTGCTGCGGCTCATCAGCTGCTCGTAGATTGTCTCGGGCGAGTCGTGCCGCACCTGCAGCGCCGTCTGCCGGTCGAACAGCTGGGCCGCGCGCGCGAACAGCAGCTTCAGGTGGTCGTTCAGCTCGGTCATCGTGCCGACCGTGGAGCGCGACGAGCGCACCGGGTTGGTCTGGTCGATGGCGATCGCCGGCGGCACGCCTTCGACGCGGTCGACCGCGGGCTTGTCCATGCGGTCGAGGAACTGGCGCGCATAGGCGGAGAAGGTCTCCACGTAGCGCCGCTGGCCTTCGGCGTAGAGCGTGTCGAAGACCAGGCTGGACTTGCCGGAGCCGCTGGGACCCGTGACGACCGTCAGCTCGCCGGTGCGCAGGTCGATGTCGAGATTCTTGAGGTTGTGCTGTCTGGCGCCGCGGATGCGGATCGTTCCCCGGGACATGGAGGCCTTCTGGAGAGCAAGGCGGAACATTCTAGGGACCGCGGGGTGCCATTGCCGGGCTGGGGTCTTCCGACCGGAGCGGCCGGCCATGTCCTACACCGCCCGCATGCCACCGCACCGAACCTGCGGAGCGTTCCCGCTGTCCCCGGTTCCCGCCATGCCCGATTTTCCCGACGCTGCCCTCGAATCGATTCGCCACCAGTTGCTCGCGATGCTGGACGACTGCGACAGTTTCGATTGCGAGCGGCTGCGGTGGCGCCTGCACACCGCCGATTGCGCGCAGGACCTTTGGCTGCTGCGCACCGCGGTCCGCGACATGGTCGCGGCCCAGCATTGCGGCGGGCAGGCGACCGAACGCGTCGACCGCCTCGAGGGCGCGTTCCGGCGCGTGCTGCCCGGCACTGGAACTTACCCCATCGACACTGTCGAGATGAGTCCCTAGACTGGTTGCGCCAGCATTTGGCGCAAGGGGACGAAGTGAAGCATTGGATCATCGCCGCGGCCGCGCTCATGCCGGTCCCGGCATCCGCCCAGCTCCTGATCGGCCAGACCGCCGGTTTCAGCGGGCCGGTGGCGGCGGGCGTCAAGGAAACGACCGAGGGCGCGAAGCTGTGGCTCGACAGCATCAACGCCGGGGGCGGCGTCAACGGCCAGCAGATCCAGCTCGTCTCGATGGACGACAAGTTCGAGCCGGCGCTGGCCGCGGCCAACGCCAAGGTGCTGATCGACGAAAAGAAGGTGCTCGCGCTCTTCCTCAACCGGGGCACGCCGCACACGCAGGCGATCATCCCGCTGCTCGACGCGCAGGGCGTGCCGCTGGTGGCGCCGTCCACCGGCGCGATGGTGCGCACCAGCCGGTGCAGAAGAACATCTTCAACGTGCGCGCCACCTACCAGCGCGAAGCCGAGAAGGCCATCAGCCACCTGCACACCCAGGGCATCACCCGCATCGCCGTGGTGCACGCCGACGACAGCTTCGGCGCCGACGGCCTCGCCGGCGCGGCGAAGGGCTTCACCAAGGCCGGCTTCGCGCCGGTGGCCACGATCAAGGCCGACCGCAGCAAGCCGGACTTCGGGCAGATCATCCCGGCCATCGTGCAGAAGGAAGCGCAGGCCGTCCTCTGGATCGCTTCCGGCAACTCCGTCGCCGATGGCGTCAAGGCGCTGCGCACCGCGAAGTCGGCGGCGCAGGTGGTGACGCTGTCCAACAATGCCTCCAGCGGGTTCATCATCAAGAGCCCGGGCGACCAGGCGCGGGGCGTGGTCGTCACGCAGGTCTTCCCCTACGAGCGCTCCTACGCCTACGGCTTCGTCAAGGAGGCCATGGCGCTGGCCGGCAAGAAGGGGGTGGAGGACCTCAGCCCCGCCATGCTCGAGGGCTTTGCCGCCGCCAAGGTGCTGGTGGAAGGGCTGCGCCGCGCGGGCCCGAACCCGACGCGCGCCAAGCTGCAGGCGGCGCTCGAGGGCATCCGGAACTTCGACCTCGGAGGCCTGGAAGTGAGCTTCGCCGCCGATGACCACACCGGCCGGACTTCGCCGACCTGTCGATCATCACGGGCGACGGACGCTTCCGCCGCTGACGGCTACTTGGCGGCCGACGCCGGCGCGGCCGGCTCGGCCGGCGCGTGCACGGCGTCCGCGCCGTGCTTCTCGCCCGACATGTCGATCTTGTCGCCGCCCTTGGCGATGACGTAGAGGGCGACGGCCGCGAACACGACGAAGCCGAGAACGAGTTTCCACATCTTCCATGTCTCCGGGATGGCTGGCCAAAGTGCCCTGGCGGGCAGGGCACTTCAGTCAGCGATCGCTCAGTCGCGGGCGTAGATGTCCACGTCCTTGGTTTCCTTGATGAACAGCGTGCCGATCACGAAGGTGGCGGCGGCGATGATGATCGGGTACCAGAGGCCGTTGTACATGTTGCCGGTCTGCGCCACGATCGCGAACGCCGTGGTGGGCAGCAGGCCGCCGAACCAGCCGTTGCCGATGTGGTACGGCAGGCTCATCGACGTGTAGCGGATGCGCGTCGGGAACATCTCGACCAGCATCGCGGCGATCGGGCCGTACACCATCGTCACCAGGATCACCGGGTAGGTCAGGATCAGCGCCACCATGAACTTGTTCATCTTGGCGGGGTCGGCCTTGGTCGGGTAGCCCGCGGCCTTCAACGCATCGGCCACGCCCTTCTTGAACGCGGCGTCCTTGGCCTTGGCTTCATCGGCGCCGATGCCCTTGCTGCTGTAGCCCGGGATCACGGTCTCGCCGACCTTGATCGAGGCGACGGTGCCGGCCGGGGCTTCGGCGTTGTCGTAGCTCACCGAGGCGCCGGCCAGCACCTGCTTGGCGATGTCGCACGAGCTGGTGAACTTGACGGTGCCGGTGGGGTTGAACTGGAACGAGCACTCGTTGGGGTCGGCCGTGATCACCACCTTGTTGGCGGCTTGCGCGGCGGCCGGTCCGGGTTGGCGGCGCGGGTCAGCGCACCGAACACCGGGAAGTAGGTCAGCGCGGCCAGCAGGCAGCCGGCCATGATGATCGGCTTGCGGCCGATCTTGTCCGACAGCGCGCCGAACACGATGAAGAACGGCGTGCCGACCAGCAGCGCGATCGCCACCATGATGTTGGCCGTGGTGGCGTCCACCTTCAGCGCCTGCGTCATGAAGAACAGCGCGTAGAACTGGCCCGAGTACCAGACCACGGCACGGCCGGCGGTCAGGCCGACCAGCGCCAGGATCACGATCTTCAGGTTCTTCCACTGGCCGAACGATTCGGTCAGCGGCGCCTTCGAGGTCTTGCCCTCGGCCTTCATCTTCTGGAAGGCCGGCGACTCGTGCATCGACAGGCGGATCCAACCGAGATGCCCAGCAGGATGATCGACAGCAGGAACGGGATGCGCCAGCCCCAGTCGGCGAAGTCGGCTTCGCCCATGGCCGTGCGCACGCCGGGATCACCAGCAGCGACAGGAACAGGCCCAGCGTCGCGGTGGTCTGGATCCAGGCCGTGTACGCGCCGCGCTTGCCCTGCGGCGAGTGCTCGGCGACATAGGTCGCGGCGCCGCCGTACTCGCCGCCGAGGGCGAGGCCCTGCAGCAGGCGCAGCGCGATCAGGATGATGGGCGCGGCCACGCCGATGCTGGCGTAGGTGGGGAGGATGCCGACGATGAACGTCGACAGGCCCATGATCAGGATGGTGACCAGGAAGGTGTACTTGCGGCCGATCATGTCGCCGAGGCGGCCGAAGAAGATGGCGCCGAACGGCCGCACGATGAAGCCGGCGGCGAAGGCCAGCAGCGCGAAGATGAAGGCCGAGCCCGCATCGAGGCCGGAGAAGAACTGCTTGGCGATGATCGCGGCCAGCGAGCCGTACAGGTAGAAGTCGTACCACTCGAACACGGTGCCGAGCGAAGAGGCGAAGATGACCTTCCTCTCCTCGGGCGTCATCGGCCGTGCCACGGGGGCGGCGGTTGCACTGGCTGTTGCCATGCTTGTCTCCGTGGTTGGTGTAGTGAGAGGCGCATTCTTCGCCGCCGCTCTGACCCTGCTCTGACGTGAAACCAACCGGGGCTTGCGCCGAACTGAACGCGCCCTGACGGATTAGGGTGAAACCCGCGGAAGCGGTTTCACGATGTGGGGCGTGCGATGCCGACCGGGACCGAGACGTCCCATGCACCTGACGCGAACCACGCATCGCCTTGCAGGCAAGCCCGCAGCATCGCCAGCCCGTCGAAGCCCCAGAACAGCTTGCCGTCCACCTCGCAGGTGGGCACGCCGAAGAGGCCGCGCGCGATGGCGGCTTCGGTGTTGGCCTTCAGCTCCGACTTGACCGCGTCGCCCGCCGGATCGCGCACCGGCTGCAGTTGCTGCTGCAAGGCCTGCAGCCGCGGCGCATCGGCGGCCTCCGCCCCGCCGCGCCAGACATGGCGCAGGACGGTTTCGGCCACGTAGCGATTGACCTTGCCGTCGGTGCCGCATGCGAGCGCGAGCCGCAGCAAGGCGAGCGGGTTGAACGGGTGCGCCGCCGGCATCTGCATCGGGATGCCGTGCGCCTGCGCGAGCCACAGCACCTGCCGGTACGTCCAGTCGCGCTTGGGCGCGATCTCCGCCGGCCCGAGCTGGCCGTGGTGCTTGAGGAAGCCGGCGAACAGCACCGGGCGGTACTCGACGTCGTAGCTCAGTCCCTGCAGCGCCTGCGGCAGGTGCTCGAACGCGAGGTACGCGTACGGCGAGATGACGTCGAAGTGGAAGGTGACGCGCTTCATGCCGCATCCGCCCGCGCGCGCCGCGCCAGTTCCTGCCACAGCACGCGGCGCTGCCCGTCGGGCATCATTCCCCAGGCAGCGATCTCGTCGAGCGTGCGGAAGCAGCCCTCGCACAGTTCGGTGTCCGCATCCATGCGGCAGATGGAAATGCAGGGTGACGGCACAGCGCGGTCGGCGCGCAGTTCGCGCGCCGTCTCCAGCAGGAGCTCGGCGGCCGGGGTCATGCGGCCGGGGGCTGCACCACGTCGGCCACCGGCGCGCCGGTGAGCTGCTCGAGGTCCTGCGGGCGCAGCTTGAAGACGCCGTGCGGGTGGCCCGCGGCCGCCCAGATCTCGTCAAAGCGGAACAGTTCGCGGTCGATCAGCGTCACGGGCGGCTGCGCATGGGCGATCGGCGACACGCCGCCGATGGAAAAGCCGGTGCGGCTCTTGACGAACTCGGCGTCCGCGCGGCCGGTCTTGCCGACCAGCGCATCCACCTTCTTCTCGTCGACCCGGCGGTCGCCGGAGGTGATGACCAGCACCGCTGCATCGTCCGACTTGCGCCGGAAGATGATGCTCTTGGCGATCTGGCCGACGGGATGGCTTGCTGCGCGGTGCGCGCGGCGTCGTCGAGCATCACCGGCGTGTGCGGATGGCCCTTCTCCTGCAGCGCGCGCGCCACGCGCTGCACGCCTTCGGGGAGCGAATGCAGTTCAGCGCCGCACATCAGGCCGCCACCCGCTTGTTCAGCATCGCCGTCGCCACGCGCGAGTTCGGCTTGCGGCCCGGGAAGTCGCTGATGTACTTGCCGGCGTCGACCAGCTTGTCGAGGTCGATGCCGGTCTCGATGCCCATGCCGTGCAGCATGAAGACGACGTCTTCCGTGGCCACGTTGCCCGTCGCGCCCTTGGCATAGGGGCAGCCGCCGAGGCCGGCGATGGAAGCGTCGTACTGCCACACGCCCATCTCCGGGCACGCCAGCGTGTTCGGCAGCGCCTGCCCGTAGGTGTCGTGGAAGTGGCCCGAGACGTCGTCCAGCGCGTAGTGCTCCAGCGCCGCTTCCATCGCGGCCTGCACCTTGCGCGGCGTGCCGACGCCGATGGTGTCGGCGACGCCGACGTGCTGCACGCCGATCTCCTTCATCAGCCGCGCCACCAGTTCCACGCCCTCGGGCGCAACCTCGCCCTGGTACGGGCAGCCGACCGCCACCGAGATGGCGCCGCGCACGTAGATGCCCTTGGCGCGGGCGGCCTCGACGACGGGCGCGAAGCGCTCGATGCTCTCGGCGATGGAGCAGTTGATGTTCTTCTGGCTGAACGCCTCGCTGGCCGCGCCGAACACCACGATCTCGTCCGGCTTCGATGCGACGGCCGCTTCGAAGCCCTTCATGTTGGGCGTCAGCACGGAGTAGCGCACACCCGGCTTGCGACGGATCCCCGCCATCACTTCGGCGTTGTCGGCCATCTGCGGCACCCACTTGGGCGACACGAAGCTGGTGACCTCGATCTCCTTCAGCCCGGCGTCCTGCAGGCGGTGCACCAGTTCGACCTTGACCGAAGCCGGCACCGGCTCCTTCTCGTTCTGCAGGCCGTCGCGCGGGCCGACGTCGACGAGCTTGACTGCGGGGGGGTATTGCATGGCTTCAGTATCCTCTTTGGCGATCGACCACACCGGCGATGGGCTCTCCCCGCTCCAGCGCGCGGATCTTGTGCGCGATCTGCGCGACGCTTTCGTCGCGCAGGGTGCGCGCCGACATGTGCGGCGTGACGGTGACTTTGGGGTGCGACCAGAACGGGTGGTCCGCCGGTAGCGGCTCGGTGCGGAACACGTCGAGCGCGGCGCCCGAGAGGTGGCCGCTGTCCAGCAGCGCCAGCAGGTCGGCGTCGACCGGTGGCCGCCGCGCGCCACGTTGACGACGAAGCCGCCGGGCTGCAGCCGCGACAGGCTTTCGCGGTTCAGGATGTTCTGCGTTTCGGCCGTCAGCGGCAGCAGGCAGACCAGCACGCGGGTGGCGGCGAGGAAGGCGCTCAGTTCCGCCTCGCCCGCATAGCAGCGCACGCCCGGCACTTCGCGCGGCGTGCGGCTCCAGCCCAGGACGGGGAATTCGAAAGCCGCCACGGCTTGCGCGACCCGCTGGCCGAGCACGCCCAGCCCCATCACGCCGACCGGGAAGTCCGAGCGCAGCCGCGGCCGGCGGTAGCCCCACTTGCCGGCGGCGGCATCGCGTTCGTAGGCATCGAACTCGCGGAAGTGCCGGATCACGGCGTGGCAGACGAATTCCGCCATCTGCACCGACATGCCGGCGTCGTCGAGCCGCACGACGACCGCGCCCGGCGGCAGCCGCAGCTTGACCAGCGCGTCGACGCCCGCGCCGATGTTGAAGATGCCCTTCAGCCCGCGCTGTTCGTCGAGGAACTGCTGCGGCGGCGCCCACACCACGGCGTGGTCCGCCTGCGGCGCGCCGGGTCTCCATTCATCGACCTGCGCCCCGGGCAGCAGGGTTTGGAGGGCCTCGATCCGGGGGCCGGTCTTGGTGTCGGTACAGCAGACTGCAATGCGCATGAGGGTATTGTCTTCTGTCATCCCGGGCTTGACCCGGGATCCATGCAGCGCTCGAACGAGCGCCGATGGATTGCGGGTCGAGCCCGCAACGACAAGCTATTCGATCTTCAGCAGCTCCGCCCCCTCCACCACCGGTCGCCGGGCGCATAGAGCAGTTCCGCCACCGTGCCGTCGGCCGGCGCGGCGATGGTGTGCTCCATCTTCATGGCTTCCAGCACCGCCAGCGGCTGGCCCTTGCTGACCTTGTCGCCGGCCCTGACCGAGAACGACACCACCTTGCCGGGCATCGGCGCCGTCAGCCGGCCGCCTTCGGCCGCCGCGTCGCCCGCATGCGCCAGCAGGTCGATGGCTTCGATCTGCGCCGCGCCCGCCGGCGTGAACACGTGGTCGACCTCGCCGAGCGTGTAGACCACGGCGCGCGTGCGATGCGCGCCGTACTGCACGGCGATGGCTTCGTCATCCACCGCGTGGAAGGACAGCGGTTGCGCCCGGCCGTCCACCGTCAGTTCCGGGCGGCCGTCGTGCCGGGTGGCGAGCTGCGCCTTCACCTGCTTCTCGCCGAAAGCGAATTCCATGCGGCGCAGGCCGGCGCCGTGCGAGCGCCAGCCGTCGCGCGCACTGAACGGGTCGCTGCCGGCCGGGCGTGTTCATCCTGCAGCGTCTTGGCCACCGCGGCCGCCGCGGCCAGTTCCAGCCCGACGGGGTCCTGGTGGAACAGCACCGCGGCCTCGCGCTGGATCAGCGCCGTGTCGAGGTCGGCTTGGGCAAACGAGCGGCTGCGCACGACGTGGCGCAGGAACTGCACGTTGGTGCTCAGGCCGACGATGTGCGTGCGGGCCAGCGCTTCGTCGAGCCGCGCCAGCGCTTCCTCGCGCGTCGCGCCGTGCACGATCAGCTTGGCGATCATCGAATCGTAGTAGGGCGAGATGGCATCGCCTTCGCGCACGCCGTCGTCCACCCGCACGTTGCCGCGCTCGAACGCCGTCGCCTGCGGCTTGCGGTAGACGTGCAGCGTCCCCGTGGCCGGCAGGAAGTTGTTGTCGGGGTTCTCGGCGCAGATGCGCGCCTCGATCGCATGGCCGTGGATGCGCAGCTCGTCCTGCTTCAGCGGCAAGGGCTGGCCCGCGGCCACCCGCAATTGCCACTCGACGAGGTCGAGGCCGGTGATCGCTTCGGTCACCGGGTGCTCCACCTGCAGCCGCGTGTTCATCTCCATGAAGAAGAAGTTCATCTCGGCGCCGCGCTGCTCCACGATGAATTCCACCGTGCCGGCACCGACATAGTTGACGGCGCGCGCCGCGGCCACCGCCGCCTCGCCCATCCGCTTGCGCATCGCCTCGGTCATGCCCGGCGCCGGCGCTTCCTCCAGCACCTTCTGGTGGCGCCGCTGCACCGAGCAGTCGCGCTCGAACAGGTAGACGTAGTTGCCCTGCGTGTCGCCGAACACACGGATCTCGATGTGGCGCGGCCGGGTCACGTATTTCTCGACCAGCACGGCTTCGTCGCCGAAGCTGTTGCGCGCCTCGCGCTGGCACGAGGCCAGCGCCGCGGCGAAGTCTTCGGATTTCTCGACCGCGCGCATGCCCTTGCCGCCGCCGCCGGCGCTGGCCTTGATCAGCACCGGGTAGCCGATGCGGTCGGCTTCGCGCTGCAGCAGCGCCGGGTCTTGCGCGGCGCCGTGGTAGCCGGGCACCAGCGGCACGCCCGCCTTCTCCATCAACTGCTTCGATTCCGCCTTCAGCCCCATCGCCGGATCGCCGAGGCCGGCGGGCCGATGAAGGCGATGCCGGCTTCGGCGCAGGCGGCCGCGAAGCCCTCGTTCTCGCTCAGGAAGCCGTAGCCCGGGTGGATGGCCTCGGCGCCGGTGGCGCGCGCGGCTTCGATGATCCGCTCCCATTGCAGGTAGCTGTCGCGCGGCGCGCTGCCGCCGACGTGCACGGCCTCGTCGCAGGCCTCCACGTGCTTGGCGCGCGCGTCGGCATCGGAATAGACCGCGACCGTGCGGATCGCCATGCGGCGCGCCGTGGCCGCGACGCGGCAGGCGATCTCGCCCCGGTTCGCAATCAGGATCTTCTTGAACATCAACCCAGCTCCCGCGGCAACGGCCGCCCCCGCATGAATTCGGACAACCCGCGCACCACCGTGCGCAGGAACTTCACCAGCACCACCAGCAGCACGATCGCCAGCACGACGCTGGCGACCAGCACCACGGCGAAGAGCGCCGGATGCGTGGCCGACAGCCACAGCATGAACACCACCAGGCCGTCCTCGGCCAGCGACACCGCCACGTTGGAGAACGGCTCGGGCGAGGTATTGACCGCCGCCCGCGTCGTCATCTTGGCCGCGTGGCTGGTGGCCGCCAGGCTGCCACCCACCAGCGCCGCCACCCAGCCCATCGCCGCGCTGTCGGCGCCGAGCGCACCCGCGGCCAGCGCGGCGCCGGCCGGGATGCGGATCACCGTGTGCACCGCGTCCCAGATCGAATCGACGAACGGGATCTTGTCGGCGAAGAATTCGATGAAGAGCATGAAGCCGCTGGCGCCCAGCACCGCCGGATGCTGCAGCACCTGCAGGCCGGCCGGCAAATCGACCCAGCCCATCCATCCCGACAGGCCGGTGAGGAACACGGCCGCATACAGCCGGAAGCCGCTGGCCCAGCCGAGCGCCGCCGCCAGCGCCAGCAGCTGCGGCGTGTCGACCAGTCCGCCCAGCGCGTCCACTTCCTACTGCCCCTGCAGCCGGGACGGCTTGCGCTTGCCCGGGAAGGACTGGATGCCTTCCTTGCCTTCGTCGCTGGCGCGGATGTCGGCGATCTTCTCCACCGTGCGGCGGATCAGGCCACTGCTGATCTCGTGGCCGGCCACGTCGTGCAGCAGTTCCTTGCACGCCTTCATCGCGTCGGGGCCATTGGCCACCAGCGCGCGCGCCACGTCGGCGACGCGGGCGTCGAGTTCGTCGGCGGTCGCGAGCTGGTGCACGAGCCCGATGCGCTGCGCTTCCACCGCGCCGAAGCGTTCGGCCGTCAGGAAGTAGCGGTGCGCGGCGCGCGCGCCCATCGCGCGGATCACGTACGGGCTGATGGTGGCGGGGATCAGGCCCAGCTTCACCTCGCTCAGGCAGTACTGCGCCGAGTCCACCGACACGACGATGTCGCAGGCGGCGACCAGGCCGACGCCGCCGGCATAGACGTCGCCGTGCACGCGCGCCACCGTGGGCTTCGGAAAGCGGTACAAGCCTTCGAGCATCCGCGCCAGGCCCATTGCGTCCTCGATGTTCTCGTCGCGCGAGTAGCCGGCGATGCGCTTCATCCAGTTCAGGTCGGCGCCGGCGCAGAAGGCCGGGCCGTTGCCGGCGACCACGACGCAGCGCACCTCGTCGCGCTTGGCGAGTTCGAGGAACACGGCGGTCATCTCCGTGATGACCTCGTCGTTGAAGGCATTGCGCACTTCGGGACGGTTCAGCGTCACGGTGGCGACGCCGGCGCCGAAGCTCAGTTCCGGGTGTTTCATCGTCGGGGGTTCTTTCTGTAGGGGCGTCAGGGCGCGGGTTTCACCCAGACCACCGAGCCATTGACGGCGTACAGCCGGCAGGGCGTGCCGGCATTGCGGGTGCAGCCGACCACGGCGCGTTCGGTCGGGTCGGTGGGAAGGCTCGTGTCCTGCGGCGCCAGGCTCCACGCCGGATACCAGTAGCCGGTGGTGGAGATGGCGAAGGCTTTCGGCGTCGGCCGCAGCAGCCATTCGCGGTAGCCTGCGCGGCCGCGGTCGGACAGGTAGGGAATGGCGTCGACGTCCTCGATGGCGGCGTAGCCCGACGCGATCGGCGCCGGCTGCGTGGGGGCGCGCAGCGCGGCGGGCCGGGCCGCCGGCGGTGCCGATGGCGCGGCCGTGACGGGGACGTCGCGCACCCACACCACGTTGTCGTTGACGGCATACAGCCGGCACGGCGCCTTCGCCGCGCGCTCGCAGCCGGCCGTGGCCCGCTCCACCGGATCCCCGGGCAGCGTCGGGTCGCTGGTGCTGGTGCCGTACGCGCCGAACATGCGGCCGTCGGGCGAGATCGCGAAGGCGCGCGGATGCGGCCGCCCCAGCCACTCGCGGTACAGCTCGCGGCCGCGCGGGTTGAGGTGCGGCACCGCCGCCACGTCGTTCAGCGCAGCGAAATTGGTGGGCGGCGGGCCCTCGCTGGCGCCGCCGCGCGGCAAGGTGAAGGACGTCATCTGCCCCATCACGACGCGGATGCGCTCGGGGTATTCGTAGGCGGCGCCCGAGGTGTGGTCGACCACCGCGCCGATCACGCCGCCGATCAGGATGTTGCCGAACATGGCGGCGCGCGTGCCCGATTCGACCGACACCACGCCCTGCGGCAGCGGCGCCTTCTCGCAGCGCACGTCCATCGCCTTGTTGGATCGCACGATCGTGGCGTCGCCCGGCGACTGGACCCGCCAGTTGCCCTTGTCGTTGCTCAGGGTGCAGTTGGCGGCCGCCACGCTCGTGCCGTCCTGCGTCTGCGCCTGCACGTACATCTTCTGCGTATTGCCGCCGGTCACGGAGGCGCAGCCCCCGGCCAGCACGGCGACTGCCAGCAGCAGGCCGCAGCGCCATGCGCGCGCGGCCCGGTCTCCGATGGGGCTCAGGTCCATGTCTCGCCTCCTCCGTGTTGGGAGCCCCATTCTGGTCGCACCCGGCTACATCCGGAAGATGCCGAACTTCGCGTCCGGGATCGGTGCGTTGAGCGACGCCGACAGGCCCAGCGAGAGCACGCGGCGCGTGTCGGCGGGGTCGATCACGCCGTCGTCCCACAGGCGCGCGCTCGCGTAATACGGGTGCGACTGGTGCGCGAACTGTTCCAGCAGCGGCTGCTTGAACGCGGCTTCCTCGTCGGCGCTCCACTGGCCGCCGCGCGCCTCGATGCCGTCGCGCTTGACGGTGGCCAGCACGCTGGCGGCCTGCTCGCCGCCCATCACGGAGATGCGCGCGTTGGGCCACATCCAAAGGAAGCGCGGCGAGTACGCGCGGCCACACATGCCGTAGTTGCCGGCGCCGTAGCTGCCGCCGATGATCACGGTGAACTTCGGCACGTTGGCCGTGGCCACGGCCGTCACCATCTTGGCGCCGTGGCGGGCGATGCCCTCGTTCTCGTACTTGCGGCCGACCATGAAGCCGGTGATGTTCTGCAGGAACACCAGCGGCACCTTGCGCTGGCAGCACAGCTCGATGAAGTGCGCGCCCTTCTGCGCCGATTCCGAGAACAGGATGCCGTTGTTGGCGACGATGCCCACCGGCATGCCTTCGATGTGCGCGAAGCCGCACACCAGCGTGGCGCCGAAGCGGGCCTTGAACTCGTGGAACTCGGAGCGGTCGACGATGCGCGCGATGATCTCGCGCACGTCGAAGGGCTTGCGGGTGTCGGTCGGGATCACGCCGTACAGCTCGCTCGCTTCGTAGCGCGGCGGACGCGGCGCCTGCAGCTGCACCGGCGGCTGCTTGGGCCGGTTCAGCGAGGCGACCGCCTTGCGCGCCAGCGCCAGCGCATGCGGGTCGTTCTGCGCCGGTGGTCGGCCACGCCGGACAGGCGGGTGTGCACGTCGCCGCCGCCGAGGTCTTCCGCCGTCACCACTTCGCCGGTGGCCGCCTTCACCAGCGGCGGACCGCCCAGAAGATGGTGCCCTGCTCCTTGACGATGATGGTCTCGTCGCTCATGGCGGGCACGTAGGCGCCGCCGGCGGTGCAGGAGCCCATGACGACGGCGATCTGCGCGATGCCCTGCGCGCTCATGTTGGCCTGGTTGTAGAAGATGCGGCCGAAGTGCTCGCGGTCCGGGAACACCTCGTCCCTGGTTCGGCAGGTTGGCGCCGCCCGAGTCGACGAGGTAGATGCAGGGCAGGCGGTTCTGCGCCGCGATCTCCTGCGCGCGCAGGTGCTTCTTGACGGTGATGGGGTAGTACGTCCCGCCCTTCACCGTGGCGTCGTTGCAGACGATCACGCAGTCGAGCCCGCTCACGCGGCCGATGCCGGTGATGATGCCGGCGCAGGGCGCGTCCATCACCCGTCCTTGTTGAGGTGCATGCCGTGCGCCGCCAGCGGGCCGATCTCCGGGAACGGCGTGCCCGGATCCAGCAGCATCTGCACGCGCTCGCGCGGCGGCAGCTTGCCCCGCGCCTCGTGCTTCTTGCGGGCCGCTTCGCCCCCGCCGGCCGCATGCAGCGCCACCTTCTCCTCCGGGTCCTTCACCAGCGCCTGCATGGCGGCGGCGTTGGCCACGGAAGTCGGCGGAGCGGGAATTGAGCTTGGTCTCCAGTGCGGACATCGGCGTCTCGGTCTTGTAGGGAAAGGCGAGCTTAGCCCTTCCGGGCCGGCGCGGGTTGCCGGGCTTGCCACAAATCCTGCCACACTACGGCATGCGCCCCGCCCCCGCCGCCGTCACCCCCATGGCCTTCGCCCGGGGCGATCTGCGCTGCGTACCGGCGCGAAGGCCGGTCGCCCGACCAGGCCTTGGCACAGGCACAGATCACGCCAGCGCAACTCGCCGTGCCCCGGGCGCGCATGACCGCGCGGCAGATGGAGCTGCTGTCGGCCGCCGCCATGCAGGAACTCGACGACGAGGGCCTCGGCGCCTTCGGCCGCAAGCTGCCGTGGGGCAGCTACGGCATGCTGGCCCGGGCTTCGCTGGGGGCGCCGGAACTCGGCGTGGCGCTCAAGCGCTGGTGCCGGCACCACGCGCTGCTCACCGGCGACCTCGCGCTGGCGGTCACCGTCAGCGGGGCCACGGCGACCGTGTCGGTCGAGGAGCGCCGCCCGCTGGCGCCGGAGCAGCGCGAACTGGCGCTGGCCTTCGTGCTGCGCAACGTGCACGGCCTGGCTTGCTGGTACGTCGACTCGCGCATCCCGCTGCAGGGCGCGCGCTTTCCGTTCCCTCCGCCGCCGCACGCCGACGCCTACGGCCACATGTTTCCGGGCGCCGTCCAGTTCGGCGCCACCCGCGCCGAGATCCGCTTCGATGCGCGCTACCTGAAGCTGCCGCTGCGCCGCGACGAGCGCGCGCTCTCGCAGATGCTGCAGCGCGCCCTGGCGGTCACCGTGCTGCAGTACCGGCGCGACCGGCTGCTGGTGCCGCAGGTACGGCAGGCGCTGGCCGCGCAGCCCGAAAGCAGCCACAGCGCCGAGGCGCTGGCCCGGCTGCTGCACGTGTCCGCGCGCACCCTGCACCGCCAGCTCAAGGACGAAGGCGCCAGCCTGCAGCAGCTCAAGGACGAGGTACGGCTGGAAAAAGCCAAGACCCTGCTGCTGCGCACCGGCAAGCCCATCAAGCAGGTGGCGGCCGCGGTCGGGTTCCGCAACGAGAAGAGTTTCGGGCGCGCTTTCCGCCAATGGCTGGGCCAGTCACCGTCGCGCTTTCGTGCCGCACCCGAAGCTCAGCAGGAGCTTGTCGCGCCACCGTCACACTTGCTGGAAAGTGTGTCCGACTTTACAGTTCGTTCACCGTGACCTACACCGACGACCTCGAGGACCTTCCCGGACCGGCCGCGCCACGGCCGTCGGGGCCGCATCGCCGCCGGCACGTGGTTCCGGCGGGCGACGTCGAGACTGAAGGGCTGTCGGCCCTGCAGGTCGTCGACGAAGATCCCGAACTGCACATGCTCAAGTGTGACCTCGCGGCTTTCCAGCGCGAGGAAATGGACGCGCTCGGCACCTGCATCACCGCCCTGCTCACGCGGGCGCCGCGCGTGGAAGCGCTGCGCGCCTGGACCGCGCACGAGGCGGCGCGCCTGCGCACGCGCGAGTGCCTGCGCCGCCTGCACGCCTGGTAGCCCGGCGCGGATGTCGGAGCCGCTGCTGCGCCTGCTGCAGGTCGAGATGCCGTACGGCAAGTACAAGGGCACGCTCATCGCCGACCTGCCCGGCAACTACCTGAACTGGTTCGCGCGCGAAGGCTTCCCGCCCGGCGAGATCGGCCGGCTGCTGGCGCTGATGCACGAGATCGACCACAACGGGCTGAAGCACCTGCTGGCGCCGTTGCGAAGAGAAACTCTCCGGTAGCGCACACGGAAAATGAGCGCGTCGTAAGCTTTCCTGCGTTCGCCCGGGGAGCAACAACGATGCAGGATTCATCACGGTCCAACGAACGGCGTGGCCTGCGCCGCGGCGCCTTCCTCGTCGGGCTGGGGCTCGGCGGGTTCTTCGACGGCATCCTGCTGCACCAGGTGCTGCAGTGGCACCACCTGCTGAGCAACGTCGATGCGCCGGCGCTGCGCGACGCGCGCATGCAGATCCCTGGCCGACGGCCTGTTCCACGTGCTGATGTACCTCATCGCCGCCGTCGGGCTGCTCAAGCTCTGGCGCGGCCGCGAAGCCTGCCCGCAACCCGGCGCCGGAAGGCTGCTGTGGAGCAGCGCGCTGCTCGGCTTCTGCCTCTGGCACATCATCGACATCGTGCTGGCGCACTGGGTGATGGGCATCCACCGCGTGCGCGTCGATGCGCCCGACCCGCTCGCGTGGGACCTCGGCTGGCTGTTCCTGTTCGGCATGGCGCCGCTGTTCTTCGCCTGGCGCATGCGCCAGGGCGGCGGCGGCCATGGCGGTGGCGGCCGGGCCGCGGCGACGCTGGGGATCGCCGCGCTGGTGGCGGGCCCGATCGCCGCCCTGCCGGCGGGTGACACGGACCAGCAGGTGGTGCTGTTCGCGCCGGGCACCACCGGCGCCGCCGCGTTCGACGCATTGGCCCGCGCCGACGCCCGGGTTCTGTGGGTGGACGCGAGCGGCGGGCTGTGGGCGGTCAAAATGGCCGACGCCCGGCAAGGCCGCTCGCTGCTCTACCGCGGCGGGGCCCTGCTGGTCAGCAACTCGCCGGTGGCCTTCGGCTGCTTCAGCTTCCTGCGCGCCGGCACGTGAGGAAACCCGTTTGACCCCCAAGCTCTCCGTCCCCAAGGAAAAGATCAAGTTCGTCCTGCTCGAAGGCATCCACCCGTCCGCCGTCGACACGCTGGCCGCCAACGGCTACACGCAGGTGATGACGCACGCGAAGGCGCTGGCCGGCGACGAGCTCGCCGCGGCGATCGCCGATGCGCACTTCGTCGGCATCCGTTCGCGCACGCACCTGACCGAGGACGTGCTGCGCGGCGCCGGCAAGCTGGCGGCCATCGGCGCCTTCTGCATCGGCACCAACCAGATCGACCTCGGCGCCGCCATGCGCCGCGGCATCCCCGTTTTCAACGCGCCGTTCTCCAACACGCGCAGCGTGGCCGAACTGGTGCTCGCCGAGATCGTGATGCTGATGCGCGGCATCCCGCACAAGAACGCGGTGCTGCACCGCAACGGCTGGGTCAAGAGCGCGGCCGGTTCGCACGAGGTGCGCGGCAAGACGCTGGGCATCGTCGGCTACGGCCACATCGGCACGCAGATCGGCGTGCTGGCCGAGCAGCTGGGCATGCAGGTGGTGTTCCACGACGTCGAAGCCAAGCTGCCGCTGGGCAACGCGCGCCAGCTGTCGTCGCTGGACGCCGTGCTGCAGCTGGCCGACATCGTCACGCTGCACGTCCCGGAGACCCCGCAGACCATGCTGATGATCGGCGAAGCCCAGCTCGCGCGCATGAAGCGCGGCAGCCACCTGGTCAATGCATCGCGCGGCACGGTGGTCGACATCGACGCGCTGGCCGCGGCGCTCGACGCCGGCCAGCTGGCCGGCGCGGCCATCGACGTGTTCCCGGTGGAGCCGCAGGGCAACGACGCGCGCTTCGAGTCGCCGCTGGTGCGCTTCGACAACGTGCTGCTCACGCCGCACATCGGCGGCTCCACCGCGGAGGCGCAGGAGAGCATCGGCCGCGAAGTGGCGGTGAAGCTCGTCCGTTATTCCGACAACGGCTCCACCGTCTCCGCCGTGAATTTCCCCGAGGTCGCGTTGCCGGAACACACCGGGCGTTCGCGCCTGCTGCACATCCACCGCAACGTGCCGGGCGTGATGGCGCGCGTCAACGAACGCTTCTCGGAAGCCGGCATCAACGTGGCCGGCCAGTACCTGCGCACCAACGAGGAAGTGGGCTACGTGGTGATCGACGTGGACAGCGGCGCCGGCGACGTGGCGCTGGAGGAGATGTGCAGCGTGCCCGGCACGATCCGCTGCCGGGTGCTGTACTGAATTTCCGCGCCCGCAGGGCCCCGGCTCGGAAATTCCGCACGTTCCACCGCGCCGAATGCATTCTGCTTCACGAAGCAGAAACAATCGGGCGGCGAGGCGGTCTAGCCATACCCGCCGGAACGTCCCATGTCCGCCTCGCAAAGCCACGCCCTCCATACCATCGCCGTCCAACTCGCCACCGCGCTCGATCACTACGAGCTGGAATTCAATGCGCTGATGCGCAACTGGCCGGAGATGGAGATGTACGCGGGCGTCAGCAGGCGGATGGACGAACTGCGCATGTACAGCGCCTCGCTGCCGGTGCTGTCGGTGCAGTACGTGTCGCTGCTGATCGCGCACGCGGAACTGGTGCACGCGCTCTGGAAGACGCAGACCCGGGGCGGCTATACGGCCGTAGACCTGGCGAACGTGCGCGAGGACCACCGCGCCGCCATCGCGGACCTGCGCCGCAAATGCCTGCGGCTGCTGGCCGGCATGGCCGCCGCACGCGAGGGCTCCTGATGCGCTTCAGGCCGACCGGCGCGCGGCGCTGGCCGCGGCCACTTCGGGCGGCAGGCGCTTGAGCAGCCAGCGGATGGCGAGCGGCACCAGCACGATGTCGTCCACCACGCCGATGAACGGGATGAAGTCCGGGATCAGGTCGATCGGCGAGAACAGGTACAGCGCAATCAGCGCCGTGCCCATCTTGAGCCAGCCGGGCGAGGCCGGATGCCGCAGGGCGGACCAGAGCTGGCGGGCGTCGCCCTTGAACAGCGTCCAGAGCAAGGCCAGGCGTTTGAACATCGCGCGCACTCCCGTGAGAAGAAAACCGATGCGCAGCATGTAGCGACGGCGGGCCCCGCTGCAAGGGCCTTGCGCAAGTTTTACACCGGCCTCAGGGCGCCGGCCAGCTCACTTCTACCCGCGCCCCGCCCAGCGTCGACCGCGTCAGCGCCAGCTGGCCGTGCGCGCTGGCCACGAGGTCGTTGACCACCGCCAGCCCGACGCCGTGGCCCGGCACGCGCTCGTCGCCGCGCACGTGGATCTGCAGCACCTTCTCGGTGTCGCTGAAGCCGGGGCCGTCGTCCTCGACCAGCACCCGCAGCCCCTCGCCGATACGTTCCACCGTGACCTGCACGCGCTGCCGCGCCCACTTGGCGGCGTTGTCCATCAGGTTGCCCATCACCTCGAACAGGTCGCCCTCGTCGATGCGCCAGGCGAGGTCGGGCGGACAGTCGATCACGAACGCCAGCCCCCGCGCCGCATGCACCTTGGCCAGCGCGTCGCGGATGCGTTCGAGCACCGGCGCCACCGGCAGCGGCGGCACGAAGCGGGCGGCGCCGCCGGCCGCCGCGCGGGCCAGCTGGTGCTGCACGATGGCGTCCATGCGGCGCACCTGCTGGTCGACGGCGGTGGGCAAGCCTTCCGGCTCCGAGGCGCGCGCCGCGCAGCACCGCCAGCGGCGTCTTCAGGCTGTGCGCGAGGAAGCTCAGGGCCTCGCGGTAGCGCGTCTGCCGCACCCGCTCCTGCTGGATCAGCGTGTTGAGGTTGTCGGTCAGCGGCGTGATCTCCGCCGGGTAGTCGCCCTCGACACGGCCCTGCACACCCTGCTCGATGCGGCGGATCTCGTCGGCCACGCGGCGCAGCGGCGCCAGGCCCCAGCGCAGCAGGAGGAGTTGCGCCGCCAGCAGCAGGGCGGCGGCGCCACCGAGCCACGTCCACAGCGTGCGCGAGAAGATCGCCAGCTCGCGGTCGAGCCCCGCCTTGCGTTCCACCACGGACAGCACCAGCGGCGAGCCGCCGCTGGGCGTGTCCCAGCGCACCGCGTAGGTCACCGCCGGGGAAAGGACCGCCGTTGCCCTGCGCCGTCTCATAGCGCCACTTGCCGATGTCGCCCTCGCGGCGGAACGGCGGCGAGACGCCGAGCGTCGAAGCGGATTGCCACGATTCGCCGCGCTGCACGTTGAGGATGGACGCATAGAGGCCGGACGCAGGCAGTGCGAGCCGGGGCTCGGCCAGCACCTGCGGCATCACCAGCACGCCGCGCTCGTCGAGTTCGGCGCCGGCGAGCAGCAGGTAGGTGGTGGCCTGCAGCCGCGCGAAGTGCGCGGCCTGCACGCTCGGCGTGGGCGCGCTGCACCGCGAAGCCGGCGCCGGCCGGGAAGGCCAGCAGCACCACCGCGCCCCCGGCCAGCAGGCGCGCACGGATGGACGAGCGCGCCAGCTTCATCCAAGCGTGAAGCGGTAGCCCCGGCCGCGCACCGTCTCGATCGGCGCCAGCGTGCCGCCCGGATCGAGCTTGCGGCGCAGCCGGCCGATCAGCACCTCCAGCACGTTGCTGTCGCGGTCCTCGCCATGCGGGTACAGGTAATCGGACAGCTCCTGCTTGGTCACCACGCGCGCGCGTTCGCGCACCAGGTATTCGAGC
This sequence comes from Ramlibacter terrae, assembly GCA_013127575.1. Taxonomy (GTDB): domain Bacteria; phylum Pseudomonadota; class Gammaproteobacteria; order Burkholderiales; family Burkholderiaceae_C; genus Ramlibacter; species Ramlibacter terrae. Next base: position 4,410,559 of record CP053418.1, read on the forward strand.
ATGCGGTATTCGAAGGTGGTCAGCTCCAGCGGCTCGCCGTTCAGCCGCGCGGCCTGCCCGGACAGGTCGACCGACAGCGGGCCCAGTACCAGCACGTCGTTGGTGGCCTTGAGCGAGCGGCGCAGCAGCGCCTTCACGCGCGCGGCCAGCTCCGGGTATTCGAAAGGCTTGACCGGGTAGTCGTCGGCGCCCGCTTCGAGGCCCACCACCTTGTCCTGCCAGCTGCCGCGCGCGGTGAGGATCAGGATCGGCAGCGGCCGGCCTTCGGCCCGCAGCCGCTTGACGATGGAGATGCCATCGAGCTTGGGCAGGCCCAGGTCGATGATGGCAGGTCGACCGGGTATTCGCGGGCGGGGAACAGGCCTTCTTCGCCGTCGGCCGCCGCGTCGACGCGGTAGCCCTCGGCTTCGAGCTGCCGCTTGAGCGTGAGCCGCAGCGGCGCTTCGTCCTCGACCAGCAGGAGCCGCATCGGCGGGCGCCTTACATCGGCCGCCCGCTGGCGGCGTCGATCAGGACCACGCGCACCTCGCCGCCGCGGGTGACCACCTTCACGCGCCAGGCGGCGCGGCCCCCGGCCTGCGTGCGGTCGACCGAGAGCACGCGGCCCCCGTCTCCCGCTGGGCGGCGGACGCGGCTTGCTCGCGGCCGACGTCCGCCGCCGCCGGCAGGGTGGCGGCGAGCAGCACGGCGCTGAGCAGCAGGGACGGAAGCTTCATGGTCATGGCCTGGTTGGGGGATGGTACCCGCGCCCCGGCTGGGGCGCGCGTGCCGCTTACGGCGCCACTTGCGGATTGCGGCCGTCGCGGTTGCGGCGCGGCTCGCCGTCGGGGCGCTCGGTGCGCGGCGGGCGGGCCTCGCCATCGGGGCGATCGGCGCGCGGCGGGCGCGCTTCGCCGTCGGGACGGTTCTCGCGCGGGGGCCGCGGGGTGCCGTCCGGGCGGGTGCCGCGGTCGGGGCGGGTCGTGCCATCCGGGCGCGTCGCGCCGTCCGGGCGCGTTTCACGCGGACGCTCGGCCTTGTCCTCGCCCGCCTTCAGGTCGAGCTGCGCGGTGGTCTGCAGCTTGCCCTTGCGCAGCGTCGCCACGGCCTTGTCGAAGTCCTTCAGTTCGTCCTTGCGGCGCACCGTGTAGCTGCCCTCGTAGGTGCCGGGGCGGGTTTCCTTCAGGTCGACCTTCTTGACCACGCCGGGGATCTCGAGGAAGGCGTCGGCCTTGGCCTCGCCGGTCAGCGTGAAGCGCAGCGTGCTGTCGCGGTTGACGACGTTGTTCGGCGCCACGGCGAAGCGTTCGATCGTGGGCGCGGTGGCCACCGGCGGCGCGGGACGCGGCGGCGGCGGCGCCGGCTTGACGACCGGCGGACGCTCGGGACGCTCGGCGTGCGGGCGCTCGGGACGCTCCGGCCGCTCGGGACGCGCGTCGGGGCGGCCCAGCGCCTGGAAGGCGGGCGGGAACGCGCCGTTGCGCGTCTTGCTGCCGTCGGCGAACACCAGGCGGGCGACGATCGGTTGCCGCGGATCGATGCGGTCGCCGTCGCGGATGGTGTGCGAGCCCGTGTAGGCGCCCGGGCTCTGCTCGGTGAGCGCGACGCGGATGCCGCTGCTGCCCAGCGTGACTTCGCCGCCGGTGGCGCCGGGCGTGCCGATCACGCGCAGGAACAGCATCTGGCCGACCTGCAGGCCGCCGCTGCCGGTGAGCGCCACCTCGTAGATGGAATACGCGTTGCGCGACTGGGCGGCCACCGGGGCCGCGACGAAGGCGGCGGACACCGGCAGGAGCAGGAGGGCTGCGGCCACGTGGCTGCGGAAGACGGTTCTCATGGAGGGAACTCCTGTTGGAATGGCTATGGGCGCAAGCTTAAGCGCGGGTGCATGAACGCGGGCTGAACCGGCGGCACGTCGTGCCGCCGGCGGCCCTTACTGCACTGGAACGACCAGGCGGTGCGGGCGGTGTTGCCGGCGCGGTCGCGTACCACCAGCTCGGCGTTGTGGCGGCCGCGGCCCAGCTCCTCGCGGTACCGCACTTCGTCGGCCGAGACGCGGGTGTTGGCCGTCACGTCGAGGCCGTCGACCTTGAGCTGAACGGATGCCGGGTCGATGCCCGAGGCCGCATCGCTCAGCTTGGCCGAGATGCGCGTGCGCTGCCGCTCGCCCACGCGCTCGCCGTCGGCGGGCGTCACCTGCGAGATGATCGGCGGGATCACGTCGCGTTCGCCGCGCTGGTCGCGGTCGCCGCGCGGGCCGCCGCGGTGGTCACGGTCGCCGCGGTTGTCGCCGCGGTTGTCGCGGTCGAAGCGGTCGTCGTTGCCGCGCAGTTCCACCTTGGCGGTGGTGCGCTGCGGGCCGCGGCGCAGCGTGGCGATCGCGCTGTCGAAGGCGCGCAGGTCGTCGCCGCGGCGGATGGTGTAGCTGCCCTGGTAGACGCCCGGACGGACTTCCTTCAGGTCGACGTCGCGAACCACGCCGGGGATCTCCAGCGAAGCATCGGCCTTCGGCTGCCCGGTCAGGGTGAACTGAACTGCAGCACGCGTCCCGGCAACAGGCGGCCGCCCGGCTTGACCTCGAGGCGGTCGATGACCGGCGCCGGCGATACGTTGCCGGTGGCGGGCGCGGGCGGCGGCGGCGCGGCGTTGGCCGGGGCACGGAAGGCCGGCGGGTAGGTGAAGTTGCGCACGGCGACGACGCCGTTGACGTCGACGCGGATCACCAGCAGCTCGCGCGGGTCGATGCGGTCCGTGACGCGCACGGTGTAGTTGCCGGTGTAGGCGCCGGGGCTCTGCTCGCGCAGGGGAACGCGCACGCCGCTGCGGCCCAGCGTCACGCTGACGTTCTTGGAGGTCGGCGTGGCGGTCACGCGCAGCCACAGCGTGGCGCCCGGGGACAGGCCGGCGCTGGAGTTCAACGAAGTCTCGTAGATCGCCGGCTGGATGCGCTGCTGTGCCACGGCGGCCGGGGCCACGAAAGCGGCGGACACGGGAAGCAGCAGCAGGGCTGCGGCGACATGGGTGCGAAGAGCGTTCTTCATAAGGGACCTCCGGGTCTCTGGTTGGGTATGGGGTACAGCTTAGGGCCTGCCGCATGAACGCAGCCTGAACAAATGTGTCACGATCCCCCGATGAAACTGCTGCTCGGCATGTTTGCCCTGATGCACGGCCTGATGGCCCTGCTGTTCACGGGCGCGGCGCTCGTGCTGATCACGATCGCGGTGCAGGTCGCACGGCACGGCGTGATGGAGGGGTCGGCCGGGGCGCGGCGCAGGAGATCATCGAGGCGATGGGCCTGCTGGCCGCCGCCGTGGTGGCGGTGCAGATCGCGCAGACGATGGTCGAAGAGGAGGTGCTGCGCGGCGCCCACATCAGCGCGCCCACGCGCGTGCGGCGCTTCCTCTCGCGCTTCTTCGTGGTGGTGATCGTCGCCACGGCGATCGAAGGCCTCGTGGCCACGTTCAAGGCGATCCACGAAGACCTGGCGCAGCTCACCTACGCGGCCACGCTGCTGGCCGGCACGGGCGTGATGCTCGCGGCGTGGGGCCTGTTCGTCCGCTTCAACCGCTACGCCGAGGACGTGGAGCCCGAGGCGATGCGCGAAGTCAAGCAGGAAGACGCCGAACTGAAGGAATGACCCGGGCTCCTAACACACGGCCCTCCGCGCGCTCCCCACAGCAAACGTGGAGAAGACTGTGGACAAGCCTGTGGAGCCCGCTTCGATCCCTTGCCGGCACTGGCTTCGCAGGCGCTGATCGTTTGGGAGGCAGTCGCTTGCAGCAACTTGACGCGGGCGCCGAACGTTGTCTCATGCCCACACCGGCGAGGCCGTTCAGCCGAGTTCGAGCAGCACCGGCTGGTGGTCGGACGCCTGCGTGTCGCCATCGACCGCCATCCGCCGCACCTTGTCCTTCAAGCCATCGCTGACGAAGACGAAGTCGCAGGCCACCGGATCGGGGCCGTAGCGGCGGTCGAAGATGCGGAAGGTGGGCGGGTGCGGGGTTGGGCCGTTCAGCAGGCGCCACGCATCCCGCAAGGTGCCGTGCGCGCCGGGCTCGGTGATGGCCGCGTAGTCGGGTTCGTGCGCTTCGAGGTTGAAGTCGCCGCACAGGACGGCATTGCCGGTGTGTGCCTTGGTTTGAAACGGCGAGCCGTCGTCGCTGGACTGCGGCGGCGCCGCGGCCTGCGCGCTGTACTGCGCGTGCAGGTCGCGCAGCCCGCGCGCCTGCGCCAGCCGCTGCGGCTTGGAGTAGTACTCGGTGCGTGGTCATGATGCGCACCGGCCCGAGGTGCGGATCGCGCACCGTCACCACCGTGCACATGCGCGGCATGCTGCGCACGCCGTCATCCGCGGGATAAGGCAGCGGATGGTGCTGCACCTGCGCCACCGGCAGGCGGGTGGCGATGAGGTTGCCGAAGCGGTGGCGCGCGCCGTCGCCGCCGAACTCGTCGACGGCGGCGCCGAAGAACAGCTGGAAGCCCGGCAGCAACTCCGCGAGCAACGCCGGCTGGTCGTGCCCCGCATTGCCCGCGAGCCGCGGATAGTGCACGGCGATCTCCTGCAGGCACAGCACGTCGAAGTCGCCGAGCGCGCGGGCGCCTTCGACGATGCGGCGCGGGCTGACCACGCCGTCGATGCCGCAGCACCACTGGGTGTTCCGGGTGACGAGTTTCATGGTCTCGAAGGCTACTTGATCCCGGCGCGCATGAAGCTCTGTACGAACTGGCGCTGGAACAGAAGGAAGGCGACCAGCAGCGGCGCCGACGTCATCAGGGTGGCGGCCGTGATGATGGACCAGTCGACGCCCCTGGTCGGGTGACGAGAACACCTGCAGCCCGACCGTGAGCGGCCGCGCGTTGACGCTGTTGGTGATGATCAGCGGCCACAGGAAGTTGTTCCAGTGGAAGCTGACCGAGACGAGCGCGAAGGCCGTGTAGACCGGTCGCGCCAGCGGCACGTAGACGCGCCACAGCACGGAGCGCGCTGGCGCCTTCCACCCGCGCCGCCTCGTCGAGTTCCTTGGGGATGCCCGGGAAGGTCTGGCGCAGCAGGAAGATGGCGAAGGCCGAGGCGAAGTACGGAAGGCCGATGGCCAGCAGCGTGTCGACCAGGCCAAGCTGCGCCATGGTCTTGTAGTTCTCCACCAGCAGGATGTCCGGCATGATCATCAGCTGCACCAGCACGAGCGAGAAGGCGATGTTGCGGCCGCGGAACGAGAAGCGCGCGAAAGCATACGCCGCCAGCGTGGCCAGCACGAGTTGCACGGCCGGGATCATCGCCACCAGCAGCGTGGTGTTGAGGAAGTAGCGGGTGAACGGCGCGGCCGCCCGGCGCGGCGGAAGTTGTCGAGCGTCAGCGGCGCGAACAGCGAGAAGCGCGTCGCGTACTCGCTCGCATGGAAGGCGGTCCACACCGCGTACGCCAGCGGCAGGATCCACAGCAGCGCCAGCAGCCGGGCGGCGGCCGTGTCGAGCCAGTTCGGCTCGTTGTAGGCCATGCGGTCGGTCTTCACTTGTAGTGCACCTTGCGGTCCAGCACGAAGAACTGGAACAGCGCGACACTGGCCAGCACCACCACCAGCACCACCGTGATCGCCGCCGCGTAGGCGGTGTCCCAGAACTTGAAGCCGACCTCGTACAGGTGGTACAGCAGCAGCGTGGATGCGTTGTCGGGCCCCCGCGCGTGAGCACGAACACGTGGTCGACCATGCGGAAGCCGTTGATCACCGCGTTGACCAGCACGAACAGCGTCGTCGGCATCAGCAGCGGCCACTGCACGCGCCGGAAGAAATACCAGCGCGAGGCGCCCTCGATGGCCGCGGCTTCGCGCAGGCTCGGGTTCAGCGTCTGCAGCGCCGCCAGGTAGAAGATCATGAAGAAGCCGGCTTCCTTCCATACCGCGACGAGCGTGATGCAGGCGAGCGCCGTGCGCTGGTCGCCGAGCCAGTTGTGCGAAGGCAGGCCGAGCGCGCCGGTCACCTGCTCCAGCAGGCCGTACTGCGGCGTGTAGAAGAACAGCCAGATGTTGGCCACCGCGATCATCGGCAGCACCGTCGGCGTGAAGTACGCCATGCGCAGGAAGGCGCGTCCGGCGATGCGCTCGTTGACCCACAACGCCATCACCAGCGCGAGCCCGATCGACAGCGGGATGGTGGCACCCGCGAACCAGAGGTTGTTGACGACAGCCTTCCAGAACACCGGGTCGTCCGCCATCGCGCGGTAGTTGTCCAGCCCGACCCACACCGCCGGGCGGCTGCCCTTGGGCGTGGACAGGAAGCTGTCGATGAAGGTGGCGACGGTGGGCCAGTGCGTGAAGGCCACCAGCAGCACCATGGCCGGCAACAGCAACAGCCACGCGTGGATGGCCGCGTGGCTGTCGTGCGCGGCGCCTTCGGCCCGCGCCACCGTCACTTGTAGGTGCGCAGGATGCGGTCGGCTTCGCGCTGCGCGTCCTGCATCGCCACGGCCGGCGTCTTGGTGCCGGTCAGCGCGGCCTGCAGGCCGTCGTTCAACGCCTTGGTCACGCGCTGGTTGTCGTGCGTGGAGAACTCGGCCACCGACTGCGGCAGCTGGTCACGCGCCACCAGCGCCGCCGGGAAGTCGCGGCCGTACTTGCGCAGCGTGTCGGTCTCGTAGGCGGCCTGCGACACCGCGACATAGCCGGTGTCCATGCTCCACTGCGCGGCGCGTTCCGGCGCGGTGATCCACTTGATGAACTTGAAGGCGGCTTCCTGCTGGGCCGGCGTGGCCTTCTTGAAGATGTGGAAGTTGCCGCCGCCGGTGGGCGAACCCTTGCGCGTGTTGCCGGGGATCATGGCCACGCCGAAATCGAACTTGGCGTTCGTCTTCACGTTGGTCAGGTTGCCGGTGGTCGTGTACATCATCGCCACCTTCTTCTCGAAGAAATCCTTCGGCGTCGTGCCCCACTCCACCACGCCCGGCGGGTGGATGCCGGCCTTGCCGAGGTCGACCCAGTACTGCAGCGCCTCGATGACCTTCGGGTCGTCGAACTTCACCTGCGTGCCGGCCTCGTTGGCCAGCACCGCGCCGTTGGTGGTGGTCAGCGTCTGGAACAGCCAGTACGGGAAGCCGCTGGAGGGGATCTGCACGCCCCACTGCGTGACCTTGCCGGAAGCATCCTTCTTGGTCAGCTTGGTTGCCGCATCCTTGAGCTCGGCCGGGTCTGCGGCGGCTTGTTCGGGTCGAGGCCGGCTTCCTTGAACAGCTCCTTGTTGTAGTACATGACGACGGTGGAGCGCTGGAACGGCACGCCCCAGGTCTTGCCGCCGGTGCGGCTGTTCATCATGAAGGCGGGGTAGAAGCTGTTCAGCCACGCCTTGTCTTCGGCCGTCTTGACGAAGTTGTCGATCGGCACGATCGCGTCCTCGTCGATCATGGTGAACATGTCGGTCGACAGCAGCACCGACGTGACCGGCGGGGTGCCGGACTTGTGCGCGGTGAGCGCCTTGACGATGGTCTCTGGTAGGTGCCCGCGTAGATCGGGTTGACCTTGATGCCGGGGTTGGCCTTCATGAAGTCGGCGGCATAGCCGTCGATGGTCTTCGTGATCGGGCCGCCGACGGCCACCGGGTAGAAGAACGAAATCTCGGTGACCTGCGCCGGGCGCTGCCCCAGCCCAGCGTGGCCGCGGCGGCGGCCGCCAGCAGGAAACGGTGGAACGTCTTGCGTTGCATGCTCTCTTCTCCTTCGTTGTGTCTTGGATGTCAGGCGAGGCGCTGGCCCTGCGCGTCGAAGTGATGCGCGCTGGCCGCGGGCCAGTCCAGCAGCACCTCGCTGCCGGCCGCGAGTTCGGCCTGCCCACCGGTGCGCACGGTCAGCGTTTCGCTGCCGACGGCGCAGTGCAGGATCAGGTCGGCGCCCAGGTATTCGATGCTGCGCACCGCGGCCGGCACGCGCCCGCCCAGCGTCACGGCTTCGGGGCGGACGCCGAGCCAGTGCGCCTCGCGGCCCGTGGCCACGCTGCTGCCGGCGACGCGGTCGCCTTCGAGCCGCAGCAGGTTCATCGACGGCGTGCCGATGAAGCTGGCGGCGAACGTGGTGGCGGGCTGCGCGTACAGCGCGCGCGGCGTCGCAGCCTGCTCGATGCGGCCCTTGTTCAGCAGCACCACCGGTCGGCCATGCTCATGGCCTCGGCCTGGTCGTGCGTGACGTAGACGACGGTGAGGCCCAGGCGCTGCTGCAGCTGGCGCAGTTCGGTGCGCATCTCTGGCGCAGCTGCGCGTCGAGGTTGGAGAGCGGCTCGTCCATGAGGCACACGCGCGCCTGCGACACCAGCGCGCGGCCCAGCGCCACGCGCTGCTGCTGGCCGCCGGACAGTTGCGAAGGCTTGCGATCGAGCAGCGCCGAGAGCCCGAGCAGTTCGGCCGTTTCGGCGAGCCGCTGCGCGCGCTCCGCCGCCGGCACCTTGCGCACGGAGAGGCCGAAGGTGATGTTGTCGGCCACGCTCAGGTGCGGGAACAGCGCGTAGTTCTGGAACACCATCCCGATGCTGCGCTGCGCCGGTGACAGGTGCGTGACATCGCGGCCGTCGATGAACACCGGCCGCTGCTCGCCGTCTCAGGCCCGCGATGATGCGCAGGGTGGTCGACTTGCCGCAGCCCGACGGGCCGAGCAGCACGCAGAAGCTGCCCGAGGCGATCTGCAGCGAGATGCCTTCGAGGGCCGTGGCTTCGCCCCAGCGCTTGGCCACGTTCACGAGCTGGATGGAGGACATCGTTCCAGTATAGGAAGCGATGGTGACGGTGCGATTGCGGGTTTGGGGGATTGCTTTCGGGCGCCTTCAGGGCTTGGCCTTCACGCCGGCGCCCCGCACCTCGACCCGCACCTCGTCCACCACGCGGCCGCCGTTCACCAGTTGCAGCACGTGCCGGCCGGGCCACGGCAGCCAGCCGGCCTCGGCGCCGCGGGCCAGCGGCTTGCCGTCGACGCGCCACTGCAAGTTGCCCGCGCCCTCGGCGCGGAGGGCGAGCCTCTGCCTCTGCGGCGGAATGTCCGGATCCAGCGCAAGGATGGTCCCACTGGTCGGAGTGACGATCTTCGCGGCGCGTAGGCTCGGGTCACCGGAGCGCACCCCAGCACCTTCGAGCGCCATCACCGCCTGCTCCGTCCCCGGCAGGAACCACTCCGTGCGCGCGGCCTCTAGGCTCTCCCCGAACTTCACCGGCTGCCTGACCAGCCCCGCCGGCGCGACCGGCGGCCGCGATGGCTCGCGCGCATGCAGGTAGCGCATCACCGTTGCCCACACCGGCGCGGCGCCGCTCGTGCCGCTGACGTCGTGCATCGGCGCGCCGCTCGCGTTGCCGATCCACACGGCGACGGTATAGCGCTGCGACCAGCCGACCGCCCAGTTGTCCCGCATGTCCTTGCTGGTGCCGGTCTTCACGGCCGTCCAGAATCGAGTCGCCAGCAGGCTGTCGGTGCCGAAGGTGCGGGCCCGCGCGTTCGGGTCCGACAGGATGTCGCCGACGACGAAGGCGGCGCGCGGATCGATCGCCTGCGCGCCCGCCGGACGCGGCGCGCCCTTCGCGAGCGGCAGCCAACGCGTCTCGCCGAAGCGCCCCCGGTTGGCCAGCGTCCGGTAAGCGTTGGCCAGCCCGAGCAGCGGCACCTCCGCGCTGCCCAGCGCGAGGCTGTAGCCGTAGTGGTCGCCCGACTGCTTGAGCGGCAGGCCGGCCGCGAGCAGTTGGCGGTGGAAGTCCTGCGGCGACACCATGACCAGCGTGCGCACCGCCGGCACGTTGAGCGATGCACCGAGCGCGGTGCGCACCGACACCCAGCCCTTGAACTGCCGGTCGTAGTTCTGCGGGATGTACAGGCCGCTGGCCGTGGCGATGTGCGCCGGCGAGTCGTCCAGCAGCGACGCCGCGGTGAGGCGCCGTTCGGCGATGGCCTGCGCGTACAGGAAGGGCTTGAGCGTGGAGCCGGCCTGCCGCAGCGCCGTGACGCCGTCGACTTCGGCCGCGCGGCTGAAGTCGCCCGACGAGCCGACCCACGCCAGGACGTCGCCGCTGGCGTTGTCCAGCACCACCACAGCGCCGTCTTCGACATTGCGGCGCTGCAGCTCGCGCAGGTTCTGCCGCAGGCTCTGGACCGCGACGCGCTGCACGTCCGCGCGCAGGGTGGTCACGACGCGCGGCGTACCAGCCGCCTGCTTCGTCGCCAGCCGGGCGAGGTGTGGCGCGATGCCTTCGCTCGGGTCGAAAGCGCGCCGCTGCAGCGCGCCGGCCACGTGCATGTCGAGGCCGCTGCAATCGGCGCGGGGTTCCATGGCCTGCAGCACGCCGCAGGCACGGCGCGTCACCAGCGCGGGCGACGCGTTCGGCGCACGCACCAGCGCCGCCGCGATCGCGGCCTCCTCGGCGTCGAGCCCGTGCGGCGCCTTGCCGAACAGCGTGTGCGAGAGCGCGGCGATGCCCACCAGTTCGCCGCGGAACGGCACCAGGTTCAGGTAGGCCTCGAGGATCTGGTCCTTGCGCCAGCGCGCGTCGAGCACCTGCGCGGCGACAGCCTGCCCGACCTTCTGCGTGACGCTGCGCCCGCCGCCGCGCTGGCGCCAGTCGCCATCGACCAGGCCGGCGAGCTGCATCGTGATGGTGGAGGCGCCGCGCGTGCGCTGGTGCCACAGGCGCCCCAGGCGGCGGCGGAGACCGAGCGCCAGTCGACGCCGCTGTGCTCCCAGAAGCGCTTGTCTTCGGAGACGACCATCGCGGTGCGCAAGGCGGGCGAAACGTCGTCGAGCGCGATCCGGGGCCCGCGGCGCACGGTGGCGTCGGTGCGCAGGCGGTGCAGGAGCTCGCCGTTGCGATCGAGGACCGGGGTCTCGGACGGCTGGTGGTCGCGGCGGACTTCGTCGTAAGTGGGGAGGGCGTGGGCGGGGGCGGCGAGGAAGAAGACCAACGCGGCCGTGCGCAGGCATGGATTACGGGTCCAGCCCGCAATGACAGAGCGCTTGTCATCCCGGGCTCGACCCGGGATCCATGCAGCCTTCACCTCCCCGCCTCCACCTTCACCCGCGCATTCGGCGTCTCCCCGAACATCTCCGGCGCGTACAAGGCCTCCACCCGCGTCGGCGGCAATGCGAAGTCGCCGACGTTGTTCAGGCGCAGCGTGTACTCGATCTTGAACACGCCCTTGGGCACGTACTCGTAGTAGCCCCGGAAGGCCTCGAAGCTGCGCTCCTCGAACGCCGGCCACGCCGTGCCGCTCTTGCGCTCGCCGGTGGTGGCGATTTGCGAATCGCGGCCGAGGCCGCCGCCCGGGATGGTCGCGCCGCCGGGGATGGGGTCGGTCAGCACCACCCAGGTCATGTCGGACGATGCATTCACCTCCACCGACACCCGCACCACGTCGCCACGGCTGTTGCGGCCGGCGACGGCCTGCTCCACCGGCGTCACGGTCTTCTTCACCGTGTAGCCGGCCGAGAACGGCGCCTGCAGGGCGATCGCCGCCGTCGATTGCAGCGTCAGCCACGGCTTGCCGGGGCCCGGTGCGTGACGGCGACGGGCGCCTTTCCGCCGGCCATGCGAGCAGCGCCGTGCGCTCCGGCTTGGCCCAGTCGATGCCGGCGCTGGCCGTGCCGAGCGACGCGCGCGTCACGCCCGCCACCGGCACCGCCTCGAACTTGCGCGAGAACTTCTCCAGCGCCAGCCCGCCCCACAGGTTGGCGGTGGTGGTGAGCCACGCGCCGCGCTGCTGCCGGCCGATGAAGCCGTTGGCCAGCTTGCCCATGTCGTCGGCCCACGCCGGGTCGTCCATCACGGCCAGGATCAGGCGCGCGGTGTTGACGTCGCCGTTGGCCATCAGCCACCACCAGTAGTCGTCGCGCTCGGTGCTGAACACCAGCTTCGTGCCCCTGGTACGACAGCCGCGCCTTCAGGACCTGCGTCGCCTCGGCGATGCGCTGGTCGCGCTGCGGCACGTCCGCCACGCGCTTGAGCACGTTCAGCCAGTCGATGACCGCGTGCGTCGGCCACTGGTTGGGCGCGATGGTGATGCTGGCGGTCATGCGGCCCTGCGCCTTGCCGTAGCGAGAGAGCGCCTCCAGCGCCGCCAGCTTGCGCACGTCGAGGTCCTTGCGCGGGCTCCAGAACTCGCGCTGGATGCGGCCTTCGACGAAGGCGATGAGCCCGCGCTCCATCGGCGCGCGCGCCGCGTCGGGCAGCGCGAAACCCGCGTCGAGCGCCGATGCTTCGTGCGTGGCCGCGAGCAGGTACGCCGTCAGCGTGTCGCTGCCGCGGTTGGCCTCGCCGTCGCGCGGCGGGAAGTAGCTCGCCAGCCCGTCGCCATCCGTAGGTCGGCAACTGCGCCAGCACGGCCTGCCACATCTTCGCGTCGCGCAGGCCCACGGCCTTGCTGGTCTTCTGTTCCAGGCACGAGAACGGATAGTTGGCGAACCAGTCGCGCACCGCCGGCAGGCCTTCTGTCAGCTTGGGCTGCAAGGCGATACGGATCCCGCCACGCTTGGCGCCCGTCGCCGGCAAGGCGTCGGACGGCGCCGCCACCTCCAGGCTGAAGGGGCCGTCGAGCTGCACCAGCGTCGCCTGCTGCACCGTGATCGGCACGGCCGGCACGATGCGCTGGCTGGCCTTGAGGGCGTCGCGCGCGCCGCCCAGCGTGTCGCGGGCCGCGATCTCCCACAGGATGGACTCCGGCCGCACCGCCGCGAGGGCGGCAGGCGCCGTCACCATCCACGCGACCTCGCGCGCTTCGCCGGCCGGGATGTCCACGGTCTGCGGCTGGAGCGTGAGCAGCGTCGCGCGCGGCGCCACTTCGACCTTCATCGGCTTGTTGGTCGTGTTGCGCAGCGTGACCTGCGCGCGGAACTGGTCTTCCTCGCGCACCAGCGGCGGCAGGCCGCTGATGATCTGCAGGTCCTGCGTCGCGCGGATCGTGGTCTGCCCGGTGCCGAAGAGCGACGTGCCCATGTCGGCCACCGCGACGATCCTGAACGTGGTCAGCGCATCGTTCAACGGCACGGTGACGACGGCTCGGCCCTGCGCGTCGAGCACAACGCGCGGGTTCCACAGCAGCAGCGTCTCGAGCAGCTCGCGCGTGGCGCTCTTGCCGCCGCCGCCACCGGCGGGCACGGCCTTGCGGCCGTAGTGGCGCCGGCCGATGATCTCCATCTGCGCCGTCGATGTCTCCACGCCCCAAGACCGCCGCTGCAGCATCGCCTCCAGCAGGTTCCAGCTGTCGTTGGGCATCAGTTCCAGCAGCGCACGGTCGACGGCGGCCAGCGCCACTTCCGCGTTGGCGGCCGGCTGGCCGTTCGGCTGCTTCACGGATCGTCACCCGGGCCTGGCCGCGCACCGGGTAGGTTTCGCTGTCCGCCTTGACGCTCACCGCCAGCTCGTTCGACTTGGTCCCCACGCGGATCTCCGCCAGCCCGAGGCGGAACGCCGGCTTCGACAGGTCGACCAGCGCGGTCGGCGCCACGTACTCGCGGCCTTCGAACCAGAACGCCGTCCACCACTCGCGCGGCGCCTTGAAGCCCCGGTGAAGAAGCTGTACCAAGGCACCTCGCGCAGGCGCCCGCGCAAGGCCAGCACGCTCACGTACACGTTCGGTCCCCAGCCCTCTTCCACCTTCAGCTGGATGGTCGGGTCGTCGCCGCGCAGGTTCACCACCTGCGTGCTGATGATGCCCTCGCGTTCCACCGCCACCAGCGCGGTGGCGAAGCGGAACGGCATGCGCACCTGCAGCCGCGCCGTCTCGCCGGGCTGGTACGACTTCTTCTCCGGCAGCACGTCCATGCGGTCGTGGTTCTCGCCGCCGAACCACAGCTCGCCCCGGCGCGTGACCCACACCGAGCCCGCGGCCGGATCGTGTTGCCTTGCGCGTCCTTGGCGGTGGCCACCAGTTCCACCTCGCCGGGCTCGCCGATCTTCGCCTCGCACAGCAGCAGCCCGCGCGCATCGGTCTTGCCGCTGCACACGCTGCCCAGGTCCTTCAGCTCGGTCTTGTTGTCGTAGGTGTAGAAGCCGCCGACCATCCGCTTGCGGCTGGTGGTCACCACGCGCGAACTGGCGGTGACGTCCATCGCCACGTTGGCCGCGGGCTTGCCGTCGAGGCCCAGCGCCAGCGCCTGGAAGCGCACCTTCTGGCTGGCCGACACCCAGCCTTCGGTCTTGATGCCGGCGATCACCTGCGCCGGCCACAGCGTGGCCACGTTGCGCAGCGTCTGCACCTCGCCGTTGGGGTCGGCATAGCTCGCCTCCAGCACCAGGTCCTGCGGCTGGCGCGAAGCCGGCACTTCGGGGATCGTGAGCTTGCCCGCGCCGTTGCGGTCGAGCGTGACGGGCAGCTTGTCGGCGATGACGCGCTGGCCCGTGCTGGCGGCCGGCTCTTCCTCGCCCGATTGCTGCCGCCGGGGCGGCCCGAAGCTGAACTCCTCGTAGTCGCCGAACGACAGCGACTTGGGCTGCACGGGGCCGACACGCGCACCGGCAGGTTGGCCGCGCCGCCACCCGCCACGTAGTTGACCTGCAGGTCGGTCGGGACGGAAGTGACTTTCACCAGCGCCTTCTTCTCGGTCGGCGCGATGCGGCCTTCCAGCACCGGAAGCCGGAACTCCTCGACCCGGAAACTGCCGGTGCGCGCCGACTCGTCGTTGCCGCGCACCATCACCTCGTAGACACCCAGCTTGGCGCCGGGCGGCACCTGCCACTGGTTCTCGGCGCTCATGCCGCCGGTGGCCGTCTTGCGCCACGCGAGCGGCTGCACGAACTCCCTGGCCGCTGCCGGCGTGGGTGATCACCACCTCGTTGCCGACCTTGTCGGGCAAGCCGAAGCCGCTGCGCGTCTCGGTGCGCACCAGGTGCTTGAGCGAGACCGTCTCGCCCGCGCGCAGCAGCGGCCGGTCGAAGACCGCGTGGTAGCGCCGGTCCGGCGCCGCCTCGCGGCTGGTCTGCATGTTGAAGCGCCGGGGCTCGATGCCGCGGTACCAGTCGCTGAAGGTGAAGGCCAGCTCCTCCACGCCCTTGGCGTCCTTGACGCGGGCGGAGACGAAAGAGGCGTTGCGGTAGTCCTCCTTGCCGAAGCACGGCGGCGGCTGCGAGTCGAGCCCCTTCAGTTCGGCGATGCCCTGCGCATTGGTGGTGCCCGTCGCCAGCTGCTTGCCGTCGCAGCTCGACACGCGCACCGTCGCGCCCGGCACCACGGCGCCCTTGTCCAGCGTGGTCACCAGGCCATGGCATTCTCGCGCCCGAGCTTGAAATGCACCGCGATGTTGGTGACCAGCGCGGAGGTGCGCACGTACATCGTGCGCTGCGCGCCATGACGCTCGTCGAGCAGCGAGCGCCCGAGCAGCGGCGAAGCGATCTCCACCACGTGGAAGCCGGGCGTGAGCGGGATGCCCACCACCTCGAACGGCCGCGGCTCGTCGGCCGCCGGCCGCGGCAGCTCCATGTTCCGCACACCGGTTTGGCCGGCCAGCAGCGACAGCATGCGGGCCTCGACCTGGTCCTTGTCCTCGGGCTTCAGCACCCGCGGCAGTGGCTGCTTCACCTCGAGCCGGGCCGCCGCGCGCGGCACGTTCCATTGTTCGTAGCGCGCCACCTTGTCGATCCACGCCAGGATCTCGGCGTCGGTGCGCGGCGAGATCTCGCCGACGCGGCCCGGCGTCAGCGCCTGCGTGCGCAGCGCCGGTTCCACGTTGCGCAGCGTCACCGGCAGCAGCGGCCCGCTGTCCGGTTCGGCGAAGCGCTCGACGATGCCGAAGGGCGCGGCGGCGAACTTGGCCAGCGGCGGCATCGGCCCGGTGGACACCTTCAGCGGGAAGCTGTCGGCGTTGCGCAGCGGGCGGCCGGAGGCGTCCTTGAAGTCCTTCGGCAGCTCCAGCGTGAATTCGGTGCGCTCGGGGAAGACGGTCTTGAACGTGACGCCTTCGACCGCGCTGTCCGGGCCTGCATCGGCGTCGAACTGCGGCTCCAGCGTCAGCTTGCCGGACTTCAACCGGATCTGTTCGGCGGTCTTGCGCGGCACCGGCGCGTTGAAGGCCAGCGACATCGGCCGGATCGGCAGGCAGGCCGCGTTCGCGTTCTCGCGCTCGCAGCTGAACGACACCGCGAACGGCTCGCGCACCGTGAAGTCGTAGCGCCGTTCCACCGAGTTCGCGATGCCGCTCGGCGTGGCCACGCCCTTGCCGTAGATCAGCTGCACGCGCGCGTTGGGCGGCAGCCTGCGGTTGCAGGCCAGCGCGACGTAGCGTTGCGGATCCTTGGCCGCGCCCTGCTCCATGCCGAGCGCCTTGAACAGCGCCGCGCGTTCCGGCGGCGGCAGCAGCCGGACCGGCACGCGCTCGCCGATGCCTTCCACGCTGCAGCTCACCGACTGCTGCAGGCTCTGCGGCGTGGCCGCGCCGTTCAGGCGCAGGGCGAAGAACTGCTCCTCGTCGATCCGGCCGCCGGAAGGCCGCAACTCCTGCACGAAGGGCCCGCCCGTGTTGAAGCGCCAGTTGCCCGCCGCCAGCGCGCCGCCCTGCGGCGCGGCGAACCCGGCCTTGGCCGTGACCGTGCACTGGATGCCGGGCGGCAGGTCGTTCTCGAAGTCGAACACCCACTGCTTGTCGCTGGTCCAGCGGCCGGTGCCGGCGGTGGCCGGGCATCGCTGCAGCTCAGCGTCAAGGGCGGCGGCGCCTTGGGGTCGCCGAAGGTGACGGCCGCCACGTCGAACTTGGCGACGACCTGCCGCACGCGCGCGACCTCGCCCTGCGGCGTCACGCTGGTGACCTGCAGCGCCTGCGCCGCCCCGCTGAAGAAGATGAGACCTGCGAGCACTGCCCGCATCCGTTGGACTTCCACGTCGACCCTCCTGTGCAGGTGCGAGCGTAGCCCATCCGCTTCACGCGGCGTTTACACGGTTCAAGAACGCTCCTACAGACACGCCGCCCGAGGCGTTCCAGACTGGACGCAACCTAGCAGTTCAAGGAGTCGAAATGAAAGCCATCCTGCTCCCGCTCGCCGCCTGCGCGGGCCGGCCGGTTGCGTCGGCTACGGCGGCGTCGGCTATGCCGACCCGTACTACGGCGGCAGCTACGGCTATTCGCAGCCGGGCTACTACTACGGGGCGCAGCCCAACGTGTACATCGGCGGCACCTACTACGACGGCGGCAACGACCGACGCTACAACGACGGCCGCCGCGGCCCCTACGGCGACCGTGACCGCGACGGCGTGGCGAACCGCTACGACCGCGACCGCGACAACGACGGCGTGCGCAACCGCAACGACGCGCGGCCGAACAATCCGCGGCGGAACTGACCTCCTGCTGTCATTGCGGGCTCGTGGGCGCGACCACGAACACGTTCCACGAGCCGGGCTTCAGCCGCGCCAGCAGCTGGCCCGGCCCGGTGTGCACCTCGGCGTGCGGCTGCGGCGCCACGCGATCCGGCGCGTGCTCGGTGTTCACCGCCTGCATGTCGTGGTGGTGCAGTTCCACGGCCTCGACCACCGCCTGCTCCGGCGGCATGCCCCGCAGTTCGACCGTCAGCTCCTGCGCCTCGGACAGGTGGCGGTTCAGCGCGAAGATCGCCGTGCGGCCGCTCGCTTCGTCGTGCGTCGCGCTCGCGACCGGTAAGGCATCTCCGGGTGCAGCCGGCCGGCGCGCGCGGGCGACACGATCGCCGGGCGCAGCACGCGGCCGCGCGCGTGCCGCGCCGCCAGCGCGAACGGATGGAAGATCGTCTGCCGCCGGCCGCGCCGCCCGGCTCGGTGCGGATCGCGCCGATGGCGTTGACCAGTTGCGCGAGGCAGGCGGCCTGCACGCGGTCGGCGTTGTTCATCAGCACCGACAGCGCACCGCCCGCGGCCGGGCGTCCTCGAAGTTGTAGGCCTCCTCGACCAGGCGCGGCGCCCGCGGCCAGCCGGGCTGCCGCGTGTGCTCGGCGGCGCGCGCCTTGTACCAGATGTTCCACTCGTCCACCGCCAGCTTGATGCGCTTGAGAGAATGCCGGCGCGCGGCCACGGCATCCGCGATGGCGGCCACCTCCTTGATGTGGACGTCCATGCGGTCCATGTTGCCGAGGAACTCCCGGTGTCGGCATGCGGATTCTCGAAGTAGGCGTGCACCGAAAGCAGGTCGACTTCGTCGAAGCACTCTTCGAGCACCTCGTACTCCCACGCGCCGAAGGTCGGCAGGTCGCGGTTGGACGAGCCGCACGCCGTGAGCTGCACGCCGGGCGAGATCCAGCGCATCAGCCGCGCCGTGTCGCGCGCCAGCCGGCCGTATTCGCCGGCGGTCTTCTGGCCGATCTGCCGGGGCGCGTCCATCTCGTTGCCCGGGCACCAGGCGCGCACCGCGTGCGGCTCTTCGCAACCGTGGCTGCGGCGCAGGTCCGACCAGGCGGTGCCGCCGGGATGGTTGCAGTACTCGACGAAGTTGCGCGCGGCGTCGGCGCCGCGCGTGCCGAGGTTGACCGCCAGCATTGGCTCGACGCCGGCGGCACGGCTCCACGCCATGAACTCGTTGGTGCCGAACTGGTTGCTCTCGGTCGAATGCCGGGCAGGTCGAGGCGCCGGACGCTGCTCGCGCGGGCCGACGCCGTCCTCCCAGTTGTAGCCGGAAAGGAAGTTGCCGCCGGGGTAGCGGACGATGGTGGCGCCCAGCTCGCGGGTGAGCGCCAGCACGTCGCCGCGAAATCCGCTCGCGTCCGCGGTCGGATGGCCGGGCTCGTAGATGCCGGTGTAGACGCAGCGCCCGAGATGCTCGACGAAGGCGCCGAAGATGCGGCGGTCGAGGTCGCCGATGACGAAGTCGGCATCCAGCACGAGCCGCGTGCGGATCATGCGGGCCAGTGCGGCTCCAGCCGGAACCGCGCGGTGAGCGTCTGGCCCGGCTCCACGCGCGCGCCGCCGAGCGGCCCCGGGCCGTACTGCGGCAGCAGGTTCAGCCAGTCGGTGCACTGGCTGACCGGCTCGGCGCAGAACGCGTCGTAGCCGGCCGGGCAATACAGCACGAAGTAGTCGAGCGGCGCGTCGGCATGCATGGTGAGCCCGCGGGCCGGGCCGTGCAGGTCGGCGGGCCAGTCGATGCGCGTGGTCCGCGACCAGCCGGTGAAGTTGTTGTCGAGGTCCAGCTCGGACAGGCGCACGCCTTCGCGCAGCCGCTGCACCGCGCCGGTGGTCTCCAGCCGCACCGGCATCACTTCGGCGTCGCCAACCCACATCGCTTCCGCCGGGCTCGTCAGCACCGTGCCGGGATGGTGCGGAAAGTAGGGATGGTGGCCGATGCCCGCCGGCATCGCAGCGGTGTCCTCGTTGGTGATGGTCATCTCCACCGCAAGCGCGCCCTCGTCCAGCCGGAAGCGCTGCGTGCAGGCGAAGCGCCAGGGGCAGGCCTCGCTGGCTTCGACGGCGAGCGCCAGTTCGGCTTCGGTCGCGGATGCAGAGCGCACCTGCCACTCGCAGAGCCAGCCGATGCCGTGCAGCGGATGCGGCGCGTCCTCGCCCGGATGGTTCGGCGGCACGCGGATCTCCCGGCCCTCGAAAGTGGCGCGGCCGTCGCGGATGCGGTTGCAGAACGGCACCAAAGGGAAGCTCGCCATGGCGAGCGGGTTGCGCGCGACGAGGCCGGACGCCGTCGCCGGCCGCATCCAGTGCAGTTCACGCCGGCGGCGGCCTTCCTGCCACTCGCGCGTGAAGCTGGCGATGGAACCGCCGGCGGACGGCGCGAGCACCACCCGCAGTTCGCCGGCGCTCAGCAGGACGAGGTCCTGCGCCAGCACGGGGGCGCCGCTGCGCCGGGATCGGTCATGCGCATGCGCGCTCCTCGGTCGTTGGGCACCACCGGATTGTGGCGCAGCAGGCTGCGCCTGCGGCCGCGAATGGTTGCACCGCGCGGGTGCGTGCGCAAGCTGATCAGGGCAGGGCCCGTGCATGTTCGCCACTGTTCGCCAGAAGATGCTGAATGCTCGCGTAGGAGGGGACCTATTTGCACGCGGCATGTAGGCATGGTCGCGCAATCGCTGACCAGAATGGACGCCATGAAATCACTCGTCGTCTTCTCCCACCTCCGCTGGAACTTCGTCTACCAACGACCGCAGCACCTGCTGTCGCGCCTGGCGCAGCGATGGCCCGTGATCTTCATCGAGGAACCCGTGCCCGACGCGGCCGAAGACCGCATCGAAACCATCGACGCAGCGGCCGGCGTGCAGGTGTGGCGACCGCATGTGCGCGGCAGCGCGCACGGCTTCCATCCGGACCACAAGCAGGTCCTGCAGCGCCTGGTCGCGCAGGCCATGCGCGAACGGCAGGTCCGGGATTACTGGATCTGGTTCTACACGCCGATGGCGCTGCCGCTGGCCGAGCAGCTCGAGCCGGACGGCATCATCTACGACTGCATGGACGAACTGTCCGCGTTCAAGAACGCGCCGCAGCAGCTGCTGGACCGGGGAAGCGGAGCTGCTGCGCATCTCCGACGTGGTGTTCACCGGCGGCCGCAGCCTGTACAACGCCAAGCGCAACCGCCACCACAACATCCACTGCTTCCCGAGCAGCGTCGATGCGCGGCATTTCCGCCGCGCGACGCAGGACCATCCGAAGCAGGCGCACGTGGGCCGGCCCCGCCGGGCTACTGCGGCGTGATCGACGAGCGCATCGACCGGACCTGATCGCCGGCATCGCCGACGCTCGGCCCGAATGGCAGGTCGTGATGGTCGGGCCGATCGTCAAGATCGATCCCGCCTCCGTGCCGCAGCGCCCCAACATCCACTACCTCGGCCAGCAAGGCTACGACGACCTGCCCGCCTTCATCTCGGGCTGGGACGTGTGCCTGCTGCCGTTCGCGCTGAACGAGTCGACCAAGTTCATCAGCCCCACCAAGACGCTCGAGTACATGGCGTGCGGCCGTCCCTCCGTCAGCACCCGCATCCGCGACGTGGTGGAGCCCTACGGCCACGTGGTGCCGATCCACGACGACGCCGAAGGCTTCGTGCAGGCCTGCGAAGCCGCGCTCGCCCGTTCGCCGCGGGAGCAGGCCGAACATGCCGAGGCGCTGGCCGCGATCATCGCGCGCACTTCGTGGGACGCCACGGCCACCGCCATGGCCGAACTGATCGCCGATGCCGAAGCCGCCAAGGACGGCGACGACGCGCTGCCGGACGCCGCATCCGCCGCCGCCGTGCCCGAGACGCGCGCCACCGCCGGCACGGCCGCAGTGGCCGGTTGAATCCCCGGCCGGGTCGGCCGCCGGCCGATCCGGCCGACCCGAAACCTTCACGGAAGTACCCATGGACAAGATCAGCCAAGACCTCGAGCGGGCCGCAGCGGCCAGCATTCCCGGCCACGCCGGATTCGACTACCTCATCGTCGGGGCCGGCTTCGCCGGCAGCGTGCTGGCCGAGCGGCTGGCGCGCGTCGCGGGCAAGCGCGTGCTGATGGTGGAGAAGCGGCCGCACATCGGCGGCAACGCCTACGACCGCTACGACGACGCCGGCGTGCTGATCCATCCGTACGGCCCGCACATCTTCCACACCAATTCCGAAGACATCTTCGATTACCTGTCGCAGTTCACGCAGTGGCGCCCGTACCAGCACCGCGTGCTGGGCAGCGTCGACGGGCAGCTCGTTCCGATCCCGATCAACCTCGACACCATCAACAAGCTGTACGGCCTGAACCTCACCTCGTTCGAGGTCGAGAAGTTCTTCGAGTCCGTGGCCGAGAAGGTCGATTCGGTCAAGACGTCCGAAGACGTGGTGGTCAGCAAGGTCGGACGCGAGCTGTACAACAAGTTCTTCCGCGGCTACACCCGCAAGCAGTGGGGGCTCGACCCGTCCGAGCTGGACGCGAGCGTGACCGCCCGCGTGCCCACGCGCACCAACCGCGACGACCGCTACTTCGCAGACAAGTTCCAGGCGATGCCGCTGCACGGCTACACCCGCATGTTCGAGAAGATGCTGGACCACCCGAACATCAAGGTGATGCTGAACACCGACTACCGCGAGATCGTCGACCTGGTCCCGTGGAAGCACATGATCTACACCGGCCCGGTCGACGCCTTCTTCGGCTGCAAGTTCGGCAAGCTGCCCTACCGCAGCCTCCGCTTCGAGCACAAGACGCTGCAGCAGGGGCAGTTCCAGGCCGTCGGCACGGTGAACTATCCGAACGACTACGGCTACACGCGCATCAGCGAGTTCAAGCACATCACGGGGCAGGAGCATGCCTGCACCTCGGTCGTGTACGAGTACCCGTGCGCGGACGGCGACCCCTACTACCCGGTGCCGCAGCCGCAGAACGCCGAGCTGTACCGGCGCTACGAGGAGGAAGCCGAGAACACGCCGAACGTCACCTTCGTCGGCCGGCTCGCGACCTACAAGTACTACAACATGGACCGGTGGTCGGCCGGGCGCTCGCCGCCTTCAAGCGGCTGCAGCAGGCGGAGGAGGCGGCGCGCGCGCCGGCGGTGGCCTGATGCCGCTGGCGCTGTGGGCGGGCCCGGAGTGCACGTTCAACCGGGTCGGCGATCGCTACAAGGACCAGCTCGCGCTGAACGGATTCGCCGGGCGCCTCGACGACCTCGACCGGCTGGCATCGCTCGGCATCCGCCGCATGCGCTTCCCGCTGGTGTGGGAGCGCACGCTCGCCGGCGGTGAGCGCGGGCGGTACGACTGGCGCTGGGCCGACGCGCGACTGGAACGCCTGCGGGCGCTCGGCGTCGCGCCCATCGCCGGACTGCTGCACCACGGCAGCGGCCCCGCGTGGACGAACCTGCTCGACCCCGCGTTCCCCGAACTGCTGGCCGAATACGCCGGTGAGGTCGCGTGCCGCTACCCGCACATCGATGCGTACACCCCCGTCAACGAGCCGCTGACCACGGCCCGCTTCAGCGGCCTGTACGGCACGGTACCCGCATGCGCGCGACGACACGAGCTTCGTGCGCGCCTTGCTGAACCAGGTCCGAGGCACGGTTCTCGCCATGCGGGCCGTGCGCGAGGTGAACCCACGCGCGCAGCTGGTGCAGACCGAGGACCTCGGCTTCGCCACCGGCTCGCCGGCCCTCGCCTACCGGTGGACTTCGAAAACCTGCGGCGCTGGCTGGCGTTCGACTTGCTGACCGGACGCGTCGGGCCGGAGCACGGCCTGTGGGCGTACCTGCGCAAGTGGGGCGCGAGCGAGCGGGAGCTGCTGGAACTGCAGGAGTCGCCCTGCCCGCCCGACATCCCGGGCATCAACAGCTACCTGACCAGCGAACGCCACCTCGACGACCGCATCGAACTCCATGCGCCGGAGCTGGTGGGCGGCAACGGCCGCGATCGCTACGCCGACGTGGAGACCGTCCGCGTCGGCGGGGCGATCGTCGGCAGCTTCGAAGCGCGCCTGCGCGAAACCGCCGGGCGCTACGGCTTGCCGGTCGCGATCACCGAAGTCCACCCGGGCTGCTCGCGCGACGAACAGGTGCGCTGGCTGCACCAGGCCTGGCGTTCCGCTTTGAAGGTGCGCGCCGAGGGACACGACGTGCGCGCGGTCACGTGCTGGGCAGCCTTCGGCAGCTTCGACTGGAACAGCCTGGTGACGCGCGACGACGGGCACTACGAACCCGGCCTGTGGGACGTGCGCTCCACGCCGCCGCGGCCGACCGCTTTGGCGACGCTGGCCCGCGAGCTCGGGCATGGCCGGGCGCCCTCGCATCCGGTGCTGGACAGCCCCGGCTGGTGGCAGCGCGAGCAGCGGCTGAAGGTCCCGCCGCACGGAGCGGTGGAGTCGCTGCCGGTCGCCGGCCGGCCCTTGCTGGTGACCGGCGCCACGGGCACGCTGGGCCAGGCTTTCGCGCGCCTGTGCCACGTGCGCGGGCTGCCCCACCACCTGTTGCGGCGCGCGGACCTCGACCTCGCCGATGCGGCGTCGGTCGAAGCCGCGCTGGAGCGCTGGCAGCCCCGGGCCGTGGTCAACACCGCGGGCTATGTGCGCGTGGACGACGCCGAGATCGACGAGCGCAACTGGCGCGAGAACGTCGTCGGCGCGGAGCTGCTGGCGCAGGCCTGCGCGCGCCATGGCGTGCGACTCGTTACCTTCTCGAGCGACCTCGTGTTCGACGGCGCCAAGGGCGCGCCCTACGTCGAAAGCGATGCCGCCTCGCCGCTCAACGCCTACGGGCGCGCCAAGCGCGAGGCCGAGCGGCGCGTGCTGGCATGCGCCCCCGACGCGCTGGTGGTCCGCACCGCCGCCTTCTTCGGCCCCCGGGACCGCCACAACTTCGTGACGCTGGCGCTCGAAGCGCTGCGTCGCGGCGAGCCGTGGCGCGCGGCCGGCGACCAGTGGGTGTCGCCCACCTACGTGCCCGACCTCGTGCAGGCCGCGCTGGACCTGCTGGTCGATGGCGAGAGCGGGATCTGGCACCTGGCGAACCGGGGCGCGGTGAGCTGGGCCGGGCTGGCGGTCATGGCCGCCGAGGCAGCGGGGCTGGACGCCGGGCTGGTGCAGGCGGTGCCAGGCGAGGCGCTCGGCCAGTGCGCGCCCCGGCCCGGCTACGCGGCGCTGGGCAGCGAGCGCGGGCGCATCATGCCGACACTGGCCGAAGGCCTGGCCCGCTACCCGGCCGCATGCGCGCCGGAGCCCGAGCCCGAGCGTGCGACACTCGAAACCGCATGGTCATGAGCAACACCTCCCTTCCCTCCGTCGTGGTCGCCGGCGGCGCCGGCTACATCGGTTCGCACATGGTCCGCATGCTGGCGGAGAACGGCTACCACCCCGTCGTCGTCGACAACATGGCGACCGGCCATGCGGAAGCCGTCGCCAGCGCGACGCTGCGCCAGGGCGACATCGGCGACCGCGCCTTCATCGGCGACCTGCTGCGCGAGTTCCGGCCGGCCTGCGTGATGCACTTCGCGGCCGCCAGCCTGGTGGGCGAGTCGGTGGTGGCGCCGGCCAAGTACTGGCGCAACAACCTGGTCCAGACACTGTCGCTGCTCGACACGATGCTGGAGTGCGGTGTCAAGCAGTTCATCTTCTCGTCCACGGCGGCCGTCTACGGCGATCCGGTCGAAGTGCCGATGACCGAACTGCATCCGCGCCAGCCGATCAACCCCTATGGCCAGAGCAAGCTGGCGGTGGAGAACGCGCTGGCCGACTACGGCGAGGCCTACGGCCTGCGCTCCATCACCTTCCGCTACTTCAACGCCGCGGGCGCGCACCCGGACGGCACGCTCGGCGAATTGCACGAACCCGAGACGCACCTGATCCCGCTGGTCCTGCAGGTCGCTTCGGGGAGGCGCGAAGTCATCGCGCGTTTCGGCTCGAACTTCCCGACGCGCGACGGTTCCTGCATCCGCGACTACGTGCACGTGCAGGATCTCTGCGACGCGCACCTGCTCGCCCTGCGCAAGCTGGGCGAAGGCGCGGCGAGCACGGTCTACAACCCGGGCAACGGCGAGGGGCACTCGGTCAACGAGGTGATCGAGGCCGCGCGCCGCGTGACCGGGCACCCGATCCCGCTGCGCGACGACCCGCCGCGCGCCGGCGACCCGCCGGTGCTGGTGGCCGACGCGGCCCGCGCGCGCGGGGAACTGGGGTGGACGCCGAAGTACGCGGCGCTCGACACGATCATCGCGCACGCGTGGCAGTGGGAGCAGCGGCAGCACAAGCACTGACACCGGCTGGAATCCCGCCTGCGCGGGGATGACGGTCAAGGAACCAGCTGCCTGCCTTCGTGCCCCGCAGCCGCATACCGCGGCAACACCGCCCGCGCCACCTCTTCCAGCGCATCGGCCCGGCACAACGCCACGCAAGCGCCGCCGAATCCCGCCCCTGTGAGCCGCGCGCCGTAAGCCGCCGGCTGCTCCTGCAGCAGCTTGACCAGCAGGTCCAGCTCCGGCGTCGACACTTCGTAGTCGTCGCGCAAGCTCGCATGCGATGCGTTCATCAGTTGGCCGAAGGTCGCGGCATCGACGCCGCCTTCCGCCGCCAGCACGCGCGCGTTCTCGGTGAAGACGTGGCGCGCCCGCCGCAGCAGCACATCCGGCAAAGGCGCCAGTTCGTCGACGCTCTCCACGTCGCGCAACGACGCGCGGCCCAGTTGCTGCGCAGCCGCTTCGCACTCGGCGCGGCGCTGGTTGTAGCCGCTGCCGGCCAGCGTGCGCGCCACGCCGGAGTCGAGCACCAGCACCGCGCTGCCCGCCGGCAGCGGCACCGGGCGCCGTTCCAGCGAGCGGGTGTCGATCAGCAGCGCGCAGTCGGTTGCCGCGAGGCTGGACGCCATCTGGTCCATGATGCCGCAGCGCACGTGGGCGTATTCGATCTCCGCCCGCTGCGCGAGCTGCGCGATCTCGACGTCGTCGATGTCCACGCCCAGCAGGCTGCGCAGGCAGCGCAGGGTGGCCACCTCCAGCGCGGCACTGGAAGAAAGCCCCACGCCCATCGGCACCTCGGAGCTGACCTCGATGTCGAGCGGCGGCACCTCGACGCCGCGTTCACGCAGCAGCGCGAGGCAGCCGAAAACGTAGCTGGCGAAATGGTCCCCTGGGCGGTTCGTCGAAGGTGAAATGCACCTTCTGCCCCAGCTCCGCCGCGTGCAGCGCGAACCGGTCGCCGCCGTTCACCCGCATCGCCACCCGCGTCTGCTGCGCGATGGCCACCGGCAGCACGAAGCCGCCGTTGTAGTCGGTGTGTTCGCCCAGCAGGTTGACGCGCCCCGGCGCCTGCGCGACCGCTTCCTTCATGCGACCCCCTCACGGACCTGCTGCAGCTCCGCCGCCTTCTCCTCGGGCAGCGCATCCATCGCGAAGAAGCCGGCGCCGAGTTCGGTGCCCGCGAGGTACTTCAGCCGCTCGCGCGTGCGGTACGGCGGATAGAGCTGCGCGTGCATGTGCCACCCGGGATGCGGCTGGCCGTCGGTGGGCGCACGGTACCACGCCATCAGGTACGGGAACGGCCGCTGCCACAGCGCGTCGTACTTCAGCAGCACCGTCTTCAGGGCGCGCGCGAGGTCGGCGCGGACCTCGTCGGTGAGATGCGCGAAGCTTTCCACCGCGCGGATCGGCGCCACCCACACCTCGTACGGATAGCGCGCGCAGACCGGCACGAAGGCGACGGCATGCGGCCCTTCGTACAGCATCCGTCTCCCGTCGCCGCGCTCGGCTTCGATATGTTTCTGCAGCAACGCGCTGCCGTGCTTCGCGTAATGCTCGCCCGCCACCGGTGCATGCGCGCCGGCACCGGCGGCACCACCGGGTAGGCGTAGATCTGGCCGTGCGGATGGTGCAGCGTCACGCCCACCTCCGCGCCGCGGTTCTCGAAGGGCAGCACATACCGGATCGACGGCTCGGCGCCCAGCCGCGCCATGCGGTCGCCCAGCGCGCGGAACAGCAGCTCGACGTGGTCCAGTGGCAGCACGCCGAGCGACGCCTGCGGGTCCTGCGTGAACACCACCACCTCGCAACGTCCTTCCGCCGGTGCGGTCGGCACGATCAACTCCGGCGGCGCCGCGATGGGGCCGCCGAGCGAAGGGAAGCGGTTCTCGAACACCGCGACGTCCCACGCGCCCGCCGGCACCTCGGTGGGGTTGGCGGGATCGCGCGTCGCCGCCAGCGGGTTGTATTCCGGCGGGGGAGGAAGGTGCGGTTCTGGCGATGGGCGGCATAGGTCACCCACTCGCCGCGCAGCGGATGCCAGCGCAGGTGCGCGGCGCCGGTGAGCGGTTCGGCGAACGGGCTCGGCGCCTGCAGGCCGGGCGTGATCGGCGCGCGCCCGTACAGGGTCATGCGGCGGCCGTCCGGCTTGACCAGCTCCAGCGTGTGCATCACACACCCCCGGGGATGTAGGTACGCGACTGCGCCGTCACCTGGCGGATGCGCTCCAGCGGGATCTTGGGCGTGCGGTCCGCGTACAGCAGGCCGTTGGCTTCCTGGAAAGTGTCGGAGAACTGCGTGTAGCAGAAGCCGCTGAACAGCGCCGTGTGGATCACCGTCTCCAGCAACTGCTCGTACAGCTTGGCGAAGGTGTCCGCGTCGTCGACCGCGGTGTAGCCCCAGATCTTCTTCACGCCCTCTTCCGCGTGCGCACGGAACGCGATGCCGCCGAACTCGGTCAGCATGATCGGCTGGCCCTGGTGCGGATAGCCGTCGAGCGTGAGCAGCTTGCCGCCGGGCCGGCGCCGGTCAAACAGCTGCTCGGGCTCGACCTCGGGCCCATAGCGCTGGCGGATGTGCTCGAGGTTGCAGTCGTAGTCGTGGATGCCGACGATGTCGGTGGCCGACGACTCCCAGCCGTCGTTGCCTATCACCGCGCGGGTCGGGTCGAGCGTCTTGGTCAGGTGGTACAGCGCCTCCACCGCGTGCCGGTGCGCCTGCACCGACGGCAGCTCGGGCACGCCCCACGACTCGTTGAAAGGCACCCAGACGATGATGCACGGGTGGCTGTAGTCGCGGTCGAGCGCCTCGGTCCACTCGCGGATCGTGCGCTGGATGGCGCTGCGCGTGAAGCGGTAGGCCGAAGGCATCTCCTCCCACACCAGCAGCCCGAGCTTGTCGGCCCAGTAGAGGTAGCGGGGGTCTTCGATCTTCTGGTGCTTGCGCACGCCGTTGAAGCCCATGGCCTTGGCCAGTTCCACGTCGCGCCGCAGCGCGTCGTCGTCGGGCGCGGCCAGCAGCGTGTCGGGCCAGTAGCCCTGGTCGAGCACCATGCGCAGCACGTAGGGGCGGCCGTTGAGCATGAAGCGGTCGCGCAGCACGTTGGCCGATCGCAGCGCGGTGTACGAGCGCACTTCGTCGATCACCTGCCCGTCCTGCCACAGCCGCAGCGTCGCGTCGAGCAGCGTCGGCCGCTCGGGGCTCCACAGCAGCTCGTTGCGGAAGTCGTCGATGCCGGGATCGGAGAGCACGACGAAGCGATCGACCTCGCCGTCGACCACGCGGTAGCGGTCGCGCGCGAGCAGCCGGTCGCCGTGCTTGAGCTCCAGCTCCAGCGACAGGTCGCCGGGGTCCGGGCCTTTCAGCCGCGCCTCGACGCCGATCGCGAAGCCCTCCAGCCGCGGCGTCCAGCGGATCTTGTCGATGTAGGTGCGCGCGACGCGCTCGACCCACACCGTCTGCCAGATGCCGGTGGTGCGCGGGTACCAGATCGAGTGCGGCTCCAGCTGCCAGTCCTGCTTGCCGCGCGGCTTGCTCAGCTCGTGCGGGTCGTCCTCGGCGCGCAGCGTCACGGTCTGCCGGCCATCGGCGTCGAGCAGTTCCGTGATGTCGGCGGAGAACGGCGTGTGCCCGCCTTCGTGCGTGACCGCGAGGTGGCCGTTGACCCACACGCGCGCCGCATAGTCGACGGCGCCGAAGTGCAGGATCACGCGGCCGGGACCGGGAGCGATCTCGAAATCGCGCTGGTACCAGCAGACCTTGTGGAAGCCGCGGTCGCCGATGCCGCTCGCCTTGGCCTCGGGCGGATAGGGCACGGTGATCTCGAGCGGCCAGTCGGGGATCTGGCCGGGGCCGGAGATGACGGCCTCTTCATCGAAGCGGAACCGCCAGGTTCCGTTGAGCGACATCCATTCAGCGCGCTCCAGCTGGGGGCGCGGGTATCCATGGTGCAAAGTGCTTTCTCCTGTGGCCGCCAGCTTTGCGCGCCGTGGCGGCGAAGCCTGTCGGACAAGTTCCCGTTCACGCGCTGTTCGTCGGGGAAAAGCGCGGCCGTTGCCGCTCGTCGCGCGCTGCGGCATAGTGAAGGCATGAGCGACCACGCGCATTCCCACGACCATGAAGAGCACAGCGAGCTCGACCCCACCGAACTGCGCGTGCGCGCACTGCAGAGCGTGCTGGCCGCCAAGGGCTACATCGACCCGGCCGCGCTCGACGTGATCGTCGACACCTACCAGGCGCGCATCGGGCCGCGCAACGGCGCGCGCGTGGTCGCGAAGGCTGGAGCGATCCCGCCTTTGCCGAATGGCTGCGGCAGGACGCCTCGGCCGCGATCGCCTCGCTGGGCTACGCCGGCCGCCGGGGCGAGCACATGGTGGCCGTGTTCAACACCCCGGAAGAGCACCACATGGTCGTGTGCACGCTGTGCAGCTGCTACCCGTGGCCGGTGCTCGGCCTGCCGCCCCACGGTACAAGAGCGCGCCCTACCGCTCGCGCGCGGTGCGCGACCCGCGCGGGGTGCTGGCGGATTTCGGCGTCACGTTGCCCGAAGGCAAGGCGCTGCGGGTCTGGGATTCGACGGCGGAAGTGCGCTACCTCGTGATCCCCGAGCGGCCCGCGGGCACCGACGGCCTTTCGGAAGACGAACTGGCCGCGCTGGTCACGCGCGACTCGATGATCGGCGCGGGCTTGGTCCGCGCTCCCGAGGCTGCGGCATGAGCTACCGGTCGCACGCGGACCTCGGCGGCCAGCCGGGCCACGGCGCCGTCGTGCCCGAGCCGGAGGGCGAGCTGTTCCACGAAAGCTGGGAGCCGGCCGCGCTGGCCCTCGTGCTGGCGATGGGCGCCACCGGCAGCTGGAACATCGACATGAGCCGGGCGGCGCGCGAGACGCTGCCGAACTATGCGCGCCTGAGCTACTACCGCATCTGGCTCGCGGCATTGGAGAAGCTGATGCTGGAACGCGGCCGGTGTTCGACGACGAACTGGCCGCCGGCCGCATGCTGCACCCGCCCGTGGCGGTGACGCGCGTGCTGCACGCCGACCAGGTGACGGCGGCGCTGGCCGGGGCTCGCCGACGCTGCGCAGCGAAGGTCCCGCCGCGCTGTTCCGGCCGGGGCAGCGCGTGCGCACGCGCGCGCAAGCCGCCGCGCACCACACGCGCCTGCCCGGCTATGCGCGCGGCAAGCACGGCACCATCGAGCGGCTGCACGGCAGCCACGTCTTCGCCGATGCGCACGCGCAGGGCGGGCGAGCGGCCGGAGCCGCTCTACACGGTGGTGTTCGATGGCGCCGAGTTGTGGGGCGCCGACGCCGCGCCCGGACTCCGCGTGTCCGTCGATGCGTGGCAGTCGTACCGGAGGCCGCATGAACGGCATGCCCGATGTCCCCGGCCTGCCACGCGACGATGGCGGGCCGGTGTTCGGCGCGCCCTGGCAGGCCCAGGGCTTTCGCGATGACGCTGGCGTTGTACGAACGCGGCCTCTTCACGTGGCCCGAATGGGCCGCGGCGCTCGCCGTCCGCGTCAAGTCTTCTCCCGCGGCCGAAGGCGAAGACGCGGGCGACGCCTACTACCGGCAGTGGCTGGAGGCGCTGGAAGACATGGTGGCCGCGCGGGGCGCCGCCACCGGCGCCGAGCTGGAGCGCTACCGGCATGCCACGGGACCACGCCGCCGACCGTACGCCGCACGGCCAGCCGATCTCGCTGGCGGCATCGGACTTCGAGGGAGCCTAGGCCCCGATGCGGCGCGCCTTCTCGCCCATCACGTCGAGCGCGCCGGCCAGCCCGCCATAACGGGCCTGCACCCGGCGCAGGTGGCCCAGCGCATCCTGCAGGCCCGGTGCAGCCGTTGGCGCTCGGCGGTGGCGCGCTCGAGGTCGTCGGAGGTCACGCGATGGCTGGTCCCCACCAGCGGCCGCAGGCGGTCGAGCAGCCCGCCGCCCAGTCCCTGCGCCAGGTGCTTCAGGCTGCCGACGAGGGCGGCGCGCTCGTCGCGGATCTGGTAGGTGACGCTCTGCACCCGGTGCGACGTGGCGCAGAGGTCCTCGATGCCGGCGACCCGCTGCTGCAGCGAAGCGGCCTTCAGCGCCAGGCCGGCCAGTCCGCTGCGCGTGGCGTCGCCGGCGCCGGCCTCGCGCGCGTGCACGTCAGCGAGCACCGCACCGATCGTGTTGCGCGCCTCCCCCGCCTGCCGCTGGATGGCGCGCGCCTCCATCACGAAGTCGGACACCAGCGCTTCGGCCTGCACCGTCTCGCGGGCGCAGAACTCCACGAAGTCCTTGACCGAGCCCCATGTCACTTCGGTGCAGTCCGCCACGGCCGCGGCCTGCCGGCGAAAGGCCGCCTCGTGGCGTTCCAGCGGCCCGGCGCGCAGTCCCGGCGCCACCAGCAGG
This sequence comes from Ramlibacter terrae, assembly GCA_013127575.1. Lineage (GTDB taxonomy): Bacteria > Pseudomonadota > Gammaproteobacteria > Burkholderiales > Burkholderiaceae_C > Ramlibacter > Ramlibacter terrae. The sequence continues at coordinate 4,442,502 of CP053418.1, forward strand.
CCGAAGTCGAGGCCCGCCAGCGCGGCCCCATGCGCCACCAGCGCCCTTTCGAGGGCCGCGCCGTTCCACCTGCCCGCGTGGGCGTGCAGGTCGGCGCGCAACTGTTCCAGCCGCGGCAGGCGCTGCGCCAGCAACTGGTCGAGGCGTTTGCCGAGGTCGAGCACGAGCCCGGCGGTGGGGAGGGAGGCGCGTTCGGGAGCAATCATCATGGTCGGTCCTCGGAGGAGCGAAGGTCGCGGATGGCGCGGTCCATGGCGGGGGAGAACAGGTTCCACTGCAGGGCGCGCGGCAGCCGGTTGTGGGATGCGCGGTAGCTCGGCGAGGAAACGAACTCCAGCGGGTCGCAGAACACGCCGTGGTCCGCCAGCACCAGCGTGTCGTCGGCGTCGCCGCGGCCGAAACCGTAGGCGTCGTTGGCGCCGTCCCACAGCGCATGGCCTTCGACGTGGATGCCGTAGCCGGCGGCCCAGCGGTTGTCCTGCAGGCGCCGCAGCGCCGCGGCGTAGTAGGGCGCGTCGAAGATGTAGGTGTCGGTGCCGATCCAGCGGCCACGGCGGAACACCTCCACCACCGGCCGCGTCGGCTCGGGCATGCCGGCCAGCAGGCCGCGCATGATCTCGCCGCCGAGGGTCAGGTAGCGGATGCGGGCCGGCACGCCCGCCAGCCGCAGCAGCGCCACCAGCAGCGTGGCCTTGTCGGCCGAATCGCCGCGCGCGTTGTCCAGCACTTCGCGCGCGGTGTACAGGCGCATCTTGAACGGCTTGGCGAACGGCAGCCGCTTGACGAAGCCGTACACCACCAGCGTCTTCTCGCGCGGGCCCGCCGCCAGCTGCGTGAGCGCCTGCGCGCGCAGGCGCAACCGCGGGTCTTCGAGATCGAGCAACGGCGACGAACCGAGCCATTGCCCGGGATCGTCGAGTTCGGGGGACGGGGCCCCCGTGGTCAGGGTGGAAGAAGAAGACAAGCGCTACTACTTTCGGAGCACACGGCTCGCGGACACGAACCGTTACATGCAAGAGTTGTGCCGGTCTCGTGGTGGCTTCGAAGCGGCCGCCGAATCCAAAAAAGCGATACTTGCCGCCATTCCCTGAACCACGGAGAGATCCCATGCTTGCCCAGAAAACCGCCCTCGTCACCGGCTCCACCAGCGGCATCGGCCGGGGATCGCCAAGTCGCTCGCGCGCCGGGGCACGCGCGTGGTGCTCAATGGCTTCGGCGACGTCGAAGGCGCGCAGAAGGAAGTGGCGGCGCTCGGCGTCGAGGTGGCGTACCACGGCGCCGACATGAGCAAGCCGGCGGAGATCGCCGACATGATGAAGTTCGCCGCATCGAAGTTCGGCCAGGTCGACATCCACGGTGAACAACGCCGGCATCCAGCACGTTTCGCCGGTGGAAGACTTCGACCCCGCGCGCTGGGACGCCATCATCGCCATCAACCTGACCAGCGCCTTCCACACGACGCGGCTCGCCATCCCGGCCATGCGCAAGGCGAACTGGGGCCGCATCCTGAACATCGCCTCCACGCACGGCCTCGTGGCCTCGCCGGACAAGTCGGCCTACGTGGCGGCCAAGCACGGCATCGTCGGCTTCACCAAGAGCATCGCGCTGGAGACGGCCACGACGGGCATCACCTGCAACGCGATCTGCCCCGGCTGGGTGCTGACGCCGCTGGTGCAAAAGCAGATCGAGGCGCGCGCGCAGGCCGAAGGCATCGGCATCGAGGCCGCCAAGCGCGAACTGCTCGGCGAGAAGCAGCCGTCGCTGCAGTTCACCACGCCTGAAGAACTGGGCGAGCTCGCCGTCTTCATGTGCTCCACCGCCGCGAACAACGTGCGCGGCGTGGCTGGAACGTGGACGGCGGCTGGGTCGCGCGCTAGGAGCCTGGGCTCCTAGCCTTCCGCGATGCGCCGCGCCGGTGCGCGAGCGCTTCTTCCACTGGTCGACCAGCACCAGGCACAGGTCGCCCGGTTGCAGCCGCGCCAGCGCGGCGTCGATGGCGACGAACTCGCCGCGGATCTCCTCGACGTGCGTGGTGCGGCTCGCGCCCTGCAGGCCCGGCGCAGCAGCGCCATCACCTCGCCGTCGGCGCGTCCGCGCTGCGCCGCGTCCTGGTACAGCAGCACGTCGTCGAAGGCGGCGCCCGGGATGACGGTCTGGTCGCGGATGTCCTCGTCGCGCCGGTCGCCGGCGCCGCTGATCACCACCGAGCGCCGCTTCGCCGGCATGGCCTCCACCGCGGCCACCAGCGCGCGCATCGCGTCGGGGTTGTGGCCGTAGTCGGCGATCACGGTCGCGCCCCGGTAGTCCATCACGTTGAAGCGGCCCGGCGCGTTGTGCGCGTCGTTGACGAAGCTGGCCAGACCGCTGCGGATGGCGTCCCACTTCAGGCCCGCGCCCCAGGCCGCGGCCACCGCGGCCATCACGTTCTCGACCCGGAAGCCGATGCTGCCGTTGCGGGTGATCGGCACGTCGGCCAGCGGCACGTGGCCGCGCCAGTTGCCCTCGGTGGCCACCACCGAGCCGCCCTCCAGCGCCTCGTCGACATAGACGATGCGCCCGCCGAGCGCGCGGTGTTCGGTCATGACGCCGAGACGGCGGTCGGCGGCGAAGTAGATCACCTTGCCCGGGCAGGTGTCGGCCATCGCGGCGACGATGGGGTCGGCGGCGTTCAGCACGGCATAGCCTTCCTTCGGCGTCACGTTCTGCACGATCACGCGCTTGAGCACCGCCAGGTCTTCGACCGTGGTGATGTAGTTCAGCCCCGGTGGTCGCCGGCGCCCACGTTGGTGACCACGGCCACCCGGCAATGGTCGAAGCCCGGCCTTCGCGCAGGATGCCGCCGCGCGCGGTCTCGAACACCGCCGCCTCCACGTCGGGATGCATCAGCACGCTGCGCGCGCTCTTCGGTCCGCTGCAGTCGCCGGAATCGATCTGGCGGCCGTCGACGTACACGCCGTCGGTGTTGGTCATGCCCACCACCAGCCCGCTGCTGGCGAACAGGTGCGCGATCAGGCGGGCCGTCGTCGTCTTGCCGTTGGTGCCGGTGACGGCCACGACGGGAATGCGCCCATCCTCGCCCGGCGCGAAGAGGTGGTTGACGATCGCCTCGCCCACGTTGCGCGACTTGCCGTACGAAGGGGACAGGTGCATGCGCAGCCCCGGCGCGGCATTCACTTCGACGATGCCGCCGCCCTGCTCTTCGAGCGGCCGCAGCACGCTCTGGCAGACCATGTCGACGCCGCACACGTGCAGGCCCACGGTCTGCGCGGCGGTGATCGCGCGATCGGCGACTTCGGGGTGCACTTCGTCGGTGACGTCGGTGGCGGTGCCGCCGGTGGACAGGTTGGCGTTGTGCCGCATGGTCACGCGCTGGCCGCGCGCCGGCACGCTGTCGGGCGTGAGGCCTTGCTCGGCGAGCAGCGCCACGGCGATGTCGTCGATGCGGATGCGGGTCAGCGAGGTGGCGTGGCCGTCGCCGCGGCGCGGGTCGGCGTTGACGCGGGCCACCAGTTCGGCCACCGTCGATTCGCCGTCGCCCAGCACCAGCGGCGGCTCGCGGCGCGAGGCGGCCACGAGCTGGTCGCCCACCACCAGCAGCCGGTAGTCGCTGCCGGGGAGGAACCGTTCGACCATCACTTCGTCGCTGATCTCCAGCGCCGACCGGTAGGCCGCGGCCAGCCCTTCGCGTGTGGTGATGTTGACGGTGATGCCCTTGCCCTGGTTGCCGTCCTGCGGCTTGACCACCACCGGCAGGCCGATCTCCTGCGCAGCGGCCCACGCGTCGTCCGCATCGGCCACCGGCCGGCCGGTCGGCACCGGCACGCCGGCCGCATGCAACAGTTGCTTGGACAGTTCCTTGTCCTGCGCGATCGATTCCGACACGGCACTGGTCTGGTCGACCTCGGCGGCCCAGATGCGGCGCTGGTGCCGGCCCCAGCCGAACTGCACCAGGCTGCCTTCGGTGAGGCGCCGGCACGGGATGCCGCGGGCCGCGGCGGCCTGCACGATGCAGCCGGTGCTGGGCCCGAGCCGCACGTCTTCGTCGGTCTCGCGCAGGCGGGCCACGGCGGCGTCGGCATCGAAGCCCGCTTGCAAGTCCAGCGTGGCCGCGATCAGTTGCTGCGCGAGCTCGAAAGCCAGCCGACCGACGGACTCTTCGCTGTATTCGACGACGACGGAAGGTGCCGGGCTCCACCGTCGGATACGTGCGGCTGAAGCTGACCGGGCAGCCGGCTTCTTCCTGCAGCGAAAGCGCGGCGGTTTCGAGCACGCGGGCCATCGACACCGGGCCGGCGAGCCGGAACACGCCCATGCCCGGAAAGAGCTTGCGCAGCCGCGCTTCGAAGCCGGGGCGGTCGGTGACCGCGATCTCTTCTTGGGAGCAGGCCACGACGGCTTCGATGGCCGTGTGCCGGCTCCACAGGTTGGGCCCGCGCAGCGCGGATGCGGTTGACTTGCATGCGGGGCTCAGGCGGCTTGCGCGGTGGGGGAGGCGTGGTGGGCTTCGAAGGTCTCGATGCCCGCGATGATCAGGTCGGGCGGGATGTCCAGCGCCCAGGCCGCGGCCACCACGGCGAGCAGCGTCTCGTCCGCGATGCCGCCGCGCGCCGGGCGCGACAGCGGCGCCAGCTTCGTTTCGGCGCTGCCGGTGGCCAGCACCGGACGGCCGTCGCGCAAGGTCACGGCCCGGCCGCCACGCGCGCCGGCGCCACGGTGGGCGACCGGGGCGGGAGTTTCCGGATCGGTGGCGTAGAGGATGACTTCGCCGTCGCAGAATTCGGCCAGCGCGGCGACGCGCGCGTCGGCCGCGTTCAGCACCGCGACGCCGTCGTCCAGCACCACGTCCACTTGGGTGCGCAGCACTTTCGCCATCTGTTCGGGCGCGCTGTCGCCGAAGGCCTGCACGTCGAACGCACCCGTGGCCTCGGCGCCTTCGAGGTCGGTCACCACGCCGACCATGCAGCGGTCGTAGGCCAGGCCGTCGCGCAGGATGGTGCGGGCATCGTTCTCGAACACGGCAGCCTGCACGTTGCGGTTGACCAGCAGCCGGTGCGCGATGTCCCAGCGGCGGGCGTCGCCGGCCTGCAGGCAGCGCCGGTCGAGGTAGAGCCCTTCGGCGCAGGCGACGCCGACGCGCCGGCCCAGCAGGTGACCCAGCCACGCCACGAGCCGCGCGATGCGCGCCGTATCGCGCGTGCCGGCGATGCCCACCACCGGGATGCGGCCGGGGTGATCGTTGCCGCCGTCCACGGGGAACAGCGTGTCGACGATGGCGCGCCCCACCGGCCGCGGCTGGCCGACCGCCGGCTTCAGGTGCGCCAGCAGGCCGGGGCCCGCGTTGATTTCGACGATGGCGCCGCCTTGCGCGTGCAGCGGGCGCCCGATGTCCTGCGCCACCAGGTCGACGCCGGCGATGTCGAGGCCGACGATGCGCGCCGCCGGGGCGACCACGTGTTCCACCTCGGGGTGGACTTCGTCGGTGCAGTCGATCGCCACGTTGCCATTGCGCTGGATCAGCACCTTGCGCCCGGCCTCGGGCACGGACTCGGGCGTGAGGCCCTGCCGCGCGAGGTCGGCGGAGATGGTTCCGTCTTCCGCCACGTCGAGGCGGTTCAGCGGATGGTCTTCGGTGGTGCCGCGCCGCGGGTCGCTGTTGATCTGCGCGTCCACCAGCTGGCTGACCGTGGAACGCCCGTCGGCGGTGACCCAGGCGGTTTCGCCGCGCGCGGCCGCGACCACCTTGCCGCCGACGACCAGCAGGCGATGCTCGTCGCCCGGGATGCAGCTTTCGACCAGCACCTCGCTGCCATGCTGTTCGGCGATGGCGAAGGCGGCTTCCACGTCGGCCCGCGTGCGCAGGTCCAGCATCACGCCGCGGCCATGGTTGCCGTCGCTCGGCTTGACGACGACCGGCAGGCCGATGTCCTCGGCGGCTTCCCGGCTTCGGCGGCCGTCGCGACGGTGCGCCCTTCCGGCACCGGCACGCCGCAGCCGGCGATGAGGCGCTTGGTCAGGTCCTTGTCGCGGGCGATGCCCTGCGCGATGGCGCTGGTGCGATCGGTTTCGGCCGTCCAGATGCGGCGCTGCCGGGCGCCGTAGCCCAGCTGCACCAGGTTGCCGTCGTTCAGGCGGATGTGCGGGATCTGCCGGTCGGTGGCGGCCGCCACGATGGCGGCGGTGCTGGGGCCGAGGTAGGAGTCATCGACCTGCGCACGGATCGTGGCCACGGCCCCGGCCACGTCGAAGGCCTCGCCGTTGATGGCCGCCATCAGCAGCCGGTGGCCCTGCGCGAGGGCGCTGCGCGCCACCTGCTCGTCCCGCGCGCGGAACACCATGCGGTACACCCCGCGCTGCGAGGTGCTGCGGGTCTGGCCGAAGCCGGTGGGCATGCCGGCGGGTTCAGCAGTTCGATCACGAGGTGTTCCAGCACGTGGCCGGCCGGTGCCCTCCTGCAGGCGCTGCAGGAAGCCGCCGCGCTCGCCGACGCCGCAATGGTGTTCGACCAGCGCCGGCAGCAAGGCCGTCAGGCGCTCGTTGAAGCCCGGCAGCCGGTGGGACGGCCAGTCTTCGAGCTCGCCCAGGTCCAGCCAGGTTTCGAGCACCGGCCGGTACGTCCAGAGGTTGGGGCCGCGCAGGTAAGTGGTGCGCAGCAGTCGAATATCGGTCTTCTTGCTCATGGGCGGGAGCCGGCTTCGGCGAAAATCCGCGTTTTGGCGGGGGCACGGGCCCCGGTGTTTCCCAACGACCTTCGCATGCAATCTCTCTCTTCGGCCGCCGCGGTGCCGGGCCCGGAATGGCGCAACGCACTGGCCACGAGGCTCGGAAAGAACGAGAACGTCCCTGGCCACCCTCGAGGTTGACATCGACGCGGCGATGCATTTCAACACGGGCGCGCTGGCCCTGACCGACCGCCGCCTGCTGGCGTGGGCGGACGGCCGGTGGTCCGACTGGCCCCTGACGGATGGCATGGTACTGCGGCATGGCGACCATGCGGGGCTGGGCACGCTCGAATTGCACGACCGCGCGGGGCGGCTGGCGCTGTGGCACTTCACGCTGGCGCGGCAAGACGCGATGCTGGCCTTCTCCGCCCGCTTCGACCGGCTTCGGTCGGGCGACGCGGCGCAAGGCGAGGAGCCGGCGGACGGCGAAGAGGCCGACGAGGACGCCGGCCCGCCTTCGACTCGGGTGCTGCTGCTGCGCGGCCCGCTTCGCCCACCCGTACCGCAAGCAGCTCGCGGCCGGTTTCGGGCTGACGCTCGCCTCGACCGCCGCGACGCTGGTGCCGCCCTACCTGACCATCCCGCTGATGGACAAGGTGCTGATCCCGTTCGGGCGGGCCAGCAGATCGATCCGGGCTACGTGCTGCTGCTCCCGGCGGGCCTGCTGGGATCGGCGCTGCTGGCGTGGAGCCCCGGGCTGGGCGCGCACGGCTGCTGGCGCTGGTGTCCGAACGCATCGCCGCCGACCTGCGCACCGCGGCCTTCGAGCACCTGCTGCAACTTTCGTTGGACTATTTCGGCGGCAAGCGAACGGGCGACCTGGTCGCGCGCATCGGGTCCGAGACCGACCGCATCTCCGTCTTCCTGTCGCTGCATGCCCGGACTTCGCCACCGACGTGCTGATGTTCGCGATGACGGCGGCGATCCTGTTCTCGATCAATCCCCTGGCTGGCCCCGGCGACGCTGCTGCCCCTGCCCTTCATCGCATGGATGATCCACGCCGTCCGCGACCGCCTGCGCACCGGCTTCGAGAAGATCGACCGGGTCTGGGGCGACGTGACGAGCGTGCTCGCCGACACCATCCCCGGCATCCGCGTGGTCAAGGCCTTCGCGCAGGAGCGGCGCGAGGCGCAGCGCTTCCGCGAAGCCAACCAGGCCAACCTCGTGGTCAACGACAAGCTGAACAAGACACGGAGCCTGTTCTCACCCACCGTGTCGCTGCTGACCGACGTGGGCCTGCTGGTGGTGTGGGCCTTCGGCATCTGGCTGGTCAGCCGCTCCGAGATCACCGTGGGCGTGCTGACGGCCTTCATCGCCTACATCGGGCGCTTCTACACGCGGCTCGACTCGATGAGCCGCATCGTCTCGGTCACGCAGAAGGCCGCGGCCGGCGCCAAGCGCATCTTCGACATCCTCGACCACGTGTCGAACGTGCCCGAGCCGGCGCAGCCCGTGAAGATCGCCGGCCTGCGGGGCGCCATCGACATGCGGGGACTGGGCTTCCGCTACGGCAACCGCAGCGTGATCCGCGGGCTGGACCTCGCCATCCGCCCCGGCGAGATGATCGGCCGGTGGGCCACAGCGGCTCGGGCAAGAGCACGCTGGTCAACCTGATCTGCCGCTTCTACGACGTGAGCGAAGGCGCGATCCGGTCGACGGCGTGGACATCCGCCGCTACGGCGTGGCCGACTACCGGCGCCACATCGGGCTGGTGCTGCAGGAGCCCTTCCTGTTCTTCGGGACGATCGCGGAGAACATCGCCTACGGCCGGCCCGATGCCACGCGCGCCGAGATCGTCGCCGCTGCGCGCGCCGCACACGCCCACGAATTCATCCTGCGCCTGCCCCCGGGCTACGACTCGATGGTCGGCGAACGCGGCCGGGGCCTGTCGGGCGGCGAGCGCCAGCGCATTTCGATCGCCCGCGCGCTGCTGATCGATCCGCGCATCCTGATCCTGGACGAAGCCACCTCCAGCGTCGACACCGAAACGGAAAAGGAGATCCAGAAGGCGCTGGACAACCTGGTGCAGGGGCGCACCACGATCGCGATCGCGCACCGGCTCTCGACGCTGCGCCGCGCCGACCGCCTGGTGGTGATGGACCGCGGCCGCGTCGTCGAGATCGGCCCGCACGACGAGCTGATGGCCAAGCAAGGCTCGTACTGGCGCTTGTATGAGGCGCAGGCGCGCCGGGTGGAGGACGACGGCAGCGGCGGCGACGACGTGCAGCTGCCCGCACCCGGCCACGCAGCGCATCCGGCGGGGCAATGACCATGTTCACGATCGAACGCAATGCCCACGGCCGGCTGGTGCTGAAGCTGGCCGACGGCACGGTGCACGAAGGCGTGGTGCCGGTGCGGGCCTTTCCACTCGCCGCGCCCGCGGAAGGCCTGTCGCTGGTGGGCACCGACGGCCGCGAGCTGGCGTGGGTGCCGCAGCTCGGCGACGTGCCCGCCGCGGCCCGCGCGCTGATCGAAGAGGAACTCGCGACCCGCGAGTTCGTGCCGACCGTGCTGCGCATCGAAGGCGTGACCAGTTTCTCGACGCCCAGCACGTGGAGCGTGGTGACCGACCGCGGGCCGACGCGCTTCGTGCTGAAAGGCGAAGAAGACATCCGCCGGCTCGGCGACGGCGCGCTGCTGATCGCCAGTGGCGAGGGCATCAACTTCCGCATCGCGGACCGGTGGGCCCTCGACCGCAAGTCGCGGGGCGTGCTGGAGCGCTTCCTGTAGTTCCGACGCATGCGACGACGCGACTTCCTGGCTTCTTCCCTGCTGGCCGGCGCCACCCACCGCCTGGCCGCCCAAGCACCCGCGCCGGGCACGCTGTTCGTCATCGGCGGCGCCGAGGACCGCGTGCACGACCGCCACATCCTGCGCCGTTTCCTCGCGCACGCGGGTGGGCCGCAAGCGCGCATCCGCATGCTGGCGACCGCCAGTTCCGTGCCGCTGATCGTGGGCGCCAGCTACCGCGCCGCCTTCGCGGAGATCGGCGCGACCGACTGCGAGCTCCTGCCGCTGCTGGAGGGCGACGCCGCCTTCCAGCCCGAGGTGGTGCAGGCGATCCCGGAGGCCGACGCCATCTTCATCACCGGCGGCAACCAGGCGCGGCTGATGGAGGTGCTGCGGGAGACGCCGGCCTGGAAGCCTTGCGGCATGTCCACGGGAAGCTCGGGCGCTGCATCGCCGGCACCAGCGCGGGCGCGGCGGTGATGTCGCACCACATGATCACGCAAGGGCCCGCGGTGCGGAGCCCGCGCAAGGGCGTCATCGGCACCGGCACCGGGCTCGGCCTGCTGCCCGCTGCCATCGTCGACCAGCATTTCGCCGAGCGGGGGCGGCTCGCGCGCCTGCTCTCGGCGCTGGCCGAGCGTCCCGACCTGCTCGGCGTCGGCGTGGACGAAGACACCGCGCTGATCGTCGAAAGCGGCGACGCGATCGAAGTGATCGGCAGCGGCGCCGTGACGATCTGGACGCTGCGTCGATGGGCACGAACGTCGCGCAGGTCGAGCCGCAGGGCGCGATCGAGATGCTGGGCGTGCGCCTGCACAACCTCCCTGCAGGGCAGAGGTATGCGGTCCGCGGAGAGAAGCAGGGAGCCGGCTGGCCGGTGGGCTTGGGCGAGGCGGTGCGGAGACTGGTGGGCGCCTGAGCCGTGCGCGCTCGGAGCAGCACGGTTGGGTCGACCTGCGCCGACACCGGCCGGCGACGCTCACCGGTTGCGCGCGGCTTTGTCGCGGGAGAGCATCCCGCATGGACTCGATCAACCGCAACCAACCCGAAGACAATCACCGCGACGTGCAGGGCCCCGACGCCGTGGACCGCCTGCGCGGCGTCGTCAAGAAAACCCAGACCTGCTTCTTCTGCACCGTCAACGGACGCGGCGCGTCCGAAGGCACGCGCCCGATGAACGTGCGGCAGGTGGACGAGCAGGGGCGCCTCTGGTTCCTGTCCGCGGACGACAGCCACAAGAACCTCGAGCTGTCGGACGACCCGACCGTGCACCTGTTCTTCCGGGGCTCCGAGCACTCCGACTTCGTGCACCTCACGGGGGCGCGCGCGTCATCCGGGACCGCGCGAAGCTCGACGATCTGTGGGAACCGGTCCTCAAGACTGGTTCACCGAAGGCAAGGACGACCCGCGCATCACGATCATCGAAGTGACGCCCACCAGCGGCTACTATTGGGACAACAAGCACGGCAACGCGATCGCGGGGGCCAAGATGCTGGTGGGTGCCGCCATCGGCAAGACCCCGGACGATTCGATCGAAGGCCGCCTCGACGTCGCCGCCGGCGCCTGACGGCGCGCCCAGAACCTACTCGACCCGCAGCCCCGGGTTCTCGAGCCGCGCATCGAGGGCGGGATGCGTGCCGGAGTACCCGCCGCCATCGTTGCGCGCGAGCTTCACCAGCATGCGGCCGACGGCGATCGGCGCCAGGCCCGCGAGCCGCAGCAGTTCCGCGGCGCGGCGGTCGGCCTGCAGTTCGCGCTCGTGGTTGCCCTGCATCAGGCGCACGGCCACCGCGTCGTTGCCTTCGCGCGCCGCGAAGGCTTCGCACGCGCGGTCTTTCAGGTGCGACAGTTCCGGTGGGCGACCTCATGCGCGATGACCGCCGCGGCCTCCTCCGCGTCGAGGGCGTGGCCCTCGCGCCAGAGCCGGCTGGACAACCGGATGGTGCCGGAGGCGTGCACCGACGCGCTGTGGACACGGTGGCTGCCGACCAGTTCGACCCGCACGCCCGCGGGCAGGCGGGCCACGCGCATCACGCGCGCCAGCGCGTCGTGGAACTGCGGCGGCACGGGGACGCCTTCGTACGTGGCGCGTGGGGCCGCCTGCACGGGCGGGGCGGTGATGGCGCAGCCCGCCCACGCTTGCACGCCCGCGAAGCACAAGAGCCATGCGGCCCATCGGCACGCCCGCATCGGACGCTGGTGACACGGAGCTTCGTTCGACATCGCCATGCCCTTCCTTCGTCGTGATGGACAAATTCTGGAAAGGCCTGCCCTTCGGGGACAGTGGGTCGATGCAGTAGCGCGCGCGGTCTGTTTCCGTAGGGGTTAGGCGAACGGCGTGCCGATGCGCTCCCCGGCTTAGGGCGCTTGCCTAGCCCGAAAGAAACAAGCTGTGACTTTGTTTGTCGCAACGGCGTTTTCGATGTGCATCGAATGCGAATCCGGCCTTCAACTCATCCATACTCGGCCAACGAAGCTCCGTAGCAGCGTGCGCCGGATGTCTCGGCGGGCGTGTTTTCTCGCTACGGTGGCCTGCAGGAGCGGTCACATGCCAGCGCACCCCAACCAGTTCACCCTCTTCGTCGCGGGGCGAACGCGCAACTCCGTCCGGGCCCCTGGCCAACCTCCGCGCCTTGTGCGAGGAGCACTTCTCGCAGGCCCACGAGATCGAGGTGGTCGACGTCTTCCTCTTTCCCGCGCGCGCCCTCGCCGCGGGCGTGCGGCTCACGCCCACGCTCCTGCGCCTGCTGCCGGCGCCGCAGGTGCGCATCCGCGGCACCCTGTCGGACGGCGGCGCGGTGCTCGCGTTGCTGAGGGCTCCCGCGGTCGCCACGGCGCAGTGACTCCCGCCGTCGCGTCGCTGGTCGACCAGCTGCTCGCGATCGACGAGCAACTGCAGGAACTGCTCGGGCCGGAGGTCGATTCCGTCACCGACAGCCGGGGCCGCACGGTGCTGCTGCGCCGCGCGCAGGAGGAATTGCGGCTCGCCGAACTGCTGCAGCAGGAGGCCATCCTCGACGTGCTGCCCGCGCAGGTGGCGCTGCTGGACGAGACCGGCACGCTGACGTCCATGAACAAGGCGTGGCGCACCTCGCCGAGCACGGGGCCGACGGCGGCGGTGAGCCGCGTCGGCGAGGCCTTCGTGGCGGCCTGCGAAGCGGGCCCCACTTCGATGCAGCACGCGGCCGCCGGCATGCGCGCGGTCATCCAGCGCCGCCAGCCCGAATTCGTCAGCGAGTACCAGTTGCGCCCCGGGCCGGACCAGCCCCGGTTCAGCATCCGCGTGCTCCCGGTCGCTTCCGGCGGCGCGGTCGTGATGCACATGGACATCACCGACCGCAAGCGCATCGCGCAGGAGCTTGCGCGCCTGTCGCTGCGCACCGAGCGGCGCGAGCGGATGCTCAGCAGCATGTTGTCGGCGACGACCGACCTCACCTACGCGGTGGACCGCCGCAGCCGCGTGCTGTGGGCCAACGTGAACAGCCTGCGGGCCGGGGCCTCAGCCTCGAGCAGGTTCAGGGCCGCAGTGCGGCGCAGTTGGGCTACACCCGGGAACAGGTGCGACTGATCGAGAAAGGCATCGCGCAGGTGTTCGCCCATGGCAAGCCGGTGCGCGACGAAATGGCCTTCACCGCCGCCGACGGCACGACGGGTCTCTACGAACACACCTTCCACCCGGCGCCCGGTCCCGACGGCAGCGTCGAATTCGTCGCCGGCTGCAAGCGCGAGATCACGGCCAGCCGGCGCGCCGAACAGGCCCTGCGGGAAAGCGAGGCGGAGTTCCGCACGCTGGCCACCGGCATGCCGCAGATCGTGTGGGCCAGCGCGCCGGACGGCGAAGTCTTCTACCTCAATCCGCGCTGGATCGAGCACACCGGACGGCCGCTGGTCGACAGCCTCGGGTGGGGCTGGGTCGAAGCGGTGCATCCCGACGACCGGCGCGAGGTCCGCCAGACCCGGCGATGGCGTTGCGGGCCGAGGAGGATTTCTCGATGGAGGCGCGGCTGGGAGCCGCCGATGGCAGCCACCGCTGGTGGCTGTTGCGCGGCGTTCCCGTCAGCGAGCACGGACGGCTGGTGAAGTGGGTGGGCACCTGTACCGACGTCGAGGAGCTCAAGGCCGCCCAGGACGAGATCAGCCGCGCCAATTCGGCCCCGAGCAGCAGGGCAGCGAGCTGCGCACGCTGTTCGACGTGGTGCCCGCAATGGTCTGGCTGAAGGACCGCGACGGCCGCATCCTGCAACTGAACCACCGCGCGGCCAGCATGTCGGGCCTGTCGGTCGAAGAGGCGCGCGGGCGCCTGGTGTCGGAACTCTTTCCGGAGGAAGCGGCGATGTACGCCGCCGAAGACCGGGAGATCTTCGCGACCGGCAAGCCGCTGCCCAGCATCGTCGAACAGGCCGTCGATGCCGACGGCCGCGTGTTGTGGCTGCAGTCGGACAAGGTGCCCTGCTTCGGCGCGGACGGCAGCGTGATCGCCGTGATGGTGATGAAGCACGACATCAGCGAGCGCCGTGCCGCCCAGGAGTCGCTGCGGGTCCTGAACGAGGACTGGAAGCGCGCGTGCGCGAGCGCACCGCCGAACTGGCGGTGGCGCGGGACGAAGCCGAAAAGGCGAACCGCGCGAAGTCCACCTTCCCGGCCACCATGAGCCACGAGATCCGCACGCCCATGACCGGCCTGCTCGGGCTGATGGAACTGCTGGACCTCTCCCATCTGGACAACGAGCAGCGATCGACGCTGCGCGTGGCACGCGAATCGGGCGAGGCGCTCAAGGCGATCATCGACGGCATCCTCGACTTCTCGAAGATCGAGGCCAACTCGCTGGAACTCGACCCCGCGCCGGCCTCGCTGCGCGCGCTGGTGGCCGGCATCGGCCGCCTGCACGCGCCGGTCGCGTCCAGCAAGAACGTGCTGCTGACCACCTTCGTCGATCCAACGATCGGCGACCCGTTGCGCTTCGACGCCTTGCGGCTGGGACAGATCCTGAACAACTTCGTCGGCAACGCGATCAAGTTCACCGAGCAGGGCACCATCACCGTCGCGGCCGAACTGGTGCAGCGCGCGGGTGGCAAGGAGCTCCTGCGCGTCTGGGTGCGGGACACCGGTGTCGGCATCGAACCCGACCGCGTCGACCGCTTGTTCCAGCCCTTTGCGCAGGCGCATGCCAACACGTCGTCACGGTACGGCGGCACCGGGCTCGGCCTGTTCATCGCCCGGCGGCTCGCGGAACTGATGCAGGGCAAGGTGGAGCTGACCAGCCGCCCGGGCATGGGCACCACGATCACGCTGACGGTCGCCTTCGACGTGTGCGAGGAAGGCTCCACGCCCGAACGCTTCAGCGAGGCCACCCGCGAGCGATTGAACGACCTCGTCGCGGCGCGCCCGCCGGCCCCCACGGTGGAGCAGGCGGAGGCCGAAGGCACGCTGCTGCTGGTGGTCGACGATCACCCGATCAACCGCATGGTGCTCATGCGGCAAGTCTCGATCCCGGGCTATGCGGCGGAATCGGCCCCGGACGGCGTGCACGCGCTGAAGGCTGGGAGAGCGGCCGCTTCGCGGCGGTGATCACCGACTGCAACATGCCGCGGATGAGCGGCTTCGAACTGGCGCGGGCGATCCGCGCGCGCGAAGCGCAGATGGGCCTGCCGCGCACGCCCATCCTCGGCTGCACGGCCAATGCGCTGGCGGACGCCGCGCTCGATTGCCGGAATGCCGGCATGGACGATTCGGTGACCAAGCCCGTGGCGCTGGAGGACCTCTGCGCGCAGCTCGATCGCTGGCTGGCGCTGCCGTCCATGCAAGGCATGCAGGACACGCAGCCCGGCGTGGGCGGCGCCCTGCCGCTGGTGCAAATGCCGCCACCGAGAACCGACGGATTGGTCGACCTGGCGCTGCTGGAGACGGTGGCGGGCGGCAACCCCGCGGCGCTGGCCCAGGTCATCGCCGACTTCCGGCGCGCCAACGAAGACGACGCTGCGGAACTGCGGCGCGCCGCGCGCCGCGACGACTTCGCGGAGGTGGTGCACTACGCGCACCGCGTTCGCGGCGCCAGCGCCATGCTGGGCGCCACCATGCTGGCGGATGCCAGCGCGTCCGTGCAGGAGGCGGCCGCCACCCACCGGGCAGGCGACGTGCACGCCGCGATGCAGGAGTTCGAGATGGAACTGCTGCGCCTCAACAACTACGGACACCCTGCCTTGACACCTGCTGAAGCAACCAAGCGCCCCATCAGGCTGGTGCTGGCCGACGACCACGACGTGGTGCGCGCCGGCATCAAGGCGCTGCTCTCGCGCATCGAAGGCGTGGAGGTCGTCGGCGAAGCGGCCGACGGACAGCGGCTGGTCGAACTCACCGCGGCGCTCGGTCCGGACATCGTCCTGACGGACATCCAGATGCCGGTGATGGACGGGCTGGCCGCCGTGAGCTGGATCCACGAGCACCACCCCGCGATCCGCCTCGTCGTGCTGTCGATGCACGAGGAAGTGTCGCTGGTGCGCGATGCCATGGCGCGGGGCGCCTGCGGCTACCTGATGAAGAACGCGCCGGGCATCGAGGTGGAGCATGCGGTGCGCTCGGTGATGGACCGGGGCAACTACTTCAGCCCCACGATCGCGCAGCGGCTGCTGCGCGGCCCGTCCGCCACCGAGCCGGCCGACCTGACCGAACGCCAGCGCGACATCCTGCGGATGCTGGCGCAGGGCCTGGCCGCCAAGGAGATCGCCTTCCAGCTCGGCCTGTCCACGAAGACCGTGGACATGCACCGCAGCCGGCTGATGGCGCGGCTGAAGATCAACGACTGGCCGGCCTGGTGCGCTACGCCGTGCGCACGGGCCTGGTCAAGGCCTGAGCGGCAAGGGCCCCGTCAGCGAATGACGGTGGCGGCGCGCGCGGCCAGCCAGCCCGGCACCGCGCGCGCCCGCAACGGCTCGGACACGAACGGGCCGTGCGCCATTTCGCAGCCGGAAGCGCGCAGCAGGGCCCATTCCTCCTTGCTGGCGAGTCCGGCGCCGACGGTGCGCACGGCGGCGGCGCGCATCGTGCATCGAGCGCGCCAGCCGGTTGCGCATCGAGCCGTTGCGCAACGCCCCCGAGAACGCGCTGCGTCGCATCCGCAGTTCCGAGAACGGGGCATCCGCCAGCGGCTCCAGCGCGGCCACCCCCACGTCCTGCACCGCGATCGCGACCTGGAAGCCCCGCATGCGCAGGCGCGCGACGTTCTCCAGCGCGATGCCGCGAAAGCCGCCGGTGACGGCGCCCGCCATCTGCAGGATCATCCAGTTGGGACGGACCTCCTCCTTCACCGCCAGCAGCTGGACGCGGTCGACCAGCCGGGGTCGGCCGGGCACTCGGCGGGCAGTTCGACCGAGATGGGCAACTCCAGCCCGCGCTGGTGCCACTTGCGGCTGCGCGCCATCGCTTTCTCCAGCATCAGCATCGCCAGGTCGCCGCCGAGGCCGCGGGCCGCGATGCAGGGCATGAAATGCGAGGCCGACAGGCAGCCGAGCGAAGGGTGGTTCCACGACGGGCTGACATCGATGCTTGCGACGGCGCCGGTGGCGGGTGCACGGTCGGCTCGAACAGCGGCTGGAACTCGTCGGCGGCGAACGCATCGGCGATCTCGCGGAGGCTGAAGCGCGATGCCGGGACGCGGCGGCGCTGGGCGACGCGCGCAAGCCTTCCAGCAACGGCGCGAGTCCCGCGGCCGTCACGGGCTTCTGCAGCACGCCCAGCAGGCGGATGCCATAGCTCTCCGCCACCTGGCTGACCGAGGCCAGCAGCGCGGCATCGCAGGCGCTGGACACGAGCAGCGGCAGGCCGGGCGCCAGCTGGCTGAAGTGCCGCATGAACTCCATGCCGTCCATGCCTTCCATCATCAGGTCGAGGATCACGAGGTCGAACGCGCCATCGGCGACCTCGAGTTCACGCAGCGCCTCGCGCGCGCTCGCCTTGCCGACGACGCTGGCCGCGCCGAGGGTGGCCGGGAGCTGGCACAGCATCGTGCGCTGGAACGGATGGTCTTCCACCACGAGCAGACGGAAGCCGGAACAAGGCATGACCAACTCCTGAAACGTTTCACACAGTTTGAAACGTTCCAGCGCCGCGATGTTAGGGCGTCCCCCTAGGGCTGTAGCGTGGAAGGCTGCAGGGATTGCGTTAGGGCCCGCAGCAACATCCGGCCGCGTTCGGCTACATCAGTTCCGACACCACCGCGGCCGGGAAGACGCAGGCGACGAGCGCGAGCACGACGGCGCTGCCGATGGCGAGCGGGCGCCAGTTGAAGCCGCCGCGCGCCATGCGCAGTCCGCGCGGACCCGCCGAGGCCTTCGAGGCGCTCTTCAGTTCGCCGGTGCGCGGGTCGATGGCAACCGTGAAGTCTTCCATCCGGCTCAGGGCCATGTCGCTCTCTCCCGTTGTCGTTGCAAGGATCGGCATCGACGCGTGTGCGATGCTCTGCAGAACGATTTTCAGGATCGAACCGGCAAGGCCGATGTAGGACGCCTGCGCAGGATGCTGGGAGCGTCAACGCCCACCGTTACTCAGCTCGCGTCCAGCCGTCCAGCCGCGCGAGCGCCGACGCCGGAAGCGCGAGGCTCGCGCTTCCCGGGTTCTCCTGCAGGTGCGCAGGCGAGGAGGTGCCCGGGATCAGCAGGATGTTGGTCGACCGGCGCAGGAGCCAGGCCAGTGCCACCTGCTTCGGCGTGGCGCCGGGTCCTGCGCGACTTCGTCCAGCACCGTGGACTGCAGGGGCGAAAAACCACCCAACGGGAAGAACGGCACGTACGCGACACCGCTGGCGGCGAGCTCGTCGATCAGGCCATCGTCCGGCGATGCACGAGGTTGTAGTGGTTCTGGACGCAGGCGATCGGCGCGAGGCGCGTCGCCTGTCGAACCTGCGACGGTGTCGCGTTGGACAGGCCGAGGTGCCGGATGAGGCCTTGCCGTTGCAACTCGGCGAGCACCGCCAGCGGCTCCTCGATCGGGCCCTCGGCCGGTCCGTGGGTGTCGAACATGAGGCGGAGGTTGACCACGTCCAGGACGTCGAGCTGCAGGTTGCGCAGGTTGTCGAACACCGCCGAACGCAGCTGGTCCGCCGAGAAGGCCGGCAGCCACGCGCCGTCGGCCCCTCGCATCGCCCCGACCTTGGTCACGATCGTCAGGCCGTCCCGGTAGGGATGCAGGGCTTCGCGGACGATCTGGTTGGTGATGTGCGGGCCATAGAAGTCGCTGGTGTCGATATGGTCGACGCCGGCCTCGATGGCGGCGCGGAGCACGGCCACGGCCTGCGCGCGATCTTTCGGTGGGCCGAAGACCCCGGGACCGGCCAGTTGCATGGTGCCGTAGCCCATGCGGTGGACGGGCCGGCCGCCCGGGGGTAGGTGCCGGCGGCAGTGGCTTGCTTCATCTCGAACTCCGGGAAGGTGGTGGCGATGCGGCGAATCTAGGTGCTCGCGACTTGCCCGACAATCCATTGCAATCGGCACAGCCTGTGCGGAATCCGGGACAGTCATGGCCCCCTTGGAAGATCTCGCCGCTTTCGCGGCAGTGGTTCGGCACGGCGGCTTCCGCGGCGCGGCGCGGGCGACGGGCACCAGCGCATCGCGCCTGTCGGAGGCCATCCGGCGCCTGGAGGAGCGGCTGGGCGTACGCCTGCTGCACCGGACCACGCGCAGCATGACGCCCACGGAGGTCGGCGGCCGCCTGCTCGCGCGCTTGCGCCCCGCGCTGGACGATCTCGACCAGGCCCGGCCCTCGTGAACGAGTCCAAGGACAAGCCGGCGGGGCGCCTGCGGCTGAATGTCCCGATCAGCGCCTCGCGCCTGGTGCTTCCGCGCATCGTGCCGGCCTTCCTCGCGGCATATCCCGACGTCGAGCTCGAGGTGGTGGCCGAAGACCGCTTTGTCGACGTGCTCGCGGAGGGCTTCGATGCGGGGATTCGCTACGGGGAGCGGCTCGAGGGCGACATGGTGGCGATCCCCATCGGTCCGCGCACCCAGCGCTTTGCGGCCGCGGCGTCGAAGCCGTATCTCGAGAAGCATGGGCGGCCCCGGCATCCCCGCGACCTGCTGCGGCATGCGTGCCTGCGCGGAAAGTTCTCCAGCGGCGCCATGCCGGCACGGGAGTTCGTCCGCGCGGGGAAGTCGTTGAAGCTGGACGTTCAAGGCCCCCTTGTCGTCGGCACGGGAGGAACGGTCGACCTCGCCGTCGATACCGCCATCGCAGGAGGCGGTGTCGTCTACCTGTTCGAGGAGTGGCTGCAGCCGCACTTCGCGCGCGGCGAGCTGGAGCCGGTGCTCGCGTCCTGGTGGCCCAGCTTCACCGGGCCCTTCCTCTACTTCGCCGGGCGGCGGCACCTGCCCGCGCCGCTGCGGGCCTTCGTCGATTTCGTGAAGACGTTCGAGCCGGGACCAGCTGGCGCGTGAGCTCAGTCTTCCGAAGGGCGCCCCTCGAGGGCCGCGGGCTGCAGCCTAGGTCCGCGGGCTGTAGGCGACGACGTCGATCTCGAGCCGCGCGTCCACCATCAACCGCGCCTCGGTGGTCGATCGCGCGGGCTTTTTCTCTCCGAAGTAACCCATGTAGATGCGGTTGAAGCTGCCGAAGTCGCGCGCGTCCTGCAGCCACACGGTGGACTTGCAGACGTCGTCCAGCGTGCACCCGGCCAGCGCAAGCACCTTGCCCGGGTTCTTCATCACCTGGTGCGTCTGCGCCTCGATGCCACCGGCCACGATCTCGCCGTTGTCGTCAGCGGGCACCTGGCCCGAGACGTAGACGAAGTCGCCCGCCCGCACGGCGGGCGAGAAGGGGCGGGGCTGGCGGTCGGACGCGACGGGCGGGTTTCCCGGGTGTTCTAGCGGCATGGCGAAGGCTTTCTCGAGGTCGATTTCAGGATTGATTTCTGAAATGTATTTTCAAACCAAGGCCGATTTATCCGGGTTTCTCCTAGAAAAGCGTACTTTTCAGCGACTTATCCTTCATCGCTGAAATTCACTTCCACTTCCGGAGCTCCCATGACACGTGGCAACCCCATCCCCCGCCGCACCGCCCCGGCCACGCTTGCAGCGCTCGGCGCGGCGGGAGCAGGCTTCGGTGCGGCGCACGCACAGGGCGGCAAGTCGGCGCTGAACCTCGCGATGGTGGCCGAGCCGCCGACCCTGGACATCCAGTCGACGCCGGCCGACCTGGTCTGCATCATCATGCAGCACGTGTACGAGCCGCTCTTCACCTTCGATGCGAAAGGCGCGCTGGTTCCCATGCTCGCGGAGACCATGCCGAAGATCTCCGCCGACGGGAAGCTTTACAGCATCACCCTGCGCAAGGGCGTGATGCTGCACAGCGGCCGCGAGCTGAATTCCGACGACGTGGTGGCCAGCCTGAAGCGCTGGATGGAGGTGTCGCCGCGCGGCAAGTCGGTGGCCGCGCAGGTCGCCGACCTTTCGGCCAAAGGTCCGCTGAACGTGGACATCACCATGAAGAACGCCTATGCGCCCCTGCTGTCGCAGCTGGCGATGGCCTCCGGCATGGCGGGCATCATGGCCAAGGAAACGCTGGCGCAACCCCTGCGCGACTACGTCGGCACCGGCCCCTACAAGTTCAAGGAACGCAAGCCCGACCAGTACGTGCTGCTGGCGCGCTTCGACGGCTATTCGGCCCGCAAGGAAGCGCCCAGCGGCTACGGCGGCAAGCGCACGGCGGTGGTCGAGGAACTGCGCTTCGTGCCGGTGCCCAATGCCAACACGCGGGTCGAAGGCGCTCTGGCCGGCCAGTTCCACTACGCCGACCTGCTGCCCATCGAGGCGCTGGCCCGACTGGAAAAAGCCAAGGACAAGGTCGTCCCCATCATGACGCCCTCCTTCGGCTTCCCCTACGGTGTTCAACACCGGGGAAGGATCGATGGCGCAGAAGGCCCTGCGCAAGGCCGCGCAGACCGCGTTGGGCGAAGGCGAGATGCTGGCCGCCGGGTTCGGCGACACCCGCTTCTTCATCGTGGAAGGCAACCACTTCCCCAAGGGCACGCCGTTCTATTCGGCGGCCGGCACGGACAATTACAACGAGCGTGATGCGAAGAAGGCCAAGGGCTGGCCGAGCAGGCCGGCTACAAGGGTGACCCGGTGCGCATCCTCACCAGCCGCCAATACGACTTCCACTACAACATGGCGCTGATCATGGCCGAGCAGCTCAAGCGCGCCGGCTTCAAGGCGGAGCTGAACGTCGTCGAGTGGGCCACGCTGCTGCAGCGCCGCGCCGATCCCAAGCTGTGGGACATCTACATCACGCACTCGGGCCAGTTCCCGGAACCGATGCTGTCGCCGCCGCAGTTGGGAGACGGCGCGCCGGGCTGGTGGACCTCGCCGGCCAAGCAGGAAGCGCTGGCCGCGCTGAACCGAGGAGCCCGATCCGGCCAAGCGCGGGCAGCTGTGGGGCAAGGTGCAGCAGGTGGTGTACGACGAGGTGCCCTACATCAACGTGGGCAAGTTCGCGAGCCTCTCCGCGCGCGCGCCCTCGCTGCAGAACTACACGCCGCACACGTATCCCTTCTTCTGGAACACGAGCCTGAAGGGGTGACCCGGCATTTGTTGTCGCGGCTGGGCGGCATGCTGGTGGTCATGGCCATCGTGGCCGTGCTGGTGTTCATCCTCACACGCGCGGCGCCGGGCGACCCCATCGCGGTCCTGCTCGGTGACCAGGCCACGGCGGAGGACATCGCCCGGGTGCAGAAGGTCTATGGGCTGGACAAACCGCTGCCGGTGCAGTTCGGCCTGTGGCTGAAGGAGCTGGCGCACGGCAATCTCGGCGAGTCGATCTTCCTGCAACGGCCGGTGACGCAGGCCCTGTGGGAACGCGCCGAGCCGACGGCCTTGCTGTCGTTGCTGGCGATCGCCATTGCAGCGCTGATCGGCGTGCCGTGCGGCATCGCCTCGGCGGTGTACCGGGGCAAGGCGGTCGACCAGCTGTTCACCGGCTTCGCCATGCTGGGCGCGAGCGTGCCGAGCTTCTGGTTCGGCCTCGTGCTGATGCAGGTCTTCGCGGTGTCGCTCGGCTGGTTCCCGGTGTCGGGCTATGGGGCGCCGGGCGCCTCGCTGGCGGAGCGGCTGCATTGCCTCGTCCTGCCCGCGGCGGTGCTGGGCGTGCTCAATTCGGCCCTGATCGTCCGCTTCACGCGCGCGTCCATGCTCGACGTGCTGGGGGAGGATTACGTGCGCACCGCGCGCGCCAAGGGCCTGCCGGAAAGCCGGGTGATCCTCAAGCACGCGCTGCGCAACGCGCTGGTGCCGATCGTCACCGTGATCGG
This sequence comes from Ramlibacter terrae, assembly GCA_013127575.1. Lineage (GTDB taxonomy): Bacteria > Pseudomonadota > Gammaproteobacteria > Burkholderiales > Burkholderiaceae_C > Ramlibacter > Ramlibacter terrae. Next base: position 4,465,242 of record CP053418.1, read on the forward strand.
CCTGACGGTGGCGCTGATGATCGGCGGCGCGGTGGTCACCGAAACCGTGTTCGGCCTGCCCGGTGTCGGCAACCTCGTGGTGAGCGCCGTGGTCCGGCGCGACTATCCGGTGATCCGGGGCGCATTGCTGGTCGTGGCCGTGATCTACGTGGTGATCAACTTCCTGATCGACCTGCTCTACACCCCTGGTCGACCCGCGGGTGCGTTACTAGCGATGCAGGTTCCGCTGATCCTCCGCAAGCTGTTTCGCCGGCGAATCGTGCTGGGGGCCGCCATCATGCTGCTGCTGGTCGTCTTCATCTCATCGTTCGCCGGCTTGCTGACCGGCTTCGACCCGAACGAGACCGCGGTGCGCGAGCGCCTGTCCCAGCCCTCGGCCGCGCACCTGTTCGGCACCGACGAACTCGGCCGCGACCTGTTCGCGCGCATCGCTTTCGGTGGCCGCTATTCGCTGACCATCGCCTTGCTCACCGCGATCGGCTCCACCGTCTTCGGCACGTTGTTCGGCCTGGTCGCGGGATTCCTGCCCCGCATGGACGCGCCCGTGATGCGGCTGGTCGATGCGATGATGTCCTTCCCCGACATCCTGCTGGCGATCGCGCTGGTCGGCATCCTGGGCCCCTCGATGCTGAACGTCGTGTTCGCGCTGGTGCTGGTCTACACGCCGCGCGTGGCGCGGGTGGTGCGCGCTTCCACGCTGGTGGTGCGCGAACTGCTGTTCGTCGAAGCGGCGCGCGCCATCGGCATCTCCACGGCGCGCATCCTCGCGCGCCACATCCTGCCGAACCTGATGTCGCCGATCTGGTGCAGGCCTCGTTCATCTTTGCCTACGCCATCCTGGCCGAGGCGGCGCTGTCGTTCCCGGGCGTGGGCGTGCCGCCGGACATCCCGACCGGGGCACCATGGTGGCGGGCAGCCAGCAGTACGCGCACCAGGCCCTGTGGATCGTGCTGTTCCCGGGCGTCGCCATCATCATCACCGCGCTGTCGCTGCAGTTGCTGGGCGACGGCATCCGCGACTTGCTGGATCCGCGCTTGAGGAAGTCGATGTGAACCGCCTCGAAGTGCGCGGCCTCAGCACCTCGTTCGACACCGACGAAGGCCTGGTCCGTTCGGTCGCCGACGTGAGCTTCGACGTGCGGGTGGGCAAGACCACGGCCATCGTCGGCGAATCGGGTTCCGGCAAGTCGGTGACCAGCCTCACGCTGATGCGGCTGCTGCCACGCGATGCGGCCACGCTGGTCAGCGGCCGCGCGTTGTTCGTCGATCGCGCCGGCCGGGCGCTGGACCTGCTCACGCTGCCCGAGCCGCGCATGCGCGCGCCCTGCGCGGCAATGAGGTAGCGATGATCTTCCGGGAGCCGATGACCAGCCTGAACCCGGTGTTGCGCATCGGCGAGCAGATCGCCGAATCGCTGCGGCTGCACAAAGGCCTGCGCGGCGCGGCGGCGATGGCGCAGGCCCTGCGCATGCTGGAGCTGGTGGAGATCCCCGCTGCGGCCCAGCGCCTGCGCGAGTACCCGCACGAGCTGTCCGGCGGCATGCGCCAGCGCGTGATGATCGCGCTGGCCATGGCCTGCGATCCGACCCTGCTCATCGCCGACGAGCCCACGACCGCGCTCGACGTCACCATCCAGGCCCAGATCCTGGCGTTGATGCGGCGGCTGCAGGACGAGACCGGCATGAGCATCCTGTTCATCACGCACAACCTGGGCGTGGTCGCGCACCACGCCGACGACGTGGCCGTGATGTACGCCGGCCGGATCGTGGAGGCAGCGCCGGTGAACGCGCTGTTCGCGCGCCCGCAGCATCCCTACACGCAAGGGCTGCTGGCCTGCCTGCCGGCCAGGCAACGCCTCGTGGCACGTGCCGACCCAGGCAAGCGGCGGCTGTACGCGATCCGCGGCCGGTCTCCAGCCCGCTGGCGCCGCCGCCCGGCTGCGCCTTCGAGCCGCGCTGCGACAAGGCCGTCGCCGCCTGCCGCGCGGCGATGCCGGACCTGCGCGCCAGCGCCGCCGGCAGCGCCCGCTGCATCCTGGTGCCGGAGGCCGCATGAGCGCCGCGATGCCCCTCATCGAGGTGCGCAACCTGCGCAAGTTCTTCGGCCCGGCGGGGCGTGCGGTGCGCGCGGTCGACGACGTGTCCTTCACCATCCAGCCCGGCGAGACGCTCGGGCTGGTGGGCGAGTCGGGCTCGGGCAAGAGCACCATCGGCCGCGCCTTGCTGCGCCTGGTCGACAGCACCTCGGGCAGCGTGAGCTACCGCGGCGAGAACCTGGTGACGGCCAGCGGCAGCCGTATGCGCGCGTTGCGCAGCAAGCTGCAGATGATCTTCCGGGACCCGTACGCCAGCCTCAACCCGAAGATGCGCGTGCGGGACATCCGGGCGAGGCGTTGCGCACCCACAACCTGGCGCCGGGCAAGGCGGCGACAGCCGCCCGCGTCGCCGAATTGCTGCAGCTGGTCGGCCTGGCGCCGGAGCATGCGGCCCGATACCCGCATGAGTTTTCGGGCGGGCAGCGCCAGCGCATCGGCGTCGCCCGCGCGCTGTCGGTGCAGCCCGAATTCATCGTCGCCGACGAGCCGCTGTCGGCGCTGGACGTCTCCATCCAGTCCCGGTGGTGAACCTGCTGTGCGACCTGCGCGACCAGCTGTCGCTCACCATGCTGTTCATCTCGCACGACCGGACGTGGTGGAGTACCTGTGCGACCGCGTCGTGGTGCTCTATCTCGGCCGCGTGATGGAGGTGGCGCCCACCAGGCACCTCTTCGCCCGGCCGCTGCATCCCTACACCCATGCCCTGCTGGCGGCATCGCCCGGCCGGACCCCACCACCCGCATCGTGCATGTGCCCCTGAAGGGCGACATGCCCAGCCCGGTGAACCCGCCCTCGGGTTGCGTCTTCCGCACCCGCTGCCCGTACGCGCTGCCCGCTTGCGCCGACGTGCGTCCCGAGCCGCGCGACATGGGCGACGGACGGCTGAAGGCGTGCATCCGCGACGACGGACCTGCCTGCCATTCCATGACCCTGCAAGACCTTCACGACCCGATGCTGGACGCCACGTCCAAGGGCTTCCCGCACCATGCGCCGCCGCTGCGCCGCTCGGCCATCGGCGACCAAGGGTGGAACGTGCTGCGCGGCGACCTGCCCCTGCCGCTGGCCGTGATCCGGCGCGACGCGCTGGCCGGCAACCTGCGATGGATGCAGGACTTCGCGGCCGCGCATGGCGTCGGCCTGGCGCCGCACGGCAAGACCACCATGTCGCCCCAGCTGTTCCGCCGGCAGCTCGACGAGGGTGCGTGGGGACTGACCTTCGCGACGGTGGTGCAGCTACGCGCCGGCGTCGCCGCCGGAGCGCAGCGCTGTATCGTCGCCAACCGGTCTTTCGCGCCATCGACCTGCAGGGCATCGCCGACCTGAAGCTTGCGAATCCGGGCTTGCAGGTCGCCTTCTGGTGGACTCGGTGGCGCAGCTCGACTGGTCTCGTCCTGGCACGCGGCACGCCCCGCCGCCGGACCCTTCGACGTGCTGCTGGAGATCGGCGTCGAGGGCGCGCGCACCGGCTGCCGCACGCATGCGCAGGCCCCGGCACTGGCCCGGGCCCTGCGCGCCAGCCCCGCCACGCGCCTGGTGGGCATCGAATGCTACGAAGGCCTGGGCGCGACCGGCCAGTCGGACGCCGACACGGCCTATGCGAATGCCTTGATGCAGCGTGTGCGTGACATCGCCAGGGCGTGCGACGACGGGCGCCTGTTCGAGGCCGACGACATCCTGCTCACCGCCGGCGGCTCCGCCATCTTCGACCTGGTCGCCGACCACCTGAAGATGATGCTCTCGCGGCCCGTGCTGGGCGTGCTGCGCTCGGGCTGCTACGTCACGCACGACGGGGGAGTTACCAGCGGTTCATGGGCACGGTGGCGCAGCGCATGGGCTGCGGCCATGGCCTGCAGGCGGCGATGGAGGTGTGGGCCGCGGTGCAGTCCTGCCCCGAGCCCGGCCGGCCATCCTCACCGCCGGCAAGCGCGACATCTCCTACGACGACCGGAGCTGCCGATTCCCGTCGCCTGGTGCGCGCGGGGCAGCGATACCATCCACCCAGCGCCGCCGGACTGGAAGATCGGCGGCCTCAACGACCAGCACGCCTACCTGCGCGGCACCGGCGCGCAGCACCGGCGCTGCGCGTGGGCGACCTCGTCGCGCTGGGCATTTCCCACCCCTGCACCACGTTCGACAAGTGGCGCTGGATGCCGGTGGTGGACGACCATTACAACGTGCGTGACGCCATCGTCACCTGCTTCTAGATGACCCCCGTGTCCTTGAAAAAATTGCCGAGATCATGGACCGCGCCCCGACCGCGCGGCGCACCGTGCTGGCCCTGATCCTCGAAGACCCGCAGCGCGTGCTGGACGAAACCTTCGAGACACTGGCCCAGCGGGCCGGCAGCTCGGTGCCGACCATCATGCGGACCTGCCGCGACCGGGCTATCCCGGCCTGCGCGAGTTCAAGCTGGCGCTGGCGCAGGAGCTGGCGGTCGGCGGCTCGCCCCTGAACCGGCGCGTGCGCATCGACGACGATGCCCGGCAGGTCATCGCGAAGGTCACGCGCGGCGCCGCGGTGGTGATCAACAACGTGCAGGCCCAGCTCGACCCGGCGGCGGTGCAGGCCGCGGCCGATGCGATGGTGGACAGCACGCGGGTGGACTGCTATGGCGTGGGTGTCACGTCCAACTTCATGGCCTCCGACCTGCAGGCGCGCCTGTACCGCATGGGGCTGGTCACCAACAGCTACCTCGACCCGCACCTGCAGCTGATCTCCGCCGCCACGATCGGTCCGCGCGGCGTCGTCATGGCGATCACCCCACGTGGGCGGCATGCCTTCGCTGCTGGAAGCGGTGGACGTGGCGCGCTCGCAGGGGGCCACGGTGATCGCGCTCACCCAGCCCGGCTCGCCGCTCGCGGCGCTCGCCCACATCGTGCTGGGCGTGGAGGTGGCGCCCGACCCCGTGATGCCCGTGGGCCCGGAGGCGTACGGCGCACACTGGCCGTCATCGAGATCCTCACCGTGCTGGTGGCCCAGCGCCGGGCGACAAGGCCGTGGACCGGCTGGCCAGGATCCAGCATACGCTGGAGACGCGCGGCGTGGACATGCAGCACCATCTGCAGCTCGACTGGGGCGACGCCGCCAACGGCACCACCGGAGCGGCTTCGTGACGCGCGCCATCCTGCTCGAAGGTGGCCTGGTGGTGGACGGCACCGGCGCACCCGGGCAGGCGGGCGACGTGCTGCTGCGAAGCGACCGCATCCTGGCGGTGGGACCCGGGCTGCGCCACAAGCTGCCCGCGGGCCTGGCGACGGGGAGGTGGATGTGCACGACTGCACCGGCCTTGCCATCGCGCCGGGTTTCATCGACGTGCACACGCACGACGATGCCATCGTGCTGGACGCGCCGGGCATGTTTCCCAAGCTGTCGCAGGGCGTGACCACGGTGGTCACCGGCAACTGCGGCCTGTCGGTGGCGCCGTACGTGGTCGACCAGCCGCAGGGCGCGCTGACGCTGCTGGGCAATGCGTTCAGGTTCCCGTCCATCACGGCGTATGCGCGCGGCGTGGCCCAGGCACGGCCGGCCGTCAACGTCGCGCCGCTGGTGGGACACACCACGCTGCGCTCGGCCTGCATGGGCGACCTCACCCGGCCGCGACCCCGCAGGAACTGCAGGCGATGTGCGAGCTGCTGGACCGCTGCATGGCCGAAGGCGCCATCGGCCTGTCGTCAGGCCTGTTCTACGCCGAGGCGATGCCCGCGCCCGCGGGCGAGGTCACGCAGCTGGCCAAGGTGGTCGCACGCCACGGCGGGGTCTACGCCACCCACATGCGCTCGGAGATGGCCGACATCCGGAGGCCATGCACGAGGCCAGCGACTGCGCCTTCGAAGCCGGCGTGCCGCTGGTGATCTCGCACCACAAGTGCGCCGGCCCCGCCAACTGGGGGCGGACGAAGGAAACCCTGCCGCTGATCGACATCCCGGCCCGGCGCCAGGACATCGCGATGGACGTGTACCCCTACGTGGCCGGGTCCACCGTGCTGCGCGAGGACCTGGTGGACGAGGTGATCGACGTGATGGTGAGCTGGTCCGCGCCGCATCCCGGCATGACGGGCCGGATGCTGGCCTCCATCGCGCAGGAATGGGGCACCACGCAGCGCGAGGCCTGCATCCGCCTCCAGCCCGGAGGCGCCTGCTATTTCCAGATGCACGAGGATGACCTGCGGCGCGTGATCAGCCACCCGCGCAGCATGATCGGCTCCGACGGCCTGCCCCATGACCGCCACCCGCATCCGCGCCTGTGGGGCGCCTTCCCGCGCGTGCTGGCCCGCTACTGGCGGGAGCAGAAGCTGTTCAGCCTGGAACAGGCGATCCACAAGATGACCGGCCTGTCGGCGCGCAATTTCCGCCTGCACGAGCGCGGGGAGGTGCGCGCCGGGTGGTTCGCCGATCTCGTGGTGTTCGACCCGGCCCGCATCCGGGACCTCGCGACCTATGAGCAGCCGGTCACCCAGAGTGAAGGCGTGGTGCTGGTGATCGTCAACGGCGTGACGAGCTTCGAGGCGGGCCGGGCGACGCCGCTGCGCGCCGGCCGCATGCTGCTGAAGGCTGGGGCCTCTACGCGCTGAATCCCTCGCGAACAGCGACTTGGTCGAGGGCAACATGCAGGCGGACAGCGGAGCGTGGATCAGGCTTACTCGACCCGCAGCACCTCGAACTGCTGCCGGATGGCAGCGACGGATCGACACCTCATCCCCCTCGCGTTTGCCCAGCATGGCGCTGCCCAAGGGAGCTGCGCTGCTGATGACCTGAACCAGCTGGGTGCCGCTGACCAACTTCATGCTGCCACCCTCCGGCCCGAGAAAGAGGTATTGCTCGTTGTCGTTGGAGTCGACCGGGCAGACCAGCGCGCCGAGCTGTATCCCTTTGCCGGCGTCGTAGGGACGTGGACGGAACTGGCGCCAATCGGCCAGCGCCTTGCGGATGGCTTCGGCGCGCCGCACCGGCCGGTGGCCGGGTAGGCAGCTTCGAGTCCCAAGGTGTCGTACTTGTTTTCGGCGACGTTTTCTTCGTGGGTCGCCGTTGCATGGGCCGTCCGCACTGCCTGTTCGGCTTGCAGCAGGTCTTCGGCGAGCCGATCCAGCACCTGCTGTTGCAGCAAGACTTTATCCATGAAAAAGATTATGAAGGCCGCCAAGTTGCCGGCAGGGGACACTATCGGTCCATGTCAACTCCACGACCTGAGTTGCCGAGCCACCTGCTCGGTGGGTCCTGACGCCCGTGCGCGAGATCTTCTCCGGTGCCTTCGTCGGACGTGCAATCGAACAGCTGCCCTGGTTCGCCGTGCTGCTGCTGGTTTCGATGGCCATCACGTCCCTGTTTTCCCGCGAGCGCCGCCGGCGGCTTGGCGTCACCCGATTCCTGCTCGGCTACCTTTGCATCGCGGCCGTGCCGCTCTTCGGCGTGATCGTGCTGCGGTCGGCGTTGCGCGAGGGACTGGAACAAGCCGGCCGAAGTGGGTGGGCCGCGTGGTGGCTCAGCCTGTTCTGGATGATGACCTTCATCGTCGTGGCGCAGTGGGTCGTGCGCCGCGTGCCGCCGACCCGCGGCTGGCTGCGGGTCTATCGCGAGCCGGCCGCGACATCTGGCGGGACCGGCTGGCACGCTGGGTGGGCATCCGCTCGCGCGATTGAGGACGCTCTGAGCACCGGCGCGGGGTGCAGGCGGTCAGTGCTTGACCGCGGTGCCCCTAAAGCAGGCGCGTGTCCGCCGGTGCCTCACTCATGCGGTCATTGGCGTTATCGATGTAGCGCAAGGGCGCGCGCACCAATTGCTCTCGATCGAGGTTGTCCACCGTGGGCACATGGAGGGCGTAGAAGCGGCCGCCAAGCTGCTCCAACTCTCCCGTCGCGAACAAGCGGATACCGCACTTGGAACAGAAGCGGTAGGTCAAGCCCGGCTCGGTCCGCCCCCCGGGATCCATTCATACGAGGACAGGATGCTCTCGCCGGCAAGCAGCTTGAAGTCGTCGTCCTTCACGAAGAGAAACCAGGCCCGCGCCTTGCTGCACAACGAACAGTTGCAGCGGTTGGTGCCCGCGTCGAGGTCGAACACCGCCTCGTAGCGCACTGCCTGGCAGTGGCAGCTCCCCCGGAATCTCTGGTAGGTCATCGCGGCCCTGACTGGTTGCTTTTTGGAAGCAGTCATTCTGGGTCAACTGATTGCGAAACGCAACTGGTAGGATCACCGCATGCGACAAGACCGCCGTTCGACCTGCCCCATCTCCACTGCGCTCGAAGTGGTGGGTGATCGCTGGACGCTGCTCGTCCTGCGCGACTGGCGTTTGCGGGCAAGAGGCATTTCCGCGAGTTCCTGAAATCCGAGGAGGCGATCTCCAGCAACGTGCTCACGGAGCGCCTTGGCCTTCTTGTCGAACACGGGATCGTCACGCGGAGCGGAGACCCGACCCATGCCCAGAAGGCTGTGTACAGCCTCACGGACAAGGGACTGGATCTGCTGCCCGTGCTGGTTGCAGTGAGCGCGTGGTCCCAGAAGCACCACCCGGACACGCGGCGGCCTGAGGCCGTCCAGGTCGTGCAAGGCGGCCCGAAGTGGGTGAAGCGTCTCGAAGCGCAGCTTCGGCGTGATCATGGCGTCGGATGACTTCTGGTGCTGGCCGGAAGCAGATGTCCAGCGCGTGAGAGCGCGACAAAGCGTTCGCAACTCACGAGCAAGTAAAGTGCTGCCGCGAGCAAGCCGCAGTTTGCTCAAACTACAAAAAACCAATGACTTCCGCCCAGCATACGGAACGCTCTGGCAATGCGTCGAACAGCGCGAGGGATCGGCATGAAGACCGCTTGGACACCACCTTCGACGAGCTGTTGGACTCAATCGAGGGGCTCAACTGGCTGCCTTGGGTTGGATCTGAATGGAAGAAGCGGCCGCATCGGATCGTCGTCCTTGGGGAGAGTGCCTACTTCAAGAACCCCAAGAACGAAGAACTGCATCGGCGCCGAGACCAAATTCGCGAGAGGCACATGAAGGGCACCTTGGACGAAAGGTCCAAGTACGCCCCCTTCCTGCGCCCTTTTTGAACGCGCCGCGACAGGCGTTAAGTATCCGGCCGTGTCCTCAAGGCGCGAACTTTGGTCGCGACTGGTGTACTTCAACCTGGTTCAGGCCTTACTCCGTTCGGAGAGATCGAGGCCAACTAACGCTCAATACGCGGAGGGTTGGCGCGTGTTTCTCGAGGTCCATGCTCGGTTGGGCTTCACGCATGGAGTGGTCTACGGCCTGGAGCGGCGGAAGATCGATACTTTGAAAAGTCAGCTCCCACCGGATCGATATAAGGAAATCTACCTGCCCAAGATCGGTCTCCATCGACCGCTCCAAGTTCAGGTGAACATTCCGGATGGGCACCTTCTCACGTTGACGTTCATTAGGCACCCGAGCAGCTTCTTTACGTGGCGCGGATGGAGCCCGATCGTTCGAGCGGCCCTCCAAGCAGAGATTGGATCGCCGGCTAGTCTATGTGAGTAGCAGCAGTACCAAACTGGGCACAGGCCGGCGCATGGCGGCTGCTTCTGGCCGAATGCAGACGTCAGCCCTGCGGAGTCGCATTAAGCCGGCTGGCCACTAGCGTGCGGAGGAGTGGCCAACATTCCATTCGATGGAGAGTGAAACATCAATGGGAACACGGAGTAGGAGATTCAGGATCACGACCCTGCTATCTGGCTCACACACCCCGTGTTTTGAGCCTCGTGGAGGTGTCTAACTGCCCGCACTCCGACCACGTCTGATTCCCTTCCCTCTTACGCAGTGAATCAGCCCTAAGGTCTTCACACCATGATTGGCGCCGTTCATGATGAACCTAAGCCTCGGGCGGTGGCGCAGAGCCGGCCGATCACGAGCTTCTCACCGGTGCAGGGAGGCAGTGGTAAAGCACATTGCGTTTTAACCATTCCGAGTCGTCCGGATCGTCTTAGTAGGTGTACTCGCCAACCACAATGTTCGGGTTCGTCACCGTGTTGCGGATGAAGCAGCCCTGCGAAACCCGGTCGTCGGATGCTCGTTCCGCGGATCTGGGCCGTGTCTAGGCCTTCGCCTCGAATGAAACTGCGCTGCCTTCCTGCAAGTGCAGCAGGGGGTAAGGCCGACCAGCTTGGTCGACATCAGAGCGGCCTGCGATTTCGAAACCCGCGGCCAAGTAGAAGCGTATTGCATCGACGTTCTGCTCATTGACGTCGACGCGCAGCGCACCTTTCAACGCGCGCGTGAGCCAGCAGTTGCCGCCCGCCGCCCTGCCGGAAATAGGTTGGGTCCGGGAACAACGCCTCAACCATGGCCCCGTCGAGCGCCATGAAGCCGACGGCCCGGCCCTGCTGTTCGAGCACCCACACTTCCAGTCGGCCAAGGACCTGGCTTCGGACGAGAGGAGCCAGCGCCTCCAGCTCTCCGGGAGCAAGAAACTGATGGGTGGCAGAAACCGACCGCTGCCATAGCGCGATCAGTGCCTCGGTATCGGCGGTTCGGGCGACACGGACCTTTGGCGATCTCTTTTGTGGCATGGAGGGGAGCGGGTGGCTGTCGAAGGTCTCGCTTCTCGGCGAGGTCATGAAAGCGGCATTGGGCGCGGAGCAGCCTGTTTCGGGATCGAGGGCTTCGGCTCCGACGGGATCGGCAGCGTCCATTCATGCGCGCTTCGTTCTTTCCGCGTCCCATGTGAACAGCTGGGTCCATGTCCCATCGTGATTGTTCTCCGGGCTTCACGCACCATGCCTGCCTTGAGCAGGACGTGCTGGGAAGCCGCATTCTCCGGCGCCGTGGTGGCAATGATGCGGCGCATGCCGAAGCCGGTGGCAGCAGCGGCGAGCATTGCCCGCGCAGCTTCTGTCGCGAGTCCACATCCCCAGTATTCGCGGCGCAGCGCGTACTTCAGCTCCGGGTCCGACTGGTCTTGCGGATGGACAAGACCACAGAAGCCGATAACGCCACCGGTTTCCCGGAACACGAGGGCAAACATGCCGTAACCGCGGTGCGCATAGTTCCGCTGGCTGACCTCCACCCACTGCGCGCACTGCACGAAGTTCAGTGGCTTTCCGTCCCCGACCCAGCGCATCGCACCCGGGTCGCCGTAGACCTCCTGCAACGCAGCCGCATCGTCCGGCTCGATCCGGCGCGCAACGAGGCGCGGTGTACGAAAAGCGATCACGGTGCTGATGCGGGTCAGAGTAGTCGCCCGCCTTCCGGTCGCGCATCCGCTTCGTTCACCGCGGCGACATACCGCTGCAGCTGGCGCTCATCCAACAGGCCGTCCGTCCGTAGTCCAGAGCAGATGTCCAGCCCAAAGGGCTGCACCAGGCGGATCGCCTCCCCGGCGTTTTCCGGGGTCAGCCCACCGGCCAGAAAGACCGGGAACACGGATCGCCGGACGAACTCGGCGCTGATGGACCAGTCGTGCACGCGGCCGGTGCCGCCAAGCAATGGGACCGCCGCACCGGGCGAGCCGGAATCGAGGAGGAAGGCATGGGCATGCGGCGCATACGCTGTCAGGAGCTCGGGGCGTCCGCACCTTCCACGTGGATCACCTGGACGATGCGCAACCAGGGCATCATGGCTCGTAGCCGCTCGAGTTCCCCGGGATCCACATGGTTCACGATCTGCACGGTCGAAACGGCGCAGCGGCTCACATGGTGTGCAATGGCTTCGGCGGTGCGTTCCTGCGTGAGGAGGAAGCCGGACACCGCCGCAGGCATCGCCAGCGCAATCGCCCGGATTGCGTCGTCAGCAATCACCCCCGGCCCGCTGGGCATGGCACCCACCAGGTGCCAAGAGCGTCCACGCCTGCCCGGATCGCCAGCTGGGCTTCGTGTTGACTGCCGATGCAACAAATCTTGAGGCGGGTCCGCGTCATTCTTCCTCTCTCCCAGCGTTCCAGAGCGCGCTGGTTCAATGCTGTTTCACGAAATCGATCACCGCCTGCGCAAACCCCACGGGATCGTCTGCCGGCCACATGTGATTGGCTGAAGGCACCACCAAGTGCCCGTTGGCTTCAGGCACCGCTGGGCCGCACGGGCAACCACGGCGTAAAGCGGCCTACTGGCGGCACCGTAGCCGACGCACGTGGGCACTTCCGGGGCGGACAGCTGCTCGCACGTGATGTCCGGTGGAGGCGTCTGACGAAGGAGCAACTCCGGAAGGGTGCGCGCGTTGTCGATTTGCAGCGCCTTGGCCCGATCCGGCTGCCGGTTGAAGTAGTCGGCTGACTGCCCGGAGGCGCCAAGAAGCAGTTCCAGCGCGCGGAGGTTGTCGCCGGCGTGCGCCGCCTCGAAGATGGGCCCGAAGGCTGTGTTCGCGTCCGTCATCAGCGCCTCGAGCGCTTCCGGGTCGGAGACGAAAGACGGAACCCCGGCTCATAGACGAAGAGGCTTCGGACCAGCTCCGGCCGGCGCAGGGCCGCGTCGAAGGCTACGTGCCCCGCATACGACCACGCGACCAGATGCACTGGGCCGGTGTCGAGCTGCTCGATCAAGGCGGTGAGATCCTGCGAATGCGTCCCTACGCCGTAGGCAGGCCAATCGGCCTGCCATGCACTGGCGCCATGGTATCGCTGGGTAAAGGCGATCGTGCGGTACCGCGTGCCGACGCACGCCCGGTGTTCATCCCACATCCGAAGGTCGGTCACGGCTCCGTGAACGAACAAGATCGCTTGTCCATCCGCCTCGTTGTCGCAGTACTCTAGCGCGGCACCCCGCACCACCAGCGTGCGCCTTGCCGGGCGAGTTTGCCGGCGGTGCGAGGGGCTGGAGCAGCGGTTGTCATCGAGTCAGCTCTCAGGTTCGTGCGCGGTGTCGGTGTGTCAACGCACTCAGGTCGTGGTGCGCAATGTCGTTAGCAGGAGCGCGGACGTGGTCCACGGGGCGCGCATTATCCCTCAAACCCCGTCCTGGCATGTCCGCTGTAAGCTCGCGGCATGATCGACGCCGCACCCTGGCCCTCTCAACGCAACGCCCGCCTGGTAGATGCAGGCCGGGTCGTCCAACCGCCTCGTCGTGTCCGCGGAAACCGGCGAGGTGTTTGAGGTGGTGCAGGTCACGACCATCGTGGGTGTCGCAAGAAGCTGGATGACCCGCGGGCAGTTGGAGGGCGTGCGCATGCAGGGGTCCGCGCGGGGGCGGGCGGTTGAGGCGACGCATGAAGGGCTGAAGCTCCTGCTGCAGGAGCGCACTTGATCCGGATCCAGCCGTATGACTGTCAGTGGCCCGCAGCCTTCGAGGCCGAGGCGCAGCGCATCCAGTCGGCCCTAGGCGCGACCGCCCTGCGGATCGAGCATGTAGGCTCCACGTCGGTGCCCGGGCTGGCCGCAAAACCCGTCATCGACATCCGGTGTCCGTTTCCGATCTTGGGCCGATGGCTGCATTCTGCCGCGCCCTTGCCCGGATTGGCTACGTCCATTGGCCTACCGGGAACTTCGGCCTGGTGTATCCGTTCTTTCAGAAGCCCGCCGCCGGCCCGCGAGCCACCACGTGCACCTTTGCGTCGTCGGCGGGGAACAGGAACGAAGGCACCTTGCGTTCCGCGACTTCCTGCGTTCCCATCCAGCGGTAGCCGGCGAATACCTGTTGCTGAAACAGCATCTCGCCACCGTCCACCGCGGTGACTCGATGCAGTCGCGTGAAGCGTACTCGGCGGCGAAATCTGCGTTTGTCGAATCCGTGCTCAAGCGCGCCATCGGGCGATGCAACCCCCACGCCGCGTGAGCCGGTTCCGTTCACGTCCAGTGTCGTCGACGGACCACGCCGGGGGTGAAGGCTTCGGCACGCCCTCACAAGTGCGGACGTCTGGGCGTCCCGTTCACGCAAGCTGTCGCCAGGATTGAACGCGCGCGCCACGGGTCGTCAGACCGGTGGGGTCGCGCCCCGAGCGCGCGCCCGGGAAGCGTCCAGCGTCAACTTGCAGGGTCCGAGAGGGCCCATTTCCACACGGGACCGTCCTCGGGGTGCTTCACCTCACCGAGAAGCTTGAATCCATGCTTGCGAAGAATGATCGTGGACGGACCTTCCTCGCGCATCGTGTGAGCAACGACAGTCACCGCCGGAACTTGCAACCGGGCGACCTTCAGTAGTTCTCCGGTCATCCGTGTTGCCACGCCGGCGCGCTGGCAAGCTGGAAAGGAGTAGTACGCAATCTCGACCTCCCGCCCCTCTGGCGGGCCAACAAACGCGCAAGTCCCAACGTACTCACCCTCGTCAAAAGCAAGGTAGCCGATCCACGGAGCCACAAATCCCTTGCGTGCATACAGGTCTCGCGTTGACGCGACAACTCCGGCGACCAACTCTGAATGGGTGCCCGCGCGTGGAGGTTCGTCCGTGTTCGGGATGGGTACAAGCTGCATGGATTGAGTGTAAGACAGCTGAAATGTGGGGTGAGCTCCGGGTCTTGTTCCGGAGGGGTCTGCCCGCTCGCCGGCGCCTTCAGCCTACCCGGCACAAGAGCCGCGCGGAAGAGCGCGAAACGCTCTCGGCGGCAGGATGTGAACGTGACGAAGTAGGAGGAGCCCTCACGGAAAGCGGCCGTTTGTCGCTGTGGCACTGGACCTTCTGGTCATCACAGGCCCACGTTAAGTCAACTTGCTGCCCGGTGCTGGATCAATGGCATGGTTTCTGTCATCGTCCCTGCAAATACCCCGCCTGCTGGAAACGCAAGCCTGCCAGGACTGGTCGACCCGAGCCGGCGCAAGGATGCCGATGCGTTCCTGCAAGGCGGACTTGTCAACAACTGCCAGTTGAGAGCCCACCACAACGCTACGGCGAGGCAGCCCACCTTCACCATCATCGAGCAGCACGTTGCCGGGCTCTGTTGCCTTCCGCAGGTTTGAGCTGAGTGCGCACACGATGACCGTGGGGACGCGCGATGCGTTGAACACGTCCTCCTGGACAACCAGATGAGGGTGCCTCACGGAGTCCTTCAGCGGATCCGGCGCAAGCCAGTCGGCTTGCCCATGGGCGCTGGCGTCCATTTCATCCGGGATGACCGCGGACGAGCTGGAACGCCTCGGCACGCTGTACTTTCGCGCGGCATTCTCGCTAGGCAGGAAGAGCGCCCGCCTTGGCTACCAGGTCGACTGCGCATCGTCGAGGCGCGTGGCAGGACGCGCGCAGCCAAGTCGCGCGAGCAAGGGGTCTGGTGCTGGAGATCAGGCTGGCCACCCGCGTCGCCAGCGTCGGCCAGAAAAATGATTTCTCAGTTGGCGTGCCCGGTCGCCCTCCATACGACATCGAGGAACACGGCGCAAGCGGCCACGAGGAGCAAGGAGCCCGCACCGAGCAGCGGCGCGGCCGTCGCATTGCCGCGCGCAACCAGCGCCAGCCCGGCAACCAGCGACAGCAGCCCGATGTTGTGCAGCCAGAAGTGCAGGCGCCCCGCCATTGACTCCGACGCGGACGGCCAAAGCCGGTGGAAAGCGGCAAACAATGCGCACGAGGCCCAGCCCAGCAAGTTGCCGTGGACGTGGATCTGTTTGTCCACATGGTCGTGCGTGACGCCCATGTAGGTTCCGAGCAGGACACCGACGAACAGCCAGATCGCGGAGATTCGGAGGAACCGAGCGGCCAGGCGATTGCCCGGAGTGGCTTGATCGGGGACACGTGAGGGGGTCATGCTGTCAACCCCGTCTCAGTGCGATACAGCTGCGGCAGGAAGTGTTCGAGCGCCCCCACCTCCTCGACGTTGTGCCGCAGCCAGAACCTGCCCTTCAGCGGAGGAAAGGCAATCCGCTCCAGGATGGGGTGCAGCGTCCGTCCGAGCGCGCCCGGCGCGCCGAAGACCAGGCAGTTCTCGTACGCGGTGCCTTCGAGCACGCGCCTGAAGCGGTACTCCATGCGTACCAGTCCCTTGATCCCATGGAAGATGGGGTTGTGGATGAAGCCTTCCTCATCGAGCTTCTCGATGACGGAGCGAACATTGACGGTGAAGCGCGGATTGCCGCCCAGCATCTCGCGCAGCCGCAGCACAGCGCCCGGACCGACGCTGCCATCGGGCAACCTGCGCGCATAGCTGACGTGGACGTGGTCGGCCGGATGCCAGGCTCGATAGCGGTTCACCCGCATCCCCGCGATGTCGACCGTGCCCTCCGGTGGGCGAACCACCACGCGAGCATGCGGGGTGTGACGCCGCGCAGCACCTCGTGACGTATCCAGTAGCGGGTGCGGCCGTCCGTCAGTGTGTCGACACCGTACTCCGCCGTTTTCAGCGATCGCAGTGTCCATGGGAGCCCGAACGGCTCCGGCGGATCGGAATGATCCGCTGAATAGCCTGTGATATCCCGGGTTCCGGCGACATCGCCGTGGGTTGGCAGGGGAAAGGCCTCGTACGGAATGGCCGAAAAACCCAGCCGCGCTGCTGGGTGGCCGAATGCACCGCTCATCTCGATCTCCATTAAGTAGTGCACTCACTATACATACGGACCAGTTCGATGTAAAGCGGTTGCTATACTAAGAAGATGGAAAGAAAGCCGATGACGGAAGGCGCACCGTCTCCAGCAGCCCGTGGGCGGCCGCGGTCCGATGCGATCCATTCGGAACTGCTCTGGGCCGCCACACGCATGTTCAGTCGCCGGGGCAAGCTCGGCACGAGCACCCGCGAGATCGCCGCCGAGGCGGGGACGACCGAGCGCACGCTCTTCAAGCATTTCGGCTCCAAGGAAGGCCTGCTGCACGCCGTCCTGGATGAAGCCGTGCTCGCACAGCTGGCACCGGCTTCGCTGGCGGAGCTGAAAGGAACGATCCGGCGTATGCCGGCGACTTCGAGGCTGGCATCGGGCGCTGCTGCTCTCGCGGCTGGAGGCACTACGCGCTGCGCCCGAACTGACGCGATTGCTGATCATCGAACTGGTGGGCGACGAGGCCCAGCGCGCGCGCTTCGTCGGGCTCTGGAAGGACGCGGTGTGGGCGCCGCTGGTGGAGCTTTTCGGGCAGCTGCAACGGGACGGGATGTTGCGCAACGACCTGAGGACGGACGCCCTCGTCGCGCAGTTCCTGCGCAGCAACATGGGGGTTCGGTCAGCCGCCTGCTCATGGGATCTTCGGCGGAGGCGCAGGACGAGGAGGACGTGGCCGCGTTGGCGTCCCTCTTTCTTGCCGGGGCCGCGTCGTCGCCGGACCCGCAAGGCGCCCAGCCACGCACGACAGGTGTCCGTGATGTTCGCTGACCCGTGGCTGGAGCGCTGGATGCCGCTGATTCAGCAGCGCGCAGGCGAGCATCCCGTGCTCGAGATCGGATGCGCTACGGCGACGACACCGCGACACTTGCCGCGGCCGGCCTGCCGGTGATCGGGTTCGACCTCTCGCGTGCGGCCGTCGCCGTCGCGCGCACACGCGTGCCGTCGGCGCGCACGGAACGCCGCGCCATCCGGGACCCACTCCCGGGTACCGGCGGGAACTACGGCGTGGTGCTGGCCAGCCTGTCCCTGCACTACTTCCCCGGCAAGAGACCGTGCGCATCGTTGCCCGGATTCGCGACGCTCTGTGTCCCGGCGGCATCCTGTTCTGTCGCCTGAACTCCACCGAAGACAAGCATTTCGGCGCCCCGGGAGGGATCGAGCTCGAGCCCGGCCTGTACGAGGTGGATGGACACCCCAAGCGGTTCTTTGATCGCCAGGACGTGCAGGCGCTGTTTGCCGACGGCTGGAGCATCCTGTCCATCGATCACGCGGTTACCGGCAAGTACTTCAAGCCCAAGGCTGCGTGGGAACTTGTGGTGGAGCGGATCCAGGACCGCGGTGGAACCAACCTGTAGTTGGGCATGATCGCGCCGCCGGAGCACGTCGACGTCCACGCTGCACCGCCGGAGCTGCAGGCATGGTGCCTCTGCGCGATCGTCCGGCAGGTCCATGCGGGACCGCTGCACTCGCAGGTACAGGCCAACACTTGGGCCTGCCTGAACACCATCGCCGGGGTGCAGTGCTCGGGGACGATGGCATGCTCCCGCAGCGCTTCGTGACCGGACCCTTCACCTCGCCGCTCAGGACCTGCGTGCCCGGCCCCCTCGCATCGCTCAGCCTAGTGCTGCAGCCTTGGCTGCTGCAGCCGCTGACGGGCCGGTCGGCCGGAGAGTTTTCCGGGCGCGCGGTGGACGTCAGCCAGCTTGGTTCCGGCGCACTCGATGCGCTGTGCAACGCCTCGCAGGAAGCGTGCGAGGCAGGCAAGCTGGACCCGTTCTGGATGACGTTCGCGGCCCGGGCGGCGTCCTTCCCGCAAACGCCGCCTACGCTGGCGCTCGAAGCACTTGCGCGTTCCGGCGTCGGTGCGGCAGCCGAAGTGCTGGGGTGCAGCGTTCGCCACTACCTGCGGCGTTTCCGCGGCGCAATGGGACTGCCACCCGCCACTTGGCTGCGCATCCGGCGCTGGGAGACGGCTGTGGGCGCACTCGCCGGACATGAGACCACCTCGCTCGCCGAGCTGTCGTTGCGGCACGGCTTCTCAGACCAGGCCCATCTCGCCCGCGACACCCGTGCAATCGCCGACGCTTCGCCGGCACGGCTGCGGCGGTTGCTGTGGGAGAAGGCGGGACACTGGTCACTGCAGCCGGCGCATGTCCGATTGATTCAAGACACGGACGACGCGCACCCCTAGGCTGCGCGCATGTCCCTCGCCGCGCACTTCTCAGACCGGTCCGCCCAAGGCGGCTTCCTCCTGACCACTGTCGAAGAAGCCGTCCAGGCGGCGCGTGCCGGCAGTCTTTGGTACCTGACCTTCGGCCTCGCATGCTGTGCCGTGGAGATGATCCACACCGCCATGGCGCGCTACGACTTCGATCGGTTCAGCATGATCCCGCGCGCAAGTCCGCGGCAAGCCGACCTCATGATCGTCGCGGGTACCCTCACCAACAAGATGGCGCCCGCCATCCGAAAGGTGTACGACCAGATGGCCGAGCCCCGCTACGTGATCTCCATGGGCTCGTGCGCCAATGGAGGCGGCTACTACCACTACGCGTATTCCGTGGTGCGCGGCTGTGACCGCGTTATCCCCGTGGACGTGTACGTGCCGGGTTGTCCACCCACACCTGAGGCATTGCTCTACGGCGTCATGCAACTGCAGCGGAAGATTCGCGGCGTCGCTTTGTTGAGGAGCTAGTCAGAAGGCCCGGGCAACTGTGCCGACACCGCTCCACCACTCTTGGCAGAGCCGCGGGTCAGGGCTTCTTCTGGCCCGAAGCAGACGTCACCGGTACATTCAGCGCATGTCGCCTTCCCTTGGCCGGACCACGTGTATCTGCGGGTGCACGACGACCGGATGCGGTGCTTGCACTGTTCCATCTCCAACTGGGCCTGCCGGTGAGCTGGCCATTGCGCGATGAGCCGTTTGTCCGGTATGCATGGGTCAATGCGGGTAACGTCCAGATCGAGCTTTGGCAGGCACGGTCCGATTCGGATCTGCCTCCCGCCACTGCCCTTCCCCCGGTCGCGGGGCTCGCCTTGTGGCCCTCTGAGGTGCATGCCAGCCGCGATGCTCTCGCGCTGCAAGGCGTTCGCTGCAAGGAGCCACGCGCCTGGCGGACGGAGGGAGCGGGCGGGGACGAACTCAACTTCACAAACTGCCTTGTGCTCGATGCGACCGGCCCCGCCTGCCGGGTGTTCTTCTGCGAATGGCATCCGGACGCCCCCATCGCCCCATGGCCGAAGGGCGAAACCACTCCATGCCGACGCGAGCGCCTCGCGAAAGAGTTGGCGGGGGCGGACAGCGGCGGTGTAGGCATCGAGGGTCTTTGCGCAATCCACATGCAGACGCCGGACGTCGCACGGTCCGCCCGCGTGTGGAATGCGATCACCGGCGCAGTGGGGATTGCCGCCCCCGGCGTCGCGCTGGTCCTCACGCCGGGGCACGAGCTGGAGGTGACGGCCCTCGTCATGCGTGTCCGGGACCTTCCAGCAGCTCGCGCAAGGCTGGAGCAGCAGCGACTTCGCACGGAACATTCCGACGGCGTGCTCTGGCTGGACGAGAAGCAGGCGTTCGGACTCCGAATCGGGCTGGCGGGATGATCGAAATCTGCTCTGGCCGGGGAACAGCCCGGAAGAACACGAGTCGGTCGGTGTCGGCGACCTGCACCTGCCGGCCGCCCTCTCGCCGTTCCGGGGGCTTTCACCTCGGCCGCGCGCTCAGTCGCTCAGTCGCTCAGTCGGTCAGTCGGTCAGTCGGTCAGTCGGTCAGTCGGTCAGTCGGTCAGTCGGTCCAGCATCCGTCGAGCCCGCGCCGCCGCGCCGTCCCCGATGGTGAAGTCGGCGAACCTGAACCCGTCATCTGCGTCCACTGCAGCACGCTGGATGGCTTCGACGATGGGCCGGTCCTCTTCTCCGAAGGCACGGCGGAAGACGGCGAGGACGGAGTCGTCGTGGCCGTCGTCCTCGACCAGAAGTTCCGGGCGTTCGCGAAGAAGTAGTGCGTCGATCGTTCCGTCTCCGGCGTGAGCAGGTGGGCCGAAGGAAAGTGCAATCCTTCTTCGAGCACGCCTCCGGGCGGCATGATCCCCGGTCCAGCAACAGGTGCGAGGGTGCCCGCCATGTCATGTTGGCGTGCTGGTCGATGCGCTCCGTCTTGTCCCACACCGGCTTGAACACCGCCGACGGCGGCAGGTCGAACACCTTTCGCAGCACGGTGACACGGTTCTCCCCACGTCGACCGATGCCTTCAGCGATCCTGACGAGCCGGGCGTTCCCACCGTGCCGGCATGCAGGTACTCGGCGTGGCTGAGATCCAGCAGGTTGTCGATGACGAGCCGGAAGCCGGCCTGCACGTGAAGCTGGCCCCGGACGGTCCGGTACCCCGGGCGCCCGGCGTCGAACCAGCTGTAGTCCGGCACCTTCGCCGCGTCGGCCAGCGCAGCGTCGCCGGTCCAGACCCAGACCGCGCCGAATCGCTCGACAACCGGATAGCTCCGGACCGCCAGCCGACCCGGATCGCCCTTGACGTGCGGATTGTGGACGCAGGCACCGGCACCGTTGAACCGCAGGCCGTGGTACGGGCACTGCAGGGTCGGCCCCGCCACCTTGCCCAGGCTGAGGGGTACGCCGCGATGAGGACAGCGATCCGCCACCACCGCGGCCACCCCATCGTCACCGCGGAAAGCGACCAACGGCTCCCCCGGGACGGTTCGGGCGATCGTTCCCCGGCCGGGAGCGTCTCGCTCCAGGCAATGACATACCAGGCATCCCTCACGAAACCATTGCTCACCGCAGCCTCCTTGCCAGCACACTCGAAATTCCACCCTGCACCCGAACGCCACTCACGCCGCAGCCCGCGTGGACTGGAACGCCCTCAGTCGCCAATGGCCGTCCGCGCCCCGGAGCCACACCGCCGTGGCCCACGACCGGGCCTCGACGATCTCGGCGTCGCCCGCACGACGCAGGGCAAGGTGCAAGCGACCGAGCAGCATCGCGCCCGAACCCAGCGCCATCGCCTCCGCCACCTCGAACTCCACGGCCGGGAACGCCGGTCCCGTTTCAACGAACTGCAGGAACCCTGTCTTGTCTTGGCGAGTGCCGGTGGCATCCACATAGGCCAATCCGTCGTCGAGATGCGTGGCGAGCCGCGCGGTGTCCCGGGCGACGACGGCGTGGGCGCGGGCACGTTCGGCTTGCACGGCACCTTCGACGGACCGGGGGACCGTCACGGAGTCATCCTTTCAGGGCCTGCGGGAGCCAGAGCGTGAGCGCAGGGAATGCCAGCAGGATGCCCGGGCGCACGAGGTTCGACGCAACGTAGGGAGCGACCCCGCGATAGATGTCGGCGAGCGGGATGCCCGGTGCGACCCCCTTGACGACGAAGACGTTCATGCCGAGCGGCGGGATGAGCATGCCCAGTTCGATGATCACGACGTTGATCACCCCCACCAGATCGGATCGAATCCCCAGCTGGTGACCAGCGGCAGCACGAACGGCATCGTCACGACCATGGCGGCCACCTCGTCGAAGACCGCGCCCGCCACGATGAACATCGCCATCATTGCCAGCACGGCGACCCAGATCGGCACGCCCGAAGCCTTCACTGCCTCGACCGGGGGCCCGGGGGCCGGGTGACGGCCGCGAAGTAACCGAAGAGCGACGCGCCGATGATCAGCACATAGATCATTGCTGCGGTCGACGCGGTGGTGAGCAGGGCCGCCCGCAAGTTGTCGCGCTGCAGCTTTCGCCGCATGCCGGCGAAGCAGAACGCAAGCACCGCGCCGACGGCCGCGCTCTCGGTGGCGGTGAAGATGCCAGCCGCCATTCCGCCGATGACGGTGCCCGCCAGCACCAGCACGGGCCAGCTGGCCTTCAGGGCCGCAATGCGTTCGGCGCGCGTGGCCCCGGGGCCGGTCGGCGCATCTGCCGGACGTGCCCGCGTGTAGAGCGCAATTGTGCCCGGTGAAGTGCCACCGCGATCACCGCGGGAACCGGGGCCGCCATGTAGAGCGTGATGATCAATTCCGGGACAGCACGGCGTAGATCACCATGATCGACGAGGGCGGGATCAGGATCCCGAGCGTGCCGCCCGACGCGACGGTGCCGGCCGCGAACCCCGGCGCGTAGCCGCGCGTGAGCATGGAAGGCAGCGAGGCCTTGCCGAACGTGGCGGCCGTCGCCACCGAGCTGCCGCAGACGGCCCCGAATCCCGCGCAGCCGCCGACCGTCGCCATGGCCAGTCCGCCGCGCCGGTGGCCGACGACCGCGTAGGCGAGGCGATAGAGGTCTTCGGAGAGCCCCGCCATGCTGGCGAAAGAGCCCATGAGGACGAACAGGGGGATCGTCGCGAGGTCCAGCGAGGCCGGGTTGTTCGAGGTTTCCGATGCCAGCATCGCGAGCGCCGGCCCGAAGCCGGCCAGCACGCCGAAGCCCACCACGCCGGCAATGCCCATCGCGACACCGACCGGAACGTGCAGGGCAATGAGGACGAAGGTCCCCGCGAGCCCCCACAAGGTCAGCGTGACTCCGCCGCTCACGACGCGTCCTCCCGGGGCGTCCGGGCTGTGAGCAGCGCCACGAGGGCCGCCGCGGCGACGAGTGCCGCGACGGCTGCCCACCATGGCCAGACCGGCCAGTTCAGCACCGGAATGGTCTGGCCATCGCTTTTCAGGCCTCCGGCGAATCGCACGTACTGCCAGGCCATGACTGCGAAGAAGCCAGCAGTGACCATCGCGCCGAAGCGATCCAGCCAGCGGCCGGCACCCTTCCCCAGCCGCGCTCCGAGCATGTCGATCGAGATGTTGCCGCGACTGGCCAGCACATGGGGAAAGCAGGCGGCGAGCAACACGGCCCCGGCCAGCGACGCGATGTCGACGAAGCCCCGGATGGGGCTCGCAAAGACGTAGCGCATCACGATGTCGACGACCGTGGAGGCGGCCAGTGCCAGCAGCGCCATCGTCGCCACGCAGGCGAGCGCCCGCGCGGCGCCGGTTGCCAGCGCCGGGTGTGTCCCGGGAGCCATGTCAGCCCGCCGCCCGGACGCGCTTGAGCTGCTCGACGAAGCCTGCGTGGATCCGCTCGTTGCGCGGCTTGGCCTTGCGCCAGGACTCGTTCACCGGATCGATGAGGCGGCGCCACTCCGCGATAACCGCGGGCGTCGGCGCGACGACTGGTTCTTGCCCGACTTCGACACCCGCTCACGGACTTCCTTCTCCTGCCGATCGAAGGCCTCGCCGAGCTTGCGCGCCGGGGCCTCGCCGCTGAACTTGTCGATGGCCGCGCGGGCCTGCGGCGGCAAGGCGGCATAGCGGTCCTGGCGCATGACGATGCCCACCGCGACCGCCCCGAGCGGGATGTCGAGGTGGTGCGAGCTGACTTCGTTGACCTTGAAGTCACCCACGAAGCCCCAGTTGTTGAGCGTCATGTCCACCACGCCGCGCGAAAGCGCCTCGGCGATCTGCCCGCCGCCGAGCTGCACGGGCGCCCCGCCGAGCGCGTCGACCACCTTGGTGAGGTGATCACCTGAGAGCCGGACGCGCTTGCCCTTGAGATCTGCGGGAACCCGGATCGGCTGGTTCGCATGGATCACCACCGGCGGGGTGGCTCCCAACGCCGGGAACTTGAGCCCTTCGAACCCGACCAGCATGCCCGCGGCATACAGGCGATGCAGCGCGAGGCCCGCCTCTGTGGCGCTCGTGCTGAGAAACGGCAGGCCGACGATCTCGGTGTCGTCGAAGCGGCCGGGCGTGTAGGGCAGCACGATCCACCCGATGTCGGCGATGCCGTCGGTCACCAGCTTCAACTGCTGCAGCGGATTGCGGCCGAGGGTGCCGCCTGCGAACATGTCGATCTGCAGCGTGCCGCCGGAAGCGGCGCTCGCGTCACGCGCCAGGGGCGTGAGCACGGTCGACGTGATGTTGGCCATGGGCGGCTCGAAGCTCGTGAACTTCAGCTTCACCGGATCGGCAGCGCGCGCGAACGGGGCGGCGAGTCCGGCAGCACCGGCGGCAAGGACGGCGCGGCGGGTCAGGGTCGAGTGGCTCATGGGGTGTCTCCTGTTGGTTTTCTGGTGCGGGAAACGGTGTCAGTCCAGGCCCATGCGGCGGGCCATCGCCGCGCGCCACTGCGCGCGCGGCATGAAGCCGGGAAGCGACCGCGCGTGGGCCTCCGCCCGCGCCATGATTTCTTCGTCCGGCGGCGCGGGTCCACCGGGACGCGCATGGGCTGCGAGACATACCGGGGCAGGTCCGGTACAGCTCGAGCCGGTTGCCCTCGGGGTCGGGGACATAGATGGACAGCGCATTGCCGTGCGTGACAGGCGTGATGCCCGGCAGGCCTTCCGCCTGCACTTTCCGGTACATCGCCTTGAGGGTGCCCGGGCTGTCGGCCTTGAGCGACACCTGGTTGATGACGTTGAAGGGCAACTCCTGCGGGCGTCCGGTGATCAGCACGATCTGGTGGTGTTCGTCCGGATCGCGGCTGAGGAAGACGAGGTCCATGGTGCCGTTGGGGCCCGGCAACTGCCCGCGATCGGTCACCGTGAACTCGAGCAGGCGGGTGTAGAAATCCTCCATCCTGGCGATGTCGTGGACGAAGAAGCCAACGTGGCTGAAGGTGAGTCCGGGGCGGGTCATGCGGTGTCTCGTCCGATCTGCGAAGCGTGGGGTGGGCAACCGTGCCGGCGTGACCAGGTCGCCATGAGTTCCCCGGAGGGAGGCGCGATCGTTCGCGGTGCCGACGACATAGCGATCGGGCCGCAGCAGGACGGCCCCGGCGCCGGTTCGCTCCAGCCAGTCGAGGGCGGACGGGGAATCGGCGGGCACGACGACGATCCCGTCGTCCGGCGCGCCGACCTCCCCCCGCCGGGTCCACGAGCAGTGCAGCCGGTAGCCGACGCGATCGTCGAGCCGGGCGCCGTCGCCGAGCGCCGGCTGTTCGCCGATCCACCCGGCCGGCGGGCTGCCGGCGTGGACGCCGGGCCCGAGGCGGGGTGACGGCGTCGTGAAGACCGATTTCGCCGCACGCATGTCCGCATCGCGCTGGCGTGCCGCCTGCGGGTCAGTCGTCTGGATTAAACGACCGAGGCGCACCGCCGTTTCGATGAACTCGCGCACATGCGGCGCGCGTTCCGACTCGTAGGTGTCCAGCAACCGGTCGGGCGCCGCGCCGCTGACGACATCGGACAGCTTCCATGCGAGGTTGGACGCATCGCGAATGCCGGCGCACATGCCCTGGCCCATGAAGGGCGGCGTCTGGTGCGCGGCGTCGCCGGCAACGAGCAGGCGGCCCTTGCGCCAGCCGCGCGCAACCACGGAGTGGAAGGTATACGAGGCGGGCCGCTCCGGGACAGCCTCCGCGGGAGTGATCCATCGCGACAGCAACTGCCAGATCACCTCGGGCCGGCTCATCTCCGCTGCATCCTCGCCGGGCATCAGCATCAGTTCCCACCGCCGGCGGGCGCCGGGCCCCCGGACGTAGGTGGCCGGGCGGCTCGGGTCGCAGAACTGGACGCTGTGGTCGCCCAGTTCAGGCTTGTCCTGCCGCAGCAGGACGTCGATAACGAGCCAGCGCTCGTGCGACTTCAGGTCCTCCAGCTCCGTCCCCATGAAGCGGCGCACCGTCGAGCGCGCACCGTCGCAGCCGACCACGTAGCGGGCATGGCTGCGCATGATGCGGCCGGTGGCCATGTCCTCGTAGCGCAGGGTGGCGACGTCGTCGCCCTCCTCGATCGAGAAGACATCATGGCGCAGGCGCACATCGACATGGGGCATTGCCGCCAGGCGTTGACGCAGCAGCGTCTCCGTGGTCGGCTGGTGGAAGCGATAGCTCGCATGCCAGCCTTGCGGGCCAATCTCGATCGGCCGTTGCCAGTCGAGCAGCAGCTCTCCGTCGGCTGCCGGGAACTTCATTCCCGGCGCCACCACGAGCTCGGGCGCGAGCTGGTGCGCAATGCCGATCGCACGGAACACCCGCATGCACTCGGCATCGAAGTGGATCGCGCGCGGCAGGCGATAGATCGCTGCCTCGCGATCGAGCACCAGCACCCGCAAGCCGCGCAGGCCCGGGAGGTTGGCCAGCGTCGCACCTGCGGGCCCGAGCCCGACGATCGCCACGTCGTGGGTGGCTGCCGCCTCCTGTGTGTGCTGCATGGCCACCGCGCCTGCCTCAGGCTTCATCGACCACGGTGTTGCGCAGGACGCCGATGCGGTCCACTTCGACTTCCACCACGTCGCCGGCCTTCATCCACAGCGGGGGCGTGCGCTTCGCACCGACGCCGCCCGGCGTGCCGGTGACGATGACGTCGCCGGCCTGCAGCGGTGCGACTGTCGACGCATAGGCGATCAACCGGGGATGCTGTGAATCAGTTGCTCGGTCGTCGCACGCTGGACTTCCGTGCCGTTCAGGCGCGTCACCAGCGTCATCACGCAACCGGCGGGGATCTCGTCGGCGGTCACCATCCGGGGCCGAAGCCGCCGGTGCGCGCAAAGTTCTTCCCGGGCCCCCACTGGGAAGTGTGGACCTGCCAATCCCGCACCGATCCATCGTTGTAGCAGGCGTAGCCCGCGATGTGGCTCCAGCTGTCGCCCTCGGTGATGCGCCTGCCGGGCTTGCCGATGATGACGGCGATCTCGCCTTCGTAGTCGAGCTTGATGGACTCGGGCGGACGCAGGATCCGGCCTTCATGCCCGACCTGCGAGTCCGCGAAGCGCAGGAAGAACGTGGGCTGTTCGGTTACCTGCCGGCCGGTCTCCTGCACGTGCTCGCCGTAGTTGAGGCCCGCGCACCAGATCTTCCCCGGGTCCGGGATGACCGGCAGCAGTTGGATGTCCGCGAGCGCGAAGTCGGCGGCGCCCGATGCGACCGCGCGCACCTCGTCGAGGGCATCCGCTTCGAGCAGCGACTTCAGGTCCGCGTACCGGCCACCCGGGGCACGTCCGAGGTCGACGACGCCGTCGTCGCGCACCACGCCAAAACCCGCCTGCCCGCCACGTTCGAAGCTCACCAGTTTCATCACCAGCCTTTGGAAGTTGTGTATCTCGAATAATGAGATGCCAGTAGATACGAGCAGCGTCGCGACGTCAGCCCGTGTTTTCCCTATGTCTCGGTAAACGAGATTTTTGACTCATGCCGGGCGCGCCGGGTACAGTGGCGTACTCCGGCGCGGTTCGCCGAGCGAGTGAATCGAGCGATGTGAGCATGGAAGACAAGCAATGACGAGTCCCGGCCGGGCCTTTGCCGTCCTGAACCTGTTCGGCGAAGACCATCCCGTCTGGCACGCGGACGAGATCAACGAGGCGCTGGGCTACGCGCGCGCCACCGGCTACCGGTATGTCAAGGACCTGGTGGAAGCCGGCTTCCTGCGCAAGGTGTCGGCGGGCCGCTATGCGCTCGGGGCCCGGATCATCGAGCTCGACTACCAGCTGCGGCGCAGCGACCCGCTCCTCGTTGCCGCGGTGCCGGTGATGGACGACCTCGTCCACAAGGCACGGCTCGATGCCGTGATGACCACCTTGTTCGGGACCAAGGTGGTGGACATCCACCGTGCGAGCGTCGATCCCACCCTGCAACTGAGCTACGGGCGCGGCCGACCGCGGCCGCTGTTTCGCGGCGCCGCGCCCAAGGTCATCGTGGCCAACCTCGGGCGGCCGCAACTGGTGAAACTCTACGGCGCTGCCGCGGCCGAAGCCGCGACCAACGGTTTGGGCACGAACTGGCCGGCCTTCAGGATCCGCATGACGGAAATCCGGCGCGACGACTTCTACTGGTCGCGCGGCGAACTGGAGCCGCAGGTGTCGGGCGCCGCCGTCGCCGTGTTCAATGCCGACGGCGAAGTTGCAGCGGCACTGACGTTGATCGGGCAGAGTGAAGCCCCGGAGCGGCTGGGTGAAGCAAAGCTGCGCTCCCTCCTGACCAAGGCGCGGGACGCCATCCACGCCAGGATGCGGGGACAGCCATAGCGGCCGGGCGCTACTGCGCGGGCTTGATGTTCCGTGCCTTCACCACGTCCCCCCACATCCGCGTCTCCCTTCGGGTCAGCTCGCGCAGTTCTTCCGCCGTGCTGCCCACGGGCGCGGCGGACAGCTTTGCCATCCGCTCCGCCACGTCCGGCATGGCCGCAACCTTGCGCCACGCATCCGTCAGCTGCCCGACGACGGCGGGCGGCGTTCCCTTGGGAGCCCACACGCCGTACCAGGCCTCGATGACATAGCCGGGAAGCATCTCGTCGACGGTAGGGACGTCCGCGAGTGCGGGCGAGCGTCGGGCACCGGTCTGCGCCAGCGCCCGTACCTTGCCCGTGGCAACCAGCGTGCCGACCTGTGCCGCGGGGCTCATGGACAGCTGGACCGTGTTGGACAGGAGGTCCGCGCTGAAGTTGCCTGCATAGTTGACAGGCAGGACCTCGGCGCCCGTCTGGTGCGCCAGCAGTTGCGCGCCGAGGAACGCCGCCGATGCAAATCCGGTGACGCCCATCGCCAGCTTGCCGGGATGGGCCTTGGCATGTGCCACCAGTTCAGGGAAGGTCTTCACCGGCACCTGGCTGTTCACCATCCAGACGAACGGCGATTCAGCGAAGCGCGAAACGGGTTCCAGCTCCCGCTCGGGATCATACGGAAGGTTGGCCACCACGTGCGGGTTCATGGTGATCGCCTGGTTGAAGGAGAACAGGACCGTGTAGCCGTCCGGCTTGGCGCGCACGACGCGTTGCACGCCGATCACCCCGCTCGCCCCGACCACGTTCTCCACCACGACGGGACGCCCCATGACCTCGGTCAGCTTCTGGGCCCCCAGCCGTCCGGGATGTCCACGCCCGTGCCGGGACCCGCCGGCAGGACCGGGGTGATTGCGCGCGACGGATACGCATCCGGCTGTGCGGCGGCCGGCCGGCGAGCACGAGAACCGCGCCGACCGCGACGCAGTAGCGGAAAAAGGCATGCATGTCGTTGTCTCCTGTTGGATGGGGGTGCCGGCTCTCAGCCTTCCGGCAGCTTGGTCGCTTGCCAGTGCAGCAACTTCCAGCCGCCCTCTTCCCGTACCCATGCGGTGACGAAGGCGTTGCGGATCGTCTTCAGCTCGCCGGCCATGTCGAGCGTGGTCGCCGTGTGTCCGCTGAGGAGCGCCACGGCGCCTGCGGTGCGCACGCGCTGCTCGCTGCGGTCGGCGCGCACGAACCGGTACCTGGCCGCAGCGATCGACGTGAGGAACGCATCCTTGTCGTCCGTCTTGCCGTTGGCATGCGTGTGCAGATAGTCGTCACGCAACATGCCGGCCAGCGCCGTCACGTCCTGAACGTAGAGCGCCTGGTAGCGTGCCTCGTCGGCGGCCAGCAGCGCTTCGAAGATGTCCCGTTCCATGGCCTGCCTCATTCCTCGGCCACGACGGGGTTCGACAACGTGCCGACCCCGTCGATCTCGATCTCGAACGTGTCGCCGGGCTGCAAAGGCCCGACACCACCGGGCGTGCCGGTCATGATCAGGTCACCAGGCAGCAGGGTCATGAAGGTGCTGAGGTACTCCACGAGTTCAGCCACGCCGAACAGCAGGTCCGATGTGTCGCACTCCTGCACGACCTTGCCGTTGAGCCGTCCGCGCATGGTCAATCGCGCCGGGTCGACATCGGTCTCCATCCACGGGCCGACGGGCGCGAAGGTGTCGAATCCCTTGCCCACCGTCATCAGCCCCATCGCCATTTCCTTGCGCTGGTAGATGCGCTCGCTGACATCATTGCCGCAGGTGTAGCCCAGAACGTACTGCAGCGCATCCGAGGCCTTGACGTTGCGTGCCTGCCGGCCGATCACCGCCACCAGTTCGGTTTCGTAGTGCACCAGCTGCCCCACGCGGGGATACACGATGTTGCCGCCATGTCCCACCAGCGCCGTATCGGGCTTCATGAACAGAGGGGAATTTCCGGCAGGCTGCGCCCGGTCTCGAGAATGTGCGCCTTGTAGTTGAACCCCACGCCGAAGATGCGCGGATGGTCGACCGTGGGCGCCAGCAACTGCAGGTCCGCCGGGGGCAGCGTTTCGTTGCCGGGGCGGACTTCTGCTTCGAACGGGGAGGCCTGCAACACCCGCACGATGCTCTCGCTCTCCAGCAGGCCGAAGCCGGTGCGATCCCGGTGCCTGAACTTCAGTATCTTCATTTCATTCTCCTTGCGATCCTTTGAGGGTCAGGCGCCGGGCGGCCGCGAGCGCGGCGTTGCAGGCCAGCACGAGGGCGGTGGCCAGCGCGATGCCATAGAAGACACCCACCGAGTCGCTCATCTGGCGCGCCTGCTCGATGCCGTGACCGATGCCCACCTTCGCCGAGAGGTACTCCGCCACCGGGGCGGCGCTCACCGCCGGGGCAAGGCCACCTCCAGCCCGGTCAGCACGAACGGCCACACCGTGGGCAGCACGACGTTGCGGGTGACCTGGACGGGCGTGGCGCCAAAGACGCGCGCCGTCATGACGAGGCGGGAGTCGACCGTCGCCAGGCCCGAATAGGTGAACGCGAACACGACGAAGAACACCGTCAGGGCCACCAGCAGGACCTTGGGCAGCCACCCGGTGCCAAACCAGAGCACCAGCAGCGGCACCAACCCGAGCTTGGGGACGCTCATCGCAGCCGTGATGAACGGCTGCACCGTGGCGTCGATGCGCGGTGACAGGCGCAACGCACATGCGCCGCCGCAACCGAGGATGGCGCCGATCACGGTGCCGGCCGCGAAGAGCTGCGCGGTTGCGGCCACGTCGACGAACAATGCGCCGCGCAGCAGTTCGGTCGGGCGCGGCCGCCCACTTCCGGCAACCCGGGCACCCAGTAGGTGCCGAGGGCGGCGCTGGCGACCTGCCAGAGGGCCAGCAGGGCCGCCAGTCCCAGCACCTTCGCGATCATCGGGCGGCGTGCCGTCATGCGTGCGCCGCGCTTCGCAGGCAACCGCGGATCGCGTCGTAATGCGACGCATAGCTGGGCGCCTTGAACACAAGTTCCGGATCGCGCGGCCGCGCGATGTCGATCTGGCGATCGAGCACGACGCGGCCGGGCGAGCCGGACAGGACGACCACGCGCCCGCCCAGTGCGATGGCTTCGTTGATGTCGTGCGTCACGAACAGGATCGTCTTGCGCTCGGCCTGCCATAGCCGCAGCAGATCGGCCCGGAGCTGCGCCCGGGTCTCGGCGTCGAGGGCGCCGAACGGCTCGTCCATCAGCACCACGGGCGGGTTGTAGACGAGCGTGCGCGCGAGGGCCGCACGCTTGCGCATGCCGCCCGAGAGCTGGTGCGGGTAGTGCTGCGCCCATTGCGACAGGCCGACCTGCTCCAGCAGCCGCTTCGCGCGTTCGATGGCTGCGGCGTCCGGGCGCCCCGCCAGTTGCAACGGAAACATCAGGTTGTCCCAGACCGTGCGCCACGGCAGCAGGTTGTCGTCCTGGGTGACGTAGCCGATCTGCCGCTGGCTGCCGGGGGACGTCGGCATGCCGGCGCCGCCGACCGGCTTGCCCCTGAACAGGATCGTTCCGGCGGAGGGCTGCAGCGTCTGCGCCACGGCGTTCAGCAGCGTGGACTTGCCGGCGCCGGACGAGCCCATGAGGGTCACGAACTCGCCGTCGTGGACCGTCAGGTCCAGTCTTTCAGGATCCAGCGGCGCTCGGCTGGCCTGGCACCACCGAAAGAGATACCGAGCTTTTGCAGTTCCAGCAGGGGTTGAGCGGGTTGCGGCTGCGTCATGATCAAGCTCCGGCTGCGTGCTCTGCAAGTGGCGACTGGTCCGACTGCCAGCGCAGCAGCCGCTGCTGCACCAGCAACAGCGCGCCGTTCAGCAGCAGGACGATCACCATCACCGATGCGAGTGCCGCGAAGATCAGGGTGGTGTCGAAGTCCATCGCGCCGTACTGCGCCGGGTAGCCCAGCCCGCGATTGGAGGAGATGATCTCGCCGACGATGGCGCCCGCGATCGCGTAGGGCACTGCAACCCGCAGCCCGCCGAAGACATAGGGAACGACTGCGGGCCAGACGACCAGCCGCAACAGCTGTCCCTCGCTGGCGCCGAACACCCGCGCGGACAGCAGCAAGCGCTCGTCGATCGCCCGCACGCCGCGCAGCGTGCTGTAGAACACGATGAAGAAGATGGCCGACGCGACGAGGGCCACCTTCGCTCCCGGCCCCACGCCCAGCCAGAGGATGAACAGCGGCACCAGCGCCGTCTTCGGCACTGCGTAGCCGACGGCAGCGACGGTCTCCACCGCGGCGCCGAGCAACGGATGGCGGCGCAGCATCATGGCAACGAGGCACCCCGGCACGGCGCCCAGCAGGAAGCCGCCGAGCGCCTCGCCAACGGTGAAGCGGCCGTGGAACCAGAGGTCGCCGTTGCCCCCAGCATGGCCCAGAGCCTGGTTGCGACGAGCGCGGGGGAACTGACCCAGTAGGGACCTGCCATCCAGCTCAGGCCCTGCCAGCCGAGAACCAGCGCCGCTGCCAGCAGGCATCGGTCGATCCACGTTCGCCGCATCACCGCTGCCTACTTCTTCGCGCCGACGAATTCGTCGGTGTAGAGCGTCTGTGCCAGCTTGCGCAGCGCGGCCTTGTCGTCCTGCGGGCCGAACATGGTCTCGACCGTGTGATCGAACGCCTTGCCCATCGGCTGGGGACGCGGCGGCGTGGCTTTCTGGAAGCTGTCGAACGCCTGCTTCAGCAGTTCAGGATCCATCTTGTCGAAGCGCTTGGCCAGCAGCGCGAAGGCCTTCTGCGGCTCGGTGTTGATCAGGCGCATGCTGCGCTCGAGCGCCGCGACCATGGCGCGGCAGGCAGCCGGCGTCTTCTCGCAATAGCCGTCGCGGGCGACCAGGACGTTGTAGGTGGTCGGGTTCACCTCCGGGAAGTCGCCGCCCGGGCCGCTGATCCACATGCGGGCGCCGCGCCGCACGGCTTCCAGCGTGAAGGGGCTGGAGAACACGAACCCGTCGATCTCCTTTTTCTGCAAGGCAGCGTCCATGCCCGGAGGTGCGATGAACACCAGTCGGATGTCCCGGTCCGCGTCGATCCCGGCCTGCCTGCCCACGAAGCGCAGAAAGGCGTGCGGCAAGCCGTTGGCCGCGTCGACGGCCGTGGTCAGGCCCTTCAAGGCCCGCGCCTTCTCCACCGGCGTCTTCGCCGCGGCGAGCCGGTCAGCGACGTGAGCGGCCAGCACGACCTCGGTCGTGGCGTTTTCCTGCAGGCCCGCGATTGCCAGCGTCTTCTGGCCGCGTTGTGCGGCGCGCACCGAGCAAGCCCGCGATCGTCGTGAAGTCCCCGCTGCCGCCGATCAGCGCATTCAGCGCGGCGGGCCCGCCCAGCAGGCCAACGTCGACATCGAGTCCGGCCTCCTTGAAGAATCCGCCTTCCTCGGCGATGTAGACCGGCGCGAACAGCACGGACACGGCCGGAAGCACCAGCCGGCCTTCATCGGCTGCGCACGGGCAGGCAGGCCGGCGAGCGCGCCCGCAACGATGGCAGCGCACACGAGTGCGCGTCGCGAAAGAATGGTCAGCATGGTTTGTCTCCGGGTTGAAGCGGGGTCACTGGGCGGTGTCGGGACGGCGCATCAGTTCTGTCTCGGGCACACCCGCCCGGAACCTCGCCAGCATGTCGTCGGGGTCGAAGTCGATGCCGATCGGATTGCGGCTGAAGGCTTCGCTGCGCATCCACGCATTCGTCGCCTCCGCGTCGGGGAAGCTGTCCACCTGCAGTTCGATCTGGTTGCCGTCCGGATCCGCGTAGTACATCGACACGGTCGGTCCGTGGTTGATCGTGCGGTACGGAAGAACGCCTTGCTCGCGCAGCCGCAAGTAGTTGCCCAGCAGGTCCGACAGCGCGTCGTAGGCGAAGGCCGTGTGGTAGTGGCCGATGCACGGTTTGTCCAGCCGGGGGCGTAGTCGTCCAGCGCGAGCAGCGCGATGCGATGGTGTTCCTCGTCGTACGTGAGGAATGCGACCTTGGAGGATTCGTAAGCGACGTGCGCGCCCAGCACCTTGCAGTACCAGTCCACCATGCTGGCCAGCTGGTTCGTGCGCAACGCGACGTGCGCGAGCCGCCGAGGTGAAGGCACCTTGGAGGTTTCCGGTGTGTTCATGCGAGGACTCCTTCGGGGGCGGGATGGTCTGAGACTCCGGAACCTGGGCGAATCGCGGCAAGGACGGCCCGCAGCGTGTGCAGTGCGCGCGGTGCGGAGCCACGCGACCGCCACATCACGTGCCCGTCGGGGCGCACCAGGACCGCGCCATCGGGGCCGATCTCATAGAGATCGAGGAAGGCACCGGCGTGGTCGCGCAGGTCGCCGCGCACGCCGACCGTGAACGCCTGTCCGTCAAGGCCGGCGTCGGCCGTGGCCGTACGGAATGCGGTCACCCATGCGCCCCCTTCTCGGCCGGCCAGCAATGTGAACTGCAGGTCCCGGAAGAGGTCGATGGTCGAAACGTTGGTGCCGTCCGGCCGCTGCAGCCAGCAGTGCGGGGCCCGCCCCCCGGGAGCGGCCGACGGGGCGTACGTGGTGAGTTCGCGCGGGAGCGGGTCGCCTCCTTCGTCGAAGATCACCGGCGAGCGGTAGCCATAGCCGAAGGTCTGGCCGTGGTACTCGAAATGTTCCCGCTGGTGGGGGATGGCCTCTCGCATCCGCTCGATGTCCGCCTCGCGGAAGTCCTCATGCGTCTTCATGATTCCGCCGAGCCCCGCCGACTCCATCTTGCGGGCATTGCGCACGCTCTGTTCCACGTTGAAGCGGATGACGGGGAGCCGCTCCGTCTCGTACGTGTGTCAGGAGGCTGTCGCCGGCCTCTCCCTTGAGCACCAGCGCCAGCTTCCAGCAAAGGTTGTGGACGTCTCCCACCGCCGTGTTCATGCCCTGGCCGCCCGTTGGCGGCAATGGGTGCGCGGCATCGCCGGCGAGGAACACCCGCCCCACGCGGAGCCGCTCGGCGATGCGCGCCTGCATCTGCCAGACACGGACGTCTGGACGGACAGTTCCAGCTCGGGCACACCGATCGCCGCACGCACGATCCGGGAGCACCTCTCCTTCGTGAAGTCTTGCGGCGAGTTCTTGCGGGCGTCGTACCCGAAGTTGTAGGTCCAGCGGCGCCGCCCATCCAGCGCGATCAACACGCCCACGGTGTCCTGGTTGTAGATCCACCAGAGCAGGTTGGGACGCTGCGCCACCGGGGCCACAGGTCAGCCTCGAAGTACACGCCGATCTGGTTGCCCAACGGTCCGTCACCGCTGAGCGCCACACCCAGCGATTCGCGCAGTCCGCCGCGTGCGCCGTCGGCGGCGATGGCATAGCGGGCGCGGACCGTCCGGGTTGCGCCCTGCGCGTCCACGATGCGCGCTTCGACGCCTTCTTCATCCTGGGCGAGGGATTCCAGCCGGACACCGAACTTCACGGCGACCGACAACTGCGACTCCGCCGCCCGCCGCAGGACGGGCTCGAGCACGTCCTGCGGGCAGGAGGTCTTGGCGCTCGGGCCATAGGTCTCGATCAACCTGTTGCGGTCCCGGTCGGCGTAGGTGCGGAGTTCACCGATGGACTCGCCCGCGACGGTCCGCACGAAAGCGACCCCCCTGGTTGCGGTCATGGGGAATGCCGCGGGCCCGCACGGCGTCTTCGAGGCCCCGGGTGCGAAGGATCTCCATGGTGCGGGCGCTCACCACGTGGCCGCGCGGATGGAAGCTGGTGGACGGATGTTTCTCCACGAGGAGCGCCCGGACGCCGCATCGGCCCAGCGCGATCGCCGCCGCCGGCCGCACGGCCCGCCTCCGGCGATCAGGACGTCGTACGCGTCGCCGGACACGGCGGGGGTGGCTGATGACATGCTTCTTCGTCGACCTACTGATTGATTGTCAGTCAGTCTAGCAAGGGTCGGTCGGCGCTCCGCTGCTGGTTTTCCCTAGCGTGCAGGGCGCCGGTCTCCGATGCTCCCCGTATGATTCAGCAATGAGCGAAGCAGTGCGTCCGAGCCGCAAGCAGGCGGGCAGCGAGAGTGTCAAGCCGCCTTCGGGAAAGCAGCGGCTGCTGGAGGCGGCCGAGAAGTTGTTCGCCGAGGCCGGATTCCTTGGCGTCTCCGCCGCCCAGATCGCGAAAGAGGCAGGCGTCGCTCACGGGCTGCTGTTCCATCACTTCGGTTCCATGGAGGAGCTGTACGGCGAGGTGAGCCGCGTGGCCGCCGACCGCATGGACGCAGTGCAGCTTCAAT
The DNA here is from genome assembly GCA_013127575.1 of Ramlibacter terrae. Lineage (GTDB taxonomy): Bacteria > Pseudomonadota > Gammaproteobacteria > Burkholderiales > Burkholderiaceae_C > Ramlibacter > Ramlibacter terrae. The sequence continues at coordinate 4,501,913 of CP053418.1, forward strand.
CCTTCCGCGGACGCACCGGCCGCGAGCAGATCAGCTCCTTCCTGCGGGCGCACATGCGCGCGGTCAAGCAAAGGCAGGGCGACGCCATCTTCCGAGCCCGCGCGCTGGATGCGGCGGTCGGCAGCACGGTCTCCGAGATATGGGAGGCCTCGCGACAGCGCGCCATCGCCAAGCTTTGCGAGGTGCTCGGGGTGGCGGCACCGACCCGGAAGGTCCAGCTCTGCCTGCGAGCCTGGATTGGGTTCCACGACCAACTGGTGCTCGGCTGGCTCCGGGAGCGCGCCCTGACCGAGACGGAGGTCCTCCAATGGACACTCGGCCAGCTGGATTCACTGGCTACGCGCGTCCTCCAGGTCGATCTCGACCGGGAACTCTAGGCGACGCGGGTTGCAAGGGCCGGGAGAACGGCGCCTGGAGGGGTTTGGGACGTCGAAGGCGTGCGCGCGAGCGGGTAAGACCTGATCGCCTCTGGAGCCCACGACGTCCGTGCTTGGACGTCATGGCTGCTCGTGGCCGGAAGCTGACATGCCCGCTGCGCCACAACGAGACGATGGCCGATCCTACTGGCTGGGCCCCGGATAAGGGCATCACTCCGGACATGCGCCCCTAAGTGCATGACGAAGCCCCCGCGTCCACCCACAAGCGAATCAACGGAAGCACACGGTTCGGTGCCAATACCAGTGATGGTCCGGACTTCGGTTCGTTCCGGGCTCAAGGCTTTCACGTCGATGCCCAAATACGTGTCGACGCCAAGACCGCCATGAAGTGCGACGGTCACCTCGCCCGTTTGGGTGTCGCTATAGAGATCACCTTGCACCACCATCTGCGCCGTGATCATCCCGGTTTGATAACACCGTCGCGCATTCGTCAGGATGGTTCGATATACAGCCTGGTAGTTCTGCTGCGTAACGAATCGGTCCTCCCCTGCCGGCTTTAAGCGCAACGCTTCAAAGGTAGCGGGAGCGCATCCTGCAAGGACCACGCCAGCGAGTGCAGCTGCCCGGGTGATGTTCTTCATGTTTAATAAGTTGACGCTCGGGAGTACACACTCTACCCGACGGCACGGCGCAACCCTGCACGTACTGGCTTCAAGATCAATGCCCGGAACTAGCCGTCAACGTCCAGACCTACGACTGCAATCGGCCGGAAGCCGACGTCGCCGGCGAATTATCAATCGGCCGATGGAGCTAGCTGAAGTGGCTCTGGGCTATCGACGATAGTCGCCCAATGATCCAGAGCCTACAGCTGGCGATCCGCACATCGGGCTTTCAGCTTGGAAAGGACCCGTTTCCGCCGCGGTCGGCACCAAGTCACGCCAAATGGAGCGCCAAGGGTTTGACGAGAGTGAGTTGAGCATCAGGGAGAAAAGACATGGATGAGAAACACAAGAACGCACGGGTGCAGCTTCTGCAAGAAGCTGGTTTCACGATTGGTGGCAGCAAGGTCTGGCACTGGTTCCGTTACCACTTCTCCTTCTTGCCACCGCACCCGTTCGCGCGCAGCATCGTAGATGCTTGCGCCGACTGCGAGATGCGTATCGAGGGCCTCGGATCGCAGTTCATCCAAGACATAGCCAGCATCCAAGGCAAAGAGAAGCACCTACCGCACTATGACCAGCTACTGCAAAAACTGGCGGAGCTTCTCGTGCTGCGGCAGCTTCTCGGGCTGGACTGGCCCGCAGGGACCACATTCGAGCACGAACCCGCCATCAATGCCAAAGGCAAGCGGCCCGAGCTGCGTGTAGTCACTCCGGAACGCACGTACCTGTTCGAGGTCAAGACCCCTTCCCTCCTTGAGCATGCGAGAACGCGCGGGCAGAACGCAATCCAGGCTCCGGGCCGCGCGCTTCCACAGAATCAGCTGGAGCAACTCGCTCAGGGCGGTGGGCTGACACTTCCTCGCGACAATCCAGTAAAAGACTTCCTGATCGATGCGGATCAGAAGTTTCGTCAGTTCAAGGACGTGTCGCCCCACACAGCGGTCCTAGTGATCGTCTGGGATGACCACATCTACGAGCCGATCACAGTGCTGACGCACCCGCAATGCGGCCTGCTCACCGCAAACTCCTACTTCAAAGACGCTCAAGGCGAGGCCACGAAGTTTTCGTACACGGATGGCGTCGTCATCATCCGGCATCTGAACTACATCCGACAAGCCGCAGGCGACCAGCCGCTCGGTGACCGCGATCATGCATTGGACTTTGGCACGGCGCAGGATCTGCCGAATGTACTCATTCCGATTTCCGACCCGCTGGACGTGCCCGCGTTGGTGCGAGAGGGTCTGCGCCTCAAGACATTGGACGATCCGGTCTGTCAGCATGCGGCGGAGTACCGGCCACAAGATATGGTGATGTGGTTCTGAGGCACGCTGTGCGGCCCGGTATTCAGCTGTGGGCCAAAGCAGCCGTCGCTAGCTGTCTATCGAAAACGAGCACTATCCGTTAGCTAGCCTCTGTGCGGCGGCGGCTTCCGACCCAGAGCGGACGTGACGCTCCGCTTCACGCCGCGCAAGGCGACAGTCAACCGGAGCCGCATTCGCAGGAGCAGGAGCACAGAGCTGCCTCGCACCTGCCAGAAACAGCGAGCTGCTCGATGGCGGATTCCCTGCCCGCACGCTATCGCCCGAAGCTCGGCCTTCTCCGGGGCCCCTCTGCGGCTGCCACGCAGGGCAGTTATGACGCGGGGTGTTCCGGATGGACGACGCACCCGCCCACGAGCGTTCCGTCGAGCCTTTCAGCAACCGCGTCCCGGAACCGCCGCAACGGGAAGGCGCCCGAGACCACTGGTGAGACGCTGCCAGCAGCCAGCCAACCGAACACCACCTGCAGGCGCTCGCGCCGCGCCGCCGGGCCGCGCATGCCGGTGATCACCATCGGCGACCCGAGCACGGTCAGGCCCTTGATCTGAATGATGTTGGTGGGCAGCAGGTCGGGCTGCACCGATCCTCCGCGGCCGCCCCCTGCCCCACATCCCTGTTGCCGGCCCAGCCGACGATCACGTGACGCCCCCGAACGCCAGCGACCGCAGGCACTCGGCCGACACCGCACCGCCGACCGTGTCGAACACCAGGTCGGCGCCGCGTCCGCCGGTGCGCTCCTTGACGTCGTCCCTGAACTTGCGGACGGCCTCGCCGGCCACGCTGGGCGACACGTTGATAACGTGATCCGCCCCCGCCGCGCGCGCGTGCGCCAGCTTGACGTCGGAGCGGCCGGCGGCAATGACGATGGCGCCGAGCAGCTTACCTACCTGCACCGCCGCCAAGCCGGCGGCGCCCGACGCGCCGTTGACCAGCAGCACCTCGCCGGCACGCAGCCCGCCGCGCACCACCAACGCGAAGTGCGCGGTCTCGAAGTTCAGCAAGAAATTCGCTGCCTGATCCATCGACAGCCCTGCAGGCACGCGGTGCAGCGCGTCCTGTGGCGCCACGGCATAAGAGGCCCAGCCGCCCTGACTTGCGTGGGCCCCTGCGCTGCGCGGGCCGGACAGCAGGTAGTCATTGAACACACGGTCGCCGACGGCGAGACGCGCCGGATCCACGGCGGAACCGGTCCAGCGCACGATGCCGGCGTACTCCATGCCCGGCGTGAACGGCAGCGGTGGTTTGTGGTGGTACTGCCCGCTGAGCATCATCGCGTCGATCAGTGCAACGCCGGCGCTCGCGACCTCCACCACGACGTCGGTAGGCGCCAGCGCTGCCCCCGTGGGGAAGGGCATGGACTCAAGCCGCACGCAGCGCGCCAGCGCGTCTTCCGGTGACTCGCCGAAGGCGTCCAGCCGGACGCGCTCGCCGGCGGCGTGCTGCGACACGTCAGTCATTTTGCGGCCTCCGCGCCGGCCGCGCGGTTACGGTTGAAGGCCGCCGTGGCCGCGCCGAACAGCAGCAGGAAGCCTTCGCAGGTGGTGCGCCGCCGGTGCATGGCGCGGCGCTCCTCGGTGGCCTCCGTCATGCGGCGTCGGCCGGACGCACCCGCATCAGCGCCGCACGTTCGCAGATGCAGACGGTCTCGCCACGCTGGTTGATTCCGCGGTGCTCGAAGTCGACGATGCCGGAATCGGACCGTGATTTCGACAGCCGCTTCGACTTCACCGTCGTCTCCACGTGCAGGGTGTCGCCGGCGAACACCGGCTTCGGAAAGCGCACCTCGCGGAAGCCGAGGTTTCCGACGGTGGTGCCGAGCGTGGTCTCGGTGACGGAGATGCCGACCACCAGTGCCATGGTGAACATGCTGTTGACCAGCGGTCGCCCGAACTCGGTGCCGGCCGCGAATTCCACGTCCAGGTGCAGCGGCTGGGTGTTCATGCTCAACGTGGTCATGAGCAGGTTGTCGGTCTCGGTGACGGTGCGCGTGACCGCGTGATGAAACAGCTGTCCCGGCTCAAATTGTTCGAAGTAGAGGCCTGCCATGTTTTTTCAGTTTCCGGAGGAGGGATGGGAGGGCGGCACGGAGCCGTCGACGGTGACGCCATCGGCGAGCATTGCCGCGATGTCGTCGGCGCTGTAGCCCGCTTCGGCCAGCACCGCAACACTGTCGGCGCCGACGCGGGGCGGCAGGTGGCGTGTCGGGAAGTCGGTGGCCGACCGGTGGTGCCGCCGCGCAGCAGGCGCAGCGGCCCTTCGCTGGGATGCTCGACGTCCTCGAAGAAGCCGACGGCCTGCAGGTGCGGATCCGCCATCAGGTCGGCGAGCGAGCGCACCGGCGCGCATGGCACCTCGTTCTCGCGGCACAGTTCCAGCCACTGCGCCGTGGTCCGGGTCTCGATGATGTCGGCCAGCAGCCCGTAGGCCGCGTGGTAATTGGCGGCGCGGGCTGCCTGCGTGCGCAGGATGGGGTTGCTGTCCACCTCGTCACCGCGACCGATGGCGGAGAAGAACGCGCGAAACTGCTTGTCGTTGTACGGGGTGGCGGCCAGAAAGCCGTCGAGGGTGCGGTAAGGCCTCCGGTTCGGTGTCGTCAATCGGCTGTAGCCCATGGAACCGCGCGGCGGGACAAAGGTTTCGCCGCCCAGATGGTCGCCCGGGACGGTCTGCGCCACCGTTTCGAACATCGGCACTTCGATGGCCTGCCCCGGCCCGCCACGCTGTCGCAGCAGCAGCGCGGCCAGCGCGGTGTGGGCGGCTGTCAGCCCCGTGATGCGGTCGGCGATCACCAGCGGCACGAAGCGCGGCGAGGCATCAGCGCCCCGGAACAGGCCGGCCAAGCCGGACTCGGCCTGGATGATGTCGTCGAACGCCGGCTGGTCCGCGTACGGTCCCCGCGAGCCGTAGCCGACCAGCGAGAGATAGACGATGCCGGGGTTCTCGCGCCGGATGTCCTCGTAGGAGAGCCCGGCACGCGCCATGGCCGGCATGCGGACATTGTGGATGAAGAGGTCGGCGTCGCGGCACAGCCGCAGCAGCGCCTCGCGCCCGGCGGGCTTCTTGATGTCGAGGACCAAGCTGCGCTTGTTGCGGCCCGCGCTCAGGTACATCGGGCCCATCCGCTCGGTGCACGACGGGCCGGCGTGGCGCATCACGTCGCCCTCGGACGGCTCCACCTTGACCACGTCGGCGCCATAGTCGCCCAACAACTGGGTCGCCAGAGGGCCCATCAGCACGGTTGTCATGTCGATGACCTTGAAGCCTTGCAGCGGCAGCGCAGGGGGCTCAGGTGGCGGACGTGTCATGCAGGTTCTCCGTGATCAATTCGGTGGTGCGGCGCAGGCTGGCGCCGGTCTCTGGATGGCCTTGGCGCTCAGGGCAGGGCTCAATCCCATGGCCGCGACGCCGAAGAGGATGCGGCCGTCGCGGTCAAAGATCGGCGCGGCCACGCCATTGGAGCCGCTCACCGGGGAGTCGATCAGCACCACGTATCCGTTCTCCCTTGCGGCGCGCAGCTGCTTGCGGTAGGCCGTCACGGTGGGTGCCGGCATACCTGCGAACGGATAGAGCCCGACCGACTTCAGCAGTGCGTTGCTCTCGTCCTCGGGCAGAAAGGCCATGAAGCAACGGCCGCTCAGGCCTTCGGTGATGCGAAAGCGCGTGCCCACCGCGATGCTGATTCGCACTTCGCCGCCCGGCTCCTCCTTGTCGACCACCAGCAGGTGTTCGTGGCTGGCGCGCGCCACCACGAAAGTGGTCAGGCCCGTGCGCCGCGTGTACTCGGTCAGTTGGATGCGGGCCTTGTGCACCGAGGCGAAATCCCGGCTCACCGAGCCACCGAGCTCCAGTAGCCCGAGCCCCGGGCTGTAGGTTTTGGCGCGCTCGTCGAAGGCGACCGGGTTGTGGGCCTGCAGCGTCTTGAGGATCGCGTAGCAGCTGCTGGTGCCGACCTCCAGCGCCTGCGCCACGTCGGTGACCGTGGCATTCCGGTGCCGTTGCAGGAAGCGCAGCACGCGCACGGCGCGATCGACCGCGGGGACCACGTAGGGGCCCGGCTTGGCAGCGCGGATGGGACTCAGGGACATCAACGGGGAGACCGAGACGCAGGCGCTTGCCTGCCGTCGTGTGGTCTGTTAGAGTTTTTGTATGCGATAACAGATTCTGCATACAGAATAAAAAATCCGCAAGTCCCCTTTCAACAGGAGCGAGACAAAAATGACCCGTACCCCCGCTGGATGGCCAGCCTGCTGCTCGCGCTGCCGCTGTCGCTGGCCGCCCGGGGCTACCGACACAAGCCGGTGAAGATCATCGTGCCGTTCACGCCGGGCAGTGGTGGCGACACGGTCGCGCGCGTTGTCGCTGACGAGTTGCGCAAGAGCATGGGCGGCACTTTCGTGATCGACAACAAACCGGGCGCCTCCGGCCAGATCGGCACCGACATGGCCGCGAAGTCGCCGGCGGATGGCTACACGCTGCTGCAGACCTCGTCGGCCCAGAATTCGGCCGGCCCATGGATGGCGAAGAAGCTGCCTTACGACCCGCTCAAGGACTTCGTGCACATCGCCCGCGTGATCACCGTGCCTTTCCTGCTGGTGGTGCACCCCGACGTGCCGGCGCGCACGGTAAAGGAGTTCGCCGAGTACATCCGGCAGAACCCGGCTTGCCCTATGGGCACGGGTCGGCCACCTCCCGGTAGCGGCTGCGACCTTCTCCACGCTCGCGAAGGCAAAGACGGTCAACGTCCCGTACAAGAGCCAGCCGCCGGCGGTCACGGATCTGATCGGCGGGCAGGTGCGCTTCATGATGGCGGACCTTTCCGTCGTCGGTCCGCAGGTCAAGGCCGGCAAGCTGCGCGCCTGGCCATCACCTCGCGCAGCCGCTCGGCGCAGTTCCCGGACATTCCGACGCTGGCCGAGTCGGGAATGCCGGAGTTCGACCGGAGGTGTGGATCGGCATCGGCGCTCCCGCCGGCACACCGTGGAAGTGACGGACCGGCTCAGTGCCGAAATCCTGAAGATGGGCCAGCGCGACGACGTGCGGCAACGCTTCCAGGCCGTGGGATTCGACCGGTGCCGAACACCATGCCCGACCACCTCACGTTCGTGCGCGATCAACTGGCCGCACGGGGCAAGCGCATCAAGGATGCCGGCATCCAGCCGGAATGACACCGAACCCACGGAGACACATTCCATGAAAAAGACGATCCACTGGCTGGCCGCGCTGGCACTGGCACTGGCCGTTCCGACACTGGCAACGGCGCAGGGGGGTATCCCGGCGACAAGCCGGTGAAGATCATCGTTCCCTTTACCCCCGGCAGCGCCAGCGACACCATCGCCCGCGTGGTCGCCGACGAACTGCGCAAGACGCTGGGCGGCACCTTCTGGTCGACAACAAGCCGGGCGCGGCCGGCCAGATCGGCAGCGAGCTGGTCGCGAAGTCGCCTCCCGACGGCCACACCCTGCTGCTCACCACCTCGGCCACGCATTCGGCCGGGCCTTGGCTGGTGAAGAAGCTGCCCTACGACCCGCTGAAGGACTTCGTCCACGTCGGCAAGGTGATCAACGTCCCGTTCCTGCTCGTGGTGCACCCGGACGTACCGGCCAAGAACGTCGCGGAGTTTGTCGAATGGGCCCGCAAGACTCCGGGCGCGAGCTACGGCTACGGCTCCGCAACCTCGCAGGTCGCGGCCGCGACCTTCTCCACCATCGCCGGCATCAAGACGCTGGGGGTGCCCTACAAGAGCCAGCCGCCGGCCGTCACGGACCTGATCGGCGGCCAGTTCCGATTCATGATGGCCGACCCGTCGATCGCCGGCGCGCACGTGAAAGCCGGCAAGCTGCGGGCCATTGCCATCACTTCGCGCGTGCGCTCGCCGCAGTTGCCCGACGTGCCGACCCCGGCTGAGTCCGGCATGGGCGAGTTCGACCCGGAAGTGTGGCTGGGCATCGGCGCTCCCGCCGGCTTGCCGCGCGAAGTCGCCGAGCGGCTGAATGTGGAACTGGTGAAGATGGGACAGCGCGACGACGTGCGGCAGCGCTTCGCGGCGGTGGGTCTGGACCTGGTGCCGAACACGTTGGCCGAGCATGCCGACTACACCGGGGCGCAATTGGCCTCTGGGGCGCACGCATCCGCGGCGCGGGGATCCGAGCGGAATGACGCAACGCGCATCCAAGCAGCGTTCCGCTTGCGACGCGCTGGGCTGGCTGCAAGACGGTGCCACCCGGCCATAGGTGGGTCGCTGTTCCATAACAAGCCGATGTACCTGGTGCGCGAGATCGCGCGCCGTAAGGTGCGCGGGCTGGTGGTCGTGGCCATGACGCAGGCCTCGATCGATGTCGACCTGCTGGTCGCCGCCGGTTGCGTGGCGGAGGTGCGCGTGCCCTACCTCGGCTTCGAGTACCTCGGCCTCGCCCTGAATTACCGGCGGTTCGCCGCCGAAGGTTTGCTGCGTGTTTGGGATTGCGACGAGACTCAGGTCATCGCCGGCATGGAGGCCGCCGCCAAGAACCTGCCTTCGGGCCTGACCAAGACCGGCGTCGGGACCGACCTGCTGCGCAGCAACCCCGACCTCAAGGCGATCACCGACCCCATCACCGGGGAGCCGATGGTGGCCGTGCCGGCGATCCGGCCGGACGTCGCCATCCTTCACGCCACGCGCGGCGACACGTGGGGCAACCTTGCGTACGCGGGCTACCCGTTCTCCGACGTGCTGATCGCCGAGGCCACCAACCGCTGCGGCGGCAAGGTGATCGCCACCGTAGACGAGATCGTGCCCACCAGCACGTTCACTGCCGACCCGTTTCGCACCGCCATTCCGCACATCCTGGTCGACGCCGTGGTGGATGCGCCGTGGGGCGCGCACCCCTGCTCGTCCCATGGTGCATATCAGTACGACGAGGACTTTCTGGCCACCTACCAGCAACAGGCCCGCAACGGAGCGGGTGCGATGGCAACATGGCTTGAGCAGCACGTGCAGGAGCCCCAGTCGCATGAACAGTACCGGACCGCGTCCTCACGCCCTCGCGGCTGGCGGCCCTGCGCAGGGAGATCTATGCCGGCAACTGAACCCGAATGGTCGTGGCCCGAGTTGGCCGCGGTCGTGCTCAGCCGCGAACTGGGCGACCACGAGGTGGGCTCGCCGGGTGGATCGCGCAGCGAAATTCCCCGGCGGCGGCGCGGCTCGCGCAACTCACGCACGCACCCAACCTGTCCATCATCACCAGTGCCGTCGGCTTCGTTGCCAACATGGTGGGCAAGCCCCGGAGCCCGCTGTTCCATTCCACCATGGACTGGCGCAACATCTACGCCGGCACCGAGGCGGTGATGGCGTCCAGCGGCGTTTTCCACACGCGCCGCGACTGGTTCTTCGCCGGCGCGATGCAGGTGGACGGCTTCGGCAACATCAACCTGAGTCGCGTGCGGCTCAAGGACGGCAGCGACATGCGCGGCCCAGGCGCCGCCGGACTCGCCTATTCCTCGAGCATGGCCAGGCGCTACTTCATCTACCTGCACGAGCACAGCACGCGCTCGATCGTGGATCGCCTCGACTACCTGACGGCGGTCGGCTACGGCGATGGCCCCGGCAGCCGCGAGAAGCTGGCGCTGCGCGGCGGCGGCCCTGCCCTCGTGATCAGCCCGCGCGGGGTGATGGACTTCGACCCGAAGACGCTGAGGCTGCGGCTGCGCTCCGTCCACCCCGGCCAGGAGGTGGCGGAGTTGGTGGCAAACACCGGCTGCGAGTTGTTGCTGCCGGCGAGTGTCCCGGTGACAACGGCTCCGACCACGAACGAACTGGATGTCCTGCGCACGCAGGTGGACCGCGGCGGCGTGCTGCGGCATTAGGAACAAGCAAGGAAACGACATGCAAGCGCTGGATGGAATCAAGGTGCTGGACCTGGGCCGCGCCCCTGGCCGGACCGACCTGTGGACTGATGCTGGCCGACCCGGGCGCGGATGTCGTCAAGATCGAGCCGCCGGGATTGGGCGATGACAGCCGCGAATGGCCGCCGCTGATGAACGGGGAGAGCAGCTACTTCCTGAGCGTCAACCGCAACAAGCGCAGCATCGTGCTGGACCTGGCGTCGCCGCGCGGCAAGGAGGTCTTCCTGCACATGGCGGCGACCGCCGACGTGGTGGTCGAGAACTACCGGGCCGACGTGATGGACCGCCTCGGCATCGGCTATGAAACCCTGCGCGAACGCAATCCGCGGCTGGTCTACTGCGCCCTCACCGGCTTTGGACGCACGGGCCCCCGACGGCTCATGCCGGCGACCGACGTCTACGCGCAAGCCTTCACCGGCGTGATGGGCCTGACCGGCGAGCCGGGCGGGCCGCCGCTACGCGTAGGCGTCAGCCTGTGCGACATGACCACCGGCATCTTCGGCGCCTATGGGGTGCTGGCGGCGCTGAATGCTCGCCACGCAAGTGGCCGCGGCCAGCTCGTCGACACCTCGCTGATGGAAGGCCAGATGGCCTTCCTGTCGTACCTGATCACGTCTTACGGCGCCACCGGCAAGGTGCCCGAGCCGCAGGGTGTCGGCCACCCGAGCATCGTGCCCTACGGGGCCTTCCAGTGCAGCGACGGCTGGGTCGCGCTGGCCACCTTCAACGACCGTCTGTGGCGCAAGGCCGCGGCCGGCCTTGGCTGGGCGAGCTCGCCCACGACCCGCGATTCGACACCAACCCGAAGCGGCTGGCGCGCAAGGCGGAGCTCGAGGCCATTCTGCGCGAGCGCTTCATGACAAAGACCGTTGACGAATGGGTGGCAATCATGGAGGCGCTGGACGTGCCGCTGGCCCCCGTCAACAAGCTGGACAAGCTGCTGGCCGACCCGCAGGTCGCCGAGCGTGAAATGCTGCAGACCTTCGACCATCCACGTGCCGGCGAAGTCCGGTGTTCGGCTTCCCGGTCAAGTTCTCCGACACGCCGTGCGAGCTGCGCCGCCCGCCGCCGATGCTGGGCCAGCACACGGCCGAGATTCTCGGCGAGTACGGCTTCGCGCCTGACTACACGGCGGCGGCCGGCAGCGTGGCGGAGGCGACGCCATGATCCGCTCCTTCCTGCTCGCGCCGGCCAACCGGCCGGACCCGGTCATCAAGTTTCCGCGTTTCGGCGCCGACTGCTGCGTCATCGACACGGAAGACGGGACCCCCGCCGCCGACAAGGCCAGCGCTCGCGACGCGCTCGCCGACACCGTGACGAAGGTCCGCGCCGCGGGCTTTCGCGGCCTGCTGACCGTGCGCGTCAACGTGCCGGCTGCGCCCGAGTACCTCGACGACCTGGCCGCCGCCTTTGCATGCGACATCGACGGCATCGTCGTGCCCAAGCTGGAAGACCCCGAGCAGCTGTTCCCGGTGCGGCACTGGATCCGCCTGCGCGATGGGCAGCAACCTCGCGCCGAGCCGCGCTTCGTCATCGGCGGGCTGGAGTCGATCCGCGGGGTGCTGCGCGCCGCCGACCTGTGCGTACGCTGCGAGGGCGTGCGCGCCGTCTACTTCGGTGCCGAGGACTTCACCGCCGAAATGGGCGCGCGCCGCACCCGCGCCGGGCACGAGGTCCAGACCGCCCGATCGATGATCGTGATGGCGGCGAAGGCGGCAGGGCTGCTGGCCATCGACCAGGCGGTGGTCGACATCCGCGACGACGCGTTGTACAGCGAGGACGCCGTCGCCGGCCGCGACCTCGGCTATGACGGCAAGATCTGCGTCACGCCCGGCCGGGTGACGCTGGCCCATGCCGCGTTCTCGCCGACCGCGGCCGAGCGCGACTACGCGCGGCGGCTGGTGGATGCGTATGCGGCCGCCACCGCGGCGGGTCGCGGCACCATGGACTTCGAAGGCAAGATGATCGATGGGCCGTTGCTCAAGCGCGCCAGGCCGTGCTGGCCCAGCCCACAGCCAACGCATGACGGCTGCGATCGCGCTGGACGACCTGGACCTGTCGCGCTGGATTCGCCCCGGTGCCGGCATCGTCTTCGGGCAAGCCACCGGCGAACCCCGTGGCCTCACCGAGAAGCTGGTGGAACAGCGCGCTCGCTTCAGCGGCAGCGGCATCTTCTTCGGCTCCGGCTTCTCGCGCACCTTCCAGCCCGAGCATGCGGACCACCTGCGCTTCAAGGGCATCGGTGGGATCGGCGGCCTGCGCAATCTGGCCACCATCGGCAGGCTCGACCCCCTGCCCTGCCACGTCTCGGCGGTGGCTGGCCTGATCCGCGAAGGTCTGATCCGCTGCGACGTCGCTCTGGTGCAGGTCAGCCCTGCCAATCGGCAGGGCGAGCACAGTTTCGGCCTGATCAACGATTACGTGAGGGCGGCGGTCGAGACGGCATCGGTCGTCATAGCCGAAGTGAACGCGCAAGTGCCCGGACTCCATGCGACGCGCCGCTGCGCGGCGACGAGATCACCGTCGCCGTCCACACGAATCGGCCGCTGCTGGAAGTGCCGGCCGTGCCCTTTGGCGAAACCGAACAGCGGATTGCTGCGCACCTCGCTCCCCTGATTCCGGACCGCGCCACGCTGCAGGTCGGCATCGGCGCCGTGCCGGAAGCCGTCGTCGCCATGCTGGTCGACCGGCGTGACCTGGGTGTGCATTCGGGCATGATCGGCGACTCGGTGGCCGACTTGATGGAGCGCGGCGTCATCACGAATGCGTTCAAGGGCATCGATCCCGGCGTGACCGTCACCGGCAGCCTCATTGGCAGCGCGCGGCTGTACCGCTTCGCGCACGACAACGCCGCGCTGCGCCTGTGCCCCACGAGCTATACGCACGCAGCGGCCACCACGGCCGCACTGCGGCGGGCTGGTGTCGCTCAACTCCGCACTCGAAGTGGACCTGACCGGCCAAGTGAACTCGGAGGCGATCGGTTCCGGGTACTTTGGCGCAGTCGGTGGACAGGTGGACTTCGTCCGCGCGGCCGCCCGCTCGGAAGGCGGAATCTCCGTCATCGCACTGCCCGCCATCGACAAGCACGGCCACTCGCGCATCGTGGCGCGCCTGTCCGGCCCCGTCACCACCGCTCGCAGCGATGTCGACGTGATCGCCACCGAGCACGGCATCGCGCGCCTGCGAGGCTTGGGGTTGCGCGAGCGCGTCCGCGCGTTGGCGGCCATTGCAGCGCCCGAACACCGTGATGACCTGCTGGCGCAAGCTCGCGAACAATGGGGAGAGCTCTGATGCAACCAAGCGATGAAGTGCTGTTCGAAACCGAAGGGCCGGTAGCCGTCATCACGCTCAATCGCCCGGCGCAGCGGAACGCCATCAGCCGCGGCATGAACGATGGCCTGCGGATTGCATGGGAGCGCTTTGAAGCGGCGGCCGAACTCAAGGTGGCGATCCTGACGGGGAGCGGCGACAAGGCGTTCTGCGCAGGCATGGACCTGAGGGAGGCCGCCAGCCTGAACTTGCGGGTGCCGCCGCGCAATTTCCTGCCGATCCTTGGCGACACCGTGCACGTCAGCAAGCCAGTGATTGCGGCCGTGAACGGCTTGGCTTACGCGGGCGGCTGGCTGTTCGCCCAGATGTGCGACTTGTGCATCGCCGCCGATCATGCGGTCTTCGCCATTACCGAAGCGAAAGTCGGCCGCGGCATGCCCCGGGCCGCGCCGCTCACGAAGATGCTGCCGCAGCGAATCGTCATGGAGCTGCTGCTGACCGGACAACCACTCACGGCGCAGCGCGCCCACGCACTGGGCTACGTCAACGCAGTGGTACCGGCCGCGGCGCTCCGCGAACATGCCATGGCGATGGCCACCAGCATTGCGGCCAATGCGCCGCTCACGGTGCGGGCCGCGCGCGAACTGGTCTATCTGTCCTCGGAGATGGGCCGCTCCGCCGGCCTGCGCGCGGCTCAGCACCTGTTCGAGGCGGTCTACCTGAGCAGCGATGCACAGGAAGGACCGCTCGCGTTTGCGGAGAAGCGCGCGCCGGTTTGGACAGGCGAGTAGATCGCCGCTCAGTTGCACCAGGTGGCGGAGCTTGGCGCCACTGCTTCGGCAACAATGGCGGCGGATGGGGGCACACCGGCGTGACCATCAAGCTCGCAAGAGGTAAGCCCTTCCGGTCATCTCGCCAGGCCAGCACAGCTCGCGTGCTTCAGTGCTGCGTCGATTCAGTTCCGAGAAGCGGAACCGTTGCTTAGCTCTAACACGACGCGCTGACTGAGCCCGTGCTCGAACGCCGCACTGCAACGTGCTGCGCGGTGTATTGCATGCTTGATACCGCCAGTAGCGGCCCCTCCCTGTTGCTGCCATGAGGATGCCATGCCCCCATCGGCTCACCGGATCGCCACGGAGCACCTCTGCCCTGCAGAAACGAACCGCCCACCCGCGATGTCAGCTCCCGACGGCGGATTCAACCGGTCAATGCAACACACTAACCACCGCGGAGGCGGAAGGAGTGTTGCAGATGAAGCGACGGCGGCCACGGATCTACTACTCGGACAGCCAGAAGGCGCTGATGTGGGAGCGCTGGAAACAAGGCTGGACACTGCATGAGATTGGCAAGCTGTTTGATCGGCCTCACACGTCGATCCACCAGATTCTTGCGGCGACGGGTGGATTCCGGCCGCCGCAACGAGCGCGATCACCAGATGCGCTGACTCTGGCCGAACGCGAGGAGATCTCCGGGCGATGGTGGCCGGCGAATCTATTCGATCAACCGCGGCTCGACTTGGGCGAGCACCATCGACGATCAGCCGAGAGATAAAGCGCAACGGCGGCTGCGACGGCTATCGCGCTAGCCTAGCCGATGCGGCGGCTTGGGATCGAGCGCGGCGCCCTAAGACCTGCAAGTTGCGGAACAACCGCGCGTTGGCCCGGCTCGTAGCTGAGAAGCTCCGGCTGCTCTGGGCGCCGGAGCAGATTGCAGGTTGGCTCAAGCATACTTATCCGGGCGACCAGAGCCTCCACGTGTCACACGAGACCATCTACCGCAGCCTGTTCATTCAAGCGCGTGGCGCCTTGAAGAAGGAGCTGCTGGAACACCTGAGACGCACGCGCGGGATGCGCCGCTCTCGGCACTACACGCAGAAGACGGCGATCCACGGGCAGATCGCCGATGCCGTTTCGATCAGCGAGCGACCCGCTTCGGTCGAAGATCGAGCCGTGCCTGGCCACTGGGAAGGTGACTTGGTCTTCGGCAGTCGCAACAGCCAGATTGCCACGCTGGTCGAGCGACAGACGCGATACGTGATGCTGGTGAAGCTCGGTGGCAAAGACTCGCAGACGGTCGTCAACGCCCTGATCAAGAATGCCCGCAAGCTGCCGCAGGAGCTCTATAAATCCCTGACACGGGATCGAGGCACAGAGATGCATGCCCACAAGCAGTTCACCATGGCCACCGACATCCAAGTCTTCTTCTGCGACCCCCAGAGCCCCCGGCAACGCGGAAGCAACGAGAACACCAACGGTCTACTCCGTCAGTACATGCCGAAGGGCATGGACCTCTCGGACTTCTCCCAGACCCAGCTCAACGCAATAGCGAGACAATTGAACGAGAGGCCGCGCAAGACGCTCGGCTTCCACACGCCCGCTGAGATGTTCAGCGAATGTGTTGCGTTGACCGGTTGAATCCGCCACCCGAAGCGGACGTAGGCAGGATTCTTCGTGCAGCTGCAGTGTTGGCGCACCATGGAAGTTCCTCCGCATACACTCGCTTTGCGGGTTGCGTGACCGCAAGACCCGCTGGAGAGTGGATGTCCTCATCGTCTGCGGATCTTTTCTCACGCTTGCGCCCAAGGTTGATGGCCATCGGCTATCGCATGCTTGGCTCCGTGCAGGAGGCCGAGGACTTGGTGCAGGATACTTGGCTGCGTTGGCACGATGAGGTCGAGAGTGGTCGTGCCTCCGTGCTCGTCCCCGAGGCCT
The DNA here is from genome assembly GCA_013127575.1 of Ramlibacter terrae. Classification (GTDB taxonomy): domain Bacteria; phylum Pseudomonadota; class Gammaproteobacteria; order Burkholderiales; family Burkholderiaceae_C; genus Ramlibacter; species Ramlibacter terrae. The sequence continues at coordinate 4,518,133 of CP053418.1, forward strand.
GGCTCGTCACGGTTACTACGCGCCTAGCAATCGACCGCCTGCGCTCAGCCAAGCTGCGACGAGCGGCCTATCCGGGCACTGGCTGCCGGAGCCCCTCATCGAGGAAGGACCGGCTACCCCGGAGCAGATCCGCGAGCTGGCCGATGACGTGTCCATCGCCTTCCTCGTGCTGCTCGATTGCCTGACGCCGGAAGCACGCGCAGCATTCCTGCTAAGAGAGGTCTTCGAAGCCGACTATGAGCAGATCGCCGTGGCCATCGGGAAGAACGAGGCGTCTGCCCGGCAGATCGTGCACCGCGCCAAGCAGCGTCTGGTCAAGGCACGCGGCGCGAACAGGCAACACGTGCGAACCCCTCCCCAAGAGCAGTACGCGCTGCTTCGCCGCCTGATCAAGGCCATCACTCGGGGCGACTTTGACGGCATTCGGGCGCTGCTGGACGAAGAGGCCGCGCTGATGGGCGACTTCGGCGGCGTCGGTCCCAGCCTGCGCTCAGCCTTGAGCGGAGCCCGGCGGATTGCCCAGCTTTACTACGCGCACTATCTGCGACATGGAGACAGCATGCGGCTCGAACTCGCGCTGTTGAACGGTGAGTGGGCACTCTTGCGTTACCTGCACGAGGAGCTGGAGTCCGTGCAAGCCTTCTAGTTCGACGCAGGCCGCATCTCGCAGGTGCGGATACAGCGCAATCCCGCGAAGTTGGCGGGCATCAAACGGCAGAGCCACTTACTGCGACGCGGCGAATCTCTTTGAGTTTCCCGTTCGGGGTGGTGCATCCACTGCAACCATCGCGGAACGACTGCGGACGCAATGCATTCTCCGGACTGTGTCACAGCGCCTTCGAGTCAAACGTCTTGTGGGTGAGAGGTCGAGTTCGGCCTCCGCCATGATCCACATCGAAAGGAAATTGACTCATGAATCGCGTTGTTTGGTTCAGGCGTCTCCCGAGGGCGCCAAGGCTATCGGGGTGCTGCACCACTTCGTCACCAAGAGCACCAGTCTTCCGAGCTTGCTGATTCACTGGTCTTCCTTCGGGTGTCGCAGATCAACGGCTGCGCTCACTGCATCGACATCCACACCCGTGATCTGCTTGCTGAAGGCATGTCGGTCGAGAAGGTGGTGCTCGTTCCCGTCTGGTACGAGGCGCAATACCTGTTCTCCGAGCAGGAGCGCGCCGCGCTGGCGTGGTCGGAGGAGGTGACACGCGTGAGCGAGACCCACGCCTCCGATGACGCCTACGCGGCGGCGTTGGCAGTGTTTGGCGAGAAGGACCTTGTCGATCTGACCCTCACCGTCGCCGCCATGAATGCCATCAATCGCATGGGCGTAAGCTTCCGCATGAAGCCGCGGGCCAAAGCGTGAGCTGCCGGGCCGGCTCTCCCCGCGTGTGATCCGGCTCCTGTCGCACCCGGAATGACTGCTTCTGGCCGAAAGCAGTCCTGATAGTGCCGACTGGGCACCCGGTACGATCTCGGAAGGAGGTCAGCATGTTCAAGATCGACGCGCCAGAGAGCCGCACAGTTGCCCTGTACTGGGATTTCGAAAACATTCATGCCGGGTTATGCGAGGAAAGGGAGCCGGGTCATATGGACGGCCAGACCTCCGATTCAAGCCGCAGGACCCCTTGGTCAACGTGCAGGCGGTGGTCGACTTGGCCGCATCGTTTGGCCCGATTGCGATCAACAGGGCGTATTGCAACTGGCAGTTTTATGGGCGCTATCGCGATGCCCTGCTCCAGAACGCGGTGGAATTGGTCCAGCTTTTCCCGCCCGGCGGTGCAGCCAAGAATGGCGCTGACATCAAGCTGTGCCTCGATGCAACGGAAGACGTAGGTCGCTTCGACCACATTGGAACAGTGATGATCGTTGGCGGAGACAGCGACTTCATGCCGGTGTCGCAGAAGATCAAGGCCGCCGGCAGGACCTGATCGGAGTGGGAACTCGCAAGGCAACGAACCGCCATTGGGCAAAGAGCTGCCACGAGTTCCGCTATTACGAGAACTTGATCGAGGTGAGAGAGGAACCGGCGCCCAACCCCGTCCAGGCCGAGCCGGGGTTGCGGGCGATGTGGAAGGCGTGGCCGTAGCGGCCGCACCTGAGGAGGCGGGTCCCTCGCCCGTCATCGCACCTACCGACCTGATTCGACGGGCGTTACGACTTCTCGCCGAGAAGCGAGGAGATGTCTGGGTCAACAAAGGTGAGATCTGGCCGATGGTCAAGCGTCTGGATCCCACCTTTGAGCCCAGCGAGCATGGATACGCGACCTTCACCGGCATGCTGAAAGGGCTCGAAGCCCTCATCGAAGTACGAAAGGGCGAGAACGATCAGCAAGTCCGCTTGCGATAGAGGCGAGCGGCACGGCTGCTGTCGGTCGGCCAGGAGCGGACGTCGCCGTTCGAAGCATTGCATGCCTCCGCTCTTCCGCTCTGAGCGCAGGCCTGACGGCGGCACAGATGAGCGACGCGTCGAGATCCGTAGCAACAGGCCGATCAAGTAGGCGCGTTGTCCACCATCGCCGGCGTGCGCGGGTGCGGAGCTCAGGCCGCTTCGCTGTCCATGGCTTTCCACCTCAGCGTGCCGGGGGCAAGAGCCCGGTGACGGCCTCGGCCACCAGCTCGGTCGACTCGCCCCACATCTTGCTCAGGACGTAGGTCTTTCCGCCTGCGTGGAATGCCAGGCCATCTTCGCAGAAGTACCGCTTCGGGTCTTTGGTTGGGAGCAGCGCCATCGCCGCCGCGCCGCTCAAGGTGCCTTCCGCCTCGGCGAACATGTTCGATTGCCGGGAGGGTGCCGCGTTGATGATCTGCTGCGGCGTCACGCCCAGTCGCACCGCTTCCGAGATGAGTTCCAGCATGAAGCGTCTCTTCGGAAGACCGGTTTTGAGTCCTTCCGAGGTCTGGATCTCGTACTTGGTGAAGTCCCGGCCCGCCGCTTCAGCCCGCTCGCGGCGCTGGATCTTTTCGCGGATGGCGATCTGGTACTCCTCGGCCAAGGGCAGAGGGATGATCTGGTGGATGTCCACCACAATCTCGCCGGCGATACGGGCCGGGATCATGCGCATGCACCTGATGTCCACGCCGCGCTCGATTAGCCAGAGGACGGTGGATGTCACCTCCTTCGAGAAATCAGCAGCCAGCAGGATGATCCGAAGATTGTCCGTAAGCTCCAAGTCATCGTCGGGATTGCCCAAGAAGTCGCGGATGCGCTGCTCGGCATCCTCTTCGATGCCTTCGCGCCGGAGGAACTTCGCGTGCGTAGCCACGGCCTTGTCGAAGGTCATCGCCGACACCATGGCTGCATACCGCACCGCCTGCAGCTCCATGTGCCCGCCGTCGTCGGTGCGCTTCAATTCGACGACTACGAGGTTCAAGTGCAAGTCCGGGCACAGCAGGTCGATCCGCCGGTTCGCGCCTTCCCACTCGGAGAATTCCTCGGTGAGGACCAGCAGCCCCTCCTCGATGCATTCCGGCGCTTGCTTGAGCGCCTGCTGGATGTGGTCGCGCTCCCGTACCTTCAAGGCGCCGAAGCTCTCGACGTCGACCGTGTGCAGGCTGGGTGTAGGGGCACTCTTCAATATGAATAGCGGCATGCGAAAAGAATCTGAGGACAAGAGCGATTCTGTGATGCGTCTTTACCGGTGTCCGGGTTATTGCGCGGTCAGACGGCTTCCTCACACGCAAACGCTGGCATATCTAGAGGGCACTGTTTGACGACACATGAAGTGGTCAACGTGCATGGTGGCCCTTTCGGCCTGTACCGGTCACTGCGGGTCCGCCGCGATCGCACTCACCACCACTTGCGTGTGGGCGCATGGGCCCAAGCCATTTGGTAGTCAGCTACTTTCGGTAGGCAGCAACGTGACGGCGCGCCCCGGAGGACATTGAGGGCTGCTTTTGGCCGGCAGCAGATTTCTGCGGCGGCCGCAGCCTGGGCCGGCCGCGGGTCAGCAGAGAGCTAACATTGCTGGCATGAACGAGCCGATCACACGAGACGTCAGGGACCTTGCGCAGGAAGTGCTGGCCAGCGGTCTGCCACCCACTGAGCATGTCATTGACGACGTCTTGCACGCCATCGAACGCTCGGTGCAATGGCGTGCGGTGTACGACGGGCTTTGTTCCCGATTCGGCAAGGCGCTCGTCAATCAGATGATAGGGCGCTGGGCCAGCAGCATCCCGGGTTGGCCAGCGCGCGCCGATCGCGCACAGGTAGCGTCTCACACCAACACACTTTCCGAGAGCTACAGCGTCCTCGTGCCTTCGATCCGCAAGTTATCCGCCGAGGAAAAGCGCGTGCTGGCTGGGAACGAGGTTCTGGCGTTCTTCCAGACCTACCGCCCAGTGCTCGATCGCAGCGCGCTCCCGCCGCATCGAGGCGAACTTGAAGGCCGCGTGCTTCAGGGTGATCCCGCTGAAGAAGCGTTCCTATCCGTGATGGCGGCCCACGGGCTCGACAGCACATCCCTGCGGGCCGCAATAGCCGACCGCAGCGGCGGAGACTAGCGGCCGCTGGAGCGGCTCTTTCAGGCCGGCCGCAATGGCTGGTATGGGTGGCGGATTCAACCGGTCGATGCAACACACTAACCACCGCGGTGGCGGAAGGAGTGTTGCAAATGAAGCGACGGCCACGGATCTACTACTCGGACCGCCAGAAGGCGCTGATGTGGGAGCGCTGGAAGCAAGGCTGGACACTGCATGAGATCGGCAAGCTGTTTGATCGGCCTCATACGTCGATCCACCAGATTCTTCCGGCGACCGGAGGATTTCGGCCGCCGCAACGAGCGCGGTCACCGGCTGCGCTGACGCTAGCCGAACGGGAGGAGATCTCCCGGGCTATGGTGGCCGGCGAATCTATTCGATCAACCGCGGCTCGACTTGGCGAGCACCTTCGGCGATCAGCCGAGAGATCCAGCGCAACGGCGGCTGCGACGGCTATCGCGCCAGCCGGCCGATGCGGCGGCTTGGGATCGAGCGCGGCTCCCCAAGACCTGCAAGTTGCGGAACAACCGCGCGTTGGCCCGGCTCGTAGCTGAGAAGCTCCGGCTGCTCTGGGCGACGGAGCAGATTGCAGGTTGGCTAGAGCATACTTATCCGTGCGACCAGAGCCTCCACGTGTCACACGAGACCATCTACCGCGGCGTGTTCATTCAAGCGCGTGGCGCCAGGAGCTGCTGGAACACCTGAGACGCACGCGCGGGATGCGCCGCTCTCGGCACTACACGCAGAAGACGGCGATCCACGGGCAGATCGCCGATGCCGTTTCGATCAGCGAGCGACCCGCTTCGGTCGAAGACCGAGCCGTGCCTGGACACTGGGAAGGTGACTTGGTCTTCGGCAGTCGCAACAGCCAGATTGCCACGCTGGTCGAGCGACAGACGCGATACGTGATGCTGGTGAAGCTCGGTGGCAAAGACTCGCAGACGGTCGTCAACGCCCTGATCAAGAATGCCCGCAAGCTGCCGCAGGAGCTCTATAAATCCCTGACCCGGGATCGAGGCACAGAGATGCATGCCCACAAGCAGTTCACCATGGCCACCGACATCCAAGTCTTCTTCTGCGACCCCCAGAGCCCCCGGCAACGCGGAAGCAACGAGAACACCAACGGTCTACTCCGTCAGTACATGCCGAAGGGCATGGACCTCTCGGACTTCTCCCAGACCCAGCTCAACGCAATAGCGAAACAATTGAACGAGAGGCCGCGCAAGACGCTCGGCTTCCACACACCCGCTGAGATGTTCAGCGAATCTGTTGCATCGGTTGAATCCGCCGCCGAAAGCAGAAGCCGGTCACTCGGGAAGCTCAAGGTCTGAAGCTCCGGGGATCACTGCTTTCCTCAGTTCTTCGTTGCGGATCCCGAACGGAATCAGCACGGAAGGGGTGGATGACGCCGCCGTCTCGAGGTGTACGAGTTGATCATCAAAAAAGATGTGCGGCTTCAGCACATCGAGTACGCGCTTCTTCTCGATGCCGCCCATCAAGAACAGCTCCGCTGCGTCAAATCCCCAAGAACGGAGAGTGGTAACGACGCGCTCATCTGCTGGAGCGTTGCGCGCGGTGACTATGGAGACGCGTAAAGCTGGAACGTACGAAGGCTCCTTCAAGGAGCGCTTCGCCTCAAGCCTTTGGAAAAATCCGATTCGGGTGAAAAGGTCTTTGAGGGGCCCCGGTTCATGCGGTGTTGCCCTATTCGCAACCTCGTAGTCATGGTATGGCTGAAGACTGTTCACGCGAACGTAAACTTTCTCCGCCTCGTCGTTCGCAAGCACGCCGTCGAAGTCGAAAGCGATTCGCAGTTCGTGGTCTAAGTCATCGTCGGCTACTTTCGAGGGAAGTACCAAACCCGCCGGGAAGCCCCTCATCGTGGCGTCCACAACGTCACCCCGGTGCGCACTCAGGAAGAGCGACGCATCGAAGGCGCCGATATACAGGTGGGGTGACTGGCCCGAGAGAAACGCGCCACGTGAAATCGCCAAGCCATAGTGGCGGCACGAACGAAAGAAGCGCTGTCCTGTATCGGGGCTGTTCCTCGATAGTACGACCACCTCCACTGGCTGCTGATCTGGGTAGAGCTCGTTAAGTCTGAGCAGTCGCCGAATAAATGGAAAAGCGACCCCTCGTTCAAACGGAAGATCGAGTCTTCCGAGCTGATATTTCCTGTATGCCTCGACACCTTGGTCATCAAAGACACCGTTCGCTTCGTCCATGTCGAACACTGCGCGGCTCGAAACGGCGACTACAAGCTTCTTATCGATAGGGTAAGCCATGCCTCATGCTAACTCGACCTTTGTTCCGCGGATGTCTGCCTCCGACTCACAACAGTCCTAGACCGTCCCTTCCGAGGCTCTCCTGAGACGATGCAGCAACAAGAGGAGAGAAAAGCACATGCAATGGTGGCTGAGTTCTGCCGGGGCCCTCATCGCGGCCTTGGTGACGTTTGTGATTTCTTGGTCTGCCCTCAAGCCTCGACAGAGGCTGTTTGCGACACGACTCGTCTCTCGTTGGGCCCAGCGTGCTGCTATCGCATTTGCGACTCTCTACTTCACTTGGGTCAACGTCGACTTCTTGATGAAAGACGGACCAATCGCGCGGCTGGAACTGTTCGTCCTATTGCTCGCGAATGCAGAAGCGCTGATCCTCATCCTCGTTCATCTATTCGTAAAAGCTTTCAGTGGCTTCTTGGACAAACGCAACGAGCGCTGGGAGAAGATGTCCGCACGAATTGCAACACTGGAAGCCCGATCGCCCTCCGGACCCAGTTCTCAGGGTACTCGCAACACTACCGGCACGCGCACGCGGTGACCGCGCCGGAAAGCGGCCCTCGCTAGTCCCCGGCATACGATCTCGACCGCCTTCTAACCTCGAGACGTCTGTGTACCAGCGCCACCCTAGCACCACGCTCAACAGGCACTTCGAGGCGCGCCCCTTCCGGGCGCAGCACCCGGTGCATCGGAGTTCTTGTTCGTCGGTCTGGACGCCAACTATGATCCCGCTTTGGAAGAATCGCCAGCCTTCGCGAGCGTTCTCGAGTACCACGATGATGGGATCAGTTTCTGGCGGCGTCACGTGTACCAGCACCTCCACTTCTCGAATTACGGGAAGTTCCAGAAACGGCTTACGCGCGAGGCTACGGTGATCCGTGCACTGGCCCGTCTGTAGGGAGCGGCTGCCTAGGAAGCGGCTGGTGTCTGCTTTTTTTTGGCCGGAAGCAGATGTCACGCACTGTTCGGCGCAGCCGTATAGTCCGTCCATGGCGATTCCTCTCACCAAAGTAGACGCCGCATGCCGGCAGTTCGCTACCGCGATCAGGTTGTTCTTCAATGGCGGAGACTCTTTCTTCCCGGCGGTCAGCGGTCGACTCCGACGTTGCCAACTCCACTTGCGGAAGGCTCGAGGCGCACGGATCGCCATGACTCTCCACGAGCGCGCATGACGGCGCACGACTTCGATCTCTTCGTCATCGGCGCGGGTTCCGGTGGCGTGCGCGCCGCGCGGATTGCCGCCACCCACGGCGCCCGGGTCGGCATCGCCGAGGGCTCGCGCTATGGCGGCACCTGCGTCCATCGCGGGTGCGTGCCGAAGAAGCTGCTGGTCTACGCCAGCCGCTTTCGCGACCAGTACGTCGCGAGCCAGGCCTATGGCTGGCGGCTCGGCGAGATCCCGGCCTTCGAGTGGTCGCAGCTGCGCGATCGCAAGGACGCCGAGCTCGACCGGCTGGAGGGCATCTACCAGCGCAACCTGCGCACCGCGGGCGTGGACACGATCCGCGAATTCGCCCGGATCGTCGATGCGCACACCGTTCGGCTGCTGGGGAGCAACCGGCAGGTCACGGCGGGGAGGATCCTGGTGGCCACCGGCGGCAAGCCGGCGGTGTACGGCTTTCCGGGCCACGAGCTGGCGATCACCTCCGACGACGTGTTCCACCTGCCCGAGCTGCCGCGCCGCGTGCTTGTGGTGGGCGGCGGGTACATCGGCGTCGAGTTCGCGGGCATCCTTGCGGGCATGGGCAGCGAGGTGACCCAGTTGGTGCGCGGTCCCCGCCTGCTGCGCGGCTTCGACCCGGACGTGAGTGACCTGCTGGCCGCGCACCACGCGCGCCGCGGCATCCGCACGCGGTTCGGCCCGGAGGTGCGGAGCATCGAGAAAGTCGCGACGGGCCTGCGCGTGTTGGACAGTGCCGGCACGCACGGAGGTGGACCAGGTGCTTCTCTGCACCGGGCGGGTCCCGAACATCCGGGGACTGGGGCTGGAGGACGCCGGCGTCGCCACTGACCCCATCGGTGCGATCCGCGTCGACGACGAGGGCCGCACCAATGTCGACTCCATCTTCGCCATCGGCGATGTCACCGACCGCGTGAACCTCACGCCCGTGGCCATCCGCGAAGGCCACGCGTTCGCCGACCGTCATTTCGGCGACGGCACGGCGATGCCGATCGACTACCACCTGATCCCGACCGCCGTCTTCAGCACGCCGGAGATCGGCACGGTCGGCCTCACCGAGGAGAGCGCCCGCGAGAAGTACCCGCAGCTGCGGGTGCTGCAGACGAAGTTCCGCGCCATGGCGCAGGCGTTCGCCGGCTCGGACGACCGGTGTTCATCAAGGTACTGGTCGATGGCGCGACCGACCGCGTGGTCGGCGTCCATCTTTTCGGCGAAGGCGTCGCGGAGATGATCCAACTGGTGGCCGTCGCACTCACCGCCGGGGCCACGTGGACGGACTTCCGGCGCACCGTGGCTCTGCATCCGACCATTGCCGAGGAAATCGTGACGCTGAACTAGCCGCGGCTGCCGAACTCGCCGGCGGCGGGGGGCACGGCTCGGCGCATTCGGCGAAGTCATGAGGTGACAGTTGCGTGATGCCTGCTCCCGACCCCAAGCAGACGTCGCCAGTCGAACGCCCTCAGCGAGCCCATCTTGCGAGCCGAGCGTTCGCCAAGGCTCAGTTGTCGGTTGAGAATGCGCCGTGAGCGGGTGTCGTGCGAGCGCGTGAGGCCAGAAGCACCAGGACTGCAGCAATGAGCAGCACGCCTGCGCTCGCCGCGAACGTGCCCCGGTAACCGCTTCGATCGAAGAGGACGCCACCGGCTGTCGAACCGCCCGCAATGGCCAGTTGGATCACGGCGACCATCAGCCCGCCGCCGGCCTCGGTGTGGTCGGGTAACGCTCGGGCGAGCCAGCTCCACCAGCCAACCGGGGCCGCCGTGCCTATCAGGCCCCAGAAGAAGAGCAGTGTCGACACAGGGCCCAGTTGCCCGCCGAAGAGCACCAGCATTACGGCGATGAAGGCCATCAGCACCGGAATGGCGATGAGCGTGCGGAACAGGCCTGCCGGATCACCCGGCCGATGCTCATGGTGCCGAGCAGACCTGCCACCCCGATGATGAACAGGACCAGAGACAACATCGAGACGCTGGTGTGCGTGACGCCTTCGAGGAAGGGCCTCACATAGGTGAAGAGGGCAAACTGCCCCATGAAGAAGGCCGCGCATGCGGCCATTCCCAAGGCGACATGCCTGTCCTTGAAAAGTGCAAAGACATTCCCGGGTCGCGCCGCGCGCAACGGAGCTTGCATGGCCGGCAGGCTCACCCACTGCCAAGCCGGGGCAATCGCCGCGACGGGTACCAGCGACAGGAAAGCGCCGCGCCAGCCGAACACTCCGCCCAGATAGCTGCCCAGCGGCGCAGCCAGCACAGTGGCGAGCGCGTTACCGCCATTGAAGATCGCCATAGCCCGAGGGACCTGCTCGTGCGGCACCAGCCGCATTGCAGTGGCGGCAGACAAAGACCAGAAGCCGCCAATCACGATACCGATGAGCGCGCGGCCGACCATGTACATGATGTAGCTCTGTGCCATGCCGACCACGGTCCCGGATGCAGCCATCAGGGCGGTCAGGGTGAGCAAGACTGCCTTGCGGTCCATGCGCCCGGCCAGCGGGATCGAAAGACTGGTCAGGACGGCAAACGCTCCAGAGATCGCGATGCCTTGCCCGGCTGCGCCCTCGGTTACGCCTAGCTCGGCGGCGAGGGGCGTGAGCAGGCTCACCGGCATGAATTCGGAAGCGATGAGCGCGAACACGCACAGCGACATCGCGAAGACCCCGCCCCAATGCGCGGGCTCTGCACTCGTGGACGGTTTGGTTGAATGCGTCATGGCTGGAAGTTTGCGCGCCGCATTCCTCCATGACTAGACAATGGATGCTGAATGCACCTAGAAGTGCTGCTAATGGATTGCCACTGGCATCACGTGCGAAAACGAAGTGCCTCCACAACCAGCGTGAACGCCGGCGATGGCTGGCGGCGGCTCGGGTGGTACAGGTGGTAGCCCGAAAATCGCGGGCACCAGTCCTCCAGCACGCGCACCACACGTCCCGCCGAGATGTGCGGCATCACTTCGTCTTCCGGCAGCAAGGCCACCCCGAGGCCTGCCAAGGCGGCGTCCACTTGCGGCGGTGAGGTGTTGAAGATCAAGGGCCCGTCCACCCGCACGTTCACCTTGCGGCCCCGCTTCTCGAAGTCCCATACGTACAACCCGCCGGACGTCGGCATGCGCTGGTTGATGCAGCGGTGCGCCGTGAGGTCCTGTGGGACCTTGGGGCGAGGATGCGCCTCGAAGTAGTCGGGGGTCGCAACGACGGCCATGCGCAGCGGCGGCCCGATGGGGACTGCGATCATGTCCTTGTCTATTGTGCTGCCCATCCGAACCCCGGCGTCGAACCGGTCCGCGACGATGTCGCGGAAGCCGTAGTTCATGTCGAATTCCAGCGAGATGTCCGGATAGTCACGCAGCAGCGGGACGAGCTTCGGCAGAAGCACGCTGCGGAGCACGTGATCGCCGCAGGTGATGCGAACCGTGCCGGCCGGCTTCTCCCGCAGCTCGGTCAGTGCCGCAAGCTCGGATTCGATCTCGTCGAACCGGTGCCCTATGGCACGCATCAGGCGTTCGCCAGCCGCGGTCGTCGAGACGCTTCGCGTCGTGCGGGTCAGCAGGCGTATCTGCAGCCGCTCTTCGAGGCCACGGATGGATTGGCTCAGAGCTGATTGCGTGACACCCAGTGTGGCCGCTGCGCGCGTGAAGCTACCCTCGCGCGCAACGGCCACGAAGCCCAGCAGATCGTTCAAGTTCCTTCTGGCCATCCAGTTCTCCATGATTGATTAGCGCGCCTACTAGGCGCTTTCAGGATTCATTATCTAGTCACGCGCGCGGGTCGCCGGCAAACTAGCTGCATCACGCATTCGGTGGCGTCCGGGTACGTCTTTGCAGAGGCACCGGACACCAGCGCCGATCGATACGAAGGACTTTTCAATGACCATCACGAATCTTTCTCGCCGCCGCACGCTGCAAGCGGGCCTTGCACTGGGAACCACTCCTTTGGTGGGTGCATCGGCCATCGCTGCGGGTCAGCGGAATGAGCAACGCAGGGCCATGACCCTCACGAAGGGATGGGACAAGACGTTCCCTCGAAGCAACCGGGTGGTTCACCAAAAGGTGACGTTCAAGAACCGCTTTGGCATCACGCTCGCCGCGGACCTCTACGCGCCGAAAAGCGGGGGCGGTGCAAAGCTGCCGGCTCTTGTGGTGAGCGGACCCTTTGGTGCGGTGAAGGAGCAGGCGTCCGGCCTCTACGCGCAGACGCTGGCGGACCGCGGCTTCGTTACGGTTGCGTTCGACCCTTCATTCACTGGCGAGAGCGGAGGCAATGTGCGCAACGTCGCTTCGCCCGAGTTCTTCACCGAAGACTTCAGCGCAGCCGTTGACTATGTCGGCTTGCTTCCGGCTGTCGATCGCGATCGCATCGGCGCCGTCGGAATCTGCGGGCTGAGCGGCATGGCGCTGACGGCGGCCACCGGCGATTCGCGCATCAAGGCGGTGGCGACTGCCTCGATGTACGACATGTCCCGCAGCATCAGCCGCAGCTACAGGGACAGCTATACCCGTGAGCAGCGGCAGGAGGTCATCGACTACCGGGCCAGCAGCGCTGGGCAGACGCCGAGAGCGGCAAGTACGCTGTCGGGTACCACGAAGTCCCCTTCGACAAGAACGGCAACATCCTCAAGGGCGATCGGGGGCTGCCGGAGAGTTTGCCGCCGAATCCGGACCCGGTCCTGGCTGCGTTCTTCAACTACTACCGGACGCCCCGAGGTTTCCACACCCGGTCGATCAACTCCACGACGGCATGGACCGCCACGACGCCGATGCCGTTCTTCCAGTTCCCGATGGCAGCGAACATCGACATGATCGCGCCTCGACCCATCATGCTCGTGCATGGCGCCAACGCCCATTCGCGGTACTACTCGGAAGACGTCTACAAGGCAGCAACCGGACCCAAGGAGCTCCTGATCGTTCCGGACGCCGACCACGTCGACCTCTACGACAACTTGAAGAAGATCCCGTTCGACAAGCTGGACGCATTCTTCAAGCAGAGCCTCCGACCCGCAGCGGCGTAGATGCGCATGGAGATCTGGCCGGAACCAGGACCTGAGGGTCGGGTACCCGCCGGCGGAAGGCCCACCAGGTCGCACAGTGACATCGCCCCAAGATCTCAGGACCCAGTCATGAAGCTTAGATCCCTTGCCGCGGCCACGCTCTGTGCCGCCATGCTGCCTTCATTCGCCGTTCCGACGAGCGCTGCGGGCGGCGCCGACACACCCGCGGAGAAGCGGGTGTGGATGGCAATCGGTGAACGCCGATTCTCGATCACGCTCGCCGATACTGAAGGCGCGCGCGCGTTCGCTGCCATGCTGCCGCTGACGCTCGACATGCCGGACCTGAACGGCAATGAGAAGCACGTCAAGCTGTCGAGGCCCCTTCCGACCGCCTCCACGACGCCGCGAACGATCCGCACCGGTGACCTCATGCTGTGGGGCTCGGACACCCTCGTCGTCTTTTACCTGACATTCGACTCTCCGTACTCGTATACGCGCACGGGACGGATCGACGATCCTGCAGCGCTTTCGCAGGTGCTCGGCAGGGGAGAGGTGCGGGTCGTGTTCACGAAGAACTAGCTCGCAAGTGCCATGCGCAGCGCCCTTCAGCGCCGCGGTAGAAGCACGCGGCGAGGGAGTCCCCGCTGCGTGCCAGCTTGGAAGTCAACTGCCGCAGGGCCTCAGCTGGCGGCGTCGAATGTCCGCTCTCGGCGGCGGAAGCAGACATTCGGTGGCGCGTGCCCTTGACGCCGCTGCACGCGAATCAAGGCACCTTCCCTGGTCGGGATCCTAGGCCCCCGCAACGATCCGCATGTCGCGGTCCGCGCCGTCATCGAGAGCGGCCAGTGCCGCCTGGTAGGCCGGGCTGTCATGGGCGGCCACAGCTTGTTCGACGGTTTCGAATTCAATCAGGACAGTGCGCTCCATCAGGCCCAGTTCATAGACAGCCGACGGCGCACCACGTGCCAGGAAGCGGCCTCCTGCCGCGGTGAGCGCGGGACCTGCGAGCTTGGCGTAGGCAGCCACCTTGTCGGCGTCCTTGATCGCGCGGTAGGTGGTGACCCAGTAGGCTTTCGGCATGTTTGTCTCTCCGTTCAACGTCGTGTTCATCAAGCGCGCCATCGCGGCCCGCGTCCCTACATGCTGGCTTCGAGCATCGCCTCGTAATCACTTTCGGAGGCGACGCGCGGATTGGTCCGGTGGCTGTGGTCCTTCAAGGCACCGCGAATGATGGCGGGGAACATCGCGCGCGTTACGCCCAGTTGGGCGGGCCCGTCGGCAAGCCGAGCCGCTCGGTCATGGCGCGCACGGCCGGCCCCACCTCGTCGCTGCTGCCAAGGCGCATCGCGTTGGCCAGGCGGGCGAGCTTCTCTTCGTCGCGCACCGAGGCGGCCGACTGGTTGAAGGCGATCACGGCCGGCAGGAAGATCGCGTTCAGCGTGCCGTGATGCAGCCGCGGATCGATGCCGCCGAGCGAGTGGCTCAGGCTGTGCACGCACCCGAGCCCTTTCTGGAATGCCAGCGCGCCCTGCATCGACGCGCTCATCATGTTCAGCCGCGCGTCGCGGTCGCCGGGCTCGCGCGTCGCACGCTCGATGTGGCGCCATGCGCGCCACAGGCCATCGAGCGCGATGCCGTCCGCGGGCGGATTGAAGGCGGGCGACAGGAAGGTCTCGATGCAATGCGCGATGGCATCCATCCCGGTGGCCGCCGTCAGCGCCGGCGGCAGGCCCGGGGTCAGCGCCGGGTCGCAGATGGCGACCTTGGGAACGACGAAGGGAGAGATCACGCCGACCTTGCGGCCATCGTCGAGGATGAGGATCGCGCCGCGCCCCACTTCGCTGCCGGTGCCGGCGGTCGTCGGGACGGCGATGACGGGGGCCGTGCGAGAGGTGATGCGATCGGCCCCGCCTTCGATCACGGCGAAGCTTTGCAACGGGCCATCGTGTGTCGCGCAGACGGCGACACCCTTGGCCAGGTCGATGGACGAGCCGCCGCCCACGGCGACGATGCCGTCGCATTCGCCCTCCCGGTACGCATGGACCGCCTCGCGCACGGCCGCCTCGTTCGGGTTCGGCGGCGTGCCATCGTAGACGGCGACGGTGCCGGCCTGCCCGAGCGCGGCGAGGACCGTGTCGATGATGCCGGCGGCCCGCACGCCCCGGTCCGTCACGATCAGCGGCCGGCGGATGCCGATGCGTTCGCATGTTGCGCCAAGCAGGCCGATGGCGCCGAACTCGAACTGGATCTGGGTGATGTACTGGATGAGGGCCATGGCAATCGGCTTGGCAATGAGCAAACGTTATAGCACACGCAAGCCGGGATGAACATCGACAACTCAGGACTGCCGATGGACCAGTTCGTCGAACAGCAGCTTGGCGGCGGGAGAGACCTGCGCGCCCTTGCGCGTGACGAGCTCATAGGGTTCGCTGCGTGACGCCAGCCGCAGCGGCAGGATGCACGACATCTGCTGGTGTGCGAAGAACTGCGCGACCTCGATCGACACCGGGGCCACGAAGGAAGGATTGGCCTTCAGCAGCGCCAGCGTCGCGAAGGCGGAGGTCGTCTCGAGCAGGTGCTGCGGGAAGCGGATTCCGCCCTCGCGGAACTCGGCTTCGAGCAGGAGCCGCATCGGCATGTTGGCGCGGTACACCACCCACCGATACGGCGCGAGTTCCTGCAGGGCGAGCTTCTTCGCGCGCCGCAGGGGATGGCCGACGTTGGCGATCACCGCGAGCGTCTCGTCCTGCAGCTTCACGCTCTCGTAGATGTGCGGCGCCCGGGTGATGGTCGTGCGGCAGATCGCCAGGTCGAGCCGGCCGGCGTCGAGATGGGCCAGCAGGGCCGCGCTGGTGTCCTCGACGATCTCCACCGACAACTCGGGCTGCCGCGCGACGAGCGCGGAGATCGCGTCCGTGAGCAGCGGCACCGCGCCCATGATGACGCCGGCGGCCACCCGCCCGCCCGGCCACGCTGGATGCCGACCAGCTCGTCGCGCAGGTGCGCCAGGTCCGTCTGGATCAACCGCGCATAGCGGATCACGCAATGGCCGAAGGCATTGGGCTCCAGGCCGCGGTTGGTGCGGACGAACAGCGGGGTGCCGAAGGTCGTCTCGATCTCCTGCAGTGACTTGCTCGCGCCCGGCTGCGTCAATGCGACCTGCTGCGAGGCCTTCAGCAGCGAGCCGTGCTCGCCCAGCGCCACCAGCAGCCGCAGCTGCTTCAGGTGGAGCACGGAGATGATCGAGTGGAGCGGTGGGGTCACGCCGGATTGAGCCGAAGTTATAGCTACATCATATCTTCTCAGGTTGCCGCAAGGGCAAACACTGAAACACTGTGACGCTCGACAGCCTAGGCTTGGCGACGGGGAATTTGTGGAAAGGTTGACTGACTGATGCGGCACTGGCTCTCGTCGACGCTCTGGTTCTGCGCGCCTTTTGCCGTGCTGCTTGTCA
Source organism: Ramlibacter terrae (assembly GCA_013127575.1). Classification (GTDB taxonomy): domain Bacteria; phylum Pseudomonadota; class Gammaproteobacteria; order Burkholderiales; family Burkholderiaceae_C; genus Ramlibacter; species Ramlibacter terrae. Next base: position 4,534,500 of record CP053418.1, read on the forward strand.
TGTGGGCGGTCCTGGTCCCGTACTTCGAGGTCAACGCGCGCCTGTTTCCGAGTCTCGCGTCAGTGGTCCAGGCCGGTCTCGACGGCGTCGAGGACGGCACCTTGATTCGGCACATCGGCGCGAGCCTCCTGCGCGTGACGGTCGGCACGGTCCTCGCGCTGGTGTTCGCCATTCCCCGGGCATCGCGATGGGCATCAGCCCGGCGGTCTCCAGTTTCCTCACGCCGCCCTTCAGGTTCTTCTCGGTGCTGGCAGGCATCGCGTGGATCCCGGTCGCATCGCTGTGGTTCGGCTACGGGTTCGGCGCCATCACCTTCGTCATCTTCAATGCCGTGTTCTTCATCGTCACGTACAACACGCTGCTGGGCGTCTCGACCATTCCCCGCCAGTTGCGCAACGCGGCGGCGTCACTGGGAGCGGGGCGATGGGCGATGCTGACCGAAGTCCTGCTGCCGGGCGCGCTTCCCAACATCGTCACCGGCATCCGCACCGGTCTGGGCTTCGCCTGGCGCGGGCTGATCGCCGCGGAGATGATCGCCACCAACGTGGGCCTCGGCTACATGCTGTTCGTGGCGCGCGATTTCTACAAGACCGAAGTGATCGTTCTCGGCATGGTCGTCATCGGCGTGCTGTGGCTGCTGCTCGATCGGCTGCTGCTGGCGCCGATCGAGCGCGCCACCAGCGAGCGCTGGGGCCTGGTGCAGCGCGCATGACGACGCTTCTCCTCAGGGCCTGGAGCCGCTACCTGCGCCTGACGACGCGCTGGCCGTCGATCGCCACCCTCGTTCCGTTCGTTCCGCTGGTCGTGGCCGGTGGACCGTCGCCGAGCTGCAGGTCTTCCCGCGCGCCTTCCTGCCGGGGCCGGCGGAGGTCGTGCGCTCGTTCGGGTCGCTCGTCTACACCGGCGTTTTGCCGGAGTACCTGCAGGACAGCCTCGTGCGCCTCGCCGTCGGGTCCTTCTGGGGCATCGTGCTGGGCATTCCCCTCGGCATCTGGTGGGCCTCAGCCGGGGGCGCACAAGGCGCTGTGGCCGGTGCTGCTGTTCTTCCAGGCCATCGGCGACATCGCCTGGTTGCCGATCCTGGTGATCTGGTTCGGCTACGGGCTGACGACCATGACGGTCGTCATCGTCTACACGGTCATCTTCCCGGTCGTCCTGAACACGGTGCTGGGCGTGCGTTCGATTCCCATCACCATGCACCGCGCCGCGCAGAGCCTCGGCGCCTCGCGCACCCGCCTGCTCTGGGAGGTGGTGCTGCCGGGTGCGCTCCCCAACATCATGACCGGCCTGCGCAACGGCCTCGGCTATGGCTGGCGCGCGCTCATCGCCACCGAGATCATCGTCGGCACCAGCGGCATCGGTTTCCTCATGTTCGATGCGCGCCGCGCCGGCTCGGTGGTCGAAATCCTGCTGGGGATGATCATCCTCGGCATTCTTTGGTACATCGTGGACAGCTGGATCCTTGCGCCGATCGAGCAGGCCACCGGACAGCGATGGGGACTGGTGACGAAGTGAAAAGCCTGACGATCCGCAACCTTTCGAAGACCTTTTTTCGATGTCCACGCGGGCACGAACGTCACCGCGGTGCGAGACCTGTCGCTGCAGGTCCCGGCGGGCGAGTTCGTGTCCGTCGTCGGCCCGTCGGGGTGCGGCAAGACCACGCTCCTCAACATGATCGCGGGCTTCATTCCGCACACCGGCGGAGACATCCTCGTCGGCGACCGCCCGGTGAAGGGACCGGGCCCCGACCGCGGGGTGGTGTTCCAGTCGTTCGCGCTCTTTCCCCTGGCGCACCGTCCTCGACAACGTCGCCTTCGGCCCCAAGATGCGCGGCGTCGGCCGCGCCGAGCGCGAGAAGATCGCGCACGACTACCTGGCGCTGGCCAAGCTGTCCGAAGCGGCGGGGCGCTATCCCAACGAACTGTCGGGCGGCATGCAGCAGCGCGTGGGCGTGGTGCGGGCGCTGGCCAACGAGCCGGACGTGCTGCTGATGGACGAACCCTTCGCCAGCGTGGATGCGCAGACGCGCATGACCCTGCAGGAGGAACTGACGCGGATCTGGGAGCAGAAGCGGCCCACGGTCATCTTCATCACCCACGACGTCGCGGAAGCGGTCTTCCTCGGCAACCGGGTGGTCGCCCTGTCCAAGGGGCGGGTGCTGGAGGAGATCGCCGTCGACCTGCCGCGGCCCCGGGTGTGGGACGACCTGCACGACGACGACCGCTTCAAGGCCCTGTGCGGGCGCGTCCTTCAACTCGTGCGGTCGGCCTGAGCCATGCTCCGTGACGCCCTCCGGTCGCGGCGATTCCACATCCTGCTGGCGATCGCGGGCTGCTATCTCGCGTGGCAGGCCTGGCTGACGATCTCCGCGCCGCAGAAGATCGCGGGCCTTGCGGGCGCGTCGGACAAGGTGAACATCCCTGGTCACGCTGCCGTTTCCGCCGGAGCGTTTCCACGTCCAGCGGTTCCAGACCTACGGCAGGGTGTCCGGTACGCAGGACAACGCCGTCGAAGTTCGGGGGTGAAGCGATCGGACCTGGCGACCGTCGCCCGCCCCTATTGGGTGAAACGCGTGGAACCCCTACAACCTGGAGGATGACATGATGAGACGAATCGCACTGCTGCTCTGCTCCCTGCTGTTGCTGCCGTCGCTGGCACTGGCGCAGGCCACGAACCCCGTCAAGCTGAGGGTCGGCATGGTGGCCGCCGTCGACATGCTGGCGTTGCCGATCGCCGTCGAGCGCGGCTTCTTCGAGAAGTACGGGCTCGACGTGACGATCGCGCGTCCCTACGCCACCGGCGTCGATGCGCTCAACGCGCTGCAGGCGGGCGAGACCGACATGGTCCAGGCCGGTGTCCCGGCGATCGGCGCCATCCTGCGCGGCATGGACTGGTGTTCTTCGGCAACTTCAGCGGCAACGCCACCAAGCTCGGATCCGATGCCACGCTCGCGCTCATCGCGAACGGCGGCTCCGGCATCGTCAAGGGCGACCTGAAGAGCCTCAAGGGCAAGAGGATCGCGACCTCGTTCGGCACGATCAACCACCTCTACATCCTCGGCCTGCTCGAGAAGGGCGGCCTGACGCCGGCCGACGTGACGCTGGTCAACACGCCGCCGCCGGAGATGACGGTGGCCTTGCTCGCCAAGGGCGTGGATGCGTTCGTGGCACGGGACCCGGCCCCGGTCATCGGCATGAAGGACGTGCCGGGCGCGATCGAGGTGATCCGCGGCGGCGACGTGATTTCCTACCTCGGCTTCAACGTCGCGCTGCGGCCCCGGGTCGAGAAGAATGGGGCGACCATCGAGAAGTTCGGCGGGCGTGTCCGAGGCCGACCAGTGGATGCGCAAGAACCCGAAGCAGGCCGCCGCCATCGGCACGCGCTGGATTCCCGGGCTGAAGCTGGACGTCGCGGAAGCGGCGATGCAGTACAACATCCAGCAGGTGGACCGCCGCATGTCCGCGCACAACTACCGTGCCCTGTGGAAGGCGCAGGACACGCTGCAGCGGCTGGGCGTGATCAAGACCACGTTCGACGTCAACAAGCACATCGAGCCGAAGTTCATCCTCAACGTCATGCAGACCCACCCGGCGCTGTTCTCCGACCTGCAGCCCATTCCCGCGAACGTGGCGATCAAGCCGGGCTTCGTGTTCAAGCCCTGAGACTGCAGCGGCACAGACCGCTTTCCCGACCCTTGGGCGATCGACGAACGCGAGCTGTCCGACGGGCCACGTACGGGCGAACCCTCGATCGCGGCCGGAAACGCGGCCTTCACCGAAGAACTGGGTACATTGAAGTTCCAGCGGTCGATCGCTGCTGGGTGTGGTTTTTCATCAGTTCACCCCGCCTCGGCGGGGTGCTTTTTTGGGGCGCCCCCTTCGTCCCGGCGGCGCACGCCATCCGCTCGACGTCGGACGGGTCCGATTGCCGAACTGCATTTGTTCAAATACGCTGCTTGCAGGTACCCGTTCCGGCGGGAGGTTCGCCGGCACTGCCGGCATTCACGGGAGAACCCGATGGAAAGCAAGTACGACGCATGCATCGAGGCCTGCTACGCATGCGCGGCGGAATGCAACCGCTGCGCGACGGCCTGCCTGCGCGAAGACGACGTCAAGATGATGGCCCGCTGCATCGCCCTCGACATCGACTGCGCCGAAATCTGCGCGCTGGCCGCGGCCGTCATGGCCCGCGGCGGCGAACAGGTTTCCGCCCTCTGCCGCGTCTGTGCCGAGATCTGCGAGGCCTGCGGCGAGGAATGCGGGAGGCACCAGCACGACCACTGCCAGCGCTGCGCCGAAGCCTGCCGCCGATGCGCGCGCGCGTGCCGCGACATGGTCGCCGGCGCATGACGCATCCTGACCGACCCGGGCGCAACCCGCCGGCCGCCGAACCCCCGGCGGCATGCCGGGTGGGGGATCGCGCGTTTGCGCCTACGCACGGGCGCGATGTCGTGGTCGACGACGTCTGCGGGCAACGCGTTCGCTTCGTCTGGGAAGAGGAAGGCATCCGGCGCAGCGCATGGGTGCAGGCAGAGCAGCTCGAAAAGGCGCGAGGCGCCGCCGGCCGCGCAGGCGCTTAGCGCGGAGTGCGGCGCCGCCATCCCGTCCGCGTCCGCCCTTGAGAGTGAACCGGGGCGACGGTGCCGGGCGGTCCACAATCGAGGCATGCCGGTCCCGCGCGCCCCTGTCGCCATCTCCGCGGGCGAGCGGAACCTCCTGCCGCTCGCCAGGACGGCGCTGTTCTTCGCGGGTTACCTCGCGCTGGGCCGGGTCAGCTTCGTCTATCCGATGCGTGGCCTGAACATCACGCCGTGGAACCCGCAGTCCGCGCTCGCGGTCGGCCTCCTGTTCGTGCACGCGAGGGCCTGGCCCGTCGTGTGGGCGGCCGCCGCCGCCGCCGAGGCCTTCATCGGGGTCGAGCGCATCCCGTTCGCGGCGCTGGTGGTCTCGACGGGCGCCCTCACCGCCGGCTATGCCGCCACCGCGGCCGGGCTGCGCCGATGGCTGGGCGGCGAGCTGCCGTTGATCGACCGGCGCTCGGCCATCGCCTTCCCGGCGCTGGGGGAGGCGGCGCCCTCATCGCCGCGTCGCTGCGTGCCGGCGCGCTCTGGGCCGTGGGCGTCGTGCCGTTCACCCGCATTCCCGCCGTGGTCCACCGCGCCTTCATCGGCGACGGGGTCGGCCTCGTCGTCACCCTGCCCGTGCTGTTCGTGCTGGCCAGCGGCCGGCACCGGACGCTCACCCGGACGATGCTCCGTTCGGGCGAATGGTGGTTCATCGCCCTGGTCACGCTGATGGCGATCATCGCCATCTTCCAGCAGGAGCCGCAGCAGCAGTTCAAGCTGTTCTACCTGCTCTTCCTGCCGGTGGTGTGGGCCGCCACGCGCTTCGGCGCGATCGGCGCGATCTGGGGGGCCGCGCTGGTGCAGGCGCTGCTCATCGCGGCAGTGCACACGGGGCAGTACCTGCCGCTCACCGTCTTCGAGTTCCAGATCCTCGTCGCCGCGCTCACCTGCACGGGCATCCTGCTGGGTGCCATCGTCGACGAGAAGCAGGCGGCGGAGGAAGCGCTGCGCGCGTCCCCTGCCTGGCGGCGGCGGGGGACATGGCCGCTGCGCTCGCGCACGAACTCAACCAGCCGCTCACCGCCATGGGCACCTATGCCCGCGTGTCGCAGATGCTGGCCCGCAGGCTCGGCGAGAACGATCCCTCCGCGCGCGGACTGCTCGAGGTGTCGGACAAGCTCGCGGCGGAGGCCGCGCGCGCCGGGCAGGTCGTCAACCGGCTGCGGCGCTTCTTCCGCGAGCGCTCCACCCAGCTGGAGCTCACCGAACTGCCCGACCTGCTGGCCGAAGCGGCGCGGGCCCAGGTCGTCCGGGCGGGGGAACTGCGCGTGCAGCTGGAAGTCGCCGACGGGGGCCGCTGCCCCCTGTGGATCGATCGCGTGCAGATCGCCGTCGTGTTGCGCAACCTGCTCGCCAACGCGATCGAGGCAGCTTCGGACACGCGGCTGCCGGCCGACGCGGCCCGCCGGGTGGAACTGCGCGCGCAGCGGCAGGGGGAGCAGGTGGTGGTCTCGGTGCAGGACACCGGCGCCGGCCTCACCCCCGAGCAGGCGCGAGGCATCTTCGAGTCGCCCGCGTCGTCCAAGCCCGGCGGCATGGGCATCGGGCTCGCCATCAGCCGGGCCGTGGTGGAGGCCCACGGCGGCAGGCTGTGGGCGCAGCCGGGCGCGCAGGGAAGGGTCCACTTCACAATCCCCATCGGGGCGGGAACGACACATGACGAATGAGGTGCATCGGCAAACCGTCTTCATCGTGGATGACGATCCTTCGATCCGCGACGCGCTCGGGCTCCTGTTCAGCCTGCACGGCCACGCCACGGCGATGTTCGCCTGCGCGGAAGACTTCCTGCGCGCCATCGAGCCGGGCTGGCGAGGCGTGGTGATCGCCGACATCCGCATGGGCGGCATGTCCGGCCCGGAGATGCAGGAGGCGCTCGCCGGCCATCCCTCGCGGTTGCCGGTCATCGTGATCACTGCGCACGCGGACATCGCGGCCGCGCGGCAGGCATTCAAGTTCCACGCGGTGGATTTCGGAGAAGCCCTTCGACCATGACCAGTTGCTGGCGTCCGTCGAGGCGGCGATGCGCGGCTTGCCGGAGGCGCCGGCCGCGATCGGCACGCGGCCCGCCGCGAACTCGCTGTCGTCGCGCGAGCGCGAAGTGATGGCGCTCGTGGTGGACGGCGTGGACAACCGCGGCATCGGCGAAAGGCTCGGCATCAGCCCGCGCACGGTGGAAGTGCACAAGTCGCGGCTGATGTCCAAGCTCGGCGCGCGCAACCTGGCCGAACTGATCCGGATCGCCAGGCCGCGGGTGAAGGACGCGCGCCCCCTGACCTTGCCGGGTGAACGCCCTTAAGGGGCCACCCCCGCCGCAGCGCGCCGCGCGGCCGGGTTCCGGCGCAGCGGCTGATAGATTGGCCCCGATGCAATCCGCGCCCGACCGAACCACCGCCGTCCTGCTGTCGATCGCCGCGCTGGTGGTGGTTTCCGTCGTCGCCCTGTGGCTCTGGTCGACGCGCGGCGAACCGCAGCCGGCCCCGGCGCCGGCGCCCGCGCCGGAAGCCAAGGCGCCGCCCGCGCCACCCGCTGCGCCCGCGGAGCCCGCAGCCCCCGGCACCCCGTGGAGGTGGCCGCCCAGCCCCCGGAAGCGCACGAGATCCCGGATGCGCTGGCGGGCCTGCTGGGCACCAAGGCAGCCGCGGGCTTCCTGCAGGCCGACAGCTTTCCCCGCCGCTTCGCCGCTACGGTGGACAGCCTCGGCCGCGAGCATTCGCCCACCATGCTCTGGCCGGTGTTCAAGACCCCCGGCCGCTTCCTGGTGGAGGAGCGCGAGGGCGGTACCGTCATCGCGCCGGAGAACGCGGCGCGCTACACGCCCCTCGTGCTGCTGGCGGGGACCATCGACGTGGCAGCCGCCGTGCAGGCGTACCGCCGCATGTACCCGCTGCTCCAGCAAGCGTACCGGGAGCTCGGGTTCGGCGATCGCTACCTGAACGATCGCGTGGTCGAAGTCATCGACCGCCTGCTCCGCACGCCGGATGCGCCCGAAGCACCCCGGGTGGAACTTCCGGTCATCAGGGGTCCCGTCCCGTCCCCGGAACCCGGGTGCGCTACCGGTTCGCCGACCCGGCGCTCGAGTCGCTCGACGCCGGCCAGAAGATCCTCGTGCGCGTGGGGCCGGTGAACCAGCGCCGGCTCAAGGCGAAGCTGGCGGAACTGCGGCGCGAGCTCGCCCGGCCTGCGGCGGCGGGGGCGAAGTGACCCTGTGGGACCTGCTGCCGCCGGTCGGGGAACTGGCCGGCCCGTCGTGATCGCCGTCGCCTGGTTCGCGGGCGAGCTCGCGCAACGCTGGAAAGTCCCCCGCGTCGCGGTCTACGCGCTGGTCGGCTTCGCGTTCGGCCGCGTCCTGCCCGGGCCGGCGGCGGTGAGCCTGTCCGGCGCCGCGGCGCTGCTGCCGAGCGTGGCTTTCGGGCTGGTCCTCTTCGAGTTCGGCTACCGCATCAACCTGCGCTGGTTCCGCGTCAACCCGTGGCTGGCCGCGACGGGACTGCTGGACGTGGCCCTGACCTTCCCGGCCGTGTACGCGTTGTGCAGGATCTTCGGCGCGGCGCCCATCAGCTCCGCCCTGATGGCGGCGATGGCGACGGCGACATCGCCCGCCTCGCTCACGCGGGTGGTCAACGAGCTGCGCAGCTCGGGGCAGGTGACGGAGCGGGCGCTGCACCTCACGGCATTCAACTGCCTCTGCGCCCTGCTCGCCTTCAAGTTCATCGTCGGCTTCTGGACGCTCGGCACTTCCGGCGACGTGCTCAAGGCGCTTTCGAACAGCATCGTGGTGTTGCTCGTGTCCGCGGGGCTCGGGTCGGCCTTCGGCACCGGCATGCCCGCGGTGCTGCGGGTGACCGGCCGCGGCAGCACCGACGCGACCCGGCGTTCGTGGTGGCGGTGGTGCTGCTGGCCAGCCTCACGCACGTGCTCGGGTTCTCCCCGCTCGTGGCGACGCTCGCGTTCGGGCTGGTCGCGCGCCACCGACGGGTCACGCTCAACCAGACGCAGCGGAACTTCGGCGTGCTGGGCGACCTGCTGGTGGTCTTCCTCTTCACCTACGTGGCCGCGACGGTGGAATGGCAGCGTGCCCCGGCCGGCGCGGCGCTGGGCACCGCGCTGGTGATCGTGCGGGCGTCGGCCAAGATCGTGGCCGTCACGCTGCTGGCCCGCCCGAGCGGGACCCACGGAGGAAAGGCATGCTGACCGCCCGGCCATGTCGCCGCTCTCCACCTTCGTCGTCCTCCTCGGTGGAGGACACGCGCACCATGGGCATCGACCTGATCGACGCCATCGCCCCGGTGGCGGCGGCGACCCTGATCCTGCAATGGATCGGGCCGCTGGCCACGCAGCTGGCGCTGGTGCTCGCGGGCGAGGTGCAGGAGGCGCCGCCCGCCGCCGGGGCCGCGCGATGAGCCTGGAGGCTTTCCGCCCTTCGCGGCCGCTCACGCTCGGCGTCGAGCTGGAGCTGCAGCTCGTGAGCCTGAGCGACTTCGACCTGACGCACGCGAGTTCCGACATGCTCGAAGTGCTGGAGCGGGAGCGCTTCCCGGGCAACGTGGTCCCCGAGATCACGGAAAGCATGATCGAGATCTCCACGTCGGTGCACGAGGCGCACGGTCCGCTGCTCGCGCAGCTGCGGGCCATCCGCGACACCTTGGCCGCGGCCGGCGACCGCCTGAACGTGGGCGTCTGCGGCGGCGGCACGCACCCGTTCCAGCAATGGCCGGAAAGGCGCATCTTCCCCAAGCCGCGCTTCCACGAGGTCTCGACGCTGTACGGCTACCTCGCCAAGCAGTTCACGATCTTCGGCCAGCACATCCACGTCGGCTGCGAGAACGGGGACGAGGCGCTGCGCCTGCTGCATTCGCTCGGCCGCTTCGTGCCGCATTTCATCGCGCTGTCGGCGTCCTCGCCGTTCGTGCAGCGCCACGACACGCTGTTCAGCTCCGCGCGGCTGAACTCCGTGTTCGCCTTTCCCTTGAGCGGCCGCGCACCGTTCACGCTGTCGTGGGACGAATTCGAACAGACCTACTTCGCGCGGATGGAGCGCACGGGGATCGTCAGGAGCATGAAGGATTTCTACTGGGACATCCGGCCCAAGCCGGAGTACGGAACGGTCGAACTGCGGGTGTGCGACACGCCCCTGACCGTGGAACTGGCGGCCGCGCTGGCCGGCTACCTGCAGGTGCTGTGCGCGTACCTGCGGGAAGGGGCCGAACCGGTGCCGGAGGAGACCGACTACGGTCTACAACTACAACCGCTTCCGGGCCTGCCGGTTCGGCTGGAAGGAACGCTGGTGCATCCCCGCAGCTACGACACCATCGGGCTGAAGGAGGACATCGAGGCGACGCTCGCCCGGCTGCGGCCGCTGGCGGCGGACCTGCGGGCCCGCGACGCCCTCCAATACCTCGGCTCGGTGCTCAAGCAGGGCAACGACGCGAGCTCCTGCGGCGCAAGCGCGGCGACGCCGGCAGCGCCGAGGGCGTGGTCGACGCCGCGCTGGCGCGCTTCCGGACCTGACACGCCCGGGTCCGCCCGTACGGGCCGCGCACCCGCGCCCTCTCGCCCGGCATCAACGACGCGACGACCGCCTGCCTGTGCGTCGACCAGCTGTCCGGACTGCTCGCCCGCGTGGCACGCAGGGACATCCCGGAGCCGCTGCGCATGCAAGAAGGCGTGCTGCGGCTCATCGTGCCGGCGCCGGATTTCGGGCGCTGGCTGGACTTGGCCCTGCTGCCGGTCGTGCTGAATGCGCAGGGCCAGCTCTCGGTGCTCGAGAGGCTGGTCACGGCGGCCGAACTGCTGGGCGACGCGGTGCGGGAATCGCCCGATCGGCGCGCCGCACTGCGTCCCCCTGGTCCGCCAGCTGCGCCATGCGATGGCCGCGCTGGGCTCGCGGGAGCTTGCCCGGCCGCTGCAGCGCCGCTTGCGGGACCTGCAGGCAGCGCTTGCAACCGCGCGGTAACCGTCCACGCCCAAGCCGGGCGCAGCGGACTAGGATGGCCGATGCATTTGCAGGAATTCATCTCGACCGTGCCGTGGCACCACGGAGTTACCGATGACCCGACCCGAACGACCGCACGCCATGGCCATCGTGGCCGCCTTGCTGATGGGCCTGTGCGGCATTCCGCTTCTCGCCGGCGGCGCATGGCTCGTCGCCTTGAACGGTTCCGCGTACTACCTGCTGGCGGGCGCGCTGCTGCTGCTCACCGCGTGGTTGCTGTGGCGCGGACATGGCGCTGCCCTCCCCGCGTTCGCCCTGCTCTTCGCCGCGACGCTTGCATGGGCCCTCTGGGAATCCGGCCTCGACTGGTGGCCGCTCGCCGCGCGGCTCGGCGTCCTGTTCCTGCTCGGGGCGCTGTTGCTCGTGCCGGCCGCCAGCCGGGGCGCGCCCGGCCGGCGTGGCGGTCGCCGGGCACCGCCGTCGTGCTCGGCGCTTTCGTGCTGGTGGCGGCCGCCAGCTGGCTGCGCGACCCGCATGACCTCGAAGGCACGCTCGCCGCGAACACCGGAGCGCAGGCGCCCGGCGGCATGCCGGCGGCCGACTGGACGGCCTACGGCGGTTCCTGGGCCGGGCAACGCTACTCGGCGCTGCGCCAGATCACGCCGGCGAACGTCAGCCGGCTGGAGCCGGTCTGGCACTTCGAGACCGGCGACGTGCGCGGCCGGCCCGGCGACCCGGACGAAACGACGTTCGAGGTGACGCCGCTGAAGATCGGCAACCGGCTTTTCTTCTGCACGCCGCACCAGAACGTGATCGCGCTCGACGCCACCACGGGGCAGCAACTCTGGCGCTACGACCCGCGCATCCGGGACAAGCTCGCGCTGCAGCACCTGACGTGCCGGGGCCTGAGCTGGCAGCCGCCCGATGCCGCGGCGGCTGCGTCCGCGGCCTCCGGCGTGGCCTTGCCGCGTCCGCAGGCGCCCGCCAGCGCTCCCATCGTGGGCCGCGGCGTCGGGGCCGGTCGACGCGCGCTGCGCTTCCAAGCTGTTCATGCCCACCGCCGACGGACGGATCATCGCGCTCAATCCCGAGAACGGGCACGTCTGCGGCAGCTTCGGCGGCGGCACCGGGCAGATCGACCTCTGGAACGGCATGCCCAACTACCGGCCGGGCGCGTACTACTCGACCTCGCCGGTCGTGGTCACGCGCAACCTGCTGATCGTGGGCGGCACGGTCCTCGACAACGTTTCCGTCAACGAACAGTCGGGCGTGATCCGCGCCTTCGACATCGAAACGGGCGGGCTGGCTCGGAACTGGGATCCGGGCAACCCGGAGCAGACCGCGCCGATCGCGCCCGGCCAGACCTACACGCCCAATTCGCCGAACAGCTGGACCACGATGGCGGCCGACGAGGCGCTCGGGCTGGTCTACGTGCCGCTCGGCAACCAGCCGCCGGACCAATGGGGCGCCAAACGGTCCCCCGCCGTCGAGAAGTTCTCGTCGTCGATCGTGGCGCTCGACCTGCGCACGGGGCAGGTGCGCTGGAATTTCCAGACCGTGCACCACGACCTGTGGGATTACGACGTTCCTTCACAGCCCAGCTTGCTCGACCTGCGCATCGGCAGCGTCACCGTGCCCGTGCTGGTGCAGCCGACCAAGCAGGGCGAGTTGTTCGTGCTCGACCGGCGCACCGGGCAGCCGGTGCTGCCGGTCACCGAGGAGCGGGCACCGCAAGGCGCCGTCGAAGGGGATCGCACCGCGCCGACGCAGCCGCGGTCGGGGCTGTCCTTCGCCCCGGAACCGCTCACCGGCGCGCGCATGTGGGGCGCCACGATGTTCGACCAGCTGTACTGCCGCATCGCGTTCCACCGGCTGCGCTACGAGGGGCGCTTCACGCCGCCTTCGCTCGGCGGGTCGCTGGTCTACCCCGGGAACTTCGGGGTCTTCAACTGGGGCTCGATCGCGGTGGACCCGGTCCGCGGCTGGGCGTTCACGACACCGACCTACCCGGCCTTCACCTCGAAGCTGATCCCGCGGCCGGACGACCGGACGCTGGTCGTCCAGGGGTGGCGGTCCTCCGCCGGGCAGCTTGCCGGCCCTCAACGAAAACTTCGGCGCGCCCTATGCTTCCAAGATGCAGCCCTTCACGTCGCCGCTCGGCATTCCGTGCCAGCAGCCGCCGTGGGGCTTCGTCGCCGGCGCCGACCTCGCCACCGGACGCGTCGTCTGGCGGCATCGCAACGGCACGGTGCGCGACCTCGCGCCGGTGCCGCTTCCCTTCCGCATGGGCGTTCCCAATCTCGGCGGACCGCTGGCGACGGCGGGCGGCGTCGCCTTCCTCTCAAGCACGCTCGACTACTACCTGCGCGCCTACGACATCGCCAACGGCAAGGAGCTCTGGCGGGGGCGGCTCCCCGCGGGCGGGCAGGCGACGCCGATGACGTACGAAGCGGCGGACGGCCGCCAGTTCGTGGTGGTGGTCGCAGGCGGCCACGGCTCCCTCGGCACCAAGGCGGGGGACGACGTGATCGCGTACGCCTTGCCGCGCTGAGGCGGCGCCGATGCGCGTCCTGCTGGTCGAAGACGATCGCATGATCGGCGAGCCGGTGCTGGCGGCGCTGCGGGACCAGCACTACGCGGCCGACTGGGTGCGCGACGGCGCGCTGGCCGAGGCTGCGCTCGCCGCCGAGGCGTACGACCTCGTGCTGCTCGATCTCGGCCTGCCGCGGCAGGACGGCCTGTCGGTGTTGCGCGGCCTGCGCGGCCGCGGGGTCCGCATCCCGGTCCTCGTGGTCACGGCACGCGACGCCGTTGCCGACCGCATCGCCGGGCTGGACGCCGGCGCCGACGACTACCTGCTCAAGCCTTTCGACATCGACGAGCTGCTGGCGCGCGCCCGCGCGCTGATCCGCCGGAGCGCGGGGCGCGCCGAACCGGCCTACAGCCACAAGGGCGTGACGCTCGACCCGGCGACCCGCGAGGCCACGGTGCAGGGCCGGCCGGTCGCCCTCTCCTCGCGCGAGTGGGCCGTGCTGGAGCCCATGCTGCTGCGGCCCGGCGTCGTGTTCTCGCGCAAGCAGCTGGAGGAAAAGCTGTACGGCTGGAAGGAAGACATCAGCAGCAACGCGGTGGAGGTGTACGTCCACGGGCTGCGCCGCAAGCTCGGCGCCGAGCTGATCCGCAACGTGCGGGGACTGGGCTATGTGGTTCCGCGGGAATGACCGGGCCGCGCCTTCGCTGCGCAGCCGCCTGTCCTGGCTGGTGCTGGCGGCGATCGCCATCGCATCGGTGGTCCGGGGACTCTCCGCCTACCGCACCGCGCTGCGCAACGCGGACGTCCTGTTCGACCTGCAGCTGCAGCAGCTTGCCCGGTCGATCGATGCCGGCGTGCCGCTGCTGCCCGGCGAGGCCCGGGTCTTCGAGTACTCGGTGCAGGTCTGGGGGCCCGGCGGCGTGCGCCTGTTCCGCTCGCAGGGCATCGAGCTGCCGCAGCCCGCGGTGCTCGGCTTCTCGCAGCTGCGGGTGGCGGGCACCGACTACCGCGTGTACCGGCTGGACACCGGCCGCCGCACCATCCGGTGGCGCAGGACCTCGACGCGCGCGAGGCCCGCGCGCGCGCACTCGCCTATCGCGCCGTGCTGCCGGTGCTGCTGCTGGCGCCGCTGCTGATGGCGGCCGTCTGGCTGCTCATCACCGCATCGCTCGCCCCGGTGGACAGGATGCGCCGCCGGTGGCCGCGCGGGCCGCCGACGACCTGTCGGCGCTGCCCGAGGCCCACCTTCCCGCGGAGGTGCGGCCGCTCGTGCGGGAACTCAACGGGCTGTTCCGGCGGGTCGACGCGGCCTTCGCTTCGCAACGGCACTTCGTGGCGGACGCGGCGCACGAACTGCGGTCGCCGCTTGCCGCTCTCAAGCTGCAGGCGCAAGCCCTGCGGCGAGCGCCCTCCGGACCCGATCGGGACTGGCGCTGGAGCGCCTCGACGAAGGCATAGCGCGCGCCATCGCGCTGCTGTCGCAGTTGCTGCAACTGGCGCGGGCCGAGAGCGACCCGTCGACCGCCAGCGGGCCGGTCGACTGGAAGAGGCCTGTCGGGAAGCCGTCGGGGAGGTCCTGGCGCAGGCCCATCGCAAGGGCATCGACCTCGGCATGCACGCTTCCGCGCAGGGGGAAGGGCCGGCGCGCGTGCAAGGGGACGGCGAGTCCCTGCGGATGCTCGTGCGCAACCTCGCGGAGAACGCGGTCAAGTTCACGCCGGATGGCGGGCGTGTCGACGTCTCGCTGCTGCGCCGGGACGGCGGCATCGTGCTGCGCGTGGAGGACAGCGGCCCCGGCATCCCGGAAGCGGAACGGGAACGCGTGTTCGACCGCTTCTACCGCGGCCCCGGCCGGGACGCGCCGGGGAGCGGGCTGGGGCTGGCGATCGTGCAGGCGGTGGCGCGCCGCCACGGTGCGCAGGTGCGGCTCGGCCGCTCCGGGCGCCCGGGCGGATTGCAGGCGGACGTGTGGTTCCCGGGGGCTTTAAGGGAGGCCTAAGCGAACGCCACCACAGTTGGTTTCGTCCGCAACCTTCCACGCACCGAAACCATGAACCTCCCCTCCTTTCGCTCCACCCCCTCGTCCTCGCCCCGGTCGCCGCCGGCGCGCTCGGAGGCGCCGGCGTCGAAGCGCTGCACAGCCGCTCGGCGCAGGCGCAGTCGCAGCCCGCTTCCGTCGCTGCCGCGCCGGCGGCCGCCGTGACCACCCCCGACTTCGCGGCCATCACCGCTGCGCAGGGCCCCGCGGTGGTGAACATCTCCGTCACCGGCATGCGCAAGGCCGCCGCCGGGCCGGACGACGCGCAGGAGATGCCGGACTTCTTCCGCCGCTTCGGCATCCCGGGCCTGCCCGGCAACGGGGCGCCGCCGGAGGCGCCGGTCAGCGGCACCGGCTCGGGCTTCATCGTCAGCGCGGACGGGATCATCCTGACCAACGCCCACGTGGTCGACGGCGCATCCGAAGTGACGGTCAAGCTCACCGACCGGCGCGAGTTCCGCGCACGCGTGCTGGGCAGCGACCGCAAGACCGACGTCGCCGTGCTGAAGATCGACGCGAAGGAACTGCCGGTCGTGAAGCTTGGCAGCACGAAGGACCTGCGCGTCGGCGAGTGGGTGCTGGCGATCGGCGCGCCGTTCGGGCTGGAGAACACGGTGACCGCCGGCGTCGTGAGCGCCAAGGGGCGGACGCTGCCCGACTCCGGCGGCGTCGCCTTCGTCCAGAGCGACGTGGCCGTGAACCCCGGCAACTCGGGCGGGCCGCTGTTCAACGCGCGCGGCGAAGTGGTGGGAATCAACTCGCAGATCTACAGCCGTTCGGGCGGCTACCGGGGCCTGTCGTTCGCGATCCCGATCGACTGGCCACGCGCGTGAAGGACCAGATCGTCCAGCACGGCAAGGCCGACCACGCGCGGCTCGGCGTGGTCGTGCAGGAGGTGAACCAGGCGCTGGCCGACACCTTCCAGCTGGAGCGTCCGCGCGGCGCGCTGGTGGCGCAGGTCGAGCCGGGCAGTCCCGCCGACCGCGCGGGCCTCCAGGCGGGCGACGTCGTGCTCGGCGTCGACGGCGAGAACGTCGTCGGCTCCGGCGACCTGCCCGCCCTGCTGGGCCAGCACGGGTCGGGCGACCAGGTCCGGCTGCAGGTCTGGCGCGATGGCAAGGAGCTGCAGCTGGCCGCACGCCTCGGCGCCACGGAAGAACGAACCGCGAGCGCGGCACAGGCGCCCACGGCCGCGTCCGGCGGCAAGCTGGGAATCACGCTGCTGCCCCCGGACCCCGCCACGGCCGGCAGCGCCGGTGGGCTGGTCGTCGAATCCGCGACCGGTCCCGCCGCGCGCGCCGGCGTGCAGGCCGGCGACCGCATCCTCGCCGTCAACGGGGCACCGGCCCGCAACGTCGAGGCGGTGCGCAGCGCCGTCGACAGCGCCCGTGGCCCCGTGGCCCTGTTGATCGAGCGGGACGGCCAGCGGCTCTTCGTGCCGGTGCGCGTGGGCTGACCCGGCGGCGGCGCGGCTCCCGCAGGCCCGTAGCGGTCCACCCGCGGGCTTGCGATCGCCGGCGCCGTCCTACGCCGGCGCGCCCGTGGCAGTGCAGACTGGACGCCACACCGATTTCCGACCGTCGCGCCGCCCCATGCTCGATATCGCCGCGACCTGCCTCGTCCTCACCGCGCTGCTGGCGTACGTCAACCACCGGTACATCCGCTTGCCGACCACGATCGGCGTGATGGCGATCGCGCTGGTCCTGTCGCTGGCGATCATCGCGCTCGACTCGCTGGGCTTCCACGGCCTGCACCGCTACGAGGCGTCGTTCGTCCGCTCGATCGACTTCACCGACGTGCTGATGGACGGGATGCTGTCGTTCCTGCTGTTCGCCGGTGCGCTGCACGTGGACATCACCGCCTTGCGGGCGCAGCGCTGGGCCGTCGGCCTGCTCGCGATCTTCGGGACCCTCGTGTCGACGGCCTTCGTCGGCTTCGGCATCTGGTTCGGACTGCCCCCGGCCGGCATCGAGCTGCCCCTGCTGCATTGCCTCCTGTTCGGCGCCATCATTTCGCCGACCGACCCGATCGCGGTGATGGGCATCCTCAAGTCGATCGGCGCGCCGAGGCGCCTCGAGGTCGTGATCGCAGGTGAATCCCTGTTCAACGACGGCGTGGCGGTGGTCGCCGTGGCCCTCCTGCTCGGCACGGTCCAGGGCACGGTGGAGGCCACGCCGGGCCGGGTGCTCACCGTGCTCCTGCACGAGGCCGGGGGCGGGCTGCTGTTCGGCACGGTGCTCGGCTGGGGCACCTTCGCGCTGCTTCGCTCGATCGACCAGTACCAAGTTCACCCTGCCGCTGCTCGGCGCCGCCCTGTATGCGATCGCCGTCACGCTGCTGGCACGCTGGGTGACCGCCGGCGTGCCGGCCGCACTGCTCGCCGGGCCGCTGAAGCTGCCGCACGGCTCCGCGCGGGTGCTCACGGGGCGGCTTGCGCGGGGGCATCTCGGTGGCTCTGGCGCTGTCGCTGCCCGCGACCGCCGGACGCGACACCATCCTCGCGCTGACCTACGGCGTGGTGGTCTTCTCCATCCTCCTCCGGGGCGTCACGATCGGCAAGGTCGCGCGCCGGGTCCTGCGCCCGGCCTGATCGCGGCGCGGCCGGCGCCGGACGGGGCCCTACGGGCGAACCCGTGCAGACCGGGAAAACGCGTGCTTCGACCTACATTGTCCTCACCAGCAGCGCACAACGGAGGAGCGATGCAATGCAACGGTGTCGCGGCCTTCGAGGCCGCCGCGGCCCTCGACGGCTACGAAGGTGAACTGCTCGCCCTTCGGCGGCTCGGCGTGCATCCGGGGCGGGTCGCCGTGCTGCAGAGGGAACTCAGGCACGCCTGCGTCTGCTGCCCTGGGGGTGCCGCAGCTCTCGGTGGCAAGCGTCGCCCTGCTGCTTGCCCACCATCGCTTGCTCGCGGACCTCGCGTTCTCCGAAGCGCAGCCACCCCGGGTTCCGGAATGCAACACGCGCGAGGTCGAGCAGTGCCTGGCCGATCTCCGGCGCGCGTGCAGGGAACTGTTCCTCTCGCCCCACCTGCACTAGCGGGGCCTTGCAGTGGTCGGTCCGTTGGACCAAGTCTACGCGTTCACGTTCGGCTGACTGCGCGGCTTGGCCGACCCCAACTGACAATTTCATCCTACCTGTCTCTGCCGTGGGGCGCAGTCTGATGGCGCTCATCACCCAAGGAGACCTCCATGAAATCAGCTCTTGCGCTCGCCGCGGCCTTCGCCCTTTGCGGAACCGCCTTCGCCGCCACGCCCGGCCAGCACGCGCGCGGTGTCGTCAACACGGTCAAGCAGGATGCGAAGCAGATCGGCTCTTCCGCCCGCCGGGATTTCCGCCGCATCGTCCGCGGCGACAAGTTCCGCCAGGAGCAGGCGGCGGACCGCGGCCAGCATTCCCCCGCGCAAGCGATGGGCGCGGGCGGCAATGCCGGCGTCTCGAGCGACCGCCAGGCGCGCATGGACGCGGCCTACGCGAACTGGCAGCGCACCAGCCGCTGACGGTCAGCGCGTCGCCGCGCGACCCGCCAGCACGAACGCCACCACTTCGGAAAACGACCGGACCACCAGGTCGACGGGACCGCGCACGAGCGTCTCGTCGGCCAGCCCTTCCTCGTAGGGCGTGCGGACGGTCACCACGATGGCATACGGGAACGCGTCGCGGACCATGAGCGACACGGACTGCCACAGTTCGTGCTCCTCCGAGAGCGGGTAGGCGAGCACCACCGTCGTGACGAGGCCCGGCGTGCCGCGGCCGTCCGCCGACAGTGCCGCGCTCACGTCGTAGTCGGAAGCGACATCGACCGAGATGGCGCGCGACTCGATGCCCTCGCCCCGCAGCGACTGCTGGAGCAGTTCGCCGATCAGCTCGTCGCGCTCGGAACCGAGGCCGACGCACATCACCAGCGCCAGGTCGCGGTCGGACCGCGGCCGGGCACAGGCGCAGCCGCTGCTCACGCACGTCCGCCGGTGCGCGCCGACGTCCGCGTCGAGCAGCGACGTGGAACGCCGGCGGCGGCTGGCATCACCGATCTGCACATGCCGGGTGAGGGCCTGCACCCGGCGGATGGTGGTGCGCACCCGCTCCTGCTGGTCCCTTTCGATGCGCGCCTTCTGCGCATCGGCCGAGGCCAGCGCGAGCGCGGGCAGCACCACCTGGTCACACCAGCGAGCGAAGTTGCTGCGCCGCAGGTACTTGCGCGCGGCCGTGACGATGTTCTGCGGCTCGCCCGAGAGCGCCTGCTGGTAGAGGCGCAGGCCCTCCGTGAGCCCGGGCGTTTCGCCGAAGACGACGGTGATCGGCTCCAGCGCCCGGATATGGCGGCCCGCCACCACGAGGCACAGCGTCATGGGCGTGGAGAGCAGCAGGCCCAGCGGCCCCCAGATCGCACCCCAGAACAGCGCGGAGACGATCACGCCCAAAGGCGCGAGGCCCGCGCTGTGGCCCATACACCTGCGGCTCGACGAAGTGCGCCACCAGCGCCTCGAGGACGAGGAAGCAGCCGATGCTCCAGAACATCAGCGACCAGCCCGGGTCGACCGCGGCGGCGAAGCCGGCGATGGCCGCGCCGGCGCCCAGCGCACCCACATACGGGACGAACCGCGCCAGCGCGCCCAGCGCGCCCCAGAGCGCGGCATGCGGGATGCCGACGATCCACAGCGCGATGCCCAGCACGATGCCGAAGGTGGCATTGACGACCAGCTGCGAGAAGAAGAAGCGCGACACGCCCGGGCCGCGTCGTCGATCGCCTGCATCGTCCGGCCCACTTCGGCCTCGCCCGCCAGCCGGATCATTCGCTCGCGCAGCGTTTCGTGCCCCAGCAGGATGAAGACGAGCAGCACCAGCACGATGCCCGCCTTCGACAGCGGGCCCCACAAGGAGGAGAACACGAGGGCAGCGGTGCTTTCCCCGGGCGGAAGCTCTTCGGGCCCGGTGGCCGCCTTGGGGGCCACCGCACTGGACGACGAACCATGGGGCCGCCCGGCCGCGGAGGCCGGAGCCTGCGGGACGACGCCCACGATGTTGGAATGAATGCGCTCCAGCGGGCGGATCGTCACGTCCATCACGTGCTGCAGCTTGGCCCGCACCGCTTCCTTGTACTGCGGCAGGTCGGCGGCCACCGCCACGAACTGGGACGTGATGAACACGCCGGCCAGCGCGATGCACCCGGCCGCGAACAGCACGGAGAACCCTGCCCCCGCCGCCTGCCCGATCCCTCCGCGGGCCAGCTTGCGCTTGAGCGGCGCCAGCACGAGGCTCAAGACGCTGGCGAGCGCCGGGGGGCAAGGATGTCCCGCCCCGCGTACAGCAGAGCCAGAACGCATGTTGCGGCGATGATCCTGGCGGCGGCTGACGATGAAGGGGCGGAGGGAATGGGACGCATCGCGGGTGGTTCGGGAATTATGGGGCGTCGATGGCCCGCGCGCGCTCCGTTCGCGCAACCTTCTGTGGTGGAATGGGTCCCGCGGTCAGGCGCTCGTGCAGGTCACTGGCTCAGCGGCCCTTCGGTCGATCGCGTTCCTATTCGTCTGAAGGCAACCAGATGGTTCACCCCACCCCGCCGGTACCCTCCGACGAGAGCGCCCGGCTGTTCGACCTGCAAGCACTGGGCATCCTCGACACGCCCCCGAGATCGACTTCGACCGCCTCGTGCAGCTGGCGGCCATGATCTGCGGCACGCCGCTGGGCGCCATCTCCTTCGTCGACGCGCACAGGCAGTGGTTCAAGGCGCGCGTCGGCGTGGAAGTCGCCGAGACGCCGCGTGCGGCATCGTTCTGCGCCTATGCGATCGGCGATCCCCAAACCGTCATGGAAGTGGCCGACACGGCCGCCGACGCACGCTTCCGCACCAACGGCTTCCGCGCCGGCGCGCAGCCGGTGCGCTTCTATGCGGGCGTGCCCCTGCAGACGCGCACGGGCAGCGCGGTGGGGGCCCTCTGCGTCATGGACACCGTGCCGCGCGTGCTCACGGCCCCGCAACGCGACGCGTTGCAGAAGCTCGCCGACACGGTCAGCGCGCAGCTCGCCTCGCGCCGCGAGGTGCGCACGCTGCGGCTGGCGACGCAGCTCGATCGCCGCACCGGCCTGCCGACGTGGTTCCAGTTCGAATCGCAGTTCGACCACATCGTCGCGGCCGACGAGTTCACGGGGCTGCTGGTGCTGGTGCGCCTCAAGACCCCGGGACCGATCACGTGGGCGCACGGGTTCCGGACGGCGGACGAAATGCTGGTGCAGACGGCGCGCCGCCTGCGCGAGTTCGTGGGCGACAACGGGCTGGTCGGCCGCATCAAGCGCGAGCTGTTCATCGTCTACATGCCGGGGCACGACGCCGCCACGTTTGCCGCGGAGACGGCCCCCGCGCTGGCGGCGACGTTGCTGGGTCCCTACGAGGTCGATGGCCTGAGCCTGTTGTGCCGGGTCCAGATGGGCATCGCGGTCTCTCCGCGCGACGGCGACAACCTCGACGAAATCGTGACCGCCGCCGACACCGCGCTGCGCGTAGCGATGGAGCAGGACGAACCGCTGATGTTCTTCGACCGCGACGTCGACAACATGCTCAGCCGGCACTACCGGCTGGAGCCGGAGCTTCGCAGCGCGCTTGGACGCGACGAGTTCGTCAACTACTACCAGCCGAAGGTCGACCTCGTCACCGGCGAGATCGTCGGGGTCGAAGCGCTGATCCGCTGGCGCCATCCCGAGCGCGGGCTCATCCCGCCGCTGGAGTTCATTCCCGCGCTCGAACTGACGGGGCTGATCGCGCTCACCGGCGCGCAGGTCATCCGCCGGGCGCTCGCCGACTGGCAAGCCCGGAAGGCCGCCGGCCTGGCCGCGCCGCGCATCGCGGTCAACGTCACCGCCGGCGAGTTGCGCGACGAGCGTTTCGTCCACGAGTTGAAGGCGGCCCTGCAGGAAGCGGGTGGCGCGCCGGGCGCCTTGCTGATCGAAGTGACGGAGGGCATCCTGATCCGGAACATGGAGCGCACGATCGACATCCTGGCGCAGGTGCGGGCGCTGGGCATCCCGGTGGCGCTCGACGACTTCGGCACCGGGTACTCGTCGCTGGCCTACCTCGTGTCGCTGCCGATCGACGAGCTCAAGGTCGACCGCTCGTTCATCCAGCAGATCACCACCTACCCCGCGCACCTCGGGGTCGTCGATACCTGCATCACGCTGGCCCATCGCCTGAACCTCACGGTGGTGGCGGAAGGCGTGGAGACGAAGGAACAGGCCGACCTGCTGCGCAGCCCGGGTTGCGACCACGCGCAGGGCTTCCTCTATTCACGCCCCATGGCGGCGGACGAGTTCGCCAGGACGCTCGCCGAAGGCCGGGCCTGGCGCGCGGCTAGCGCGGCTGCGCGGCGATCCGCAGCAGCACCTCGCGCGTCACCGGCGACCACACCTCCCAGTCGTGGCCGCCGTCGCGGACCAGCGTCTGCGAGTGCGGCAGCACCGCGGCGAGCAGCGGCATGGAAGGCGCGAAGCGGTCCTTGTTGCCATAGGCGAGCCACACGTTGCGGGCGGTCGCGGGCTGGAGCGACCACCCCCGGACGGACCGCCAGAGCTCCTCCCCGGAAGTTGTCAGCATCGACGGCGGCGGGCTTCGGCGGCGGCTGCCACCGGGCGACGCCGCCGGCCGCGCGGATGCGCGCGAGGATGGGCGCATCGCCCGGGTAGGGCGCCAGCAGCACCAGGCCCGTCACGTTCCCGGGATAGGTGCGGTCGTACATGATCGCCCCCATGCCGCCGAGCGAGGCGCCGACCAGCCAGACCTGCGCGTAGCCGCGCCGCCTCGCGGGCACGACGACCTCTTCGTGCAGCCGCACCTCGGCCTGCCCTTCCATGTAATAGCCCATCGCCAGGCCGGTGAGCATGACGTCGGCGTCGGGCCGGGCCGACTGCACCGCCGCTGCGATCCCGCTGCGGCGGAGGCCGTCGAGGTCGTCGCCGCCGGCCCGGCAGCACCACGACCAGGCGCCGCGCCTGTTGCGGCGCTTCGACCAGCGCGGTGGGAATGGGCTTGGACGGATCCCCGCGCGGAAAGCAGCCGAGCAGCATGCCGGCGCCAAGCAGGAGGGAGGACCACGAGAGAAGTCGCACGGGAGCAGCCTTTCGCCAGTGGTGTCACCGGGCAGCCAGCGCATCTTAAGAGAAGGAGGCCTCCAGCCGCACCCACACCGGCGCGTGATCGCTCGGCTTCTCGCGCCCCCGGTGCGCGCTGTCGACTTCGGCCGCCACGAGCCGCTCCACCAGCGGCGGGCTGAGCAGCAGGAAGTCCATCCGGAATCCGGCGTTGCGCGCGAACGCGCTGGCGTTGACCCAGAACGTGTAGATGCGGTCCTTCGGGTGCAGGTGCCGCGTCGCATCCACCCAGCCCTGCGCCAGCAGTCGCGCGTGCGCCTCGCGCGTCTGCGGCTGCATCACCGCGTCGAAGCGCCACAGCCACTTGTTGTAGATGTCGATGTCGGCCGGCACCACGTTGAAATCGCCCGCCAGCACCACCGGCAAGCCGCTGTCCATCAGCGACTGCGCGTGCAGCAGCATGCGCTCGGTCCACGCCAGCTTGTAGTCGAAGTTGGGGCTCGGCACCGGGTTGCCGTTCGGCTGGTAGATCGATGCGATGCGCACGCCGCCCACGTCGGCTTCGAGGTAGCGTGCCTGCGCGTCGTTCACGCCGCCGGCCGGCCGCGCCGCACCTCCACCGGCGTGGCGCCGCGCGCGAGGATGGCGACGCCGTGGTGCGACGGCTGGCCATGCCAGATGGCGCCGTAGCCGGCCGCCTCGATCGCTGCGATGGGGAAGGTGGCGTCGCCGGTCTTGATCTCCTGCAGGCAGGCAACGTCCGGTTGCGTTTCCGCCAGCCATTCGAGCAGCCGCGGCAGCCGGCCCTTCACGCCGTTGACGTTGAATGTGGCAATCTTCATGATCTTGTCCCGTGCCCATTGTGGGCCACCACAGACCCGGAATTTCCCGACAGCATGGACCGCCGCAGCTTCAACCACTGCCTCGCCTTCCTCGTCGCGGGCGGCAGCGCCGCCGCGCCCAGCAACCCGCCGCGCCTGCCGCCACGGCGCCATGGCAACGGATCGAGTCCGGCTCCGGCGGCCGGCTCGGCGTGGCGGTGCTCGACACCGCGGACGGCCGCCTGCACGGCCACCGCCTCGACGAACGCTTCCCGATGTGCAGCACCTTCAAGTGGCTGGCCGCCGCCGTGGTGCTGCAGCGCGTGGACGCCGGCCGGGAGCAGCTCGAACGCCGCCTCCGCTATGGCCGCGAGGTGCTGCTGCCGCATTCGCCGGTGACCGAGAGGCACGTCGGCGACGGCATGACGCTCGCGCAGTTGTGCGAAGCCACGATCACGACCAGCGACAACGCCGCCGCCAACCTGATCCTCGAGAGCTACGGCGGTCCGCCCGCCGTGACCCGGCTGGCGCGCGCGCTCGGCGACCCGGCAACCCGGCTCGATCGCCGCGAGCCCGAACTCAACGACGTGCCGCCCGGCGACCTGCGCGACACCACCACGCCGCGTGCGATGGCCGGCGCGCTGCGGGCCGCGCTGTTCGGCACGACGCTCTCGCCGGCCAGCCGCGCCCGCCTGGCCGCCGCGGCTCGAAGCCACGGAGACCAACCGCCAGCGCCTGCGGGCGGACCTGCCCGCGGGCTGGCGCATGGGCAGCAAGACCGGCGGCGGCCCGCGCGGAACCACCAACGACGTGGGCGTGTTCTGGCCTCCCGGCGGTCGCGCGCCGATCGTGGTCGCGGCCTACCTCACCGACACCAGCGCGCCCGACGCGGCGCGCAACGGCGCCATCGCGCAGGTGGCGCGCGTCGTCACCGGCGCAGGCTGACGTCTCTGCGTCGGTAAACTCGCGCCACCTTGAAAATCTTTCATGGCTGGCGCCTCGCCGCCGCCGGCTCCAGCATCCACTTCCTGCATTCCGCGCTGCTGCTGCAGGCCTTCGGCGCCTACGTGGCGGTGCTCTCCGAGGAACGCGGATGGAGCAAGACGGCGCTGGCCGGCGGCGCGGCGCTGCAGTCGATCGAGGGCGCCGTGCTGGGCCCCGTCCTCGGCTGGATGGTCGACCGGTTCGGCCCGCGCGTCATGGTGCAAGGCGGCATCGTGGTGCTGTCGCTCGGCTTCGTCGCCCTCAGCCAGTTGGACAGCCCGGGCGGCTTCTACGGCGCGATGGTGCTGATCGCCATCGGCGCCAGCTTCTCCGGCTACTTCCCCTTGTCGGTGGCGCTGGTGCACTGGTTCAAGCGCTGGCGCGCCCGCGCGCTGTCGCTGATGAGCCTCGGCCTCGCCGCCGGCGGCATCGCCGCCCCGCTGGTGGGCTGGGCGATGCAGACCTACGGCTGGCGCAACGTGGCGCTCGGCTCCGCGGTGATCATCCTGTGCGTCGGCCTGCCGCTCGCGAGCGTGGTGCGCAACAAGCCTGCCGACATCGGCGAGACGCCCGACGGGCTGCCGCCCGCTGCGGCCGTCGATGCGGCGGGCGTCGCTGCCCCGCCCGCGGGCCGCGAGTTCACGGCCGCCGAAGCGCTGCGCACGCGCGCGTTCTGGCTGCTCGGGCTGGGCCACGGTTTCGCGCTGCTGGTGGTGGCGGCCGTCAACGTGCACGCCATCTCGCACATCAAGGAAGGCCTGGGCTACTCGCTCGCGCAGGCGGCGCTGGTGATCACGGTGATGACGCTCGCGCAAGCGGGCGGCGTGCTGCTCGGCGCGTTGATGGGCGACCGGTGGAACAAGCGCTACGTGGCGGCCGGCTGCATGCTGGCGCACATGCTGGGGCTGCTGGCCCTGACCGGGCCACGCACGTCTGGATGCTGGGCGCCTTCGCCGTGCTGCACGGCACGGCATGGGGGCTGCGCGGCCCCTTCATGCAGGCGCTGCGCGCCGACTACTTCGGGCTGCAGGCGATCGGGATGATCCTCGGCCTCTCGGCGGTGATCATCGCCATCGGCCGTGGCGGGGCCGCTGATCGCCGGCGCCTTCGCCGACCTGACCGGCAACTACCGCGGCGGCTTCACCCTGCTGGCCCTGATCGCCGGATCGGGCTCAGCGCTGTTCATGCTGGCGAAGAAACCGGAATGAGGTCGCGCTGCAGTTCCGCGATCCAGCCGCACGCCGCGTCGGCCGGGTAGGAGCGGCACATCCCGGCGGCGGTCACCAGCGCGAAGCTGGCGCCGGGCGTGCCCTCCTCGGCGTCGGGCCACTCGATGCGCGAGGCACAGAACCCTCGCGTCGCCACGCCGGCCTGCAGGAGGACGGCCAGCAAGGCCTCCTGTTCCGCCAGCGGAAAAGCCACGAAGGGTGTTTGTTTCATGATCCTCGCCCGGTTGGTATGGCGCGAATCTAGCAAT
This sequence comes from Ramlibacter terrae, assembly GCA_013127575.1. Lineage (GTDB taxonomy): Bacteria > Pseudomonadota > Gammaproteobacteria > Burkholderiales > Burkholderiaceae_C > Ramlibacter > Ramlibacter terrae. The sequence goes on from CP053418.1 coordinate 4,560,989, forward strand.
CGGGTGGGCGTGCAACATTTCCGCAAGGTAAACACTTGCACTTACGAATCGGGTGGGAACCTGTGTCACGAATATTCACGTTTGCCGCAAAGCTAAGATCCCCGCCATGAAACCGATCAGGCAAATCACGCGCACCTTGGCCGCATCGCTGGCGGGCGCGTGCTGCGGGCTCGCCATCGCGCAGGCCCCTGCCGCCCCTTCGGCCGAGGAAGTGGCGGCGCGCAATGCCGCCGCGGGCTTCATGATCTCCAGCCTCGCCACGCTGGCGATGCTGCGCGACGAGTGCGAGTCGCTGCTCGGCGAGGGCGCGGACGGCGCACGGTCCATCGCGTTCGGCTGGTGGTCGCGCAACCGCGCCGACATCGAAGTGGCCTACGTCTGGACCGACCGCTACCTGCAGGCGGTGCGCCGCGCCGATCCGCCCCGCTACCAGGACGCCGCCCGCGCGGTCGGCACCGACACCGCCGAGGCCGTGGCCCGCAACGCGACCCAGCTCTTTCGCGGCAAGCTGCCCGATGCCGCCTCGTGCCGCGCCGCGCTCGACCTCTACGCGGCGCCGACGCTCGACGTGCAGCGGCTGGGCACCAATCCCGGGCTCGAGCGCTTCGCCGAATACGGCCGCACGCTGCAGCGCATCCGCGCGGAGCCCGGCTATGCCGTGCCGCCGCACGTGACGCTGAACGCCGAACGCAGCCTGCACTACGAGATGAGCGCGAGCGTGCTGGTCGCGCAGGCGGCCGTGGCACGGCGGGATGCCGCGGCGGCGCGCGAGGCCTACGGATCGATGGCCGAGCGCGGCGACGCCCGGGCGGCCTACGAGCTCGGCACCCTCTACATGCGCGGCGAAGTGCTGGAGAAGGACGACGGCCAGGCCTACCGCTGGTTCCACCGCGCGTGGCTGCTGCGCGAGTCGGAAGCGATCAACGCGCTCGGCGTGATGCAGCGCGACGGGCGCGCCGGTCCGCCGAACGCGCGGCTGGCGCTGGCCTTGTTCCAGCTGGCCTCGGCGCGCGCCAAGGATCCGAGGGCGAAGGCGCTCGCCGAGCGCACCCGGCGGCGCTGGCGCGCCGCATGCCGTCGGCGGAACAGGACGCCACGGCCTGCATGACGCTGCGCCAGATCGCCACCGCCGTGCAGCTCCCGCTGCCCGTGGCGGAGCGCGGCGGCAGCGGCCTCGTGGACGCCAACCCCGACCAGCGCCTCGGCGAATTCCTGCCGGCGTTCGGCGGCCTGCCGCCGGCCTGCCCGCGCTGAGCGGCGGTCAGGCCAGGTCGGGCACGGCCGGCAGGCGGAACGAGAACTCCGAGCCCTTGCCGAGCCCCGAGCTCTTCGCCTGCACCGAGCCGCCGTGCAGCTCCACCAGCTGCCGCACGAGCGCGAGGCCCACGCCGATGCCGCCCTCGCTCATGCCGTGCCCTTCCGGCGCCTGGCTGAACAGGTCGAAGATGCGGGGCAGCAGCGGGGGAAAGATGCCGATCCCCGTGTCCTGCACCCACGCGACGATCTCGTCGGCTTCCTGCGTGGCCTTGATCCAGACGGACCCGCCGACGTGCGTGTACTTGATGGCATTGCCCAGCAGGTTCAGCACCACCTGCTGGATGCGCGCGCGGTCGACGTCCACCCACAGCGGGGTGGGCGGCAACAGGGTCTCCAGCGTGATCGACTTGCGGCGCGCCGCTTCCTCGAAGCTGGCCGCGGCCACCTGCAGGATCTCGCGCAGGTCGGCGCGCTCGCGCGCCAGTTCCAGCTTGCCCAGCTCGAGTCTGCTCACGTCCATCAGGTCGTCGGCCAGCCGGCGCAGCACGGCGACCTGCGCACCGAACTGTTCCACCGCCTTGCGCGTGCGCTCCTCGCTCACGAGGCGGCCGAGGATCTGCTGCGTGTTGCTCAGCACGCCGAGCGGATTGCGAAGCTCGTGGCCCAGCGTCTTGAGGAACAGGTGGGTCTTCTCGCGCGCCTCGGCGAGCTGGTCGACCTGGTTTTCGAAGCGCTCGAGCTGGGTGCGCAGGTCGGTGTGGTCGCGCATCAGCTTCACGAAGCCGAGCAACTCGCCGCCCGGCTCCTTCACCGCGCTCACCGTGCCCGACACCCAGATCCTGGTGCCGTCACGGCGGGCGTGCCAGCGCGAATCCTCCGAGTGGCTGTCGCGGGCCGCGACCTTCAGCTCGTAGTCCGGATAGCCCTTGGCCTTGTCGTCGTCGGTGAAGATGAAGGCGATGTGGCGGCCGAGCGCCTCGTCGGCGGTGAAGCCCAGGATGTCCTCCGAGCCGGCGAGCCACCCAACGACGAGGCCGGCGGGGTCGAGCACGACCAGCGCGTGGTCGCTGGAATGCTCCAGCCAGCGGTGCACGAGTTCGAAGGCGGGCTCTGGTTCGCGGGCATGTCCCATGGTAGCGGGAGGATGCGCGGCCTTAGGGCGCCTCCGGGCCGAACTCCTCGCGCAGCGCGTCGCAGAATTCCTGCGTCCCGCTGAGCGTGATGCTCAGCGTGGTGCGCGGTGCGCCGGTGGCGCCGCGCCGCACCTGCAGGGCCTCGCCCTTCGCATCGACATCCACGTGCAGCGTGGTGGCCACCTCCTCCACGGCCTGCAGCTCGCAGTCCCGGTGCCACCTTCTTCCAGCGGGCCGCGCGAGCGCGGGAAGGCGTCTTCGGCCCACGCCAGCACGCGCAGCACCTCGGCCTGCAGCGCCGGCCATTGCGCGGGCGTCACGGCCGCCATCGCGTCGAAGCTGCCGTGCCCCTCGGCGTCCTCGCTGAAGTCGAAGTCGAGGTACGCGAGGGACATCGCCACCTCAGCCGTTGAGCTCGCGCCAGAGCTCCCGGTCGCGCGCATCGGTCCAGATCGACGGCTCGCCGCCGCCTTCGAGTTCCTCGATCACGCGGCAGACGTCGAACGGCATCACGTGCTGGAACACGGGCCACTGGCCGTACCGCGGCCGCATCGCCGCGAGCGCGGCTTCGTAGGTTTCGCGGCGGCTGAGCCCGCGCTGGTGCGCCGCGGCCACGGACGACCAGAGCGTGTCGAGGAAGCCGCGCGTGGCGGCGATGGCGTTGCGCGCGCCGCCGGCGGCGCCTGCAGCGGCGCGCCGCGACCGGGCAGCAGCGCCTCGGGCGCGAGCGCTTCCAGCCGCTCCAGCGTGGACGACCATTCCCGGATGTAGCCGTCGCCCGCGTACACCGCGCACTGGTTCTCCACCAGGTCGCCGGCGAACAGCACCTTCTGCGAGGGGATCCAGGCCACCGAGTCGCCGCGCGAATGGCCGCGGCCGACGTGCAGCAACTGCACTTCGAGATCGCCCAGCCACAGCGTGAGGCGGTCGCCGAAGGTCATGTGCGGCTGCGTCAGGCCCGGGATTTCCTCGTGGCCCTGGAACAGCCGCGGGAAGCGGCCGCGCTCGCTTTCGTAGTCGGCCTGGCCGCGCTCGCGGATCCAGCCGTGCGTGCCTTCGCTGGCGATCACGGTCACGTCCGGGCCGAAGGCTGCGGCGCCCAGCACGCGCACCGCGTGGTAGTGCGTGAGGAACACGTGGCGCACCGGCAGCGGCGTGACGCTGCGGATCGCGTCGATGAACTGGCGCGCCATCGCCGGCGTGGCGCGGGTGTCGATCGCCAGCACGCTGTCGCGTCCCACGATGAAGCCGCAGTTGGGGTCGTAGTCGCTGGCGTAGGCCCGGGCGTTGTCGGAAAGCTGCACCAGGCGCGCGGTCTGCTGGCGGCTGTCGGAGGCGGAGGCGAAGGAAGTCATGGAGGGGAATGACGAATGACAGATGACGGATGACAAAGGGGAACGGGTGACGCAGTCATTCGTCATCCGTCATTTGTCATCGCGAAGCGGCTGGGCGGCGGCTGCGATGCACGCCAGCAGCGTGGACGCGTCGCCCACCGGTTGGCCAGCAGCATCACGAGCCGGGCGTTGAGCAAGGCGCTGGTGTCGTCGTCGAGCCCTTCGTGGGCGGCGACGAGGGCGGCATAGAAACCGTCGGGGTCAGACAGCTTCAGCGAGGACAGGTCGGGTTGCATCTTGGTTTCCGTTGGGCGCGCGGCCGAGGGTGCGCAGCACGGCGGCGCGCAAGTCGGCGGGATCGGTGGTGGCGAAGCCGGCGGCGAGATGGCTGTCGGGGCGGACGAGCGCGATGCCGCCGGGCGGCGTGGCGGTCTGCGCGGCCAGCAGGCCGGCGGTGTCTTCGACGTCGCGGCCGACGACCTTCAGCTGCACCGGCAGTCCGGCGAGCGCACGCTGCAACTCGCCGAGGTCGGCGCCCGCGTCGAACACGAAAGCCAGCAGGTCGGCATTCGCTTCGCGCAGCAGGTCGACCAGCCCGCAGTCGGCGCCGCCGCGGCGCAGCGGAACGTTGGGGACGAGCCTGCCGTCTTCCGGCCGCGCGCCGAAGGCCGGCAGACCGGCGTAGTGGTGCGGCGCCATCATGCGGCCGGTGTTGATCAGGCTGCGCGCGAACACCTGCTGCTCGTTCGCGAGTTGCAGCACCGCGGTGCGCAGCGTGTATTCCATCTTCGAGCGCGGCTGCATGAAACGGCCGGTGCGGCTGGTGATGCGCACGTTCTCCTCGGCGGCGCGGTGCCGCTCGCTGTCGTAGGTGTCCGGGATCTCCGGACCCGCGCGGCCTTGCAGCAGCAGTTCCAGCTTCCACCCGAGATTGTCGGCATCGGCGATGCCCGAGTTGCCGCCGCGCGCGCCGAACGGGCTCTTGGCATGCGCCGCATCGCCGATGAACAGCAGCCGGCCATGCCGGAAGCGCTCCATCAGCATGGTGCGGTACGAATACGCGCCGACCCACACGATCTCGAACTCGATGTCGTGGCCCAGCATGGCGGCCACGCGTTCGCGCGCCACTTCGGGCCGGCTGACGTAAGCGGGGTCGGCGTCGGGCGCCATCTGGAAATCGAGGCGCCAGACCTGGTCGGCCATCAGGTGCTGCCAGACGCCACGGTCCTGGTTGAACGGCGCCTCGACCAGGTCCAGCGTTCGTTGACGCGCTTGTGGGTGAACTTCACGTCGGTGATGCACCAGCGGTCCAGGCCGCGCTCGCTGTGTTCGCGCAGTTGCAGCAACTGCCGCAGCATGCTGTTGACGCCTTCCGCATCGACGACCCAGTCGGCTTCCAGCGTGTACTGGCCCGCAGGTGTCTCGATGTCGAGCTCGACGTGATCGTCGAGATTGCGCGCGCCGGTCACGCGGCTCTTCCAGCGCAGGTCCGTGAGGCCCAGCTCCCGGATGCGGTCGACCCGGTACCACTCCACGTAGAACTGCTGGATGTTGATGAAGGGCGGCTGCAGCGAGACGCTGGCGGGCTGGAAGTCGTATTCGTACAGCACGTCGTTGCCGGACAGCACCTTGCCGGCCGACCAGCGCGTGCCCTTGGCGGCGATGCGGTCGTAGATGCCGATGCGCGCCGGGATCTCCAGCGTCTTCTGCATGTACGCGATGCCGCGGCTGGACGCGCCGCGCACGCCGACCGTGTTGTCTTCGTCGAGCACGACGCAGGCGACGCCGCGCGAGGCGAGATCGGCCGCCAACGTGAGGCCGGCAAGGCCCGCGCCGACGATCGCGAGCGGATAGCGGCGCTTCGCCGCGCCGGTCAGTTCCGGCGGCGGAACGAAGTCGAATTCCGGCAGCTGGTAGTGGGTTGTCTCCATAACTCCGCAACCTTAACGGCCGGCACGCCGCGCGTCTGTCCTCTCGCGCGAGGACAGCGGGGACTTCAATGCGGCTTGCGCAACTGGAACAACTGCACCTGCCGGTGGATGCCGAGCTTCTCGAAAGCGCGCTGCCGGTAGGTCGCGATCGAGGTCGGGCTCAGGCCCAGTTCGCGCGCGCACTCCTTGGCGCTCAGGCCTTCGAGGATCGCATCGATGACTGGCGTTCGCGGCCCGACAGCACGTCGAACGGATCGTGCGCCGGCACCGCCGGACCGGCCAGCGTGAGGTGGCGGCGCATCGCCGATGCCACCAGCTGGGCTTGCCCGCCGAGCGCGTGCATCGCGGTGTCCAGCGGCACGTCGCACTGCGCGGGCCGGTAGGCATTGAGCACGCCCCAGCCGCCATCGACCGCCACCACCAGCGACAGCCGTTCGGCCAGCCCGATCTGCTCGTAATCGTGCACCCACTGGACATCCGGCAGTTCGGCGCGATCGACGCAGCTCAGCATCAGCGTGTCGTGACCCGCCACCATGGTGCGGGCCATCGGGTCGACGCGGTAGTAGCCGTCGCGCACGTAGCACTCGCCGACGTTGTGCGACTGCAGGCCCGGCAACCGCGCCGTGCCGACGCGCAGCGGCACGCCGTGCCCATGCACGAACAGGGAGCAGTCGCTGGCGCCCACCGCCTCGCGGCAGAAGCCCAGCAGCGACTGCACGAAATGGTCGCCGCCGATGGTCTCGACCACGCCCCACATGGCGCCCGCAACGGTCGACGGCGCAGGGCTGGCAAGGGAGATCGTCTTCATGCCGACATTGTCCGCGCTGCCGGGTTCCACACGCCTCTGCAAGGAAATCAGGGTTTTCCCGAGGGTGAGGCGAGTGTCGTTGTTCGACAGGACAGACGCCGCGGCGGCGCGGGCGAAGAATGCGGCGCAACCAGGAGACAACCGCATGGCCATGACGACGCCGCACGACGGCGCGCCCGCGCGCCCGGTGCACGGCTTGCACCACTTCGCGTGGCGCTGCCGCGATGCCGAGGAAACCCGCCACTTCTACGAGGACCTGCTGGGCCTTCCGCTGGTGCACGTGATCAAGAAGGACCACGTGCCCAGCACCGGCGAGTTCTGCCCCTACGTCCACATCTTCTTCCGCATGCGCGACGGTTCGTGCATCGCCTTCTTCGACCGGGCGACAACACCGCGGCCGAGCCTTCGCCGAACACGCCTGCGTGGGTCAACCACATCGCGCTGCGCGTGGCCGGCCCCGAAGACCTCGAAGCGATGCGGCAGCGCCTGCTGGGCGCCGGCATCGAGGTGCTGGGCGTGACCAACCACGACGACTACATCCACTCGATCTACTTCTTCGACCCGAATGGCTTGCGGGTGGAACTCACCACCGAAGTCGCGCCGGCAACGGAAGTCGCCGGCTTCGCCACCACCGCGCACACCGAGCTGGCGCAGTGGACCCGGGAAAAGCAATCCCGCTGAAGGAACGCATGGCCACCCTCCCCACCGAGTTCCCGCCCCTGCGCCTGGCAACGCTGCGCGACGGCAGCCGCGACGGCCAGCTCGTGCTGGTCGACGAAGCGCAGCGCCATTGCGCGGCCGTGCCCACGATCGCCCGCACGCTGCAGGCCGCGCTCGACGACTGGGCCGACGTCGCCCCGCGCCTCGCACGCGAGCTGCAGCGGCTCGAAGACGGCAACTGGTCCGGCGCGCAGGCCTTCGACGCCGCCCAATGCATGGCGCCGCTGCCGCGGGCCTACCAGTGGGCCGACGCCTCCTGCTACCGCAACCACGCGCGCCTGATGTACCAGTGGCGCAAGGAACCGATCCCGCCGCGCTACGAAGACGAACCGCTCGTGTACCGGGGCGGCTCCGACGTGATGCTCGGCCCGTGCGAGCCGCTGGTGGCGCGCGACGAGGCGCACAACATCGACCTCGAGGCCGAGATCGCCGTCATCACGACCGACGTGCCCATGGGGACGAGCGCCGAAGACGCGGTGAACCACATCGCGCTCGTGGTGCTGCTCAACGACGTGTCGCTGCGCGCGCTGATCCCGCCCGAGCTCTCGCGCGGCTTCGGCTTCTACCAAAGCAAGCCCGCCACGCACTTCGCGCCCGTGGCCGTCACGCCGGCCGCGCTCGGCGGCGCCTGGCGCGACGCCACGCTGCACCTGCCGGTGACGATCCACGTCAACGGCGAGTGGTTCGGCGCGCCGAACGCGGGCGAGGAACTGGTCTTCCACTTCGGCCAGGTTATCGCGCACTGGTGCAGACGCGCTCGCTGTGCGCGGGCAGCATCGTCGGCGCCGGCACGATCTCCAACGCCGATCCCGCCAGCGGCAACGCATGCATCACCGAAGCGCGCGTGCGCGCCTCGCTGGCCGGCAAGCCCGACGCCGAACTGCGTCCCTATCTCCGCGACGGCGACCGCGTGCGCATCGAGGCCCTCGACGGGCAGCGCAGCGTGTTCGGCGCCATCGACCCGGCCGTGCAGGTCCGCAAGGCCGGCTGATCCCCTCTTCACCCAAAGGCAAACCATGAACGCACCGCACCCCGTCGCGCACCCGATGCGCGACCGCATGATGATCAACGGCGAATGGTCCGCGGCCAGCAGCGGCGCGACCTTCGACGTGTTCAACCCCGCCACCGGCGAAGTGATCGCCAAGGTGCCGGAAGCGAGCGAGGCCGACATCGACCGCGCCGTGAAGGCCGCGCGCGCGGCGCTGGTGTCGCCTGCCTGGCGCGGCCTGACGCCGTATGCCCGCGAGCGCCTGATTTCGAAGCTGGCCGACCTGGTGGAAGCCAACGCCGACGAGATCGCGCAGCTGGAGACCATGAACCGGGGCAAGCTGCTGCCGTGGTCGCACGCCATCGAAGTGGGCGGCAGCGCGCAGTGGCTGCGCTACATGGCCGGCTGGGCGACCAAGATCGAAGGCAGCACCTTCGATGTCTCGATCCCGTTCCCGCCCGGCACCAAGTACCGCACCTCCACGCAGCGCGTGCCGGTCGGCGTGGTCGGTGCGATCGTGCCCTGGAACTTCCCGCTGGCGATGGCCGTGTGGAAGATCGCCCCGGCACTGGCCTGCGGCTGCACCGTGGTGCTCAAGCCCGCGGAAGAGACGCCGCTGACCGCGATCCGCCCGGCCGAGCTCGCGCTGGAAGCGGGCTTCCCGCCCGGCGTGCTGAACGTGGTGACGGGTGACGGCGAAACCGCCGGCGCCGCGCTGGTGCGCCATCCGGGCGTCGACAAGATCGCCTTCACCGGATCGACCGAAGTGGGCCGCCTGATCGGCGCGCAATGCGGCAAGGACATCCGCCGCGTCGCGCTGGAACTCGGCGGCAAGAGCCCCGTGATCGTGCTGGACGACATGGACGTCGAAACCGCCGTCGCCGGCGCTGCCGGCGCGATCTTCTTCAACCACGGCCGGTCTGCACCGCGGGCTCGCGCCTGTATGTCGCCAAGCACCTGTACGAGAAGGTCGTCGAAGGGCTGGCGCAGGTCGCCAACGGCACCGTGCTCGGCGCCGGCACCGACCCGAACGCGCAGATGGGCCCGATGGTCTCGGCACGGCACCGCGACCGCGTCAATCAGTTGATCGCCACCGGCGCCGCCGAAGGCGGCGAAGTCGTCGCCGGCGGCAAGCCGCACGACGGCCCCGGCTACTTCGTGCGCCCGACCATCGTCGCCAACAGCGCGGGCAAGGACCTGACGCTGGTGCGCGAGGAAGTGTTCGGCCCGGTGCTGGTCGCCATGCCTTATTCCGACATCGACGACGTGCTGGCGCAGGCGAACAACTCGCTGTACGGCCTCGGCGCCAGCGTGTGGACGCACAGCCTGGAGAAGGCGCAGCGTGCCATCGACGCGCTGGACGCCGGCACCGTGTGGGTCAACACGCACAACATGGTCGACCAACATGCCTTTCGGCGGCTTCAAGGCGTCCGGCGTGGGCCGCGAGCACGGCCGCAGCGCCATCGAGGCCTACACGGAAACCAAGTCCGTCTGCATCGCCTACTGATTTCCCATTCGAAAAACCGGAGACCCTCCCTGATGTTCCGTCGTACCGTTTTCGCGGCAGCCGCCGCTGCCGCCTGCCTGCTTGCCCTGCCCGCCGCCGCCCAGACCACGCTCACCGTGTCCAACTGGGTGCCGGCCGGCCACCCCGTGGCCACCGCCATCACGGCGTGGACGCAGGAGGTCGAGAAGGCCACCGCCGGCCGCGTCGTCAGTTCCGTGTGCTGCCCAAGGCCGTCGCTTCGCCGCCCGCGCACTTCAACGCCATCCGTGACGGCCTGGCCGACGTCAGCTTCACGGTGCTGGGCTACACGCCGGGCCGCTTCGCGCTGTCGGAAGTCGCCGAGCTGCCGCTGATGGGCACCACGGCCGAATCGAACTCGGTGGCCCTGCAGCGCGTGGCCTCGAAGCACCCGCAGTTCATGAACGAGTACAAGGACGTCAAGGTGCTCGCGCTGTTCACGCACGGCCCCGGCGTGATCCACAACGCCAAGAAGCCGATCCAGTCGCTCGACGACCTGAAGGGGCTGAAGTTCCGCGTCGGCGGCGGCGTGGTCAACGAAGTGGGCAAGCTGCTGGACGCCAACACCACGCTCAAGCCCGCGACGGAGTCGTACGAGCTGCTGTCCACCGGCGTGATGGACGGCGTGTTCCTGCCGATGGAGTCCATCTCCACGTACAAGATCGACAAGCTGATCCGGCACTCGACCACCTTCCCCGGCGGCCTCTACAACTCCGCGTTCCTCGTGATGATGAACAAGGATGCGTACGGCAAGATCCCGGCCGCCGACCGCGCCATCGTCGACCAGCTCTCGGGCGAGCCGTTCGCCCGCGCGCTGGGCCGCTCGTTCGACGCCAAGGACCGCGAAGGCGCGGCCGTGGCGCAGGCCAGCGGCATCAAGGTGGTCCAGGCTTCGCCGGCGTTCGTGAACGCGGTGCAGGCCAAGGTCGCCACGCTGGAGAAGACCGGGTCGAGACCGCCAAGGGCAAGGGCTTGGCCAACGCCGAGCAGGTGCTCAAGGACTTCCGCACCGAGGCGCGCAAGTAAATGGCGAAGCCGCAGGGGCTGCTGGTGCCCGCGGCCGAGAAGCTGGGGCGCGCGCTCGCCGCCCCTGGCGGGCCTGGCCCTGCTGGCCATGATGCTGCTGACCTTCGTCGACGTGATGGGCCGCAAGTTCTGGGTCTCGGTGCCCGGCGCGCTGGAGGTCAGCGAAGCGCTGATGGTGGTGGTGCTGTTCTCCGGCCTGCCGCTGGTGGCTGGCACGCCGAACACGTCGTGTTCGAGCTCGTCGACAAGGTCTACAAGGGCCGCTCGGCGATCTGGTCGCGCGTGTTCATGGACGTCTTCTGCGCCGTCGTCTTCGGCGCGCTCGGCGTCGCGCTCTGGGGCTTCGCCGGCCGCACCATGGAAGAAGGCGAAGTCAGCGTGTACCTGAAGTGGCCGGTCGGCTGGTTCGTGTACCTGATGGCCGTCCTCGTCTGCCTCTCGGGCCTGATGCACCTGCTGCGCGCCCTCACCCTCGACCTGCATCCCGAACAAGAAGAAGCCCATTCCTCCGGGCCCACGACATGACCGCCTGTTTGCTCGGATTCCTCGCCATCTTCGCCATGATGGCGCTGCGCATCCCCATCGCCGTGGCGATGGGCGTGGTCGGCTTCGCCGGACTCGCCCTGCTGCGCAACTGGAACGTCGCCGTCGCCTCCACGCTGGAAGTGGTCAAGAGCACCGGCTTCTCGTACACGCTGTCGGTGGTGCCGCTGTTCATCCTGATGGGCAACCTGACCGCGCGCGCCGGCATGGCGCGCGAACTGTTCGACCTGGCGCGTTCGTTCATCGGCCACTTCCGCGGCGGCCTGGCGATGGCCACGGTCGGCGCCTGCGCGGGCTTCGGCGCGATCTGCGGCTCGTCCATCGCGACGGCCGCCACCATGGCCAAGGTCGCGTATCCGGCCATGAAGGACATGGGGTACAGCGACGAACTGTCCACCGGCGCGATCTCCTCCGGCGGCACGCTGGGCATCCTGATCCCGCCGTCCACCGTGATGGTTATCTACGGGATCATGACCGAGACCAGCATCGGCAAGCTGTTCGCCGCCGGCATCATCCCGGGCATCCTGATGACGCTGATGCTGTGCCTGGCGGTCCTGTACATCGTGTGGCGCAATCCGGCCGCCGGCGCCGCCAGCGAACGCCAGACCCGGGGCCAGCGCCTGCGCGCGCTGCGCGAGATCTGGGGCGTGGTGCTGCTGTTCGGCCTGGTGATGGGCGGCATCTACGGCGGCCTGTTCACGGCGACCGAGGGGGCGGGCTTCGGCGCTTTCGGCGCCTTCGTGTTCGCGCTGTCGCGCCGCGTGCTGACGATGCGCGTGCTGGGCGAGATCCTCTCCGAATCGGCGCGCACCACGGCGATGCTGTTCACCATCCTGATGGGCGCGCTGATCTTCGGCAACTTCGTCAACTTTACGGGCATGCCCGATGCGCTGAAGGAGTTCGTGCAGCAGTTCGGCGTGCACCCGATCATGGTGATCGTGGCGATCTGCGTCATCTACGTCGTGCTCGGCACGGCGATGGAGGAACTGTCGATGATCCTGCTGACGGTGCCGGTGTTCTTCCCGCTGGTCACGCAGCTCGGCTTCGACCCGCACTGGTTCGGCGTGCTGATCGTGACGGTGGTGATGATCGGGCTGATCAGCCCGCCGGTGGGCATGAACCTGTTCGTGCTGACCTCGCTGCTGCCGAAGGTTTCGCTCGAGACGGTGTTCCGCGGCGTCTGGCCTTTCCTCTGGGCGCAACTCGCCTGCCTGGCGCTGTTGATTGCCTTCCCGGGCATTGCGCTGTACATCCTGCAATTCATGAAGTGAGAAAGCAAATGGCAATGAACATCGGATTCATCGGACTCGGCGTGATGGGCTCGCCGATGGCCACGCACCGGCCAAGGCCGGCCACCGCCTCGCGTTGCTGGACGCGAACCCCGAGGTGGCGCAGAAGCTGGCGCACGAGATCGGCGGCGAAGCGCAGGCCTTCGCCACGCCGCGCGAAGTGGCTGCGCACAGCGACATCGTCATCACCATGCTGCCGAACGGCCGGTGGTGAAGGAAGTGGTGCTGGGCGCGGACGGCGTCGTGCACGGCCTGAAGGCCGGCTCCGTGCTGCTGGACACCTCGTCATGCGAACCGTGGCTGACGCAGCAGACCGCCGCCGGCCGGCCGAGCGCGGCTGCACGATGGTCGACGCGCCGGTGTCGGGGGCCCAGTGGGGCGCCATCGACGCCAAGCTGGTGTTCATGGTCGGCGGCTCCGACGCCGACGTGGCGCGCGTCAAGCCGCTGATGGACGTGATGGGCCGCGCGATGTTCCACCGGGCGGGGTCGGCAGCGGCCACGCCATGAAGTGCATCAACAACTGCATCACGGCAATCACGTTGGCGAACACGGCCGAAGGCCTGGTGGCCGGCAAGCGCTACGGGCTGGACCCGAAGGTGATGGTCGACGTGCTGAACGAATCCACCGGCGGTTCGTGGATCACGCAGACGCACTTCAACCAGCGCGTGTTCAACCGCAAGTTCGACGACCCGTTCAAGCTGGAGCTGATGCTCAAGGACATGGGCATCGCCATCGGCCTCGCCGCCGAGACCGACACGCCGGTGCCGATCTGGGGCTGGGCCAGCAGTTGTGGCGCATGGCCGACCACGCCGCGGGTTCGGGCGCCAGCGTCAGCGAACTGGTGCGCTGGGTCGAGAACCAGTCCGGCACCGAGCTCACGCCCGGCGCCACGCCGCGCAAGGAGTAGAACGATGCAACCCGAACTGCAACTCGCGCGCTTCGTCACCAGCCTGCGCGCGTCCGACGTCGCTCCCGACGCGCTGCGCACCACGCGGCGCGTGCTGCTCGCCGCCATCGGCACCGGCATCGCCGGCTCCGGCGAAGACGGCATCGAAGCGCTGCGTGGGCTGCTGCTGGATCGCGGCGGCAAGGCCGAAGCGACCAGCCTCGTCTTCGGCGACAAGCTGCCCGCGATGGCCGGCGCGCAGTTGAACGGCACGATGTGCCGCGCGCTCGACTACTGCGACGCGATGGCGCCCGGCATCCACATCGGCTCGTCGCTGGTGCCTGCAGCGCTGGCCGCGGCGGAACTGAAGGGCGGCTGCAGCGGTTCGGAGTTCCCCGGCGGCGCTGGTCGCCGGCTGCGAGCTCGGTGCGCGCTTCAACCTGACCGAGGCGATGTACGACGGCTTCGACCCGACCGGCGTGGCCATCGTGTTCCCCGCGACCGCGGCGGCTGCACGCGTGCTGGGACTCGACGAGAAGCAGACGCTCAACGCGCTGGGTCTTGCCTTCAACCGTTGCGGCGGCAGCTTCCAGAGCAACATCGACGGCACGCTGGCCGTCCGCGTGATCCGGGCTGGGTCGCCGCCACCGGCGTCGAGTGCGCGCAGATGGCGCAGCGCGGCATCACGGGCCCGCGCAACTTCCCCGGGCGGCATCTACGGCTACGCGCACCTGTACGGCCGCGGCAAGCTCCAGCCCGACGACGTGGTGGCAGGCCTCGGCACCGAATGGCGCCTGAACCGCATGATGTTCAAGAAGTACCCGAGCTGCGGCGCCACGCAGGGCCTGACGGAACTGACGCTGCAGATGGTGCGCGAGTTCGGCATCACACCCGACAAGGTGCGCAGTGTCGAAGTGCGGCTGAATCCGTATTGCCATCGGCTCGTCGGCCACGAGTTCGAGCTCGGCGACAACCCGCGCGTCAACGCGCAGTTCAGCGTGCAGTACTGCGTGGCGAACGCGATCGTGCGGTCGTCGTCGAAGCTGGCCCACTTCAAGCCGGAGCAGGTGGCGGACCCTGCCGTGCTCGAACTCGCCAAGCGCGTGACCGCCGTCTCCGATCCTGCGCTGGACGAACGCGGGCACTCCTCGGTGGACGTCAAGCTGACCACCACCGGGGGCACGGTGCACGAGCGCAAGCTCGACGTGTCGCCCGGCTATCCGGGCAACGAGCTGAACGACCAGCAGCAGCAGGCGCGCTTCATGGATTGCATGGAGTACGCGGCGCGGCCCTTGCCGAAGGAACAGGTGCAGGGGTTCTGGGGGATGTGGAGCGGCTGGACAGCTTGTCCGATGCGCGCAAGCTGATGGACTGGCTGGTAGTGTGAGGTCGTCATCCCCGACGAGGACGCAACGGGTTGAACCCCGTGATCAGCACCGTCGCCGCCAGCACCAGCAGCGCGCCCGGCAGCATGCCCGAGGTGACCGGCTCGTCGAGGAACAGTGCGCCCCAGGTCACGCCGAACAGCGGAATCATCAGCGCCGACGACGTCGCGGCCGTCGCGGGGATCTCCCGCATCAGCCGCATGCTGATCCAGTACATCAGCCCGGACGTCACCATCCCGAGCAGCAGCACGGTCAGCACCGCGGCCGTCGTCGGCCGCATCGAAGGCGCCGTCACCGCGGTCGGCAGCAACAGCACCACCGTCGCGCCAACGTGGGCGACGGCCGAGGCCCCCAGCGGCTGCTGCGTCAAGGTCGCGCGCTTCATCAGGATCGCGCCGACGCCGTAGCTCGCCGACGCCAGCGTGCAGGCGAGCGCGGCCAGCACCACCTTCGTCTCCACCGCCACCGGCCCCAGCCGCACCAGCAACGCCACGCCGGCGAAGCCCAGTGCGCAACCCGCGAGGCGCCGGCGCGTCAGGCGCTCGTCGCCCATCGCCGCCGCGCCGAGCATGCTGAAGAGCGGCGCGGTCGCGTTCAGGATCGCGGAGTACCCAGCGGGCAGCGACAGCGCCGCATAGTTGAACAGCAGGAACGGTGCGGCGATGGTCAGCACGCTCAGCACCGCCAGCCGCGGCCACGCTGCGCGCACCGGCCAGCGTTCGTTCATCACGCGCATGATCACCGCCAGCACCACGGCCGCCAATGCGCAGCGCAAACCGGCCAGGCCCCACGGCCCGAAGGCGGGGCTGGCGATGCGGATCAGGGGAAAAGACGCACCCCACAGGGCGGAGAGGAAGATCAGCTGGGCGAAGTGCCGGGTTTGCATTGCCTCGAGGGTAACAAGGCCTGCCACTCTTCGCCGGCGGGCGCTTCGATGCGCAGCGGCCCGGATGCAGTCGGAAGTTCCACGCGCTGCGCATGCAGCCACAGGCGCGACACGCCCAGCCACTGCGCGACGGCGCGGTTGTGCGCGCCCTTGCCGTGCGTGGTGTCGCCCACCAGCGGATGCGCGATGTGCTTGAAGTGCCGCCGGATCTGGTGGCGGCGGCCGCTCAGCGGCTCCGCTTCGACCAGCGCATAGCGCGCACAAGGATGACGGCCGTCGACGCTGAAAGGCCACTCGAAGCAGGCCAGGCGACGGTAGCGCGTGACGGCCTCCAGCCGCTCCTGCCCCGCCGACGGCAGCTCGGGATCGCGCGCCAGCGGCTGGTCGATCTCGCCCGTTGCCGCGGGCCAGCCGCGCACCAGCGCCAGGTAGCGTTTCTGCACTGGCCGTTCTCGAAGGCGAGTCCCCAGTGCCGCGCCGCTTCCGTGCTGCGCGCGAACAGCAGCACGCCGCTGGTCGCCTTGTCGAGCCGGTGCAGTGGCGACACGCGCTCGCCCAGCTGGTCGCGCAACAGCTTGAGCGCGCTGCGTTCCTCGTGCGCGTCGAGCCGCGTGGGGTGGACCAGCAGCCCGGCCGGCTTGTCGATGGCGACGAGTTCGCTGTCGAGGTAGAGCACGGGCAGCGTCGATTCCATCGCTGCCCAATCTACCGCACAATCGTCCGCTCCCAAGGAAGGAAGCACGCATGAAGACGAGAGCAGCCGTGGCACGGAAGGCCGGCGCCCTGACGATCGAAGAGGTCGACCTGCAAGGCCCGCGCGCCGGCGAAGTGCTGGTGGAGATCAAGGCCACCGGCATCTGCCACACCGACTACTACACGCTGTCGGGCGCCGATCCCGAAGGCCTGTTCCCCGCGATCCTCGGCCACGAAGGCGCGGGCATCGTGATGGAAGTCGGCGCGGGCGTGACGTCGCTCAAGCCCGGCGACCACGTGATCCCGCTGTACACGCCGGAATGCCGGCAGTGCAAGTTCTGCCTCTCGCGCAAGACGAACCTGTGCCGGGCGATCCGCGGCACGCAGGGCAAGGGCCTGATGCCCGACGGCACCTCGCGCTTCTCGCTCGGCGGCAAGCCGCTGCTGCACTACATGGGCACCAGCACCTTCGCCAACCACATCGTCGCGCCCGAGATCGCGCTGGCGAAGATCCACCCCGACGCGCCCTTCGACAAGGTCTGCTACATCGGTTGCGGCGTCACCACCGGCATCGGCGCCGTGATCTTCACGGCCAAGGTCGAAGCTGGCGCGAACGTCGTGGTGTTCGGCCTCGGCGGCATCGGCCTGAACGTGATCCGGGCGCGAAGATGGTGGGCGCCGACAAGATCATCGGCGTCGACATCAACCCGGCGCGGCAGGAGATGGCGCGCAGGTTCGGCATGACGCACTTCATCAACCCGAGCGAAGTCGAGAACGTGGTCGACGCGATCGTGCAGCTCACCGACGGCGGCGCCGACTACAGCTTCGAGTGCATCGGCAACACCAAGGTGATGCGGCAGGCGCTGGAGTGCACGCACAAGGGCTGGGGCCGCAGCATCATCATCGGCGTGGCCGAAGCCGGCGCCGAGATCAGCACGCGGCCCTTCCAGCTCGTGACGGGCCGCCACTGGGAAGGCTCGGCCTTTGGCGGCGCCCGCGGCCGCACCGACGTGCCGAAGATCGTCGACTGGTACATGGAAGGCAAGATCAACATCGACGACCTGATCACGCACCGCCTGCCGCTGGAAGACATCAACAAGGGCTTCGACCTGATGAAGGCGGGCGAGTCGATCCGCTCGGTGGTGATCTACTGATGCAGGTCCTCTCGGAGCACGCCTGCTGGGGCGGCACGCAAGGCTTCTACCAGCACGATTCGGCCGAGATCGGCCTGCCGATGCGCTTCGGCGTGTTCGCGCCGCCGCAGGCGCGCAGCGGCCCGGTGCCGGTCGTGCTGTTCCCCGGCGGGCCTCACGTGCAACGAGGAGACCTTCGCCATCAAGGCCGGCGCGCAGCGCACCGCCGCCGAACTCGGGCTGATGCTGGTGACGCCGGACACCAGCCCGCGCGGCGTCGACATCCCGGGCGCGGATGCCGAATGGGATTTCGGCATCGGCGCCGGCTTCTACCTCGACGCCACCCAGGCGCCGTGGTCCACGCACTTCCGCATGGAGAGCTGGATCACGCGCGAGCTGCCCGGCGTGGTGGCCGCGAACTTCCCCGCGCGTGCCGAGGGATGGGGCATCTGCGGCCACTCCATGGGCGGCCACGGCGCGCTGACCCGGCGTTGCGGCACCCCGGCCGCTACCGCAGCGTGTCGGCGCTGGCGCCCATCGCCAACCCGTCGCGCGTGCCCCGGGGCGAGAAGGCTTTCTCGCGCTACCGGGCGACGACCGCGAAAGCTGGAAACGGCACGACGCCGCCGAACTGATCGCCGCGGGCGCCCGCACGCCGCCGCTGCTGGTCGACCGGGGGTTGGCCGACAAGTTCCTCGCCGAGCAACTGGCGCCCGACCGCCTGGAAAGCGCCTGCCGGGCCGCCGGCCAGCCGCTGGACCTGCGGCGCCATGCCGGGTACGACCACGGCTATTTCTTCATCGCCACCTTCATCGCCGACCATTTGCGGCACCACGCGGCGCTCTTAAACGGCTGAGCTGCCGATTTCGTCACGCCAGCCGTCGTAACAACTGGTGACAAGGGACTGTCCCTGCGCTACAAACGCAGGGAATGGGAAGGATGCCGTGTCCGTGACGTTTTCGAGTGGCGCCGTGCTCGCGCGCCCGCTGCCTGCCGACGGCTCCGCGCCGCCGCGGCAAGGCGTGTCCGTCGGCGCCCGGCTTCTCGTCGGATATGGGGGCCTGCTGCTGCTGTTGGCGGTGCTGACGGGCATTGCAGCGTTCCACACCACCGGTTCGGTCCGCCTCGCGGTCCTGGTGCTGGGCATCGGCGGTGTCGCCGGCGGCGTGCTGCTCGCGGGCTGGCTCGCGCGCGGCGTCACGGCGCCGGTGCGGGAAGCCCCGGCCGTGGCGCGCCGCATCAGCAGCGGCGACCTGACCGGCGCGATCGACGTGCGCGGCGGCGGTGAACTGGGCCGCCTGATGCAGTCGCTGGGCGAGATGCACGACCGCCTTTTCAGCGTGGTCAGCCGGTGCGCACCGGCACCACCACCGTGGCATCGACGTCTTCGCAGATGAGCCGTGACAACGATGCGCTCTCCGCCCGCACCGAGACGCAGGTCGCGTCGCTGCAGGAGACCGCCGCCTCCATCGAGGAACTGACGGCCGCCGTGCGGCAGAACGCCGACAACGCGCAGCAGGCCCATGCCCTCGTGCAATCGGCCAGCAGCCGCGCGGCCGAAGGCGGCGCGGTGATGGACGAAGTGGTGCGCACGATGGGGTCCATCCGCGACAGCTCGCGCAGCATCGTGGACATCATCAGCGTCATCGACGGCATCGCCTTCCAGACCAACATCCTCGCGCTCAACGCGGCGGTCGAAGCCGCGCGCGCGGGCGAGCAGGGCCGCGGCTTCGCGGTGGTCGCGAACGAGGTGCGCGTGCTGGCGCAGCGCAGCGCCGCGGCGGCGAAGGAGATCAAGGCGCTGATCGGCACCTCCGTCGACAAGGTCGACGCGGGCGGGCGCCTGGTCGACCACGCAGGGCAGGCGATGGCCTCGATCGTCGCCTCGGTGCAGCAGGTGGCCGACCTGGTCAGCCAGATCAACCTGGCGAGCCGCGAGCAGAGCTCGGGCATCGAGTCGGTGAACAACGCCATCGCGCGCATCGACCGCGGCACGCAGGACAACGCGGCGCTGGTCGAAGACGCCGCCAAGACCGCCAGTGCGCTCAACGAGCAGGCCGTGGGGCTGCTCAAGGCCGTCGCCGGCTTCCAGCTCGGCCAGCGCGAGCACGGCAGCGCGGACGAGGCCGTGGCGATGGTCAAGCGCGCCTGCGAATTCCATGCGGCGCACGGGCGCGAGGCGCTGGTGGCCGACGTGAACCGCACCGGCAAGGGCCGCTTCACCGACCGCGACCTGTACCTGATGGTCATCGACGCGAACGAGGCGGTGCTGCTGGCGCACGGCAACAACGTGCGCAACGTCGGCATGGGCCCGCAAAGCCGGGACATCGACGGCAAGCTGTTCCTGCAGGAAATGGCGCGCGTGGCGCGCCAGCAGGGCAGCGGCTGGTCGGACCACAAGTGGGCGCATCCCGTGACCAACGAGGTGCTCGCCAAGACCTCCTATGTGCAGCGTGCCGGCGACTGGCGGTGGTCTGCGGCATCTACAAGAACCGGGGCTCCGCATGACCGGTGGGTACTTGCGGCTTAGGCGGAAGGCTGAAGGGCCTTAGCGAATCGGCGTCTGGTAACTGCAAGCGAGACAAGTAACACTAAGAAACATGAACCGCATCAAACGCATTCTCGGACTGAACAACGTTCTGGAGCGCGCACGGGCCGAGACCAGGTCGATTCGCCCGACACCGTGATGCTCGCTTCGTACGCCGAGGCGGCCGAGGCGATGGAAGCCTTGCGCCACGCCGCCCCTGGCGAAAGCGGTGCAAGGCGAAAGCCACGCCGCTTCCTGAAGGCGCAGGCGGCTCAGGCCGCGCGGCCTTCCCAGACGAGGATGGCCGCGGCAGGTCTTCGAGCGCATTGCCGACCGACTTGAAGACGGTGCGCTCCGAGGCGCTGCCGCGCCCCATGGCCGATTCGCGCGACAGGGCGGCGAGCGTGCCGCGCACTGAATTTCCCGCGATCACCCCGCGCGCCAGCGGCCCCAGCAACTCGCCGCTCTTCTTCATCGCCTCCTCGCTGTCCACGTAGAGCGAGGCCCCCGCGAAACACGCGTCGTCGGCCTCGCGCATGGCCGGCGTGAAACTCCCGATCAGGTCCGGTGGCTGCCGGGCCGCAGCCAGGCGCCGCGCACCACGGGCGACGTCGCCAGCGTGGCGCAGCTCACGATGTCGGCTTCGCCGCAAGCGGCCTGCAGGTCCGGCGCCGCCTGCGCCGGCAGGCCCTGCGCCTGCCACTCGCGCGCGAGCGCTGGGCCTTCTCCGCCGAACGGGCCCAGACGCTGATGCGATCGATCGGGCGCACGGCGCCGTAGGCCTCCGGCAGCAAGCGCGCGACCTGCCCCGCCCCCACCACCAGCAGGTGGCGCGCATCCGGGCGCGCCAGCCAGCGGGCGGCCAGCGCCGACGCGGCGGCGGTACGGCGCGAGGTGAGCTCGGCGCCGTCGATCACGGCCAGCGGCACGCCCGTGACGCCGTCGAACAGCAGGTAGCTCGCATGCAGGCCCGGCAGGCCGAGCGCCGCGTTGCCCGGCGCGATGTTGATCGTCTTGATGCCGTAGTACCTGCCCGGCACCAGGCCGGCATCACCAGCGAGGTGAAGTGGCCGCCGTCGGGCGTGGCGACCTCGTGCACGTGGCGCGCGGGCACCTCGCAGCCTTGCGCGAACATCGCCTGCAGGGCGGTGACGAGGCGGTCGAAGGGCAGCGCGGCGCGCGTGGCGGCGGCATCGAAGACTTGCATCGCGCTCAGGATAGCGCGCGCCGCGCCAGCAGCAGCCAGGCCGCGCCCATGGCCACGCCCGCCACCACGTCGGTCAGGAAGTGCGCGCCGAGGTAGACGCGGCTGAAGCACACCAGCACCACCATGGACAGCGCCGCTGCGATGGCCGCGATGCGCCGGGACCGCGTGCGCAGGTGCGCCAGCGCGATGCCGCACAGCGTGCCGTAGAACACGGTCGAAGCAACGGCGTGCCCGCTCGGGAAGCTGAAGGTGGTGAGGTGCACCAGCGGCTCGTCGAGTGCCGGGCGGATGCGCTGGAACACGTTCTTCATGCCCACGTTGAGCAGCATCGCCGCCGGGATTACGAGGAGCGCGAGCGCTTCGCGCCTTCGCCGCAGCCACAGCAGCCACGCGGCCACGGCCGCCGTCGCGCCGAGGATGCCCACCGTGCGGTGCACCTCGCTGACTGCCAGCATGGCGCGCGTGAGCCAGCCCTGCCGGTGCGATGCGAGCCACAGCGTGATGCGCAGGTCGTGACCGGCAAGCACGCCGCCGGTCGTCACCTGCCAGGCCAGCACCGCCACCAGCAGGCAGGCAGGCGGGGGCCGCCGGCTTCACGCCGCCCAGTCCGCCAGCACCTTGCGCACGACCGGGTCGGCTTCCATGCGGCGCATGTGGTCGGCCACCTTCGGGAAGCGCGCGACGTCGACGCCGTCGCCTTCGAGCCAGCGCGTGATGGTGAAGAGGTAGGGATCGCTGATGCTGAAACGTTCGCCCAGCACCCACGGCCCCTTCAGCATCCGTTCTTCGATGAGCGCGAAGCAGTCGCCCATCGTCTGCGGCACCTTCTGCTTCATCGCTTCGATCGCCGCCGCATCGTCGGCCCAGCGGTAGCCGCGCACGCGGTGCGCATGCGCGACGTGCACGGTGGCGCAGAGGTAGTTGTTGAACTCGTTGACCTTCGCCATCAGGAAGGCGTCGTCGAGCGGAGCCAGCTTGGCCTCGGGAAAGCTCTGCGCGATGAAATGCAGCAGCGCCGGCGTTTCCGTGAGGATGCCTTGTTCCGTCGCCAGCGCCGGCACGCGGCCCTTGGGGTTGATGCGCAGGAATTCCGGCGAACGCTGCTGCTGCTTGTGGAAGTCGACGCTCTCGGCGCGGTAGGGCGCGCCGGCGTATTCGAGCGCGAGGTGCGTCGCAAGCGCGCACGTGGCGGGCGCGTAGTACAGCGTGAACATCGCGGCGGCCCCGCCTCAGCGTTTCGTGACCGAGATCAGCTCGATCTCGAAGTGCAGCGTGGCATTGGGCGGCACCGACGCGCCGGCGCCGCGTTCGCCGTAGGCCATGGCGGGCGGGCAGACCAGCTTCGCCTTGCCGCCCGGACGCATCATCTGCACGCCCTCGGTCCAGCACGGGATCACGCGGTTGAGCGGGAACTCGGCGGGCTGCCCGCGCTTGTACGAGCTGTCGAATTCGCGGCCGTCGGGGAAGGTGCCGCGGTAGTGCACGCGGACGGTGTCGGACGCGGTCGGCGAGGCGCCGCTGCCGGCCTGCAGCGACTCGAACACGATGCCGCTGGCGGTGGTGACCTTGGCGCTGCCGGTGGCGCCTTGCAGGGCCGCCGGCTGCGCCACGCAGGCGGAAGCCATGGAGAGGACCAGCAGGGAGGTGGCGAGGCGGTGCAGCCGCATGGGGGAGCTTTCGGAATGGAAATGGATGCGGGCGATTATTCCGCCTTTCGGCGGCCGCGGGCCGACAGTGGAATGGCTGCGGTTCCTACGCGGCCGGGTTGAACTCCTGCGGCACCATGCAACGGTCTCATCCATAAGGAGTGCCCATGTCGGACGACAAGAACAACTCGCAAAGCCGGGACCGCCAGCGCATCAACATCCACCAGGATTACGAGCTGCGCGACTGGTCGAAGTCGCTCAACACCACGCCCGAGCGCCTGAAAGAGGCCGTGGCCGCCGTGGGAGACCGTGCCGACAAGGTGCGGGAGTATCTAGGACAGGACAAGCCCAGCCGCTGAGGCGCCGGGCCGGCGCTGGGGCGTGGGCAGCGCGAGCATCCGCGCCTACCTGCTCGACGCGCTGAAGGCCAAGCCGGGTCTCGACGGCGAGCCTTGAGGCGGTTCGAAGCCGCGTGTCAAGGGCTTTCCGTCGGCCCGCCCGGCGAGATATCCACCGTCACTGTGGACAACGGGGCTGGCAGGCCCCCGCCGCAGGGCGGAACGACGGCGGGGCGTGGCTTCCGCTGGAGTGCCTGCGAATTAAGCAGCGTCACCAACTTGTCACCATTCTCTGGCAGGCCCCGCCCGACCGGACGGTCGGTAGGCGCTCACGTCAGCGTGGATTGCTGGCGGAAGGCGGCGAGCGCGTGGCCGCGATCGCCTGCAGCAGCAGGTGCGGCTTGAGCGGCTTGGACAGGTGCAGGTCGAAGCCGGCTTCGAGCGTGCGCGTGCGGTCGTCGGCGCGCGTGAAGGCCGTGAGCGCGATCACCGGAAGCCGCGCGCGTCCACGCTCCTGCTCCATCTGGCGCACCTCGCGCGCGAGCTCGTAGCCGTCGCGCCCCGGCAGGCCGATGTCACTCACCAGCACGTCGGGCCAGGCCTGCGCGAAAGCCGCGAGCGCACTGTCGACGTCGTGCGCGATGCGCACCTGCGCGCCGCGGTCGGCCAACACCACGGTCAGCATCTCGCAGGCCTCTCGGTCGTCTTCGACCAGCAGCACGTCGACGCCCTGCAGCGACTGCACGTCGATGTCGTCGGTGACGTCGCCGCGCATCGTCTCGGGGTCTTCGAAGGTGCTCTCGCCGCTGGGCTCGACCGGCAGGTCGACGGTCATCGTCGCCCCCGTGCCCGGGCCGTCGCTGTGCGCCGAGACGGTGCCGCCGTGCAGGTCGACCCGGTGCTTGACGATGGACAGGCCGAGCCCGAGGCCGCCGTGCGTGCGGTTGCCCGGCGAGTCGCTCTGGGTGAAACGTTCGAACAGCTGCGGCAGGAAGTCGGGCTTGATGCCCTGGCCGAAATCGCGCACCTGCAGCACGAGGCGGTCGCGGTCGCGCCGCAGCGTGACCTGCACGCGCCCGCCCTCGGGCGAGAACTTCAGCGCGTTGGTCATGAGGTTCCAGAAGATCTGCTGGAACCGCGCCGGATCGAGCCAGGCCGGCTGGAAGGCGTCGGCGGTGTCCGCCTCCACCTGCACGCGCCGCTCCTTGATGCTGCCGGCCAGCGAATCGATGGCGCCGGCGACCAGCTCCGCCGGCTCGGACCATTCGCGGTCGAGGCGCAGCTTGCCGGAGTTGATGCGCGAGACGTCGAGGATGTCGGAAATGATGCGCGCCTGCGTCTTGGCATTGCGTTCGATCGCCTCGACGCCGCGCAGGCCTTCGGGCGGCACGCCGCGCCGCTTCAGGATGTGCGCCCACCCGAGGATGGCGTTGAGCGGCGTGCGCAGCTCGTGCGAAAGCACCGCCACGAAATCGTCCTTGGTGCGGCTGTGCCGCTCGGCCTCGACGCGCGCGGCCTGCTCGCGTTCGAGCACGTCGCGGCGGCGCTGCTCGAGTTCGTGGCGCTCGGAGATGTCGATGGCGATCGCCACGCGCAGCCCCGGCTCCACGTGCGCCGACACGCTCCATTCGAGTTGCACCGTGCCGCCGTCGCCGGCCAGCAGCGCGAACTCGCCGCGCCACGGGCTGTCGGCGGGCCGTTCGGAGAAGGTCTCGCGCACCAGCGCCTGCCATTCGGGCGGCGCCAGCGAAACGATGCTGCGGCCCAGCAGTTCTTCGCGGCCGCGCCGCAGCAACTGCAGCATCGCCGGATTGGCATCGGAGAAGCAGCCGGAGGCATCGACGAGCGCGATGCCGCTCTGCGCCTGGTCGTAGATGGCGCGGAAGCGCTGCTCGCTGCGGCGCTGCCGGTCTTCGGCGGTGCGGGCGCGGATCAGCGCCTGCAGGGTGGCCACCAGCACGGCCGATTCGACCGGGTGCACCATGTAGCCGTCGGCGCCGGCGTCGAGGCCGGTCACGCGGTCTTCGCTGCGCACGTATTCGGCCGAGAGGTGGACGATGGGCAGCAGCGCCGTTTCGGGCTGCGAGCGCAGCTGGCGGCAGACCTCGAAGCCGTCGATGTCGGGCAGGTGCACGTCGAGCACGACGGCGGACATGCCCCGGCCCGCGAGCGCCAGCGCCTCGCCGCCGCTGCCCGCTTCGGCCGTGCGGAAACCGGCCGCCCGGATCACCCGCGCCGTGGAGTAGCGGGTGGTCGGGTTGTCGTCCACCACCAGCACCGTGTGCGCGCCACGGTCGATGGTCGCGGTGATGACCGGCGCCTCATGCATCGGGCTGCACACCCTCCATCTGCACGGGGATCGTCACGGAGAAGACGGAGCCCTTGCCGGCTTCGCTTTGCAGGCGCACGCTGCCGCCCAGCAGGTGCGCCAGCTTCTTGCTCAGCGACAGGCCGAGCCCGGTGCCGCGCAGGCGCTTCTGCAGCGGCGAGTTCACCTGCGAGAAGTCCTCGAAGATGCTCTGGTGGAATTCGGGCGCGATGCCGATGCCGGTGTCGGCCACGGAGAACGTCACCCATCCGTTGGCATCGACATAGGCCGCGATCCGCACCTCGCCGCGCGGCGTGAACTTCAGCGCGTTGGAAACGAAGTTGCGCAGGATCTGCGACAGCTTGCGGTCGTCCGTGTACAGCTTGGGAATGCCGACCGGCTCCTCGAACACGAGGTTCACGGCGGGATTGGTCAGCACCGGCTTGAACATGCCGCGCAGCGCGGAGAACAGGTCGACCATCTCGAACCACGCCGGCGAGATCTCGACGCGGCCCGCTTCCACCTTGGCGAGGTCGAGCAGGTCGTCGACCATGTCGGCGAATTCGGCGGCGGTCTGCTGCACGAACACCACCTGCCGCTCCTGCTCGCTCGTGAGCGGGCCGTCGACCCGGTCGAGCAGCAGCCGCGTGATGCTGCGGATGGCATTGATCGGCGTGCGGAATTCGTGGCTCATGTAAGCGAGGAAGCGACTCTTGAGCTCGGTGGCCTCGCGCAGCTTGTCGGCCTGCGCGTCGAGCTCGGCGTACAGCGCGAGCACGCCGCGGTTGGTTTCCTCGAGTTCGGCGCGCAACTCCTGCGCCTCGCGGCGGCTTTCGGCCAGCGCGTGCACGGGATCTTCGGTGAGTGCGGGATCGCTCGCCATGGTCAGTCCTTGCGCCGCAGGATGGCCGCGGTGGCGTCGTCGCGCCCACGCGACTGGTCGCGCACCAGGATGGCGGCCGCGAGCACCGGGTCGCGCCCGAGCACCGGCAGCAGCACCTCGGACTTCCAGCGGGGGCGATGCCGTCGCTGCACGCGATCAGCAAGGCATGCGGTGGCAGGCCGTGCCGGCTTCTTCGGGCGTGCGGATGGTGACGCCGGCGGTGCCGTGCTGCGACAGGAGCGTGCGGTCGGCGAGGCCGGAGACCAGCCGGCCCATCACGTTGCCGGCGCCGGCGCTGCGCACCGTGCCCGCGGCGCCATCGACCTGGAACAGCATGACGGCGGCGCCGCGCGTGGAGCGCAGGCGCATGTGGACGTGGCCCAGCATGGTGGCGGGCGATGCCATTGGCTCGTGCGCGAAGGCCTCGAGCGCCGCGCTGGACGCTTCGGCGGCGTCGGGCCCGTGCCCGAGGCCGTCCGCGACGATCAGCGAAGCGCGATGGCCGTCGACCGCGAACGCCCACGCGTCGCCGCAGACGCGTTCGCCGGGCGCGGCCAGCGCGATGGCGCCGACCTCGATGGCATGTTCGGCCCCGGGCGGCGCGGGCAGCGAAGCCGCGCCGCGCACGCGCCACGACCACCGTGCCGTCGGGGACCGCCGAATGCAGGTCGAAGGACGTGGCCAGCCGGCGCACCGCGCCGAGCCCGGTGCCGGGCGTGCCGCCGGTGGAAAAGCCGTCGTCGAGCGCGCGATGGACGTCGGCCATGCCCGGGCCTTCGTCGATCGCGACCACCTCGACTTCGCCGCGCGACTTGCGCGCGGACAGCAGCAGCCGCCCGCCGACCGCGTGGCGCAGCAGGTTGGTGCAGAGCTCGGTGACCACGATGGCCAGCCGTCCGGCTTCGACTTCGTCGAGCCCGCAGTCGTGCGCGAGTTCGGCGGCATGCCGCCGGGCCTCGCCGGTGCGGCTCGGATCCTCCATGGGAAAGACAGCATGGAAGCTGCCCACGATCATTTCCACCGGGTGATGCTCACGCGGGTGCCTTCGCCGGGAACGGAGGCAAGTTCGAACTCGTGCACCAGCCGTTTGCTGCCCGGCAGGCCGGGCCCATGCCGCCGCCGGATGTCCAGCCGTCGGTCAGGGCGAGGCGGGTGTCGGGGATGCCAGGACCGGTGTCCTCGAAATGCAGCCGCAGCCCGCGCCGGATGCCGTCGTCGAGCAGTTCCCAGCGCATCCCGCCGCCGCCGCCGTGGACCAGCGTGTTGCGCGACAGCTCGCTCGCCGCGGTGATCATCTTGGTCTGGTCGACCAGCGAGAACTTCAGGGCCTGCGTGAGGACGCGGACCTTCTGCCGGCTCGCGACGATGTCCTCCTCGGAGCGCAGCGGCAGCGCGCCTTGCGTTTCATCAGCGGACAAGCGGGTTCTCCTTGCGGCCGAGCGCCGGGAGTTCCATGCCCCGTTCGACGTTGAGCGCGGTGCGCACGCCTTCGAGGGAGAGGCCGAGTTCGACCAGCGTGATCGCCACGGCCGGCTGCATGCCCACCACCACCGTGGTGGCGTCGAGGATGCGCGAGATGCCGGAGATGCTGGCGAGCATGCGGCCGACGAACGAGTCGACGATCTCCAGCGCGGAGATGTCGATCATCACGCCCTTGGCGCCGGACGATGCGATCTTGTTGGCCGGGTCGTCCTGCAGCGCCAGCGCCATCTGGTCCTGCATGTCCACCGGATGGTGACCAGCAGGACGGAGCCCATCTGGAGGATCGGGATGCGGTACATGTGCCCGGCCTACTTCGCGCGGGTGATGACGTAGCCCTGCTGCTCCATGGCGAGGCTCAGCGCGTCCGCCAGGCTGGCCTTGGAGGCGATGCCCTGCAGGTCGATGCCCGGTGCACGATGGTCTGCGCGATCTGCGGGCGGATGCCGCTGATGATGCACTCGGCGCCCATCAGCCGGATCGCGGCCACGGTCTTGAGCAGGTGCTGCGCCACCAGCGTGTCGACGGTGGGCACGCCCGTGATGTCGATGATGGCCAGCCGCGAGCCGGTGGCCACGATGCGCTCGAGCAGCGTTTCCATCACGACCGGGTGCGGGCCGAATCCAGCGTGCCGATCATAGGCACCGCCAGCACGCCTTCGAACAGCTTGATGACCGGCGTGGACAGCTCCAGCAGGTCCTGCTGCTGGCGGCGGATGATGTCCTCGCGGGTCTGCTGGTAGACCGTGACGGTGGCCTGCGCCATGCGGTCGGCCACGGCCGAGATCGCCCACAGCGCGGCGACCTGCCCGTCCACGGGGACGTTGGCCTGCACCAGGCCGAACAGCGGCCGCTTGACGGCCAGCACGAACATGCTGGTGTCGCCGGCGGACTGGCCCTGCGCCGCGCGCGTGCGCGAGAGCGACTCGAGCGTCTGGCGCAGCGCGGCCCACTGGGGGCCCGGAAAACATCGGGATCGGCGCCGGCTTGCAGCGCATCGCGCAGCGCATGCAGCACTTCCTCGGCTTCGCCGCGCATGGACCTGCGACCGGCGTCGGTGACGCGGCTGGAAGCGGCGCCCGCCTCCTTCAGCCACTCGTCGAGGATCTGGTCTTCGTGCTGGGCGAGCAGGCGCGCGATGGCTTCGTTGTGCTGGTTCATGGGGAGTATGTGGTGGAAGGCCGGGGAAACGGAACATTATGTGAATGCTGTCGAGCTAGGCCCTGTAGGAAAACGCCGACATTCAGCCTTGCAGCAGCCGCGGAAGCTCCGCCAGGTCGGTGAAGATCACGGCCGCCCCGGCGCCGCGCAACGCGCCGGGCGCGTCATGGCCTGCTTCCGGCGGGCTGTAGCCGAAAACGGTGGCGCCGGCCGCGGCGCCGGCCGTGACGCCGGTGATCGTGTCTTCGACGACCGCACAGCGTCCCGGCGCGACGCCCAGCATCTCCATCGCGGCGAGGTAGACGTCGGGCGCGGGCTTGGAGCGGGGCATTTCATGGCCGCTGAACACCCGCCCTTCGAAGAACGGCAGCATGCCG
This sequence comes from Ramlibacter terrae, assembly GCA_013127575.1. GTDB lineage: Bacteria > Pseudomonadota > Gammaproteobacteria > Burkholderiales > Burkholderiaceae_C > Ramlibacter > Ramlibacter terrae. The sequence continues at coordinate 4,590,453 of CP053418.1, forward strand.
CACTTGCGCAACTGCAGTTCCACCTTGAACCGGTCGGCGCCGGAGCAGCAGGCGATGCGGCCCCGGAAGGCGGCATGCAACGCGGCGACGGTCTCCGGCGCGCGCGGAATCGGCTGCAGGCGTTCGACGAGGCCCTGGTTGCGCCGCTCGCGGAACCGCACGAACCAGTCTTCCGTCAGCGGCTGGCCGGTGCGCGCCTCGATCAGCGGCAGTTCGTCCTTGACGGCCTTGCCGACGAACAGGCGCATGCACTCTTCGCGCGTCAGCTCCCAGCCGAGTTCGGCCAGCATGTCGCGCAGCACGCCGTTGGTGATGCCCTCGCTGTCGACCAGCACGCCGTCGCAATCGAACAGCACGGCTTCGAATTTCACTGCATGTCTCCGTCCGGGTAGTACCAGCGTCCGCCTTCGCGGACGAAACGGCTGCGCTCGTGCAGCCGGGTGGCGCGGCCGGCCAGCCGGGAGCGCGCCACGAACTCGACTTCGGCGTGGTCCGCATCGCGCTGCCGGTGGTCGCGCACTTCCAGCCCGAGCCACTTCACGCCGGGTTCGAACCCGACATGCGGGGGCCGGTGCGCGGGATGCCGGTGGCGAGCAGGTAGCCGGCGTTCTCCGTCACGAACGCGCTGTAGCGCGAGCGCATCAGGCTTTCGGCATCGGGCGCGGGCGTGCCCTCGAAATCGGCGATGTAGCGGCCGCAGCACCGGGCGAAGGCCGCCGGCCGGCCGCACCAGCAGGGCTTGTCGGCGTCCGCCTTCATGCGCCTTTCTTGGCCTTGCGTTCTTCCATCGTCTCCGTGGGGCCGCCCTGCTTCACCCACTCGCCGAACCCACCGTCGATGTGGGCCACATTGGTCATGCCCATGTCCTGCAGCGTCTTGGCCGCCAGCGCGCTGCGCCAGCCCGCGCCGCAGAACAGCACGAACTCCTTGCCCTCGTCGGCGAAGAGCTTCTTGTGGTAAGGGGACGCGGGGTCGACCCAGAACTCCAGCATGCCCCTCGGCGCGTGGAAGCTGCCCGGCACGGTGCCTTCGGCCTGCAACTCGCGGATGTCGCGGATGTCGACGACCTGCAGGCCCGGTTCGCCCAGGCGCCGCTTCACGTCGTCGACGGAATAGGTCTTCACCTGCGCCATGGCTTCGTCGACCAGCGCGCGATGTCCCTTGGTGATCGGCATGGGCTCTCCTTTGCGGCTATTTCCGCCAGAACTGGGGGTGAACAGTACCAGCACCGAGAGCAGTTCCAGCCGGCCGAGCAGCATCGCGAAGCTGAGGATCCAGAGCTGGAAGTCGTTCAGCACCCCGAAGTGGCTGGCCGGCCCGACTGGCCGAGGCCGGGGCCGATGTTGTTGACGCAGACGATGACGGCGGAAAACGCCGTCACGAGGTCGAGCCCCGACAGCAGCATCAGCAGCGTGAGGCCGACGATGCTGGCGCCGTAGATCAGCATGAAGGCGAGCACCGCCGCCAGCACCGTGGGCGGCACCGTCGCGCCGCCGAGCGTCACCGGGTTGACCACGCGCGGATGGATGATGCGCACCAGCTCGCGCCGGGCCTGCTTGACCAGCAGGAGCATGCGGACCATCTTGATCCCGCCGCCGGTGGAGCCGGCACAGGACACGAAGCAGCCCGGGAAGATCAGCAGGACGGGGCCGAAAGCCGGCCAAAGCGCGTAGTCGGTGGACGCATAGCCGGTGGTGGTGGCCATCGACACCACATGGAACGCCGCGGCGCGCAGGGCGGACAGATGGTCCTCGTAGACCGCGTTGCCGGCGAGCACCGGGGTGAGGACCGCGACCGCACCGGCCATCACCAGCAGGTAGGCGCGCACTTCGGCATCGCCCAGGACGATGGCCGAAGAGCGGCTGCGCCAGACCGCGAAGTAGCGCAGGAAGCTGATGCCGGAAAGCACCATGAAGAGCATCGCCACCGTCTCGAGCACGGGCGAGTTCCAGTACGCGAAGCTGGCGTCGTGCGAGGAAAAGCCGCCCGGCCCATCGTCGTGCACATGTGCATGAAGGCGTCGGCCCAGCTCATGCCCGCGATGCGGTAGGCGACGAAGCAGGCGCCGGAGAGCGCGAAGTACACCGTCCACAGGCCGCGCGCCGTCTCGGCGATGCGCGGCGTGAGCTTGTCGTCCTTCAGCGGGCCCGGCGTCTCGGCGCGGTACAGCTGCATGCTGCTCAGGCCGAGCATCGGCAGCACGGCCACCACCAGCAGGATGATGCCCAGCCCGCCGATGAACTGCAGGAAGCAGCGCCACACGTTCACCGACAGCGGCAGGCCGTCGATGCCGATCAGCGCGGTGGCGCCGGTGGCGGTGAGCGCGCTCATCGCCTCGAAGTACGCGTCGGCCCATTCGATGCGCGGGACGGTCCACAGCAGCGGCACGGCGGCGCACGCCGGCAGCACGACCCGGTGAGCGTGACCAGCAGGAAGCCGTCGCGCGGCTGCAGTTCGCGGGCATGGTGGCGCAGCACCCAGCCCATGAACCAGCCGACGGAAACGGTGAGGCCGAAACCCCAGGCCCAGATGCGTGCCTCGGCGTACTCGCCGACGCCGAGCGCCCACGCGAGCGGCACCGGGGAAGGCCACGGAAAAGCCCACGAGCACGCGGGCGAGTACCGCCAGACCGGTTGCAGACTATCCATGGCGCGCCGGCGTGCTCAAAGGAAGGTGGCGCTCACGGAACAGCCGCTCCACGTCGCGCACCTGCCGCTTGTGGGGGATGAAGATCACGAGGTGGTCGTCCTGCTCGATCAGCGTGTCGTGGTGCGGCATCAGCACCTGCTGCGCCTTGTCCTCGCCCCGCACGATCGCGCCGATCGTCACGCCCGGCGGCCACTTCACCTCCTCGATGCGGCGGCCGACCAGCTGCGAAGTGCGGCGGTCGCCGCGGGCGATGCCCTCCATCGCCTCGGCGGCGCCGCGGCGCAGGCTGTGCACCGCCACCACGTCGCCGCGCCGCACGTGCGTGAGCAGCTCGCCGATGACGGTCTGGGCGGGCGACAGCGCGATGTCGATGGTGCTGCCCCGGATCAGGTCGACGTAGGCGCGGCGGTTGATCAGCGCCAGCACGCGGCGTGCCCCGAGCCGCTTGGCCAGCATCGCCGACAGATGTTGTCCTCGTCATCGCTGGTGAGCGCGAGGAACATGTCGATGTCGTCGACGTTCTCGTCGGACAGCAGTTCCTCGTCGGTGCCGTCGCCCTGCAGCACCAGCATCTCGGCGGGCAGTTGCGTGGCCGGTATTCGCAGCGGGGCAGATCGCGCTCGATCAGCTTCACTGGTACTGCTCGCGCAGCCGTCGCGCCAGGCGCAGGCCGACCTTGCCGCCGCCGGCGATCATCACGCGCCGCACCGGCTCGTCGGAGCGGTGCATCGCCTTGAGCACCTGCCGGATGTGGCGCGCGTCGGCCAGCAGGAACAGTTCGTCGCCCGGGAAGATGCGGGTGTTGCCTTCGCAGGTGAGCAGGGTCTCCTGCCGGTACAAGGCGACCAGCCGCATCGGCGCATCGGGAAAGAGCTCGCGGAACTGCGCGATGGGGTGGTTGACCACGGGGCTGCCGGGGGCGGCGCGCACCGCGATCAGCACCGCGCGCCCGCCCGAGAATTCCAGCACCTGCAGCGCCTCGGGGTAGTCGATCAGCTTCTGGATGTAGCGGACCACCGACTCCTCGGGGCAGATGACTGGTCGACCGCGAAGCCTTCCTTGCCCAGCAGCGGATGGCCGACGGTCAGTTCGGCGGCGCGCAAGCGAGCGATGGTGTTCGGCACGCGGAACAGGTCGTGCGCCACCTTGCACGCCACGAGATTGGTTTCGTCGAGCGAAGCGCAGGCGATCAGCATGTCTGCGTCTTCGGCGCCGGCGCGTTCCAGCACGTCGCGGTGGATGCCGTTGCCCGGCACGCCCCGCAGGTCGAGCCTCTCCTCCGGGGCGCGCAGGCGGCGCGCGTCGGGATCGATGACAGTGATGTCGTTGCGCTCCGAAACCAGGCTTTCGGCAACGCTTTCGCCGACCCGGCCGGCGCCCAGGATGATGATGCGCATGGTGGTCGGCCATCATAGCCACCGCCGGGCGACGCCGGGGCGCGGCTGCGCTATCCTGCCGCGGATGCAATCCGAGCCCGATGGCGCCAGCGCTGGCACGCTGGCCTACTACGAGCAGCGTGCCGCCCAGTTCTGGGAAGGCACCCGCGACCATGACGTAAGGCAGAACATGCAGGCGCTGCTGCGGCACATCGCGGCCGCGCCGCCGCTGCGGATCCTGGACTGGGATGCGGGCCGGGGCGGGATCTCGCGGCCTTTCGCGCGCTCGGTCACGCGCCGGTGGGCTGGACGGTTCGCCGCAGTTCGTGGCGATGGCGCGGCAGCACAGTGGCTGCGAAGTCTGGCACCAGGACTTCCTCGCCCTGCGCTTGCCCGACGCGGAGTTCGACGGCATCTTCGCCAACGCGTCGCTGTTCCACGTGCCGAGCCGCGAACTGCCGCGGGTGCTGCGTGAACTGCATGCCACGCTCAAGCCGGGCGGCGTGCTGTTCTCCTCGAACCCGCGCGGGCAGAACGAGGAAGGCTGGAACGGCGGGCGCTACGGCACGTACCACGACCTGGCGGCATGGCGGCGCTACCGGCGGAGGCCGGCTTCACCGAGCTGGAGCACTACTACCGTCCCGAAGGACTGCCGCGCGAGCAGCAGCCGTGGCTGGCGTCGGTCTGGCGCAAGCCCGCCGGCTGAAGCTGTCGATCCGGCGCGGCCCCGTTCGTCGTAGCTGCAGAGGGTTGTCCTCTGGTTTTCTTTGTCTGGAGATCGATCATGCCGAGCAACAGCGTCCAGTTTCACCGCGTGCTGACCGCGCCGCCCGAGCGCGTCTACCGCGCCTTCGTCGACCCGGCCGCGTTCGCGCGCTGGCTGCCCCCGAACGGGTTCACGGCCACCGTCCATGCGATGGACCCGAAGGTGGGCGGCGACTGGCGCATGTCGTTCACCAACTTCAGCGGCGGCGGCAGCCATTCGTTCGGCGGCAAGTACCTCGAGCTGGTGCCGGGCGAGCGCGTGCGCTACACCAGCAAGTTCGACGACCCCAACCTGCCCGGCGAGATGCAGACCACGGTCACGCTGAAGGCGGTGTCGTGCGGCACCGAGATGCACATCGTCCGGGAAGGCATCCCCGACGTGATCCCCACCGAGATGTGCTACCCGGGCTGGCAGGAGTCGCTGCTGGCGCTGGCCCGCCTGGTGGAACCCACGATCCCGCAGGGTTGAGCGGGATGGACCTGCTGGTCAACATCGACGTGCCCGACGTGCAGCGGGCCGCGGCCTTCTATTGCGACGCGTTCGGGTTGACCCGGGGCCGGCAGCTGGGCGCCGGCGCCCTCGAACTGCTCGGGGCCTCGTCACCCATGTACCTGCTGGAAAAGGCGGAGGGCACCGGCTCGTCGGGACCGGGCACGCAGTCGCGCACCTATGCGCGCCACTGGTCGCCGGTGCACTGGACTTCGTGGTCGACGACATCGATGCCGCGGTCGCGCGGGCGGTGGCGGCCGGCGCCAAGGTGGAGCAGCCCGCGCGGACCGCGAACTGGGGCAAGCTGGCGATGCTGGCGGACCCGTTCGGGCACGGGGTGTGCTGGTGCAGTTCGTCGGGCGGGGGTACGACGAACTCACAACAGGCTCTCAGGTCCCCGGCGTCCAGAAGCTGACGCTCGGCTCCACGTAGTTGCCACCCACCATCGGCTCATAGTTCAAGGTGTAGGCATTGCGGAACAGGTCGATGCCCACCTTGCCCGCGTTCACACGGTTGGTCGTTGCGGGGAACTGCCCGTCCGGCGTGTAGAGGTCCAGCGCCAGCACGCCACCGCTGTCGCGGTCGCGCACCAGCACGTAGATGTACCCGGTGTGTTCCACGGCGAGATCGAGATAGTCGACCGCGGTGCGCGGCTTCAGCGCGAAGGCTGCGCTGGTGTTGCCGCCGAACAGCCGTGCGGCGCTGCCGCCGGTGTCGAGGGCCTGGATGCGGTTGTTCCCCTGCTCCAGCACCAGCACATGGCCAGCGGCGGTGACCGCCGCGCACACCGGGCCATCCAGCAGGCCTTCCCGCGACCCCGGGCTGGCCATCGTCTGCGCCATGTTGGCGGCGGCGTCGGCGTCGGCGACCGGAACCGCCAGCGGTATCAGGACCTCCATCATGTTCTGCGCGGAATTGATGCTGACCAGCCGTCGATTGGTGCAGACCGGGGAATGCGTCGGAAGCGAAGTTGAAACGGCCTACCGACCGCCCGGAGACGGGCGCGTCGAACTGCGGCGGAGAATCGAGTCCCGTCATGCGGACTGGCGCACGATGTTGTCGCCACTGGCCGGGTCGATGTAGAAGCTGTTGCTGGTTGCGCTGGTGGGGTCGAACGCCAGTCGGGTGGTGCCGCTGAAGCCGCCCCGCGAGAACATGTAGCCGCGCTGTGGATCCGCGCGCGTGGAAACACTGGCGAACTGGTACAGCTGCCCCGAGTCGCCGGAGCCGAAGCCCTGCACCGTGCTGCTGGACGCCCGCCACGTGTAGCCCACCGCGGCGAAGGGCTCACACACGGTGATGCCTACCAGTTCGCACAGGTTGCCCGAGCCGGAGCCGCAGTTCGGCGAGGGCGCGGCGGGCGCCTGCGTGGTGTCGGTCCAGACATGGTTGCCGTTCGTGTCGAGCGCCAGCTTCTGCCGGTGCGCGTAGCGGGTGGCGGCGGTCAGCGCGACCAGGCTTTCCGTGATCGTGAGGGCGGCCGTGGGCAACGTGTTGTCCACCGGGCCCGTGCTGCCGGCGCCGACCAGCGAGCTGTCGGCACCCATGAAAGCCGCGTTGACGATCACCTTGCCGCCCGCCGGCAGGCCCGGGAAGGTGTACGTGAGGGCATCCTGCTGCTGCTGGGTGGACGACAGCGGCAACCATCCCGACTGCACGGGGGTCGCGTTGTCACAGGAGGCCGTCAACTGGTACTGCGTCGCGCTGGCCGGGAAGCCGCGGGTATCGGCGGGGTCGCGGTTCACCGTCACCGCGAGGTCGTGGGCCAGCTTGAAGTCGTAGACGTAGGTCCAAGGCGAACGCTGCACCTCCACGGCGGTCTGGGCGATCGGCGACCGAGATCAGCGAAGCGACCACCAGCAGCGCATAACCCAACAGCGGTGTCTTGTCGACGACGGCGGCGCGCCCCACCACCGTCCTCAGTTTCGCGATGAAGAAGTCGATGCTGGTGCTGGCGGAGTTCTTGAGCAGCCTCGCCATCGCCGTCACCAGCACCGGCACGAGGTTCCCGAACATCTCCGGGCTCCCGAACTGCGACACCAGCCCGACGTCGACGAACAGGTCGACGAAAAACGAGGTCAACGTCGAGATCAGGATGGCCGACAGGCTGGAGATGTACTGCTGCAGCTCGGCAAAGCCCGTGGCGGCGCCCAGCGCCGAGGAAGAAGCTGGGTAGCGCCAGATCCAGCACCGCGGTCAGCACCATGCCGGGCCGCAGCGTATCGGGGTACGGCTTGGCGCCGGTGCCGAGGCCACTGGCGAGGATGCGGACCGAGGCAGCCATCTCCGGGATGGTGACGGTATAGCTCTGGGTGGTGTCGGCCTTGATCGGGATGCCGAATGCCAGCACTTGGGGCCCCAGGATGCCCGGGGAAGCCGGCGGCAATGCCGTTCAGGGGCGCCGACTTGAACTGTGCCGCGGTGTCCGCCGGCAGGGCCGAGATCGGGATGTCGTTGCCGGCGCCGTCCTGGTAGACCGCATAGATCGCGAGGTGGCGCACGTACCAGTTGTCCACCGTGAAGGTGACGCTGCGGCCGCTGCTGGTGGCGTTCTTGATGCGAAAGCCCCGGCTGTTGTGGTCGTTCGTCGCCTTGAACGTGACCCCGCCCGGGGCGGCGGCCAGCGGCCGCAGTGCTGACACGGACAGCGGCACGGCCGCCGCCGGAGTGCCTGTGTCGGCGTCGCGCGTGGTCCAGACCGGCCCCGGAAGTTCGCCGGCGGCGCGGCGGGGTCCACGCCGGTGACGTTGACGCCCAGTGTCGGGTCGGCCTTGATGCGCGGCATGATGCTGAGCAGCGCCTGCCCGACGGCGTTCTGGATGTTGCTGTCGAAGGTCTGGATGTAGACCACGTCCCCCTGCTCGTCCGGGGAGCGGCTGGCCGTTCTCGTCCAGGCTCGCCTGCTGGCTCATCCAGTCGTGGCCCTCTTCGATGATGGACAGCGCCAGCTGGAACGTGGCTGCGTCGGTGCAGATGATGTTCTGGTCGATGTAGTCGGGGTGGCGGCATCCGGGGACATGATCTCCGGGTGGCTGTGGATCAGGGAGACGGCGGTGTCGAAGGTGTCCTTGAAGTCGCCTGCCGTCGAGCAGAAGTTGGCGGCCCCCGCGGTCGCCACGGCCGCGGCCTGAAGCGACCCGCCGCAGGCCGCGACGAACCGGGCGCGCAGCGCGTCGGCGTCCTTGCCGCCGCAGGCGCCCTTGCGCAGCCCGGATGCCCGCACCGCGCGGGGAATGTGGGTGAACAGTCCCTGCAGGTGCCACTGGCCGGGCTGCGCGGGGTCGTAGCCGCGCACCATGCACATCTGGGGGCCGTCGGACAGCATCGGGATGCGCTCGGCCACGTGCGTGATCGCGTCGTCGGGCACCTGCACGTTGTTCCTGCGCGCCTGCGCCGGTGTTCGGGCGTGACCGCCACCAGCCGGTGCCGCACATCGCCCGCCATCACCACGTACTCCACCTGTGGGCGCGAGCGTCCCAGATTGAAGTAGTAGGTGCGCTCCTCCATCAGGCCGACCCCGGGGCTTCCGCCGGTGCGGCGCCGTCGTGGCCGCCGCCGCAGCCGGCCAGCCAGGGCGCCACGCCCGGGGCACGGCGGCGCCGAACAGCTGCAGGAAACGCCTGCGGGCGGCCTCCTCGGGCGACAGGATGGCACGCTTGTTCTTCTTCATGGGCTCGCTCCGGGGTGAGGGTGGCGTTGGCGACTAGGACGTCGGGGCGCCACGGCGGCGGGCCGATCGGTTCGATGATGATGGGCGCGAGCGGCGGATCGGCAATGAACTTGCCGGCCGGGAAACAGGTCATGTCGGTGACGACCGAGGCACCGGTGCTGCGCTCGCAACGCAGACGCCGGAGCCGGCACTGCAAGCGGAGCCGATCGCCGAAGCCACGGGAGCGCTCAGGGGAATATCAAACGGCAGGGCAGTAGGGCCGGTGTAGGCAACGAGAACGCAGATCGGCGCGGCCGCGGCCGCCCGGCACTTGGTGTTGCCGGCATCCGGCTGCGCGTAGCCGCGGAAAGCGGTATGGGCGGGGGACAGCACGGGCCGCCAGCAGCCCGCTTTGGTATCGGTGGAGGCGCCGGTGAACACTGCGTTCGGATACACGGCGTTGTCGAAGGTCGCGCCCATGAGCAGCGCGCCGCTGAACACCACGCCCTTGCCGTTCTCGTCGGTCGTGAACACCGCGGAGTCGAAGGTCGCGCCGATCAGGATGGCATTGGAGAAATCCGGATACTTCGTGGCGCCACCGAAATCGGTCTTGGCGAGGTAGGCGCCCGCGAAGCTCGTCCCGGCGAGGGTGGCCCCCGCGGCGCCCGCGCACTCGATCGCCTTGGTCGAACCGCAGTTGGCAGGCGCGCAACTCCGCTTGTACGTGCCGAAAAAGCTGGCGTTGGTGAGGATCGCCGAACTCAGGTCGGCGCCGTTGAGGTTCACATTCGGCATGAAGGCGCCGGACAGGTCGGCTCCGCCGGCCGACAATGCCGCCGCCGTGCCCGGCGCTGGATCGAGCCTCGCCCCGCACATGTTGGCGCCACTGAGATTGGCGTTGCCCAGCTTCGCGCCCCGCAACGAGGCGCCGACCAGGTTGACATCGGAAAGGTTGCTCAGGGGCAGGTTGGCGCCATCCGGTTGGCGCCCGCGAAATCGGCCCCGGGCATCGCGGGCGCCCAGTGCCGCCGAACGTGAAGTCGAGGCCGGACAGGTTGCACTGCGGACAGCCGTCGCCCACGATCACCTCCGCCATGTCGTCGACGGCGACCGCGAAGGACGCGGGGATGAACGGCACCGCGCCCGAGCCCCCGGGGCCGGGCAACCGGAGGCGTTGACGATGATGCCGTTGCCTTTCTGGACCTGCTGGGGAAAGACCGAGACGCGGGTGCGCTCCCCCAGCAGCATCGAGCCGGTGAAATTGCCCGGGGTGCCGCCCGAGGTGGCCGGGAGGTCGAAGTTGTCGACCACCATCGCGGCGCCGGTGCAATCGGTGCTGTTGAACAGCGCGAACTGCCCCGGTGCCAGCGTGCCGGCGCCTTCGGGCCGGTAGCGCAGCACGACGTTGAAGGCGGGAATGTGGCCGAAATCGTCCCTGGGCGATGAGACGCAGCACCTCGGTGCCGATGCGGGGGCGAAGGTCATGCCCGGGAACGAGGTGCCGATGTACATCGCGACCGAGGTGCCGCCCCAGTCATGCATGGCGACCATCGGGGGTCGTCCTGGTCCCAGTCCCGGTCGTAATACTGGACGATCTGGTCGCCGCTGGCCGGGAAAGTCCCGGTGGAGTCTGGGGGACAGTCGACCGGGCGGCCCAGCAGCGAGGGGGTCTCCGGGCCCCCGCCCACGCGTTCGAAGAAGTTGTCGCCGTCGAAGAGGTTCTCGGGATATCTCCAGACGCCGGGACCGACGTCCGCCCCGTTCGCCTGCACGGGGCCGCCACGGCGGTCAGGCATTCGGTGCCCCGCAAGCCGATGCGCACGTTGGTCAGGAAGCCGCTGGAGACGTCCGCGCCCGAGTTCGACGGTTGCACCGCGAAAATGCCCGGGAATTCCGGCCCACTGTCCGCGGCGGCCTGCAGGCCAGGCTGCGTCTTCTGCACCTGCATTACCGCGGGCCCGGCCTTGGGGCGAACGAACACAGTGCGCGCGGGGCCGGTGCCGTCGTGGCGGTGCCGCAGCTGGTAATTGCCGGCGGTCGCCTCCCAGCGGATGCAGCCCGGCCGGCGCGGGTGCTGGCCAGTACCTTGCCGGCCGCATCGAGCAGCGCGATCTCGTCCTGGTTCCCCGTGTCGGCCGGCCGGCAGAACGAATAAGTCCGCCGCTCCAGCCGCAAGGGGACCACCTGCACTTGCGACGGACGGGCGTGCAAGGCCACGACGGCCCGCGTGCGCCTGCAGGCGGGGGTTGTCGGTGAAGTCCTTGCCGGTGAGTGCCTGCGCACCCCGCAGCGGGCCCTGCAGCCGCCAGCGCCCGGCCCGGAGTTCGATGGCCACGTTCTGGAAGACCCGGTCGTGGAGGTGCATGCGCCGGACGGTGAGGGTGATCGCCGCTGCATGGCCCGCCAGCGCGGCGAGCGGCACCGCGGGCGTCAGCGTGGCATCGATGGCGCCGTGCCGCACGCGGACCTCGCGTCCGGAGAGCGCCCGGAAGGTACCGTCACTGCGCAACTGCAGGCGCACATCCGCGTAGGAAACCTGGCCGGACCGCAGCAATGGCAGCTCGAGCACCTGCGTCGCCCCGAGCAGCCGCGCCACCGGCAACTGGGGCGGCGCGACGGTCGCAGCCTCGTCGTTGCCGCCACCGCCACAGGCCAGCAGCAAGGCCACGCCGACCAGCATCACCCATCGAAGCCTGCGTCGTGCCATGAGCACCCCATCGTTACGAAAGTACTCAAATGTGAATCAAATCACGAATGAATGCAAAAGGTAACGATGACCGCCCGCTGGGAGGGCGGCGCGGCGGGCCGCTACAGCGCCCGCTGGATGATGATCTTCTGCACGTCCGATGTGCCTTCGTAGATCTGGCACACGCGCACGTCGCGCCAGATGCGCTCCACCGGAAAGTCGTTGACGTAGCCGTAGCCGCCCGGGGTCTGGATGGCGGCGCTGCAGACCTGTTCGGCCATCTCGCTGGCGAACAGCTTGGCCATGGCGGCCTCCTTCAGGCACGGCAGGCCCGCATCGCGCAGCGAAGCTGCATGCCAGATCAACTGGCGCGCCGCTTCCAGTTGCGTGGCGCAGTCGGCCAGCCGGAAACCCACTGCCTGGTGATTGATGATCGCCGTGCCGAAGCTCGTCCGGTCCTTCGCGTACTGGATGGCGACTTCGAGCGCGCTGCGCGCCATGCCGACGCTTTGCGCGGCGATGCCGATGCGGCCGCCTTCGAGCGCCGACAGCGCGATGCGGTAGCCCTCGCCCTCCTCGCCGATCAGGTTCTCCGCCGGAATGCGGCAGTCCTCGAAGTTGATCTGCGCGGTGTCGCTCGAATGCTGGCCGACCTTGTCTTCCAGTCGCGCGACCACGTAGCCCGGCGTGTCGGTCGGCACCAGGAAGGCGCTCATGCCCTTCTTGCCGGCGCCCTTGTCGGTGACGGCGATGACGACGGCGAGATGCCCGTTCCTGCCGCTGGTGATGAACTGCTTGACACCGTTCAGCACGTAGCCTTCGCCGGTCTTCACCGCGGTGGTCTTCAGGGCCGACGCGTCGCTGCCCACGTGCGGCTCGGTCAGGCAGAACACGCCGAGCAGCTCGCCCTGCGCCAGGCGCGTGAGCCACTTCTTCTTCTGCGCATCGTTGCCGTAGCGCATGAGGATCGCGTTGACCGGGCAGTTGGTCACGCTGATCGCGCGGTGCTGGTGCCGCCGTCGCCGGCGGCGATCTCCTCCAGCACGAGCGCCAGCGTGAGGTAGTCGAGCCCGGCGCCGCCGTGTTCCTCCGGCACGCAGATGCCGTAGGCGCCGAGCGCCGCGAGGCCCTCGTGCGCCTCGCGGGGGAAGGTGTGCTCCTTGTCCCAGCGCGCGGCGTGCGGCCACAACTGCTCGCGGGCGAAGTCGCGCACCGCGTCGCGGATCATTTCCTGGTCTTGCGTCAGCAGCATGGCCTTGCCTTCGTCCTACTTGCCCTGCCCGAGGTCCATCATCATGCGCGCCGCCGGTAGAGGCGGCGCGGAATGGCGTCGGTCAGCACGTATTCGGCCTGGTTGCTGTGGTAGCCGAAGCCGGGCAGGCCGAGGCTCTCGATGGTGGGCTTGCCGCCCAGCGCGGCATAGGCGGCATCGGTGCCGCCGCCGGTGCGCTCGATCACTTCGAGCTGGCCGCCGACCTCCCGGTAGATCGCGGTCGCCTTGTCAACGAGGACCTTGCCGCCCGCGCCCGCGTTGAAGGCCGGCCGGCCGCGCGTGATGTTGATCTGCACTTCCGACTTGGGCAGCCGCTTCTTCTGCGCGTCCTGCTGCAGCTTCCGCATCGCCGCGTCGAAATCCTCGTTGCGGGCATAGCGCACGTCGGCGTTGACCACCGCTTCGTCCGGGATGATGTTCGACACCGTGCCCGCCTTGGCGACTGTCCAGTTGAAGCGCAGGCCGCTCGCCTTGTCGTCGATGCCCCGGGTCCGCAGGATCAGGTCGGCGGCCTCGGTGAGGGCGTTGACGCCCTGCTCCGGCGCCGCGCCGGCGTGCGATGCAAGCCCCTTCACGCGCGCCTCGACATAGGCGATGCCCGAGGTGCCGAGCGTGAGGTTCTCGCGGGTGGCGCTGGTCGGCTCGAAGGACAGCACGTAGTCGGCCTGCGCGGCCAGTTGCTGGATCAGGTCGCGCGAGCCGAACGATCCCTTCTCCTCGTCGGTGTTGAACAGCACGACGACTTCGCCATAGCCCGGAAGCCGCGCGCCTGCAGCAGCTTGAGCGCGTGCAGGATGACGGCGATGCCGGCCTTGTCGTCGGCGATGCCGGGCCCGTAGGCGCGGTTGCCCTCGACGCGGAACGGCGCCTTGGCGAGCGTGCCCTTTTCATAGACGGTGTCCATGTGCGCCAGCAGCAGCAGGCGCTTGCCGCCGGTGCCGCGCAGGCGGCCCACCAGGTTGTCGCCGACGCGGCCATCCACCGCCTTGTGGCGGGTGACGGTGGCGCCCAGCGCCTTGAGTTCCGCTTCGAGCAACTGCCCCATCGCGGCCATGCCGGCGGCGTCGCCGGTGCCGGTCTCGATGTTCACCAGGCTTTCGAGCGTCTTGAGCAGCGGCGCTTGTGCCGCGGTCGCGGCCGCCAGCAGTTGCGCGTCGGCGGGCGCAGCGGGCGCCGGCACGGCCGCAGCGGCGGCGGGCTGGACGTCCACCTTCGCGGTCGGCGGGGCGGCGCAGGCGCTCACAGGGGCGGCGGCGGCCAGCGCGCCGCATCGGAAAGGGAACGAAGACTGAGTGGTCAAGAAAAAACTCCGCGATGCCAAGAGAGAACGGATCACCAGCCCTTGAACCGGCGTCCGTCGTAGTTGAGGAAGGCGCCCTTGTGCCGGGCCGTCACGCCGTCGAGCGAGCGGCGCATCCAGGTCACGCTCTGCTCCGGCGTCATCGGCGCCCCGGGCCCGCCCATGTCGGTCTGCACCCAGCCGGGGCTGATGGCGACCATCACAGCGCGCGGATAGTCCTGCTGCGCCGCCTTCACCACCATGTTCAGCGCCGTCTTGCTGACGCGGTAGGTCCAGCCGAAGCTGGAGTCGGTGCCGCCCATGTAGGCCATCTGGCTGCTGAGGAAGGCGAAGCGGCCGCCGGCGGCTTCGACCAGCGGCGCCACCTGCGGGATCGCCTGCATGGCGCCCAGCACGTTGGTGCGCATCACGCGATCGAACTCGTCCTGCGCCGGCGGCTGCGTGGCGCCGGCGGTGCTGTACACGCCGGCGACGTAGAGCGAGACGTCGAACTTCTCGCCATCGAGCTGCCAGCCCAGGCCGCTGACGCTGGCCGGATCGGCGACGTCGACGCGCAGCGCCTTGGCGCCCATCGCCTCGATGCGCTTCATGCCCGCGTCGTCGCGCGCGGTGGCGATCACGCGATCGCCGTACTCCCGGTACTGCCGCACGAACTCGAGCCCGATGCCCCGGGAGGCACCGATCACGAGGACGTTCTTCAGACCAGCTCCAGCGCCACGGCGGTGCCTTCGCCGCCGCCGATGCACAGGGTCGCGATGCCGCGCTTGCCGCCGCGCGCCTTGAGCGCGTTGATCAGCGTGACCATGATGCGGGCGCCCGACGCGCCGATCGGGTGGCCCAGCGCGCAGGCGCCGCCGTTGACGTTGAGGATGTCGTGCGAGACCTTGAGTTCTTCCATCAGCGCCATCGGCACCACGGCGAAGGCCTCGTTGACTTCCCACAGGTCAACGTCGGACACCTTCCAGCCGGTCTTGGCCAGCAGCTTCTGCGTGGCGCCGACGGGGGCGGTGGTGAACCACTCGGGCTCCTGCGCATGCATCGCGTGGCCGACCGGGCGCGCCAGCGGCTTGCAGCCCAGGCGCTTGGCGGTGCTCTCGGTCATCATCACCAGCGCCGCGGCGCCGTCGTTGATCGAGGAGCTGGAAGCGGCGGTGATCGTGCCGTCCTTCTTGAAGGCGGGGCGCAGCGTGGCGATCTTGTCCAGCTTCACCTTGCCCGGGCCTTCGTCGATGCTGATCACGCGCTCGCCGGCGCGGTCCTTCACCGTCACCGGCGTGATCTCGGCGGCGAAGGCGCCGGTCTCGGTCGCCTTCTTGGCGCGCTGCACCGAGGCGGTGGCGAAGGCGTCCTGCGCTTCACGCGAGAACTTGTACTGGCCGCGCAGTCCTCGCCGAAGGTGCCCATCGAGCGGCCGGCCTCGTACGCGTCTTTCCGGCCGTCGAGCATCATGTGGTCGTAGATCTTGTCGTGGCCCATGCGGTAGCCGCCGCGGCCCTTGAGCATCAGGTAGGGCGCGTTGGTCATGCTCTCCATGCCGCCCGCGACCATGATCTCGTGGGTGCCCGCCAGCAGCATGTCGTGCGCGAACATCGCGGCCTTCATGCCGGAGCCGCACATCTTCGACAGCGTGACGGCGCCGCTGCTCTTGGGCAGCCCGCCCTTGAAGGCCGCCTGGCGCGCCGGGGCCCGGCCCCGGCCGGCCATCAGGCAGTTGCCGAACAGCACTTCGCCGACGGCGTCCCCGGGGATGCCGGCGCGTTCGACGGCGGCGCGGATGGCGGCGCCGCCCGGTCGTGGGCCGCGAGCGCGCTGAAGTCGCCACGAAACCGCCCATGGGGGTGCGGGCGGCGCCGACGATGACGATGGATTCGGACATGGTGTGCACTCCTCAGGTATCAAGTAGCGGAAAGGAAGATGGCGCCGCGCTCCTCGGCGGCGATACGGCGGATGTAGTCGACGAACTCGGGGTCTTCGCCCCGCAGCAGCAAGGGCAGCGCGTTGTGGAAATCCTCGCGCCGGCACCATTCGCGCATGTAGTCGTCCCAGCTGTTCCAGCGGCGCCGCTCGGTCTCGCCCATGTCGGGCTTGAAGGGCGACGGTAGGCGCGCTCGAACAGCGAGATCAGCATGTCGAAGATGACCAGCATGCGCTCGCGCTGCTCGGGTGTGGGATCCGCCAGCGGCTCCTTGGTTCGCAGCTGCAGGTCGGAGTGGTCCAGCACCACTTTCAGGAAATCATTGTAGGCATCGGAGAGCAGCTGGTACTGCTCCTCCTCCTCGTTGTCGCGCTCCTTGCGCTGCTCCCGAGCGAAGAACAGGATGGCCACCGGCAGGCCGAGCGCCGTCACGACGTAGCTGGCGAGTTCCCACGCGTCACGCATGTTCGACCTCGTCGCGCGGCTGGCGGGCGAAGCGCTTCTCGCGCTCGTAGGGGAACACGTCGTGCACGTGGCCGGCCTGGATGCGTTCCTTGCGCGACTGCCAGAAAGCGGGATCGAGCAGGTCGGCGTGGTGCTTCATGAACACCTCGCGCACCGCCGGATTGCCCAGCAGGAAGGGTTCGAAGCTCTCCGGGAAGACGTCGCGCGGGCCGACCTTGTACCAGACCTCGCCGGACATCTCTTCCTCTTCGTTGCGGGGCGCGGGGATCTTGCGGAAGTTGCAGTCGGTGAGGTACTCGATCTCGTCGTAGTCGTAGAACACGACCTTGCCGTTGCGCGTGACGCCGAAGTTCTTCCAGAGCATGTCGCCGGGGAAGATGTTGGCGGCCACCAGGTCCTTGATGGCATTGCCGTATTCCAGCACCGCGCGCTCGATCTGTTCCCGCGCGCCGGCGTCGAAGGCTTCCTGCAGGTAGATGTTGAGCGGGATCATCCGGCGCTCGATGTACAGGTGCTTGATGACCACTTCTTCCTGGCCGTCGCCGTCGCGGTCACCGATCTCGAGCTGGCTCGGGGCGAACTTGCGGATCTCGTCCAGCAGCTCGTCGCCGAAACGTGAGCGATCGAACGCCACCTCGCTGTACTCCAGCGTGTCCGCCATGCGGCCCACGCGGTCGTGCTGCTTCACCAGCAGGTACTTGCCTTGGATCTGCTCGCGGGTGGTGTCCTTCTGCGGCGGATAGTGGTCCTTGATCAGCTTGAAGACATAGGGAAAGGACGGCAGGTCGAACACCAGCATCACCATGCCCTTGATGCCGGGGGCGATGCGGAACTTGTCGCTCGAGTGGCGCAGGTGCTGCAGGAAGTCGCGGTAGAACAGCGTCTTGCCCTGCTTGGCCAGGCCCAGCGCGTTGTAGATCTCGGCGCGCGGCTTGCGCGGCATCAGCGAACGCAGGAACTGCACGTACGCCGACGGGATTTCCATGTCGACCATGAAGTAGGCGCGGGCGAAAGAGAACAGCATCTGCAGCTCGTCCTCGCCGAACAGGCAGGCGTCGATGAACAGCGCGCCTTCCTTGGTGTGCAGGATCGGCCATGCGAAAGGAAGCTCGCCGAAGCCGTTGATGATCTTGCCGACGACGTACGCGCCCTTGTTGCGATAGAACAGCGACGACAGCACCTGCACACGGAAGTTGGCGCGCAGCCGGGTGTCGCCGAGCCGCGCCTCGACCGCGTCCAGGACGTTCGCCGTGTCC
The DNA here is from genome assembly GCA_013127575.1 of Ramlibacter terrae. Taxonomy (GTDB): domain Bacteria; phylum Pseudomonadota; class Gammaproteobacteria; order Burkholderiales; family Burkholderiaceae_C; genus Ramlibacter; species Ramlibacter terrae. Next base: position 4,608,277 of record CP053418.1, read on the forward strand.
CGCCGCAGGTCCTCGAACGGCAGGGCGAGCCGGAAGTTGTGGACGATGCGCTCGATGTTCTCGCGCAGCGTCTCGCGCGTCGGGTAGTACGAGCGGTAGGTCGGCGTGGCGCCCGGCTCGTCGTTCTCGATGTACTCGGTGCTGACCGCCGGCCGCACGAAGATGAAGTCGTTGTGGAAGTACGTGCGGTGCAGGATCTTGGTGGTGACCGAGTTGAAGAAGGTCTCCGCCAGCTCGGGCTGGTGGTGGTCGATCAGGAGCCCGATGTAGTGCAGCTTGGCCTGGTGCCACACCTCCATCGGCTGCATGCCGGCCTCGAACTCGGTCTCCAGCCGCTGCACCGCCTCCTGCACGCGCAGGTCGTAGAACTCGATGCGTTCGCGCTGCGCGCGCTGCTGCCCGTGCCAGTCGGCCTGCTCGAAGCGCAGCTTGGCCCCTGGCCGACTCCAGCCGGAACAACCGGTAGTGCCGGTCGAAGCCGTCGAGCAGCGCCTGCGCGATGCCGTAGGCGAGCGGGGAGTCCAGGCGCTGCGGGAACACGGGAGGACAGCGCTGCTAGCAGTGCTTCGCGATGATGTCCGCGACGGCCGTGCGGTACATGGGTTCGATCGCATCGGTGCTGGTCACCGACATCTTCAGGTCCTGCAGCAGGCCGTCGTGCACGCCGAACGCCCAGCCGTGGATGGTGACGTTCTGCTGCTGCGCCCAGGCGTCGACCATGACGGTGCTGACGCAGACGTTGACCACCTGCTCCACCACGTTCAGGTCCACCAGCGCATCGGCGCGCTTCTCGGGCGCGATGTTGTCCAGCAGCTGCCGGTGCCGGTCGCGCACGTCCCGGATGTGGCGGATCCAGTTGTCGGCCAGGCCGATGCGGGTGCCGTGCAGCGCCGCCATCACGCCGCCGCAGCCGTAGTGGCCGACGACCATGATGTGTTCGACCTTCAGCATCTCCACGGCGAACTGGATCGCCGAGAGCGCGTTCAGGTCGGAGTGCACGACCACGTTGGCCACGTTGCGGTGCACGAACACCTCGCCGGGCTCGAGCCCGGTGATCTGGTTGGCGGGCACGCGGCTGTCGGAGCAGCCGATCCACATGAAGCGGGGCTTCTGCTGCTTCACGAGCGACGTGAAGAAGCCGGGGCGCGTGCGCTCCATCTCCGCGGCCCAGGCGCGGTTGTGGGCGAAGAGGTCTGGATGAATACCATGGCGTGCAGCCTACATCGTCTCGGCGAACAGTTCGCGGCCGATCAGCATGCGGCGGATCTCGCTGGTGCCCGCGCCGATCTCGTACAGCTTGGCATCGCGCCACAGGCGGCCCAGCGGGTACTCGTTGATGTAGCCGTTGCCGCCGTAGATCTGGATGCCCTCGCCGGCCATCCACGTGGCCTTCTCGGCGCAATACAGGATGACGGAGGCGCAGTCCTTGCGCACCTGCCGCACGTGCTCGGTTCCGAGCAGGTCGAGGTTCTTGCCGACCATGTAGCAGTAGGCGCGGGCCGCCTGCAGGATGGTGTACATGTCGGCCACCTTGCCCTGGATCAGCTGGAACTCGCCGATGCTCTGGCCGAACTGCTTGCGGTCGTGGATGTAGGGGATGACGTTGTCCATCACCGCCTGCATGATGCCGATGGGGCCCGCCGCGAGCACGGCGCGTTCGTAGTCGAGGCCGCTCATGAGGACCTTGGCGCCGCCGTTCAGCGCGCCCAGCACGTTCTCGGCCGGCACCTCGACGTTCTGGAACACCAGTTCGCCGGTGGTGCTGCCGCGCATGCCCATCTTGTCGAGCTTCTGCGCGATGGAGAAGCCCTTCATCGTCTTCTCGATCAGGAAGGCGGTGACGCCGCGCGCGCCCAGTTCCGGCTCGGTCTTCGCGTAGACGACCAGCGTGTCCGCGTCGGGGCCGTTGGTGATCCAGAACTTGGAGCCGTTCAGCAGGTAGTAGCCCCCTTGTCTTCCGCCCTCAGCTTCATCGAGATCACGTCGCTGCCGGCCCCCGGCTCGCTCATCGCCAGCGCGCCGATGTGCTCGCCGGAGATCAGCTTGGGGAGGTACTTCTTCTTCTGCGCGTCGTTGCCGTTGCGCTTGATCTGGTTGACGCACAGGTTGCTGTGCGCACCGTACGAAAGGCCGACCGCGGCGGACGCGCGGGAGATCTCCTCCACCGCGATCATGTGCGCCCGGGTAGCCCATGCCGGCGCCGCCGTACTCCTCGGGCACCGTGATCCCCAGCACGCCCGGGTCGCCCATCTTGCGCCACAGCTCCAGCGGAAAGTGGTCGGTGCGGTCGATCTCGGAAGCTATGGGCGCGATCTCGGCCTGCGCGAAATCGTGCACGGTGTCGCGCAGGGCGTCCGTGTCTTCGCCCAGCTGGAAGTTGAGGCCGGGAAGCTGCATGGAATGTCTCCTTGGTTCGTGTTCAGTGGTGGATGCCGTCGCGGCCGGCCACGGCCATCAGCGTGGCGCCCATGGTGGCGATGAGTTTTTCGCGGCCGTCCGAGATGGCGTACGCGCGCCCTTCGGCAACCGTGATCGTGCGGCCCGGCTTGAGGACGACGCCTTCCATGCGGAAGCGCTCGCCCTTGGCCGGCGCCAGCAGGTTGATCTTGAATTCGATGGTGAGCACGGCGACGTCGGCAGGCATCAGCGAGAAGCCCGCGTAGCCGCAGGCCGAGTCGAGCGCCGTCGACACCATGCCGGCGTGCAGGAAGCCGTGTTGCTGCGTCAGCGCCTGCTGCCAGGCCAACTCGATGACGACGCGGCCCGGCTCGATCTCGCCCAGCGTGGCGCCGATCGTGGCCATGGCGCCCTGGCGCGCGAAGCTGGCGCGCACCCGGTCGGCATAGGCCGGGTCCGGCGGTTCGAATCGCGCTGCTTGCATGGCGGCTCCCGGGCTGGATCTGGTTGACGTTGACGTAAACGTCAATTATGACTTGACCGGCTTGTCCATGCGCGCGAGCAGGGCGCGGGCCTCTTTCTCGTGGGTGCGCACCTCGTCGAGGTTGGCCTGCAGTTCGGCCAGTTGCTCTTCGAGCTGGCTGCGGTGCTGCGCCGGGATGGCCGGGAACTTGCGCAGCTGCGGCCCGGTGTCGCGCGGGCTGTCGTACATGTCGATCAGTTCGCGGGCCTCGGTCAGCGAGAGGCCCAGGCGCTTGGCCCGCAGCGTGAGCTTCAGGCGCGTGCGGTCTCGCGTGGTGTAGATGCGGTTGCGTCCGCCGGGGCCGGAGCGCTCCGGCTGCAGCAGGCCCATGTCTTCGTAGAAACGGATCGCACGGGTGGTCAGGTCGAACTCGCGCGCGAGGTCGCTGATGGTGTAGGTGGAGGGCGCTGCCATTCGCCCGATTACATATGACGTTTACGTCAACGTCAACGGCTGCGGCGCTCGCTGATTAGAGCGCGGAGCGCCTGCCGCGGGCTGAACGCAGAAGTCGCGAAAAGGAAATGCAGAAATCGCAGAAGGACACCCACTTCCGGAAGCCCTTCTGCGATTTCTGCGTTGCTTCTGCGCCTTCTGCGTTCAGCCCGCCGCAGGCGCTGCTGCGCCAACAAGCACCGCTTACCAGACCGGCGCTGGCTGGTCCTTCAATTGCGCCCGCAGCTCCGGATAGTTGGGCACCACGGTCTTGACCGTTTCCCAGAAGCGAGGGCTGTGGTCCATCACGCGCAGGTGGCTCAGCTCGTGTGCCACGACGTAGTCGATGACGGCCATGCGGAAGTGCACCAGGCGCCAGTTGAGGCGGATCGAACCGTCGGTCTTGGCGGTGCCCCACAACGTGCTGGCGCTGGTGAGCGTGAGCTTGCGCCACTGCACGCCGAGCTGTGGCGCGTAGTGTTCGAGGCGTTCGGTGAAGATGCGCTTGGCCTGGCGCATCAGCCACGCCTGCACCGCGTCGCGCACCTGCGAAGGCTGCGCGGTCTGCGGCAGGCCGATGTGCAGCGTCATGCGCGTGACGCCGGGCAGCGTCTCGCGGTCCGTGTGCAGCATGCCGCCCGTCTCGCGGAAGTCGTGCCGCGGGTCCAGCACCACGATCACCTGCTCGCCGAGGAACGGGAAGGTGGCGCCGTCCTGCCACTGGATGCGCGCTGCCTCGATCTTCTGGCGGCGCTCGCGCGAAGCTTCGAGCTTGTTGACGATCCAGCGGGACTTGCTGCGCACCGCCGCCTCGACCTCGCCGATGCCGACCCAGCGCGGCGCGCTGACCACGGCCTTCCGGGCCGACGGAAAAGCCGATGTTCTTGCGCTTGCCGCGGCGGAATTCGTACGCCACCAGCACTTCGCCGAGCAGGATCTCGCGGTTGGCGTCGGGGTGGCGGAACGCGTGCGGCGCCAGCACTGGTCGAGCGTTTCCGCGGGCGGCGCATCCGCGTCGATGACGCGCGGAGCGGCGGTGGGAGCGGGAGCGGGAGGACGCGTGGGTTTCGGCTCGTCGAACAGGTCGAGGAGGAGCTGAAACGGGGACTGCATGGGCCGCGATTCTAGCGGCGGCCCCGCATTTCCAGCAGGCGTTACACCAGCGGCGGATGCTCGCACGGGGTCTTTGGGTAGGCGTCGGGATCGAGCCGGCGCATCTCCAGTTCGATCCAGGTCTCGACCTCGCGCATCAGTTCGTCCGCGCTGCGGCCTTCGCTCGGAATCGGCTTGCCGATGGACACGTCGACGATGCCCGGCCGCTTGATGAAGGCCTTGCGCGGCCAGCACTTGGCCGACGTCACGGCGATCGGGATCACAGGCGCGCCGGTGGCCACCGCCAGCCGCGTGCCGCCCGACTTGTACTGGCCCTGCTCGCCCCGCGGAATGCGCGTGCCCTCGGGGAACATGATCACCCAGATGCCTTGCGCCAGCAGGCGCTTGCCCTGCTCCACGACCTTGTTGAAGGCCTGCGCGCGCAGGCGGCGGTCGATGTGGATCATGTCCATGCGGCCCATCGCCCAGCCGAAGAACGGGATGTAGATCAGCTCGCGCTTGAACACGTACGCCAGCGGGTGCGGCATCAGCGTGGGCATCAGGAAGGTTTCGAACGTGGACTGGTGCTTGACCAGCAGGATGCCCGGGCTGGTCTTGCCCTGCGGCAGGTTCTCCATGCCCGTCACGCGCACTGGATGCCGCACAGGATGCGCGCCGCATCGATCTGCCACCCGAGCCAGCGCGCGGCTTTCCAGTACATCTGCTCGCCGGAGGACCAGAGCGACGAGGTCACCATCCAGATGCCCCAGGGGGACGACGGTCACGAGCATCACCAGCGCGTGCAGGACGGAACGGAGGAAGGCCATGGGCGCGGGGTCTCTCGGGAATTCAGGCGGCCGGCCGCGGCGCCGCGGCGGGGCGCGCGATCAGCCAGTCGGCAAAGGCGGAAAGGTCCTGGTGCACGGTGGTGCCGGCGGGATAGGTTTCGGGCAGCGGCTGGCCGCGCAGGCCTTCGGCCTTGCCCGTGAGCACGAGGTGCGGCTGGCAGCCGACGGCGACGCCGGCCTGCAGGTCGCGCGGCGAGTCGCCGGCGGTGTGCACGCCCTTGAGGTCGACGCCGAAGCGTTCGCCGATCTGCTCGAACAAGCCGGGCAGGGGCTTGCGGCACTGGCAGCCTTCGTCGGGGCTGTGCGGGCAGTAGAAGACGGCGTCGATGCGGCCGCCGAGCGCTGCCACGGCCTTGTGCATCTTGGCGTGGATGGCGTTGAGCGACACCACGTCGAACAGGCCGCGGCCCAGGCCCGACTGGTTGGACGCGACCGCCACGTGCCAGCCGGCGTGGTTCAGGCGGGCGATCGCCTCCAGCGCGCCGGGCAGCGGCTGCCACTCCTCGGGCGTCTTGATGAACTCGTCGCTGTCGGCGTTGATGGTGCCGTCGCGGTCGAGGATGACGAGTTTCATCACGTGGCGAGCCGGGAGAGGTCGGCGACGCGGTTCATCGCCTGGTGCAGGGTGGCCAGCAGGCCCAGCCGGTTCAGGCGCAGGTCCATCTGCTCCGCGTTCACCATCACGCCGTCGAAGAAGGCGTCGACCGGTTCGCGCAACGCGGCGAGCGTCTGCAGCGAGCCGGTGTAGTCGCCGGATTCGAACTGCGCACCGGCTTGCGGCGCGATGCGCTGCGTGGCGGCGTACAGGGCCTTCTCGGCGTCTTCCTGCAACAGCGGCTCGCTCACGTGCGCATCGGCACGCTCGGCCTTCTTCAGGATGTTGCCGATGCGCTTGTTGGCGGCGGCCAGCGCCGGCGCTTCCGGCAGCGCGGCGAAGGCGCGCACCGCGGCGAGGCGCTTGGCGACGTCGCCGAGACGCTGCGGGCGCAGCGCCAGCACGGCATCGACTTCCTGCGGGCTGTAGCCCTGCTCGCGCAGCGAACCGGCCAGGCGCTCGTAGATGAAGTCCGTGATCTGTTCCCCGGTGGCGGGCTGCGCCTGCGGGAACAGGGCAACGGCGGCCGCGACCGGGTCGCCCAGCGGCAGCGGCAGGTCCTTTTCCATCAGCATGCGCACCATCCCCGGGGCATGGCGGCGCAGCGCGAACGGATCCTTGTCGCCGGTGGGCAGCTGGCCGATCGCGAACAGGCCCGCGAGCGTCTCCAGCTTGTCCGCGAGGGCGACGACCAAGCCGACCTGGTTGCGCGGCAGCGCGTCGCCGGCGAAGCGGGGGCGGTAGTGGTCTTCGATCGCGGCAGCGACGTCGTCGCCGAGCCCATCGTGGCGCGCGTAGTAGCCGCCCATGATGCCCTGCAGCTCCGGGAACTCACCCACCATGTCGGTCAGCAGGTCGGCCTTGGCGAGACGCGCGGCGACGTCGGCGTCGCGTGCGAGCGGGTCGCTGCCCATCCGCGCGCCGATCACCTGCGCCATGGCGCGCACGCGTTCGATGCGCTCGCCCTGCGTGCCCAGCTTGTTGTGATAGACCACGCGGCCGAGGCCGGCGACGCGCGACTCCAGCGTCTTCTTGCGGTCCTGGTCGAAGAAGAACTTGGCGTCGGCCAGGCGCGGGCGGACCACGCGCTCGTTGCCGCCGATCACCGCGCTCGCATCGTCGGGCCGGATGTTGCTGACCACCAGGAAGCGGTTGGTCAGCTTGCCGTCGGCGTCGAGCAGCGGGAAGTACTTCTGGTTGGCCTTCATCGTGAGGATCAGGCACTCCTGCGGCACTTCGAGGAATTCACGCTCGAACTCGCAGGTGAGCACGTTCGGGCGCTCAACCAGCGCCGTCACTTCGTCGAGCAGCGCCTCGTCTTCGATCGGGCGCGCGCCGCCGCCGACGCGCTGCGCCGCTTCCTGCAGTTGCTTCACGATTTCCGCCCGGCGCGCGTCGAAACCGGCGATGACCGAGCCATCGCGCTCCAGCGTCGCGGCGTAGCTGTCGGCGTCGGCGATGCTCACGGTGGGCTTGGCCGCTTCGAAGCGGTGGCCCTGCGTCGTGCGGCCGGATTGCAGGCCGAGCGCCTGCAGCGGCACCACGTCGCTGCCGTGCAGCGCAACCAGCGCGTGGGCCGGGCGCACGAACTTCACGTCGGTCCAGCCGTCGGCCAGCTGGTACGTCATGACCTTGGGGATGGGCAGCTTCGCCAGGCTTTCCAGCAGCGCCTTCTGCAGGCCTTCGGCGAGCGTCGCGCCCTTGACGGTGCTGTCGTAGAACAGCGCTTCGGCCTTGCCGTCCATCGCGCGCTTCAAGCCCGGCACCACGGACGCGTCGGCGCCCAGCGCCTGCAGCTTCTTCAGCAGGGCCGGCGTGGCACTGCCGGATGCGTCCAGGCCGACGCTCACCGGCATCAGCTTTTGCGAGACGGGCTTGTCGGCGGCAGCCGGCGCCACGGCGGTCACGTGGGCCGCGAGGCGGCGCGGCGACGCGAACGGCGTCAGCACCGATCCCGCCGAGGCCGGGCCTTGCGCGCGCAGTTGCTCCAGCAGCACGGCGCCGAAGGACTCCCCGAGCTTCTTCAGCGCCTTGGGCGGCAGCTCTTCGACGAACAGTTCGACCAGCAGGTTCTTCATGGCGGACATCAGGCGGCCTTCTTCTGCAGTTCGGCGACCCACTCGCGCGGCGCCATCGGGAACCCGAGGCGCTCGCGGCTTTCGAGGTAGCTCTGGGCGACGGCGCGCGCCAGGTTGCGGATGCGGCCGATGTAGGCGGCGCGTTCGGTGACGCTGATCGCGCCCCGCGCGTCGAGCAGGTTGAAGGTGTGGGCGGCCTTGAGCACCTGCTCGTAGCCCGGCAGCGCGAGTTGCTGTTCCATCAGCAGCTTGGCCTGCTTCTCGTGGGCGCCGAAGGCCGTGAACAGGAACTCGACGTCGCTGTGCTCGAAGTTGTAGGTGGACTGCTCCACCTCGTTCTGGTGGTACACGTCGCGGTACGTCAGGCCTTCGGTCCACTTCAGGTCGAACACGTTGTCGACGCCCTGCAGGTACATGGCCAGCCGCTCGAGGCCGTAGGTGATCTCGCCGGTGATCGGCTTGCAGTCGATGCCGCCGACCTGCTGGAAGTACGTGAACTGCGTGACTTCCATGCCGTTCAGCCAGACCTCCCAGCCGAGGCCCCGGGCGCCCAGCGTGGGGTTCTCCCAGTCGTCTTCCACGAAGCGGATGTCGTTCTTCTTCAGGTCGAAGCCGAGCGCTTCCAGCGAACCGAGGTACAGCTCGAGGATGTTGGCGGGCGCGGGCTTGAGCACCACACGGAACTGGTAGTAGTGCTGCAGCCGGTTCGGGTTCTCGCCGTAGCGGCCGTCCTTGGGGCGGCGGCTGGGCTGCACGTAGGCGGCTTTCCGGGGCTCGGGGCCGATGGCGCGCAGGAAGGTGGCGGTGTGCGACGTTCCGGCGCCCACCTCCATGTCGTACGGCTGCAGCAGCGCGCAGCCCCGGGCGTCCCAGTACGACTGCAGCTTCAGGATGATTTGCTGGAATGTGAGCATTGGCAGACATGGCGCGGGCCGGCGGCCCGCGGAACCTTCAATTGTAGGTCGGGGCCTGCCGCCGCCGCCCCAGCGCCGCCAGCAGGGGAACGCCCAGCGCCAGCAGCCACAGCGGCCAGAGCTGCAGGCGCGCGACCCACCAGGCGTAGGGCGTGATGTGCCGGCCGCCCGTCACGTCGCCGACGAGCACGCCGCGGGTGTGCCGCGGCAGCATCTGGGTGACCTGTCCCTGCGCGTCGATGATGGCGGTGGCGCCGGTGTTGGTGGCGCGGATCATCGGCCGGGCGAACTCCAGCGCCCGCATCCGGCTGATGTGGAGGTGCTGGTCGATGGCGACCGTGTCGCCGAACCAGGCGATGTTGCTGAGGTTGACGAAGATCGTCGGGGCGGTTGCGGGGTCGAGGAAGCGCGCGCCCAGCTCCTCGCCGAACAGGTCCTCGTAGCAGATGTTCGGTGCGAGGCGCTCGCCGCGCCACGGGAACGATGCCTGCCCGACGTCGCCCCGGTTGAAGTCCCCCAGCGGGATGTTCATCATCCGCGTGAACCACTTGAACAGCGGCGGGATGAACTCCCCGAAGGGCACCGGTGGTGCTTGTCGTAGCGGTAGGCCATGTCGCCCGGCTTCATGCCGATCGCCGAGTTGGTGTAGCCCTCGGCGAAGCTGCCGAGCGGCATGCCGATGAGCGCCGCGCGCGGGCCGTCGGCGAAGCCGGCGCGCAGCGCTTCCGGGTAACCCTCGGGCAGTTGTTGCGGCAGCAGCGGGATCGAAGTTTCGGGGGCCACCACCGGGTGCGCTTCGGCGCTGCGCAGCGCACGGCCGTACCACTCCAGCGCGATCGGGATGCCGCTGCCGCCTTCGAACTTCTCGTCCTGCGCGATGTTGCCCGGAGCAAGGCGACGCGCAGCGGCGCGGCTGCGGGTTGCGGAGCGTGGAGCCGGCCGCCGGCATTTCCGGCGAGCACGACAACGGCACTGACGGCGACGGCCCCCATGGCGCTCCTCCCATTCGCCTGCCGCCGGGACAGCAGGGCGATGGCGCAAGCGATCCATGCGGCCATCCAGCCGACGCCGTGCACACCGATCCAGGCGGGGAAGAAGGCCAACGGGCCATCGACATGCGCATACCCGCCGGCGCCCCGGGGAAAGCCGGTGAACCAGGTCGCGCGCAACAACTCGCCGCCCAGCCACAGCGAGGCGAACAAGGTGGCGTCGCGCAGCGGCCCCGATCCGCGCAGGTGGGTGAACATGGCGCCTCCCACCGCGTAGTACAGCGACAGGAAAGCCGCCAGCCCGACGACGGCGATGACCGCCAGCGGCGCCGACAAACCGCCGTACTGGTGCATGGAAATGAACAGCCACCAGAAGGTGGCCACCAGCCAGCTCGTGGCGAAGGCCCAACCCACCAGGAAGCCGCGCTGCCACGTCGGCTGCCGCTGCAGCATCGCGGCCAGCACGGCGAGCGAGAGCAGTTGCAGCCACCAGAGCGGCTCGCCGCTCGGGGCCACGCCATGGCGAACGCCTGCAGCACGCCGGCGCCGCCGGCCGCGGCCAGCAACAAGGGGAACCGCGCGCGCGGCGGCAGGTTCAAGAGGGTTTGTCGCCGGCTTCGGCCGGCGAGACCTTGAACCACCGCACCGCGCCACCCTTGGTGTGCAGCACCACGAAGTTCAGGCCCGCGAGTTCGGTGGACTCGCCGCGCTTGGGCACGTGGCCCATCTCGTGCGCGACCAGGCCGCCGATGGTGTCGAAATCGCGCTCGTCGCCGGGCGGCACCAGCGTGACGCCGAACGCCTCATTGACGCGTTCGATCGAGGTGTCGCCGCTGACGCGGTAGGTGCGGTCGGCCAGGCCGAAGATGTCGCCCTCGTCCTCGACGATGTCGAACTCGTCCTCGATCTCCCCGACGATCTGCTCCAGCACGTCCTCGATGGTGATCAGGCCCGCCACGCGGCCGAACTCGTCGATCACGATCGCCGGTGGTTGCGGTTGCCGCGGAACTCGCGCAGCAGGTCGTTGAGGCCCTTGGTCTCGGGCACGAACACCGCCGGACGCAGCAGCGCGCGCGGGTTCAGCTCGGGCGCCCGCTGCAACTTGAGCAGGTCCTTGGCCATCAGGATGCCGATGATGTTCTCGCGGTCGCCTTCGTACACCGGGAAGCGCGAGTGCGCCGTGTCGATCACGACGTGCAGGATCTCGTCGTATGGCGCGTCGATGTTGATCCGGTCCATCCGCGGCGCCGCCACCATGACGTCGCCGGCGGTCAGGCCGGCCATCCGCAGCACGCCCTCGAGCATGACGCGCGACTCCGCGCCGATGACATCGTTGTCTTCGGCGTCGGCGAGCGTCTCGATCAGTTCAGCCGTGGAGTCCGGTCCGGGATGGATGAACTCGGCAACCTTCTGCAGGAAAGTCCGCTTGTCCTGCTTGTCATGCGCATGTCGCGCAGGGTGAGGGTCTGACACGGCACGGGGCGTAGTGGAGGGACCGATAGGATACCGGATACCCGGGCGCGGCAAGCTCAGCGGCAGGCCGCCCTCATTGCCCCGACTTGCGGCGGGCGCTGCCGACGCCGCGCCGGATCTCCTGCACGCTGGCCGGGAAGTCGAGGAAATTGCGGGCCTGCACCTTCAGGCGGTAGTCGGTCTGGGCCAGTTGTTCCTCGAACAGCTCGCTGACGCGGGTGTCGAGCGTGGCCGCCGGCAGGCGCAGGTAGGCCTCGGTTTCGCCGCCGGCCCGCTCGAGGGTCGCACCCGCGTTGCGGGCGATCTTGATCATTGCCGTGTTCTCCGACAGCGCGTGGACGAACATCAGTTCCACTCCCTCGTTGCGGGCGTGCATGACGGCGCGGTCGAAGAGGCGGGATCCGAAGCCGCGGCCCCGCGCCCGCTTCGACACCGAAACGCCGAATTCGGCGCCCGGGGGCGCGCCCGGGGTATGGATGAAGGCGACGTGCGCCATCGCGATGAGCTCCAGTCGCCGGTTGAAGATGCCGAAGATCTCGTCGCGCTCGAAGTCGAGCTGGTCGACGTAGCGCTGGACCTGTTCATCGCTGGCGGCATAACCGAAGCGCAGGTAGCGGTCCTGCGGCTCGAGGGCGAGCAGGTGCGCGCCGATGCGATCCCGGTGCCTTGCGGCCGGGGACCGGATGGGAACAACGACGGATGTTCGGGCGTGCTGCCTGTCGGCCATGCCCCCAAGAGTAAGGGTTTTCCCGCAGCCCGCAAGAGGATCTTCCCGGAGGACGCTCAGACCAGAACCATAGTGCAGTTGCGTGGCTGCCCAGATTCAGGCCCGTCAACCAAACAGGTAAGACAATCCGGCGAGGGCGTGCTACAAAATCAGCTCCAAGTTGCAGACGCTTACCAAGATGCCGAATACCGGGGTCGAGGGTGGTCGCTTTCCGCGCTTCACGAAGGTGATCGCGGTGGCGGACGTTGTCGAATCGGTGCGGCTGATGGAACTGGACGAAGGCGAGTTCATCCGCCGCTGGAAGCGCTTCGTGGGCTTCGTGCTGCAGCGGCTGCCGCTGGAATCCGGGCGCATGCACCGCAGCCTCGGCGACGGGCTGATGATCGAATTCTCCGATCCGCAAGGCTGCATTCGCGCGGCGCAGGCCATGCAGGCATGGTTCGCGGAGGGCAACGAAGGGCTGCCCGCCGAACAGCAGGTGCACTTGCGCATCGGCGCGCACATCGGTGACTTCGTCGCCGACGAGTACGACATCTACGGCACGGACGTGAACCTCGCGGCGCGCATCGCCACGCTGGCCGGCCCGGGCGAGATCGTCATCTCCGCCGCCCTGCGCGCCTGCGTTCGCGGCGAGATGAACGCGCAGCTGGAAGACCTCGGCGCCTGCCACCTCAAGCACGTGAAGCAGCCGGTGCGCGCCTACCGGGTCGGCTTCGCCGGCCCCGCCCCGGTGATGCCGGCATTCGGCGCGACCCGGGCCACGATGCGCGCAAGCGTGGCCGTGCTTCCCTTCGAGACGTCGAACGCCCCGGACGGCGCCGGCGTGCTGGGGCACGCGGTCGCCGACGAGGCTGTCGCAGCCCTCTCGCGCAGCGACGGACTGCAGGTGGCGTCACGCCTGTCCACCGTGGCGCTCAGCCAGGTGCGTCCGACGCTGGACGATGTGCGCAGGCACCGGGCAGCCGGTATGTCCTTTCGGGCCACGCCCGCGAGATCGCCGGCCAGCTGGCGGTCTTCGCGGAGCTGACCGACGCCACCAGCGGGCGGCTGGTGTGGGCGGACAGCTTCAAGGGCAAGCTGCCGGAGCTGCTGGCGGGCGGCACGACCTTCCTGTCGGCGCTGGCGCCCCGGTGAACGCGGCGGTGATGGCGAACGAGGTGGACCGGGCCGAAGGCCTGCCATTGCCTGCGCTGGAAGGTTATGCCCTGCTGCTGACATCGATCGCCGTAATGCATCGGCTGGGGCGCGCCGACATGGAGCGCGCCAGGCTGATGCTGGAGCACGGCCGACCGCGACCGCCGCCATCCCTCCGCCTACGCGTGGCTGGCGCACTCGCACGTGCTGGCGGTGCTGCAGGGATGGTTGCCTGTGGAGGAGGCGGCGCCGCTGGCCGCGGCAAACGTGCACACCGCCTCCGAGTGCGATCCCCATGCGCCGCTGGTGCACTGCATGGCGGGCCACGTCGCCCTGCACGGCGCGCGACCTGCGCGGCGCCGGCGAGCACTATGCGCAAGCCGTGGCCTCCCGGCCCGGCGACTCGATGCCCCACCTGCTGCAGTCCGAGCTGCTCGCCTGGCGTGGAGAGGGGCAGCGTGCCCGGGCGGCCTGCGGCACCGCCCTGCACCTGGTGCCACCCGTTGCCTTGCGCTACTGGTACGACGCGGGCGCTGCGCTGGCCTGCTGGGTGGACGGGGCGCTCGAGGAGGCGGTCGCCGCGGCGGAGCAGTCGTTGCGCGCCAACGGGCGCTACGTGCCCGCGCACTGCATGCTGGCGGCGGCGCAGTTCGACAACGGGGATGCGCCCGCGGCGAGGGAGACGCTCGACCGCCTGCTGGTGATGCACCCGCGCTTCACGCTGGATGCCTTCCTGCACCGCACGCCTGCGCGGCCGGCAGTGGCCGCGCGGCTGGCGCATGCGCTCCGGGGTGCGCAGGCCTCCAAGGCCTGAGACGCGCCGCTACCAGCGCGCCGGCAGCTTCTTCTTGAGCGTGATGCGCTTGATGCCCAGCTCCACGTAGCCGCCCTTCTCGAGGTCTTTCAGCAGGCGGCTCACCATTTCGCGCGAAGCGCCCACGCGGCTCGCGATCTGCTGGTGCGTGATCTGGTTCAGGAGCACCGGCGTGAGGCTGGCGCCGGGCCCTGCTGGCTTTCGAGCGTGTGGATCACCCGGCCGTAGACATCGAGCAGCGCCATCTGGCGGGCTGTCTCGGTGGCCGACCGCGCCCGCCGGATCACCTGGCTGACCAGTTCCATGGCGAACGCCGGCTCTTCGTTGAGGTGCTGCTGGACGGCGTGCCGCGAGAGCAGCGAACACAGGGTGGGCTCCACCGTCATCACCGACGCGGAACGTGGCCCGCCATCGAGTGACATTTCTCCGAAGTAATCTCCCGCGGAGATCATGCCGTAGGTGATCTCTCGGCCGTTCTCGTCGGTGGCGTACACCTTGACCGCCCCGGAGGAGCACGAACAGCGAATCGCCGGGCTCTCCTTCGTTGAGGATCACCGTGTTTTTCGGTAGCTGCGGAGGATGCCGCGTTCGGCCAGCCGTGCGATGTTCGGCTTGAGCATGGACATGAGCTTGTCATGCTCGGCTGCGTTCTGGACACATTCATGGCGCCCCCTGAAATCACTCTAGCATGCGATACGGCAAGACCCAAATACGGGGAATCAGTGCACCCGCTCGTGCAGGCGGGCCGCACCCAGCGGCGGCAGCACGGCGACGCGTCCGACCAGCGCCCGCACGCCGTTGGACTGGGTCTTGGCACAGAGGCTGCGCACGTGGCTGCGCACGGTGGAAACCGCCACGTGCAGCTGCACCGCGATCTCGGGCGCCGAGTAGCCTTGGCAGAGGATGCCGAGCACCTGCTCTTCGCAATTGGTCAGGCCGTGCGTGCGCGCGAAGAAGCAGAGCATGAGCGGATCGCACACCGATGCGCGGGAGAAGACCAGCGCGACGGAGGCGGCCTGCCCGTTGGCATCCATGCGCAGCGGCAGCACGGCGACGCTCAGGCTGGCGCCGCCTTCGGATCGCAGGACGACCATGCTGCGCCGGCCGTTGCCCGCCTTGGCCACCGACTGCAGCAGCGCCCGAGACTGCGGCGTGTCGCAGGCCTGCACGTGGCCTTCGTGCATGGCGACCACGTGACGTCGCGAGAGTTCCAGGCGGGCCACCTGGTTGGCGTGCAGGATGCGGCCCGGGCGGACACCACCAGCACCCCGTGCGCCATCTCGTCGAGCAGCACGGAAAAACTGGCGCCGATGTCGTCGAGGACGACGGGCACGCGGTCGGCCTCGACTCCGCTGCCCAGCGTTGCTTCTTTCATTCTCTTCCCCCTGTGGATGCACAGCTTAGGAAGCAGCCCGGCAGCGCTGGTACGGAATCTCCCGTCCGATCCTTGTGACAAATTCACTTTGCGGCGGCAGGTATTGGTGCTTCCAGCAAGGCCACCGTCTCGCCGACGACGTGCGGATGGAAGGCCATGGCCACGTGCGCAGCGCCGGGCAGCAGGCGGTTGCGCGCCCCGTGCAGCGTGGCCGTCGAGGGAGGGGAGACGATGTTGTCGCAGTTGCCGTACCAGCAGGTGCACGGGGGTAATGGGTGGCCGGCTTCGAAGCGCTCCAGTTCGGCGAGCCGGGGGCCGTGCTGCCGCATCTGGCGTCCGTTCGGCATGCTGCTGAACCGGGCCAGCCAGTGCCATGGTGCGGGCTGCCGATGGTCACCAGGTGCGCGATGCGGCGTGGATCGTCCGCGCTGCGCAGCCATGCGCGCGCCGCGAGACCGCCCATGCTGTGGCAGACCAGGACCGGCGGCCGGCCAGTGCACTGCGCCACTTGCCGGACGGCCGCTTCGATGATGGGCGTGTAGGCGTCGATGGAGCCGAAGACCGGCTCGGGTTCACCGCGACGTACGCGTGTCGCTGACGCCGCAGCTGCCGCATCCACGGGTTCCACAGGCCGCGGTTGGCCACGAACCCGTGGACCAGCACCACGCCCGTGCGTCCTGCGCACGAAGGGTCGAGATGGTCCGGAACCGAACGTGCGCCGAAGGGCAGGCGACCATAGAAGACCTGTGCGAGGTGGGCTACTTCACCGACCCATGCTCGTGCCAGCTGTGCGGCGGTGGCGCGAGGTGCGGGATCGCCCCGGCGGATCAGGCGAGCAGGACGAATTCAATGGCGAGGAGGATGGGCGCGATGGCCGCGATGAGCGTCGCCCCTGCGAGGGCCTGTAGCGGCGAAGCCGTCCAGCGCCAGGCGGCCAGGCGGCGATCGCCAGCACCGGGCGGCGCAGACGGCTCGCAACAGCCGGCAAGGCGGGAAGGCGGGTCCATCGCGGCAGTATCCCATCCTGCGTTGTGCCGGCGGCGGCGCTTGCGGCCGCTATAGACTTGCTGCGATGAACACGGCTGAGACCATCCGGCATGCGGTAGCCCGGGTGGAACAGATGCGGCAGGAAAGCCGCGACCTGCCGGAGATCGGCGCCGCGGTGGCATCGGTCAAGCAGTTCCAGGCTCGCCGGTTTCGCGGCACGTATGCGGACCTTCTGTCTGGAGGCCCTTACGCCGGCGCGACCCGCTTCTTCCTCGAGGAACTGTACAGCGACCGCGACTATGCGGAGCGCGACGCCCAGTTCGCGCGCATCGCGGGCGCGGTGGAACGGCTGTTCCCGCGCGATGTTGCGGACACCGCTGCTGCGTTGGCGCAATTGCATGCGCTGACGGAATCGCTCGACCACGCGATGGCCCGCGTCCTGCCCTCGCCTGAGGTCGACGTGGCAGCTTACGTCCGGGCGTGGAAGACGGTCGGCAGGCAGGCCGATCGTGAGCAGCAACTCGGGCGCGTGATCAGCATCGGCTCCGAGCTTGCGCGTCTCACGCGGATGCCGGGCCTGCGGCTGATGCTGAAGATGATGCGCGGGCCAGCGGCGCCGTCCGGGCTCAGCCAGCTGCAGCGGTTCTGGAGGGCGGTTTCGATACTTTCGCGGCCATGGCGAGGTCGCGGTCGGGTGCGGACGGCTTTCTTCGCACCGTGCGCGATCGCGAGCAAGGCCTGCTGGAGGTGCTCTACACGAAGGAACCTGTCGCTTGCGAGACGGAATTGGCCCGCATCCTAGGACAAGCCCGCTGACCGTTCGCCGCCGCTGCCCAGCACAATGGCACGATGGAGGAACGCATGGCGCAGAGGCACTGGCTCAAGAGCTATCCGGAGGGCATTCCGCACGAGGTCGACGTCGCGCAGTACGCTTCGCTGACCGCGCTGATGGAGGAATCGTTTCGCAAACACGCCGACCGGCCGTTTTCGGTCTGCATGGAGCGGTGGATGCGCTATCGCGAGCTCGACCGGCTGTCGGCCGCACTCGGCGCGTGGCTGCAGTCGCGCGGTCTCGAGCCCGGCGCCCGCGTGGCGATCATGCTGCCGAACATTCCGCAGTTCGCCGTCACCATGGCGGCCGTCCTGCGCGCCGGCTATACCTGCGTCAACGTCAATCCGCTCTACACGCCGCGGGAGCTGCGCCACCAGCTGCGGGACTCGGGGGCGACGGCGATCATCGTGCTCGAGAACTTCGGCAAGACGCTGGAAGAGGTGATCCTCGAGACGCAGGTGCGGCACGTGGTCGTCGCGGCCATGGGCGACCTGCTCGGAGCCGCCTACGGCAAGTGGATCACCTTTGCCGTTCGCCACCTGGCGAAGATGGTTCCGGCGTACCAGCTGCCGCTGACGGAGGGCGCACGGTGACGCATTTCCCGGACGCGATCGCCGAAGGCTCGCGGCTTTCGCTCCGCTCGAGCCCGCAGAACCTCGACTCGATCGCATTCCTGCAGTACACGGGCGGCACCACCGGCTTGTCGAAGGGCGCAGTGCTCACGCACCGGAACGTCGTCGCGGCGATGCTGCAGTGCGAAGCCTGGTTCACGCCGGCGCTGGACCGTGTGCCGGATACCAGCAAGATCAACGTGATTGCCGCGCTGCCGCTGTATCACATCTTCGCGTTGACGCTGTCGCTCGCCGCCGTGCGCTGGGGCGCCTACCTCACGTTGATCCCGAATCCACGGGACATCGGCAAGTTCGTCGAGGTGCTCAAGCGGCGGCCCTTCCATGTGTTGCCGGCGGTGAACACCCTGTTCAATGCCTTGCTCCAGCATCCGCAGTTTCGCAGCGTCGATTTCAGCCAGTTGCTCGTTTCGCAGGCCGGTGGAATGGCGGCGTCCGAAGGCGCGGCGCGCCAGTGGCGGCAGGCGACAGGCTGCGTGATGGTCGAAGGCTGGGGCATGAGCGAGACGTGCGCGGTGGGCACGAACAATCCGCTGACCGCGGAGGAGTTTTCCGGCACCATCGGCCTGCCATTGCCTGGCATCGACATCGACATCAAGGACGACGACGGAAACTCGCAGCCGCTCGGCACCGCCGGCGAAATCTGCATCCGGGGGCCCAATGTCATGGTCGGGTACTACCAGCAGCCCGAAGAGAATGCGAATGCCTTCACCGCGGACGGATACATGCGGACCGGTGACATCGGCATCATGGACGAACGGGGTTACACGCGCATCGTCGACCGCAAGAAGGACATGATCCTGGTGAGCGGATTCAACGTGTACCCCAACGAGCTGGAGAACGTCGTCTCCCTCTGCCCGGGCGTTGTCGAGTGCGCTGCGATCGGCGTCGCCGACGAGAAGCAGGGCGAGGCGATCAAGCTGTTCGTGGTGAAGAGCGATGCCACGCTGTCGAGGAAGAGACGTAGCGAAGCATTGCCGCGCGCACCTCACCGGGTACAAGCTGCCCAAGTACATCGAGTTCCGCGACGACCTTCCGAAGACGAACGTGGGCAAGATCCTGCGGCGCGAGTTGCGATCGGCGAAGTAGTGATGCAAGGGTCGCACCCGCTGCTGCCGCCGGGCGTGCACGTCTTCGAGCGGGGTTGGCTGTCGTCGAACAACGTGCTGGTGGTCGGCCCGGACGATGCGGGGCTGATCGATAGCGGTTACGCCACGCATTCCGCGCTCACCGTCGCCATGGTTCAGCGTGTGTTGCGCGATCGCGGTCTGCAGACTTTGGTCAATACGCACCTTCACAGTGACCACTGTGGCGGGAACGCGGCTCTGCAGCAGGCGTTTCCCGCTCTTCAAACCTTCGTGCCGCCGGGCTTGCCCACGCCGTGCAGACTTGGGACGAAGTCGCGCTGACGTATCAGCCTACTGGGCAGGAGTGTCCGCGCTTCAAGCTGGACGGCATTGCTGCGCCCGGTCAGTTGTTGAAGCTCGGCGGAATGGAATGGGAGGTTCACGGCGCGCCGGGACATGATCCGAATTCCGTGATCCTCTTCGAGCCGTCGAGCCGAACATTGCTCTCGGCGGATGCACTTTGGGAGAACGGGTTCGGCGTCGTGTTCCGGGAACTGGAGGGAATCCGTGCATTCGACGAAGTCGCGGACACCCCGGAGTTGATCGAACAGCTCGGTCCGGCAGTGGTCGTTCCAGGCCATGGCCGCACTTTTTCCGACGTGGGCGAGGCGCTGGTCCGGGCGCGCAGCAGGCTCGCGGCTTACCGCACCGACCCGCAACGCCACGCCGCCCATGCGGCCAAGGTGTTGCTGAAATTCAAGCTTC
Source organism: Ramlibacter terrae (assembly GCA_013127575.1). Taxonomy (GTDB): domain Bacteria; phylum Pseudomonadota; class Gammaproteobacteria; order Burkholderiales; family Burkholderiaceae_C; genus Ramlibacter; species Ramlibacter terrae. The sequence continues at coordinate 4,627,948 of CP053418.1, forward strand.
TCGACGCGCAACGACTTCCGACAACAGGTCTGGTGGCGTGGGCGAAAACTACGCCCTACTTCTCGATCGTTCGCGATCGCTGGTTTAGCGACGTGCCTTTCCAGCAATGGATTTCACAGCTCATGGACGATCTGGTGCGCAGCGGCGCTGCGACATTGGACGCGGACACCATCGCCAACGCGTGAGCTAAACAATGGCGATCCGGAAAGCAAAAAAGGGCCCAGCAATTGCTGGGCCCTTTCGCGTATAACAGCCTGACGATGTCCTACTTTCACACGGGAATCCGCACTATCATCGGCGCAGAGGCGTTTCACTGTCCTGTTCGGGATGGGAAGGAGTGGGACCACCTCGCTATGGTCATCAGGCATAACTTTTTGCCTTGCTGCTATTGCTAGCAACACGGCCAATTCATAGAGTCTTGTCAGCTGCAGCGTTTGCACGCTGCGGTATCTTGATTGCGTTCAACCCACGGCATAACACCCTGATCTTGGTAGATCAAAGTTATAGGGTCAAGCCGCACGAGCAATTAGTATCGGTTAGCTTAACGCATTACTGCGCTTCCACACCCGACCTATCAACGTCCTGGTCTAGAACGACTCTTCAGGGGGCTCGAGGCCCCGGCAGATCTCATCTTGAAACGAGTTTCCCGCTTAGATGCTTTCAGCGGTTATCTCTTCCGCACTTAGCTACCCTGCGATGCCACTGGCGTGACAACAGGTACACCAGAGGTGCGTCCACTCCGGTCCTCTCGTACTAGGAGCAGGCTTCCTCAAATCTGCAGCGCCCACGGAAGATAGGGACCAAACTGTCTCACGACGTTTTAAACCCAGCTCACGTACCTCTTTAAATGGCGAACAGCCATACCCTTGGGACCGGCTACAGCCCCAGGATGAGATGAGCCGACATCGAGGTGCCAAACACCGCCGTCGATATGAACTCTTGGGCGGTATCAGCCTGTTATCCCCAGAGTACCTTTTATCCGTTGAGCGATGGCCCTTCCATACAGAACCACCGGATCACTATGTCCTGCTTTCGCATCTGCTCGACTTGTCAGTCTCGCAGTTAAGCACGCTTATGCCATTGCACTATCGTCACGATGTCCGACCGTAACTAGCGTACCTTCGAACTCCTCCGTTACGCTTTGGGAGGAGACCGCCCCAGTCAAACTGCCTACCATGCACTGTCCCCGACCCGGATAACGGGTCTAGGTTAGAACCTCAAACGCACCGGGGTGGTATTTCAACGTTGGCTCCACCAGATCTAGCGACCCGGCTTCAAAGCCTCCCACCTATCCTACACAGATCCGTTCAAAGTCCAATACAAAGCTACAGTAAAGGTTCATGGGGTCTTTCCGTCTTTCCGCGGGGAGATTGCATCATCACAAACATTTCAACTTCGCTGAGTCTCGGGAGGAGACAGTGTGGCCATCGTTACGCCATTCGTGCAGGTCGGAACTTACCCGACAAGGAATTTCGCTACCTTAGGACCGTTATAGTTACGGCCGCCGTTTACTGGGACTTCGATCAAGAGCTTGCACCCCATCACTTAATCTTCCAGCACCGGGCAGGCGTCACACCCTATACGTCCACTTTCGTGTTTGCAGAGTGCTGTGTTTTTATTAAACAGTCGCAGCCACCGATTTTTGCAACCTCATTGGGCTCCATCCGCGAGGGACTTCACCTACTAAAGGCACACCTTCTTCCGAAGTTACGGTGTCAATTTGCCGAGTTCCTTCTCCCGAGTTCTCTCAAGCGCCTGAGAATACTCATCTCGCGCACCAGTGTCGGTTTGCGGTACGGTCGTGTGCAGCTGAAGCTTAGTGGCTTTTCCGGAAGCAGGGTATCACTCACTTCGAGGGCAAGCCCTCTCGTTATCACCCCTCATCTAAGCCCGGCGGATTTACCTACCAGGCACGACTACAGGCTTGAACCAACATATCCAACAGTTGGCTGAGTTAACCTTCTCCGTCCCCACATCGCACTGCACATCGGTACAGGAATATTGACCTGTTTCCCATCAGCTACGCATCTCTGCCTCGCCTTAGGGGCCGACTCACTCTACGCCGATGAACGTTGCGTAGAAAACCTTGCGCTTACGGCGAGGGGGCTTTTCACCCCTTTAACGCTACTCATGTCAGCATTCGCACTTCTGATACCTCCAGCATCCCTCTCGAGACACCTTCACAGGCTTACAGAACGCTCTCCTACCACTTGCCACTTGCGTGGCAAATCCGCAGCTTCGGTAACTGGCTTAGCCCCGTTACATCTTCCGCGCAGGACGACTCGATCAGTGAGCTATTACGCTTTCTTTAAATGATGGCTGCTTCTAAGCCAACATCCTGACTGTTTTAGCCTTCCCACTTCGTTTCCCACTTAGCCAATTTTAGGGACCTTAGCTGGCGGTCTGGGTTGTTTCCCTCTTGAGTCCGGACGTTAGCACCCGGTGCTCTGTCTCCCAAGCTGTACTCATCGGTATTCGGAGTTTGCCTTGGTTTGGTAAGTCGCCATGACCCCCTAGCCAAAACAGTGCTCTACCCCCGATGGTAATACTTGAGGCACTACCTAAATAGTTTTCGGAGAGAACCAGCTATTTCCAAGTTTGTTTAGCCTTTCACCCCTATCCACAGCTCATCCGCTAGTTTTGCAACACTAGTCGGTTCGGACCTCCAGTACCTGTTACGGCACCTTCATCCCGGCCATGGATAGATCACTTGGTTTCGGGTCTACACCCAGCGACTGATCGCCCTATTCGGACTCGATTTCTCTACGGCTTCCCTATTCGGTTAACCTTGCCACTGAATGTAAGTCGCTGACCCATTATACAAAAGGTACGCAGTCACCCTTGCGGGCTCCTACTTTTTGTAAGCATGCGGTTTCAGGATCTATTTCACTCCCCGCCACGGGGTTCTTTTCGCCTTTCCCTCACGGTACTTGTTCACTATCGGTCGATTACGAGTATTTAGCCTTGGAGGATGGTCCCCCATATTCAGACAGGATTTCTCGTGTCCCGCCCTACTTTTCGCTAGCTTAGTACCACACTGATCTTTTCGCGTACGGGGCTATCACCCTCTGTAGCCGGCCTTTCCAAGCCGTTCCGCTAAGTTCTGTGCTATCACTAGCAGGCTGTTCCGATTTCGCTCGCCACTACTTTCGGAATCTCGGTTGATGTCTTTTCCTCGAGCTACTGAGATGTTTCAGTTCACCCGGTTCGCCTCGCATGACTATGTATTCATCATGCGATACCCCTAAGGGTGGGTTTCCCCATTCGGAAATCTCCGGATCAAAGCTTATTTGCCAGCTCCCCGAAGCTTATCGCAGGCTATCACGTCCTTCGTCGCCTGTAATCGCCAAGGCATCCACCACATGCTCTTATTCACTTGACCCTATAACTTTGACCCCTCTCACGAGGATTCATCATCAATCAAGGAATCGCGAGGTCTCTCACCTCGCGCGTTATGCCGTCTTCATACTTTCGATTTGACTCGAAATTGAAGTCTGGTTGACGCAATCAAAAAATTGTCATTGGCGGCACGGTCTGCCATGAAGCAGTTTCCGCCAACAACGCTGATTTCGACTCTATGAATTGTTAAAGAACAGCCGATTGATCCGGGCAGATGCCCGAGTCAACAACAACAAAGCAGCCTGGCACTCTAAAAGAGCTTCAAGCCGCTTTGGTGTTGATCTATTGGAAGATCCGAATTGTACAGCACACGCTGCACACTACTTTGACGATGTTTGTTGGTGGAGGATGACGGGATCGAACCGACGACCCCCTGCTTGCAAAGCAGGTGCTCTCCCAGCTGAGCTAATCCCCCAGAATACGTTCCGGTGGAGATGGTGGGTCTGGTTGGTCTCGAACCAACGACCCCCGCCTTATCAAGACGGTGCTCTAACCAACTGAGCTACAGACCAGGCCGGTCGCTTGACGAGCAATGCTTCCGTCGCTGGCGACATCTTCCAACAACCGATAAGTGTGGGCGTTCAACTTGAACTACCGCGTATTTCCAGAAAGGAGGTGATCCAGCCGCACCTTCCGATACGGCTACCTTGTTACGACTTCACCCCAGTCACGAACCCTGCCGTGGTAATCGCCCTCCTTGCGGTTAGGCTAACTACTTCTGGCGCAACCCGCTCCCATGGTGTGACGGGCGGTGTGTACAAGACCCGGGAACGTATTCACCGCGACATGCTGATCCGCGATTACTAGCGATTCCGACTTCACGCAGTCGAGTTGCAGACTACGATCCGGACTACGACTGGTTTTATGGGATTGGCTCCCCCTCGCGGGTTGGCAACCCTCTGTACCAGCCATTGTATGACGTGTGTAGCCCTACCCATAAGGGCCATGAGGACTTGACGTCATCCCCACCTTCCTCCGGTTTGTCACCGGCAGTCTCATTAGAGTGCCCTTTCGTAGCAACTAATGACAAGGGTTGCGCTCGTTGCGGGACTTAACCCAACATCTCACGACACGAGCTGACGACAGCCATGCAGCACCTGTGTTCTGGCTCCCTTTCGGGCACTTCTCTATCTCTAAAGAATTCCAGACATGTCAAGGGTAGGTAAGGTTTTTCGCGTTGCATCGAATTAAACCACATCATCCACCGCTTGTGCGGGTCCCCGTCAATTCCTTTGAGTTTCAACCTTGCGGCCGTACTCCCCAGGCGGTCAACTTCACGCGTTAGCTTCGTTACTGAGTCAGTGAAGACCCAACAACCAGTTGACATCGTTTAGGGCGTGGACTACCGGGGTATCTAATCCTGTTTGCTCCCCACGCTTTCGTGCATGAGCGTCAGTACAGGTCCGGGGGATTGCCTTCGCCATCGGTGTTCCTCCGCATATCTACGCATTTCACTGCTACACGCGGAATTCCATCCCCCTCTACCGTACTCTAGCTATGCAGTCACAAATGCAGTTCCCGGTTAAGCCCGGGGATTTCACACCTGTCTTACATAACCGCCTGCGCACGCTTTACGCCCAGTAATTCCGATTAACGCTTGCACCCTACGTATTACCGCGGCTGCTGGCACGTAGTTAGCCGGTGCTTATTCTTACGGTACCGTCATGAGCTCTCTGTATTAGAGAAAGCCTTTTCGTTCCGTACAAAAGCAGTTTACAACCCGAGGGCCTTCATCCTGCACGCGGAATGGCTGGATCAGGCTTGCGCCCATTGTCCAAAATTCCCCACTGCTGCCTCCCGTAGGAGTCTGGGCCGTGTCTCAGTCCCAGTGTGGCTGGTCGTCCTCTCAGACCAGCTACAGATCGTCGGCTTGGTGAGCCTTTACCCCACCAACTACCTAATCTGCCATCGGCCGCTCCAATCGCGCGAGGTCTTGCGATCCCCCGCTTTCAACCAGAGTTCGTATGCGGTATTAGCGTAGCTTTCGCTACGTTATCCCCCACGACTGGGCACGTTCCGATGTATTACTCACCCGTTCGCCACTCGCCACCGGGGTTGCCCCCGTGCTGCCGTTCGACTTGCATGTGTAAAGCATTCCGCCAGCGTTCAATCTGAGCCAGGATCAAACTCTATAGTTCGATCTTGATTTTGCTCAATAGGAATCGAAGTGAACTTCACTTCTCTTCTTCATATGAGCGTTTGATTTGTTCCGAAGAACTTGGCAGTCGCCATCAAACGCCCACGCTTATCGGCTGTATGTTTTTAATGAACCTCGATCCGCTCAACTTCACAGCTTTTACCGCTTCGTCTTGCTTGCTTCACTGCGATCAGCGAAGCCCTCGATTATGACAGATTTTAAAGAGTCCTGTCAACTCTCAAGGTCTTTGCTGATTTGCTTCCGATGCTTGCACATCGCGTTTGCTTCATCAGCGAAGCCTTGAATTCTAGCACGCTTTTCGCGCTCTCATCAATGCTCTGCTTATTGCAGAGTACTGATGAAAACGCCCCGTCCGTAGACGAGGCGCCTCAGTATAACAGCCTGACGATGTCCTACTTTCACACGGGAATCCGCACTATCATCGGCGCAGAGGCGTTTCACTGTCCTGTTCGGGATGGGAAGGAGTGGGACCACCTCGCTATGGTCATCAGGCATAACTTTTTGCCTTGCTGCTATTGCTAGCAACACGGCCAATTCATAGAGTCTTGTCAGCTGCAGCGTTTGCACGCTGCGGTATCTTGATTGCGTTCAACCCGGCATAACACCCTGATCTTGGTAGATCAAAGTTATAGGGTCAAGCCGCACGAGCAATTAGTATCGGTTAGCTTAACGCATTACTGCGCTTCCACACCCGACCTATCAACGTCCTGGTCTAGAACGACTCTTCAGGGGGCTCGAGGCCCCGGCAGATCTCATCTTGAAACGAGTTTCCCGCTTAGATGCTTTCAGCGGTTATCTCTTCCGCACTTAGCTACCCTGCGATGCCACTGGCGTGACAACAGGTACACCAGAGGTGCGTCCACTCCGGTCCTCTCGTACTAGGAGCAGGCTTCCTCAAATCTGCAGCGCCCACGGAAGATAGGGACCAAACTGTCTCACGACGTTTTAAACCCAGCTCACGTACCTCTTTAAATGGCGAACAGCCATACCCTTGGGACCGGCTACAGCCCCAGGATGAGATGAGCCGACATCGAGGTGCCAAACACCGCCGTCGATATGAACTCTTGCGGTATCAGCCTGTTATCCCCAGAGTACCTTTTATCCGTTGAGCGATGGCCCTTCCATACAGAACCACCGGATCACTATGTCCTGCTTTCGCATCTGCTCGACTTGTCAGTCTCGCAGTTAAGCACGCTTATGCCATTGCACTATCGTCACGATGTCCGACCGTAACTAGCGTACCTTCGAACTCCTCCGTTACGCTTTGGGAGGAGACCGCCCCAGTCAAACTGCCTACCATGCACTGTCCCCGACCCGGATAACGGGTCTAGGTTAGAACCTCAAACGCACCGGGGTGGTATTTCAACGTTGGCTCCACCAGATCTAGCGACCCGGCTTCAAAGCCTCCCACCTATCCTACACAGATCCGTTCAAAGTCCAATACAAAGCTACAGTAAAGGTTCATGGGGTCTTTCCGTCTTTCCGCGGGGAGATTGCATCATCACAAACATTTCAACTTCGCTGAGTCTCGGGAGGAGACAGTGTGGCCATCGTTACGCCATTCGTGCAGGTCGGAACTTACCCGACAAGGAATTTCGCTACCTTAGGACCGTTATAGTTACGGCCGCCGTTTACTGGGACTTCGATCAAGAGCTTGCACCCCATCACTTAATCTTCCAGCACCGGGCAGGCGTCACACCCTATACGTCCACTTTCGTGTTTGCAGAGTGCTGTGTTTTTATTAAACAGTCGCAGCCACCGATTTTTTGCAACCTCATTGGGCTCCATCCGCGAGGGACTTCACCTACTAAAGGCACACCTTCTTCCGAAGTTACGGTGTCAATTTGCCGAGTTCCTTCTCCCGAGTTCTCTCAAGCGCCTGAGAATACTCATCTCGCGCACCAGTGTCGGTTTGCGGTACGGTCGTGTGCAGCTGAAGCTTAGTGGCTTTTCCCGGAAGCAGGGTATCACTCACTTCGAGGGCAAGCCCTCTCGTTATCACCCCTCATCTAAGCCCGGCGGATTTACCTACCAGGCACGACTACAGGCTTGAACCAACATATCCAACAGTTGGCTGAGTTAACCTTCTCCGTCCCCACATCGCACTGCACATCGGTACAGGAATATTGACCTGTTTCCCATCAGCTACGCATCTCTGCCTCGCCTTAGGGGCCGACTCACTCTACGCCGATGAACGTTGCGTAGAAAACCTTGCGCTTACGGCGAGGGGGCTTTTCACCCCCTTTAACGCTACTCATGTCAGCATTCGCACTTCTGATACCTCCAGCATCCCTCTCGAGACACCTTCACAGGCTTACAGAACGCTCTCCTACCACTTGCCACTTGCGTGGCAAATCCGCAGCTTCGGTAACTGGCTTAGCCCCGTTACATCTTCCGCGCAGGACGACTCGATCAGTGAGCTATTACGCTTTCTTTAAATGATGGCTGCTTCTAAGCCAACATCCTGACTGTTTTAGCCTTCCCACTTCGTTTCCCACTTAGCCAATTTTAGGGACCTTAGCTGGCGGTCTGGGTTGTTTCCCTCTTGAGTCCGGACGTTAGCACCCGGTGCTCTGTCTCCCAAGCTGTACTCATCGGTATTCGGAGTTTGCCTTGGTTTGGTAAGTCGCCATGACCCCCTAGCCAAAACAGTGCTCTACCCCCGATGGTAATACTTGAGGCACTACCTAAATAGTTTTCGGAGAGAACCAGCTATTTCCAAGTTTGTTTAGCCTTTCACCCCTATCCACAGCTCATCCGCTAGTTTTGCAACACTAGTCGGTTCGGACCTCCAGTACCTGTTACGGCACCTTCATCCTGGCCATGGATAGATCACTTGGTTTCGGGTCTACACCCAGCGACTGATCGCCCTATTCGGACTCGATTTCTCTACGGCTTCCCTATTCGGTTAACCTTGCCACTGAATGTAAGTCGCTGACCCATTATACAAAAGGTACGCAGTCACCCTTGCGGGCTCCTACTTTTTGTAAGCATGCGGTTTCAGGATCTATTTCACTCCCCGCACGGGGTTCTTTTCGCCTTTCCCTCACGGTACTTGTTCACTATCGGTCGATTACGAGTATTTAGCCTTGGAGGATGGTCCCCCATATTCAGACAGGATTTCTCGTGTCCCGCCCTACTTTTCGCTAGCTTAGTACCACACTGATCTTTTCGCGTACGGGGCTATCACCCTCTGTAGCCGGCCTTTCCAAGCCGTTCCGCTAAGTTCTGTGCTATCACTAGCAGGCTGTTCCGATTTCGCTCGCCACTACTTTCGGAATCTCGGTTGATGTCTTTTCCTCGAGCTACTGAGATGTTTCAGTTCACCCGGTTCGCCTCGCATGACTATGTATTCATCATGCGATACCCCTAAGGGTGGGTTTCCCCATTCGGAAATCTCCGGATCAAAGCTTATTTGCCAGCTCCCCGAAGCTTATCGCAGGCTATCACGTCCTTCGTCGCCTGTAATCGCCAAGGCATCCACCACATGCTCTTATTCACTTGACCCTATAACTTTGACCCCTCTCACGAGGATTCATCATCAATCAAGGAATCGCGAGGTCTCTACCTCGCGCGTTATGCCGTCTTCATACTTTCGATTTGACTCGAAATTGAAGTCTGGTTGACGCAATCAAAAAAATTGTCATTGGCGGCACGGTCTGCCATGAAGCAGTTTCCGCCAACAACGCTGATTTCGACTCTATGAATTGTTAAAGAACAGCCGATTGATCCGGGCAGATGCCCGAGTCAACAACAAAGCAGCCTGGCACTCTAAAAGAGCTTCAAGCCGCTTTGGTGTTGATCTATTGGAAGATCCGAATTGTACAGCACACGCTGCACACTACTTTGACGATGTTTGTTGGTGGAGGATGACGGGATCGAACCGACGACCCCCTGCTTGCAAAGCAGGTGCTCTCCCAGCTGAGCTAATCCCCGGGAATACGTTCCGGTGGAGATGGTGGGTCTGGTTGGTCTCGAACCAACGACCCCCGCCTTATCAAGACGGTGCTCTAACCAACTGAGCTACAGACCCGGGCCGGTCGCTTGACGAGCAATGCTTCCGTCGCTGGCGACATCTTCCAACAACCGATAAGTGTGGGCGTTCAACTTGAACTACCGCGTATTTCCAGAAAGGAGGTGATCCAGCCGCACCTTCCGATACGGCTACCTTGTTACGACTTCACCCCAGTCACGAACCCTGCCGTGGTAATCGCCCTCCTTGCGGTTAGGCTAACTACTTCTGGCAGAACCCGCTCCCATGGTGTGACGGGCGGTGTGTACAAGACCCGGGAACGTATTCACCGCGACATGCTGATCCGCGATTACTAGCGATTCCGACTTCACGCAGTCGAGTTGCAGACTACGATCCGGACTACGACTGGTTTTATGGGATTGGCTCCCCCTCGCGGGTTGGCAACCCTCTGTACCAGCCATTGTATGACGTGTGTAGCCCTACCCATAAGGGCCATGAGGACTTGACGTCATCCCCACCTTCCTCCGGTTTGTCACCGGCAGTCTCATTAGAGTGCCCTTTCGTAGCAACTAATGACAAGGGTTGCGCTCGTTGCGGGACTTAACCCAACATCTCACGACACGAGCTGACGACAGCCATGCAGCACCTGTGTTCTGGCTCCCTTTCGGGCACTTCTCTATCTCTAAAGAATTCCAGACATGTCAAGGGTAGGTAAGGTTTTTCGCGTTGCATCGAATTAAACCACATCATCCACCGCTTGTGCGGGTCCCCGTCAATTCCTTTGAGTTTCAACCTTGCGGCCGTACTCCCCGGGCGGTCAACTTCACGCGTTAGCTTCGTTACTGAGTCAGTGAAGACCCAACAACCAGTTGACATCGTTTAGGGCGTGGACTACCGGGGTATCTAATCCTGTTTGCTCCCCACGCTTTCGTGCATGAGCGTCAGTACAGGTCCGGGGGATTGCCTTCGCCATCGGTGTTCCTCCGCATATCTACGCATTTCACTGCTACACGCGGAATTCCATCCCCCTCTACCGTACTCTAGCTATGCAGTCACAAATGCAGTTCCCGAGGTTAAGCCCGGGGATTTCACACCTGTCTTACATAACCGCCTGCGCACGCTTTACGCCCAGTAATTCCGATTAACGCTTGCACCCTACGTATTACCGCGGCTGCTGGCACGTAGTTAGCCGGTGCTTATTCTTACGGTACCGTCATGAGCTCTCTGTATTAGAGAAAGCCTTTTCGTTCCGTACAAAAGCAGTTTACAACCCGAGGGCCTTCATCCTGCACGCGGAATGGCTGGATCAGGCTTGCGCCCATTGTCCAAAATTCCCCACTGCTGCCTCCCGTAGGAGTCTGGGCCGTGTCTCAGTCCCAGTGTGGCTGGTCGTCCTCTCAGACCAGCTACAGATCGTCGGCTTGGTGAGCCTTTACCCCACCAACTACCTAATCTGCCATCGGCCGCTCCAATCGCGCGAGGTCTTGCGATCCCCCGCTTTCAACCAGAGTTCGTATGCGGTATTAGCGTAGCTTTCGCTACGTTATCCCCCACGACTGGGCACGTTCCGATGTATTACTCACCCGTTCGCCACTCGCCACCGGGGTTGCCCCCGTGCTGCCGTTCGACTTGCATGTGTAAAGCATTCCGCCAGCGTTCAATCTGAGCCAGGATCAAACTCTATAGTTCGATCTTGATTTTGCTCAATAGGAATCGAAGTGAACTTCACTTCTCTTCTTCATATGAGCGTTTGATTTGTTCCGAAGAACTTGGCAGTCGCCATCAAACGCCCACGCTTATCGGCTGTATGTTTTTAATGAACCTCGATCCGCTCAACTCCACAGCTTTTACCGCTTCGTCTTGCTTGCTTCACTGCGATCAGCGAAGCCCTCGATTGTCGCACAGTTTTTGAAGAACTGTCAAAACTTTTTGCCTCCCGCTTGCTTTGCTCATCGTTTCCGACTTGCTAGCTGCGTTCAGCGAAGCCTTGAATTCTATACCGACTTTTTGGTGCCGGTCAAAGATTTTTCAACTTCTTTGCCTTCCCCTGCTGCTTGCGCCGTACGAGCCGTAGCAATCAGCCGAGCCCTCGACTATAGCACGGTTGCGAAAGCCTGCTCGCCGCCGACTGGCAACGAACGGGACCGCACCCCGGTCAGGGCGAACAGTGCGTTCGCCACCGCCGGCGCCAGCGGGGGCACGCCGGCTCCCCGACTCCGCTGGGACTCCGGTCGCTCGGAACGATCCGGTCTCCACCACCGGAGCCGCGTGCATTCGGAGCATGGAATAGCCGGCAAAGTTCCGCTGCTGCACCACGCCATCATGGATATCGATGCGGCCGTACAGCGCCGCCGTCAACGCGAACACGACGCCACTCTCCATCTGCTGGGCCACGATGCCCGGATTGACGGCGACACCGCAGTCGATGGCGCAGACGACGCGGTGCACCCGCGGCCCGCCACGGTCCATGGACACCTCCACCACCTGCGCCACGATGGAGCCGAACGATTCGTGCAGTGCCACGCCGCGCGCCCGGCCGCCGGCCAGTGGCGCGCCCCAGCCGCTGCGCGCCGCGGCCAGGTCGAGCACTGCGAGGTGCCGCGGCGCATCCACCAGCAGCGCACGCCGGAAAGCCACTGGATCCTGCCGAAGTTCGACGGCCAACTCGTCGACGAAGGATTCCATGAAGAAGGCGTTGTGCGAGTGGCCGACGGACCGCCAGAAGCCGACCGGCACCCCCAGCCGCGTGAACACGTGCTCCACCTTTTGCTGGCCGAACGCATAGGGCTGGTCGAACAAGCCTTCGCTGGCCATCTTGTCCGGCACGTCGACCGGGCCGGCAAGCGACGGCATCCCGCGCTCCATCCAGCGCGGCGAGATCGCGTCGCCGGCGGACCGCACATGGAGGCCAGCGGGTTGGCCACGCTCATCGATGAAAGCCCGCAGCCGCGCCGCGTGCATCGGCCGGTAGAAGTCGTGCGTGGCGTCTTCTTCCCGGCTCCATACCAGTTGCACCGGCGTGCCCGGCACGTCGAGCGCCACGCGCACGCCATGCGCCACGTAGTCCACCTCCAGCCTGCGCCCGAAGCCGCCCCAGCAGCGTGACATGCACGCGCACCCGGTCCACCGGAACGCCGGCGATGCGGGCAGCGACGTCGCGGCACATCTGGGGGACCTGCGTCGGCGCCCAGACATCCAGGCCGTCGGCCCCGACGAGGACCGTCGCATTCATCGGTTCCGTGGTGGCGTGCGCCGGTAGGGCGCGCTGTACGACGCCTCGATGACGCGCGCCGCGCCGGCTTCGGCCCGCCCGAGGTCGCCTTGCCGGTGGAACACGTGCCCATCACCGCGCTGCAGGGCCGCCTCGATTTCGCGGGCCGCCCTGCGGGTGTCGAGGCCGCCCTCCGGCCGCTGGCGCCAGTCGACATCGACCGCCGCCACGGCCCGCTCCGCCTGCCACTGGCTGACCGCGATCATCGCGAAGCCCGCGGTGGCGCCCGCGTACGACGGCAGCATGACCAGCCGGCGGACGCCCGGCATGGCCAACGCAGCCCGCGCGTCGATGCGCCCCGGGGACCCGCCCAGCATCGGGCACACAGCCGCAACGCCGCGTACAACATGCCGGGGAGGCGCACGTCCATGCCGAAGACGGCCGAGCCGTCGACCTTGGCGGGAACGTCCAGCCGCGGCGCCGGAGTGCCGATCACGCGCCATGCCGACGCCGGCTTCAACGCCACGCTACCCGGCGGCGTCGCCGAAGCCAGCCGCGCCAGCGCTCCGTACGGCGCGGAGCGCCCCGACGGATGGGACACGAAGCCGCCGCTGGTGGACAACTCCTCCGCCGGCAGCTTCCACTGCAGCGAAGCAGCGCCCACCAAAGACGCACGCGCCGTGGCAGCGGCCAGCCGCACCACCTCCCGGGCGTCGACGACGCTGGTCGATCCGCCCGTCGCATTGATCCCCAGTTCGCGCGCCACCTTGCCGACCATCCAGCGGCTCGCCTTCACGCGCCCGAAGCCGTCCTGCCGGTCGTGGTGCGGGTGGAACGGCAACTGCCCCAGCAGCATGGCGACGTTGCCGTAGATCGCATCGGCCGCCGCCTGTTCGATCCGCACCGCGGAGAGCGGCACGTCGAGTTCTTCCGCCGCCAGCATGGGCAAGGCCGTGTGCACGCCCTGCCCCATCTCGCTGCGCGGCATGGCCAGCACGACGCTGCCGTCCGCCAGGATCTTGATCCAGCCATTGAGCGCGACTTCGCCCACGCCTTCGCGCATCAACGTGCGCAGGCCCAGCCGCGACCGCTGCGGCGACGCCGACCAGCCCACCAGCAACGCCCCGGCCGCCGCCGTGGTCCCCAGCAGCCAGGTCCGGCGTTTCACGCCTTCGTCCCCGCCGCCCGCTTGATCGCGAGCCGCACCCGCTGGTACGTGCCGCAGCGGCAGATGTTGGTCATGGCGGCGTCGATATCGGCATCGGTCGGCTTCGGCTTCTTCTCCAGCAGCGCCGCCGCGGCCATCAGCATGCCGCTCTGGCAATAGCCGCACTGGGGCACCTGCTCGGCGATCCGGCCGCCTGCAGCGGATGCGGCTTGCCGCGCGTTGCCAGGCCTTCGATGGTCTGCACGGGCTTGCCGGCGACGCTGCCCACCGGCACCACGCACGACCGCACCGCCTGCCCCTGTACCCGCACCGTGCACGCGCCGCAGGCGGCCACCCCGCAACCGAACTTGGTGCCGGTCAGGTTCAGCAGGTCGCGCAGCACCCACAGCAGCGGCATCGCCGGATCGGCTTCCACCGGACGCGCGCGCCATTGATGTTCAATTCCACCGATACCCCTCCTTGCCGGGCAGATCCCACTATAGCCAACGGCCCGGAAACGGCCACGGTGATAACCTCGCCGGCTTTGCCCGCGCATCCATGGCCCTGATCACACTCGCCAACGCACAGCTGGCTTTCGGGCACGTCCCCCTGCTCGACCACGCCGATTTCTCGCTGCAGGAAGGCGAGCGCGTCGGCCTGATCGGCCGCAACGGCGCCGGCAAATCCTCGATGCTCAAGATCTGGGCGGCATGGAGCGCCCCGACGACGGCGAGGTGCAGTTCCAGCAGAACCTGCAGATCGCCTTTGTGGCGCAGGAGCCGGCGCTGGTCGAAGCCAACACGGTGTTCGACGCCGTCCGCGCCGGCTGGCCGACCTGTTCGAAGTGCTCGACCAGTACGTTTCCGGCGAAGGCGACCTCGATGCGCTGCAAGGCCGCATCGAGGCGCAGGACGGCTGGAACTGGCAGCAGCGCGTCGACGAGACGCTGGAGCGCCTGCACCTCGACCCGGCCGCGCTGGTGGGCACGCTCTCGGGCGGCAACCGCAAGCGCGTGGCGCTGGCGCAGGCGCTCGTGCGGCGCCCCGACGTGCTGCTGCTCGACGAGCCGACCAACCACCTCGACCTCGATTCGATCGAGTGGCTCGAGAACCTGCTGGTCGACTTCCGCGGCAGCGTGGTGCTGATCACCCACGACCGCGCCTTCTGGACCGCGTCGCCACCCGCATCGTCGAACTCGATCGCGGCCGCCTGCTCTCCTACCCCGGCAACTTCAGCAGTACCAGGCACTGAAGGAGGAGCAGCTCGCGCAGGAAGCCGTCATCAACGCCAAGGCCGACAAGCTGCTGGCGCAGGAGGAAGTCTGGGTGCGCAAGGGCGTGGAAGCGCGCCGCACCCGCTCGCAGAGCCGCATCGTGCGGCTGCAGGCGCTGCGTTCACGCCGCAGCGCGCGCCGCGACGCCCTCGGGCGCGTCAGCATGGACGTCGCCACCGGCCAGCCCACCGGCAAGATCGTGGCCGAACTCACCAAGGTTTCGAAGTCGTTCCCGAATCCGGCGGACCCCTCCCAGCCGAAAGTGGTGGTGCGGGAGTTCACGTCCACCATCCTGCGCGGCGACAAGGTGGGCCTGGTCGGGCCCAACGGCGCCGGCAAGACGACGCTGCTGAAACTGATCCTCGGCGAACTCGCCGCCGACAGCGGCAAGGTGCGCTGGGCAGCAACCTGCAGGTGGCCTACTTCGACCAGATGCGAACCGCCATCGACCCGAACGCGACGCTGGAGGACTTCATCAGCCCCGGCAGCGAATGGATCGAGATCGGCAAGGAGCGCAAGCACGTCAAGAGCTATCTCGGCGACTTCCTCTTCTCGCCGGCCCGCGCGAACTCTCCGGTGCGTTCGCTGTCCGGCGGCGAGCGCAACCGCCTGCTGCTGGCGCGCCTGTTCGCGCGCCCCGCGAACGTGCTGGTGCTCGACGAACCGACCAACGACCTCGACATCGACACGCTCGAACTGCTCGAGCAACTGCTGCAGGACTACGAAGGGACGGTGTTCTGGTCAGCCACGACCGCACCTTCCTGGACAACGTGGTCACCAGCACCATCGCCTTCGAAGGCGACGGCCGCTGGCGGGAGTACGAAGGCGGCGTGGAAGACTGGCTGACGCAGTCGCGGCGCGCACGCGCCATTGCCGAAGCTGCGGCCCCGGCGCCCGCGCCCGCCCCGGCGAAGACACCCGCACCTGCGCCGACCCCCGCACCGGCCAAGCGCAAGCTGGGGTTCAAGGAGCAGCGCGAGCTCGATGCCCTGCCGGCGGTGATCGCTGGGCTCGAAAACGAGCAGAAGGCGATCCGGGATGAACTGACGGCGGGCGCCGTCTACAGCGCCGATCCCGAGCGGGCCGCCACGCTGGTGCGCCGCAGCGAAGCGATCGAGGAAGAACTGATGAACGCCCCGGAGCGCTGGGAAGCCCTGAGTCAGCTGTAGGCGGGCGCCGTCAGCCACTGGCGCTCCTTGCCGACCTTCGGCACGTCCCGCCGTGGCTGCCGCAGGGCTACAGTCGGTCCATCCATGAACGCCTATGCCCACCAGCCCCCTCCTGCTTCCTTGCCGACGTGGGGCAGGCTGTGGCGCTGGCTCGCCATGCTGGTGGTCTGGGCACGGCGGCCGGCTGCGCGAGCCTTCCGGACAACACGGCACGCACGCCGTCCACGGCATTCAACCAGCCTGACCAGACGCCCCTCGGGCAACTGGTCCAGCACGCCGCGCCCAGGCCGGCGCGCGCAGCGACTCCGCCTTCCGCCTCATCGACGGCGTCGACATCGCGCTGACCAGCCGGTTGGCGCTGATCGACGGCGCCACGCGCAGCCTCGACCTGCAGTACTACGCGATCCACGCCGACCCCAGCACCGAGGTGCTGCTGCAAGGCCTGCGCGATGCGGCGCGCCGCGGGGTGCGCGTCCGCATCCTGCTCGACGACTTCAACTCGGTCGGCGAAGACGCGCAGGTGCTGCGCGGCGTTCGAACCCAACGTCGAACTGCGCCTGTTCAACCCGATCGCGGGCCCGCGCAGCAGCATGCTGGGTCGTTTGGTCTCGTCGCTGAGCGACATCCGCGGCATGCAGAAGCGCATGCACAACAAGCTGTTCATCGCGGACAACGCATGGGGCATCACCGGCGGCCGCAACCTCGGCGACCGCTACTTCGGCACCGGCGACACGCAAAACTTCGTCGATCTCGACGTGCTTGCCGCGGGCCGCATCGTGCGCGACATGTCGGCCAGCTTCGACCGTTTCTGGAACGACGAACTGGCGTACCCGGTCGAGCGGCTGATGGACAAGGAAGACTGGACCGCATGCGCAAGCCGCAGGAGCCGGGGGCCGCCGTGATGCCGGTCAGCGCCAGCACCACCGTGCTGCCTTCGGTGACGCCGGTGCAGGCCCTGCAGGCGGACCGCCCGAGCCTCGACCTGCGCACCGTGGATCTCGTGTGGGCGCCATCGACGCTGCTGGTCGACAAGCCCGGCAAGGTCGGCCCAGGCGACGACGAAGTCGATGCGGGCGACACCGTCATCGACGGCCTGATGGACCTGATCCAGCAGGCGCAGCGCGACGTGCTGATCATCTCGCCGTACTTCGTGCCGGGGCCGCGCATGATGGCGGTGTACGAGAACCTGCGCAAACGCGGCGTGCGCCTGCGCGTGCTGACCAATTCGCTTGCCTCCAACGATGCCGCAGCGGCGCACGCCGGCTACGCCCGCTACCGCGAACGCATGCTCGACATCGGCGCCGAGCTCTACGAAATGCAATCGAACCCCGAGTTGAGCAACGTGCTCGGCTCCGGGTCCGCCTCCGGCTCGCGCTCCTCCGGCGCCAGCGGATTCGGCCCCGGCGGCTCGAAGTCCGGCACCACCTCGCGCGCCAGCCTGCATTCCAAGGCCGTGATCATCGACGGCCGCCTCGCGGTGATCGGCTCCATGAACCTCGACTTGCGCTCGCAATTGCAGAACAGCGAAGTCGCGCTGGTCCTGCGCAGCACCACCCTCTCGCAACAGGCCATCCGGCAGGTCGAGGGCACCTTCGCCAAGGGGGCCTACCGGGTGGAAAAGCGGGATGGCAAGCTGTACTGGCGCGCCCCGCCCGGCGCCCTGTTCGCCGATGCCACGTCCGAGCCCAACGCCAGCGCCAAGCTCAAGCTGATCGTGACCATCCCGGGCCCGCTGGCGCCCGACGAAATGCTCTGAGCGCCGCGCGGCTCACATGCGCCGCACCACCTCCGCATACTTCTTCCAGAACGCGGCGTCCTGCGTCGTCGCGAAGTTGATCCGCATCAGCGTCACCGGCTTGCGTTCGGCGTGGAACAGCGCGCCCGGCGCCAGCAGGTAGCCCTCGTCCAGCATGCGCTGCGCCAGCACGTCGGTGTCGACGCCGGTATCGACCCAGCCGAAGAGGCCGGCCGGTTCCGCGGCGAAGCGGCAGCCGGCCTGCAGCGCCAGCTTGACGCTGCGGCTGCGCGCAGGTCCAGGCGCGTGCGGATGCGCGCGCAATGCCGCCGCAACTGGCCCTGCTCGATGCACAGCGCCAGCGCCTTCTCGAGCAAGGCCGGCGTGGTCAGCGTGGCCAGCAGCTTGGTGTCCAGCAGCGGCTCCACCAGCGCCGGCGGCGCGGCCAGAAGCCGATGCGCCAGTTGGGCGCCAGGATCTTGGCGAAGCCGCCGACGTAGATCGTCCGCTGCAGCCCGTCGAGCGTGCAAAGCCGGCTCGCGTGCGGCGGCGCGATGTGGCTGTAGGTGTCGTCCTCGACGACGTAGAACCCATGCCGGCTCGCCAATTGCAGGACGCGGTGCGCCGCGCCGGGCGGCAGGCAATAACTGGTCGGGTTGTGCAGCACGCTCACGCTGATGTACAGCTTGGGCTGGTGCAGTTCGCAGTAGCGCGCCATCACGTCGAGGTCGGGCCCGTCGGCGCGCCGCGGCACGGGCAGCACGCGCATGCCCAGCGCCGTCAGGCGCGCGAACTCCACCGCCCAACCCGGCTCTTCCACCATCACAGGGTCGCCGGGGCGCAGCAGGGTGCGGCTGACGATGTCGAGCGCATGCGTGGCGCCCACGGTGGTGATGATCTGGTCGGGCGTGGCGGGCACGTCCAGCGCCGCCAGCTTCTGCGAGAGCGCCCGCCGCAGCCCGGTGTCGCCCATCGGCTCGCCGTAGTGCGACGAGAAGTCGTGCAGCGCGCGGGTGCTGGTCACCTTGCGCACGGCAGCCGGCATGAAGGTGGACCCAGCCAGCCAGTCCGCCGGGAACACGCCCATGCCCGGCTGCGGCTTGTCGCTGATCTTGTGGAACATGCTGCGCATCAGCGACATGGCATTCACCGGCCCGGTGCGCCGGCCGGTCTCGGCCGCCACCGGCGGCGCGGCCTCGTCGCTGCGCGCCGGCGCGGGCGCCTCGCGCACGAAGAAGCCGCGGTTCTTGCGCGCCTCCACAGGCCCTGCGCCAGCAACTGGTCGTACGCCGCCACCACCGTCGACGGGCTCACGCCCTGCAGCTCCGCGCATTGCCGCACCGACGGCAGCCGTGCGCCCGGCGCCAGCAGCCGGTGCCGGATGCGCTCGGCGAAGCGTCCCGCGAGCTGCTCCGTCAGCGACTGGGAGGTGGTTTTCATCAGCATCGCGGCTCCTCGTGTATTGGCTTTTCGGGCAGTACAGATCACGCCGTGATCCGGTGAACTGTATGGCCTGTGTATTGGTGCCGAAGATTACATTGCCCCTGGATGCACCCGCAACCGATCACCCCATGAGCGGCGCCGAGATCACCGCGCTGCTGGCGTTCTGCACCGCCATGAGCTTCTCGCCGGGCCCGAACACCACGCTCTCGACGGCGCTCGCGGCCAACCTCGGGCTGAAGAAGGCCTTGCGTTTCTGCCTGGCCGTGCCCGCCGGCTGGACGCTGCTGATGATCGGCAGCGGCCTCGGCCGGGCGCCCCGGTGCTCGGCGTGCCGGCGCTGCGCTGGGGGTCAAGCTGCTGGGCGTGGCCTACATGCTGTGGCTGGCGTGGAAGGTGGCGCATTCCTCGCAGCTCACGCAGGTGGACGCGAGCCGCCTGAACGTCACCTTCCTGCAAGGCGTGGGGCTGCAGTTCCTGAACATCAAGGCGTGGATGCTGGCGCTGACGCTCACCGCCGGCTGGGTGGTCAATGCCGCCGGCCACCCCGCCACGAACCCCGGCCAGCGGCTGGCCATCATCTGCGGCGTGATGATGCTGTTCGCCTTCAGCAGCAACTTCACCTATGCGCTGGTCGGCTCGCTGCTGCGGCAATGGCTCGCGCACGGCAAGCGGCTGCTCTGGTTCAACCGCGCCCTGGCGCTGGTGCTGGTGCTCACGGCGGCGTGGATGGTCACCGTATGAAGCCGCACGAAATCCGCGGGCTGTGGCTCGGGCTGGCCGGCGTGGCCATCTTCGCGCTCACGCTGCCGATGACGCGGCTGGCCGTCGGCACGCCCGATGCGCCGCAGATGTCCGGCATGTTCATCGCCCTCGGCCGCGCGGTCGTCGCCGCCGCGTTGTCGGCCTTGTTCCTGCTGTGGACGCGCGCGCCGTTCCCGCGACGCGCCGACTGGTTGCCGCTCGCCATCACCGCCGGCGGCGTCGTCTTCGGCTTCCCGCTGTTCACGTCCGTCGCCATGCGTTATGTCGAGGCCGTGCACGCCAGCGTGATCGTCGGCGTGCTGCCGCTCGCCACGGCGCTCGTCGGTGCCCTGCTGCACCGGCAACGGCCATCGTCCGGCTTCTGGATTTGCGGCGGCCTCGGCAGCCTGCTGGTGGTGGCCTTCGCATTGCTGAAATCGCCCGCCGGCCTGACGCTGCACGTCGCCGACATGCTGCTGCTGGCCGCCATGGGCTGCGCCGCGGTCGGCTATGCGTACGGCGCACGCCTGTCCCAGCACATGCGCGCCGAGCACGTGATCTGCTGGGCGCTGGTGCTGTCCCTGCCCCTCACGCTGCCGCTCGCAGCGGCGTCCTTCCCGTCGCAACCGGTCTCGCCTTCCGCGTGGTGGGCCTTCGGCTACGTGGCGGTGTTCTCGATGTGGATCGGCTTCTTCTTCGCCTGGTACCGCGGGCTGGCGCTCGGCGGCACCGTGCGCGTGAGCCGGTGCAGTTGGTGCAGCCCTTCCTCAGCATGCTGTTCGCCGTGCCGCTGCTCGGCGAAACCCTCGACGCGCTCACGCTGGGCTTCGCCCGGCCGTGATCGCCACCGTGTTCATCGGCAAGAAGATGCCGGTGCATGCCCCGTCCGACGCCCCGCGCGCACCGGCCACCCCCTCGCCCCGGAGAAGACATGAAACTGAACGACCTGCCGCAAGCCACGCCCGGACCCGGCCCGCCGCGCCGAACGGATGAACCCGTCGGTGCTGCGCGAGATCCTGAAGGTCACCGAGCAGCCCGGCATCATCAGCTTCGCCGGCGGCCTCCCTTCCCCGCGGACCTTTCCGGTCGAAGCCTTCGCCGACGCCTGCGCCAAGGTGCTGCGCGACGACGGCCCCGCGGCCCTGCAGTACGCCGCCAGCGAAGGCTACGGCCCGCTGCGCGAAGCGGTCGCCGCGCGCATGCCCCGGCAGGTCTCGCCGTCCCGGTGCTGATCACCACCGGCTCGCAGCAGGGCACGGACCTCGCGGCCAAGGTGCTGATCGACAGCGGCAGCCGCGTGCTGGTCGAGACGCCGACGTACCTCGGCGCGCTGCAGGCCTTCGCCCCGATGGAGCCGGAATTCGCGGGGCTGGCCTGCGACGCCGAAGGCATCGACGCCGACGACCTGAAGGCACAGGCGCCCGGCGCGCGCTTCGTCTACGTGCTGCCCAACTTCCAGAACCCCACCGGCCGCACGATGGGCGAAGCCCGGCGTGCCGCCGTCAGCGCCGCCGCGGCCGCCGCCGGCCTGCCGGTGCTGGAAGACAACCCGTACGGCGACCTGTGGTTCGACACGCCGCCGCCGGCGCCGCTGACGGCGCGCAATCCGGAAGGCTGCATCTATCTCGGCTCGTTCTCCAAAGTGCTGTCGCCGGGGCTGCGGCTCGGTTTCGTGATCGCGCCGGCGGCCGTCGCACCCAAGCTGCTGCAGGCCAAGCAGGCGAGCGACCTGCACACCCCCGGCTTCAACCAGCGCATCGTCTCCGAGGTGCTGCGCGACGGTTTCCTCGACAAGCACGTGCCGACGATCCGCGCGCTGTACCAGGCGCAGCGCGACGCGATGCTGGCGGCGCTGCAGCGCGAACTCGCCGCCCCTGGGCGTGACGGAACAGCCCGCAAGGCGGCATGTTCCTGTGGGCGCGGCTGCCCGAAGGCGTCGACGCGGTGAAGCTGCTGCCGCTGGCGGTGGCGCGCGGCGTGGCGTTCGTGCCGGGCGCGCCGTTCTATGCCGGCCTCGCCGACACGCGCGCCTTGCGCCTGTCGTTCGTCACGGCCTCGCCCGAGGAAATCGACCGCGGCGTCGCCGCGCTGGGCCGAGCCATCCGGCAGGCGCAGTCGGAGGCCCCTTGCTGAAGCTCTGGGGCCGCATCTCCTCCATCAACGTGCGCAAGGTCGTGCTGGCCGCGCAGTTGCTGGAGCTGCCGTTCGAGCGCATCGATGCGGGAGCGGCCTTCGGCATCGTCCGCACGCCCGACTACCGGCGAAGAATCCCAATGCGATGGTGCCGCTGATCGAGGACGACGCCGTGCAGCTGTGGGAGTCCAACGTGATCGTGCGCTACCTGTGCGCTCGCCATTCCAGCGGGCGGATGTACCCCGATGCCCTGCCGGCGCGCTTCGACGCCGAACGGTGGATGGACTGGCAGCAGGCGACGCTGAACCCCGCCGGCCGCGACGCCTTCCTGCAACTGGTGCGCACGCTGCCTGAGCGGCGCGACCCACAAGTGCTTGCAGCGTCGATTGCGCAGACCGAACCGCTGCTGGCGATCCTCGACGCGCATCTCGCGCGCCAGCCCTTCATGGCAGGCGCGCACCTCACCATGGCCGACATCCCGATCGCTTGCGAGATGCACCGGTGGTGGGGGCTGCCGCTGGCGCACGCCGAGCGCCCGCACTTGCGCCGGTGGTATGAAAAGATGCTGGCCCTGCCCGCCGCCCACGGCGCCCTCGACGTTCCCCTGAGCTGACCATGCCCCTGCGCCCCTTCAAGCAAGTCGACGTGTTCACGGAGGTGCCCTACCGCGGCAATCCGCTGGCCGTGGTGCTGGACGGCGAAGGCCTGTCCACCGAGGAGATGCGGCACTTCACGCACTGGACCAACCTGTCGGAAGCGACCTTCCTGCTGCCGCCGACAGTGCCCGAAGCCGACTACAAGGTGCGCATCTTCTATCCCGCGTCGGAACTGCCGTTCGCCGGCCATCCGACGCTGGGAAGTTGCCACGCGTGGCTCGAAGCCGGTGGCAAGCCGAAGGGCGAGTACGTGGTGCAGGAATGCGGCATCGGCCTGGTCAAGCTGCGCCGCGATGGCAATCGCCGGCCTTCGCCGCGCCGCCGTTGCGCCGGAGCGGGCGGCTCGACGAGGCGGACGTCGCGCTGATCGCGCGCGGCCTCGGCATCGCGCGTGCAGACATCGTCGACCACGCGTGGTGCGACAACGGCCCCAAGTGGCGCGGCGTCATGCTGGCGTCCGCCGGGCAGGTGCTGGCGCTGAAGCCCGACGGCGCCATCCTCGCCGGCCTCGACGTCGGCGTGGTCGGGCCGCGCGGCAAGGTCGGGGTCGTCGGTGCACACGCGCCCGGGGATGAATGCGCCTTCGAAGTCCGCGCCTTCTTCCCCGGCAACAACGGCATGGCCGAAGACCCGGTGACGGGCAGCCTGAACGCCGCGCTCGCGCAATGGCTGATCGGGGCGGGACTTGCCCCGTCGCAGTACGTCGCGAGCCAGGGCACGGCGCTGGGCCGCGCGGGCCGCGTGCACGTCGAGCGCGATGCCGCCGGCGAGATCTGGATCGGCGGCGCTTCGGTGACCTGCGTCGACGGCCGGGTGGCGCTCTGACATGGCCGCCCGCATCGATCACCTGGTCATCGCGGCGTCCAGCCGGAGGAAGGCGCCGCCTGGTGCGAGGCGACGCTCGGCGTGGCCCCCGGCCCGGGCGGCGAGCATCCGCTGATGGGCACGCACAACCGCCTGCTGCGCATCGCCACCGTGGACTATCCGCGCGCCTACCCGGAGATCATCGCCATCCAGCCGGGCAAGCAGCCGGAGCGCGGCCGCCGCTGGTTCGACCTGGACGACGAAGCGCTGCGTGACGCCCTGCGCCACCGGGGGCCGCGGCTGGTGCACTTCGTGGCCAACGTGTCGGACGTGCGGCAGGCGGCCGAGAGCCTGCAGGCTCTCGGCATCGACCGCGGCGATGTCGTGTCGGCGTCGCGCATGACGCCGCGCGGCCTGCTCGAATGGCAGATCACGATCCGCGCCGACGGCCAGCGCCTGTTCGACGGCGTCATGCCGACGCTGATCGAATGGGGCGCCACCCACCCCGCGGCCGGCATGGGCGAGTCGGGCATCACCCTGCAGGCGCTGGTGCTGCGCCATCCGCAGGCCGCCACCGTGCGCGCGGCGCAGGCGGCCATCGACCTGCAAGGCGTCGGCGTCAAGGAAGGGCCCGCCGGCCTGTGCGCCGTGCTCGACACGCCGCGCGGCCGGGTCAAGCTCGAATCGGCCGCGGCCTGACCAACGAAAGCAAAGCGATGCAATTCACGCGAGACGAAGTGGCGGCCGCCCGTTCGACGGTGGCCGCTTTCATGCCACCGACGCCGCAGTACCAGTGGCCGCTCCTGC
The DNA here is from genome assembly GCA_013127575.1 of Ramlibacter terrae. Taxonomy (GTDB): domain Bacteria; phylum Pseudomonadota; class Gammaproteobacteria; order Burkholderiales; family Burkholderiaceae_C; genus Ramlibacter; species Ramlibacter terrae. Next base: position 4,652,597 of record CP053418.1, read on the forward strand.
GCCAGAGGCTGGGCATGCCGGTGTGGGTCAAGCACGAGAACCACACCCCTGCCGGCGCCTTCAAGGTCCGCGGCGGCGCGACCTACTTCGAGGCGCTCGCCAGCACCCAGCCGGCCGTCCGCGGCGTGATCGCCGCCACGCGCGGCAACCATGGCCAGTCGGTCGGCTGGGGCGCGCGCCGCCATGGGCTGTCGGCCACGATCGTGGTGCCGCACGGCAACTCGGTGGAGAAGAACGCGGCCATGCGGGCGCTGGGCGCCACGCTGCTGGAACACGGCGACGATTTCGGGCCGCGCGCGAATTCGCCATCGGCCTCGCGCGCGAGCAGTCGCTGCACATGGTGCCGTCGTTCCACCGCGACCTCGTGCGCGGCGTCATGACGTACTGGGTCGAATTCTTCGAGAGCTTCGCGCGCGGCGAGGAGCCGGCCGTCGTGTACGTCCCGCTCGGGCAAGGGTCCGGCTTCTGCGCCGCCGCCGCGGCCCGCGCGCACACCGGCGCGCGCAGCCGGCTGGTGGGCGTGGTGTCCGCCCACGCCACCACCTATCTCGACTCCTTCCGCGCGGGCCGCGTGCGCGAGGCGCCGGTCACCACGGTGCTCGCCGACGGCATGGCTTGCCGCATCGCCGACGAAGAGGCGCTGCAGATCGTGCTGCGCGAGGCCGACGACATCGTGGCAGTTACCGACGACGAAGTGGCGCAGGCGATGCGCATCCTGTTCGCCGACACGCACAACGTGGCCGAGGGCGCCGGCGCGGCCGGGCTGGCCGCCGCGATCCAGCAGCGCAGCCGCACCGAAGGGCAGGCGGTCGGCTTCGCGCTGACCGGCGGCAACGTCGACTCGGACGTGTTCGCGCGGGTGCTCGCCGCGGCCTGAAACCGGTCGCGTCCGGGACCGGCGGGCCCGGCGCGGTTTGCCAGAATGCCGCCATGGGCACCCTCTACCTCGTCCGCCACGGGCGGGCCTCCTTGCGCCGACGACTATGACCACCTGAGCGAACTCGGGCAGCGCCAGAGCGTGCGCCTGGGCGAGTACTTCGCGCGCCGCGGCATCCACTTCGACGCCTTCATCGCCGGCACCCTGCGCCGCCACAAGCAGACGCTGGCCGGCATCCTGCAAGGCATGGACCGCGCGGGCGAGCACTGGCGTGGGAAGGCCTGAACGAATACGACAGCGAAGCCGTGATCGCTACGGTGCACCCGCACAAGCTGGAGAAACCGACGTCGCCGGAGATGTACCGGCACCACTTCCGGCTTCTGCGCGACGGCCTTTCGCAATGGATGGCGGGCGCCGCCAGCCCGGTCGGGATGCCCTCCTACCCCGATTTCGTCCAAGGTGTGTCAAGCGCCCTGGACCACGTGCGCGCCAACCACTACGGCCAGAAGGTGCTGGTGGTCACCAGCGGCGGACCGATCTCCACCGCCGTCGGCCACGTGCTCGGCACGCCGCCGAAAGCGACGATCGAGCTGAACCTGCGCATCCGCAACACCTCGGTCACCGAGTTCGCCTTCACGCCCAAGCGCCACATGCTCGTCGGCTTCAACGCCATCCCGCACCTCGACGCGCCCGAGTACGACGATTGGGTGACGTACTCCTGAACACCCGCCGGCGCGCCGGGTTCGCTAGACTGGCGCGGTGACGAACAGCGATCCCCGGTGGGTGGTTTGCCTCTGTGCAGCCTGGTGCGGCGTGTGCCGCGAATGGCAGCCAGCCTTCGAGGAACAGGCCCGTGCCCACCCCGGCGTGCGCTTCGCCGGGTCGACGTCGAAGACGAGGCCGAGGCGATGGGCGACGTCGACATCGAGACTTTTCCCACGCTGCTGGTGGCCCACGGCACCCGTGTGCTCTTCCTCGGACCGATCGCACCCGGCGGCCCGCAAGTGGCCCGGCTGCTCGCCAGCCTGCAGGCGCAGCAAGTGCCCGCTCACGGCCCCGGCCCCACGGAACAAGCGCTGTTCGCCCGCCTCCACGCCGACGTCCTGACCCGCGCCGGGACTTGACGAGGTAGGGAAGCTCCTACACCCGCCTCCATTCACGCCTGACGAGCGTGAATCCCGCATGCAAGCTCAATCGGAACATGGCCGGCCGCGACCGGACATGCAGTTCCAACATCCAGTTTTGCAAGGAGATTCACACCATGGCTTCCAGCAACCGGGGCAATCAGGGCGGCAAATCGAACCGCGGTTTCGCATCGATGGACCCGCAGCGCCAGCGCGAGATCGCCAGCGAAGGCGGCCGCGCCGCCCATGAGAAGGGCACCGCCCACGAGTTCACTTCGGAAGAAGCCCGCGAAGCCGGCCGCAAGGGCGGCCAGGCGCGCAGCGCCAACCGCCGCGCGCAAGCTGCCTCCAGCAGCAGCAACAGCAGCAACAGCAGCAACGGCAACAGCGGCTCGCACGGCAACAGCAACAGCTGAGCCGGCGAAAGCGCACTTCAAGGCCGCCTGCGGGCGGCCTTGTCGCGTTCGCTCAGTAGGTCTTGTACGGCAGGAACTTGCCCGAGAGCACCACGTTCACGCGGTCGCCCTTCGGGTCGGGCTCGCGGGTGATGTCCATCGAGAAGTCGATGGCGCTCATGATGCCGTCGCCGAACTCCTCGTGGATCAGCTCCTTGATCGTCGTGCCGTAGACGCTCACGATCTCGTACCAGCGGTAGATCAGCGGATCGGTCGGCACCGGCGTCGGCAGCGAGCCCTTGTACGGCACCACCTTCAGCCACTTCTGCTCTTCCTCGGTCAGCCCGAAGATGGCGCCGATCACTTTCGCCTGCTCGCCGTTGAGCGTCATCTGGCCCAGGCAGGCGGCGGTCGTCCATTCCTTGGACAGGCCGACTTTCCGCGCGACCTCGGCCCAGCTGATGCCGCTGGAAACCTTGGCGGCGATGATCTTCTCGGTGACTTCGATGCGGTTCATGGTTTGCTCACGGAGGTTCAATGGTCGGCGCCGGCGTGGGCGCGCGAAACGAGGAAATCGACGACGTGGTTGCGCAGTGCGTAGTAGCCGTCGAGGTGGTGCAGGCCCGCGCGCGTGCGGTCGCGCGGCAGCGGGTTGGTGACGACCTCGGCGATGCCGCCGGGCACGTAGCCGCCGGGCGTCTCGCGGCCGTTGGACATCAGCAGGATGCGGTCGGCCAGCAGGATGGCCTCGTCGACGTCGTGCGTGATCATGAAGACGGTCTGCTGCGTGGCGCGCACGATGCCGACCAGCTCGTCTGGATGGTCCCGCGGGTCAGCGCATCGAGCGCGCCGAACGGCTCGTCGAGCAGCAGCATCCGCGGCTGGATCGCGAAGGCGCGGGCGATGCCCACCCGCTGCTTCATGCCGCCGGAGAGCTGCGACGGCTTCTTGTCCAGCGCCGGCGTCAGGCCGACCATGCCGACGAACTTCTCGACCTGCGCGTCGACCTGCGCGCGCTTCCACTCCGGCCAGCGTGACTCCACCGCGAACGCGATGTTGCGGCGCACCGTCAGCCACGGCATCAGCGCATGGCCCTCGGAACACGACGCCGCGCTCCAGGCCCGGCCCGACGACCTCGCGGCCGTCCATGAACACGTGACCGGCACTGGCCTGGTCGAGGCCCGCCAGCACGTTGAGGATGGTCGTCTTGCCGCAGCCCGAGTGGCCAATGATGCAAACGAACTCGCCCTCGGCCAGGCTGAAGTCGACATTCGCGAACACCGGCTTGCCGGGCACGAAGGACTTGGCCGGGCCTTCCACCTTGAGGAACGATATAGCACTGTCATTGCGGGCTTGACCCGCAATCCATGGCCCCCTCGTCACCGCGGGCCCCGCATCCTGTTCACTCCACATACGTCACCAGCCTTTGCAGCCGCGCAAACGCGAGGTCCAGCAGCATGCCGACCACGCCGATCACCACGATGGCGAAGATCACGTTGGTCAGCGAGAGGTTGTTCCACTCGTTCCAGACGAAGTAGCCGATGCCGGTCCCGCCCACCAGCATCTCGGCGGCCACGATCACCAGCCAGGCGATGCTCATGCTGATGCGCATGCCGGTCAGGATGGTGGGCGCCGCCGCCGGCAGGATCACGCGGAAGGCCTTCCGCAGTGGCTTCACTTCGAGCGTCTTCGCCACGTTCAGCCATTCGCGCTTGACCGAGGCCACGCCGAAGGCGGTGTTGATCAGCATCGGCCACACCGAGCAGATGAAGATCACGAACACGCCCGAGACCGACGAGTCCTTGATCGTGTACAGCGCCAGCGGCATCCGTGCCAGCGGCGAGATCGGCTTCAGGACCTGGATGAACGGGTCGAACGCCTTGTGCAGCAGCGGCGACATGCCGATGACGAAGCCGAGCGGCACCGCCACCAGGCACGCCAGCAGGAAGCCGAGTGCAACGCGGCCCAGCGAGTGCGCCAGCTGGATCGCGATGCCTTTGTCGTTCGGCCCGTTGTCGTAGAACGGGTCGGACAACTGCTTCGCGAAGGTCGCGCCCATCTGCCCGGGCGTCGGGAAGCCGGTCGTCTTCTGCGAGCCGACCTCCTTGCCCATCATCTTCTGGTACTCGATCTGCTCCGCGGTCAGGCCCGCGGTGCCCGCCGAGCCCGGGCCGGCGCTGGTCGACGCCTGCCAGATGCCGAGGAAGACCAGCAGCAGCAGCACCGAGACCAGCGCCGCCTTCAAGTTCACCGAGGTCATGCCGCCGGCGCCCGCGCGATGGCGAAGCTCTTGACGTATTCCTCGGGCTTGGCCGGGTCGAACTCCTTGCCCATCACCTTGAACTTGCGGTACGCGCCTTCGGGCGGGCGGAAGCCGGCCTGCGCCATCTGCTTCTTGGCGTCGGTCAGCAGGAACACCTTCTCGGCGATCTGCTTGTAGTTGACCTCGCCCTTCACGTAGCCCCAGCGCTTCATCTGCGTGAGCATCCACACCGCCATGCTTTGCCACGGCACCGGGTCGAAGTTGGCGCGATCGGGCACGTTCCTGATGTTCCCCGGGCCATCGGCGAACTTGCCGGTCAGCACCTGCGCGATCACGGTCTCGGGCTGGTTCAGGTACTGCGCCGGCGCGATCACCTTCGCCATCAGGTCGCGGTCCTTCGGCTGGCTCGCCATGAACGATGCGGTAAGGATCGCGCGGTACAGCGCGGCGAAGGTGTTCGGGTTCTGCTTGATGAAGTCGTCGCTGACCCCGAACGCGCAGCACGGGTGGCCGTCCCAGATCTCCTTGGAGAGGATGTGGATGAAGCCGACCTCGTCGTACACCGCGCGCTGGTTGAAAGGGTCCGGGCCGAGGAAGCCGTCGATGTTGCCGGCGCGCAGGTTGGCCACCATCTCCGGCGGCGGCGTGACGCGGATCTGCACGTCGGTGTCCGGGTTGATGCCGTGTTCGGCGGGTAGTACCGCAGCAGGAAGTTGTGCATGCTGTACTCGAACGGCACCGCGAACTTGAAGCCCTTCCACGATTTCGGGTCGCGCTTGTCCTTGTGCTTGACGTGCAGCGTGATCGCCTGCCCGTTGGTGTTCTGGATGCTGGCGACGTTCATCGGCACTGGTTGGAACCAGGCCCATGCTCATGGCCAGCGGCATCGGTGACAGGAAGTGCGAGGCGTCGTGCTCCTTGTTGATCATCTTGTCGCGGATCAGCGCCCAGCCCGCCGTCTTCATCAGCTGGACGTTCAGGCCTTCCTTCTTGTAGAAGCCCGGGGGTCGGCCATGATCAGCGGGCTGGCGCAGGTGATGGCGATAAAGCCGATCTTCAGGTCCTTCTTCTCCAGCGGCCCGCGGTCCTGCGCCATCGCCTGCAGCGCGCCGATCGGCAGCACGGAGGCGATCGCGGCACGCGCGGTGTTGGCGCCGACGGCCTTCAGGAAGCCGCGCCGCACGGCGTCCACCGGGAACAGCGCCTTGACCAGGCTGGCTTCGACGAAGCTGGCCGACAGCGCGTCCGGCGTGGACTGCGCGGCCTGGTGCTCGCCGGGAGCGTGGTCCTCGCCGCAGGCGCAGCGCAGCATCAGGGGACGGTCGGCGTCGTAGGCGTCGTAGCGGTCGGACATGGGGCACCTTGGTGAGTTGCGGATAACCCCTGCCTTGCAAGCAGTGCGCCTGCCGCGAGCACGCGGGCGCTGAAGCCGCAGATCGCGGCAGCGCGCACGAGCGCTTGTAGTGGACGCCCTACAAACCGGGCGGCCGCGCGTGCCTTTCGGCGTAGAGCGCCAGCTCCACGTCGTTGCGGGTGCCGGTCTTTTCCAGGATGCGCGCCCGGTAGGTGCTCACGGTGTTCGACGCGAGCTGCAGCCGTGCACCAATCTCGCCCACGCTGTGCCCCGAAACGAGCAGCCGGAACACCTGGTGCTCGCGGTGCGACAAGGCCTCTGGCCCGGACTTCGCGCTCGCGCCCCCGACGGCGTTGGCCAGCGCCTCCGCGGTGGTCGGCGTGACGTACACGCCGCCGACGGCCAGCTTGCGCACGGCGGCCACCATCGCATCGGGGTCCGCGCCCTTGTTCAAGTAGCCGGCCGCGCCCAGCTTGATGCAGCGCACCGCGTACTGCCGTTCGGGATAGGTGGAGAGCATCAGCACAGGCAACGCCGGCCGGTGGCGCGCAAGGCCTGCAGCACGTCCAGTCCGTCGCGCCCCGGCATGGCGATGTCCAGCAGCACCACATCCAGGCCGTCGGGCCGCCCAGCGCCCCAACCTGGCGCAGCACGTCGTCGCCGTCCACGGCTTCCGCGCAGACCCGCAGGTCGGGCGCGTCCGCGAACACCTGCTTGAGCCCTTCGCGGACGATCCGGTGATCGTCGCCGAGGAGGATGCGGATCGCCTTATCCATGGGGCAGCGGCATGTCGAGCGTGACCACGGCGCCCTCGCCCGGCCGGCTGTCGATCGCCAGCTGGCCGCCGAAATGGCGGGCCCGTTCGCGCATGCCCATCACGCCATAGGCCGTCGGCGCTTCCAGCGCCTCGCGCGCGGCGCCGACGCCGTCGTCCGCCACCGCGATGCGCAGCCGGCCTTCGTCGCAGGCGATGCGCACGCCGAGCCGGCTGGCGCGCGCATGCCGGCCGACGTTGCTCAGCATCTCCGGAAGATGCGGAACACCGCCATGGCCTGCGGCTCCGGCAGCTCCGGCGGTTGCGGCTCCTGCAGGTTCCAGTCGAGCGCGAGTTCGGCGGACTGCACGAAGTCGTGCGCCTGCCACTCCAGCGCCGCCCACAGCCCCCGGTGGTCGAGGATGCTCGGACGCAGGTCGGTGATGATGCGGCCCACGTTGCCGACGGCGCTTTCGATCGCGCGGCCCATGTTCTGGCACTTGCAGCGCATCGTCTGGCGCATGTCCTGCGCCGCGCCGGCGTCGCGTCCCTGCTGCTCCGACAGCCGCTTGTCCAGCCAGTTCACGTCCATCTTCAGCGCCACCAGCAGGCTGCCCAGCTCGTCGTGGATCTCGCGGGCGATGCGCGTGCGCTCCTCCTCCCGTACCTTCTCCGACCAGGCCGCGAGCTCGCGCTGGCGCGCAGCGCCTCCGACAGTTCGCGCGTGCGCTCGGCCACGCGCTGCTCCGGGTCCGCCTTGGCCTGCCGCAGCGCGCTGGCCGCCCGGTTGCGCTCGGTGATGTCGACGAAGGTGATGACCGCGCCGCGCACCGCGGCGCCTTCCATGATCGGGTGGCTGGAGTACTCCACCGGGAAGGCGCTGCGGTCGCGCCGCCAGAACACCTCGGTGTCGATCCGGCACGGCAGCCCCTGCCGGAAGGCGTTGAAGATCGGGCAGTCGGTGTCCGGGTACGGGCTGCCGTCCGCGTGCGAGTGGTGGGTGAGGGCATGCATGTTGCGCCCGAGCACCTCCGCCTGCTCGAACCCGAGCAGCGCCGCGCCGGCACGGTTGATGAAGATGCAGTGGCCGGCCAGGTCGATCCCGAAGATGCCCTCGCCGGCCGATTCCAGCAGCAAGCCGAGCATGGCTACAGCCCGAGCTCCGACAGGCCCGGATGCGCGTCGGGCCGCCGCCCCAGCGGCCAGTGGAACTTGCGCTCGCCTTCGGCGATGGGCAGGTCGTTGATGCTCGCGAAGCGGCGGTGCATCAGGCCCGCGGGCGTGAACTCCCAGTTCTCGTTGCCGTAGCTGCGGAACCAGTGGCCGCTGTCGTCGTGCCACTCGTACGCGAAGCGCACCGCGATGCGCTCGCCGGTGAAGGCCCACAGCTCCTTGACCAGCCGGTAGTCCAGTTCCCGCGCCCACTTGCGTTGCAGGAAGCCGCGCACCTGCTCCCGGCCCGTGGGGAATTCGGCGCGGTTGCGCCACTGCGTGTCCTCGGTGTAGACCTGCACGACCCGGTCGGGGTCGCGGCTGTTCCGGGCGTCCTCGGCCAGCCGCACCTTGGTGGCGGCGGATTCAGCGGTGAAGGGAGGCAGCGGCGGCTTGGTGTCCATGCCGCGGGGGAAGGCACTTTCCGTGCCGGGCGGCAGCGATCAGGCGTCGCCGAGCTGCCACTCGCCGACCAGCCGGACGCGTTCGTCCGGGCTTCGGGCAGTTCGCCCTCGGCGGCCGCGGCGATCGCGGCGATGGGCGCCAGCGGCTCGTCCACCCGTGCCACGACCGGCGGCACGGCGGCAGCACGGGAAGTCGTTGGCAGCTGGAAGATGGAGGAAAAGCGCATGAGGATCACCCCGGCTGCCAGTCTGGGGCTGCCTCGTGCAGGGCGCGCGTGAAGTACCACACGGCCCGCCGCTATATCGCGGCGGGTGTGGCATGGCGCCAACTCGACCGTGCGGCAGAGCTAGCGGCCGACCGCCTTCTCCAGTTCCGCCTTGTTCATCGTCGACCGGCCGGAGATGCCCTTGCGCTTGGCCTCTTCGTACAGCTGGTCGCGGGTGCGGCCGCCTTCGCCGCGGTGCGAGCGCTGGCCGCCGCGCACCGGCGCCGGCGTGTCGCGCCGGGCCTGCGGGCTGGACTTCTTCGCCTCGCCGTGCTGCGCGCGTTCCTTGTTGACCGTGCGGGCCGCGATCTCCTCCGAGACCTTCTCGCTCTTGCCGCGCTTCTTCAGGCCGTCCTTGATGTGGTCGTACTGGCGTTCGCGCTTCGCGCTCCAGGCTTTGGGCATGCTTCGTTCTCCTTTTGCTTTAGTGGTTTCCTTGCGGGCGATCGGGTTCGGCCGGCGAGGAGATGTCCCCGAGCGAGACGCCGACTTCCACGTCTTCGTCGGAGTTCTTGGCGGCGATGTCGCCCAGCGACACGATCCCCACCAGCTTCTGGTTGCCGTCGACCACGGGCAGGCGGCGGATCTGCGCCTCCGCCATCTCGCCCAGCACCTGGTCGATGTCGTCCTCCTCGCGGGCGCAGCGGACATGCGCGCTCATCACGTCGGCCAGCTTCATGGTGCGCAGCTCGCCCTCGATGGCGACGCCGCGGACCACGATGTCGCGGTCGGTCACCATGCCGACCAGCTTGTCGCCGTCGACGATGGGGATCACGCCCACGTTGAGTTCGTCCATGGCTTGCGCCGCCTGCACCACCGTGTCGTCGGGCCCCAGCGTGCGCACGCCCCGGGTCATGACTTCCGCCACCGTCGTCATCGCCTGCTCCTTGCCGTCGCGGCCGGCAACGGCGCCGGCCGACAAGGCCACTATCGGGCGGGTGTGCGGGAGGCTGTTGTGGGCGACTGCCCAAGCTGCCGTAGGACGGCGTTGATGCGCATCAGGTGCGCGGTGCGACCGTGGACAGCGGCAGGCTGGAGATTTCCCGCAGCAGCGCGGCGAGCTGGAGGCCGACCGCGTCGAGGACCACACGGCCTTTTTCCGCGGTGGCGGCGGCGGCGTTGCCGGCCGCGCCTTCCGGGTTGTAGTCGCGCATGGCCCAGCCGAGCTTGGCGCTGCGGCCGTTGCCCAGCACCGGGTACTGCGCGGCGCGTTCGCGGGAGGTGGAACCGAAGTCCCGCGCCTGCGCCGTGCGCACCGTCCGCGGGCGCAGCGCCAGCATCAGCGAAGTCTCGATCTCGCCGCCATGGACGCCGAAGCGGTGTTCGTCGGGCGTGAACTGGCCGTTCGCCTCCGCCAGCGGCAGGTTCCACCAGCTGCAGCCGTAGACGATCAGTCCGCAACGGGTGCGCAGCTCCCGGGCAGCGATGTCGAGCAGGCTGACCTGGCCGCCATGCGCGTTGAACAGCAGCAGCTTCTTCACACCGGCGCGCGCCACGCATTCACCCAGCTCGATCCGGTGGCCAGCACGGTGTTGAACGAGAGGGTGAGCGTGCCCGCGAAGTCGCCGTGCTCCGGGCTGTAGCCGACCTGCTGCGTGGGCAGCACCAGCACCGGCAGCTCCGCGGGCAGGTGCGGCAAGGCGTGCGCCACCATGCCGTCGACCAGCGCCACGGTCCACGGCCAGCGGCAGGTGCGGACCGTGCTGCTCGGTCGCGCCGACGGGCAGCACGGCGACCGTCGCGGCCGGATCGAGCGCGGCGAAATCGGTGGTGGCGAGATCGGCCCAGAAGCGGGAGGGGGTGGCCATGGGCCGATCTTAGGGGGACTACGCGAGCAGCGCGTGCTGCGCGGCCCGCGCGATGCTCGCGGCGTCGACGCCGAAGAAGTTGCGCAGGGCGGCGCGCGTGTCGCTGCGGCCGAAGCCGTCGGTGCCCAGCGTCAGGTAGCGCCGGCCCGCAGGCACGAAAGCGCGGATGCTTTCCGGCACGGCCCGCACGTAGTCGCTGGCGGCGATGACCGGGCCGCGGCCCGCGAGCTGCGCCGTCACGAAAGCCTGCACGCCCTCTTCGCCCGCCAGCGCACGCTGCTCGCAGGCGACGCCGTCGCGCGCGAGTTCGCTCCAGCTCGTCACGCTGAAGACCTCGGTGGCGACGCCGTCCGCCGCCAGTTGCTGCGCCGCCTTCACCACCTCCGTGAGGATCGCGCCGGAACCGAGCAGCGTCACGCGCTGGTGCGCCGTCGCGTCGCCGAAACGCGCGAAGCGGTAGCAGCCGCGGATGACGCCGTCGGCCACGCCCTCCGGCAAGTCGGGCTGCGCGTAGTTCTCGTTCATCAGCGTGACGTAGTAGAAGACGTCGCGCTGCGCCACCAGCATCTCGCGCATGCCGTGGTCGACGATCACCGCCAGCTCGCCCGCGAAGGCCGGGTCGTAGGCCTTGCAGTTCGGGATGGTGGCGGCGACCGGTGGCTGGTGCCGTCCTGGTGCTGCAGGCCTTCGCCGCCCAGCGTGGTGCGGCCCGACGTGGCGCCCAGCAGGAAGCCGCGGGCGCGCTGGTCGGCGGCCGCCCAGATCGCGTCGCCCACGCGCTGGAAGCCGAACATCGAGTAGTAGATGTAGAACGGCAGCATCGCGTGGCCATGCACGCTGTAGCTGGTAGCGGCGGCCGTCCAGCTCGCGATGGCGCCGGCTTCGCTGATGCCTTCTTCCGGGATCTGGCCGTCGAGCGCCTCGCGGTACGACAGCACCGAGCCGATGTCCTCGGGCTCGTAGCTCTGGCCGGCGCTGGAGTAGATGCCGACCTGCTTGAACAGGTTGGCCATCCCGAAGGTGCGCGCCTCGTCGGCCACGATCGGCACGATGCGCGGGCCGAGCTGCGCATCCTTCAGCAGCGTGCCGAGCAGCCGCACGAAAGCCATCGTGGTCGACATCTCCTTGCCGCCGGCCTGCAGCGCGAACTGCGCGTAGCTCGTGGCATCGGGCACCGGCACCACGGCGCACGCGGTGTGCCGCCGCGGCAGGTAGCCGCCCAGCGCGGCGCGCCGCTGGTGCAGGTACCGCATCTCGGGGCTGTCGTCGGCCGGCTTGTGGAAGGCGAGCGTGGTCGCCTGTTCGTCCGACAGCGGCAGGTTGAAGCGGTTGCGGAATTCGAGCAGCGCCGCGTCGTCCAGCTTCTTCTGGCTGTGCGTGGTCATCTTGCCCCTGGCCCGCCGCGCCCATGCCGTAGCCCTTCTTGGTGTGCGCGAGGATCACGGTCGGCTGGCCGCGGTGCTTCGCCGCCGCGTCGTAGGCCGCGTGGATCTTCACCAGGTCGTGGCCGCCGCGCTTCAGCCGGTCGATCTGTTCGTCGGTCATGCCTTGCGCCAGGCGCTTCAGTTCGTCGTCCTGCCCGAAGAAGTGTTCGCGGTTGAAGCGGCCGTCCTTGGCCGCGAAGGTCTGCATCTGCCCGTCGACCGTGTGCGCGAAGGCCTTGATCAGCGCGTTGCCGGTGTCGCGCGCGAACAGCCCGTCCCAGTCGCTCCCCCACAGCAGCTTGACGACGTTCCAGCCGGCGCCGCGAAACAGCTTCTCGAGTTCGTCGACGATGCGGCCGTTGCCGCGCACCGGCCCGTCCAGCCGCTGCAGGTTGCAGTTGACCACCCACACCAGGTTGTCCAGCTTCTCGCGCGAGGCCAGCGTCAGCGCGCTCATGCTCTCGGGCTCGTCCATCTCGCCGTCGCCGAACACGCCCCACACCTTGCGGCCTTCGCAGTCGACCAGGCGGCGGTGCGTCAGGTAGCGCATGAAGCGCGCGTGGTAGATCGAGCTTATCGGGCCGATGCCCATCGAGCCGGTGGGGAACTGCCAGAAGTCAGGCATCAGCCACGGATGCGGATAGCTCGAAAGCCCGCGCGCGCCGTCGTCGGGCGCGGTGATCTCCTGGCGGTAGTGCGCCGGGTCTTCTTCGGCCAGCCGGCCTTCGAGGAACGCGCGGGCGTACACGCCGGGCGCACTGTGCGGCTGGAAGAAAACGAGGTCGCCGCCGTGCGTGTCGTTGCGCGCGCGGAAGAAGTGGTTGAAACCGGCTTCGAACAGGTCGGCCGCGCTGGCATAGCTGGCGATGTGGCCACCGAGCTCGCCGTAGGCGGCGTTGGCGCGGGCCACCATGGCCAGCGCGTTCCACCGCATGATCGATGCCAGCTTCTCCTCCAGCGCCAGGTCGCCGGGGAAGGCCGGCTGGCGCTCCACCGGGATCGTGTTCACGTAGGGCGTGACCAGCTCGGGCGACCACGCGACGGCGGGGCCGCGCGCCAGCACCGCCAGTTCGTCGAGCACGAAGCGCGCGCGCGCCGGGCCGTGCGCGGCCACCAGCGACTGGAAGGCGTCGCGCCATTCCGCGGTTTCGATCGGGTCGGCGTCGCCCTTGGCGTCGGCGAGATAGCGGGTGATGCTCTGGTCCATGCTCGCACTGTAGGCACCCACGGGCAGCATGGGATAGCGAAAGATGAGTGCCGGCCGAGTTCAGCCGCATAAAATGCCGCGAACTCAAGGAATAGCCGCATTCCATGCAACTCGACGCCATCGACCTGCGCATCCTGGCGCAACTGCAGCAGGACGGCTCGCTGACCAACGTCGAACTGGCGCGGCGCGTCCACCTTTCGCCGTCGCCGTGCCTCGCGCGGGTAAAGGCGCTCGAGGCCGCCGGCGTGATCGAGCGCTACGTGGCCCTCGCCAGCGCCAAGGCGCTGGGCCCGGGCCTCAACGTGTTCATCAGCATCAGCCTCAAGGAACAGTCCAAGGAGTCGCTGGCGGAGTTCGAGCGGCGCATCGCGGAGCACGACGAGGTCATGGAGTGCTACCTCATGACCGGCGACAGCGACTACCTCATCCGCGTGGTCCTGGCCGACATCGCGGCGCTGGAGCGCTTCATCTCGAGCAGCTCACGCCCATTCCCGGCATCGAGAAGATCCGCTCGAGCTTCGCCCTGAAGCAGGTGCGCTCCAAGACCGCCCTGCCGCTGCCCGCGTGACTACACGGCCTTGGCGCGGGCCCACGCGGCCGCAGGAACGAAGCTGACTGCCGGGCAGCCTGTGCGCCCGTGCTGCGATGCGGCATCGGCCGAATGTGCCGGGCGGGGCTTCCCAGCACCATGGAGTCCATGGAAGCGCTTCGCACCCTCACCCGCCAGCCGGAGCCCGCGCAATGGGCCAAGGCCTTCTGGCCGATGGTGGCAGTGGCTGTGGCCGCGATGCTGGACCAATCGACGCGCGGCCCTTCGGTCACGACGCTGCTGCTGACCGCCGCTTTCGGCTGAGCCCCGCCGCGGGACACGCTCCGGGCGTTGGCGCGACAATCGCGCCATGACCCAAGAGCTGTTCCGCCGGGACGCCTACCTGCGGGAGACACCCGCCACCATCCTCGCCATCACCGACCAAGGCCTGGTCCTCGATCGCACCGTCTTCTATCCGCTCGGCGGCGGGCAAGCCGGCGACACCGGCGCCTGGTGCTCGCCAACGGCGACAAGCTGCAGATCGCCGACACCCACAAGGTCAAGGACGCCGAAGGCCGTCCGACCGCCGACATCGCGCACCTCCCGGCGCCCGGGCAGGACGAACTCCTCCAGCTGCTGCAGCCCGGCGACCGGTGATCGCGCGGGTGGCTGGGACCGCCGGCACCGCCTGATGCGCTTCCACACCACCACGCACCTGCTGTGCCACCCGGTGCCGCAACTGGTGAACGGCTGCTCGATCACGCCCGAGTACGCGCGCCGGACTTCAACATGACCGAGCCGCTGGACAAGGACGCGCTCACCGCCGGCATCGCCCGGCTGGTCGCCGGCGCGCACCCGGTGGAGATCGGCGCGATCAGCGATGCCGAGCTCGACGCCAATCCCGCGCTGGTCAAGAGCATGTCGGTGCAGCCGCCGCGCGGCACCGGCACCATCCGCACCATCCGCATCGGCGGCGTGGACGGACCGCTGGACTTCCAGCCCTGCGGCGGCACGCACGTGGCCAACACCGCCGAAATCGGCAGCGTGGTCGTCACCAAGATCGAGAAGAAGAGCGCCACCACCCGGCGCGTGGTGCTGGGCTTCGCCTGATGGCCGGAACTAACCGGCCGTTGCTGAGCTCCATCGGATCCATGAAGCTGCCGCGACTCGCCGCCGCCGCCTGCGGCCCGGCGCTGCTGCCGCTGGGCGCGGCCGCGCAATCCGGCGCGAAAGCCGTCGTCGTCACCGAACGCGTGCGCGCCGAACTGATGGCGCATGCGCCGGAAGGCGTGGAGCCCGGCAAGCCGGTCTGGGTGGGGCTGCAACTGCGGCACCAGCCCGAGTGGCACACCTACTGGAAGAACTCCGGCGACTCCGGGCTGCCGACGCAGCTCACGTGGTCGCTGCCCGCGGGCATCGAGGCGGGCGAGATCGCTGGCCGGTGCCGAAGAAGATCCCGATCGGCCCGCTGGCCAACTACGGCTACGAAGGCACGGTGCTGCTGCCGGTGCCGCTCACCGTCACGCCGGCCTTCAAGCCCTCGGTGTTCTCGGGCGACGTGGAGATCAAGCTCAAGGCCGCCTGGCTCGTCTGCAAGCAGGAATGCATTCCCGAAGAAGGCGAGTTCGCGCTGAAGCTGCCGGCCCGCAGCACCACCGCGGCGAACGGCCAGGCTTTCGAGGCAGCGCTGGCGGCGCAGCCCCGGCCCGTGCCGGCCGGCCTGCAAGGCGTGCGCCCGGAAAGCACCGCCCGCATCGACGGCAACACGCTGGTCGTGAGCGTGCAGGGGCTGCCGGTGCCGGTGCGCGGCAAGACGCTGGAGTTCTTCCCGGAAACCAGCGAGGTGATCGAGACCGGCGCCCGCTGGACCCGGCCTGGAGCGGCGCGGAATGGACGGCGCGGGTGCCGCTGTCGCCCCAGCGCAGCGCCAGCCCCGGCGTGGTGCCGGTGGTGGTCGCCGATGGCGGCCGGGGCTGGCGCGCCGAACTCAAGGTGGTGGGCGGCTGGCCGGCCACGGCAGCGCCGGCGACGGTCTCTCCGGCGCTGGAGCAGGCGCTGCGCGCCAACGCGGCGGCGACGCCCGCTGCCGGCGGCGCCGCCTCCATCGGCTTCGCGGCGGCGCTGCTCGGCGCCTTGCTCGGCGGCCTCATCCTCAACCTGATGCCTTGCGTGTTCCCGGTGCTCGCGATCAAGGTGGTGGGCTTCACGCGCCATGCCGACGATCGCCGGGGCCACCGCATCGGCGGCCTGGCCTACACCGCGGGCGTCGTGGTGTCGTTCGTGGCGCTCGCGGGCGTGATGCTCGCGCTCCGCGCCGCGGGGGAACAACTCGGGTGGGGCTTCCAGCTGCAGTCGCCGGCGGTCGTCGCCGGCCTGGCGGCGCTGTTCACGCTGATCGCGCTCAACCTCGCGGGCGTCTTCGAATTCCGGTCGCTGCTCCCGAGCAGCGTGGCCACGCTGGAAGCGCGCCATCCGGTCGCCGACGCCTTCCTCACCGGCGTGCTGGCGGTGGCGATCGCCTCGCCGTGCACGGCGCCGTTCATGGGCGCATCGCTGGGCCTGGCGGTCGGCCTGCCGGCCGCGCAGGCGCTGGCGATCTTCGCGGTGCTGGGCCTGGGCATGGCGCTGCCCTACCTCGTGGCAAGCTGGGTGCCGGCCGTGGCCGGCTGGCTGCCGCGGCCCGGCGCCTGGATGGAAACGTTCCGCCGCCTGATGGCCTTCCCGATGTTCGCCACCGTGGCGTGGCTGGTGTGGGTGCTCGGGCAGCAGAGCGGCGTCGACGGCGCCGGCGCGCTGCTGGCGCTGCTGGTCGCCCTGAGCATGCTGGTGTGGGCGCTGGCGCTGCGCGGGCACCCGTCGCGCTGGGCTCCGTGGCGCTGGCCGGGCTGGTGCTGGTGGCGTGGGCCACCGGCGGCGCGATCACGCGGCAGCCGCCGGAACAGCGCGCCGCGGCCGCCGGCAGTCTCTGGCAGCCTTGGGAAGCGAGCCGCGTCGATGCGCTGGTGGCCTCGGGCCGGCCGGTGTTCGTCGACTTCACCGCCGCCTGGTGCGTCACCTGCCAGTACAACAAGAAGACCACGCTGGCGCGCGACGACGTGCTGGCCGACTTCGCCGCCGCCAACTTCGCGCTGCTGCGCGCCGACTGGACGCGCCGCGACCCGGCCATCACCGCGGCGCTCGCGCAGCTCGGGCGCAACGGCGTGCCGGTGTACGTGATCTATCGCCGGGGGCGTCCGCCCGTGGTGCTGTCCGAGGTGCTGGGCGTGCAGGAAGTGCGCGCCGCCATCTCCCCACCGTAGTTCCCTGCCCGGGAGGTCTCCATGTTGCGCCGTGCCCTGCTCGCCCTCCCCGCCCTCGCCTTCGCCGCCGCGCTGCAGGCAGCGCCATCGGCGGGCCAGCCCGCTCCCGAGATCACGTTGAAGGACGCAGCCGGCAAGGCGGTCAAATTGAGCGACTACCGCGGCAAGTACGTGGTGCTCGAATGGACCAACCCCGGCTGCCCCTACGTGCGCAAGCACTACGACAGCGGCAACATGGCGGCGACGCAGCGGGACGCCGCGGCCAGAGGCGCGGTGTGGCTGTCGGTCAATTCGACCGAGAAGGCCAGCTCCGACTATCTCGAGCCAGCGAAGCTGGTGGCGTGGCAGAAGGAGCGCAAGGTGCAGCCCACCGCGATGCTGATGGACGAGGAAGGCACGGCCGGCATGGCGTACGGCGCGCGCACCACGCCGCACATGTACATCGTCGATCCGCAGGGGCGGCTGGTCTATGCCGGCGGCATCGACAGCATTCCTTCCAGCAGCAAGGACGACATCGCCAAGGCCGTGAACTACGTGCGGCAGGGCTGGCCGAAGCCACCGCGGGCAAGCCCATCTCGGCGGCCACCACGCGTCCGTACGGCTGCTCGATCAAGTACAAAGGCTGATGAGCACCATTTCCGAACTGCGCCGGATCCTCGGCACCTGCCGCACGATCGCGGTCGTGGGCCTGTCGCCGCAGTGGCACCGCCCCAGCTTCTTCGCGGCCAAGTACATGCAGGCGCACGGCTACCGCATCGTGCCGGTCAACCCGTCCGCGCCGGAGATCCTCGGGCAACCGAGCCACCCCAGCGTCACCGCGGCCGCCGAGGCCCTGGCGCGCGAAGGCGTGCGGATCGACATGGTCGACTGCTTCCGCCGCAGCGCCGACATTCCGCCGATCGCCGACGAGGCCATCGCCATCGGCGCGAAGTGCCTGTGGCTGCAGATCGGCGTAGTCGACGAGGCTTCGGCAGCGAAGGCGCGCGCCGCCGGCCTCGACGTGGTGATGGACCGCTGCGTGAAGATCGAGCACGCCCGCCTGTTCGGCGGCCTCAACTGGGCCGGCGTGAACACGAAGGTCATCTCCGCGCGGCGGCCGCAGCAACTGTTCTACTGAGCGCATGGACGGGACCACGACTACGGCTTCGGCACGCGCGCCATCCACGCGGGAGCGATGCCCGACCCGGTGACCGGCGCGCGCGCCACGCCGATCCACCAGACCACCAGCTTCGTCTTCGACTCGGCGGAACACGCCGCCAGCCTGTTCAACCTGCAGACTTTCGGCAACGTCTACAGCCGCATCAGCAACCCCACCGTGGCGGTGCTCGAAGAGCGCGTGGCCTCGCTCGAAGGCGGTCGCGCCGCGCTCGCCTGCGCCACCGGCATGGCGGCGCAGATGACGGCGCTGCTGGCCATCCTGAAGGCGGGCGACCACATCGTCGCCGCCTCCACGCTGTATGGCGGCACCGTCGGCCAGCTCGGCATCGGGTTCGCGCGGCTCGGCATCGAAACCACCTTCGTCGATCCGCAGGACCCCGACAACTTCCGCCGTGCGATCCGCCCGAACACGCGCGCGGTGTATGGCGAGACCCGGGCAACCCGCTGGTCAACGTGTTCGACATCGAGGCCGTGGCCGCCATCGCGCACGAACACGGCTTGCCGCTGATCGTCGACAACACGGTGCCCAGCCCGTACCTGTGCAACCCGTTCGCCTTCGGCGCCGACATCGTGGTGCACAGCGCCACCAAGTACCTCGGCGGCCACGGCACGACGATGGCCGGCGTGGTGGTCGAGTCCGGCAAGTTCGACTGGGGCAGCGGCCCGGCCGCGAAGAACTTTCCCGAAATGCTGGAGCCGAGCAAGGCGTACCACGGCGTCAAGTTCTACGAAACCTTCGGCGACTTCGGCTACACGATGAAGGCGCGCATGGAGGTCAACCGCACCTTCGGCGGCGCGCTGTCGCCGCTGAATGCGTGGCTGATCCTGCAGGGCATCGAGACGCTGCACCTGCGCATGCAGGCGCACTGCCGCAACGCGCGGCGCGTGGCCGAGTTCCTCTCCGACCATCCGCTGGTCGGCTGGGTCAACTACCCGGGCCTGCCGGGCTCGCCGCACCACGCGCTGGCGAAAAAGCAGTTCCGCTCCATCGACGGCCAGCCGGGCGCCTCGGGCATCCTCACCTTCGGCATCCGTGCCGCCGACCCCGTGCGTGCTGGCGAACGCTTCATCGACGCCTGCGAGTTCCTCAGCCACCTCGCGAACATCGGCGACGCCAAGACGCTGGTGATCCACCCGGCGTCGACCACGCACCGCCAGCTCGACGCGCAGGAGCTCGAACGCGCCGGCGTGCGGCCTGACATGATCCGGCTGTCGGTCGGCATCGAGGAGGTCGAGGACATCCTGTGGGATGTCGACCGGGCGCTGCGCAAGGCAGTCTCGTAGCTGCTGGTGCGCAGCGAAGCTGCACACCCTACGGTTTCGACATCCGGGCGAACAGGCCCGGGATCGGCTGGCGCTGCTCCTCGCGCACCGGCGAGCGCTCGATCGCATCGACGCGCAAGCCGTGGGCCGCGGCGAGCCGGCGCACATAGCCTTCCGAGTGGGCGTAGCGCAAGCTGCTGCGCAGCGCGAGGTCCTCGCCGTCCTGCGCCTCCTCCAGCGTGAAGCAGAAACTGCCACCGGCCGGCAGCACCCGGGCGACGTGCCGGAACACTTCCTCCAGCGCCCCGACGTAGACGAACACGTCGGCCGCGATCACCAGTCGAAGCCTTCCTGCGCCGCCGCCGGTACTCCGCGACGTCGGCCTGCAGCAGCGTGTCGTAGGCGCCCAGCGCCTGCGCCTTGTCCAGCATGTTGCGCGACAGGTCGACGCCGGTGACGCCGGCGGCCAGTTCGCGCAGGAACGGGCCGCAAAGCCCCGTGCCGCAACCGAGGTCGAGCGCATTGGCATAACGGCGGCCGGAGGCGGCCAGCCGCTGCGTCAGGCGGCGCGGCGCGTCGTAGCGCAGCGCCTGCACCAGTGCGAGTCGAACTGCTCCGCATAGCCGTCGAACAGCCCCTCGACGTAGTGGCGCGGTGCGTTCGGCGGCGGCGGCAGGCCCGAGAGGCCGGCGAGGTAGTAGCGGTTCAGCTCCGGGTCGCCGCCACGCTCCAGCGCCTGCTGGAACGACGCGGCGGCGTCCTGCGCCCGGCCGAGTTCCTTCAGCAGGGTGCCGCGCAACGTCCACAGCGCGGCGCGCGACGGCTCCAGCGCCAGCGCGCGGTCGAACAGCGCCAGCGCCTCCGTGGCCTCGCCCCTCTCCGCCAGCGCAGCGGCGCAATGCCCGAGCGCTTCGGCGTTGTCCGGCTCCTGCGCCAGCGCCTCCCGCAGCAACGCCAGCGCTTCGGCGTGCCGGCCGAGCTTGAGCCGCACGGCGCCCGGGTTGGTCAGGATCGAGGGCCGTCCGGGCGCGAGCGACAGCGCCGCGGCGAACTGCCGGTCGGCTTCGGCCAGGCGGCCGGCTTCGTAGTGCGCCAGTCCGGCGAGGAAGAAGGCGCGGGCCTGCGCGAGGGGGCTGTCCATGGTGGCGTCCGGAGGGTGGGCGGCATCATAGACGGCGCGCCGGCCGGGCCTGCGACGGCGCGCCGGCCGGGCCTGCGACAATCGGGCGATGAGTTTTGCGCCCCTTGCGAACGACACGTTCCTGCGCGCCTGCCTGCGGCAGGCCACGCCGTACACCCCGCTGTGGCTGATGCGCCAGGCTGGCCGTTACTTGCCCGAGTACAAGGCCACGCGCGCCCGCGCGGGCAGCTTCATGGGCCTGGCGACCAACACCGCCTACGCCACCGAGGTCACGCTGCAGCCGCTGGAGCGCTTCCCGCTGGACGCGGCCATCCTGTTCTCCGACATCCTGACCGTGCCCGACGCCATGGGTCTCGGCCTGAGCTTCGCCGAAGGTGAAGGGCCGCGGCTCGCGCGGCCGCTGCGCGACGAAGCCGCGGTCGAAGCGCTGGCGGTACCCGACCTGCAGCAACTGCGGTATGTCTTCGACGCGGTCACCTCGATCCGTCACGCGCTGAACGGCCGCGTGCCCCTCATCGGCTTCTCCGGCAGCCCCCGGACGCTGGCCTGCTACATGGTGGAAGGCGGTGGTTCGCGCGACGACTGGCGCACCGTCAAGAGCATGCTGTACAGCCGGCCCGACCTGATGCACCGCATCCTCGCGGTGAATGCCGACGCCGTGGCGGGCTACCTCAACGCGCAGATCGACGCCGGCGCGCAGGCCGTGATGGTGTTCGACAGCTGGGGGGCGCGCTCGCCGACGGCGCGTTCCAGAATTCAGTCTTTCGTACACGGCGCGCGTGCTGGCGGGCCTCAAGCGCAGCCACGAAGGACAGGTCATCCCGCGCATCGTCTTCACCAAGGGCGGCGGGCTGTGGCTCGAGCAGATGGAAAGGCTCGATTGCGACGTGCTCGGCGTCGACTGGACGGTCAACCTCGCGCGGGCACGCGCCCCGGTGGGCGGCTCGAAGGCGCTGCAGGGCAACCTCGATCCTTCCGTGCTCTTCGCGCCGCCGGCCCAAGTGGCCGAACAGGCGCGCAAGGTGCTGGACGATTTCGGCGCGCCGCACATGGGCGCCGGCCCCGGCCCCACCCACATCTTCAACCCGGGCCACGGCATCAGCCAGTTCACCCCGCCCGACCACGTGGCCGCGCTGGTGGAAGCGGTGCACGGCCACTCGCGGAAGATGCGGGCCGTGGCAGCCGCAGGCTGAAGCCGGCGTCATCAGGGAGTTCCCTAGCAGACAATCGGCCGCGAAACTTCTTCGCCGCCTTGACTTATGCACAAAAGGCGTGCTGCGGCGCAACGAAGACAAGGCCAACGCCCCCGCCCTGCTGCGAAAAGCATAGCAACCGTAAGTCGTTGATTTTGTTGAAGTTCCAGTTCGGCCGTTTTTCGGCCGAAGAAACGCAACTCCTTGATTTTTCGCGGCTTGGCGGCCGGTCGCCGCCACCTGTCAACAAAGTTATCCACACATTTTTGCCGCTCAGCCAAACTCCTGTGGAATCAATGACTTATCCGGGTTTCCGCGTACCGGGCTTAAAGAAATTGCCTAAGTGGCAGTGAAAATGGACCAGCCGCTGCAGGTCGTCGTCCCGACCCCCGCCCACAGCACGATCGCCTCCGCGCTCAGCTACCGGAGTGAGTTGCCACTCGCACCGGGCAGCTTGGTGCGCGTGCCGCTGGGCAGGCGCGAAGTCTGCGGCGTGGTGTGGGAGGCTGCGGCCGGCGGCGGCGAAATCACGGACGCCGCGGCGATCCGCCCCATCGCCGGCGTGCTGGAAGGCATTCCGCCGCTGTCGGCCGCGTGGCGCCAGCTGGTTACTTTTGCTGGCAGTTATTACCAGCGCGGGCTTGGGGAGGTCGCGCTGGCGGCCCTGCCGCCGCAGCTGCGCGGACTCGACGCGACCCAGCTCGCCCGGCGGCTGCGCCGCGTGCGGGCTGCCGGCGCGGCGGCGAAGGCCGCCCAGCCGCCGGACCTCACGCCCGAGCAGGCGCAGGCGCTGCATCACATCGAAGAGGAGCCCGGCCCTTTCCTGCTTTTCGGCGCCACCGGCAGCGGCAAGACCGAGGTCTACCTGCAGGCGGTGCAGCGGATGCTGGAGCGCGAGCCGCAGGGGCAGGCCCCGGTGCTGGTGCCGGAGATCAACCTCACGCCGCAGTTGCAGGCGCGCTTCGTCGAGCGCTTCGGCGAGGACGCGGTGGTCGCGCTGCACAGCGGCATGACGAACCCGCAGCGCCTGCGCAGCTGGCTGGCCGCGCACCTCGGGCAGGCGCGCATCGTGCTCGGCACGCGCATGGCGGTGTTCGCCTCCATGCCCCGGTTGCGGCTGGTGGTCGTCGACGAGGAGCACGACCCGAGCTACAAGCAGCAGGAAGGCGCGCGCTATTCGGCGCGCGACCTCGCCGTCTACCGCGGCCGGCTCGAAGGCGCGAAGGTGATCCCGGGTTCGGCGACCCCTTCGCTGGAGAGCTGGCACGCGTGCGACCGCGGCCGCTACCGCTGCCTCGAGATGCCCAGCCGCATCGGCGCCGGCGTGCTGCCCGCCGTGCGGCTGGTGAACATGAACCACCAGCCGAAGCGCGCCCTCTTCTCCGCGCCGCTGCTGGCGGCCATTCGCGATCGCATCGCGCGGGGCGAGCAGTCGCTGGTGTTCCTGAACCGCCGCGGCTACGCGCCGGTGCTGGCGTGCGGCGCCTGCGACTGGAAGAGCGAATGCGATCACTGCAGCGCCTTCCGCGTCTTCCACAAGATCGACCGCACGCTGCGCTGCCACCACTGCGGGTTCACCGAACGCGTTCCGCGCGCCTGCCCGAAGTGCGGCAACGTCGACATCGCGCCGCTCGGGCGCGGCACCGAAAGGCTGGAGGAAACACTGGCCGAACTGCTGGCCGACGCGCACGGCCCGGGCGGGCGTCCCGCGCGGATCGCCCGCATGGACGCGGACAGCACGCGCCAGAAAGGCGCGCTCGAAGAGCAGCTGGCGCAGGTGCATGCCGGCGAAGTCGACGTGCTGGTCGGCACGCAGATGGTCACCAAGGGCCACGACTTCCGCCGCATCACGCTGGTGGCCGCCGTCAACCCGGATTCCGCGCTGTTCTCCAGCGACTTCCGCGCGCCCGAGCGCCTGTTCAGCCTGCTGATGCAGGCGGCCGGGCGTGCCGGCCGCGACGCCGCCCATGCCGCCGCCAGCGAGATGTGGGTGCAGACCGGAACCCCGAGCATCCGCTGTTCCACGCGCTCAAGCGCCACGACTTCCCGGCCTTCGCCGAGCAGCAGCTCAAGGAGCGCCAGGCCGCCGCCATGCCGCCCTTCGCCTACCAGGCGCTGCTGCGGTCGGAAGCGCGCACGCAGGAGGTGGCGCAGGAGTTCGGCCACGGCGGCCGAAGCCGCGGCGGAACTCGATCCGCAAGGGATGGTGATGGTCTACGCGCCGGTGCCCATGGGCGTGCAGCGCGTGGCCAACGTCGAACGCGCGCAGCTGCTGGTGGAAAGCAGCTCGCGCCCCGCGCTGCAGGCCTTCCTCTCGGCACGGCAGCCGAGGCTGCATGCGCTGCGGCCGCGCGGGCTGATCCGCTGGGCCGTCGACGTCGACCCGCTGGTGATCTAGTCTTCGGCTTCTTCGGGCGTATCGCGCCGTAGCTCCAGCGCCGCCTGGTACAGCCCGTTGCGCGGCGCGCCGGTGATCTCCGCCGCCAGCCGCACCGCCGTCTTCACCGGCAGTTCGGCCAGCAGCAGCCGCAGCACGCGCAGCGGTTCCCGGTCGTCGGCGACCTGCGCCAGCGGATGCAGCACCAGCGCGAATTCGCCGCGCAGCCGCTGCGGCGAGCCGGCCACCCACGCCGGCAATGCATGGCAGGCGACGGTCGCGATCTCCTCGAACTGCTTGGTGAGCTCACGGCCCACCGTCACTTCGCGCTCGCCCAGCACCGCGATCGCGTCGGCCACCGCCGCGATGCGATGCGGCGCTTCGAGCAGCACGACCGCGCGCGGCTCCAGCGCCAGCCGCTCGATCGCCTGCTGGCGCTCGACGGCCTTGGTGGGCAGGAAACCGGCGAACACGAAGCCGCTGTCCTCGCCGGCGACGCCCGCCGCGCTCACCAGCGCCGTGATGCTGCTGGCGCCGGGCACCGGCACGACCGGCAGCCCGGCGGCGCGCGGCGGCGACCACGCGGGCACCCGGATCGCTGACACCCGGCGTGCCGGCGTCGCTCGCATAGGCGACGCGCTGGCCCTGCTGCAGCCGGCGCACGACCTCCTGCGCCCCCTGCGCCTCGTTGTGGCGGTGGACGCTGAGCCAGCCGCCGCCGGGCTTGTCGATCCCGTAGGCGCGCAGCAGGGCTTGCGTGTGGCGCGTGTCCTCGCAGGCGATGCAATCGGCGAGCTGCAGCACGTGCAGCGCGCGCAGGCTGATGTCCGCCAGATTGCCGATGGGCGTGGCCACGACATACAGCGCCCCCTGCAAATAATGCTGGGCGGCGGCCGCCTCGCGCGCGGCGGCGAGGGCAGTGGCGAAGGAAGCGCTCAAGAAGACTCCATCAAGGGGACCACCGGTGAGCACCAAGGAACAGGGCGATGCCGCCGAAGGCTGGCGCTGCGCCACCTGCAGGCGCAGGGGCTGCGGCTGGTCGCGCGCAATTATCGGACGCCCGGGCGCGGGGGCGGCGAGATCGACTGGTGATGCGCGAGCGCGACGGCACGCTGGTGTTCGTGGAAGTGCGCCAGCGCAAGGGCGCGGGCTACGGCGGCGCGGCCGCGAGTATCGGCGCGCTGAAGCAGCGGCGCATCGTGTTCGCCGCGCGGCACTTCCTGCTGAGGCTGGCGCAGGTGCCACCCTGCCGTTTCGACGTCGTCAGCATCGAAGGCGGCGGCATCCAGTGGATGCGCGCCGCCTTCGATGCATCGTAAAAGAATATGGCGGCGCATCGCGCCGCCATATTCCCTTTGCGGTGGGGATCCGGCTATGCCGGTCCTCGCCGCACCGATCAGGCCACTGGAAAATCGCTCCGGCGATTTCCCGGTGAAGATCAGCCGCGGTCGGCCTTGGCAACCATCTGGGGAGCCGGCTCTTGCGCCACGGGGGCGGGAGCGGCGCCCATCTGCTGGACTTCCGGGCCGGGGCCGGAGCGACGTAGGCCGGAGCCGGCGCCCGGGCGACTTCCTGCACGGTGACGATCTGGGCGGTTTGCACCTGGTCGACGAAGCCGGGGACGCCGGTCTCACCCATGGAGGTGATGTGCGTGCTCTGCTGGCCAGCGCCCGGGGCGTGGTTGGTGACGAACGGGTTGGGCGGAACGCCCTGCGCGACGGCGAGACCCATCACGGCGACGGCAGAGGCACCAGCGACCAGACCTGCGATTTTTTTTCATGACAGCCATTGCAACTTCTCCTAAGACAATTGATTTGTGGAACTTGGACCTGCAGGCGATGTGTTCCGCCAGCAATGCAAGATTAGTGATGCGCCAGCGCCGCGGAGTCAGTTTCCTGCGGCAGTGCTTGTGGGGTCATGTCCGCGATTGCGTCGGCACTTTGTTGGGCCAGCCGTGCGACCGCGCCTACACCTACCCTCTTGCCCAGCCGCGGCTGGCGCGGCAGTAACAGGGAAAGAGGGCCTTCACACAGCTTCACGGGCCGCGCCGGAGGCCGGAGTTATCATCCCCTGCCATGCTCGAGCAACGCATACAGCAGCACTTCATCGACAGCGCGGACCTGAAGTACCAATCCGCGCAGACGCTCTCCAAACCCATCGCGCAAGGCGTGCAGGCCATGCTGGCGTGCGTCACCAGCGGAGGGAAGGTACTGGCGTGCGGCAACGGCGGCTCGGCCGCCGACGCGCAGCACTTCTCCGCCGAGTTCGTGGGCCGCTTCGAGCGCGAGCGTCCCGAGCTCGGCGCGATCGCCCTGACGACCGACACCTCCATCCTCACGGCGATCGCCAACGACTACGACTACAACCGCATCTTCTCCAAGCAGGTGCGCGCGCTCGGGCAGGCGGGCGACGTCCTGCTGGCGTTGTCCACCAGCGGCAACTCGGCCAACGTGCTGGCGGCGATCGAGGCCGCGCACGAGCGCGAGATGACGGTGGTGGCGCTCACCGGGCGCGGCGGCGGCAAGATGGCCGGCGTGCTGCGCGAAACCGATGTCCACATCTGCGTCCCGCACGAACGCACGGCCCGCATCCGGGAAGTGCACATCCCGGTGCTGCACTGCCTGTGCGACGGCGTCGACGCCCAACTGCTAGGCGACCGGGAAACCTCTTCATGAAGCAAAGCCTCCGTTCCCTCTCGCTCACCACGCTCGCGGCCGTGCTGCTGGCCGGTTCGCTTTCGGCCTGCGCGCCGCTGCTGGTCGGCGGCGCCGTGGGCGGCGCGCTGATGGCGAGCGACCGTCGCACTTCGGGCGCGCAGATCGACGACGAGGCGATCGAGCTGCGGGCGGCGGCACGGCTGCGCGAAGCGCTCGGCGACAACGTGCACCTCAACATCACCAGCTACAACCGCCGGTGCTGCTGACCGGCGAAGTGCCGAACGACGCCGCGAAGCAGCGCGCCGAGCAGATCGTCGCCGCCGTCGACAACGTGCGGGGCATCGTCAACGAAGTGGGGGTGATGCCCGCGACCAGCCTGGTGCAGCGCTCCAACGACGTGCTGATCACCGGCAAGGTCCGCGCCTCCTTCGTCGACGCGCAGGACCTGCAGGCCCGGCGTTCAAGGTCGTGACCGAACGCGGCGTGGTCTACCTGATGGGCCGCGTGAGCGACCGCGAGGCCGAACGCGCGACCTCGATCGCGCGCGGCATCAGCGGCGTGAGCAAGGTCGTGCGGATTTTCGAGCCGGCCAACCAGGCCGACCTGCGCGGCCCGGCGCCCGCCGCCACGGTGGCGCCGGCGCCGGCCCCCACCGCGCCGGCCTCCGGCGCGCCGTTCCGCACCGAATCCGGTGCGACGGTGACGCCGGTCCGTTGACCGGGGCTTACTTCAGCCGGTAGATCAGGCTGGAGGTGTCCCAGCGCTTGCCGCCGGCGGCCTGTACGTCGGCATAGAACTGGTCGACCAGCGCGGTCACCGGCAGGCGCGCGCCGTTGCGCTTGGCTTCGTCGAGCACCGGCCGAGGTCCTTGCGCATCCAGTCGACCGCGAAGCCGAACTCGAACTTGCCCGGATCATCGTCTTGCCGCGGTTGTCCATCTGCCAGCTCTGGGCGGCGCCCTTGCCGATGACTTCCAGCACCTGCTCCATGTCGAGCCCGGCCTTCTGCCCGAAGGCGATGGCTTCGGACAGGCCCTGCACCAGGCCCGCGATGGCGATCTGGTTGACCATCTTGGCAAGCTGCCCGGCGCCGCTCTCGCCCCAGTGCGTGAACGCGCGCGAGAAGGCCATCGCAATCGGCTTGGCGGCGTCGAAGGCGGCCTTGTCGCCGCCGCACATCACGGTCAGCATGCCGTTCTGCGCGCCGGCCGGCCACCCGAGACGGGCGCATCGACGAACTGGATGCCGCGCTTGGCCGCTTCGGCGGACAGTTCGCGCGCGACGTCGGCCGAGGCGGTGGTGTGGTCGACGAACACGGCGCCGCTCTTCATGCCGGCCAGCGCGCCCTGCTCGCCGAGCACCACGGAGCGCAGGTCGTCGTCGTTGCCGACGCAGCAGAACACGAAGTCGCAGTCGGCGACCGCTTCGCGCGGCGTGGGCGCGGCGCCGCCGGTGAATTCCTTGCACCAGGCCAGCCGCTTTTCGGCGCTGCGGTTGTACACGGTCACGCGGTGCCCGGCCAGCGCCGGTGGCCGGCCATGGGAAAGCCCATGACGCCGAGGCCGAGGAAAGCGACCTTGCGCGAGGTCGTCGGTTCGTAGGTGCGGGGGTTGGTGCTGGCCATGTCGTCCTCAGTTGTCGAGAGGCGATTCTAGGCCGAGGTGGGCGTGGGACCGCCGTCGAACACGGACTTCCCTTGAACGCAGAGGGCGCAGAGAGGGCGCAGAACTCGCAGAAAAGAGAAAGAAAGGACGAGGCATTCTTTGCCTTTCATTCTTTCCCTTCTGCGTCCTCCGCGCCCTCTCTGCGCCCTCTGCGTTCAAAGGCTGCCCGCCTTCGCGGACTCAAACGATCGCCAAATGCTCCGTGCCCGCCGACAGGTCCTGCGACTTCGCGCGCTGGCTGTTCAGCTTGATCTGCAGGCGCAGGTCGTTCACCGAGTCGGCATTGCGCAGCGCATCCTCGTACGTGATGATGTTGTTCTCGTACATGTCGAAGAGCGCCTGGTCGAAGGTCTGCATGCCCAGGTTGCGGCTCTTCTTCATGATCTCCTTGATCTCGGAGACTTCGCCCTTGAAGATCAGGTCGGAGATCAGCGGCGTGTTCAGCAGGATCTCCACCGCAGCGCCGCGGCCCTTGCCGTCCTGCTTGGGCACCAGCCGCTGCGAGATGAAGGCCTTCAGGTTCAGCGACAGGTCCATCAGCAACTGCGGGCGCCGCTCTTCCGGGAAGAAGTTGATCACGCGGTCGAGCGCCTGGTTGGCGCTGTTGGCGTGCAGCGTCGCCATGCACAGGTGGCCGGTTTCGGCGAAGGCGATGGCGTGCTCCATCGTTTCCTTGTCGCGGATCTCGCCCATCAGGATCACGTCGGGCGCCTGCCGCAGCGTGTTCTTCAGCGCCGCTTCCCAGCTGTCGGTGTCCAGCCCCACTTCGCGCTGCGTCACCACGCAGTTCTTGTGCGGGTGCACGAACTCCACCGGGTCTTCGATGGTGATGATGTGGCCGTAGCTCTGCTCGTTGCGCCAGTCGATCATCGCCGCCAGCGTGGTCGACTTGCCCGAGCCCGTGGCGCCCACCAGCACGACCAGGCCGCGCTTGGACATCACCACTTCCTTGAGCACCTGCGGCACGTTCAGCTTGTCAATGGTCGGCAGGATCTGCGGGATCACCCGCAGCACCATGCCCACCTTGGCCTGCTGCACGAAAGCGTTGACGCGGAAGCGGCCGATGCCCGGCGGCGCGATCGCGAAGTTGCATTCCTTGGTGCGCTCGAACTCCGCCGCCTGCTTGTCGTTCATGATCGAACGCGCCAGCGCCAGCGTGTGCGAGGCGTTCAGCGGCTGCGGGGACACCTTGGTCACCTTGCCGTCGACCTTGATCGCCGGCGGGAAGTCCGCGGTGATGAACAAGTCGCTGCCGTTGCGGCCGATCATCAACTTCAACAGGTCGTTGATGAATTTGGTTGCCTGGTCGCGTTCCATCGCAACTCCTTAGCCACGGGAAGTTTTCGGGGATCTTCGCCTTGCCGCGGGCTTCGGCGGCGCTGATCATGTTGCGCTTGACGAGGTCGGTCAGGTTCTGGTCCAGCGTCTGCATGCCGACGCTGTTGCCGGTCTGGATGGCCGAGTACATCTGCGCCACCTTCGCTTCGCGGATCAGGTTGCGGATGGCGGAGGTGCCCAGCATGATCTCGTGCGCCGCCACCCGGCCGCTGCCGTCCTTGGTCTTGCACAGCGTTTGCGACACCACGGCCTGCAGCGATTCGGACAGCATGGCGCGGACCATCTCCTTTTCGTCGGCCGGGAACACGTCGATGATCCGGTCGATGGTCTTGGCGGCGCTGGAGGTGTGCAGCGTGCCGAACACCGGTGGCCCGTTTCCGCGGCGGTCATGGCCAGCCGGATGGTTTCAGGTCGCGCATTTCGCCGACCAGGATGCAGTCCGGGTCTTCGCGCAGCGCCGACTTCAGCGCGGCCGCGAACGACAGCGTCATCGGGCCCACTTCGCGCTGGTTCACCAGGCACTTCTTGGACTCGTGCACGAACTCGATCGGGTCCTCGACCGTGAGGATGTGGCCGTACTCGGTTTCGTTCAGGTGGTTCACCATCGCCGCCAGCGTGGTCGACTTGCCCGAACCCGTGGGGCCCGTCACCAGCACCATGCCGCGCGGCTTGAGCGCGAGGTCCTGGAAGATCTTGGGCGCGTTCAGCTGTTCCAGCGTGAGGATCTTGGAGGGAATGGTCCGGAACACGGCGCCGCGCCGCGGTTCTGGTTGAAGGCGTTGACGCGGAAGCGCGCCAGGCCTTCGATCTCGAACGAGAAGTCGACTTCCGGGAACTCTTCGTAGTTCTTGCGCTGGGTGTCGTTCATGATGTCGTACACCATGGCATGGACCTGCTTGTGGTCCATGGGGTCGACGTTGATGCGGCGGACGTCGCCGTGCACGCGGATCATCGGCGGCAGGCCGGCCGAGAGGTGCAGGTCGGAAGCCTTGTTCTTGACGCTGAATGCCAGCAGCTGGGTAATATCCACGAATCCCTCTTCCTTGTGAGCTCTCCCCCGGCGCTGCGACGGTCGGCTGCGGGGTGGCTGGGCAATTATGACCACGATTGCCGACAACCTCCAGCACGTGCGCCAGCGGATCGCCGCGGCGTGCACGGACGCCGGACGCGACGTGAACGAAGTCACGCTGCTTGCCGTGTCGAAGACGTTCGGACCCGACGCCGTGCGCGAAGCGCGCGCCGCGGGGCAGCGGGCTTTCGGCGAGAACTACATCCAGGAAGCCGTCGAGAAAATGGCGCTGCTGGCCGACCTGCCGCTGCAATGGCACTGCATCGGCCCGATCCAGAGCAACAAGACGCGGCTGGTGGCGGCGCACTTCGACTGGGCGCACACGGTCGACCGGCTCAAGATCGCGCAGCGGCTGGCGGAACAGCGGCCCGAAGGGCTGCCGCCGCTGCAGGTGTGCATCCAGGTCAACATCGACGGCGGCCCGAGCAAGTCGGGCGTCGCACCCGGCGAAGCGCTGGCGCTGGCGCGTGAGGTCGCTGCGCTGCCCAGGCTGCGCCTTCGGGGGCTGATGACGATCCCGGAGCCGGCCGCCAGCCGGTCGGCCCAGCTCGCGGTGCACCAGGCGGCGCGACGCCTCTTCGACAGCCTGCGCGACGACGGGCTGGCGCTCGACACGCTCTCGATGGGAATGACGGCGGACTGGAGGCGGCGGTCGCGGCCGGCAGCACGATGCTGCGCGTAGGCACGGCCATCTTCGGCGGCCGCGCCTACGTCACTTCTTCGGCGCCGCCGACCCCATCGGCTTGACCGTCCCGCAGTCGGCCTGCACCCACTTGCCGGAACCTTCCATGGTCATGGTCTCGGCCTTGCCCTGCAGGGTGGTCTTGACGGTCATCCTGCTGCTGTAGGCCTCGGGGCCGGCGAAGGTGAACTGCCCTTCCCCGGTGGACGGCGGATTGGCGCAGGCGAAGGCCATCTTGGTCGTGTTGCCCGTTCGCTGCTGGTTGGTGACGCGGCACCCTTCCTGCATCGGCACGTCGTTGCGGGCGACCATCTCCTGCGTCATGCAGACCTGCACCGTCATGCCGCCGCCGGCCGCCGGCGCGGCCATGCGCACGCCCTGCTTGGCCATCATCTCTTCCATCTGCTTGCGCTCCGCGGGCGGCATGGCGGCCATCTGCTTTTGCATGTCGGCCATGGCCTGGTCCATCTGCGGATTGTTCATCTTGTTCGTCACCTGCCAGAGCCCGGGCTTGAGCGACTGCGCCGCGGCGGGCAAGGCCGCGGCCGGGCGATGGCGGCGAGGAGCAGGGGACGGCGCATGGAGGTCTCCGGAGTGGGAATGGGCGGATTCTGCTACACGCGCAGCGGCAGCTGCGCGGTGCTCTTCACCTCCTCCATCACCGCATAGGTGCGCGTCTCGCGCACGCCGGGCAGTTGCCACAGCACGGTGCCGGCGAAGTCGCGGTAGGCCTGCATGTCGGCCATGCGCGTCTTGAGCAGGTAGTCGAAGCCGCCGGCGACCATGTGGCATTCCATGATCTGCGGGTACACCTGCACGGCGGCCTTGAAAGCTTCGAACACGTTGGGCGTGGTGCGATCGAGCAGCACCTCGACGAACACCAGCATGCCGGCGCCCAGCTTCAGCGGATTCAGCCGCGCCTCGTAGCCCAGGATGTAGCCGTCGCGCGTGAGGCGCTGCACGCGCGCCAGCACCGCCGTCGGCGAAAGGGCGACCGCCTCTGCGAGCTTCAGGTTGGAAACCCGGCCGTCCGCCTGCAGAACCTGCAGGATCTTCAGGTCGACGCGGTCGAGATCGGCTGCGGGTTCGGCCATGGACTGGATTTCCTCCGGTGGAGACCGCCTACTTTAGCGAAACATTCGGCGCAACGCGGGCGACCATGGCGACATGCAACGCCTGCCCGATCCCTACCGCCCGGAAGCCTCCGTCGTCACCCACCGCCTGCAGGCCCTGAAAGGGGCGCTGGATTGGGCCGAAGCCGCGCGCATGGCCACACCGTGGGTCCAGGCCGTGCGCCGCAACCCGCCGCCGTTCTGGGCGATGGAGAGCCTGCTCAAGGAGTACCCGATCTCCAGCGCCGAAGGGCTGGCGCTGATGCGGCTGGCCGAAGCCTTGCTGCGGGTGCCCGATGCGGAGACCGCCATCGCGCTGACGGCCGACCAGCTCTCGCGCGCCGACTTCGACGGCGCGTCCGACGGCGCGCTGGCGCGGCTGTCGCAAAGCGCCATCGCCTTGTCGAAGAAGTTCCTGCCCGGCGAAGAGGCGCAGCCGCCGGGCCTGTTCGGAAAGCTCGGCGCGCGCACCGTGGTGGCGGCGACGCTGCGCGCCGTGCAGTTGCTGGGACGCCAGTTCGTGCTGGGCCAGGACATCGGCGAGGCGATGGACGCGGCGCGCGCGGCCCGCAAGCGGCAGACCAACCTGCGCTTCTCGTACGACATGCTCGGCGAAGGCGCGCGCACCGCCGACGACGCCGCGCGCTACCTCGCGCACTACCAGGCCGCGATCCGTGCGATCGCCGGCAACGCCGATGCGCGGCGGTCGGTGCAGGACAACGACGGCATCTCGATCAAGCTGAGCGCCCTGCACCCGCGCTACGAGGCGCTGCAGCGCGAGCGCGTGCTCAACGAACTGGTGCCGCTGGTGTGGGGCCTGTGCGTGCAGGCCGCCGAGGCCAACATCAACCTGACCATCGACGCGGAAGAAGTGGACCGCCTCGAACTGTCTGGCTGGAGGTGTTCGAGGCGCTGGCGCAGCGCGTCGCGCAACAGCATCCGCAGTGGCAAGGCTTCGGCCTCGCGCTGCAGGCGTACCAGGGCCGCGCGCTCGAACTCATCGAACAAGTGGCGTCGGTGGCCCGCGCCAGCGGCATTCGCCTGATGTGCCGCCCGGTCAAGGGCGCCTACTGGGACGCGGAGATCAAGCGCGCGCAGGAACTGGGGCTGCCGCACTATCCCGTGTTCACGCACAAGCACCACACGGACGTTTCGTACCTGGCCTGCGCCCGCGCCCTCCCGGACGCGAAGGACGTGATCTATCCGCAGTTCGCCACGCACAACGCCGGCACCATCGCCGCCATCGTGCAGATGGCCCGCCGCACCGGCGCGTCCTTCGAACTCCAGCGCCTGCACGGCATGGGCGAAGGCGTGTACCGCGAAGTCCTGCAGGATCCCGAGCTCGCCTGCCGCGTCTACGCGCCGGTCGGCCAGCACCGCGACCTGCTCGCCTACCTCGTGCGGCGCCTGCTGGAGAACGGCGCCAATTCCTCCTTCGTGCACCAGCTCGCCGACGAGTCGCTCGGCATGGACGAACTGCTGCAGTCGCCGCTGCACCTGTCGCCGCAACCGTCGCTGCCGCTCCGCCGCATTTGTATGGCGCGGCGCGCCGCAACAGCGATGGCCTCGACCGGCCGTCGCGTCGATGCGTGCGCCGCTCGCGCAAGCCATCGCCGCGTGCAGCGTTCCGGCGATCCCGCTCTGCGACACGGCGCAGGTTCCCGCGGCGGTGGGCCGCGCCGACGCCGCCTTCGAGGCGTGGTCCCGCACGCCGGTGGAGCAGCGCGCCGCGATCCTGCGCAGCGCCGCCGACGCCATGCAGGCGCAGTTGCCGCAACTTTGCGCCCTGCTCGTCGGGAAGCCTTCAAGACTGGGGCGACTGCGTCTCGGAAGTGCGCGAAGCCATCGATTTCCTGCGCTACTACGCCGCCGAAGCCGAGCGGATCATGCAGCCGCAGGCGCTGCCAGCCCGACCGGCGAGACCAACCTGCTGCGGCTGTCGGGGCGCGGGCCGTGGGCCTGCATCAGCCCGTGGAACTTCCCGCTGGCGATCTTCACCGGCGGTGGTGGCGGCGGCGCTCGCCACCGGCAACACCGCGCTGGCCAAGCCGGCGGAACAGACGCCCGCCATCGCGGCGGCCGCCGTCCGGCTGCTGCACGAAGCGGGCGTGCCCGCCGATGCGCTGCAACTGCTGCACGGCCCCGGCGAGACGATCGGTGCGGCGCTGGTGGCCGAACCCGGCATCGCGGGCGTGGTCTTCACCGGCTCCACGCCCGTGGCCAAGGCCATCCAGCGCGCGCTGGCGGCCAAGGACGGCCCCATCGTGCCGCTGATCGCCGAGACCGGCGGCATCAACGCGATGCTGGTCGATTCGACCGCGCTGCCCGAGCAGGTCGCCGACGCGGTGGTGCAGAGCGCCTTCCGCTCCGCCGGCCAGCGCTGCTCGGCGCTGCGCCTGCTGTGCGTGCACGAAGGCATCGCCGACGGCGTGATCGCGATGGTGCAAGGCGCCGCCCGCGAGCTGGTGACGGGCGACCCGGTGCGGTGGCAGACCGACGTCGGCCCGGTGATCGACGGCGAGGCGTTCGAGGCGCTGCAACGTCACCTGCGCCGGCTGCACGCGCAAGCACGGCCGCTGCTGCCGGCGGCGGCAACGGATGCAGGGACCCGCCTGGTCCCGCCGCAGGCCTTCGAAGTCGCGCGGATCGAAGACGTGCGGCAGGAGATCTTCGGCCCGGTGCTGCACGTGGTGCGCTGGAGCGGCGATCCGCGCGCGGCGATCGCCGCCATCAACCGCCTCGGCTACGGCCTGACGCTGGGCCTGCAGACCCGCATCGACAGCCGCGCCGAAGCGCTGGCCCGCGACGCGCGCATCGGCAACGTCTACGTCAACCGCAACATGATCGGCGCGGTGGTCGGCGTGCAGCCCTTCGGCGGCGAAGGCCTGTCAGGCACCGGCCCCAAGGCCGGCGGGCCGCATTACCTCTACCGCTTTTGCGGCGAGCAGACGGTGACGGTCAACACCACCGCCGCCGGCGGCAACGTGGCGTTGCTCGCCTGAAGCCGGCAAGGCGGGCGCCGCGGCGTCGTCCGCGCCCAGCTCCACCTTGAACTGGCGACGGTCTGCACCAGCAGGTCGGCCTGTCCCGCCAGTGCTCGGCCGCGGCCGCGGCACGGTCGACCATCGACGCGTTCTGCTGCGTGTGGCCTTCCATCTGCGCGATGGCCTGGTTCACCTGCCGGATGCCGCCGAGCTGTTCGCTGCTGGCCGGGCGATCTCGGCGATCAGCGCATTGACCTTGCGCACCAAGCCGACGATCTCGTCCATCGTCCGGCCCGCGCTCTCCACCTCGCGCACGCCGCCTTCGACGCGCTGCGTGGAGTCGTCGATCAGCCCCTTGATCTCCTTGGCGGCCTGCGCCGAACGCTGGGCCAGCGAGCGCACTTTCGGCCGCGACCACCGCGAAGCCGCGGCCCTGGTCGCCGGCGCGTGCCGCTTCGACCGCGGCGTTGAGCGCGAGGATGTTGGTCTGGAAGGCGATGCCGTCGATCACGCTGGTGATGTCCGCGATGCGGCGCGACGCCGCCCGGATGCCCTGCATCGTGGTGACCACGGCACGCACTGCCTCGCCGCCGCGGGTGGCGACGGTGGAAGTCTCGCCCGCCAGCCGGTTGGCCTCGCCCGCTCCCTGCGCGTTCTGCTGCACCGTGGAGGTCAGCTCCTCCAGGCTGGCGGCGGTCTCTTCCAGGCTGCTCGCACGGTCTTCGGTGCGCGCCGCCAGGCTGGCGTTGCCCTGCTCGATCGACCGCGCGCCACCGCGCACGCCGATCGCCGCGCGCCGGATGTCGCCGACCGCATCGGCCAGCGACATGCGCATCCATTCCAGCGCGCCGACCAGTTGCGCCGTCTCGTCGTTGCCGCGCGCTTCGAGCTCCTGCGTCAGGTCGCCTTGCGCCACCTGCAACGCCGCTTCGCGCGCGGCGTGCAGCGGACGGACGACGCCGCGCGTGGTGAAGAACGCCACCGGGGCGCCGAGCAGGATCGCCACGCCGGCGATCGCGGCGATGGCCATGACGACCGCGTCGAACTGCTGCCGCGTTTCCGCGACGGAGGCGTCGGCGTCGGCCCGGGTCGCGCTGAAGCGGGCGCGCAGCAGGCCGTGCAGCTCGCGGTACTTCGGGAGCGCGGTCAGGGCGGTGTCCCGCTTCGCCGGATCCACCGCGCCGTCCTGCAGTTCCAGCGCCGGCCGTTCCAGGTCGGAGATGGCGCGGCCCAGCGCCGGGATGACTTGCGCGCCGGCGCGCGTGCGCTCGCCGGTCGCCACATTGCCGAAACGGGTGGCGACGCTGTCGTAGGCGATGGTATTCACCTGCAGCTTGTGCACGGCGGTGGCCGGTCCTCGGGGGTGGCCGCGGCCCCGAGCTCGCGCAGCATGTATTCGCGCTGGGCGGCCATGTCCTGCATCTGCCCGACGGCGTCGAGCAGCCCGATGTGCTCCTGCACCGGGGCTTCGGCCTGCAGCTGCATGCGATGCAGTTGCGCGACCCCGAAAGCGGCCACGGCCACCAGCAGCGCCATCATCACGGCGAAGCCGAGCCAGAGGCGGGTGGCGATCCCGCGGGCTGGAAGTACCTCATTTCCCGGGAGCCGGGGCGACGGCGGACGGCATGGCTTCTCCTCGGCGGCACCGGCGCAAGCGCGCTGATGGTAACTTGCAGTTACAGAATCTGCCTCAACCCGACAGCTGGCGCAAGCGCATCGACCCCGCCCGCCGTGACAAACCGCATGATGCGGCGGTCAGCCCTTGAGGAGGTTGCGCGCCACCTGCTCCCGTGCCGGGTCGCCGAGCAGGTCGACCGCGCTGGGCAGGCTGCCGTCGTAGGCGCCGAGCACGTCTGGAGCGCCTGCAGCGTGCGGACCACCTGCGGATCGGTGGCGTCGCCGTGCTTGCCGAGTTCGGCGCGGGCATCGTCCAGCGCGCGGAACAGCAGCGCGCGGGTGTTGCCGCGGATGACGAGGTTGCCGTCGGCCTGCCAGATCGCCTTGTGCATGTATTTCATTGGAGCCTCTCCGAGCGAAGGCCTCCAGATTGCGCCCCGTCGCGCGCGGGGGTTGTGGGCGGCGCCAGCGAGGGCGGGACGGCGGGAATGGGCGATCGGCGTCAGCCGCGAGGCCGGCCGTAGCCGTCGCTCCGGCGGCAGTCGCCTGTCAGCCAAACGCCCGATGTGCGTTCAATGCGCGCCGGCCGCTGCATCGGCCCCGGCGCCGCCGGAACTTTGCGGCCGGGTGACCCACACGAGCGGGATCAGGGCCGGGAAGATCACCGCCGACAGCCAGAAGATGTCGTTGGCAGCGAGCATGAAGGCCTGCTGGTCGATCAGGCGGTTCACCTGCGCCAGCGCCTGCTCCGCCGACAGGCCGGACGCCTGCAGCCCGCCCAGCGCGGCCTGCGCCGCCGGGTTGCCCGCGCTCACGGATTCCGCCAGCTGCGCGTGGTGCAGCGCGGCGCGGCTTTCCCACAGCGTGGTCGAGATCGAGGTGCCCATCGCGCCTGCCGTGATCCGCACGAAGTTGGTCAGGCCGGAAGCGGCCGCCATCCGCTCCGGGCCCGGGCCCGACATCGTGATCGTCATCAGCGGGATGAAGAAGAACGCCATCGCCACGCCCTGCACGATGGTCGGCACCAGGATGGTGTTGAAATCGGCCTGCGTGTTGAAGTGCGAGCGCATCCACAGCACGAGCGCGAACACCACGAAGGCGAACGTCGCGTAGCGGCGCGGGTCCACGCGGCCCACCGTCTTGCCGACGATGGGGAGAAGACCATCGCCAGCAGCCCCACCGGCGCCATCACCATGCCGGCGTCGGTAGCGGTGTAGCCCATGAACTGCTGCAGCCACAGCGGCAGCAGCACGACGTTGCCGAAAAACAGGCCGTAGGCCACCGAGGTGGTGAGCGTGCCGGCCCAGAAGTTGCGCCGCGCGAACAGGCGCAGTTCGACCACCGGGTGCGCATCGGTCAGCTCCCACACCAGGAAGATGGCGAAGCCGACCGCCGCCACCACGCCGAGGCCGACGATCAGCGGCGACTGGAACCAGTCGTGCTCCTTGCCCAGGTCCAGCATCATCTGCAGCGCGCCGATCCACAGCACCAGCAACGCCAGGCCGATGCCGTCGATCGGCAGCTTGCGCGTGACGGTTTCCCGCTTGCGGTAGATCGCCCAGAGGCCAGCGCCGCCACGATGCCGACGGGAATGTTGATGTAGAAGATCCACGACCACGCGATGTGGTCCGTGATCCAGCCCCCCAGCAGCGGCCCCATCACGGGCGCCACCAGCGTCGTCATCGCCCACATCGCCATGGCCAGCCCGGCGAGCGCGCGCGGATAGCTGGAGAGCAGCAGCGACTGCGACAGCGGGATCATCGGCCCGGCGACGAAGCCTTGCAGCGCGCGCCGCGATCAGCATCGTCATGTTGGGCGCGAGGCCGCACAGCCACGACGCCATCACGAACAGCAGCACGCTGGCGACGAACAGCCGCACTGGCCGAAGCGCTGCGACAGCCAGCCGGTGAGCGGGACGGCGATCGCGTTGGCCACGGCAAAGCTGGTGATCACCCACGTGCCCTGGTTCGGGCTCACGCCGAGATCGCCGGCGATCGCGGGCAGCGACACGTTGGCGATCGACGTGTCCAGCACGTTCATGAACGTGGCGGCGGACAGGGCGATGGTGCCCCGGTGCGCGCCGAACCCTCCAGCGGCGGGTGCGGCAGCGGCGCGGTGCCGGGCTGCGCCATGGGCTCAGCGGCCTGCGTTGGCGGCGATCACGCGCCGCACTTCGGCTTCGGCGCCGGCGTCCTGGCCGCCGTACACCTGCGTCTGCGCCACGGCCGAGCGCCGCGGGGCGTCGGCCAGCGTGGTGCCGTCCTGCTGCGTGACGTCGACCGTCGCTTCCATCGACAGGCCGATGCGCAGCGGGTGCTTCGCGACCTGCGCCGGGTCCAGCGCCACGCGCACGGGCACGCGCTGCACCACCTTGATCCAGTTGCCGGTGGCGTTCTGCGCCGGCAGCAGCGAGAACGCGGCGCCGGTGCCGACGCCGAGTCCGGCGACCTTGCCGTCGTACTCCACGCGCTTGCCGTAGACGTCGGCCGTCAGCTTCACCGGCTGGCCGAGGCGGATCTTGCGCAGCTGCACTTCCTTGAAGTTGGCATCGACCCACACCGGTTGAGCGGGATCACGGCCATCACCGGCACGCCGGGCGCCACGCGCTGGCCGAGCTGCACGGTGCGGCGCGCGACGTAGCCGTCGACCGGCGCCGGCATCGCCGCGCGTTGCTGTGCCAGCCACGCTTCGCGTACGCGCGCCGCGGCGGCCTGCACCTGCGGGTGCTGTTCGATGCTGGTGCCTTCGGTCATGGCGCGGTTGCCGGCGAGCTGCTCGCGGGCGCCCGCGACGCCTGCCCGGGCCGAGGCCAGCGCGGCGCGCGCGGCGTTGACCTGCGACTGCGCGTGGTTCAGCTCTTCGCGCGAGACGGCGCCGGTCGCGACCAGGCCCGCGCGGCGGTTCAGGTCGTCGGTCGCGCGTGCCAGGTCGGCCTGCACCTTCGCCACGTCGGCCTGCCGCAGCGTCACCTGCGCGGCGAGGCTGCCGTTGGTCGCGTAGACGGTGCGCAGCTGGCGCACGGTCTGGCCCAGCGCCGCCTCCGCCTGCTCGAGCGCGACGCGGGCGTCGGCGGGATCGAGCGTCACCAGCGGCTGGCCCGCCTTGACGAAGTCGGTATCGTCGGCGTGGATGGCCATCACCGTCCCGCCGACCTGCGGCGTGATCTGCACCACGTTGCCCTGCACGTAGGCGTTGTCGGTGCTTTCGTAATGGCTGGCCACCAGCCACTCGTACACACCCCATCCGAGGCCGGCGACGGCCACCACGCCGGCGATGCCGAGCAGGGCCCTCTTGCGTTTTCCGTTGGGGGCCGGTGCGGCCACGGCTTGCGCTTCGCTCATGTCTTGTTCTTCCTGTGGTTCAGCGGGCCGCGACCCGCGCATCGGTTCCATAGCCGCCGCCGAGCGCGCGGTACAGCGCGACGCGCGTGTCCAGCACCCGCGCCGCGAGATCCACGCCCTGCCGGCGCTGGTTCAGCACGGCCGACTCCGCGGCCAGCACGTGCAGGTAGGTGCCGAGCCCGGACTCGTAACGCTGCACGGCGATCTGGTAGGCCGCCTCGGCGGCGGTGGCGGCCTGCCGCTGCTCGGCTTGCTGGCGCGCCAGCGACTGCAGCGTGGTCACCGCATCGGCGGTTTCACGCACCGCTTCCAGCACCGCGCCGTTGTAGCTTTCGATGGCCGCGTCGAGGTCGGCGGTCTTGCCGCCCAGGTTGGCGCGCAGCCGGCCGGCATCGAAGATCGGCAAGCGCACGGCGGGGCCCACGCCCCACTGCAGACTGCCCATGTCGATGAGGTTGCCCAGGCCGATGCTGGAGAGCCCGGCGAAGGCGACCAGGTTGATGTTGGGATAAAACTGCGCCTTGGCCGACGTGACGTCCTGCGCCGCGGCTTCGACGCGCCAGCGCGCCGCCGCCACGTCGGGGCGGCGCCCCAGCAGGTCGGCCGGCAGCGCCGGCAGCGTCGTGGCCGGCGGCACGGCCTGCAGCGCGGGCACGGCCGCGACCTGCAGGTCCGGGCGGCCCACCAGCGCGGCCAGCGCGTTGCGCGCGAGTTGCGCCTGCTCCTGCAGGGCCTCGGTCTGCTGCCGCACTTCCGGCAGCGCGCCTTCGCTCTGGCGCAGTTCCAGCGCCGTGTCCAGGCCCGCATCGACGCGCTGCTTCACCAGCCGCAGCTGCGCCTCGCGCTGCGCCAGCGTGCGCCGCGCCACCGCCAGCTGCCCCTGCAGGCGCACGAGCTGGAAGTAGCCGCGGGTCACATTGGATGCAAGCACCACGCGCGCCGCCGCCACGTCGGCTTCGGCGGCGCGGGTCGCGCCCACCGCCGCCGGATGGCCGCGGCGTTCTTGCCGAAGAAGTCGATCTCCCAGCTGGTGGACAGCTGGAGCGTCCCGCTCTCGACGACCGATCCCGCCAGCGGCGGCGGCACGGCGCCGTTCTCGGTGTAGCGCTGGCGCGTGAGGTCGAGCGCGCCGTTCACTTGCGGCAGCGTCGCCGCACTGGCGGCCTGGCTGATCGCTTGCGCGCGGCGCAGGCGCGCCGGGCCACGCCCAGGTTCGGGTTGCCCTGCAGCGCTTCGTCCACGAGGGCATCGAGCTGCGCGTCGCCGAACTCGCGCCACCACTGCACCGGCACCGGCGCTTCGGCTTGCGATGCCGCCGGCAGCGCGGGTTCGCGCAGCCGGGCCTGCGGTTCGATGCCGCCGGTGCTGGCGCAGCCGGCCAGCAGGCATGCGGCCGCGAGCGCCGCCAGCCGGCGCGTCGGGAAATCTGTCATTCGTGTCCCCGGTGTGCGGCCTGCCGTGCGAGCGCGTTGTCGAGGACGCGATGCAGCAGGCTCTTGAGCTGTTCCCACTCCGGCACGCTCAGGCCCTGCAGCAGCGCGTTCTGCACCTTGCAGAGCTCGGCCGGGATCTGGGCCGCGGCCTCGCGGCCGCTGTCGGTGAGTTCGAGGTTGACCACCCGCCGGTCCTGCGACGAGCGCACGCGCGCGACCAGGCCCTTGGCTTCGAGCCGGTCGAGCATGCGCGTCATGGCGCCGGTGTCGAGCCGGCACTCGCGGGCCAGTTCGGCCACGGTGCCGGCCACGCCGAGGTGCAGCTTCAGCAACGGAATCCACTGGGCGCTGGTCAGGCCGCGCGGCTCCAGCGCCGCATCCACTTCGCTGGCGACGCAGCCGAGGATGCGCCGCATCAGGTAGGCGGCGCTGTCCTCGGGATCGTAGGTTTCCGGCCGGTAGAAGACGGTCGGCGCGTCGGCGCGCGGCAGGCGGGGAGGCATGCCGCGGATATTACTTGCCTAGGCAGATATTGTCAAGGCAGGCTTTCGTGCGCCTCCCGCAGCTGGCGCTTCAGCACCTTGCCGATGTCGCTGCGCGGCAGTGCGTCCACATAGCGGACGGACGCCAGCCGCTGCGTCTTGCCCAGCCTCTCGTTCGCCCAGCTTCGCAGCGCCTCTTCGGCCGGCGCGCCGCCGGCGGGCACGACGAACGCCACCGGCGACTCGCCCCCGGTGGCCGAAGGCACGCCCACCACGGCCGCGTCGGCAACGCCCGCATGCTGACGCAGCACCGCCTCGAGATCGCTCGGGTAGACGTTGAAGCCGCCGCTGATCACGAGGTCCTTGCGGCGGTCCATCAGCACCAGGAACCCATCGGCATCGAAGCGGCCGACGTCGCCGGTGCGGATGAAGCGGTTGCCGTCCGCATCGAACCATTCGGCCTCGCGCGTCTTCTCCGCCAGGCCGTGGTAGCCCGTCATCATCGAGACCGAGCGGCCC
Organism: Ramlibacter terrae; assembly: GCA_013127575.1. Classification (GTDB taxonomy): domain Bacteria; phylum Pseudomonadota; class Gammaproteobacteria; order Burkholderiales; family Burkholderiaceae_C; genus Ramlibacter; species Ramlibacter terrae. Next base: position 4,695,542 of record CP053418.1, read on the forward strand.
ACCACCTCGCCGATTTCGCCGGGCGCCACCTCGCGCCCGTCTTCATCGATGAGGCGGATATCGTGGCCTTCGGCCGGCTTGCCGACCGTGTGCAGCTTGTCCGGATGGAGGTGCGCTTCGAGGATGCAGGTGCCGCCGCCTTCGGTCATGCCGTAGTACTCGACCAGCCCGCCCGGCCAGCGCGCCAGCACGTCCGCCTTGAGCGCGGCGGCGAACGGCGCGCTGGTGCAGAACTTCATGCGGAAGGCCGAGAGGTCGTGGCGGTCGAAACCGGGCACCGCCATCAGCCGCTGGTACTGCACGGGCACCAGCATGGCGTGCGTGGCGCGCACGCGTTCGGCCAGCGCAAGGTAGGCCGGCGGATCGAAGCGCCCTTGCGTCAGCACGACCGTGCCGCCCTTGGCGAGGCAGGGAAACACCGAGACCAGCGTCGTGTTCGAACACAGCGAGGTGGCGACCAGCGTGACCGCCTCCGGCCCGTAGCCGTAGTTCTCTCCGCGCGCGACGTGGGCCCAGCGCATCGCGTGCGCCTGCACGATGCCCTTGGGCGTGCCGGTGGTGCCCGACGAGTAGATGATGTTGAAGGCCCACTCGGGCTGGATGTCGACCGGCGTGGGGCGCGTTCTGGCGGCGGCGGCAGCAGGCGTCGAGCGCATCGTCCAGCGCCAGCCGCGGCGGGCCCGGAACCTCCGGCACCGGCGCATCGGCGAAGAACAGCCGGGCTCCGCAGTCGGCCAGCATGCCGGCCAGCTGCTGCGGCAAGGCGCCTGTGGGCAGCGGCGCGACGGCCACGCCGGCGCGCAGGCCGCCGAGGAACACCAGCAGGTAGGCGATGGAGTTGGCGCCGCACACCGCGATGCGGTCGCGCGGCTGCAGGCCCTCGCGCTGGAGGGCGGCGGCCACGCGGTCGACCAGCGCATCGAGCGCTGCCCAGTCGATCGAACTTTCTCCTTGCAGCACGGCCGGCTGTCGCGGCCGCGCCAGCGCATGTTCGCGCAGCAGGCCGGGGATGGTGGAACGGCGGCAGGCCCGCGGGCGCGGGCGGGGTGGCAGGCGGCACGGTCGGATCTCCTTGCGGGCACTGTACGCGAGGGGCTGCGTCCGACAAGCCGCCGATGCGACTGCCGACGCCGCGTTGCCGGGGCCGGGACCACACTGGACCCATCGATTTGCAAGGAGCCACGCATGGCCTACAGCAGCATCCCGGGCGCCGACAGCGCGCCCGCCCAACCCAGCGGCCGCGACGCCGACCTGCTGGGCCCGAGCGACCGCTCCGACAGCGGCAGCGACAGCATCGGCACCGACGCGGCGATGGAGGACACCGACTCCACGGGCACCGGCTCCCGCGGCGCAGTGGCAGGTTCCGATGCGCGCGAAGGCGGCGACATCATGCCGGACCGCATCGTCAACCGGCCGACGGCGAAGGCTTCCCCGAAGCCGATCCCGACGGCATGGAGATGACGGACTGGACAACGACGAGGTCGCCGGCCTGTCCGGCGACGACGCTTCGGAGGACCAGCGCTGAAACGTCCCGCCCAACCGGCCGCGCCCGCCGCGGCCATGCGCCGCGTGCGCGCGGTGCTGCGCGACACCTTCGGGCTGAACCGGCTGCGTCCGGGCCAGTCCGCGGTGATCGAACGGGTGCTTGCCGGCCAGCCCACGCTGGCGGTGATGCCCACCGGGGCCGGAAAGTCGCTGTGCTACCAGCTTCCGGCGCTGCTCATCGAAGGCCGCACGGTCGTCGTGTCGCCGCTGATCGCGCTGATGAAGGACCAGTGCGAATCCATGCGCGAGCTCGGCGTCAAGTGCGTGCAGGTCAACAGCGGCGTCGACGGCGAGGAGGCCCGCGCCGCCGAAGAAGCGGTGGCCGACGGCAGCGCCCGCATCATCATGACCACGCCCGAACGGCTGGCCGAGCCGGCCTTCCGGGAGCTGCTGCTGGCGCATCCGATCGGGCTGCTCGCGGTGGACGAGGCGCATTGCATCTCGCAATGGGGGCACGACTTCCGTCCCGCCTTCCTCGAGGTCGGCCAGCTTCGCAAACGGCTGGGCCAGCCGGTGGTGCTGGCGCTGACCGCGACCGCCACCGACGAAATCGCCGACGACATCTGCAAGCAGCTGGGCATTCCGGCGACCGGCGTGGTCAACACGAGTTCCTACCGCCCCAACCTCGACCTGCGCGTGGTGCCGGTGGAAAAGGAAGCCGACAAGCTGGCGCAGGTGCTCAAGCTGGTGCGCGCCACCCGGGGCAGCGGCATCGTCTACACCGCGACGGTGAAGGCGGCCGAAGCGGTGCACGAAGCCTTGCAGGCCGCCGATGAATCGGTCGGGCTCTACCACGGCAAGCTGCCGTCGGCGGAACGCCACGCGGCGCAGGAAGCCTTCATGTCGGGCGAGCGGCGCGTGATGGTGGCGACCAACGCGTTCGGCCTCGGCATCGACAAGGCCGACATCCGGTTCGTGCTGCACTACCAGTTGCCGGCCACGCTGGAAGCGTATTACCAGGAAGCCGGACGGGCCGGGCGCGACGGCGAACTGGCGCGCTGCACGCTGCTCTTCCTGCGCGGCGACAAGGCGATCCAGCAGTTCTTCATGGCCGGCCGCTATCCCGGCGAGGAAGACGCCACCGCCGTGGTGCAGGCCTTGCAGCAGGATCCGCCGGAAGGCGCCGACGCCTGGACGCTGCCGCTGGTGCAGGCGCGCGTGGGCCGGCCGCGGTCCAAGGTGCAGGTCGCGCTGGGGCTGCTGCGCAAGGACAAGATCGTGGCGCAGGCGCGCGACGGCGCGCTGCGGCTGCTGGCGAAGGTCGCCGGCAGCGAGCGCATGCGCGAGCTGACGGCGTCGTACGGCCGGAAGCGCGACCTCGACCGCGAAGCGCTGGAGCGCATGGTGTTCTACGCGCAGACCGGCCAGTGCCGCTGGCGGGTGGTGCTGGACCACCTCGAAGGCGGGTCGCCGTTCGAGCGCTGCTGCCACTGCGACAACTGCCGCCGCATCGCGGCGCACGAAGCGGTCGTCGAGGAGCTGCTGCGCAACGCGCCGGCCAACGATGCCGAAGCCGACGCGGCGCACGCCGCCGAACCCGCCGGCTTCGCGCGCGGCGACGTCGTGGAAGTGCGCCGCTATGGCCGCGGCGTGGTCGAGGAGGCCACCGCTACGCAGGTGACGGTGGCGTTCGCCGACCGCAGCCGCCGCAGTTTCCTGCCCGAGTTCGTCCGCCGCGCGGCGGCGCGGCGCGGCCGCAAGCCTGCCATGGCGGCCGCGGCCGCCACCCCGCCGGCGCGCGTGGCCGCCTGACCGTGGCGGCGGCGCGCGGGCGGGCAGCGCGTCGCCTCGCGGCGGCCGCCTGCGCACTGGCCGCGGCGCTGCCCATCGCGGGGAGAGCCGCGGACGACGAGCGCAACCTCGCCATGTTCCGCGCCTGGCTGCCCGCCCACCAGGCCGAGGTGCAGGCCTTCGAAACCTTCCCCGGCCGGCAAGCAGGTGGCCGACGTGGTGCCCACCGGCAGCTCCTGCGCAGCGCGTCGATGTGGCGCGAGTGCAAGGCGCAGCCCTTCCAGCTGCCGCCGCCGGCGCAGTGGCAGGACGCGGGCCGCGTGCTCGCCCTGCTCCGGGAGCTGCGCCGCACGGGCGTGCTCGGCCCCTTCGCCGTGATGTCGGCCTACCGCGATCCGGCGCTGAACCAGTGCGCCGGCGGCGCGGGCCGCAGCTCGCACATGCGGTCGTTCGCGGTCGACTTCGTGCCGCTGGCGCCGTGGGACGACCAGAAGCTGTGCGCCTTCTGGCGCGAGCAGGGACGGCGCTGGGACATGGGCCTGAGCCGCTACCCGAGCGGCCGCATCCATATCGACCGCACCGGCTGGCGCACTGGGGCGCGGACCACACCGGCACCACCAGCTTCTGCCGGCAGCGGGCGGAACCCCGCCGCTGAGCGGAATTTTTCCGCGGGCGGCGTGGACAACTTCACGCACCCGCGAGGTGCGTGCACCGGGGCGAAGCGCGGCCGTGCGACAGTTGCGCAGGAGACGCCATGGCGCAACGCAGTATTTCCGTCATCACCAAGCTGAACACGCTGCTCGGCCTGTTCGTGCTCGCGCTGTTCGCGCTGGGCGGCTACGCCCTGCACCTGCACCGGCTCGCCGGCACCGAGGGCAGCGGCGCGGTCTGGATCATGGGCGGCCTCATCGCCGCCGCCATCGCGTGGGCGGTCGTCCTGCGCCTCACCATCCGCCGGGCATCCTGCGCTCGATCCGCGCGGCCGCGCACGTGGTCGGCCGCGTGGCCGAAGGCGACCTGACCGCCCGCACCGGCGTGTCGGCGCACGGCGAGACGCAGAAGATGCTGCAGGGACTCGACCGCATGACGGCCGACCTTTCGGCGCTCGTCACCCAGGTGAACGCCAGCGCCCAGGCCGTGGCGGATGCCAGCGCGCAGATCGCCCGGGGCAACCGCGACCTGTCGCAGCGCACCGAGGAGCAGGCCAGCACGCTGGAGGAGACCGCCAGCTCGATGGAAGAGATCACCGCCACCGTCGCGCACAACGCGCAGGGCGCGCTGCAGGCCAACAAGCTGGCGGCGGGCGCGGCGCAGGTCGCCGGCCGCGGCGGCGAGGTGGTCGGGCAGGTGGTGACGACGATGAACGAGATCACGGACGCCTCGCGCCGCATCAGCGACATCATCGGCGTCATCGACGGCATCGCCTTCCAGACCAACATCCTCGCGCTGAACGCGGCGGTGGAAGCCGCGCGCGCGGGCGAGCAGGGCCGCGGCTTCGCGGTGGTTGCCGCCGAGGTGCGCAACCTCGCGCAGCGCAGCGCGGCCGCCGCCAAGGAGATCAAGGGCCTGATCGCCAACTCGGTGGAAAAGGTCGAGGCGGGCAGCCGGCAGGTGGACACCGCCGGCCGCACGATGCAGGAGATCGTGACGTCGGTGCGGCAGGTGAGCGAACTGATCGCGGAGATCGCCGCCGCCAGCCAGCAGCAAAGCGCCGGCATCGGGCAGGTCAACACCGCCATCACGCAGATGGACCAGGTGGTGCAGCAGAACGCGGCGCTGGTCGAGGAAGCTGCGGCGGCCACCGAATCGATGACGGAACAGGCCCGGTGCTGCTGCAGATGGTGGCCCGGTTCCGCACCGGGGCCGAAGCGCAGCAACGGGCCCATGCGCCCGCACCGCAGCCCGCGCCGGCCCTGCGCCCGGCGCAGCGCATCGAAGTGCTGCGCAAGGTCGCCGCGCCGGCACCGCTGCCATTGCAGGCCCCACCGCGCCGCGCGCCGGCCAAGGCCGGCGACGGGCAGTGGGAAGAGTTCTAGAACCCTAGTTGTTGAACGTCACTTCGGCGTGCTCGCCCATGCCCTTGGGGCGGGTACCGGTGGCCGCGGCCGCGCCCATCTTCAGCAGCTGCAGCAGCTTGTTTTCCTTCACGTTCCAGTACTCGGCCTCTTCGATCCGCACTTCGACCAGTTCCATGTCGGGATCGTCCACGCCGCCCGGGAACCAGGCCTTGGCCATCGCGTTGAAAAGCTCTTCCTTCTTCTGGCGGTCCTCCAGCACCGAGGCGCTGCCGGTGACGGACACCCGGTGTCCTTGCCCGGGTTGGCGTAGGCCAGGTTGACGTTGCCGTCCGCCTGCAGGCGGCGGCCCACCTCGGTCTTGCGCGAGACGAAGAAATAGAGGCAGCCGTCCTCTTCCAGCGTCTTGTTCTGCGTGGTCAGCGGGTGCGAATGCAGCTTGCCGTCGGTGTGGCGGTGCGCCAGCATGCAGAAGCGGGTGTCCTTGATCAGGTCCCACAGGATCTCGTGGTGCTTGGTGTCGTTCATCGTGTTTTCCTTGTTGGTGCTTGCACCATGCTGACCCGGCAGCGGGCCGGCCGGGGTCGGGAGCGCGCGCCAGCCCTTGTGCGGCTTGGCCGACACGCCCCGGCCGGTAGACTGCGGTGGACATGCCTTCCAAGCCTTACCGTGCCGTCCTGTTCGACCTCGGCAACGTGGTCATCGAAATCGACTTCCGCCGCGTGCTCGCCGCCCGGCAGCCCGCTTCGCCGCTGGCGCCCGAGGCGCTGGCGCAGGCTTTCGCGTTCGACCCGCCCTACCAGCAGCACGAAACCGGCGCGCTGCCCGGCGACCGTTACTTCGCGCACCTGCGGGAGCGGCTGGGGCTGCGGTCCACCGATGAAGAACTGCGCAGCGGCTGGAACGCGGTGTTCGTGCGTCCCATCGAGGAGACCGTCGCGCTGATCGACACGATGGCGCCGATGGTGCCTTGCTACGCCATGAGCAACACCAACGCCTTCCACCGGCGGAGATGCAGCGGGCGTTCCCCGAGGTGCTGGCGAAGTTCCGGCACGTGTTCGCCTCCCATGAAATGGGCCACCGCAAGCCGCAGCCCGAGGCTTTCCGCCATGTGCTGGATGCCATCGGGGTGGCCGCGGACGAGGTGCTGTTCTTCGACGACACGCAGGAGAACGTCGATGGCGCGCGGGCCTGCGGCCTCGAAGCCGTGCTGGTGCGCAGTCCGCGCGACGTCTGGCAGGGGCTGGCCGCCGCGGGTTTGCTGCCGGCGCCCTGAAAAGCAAAACTTTTCCCGCCGCGCGGGCTCCAACGGCCCTGCAACCAAGGAGCCCCATGAAGTGTCCCCACTGCGCCGAAGCCACGCTGGTCATGTCCGAGCGGCAAGGCATCGAGATCGACTACTGCCCCCAGTGCCGCGGCGTCTGGCTCGATCGCGGTGAACTCGACAAGCTGATCGAACGTTCGGCCACGGTCGCGCCCCAACCGGTGGCCGCGGCGCAGGCGCCGGTGCGCCGGCCCGACTTCGTCGACTCCGACTTCCGCCACCAGCAGCAGGGCGGCTACCGCAAGAAGAAGTCGTGGCTCAACGAGATCTTCGACTGAGCCGCTAGCCCTCGCGCGAAGCGAGCGTCGCCAGGAATTCGTCGAAGGCGGCGGCAAGCTCGCCGGCGAGCTGCTGCATCTCCTCGAGCGGCGCGCTCGGCGCGCGCTCTTCGAGCGCGCCCGCGATGGCCGCGTAGCGCTGGGCGCAGATCATGCTGCCCGCGCCCTTGGCCGAATGCGCCAGCAGCGCCACCTGCGGCCGCCGCTCTTCCTCGACGGCCAGCCGCAGCTTGGCCAGCAGCCCGGGCGTCGTCTGGCGGAACGACTCGATGGCCACCTGCTCGAGTTCCTCGTCGCCGCCGAAGCGCTCGCGCATCGTCGCCTGCGCGAACACCGGCAGGTCGGCGGGCTGCACCTGCCGCGGCGGCGTGGCCCAGCGCGCCAGCACCGTGCCCAGCCCTTCAGGTCCATCGGCTTGGTCAGGTAGTCGTTCATGCCCGCTTCGAGGCAGCGCTCGCGGTCGCCCTTGATGGCGTTGGCCGTCATGGCGATGATCGGCACGCGGCAACCGGCCGCCCGCAGCCGGCGCGTGGCTTCGTAGCCGTCCATCTCCGGCATCTGGCAGTCCATCAGGATGACCGCGAAGTCTTCGTGCGTCGCCAGCTCCACCGCCTCGCGGCCGTCGTTGGCCAGGCTGATGTGGTCGTAGCCCAGCTTGTGCAGCATGCCGAAGGCGACGACCGGGTTGGTGGTGTTGTCCTCGGCCACGAGCACGCGCGTGGCCTGCGCCGGGCGCGGGAGTTCCTGCCAGGTCGAGGGCACCGCCGCCGCGATCGCGGCGCGCACCGGCAGCTTCACCGTGAAGCGCGAACCCTTGCCCGGCGTGCTGCGGACGCCGACGGTGCCGCCCATCAGGTCGACCAGCTGGCGCACGATCGACAGCCCCAGCCCGGTGCCGCCGAAGCGGCGCGAGGTGGACGTGTCGGCCTGCATGAAGGGCGTGAACAGCTGCGCCTGCACCGGCTCGTCCATGCCGATCCCGGTGTCGACCACGCTGAACTCGAGCTCGTTGTCGCCGTTCTCCGCCGCCTTCACGTCCAGGCCGATCCAGCCGGACGACGTGAACTTCAGCGCATTGCCCAGCAGGTTGACCAGCACCTGCCGGATGCGCGTGGGATCGCCCTGCACGTGCTGCGGCACCCGCGGGTCGATGCGCATGCGGAACAGCAGGCTCTTCTCGGTGGCGCGCAGGCGGTAGAGGTTGCCCAGCTCCTCCAGCATCTCGTGGAGGTCGAAGGGCACGCTCTCGATCTCCATCTGGCCGGCCTCGATCTTGGAGACGTCGAGGATGTCGTTCACCAGCGAAAGCAGCGACTGCGCGCTGCGGTCGATCAGCTGCGCGTGGCCCCGCGCCACCAGCGGCAGCTGCTCGTCCATCAGCAGGCGCGTCATGCCGATGATGCCGTTGAGCGGCGTGCGGATCTCGTGGCTCATGGTCGCGAGGAACTGGCTCTTGGCCCGGTTCGCCGCTTCGGCCGCGTCGCGCGCCACCCGCAGTTCCTGTTCGGCCAGCTTGCTCTGCGAGATGTCGCGGTTGGTGCCCACCATGCGCAGCGGCAGCCCGATGGCGTCGCGTTCGGCGACCCGGCCTTCGCTGTGCATCCACATCCAGCTGCCGTCGTGGCGCCGCACCCGGTGCTCGACCACGTAGCGCGGCGTGCGGCCGCCGAGCACCTGCTCCAGCGCCGCCGTGATGCGCGGCAGGTCCTCCGGGTGCACCAGCTCGAGCAGTTCCTTGGCGGTGCAGTGGGTGTCGACGGGCCGGCCGCCCAGCATCGTGGACCACGCCTCGGAGAGGTAGAGCCTCTCTTCCTGCACGTGCAGGTCCCACAGCGCCAGCCCGGAACCGTCGAGCGCGCGGTGCAGCTGCTCCGGCTTTGCTGCAGCGCGGCGCGCGCCTCGCGGCTCTCGGTGATGTCCCGGATGACGCCGACCACGCCCACCAGCTTGCCGTCCTTCTTCTCCATCTGGCCGACGGAACGGATCCACACCTGCCGGCCCCCGGCCGTCACCATCGGCAACTGCACGTCCCAGGCCGCACCGGTTCGCACGCACTCCTCGGCCGTGCGCCGGATCTCTTCCTGCACCCGCGGCGAGAAGTAGGTGCGGTGCTCGTCGCCGCGCGGCACGTAGTCGTCGGGCAGCTCGTAGATGCGGCGGGTCTGGCGCGTCCAGTGCAGCTGGCGCGTGCGCAGGTCCCAGCGCCAGCCGCCCACACCGGCGATCTCCTCGGCGCGGGCGGGGAATTCGTTGGCGGCCTCCAGCTGCTCCCTGGTTGGCCACTTCGTCGGTCACGTCGAACATGGTGCCGACGAAGCCGCCCGGCGAGCCGTCCGGCAACTTGATGGCGCGCCCGCGCGCCCACACGATGCGCACTTCGCCGCCGGCCTGCTGGACCCGGAAGGTGTTGTCGAAGGAAAGGCCGCCGGCCACGATCTGGCGCCAGTTCGTGAGCACCGTGTCGCGGTCCTGCGGGTGGATGGCATCGGCCCAGCCATCCTGCAGGCTCTGCGCCAGCGTCACCCCGAAGATGGTCTGGTACTCGCGGTTCGTGTAGATCGTCTTGCCCTGCGCATCCGTGTAGAAGATGCCGACCGGGCACGACTCGGACAGCGCGCGGAACAGGCGCTCGCTCGAGGACTGCAGCGTGCGGTGCGCCTCCTGCCGCAACAGCAGCGCATGCACCACCGACCCCGCGAGTTCCTGCAGCGCCTCGCGCTGGGCCGCGGTCAGGGCCGCATGGGCGGCGGTGTCCATCACGCACAGCGTGCCGACGACGTGGCCATCGGGCGTGCGCAGCGGCGCGCCTGCGTAGAAGGTCGCGGCAAGCCCCGGCGCGCAGCGGTTGCCCCGGGCACGCGGATCGGCCGCGGCGTCGAGGCTTTCGATGAACTCGCCCCGGTCGAGCACCACGCTGCACAGGGAGGTAGCGCGCGGCAGTTCGGTCACGCCGGGCAGGCCGACATTCGCCTTGATCCACTGCCGCGCACCGTCGATCAGGGTGACCAGCGCGATCGGCGTGCCGCACACCGCGGCGGCGGCGCGCGCCAGGCTGTCGAGCAGCGCGTCGGCCGGGGTGTCCATGACGCCGAGACCCTGCAGGGCCGCCAGCCGTCCGCCTCGCGGGGCGCCTGCGGTTCGCTCATGAGGGGTTTCTGCACGGCGCCATTGTCACCGGGCGAGCGTCGACGCGCCGAACAGGCTCTGGACGAACTCCACCGCCAGTTCGGCGGTGCGGTTGCGCACGTCCAGCGCGGGGTTGATCTCGACCACGTCGAGCGAGCCGAGCCGGCCGCTGTCGGCGATCATTTCCATGCACAGCTGCATCTCGCGGTAGGTGGGGCCGCCGCGCACGCCGGTGCCGACGCCCGGCGCCTCCATGGGGTCGAGGCAGTCGAGGTCGAAGCTCACGTGCAGGTGCGTGTCCTCGCCCAGGTCCTGCAGCACTTCGGTCATGGTGTAGCGCATGCCGTGCTCGTCGATGTGCCGCATGTCGAACACCTGCAGCCCGAGCATGCGGATGGCCTGCTTCTCGTCGGCGTCGACGCTGCGGATGCCGATGAACTCGATGTCCTCGGGCGCGATGGCCGCGCGCTCGCCGCTCCAGCCGACGAGTTCGGCGGGCCCGTGCCCGAGCAGGCACGCGACCGGCATGCCGTGGATGTTGCCGCTCGGGCTGATGCTCTCCGTGTTGACGTCGGTGTGCGCATCGAGCCACACCACGCGCAGCTTGCGTCCCTGCGTGCGGCAATGCCGCGCAATGGCGCTGATCGAACCGATGGCGACGCAGTGGTCGCCGCCCATCAGCAGCGGCACGTTGCCGAGCGTGAGTTCCTGCGCGACCGCATCGAACACCGCGCGGTTCCACGCCACCACTTCCGGCAGGTGGCGAATGCCGTTGCCCGACGGTTGCCACGGGTTCGGCGGGCCCGCGAGATTGCCGCGGTCGACCACGTCGAGTCGGTGCGAGCGCAGTGCTTCGGCCAGCCCGGCCACCCGCAGCGCGTCGGGACCCATGCCGGCGCCGCGCACGCTCGCGCCGACGTCGGTCGGGGCACCGATGAGACTGACAGTGTTCATGCGCGCGGGTCCTTGTCGTCGACGGCAGTTCGCATTCATTTTGCGGCAACGCGGCCTTGGCGTGGTGGATTGCTACAGGTTGCTTCCATGAGCCCCGCGCGCGTGACCGATTGCCCAAAATGATTCCAACCACCAAGGAGAACGAATGCTGGCGATGAACTACCGCGGCCCGTACCGCGTGCGGGCGGTGAACAAGGCCGAACCCGAAATCGAACACCCCAACGATGCCATCGTGCGCGTGACGCGTTCGTGCATCTGCGGCTCCGACCTGCACCTGTACCACGGCCACGGTGCCCGACACGCGCATCGGCTCCTGCTTCGGCCACGAGTTCACCGGCATCGTCGAAGAGGTCGGCCCCTCGGTGCAGAACCTGAAGAAGGGCGACCACGTGCTGGTGCCGTTCAACATCTTCTGCGGCAGCTGCTTCTTCTGCCAGAAGGAGCTCTACTCCAACTGCCACAACGTCAACCCGGAAGCGACGGCCGTCGGCGGCATCTACGGCTACTCGCACACCACCGGCGGCTATGACGGCGGGCAGGCGGAATTCGTGCGCGTGCCGATGGCGGATGTCGGCCCGACCGTGCTGCCGCCCGACACGGATGTCGAGGACGCCGTCCTGCTCACCGACGCCTTTCCCACCGGCTACCAGGCGGCGGAAATGGGCGGCATCCGCGAGGGCGACACCGTGGTCGTGTTCGGCGCCGGCCCCGTCGGCATCTTCGCCGCCAAGTCGGCGTGGCTGCTCGGCGCCGGCCGCGTGATCGTGGTCGACCACGTCGAATACCGGCTGGAGTTCGTGCGCAACTACGCGCAGTGCGAGGTCGTGAACTTCCGCGAGGTGGGCGACATGGCCGAACACCTCAAGAAGATGACCGACTGGATGGGCGCCGACGTGTGCATCGACTGCGTCGGGGCCGAAGCCGCGGGCAGCGCGCTGCAGCGCCTGACCGGCGTGCAGATGAAGATGCAGGGCGGCTCGGCGATCGTGCTGCACTGGTGCATCAACTCCGTGCGCAAGGGCGGCACCGTGTCGATCGTCGGCGTCTACGGGCCGACCTTCAACTTCGTGCCGATCGGCAACGCCCTCAACAAGGGCCTCACGCTGCGCATGAACCAGGCCAGCGTCAAGCGCCACCTGCCGCGGCTGATCGAGCACATCAGGCCGGCCGCATCAAGCCCAGCGAGATCATCACGCACCGCTTCCCGCTCGACGCGATCTCGGACGCGTACCACATCTTCTCCAGCAAGCTGGACAACTGCATCAAGCCGGTGCTGATCCCGCCGTCGGCGGGCCACTGAGGAGGAGCCAGCATGAACGACCATCAGCACGACCACGACCACAATCATCCGCAGGACGACACGGTCTACGTGGAGAAGACGTCGCCGCAGGCCCAGCGCCGCACGCCGCCCCCGGGCATCCGGGGCTGGGGCGCGGACCTCGATCCCGCCGTGCGCCCCGCGGTGCCCAAGGAGCGCACCCCGCCGCGGCTCGACGTGCCGTGGGACGCGCCGGCGCAGCAGCCGCACACCGTCGAAGTGCTGCATTCGACCGAGCGCCCCGGCATGACGCCCGTGTTCGGCACCACCGTGCCGCCGTCGGGCGTCTCCGGAATGATCCGACGCGGCGCCTTCCGCTACAGCGAGAACGACCTGCGCCACTGGCTGATGCTGCTGTTCGCCGATCGCGTGAACATGGTCGAGGGAATCATCGAAGACCTCGCGCACGGCCACGTGCCGAACATCTACGCCGAGATGGGCGGCCCCGCGGAATGGAAGCACAACCGGGCCGGCTTCATGCGCAAGGCGCTGATCGCGGGCGTGGTCGTCGGGATCATCGCCGTCTACATGCGGCAGCGGCGCCGCCACTGAAGGAATCCACCACCGAGCCACCGCAAAGGGAAACCATGGAAGCCACCACATTGGGAATGAACCGCACAGGAGCGGCCGTGTCACCGGCCGGCACCGCCGCGATGACCGAGGCCGCCGACGCGCTGAGCCCCGCCGTGCCGATCGACACCTCGGGCGCCGAAGCCGAGCGGCTGACGTACATCAACGAGTCCGAATCGGTGGGATCGATCCCGCCGCCGGCCTCGCTCAAGGGGGTGGTGAAGACCGGCATGGCCAAGCTCAAGGGCGGCGCGCCGACCATGTTCATGGACAAGATCGGCGAGCGCGCCGCCTTCGAACGGGGCGGCACGCGGCTGTACGACGCCTTGCTGGTGAAGTACCAGGCCGTGCAGGCACAGGGCGGCGAGGTGATCCCGCCGGCGGAGCAGCTGCCGCCGATGGAGGGCATGGTCGTGCCCACCTCGGTGGGGGTGAAAGCCCGCTGCAGACGCTCACGCGCATCCGCAACGAGGAACTGCAGCACTTCAGGATGCTGTGCGAGTCGATGGTGAAGATGGGTGGCGACCCCACCGCGATGACGCCCTGCGCCGACGTGCAGGCGACCGCTTCCATGGGGATCATGCAGGTGGTGACCGACCCGCGCACGACGCTGGCGCAGTCGCTCAACGCGATGCTGGGCGCCGAGCTGATCGACGTGGCGAGCTGGGAACTGCTCGCCTCGCTGGCCGAGGACGCCGGCGAAACCGAGCTGGCCGGCCGCTTCCTCGGCGCGCTGGCGCAGGAACAGGAGCACCTCGCCATCGTCAAGGGCTGGGTGACGCTGATGGTCTCCGAGGGCGCCGGGTCTCCGGCCGTCTGAAACCGCGACAGGGAGCAGAAGATGGCAGTCAATCTGTTGAAGGACAAGGGCACGCCGCTGGCGAAGCAGAAGTTCACCCGAAGGACATGGTCGGCAAGCCGATCAGCAAGCTCGACGACGACGCCTTCACCCGCATCCGCATCATCTGGATGAACGGGCAGGAGCTCGACTCGCTGCGCACCAAGCAGGTGGCGCTGCGCATGAACATGGAAGCCCGCGTGCCGATCGCGCAGCTCATGCGCGTGGAGCAGCACCAGGCCACGACGATCAACTGGCTGATCGGCGCCGACCATTCGCCGCTGGAGACCACGATCGCCTACGAGCAGGTGGCCATCGAGGTCACGGCGTCGGTGGCGCAGCTCGAGCCCGACCCGTACCTCGCGCAAGGCTACCGCTACGCATTGCTCGAGGATTTCGACCACCTGTACCGCTACAGCGCGCTGCTCGACCGGCTCGAGGGCAAGGACAGCAACAACATCACGCAGGGCTACACCGACATCGTCCCCGGGCGCCCGACGCTGTACCACCACCGGGCGGCGGAGCACGAGCTGCTGGAGCCGTACGGCCCGGACGCGGCGCTGGCGACCAAGCTGCACGCGCTGTCGCTGACCGGCGGCGAATACCAGACGCACGACTACTACATGAACATCGGGCCGATCTTCGCCGACCCGCTGGCCCGCCAGCTCTACGCCGAGATCGCTTCCGTGGAGTCGCAGCACATCCAGCACTACGGCTCGATGCTGAACCCGCGCGAGTCCATCTGGAAAAGCTGCTCGTGTGCGAAGCCGCCGAGGTCTGGAACTACGCGGCGTGCATGGAGCAGGAGACGAAACCCGCGCATCAAGGCGATCTGGGAACGCTTCCTCGACCACGAGCTGGGCCACCTGCAACTGGCGATGCAGCTGTTCAAGGACCTCGAGAAGCGTGACCCGGCCGAAGTGCTCGGCGACGGCACGCTGCCGCCCTTCATCCAGTACCAGAGCCAGCGCGAGTTCATCCGCAAGGTCGTCGAGACCGAAGTGCCGCTGCGCAAGGACGGCACGCAGTTCGTCGACGAGGCGATGGAAGGCAAGTCGTCGCTCGACTACCGTTCCACGGTGAACGCGGCGGGTTCGCCTTCGGAAACAGTGTCCGCGACGTACCACTGGACGCCCGGCACCGAGCTGATGCGCGAGCCGAAGGGTAAGGCGACCGCCTAGGAGCCGGGCGGCAGAAGGAGGGACCCGCGTTGGGTCTGCAAGGGGGTGGAAGCAAGGCGCGGAATCGGGTCCAGCCCGGCCGGCTGGACCCGATTTCGCAACGCCGCATACGCCCCCTTGCAGGCCCAACCCTTCGGGCGGGTGCGCGGATCCCTCCTTCTGCCGCCCGGGCTCCTAGAGCCGGAACATTGCGTGGCGCGCGCCCACCGGCGCGCCCTTCACCGAAGCGATGACCTCCCAGCGCCACGGCCGCAAGGGCTGGCGCTGTTCTTCGTCGAGCCACCCGAGCTGGTCGAGCGCTTCCACCGTGGCGGCGTACAAGGCCAGCTTGTTGCCGTCGCTGATCTTGAGGGCGAGCGCCTCGCCGCGGCTGCGGCTGGCCACCACCTGCACGCCGTCGGCACCGACCTTGGTCACCCAGTCGCCGCGGCCGGCGCGCATGAAGTCGACGTCGTTGCGGCCGGTGCCGGAGACCAGTTCGGGATGCGCCGTCATCGCGTCGGCCAGCGCGGCGAAGCTCGCGCCGAAGCGCGTGTCGCGCTCGCCGCTCGCCAGCCGCGCGAAGCCCCGCGCCAGCGCCGACAGCGGCATCGCGTAGTTGGGGGCCGAGCAGCCATCGATGCCCATCTTCAGTTCGTCTTCCGCCACGCCCGTCGCTTCGGCGACGTCGCGCCGGATCGCCTGCTGCAGCGGATGCGCGGGATCGAGGTAGTTCTCCAGCGGCTGTCCGTGCTGCACGCACCAGGCGAGAAAGCCGCTGTGCTTGCCGCTGCAGTTGTGGTTGCGCTCGTCGTAGGTGATGGGCGCCAGCGCTCCGGCCGGCGCCAGTTCGCCCAGCATCGGCACGTGGCAGCCGCACTGCAGCCGCTGGTAGCCCACACCTGCCTTGCCGAGGATCTCGTCGACCTGCTGCACGTGCATCGGCTCGCCGTTGTGGCTGGCGCAAAGCAGTGCGAGGTTCGCGCGCGTGAGCCCGAAGCGGGCGACGCCGCCGGCTTCCAAGAAGGGCAGCGCCTGCAGGGGCTTGAGCGTGGAGCGCGTGAAGGTCCGCCAGTGCGGGTCGCCCGCCTGCGCGAGCACGCGGCCCTGCGTGTCCGTGACGGCCGGGCGCCGAAGTGCACGCATTCGAGCGTGCCGCCGCGGGTCGTTTCGACGAGGGGGACGAGGGGCTGCATGGCCGGATTCTGCACAATCGCCGGCATGACTGAACTGCGTTCTCCCCTGCAAGCCCAGGTCGTGCAATGGCTGGTGGCGCCCGGCGCCGCGGTGCGCGCCGCCGACATCGTCGTCATCCCGGAGGCGATGAAGATGGAGCACGAGGTGCGGGCGGGGGTGGATGGGGTCGTCGGGGAGTGCCTGTACCGCGAGGGGGAGACGGTGGATGCGGGGGCGGTGCTGGCGACCGTGGTGCCTGGCGTGGCGAGCGCCCCCACCCCGGCCTCCCCCAGCGGGGGAGGGAGGAAGAGAGGCAGGACTTGCGGAAGGTGGTCGAACGCCACGCGTTCACGCGCGACGAAGCGCGCCCTGAAGCGGTCGCGAAACGCCACGCCCTCGGCCTGCGCACGGCGCGCGAGAACATCGCCGACCTTTGCGACGCAGGCTCGTTCATGGAATACGGCGCGCTGGCCGTTGCCGCGCAGCGCAGCCGCCGCAGCGAAGACGACTGGTCCGCAACACGCCGGCCGACGGCATGGTGACCGGCATCGGCAGCGTGCAAGGCGCGCGCACCGTCGTCATGGCGTACGACGCCACGGTGCTCGCCGGCACGCAGGGCTGGCGCAACCACCAGAAGACCGACCGGCTCCTCGGCATCGCGCTGAAGAACCGGCTGCCGGTGGTGCTGTTCGCCGAAGGCGGCGGCGGCCGGCCTGGCGACACCGACCTGCCCGTGGTGGCCGGGTTGCACGTGCCCACCTTCGCCAGCTTCGCCCGCCTCAACGGGCAGGTGCCGGTGGTCGGCATCGCGGCCGGCCGCTGCTTCGCGGGCAATGCCGCCCTGCTCGGCTGCTGCGACGCGATCATCGCCACGCGCGGCTCCAACATCGGCATGGGCGGCCCGGCCATGGTCGAAGGCGGCGGCCTCGGCGTCTTCCGGCCGGAGGACATCGGCCCCTCGCCGGTGCAGCACGCCAATGGCGTGATCGACGTGCTGGTGGACGACGAGGCGCAGGCGGTCGACGTCGCCCGGCGCTACCTCGGCTACTTCCGGGGGCCGGCCGCCAGTTTCACCGCGCCCGACGCCGCCGCGCTGCGCGGCGTGGTGCCCGAGAACCGGCTGCGGGTGTACGACAGCCGCGCCGCCCTGGCCGGCCTCGTGGACGCCGGGTCGCTGCTCGAACTGCGCACCGGCTTCGGCGTCGGCATCCACACGGCGCTCGGCCGCGTCGAGGGTCGCGCGGTCGGGTTGATGGCGAACAATCCGCAGCACCGGGTGGCGCGATCGACGCCGACGCGGCCGACAAGGCCGCGCGCTTCACGCAGCTCTGCAACGCCCATGGGCTGCCGATCGTGAGCCTGGTCGACACGCCCGGCTTCATGGTCGGGCCTGCGATCGAGGAACAGGCGCAGGTGCGGCACGTCAGCCGCATGTTCATCGCCGCCGCCCACCTGCGGGTGCCCTTCTTCAGCGTGGTGCTGCGCAAGGGCTACGGCCGGGCGCGATGGCCATGGCCGCCGGCGGCTTCCACGCGCCGGATTTCACCGTCGCCTGGCCGAGCGGCGAGTTCGGCGGCATGGGCCTCGAAGGCGCGGTGCGGCTCGGTTACCGCAAGGAACTCGAGGCCGTGCCGGAAGGTCCGCGGCGGCAGGCGCTGTACGACGAATTGGTGACACGGCAATACCAGGCGGGCCGGGCCATGAACATGGCGGCGACGCTGGAGATCGACGCGGTGATCGACCCGGCCGAGACGCGCGGCTGGATCGCCCGCGGGCTGGCATCCACGCGCACTGCCCCGTCGCCAACTTCACACGCCATCGACGCCTGGTAACGCGGCAATTCACCCCACGGGTCGGCCGTGCTTGAGTAGCATCCCGGCTTTGCCACTCCGACTGGAACGGATGCTGATCTTCGCGAGCGTCGTCATTGCCCGGTGGTCGCGCTGGTCTACGTGAACCTGAGCGCGGGAGAGCGCCGGGTCTCCCATGAGATCGAACACCTGTACCCGGTCGACGACCCGCAGTTCTACCGCGCCATGGGCATGCTGCTCGGGCCCGACATCGTGCGCGGCAACCGCGCCACCGAACTGGTGAACGGCGACCAGATCTTCCCGTCGATGCTCGAAGCGATCCGCTCGGCGAAGAAGACGGTGCTGTTCGAAACCTTCATCTACTGGTCGGGCGAGATCGGCGACCAGTTCGCCGACGCGCTGTCCGAGCGGGCGCGCGCCGGCGTCAAGGTGCACGTGCTGCTGGACTGGGTCGGCAGCATGGAGGTGGACCATTCCATGCTCGACGAGATGAAGAAGGCGGGCGTGGAGGTCCACTTCTTCCACCCGCTGCGCTGGTACAACCTGGGCCGCATCAACAACCGCACCCACCGCAAGCTGCTGATCGTCGACGGCTGCGTCGG
This sequence comes from Ramlibacter terrae, assembly GCA_013127575.1. GTDB lineage: Bacteria > Pseudomonadota > Gammaproteobacteria > Burkholderiales > Burkholderiaceae_C > Ramlibacter > Ramlibacter terrae. The sequence continues at coordinate 4,713,990 of CP053418.1, forward strand.
GTTCACCGGCGGCGTCGGCATCGCCACGCCCTGGACCGGCCACGCCGAGGACGCCGACCACTGGCGCGATTCGCACTTCCGCGTCGAAGGCCCGGTGGTGGCGCAGATGCAGAGCGTGATGCTCTCCAACTGGAGCAAGACCACCGGCTACATCCTGCACGGGCCCGACTACTTCCCGGAGCTGGCCGAGGCCGGCACGCAGGACGCGCAGATGTTCTCCAGCTCGCCCAGCGCCGGCAGCGACAGCATGCAGGTGATGTACCTGATGGCCATCACCGCCGCGGTGAAGACCATCGACGGCCAGCGCCTACTTCGTGCCCGACGAGATGGCGCGCGTGGCGCTGGTGGCCGCGCTCGAGCGCGGGGTGCGCGTGCGCATCATCACGCCCGGCCGCCACACCGACCAGAAGGCGGTGCGCCGCGCCTCGCGCGCCCTATGGGGCGACCTGCTCGATGCCGGCGTGCAGATCCACGAGTACCAGCCGACCATGTACCACTGCAAGATGATGATCGTGGACGGCAAGCTCACCTCGGTCGGTTCCACCAACTTCGACCCGCGCTCCTTCCACCTGAACGACGAAGCCAACCTGAACATCTACGACCGCGAGTTCGCCGAGCGCATGACGAAGGTGTTCGAGCAGGACTGGGACGCAGCAAGCGCATCACGCGCGAGGCGTGGGAGAACCGGCCGCTGCGCGAAAAGATCCAGGAGCACGTGACGGCCCTGCTCGCGCCGATGCTGTAAGGTCGCGCGCAGATGGATTTCTTTTCTCTCGGCGGCCGTGGCCGCCGCCTTCGGCTGGGCGCTGCGCGTGCGCGACCGGGGCCAGCGCATCGCGTTGCTGGCGGGCTATCTCTCGCGCTACCGCATCGAAAAGCACATGGAGACGCTGGCCGAAGGCTACCTGCGCGCCCTCGGCGAGGGCGACCCGCAGCGGCGCGAGCAGATCTGGGAGCTGCTGCACCCGACCGAGCAGGAGCTGTGCGGGCAACTGGCGCGGCTTGCCGGCGACATCGCCTCCGCCGACGAGGCGCAGGTGCGCGTGAGCAAGCTGCCGGTTTGGCTGCCGTTCGCCACCCGCCTGAAGCCCGCGACCTTCGACCTGCGCGCCGCCCTCGCCCTGCACGCCGCCGGGCTGCGCGAAGCACTGCGCGAGCGCGACGGCATGCCGGCGCGCGAACGCGCCTTCACGGCGTCGGCCGAACTGTTCCTGCTGCAGCACACCTGCCACTGGTTCTGCAAGTCGCGGTTCATCGCTTCGGCCCGCCTGCTGGCGCGGCACAAGACCTCGTACGAGCAGGTCGTCGCCGCGGTGCTGCCGCAGACGCGGGCGGCCTACACGGCGCTGGTGGCCTGATTCAGCCCTTCGACCACGAGATGGTGCCTTGCGGCAGCACCCAGTCTTGCGGCCGGTGCGGTCGGCCACCACGACGGGCTTGGCGGCGGGCGTCGGCACGGTGGTGAGGGTCTTGGCCAGCTGCAGCGGCTTCGCGGCGCGCGTCGCCACCGCGTGCTGCGCCCGCACGGGGGCGGCTTCCACCGACGGGGCCGGCACGTAGTTGATGTGCGTCATCGCGTAGCCGGTCGGCGCGCCGGCGATGCGTTCGTGCAGCGCTTCGGCCTGCGCGGCGCCCACCCGCACGTTGCGGATGTGGCGCAGCGTCTCCACCGGCAGCTCGGGTGTTGCCGCCGCTCCACTGGCGGCGGGCCTTGCTGGAGAGGTTGTAGTAGATCGAGACGCCTTCGCGCAGCTTGACCGCGCGCATCTCCGGCGTCAGGTCGAGCCCGGCGATGCGGCGGCTGCTCCACGTGGCCGCTTCCCGCAGCAGCACGGCGGCCGCATGCACGGCCTCAATCGGGTCGTTCGGGTTGCTCAGGCCGACCGCCTTGGCCGTGCCCGGCTCGAACTGCGCCAATCCGTGGCTGGTCACGCCGTTCTTGCCCATGCCGGCGCGCGGCACCCACGTGGTCTCGGCATTGATCACGCCATACACATCGCGGTAGTCGAGGCCCACCTCGTCCAGCTCCGCCAGTTCGGCGGCGGACTGCGCCAGCAGCAGGCGCGAGCGCGGATCCGGCGTGGCCAGCTTGCGCGTGCCCACCCGCACCGCCATCCAGCGCACTTCGGCGCGGAGCTTCTCGTAGTAGCGGGGGCTGGGCTCCGCGTCGGCCAGCACGGCGAACAGGGCGGGCTGCGTCGCGGGCGAAGCGATCGCCGCCGCCGCGGGCCGGACGGCCGGGCTCTGCACCACGGCCGCGGCCGGCGCGGCCGCCTGCACGACCGCTTGCATCACCGGCTTCGCCACCGCCGCGGCGGCCTCGAGTCCGGCGGGCGCCGCGGCAACCGGCATCACCGCCGGAGCACGGAAGCTGGCGCCGGTGACGCCGGCAGCCATGCAGGCCAGCGCCACGATGCCAAGGGCGCCGTTGGCGCGGCGGACGGGGGTGGGGGCTCCATTTTCCGACATGCATGTCTGACCCGTCCTACATTTGGAGTTCCTCCCGTCCTACATGCCAGAACTTGAATAAGTCACGGATTGGCGACGAGATCGCCGAACTTGCGCATGAAGCTCTGCCGTTCGGCGAAGTTGACTCAGCCGTGCAGCCGCTCAAACCTCTGCCGCAGGCGCCCTTCGACCTCGAGCGTGCCGAAGAACATGGCGTGCGGCCGCACCCACAACCCGGAGGCGTTGTGGAGCGGCCGGTACACCACCAGCGGCTCGAGCGTTTCGCTGTGCCGCGCCACCCCGATCACTTCGTACTCGCCGCCCTTGTAGTGGCGGTAACGGCCCGGTGGCGTATCGGGCAGCGGCGGCAGGTCGTCGGTGGCGTTCATGGATGCAGCAGCGCGACGGCCGCCGAGAAGGTGAGGAAGGCGGCTGCCGTGGTCAGCAGGATGATCCGGGCGATGCGGCCGTTGTCGGCGCCGAACCGTTCGGCCAGCAGCGCGACGTTGCTGGCGCTGGGCAGCGCCGCCACCAGCACCATCACCATCAGGGTGAACGCGTCGAGCGGAACCCCGGCGGCGCGCGCGGCGGTGCCCACGCACCACACCAGCAGCGGATGCAGGATGAGCTTGATCAGCGCCGGCGGGACGAAGTCGGCCGCGGGCATCGGCCCGTGGTCTTCGGCCGCGGCGACATATTGCGAACGCGCCAGCACCGCGCCGATCGTGAACAGCGCCACCGGCGACGCCGCATCGGCCAGCAGGCCGATCGTGTTCATCACCGGCGCCACCGGCTTCAGGCCGAGTGCGGACGACACGCCGCCGAGCACGATGGCCCGGGGCATCGGGTTGAGGGCGACGCCCTTGAGCGCCTTCTTCGCCGCTTCGGACGCGCCGTGTTCGTCAGCGCCGTCCAGCCGCGACAGCGCGATGCACAGCGAGCTGGTGACCACCAGGTCGATCAGGATGGTGAGGATGGCCGGGCCCGCGGCGCGCGCGCCGAGCAGCGCCACCAGCAGCGGCACGCCCATGAAGCCGGTGTTGGGGAAGGCGGCCACCAGCGCGCCGAAGGAAGCGTCGTTCCAGCGGATGCGGTCGTTCATGCTGAATTTCACGGTTCCGGCCACGACGAGCAGCGCGCACACCACCCACGTGCCCATGGCCGCCGGATCGAGCAGTTGCGCGATGGGCGTGCTGGCCCCGAACCGGTACAGCATGCAGGGCAGCGCGAAGAACAGCACGAAGGTATTCAGCCCCCGATGGCCTCGAAAGGCAGCATGCGGCGGCGCGCGGCGACATACCCCGCCAGCACGAGCGCGAAAAACGGAAACGTGATCAGCAGGATGTCAAGCACGGGCGTATTGTCCCTGCAACCACCCGCGCGGCCCGCCGGGGGCGGCCGGGCCCGGCCGTTATGATTTGCCGCTCCCCTCGCAGTACCCCCTTCCGCCCTCGATGTCCGCCGGACTGAACCTCGCCCAGCAAGAAGCCGTCAACTACCTGCACGGGCCCTGCCTCGTGCTCGCGGGCGCGGGCTCGGGCAAGACGCGCGTCATCACGCACAAGATCGCGCGCCTGATCCGGCGGGGCTGGAGGCCGACCGCATCGCCGCCATCACCTTCACCAACAAGGCCGCCGCCGAGATGCGCGAGCGGGCCAAGTCGCTGGTGGGCCGCGATGCGAAGAAGGTGTTGATCTGCACCTTCCACGCGCTGGGCGTGCGGATGATGCGCCAGGACGGCGCCGCGCTCGGCCTCAAGCCGCAGTTCTCCATCCGGACACCGACGACGTCACCAGCATCCTGAAGGACGCCGGCGGCACCACCGACGCGGCGACGGCGCGCACCGGCAATGGACGATCAGCGGCTGGAAGAACGCCGGCCTGAACGCGGCCCGGCGGCGGCGCAGGCCAAGGACGGCGACGAGCAGATGATCGCCAAGATCATGGCCCGCTACGAAGAACGCTTGGCCGCGTACCAGAGCGTCGACTTCGACGACCTGATCGGCATGCCGCTGCGGCTGCTGCGCGACCATCCCGAGGTGCGCGAGAAGTGGCAGAAGGCGATGGGCCACGTGCTCGTCGACGAGTACCGGACACCAACGCCACGCAGTACGAACTGCTCAAGTTGCTGGTGGGCGAGCGCGGCCGTTTCACGGCGGTGGGCGACGACGACCAGTCGATCTACGGCTGGCGCGGCGCCACGCTGGACAACCTGCGCAAGCTGCCGGTCGACTACCCGACGCTCAAGGTCATCAAGCTGGAGCAGAACTACCGTTCCACCAGCGCCATCCTGCGCGCGGCCAACAACGTGATCGGCCCCAATCCCAAGCTGTTCCCGAAGACGCTCTTCTCCGAACTGGGCGAAGGCGAGCCGGTGCGCGTGGTCGACTGCGACAGCGAGGAGCACGAAGCCGAACGCATGGTGGCGCGCATCCAGTCGATCCGCGCCAACGGCCAGGCCACCGAGTGGAAGGACTTCGCGGTGCTGTACCGCGCCAACCACTGCGCGCGCGTGCTGGAGCAGGCGCTGCGCAAGGCCGCCATCCCCTACAAGGTCTCGGGCGGCCAGAGCTTCTTCGACCGCGCCGAGATCCGCGACCTCTGCGCGTGGCTGCGGCTGTGGGTGAACAACGACGACGACCCGGCCTTCCTGCGCTGCGTGACGACGCCCAAGCGCGGCATCGGGCACCAGACGCTGGGCAGCCCGGGCGAGTTCGCGGGCAAGTACAAGCTGAGCCTGTTCGAGGCGCTGTTCTCGTCCTCGCTCGGCAGCGTGCTCGCCGCGCGTGCCGTGGGCAGCCTGCACGAGTTCGGCCGCTACGTGAACGACCTCGAATACCGCGCGCGGCACACGGTCGGCGCCGAAGACGCCAAGGCTTTCCTGCTGGAGTGGCTGAAGGAGATCGGCTACGAGAAGCACCTGTACGACGGCGAGGACAACGAAAAGGTGGCGGCGGCGCGCTGGACCAACGTGCTGGACTTCATCGACTGGATGTCCAAGCGCTGCGGCGGCGAGATCGACGACGCGGCCGGCGTGGCCATCCCCAGCGAGCGCAAGAGCCTGCTGGAGGTGGCGCAGACGATCGCGCTGCTCTCCACGATCAGCGAGCGCGAGAAGGACCAGAACGTCGTCACGCTGTCGACGCTGCACGCGTCCAAGGGCCTGGAGTGGCCGCACGTGATGCTGGTCGCCTGCGTCGAGGGCATGCTGCCCTTCAAGCCCGAGGACGAGGAAGGCAAGACCGTCAGCGAAGCCTTCGCCGCACGCCTGCAGGAAGAACGCCGGCTGATGTACGTGGGCATCACGCGCGCGCAGCGCACGCTGGCCGTGAGCTGGAGCAAGAAGCGCAAGAAGGGCCGCGAGCTCGTGGTGGCGCAGCCGAGCCGCTTCATCGCGGAGATGGCGCTCAACAAGATCACGACGCGGGAGGACCCGCGCGAGAAGCTCAAGGCGCTGCGGGCGGAGTTCGCGAAGAAGAGCGCGGAGTCCATCGCGGCCGCCGCCGCCGCTGCCGGCGCGCCATGAAAGGCTGGCTGGTGGGGGCGCTGCTCTGCGGCGCATCGGTGTGCATGGCGCAGGCGCCGTGCCCGCGGCCGGCCGAAAGCGGGCTGGCCCAGATGCTCGGACTCTGGCGCGCCGAATTCGGGGCCTCTGGCAAGGCGCCACGCTGCTGATCGAGCCGCACCCCGAAGACGAAAGCAGCTTTCGCGGCGGCATCAACCGCAATGGCGAACGCGGCGTGGTGGCGGGCGACCTCGAACGCGGCGAGCTCTCGCTGCGCGAGTCGGACGACGGCAAGCGCCTCTACGCGGTCTGGACCGGGAACGTGGTCGACGGCTCCTGCGGCCGCGAGATCCGCGGCACTGGCAGGCGGAAGACGAGACGCCGCGGACCTTCATTCTGCGCAAGCACTAGGCCCGCGGTCCGCGCTGCGCCCCCGGGCTGCCGCTACCATTCGCCATGCTCCGCAATTTCCTCATCGCCGCTGCGCTGCCCCCGGCCTCCGCCGCCTACGCCCGGGACGCCGGCTGGCAATCGTGTTCGGCCCCGGGCAACGCCGCCGACCGCCTTTCCTGCTTCGACCGCTGGGCCGAAACGCAGCGCGCCAAGCCCGCTGCCGCAACCACGCCGAGCACGGTCGTGCCCGCCGCCTCGGCGCTGGAGTCGCCCGCCACGGCCGCCGCGCTGCCGCCGCCCGTGACCACCGGGCCGTGGCGCAACCTGCGCCTGACGTCGCTGGAGGGCTGCCACGACACCAACTACTCGCAGCTTTCGCGCTACTGGGAGCTGGAGCCCGGCGCCGACTGCGGCACCTTCGGCATCCGCGGCTACCGGCCGCTCACGCTCGCCCCTGGTGACGTCGGACACGGTCAACCGCCGGCCCTCCTCCGGCAACCCCGCCAACAACGCGGCCGGCGACATCGACTACCGCAACACCGAGACGCGGTTGCAGCTCTCCGTCCGCACCAAGGTCGCGCAGGGCCTGCTGCGTCCGCTCGCGCCGCAGGGCAGCGACTCGCTCTGGATCGGCTATACGCAGCAGTCGTACTGGCAGCTGTTCAGCCCCGGCCTGTCGCGCCCGTTCCGCAGCACCGACCACGAGCCGGAGCTGATCTACGTGCTGCCGCTGCAAGGCGCGAAGGACGGCGAATGGCGCCTGCGCTATGGCGGCGTCGGGGTGGTGCACCAGTCCAATGGCCAGTCGCTGCCCTATTCCCGCAGCTGGAACCGCGTCTACGCGATGGTCGGCGCCGAGGGCGGGCCGTTCCAGCTGCATGCCCGCGCCTGGTACCGGCTGCCCGAAGACGCGGTCGACAACGACAACCCCGGCATCAGCAACTACATCGGCCGCGGCGAACTGCGCGGGAGCTGGCAGGTGAACCGCGACAACATCGTGGCGGCCACGGGGCGCCATTCGCTCAAGAGCAACGGCCGCGGCTCCGTGCGGCTGGAGTGGTTCCGCGCCCCGGGCCCCGACAGCGGCGGGCTGCAGTTGCACACGCAACTGTTCACCGGGTTCGGCGACAGCCTGCTCGACTACAACCGCAAGCGCACGGTGTTGAGCCCGGGCTTCAGCCTGGTCGAATGGTGAGTCAGGTGAGCCGGTGCCCCACCGGCTCCAGCAACGGCGGCAGGTCGCGCTCGCCGAGCGCCTCCAGCAGGTCCACCTCGATGATCCGCGTGATCGCGTCCAGCGGCAGGTGGTTGGCGGCCAGCCCGAACGGCTCCTCGATCTCGTCGCCGAGCGCGTCGAGCCCGAAGAAGGTGTAGGCCACGATGGCGACCACGAACGGCGTCATGAAGCCCACCGTGTCGACCAGCCCGAAGGGCAGCAGGAAGCAATAGAGCCACGCCGTCCGGTGCAGCAGCAGCGTGTACGGAAAGGGCATGGGCGTGGTCTTGATGCGCTCGCAGCCCGCCGCCGCCGGCCAGGCCGGTCAGCGAGGCATCCATGTCCGCCGCCACCGGCGCGTCGACGCGCCGGGCGCGCAGCAGCCGGCCCAGGTCGTCGCCGATGCGGCGCAGCAGGTACTCGGTGCCGCGTCCCGACGCGGCGAATCCGGCGACGTCGCGCTCGGGCAGCAGGCGGCGCAGGTCGGGCGTGGTCGTCGGTCTCGCGCAACTGGTGCCGCAGCGCGTGGCCGAACGCGATGGTGGCCAGGACCATGTGCGTGCGCGGGTCTTCGGGCTCCTCGCGGCGCGCCGGCTGCTCGAAGTGCAGCAGCGTCTGCAGCTGCCGCGCGAAACTGCGCGAGCGCGAGGCTACGTCGGCCCACAGCTTGCGCGCCTCCCAGTAGCGGTCGTAGGCCGCGTTGTTGCGGAAGCCGAGGAAGATCGCCAGCGCCAGGCCGATCAGCGAGAACGGCACGGTGGTGAGCGTGACCTTCCATTGCCACACGAAGCCGTGCGTCAACGTGACGGCCACGGCCACGCCGGTGCAGATGGCGAGTTCGTAGGCGATGTGCGGCAGCACCGAGCCGCGCAGGATGAAGAACAGGTGGGCCCCGTGGGGGCGGTCGCGGACGATCATGGGGTGCCGATCCTAGCAACGCCGGCGCGCCCTTTGGTGGGACGGCTCCCACCCTCCCGCGGCCTGGTTCCTTTCGCCGCGCAACCGCGTTCCCGGTCATCGTGGAGCGGTGATCCCTAGGACGCCTCCGGCGGCTTCGGCCCACGCGAACGAAAGAACGAGATGAACAAGGACCCGGTACAGGGCGTCGCCAAGGATGTGGCCGGCAAGGTGCAGGAGACGGCGGGCCGGGTGACCGGCAACCGCGAGCAGGAAGCCAAGGGCGTGCTGGGCCAGGTCGAAGGCAAGGGCCAGAAGGCGCTGGGCGATGCCAAGGAAATCGTCGAGAACGCGAAGAAGTGACGGACCCCCGCAACATCGCGCACGACAAGAAGGTGGCGCAGGAAAAGAAGCACCGGCACGAAGAGGTGCCCCACGGCGCCCATGCCGTGCAGCCGGGCAAGAAGCCGCACCTCGAGCCGGCGCCGGTCGCCGAGGTGCAGGAGCCGGCAGCCACGCCTGGCGAATCCGTGCCCGACAAGGCCTGAGGCCCGGGCTGCAAAAAGAAAAGGGAGCCGAGGCTCCCTTTCTTTCGCTCGCTCGCGGCCCTAGAGGACCTTGCGGCCGCGCGGCAGCTGGACGACGACGAGCACGGCGACCACCAGCAGGGCGTGCACGAGGCCGTCCATGGTGACGGACGCCGTCGCCGCGACAGCTCTTCTTCAGGCGGCGCGACCGAGCCGGTGTAGGTGGCTCAGCAGATTGCGCGCTCAGCGCGCGGCGGTGGACGCCGGCGCTGCCTTCGTCGGCGACCCGGTCTTCGCGACCGCGCTCGCTTCCTTGAAGCTCTGCGCGCAATCGGCGTCCTGGCCCGGGCCGGTCTCGATCGTTGCGGCCAGCGCCAGCAAGGGATTGATTGCCGCCAGCCCCAGCGCGAGCACGCCGCGGGCCGCCGGGGACCCGCCCTCCGGCCGCACCTTGGGCTGCGCGAAGGTGCCGCCGATGTGCAGCGGCGTGCGCACGCTCAGGATGCTCACGTCCTTGGGTTCGGGACGCAGCACCAGGTCGATGCCCTCGGTGGCGAAGCTGGCGCGCCCGTCGCCATGCACCACGGTGTCGCTCGTGTCCAGCAACAGCGTCTTGGTTTCCAGCACGCCCTGCTTCACCTCGAAGGCCGCCGCCGCGCAGCGCAACTGCACCTGCTTGTCGCCGCGCACGAACAGCCGGATCACCTCGCCCCCGTCCAGCCCGAGGAATTCCAGCAGGATGTTGCTGAACTGGCCTCGACCCGTGAGCAACCCCATGCTCCCGGACGAGGAGCCCAGCAGCGCCGCGATGGAGTCTCCGCGCCCTTGCAGGTCGACCTTGGCATTCAGGCTGCCGAAGCTCGCCTGCAGGCGCTGGACGGACGGAAAAAGCTGGTTGATCTGCAGCGAACGCCCATCGAGCTGGATCAGCGCGGTGGCCGGCGTGCTCGCCGAATTGACGTGGATCCTGCCGGTGGCCCGTCCGCCGGCCACGCCCATTTCCAGCGGATCGAGCTTCATCGCACCCGACGCGAGCTGCACATGCACCTTGAGCTGCGTGACCGGCAGCGCCTGCATGCATGCACGCACGCTCGCCGCCGAGTACCAGACGTCGGCGTCCATGTCCTTGAACTTGCTGAAGTCGAGCTTCTTCACGGGGAGCAGCTTCTCGTCGCCGGTCCGCCGCATCTTGCGGTTGGCTGCCAGCACCTCCGGCGGCGTCGCGTCCACACCGGCTTTCTGCTTGTCGGTCTGCAACCCGATCAGCGGGCCGAGGTCGTTGAAGTCGAGCCGCTTGGACTCGACCTTGCCGGTGAGGCGCGGGACCTTCTCGCCCTTCTGGTAGGTCAGTTCGCCGCTCAGGTCCGACTCGCCGAGCTCGCCCTGCATCTGCTTGACGCTCCACGTGTCGCCCTGCTTGCGCAACTGCCCCTTGAGCGCATACGGCGGCGTCCCCGGCAGCACCACGCCGAGCAACTGGTGCAGCTCGGCGAGCGTGACACCGCGCAGGTCGACCTTCGCATCGATGCCATCGAGCTGCGCGAGGTTGCCGATCGTGCCAGTGGCATCGAAGCGCGTGCGGCCGGCGGCGGCGCGGATCTCGAGCGGGAAGGGATCCTGCTGCGCCTCGGCCTTGCTGCCGATCTGCAGCACGCTGCCGGTCCGGCCTTCGGCGGTGAAAGGCTGCTTCCTCCAGCTGCCCTTGGCGCGGTAGGAAAGCGGCATCGCCTCGCCCGAGCCCTCCTTGAGCGTGAAGTCCGCGCGGATGTCGGCCTGCTGCGGCGCCGAGACGAAGTGCAGGCTGCCGCCGTCGACCTGCATGCGGCCGATGGAAGGCACCGAGCCCTCGTCCGACGAATTCTTGTCCAGCGCCCGGGTGCGGCGGCCGTCCGCTTCCATCTGCAGGCCGAGCTGCGCGCCGCGCAAGCCGAGGAAGGGCAGTTCCACCTGCTTCTTCAGCAGGGGCCACAGGCGGATGTGCAGTTCCGCCGAATCGGCCTTCAGCAGGAACGGGTCTGCCGCCCACGCAGGGTTGGCGAACTCGATACCGTCGGCGAACACGCGGGTCGTCCGCCCCAGCTTCACGTCGAGGCGGCGGGTGATCTCGAACTTGCGGCCGGTTTCCTCGGACACGTAGCGGTTGAGCGGGCCGCGCAGCAGGTCCCACGGGAAGAAGATCAGCAGCAGCGCGAGCAGCACCAGCACCGCCCCGATGGAAATCAGGACCTTGGTGAGGCGGGAGGTGCCGCGAAAGGTCTGGAGGGGATGGTTCATGGGCGCCGGATCGGGACCTTCCAGTATGTCCCGCTGAGGCGCCCGGCGCAGTGGGTGAAGGGCACCCAGTGGGGTGGGAGCGTGCCTACACCCGTCCGCTCAGATCTGGAACGCGTACTCCACCGTGATCGGCGCGTGGTCGGAGAAGCGCTGCTCCTTGTAGATCGCCTCGCTGCGCGCGAGCGCGCCGATCGGCGGCGTGGCCGGTGGTAGTCCAGCCGCCACCCCACGTTCTTCGCATAGGCCTGCCCGCGGTTGCTCCACCACGTGTACGCGTCCTCGGTCGTGTCGGGCCGCAGGTGCCGGTAGAGACGTCGACCACGCCGTGGTGGTCCAGCAGCTTGGTCATCCGGGCGCGTTCCTCCGGCAGGAAGCCGCTGTTCTTGCGGTTGCCTTTCCAGTTCTTCAGGTCGGCTTCCTTGTGCGCGATGTTGACGTCGCCGCACAGGATGAAGTCGCGCTCGCCCCGCAGCCGCGCGAGGTGCGGTTCGAACCGTTCCAGGAAGCGGAACTTGGCCTGCTGCCGCTCCTCGCCGGAGGAGCCGCTGGGGAAGTACGCGCTGATGATCGACAGCTTGCGCTGCGGCGTGTCGAAGCGCGCCTCCGGTAGCGGCCTTCGGGGTCGAATTCGTTGCAGCCGAAGCCGGCCAGCACGTCGCTCGGCTCGTGCCTGCTGTAGATGCCCACGCCCGAGTAGCCCTTCTTCTCGGCGAAGTGGAAGTGGCCCTTGAGCCCCGCGAGCTGGTCGAACTTGCCCGCCACGTCGGCGTGCTGGGCCTTCACTTCCTGCACGCAAATACAATCCGGGTCGTGCGCGGCGATCCACGCCTCCAGCCCCTTGCTGTGGGCGGAGCGGATCCCGTTGAGGTTGAGGCTGGTCAGTTTGAACAAGGATGTTCCCATGGTGGCGAGTGCGGGTCAGGACCGGCTGGCGCAGGATTTCGTGGAGTTCGCGGTGCAGTCCGGCGTCTTGCGCTTCGGCGAATTCAAGACCAAGGCCGGGCGCCTGTCACCCTACTTCTTCAATGCGGGGCTGTTCGACGACGGCGCCAAGCTCGGCCGGCTGGCGCAATTCTATGCACAGCGGATCACCGCTTCCGGCATCGCCTTCGACATGATCTTCGGTCCCGCGTACAAAGGCATCCCGCTGGGGGCGGCTGTTGCGATCGAGCTCGCGCGCATGGGCCGCAACGTGCCCTACGCGTACAACCGCAAGGAAGCCAAGGACCATGGCGAAGGCGGCTCGCTCGTCGGTGCGCCGGTGCGCGGCAACGTGCTGGTGATCGACGACGTGATGTCGGCCGGTACCGCGGCCCGCGAGTCGATCGCGCTGATCCAGGCGGCGGGCGCGACGCCGCACGCGGTGGCGATTGCGCTGGACCGGCAGGAGAAGGCGACGGAGAACGGCGCCGACGTCGACTGGAGCGCCGTGCAGTACGTGCGGGAGCGGCTGGGCCTGCAGGTGTGCGCGATCGCCACGCTCGACGACCTGCTGCAGTACCTGCAGGAGCACGCCGGCGGGGAGCTCGGCGCGCACCATGCGAAGGTGGCGGCGTATAGGGACCGGTACGGGGCAGGTTGAGCGCCGTAGGGTGTGCAGCTTCGCTGCGCACCACTGCGGCCTCAAATCCCCAGCTTCTTCCGCAGCATCTCCCCCACCTGCTGGGGGTTCGCCTTGCCCTTGCTCGCCTTCATCGCCTGGCCGACCAGCGCGTTGAACGCCTTGTCCTTGCCGGCGCGGATCTGCTCCACGTTGGCGGCGTTGTTGGCGATGACCTCGTCGACGATCCCTTCGAGCGCGCCGCTGTCGTTCATCTGCTTGAGGCCCTTGGCTTCGATGAGCGCGTCGACTTCGCTGCCCTCGCCGCTCCACAGCGCCTCGAACACCTGGCGCGCGGCGTTGTTGGACACAGTGCCGTCGGCGATGCGCTTCAGCAGCGTGGCGAGCGTCGCGGCCTTCACCGGCGCGTCGTCGATCGCCATGTCCTGCGCATTCAAGCGGCGCGACAGCTCGCCCATGATCCAGTTGCTGGCCAGCTTGGCCTGCCCGCTCGCCTTCGCCGCTTCCTCGAAGTAGGCCGCCATCGCCTTGCTTTGCGTCAGCGTGGTGGCGTCGTACTCGGGCAGCCCGTAGTCGGCGACGAAGCGCGCCGCCATCAGGCGCGGCAGCTCCGGCATCTCGCTGCGCACGCGCTCCACCCACTCGGGCGCGATCACCAGCGGCGGCAGGTCCGGGTCGGGGAAGTAGCGGTAGTCGGCGGCGTCTTCCTTGGTGCGCATCGCGCGGGTTTCGCCGGTGTCAGGGTCGAACAGCACCGTCGCCTGCTGGATCGCGAGCCCGTCCTCGATCTGCTCGATCTGCCAGCGGATCTCGAAGTCGATCGCCTCCTTCATGAACTTGAAGCTGTTCAGGTTCTTGATCTCGCGCCGCGTGCCCGGGGGACCGCCCGGCTTGCGCACCGACACGTTGGCGTCGCAGCGGAAGCTGCCTTCCTGCATGTTGCCGTCGCAGATGCCGATCCACGTGACGATCTTGTGCAGTTCCTTGGCGTACGCCACCGCCTCGTCGGACGAACGCATGTCGGGCTCGGTGACGATCTCCAGCAACGGCGTGCCCGCGCGGTTCAGGTCGATGCCCGACTGGCCGATGAAGTCCTCGTGCAGCGACTTGCCCGCGTCTTCCTCGAGGTGGGCGCGCACCAGCCGCACCGACTTCTTCTCTTCGCCCGGGAAAAACTCCACGCTGCCGCCCTGCACCACCGGGATCTCGAACTGCGAGATCTGGTAGCCCTTGGGCAGGTCGGGATAGAAGTAGTTCTTGCGCGCGAAGATGCTGCGCGGCGCCACGTGCGCGCCGATCGCGAGGCCGAAGCGGATGGCACGTTCGACGGCGCCCTGGTTCATCACCGGCAGCGTGCCGGGCAGCGCCAGGTCGACCGGCGAAGCCTGCGTGTTCGGCTCGGCGCCGAAAGCGGTCGGCGAGCGGCTGAAGATCTTGCTTTGCGTGGAAAGCTGGGCGTGCGTCTCGAAGCCGATGACGACTTCGTAGCCTTGAATCAATTTGCTCATTGCTTGTCATTGCGGGCTTGACCCGCAATCCATGGATCCCGGCTCAAGGCCGGGATGACAGATTTCTTCATCAGAAACCCTCCGGCTTGCGGAGGTGGAAATCGGTCGCCTGCTGGAAGCGGTGCGCGGCGTTCAGCAGCTTCGCCTCGCCGAAGTAGTTGCCGATCAGCTGCAGGCCCACCGGCATGCCGCCTTCGCCGAAACCGCAAGGCACGCTCATGCCGGGCAGGCCGGCCAGCGAACCGGGCAGCGTGAAGATGTCGGCCGGGTAGTCCGCGAGCGGATCGGCGTGCGCGCCGAGCTTCCACGCCACCGAGGGCGCCACCGGGCCGGCGATCACGTCGCAGCTCTTGAAGGCCTGCTGGAAATCGTCGGCGATCATGCGGCGGATCTTCTGCGCCTGCAGGTAGTAGGCGTCGTAGTAGCCGTGCGAGAGCACGTAGGTGCCGATCATGATGCGGCGCTTGACCTCGTCGCCGAAGCCTTCGGCGCGCGTCTTCTTGTACATGTCCAGCAGGTCGCCGTGCTGCTTCGCGCGGTGGCCGAACTTCACGCCGTCGAAGCGCGACAGGTTCGAGCTCGCCTCGGCGGGCGCGATGATGTAGTACACGGGGATCGCGAGCTCGGTGCGCGGCAGCGAGATCTCCACCAGCTTCGCGCCGAGCGCCTGGTACTGCTTCAGCGCGGCATCGATGCAGGCACGAACGTCGTCGGCAAGTCCTTCGCCGAAGAACTCCTTCGGCACGCCGATGCGAAGGCCATCGATGGAGGCTTCCAGCCCGCGGCTGAAGTCTTCGGCCGGCACGTCGAGCGAAGTGGAATCGCGGTCCGGGTCCGGCCCGCAGAGCGCCGACAACAGCAACGCGCAGTCCTCGGCGCTGCGTGCCATCGGCCCCGCCTGGTCGAGGCTGGAGGCGTACGCGATCATCCCGTAGCGCGAGGCCCGCCCATAGGTCGGCTTGATGCCGGTGACGCCGCAGAACGAGGCCGGCTGGCGGATCGAGCCGCCGGTGTCGGTGCCGGTCGCCGCCGGAGCCATGCGCGCGGCCACCGCCACGGCGCTGCCGCCCGACGAGCCGCCGGGAATGCGGCTGGTGTCCCGGGGTTCTGCGCCGGCCGGTAGGCCGAGTTCTCGTTCGACGAGCCCATGGCGAACTCGTCGCAGTTCAGCTTGCCCAGCGTCACGGTGCCGGCCTCGGCCAGCTTGCGCACCACGGTCGCATCGAACGGCGAGCGATAGCCTTCCAGCATCTTCGAGCCGGCGGTGCTCGGGAAGTCCTTCGTGACGAAGACGTCCTTGTGCGCGATCGGCACGCCGAGCAGCGGCGCGGCGTCGCCCGCGGCGATGCGCGCGTCCGCGGCGCGGGCCTGCGCCAGCGTCGCTTCTTCATCGGTGGCGAGGTACGCGCCGAGCGACGCATGCGCCGCGCCGCGCGCCGGGAAATGCCGCGCCGCCTCTTCGGCCGAGACCTCTTTCGCCTTCAGCTTGCGCGCCAGTTGGGCCACGCCCAGGTCGTGCAGGTCCTTGCTCATTCGATCACCTTCGGCACGGGGAACAGCCCGCGCTCCACCGCGGGGGCGCTGCGCTGGTTGGCTTCGCGCTGGTTCGGCTCGCTCGCCACGTCTTCGCGCAGGCGCAGCGCGACCTCCTGGATCGCGGCCACCGGGTGGGTCAGCGGCTCGACGCCGGAAGTGTCCACGGCGCGCATCTTCTCCACGATGGTGAAGAACTCGTTGATGCCGGTCAGCATGCGCTCGCTCTCCTCGGGGCGCAGTTCCAGCCGCGCCAGGTTGGCGATGCGGCTGATGTCTTGGGGGTTGAGGGACATGGTCTGGAAAGGGGCTGGCGCGATAACCGGATGTAACCAGCGGAGGGGTTCCGCAAGGGTGTCCGGCACAGGGGATGCGGTATTATCCCGCCTTCGGCGCGCGCAGCCTCGCCCGCCCGTGCAACGGCCGCTCCCCGCGGCCGCTTTCACAGAAGAAACAAGGATTCCCCCATGTTCGGAGCTTTCCGACGCTATCTCTCCACCGACCGGCCATCGACCGGGCACGGCCAACACCCTGATCTTCGTTCGTGACAAGGGCATCGTGCTCGACGAGCCTTCCGTGGTCGCCATTCGCCACGAAGGCGGCCCCCGTGGCAAGAAGTCGATCCGGGCCGTCGGCCGCGAAGCGAAGGCCATGCTGGGCAAGGTGCCCGGCAACATCGAGGCGATCCGCCCGATGAAGGACGGCGTGATCGCCGACTTCACCGTCACCGAGCAGATGCTCAAGCAGTTCATCAAGATGGTCCATCCCCGGTCCGTCCTGAGGCCCAGCCCCCGCATCATCATCTGCGTGCCCTGCGGCTCCACCCGGGTGGAACGCCGGGCCATCCGCGAATCGGCGCTGGGCGCCGGCGCGGCCGAGGTCTACCTGATCGAGGAACCCATGGCAGCGGCCATCGGCGCCGGCCTGCCGGTGTCGGAAGCGTCGGGCTCGATGGTCGTCGACATCGGCGGCGGCACCACCGAGGTGGGCGTCATCTCGCTGGGCGGCATGGTCTACAAGGGCAGCGTGCGCGTCGGCGGCGACAAATTCGACGAGGCGATCATCAGCTACATCCGCCGCAACTACGGCATGCTGATCGGCGAGCCCACGGCCGAAGCGATCAAGAAGAACATCGGCAGCGCCTTCCCCGGCAGCGAAGTCAAGGAGATGGAGGTCAAGGGCCGCAACCTCTCCGAAGGCGTGCCCCGCAGCTTCACGATCTCGTCGAACGAAATCCTCGAAGCGCTGACCGACCCGCTGAACAACATCGTCTCGGCGGTCAAGACGGCGCTGGAGCACACCCCGCCGGAACTCGGCGCCGACATCGCCGAGCGCGGCATGATGCTCACCGGCGGCGGCGCCCTGCTGCGTGACCTCGACCGCCTGCTGGCCGAAGAAACCGGCCTCCCCGTGCTGGTGGCCGAAGAACCCCTGACCTGCGTGGTCCGCGGCTGCGGCATCGCGCTGGAGCGGATGGAACGCCTCGGTTCGATCTTCACTTCTGAATGACGAATGACGCCTGCTGCGCAGGCATGACACGCCGGCTCCGCCTGGCATGACAATGCGGGTGCCCCTGCCTTCCTTTGTCATTTGTCATCGAGCGAAGCGTAGTCATCCGTCATGCCCTTAGGCACCCTCGACCGCACCCCCCGCCCTTCTTCAAGCAGGGCCACTCGGCCATCTCCAAGCTGATGCTGTTCAGCGCCCCGGCGCTGTTCCTGATGGTGGCCGACGCCCGCTTCAAGATCACGCAGCCGGTGCGTTCCGCCGTCGCGGCCGTGCTGTTCCCCATGCAATGGGTCGCCATGCGGCCGGTGCTGGCGGCGCGCTACGTGGGCGACTACTTCGGCGGCCTGCACAACGCGCGCACGACCGAGGAGGACGCCCGCCGCAAGCTCATCCTGCAGGCGCTGCGCGCCAACCAGGTCGACCAGCTCACGCTGGAGAACAGCCAACTGCGCAAGCTGCTCGAACTGCGCCAGCGCCTGACGACGCCGTCCACCGCGGCCGAAGTGCTGTACGACGCGGCCGATCCGTACACCCGCAAGGTGATCATCGACAAGGGCATGGCGCAGGGCATCGAACCGGGCTCGCCGGTGATCGACGAATCCGGCGTGCTGGGCGGGTGACCCGCGTGCACCCGCTGATCAGCGAGGTGACGCTGGTGACCGACCGCGAGCAGGTGATCCCGATCCTCAACACCCGCACCGGCGCCCGCGGCATCGCGTACGGCGACGCCGGCTCGCTGGGCTCGGCCGGGCTCGAGCTGCGCTACATGGCTGCCAACGCCGACGTGCAGGCCGGCGACCTGCTCACCACCAGCGGCGTCGACGGCGTCTACCCGCCCGGCATCCCGGTGGCCAAGGTCGAGAAGGTCGAGCGCCGCCCCGACTCCGCGTTCGCCCGCATCACCTGCGCGCCGCAAGCCCCGGTCGGCGGCGCCCGTCACGTGATGGTGCTCAAGCCGCTGCTCACGCAGATCCCGGCGCGGCCGGAGCCCGACGACGCGGCCGCCGGCCCGGCGCCCAAGCGGCAGCTCAAGGGAGGGCCGCGGCCATGATCATGCGCCCCGGCCAGCAGCTGCTGCTGCCCGCCAACCCGCTGTTCATCTGGTTCACGCTGCTGATGGCGATGATGGGCAACATGCTGCCCGTCGGCCGGCTGCCGTGGATGCCCGACTTCCTCGCGCTGGTGCTGGTGTTCTGGAGCGTCCACCAGCCGCTGCGCGTCGGCGTGGCCACCGCCTTCGTGTTCGGGCTGGCGATCGACGTTCACCAGGCTTCGCTGCTGGGCCAGCACGCCCCGGCGTACACCACGCTGAGCTACTTCGCGATCACCATCCACCGCCGCCTGCTGTGGTTCTCGGTGCCGTCGCAGGCCGTGCAGGTGCTGCCGCTGTTCGCCGCCGCCCATGGCATCGAGCTGGCGATCCGGATGCTGGCCGGCGGCGCCTACCCCGGCAATACCGTGCTGCTGGCGCCCGTGATCGAAGCCGCACTCTGGCCGATCATCAGCATCCTGCTGCTGCTGCCGCAGCGCAGGCCGCCGGATCCCGACGAAAATAGGCCGCTGTAAGAACACGCCATGACGGAACTGCGCAACGTCGAAGCCGAGCTCTCGCGGTTCCGCGGGCGCATCCTCGCCGCCAGCGCGGTGGTGCTGCTGTGCTTCATCCTGCTGGCCTCCCGCCACGGTGTACCTGCAGGTGCTCAAGCACGAGCAGTTCGACGAGCAGGCCGAGGCGAACCGCACGGCCATCGTCCCGATCGTGCCCAACCGCGGCCTGATCCTCGACCGCAACGGCATCGTCCTGGCCAGCAACTACTCGGCCTACACGCTGGAGATCCAGCGCTCGCGCTTGAACCGCCCGCTCGACAGCGTGGTGGAAGAGCTGGGCCAGATCATCGAGATCCAGCCGCGCGACAAGCGGCGCTTCCGCAAGCTGCTCGAAGAGTCGCGCACCGTCGAGTCGGTGCCCCTGCGCACCAAGCTGACCGACGAGGAAGTGGCGCGCTTCGCGGCGCAGCGCTTCCGGTTCCCGGGCGTCGACATCAAGGCGCGCCTGTTCCGCAGCTATCCCCGGGCGAACTCGCCAGCCACGTGATCGGCTACATCGGCCGCATCAACCAGACCGAGAAGAAGCAGATCGAAGAGTGGCCCGAGGAAGAGGTCGCCAACTACCGCGGCACCGAATACATCGGCAAGCTGGGCGTGGAGCAGAGTTTCGAGAAGCAGCTGCACGGCATCACCGGCGTCGAGCAGGTCGAGACTTCCGCCGGCGGCCACGCGGTCCGCAAGCTGGCCAGCAGCCCGGCGACGCCCGGCGACACCGTGGTGCTGGCGCTCGACATCAAGCTGCAGCGGCTGGTGGAAGACATGTACGGCGACCGGCGCGGCGCGCTGGTGGCGATGGACCCGAAGACCGGCGAGGTGCTGGCCTTCGTCAGCAAGCCCACGTTCGATCCCAACCTGTTCGTCGACGGCATCGACCGGGAAAACTGGGCGATGCTGAACGAGTCCATCGACAAGCCGCTGCTCAACCGCGCCTTGCGCGGCACCTATCCGCCCGGCTCGACCTACAAGCCTTTCATGGGGCTGGCGGCGCTGCAGACCGGCAAGCGCTCGGCCGCGCAGGTCATCAACGACGGCGGCTCCCGGTCGTTCGGCGGCCATGTCTTCCGCAGCCACGGCGACCACGGCCTCGGCCCGGTCGACCTGCATCGCGCCATTGCGCTGTCGAGCAACGTGTATTTCTATTCGCTCGCCAACGACATGGGCGTGGACCTGATGCACGACTTCATGAAGCCGCTGGGCTTCGGGCAGTACACGGGCATCGACATCCGTGGGGAGGTGCGCGGGGTGCTGCCCAGCCAGGAGTGGAAGCGCAACTACTACAAGCGGCCCGAACAGAAGAAGTGGTACGCCGGCGAGACCATCTCGCTGGGCATCGGCCGGGGCTACAACAGCTTCACCATGCTGCAGCTGGCGCAGGCCACGGCCATCGTCGCCAACAACGGCGTCAAGAACAAGCCGCACCTGGTGATCGCCACGCAGGACGCCATGACCAAGGCGCGCGAGCCGATCGCCGTCGCGCCGCCGGAAGACCTCGGGCTGAACCCGGACCACGTCGCGGTGATCCGCAAGGCGATGGTCGGCGTGACGCAGCAGGGCACCGGCACCCGCGTGTTCCGGGGGCGGGCTACCTGTCGGGCGGCAAGACCGGCACCGCGCAGGCCGTGGGCGTGGCCGGGGCGCCAAGTACAACGCCTCGAAGCTGGAAGAGCACCAGCGCGACCACGCGCTCTACATCGCCTTCGCGCCGGCCGACGACCCGAAGATCGTGGTGGCCGCGATCGTCGAGAACGCCGGCTTCGGCGCCGCGTCGGCCGCGCCGATCGCCCGCCGCGTGTTCGACTACTGGCTGATGAACCAGTACCCGAGCGAGGAAGACATGGCCGCCGTGCGCGCCGGCAAGGCTGCCAACCCGATCGGCACGCCGCGCGTGGCCAGCGAAGTAGCTGGCCGCCGCCGGGCGGCGATGCGCCCGCCGTGCCCGGGGCGCCGCTGTCGCCCGCGTCCGCGGCGCTGGCTTCGGCCACCGTCCCGGCCGCGGCCGTGCGCAACACCGCGTCGCCCGCGCCCGCGGCCCGCGCTGCCGCGCCGAGCGCACCGGCACCCGCGCCGGCGCCGGCCCGCCCGTCGCCGCCGGTGGCCGCCCCCGGCGCCCACGCCCCCGGTCGTGCTCGAGGCCGACCCGGCCCGCGAGTAACGCGTCAGGCGAACGCGGTCCCCTGCGCCAGCAGCCAGCGTCCCACCGCCTCCGGCATCGCCATCACGTGGCCCGGCCAGCGCCCGGCCGGAAAGCCGACGTGGCCGCCCTGCTCCGGCTGCCAGAGCGTCACGCACGGTCCGACCTCGCCCTCGCGCGGCAGGCTGTCCGCCGGCACGAAAGGATCGTTGCGCGCGTTCAGCGCCAGCGCCGGGATGCGGATGCGCGGCAGGTGCGGCTTGGCCGACGCGCGCTCCCAGTAGTCCTCGGTGCTGCGGAAGCCGTGCAGCGGCGCGGTGAAGATGTTGTCGAACTGGTAGAGGTCGCGCGCCGCCAGCATCGCATCGCGGTCGAACAGGCCCGGGTGCTGCGCCAGCTTGGCCAGCGCCTTGGGCTTCATGCTGCGCATGAACATCGTCGTGTACACGGCGCGGTTGAAGCCGCGGCCGATCGCTTGGCCGCCCGCCGCGAGGTCGAGCGGCGAGCACACGGCGGCCACCGCATCGGCGACCCCGCTTGCGACTTCTTCCATCTCGCCCGCCCAGCGCAGCAAGGCATTGCCCCCGAGCGACACGCCCACCGCCAGCAGCGCGCCCGCGTGCCGCTCGCGCAGCCGCCGCAGCACCCAGCCGATCTCTTCATGGTCGCCCGAGTGGTAGGCCCGCGGCCCGGTGTTGAGCTCGCCGCTGCAGCCGCGGAAGTGCGGCACCACGTAGCGCAGGCCGTTCGCGGCCGCGAAGCCCGCGAACGCTTCGGCATAGTGGCTGCGCGACGAACCTTCGAGGCCGTGGAACAGCACCAGCAGCGGCGCATCGGCGGCCGCGTCGCCTTCCAGCCAGTCGAGGTCGATGAAGTCGCCGTCGGGCGTGGTCCAGCGTTCGCGGCGGTACGGCGCCGGGGATTGCTCGGCGGGCAGGCGGCGCGCATACAGCGCCGCCCAGATCGTCTGCAGGTTGCCGCCGGGCAGCCACCACGGCGCGCGGTAGTCCCACCGCGCCAAGGGCGCTCTGGATTCTTTCGCTACTAGTATGAGTACTGCCGCGGAACGTTCACGTTCTGCAGAATACCCGATCTATGCAACGACCAAAGCTGTTTGGGAGAAAACCAAAAAGAGCGGGTTGGGGCGTGCCCATCGATGGAATGGCCTACGGCACGACGGTAGGCCAACCAGACCAGCTTGGAGCAATAGAAAGCCGAATCATCTGAAAGGTCAAAATTCCAGAAGTCGTAGGGTCTGCCGACAAAGGATCTCGCCTCCTCGACGAAGCTGGAGCGCTGCTTGTCGGACATGGCGACTGGCCGCGCAACCCAGACCCACGAACTGGGTCGTGCCTTCAACCAGTCGTCGTACGAGATCCTCTGCACCTTTTTGATACCGCCCCACACTGCCTCGATGACATAAGGCACGCCCCCCACAACGTCGATGATGCCGACGTGGCCAACCGAGAAGATGTCGTCCAAGCCACCATACTCCGCGATTCTCGCGGTGTCCACGTCGGACAGATAGCGCGTCGCAAACTCTCCGTATGACAGAGCTTCGAGGTATGTTGCCAACTGACGAAGTTCGGGGGAGGAGGTCGGGTCGCTGCGAACCTTCGCGACAAAACCATCGCGCTCCAGTTGCCATTGGGCCGCCGCGACTTCGCGAGTGACTTCCTCGGAGGAGTCATATGGCACGATGGACGACGGACTCCGTGGCCAGATCAAGTCTCCTGATTGGAGGGCGCTCCCGTGGGGTCTTGCCGAGGCAGTCTGCGCTGCGACATTCGCAGTGCCCATCATGATCAGGACTACGACAAGGAGCCACGTGTAACCCCGGACAAGGCTGCAGCGGCAGATCGGTGAATTCACGGCGGCTCCCTATCGCACAATGCCGAGCTGATTCAGGAAATGAGCCAAGACGTTGGCCGGTGTGAAATAGGCTCTGTTGGTCAACTCTCGCCCACCGTAGACGACGCCGACGATCTGACCCTTTTGATTGAACACGGGACCCCCGCTCGTCCCAGGTTCAAGCCCCAAGTTGGCGGAGTACAGCTCGTATCCTTCATGGAACACGCTTACCCCTGTGATTCTGCTGGTGAAGTTAGGTCCATACGTGTTTTGCACATTGGACGTGATCGGGAAGCCCAACGCCGAAACGCCCGTGCCTTGGCTTGCGCCACTCAGAAAAGCGAGCGGCAGTATCGGCCACGCGAGTCTCTTCAATCCCTCGGTCGGTATGGACCCGGAGAACGGCGAGGTCGGAGGTTTCGCTTACAGCAACCGGCACCAACAGGAATGCGTCCGAGTCGCTCTTTCGCAGCTTTCCGGTGTAGACAATGTTCTTCTGCGCCCATGTCAGCGGAGACTCGTTCTTCTGGACAAGCGAAGCAGCATGCTGGTCCCAGCGTGTCCGCGTCATGGCGACATGCTTCGCAGTCACCACGTGACCCGTGAGAGACTAAAAAGCCCGTCGCTTCGACCTTCGATATCTCCGTTCCATCGGGAAGCTTGCCAGTAATCGTGAGGTGCACGAGCGTGTGCTCGACGAGTTGCAGGACAAGCTCGTTGTATTGCAGGGATTGAGCGTGAAGCGTGGGTGCGGAAAACAGCATCAGCAAGCACACCACGACTGATTGCCGAAACGTTGCGACCCGCTTATACGACTCCCGTGCAAAGCCGGGCATGATCCATCTCCTCTGTTCCCGCTCCTTATAGGAGAGCTTGGAAAGCGGCGCAATGAACCACATCCCCAAGAAGGAGGTTGCTCGAAGCCAGCCTGCTGGCTGGCCGCCCGGGCGGCGCCTTGGGAACGCCGCTCAGTGCAGCACCGAAGGCGCGTCCGAGACTTCCCGGATTTCGCTGGTGGTGCCGGGGCTGGCGTGGTGCGCCACCAGCCGCCAGCCCTGCGCGGTGCGGTGGTAGACGTTGGTGGCCATCACCCACGCGTTGGCGGTGCCCTGTTCGGTCAGCACCTCGACGCGCTCCAGCACGTTGTGCACGCTGCTGGCCATCGACGTGATCTTGCGCAGCCGCTCGGGCCATGCGCGCACGGCGCCGCCGTCGGCGAACATCGCCTCGAAGGTGGCGCGGATGGCGGTGGCGCCGATCACGCGCGGGCCGCCGGGGTGGATGCAGAAGATCTCGTCCTCGTCGGCCCAGCACGCCATCAGCTTGTCGATGTCGCCGTGCTGCAGGGCGTCGTAGAAGGCGGCTTCGATGTCGTCGGCATCGCCTTCGAGGTTGGCGGCTGGAGTTTGGACTTGCGCATGGAAGTTTTCGATTGTGCCGGGTTTCAGGCCAGCCACTGGCGCGCCACGTCGTGCACGCGGCCCTGCGCCGCCTCCCACACGAGCTCGGGAGCGGCCACGTGGATGCCGGGCGGGGCCATGCGCAGGGAGACCGACAGCAGTTCGGCCACCTTCGACGCGCGCACCGGCTGCTCGCTGCTGGGCACCATGTACTTGAAGATCGACAGCATCCAGTGCGCCAGCCGCGCGGGCGCGCTCGCGTGGGCGGGGTCGGCCGGCCTCTGCGCGGAGCGCAGCAGCAGCAGCCGCTCGAACCCGAGCCCCGCCACGGCCTGTTCGTCGAGGCTGGCGAGCCCGCGCTTGAGCGCGTCCGGCAGCCGGCCCGGGGCGTGCGGCAGCACCACCGCCAGCGTGCGCACGCCGCTCGCGCGCAGCCAGCGCGCCAGCGGCAGGAGCTGCGCGGGCACCGGCGTCCAGAGCGCGCGCTCGCGGTCGTAGAACAGCCGGGGCGGATCGAACATCACCACGGCGACGTCGGCCGCGCTCGCCGGCCACGTGTCGGGCTCGCCCGGCGGCACCACGGTGACCCGCACGCCGCGCAGCCCGGTGGTGATGGGTTCGCGCGCCAGCACCTGCGTGCTTTCGTAGCGGCCGGCCCCTACCAGGCGCCGCAGCGCCTCGTTGCCGAGCGCTCCCGTGGCGCCCGCGATCACCAGCCGCGGCCGCGCCACGGAAGGGGCCTGCCGCGAGGCGGCGTGCAGCACTTGAAGGGGGTCCTGGCGCATCCCATCTATGCTACCTTCGCACCAACCCTGCCCTTGAAGGATGGAACCGATGATGAAGAAGTGGCTGCTGATCCTGACTTCCGTGCTCGCGCTGACCGGTTGCGGCTACAACGACTTCCAGCGCCTCGACGAGCAGACCAAGTCGGCGTGGAGCGAAGTGCTCAACCAGTACCAGCGCCGTGCCGACTGGTGCCGAACCCGGTGGCCACCGTCAAGGGCGAGGCGAGCTTCGAGCAGGACACGCTCACCCGCGTCGTCGAAGCGCGCGCCAAGGCCACCTCGATGCAGGTGACGCCCGAGACGCTGAACAACCCCGAAGCCTTCCAGCGCTTCCAGCAGGCGCAGGGCGAACTCTCCAGCGCGCTGTCGCGCCTGCTGGTGGTGAGCGAACGCTATCCCGACCTGAAGGCCAACAAGGGGTTCAGCGACCTGCGGGTGCAGCTCGAAGGCACGGAGAACCGCATCACGGTGGCGCGCAACCGCTACATCCGGCGGTGCAGGAGTACAACGTGCTGGCGCGCAGCTTCCCCAGCAACCTGACCGCGATGGTCTTCAACTACGACCCGAAGCCCAGCTTCACGGTGCAGAACGAAGCGCAGATCTCGGCGCCGCCGAAGGTCGATTTCGGGGCGCCGGCCGCCAGCGCGCCGGCGCGCTGAGCCCGTCGTGAAGTCCGTCATCGCGGGCCTGCTGGCCGCCCCCGGTGTGGTGGGCGCTGCCCGTCGCTGCGCAGGGCGTCCTTCCCGTCCCCGAACTCACAGCGCGCGTCATCGACCAGACCGGCACGCTCGACGCCATCCAGCGCAAGGGGCTCGAGGACAAGCTGGCCGCCTTCGAGCAGAAGAAGGGCTCGCAGATGGTCTTCCTGCTGGTGCCGACGACGGCGCCGGAGGACATCGTGAGCTACGCCAACCGCGTCGGCAACGCCGGAAGATCGGCCGCAAGCAGGTCGGCGACGGCATCCTGCTGGTGGTGGCCAAGGACGACCGCAAGGTGCGCATCGAAGTGGCCAAGGCGCTCGAAGGCGCCGTGCCCGACCTCGCCGCCAGCAACATCATCCAGGAGTCGATCACGCCGCGCTTCCGGCAGAACGACTTCGCGGGCGGCCTCAACGCGGCGGCCGACCAGCTGATCGCGCGCGTGACGGGCGAAGCGCTGCCCGAGCCCGAGCAGCCACGGCAAGGCGCGGGCGGCGCCGACGACACGGGCTTCGACTGGGGCAGCGGCGCGATCTTCCTGTTCTTCGTCGTGCCCATCGCCGGCGGCATCCTGCGCGGCATGTTCGGGCGCAAGCTCGGTTCGCTGGTGACGGCCGGCGCGGTAGGCGGGCTGGCGATGCTGTTCACGTCCAGTGTGGTGGTGGCTGCGATAGCGGGCATCGTGGCGCTGGTCTTCGCCTTCATGTCCGGCGGCGGCGGCGGCGGTGCGCTCGGCGGCCGGCGCGGCCGGCGCTCGCGCTGGGGCGGCGTGCCCATCATCGTGCCCGGCGGCTGGGGCGGCGGCGGGGGTGGCGGCGGGTTCGGCGGCGGCGGGTTCAGCTCGGGCGGCGGCGGCAATTTCGGGGCGGCGGCGCCTCGGGGGACTGGTGATGCTGGCGCGCCTGCAACGCATCCTGCGGCACCGCTGGCTCGACGAAGCCGACACGCGCCGCGCCATCCCCGACGATCTCTCGGAACGGCTGGCGCAGCGCGTTGCGGCCAGCGAGCGGCGCCACACGGGCGAGATCCGCATCTACGTCGAAGCGGGCCTGCCCTTGAGCTACCTCTGGCGCGACGGCACGCCGCGCGAACGGGCGGTCGCGATGTTCGGCAAGCTCGGCGTGTGGGACACCGAGCAGAACAACGGCGTCCTGATCTACCTGCTGCTGGCCGAACACGCCATCGAGATCGTCGCCGACCGCGGCGTCGCGCGGTTCGTCGATGCCGCGCAGTGGCAGGAGGTCGTGCAGCACATGCGGCAGGCTTTCCGCGAAGGCCGCTTCGAAGACGGGCTCACGCAGGCGGTCGGCGAAGTCTCCGCGCTGCTGGTCGCGCACTTCCCGGCCGCGCCCGGCGACGCCAATCCCGACGAACTGCCGAACGCGCCCGTGCTGGGCTGACTCAGCCGCCCAGTTCCTTCACGCGGTCCGAGTTGGTGGTGCTGCGCGCTCCCTTGAGGTGCATCTCGACGTCCGCCGCCTTGCTGCCCACTTCGGCCACCGCATCGCGCAACTGCTCTTCGGTCGTATCGAGCTTCTTGGCCCAGTGCGCCAGGGCTTGCGCGTCGTTCACGTCGATCTGGTCGGGCTGCACGCCGGGTTGGTTCTGCACTGTGTTTTCTCCCGGATTCGGTCGATGGTGCAACCGTAGCGCCCGCTGCGCCGCGGGGCTGTAGGCCGCCACCGCAGCGTACCCAGCGCCGCTGCCTTGGGACGGCGGAGCGCGTCGCCATCTGCCTACACCCGCATCCTCCCTTGGCGGCCCCGCGCGCGACGCGCCACCGGTAGAGTGATTTGCAGGGCCCGCAAGCGGTCCGGGGAGCTTCTGCATGCCTTCGAACAAGAAACGATCGAGTGCGGCGCCGGCCATCGGGCTCGGGGTGCTCGCGGCCGCCTTGCTGGCAGGGACTGGCTGGCGCATCAACGGCGACCAGCGCGCCGCGGCACCGTCCGCGCCGCAGGTGACCGCCGTGGCACCCGCCGCCCCGGCCGCCCCCGCGCCCGCGGCCGACACCGCGATCGCCAACCCGCCGCTGCCCCAGCCCGATGCGGGCGAGAACGCCGCAACGGCGCTCGAAGGCGCGGAGCCCACCGAGCAGGTTGCGGAGGAAGCCCGGCGCAACCCCATCTCGTTCGGCCGGCAGGCGGGCCTGCACCGCGTGAAGGACCCGCTGCGGCTGGTGTCGAGCGCCGCCGTCGTGGTGGACCCGCACAACGGCAACGTGCTCTACGCGAAGAACGACGACGCGGTGCTGCCGATCGCCTCCCTCACCAAGCTGATGACGGCGCTGATCGTCACGGAGGCCAAGCTGCCGATGGACGAGGAGATCACCATCACGCAGGAGGACGTGGACCGGGAGCGCAACAGCCGCTCGCGGCTGCGGGTGGGCACGACGCTCTCGCGCGGCGAGGCGCTGCACCTCGCGCTGATGTCCAGCGAGAACCGGGCGGCGCATGCGCTGGGCCGCACTTTCCCCGGCGGAACCAGCCAGTTCGTGACGGCGATGAACAACCGCGCGAAATTGCTCGGCATGAAGGACACCACCTTCGTCGACCCCACCGGCCTGTCGAACCGCAACCAGTCGACCGCGCGCGATGTCGCGACGCTCGCCACCGCGGCGTCCGGGAGCAGCGTGCTGCGCGACTACTCCACCACTCCCCAGCACCAGGTGGTGCTGGGCGGGCGCAAGCTGCAGTACCTCAACTCGAACCGGCTGGTGCGCAACGCAAGCTGGGACATCGAGCTGCAGAAGACCGGCTACATCGTGGAGGCGGGCCAGTGCGTCGCCATGCTCACCAAGGTCGGCGGCGACGAGGTCGTGATGGTGCTGCTGGACGCGACCGACAAGGGCAGCCGCAGCGCCGACGCGCAGCGGCTGAAGAAGTGGGTGACGTCGCGCGACGGCGGCCACGACGCGATGGCCGAGGCCAAGCCCGCCGCGGCGAAAAGCTGACCGTCAGGGCGCGGGCGGCAGCAGCCCGAGGAAGGCGTCGAGGATGTGGAAGTGGTCGTCGTGGAACTGGTCTTCCAGCGACGGCAGCTGCGCGATCGGCGTCCACTTCGCCTCCTCGGCGTCGTCGCCGCCGCGGATCTCCGGCAGCCGCCGCGCGCCCAGGTCGAAGTAGAACGCGTGCGTGATCACGCGGCCGCGCTGGCTCCGGTCGGGGTGGTCGAACACGCGGGATCCTTTCAGCGCGTACGCCATGTCGCTCGGCAGCAGGCGCAGCCCGGTCTCTTCCTCGAGTTCGCGCAGGGCCGACTGGTACGCCGTCTCGCGCTGTTCGATGAAGCCGCCGGGCACGGCGAGCAGCCCGCGGCCGGGCGCGCGGCCGCGGCGGATCAGCAGCACTTCGTCGTTGGCGCGGATCACCGCATCGACCGTGACGAACACCGGCGGGTAAGGGGAGACCGCCCACTTGTCGTGCTCCGCGGCGAGCTCGCGCCACTCGGCGCGCAGCCGCGGCAGCCGTGGCAGCTCGGCCCACGCGCGCAGGAAGTCCACCGTCGACGCCGGCACCTGGTCGTGCATGGCGGCCAGTGACGCTTCGACCGAGTCGCCGGTGAACAGCACCGCGCGCAACGCCTTGCCGTGCAGCTCGCCCTGCCGGCCCATGTCGTGCAGCGTCCAGCCGGGAAAGTCGTCCGGTATTCGCTGGTGGGGTCCTTCCGGTGCCCGACCAGTGCCACGCGCGCCCGGGGCGAACCCGCGAGGCGCGCGACGGCCGCCTGCGCCTCCGCCACCCAGCGCTTCTCGTCCCAATGGTCGCGCAACGGGGCGAAGTGCACGCGCGCGCGCTCCTCGTCGGTCAGCGCCAGCCGGATCATCTCCGCCCGCTCCTGCCATGTGAACGGATTGCGCGGCGAGCGCGCCGGAAGGCGGAGCCGATCACGACGGCGCAGTTCGGCGCCAGCTCCAGCGCCCGCCTCAGCAGCGCGAGCTGCGCCTCGTGGAACACCGGAAGCGGCCGATGCACACCGCCCAATCGAATTTCATCTCGTTCATTGCCGATCCCGGTTCGCAGCTTGCCCGCTTCCATCCTACGTGCTCCGTCGGGCACGGGGGACACGGTGGCTCTTCCGCTCGACCGAAACTCTCCACCGATGAAAGTGCACTGGCCGCAAATCCTGTGGGTCGCGCGGCACGGCCAGAGCGCGGGCAACGTGGCCCGCGACGCAGCCGAGGCCGCCGGCCACACCATGATCGACATCGAGTACCGCGACATCGACACCCCGCTGTCGGAGCTGGGCGTGGAGCAGTCGCGCGCGCTCGGCCGCTGGTTCGGCCGCCAGCCGGCGGAGGAGCGGCCCCGGGTGATCCTGTGCTCTCCGTACGTGCGGGCGCGCGAAACGGCGCGGCTGGTGCTGGAGGAAGCGGGCTGGAAGCCCGGCAGCGACATGCGCATGCGCATCGACGAACGCCTGCGCGAGAAGGAATTCGGCATCCTCGACCGCCTGACGGTGCACGGCATCCGCGGCAAGTATCCCGACCTGCACCAGCAGCGCGGGCATGTCGGCAAGTTCTACTTCCGGCCGCCCGGCGGCGAAAGCTGGTGCGACGTGATCCTGCGGCTGCGCAGCCTGACCGAGATGGTCACGCGCGAGCACGGCGGCGAGCGCGTGCTCGTGGTGGCGCACCAGGTGATCGTCAACTGCATGCGCTACCGGTCGAGAACCTCGACGAGCAGCAGATCCTCGACATCGACCGCCAGCGACGTGCCGAACTGCGCCGTTACCTCCTACCGCCACGATCCCGCGACGGACTGCCTGAAGCTCGACCTGGTCAACTTCCTGTCGCCGCTGGTGCAGGCCGGCGCGCCTGTCACCGCGGAACCCGACGCGCAGGCCGCTCCGAAACCATGAGCGCCGCGGACCCGATCCACGTCGATGACGCTTTGCTGCGCGCGTGGCCGTTGCCCGAGGCCGACGAGAAGGGCGACAAGGAAAGCCGCGGCCGCGTGCTGGTCGTCGCGGGCAGCCCGGAGATTCCGGGCGCCGCCCTGCTGTCCGCCACGGCGGCCTTGCGGGCGGGCGCGGGCAAGCTCGTGATCGCGTGCCCGGCGTCGGTCGCCGCGATGCTGGCAGCCGCGATGCCCGAAGCCCGCGTGATCGCCCTGCCCGAAACGCAGGATGGAGGCCTTGCCATGGAGGGCCTCGAGGTGCTGCAGTCGCTCGCCGGCTCGACCGCCGCGATGCTGGTGGGCCCGGGCATGGCGCAGTGCGAAACCAACGTGCCCTTCGTCCTCGAGCTGCTGCCGCTGTTCCGCGAGAGCACGGTGGTGCTCGACGCGCTCGCCATGGATTGCGTGCAGTCGATGACGCGGCTCGACCAGCCCGTGATCTTCACGCCGCACGCCGGCGAGATGGCACACCTGACCGGGCTGGAGAAGGAAGACGTGCAGGAACGGGCGCTCGACGTCGCCGTGCAGCAGGCGGCCTCGTGGGGCGCGGTGGTGGCGCTCAAGGGCGCGGCCACGCACGTGGGGCATCCGGACGGGCGCGTCTGGCGCCATGCGTCGCGCACGCCGGGCCTGGGGACTTCGGGTTCGGGCGACGTGCTGGCGGGCGTGGTCGCGGGGCTGGCCGCGCGCGGCGCGACGCCGGAGCAGGCGACGGTGTGGGGCGTGGCGCTGCACGCGCGCGCCGGCGACCGGCTGGCGGAGAAGATGGGGGCGCTCGGCTACCTGGCGCGCGAGTTGCCGGCGGAAGTGCCGGCGGTGATGCACGCCCTCGGGCCTGCGGGCTAGTCGCGCAATTCGCCGTTCGGCCGCAGCAGCGCCATGCCGACGTAGCTGCCGCCGTGGTGGAAGTTCGGCTTGAACTCGACGACATAGCCGCCCGTGTCATACCGGCCCACCGACGCCAGCGCTTTCTGCAGCGAGGCACGCGTGACGTCCTTGCCCGCGCGCCGCATGCCTTCCACCAGCACCTTCGCCGCGATGCAGGATTCCAGCGCGGTGACGGACATGACGTCCTTGTTGCCCGCCGTCGTCCGGGCATCGGCGCATTCCTTGACCACCGGGATGCTTTGCTTGCCGGGCGTCGGCACCGTCAGCGCGACCGACACGCCCGTCGCATCGGGGCCCAGCGCTTTCGCGAGCTGGCTGGCGCCCGCGAAGGACAGGCTGGTGACCATGTAGCCGCGGCCCGCCGCCTTGAGCTTCTTCACCATCTGGGCGGCCGGCGCGTAGAGCGTCGTCACGACCAGCACGTTCGGGTCGGATGCGATCACGTCGCGCACGTTCGCATCGGTCACCTCGGCGTTGCGCTTGATCGGCACCGACACCGGCTTGCGGTTGAACTTCTCCAGCACACGGGCGACGGTCTCGAAGTTCTGCTTGCCGACGGCGTCGTCGTAGTGCAGCACCGTGACCTTGGTCGAGCCGAGGTTGCCCCAGAAATTGACGATCTTCTGGATCTCGTCCGCATACGTGGCGCGCACGGTGTAGACGTAGTCGTTCTGCTTGCGGATCGTGTCGGCGCCGGTGAAGGGCGCGAAGAACGGCACCTTGTGCTCGGCGACCGCGGGCATCGCCGGGATGCTCAGCGTCGACGAGGCGTAGCCGAACAGCGCCACCACGTTCTGGGCGGTCACCAGCTGCTGCGTGTTCTCGGCGGAGCGCCTGGTTTCGTTGCCGTCGTCCAGCGTGACGAGCTTGAGCTTGCCTCCGGGCAGGCCGCCGCCGTCGTTGATCTTCTTGAAGTACGCGAGCGCGCGCCGTTGCGGATGTCGTTGCCCAGTTCGGCGTTGCCACCGGTGAGCGGCGCCGACTGGCCGACGACGATCTCCTGCGCCCGGTGGGGACAGCGGCGAGGAGCAGGGTGAAGGCGAGGGGTCGCATCATCGCCCTAGCGTATCGGCCAAGGCGTTTTTGCGCCTCCGGTCAGACCCTACGCAACCGCAAGGAAAAAAGCCCCGTGACTTGCGGCACGGGGCTCGGAGTGCGCTGGTTTTTAGCGCGTTCTTATTTCTTTTGCCGGTACTTCCGCAGGGCGGCAAGTTGGGCGGCCATCACGGCGAGTTCGGACTGGGCCCCTGGCCATGTCGATCTCGCTCTTGGCGTTCTTCAGCGCCTCTTCGGCCGCGGCCTTGGCTTCATTGGCCTTTTCTTCGTCGAGGTCCTTGCCGCGGATGGCGGTGTCGGACAGGACGGTGACGCGGTTCGGCTGCACTTCCGGGATGCCGCCGGCGACGAACACGAACTCCTCGCTGCCGTCGGCCTTCTCGATGCGCACCGAGCCCGGCTTGATGCGGGTGATCAGCGGCGTGTGGCGCGGGAAGATGCCGAGCTCGCCGGCTTCACCCGGCAGCGCGACGAAGCGCGCCTCGCCGGAGAAGATCGACTCTTCGGCGCTCACCACGTCGACGTGGATGGTGTGCGTGGCGTCGGCCATGGTTTACGCCGCCGCCATCTTCTTGGCCTTCTCGAAGGCCTCGTCGATCGTGCCGACCATGTAGAAGGCCTGCTCGGGCAGGTGGTCGCACTCGCCGGCCACGATCATCTTGAAGCCGCGGATGGTTTCCTGCAGCGACACGTACTTGCCCGGCGAGCCCGTGAACACTTCGGCCACGTGGAACGGCTGCGACAGGAAACGCTGGATCTTGCGGGCGCGGGACACGGCCAGCTTGTCTTCCGGCGACAGTTCGTCCATGCCCAGGATCGCGATGATGTCGCGCAGTTCCTTGTAGCGCTGCAGCGTGGACTGCACGGCGCGGGTCGTCTCGTAGTGGTCTGGCCCACGACGTTCGGGTCGACTGGCGGGACGTGGAGTCCAGCGGGTCCACGGCGGGGTAGATGCCCAGCGAAGCGATGTCGCGGGACAGCACCACGGTGGCGTCCGGTGGGCGAAGGTCGTGGCGGGCGACGGGTCGGTCAGGTCGTCCGCGGGGACGTACACGGCCTGGATCGAGGTGATCGAGCCGACCTTGGTCGACGTGATCCGCTCCTGCAGGCGGCCCATTTCCTCGGCCAGCGTCGGCTGATAGCCCACGGCGGAAGGCATCCGGCCCAGCAGCGCGGACACTTCGGTGCCGGCCAGCGTGTAGCGGTAGATGTTGTCCACGAAGAACAGCACGTCACGGCCTTCGTCGCGGAACGACTCGGCGATGGTCAGGCCCGTCAGCGCGACGCGCAGGCGGTTGCCCGGGGGCTCGTTCATCTGGCCGTACACCATGGCCACTTTCGACTCGGACAGGTTGTCCAGCTTCACGACGCCGGAGTCGGCCATCTCGTGATAGAAGTCGTTGCCTTCGCGGGTGCGCTCACCGACGCCGGCGAACACCGACAGGCCGGAGTGGGCCTTGGCGATGTTGTTGATCAGCTCCATCATGTTCACGGTCTTGCCCACGCCGGCGCCGCCGAACAGGCCGACCTTGCCGCCCTTGGCGAACGGGCAGATCAGGTCGATCACCTTGATGCCCGTTTCCAGCAGCTCCTGCGACGGCGACAGTTCGTCGTACGCGGGGGCGCGGCGGTGGATGGGGGCGGTCAGGGTCTGGTCGACCGGGCCGCGCTCGTCGATCGGCGTGCCCAGCACGTCCATGATGCGGCCGAGGGTCGCCTTGCCGACGGGCACCGTGATGGGAGCGCCGGTGTTGTAGACCATGGAGCCGCGGCGCAGGCCGTCGGACGAGCCCAGCGCGATGGTGCGGACCACGCCGTCACCCAGCTGCTGCTGCACTTCCAGCGTCAGGCCGGCACCTTCCATCTTCAGTGCGTCGTACACGCGCGGCATCTGCTCGCGCGGGAACTCGACGTCGACGACGGCGCCGATGCACTGAACGATTTTTCCTTGAATCTGAGCCATGAGTCGCTCCAAAAGTATTTAAACGGCCGCGGCCCCGGACACGATTTCCGAAAGCTCTTTCGTGATCGCTGCCTGGCGCGTCTTGTTGTAGACCAGCTTGAGTTCGCCGATGAGGTTGCCGGCGTTGTCCGTCGCGGACTTCATCGCCACCATGCGCGCCGACTGCTCCGACGCCATGTTTTCCGCAACCGCACGGTAGACCAGCGCTTCGACGTAGCGAAGCAGCAGGTCGTCGATCACGCTCTGCGCGTCCGGCTCGTAGATGTAGTCCCAGCCCGGCTCGCCACCGCTGGCTTGCGACTCGGCTTCCATCTTCGCGGCCGAGAGGGGCAGCAGCTGCTCCATCACCGGTTCTGGCGCATGGTGTTGATGAACTTCGTGTACGAGATGTACACGGCGCTCAGCTTGCCCGCGGCGTATTGGTCCAGCAGCACCTTGACCGGGCCGATCAGGCGCTCGAGGTGCGGCGTGTCGCCCAGTTGGGTGACATGCGACACGACTTGCGCGCCGACGCGGTTCAGGAAGCCCAGGCCCTTGTTGCCGATGGCGACCGTCTGCACGCTGGTGCCCGCCCCCTGCAGCTCACGCAGCTTCTGCGTGACCATGCGCAGCACGTTGGTGTTGAGGCCGCCGCACAGGCCCTTGTCGGTGGAGACCACGATCACGCCCGCGGCCTTCACGTCGTTCGTCTTCATGAACGCGTGCGTGTACTCGGGGTTGGCCTTGCCCAGGTTGGCGGCGATGTTGCGCACCTTCTCCGAGTACGGCCGCGCCGAGCGCATGCGCTCCTGCGCCTTGCGCATCTTGCTCGCGGCCACCATTTCCATGGCCTTGGTGATCTTCTTGGTGTTCTCCACCGATTTGATCTTGCCGCGAATTTCCTTGCCTGCAGCCATTGCCGTCTTCCTTAGGTTGCGGCGACTTAGGCGAAGGTCTTCTTGAACGCTTCGATGGCAGCCGTGAGCTGGCCTTCCGCGTCCTTGTCCATCGCCTTGTCTGTTTCCAGCTTGGTGAGCAGCGCGGCGTGCTTGTCCTTCAGCCAGCCGTGCAGGCCGCTTTCGAAAGCCAGGACGCGCTTGACGTCGAGGTCGTCGAAGTAGCCCTTGTTCACCGCGAACAGCGAAGCGGCCATCAGCGAGATGGGCAGCGGGCTGTACTGCGGCTGCTTGAGCAGCTCGGTCACGCGGGCGCCGCGGTCCAGCTGCTTGCGCGTGGCCGCGTCCGGTCGGACGCGAACTGCGCGAAGGCGGCCAGTTCACGGTACTGCGCCAGGTCGGTACGGATACCGCCGGACAGCGACTTGATCAGCTTGGTCTGGGCGGCGCCACCGACGCGCGACACCGAGATACCGGCGTTGATGGCGGGGCGGACGCCAGCGTTGAACAGCGACGTCTCGGGAAGATCTGGCCGTCCGTGATCGAGATCACGTTGGTCGGAACGAAGGCGGACACGTCGCCGGCTTGCGTTTCGATGATGGGCAGCGCGGTCAGCGAGCCGGTCTTGCCGGTGACGGCACCCTTGGTGAAGGCTTCGACGTAGTCGGCGTTCACGCGGGCGGCGCGCTCGAGCAGGCGGCTGTGGAGATAGAACACGTCGCCGGGATACGCTTCGCGGCCCGGGGGACGGCGCAGCAGCAGCGAGACTGGCGGTAGGCGACGGCCTGCTTGGACAGGTCGTCATAGATGATCAGCGCGTCTTGTCCGCGGTCGCGGAAGTACTCGCCCATCGTGCAGCCGGAGTACGCCGAGACGTACTGCATGGCGGCCGATTCGGAAGCCGTGGCGGCCACGACGATGGTGTATTCCATCGCGCCGTTGGCTTCGAGCGCACGCACCAGGTTCTTGATCGTGGACGCCTTCTGCCCGATGGCGACGTACACGCAGGTCATGTTCTGACCCTTCTGGTTGATGATCGTGTCGACGGCCACGGCGGACTTGCCGGTCTGGCGGTCGCCGATGATCAGCTCGCGCTGGCCACGGCCGATCGGCACCATGGAGTCGATGGCCTTCAGGCCGGTCTGCACCGGCTGGTCGACCGACTTCCGCGCGATCACGCCGGGAGCGACCTTCTCGATCACGTCCGTCATCTTGGCGTTGATCGGGCCCTTGCCGTCGATCGGCTGGCCCGGGGCGTTCACCACGCGGCCAACGAGTTCGGGGCCGACGGGCACTTCCAGAATGCGGCCCGTGCACTTGACGGTGTCGCCTTCGGAGATGTGCTCGTACTCGCCCAGAATCACGGCGCCGACGGAGTCGCGCTCGAGGTTCAGCGCCAGGCCGAACGTGGGCACGCCATCGGGGGTGGGCGGGAACTCGAGCATTTCGCCGGCCATGGCGTCGGACAGGCCGTGGACGCGGACGATGCCGTCGGTCACGGAGATCACGGTGCCCTGGTTGCGGATGTCGGCGCTGGCGGCCGGGCCTTCGATCCTGCTCTTGATCAGTTCGGAAATTTCAGCGGGATTGAGCTGCATGACTCTTCCTTGGTCCTTTGGGGGCTAGCGGCCTCAGGCCGTCAGCGCGACTTTCATTTGTTCAGGCGGGCCTTGACCGACGTGTCCAGCACTTCGTCGCCCACCACCACGCGGATGCCGCCGATGAGGGACGGGTCTTCCTGCACGGTCAGGTTCAGCTTGCGGCCGAACCGCTTCTCCAGCGCCTGCGCCACGTTGCCGAGCGCGTCGGCGGCGATGGGGAAGGCGCTGTAGACGATGGCGTCCGAGGTGCCGCCCTGCGCGTTCTTCATCGCGCGGAACTGCTGCGCGACTTCCGGGAGGGCCGCCAGGCGGCCGTTCTCGATGATCATGCGCAGGAAGTTCTTGCCGTTCTCGGGCAGCTGCACGCGGGCGACGCCGGTGACGAGGTCGTACACCTGCTGGTCACCCACCTTGGGGTTGCCCGCGAACTGCAGCAGCTGGTCGTTGCCCGCCACGGAGGCGAGCGCGTCCAGCCATTGCGCGGTGCCGTTCACGTCGGCTTTAGCCGACTGGAACAGCGCCTCGGCGTACGGGCGGGCGATGGTGGCGAGTTCGGCCATGCTTGTCCTTACAGCTCGGTCTGCAGGCGGGAGAGCAGGTCGGCGTGGACGCCGGCGTTGACTTCCTTGCGCAGGATCTGCTCGGCGCCCTTGACGGCCAGCGCGGCCACCTGCTCGCGCAGGGCCTCGCGGGCCTTCACCGTCTGCTGCTCGGCTTCGGCACGGGCGGCGGAGACGATCTTGGCGGCTTCTTCGGTGGCGCGGCCCTTGGCCTCTTCGACGATCGCCTGGGGCGCGACGCTCGGCGTCGGCCAGCAGCGAAGCGGTCTGGTTGCGCGACTTCGCCAGTTCCTCTTCCACGCGGCGGTCGGCCGCGGCGAGTTCGGACTTGGCCTTGTCGGCGGCAGCCAGGCCGTCGGCGATCTTGCGCGCGCGCTCGTCGAGCGCGGTCGCGATCGGCGGCCACACGAACTTCATCGTGAACCCGACCAGGATCAGGAACACGATCACCTGAATGATGAGGGTACCGGTGATGCTCACTTTTTCATCCTTGCTCCCGGAGGCGGATGCGCGCCGGGAAATGGGTTGGACCGAAGGATGCGCTTAGCGGGCGGCCAGCTGGCCCGGGAACGGGTTGGCGGTGGCGAACCACAGCGCGATACCGGTACCGATAATGAACGCCGCGTCGATCAGGCCGGCCAGCAGGAACATCTTGGTCTGCAGTTCGTTCATCAGCTCGGGCTGACGGGCGGCTGCTTCGAGGTACTTGCTGCCCATGATGCCGATACCGATACAGGCACCGATGGCGCCAGGCCGATGATCAGGCCGGCGGCCAGTGCGACGAAGCTGATGACTTGTTCCATTGTTGACTCCTAAGGACTTTGCTAGTGGTTGGTTGACGGAAAAGGGAAACGGAAAGCGGTGGGATCAGTGGGCGTCGTGGGGCCGGCCGATGTAGACGAGCGTCAGCATCATGAACACGAAGGCCTGCAGCGTGATGATCAGGATGTGGAAGATCGCCCAGGCCGAGCCCGCGATGATGTGGCCGATGGCCAGGCCGATGCCGGTGGCGTTCAGCGCGAAGGCGCCGCCCATCAGGGCGATCAGCATGAAGATCAGTTCGCCGGCGTACATGTTGCCGAACAGCCGCATGCCGTGCGAAACGGTCTTGGCCACGAACTCGATGATCTGCATCATGAAGTTGAAGGGCCACAGCACCGGGTGCGAGCCGAAGGGCGCGGTGAAGAGCTCGTGCGCCCAGCCGCCCAGCCCCTTGACCTTGATGTTGTAGAACAGGCAGACCAGCAGCACGCCGAGCGACAGGCCCATGGTGATCGACAGGTCGGCGGTCGGCACGACGCGCATGTAGGCGTGGTGCGGATCGTGGCCGGCGGCGCCGTAGATCTTTTCCCAGATCACGGGCAGCAGGTCGACCGGCAGCAGGTCCATCGCGTTCATCAGGAAGATCCAGACGAACACGGTCAGCGCCAGCGGGGCCACGAACTTGCGGCTTTGCGCGTTGTGGACGATGCCCTTGGCCTGCGAGTCGACCATCTCGACCAGGATTTCCACGGCGGCCTGGAAGCGGCCCGGCACGCCGGAGGTGGCCTTGCGGGCGGCCTTCCAGAGCAGCAGGCAGCCGATGATGCCCAGCGAGATCGACCAGAACAGCGAGTCAAAGTTGAACACCGAGAAGTCGACCACGTTGGTCGGCTTGTGGTTCTGCAGGTGCGTCAGGTGATGGACGATGTACTCGCCTGCGGTGGGTCCGGATGCAGCAGCCATGTTGTGAGTAGATTCAGCTTCGTTTCGTCTTGGGCCGCGGCGAAAACGCCAGGGCCACCCAGTACACCTTCATCGCGAGGATCAAGCCCACCAGCAAAGCCGGCCAGCTCAGTCCCGCCACCAGCCGAGGCGCGGGGCCAACATGGCCAGCGTCAAGGCGATCTTCACCATCTCCCAGAGCAGGAACCCGACAGCCGCGGACCCTGCATTGAGCGACGAAAACCTGCCGGTCAGCCCCCGCGCGAACACGGCCGCGGGGATCACCACGGCCGATGCGCCATACGCAACGGACCAACCGACGTTTTGCTTTCCGGTCAGGACCCAGGCCACCAGCGCCGCCACGAGCCCCACCCCAGCCTGCCCCACCACCACCCACCGGGGAGACAAGGGTGGGTTCTGCTCGCGCACGCGGCGCGCCTCTTCGGCGCTCAGCGGCTGGATGGGGGAGGCTTCCTCTGTGTCTTCAGGCAGCGGGGCGATGTTGTTGTTGGGCATGGGCCGCCGCGTCAAGGCCTGAAAATTTCGGAAAGCCGCTCATTATAAGTAGAAACCCAGCCCGGTCCGGAAGCCCCGCACAATCAGTCCCGAACCGGGGACCTTCCATGCGCAACATCCTCCTCTTCCTCCATCTCGCCGCCGCCATCTTCTGGATGGGTGGCATGGCCTTCATGGTGCTGTCGCTGCGCCCCGCCGCGCACGCGCAATTGCAGCCGCCGGTGCGCCTGCCGCTGATGGTCGAGGTGCTGCGGCGCTTCTTCGTCATCGTGATGATCGGCATCGCCGTGCTGCTCGTCACGGGTGTGGCGCTGATGCTGCAGGTGCCCGGCGGCCGCGCGCCGGTCGGCTGGCACGTGATGGCGGGGCTGGGCATCGTGATGATGCTCATCTTCGGCCACATCTTCTTCGCCCCGTGGCGAAGGCTGCGCGCGGCCGTGGCGGCGCAGGACTGGCCCGAAGGCGGCAAGCGCATGAACCAGATCGCGCTGCTGGTGAAGATCAATCTCGGCTTGGGCTGGGTGGCGATCGCCGCCGTGATCCTGTGGGGCTGAAGCGGCGGCTGGCGCTGGCCGCCGGCGCCCTCTGCGCGCTGGCGCTGCACGCCAATCCGCACTACGACGCCTCGCGTCCGCACCACACGCCCGACGGCTTTCGCAACCTGCACGGCGCGCAGGTGAACAAGCCGTTCTCGTGGCTGCTGCGCTGGCGCTGGCAGGCCTGGCGGGAGGGACTGCCGAAGCCGCCGCAGGAAGCGACGCCGGTGGTGCAGCCGCAACTCGCGCAGCTGGCTGCCGCGCGGGAAGCGTCGGCAACGTGGATCGGGCATGCGACGGTGCTGGTGCAGAGCGGCGGCCTCAACATCCTCACCGACCCGGTGTTCAGCGAACGCGCATCTCCCGTGAGCTTCTTCGGGCCGAAGCGCGCCGTGGCGCCGGGCATCGCGCTCGACGACCTGCCGCCCATCGACGTCGTCATCGTCTCGCACAACCACTACGACCACCTCGATCGTGCCAGTGTCGTGCGCCTGAACGAACGCGGCGCGGGCAAGACGCTGTTCCTGGTGCCGCTCGGGCTGAAGGCGTTCTTCGCCGGCGAGGGCATCGCCAACGTGGTGGAACTGGATTGGTGGGACGTGCACCGCGTGGCCGGCGCGGAGTTCCAGCTGCTGCCGGTGCAGCACTGGTCCGCGCGCGGCCTGCACGACCGCAACAAGACGCTGTGGGGCGGCTGGGGCGTGTTCGCGCCCGACCTGCGCTGGTACTTCTCCGGCGACGCCGGCTACAGCCCAGACTTCGCCGGGGTTCGCGAGCGGCTCGCCCCGCGCGTGCGCGACGGCGCCCTCTTCGACCTGGCGCTGCTGGCCGTGGGCGCCTACGAGCCGCGCTGGTTCATGAAGGAGCAGCACATGAACCCGGCCGAGGCGGTGCAGGCGCACAAGGACTGGCCGCGCGCCGCAGCATCGGCATCCACTGGGGCACCTTCTCGCTGACCGACGAACCGCTCGACCACCCGCCCCGCGACCTGGCGGCGGCGCGCGCCGCAGGCGGCGTGGGCGAGCAGGACTTCTTCGTGCTGCCCATCGGCGGGACCTGGCGCCCGCCGAAATAGGGACAATGGCGGCATGACCGAACCGATCCCCGCCCTGCCCTGCTGGCTCAACGGAGAGCTGAGCAACGTCCGCGATGCCAAGGTGAGCGTGCTCGACCGCGGCTTCATCTTCGGCGACGGCATCTACGAGGTGGTGCCCGCCTACGAAGGCCGCCCGTTCCGCTTCGAGGAGCACATGGCGCGGCTGGACCGCAGCCTGGGCGAACTGCGCATCGCGAACCCGATGGACCGCGCGGGCTGGCGCCGGGTGGTCGACCAGCTGATCGCCGCCTACGCGCAGTACGTCGGCAAGAAGCCGGAGGAGACCAACCAGCTCGTGTACCTGCAGGTCACGCGCGGCGTTGCCATGCGCGACCACGTGATGCCGCCGGACCTGGCGCCCACGGTGTTCGGCATGGTGAACCGCCTCTACATCTACACGGCGGAAGAACGCGCGCAGGGCGTGGCCTGCGTGACGGCGGACGATTTCCGCTGGAAGAAGGCCCACATCAAGACCACCAGCCTGGCGGGCGCGGTGCTGTCGCGGCAGATCAGCGCGGACGAAGGCGCCAACGAGACGGTGATGTTCCGCGACGGCTTCCTGAGCGAAGCCGCCGCCTCGAACGTGTGGGTGGTGAAGGACGGCGTGGTGCTCGGCCCGCCCAAGGACCACTGGTGCTGGAAGGCATCCGCTACGGCCTGATCGAGCAGTTGTGCCGCGACGCCGGCGTGAAGTTCGAGCTGCGGCGCGTTTCGCGCGAGGAAGTGCTGGCGGCCGACGAGATCATTCTGTCGTCCGCTACCAAGGAAGTCCTGCCCTGCACGAAGCTGGACGGCAAGCCGGTTGGAAACGGCAAGCCCGGCCCCATCTACGAGAAGCTGTTCCAAGGCTATCAGCAGGCCAAACGCTCCTCCAACTGAATGTCCGCCTCCATCCACCCGCCCGTTCCGCCGACCCCCTCCACCGATCCGCGCAAGGATTCGCTGATCGAGTACCCGTCGCAGTTCCCCATCAAGGTGATGGGCGCGAAGGTGGATGGCTTCGTCC
This sequence comes from Ramlibacter terrae, assembly GCA_013127575.1. Classification (GTDB taxonomy): domain Bacteria; phylum Pseudomonadota; class Gammaproteobacteria; order Burkholderiales; family Burkholderiaceae_C; genus Ramlibacter; species Ramlibacter terrae. The sequence goes on from CP053418.1 coordinate 4,756,532, forward strand.
ACGAAATCACGAAGATCGCGCGCGAGTTCGATCCCGGCTTCGACGCGTCGACGGTGGAATTGCGCGACAGCTCCGCCGGCAACTACCGGGCATCACGATCACCGTGACGGCCACCAGCCGCGAGCAACTCGACAACCTCTACCGGGCGCTGACCTCGCACCCGATGGTCAAGGTCGTCCTCTAAGCCATGCAGGTCCGGGTGCTGGGCCGGGTGGACTACCTGCCCACGGTCCAGGCCATGCAGGCCTTCACCGAGGCGCGCACCGACGCCACGCCGGACGAACTCTGGCTGTGCGAGCACCCGCCGGTGTACACGCAGGGGCTCGCCGGCAAGCCGGAGCACGTGCTGGCGCCGGGCGGCATCCCCGTCATCGCCACCAACCGCGGCGGCCGGTCACGTTCCATGGGCCGGGGCAAGTCGTTGCCTATCCGCTGGTCGACTTGCGGCGGGCCGGGTACTTCGTCAAGGAGTACGTGTACCGGGTGGAGGAGGCGGTGGTGCGCACGCTGTTCGAGTTCGGCGTGACCGGGCATCGGGTGCGCGGGGCGCCGGGAATCTACGTGCGCCTCGAGGAGCCGGGCGGCAACGCCGTCACGCGCGCCGACAGCTTTGAAGGCCTCGGCAAGATCGCGGCGCTGGGCATCAAGGTCTCGCGCCACTGCACCTACCACGGCGTCGCGCTGAACGTCGCGATGGACTGGAACCCTTCTCGCGGATCAACCCCTGCGGCTATGCCGGGCTGCGAACCGTCGACCTTTCTACAATCGGGGTTTCCACCACGTGGAATGATGCGGCCATGGTGCTGGGCCACAAGCTCCATGCACTGCTGGCTCCCTGACCCGAGGACCCCATGAGCTCCAACCCCGTCGTGCGCGAAGCGCAGTCCGTCGAGACCTACCAGGCCACCGCCAAGCAGAAGGCGGCGGCCAAGCTGTCGCGCATCCCGGTGAAGGTGGAAGCGGGCGAGATCCTGAAGAAGCCGGACTGGATCCGCGTCAAGGCGGGCTCGGCCAGCTCGCGCTTCTACGAGATCAAGCAGATCCTGCGCGAGCACAAGCTGCACACGGTGTGCGAGGAAGCGTCGTGCCCGAACATCGGCGAATGCTTCGGCAAGGGGACGGCCACCTTCATGATCATGGGCGACAAGTGCACGCGGCGCTGCCCGTTCTGCGACGTCGGCCACGGCCGCCCCGATCCGCTCGACGTGAACGAGCCGGAGAACCTGGCCAAGACCATCGCGGCGCTGAACCTGAAGTACGTGGTGATCACCAGCGTCGACCGCGACGACCTGCGCGACGGCGGCGCCGGCCACTTCGTCGAGTGCATCCGCAGGACGCGCGAGCTGTCGCCGCAGACCACCATCGAGGTGCTGGTGCCCGACTTCCGCGGCCGCGACGACCGCGCGCTGGAGATCCTGAAGGCCGCACCGCCCGACGTGATGAACCACAACACGGAGACGATCCCGCGCCTGTACAAGGAAGCGCGGCCCGGCTCCGACTACCAGTTCAGCCTGAACCTGCTGAAGAAGTTCAAGGCGCTGCATCCGAACGTGCCGACCAAGAGCGGCATCATGGTCGGCCCGGGCGAGAACGACGACGAGATCCTGCAGGTGATGCGCGACATGCGCGCGCACGACATCGACATGCTGACCATCGGCCAGTACCTCGCGCCCACGCTGTCGCACCTGCCGGTGCGCCGCTACGTGCACCCGGACACCTTCAAGATGTTCGAGGCGAAGGCGTACGAGATGGGCTTCACGCACGCCGCCGTCGGCGCGATGGTCCGCAGCTCGTACCACGCCGACCAGCAGGCGCATGCCGCGGGCGTGGCGGTCGGCCAGTCCGCCTGAGCGTGCATCCGAACGGGTATGCCCTCGGCGCGATCGCGCTGTGGGCCTCGCTCGCCACCCTCGGCGTCACGCTGCGCCACGTCCCGCCGTTCCTGCTGACCGGGCTCGCGCTGGTGATCGGCAGCATCCCGGCCTGGCCGCTGTTCAAGCAGTGGAAGGTGCCGCCGCGCACGCTGGCACTGGGCATCTACGGCCTGTTCGGCTATCACTTCCTGCTGTTCATCGCGCTGCGCCTGGCGCCGCCGGTGGAAGCCAACCTGGTCAACTACCTGTGGCCGCTGCTGATCGTGGTGCTGGCGCCCGTGATCCTGCCGAACCTGCGGCTGCGCGCGGCGCACGTGCTGGCGGCGCTGGCCGGCTTCTCCGGCGCGGCGGTCGCGATCCTCGGGGGCGGCGGCGCCAGCGGCGCCTGGTCCTGGGGCTACCTGCCCGCGCTGGCCTCGGCATTCATCTGGGCCACCTACTCGCTCTGGACGCGCAGCGTGCCGGCCTTCCCGACCGCCGCCATCGGGCTGTTCGGGCTGGTCTCCGGCGTGCTCTCGCTGCTTTGCCACGCGGCGCTGGAGCCGTCGGTGGCGCTGTCGGGCCGCGACTGGATGCTGATCGCGGTGATGGGCCTGGGCCCGTTGGGCGCGGCGTTCTTCCTCTGGGACAAGGCGCTGAAGGGCGGCGATGCCCGCCAGATCGGCATCCTGAGCTACCTGACGCCGCTGTTGTCGACCACGCTGCTGGTGCTGGTGACGGGCCGCGCCTTCAGCGCCAGCATCCTGCTGGCCGCGGCGCTGATCATCGGCGCGGCCATCGCCGGAACGCGCGCGCGCTGAGCGTCAGCCGGTGCGGGTGTAGCGCAGGCCCAGCGTCACGCTTTCGGTGGACGTCGGAATCCGCTGCCCGTCGACGGTGCCGCCCCGGGTGACATTGACGCTCAGGTCGAAGGACACGCGGCTGCCGACGCCGCAGGGATCGCAGCCCGGTAGTTGCCGGCTTCGAAGCTGTTGATGACGAGCGTGTAGTCGGTGTTCGGGCCGGTCACGCGGATGGTGGCGCCCGAGATCGCCACGGTGTAGCCCCGGAAGTTGGAGCTGGAGACCTGCCGCGCCACTTCTTCGGAGGTCATGCGGTCGACCTGGTCCGCGCTCGGCACCCCGCTGGCGGGCACCGTCACCGGGCCGGACGAGTTGCCGCCCTCGCTCACCCTCAGTTGCCGGTGCCTTCGAACACCACGGCCGGCGGCGGTTCGGGCGCGTCGTCGCCGCCCCCGCCTCCCCCACCGCCGCAGCCGGCGACGCCCGCTGCCAGCACCAGCGACAACACGGCGAACCCGCCGCGCACCCACCCCGAAATCCCTGTTGAAACTGCTTCATGTCCACGCCCTCCTCGGCGCGAACACATCGTAACGTCGGCCCGGTCGGGCGCTCAAGCCTCGAGCGCGCGCGCCGGATCTTCCGATGCCACGACGCCACGGGCCCACCCCTCCAGCCGCGCAGTGTCGGCCCGCAGCACCTCCTGCTTCACCGCGAGGATCTGCGCCGGGTGCATGGAGAAGCTGCGCAGGCCGAGGCCCAGCAGCAGGCGCGTGAACTGCACGTCGCCGGCCATCTCGCCGCACACCGCGACGTCCTTGCCCGGCGGCGGCACTCGGCGATGGTGTCGGCCACCGTGCCCCCAGCACCGCGGGGTGGCACGGGTCGTAGAGGTGCGCCACCGATTCGTCGGCGCGGTCGATGGCCAGCGTGTACTGGATCAGGTCGTTGGTGCCGATCGACAGGAAGTCGAAGTACTTCAGGAAGGTCCGCAGCGACAGCGCCGCCGCCGGGATCTCGATCATGGCGCCGACCTGCACGTTGCCGTAAGGCGTGCCGCGGTTGTCCAGCTCCGCACGCGCGAAGTCGACCAGCGACAAGGTCTGGCGGATCTCCGTGCCGTGCGCCAGCATCGGCACCAGCAGGTTGACCGGCCCGTGCAGCGCCGCGCGCAGGATCGCGCGCAGCTGCGTGCGGAACATCTCCGGCTCCGACAGGCTCCAGCGGATCGCCCGCAGGCCCAGCGCCGGGTTCAGGTGGGCGGCGTCGCGACGGCTTTCGTCCAGCGGCTTGTCGGCGCCGACGTCCACCGTGCGGATCGTCACCGGCCGGCCCTGCATGCCTTCGACGGCACGGCGGTAGGCGAGGTACTGCTCTCCTCCTCGTCGGGCATGCGGCCCTGGCGGCCCATGAACAGGAACTCGCTGCGGAACAGGCCGACCCCGGCGGCGCCGGCATGCAGCGCGGTCGCCGCGTCTTCGGGCAGCTCGATGTTGGCGAGCAGCTCCACCTTCTGGCCGTCGAGCGTGACGGCGGGCGTGTGGCGCAGGCGGCCCGGGCGGCCCCGCTCCAGTTCGGCCTGCCGCTGCTTGTAGCCGTACTCCGCCAGGATGATCGGCGACGGGTCGACGATCATCACGCCGCTGTCGCCGTCGATGATCACCCAGTCGTCCTGCCGCACCAGCTGGCTCGCGCTGCGGGCGCCGACCACCGCGGGGATGTCGAGGCTGCGGGCCACGATGGCGGTATGCGACGTCTTGCCGCCGACGTCGGTGACGAAGCCGGCGAACACGCTCTGCTTGAACTGCAGCATGTCGGCCGGCGACAGGTCGTGCGCCACCAGCACCAGCGGCACGTCGACACTGTCGTCTTCGAGCAGCAGGTCCTGCTGCGTCTTGCGGCGCGGCGAAGGCGGCTGCGCCACCGGCGAGCCGATGCCCTTCATGTAGCGCAGGATGCGTTCGGCGACCTGCTCGAGGTCGGCCTTGCGCTCGCGCAGGTAGTCGTCCTCCATGTCGTCGAACTGGCGCGACAGGATCTCGAGCTGCGTCGTCAGCGCCCATTCGGCGTTGTACAGGCGCTCGCTGATCCAGTTCTTCACGCCCGTGATCAGCTCCTCGTCCTGCAGCAGCATCAGGTGGACGTCGAGCAGCGCCGACAGCTCGTGCGGCGCTTCCTTGGGCCCCATGCCGGCGATGGTGGTCTGCAGCCGGTGGATCTCGTCGACGACGGCGTCGCGGCCGGCGCGCACCCGCGCGATCTCGGTCTCGACCTCGTGCGGCTTGACGAAGTAGTGGGCGACGTCGGCCCGGCCGGAACCGACCACGACCGCGCGACCGATGGCGATGCCCCGGGCGACAGCGATGCCGTGGACGGCGAAGGTCATGGCGCGGCGGGCCTCACTCGCCTTCGCCGAACTTGTCGGCGATCAGCGCCAGCAGCGCGTCCATGGCTTCCTGCTCGCGCTCGCCGCTGGTCTCCAGCGTGACCTCGGTGCCGAAGCCCGCGGCCAGCATCATCACGCCCATGATGCTCTTGGCGTTGACGCGGCGCTCGCCGCGGCTCATGAAGACCTCGCACGGGTAGCTGCCCGCGAGCTTGGTGAGCTTGGCCGATGCCCGCGCGTGCAGGCCCAGCTTATTGCTGATGGTCGTGTTCTTCTTGATCATGGTTGCGTCGGGCCTGGTTCTGCGGCGCGGTGATGGCCACCTGCATCACGCGCCCGGGTGCCGCCCACCACGGCGCGCGACACCATCTGTTCGAGAGATTCGTGGCGGTAGCTGACGCTGCGCAGCAGCATCGGCAGGTTGACGCCGGTGATCAGGCGCGAGGTGACGCCGTCCACCAGCTTCTGCGCCACGTTGCTCGGCGTGGCCCCGAAGATGTCGGCCAGCACCAGCACGCCCTTGATGCCCGCCACTTCCTTGAGCTGCTCCAGCGCGATGCGGGCGGCGGCCAGCGTCTCCTCGGGGCGCAGGTTCGGCTGCACGTCGATGGCCATCACGTGGTCCGCGCAATCGGGGAAGACGTGCAGCGCGCATTGCCGCAGGGCATTGGCCAGCGGGGCGTGCGCGATCAGCAGGATGGCATTCATGGGCTTGGCCGATTATGGCTTCTGCTCCACAGGAACCATCCGTACGACGCGAGACTCGTGGCGAGGAAGACACCGAAGGCGCCGCGGAAGGCGTCGACCTCGCCGAAGCCGGTGCCGCGGAAGCGGTCCACCAGCAGGCCGATGCCCCACTGCACGACGAACACGCCGAGGAAGATCACGAGGTTGTAGGCCGAGAGGGCCCGGCCCGCCAGCGTGGCCGGGAACACCATGCCGACGGCGGGCTGCGCCAGCGCGACGAAGGTGCTGGTGATGCAGTACAGCGCGAGCGCCGCGGCGCCGGCGGCCGGGCCGGCGACGATCAGGCCGGCCAGCACCAGCATGTTGACCGGCAGCCCCCACGCGATCAGCCGGTCGGTGACGATGCCCCGGTGCTGCAGCCACGGGTTGACCACGCCCCAGCTCCAGAACGTGACCAGCATGGCCATGTTGATGGTGAACAGGCCGCCGGCCGCGGCCACCGGGTCGTAGCCCGCCACGCGCACCAGCCACGGTCCGGCCCAAAGCGACTGCACGGCGATCATGCCGCCGTAGTTGAAGAAGCCGATGGGCGCCATCTGCCAGAAGTACGGGTGCCGCCACACCGGAGCGTAGCTGCCGCGCGGCGCGCCGGCGGCGGGAACGGGATCGGCCTTCGTCCAGTCGGGCACCTTCCAGGCGATCAGCAGCATCGACAGCGCCATCAGCACGGCCAGCCCCCAGAACAGCGGGCGCCAGCCGACCTGCGGCAGCAGCCACTGCACCGGCAGCGTCGACGCGACCATGCCCATGGAGCCCGTCATCAGCATCCACGAGTTGGTGCGCAGCTGCACGGCGGGCGTGAACCAGCGGCGGAATCCGGTCAGCGGCGCCATCAGGCAGGCGCTGACGCCCAGCCCGCACAGCACGCGCGCCACCAGCAGGCCGGTGAAGCCCTGCGCCAGCGCGAAGGCGCCGCAGCCCATCACGGCGAAGGCGACGAACGCGAGGATCACCTTGCGCGGGCCATGGCGGTCGAGCCGGTGCCCAGCGGCAGCTGGATCAGCGCGAAGCCGAGGAAGTAGCCGCCGGCGAGCAGGCCGAGGTCGCCGGCGTCGAGCCGGAACTCCTGCGTGAGCGTCGGCGCCAGCGTCGCCGTGATGGCGCGCAGCACGGCGGCGAAGAAGTAGGCGAAGGCGAAGGCGAGGAACACCACCACCGCCTGGCGGCGATCGAGCAGGGACATGAAGAACCGCCATTATCGCGGCGGGATAATGCCGGCATGAATGCCCTCGATGGAATCCGCGTGCTGGACCTCTCGCGCGTGCTGGCCGGCCCTGGTGCACGCAGACCCCGGCGGACCTTGGCGCCGAAGTGATCAAGGTGGAGCGGCCCGGCAGCGGCGACGACACGCGCAGCTGGGGCCCGCCGTTCCTGAAGGACCGCGACGGCAACGACACCGCCGAAGCCGCGTACTACCTTGGCACCAACCGCAACAAGCGTTCGGTCACTTGCGACATCGCGCGGCCCGAAGGCCAGGCGCTGGTGCGCGAACTGGCCACGAAGTGCCACGTGTTCGTCGAGAACTTCAAGGTGGGCGACATGGCCCGCTACGGGCTCGACTACGCATCGCTGCGCAAGGTCAACCCGGCGATCGTCTACTGCTCGGTGACCGGCTTCGGGCAGACCGGCCCGTACCGCGAGCGGGCCGGCTACGACTACGCCGTGCAGGGCATGGGCGGGCTCATGAGCATCACCGGCGAGCGCGACGACATCGGCGGCGGACCGCAGAAGGTGGGCGTGGCGGTGGCCGACCTGTTCACCGGCATGTACTCCGCGGTCGGCATCCTGGCCGCGCTGCGGCATGCCGAGCGCACGGGCGAAGGCCAGCATGTGGACATGGCGCTGCTCGACACCCGGTGGCGATGCTGGCGAACCTCGGCGCCAACTACCTCGTGAGCGGCAAGGTGCCGGGCCGCGCCGGCAATGCGCACCAGAACATCGTGCCGTACCGGTGTTCGAGGTTGCGCCGGCGGCCGACGGGCACAAGGACCACCTGATCCTCGCCGTAGGCAACGACGGCCAGTTCGCCAAGTTCTGCCAGGTCGCCGGTCGGCCCGACATCGCGGCCGACGCGCGCTTCGTCCGCAACCAGGACCGCGTGCGCAACCGCGCCGTGCTGGTGCCGATGCTGGAAGAGGTGATGCAGGCCCGCACCAAGGCCGACTGGCTGGCCGCGCTGGAAGCGGCCAAGGTGCCGTGCGGCGCCATCAACAACCTGGCCGAAGTGTTCGCCGACCCGCAGGTGCGGGAACGTGGCATGGTCCACACGTGGGACCATCCGCTGGCCGGCGAAGTGAAGCTGGTGGGCAGCCCGCTCAAGCTGAGCGCGACGCCGGTGCGCACCGACGCGCCACCGCCCCTGCTGGGCCAGGATACGGAAGATGTTCTGCGCGAAGTGCTCGGATGCGGCGACGAGCGCATTGCAAGCCTGCGCGCTGCGGAGGTGATCTGATGGCGAATTTCGTTCTCGTGCACGGCGCCTGGCATGGCGCATGGTGCTGGCAGCGCGTGACGTCCGCGCTGCAGTCGCAGGGGCACCGCGTGCATGCGGTCACGCTCACCGGCACGGGCGACCGCGTCCACCTGATGTCGCCGCTGGTCACGCTGGAGACGCACATCGCCGACGTCATGAACACGATCGTGGCGGAGGAACTGCAGGACGTCGTGCTCGCCGTGCATTCCTATGCCGGCATGCTGGGCACGGGCGTGGCCGACCGCCTGCCCGGACGGCTGCGGCACCTGGTGTACGTCGATGCGGTCGTGCCGAAGCCGGGCGAAAGCTGGAGCAGCACGCAGGCGAGCGCCACGCGCGAGGCGCGGCTGGCGGCAGCCCGGGCCTCGAGCGACTACAGCTTCCCCAACCCGGATCCGGCCGTCTTCGGCCTCGCCGGCGAAGACCACGCCGGGTGCAGCGCCGCCAGACACCGCATCCCGGCCACACCTACCAGGCGCCGCTGGCCTTCGACGCGCAGCGCGTGGCCGCGGTGCCCCGCACCTTCATCGACTGCAACAAGCCCGCGCTGGGCACGATCGACGTCATCCGGCAGCGGGTGCGCGATCCGCGCTTCTGGGACGGCGCGCCGGGTGGGCGGCGGCGGCGCGCGCGTGGTGGAACTCGCCACGGGGCACGATCCGATGATCAGCGCGCCCGGTGAGCTCACCCGGCTGCTGCTGGAAGCCTCCGTTTGACCCGGCGCAACGCACGAACTTTCCGGCTGGGCCAGAATCCCACCCGGTCGTACGTGAGAAAAAAGCAGAAATGAAATCGCTGAATGGTTTGCGGGCTTGGACGGTGGCATGCGCCACGGCGGCGGCTTTGCTGCTGGCGGGGTGTTCGGCTTCGCCGGCGCCGGACAGCACCTTCGTGCTGCTGGACGGTTCCAAGCGCACGACCGCGGACCTGAAGGGCAAGGTGACGCTGGTCAACTTCTGGGCGACCAGCTGCACGACGTGCGTGGCCGAGATGCCGGAGATGGTGCACACGTACGAGAAGTACCGCGGCAAGGGCTACGAGCACATGGCGGTGGCCATGAGCTACGACCCTCCCAGCTATGTCGTCAACTTCACGCAGACGCGCAAGCTGCCCTTCAACGTGGCGATCGACAACACGGGCGCCGTCGCCAAGGCCTGGGGCGACGTGCAGCTCACGCCCACCTCGTACCCGGTGGACAAGAAGGGCGCGATCGTGAAGCAGTACGTCGGCCAGCCCGACTTCGCCGAGCTGCACAATGATCGAGAAGCTGCTGGCCGAGGGCTAATCCTTAGTCGCGACGGAAGTCGTCGTGGCAGGCCTTGCAGGTGCCTGCCGCGGGGCCGAAAGCGGCCTTCAGGTTGTCGAGGTTGCCCGTCTTGGCGGCGGCGGCCACCTTCTGCATCTCACCCTGCATCTTTTCGGCGGCGGCGCGGAACTTGGCGTTCTCGCTCCAGATTTCGGGCTTGGCGCGCGTGTTCTCGCCCTTGTCGGTGCCGGGGCCGAAACCCGCCCGGGGCAGCGTCGAGGCGATCGCCACGACGTCCGCCGAGCGCGCGGCGGCCGCGGCGTCGTAGGGCATGCGGCCGTTGGCCATCGCGCCCAGCACGCCGAAGTGCGGCGCCAGCACGCGGAAGGCGCCCCGGCGGTAGCGGATCGCGTCTTCCGGCTTCTGGAAGCTCTGGGCGGCGGCGGTGCCGGCCACGGCAAGGGTCGTGGCGGCAATCGCCAAGGCGGCGGCAAGTTTCATGGAATCTCTGGCTGTGTTGGTTTTGGCTGGGCCACTGCGGCTGAGTAAGTATCGTGAAAAAGTTCGGCGTTGAACTTCCGGCTGCGGGAATTTACTAAGCTTGGGGCCTGGCGCGCACTTCGCGTGTCGTTCACCACCAACAACAAAACCCAAACCCCACCATGGCGTCACGCGTTCGCGTCTGGGACCTCCCCACCCGCCTCTTCCACTGGCTGCTGGCGCTCTGCGTCGTCGGCCTCGTTGCCTCGGCCTACCTCAGCGACGACATCGTCTGGCATGCCCGCCACGGGCTACACGGTGCTGGCGCTGCTGCTGTTCCGCATCGTCTGGGGCTTCCTCGGCGGGCGCTGGTCGCGGTTCGCGAGCTTTGTCTACGCCCCGGGCAGCGTCATGGCGTACCTGCGCGGCAAGGCGCACCCGGACCACCTGATCGGGCACAACCCGCTGGGCGCCGCCTCGGTGTTCGCCATGCTGCTGGTGCTGCTGGCCCGGGTGGGCAGCGGCCTGTTCAGCGACGACGACGAGATCGCGTTCACGGGGCCGCTGAACAAGTTCGTGGACACGGCCACCGGCCTGTCGGCCACCTGGTACCACAAGGCGGTGGGCCAGTGGCTGGTGATCGCGCTGGTCGTGGTCCACGTCGCGGCCGTGCTGTTCTACCTGCTGAAGAAGCGCCAGAACCTGGTGCGGCCGATGGTGACCGGCGACAAGGAAGCGCTGGCGCCGGCGGAATCGTCGCGCGATGACGCGGGGTCGCGCACCGTCGCCGCGGTGGTGTTCGCCGTGTGCGCCGGGCTGGTCTACTACGGCGTGCAGCGGTTCGGGGGCTGAGCAAACGGGGGCGCTAAACTTTGCTGTCCATGGCAAAGCATTCCGTTCCCCGGCCTTCGGTCGAGCTGCTGGCGCCCGAAGGGGCGGACGCGCTCGACGAAGTGCGCGCCATCTTCCGCGAGTACGCCGACCAGCTCGGGGTCGACCTGTGCTTCCAGCAGTTCGACGACGAACTCGCATCGCTGCCGGGTGAGTACGCACCTCCGCGCGGCGCCTTGCTGCTGGCGCGCGTCGACGGTGAACTCGCGGGCTGCTGCGCGCTGCGCCCGCTCGACGCGGCCGATTACCCGAATGCCGCTGAAATGAAGCGGCTGTACGTGCGCAACGCCTTCCGCGGCTTCGGGCTAGGCCGGCAGCTCGCCGAGGCGATCCTCGACGCCGCACGCCAGGCGGGCTACGCCTGCGTGCTGCTCGATACGCTGGATGACATGGAAGCAGCGCGCGCCCTGTACGAGGAGCTGGGGTTCGAGGACATCCCGCCCTACTACCACAACCCCATTCCGGGGGCGCACTACCTCAAGGCCGACCTTTAGGCCTTGGCTTGCGACAGCAGCGTGCCCGCGTCGCTCACTTCGAACTTGCCCGGCGCTTCCACGTTCAGCGTGGCGACCTTGCCGTCCTTGATCAGCATCGAGTAGCGGTTGCTGCGCACGCCCATGCCGCGGCCCGTCAGGTCCAGCGTCAGGCCGGTGGCCTTGGCGAAGTCGCCGCTGCCGTCGGCCAGCATGCGCACCTTGCCGTCGGTCTTCTGGTCGCGCGCCCAGGCGCCCATCACGAAAGCGTCGTTGACGCTCACGCACCAGATCTCGTCGACGCCGGCGGCCTTCAGGTCGGCGACCTTCTCGACATAGCCGGGCACGTGCTTGGCCGAACAGGTCGGCGTGAAGGCGCCGGGCAGCGCGAACAGCGCGATGGTCTTGCCCCCGGTGGCTTCGCTCACCTTCACCGGGTTGGGCCCGATGCTGCAGCCATTGCCTTCCACCTCCGAATATTCCATCAGCGTGGCGTCCGGCAGCGTGTCTCCGACCTTGATCATGGGTAGCTCCTCGTAAAAGAAAACGGCCCACGATTGTGGGCCGTTTCCTGTTGTCTTGCAGCCGGAGCCGCAAGCAGCGCGAGGGCTTAGACCTCGAGCGCCTTCTCGACCAGGCGGGTCGCGACCCAGTTCTTGGTCTTGGAGATCGGGCGGCTCTCGGTGATCTCGATGACGTCGCCGGTGTGGTACTCGCCCTTTTCGTCGTGGGCGTGGTACTTGGACGACTTCATCACGATCTTGCCGTACAGCTCGTGCTTGACACGGCGCTCGACGAGCACCGTGACGGTCTTGGCGCGCTTGTCGCTCACCACCTTGCCGATGAGGGTGCGCTTGAGGGAGGTTCGGGCTTCCGTCATGTTCACTCCTTGGCCTTCGTTTCGGTGGCGCGCTTCTGGGCGGGGATGGTCTTGGCGCGGGCGATGTCACGGCGCGTGCTGCGCAGCGTGCCGGTGTTGGTCAGTTGTTGCGTGGCCTTCTGCATGCGCAGGCCGAAGTGGGCCTTCTGCAGGCTCTTGACTTCGGCTTCCACGCCGGCGATGTCCTTCTGGCGGAGGTCGTTGGCTTTCGTCATTTCATCTCCTCCTTCAGGTGCCCAGCTGGCGGGCGACGAACGTCGTGCGCAGCGGCAGCTTGGCAGCGGCCAGCGTGAACGCTTCGCGGGCGAGTTCTTCGGGAACGCCGACGATCTCGAACACGATCTTGCCCGGCTGGATCTCGGCCACGTAGTACTCGGGGTTGCCCTTGCCGTTACCCATCCGCACTTCAGCGGGCTTCTGGGAGATCGGCTTGTCGGGGAACACGCGGATCCAGATGCGGCCGCCACGCTTGACGTGACGGGAGATCGCGCGACGCGCGGCCTCGATCTGGCGCGCCGTGAGGCGGCCGCGGTCGATGCACTTCAGGCCGAAGTCGCCGAAGGCGACCGAGCTGCCACGCGTGGCGATGCCCGTATTGCGGCCTTTTTGCTCTTTGCGGAATTTGCGGCGAGCGGGTTGCAGCATGTTTACTCTCCTTTACCGTCGGTGGCGCCGGGGTGCCAGCCGGCGCGGTCTTGCGGGGAACGCGCTTAACGGTAGATTTCGGCGCATCTGCGCCTTGGGTTGCTTCTGCGGGCTTGTCGGCACCGTCGGCGGGAGCGACGTTGGTGGAGCCGGACATCGTCCGGCCGCCGCCACCGCCACCACCACCGCCGGGACCACGCGGGCCGCCACGGCCGGGAGCGCCACCGCCAGGACGGCGGTCGCCGTCACGGCGCGGGCCACGCGGGCCACGGCGCTCTTCGCCTTCGGGGCGCGGCGTGCTGTCCGGGGACGGCGCGTCGGTGCGACCCGTGGTGTCGCCCTTGTAGACCCAGACCTTGACGCCGATGACGCCGTAGGTGGTCTTGGCTTCGGAGAAGCCGTAGTCGATGTCGGCGCGCAGCGTGTGCAGCGGCACGCGACCTTCGCGGTACCACTCGGTGCGGGCGATCTCGATGCCGTTCAGGCGGCCGGCGGACATGATCTTGATGCCCTGCGCGCCCGGGCGCATCGCGTTCTGCATGGCGCGCTTCATGGCGCGGCGGAACATGATGCGCTTTTCGAGCTGCTGGGTGATCGAGTCGGCGATCAGCTGGGCATCGACTTCGGGCTTGCGCACTTCCTCGATGTTCACTGCCACCGGCACGCCCAGGCGCGTGGCCAGTTCGCGCTTGAGCGCTTCGATGTCCTCGCCCTTCTTGCCGATCACGACGCCCGGACGTGCCGAGTAGATCGTGATGCGGGCGTTCTTGGCGGGGCGCTCGATCATGACGCGGGAAACCGCGGCGTTCTTGAGCTTCGTCTTCAGGTAGTCGCGAACCTTGATGTCTTCGGCCAGCATGCCGGCGAAGTCGTTGTTGTTCGCGTACCAGCGACTGTTCCAGTTGCGCGTGACGGCCGGCGGAAGCCGGTCGGGTGGATCTTTTGTCCCATATTTGCTTCCTGCCTTAGTTGCCGACGGTCACGTACACGTGGCACGTACCCTTGCTGATGCGGTTGCCGCGGCCCTTGGCGCGAGCCGAGAAACGCTTCAGGGTCGCACCCTGCTCGACGTGGATGGTCTTGACCTTCAGTTCGTCGATGTCGGCGCCGTCGTTGTGTTCGGCGTTGGCGATCGCGGACTCCGGGACCTTCTTGACGATGACCGCACCCTTTTTCTGGGTGAAGTTCAGGATGTCGAGGGCCTGGTCCACTTTCTTGCCACGGATCAGGTCCGCCACGAGGCGGCCCTTGTCCACGGACAAGCGCACACCGCGGAGGATTGCACGAGTTTCAGACATGGTGTCGCCTTACTTTTTCTGGACTTTCTTGTCCGCGGGGTGACCCTTGAAGGTGCGCGTCAGGGCGAATTCGCCCAGCTTGTGGCCCACCATCTGGTCGGTGATGTAGACCGGGATGTGCTGCTTGCCGTTGTGCACGGCGATCGTCAGACCGATGAAATCGGGCAGGATCATGGAGCGGCGCGACCAGGTCTTGATCGGCTTCTTGTCCTTGTTGGTCACGGCCTTGTCGACCTTGGCAACGAGGTGGTGGTCAACGAACGGACCCTTTTTGAGAGAACGAGTCATGGCGTCGGACCCTTATTTCTTGCGACGCGAGACGATGAACGTCTGCGTGCGCTTGTTGTTACGCGTGCGGTAGCCCTTGGTCAGGTTGCCCCACGGATCGACCGGCGGCTTGCCGGTGCCGGTACGGCCTTCACCACCACCGTGCGGGTGGTCGATCGGGTTCATGGCGACGCCACGCACCGTCGGGCGGATGCCCATGTGGCGCTTGACACCGGCCTTGCCCAACTGGCGCAGGCTGTGCTCTTCGTTCGCGACTTCACCGATGGTGGCGCGGCATTCCACGTGGATGCGACGCACTTCGCCGGACCGCATGCGGACCTGCGCGTAGACGCCTTCACGGGCCAGCAGCGTGGCCGACGTGCCGGCCGAACGCGCGATCTGCGCGCCCTTGCCGGGTTGCAGCTCGATGCAGTGGATCGTGGAGCCGACCGGGATGTTCCGGATGGGCAGCGTGTTGCCGGCGCGGATCGGGGCTTCCGAACCGGACACCAGCGTTGCGCCGACTTCCAGGCCACGCGGGGCGATGATGTAGCGGCGCTCGCCGTCGGCGTACACCACCGGGGGCGATGTGGGCCGTGCGGTTCGGGTCGTACTCGACGCGCTCGACCTTCGCCGGGATGCCGTCCTTGTTGCGGACGAAATCCACCACGCGGTAGTGGTGCTTGTGGCCACCGCCCTTGTGGCGCACGGTGATGTGGCCGTTGTTGTTGCGGCCGGCCTTCTGGAACTTCTTTTCCAGCAGCGGGGCGTACGGCTCACCCTTGTACAGGTGGTCGCGGGAGACCTTCACAACGGCGCGCTGGCCGGCGGAGGTCGGTTTCATCTTGATGACTGCCATGATTAAGCGGTCTCCCCGGAGAAGTTCAGCTCTGGCCGGGCTGCAGCGTGACGTACGCCTTGCGGACGTTGTCGCGGCGGCCGAGCGAGCGCCCGAAGCGCTTGTGCTTGCCCTTGGTGTTGAGGACGGAAACGCCCTTGACCTGCACGTTGAACATCAGTTCGACGGCGGCCTTGATTTCCGGCTTGGTGGCGTCCTGCAGGACCTTGAAGGTCACGCTGTTGGACTTGTCGGCCACGTGCGTCGCCTTCTCCGAGACGATCGGGGCGATCAGCACGGACATCAGGCGGCCTTCATCGAACTTGGCGCGGAAGGCGGGGGTAGGATTGACGCGGCTCATGCGAACATCTCCTTGAGCTTGTCCATGGCACCCTTGGTGACCAGCACCTTCTTGTAGTGCACCGGGGACAGCGGGTCTGCGTAACGCGGCTCGACGATGAGCACGTTGGGCAGGTTGCGGGACGCCGGTACAGGTTCTCGTCGACTTCGTCGGCGATCACGAGCACGGAATCCGGGTTCATGGCCTTGAACCGGGCGGCCAGCTGCTTCGTCTTGGGGCTGTCGACGGTCATGGACTCGACGACGGCCAGACGGCCGTCACGGGCCAGCTGGGAGAAGATGGACGCCATGCCGGCGCGGTACATCTTCTTGTTGATCTTCTGGGTGAAGTTCTCTTCCGGGCTGTTCGGGAAGATACGGCCGCCGCCACGCCACAGCGGGGAGGGTCATACCGGCGCGGGCGCGGCCCGTGCCCTTCTGGCGGAACGGCTTCTTGGTCGAGTGCTTGACCTGCTCGCGGTCCTTCTGGGCGCGCGTGCCTTGACGGGCGTTAGCACGGAAGGCCACCACGATCTGGTGGATCAGCGCTTCGTTGTATTCACGACCGAAGACGGTCTCGGGCGCGTCGACCTTGGACGACGACTGGCCTTGCTCGTTCAGGAGTTCGAGTTGCATTTACTTCTTCCCCTTCGTCTCGGCGGCCGGCTTGGCGGCGACCGGCTTCGGCTGGCCCTTGACGGCCAGGCGAACGGTGACGAAACCGTTCTTCGCGCCCGGGACGGCACCGCGGACCAGCAGCAAGCCACGGCCTTCGTCCACGCGGACGACGTCGAGGTTCTGCACGGTCTTGGTCACGTCGCCCTGGTGGCCGGACATCTTCTTGCCCGGGAACACGCGGCCCGGATCCTGCGCCATGGAGATCGAGCCGGGAACGTTGTGCGAACGGCTGTTGCCGTGCGACGCGCGTTGCGACTTGAAGTTGTGGCGCTTGATGGTGCCCATGAAGCCCTTGCCGATGGACGTGCCCTGCACGTCGACCAGCTGGCCGGCGGAGAACAGGTCCTGCACCGGCACGGTGGCGCCGGCGGCGTACTTGCCGGCGGTGTCGGCGTCGACACGGAATTCACGGATGATTTCACCGGCTTCGACACCTGCCTTGGCGAGGTGGCCGGCGGCGGGCTTGGTCACGCGCGAGGCCTTGCGCGAACCGAACGTGACCGGAGGGCCACGTAGCCGTCGTTGTCTTGGGACTTGACCTGGGTGACGCGGTTGTTCGACACGTCGATCACGGTGACAGGGACTGCGTCCCCCTCGTCCGTGAACAGGCGCATCATGCCCACCTTGCGGCCCAGCAACCCGAGGCTGCTCAGACTCATGTTGTTACTCCGTTGCTTTCGCCGCAGCCGCTGCAATTGGCTTCTGCGTTTCGCGCGTGACTGGCACACGCGATCGAAAGAGGGTTGATAAAAGCTCCGCCCACGCGTGGTGAGCGAAGCCGGCGATTGTAGCAGCTTTGGAATCCGGATGCCAGGCCGGGCTCGGGCCCGGGTGCAGGGCTACTGTACGATCCGCCCCGGAATCGCCACGGGCGTCATGGAGCCGTGGACTTGAACATCGCATCGAAATACTGGCTGATCCTGCCGATCGCCCTGCTCGTCACTTTCGGCCAGCTGCTCGCCAAATGGCGCTCGGGCACCGGCGGCTATGCCGCGGGCGGCGGTGAGCTGCAGACTTTCCTGCGCCTCGTCACCGACCCCGTCATGATCGCCGCCTACGGAGCCGGGTTCATCGCCAACGTCGGCTGGCTCTACGCGCTCACCAAGCTGCCGCTCACGATCGCCTTCCCGGTCTACATGGGCGTCACGTTCCTGTTCGTGCTGGCTGGCGGTTTTCTTTTCCTCGGCGAAACCGTGTCGGCCATCAAGGTGGCGTCCGTCGTGCTGATCTGGCAGGCATGTCGCTGGCGCTCCATGCCGACGCCTGACCGCAACGGCGCCGACCTGGCGCAGTGGATCCAGGAGATCCGGGAGGTCTTCGTTGCCGAGGCCCCCGAATTGCTGGCCCTGTTCGACATCTACGGCGCCGAGGCCCTGTTCGGCCGGAGGTTCGTGGACGCGGACCTGCGCAAGCTGCCGCTCTCGGCGCGCCTCCTCGAGGTCGGGGCCGGGTCGATGCTGCTCAGCTGCCAACTGGTGCGGGAAGGCCGCGACGTCACCAGCCGGAGCCGACGGCGTCCGGGTTCGGGCACTTCGAACGGATGCGTGCACTGATCGTCCGGCACGCCGCGTCGCAAGGCTGCGCGCCACGCATCGTCGAATCGACCGCCGAAGCGTTCGAGATGACCGCCGCCTTCGACTACGCGTTCTCGATCAACGTCATGGAGCACGTCGACGACGTGGAGCAGTCGATCCAGCGCATCGCGGCCAGCCTGGTGCCGGGCGGCACCTACCGCTTCACGTGCGCCAACTACCTGTTCCCGTACGAACCGCACTTCAACATCCCGACGCTGTTCTCCAAGCGCCTGACGGAACGCGTGATGCACGCCAAGATCTACGGCCGACGGCACATCGGCGATCCGGCGGGCCTGTGGAAGTCGCTGAACTGGATCAATGTGGTGGCGCTGCGCCGGATCGCCCGCCGGCTCCCGGCTGCGACGATGAGCTTCGACACGGAACTGCTCGTGACCACCCCGGAGCGCACCGCGACGGATGCGCAGTTTGCCGCGCGGCGCTCACCGCTGATGCGAAGCGTGATGCTCGGGCTCGTGCGCCTGCGGCTGCACCGGCTCTCGGCGATGGCGCCTGCCGCCATCCAGCCGATCATCGACTGCCGGGTCGTGCGGCGCTGAAAGAAAAGAGGCCGCTTGCGCGGCCTCTTTCACTTGGGTTGCAGCAGTGTCACTGCAGCTTGATCTCGACGTCCACGCCGGCCGGCAGGTCCAGCTTCATCAGGGCGTCGACCGTCTTGTCGGTCGGGTCGACGATGTCCATCAGGCGCTGGTGCGTGCGGATCTCGAACTGGTCGCGCGACGACTTGTTGACGTGCGGCGAACGCAGGATGTCGAAACGCTTCATGCGCGTCGGCAGGGGCACGGGTCCCTTGACGATGGCGCCGGTGCGCTTGGCGGTGTCGACGATCTCGGCGGCGGACTGGTCGATCAGCTTGTAATCGAAGGCCTTGAGGCGGATGCGGATTTTCTGCTGGGCCATGTGATTACTCCATGATCTTGGCAACGACGCCGGCGCCGACGGTCTTGCCGCCTTCGCGGATGGCGAAGCGCAGGCCTTCTTCCATGGCGATCGGGGCGATCAGCTTGACGGTGATCGTCACGTTGTCGCCGGGCATGACCATTTCCTTGTCCTTCGGCAGCTCGATCGCGCCGGTCACGTCCGTCGTGCGGAAGTAGAACTGCGGGCGATAGTTGTTGAAGAACGGCGTGTGGCGGCCGCCTTCGTCCTTGGACAGGACGTAGATCTCGGCGGTGAAGTGCGTGTGCGGCTTGACCGAACCGGGCTTGCACAGCACCTGGCCGCGCTGGACTTCTTCGCGCTTCGTGCCGCGCAGCAGGATACCGACGTTGTCGCCGGCTGGCCCCTGGTCGAGCAGCTTGCGGAACATTTCCACGCCGGTGCAGGTGGTCTTGAGCGTCGGGGCCAGGCCCACGATCTCGATTTCCTCGCCGACCTTGACGATGCCGCGCTCCACGCGACCCGTCACGACGGTGCCGCGGCCGGAGATGGAGAACACGTCTTCGACGGGCATCAGGAAGGCGCCGTCGACCGCGCGCTCGGGCGTCGGGATGTAGGTGTCCAGCGCTTCGGCCAGGCGCATGATCGACTGCTCGCCCAGGTCGCCCTTGTCGCCCTCGAGGGCCAGCTTGGCCGAACCCTTGATGATCGGGGTGTCGTCGCCGGGGAAGTCGTACTTGGACAGCAGCTCGCGCACTTCCATCTCGACCAGTTCCAGCAGCTCGGCGTCATCGACCATGTCGCACTTGTTCAGGAACACGATGATGTAGGGCACGCCCACCTGGCGGGCCAGCAGGATGTGTTCGCGGGTCTGGGGCATCGGGCCGTCGGCGGCCGAGCACACCAGGATCGCGCCGTCCATCTGGGCGGCGCCGGTGATCATGTTCTTGACGTAGTCGGCGTGGCCGGGGCAGTCGACGTGCGCGTAGTGGCGGTTGGCCGTCTCGTACTCGACGTGCGCGGTGTTGATCGTGATGCCGCGGGCCTTTTCTTCGGGAGCCGCGTCGATCTGGTCGTACGCCTTGGCTTCGCCGCCGAACTTGGCTGCCAGCACGGTGGCGATGGCCGCCGTCAGGGTCGTCTTGCCATGGTCCACGTGGCCGATGGTGCCCACGTTGACGTGGGGCTTGGTACGTTCAAACTTGCCTTTTGCCATTCTCAATCTCCAAAAAGAGCTATGCCCGTGTCGGGTTTAACGTCTGCACGCAGCTCCTTGCTCCTTCGCCACGGGCAGCGGAGGGGGCTGGGTCGCAGACAAGAAACCTTTGAACGCAGAGGTCGCAGAGGGTTCGCAGAAGTCGCAGAAGACCTTTGAAGGTTTCCTTCTGCGTTCTCTGCGCCTCCTTTGCGCGCTCTGCGTTCAAAGGCCGTCCGTATCCGGACTTACTTCGCGCGGGAAGCGACGATCGCTTCGGCCACGTTGCGGGGAGCTTCGCTGTAGTGCTTGAACTCCATCGTGTACGTCGCGCGGCCTTGCGACATCGAGCGCAGGGTCGTCGAGTAGCCGAACATTTCCGCCAGCGGCACTTCGGCCTTGATGGCCTTGCCGCCGCCGACCATGTCTTCCATGCCCTGGACCATGCCGCGCCGCGAGGACAGGTCGCCCATCACGTTGCCGGCGTAGTCTTCCGGGGTCTCGACTTCCACGGCCATCATCGGCTCGAGGATGACCGGCTGGGCCTTCTTGGCGCCTTCCTTGAAGCCGAAGATGGCGGCCATCTTGAACGCCAGTTCGTTCGAGTCCACGTCGTGGTACGAACCGAAGTGCAGCGTGACCTTGACGTCCACCACCGGGTAACCGGCCAGCACGCCTTGCGTGACGGCTTCGGTGATGCCCTTCTCGACCGCGGGAATGAACTCGCGCGGAACCACGCCGCCCTTGATGGCGTCGACGAACTCGATGCCCTTGCCCGGCTCGTTCGGCTCGAGCTTCAGCACGACGTGGCCGTACTGGCCCTTGCCGCCCGACTGGCGCACGAACTTGCCTTCGGCTTCTTCGACCGTGCGGCGGATCGTCTCGCGGTAGGCCACCGGGGCTTGCCCACGTTGGCTTCCACGCCGAATTCACGCTTCATGCGGTCGACGATGATTTCAGGTGCAGCTCGCCCATGCCGGCGATGATGGTCTGGCCCGATTCCTCGTCGGTGCGGACGCGGAAGGACGGGTCTTCGGCGGCGGGCGGTTCAGGGCGACCCATCTTTTCTGGTCGACCTTCGTCTTCGGCTCGACGGCCTGCGCGATCACGGGCTCGGGGAACACCATGCGCTCCAGCATCACGATGGCGCTGGGGTCGCACAGGGTTTCACCGGTCGTGACGTCCTTCAGGCCCACGCAGGCGGCGATGTCGCCGGCGCGGATTTCGTCGACTTCCGGCGGTTGTTGGCGTGCATCTGCACGATCCGGCCGATGCGCTCCTTCTTGCCGCGGATCGGGTTGTAGACGGTGTCGCCCTTGCTCAGCACGCCGGAATAGACGCGCACGAAGGTCAGCTGGCCCACGAACGGGTCGGTCATCAGCTTGAACGCCAGCGCCGAGAACTTCTCGCTGTCGTCGGCCTTGCGGGTGACCGGCTTCTCGTCGTCGTCGGTGCCCGTCACCGGGGAATGTCCACCGGGGAAGGCATCAGTTCGATGACGGCGTCGAGCATGCGCTGCACGCCCTTGTTCTTGAAGGCGGTGCCGCACAGCATCGGCTGGATCTCGCTGGCGATCGTGCGGGTACGCAGGCCGAGGGTGATCTCTTCTTCGGAGAGGTCACCTTCTTCCAGTACTTGTTCATCAGGTCTTCGTTGGCTTCGGCGGCGGCCTCGACCATCTTCTCGCGCCATTCCTTGGCTTGCTCCACCAGGTCGGCCGGGATCTCTTCGTAGTTGAACTTCATGCCCCGGGACGCTTCGTCCCAGATGATGGCCTTCATCTTGCGCAGGTCGACCACGCCCTTGAAGTTCTCTTCGGCGCCGATGGGGATCACGATCGGCACGGGGTTGGCCTTCAGGCGCAGCTTCATCTGGTCGTAGACCTTGAAGAAGTTGGCGCCGGTGCGGTCCATCTTGTTGACGAACGCGAGGCGGGGCACCTTGTACTTGTTGGCCTGGCGCCAGACGGTTTCCGACTGGGGCTGCACGCCGCCCACGGCGCAGTACACCATGCAGGCGCCGTCCAGCACGCGCATGGAACGCTCCACCTCGATGGTGAAGTCCACGTGGCCGGGGGTGTCGATGATGTTGATGCGGTGCTCGGGGAACGACAGGTCCATGCCCTTCCAGAAGCAGGTGGTCGCGGCGGAGGTGATCGTGATGCCACGCTCCTGCTCCTGCTCCATCCAGTCCATGGTGGCGGCGCCATCGTGCACTTCACCGATCTTGTGGTTCACACCGGTATAGAACAGGATGCGCTCGGTGGTCGTCGTCTTGCCGGCGTCGATGTGCGCGGAGATACCGATGTTGCGGTAGCGCTCGATGGGCGTTTTGCGGGCCATGATGTGCTTTCGTTAAAACGGGACGAGCCCGCTCGAGGCGGGCCCGTCTCTAGATGGGGACGGTTTTTAGAAGCGGAAGTGGCTGAAGGCCTTGTTGGCCTCTGCCATGCGGTGCACTTCGTCACGCTTCTTCATGGCGCCGCCACGGCCTTCCGTGGCTTCCATGAGTTCGTTCGCCAGGCGCAGGGCCATGGACTTTTCTCCGCGCTTCTTGGCGGCTTCCTTCAGCCAGCGCATGGACAGGGCCGGGCGACGGACCGGGCGCACTTCGACGGGCACTGGTAGTTGGCGCCGCCGACGCGGCGGGATTTCACTTCGACCATGGGCTTCACGTTGTTGATGGCCATGGTGAAGGCCTCGACCGGATCCCGGCCGGGGTTCTTCTTCTCGATCTGCTCGAGCGCGCCGTAGACGATGCGCTCGGCGATCGCCTTCTTGCCGCCTTGCATGATGACGTTCATGAACTTGGCGAGCTCGACGTTGCCGTACTTGGGGTCCGGCAGGATTTCACGTTTAGGGACTTCGCGACGACGTGGCATTTCAACACTCCAATTTGCTTCAGCTGGCCCTCGAAGGACCCGGGGCGCCATCAGGCTTCCCGCTTACTCGACCCGACATTGGGTCACTACGCTGACTCAGCCTGCCAGGCTGAATGAGCACCGACAAACTACGAACGGCTGGTTAGGCCTTCTTCGGGCGCTTGGCGCCGTACTTGAACGGGACTGCTTGCGATCCTTCACGCCCTGCAGGTCGAGCGATCCGCGGACGATGTGGTAACGCACACCGGGCAAGTCCTTGACACGACCGCCGCGAACCAGCACCACGCTGTGTTCCTGCAGGTTGTGGCCTTCGCCGCCGATGTAGGAGATGACTTCGAAGCCGTTGGTCAGGCGAACCTTGGCGACCTTCCGCAGGGCGGAGTTGGGCTTCTTCGGCGTCGTGGTGTACACGCGCGTGCACACGCCCCGGCGCTGGGGGCTGTTCTGCATCGCGGGGCTCTTCGAGTTGATCTTCTCGACCTCTCGCCCCTGACGCACCAGTTGATTGATGGTTGGCATTAAGAAAACGTCCCTAAACGTCGTGAAAAAGAGAAAGCGTTCCCCGCCCCAAATTGCGGGAAAGCCCGCGAGTATAGCCCGACGCGGCGAAAGCCGCAAAGGGCGCACTCGCGGCCCCGCGAAAGCGGGGGCCCAGAAAGGCGCGGCAGCGCCTTCTTCCGAGCCCGCACTGGATCCCCGCCTTCGCGAGGATGACCCTCATCGGCCGCGCGCGGCCTTCACGAGGGTCATTTAATCCACAGCCGGATCGCGTCCCACGCCCGGCCGAACACCCCGGCCTGCTCCACGCCCTCCAGCGCCACCAGCGGCACTTCGCGCAGCACCTGGTCGCCGGAGAGGATCTTCAGGGTGCCGACCTGCTGGCCCTTCTTGAACGGGGCCACCAGCGGGTCGGCGCGGGCCACCGGGTCTTGACATTCGCGCCGCTGCCGGCCGGCACGGCCAGCACGATCGGCTGGGTCTGGCCCAGCTTCACGGTGTCGGCGGTGCCTTTCCAGACCTGCGGCTCCAGCACGGCCTGGTTGGCGTCGAACAGCTTCAGGCCCTCGTAGGCGGTGTAGCCCCAGTTCAGCAGCTTCTGCGCTTCGTTGGCGCGGGCGACCTCGCTGTTGGCGCCCAGCACGATGGCCACCAGCCGGCGGCCGGCCAGGTTCGGGAAGTCGCGCTTGGCCGTGGCGATCAGGCAGTAGCCGGCCGCACGGGTGTGGCCGGTCTTCAATCCGTCGACGGTCGGGTCGCGGAACAGCAGCATGTTCCGGTTGGTGTCGTTCGCCGTCGGCGTGCCCCCGGTAGCGGTACTTCTTGATCGAGTAGTAGTGCACGTACTCGGGGAAGTCCTGGATCAGCCGGCTGGCCGGGATGCTCAGGTCGCGCGCGGTCGTGGTGTGGCCGGGCGCCGTCAGGCCTTCAGGGTTCTTGTAGCCGGTGTTCTTCAGGCCCAGCACCTTGGCCTGCTGGTTCATCAGTTCGACGAACCGCTCGACCGATCCGCCCACGCCCTCCGCCAGCGCAACCGTGGCGTCATTGCCCGACTGCACGATCATGCCCTTGATGAGGTCGTCGACCGGCACCTGCATCTTCGGGTCGATGAACATGCGCGAGCCCGGCATCTTCGGGCCCGCTCGCTCACCGGCAGCGCCTGCTGCAGGTTGAGCTTCTTCGACTTGAGCGCGTCGAAGACCGGGTAGCCCGTCATCAGCTTGGTCAGCGACGCGGGTTCCACAGGCGAATCGGGGTCGCGCGCGGCCAGCACCTGGTTGGCGCTGGCGTCCAGCAGCAGGTAGCTGCGGGCGGCGATTTCCGGCGGTTGCGGCGCCGGGCGGCAGCGCCGAGGGAGAAAAGAACCAGCAAAGGCGCCAGCAGCGCCCGCATCCAACGAGTAGTCATCCCTGTGTTCGCAGGTGGCGGACCACCAGATTCTTGAGAAGCGGCAATTGTCCGTGAAAGAAATGCTCCACCCCGGGAACCACCGTAACGGGAAGTGACTGCGGCCGGGCCCAGTCGAACACCGACTGCAGCGCCACCGTCTCGTCGGACTCGCCGTGGATCACCAGCGTGCGGTCGTGGCTCTCGGGCGGCAGCGCGGGCACGGTGAAGCGCGACGCCGCCGTGCCGACCAGCACCACCTGCCGGATGTCCCTTGCGCTCCAGAGCTGCTCGACCGCGGCAGCGGCGACGAAGGCGCCGAAGGAGAAGCCGGCGAGCGCCAGCGGCCCGGTCGGCGCGAAGCCCTGTAGCACCGCCAGCAGGTCCTGCAGTTCGCCGCGCCCTTCGTCGTAGCCGCCTTCGCTCGTGCCCACGCCGCGGAAGTTGAAGCGCACTGCGGTCCAGCCGCATTGCACGAAGGCGCGCGCCAGCGTCTGCACCACCTTGTTGTCCATGGTGCCGCCGTGCAGCGGGTGCGGGTGCGCGATCACGGCGACGCCGACCGGCGTGCCTTCGGGCTGGTCGCGCAGCACCTGCAGGCGCCCGGCGGGGCCCGGCGCCTCCAGCTTCTCGGTGCGGGCGTTCATCAGCGCCCCGGGTGCGGCGGCGTCAGCAGGCGCTCGACCACTGGCCGTTCTGCAGGTGCGACTCGACGATCTCGTCGATGTCGGCCGCATCCACGTACGTGTACCCGGTGCCTTCGGGATACACCACGGCGATGGGCCCGCCCCGGCAGCGGTCAGGCAACCCGCCTTGTTCACGCGGACTGGCCGGGGCCGGACAGGCCGCGCGCCTTGACCTGCTGCTTGCAGCGGTCGAACGCCGCCCGGGCGTTGTGGTCGGCGCAGCAGGCCTCGCCGTTCTCGCGCTTGTTGAGGCAGAAGAAGATGTGGTGGCGGAAGTACGGAGCGGAAGGCGCGGTCATGCGGGGATTGTAGGAGGCGGCTCCCGCCGCGAGACCCGCAACAGCACATAGAGCAGCGTCGCATAGGGCCAGAGCCAGCCCAGCCACTGCGCGAGCCCGTGGAAGCGGATGAACTGGCCCTGCTCCCACTCCTGCAGCGTATGCGCGAAGTACGCGCTGGCCGACGCCTGGTTGAGGATGCTCAGGTGCACCACCAGCGCGACCAGCAGCAGCGCGGCGCAGCCGCGGCGCGGCACCGGCAGCGCCAGCAGCGCGAGCGTGAAGCCGAACGCCAGGCCCAGCCGCACCGGCAAGCTCAGCCATGCCCATGCATGCGCCGGTCCCCAGCTGAGCGCGGCCGACAGCGCCGTGGCGGCCACGCCTGCGGCGATCGCGAGCAGGGCGAACACGGCGCGCCGGCCGGCGGAGCGGACGATGGAATAGGCCAGCAGGCAGGGGATCAGCGCACCGAGCGCGACCGAGAGCAACTCGGCGGCGGGCACCAGCGGCTGCAGTTCCACCTCCCGCATCGGCAGCCATTCGAGGAAGGGTGTGTCTTCCAGCCATTCGGCCGGGGAAAGTCTCCAGCCGCTCGAGCACCTGCCCCAGCCCCAGCGGAACGGCGGCCGGGAACAACAGCGCGGAGGGCCAGAGCGCCAGCAGCACCAGCGCGCCGCGCGCTTCGGGCACGAACCAGCGGTCGCGGAAGCGGCTCCACCGGTCGATGGCGCCGCCGAGTTCGAGCAGCGCGGCGACGATCGCGCCGATCAGCGTGCCGCCGATGTTCAGCCCGAAATCGACGTTCGACGGCACGCGATACGGCAGGTAGCTTTGCGCCGCTTCCATGGCCCAGGACAGCATCGCGCCGGCGAGCGTGGCGACCGCGACCGCCGCCACGTTGTTGGTGGGCGCGAAGGTGAAGCTGCCGCGCCGCAGGAAGCTCAGCGCCAGCAGGAAGCCGAGCGGCACGTAGCCGACGACGTTGGCGGCCACGTCGAAGCCGGTCCAGTACTTCGGCCACGGGCTGAACAGGAACTCCCGGGCGCGATGCCCCTGGTCGCGCCAGCCCGAGAACGGATAGAGGCTGGCGTACACCACCAGCGCCGCATACGCGCCGGCCAGCGGCCAGGCCGAGGTCTTGTGCCGGGTCAAAACGGTTTCACCACGACGAAGATGACCGCCGCCGTGAGGAACAGCACCGGCAGTTCGTTGAACCAGCGGAACCAGCGATGGCTGCGCGTGCTCGTGCCCGCGGCGAGCTTGCGCAGCAGCACCGCGCAGGCGTGGTGGTAGCCGATGGTGAGCACCACCACCGCCAGCTTCGCGTGCATCCAGCCGCTCCCCGGCCGATGCCGTAGCCGAGCCAGAGCCAGCCCCCGGGACGACGGCAGGCACCGCCAGCAGCGTGGTGAAACGCAGCAGCTTGCGCGCCATCAGCAGCAGCCGCTCGCGTTCGGCGCCCGGCCCCGGCGGCACCATCGCCAGGTTCACGAAGATGCGGGGGAGGTAGAACAGGCCGGCGAACCAGCTGGCGACGAAGACGATGTGGAAGGCCTTGACCCAGAGCATGGGCCGAGTTTACGCAGCACCGGGCAAAAAAAACCCCGACCAGGCCGGTCGGGGTGGGAAGCCTTTTTGCTGTCACACATCAAGGCGCCCGCTCAGGGAGGAAAAGCGGGGGACGGCAAGCCGCCCACGCGTAATTTAACGCAGCGTGCGGGGCCTTTCAAGGCGAGACCACGTACGTGGTCCCCACATTCGTGGACTCGTTCCGCCCCGCATGGGGCACAATTTTCGACATGACCCCTTTCGCCCCCTTTCCGCAGGGCCGCCCGCGCCGGCTGCGGCGTGACGAGTTCACACGCAACCTGGTACGCGAACACGCGCTGACGCCGCATGACCTGATCTACCCCGTGTTCGTGCGCGACGGCCGCAACCAGCGCGAGGCGGTGGCTTCGATGCCCGGCGTGGAACGCGTGAGCCTCGACCTGCTGCTGCCGGTCGCCGAGCAATGCGTCGCGCTGGGCATCCCGGTGCTGGCGCTGTTCCCCGTGATCGATCCTTCGCTGAAGACGCCCGACGGCCGCGAGGCGTGCAACCCGGAAGGCCTGGTGCCGCGCGTGGTGCAGGCCCTGAAGAAGGAGTTTCCGCAGCTCGGCGTGATGACCGACGTGGCCCTCGACCCTTTCACCAGCCACGGCCAGGACGGGCTGCTCGACGAGACCGGGTACATCCTGAACGAGGAGACGGTCGAAGTGCTGGTGCAGCAGGCGCTGACGCAGGCGCAGGCCGGCGTCGACATCGTCGCACCCTCGGACATGATGGACGGCCGCATCGGCGCGATCCGCAACGCGCTCGAAGGCGCCGGCCAGATCCACACGCGCATCATGGCGTACAGCGCCAAGTACGCGAGCGCGTTCTACGGCCCCTTCCGCGATGCCGTCGGCTCGGCGGCCAACCGGGCAAGAGCAACAAGAAGGTCTACCAGATGGACCCGGGCAACACCGACGAAGCCCTGCGCGAAGTGGCGATGGACATCGCCGAGGGCGCCGACATGGTGATGGTCAAGCCCGGCATGCCCTACCTCGACGTCGTGCGGCGCGTGAAGGACGAATTCCGCGTGCCGACCTTCGCCTACCGGTGTCGGGCGAGTACGCGATGCTGAAGGCCGCCGCCGCCAACGGCTGGCTCGACCACGACGCGGTGATGATGGAAAGCCTGCTGGCCTTCAAGCGCGCCGGCGCCGACGGCGTGCTGACGTACTTCGCGCTCGACGCGGCGCGCAAGCTCAAGGCCTGACGGCAGGACCGGCCCGGATGAACATCGTCGAATTCGGGGCCGGCACCCTCCGTTTCCTGGAACAGCCGCCGGCGAAAGCGCCGGAAGGCGGCTTCGTCTGGATCTATCTCGAACGCGACGAGTTGCAGACCGGGCTGCCGATGCTGCAGCAGGCCGCTCAGGCACTGGGGGTTCGCCCCTGCTCGACCTGCACCTGAAGGACCTGCAGAACCGCTCGCACCCTTCGCGCTACGACTACACGTCGATCTACGACCTGGTGATCTTCCGCCGGCTCGCCACGGACGACGAAGTGCGGTTGGAGGTGGGCGAAGCCGCGGCGCCCGCGGGCACGCCGCTGGCGGCCTTCAGCCGCATCCGCACGCGCGCCGTCGGCTTCGTGGTGTTCGACCGCCTGCTCGTCACCGTGCATCCCACGGGGTGCGAAGCGGCGCGCAGCTTCATCCAGCGCTTCCTCGGCGACGTGGTGCAGTCGGAAGGGCTCACTGCCGTGGCCCGCAGCCGCCTGCCGGCGAGCCCCTCGGACCTCATGCTGCGCATGCTGAACATGATGGTGGACGGCTACCTCGAACTGCGCAAGGAACTCAGCGTCGAACTCGACCGCTGGCAGCAGGAGCTGATGGAGGAACGCAGCCGCGGCGCCAACTGGAGCGCCCTCATGAGCGCGCGCAATGCCCTGCACTCGCTCGAAGACCTCTGCGAGGAGCAGAACGACGCCATGCAGGAATGGCTGGACACGCAGCGCGAGCAGCCCTCGCCCAGCATGGGGCAGGCGGAGCGCGATGGCCTGCTGGCCCGCGCCCGCGATGTCGTCGAGCACATCCAGCGCGTGGTGCACCACGTGCGCCGGATGGAAGCGGGCGCCGAGAGCGCCGTGCAGATCCACTTCTCGGCGCAAGGCCACCGCACCAACGAAATCATGCGCACGCTCACGGCGCTGACCGCGATCTTCCTGCCGCTCAACCTGATCGCGGGCATCTTCGGCATGAACTTCGATTTCCTGCCGCTGATGCACGCCAGCGGCGGTTTCTGGTGGACGCTCGGCACCATGCTGCTGATCGCGGTGGTGCTGGTGATCGTCTTCCTGCGCAAGCACTACGGCCCGCACGCGGTGACGGGCCGCGTCCTGATCGGTTGTGCGGGCTGGAGCCTGCCGCGCGCCGTGCAGGACCAGTTCGGCGAAGGCGGCAGCCACCTCGCGCGTTATGCAACGCGGTTCGGCGCGACTGAAATCAACTCGTCGTTCCACCGTCCGCACAAGCGGTCGCTGTACGAGAAGTGGGCGGCGGCCGTGCCGCCGGATTTCCGCTTCTGCGCCAAGCTCCCGAAGACCATCACGCACGAACGGCGGCTGGTGGATTGCGACGGATTGCTTGCGGAGTTCCTCGACCAGGCCGGCGGCCTCGGCGAACAGCTCGCGTGCCTGCTGGTGCAGTTGCCGCCGAAGCTCGCCTTCGATGCGCGGGCCGCGCAAGCCTTCCTGCGTGAACTGCGCGGGCGCTTCCCCGGCGCGCTGGCCTGCGAGCCTCGGCATGCGAGCTGGTTCACGCCCGAGGCCGACGCCTTGCTCGCCGCATTCGGTGGCGCGCGTCCTCGCCGACCCGGTGCGGCACGATCCGGGCCGCGCACCGGGCGGTTGGCCGCAGCGCGTGTACGTGCGGCTGCATGGCTCGCCGCGCATGTACTACTCGTCGTACGAACCGCAGGTGCTGCAGGCCCTCGCCGCGCGCATCGCACAGGCGGCCGCGGGTGGCGCCGAAGTCTGGTGCATCTTCGACAACACCGCCTCGGGCGCCGCCGCGGGCGACGCACTCACGCTGGCGAAGCTGCTTTCAGACGTAGGGCTCTGAAAGCTGTTCGGCGGCGAGCACGCGCTGCACCGCCGGCCGCTCCAGCATGCGCCGCAGGTACGGCCCGAGGTTCGGCATCTCGCGCGCCTTGCCGGTGGCGAAGTTGCGCGTCCACCGGCACAGCGTGAAGACGTAGGGATCGAGCGCGCTGTAGGCCTGGCCCATCACCCACGGGCCGCCGTTCGCGGCGACCAGGTCATCGAGCTGCTGCATCAGGCCGACCAGCCGGGCGTGCGCGGCCGCCTTCACCTGCGCCGCGCCCTCGGTGTTGCCGGCGTTCACCAGCCGCTCCGGGTAGAAGTACACGATCATCGTGGCCTGCACCGTGTTGGTCAGCCACATGAGCCACTTGTAGAACTCCGCCCGTTGCAGCGAGCCGTTCTCGGGCGCCAGCCGCGCCTGCGGGCGCATGTCGCACAGGTGCAGCACGATGGCGGCGGTCTCGTACAGCACGAAGTCGCCGTCGGTCAGCACCGGGATCAAGCCGTTCGGGTTGAGACGCAGGTAGGCCGGCTGCTTGTGCTCGCCCACGGCGCGATCGACCAGCACCCGCTCGTACGGCGCGCCGATTTCCTCCAGCACGATGTGCGGCACCATGGCCGCCGTGCTCGGGTAGTAGTGCAGTTGCATCGTCATGGTTGCTTCAGCTGGAACAGCGAGGCTGCGTTGTCCCACGCGATGCCGCGCGCGACGTCGGCCGGCAGGTCGCCGAGCCAGTGCGGTAGCCCTGCATCAGCTCGTCATACGATTGCCAGCGGCCGTTGACCCAGTGTCCGAGCCGATGAGGAAGCGCTTCGGGTACTTCAGGATCAACTGGCGCCACTCGGGGCACAGCTTGCCGCCTTCGCAGGTGAGGCCCGGGCGGTACGAGAGTTCGCCGTGCAGGTTCGGATAGCGCGCGAGCAGGGCATCGACCCGCGCGAGCGGCGTGCCGCCGATCCCCGTGTGGGCCCAGATCAGCCGCAGCTTCGCGCCCTTCGACGGCGTGTTCGCCATCAGCAGGTCGATGGCCGGATCGTCCACGTGCGCCAGCACCGCGAGTTCCTTTTCCTCCGCCAGCACCATCAGCTTGCGGGCCACGGGGCCGTTGGCGTTGTTGCTGTCGTACAGGTGGAACTCGCCGATGCCGCGGTACGGCCCCGCGGCGGTGCCGCGGGCCAGTTCGGACTGCACCATGTCGTAGATGGTGTCGTCGCGGAACCAGTTCGAATAGTCCGCGCGGTTGCGGTACAGCCGCACGAACGGCACCACCGTCACGCCGGCCTGCCGCGTCTGCGGCAGTTGCGCCAGTTCTGGTGCCGTCGTTCGGCCGCGAGTTGGCGATGATCGCGCGCACGCCGTTGCGCTGCATGCGCGCCAGCACGTCGGCCGGCGGATGCGGGCCTTCGCGGCCGTTCCACGCCTCTTCGTTGTAGTGCAGGTGGGTGTCGAACAGCGGGCCGGCGTAGTCCGCCGCCAGCGCGCCGAAGGAACACAGCGCGGCCAGCGCGCAGACGCCCGGGGCGCGCACCATCAGCCGAGGTGCTTGGCGAAGAACTCCAGCGTGCGCTCGCGCGCCAGCTTGGCGGCCGCCTCGTCGTAGGAGCCGCGCTGGTCGCAGTTGAAGCCGTGGTTCGCGTGGTACAGGTGCACTTCCACCTCGGGATGCGCCTTCTTGAAGGCCTCGACGCTCTCGACCGAGATCCAGTGGTCCTGGTCGCCGAAGTGCGCGATCACCGGCACCTTGGGCGAGCGCGCGATCTCGTCGGGCGTCGTCATGCCGCCGCCGTAGTACGGCGCGGCGGCGCTCAGGCCTTCGAGCTCGCAGGCCGCGCGCCAGGTCAGCAGGCCCCCGTAGCAGTAGCCCACGATGCCGACCTTGCCGCCCTGCGCCGCATGGCGGATGGCGGCCTGCAGGTCCTGCATCACGCCGGGCGACGGCAGCGCCTCGACGGCGGTCTTCAGCGCCATGCCGGCGCTCATGTCTTCCTGCTGGTAGCCGAGGTCGACGCCCGGCTTGACGCGGTGGAAGGTCGATGGCGCGACCGCGAGGTAGCCCTGCGCGGCATAGCCGTCGGCCACCGCGCGGATGTGCGAGTTGACGCCGAAGATCTCCTGCACCACGACGACGCCGCCCTTGGGCTTGCCGGCCGGCTCGGCCACGTAAGCGGGGATGGTCTGGCCGTCGGCGGCCTTGAGATCGATGAACTGGCCCATGGAAACGTCTCTGGTAGCGGGAAGGAAATGCAAAAGCGCGAGCTTCCATCATCGCGCACCTTGGCGTCAACGGGTGGCCGCCGCATTTGATCTAATGGCGCGGCGGCCGCCGCTGGCGCGGCCCGGAGACAAGCCATGAACAACGAGATTCTCCTGGTCACGGGTGGCAGCCGCGGCATCGGCGCCGCCACCGCGCTGCTGGCGGCGCGCAAGGGTTACGCCGTGGCCGTCAACTACACGCGCAACGAATCCGCCGCGAACGACGTGGTGGGCGCGATCCGGGCCGGCGGCGGCCGGGCGATCGCCGTGCAGGCCGACGTCGCCGACGAGGCACAGGTGCTCGCGATGTTCGCGCAAGTGGACGGCCAGCTCGGCCGCCTGACCGCGCTGGTGAACAACGCCGGCGTGGTGGACAAGGCCTCCCGCGTCGACGAGATGAGCGTCGAGCGCCTCAGGCGCATGTTCGACATCAACGTGCTGGGCAGCTTCGTCTGTGCCCGCGAGGCCGTGCGGCGCATGAGCACGCGTCACGGCGGCAACGGCGGCGCGATCGTCAACGTCTCCAGCGCCGCGGCCCGTCTCGGCGCGGCGGGGCAGTACGTCGACTACGCGGCCGCCAAGGGCGCGATCGACACGTTCACCCTCGGGCTGTCCAAGGAAGTGGCCGCCGAGGGCATCCGCGTCAACGCGGTGCGCCCGGGGCTGATCGAAACGGAGATCCATGCATCGGGCGGCATTCCCGACCGCGTCAAGCAACTGCAGCACCGGTGCCGATGCAGCGCGGCGGCAGCGCCGAAGAAGTGGCGCAGGCGATCGTCTGGCTGCTGTCGCCCGAGGCGAGCTACACCACCATGTCGCTGCTGGACGTGTCGGGGGCGCTGATGGGGGAGCGTCTGCATTGGGAGGACTTCGCTCCGGGCAGCGTGCGGGAGCTGGGCACCACCAGCGTCACCGCGGACGAGATCAAGGAGTTCGCCGGGCGCTATGACCCGCAGCCTTTCCACCTCGATGAAGAGGCCGGCCGGCAGTCGCTGTTCGGCGGGCTCTGCGCGAGCGGCTGGCAGACCTGCGCGCTGGCGATGCGCCTGACCGTCGACAACCTGCTGAACGGCTCGACGAGTCTCGGCTCGCCGGGCCTCGAAAGCCTGCGGTGGCTCAAGCCGGTCTATCCCGGCGACCAGCTCTCGCTGCGCCACACCATCCTCGAAGCGCGCGCGCTGCGCAAGCGCCCCGACACGGGCCTGGTGCGTGCGCGCTGGGAGCTGTTCAACCAGGACGGCGCGAAGGTGCTGGAGATGGAAGGCTACGGCTTCTTCGGCCGCCGGACGCCGGCGACGGACGACGCGCTCAAGTCGCCTTGAGCGCCGGCAGCAGCCGGTCGTATTCGTTCTTCACCACCGCATAGCACTCGCACGACCGCGCCTCGAGGCCGGGCCGGTCGAGCACGCTGATGCGGCCGCGCTCGTAGCGGATCAGCCCGTCGTGCTGCAGCCGGCCGGCGGCTTCGCTGATGCCGGCGCGGCGCACGCCGAGGATGGTGGACAGCAGTTCCTGCGTCATCACGATTTCGTTCGAGCCGAGCCGGTCGAGCGTCAGCAGCATCCAGCGGCAAAGCTGCTGGTCGAGCGCGTGGTGCCGGTTGCACACCGCCGTCTGCGCCATCTGCGTGATCAGCGCCTGCGTGTAGCGCAGCAGCAGGTGGAGCACCGGCCCGCCGCGGTTGAACTCCTGCATCAGCACGCTCGCTTGCATGCGGAAGCCGTGCCCCGCGGCCTGCACCACGGCGCGGCTCGATGTGGATTGGCCGCCCATGAACAGGGAGATGCCGACCAGGCCTTCGTTGCCGACGACGGCGATCTCGGACGAAGCGCCGTCCTCCATCACGTAAAGCAGGGAGACGATCGCGGTGGTGGGGAAATAGACGTGCGAGAGGCCGGCGCCCGGCTCGTACAGCACGTCGCCGAGCCGCATCGCCAGCGGCTCGGTGCGCGGGCGCAGCGTTCCCATTCGGCGTCGGCCGGGGCGGCGAGCAGCCAGTTGCTGCGGGGATCGGATGCTGGCGCCATGGCTCTGCGTAGGACGACGCCGCCAGTATAGATGGGCTGTACGGTGGCGGACAGACCGGGCCGGAGTCGCGCCGCATCCTCCGGCTTGAAAGAAGAGGTTCCCGATGAAAACAACGATGAAATGCCTGCTGGCGATCAGCACCCTCGCCCCGGCTTCGCAAGCCGTGGCGCAGGTCACCTTCTACGAACACGACGGCTTCGGGGCCGCTCGTTCACCGCCAGCCAGCGCGTGGGCGACCTGGGCCGCGCCGGCTTCAACGACCGCGCTTCGTCCGTGGTCGTGACCGGCGAGCGCTGGCGTGTGTGCGAAGACGTCCGCATGGGCGGCCGCTGCACCGTGCTCCGCCCCGGACAGTACCCGTCGCTGGCGGCCACGGGCCTGAACGACCGCGTCTCCTCCGTCGGCCCGCTGCGCCGCCAGGACAACGTGGCCGACAACGACTACGCGCCGCAACCGCTGGTGACGCAGGACTTCCGCCGCCGCCGCGAGGAGCGGCTGTTCGAAGCCGACGTGACGAACGCGCGCGCCGTGGTCGGCACGCCGGGCCAGCGTTGCTGGATCGAGCGTGAACAGGTCTCGCAGCCGCAACAACAGGGCGACCTGAACATCGGCGGCGCCGCGATCGGCGCAATCATCGGCGGCATCCTCGGCCACAGGTCGGGGGCGGCAGCGGCAAGCAGATCGCCACCGTGGGAGGCGCCGTCGGCGGCGCGGCGCTCGGATCGCAGTACGGCCGCAACGGCCAGCAGCAAGCGGCCATGCAGGACGTGCGCCGCTGCGACGGCAACCCCGCGCAAGCCACGCCCAGCTACTGGGACGTGACGTACCAGTTCCGCGGCCGGGAACACCGCGTGCAGATGGCGAAGGCCCCGGGCCGCACCGTCACCGTCAACCACAAGGGCGAACCGCGCGCCTGAGCGCCGGCCGCCTTCTTCCCTCCACCCCCACTCCCCACAGGAAACACACCATGAACACCCGCACCCTCTTCACCGCCGCGCTCGCCGCCTCCCTCATCGCCCTGTCGGGCTGTGCCGTCACCCGCGGCCGGGAATCCGTCGGCGCCTACATCGACGACAGCGCCATCACCACCTCGGTGAAGGCCCGTTTCGTCGACAACAACGCCGTCGATGCCGCCAGCATCAAGGTCGAGACCCTCAACGGCACCGTGATGCTCTCGGGCTTCGCCAAGAACGGCAACGAAAAGGCCACCGCCGAACGCATCGCCCGCGATGTGAAGGGCGTGAAGTCGGTTCGCAATGAAATCGCGGTGCGCCCCTGATCCTGACGTCGGGGCTCCGTCGCCCCCCGCGCTCGCGCGCGGGCGGGACGGCCTCGTGAAGGGAACGCTGGTCGCGGCAGCCATGCTCGCGGCGAGCCAGTCCCTCATGGCGCAGCAGCCGCCCACCGGCGGCAGCTTGCAGGTACCGGCCGCGCCGGCCCTGCCACGGGCGGCTCCTGAAATCCGCATCGAACAACGCGCGGCGCCGGTCGCGCCCAGCGCCGATACCGCGCGCGTCGCGGTGCGCGCCTTGCGGCTGCAGGGCCACGTGCTCTTCACCGAGGCGGAACTGCTCGCCGTGGCGCAGTTCACCCCGGGCAGCGAACTCACGCTGGCCGACCTGCAAGGGCTGGCCGCACGCATCACCGCGCACTACCGCGCCAACGGCTACTTCGTCGCGCAGGCCTACCTTCCCGCGCAGGACATCCGCGACGGCGTGGTCACCATCGCCATCGCCGAAGGCCGGCTGGGCGACGTGCGCCTGCGCAACGAAACCAACCTTTCCGACCGCGTAGCCTCCAGCGCGCTGGACGGACTCGCGAGCGGCGACCCCATCGCCACGCGACCGTTCGAAAGCCGCCTGCTGCTGCTGTCGGACGTGCCGGGCGTCAACGTGCGCTCGACGCTGGTGCCGGGTACCACCCCCCGGGCACCTCGGACCTGCTGGTGGACGTGCTGCCGGGCGAGCGCGTCACGGGCAGCATCGACGCCGACAACGGCGGCAACCGCTACACCGGCGCGTACCGCGTGGGCGCGACGCTGAACGTCAACAACCCCCTCGGCCTTGGCGACGTGGCCAGCGTGCGGCTGCTCACCTCCGGCTCCGGGCTGCGCTATGGGCGCGGCTCGTACCAGCTGCAGGCGGGGCGCGGCCGGTGGGCGTGGCGTACAGCCGCCTTTCGTACGAACTCGGCAAGGAATTCGCAAGCCTGGGCGCGCACGGCACCGCGGACATCGCCAGTGTCTTCGGCCGCTACCCGGTGCTGCGCAGCCGCGACGACAACATCTACCTGCAACTGGCGGCGGAGGCGCGGCGCTTCGAGGACCACCTCGATTCCGTGCCCTCCGTCACCGACCGCAACGCGCGCGTGCTGATGACCAGCGCTTTCGGCGACCACCGCGACGACTGGTTCGGCGGCGGCGTCAATTCGTGGTTCGTCACCTGGTCGCACGGCGTGCTCGACATCGAAACGCCGGCTGCCCGCGCGGCCGACGCGCTGGCGGCGCGCACCAACGGAAGCTACGACAAGCTGTCGCTCAGCCTGATGCGCCTGCAGCGGGTGGGCGGGCCGTTCTCCGTGTATGCAGGGGTCAGCGGTCAGGTCGCTTCGAAGAACCTCGACGTCTCCGAGAAGATGTCGCTCGGCGGCATGAACGGCGTGCGCGCCTATCCGGAAGGCGAGGCGTATGCCGATCAAGGCGTCTGGTCACGCTGGAGGCCCGAGTGGACCTGCCACCGCCGCCCGCGCCCATCCCCGGGCGCCTGCAGCTGATCGCCTTCGCCGACGCGGGCAGCGTCGAGACCAACCACACGCCCCGGGCGCCCGGCGACAACCGCCGCACGCTCGGCGGCGCGGGATTCGGCGTCAACTGGGCCGACCCCGGCAACTTCCTCGTGCGCGCGTTCGTGGCGCGCCGGGTCGGCAGCGAGCCGGCCACGTCGGCCCCGGACAGGTCGGCCCGTTTCTGGGTCCAGGCCGTCAAGTACTTCTGAGCAGGAGCCACCATGCATTCCTTTTCCCCGGCGCCTCCTTTCCGGCGCGCCGCGCTGGTTCTTGCGTTGGCGGTCGGCTTGCCGGCTGCGCACGCGGCACCCGTGGGCGGTGTCGTCGCGGCCGGCTCGGCCAGCATCGCGACGCGCGGCGCCCGCACGACGATCACGCAGTCCACCCGCAATGCGGTGATCGAGTGGCAGGGCTTCGGCATCGCGGCCGGCGAGGCGGTGCGCTTCCGCCAGCCCGACGCGAATTCGGTCGCGCTGAACCGCGTGGTCGGCAGTGATCCCTCGGCCATCTTCGGCAACCTGTCGGCCAACGGCAAGGTGTTCTGGTCAACCCGAACGGCGTGCTGTTCGGCAGTGGCGCCTCGGTCAACGTGGGCGGCCTGGTCGCTTCCACGCTGGACGTCGGCAACGGCGACTTCATGGCGGGCCGCTATGCCTTTGCCGGCGGCAGCCGCGCCGCGGTGGCGAACCACGGCGCGATCGACGCGGCCGGCGGCTATGTCGCGCTGGTCGGCGCGAACGTGCAGAACCGGGGCTCCATCGAGGCGCGCGGCGGCAGCGTCGCGCTGGCGGGCGGACGCGCGGTGACGCTGGACGTCCTCGGTGGCAACCTGCTGCATGTCGAAGTCGATCGCGGCGCGGTGAATGCGCTGGTGCGCAACGGCGGCTTCATCCAGGCCGACGGCGGCGGTGCTGCTGACGACCCCAGGCCGCCGCCCACCTGCTCTCCACGGCGGTCAACAACACCGGCGTCATCCAGGCGCGGACGCTGTCCACGCAAGGCGGCACCATCAGGCTGCTGGGCGACATGGGCAACGGCGCCGTGACCGTGGCCGGCACGCTCGACGCCAGCGCACCGGGCGGCGGCCATGGCGGCTTCATCGAGACTTCGGCGGCGCGCGTGCGCGTGCAGCCGGGCGCGCGCGTGACGACGGCGGCGGCGCGCGGCCGCACCGGCGAATGGCTGATCGATCCGCAGGATTTCACCATCGGCGGCGGTGCTTCCGACAACATCAGCGGCGCCACCCTCTCGGCGCTGCTGGTGACCAGCAGCGTCGTCATCACGACGGCGCCGGGCCCGGACGCCACCACGCCGGGCACGCCGCCCGTGCGCGACCTGCACACCTCGGTGGTCGGCAACGGCGACATCCACGTGAACCAGCCGGTGAGCTGGGTC
Organism: Ramlibacter terrae; assembly: GCA_013127575.1. Classification (GTDB taxonomy): domain Bacteria; phylum Pseudomonadota; class Gammaproteobacteria; order Burkholderiales; family Burkholderiaceae_C; genus Ramlibacter; species Ramlibacter terrae. The sequence continues at coordinate 4,795,309 of CP053418.1, forward strand.
GCGGCGCCGAACAACACGACGCTGACGCTGAACGCCACCCGCGACGTGAACATCAACCGGCCGATCACGGCCGTCAACGGCAACTTCGTCGCCTGCTGCGGCCGCGACATCAACGTGAACGCGGCGATCACCACGACGCGGGGCAGCGTGCTGCTGAGCGCGGGCCGCAACTTCACGCTGGACGACGCGGGCGCGATGACGACGACCGACGGCAACTTGATGATCTGCGCGGCCAACGACATCCGCATCGGCGGCGCCATGACCCTGACGCGCGGCACCGTGAATCCCGCGCGCAGCCTCGGCCTGCCCGCCGGCATGGTCCTGAGCGCAGGCATCGGGGGCAATGGCCCCGGCGCGCAGGCCGGCACCGTGGTGTTCGAACCGCTCACCCCGCCGGTGACGGTCACCGGCCCGAACGCCGAAGTGGTGATCAACTACAACCCGGTCGCCTACAACGCGCCCACGAACTACGGCGCGAACTTCACGCTGACGGCGGGCGCCAACCTCACGCAGCGCATGCTCGTGTACGCGGACGGCCCGGCGAAGATCGTCGACGGCACGACCGCCACGGTGCTGACCGGCCTGAAGGGCGCGCCGGCGGGCGTGCAACTGGTCGCCGGACCGGGAGCGGTGGCGAATTTCGACACGGCCGCCGTGGGCACCGGCAAGGGCGTGACGTTCAGCGGCTACACGCTGGCCGGCGCCGACGCCGGCAGCTTCGCGCTGCCCGTCGCGTGCTGCGGTCCTGCCGTCGCGCGCACCACGGGCACCATCGGCCGTCGCCGTCCAGCCCGGCACGCCGGTGCCGCCGGGCGGCCCGCCGACGGTGATTCCGCCGCCGGTGATCCCCGGCCCGGTCGTCGTGGTGCCGCCGCCGGTGATCGTGCCGCCGCCGGTCACGCCTCCCGTCGCCGGCGCCCCGCCTGCCGGTGGCGTTCCGCCCGCGGGCGGGGCGGGCGGCGGCGGAGGCGACAGCGCAGGCACGGTGCTGCCGCAGTTCCTGCCCTTCGTGGTCAGTCCCGTGATGCTGCGAACGCCGACCACGCTGCTGACCGTGGCGCCGGCTCCGGTCCTGCCACAGGAACTGGTGATCGTGCAGGCGCCGGTGGCGCCGCAGCCTGTGGAGGCGCCGGCCGCCCCGGCGGCAGCAGCGCCCGCTCCTGCCTTCGCACCGGCAACCGCCGCGCCGGCCCGTGTCCCCAAACCGTTCCGCAACTAGCATGGCGGCACGGCGCCACCTCGTCACGCTGCTGCTGGCGCTGGCATCGGGCTTCGCCTCCGCGCAGGCCGATTTCGGCGGCGAGGTGGCATCGACCGAAACGCGGCACGTCGCCGACTGGGCGGTGCATTCGGCCGACGCGGCGGGCCTGCCTTTCATCGTGGTAGACAAGGTGCAGGCCCGCCTGTTCGTCTTCGACGCGCGGGGGCGGCTGCTCGGCGCCAGCGCCGCGCTGCTCGGATCCGCCGCCGGCGACGCATCGGTGCCCGGCATCGGCACGCGCAAGCTGTCCACCATTCGCCCCGACGAGCGCACCACGCCCGCCGGGCGCTTCATGGCGTCGATCGACCGCAGCCTGGCCGGCGAAGACATCCTGTGGGTGGACTACGACGCGGCCATCGCCCTGCACCGGGTGATCGCCACCCAGCCCGCGGAGCGCCGCCTGCAACGGCTGGAGAGCCGGGCGCCGGCCGACCGGCGCATCACCTACGGCTGCATCAACGTGCCGGTGAAGTTCTTCGAAGGCGTCGTTGCCCCCGCTTTCCGCGGCGCCGGCGGCGTCGTCTACGTCCTGCCCGAAGGCCGCAGCGCGCGCGAGACGTTCGGCTCCTACGAGGTTGGGGCCGGCTCATCGATTCGGCGCTGAACCACGCGGCGCTTGCGCCATCCGCCTACAGCCGCGCCACCTCGATGGGCTCAACCTCCATCGCAACGACCGGAGAATTCCACATGAACCGCTTCAACCTGTCCGCCGCGATCCTCGCCCCGGCCTTCGCCGCGCCCACCGGTCCGCCGACAACGCGGCCGCGAGCGCGCAGCAACGCCACCAGCAGGAGCGCGCGCACTGCATGTCCGGCAAGTCGCACCAGGACCGGGCCACCTGCCTGCGCGAAGCCGACAACGCCTACGACGAGGCGAAGAAGGGCGCGCTGGCGAACAACGCGGGCACCGACCTGCAGAAGAACGCCACGGCGCGTTGCGAGGCGCAGCCGCAGGCCGACCGCGCCGACTGCATCCAGCGCATCCCGGGCGCCGGCACCACTGAGGGCAGCGTCAAGGGCGGCGGGCTGATCCGCGAGACCGAAACCAGGCTTCCTTGAGGGGGAGCGCGGCGCCGCGCCGCCATAATCGCGGATGGATTTCAAGCCGCTGATCACGCTGCTGGCGATCGTCAACCCGCTGGCGATCGTTCCCTTCTTCATCCACTATACCGAAGGCTTCTCGCCGCCGCACCGGCGCCACACCATCCGGTGGCGTCGACGGCGGCGTTCCTCGTGATCGCGGCCAGCGCGCTGCTCGGCATCCGCATCCTCGAATTCTTCGGCATCTCGCTCGCCAGCTTCCGGTGGGCGGCGGCATGCTGCTGCTCACCAGCGCGCTGAACATGCTGAATGCGAAGCCGGCCGAAGTGAAGCCCTCGACCAACGAACTGGCCGAAGGGGCCGAGAAGGCCGCGATGGGCGCCAGCATCGCGGTGGTGCCCCTGACCATCCCGCTGCTCACCGGGCCGGCCACGATGTCCACCGTGGTGATCTACGCGGAGCGCGCGCAGACCGTGCTGCAGATGGCGGCGCTGGTCGGTTACGGCGTGGTCATCGCGCTCGTGACGGCCGTTTGCTTCTCGCTGGCCGACCCGATCGCGCGGGTGCTGGGCAAGACCGGCATCAACGTGCTCACCCGGCTGATGGGGCTGATCCTCGCGGCGCTGGCCGTGGAGGTGATGGCCGACGGACTGGGCAAGCTGTTCCCCATCCTCGGTCGCGCCGCGACGCTTTAGCCCGCGTCACGCTCCCACCGCACGCAGCGGTCGCGTCCCTGCGCCTTGGCGCGGTACAAGGCGGCGTCGGCATGTTCCAGCAGTTCGGCCGGCGATGCCGCGTCCTCCGGCGCCACGGCCACGCCCACGCTGACCGTCGTGGCGAGTTCCGGCCGGTCGGCGAAGCATTGCGCGAAAGCACGCCGCACGCCGTTGCCGATGTTCATCGCTGCGTCGGCGCCGGTCGCGGGCAGCACCAGCGCGAACTCCTCGCCGCCGTAGCGCGCGTGCAGGTCGCCCGGCCGGCGCGCGTGGTTGCGCAGCTGCGCGGCCAGCCGCTTCAGCACCTCGTCGCCGGCCGGATGGCCATGCCGGTCGTTCAGTCGCTTGAAGTGGTCCGCGTCGAACAGCAGCAGCGCCAGCGGCCGGGCGTCGCGCTGCGTGCGCCGCCATTCGGCGTCCGGCCGATGTCGAAACTGCGCCGGTTGGCGGCGCCGGTCAGCGCATCGGTGTGCGCCAGCGCCTCCAGTTCGCGGCTGGCCTGCTGCAGTTGCAGCTCCGCGTCCTTGCGGGCGCCGATGTCGCGCAGCGTCAGGACGACGGAGCCCGGCAGGTGCGGCGAGTGGGCCAGCGTGATCTCCACCCAGCGCGTGCCGCCGTCGGCATGCCGCGCGCGCGCCTGGAAGGCCTGCCGCATCTCCAGTTGCAGCGCGGCGTCGAGCATGGTCGCGTGCTCCGGCGCCAGCAGGTCGCGGCACGGCGTGCCCACCAGGCTGGCCGGGGCGCGACCGAGCAGGCGCTCGACGGACGGGGAGACCTGCTCGATGCGGCCATCGCCCACCAGCACGATGACGTCGCTGGAGAACTCCGCCAGCAGCCGGTAGTTGGCGAGCATGCCGTCCGCCGGCTCTTCCGCCTGGGGCGGGCAGCGCCACACGCTCACGCGGCCGGCGCCGCCGACGTCGATGGAGGCCACCTCGATCTGCCGGCCTTCCAGGCTGAACGAGAACGGGCCGCCGTCGTCGCGGCCGGCCATGCCGTCGCGCACGTACTGCTCCAGCGCCAGCAGGTCGGCGTCGGCGATGCGTTCGCCATGGAAGCGCTGCAGGATGCCGGCGAAGGTTTCGCCCGCCGCAAGGCCTTCGGCATGCCCCGGGAACAATTGGAGGAAGGCTTCGTTCCACACCGGGAGCCTTCCCGCGTCGTCGAACACGCAGGTCCCGACGTCGATATGGTCGAGCGCCCGGCCGACCGCCTGCAACTCCGAAAGCGCTTGCTGCATGGACGCATGCTAACGCCGGGCTGCCGCGCCGGGTCGCGTAGTCGCCGGACTACACCCCGCCGCGCTTGAAACCGACGGAAAAGGCCTTATCATTAGCACTCGCTGGAGAAGAGTGCTAACAGCAGCGCTGCAAAGCCTCCACCCTCCACGAAAAGTTAATCAGCGCTAACTTAGTTGGCGCTTTTTGGTGTCCACCCTGTTTCTCATCGAAGGAGATGCAATGAAGCTTCGCCCCCTGCACGACCGCGTGATCGTCAAGCGCACGGAAAACGAGACCAAGACCGCCTCTGGCATCGTCATCCCGGACAACGCCGCGGAAAAGCCCGATCAAGGTGAAGTCCGGCCGTGGGCCCCGGCCGCAAGAACGACAAGGGCGAAGTCATCGCCCTGAACGTCGCCGTCGGCGACCGCGTCCTGTTCGGCAAGTACTCCGGCCAGACCGTCAAGGTCGATGGCGACGAGCTGCTGGTCATGAAGGAAGACGACCTGTTCGCAGTCGTCGAAGGCGCGCCCGCCGCCGGCCTGAAAAAGTCGCCTGATCTTTCCCCCGAATTCATCTCTCCAGAGGTAAACACACATGGCAGCTAAAGACGTTATTTTCGGCGGTGACGCCCGCGCCCGCATGGTCGAAGGCGTGAACATCCGGCCAACGCGGTCAAGGTGACCCCGGGCCCGAAGGGCCGCAACGTGGTGCTCGAGCGCTCCTTCGGCGCCCCCACCGTGACCAAGGACGGCGTGTCCGTGGCCAAGGAAATCGAGCTGAAGGACAAGCTCCAGAACATGGGCGCCCAGATGGTCAAGGAAGTCGCTTCCAAGACCAGCGACAACGCCGGTGACGGCACCACCACCGCCACGGTGCTGGCGCAGGCCATCGTCCGCGAAGGCATGAAGTACGTGGCCGCCGGCATGAACCCGATGGACCTGAAGCGCGGCATCGACAAGGCCGTCGTGGCCCTGACGGAGCAGCTGCGCAAGGCCTCCAAGGCCACCACGACGTCCAAGGAAATCGCCCAGGTCGGCTCGATCTCCGCCAACAGCGACGAGTCCATCGGCGAGATCATCGCCAAGGCGATGGACAAGGTCGGCAAGGAAGGCGTGATCACCGTGGAAGACGGCAAGTCCCTCGACAACGAGCTGGACATCGTCGAAGGCATGCAGTTCGACCGCGGCTACCTGTCGCCCTACTTCATCAACAACCCGGAAAAGCAATCCGCGCTGCTGGACAACCCGTTCGTGCTGCTGTACGACAAGAAGGTTTCCAGCATCCGTGACCTGCTGCCCGTGCTCGAGCAAGTGGCCAAGGCTTCGCGCCCGCTGCTGATCATCGCGGAAGAAGTCGAAGGCGAAGCGCTGGCCACCCCGGTGGTCAACACGATCCGCGGCATCCTGAAGGTCGTGGCCGTCAAGGCGCCTGGCTTCGGCGACCGCCGCAAGGCCATGCTGGAAGACATCGCCATCCTGACGGGCGGCAAGGTCATCGCTGAAGAAGTGGGCCTGACGCTCGAGAAGGTGACGCTGGCCGACCCGGGCCGGCCAAGCGCATCGAAGTGGCCAAGGAAAACACCACCATCATCGACGGCGCCGGCGCCGCGGCCGACATCGAAGCGCGCGTCAAGCAGATCCGCGTCCAGATCGAGGAAGCGACCAGCGACTACGACCGCGAGAAGCTGCAAGAGCGCGTGGCCAAGCTGGCCGGCGGTGTTGCCGTGATCAAGGTCGGCGCTGCCACCGAAGTCGAGATGAAGGAAAAGAAGGCCCGCGTCGAAGACGCGCTGCACGCCACGCGCGCTGCCGTCGAAGAAGGCATCGTGGCCGGTGGTGGCGTCGCGCTGCTGCGCGCCAAGCAGGCCGCCGGCGAGATCAAGGGCGACAACGCCGACCGGGAAGCCGGCATCAAGCTGGTTTTGAAGGCCATCGAAGCCCCGCTGCGCGAGATCGTCTACAACGCCGGTGGCGAAGCCTCCGTCGTCGTGAACGCTGTCTGGCCGGCAAGGGCAACTACGGCTTCAACGCCGCCAACGACACCTATGGCGACATGATCGAAATGGGTATCCTGGACCCGACCAAGGTGACCCGCACCGCGCTGCAGAACGCCGCGTCCGTCGCGTCCCTGATGCTGACGACCGAAGCCATGGTCGCCGAAGCGCCGAAGGAAGACGCTCCTGCCGGTGGCATGGGTGGCGGCATGGGCGGCATGGGTGGCATGGGCGGGATGGACATGTAAGTCACTCACTCTGAAATCTGAAGGATTTGCGCGAGCGCAAAACCTTCAGTTTCAGAGTGGTGGATGCAGATCCGATCAGATCGAAAAGCCGGGCGAAGCCCGGCTTTTTTCATGGGGGATCGGCTTGCGCGATGCGCCGCCGATCCGGGTGCCGCTAGCGGTGGAGGGGCCAGTCGGCGGGTTTGCCTGCGCTGGTTCTCGGTAGTGCGTCGCCCACGGCGATCGCCTTCGGCCTTGCCGGGGCAGGAAGCCTGGTGTCGATCCACCGCTGCAGTTGGGCCGGCAGCGTCGGATCGTCCGGGACCTTCGGGACGACGAACGCCTTGAGCCGGGCGCCTTCTTCCGGTCGCATCAGCCGCACCGCCGCGTCCTCGACCAGTGGGTGCTGCAGCAGCACTTCGCGCACGCGCGAGGGAAACACGTTGATGCCGCCGACCTGCACCGCATCGTCGTTGCGCGCGCCGACGCGGAAGTGGCGTTCGCCGATGCGCTGCAGGCTGTCGGGTGCGCGCGCTTCCAGCAGCGCGCCGCCGGGCACCTTCCGCACCAGCGCCGCCGCGTCCTCGCCGAACGACCAGTGCGGGAACAGCGCGTAAGCATCGCGGTGCGAGCTGCGCCATCCGATGCCTGCGGTTTCGGAGGAGCCGTACACTGGAACAGGCGCGCCAGGCCGGCGCGCTCCACCGCTTCGCTGGTTTCGTCCGGGCACGGCGCGGTCGACGTCGCGCCGATGAGGTCCGAGGGCAAAGGCTGCGTGGCGGTTGCGGCGGCCCGCCAGAAGTCCGGGTGGCCGACGACGAGGTCGCCCGGTCGCGCGATGCGCGCCAGCGACGCCGGCAGGCTGCCGCGGATGTCGATCACCGCATCCTCGGGCAGGCCGAGCGCGCGCGGCAGCAGCACCGTGAACAGGAAGCCATAGATGTGGTGCGCCGGCACCGCGCACAGCACGCGCATGCGCGCCGGGAACAGCGCCGCGAGCTGGCGCGTCTCCTGGCGCAGCGTCGCGAGCGCATGCACGCACGGCTTGGGCGCGCCGGTGCTGCCGGACGTGCGGAAGGTGAGTTGCGCCTCGAAGTGCTCCAGCCCGCCCTGCGCGATCTCGATCCAGTCCCCGAGGCGGCGCCGCGCCAGCAGCCAGTCTTCGATGCCGCTTTCGTGCAGGTGCAGCGCCTGCGTCAAGGCGGTGGCCAGCGCCATTAGCTCGAGCGAGTCGACGCCGAGGTCCGCTTCGAGCATCAGGTCGTCGGCCCGGGGTTGCGGGCGCAACGGCAAGCCGGGGCGCAGGTGCGCGAGCTCGCCCGCGACCAGGTCGGCGACGAAGAGGCGCAGGGCGGCGCGCGACCGCCACCAGCTTGCGCCCGCTTCCATCAGAGCCTCTTGACGAAGATCCAGAAGGTGTCGCCGCTGATGGCCTTCTTCATGTGGATCTTCACCTTGGTGGGCGCCATCTTGTAATCGAAGACGTACTCGAACATCGTGTTCAGGTCGCCCGAGGCGACGCCGGCGTCGAACAGGCCCTTGAAGGTGGGCGAGTTGGTGCAGGGCGCGACGTCGCGGAAGAAGTTGGCGCCGATCACCGACGCCGCCGTGCGGCCTGTGATGCTGGCCTCGGCGGCGTTGTACTTCAGGACGCGGCCGCTGGCGTCGAGTTGCACCGCGCCGAAGGCGAGCTGGTCGATCTGGCGGTCGGACAGGGACGCGAGGACGTTCTCGATGTCCTTCTTGCCGAACAGCACGACGTTGAGGTTTCCGAGCACCGGTACTCCTTTGTAGTATGACAAAGCGAGTCTACCCAAGGCGCGCGCAAAAAAAAATGCCGCCCCCTCCCGGAGCGGCACTTTTCGGCGGAAGCGGGCGCTTATTGGCCCGGCATCACCGTCGGCGCATCGGGCGAGACCTCGACGCCGCCGTACTGGTTGGCGCCGGTGCCCGGCTGGATGAACCAGTAGATCAGCACCGGGAACCCGATGAACGGGATCAAGCCCACCAGCAGCAGCCAGCCGCTCTTGCCGATGTCGTGCAGGCGGCGCGCGCCGACGGCCGGCCGGGCAGCAGCAGCGCCAGCGCGGCGATCCCGTACAGGATCTCGCTGATATAGGCGGCGACGAAGAACACGCCGATCTGGAACAGGAAGAACCACCAGAACTCGGGCTTGCCGGCGCGGCCCGAGAACGTCGCGTACTTCTGGAAGCAGGCCTTGACGGCCTCGGTGAAATTCATGCTTTCTCACTCCTCGGGGACTTTCCCCGGGGGCATGATAGGCGTGGGCAGGCCAACTGCCCAGCACCGATTGCCAACTAAGCCCGGTTTGGCCGCCAGCCGCTCAACTTGTGCGGAGCCGCCGCAACAGGCCCGCGGTGGACGGGTCGAGGCCTTCGATGCTGCCGCTCGCCAGCCGCTGCGCGATGTCCTGCGCCAGCACCTTGCCCAGCTCCACGCCCCACTGGTCGAAGCTGTCGATGCCCCACACGCTCCCGCTGGTGAACACGCGGTGCTCGTACAGCGCCAGCAGCGCGCCAGGCTGGCCGGCGTCAGCGCGTCCAGCAGGAAGAAGGTGCTCGGGCGGTTGCCCGGGAAGTCGCGGTGGCCGCCGCTGTCGGGCTTGCCCTGCATCAGCGCCTGCGACTGCGCCAGCGCGTTCGCCAGCAGCAGTTCGTGGTGCGCCGGCAGTTCGTGCGCCGGCTCGCGCACGGCGATGAACTCCACCGGCACCCGCTCGGTGCCCGGGTGGAGCATCTGGAAATAGGCGTGCTGGCCATTCGTGCCCGGTTCGCCCCAAAGCACGGGTGACGTGTCGAACGGCAGCGGTTGGCCGCCGGCATCGACGCTCTTGCCGTTGCTCTCCATCTCCAGCTGCTGCAGGTACGCGGGCAGCCGGCGCAGGGCGCTGTGGTACGGGGCGATGCTGCGGCTGCCGAAGCGGTGGAAGTTGCGGTACCAGACGTCGAGCAGGCCCGGGCGCACCGGCAGGTTGCGCTCCAGCGGCTGCTCGCGGAAGTGGCGGTCCATCGCCTCGGCGCCGGCGAGCAGCTTGCGAAAGCCCGGCGCGCCGATGGCGATCGCGATCGGCAGGCCGATCGCCGACCACAGCGAGTAGCGGCCGCCCACCCAGTCCCAGAAGCCGAAGGTGGTGCTGATGCCGAAAGCGCGCGCCGCCTCGACATTGGTGGTCAGCGCCGCGAAATGGCGCGCGGTGTCGGTGCCGCCCTTGTCGTAGAACCAGTGCTTGGCGGACCGTGCATTGGTCATCGTCTCCAGCGTCGTGAAGGTCTTGGAGGCGATCAGGAACAGCGTGCTGCGCGGCTGCAGCGGCCGCAGCACGCGCGCCAGTTCGTGGCCGTCGATGTTGGAGACGAAGTGGAAACGCTTGCCCTCGATCACGTGCGCATCGAGCGCGGCCACCGCCATCTGCGGGCCGAGGTCGGACCCGCCGATGCCGATGTTGACGACATCGGTGATCTCGGTGTCGGCGCCCACCTGCTCCGCGTACGTCAGCATCGCTTCGAGCGTTTCGCGCACCGCTTCGCTGTCCGCGTCGCCGCGCGTTCCGCCGCCGCGCAGCAGCCAGTGCTTGACCGCGCGGTCTTCGGTGTTGTTGATGCGCTCGCCCGCGAACATCGCGTCGCGGTGCGCCTCCAGCCGCACTCGCGCGCGAGCTGCAGCAACAGCGCTTCGCCCTCGGCATCGAGCAGGTTCTTGGAAAGGTCGGCGAACACGTGCGGCGCCTGCTGGCAGAACGCCGGAAGCGGCCCGGGTCGCGGGCGAAGGCTTCGCGCAGGTCGAACTTGCGCGCGTTCTCGAAGTGGGCCGCCAGCCGGCCCCACGCCGGCGCGCGGTCGCAGCGGATGCGGGACGGCGCCATCGCTCAGCCTGCCTTCATCAGCTGTTCGAGCTTGACGGCATCGGCCGCGAAGGCGCGGATGCCTTCCGCCAGCTTCTCGGTGGCCATCGCGTCTTCGTTCAGCGCATAGCGGAACTGCGCCTCGTCGTAGTTGACGGGTTCGATGTCGGCCGCCTTCGCCTGCGCCGGGTCCAGCGCGCGCTGCACCGGCGCGTCGCTCGCGGCCAGTTGCGCCAGCAGTTCGGGGCTGATCGTCAGCAGGTCGCAGCCGGCCAGCGCCAGGATCTGGCCGGTGTTGCGGAAGCTCGCGCCCATCACTTCGGTGGCGATCCCGAAGTGCTTGTAGTGCGTGTAGATCTGGCGCACCGACTGCACGCCGGGATCGTTGGCGCCGGAGCGCGCGGCTTCGTCCCACTGCGCGCCGGCGCTCTTCTTGTGCCAATCGTAAATGCGCCCGACGAAGGGCGAGATCAGCTGCACCTTCGCCTGGCCGCACGCCACCGCCTGCGCAAAAGAGAACAGCAGCGTCAGGTTGGTGTTGATGCCGCGCTGCTGCAGGCGCGCGGCGGCCTGGATGCCTTCCCACGTGGCAGCCACCTTGATCAGCACGCGGTCGACCGGCACGCCCTCGGCCTGGTAGAGCTCGATCAGGCGCTCGCCGCGCGTGAAGGTGGCGTCCTCGTCGAAGCTGAGGCGCGCATCGACCTCGGTGGAAACGCGGCCCGGGATCACCTGCAGGATCTCGCAGCCGAAGCGCACGATCAGCCGGTCCATCAGTTCGTCCATCGGCTTGCCGCCGAAGCGCGAAAGCGTTTCCGGAGCAGCGGCGCGTAGTCGGCCTTCTGCACGGCCTTGAGGATCAGGGAGGGGTTGGTGGTGGCGTCCTGCGGCTGGTACTGCGCCAGCTGGCGGAAGTCGCCGGTGTCGGCGACGACCGTGGTGAACTGCTTCAATGCGTCCAGTTGGTTCATGCGCCCGATTATGGAACGGCCTCCGCGGCCGCGGGGCGCGTGCCTACCTCGCCTGCACCACTGAAACGCCGTGCCCCGCCAGTTCCAGCCCGACCTCGCTGCCGATGTCGAGCACGCGGCCGAGTTCCGGCGACACCACGAAGATCGCGCCCAGCGCCGTATCGAACGTGTACTCGTAGTTGCTGCCGAGATAGGCGCGCTTGGCGAGCCGCGCGGCGACGCCCTGCCCCGCCGGCACCAGGTGCCAGGCTTCGGGACGCACCGCCACCTGCACGGCGCCCGCGGGCACCGGTTGGCGCGGCGTGATGCGCAGTGGACCGAGCCGGACGCTGCCGTCCGGCTCCGACGTCGCGGGGAAGAGCATCGCCTCGCCCATGAAGCCGGCCACGAAAGCGCTGGCCGGCGTCTCGTACAGCTGCTGCGGCGTGCCACCCGGGCGATGCTTCCCCTGGTCCATCACGATGATCTGGTCGCTGACGGCGAGCGCCTCGCTCTGGTCGTGCGTGACGTAGGCCACCGTGAGCTGCAGCCGCTGCTGCAGCGTGCGGATCTCCTCGCGCATCTCGCGCCGCAGCCGCGCGTCCGGGTTCGACAGCGGCTCGTCGAACAGCAGCACGGCCGGCTCCAGCACCAGCGCGCGCGCCAGCGCCACGCGCTGCTGCTGCCCACCCGACAGCTCGCTGGGCAGGCGCGTGTCGAAGTCCACGAGGCCGACGTTGCGCAACGCTTCCTGCGCGCGCTGCCGCGTGACGTCCTTCGCCACGCCCGACATGCGCAGGCCGTAGCCGACGTTCTCCAGCACGTCCATGTGCGGGAACAGCGCGTAGCTCTGGAACATCATGCTGACGTTGCGCTGCGCCGGCCCGAGCGTGGTCACGTCCGGCCTTCGATCAGGATCTGGCCGGCGGTGGGGGCCTCGAGGCCCGCGATCATCCGCAGCGTGGTGGTCTTGCCGCAGCCCGAAGGGCCGAGGATGGTCGTGAGCGTGCCGCGCGGCACCGCGAAGCTGATCTCGCGCACCGCGAAGGGCGCGCCCGGATCGGTGCCGTAGCGCTTGCTCACGGCGCGGAATTCGATGCCGGGGGTGCGCTCAAGGAAGGCCTCGCGTGGTGGAAAGGGGGCGGCGGCGCGCGCGCCGGCCGAGCCGGCGTTCGCCGACGACGAACTGGATGCCGGCCGTCACGGCGCTCATGAGGAGGATCAGCACCGTGCAGTAGGCGAGCGCCACGCCGTAGTCGCCGTTGCCGACGCGCCCGATGATGTACGTGGTCGCGAGCTCGTTCTCCGCCGTCACCGGGAAGATCACGGCCGACACGGTGGTGATGGCGCGCACGAAGCTGTAGACCAGCGCGGCCACGAGCGCGGGCTTGAGCAGCGGCAGGATCACGTGGCGCAAGGTCGCCGTGGTGGAAGCGCGCAGCATCAGCGAGGCTTCGTCGAGCGACTTGTCCAGCTGCTGGAAGGCCGCCGTCCCGGCCCGCACGCCCACCGGCAAATTCCGGAACAGGAAGCACAACACGATGATCAGCCCGGTGCCGGTCAGCTCGAACGGCGGCACGTTGAAAGCCAGGATGTAGCTGACGCCGAGCACCGTTCCGGGGATCGCGAAGGCGAGCAGCGCCGAAAACTCGAACAGCCGCTGGCCGCGGAACTGCGTACGCGCCAGCAGCCGGGCGATCAGCAGGCCGAGTCCGGCCGTGAGCGGCGCCGAGATGCCGGCCAGCTTGAGGGTGGTGAACAGCGAGTTCCACGCGGTGCCCGCCCACACCAGCCCGAACTCGCCGAGCTCCAGCGAGAACGCCGTCTTGAAGTGGGCCAGCGTCGGCGTGTAGTCGCGGCCCAGGTCTGCACGAAGCCGCCGGCGAAGGCGAAGACGTAGACCACCAGCGTGAACGCCATCCACGGCAGCGCGACGCAGTTGACGAGGCGCCGCACGCCCGCCGGCAGCGGCATCGCCACGCCGCCGTCGCCCTTGCCGCTGACGGTGGTGTAGCTGCGGCGTCCGAGCACCCAGCGCTGCAGGGCGAACACGGCGAGCGCGAAGAGCGTCAGCACCAGGCCAGCGACGCGGCCCGCCCCCTGGTCGTACTGCGCGCCGACGATGGCGAAGAAGATTTCGGTGGAGAGCACCGAGAACTGGCCGCCCACCACGATGGGGTTGCCGAAGTCGGCCATGCTCTCGATGAAGCCGACCAGAAGGCGTTGGCCGGGCCGGGCCGCAGCAGCGGCAGCGTGATGGTGGAGAAGGTGCGGCGCGCATCGGCGCGCAGCGTCTGCGCCGCCTCTTCCGTGCTCGGCGCAACGCCCTGCACCACGCCGCGCATGATCATGAAGGCGATCGGCGTGAAGGCGAAGGTCTGCGCGATCCACACACCGAACCAGCCATAGAACCACCGCGTCGGCGCGATGCCGAAGGCGGATTCGAGCAGCTGGTTGGCGATGCCGGCGCGCCCGAACAGCAGGATCAGTCCCAGGCCGACCACGAAGGGCGGCGTGATGATCGGCAGCAGCGCCGGGATGTTCAACGGCCGCGCATAGCGCCGGGAGCCGCGTTCGGCCATCAGCGCCATCAGCGTGCCGAGCAATGTCGTGCTGGTGGCCGTGAGCACGCCGAGGAACAGCGTGTTCCGGGCGACGCCGCAGCGCACCTCGCCCGCAAGGCAGCCCAGGCCGAAGTTGCGCGCATTGGCCGTGCGTTCGATGAACGCGGCCGGGGAGACGCGGCCCTCCTCGCCGAAGAAGGCGCTGCTCAGCGCCTTGGCCACGGGGAACACGATGAACAGCGCCATCAGGCTGCCGCTGGCGAGGACGGCGGCAGCCACGAACAGGTCGCCGCGGAAGAAGCCGCGCCGGGCCACCCCGAAAGCCGCCAGCACCACGAGCGACACCAGCGCGATGGCGGCGCCCCAGCCCATGCCGAACTGCTGCAGCTCGAGCGCGCCGAAACGGACTCCAGCGCGGCGAAGCTCCAGCCCTTGGCGCCGATGGCGAAGCCGCTCGCCAGCAGGACGATCGCACCGGCCGCGCCCGCTGCCAGCAGCACCGCGCCTTGCCGCCGGCCCGGCGCCATCCACGCGGCGATGGCGCAGGCCAGCAGGCCGGCGAGCCCGGCGAGCAGCCAGCCGCGGCCGAAGAGCGTGGCCTGCAACAGGCCGTTGGCCGTCGGCTGGTCGCCCCAGGGCACGGCCGGCGGCGAGCAGGCCGTTGGCGTCCTGCAGCGCATACCGGGGCAGCAGCAGGTAGGCCAGCAGGCCCACGCCGGCCCGGGCGCGCACGGGCGCGTTGGGGCCGCGCAGCAAGGCGGGCAGGCCCACCGCGTCAGCGCGGGAGCGAATTGACGTCCTTCTCCCAGCGCGCGATCAGCCGCCGCCGCTCCGCGCTGGCGCCGTACTTCGCGTAGTCGTAGTTGATCATCTTGATCTTCTTGAAGTCCGGCACGCGGGGGTCGACCTTGGTGGCCTTGTTGCTCGGGAGCTGGTAGCTCTTGGACGCGGCCGCCATCTCCTGCGCACCCGGCGTCAGCGCCCATTCGTAGAACTTCTTGGCGGCGTCCATGTTGCGGGCGCCCTTCACGAGGCTCATGGAGCCGATCTCGGCGCCGGTGCCGTCGGACGGCGTGATGGTCTCGACCGGATAACCCTGCATCTTCTCGCCGGGACCGTCGTGCACGAAGCTGATGGACACCGCCGTTTCGCCGCGCGCCACCGCCTTGATCGGCGCCGTGCCGGAGCGCGGGTAGGCGCCGACGTTGCGGTGCAGCCCCTTGAGGTACTCGAAGGCCTTGTCTTCCCCATCAGCTGCACCAGCGTGGCGATCATGGTGTACGACGTGCCGCTCGAAGCCGGGTTGGCGACGACGGATCTCGCCCTTGTACTCGGGCTTCACGAGGTCGGCCAGGTCTTCGGCACGGCCAGCTTCTTCTTGGCGAGCAGTTCGGTGTTGTAGCCGAAGCCCAGCGGCCCCGAGTAGATGCCGACGGTGCGGTAGTTCGACTGCCTGGCCTGCTGCTGGGCCCAGTCGTGCAGCTGGGGCAGCGCCGGCGATTTGTATTCGAGCGTGATGCCCTGCTCCGCCGCCTGCAGGTGCGGATCGCCGGTGCCGCCGAACCACACGTCGGTCTTCGGGTTCTCCTTCTCGGCGATCAGCTGCGCCAGCGCCTCGCCGGAACCCTTCTGCGAGATGTTGACCTTGGTTCCCGTCGTGCGGGTGTAGACCGTGGCCAGCATGGTGCACCACTCGGCCTGCACCGAACACAGCACGTTCACGGCCTTGCGCCGACGCCGCGCCGGCCACGGCCGCCAGCAAGAGTCCCGCCCACGTATTGCGCTTCATCACTGCTCCAAAGGTAAGAATGTCTCGCCTGAGCTTAGCCGCGATGGCACGCCCGTTGCAACGAGGACCTACCCTGCGAAATCCACGCTACATTGCCCAGACCGCTTCGAAAGTCCCATGAGCTTCGACCTCGTCCTTTTCGGCGGGACCGGCGACCTTGCCTGGCGCAAGCTGATGCCGGCCCTGTTCCAGCCTTCCGCCACGGCACCCTGCCGCAGGGCGGCCGCATCATCGGCATCGCGCGCGACGACCTGAGCGACGCCCAATACCGCGACCTGATCCGCTCCCGCTTCGACAACGTCGACCTCGACAAGCGTCCGACGCCGGAGGAATTCGACCGCTTCGCCGGCCTGCTGCACTTCCTGCGGCTCGACCTCTCGCAGCCGCAGGACTACCGCCGGCTCGCGACCATGCTGCGCGAGCGCCACGCGGAAACCGTGGTCATGTACTGGCCACCGCGCCTTCGCTGTTCACCACGGTGGTCCAGCAGATCGCGGCCGCCGGCCTGAACCGCCCCAACACGCGGCTGGTGCTCGAAAAGCCGCTGGGGCACGACCTCGCTTCCAACCGCGCGATCAATGAGGCCGTGCGCGAGGTGCTCGGCGAAAAGCAGGTCTTCCGCATCGACCACTACGGGCAAGCCGGCGGTGCAGAACCTGTTCGCGATGCGCTTCGGCAACGCGGTGTTCGAGCCGGTGTGGCGGCGCGAGCACATCGCCAACATCCAGATCACCATCGCCGAAGACTTCGGCGTGGAAAAGCGCGGCGCCTTCTACGACAGCACGGGCACGCTGCGCGACATGGTGCAGAACCATGCGCTGCAACTGCTGTGCGCGCTGGCGATGGAACCGCCGATCAACGCCCACGCCGATGCGATCCGCGACGAGAAGCTCAAGGTCCTGCGGGCGCTCAAGCCGTGGACGCCCGAGACGCTGGATGCGCACGCGGTGCGCGGCCAGTACGGCCCCGGCAAGGTCAACGGCGAGCCGGTCGCGGGCTACCGCGAAGAGCCGGGCGTCGATCCGCAAAGCCGCACCGAAACCTTCGTCGCGCTGCGGGCCGACATCGCCAGCTGGCGCTGGGCCGGCGTGCCCTTCTACATCCGCACCGGCAAGCGGCTGGCGGCGCGCGAGGCGCACATCGTCGTCAACTTCCGCGAGGCTCCGCACGCGATCTTCAGCGCACCGCCCGGCACGTCGAACCGGCTGGTGATCCACCTGCAGCCGAAGGACGGGCTCGAACTGCACCTGCTCGCGCAAGGCGGAGAACCGCCGCAACGGCGCCACGCTCGCGCCCGTGCAGCTGGACCTGGATTTCGACAAGCGCTTCGGCAGCGAGCGCGTGGGCGCCTACGAGCGCCTGCTGCTCGACGTGATCGCGGGGCGGCTGAACCTGTTCGTGCGCAGCGACGAGCAGGAAGAAGCGTGGCGCTGGGTCGAGCCGCTGCTGGAACACTGGCGCAACGACACGCGCGAGCCGCGCCTGTATGCGGCGGGCACACGGGGCCCGAGCGCGTCGAGCGCGATGATCGCGCGCGACGGCTTCTGCTGGGACGAAGAGAGCTAGATCCGGCCCTCTTCCACCGCGTGGCAGGCCACGCGCGTGCCCTGCACCTCGATCAGCGCGGGCCGCTCCACGCGGCACCGCTCGTTGGCGAACGGGCAACGGGGATTGAAGGCACACCCGCTCGGCGGGTTCAGCGGGTTGGGCACTTCGCCCGACACCGGCGTGCGCGCCCGGCCCGTGTCGTGCATCTTCGGGATCGCGTCCAGCAGCATCCGCGTGTACGGATGCCGCGGCTGCCCGAACAGCTGGTGCTTGCCCGCCACTTCGACGATGCGCCCGAGGTACATCACGCCGACTGGTCGCTCACGTGCCGCACCACCGCCAGGTTGTGCGAGATGAACAGGTAGGTCAGGCCCTGCTTGCGCTGCAGGTCCTTCATGATGTTGAGCACCTGCGCCTGCACGCTCACGTCGAGCGCGGACGTCGGCTCGTCGCACACCAGGAATTCGGGTTCGGTGGCAAGTGCGCGCGCGATCGAGATGCGCTGGCGCTGGCCGCCGGAGAACTGGTGCGGGTACTTCACCATGTCGAGCGGGCTCAGGCCCACGGACTGCAGCAGTTCGCCCACGCGCTGCTTCAGCTGCGCGGGGTCCGTCACCAGCCGGTGTTCCTTCAGCGGCTCGCCGACGATGTCTTCGACCTTCCAGCGCGGATTCAGGCTGGCATACGGGTCCTGGAAGATCATCTGGATGCGCCGGCGCATCTTGTGCGACTGCGACGACTTGAACGCGGCGTGCGCGTCCTCGCCGTCGAAGGTCAGGCCGCCGCGCGTGGGCGCGTAGAGGCCAACCAGCAGGCGCGCGACCGTGCTCTTGCCGCAGCCCGACTCGCCGACCAGCGCCAGCGTCTGGCCGCGCTGGATGTCGAAGCTCACGCCGTCCACCGCGTGCAGCAGCGTGCGCGGCTTGCGTTCGAGCACGCGGTTGAGCCCGGGGCGCGGAGACGTCGAAGGTCTTGGCGAGGTCGCGGGCCTGGACCAGCGGCGCACCGGCGGCCGGGGCAGCGGGGGCGCCGACCGGCGCCCTTTCGAGGACGGTGTTCATGCCGGGGCCTCCGCGTTGGCGTCGTGCAGCCAGCAGGCGGCGCGGGTGGCGCCGGCGTGCAGCAGGTCGGGCCGCTCGCGGGTGCAGCGGTCGAAGGCGCGCGGGCAGCGCGGGTTGTAGGCACAGCCGGTCGGGATGGCGTTCAGGCGCGGCATCGCGCCTTCGATCTGGTTCAGGCGTTCGCGGTCGATGGTGATGTCGGGGATGGCGGCCATCAGGCCCGGGGTGTACGGGTGCGCCGGCGTGTTGATCACTTCGTGCACCGGGCCGATCTCGGCGATGCGGCCGGCGTACATGACGGCCACGCGGTCGCAGGTTTCGGCGATCACGCCCATGTCGTGCGTGATCAGCATGACGGCGGCGCCGCGGTCCTTGCAGACGCGCTTGAGCAACTGGATGATCTGCGCCTGGATCGAGACGTCGAGCGCGGTGGTCGGTTCGTCGGCGACGATCAGCTTGGGCTCGGCCGCGAGCGCGAGCGCGATCACGACGCGCTGGCGCATGCCGCCGGAGAACTGGTGCGGGTAGTGGTCGATGCGCTGCCCGGCGGCCGGGATGCCGGTGTCTTCCAGCAGCCCGATCGCGCGGCGCCGCGCTTCTTCGTTCGTGACCGGCAGGTGCGCCTGGATGGTCTCCACGAGCTGGCGGCCGATCGTGTAGAGCGGATTCAGCGACGTCAGCGGATCCTGGAAGATCGCGCCGATCTTGCGGCCGCGGATGTGCCGCATCCTTTCGAACGGCAGGTTGTCGATGCGCTCGCCTTCCAGCACGATGCGGCCGGAGGCGATGCGCCCCGGGGGCTCGAGCAGGCCGATGATCGAAGCGCCGGTGAGCGACTTGCCGGCGCCGGACTCGCCGACCACGCCGAGGATCTCGCCCGGCGCGATCTCGAAGGAGATGTCGTCGAGCGCGCGCAGCGTTCCGCGGCGCGTCGGGAATTCGACGACGAGGTTCTGGACTTGCAGGAGGGACATCAGCGGAGCACGGGGTTCAATGCGTCGCGCAGCCAGTCGCCCAGCAGGTTCACCGACAGCGCGATCAGGATCAGCATGACGCCGGGCCACACCGTGATCCACCATTCGCCGGCGAAGATGTAGTCGTTGCCGACGCGGATCAGCGTGCCGAGCGAAGGCGACGTGGGCGGCACGCCGACGCCGAGGAACGACAGCGTCGCTTCGGTGATGATGGCCGTGGCCACATGGATGGTGCCGAGCACCAGCACCGGGCCGGTGACGTTCGGCAGCACGTGGCGGAACATGATGCGCAGCGGCGTCACGCCGGTGACGCGCGCGGCCTGCACGTATTCCTTGTTGCGCTCCACCATCGTGGAACCGCGCACCGTCCGCGCGTACTGCACCCAGCCGGTGAGCGTGATGGAGATGATCAGGACGCCGAAGGCCACGCTGTCGGCGGCGTTGGGGAACAGCGCGCGGCCGACGCCGGCGATCAGCAGCGCCACCAGGATGGGCGGGAAGCTGAGCATGACGTCGCAGATGCGCATCAGGAAGCCGTCGATCCAGCCGCCGCGGAAGCCGGCGAGCAGGCCCAGCGCGACACCGATCAACATGGAGAGGACGACCGAGACGGCGCCGACCACGAGCGAGATGCGGGCGCCGTACATGAGCGCCGAGAGGATGTCGCGGCCCCGGTCGTCGGTGCCCAGCAGGTATTTGGTGCTGCCGCCTTCCATCCAGGCGGGCGGCAGGCGCGCGTCGCTCAGCACCAGCGTGGTGAGGTCGAACGGGTTGTGCGGGGCGACGAAGCCGGCGAAGGTGGCGCAGAACACGCACACCAGCGCGATCGCGCCCGCCGGGATCGCCATCGGCGACGTGCGGAAGCTGTAGCCGACATCGCTGTCGTACCAGCGGAGCAGTGCTTGTTTCATGCGGAAGGGAAAGCCACGTGCCGCGGGCGGGAGCCCGCGGCACAGGTCAGGTTACTTCTTGACCGAGATCCACTTGAAGGGCATGAAGTTGTCGGCGAGCTGGACCAGCTCCACCTTCTTCGACACGCCCCGGGCCAGCGACTGCTGGTGCAGCGGCAGGTGGCCGATGTCGGCCGTGTGCACGTCGAAGGCTTCCTTGATCATCGCGTTGCGCTTGGTCTTGTCGGTCTCCGACTGGATCGAGCGCGTCAGCTGGTCGAGCTTCTGGTTGCAGTAGCTGCCCGGGTTGAACTGGCCCGTGCCCTTGTCGTCCGGGCAGGCCATCAGCGCATTCAGCGCGTTGTGCGAGTCGTACGTGGTGGGCGTCCAGCCCAGCATGTAGAAGCTGGTGTCGCGGCGCAGGATCTTCGGGAAGTAGGTGCCCTTGGTCTCGGCGGCGAGGTTGATCTTGACGCCGATGCGCGAGAGGTTGGCGGCGACCGTCTGGCAGATCCGCGCGTCGTTGACGTAGCGGTCGTTCGGGCAGTTCATGGTCACTTCGAAGCCGTTCGGGTAGCCGGCTTCGGCCAGCAGCTTCTTGGCGCCTTCGGGGTCGTACGGCAGGCGCTTGTTCTGCGCGTCGGCGAAGCCGTTGATGCCGGGGCCGACCATCAGCGCGGTCGGCTTGGAGGCGCCGCGCATCACCGTCTTCTGGATGCCGTCGATGTCGATGGCCTGATAGAAGGCCTGGCGCACCTTCTTGTCCTTGAACGGGTTCTTGCCCTTGATGTTCGAATACTGCAGCTCGTCGCGCTTCTGGTCCATGCCCGGGAAGATCGTGCGCAGTTCCGGGCCGACCACGACCTTGGCGTTGGCCGAGCCGTTGATGCGCTCGATGTCCTGCACCGGCACCGGCTCCATGACGTCGACTTCGCCGGACAGCAGGGCGGCCACGCGGGTGGCGTCGCTGCTGATGGGGGTGAAGACCACCTCTTGCGCGTTGCCGTCGATCTTGCCCCAGTAGTTGCCGTTGCGGACGAACACGGTGCGCACGTTCGGCTGGCGCTCGCGTACGCGGTACGGGCCGGTGCCGTTGGCGCGGAACGAGGCGGCGTTCTCGATGCCCTTGCGGCGGTCCACCGGGCGCGTGGTTCGGTTGGTCTCGCACCACTTCTTGCTCATGATGAAGGTGGTCGAGAGCTGGTCGGGCAGGATGGGGAACGGCGCCTTGGTCTCGATGTCGACGGTGAAGTCGTTGACCTTGCGCACTTCCTTGATGTCGCTGGTGTTGCTCTTGAGGTCCGAGCCTTCGCCGGCCACGCGGGCCAGCGAGAAGACGACGTCGTCGGCGGTGAACGGGGTGCCGTCATGGAACTGCACGCCCTTGCGCAGTTCGAAGCGCCACACGGTGGGCGAGGTCTGCTTCCAAGAGGTGGCCAGGTTGGGTGCGAGGCTCAGGTCCTTGTTGCGGCCCACCAGCGGTTCGTAGACGTTGTTCGTCACGGAGAGCTGCAGCGACTCGTTCAGGGAGTGCGGGTCCAGCGACAGGGCGTCGTCCCTGGTTCGCGATGCGCACCGTCTGCGCTTGCGCGCCGGCGGCAACCGCGCCCAGCACGGCGGCGGCGATCAGGTGGGTCTTGAATGGCATGGATGACTCCTCGTTGGATGGGTAGCGCTGGTTGGAACACGGGATGCGCCGCGCTCAGTGGCCCGGCAGCGGCATGGACTGCTCCACCAGGCCGGCGTGCAGCGCCGCGCCCGGGGAAGGATTTCGTCGTTGAAGTCGTAGCGGCTGTTGTGCAGCATGCAGCTGCCCTCACCGCCCTGCCCGATGCGCATGTAAGCGCCCGGTCTGGCCTGCAGCATGAAGGAGAAATCTTCGGCGCCCATGCTCGGCTCAAGGTCGCGCACGACGTGCTCGGCGCCCACGAGCGACTCGGCCACTTCGGCGGCGAACAGCGACTCGCGTTCGGTGTTGATGGTGGCCGGATAGACGCGCTCGTAGTGCACGGTGGCGGTGGCGCCGAAGCCGAGCGCCACGGCGGTGCACAGCTCGTTCAGGCGGCGTTCCACCAGGTCCTGCACCTTGGGGCTGAAGGTGCGCACCGTGCCGACCAGCGTCGCCTTGCCGGGGACGACGCTGAAGGCGTGCAGGTCGCCGGCCTGCATCGCGCAGAGGCTGATGACGGCGTCGTCGAGCGGCCGCACGTTGCGCGAGACGATGCTCTGCACCGCCGTGATGATGTGGGCGGCGACAACCACCGGGTCGACCGTGAGGTACGCGTGCGCCCCGTGGCCGCCCTTGCCCGTGATCTCGATCGTCACGCGGTCGGCCGCCGCCATCATGGCGCCGGGCACGATGCCGATGCGACCCGGCTTGAGGCCCGGCCAGTTGTGCATGGCGTAGACCGCATCGACCGGGAAGCGCTGGAACAGCCCGTCCTCGATCATCGCCTTGGCGCCGGCGAAGCCTTCCTCGCCGGGCTGGAAGACCAGGATGGCGGTGCCGTCGAAGTTGCGTGTTTCGGCGAGGTAGCGCGCGGCGCCGATCAGCATGGCGACGTGGCCGTCGTGGCCGCAGCCGTGCATCATCCCGGCCTTGGCCGACTTCGAGGAAAGTCGTTGTGCTCGGTCATGGTCAGGGCGTCCATGTCGGCGCGCAGCCCGGTCATGCGGCCGGACGCCTGCGAGCGGCCGCGAATCACGCCGACCACGCCCGTCTTGCCGATGCCGGCGTGCACTTCGTCGACGCCGCACAGGCGCAGGGCTTCCCGGACGCGGGCGGCGGTGTAGACCTCTTCGAAGCCGAGTTCGGGGTGCGCGTGCAGGTCGCGGCGCAGGGCCGTCAGCTCGGGATGGAACTGCGCGATGTGCGAGAAGGCGCGGCCGAGGCCGAGCAGCCGCGGGGTGTGGACGGGCGCGAGCATCAATGGCCCCCCGCCGTGCTGCCCACGCGCAGCCGCGGATCGACCGCGAAGTACAGCAGGTCGACGATCAGGTTGATCACGACGAAGATCAGCGCGATCAGGCACAGGTAGGCCGCCATCACGGGAATGTCGGCGAACGTCACGGCCTGGATGAACAGCAGGCCCATGCCGGGCCACTGGAAGACCGTCTCGGTGATGATCGCGAAGGCGATCAGGCCGCCGAGCTGCAGGCCGGTGATGGTCATCACCGGCACCAGCGTGTTCTTGAGGGCGTGGCCGAAGTGGATGGCGCGGTTCGAGAGGCCGCGGGCGCGCGCGAACTTGATGTAGTCGGCGCGCAGCACTTCCAGCATCTCGGCGCGCACCAGCCGCATGATCAGCGTGAGCTGGAAGATGGCGAGCGTGATGGCGGGCAGCACGATGTGGTGCCAGCCCTTGGCCTTCAGCAGCCCGGTGGTCCACCAGCCGACCTGCACCGTCTCGCCGCGGCCGAAGCTGGGGAACCAGCCGAGCGTGACGGCGAAGACCAGGATCAGCAGGATGCCGATGAGGAAGGTCGGCAGCGACACGCCCAGCAGCGAGATGGTCATGAACACCTGCGACAGGAAGGTGCCGCGGCGCAAGGCCGCGTACACGCCCATCGGGATGCCCACCAGCAAGGCCAGCAGGGCAGCGACCAGCGCCAGTTCGAAAGTCGCGGGGAAGCGTTCGCCGATCAGGCGCGACACCTTGGCGCCACGGCGCAGGCTCAGGCCGAATTCGCCCTGGACCGCGTTGACGAGGAAATGCCCGAACTGGACGAAGAAGGGCTTGTCGAGCCCGAGGTCGGAGCGCAGTTCGCGGATCTGTTGCGGGGTGGCGTCCTGCCCGAGCAGGAACACGACGGGGTCGCCGACGTACTGGAACAGCAGGAAGGCGATGTACGCCACCGCGACCATGACGACCACGGCCGGATCAGGCGGCGCAGGATGAAAGCAAGCATTCGATAGGGGGCGCGGGAGGTCTGGACGACTCTAGCAGAGCAAGCGTCGTGCCGACACCGGGGTTTCCTTTAGGCTTAAACGATCGGGCGCGGCCGGGGCCGCGCCCTCCCCGGTCAGTTCACCTTGATGAGGCGCCAGTCGAGCCGGTTGTCGGCGCGGTGCACCACGTCGACGTTCTTTTTCATCGCCCGGGGGATGATCTGGTTGTGCAGCGGCAGGTGCGACACCGTGTCGTTGCTCAGCTGCAGCCCTTCGGTCAGGAAGCGGTTGCGCACCGGCAGGTCGGTTTCGACCTTGACGCGGTCCACCACGACGTCCATCCGCTGGTTGCTGTAGCGGCCCATGTTGTAGTTGCCGTCGCCGCCCTGCCCGATGGTGCGCGTGAGCGACTGCAGGCTGTAGAGCGCGTCGAAGGTCGGCACGCCCCAGCCCAGCATGTAGATGCTGGCTTCGTGGCGCTGGATCATCGGGAAGTACGTCACCAGCGGCAGCGTGCGCAGCTTGGCCTTGACGCCGATGCGCGACCACATCGCCGTCACCGCCTGGCAGATTTCCTCGTCGTTGATGTAGCGGTTGTTCGGGCAGGCGAAGTCCACCTCGAAGCCCTGCGGGTAGCCGGCTTCGGCCAGCAGCTTCTTGGCGCCTTCGACGTCCAGCGGCAGCCGCTTGTGCACGCCTTCGGTCCAGCCGTTCACCCGGGGCGCCACGATGGTGCCGGTGGGCTGGCTCAGGCCGCGCATCGTCACCTTCTGGATCGCGTCGATGTCGATCGACTGGTACAGCGCGCGCCGCACCTTCACGTCCTTCAGCGGGTTCCTGCCCTTGATGTTGGAGCCGGGCAGTTCGTCGCGGAACTGGTCCATGCCGAAGAAGATGGTGCGGTTCTCGACGCCGTCGATCACCTTCAGGTTCGGGTTGGCGCGCATGCGGGCGGGTCGTTCGGGCTCGGGTCGAGCACGAAGTCGACTTCACCGGAGAGCAGCGCCGCCACGCGGGTCGCTTCCGCCTTGATCGGCGTGTAGACGATCTCGGTGACGTTGGAATCGTTCTTGCCCCAGTAGTTGGGATTGCGCACCATCACCAGCTTCTGGTCGGGCTGCCACTCCTTGACCATGAACTGGCCGGTGCCCATCGCATTGCGGTGCGCGAAAGTCTCGTCCTTGGTGCGGATGTCCTTGGCTTCGACCGAACGGTTCTTCTCCGCCCAGGCCTTGCTCATGATGCGCAGTTCGGTCAACTGGTTGAGCAGCACCGGATTGGGGCCCTTCATCATGAAGTCGACGGTGTTGTCGTTGACCTTCACGACGCGGTCGATGCCCTGCGTGTAGACGGCGTAGTTCGACGTCTTGCCCATCGCGCGCATGATCGAGAAGACGACGTCGTCGGCGGTCATGGGCGAGCCATCGCTGAACTTCACGCCGGTGCGCAGCGTGAACCGCACCACGGGTGGGAGAGACTTCGCGCCAGCTGGTGGCGAGCTGGGGTTCGGGCTTGAAGGTCTGGCTGTTGTAGTAGACGAGGGCGTCGTACACCGCGGCATGCACGCCGTTGCCGAGCGCGTTGTTCTGCGAGTGGATGTCCAGCGTGGGGATGTCGCTGGCGCTGCTCCACTTAAACGGCTTGGCCTGCACCGCGGGCGCCGCGGCGAGGGCGACCGCGGTGGCGGCGGCCAGCAGTGCGAACTTGTATTTCATCTCTTGACCTCGTTGTCTGGAAGAACGCCGAATATGCAGCAGCCGTGCCAGCGGGGTCAAAAGGGGTTTCCCGGGCGTTGTCGCGCGTCGGACTCGGGCGCGACGAAGCGCACCGGGCCGTACCGAGCCCGCGCCTTCGCCCGCGTGTTGTCGCTGTCGGTCATGATCCCGACGCCCACCAGCGCGCCGGGCGCCTCGCCGAAGGCACGCACGTAATCGGCGCGCACGTCGCGCTCGTATTCGAGCCATTGGCCGAGGCGTTGCGGCCCCGACTCCACCACCAGCTTGCGGATGCGGCTGGTGCGCGTGCTCGGGAGCACCGTGCCGGGCGCGCGCTTGCTGCTCCACACGTACATCAGCGTGGCGTAGGGCAGTTCCTCGCCCACGACGGCCCGGCTCAGTTCGGACAGCGCCGCGTCGCGCGCGGAGAAGCGGGAGCGGTCGCCGTCGAAGACGAGCACCACGCGCACGGCGGCATCGGCCTTGTCGCGCTGGAGCAGGTCGGCCTCGCTCATCAGCGCGGGCACTTTCCAGGAAGCGCACCAGCCCGAGCTGCTCGGGCTCCGTGCGCAGCGCCTGCCGCAGCATGCTGGCGGAAGCGTCGGCGCGCACCGCCACGGCGTCGCGGCCGTCGATGCGCACATATTCGAAAGAGGTCGGCGTCTTGCCGGGAAACACCTGGTGGGACCAGCGGGCCGCGGGCGCGCCCGACTGCGCCGCCCGGGGCGAGTCGGCGATGGTGACGGAACTGTCACCGCCAGGCGGCGGCGTTGCGCAACCGGCCACCAGCACGGCCGCCGCCAGCAGGGCCGCCAGCCGGCGCAGGGAAGAAGAGTTCATGGGGCGAGTAGACGTAAAAAAGCCGCCCGAAGGCGGCTTTCAAGTTTCTTTTTTTCTGCACTGGCCGAGGCCAGTTCGAAAATTAGAAGCTGTGGCGCAGGCCGATGTCCGGCCGGAGGACGAGTTGCCCGGCCGGTCACGGAACCGTTCAGAGCGGTGGCCGAGTTGCGGTTGCGCACGGTAGCCCGGTGGTGTACACGGCGGTACGCTTGGACAGGTTGTGCACGTAGCCCAGAGCGACCTTTTGGGTGCGCGGGTTCGGGCCGGCTTGCTCGACCGGGTAACGCGAGTAGGCGACACGGATTTCGCCAGCGCCGACCGGCACCAGGGCACCGATCAACCAGCCGCGGCCGTCGGCGTTGGTGGCGTCGTTGCCATCACGCGAGAACTGACCCATGATGCGGGCCATGCCGAAGTCCCACTGACCAGCGATGTTGTTCTGGGTCACGTCGCCGGCAGCGTACTCGGTGCGGCTCAGAGCCGGGCCACGTTGAACGGGCCTTGAGCGAAGCCAACACGCAGGCCCATGCCGGTGCCGTCGTCTTCGGTGACAGCGTTGGACAGCTGCTCGCCGGTGTAGTACTGGAACTGGCCGTAGAAGCCGCCAGGCGCGCCGGCAGGAAGTAGCCGATGCTGTTGGAGGCACGGACAGCCGTCGGGCCAACCAGGCCGCTAACGGAAGCCAGCTGGGTGGTGCCCACGCCGTTGAAGCCGAACGGATCGAAGACCGTCAGGTTCCAGAATTGCGGGGTGTAGTCACGGCCGAGGCGCAGTTCGCCCCAGTTGCCGGCCAGGCTGACGGTGGAACGACGGTTGAACGTCAGACCTTGCGAGCCGGGGGCAACAGTGCCGGGAGCCGGGCCGCCGATGCCGGCGCCGGAGTTGTTGATGTTGCTGGCGGCGCCGGTGCCGTCATCGTTGTTCACGCCGGCTTCGAGCCAGAAGGAGGCAGACATGCCGCCACCCAGGTCTTCGGTGCCGCGGAAACCCAGACGCGAGCTGTTGTAGCCGGAGTTGCCCAGCGCAAAGCGGTCGGCGGTGGAGCCACGGCCCCACTGCAGGGTGGCATCAACGATACCGAACAGGGTGACCGACGACTGGGCGGAAGCCGCACCCGCGGCGGCCATCACGGCCAGCGCAATCAGGGACTTTTTCATGCAAGTTTCTCCAAGGTTAAACATAGGGCTCCGGTACGAATGGAAACCAGAATGCAGGCACGTTCTGACAACCACCGGATCCCCGGGCCAACCTCCTTTTGGGAAGTTGTCCGCTATTCCACCAGAGCGCCCCCCGCCACGCAAAGTATTTAGCCCGGCGCACGCCGTTTCGTTGCACGTGGACAACAAGGCGGCCAAGGCTGAGTTCCCCCACGCAACAACAAAGCTTGTCGTTTCGCATGACAAAAACGTCACGGGCGGAACCGCTCGTCCGCTCCCGGCGGTCGCCGGTGGCGAGCGGCGCGCTCGTACACTTTGCCGATGGACCGCCTCATCGGCGCCCTCGACGGCGCATTACGCACACTTTTTCTACGCCTCGCGCCAGCCGCGCCTGCCCGGTCGTGCCCGCCGACGACACCCACGGGGGCCGACGAACGCCGCCATGCGGCCGCGCTGATGCGGGTCAACCACGTGGGTGAAGTGTGCGCGCAGGCGCTTTACACGGCCCAGGCGATGGCGACCAGCGACAGCGCGTTGCGGGCGAAGATGGAGCGGGCGGCGCGGGAGGAAACCGACCACCTGGCGTGGACCAGATCGCGGCTGGACGAGCTCGGCGCGCGGCCGTCGCTGCTCAATCCGCTCTGGTACGCCGGGGCCTTCGGGCTGGGGCTGGTCGCCGGGCGTTTCGGCGATCCGGTCAGCCTCGGCTTCGTGGTGGAAACCGAGCGGCAGGTGGAAGCCCACCTGCAGGGTCACCTCGAGCGGTTGCCCGCCGGCGACCACGCCTCACGCGCCATCGTCGCGCAGATGAAGGACGACGAGGCGGCGCACGCGCTGGCCGCGCAGCAGGAAGGCGCGGTCGAACTCCCCGGCCCCGTGAAGGCGGCGATGCGCGCCGCGGCGAAGGTCATGACGACCACCGCCCACTACGTCTGAGGCGAGGCGCCGTCCTCGACCAGGTCGAAACTGGTCGTCATCTTCGCGGTGTGCGCCAGCATCGCGCTCGCCGAACAGTACTTCTCGTGGCTCATCGCGATCGCGCGCTCGACCGCGGCGGGCGGCAGCTTGCGGCCCGTGACGGTGAAGTGCATGTGGATCGCGGTGAAGACCTTCGGGTCCGTCGGCGCGCGCTCGGCGCTCAGCTTGACGGAACATCCGCGCACTTCGTGGCGGCCGCGCTTGAGGATCAGCACCACGTCGTAGGCCGTGCAGCCGCCCGTGCCCGCCAGCACCGTTTCCATGGGGCGCGGCGCCAGGTTGCGTCCGCCGTTCTCGGGCCGCGCCTCGTCGGGCGCGCCGTCCATCACCAGCACATGCCCGCTGCCCGTCTCCGCCAGAAACCCATACCCGAACGCGCGCCCGTCGCGCCCGTCCACGTCACCGTGCATTCCATCCTTGTTCCTTCGCCGAACGGCCGATTGCCAACTAATTCCGCGCGCCTCGTGTGCCCTGCGCAACAGGGGTTGTGCATTGCAGCAAATTGCGGGATATACTGGCCGCAAGCATAGCGATTTCGCTACGCACCCATTGTCTCCTCCACCCTCTGAAAAGGTGGATTTAGCCCCCGGATCGCAAGGCCCGGGGGCTTTTTTCGCTTCGCTATGATTCCCGAAGCATGAAAAAGCACCTGCAGCCGGACGACTATCTCAAGAAGATCCTGACCGCCCGCGTCTACGACGTGGCGGTCGAATCGGCCCGGAGCCGGCGCGCAACCTGAGCCGGCGGCTGCACAACAAGGTGCTGCTCAAGCGCGAAGACCAGCAGGCGGTGTTCAGCTTCAAGCTGCGCGGGGCGTACAACAAGATGGCGCACCTGAGCCCCGAGCAACTCAAGGCGGGCGTGATCTGCGCCTCGGCCGGCAACCACGCGCAGGGCGTCGCGATGTCGGCGCACAAGCTCGGCAGCCGCGCGGTGATCGTGATGCCGACCACCACGCCGCAGCTGAAGATCGACGCCGTCAAGGGCCTCGGCGGCGAGGTCGTGCTGTTCGGCGACAGCTACTCCGACGCCTACACCCACGCCGTCACTCTCGCCGAGCAGCAGCAGCTCACCTTCGTGCACCCGTTCGACGATCCCGACGTGATCGCCGGCCGGGGCACCATCGCCATGGAGATCCTGCGCCAGCACCGGGGGCCCATCGACGCGGTGTTCGTCGCGATCGGCGGCGGCGGCCTGATTTCCGGCGTCGCGAGCTACATCAAGGCGGTGCGTCCCGAGATCAAGGTGATCGGCGTGCAGATGAGCGACTCCGACGCCATGGCCCGGTCCATCGAGGCGAACAAGCGCGTGACGCTGGCCGACGTGGGCCTGTTCTCCGACGGCACCGCCGTCAAGCTGGTCGGCGAGGAAACCTTCCGCCTGGCGCGCGAACTGGTCGACGAATTCATGCTGGTCGACACCGACGCGGTCTGCGCCGGCATCAAGGACGTGTTCGTCGATACGCGCAGCATCGTCGAGCCGGCCGGCGCGCTGGCCGTGGCCGCCATCAAGCAGTACGTCGCCGAGAAGAAGACGCGCGGCGAGACCTACGTGGCCATCCTGTGCGGCGCCAACATGAACTTCGACCGCCTGCGCTTCGTCGCCGAGCGGGCCGAGGTGGGCGAGGAGCGCGAAGGCCTGTTCGCCGTGACGATCCCCGAGGAGCGCGGCAGCTTCCGCCGCTTCTGCGAGCTGGTCGGGACGCTGCCCGGCGGGCCGCGCAACGTCACGGAATTCAACTACCGCATCAGCGACGCGTCGAAGGCGCACGTGTTCGTCGGCCCGGCCACGCACGGCAAGGGCGAAACGCCGCGCATCGCCGCCAACTTCACCCGCAACGGGTTCGAGACGCTCGACCTCACGCACGACGAGCTGGCCAAGGAGCACGTGCGGCACATGGTGGGCGGCCACTCGCCGCTGGCCAACGACGAACGCCTGCTGCGCTTCGTCTTCCCCGAGCGGCCGGGCGCGCTGATGAAGTTCCTCTCGGCCATGCGGCCCAACTGGAACATCTCGCTGTTCCACTACCGCAACCGGGGCGCCGACTACGGCCGCATCCTCGTCGGCATGCAGGTGCCGAAGGAGGAGGACAAGGCGTTCAAGTCCTTCCCGGAAGGGCTCGGCTATCCGTACGTCGAGGAGACGGCCAACCCGGTGTACCGGCTCTTCCTGCGCGCCTGACCGCCGTGGCGACGATCCCGCCTCGCGAGCGATTCCAGCGCTTCCTGCGCCGCTGGCTGCTGGCGCTGCAGGAGGCCACCCGGCTGCCCATCCCGCCTTCGCTCGCGCACTGGGCCGCGCCCGTGCACGAGCCGCGCTCCACCGGCGCGCCGCACCTGCCGGGCGTGGGCCTGCTGGTGGGCGCGGTGGCCTGCGTCGTGTTCGCGCTGGTCTCGGTGCCCTTGCCCGAAGCGATGGCGAGCGTGCTGGTCGCCGCGCTGCTCTCGACCCGGCGACGCTGCTGCTCACCGGCGCCGCGTCCGAGCAGGGGCTGGCCCGCTGGGTCGACGGCCTCGGCTCCCAGCAAGGCCTGGCGACGACGGCGATGCTGGCGGTGGGACTGGCCGTCGCCACCAAGGTGGCCTTGCTCGCGGTGCTGGCCGGCCAATCGGCGGCCGGCGTGCTGTCGGCACTGCTCGCGGCCCACGCCGTATCGCGCTTCTGGGCGCTCGGCATGGAAGAAGGGACGCACCGCAACGGCCTCGTGGTGGGCGGGCTCTGGTGCCTGCCGGCGTTGCTGCTGATGGTGCTGGCGGGCGGGATGGCCTTCATGCTGGCTGCCGTCGTGGCCAGCGGCATCGCCTTCGCCGTGCTGCGCCGCCGCCAGCGCGCCTGGCCGGACGAAGCCGACGGCGTCCACGCGGCGCAGCAGGCGTGCGAAGTGGCGTTCTACCCGGGCGCGGCATGCGCGCTGCGTCCCTAGGAGCCCGGGCACCGGCGCGGATCCCTCATTCTGCCGCCCGGGCTCCTAGGCGCGGCGCAGCCAGCGGTGGTGCGCGGCCAGCCGCTGCACGTCGCGCCAGCCGCGGCATTCCGCCGCCACCTTCGGCCAGATCCGCTGCAGTTCGCATTCGGCCCGGTGTCGGCGGCGGCCTGGTGCCGCACCGCGCAGCCGATCCCGAAATGCGCCAGCCAGTCGTCCAACGCCCGGGCGCGGACCTTCGGGTGCGTCACCGCGCACAGGTGCTCGATGTCCAGCCAGCTGTTGGGAAGCCGCAGTCCCAGCGCATCGCGCGCATGGCGGACGATCAGCGCCTGGTCGAACGCGGCGTGGAAGGCCAGCAGCGGCGCGTCGCCGACGGCGGCGATGAAGCCGCGCAGGCCGTCCGCCATCGGAACGCCCTCGCGCTGGCGCTGCACGCCGATGCCGTGCAGCAGGATGTTGTCGCGCGGCGAAGCCAGCTCCTGCCGCAGCACCACCTCGAAGCTGTCGGCGGGCAGCAGTGACAGCCTGCCCGCCGGCCAGTCGATGCGCACCCCCACCGCGGCGATGGCCAGCAGCCAGTCGCGTGCCGTGTCGAGCCCGCTGGTTTCCACGTCCAGCACCACGCAGCGCGTGGCGCCCGGATCGGAGCGTGCGCGGTCCCACCACATGGTCAGCGTTCGTAGTCCAGCCGCAGCCGCTGCTGGAGCTGGCGGGCCATCCGGAACGATTCCCTGAGGATGCGCCGGTCGATGTCGTTGAGCCCGTCCAGCAGCAGGCGGTTCGGTCGGGCCGCCGGCGCGCCGCCTTCGAGCTGCACCCGCAGGCGCAGCATCTGCAGGAACTCGAATGCGCTCGCCCACGCCTCGTACTCGGCGCCGGCGAGGCCCATGCGCTGCCCCGCCTGCACCAGCCGTGCGCGCGTGCCCGTCGCCGTCACCCCGTGGGCCAGCGCGTACAGGCGCGCAGCGTCGACGAACAGCGCGGACCCCTGCAGCTTGAGATCGATCGCGCCGCCCTCGTCGGCGTCGACGCCGCCCAGCCAGTTCAGCGGCACGCCACGCGCCGAGGCGTTCAGCGCCAGCTGCTTGAGGAAGCGCGGATTGCGCCGCGCCGCCTCCACCACCTCGGCCCGCAGCGCCGTGGCCAGCGCGGCGTTTCCCGCCAGCGGCCGCAGGTCGAAATAGATGCCGGCCTGCAGCAGGTCCTGCGGCGAGCCGTGCCCGATCCAGTCGGAGAAGCGGCGGCGCCATTGCCCCAGCGGCAGGCAGCCATCCGGCTCGCCCGCCATGATGCCGCCGCGGCACAGCGGATAGCCGCAGGCGTCCAGCGCCAGATTGACGGCCCGGCCGAAGGCGCGCGCGGCCTGCACGCCCTCGGGCGAGACGCCGTCCGGCAGCACCAGCGCGTTGTCCTGGTCGGTGGCGATGGTCTGTTCCTCGCGGCCTTCGGAGCCGAGCGCCACCCAGCACACCTTCGCCAGGTCGACGCCGTGCTGCGCCGCCTGCAGTTCCACCACGCGCACGGTGAGCACGTCGTTCAGGTGGCTGATCAAGGCGGTGAGCTGGCGGGCCTGCACGCCCTGCGACAGCAGGTTGCGCGCGAAGCGGCGGATGTCCTGCGCCACCAGCCGCAAGGTCGGCAGGTCGGCGGCCGAGCGGATCGCGCTGCCGACCTGCTTGAGCGACAGGCGCTGCAGCGCGAACAGGTCGCGCTCCGACAGCAGGCCGGCGAGCCGGCCGTCGCGGGTCACCGGCACGTGCCGGATGCCTTCGCGCGACATCAGCAGCGCCGCGTCCTGCGCCGTGGCCGTGTGGGGAAGGGTGTGCACCGGCTGCACCATGACAGCGCCCACCGGCCGGTCCAGCGGCACCTCGGCCAGCGCCACGCGCTCGAGGACGTCATGGCGCGTCAGGATGCCGACGGGGACCTCCTGCGCGTCGACCACCACCATGGAGCCGATGCGGCGCGCGTGCATCTCCTGCAGCGCGGCGCGCAACGGCTGCTCCGGCCCGCACGACACCGGCGCGCGCTGCGGCAGCTCGCCGAGCGGCGTTTCCAGCGACTGCTCCGCCAGCGCCTGCGATGCATACGCCACCTGCAAGGCGCGGCGCGAGAGATCCGGGAAGCCCTGCACCCGCCGGTTCAGGAAATCGGCGAAGGCCGCGCTGCGGGCGGCCAGTTCGGTCATGGCCTCGCAGGGCAGCACCAGCACGAAGGTGTCGGCCGACGCGCGGTAGGTGGCCGTGACCGCGCGCCGCGCCAGCGCGGCGCCCAGCGGAAACAGGTCGCCCGGCTCGTACTGGAAGGCGCCGCCGGACAGCTCGGCCAGGCCGCGCAGGCCGGTGACGGCGCCCTGCCGGATGCTGAAGATCGCCTGCACCGGCCCCGAGGCCGGCTCCGGGAGCACTTCGTCCGGCGCGTAGTACCGCTGCTCGCAATGCGTGAGGAAGAAGTCGACGTCCTGCGCCTGCATCTGCGCGAACGGCGGATGCCGCAGCAGGTCTGGCGCAGATTGGCCAGCAGGCTCGACGATGGCTGTGCAGGGCTGGGCGCGGGATCAGCCACCGCGCGCTCCGCCGCCGCTACTTGCGAAAGGGCGGCAACTCGAGCGTGACCGCCGGCGTTCCGCCGGGCTGGGTCGCCAGCACCGCGCGGCGGCCCTGCACCGATTGCAGCACCAGCCCCGGTTCGATCACGCTGCCCACGCGGTAAGGCTTGGCGGGCGCGCCATCGACGGAAATCACCGCGGCACCACCGCCCGAACTGGCGCCCGCGGCCACGCCCACCAGCTGGAAGCGGCTCGCCAGGCTGACCACCGGCGCGGCCGCCGCCACGCCAGGCGCGGCCGGCACGCCGCCGAGCAGGCGGCCGATGGCGGCCGGATCGACCGCGACCGCGCGCGGGCCCGCAGGCAGCGGCGCGGCCACTTCGGGGCCGGATCCGAGGCGCAGCCCCCAGAACGCCGCACAGCCGGCGGCCAGCAGCCACAGCGCGAAAGTCGCGCCGCGCACCGTCCACGTCGCGGGCATCGGGGTCACCATGCGGCGATTATCATTGAACCGATGGCCTTTACCGCTCCCACCCAGTCCCTGCCCCGGCTCGCCCGGCAACTCCGCGCCGGCTTCACCCTCATCGAGCTGATGGTGGTGCTGGTGATCATCGGCGTGCTGGCCGCCCTGATCGTCCCCAACGTGCTCGATCGCGCCGACGACGCGCGCAGCACCGCCGCCCGCACGGACGTCAACAACCTGATGCAGGCGCTCAAGCTCTACAAGCTCGACAACCAGCGCTACCCCACCGGCGAGCAGGGCCTGCAGGCCCCGGTCCAGCGCCCGGGCGCGGCGCCGGTGCCGCCCAACTGGAAGCCGTACCGGAGAAACTGCCCAACGACCCGTGGGGCCGCGCCTACCAGTACCTCAACCCGGGGGTCAAGGGCGAGATCGACGTGATGTCCTTCGGCGCCGACGGCCAGCCCGGTGGCGAGGGCAAGAATGCCGACGTCGGCTCGGCAATAGGCGCGCCCGCGGCTTCACCCTGATGGAGCTGATGGTGGTGGTGGCGATCATCGCGATGGCCTCCGCCGGCGTCAGCTTCGCGTTGCGCGATACCGCCGGCGCCCCGCTGGAACGCGACGCGCAGCGGCTGGCGGCCCTGCTCGAATCGGGCCGCGCCCGCTCGCGCATGAGCGGCCAGCCGGTGCGCTGGCTGGCCACCGGCGATGCCTTCCGCTTCGATGGCGTGCCCGACGGCGCCCTGCCGCAGAAATGGCTGTCGGACACCACGCGCGTGGTCGGCACGCCCCTGCTGGTGCTCGGCCCCGAGCCGATCATCGGCCCGCAATCGGTCATCCTCACCAGCGCCGACGCGCCGCAGCGCAGCTTCCGCGTGGCCACCGACGGCCTGCGCCCCTTCACCGCCACGCCGGAGCAGCCGTGAAGCGGTGGGCGGGCTTCACGCTGATCGAGGTGCTGGTGGCGCTGAGCATCGTCGCCATCGCGCTCGTCGCGGGCGCGCAGGCCACCGCCGCCCTCACCAACAACGCGCAGCGCCAGGCCGACGTGCTGCTGGGCCACATGTGCGCCGAAAACGAACTCGCGCGCCTGCGGCTGGCGCGCCAGCTGCCCGGCGTGGGCGACAACGAAAGCACCTGCGAGCAGGCCGGCCGCGTGTACCAGCTGCGGGTGACGGTGTCGCCCACGCCCAACCCGAGCTTCCGCCGCATCGACGCGCAGGTGTTCGACGGCAGCACACCGATCCTGCGCCTGTCCACCATCCGGGGGCGCTACTGATGCGGCGCGCGCGCGGCTTCACGCTGGTCGAACTGCTGGTCGCGCTGTTCGCGCTGGCGCTGCTCGCCGCCCTGAGCTGGCGCGGGCTCGACGGGATGATGCGCACCCGCAGCTTCACCGAGGCGCGCGCCGACGAAATCCTCACGCTGCAGACCGGCCTGGCGCAATGGGACGCCGACCTCGCCGCGCTGGTGCAGCTGCCGATGGTGACCGCGCTCGACTGGAACGGCCGCGTTCTGCGCCTGACGCGCCGCGGCAGCGCCAGCCCCGGCGCCGGCGTGCACGTGGTGGGCTGGACGCGGCGCGAAGGGCAGTGGCGCCGCTGGCAGTCGCAGCCCATGACCACGCGCTCGGAGCTCGACGCCGCCCGGCAGGCCGCCGACAACTGGTCGCAGAACCCGGGCGACGCCCTGCGCAGCCAGGAGACGGCCATCGTGCCGCTCGAGGACTGGCAGGTCTTCTACTTCCGCGACAACGCCGGAGCAACCCGTTCTCCACCGCCGTCGCGCGGACGGCCTCCACGGCAGCCCGGGCCTTCGGCGAAGAGACGGCGCCGGCCCAGGACGCGGCCCGTGCGCGATCGGCCGGCGTGCTGCCGGACGGCGTGCGGCTGGTGCTGCAACTGCCCGCCGGCCGCGCCATCGGCGGCCAGGTCACGCGCGACTACGTGCGTCCGACGGTCGGAGGCGGCCAGTGAGGCGCCCGCGCCAAGCCGGCGCCGCGCTGCTCGCGGCCATGCTGACGGTGTCGCTGGTCGCCACCTTCGCCACCGCGGCCTTGTGGAACCAGTGGCGCAGCGTCGAAGTGGAAGCGGCCGACCGCGCGCGGGTGCAGGCCGCACGGATCCTCACCGGTGCCCTCGACTGGTCGCGCCTGATCCTGCGCGAGGACGCCCGCGCCGGCGGCGCCGACCACTGGCGGAGCCCCGGGCCGTGCCCTTGCAGGAGGCGCGCCTGTCCACCTTCCCCGGCCGCCGACCCGTCGAACACCGTGGAGAACGACGCCGACACCACCTTCCTGTCCGGCGAGATCGTCGACATGCAGTCGCTGCTGAACGTGACCAACCTGGTCGAGGCGGGCCGGCTGTCCGAACCCGGCCTGCGCGCCTTCGGCCGCCTGTTCGAACTGCTCGGGCTGCCGCAGACGCAGCTGACCCGGATGGCGGAGAACCTCCGCTTCGCCTCCGATATCAACGTCGGCAACCTTTCGGCCGGCCAGGCGCCGCTGTTGCCGCAGCGGGTGGAGCAGCTCGCGTGGCTCGGGCTGCCGCCGGAAACCATCGCGGCGCTGCAACCCTACGTGACCATCCTGCCGGTGCGCACGCCCGTCAACCTGAACCAGCCCCGGCCGAAGTGATCTATGCCGTGGGCAGCACCCTCGGCATGGCCGACGCCAAGCGGCTGGTGGCGGCGCGCGAGGGGCAGCACTTCCGCGCCGTGGTCGACGCGGCCAAGCTGGTGCCCGCCGATGCCTTCGCCGCCGGCACCGTCGACTTCCGCTCCCGCTTCTTCGAGGTGCGCGGGCGGCTGCGGATGAACGACGTCGTGATCGAGGAACGCTCGCTGGTGCAGCGCGAAGGCGGCACCGTCCGCACCGTCCAGCGTGAACATGGCGGATTCCAGTCGGCATCCGCGCCACAGGCGCCCCCGCCGCGCTGACCCCCACCTACAATTCGGCAGCCCATGAGTTCACTGATCGTTTCGCTGCCCCGGAGCCGGCCACGACCGCGACGGAATGGGCGTTCGCGCTCACGCCCGACGGCCGCACGCTGCAGGACCACGGCCGCGCCGCCGCCGCCCTGCTGCCGGCGCCGCGCGGCGCCGGGGCCGAGATCGTGGCGCTGGTGCCGGTGCAGGCGCTGGCCTGGCACCGGGTCGAGCTGCCCAAGGGCATCACCGCCGGGTCGCCGCGCCTGCGCTCGGCACTCGAAGGCCTGCTCGAAGAACAGCTGCTCGACGAACCCGACGCGGTGCACTGGCGTTGCAGCCCGGCGCGCGCCCCGGCGAGCCGGCACGGGTCGCCATCTGCGACCGCGCCTGGCTGCGCCATGCGCTGCAGCTGCTGGAGGCGGCGGACCGCCCGGTCGGCCGCATCGTTCCCGAGTTCGCGCCCGAAGGCGCGCTGGCCCTCGTCGCCATGGGCGACCCGCAGCAGCCGATGGTGGTCACCGCCAGCGCCGACGGCGTGCTGGCGCTGCCCCTGAACCACGCCTGCCTGCCGCTGCTGCCGGTCTTGCCCGACGAAGCGCCGCGCGTCGCCGAGCCCGCCGTCGCGGCCGTCGCCGAACTCGTGCTGCAGCACAAGCTGGAACTGCAGCAGGCGCCGCAACGCTGGCTGCAGGCGGCGCGCACCCGCTGGGACCTGGCGCAATTCGAATTCGCCAGCTCCAGCCGCACGCGTGCGCTGAAGAAATTCACCACGGGCTGGGGCGAGGTCCTGAACGCCGCCGCGTGGCGGCCGGCCCGCTGGGGTGCGGTGCTGCTGGTGGCCGTCAACCTGCTGGGCCTGAACGCCCGGGCCTGGAAGGAACGCGCCAGCCTCGACGACAAGCGCGAGGCGGTGCGCCGGACGCTCACCGACACCTTCCCCAACGTGCGGGTGGTCGTCGATGCGCCGGTGCAGATGGAACGCGAAGTGGCGGCCCTGCGCCAGCTCACGGGCGTGCCGTCGCCGCGCGACTTCGACGCGCTGCTCGGTGCGCTGGCCGCCGCCTTGCCGGTCGACCGGATGCCCGCCCGGCTGGATTACGCGACGGGCGAATTGCGCGCTGGCGGCATGCAGCTCACGCCCGACCAGTTCCGCACCGTCGCCGGCCAGCTCAAGGCGGCCGGCTACGCGGCCACGCTCGAGGGCCAGACGCTCACGCTGGTCGCGGAGGACGCCCGATGAAGGCGCAGGAACTGCGGGCGCGCTGGAACGCGCTGGCGCCGCGCGAACAGCGGCTGGTGGCCATCGCCGCCGCCCTCGTCGCGCTGGCCCTGCTCTGGTGGGTGGCGCTCGGCCCCGCGCTGGCCACGCTGCGCGGCGCCGACGCGCAGCACCGCACGCTCGACACGCAGCTGCTGCAGATGCGCCGCCTGCAGGCGCAGGCCAAGGCCATGCAGGCGCAGCCGCGGCAAGGCCACGAAGAAGCGATGCGGCAGCTGGAACAGGCGATCCGCCAGCAACTGGGCACGGCCGCGCGGTACACCATCGCGGGCGACCGAGTCACGGTGACGCTGGCCAACGCGCCGGCGCAGGCTTTCGCGCAATGGCTGGCGCAGGTGCGCAGCAACGCCCGCGCCCTTCCCGGCGAGGCGAAGCTGGTGCGCAATGCGAGCGGCGGCTGGGACGGCACGCTGGTGCTCGCCCTGCCCCCGCGCTGACGGCCGCCGATGGCGCGCGCGCAGAAGGTCGTTCGCGAGGTTCCCGGGGCTGGGCCGCGGGCGGCCTCATCCTCGGCGTGCTGCTGGCCGTCGTCCTGTTCGCCCCCGCCCACTGGCTGGCCACGTGGGTCGCGCAGGCCACCGACGGGCAGGTGCAAATCGCCGACACGCGCGGCACGGTCTGGGGCGGCTCCGGACGCCTGGTGCTGACCGGCGGCAAGGGCTCCACCGACGCCGCGGCCCTGCCCGGACGGCTGCAGTGGGAACTCGGGCCGCGCTGGAACGGCGCCGCCGCGCGTCTTTACACGGACTGCTGCATGACGCAGCCCGTCGACGTGCGCGCGCGGCTGCGCCCGGGCGGCATCGACATCGACGTCGGCGACAGCCAGTCACGCTGGCCCGCGGCCATCGCCACCGGGCTCGGCACCCCTTGGAATACCCTGCAGCTCGATGGCGAACTGCAGCTTTCCACCGGGGGGCCTTTCAGTAGAATGGATCGAAGGCCGCCCGGTCGTCACCGGGCGGGCCGAGTTGCTGGCGCTGCGGGTCGCGTCGCGCCTTTCTACGCTGAGGCCCATGGGCAGCTACCGCATCACACTGCAAGGGGGCGCGCCGACCACGCTGCGGGTGGAGACCCTCGAGGGCAGCCTGCAGCTGACCGGCACCGGCCAATGGGTCGGGCCGCGCCTGCGCTTCCGGGGCGAGGCTTCGGCAGCGCCCGACCGCGAAGCCGCGCTCTCCAACCTCCTGAACATCATCGGCCGCCGCAGCGGCGCCCGCTCGCTCATCTCCATCGGCTGACGCCTTGAAGAAGAAGTCCCACATGAATCTCCGTCTTGCCGCCGCCTCGCTGGCCGCCCTCCTGCTGCTGGCGAGCCTGCCGCTGCCGGTGCTGGCGCAGCGTGCCAACGAACCGGTCACGCTCAACTTCGTCAACGCGGAGATCGACGCCGTCGCCCGCACGATGGCCGCCATCACCGGCCGCAACATCGTGGTCGACCCGCGCGTGAAGGGCACCATCAACCTCGCGACCGACCGGCCGGTGCCGCCGGCCGCGGCCTTCAACCAGTTCGTGGTGACGCTGCGGCTCTCGGGCTACACGGTGGTGGAGTCGGGCGGCCTGCTCAAGGTGGTGCCGGAAGCCGAGGCCAAGCTGCAGGGCGGCGCGGTGTCGGTGGGCAACCCGGGCGGCGGCAGCCAGATCGTCACCCAGATCTTCCGCCTGAACTTCGAGAACGCCGGCAACCTGGTGCCGATCCTGCGGCCGCTGATCAGCCCCAACAACACGATCAACGTGAACCCCGGCAACAACTCGCTGGTGATCACCGACTACGCCGACAACCTGCAGCGCATCGGCCGCATCATCGCGGCGCTCGACGTGTCCAACGCCACCGACGTCGAGGTGATCAACCTGCAGCACGCGCTGGCCTCCGACCTCGCGCCGATGGTGCAGCGGCTGATCGACTCGTCGGCAGCGGACCGGCCGCGGCCACCGCCGGCCGGGGGCAGACCGACACGTCGTTCCGCACGACGGTCATCGCGGAGCCGCGCAGCAACTCGCTCGTGGTGCGCGCCGCCAACGCGGCCCGCATGAACCTCGTGCGCTCGCTCGTGCAGCGGCTCGACCAGCCCGGCGCCCAATCAGCCAACGGCAACATCTACGTCGTGTACCTGAAGAACGCCGAAGCCGTGCGGCTGGCGGCGGTGCTGCGCGCCGCGATGGCGGCGATGCCCAGCACGTCGCCCACCGGCGCACCCCAGCCCAGCGGCGGGGGCGCGGCCAGCGGCGGCGGCAGCGCCTTCACCGGTGGCATCAATGCGAACGCGAACACGGGCGCGAGCCCGTCCACCACGCCGATCCGGGGGGCGGCGCAGCCTTCCACCGGCGGCCAGATCCAGGCCGACCCGGCCACCAACTCGCTGATCATCACGGCGCCCGAGCCGCAGTACCGCCAGCTGCGCGCGGTGATCGACCGGCTCGATGCGCGCCGC
Source organism: Ramlibacter terrae (assembly GCA_013127575.1). Lineage (GTDB taxonomy): Bacteria > Pseudomonadota > Gammaproteobacteria > Burkholderiales > Burkholderiaceae_C > Ramlibacter > Ramlibacter terrae. The sequence goes on from CP053418.1 coordinate 4,836,558, forward strand.
GCGCAGGTGTTCGTCGAAAGCCTGATCGCGGAAGTCAACGCCGACAAGGCGGCCGAATTCGGCATCCAGTGGCAGGGCCCGATCGGCCGCGAAGGCGGCCGCAACATCGGCGTGCTGGGCACCAACTTCAGCGGCGGCGGCGCCGGCGCCAACATCATCGACCTGGCGCTCACCGCCGCCGGCCGTGGCGAGACCAAGCCGTCGCAGGGCCTGAACCTCGGCGTGGCGCGGCGCTTCGGCGGCGTGTACGTGCTCGGCTTCCTCGCCCGCTTCCTGCAGACCAACGGCGACGCCAACATCCTCTCGACGCCCAACCTGCTGACGCTGGACAACGAGGAAGCCAAGATCGTCATCGGCCAGAACGTGCCCTTCGTGACCGGCCAGTACACCAACGCCAACACCGGCACCGGCGGCTCGGTGAACCCGTTCCAGACCATCGAACGCAAGGACGTCGGCCTGACGCTGCGCGTGAAGCCGCAGATCAGCGAGAACGGCACGGTGCGCATGCAGATCTTCGGGAGGTCTCCAGCGTCGACCCGGCCACGCGCACCGACCCGAGCGGCATCACCACCAACAAGCGGTCGATCGAATCAAACGTGCTGGTCGACGACGGCGGCGTGATCGTGCTGGGCGGCCTGCTGCAGGACGAGTATTCGGGCAACCAGGACAAGGTGCCCGTGGCCGGCGACGTGCCCATCCTCGGCAACCTGTTCAGGAGCGAAACCCGCACGCGCCGCAAGTCGAACCTGATGGTGTTCCTGCGGCCGGTGGTGGTGCGCGACGCGGCCCGAGCCGACGAGCTCTCCCCGGACCGCTACGACCTGATGCGCGGCCTGCAGGAAGGCAGCCAGCCGGCTTCCAGCCGGTGGTGCCGGTGAACAACGGCCCGGTGATGCCGCCGCTGCCGCGCCCCGTGGCGCCGCCGCCCGCGACCACCGCGCCGGTGATGCCCGCGACGCCGCTGGCGCCGATCACCGGGCCGTCCGTGCGCTGACCGCCATGCGCTATCCGCTTCCCTACGGCTTCGCCCGCAGCCAGCAGCTGCTGCTGGAGGACGACGGCGAGCAACTGGTGCTGTGGCACGCCGGCGCGCCCGCCCCGGCACGGACGGAGGTGATGCGCAAGTTCGTGTGCGCACGCTGCAGCAGATCGAACCCGGCGCGCTGGCGCAGCGCATCAGCGCCGCCTACGCGCAAGGCGAGTCGAGCGCGGCCACCGTCGTCAGCGAAGTGCAGAACGACGCCGACCTCTCGCGCATCATGCAGGAGCTGCCGGCGGTCGAAGACCTGCTGGAAGCCAGCGACGACGCCCCCATCATCCGCATGCTCAACGCGCTGCTGACGCAGGCCGCGCGCGACGGCGCCAGCGACATCCACATCGAGCCCTACGAACGGCATTCGTCGGTGCGCTTCCGCGTCGACGGCGCGCTGCGCGAAGTGGTGCAGCCGAACCGCGCGCTGCACGCCGCGCTGATCTCGCGCCTGAAGATCATGGCGGAGCTCGACATCTCCGAGAAGCGCCTGCCGCAGGACGGCCGCATCTCGCTGCGCATCGGCACCCGCGCGGTCGACGTGCGCGTGTCGACGCTGCCCAGCGCGCACGGCGAACGCGCCGTGCTGCGCCTGCTGGACAAGAGCGAAAGCAAGATCAGCCCCGAGTCGATCGGCATGACCGGCGCCACGCTGGAGCGTTTCCTCGGGCTGATCGACCAGCCGCACGGCATCGTGCTCGTCACCGGGCCCACCGGTTCGGGCAAGACGACCACGCTCTATGCGGCGCTGAGCCGGCTCGACGCCGCCACCGCCAACATCATGACGGTGGAAGACCCGATCGAGTACGAGCTGCACGGCATCGGCCAGACGCAGGTCAACCCGAAGATCGACCTCGACTTCGCCAAGGCGCTGCGCGCGATCCTGCGGCAGGACCCGGACGTGATCATGATCGGCGAGATCCGCGACTACGAAACCGCGCAGATCGCGATCCAGGCCTCGCTGACCGGCCACCTGGTGCTGGCCACGCTGCACACCAACGACGCGGCCAGCGCCGTGACGCGGCTGACCGACATGGGCGTCGAGCCCTTCCTGCTTTCGTCGTCGATCCTCGGCGTGCTGGCGCAGCGACTGGTGCGCAAGCTGTGCGAGTACTGCGGCGTCGAGGTCGAAGGCTCCACCAAGGGCTGCGCGCATTGCGGCTACACCGGCTACCACGGCCGCACCGGCATCTTCGAGCTGATGACGGCCGACGAGCGCATGCGCGGGCTGATCCACAACAAGGCGTCGGAGGCTGAGATCCGCCAGGCTGCGCTGGCCGGCGGCATGCGACTGATGCGCGACGACGGCGAGCGGCTGGTGCGCGACGGGATCACGTCGCGCGAGGAAGTGCTGCGGGTCACGCGCGACTAGCGCGCGCGTTCCGGCGGGTTGCCGGGCCCGGGTTCCTTGATCGGGTGCTGCGGCCCGCGTTCCTTCTCGATCGGGGGCACCGTCGGCTGCGGTTGCTGCTGTTGCTGCCCCTGTGCCCCGGCGTTCGCGCGCGGCCGGTCACCGTCCCCCGGCGCGAACTTCGCCTTGAACATCACCATGGCGCGCCTCAATCGGGCTGCTGCACGAAGTTGGTGTGGCCGCCGGGGGCGGGCTTCGGCTCCTCGTGCGCGGTCTGGCCCGGCACGAGCTCGCGCTGGTCGTCGTCGGCGGCCGGCTTCGGCTGCGGAATGCGGCCCCGTTCCGGCTGCGGATGCGCCAGACCGTGGTCGATGGGGGTGCGGTCTTCAGGCATGGAAGCCTCCTTTCGCTTCCATGGTGCGCAAGGTCCCGCTGCGCGTCGGCAGGTCCAGCCCGCGCCGGCCTGTCAGCGGTCAGCAGCCGAGGACGTCGGCGAGGGCCGCCAGGTCGCGGCTGTGCAGGTCGTTCTCCGGCCGCGGGCTCACATCCTTCGGCCGGGCGGCACCATGTTCCAGCGGCCGCTCGATGTAGGCCGTGCAGGCCGCAGGCGCGCGCACCGGCGAGGTCGTCGTGGTGGGCCGCGACCAGCATCACCCGTTCGGGCGGCAGGTCGAACACGCGCGCCACGCCGAGGTAGGTGGCGGGGTCGGGCTTGTAGGCCCGGAATACCTCGGCCGACAGCACGCAGTCCCGGGGCAGGCCCGCGCGCTTGGCCATGCGGGTCAGCAGGCCGATGTTGCCGTTGGAAAGCGAGCAGAGGATGTAGCGGCGCTTGAGCCGCTGCAGCGCCTCGACCGCTTCCGGCCACGGATCGAGCCGGTGCCACACCCGGTTGAGGTGCTTGCGTTGCGCCTCGTCGAGTTGCTCCAGCCCGAAGCGCGGCAGGATCTGGTCGAGGATCATGCGGTGCAGGTCGTCGATCAGCGTCCAGCCGAGTTCACCCGACATCACGCGCGCCATCGCCGGCTTGTAGCCTTCGCGCCAGGCGCGCGCGAACGCGTCGCCATCCACCTGCGGATGCAGTTGCGCCAGCTCGCGACGATGCTGCCGTGCCAGTCCACCACCGTGCCGAAAATGTCGAAGGCCAGCACCTCGAGTTGGTCGGCCTCGCTCCAGTCGTCGTGCTCATGCCGCTGCTCCCGTCCGTTGCGCCTGCGACCACGCGCCTTGCAGCGCCTCCGCCACCAGCTCGACCACCACGGCGCAGCCGCTGACCGCGGCCGGAAACGCCGGATCGACGATGGTGCCCGGTGCGCTGCGCAGCTGCAGCGGCGCCGTGCAGCCCGCGTTGCCGGCGGCGCCAGGAGCGAGCGCGCGGGCGAAATCGTTGATGGCCGACCAGACCGCGCCCCGCGACGCATTGCCCGAGCCGGCGGATTGCGCGGCGCACGCCGTGAGGTCGATGGTGAGGCGCTCGCCCTCCTTGCGCAGCAGCACCGGCACGCGCCAGGTTTCGCCCTCTTCCTCGCGCACCGCGGCGAAGCGGTAGTCACCGTCGGGCGCCGCGCGCAGCACGTCGCGCACCGCGCCGTCCGCTTCGGCGATGGCCGCTTCGCAGTGCGCCCGGAACCCGCCGGGGTCGTCGAGCAGGAGCTGGACCGCCTCGTCGGCAGCGAGCAGCACCGACCATTGCGTTCGCACGTCGGCGGCCGGGCATCGGGCGCTCGGGTGTTGGTGCACAGCAGGCGGAACAGCGCCGGATCGGTCTGCCCCGCGCGGTACAGCCGCACCGGCGGAATGCGCAGGCCTTCCCGGTGCACGGAGGTCGCGGCCGCCGGCAGCGAGCCCGGCGTCATCCCGCCCACGTCCTGGTGGTGCAGCGTGCAGGCGACCACCGCCTGCACCGCGCCTTGCGCGAAGACGGGCCGCAGCAGCACGACCTCCGGCAGCCGGCTGCCGCCGCGCCGGGGTCGTTGCAGATGTAGCCGTCGCCCGGCTCCATGCCGGCCGCGGCGAACTCACCGAGGATGCCCTGCACGGCCACCGCCAGGCTGCCCGCCAGCAGCGGCTGCGGCCCGCGCCCCGGCGCCGCCCAGGCGCCCATCGGGCAGGAACACGGCCGCGGCGCACAAGCCGGCCCGGCTGGCCAGCGGCGACAGGGAACGCGTCAGCAGGGCTTCGCGCATGCTGTCGGCCACCGCGTCGAGGGACGCGGCGAGGTCTTCGACGGCGGGAGCGCGCAGGGCTGGGGGAAGGGAGGCGGAAGGCTGCACCGGCACATCGTAGCGGTGCGCGGACGGCAGCGGGGGCGTTCAGCCCATGCCGCCGAGGGTCGTCGCGGCGACCAGGCCCCACAGGCCCGCCACCAGCATCAGCCACATGCCAAGCCGGCCGTCCTGCGAGAACAGCACACGGAAGGTGAGGCGGCGCGATGCCTCGCAATACCGGCCTTCGTTGCACGCAGTCAACGCTTCGCGAGGGGCCAGCAGTGGTTCAAGATATTCTCCCGACGACCGATGGCAGCAAGATTAGGCGTCGGCGCATCGCAAGTTTGTAGGTGATGCGGCACGCCCCCTGTGGGAACGTGGGACGATCGGCCTGCTGGACAGGACGGGACGGCAACGCAGCCGCCCGCGCGAACCCGGTATCGTCCGGGCTGCGGGGACTTCGAAAAGGGTGGAACCATGAGAACGACGGGATGGGTTTTCTGCGCCGCGCTGGCGCTGACGCTGGCCGGCTGCGGCGGCGGCGGTGGCAACCCGGGCACGTGCAACGGCAGCGCGATCGTCTGCGGCGGCGTCGACGGCACGCCACCGCCCGACAACGGCGGCGCCACCGACAGCGCGGTCGGCCTCTTCAAGGGCACGACGGGCACCGGCCGCACCGCATACACGCTGGTGCTGGAAGGCGGCGATTTCTGGATCCTCTACGGCCAGCCGGGTAACGCCGACGTGCTCGGCGGCTTCGAGCGCGGCACCTACAGCGCGGCCGACGGCGAGATCTCCGTGCCCAATCTCGTGGACTTCTCGGCCGCCACCGGCCTGGTGGCCAGCGGCAGCATGACGGGCAACTACATCACCGAAACCAGCATCGCCGGCACCGTCCAGTTCGGCGCCGAGGTGGTGAGCTTCGCGGGCGCGTACGACCCCGACTCGACGGAAGCTGCCGACGGCCGACGCGGCCGGCACCTATGCCGGCACCTTGTCCGTGACAGACGGCAGCGATGCGGCGAACGTGACGGTGAGCGAGTCGGGCGCCGTGACCGGCACCAGCACGGGCGGCTGCACCATCAACGGCACGCTGCTGGCCATCGCGAACGCCAACGCCTTCAGCGTCAACGTCAGCCTGTCCGGCGGCGTGTGCGGCAACGAAGGTTCGACGCTGCGCGGCGTGGCGATCCTGCAGGGCACGCGGATCTTCAGCGCCGGGCTGAACGGCGCGCGCACGGAAGGCTTCGTCTTTTCCGGCGGCAGGTAGCGCGACCGGCTTGCGTGAAGCCTGCGTGAAGCCGGGCTTCACAGGCAGCGCGCATTCGCTGGCGAGCATCGGTGGGTCTCCAACCCCTCCGACTCGCCATGAAGTTCTTCAACGCCAACTCCGTGCTCGCCAAGGTCATCGGCCTGGCAGCCCTGACCCTCTTCGCCGCCCTGCCGCTGGGCATCATCCGCGGCATCATCGAAGAACGCGGCGCCAACCGCGTGCTGGCCGCGCAGGAGCTCGCGGCGCGCCACGCCGGCCCGCAGGTGCTTGCCGGGCCGATCATCCTGCAGCCGTACGTCGAGCGCTGGACCGAGGTGCAGCTTGACGAAAAGGGCCGGGTGAAGGAGCGTGTCGCGCACGCCGAGGAGCGCACGCAGCTGGTCTTTCCGCAGACCTCCGACCTGAAAGGAAAGCTGTCGCCACAGCAACGCTACCGCGGGATCTACAGCGTGCTGTTCTACGACCTGCAGGGCACCTTCACCGGCCGCTTCCCCGCCTTCGACCCGGCCAGCCTGCCCCATAGCCGGAAAGGTTCCGTCATCGAGGCGCTGCAGCCGGTGCTGGCGCTGTCGGTCGGCGACATCCGCGGGCTGCAGGGCACGCCCGCGCTGCGGCTGTCCGGCGCGGAGGCCCGTTGGGCGCCGGGCGTTCCCGGCTTGCCGGGCAAGCATCCGCTGGCACAGGGCGTCCATGCCGCGCTGCCCGCCGCCGCGCTCGCCGCCTGGCAGAAAGGCGAGGCGATCGACTTCGCGCTGCAGCTCACGCTCGTCGGGCAGGAGCGCCTGTCCATCGTTCCGCTGGCCGACCAGAACACGGCGCACCTCGTCTCGAGCTGGCCGCATCCGAGCTTCGGCGGCGAATTCCTCGCCGTCGAGCGCAAGGTGGACGCCTCGGGCTTCGAGGCCAACTGGGCGGTGTCGTCGCTGGTCAGCGCGGCCCGCGCCCAAGTGACGGAACCGGGACGGAACGCCGGGCCGCCGGGCTGGACAGCTTCGACATCAGCCTGGTCGAACCGCTCAACGTGCACGCGCTCGCCACCCGCGCCGTCAAGTACGGCCTGCTGTTCGTCGCGCTCACGCTGATGGCCGCCTTCATGTTCGAGCTGTTCCGCAAGCTGCGGCTGCACCCCGTGCAGTACGCGCTGGTGGGCCTGTCGATCACGCTGTTCTTCCTGCTGCTCGTCGCGCTCTCGGAGAAGATCGCGTTCGGCCCGGCCTACGCTTCGGCCGCGGGCGCCAGCACCTTGCTGCTCACGGTCTACTTCAGCGCCGTGCTGCGCGGCCTGCAGCGCGGACTGGGGCTCGGCGCCTACGTGGGCCTGCTGTATGCGGCGCTGTACGGGCTGCTCTCGTCGGAAGACAACGCCCTGCTGATGGGTGCGCTGCTGCTGTTCTCGCTGCTGGCCCTGCTGATGGTGGGCACCCGCCGCGTCGACTGGTACACGCTGTCGGCCAAGACGCCGGCCTCAGCGTGAGTCGTGGCGGCGCAGGCTGAGCGTTGCCACCGCGCCGCCGTCGGGGTGGTTCGCCAGCGCGATGCTGCCCCGGTGCAGCGCGGCGATGCGCTGCACGAAGCTCAGGCCGAGGCCCGTGCTCTTCTTCTGGTTGTGCGGGCGCGGCAGCGAGTAGAACTTCTCGAAGACCTTCGCTTGCGCATAGCCGGGGATGCCGGGTCCGGCGTCGCGCACGGTCACCACGGCCTTGCCGACCGACCGGAGCCGCACGTGCACGAGTCCGCCGGCGGGCGAAAAGTCGATGGCGTTCTCCAGCAGGTTGCTGAGCGCCTGCCGCAGCAGGAAGGCGTCGCCTTCCACCACCGCGTCCTCGCCGGGCTCGAGCAGCACGCGCACTTGCCGCGGGGCCGCGGCGGCCACCAGTTGCTCCAGCATCGGCCGCAGCCGCACGGGGGCCAGCGTGCCGAGCGAGCGCCGGCTCTCCAGCGCGGTGAGTTCCAGCATGCGGTCGACCACCTGCTGGATGCGCGCCGTCTCGCGGCCGATGTTGCCGAGGAACTTCGCGCGTTCGGCCGGCGGCATGCCGTCGTCTTCCAGCAGTTCGGCCGCGCCGCGGATCGCCGACAGCGGGCTCTTCAACTCGTGGGTGAGCGTCTGCACGTAGTGGCGGCGACGTAGCTGCGGCCGGCCAGCGCGTCGCCCATCTCTGGTACGCCGCGCGCAACGCGCCCACGCCGCGCCGCCACAGCCCGGGCAGGTTGAGGCGGCGTTCGGTGCGCACGTAGCGCACGTACTCCGTCACCAGCCCGAACGGCCGCACCAGCCAGAGCGAAACGATCGCCGCCAGCACCAGCACGCCGACCGCGGAGAAGACGCCGACGAAGATGGTCTTGCGGCGCGCCTCGTCCACGAACTGGCGGAAGCTGCTGGCCGGCTTGCCGACCGACACCGCGCCGACGATCGCATCGCCCGCGCGCACCGGCGCCGCCACGTACATGACCGAACCACCGGGATCGTCGCCTTCCGTGCTGCGGGCGCCGTACTGCCCGCGCAGCGCCGGGACCACATCGTTCCAGCGCGAGAAGTCGGCGGCGGCTGCGCGGCCGGTGGAATCGAACAGCACGCGGCCGCGTGCGTCGGTGACATACACGCGCAGTTCCACCTTCTGCTTCGTGACGCCATAGATGCGCGCCTCGAATCGCTTCGCATAGAGCGCGTCGAACAGCGGCCGCAGGCGGTCGGTGGCGATGGCGCCGTCGCGCACCTCCTGCTCCACCAGCGTCGCCACCGGTACGCCGTCTCCACCATCGACTCCTCCGCCGACTCGCGGTAGCGCGGATCGAGGTCGGCCAGCACGCGGTACAGCAGGAACCCGCTGCCGGCGACGTACACCAGCAGGATGCCCAGCAGGATGCGCGTGCGCTTGCTGGTCATGCCGCCGGCGGCAGGTCTTCGTTGAGCGCGTAGCCGCTGCCGCGCACCGTCCGCACCGGCTCCAGCTCGGGCGCGATCGCCTTCAGCTTGGCCCGCAGCGTCTTGATGTGCGCATCGACGGTGCGATCGAAGCTGGCGTCGGGCGCGTCCCACACCTGCGCCAGCAGCTCGTCGCGGCTGAACACGCGGCCGGGCTTGCGCATCAGCACGCGCAGGATGCCGTACTCGTAGCGCGAAAGAACCAGCGGCCGGCCGTAGTAGGTGATGCGGTGCCGCTCCTCGTCGATCGCGAGCGGCACCAGCGGCGCAGCCGGCGCCGTCGCTCCCCGGACCGTGCGCCGCAGGATGCCGCGCACGCGCGCCACCAGCTCGCGCGGCGAGAACGGCTTGGCCACGTAGTCGTCGGCGCCCAGCTCGAGCCCGACGACGCGGTCGATCTCGTCGCTGCGCGCGGTGAGGAACAGCATCGGCACGTGCGCGCCGCCGGGCAGCGCCTGCAACTGGCGGAACAGCGCGAAGCCGTTCACGTCGGGCAGGCCGACGTCGAGGATCGCAAGCGCCGGCGGCTGCAGCGCGAACTCGCGCAGCGCCTGCTCGCCGGTGGTGCACCACACCGCGGCAAAACCGTCGCTCGCCAGCGCGTACTGGATCGTGTCGGCGATGGCGGACTCGTCTTCGACGACGAGGATGCGCGGGCGGGGCTGCATGGCGGGATGGTAGCCGCCCCGCGAGCGGCTCAGGCGAGGCGGTAGCGCTCCACTTTCGCAGGGTCCCACGCGAGGCCGGTGCCCGGCCGCGTGTCCATCGGCCAGCAGCCGTCGCGGATCTTCACCGGCTCCTGCGCGATGCGGTCGGTCCAGTCGACGTACTCCGGTAATGGCAGGTCGGCGTGGCGGCCAGCAGGTGCGCGCTGACTTCCGGCATCAGGTGCGAGCTCATGGGGATGCCATGCGCCTCGGCCACGCCCGCCGCCTGCATCCACCCGCTGACGCCGCCGATGCGCGCGACGTCGGGCATCGCCAGGTCGCAGGCCTGCGCCTGTAGCGCCTGCAGCAAGGCCTTGGGACCGTCGAAGTTCTCGCCGAGCTGCAGCGGCAGGTGGAGCGCGCGGGCGATCTCGGCGTTGCCGGCGGTCGTCGTGCCGGATCGGCTCCTCGAGCCAGGCGACGCCTTCCGATTGCAGCGCGCGGCCGCGCTCCAGCGCGTCGACGCGCGAGAGCGCCTGGTTGTAGTCGACCAAGAGTTCCACCGCATCGGGCAGGCGTGCGCGCACCGCCCGCGTCACCGCGAGGTCTTCGTGCAGTGTCGGATAGCCCAGGCGCAGTTTGACCGCGCGCAGCCCGCCTTCGAGCAGCGCCTCGGCTTCGTCGGCCGCGGCCTGCGGCGCCATGAGGCCGAGCCCGCAGGAGTTGTAGGCGCGCAAGGGCCGCGGCGTTCCGCCCAGCAAGGACGTGAGGGGCACGCCGGCGGCCACGGCCATCGCGTCCCACAGCGCCATGTCGAACGCGGACAGGGCCATGCGCGTGATGCCGGTGACGCCCAGCAACGCGAAGCGGCGTTGCAGCGTGGCTGCCATCGCAAGCGGCGCGATGCGCTCGCCACGCACCAGTTCCGCGGCTTCCTCCAGCACCAGCGCGATCGCCTTGGCGCCGCTGCGGCGGTAGCAGAAGACGTACGAGCGGCCGGTGATGCCCTCCTCGGTCAGCACGTCCAGCAGCAGCAGCGGTGCGGCCCTGACGGTGGCGGCGCTGGTGCCGAGCACGTAGCGCAGCGGAACTTCGACCGGTGTGCAGGTGACGCCGCGGAGGTGCAGGCCGTCCAGCGTGGTCTCAGTCATGGCTGCCTCCTTCGGCGTGGAGTGCGAGGATGTCGGCAATGGCGCGGTTCAGTGGTGTCGGGACGCCCTTGGCCTTCCCGAGTTCGACCACGCCCCCGGCGAGCCATCGCACCTCGAGCCGGTTGCCCCGCTGCAGGTCGTGGTGCATCGACGATGTCATCCCGGGCGAGACGTCGTCGGCGAGTTGCAGCCGGACCTGCGCGTAGTCTTCCGGAAGCGCCACGCCGTGGGCACGCCCGACCGCGACCACTTCGCGCATCACGTCGAGCAGGAAGGCGCGGGTCTGCGGATGCGAGCGGATCGGCCCGATCGTCTTGCGGATCGTCGTCGTGGTGCCCGACAGGCCCACCAGGAAGACGTACTTCTGCCAGATCTCGCGCACGATGTCGTTGGAGAGCTCCGCCGGATGCCGCCTGCCAGGCACGCCTGCAGCAGTGCCTCGCCCCGTTCGGAGCGCGTGCCGTCGAACTCGCCGAACAGCAGCCGCTGCATCGGGCCGGTCTGGCGGATCACGCCGGGCGCCTCGATGGTGGTCGCCACGTACCCGACGCCGCCCATCAGGTGGTGCGCATCGAAGGCTTCGCGCAGGGACTGGTCCTTCAGCACGCCGTTCTGGAACGAGACGATCGCGGTCCGCGGGCCAACCAGCGGGCGGAGCTGTTCGATGGCCTGCGCGGTGTCCCACAGCTTCACGCACAGCATCACGACGTCCGCGGCGCCGATCGTCGAAGGATCGTCGGTGACGTTGACTTGCGGCACATGGATCGGCGTGGGCCCCTCGATGCGCAAGCCGTTCTCGCGCATCGCCTTCAGGTGCGCGCCGCGCGCGACGAAGTGCACGTCGGCGCCGCCCCCGCCAGCCGCGCGCCGAAGTAGCCGCCGAGCCCGCCCGAACCCATGATCGCGATGCGCATGCCGTCTCCTCGTGGTGCTACGCCCCATTGTGCGGCACGCGCAGCCGCTCGATCTCCTCTGGCGTGAACCCGGCCTCCTCCAGCACCTCGCGCGTGTGTTCGCCCGGCAGCGGTGCGCGATGGCGGTAGCGCGGCGGCGTGGCGGACAGTTCGACCAGCGGCGCCGCCACCGGCAACGGCTTCGGCAGCGATGGGTAGTCCATCTCGCGGAGGTGGCCGCCGCCCCGCACCTGCGGATCGGAAAGCGCTTCCGGGGGCGACAGCACCTTGCAGCCGGGGATGCGCTGCGCGGCAAGTTGCGCCAGCGCCTGCGCGCAGGTGTGTTGCGCGCACCAGGCGCCGACCGCCTCGCAGATGCGGTCGCGCTGCCGGCCGCGCGCGGCGTCGGACTGCAGCTCCGCGTCGGCGACCCACTCGCCATGTCCGATCAGCATGGCGAGCCGGTGGAACTGCGCGTTGCCGAGCACTGGACCAGCACGTGCCCGTCGCGCGTGGCGAACAGGTCCGAAGGCGCCAGTTGCTGGCTCCGGTTGCCGCTCGGCGTGCGATTGCGGCCGGTCGCCGCGGCCTCCATCAGGTTGGAATTGAAGAAGGTCGTGGCGGTGCGCAGCAGCGAGCCCTGCACGTGCTGCCCCGGGCCGGTCTGGTCGCGCGCACGCAGCGCCGCCGGGGCGCCGAAGGCGCAAGCCACGGCGGTGCCGAAATCGACATAGGTCGCGGCCCAGCGCACCGGCGCATCGGGCTGGCCCGAGAGCCAGGCCGCCCCCGACATCGCCTGCCCGACGCCGTCGAAGCCGGGCTGCCCCGCCAGCGGACCGTCTTCGCCATACGCGGTGGCCGTGACGAGGATGCTGCGGGGATACCGCTGCGACAGCGTTGCGTAGTCCATGCCGGGCGCGCGAGCTGCGCGCGCGGCAGGTTGGCGACGACGATGTCCGCGGTGGCGGCCAGTCGCAGCAGCGCATCGCGGCCGCCTTGCGTACCGAGGTCCGGCACACGGCGCGCTTGTTGCGCCCGGTCTGCAGGAAGCTGCCGCCTTCGCCCGAGGGCGCGACCGGCACCACGAAGCGGTCTTCACCGCCGCCCGGCGCCTCGATGCGGATCACGTCGGCGCCGAGGTCCGAAAGCAGTGTTGCACAATAAGGCCCGGCGATAAATCGACCCAGATCGAGGACGCGCACGCCCGCGAGCACGCCGCCATTTTCGGGATCGGTCATACGGAATGAAGCGCACCAGAGAAGAATCCGCCGCGCCCGCCAAGGCGCCCGCGCCCCGCAAGGCGGCCCCGCGCAAGGCCGCCGCCGGCAAGCCTGCCGCGAAGAAGGTCGTGGTGAAGGTGCAGCGCGAGGACTGGGTGCGCGCCGGCATGCGCATCCTGGCGCGCTCCGGCGTCGACGCCGTGCTGATCCCGCCGCTGGCCACCGAGCTCGGCGTCACCAAGGGCAGCTTCTACTGGCACTTCGGCTCGCGCGACGAACTGCTGCTGGCGCTGGTCGACGCCGGAAGCAGCACGCCACGCTGCGCGTGATCGACATCGTCGAACATGCCGGCACCTCGCCCGGGGAAAGATCCGGCTGATCGCGTTCATCGGCACCAACTCGCCCATTGATGAATTCGGCGGCGCGATCGAGCTGGCGATGCGCAACTGGGCGCGCAGCAACCCGGACGTGCGGCGCATCGTGGCCGGCGTCGACGGGAGCGCCTGAACTACCTGACGCAGCTGTACGCCACGATCGGCTCCACGGTCGACCCCGAGCTGCTGGCCTGCCTGCACTACAGCTTTTCCACCGGGCTGCGGCTGCTGTTCGCGTACCCCGAGAAGCAGAAGCTGGCGATGCGCGAAGCGGCGCTCGACCAGATCTTCTGGCCGGTCATACACGCTGAGCGGCGGCGGCGTATTGCGCCGCCAGCCGGTCGACGATCTCCATGGCGGGCAGCACGGATTCGATCGCGCCCACGCCCTGCCCCGCGCTCCACACGTCGCGCCACGCCTTCGCTTCCGTTCCGTCGCCGCGCTGCCCGAACGCGAACGTCCCCCGCTCGCGCGGCTGCAGCGCGGCGACATCGATGCCCAGCGCCTCGAAGCTCGCGCGCAGGTAGTTGGCGGGCAGCCCGGTGACGGCGTTCGTCGTCACGATGTCCGCGGCCGAAGCCTCGACGATCATCTGCTGGTACTTCGGCGCTGCCTGCGCCTCCGTCGACGCGATGAAGCGCGTGCCGACATAGGCCAGGTCCGCGCCCATCGCCTGCACCGCGCGCATCTGCCGGCCGTGCGCGATGCAGCCGGAGACGACCAGCAGGCCGTCGAACACGCGGCGCACCTCGTCGGTGAACGCGAACGGGTTGAGCGTTCCGGTGTGGCCGCCCGCGCCGGCGCAGACGGGGATGAGCCCGTCGACGCCGGCTTCGATCGCCTTGTGCGCGTGCCGCAGCGTGGCGACGTCGTGCAGCACGATGCCGCCGTAGTCGTGCACCCGCCGCACCACCTCGCCCGGCGCATTGAGGCTGGTGATGACGATCGGCGCGCGGTGCCGGCACACGGCGTCGAGGTCATGCGCCAGCCGCGGGTTGCTGCCATGCACGATCAGGTTCACCGCATAAGGCGCGGCCGGCCATGGCGGGTCGCCGGTGTTCCATTCCGCGATCTGCGCCTGCACGTAGTCGAGCCACACGTCGAGTTCCGCTTCGGGACGCGCATTCAGCGAGGGGAACGCGCCGACGATGCCGGCGCGGCATTGCTGCGCCACCAGTTCCTTCGTCGACACGATGAACATCGGTGCGCCGATGACCGGCAGCCGCAGTCGCGCGGGCAATGTCCGCGCCGCCGGCAAGGATTCGCGCGGCGCTTGACCGCCGGTGCCGCCTGCAGTTAGAGTGACTTCCATACCGGGCAGTATGGATCAAAAAAGAATGCGAGACAACCGAGTGGAAGCGGCCGCCGCGCCTGCTGCCTTGCCCGAGGGCTACGCCTCGCTGGGCGGGCGGCGCATCGCGCTGGACACGCTCTGGCGGCGGGGCGGCAGCCTCGCTGCGGCGCTGCGCGAACGCGGTGTCGGCGAAGACGATGCCGTCGCGATCCTGATGCGCAACGACCTGTGCTTCCTCGAGGCCATGGTCGCCACGTCCTTGCTCGGCGCCTACCCGGTTCCGGTCAACTGGCACCAGACCGGCAGCGAAGCCGCCTACATCCTGCAGGACGCCGGCGTGAAGGTGCTGCTCGCGCATGCGGACCTGCATGCCGGGATTCGCGCGAGCATTCCTGCAGGCGTCACCGTCATCGCCGCGGCGACCCCGCCCGAGCTGAGCATCCCCTACCGCGTCCCGCCGGAGCTTTGCGCGGTGCCCGACGGCGTGGAAGACCTCGAGGATGCGATCGCGGCGCACGAACCGCTGCGCGACCGCGCGCGCGTCGGCAGCCGAGGCAGCATCGTCTACACCAGCGGCACCACCGGCCGGCCCAAGGGCGTGCGCCGCTTCGCGCTGCCGCCCGACGAAGCGCGCCGCTTCGGCGTGCTCTCGCAGCAGTGGTTCAGCCTGCTTCCGGGCGTGCGCACCGTGATGGCCGGGCCGATGTACCCACAGCGCCCAACACCTACACGCGCGCGGTGCTCAACTCCGGCGGCAGCATCGCGCTGATGGCGCGCTTCGATCCCGAGCAGTTGCTGGCGCTGATCGAGCGCGACCGCATCAGCCACCTGCACCTGGTGCCGACCATGTTCGTGCGGCTGCTGCGCCTGCCGCCGGAAGTGCGTTCGCGCTACGACCTGAGCTCGCTGGAATTCGTGGTGCACGGCGCGGCACCCTGCTCGCGCGAAATCAAGAAGGCCATGATCGACTGGTGGGGCCCGGTCATCCACGAGTACTACGCGGCCACCGAGACCGGCATGGTCACGCGCTCCTCGTCCGAAGAGTGGGTGCAGCGGCCCGGCACCCTCGGCCGCGCGGCCCGGCCGCGACATCCGCGTGTACTCCGACGAAGGCGCGCTGCTCGGGCCGAACGAGGTGGGCGAGATCTATGTCGGCCTGCAGGGCGTGCCCAACTTCACCTACCAGAACGCCGACGACCAGCGCCGGCAGATCGACCGCGACGGGCTGGTGACCAACGGCGACGTCGGCTACCTCGACGAAGACGGCTACCTGTTCCCTGGTGGATCGCAAGAAGGACATGGTGATCTCGGGCGGCGTGAACATCTATCCGGCCGAGATCGAGTCGGCGCTGATCGACCATCCCGGCGTGGCCGACTGCGCGGTGATCGGCGTGCCCGACGAGGAGTTCGGCGAGAAGCTCGCCGCCTACGTGATCCCCACCGCCGGCAACCCGCCCGGCGTGGACGAGCTGCAGGACTTCCTGCGCGCGCGACTGTCCGGCTTCAAGGTGCCGCGCATGTTCGTCTTCGCGAGCGAGCTGCCGCGCGACGACTCCGGCAAGTTGATGAAACGCAAGCTGCGCGAGCCGCACTGGGCCGGCCGCGACCGCCGCATCTGACCCCAACTCTGAAGGAGACAAGTCCATGAACGCTTCCCTGCACCGGCGCCTGCTGCTGGCCCTGGCCCTGCTGCTGCCTTTCGCGGCATGGGCCAAGTACCCCGAGCGGCCGATCAAGCTGGTCGTGCCGTATCCCGCCGGCGGCACCACCGACGTGCTCGCGCGCCTCGTCGCGCGCAACATGTCGACCTCGCTGGGGCAGGAGGTCGTGGTGGAGAACAAGGCGGGGGCGGCCACCATCATCGGCGTCGACGCGGTCGCCAAGGCGCCGAACGACGGCTACACGATCCTGCTGGCGACGGCGACCTCGTTCGCCGTCAACCCGCACCTGTACAAGAAACTGCCCTACCGGCTCGACGAGTTCGTGCCGATCGGCTTCATCAGCGAAGCGCCGATCGTGCTGGTGTCGCCCGCCTCCTCTCCCGCCAAGGACCTGCCGGAATTGATCCGCGGGCTGAAGGCGCCCGGCGTCGAAACGGCGGTTGCCACCACGGGCAAGGGCGGCTTCTCGCACCTCACCGCCGCGATGTTCTTCAACGCGATCAACGCGAAGTTCCGCGACGTGCCCTACCGCGGCGAAGCCCCGGCGCTGCAGGACCTGCTGGGCGGCCGGTGGGCCTGTACTTCGGCAGCATGCCGGGCACCCTGCAGTACATCACCGCGGGCCGCCTGCGCGGCTACGGCGTCACGTCGGTGGGCCGCTCGCCCTCCGCCCCGGCCATCCCCTCGTTCACCGAGCAGGGCGTGCCGGAGGTGGTGGCCACCTCCCTGGTTCGGCCTGTCCGCCCCGCGCGGCACCCCCGCCGACGTGGTCGCGACGCTGGGCGCCGCGCTCAATACCGCGATGCAGGACAAGGCGCTGCTGGCCCGCATGGCGGCCGAAGGCGCCGTCGGCCGGACGCTGAAGCCGGCGGAGTTCTCCGAGTTCATCCGCAAGGACCACGAGCGCTGGGGCGTGATCGTGCGCGCGGCCAACGTCGAAGTAGACGAACCGAAATGAGCACCGACGCGATGGAACTGGTGCTGCACGACCCGGGCGTGAAGAAGGACGCCCGCACCGCCTTTGCCGAAGACGCGCCGGCCCTGCTGGCCCGCTACGCGCTCGACGAACGCGAGGCCGCGCTGATCCGCGACTTCGACGTCGCCGGGCTGCAGGCCCGCGGCGTGAGCCCGCTGCTCACCTACGGCTTCTGGCTGATGAACGCCGCCACCCGCACGCGCGCCGCGTACCGGAACGCCTGCGCCGGGGCACCTGAGGACCACCGACATGGCAAGCATCGCAGGCGGGTTCATCCTGCCGCACGAGCCCGGCATCTTCCACCTGCCGCCCGAGCGCTGGACCGACGGCCAGCGCCGCGTACGCGCGGCCTACGACACGATCGCGCAGCGCATCGGCGAACTGCGGGCGACGACGGTGATCGTCGTCGGCGCGGACCACTACGTCCTGTTCGGGCCCGGCTGCCTGCCCAGCTACCTGATCGGCACCGGCGACGTGAGCGGCCCGTACGAACGGTTCCCCGGCATCGCGCAGGGCGAGATCCCGAACAACCGCGCGCTGGCCCGCCACATCGCGCAGTACGGCCGCGAACACGGCTTCGACTGGGCGGTGGCCAAGAGCCTGCGCGTCGACCACTCCATCGGCGTCCCGGCGCGGCTCTGCGCGCTGCCGAACAGCACGGTCACGGGCGTGGTGCCCGTGTACCTCGCCAGCGGCGTCGAGCCGCTGATCCCGATGCGGCGCGCGCACGCACTGGGCGGGCACATCCGCGCGGCCGTGGAGGCCTGGGACGCGGACGAGCGCGTGGTCGTCATCGGCTCCGGCGGCATCAGCCACTGGGTGGGGCTGCCGGAGATGGGCAAGGTCAACCCCGAGTTCGATCGCTGGGTGCTCGACTGCGTGCAGCGCGGCGACCCGGAACCGATGCTGCAACTGACGGACGAACAGGTGTTCGCGCAAGGCGGCAACGGCGCGTACGAGATCCGCAACTTCCTCTGCATGATGGGCGCCCTGCCGGGCCGCAAGGGCCAGTTGATCGCGTACGAGCACGGACCCGAATGGGTCTCGGGCCTCGGCTTCGCCGAAGTGCTGGAGGCGGCATGAACAGCGTTGTCTCCTTCATGCCGCGCGCGGGGCAGCCACCGCCGGACGCCGCCGGCATCCGCAGCCTGGTCGACCGGAAGGCGGCCGCATCGACCGGCGCGTCTACTGGGACGACGCCATCTACCGGCTCGAGCTCGAACGCATCTTCGCGCGCTGCTGGCTGTTCGTCGCCCACGAAAGCCGGTGGCGAAACCCGGCGACTTCCTCACCACCTACATGGGCGAGGACGGCGTGATCGTCACGCGCGGCGAAGACGGCCGGATCGGCGTGTTCCTCAACTCGTGCTCGCACCGCGGCAACAAGATCTGCCTGGCCGAAGCGGGCAACCGCCGCCGCTTCACCTGCAACTACCACGGCTGGACCTTCGACGCGAAGGGCGACCTCGTCGGCCTGCCGCAGGAGGAGATCTACAAGAAGACCTGCCCCGGTTTCGACAAGGCCGATCTCGGCCTGCGCCGCGCCCGCGTGGAGAACTACAAGGGCCTGGTGTTCGCCACCTTCGACGACGACGCGGAAAGCCTGGACCAGTTCCTCGGCGACTACCGCTGGTACCTCGACGTGCTGCTGGACAACGACGAAGGCGGCACGGAGTTCCTCCCGGGCAACATCAAGTCGCGCATGGCGTGCAACTGGAAGTTCCCGGCCGAGAACTTCGCCGGCGACTCGTACCACGCGGCGTGGACGCACAACTCCGGCGCCGTCGCGATGCTGGGCGTCGGCGTCGGCAA
Organism: Ramlibacter terrae; assembly: GCA_013127575.1. Classification (GTDB taxonomy): domain Bacteria; phylum Pseudomonadota; class Gammaproteobacteria; order Burkholderiales; family Burkholderiaceae_C; genus Ramlibacter; species Ramlibacter terrae. Next base: position 4,855,372 of record CP053418.1, read on the forward strand.
GTCGAACCGGGAGCGCAGTTACCGGTGAACATCAACGGCCACGGCTGGCAGTTCGGGCTGGACATGGTCGGCAATGCGATGGTACTGGGCGAGCAGGACATCGTCGACTACCTGCGCCAGCGCGAGGAGCAGGTCGCCGCGCGCGCTGGGCAAGCTGCGTTCGCGCATGGTCGGAGCGATCAGTTCCGCCAACCTGTTCCCGCACACCTCGTTCCTGCCCGGGCAGAACACCTTCCGCACTGGCACCCGAAGGGCCCGTCGGGCATCGAGCTGCACACACGGGTGCTGGTCAACAAGTCGGCGCCCCAGTCGCTGAAGGACCTGTACATGAAGGGCGTGATGCGCACCTTCTCCCCGTCCGGCACGCTGGAGATGGACGACGGCGACAACTGGGAGAACGCAACGCAGACCAACCAGGTGTCGTGACGCGCCGGCAGAAGCTGCACTACGGCCTCGGGATGGACAGCGCCATCGAACACGAGGAGCTGAAGGGCTCGGTCCACCTGCGCAAGTACAACGACACCAACCAGCGCGCCTTCTACGCGAAGTGGCTGGAGTTGATGTGCGCCGAAGGGGAGGCCTGACATGGCGCTCGTGCTCGGCGAAACCCCGGCGCTGAAGAAGCCCGTCGCGCCGCGGCCGCAGCCGCGCGTGGCAGTCGAACTGCTGCTCGAAGTGCAGCAGTTCCTGTTTCGCGAAGCGCGCCTGCTCGACGAGGAGCGCTACGAGGAATGGCTGGGCCTCATGACCGAGGACATCCACTACTGGATGCCGGGCATCCAGGCGCGTCACCGGCGCGACAAGACGCCGCGGCTCGACCCGCAGCGCATGGCGTTCTTCGACGACGACCTGCTGAACATGCGCCGCCGCGTCACGCGCTTCCTCGACCCCACCGCGTGGGCCGAGGACCCGCCGACGCGCTCGGTGCACATGATCTCCAACATCGAGGTCGAGGCCACGGAGGCCGCGCACGAGTTCGTCGTGCACTCCACCTTCATCAACTGCCGCGGGCGGGGGAAGCGGAGGAGTACTACCTGACCGGCCGCCGCAAGGACCAGCTGCGCCGCGTCGACGACGGCACCCTGCGCCTGGCCGCGCGCGAGATCGCGATCACGCAGACGGTGCTGCTCGCGAAAAACCTGAATGTGTTCCTGTGAGCGCCACACAACCGGCCGGCTGGCTGCAGGGGCGCGTCGCGATCGTCACCGGCGCGGGCGACGGCATCGGCGCGGCGGTGGTGCGGCGCTACCTCGCCGAAGGCGCCGCGGGGGTCGTCGCGGTCGACCGTGTCGCAGCGGGCGTCGGCGCATTGCAGGAAGAGCATCCCCGCCGGTCGTCGCGGTCACGGGCGACGTGCGCGACTACGCCGTTCATGCCGACGCCGTCGCTCGCGCGCAAGAGCGCTTCGGCCGGCTGGACGTGCTCGTCGCCAACGCGGGCATCTTCGACTTTCGCCGGCCGCTGCGCGGCTATGACCCGCAGACACTCGCCGCCACGATGGACGAACTGTTCGCGGTCAACCTGCGCGGCTACCTCTATGCCGCGATGGCGGCGCGCGAGGCGCTGGTCGCCAGCCGCGGCGCGATCGTCTGCACGGCGTCGGTCGCGAGCTTCCACGCGGGCGGCGGCGGCATCCTCTACACGATGGGCAAGCATGCGGTGGCCGGCATGGTCAAGCAACTCGCCCTCGAACTCGCGCCCGACGTCCGCGTCAACGGCGTCGGCCCCGGCGGCACGCTCACGCGGCTCGGCGGCACCGAAGCGCTGGGCCACGCGGGCCGCACCATCGGCGGCGACCCGGCGCAGTTCGACGCGCGCGTGGGCGCCGCCGTGCCGCTCGGCTTCGCGCAGCGCCCGGAACACCACACCGGCCTCTACGTGCTGCTGGCCAGCGGCGAGAACGCGCCGGCCGTCACCGGCGAAATCTTCATGAGCGACGGCGGCGTGGCCGCGCGCTCGGTCTGACGCGTGCGCGCAGGAGTCCTCCATGGCTGAAGCCCTCTCCCATCCCGCCATCGGCAAGTCGGTCGTCGCCGCCGGCGTGCGCACCAACTACCACGAGCTCGGCGAAGGCCCGCCGATGATCCTGCTGCACGGCTCGGGCGCGGGCGTGACCGGCTGGGAGAACTGGCACGGCGTCATGCCGGCCTTCGCGAAGCACTTCCGCGTGCTGGTGCCGGACATCATCGGCTTCGGCTTCACCGAAAGGCCGGAAGGCACGAAGTACAGCATCAAGCTGTGGGTGCAGCACCTGCTGGGCTTCATGGACGCGCTGGACATCGGACGGCCGGTGCTGGTCGGCAATTCGTTCGGCGGCGCGTTGTCGCTGGCGCTCGCGATCCGCAACGCCCACCGCGTGAGCCGCATGGTGCTGATGGGAACGCCCGCCGGCACTTTCGAGCAGAAGGCGGCCATGGCGCGGTCTGGTACTACGAGCCTTCGCTCGAGAACATGGCGGAGCTGCTGCGCAGCTTTCCGCACGACCCCTCGGTGGTGACGGACGAGATGGTGCGGACGCGCCACGAGGTGACGGTGCTGGCCGGCGGCATGGAGGCGTACCGCAAGCTCTTCCCCGAGCCCTCGCCGGGCGGCGAGACGCGCACCGTCAAGGGCATCCCGGAGGAAGACCTGCGCGGCATCGCCACGCCGATCCCGGCGCTGCACGGGCGCGACGACCAGCGCGTGCCGGTCGAATGCGGGATTCGCATCGCGCGCACCTGCCCCAACGCCGACCTGCACATGTTCGGCAACTGCGGGCATTGGGTGCAGGTCGAGAAGCCGCAGGCCTTCGTCGAGCAGACGCTGCGGTTCGCGCTCGAAGGCTGAGCCGCCGCGCGCGTCGGCACGCCGGCAGCGCGGTTGACGGTCCGCGCCGACACGCACGGCCCGCGTCGTGCGCTAGCTTGGTGGCAAGCAAGCGAAAGGATCGTTCCATGAAGCGCACTCTCCACCTCCTTCCCGCGATCGCGGCCGCCGCCCTGTTCGCCGGCGCCGCGCTGGCTCAGAACACCGGCGAGACCGCCGGCGGCGCCTCCACCCGCACCGGCGCGGGCATCGTGACCAGCGGCAGCGCCGTGCCCGCGGGCCAGCAGCCGAGCGCCACCGACACCACGCTGGGCAAGCAGCCCGGCGGCACGGGCGCCGGGATGGGCAGCACGCCGGCCGGCACCGCCAAGGCGGACCCCAAGAAGGCCACCGACGGATCGAAGGCGAAGCACGCCAGCCAGAAGCACGCGAAGAAGACCAAGCAGGCGACGCAGGCAAAGAAGGCCCGGACCGCGGCCAGCGCCCGCCGCGAGGGCTGACGCGTTCCGGGACCGCTAGCCGTAGGTCTCGCCGGCGCGCCGCAGCCGCTCGACGATCGCGCTGCGAAGCCGCGCGGGCCGCAGCACCTCGACCCCGGGGGCAAGGCGCAGCAACTGTCCCGCGGCCTGGTCGACCGATTCGACGGGGATGCGCAGCGTGACGCGCGCATCGCCCTCCGGTGGCGTGACTTCGCGCACCGCCCGCGCGACCGCCGCGCCCAGCCGCCGCAGGTCCGCCAATCCGCGCGCGGTGGCCGACACGTGGGCCTCGCCGGCGTACAGCTCCTGCTCGAAGCGCCGCACCGACTCGGCCCAGTAGCGGGCAGGTCGAAGCCGCGCGGGCGCACGCACTTGCTTTCCAGCGCGACCGCTTCGGTGATCCCCGAGACCCGGTAGGTCCGGACCTTCTGCTCGCGCGCGGCCACGAGGTACCAGACGCCGGCCTTCAGCACCAGCCCGAGCGGATGCACCACCTGCCGGGCCCGGCGCGTCCAGCTCTCGTAGGCGATCTCCAGTTGCCGCTCTTCCCACACGGCCGTCGACACGACCGGCAGGAAGTCCAGCGTGTCGGCTTCGCGGTACCAGTCGATCGGGTCGAGGTGGAAGCGCGAACTCACCCGCTGCGCCCGCCCCCGCATGGGCGCCGGCAGCGCGGCGACGAGCTTGAGTTGCCCGCTCGCGAGCTGGGGATGCAGGCCCGGGTCGGCCGCGGCGCCTCCCGCCCCGCTGAGGAACACCGCCTCCGCCTCGTCGGGCGTGAGGCCGGTCAGCGTCGTCTTCCACCCGGGCAGGAGCTGGAAGCCGCCGGCGCGGCCACGTTCGGCATACACCGGCACGCCCGCGGCGGTGAGCTCGTCGATGTCGCGGTACAGCGTGCGCACCGACACCTCCAGCGCGCGCGCCAGCGCCGTGGCGCTCATGCGGCCGCGTGTCTCCAGCAGCATCTGGATGGAAAGGAGCCGGCTCGCACGCATGGGCCGCAGTCTATGCGCAATACCTGCCATTCCGTGGCAGGTATGCTCCCGCAGACTCGCGGCTTTCATTGACAAGGGACCTGCCGTGGACAACCTCTGGATCTTCTCCTTCCTCGTCCCGGGCATCATCGCGATGCCCGGCGTCGACATGGCCTTCGTGCTTTCCAGCCCCTGGTGGATGGACGCCGATCGGGCGCCGCGGCCGTCGCCGGGCTGGTCGCCGGCGGCGTCGTGCACGTGGTGATGGGCGCGCTGGGCGTCGGCCTGCTGCTGCGCATGCGGCCCGCCGCCTTCAACACGCTGCTGGTCGCCGGCGCGCTCTACGTCGGCTGGCTCGGCTGGCAGCTGTGGCGGCATCCTTCGGGCCTTGCCAGCATCGAAGCCACCGCCCTTCGCGCCGGCCCGCCGACACGTTCCTGCGGGCCATGGTCACCTGCCTGCTCAACCCCAAGGCCTACCTGTTCATGGTGGCCGTGTTCCCGCAGTTCATCGCGCCGGGACGCTCGGTGGCCACGCAGTCGGTGGTGCTGGGCGCGATCATCGCGGCCACGCAGCTCTGGGTCTACGGCGTGGTGGCGTGGAGCGCGGGCAGCCTGCGGGCGACGCTGCTCCGCTCGCCCGCCGGACAGGTCGTCGCGGGCCGCTGCGTCGCGGCCCTGCTGCTGGGAACGGCGGCCTATACGCTGCTGCGCGGCTGGACCGGCTGAGCGCATTGCTGCACTGCAAGAACACGGCGGCGCGCGCCGGGACTAGCATGGGGCATCAGCAGCTTCGAGGTGGTTCATGTCGATGCTTCGGATCATGGCGGCCATCGCGTGCGGCGCCTGCCTCCCGGCGGCCGCAGGCGCGGTTTCGTGGCATCCGGTGCCCGGCGCACCGGATGTGGAGATCTCGCTCGGCTCGATGCAGATCGAGCGCCACCGGTGCTGGTGTGGCTGCGCTCCCCCGGCCGCAGCGCGCTCGCGCCCGAGCTGGCCGCGCCCGGCGCGCGGGCTCCGCGCATTCACCGCACGGCACTCCATGCCGAGTTCGATTGCGGGCGACGCACGCTGCGCATCCGGCGGCCAACGCCTACGGCAGCAACGGCGCGCCGCTGGCCATGTCGGCCACGCCCGGCCTCGCGCGGCCGGTGGAAGGCGGCGAAATGGGCTGGACCTACGACGCCGTGTGCGAAGCGGCGCGCACCGAGCGCCGGCTCTAGGAGCTGGCCGCGAAAGCCGCCAGCGCATCGCCGGCGAGCCGGTACCGCACCCACTCGTCCATCGGCACCGCGCCCAGCGAGCGGTAGAAGCGGATGGCCGGCTCGTTCCAGTCCAGCACGCTCCACTCGAAACGGCCGCAGCCGTTGGCCACCGCGATGCGCGCCGGTGCAGCAGCAAGGCCTTGCCGACGCCGCGGTGCCGGTGTTCCGGCGCGACATACAGGTCTTCGAGGTAGAGGCCCCGGCGGCCCTGCCACGTCGAGTAGTTGAAGAAGTAGAGGGCGAAGCCGGCGTCCGCGCCGTCGACCTGGCACACCAGCGCACGCGCATGGCCTGCTTCGAGCGCAGAGCGGATGTCGGCCTCGGTGGCCAGCACCTCGTGCTCCGCCTTTTCGTAGATCGCCAGTTCGCGGACGAAACGCAGGATCAGCGCTGCGTCGTCGGGGGTGGCGGGACGGATGTCGATCACGGCGTGCACTCAGTCGAGGGTGATGCGGGCGGCCCGGACCACGCGTTCCCAGCGGCGGACGTCGGCCGCGATCATCGTGCCGAAGGCCTGCGGCGTCGCCGGCGTGGCCTCGGCGCCTTCGGCCGCGAGCCGCGTGCGCACTTCCGCCGAGCCCAGCGACTTGTTGACTTCTGGTTCAGCCGCGCGACGACGTCGGCCGGCGCGCCGGCCGGCGCCACCAGCCCGTACCACTGGTCTGCCTCGAAGCCCCCGGTGCCCGGCACGCCGCTTTCGGCCACCGTCGGCACGTCCGGCAGCAGCGCCATGCGGCGCTGGCTCGAGACGGCCAGCGCGCGGATGCGTCCGCCCTTGATGTGCGGCAACAGCGCGGGGGCGCCGGTGAACAGCGCCTGCACCTGCCCGGCCAGCAGGTCGTTCACCGACGGCGCGGTGCCGCGGTAAGGGATGTGCAGCAGCGAGATGCCGGCCTGCAGCTTGAGGAACTCCATGGTGGTGTGCGCGGCGCTGCCGTTGCCGCCCGAGCCGTAGGCCAGTTGCCCCGGCTTCGCCTTGGCCAGCGCCACCAGTTCCTTCAGCGACTGCGCGGGCACCGACGCGTGGACCACGAGCACGTTGGGCACGCGCGCCACCCATGCGACGGGTGCGAAAGCGTGCTGCGCGTCGTACGGGAGCTTCGGGTACAGCGTGGGATTGACCGCGAGCGTGCCGGTGTGCCCCATCAGCAGCGTGTAGCCATCCGGCGCAGCCTTCGCCACGCGATCGGCGCCGAGCGACCCGCCGGCGCCGGGCACATTCTCGATCACGACGGGCTGTCCCCATGCGCGCGACAGCTCTGGCCGATCGCGCGCGCCAGGATGTCGCTGGAACCGCCCGGCGTGAAAGGGACCACCAGCCGGATCGGCCGGGAGGGATAAGCCTGGGCCAGCGCCAGCCCCCGCAGGCCAATGGCACAGGCAGCGGCGCCCAGCAGGGCTCCGCGTCGTCGCAGCATGAACGTCATGCCTGCGATTGTCTTACGCCAGCCACTCCCGGGGCCGCGCCGCGCGGGCCTGCGCCTGGTACGCATCGATCGCCGCCGTCCGCCCCAGCGTCACCTCGACCTCGTCCGCGCCGTGCAGCAGCATGTCGCGGCGGAAGGTGGGCAGCGTGAAGTGCACCGCCTCCCCGCCTTCCGGCTGCAACGTTCCGGCGGCGACGTCGAGTTGAAAGGCCGCGCCGGCCGCGGCTGCCGTGCCGAGCCGCTGCACGGTCGCTTCGTCCAGCGCCAAAGGCAGCATGTGGTTGCGAACGCAGTTGTCGTGGAAGATCAGGCCGAAGCTCGGCGCGATGACGCAGCGGATGCCGAACGCCTTGAGCATCGTGGCCGCGGTCTCGCGCGAACTGCCGCAGGCGAAGTTGGGCCCGGCGACCGGGAAGCGCGCGCGGTCGAACGGCGGCTGGTTCAGCACGAACGAGGGATCGTTGCTGCCGTCGGGCAAGTAGCGCCGGGGGCCGAACAGGCGCGCGGCCAGTTCCTCGTCGGTCCGGATGCCGGCCGGCTGCGGACCAGCCTGCCCGCGCACCAGCGGCGCGATCGTGTCGGTGTTGATGTCGGCCTTGAGCAATGCGGCGGCCGGACCGGTCAGCGTCGTGAGTGCGTTCATGGGGCGAGCTCCTGCAGGTCGCGCGGATCGGCAATGACGCCCGCCAGCGCGCTGGCCGCAGCCACGGCGGGACCGGCGATGTGCGTGCGGCTGCCCGGACCCCGGCGGCCCGCGAAGTTGTGGTTGGCCGTCGAGATCGCGCGTTCGCCGCTGGCGAGCGTGTCGCCGTTGGCGCCGAGGGCACAGCGAGCAGCCGGGGCTGCGCCACTCGAAACCGGCTTCCACGAACACCTTCGCCAGGCCTTCCTCTTCCGCCTGCCGCCGCACCAGTTCCGAACCGGGCACCACCAGGCGCGCACGGTCGGCGCCACCTTGCGGCCCCGCACGATGCCGGCGGCGAGGCGCAAATCGGTGATGCGGCTGTTGGTGCACGAGCCGATGAAGACGCGGTCGACCGGCAGGCCGGCGAGCGGCTGCCCGGGCTCCAGCCCCATGTAGCGCATCGACGTTTCCATGTTGGCGCGGCGGGCTGCGTCGGGCTCGTCGCCGGGCTGCGGCACGCGGTCCGTCACCGCGCCCACCATGTCGAGGCTGTTGCCCCGGGTGACTTGCGGCGCAACTTGCGAAACGTCGAGCGTGACCTCGCGGTCGAAGAGGGCATCGTCGTCCGAGCGAAGCGTGTGCCAGTCGGCCACCGCCTGCTCCCACTGCGCGCCGGCCGGCGCATAGGGCCGGCCCTTCAGCCAGGCGAACGTGGTCTCGTCCGGCGCGATCACGCCGTAGCGCGCGCCCCATTCCACCGACATGTTGCACAGCGTGAAGCGCGCCTCCATGGGCAGCGCACGCACCGCTTCGCCGGCGTATTCGACGGCGTACCCATTGCCTGCCGCGACGCCGAGCCGGCCGATCAGGAACAGGATCAGGTCCTTGCTGGTGACACCCTGCGGCAAGCGGCCCGTGAGGTTCACGCGCATCGTGCGCGAATTGTGCTGCACGCAGGTCTGCGTGGCCGGGATGTGCACCAGCTCGCCCTGCCCGACACCCCACGCCAGCGCCCCGACCGCGCCGTGCGTGCAGGTGTGGCTGTCGCCGATGGCCACCGTCAGGCCGGGCAGCGCGATGCCCATCTCGGGCGCCACCACGTGGACGATGCCGTGACCGGGCTGCCCCACGTCGAACAGGCGCACGCCGAAGCGCCGGGTGTCATCGCGCAGCGCCACCACGTGCGGGTTCTTCTGCTGCAAAGGGTCGGCCGTGGACGGGTCGGTGGAGACCGAATGGTCGGCCGTGGCGAAGGTCAGCTCGGGGTTGCGCACGCCGATGCCACGCCGCGCCAGCCGCGTGAAGGCGTTGCCGTTGAAGTCGGGCACCACGTGCCGGTCGACGTGCAGCAGCGCGAAGCCTTCGCCGAGGTCGGCGACCACGTGGCGCCGCCAGAGCTTCTCGAACAGGGTGCCGTCAGTTGACATGGGCGCCCGATTCCTTGACGGCCTGGCGCCAGTACTCCACCTCGCGGCGGATCACGGACGCGAACTCGGCGGGCGACGACGCCACCACTTCCATCGACTGTTCCTCCAGCCGCTTGTGCACCTCGGGATCGGACAGCACCTTCACCACGTCGGCGTTGATCGCCTTGACGATCTCCGGCGGCAGGCCGCGCGGGCCGATCAGCCCGAACACGCTTTCGAAGCCGACGCCCGGCACCGTCTCGGCCACGGTCGGCACCTGCGGGTGCAGCTTGTTGCGCCGGCGGTCGGTGAGCGCCAGCAGCTTGAGCTTGCCGGCCTTGACGTGCGGCAGCGCCGACTCGAGCACCACGAAGCCGACCGGCACGCGGCCCGGCAGGATGTCGCGGTAGGCGGCGCTGCTGCCGTTGAAGGGCACGTGGATGACCTCGATGCCCGCCTTCTTGCGCAGCAGCTCGCCGGTGATGTGGCCGCCCGTGCCGACGCCGAGCGAGGCCCAGGAGATCGTCCCAGGCTTGGCCTTGGCCAGCGCGATGAACTCCTTGACGTCGTTGGCCGGAAGGACGGATGCGCCACCGGGGCGCCGCTGACGTTGCCGATGTGCGCGATGGGCGTCACGTCGGCGAAGGTGTCGTACGGCAGGTCGTTGCGCAGGCTCGGGTTGACCGTGAGCGCGCTGATCGCCACGCCGAAGGTGTAGCCGTCCGGAGGCGCGGTGACCACCGCCTGCGTGCCGATCACGGTGCCGCCGCCGGGCCGGTTCTCGACCACGATCGCCTGGCCCCACAGCTCGCCGAGCTTGAGCGCGAAAGGCCGGATGATCGCGTCGGTGGCGCCGCCGGCGAGCAGCGGCGAGATCAGCTTGACCGGCCGCGTCGGGCGGAAGGCCGACTGCGCCAGCGCGGGCAGCGGCAAGGCGGCCGTGGCGGCCAGCGCGGCCATGGCGCCCAGCAGCGAGCGGCGATCGGGAACGAAGGTGGCGGACATGGCGTCTCCTGTTGATTTGTATTGATGTTAATACAATTCGGCCGCCTACAATCCCGCCATGACCAAGCCCGCCCGCGACGACGGCATCGCCTTGCACCACAAGGTGGCGACGCTGCTGAAGGACGCGATCGCCATCGGCCGCTACCGCGCGGGCGACCAGCTTCCCACCGAGGGCGAGCTGGTGGCGCTGCACGGCGTCTCGCGGGTGACGGTGCGGCGGGCGCTGCAATCGCTGGAGCAACTGGGCTTGATCCGCCGCCGCGCAGGGCATGGCACCTTCGTTTCGGACAAGGGCGCGGTGCTCAACATGCCGACACCGATCGCCGCCTACCCGGAGCAGGTGGCGGAGCGGCGCAAGCTGAGCCGCGCGGTGCTGAAGGAGTTCGGCTGGGTGCCGGCGCCGGCCAACGTGGCTTCCAGCCTGCAACTCGCCGAGGGCGCGCCGGTGCTGCGCGTGGTGCGGGTGCGCACGAAGGGCACGCTGCCGCTGGTGCATGGCACGGTGTTCCTGCCCGAAGCGCTGGGCGCGCGCTTCACCCGCGAGGACTTCCGGCGCAAGGCGCTGTCGGAACTGCTGGCGGAAGCCGGCGAAACCTATTCGCGCATCGACATGGTCACGCGCGCGCGGCTGGCCGCGCCCGGCGTCGCCGAGATGCTGCAAGTGCCTGTGGGTTCGCCGCTGGTGGACGTGCAGCGCATCGGCTACGACCAGGCCGGCCTGCCCATCGAATACCGGGGAGCTGCTCGGGCCGCCGGACCGGTTCGAGACGCACGTCACCATCCACGGCAACGAAGCGGCGCCCTGAGCGCGGCGAGGAGGCTGCATGACCTTCAGCATCACCGCGCGGTGTCCGCGCACCGGGCGCGTCGGCATCGCGATGGCGGGCAGCGCGCCCACGGTGGGCAACCGCTGCGTGTTCGTGGATCGGCAGGGGGCGGTCGCCTTGCTGGCGATGGCCGACCCGCGCCGGGGCCGCATCGCCTTGGGATTGCTCGCCGCCGGGCAATCGGCACCCTCGGTGGTGGAGTCGCTGCTGGCGTACGACCCGCACGCGAGCCATCGGCAGGTGGCCGTGGTCGACGCGCGCGGAACGGCGGAGGTGCACACCGGCAGCCAGAACATTCCGTGGGCGGGGCAACGGGTCGGTGAAGGCTACGTCGCCATGGGCAACTTCCTCGCGGGTGCGCAGGTGGTGCAGGCACTGGGCGAGACGTTCGAGGACAGCGTCGACCAGCCGCTCGAAGACCGCCTGCTGCTGGCGCTGGAAGCGGCGCGCGATGCGGGCGGCCAGAAGCAGGGCGGTGTCGGCGGCCCTTCGTGTCCGGGGACTGGGCAGGAATGGTCCGCGTGGGACCTGCGGGTCGACGTGCACGAGGAACCGGTCGCCGAACTGCGCCGCATCTTCGAGTGGAACCGGCCCTTCGTCTCCTACTACGAAGAGCGCGCGACCAACCCCGACATGCCGCGGCTGAAGGACTACCTGCAGTCGCAGGGGCTGGAGCGGGAGTTCGGGCGGCCGCTGCCGGTCACCTGGAAGAGCCGGCGCGGCTGAAACGAAAAACCTGTCATTGCGGGCGCGACCCGCAATCCATTCACGCGCTGCGTGGATCCCGGCGCGAGGCCGGGATGACAGCTTTCAGGGAGACGCTTCGAATCTCCTCGATCAGCAACTGCGCGCCCGGCGACGAATGCTCGCGCGTGCGGCGCAGGATGCCGATGGCGCGCTCGGTGCCGGCGAGCCTGATCGGCAAAGTCACCAGCGTCCCCGACGCCAGCTCATGCTGGAACAGCTGGCGCGAGGCCGCGGAGATCATGTCGGTTTCCAGCAGCAGGCCGCGGATGATCGACAGGTCCGACGACTCCACGGCCACGCTCGGCTCGCGCAACCCGTGTTGGGCGGTGCGCGCACAGCGCGTCGCGCGTCGGCGTGCCGCGCCGCGGCAGCACCCACGCGCCCTCCAGCACGTCGGCCAGTTGCAGGCCCTTGCGCTTCGCCAGCGGATGGCCGGTGCGCACCAGCAAGGTCATCGGTTCCTGCGAGAGCTCCTCGCGCACGAGGTCGTCGCCGGGCTGTTCCGACTGCAGGGCGCCGAGCAGGAAGTCGACGTCACCGAGCCGCAGCCCCGCGACCAATGCATCGAGCGGCGCCTCCACCGTGCGGACCTGCAGTTGCGGATGCTTCGCGACCAGCCTTCCGATCGCCACCGGCAACAGGTAGGGCCGCCCGAACGGCAAGGCGCCGACCACCACCGGCCTTCGATGACGCCCTTGAGCGCGGCGATCTCCGCCGTCGCCAGCCGCAACTGCGTCAGCGCGCGCTTGACGTGCACCAGCAGCAGCTCGCCCGCGTCGGTCAGGGCCACGCCCGAATGCGAGCGGTCGAACAGCGGCACGCCGACGCTCGCCTCCAGGTCGTGCAGCGCCATGCTCGCCGCGGGCTGCGACACGCCGATGCCCGCCGCGGCCGTGCTGATGTGCTTGCGCTCGGCAAAGGCGAACAGCAGTTCCAGCCGGCGCTCGTGCACTGCCAGCGTGAAGAACGGCGCGCCGCGCAAGCGGAAAGCCGAAGCCGGGTAGCGCAGGCACAAGGCCTCGCAGGCTTCCTGCAGTTCGGCGAAGGCGATCTCCACGCGCTTGAACAGCGCGCGTCCGAAATCGGTCAGGAGCCAGCGGCGGGCGCTGCGTTCGAACAGCTCGACTTCGAATGCGGATTCCAGTTCGTGGATCGACCGAGACACCGCCGATTGCGCACGCCGCAGTTCCTCGCTGGCGCGGGTCAGGTTGCCATGGCGCACCACCGCCGGGGAAGGGCCGGAGGTGCTTGGTGTGCAGCATGCCGCCGTCAGGTGCCCGGCCAGAGCGGGCGGTACGAAGGCTTGCTGCCGCCCAGCGCGTGGATGCCGCAGCAGAACGGCGCCGCGAAGTGCGTGGGCAGCAGCAGGATGCCGCTGGCCGCGACGTCGTCGAGCATGCGCAGCCGCGTGGCGAGCCCGGTCACCGGATCGTCATCGAACACGGAGCACAGCTCCGGGTACGCCAGCTGCACGGGATGGTGGATCACGTCGCCGGTGAACAGCGCCTGCTCCTGCTGCGTGCGCAGGCGGATCTTGACGTTGCCGGCGGTGTGGCCGGGCGCCGGCTCCACGGTGAGGCGCTCGTCCAGCGTGTAGCCGTCGTCGACCATCACGGCCTGCCCAGCCTCCACCACCGGCAGCACGCTGTCGGCGAAGACGAAACGCTGCGATTCGCGCGGCACGTGGTCGGGCCGGCGCTCGTCCCAGCGGTCGAACTCGGCCTGCTTGAAGAGGTAGCGCGCGTTGCGGAAGGTCGGCACCCAGCGGCCGTCGACGAGCTGCGTGTTCCAGCCGACGTGGTCGGCGTGGAAGTGGGTGCACATCACGAAGTCGATCTCGTCGGGATGCGCGCCGGCGGCCGCCAGCCGCTCGATCCACGGCTCCTTGCGCATGTGGAAGCGCGGATCGTCGGGCCGGTTCTTGTCGTTGCCGATGCAGGCGTCGATCAGGATCTTGTGCCGCGGCGTCTTCACCAGCCAGCTGTGGATGCTGGTGCGCAGGCGTTGCGAGCGCGGGTCGTAGAACTGCGGCACCAGCCAGTCCTGCTGCTCTTCCCAATGGTGCGGCTCGACGGCCGGGAACATCGCGGCACCCGGCATGCCGAGGCCGTGGTAGTCCTCCACGCGCGTCACCTCCACGTCGCCGATCTTCAGGCCGAGGCCGCTCACGTCGATCTGCTGCGCTGCTGCACGGGTCATGCGCTCATTCTCCCAAAAGCGTGCGCAACGCAGCGGAATCCGTGACGGTGCCGAAGTTCACCCGCACCGTCGACAGCGTGCCTTCGTGCGCGGCCTGGTTGCCGCTGCCCACGCAGTCTTCGGCCACGACCACGTTGTAGCCGAGAAAGAAGCCGTGCCGCAGCGTGGAATCGACGCACACGTTGGTGGCCACGCCGGTCATCACCAGCGTCTTGACGCCGCGCGCCTGCAGCAGGTCGTGCAGCTCCGTTTCGAAGAAGCCGCTGAAGGTGTGCTTGTCGACCACCAGGTCGCCCGGCTGCGGGCGGATCTGGAAGAAGTCGACGCCCCCGGTGCCTTCGATGCACAGCGCCTCGTCGGTGCGCTTGGCAAGGTGCGCATCGGCGAGGTACTTGAAGTCGTAGACCGAGCGCCCACACCACCGGCATGCCGGCTGGCGCGCGGCGGCGGCCAGCGCTTCGATGTTGCGCGCGATAACCACGTTGTCTTCGACGCGGATCGGGTTGCGCGACGTGGCCGCGCGCGTGCGCTGCAGGTAGCCGCCTTCGGCGCAGAAGTCGTTCTGCATGTCGACCACGAGCAGCGCGGCATGCGCCGGCTGCACCTGCTCTTCGAGCGTGCGAAGGACCTGCCTCATGCCTTGGCATCCCCGGGCGCCGGCATGACGGTCCCGCACTTCTTGCAGGTGCGGAAGTCCAGCGAGTTGAAGAAGTTGTCGTACGCGCGCGAGACTGGGTCGCTGCCGTAGTCGCTGACGATGAACACCTCCTCGTGCAGCAGGTGGTCGCAAGACGTGCAGTACCAGTGGAACTTGTCGATCTCGCCGGGGCGGCGCTTGCGCTCGATCACGAGCTGGAACGCGTCGGGCCCGAAGCGCGGCGAGTGCGGCACCATGGGCGGCTGGTAGAGGCAGTGCCCCTCGGGCACCACCGACACCTGCTCCTTGCCGTCGGGCGTGCGCCAGTGCAGGTTGAGCAGGCCCTTGAGCGAGTACTGCATCTCGAAGCTGGGATTGGAATGGAACTCGCTGCGGTACTCGCGGCCCCGCGCCACGAAGCACAGGCAATCGTCCTGCTGCCACAGCGGGTAGGTGCGGCGCTCCGTGTTGTTGCGCAGGTGGTCCATCACTTCCTGCAGGTCCACTTGCGGCATCGCAAGCTGCAGGCTGGGAAACACGTTCATGGCTGTCTCTCTGTTGGTGCTGCCGCCATTGTGGGCACGGACACGCGGCACAGCAGCGGGGCATAAGCAGATTGGAGAAGTGCAGAACGTTTTTGCCGTGCACGGTTCCCGCATCGCCCCAAGAATGAATTTCCAGAACAAGGACCGCCATGACCCGACCCTTCTCCCGCACCCGCCGGCTGCTCGTGCTGGCCGCCCTGCCCGCGCTGGCCCTGCAGGCGCAGGCGCAATCCGCCGACGTGGCCAATTGGCCGGACCGCCCGATCAAGCTGGTGGTGCCCTTCCCGCCCGGCAGCGTGACCGACCGCATCGGCCGCGTGCTGGGCCAGCGGCTCGAGGCGGCCTTGAAGCAGCCGGTGGTGGTGGAGAACCGCCCCGGCGCCGGCGCCACCATCGGCAGCGACCACGTGGCCAAGGCCAAGCCCGATGGCTACACGATCCTGCTGGGCGCCAATGCGTCGCACGCGGTCAACGTGGCTTTCATGAAGCTGCCCTACGACCCGGTGAAGAGCTTCGAGCCGATCAGCCTGGTGGCCGCGGTGCCCAGCGTGCTGGCCGTGAAGAACGGCGTGCCCGCGAAGACGCTGGGCGAGTTGCTGGCGCAGGCGAAGGCCAAGCCCGGCGGCTTCACGTACACGTCGGCCGGGATCGGCACAACCGGGCACATCGGCATGGAGATGCTGTCCTCCATGGCCGGCGTGCAGCTGCTGCACGTGCCGGGCAAGGGCCCCGCGCAGGCGCTGCAGGACGTGATGGCCGGCCACGTCGACATGCTGATCGAGAGCATCGCGCTGACGGCGCCGCTCGTGAAGAGCGACAAGGTGCGTGCACTGGCCGTCACGTCGCAGACGCGCTCGCCAGCGTTGCCGCAGGTGCCGACGGTGTCGGAGTCGGGCGTGCCCGGCTACGAGCTGCTGCTGTGGTTCGCGCTGTACGCGCCGGCCGGTACGCCGCAGGCCATCGTCCACAAGCTGCACGCGGAGACGGTGCGCACCTTCGCCGACCCGGCGGTGCGGCAGCCGCTGGTGAACGATGGCGTGACGGTGGTGGCGGGCACGCCGAAGGAACTGGCCGATTTCCAGAAGTCGGAGATCGAGAAGTTCGGGACGCTGATCCGGAAGCTGGATCTGAAGCTGAACTGACTCTCTGTCATCCCGGGCTAGCCCCGGGATCCACGCGGCGCATGAACGCACGCGGCATGGATTGCGGGTCAAGCCCGCAATGACAAGGTTACTGGTGCACCCACCGGCCGCCCACCATCGTGGCCCGGCAAGACAGATCGCGCAGCGCGTCGCCCTTCGTGGCCAGCGGATCTCCCGACAGCACCGCGATGTCCGCATGGTGCCCCGGCACCAGCTGCCCCTTCTCGTTCTCCTCGAAGCTGAGATAGGCGCCCCCGCGCGTGAGCAGCCGCAGCGCCACCTCGTTCGACGCGATCCCGCCCTCACCCATCACGCGCCCCGTGAGGCGCTCGCGCCGCGTCGTCATCGCCCACATGCAGAACAGCGGGTTGTACGGCACCGCATCCGTCCCCGCGGCCACCGGCACGCCCAGCTCGAACAACTGCTTCGCGGGCGAGAGGTAATCCATCTCCTGCTCGCCGAAGCTGAGGAAAGGCGTGCCGTGCTTCCACAGGTACTGCGCCGGGATCAGCGTGGCCGGCAGCCCCAGGCGCTTGATGGTGGCCGGTCTTCGGGCGTGGAGCGGCTGATGTGCTCCAGCACCCAGCGCCGCTGGCCGATGGGGAAATGCTGCGCCACCCGCTCCATCACCGGCGCCACCTTGGCCAGCTTGTCGGAGACGATGGTGTGCACGCGCAGGTCGTGCTGGCCGGCCAGCATGCACATCGCCTCAAATTCCTCGGTGGAGTTGACCTGCATGGCCATGCCCGACCAGCCGCCCCACGCCATGTCCTTGGCCGGACGGCGCGCGCGCACGGGTCGCCGCCGTGGGCGATGAAGAAGCCCGAGACACGGAACTGCGCGTCGCCCATGCCGCGCCCGCGCAGCAGCGGCGCCCAGTCGCGCATGACGATGGCGGCTTCGTCGTAGGAGCGCCAGCGCGGGCTGACCGTCATGGCCATGCGCATCGTCAGGTCGCCGTGCTCCCACAGCTCGCGGTACGCCGCCAGCACGTCGGGCGTGCTGCCGTGGCCTTCGTAGGCGCTGGTGGTGCCCATGCGGTGGTAGAGCGCCATTGCACCGACGATGCCCGGCGCCGCTGCTCGTAGGTGAAGCGCGGAACGGCCGGCAGCAAGTCGGGCTCGAGCATGTTCAGGTAGCCACGCTCTTCGAACACGCCGTTGGGCTCGCCGTGTTCGTCCTTCTGGATCACGGTGGCGGGCGCGCCGGGCACGCTGTCGCGCGTGACGCCGTTCAGCCGCAGCCCCAGCGAGTTCATCGCTGCATAGCCGGGCGGCTGGCCCCAGTAGCCGCCGGGCGCGGGGATGTAGACCGGGTGGTCGGGCGCGGCGGAATCCAGCTCGTGCCGGTTCGGCAGGCGGCCTTCAGCGAGCGTGGCAGGCGCCTCGAAGTAGTAGGGCGGCGTGCCCACCGGCATGGTGAGGATCCACTCGCCCTTGGGCGTGGACTGCGCCAGCGCCCGGACCTTCGCCAGCACGTCGGCGATGCTGCGCGCGCCTTCGAGCGAAGGCCGCAGCAGCCGCGTGCCGATGCCGTCCATGTGGGCGTGGGCGTCGTTGAAGCCGGGGATGAGCGTGGCGTCGGGGAAGTCGCGCACCTCGGTGCGCGGGCCGCGCAGTTCCAGCATCGCCTGGCGCGTGCCGGTGGCGAGGATCTTGCCGCCGGCGATGGCAACCGCTTCGGCGCGGGTGCCGGCGTCGTCGAGCGTCAGGACCTGACCGAGCAGGATCGTGTCGGCGTGCACCATCACTTCTCGCCCACCTTCTTCATCACGGCGTCCCAGTAGCCCAGGTCGCGCTTGACGATGCGGCCGAACTCCGCCGGGCCCGGGGCCGTGGGCGTGAGCGACATGTCCTTCAGCTTCTGCTCCACGTCGGGCGTCTTCAACACCACGGCCACGTCGGCGGCGATCTTGTCCAGCACCGGCTTGGGCATGTTGGCCGGTCCGAACATGCCGAACCAGCCCACCACGTCGAGCTGCGTGTAGCCCAGCTCCCGAAAGCTGGGCACGCCCGGCAGCAGCGGCGAACGCGGGCCGGCGACGGCCGGGGCGCGCATGGTGCCGGCCTCGATGTGCGGCTTGGCGGTGGCGACGGTGACGAAGCCACCCGAAACGTGGCCGCCGATGATGTCGGTGGAAATCTGCGCGTCGCCCTTGAACGGCACGTGCGCCATGTCGAGGCCGGCGGCGTCGTTGAACACGGCGCCGAACAGGTGCAGCGTCTGGTTGGCGCCGCCGGAGCCGAACGAATGCTTCCGGGCTCGCGCTTGACCAGCGCCACGTACTCCGGGAGCGTCTTCACCGGCAGCCGCGGATTGACCACGTACACCACCGGCGCCAGCGTCATTTGCATGACCGGGGTGAAGTCGTTGATCGGGTCGTAAGGCGGCGCCGTGGCCGGGGACGAGACGGCGCTTTGCACCAGCGCGGAGTTGGTCACCAGCAGCGTGTAGCCATCGGCCGGCAACCCCTTGACGCGTTGCGCGCCGATCAGGCCGCCGGCGCCGGCGCGGTTGTCCACCAGCACCGGCTTGCCCCAGGCCTCGGCCAGCTTGGTGGCCGTGATGCGCGCCGGGGCGTCCATGGAGCCGCCGGGCGGGAAGGGGACGACGAGGGTGACGGGGCGGTCGGGGAAGGCGCCGGTTTGAGCTGCCGCGGGGGCGATGAGTGCGGCGCCAGCGAGCAGGGCGGCGCCCAGGCGCAGGAGGCCGGGAAGCATGGGGATCTCCGGTGATGGCAAGACTGCGGCGCCGCGGACCGCGGAGCGTCTGGAGCCATTGTGGAGAAAGGGTCCCTCGGACGATGCGCAAAAGCCTGAGGGTGGGAACGAATTTCCTTATGGGACTGGTGACGGAGGCACGGTGCTCCGCTGGGACTTCAACGCGGCGCGCACTTCCACGGCTCAGCGTGAGCCGTCCGAACCCCGGCCGGTCCAGCAAACGGTCGACCAGCACCAGCAGTCGCTCGTGGTCGCTCGCCGCGCCGGCGAGCAGCGCCGGGCGTAGCGCCCGGTGACGTTCGCTGCATCGAGGCGGCGCGCCGAGGCGTGTGCGCGTCGGCTTCCTTGCGCTGGCCGGTGAGCGCGAGCACAGGCCCAGCGCACCATGGCTCTCGGCAAAGTTGCGGTCGAGATCCAGCGCCTGCCGGAACGCCGCCAGCGCCCCTTGCGTGTCTTGCTGCAGCAGCTTGCTCCAGCCAAGCGCATGCCAGTCCCGACGTGCGCCGGCATCGCCTGCAGCGCACGCTCGAAGCGGACCTGCGCCGATTGCCAGTCCTCGGCCGGAGGCTGCACAGCCCCAGCGCCGACCAGGTGCGCCCATCGTCCGGATTGCACCGCAGCGCCTGTTCCAGCAGGTGCACCGCGCGCAAGGTGTTGCGGTCGGTCAACGCCAGCGAGCCGCGGGTCACCAGCGCTTCCACCTGCAGGGGCCGGTGAGACAACGCGCTATCGGCAAACCTGCGCGCATCGTCGAAGCGGCCGAGGTCGAGCGCCAGCAGGCTGGCCACGCCAGTGGCGGCAGGCTGCAGGCGATCAGCCGACACTTCGCGCTGCGTCCACGCCCACGCCTCTTCGAGCTGGTCCAGCCGGTGCGCGGCGCGCAGCCAGAGCACTGGAGCGCTTCCAGCATGTCCGGGTCCGCAGCATCGCCGCCGTCCATCCACGATGCCAGCAGGTCTCGGGATGCCTCCGGTGCACCCTGCAACAGGCGCACGTAGGCGAGGTCGTGCGTGATCGCGGGATGCCCCGGCTGGGTAGCAAGCAAATGCTGCAGCAACCGCGCGGCTTCCTCCAGCTTGCGTTGCGCGATGCACGAACGCGCGCGGCGCAGAGTCCATCCCGCAGGATCCAGCCGCAGGGCCTCGGCAGCATCCATGTGCCGTGCGGCCAGCGTATGCAGGCCGGCCGCAAGAGCCTCGTCGCATGCTTCGGCGAGCAGGGATGGATTGCCGGGATCTTCGCGCAGGTAGCCCGCGAGGCGTGCGGCGCGTGACGAGACGGAGCCGGTCTGGTTCATGGCATGTCCGATCAGAAGGTGAGGTCGAGCGCTTCGGGCGCACCGAGGGTTGCGCGCAGGCGGGAGCGCCTGCTTGTGGATCTGCGACACACGGCCCTTGGTCAGGTGCAGCATCAGCGCAACCTGGTCGAAGGGGATCTGCTGCAGGTAATGGCAGCGGATGACGGTGCGCTCCTGCGCCGGCAGCGTGTCGAGCACCTGCAGCAGCCGCTCGCGCTGCTCGCGCACTTCGGCACTGCGATAGAAGGGCACCGACTCCGCAAGGGCGGAGTCGTCCACCATCGAGGTGCCTTCGAGCATCCACGCCAGCGCAAGGCCGACGCCGACCTCGGCCATGTACTGCAGCAGTTGCTGCGGCGCGCGCGGAATCGCATCTTCGGCGACACCCACGCGCGCGGCCGCCAACGACTGGCCGCGACGACCTGCTCCGCACGCGCCCGCTGCCGAACGGCGATCTGCTGCTGCTTTTCGGTCAGGCGCTCGATGCCGTTGAGGATGGCGCCGTGCATGCGACGGGCGGCGAAAGTCCTGAACTGCGCCCCACGGTCGGGGTCGAACCGCTCCATTGCTTCCAGCAAGCCGATGGCGGCGTACTGCTGGTAATCGCCGAACTCGATGTCATCGTGGAACCGCTTGCGGTAGTACGAGGCCGCTACCACGCGCACATAGGGCAGGTGCAGGTCGAGCAGTTCGGCGCGCGCGTCCGGGTCGGCATCGTGCCGCAGGCGCCGCCACAAGGCGACCTCGTCGCAGGACTCCGTTGAGTCGGGCGGCGGCGGCTCCATCGGGGCGGCGGAGGAGAGCTGCATCAGTGGAACGACCCCACCAGCGCCTTCAACACGAGGCTCCAGCCATCGACCGGGATGAACATGAGGATCTTCAGGGGGAGCGCCACCGTCGTCGGGGGCATCATCATCATTCCGAGCGCCATCAAGACGCTGGAGACCACAAGATCGATCAGCAGGAATGGCAAGAACAGCACGAAGCCGATCTGGAACGCGGCTCGCAATTCCGACAGCATGAACGCGGGCACGAGTTGCACGTTGCCGACTTCGGCCACCGTTTGCGGCGCCGGCGCCTTCGACAACTCGATCATCAACGCGAGGTCCTGCTCACGGGTCTGCCGCATCATGAAGTCGCGCAGCGGCTCCATGCCCTTCGCGTAGGCGCCTTCCATGCCAAGCGTGCCGTTCATGAAGGGCTGCAGGGCCCCCTGGTTGAGCGTGTGCAGCACCGGCGCCATGGTGAACAGCGTAAGGAACAGCGCCAAGCCGATCAGCACAGGGTTGGGCGGAGTCTCCGGCATGCCGATCGCCTGGCGCAGCATGGAGAGCACGATGATGATGCGCAGGAAGGACGTCACGCACACGAGCAGCGCGGGCACCACGGCGAGCAGAGTGAGGCCCAGCACGATGCGCAAGGCCTGCGCGGTGTCGGCCGGAGCGGACGCGATGCCGAAGCTCGCCGGCTGCGCATGCGCTGCGAGAGGAAACGCGCAGGCGGTGAAGGCCGCCGCGAGTGCGTAGCCCGCCAGTCGCCCTCTCATGCGGAACCTCCAGGGCAATGACCCGGCCGGCCTGCGCGCGATCACCGTGACCTGGTGTGATGTGCAGGCCACCAGCAGCTCCTCGTCACTCCAGCGGACGACGTGGACGCTCGCGTGCGGCGTCAGGGATTGGCTCGCGAGGCGGACGACGCCGCCTTCGAGGGCGGCACGACCGAACTTCCATTTCAATGCACGGCGCGGCCCGCGTCGCAGCACCAGCAAGCCCGCGGAGACGAGTACCACCGGGATCACCGTTGTGGCCAGCCCTGAGGAGACGCCGGGGGCCGCGGCCTCGTCGCGCTTGAGCGGCAGCGACTTCGGCAGCGCCGGTGGCCCGGAAGCAGCCAAGACCGGACCCCCTGCCCCCTGCGCCGCCGCAAGCGGCGGCGCCATGGCCATGCTCCAGAGCATGACGGCCAGTGCCAACATGCGGCACGTCATGTCAGAACTTCAGCGGAAGCGGGAGTTCGGTGATGCGGACGGCGAAAGCGCCGTCGACGGCAACGAGCTGCCCGCGGGCAACAACGCGCCCTTCCAGCAACAGGTCGACCGGCTGCTCAACCCGGCGGTCGAGTGTCAAGACTTCGTTCTGCCGCGCTGCGATGAGCTCTCCGAGCGTCATGCCGGCTGCGCCCACGCACACTTCCAGCCTGATCTTGACGCCATGCAGCGGGTGCGGCGAGGCCAGCAGGGGCGCGCCGGCCGCGGCGCCCTCCGACAGGTCTTCGAACGCCAGTGGCTGCGCGCGCCGCTGCGCCTCGGCGGCGTCGTTCATGAAGGACTCGATCATCTGGCTCATGACTGCTCCTCGGTATCGGAAGGCTCCCGTTGGGTGGCCTCCAGCGGCGCAAGCGCGACCGAGCGGGAGCCCGCCCGGCGCCCCGGGTAGGCGCGGAACAAGGGCACCCCGGCTGCGTCGGTGACGGTGGCGGGCGCATCGACGCTGTGCTGCGTGCGAAGGACGTCGCCCGGTTGCAGGCCTTGCAGCGTGCCGATGTCGATCTCGCAGCCTGCGAGCTGCACGTTCAGTTCGATTGGGAGCATCCCGACCGCGTCGACCGCGCCGCTGAGTGGTGGCTGCTGCGTCGGCCACGAAGAAGGATGCGAAGCCGGGAGTCCTCCCCACGGCACCATCGTTCCATGGCCTGCGGCAGCAGCAGGAGTCGCCATCCCAAGGGCGGTGGAAGGTGAATCTCCAACACACCCGACCAAGGGCGGATGTCGTGCTCGCCGGGGCTCCCCTCGCATGGAGTGGCACCGCGCAGGAGCAAGCTTGCAAGAACAGAGTCCATTGCGCCCTGTTCGCAGATCGTTGCCGTGGCGGCCGCAACCCGCCCAACCGTCCGGCTCCCGGGAAACAGCGACGATGTCAAATGCGTGCACGTCTCCGGGTCCGCTTGCAACCAGCCGGCCGGTTCGCCTTCGAACTTCAATGCACGCCAGGGCAAGGACGTGTCGATGCGCTCCGCGGTGGCGCAAAGCGGCCTCGCCCCGACCGGAATTCCCCAGACCGCGCTCCAACCTGCCAGTGACTGTTCCAGCGCAGCGGCCAGCGCACGAACTTGCGCGTCACGCCAGCAGACCAGCGAGCGAGCATCCGACGGCGTTCGCCACACCGGAACGGCGCGATCGACCGCCATCATTGCGCCTTCATCCGGAACAGTTCCTGCAGCATGTCGTTCGCCGTAGCGATGACCTGCGACGATGCCTGGTAGCCGCGTTGCATGATCACGAGTTCGCTGAACTCACGGGAGAGGTCGACGTTCGACAGCTCCAGCACGCCGCTGCGCACACGGCCGAATGCACCCTCGGCGGGTGCCCCGCTTTCCCACGAGGCGCCGCTCGCTTCCGCGTAGCGGCTGCCGCCCACGTCTTCCACGGCGTCAGGGCTGATGAACTGGCCAGCAGCAATCGCGGTCCGGTGACGGTTTGCCCGTTGGAGTAGCTTGCCACCAGTTTGCCCCGGGCATCGAACGCCGCGCTGGACAACGTGCCTGGCGCGTATCCATCCCGCGAGGTCATCGCGATCGTGGACAGGTTGCCAGAGGCGAAGGACGTCACGTCGTTGCCGAGGTCGAGCACCAGAGGACGCGCGGCACCGCCGGCGGGCGTGTAGACGAACGACAGACGGGCCGTGGCGGGAGTCGGGCTGCCGTCGTCGAACACCACCTGCGAGACGCCCATCGACGTGGTGCCCTCCATCAGTTCGACCTTCCAGCTGTCCGGCAGCGTCGAGGACGTGTTCGTGAAGACGACGGACAGGTCGTGCTCCTTGCCACGCTCGTCGAAGACCTTGACCGAATGGACGGTCTGATCCGTGGCCGTGGCCGACAGGTTCCCCGTGAACCGCGCAGTGGCTGTCGCCTTGCCGGGAGCGACGCGCATGTTCGCGAGCGACACGTCCACCCGGCGCCGCCTGCGTCGGTGCCCACGACCTGGCTGCCATCGGTGCGGCTGACGAACTTGCCGCCGGTATCGAACTGGAACTGGCCGGCGCGCGTGTACCGTGTGTGGCCTTCGGCGTCACGCAGCACGAACAGGCCCTCGCCCTCGACCCCAAGGTCGAATTCATTGCCGGTCTGGCGCAGGTCGCCCTGTCGGAAGTCCACGTTCGTTCCGGCGGTGCCGAGACCGAAGCCCAGCTTCGCCTGCGCACTGCCCGCGCCACCGCCATTCGCATAGAACAGATCCGTGAACTGCAGGGTGGATCCCTTGTAGCCCGGCGTATTGAGGTTCGCCGTGTTGTTGGCGATCACGCGCAGGCCTTTCGCGTATCCGAGAAGGCCGGTCATTCCGACATGGATGGAATCGAGCATGGCTTTTCCTTCGGCTAGCGAACGATGAGGATGCGGCTGAGGGCGACGTCACTGAGGACGGCACCCTGCGTGGTGTTGACGCTCACGAGCGGCGCATCGCCTTGCAGGGAAAGTGAGGCGACCGTGCCGGTCACACGGCCGGTGGCGGTCTCGACTTCGACGGTCCGGCCGATGAGGCCGACCGACTGCAGCGCGGCCCCTGGTTGGTGATCAACTGGTCGAGCTTGCCGTTGAGGCGCTGCGTCTGCTCCAGCGAAGTGAACTGCGCCATCTGCGCCATGAACTGCTGGTTGTCCATGGGCTTGAGCGGATCTGGTAGTTCAACTGGGTGAGCAGGATCTTCAAAAAGTCTTCCAGCCCCAGGCTCTGGGCCTGCGGAGCGGTGGCTGTCGTGCTGGGTCCGATTGCGCTGATGGCCATCACTGCTCCCCGGATTGCGAAAGTGGGGAGGCGTCCACAGGACGGCCATTGCAGATCAGCGCCTCCGGGCGCTGTCCCGAGACGGCCGGGGAGCCGCCGAAGTTCGGCGGCAAGGGCGGTGACACGCAAAGCATGCGTCTGCGAAAGGCCATCGACGGCGAGCCACACCCTCATGCCCCGGGCCGATTCGTCGACGTGGACGCGGAGTGAAGAACGACTGCCCGCCGTGGGCGTCGTTGGCACCGGCGATGCCCTCCCCTGCGCTTCGGACAGGGGAGTTCGCGAGACGGCGCGCCGGTAGGGCGAGGGGGCTGCCGCCAAGCCGGTGGGCGTCTCGCGCGGACCGGCGCCCATGAGCGGGGCAGCGCGCACCGGTTCCACGGATGGGGCGGCCACGCGCGCGCTTGCGATGTGCGGTCCGTCAATGAGTCGGACCGCTGCGGCCATCGCTGAAGCCGGGCCCAGATCTGGAGCGAACAACTGAACAGCCTTCGCTGCTCGCGACGATTCCCTGTCGAACGCACGCTGCCCATCGCCAGTTCTCTGCTGATGCCCCCTCTGGGGGCCGGCGGCCGCAAGGCGTCTGCCCCGCCGCGTTCGTTCGGCGCATGGAACCAGGCAAGTCGGCCTGCAGCACGGAACTCGCGCGACCATTGCTTGCCCACACCCACACTGGCGTTGCCAGAGGCGGCCTGCCCGCCGCCTTGGAGAACAGGATCGAGTGAAACCGTCATGGCGAAATCTCGCGATCTGCACGCACGTGCTGGTCGTGCGACAACCACGCGGCGTCGGCTTCCCGGTCGCCGCGCAGCGTGCCGGCGCGGACGTAGGCGCCCAAGGCGTGCTCGCGCGCAGCCAGCAGCGTGTCGGTGCGGCGCTGGCAGGCAGCGAAGTCGGAACGAGCACGCGCCGGGGCGCTCTCACCGCTGCGGACCAGCAGTAGAGCGCGCTGGACGCCCCGGGCCATGCTCGCAAGGTAGCGCAACGCGTGCCGGTGCGCGTGCGGATCCGGGTCGCGGCGGCTCATTGCTGCGGCTGCCGCCAACGCCTGCTCCTGCACTTGCACCGGGGAACGCAGCGATTGCTGCGCTTGTTCCAGAGCAGCTACTGCTCGCGCGAGTCTCGCCAGGCCGGCCTCGCGCTCCCGGGCCGCCTTATGCTCGAGTGGCTGCAGGCCCCAAGAGAAGGCGCGCATGTCGACGGACGCGTGCGGCAAGGTTCGCATCACTTCACGCTTGCGGCAAGCGCCGCCCCAAGGTCGCGCATCGCATCGGATCGGCTGACGCCGCCGACGGCCTGCTGCAGCCAGGCACGGAGCCCCGCGTCGAGCCGAAGGGCGGCATCCAGCGCAGGGTTGCTTCCAGCCTGGTACGCACCGATATCGACCATCTGCCTGTTCCTTTGCAGCACGGCAAGCTGCCGCACAGCCGCGCCTGCGAGAAGCCTCTCGGCGTCGTCGGCAACCTCGGGCAGCAAGCGACTGGCGCTGCGCAGCGGATCGATCGCCGGATAGTGGCCCTGCTCCGCAAGCTCGCGCGACAGCACGATGTGGCCATCGAGGATGGACCGCAGGCTGTCGGCAACAGGCTCGTTGAGGTCGTCGCCTTCGACCAGCACCGTCATCAATGCGGTGACGGAACCGCCGGAGGGCGAAGTGCCGCAGCGCTCGCAGATCTGCGGCAGTTCCGCGAACACCGATGGCGTGTAGCCCCGCGCCGTGGCGGGTTCGCCGGCGGCCAGCCCCACCTCGCGCCGTGCCATCGCCATCCGGGTGATGGAATCCATCGTCAGCACGACGGCTGCGCCGCCTGCAGCGAAATGACCGGCGATGGCGACCGCGGCGTGCGCGGCGCGCAGTCGGGCGAGTGCGGGCTGGTCGGAGGTGGCGACGACGACCACCGAGCGCCGCAGTCCCCGGCGCCAAGCTGCCGCTCCACGAACTCGCGGACTTCGCGTCCGCGCTCGCCGATGAGTGCAATGACGTTCACGTCGGCCTTCACGTGGCGCGCGATCATCCCGAGCAGCGTGCTCTTGCCCACGCCACTGCCCGCGAAGATCCCCACCCTCTGCCCGCGTCCCAGCGTGAGCAAGCCGTCGATCGCGCGAATACCGGTCTCCAGCACCTCACGGATGCGCGGTCGCTGCAGCGGATTCGAGCGGAGCGTGCAGCGCACGAAGGAATGGTGTCACCGGGCGCTCCAGCCCATCGAGCGGCGCGCCGAAGCCATCGATGACGCGGCCAAGCAAGGCGGGGCCGACGCCGATGGTCCCTTGCTGGCCGAGAGCGACCACTTCGGCGCCGGCGGAGACGGCCTGCAGGCTGCCGTAGGCCATCAGCGTGACGTGGTCGCGCTGCAAACCGACCACCTCCGCCAGCACGGCGGCTTCGGCGCCCTCGCCCGCTGTCGCGACGCGACACAGCTCACCAACAGCGACCCGCGGACCTTCGGCCTCGATGGCAAGGCCCTGCACCCGGCGAACCCAGCCGATGCGCCGATGCAGTTCAACCCCGCGAAGGTGTTCCGTCCGGCCCGTATGCGAAGTCATGCGGTCGTCTCCAAGCCCGCACGGCCAGCAGCGCGCGACGCGCGCGCCTGCAGGAGGCCTGCCTTGCATTGCTCGGGACCGTCTCGAGGCGCGCGTCGATACCGCCGCCGGTACCGGCCAGGATGCAGCCGCCCAGCACGACGCGGGGATCGGCGCGCCAACGCAGCTTTCGGTTCTGCGCATCCGGCAAGTGACCGTCCGCCAGCGCCTCGTCCAGCAGGCGCACGTCGGCGGATGCAGATGCAGCGTGACTTCGCCCTGCAGGTGGTTCGCCGCCAAGAGGAGTTCGACCTGCGACCGCACAGACTCCGGGGAGCACGCCGCCCGGCCAACCACGCGGCACAAGGTTTCGTAGCACAGTGCGAGCACGTCTTCGTCGGCGCCGGTCCATGCATCGTCCGCAGCCGCCGCCATGGCGCAGAGCAGCGCATCCATCCGGCGGGACCTCTCCTCGAGCGGTGCGCGTGCGGCCTGCACTGCGTGTTCGATCGCGACCAGCGCCTGCTCGCGAGCGGCGTCCTCGCCGCGGCGCAGGCCTTCTTCGTAGCCGGCGCGGATGCCTTCCTCCCGGCCGCCACGCAGTCCCTCGTCGTGGCCGCGCCGGAACCCCTCCGCTTGCGCTTCGGCCTGGAGCACCACGAGAGGGTTCTCGGGTTTCCCTGCATCCAGCCCCGGCCGACCCGGCATGGGCCCCCCGGGCAAGCGAACGGCGCCGGGCACGAACAGCGTGTTGCGCAGCACCACCTCGTGCTCCGAATCGGGGATGGTCATGTCCGCCCTCCCATGGCGCGGACTGCCTGGCGAAGGCGCCGCAGGAGTGCGTCACGCGTGAAAGTCGGCGAAGTCCGCGACGCGGCGCGGACTTCGCCCAGCAACGCTTCGCACAGGGCTGCTTCCAACGCGGGCGCCCGGGTCCCGGATTGGACGTCTTTCACCTTCTCTGCCCATTCGCACGGCATGGCCGCCAACAGTGCGTCGCGCCAACCCCACGGCCGAAGGGCGAGCAGGCACGCTGCCACCGTCGGATCCTCTTGCTGCAGCACTTGCGCCAGCATCGGGACCTGCGCGCCTGACGAGGCGTCCGGGAGGTCGGCTGCGGATGCGGGCGGCGTTGGCGCATTCTTCGCGTCGATCGATTCGAGCAGTGCGGGGTCTGGCGGAATGCCCGGGACTTTCAGCTCGGCCAGAAGCCCTTCGAGCACCGAACGGCGCGAAGCTGGCAACGCGGCCAGCAGCCACGCCTGGTCGTCCCTTGGCAGGGCATGCGCCATGAGCGCGGCACGCCGTGACTGGCTGGCCCCATGCCGTGCCTCGCTCATGCGCGGCCTCCGGTGGCTTCGATGAAAGCGCCCGGTGGCGAAGCGACATCTTCTTCCGCGTGCAGCCAGCCTTCCACCCGGCGCAGCGCCGCCTGCCGCTCCGCCGCCGTCAGCGAGCGCGGGACATGGCTGCGCGGCAGGCGTCGCCGACGCAGCAGGATCGCCACCGCTGCAAGCCCCAGCAGCGCCAGGCTCGCTGCCACCACGGCGACGTGATCCAGCGCACCCGTCGATGTCTTCTCGGCTGGTCCACCCGTCCCTGTGGGATTCACCATCCCGGTCGCAGCAGCCTGCGAAGTTTCAACGGGAGGAGCGATGAACGACTGCACCACCACCGCATCCCCGCGCTCGGCAGAGGCGCCGACCGCGGCTGCCACCAGCTTTCGGACCTGCTCCTGCTGTTGCGCGTCGAGCGGCTGCCGCACGACGGCAACCACGTGGATGCGCCGGACGGAACCCGGCTGGCTCACCACCTGCTCCACCCGCCGCCCGGTCTGGTATTCCACGTCGCGTTGCATGCTGCTGCCGCGTGCAGCCCGTGCGTCGGCGTCGGGCATCGCGGAATCCCGAGCCGACTCCCTCTCCCTGACCAGGACGCCGGTCGCGCCCCCGCCCTTGCCATCGGGTGCGGCAATCACGTCTTCCGTGGTCACGCGCACTGGTCCATGTTCAGCGTGACATCCACGCTCGCCAACGCTGGCCGGGCCCGAAGGCGCGCTCGAGCACGACACCGGCCTTGCGGGAGAGGTAGTTCTCGGTCTCGCGCTTCAGGTCCAGCCTCCCGCCGGCGTCGGCGCCATCGGCTTCAGTGCCGGACCGGCTGAGCGCGACACCATGGTGGTCGACGATCGTCACCTCCTGCGGCGCCAACCCGGCCACCGCTGCGGCCACGAGCCTCTGGATGCCGTGGACCTGCTCGCCGCGCACGGATTGGCCATCGCGCAGCGTGAGCGTGACCGCTGCCTTCGGTCGGCTGGCCGACTGCTTGAACAGCCCCTGCTCGGGCAAGGCCCGGTGGACGCGCGCGTCGCGGATTTCCTTGAAGGAGAGGATGGTGCGGGTCAATTCGCCCTGCAAAGCCCGCTGAAAGTTGATCTTCTGCGCGAACTCCGTCATGCCGAAGTCGGTGTTGTTGAAGAGTTCCAGTCCCACCGCGCCGTGCAGGGGCAGATCCTTGCCCATGACCTTCAGCCGCGTGGCGTGCACTTGGCCTTGATCCACCAGCAACGTGCTGCCGCCGTCGGCGACCGTGTAGGGAACCTTCTGCTTGTCGAGTTCCGCCGCCATCAGTGCGGCGTCCTGCGGCTTCAGGTCCGAAAACAGGACGGCCTGCTGGCCGCGCAGCAACCATCCTCCGGCCGCAAGCAGCACCAAGAAGATGGTGGCCGCTCCGACGACCACGCCCACGCGCGCGCCGGTCCATCGTGCTCCACCGGTGTTCATTGCCGCACTCCTTTGCATGGGTTGCTTACGTTCACACCTGCATCCGCATGACTTCTGGTAAGCCTCCAGGAGCCGGTTGCGGACCTGCATCGCAAGCTGGAACGAGATGCGGCTTTCTTCCAGCCGGATCATCACTTCGTGCAGATTCGGTGTCTGGCCGAGGGCCAGCTGCTGCAGGTCGACCTGGCTCGCCTGCAGCTTGCGATTGACCCCTTGCAGGCCTTCGCTCACCAGCTGCCCGAACGACGGGCCGCCGCCGGGGACCGCCACGTCAGGCGCGGCGCGAAGCGGGGCCGCGATCTCGTCGTGGGGCGCCAGGCCCCGGATGGCTTCCACGTTCATGTGCCCCTCCCGATGTCGAGCGCGCGAAGCGCCAAGGTGCGCGCGGTCCCGAGCGCGGCCAGGTTCGCCTCGTAGGAGCGCATCGCCGCCATGAGCGTCACCATCTCGTTGGCGGGATCGACCCCCGGATAGCGCACGAAGCCTTTGGCATCGGCGAAGGGGTGACCCGGTTCGTGCGCCGTGCGCGGTGCGACGCCTTGCGGCTCCACTGTCACGCCCAGCGCCGGCATCGCGGACACGTCGCCTTCGACGAGGCTGCCGAACGCCTGGGGCGCCAGCGCACGCGCCAGCACGCGCATCGGTCGGTAAGCCGTGCCCGCCGGATCCTGTACGGTGTTCGCGTGGGCGGGTTCGCCGCTGCCACGTCGACGCGCGTGCGCTCGAGCGACATGCCGGCAGCGCTGATCGCGAATGCCTTGCTGTAGTCCATGCTTACCTCCGGCCGTCCGCGACGGCCATGGCGTGGATCCCCGGGTGTTGCGAGAGACCCGGGTCAACCACGGTAATGCACGGCGTTGCGGGCCATCTCCACCATGGCCGCATCGACGTGCACGGGTGCGGCTTGCCCGGACGCGTCAACGTCCGGCTCAATCTCGATGCGCACTGCTGAAAGGCTCTGCGCGTCGACACTTCCTCGCTCGCGCAGCGCGAGGCGCGCGTCCGCGAGGCTGGCCTCGAAGGCCAGCCGCACAGGCGTGTAGCCTTCGGCAGTGGCATTCGCCAGGTTCGCAGCGATGGCCTGGTGGCGCTGCCCCGCGGCGGAGAGTGCCAGCGAGAGGACAGTGGTGGTGAGTGCTTCGACCGACTGGGTCATGGAGGTGCTCCCCTACTGGACGACGAGTTCGCCGTGCAATGCCCCGGCCGCCTTCACGGCGCGCAGGATGGAAATGATGTCGCGCGTGCTCGTCTTCATGCGCGCGAGCGACTGCACCAGATCGGAGACCGTGCCGGAGCCGGCGAGGAAGCCGACAGCCCCCGTCTCTTCCACATCGATCTGCGTGTTGCTGACCACCGCCGTGGCCACGCCGCGCCCCGCATGCCCTATGAAGTTCGGTTGCGACACGCTGTTCTGCGTGGCGATCGAGATCTTCAGATCACCGTGCGAGATCGCCACCCGCGCAATGCGCACGTCCCCGCCGGAGACGACGGTGCCGGTGCGCTCGTTGATCACCACGCGGGCCCGGCGGTCCGGCTCCACCTTGACGTTCTCCAGCCGCGCAAGGAACGCGACTGGTTCATGCTGAACGTCGGCGGGCACCGGATTTCGATGCCCGATGCATCGCGGGCGCGCGCCAGCCCGGTACCCACCTGCGCGTTGATCGCGGCCGCGACCCGGCTGGCGGTGGTGTAGTCCGGTTCGGAAAGCACGAAGGTGACTGGCTGCGGGGTGCCTCCGCCACCATGCCCACCTCGACGACGGCGCCATTGGGAATGGAGCCCGCCGTGGGATGGTTCTTCTGCACCACGTTGCCTTGGGCATCGTAGCGATGACCTCCGATCGACAAGGCGCCTTGCGCCAGGGCATAGACGCGTCCGTTCGGCGCCCGCAGCGCAGTCAGCAGCAGGTTGCCGCCCAGCAGGCTACGGGCGTCGCCGCTGGAAGCGACCGTCACGTCGAGCGCATCGCCTTCACGCGCGAACGCGGGCAAGGAAGCGCTGACCATCACCACCGCGACGTTGCGACTGCTGACCTGCTCGGGGGCGACAGTGAGGTTGAACTGCGACAGCACGTTGGAGAGGGCCTGCCGCGTGGTGCGGTTGCTCGGGGCATCGCCGGTTCCGGATAGCCCGGTGACGATGCCGGTGCCCACCAGCACGTTCTCGCGCCAGCCCTGCACCTTGCCAGGTCTTTCACGCGCATGGACGTGACCTGCGCGCAGACGCCGGCGGTTGCCAGCAGTAGCGAGGCTGCAAGCAGCAAGACCGGCGCGGGGCGACTTGATGTCATCTCAGAACCCCACCGTGTCCAGCAAATGGCGCCACCGGGACCGGCGGCCGCGCTCGGTGACGTCTCCTTCTCCCACGTAGGTGATGCGGGCGTCGGCGATGCGCGTGGATTGCACCACGTTGCCGTCGCTGATGTCCGAGGGACGAACCAGCCCCTCCAGCGTGACACGCTGCAGTTCTGGTTGACGGTCACGGACTGGGCCCCGGCGATGCGCAGCTGGCCGCCCGGAAGCACCTCCTGGACGACGACGCTGACGGTGGTCAGCAGGCGGCTCGCGCGCTGGGTGCGGCCGCCGCCGTCGAACTCGCCGCCGACGGCGAGCGCTGCCTCCGCCGCCTTGGAACTGCCGTGTGCCAGTTCGGCGCGCAGCGAGTTGGTGCGGCGGGTACCGGTGTCGGCGCTGCTGACCGCGGTGGTGTTCTCGAACACCTGCACCGTCAGCACGTCACCGGTGCGGAACGCCTTGTTGTCGGCCGTCAATGCCCGCCAGCTGTCCTCACGGTAGAGGCTTTGCGACGCAACGGCGCCGCAGAAGCAGAGTCCGGCGAGCAGCGGAAGCGTCCTCATTGCGCCACCTCCAGCTGGCCGTCACCCGTGACCTTGGCGAGGAAGCTCGAGGCAGCCGCGGAAGCACGCACGCGGACGCTGTCCCCCACCTTTCCGTCCTGCAGCACCTGCACCCGCGCCTCGGTGCGTACGGCGCCGGCGCCGGCGCGCAGGGATGCCCACTCTCCACGCAGCACCGCGGGGGCTGGCTCGACCATCCCGGTCCGCAGAACCTCTCCGGCTGCGACCGGCCTGCGCGTCCGCATCGTTTCCCGTGCTGCAGACAGCGACTTTCCACCGGCAGTCAGGTCGACCACGTCACTCGGGGTCATCGATGCATCGACCAGCGTCCCGGCGGGCACCGCATGGGCTGCGACAAGGCCGACTCCCAGGCGGAGACGCCGAAGGTGACCGGCACCACGCGCACGAAGCGCCCGTTCGCCCAAGCCTCGACCCATACCGTCATCCGCCGGTGCAGTGGTGTGCTCCCCGGGTCGCGCATGCGCAGCTGCAAATCGCCTTCGGAAACCTGCACGTCGCGAGGCGCCGACGCCAGCTCGACCTCGAATCGCTTGCTTCGCTTGGCCAACCACTGCAAAAGACCGCGTGTGGCGATCGCGGCAATTTCCTCTCCCGGCACCGTCCGGCTGGACGAGACGATGCGCGTCGACGCGGAACCTGCCCACGCGACCTGCTCCGGTGGGAAGCCCATGCGGCGCAACACGCCGGCGAGGACCTCGCGTTCGAGCACAACGCCGTCGCCGGCCGGGGGCGGACGTCCCACAGGCAGGTCGACCAGTCGGCGGATCAACGCCAAGTCGGACGTCTCGATGCGGGCGAGCTGGCCCAATCGAACGACTGAAGTGCCAACCTGAAGTTCAGGCCGGAGCTCGATGAGGGCCACGGGGCTACCGGCGGCAACGCCGCACAAGGCTATGGCAGCGATGGCGACGACGGATCTCACCGACGCAGCCCGTTGACCATGCCGAGCATTTCGTCCGCAGCCTGGACCACCTTCGCGCTGGCCTGGTAGGCACGCTGTGCCACCATCAAGCCCACCATTTCTTCCACGAGCTTCACGTTCGAGCCCTCCGGGAAGCCCCGGACCACGGACCCCATCCCGTCCTCGCCGGCACGCCCGGCGATCGGTTCACCCGATGCGTCCGTGGCGCGGTAGATTCCGCCGCCTTGCGCCAGCAGGCCTGGCGTATTGGTGAATCGGACCAGCTCCAACTGGCCCGCGTCGACGGGGGTCGCCGGCCGCGGACAAGGACCTGCACGCGGCCGGAGGTGAGCACCTGAACGCGCTCTGCGTTGTCGGGGATCTGGATGCCGGGCTTGAGGGGCGTTCCATCCTGCAGCGCAAGTTGCCCGTCCGCATTGATCTTCAGCGTGCCGCCCCGCGCGTACGCCCGCGTCCCGTCGGGCATCGCAAGCTCCGGGAACCCTTCGCCCTGAATGGCGAGGTCCAGCGGTGAGTCGGTCCGCTTCATCTCGCCGCCTTCGAACACCTTGGACGCGCTGACGAGCGCGACGCCGGCTGCGGACGCTTGGGCCGGCGCGAGCACGTCACGCGTTCCCTGCAAGTCCTGCAACGGCGCACGCCCCATCAGCTCGGCAAACTGCACGCGGCCTTTCTTGAAGCCGGCGGTATTCACATTCGCCAGGTTGTTGGCGATGGTGTCCACCTGCAGTTGCTGTGCATGCATGCCGGTGGCGCCGATGTAAAGGGATTCGAGCATTCAGCTTCCTTCGCGAATTCAGGTGTTCTCGCCGAGACGCCGGATGGCGGAGCCGATCATTTCGTCATGGCCGAGGGCGACCTTCTGCATGGCCTCGAAGTGGCGCATGGTCTGCATCATCTGCACCATTTCGTGCATCGCGTTGACATTGGCGTTCTCGAGGAAACCCTGTCGCACCCGGAGGTCGGCGGACGCAACGGGCTGCGGCTCGCCATCGAGCAGCACGAGCCCGTGGCCGAGCCTCTGCAGGGCACCGCCCGGCTTGGCGGAGACGACCTTCAACTGCGCGAGCGCCGCGCCTTCGCCGCGTGCCGGAGCGCCTCCCGGCAACGCACCCTCGAAGACCCGACCTTGCGCGTCGATCACCGGCATGCCGTGGGGCAACTGGATGTCGCCGCCCCGGCCTTGCACCGCATGCCCCTGCGCGGTCACCAGCCGCCCCTGTGCGTCCAGTTGAAAGTTGCCTTGCCGCGTATAGGCAGTTCCATGTTCCGTCTGCACTTCGAACCATCCGGGCCCGCCGAGCGCCACGTCGAGCTGCTGCCCGGTACTGCGCAGCGTCCCCGGACGCACGTCGACCGCAATGCCGGGGAGCTCCCGCCAGCTCACCGGCGAGGCGCGCGAAAGGCATCGCCGCCGTCTCCCGCTGGTAGCCGACGGTCTGCGCATTGGCAAGGTTCATACCGATCCGGTCGAGATGCCGCACGTCTTGCTGCATGCTGCGCAGGGTGATGGCGAGGATCGGGTCCATATTTCCTCTGCGGTCAGGCGCCGACGGAGCCGCAGGACTTCAGCTCCATCGTCTGCGGGATCTCCGCCATGGACAGGACGCGCAGGTGCGGCAAGGCGCGCTCGGACATGGACCGGATGTGCCTGCGCAGCTCGGGAGAACAAAGCAGCACGGGAAGCAGGTTGCTCTTCATCATCTTTTCCGCCTGCTGCATCAGCTGCAGGAGGAAGCGCTCCAGACCTTCGGCTCGATGACGAAGGCTCCACCGTCCGCCAGGACGCCTTGCAGGTTCTGCAGCAGCCGGCTCTCGATCGAGGGGTCCAGCGTCAGGACGTGCAACGCACCTGCCTGTCCCGCCAATCCTTGGCAGATGGCATGCCCCAGGCGCTGGCGAACCGCCTCGGTGAGGTGCGCTGCATCCTTCGTGGCGCGCCCGCTGTCGCCCGGGGTTTCGAGAATGGCGTCGATGTGCCGGATCGACACCTTCTCGCGCAGCAGGTTCTGCAGCACCTTCTGCACGTCCGCGATCGCCAGCACGGTCGGGACCAGCTCCTCCACCAGGCCGGGCTGGGCCTGCCGGACCCGGGCCAGAATGCGTTCGGTTTCGCCGCGCGTCAGGAGGGCGGCGGACTCCCGGCGCAGCACCTCGGTCAGGTGTGTCATGAAGACGGTGGTGCCGTCGACGATGGTGAAGTGCGCCGCCAGCGCGGCATCGCGCTGAGAAGGTGCGATCCACAACGCCGGCAGGTTGTAGGTCGGGTCGCGGGTGGGCTCGCCGGGGAATGGAGCGGACGTCGCCGGTCGCGTGGATCGCCAGGAGGCGGTCTTCGCGTGCTTCGCCGCGGGCGATCAACGCACCATCCACGTGGATCTCGTAGGCGTTCGAAGCAAGCGTGGGAGAGCTGCGAAAGCGGATGCGCGGCAGCACCAGCCCGAACTCCTGCGCATGCTGCTTGCGGACCGCGGCGATTCGCTCCATGAAGAGGCTGGCGGCATCGTTGACCTTCGGAGCCCACTGGGCGCCCACCATCACTTCGATGGGCTCGACGGCAAGCGTCGCGTACGGATCGTCCGCCGGCTCACCATCAGGAGCATTTGCCGCATCTGCGGCGGCCGGCCGGGCGCCGCGGCGCATGCGATACACCGTGATGGCCACCCCGAGCGTGAGCAGCATCAGGGCCGCGGCTGGCAGCGCGGGAATGCCTGGAAGCAGGAGCAAGCACCCGGGGCCCCAGCCACCAGCAGCAGGGTTTTGGGAAATGACGTGACTGGCGCAACGCCTCCTGGCTCAGGTTGCCGTCCGATGCCGAACGCGTGACGATGATGCCGGTGCCGACGGCAATCACCAGTGCGGGACCGGGTGACGATGCCGTCGCCGATGGTGAGCAGCGTGTACGTCTGCAGCGCCTGCGCCCACGGCAGCTTGTGCTGCATGATGCCGATGATCAAGCCCCCGACGATGTTGATGAGAAGGATCAGGATGCCGGCGATCGCATCTCCCTTCACGAACTTGCTTGCGCCATCCATGGCTCCGTAGAAGCCGGCTTCCTTCTCGAGGTTCTTGCGCCGGCGCTGCGCCTCGGCCTGGTCGATGAAGCCCATGTTCAGGTCCGCATCGATGCTCATTTGCTGGCCGGGCATGCTGTCGAGCGTGAAAGCGCGCCGCCACCTCCGAAACGCGCTGCGCCCCATTGGTCACCACGACGTACTGCACCACGATGAGGATCAAGAAGACGATGAGTCCGACGACATAGTTCCCCGCGACCACATACGAGCCGATCGCGCCGATCACCTTGCCCGCATCGCCTTCGGCCAGGATCAAGCGCGTGGCCGCGACGTTCAGCGAGAGGCGAAACAGCGTCGCCAGCAGCAGCAGGGACGGAAACGTGGAGAACTCCACCGGCCGCGCCATGTAGAACGTGAGCAGCAGGATCAGGAAGGCGAAGCTGAAGTTCGCCAGGATCAGGAAGTCGAGCAACGGCTTCGGGATGGGCACGAACAGCACCACCAGCACGCCCGGGACCGCGAGCACCATCGCCACGTCGGAGTTGCGCCGCAGCAGGTCTTGCACGAACCTCATGCCGCCGCCCTGCGCTGCTCGCGCATCGCGAACACCCACACGATGATCTTGGCCACCCGGGGTGCAATGCCACCGGGTGTACTGGTCGATGTCCGCCTCGCGGAACAGGCGGCGCGCCAGCGGTGCGTTCTGCACCACGGCCACACGATGACGCGACGCGATCTCGCGCATGGCCGCGGCCAACTGCCCCGCGCCCTTGGCTATCACCTTCGGCGCGTCCATCTCGCCGTGCACGTAGCGCAGGGCCACCGCGTAGTGGGTGGGATTGGTGAGCACGACATCCGCGTCGCGCGTGTTGCGCAGGGCAGGCTGCGCTTGAGCATCTCCCGCCGCAGGTCGCGAAGTCGGGCGCGGATGCGGGGATCGCCCTCCCTGTTCTTGAACTCGTCCTTCAACTCCCGCCGGCTCATGCGCATCTTCTGGCCGAACTCGCGCTGCGTGAACAACACATCGACGCAGGCGACCGGGCCGAGGGCCAGCGCCATCTTCAGTCCGAGGTCCGCCGTGTCGCCGATCAGCAGTTGCAGGAAGTTCAGGGGCGACTGGCTCGCCACCGCATGAAATTGCGGCAAGAGGCTGCGCAACGCAAGCCAGGCGGCGATCCCGAGCACCACGAGCTTCACGCAAGCACGGGCTGCATCGAACAGCGTCCGCAGCGAGAACACCCGCTTCAACCCGGTGGCCGGACTGATTCGCTCGAAGTCGACCTTGAGCGGCTCGAAGGCGAGGACGGGACCTGTTTGCGCGACGCTGGCCAGCGCGGCGGCCGGGGGAGGATGAACAGCAAGGGCAGCAGCACACCACCCGCCTGCACCAGCAAGCTTGCCATCAGCGGCCACAAGGCGCCGGCGTTCAGGCCCGCGGGCGCTGCCTGCTCGAACGCGTGCCGGCACAGGTGCAGCAGTGCGGCAGTCGCCTCCCAGCCCTGCCACGCGACGAACACCATGCCGGCCGCGAAGACCGCGGCTGCGACGAAGTCGGCGCTTCGCGGCGTCTGCCCACGCTCCTGCGCCTGCTGCAGCTTGAAGGGCGTGGCTGCTTCGCTGCGGTCGACGTCCTGGTCGGCCATCAGCGCCCTCCTTCCGCCGGAGCCGCCTGCGCGAACATTGCCGTCCACGTCCGGTAGATCTCGCCGTAAAGGCGACCCGAGACGACACCCAGCCCGCTGGCCCAGACGGAGAGTGCGAGCAGGCCCACGATGATCTTGACGGGGATCCCCAGCACGAACATGTTGACCTGCGGCAGGTTGCGGGCGATCACGCCCAGTGCGAACTCGACCAGCAGCAACGAGAGGACGATAGGTGCCGCGAGCGCGAAGCCGAGGGTGAACAGCCCCGAAGCCTGCTTGAGGACAGGACCGGCAGCGGTGTCGATCGACCAGGGCGCGCCGAGCGGAAAGCGCTCCAGGCTGTAGGCGATCCCGCGAAGCAGCGCGTGGTGCCCGTCGACCGGGAAGAACAGCAGCACGCCGAACAGCATGAACACCGACGTGAGGATCGGCACCTGCATGCGGCTGACGGGATCGAACACCTGCGCGATGCCGAAGCCCACCTGCACATCGATCAGGCGGCCGGCAACCGCGAATCCCGCGAACGCCATGAGGATGCCGAGCCCCAGCGTGGCGCCGATGGCCAGTTCGCGGCCGAATCCCTCGAGCATCGCCCCCGAAAGCTCCGTGCCCGGCGCGGAGGACCCGGAGAACGGAACGGCCAGCGCGATGGCCAGCGCAATGGCAATGAGGACGCGGACGACGCCCGGCACCGGGATCGCGTAGAGCACCGGCGTCATCAGGAACAGCGCCGAGATGCGCGCCGACAACAGCAGGATGCGATGCATCCATGCCGTGTCGAAGAGGGCGACGAGCTCGGACACTGTGCGTGCGCCTAGAACATCGCGGGAATGCGGGACCATAGCTGTACCGCGAACTGGCACAGCGTGCGGAGCATCCACGGGCCGAAGACGAGGATGGAAATCCCGGCCGCCAGCAATTTGGGGACAAAAGTGAGCGACGCCTCCTGCACTTGGGTGACCACCTGCAGGACCGAGATCACGAGCCCCACGAGCATGGTGAGACCGAGCACGGGCATGGACACCAGCAGCCCCGTCCAGAACAAGTCCGCCGTCAGCTTCAGCGCGAGATCGCTATGCACTTCCCCTCCCCCCCGGCCGCTGCATTGGTCTGGCGGCTGGAGGGAAGTCTGCAATCACGCGGGGAAACTCACGACCGACTTGTTGGCGCGGTCGCGCAGCAGAAACTCACAGGGATTTCAGGGAGTGCGGATCAACCGTTTGCGGGAAGCGGGCGCAGGGTGCGCTGGTGCATCGACGGCGCCGATGCCCCCAAGAAAGAGATCCGCCACCACCGGCGCCATCGCCTCGTAGTCCAGCCTTCCCTCCGGCTTCATCCACGTGAACAGCCAGTTGATCATGCCGAACAGCAGCATGGTCAGCGGCTTGCTCATGGCAGCTTCCTTCAGGTCGGGCCGCAGCGCGGCGACCACTTGCGCGAAGCCCCGCACCACCTCCCGCTCCTTGTCCAGCACGTGCTTGCGGTCTTCGGGCTCCGGGAACTTCACGTCCTCGGTCAGCACGCGGTGCGCGTTCTGCGCATGCGCGTACTCCTGCACCAGCCGCTGGATCAGCACGCGCATCTGCCCTTCGGGCGTGAGCTGGTCGGCCAGCGCTTCGCGCACGATGGCCTGCAGGCGCGACACGTGGCTGTCGGCAATGCTGAACAGCAGCGCGTACTTGTCCTTGTAGTAGTGGTACAGGGTGGCCTTCGAGAGGCCGCAGGCCTCGGCCACGGGTTCATCGAGGTGCCGGGGTAGCCGCCGTGCGCGAACAGGGCGGCCGCGTGCTCCAGGATCAGGTCGCGCTGGTCTTCGTACCCGGCGGAGCGGCCGCGTCCCATCGCCGCTTCAGCGCTCGTCGAACGAGAGCACCACGCGCTCGGTCACCGGGTGCGCCGGCAGGTCAGCACGTAGCCGGCCGCCACCTCCTGC
Source organism: Ramlibacter terrae (assembly GCA_013127575.1). GTDB lineage: Bacteria > Pseudomonadota > Gammaproteobacteria > Burkholderiales > Burkholderiaceae_C > Ramlibacter > Ramlibacter terrae. Next base: position 4,895,952 of record CP053418.1, read on the forward strand.
TTGTCCAGCGCGAAGTTGCGCTCCATGCGCACCTGCCCTTCCACCAGCTTGGCGCGACAGGTGCCGCACAGCCGCCGGGTGCACGAGAACGGCACCTCCAGCCCGGCAGCCGAAGCGGCGTCCAGGATGCTGGGCTGCTCGCGCAGGAAGGTGATCTCGCGCCGCATGCCGTCACGAATGATGACGATGCGCGCCTGCTCGGCGTCGCCGGGCTGCGGCGTGTGCACCACCGCGCCCACCGGCCCGCGGCCTGCTGCGCCACGCCGAAGCGTTCGATGTGGATGCGCTCTTCGGGTACGCCCGCTTGCAGCAGCGCCGCCTCGGCCTCGTCGTTCATCTGGAAGGGGCCGCAGATGTACGCGTGGGCTATGGACTGTGCGGGCACCAGTGCGCGCAGGAAGTCGCCGAGCTTCTCGCGGTTGATCAGGCCCATGTTGATCGGCGCGTCGGTGGGCTCTTCGCTGAAGACGTGGTGCAGCGCCAGCCGCGTGAGGTAGCGGTCCTTCAGGTCTTCCAGCTCCTCCTTGAACATGGTCGACTGCAGGCTGCGGTTGCCGTACACCAGGCTGAAAGCGGCTGCGCGGCTCGCGTGCCAGCACCGTCTTCATGATCGACAGGATGGGCGTGATGCCGCTGCCGCCGGCGATGCCCACGTGGTGCCGCTGCGCTTCGGGCTCCAGCGGCACGAAGAAGCGACCCTGCGGCGCCATCACGCTGAGGGTGTCGCCGGGGCGCAGGTTCTCGTTGATCCAGTTGCTGAAGACGCCGCCGCGCACCTTGCGCACGCCCACGCGCAGCTCGCCGTCATCGACGCCGGCGCAGATCGAATACGAGCGGCGCAGGTCCCGGCCGTCGATCTCCTTGCGCAGCGTGAGGTACTGGCCTTGCGTGAATCCGAACACGGGGCGCAGGTCGTCGGGCACGTCGAACGAGACGATCACGGCTTCGGCGGTGTCGGGCTGCACGGCGCGCACACGCAAGGGGTGGAACAGCGTGCTCATCTCAGATCGGCTTGAAGTATTCGAAGGGCTCGCGGCAGGCCGGGCAGCGGTGCAGGGATTTGCAGGCGGTGGAGCCGAAGGGGGAGAGGCGTTCGGTTTGAGTGCTGGCGCAGTGGGGGCAAGCGATGGTAGGGGCGCGTGAAAGGAAGCGCAGAGGGAAGCTCTGGGCCCCGCCAAAGCCTGCCCCGGCGTAGGCCGCGGCGGGAACGACATGGTGGGGGGCGCGATGCCGTACTCGCGCAGCTTGCGCTTGCCGTCTTCGCTGATCCAGTCGCTGGTCCATGCGGGCGCTCGGCGCAGCGTGGCGCGGGCGGGGCCGAGGCCCTGCGCGGAGATCGCGGCCAGCACATCGGCTTCGATCGCTTCCGTGGCGGGGCAGCCGGAGTACGTGGGCGTCAGCACCACCTCGAGTTCGTCACCGTGGTCGATCACGTCGCGCACGATGCCGAGGTCGCGCACCGACAGCGCCGGCACTTCGGGATCGAGCACGGTGCCCAGTACGTCCAGGCGCGCTCGGCGCGCGTGGTCACCACACGCCTCCGGGGTACGCCCGCTGCAGGTGCTGCATCTCGGCCAGCAACAGGCCCATGTGTTCGCTGTGCGTGCCGGTCTTGCCCGCGCTGCGGAAGGGCGCGTCGGCCGGCGCCTGCAGGCCGGTCTCGTCGAGGATCTGCGTCATCTCGCGCAGCCAAGGTTCACGCAGGTCGCCCCAGCGCGGGCCGAGCTGCGCTTCGGCGGCGTAGGTGTCCACGGCGTCCGACGTGAAGAGTTCCGCCGTGTAGCGCCACAGGTCGGCCAACGCCCGCTCGGTGCGTTGCCGCGATTCGTCGGTGCCGCCGGCCAGCCGGACGATCCAGTCGGCCGCGTGCTGCTGGTGATAGCGCTTCCTTCACCGCCTTGCCCGCAATGGCCGCCAGTTCGCTGTCGCTGGAACTGGCGAGCCGCTCCCACAGCAGCTTGAAGAAGGTGGCCATGATCGCGTTGCGCAGCTGTGTCACGGCGAAGTCGCCGCGTGGCAGTTCCACCAGCGTCACGTTGCGGTAGTCGCGCTCTTCGCGCAGGAAGGCGAGCTGGTCCTCGTCGTAGCCGCTGCCTTCGAGCTGGCCCGCATGCGTGAGCAGCGCGCGCGCCTGCCCCAGCAGGTCGAGCGCCATGTTGGCCAGCGCGATGTCTTCCTCCAGAACGGGCGCGTGGCCGGTCCACTCGGAGGTGCGCTGCGCGAGGATCAGCGCGCTGTCGGCGATGCGCAGCAGGTACTGCACCTTCGGGTCGGCGCTGACGGCGATAGAGCCTTGCACGGCGGCCATCACATGTGGTCCACTGCCTTGGGCAGCACGTAGAACGTCGGGTGCCGGTAGACCTTGTCTTCGGACGGATCGAAGTACATGTCCTTCTCGCCCGGGTCGCTGGCGACGATGTGCTCCGAGCGCACCACCCACACGCTGGTGCCTTCCTGGCGCCGCGTGTAGACGTCGCGCGCCATCTGGATCGCCATCTTGGCGTCGGCGGCATGCAGGCTGCCGCAGTGCTTGTGGTCAGGCCCGACTTGCTGCGGACGAAGACTTCCCACAGCGGCCATTCCTGCTTGGGATCGCTCATGCCGCCTCCTTCATTTCCGCGGACTGCTTGCGCGCATAGGCCATCGCGGCGTCGCGCACCCAGGCGCCGTCGTCCCAGGCCTGCACGCGCGCGGCCGGGCGTTCACGGTTGCACGGGCCATGCCCCGCGATCACGTTCCAGAATTCGGCCCAGTCGATGGTGCCGAAGTCGTAGTGGCCGCGCTCCTCGTTCCACTTCAGGTCGCGGTCGGGCGGCGTGACGCCCAGCACCTTCGCCTGCTCGACAGCGGCGTCGACGAACTTCTGCCGCAGCTCGTCGTTGGAGATGCGCTTGATGCCCCAGCGCATCGACTGCGCCGTGTTGGGCGACTGGTCGTCGGGCGGGCCGAACATCGTGATCGACGGCCACCACCAGCGGTTGACGGCGTCTTGCACCATGGCGCGTTGAGCGTCGGTGCCGTTCTTCATCATCGTCAGCAGGCTTTCGTAGCCCTGCCGCTGGTGGAAGCTCTCCTCGCGGCAGATGCGGATCATGGCGCGCGCGTACGGCCCGTAAGAGCAGCGGCAGATCGGCACCTGGTTCATGATGGCCGCGCCGTCGACCAGCCAGCCGATGGTGCCGACGTCGGCCCACGTCAGCGTGGGGTAGTTGAAGATCGAGCTGTACTTGGCCTTGCCGGTGTGCAGCGCCTCCAGCATCTGGTCGCGCGAGGTGCCGAGCGTCTCGGCCGCCGAATAGAGGTAGAGGCCGTGGCCGCCCTCGTCCTGCACTTTGGCCAGCAGGATCGCCTTGCGCTTGAGCGTGGGCGCGCGCGTGATCCAGTTGCCCTCGGGCAGCATGCCGACGATCTCCGAATGCGCGTGCTGGCTGATCTGCCGCACCAGCGTCTTGCGGTAGTGGTCCGGCATCCAGTCCTTGGGCTCGATGAACTCGCCCTCGGCAATGCGCGCCTCGAAGCGTCCTTCCATCTGCACGTCGTCGGCGGAGCGCACCGGCTTGCGCCCGGTGTCCTGGCCCGCAGTGTCCATGGCTTGCGTGTACATGCTGTCTCCTGGCCGGCGCGTTTAGCCGACCGATCGGTCGATGATAGACCGCCCGCGAAGAGACTGCAAGCTGCGCCGCAGGGCGCGCGGATCAGCGCTTGGGAATGTCGAGGCCGCGCACCACGGCAGGCCGCGCCACGAAGGTCTCCAGTACGCGCGCCACTTCCTTGAACTGCGCGAAGCCGACCAGTTCGCCCGCACCGTAGAACCCCACCGGGTTGCGCACCCACGGAAAGATCGCGATGTCGGCGATGCCGTATGCGTCACCGACCATCCATGCGCGGCCCTTCAGGTGCATGTCGAGCACGCCCAGCAGGCGTTTCGATTCGGCCACGTAGCGATCGCGCGGCCGCTTGTCTTCGAAGTCCTCCCCGGCGAACTTGTGAAAGAAGCCGAGCTGTCCGAACATGGGCCCCACGCCGCCCATCTGGAACATCACCCACTGCAGTGCCTCGTAGCGACCCGCGGCATCCTGCGGAATCAGCTTGCCCGTCTTCTCTGCGAGGTAGACGAGGATGGCGCCAGACTCGAACAGCGCCAGCGGCTTGCCGCCGGGCCCGTCCGGATCGAGGATCGCGGGGATCTTGTTGTTGGGGTTGAGCGAAAGGAATTCCGGCGTGGTCTGGTCGTTCGTTTCGAACGAGACCTTGTGCACCTCGTACGGCAGGCCGATCTCTTCCAGCATGATCGACACCTTCACGCCGTTGGGCGTCGGCAGCGAGTAGAGCTGCAGCCGGTCCGGCTGCGTCGCCGGCCACTTCTTGGTGATGGGAAAAGCCGAGAGATCGCTCATGGATGGTGCTCCGGAAAAACAAAAAGTGTGGGGTCCACTATCGGATGCCCGATTTTTCTCGCAACCTTTGTCCGGATACTGAGCAAATCGGCCCCTTCGAGCGGGCGGGAGTCTCACAACCCCTGTCCGCTCCTGCTGAAATCTCGCAACCTTTGTCCGCTCCTGATTCCTAGCTCTTTAGTGGTCGTTTTCGCGCCATATTGCTGCTGGTTTGGCGCATTATTCACTTGTGCACGGCCGGGACGCACAAGGCGAGCTTGGACCAGCGGATTCGAAGGTTCCTTGCAGCATGCGCCTACTCACCGAGGACGTCGACCTGCCCCACGAAAGCTGCAAGGTCTCCCCGGACTCCATGACAGTGTTGAAGAGGGCGTGAGCGTCCGCGTCCCATTGCGGATGCATCCGCTTCTCGTCCCGATACGCCCAGAACCGCTCATGGATAAAGGGCAGCACATCTGTACTCCAGAACAGCTGCTCCACGTTCGGGTAGCGTCTGGCCAGCTCCCGGTTGTGCTCTCCGCCTACCGTCATAAGCCGAACACTCGCGCCTCCTTCTGCCCAGAACCCCCGTCCATATAACCAGCAGCGACCGCTGGCATCTGGGCGGGCTCGAAGAAGCCGGCAGCCGAAAGTACTCGTTCCAAGTTTCCCCTACCCGGCTCGGTCCAAGCCCGATTGAGCCGACATAGGTTCCTCTTTGTCTCGGCAAGAACGACTTGCATCCCTGGTATCGCCGGCGAATGACCGATGGTCGGGCATGGGCCGAACACGGTTCTCCGCCCGATGAGGGAACCGCACTCCGAGGACATCAACGTCCGTGTGCTGACCGACGCCTCGGTCGGCATGCACGACAAAGTTGCTGATGGTCAGGAAGCCATTCAGCCTGAAGAACCAGTGCGCCAAGCGCTCTGAGCCGATGTTCATGTGCCCAGCATCGTGTTCGTGGCGGCCGGAGTCAATCCGAACGCGGATTTCAGGCCAGGATTCTGGCCATCTCATTCGAGACCGCCAGCAGATTGGGCCAACTCATTCGAGATTTCGAGCAGCTGCGGACATTTCATTTGAGATTTCTTGCAGCCGCAGACACGCCAAGTGAGACAACCTCCAGCTGCGGACAATCCATCTGAGATTCTGGATGCGTGGGATTGCCGTTCAGAACTCCCGTTTGCCCCCGGCCGCGCGTGTTTGCAAGCTAGCCGCAGCTGACATCGACCCGCCGGCGCCATGGACGCCAGCTCTTTTCGGGGCCGCCGCCACCGCCCTCCGAATCCTTTGTGCCGGCGGCTTGGCGCGCATCCATCGGCCAGATGGACGGGTGAAACCCGCTCGGTGGCAGCTCGAACCATAGGCAGAATCAGCTCATGCCTACCCCCGCCGAGCAACTATGCAAGCTGCTTAACTATGTCGTCGAGCAGTCCAAGGAAATCGACCCGCACGGGTACAAGCTTGTTGGGCACAAAGGGTTCCTCCGGCACAAAGGGCATCTAGCCGGACTGCCGGGCGTCAGCTTCAACCGCGAGGTGGAGGGTGACCATGTCTGGCTGCATATAGAAAGGCTCGAGGCGCAGCAGCCGCCCGTGGTGCATCCCGAGTCCGTCCGTCCGCTACTGACGGTCTCGGACGACCCCAACGGGAAGCCGCCGACCATCAACGACGCTGCCCTGGCGCATCGCGTCGCGGCGGGGGCGGCGGGCAAGTCTCCTGAGCAGCTCCAGCAGGAGGCCTCAATCCTGCGAAGCACTGTAGAAAAAGCGCTGGCCCAGTACGCGCCTTTATGGAATGCATGGGCGGCCGGCGAAAAGCCACGTCGCACGACCATCGACCTGTATGGAGACCTGTTCTCCCCGGCGCACCAACTCGAGTCGGAAGAGACCGCCAAGCCGCAAGAACTTGTTTGGGGTCTTGGCGTCACGGCTGGAAGGTTTCCGCCGCGGAAGGCGTTGGGGTAGTCGACTTCCAGTACCCGCTGATTACCCAGGCCATGGAAATCTCGGTCGAGGAAGACCTCAGCATCGTTCTGCGGCCCCGAGGGGTGGAGCCGCGGCTGGAGTTCGATGCCCTGTCAGCGTGTCAGCTTCTCAGCGTCCCGGAGGTCGAAAAGGCAGCCAAGCAGTCTTTGGAGGCCACGAAGGAGCGGCCCATTTCGCCGTTCGATGCTGGCAGCTATGAGCCGGTACTGAAGCTCATTTCCGGCAACCTGCACGAGAAGGGCCGGTTCGTACGGGACCATGAGGGCCTTCCGGTTCCTGCGGAGGACCTGCAAGTCACCGATGCCCGGGTGCTCTTGTCCCGGCCGAGGTCGAACAACTTCCTGCATGAGGACATCGAGCGGCTCAAAAAGCGCATCGGCGACGGCGCCAAGATTCCTGAAGGCGCTCTCGCCCTGGTCACGCCGCCTTCCGACGAGACGCCAGACTACACACCCGTCACGTTTCGAGGTTTGTCTGGCACGAGTGGCGGCTCGGTCGGCGCCGGAGGGGAGCCCAAAGAACTCTTTTTCCCGCTTCCCTACAACCACGAGCAGGTGACCATCGTCGAGCAGCTTGAGCGCTCAGAGGGTGTCGCCGTGCAAGGGCCTCCAGGCACCGGCAAGACGCACACCATTGCCAACATCATCTGCCACTTTTTGGCCACGGGCCGGAAGGTGCTGGTCACGGCAAAGGGCGAGCAGGCACTCGAAGTACTGCAGTCGAAGATTCCGGAGGAGGTCCGCCCCTTGACGGTTGCCCTTCTCGCCGGCGACCGCGAGGGGATGCGGCAGTTCCAGACCTCGATTGAGGCCATTCTCCACAACGTCTCCCAGTTGAACCCTGAGGTTGTACGCACCGAAATCGAAAGAGTGCAGAGCGCCATCGGGCAAGCCCATGGCGAACTCGCCGAGATTGACCGGCGGGTAGACGAGATTGCTCTCGCGCAGCTTTCGGACGTGCAGGTGGACGGCGCGCCGATGCGCGCGCAGAAGATGGCCGAACTGGTGGTGCGTGGCCATGCCCATCATTCCCTGGTTCGTAGACGTGCTGGACCTGTCCGAGCAGAACGCGCCGCCGTTGAGCGGGGCCGAGGCTGCGCAGCTGCGCAAAGCGCGCCGGACACTTGGCCGGGACCTTGGCTACGTCGGAGTTCGGATTCCCCGCAGTCTGGAGCTGCCTAGCGCCGCTGACATGGGCCGGCTGCACGACACACTGGTCAGCATCCGCGATATTGAGGAGCGGGAAGCGGCCGGCGGCCTGCTCGCCCTGCGCGCGAACACGCCCGAAGTGCTTGCCGAGGCTCGCAAGATGCTCTCCGCAGTGGAAGCTGCGGCGGCCTTGGCCAATGAGCTCGAAGAAACCGGTGAAATCTGGACCGCGGAGCTGCGCAGGAAGTGCCGGCAGGCGCAGTTCGAGGCGGAGCGCAAAGCTCTGGAAGCCTTGTTCTCTGACATCCAGGACTGGTGAAGGCTCGGGCCGAGTTCCTGCAGCAGCCCGTCGAAGTTCCTGAAGCAGCTCTCGCTCAACCCAAGTTCGCTGAAGCGGTTGGCCGCGGCTGTGAGACCGGCAAGCCGTTCGGTTTTCTGAGCATCGGCGCCGGTGACGTCAAGGCCTTTGTTGCTGCAGTTCGCGTCGCAGGCTTGGCGCCAGCGACCACGGAACATTGGCAGCACGTCAAGCGGTACCTGCAGCTTCACGACCGCGTCCGCTCCTTTGCGGCCAGGTGGAACCAATTCGCGCAGACCTTGTCCATTCCGGTTGTCGAGGCCGGCGTACAGGCGTTGCGGCACATCGAACTTGTCACCTCGAACGCACGCAAGGCCCACCTGCTGGCCACAAACCACGACGCTCACCTTCCGGTCCTCGCCGAGCGCGTGTTCGCACAGCCACCCCCGGCGCAGGTACGCGGTACCTCTGGCGACCTGAAGCAGGTTCGAGAGCACCTTCGCAGCCATCTCACCCGCGCGGACTGGCGGAGGCGGCGGTGATGCAGGCGACGTTGCAGGAAAAGCTGGCTGGAACTGCTGGCCCCGTGTCGGCGCAGCTCCGCCAGCTGGCCGCCACGCTCGGCGGCCGTTCCCAGAACACCGAGACTGTCGTGGCCCAGTACGCCGGCTTGGTCGCAGAAGTGCGCCGCATAGAGGCTCTCGGGCACGAGATTGGCACGGTCACTGCCCTGTCCGAACGAGTGGAGAGGGCCGGCGCTCCAGTCTGGGCGGCTCGATTGCGCTCGGAGACGGTTGCGGCTGCAGGCGAGGACCATGCTATTCCGGTCAGCTGGCGTGATGCCGGAACTGGGCCCGGCTGAAGACCCACCTGTCGCAAATCGAGGCTCGAGACGAACTCCTCACGATGGCCGCCCGGCGGCGTGACCTCGAAGCCGGTCTTGCGCGCCTGTACATCAGCATGGTGTCGAAGTCGGCCGGAGGTCGACAAAGCTGGCTGCTTCTCCGAAGGTGCTATCGGCTCTTGAGAGCTATCGCACGGCCATCCACAAGATTGGCAAAGGCACTGGCCCGAATGCGACGCGGCACCGCCGGGACGCCCAGCGCGCCATGCAGAACGCTCAGGGCGCAGTTCCCTGCTGGGTCATGAGTCACTCGAAGGTCTCAGAGACGCTTCCGCCCATTCCTGGCAGCTTTGACCTGGTTGTGGTCGACGAGGCCAGCCAGTCCGACTTGTGGGCCCTTCCCGCGATACTGCGCGGCGCAAAGATTCTCGTTGTCGGCGACGACAAGCAGGTCTCCCCTGAAGGCGGCTTCATCTCGTCCGTGCGCGTTCAGGAGCTGAAGGACCGGTTCCTCTCGGACCAGTACCACGCGGACATGCTTACGCCGGAGAAGTCTCTCTACGACATCGCGTCGACGGTGTTCGCCGCCCAGAAGGTGATGCTGCGGGAGCACTTCCGCTGCGTGCCGGCCATCATCGCCTACAGCAACCGCTTCTACAACGGAGCGATGCAACCGCTGCGCATCCCTCGTGAGTCCGAGCGCATCGACCCGCCGCTAGTGGACATCTTCGTCCCCTCCGGGAACCGCAATCACAGGGACGTGAACGTCCCCGAGGCGCAGGCCATCCTCGCGGAGATGCAGGCCATCCTCGCGGACAAACGCTTCGCCGGCCGCAGCATCGGCGTGGTTTCGCTCCCGGGCGCCGAGCAGGCTAAGCACATCGACACCCTCGTGCGCTCGAACTGCGATGGAGCGGAGCTGATTCGGCGGCATTTCAAGTGCGGCGACGCACGCGTTTTCCAGGGTAGCGAGCGGGACATCATGTTCCTGTCCATGGTCGTCGACCCGCGAAAAGCCACCGCCCTGTCCGGCAACATGTTCGAGCAGCGCTTCAACGTTGCGGCGAGCCGGGCGCGAGACCGGATGTACCTCGTGCGCTCCGTGGAGCTGAAGGACCTCTCTCAGGCCGACCTGCGCGCCAGCCTCCGGGCCACTTCACCAAGCCCCCGGACGGCAGCGTTGACGAAGCCAAGAGCCTGGTGGACCTGTGCGATTCCGGCTTCGAGCGAGACGTGTACACGGAGCTGTTCAAGCGCGGCTACCGTGTGACTCCGCAGGTCAAGGCCGGCTCGTTCTTCATTGACATGGTCGTCGAAGGCGCGAACGACACACGGCTTGCAGTCGAACTGGACGGCGACGAGTTCCACGGGCCCGATAGGTGGCAGGCGGATATGAACCGCCAGCGAGTGCTTGAACGTGCCGGTTGGACGTTCTGGCGATGCTTCGCCTCCACGTGGTCATTGCATCGCGAAGAAGTCCTGCAGGAGCTCTTGGGCCGTCTGGCCGCGATGGGCATCGAGCCTCTTGGAGCGCTTGAGAAGGTGCCCTCGCTTGTGGAGTCGCGAGTATGGCAACCGGCTATCAAGACGACCGGGTCGGAGTCAGGCGATGTGCTGCAAGAGGCAATCGCAGAGGCGAAATCGGTGCCGCCCGAACCGACAATGACGCTGAAAGAACTGGCTGCAAGGATGGGCAATCGCATGGCTTGATGCCACTGCGGCAGTGGCCTTGGGAAGGCTGCTGAAGGCCGCGTGGGCGCGGCGCTGCGATTCAGGCCTGCAGTGCCGCCCAGTCCCAAACGTCTTGCGCGAGAGCTGCCGCGGAGGCGTGCGCCGCGACTACAAAGCCTTGCTTTTCAAGGTTCCAGCTCTGCTCGCCCGGGATGTTCTCGACCCTCTCCACCTCGGCCGGCGGCATGGTGCCTGGCGCCGGCGTCATCACGAAAAGCGCCAACTCGCGGTCGCTGAGGCCTCGCACCTTCGCGTAGGTGGCCAAGTCCTGCGAGGCGCGCAGGAAGTTCAGCTCCACGTTCACCGGTGTCTTGTAAACAGCCGAAATCACGTTGCCGGCTTTGCCCGGGGGCTCGAGATTGAACTCAAGCCAGTGCGTTTCGCCTGTCGCTTGGTCCCTGAGTGCACGTTGCGGTTCCGTGCGTATGCGTTCAAAGGCCAAGCCGGCGATGCGCTTCAGCTCGTCGTCGACGAGCCGGCGCACGGCCGTGTTGTCCGGGGTGATGAAGTCGCGAACCTTGCGCTCCTCGCGCGGAAGGAACGGCACAACGTCCAAAAAAGTCGGCTGAGAACCGCGTCGACGGAGGCACCTGCGGTCGGCCACAAGTCTCCAAAGAGAACCGCGGTGGAGTCGAACTGGACTTCGCGCAGTGGCACCTGCTCCTTGCGTGCCCGCAGCAAGCTCTGTTCTGCAGCTTCCACGAAGGTACGCAGTTCAGCCACGTCATCGCGGCCATAGAGGCACTCGAACTTGGCGAAATCATCCAGAAGGCGGAAGCTGAACGTGCCGTCCATGCCGCCAACGGCAACGCCCACGGTATACCGCTGGCGGGCGAACGGGTCCGGTTGCAGCTCGATGGTTGCCCATAGTCCTTCGAAGGCAGCCTTCGGCACTGCGGCGGCGTGCTGTCGCAGGTGCGCGTACGGGTCGTCGCCCGTGGACAAGAACATGCTGTTCACGAAATGAGCCCCAGTTCGTTGGCTAGCCAGTCTGGATGTGCTCGCTGTCCCAGAAACTGCAGGATAGCAGTCGTCGTTTCGGTGGCCCGTACTGGGTCGGCCACCATCGCGAAGATGAACTGCTGCAGCGCCGGCGTCGCCTTCAGAAATGCTGGCTGGTGGTCCTTGGACGCGAGCATCATCGAGACCTCGAACTTCGTGTAGCCAGCAGGTTTTAGCAGAGCCGGGCTTGCGCTCGCAAGCTCTTATGCTCGCAGGAGAAGCCGCTGGCTACCCAGATGAGCGTGTACAGGATGAACTCGTTGTCGATGGGGATGTAATCGCCGGCCTTGGTGCGAAGGAAGTTCCCCGTGTGGCGGTCCACGGTTCTCCACCCACAGGTCGAACGCCGCAATCTTGGCCACGTCGTCACGCTTGAAGGCTGGGCTGCCCGCAGCCTCGCCAGCCACTGCCACGGGCTTGTGATGTGCTTGCCCTCGACCGTCGAAGAACAGAACGCCAGCGCGTGCGGAATCAGGTGCCAGTGCTGGTCAAGCGGCATGCATTGGCGCAACTTCTGTACTGGGAGCACCAGCAAAGCCGCGAACTTCGGCCGCGGCAGATTCAGCGCATCTGCCACCAGCCACGCCATGCCCTCGGCGAAAGCCATCGGGTACTCCGGTGGGGAAGCCTTGACGAAGCACTTATGCTCCTGCCCGTTCGCATCGACGATAAGCGCCTGATGCGTCGTGTGGTTTTGCCCCCGTGCCTTCGGCGCGCTTCTAAATTCGCGCCGGGCTGCCTCCGGCAGGATAGGAATCATCTCGCCCCTTCCCTCTCAGCGTTTTAGGTGTCATGGTAATTCACGGCACCTAAAACGCTTCTGAGGTGGGACCCGGGGGCCCGGCCACGTTAACCCGCCGTTCTCGCCTGCTTCTGCACGGGTTGCACCCACCGGTGAACACCGCCCGGGCATACGCCGCAATGCGCGCCACGATGCTGTCCGGCGCCGGGGCGCGCTCCCGGCAAGGCAGGTGGGCGGCCGCACCGCGGCCGAAGCGGGACTCACCGTCGCCAGAACACTCGCTGCAGTCCGCGTCTTGGCGCGGGTTCGTCTTCAGCCACATGCCTTTGAACACGTCATACATGTAGTAGCCCGCCGTGGGACGGCTGACGTCGGTGCCCACGAAGTCCATCAGGAAGTCGTGGGTTGCACGGCTGGAGCCGATGCCGTTCAGCGATGACACTGGGGTTGGGCGACTCCGTGCCGTAGTTCTGAGCGCGCCAGTCTTCGTCGGACTTCTCCTCGATGGCCAGGCGGTACCCAGAAATCAGCCCGTTGCACATCAGGCAGCCGCAGCCCGGGCGCATGTGCCGCACCACGCTGTAGAACTGCTCCAGCTTTCCGCCTTCCTTGCCCGGGAGAATCTTGCTGCCCACCTGTACTGCGGGCACGAAATGCTGGTTCACGATGGCGTTGACCACCAGGCGCGCCCTCATGGTGTCCGCGCACAGGAAGATGAAGTCGCAGTCGATGAGTTTGTCTGCCACGTCCGCATACGCCACGTCGTCGCCCAGCAACTCGCACCGTACGTTCGGGTTCACCTGCTTGGCGTAGCGGGCGGCAAGTTCCGTCTTGGGCGGCTTGCGCGAGACATCATCGAAGAAGGAAGGGTCACCACCCGCGACAGGTTCGTCTCTTCGAACCTGTCGGTATCAATCAGCAGGAGGTCACCCACCCCCATGCGGGCTAGGTCCTGCACCACCATGGAGCCGACCCCGCCCAGGCCCACGACGGCAACCCGTGCGCCGGCGAGCTGAGCCTGCCCTGCCTCTCCGAGGAACCGCACACGGCGGTCGACGCTGGGAAGGTATGCCGCCCGGGGCGCGCGTGACGGTGAAGAGTAGAGGCGCCGGATGCGAGAACCGACCACCGTGCAGTGCTTCAGTCGACCACGTTCGGTCTTTGACCACCAAAGGTCGACCTGCAGCGAACGAAGTCCGAACACCAAGGCGCCCACCGGCATCCCTTTGGCGATGTCCGGGAGCGCTGGGTAGCCCCGCGCGTGAGACGCGTAATCCACCTCGGAGAACTCGACCGAGCGGTCAGAGCCGTGGTTGTGAACGTGCATGTAGACAAGTCGCTCGTTGCGGGCCCGCACGATGGCGCGGTTAATGAAGGTGGCGGAAAGCCGCCCGTGCCCTTCGGGCGAGGTGCCGTAGTCCACCCCGTCCGCTGCAAGGAGCACCTCCTTGACCAGGAGGCGCGGCGTCTGCCCCGGCCGCTCGACGAGCGCCGCCAGTACCACTGCAGCGTGCTCGCGGCCGTCCCCCCGGGTAGAGGTGCGAGTACAGCTGGTCCCACTGCCCTTGCGCAAAGCGCAGTTCTACATCGCGGCTCATGCCAAGCTCCTTACGAAATCAATGACCTTGACGAACTTGGCGACGGCAGACTGGCCGCCGACCATGCGGTTGTTGCGCCGGGACACCTGAATGGCCTGGCGGCCTTCCCAGTGAGGCCGGACAGCGGCCCCGTGAGCGCCACGCCGTCGGCGCGCCTGACGTCCGCACCCATGAACAGCGGGTAGATGTCCGCGTACGGAAGACTTGAAGGCAACTGGGCGCCGAACCACGTCCTCGCGGGACTGAACTTCGTACCCGGTCGACGCCGTCGACGGCGACGAACGCGCCGCCGTTACCGTCTTCCCTGAGCACCGTGACACTGGCGTTGGGAAACGCCTTCTTAAGACCCTCAAGGGCGGCAGCAACCGTGGGCGTCATGGTGGCGCCCTCAGGAGTTGTCGTCCGGGGCGATGCAGGTGAAGTCCATGCCCTTGTGGACCTTCACTTCTTCGTGGTCGCCGATGGGGTCGTACTCCCCATTCGGGCGCTGCAGCTGCAGGACGAAGTCCGGCTGGATTTGCACCTGCTGAGCGATTGCCGCCTGCTTGATTTCCGGGCCGGTCATGACCTTCTCCTCCAGAACGACCGCATTGCCATTCACTTCCACCGTGACCTGCTTGGGCTTGTCGTTGCCCCCGCCGTGGCCCTGGTTGCCGTGACCCTCAGATTTCGATTCAATGTAAGCCATCACTAACCTCCGTTGCGAAAGTGGCTGACAATTGCTAGAATGCAACTGCTGGACCGGAGTCTAGCCGTACCGTTTTCGCAAGTCAATTGCTAATTTGCAATCAACAACGAGGAGAGTCCATGGCAGGTTCAAAGGGGTTTGACGGCCGGGCGTACTACAGCGCCCCTGGCAAGCACGGTGGAGGCCAAGCGCCTCACATGGAAGCAGGTCAGTCAGTCAACTGGAGTGAGCGCGTCGACCCTAACGCGCATGGCACAGGGCAAGCGCCCGGACGCCTCCAGCCTCGCGGCCCTATCAGCCTGGTCGGGGATAAACCCGGCCGCGTTTGTTGAAGGGGTCGAGACCCCGACGGCAGGTGACAAGCAAGACTTCGTCACCGAGTTCTCTGCACTGCTGCGGGCCCAGAAAGACCTGAGTGGTGATGCGAAGAACGCGCTTGAGGGTCTTGTCAGGGCAGCCTACGAACAGTTCAAAGTCAAATGAGGTAGCACGATGCAGCGGGGCTTCAAGTCGTACGCCGAGGGCCTGGCCGTAGAAGTACGCCGGGAAATGGGCATCCCCGCTCACGGGCGGCTCTGTGCGTTCGAGCTCACGAAGTTCCCGGGCATACCGACCCTCGGTTTCAGCAAGTTGATTCCCGCAGCGAAAGAGTTTGGCGTAACCGCCGGGCAGCTGAAGGCGCTCGAGAAGGAGGTGCACGGGCTGTGCATTCCGTTCGGACCGGGCCGTGCCATCCTGTACAACGACAACAACCTTCCTGCTAGGCAGCAGAGCGACGTAGCCCATGAAGCTTCGCACGTCCTGTTGCGTCACCCTCTGGCGGACATCGTTTCAGGGGCGGTCACCCAGAGAAGCAAAGAGCTGGAAGACGAGGCGGCTCACCTAGGTGGGACCCTTTTGCTTCCCTTACCAGCCGCACTGCATGTGCTGGCGCAAGGCATGTCGCTCGGTGCCGCGGCCGAGGAGTACGGCATCAGCACGGAGATGGTGACCTATCGGTGCAACGTGAGTGGCGCGCGGCTGATTCATGGACGCCGCCGGAGCGCCGCACGCGGGTAGCGCGGCTATACGCGGCTGTCGAGCGGATGCTTAGCGCCACACTCGCGGGCTGGTGCCTGTCGCTTGTCACTAGGAAACCAGCGAGTGCTCAACACCCGTGCCGCACGTGCACATGCCCAGCAATGAGGTTCCAAGCCTCAGACTTGTTTTGCTCGAAGTGAGCCGCTGCAGCCCCCGCCAGCATGTCGCAGAACTCGAGCGCGTCCTTAAGGTGCTTCTGCCGACGGACTTGCCTAATTGACGGGGAACAGCCACGACGAAACCACAGCTCATGGCGCATTAGGTGCTGGAGCAAATTGGAGGAACCCGCGCCGGCATTGAGCTCGTCTGGGCAGATTTCAGCGTCCGTGCAGCCGGCGAGTACGTCCCCAACAAGCTGAGTAGCGAGATGGGCGTACAGGAGGTGCTGGTCTTCGCGCAAATGCGCCGCCAAGTCTTCCTTCTTCAGGACAGCAACAGCCAGATGAACATCCTTGTTCTGCTCGGCCATTTTGGCTGCCAACTGCGCAAACTCAAGCTTCGCCTTGTCGGGGATGTTGTTCCATTTCTTCTCCTTGTGAGAAGTCCACCCCTGAGAGGCCCAAAGCTTACGGATGACCTTGCCGAAGCTGCGGTGCGCGTGGTCCGGGCCGGAAGCACCGGCAATGACGAAGAAGCGACTTGACCCGCCCTGCCGAAACGGAGCGTCGAATTTCCAGCCTAGGTCGCCGCTCTCGTCGAAGAATGCAGAAATGCGCGTCATGCAAGAAAATGGCCCCGCAAGCGGGGCCATTTGATGTTTGTTCGACTGCGCCAGACTTCCACGCGTTTAGACCGCGCTTAGGATACCCCCGCAAAGCGGGCGCGTCCGGGTTAGGTCTTGGTCTCACCAGCCGAGCCCTCACTATAGCGACTTCTGGAGAATCGGTCAACTGCCGACGTGCTGGCTAACCGTGCAGAGCCAGCTTAGGGGGACAACGGAGGTTACTCATCAGTCGCGCCTTCGAAACCTTTGCATGATTGCCCCTCGCTGCTCTTCGCTTAGAACGAAGGCCAAGGGACTCGCCTGACGCAACTGCTGACCCCTGTCGCTCTCTTCGACAGCCAAGTTCCAGAGGCGCTGTTCAATGATGCGGCGCCACTCCTCCCACAGTGGCTGGCAGTTCACGTCGCCCTTAGCCTCCCATCGCGCCAGAACCTCTAGCGGTCGGGCGGCCTGCTCGGGATGCTCCTGGAGGACACGGACTGCCTCTTCATGTAGGGCCAAGCTCCGGAGGTCTTGGCGCTTATGCAAGTCCATTGGGTCCACTGAAGCTCCTTCAGGTTCGCCTAGAGTGCCCCCGCCTGTCGGGAGTATCCGGGACGGCCCACAGCACAAGACCAAGACCGCCTCGCCAAGTGCTCGCCGTCGCGGGACAGCCGGCCCTTGTACTGTACATTCATACAGGTGCTGGTGAAAGTCTTTTTGGGGTACGAAGCCGGGGTCGCCAACCCCACGGCTACGTCTCGCGCGCCCGTGTATGGGCGGCTCGTTTCCGAGCGGGTCAAAGGTGTTCAGTACCTTGAGCTTTGGCCGTTCGACTTCCCGTTGAACACCAGAGCATCTACACAGCTGCAGCCTCTGCATTGCCTGTGGAAGCCCCAGGTCAGCGTCTTCCTAGTCACGCAGTTCGCCATCTCAGGCATGGAGCGCCTGCCCGCCGGCAGCCGGTGGCGCTGGGTCGCCCAACGCTGGTTGTGTGAGCCCATGACGTTGAGCAGCATCCTGAACGAGCTACACACCGCGGAGCTGCTGAAGCCGAAGGAGATTGGCGCCTCGCCGGCCAGCCGGCGACGAACTACGTAGCTTCCTACGTAATTATAATTTTCAGAATAATTTTGTCCAACGCTACTCAAATCAGCGCGACGGCGAGCACAGCCGCCAAGAAGCAGCCCGACATAACGACCGCACAGCTGACGACCAGCAGGTTGGCAGCCCGGCCCTCGTCTTGAAGCAGCTGGACCAGCGAGAGAGGCAGGCGAAGACGGCGCATGTAGAGTGGATACTCCGTCCGCATCGAGGTGACAAGTCGCAGCGGTCTCCACGCCTCAGACTCACACACCTAGACAGACGTTGTTCAGGAACTCGCCTTGCGAGGGGCAGAAGCGAGCGGAGTGCTGCAATCACCCAGCTTGACGTAGACGGCGTCCCCCACAGCAACCCTCTCGTTGGCACGTAGTGGCACGGCACGGCGCTGCGAGCGTGACATCTGCCGGTACTTGACTATCGCGAACCTGGTGGTGGCCAGCTGCTCTGGAGTGGCTTCGCGCACGCAAGTGTAGAAGCGCGGCCGGTCCATCTCAGCCGCGGTTTGCACGGCAATTACCGGGCCTCCCGCCAGCCTTCGCTCGGGCGTACTCGCCTTTGTCGCTGCCGACGCTCGCGCAGCCGCTCAAGGCAAGTGAGATGGCTCCGAGATAGAGAGGAATCCGAACAGCTTTCATGATGATGCTCCCTTGGATTCAGTGACGGTCAGTGTTTGTGGCCAGCATGGTCGTGCGCGCCAAGGCGCTCGAGACCGCCGGAGGGCTCGACTTCGGCGAAGTGGTGTTCTTCGTCAGTCTGGTGGCACGGCTCAAGCTCACATTGCACGGTGATGTGCGTGATTGCGAACTGGTCGGCCAAGCGCCGGCGAACCTCCGGCAGGATGCTGGTCTCTGCGTTGACGGCGGACTCATTCACCACGTGTACCGTCAGACTCACCTTTCCGCTGGTCAGCGCCCAGACGTGCAGGTCATGAATGCTGGTCACCCCGGGAACTGTGAGCAGCGCTTCTCGGACCTTGGCCAGGTCAATACCTTCCGGAACGCCCTCGAGGAGGATGTTCACGCTGGCGCGCAGCAAGGACCACGTGCGGGGGAGCACCCACAGGGCAATTAGCACTGCCACTGCGGAATCCACCCACAGCCAGCCCGTGAACTTGATGATGACGGCGCCAATCACCACACCGAGGGAGCCGAGCATGTCGCTCCAGGCCTCCAAATAGGCGCCCTTCATGTTCAGGTTCGCATCCTTGCCTCCGGTCAGCATCCGCATGCTCACCAGGTTGACGGCCATCCCAATCAGCGCGACGACCAGCATCCCTGTCGAATCGACCTCCGGCGGGGACTTCAAGCGCAGATACGCCTCGAAGCCGATGTAGACGGCCACGCCGAACAGGAGCATGGCGTTGAAGGCCGCGGCCAGGATTTCGAAGCGGTGGTACCCGAAGGTGCGCTTCGCGTCCGCCGCCCTCTTCGCCATCCGGACTGCCACCAGCGCGATGGCCGGGGCTGCAGTGTCGGTGAACATGTGGGCGGCGTCCGAGATGAGCGCCAGGCTCTGGGTCAGGACGCCGGCGACCAGTTCCACGACCAGAACGTCGTGGTCAGGGCGAGCGCAATCATCAGCGAGCGCTCGTTCGCGCCCGCTGTGTGGCTGTGGCCGTGCGAATGGTCGTGTCCGGCGCCCATCGCCGTGCCTACTTGATTTCGAAGCGGGCGGTTCCGACCGACTTGCCGGCATTGGTAACCACAGCAACGACTTTGGTGCCTGCGGCGACCTTGAAGCTGCCCTTGGCTTCAAGCTTGTCGGTGCCCGCCGGAGCCAGCGTCACCTCCTGCTTGTCCTTGCCGGCGAGCAGCGTTACCTTGGCGCTGGCCTTCGAATGGTCCATCTTCTTGCCGTGGTCACTCAGGTACAGCTGGAGGACATCAGGCTTGGCGACAAGCTCGAAGTCGGCCTGCTTGCCCTCCACAACGATGCCGCCGTACTGCGGCTTGTGGTGGTCTTCGCCAGCGGCGCAGGGCGCCGCCGCCCGAGACGAGTGCCGCGGCCGTCAATAGAACTGCGAAAGCTTTCATGGGTACTCCTTGTGAGTGAGGATGAAAATCAAAGCGCCTCGGCATCCTTGTTCTCCATGAGGCGCAGGGCGTCCTCACGACCGAACAACCAGAACATGACTGGCGTCAGGAAGGTGTCGAGAAGCGTGGAACTGATAAGGCCGGAGAAGATGACGACGGCGACCGGGTGCAGAACTTCAGTGCCAGGCTGCTCCGCCTCAAAGAGAAGCGGCGCCAAGGCAAACGCTGTGACGAGAGCCGTCATCAGCACAGGTGCCAACCTCTCGAGAGAGCCTCGAACAATCATCTTGTGGTCGAAGTTCTCTCCCTCGAACCGCATCAGGTTGATGTAGTGGCTGACTTTCAGGATGCCGTTGCGCACGGAGATACCCGCAGGGTAATGAAGCCAACCAATGCCGCCACTGAGAGCGGCTGCCCGGACAGCCACAAACCGACGACCGCTCCGACAAGGGCGAGCGGGATGTTCGCCATGATGAGAAGCGACAGCTTCGTGGAGTGGTAGCGGGTGTAGAGCACCACGAACATCAGGGTCAGTGACACCAGCGACAGCAGGCCAACTAGGCGGGACGCCTGCTCCTGCGCCTCGAACTGGCCACCCAAGGTGATGAAGTAGCCCTCCGGAAGCTTGGTCTGGGCGACAACTGGCGCATGTCCGTCACGATGTCAGACAGCGCACGACCCTGCGCGTTCGCAGAGAGCACGATGCGGCGCTTGCCATCATCACGGCTGATTTGGTTCGGACCGTCGCTCTCCTCGATGGTGGCAATCTTCGACAGAGGTATTCGGCCGTTCGGCGTCTCGATGAGGATTTGCCCCAGCCCGTGCGCCGAGCGCGCCGCCTCCGGCAGCTTGACCACGAGCGCGAACCGGCGGCCACCTTCGACGATTTGCGTAACCCTCTCGCCCTCCACCAGGTTCCCGAGCGTGCGCAGCACTTGCGGCGCCGGCACGCCGTACTGCGCCGCGGCGGCGTAGTCCGGGGTCACCTTGATTTGAGGCGCCAGTACCTGCTTCTCGATTTCGAGGTCCGCGACCCCGGAACAGCTGCGAGCTTGCCCCGAAGCGCGTCAGCCTGCGCCCGCAAGACGTCAAGGTCCTCGCCGAAAATCTTGATGGCGATTTGGGACCGGACCCCGGAAAGCATGTGGTCGATTCGGTGCGAGATAGGCTGGCCGATTGAAATGGCCGCCGGCATGTTGACCAGCCGCGAACGGATGTCGGCGCTGATTTCTCCGATTGAGCGCTCAAGCTCGTGAGTCGGTTTGAGGCCCACATCCAGTTCGCTCACATGCACTCCCTCCGCGTGCTCGTCCAACTCCGCGCGCCCACTGCGCCGGCCCACGTGCGTCACCTCGGGAACCTGCTTGATGAGAACCTCCGCCTGGCGAGCTAGCGCTGCCGTCTCTGAAAGCGTCACGCCGGGGTTCAGTCGCATGCCGACGAGCAGGGTTCCTTCGTTGAAGGGGGAAGGAACGTCTTGGCGAAGAAGGGGACTGCGACCATGGCCAGCACGACGGCGACTGCGCCTGCCACCAGCGGCGGCTTCGGCCGGTTCAGCACCTTCTGGAGAGTCGTGGCATAGCGTGCCTTCAGCCACGCCAGCAACTTTGTGTCGCCGTGCTCGAGCGACTTCATCTTCGGAAGCAGGTAGTACGAGAGCACCGGCGTGACCGTCACTGACACGACCAGACTGGCCAGCGTCGAGACGATAAATGCGATACCGAGCGGGACGAAGAGGCGACCCTCCATGCCCGGCAGCGCGAACAGCGGCACAAAGACCAGCACGATGATGACCGTCGCGTAGAGGATGGCCGACCGGACCTCCATCGTCGCCTTGGCCACTAGCTCCACCGGGTTCAGCCGGTGGTCCGGGTGCTTGAGCGGTCCTCCTTGAGTCGGCGCAACACGTTCTCGACTCCAACGACCGCGTCGTCTACCGGCCGCCGATGGCAATGGCCAAGCCGCCAAGGGTCATCGTATTGATGGACAGTCCGAAGTACTTGAACACCAGAGCCGTCATCAGGATGGAGACCGGGATGGCCGTCAGCGCGATGATGGTCGGGCGCAGCGTTCCCAAGAAGAAGAACAAGATGGCCGCCACGAACACGGAAGCCCCAATCAGCTTCATCTGCAAGTTGCTGATGGATGCCTCAATGAAGCTGGCTTGCCTGAAGGTCACACGTGGCGCTTCCATCCCGCGCGGCAGCGACGCTTTCATCCCCGCAAGCGCCTCCTCGACCGCCACGGTGAGTCCGACGGTGTCGGCCGTCGGCTGCTTCTGGATACCCCGGGATGATTGCCGGCTTGCCTTCAAAGCCCGCGTCACCGCGCTTGATGGCGGGCGCGAACGCCACGTCCGCAATCTGGCGCAGCAAGATGGGCTGTCCGGTTTTCGTCGCAGTCAGCGCAAGGTTGCGAAGGTCATCGAGGCGTGAAGTCCTGCCAAGGTGCCGAATCAGGAACTCGCGCCCACTCAACGAGGAAGCCACCGGAGGTGTTCGATGCGAAGCCTTTGAGGGCAGCCTCGAGCTGTTCATGGGTGATACCCAGCTCCGCCATCCGAGTGGTGTTCGGCTGCACTGGAACTGACGCACCTCTCCGCCGATGGGAATAACCCGGGCAACGCACGGGATGGCCATCAGCCGCGGGCGAAGAGTCCAGTCGGCGTACTCACGCACGTCCATCAGGGACACTTTGGCGGTGTCCACTGGGATGGCGATTTGCATGATTTCGCCCATGATGGAGCTGATGGGCCCCATGCGAGGAACCGCGCCTTCAGGCATTCCTTCCTCCATCGAGGAAAGTCGCTCAGACACCATCTGGCGGGCCCGGAAGATTTCCGTGTCCCAGCCGAAGGTGACATAGAGGAACGAGAGGCCAGCCGACGAGGTGGAGCGAACGGTCTCGACGCCGGGCAACCCGTTCATCGTCGTCTCGAGCGGAAACGTGATGAGCTGTTCTACCTCCTCCGCGGCCATGCCGCCGGCCTCGGTCATGATGGTCACCGTAGGCTTGTTCAGGTCCGGAAAGACATCCACCGGAGTCTGAGCAAGAGTCCACGCGCCGTACGCCATGACGACGACGCTTGCGATGAGTACGAGCAGCCGGTTAGAAAGGCTGCTTGCGAGAAGCCACTTAAACATTCAGCGGCTCCTCATCGCACTTGGTTGATGAGGGTTGCACCCTGCGTGGCGACGCGGTCGCCTACCTTCAAGCCATTCGTGATGGCGACGTTCACCCCGTCGAGTGGCTCCACTGTCACAATGCGCGGCTCGAACTTTTCGGGCGCCGTCTTCACCCAGACGATGTTCTGGTTTGAAGCGTTCCTCATCACGGCGGACGACGGCATCGGGAAACCGCGCACGAAGGCGCGTGTGTGGACAAAGACCTTCACCGGCTGGCCCACAGCGAGGCGGGACAACGCTGCGCCTTGCGCTTTGAAGTTCAAGGGCAAGGCTTGGTCTCGCAGATTGCGGGCCGCTCCAGTGAACCGCAGTTGCACCGTTTCGTTGCCTACCGCCATGGACGCATTCCCGATGTTCGCTGGCAGTTCCGGGTCGAACGTCGTTGCCTCCACCGCTAGCTTCGTGGGGTCCACGATTTCGAAGGCCAGCTCACGAGCGTCCACCACGGCCCAAGACCACGTTGGACGAACCGATGACTCCGCTCAGCGGAGCCACGAGAGCCTCACGGGCCCCAAGCCCGCCGGACACGGCGGACGCGCGGCCGGCCAGGCTGGCGACCTCAGATTCCGCTGCCTCGATTTCCTTGCGAGGGACCGTGTCGCTCAGCTCCCGAAGCCTGGCGAGGCGCTTCGCGGCCAGAGCTTGCGCTGCACGCAGCTCCGCCAGCTGTGCGGCCTGGTTCGAACGTTCCAGAGGCGCCGCCGAAGCGACAACGTACGCCAGGACTGGCCCTTACGCACGTTTTGACCTAACGCGGGCAGCCCGCCTCCATGCGCCTCGATGCGGCCGGCAATGGTGGACTGCACTTTTCCGCCGGCGTTGGGGTCCATGACGACTCGCCCCGCGAGTTCGACTGTTTTCCCGAGCTCGCCGGCCTTCGCCGGCGTCGTGCGCACGGAAAGCTGGTGCTGTGCCGGCTTCGGGAGGAACACGCTTCCGTCGGGAAGACGCTGAGGACCGTTCCCGCCGGTCGGCGCGGCTTCGTTGCCGTGGCTGTGGCCGTGGTCACCCGCAGCCCACACCGGGGCGACACCTGCCGGGAGAGCAGCCGGGATGAATGCAGAGGTTTTCATGCTGCACCCCCGCGGTGCGGCGACCGTTGAACCGGCGAGCAGCAGCAACTGCAAGACCTACGGCGACCGGGGCGGCAGAGCCCCACGCTGCATAACGCATCAATCCTGCGCCATGTTCCTCGGCGTGCTCCTCCTCGTGGATGTCGACTTCGCCAGCGAGGATGTCCGTTTCGTCCTTCACTTCAAGGGTGACGGTCACCGGCGTGACGCCAGGCTTCAGTTCCTCCGCCAGCGTGGCCTCGTATTCGCCAGCAGCGTGCGGCTTCACGTCGACTTTCTTGCCACCGACTTCCAGCTCCAGCTTGGCGCCTTCGACAGGGCTGTTGTCGTTGAACCGGTCCAAGTAGATGGCCAACTGCTTGCCGTTCACCACGCCCACGAGTTCGAAGGCTTCGGAGACGGCTGAAAAGCGCGGCAACGCAGGACCTGCGGCTGCCGCGGGGGCGTCGTGGCTGTGGCCCTCATCTGCGTGCGCAGGCGTCACCAGAACGGCGAGCAACGCGAGGGTGAAAAAGATGTTCTTCATGGTCGTTCTGAGTTATTCGGGCAGCAGGCCCGGGGCTTGGCGGAGCTGCGACACGGCAGCTGCTGCTTCAATTCGGCTTCGGGCGAGCGCGCGCTGGGCCTCGGCGGCCTCCAGTTCGACGCGCAGGCGGGTGGGCAGGTCGCTCTCACCAAGGCGGAACGACTTGTCGTAAAAGCCGCGGGTTTCGGCAGCCAGGCTGGCGCGGCGTTCGGCAGCCTGAACCTGCACTTGGGCGGCTTGAAGTCGGGCGCGACCAGAGGTGGCTTCGCTGGTGACGCGGTTCTGCTCCACGTCGGCAACAGCCTCCGCTTCGAGTGCCTCGGCCTGCGCCGTGGCCACACGGGCGTCCTGACGAGGTCCACCGCCAAAAGGGATACGGATGCCGACGATGAGCGACTGCACGGACGGCTCTCCAGCACCGCCGGTTTCTCGGGATGCTCCAACCGTCAGCTCAGGATTGGCGCGGCGCTGGGTGCTCGTGAGCTCCATAGTGCGTCGAGCCACGAGCGCCCTGCTCCTAGCCTCGGCAACAACCGGATGCTCCAAGGTGGCGCTAGACGCCGGTGTCGGCTCCGGTGCCGCCGGCGAGCCGGAGCTGGGGCTGCCAGCACGATTCCGCGAAGCGCCCCTCGGCACCAGCCCTAGCGGAGTCAGCTTCCGCAACCGCGGCTTGCGCCTGAGCAACGGCAGATTCAGCCTGATGCTGGTCTGCACGCGCCAAATCGCCCGCCTGCACTCGGCGAGTTACGTCCGCCGCGAGCTGTTGTGCGCTCGCCAGACGGTCTCTTGCTGCCGCCGCCTCGCCCTCGGCGCGCTTCAGCGTCCACCAGGCCTCCCGCACGGTGCCAGCCAACTTGAGCTGGGCGGCACGGGCGCGAAAGTCCACCGCCTCGAGCTGGGCGTCGGCCAGGCTCGCGGCGCGCATCCGCTCCCCGGAAGCCACAGAGGAAGGGCCACTGTGGCCTCATACTCGCGGCCTCCGGAGCCGCCCCGTCCCGTCGTGCTTTGCAGCTCGAGCGCCGCTGGTTCGGCGGTCAGGCGCTGCGTCGCGGCCCTACCCGCCTCCGCTGCCTGTCGCCGCGCAGCTGCGGCGCGGGCCTCCGGCTGGCGCTCCCAAGCTGCCTCAAAAGCTTCCCGCAGAGTGGTCACCGCTGGCCCGCTACCGGGCTGAGCGACAACGGCGGGGGAGACG
Source organism: Ramlibacter terrae (assembly GCA_013127575.1). GTDB lineage: Bacteria > Pseudomonadota > Gammaproteobacteria > Burkholderiales > Burkholderiaceae_C > Ramlibacter > Ramlibacter terrae. Next base: position 4,921,266 of record CP053418.1, read on the forward strand.
CACGCCGCGCCGGCAATCAGCCAGGCTGCGGTGGTGCTCCTGAATCCAAGCATCCGATTCTCCAAAATTGTTCATGGGGAATCGGCAAGGCACGCGTGCGGCGCATGCTGCGCCGAGCGTCAGTGAAGGGGTGCCAAACCCGCCTCGCCGTCAGGCGAGGCGTGCCCAATTGGGACGTTCGGGCGGGGTGACAGGGGCGACCGGAAGCGAGGACACCAGCGGTGGAGCGTGGCCGCGCATCGCGGGCTGCTCTGGGGTGCCTATTGCGCCCATGGCCGTGGCAGCGCCGCCGTGGCACACGTGGCAGTCAGCGTGTGCCATGGAGGACCCCTTCGAGTCTCCGTCGTCCGCGTGGGACTGCTGGTGCTCGTGGGTGTGGTGGCCGGGTGCATCGCCTTCGGGCTGTCCTCATGCGTGCAGTACGGCGCAGCCGCAGCCCAGAGGGACTGCAGTGGCAGAAACACGAGCAGGAGGATGGCGAACCAGCGACGCATTGGAATCGACATTGTAGGGCCGCGGTTTATCTGTGCCGCGCCGCGTGGGCACTGTCGAGGACCTTCTGGAGGTCGGCGGGGATGGGGACGGGCCTGAACGGGCTGATGTTGCTGCCCCCGGTGTTGCCGGTCGGCACCCAACCAATGGCGGTCTTCGTGGCCGCGCCGATGATGCGTAGCACCCGGCCGGCAGCCTCACGCGAGACTCGATGCCGAACCGCCCAAAGCAGCATCTGAACGTGCACGCGCACGTGTTGCACCGTCGAAGCCTGCCCGAGCACGTGAGCGCGTTCGAGGTGTCGGAAGCTTGCAGCCCCATCGCCGGCAGCCTCTTTCTGGGCGGCAGCGCGCAGCTCGGAGGTGACCGCAGGCTCAATGCGTCGTCCGAAAGTATTCATTGTCAGGCTCCTCTACCTCAGTTTCAGAATGCGCCGTGCGCCGTTCAGGACAACGGCCGCAATGATGGTCCCGATGACCAGGTCCGGCATTGAAGACCCAGTCCAGGCCACCAGCGCGCCGGCGACGATGACGCCCATGTTGGCGATGACGTCGTTCGCGGAGAAGATGTAGCTCGCCTTCATGTGTGCCCCGCCCTCCTTCTTCTTGGAGATGAGCACCGGGCATGTGGCGTTGGCCAAGAGCGCAACGAAGGCCACACCCATCATCAGGGACGATTCCGGGTCGCTTCCGAACACTGCTCGGCGAATGACCTCTGCTAGGGAGAACAGCGCGAGCACGACCTCGAGCCAACCAGCGAAGTGGGCAGCTTTCACCTTTCGGGATGCAGCGGTCCCGACCGCCATCAGCGCAACGCCATAGACGGCCGCATCAGCGAACATGTCGAGGGAGTCGGCGATGAGGCCAGTCGACTGCGCCACAAGACCTAGCACCAGCTCAAATACGAACATGGCGCCGTTGATGGCCAGCAGAGTCTTGAGGGTCTTAGCCTCACGGGTCTTCCTCAGGCTCGAGGATTTCGAAGCCGCCTTCGGCAGCTTCAGACGAAGCGAGCGTGGCTCCAAGGTTCAGCGGCTGCAGCCGCGCCAGCAGCTTGTCCGGCTCGCCTTCGTGGACCGCCGTCAATTCGCGCTTCCGTAGGTCGAACCTGAGGGTGCCGATGCCCTTCTCGTTGGCCGGGGCCATGCGAATCAGGTTCTCCTCAGAGGAGCAGTCCATCTTGGGCACCGAGAAGATGGACTTGCGAGTGGCGGGCCGGGTCGGCGCCGGCGCGGTCCCCTGCAATGTGGCCCCAAGGTTGAGAGGTTGTAGTGCGGCCAGCACTGGTCGGGTGCGGTGGTGTGAACCACCTTGAGCTCGCGAGCGGGCAGGTCGAACGAAAGCGACTTGACTCCGGCCCTGCCACCCAGCGCCATACGCACCGGGTTCTCCTCGGAGGAGCAGTCCATCTTCGGGAGCGTGAATGTGCTCTGCTGCAGGTTAGAGGTCATGCAATGTGAGTAGCTGAACGAGGAAGCCGGAGAATCTTCAACGCATTGGAAAGCCTGTAGCAACTAGAGAGTCAAGGCCTAGAATGGGCCGATGAAAATCGGCGAACTAGCGAGCGCGTCTGACACAGCAGTAGAGACCATCCGGTACTACGAGCGTGAAGGCCTGTTGCCTGCACCGGCTCGGACTGAGTCGAACTACCGCACATACGGACCAGAGCACTTGGCGAGGCTCCAATTCATCCGGTACTGCCGTGGGCTGGACATGTCGCTCGATGAGGTGCGGGTGCTTCTGCGCTTCAAGGATTCGCCCCTCGAGAATTGCGGCGACGTGAACACCGTGCTGGACGAGCACATTGGCCATGTGAGCCGCCGCATCAAGGAGCTGCGGGCCCCGGAAAAGGAGCTCAAGGAGCTGCGCGCTCGATGCGGCGAGGCCCGAGAGGCTCAGGAGTGCGGGATTCTTGAAGGGCTATCAAACAAAGCGTCGCATTCGCCGAAGAAGGGAAGAGGTCAGCACCTGAAGGGCGTGCACGGACCCACTTGACTCTCGAGGAGCTTCAGGCAGTTCAATTGGGCGATGAGCTCCACGCTTCGCTTGACTTACTGGCACCTCCCCGGCCTTGCTTGTTTTCGCTTCTGACCAAGCCATCAAGAGAGCCGGTGGACCTGAACACCCCAGAGGGTTGGACCCACCGGGTGACAGGGTTCTTCAACTTAGTTCATGTACTCAATCCGGGCGCCGCGTTCAGCTTTCTTGCAGACGCTGGCGGCTGGCAGCGTTGGTTCTTCTTGGCCATCGCTGTGGCAGCGTCCGCTTGGCTAACGTGGACGCTTTCGGCGCCGCGTGGGACGACGGAGGCACTTTCGTTCAGCCTCATCTTGGGCGGCGCCCGGGCAACGCTCTGGACCGCGCCGTGCGAGGGCAGGTCGTCGACTATCTCGATTTCCACCTCGGCGGGTGGCACTGGCCGGCGTTCAACTTAGCGGACGTTGCGATAGTTGCAGGTGCCGTGCTGATGGTCGTGACTTCTTTTTTTTTGCCGCGAGGCCGGAGCACCACGCGGTCAGCTCAGTAGGCGCTTGACTCTGTAGCTGCTCCGGGGTTTCCAATATCCAGCAGAGAGGAAATCAACATGTCCGCAAGCTGCTGTTCTAGCTCGAGCTGCTCGAGCCCGGTCGTTGACCCCCGCTACCGTAAAGCGCTCTGGGTCGCCCTGTTCCTGAACGCCGTGATGTTCATCGTCGAACTTGGTGCGTCGTGGACCTCGGGTTCGGTGTCCCTGATGGCCGACTCAATCGACTTCTTCGGCGACGCCGCGAAACTACGGCATCTCCCTTGCAGTACTGGCCATGGCTGCATCCGCGCGCTCCAAGGCTGCCCTCTTCAAGGCTGCCACCATGGGCGCGTTCGGCGTGTTCGTCCTTGGCAAGGCTATCTACAACCTGCAGGCCGGCGTGACGCCTGAGCCCATCACCATGGGCGCTGTTGGCTTTGCTGCCCCGGCAGTAAACGCCGGGGTCGCTCTGATGCTGTACCGGTTCCGCACCGGCGACGCCAACATGCGCTCCGTCTGGATTTGCTCGCGCAACGACGCCATCGGCAACGTGGCCGTGATGCTCGCAGCCATTGGAGTGTTCGGAACGGGCACCGCTTGGCCGGACCTGCTCGTGGCGGCCGTGATGGGTGTTCTGGCGCTCACCGGTGCTTGGACGGTGCTGAACCAGGCGCGGGCAGAGCTTCGCGTCTCCCGTGGCGGTGCACCATTGATTGACCACGAGACGGCAGCTTGCCCCCGCCGATAGCCGCTATTGGTCCAGCTAAAGAGGGTCCTCAAGCCTGCTGCTCTCCGACCTGCCCCTACTGGGCGCACGTGACGTGCTCGAGCACTGTCATACGGAGTGCAGGTGAGGCCTGAGCTCCCCGGTCTCGAAGGAGAGCGGCGAACTCTCGCGGACCAAGAATCATCGAGTCGTCGAGGAAATCGAGCGAGCGCCCGTAGCAAAGATGCACGGTAGAAGCCAACGGGGTTCTCTGCGACTGTCAGGCGCTTGACCTTCCAGAAACCTCCGTCCGCACCAGTAAACAGCTGACCCTCCATTGGTGGGGGCGGCGCATCGAAAGTCCGGAATTCTGGGGAGATGCTGCTGGTCACTGGCCTAGCTTCTACGTCAGCAAAAAGACTAACGCACATCCGATGTGCGCTCTGTAGGTCAACAACTCGTCTTTGCACGCGTAAAGCGGGGGAGGCTATCAACGCGCGCTGGCTACAATCGCGCAGCACTCGTCATTGGGGAGTAGCCGCTCCGCGCCCGCGGAGGTTTGCGTCAACACACTTGGCCCTCATGGCCATGGCGCGAACAGCTTCAAGCCTGGCAAGACCTTTGACTGCACGCCTTCTGGACTGGCCGGGGAAGACGTTGCAGTCTTTTGGTTTCAGGCCTTGGACTATCCCTCTTGGAAGCTCTCCTCGCATCGTTCGGAATGGTGGCCATCGCGGAGATGGGCGATAAGACGCAGCTCCTCTCCTTTTTGCTCGCCACCAAGTTCAAGGGCCGGCACGGTGCCATCATCCTTGGCATCTTCGCTGCGACGGCCGCGAATCACTTTGTTGCCGCCTTCGTTGGCGACTGGGTGGCAGCGAACGTCAGCCAAAACGTGATGCGCTGGGTCCTTGGCCTGGCCTTTCTCGGCTTCGCGGCTTGGGCCCTCATCCCGGACAAACTCGAAGAGAGTGAGAAGCCGGCTCGCTTCGGCGCCTTCGCGACCACTCTGATTGCCTTCTTTCTGGCCGAGATGGGTGACAAGACGCAGTTCGCGACGGTGGCGCTCGGGGCCAAGTACGCCAGCCTCTCGATGGTCGTCATCGGCACCACGCTGGGCATGATGGCGGCGAACATCCCTGCTGTACTGCTTGGGGAGCGCCGGCTCGGTATATCCCGCTGGCCAAGATGCGCTTCATCGCGGCAGCGCTGTTCGCCGGCTTTGGTCTGCTAATCCTACTGAACCTACCGCGCGGACTCGCTCTGACCAATGCGTGAGACTTCGGCGGGCTGGCCGAGGACGCACATCCGCCGGGCGTGTTCACCTGCGGGTAATCAGCGGGCGGGCGACTGCGGCCCCTTTCCGCCGTCGCGCCGCACCGACATTGCCTGCATGTGTTCCGTGCACATGGCCATCATCTTGTCCATCTCGGGACCTGATGCACGGCCCATCATCATCGGCATGTCACCCATCATCATCGCGTGCTGTGGCGCAGCCGGAGGTGTCTGCGCACAACCGACCAATGTGCTAGCGGTAGCCATAGCGACTACGGACCCCATCAACTTGTTCATAGCAAACTCCTGTTGAACAACCATCACAACATGCACTCGGCACACGAGCGCCGAGCTCCACACCGGGGCTCACTGATTGGCCTCCGATAGAGTCAGCGAACCGGCTTCAATTCCGTCACCGTCGCTTTGCCCCCGACCATCTCGGCACGGAACTTGACCTTCTGGCCCACTTTCACGTTCTTCAGCATCTTCTTGTCGGAAACATCAAAGCCCATCGTCATGGCCGGCATGCCGAGATTCGGCAGGTCACCGTGGTTCAACACGATGAGGCCCTTCTCCAAGTCCACCTTCTTCACTTCGGCGTCAACGAGAGGCATTGCGGACTTGGAATCGGAGGCGGCCGGCTTCATGGGCATGGACATGCCCGACATGCCTTGCTGCGCATGGGCACCGGCAGCCGCGAACAGAGACAAGGCGGCGAGGAGATGGCTGAACTTCATAGGGAGCTCCTGAGGGTTAACGGGTAGAGGGTTGGTGAAGGACGGCATCGGCAGGTGCATGTGCATGAACGGGAGCCGGCGTGCGGCGGCGATTCAGCAGGTACCAGGCCGCAGGGATGACAAGCATGCTCAGTAAGGGTGCGGTGACCATGCCGCCAACCATCGGCGCAGCGATGCGGGTCATGACCTCAGAGCCCGTGCCGCTTCCCACCAGGATAGGAAGCAGGCCCGCCATCACCACTGCAACCGTCATTGCTTTCGGGCGCACGCGCTGCACGGCGCCTTCGCGGATGGCGGCGAGCAGAGTCTGCTCGGTGTCCGGTTCACCAGCAGCCAAGCGCACGGAGTGCGCGTTCTTCAGGTACACAAGCATCACGACGCCGAACTCCGCCGCCACGCCGGCGAGCGCGATGAAGCCCACCGCGGTGGCCACCGAGATGTTGTGCCCGAGCGCCCACACGAGCCAGAATCCACCCACCAGAGAGAACGGCACGGCCGCAAGTACGAGCGTCGCGTCCTTGAACGAGCGGAACAGAAGGTACAGAAGCACGAAGATGACCGCCAGCGTGGCGGGCACAACCACTTTGAGGCGCTCCGTCGCCCGTTCCAGTACTCGAACTGGCCAGACCAGGAGACCGAATAGCCCGATGGCAGCTTCACCTCTTTGGCCACTGCTGCCTGCATGTCGTTCACGACGGAGCGCAGGTCTCGACCACGAACATCCACGTACACCCACCCGGAGAGCCTTGCGTTTTCGCTGCGCAGCATCGGCGGCCCTTCCCCGGATATTCACGCGCGCGACGTCCTGCAACAGCAGTTGAGCGCCCTTCTCGGTGACGAACGGGAGTTGCCTCAGCCCCTCAAGCGAGTCGCGAATCTCTCGCGGATACCGGACATTGATGGGAAACCGCTCGCGCCCCCGGATGACCTCGCCAACGTTGTCTCCGCCGATGGCTGTGGAAACGATGCTCTGCACACCCGCCACAGACAAGCCGTACCTGGCCGCGGCCGCACGGTCGACGTCCACGTCGATGTAACGACCGCCAGTGAGGCGCTCGGCCGGGCCGAGGACACACCGGGCACTTTCTTGACGGCAGTTTCGACCTGTCCGGTGAGCCGGTCGATAGTGGCCAAATCGGCGCCCGCGACCTTCACGCCCACCGGGCTCTTGATACCAGTGGCCAGCATGTCAATGCGGTTGCGAATCGGCGGAACCCAAACGTTCGATAGGCCGGGCACCTTCACCACGCGGTCAAGTTCCTCCACGAGCTTGTCCGGCGTCATGCCAGACCGCCACTGCGAGCGAGGCTTGAACTGAATGGTGGTCTCGAACATCTCAAGCGGCGCGGGGTCCGTCGCGGTGTCTGCGCGTCCGGCCTTGCCGAACACGCGCTCCACCTCAGGAACCGTCTTGATGAGGCGGTCGGTCTGTTGCAGCAGCTCCGAAGCCTTCGATGCCGAAAGCCCAGGGCAGCGCAGAAGGCATGTACAGCAGGTCGCCTTCGTCCAGAGGCGGCAGGAACTCGCCTCCGAGCCGCGTTACCGGGACGATGGTGAGCGCGAGGAGCACCGCGGCTAGCGCCGTGGTCGATTTGGGGAACCGGAGGACAGCCTCCAGCGCCGGCCGATAGATGGCCGTAAGGAAGCGATTCAGCGGGTTAGAAGCTTCAGGCGGAATGCGGCCGCGAACCGGGTACCCCATGAGAACGGGAACCAACGTGACCGACAGTCCCGCCGCGGCGGCCATTGCGTACGTCTTGGTGAATGCAAGCGGCGAGAACAAGCGGCCCTCCTGCGCCTCGAGGGTGAATACCGGAACGAAAGACAGTGTGATGACCGGGAGTGAGAAGAACAGCGCTGGTCCAACCTCAATGGATGCTTCCGTCACCAGTTCCCAGCGTTCTGCCAAGCTGGGTCCGCGCCCATGCTGATGCTCGAAGGCTTCCGGTGCTTGTGTGCGTTTTCGATGAGCACAATGGCCGCGTCGACCATGGCTCCAAGGGCGATGGCGATGCCGCCCAAAGAGAGGATGTTCGCGCTGACGCCCTGCCACTGCATGACGATGAAGGCGGCCAACACGCCCACCGGAAGCGTCACCACTGCAACGAACGCGGAGCGCAGGTGGAAAAGGAACGCCACGCACACAAGGGCAACGACTACGAACTCCTCAACCAGCTTCCAACTGAGGTTTTCCACCGCCCGGTCGATGAGCAGCGACCGGTCGTAGGTCGGCACCACCTCAACGCCCGGCGGCAAGCTGGCCTTGAGCGTGTCCAGCTTCGCCTTGACGGCCTGAATGGTCGTGCGTGCGTTTTTACCCGAACGCATAACAACCACACCGCCGGTCACCTCGCCCCTGGCCATCCAACTCCGCGATGCCGCGGCGCATCTCGGGCCCAATCTGGACGAAGGCGACGTCTCGCAGCAGAACCGGCGTTGCTCCGGAGAGGCTGATGGGGATGGTGCGGAAGTCGTCGAGGGAGCGCAGGAACCCGCGGGAGCGCACCATGTACTCTGCCTCCGCGAGCTCCACCACTGAACCGCCCGAGGCTTGGTTGGCGTTCTGGAGTGCCTCGACGACCATGCGTTGGGTGACTCCCAACGTTCGCATTCGGTCCGGGTCCAACACCACTTGGTACTGGCGCACCATGCCGCCGATGCTGGCCACCTCCGCTACGTCGGGCACTGTCTTGAGCTCGAACTTTAGGAACCAGTCGTTGAGCGCACGCAGCTGCGAAATGTCGTTCTTGCCTGTGCGGTCGACCAGCGCGTACTCGTACACCCAGCCCACCCCGGTGGCATCCGGCCCCGGGGACGCATTGGCGCCTGCGGGCAGCCGGCTCTGGACTGGTTCAGGTATTCGACCACTCGCGACCGGGCCCAATACGGGTCGGTCTTATCGTCGAACAGAACGTAGACAAACGAGTCTCCGAAGAAGGAGTACCCGCGCACGACCTTCGCGCCCGGAACGCTGAGCATGGTTGTCGTCAACGGATACGTGACCAGGTCCTCGACGACTTGCGGTGCCTTGCCCGGATACGGGGTTCGCACGATGACCGGGTGTCCGAGAGGTCCGGCAGTGCGTCGAGCGACATGCGTTGGGCCGACCAAATTCCGGCCAGCACGATGAACGCGGTCGCAATCAACACCAGGAAGCGATTGCGGATGGACCAGCGAATAAGTGCCGCAATCACTTGGCAGCTCCCGCGGGCTGCACCTTCACGAGTTCCCAGCCCATGGGGCCACCCTTCTTGAACTCGAATTGAATGCTGTCGCCGGCCTTCAGGCCCGGGAATGCCTTCGCTTCCGGCTTGCTGAATCCCATGGTCATGGCTGGCCACTTCAGCTCGGGCACAGGGCCATGCGAGATGGTGATGCCGTCCGGGTCCACGCTCTCGACCTTGCCTTGTGCGCTGTAGACGCCGGGCGCGGAAGGAGCCTTCGCCTGCGCTGGCGGCGCGCTCGCCGGAGGCGCCGCCTGACCTGCAGCAGCCATGCCGCCCGGGACGGACTTGAGGCGAGCCTCCGAGTCCACAAGGAACTGCCCGCTGGCCACGACCTGGTCGCCTTCGTTCAGCCCTTGGACGACCTCGAGTTGGTCGCCGAGGTCCGCGCCCAGGCTGACCTCGCGAGGCTCGAAGGCGCCGTTCGCATTGCGCACGATGGCCACAGCACGTGTGCCGGTCCGGATGACCGCTTCGGCGGGCACCACCAATCGGGTGCTCACCGGCCCTGCCACCTGCAGGCGCAGGAGCATCCCCGGCGTGAGACGGCCAGCCTTGTTGGCAACCTCGAAGCGGGCTTGCACGGTCCGTGTGTTGGAGCTGACCTGAGGAAGGATTTCCTTGAGCTCCCCGTCGAACGTCTGCGATGCGTCTGCCTGCAGGGCTGCCTTCACCTTCTGGCCACGGCGGAGACGAACGGCCTGCACTTCCGGCACCTCCGCGACTGCCCAGACCCGCTCAAGGCCGGCGATTCGGAAAAGCGTCATGCCGGGGTTCACAGCCACGCCGTCGCGCACGCCGAGCTCCGCCACGACTCCGCTCACCGGGGCCGGCACTGTGAATCGGGCTTGAGCGGTGCCCACCTGCTCGCTTTGCCGCAATAGCGCATCCGGAATGGACATCGCGCGCATCCGGTCCCGCGCTGCGGAGAGGAGGTCCTCCGAGACGCCGGCTCGCTTCAAGGCCAAATACTCGTTCTGCGGCCCCAGCCAGTCCGGGGCAAAAATCGTTGCCAGCGGCTGCCCGCGACGGACGTACTCCATGGGCGCGCGGACTAGCAGGCGCTCGACGTAGCCGTTGACCCGGGTCTGGACGGCCTCGGTCAGTCGCTCGTCGAACTGCACGGTGCCGACTGCGTCGAACGAACTGGCTACCTGAGTGCGCGTCACCGTGGCCGTACGAATGCCAAGGTTCTGCTGCACGCCCGGACTGACCTTCACTCCAGTGTCGTTCTGCTCGTCGGCGTACACCGGCACAAGCTGCATGTCCATGAAAGGCGACTTGCCGGGCTTGTCGAACCGAGGCCCGGGGACCATCGGGTCGTGCCAGTAGAGGACCTTGCGCTCGCCCTCCGGTCCTGCGCCGGGTGCGCTGACTGTCTGGGGGTGGTCCGAGGTGCCGACGTGCTTGCCGGCAAAGAAGCCACCGGCGGCGGGGCTACTGCCGCAACAGCTGCGGCCGCGATGTGAGTGCGCCTCATTGGGCACCTCCGGGAATGGGTTTGAAGGCAAGCTGCGCCTGCGCCTTGGCTAGGTCTCGCTGGAGCGTGAGCAGTTTGCGCTGAACCTCTACCTCCGCGTGCCGTGCCTCGAAAAGCGTCATGAGCTGCACTTGGTTCGAGCGATAGCCGGCCAAGGCCGCCTGAACGCGCTGCTGCGCTGGTGTCACGACGCCAGCCCGGTAGCGCTCCACCCGCTGCCCGAGACGCTGAGCGTCGCTCGCAAGGGCGCGGTACTCGCCCGCGGCCATGCGCGTGGCCTCTTCGAGCGCAGCCTCCGCCTTCTCCACGGCTGCGAGCTTGGCTGCAGTCTCGCGGTCCTGGCGCTCGCCGGAGCTATTGGCAGCGGGATAGTCACGCCGATGTTGACCATGTCCGAGAAGCCCGTGCGCTGTCCATAGGAGGCCTCCCGGGTCCAGTTCGGCTTCCGGTTTGCGGCCGTGGCAGAGGCTTCTGTGCGCGCCACCTCGATGTCACGTTGCGCCCTGGACCACCGCGGGATGGTCGGCAACATAGGCCTGCTCGCCACGGCTGGACGGCAGCGCCGGCGGCACCAGTTCGTCTGGACGCGACCCAACCCAGCGCTGCAGGTTGGCGAGTGCAGCGGCCTGTGCTTGTCCCACATCCGCGGATTCGTCTTCCGCCACCCCTCGTGCTGCCGTCAGCTGCAGGACTTCCTCGGCTGCTGCCCGCCGATGACGCAAGGCGGGCTCGTGCGGCTTCCGCCTCCTCATGCACATGGTGCTCAGTAAGGGCCGTGAGCTTCAGTGCTTGGGCGGCGTAGTAGGCATCCGGGTAGGCCAGCGCGGTCTGCAGGCGGGTGTCTGCCAAGGCAACCAGGCCAGCTACCGCTTCCCGTCCAACCTGCGCGGTAGCAGCCGCTTGGCGAAGCGCTCGCTTTTCGGGGGACACCCACTCTGGCTCACCCCAATACGCTTCATGGTCATTGAATCCGCGGTGGTGCGAAGGCGGTCCGGGCCAGTGATAGGCAGGTTCTCGATGCCGACCATGAGCATCGGGTCAGGGAGCTGCCCGGCAGCGCGCGCGGCCTCAGCAGCGCCTGCCGCGCCGGCGCGTGCTGCACGCACAGCACGGGAGCGCTGCGCCGCAAGTTCGAGTGCCTGCTCCAGTGTCAGGGGCGCTGCCCGGCGAGAGCCGGCAGGAGTGCGGCCAGTGCACCGGCCGCAGGAAGGAAACGGATAAGCATGGAATCTCCGAAGACAATGGGGCGGAAGTCGCGCGCGGGCCATGCCGCGGCGACGCCGATGTGTCGACGGAGAGGTCAGACTCGAAGTCTGAGTGTGGACAGGAAGAGCGGGTCCGGAGGTGGTCGAGCCTGACCGGCGTCAGCCATGACGGCCGATTCGGAAGCTTCGTTGTCCAGCACTTCCGGAACAAGAAGGACCAGAACGACCGCAGGCAGGCTCACTGTCGGGAGCTGCACGGGGTCGAACGACTGAGGAGCCTTTGTGCAATGCTGCAGGCACAGCACGGGCTGGGCCTCGTCGGAAGCCATGCCTTCACATGGCTCGCCGGGCGCCATTTCCATCACCACCTGCTCGCTGGGCGTCCCGGTCGGGCAGATGTAGTTCGCCAACGCCAGCTGCGAAAACAGCAGCGACAGCACCATCAAGACGATGGTGCTGAGGCGGCGAGTGGTTCGGCTAACCATTGGAAACAGTGTAGCGCGGATGGCTTATATCCGCTCGCACCAAAACGGCTACGCCGCCATGCGCTCGCACTCCTCGGCGCACCGCCGACACGCGTCGGAGCAGGCTTGGCAATGGTCCATCTTGTGCTTGGCGCACTCTTCGGCACACAGCCGGCAAATCTGCGCGCAGAACGCACAGGCCTGCTTGATGCCCTCGGAACCTCGGGACATGTAGCCGGCAGCCAGTCGGCACGCTGCAGCGCAGTCGATGTCCAGCGCGATGCAACGAGCCATCATCTTCACGTCCTGCTCCTGTAGGCAGGAGACTGCGCAGTGGTCGCAAGCCTGCGCGCACGCGTAGCACGCGTCGATGCATGATTGGTGTTTCTGATGAGCCATTCCAAGCCTCACTTATTCTTGGCGAGCCACTTGTCGAGCTGCCCAATTTCCTTCTTCTGGTCGCGGATGATTTTCTGCGCCATCTCCTTCAGCTCGGGCGACTTGCCACCCTGCAGTTCGGCCTGCGCCATCTCCACGGCCTGCTGATGGTGCATGCGCATCATCATCGCGAAGTCCTTGTCCGTGTCGCCGGTGGGCTTCATCTCTTGCATCTTCTGCATGCCCGCCATCATGCTGGCGTGCATGTCCACTTTGGCGCCTTGCGACTTGGAAGCAGCTTGGCCCTGCGCGGCATGACCTTGGGAGCCGTGACCGGAGCTGCCGTGGGAGCTCGACTGAGCGACAGCCATCGAGCTGAACGCAATGCATGCCGAGGCGACGAGAACTGGAACGCGGAAGGTCTTCATGCTTATCTCCATTGCGGTTGAGGACAGAACACACTAATTGACGACAGGCGGACAGCGTGTGAGGCAACAGCGCTTCCGAGGTCGCACCGTTGCCTCAGGCGTTTACTTGGCCGCTTCGATAGCGGTCACCACGTAGATGCCGTTCTGCTTGTCGGCAGTGAATCGCACTTTGTCGCCTTCCTTCAGGCCTTCCAGCAGCTTCTTGTCGGAGGCCGTGAACACCATGGTCATGGCAGGCATGTCCGGGTTCGTCAGCGGCCCGTGGCGCAGCGTGACCTTGCCTTGTGCCAGGTCGACCTTGCGGACTTCGCCGTCGGTCTGGGCAGAGGCAGCCGCGGTGCTACCGCTCTGGGGAGCAGCCGACTGGGCGAATGCGCCGGCAGAGGCGAAGAGGCTGGCAGCGATAACAAGGGTGTGGATTGCTTTCATGGCGATACTCTCCTTAGGACTTGGGGTAAGTGGCAAACACGCTGGAGCGCCCTGCCTTGTCGATGAGAAGGACTGGTATGGGTCCTTGCGTGAGCCCACTTCCATGCCGGGTGAGCCGACCGGCATGCCGGGGACGCTCAGACCCGCGGCTGCAGGTTTCTGGGTGAGGAGGCGCTTTACCTCCTCCGCCGGCACGTGGCCCTCGAGCGCGTAGCCGGCAACCACCCCGGTGTGGCAGCTGCCGAACTGGTCCGGGATGCCTTGGCGCTTTCGCACTGCACCAGTGTCAGAAACTTCGGTCACCTTCACCGGGAAGCCAGCCGCCTTCAGGTGGTCGACCCACGCGCCGCAGCAGCCGCAGTTCGGGTCCTTAAAGACGTGGACCTCTGGCACCGACGCTGCTGCCAGTGCGGGGATGCTCGCCGCCGCGGCGGCCGCGGCGACACTCAGGAGCGTTCTGCGCTTCATTTGACCGTCAACTTGCCGACCATGCCGGCTTCAAAGTGACCAGGAATGAGGCACGCGAACTGGAACTCGCCCGCTTTGGTGAACTGCCACACGATGTCGCCGGTGGCTCCGGGCTTTACGTGAGTCATGCTGGGCTCGTCGTGCTCCATGCCCGGGTGCTTCTTCATCAGCTCCGCGTGTTCCTTCAGCGCCGGGATGTGCCCAGCACCATCTCGTGCAGAACGGCCCCCTTGTTGGCCACGACGAAGCGAATGGTCTCGCCCTTCTTCACGACGATGTTCTCCGGGTCGAAGCGCATCTTGTCGTTCATACCAACGCGAATCGTGCGGGTGACCTTCTTCGGGTCCCCTTGCTGACCGAAAGGCGTGTCTTCCACTTTGCTCGCATCGAACTTCTGCGGCGCCGCATGCGGCTTGTCAGTGTGGGCAAAGACGTTGGACGATAGGACGGCGGCGCCGGCCACGATGACGGCGAAAAAGTTGCTTGGTCTTCATGTGTGTGTGCTCCTTCTGGTTGCTTAGTGGCCGGAATGGTCGGTGGGCTTGCGGACGTTCATGGTCTTGCTATCCCGTGCAGGTGCTGCGGCGCGCGTGGGGGCGGCTAGCTCGCCGGTGTACTCGTAAGCCACCGTGCCCTGCGGGTGCTTGTACCAACCCGGGTCCTTGTAGTTGCCCCTTTGAACGTCGTCGCGCACCTTCACCGCGGTAAACATGCCGCCCATCTCCATCGGTCCGAACGGGCCTTGGCCGGTCATCATGGGCAGCGTGTTGTCCGGAAGCGGCATCTCCATGGAGCCCATGTCAGCCATGCCTCGCTCGCCCATCAGCATGTAGTCCGGCACGAGCTTGGTGATGCGCTCGGCCACTCCGCGATGGTCGACGCCAATCATGTTCGGCACGTCGTGTCCCATGGCGTTCATGGTGTGGTGCGACTTGTGGCAGTGAATAGCCCAGTCGCCAGCAACTGCGTCAAACTCGAACGCGCGCATCTGGCCGACCGCCACGTCCGTCGTGACTTCCGGCCAGCGGGCTGCCGGCGGAATCCAGCCTCCATCCGTACCGGTTACAGTGAAGTGCGGCCCGTGCATGTGAATGGGGTGGTTCGTCATGGTCAGGTTGCCCACGCGCACCCGCACCCTGTCGCCAGTCCGGGCGACGATGGGGTCGATGCCGGGGAAGACGCGGCTGTTGAAGGTCCACAGGTTGAAGTCCGTCATTTCGGCCGTTTTCGGCGTGGCTGCGCCTGGCTCGATGTCGTAGGCCGCCAGCAGGAAGACGAAATCCCGGTCCACCCGCATCTGGCGCTGGTCCTTCGGATGGATGATGAACATGCCCATCATCCCCATGGCCATCTGCACCATCTCATCGGCGTGCGGGTGGTACATGTGCGTGCCCGAGCGAAGCAACGTGAACTCGTACACGAACGTCTTGCCGGGAGGGATATGCGGCTGCGTGAGGCCGCCCACACCGTCCATCCCCGAGGGCAGCATGATTCCGTGCCAGTGCACCGTCGTGTGCTCAGGCAACTTGTTCGTCACGAAGATGCGGACCCGGTCCCCTTCGACCGCTTCGATGGTCGGGCCGGGGCTGGAGCCGTTGTAGCCCCACAGGTTTGCCTTCATGCCCGGCGCGAACTCGCGCACGACAGGCTCGGCGACCGGGTGGAACTCCTTGACGCCGTTGTTCATGCGCCAAGGCAGCGACCAGCCGTTCAGGGTGGCCACAGGGTTGTAGGGCCGGCCGGTGTTCGGCACCAGCGGCGGCTGCATGGTCGGCGAAGTCTGGATGACTGCCTCGGGCAGCGAGGCAGCACCCACACGGCTCACGGCAGTCGCACCGAGGGCGACAGCACCTGCCGTCTTGAAGAAATTGCGTCGATTCGGCATTACTTGTGCTTTCAGTGCGCGGCAGCCGCAGGTGCAGCAGCCTCGGAGGACGGACCAGCGGAGGCACTTGCGCCAGGCGAGCGGCCCGTCAGGGCGGTGTTGAGCGCCGTGTCGGCAATCCAGAAGTCCCGCAGGGCTGGACATACGAAGTCACGCCACGGACCTGCTCGCGCGAGTCGGCAAGCAGTTCAAAGACACCAATGAGCATCCCGTTGTAGCGAAGGAGGTTTTCTTCGGAGATGCGCTTGCGCAGCGGGACGACCTCGTCCCGGTAGTGTCTTGCTAGGTCATAGGCCGTCCGGTACGCCGAGTAGGACTCCCGAACCTCCGAGCGCGCATTGATGGCGACTTCCGCGGTGCGGTGCAGCGCCTGCATGTACGTGGCTTCAGCGCGCGCCATCCGAGTCGAACCGAAGTCGAAGATAGGCAGTTCCAGCTCAATCTCGTAGCCGTTCGCGCGCTCCTCGCCAGTCACGCTCTTGTTGTTGTAGCCAAGCTCGAGCACGTTGATGAACCGGGTCGCCTTGGTCAGACCCAGCGAGCGGGCCGTGGACTCCGCACTGCGACGAGACGCCAGGATGTCCAAGCGCTTCTCCATCGCGGTCTGCTCGGCGTTCTGCGGCTCCAGCGGTGCCTTCGGCAGGTCTGGCAGCCGGTCAGGCAGCTTGAAGCTAAGCTGCTGGCCCCAGAGGCCCAAGGCGCGCGCCGCCAAGCGCCCGCTCCGCGACAGCCTGGTGCTGGGCACGGGCGAGCTCTGACGTTGTGTCGGCGTAGAACGCCTGCTCGCGCATCTGAGCCAGCTTGTTGAAATTGCCTGCTGGACCATGCGCTTGGCCAGCTCGTTGGACACGTCCGCCGCTTCTTTGACCTGCTGCAGGTACTTCACCGTTTCCTGAGCTGCGACAGCGCTGTAGAAGGCCCGGCGGGCTTCCACTGCCACGCCGACGGCGTCGCTTGCCGCCGGAGCTGCGTCTGCTCGAATCGCCGGCGCTCGACGTTCTGGGCGACCGGCATGGTGAGCAGGCCCAGCACGTTGAAGACGACGGACCGCTCGATTTCCACAATTCCGTGGCCCTCGCGCATGCGACCAAAGCTGAACAGCGGATTGGCTAACCGCCCGGCACGCACCAGCTCGGATTCGGCAATACCGAGCGAATTCAGGCTGGCCTGCAGGCCACGGTTGTTCAGGAAGGCGACTTCCACGGCGGTTTCGGCGCTCAGCGGCTGCTTCAGCAGTTCGTCGACGCGAGCACGAGCGTTGTCGGCATCCTGCGCGCTGCGCTGGTACGTCGGCGTTTGACCGGCACGCTCCTTGGTGAGCTCCGTCACGCGGTCGAAACCACCGTCCGGCGAGAACGAGGCGCAGCCGGCCGGGAACAGCGCTGCTGCCGCTGTAGCTGTGAGACGAATCATTTGTGGCCTCCGTGACCCTGATGGCCTGCCGGCGCCTGAGGCGCAGCAGCGGGAGCCGGACTGGGAGTTGCCGGCCGCGGCGCTGGTTGGGGAGCAGCTGCAGGACCAGAGGGAGCAGCCGGGACAACTCCGTGGCCGCCATGACTTCCACCCTTAGCAGCGGCGTCACGGACGGTGTCGTTGACGGCCCGCCAGTCAGCGGGCTTGATGTCTTGCCATGGCTTGTAGTCCGAGAAGGCGGACTGGTAGCCGAGCGGCTGCGCGGGCGCAGCAGGGTCTGCGGGATTGGCCGGGCGGCTGCCGCGAGCGGAAGTCCCAAAGCCATGGCTGCAGCCAGCCAAGAGGTTTTCTTTTTCATTACCGAAGTCATCTGAACCGCCGACGCAGGTGGTCGGCCGATGCCCGTGCGGACGCACGAGCGCCATCAGGGCTCGCGCGGAGGCCTCAATGGGTCAGATGGTTCGGGGAGGACGCTCCCTGGCCGTCCGAGATGAAGCTTGGAGGCGGAGCGTAGAGATGTGGAAAAACGGTGGTGAGCGTCTGCGGCTCTGAAGCCGTAGCTGTGCCGCTGACCATGCCCGTCACCGAGCAGAAAGCCGAGCAGAGGTTGCACTTGTCGGCCGGGTCGCCGACGCCGGCGAAATCGTGGTGGTCGGTGGCTTGAGACGTGACCTCTGCGCCATGGTGGCCGCCACTCGCCACGTCGGAGTGCGAATGCCCATGGTCGTGCGAGCGCTCAGCCATCTGAACCTCGGTCTGCACGCCCGTCCCCGCGACATGACACATCATGGCAGCAGCCAGCGCGCCCCTCAGCGGGAGCAGCACTGCCATCAATACCAAGAGCCAGATGCGAAGCGACTTCACAGGTGTTAGTTTACCGTGGGGCGGAAAGTTCAACCGTATACAAACCGGCTTTTGTAGCCAGCCGACAGACATCGTAGACCTTGCCCCTGTGGGAAGGTCAAGAAGTTTTGCGCCTCACAAAAAGCCCTTGACCCTCCCATCATGTCAAGGTTGATAGTTCCTTCACCAACCCAGAAAGGAACTCTCAATGGTCACCTTCCAAGTCAGCGACATGACCTGCGGACACTGCGCTAGCGCCATCTTCCGCGCCGTGGCGAGTGTCGACAAGGATGCGCGGGTGGACATCCGCATCCAGCAGAAGCTCGTCCGGATAGACAGCAGTGCGGCGGCCGCCGAGCTGGCCGAGGCCATCCGGGACGCCGGCTACACACCGCAGGAAGTTCGGCAGGAGCCGGCCCAGCCGACTGTCCAGCGAGCGTCAGCCGGCTGCGGTTGCGGATGCGGATGCGGTCCAGGAAAGGCCGCCGAGAACGAATCCAGCCGGGGTCTTTTGGCCTCAGGCTCCTGCTGCGCCTCCTGAGCGCGCCTAGCAGCCCCACACTTAGACAACCGGGAGCACGCGCCATGCAACGGGAACACTCATCGCACAGAGAGCACGGTGCCGGGCACCAGCACCACGCTCATGACCACGCTCCGGCCGCCGCGGGAACCGAGTACACCTGCCCAATGCACCCAGAGGTGCGGCAGGCCGGCCCCGGCACGTGCCCGAAGTGCGGCATGTTCCCGGAGCCGGTTGGCGCCCCATCGAGCCACGCGCATGGGCACGGGCGCGGGCATAGCCACGGTCACGAGCATCACGGCCAGCATCATCACCACGCGGCGCCGGCGGCGGCACCTGCAGCTGCCCCCGCGGCGATGGTGAAGGGCAGCAAGGACGTTGAGTACACGTGCCCGATGCACCCGGAAATCCGTCAGATGGGTCCGGGCAACTGCCCTATCTGCGGGATGGCACTCGAGCCGGTCATCGCCACGGGCGAGACTGGCGAAAGCCCGGAACTCCGGGACATGACCCGCCGGTTCTGGATTGGCTTGGCGTTGACGGTCCCGGTCTTCTTCCCGGAGATGGGCGGGCACTTGTTCAACATTGGGCACCTCGTCGCGCCACAGACTTCCAACTGGATTCAGATGCTGTTCGGAACGCCCGTCGTGCTCTGGGCTGGGTGGCCGTTTTTCGTTCGCGGGTGGCAGTCCCTAGTGAATCGCAGCTTGAACATGTTCACGCTGATTGCGCTTGGCACGGGCGCAGCCTGGCTGTACAGCATGGTCGGCACTCTCGCTCTGGCCTGTTCCCGTCGGAGCTGCGCGGGCACGGTGGTGCGGTGGCCATCTACTTCGAAGCAGCCGCCGTTATCACGGTTCTGGTGCTGCTCGGCCAAGTCCTCGAGCTGCGCGCACGTGAGAAGACTTCTGGAGCCATCAAGGCGCTCCTTGACTTGGCCCCAAAGACGGCCGTTCGCGTCATGGCCGATGGCTCTGATGAGACGGTGCAAATCGACACTATCGAGGTCGGTGAACGCCTCCGTGTGCGCCCGGCGAGAAAGTGCCAGTCGACGGTGAGCTGGTGGAAGGCAAGGGAACGGTCGACGAGTCGATGGTCACCGGTGAACCCATGCCGGTCGCGAAGGCACCGGGCTCGAAGGTCACGGCAGGGACCATCAACCAGACTGGCGGGTTCGTGATGCGCGCGGAGAAGGTCGGCGCAGACACCCTCCTGTCCCAAATCGTCCACATGGTGGCGGCCGCTCAGCGCAGCCGGGCGCCGATTCAGCGCATGGCTGACCAAGTCGCCGCCTGGTTCGTGCCGGTGGTCATCGTCGTGGCGGTGCTGACATTCGGAGCTTGGTTGCTGTGGGGGCCGAGCCCGGCGTTCTCGTACGCGCTCATCACCGCCGTCGCTGTTCTCATCATCGCGTGTCCCTGTGCACTTGGTCTGGCGACGCCCATGTCCATCATGGTGGGAGTCGGGCGCGGCGCTCAGCACGGGGTGCTGATTCGGGATGCCGAGGCGCTCGAGCGCATGGAGAAGGTCGATACGCTGGTCGTGGACAAGACGGGCACCTTGACCGAGGGCCGGCCTAAGGTAGTGCACATCGAGCCTGCGGCTGGTTTCCGCGCAGTCGACGTGCTGCAGAAGCTGGCCAGCGTCGAACGTGCCAGCGAGCACCCGTTGGCCATGGCCGTTGTGGCAGCTGCTCAAGAAGGCAAGCTACAGCTCTCGGAGGTCACGGACTTTGACTCTCCTGTCGGCAAGGGCGTCGTCGGGATGGTGTCGGGCGTCAGCGTGGTCAGCGGAGCGGCCAAATTCTGGCCGAACATGGCGTCAGCGTTTCTCCCCTGCAGGGCTCCGCCGAAAAGCAGCGCGCGAAATCTGCCACCGTCATCTTCGTCGCGCTGGATGGGAAGCTCGCCGGCTTTGTCGCAATCGCGGACCCCATCAAGGAGACCACGCCTGCTGCTCTGAAGGCCCTTCGGGAAGCCGGCGTGCGCATCGTGATGCTTACCGGGGACGGCAAGACGACGGCCGAAGCTGTCGGCAAGGAACTGGGCATCGACGAAGTAGTCGCCGAGGTCTTCCCCGAAGACAAGGCAAACATCGTGCAGCGCCTGCGCACCGAAGGTCGCGTGGTCGCCATGGCGGGCGACGGTGTGAACGATGCTCCAGCTCTGGCGGCAGCCGAAGTCGGCATCGCGATGGGCACTGGGACAGACGTGGCGATGGAGAGCTCCGGAGTGACGCTCCTCAAGGGCGACCTCATGGGCATCGTTCGCGCTCGCAAGCTGTCGCACGCGACCATGCGGAACATTCGACAGAACTGTTCCTCAGCTTCGCCTACAACGTGGCCGGTATTCCGCTCGCCGCTGGAGTGCTGTACCCGTTCTTCGGGCTACTGCTCTCGCCAGTCGTCGCTGCGGCCGCCATGGCGTTGTCCTCGGTCAGCGTTATCGCTAACGCGCTGCGCCTAAGGACCGTGAGGGTGGAAGAAAGCCCGGGGTGTTGCAGCCCAACTGAGGCGCGAGGAGTGCCACGGGTTAGCGGCTACGACGCCGACGTTCCAGTACCAGCGGCCGTGCCTCCGGTCGAAGTCGTTGAGTCCTCGCGCAGCATCGCCAGCGCAGCCAACGCGGCCAGGCCGATGGCCGCAGAGAGCACGAGTGCACCGGCACCCCATCGGTCCAGCGCCAACCCGAATAGCCAGGGCGCCAGTGCTTGGGTGACGCGCGCCGGTACCATCAGCACGCCTTGTCGGTGCCCATAACCGAGCGGGCCGAAGAGGACCAACGGGAGCGTGCCCTTTGCGATGGTCAAGATGCCGTTCCCGGCGCCATGCAGGATTCCAAACACTGGAGCCGCGACCGCGCCGAATGTCGCCAAAACTGCGACACCGATGGGGTGCATCGCGGCGGCAAGGCGAGCCGACAGCAGCGGGTGGACCTTGCTCAATAACCCGTACTCTAGGAGTCGTGCGCCGACCTGGGCCGGTCCGATGAGGGCTCCAACCGCAACTGCCGCGGCCATCGTTGCGCCAGCTGCCACGGAGCAATCTGGGGAGATGCGCCGCCATAGCAGTGCTGATGAACCAGGTCGCGGCAAAAACGAACGCGAGGAGCACCGCCGAACGCAACGGCACCTCTGAATGCGCCGTTGCGTGGCCGTCCACGGCCTTCGCGGGACAATACCGTGCGGCCTTTGGCAGCGACCAATTCAGCGGTAGTCCGACGACCAGGTGCAGCACGGCCCACGCGTAGCACGCGGTCCGCCAACCGAAGTCAGCCTGCAGCCAGGTGGTGAGCGGCCAGCCCACGGTGCTCGCGAAACCGGCGATGAGAGTGATGCCGGTGATGGCGCTACGCGAGTTGTTCCCATAGAGGCGCACCAATGCGGCGAAGGCCGCCTCGTACAGGCCACTGCCCATTCCGAGGCCCAGCACCGCCCACGCAAGGAACATCGACCGGTGCTCTGCGTCGACCCGAGCAGCGCCAGGCCCAGTGCGAAGACGACGTTTGTCGCCATGAGCACCGGACGGCCGCCCCACCGGTCAATTGCCCGACCGGAGTGCGGGCCCAGAAATGCGGAGACGACCAGCGCAAGCGAGAACGCAGCGAACACCGTCGGCGTCGAGATGCCCGGTCGCGGGCCATCGGCGCGGCCACGATGGCCGGCAGGTAGTAGCTGGATGCCCGGGCAAGGGTCTGGGCAGTCCCAAGAGCCGCAACCGTGCCTGCGCGTCGTGACAGCATCAGCCGCAGCAGCTGGTTTTCGCCTTCGCGGGCGCGGGAGCACCGCAGCTGCTTGTCCCGCAGCCACCGGCCTTCGCGGCGACCGCGACGGGTGCTTGGGTTGCGGGCGCCGTGCCGCACCCGCAGCCGCCCTCGCCTTGAGCCTTTTTCGTCTCGTCGAGCACGCAGCACGCGCTGGCATCCTCTTTCGGAGGTCCACCGCAGCAGCCACCAGCGTCGGCAGTGTCCTCAGGTCCGAAGCTCGCACTGCACACGCCGGTTTCAGGCAAGTCGAGCTCCACCCGGTCGGCTGCCTCAATGTCGCCAGCCAGCGCGGCGACCACGGAACGCACCTGCTCAAAGCCGGTCGCCATCAGGAATGTCGGCGCGCGGCCGTAGCTCTTGACGCCCACTGTGTAGAGGCCCGGTTCCGGGTGCCCCAGTTCGCGATGGCCGTGAGGGCGAACCGTCCCGCAGCTATGAAGGTTGGGGTCAATGAGCGGACCAAGCGCCTCGTTCGACTCCAGCCGGGGGTCATGCTTCACGCGCAACTCGCTCGTGAGCGTCAGGTTAGGCCGCTGTCCGGTGGCGCAAATGATTTCATCGACGCCTTCGATGCTCTGCGAACGCCCGTCCGCGGTCACCCCGATTGCAACGAGCTTGTCCCCCTGCTCCCGCAGCTCGGTGACACGCAGGCCAGCGACGAACTCCAACCCGCCGGAGTCCCGCAGCTGCTTGAGCGCAGTGCCCAAGGCACCGCGAGCAGGAAGCGCATCCGCATCACCCCCACCGAACACCCGCGTGAGCACCGGCGAGCGCACGGACCACGCGAGCTTGGTGCCGGGCGCCTGTTTGGCCAGGTCCGCCGGGAGCAAGAGCGCGTTCGCTGCCGAGTGCCCCGCACCAACAACCAGCGTTTTCTTGCCTGCGTAGCGCGCCCGTGCCACACCGGCAACGTCAGGGATACCGTAGAACACGCGGCTGGCCACCTGCTCCTCACCGACTGCGGGGACGCCATTGGCGCCCACGGGGTTCCGCGTGTTCCGGTGCCGGTGCTGTCGATGACGGCACGCGCCTTGAGCTCGACATCCTTGCCGTTCTGGCGCGCGCGGATGACAAAGGGCGCCTTCTCGCGGCCGGCGGTCTTCACCTTGTCGAAGCCCTCCCGAGACACGGAGAGGACCTTGGTGTTCAAGAGAATGTTGCCCGAGACCTGCGGCAGCTCCGCGAAGGGCTGCAGCACCCTCGTGACCACTTCGCTGGCGAGCGGGAGCTCCTGCAAAGGAGGCATCTTCCAACCCGTGGCCTGCAGCATGTCGCGCATGGTGTGGTCCACGTTGTACTGCCAAGGCGAGAAGAGGCGCACGTGCCCGTAGTCGAGGAGGTTGGCGCCAACGCGTGGCGCGGCCTCGAGAACCACGAAGGGGATGCCCCTCTCAAGGAGCTTGGCGGCCGCAGCCAGACCAACCGGCCCTGCTCCGAGGACAGCGACCGGCAGACGGTCGAGCGACGGCGCCAGGCGGTCGACGAGTGCGAGCCCCATAAGCTGGGCACTGGCGGGACACGCGCCCTGCAGCTCCGCGGAGGCGTTCAACAGCGCGGGTGCCGAGGTTTGGGCCATGGGCGCGAACCCGTATCGCTCGAAGTACTTCGCCGCAGTGGTGGTGAGCAGGTAGACCTCGGCGATATTGCGGCGGCGCGCCTCCTGCAGCATGAAGCTCACCAACCCCTTGCCGATGCCCTGCCCTTGCAGGCCGGGAGCGACGGCGACCGAGCGCAGGAGCGTGACGTCGCCATACAGCTCCGCGCCGGCGCACGCCACCACCTCGTGATTGGCCTCCGCAACGATGAACGTGTTGATGTGAGCCCGAGCGCCATCGAGGGGCAGCTTGTTCGCTTCCAGCAGTGCGGAGATGGCCGGCCAGTCGGCGGCGTTTGCCTGGCGCAGCGAGATGTTGTTCATGGTCAATCCTTTCGACCGGGTGCCGAGCACCCCCATGCGTCTGCGGTTTCTGGCTTCTTGGACTTGGCCAGCCCCTTGCAGCAGTTCTCGGTCAGAAACGCAACCACGCCGTCCATGGACTCGTAAACCGCCCTGTAGATGACGTTGCGGCCAGCACGCTCCTGCGTGACGAGGCCGGCTGCCGTCAGCTCCTTCAGGTACAGGGACATCGTGGCGGATGGGACCCGGAGCTGCTCCATCAGCACGCCGGTGTTGTTCCTTCGGAGCCGGCGACCACCAGCAGGCGAAACACGTCCAGCCGTTTGGGGTGCGCGAGCGCCGACAGCGCCTTGATGACTTCGTCCTTGTTCATGCCTTCATCTCTATCCCTCCATATCTTATGAAAATATGAGAGGTTGGGCAAGAGAGAGGGCGGATGCGCGCCCGCTCTCCTGTTTCAGATGGCCCCTTGGTTGACCCTCTTCGAAAGCTCTTCAGCGCTTTCTTTCCGCTCGCTGTATCTGTCCACCAAGTACGGGCCGATGTCCCGAGTCAGGAGCGTGAACTTGAAGAGCTCCTCCATGACGTCGACCACCCGGTCGTAGTAGGCGGACGGCTTCATGCGCCCGTCCTCGGTGAACTCGTTGAACGCCTTGGCGACGCTCGATTGGTTCGGGATGGTCAGCATGCGCATCCAGCGACCAAGCACGCGCAGCTGGTTCACGGCGTTGAACGACTGGGAGCCGCCGGAGACCTGCATCACCGCGAGCGTCTTTCCTTGCGTTGGTCGCACAGCTCCAACCGACAGCGGAATCCAGTCAATCTGCGTCTTCATGACGACGGTCATCGAGCCATGGCGCTCCGGTGAGCACCAGACCATGCCCTCGGACCACTCCGCCAGCTTGCGCAGCTCCCGGACCTTGGGGTGCGCGTCAGGCGCGCTGTCGGCTAAGGGCAGCCCGCTGGGGTCGAAGATTTTGACCTCACCACCCATAGCCTCGAGAAGCCGAGCGGCCTCAAACGTGAGAAGCCTGCTGTAGGAGCGGTCCCGAAGGGAGCCGTACAGCATCAGAAACCTGGGGCGATGCAGGGACGGTGCCGGCACGCGCAGTCGGTCCTGCGTCGGAACATCGAAAAGGTCGGCCCGCAAGGCCGGGAAAGTGCTTTCCATCATCATCCACGCGCGGCACGCATGCCGCTCTCATACCAGCCTTGGGAACGATTCACCACCGCGACTACCGCGAGCATCACTGGGACTTCGATGAGTACGCCCACCACGGTGGCCAGCGCGGCTCCCGACTGGAAGCCAAACAGGCTGATGGCAGTGGCCACCGCCAGCTCGAAGAAGTTGCTTGCGCCAATGAGCGCCGACGGGCCGGCAACGCAGTGCTGCACTCCCATGCGTCGGTTCAACCAGTAAGCCAGGCCGGAGTTCAGCACGACCTGAATCAGGATGGGTACAGCCAGCAGCGCGATGACTAGGGGCTGGTCGATGATGGCCTCGCCCCGGAATGCGAACAGCAGCACCAGCGTCAGCAGCAGCGCGGAAATCGAGAACGGTCCGAGCCTGCCTACGACCTGCTCGAATTGCTTCACGCCCTTGCGCAGCAGCGCCTTGCGCCAGACCTGCGCGATAACCACCGGAACGACGATGTAGGCCCACGGACGTCAGGAGCGTGTCCCGGGGCACCGTGATGGACGAGAGGCCAAGCAGGAGCGCCACGATGGGTGCGAACGCCACCACCATGATGGAGTCGTTCAGCGCTACCTGCGAGAGCGTGAAGTAAGGGTCGCCCTTGCACAGTTGGGACCATACGAAGACCATCGCCGTGCACGGGGCGGCAGCCAACAGAATCAGGCCCGCGATGTAGCTGTCAATCTGGTCGGCAGGCAGGTACGGCGCGAACACGTGCCGGATGAAAATCCATCCGAGCAGCGCCATCGAGAACGGCTTGACGGCCCAGTTGATGAAGAGCGTCACGCCGATGCCTCGCACGTGCGACTTCACTTGGCCAAGTGCCCCGAAGTCAATCTTCAGGAGCATTGGAATAATCATGACCCAGATGAGCACGCCTACGGGCAGGTTAACCTTCGCGACCTCAAGCGAGGCCACGCCTTGGAAGAAGCCAGGCAGCAGTTGTCCGAGTGCGACGCCGGCGAAGATGCACAGCGCGACCCAAATGGTCAGGTAGCGTTCGAAGAAGCCGATGGCAGGCTTCGCGGAGGCCGCGGCCCCGGCCGCGATGTCGGTTGCGCTCATGTCAGGACTGCGAGATTTCGGTGAGAGCCTTCTGGAGCTCCCGGTTGCTCATGGTCTCCAGCGGCAGCTGGAGCAGCTGCAACATTCGATAGGCGATGGCCTGCCGGGTGAGCTCGAACGCGTTCTTCTTGTCCGACTCCGGCGCATTCGACGGGTCCGGGTAGCCCCAGTGCACCTTGACGGGGCTGCCTGGCCAGTACGGGCACTGCTCCGCGGCGGCGCTGTCACACACCGTGATGACGATGCGCATTTCCGGAGCGTCGGCCTCGGTGAACTCGTCCCAGCTCTTGCTGCGGTAGCCCTCGGATGAGACGCCGGCGTTCTGGAGTGCCTCCAATGCGGTCGGGTTGATGCGGCCGCTTGGCGCGCTGCCGGCGCTGTACGCCCGCACGCCTTTGCCAAGCTTCTTGGCCGGGTGGTTCAGCATGCCTTCGGACAACACGCTGCGCGCGGAGTTGTGCGTGCACAGGATGAGGACGTTGGTGGTCATTGGTTCGGAACCTCCCGTATTTGTTTTTGGATGGCCAGCCGGTCCAGGCTCTCGAGGGGCAGCGACCGCATGATGTCGATGCGTCGCTTCATCATTACTGAGACGTCGTGGAAGGCCTTGCGCTTGACTTCATCACTGCCTTCCACGGCTGCGGGGTCCGGCATGCCCCAATGGGCCGTTATGGGCTGGCTGGCCGGGCGGGGCACACCTCGCCAGCAGCGTTGTCGCAAACGGTGATGACGAAGTCCATCACCGGGGCACCGAGCCGGGCGAACTCCTCCCAGCTCTTGCTGCGGAGGCCGTCCGTTGGGATGCGCAGTCTCGAGAGCTCCTCGACCGCGAGCGGGTTCACCGCGCCCGTAGGGTGACTGCCCGCGGAAGACGCATGGAAGCGGTCGCCGGCCAGCGAGTTGAGGAGCGCCTCCGCGAGGATGGAACGCGCGGAGTTGCCCGTGCAGAGGAACAGAACGTTGTACGGTTTGTTGGGCATGGGAGGCTCTAGCAGCGGCAATCTGCGGAAGTGGGTTCGACAGCGCACTCGGCACCACGGCAGCAGTTCTCGGTGAGGTAGCCGAGAAGCGAGTTCATTCGGTCGAACGCTGCTCGGTAGATGAGGTTGCGGCTAGCGCGCTCCGCACCGGCTAAGCCGGCGTTCGAGAGCTCTTTGAGGTGAAAGGACAGTGTGGTGGCCGGCACCTCGAGCTGCTCCTGAAGTGCTCGGGCGTAAGTCCTTCTGGGCCGGCGACGACCAGCGCTCGGAACACCTTCAGCCGAATCGGATGCGCCAAGGCGCTGAGCGCCGCAACGACTTGGTTCTCTTCCATCGCTTCGATAATACCAAGATTCTTGAACTATTGCAGATTTGGCGCATCACCGGCAGGTGCTCATACTTGGACTTCGACCAAGTCGCCGTTGACGTAGACGTGGCCGCCTCGAACTTCGATAACGATGACACCGAAGCTGGACTGCCAGTGCACAACAAAGTCACCCGGCTGCGGGTCAGCAGTTGCTGTGCGCACCGTACCACGCGTGGTGCGGTGCGCCCCCATACAGCCTCTCGCGCGCACTCTGCAGTCTGCGCTGGGCCGGTTCCGGCATTTGGACCTGTGGTCTAAGTTTTCTGGCCGCCGGTGCAGCGCCGCACTGGGCTCACTCGCGAAGCTTCAATGCGTCGCCGAGATGTCGCTCCGGGGACCTCTTGAGGTTTGAGACTTGGGCGAGTTCCTTGGGCGTTGGTCCGTACTCGTCGACATCGAGCTTCAGGCCTTTGACCGCCCGGACCAAGTCGCTCGCAACTTGTTTGACGAAGGGCTGGTCCTTCCCAGACAGACCTTCGAGGAGAGTGCGAAGGGACGCGGCTAAACCGCCTACCGGATGGGCCTGGTCGCGACTGCGAAGGCGCCGGTCCACAACAAAGACGTATGCCCCCATGTTGCTCCGGGTGTCCACGGTCCCGTCCTCTTTGATGGTGACCACCACCACCGGACTGGTGCGCTCAGGACCTTGTTCTTCAGGGCTCTCTTTGGCCATTTGACTTCCACGCTAAACGAACCAGTTTAGCGGCGGCTGGCCGCACGGCCGCCCTCTCACTTTGAGAACATCAATTCGCCAGCTCGTTCTTCAAGCGCGAGATTAGCCAGTCGATTTCCCCGTCTGTGAGGTCCCAGCCCTTCGTGTGCAGCGACCTTCTGACCTTGGCAAGAAGCTCGCTGTTGCTCCACTCAGGTCTCTCCGCACGTTTCCGCTGGCAGTAGGCGGTCAGCTGCCGCAGGAGGTCCGCGCACATGTAATAGCGGCCGGCCAGTTCTTTTTCCGAGAAGTCAGTGACATAGCGGCCATCCCGGAGCACCACGGCAAGTTTCGGCTGCGCACCGGCCAGGGCGGCGGGTGCACGCATCCGAGGGAAGTCACTGGGGATGGGTGAGGACGTAGGCGAGGGGCTGGTCATGGCGGCTCCGGAACATCCAAGATACTGTACGCCCATACAGCACGCGCCGCAACCGCACCCCGCCATCTCACATCAGGATGTTTGCGTTCACTGCTGCTGCATGAAACGAAGCTAGCAGCTTCCGTTGCAAATGCTCGCCGCAAACCCTATAGTTGCTACAACCTTTGGCGTGACTCAATCGTAGGTCACTTCCGCCGCGCAGCAGTCTCACGCGGGTCTGGCAGATGCGAGATGTCGACGGACTTGGTCCCCATCACTCGTAGCGCCTCCGGGAAGAAAGCCACAGAAAAGGTGCCGCGGTTTATCCGCGTCATCAGGCTCTGGTCCGAATCGACGTCGCCCAAGTCGCGCGCAAGCGATTTGTAGTTGTAGCCATGGCGGGCCATCTCCGCCCGCAAGAGCCGCTTCGCGGCGTCTTGCCACATGGTCTTGCGGCGCTGATTCGAGGTGCTCGCTGTCCCCGGCGGGCTTTTCTGGTGTTCGGGCATGTGCCCATGAAGTAGTGGAGGACGCTTTGACTCTACCTGCAGTTTTTTAGCTCAGACCTGTCCATTTTGTACGTTTAGGTGTCCATCTAGAAGAAACGCGTTTTCCGGCCCTAGACGCTGGAGACACACACGCAATCAACCAAGGCCATGTTGACCGATACCGAACTTGAACAGATGTTTGCCGAGCTGAAGACGCCGGCGGCCGGACGCGAATTGATTCGTCGAATGCGCTCCAAAGGGCCCGTGCGCGAACTGCAGTACCGCATGACCGGTGTACGCACGCGCCTGGTCAGCAAGAAGATGGGTGGCAGAGCGCTGTACGCGGAGAGCCGCACCTGCGAGTTTCCGGCCATCTACATCCGCGAACAGGACCACATCACCCGGGAGCTCTGGCCTCAGCCAATCACTATTGACCTGACCATCGAAGGTCGCAAGGGCTCTACTCGGGTCCAACACACCCCCGACCTGTTCGCCATCGAGCCGGACCGCTTCATCGTCGAGGAGTGGCGCGAATTACCGCGCCTTATGCGCCTGGCTGAGGAGCGGCCGCACAGCTTCTACCGTGACGAAGACGGCAAGTGGCACTACATCCAGGCGGAGGAACACTTCAAGGATTTGGGTATCGAGTACCGCCTGTGCTGCTCGGACGAACACCCACGGGTTCTCCTGTCGAACCTCATGTTCCTCGAGGACTACGCGCTGGAGTCCACCCCAGTTGTCTCGGACGAGGTACGAGCCCGGCTGACCGCCGTGCTCTCTGAGCACAAGCGGCTGCCGCACTTGCAGCTGGTGGTCGAGCACGGCTTCGCCGCGGACCACATCTTCCAGCTCATTCTGGACGGAGTGGCGTACGTTGACTTGCACGAGACACTCGTGCGGGAGACAGGGCAACTAATCATCTACCGTGACGAGACGATTGCGCGAGCTGACGCGGTGCTCAATCGCGACCCCGAGGCAGCGCTCCCATCTAGCGCGCTCGTAATCTCCAGCGGCCAGCGCTTTCTCTTCGACGGAGTCCGATACGAGGTCGTCCTCCCCGGCAGAACGCAAATCACCGTTCTGAACACGGAAACGAACAAGAACTCCGTTCTCCCTATGGCCCTCGTGCAGGAGCTGTTCAACAAGCAGTATCTCGGCCCTGCTGCCGCACAGAAGGCAGAAAAGGGCACATGCACAGACGCCATCCTCAACGCTAAGAGCCGGGCGACGCCCTTGACCGCCTAGACGCACTGCACAACCCCGAAGCTGCCGGTGTGACAGACCGCACTCTGCGTCGGTGGCGCGAGCGCACGAAGGGTCTTAACTCACCTCAAGAACAACTCGACGCTCTGATGACCCGCAACCCGGGCAACACGACTAGCCGACTGCCAGCAGACGCAGTGAAGCTTGCCGAAAAGGTCCTTGAGGAATGGCACAACACGGCCAAGTGCCCTACCAAACAGTCGTCCTACAACACCTACGTCACATTGTGTTCATCCGGCGACACCAAGCCGATGTCCCGCTCGGCGTTCTACAAGTGGATTGACCGCCATGAAAACGTAGCTGCGCGGAAGGGTAAGCGCAAGGCGTACCAGACGCGCCGATTCCGCTCACCTACGACTTCAAGCACCCGGTCCATGGCGTTCTACCCCACGAGATTTGCTACTGCGACCACACCATCTTGAACATATTCCTCAAGGGCTCGGCCGTTGAGGACCTTGGTAAGCCCACGATTACGCTGATGGTGGACGGGTCGCTTTCGAAAGCACGCGCCTTCTATCTGTCGTACAGCCCGGCGAGCTCCACGTCGGTGCTCATGTGCCTGCGCGACTATGTTCGCCGCAACAACCGCCTTCCGAAGATTCTCGTTCTGGACAACGGGAAGGAGTTCCACAGCCATGCGCTGCTGCTCTTCTGCTCTCTGTTCGGAATCACCATCCGGTGGCGTCGCGCATCGCACCCTCGTGATTCGACCATCGTAGAGCGGATGCTTGGCGTCACCGAGAAGGAAATCATCCAGCAGCTCGATGGCAACAGCATCGCCATGAAGGACCCGCGGATGGTGTCTTCGACGCACCACCCGGACAAGCACATCCGATGGACTCTGCCGGCATTGCACGGCGTCTTCGAGTACTTCCTGTTCGACGTGCACTGCAAGCGGATTCACCCGCGCTTTGGCATGTCCCCAGACGACCGGGAGAAGCGCCAGCTCCCGGAGTACGGCTCACGCAGCCATGTGGTGGTGCGCTACGACCAGACGCTGAAGCTGCTCACGGCACCTCACTGCGGACCGGCCACGCGCGTCATAGACCGCAAGCGCGGAGTTTACGCAGACGGCATGTGGTACTGGCACGACCGCCTTGCGCTTGCCGAAAAGGGCGAGGAATGCGAAGTGCGAACAGAGCTCTGGCGCATGCGGATTCTCTATGTCTGCTTCCGAGGCAACTGGTACGTGGCGCAGGCCCGTGACGGCGGCCGCCGGAAGGCCGGTACCGCCGGGAGTTTGAGCTGCAGCTGCGCGAGGAGAACCGCGCGCGGAAGACGGATGCGCAGAAGGACAAGAACTCCGTTGAGAACTCACAAAAGCGCGAACGGCTGTGGAGAGACCCGGCCGAATGGGACGAGCGCCTGCGCGACCAACTCTCCGAGGCCTACTACCTCTACGAAAAGCTCGGCATGGCCGAAGTCTTGCCAGAGGCCAAGAACCCGATGGGCGGCATCGTCGACATCAGCACTGGTAAGGGCAGTGAGCTCGACATGCTCTACGCAGTGCAGGGCGAGCCGGGCGTCTATGTGGCACGCGAGATTGAGCCGGCGGAGGTTGAAGCAAACGCTACCGCAGACGGCAACACGAAGCCCAAGAAGGTCAAGCTGAAGGCCGAACCCGCCACGCCCGCGGGGCCCAACTCGCACCCTTCCTCGCTGCAGCAGCCCGTGCGCACGGCAGTTGCGCCGGCGGCCGTCACTGACGACGACTACTTCTAAAGGGAGGACGAGACGCCTAAATCCTCCCAGCGACTACACGCACCGCGGCACCGAGTGCCGCTTCGATGAACCAAACTGAAAGAACGCAACAACATGACTTCGCAAACCAACGAGACCAAGCAAACTCAAGCAGCCGCCAACACCGGGCGGTGGGGCTTTCCCCTGACATGGTGGCCAAGCAGCTGGCCTTCTACGAAACACGTGTCAAGCACCCGGCCATGCAGCGGCTGTTGGATGACCTGATGCCGCTTCTCATGCCTCACTCCGAGTCGAACATCATCGTGATTACTGGCGCCCTGGCGCGGGTAAGTCGACCCTCACGCGGGTGCTGCTCAAGTCCCTCTTCAAGGACTTCGCCCAACTGATGCAGGAGGACGCCTCCGCCGTTCCGCTCATTTCTTGCGAGGCGTACGCGAACGGCGAGAAGCGTCACAGCTTCAAGGAAATCTACAAGAGCCTTCTGGAACAGCTGGTCGAGCCAGGCACGGACCGCAAGTCGCCGGCGGTGGTCAAGGACGGCAAGCTTGTGATGCAGCCTGCCACCAAGCAAAGCGTCGGCAGCCTGCGCATGATGCTGGAGGATGCACTGCGCGAGCGTCGCACTCGCGTAGGGGTCATTGACGAAGCCGCACACCTGCTGCGACTGGAAAAGGGGACTGAGGTGATGGACACCCTCAAGAGCCTGTCGAACACCAGCGGCACGAAGTGGGTCTTGGTTGGCTCGTTCGACCTCTTTGACCTCATTGCCGACAACGGCCAAGTCGCGCGGCGGGCGAACATTCTGAACCTCGGAGCGCTATCGGCTCGACAAGCCCGAAGACCGAATCACGTACCAGGAAGTTGTGGCCAAGCTGCAGGCCAAGTGGCCCTCGGAGCAGGTCCCGAACTTCGTGCAAATCTCAGACGCGCTCCCGGAGGCTTCCTTGGGGTGCATCGGACTTTTGAAGTCGCTCCTGCTCGACGCTTCGGCGATGCAGCTGCGCAACGGGGGCGAGTGGAATCCGCAATTCCTGAAGAAGGCGGCCAAGGCCAGCAAAATTCGCGACCTGATTCGCAAGGAAATCGAAGCAGGCGAAGCGAAGGTCCGCGATGCGCTCTACGGCGAGTCGTTCTGGGATGAAGCCACATTCAGCAAGCTGGTGCACCAGATGGAGACGGGCAATGCTTAAGCGCACGCTCTTCTACCCCAAGGCGCTGACCGGTCAAGGCACTGCGGATGTCCAGGCTCTGCGAAGCTACATCGAGCACCGGCGTTTGCTCATCACATGAAGCCACGCTCCTTGTTGGAACTGCTCGTCGAACAGGCTCCTCGTGCGGGGCGCCAGTCGTTTCCGCGCGAGTTTGCCCGCATGCGCATTCACGGTCACGCGTCCTTGAGCAAAGACCTGCAGGACAGGCTTGAAGCGGCGACGGGGGTGAGCCTGGCGGGCTCCAACCTTCTGCGGTTCACGAATGTGCTTGCGCCGACGAACCTCACTCGCGACGACACGCTGTACTGCCCCTGCTGTGTGTTGCCGAAGGCGACGATATGCCGTACATCCGCCTCTTGTGGAAGCTGCAGTGCGTGACCGCTTGCCCGGTCCATCGGGTGAAGCTGCGTTCATCCGACCACTGCGGCGCGGCGGCCAGCGACAAGCTGCCGGTTCACAAGCGGCCGGCCATCGGCGGTGTCTGTGCCCAGTGCGGCAGCCTCGGGTTCAAGTGCATCACAGCGCCCGCCGAGGCTGCGAGCCCTCAGGAGGTCTGGGTTGCGACGCAGGCTGCGCGGCTGCTGGCCACGCCGGTCGATTCGACTTTCGAGCTCGCTGACCTTCAAAGCGGCCTCAAGGAGCTCGTCGACCGGACCTATGACGGCAGCGTCGTGGCGGCATCTCTGAGTTCGGGTTTAGCTCGTGCTTCCGTCCACTCGTGGGTCGCGGGTGCGCGCCCGGGTCTTCCGTGGTTGCTGCAGCTCTGCATGCACGCGGGTGCCGACCCGGTCGCGTTACTTGGTGGCTCGTTTGTAGCCCTCCCTGACCAAGCGCTCTCTGGCCGGCAATACGAGGTACTGCCGAGGGACTATAAGTTTGCCGCGACAGACGACGCCACCATCCGGCAACGGTTGACCGAGGCCTCTCAGGCGGCGGAGCCGCCCAGCATCCGCGAGTTCGCGCGTGAGTGTGGAATCCACGTCGACACGCCTCGCCAGCGCTTCCCCGCGGAGGTAACGCTTCTAGCAGCGGCAAGGAAATCGTACGTGGAGCGGCTGAACGAGGAGCGCTACCAGGCCGCCGTCCAGGCCTATCGCGCGGCTGCAAAGGCTCTTGCCGCCGAAGGCATGACCATCCACATCAAGAGGGTGCAGGAACGAAGCGGGCTGGTGGCCTTCAGCCAGCATAGGAGTCGGGTTCGGGCGCTTCGTACCGTGATGGCAGAGTTCCGGCCTAAGGAGGAGGAAGAGGCAGGGCAAGGCGCAACCCGGCGGAAGGGCTCCGTGTCCGCACTTGCTCCAAATCCCTGTTGACGTGGCCATCACCTCTTCGCGTCTCGACACAAGCGTCCGCACTCTCGCCGCGTCTCCAGTGAGATGTCCAGGTTTGCGTGGAATCCAGCTTCACGTGTCCCTCGCCAGAGGCGCAGAACCCCATGGGCTGCGTGTTCCTACATGTAGAGCGCTCTTCATGCGCGAACAAAAGAGGAACGATGAAAGGATTGTCATTGGGCGGCCGGCTGGCCGCCAACCAACATCGAATGCTGCTCACACAGGAGTCGGCAGGGTTTTCGAGGGCGGGAGAACTTCGGCGACCTTTGCTCGGAGGTTGCTTGGCTCTTTGCCTCTCTGAGGTCAAAGCTCTCGGCGGTCATCAGAGCCGGGGCGCCCAGCGCAGTCGTAGATGTGAGGTCGAACCCAGACGACCAGGACCGAGCTGACGGAGCAGTGCGGGCTCTAGTCGCCGGCTCCGGGGAGCTTCAGTGGCCGCTCGCCATCGACTCCGCGGAGCACCCGTTCAACGCTGAGTGGCTTGAGTTCAAGTCCCGGGCACGTACGGAGAAGCTGTTCGTCCAAGCCAGAGCTGAGTTGCATCCCGTACGAGAGCGAGTCACTTACTGGGTACAAGCTTGGCCGCTCACCTAGCCTAACCGCAACCCCATCAGCTGATTGCAAGCCGCGTGCGTCGAGAGACCACACGGCTTTCTCGTGAGCAAAAAAAAGGCGAGTCGTTCGACTCGCCTTTTTAGTTCTACCGCCTGTTCGGGCCAGTCCACCATCTGGTGTCCGGTCCTGAAATCCAGCATCTTGTGTCCGCAGCGGACATTCGATGGTGGATTTCACAAAAAGCCCTCGTGAGAGGGCTTTTGAATTTGGTTGCGCGGGCAAGATTTGAACTTGCGACCTTTGGGTTATGAGCCCAACGAGCTACCAGGCTGCTCCACCGCGCGTCAGAAGGGAAATTATAGCAGCTTATTCAGCGGCGTTCTGCTCGGAGCCTTCGGCTTCCGTGGTGTCGGGACGGTCGACCAGTTCGACGAGCGCCATCGGCGCGTTGTCGCCGACGCGGAAGCCCATCTTCAGGATGCGGGTGTAGCCGCCGGGACGGGTCTGGTACCGCGGGCCGAGTTCGGCGAACAGCTTGGTGACCATGTCGCGGTCACGCAGGCGGTCGAACGCGAGGCGCTTGTTGGCGACCGTCGGGTTCTTGGCCGGGGTGATCATCGGCTCGATGACGCGGCGCAGTTCTTTCGCCTTCGGCACGGTGGTCTTGATGGCCTCGTGCTGAATGATCGAATTCATCATGTTGCGCAGCATCGCCAGGCGGTGCGAGCTGGTGCGGTTGAGTTTGCGAAGTCCGTGTCCGTGACGCATGGTGTATTCCTATCTTTATCTTGAAAGGCAGCCGTATCAGGTACTGCCAGTTTCACCACTGATTGCTCAGCGCTTGTCGAGGCCGGCGGGCGGCCACGATTCCAGTTTCATGCCAAGGGTCAGGCCGCGCGAGGCGAGCACTTCCTTGATTTCGTTGAGCGACTTGCGACCCAGGTTCGGGGTCTTGAGCAGCTCGTTCTCGGTGCGCTGGATCAGGTCACCGATGTAATAGATGTTCTCGGCCTTCAGGCAGTTGGCCGAACGCACCGTCAGTTCGAGCTCGTCGACCGGACGCAGCAGGATCGGGTCGAACTGCTGCGAGCTGCGCTGCACCGGCGCGTCGAACGCGGCCAGTTCAGAACCCTCGAGCTGCGCGAAGACCGCGAGCTGTTCGACCAGGATCTTGGCCGAGGCACGCACCGCGTCTTCCGCCGTGATCGCGCCGTTCGTCTCGATCTCCATGACCAGCTTGTCGAGGTCGGTACGCTGCTCCACGCGCGCGCTTTCGACGGTGTAGCTCACGCGGCGGACCGGCGAGAACGACGCGTCGAGGACGATGCGGCCGATCGACTTGGTCGGCTCATCGCCGTAGCGGCGCATCGTGCCCGGCACGTAGCCGCGGCCCTTCTCGACCTTGATCTGCATGTCGATCTTGCCGCCTTGCGACAGCGTGGCGATGACGTGCTCCGGGTTGATGATCTCGACGTCGTGCGGCGTCTGGATGTCGGCGGCCGTGACGACGCCTTCGCCGTCCTTGCGCAGCGAGAGGGTGACCTCGTCGCGGTTGTGCAGCTTGAAGACGACACCCTTCAGGTTCAGCAGGATGCCCACCACGTCTTCCTGCACGCCGTCGATCGACGAATACTCGTGCAGGACACCGGCGATGGTCACCTCCGTCGCCGAGTACCCAACCATCGACGAGAGCAGCACCCGGCGCAGCGCGTTGCCGAGGGTGTGGCCATAGCCACGCTCGAACGGCTCGGGGTGACCTTGGCACGGTTGGTGCCAAGCTGTTCCACGTTGATGGACTTGGGTTTCAGCAGGTTGGTTTGCATGCAGGACTTCCTCTCAATACCCCCGGCTCGTTACACCGGTAAGGCTGGTGAAGTGCCCAAACCGCGGCAAGCGCGGAAGGGAACAAGAAAAAACTAAAGTCCGAGGCTCCGCAAGGAGCCTCGTTTTGTCCGTTTACCGCGAATACAGTTCGACGATCAGCGCTTCCTTGATGTCGGCGCCGAATTCATCGCGGTCCGGCACCTTCTTGAAGACGCCTTCGGCCTTGTCGACCGACACTTCCACCCACGCGGGCAGGCCGACTTGCGTGGCCAGCTGCAGGGCCTCGACGACGCGGTTCTGCTTCTTGGACTTGTCGCGCACGGCAACGACGTCGCCGGCCTTGACCGGTACGACGGGATGTTCAGCGGCTTGCCGTTCACCGTGATGGCCTTGTGGCTCACCAGCTGGCGCGCTTCGGCGCGGGTGGAGCCGAAGCCCATGCGGTACACGACGTTGTCGAGGCGGCACTCGAGCAGGAACAGCAGGTTCGCGCCGGTGTTGCCCTTGCGGCGGTCGGCTTCCCGGAAGTAGCGGCGGAACTGCTTTTCCATGATGCCGTACATGCGCTTGACCTTCTGCTTTTCGCGCAGCTGCAGGCCGAAGTCGGAGGTACGCTGGCCCGAGGTGCGGCCGTGCTGGCCGGGCTTCGAGTCGAACTTGGCCTTGTCCGCGATCGAGCGGCGGGCGCTCTTCAGGAACAGGTCGGTGCCTTCACGGCGGGAGAGTTTGGCCTTGGGGCCGAGATAACGTGCCACTTTTACTTTCCTTCAAATGACTACCGCGCCCTGTTGGCGCGGGAGCTGGCAGCGCGGACGCCGCCAGCGGTGGTCTTCAAACCCGCTTGCGCGGGCCGGTCGTCAGATGCGACGACGCTTTTGCGGACGGCAGCCGTTGTGCGGGACCGGCGTCACGTCGGAGATCGACGCGATGCGGATGCCCAGCGCAGCCAGCGCGCGCACCGAGGACTCGCGACCGGGGCCGGGGCCACGGATCTCGACGTCCGGGTTCTTGATGCCCTGCTCCATGGCGGCGCGGCCGGCCACTTCCGACGCGACCTGCGCGGCGAACGGCGTGGACTTGCGCGAGCCCTTGAAGCCCGGCCGCCGGAGAGGCCCAGCTCAAGGCGTTGCCCCGGCGGTCGGTGATCGTGATGATCGTGTTGTTGAAGGACGCGTGCACGTGGCAGACGCCGTCCGACACGTTCTTGCGAACCTTCTTGCGCACACGCTGCGCGGCGTTGTTGGCAGGAGCCTTGGCCATATCTGGATCTCTCTCGGTTTATTTCTTGAGCGCCTGCGCTGCCTTGCGCGGACCCTTGCGGGTGCGGGCGTTGGTGCGCGTGCGCTGGCCGCGCATGGGCAGGCCACGGCGATGACGGAAGCCGCGGTAACAGCCGATGTCCATCAGTCGCTTGATGTTCATCGTGGTTTCGCGGCGCAGGTCACCTTCGATCGTGATCTCGGCGATCTGGTCGCGGATCTTCTCGAGATCGGTGTCCGTCAGGTCCTTGATCTTCTTGGAGAAGGGGATGCCCGTCGCTTCGCAGATCTGGCGAGCGCGCGTGCGGCCGATGCCGAAGATCGCGGTCAGGCCGATTTCGGCGTGCTTGTGCGGCGGGATGTTGATGCCAGCAATACGTGCCATGTCGTTCCTCTAAACTCTGAATCAGCCTTGGCGCTGCTTGTGCCGCGGGTCCGTGCAGATCACGCGGACCACGTTCTTGCGGCGGATGATCTTGCAGTTGCGGCAGATCTTCTTGACGGAAGCCGAAACTCTCATGTTCTTTCTCCTAAATCTCTAAATCAGCCGCCGAGCGACGTTTTGAAGTTCGCCTTCTTGAGCAGCGATTCGTACTGCTGGCTCATCAGGTAGTTCTGCACCTGCGCCATGAAGTCCATGGTGACCACCACGATGATCAGCAGGGAAGTGCCGCCGAAATAGAACGGCACGTTGTACTTCAGGATCAGGAACTCGGGCAGCAGGCAGACGAAGGTGATGTAGATCGCCCCCGCCAGCGTCAGCCGCGCCAGGATCTTGTCGATGTAGCGGGCGGTCTGGTCGCCGGGACGGATCCCGGGGACGAAGGCGCCGCTCTTCTTCAGGTTGTCCGCGGTTTCCCGGCTGTTGAACACCGGGGCCGTGTAGAAGAAGCAGAAGAAGATGATCGCCGCGGCATAGAGCATCACATAGATCGGCTGGCCGGGGCTCAGCGTCGCTGCAATGTCCTTCAGCCACCGCATGGAATCGCCGGTCGAGAACCAGCCGACCACCGTTGCCGGCAGCAGGATGATCGACGACGCGAAGATCGGCGGGATCACGCCGGCCATGTTCAGCTTCAGGGGCAGGTGCGACGACTGGCCGCCGTACACCTTGTTGCCCACCTGTCGCCGCGCATAGTTGACGAGGATCTTGCGCTGGCCGCGCTCCACGAACACCACGAAGTACGTCACCAGCACCACCAGCGCCACGATCAGGATCGCGACCGGGGCGTTCATCGCTCCGGTGCGCACCAGCTCCAGCAGGCCGCCGATGGCGGACGGCAGGCCGGCGGCGATGCCGGCGAAGATGATGATCGAGATGCCGTTGCCGAGGCCGCGTTCGGTGATCTGCTCGCCCAGCCACATCAGGAACATGGTGCCGGCCGTCAGGCTGACCACCGCGGTCATGCGGAAGCCGAACCCGGGGTTCACCACCAGGCCGGCGGAGCCTTCGAGCGCCATCGCAATGCCCAGCGACTGGAACAGGGCCGGGCCCAGCGTCCCGTAGCGGGTCCACGACGTGATCTTGCGGCGGCCGGCCTCGCCCTCCTTCTTGAGCTGCTCGAACGTGGGGACCACGTAGGTGAGCAGCTGCATGATGATGGAGGCCGAGATGTACGGCATGATCCCGAGCGCGAACACCGTGAACCGGCTCAGCGCGCCACCCGAGAACATGTTGAACAGACTCAGGATCCCGCCCTGCTGGCCCTTGAACAGCTGCGCGAGCTGCTCCGGGTTGATGCCGGGCACGGGGATGTGGGCGCCGATGCGGTAGACCACCAGCGCGAGCAGCAGGAAGACGAGCCGGCGACGCAGGTCGCCGAACTTGCCGGTCTTCGCGATCTGGGCTGCACTAGTTGCCACGGATGCCTTCTTTCAACGCTTTGCTTATCAGGCCGGGAGCCGCCGGCTGCCTCGATGGCGGCCTTGGCACCCGCGGTCGCGCCGATGCCCGTCAGCTTCACAGCCTTGGTCAGCTCGCCCGACTTGATCACCTTGACGTTCTTGACGATGGCGTCGACCACCTTGGCGTTTTTCAGCGCCAGCAGGTCGACTTCGGCCGGGCCCAGCACTTCGAGCTGGCCCAGCGTCACTTCGCCGTTGAACTTCAGGTTCTGCGACTTGAAGCCACGCTTCGGCAGGCGCCGCTGCAGGGGCATCTGGCCGCCTTCGAAGCCGACCTTGTGGTAGCCGCCCGCGCGGGACTTCTGGCCCTTGTGGCCGCGACCGGCGGTCTTGCCCAGGCCGGAACCGATGCCGCGGCCGACGCGGCGACGCGCCTTCTTCGAGCCGTCGGCCGGCTTGATGGTATTCAGTTCCATTTAGAGAACCCTCACCAGGTAGGCGATCTTGTTGATCATGCCGCGCACTGCCGGGGTGTCCTGCAGTTCGCTCGTGCTGTTCAGCTTGCGCAGGCCCAGGCCGCGCACCGTGTCGCGGTGCGACTGCTTGGTGCCGATCGGGCTGCGAACCAGCTGCACCTTGACGGTGTTTTGCTGTTGGTCTGCCATGTGGATTCTCCTTAGGCGGCGAAGATGTCTTCGACCGACTTGCCGCGCTTGGCAGCCACCTGACCCGGGGTCGTGGCGTTGCGCAGCGCGTCGAACGTGGCGCGAACCATGTTGTACGGGTTGGTCGAACCGTGGCTCTTGGCCACGATGTCGGTGATGCCCATGACTTCGAACACGGCGCGCATCGGGCCGCCGGCGATGATGCCGGTCCCCTTGGGAGCGGGAGCCATCATCACGCGGGCGGCACCGTGGTGGCCGAACACGCTGTGGTGGATGGTGCCGTTCTTCAGCGAGACGCTGGTCATGTTGCGGCGCGCTTCTTCCATCGCCTTGGTCACGGCGGCGGGCACTTCCTTGGACTTGCCCTTGCCCATGCCGACCTTGCCATTGCCGTCGCCGACCACGGTCAGTGCGGCGAAACCGAGGATCCGGCCGCCCTTCACCACCTTGGTGACGCGGTTGACCGCGATCATCTTCTCTTTGAGGCCGTCTTCCGGACCGTCGCTCTGTGCTCTTGCTTGAACTCGTGCCATTGTGAGTCTCCGTGTCCGTTAGAACTGCAGGCCGGCTTCACGCGCGGCCTCGGCCAGCGCCTTGACGCGGCCGTGGTAGGCGAAACCGGCGCGGTCGAAGGCGACCTTCTCGACGCCGGCGGCCTTCGCCTTTTCGGCGATGCGCTTGCCGATCTGCTGGGCAGCGGCGACCGTGGCGCCCTTGCCCGAAGCGCCGAGTTCCTTGCGAATGTCGGCTTCGGCGGTCGAGGCCGTGGCCAGCACCTTGGCGCCGTCGTCGGAGATGACGGTGGCGTAGATGTGCAGGTTGGTGCGGTTCACCGTCAGGCGGGCCACACCTTGCGTCGCAATGCGGATGCGGGTCTGGCGCGAACGGCGCAGACGCAGCTCTTTCTTGGTCAACATCATGTGGCTCCTTATTTCTTCTTGGTCTCTTTGATCGTGATCTTTTCGTCCGCGTAGCGGATGCCCTTGCCCTTGTAGGGCTCGGGCGGACGAACGGCACGGATCTCGGCGGCCAACTGACCCACGCGCTGGCGGTCGGCGCCCTTGACCACGACTTCCGTCGGGGTCGGGGTGGCGACCGTGATGCCCGCGGGCATTTCGATGTTCACGGGATGCGAGTAGCCCACCGTGAGGTTCAGCTTGTTGCCCTGGGCGGCGGCCTTGTAGCCGACGCCGACCAGCGACAGCTTCTTCTCGAAGCCCTTGGTGACGCCGTTGACCATGTTGTTCACCAGCTGGCGCATGGTGCCGGACATGGCATTGGCTTCACGCGATTCATCGGCGGGCACGAAGGTCAGCTTGCCGCCTTCGTTGACCACCTTGACCAGGGCGTTCTGGGCGAGCATCAGCGTACCGCCGGTGCCCTTCACGCTGATCTGGTCATCCTTGATCGCCACGTCGACGCCACTGGGGACGGCGACCGGCATTTTTCCGACTCGGGACATGTTCCTATCCTTCCCTTAGGCGACGTAGCACAGCACTTCGCCACCGACACCGGTAGCGCGCGCCTTGCGATCCGTCATCACGCCCTTCGGCGTGGTGACGATCGCCACGCCCGAGCCGTTCATGACCACGGGGGATGGCGTCGCGGCCCTTGTAGACGCGCAGGCCGGGGCGGCTCACGCGTTCGATGCGTTCGATGACCGGGCGGCCGGCGTAGTACTTGAGGGCGATTTCGAGTTCGCTCTTGCCGTCTTCCGTCTTGACACGGAAACCGTCGATGTAACCCTCGTCCTTCAGCACCGGGCGATCGCGATCTTCACTTTGGAAGAGGGGACGCGCACCGTTGCCTTGGAGACCATCTGCGCGTTACGAATACGCGTCAGCAGGTCGGAGATGGGATCGCTCATGCTCATATGTGTCTCTCCTCGCCCGGCTTACCAGCTGGCCTTGGTGATGCCGGGAATGTCGCCGGCGAAGGCGAGTTCACGGATCTTGTGGCGGGCCAGGCCGAACTGGCGGAAGGTTCCGCGCGGGCGGCCGGTCAGTTCGCAACGGGTGCGCTGGCGGGTCGGGTTCGCGTTGCGCGGCAGCTTTTGCAGCGCCAGGCGGGCAACCATGCGTTCCTCGTCGGACTTCTTGGCATCGTTGCTGGTCTCTTTCAGTTCCGCGTATTTCTTCGCGTACTGGGCGACCAGCTTTTCGCGCTTGAGTTCGCGCTGGATCAAAGCAGTTTTAGCCACGATGCACCTTCAGTTCTTGAACGGGAATTTGAAGCCGGCCAGCAGTGCCTTGCACTCTTCGTCGGTCTTCGCCGTGGTGGTGATGGAGATGTTCAAGCCGCGCAGCGCGTCGACCTTGTCATACTCGATCTCGGGGAAAATGATCTGTTCCTTGACGCCGATGTTGTAGTTGCCGCGGCCGTCGAAGGCCCGGCCGCTGACACCACGGAAGTCACGCACGCGCGGCAGGGCCACGGTGACGAAACGGTCCGGGAATTCGTACATGCGCACGCCACGCAGCGTGACCATGGTGCCGATGGCCGGCCTTCGCGGATCTTGAAACCGGCGATGGCTTTCTTGGCCTTGGTCACCACCGGCTTCTGGCCGGCGATCTTGGTCAGGTCGCCCACGGCGTTTTCCATGACCTTCTTGTCGGCGACCGCCTCGCTCACGCCCATGTTGAGCGTGATCTTGGTGATGCGCGGCACCTGCATCGGCGACTTGTAGCCGAACTTCTCGGTCAGCTCGGGAGCGACCTTTTCGCGATAGTGTTGTTGCAGACGGGACATGGTCAGACCTTGATTTCTTCGCCGCTGGACTTGAACACGCGAACGCGCTTGTCGCCATCGGTCTTGATGCCGACGCGGTCGGCCTTGCCGGTGGCGGCGTTGTAGATCGCCACGTTGGACTGGTGGATCGGCATGGACTTCTCCACGATGCCACCCGTCGTTCCCTTGAGCGGGTTCGGCTTGGTGTGCTTCTTCACCAGGTTGATGCCTTCGACGACGAGCTTCTCGTCGTCCTTGCGCAGCACCACGCGGCCGCGCTTGCCCTTGTCCTTGCCGGCCGGGACGATGACTTCGTCACCCTTGCGGATCTTGTTCATGACGCGCTTCCTTACAGGACTTCGGGGGCCAGCGACACGATCTTCATGAACTTCTCGGTGCGCAGTTCGCGCGTGACCGGTCCGAAGATGCGGGTGCCGATGGGCTCCAGCTTGTTGTTGAGCAGAACGGCGGCGTTGCCGTCGAACTTGATGAGGGAGCCATCGCCGCGGCGGATGCCCTTGGCGGTGCGGACCACCACTGCGCTGTAGATCTCGCCCTTCTTGACGCGACCCCGCGGAGCGGCTTCCTTGATGCTCACCTTGATGACGTCGCCAACGCTGGCGTAACGCCGCTTGGAGCCGCCGAGCACCTTGATGCACAGGACGGACTTCGCGCCGGTGTTGTCGGCGACTTCGAGCCGAGATTCAGTCTGGATCATTTCGTTTATTCCCAACTTGTCCCGAACGCACCCTGCAGGACGATCCCGGCAGGACATCGGGGCAGTCTTGGGCCCGTCGTCACCCCGAAGGGCTCCGCGTGGGCGGGTTGCTGGCCTTCTTGCGAAGAACAGCGGAATTTCAGATAGCCACCTCGCCTCCAAAAAGGCGAGCCCGCGATTATCGCTGATTTGCGGCGCTTGTCAAACGACCTGCTTAAGCCGGGGGCTTGGCGTAGGTGGCGGCGAGCTCGCGGAACTCCGCGGCGCGCGGATCGACGCCGGTTTCCGCCTGCAGCAGCGCCCCGACTTCGGCCGCCAGCGAGGCCGCCAGCGGTGCATCGAGGAACAGCAGGCGGATGCGGCGGGCCAGCACGTCTTCGACCGTCCGCGCATATTCATGGCGGGCGGCGAAGCGGACCATGGCG
Source organism: Ramlibacter terrae (assembly GCA_013127575.1). Taxonomy (GTDB): domain Bacteria; phylum Pseudomonadota; class Gammaproteobacteria; order Burkholderiales; family Burkholderiaceae_C; genus Ramlibacter; species Ramlibacter terrae. Next base: position 4,966,068 of record CP053418.1, read on the forward strand.
GCGGTGAGGCCGCCGCCGAGGTGCCGGTCGTGGCCCGGGATGGAGCCGACTTCGCCGGCTTCGGTTCCATAAAGATGCAGCCCCGGTGCTGCGCTGATCGAAGTGGCCGGAGCCCCCGCGGCGGGCGCGCCGACCAATGACAAGTCAGCAGTCACTCCGCGCGAACGCGGCAGCAGGCCCGCGTCGAAGCACTTCTCCAGCACGTCTTCGGCCATCGCGCGGTAGGTCGTCCACTTGCCGCCCGTGACGGTCACCAAGCCGCTGCGGCTGGCCAATACCGTATGTTCACGGCTGATCGACTTGGTCTCCTCGCCCTCGGCGCCCACCGGCTTGACCAGCGGCCGCAGGCCCACCCAGATGCTGCGCAGGTCCTCCACGCGCGGCGCCTTGACCGGTAGCGGGCGGATTCGCCCGGGATGAAATCCAGCTCGGCGGAATGGCCGCGGCTCGCGCGGCAGGTCGCCGCGCGGCGTGTCGGTGGTGCCCGGGATCAGCTTGCCCATCCACGGCACGCCGAACAGCACGCGGCCGTCGGCGGTCTTCGGGACCATCAGCGCATGCTCGGTCGGCAGGAACTCCCGGTCGACCACCACGTGCACGCCCCGGCTCGGCGCCACCATCGCGCCGACCGGATGGCCGGTGGCCTTGCCGTCCTGCTGGCGCAGCTCGTCGACCCAGACGCCCGTGGCGTTGACGACGCAGCGGGCGCGGATTTCCAGCGTGCGGCCGGTCTCTTCGTCGCGGCAGGCCAGCCCCGTGACTTTGCCGCCGGTGTGGACCAGCGACGTGGCACGGCAGTAATTGACCAGCAGCGCGCCGCGCGTGGCCGCCGTGCGCGCCAGCGCCAGCGCCAGCCGGGCGTCGTCGAACTGGCCGTCCCAGTATTTGACGCCGCCCTTCAGGCCTTGCGGCCGCGCCGTCGGCAGCAGCGCCGTGGTCTGGCCGCGGCTCAGGAATTCGGTGGTGCCGAGGCCGGCCTTGCCGGCCAGCGCGTCGTACATCTTGAGGCCGACGCCATAGAACGGCGTCTCCCACAGCTTGTACGAAGGCATCACGAAAGGCAGCGGCTGCGCCGGGTGGGGTGCGTTCTTCAGCAGCGTGGTGCGCTCGTGCAGCGCCTCGCGCACCAGCGCGACGTTGCCTTGCGCCGGTAGCGCACGCCGCCGTGGACGAGCTTGGTGGCGCGCGACGAGGTGCCCTTGGCGAAGTCGTGCGACTCGACCAGCACGACGTTCAGGCCGCGGCTGGCCGCATCCAGCGCCACGCCCAGGCCGGTGGCGCCCCCGCCGACGACGGCCAGGTCCCGTGTGCCGCCGGCCGCGAGGCGGGCGAGCAGGTCCTCGCGCCGGGTGGGAGCGGCGCGCATCGAAGTGGGTTCGTTCAAGGGCGGGCCCAGCCTTTCGCGCACTCCACGGCCTGGCGCCAGCGGGCCAGCTTGGCCTGCCGCTCGGGCGCGGCCAGGCGCGGCTCGAACCGGCGGTCGACCTTCCACTGGCGGGAAATCTCCAGCGGGTCGCTCCAGAAGCCGGTGCCCAGCCCGGCGAGGTAGGCGGCGCCGAGCGCCGTCGTTTCGGTCACTTGCGGGCGCACCACCGGCACGCCCAGAAATCTGCCTGCATCTGCATCAGCAGATTGTTGCGCGAAGCGCCGCCGTCCACGCGCAGTTCCTTCAACGCGATCTGCGAATCGCGCGCCATGGCCCCGAACACGTCGGCACTTTGCAGCGCGATCGCCTCCAGCGCCGCCCGGGCGATGTGGGCGCGCTGGGTGCCGCGGGTCATGCCGACGAGCGTGCCGCGGGCATGCGCGTCCCAGTCGGGCGTGCGTGCCAGGCCGACGAAGGCCGGCACCCGGTAGACGTCGCCGGTGTCGTCGACCTGCGCCGCCAGCGACTCGACTTCGGGCGCCGACTGGATGATCTGCAGCCCGTCGCGCAGCCACTGCACCGTCGCGCCGGCCATGAAGACGCTGCCTTCCGGCAGTAGGCGAGATTCGCCGGGCCTTGCGGCCCCCGCCAGCCGACCGTGGTCAGCAGCTTGTTGCGGCTGGACACCCGCTGCGCGCCGGTGTTCATCAGCATGAAGCAGCCGGTGCCGTAGGTGTTCTTGGCCATGCCCGGCGACCAGCAGGCCTGGCCGAAGGTGGCGGCCTGCTGGTCCCCCGCGATGCCGGCGACCGGCAGCGCCGCGCCCAGCAGGCTCGCTTCCGTCATGGCCACCAGGCCGGAGGAAGCGACCACCTTCGGCAGCACGGCCGCGGGAATGCGCAGCAGCGCCAGCAGGTCGGCGTCCCAGTCGCCGGTGCGCAGGTTGAAGAGCATGGTGCGCGACGCATTGCTGGCGTCGGTGGCGTGCACCTGCCCGCCGGTCAGGTTCCACAGCAGCCAGCTGTCGATGGTGCCGAAGGCGAGTTCGCCGAGTTCGGCCCGCGCGCGGGCGCCGGGCACGTTGTCCAGCAGCCATTCGAGCTTGGTGCCGGAGAAGTAGGCGTCGATCACCAGCCCCGTCTTCTGCTGCACGGGTGGCGTGGCCGCGCGCGCGCAGTTCCTCGCAGCGGCCGGCGGTCCGGCGGTCCTGCCAGACGATGGCGTTGTGCACCGGCTGCCCCGTGGCGCGGTCCCACAGCACCGCGGTTTCGCGCTGGTTGGTGATGCCGATCGCGGCGATGGCCTCGGGGCCGCCCACCTGCTTGATCGCTTCGAGCGCGACGGCGTGCTGGGTGCCCCAGATTTCGCGGGCGTCGTGCTCCACCCAGCCCGGCTGGGGAAAGAACTGCTGGAATTCGCGCTGGGCCACCGCCACCTCGTGGCCGTCGCGATCGAACACGATGGCACGCGAACTGGTCGTGCCCCTGGTCGAGGGCGAGAACGTATTTCATGGGGCGGCAGGGTAACGCATGTGCGGTGCGTTGCCACTAGACTCGGCCTCCATGCTCCTGTCCCGTCGCAAGCTGCTGCAGGCCGGCGCGGCCGCCTGCGCCGCGCCCCTGCTGGGGTGCGCGAGCGTCCCCGCGGCCGGCGCCGCGCCGCGCCTGCGCCTGCTCGGGCAAAGCACGTTGTTGCACCGGTTGCAGTTCCGGGGCACCACGGTCGGCGGCCTGTCGGCGCTCGACTTCGATCCCGCCACCGGCACCTGGGCCGCCCTGAGCGACGATCGCTCCGAGCTGAACCCGGCGCGCTTCTACACGCTGCGCATCGACGTCACCGATCCCGCCCTGCGCGTCGACCTGCTCTCGGCCGTGACCCTGCGGCAGGCGAACGGCCAGCCGTATCCGCCGCGCCGGCTCGGCGGCGAAGTGGTGGACCCGGAAGGCCTGCGCCTGCTGCCCGGCGGCGCCGGCGTGCTGTGGACGAGCGAAGGCGACCTGCGGCTCGGCCTGCACCCTTCGCTGCACCACGCGCGGCTCGACGGCGTGCAGGTGCGCGCCTTCGAGACGCCGCGCATGCTGCAGTTTCCCGGCCCCCGCCTGAACCACACCTTCGAAGGCTGGCGCTGGCGCCCGACGCCCGCACGGCGTGGGTCGCGATGGAAGGGGCGCTGGAACAGGACGGCCCCTTGCCCAAGGTCGGCGTGCCGGGGGCGCCTTGCCGGATCACCGCCTTCGACTTCGCAGGCGGCCGCGCGGCGCGACAGATCGCGTACGTGCCCGACGCCATCCCCTACGAGCCGCTGATCCCGGGCGGCGTGGCGGAGAACGGCATCTCCGAGATCCTCATGATCGACGCGCACCGCATGCTGGTGCTGGAGCGCGCGTACAGCATGGGCATCGGCACCTCGTTGCGCCTCTACGAAATCGACACCCGCGAAGCGACCGACACCCTCGCGATGGACAGGCTGGAGCCCGGCGCCTTCCGGCCCGCCGCCAAGCGCACGGTCGCCGACTTCGCCCGCCTCGGCCTGCCGCGCACCGACAACACCGAGGGCATGACCGGGGGCCGCCGCTGCCGAACGGCCGCCGCACGCTGGTGGTGGTGAGCGACGACAACTTCAATCCGCTGCAGGTCACGCAGTTCGCGGCCTTCGAATACCCGGACGACAGACCCACATGACAGACAACGCAACGCGCATCGCGTTCATCGGTGGCGGCAACATGGCCACCGCCATCATCGGCGGCCTGGTCCGCCAAGGCCTCGCGCCGGCGCAGATCGCCGTCGTCGAGCCTTTCGAGGAAGCGCGGCAGCGCCTCGACCAGCAGTTCGGCGTGCAGGCCGAAGCCGCGCCCGGCCCGGCGCTGGCCGGCGCTTCGATGGTGGTGTGGGCGGTGAAGCCGCAGACGTTCAAGGAAGCGGCGGCACAGGCCGGGCCGACGTCGGGCAGGCCCTGCACCTGAGCGTGGCCGCCGGTATCCGCTCGGACAGCATCGCCGCCTGGCTGGGCACCGAGCGGATCGTGCGCTCCATGCCGAATACCCCGGCGCTGGTCGGCAAGGGCATGACGGCGCTGTATGCGCGTTCCGCCGTGACCGTCGCCGACCGCGACCGCGTCGAACAGGTGATCGCGACCACGGGCGAACACCTGTGGGTGGAGCAGGAGTCGCAGCTCGATGCGGTGACCGCGCTGTCCGGCTCCGGACCGGCTTACGTGTTCTATTTTCCGGAGGCGATGGAGCAGGCCGGCGCGGAGCTGGGCCTGTCGAAGGAGCAGGCGCGCCGCCCGGCCGTCGGCACTTTCGCGGGCGCGTCGGAGCTGGCGCGTGCTTCGGCCGATCCGCTGGCCACGCTGCGCGAGCGTGTCACGTCCAAGGGCGGCACCACGTACGCGGCGCTGACCTCGATGGAACACGACGGCGTGAAGGCGCAATTCGTCGCCGCGATGCACGCGGCCTGCAGGCGGGCGACGGAACTCGGGGACGAGTTCGGCAGCTAGTCAATCCGCGCATCCCCTGATCAAACCACCACCAAAGGTTTACACCACAGCCGGCAGCTTCCTAGAATGGGCCGCGCCCCGAGAGCGCGTCAAACCAGGAGACAAGCCGCCATGAAGCATCGTTCCCTTTCCGGAGGTCGCCGTGCCGTGCTCGCGGCTTCCGTCTTCGCGCTGGCGCTCGCCGGCGCGGCATTGCCCGCTTCCGCGCAGCAGGTCATCACCCTGCACGGCGCGTCGCAGTTCAACGACGACCACGCCTTCACCAAGACCATGGTGAAGTTCGAGGAGCTGGTCAAGAAGTACTACGGCAAGCCGGTCAACTTCGTGCTGCACAAGAACAGCGAGCTCGGGCTGGAGAAGCAGTACTTCGAGTACATGTCGCAAGGCAAGGCCGTCGACTACGGCATCGTCTCCCCCGCGCACATGTCCACCTTCAGCAAGGCGGCGCCCTTCATCGACGCGCCCTTCCTGTTCCGCGACCTCGCGCACTGGAACAAGGTGCTCGACGCCGACACCTTCAAGCCCATCGCCGACGAGATCGCGCAGCGCGCCGACGTCATGCTGATCGGCTACGCGGGCGGCGGCGTGCGCAACATCTTCTCCAACAAGCCGGCGGCCAACCTCAACGACATCAAGGCGCTCAAGGTCCGCGTGCAGGGCGCGCCGATCTGGAGCCGCGCCTTCACCGCCGTCGGCATGGCGCCCACCGTCATCGCCTACAACGAGGTCTACAACGCCATCCAGAACGGCGTGATCTCCGCCGGCGAGAACGAGGCGGCGGGCGTCGAGCAGATGAAGTTCAACGAGGTGGCGCCCAACCTGCTGATGACGCAGCACGCCATCACCATCCGGCCGCTGTGCTTCTCGGGCAAGACCTTCAAGGGCCTGCCGCCCGACCTGCAGGCGGCGATCGTGCGCGCCGGCAAGGAAGCCGGCGCCTATGGCCGGCAGGTGGAGTCGTCGGAAGACGGCGCCAAGCTCGATGCCATGGAAAAGGCGGGCAAGCTCAAGCGCATCGCCTTCGCCGACCGCGCCAGGATGAAGCAGCTGGTCGACCCCGTGATCGCGGGTTACGCCAAGGAGATCGGCGCGGAGACGATCTACACCAAGATCAACGGCATCCAGTGAGCGGCGGCGCCGGCGCCTGGCGCCGTTTCACCGCCGGCTTCGCGCGCCTGCTGGACTGGCTGCTCATCGCCACCGTCGCGATCCTGATCGTGCCGGTGACGATGCAGATCGTCTCGCGCTACACCGACCTGATCCCGCCGTACATCTGGACGGAGGAGCTCGCGCGCTTCGTGTTCATCTGGATGATCATGATCGGCGCGATGCTCGGCGTGCGCGAGGTGGCGCACTTCAACGTCGACATCTGGGCCCGGCTCACCCCGCGGGGCGAGGCGGCCCTGAACCTGGTGACGCAGCTCGCCACGCTGGTGTTCGCGCTGGTGTTCGTGTTCTCCGGCATCGAGTTCACGCGTTTCGCCATCTTCCGGATCTCCGAGCTGGCGGAACTGCCGCTCTGGGTGATCCACGTCGCCTGGCCCCTCACCGGCCTGGCACGGATCGTCTTTCTGGGGGAGCAATTCGTGGACAACGCCCGCATCCTGTTCGCAAGGCAGCCGGCATGAGCGGGGCGGTCCTGTCGCCCGGCGTCGCCAGCCTGATCCTCTTCTGCGTGTTCTTCGCCCTGATGGCGGTGCGGGTGCCGGTCGCGTTCGCGCTCGGCCTGGCGTGCCTGCCCATCCTGCTGATCGAGCCGCGGCTGTCCGCCATGACGCTCATGAGCGAGACTTTCAACGCCTACAACTCGTTCATCCTGCTGGCGGTGCCGTTCTTCCTGCTCACCGCCAACCTGATGAACGTGGGCGGCATCACCGAGAGGCTGCTGCGCCTGTCGCGCACGATGGTGGGCCACTTCCCCGGCGGGCTCGCGCAGATCAACGTCGTCCTGTCGCTGTTCTTCGCGGGCATCTCGGGCTCGTCCACCGCCGATGCCGCCAGCCAGTCGAAGATCTTCATCGAGGCGCAGCGCCGCGAAGGCTACGACGACAGCTTCTCGGTGGCGATCACCGCGGTGTCGTCGGTGCTGGCGGTGATCATCCCGCCCTCGATCCTGATGATCGTGTGGGGCGGCGTGCTGTCGGTCTCGATCGGGGCGCTCTTCCTTGCCGGCATCATCCCCGGCCTGCTGCTGGTGGCGGTGCAGATGGCCACCGTGCATGCCTATGCCAAGGCGCGCAAGTACCCGACCTACCCGCGCGCCACCTTCATGGAGTTCCTGCGCTCCGCCGCGGTGTCCATCCCGGCGCTGATGACGCCCGTCATCATCATCGGCGGCAAGATCTTCGGCTGGTTCACCGCCACCGAGTCGGCGGCGATCGCGGTTCTCTACGCCGGCGCGCTGTCCATCTTCGTCTACCGCGAGATCGACTTCAAGGGCGTGCTGGGCGCCTTCGCCGACACCGGCAGGTTCGCATCGGTCACGCTGTTCTGCGTGGGCACCGCCAGCGCCTTCGGCTGGCTGATGGCGTACTACAAGATTCCCGAAGCGCTGCTGTCCGGCGTGGCTGCGTGGGGCATGGGCTGGATCCAGACCGGGCTGTTCATCGCCTTCGTGTTCCTGGTGGTCGGCTGCTTCCTCGACGCGATCCCGGCCATCATCATCGTCGGCACCATCCTGCAGCCGATCGCCGCGGCGGCGCACATCGATCCGGTGCACTTCGCGATGATCGGCATCGTCTCGCTGGCCTTCGGGCTGGTGACGCCGCCTTACGGGCTGTGCCTGATGATCTGCTGCAAGATCGCCGAGATGCGGCTGGCCGACGCGCTGAAGGACGTCATGCTGATGCTGCTGCCGATGATCGGCGTGCTCGTGCTCGTCATCATCTGGCCGCAGCTGGTGCTGTTCCTGCCGTCCATGGTCTCGCCCGAATTCCTCAAGTAGCCATGCCGGCGTTCCGTTCGCTGCATCCCTTCGGGACGGAGACCCCGGACGCCGACCTGCGGCGGCTGTCCGATGCCGGGTCCGCCGACCTGCAGCGCGCCTTCTACGCCCACCAGGTGCTGGCGGTGCGGGCGCAGGACCTGACCGCCGCGCAGTTCCTCGCCTTCGCGCGCCGCCTCGGCCCGCCGCAGCCGCACGTCATCGACCAGTTCCACCATCCGGAGGCCGCCGACATCCTGCTGCTGTCGAACGTGAAGGTCGACGGCAAGCCGACCGGGCTGCAGGACGCCGGCTCCTACTTCCACACCGACTATTCCTACCTGCCGGTGCCGGCGCGCGCCACCACGCTGTACTCCCGCGTCGTGCCGGAAGTTGGCGGGGACACGCTGTTCGCCAACCAGCTCGCGGCCTACGACGACCTGCCCGATGCGATGAAGAAGCGCATCGAACCGCTGCTGGCGATCCACCATTACGGCAACCGGCACGACCTCGACGAGGCCAGCCGCACCGCGGCATCGCCGCTGAACGCGCAGCAGAAGGCGAAGATGCCGGTCATCACGCACCGCATCGCGCGGCCGCATCCGGTCACCGGCCGCAAGGCCCTGTACGCGGTGTCGGGCAGCTCCTTCGGCATCGAGGGCATGCCCGACGACGAGGCGCGCGACCTGCTCGACGAACTCGCGGCCCACGCGACGCAGGCGCGCTACCAGCTTCGCTTCCGCTACGGCGTCGGCGATGTGGTCGTGTGGGACAACGCGGCCCTGCTGCATTCGGCGACGCTGACGGACCCGAAGCACGCGCGCACGCTGTGGCGCGTCACGGTGCTCGAATCCGGCCCGCGGCCCGTGCTCACCTGAGCCCTTCCCACCAGCGCCTGTTTTCGCGCGGCTTGCCGAGCGTCAGCACTTCGCCGATCTCGGGCGTGGCCAGCGCGATGCCGCGCTGCTGCGCCAGCGCCGCCACGCGCTCCAGCGGCTCGCGCCAGCCGTGGAAGGCCAGGTCGAAAGTGCTGTTGTGCACCAGTACAGCGTGCGCGCGCGCAGGTCGCCGAAGGCCTGCACCGTCTCCTCGGGCGTCATGTGCACGGTGGGCCAGTAGCTGTCGTAGGCGCCGTTCTCCATCAGCGCGATGTCGATCGGCCCGAGCCGCTTGCCGATTTCGGTGAAGCCGGGAAAGTAGCCCGTGTCGCCGCTGTAGAAGATGCGCTCCTCGCCGCTGCGCAGCAACCACGAAGCCCACAAGGTTCGGTTGCGGTCCCACAGCGTGCGGCCCGAGAAATGCTGCGCCGGCGCGGCGGTCACCACCACCTCGCCCCAGCGCCGCTCTTCCCACCAGTCCATCTCCTCGATGCGGTCGGCGGGCACGCCCCAGTCGCGCAGCCGCGCGCCCACGCCGAGCGGCACGAAGTAGCGGCCGACGCGTTCCTTCAGCGCGGCGATCGTCGGCACGTCGAGGTGGTCGTAGTGATCGTGCGACAGCACCAGGCCCTCGATGGCGGGCAGGTCTTCCAGCGCCAGCGGCGGCACGTGGAAGCGCTTGGGACCCAGCCACGAGAACGGCGAGGCACGCGGCCCGAACACCGGGTCGATCAACCAGAACTTGCCGCGCAGCTTGAGCAGGTGCGACGAGTGTCCCAGGCGCACGATGTGGTTCGCGGCGGGATCCAGCGCGGCGAGCGCGGCCCGATCGAGCTTGCGCACTGGCACGGCGTCCACCGGCACCGTGCCTTCCTTGCGCTCCAGCAGGAAGCGCGACCAGATGTCCCAGCTCGAGCGATGCGGCTTCGCATCGGGATTCGGCGGGTTCTGGAACTCGCAGCCCTGCCCGCGGAACTGCGGCGACTTCAGGAAGCGCGGATCGCAATCCTGCGCATGCGCGGCCAGCGCCAGCCAGGCGGCGACCAGCGGCAGCCAGCGCACAATGGTTCTTCTCATGCGCGCAGGATAGCCGTTCAGCCGGACCCGGCAGCCTGGCCCTTCAGGGCGCGTTGACGGCCTGGTAGCGCTCCACGGCAGGCCCACGAGGCTTCGTGGACCGCGCAGGGTGAGGTCGACGCGACGGACGACGGAACGGAAGTGGCACAGCCCGCCAGCGCGAGCAGCACAGCGATGCCGAGCGCCTTGGCCATGGAAATTCCTTGGAGATCGGGGGACAAGCGACCAGCGTACCGGGTGCCGCCCCCGCCTGCCTGTCGGACGTCAGGCCTTGCGCGCCCCGCTGATCATGTACTGCTCGGCGGCGCCGTCGTTCACCGACGACCACAGCACTGGTCGGCCGGGAAGCCGCTCCACTGCGCGTGCACCTTGCGGAAGGTCTCGTTGGCCGCGGACTGTTCCTTCATCACGTCGTCGCTGGCCTTGCGCATCGCGTCCATGATCGGGCGCGACCAGTACCCGAGCTTCGCGCCGCCGCCGATCAGGCGCCGCAGCGCCGGCACGTTGGTGGCGTCGTACTTGGCCAGCATGTCGGCGCTGGCCTGCGCGCAGGCCGCTTCGAGCACGGCCTTGTACAGCGGCGGCAGCGCATCCCGTGCCGGCTTGCCGACGATGAAGCACAGCGAGGCGCCGCGCTCCAGCACGCCCGGCGCGTAGTAGTACTTGGCCACCTTCGCCAGGCCCAGCTTCTCGTCGTCGGCGGGGCCGACCCACTCCACCGCGTCGATGGTGCCCTTCTCCAGCGCCGGATAGATGTCCGAGGCGGCGATCTGCTGCGGCGTGGCGCCGAGCTTGGTGTAGATGTGGCCCAGGAAACCGGCCGCGCGGATGCGCAGGCCCTTGAAGTCGGCCGGCGTCTTGATCTCCTTGCGGAACCAGCCGCCCATCTGCGCGCCGGTGTTGCCGCAGGGGATCTGCACGACGTTGAACTTCGCGTAGATCTCGCGCATCAGGTCGAGGCCGCCGCCGTGCTGCATCCACGCGGTGTGCTGGCGCGGGCTCATGCCGAACGGGACGCCGGTGTCGAACACGAGCGCAGGTTCCTTGCCGATGTAGTAGAAGCCGGCCGTGTGCCCGCATTCCACCGTGCCGTTCTGCACCGCATCCGGGATGGACAGCGGCGGCACCAGTTCGCCGGCCCCGTGCGCGGTGATCGTGAACTTGCCGTCGGTCAGCTTGCCCACCGTGGCGGCGATGGACTCGGCGCCGCCGAACACCGTGGCCAGCGCCTTCGGAAAGCTCGACGGCATGCGCCAGCGGATGGTGGGCTGCGCCTGCGCCATGGCGGGCGCGGCCAGCGTTGCGGCGGCGGCGGCGGCCGTGCCGCTGATCAGGTTGCGTCTTTTCATTTTGGTTCCTCGGGAGTTCAGTTCAGGGACGGGTGCTGCGCCGCGCCCTGCAGGCAATCCGGCGCTTCGCGCAATGCGCGGCGGGCGAAGTACTGGAAGGTCAGGCCGGTGATCTGCGGCTTGAGCAGGAAATCCCGCGCCTCGCGCGCCAGTTCCGGCTTCACTTCGCGCACGGTGCCGATGGCGGCGGCGCGCACCTGCGCATCGGCCGCCTGTTCCAGCCAGATCGCCAGCACGGCCGCTTCCTCGATGGTGGCGCCGGCCGTCAGCAGGCCGTGGTGCGCCAGCAGCAGCGCCTTGCGGCTGCCCAGCGCGCCCGCGATGATCTCGCCTTCGTTGTCGGCGATCGGCAGGCCCGGCCAGTCGCCGAGGTAGCCGCAGTTGTCGTGGAAGGGCGTGGCGTCCATGTGGCCGACGGCGAGCCGCTGGCCCGTCATCGACAGCGCCGTCACCGCCGGCGGATGGGTGTGGACGATGCTCTGCACGTCGGGCCGCACCCGGTACACCCAGAGGTGGAAGCGCACCGCCGGGTTGGGCAGCGAAACGCCGTCCAGCGCCTGCAGGTCGTCGTCCACCAGGATCAGGTCGGCGGGCGTCACCTCGTCGGCGCCGATGCCGAACTTGGGCGTCCAGTAGGTGCCCGGCCGTTCGCCGCGCATCGTGATCTGCCCGGCGAGGCCGCCGTGCCAATGCCCCAGCGCGCCGAGCATGCGGCAGGCGAGCACCAGCTTCTCCAGAGGGCTGCGCGTGTCGGGCGCCAGCTTGCGCTCCATCTCGGCGTCGAGCCGCTCGCGCGTGGTCGTCTTGTCTTCCATCGGGTTCTCCAGCGCCGGCGGCGCAACATCGGTCAACAAGTTGACTCTATCGCCGTTCGTTGATCCAAGTCAACAAGTTGACCTGTGCGAACATCGCGGGTTTCCACCAAGACGGACGGCGATGGCGAGGAACACACGGGCGCAGGCCGGGGCACCGGGCTCGCTGCTGCTGGGCGCGCGGCTGCGCCAGCTGCGGCGCACCAAGGGCCTCACGGTCGAAGACTGGCGCGCGCCGTGGACGTCGACAAGGCGCACATCTCGCGCATCGAGAACGACCTGAAGACGCCGTCGATCGCCACGCTCGCGCAGATGGCCAAGGCGCTCGGCGTCTCCATCGGACACCTGCTCGGCGAGACGCTGGACAAGGAAGAGATCAAGATCACGCGCGCGTCCGAGCTCGGCGAACGCGCGCAGGCGCAGGAGCCGGCGCAGCACCAGTTCCTGCCGCTGCTGCACGGCGACGCGGTCAGTTCGTTCGAGGCGTTCCTGCTCTATCCCGGCGCGGATGCGGGGCTGACGGAAGCACGGCACGCGGGCCAGAAATGCTCTACATCCTCTCCGGCACGGTGGAGGTGGTCTTCCACGACCATTCGGTGCAGGTCGGCAAGGGCGACTGCATCCACTTCCCCGGCTACCTGCAGCACCGGCTGCGGCGGGTCGGGCGTGCCAAGGCGGTCGCGCTGCTGGTGCTGTCGAACGCCTGAACGTCAGGCGTTCGGCCCCAGCCGCATCAGCTCGAAGGTTTCCGCATACGGCTCGGCCAGGCCGAGCGACTGCGCGGCCTGCCGGTTGACCTCGAGCACGCGCGCGTCGAACCCGGTGCCGCGCGTGCGCAGGTTGCGCGCCTGCTGCGAGCGGTGGCAGCGCAGCAGCCGCGCCTTCCACGCGGCCTCCCCTTCGCCGAATGCGAAGTACAGGTCGACCCGCATGCCCAGCGTCTTGGCGTCTTGATTCAGGCAAGCCCAGCCCTGCAAACCGAGTTCGGCGGCCAGTGCCGTCGTCGCCGCGAAGGTGCGCTGGTGCGTCCGGTTGCTGTCGTTGCCGTGCGGCAGGAACAGCAGGTCGAAAGGCTGTTCCGCCAGCCAGCCAGCCGCAGCGGCGCGACGTCGTCGCTGCCGCCGCCCCACATCCGCAGGAAGCGCAGCCGCTCCGGCGCCAGGCCGAACAGCGCGCAGCTCGCGCGTTGCTCCGCCTCGCGCAGCGCAGCCTTGGCGTCGTCGCCGCAAGCGCCTTCGAAACCGTCTTCGACGCCGCTCGCGCCGGTCGTCAGCACCGCCACGTGCAGCGCGTGCCCCTGCTCGTGCAGGTGCCGCAACGCGAGGGCGATGGCATCGAAGTCGTCGGGATGCGGCGCCACCACGCCGATCGAGAGCGCACGCGAAAACGCCAGCGCGCGCAGCAGCGCTGCGCGGCCGGCGAATTCAGGAGCGGATCGGGTTCGTCGATCAGTTCGTGGTCTTGGCGTTCGGCGCGCCGCCCGTCATCGTGCTGGCTTCACCCGGGCGTTGCGGCGTGTTGCTGGTTTCGGCGGCCGCGGCCTTGCCGCCGGCGCCCATCTTGTCGGTCTTGCTGCCCATCTTGTCGCTCTTGTTGCCCATCTTCGACGTTTTCTTGTCGGTCGTGGTGCCCGGCGCGTTCGAGGTCTTGGCGTTCGGAGCGCCGCCCGTCATCGTGCTGGCTTCGCCCGCGCGCTGCGGCACGTTGCTGGTCTCGCCGGTCTTGCCGGTGTTCACGTTGGCCGGGCGGGCCGTGGTCGTGCCGGGAGCGTTGGAGGTCGTCGCGTTCGGTGCGCCGCCCGTCATGGTGCTGGCTTCGCCGGCGCGCTGCGGCACGTTGGTGGTCTCGGCGGCCTTCTGGGCGTGCGCGATGCCGGCGGTGGCCAGCGCAGCCGCGAAGACGATGGAAAGGGACATGGATTGCTTGGACATGAAGTCTCCTGTGAACATGAAAGTTGGCGCACGGAAAGTGCGAAATTTCACGGTAGGCGCCTCATGAGTCCGATGTCATAGGACAAGGCCGCGCTGGCGGGTAGGTGTCGTGTCCTACCTGCCCGGTGGTAGCCGATCGCCGCGCCGGCGAACAGGGTGAAACCGAACCAATGGTTGAGCCGGAAGGCGCGGAAGCAGCCGTCGCGCGCGCGGTCGCGGATCAACGTGTAGTGCCGGGCAGCCTGGGCCGCGGCGAGCACGGAAGTCGGCAGGAAGATTTCGAGGGGCAAGCGCGGCGCCAGCACCCACCCCCAGACGCCCAGCGCCGCCGCGTAGCACATCATCACGACGGCGACGTCGGCACGCCCCAGCGTGATGGCGGAGGTCTGGATGCCGATGCGCAGGTCGTCGTCGCGGTCGACCATCGCGTATTCGGTGTCGTAGGCCAGCACCCAGAACAGGTTGCCGGCGAGCATCAGCCACGCCAGCGGCGGCACCTGCTCCTGCACCGCCGCGAAGGCCATGGGGATGCCGAAGCTGAAGGCGATGCCGAGCACCGCCTGCGGCATCGCGACGTAACGCTTGGCGTACGGATAGACGATGGCGATGGCCAGCGCCGCGAACGACCGGGCGACCGCCACCGCATTGGTCGTGAGCACGAGCAGGAAGGCGAGCAGCACCAGCACCGCGCCCAGCACCAGCGCCTCGCGCACGGACACGCGCCCCGTGGTCACCGGCCGCTGCGCCGTGCGCTTGACGTGGCGGTCGAACTCGCGGTCGGCGACGTCGTTCACGCAGCAGCCCGCGCTGCGCATGAGCACGGTGCCGAGCGTGAACACCGCCACGAGATGCCAGCCGGGGAAGCCATCCGCCGCGACCCACAGCGCGCCCAGCGAGGGCCAGAGCAGCAGCAGCCAGCCGGCCGGCCGGTTCCAGCGGATCAGGTCGAGCCAGAGCCGGAACTTCTCGCCCACGTCAGGCGACGCCGAGCCCCAGCCGGCGCAAATCGAGCCGGCCGTCGCGCATCGGCGGGCACCAGAAGTAGGCGCCCGTCACCGGCTTGGAGATCTGGAACATGGCGTCCGTGATGCCGTCGTCCTGCCCGGCCATCCGGCGCATCTGCTGCTCGAAAGCCTGGTGCGACTTGCCGAACGCGACGAACATCAGCCCGGCCTGCATGCCGTGCAGCCACGGCATCGAACGGCGCAGCACGAAGGCCTCGGGGTCGAAGCTCTCCTGCGCCGTGCGCTTGACGTGCGAAGCCTCGGGCGCGTCTTCGAGCTCCTCGTTGTCGCTCATGCGGCGACCGATGTGGAAGTCGCGCTCCTGGTCGCCCAGCGCCTCGAAGGCGTCAAGGTCGTGCACCCACTGCTGCACCGCGACGAAGCTGGCGCCGTCCGTGCCTTCGCCCGGCCCTGCGTGAAGGCGGCTGCCAGCGCGTCGTCACCCTTCGGGTTTTCGGTGCCGTCCTCGAAGCCGGTCAGGTCCTTGCCGAAGCCAGTGTCGCTCCAGGCGTGGCGGAAGCCTTCCATCACGTGGCGCAGCACGAAGGCCGGCTTGAGCGCCTTCTGCACCTTGCGCGTGAGGTGCAGCAGGTCGCCGAGGTCGTCGCCGCGGATCCAGCACCACAGCGTGCCCGGCGTGGCGCACCTTCACGCCATGGCCGGAGAAGTCGTCTGGAAACTCGTGCAGCTCGGGGATCTCGCAGCCGAGCGCCTTGACGAGCGAGGGGCCGATCCCGACCACGACGTCGCTGCCGTTCGCCAGCGGCGACAGGCGCGTCAGGGCTTCCTTGATGGCGGCCGCGTCGATCGACGGGTCGGTCAGCGTGAAGAGGCAATAGCGCGCTACGGCCGGGACGGGCTGCATGATGCCCGGCTGGTAGATGTCCGGAGGTCTTTCATGGCGGTCAGGATAGCCGCTTGACGCCCGGCAGTTCGCAGGCGTAGATGGAATTCCGCAGCGCGGCGATGGCTTCGTACCGGGTGAAGCTGCGGCGCCAGGCCAGCACCACGCGGCGGCTCGGCGGCTCTCCTTCGAACGGGATGTACTTGACGAACGACGCGTCGTCGTTGCGGCGTCGCGGCTTCGCGCTGAACGCGTCCTTGGGCACCGACAGCCGCGGCACCAGCGTCACGCCCATGCCCGCCGCCACCATGTGCTTGATCGTTTCGAGCGACGAGCCTTCGAAGCTCTTGCGGATGCCCTCGGCGTCGCTGGAGAAGCGGGCGAACTCGGGGCACACCTCCAGCACGTGGTCGCGGAAGCAGTGGCCGGTGCCCAGCAGCAGCATGGTCTCCTTCTTGAGCACCTCGGCCTCGATCGTCTTCAGGCCGGCCAGCGCATGGGTGCTGGGCACGGCGGCCATGAACGGTTCGTCGTACAGCGGCGCGATCGCCAGGCCGGTGTCGGGGAAGGGCTCGGCCATGATCGCGCAGTCGATCTCGCCGGTGCGCAGCATCTCCAGCAGCTTGACCGTGAAGTTCTCCTGCAGCATCAGCGGCATCTGCGGATTGCGCGTGATGGCCTGCCGGACCAGGTCGGGCAGCAGGTAGGGGCCGATCGTGTAGATCACGCCCAGCCGCAGCGGACCGGCCAGCGGATCCTTGCCGCGCTTGGCGATCTCCTTGATGGCCGCCGCCTGCTCCAGCACGCTCTGCGCCTGCCGGACGATGTCTTCGCCCAGCGGCGTGACCGAGACCTCGTTGGCGCTGCGCTCGAACAGCTTCACCTCCAGCTCGTCTTCCAGCTTCTTGATGGCGACGGAAAGCGTCGGCTGCGACACGAAGCACGCTTCGGCGGCGCGGCCGAAGTGCTTTTCGCGCGCCACGGCCACGATGTATTTCAGCTCGGTGAGCGTCATTGGTTTTCTTCTTGCCTACGCCTTGAGGTATTCGGATTTTCCACCCAACCAGCGGGCGACGTGTTTGCGCGCCAGTTCCGGGTGCCGGTCCAGCAGAAGCGGCGCCACCTCGCGCGCCCATTCGAGCAGCGGCGCGTCGGTGAGAAGGTCGGCGAATCGCAGCAGCGGCGCGCCCGACTGCCGCGCGCCCGGGAACTCGCCCGGCCCGCGGATCTCGAGGTCGCGCCGCGCGATCTCGAAGCCGTCGCTGGTCTCGGCCATCGCCTTGAGCCGGGCCCGGCCGGTTTCGCTCAGCCGGCCGTTCTCGCCTGCCGCGTACAGCAGCACGCAGGCCGATGCCGCGGCGCCGCGCCCCACCCGCCCGCGCAACTGGTGCAGCTGCGAGAGGCCGAAGCGCTCGGCATGTTCGATCACCATCAGGGACGCGTTCGGCACGTCCACGCCCACCTCGATCACCGTGGTGGACACCAGCACGCCCATCACCCCTTCGGTGAACAGCGTCATCACCGCCTTCTTCTCCGGCTGCGGCATGCGCGAATGCAGCAGGCCCACCATCACGCCGGGCAGCGCCTCGCCGAGCGACTGGTGCGTTTCGGTCGCGTTGGTGAGGTCGAGCGTCTCGCTCTCCTCGATCAGGGGGCAGACCCAGTACACCTGCCGGCCTTCCGCGAGCTGGTGGCGGATGCGCTGGATCACCTCGTCGCGGCGGCTGTCGGAAACCACCTTGGTCACCACCGGCGTGCGGCCGGGCGGCAGTTCGTCGATGGTGGAGACGTCCAGGTCCGCGTAATAACTCATGGCGAGCGTGCGCGGGATCGGGGTGGCCGACATCATGAGCAGGTGAGGCTCGCGGTCGGCCTCCGCCAGCTTGCCGCGCAGCGCCAGCCGCTGCTCCACGCCGAAGCGGTGCTGCTCGTCGATGATCGCCAGCCCCAGCGCCGGAACTGCACCTGCTCCCGGATCACTGCATGGGTGCCGACCACGAGCGCCGCTTCGCCGCTGGCGACCAGCGCCAGCATCTGGCCGCGCTCCTTCTTCTTCTGGCTGCCGGTGAGCCACGCCACGCGCTGGCCGCGCGGCGCCAGCAGCGGTTCGAGCCAGCCGATCAACTTGCGGAAATGCTGCTCCGCCAGATTTCGGTGGGCGCCATCAAGGCGCACTGCCAGCCCGCGTCGATCGCGATGGCGGCGGCGAGCGCGGCCACCACGGTCTTGCCGGAACCGACGTCGCCCTGCAGCAGGCGGTGCATCGGCGTCTCGCGCGTGAGGCCCGCGGCGATCTCCTCGCTCACGCGGTGCTGCGCCGCCGTCAGCTGGAACGGCAGCGCCGCGAGCAGCTGCTCGTGCAGCCCGCCCGCCTTGGCGCGCAGCGGCGGCGCGCGCAACTGCTCGTGCTCGCGCCGGCTTTCCAGCTGCGACAGCTGCTGCGCGAGCAACTCCTCGGCCTTCAGCCGCAGCCGGCCGGGTGGCTGCGGTCTTCCAGCGCGGCCAGCGGCACGTCGGGCGTGGGATGGTGCAGGAACTGCAGCGCCCGCCGCAGCGGCCAGTCGGTGGCGCGGCCGGGGGCGGGCGGCGCGTCGGGCGGAAGGGTCTCGGACAGGTCGGCGCGGCCCAGCCCGGAGAGCACCGCCTTGCGCAGGTAGGCCTGGGGCAACGCGGCGACCGTCGAATAGACGGGCGTCAACGCGTCCGGCAAGTCGCCGCCGGGCGCGCGGTAGGTCGGATGGACCATCTGCCATCCGAGGAAGCCGCCCTTCAACTCGCCGCGGATGCGCAGCCGCGTGCCTTCGGCCAGCGCCTTCTGTTGCGACGGATAGAAGCTGAAGAAGCGCAGCACGCAGGTGTCGCTGCCGTCGTCCACCGTCACCACCAGCTGCCGGCGCGGGCGGAAGGCGATGTGGCTTTCGGTGACGGTGGCCTCGATCTGCACCGTCTCGCCCTCGCGGGCGTCGCGCAGCTTGACGATGCGCGTCTCGTCCTCGTAGCGCAGCGGGATGTGCAGCGCCAGGTCGATGTCGCGCGCCAGCCCGAGCTTGTGCAAGGCTTTCTGCGGCGCGGTCAGGGCGGGCAACGGGCATGGGACAATTCTGCCTGTTCTCTTCCTTGGCACGGGTTCGTCCAACCCTCAAGCATGCGCACATTCACCCTCGGCGATTTCGACTTCGCCCTTCCCCCGACCTGATCGCCCAACACCCCGCCGCCGTACGCAGCGGCTCGCGGCTGCTCGATGGCCGCGGCGATGCGCCCGTCGACCGCGGCTTCCGCGAACTGCCCGACCTGCTGCAATCCGGCGACCTGCTGGTGTTCAACGACACGCAGGTGGTGAAGGCGCGGCTGTTCGGCGAGAAGCCCACCGGCGGCAAACTCGAACTATTGGTGGAACGCGTCCTCGGCGAGAACGAAGTCGTGGCCCACATGAAGGTGAGCAAGAAGCCGCCGCTCGGCACGGTGGTGCGCATGGCGGGCGGCTTCACGGCGACCCTGCTCGGGCGCTATCCGGACCAAGACGGCCCCCTGTTCCGCTTCGGCTTCAGCGGCGACCCGTACGCCCTGATGGAGCAGCACGGGCACGTGCCGCTGCCGCCGTACATCGAACATGCCGACACGGCGGAAGACGCCAGCCGCTACCAGACGGTGTTCGCGCGCAACCCCGGCGCGGTCGCCGCGCCGACGGCGGCGCTGCACTTCGACGAAGGCGTGCTGGCCGGCACGGAGGCCCGCGGCATCCGCCGGGCCAGCGTCACGCTGCACGTCGGCGCCGGCACCTTCCAGCCGGTCAAGACCGAGGACATCGCGCAGCACCGCATGCACAGCGAGTGGTACGAGGTGCCCGAGGCCACGCAGCAGGCGATCGCCGAACTGCGCCGGCGCGGCGGCCGGCTGGTGGCCGTGGGAACGACCACCGTCCGCACGCTGGAGTCGTGGGGCAAGACCGGCCTGGCGCGCGGGGACACCGACATCTTCATCACGCCGGGCTTCGCCTTCCGGCACGTCGACCTGATGCTCACCAACTTCCACCTGCCGAAGTCCACGCTGATGATGCTGGTGAGCGCCTTCGCGGGGTACGAGCACGTGATGGCGCTGTACCGCCACGCGATCGCGCAGCGGTACCGGTTCTTCAGCTATGGAGATGCGATGCTGCTGGAGCGGCGGCCCTAAGCCACCTGCGCCTGCGACCCGCGCAGCCGCAGCGCGAAGAGCTTGTTCTCGAGCCGCTGCAGGCCCGCCGCCCACGAGCGCGCGCCGGCTTCGCGCGGCTCCACGGCGGCCGTCGCGGTGTAGAGGCGGCTGGTGCGCGGGATCGGCAGTTGCGCGCACAGCTTCTCCAGCCGCTCGAACACGTCGGCGCCCTTGCCGGACAACACGGCCAGCACGCGGCCGCGGCCCCGGGGCAGCAGCATCTCGTCGGGGCCGAGCGCGCCTTCCAGCGCCTGCGCCATGCCCTTCTGCACCTGCACCAGCTCATCGACGCGGCCTTCGCGGTCGAGCGCCTGCCACTGGTCGACCTCCAGCAGCACCATCCAGCCGCGGCGGTCGGCGCCCGAGGGCTGCTGCTGCGACATGGCGTAGGCGCCGGCATCCAGCAGCGGCGCGCGTCCGCGCTCCGGTGCGCCAGCGAGCGCACCAGCACCTGCACCATTCGCCCGACCTCGTCGCTGCCGCCCGACGAAGGCACGAACAGCCGCCCATCCGTCATGAAGCCCTGCAGGCCGTCCGCGGCTTCGCGCAGCGGGCGGAACATGTGCCAGAGCACGCCGATCACGATGCCGGTGGCGATCAGCGTGAACACCAGCGCCACGCCGAACACGCCCCGGGGCGACAGCGCCTCGGGGAACAGCACGATCATGGCGATCAGCCCGAGCAGCGGGATGTGGGTGGCGACGAAGGCGATGAGGCAGCTCTTGACCGCGACGGAGCGGTACCGGGGCAGGGGCTTGTGGATCATGCAGGAATGCTATCGCGGCCTTGCGCGCCCGTGGGGCACTTGCCTTGCGGGACAATCGACGAATGCTCAGTTTCGAAGTCCCGGCGACCGATGGCCACGCCCGCCGCGGCCGCCTCACCCTGAACCACGGCGTCGTGCAGACGCCGATCTTCATGCCCGTGGGCACCTACGGCACCGTCAAGGGCGTGATGCCGCGCTCGCTGGAGGAGATGGGTGCGCAGATCATCCTCGGCAACACCTTCCACCTGTGGATGCGGCCGGGGCTGGACGTGCTGAAGCAGTTCGGCGGGCTGCACCGCTTCGAACAATGGAACAAGCCGATCCTGACCTCGGGCGGCTTCGTGTGTGGAGCCCGGGCGAGATGCGCAAGATCAGCGAGGAAGGCGTCAAGTTCGCCTCGCCCGTCAACGGCGACCGGCTGTTCCTCACGCCCGAAATCTCGATGCAGATCCAGACGGTGCTCAACTCCGACATCGTCATGCAGTTCGACGAGTGCACCCCGTACGACACCAAGGGCCACATCACCACCGAAGCGGAAGCGCGCTTCTCGATGGAGCTGTCGCGGCGCTGGGCGGAGCGCTGCAAGGTGGAGTTCGAGCGCCTGCAGAACCCGAACGCCCTCTTCGGCATCGTGCAGGGCGGCATGTTCGAGAACCTGCGCGAAGAGTCGCTGGCGGCGCTGGTGGAGATGGACTTCCCCGGCTACGCGGTCGGCGGCGTCAGCGTGGGCGAGCCCAAGGACGAGATGCTGCGCATCATGGCGCACACGCCGCACCGGCTGCCCGCGGGCAAGCCGCGCTACCTGATGGGCGTGGGCACGCCCGAGGACCTGGTGGCCGGCGTGGAGCAAGGCGTCGACATGTTCGACTGCGTGATGCCGACGCGCAATGCGCGCAACGGCCACCTGTTCACGCGCTTCGGCGACCTGAAGATCCGCAACGCCAAGCACCGCGGCGACGAGCGTCCGCTCGACGAGACCTGCACCTGCTACACGTGCCGCGGCACGACCAACCCGGACGGATCGGTCACCGGCGGCTTCTCGCGCGCCTACCTGCACCACCTCGACCGCTGCGGCGAGATGCTGGGCCCGATGCTGGGCACCATCCACAACCTGCACTTCTACCTGAACGTGATGCGCGAGATCCGCGAGGCGCTCGATGCCGGCGGCTTCGGCGCTGGACGCAGGCCTTCCGGCAGGACCGCGCCCGCGGGGTCTGAGGGCAGCGGTTCAGAAGCGGCGCCGGACGCCGAGCCCGAGCGCGATGTCCGCGGCGGCCCGCGAGAAGCCCTTGCTGACGTACAGCTGGTAGCGCCAGGCGCCGTCGGTATAGGCCGCGTACGCCGTCGCGTCGCGCTGCGGACCCGGGCGGCCGATGCTGTCGCGCCAGTCGACGAACCAGCCCGCTTCCACGGCGGGCGCCAGCTTGCGGGACGCGCCGACCTCCGCGTAGAACGGGTTGCGGTACGGCGTCGCGCCCGGCACGTCGCCGGTGAAGCGCCAGCCGACGTGGCCGAAGACGTTCCATCCCGCGACCGGCCGCAGGGCCTCCAGTTGCACGGCGTAGTCGACGCCGCCGGAGCCGAGGCCGCGCGCCGCATTGCCGGTGCGCGTCTTCACCTTGGCGACGAGGTCGATCCCCGTCGTGTCTGGTCCGCTTCGCGCAGTTCGATGCCGGCCTTCAGCCAGGCGTCGCCGAGTCCGCGTTCGACCGGCGCCGATCCGCCCTGCGCCACGCCGGGCAAGCCGGCGCCGGCCTCGTCGCGCACCTGCACGAAGGGCAGTTCGAGTTCGGCGAACCGGTGGGGGTGCGGTAGCGCAGTCCGAGCGTCGTCTGCGCTATGCGCGTGCGCGTCGGCTCGCCGTAGCGGCCGGACGAAAATTCGTGCGACAGGGACACGTCGAAGTGTCCCTGCGGCGGCGCGTCCTGCGCGCCGGCACCGCCGGCGCCGGCCGCGCAGAGGGCCAGCAGCAGCCGGCCGATCGCTCGTGCGCCCAGATCAGCCCCGCTTCTCGGGACGGTGCGGCTTCTCGGCCTTTTCGGCCTTTTCGGCCTTCTCCGCCTTCTCGGCTTTTTCCTTCTTCTCGGCCTTCTCGGCTTTCTCCGCCTTTTCCTTTTCGGCCTTCTCGGCCTTTTCCGCCTTCTCGGTCTTGCCCTTCTGCTTGTGGCCGGAGGCGTGCTCCAGCGCGTGGTGGGCTTCGTGGGAAGCGCCGTCGTCGAGGCCGCGGGCGCCGGCGCCGGGGTGAAGGCCGCGAGGGCGGCGGCGATGGCGGTGAGCTTGAGGATGTTCAGCATGGTCGGTCTTTCCGTCGGTCGATGTGGAGGTGCCTCCCGGCACACGGTGCGGTTCCCCGGCACGCGTACCCTTTCTTTGCACCTCGCGTGCCAGCCCGCGCAGCCCCGAAACGCGCCGAAATCCGAGCAGTAGTTCACGAAAGCAGGCCGCCCGCGGTGGATGCGCGGGGGAAGGTGGGTGTTTTCACCCACCCACGTGGGGGCTGTCACCCACCGCGCTGCAGGCCGTGCTTGGCCATCCGGTAGCGCAGGGTGTCGCGCGTCACGTGCAGCGCGCGCGCCGCCAGCGTGACGTTCCAGCCGTGGGCCTCCAGCGCCTGCAGCAGGTGCTGGCGCTCCACCGCTTCGAGCGAGGCCGGCCCGAGCGCGGCCGCCACGGCGGGCGCCGCCGCCGTGACCTGCGGCGCCCCGGGCGCCGACGCGGGCAACGCCAGGTCCGCGGCATGCAGATGCGGCCCGCGCTGCATCAGCACCGCGCGCTCGGGCAGTTGCGCAGCTCGCGCACGTTGCCCGGCCACGCATAGGCCCGCAGGCAGCGCGCGCATCGTCGGCCAGTTGCAGCGGCGGCCGGCCATAACGTTCGCCGAGCCGCTGCAGGAACAGGTCGGCCAGCAGCACCAGGTCGTCGCCGCGATCGCGCAGGGGCGGGATGCGGATCTGGAACACGCTCAGGCGGTACAGCAGGTCGCTGCGGAAGCGCCCGGCCTCGGCATCGCGCGCCGGTCGCGGTGGGTGGCCGCGACGACGCGCACGTTGACGCGCCGGTCGGCCACGGCGCCGATCGGCCGCACCTTCAGGTCTTCCAGCACCCGCAGCAGCTTGGCCTGCAGGGTGATGTCCAGCTCGCCGATCTCGTCCGGGAACAGCGTGCCGCCGTCGGCCGCCTCGATCAGGCCGACCTTGCGCGTGCGGGCATCGGTGAAGGCGCCCTTCTCGTGCCCGAACAGCTCGTCTTCCATCAGGTTGGACGGCAGCGCCGCGCAGTTCACCTCGATGAAGGGGCCGGCCGCGCGCGCGCTGGCGAAGTGGCAGGCGCGCGCCACCAGTTCCTTGCCGGTGCCGGTCTCGCCCTGCACCAGCACCGGCGGCGCCGGCGAGGCATCGGTCGGTTCCGACTGCGCGACGGCGCGGACCAGCTCGCGCAGCGCGCGCATCTGCGGCGACTCGCCGACCAGCGCCTCCACGCTGGCCTGCTGCTTCTCGCGCTCCCTGGTAGTAGCGCAGGGCGGCCTTGCCGGCACGCTCCTTCAGCGCGCGCTGCACCACCTCGTCGAGCGAGGCGAGCGACAGCGGCTTGGTCAGCAGGTCCATCGAGCCGGCCTTCATGGCTTCGACCGCCAGGTTGATGCTGCCGTGGCCCGTGACCATGATGATGCGCACCTCCGCATCGAGCCGGCGCAGCTCGCGGATCACCTCCAGGCCGTCGGCGTGCGGCAGCTGGAAGTCGACGATCACGACGTCCGGCGACAGGTCGGCGGCGAGCTGCATGCCCACGCGCCCGTCATGCGCCAGCTGCACTGGTGGCCCCTGGCGCTCGAAGTAGCGCCCGATGTTCTTCGCGAGCACCAGCTCGTCTTCGATCACCAGCAACTGCGCCATGCTCAGGCTTCCTTCGACGCCAGCGGCAACGCGATGCTGAGGCGGCTGCCGATGCCTTCCCTCGATCGCAGGTCGATGCTGCCGTCCCAATCCGCCAGCGTCTTGCGCGCCAGCGCCGGGCCGATGCCCGTGCCGCCGCTCTTGGTGCTGAAGAACGGCCGGAACAGCGCATGCCGTGCCTCTTCGCCGATGCCGCTGCCGGCGTCGTCGAGCGTGGTGTGCAGGCAGCCGTCGCGCGCCTCCGGGCGATGCGCACCGGTCCGCCCTGCGGCATGGCTTCGATCGCGTTCACCAGAACGCTCAGCAGGATCTGCCGCAGCATGGCGGCGTTGGCGCGCACCGGCGGCGCCTCGCCCTCCTGCAGCTCCCGGGTGACGCCCCGGCGCTGCATCTCGGGCTGCACTTCCTCCGGGCAATCGCGCCAGAGCGGCGTGGTGGCGACGCTCTCCAGCGGCAACTGGCCGGCGTTGGAGACGCGGACCAGCTCGGTGATCCAGCGGTTGGCGCGGTCCACCGAGCCGATGATGTCTTCCCTGTACTCCGACACCTCGTCGGCGGGCGCATCCACCGCCAGCATCTCCGCCGTGGTGCGGATCGATGCCGGGGTTGCGCAGGTTGTGGGCCACGGCGCCGGCCAGTTCGACCGCACTGGCCAGCGCCTGCGATTCGGCGATCCGCGCCTGCTGTTCGCGCATCACGCGGTCGGCCCGGCGCACGATGCCGTTGAGCCCGAGGAACAACGCGACGCCCGAGGCGGCGCACGCCAGCCAGAGCTGCAGCAGGCCTTCGCGGATGCTGGCGCTCAACTGCACCGGCACCCGGTACAGCTCGATCACGCCGACGACCGCGCCGGACCCGGCGGCGCGCACGGGGATGTAGCTCTCCACGTAGTAGTGCGTCGAGTCGGACAGCCCCGCGTGCTCCTGCTTGTCGCGCGAGAATCCGCGCAGGGCGCCGCTTTCCACGGCAAGCTCGCCCGCGAGCGCCTCCCGGAGCTCGTCGTTGTCCTGGTCGCGGCGTCCGATCAGTTCAGCCTGCGTCGACCACAGCACGCGGCCGCTGCGGTCGAAAGCATTGGCGCGGATCGGCTCGGTCTGGGCCAGCTGCCCCATCGCACGCAGGAAGCGGCGGCGCAGCTCCGGGTCTTCCGGGTGCTCGAAGAAGCCCAGGCTGTCGTCCGTCACCAGCAGGTGCCGGATGAAGTCCATGCTGACTTCGGCTTCGCGGCGCAGCATGCGCTCGGTGAGCAGGTGCGACACCGGGGCGCCGAGCCCGAGCGCGATCAGCAGGATCACGGCCAGGCTCGTGATCGCGAACCGGCGTCGCAGGCTGAAGGGCCGCGGCGGCTGGACGGCGGCGGTGGCCACGTCGCGCAACTACGCCGGCAGGTCCGTTTCGCCCAGCACGTCGCGCTCGTATGCATGCAGCGACGGCAGGCCGCCGGTGTGCAGGAACAGCACGTTCTCGCCGGGCCGCAGCTCGCCGCTGCGCGCCAGCCCGATCAGGCCCGCCATGATCTTGCCCGTGTAGACCGGGTCCAGCGGAATGCCCTCGGTGCGCGCCAGCAGCTGCACCGCCTCGCGCATGCGCGCATTGGGGATCGAGTACTTGGGCTGCCAGTAGCCGCCGACGCAGTGCACGTCCTCGGGCTTCACGCGCAGGTCGACGCCCAGCAGGTCGAGCACCGCCTGCGCCTCCTTGATCACCAGCGGCTGCTGGTCCGGCAGGTCGCGGCTGACGCCGATGCCGGTGATCGGGATGCGGATGTTGTTGCCGAGGAAGCCGGCCACCAGCCCGCCATGCGTGCCCGAGCTGCCCGAGCCGACCACCAGGCGGTCGATGCGCACGCCCTGCTCGAACAGCTGCTCCTGCAGTTCCTGCGCGCAGGCCACGTAGCCCAGGCCGCCGATGGCGTTGGAGCCGCCGCCGGGAATGATGTACGCCTTGCGGCCGGCGCGCGTCACGTCGTCGGCCACCTTCTGCATTTCGGCGGCCATGTTGCTGCCGCCCGGCACCACCGTGATGGCTTCCACGCCCAGCAGCCGGAACATGAAGTTGTTGCCGCTGGCCTCCGGGTCGTAGCTGTTCGGCACGCGCTCCTCGATCACGAAGCGGCACTTCAGGCCTTCCTTGACGGCGGCGGCCAGCGTGATGCGGCAGTGGTTGGATTGCGGCGCGCCGCAGGTCACCAGCGTGTCGGCGCCCTGCGCCAGCGCGTCGGCCACCAGGAACTCGAGCTTGCGCGTCTTGTTGCCGCCGGGGAACAGGCCCAGCATGTCGTCGCGCTTGATCCAGATGCGCGGGCCCTCGCCGCCCGGGCAGGTGGCGGCCAGGGCGCGGGTGAAGTGGGGGAGGAATTCGAGGGGCGTCGCGAACGGGGTGTAGCGACGGCGGGGAAAGCGGGTCAGGTCCATCCCGCCATGGTAGATCAGCGCAGGACCACCGGCGCGCCGCCGAGCCCCGACCGCTGCATCCACGCAAACACCGAACCGACCGTCACGGTGTCGATCCGGTCGGCGAAGCGCTGCTCGTTCGGGTGGTCGTCGAAGGCGACGTTGGCCGCCGTGGCGCGCCCGCCGAGCCGCGTCAGCGGCCCCAGCCGCAGGCTGGTGGGGGTGTAGCCCCGGTCCCGCAGCCAGGCTTGCGCGCGTTCGCGGTCGCCGATGCGCGGCTCCATGGCGGCCGCCAGCGTTTCGATGGCCCACTGGTTGGACTGCTGGTACTTGCGGCCCCAGGCATAGCTGACGATGCTGTAGGGCGCATGGTGCAGCCGCACCGCGCCGGCGTCGTCTCCCACCAACATGAGCAGGCGGTCCTGCACCTCGCGCGTAGGCACCACCCATGCCGCTTCCTGGCGCCACAGCCCGTCCGGGAAGAACTCGCCCAGCCCCTGCCGGTAGATCGCGGCGACCGCCGTGCCGCAATGGTTCAGCTTGTGCAGGATCCGCCACGCGGGCTGGCCCTGCGGCAGTTGCGTGCGGTAGGCGATGCCCGGTGCGAGTACCGCAGTCCGTACTTCGTGAGGTCCTGCCCCGCGCGCGCCAGCAGCACGGCGCGCGTGCCGTCGCGCGCATGCGCGGCCTCCAGCGCTTCGTGCGTGCGTTGCGCGAGCCGCAGGCCGGACTGCATGGCCACGGGCGTGAGTGCTTCCGTTTCGCAGGAGCGGCCGGCCACGGCGGGAAGGTGCATGGCCAGCACCAGCAGCGGAACGGCGAGCCCGCGCAGGCAGACGTTCGGTGTCATTTCAGTTCACGCGCTCGTTGTGCAGCAGGGCCTGGCCCAGCGCGTTCGGGATGAAGGCGAGCACCTGCGCCGCCGCCGACAGCATCACGCCCGAAGCCAGCACGCTGACCGTCACGCTCGTGCCGACCGCCGCCGCGGCGACGGACGCGCCACGGCCCGCGACCTCGACGCTGACCCGCGCCCCGTCCGAGGCGCGCTCCAGCAGGTACACGGTGCCGCGGGCGCTCACCTCGACGGACTTGACGACCAGCACCGCGCCGGTGGCGGACAGCGCGACCGGCAGCACGACCGATGCGCCGGCGGCGACGCTGGCCGTGCCGGCGACCGATCCGACCGAGGCGATCGGCAGCGCCGACAGGGCGCTCACGGCGGAGGTGGTGGACTGCGCAACGGCACCGGCGGAGAAGAAGGCGCATGCGGCGAGGATCAGGCCGGCGAGCCGGGTGTGGACTTGCATGGTGGGCCTGGAACCGTTCGTTCATTCGGCGTTGCGGGCTTCGCGGCGGGCTTCGGCCAGGTCGGCTTCGTGGCGGTCGCGCAGCGTCTTGGCCAGCGTGAAGGTGCAGGTGATCAGGTACAGCCAGCTCACGCCCGGGAAGGCCTTGTAGGTCTCGTTGATCTCCATGCGCAGCAGGCCCCGAGCCGTCAGCGCCATCGCGACGAAGAAGCCGCCCCACACCACGAACCTGAACATCGGCGTGTCGGCGCTGCGGCCCGCGGCCACGGCGCGCTCGTTGTCGCGCACGAACTTGGCCAGCACGAAGGCGGCCGACAGGCAGAAGAAATAACCCATGACCATGAACGCGCGATCGAGGTCGCGGCCCGGCAGCCACGTGAGTCCCACGCCGCACAGGAACACGGCGATCAGGAAGGAAGCCCACACCGGAGTTGCCAGGCCCGGGTGTCGCGTTGGAGGATGACTTGCATGGCGTGGCCCCGGTTGC
This sequence comes from Ramlibacter terrae, assembly GCA_013127575.1. Taxonomy (GTDB): domain Bacteria; phylum Pseudomonadota; class Gammaproteobacteria; order Burkholderiales; family Burkholderiaceae_C; genus Ramlibacter; species Ramlibacter terrae. The sequence continues at coordinate 4,994,791 of CP053418.1, forward strand.
GGGGCGGTGGTTGAACACGGAGCGAAGTCTCCGGTCAGCCCACGCCGGGGGACTGCAATTTGCTGCGAAGTCCGAAGAAAGGTGGCTGCCGGTATCGCCTCGCGATACCGGCAGCGGCACTCAGCCCAGCGCCAGCAATTGCCCGACCCGCGCCTGCAGCATCGCCGGCTCCACCTGCGCCGCCGGCACGGGTGCGCCGACATTCAGGCCCACCCGGTTGAACAGTCCCCGCCGGAACGGCCGCACCATGGCGCCGCCCTGCTCGATGCGGCTGAAGAAGGAGCCCCAGAGGTGGGTCAGCGCCATCGGGATCACCGGCGGTTCGACGCCTTCGGCCTTGGCGGTCTCCAGCACCTTCATGATCCCGCCCTTGAACGGCTGCAGCTGGCCGTCGCGCGTGATGCCGCCTTCGGGGAAGATCGCCAGCAGGTCGCCTTCGCGCAGCACCTGCGCGGCGCGCGCGAACGCGGCTTCGTAGACGACCGGATCTTCCTTCTGCGGCGCGATCGGGATCGCCTTGGCCAGCCGGAACAGCCAGCCCAGCACCGGCACCTTGAAGATGCGGTGGTCCATCACGAAGTAGATCGGCCGCGGGCTGGCCGCCATCAGGAGCACGGCGTCGACGAAGCTCACGTGGTTGCAGGCCAGCACCGCCGGGCCTTCGGTGGGAATGGCCTCGTCGCCGCGCACACGGAAGCGGTAGATGAAGCGCGAAGCCACCCACGCGATGAAGCGCAGCAGGTATTCGGGCACCAGCAGGAAGATGTACGCGGCCACCACCGCATTGGCGATGCCCACCAGCAGGAAGATTTGCGGAATGGTCAGGCCGGCGCCGATGAGGGCGCCGGCGATCAGCGCGCTGGCGATCATGAACAGCGCGTTGAGGATGTTGTTGGCCGCGATGATGCGGGCGCGGTGCGTGGGCTGCGCGCGCAGCTGGATCAGCGCGTACATCGGCACCGAATAGAGGCCGGTGAACAGCGACAGCAGCGCCGGTCGGCCATCACGCGCCAGTGGGCGGGCGCGGCAAGGAACTGGCCGACGGTCAGCGGCGCCGACGCGGGCAAGCCGCGCGAGGCGAAGTACAGGTCCACCGCGAACACCGTCATGCCGATCGCGCCCAGCGGCACCAGGCCGATCTCGACGTGCCGGCGCGACAGCATCTCGCACAGCAGCGCGCCGATGCCGATGCCGACCGAGAACACCACCAGCAGCAGCGAGGCGACCTGCGCGTTGCCGTGCAGAACTTCCTTCGCGAAGGACGGGAACTGGCTCAGGAACACCGCGCCGAAGAACCACATCCAGCTGATGCCCAGCAGCGAGCGGAACACCACGACGCTGCCGTGCGCCAGCTTCAGGTTGCGCCACGTCTCGCTGAACAGGTTCCAGTTGATCTCCAGCGCCGGGTCGCTCGGCGGCGACGACGGGATCGCGTGCGCCACCAGCCGGCCGGTCACCGCCACCACGATGCAGGCGATGCCGACGGCCTGCGGGCCGATCGCCGGAACGTCGACCAGCAGCCCGCCCGCCACCTGCCCGAGCAGGATCGCGACGAAGGTGCCCATCTCCACCATGCCGTTGCCGCCGGTGAGCTCGCGCTCGTCCGGGTGCTGCGGCAGGTAGGCGAACTTCACCGGCCCGAACAGCGTGGAGTGCAGTCCCATCAGGAAGGTGCACCCCAGCAGCACCGGCACGTTGGCCGCGAAGAAGCCGAAGCAGGCCAGCACCATGATGCCGATCTCCAGCCATTTCACGAACAGGATCAGGCTGCGCTTGTCGTACTTGTCCGCGAGCTGACCGCTGGTGGCGGAGAACAGCAGGAAGGGCAGGATGAACAGCGCGCCGATCACCAGTCCGGCGAGCGAAGGCGGCAGCCACGCCACCTGCAGCTGGTAGGTCACCATCACCGTGAAGGCGAACTTGAACAGGTTGTCGTTGGCGGCGCCGGCGAACTGCGTCCAGAAGAAGGGCGCGAAGCGGCGCTGCCGCAGCAGGGCGAACTGGTTGGGATGCGATGCGTGGGGTGCCGGCACGGCGGCTTCGGCGACTGCGGTGTTCATGGTCGGTTTCTCCTCAGGCGCATCCGGTGCCGCGGACGACGGGACGGTGCGCTGCCTCCTGCCGCGCATTGTGACGACCCGCCAGCGTGCGCAGCGCTCCGATCACGGGCCAGGCCGCCGCGGCCGCCATCAAGTGCTTGAGCGTGTGGCCGGACAACAACTCGCGGGCCTCGTGGGGCGCGTGGGCCTTGAACGGCCTCTGTCGAACAGTGCGCATCGTGATCCTCCTTGGAAAGGGCGCAGTGTCGGGACGCCCCGGCGAGAAGACGCGCGATTTCGGCTACATTGCCGTTCCATCACCCTCCGGGTACTGCCAGGCGATACTTTCATGAGCACCACCGCCGACCTCGTGCTGGCCCTGAAGAAGGAACTGAAGGCGGCGCAGATGACCTACGCCGACTTGGCGCAAGGGCTCGGGATGGCGGAGTCCAGCGTCAAGCGCATGCTGGCCAAGGGCGACATGGCCTTGTCGCGGATCGACGCGATCTGCCGCGTGCTCAAGCTCGATTTCGGCGAACTGGCGCGCCGCGTGGCCGACACGCAGCCACTGCTCAAGGAGCTGACGCAGGAGCAGGAGAAGGCGGTGGTCGCCGACAAGAAGCTGCTGCTGTGCGCGATCTGCGTCCTGAGCCAGTGGACGCCCGAGCAGATCGGCGCCGAGTACCGGCTGACGGACGCCGAGTGCATCAAGTACTTCGCGCAGCTCGATCGCATCGGCATCATCGAGCTGCGGCCGCTCAACCGCTACCGCCTGAAGCTGGCCAAGACCTTCCGCTGGCGGCCGCACGGCCCGGTGATGAACTACTTCCGCGACCACGTGGTGCTGGACTACTTCGGAGGCGGCTTCGACCGGCCGGCCGAAGGGCTGCTGCTGGTGCACGGCTCGGTCAGCCGCGGCATCGCGCCGTCGTTCCTCGACCGGCTGCAGCGCGTGGCGCAGGACTTCGCGCAGCAGCACCAGGCCGACCAGAAGCTGGCCGAGAAGGAGCGCGAGGGTTACACGCTGGTGCTGGCGATGCGCAGCTGGGAGTTCGCTGCCTTCACGCAGCTGCGTCGGTGAAGGCAGGAAGCGGACATCCTTGAACGCAGAGGGCGCGGAAGTTACGCAGAAATCGCAGAAGGAAACTTCAAAAAGTATTCTCCCCTTCTGCGCATCCTCCGCGCCCTCTGCGTTCAAGGATGTCCGCTCCCGCCTTCAGCGAAACACGGTCAACACCCCGGTATACCCGTACAGGTGGTTCCGCGCGATCTCGCCGCCCGCGAAGAAGCCCACCAGCGGCACGTCGCCGAGGGCGTGGCGGATGATCTGCATTTCGGCGCTGGGGCCGCCGAAGTGCGGTCCGCCGCGCCCCGAGCAGCTCACGTACACCGCGCCCGCGATGCGCCGCTCCGGGCTCGGCTCGGACAGGCTGTCCGAAGCCAGCGCGCTCGCCACCGCCAGCGGCAGTTCCTCGGGCTCCAGTTCTTCGCGGATCTCCGCGCAGATGCGCACGAGGTCGGCGCGCGCCGCTTCGGCGTTGCGCCGGCAGAACGCCAGCCGCATGCCCTCTTCCACGACGCTCGCGATGGCCACGCCGCGCCGCTGCGGGTCCACGCCGATGATGTGCCGGACGACCACGTCGGCGCCGAAGTGCCCGGTGCGGCCCACCACGTCCTCGCCCGCTTCGGTCAGGCCGACCAGCGTGGTGCGCAGCGCCGCCACCGCGGCCTGCGGCTGTTCGAGCGAGACGCCCAGGTCTTCGAGCAGCACGTCGAGCGCGGGCTCGCCATCGAGCTCGGTGACGAGGTTGCCGTCGGCGCCCGTGATGGCGCGCGCCGGCGCCACCGGCTGGCAGCCCTGCGTGACGCGCGAGACGAGGTCGACGCCCTCGGCGAAGGCCACGCCGGACAAGCCGCCGCGGAACACCCCGCCCGCATTGCCGTGGCCACGCAGGTTGCCGTTGCCGCCGACCGCGAACTGCACCGTGTCGCCGCGGCTCGAGGCGAGGCCGCCGAACAGGTAGCCCGTCGTCGTGCGGCCCGACATTTCGGCGATCAGTTCGGCGACGTCGGGCGTCGATGCGTCCGCGTGGACCAGCGCCGTGTGCGGCGTGAAACTGGCCGGCAGCGGCGCCACGCCGGAGAAAACGCGGTAGCGGTCCGACGGCAGCGCGCACAGCATCACGGCCACCGCCGGCTCGTCGAAGTATTCGACGCCCGAGGACGCGATGCCGATGCCGACGGTGCCGGACCACTCCGTCACGTAAGGCAGCTCGGCGCCCGGTGGTCGAGGATTTCCTGCGCGGCGGAGGCGTAGTGGTCGGTGATGTAGACGAGGCCCAGCGTGGGCGTGGTCGCGTAGCCATGCAGCGCCATCTGCGCACGCAGCTGCGCCAGCACCAGGCCGGCGGCCATCTGCCACTGCGGATGCGTGGCGTGGCCGAACGGGAACAACTTCATCGCGGTGCTCAGCGGGCGGCGCCCTTGCGTGCGGGCGACTTGCGCGCGGCGGGCTTGCGCGGCGCCGGCTTGGCGGCCGGCGGCGACTTGCCGGCGGGCGCCGGCTGCGCGACGTCCAGCATCGCGTTGGCGGCGATCTGCTGGAACTGCTGCGTGAGCGATCCCCACCATTGCAACGGATCCACCGCGGGACCGGCCGCGGCGGCGGCGCCGTCGGGCTCGGCCTTCGCCTTGCCAGTGGCCTTCGGCGGCGGCGCCGGCCTGCGCCTTCACGACCTCTTCGCCCATCTTCTGCATGCCCGCGACGGTTTCGGCGGTGCGCGCCTTCAGCGAGTCGGCCACTTCTTCCATGTTGAGCTTCATGCCCTTCAGGGTGGCCAGCGTCATCTTCTGCACTTCCAGCGCCCGGATGGTGGCGGACAGCGCCTTGCCGTTCTGGTCGAGCCAGAACTGCACGGCCTTCAGTTCGGAGATGCGCTTGTCGAGCTCTTCGACGTTCAGGGTCGGCGCGACCCAGTTCGACATGGCGGCCATCTGCGGCATCGCCTGCGTCGTGCCCTTGGCGAGGTTCTGCAGGAAGTCGAAGCCGGGGACGAACTTGCCGAAGCCGAAGTCGGGGATTGCGCTCATGGCCGGTGCTCCAGTGGGTGTGGGTACAGCTTACTCCAGCGGGGCGCGGCCATGGGCGCGTCTAGTGCTTGTGCCCGGCCGGCGCCCGCACCGCCACCGGCACCGCCACCTGCAGCGTGCTCACCACGCCCTTGGCATCGCGAAAGCGCAGCGACACGGGCACCTGCGTGCCGGCGGCCAGCGGGGCCTTCAGGTCCATCAGCATGACGTGGTAGCCGCCCGGCTTGAGCTCCAGCGGCTTGCCGGGCGCGAGGTCGATGGTGCCGACCGGGCGCATGCGCATCACGTCGCCGTCCATGCGCATCTCGTGCAGTTCGGCCACGCCGGCGATCGGTGTCGCCACGCCCACCAGGCTGACCGGCTCGCGCGCGGTCAGCGTCATGAAGGCGCCGGTGCCGCTCTGGCCCTGCACGCTGGCGCGGGCCGGGCGCCTTCGGCGGTCACGGGGCGGTCTGCGCGTGCAGCGCGAACGAAGCGGCCAGCAGGACCGCGGAAGCGAGGAAGCGTTGCATGGTGTTCTTTCGTTCAGTGCGCATGGCCGCCGCCGGCGCCGGGCAGCACCTCGAGCAGGGCCGCGGGAGATTTCAGGTCCGACAGCTTCTGGCCGGCGGCGGGGATCTCGACCCAGTCGTTGCGGCCTTCCTCGCAGACCTGGCGCACCGGCCAGTAGAGCGTGCCGGCCGCGGCGGGCATCCGCGCCACCAGCACGAACTCGTCGTAGTGCGCGCTCGGCAGCGCGTCTTCGCGCGTGCGGGCCGTCCGGTGATGCGTGTGACATCGGTGCCGTTCGCGGCGCGGTCCACCGCGAGCTGCCAGCCCGGCTTGGGCATGGGGTGCGCGGCGCCGACGCCGGCCGGAATGTCGACCACCACCTGCCGCGTGGCGGAGGCGCCGCAGCCGTGGCCGACCTTGAAGCTCGCCTTGTACGAGGCGCCGGCCAGCGCCACCGGTATTCGAGCGTCACATGGGCTTGCGCGACGGAAGCGGCAAGCAGCGCAGTGCCCAGCAGCGGGCCGCGGGCGAAGGAAAGAAAGTTCATGAAAAGACCTGCAGGGAGCGTCGGCGCCTTGCGCCCGCTCCGGGAAAACGAGACGAGCGCCGGCATCGGCCGGCGCCACCGTGGTTCAGGCGGTCTCGCGCGCAGGTGGCCCGCGGGCCGGCGGCACGGGCAGGTCGTGCGCCGGGGGCGCGCTGCGGGCCGAAGAAGGAGCGCGCTCGTGCGATGCGGCCAGCAGCGCGACGGCGGCCGGCGCGGGCGGGGGCGCCGCGGCCGTGCTGCACAGGGGACAGTCCAGCCCGGAAGCCGGCACCGCTTCGCCGTCGTCGCCGGTCTGCAGCAGCTTCATGCCGGCGCCGACGCAGATGAAATCCAGCCCGCGCGGCTGCACGACGGGCGATGCGATCGCGACGCCGAGCGACAGCACGAACCACGCCAGCACGAGGCGGGCGAGGAAACGGGCGGAGCGCAGCGGATGCATGGAAGCGATTATCAGGTCTGCGGACCGAAGCGCGGCGCGCGCCGTTCGCGCAGCGACGCCACGCCCTCGCGCACGTCGGGCCCGGCGAAGCCCATGAACTCGAGCGCGAGCGAGGTGTCGAACGCCGGCCCCGCCTGCCGCAGCCAGTTGTTGAGCGCGTACTTGGTCCAGCGCAGCGCGCTCTGGCTGCCCTGCGCCAGCCGGTCGGCCACCTCGTAGGCCCGGGGCAGCAGGTCGGCGGCATCGACGGCCAGCGACACCAGGCCGATGCGCTCGGCCTCCTCGCCGCTGACCGGCTCGCACAGCATCAGGTAGTACTTGGCCTTGGCCATGCCGCACAGCAGCGGCCAGACGATGGCGGCGTGGTCGCCCGCCGCGACGCCGAGCCGCGTGTGGCCGTCCACGATCTTCGCGTCGCGCGCGGCAATGGAGATGTCGGCGAGCAGGCCGGCGACCAGCCCCGCGCCGACCGCGGGGCCGTGCAGCGCGCTGACGATCGGCTTGTCGCAGTTGATGACGTTGTAGACGAGGTCGCGCGCTTCCTTCCAGACGCGGCTGCGCACCTCGAAGTCGCTCGCCATGTCCTGCACCAGCGACAGGTCGCCGCCGCCCGAGAACCCGAGCCCTTCGCCGCGCAGCACGGCGCAGCGCACGCTGTCGTCCTCGCCCACGTCGCGCCAGATCTGGGCCAGCTCGCGATGGCCTTCGTGCCCGGCCGTGGGCAGCTTGCCGTTGGCCGCCTTCATCTGGATGTCGAGCACGCTGTCGCCGGGCCCGCGGCGGGTGATGGACAGCGTGGTGTAGCGCGCGTAGTCGATGGTCATGGCTTCAGGGGTTCGAAGAAAAGGGGACGCGCCGGACGTCGAAGCCGCGGGCGCGCAACAGGCCGGGCAGTGCCTGCGTGCCGGTCATGTGCAGCACCCCGACCCCGGCGAAGAAGCTGTCGCCCGCGGCATGCAGCGCCGCGAGGCGGTCGGCGATGGCGGGATTGCGCGCATCGTTCAAGCGGCGCGTGAAGCGGCGCTCGGCCGGCGTGTCTTCGCAGCGGCACCAGGCGGGGTAGTCCACCGGGGTTGCCTCGTCGCCGTTCAACCAGGCCCGGACCAGCCTTTGCGTCACCTCGCGGGCCAGCCCGCCGGCCATCTGCTGCAGCCCTTCGGCGACGAGCTCGCGCTCGTCGGCCTCGTCCAGTCCGTCATCGCCGCGACCTGCTGGCCCGCCGTCTCCAGCGGCACGAAGCGCTTGCCCGGGCGCGTTGCCATCTCCAGCAGCACGGCGTCGACGCCGACCTCCGGATGCAGCCCCTCGCGACGGGCCTCGGCCAGGCCGAACGTCATCAGTTGCAGCACGGCCGGCATCCGGGCGAGCCCGGCCAGCGGCATGCAGGCATCCGCCGCGAGCCGGGCCAGCACCGCCTCGTGGCCGGCCAGCACGCGCCCGTTGCGGGCCGCGTCGGTGGCGGCCAGCAAAGCCGGGACCAGTCCCGGATCGGCCGGATCCATTTCGAGGCGAGGACCGCGCTGGCGAGCACCGCTGCCCGCACGCGCGGGCCGGGCACGGCCCATTCGGGGCGGTTCACGTGCAGCGTGCCGTACAGCCAGGACGTCCGGCCGTCCTTTTCCAGCCGCCAGAGCAGGCCGCGGTCGCGCAGTTGCGAAACGGGCGCGTGGCGGAGCACATCGGCGGCGGCCGGCGGGCCGGGTGGGCACGGGGCCGCTTGCGCCAGCGGAGCGAGCGCCAACAGCAGCAAGGCGGCCCAGCAACGCAGGCCCGGGAGCGGGAAACGCATGCCACGCATTGTGCGGCACGGGCTATCCTCGTCGGATGCCAAGCCTTTTCCACCTCGCATTCCACGTGACCGACCTCGACGTGGCACGTTCTTTCTACGGCGGCGTCCTTGGTTGCCGCGAAGGCCGCAGCACCGCCACGGGTCGACTTCGATTTCGACGGCCACCAGCTGTCGCTGCACCTCGGCGAGCCGTTCAAGACCGAGCGCACCGGCCGTGTCGGCGACCAGCTGGTGCCGATGCCGCACTTCGGGCTGGTGCTGGAATTCCCCGCCTGGCGCGCGATGGCCGACCGGCTGCTGGCCGCGCACACCGAGTTCGTGCTGCCGCCGCAGGTGCGCTACCCCGGGGAGCCCGGCGAGCAATGGACCATGTTCTTCTGCGACCCGTTCGGCAACCCGCTCGAGGTGAAAGGCTTCCACTCGCTCGAGGGCCTCTATGCCCGTTGACGCCGGGAACGCCCGTCCACCTGTCGGAGGATTCCTACGGCGGCCCGCGTTCCCCGGGTCTGGCACGCGCAGCGGCGCTTTGCTAGGGTGGGCCCGATGACGCTCGCGGACATCCTTCGTCCTTCCTGCGCCCTGTTCCCGGATTTCGACGGGACCATGGTCGATATCGCCCCGCAACCGCATGCCGTGCTGGTGCCGCAGCCGCTGATCGATGCGGTGCGCGCGCTGCATGGCCTGCTCGGCGGCGCCGTGGCCGTGATCTCGGGCCGACCGATCGCGCAGATCGACGCGTTCCTCCAGCCCCTGCAGCTGCCGGTCGCCGGCGTGCACGGGGCGGAGCGGCGCGGCGTCGACGGCAAGCTGGTGCTGCTGCACACGCACCCGCTCGATCACGTCGAGCGGGCGGCGCGCGCGCTCGCGGCGCGGCACCCGGGTCTGATCGTCGAGACCAAGCGCGGCTCGCTCGCCCTGCACTACCGCCAGGCCCCCGAGCTGGAAGACGAGTGCCTGCAGGCGATGCAGGCGGCGGTCGATGCCTCGCCCGGCGTGACGCTGCTGCGCGGCAAGATGGTCGCCGAAGCCAAGCCCGGCGGCGCCAGCAAGGGCCGCGCGATCGAGGATTTCCTGAGCGAGCCGCCCTTTGCCGGCCGCACGCCCGTCTTCATCGGCGACGACGTCACCGACGAAGCCGGTTTTTCCACCGTGCAGCGGCTCGGGGGCATCGGCATCAAGGTGGGCGAAGGCGCGACGGTCGCCTGGCGCCGCCTGCCGGACCCGTCGGCCCTGCGCAGCGAACTGGAGGCGGCCGTCGCCGCCCGCACCCCGAGAACCGCATGAACGCACCCATCCTCCCCTCGCTGCAACTCGGCATGATCGGCAACTGCGCCTACAGCGCGCTGATCGACCGGCAGGCCCGCGTCGTTTGGAGCTGCCTGCCGCGCTTCGACGGCGACCCGGTCTTCAACGCCCTGCTCGATCCCAGCGAAAACGGGAGCCTCTGGGCCTTCGAGCTGGAAGACTTCGAGCGCAGCGAACAGCACTACGAGCCCAACACGGCCGTCCTGCGCACGCGCCTGTACGACCGCAAGGGCCGGGCATCGAGATCACCGACTTCGCGCCGCGCTTCTGGAGCCGCGGCCGCATGTTCCGGCCGCTGACGATGGTGCGGCGCGTGAAGGTGCTGCAGGGCTCGCCGCGCATGCGCGTGCTGCTGCGCCCGCGCTTCGAGTGGGGCCGTATGAAGCCCAACGTGACGCAGGGCAGCACCCACATCCGCTACGTCGGCGGCGCGCAGACGCTGCGCGTCAACTGCGACGCGCCGATCTCGTACGTGCTGGCCGAGACCTTCTTCGTCGTCGACCGCGACATGAACTTCATCATGGGCCCGGACGAGACGCTGTCCACCGGCATCGAGGACACGGCGCGCAATTTCGAGCAGGAGACCGTCGGCTACTGGCGCAACTGGACGCGCGCCCCGGCGCTGCCGCTCGAATGGCAGGAGGCGGTGATCCGCGCCGCCGTCACCCTCAAGCTGTCGCTGTTCGAGGACACCGGCGCGATCGTCGCGGCGATGACCACCAGCATTCCCGAAGCGCCGGGCAGCGGGCGCAACTGGGACTACCGCTTCTGCTGGCTGCGCGATGCGTTCTTCGTGGTGCGCGCGCTGAACAGCATCTCGGAAGTGGCGACCATGGAGGAGTACCTGCGCTGGCTGATGAACGTGGTGATCCGCTCCGGCGGCGGCCACATCCAGCCGCTGTACGGCATCGGGCAGGAAGAGCAATTGCCCGAGGCGATCCTCGACCACCTGCCCGGCTACCGCGGTATGGGGCCGGTGCGCGTGGGCAACCAGGCGCAGGAGCACTTCCAGCACGACGTCTATGGCAACATCCTGCTGGGCGCCGCGCAGGCCTTCCACGACCACCGGCTGCTCAAGCGCGCCGGCCGCGCCGAGTTCGCGCACATGGAGGCGGTGGGCGAACAGGCCTTCAAGGTCTACGACACGCCCGACGCCGGCATGTGGGAACTGCGGACGCGGGCGCGGGTGCACACCTCGTCAGCGCTCATGAGCTGGGCGGCCTGCGACCGGCTGGCCAAGATCGCGTCGACGCTGGGCCTGCCCGAGCGCATCCGCTACTGGCGCGAACGCGCCGACATCATCCGCGCGCGCATCCTGAAGGAGTCGTGGAGCGAGGAGCGGCAGGCCTTTGCCGAAAGCTTCGGCGGCCGCGACCTCGACGCCAGCGCGCTGCTGATGGCGGAGGTTAACATGATCGATCCCAACGACTCGCGCTTCGTCGCCACCGTCGACGCGCTCGAGAAGTCGCTGTGCGACGGCCCGTACATGCGCCGCTACGAGGCGCCCGACGACTTCGGCAAGCCCGAAACCGCGTTCAACATCTGCACCTTCTGGCGCATCGACGCGCTGGCGCGGATCGGGCGCAAGGCGCAGGCCCGCGAGATCTTCGAGGTGATGCTCAAGAGCCGCAACCACCTCGGCATGCTGTCCGAGGACACCCACCCGGTCACGGGCGAGATGTGGGGCAACTTCCCGCAGACCTACTCGATGGTCGGCACGATCAACGCCGCGGTGCGCCTCTCGGCGCCGTGGGACACCGTGATCTGAGGCGGGCGTTTGGGCCGCCTCGTCGTCGTCTCCAACCGCATCGCGGATCCGCGCAAGACGGCAGCGGGCGGCCTCGCCGTCGCCACGGCGGAAGTCCTGAACAACACCGGCGGCGTCTGGTTCGGGTGGAGCGGCAAGATCGCGGCCGAGGGCGCGGCGGACGGCGTGCATTCGCAGCAGGCGGGGCCCGTCAAGCTGGTGACCGTGGACCTCACGCAGGAGGACTACGACGCCTATTACGTCGGCTACTCGAATGGCGTGCTGTGGCCGGTGTTCCATTACCGGCTCGATCTCGCCGATTTCGATGCGGGCTACATCGGCGGCTACCGGCGCGTGAACCAGCAGTTCGCGCGCAAGCTGCTGCCGCTGCTGCGTCCCGACGACGTGATCTGGGTGCACGACTACCACCTGATCCCGCTGGCCGCCGAACTGCGCGCCCCGGGTTGCCAGCAGCGCATCGGCTTCTTCCTGCACATCCCCTTGCCGCCGCCGCTCATGCTCGCGGCGATCCCGGGCCATGACTGGTTGATCCGGGCGCTGTTCGCGTACGACCTCGTGGGCTTCCAGAGCCAGGCCGACTGGGGCACTTCGCGGGCTACGTCGAAGCCGAGGCGCACGCGCAGCGCGTCGAGGCGAATCGCTGGCGCGCGTTCGGGCGCACCGTGCAGGCCGGCGCGTACCCGATCGGCATCGACGTCGACGAGTTCACCCAGCTCACGTCGGCGCACGAGGCCACCGACATGTACGAGCGCATGAAGCGCGAGTACTCGCGGCGCAAGCTGCTGGTGGGCGTCGACCGGCTCGACTATTCGAAGGGCCTGCCGCAGCGGCTGCGCGCCTTCCGCGAACTGCTGGAGAACAACCCGGAAACGCGCAACAGCGCGACGCTGGTGCAGATCGCGTCGCCGAGCCGCGAGGACGTCAGCGCCTACACCGACATCCTGCACGAGCTGGAAAGCCTGTGCGGGTCGATCAACGGAAACTTCGGCGAGCTCGACTGGATGCCGGTGCGCTACATCCACCGCAGCGTGGCGCGCGCGCGGCTGCCCGGCCTGTACCGCGCGAGCCGCGTCGCGCTCGTCACGCCCTTGCGCGACGGCATGAACCTGGTGGCGAAGGAGTTCGTGGCGGCGCAGAACCCCGAGGACCCGGGCGTGCTGGTGCTGTCGCGCTTCGCCGGTGCGGCCGAGCAGATGCGCGAAGCGCTGCTGGTGAACCCGTACGACCGCGAAGGCACGGCCGCCGCCATCCTGCTGGCCCTGCAGATGCCGCTGGAAGAGCGCCGCAACCGCCACGAGCAGATGATGAAGACGCTGCGCCGCTACGACGTGCACTGGTGGTGCGACACCTTCCTCGCCGACCTCGGCAGTGCGCAGGCGGAAGAAAAAGGGCCGACCTGGCTTCGACTTTGAATCCGGTCGGCGGCTCCCCGCGTACTGGATGCAGGCGCAAGCAGCGCCTTCACCCTCAAGGAGAGCTTCCGATGAAACAGATCATGATCGCGGCCGGTGCCGCCTGCATCCTCGCCGCCTGTGGCGGCATGCCTGCCGCCAGCGCCCAGAACTCCACCACCATGCCGATGGCGCAAGCGCAGCAGACCAAGATGGTCGGCGGCGCGATGATGTACGGCAACAAGGACATCGTGGACAACGCGGTGAACTCGCGCGACCACACGACGCTCGTCGCCGCCGTCAAGGCAGCCGCCTGGTCGACACGCTCAAGAGCCCCGGCCCGTTCACGGTCTTCGCGCCCACCAACATGGCGTTCTCCAACCTGCCGGCCGGCACGGTCGACACGCTGCTCAAGCCCGAGAACAAGGGCACCCTGACCTCGGTGCTGACCTACCACGTGGTGCCCGGCCGCATCGATGCCGCCGCGCTCGCCTCGCAGATCCGCGCCGGTGGCGGCAAGGCCATGCTGAAGACGGCCGCCGGCGGCACGCTGACCGCCAGCATGCGCGGCAGCGACGTGGTGATCACCGACGCGAAGGGCGGCATGGCCGTCGTGACCGTGGCCGACGTGTACCAGTCGAACGGCGTGATCCACGTCGTCGACAAGGTGCTGCTGCCGGGTTAAGTCAATACCGCGAGCAAGCCGACGACGCCCACCGCCAGCGCGGCGAGGGCGTCGCCGGCGATCAGCCCGCCGCCGAACAGCGAGGTGGCGCTCATGTCTTCGGGCAGGGCGCCATCCCGCTGTTCGCGGCTTTCCAGCATTGTCGCGACGATGCCGCCCGCGCCGAGCCAGAGCGACGTCGGCAGGTTGACGAAACCGAACGACAGCGCATACGGCGACGGCAGCAGCACCGCGTCGATGGCGAAGTCGCCCCGTGCGCCGGACGGCGTCTGCTTCCAGCGCAGGTAGGCAGGGCGCGTGCGCAGCCACTTGCGCGCCACCTCGATCGCGAAGCCGACCGCCACGCCGATGAAGATGGCCGTGCGCTGGTGCGGCTGGTCGTTGGTCAGGCTGCGCAGCACGCCGACGAACTTGTACGTCATGGCCGAACCCCACTCCGCCGGTTGCTGGTCGGCCTTCATCACGGTCTGGTCCAGCGTCAGCACCGGATAGGCCGCCATGAACAGGCGCGCGAACACCACCGCCAGCACCGCGCCCACCGGGATGCCCAGCACCTGGTAGCGGAACTGCGGCACCCGCGGCGTGCCGAGCCGCCAGCCGGTGGAGCGGTCCTGCTGCATGTCGCAGGCGACGCTGGTCGACACCAGCAGCACGGCGCCCGCCATGAGCCCGACGCCCGGGTCCTTCAGGCCGAGCGCCGCCATGACTACGACCGCCACCACGAAGGCCGACGAGATCGGGTTCGAGTCGCTGATGCCGACCGAGATGCCGTTGACCATCGCGAACAGGAACACGAGCAGCACCGCGAGCGCGAGGAACAGCACCGGCTGCCCCAGCACCCAGTGGCCCGCGGCGACGGTGGCCGCGCCCCAGAAGACCACCCAGAGAAGCAAGCGGCCGCTGTGGACGCGTTGCCAATCCTGCGCGGGCTCCTGCTGCGCGCGTGCCTCGCGCCGGGCGCTGGGCAATGCGCCGAGGAAGATCAGCGCGAGGTCGACGATGGCCGCGCCCATGATCGTGCCGAGCGCGACCGGGAACATGATCTTGCGGAACGGGTCGCCCGGCTCCAGCCAGCCGATGGACACGAAGTACGGCTGCAGCGACCAGCTGGCCAGGCCGCCCATGATGACCGCGACGCCGATGCGCGCGCCCACCACCATGCCCGCGCCGAAGGTGGAAGCGGACAGCTCGGTGCCGGCCGGGGAAGGGCAGCTTTCCGGTCGCAACCGCCGTGGCGATGCCGGCCGCGACGCCGCCGCCGAGTTGCCGCACCGACTTGCGCAGCAACGCGGTGTCGGTCAGCGCGCGCAGGATGTTGGCGACGGCCCAGCCCGAGGGATACGGCAGCCGCAGCCGGTCGACCAGGATCGGCGTGTAGAGCATCCCGACGCCGACGCCGAACATGCCGACGCACACCATGTACAGGACGAGTTGCCAGGCCGGGGGCTGCGGCAACCCGAGCCACACCATCGCCTGCAGCAGCACCGCCATCGCGCTCATGCTGGCGACCGATGCGGCGGTGGTCTGGATGTAGTTGGCGCCGTGGCGCCCGGAGGCGCCGTAGCCCGCGGTGACGGCGGAACCGAGCAGGCCCGCCAGCA
Organism: Ramlibacter terrae; assembly: GCA_013127575.1. GTDB lineage: Bacteria > Pseudomonadota > Gammaproteobacteria > Burkholderiales > Burkholderiaceae_C > Ramlibacter > Ramlibacter terrae. The sequence goes on from CP053418.1 coordinate 5,009,937, forward strand.
CCTGCCCGCCGACGAAGAACCCGAGCGAGAAGTTCATGTACGCCGCCGTCACGCCGGCCAGCGGTCCCAGCACCAGCATGCCGGTGGCGGCCAGCAGCACGTGATAGCGCCAGCTGCCTTGCGCGGGCAGCCGGGACCAGCGCGCGAGCGCGGGCGGGGTGGGGCTGGGGTGGGGCGCCATCGGCAGCCAGTATCCCGCCAAGAGGCCTGCAGCGGGCCGTAAACTGGGCCGCATGCCGTTCCGCGACGGAAGGGCGCGCTGGTGCGCGACGAGGAAGTTCGAGGACGGCTCGCGCCGCGCCTACGCGCGCTGAGCCGGGCCGACCACCGTCTGGTCGATCGCGCCGAACACGCTCTGCCCGTCCTTGCCCTTGGCTTCGATGCGGATGGTGTCGCCAAAGCGCATGAACTCGGTGGACGGCTTGCCGTCTGGATGGTTTCGATGGCGCGCTTCTCGGCGATGCAGCTGTAGCCCTTGGGCCACTCGGTCTTGCCCTTGGCGTTTTCCACGCCCTTGTTGCTGACGGTGCCCGCGCCGACGATGCTGCCGGCGCGCACGTTGCGCGTCTTGCAGATGTGGGCGATCAGCTGGCCGAAGTGGAAGCTCATCTCGGCGCCGGCTTCGCACATGCCGACCTTGCGGCCGTTCCAGCTGCTTTGCAGCGTCAGGTGCACGCGGCCGCCTTCCCATGCGTCGCCGAGTTCGTCGGGCGTCACCGCCACCGGGCTGAACGCCGTGGCGGGCTTGCTCTGGAAGAAGCCGAAGCCCTTGGCCAGCTCGTTCGGGATCAGGTTGCGCAGGCTCCAGTCGTTGGCCAGCATCACCAGCCGCACGCCGTCGAGCGCCTGGTCGGGCGTGCTGCCCATGGGCACGTCGCCGGTCACCACCGTGATCTCCGCCTCGAAGTCGATCCCCCACGCCTCGTCGAGGAAGCGCGCCTCCTCGGTCGGGCCCAGGAAGTCGTCGCTGCCGCCCCGGTACATCAGCGGGTCCCTGGTAGAAGCTCTGCGGCACCTCGCTGTTGCGCGCCGCGCGCACCAGCTCCACGTGGTTCAGGTAGGCCGAGCCGTCGGCCCACTGGTAGGCGCGCGGCAACGGCGCCATGCACTGCGCCGGATCGAACGGGAACGCATGGCGCGCCTTGCCGTTGTTCAGCGTCTCGGAGAGGTCGTTCAGCTGCGGCGCGATGAAGTTCCAGTCGTCCAGCGCCTGCTGCAGGCGGCTCGCGATGCCGGTCGCATAATGGGCCGTCTGCAGGTCGCGCGAGACCACCACCAGTTGCCCGTCGCGCGAGCCATCCCTGTACGTCGCCAGCTTCATCTTTCGTTTCCCTCCAAATGCGCTAGAGTCCCCCGGACGTTACGCATCGTTGAATGAATTTCCCTAAACGTAATTCTATCGGCAGGGTTCGCGCGTGAAGGAACGGGCGGGCATCCAGTCGGTCGAGGTCGGCTTCGGCCTGCTGCAGGCGCTGGGCGCAGCGGCCGGTCCGCTGATGCTGCGCGACTGGCGCGGGCCGCGGAGATGAGCGCGGCCAAGGCGCACCGCTACCTCGTGAGCTTCCAGCGGCTGCAGCTGGTGGTGCAGGACCCGGGCCAGCACGCGCTACGACCTCGGCCCCGCGGCGCTCAAGCTGGGACTGGCTTCGCTCTCGCGGCTGGACGCCGTCAGGCTCGGACGCCAGCGCGTGACGCTGCTGATGGAGGAGATCGGCCACACGCTGGCGCTGGCCGTGTGGGGCAACCACGGCCCGACCATCATCCACTGGGAAGAATCGCCCCAGGCCGTCACCGTCAACCTGCGCCGGGCGACGTGATGCCCTTGCTGACGTCCGCCACCGGCCTGTGCTTCGCCGCCCACGCGCCGGCCGAAGCGGTCGCGGCGATGCTCAAGGAAGAACTGGCGCGCGCGCAGAAGCAGGGCCGGACCGACCTGCCCACCACGCCCGCCGGCGCACGCGCATTGCTGGCCCAAGTGCGGCAGCACGGGGCGGCGCGCGCCGTGGACACGCTTCTGCCCGGCATCGCCGGCTTCTGCGTGCCGGTGTTCGACGCCGACGGCCACATGGCCCCGGGCATGATCGCCATGGGCCCGGCCGGCACCTTCGACGCCGACTGGGGCGGCGCCGTCGACCGGCCGCTGCGCGCTGCCGCCGCGCAGCTTTCCAGCGACCGGGCTACCGCGGATGACGCGCACGCCAGCGCGCCCCGGCGGCGGCTGGCGCCGCTGTTGCTGCTGGTGCTGGTGCTGCACATGGGCGCGCTCGGCTGGCTGGAACCGGCCGAACTGCTGCGCCCGGCGCAGCCGCCCGCCGGCAGCTTCTCGACGCGCACGATCGCGCCGCCGCCGCCACCGCCGGCCGTGGTCGTCGCCGAGGCGCCGAAGCCGGCCACGCCGGCGCCGTTACCGGTCGCGCCCGCCGCACCGAAGCCGCCCGTCCCGAAGCCACCCGCCGCGTCGCCACCGCCTTCGCCTTCGCCTGCGCCCACGCCGGCACCACGGCCCGCGCCCAAGCCCCTCCCCGCGCCCGCCCCGGCGCCGGCTCCGGAACCCCCGCCCGCCGCGCCGGCCGCGCCTCCCGCTCCCGCTGCACCCGCCGCCCCCGCCGCGACCACCCGCACGGTGCTCGTCCCGCCCTCCGCGCGCTTCCACTACGACGTCGCCCTGCAGGCCAAGGGCATCTCGCTGCGCGGCAAGGGCGAGCTCGAATGGCGCCATGACGGCCGGCAGTACGAAGCGAAGCTGGAACTGTCCAACCCGTTCCTGCCGCGGCGCATCCAGCGCAGCACCGGCCGCATCACCGAAGACGGACTCGCGCCCGCGTACTTCGGACAAGAGCCGCAGCGAGCAGGCCGCGCATTTCGACCGCGAGAAGGGCCGCGTGATCTTCAGCAACAACCGGCCGCCCGCCGACCTCGAAGCGGGCCTGCAGGACCGCCTGAGCGTACTGATGCAACTGGCGGCGTTGGTCGGGGGCCAGCCGGCGCGCTTCAAGGCCGGCACCGAGATCGCCATTCCCACCGCCAGCACGCGCGAATCCGAAGACTGGGTGTTCGGCGTCGAAGGCGAGGAGGAACTGCAGCTGCCCGGGGCAACGTGCGCGCGCTGAAGCTGCATCGCAAGCCGCGCAAGGAGTTCGACCAGCGCCTCGAACTGTGGCTCGCGCCCCGCATGGACTACGCCCCGGTGCGGGTGCGTCTGACAAACCCCAACGGTGACACGGTCGATCAGCGGTGGTCCTCTACCGACAAGGGCTAGGAGGGGCCCGGCCTATCTTCATTCCATGGCCTAGCGGCCGATGCCTGCGGAACCACTCGAGTGACGGCACTTGAATCGGAGCCTCTCGCAGCCAGTTAAAAGGCAAAGGGAACAACATGCAAATGCTTTATGACTCCGAATCGTTCGTCGTCGTGCACCTGCAGGCCAACGAACCGCTCGATGGCGAGCCGGTGCCGCGCAGCGTCCGCCATGGGTTCGAGATCGTCGACAAGCGCTCCAACAAGGAGGTCTACCTCGACGGTACCGGGCCGATGCCTTCCAGCGCCAGATCAACGCCGGCAACTGAACACCCCCACCCGGGAAGAGGTGGAAGCCACGCTCGACGGCTATGCCGAGCTGGCGCAGAACCCGCTCGTCGTCCACTGACACGCGCACGGCCGGCCCAGCTCAGCGCTGGCCGGCCAGCCGGCGGTACAGCGGCGCCACCAGCATCAGCACCGCGACCAGCCGGCAGACCTGGAAAGCCGTCACGACCGGCACCCCCAGCTGCAGCACCTTGGCGGTGATCGCCATCTCGGCGATGCCGCCCGGCGAGGTGCCCCGGGACCAGCGTCGCCGGGTGCAGCCCGGTCGCCCAGGCCAGCAGCAGGGCGAAGCCCGCGCACAGCACAACCATTCCCACAGTCCCCATCGCCACCGCGCCCAGCCAGCGCGGTGCGGCGTACAGGAACTCGCGCTGGAACCGCACCCCAGGCTGACCCCGATCACCAGCTGAGCCGCGTTGGACATGCCGGTGGGCATGGCCGACAGCTCCATGCCCGCCATCGTGATGCCCATGGCCGCGAGCAAGGCGCCCATGAACCGGGGATTGGCCCGTCCGCCGCGCTGCAGCAGCAAGGCGCCGGCAGCGCCGGCGGCACCGAGGAGCGCCAGGCCGCCCCAGTGCACCGAGCGCGCGCCCGGCAAGGTGGCGTCCGCTCCGTGCAGGCCGAGCGCGCCGAAGGCGAAGGGGATCAGCAAGGTGACGATCACCAGCCGCACGCTGTGGGCCGCGGCCACCGGTCGCTGCGGGCGCCCTCGCGCTCCGCCAGCAGGGTCATCTCCGAAGCCCCGCCGATGGCGCCCGCGAAGTAGCTGGTGGCGCGGGCCTCGCGCGGGCCCACGCCCATGCGCGCCGCGTGGCCGCGGTGCAGCCAGGCGCCGAACGCCCACCCCAGGCCGAGCGCCCAGGCGATCGCCAGCAGGATGGCCCACCAGATGCTGGCGACGAGCGCCGTCACCTGCGGCGTGAAGTACAGGCCCAGCGCCATGCCGATCACCCACTGGCCGGCGTTGCGCAGCGCCGGCACGCTGCGCGTGGGCGCGCCGAGGATGGAAGCGATCGAGGTGGCCAGCAGCGGGCCGATCATCCGGGGATCGGCGTGCGCAGCGCCACGCACAGCAGCGCGGCGGCGAGCGCAAGCAGCAGGGTGGCGGCGGGGCGCAGGAAGGAAGCGGACATCGGCGAGGCGGCAGCGCTTAGTATCTCCCGATGCGCCTGATCGCCTTGCTCGTCGCCTCGTTCGTGGCCGCCTGTGCGGCGCCTTCCACCCTGCCCGATGTCGCCGGTGTCGACGCGCTGCTGGTCGGCGAGCAGCACGATGCCGACAGCCATGCGGGGCTGCAGCGCGACTACGTGGCCGGGCTCGCGCGACGTGGCCAGCTCGCGGCCCTGGCGCTGGAAATGGCGGATCGCGGCGCGAGCACCGCCGGACTCCCGGCGACGGCGGGTGAGGAAACGGTGCGCAGCGCCCTGCGCTGGAACAACGAAGCCTGGCCCCGGGAGCGCTACGGGCCGGCGGTGATGGCGGCCGTGGCGGCCGGCGTGCCGGTGCTCGGCGCGAACCTCCCGCGCGACGCGATGCGCGCGGCCATGGGCGATGCGGCCCTCGACGGCCTGCTGCCCGGACCGGCGCTGAAGGCGCAGCAGCAGGCGATCCGCCTCGGCCACTGCGAGATGCTGCCGGAATCGCAGATCCGCCCGATGACGCGCATCCGGGTCGCGCGCGATCGCGAAATGGCGCGCACCCTGCAGGAGTCGCTGCGCCCCGGCCGGGCCGTGGTGCTGCTGGCCGGCGCCGGCCACGTGGCGCCCGACGTCGGCGTGCCGCTCCACCTGCCGCCCACGGTCCGCGTGCGGCCGCTGGTGCTGCCGCCGCAGGAGACCGGCAAGGACTACTGCGCGGAGCTGCGGCGGCAGATGCCTATGCGTGCGCCTTGACCGAATCCGCCAGCGTGTTCACCAGCGTGTCGATGTGCGACTTCTCGACGATGTACGGCGGCGCGATCACCAGCACGTCGCCGGCGGGCCGCACCAGCGCGCCCTTCTTGAAGCAGTCGACGAAGATGTCGTAGGCGCGCTTGCCGGGTGAGCCGGCGATCGGCGCCAGTTCGACCGCGGCCGCCAGCCCGAGGCTGCGGATGCCCACGACGTTCGGCAGGCCCTTGAAGGTGGAGTGGAACGCGTCGCCCAGCACCTTGCCCATTTCGCCGGCGCGCTGGAACAGGTTGTCCTGCTTGAACAGGTTCAGCGTGGCGATGGCCGCCGCGCAGGCGACGGGATGGCCCGAGTAGGTGTAGCCGTGGAAGAACTCGATGACGTGCTCGGGCGCCTCGGTCTTCATCATGGCGTCGTACAGCTTGTCGCGGCAGATCACGCCGCCCAGCGGGATCACGCCGTTGGTGACCGCCTTGGCGAAGTTCAGCATGTCCGGCACCACACCGTAGAAATCCGCGCCGAAGTTGGTGCCCAGCCGGCCGAAGCCGGTGATCACCTCGTCGAAGATCAGCAGGATGCCGTGCTTGTCGCAGATCTCGCGCAGGCGCTTCAGGTAGCCCTGCGGCGGCACGTACCAACCGGCCGAACCCGCCACCGGCTCCACGATGATCGCGGCCACGTTGGACGCGTCGTGCAGCGGCAGGATGCGGTTTTCCAGCTCCAGCAGGAAGTCTTCGTTCGACTGCGGCTCGACGCCGTTGTAGTAGGCGTTGGCCGGGTCGTGCGCGAAACGCAGGTGGTCCACGCGCGGCAGCAGCGAGGTGCCGAACACCTTGCGGTTGGCCGGGATGCCGCCCACGCTCATGCCGCCGAAGCCGACGCCGTGGTAGCCCTTTTCGCGGCCGATGAAGATGTTGCGGTGGCCTTCGCCGCGGGCGCGGTGGTAGGCCAGCGCGACCTTCAGCGAGGTGTCGGCCGCTTCGGAGCCGGAGTTGCAGAACAGGACCTTGTTGAGGTCGCCCGGCGCCATCCCGGCGATCATCTCGGCGGCCTGGAAGGCCTTGTCGTTGGACGCCGGAAGGCGGTCGCGTAGTCGAGCGTGTCGAGCTGCTTCTTGATGGCTTCGTTGATCGGCTTGCGGTTGTGGCCGGCGCCCACGCACCACAGGCTGGAGATGCCGTCGATGACCTGGCGGCCGTCGTGCGTGGTGAACACCATGCCGTCGGCGGCGGTGAAGATGCGCGGGTCCTTGCGGAAACCGCGGTTGGGCGTGAAGGGCAGCCAGTGGCTGTCCATGTTGAAGTCGTTGTAGGCCATGGGGGTCCTCCTGCGTCGAAGCCCCATTTTGCGACAATGGACGGCCATGTCCCAAGCCTACATCCTCACCCTGTCCTGCCCCGACCGCCCGGGCATCGTCCATGCCGTCTCGGGTTTCCTGCTGGAGCGCGGCGGCAACATCGAAGAGGCCGCGCAGTACAACGACCACGACACCGGCCTGTTCTTCATGCGCGTGCGCTTCGCCTGCGGGCAGCTGACGCAGGAGGACCTGCGCACGGCGCTGCGGCTGTTCGCCGAACCTTTCGGCATGAACTGGAAGCTGCACGCGGCCGACCAGAAGCTGCGGGCGGTGATCATGGTGAGCAAGGAAGGCCATTGCCTCAACGACCTGCTGTTCCGCTGGAAGAGCGGGCTGCTGCCGCTGGACATCCGCGCCATCGTCTCGAACCACCGCGAGTTCTACCAGCTGGCCGCGAGCTACAACGTGCCCTTCCACCACATCCCGGTGACGGCCGCGACCAAGGCGCAGTCCGAGGCGCGCCAGTACGAGGTGATCGAGACCGAAGGCGCCGAACTGGTGGTGCTGGCGCGCTACATGCAGATCCTGTCGGACGACCTGTGCCGCAAGCTGTCGGGCCGCGCGATCAACATCCACCACAGCTTCCTGCCCAGCTTCAAGGGCGCCAAGCCGTACTACCAGGCGCACGACCGCGGCGTGAAACTGATCGGCGCCACGGCGCATTACGTGACCGCCGACCTGGATGAAGGCCCGATCATCGAGCAGGACGTGGCGCGCGTGGATCACGGGTACACGGTCGAAGACCTCACCGCCACCGGCCGCGACACCGAGAGCATGGTGCTGGCGCGCGCCGTGAAGTGGCACAGCGAGCACCGGGTGCTGATCAACGGGCACAAGACCGTGATCTTCAAGTGACCACCCTGTCATCCCGGGCTTGACCCGGGATCCGTGCGGCGCCCGACCGACGGCCGCCCGGATTGCGGGTCGAGCCCGCAACGACACCAGCATGGTGAAACGTTGATCAGCATATCGAAACTGCGACACGCGAACGCCGTAGCGCAGACGTAGTCTCCCCCGCAAGGAGACAAGCCATGAACCGTCGAAACCTGCTCACCGCGCTGGGCGCGGCGGGCGCCTGCGCCCTGCTGCCCGGTGTTGCCGCCGCCCGGGCCGCCTACCCTTCGCAGACCATCAAGCTGGTGGTGCCGTTCTCGCCCGGCGGCGGCGGCGACGCGCTCGGGCGGCTGCTGGCCACCAAGCTGTCGGAGTCGCTCGGCAAGCAGGTGATCGTGGAGAACAAGCCCGGCGCCAGCACCGTCATCGCCACCGAGCAGGTGGTGCGCTCGGCGCCCGACGGCCACACCATCCTGCTGAACGTGCCGCTGGTGGTGCAGACCGCCACCATGATGGCGAAGCTGCCGTACGACCCGGTGCGCGACCTCACGCCGGTGGTCGACATCGTCAACTCCGCGCTGTGGATGGCCGTCAACCCGCAGAAGATGCAGGCGCGCAACCTCAAGGAGTTCGTCGCCGAGGTGAAGGCCAAGCCCGGCGCCCACAGCTACGGCTCCATCGGCATGGGCTCGACCACCCACCTGTTCGGCCACGCGCTCAACGAAAGCGCCGGACTCGACATGGTGCACGCGCCGTTCAAGGGCAGTTCGGTGGCGCTGACGGCGCTGCTGGCCGGCGACGTCTCCGCGGTCATCCTCGACATGGTCACGCTCAAGCCGCAGCTCGCGGCCGGCAAGATCCGCCTGATCGCCGTGACGGGCTCGGAGCGTTCCAGCTGGACGCCCGACGTGCCGACCTTCGCCGAGCAGGGCTACAGCGGGCTCGAGATGATGACGTGGGCCGGGCTGTTCGTGCCGCAGAAGACGCCGCGCGAGATCGTGGCGCGCCTGCATTCGGAAGTCGCGCGCATCGTGCGCGAGCCCGACGTGGCCGCGAAGCTGGCCGACCTGGGCTACATCCCCGGCGGCATGCCGCAGGAGCGTTTCGCGCAGCAGGTGCGCGACGAAAAGGACCGCTGGGGCGTCCTGATCCGGAAGGCCGGCGTCAAGCTCGACCAGTGATCACACCGTGCGCCGGGCCAGCGCGATCAGCTTCGGCGCCACTTCGTCCAGCAGCCAGCGCTCATTGAGCGAGCGGCGCTGGAACGACACGTTGATCGCCGCCAGTTCGCCGCGGTCGACGCGACCCAACGGCACCGCCACCGCCTGCACGTCGGCGTAGACCTCGCCCACCGACACGCAGCAGCCCGTGGCCGGATAGTCGGCCAGGCTTTGCAGCAGGCGCTCCCTGTAGCGCGCCATTCTTCTTCCGGCGCCTTCACGGATCTGGTTCAGGATCGCCTGCCGGTCCGCCGGGCTGCAGGCGGCGAGGTAGGCGCGGCCCACCGCCGTGCCGCACATCGAATAGGTGCGGCCCACATCGATCGGATGGCCGCTGCGCTCGCCGAAGCGCGACACCTCGATGCACACCATGTCGAGGCGGTCGCGGATCGCGATCGACACCGTGCCGCGCACCTCGTGCGCCAGTTCCAGCATGCCGGCGCGCGCGCGCTGCCGCACCGAGAACATCTCCAGCAGCGGGAAGCCGAGCGACAGCACGGCCGAACCGAGCCGGTACTTGCCCGAATCCCGGTCCTGCGCCGGGTAGCCCATGCACATCAGCGTGTAGACCAGGCGCGAGACCGTCGGCCGCGGCAGGTCGAGGCGCTGCGCCAGCTCCTTGTTGCCCAGCACGGGCTGCTGCGGCGAGAAGCAGCGCAGCAGCTCCAGCCCGCGCGCCAGCGTGGTGGCGAACTGGCTCGCCCTCGTACTCGCCATAGGCCTGCGGCACGCGGGAGGTGGGCGCCGGCCCCGGCTCTCTGTATGACATATCGAAATTGTCGCCGATATATCGAGTCCGCGTGACCGGGGACAGCCCCTGCTTCCTACAGTGCAGCACAGGAGACTGACGCCATGAAGCTGGACGACCTGCCGGTCCACGAGATCCCCGCCCCGGACGGCAACAACGCCCCGGTGCACGACGAAGACACCTTCGAGGACCTGCCGGTCATCGGCGAGATGCCGCGCGACTTCTCCGGCATGTACGTGCGCAACGGCCCCAACGCGTTCTACCCGCCCGAGTGGCGCTACCACGCGTACGACGGCGACGGCATGCTGCATGCGGTGCGCTTCGAAGCCGGCCATGTCCGCTACCGCAACAAGTGGGTCCGCACCGCGGGCCTGCGGGAGGAGCAGGCCGCCGGCCGCGCGCTGTGGAAGGGGCTGAAGGAGCCCTTCCGCAAGGACCGCCCCGACGACCGCTGAAGAACACCTCCAACACCGACGTGAAGTACCACGCGGGCCGGCTGCTGACCATGTGGTACCGCTCCGGGCTGCCGTACGCGGTCGACCCCGAGACGCTGGAGACGCTCGGCCCGGCCGACACCGACGGCGCGCCGGACCGCATCTCGGCGCACTCGCGGCCCGACGAACACACCGGCGAGCTGCTCTGGTTCGACTACGACCTGAAGCCGCCCTACATGCGCTACGGCGTAATCGGCCCCGACCGCAAGCCGCGCCACGCCATCGAGGTGCCGCTGGCCGGCCCGAACCTGCCGCACGACATGGCGGTGACCGAGCACTACACCATCCTGCACGACTTCCCGCTGCGCCCGGACCCGGACGCGCTGGCCGCCGGCCGCTACAAAGTCCGCTTCTACCCCGAGCAGCCTTCGCGCTTCGGCATCGTGCCGCGCTACGGCAGCGCCGACGAGATCCGCTGGTTCGAGGCGAAGCCCGCGTACATGCTGCACGTGGTGAACGCCACGGGAAGAAGGCACCGAAATCGTCATGGTCGGCACGCCGTACCGCATCCACGAAGACGAGATGGGCCGCACCGACGTGCGGCGGCTGGAGCGCACCATCCACCAGCGCCAGCGCGACTTCCTGCTGTACGAATGGCGGTTCGACGGCGACCGGCCGCACCACCGAGCGCGTGATCGACGACGTACTGAACTCCGAGTTCCCGGTGATCAACGGCTCCTACCGGGGGGCGCCGCAACCGCTGGACGTACAACATCGTGTTCCCGCCGGGCGGGCGCGAAGAGCCGCGCTTCCCCGGGCTGGTCAAGTTCGACATCGAGAGCGGCGGCTACATCGCGTACAGCGCCGGGCCGCGCTACTTCTACAACGAGCCGGGCTTCGCGCCGCGCGACAACCCGCAGTCGGAAGACGACGGCTACCTCGTCACGCTGGTGTGGAACCCGAAGGACCAGCAGTCGGAGATCCGGTGTTCGACTGCCTCGGCGCCCGTCTCGCCCGGGGCCCCGTCGCCCGCGTGATCCTGCCGCGCCGCGTGCCGAACGGCTTCCACGCCACCTTCGTCAGCCAGCGCGTGCTGGACCGCTGGAAGTGACGCGATGATCGTCGTCCCGCGCGAGAAGATCGCCGACTACGTGGCCCGCGGCTGGTGGGGCGAGCAGACGCTCGCCGCGCTGTTCATTTCCACCGCCCGCCGCCAGCCCGACGTGCTGGCCGTGACCGACCCGCCGAACCGCGCGCAGATCACCGGCGACGCGCCGCTGCGCTGGACTGGGCCGACCTGCTGCGCGAAGTGGGCCGCACCGCCGCCTTCCTGCACGCGCAGGGCCTGCGCAAGGACGACGTGCTGGTCGTGCAGTGGCCCAACTGCGTGGAACTGCATGCGCTGTATCTCGCGTGCGCCGCCAGCGGCATCGTCATCTCGCCGCTGCCGGTGCAGTACCGCGGCCACGAGATGGCGCACGTGGTGGCGATGACCGGCGCGAAGGCGGCGGTCACGACCGCGCGCGTCGGCAGCCATCGCGCGGCGCAGCATTGGGCCGCGCAGTTCCCCGACGGCCTGCAACTGTGGTCGTTCGGTACCGAGCTCCCGGCGGGCGTGCAGGGGCTCGACGCCGCGCTGGCGGCCACCGCGCCGTGGGATGCCGACGAGCTCGAAGCGCACATGGCCGCCATCGGCCTGACCGCACACGACGTGGTCACGGTCTGCTGGACCTCCGGCACCGAGGCGCGGCCCAAGGGCGTGCCGCGCAACCACAACGAGTGGATGATCGTCGGCCAGTCGGTGATCGACGCCGGCCAGCTCCAGCCCGGCGCGCGCATGGTGATCCCGTTCCCGTTCGTCAACATGGCAGGCGTGTCGACCAGCCTTGCAGCCTGGTTGCTGGTGGGCGGCACGCTGCACCACCACCACCCGTTCGACATCGAGGTGTTCATCGGCCAGCTGCGCGACGAACCCACCGACTACACCGTCGCGGCGCCTGCGGTGCTGAGCATGCTGCTGAAGGAACCCGGCAAGCTGCAGGGCGTCGACCTGGGGCGGCTGAAGCGCATCGGCTCCGGCGGCGGCCCGCTGGCGGACTGGCTGGTGGAGCAGTTCGCCGAGAAGTTCGGCATCGAGATCGTCAACTACTTCGGCAGCAACGAGGGCGCCGCGCTGTCGTCGACGCCGCAGGACGTGCCGGACCGCCGGCAGCGCACGCTGTACTTCCCGCGCATCGGCGTGCCGGGCTTCGACTGGTCGCTGTCCAACTCGAAGAAGATCCGCACGCGGCTGGTGGACTGGAGACCGGCCGCGACATCATCGCGCCCGGCCGCATCGGCGAGCTGCGCTTCCGGGGCCCGACGATCTTCAGCGGCTACTTCAACGCGCCCGAACTCACCGCGCGCGCCTTCGACGAACAGGGCTTCTACCGCACCGGCGATCTGTTCGAGATCGCCGGCGACCAGGCGCAGTTCTACCGCTTCGCCGGCCGCCACAAGGACATCGTGATCCGCGGCGGCATGAACATCTCGTCGGAAGAAGTCGAAGGCCTGCTGCTGGCGCACCCGAAGGTGCGCGAGGCCGCGATCATCGGCTACCCCGACCCGGTGCTGGGCGAGCGCGTCTGCGCCGTGGTCGCGCCGCAGCCGGGCCAGTGCGTCGACCTGGAAGAACTCGTGGCCTTCCTGCGCAACGACGAGGGCGTGGCCGCCTTCAAGTGGCCGGAGAAACTGATCGTGGTGGAGCAGCTGCCGCGCAACCCGCTGGGCAAGGTGCTCAAGCGCGAACTGCGGCGCCTGCACGCGCCGGCCGGAGCGGTGGCATGAAGCCGGTGCTGCTGCTGGTGACCGGCATGCTCAACGATGCCTCGGTGTGGGAGGACGTGGCGGCCGAACTGCGACCGAGCGCCGACGTGCGCATCGCGACGCCGGTGCAGGAGAGCATCTCGGCGATGGCCGGCGCTGCGTGGACGCTGGTGGACGGCGTGCCGGCCGATGTGCCGCTGGTCGTCGCCGGCTTCTCGCTCGGCGGCTATGTCGCCATCGAAATGCTGTCGGCGCCGAGGCGGCCGCTGCGCGCGGCGGCGCTGGTCTCCACGTCCGCGCGGCCGGAGTCGCCCGAAGGCGCGGCGACGCGCGAGAAGACGATCGCCGCAATGGGACGGGATTTCCCGCGCGTGGTGGATGGCGTGGTGCAGTTCGGCACCGACGCGCCGACCCCGGAACTCGCCGCGCGCTTGCGCACCATGATGCTCGGCGTCGGCGCCGAGACGGCCATCCGGCAGCACCGCGCGATCATGGCGCGCGCCGACCACCGCGCCGCACTGGCCGCGCTCGACCTGCCGGTCACGGTGCTGGTCGGCCACGCGGACCGCATCACGCCCCCGGAACTCTCGCGCGAGATCGCCGCGCTGGTGCCGGGCGCGCAGCTCGAAGTGATCGCAGGCGCGGGCCACATGCTGCCCGCCGAACAGCCGCACGCCGTCGCCACCGCGTTGCGGCGCGTGCTCGCCTGACACGCAGACCAACAACCAAGGAGACAAGCCCGTGACCCTTCGCCCACTCTTCCGGGCGCTCTGCGCCACGCTGCTCGCCGCCGCCCTGCCGGCCGGTGCCCAGACCTTCCCCGACCGTCCGGTGCGGGTCGTCGTGCCCTTCGCGGCCGGCAACACGCTCGACGCGTCGCTGCGCCAGCTGGCCGAGGAGTTCCGCAAGAACACCGGGCAGCCGATCCTCGTCGACAACAAGCCGGGCGGCGGCGGCACCATTGCCGCCATGGCCGTGGCGCAGGCGCCGGCCGACGGCTACACGCTGCTGATGTCGAACACCAGCATGTTCGCGATCAACCCGCACACCTTCGCCAAGCTGCCGTACGACGCCGACAAGAGCTTCAAGCCGGTCACCGGCTTCCTCGGGGCGTCGCTGGTGCTCGCGGTCAATGCGGCCAACGTGCCGGCCGGCACGCTGAAGGAATTCGTCGCCTGGGCCAAGGGCAAGCCGGCGGGCGGCGTCTCCTACGCCTCGTTCACCGCCGGCAACTCCTCGCACTTCGCGGGCGTCATCCTGAACAAGCAGGCCGGGCTCGACATGGTGCACGTGCCGTACAACGGATCGCCGCCGGCGGTGCAAAGCCTGGTCGGCGGGCAGGTACATGCGGCCTTCCTGCCGCTGCTGGCCGTGAAGCCGCACGTCGAGTCGGGCAAGGTCAAGGTGCTGGCGATCTCCACGCCCAAGCGCTCGCCGCTGCTGCCCAACGTGCCGACCTTCACCGAGGAAGGCTTTCCCGACATGGAGATCTACATCTGGTCGGGCATCTCGGCGCCCGCCGGCACGCCCGACGCGGCCATCGCGCGGCTGAACACCGAGTTCAACAAGGCGCTCAACACGCCCGACATCCAGCAGAAGTGGCGCGCCATCGATTTCGAGCCGCTGCCGATGACGCCTTCGCAGTACCACTCGTTCGTGCAGGCCGACAGCAAGCGCTGGGCCGAGGCCGTGCGCATCTCCGGGTTCAAGGCGAGCGAATGAGCAAGCTGGATTTCGTCTCGCGCCTGCGCGTGCCGGTGGTGGCCGCGCCGATGTTCCCGGTCTCCGGGCCCGATCTCGTGCTGGCCGCGTGCCGCGCCGGCATCGTCGGCGCCTTTCCCACGCCCAACGCGCGGCCCATCGCGGTGCTCGACACCGGATGCGCGAGATCGCCGACGGCCTGGCCCGCGCGCGTGACGCGCAGCCCGCGGAATCGATCGGCCCGTGGTGCGCCAACCTCGTCACGCATTCGTCCAACACCCGCCTGCCCGAAGACCTTCAGCTGGTGGCGCGCTACAAGCCGCCGCTGGTGGTCACGGCGCTCGGCAGCCCCAAGCCCGCGATGGAGACGGTGCACGGCTACGGCGGCCTCGTCATCGCCGACGTCACGAACCTCACGCTGGCCCGCAAGGCCGTGGCCGCGGGCGTCGATGGGCTCGCCTGCATCTGCAGCGGGGCCGGCGGCCACACCGGTTCGCTCTCGCCCTTCGCCTTCGTCAGCGCGGTGCGCGAGTTCTTCGACGGGCTGGTGGTGGTCGGCGGCGCGATCAGCGACGGCTGGGGCGTGGCCGGCGCCGTGGCGGCCGGCGCCGACATGGTCTACATGGGCACGCGTTTCATCGCCACGCAGGAGAGCATGGCCGACCCGGCCTACAAGCAGATGCTGGTGGACAGCACGTCCGAACACATCGTGGTCAGCGCGGGCCTGACCGGCACGCCCGCGAGCTGGCTCAAGCCATCGCTGCGTGCACGCGGCATCGACCCCGACAACCTGCCGGCCGCGCCGCCCCGCAGCTACGACAGCAGCGACGTCGACAAGCCCTCGCGCTGGCGCGACATCTGGGCCGCGGGCCGGGGCGTGGGCGCGATCAAGGCGGTGGCGCCGGTCGCCACCGTGGTGCAGCAACTGCGCGCCGAGTACGACGCGGCCGGCCGCCGCTTCCAGGAGCGCACCCATGCGCGTTGAAGTCGTCGACCGCATCCAGCCGACGCTCGTGCCCGGGGAGCACCCCTTCATGAGCGGCGCCTTCACGCCGAACTACGTGGAGGTGAACGCGAGCGAGCTCGAGGTGATCGGCGAGATCCCGCCGCGGCTCGACGGCGTGTACCTGCGCAACACGCAGAACCCCGTGCACCAGCCGCGCGGCACCTACCACCCGTTCGACGGCGACGGCATGCTGCACCTGCTGCGCTTCGAACGCGGCCGCGTCGAATACCGCAACCGGTTCGTGCGCACGCACGGGTTCCGGCAGGAGCAGGAGGCCGGACGCGCGCTGTACGCCGGCCTGATCGACAAGCCGTCCCCTGGCGGAGCGGCCGGGCTGGGGCGCGCGCGGCGGGCTGCGCGACACGGCGGCCACCGACGTCATCGTGCATGCGGGCCGCGCGCTCGCCACCTTCTACCAGTGCGGCGAGCCCTACCGGCTGGACGCGCGCACGCTGGAGTTCCGGGGCACATCGGCGTGGGGCGAGCGCGTGCTGCCCGACGGCGGCATCTCCGCGCACCCCAAGGTGTGCCCCCGCACCGGCGACCTTCTGTTCTTCAACTATTCCAAGCAGGCGCCGTACATGCACTACGGCGAAGTGGACCGGCACGACAACCTGGTCCACTACGTGCCGGTGCCGCTGCCCGGCCCGCGGCTGCCGCACGACATGTGCTTCACCGAGCACTTCGCGATCCTCAACGACTTTCCGCTGCACTGGGACGAGGCGCTCCTCGCCCGGGGCAAGCACAAGCTGGCCTACCACGCGGACCGGCCTTCGCGCTTCGCGATCGTTCCGCGGCGGAACGCGCCGCAGGGCGCGGTGCGCTGGTTCGATGCGAGCCCCACCTACGTGCTGCATTGGCTGAACGCGTGGGAAGAAGGCACCGAGATCGTCCTGCACGGCTACCACCAGGCCACGCCCATGCCGCGCGGCGGCTACGACAACAAGGGCGCCACGCTCGGCCCGGAACGCTATGGCCCGACCCTGTACGAATGGCGTTTCGACCTCGCCACCGGCCGCACCACCGAGCGCCGGCTCGACGAGCGCCTGCTGGAATTCGGGATGATCAACGCGCGCTACTGGGGCCAGCCGCACCGGTATTCGTACAACATGATCGCGCACCCCGGCTCCTTCCTGTTCGACGGCATCCTGCGCCACGATCACGTGGGCGGCGCATCGCAGCAGTACCTGTTCGGCGCAGGCCGCTTCGGCAGCGAGTCGCCGATGGCGCCCTGCCACGACGCAAGCTCCGAAGACGACGGCTACGTGGTCAGCTTCGTCACGGACCTGAACGAAGACCGCTCCGAATGCATCGTGCTCGACGCCCGCGACCTCGCGCGCGGCCCGGTCGCGCGCATCCTCCTGCCGCATCGCATCAGCAGCGGCACCCACGCGTGCTGGGCGGATGCCAGCGAACTTTCTCCCGCCACCGCTTTCGAAGGAACGCAACCATGACCGCTCCCGTCTACATCCTCGGCGGCTACCAGACCGACTTCGCCAAGGCTGGGCCCGCAACGGCCAGGACATCTCGGACATGACGCGCGAAGCGACGCTGGGCGCGCTGGCCGCGAGCGAACTCTCGCCTTCCGCGATCGAAAGCATCCACGTCGGCAACGCCTTCGGCGAACTGCAGCGCCAGCAGGCCCACCTCGGCGCCATGGTCGCGCAGGTGGTGCCGGAACTGTGGGGCGTGCCTGCGATGCGCCATGAAGGCGCCTGCGCTTCGTCGTCGCTGGCCGTGCTGACCGCCATGGCGGAGATCGAAGCCGGCCGCTACGACTGCGTGCTGGTGCTGGGCGTGGAGGAGTTCAAGAACCTGCCGGGCAACGAAGCTTCGGTCAACCAGAACGCCGCCGCGTGGCAAGGGCACGAAGACATCGATTGCACGTTCATGTGGCCTGCCGCTTTCGGGCGCGTGGCGCAGGAGTACGAGCAGCGCTACGGCCTCGATCGCCGCCACCTGAACCGCATCGCCGAGATCAACTACGGCAACGCCAAGCGCAACCCCGCTCGCGCAGACGCGGAAGTGGAACTTCGACGAACTGAGCTTCACCGACGACGACGAAGCCAACCCGGTGATCGAGCCCGGCACGCGCCGGCAGGACTGCGGCCAGATCACCGACGGCGCCTGCGCGGTGGTGCTGGCGTCGGCGCGCTTCGCGCAGGAGCATGCCCGCCGCATGGGGCGCAGCTGGACCGGACGGCGCGCATCGCCGGATGGGGCCATCGCAACGCCGGCCTGCGCCTGCTGGACAAGTTCGAGCGCAGTCGCGGCGAAACCTACGTCTTCCCGCACCTGCGCACGGCGCTGGAAGATGCGTGGCGGCGCGCGGGCGTGGCCGGCGTCGATGCCATGGACGGCGTCGAGACGCACGACTGCTTCACCACGACCGAATACGTCGCCATCGACCACGGGACTGACGCCGCCCGGCGAAAGCTGGCGCGCGGTGGAAGACGGCAGCATCGCCCCGGGCGGGCGCTGCCCGGTCAACATGAGCGGGGGGCCTCATCGGCTGCGGCCACCCGGTGGGCGCCACCGGCGCGCGCATGCTGTTCGATGCGGCGAAGCAGGTCACCGGCCGGCCGGCGCCTGCCAGATCGAGGGCGCGCAGCGCATCCAGACGCTCAACATCGGCGGCTCTTGCGCCACCGTGGTGAGCTTCGTCGTGGAAGGAGCCGCGCAATGAACGCCGCCAGCGAAGAGCGCCAGATCGAGGTCTTCCGCACGATGGCGCGGGCCTGGCACGAGCAGGACTGGGCAACCTGCGCGAACCTGTTCGCCGAAGACGGCGTGCTGCATTCCGTGATGCTGCCGCCCATCGTCGGGCGGCAGGCGATCTACGACCGCATCCACAAGCTGGGCGGCGACCACAAGAAGGTGACGCTGCACATCCAGCGCATCGGCGTGACCAACGGCGCGCTGTTCGTGCAGCGTGTCGACGAAGTCGTCATCAACGGCAAGAGGGGCGAGTGCCCGGTGGTCGGCGTCATCGAGTTCGCCGGCGACAAGATCGCGCGCTGGTCCGACTACTACGACCGCGCCACGCTCGCCCGCGCGGCCGGCTACACCCCCGAGCAGGAACACCACTGACATGCAAGCCACGACGCTGCCGGCCAAGCCGCAGAACGCCCCGCTGAAGAAGATCGTCTCGTTCTACGTCCGGTTCACGCCGAGCTACAGCAAGATCGGCTACCACGCGCGCAAGCTGCTGTGGCGCCGCGTCGAGGCGGACTTCCGCGGCAAGACCTGGCTGGTGGTGGGCGGCAGCGAAGGCATCGGCGGTTCGGCCGCACGTTCCGCGGTGGCCGCGGGCGCCGGGTGATCTGCGTCGGCCGCGACGCCGCCAAGATCGCCGCCTTCGCGCAATCGACCGCGCAGCCGCGGCAGGTCGTCGCCGAGACGGCCGACTTCTCGCTGCGCAACAGCGTGTGGGACTGGTGGAGCGGCTCGAAGCCCGCGGCGAGAAGATCGACGTGCTGGTCAACAACGTCGGCATCCAGAAGCGCGACCAGATCATCACGCGCGAAGGGCTGGAGACCTCCTTCGCCACCAACATCCTGAGCCACTACCTGTTCACGCGCGAACTGCTCGCGCGCGGGATGCTGGCCGACGACGCGACGGTCATCGAGACCTCCTCGGGCGGCATGTACAACCATCCGCTGGTGGTGAAGGACCTCAACCTCACCGGCGACGGTTACGTCGGCGTGCGCGCGTACGGCTTGTCCAAGCGCGCGCAGGTGGTGCTGACGCAGTACTGGCGCGAGAAGTTCGCCGGCGGCGCGCGCCGCTTCTACGTGATGCACCCGGGCTGGGTGGATACGGCGGCGGTCGGCCGCTCGATGCCGCGCTTCCGCGAGACGCTGAAGTCGGTGCTGCGCAGCGACCCGCAAGGCGCCGACACGATCGTCTACCTCGCCGCGCTGCGGCCGCGACAGGACCACGACGAAGCCATCTGGTTCGACCGCAAGGAGCGCGGCGCGCACATCTTCCCGCGGACGCGGGAAACGAAGGACTCGCCGCAGACCTTGGTGGCGCTGCTGGAGTCGTACGCCGACCGGCCGCCCGGCGGCTGGTAGGAAGCGGCAGAATGGGCGCATGAACGCCCCCGGGACCCCGCCCTGCTGCAACGCGCCGAGCGCCAGGCGCAGATCGTCGCCGCGCTCGAGCCGCTGCTGCCGCAAGGCGCGCTGCTCTGGAACCCGGAGGCGACCGGCCCCTACGAATGCGACGGCCTGACGGCCTACCGGCAGCGGCCGCTGGTGGTCGCCCTGCCGGAGACGCAGGAGCAGGTCCGGCGGTGCTCAAGGCCTGCCACGCGCTCGACGTTCCGGTGGTCGCGCGGGGCGCGGGCACCGGCCTGTCGGGCGGCGCGATGCCGCATGCGCTGGGCGTCACGCTGTCGCTGGCCAAGTTCAACCGCATCCGGGCGTCGATCCGGTTTCGCGCACGGCGCTCGTGCAGTGCGGCGTGCGCAACCTCGCGATCAGCGAAGCCGCCGGCAGCTACGGCCTCTACTACGCGCCGGATCCGTCCAGCCAGATCGCCTGCACCATCGGCGGCAACGTGGCCGAGAACTCGGGCGGCGTGCACTGCCTGAAGTACGGCCTGACGCTGCACAACGTGCTGAAGGTGCGCGGCTTCACGGCCGCCGGCGAGCCGGTGGAGTTCGGCAGCGACGCGCTCGACGTGCCGGGCTACGACCTGCTGGCGGTGCTGGTGGGCAGTGAAGGCATGCTCGCCGTCACCACCGAGGTCACGGTCAAGCTGGTGCCGAAGCCGCAGCTGGCGCGCTGCATCATGGCGAGCTTCGACGACGTGCGCAAAGCCGGCGACGCAGTGGCGGCGGTGATCGCCGCCGGCATCATCCCGGCCGGCCCGGAGATGATGGACAAGCCGATGACGGCGGCGGTCGAAGACTTCGTGCACGCGGGCTACGACCTCACCGCCGAAGCCATCCTGCTGTGCGAGAGCGACGGCACGCCCGAGGAGGTCGAGGAGAGAGATCGGCCGCATGAGCGAGGTGCTGCGTTCGTGCGGCGCCACCGCCATCGCCGTCAGCCGCGACGAACCCGAGCGGCTGCGCTTCTGGTCGGGCCGCAAGAACGCGTTTCCAGCGTCGGGCCGCATCAGCCCCGACTACATGTGCATGGACTCGACCATCCCGCGCAAGCGGCTCGCCGACATCCTGCTGGCGATCCGGAGATGGAGAAGAAGTACGGGCTGCGCTGCGCCAACGTGTTCCACGCGGGCGACGGCAACCTGCATCCGCTGATCCTGTTCGACGCCAACGACGCCGACCAGTTGCATCGCTGCGAGCTGTTCGGCGCGGACATCCTCGAGACCAGCGTCGCCATGGGCGGCACGGTCACGGGCGAACACGGCGTGGGCGTGGAGAAGCTGAACTCGATGTGCGTGCAGTTCAGCGCCGAGGAGCGCGAGCAGATGCTGGCGGTCAAGCGGGCCTTCGACCCGAAGGGCCTGCTCAACCCGGGCAAGGTGATCCCGACGCTGAACCGCTGCGCCGAGTACGGAAAGATGCTGGTGCGCGGCGGCGGGTCAGCCACCCCGACCTGCCGCGCTTCTGAGCCGACGCCCTCAGTTCAGGGCTTGCACTGCGTGTCGGTGATGACGATGTCTTCCTTGCCGAAACGGTTGTCGCGGCTTTCGTCCTCCTGCTGCGCCTGCGCTTCCTCGATGAAGAGCTGGGCGAACTGGACCACGGTTGTTGACCTCCTGAACCGCCGGCGCCTGGCCGGGCGCTTGGGACGGCGTCGGCGCCGGGGTGGGTGCGGGCGGCGGCGCGGGCGTCGGCGCCGGGGGCGGGGGCGGCGGCATGGTCGTGTTGGCCACCAGCACCACGCCATCCGGACGCGTCTGCACCGTCAGTTCCGACACGTTCAGCGTCGGCTGGTTGGTGGCGTCGAGCGTCGCGCTCTGCAGCACGTCGAAGGGATCGCCCTCGCGGAAGTTGGCCTCGTTGACGTACCTGACAGCGATCTTGCCGCCCGTGACGGTGTGCCCGGTGACGCGCAGCACGTCGTGGCTGCGGTCCTCGGCGATGTCGATGGCCAGCGTGGAGCCGGACTCCATCACCAGGCCGCCGTCGATGGTCAGCTGGCCCACGGTCCCCACGCCGGCCGGCGCGATGGTGCCGAAGTTGTGCAGGGTGCCCTGCCCGTTGTCGAGCGCGATCGTGCCGGTGCCCGTGATCTGGCCGCTCGACGCGTTGGTGAAGCCGGACGTGGCCACCGCGGCGAAGCTGCTGGCGGTGCTGCTGCCGGAGCCGATCACGAGGCGGCCATCGACCTTGAGCAGCCCCGCGTTGTAGTTGAACACCGGCGCGAACATCCGCGCGCCGTCGACGATTTCGACCCGGCCGAGGTTCTCGGTGAGCGTGGCGCGGGCACCCGTTCCCGAGGACGCGGATGCGCCCGGTGCTCAGGTTGCGCACGCCGCCGTCCGGGCTCAGCGAGCCCGAGCCGTAGAGGTTGACCACGTCGAGGTTGGTGAACGAACCCGTGCCGAGCACGGCGGAGGTGCCGCGGATGTTGACCACGGAACCGTTCACCCACTCGGCGTCGAGCAGGAAAGTGCCCTGCACTTCCACCGATCTGCCCGTCGCGGTGAACGTGCCCTTCTGGCCGGAAGACGCACGGCTCGATTCGTCGCCCGAGCCCGCGAGCCCGCCCGCGCCTCCGTCGGCGGTGATTTCCGGGGCGACGAGCAGCACGCGGCCGCCGGTGGACACCAGGTTCACGAGGCCACCGGCGCCGCCGGAGCCGCCGGAGCCGGCGCTTTCCGGCTGGGCGTCGCCGCCCCGGCCGCCGGCCGCATCAAACAGGTGGGCCGAGGTGACGCTGAAGTCGCCGCCGACGCGCTCCACGGAAATGGTGCCGCCGTCGCCGCCGTTGCCGCCCGGCGCCGTTTCGCTGCCGGTGCTGCCCCAGCCGCCGCCCGCCCGGATTTCTTCCGTGGTGAGCACGCCGCCGAAGCGCAGGCTGGCGATGCCGCCCTTGCCGCCGGTTCGCGACGAAGCCGGTAGGCGTCGCCGCCGCGGACTTCGACCGATTGCACGCGGATGTCGGTGCGCGCGTCCAGCACCACGGAGCCGCCGCCGCCGCCGGCCGCGGCGATCCCGGATTCGTCGCCGGTGCCCATGCCACCCACCGCGGAAATGCCGCTGTAGCGGGGTTCCGGCGGCGCCGGGCGCGCGATGCTACCGGAATCGCCGCCGCCCTCCGGCTCCGCACCGCCGCTGCTGGCGATGATGCTGCCGGCGGTGGACTGCAGCTTGACCGTGCCGCCCTTGCCGCCGCTGCCGCCCATGCCCTCTCCGCCGTCGGCCACGATGGAGAAGCCGTATTCGGGTTGCAGCGTGATGTCGCCGCTGGCGAGGATGTTCACCGCGCCACCCGGCCGCCGGCGCCCTCGCGGCCGCCGCCGCCTGACACTTCCACGAGCGGGAGGCTCACGCTGCCCTTGGCCGCCGGATGACGACCGTGCCGCCGGCGCCGCCTTGGTCGCCCCAGCCGCCCAGCGCGTCGATGTAGCTTCCCTTGTTAGGCAGCGTGATGTTGCCGCCCGTGGAGACGAGCGACACCGTGCCCCCGGCGCCGCCCGCGCCGCCGCCGAGCGAGGCGTTGTAGCCGCCGTTCGCCGTGACGCCGCCCGGGTAACCCTCGGCCGTGCCGATGCGGATGTCGCGGCTGGCCGTGACGCGGACGAGGCCGCCGTCACCGGCCGGGCCGGCCTCTTCCCAGAGGTAGTACATGCCGCCGTTGGCGTTCAGCGATTCGGAGGTGATGTTGCCCTTGCCCTCCGCCGTGCCCGTGGCCTTCAGGAGGATCTTGCCGCCGGCGCCGGCGCCGATGGAGGAGGCATAGCCGCCGTTGGCCGATGCCGACAGGATCTCGAGGTTGCCTGCGTTGGAGGTGATCGTGATCAGGCCGCCGTTGCCCGCCGCCAGCGAGCCCGAATTGTTGAACAGGCCGCCGTAGCCGTCGGCCTCGGCGTAGTGCACATGAACGTCGCCGCTGGCGACGATGTCGACGGTGCCGCCATCGATGTGGGAGCTGGTGCCGTGGACGCTGATGCCGTTCGCGGAGATCGCGCCGTTCGGGGCGCGCAGCTTGACGGTGGCGCCGTACGAAACGGCATCGTCGATGGTGACGCTGCCGCTGCCCGACGAGACCGAGACGGTGCCGCCCGGTCGCCGCTGCCCCAGTAGCCGTTGTAGCCCGAGTGGATGTCGCCGGTGGAGACGTCTTGCAGCCCCTTGATGGTCACGCTGCTGCCGAAGCTGTTGCCCGAGTGCACGTCACCCACCGTCACGCCGCCCCGGGCCGACTCGATGACGATCGCGCCGCCATAGCCGCCGAGGGACGTGCCCGGCTTGCCGCCCGACCAAACGTCGTCGGCCGAGAGGCTCTGCTGCGCCTTGATGCTGATGGCGCTGCCGCTGCTCGAGCCGGAGTACAGGCTCCCGACGCTGACGGCGCGCGACGGTCGATTCGACCGTGATGGCCCCGCCGAGACCGGCCGCATAGGACGGCGTGTAGC
This sequence comes from Ramlibacter terrae, assembly GCA_013127575.1. Taxonomy (GTDB): domain Bacteria; phylum Pseudomonadota; class Gammaproteobacteria; order Burkholderiales; family Burkholderiaceae_C; genus Ramlibacter; species Ramlibacter terrae. The sequence continues at coordinate 5,034,078 of CP053418.1, forward strand.
CCGAGAGCAGGTCGCCCGCGCTGATGTTGCGCTTGGCGGTCAGGGTGATGGCGCCGCCCTGCGCGCCCGAGTACGAGCCGTTGGACGAGATGTTGCCCACCGACAGGCTGCCGCTGGTGGGGCCCGTCTCGCCCTTGGCTTCCAGCGAGATCCAGCCGTTGGACTGCCCGAAGGTGGTGATGTTGGCATCGCCCAGGATGCTGCCCTTGGCAGTGATCTCCACCGGCGCGGTGTAGTTGCTGATGGTGGTGCTCGCGCCGAGGTCGACGTCACCCTGCGGCGCACGCACCCGGACGCCTGGCCCGAATACGAGAACGTGGAGAGCGCCACCGTGCCCGTGTTGGACACAGGACGTCGCCGGTGAAAGCCTCGATGTGCAGCAGGTCGCCGCCGTAGAGGCCCGCGCTGCTGGAGGGGGCGATCACGACGTCGTCGTGCGCCTTGATGTACAGCTGGCCCGAGCTCGCCTGCAGGGTCCCATTGCCGATGCTCACGTCGCCGGAGCCGGTGGACTCCAGCACGATGGACCCGGCGGAGATGTTGCGGCCGTTCGCGACCGTGACACCGCCGCTCGCCTTGACCTCGACGGCGCCGCCGCTGGCCGTGATGCCGCTGCCGCCCGTGCTCGTCCGGTGCCGTCCGTCACGCTGCCGATGGTCAGGGATTCGGCGTTCGTGATCTTGAAGCCGCCGCTGCCCGCCGCGCCGGCCACGACCCGCACGTTGTTGGTGCCGGCCGTCAGGTCGAGCCCGCCGGTGCTGCCGGTGGAGCCGTAGAGATTGGCCACCTTGATGGTGGAACCCGCGGACTGCGTGATGTTGCCGGCGACCGTCGTCAGGTACAGCGAACCGCCGGGCGAGGCCGACGAGGGGCTGGCCGTGGCGTTGATCGTTCCATCGAGCACGATGCCCGCATCGGCCTGCAGCCAGAGCTTGTTGCCGTTGTTCCAGTTGATGCTGGCGCCGGATTCGAGCGTGATCAGCCCGCCGTTCGCGCTGCTGACCGAGGCCGACGTGGTCACCTGCACGTTGGCCGTTGCCAGCGCGCTGTTCAGGTCCGATTCCGTGATGGTGCCCGGCTCGTTCCCGTTGTACGAGAACTGCTGGCCGCCGCTCACGGACGAATTGTTCATGTTCGTGCTGCCGTCGCCGTCGTCGACGATGTTGACGTCCAGCGGGTCCAGCAGCAGCGTGCCGACGGCGCCCTTGGGCGCGCGAAGGTCGGCACGGCCGGCGTATTGCAGTTGCTGCTTGCCCGAGACCTCGGCGAAGCCGCCGTCGCCGCCGGCCTTGCCGCCGCGGGCGCTGATGCTGCCGCCGAAGCGGGTGAGCTCGTCGGACCACACGATCACGCGGCCGCCATCGCCGTTGCGCGTGGCATCGGCTTCGATGCGCGCCTTGCCGTCGACGTAGGTGCGGGCGGCGTTCTGCACGTCGGCATTGGCGCCCTGGTAGTCGCCGCCGATGCGGATGCTGCCGCCACCGGTGCCGCCGTTGGCCTCGATGCGCGTGCCGGCCATCAGGCCCACGCGCTCGCCCAGCACGTCGATGCTGCCGCCCGGCCCCGGTTGCCGCCGTTGGCTTCGATGCGGCCGCTGACGATGTTGTCGCCCAGCGCCTGCAGGATGACCTTGCCGCCCTCGCCGGCGACGGCGCGCGCCGCCACCTTGCCGCTGTGCGTCAGGGTGCCGGCGAAGATGCCCACGGCATCGCCTTCGAGGCGGCCCAGGTTGACGGCGGCGTTGTTCGGCGCCTGCACTTCGAGGTGGATGCCTTCCAGCCCGCGCCCGGTGATTTCGACCTTCTCGCCGGCCGCCAGCACGGTGGCGCCGTTGCTTTCGATCACGGCCCGGAGCCGGTGGAGACGTTCGGCGCGATCAGCACGACATCGCCCTTGCGCGCCAGGATGCGGCCCTTGACCTGCAGGTCGGCGCCTTCGCCGGCGAACAGCAGGCGACCGCCCAGCGCATCGGCGTCGCTCATCCCGAGGGTGGAGGCGGTGAAGCCGGCGGTGTCGACCCGGGGCGCCCTTGCCCACCGCGATGCCCGCGGGGTTGACCAGCACGAGGCGGCCGTTGGAGCGCAGGGTGCCGAAGATCTCGGAGGGGTTGTCGCCGACGACGCGGTTGATCGAGGTGCTGCTGGCCGACGGCTGGTTGAAGCGCGTGATGCTGCCGCCCGGCACCGAGAAGCTTTGCCAGTCGATGGCGGAGTGGTTCGTGCCGGCCCCGTTGCGCGTCGTGATCACGACGTTGTTGCCGTTGCGCACGATCTGCGCCTGCCCATGGATCACCTGCGCGCCGGAGGGCTGGGCCTGCGACGTGACCGGCTGCAAGCCGAAGGCGGCGGCCACGGCAAGGGCCGCGCCCCCGGGGCGGAAGCCCGCGACGGCGGGGCTGGAGGCGACAACGCGCGCGAAATCGCGCGCTGCCTTGGTGGAAATCCCGGACATTCTGATGGGCTCCTGCGGGCAGCAAGGTTCAATGCACAGCGGCGCCGGCCCCAGAGAGGGCGGGCGCTGCGACCACACTGCGTAGCTGACGGTAGCACAGCGTTACAAGCGCCGCAATCGACAATCGAGGCGAGCGCGCGACGCCGGTTGCGGCAAAAGTCACGGATCGTACGCCCCCGCGCTGCGCTGCGGCGGTTGCTACCATGCCGCCGCCATGCGCATCTTCATCAGCATCGCTTCCTACTGCGACCCGCTCCTGCCCTTCACCATCGCCCGTGCGCTGGAGGCGGCGGCCGTCCCGGCGTCGCTCCATTTCGGGGTCGTCGACCAGTCGCCGCCCGGGTCGGAACGGCTGCGGCTGCCGGGTGACGGGGCCGGCGCCCGCCTGAGCCTGCTGCAGGTCGCGGCGCGCGATGCACGCGGCCCGTGCTGGGCGCGGGCGCTGGCCATGACGCTGTACGACGGCGAGGACTGGTTCCTGCAACTCGACTCGCACATGGACTTCGACCCGGGCTGGGACGCGCAGCTCGTCGCGCAGGCGAGGGCCCCGGGCGCACCGGCGCGCGGGCTCGTGATCTCGTCGTACCCCAATGCCTTCGTGCTCGAAGACGGCCGGCCGGTGCGTCGGCCCACCACGCACGGCGTGCTGGCGCACGTGGTGAAGCCCGGCGCCGCGTTCGATGCCGGGCATCCGGTGCTGCCGTTCGAGGCGCACCCGGTGGAAACGGACCGCGCGGTGCGGGGCTTCCACACGGGCGCCGGCTGCCTGTTCGCCCCCGGGCACCTCGTCCAGGCATTCCCGTACGACCCCCGGTTCTACTTCCATGGCGAGGAACAGGCGCTGGCGTTGCGGCTGTTCACGCACGGCTGGGACATCTTCCATGTGCCCCGTCTGCCGGTGCACCACCTGTACAACAACGCGGCCTCCGGCGCCCCTCCGCGCCCGATGCACTGGGATGCGGAGCAGGAAAGCGGCCGCGACGTCGGCTGGTGGGCGCTGGAGCAACGCTCGCGCGCCCGCGGCGGCGCTGGTGGACGGCGAGGATTTGGGCGTGTTCGGGCTGGGGAGCCAGCGCTCGCTGGCCGACTACGCCGCTTTCAGCGGGATCGACTACGCCACGCGCTCGCTGGCGCCGGCCGCTTTCGTCGCAGGTAAGCCGGGCCCCTAGCCCTGCAGGATCGACTGGGCCAGGCACAGGTCGGCCCAGGCCCGGCCCTTGTCGGCCGGATTGCGCAGCAGGTACATCGGGTGGTAGGTGGCCACCACCGGGATGCCGTGGTAGCTGTGGGCGCGGCCCCGCAGCTTGCCCAGCGGCTCGCTGCTGGCCAGCAGCGTCTGCACCGCCAACCGGCCCATCGCCGGGATCACCTTCGGCTGCAGCAGCTCGACCTGCCGGCGCAGGAAGGGCTCGCAACGCGCGACCTCGTCGGGGCCGGGGATGCCGCCGGACGGCCGGCACTTGATGACGTTGGCAAGGTACACGCGGTCGCGGCGCCCCGGCCGAGCGCCTTGAGCATGTTGTCCAGCAGCTTGCCGCCGTCGCCGGGAACGGCTCGCCGGCGCGGTCTTCGTCCTCGTTCGGCGGCTCGCCCACGATCAGCCAGTCGGCCGGTGCGGCGCCCGCGCCGAGCAGGGGCTCGCGCCGGCCGTCGCACAGCTGGCAGGCGCGGCAGGCGGTGACGGCCTGCGCGAGCGCGTCCCACTCCATCATCTCGATGGCGGGCCGGTCGCCGCGCGCGGCGGGCACGGCGACCGGCGCCCGCACCACCGGCACCGGCGCCGGGTCGGGGCTGCGCACCGCGGGCGTCGGCTGCAGGCGGACGGCGGGCGGGGCCGCCGGCACGAATTGCGGCGATTCCAGCGGCTCGAGCGGCTGGAACAGGCGGATGCCCATCTCCTCCAGCATCGCCCGCTGGCGCGTGTCGAGCTGCAGGCTCATAGCTTGTAGCTCATGACGATGGCGTCTTCGCGGCCATCGCGCGCCGGGTAGTAGTTCTTGCGCTCGCCCACGCGGCGGTAGCCGTAGCGCAGGTAGACCTCCTGCGCCCGGCGGTTGGTGGTGCGCACTTCCAGCCAGAGCCACTGGGCGCCCTGTCCACGCGACCACAGCGCGAGCGCATCGAGCATGACGCGGCCCCAGCCCTGCCCCCGGTGGGCGGGTGCGACGGTGATGTTCAGCAGGTGCACCTCGTCGACGCCCTTCATGGCGACGAAGTAGCCCCAGGATGGTGTCGCCGGCGCACAGCAGCTGGCCCTGGTAGCCCGAACGCAGCGAATCGGCGAAGTTGCCGCGCGTCCACGGGTGCTCGTAGGCGCCGTGCTCGATGGCGAGCACGTCGTCCAGCCGGGCTTCCGTCATGGGCTCGAAGCCCGCTTCCATGGTCTTGAAGACTGCGCTCATCGCTTGCCGGCGGCCGGGCCGCCCCCGAGGTTGTCCTTGCGCGCCCGTTCCGCGGCGCGCTCCTCGGTAGTTTGCGCCACTTTGTCGCGCAGGTAGAGCGGAAGGGCCTCCGCGGCCGGATGTGCCGGACCGGCGGCCAGCACGGCGGGGGCCAGGCGCAACAGTGCGGTGGCGGTCGGCAGGGCCGCGATGAGGTCGGCGGCGGTTTGCAGCAAGTCCAGCCCGGTGCCCGCGGCCACCCAGCCGGGCGGCACGTCCACGTCGGCCGGGGCCAGCAGCGCGGGTTCGGCCAGCGTCTCCCACCCGCCCCCGGTGCGCCGGTAGCTGGCCGCGTACACCTCGCCCATCCGCGCATCGAGCACCGCCACCACCTGCGTGGCGCCCGTGCGCCCGTGCGCGTCCTCAGCAACCGCCAGCAAGGTATCGAGCGCCAGCACCGGCACGCCCGCGCCGAAGCCGAGCCCCCGGGCCACGGCGCAGGCGGTGCGCAGTCCGGTGAAGGAGCCGGGGCCGCGCCCGAACACCAGTGCGTCGAGTTCGCCCAGCTGCAGGCCGGCCCGGGCCAGCAGGTCCCTGGATGGCCGGGATCAGGCCCGCCGACGCCTGCGCGCCGCCGGCCGCATCGCGGGCGAGCACCGGCCGGCCGGGCACGTGCACGGCCACCGACATCGTTTCGGTGCTGGTGTCGAAGGCGAGCAGTTTCAAGGCGGGTCCGGGCAACCCGCCATTATCGAAGCTTCCGTATCATCCCGCGGATGCCCCGCTGGATGCTCCGTGCCTGCTGTTGCTTCGTTCGGGCCGGCGCGGCGGCAGCCGCGCAAGGCCTGCCGCCGGAAGTGGAGGCGGCGCTCGCCGCGGCCCAGTTGCCGCGCGATGCGGTGGTGGTGCTGGTCGCGCCGGCCGAGGGCGGGCCGCCCCGCTTGTCCCATCGTGCCGACGTCGCGGTCAATCCGGCGTCCGTGGCCAAGCTGGCCACCACCTACGCCGCCCGGAACTGCTGGGGCCCGCCTACACACCGGAAGACGCCGGTCTACTTCGACGGCCCGGTGCGCAACGGCGTGCTGCAAGGCAACCTGGTGGTGCAGGGCCCGGGCGACCCGAAGCTGGTGATCGAGCGCCTGTGGCTGCTGCTGCGGCAGGTGCAGGGCAAGGGCGTGCACACGATCGCGGGCGACATCGTGCTGGACCGCGGCGCGTTCGCCGTGCAGCCGGTCGACCCGGCCGCCTTCGACGGCGAGCCGCTGCGCCCGTACAACGTCGCGCCCGACGCGCTGCTGGTCAACTTCAAGACCGTCGTACTGACAATCACGCCCGAGGCCGGCCGCGCGCGCATCCGGGCCGAGCCCGCGCTGGCCGGCGTGCAGTGGCCCGCGAGCGTCCCGCTGGCGGCGGGGGAATGCGGCGCGGCCGGCCGGCGGCGCTGCGAGCCGACTTCAGCAACCCGCTCGGGCGCGCTTTGCCGGGAGTTTCCCGGCGGCGTGCGGCGAGCGCACGTGGAACATCGCCTTCCCCGAGCCCGCCACCTACGGCGCCCGCGCCGTGGCGGCGCTGTGGCAGGAGATGGGCGGCAAGCTGGGTGGCGTGGCGCGCGACGGACGCGTGCCGGCAGGCGCCAAGCCCGCGTTCGAAGCGGTCTCGCCGCCCCCGGCCGAGGTCGTGCGCGACATCAACAAGTACAGCAACAACGTGATGGCGCGGCAGCTGTTCCTGACGCTGAGCCTGCAGCAGCGCGGCAGCGGCACTTATGAGGGATCGCGGGACGTGCTGGGCGCCTGGTGGCGGGCGCGCATCGGCGGGGAGCCGCCCTTCACCGAAAACGGTTCGGGCCTGTCGCGCGCCGAAAGCATCACCGCGCGCCAGCTGGGCCAGCTGCTGCAGGCCGCCCGGGCCTCGCCGCTGATGCCCGACCTGGTTGCCTCGTTGCCCGCGCTGGGCCTCGACGGCACGTTGCGCCGCGCCCAGCAGAACGTGGGCCTGGCGCACCTCAAGACCGGCAGCCTGGCGAACGTCTCGGGCGTGGCCGGCTACGTCCACGCCGCCCGGGGCCGCCGCTACGTGCTGGTGGCCATCGCCAACCACCCGCGCGCCAACGAACTCCGCCCCGCCATCCAGGCGCTGGTGGACTGGACGGCGCGGCAGTAACGCCGGCGCCGCGATCTCACCACCGGTCGCGGATGCGTTCGGTGGCGTATTCGCCGAAGAGGCGGTGGCCGATCGGGGTGGGATAGACGCGGTCCGCGAACAGCAGGCGGTCGTAGTCTTCGCCGGCGCGGATGGTCGCGCGGGTGCAGCGGTTGGAGTTGACTGGCCCGCGCCGGTCCCGATGCCCGGGCCCGGATCGATCGAGGTGCAGGCGGGAACGATGTCCTCGTCCAGCTCGTAGGCCGACGGGGCGGCGCTCACCAGGTTGAAGTGGAGCGCGGCGTCGACGTACAGCACGTTCTTGCCGAAGTCGACCAGCGCCACCTTGAGCTGGTCGTTGAACTCGCGGCTCAGTTCTTCCAGCAGGTCTTCCTGCTTGGTCTGGAACGCCAGGCCGACACGCCCGGGTTGTACGGGCCCGCCACCACCACGTGCGGGGCGCCGGCGTTCACCAGGCGCTTCACCTGCGTGGCCAGCGCGCGGCCGGCGCGGCCGGCGCGTTCGATGGCGACGGCCTGCGTGATCGACCCGTCGATCACGTCCTGCGCCTGCACGATCACGTCGGAGGTGCCGGCGTTCACCAGCACGAGGTCGCTGTCGCGCGGGGCGCCGGCGGCCGGGAAGGTGTCGACCTGCTGCTCCACCGTCGGCGTCGCGGGATTGCCGGCGGCGTCGGGCGACGACGCCACGCGCGCATTGCCGGTCGCGTACGACTGGCCGCCGCTGGTCGAAGGCGCCAGCGTCAGGCCGAATTCGCGTGCCACGAACAGCGTCCAGTTGTTGACGCTGGTGTCGTTGACCGTGTACTTCGCGCCGTTCTGCCCGATGTCGGCAAAGCCGTCACCGAAGGTCACGAGCCGGGTGGGATCGATTTCGGATTCCGTCTTGCCGCCGCCGCCGCAGGCGGCCAGCGCCACGATCGATGCGCATGCCGCCAGCAGGCGTGCACGCCGCAACCACTGAGTTGCCATGAATGTTCTCTCCAGAGGAAAGAGGTAGTTTAACGACCGCGTGTGAACCGCGGGCGAAGCCGAAGCGAACTAGCCCGCGGCGGCCCGTCGGAGCCGGTCGCGCACGCCTTCCCACTCGGGCGTGTCGGGCGGCGTCTCGATCCAGATCAGCTTGACCCCGGCGGCGTCGAAATCGCGCAGCACGGCGAACAGCTGGCGCGCCGTCTCGACGGCGTCGTCGGGCATGCGTCGCAGGCGCGCCGCCCGCGTGCGCAGCGCCGTGCGGGCGTACACGGCGATGGCGTCGGGATTGCCTTCGCCGCCCAGCAGGTCGAGCGCGGTCTGCAGGCTGCGGCCGTCCATGAGGCGCACCTTGGCGTTGGGCGCGTAGTGCGATTCGAGGGTGCCGGAGGCACGGGGCGCGGCGCCCGCCACTTCATCGGGCGTGCGCAGGCGTTCGCCACAGGCGCGCTCGATCTGCTCGCGGGTGAGCGTGCCCGGACGCAGCAGCACCGGCGCGCCGCGCGTGCAGTCGACGATGGCGGATTCGATGCCCACCGGCGTCGCGCCGCCGTCCAGCACCAGCAGGTCGGGCGTGAACTCCGCGGCGACGTGCGCGGCAGTCGTCGGGCTGACGCGGCCGAAGCGGTTGGCGCTGGGCGCGGCGAGGCCGTGCACCGGCGGGGTCGCGCTCGCACCGGCCAGCAACAGCGCATGCGCCACCGGGTGGGCCGGGCAGCGCAGGCCCACCGTGTCTGGCCGCCCGCCGCGGCGGTGGCCATGCCCGGCCTGCGCGGCAGGATCAGCGTCAGCGGGCCGGGCCAGAAGGCGGCCATCAAGCGGCGCGCCACCGGCGGGATGCGGGCGGCGAAGCGTTCGGCAGCGGCCGCATCCGGCACGTGCACGATCAACGGGTGGTCGCTGGGCCTGCCCTTGGCGGCGAAGATCCCCGCCACCGCCTGGTCGCTGCCGGCGTCGGCGCCGAGGCCGTACACCGTCTCGGTCGGGAAGGCCACCAGGCCGCCGGCGGCGAGCACCTGCGCCCCTCGGGCGACGGAATCGGGCAGCGCGCCGTCGATGATCATGTTCAGAAGGCCGGGATGCCCAGCAGGTCGGCCGCCTGCAGCGCGGTCGCCCGCACGGCGTCGACCGTGTCGCCGGTGAAGGTCAGGTGGCCCATCTTGCGGCCGGCCCGCGCGCTCAGCTTGCCGTACAGGTGCAGGTGGGCGCCGGGCAGCGCCAGCACGGCGGCCCAGTCGGGCTCGCGCTGCGCGCCCACCGGCGGGAACCACAGGTCGCCGAGCAGGTTGAGCATGACCGCCGGGCTGTGCTGGCGCGGCTGCACCAGCGGCAGGCCGGCCAGCGTGCGCACCTGCAGCTCGAACTGCGACACGTCGGCGGCCTCCAGGCTCCAGTGCCCGCTGTTGTGCGGACGGGGCGCCATTTCGTTGACCACCAGGCTGCCGTCGGCCAGGCCGAAGAACTCGACGCACAGCACGCCCACGTAGCCGATGCCGGCGGCGATCGCATGCGTGGCCTCGACCGCCTGCGCGGCCTGCGCGGCCGGCACGCAGCCGTCGAACACTTCGGTCACGGCCGGGATGCCCTCGCGGTGCAGGTTGCGCTGCACCGGCAGGTGCACCATGGCGCCGTCGCTGCCGCGCGCCACCACCACCGAGCACTCGAAGGCGAGCGGCAGCAGCTTTTCGAGCACGCAGGTGGCGCGGTGGAGGCTTTCCCGGGCCAGCCGCAGCTCTTCGCGGCTGCGCACGCGCACGGCCCTTGCCGTCGTAGCCCAGCCGCGCGGTCTTGAGGATGCCCGGCAGCAGGTCGGCGTCGACCGCATCGATGTCCGCCGCGTGCGAGATGACGGCGTGCGGCGCACAAGGCACGCCGCAGCGCGTGAAGTGCGCCTTCTCCTGCGCGCGGTCCTGCGCGATGGCCACGGCGGCGGCGGCGGGCGCCACGGTGCGGTGTTCGGCCAGCCGGGCCGGGGCCTGCGCCGGCACGTTCTCGAACTCGGTGGTGATGGCCACGCTGTGGCCGGAAAGCTGGGCGAGCCCCAGTTCGTCGAGGTAGTCGGCCTGCACGTGGTGATGGCTGACCCGCCCGGCGGGGCTGCCCGCATCCGGATCGAGCACGGCGGTGAAATAGCCCATGCGCTGCGCCGCGTGCACGAACATGCGGGCGAGCTGCCCGCCGCCCATCACGCCGAGGGTGGCGCCGGGGAGCAGCGGCTTCATGCCGCGTCTTTCGGCGGCAGCTGCATGCCGCGGGCCGCTTCGGTCTGGCGGGCGCGAAAGGCGTCGAGCTTCGCGCGCAAGGCCGGGTCTTCGTTGGCGAGCATCGCCACGGCGAACAGGGCCGCGTTCGCCGCGCCGGCCACGCCGATGGCGAAGGTGGCGACCGGCACGCCGCGCGGCATCTGCACGATGCTGTGCAGCGAATCGACGCCTTGCAGGTGGCGGCTGGCCACCGGCACGCCGAGGATCGGCACCGGGGTCTTGGAAGCCAGCATGCCGGGCAGGTGCGCCGCGCCCCCGGCGCCGGCGATGATCGCCTTGAGCCCGCGGCCGGCGGCCGCTTCGGCGTACGCGAACATGTCGTCGGGCATGCGGTGGGCCGAAACGACCCGGCTTTCGTGCGCGACCCCGAATTCCCGGAGAATCTCCACCGCGTGCCGCATGGTTTCCCAGTCGCTGCTGGAGCCCATCACCACGCCCACCGTCACGGCGCTCATTGGGGAACCTCCCCGCAGGGGCAGGGCGAAAAAAGCGCGTAGGGTTTCATGGAATTCCCGGACAAGATCCCAATTTTACGATTGCAACGAGAACAGACCCCGCAATGATCGACGTCACCATCGAGAACTTCGAACAGGAGGTCATCGCCGCCTCCATGACCCAGCCGGTGCTGGTGGACTTCTGGGCGCCGTGGTGCGGGCCCTGCAAGGCCATCGGCCCGATCCTCGGAGAAACTGGAGACGGCGTACGGCGGCGCCTTCAAGCTGGCCAAGATCAACTCCGACGACGAACAGCAGCTCGCCGGCGCGTTCGGCATCCGCAGCATTCCCACGGTGATCCTGCTGAAGAACGGCCAGCCGGTCGACGGCTTCCAGGGCGCGCTGCCCGAAGGCCGGTGCGCGAATTCCTCGACAAGCACGTGCAGGCGCTGGCGCCGGAGGAAGAAGCGGTCGAGGAAGAAGCCGTCTCCGATCCCGCGATCCAGCTGGAACAGCTGCAGCACGCGGTGGCCACCGATCCCTCCAACGACGATGCCCGCTTCTCGTACGTCAAGGCGCTGCTGCTGGGGGCCGCACCGAAGACGCCCGCCGCGCCTTCGAGCCGGTGGCGGGCAAGGCCGTCGCGATCCGCAAGCTGGACGCGCTGGCGCGCTGGTTCGACGCGATCGACTTCGAAGGGCAGGCGAAGCTGCCCGAGCTGGACGCGAAGATCGCCGCCAACAAGCGCGATTTCCAGGCGCGCTTCGACCGGGCGCGGGTGCAGCTGGCGCAGCAGCAGTGGACCGGCGCGATGGACGAACTGCTGGAGATCCTGATGCGCGACAAGGCGTGGAACGAGGACCTCGCCCGCAAGACCTACATCGCGATCCTGGAAGTGATCGAGCCGCCGAAGCCGAAGGTGGCCGACGGCGTGATCCCGCCCGACGACCCGGTCGTGGCGACGTACCGGCGCCGGCTGTCGAGCGTGGTGCTGAGCTGAGCTTCGCCGTCCCCGCGCAGGCGGGGACCCGTGGCATTGAGGCAAGCGCGACGCGCGCTCTCTGGAAGCTCTGGATTCCCGCCTCCGCGGGAATGACGGCCGATCAGCGCGTCAGCATCACCACCCGCTCGGCGGGCGCCCGCACCTTCAGCTCCACCAGCTCGCCGCCGGTGCGCAGCTTCGGGAAGGCGACCGATTCGACGTCGAACGTGCCGGCCGTCAACGCCGGCACCGCCCTTGGCCTGCGCGGGGTCGGCGTCGTTGTTGGCCAGCGGGTTGTTGCCATCACAGCGGGACAGCAAGGCCGGTTGCGCCACGCGCACCTGGCGCACCGCGCCGAGGCCGTCGCGGCTCGCGGCGGTGACGGCACGGCCGTTCGCGCCCAGCAACTGCACGCCCGCCATGCGCGGGGCCCACTGGCCGTCGCTCACGCGGCCGGCGACGATGCACTGGCCGGCGTCGGACTGGGCAGCGGCGGGAAAGGAAAAGGCGGCGGCGGCGAGCGCGGCGGCGAGGGTCAGGCGGAAAGCGATCATGCGTACAGCTCCTGTCGGTTGGCTGCCAGCATAGCGCCGCCGGCCCTTGCAAGGTGGGCCTTTACTCCGCGGCTGAGCCTCAGCCCGTCAGGCGTTCCAGCGCTTCGCGGTACTTGGCCGCCGTGCGTTCGATGACTTCCTTGGGCAGGTGCGGGGCGGGCGGCGTCTTGTCCCGGGCCGGCCGTCGATGCGCACCTGCTCGAGCCAGTCGCGCACGAACTGCTTGTCGTAGCTGGGCGGATTCTGGCCGGCGTCGTAGGCGGCCTGGTAGCCCTCGACCGGCCAGTAGCGCGACGAGTCCGGCGTCAGCACTTCGTCCATCAGAACCAGGTTGCCTTGCGGATCGAGGCCGAACTCGAACTTGGTATCGGCAATGATCAGGCCGCGGGTCAGCGCGAAGTCGGCGGCGGCCTCCTGGTAGATGCGGATGCTGACCTCGCGGATCTTCGCGGCGAGCTCGGCGCCGATCATCTGCTCCACCCGCTCGAAGCTGATGTTCTCGTCGTGCTCGCCCGCGGCGGCCTTGGCGGCGGGGGTGAAGATCGGCTGCGGCAGCTTGCCGGCGTTCTTCAGGCCCGGCGGCAGCGCCACGCCGCAGACGGCCTGCGACTCCCGGTACTCCTTCCAGCCGCTGCCCGCGAGGTAGCCGCGCACCACGGCTTCGACCGGGATCGGCTGCAGCCGCTGGACCAGCATCGAGCGGCCGCGCACCTGCGGCACTTCGGCCGGCGTCACCGCGCTTTCCGGGGCGTCGCCGGTCAGGTGGTTCGGGCACACGTGGCCGAGCCGCGCGAACCAGAACAGCGCCATCTGCGTGAGGATCTCGCCCTTGCCCGGAATGGGCTCGCCCATGATGACGTCGAAGGCCGAGAGGCGGTCGCTCGCCACCATCAGGATGCGGTCGCTGCAGACGGCGTAGTTGTCGCGCACCTTGCCGCGCGCGAGCAGCGGCAGCGAGGTGATGTTGGAGGTGTGGAGGGCGGCGGTCATGGCGGGGCCTGCAAAGTGAAACGGCCCGCCATGGCGGCGGGCCGTCGGATTATCGCAACTGCGCGGAAGCCGCTCAGTTCACCGTCTGGGCGAGCTCGCCCTTGGCGTACTTCGATGCGACGACCTGCAGGCTGTGCGCCTTGATGCTGGCGGCCTGGCCTTCGCAGCCGAACTCGATGTAGCGCTGCTTGCAGATCTGCTTGGCGGCTTCGCGGGCGGGCTTGAGCCACTCGCGCGCGTCGAACTTCTCGGGGTTCTCGGCCGGGAACTTGCGCACCGCGCCCGTCATCGCGAGACGGATGTCGGTGTCGATGTTGATCTTGCGCACGCCGTGCTTGATGGCTTCCCGGATCTCCTCGACCGGCACGCCGTAGGTTTCCTTCATGTTGCCGCCGTACTGGCGGATGATCGCCAGCAGGTCCTGCGGCACCGACGAGGAACCGTGCATCACCAGGTGGGTGTTGGGGATGCGGCGGTGGATTTCCTTGATGCGGTCGATCGCCAGGATGTCGCCGGTGGGCTTGCGGGTGAACTTGTAGGCGCCGTGGCTGGTGCCGATGGCGATGGCCAGCGCGTCGAGCTGCGTGCGCTTGACGAAGTCGGCGGCCTGCTCGGGGTCGGTCAGCAACTGCTCGCGCGTCATCGTGGCGTCGGTGCCGTGGCCGTCTTCCTTGTCGCCCTTCATGGTCTCGAGCGAGCCGAGGCAGCCCAGTTCGCCTTCGACGGTGACGCCCAGCGCGTGCGCCATGTCGACCACCTTGCGGGTGACGTCGACGTTGTAGTCGTAGCTGGCGATGGTCTTGCCGTCGGCCTCGAGCGAGCCGTCCATCATCACCGAGGAGAAGCCCAGGTCGATCGCGCCCTTGCAGACGTCGGGGTTCTGGCCGTGGTCCTGGTGCATCACCAGCGGGATGCTCGGGTACGCCTCGATCGCGGCCTGGATCAGGTGCTTGATGAAGGCCTCGCCCGCGTACTTGCGCGCACCGGCGCTCGCCTGCAGGATCACCGGCGCGCCCGTCTCCTTGGCGGCCTCCATCACGGCTGGACCTGTTCGAGGTTGTTGACGTTGAAGGCCGGGATGCCATAGCCGTTGGTGGCGGCATGGTCCAGCAGTTCGCGCATGGAGACGAGGGGCATGGTGGTGTCCGAATGGTGGGGAAACAGCCGCGCCGCGGCCTCGGGCACCGCGGCGTCACCCCCGATTTTACCCGCCGGCTCAGGTGTTGGGCGGGGGTGCGCCGACGAAAGTCAGCACCTCGTCGAGCACCGGCGCCAGCCGCCGCAGCGGCCGCGCCAAGGCGCCGAGCACGGTGGGGTGCCCTACGCGCTCGAACAGCCGCACCCGCACCGGAACGCCCGCGGCTTCGAGCGCGCGGCCGAGCCAGACCGTGCTGCGCACCGGGTCGACCACCTCGTCCTTGGCGGCGGCCAGCAGCAGGGTGCGCGGCGCCTTCGGGTTGGCATGGCGGATCGGCTGGCTGTCGGCCGGCGTGTTCGGCCAGCCGAAGGCGACCTGCGAACGCGGCTCGTGGATGGGCAGGAAGTCGTAGGGGCCGGCGACGCCGATCCATCCCGCGAGCCGCGCCGGCGCCAGCTGCTGCGTGGCGAGCCAGCGCGGATCGAGCGCCAGCATGGCCGCGTTGTACGCGCCCGCACTGTGCCCCATGAGGTGGATGCGCGCCGGGTCGCCCCCGTAGGCCGTCGCGTTGTCGAAGGTCCAGCGCACAGCCATGGCGCAGTCGCGCAGGATGTCCTGCCAGCGCACCTGCGGGCTCAGCCGGTAGTCGGCGACGACCACGACCACGCCGCGCGCCGCCAGCGCTTCGCCGACGAACCGGTAGTCCGCGCGTTCGCCCCGGGTCCAGTTGCCGCCATAGAAGAACACCACCACGGGAGCGGGCTTGTCCTGCCGCAGCGGCTGGTAGATGTCGACCTTCTGGCGCGGGTCGGCGCCGTAGGCGATGCCGGTGCGGCCGCGGTAGGTGTCTTGCGGCACCAGCGCGTCGAGCACCTCGACCGCGGAACAACCCGTCAACAGGGCGGCCAGCGCCGCCGGGATCCCTTGCCTGCGTCTCATGGAACCGGTACGCAGGCGAAGGCGAACCGGTTTCAGCCCGCGCGGACGATCTTCAGCATGTTGGTGCCGCCGGGCGCGCCCATCGGTTCGCCGCAGGTGATCGCATACACGTCGCCCGGGCCGACGATGCCGCGCTTCTTGAGGTGGGCCTCGGCTTCGGCCAGCGCCTCGTCGCGGTCGGCGCTCTGGTCCATCAGCAGCGGCCGCACGTTGCGGTACAGCGCCATCTTGCGCTGCGTGACCAGCCGCGGCGTCAGCGCGTAGATCGGGATGTGGATGCGGTGCCGGCTCATCCACAGCGCGGTGGAGCCGGAATCGGTCAGCGCCACGATGGCCTTGCAGCCGAGGTGGTAGGCCGTGAACAGCGCGCCCATCGCGATCGACTGGTCGATGCGCGAGAACGCCATGCCGGTGAAGTCGGCGTCAAGCTTCACGTCCTCGGCCATCTCGGCTTCGGCGCAGATGTTGGCCATCTGCTGCACCACTTCGACCGGGTACTTGCCGGTGGCCGTTTCCGCGCTGAGCATCACCGCGTCGGTGCCGTCGAGCACGGCGTTGGCGACGTCGCTCACCTCGGCGCGCGTCGGCACGGGCGCCGTGATCATCGACTCCATCATCTGGGTCGCGGTGATGACCACGCGATCGAGCTGCCGCGCCATGCGGATCATGCGTTTCTGCAGCGCCGGCACGGCGGCATTGCCCACCTCGACGGCGAGGTCGCCGCGCGCCACCATGATGCCGTCGCTGGCCTTCAGGATCGCTTCGAGGTTGGGGATCGCCTCGGCGCGCTCGATCTTGGCGATCAGCGCCGGCTTGTGGCGGAACTCGGCGGCCGCCACGTTGCAAAGCTGGCGCGCCATTTCCATGTCCGTCGCCGTCTTGGGAAAGCTCACCGCCACGTAGTCGGCCGGAAAGCCATTGCCGTGCGGATGTCTTCCATGTCCTTGGCGGTCAGCGCCGGGGCCGTCAGGCCGCCGCCCTGCTTGTTGATGCCCTTGTTGTTGGACAGTTCGCCGCCTTGCGCCACCGTCGTGCGGACCTGGTCGCCCTTGACGGAATCGACCGTCAGCACCAGCAGGCCGTCGTTGAGCAGCAGCGTGTCGCCGGGGCGCACGTCGCGCGGCAGTTCCTTGTAGTCGAGGCCCACGCCCTCGACATCGCCCGGCTCGGTGCGGCTCGCGTCCAGCACGAACTTGCTGCCGCTCACCAGCATGACCTTGCCTTCGGCGAACTTGCCGACGCGGATCTTGGGGCCCTGCAGGTCGGCCATGATGGCCACTTCGCGGCCCGCGGCCTGGCTGACCTCGCGCACGCGGCGGGCCAGGGCGATGTGGTCCTGCGCCGTGCCGTGGCTGAAGTTCAGCCGCACCACGTTGACGCCGGCGCGCAGGATGCGGGCCAGCACTTCCGGATCGCTGGAGGCGGGGCCGAGGGTTGCGACGATCTTGGTGGCGCGACGAGCCATGCTGGGGGTCTCCTTGGATTGCTGGGCGGATTCTCACACGGAAGCCGCGATCGATCTCGCGTTCGTTTGATGCAGGTCAGGCTCGTGGCCGGATGAGCTGCCTAGGATGGCCGGCTCATGTCCTCCTTCGAAGCACCCCTTTCCCCGGCGGCGCCGATGCCGCACCGCAAGCAGATCCGCCAGTGGCTGCTGCCCCTTTCCCGCCGTGTCGTCGCCTGGCCCCTGTTCCTGCTGGCGTTCGACTGGATGCTGCTGCTGGCGCTGTTCGCCGGCGCGGTCGTGGTCGACAGCGGCTGGCTGAAGCTCGCCTGCGGGCTCGCCGCGGGCTTCGTCACCGGCCGCCTGTTCGTCATCGGCCATGACGCCTGCCACCAGAGCCTGACGCCCCACCGCCGCCTGAACCAGTGGCTGGGCCGCATCGCCTTCCTGCCGTCGCTCACGCCGTACAGCCTGTGGGAAGTGGGCCACAACGTGGTGCACCACGGCTATACCAACCTCAAGGGTTTCGACTTCGTCTGGGCGCCCCTCAGCGCCGCCGAGTACGCGGCACTCGGCCCGCGCGAGCGGCTGATGGAGCGCGTCTACCGCAGCGGCTGGGCGCCCGGCCTGTACTACATGGTCGAGATCTGGTGGAAGAAGATGTTCTTCCCCAGCCGCAAGCAGATGCCGACGCGCCGCCGGATCTTCCTGCTCGACAACCTGCTGGTGACGGGCTTTGCGCTGCTGTGGATCGGCGGCATGGCGGCGGCGGCGCTGGCCACCGGCCAGTCGGTGGCGCTCGTGCTCGCCACCGGCGTGCTGGCGCCCTTCCTCTTCTGGTCGGCCATGATCGGCTTCGTGGTCTACGTGCATCACACGCACCCGTCGGTGCAGTGGCACGAGGACCGCGCCGCCTGGTCGCGCGCGCAGCCGTTCGTGTCGACCACGGTGCACATCACCTTCGGCCACGGCATCGGCGCCGCGCTCCACCACATCTCGGAGCACACGGCGCACCACGTCGACATGACGGTGCCGCTCTACCGCCTGAAGCAGGCGCAGGCGAAGCTGGAAGAGATGCTGCCGGGCCGCATCATCGTGCAGCCGTTCTCGTGGCGGTGGTACTTCGATACCGCGCGCCGCTGCAAGCTGTACGACATCGAAGCGGCGCGCTGGACCGACTACGCCGGCCGCGTGACCAGCTAGCCG
This sequence comes from Ramlibacter terrae, assembly GCA_013127575.1. Lineage (GTDB taxonomy): Bacteria > Pseudomonadota > Gammaproteobacteria > Burkholderiales > Burkholderiaceae_C > Ramlibacter > Ramlibacter terrae. Next base: position 5,051,995 of record CP053418.1, read on the forward strand.
TTCGCGCGCTTCTGCAGGATCTCGAAGGCCGGCAGCGTCTTGCCTTCCAGCACTTCGAGGAAGGCGCCGCCGCCGGTGGAGATGTAGCCCACGTCGGCTTCGATGCCGTACTTGGCGATCGCCGCCAGCGTGTCGCCGCCGCCGGCGATGCTGAAGGCGTCGGATGCGGCGATGGCGCGCGCGATCGTCTCGGTGCCCTTGGCGAAGGCGTCGAACTCGAACACGCCCACCGGCCCGTTCCAGACGATGGTGCCGGCCGCCTCGAGTTGCGCCGCGAGCTTCGCCGCCGTCTCCGGACCGATGTCGAGGATGAGGTCGTCGTCGGCGACGTCCTTCGCGGCCTTGACCGTGGCCGGCGCATCGGCGGCGAAGGTCTTGGCGACCACCACGTCGGTCGGGATCGGCACCGCGGCGCCGCGCGCCTGCATGGCGTCGATCACGGCCTTGGCCTGCCCGACCAGGTCGGCCTCGGCCAGCGACTTGCCGATCGGCAGCCCCGCCGCCAGCATGAAGGTGTTGGCGATGCCCCCCCACCACCAGCTGGTCGACGTTCTTCGCCGGGCTTCCGGGATGCTCAGCTTGGTCGACACCTTGGAGCCGGCCACGATCGCCACCAGCGGCCGCTTCGGGTTGGCCAGCGCACGGGTGATCGCGTCGATCTCGGCGGCCAGCAGCGGGCCGGCGCAGGCGGTCTTCGCGTACTGCGCGATGCCGTAGGTGGACGCTTCCGCGCGGTGGGCGGTGCCGAAGGCGTCGTGCACGAAGATGTCGCACAGCGCGGCCATCTTCTTCGCCAGTTCCGGATCGTTCTTCTTCTCGCCCTTGTTGAGGCGGCAGTTCTCCAGCAGCACGACTTCGCCGGGTTGCACGTCGACGCCGCCGACCCAGTCGGACTTCAGCGCCACCGGGCGGCCCAGCAGCTCCGACAGGCGCGTGGCCACGGGAGCGAGCGAGTCCTCCGGCTTGAACGCGCCTTCGGTCGGGCGGCCCAGGTGCGAGGTGACCATCACCGCGGCGCCGCCGGCCAGCGCCATCTGGATGCAGGGCACCGAAGCGCGGATGCGCGTGTCTTCGGTGATGTGGCCGGCGTCGTCCTGCGGGACGTTCAGGTCGGCACGGATGAAGACGCGGCGGCCGCGGGCCAGCCCCTGGTCGCACAGGTCAGAAAAGCGCAGGACGTTCATGGTGGAAAGCAGCAGGTCGGAAAGGCCTCCATTCTAGGAAGCCGGCGCGCTACCAGCCGAGCGCGAGGTGCAGCGGAAGATAGACGGCCATGCCGCCGAGCAAGGTGACGAGCACGCTGCGGCGCCAGAAGAACAGCGCCGCGCCGGCCGGGGCCGCGAACAGCCGCGCGTCCTGCCAGGTCGTGACCGGTGGCCGTTGCTCATCACCACCTCCGGCACGACGACGCCCGCCAGCGCCGCCACCGGCGCGTACTGCAGCGCGCGATGGGCCCAGCCGGGCAACGACCACGGCCGGTCGAGGATGAAGAAGAAGCAGCGGGTCAGCAGCGTGATGCCGGCCAGGCCGAAGATCACGCCGAGGGTCCACCAGTCGGTGGCGGCCTTCATGCCGCGCGCTCCCGCGGCGGCGCCTGGCGGCCCTCGAGCCAGAAGCAGGCCAGCACCGCCACCACGATCGCGGCCACGATGTTCAGCTTGAGCGGCAACGCGTAGGCGGCCACGGCCGCCGCTCCCGCGATCAGCGCCGCCAGCGCGCGCAGCCGCGTGTTGGCCAGCGAGCACAGGATGCCCACCAGGCACAGCACGCCGGCGAAGCCCAGCCCCCAGCTGCTCGGGATGAGATTGGCCAGCGCCACGCCCAGCAGGCTGGCGCCGGTCCAGCGATCCGGGTCATGCAGTAGTTGCCCGCCAGCGAGGCCTCCTGCGCGCGCCGGCCCTCGGCATCGGTGGCCGGTTGCGGGAAGCGGCTGGTGAAGATGGCGTAGGTCAGGTCGGCGGTGAGGAAGCCGTTGACGAGCCGGCGCCAGCGCGGCATGTGCATCAGGTAGGTGCGCAGGTGCAGGCTGAACACCACGAAGCGCAGGTTGACGCAGAAGCCCGTGGCCCAGATCACCCACGCCGGCGCGCCCGCCATCAGCAGCGGAATGGCGGCCAGCTGCGAGCTGCCGGCATAGACCAGCACCGTCATCGCCACCGCCTCGGTGACGCTCATGCCGGCCTTGACCATCGCCACGCCGGTCATCAGCCCCCAGGCCGCGATGCCGGGCGCGACCGGCGCGCTGGCGCGCATGCCCGTGCGGAACTCGGGGTGCTGCCGCAACGAGCGCAGGAAGAACATCAGGCCGGATCGAAGCGCTGGCCGGCCTGCAGCGGGAAGCCGCGCAGGAAGTCGGCGGCGGGCAGGCGCTTGCCGCCGGCGCGCTGCAGCACGGTGGCACGCAGAGCGCCTTGGCCGCAAGCGACCACGACCCCTTGGGGCCCGGCTTCGAGGATGGTGCCCGGCGCCGCCGCCGAAGCATCGACCGCCTGCGCCGCCCACAGCTTCAGCGCTTCGCCGTCGACCACCGCACCGGCGCCGGGGAAAGGATCGAACGCGCGCACGCGGCGCGCGATGACTTCGGCCGGCAGCGTCCAGTCGACCGCCGCCTCGGCCTTCTCGATCTTGTGGGCGTAGGTGACGCCCTCGGCCGGCTGCGGCACCGGCTTCAGCCCGCCGCATGCGGCCAGCTCCAGCGCTTCGACGATCATCCGGCCGCCGAGCGACGCCAGCTTGTCGTGCAGGTGCGCGGTGGTGTCGTCGGCCGCGATCGGCAGGCGCTCGACCAGCAGCATGTCGCCGGTGTCCGGCCCGCGTCCATCTGCATGATGGTCACGCCCGTTTCCGCATCGCCGGCCTCGATGGCGCGATGGATCGGCGCCGCGCCGCGCCAGCGTGGCAGCAGCGAGGCGTGGATGTTCAGGCAGCCCAGGCGCGGGGCGTCGAGCACCCACTGCGGCAGGATCAGCCCGTACGCCGCCACGACCATCACGTCGGCCTGCGCGGCGGCGATGGCTTCACGCGCGGCGGCGGCGTCGTCCGGGTACTTGCCGTCCAGGCGCAGGCTGCGCGGCTGCGCCACGGGGATGCCTCGTTCGGCGGCGAACTGCTTGACGGCCGACGGCTGCAGCTTCATGCCGCGGCCGGCGGGCCGGTCGGGCTGCGTGAGCACCGGGGGAATCGTGAAGCCGGCGGCGTGCAGCCGCTCGAGGGCCACGCGCGCGAAGTCGGGCGTGCCCGCGAAGACGACGCGCATCATTCGCGGTCGTTCGGGGCGTTGACGTGCTCGATGCCCCTGGTGGGCGCGGCGCACCACGCCCTGCGGATCCGGTACACCCAATAGAACATGTCGCCCTGTTCCCGCCAGCGGTACGTCATCACCGGGCCGTTCCAGCTGCTGACGCCGTCCACGCGCGCGGGCGGCCCGAACTCGCGCTCGACGTCGGCGCGGGTCCAGTGCCCGGCTCGATGCGGGCGAACTCCGCCGCCGTCAGCACCTGCCGCGCACGGACCACGCGGCCGGTGGCGTCCGGGTCCACCATGAACGCGTATTGCGCCATGGGCTGGCCGCTGTACTGCAGGCGCTGGCCGCCACCGGGCAGCGGCAGCACGCGCGTCGGCTGCCCCGCTCGGGCAATGACCTGCTCGCGGCTGGCGCCGACCGGCAGGTCGAGGGTGTTCCGGGGATGGGCGCAGGCGGCCAGCAAAACCGCCGTGAAGACCAGCGCGATCGGTCGCACGAAAGCTCCTTCAGACCCGTTCGGTGTCGCGGCGCGCCTTGAGCATCTTGGTCTTGATGCGGTTGCGCTTGAGCGGCGACAGGTACTCGACGAACACCTTGCCCTGCAGGTGGTCCATCTCGTGCTGGATGCACACCGACAGCAGGCCCTCCGCCGCGATGTCGCGCGTGTTGCCTTCGGCGTCCATGGCCCGCACGACGATCGAACGCGAACGCTCGACGCCGTCGTAGATGCCCGGCACCGACAGGCAGCCCTCGTCGCCCACCTGCTTGTCGGCGCTGGCCTCGACGATCTCGGGGTTGATCAGCACCAGCGGCTGGTCGCGCTTTTCCGAGACGTCGATGGTGATCACGCGCTCGTGCACGTCGACCTGCGTGGCGGCCAGCCCGATGCCTTCGGCGTCGTACATGGTCTCCAGCATGTCGGCCACGAGCGTGCGGATGCGCGCGTCGATCGCCTGCACGGGCGTGGCCACGGTGTGCAGCCGCGGGTCGGGATAACAGAGGATGGGAAGAAGTGCCATGGCGCGAAGAGGAGGGCCGTTGTCGCTATTTTCGCCACTTTTCCCGTGGGGAATTGCTTAAGGGGGCAATAAACATTGCCCAATCAAGGGCTTGAGCTCAGAATCGCCAGTAACTTGTCAAGAGTGGACGAAAACGAGATGGTTCCAACCAAGGCAGCTCCCCGGTCTCGCATCCGGTACCGGATCGCATTGGCGCTCGCCGGTGTGCTGGCTTCCGCGCCGGCCATTGCGCAGAACTTCCCCATCACGCCTGCCCAGCGGTCGACGGCCCAGCAGGTCGCCTCCGCCGGCGTGCCGCTCAGCGAACTGGCTCCCAACGCGCCCGACAGCTACACCGTCAAGTCCGGCGACACGCTGTGGGCCATCTCGGGCATGTTCCTCAAGACGCCGTGGCGCTGGCCCGAGCTGTGGGGCATGAACATCGAGCAGGTGCGCAACCCGCACCGCATCTGGCCCGGCCAGACCCTGTACCTCGAGAAGATCGACGGCATGGCCCGCCTGCGCATGGGCGAGGCGCCCACCGGCATGCCGACCGAGACGGTCCGCGTCTCGCCGCGCACCCGCATCGCCGACCTGGCCGACCCGACCATCCCGACGCTGCCGCCGCACGTGATCGAGCCGTTCCTGAACGAGGCCATCATCGTCGGCGAGAACGACCTCGACCTCGCGCCGCGCATCGTGGCCGCGCCCGACACGCGCGTGATGATCACCCGCGGCGACCGTGCCTACGTGCGCGGCCGCAATGGCACCCCGCTGGTCGAAACCCGCGCCGCACCGACACCTACCGCGTGTTCCGCAACGTCGTGCCGCTGCGCGACCCGCTCACGAGCACGATCCTCGGCTACGAGGCCCGTTACCTCGGCAAGGCCGAACTCGTGCGCGGCGAAACCGTCCAGCCGGTCCGCATGCCCAACGGCGAAACGGCCCCGACCGTGATCCCGGCCAGCGTCGACGTGGTGGCGGCGCGCGAGGAAATGCGCATCGGCGACCGCCTGCTGCCCGAGCCGCCGCGCGTGTTCTCCAGCTACGTTCCGCGCGCCCCGTCGGGCCCGGTCGACGCCTCCATCGTGTCGGTGTACGGCGACGCGGTCGCGATGGTCGGCCCGAACCGGTGGTGGCCATCAGCCGCGGCACGGCCGACGGCATCGAGAACGGCCACGTGCTGGCCATCCTGCGCGCCGGCCGCCGCATCGACGACCGCTCGCAGCCCGGCGAGCGCGCCATCATCAAGGTGCCCGACGAACGCAGTGGCCTGCTGATGGTGTTCCGCACCTTCGACCGCATCTCCTACGCCCTCGTGCTGGAAATCTCGGACAGCGTCCGGTGGGCGACCGGGTGGTCAACCCGCGCTGAGCGTGCCCGATGCAGAGCGGGGAGCTGGCAGCCTGGCTGCGCCTCGCACTGACACCCGGGGTCGGCAACGCCGCCGCCCGCCGCCTGCTGGCCGCCTTCGGGCTGCCGGCCTCCATCTTCGAACAGGACACCGGGGCGCTCGGCTACGTGGTCGACCGCGCCCAGCCGCGGCGCTGCGCAAGGAGCCCGAGGCCTTTGCCGCGCAGCTCGAACGCACGCTGGAGTGGCTGCAACAGGATCCGGCCCAGCGCGCGATCCTCACCCTCGGCGACCCTGACTATCCCGGCGCGCTGCTGCAGACGGACGATCCGCCCCTGCTGCTGTACCGCCTCGGACGCTCCGACCCGATTCCCGCCGCGGCCGTCGCCGTGGTCGGCAGCCGCAATCCCACGCCGCAGGGCCTGCAGAACGCGCGCCGTTTCGCCAAGGCCTTCGCCGAGGCGGGCGTGACGGTGGTGTCGGGCCTGGCGCTGGGCATCGACGGCGCCGCGCACGCCGGCGCGCTGGACGGCGCGGCGGAAGGGGCGCTGGCCACCGTCGCCGTCATCGGCACCGGGCTCGACCGCGTGTACCCGAAGCGGCACCTCGAACTGGCGCACCGCATCGCGGCCAACGGGATGCTCCTGAGCGAGTACCCGCTCGGCACGCCGCCGCTGGCGGAGAACTTCCCCCGCCGCAACCGCATCATCGCGGCGCTCGGCCGTGGCACGCTGGTGGTCGAGGCGGCGCTGCAATCGGGCTCGCTCATCACCGCGCGGCTCGCGGCGGAACAGGGCCGGGACGTGTTCGCCATCCCCGGGTCGATCCACTCGCCGCAGGCGCGCGGCTGCCACCTGCTGCTGCGCCGGGGCGCCAAGCTGGTCGAGACCGCGCAGGACGTGCTGGAAGACCTGCGGCTCGCGCCCGCCGCGCCGGCGCCTGCCGTCGCGGACGAACCACCAGAAGGCGAGAGCGCGCTGCTGCAGGCGATGGGCTACGACCCCGTGGGCCTCGACGCGCTGATCGCCCGCACCGGCATCCCCGCGCCGCAGTTGCAGGCACAGCTGATGGAACTGGAACTCGCCGGCGACGTGGCGCGCCTGCCGGGCGGCCTGTTCCAGCGGGTCGCGGCCGCCTGAGCCGACGCCCGCGCGCAACAGCCTGCGGGCCGCCCCGCATCTGCCGCGAAAGGTTCTGGGCTATATTGGGTCCATGTTTGAAGTGCTGGTGTTCGTTTACGAAAACTACTGGCGCGGCGATGCCTGTCCCGAGCTCCACCAGCTGGAACGCAAGCTCAGCGCCCATGGCTTCGAACCCGACGAAATCCAACAGGCCCCTGGTCTGGCTGGATGGACTCAACGTGGCGGCGGAGACGATCACGCTGCCCGAGGACTCGGAGCCCGAGTGGTCCCCGCAACCCGGCGACGCGAGCATGCGCGTCTACTCGGTCGCCGAACAGGACCGGCTGGGCGCCGAATGCCTCGGCTTCATCCACTTCCTCGAAAGCTCGGGCGTGCTGCCGGCGGCGCTGCGCGAAATCGTGGTCGACCGCGCCATGGCCGCGCCCGGCGACCCGGTGCCGCTCGACGCGCTGAAGATCATCGTGCTGATGGTGTACTGGCGCTTCGGCCACGAGCCCGACGCGCTGATCCTCGACGAACTCTGCGACGACACCGAGGACCGGCTGCCGCACTAGGCGGTCACTGCAACAGGCGGTCCGGGTTCGCGTCCAGCTTCGCCAGCGCGTCGCGCGTGGCGCGCACCGTCAAGGTCTCTTCCTCGTTCGGCACCAGCAGTCCGGCCTGCAGGTACGCGGCGAGGTGCTGGATCTGCATCAGGTGGCAGTGGCCGTCGGCGGAGGCGAACAGGTGGAGCTGGCCGCGGTCGCTGCGCCAGGCGTACTGCACCTGCGTCACGCGGTTGTTGTGGTCCAGCGTGAACCAGTTGCCGGTCTGCAGCTCGTTCGCCCAGGCCATCACCGCGCCGCTGGGGTTGGAGCCGCCGGAGCTGATCACCTCGATCATCGAGGCGTCGATGCCCAGCATCATCTCGATGCTTTCCTTGTCCAGCGCCAGCTCGCCCATGTCCTCGTCGGTGACGAAGTCCTCGAGGTTGGCGAGCCGCTTGGTCATCTCCTCGATGCGGGCATGCGGGATGGCTTCGGTCTTCGACAGGAAGGCGTCGGCCAGCGTGTCGCCGATCACCTTGATGTGGGTTTTCTGGTCGCCGGCCTGCACGCCCAGCAGCGTCATGCCGCGGCGCAGGCGCGCCAGCAGGTCGGGCAGGTCTGGATGACCTTGGCGCGGTCGTTGCGATTCGGCTTGGCGCTCGCGGCCCAGACCAGGTCGCTGGCGGACTTCTTCAGCGCCAGCGTGTCCTCGTGCTGCGGACCGTTCTTGACGGCGGCGACGGCCAGCACCTCGGCCCACACCTTGAACAGGAATTCGCGGATCTCCTCGCGCACCGGCACGTCGCTGAGCATCTTGCGCAGCTCGATGGTGTACTGGATCGCCATCGTTTCCTTCTGCTCGACCTGCTGCGCGACGCTCACCAGCTTCTGGGTGGGTCCCTTCTCGGTGAGGAAGCGCGAAAGGAAGCGCTGGAACTCTTCGTAGACCAGCTGGAACACGCGGCGGCCGGTCTCGGGGTACTGCTCGATCACCTGCACCACCCGCTTGATCTCGGTTTCCATCGCGGTGCCGTTGATGGAGGAGGTGTCGAAACCGAGCACGCACGAACCCATGCGGTCGATCAGCTGGCGCGCCGGATGTTCGAGCGAGCCGAAGAACTCGGGCTCGGACAGCGCCACGCGCAGCACCGGCATCTGCAGCCGCGCGAACCACACGCGCACGCCGGCCGGGATGCGCTCTTCCGAGAGGATGCTCTGGAACATCAGCGCCACGATCTCGATCGTGGCCTTCTCGGCGGACGTGGAAGCCTTCTTCTTGAGGTCCTGCGTGCGCTGGCGCAGGTCGACGGCGACCTGCTCGACGTCGGCGTCGTCGAAGATGACGATGTCGCCGGCCGTCATGGCCGCATCGCTGACGCGGCTCTGCACCTGCGTCTGCACCTGCTGCGCGTGGTGGGTCACCGCCTCGGCGGGGGCGCCGGAGCCCTGCCCCGCCTGCGGCGCGTCGAAGCCCGGCACGCGGTCGGTGAGCAGCCGCTTCAACTGGCCGATGACGCCGGTGGCCCGCGCCCGGCGCGCGCCAGCGGCGTGGTGTTGGTCATCATGCGGGTTTCGTCGGCGACGCCGCCGCGCGCGGTGGGCGACCCGCCGCCGGCAGCGCCCGCGCCGCCCGGTCCCTGCGGGCCCGCCGGCCCGCCGCGGCCGCCATAGCCGCCGTAGCCGCCCGCCTGCCCGCCACCTCCGCCGCCGCCGCCGCCGCCGGGGTACCCGCCGCCGGGCGCTCCGGCGTAGCCGCCGCCCGCCTGTCCGTCCGCCGGCGGGGCCGGGGTAGCCGCCGCCGCCGCCGCCCGCGTAGCCGCCTGCGACGCCACCGTGGCCGCCCGCGTGGCCGCCGCCAAAATCCGACGGCGCGGCCGCGCCATCGCCGCCATGGCCGCGGCCGTCATGGTGGCCCTGCCCCCGACGCTGCCGGGCCGCGTCGGCGACGACGGCGGGCGCTTCACGCGCGCGCTGAGGTCGATCTCCGGCAGCACGCCGCGGCCGATCAGGAATTCATTGACGTCGCGGTAGCCCTGCACGGCGCGCGGCGTCACGTGCAGCGCGATGATGTCCTTGGCCGCTGCCCGGGTCTCGCGCGACAGCTTGCAGGCCATCCACTGTTCGACCATCAGCTGTGCCAGCGCCTCGGGCCGCAGCACGTCCTCGGTGGCGAGGTCTTCGCCGCCTTCGAGGTGGGTGATGCGCAGGCGCAGGTCGTTCAGGTCCCACACCGCCTTTTCCTGCACGGCCATCGCCAGCCGGGACGACAGGATCTTGTTCTCGACGACATCGTCGCCGATCAGCTCCAGGCTTTGCAGCTGCATGCGCACGCGGCCGGTGGCGGTGGGCGGCACGATGGCGCGGCGCCAGGCCCGCACCGTGGCGTCGGCCCAGCGCGCCGCCTCCTTCTCGAAGTCCATCAGCGCATCGCGGCGCGCGTGCATGTCGCGGCTGCTCTGCGCCGTGTGCATGGACTCGGCCAGCGCCGTGCGCACGGCCTCGGACAACTCCGGCAGCACGCCCTCCATGTGGGCCACGAATCGCTCACGCGCCTGGCGGGCCAGTGGCGTCGCGGCGGGAGTGAGGGTGGACGACATGGTGCCGGACGCTCAGCTCAGACGGTGGCGCCCGCGTTCGGGTCGTTGGGGTCGCCTTCCTTGCGCGGCGCCGCCTTCACCAGTCTTCGCGCTTGATGCCCAGCCACATGGCGATGGCGGCGGCGACGAACACCGACGAATAGATGCCGAACAGGATGCCGATCGTCAGCGCCATCGCGAAGTAGTGCAGCGTGGCGCCGCCGAACAGCAGCATCGACAGCACCATCATCTGGGTCGAACCGTGCGTGATGATGGTCCGGCTGATGGTCGAGGTGATCGCGTGGTCGATGGTCTGCGCCGGGGTCAGCTTGCGGTTGCGCCGGAAGCTTTCGCGGATCCGGTCGAAGATCACCACCGATTCGTTGACGGAGTAGCCCAGCACCGCCAGCACCGCCGCCAGCACCGCCAACGAGAACTCCCACTGGAAGAAGGCGAAGAAGCCCGGGATGATGACCACGTCGTGCAGGTTGGCGATGATGGCCGCCACCGCGAACTTCCATTCGAAGCGCAGCGCCAGGTAGATCATGATGCCGGCGACCACCATGGCCAGCGCCTTCAGGCCGTCGGTGGCGAGCTCCTCGCCCCACCGGGGCCGACGAATTCGGTCCGCTTCAGGGTCATGGCAGGATCGCTGGCCTTGAGGGCCGCGAAAACGCGGTCGCTCTGTTGCGCGGAACTCACGCCTTTTTGCGCCGGCAGCCGGATCATCACGTCGCGGGCGGTGCCGAAGTTCTGCACTGGACGTCCCGGAAGCCCAGCCCGGCGACCGTTCCGCGCACCGATTCGACGTTGGCCGGCTGCGAATATTGCACCTGCATGACGGTGCCGCCGGTGAACTCCACCGACAGGTGCAGCCCCTTGGTGGCGAGGAAGAAAACCGCCGCCGGGGAAGGTCAAGACGGAAATCGCATTCAGCACCAGTGCATGGCGCATGAACGGGATGTCCCGCCGGATCTTGAAAAACTCCACTTTCGTCCTTCCCTCTTACTCGGCCTTGGTTATAGCGCCATCGGCGTCCGGCCGCCAGACCGTACCGATCGAAACCGACTTGAGCTTCTTCTTGCGGCCGTACCAGAGGTTGACCAACCCGCGCGAGAAGAACACCGCCGAGAACATCGACGTCAGGATGCCGATGCAGTGCACGACGGCGAAGCCACGGACCGGCCCCGAGCCGAAGGCGAGCAGCGCCGAGCCGGCGATCAGGGTGGTGACGTTCGAGTCCGGGATGGTCGCCCGGCCCGGTCATAGCCGGCATGGATAGCCGCCTGCGGCGAGGCGCCGGCACGCAGTTCCTCCCGCACCCGCTCGTTGATCAGCACGTTCGAGTCGATGGCCATGCCCAGCGCCAGCGCCATGGCGGCCATGCCGGGCAGCGTCAGCGTGGCCTGCAGCATCGACAGGATCGCGACCAGCAACAGCAGGTTGAACCCCAGCGCAATGCTGGAGAACACCCCGAACAGGTTGTAGTAGATGATCATGAACACGCAGATGGCCGCGAAGCCCCGGGCCACGCTGTGGAAGCCCTTGGCGATGTTCTCGGCGCCGAGCGACGGGCCGATGGTCATTTCCTCGATGATCTCCATCGGCGCGGCCAGCGAACCGGCCCGCAACAGCAGGGCGGTGTCGTTGGCTTCCACGGTCGACATCTGGCCGGAAATCTGCACCCGGCCGCCGCCGATCTCGCTGCGGATCACCGGCGCCGTCACCACCTCGCCCTTGCCCTTCTCGAACAGGACGATGGCCATGCGCTTGCCGATGTTCTCGCGCGTGATGTCGCGGAAGATGCGGGCGCCCTTGGCGTCCAGCGTCAGGTGCACCGCGGCTTCCTCGGGTCTGGCTGTCGAAGCCGGCCGGGCGTCGGTGAGGTTCTCGCCGGTCAGGATCACCTGCTTCTTGACGATGACGGCGCGGCCGCTGCGTTCCATGAAGCGTTCGGAGCCGAACGGCACCGGGCCCGAGCCGAGTTCGGCGGCGCGGCCTTCGGTGGATTCGTCCACCATCCGCACTTCGAGCGTGGCGGTGCGGCCCAGGATGTCCTTGGCCTTGGCGGTGTCCTGCACGCCGGGCAGCTGCACCACGATGCGGTCGAGGCCCTGCTGCTGGATCACCGGCTCGGCAACGCCGAGTTCGTTGATCCGGTTGTGCAGCGTCACCATGTTCTGCTTGAGCGCCCTGGTCCTGCACCAGCCGCGCCGCTTCGGGCTTGATGGTCGCGCGGACGACCGTGGTGTCGCCGTCGACGCCTTCGGCCAGCACGAGGTCGGGGAACTGGTCGGCGAACACCTTGCGGGCCGCCTGCAGCGCCGCCGGGTCGCGGAAACGCACTTCCACCACCTGCCCGTTGCGGGCGATGCCGGCGTGGCGCACGTTCTTCTCGCGCAGCACGCTGCGCAGGTCGCCGGTGAACGATTCGGCTTTCTTGGTCAGCGCGGCCTGCATGTCCACCTGCAGCATGAAGTGCACGCCGCCGCGCAGGTCCAGGCCCGGTACATGGGAGCCGCGCGCAGCGCGGACAGCCACGAAGGCGTGGCCGACAGCAGGTTCAGCGCCACCACGTACGGCGGGTCGGCGGGGTCCGGCACCAGCGCGCGCTGGATGACGTCCTTGGCCTTGAGCTGCTGGTCGGTGCCCTGCAGCCGTACCTTGATCGAGTTGGCGTCGCGGGCGACCGACTGCGGCTGGATGCCGGCCTGCGAGAGCGCCTGCGCCACGCGCGCCTGCGTCGCGTCGTCCACCTTCACGGTGGCCTTGCCGGCGGACACCGGACCGCCGGGTCTTCACCGAAGAAGTTGGGCAGGGTGTAGATCACCCCGATGAGCAACGCGACCGCGAGGATCACGTACTTCCATAGCGGATAGCGGTTCATGTCGGACCACGCGGCCGCGCTGCGGCCGCGTCCTTCTTATTTGAGGGAGCCCTTGGGCAGGACTGGACGACGGCGGTGCGCTGCAGCTGCACCTCGACGCCCGGGGCGACTTCGACGCCCGGTAGTTGTCACCCAGCTTGGTGACCTTGCCGACCAGGCCGCCGGCGGTGGCGACTTCGTCGCCCTTGGCCGTGGCTTCGATCATGGAGCGGTGCTCCTTCTGGCGCTTCATCTGCGGCCGGATCATGACGAAGTAAAGCACCACGAACATCAGCACCAGCGGCAGCATGCTCATGAGGGAGTCTTGCATGCCGCCACCGGAGGCGGCGGCCGGCGCCGCTTGGGCGAAGGCGGAAGAAATCAACACGGTGTCTCCGGGGCCCCGGGGGCCTCATTGCGGGAACGGCGCCCGGGGCGCGACCGGCACGGCCGGCCCGGGTGCCACGGGAAGAAGCCGGATTGTATGCGGGCCACCCGCGGGTGGCACAGCGGGCCCGGGAAGCCCCGGGTTACGCCGCCTGCCTGTCGGCGGCGCCGCTGCGCCACTGCTGCAGCAGCGCATCCCACTGCGGCCGGGCGGCGGCGAGGTTGCGCTCCTTGACGTGGCCGTAGCCCTTGATCTGCTCGACCACCCGGGCGATGTCCACCGCCAGGCCGTGGTTGGCGGGCGTCAGGCGCGCCAGCAGCTCCTCGACCGTCTTGCGGTACTCGCCGATCAGGGCGCGCTCGGTGCGGCGCTCCTCGGTGCGGCCGAACGGGTCGAGCGCCGTTCCGCGCAGGCCCTTGAGCTTGGCCAGCACCTTGAACAGCGTGAAGGTGGACGGCCCGAACTTGCGCTTGACCAGTTCGCCCTTCTCGTTCTTCTTCGCGATGATCGGCGGGGCCGGTGGTAGTTGATGGTGAAGTCGCCTTCGAACTGCGCCTCGACCTTCTCGCGGAAGCCGGTGTCGGCGTGCAGCCGCGCCACTTCGTATTCGTCCTTGTACGCCATCAGCCGGAACAGGCCGCGGGCGACCGCCTCGGTCAGGGCCGTCTTGCCGAGCGGGGCTTCGGCGGCGCGCACGCGCTCGACCAGTTGCTGGTATTCGCCGGCGTAGCTGGCGTTCTGGTAGTCCGTGAGGAATTGGACGCGGCGGGCGACCAGGCTGTCGACCGTGTCGCGCTTCTTGAATTCGATGACCTGGGCGGGACGCAGCAGCGCCTCGACCTTGCTCCAGTCGTGCGCGGCATGGCGGCCCCATTCGAACGCAGCCTTGTTGGCATCCACCGCCACGGCGTTCAGCTCGATGGCGCGCAGCAGCGACTCGCGGCCCAGCGGCACCAGCCCTTCTGCCAGGCGTAGCCGAGCAGCATGGGGTTGGTGTAGATGCTGTCGCCCATCAGCTGCGACGATGCCGCATCGGCATCGAACGTGCCCAGCCTTCTGGCCGACCGCCTTGGCGATCTCGGCGGCGCAGGCGTCGGACGGGTTGGTCCAGTTGGCGTTGCGCACGAAGGCCGCCGTCGGCGTGCCGTGCGAGTTGAGCGCCACGTGCGTGCGGCCGGCCCGCATGCGCATCACCGTTTCCTTGCCGCCGGTGACGAGCGGGTCGCAGCCGATGATCAGGTCGGCCGCCGCCATGCTGACGCGGGTCGTGCGGATGTCGTCCTGGCGGTCGGCGATCAGCACGTGGCTCCGGTGGCGCCGCCCTTTTTGCGCGAGGCCCGCGGCGTCCTGCGTGACGATGCCGCGGCCTTCGATGTGCGCGGCCATGCCGAGCAGCTGGCCGATGGTGATGACGCCGGTGCCGCCGACGCCCGCCACCACGATACCGTAGGCCTCGTCGGTGCGCGGCAGCTGCGGCTCGGGGAGTTCGCCGAGCGTGTACGGGGAAGCCGCATCGGCCTTCTTCTTGCCCTTCAGCTTGCCGCCTTCGACCGTGACGAAGCTCGGGCAGAAGCCCTTGAGGCAGCTCGTGTCCTTGTTGCAAGTGCTCTGGTTGATGGTGCGCTTGCGGCCGAACTCGGTCTCCAGCGGCTCCACCGACAGGCAGTTGGACTTGACGCTGCAGTCGCCGCAGCCTTCGCACACCAGGTCGTTGATGACGACGCGCACGGCGGGGTCGACCATCGCGCCGCGCTTGCGGCGGCGGCGCTTCTCGGTGGCGCAGGTCTGGTCGTACACGATGACCGTCACGCCGGGAATCTCGCGGAACTCGCGCTGCACGCGATCGAGTTCGTCGCGGTGGAACACCTCCACCGCCGGCGGCAGCTTGGCGCCCTCGTACTTCTCGGGTTCGTCGGTGACGACCACCAGCTTCTGCACGCCTTCGGCGGTGAGGCCGGCGGCGATCTGCAGCACCGAGTGGCCTTCCGGCCGCTCGCCGACCTGCTGGCCGCCGGTCATCGCGACCGCGTCGTTGTAGAGGACCTTGTAGGTGATGTTGACGCCGGCGGCGATCGCCTGGCGCACCGCCAGCGAACCGCTATGGAAATAAGTACCGTCGCCGAGGTTGGCGAACATGTGCTTGTCGGTGGTGAAAGGCTGCTGGCCGACCCACGGCACGCCCTCGCCGCCCATCTGCGTGAAGCCGATGGTCGCGCGGTCCATCCACGTCGCCATGAAGTGGCAGCCGATGCCGGCCATGGCACGCGAACCTTCGGGCACCACGGTGGACGTGTTGTGCGGGCAACCCGAGCAGAACCACGGCTGGCGGTCGCCCTTGACCTCGACCACCTGCATCGCGCGCTCTTTCGCCTCCAGGATCGCGAGCTGCGCGTCGATGCGCGCCAGCGTATCGCTGTCCAGGCCCTGCTTCTTCAGGCGATGCGCAATGGCGCGCGCGATCAGGGCCGGCGAGAGGTCGGCGTTGGCGCGCAGCAGCGTGCGCGACGTCGGGTTCGGCATCGACCATTCGCCGCCGGAGAAGTCGCCTTCTGGTCGTCGAACTTGCCCAGCACGTGCGGGCGCACGTCGGTGCGCCAGTTGTAGAGCTCTTCCTTCAGCTGGTACTCGATGACCGGCGCTTCTCTTCCACCACCAGGATCTCGCGCAGGCCTTGCGCGAACTCGCGCGTGCCTTGCGCCTCCAGCGGCCACACCACGGCGACCTTGTGCAGGCGGATGCCGACGCGGCGGCAGGTGGCGTCGTCGAGGCCGAGGTCCAGCAGGGCCTGGCGGGTGTCGTTGTAGGCCTTGCCGCTGGCGATGATGCCGAAGCGGTCGTTCGGCCCTTCGATCACGTTGTGGTTCAGGCGGTTGGCGCGGATGTAGGCCAGCGCGGCGTACCACTTGTGGTCGAACAGGCGGGCTTCTGGTCGAGCGCCACGTCGGGCCAGCGGATGTGGACGCCGCCGGGCGGCATCTGGAAATCGGTCGGGATCCTGATCTGGACCCGTTCCGGGTCGATCATGGCCGTGGCGCTGGATTCGACGATTTCTGGATCGTCTTCATGCTGGACCAGACGCCGGCGTAGCGGCTCATTGCGAAGGCGTGCAGCCCGAGGTCGAGGATTTCCTGCACCGTGGCCGGGAAGAACACCGGCAGCCCGCAGGCCTTGAAGATGTGGTCGCTCTGGTGCGCCGCCGTGGAGCTCTTGGCTACGTGGTCGTCGCCGGCGATGGCGATGACGCCGCCCCGGGGCGTGGTGCCGGCCATGTTGGCGTGCTTGAAGACGTCCGAGGTGCGGTCGACCCCGGGGCCCTTGCCGTACCAGATGCCGAACACGCCGTCGAACTTGTTGGTGCCGGGCGGCGCGAAGCCCAGTTGCTGCGTGCCCCAGACCGCGGTGGCCGCCAGTTCCTCGTTCACGCCCGGCTGGAAGACGATGTTCTGCGCTTCGAGGTACTTGCGCGCCTTCCACAGCGCCCACGGTCGTAGCCACCGAGCGGCGAGCCGCGGTAGCCGCTGATGAAGCCGGCGGTGTTCTTGCCCTGCACCGCGTCGCGCTGGCGCTGCAGCATCGGCAGCTTGACCGGGGCCTGCACGCCGCTCATGAAGGCGCGCCCGTAGTCCAGCGAATACTTGTCGTCGAGGGTGACGGTTTCCAGCGCCTTGCGGACGTGTTCGGGCAGGGGTGCGTTCATGGTGGCCAGTGTCTCCGTTTGGCTGCCAGTGTAGGGCGGCGGCGCGGATAAGTCTTTGCGTTGTGTGCCCTTTATCCCCTAGGATGAGAAAGGATCTTTCTCAAAGTGCGCGTAAATGGAAAAGCTCGACCGTTATGACATCCAAATCCTTAACGAACTGCAAGCCGACGCCCGGCTGACCAATGCCGAACTGGCGCAGCGCGTGGGCCTGTCCGCGGCGCCGTGCTGGCGCCGGGTGCGGGCTTTGGAGAAGGCCGGCTACATCAAGGGCTACCACGCCGAGATCGACCGCCACAAGATCGGGCTGGGCGTGCTGGCGTTCGTGCGGCTGGACGCCGACCGCAACACCGGCGAGCGCACGCGGGCGATGGAAGAAGCGATCCGCAAGATCCCGGAGATCGTCTCGTGCCACTACATCAGCGGGGCGGGCACGTTCGAGCTGCAGGTGGTGACGCGGGACCCGGACACCTTCTCGCAATTCGCGCGGCAGGTGCTGATCAACCTGCCGAACGTGAAGGACCTGCACACGTCGTTTTCGCTGGGCGAGGTGAAGGCGAGCTTCAGCTGGCCTTTGACGCAGCTGTCGGCGTAGGACGGGCGGAGCGCCTGCGGCGGGCTTGTACGCAGAGGACGCGAAGGCTTCGCAGAGGACGCAAAAGAGTCAAAGAAACCTCAAAAGGTTTTGGTTTCCTTTGGCGAATTCTGCGAAACCTTTGCGTCCTCTGCGTACTGGCTGTCCGCTCCCGCTCCCGATTTCAGCGCGGCCAGAGCACCCACAGCGCCAAAGGCTGCTTCATGCGGCCCGCGATTTCGCCGGCGCCATCCCCCAGCCGACGAAGTAGTCCGCCCGCACGGCACCGACGATCGCGCTGCCGGTGTCCTGCGCGAGCACCAGCCGTTGCAGGTTCAGCAGCGGCCCGGGCGAGGCCAGCCAGACCGGCGTGCCGTAGGGGATGCTCTCCTTGTCCACGGCGATCGACCGGCCCGGCGTCAGCGGCACGCCCTGCGCGCCGCGCGGGCCGAAGGCGGCGTCGAGGTCCGACAGCGGCTCTTCTCGGAAGAACGTCGTGCGCGGGTTCGCCCACAGCATCTCCTGCACCCGGCCCGGGTTGGCGCGCGCCAGGCCTTGATGCCGGGCCGGGACGCATCGCGGATCGCGCCCTGCTGCAGCAGCCAGCCGCCGACGCTGCGGTACGGATGCTCGTTGCTGCCGGCAAAGGCGGGCGCACCGTGACGATGCGGCCATCGGGCTCGGTGACGCGGATGCGGCCCGAGCCCGGATCTGGAGGGCCAGCGCATCCAGCGGATCCGCGAGATAGACGATCTCGCGGCCGCGCAGCGCGGCCCGCGCCTGCGCCGACGTGTCCATCTCCTGCCGGCTGTACCCGGGGCCGGCGGGCGCCGAAGTCGGCGGGCAGGCGGTACAGCGGCACCTGGTGGGTGGCCGTGGGCTGGCGGCTGCCATCGAGCACCGGCTCGTAGTAGCCCGTCAGCAGCGACTCGTTGCCGCCCTGCAGCGGCTCGACCCGGTAAGGCTGCAGCCGCTGCTGCATCCAGGCGCGTTGTTCCTCGGGCGAGGCGATCGACATGCGCCGCACCTCGGGGCACAGCGGCGCGTGCGCCGCCGGCGGCCGTTCGCAGCTGCGGATCCAGGCGTTCCACGCTTCGTGCAGGGCGTCGCTGTCGAAGCCCGGCAGGTCGGACCAGCGCACCGGCTGCCAGCGGCTCTTGCCCTGCACGACCGCGCCGGGCAGCGGCGCGCCGTCGTCCGGCGCCGTGGGCAACGGACGCGCGGCATCGCGCGGCACGGGAAAGGGCGCGGGGTCGGGCGGCAACGGCACGCTGCCGCAGGCCGCCAGCATTCCTACAATGGCGGCCAACCAAAGGATTCGGGACATGCTGCTGATTCTGCTTGAAGCCTTGCTGGCGCTGCTGGTGCTGGTGGGCATCGTCTGGTGGACCATGTTCTCGGGCCGCAAGGGCGGCGAGCCGCCGGTCTCGGAGTCAAAGCCAGGACAGCCGGACGCAGAGGACGCGAAGGATACGCAGAGGACGCAAAAAACATCCGACTGAGTCTTTCGCATCTTTTCTTCTTTCGCGTCCTCTGCGCACCCTTTGCGTCCTCTGCGTCCGGTACCGGCATCCGGCACCCGCATCCGGAAGTTCACAACCCCCGCAGCAGGTTCGCCAGTTCCACCGCCGACTTCACTTCCATCTTGTCGAACACGCGGGCGCGGTGCACTTCCACCGTGCGCACGCTGATCGCGAGCTGGTCGGCGATCAGCTTGTTGGGCAGGCCGCGCGCCACCAGCCGCATCACGTCGCGCTCGCGTTCGGTCAGTTCGTCCAGCCGCGTCTGCAACTGGCCCTGCTCCCGCTGCGCGTCGAGCACCTGCTGCGACTGCCGCAGGGCTTCCTCGATGCGGTCCACCAGCGCGTTGTCCGAGAACGGCTTCTCGCAGAAGTCGAACGCGCCCCGCTTCACCATGTCGACCGCGGTGGGCACGTCGGCGTGGCCGGTCAGGAAGATCACCGGCATCGCCGCGACCAGCCCCCGCTGCACCAGCTGTTCGAACAGGGCCAGGCCGCTCATGCCGGGCATGCGCACGTCCAGCAGCAGGCAGCTCGCCTGCGCCGGCCGGAAGCCGCCCTGCAGCAGCGCGTCGAACTCCTCCGCGCTGGAGAAGGTCTCGGACAGCAGGCGCCGCGAGCGCAGCAGCCAGGCCAGCGCGTCGCGCACGCCGGCGGCGTCGTCGTCGACGATGAAAACGGTGGCGTCGGCAGCAGGTTGCATCAGGAAGACGGGGTGTGGGCGGGCAGGGTGAAACGGAAAATCGTACCGCGCGGGCGGTTGGGCTCGAATGCGAGCGCGCCGCCATGCTGCTCCACCACCGTGCGGCACAGGCTGAGGCCCGGGCCCATGCCCTCGGCCTTGGTGGTGAAGAAGGGCGTGAACAGCTGCGCCTTGACGTCTTCGGCGATGCCGGGGCCGACGTCGGTGACCGAGAACTCCAGCCAGCGGCCGGTGTCGTCGGCCGTGCCGGTCGCGCGCGCCTGCAGCAGCAGCGAAGGCTGGGCCACGCCCGCCTCGTCCATCGCCTGCATCGCATTGCGCGCGAGGTTCAGCAGCACCTGTTCCACCATCGTGCGGTCGCAGAGCACCGGCGGCAGCCCGGGGCCACGCGGCTTTCGACGCGCACGCCGAGCTTGCGCGCCTGCAGGTTCACCAGCGGCAGGATCGCCTCGAGCAAGGCGGCGGGCGCCACCACCTCGCGGGCCTGCACGCGGCGCCGCACGAAGTCGTGCACGCTCTTGATCACGCGGCCCGCGCGGTCGGCCTGTTCGGCGATGCGCGAGATCGCCAGCCGCAGGTCGGCGGCCGCGGGCGGCGCGTCCTGCAGCAGGTTCAGCGAACCGGTGGCGTAGCTGGCGATCGCCGCCAGCGGCTGGTTCAATTCGTGGCTCAGGAGCGAGGCCATCTCGCCCACGGTGGCGAGGCGCGCCGTGGCCTGCAGGCGCTCTGGCTGGCCCGCGACAACTCCTCGACGCGGCGCTGCTCGCTGATGTCCAGCACCGCGCTCATCCAGCCGGTCTGCACGCCCATCGCGTTGATCAGCGGCGCCTCGATGATCAGCACCGGGAAGCGCGCGCCGCTGTTGCGCATGAACACCGACTCGAAGCCTTCGCGCGGCGGCGCATTGCCGCCGGTGAGGCGCACGGCCTGCCGCTTGCTGTACTCGTCCACCAGTTCGGGCGGCCAGTACGGCGGCGACTCCTGCCCGAGCAGTTCTTCGGGCGTGAAGCCCACCATTTCGCAGAACGCCGGGTTCACATAGGTGGTCCGGCCCTGCAGGTCGCGCGCGCGCAGGCCGGTCACGAGCGAATCCTCCATCGCCTTGCGGAAGGCCAGCGCGTCGGCAGGTCCTCCTCGACCTGCAGCCGCCGCCGCGTGTCGTGTCCCAGCATGAACAGCACCGTCACCAGCGTGATCGACATGACGGTGACCAGCGCCGTCAGCACGTTCGGGAACAGGTCGGGCTGCGAGCGCCAGCTGTCCATGCGCAGCACCATCGTGCTCCCCGGCAGGTCGAGCAGTTGCTGCGCGGTGAAAACGCGCGTGCCGCGGCGCGCCAGCCCGTGCATCGCCAGCCGCGTGCCGTCGGCTTCGGTGAACGACACCTCGGCTGCGTCCGAGCTGCGGCCCGATGCGGCTGGCCAGCAGCTCGCCCAGCGAGTACGTCGCCACCGGGTAGCCCGTGAGTTGGCCGGCGACGACCTGCGGCACGCACAGTTCCATCAGCTCCAGCCCGAGGCCGTCGAGCTGCGGCACGAAGTGGCTGCGCGCGTAGGCATGGCTGCTCAGGCGGCGCGCGGTGGCGCAGGCCTGCTGCACTTCGGCCTGCGCATTGGCGCGGCCCAGCCGCGCGAACACCGGCGGACGGAACGGCGTGTCGGCCGCCGACAGCACCTCCAGCCGCGGACCGCGCCACTCGATGCGCACCCATTCGCGGTTGGCGCGCAGCAACTGGTCGGCCTGCTGCTGCCACAGTTCCGGCGCCGGGTTGCCGGCCTGCAGGGCCTGCAGGTCCTGCACATTGCGCACCAGCGCCGAGCGGATGTCGCTCAAGGCGTCGGCCGCATCGCGTTCGACGTTGCTCTGCGCCTGGCTGGCTTCGTAGCGCGACGCGAGCCACACCAGCGTGACGAGCAGCGCCAGCACCAGCACGCCCAGCAGGCCCCACAGCGACCATCGCCGCCAGGACGACGGGCGCCGCGGCCCGGCGGGCGCCGCGGGAGCGGGGAGGATCGCCGCACTCACAGGATGCGGTGCTCCAGCGCCGGCAACTGCCGGCGCACCTCCGCCAGCCGCTGCGCGTCGATCTCCGCCAGCACCACGCCCTCGCCCTCCTCGTCGCGCTGCGCCAGCACCTTGCCCCGTGGGTCGACCACCATCGAATGGCCCCGTGGTGCGGCGGCCGTTCTCGTGGCGCCCGCCCTGCGCCGGCGCGGCGACGTAAGCCAGGTTCTCCACGGCGCGGGCGCGCAGCAGCAGTTCCCAGTGCGCCTCGCCGGTCACGTAAGTGAAGGCGCTGGGCACCAGCAGCAGGTCGGCGCCCAGTGCGCGGTACAGCTCGGGAAAGCGCAGGTCGTAGCAGACCGACATGCCGATGCGCCAGGCGTGCCCGTCGCGCGAGGGCAGCACGAACGCCTGCGGCGTGCCGCCGGCCTCGATCACGCGCGACTCGTCGTACTGCTCGCCGCGGCCGTTGTCGAACTTGAACAGGTGGATCTTGTCGTAGCGCGCCACGCATTCACCCTGCGGCGAGAAAGCCAGGCTGGTGTTGCGCACGTGCCGCTCGCTGTCGGCCGCCAGCGGCAAGGTGCCGCCGACGATCCACAGGCCCGGGTCGCGCGCCTGCCCGGCGAGGAAGGCCTGCACGTCGCCGCTTCCGAACGCCTCGCGCACCGCCAGCTTGTCCTGCTCGCGCTGCCCCATCAGGCAGAAGTATTCCGGCAGCACCGCGAGCTCGGCGCCTTCGCGCGCCGCCTGCTCCAGCAGGGCGGCGGCGTGTTCGAGGTTCGCCTGCAGGCTGGCGCCGGAGACGGTCTGGAGGGCGGCGATCTTCATGCGGGGACTCCGGTCAGCGGGCGATGGGCGGCGTCGGCGGACCGGCGGCCTGCGGCAGGCCACCCGGCGTGCGCGGCACGCGGCGCACGCGCGGGTCGGCCCAGTGCCGTCGATCTGGAACTCCTGCGTCGCCGCGCGCATGAGCGGGTCACGCAGGAAGTACTGGGCGAGGAAGGTCCCGAGGCCGATCGCGGGGTTGATCACGGTGGCCACCAGCGAAGCCGTGCCCGCGTTGATCTCCGGCACCACGACCACCTTGAGGTCCTGCGTCTCGCGGGCGATGTCGGCCTTGCCCTCCATCAGCACCGCGGCATTGACGCCCTTCATCTGCAGGTTGTTGGTGGAGGCGATGCCCTGCTCGATGACGATGTCGCCGCGCACGAAGTCGAACTGGAAGCCTTCGCTGAACACGTCGCGGAAGTCGAGCGTCAGGCGGCGCGGCAGCGACTGCAGGCTCAGCACCCCGAGCAGCTTGGCGATGCCCGGTTCGGCCTTGAGGAACTGCCCCGACTCCACGTTGACGTTGAAGTTGCCGGTGAGCGTCGGATAGTCCAGCGCCAGCGGCGATCCGGCCCAGGCCACGGTGCCTTCCATGCTGCCGCGGCCGCGGCGCACGATGTCCTTCATGCCGAAGCGCGCCAGCACCAGCCCGGCGTCCCGGATGTCCATGCGGAACTTGATGGCGGTGCGGCGCCGCTCGTTGGCCGGGACCGCGACGCGCGGGCCGCCCGGCTGCACCGCCTGCGCATCGACCGCCGCCCAGTTGCCGGAAGCGGAGAAGCTCAGGTCGGGGGACGCGAGGCTCAGGCGGTTGAGGCGCCACTCGCGGATGCCGCCTTCGCGCGCGACCGTCCCGGCGCCGCGGTTGACCGCGTCGATCTCCAGCTTGCCCAGCTTGCGGCCCTTCAGCTCGAAGTCTTCGACGACGACGTCCAGCGCCGGGATGCTGCCCGGCTGCTGTTCGAGCAGGGCCTCCACCTCCGTCGCCGCGGCCGCCCCGATGGTCAGGCGCGCCAGGCGCGCCCGCAGGCGGCCGGCGCCGCTGTTCTGCGGCTGCCGGTATTCGAGGTCGCCGCTGAGTTCCTGCGCCTCGACGCGGGCGCGCCGGTGCGGCCCTCGCGCGAGCCGGCCAGCACGAGGTTGTGCAGCGTGCGGCCCTCCACGCCCAGCTGGCGAGCGCGCAGCGACAAGGCCGTCGGCATGTACTGGAGCGCCGCGGGACCGTCGCCCTCGGCTTCGGGATCGCGCGCCGCCACCGCCGCGGCGGGCGCTTCGCCGGCCACGCGTTCCAACTTCTCCTCCAGGCATCGATGTTGAACGCATCGAGCTGCACGTTCGCGTGCACGCCTTCCGCCGGCAGCGCCGGCGGTTCGCCGCTGCCCGTGCCGATGGCGATCGCGCCGCGCAGCACCCGGGCTTCGGGCTGGCTCACGTCGCGCAGGTACGTGACGCTGGCGATCCGCCCCAGCCCGACCGACAGCATCTCGTGCAAGGGCGCACCGGGCGCGGCCGCCTCGCGCGTGAGCGTGTTCTCGTAGCGCAGCGGCAGCACCGCATCCGCCGCCTTGTTCAGCGGCGCGGGCAGGTTGAGCCCCAGCCCCTGCAGGTTGCTCGTGACCAGCAGTTCCGGATGGTTGCGGCGGAAGCCGAGCGTGAGCTGGTAGTTC
This sequence comes from Ramlibacter terrae, assembly GCA_013127575.1. Taxonomy (GTDB): domain Bacteria; phylum Pseudomonadota; class Gammaproteobacteria; order Burkholderiales; family Burkholderiaceae_C; genus Ramlibacter; species Ramlibacter terrae. Next base: position 5,076,082 of record CP053418.1, read on the forward strand.
GTGCTGCCGCTGAAGTCGCGCGCCAGCCGCGCGGCAAAACCGAGCTCGCGCGCCTGCCGCAGGGCCTCGGCGGTGACGGTGCCCTGCGCGCGCAGCTGCACCCGGGCCGGTTCGTTCGCGGTGGCCGGGCGCGTCCCGCCTTCCAGCCGCACGTCGCCACCCAGCGCCCGCGCCTGCACGCCCGCCAGCGTGAAGCCCTGCTCGGTGAACTGCACGCTGCCGCGCGCCCGGGCGAGCAGCGGGCTGTCGGGCGTGATCTGCACGTCGTTGCCCGGCAGCGTGACCGTGCCGCGCACCTGCGAGCGGGGAAGGTCGCTGACCGGCAGCATCAGCGCCAGGTCGACCGACGCATTGCCGCTGCCGGTGCTGCGCGCCGGGGCCTGGTTGAGCGTGGCGGCCAGCGGCGAGGCGTTGACGATCGCCAGCGACTCGGACAGCGGCCCGGTGATCTCGCCCGTGACGTGCACCTCCGTCCTGGTGAAGTGCGGGATGCGCGTGTGCACCTTCACCTGCAGCCGCGGCGCGTTGACGAAGCGGCCGGTGGCGCCCTTGACCTCCATGCCGTTGCCCTGGAAGACCAGCTCGCCCGCCGGGTTGGTCAGCGCCGGCCAGCGGCCGGTCTCGCCCGGCTTGGCGCGCGGGACATAGGCCAGCGTGACGTCGCGCACCTGCGCGCTGACCAGAACTCGCCGTCCTTGCCGTCCGCGAAGGGGAAATGGCGCAGGTCGCCGCGCACGCGGAACTTCGCGTCGGCGGCGCGGCCGCTCACGACCGCCTCGCGCACGTACTCGCGCGCCGCGGCGTTGACGCCCGGGGGCAGGTAGCGCCAGACCCGCGCGCCGTCCGCGCGGCCGATGGTGGCGTCGAGGTCGAGCGTGCCCGGGCCGCCGGCTTCGCTGCTGCGCCGGTGAAGCGGCCGCCGCCCTCGGCATCCGCGTTGGCGAACTTCAAGCCTTCGACGGTCGCCTGCAGTTGCCCGCCGCGCCGCTGCCACTGCACGTCGGCGGCCGGGCTCGCCACCGGCAGCACCGGTTCCTCGAACACGCCGGGAAACTCCAGCACGCCGTCGGCCACCGCCAGCTTCGCCTTGCCGCCTTCGTGGGTCAGCTCGAAATCGACCGCCCCGCCGCGCACGCCCGGCGAGGCGCGCTTGCCGTCTGGGCCGGCCGCGCCGCCACCTGCAGTGCGCTGGCGCGGCCGCGCGCCTCGTACTTTTCGAGTGCGCCCAGCGGGCCTTGCCAACGCGCCTGCAGCCGGTCGACCAGCCCCGGGGCGCATAGGCCGCCAGCGCGGCGTGGGTCGCGGTGCCGAGCGGCAGCCGCGTCGCGACCAGGCTCAGCGCGCCGAGGTCCAGGCGATCGGCCTGCAGTTCGCCGCGCTCCGGCGTACTGCCTTCGGCGCCGTTCGGGTGACGGCGACGTTGCCGCCGGGCCAGCGATGGCCTTCGTCGGTGACGAACTCCAGCTGCTGCGTCTGGAAGCGGAAGCCGCCGGCCAGCCGCGTGCCGCCCAGCCGGCCCGAGACGGACTGCAGCGCGAGCGGTTCGAGCCCGGGCGCCAGCGTGGCGGCGACGCCGGCGAGTTGCACGTCGGCGAGGCCGCTGACCACGGCCCCGCGCGACGTCGGCCCAGGCGCGCAGCCGCCCGTTGCCGCGGCTCACCTCGAAGCCGATGTCGGCGTGCCGGCGCAGCTGCGACAGGTCGACCGCGGCGAAGTCCGCATGCACCTCGCCCGTCCAGTCGCGCCAGCGGCCGGCGTGCGTGGTCAGCAGCGGCTGCCGGAACAGGCCGGTGACGGTGAACCGCCCGCCCCATTCCGGCGGCGGCGTGGCGTCCACCCGCAGCGCATGCCGGCGCGCCTGGTTGCGCACCACCAGCGACACGTCGCGCAGCGCCAGCGGCGGCGCGCCGCGCTGTTCGTCGGTCCAGCGCAGCGTGCCGCCCCGGATCACGAACTCGGACTGGCGGAAGAACCAGTCGGCGGCGGCACCGTCGTCATCCTTGCCGCGAGAAAAATCCAGGCCCGCGACGAGGATCCGCCCATCGGCGGTGCGCCGCACCTCGAGCTCCGGCCCGTGGATATAGAGCTGGTCGAAACTGAGGTTCCACACCGAGCGCGGCGACAGCGCGCCCACCACCAAGGGCAGGCGCAGCGCCTCGCGCCCACGGGGGTCGAGCAGCACCACCTGCTGCAATTCGAACGAGGGCACCAGGCCTTCGCTGCGGGCCGTGATGCTGCCGATGCGGACGGGTACCCCCGGGACCTGCGTGGCCCGCGATTCCAGCACGGGGCGCCACTCGCCGATTCGCGGCACAATCCAGCCATGAAGTGCTCCCCGGGCCAGCGACAGCAGCAGCGAGGCGGCCAGCAGCAGCCACAGGGACCACTTGACGGCCGCGGCAAAAATTCTCAGCGTCCGTGAAGGGGTCGGCGGCGTGGGGGGTTCATGACAACTTGGGACTGGCAGGAATTATGACCCTCGGCGCTGCGCCGGGTTCCGGCATGGAGCGTGCTGCCTTCGTCGACGACGCGGATGTCCGCGCGGTAAACGGCGCCACGCCCCCGGACCCCCTCTCGTCTTATTCACGCTTCGCGCAGCGCCTGCGCCGGCGCTATGCCGCCGAACTGCCCTTGCTGCCGCCCGGCCCGCCGGCGCGCGCCGCGATGGCCACGGCCTACGCCGCATTGCGTGCGCGGGGCATGGACGTGTCGGCGGCGCTGCGCGTGCTGCGCCAGCTGGTGATGGAGCGGCTGCTGGCGCTCGATTGCGACGAGGCCGCGCCCCGGCGACGGTGACCGGTGCGGTCACCGAGCTCGCCGAATTCGCGCTCGACATCGCCTGCGTCCGGGCATGCCATGACCTCGACGCGGTGCACGGCGCGCCCCGGGCGCCGGACGGCCGCCGCGCGCAGTTGTGGGTGGTCGGCATGGGCAAGCTGGGCGCGCGCGAGCTGAACGTCTCCAGCGACGTCGACCTGATCTACGTGTACGACGAAGACGGCGAGACCGCCGGCTCCGCCGACGGCCGCGGCCGCATCTCGAACCACGAGTACTTCGGGCGCGTGGTCAAGGCGATCTACGGCACGGTCGGCGACGTGACCGAGCACGGCTTCGTGTTCCGCGTCGACACCGCGCTGCGCCCGAACGGCAATTCCGGGCCGCCGGCGGTGTCGCTCGGCGCGCTCGAAGACTACCTGCAGGTGCAGGGCCGCGAGTGGGAACGCTTCGCCTGGCTCAAGAGCCGGATCATCGCGCCGCGCAGCTGCATCGACGACGGCTCGGCGCAGGAACTTCGCACCGTGGTGCTGCCTTTCGTGTTCCGCCGCTATCTCGACTACAGCGTCTTCGATGCGCTGCGGGTGCTGCACCGGCAGATCCGCGAGCACGCGGCGCGGCGCGCGGCCGGGCGCCCCGAACGCGCCAACGACGTCAAGCTCTCGCGCGGCGGCATCCGCGAGATCGAGTTCATCGTGCAGCTGCTGCAGGTGGTGCGCGGCGGCCAGTTCCCCGAACTGCGAACGCGGCCGACGCTGCAGGCGCTGCAGCGGCTGGAGAAGGCCGGCCTCATGTCCGAAGAGACCGCCCGGGCGCTGGCGGCGGCGTACACCTTCCTGCGGCGGGTCGAGCACCGCATCCAGTACCGGACGACCAGCAGACCCACGTGCTGCCGATGGGGTCGCGCGACGACGACGACGGCGACCTCACGGATCGCCCGCACCATGGGCTACGCGGATTGCTGCCCGTTCCTGCACGAGCTGGACAGCCACCGCGAACTGGTGGCCGAGGAATTCGACAAGCTGCTGGGCGGCGGCGCTCCGGAGTGCAAGGGCTGCGGCGGGCCCAAGGGCGCCAAGCCGCCGCCGGCCGACCTCGACACGCTGCTCGAACAGCTGCCGCCGCAACTGCGCGAGCGTGTGTCGCAGTGGCGCACGCACCCGCGCGTCATCGCCTTGCGCGACGACGCCCGCCAGCGGCTGGTCAAGCTGGTGGCGCGCACGGCGCAGTGGCTGGCGCAGAAGCGCGTCACCGAGGAAGCCGCGCTGCGCATGGCCGACTGGATGGAGCCGCTGCTGCGCCGCGAAAGCTACCTTGCGCTGCTGGTGGAACGGCCCGGCGTGCACGAGCGGCTGCTGCGCGTGCTGGGCGCGGCGCGCTGGCCGGCGCGTTACCTGATCCAGCACCCCGGTGTCATCGACGAACTGGCCAGCGACAGCATGCTGGCCGAGCGCTTCGTCGCCGAGGATTTCGAGCACGAGCTGGAGCATCGCCGCCGCTCGCTGGAGATCACCGGCGAGGACGACGACGAGACGCTGCTCAACCTGCTGCGGCGCGCGCACCACGCGGAGCTGTTCCGCACGCTGTCGCGCGACGTCGAGGGCGTCCTCACCGTGGAGCAGGTGGCCGACGAACTGAGCGCGCTGGCCGATGCAACGCTGCGCGTCACGGCCGCCTGGTGCTGGCAGCGCCTGAAGCAGCGGCACCGCGAGACGCCCTCGTTCGCCATCCTCGGCTACGGCAAGCTGGGCGGCAAGGAGCTCGGCTACGGCAGCGACCTCGACATCGTGTTCGTCTACGAGGACGACGACGAGCGCGCCCCCGACGCCTATGCCGCCTTCGTGCGCAAACTGATCAACTGGCTGTCGACCAAGACGGCCGAGGGCGACCTGTTCGAGATCGACACGGCGCTGCGGCCGAACGGCAATTCGGGCCTGCTGATCACCACCTTCCAGGCCTACGACAACTACCAGCAGCGCCGCGGCAGCAACACCGCGTGGACGTGGGAACACCAGGCCATGACGCGCGCCCGGTTCGTGCTCGGCATGGAGCCGCTGCGCCCGCGCTTCGAGGCGGTGCGCGAGGCTGTGATCACCGCGCCGCGCGACGTGGCCGCGCTCGAGCGGGAGATCGAGGCGATGCGCGAGAAGGTGCGCGCCGCCCACCCGGTCAAGCCGAACTGCTTCGATATCAAGCACAGCCCGGGCGGCATGGTCGACGCCGAGTTCGTGGTGCAGTTCTGGTGCTGTCGCAGTCGGGCAGCCATCCCGAGCTGCGCGACAACGTCGGCAACATCGCCCTGCTGCGGCGCGCCGAAGCGGCCGGGCTGCTGCCGGCCGGGGTCGGCGAGGCGGCGGGCACCGCCTACCGTGAAATGCGCCGCGTGCAGCACTGCGCCCGGCTGAACGAGGAACCTACGCAGGTCGGGCACGACCACCGGTGGCCGAACGCGAAGCCATCCTGGCGCTGTGGCGCCACGTGTTCGGCTAGCAACGAATTTGTAGCTTTTCGTGAACCGGTCGGCGCATCGCGCGGAGCGGTTCCCCTTGGGAAGGGGATCTCTTCCCGATGATCAATCACTGAAAAAACGCTCCGGCGGATTTTTCAGTGAGGAATGTTAGGCTTGCGCGTTTTCGCGCCGCGCCCCGAGCCGTACCCGACCCAGGCCGCCCGGAGCGTCACGCCGACCGACACCCCGGAAGGATTCAATGAAGATCATTCGCCTCCTCGCGGGGGCGGCCGGCCTGCTGTTGCTGGCCGCTTGCGCCGTTCCCCGTCCGCCGGACTCCGTTGCCGCCGCCATGCCGCCGCAGTGGTACGCGCCCTTGCCGCACGGCGGCACGCTGGCCGACCTGCGCCAGTGGTGGCAGCAGTTCAACGACCCCGTGCTGGTGGACCTCGTCGAAGCCGCGCAGACCGTCAGCCCCACCGTGGCCAGCGCCGGCGCGCGCATCGTGCAGGCCCGCGCCTCGCGCGTCGGCGCCGAGGCCGCGCTGCTGCCCACCGTGGACGGCACCGTCTCCGCCAGCCGGGGCAATGCGCAGTCCGGCATTCCCGGCGCCAGCACCATCGTGCAGGGTGGACTGCAGACGGGCCGGGAAGCCGACCTGTTCGGCGGCAATCGCGCCGGCATCGATGCGGCGCGCGCCCGGCTGCAGGGCGCCGAAGGCCGGCTGGCACGACGCGCGCGTCGCCGTCGCGGCCGAGACCGCCAACAGCTACCTGAACCTGCGCACCTGCGAGCGCCAGTTGCTGGTGGCGCGCAACGACGCCCGCTCCCGCGCCGAGACGGCGCGCCTGACCGGCCTGAGCGCCGACGCCGGCTTCACCGCGCCCGCCGTGGCGGCGCAGGCGCGCGCCAGCGCGGCCGAAGGTGCGGCGCGCGCGACGCAGCAGGCGGCGCAGTGCGCGTTGGAACTGAAAGGCCTGGTCGCGCTGACGGCCTTGCCCGAGCCCGACCTGCGGCGCCGCCTCGACGCGCCGTGGATCGAACCGGCCGGCTTCGCGCTGATCGCGCTGCCCGCCGTTCCCGCTGCCTTGCTGGCGCAGCGCTCCGACGTGTTCCGGCCGCGCGCGAAGTGGCGGCCGCCAGCGCCGATGTCGGCACCGCGCGCGCCGACCGGTATCCGCGCCTCGGGCTCATGGGCGGTCGCCGTCGGCTTCGTCCGCGCGGCCGGCGTGACCAACGACGCGCAGACTGGTCCATCGGCCCGATCGCGCTGAACATCCCGATCTTCGACGCCGGCCGCCGCGCCGCCAACGAAGACGCGGCCGTCGGCCGCTACGAGGAAGCGGTGGCGCTCTACACCGCCCGCGTGCGGCAGGCCGTCCGCGAAGTGGAGCAGGCGCTGGTGACGCTGGAAAGCGCCCGCGCGCGCAGCGAGGACGCGCGCACCGCCGTCGAGGGCTACCGCACTTCGTTCGTCGCCACCGAGTCGCTGTACCGCAGCGGGCTGGGCAGCCTGATCGAACTGGAGGACCAGCGGCGCGTGCTGCTGGCCGCCGAGACGGCGCTCGTGTCGCTGCAGCGCGAACGCATCGCCGCCGGATCGCGCTGTACCGCGCGCTGGGCGGCGGGTGGGAACCGCCCCGCTCCTGAACCCGCACCACCCAGACCAAGACCAACAACAAGGATCCGCACCGTGATGCTCCAACGTCCGACCGCCCGCGCCCGTGCCGGCTGGCCCCTGCTCGCCCTCGTGCTGCTGCTGTCCGCCTGCGGCGGCGGCGAAAAGACCGAAGCCAAGGCGACGACAGGCAAGCCCGCGTTGACCGTCACCACCACCGCACCGGTGCAGTCGATGCTGCCGGTGACGCTGGAAGCCAACGGCAACCTGGCCGCGTGGCAGGAAGCCAGCGTCGGCGCCGAAGCCAACGGTCTGCGCATCGCGGAAGTGCTGGTGAACGTGGGCGACCGCGTGCGCGCCGGGCAGCCGCTCGCGCGCTTCGCCTCCGACACCTTGCGCGCCGAAGCCGCACAGGGTCGCGCCAGCCTCGCCGAAGCCGAGGCCAATGCCGCCGAAGCGGCCAATAACGCGCAGCGGGCCCGCACCCTGCAGCAGACCGGCGCGATGAGCGCGTCGCAGATCAACCAGTACCTCACGGCCGAATCCACGGCGCGCGCACGGGTCGAGGCGGCGCGCGCCGTCCTGCAGTCGCAGCAGGTGCGGCTCGAGCAAGGCGTGCTGCACGCGCCGGACGACGGCGTGATCTCGGCGCGCACGGCCACGGTGGGCGCCGTGACGGCGGCGGGCACCGAGCTGTTCCGCCTGATCCGCAAGGGCCGCCTCGAATGGCGCGCCGAGGTCACGGCCACCGAACTGGGCCGGCTGACGCCCGGCACCCGCGCGATCGTCACCGCCGCCAGCGGCGCGCGCCTCGAAGGCCGCGTGCGCATGATCGCGCCCACGGTCGATCCGCAGAGCCGGACCGCGCTGGTGTACGTCGACGTTTCGCCGCTGCCCGGCCCCGCTTCGGGCAGCGCCCGCGCCGGCATGTTCGCGCGCGGAGAGTTCGACCTCGGCGCCGTGCCGACGCTCACGCTGCCGCAACCCGCGGTGGTGGTGCGCGAAGGCTTCAGCTACGTCTTCCGCGTCAATCCCGACAACCGCGTGACGCAGGTGAAGGTGCAGATCGGCCGCGCCGCCGGCGACCGCCTGCAGGTGCTCTCGCGCCGCTGCCCGCCGATGCGCGCTACGTCGCCAGCGGTGGCGGCTTCCTGAACGACGGCGACTGGTGCGGGTGGCCGACGCGCCGGCGGGCACCGCGCGCCCCGCGGCCTCCGCCGCATCGGCGCCCGCCGCCGCGGCGAGCCGCTAGGACAGCCGCCATGATCAACGTCTCGTCCTGGTCGATCAAGAACCCGATTCCGGCGGTGATGCTGTTCGTGCTGCTCACGTTCGGCGGCATCCTCACCTTCAACAAGATGAAGGTGCAGAACTTCCCCGACATCGACCTGCCGACGGTGCTGGTGACCGCCGCGCTGCCGGGCGCGGCGCCGGCGCAGCTCGAAACCGACGTCGCCCGCAAGCTGGAAAACTCCATCGCCACGGTGCAGGGGCTCAAGCACGTCTACACCAAGGTGCAGGACGGCTCCGTCACCGTCACCGCCGAATTCCGGCTCGAGAAGCCGGTGCAGGAAGCGGTGGACGACGTGCGATCCGCCGTCGCGCGCGTGCGCAGCGACCTGCCGTCCGACCTGCGCGACCCGATCGTCAGCAAGCTGGAGCTGTCGGGGCAGCCGGTGCTGGCCTTCACCATCGCCTCGCCGCGCTTCGACGACGAGGCGCTCTCTGGTTCGTCGACAACGAGGTGTCGCGCAAGCTGCTGGCGGTGCCCGGCGTCGGCGCCGTCACGCGCGTGGGCGGCGTCAACCGCGAGATCCGCGTGGCGCTCGACCCGCTGAAGGTGCAGGCGCTGGGCGTCACCGCCGCCGACATCTCGCGCCAGCTGCGCCGGTGCAGACCGAAAGCGCCGGCGGCCGCACCGACATCGGCGGCGGCGAGCAGCCGGTGCGCACGCTCGCCACGGTGGGCACGGCGCGCGAGATCGGGCAGCTGCAGATTTCCATCGCCGGCAACCGCACGATCAAGCTGGAAGACGTGGCGGTGATCTCCGACACCATCGCCGAACCGCGCGCTGCCGCGCTGCTCAATGGCAAGCCGGTGGTGGGCTTCGAAGTGGCGCGCAGCCGCGGCGAAAGCGAAGTGGCCGTGGGCGCCGCCGTGCGCAAGGCGCTCGACGAGCTGAAGGCCGCGCACCCGCACATCGAACTGACGCAGGCGTTCGACTTCGTCACGCCCGTGGAAGAGGAGTACCACGGCTCGATCAAGCTGCTGTACGAAGGCGCGCTGCTGGCAGTCCTGGTGGTGTGGCTGTTCCTGCGCGACTGGCGCGCCACCTTCGTCTCCGCCGTCGCGCTGCCGATGTCGGTGATCCCGGCGTTCATCGGCATGTACCTGCTCGGGTTCTCGATCAACGTGGTGACGCTGCTGGCCCTCTCGCTGGTGATCGGCATCCTGGTGGACGACGCCATCGTGGAAGTCGAGAACATCGTGCGCCACCTGCAGATGGGCAAGACCCCGTACGAGGCCGCGATGGAAGCGGCCGACGAGATCGGGCTGGCGGTGATCGCCACCACCTTCACGCTGATCGCCGTGTTCCTCCCGACCGCTTTCATGAGCGGCGTGGCCGGCAAGTTCTTCAAGCAGTTCGGCTGGACGGCTTCGCTCGCGGTGTTCGCGTCGCTGGTCGTGGCGCGGGTGCTGACGCCGATGATGGCGGCCTACATCCTCAAGCCGGTGGTGGCGCCGCACGGCGACCCGCGCTGGATGCGCATCTACATGCGCGCCGTCAACTGGAGCATGAAGAACCGCGTCAAGACGATGATCCTGGCGACGCTGTTCTTCTTCGCGTCCGTCGCGCTGATCCCGTTGCTGCCCACCGGCTTCATCCCGCCGGACGACAACTCGCAGACGCAGGTGTACTGGAGCTGCCGCCCGGCTCGACGCTGCAGCAGACGCGCGACATCGCCGAGCGCGCACGCAACGCGGTGATGAAGGTGCAGCACGTACAGAGCGTCTACACCACCATCGGCGCCGGCACCGCGGGCACCGACCCGTTCGCCGGCGGCGGCGCGGCCGAAACCCGCAAGGCCACGCTCACCATCGCTGGCGCCGCCGCGCACAGAGCGGCCGCGCAAGCAGCCGATCGAGAACGAGATCCGCACGGCGCTCGAACCGCTGCCCGGCGTGCGCACCAAGGTCGGCCTCGGCGGCTCCGGCGAGAAGTACATCCTGGTGCTGACGGGCGAGGACCCGCAGGCGCTGCAAACCGCGTCGCTCAAGGTGCAGCAGGAACTGCGCACGATCCCGGGCCTGGGCCAGATCGCCTCCACCGCCAGCCTGATCCGGCCGGAAATCGCGGTGCGGCCCGACTTCGCGAAGGCAGCCGACCTCGGCGTGACCAGCGCCGCCATCGGCGAGACGCTGCGCATCGCCACCACCGGCGACTACGACGTTTCGCTGGCGAAACTGAACCTGTCGCAGCGGCAGGTGCCGATCGTGGTGAAGCTGACCGACGAGGCGCGGCAGGATTTGAGCGTGCTGGAGCGCCTGACGGTGCCCGGCAGCCGCGGCCCGGTGATGCTCGGACAGGTGGCGACGCTGGAACTGACCGGCGGCCCCGCCGTGATCGACCGCTACGACCGCTCGCGCAACATCAACTTCGAGATCGAGCTGTCCGGTGCGGCGCTGGGCGACGTCGCGGCGGCCGTGCAGCAACTGCCGTCGGTGAAGAACCTGCCGCCGGGCGTGAAGGTGGTGGAGATCGGCGACGCCGAGGTGATGGGCGAGCTGTTCGCGAGCTTCGGCCTCGCGATGCTGACCGGCGTGCTGTGCATCTACATCGTGCTGGTGCTGCTGTTCAAGGACTTCCTGCACCCGGTGACCATCCTGAGCGCGCTGCCGCTGGCATTGGGCGGCGCGTTCGTCGGCCTGCTGCTGGCGCAGAAGAGTTTCTCGATGCCTTCGCTGATCGGACTGATCATGCTGATGGGCATCGCCACCAAGAACTCGATCCTGCTGGTGGAGTACGCCATCGTGGCGCGGCGCGACCACGGCATGAGCCGCTTCGAGGCACTGCTCGACGCCTGCCACAAGCGCGCGCGTCCCATCATCATGACCACCATCGCGATGGCGGCCGGCATGGCGCCGATCGCGATCGGCTGGGGCGCGGCCGACCCGAGCTTCCGCTCCCCGATGGCGATCGCCGTGATCGGCGGCCTCGTCACCTCCACGGTGCTGAGCCTGCTGGTGGTGCCGGTGGTGTTCGAGTACGTGGACGACGCGGAGCACTTCACGCGACGGATGGCGGGCAAGGCGAAGGGGCTGTTCACTCGGCGGCGTCCAGTCCCGTAACGGCGCAGCGCAGCGGATCGAGTAAAAAAGACTTCAAAGGTTTTCGGATCCCTTTTGCGAATTCTGCGAAACCTTTGCGTCCTCTGCGTACAGCCCGCCGCAGGCGCTCCGTGCGTCCTATGAGGCGCGGATGCGTTTGACCAGCGCCGTCGTCGAATACCCGTCGACGAAAGGGATCGCCACGGCCCTGCCGCCGTAGCCTTCCACCAGCGCCGTCTCCGCCAGCTTCGCCATGTCGTAGTCGCCGCCCTTCACGTAGACCTGCGGGCGCAGCTCGCGCAGCAGTTCGACGGGCGTGTCTTCGTCGAAGAAGGTGACCAGGCTGACCGCCTCCAGCGAAGCGATGACGATCGCGCGATCGAGTTCGGCGTTCAGCGGGCGGTCCGGGCCCTTGCCGAGCCGGCGCGCCGACGCATCGGTATTGAGCGCCACGACGAGCGAGCCGCCGAGCGCACGCGCCTGCGCGAGGTAGGTGACGTGGCCGCGGTGCAGCACGTCGAACACGCCGTTGGTGAAGACCACCGGGCCTGGCAAAGCGGCCAGGAAACGCGCGGCTTGCGCGCGCCCGACGATCTTGGCGAGGAAGGCCGGTTCGGCCACGCCTGCGCTCAGGCGGCGCCCGGCTGCGGGGCCGCCGGCGCGGCCAGCGACGCCGTCACTTCCTTGCGGTAGCGATTGAGCTCCTGCACCGTCTTGAAGCTGCGGTCCATCAGCAGGCTCAGGTTGTGCAGGATCCGTTCGACGACCTTGCCTTCCCAGACGGCGTCGAACTTGATCTGGGTGTCCAGCCAGGCTTCGAGCCACTCGGGGTTGGGCAGGCGCGACTGGATGGTGTCGCGCGGGAACAGCGCCTTGTTCACGTGCAGGTTGGTCGGGTGCAGCGCCTGCGCCGTGCGGCGCGCGCTGGCCATCAGCACGCCCACCTTGGCGAAGGCGGCCTTGGCCTCGTCGCCGAACTTGGCGATCGCGCGCTTCATGTAGCGCAGGTAGGCGCCGCCGTGGCGGGCCTCGTCCTGGCTGAGCGTGGTGTAGATGTGCTTGATCACCGGCTCGGTGTGCCATTCGGAGGCGCGCCGGTACCAGTGGTTCAGGCGGATCTCGCCGCAGAAATGCAGCATCAGCGTTTCGAGCGGCGGGGCCGTCTCGAACTCGAAGCGGACCTCGTGCAGTTCCTGCTCGGTCGGCACCAGGTCGGGACGGAAGCGCTTGAGGTACTCGATCAGCACCAGCGAGTGCTTCTGCTCCTCGAAGAACCAGATCGACATGAACGCCGAGAAGTCGCTGTCGTCCTTGTTGTCACGCAGGAACATCTCGGTGGCCGGCAGCGCCGACCACTCGGTGATCGCGTTCATCTTGATGGTCTGGGCCTGCTCGTCGGTGAGCAGCGAAGGGTCGAACTTGTCCCGGGGGATGTCCTTGTCCATGTCCCAACGGACGGACTCGAGCTGCTTGAACAATTCTGGATAAAGCATGGCGGCCTTTCGTACAACCCGGGATTTTACGGGTCAACGGCCGGGCAGGAGGGCCGTACGGTCTTGAGAAGGCGTGGGACATCGCCGATCTCGCCGATGCCCTGCACGCCTTCCGGCAGTTTCCTGCGCAGCCCGGCGTTGCTGCCGCCGGCCCAGATCGACACGTGGGCGGGCAGCCTTTCGCGCAGCTCCGCCAGCGCGGCCAGCGCCTGCTGCGGGTTGAAGCTGCTGCTGAAACCCAGCGCGACGAGGTCCACGCGGGCCAGCGTCGCCACCCGCACGATGTCGTCCATCGGCACCCGCACGCCGAGCGGCATGCAGTGGCAGCCGTACAGGCTCAGGAGCGCCTCGGCCATCAGCAAGCCGAGACCGTGGTCCTCCTGCGGCAGGGTGGCCAGCAGCGCCCGCGGTGCGCCCGGCGGCGCTTCGGGAACGCTGCCGATCGCCTGCCGAAGCACCAGCTGCAGCGCCTCGGTGTAGACGTGCTCCTGCGCGACGCTGATCGCCCCGCGCATCCAGGCCAGCCCGACCGCGACGTTCATCGGCGCGACGTGCTCGGTGACGAAGCGCTCCAGCCCCAGCGACAGCAGCGCCTGGTGCAAGTGCCGCCGCAAGCCGGTGACGTCGTGCTCCTTGAGCAATTCCGGGTAGGGCAGTTCCGCACCGGCATCCGAGGTCACCGGCCCCCTGGCTCAGCCGCTGCAGGGCGTCGAGGTCGAGCGGCACCACCTTGCCCGGGCGGTGGCCGGCATCCAGCAGCCGCTTGAGCAGGCGCAGCTTGTCGACTGGTCCGGGGGATAGGCGCGTTCGCCCAGCGCGTCGCGGGCCGGCAGCGGAAAGCCGTAGCGCCGCTCCCACACGCGCAAGGTGTCCTTGGACAGGCCGGTGTCGCGCTCCACGGCGGCGATCGACCACAGGGCGGCCGGTGCGCTCATGGGTGAATCCGGGCACGGCCGTGCTGCGTATCCACAAGGTGCTGCGCAAAAGTCATCTTTGTTTGTCCTAGACAAAACAATTGGAATCAGTCATTATCCGCCCAACAATGAAGCATTCAGCTATTTTTGTCTTGGTCGCTTCTGCTGCCTTGTTCGGATCTGCGCCGGCGGCCGCTGCGGAACCCGCCGCCTGTCCGGCGTTGCTCCAGCATACTTTCCCGCGGCTGCAGGATGAAAAGCCGCAGCCGCTCTGCCAGTACGCCGGCAAGGTCCTGCTGGTCGTGAACACGGCCAGCTTCTGCGGTTTCACGCCGCAGTACGAGGGCCTCGAGAAGCTGCACGCCCGCTACGGGGCGCCGGGCTGGTGGTGCTCGGTTTCCCGTCCAACGACTTCGCGCAGGAAAAGGGCAGCAACCGCGAGATCGCGGATTTCTGCGAGAACACCTTCGGCGTGCGCTTCCCGATGTTCGGCGCCAGCGCCGTGCGGGGGAAGGACGCGAACCCGCTGTTCCGCGACCTCGCCGCGCAAAGCGGCCGGGCGCCGCTGTGGAACTTCCACAAAGTACGGTGGGCCGCGACGGCAAGGTGATCGCGAACTACTCCAGCCTCACCAAGCCGGACGACGCGGTGCTGGTCCGTGCCCTCGAACAGGCGCTCGCGCGGCGCTGACCCCATGCGATTCACAAAGATTTACCACGCGCGCCGCGGGTCAGCGGGAACCGTGCGCGGCGCCCGTCACTCCATCCATGCGAGAGGCAGGGAACCCCACTCTTTTTGCTGCTGCGAAGCCGACCCGGCACCTGGTGCCCGGTTGCAATCCCGAGGCGACTCTTCTCCTCCTCCCTCCCTCCCTCCTTCGCCCGGGGGCGCTTCGCAGCATTTTTCTTCCCGACCGGGACGGCGGCCATGAAGGCCGCCGTCATCGGCTCCGGCATCGCGGGCCTCGCCGCCGCGCACCGCCTGCGCGGGCACGCCGCCGTCACGCTCTTCGAAGCAGGTGACTATTTTGGCGGCCACACCCACACCGTCGACCTCACCCTGCCCGATGGCAGCGGCCCACCGGTCACGCACGGCGTCGACACCGGCTTCCTCGTCCTCAACGAACGGACCTACCCGCAGCTGATCGCGCTGCTGGCCGAACTGCAGGTCGACACCTGCGCTTCCGACATGTCGTTCTCGGTCCAGTGCCGCGCGCCTTCGGTCCCGCGCCGCTGGAGTGGAGCGGCAGCACGCTGTCGACAGTCTTCAGCCAGCGCGCCAACCTGCTGCGGCCCCGCTTCTGGCGGATGCTGCGCGACCTGCTGCGCTTCAACGCGTTGGCCACGCGCATCGCGCGCAACGGCGTCGAGGACGACTGGCGCAGCCGCTCGAAGACTTCCTGCGCACCCACGGCTTCTCGCGCGAGTTCCGGGACTGGTACCTGCTGCCGATGATCGGCTGCATCTGGAGCTGCCCGACCGAGCAGATGCTGCGCTTCCCGGTCGGCACGCTGATCCGCTTTTGCCACAACCACGGGCTGCTGCAGGTCACCGGGCGGCCGCAGTGGCACACCGTGCGCGGTGGCGCGCGCAACTACGTGCAGCGCATCCTCGAAGGCATCGCCGACCAGCGCCTGCGCACGCCGGTGCTGGCGGTGCGCCGCCACGCCGAGGGCGTGGACGTCCGCACCTCGGCGGGCTGGGAGACCTTCGACCAGCTCGTGATGGCGACGCATTCGGACCAGGCGCTGGGCCTGCTCACCGACGCCGGCGACGACGAACGCGCGCTGCTCGGCGCCATCCGCTATGCGCCGAACCGCGCCGTGCTGCACACCGACCGTTCCGTCCTGCCGCGCGATGCGCGGGCCCGGGCTGCCCGGAACTACGAACGCGCGGTCGATGCACCCGGGGGCGCGCAGGTCTGCCTGCACTACCTGATCAACCGGCTGCAGCCGCTGCCCCGGCAACAGCCGGTGATCGTCTCGCTGAACCCGGTGCGCGAGATCGACCGCAACCGCATCCCGGGCGAGTACGACTACGCGCACCCGGTGTTCGATGCGGACGCGGTGGCGGCGCAGGCCCGGCTGGGCACCATCCGGGGACGGCGCCGCACGTGGTTCGCCGGTGCGTGGACCGGCTACGGGTTCCACGAGGACGGCCTGAAGTCGGGGCTGGCCGCGGCGGCCGGCGTGCTGCTGCATGCGCAGCTCCAACGTGCCGCCGAACCGGCGGGAGCGGTCGCGTGATCGGGCCGCAGGTGGGCATCGGCGGTGCGGCACACGCGGCTGCGGCCGCGCGTCAACGCCTTCGCCTATCCCACCTTCTTCCTGCTGCTGCCCATGCGCAGCTGGCGCGCGGACCAGAGCCCGCTGGCGCGCAACCGGCCGGCCGCCATCGCCTTCTGGGACCGCGACCATGGCGACGGCCGCGGCGACGCGCTCGCCTGGCTCGACGAAACGCTGCGCGCAGAAGGCATCACCGACGCCGACGGCGAGGCCTGGCTGCACTGCTATCCACGCGTGCTGGGCCACACGTTCAAGCCGGTGAGCTTCTGGTACTGCCACCGCGCCGACGGCACGCTGCGCGCGGTGCTGGTCGAGGTGAACAACACCTTCGGCGAGCGCCATTGCTACCTGCTCGATGCGCCCGCACGGGGCGTCGAACAGCGCGCCCGCAAGGTGTTCCACGTCTCGCCGTTCTGCAATGTCGAAGGCGGCTACCGGTTCCGCTTCCTCCTGTCGCCGGAGCGCGCGCGCACGGTGGCGCGCATCGACTACGACGATGCGCAGGGCCTGCTGCTGCAGACCAGCGTCAGCGGCGAACTGAAGCCCGCCACCGCGCGCGTGCTGCGCGCTGCGCTGTGGCGCCATCCGCTGCTCACGCTCGGCATCGTGGCCCGCATCCACTGGCAGGCGCTGCGGCTGTGGCGCCGTCGGCTGCCCTTCTTTTCCGGCCGGCCGCCCCGCAGGCCTTCCTCACCACGCAGGACCCGAGATGAACACCACGACCACCGCCCGCGGGGTGGAGGCGCCCGCAGGCTTGCCGGCGGCCGCGCGCGCGGCGCTGCGCATGCTGGAGCAGCTGCGCCACGGCACGCTCACCGTCCACCTGCCCGATGGCAGCGCCCGCCGCTTCGGCAGCGGCGAGCTGCATGCCTCGATCCACGGCCGGCTGGCAGCCGCTGGTGCGCGCGGTGCGCAGCGGCGACATCGGCTTCGCCGAAAGCTACGTCGACGGCGAATGGACGACGCCGTCGCTGGCCGACCTCCTGCTGCTGCTCGTGCGCAACCGAGAGGCGCTGGAGCAGGCGGTGTACGGCAGCTGGTGGGGGCGGCTCGCGTACCGGCTGCAGCACCTGCTCAATCGCAATTCGCGCAGCGGCAGCCGCCGCAACATCCGGGCGCACTACGACCTGGGCAACGCGTTCTACGCCGAATGGCTCGACCCGTCGATGAACTATTCGTCGGCCTGGTTCGAGGGCGACCGCACCGGGCCGCTGCAGCCCGCGCAGGACGCGAAGGTGCGGCGGGCGCTGGAGAAGGCACAGGTGCGCCCCGGGGACCGTGTGCTGGAGATCGGTTGCGGCTGGGGCGCGCTGGCGGAGATGGGCGCGGGCCGCTTCGGGGCGCATGTCACCGGCGTCACGCTGTCGCACGAGCAGCTGGCCTGGGGCCGCGAGCGGCTGGCGCGCGCGGGACTCGGCGAGCGCGCCGACCTGCGGCTGCAGGACTACCGCGACATCGCCGATGCGCCGTTCGACGCGATCTGCTCGATCGAGATGCTGGAAGCGGTGGGCCGCGAATGGTGGCCGCAGTACTTCGCCAACGTCCATCGGCTCCTCAAGCCGGGCGGCCACGCCTGCATCCAGACCATCGTGATCGCCGACGACCTGTGGGAGCGCTACATCCGCTCCACCGACTTCATCCAGCAGTACGTGTTCCCGGGCGGCTGCCTGCCGTGCCCGCGCGAGTTCCGCCGAGCGGCGGAAGCGGCCGGCCGGAAGTGGTGGACGCATTCGCCTTCGGCCACGACTACGCGGAGACGCTGCGCCGCTGGCGCGAGCAGGTGCACGCGCGGCGCGCGGCCATCGTGGCGCAGGGCTTCGACGAAAGGTTCATGCGGCTATGGGACTTCTACCTCGCCTATTGCGAAGCGGCCTTCGCCGCGGGCAACACGGACGTCGTGCAGTACACGCTGCGGCGGCCCTGATCGCCCTCGCCGCCCTGCCGGCGACGGCTGTCCGGGCCGCGGCCGCCGGTCCGCTGCCGCCCGCGGTGCAGGCCGCGTCGCCGTCGCTGCAGCCGGCCGGCCGCGGCGCGCTCACTTTCCTCGGCCTGCGGGTCTACGAGGCGCGGCTGTGGGTGGCGCCCGACTTCCGCCAGGCCCGCTTCGCCGAACATCCGCTGGCGCTGGAGCTGCACTACCAGCGCGACCTGCGTGCGGCCGACATCGCCGCGCGTTCGGTGCAGGAGATGCGCCGCGGCGGCGCGATGGCCGACGAGGAGGCGAACCGCTGGCGCGCGCAACTGCAGCAGGCCCTGCCCGACGTCCGCGCCGGTGACCGCATCGTCGGCCTGCACGCGCCGGGCCAAGGGCTGGCTTTCCTCGTGAACGGCCGCGGCAGCGGCAGCATCGCCGACCCGAAGCTCGCGGCGCGCTTCTTCGGCATCTGGCTGGCGCCTTCGACCTCGGAACCGGCGCTGCGCACCGCGTTGCTGGAAGGCACGGCTCCATGAACACGGCGGCGGTCGCGTTCACGGCATCGCAAGGCTGGCGCTACGGGCTACTCGGCCTGCCGCTCGCCTTCGTCGCGCTGCCGCTGTACGTCCTGCTGCCCAACCACTACGCGCGCGAATTCGGCGTGCCGCTGGCGACGCTGGGCGCGCTGCTGCTCGCCGTGCGGCTGCTCGACGCCGTGCTCGACCCGTGGCTCGGGCGGGTCTGCGACCGCCTGTTCGCGCGTTCCACGGCCACGGTGCTGCGCCTCGGACGCGCCGCTGCCTTGCTGCTCGCGGGCGGCTTCGTGCTGCTGTTCTTCCCGCCGGTTCGCGGCACGGCGGCGCTGGTCGCCTGGGCCGCGGTGGCCCTCACGATCACCTCGCTGGCTTTCAGCGCGCTGAGCATCGCGCACCAGTCGTGGGGCGCGATGCTGGGTGGGGACGAGGCGCAGCGCGGCCGCATCGTGGCTGGCGCGAAGCCTTCGGCCTGGTGGGCGTGCTGCTCGCGTCCGTGCTGCCGCTGGTGGCGGGCCGGGTGCGAGCGCGGCCGTGCTGGCGCTTGCGCTCGCCGCCGCGTGCTTCGCCTGGACGCAGGCGAAGCATCCTTCGCCGCGCCGCGACGCTGCCGCGGCGGATTGGCGGCTGCCGTGGCGCCAGCCGCGCTTCCGGCGGCTGCTCGCGGTGTTCATGCTCAACGGCATCGCCAGCGCGGTGCCGGCGACGCTGGTGCTCTTCTTCCTGCAGGACCGGCTGCGCGCACCCGCCGCCATGCAGCCGTTGTTCTGGGCGCGTACTTCCTCTGCGCGGCGCTGGCGATCCCGGCGTGGCTGGCGCTCGTCGCGCGCATCGGGCTCGCGCGCACCGGGCTGACGGGCATGCTGCTCGCCATCGCGACCTTCGCCGGCGCCGGGTTGCTGCAGGAAGGCGACGCCGCCTGGTTCCTGCTCGTGTGCATCTGCTCCGGCGCGGCGCTCGGCACCGACCTCGCGCTGCCGGGCGCGCTGCTGGCCGGCGAGATCGCGGCGAGCGGCGAACGCGGCCGCTCCGAAGGCGTCTGGTTCGGCTGGTGGAACTTCGCCTCGAAGCTGAACCTGGCGCTGGCCGCCGGCCTCGCGCTGCCGCTGCTGGCACTCGCCGGCTACGCACCGGGCAGCCGCGACACCGGCGGCCTGCTCGCGCTGGCCCTTGCCTACGGCCTGCTGCCCTGCGCGATGAAGCTCGCGGCCGCGGGCCTTCTCTACTTCACCATCATCCGGGAGAACAAGACATGAAGCGAAGAGCCATGCTGCTGGCGGGCACGGGCGTACTGGCGGGTTGCGCCGGCGTCGACATCGCCGACTACGCGGGACAACAGCCCGCGCTCGACCTGAAGGCCTACTTCAACGGCCGGGTCGAAGGCCACGGCATCTTCACCGACCGCGGCGACAAGGTCGTCAAGCGCTTCGTGGTGCTGATGGACTGCCGCTGGGACGGCGACGCCGGTGTGCTCGACGAAGACTTCACCTATTCCGACGGCACGAAGCAGCGGCGCGTCTGGCGCGTGACGAAGCTGGCGGACGGCCGCTACACCGGCCGCGCCGACGACGTGGTGGGCGAAGCGCAGGGCCAGGCGCGCGGCAATGCGCTGCGCTGGAACTACACGCTGGTGCTGCCGGGACGGCCGCAACTGGGAGGTGCAGATGGACGACTGGATGTACCTGATGGACGCGCAGGTGCTGCTCAATCGCACGCGCATGACCAAGCTCGGCATCCACCTCGGCGACGTCACGCTGTCGTTCCGCAAGCGGCCATGAACCCGCGGCTGCGCGACTGGCAGGGACGCCGCGTGTGGATCGTCGGCGCCTCCAGCGGCATCGGCGAAGCGGTCGCGACGCTGCTGCACGCGCGCGGGGCGGTCGTGCACGTGAGCGCGCGCAGCACCGAAGCCTTGCAGCGCTTTGCCGCCACGCATCCCGGCGCGCATGCGCTGCCGCTCGACGTGTGCGATGCCGCGCAGGTGCGCTCCGCCGCGGAGGCGATCGCGCGCGAAGGCCCGCTGGACCTCGTGCTGTATTGCGCCGGGACGTACCGCGCGATGCGCGCGACGGCCTTCGACCTGGCGCAGGCGCGGCAGCACCTCGACGTGAACTACGGCGGCGTGCTGAACGTGCTCGATGCCGTTCTGCCGGGCCTGCTGGAACACGGCGGCCACCTGAGCCTGGTGGCGAGCGTCGCCGGCTACCGCGGCCTGCCCAACAGCCTGGCGTACGGCCCGACCAAGGCGGCGATGATCCAGCTGGCCGAGACGCTGCACATCGACTGGCCGAACGCGGCATCGGCGTCAGCGTCGTCGCGCCCGGCTTCGTCGAGACGCCGCTGACGGCGCAGAACCGCTTCCGCATGCCGGCGCTGCAGACGCCGGCGCAGGCCGCCGCCGCCATCCTGCGCGGCTGGGAACGCGGCGCTTTCGAGATCCACTTTCCGCGGCGCTTCACGTGGCCGCTGAAGCTGCTCGCGCTGCTGCCTTTCCGGCTGTACGAACCATTGGTGAAGAAAGGGACCGGCCTGTGAGCGCAGACCACCAGCAGGACGCCGACCGGCTGGTCGCGCTGTTCGAGAACTTCGCGCCGTCCGACTGGACCGGCTCGATGCGTACTACACGGCCGACGCCTTCTTCAAGGACCCGTTCAACGAGGTGCAGGGGCTGGCCGCGATCCGGCGCATCTACGCGCACATGTTCGACGCGCTGGAGCGGCCGCGCTTCGTCGTGAATTCGCGCGTGGTGGATGGCGCGCAGTGCTTCCCCGGCCGGGAATTCCGCTTCGCCTACCGCAGCTTCCGGCAGGGCGAGACGCAACTGGTGCGCGGCGGCTCGCACCTGCTGCTGGCGCCGGACGGCCGCATCCTGCACCACCGCGACTACTGGGACGCGGCGGAGGAGGTGTACGAGAAACTGCCGGTGCTGGGCGCGGTGATGCGCTGGCTGAAGCGGCGCGCGGCCGCCTGAAGCCGGAGGCCGGTTACTTCGGCATCGTCTCCGAGAAGCTCGGACGCTGCGCCAGCTTTTCCTGCAGCTTGGCGAGGTTGGGGTACTGCGCGCGCCAGTCGATCTCCGGGAAGCGGAAGTCGATGTAGCCGAGGGCGCAGCCCACGGCGATGTCGGCGAGGCTCAGGTAGATGCCGGCGCAGAAGGGCTTGTCGCCCAGGCCGAGGCTCATCGCCTTGACGCTGGCGTGCGTCTTCTCCATCTGGCGGTCGATCCGGGCCTGGCTGCGCTGCGCCTTGTCGCGGCCCGACCAGTTGGCTTCGAGGCGCGCGAGGATCAGCGCGTCGAGCACGCCATCGGCCAGCGCTTCAGGTCTTGACTTCGGCGCGTTCGCGGCCGACCGGCGGGATCAGCTTGCCGACGGGCGAGAGCGTGTCGAGGTACTCGACGATCACGCGCGAGTCGAACAGCGCCTCGCCGCCTTCCATCACCGGGCAGGGCACCTTGCCCAGCGGGTTGGAATGCATGATGGTGGTGTCGGCCGCCCAGACGTCTTCCTCCACGAACTGGTAGTCGAGTTTCTTTTCGGCCATGACGACGCGCACCTTGCGCACGTACGGACTGCTGCTGGATCCGATCAACTTCATGGGGCTTCTCTGTCTTGTCGTTCTGGGCGGGAGGGCACGGATTCATTCTAGGGTAAGGGATTTCCGCGGCTGTCGCTCGCCAGCGACAGGCGGTCGGCTGGAGGCGCCGGCTGGCCGCGAATGCACGCCGCCTACAATTCCGCCATGGCACTTTCCCCGATCTCGGCCCTTTCGCCGCTGGACGGCCGGTACGCCGGCCGCCCGGCCGCGCTGCGCCCGCTGATGAGCGAACACGGTTACATGCACAAGCGGGTGCAGGTCGAAGTCTGCTGGTTCATCGCCCTGAGCGACGCCGGCTTCGCCGAATTCAAGCCGCTGTCGCCCGGCGCGCGCACCTACCTCCCGGGCCTGGTCAAGAATTTCTCCGAAGCCGATGCGGCCGCGATCAAGGAGATCGAGAAGACCACCAACCACGACGTGAAGGCCGTGGAGTACTGGATCAAGTCGAAGTTCGAGGCGCGGCCCGAGCTGCGCGCGGCCAGCGAGTTCGTGCACTTCGCGTGCACCAGCGAGGACATCAACAACACCAGCCACGCGCTGCAGCTCAAGGGCGCGCGCGAACAGGTGCTGCTGCCGGCGCTGGACGGCGTGATCGCGAAGATGCGCGAGATGGCGCACGCGTTCGCCGACGTGCCGATGCTGAGCCGCACGCACGGCCAGACCGCGAGCCCGACGACCGTCGGCAAGGAGATCGCCAACGTGGTGGTGCGGCTGGCGGCGGCGCGCGAGAAGATCGCGGCGGTCAAGTTGCTGGGCAAGATGAACGGCGCGGTGGGCAACTACAACGCGCACCTGGCGGCCTGGCCCGCCTTCGATTGGGAAGCGTTCAGCCGCAAGGTGATCGAGACGCCGGAGCCGCTCGGCACGGGGCTCACCTTCCAGCCGTACAGCATCCAGATCGAGCCGCACGACTACATGGCGGAGCTGTTCGATGCCGTCGCGCGCGCCAACACGATCCTGGTCGACTGGTGCCGCGATGCGTGGGGCTACATCAGCCGGGCTACTTCAAGCAGCGGCTGCGCGAAGGCGAGATCGGCTCGTCGACGATGCCGCACAAGGTCAACCCGATCGACTTCGAGAACGCCGAGGGCAATCTCGGGCTGGCCAACGCGCTGCTCAAGCATCTCTCGGAGAAGCTGCCGATCTCGCGCTGGCAGCGGGACCTGACCGATTCGACCGTGCTGCGCAACATGGGCGTGGCGCTCGGCTACGCCACGCTGGCCTACCACTCGCTGGGCATCGGGCTGTCGAAGCTGGAACTCAACGAAGAAGCGCTGGCCGCCGACCTCGACGGCGCACGGGAAGTGCTGGCCGAACCGATCCAGACCGTGATGCGCCGCTACGGCGTGCAGGGAGCCTACGAGAAGCTCAAGGAAGTGACGCGCGGCAAGAGCGTGCGGCCCGAAGACCTGCAGGCGCTGATCCGCTCGCTGGAGATTCCGCAGGAAGAGAAGGACCGGCTGCTGGCCATGACACCGGCCAGCTACATCGGCAAGGCCGCCGACCTCGCCCGCCGCGTATAAGGTTTCCTTGGCCCTCAAATCCACCATCTTCAAGGCGAACCTGCAGGTCGCCGACATCGAGCACGCCTACTACGCGGACCACGCGCTGACGCTGGCGCGGCATCCGAGCGAAACCGACGAACGCATGATGGTGCGGCTGGTGGCATTGGCCTTCCACGCCCACAAGCTGCAGACCGTGTGCAACGGCGACGGCACGCTGGCCTTCGGCGCGGGCCTGAGCGACCCGGAGGATCCGGACGCCTCGCTGCGCGATTTCACCGGCCAGATGCGCTTGTGGATCGAGGTCGGCCAGCCCGACGAGATCGCGCTGATGAAGGCCTGCCGCAAGGCGGACGAGGTGGTGCTGTACGCGTTCCACCACGCGGCCGAAGTCTGGTGGAAGGGCATCGAGAACAAGCTGCACAAGCTGCACAACCTGCAGGTCTGGCGCATCCCCACCGAAGCGTCGCAGCAGCTCGCGACGCTGGCCCAGCGCAGCATGCAGCTGCAGGCCACGATCCGGGAAGGCGCGCTGATGCTCGGCGACGAGAAGCGCCACATCGACGTGGAGCCGGTGCGCTGGAAGTAGGCGCCCCTCAGGGCATCGCGCGCCCGCAGCCCCAGCACGACTCGAACCCGCCTTCCACCTCTTCGCCGCACACGCACTTCCAGCGCCGTTGCGGCAGGTGCTGCAGCTGTTCGAGCAGCGTGCGCGCCGCCGCCTCCTGCTCGTCGTGCTGCAGCCAGATCTCCGGCAGGCACTGGTCGGGCGGCAGGTGGCCGGCGATGCCGGAGAGGAACTGGCGCTGGACGCTGGCCGACAACCCCGCCTCTCGCAGCGTGTCGGCCCACAGCGCGGCGATCGCGAGGTTGGGGGCCTGCGCGATCCGCTTCATGCTCAGGGTTTCGGCGAAGGCACCGGCGGCGCGATGGTCGCTTCCGCGGCGCGTTCGGCATAGCGGTTGAACCGCCAGGCATCGCCTTCCAGCGTGATGCGGCGCCAGACCTGGCGCTTCTCGGCCGGCGACATCTCGGTCCAGTACTGCACTTCCTCGAAACTGCGGCCGCAGCCCTTGCACTCTGCGTCGCCCTGGCTGGTGGAGCAGATCGCGATGCAGGGCGTGTCGGGCTGGGTGTCGAACCAGGCCTTCCGGGCGGCATAGGCCTTGGCCGGGAAGCCGCGCTCCTCGGCCTCGTCCTCGCGGTGGTAGACCATCAGCGCGTACACCTCCGCCAGCGCCCGCAATTCGGGCGCCAGGGTGACGCCGTCCGGGGACGGACTGCGCTCGCGCCAGTAGTTGATGGCGGCTTCGATGTCTGTGATGTGGATTCCGGCCATGCTGCGCCACGAAGGGTTGGCGATGATAGCGTGGCCCCGCCCAAGCCCGAGCTGTGGTGTAATCGGGTTCGCGAAGGGGAGTAGCTCCCTGTCGGCGCGCCGTCAATACGAAGCCTCCGGGCTTCCGGCGCCCCGGGCACGCCGCCCTCCACGGGCTGCATGCCGAGCAAGACCTTCGATATCGGGCCCGGCGCGGCCCGGATCGAAGCTTGCCGCATCTCCAGCGGGCCTCGTTCCGCCTCCACGCCGGGCTCCCATGGATCGCAACCCGGAGCTCCTTCGCAAATGGAATTCATGTCCGCCCCCGGTGGTCAGCGCTGCTGGCCATCATCCTGATCGACCTCGTGCTGGCCGGCGACAACGCCATCGTCATCGCCCGGCCGCGCGCAACCTGCCACCGCACCTGCAGAAGAAGGCCGTCCTTTGGGGCACCTTCGGCGCGATCGCCGTGCGGTCCGTGATGACCGTCGGGGTGGTCTGGCTGCTGAAGATCCCCGGCCTGATGCTGGTGGGCGGACTCGGCCTGCTCTGGATCGCCTACAAGCTGCTGGCCGACGAGGGCGGCGGGGAAGAACACGGCCCGGTGGTCACCACCTTCTGGGGCGCCATGAAGACGATCATCGTTGCCGACGCGCTGATGGGCGTGGACAACGTGCTGGGCGTGGCCGGCGCCGCGCACGGCGCGATGGACCTGGTGATCATCGGCCTGCTCGTCAGCGTGCCCATCGTGGTGTTCGGCAGCAAGATCGTGCTCAAGCTGGTCGAGCGCTTCCCCATCATCATCAAGGCCGGCGCCGCCGTGCTCGCCTTCACCGCCGCCAAGATGATCGTGGGCGAGCCCATCCTCGACGCCGTGTTCGATCCGCCTGCCGCCGCGCATGCAATCGCGCGCTGGACCACGTATGCTGTCTGCATCGCGGGCGTGCTCGGCGCGGGCTGGTGGGCCACGCGGCCGGCCCGGCGCCCCGCCGCCGAAATCGCCTGATGGCGCAAGGAGCTCCCATGGACAAGATCATCGTGTACGTGGACGACCCCGCCTATGCCCGCGAGCAGATGCCGGCCGCGGCCGCGCCGACGCACTGGGTGCTGGTGGCCTGCGCACCGCGCATGACGCACCGCATCAGCAAATGGGTGAGCCACTCGGCGCGCGAAAACTGGCGCGCCAAGTGGGCCGACAAGCTGTTCGGCCAGGTCGTGCCGCCGCTGCGCGAGCGCGGCGACGCCGTCACGCCGGTGCTGGCCCGCGGCCCGCTGCCGGAACTCACGCGCTCGCTGATGGCGGAGCACGGCACCGCGCAGGTGCTGGACGTGCGGCGCCCGAAGTCGTCCGAGGGCCCCGACAACGGCTGGCCCGCGGCGCGCTCATGGGGCTCGCCTCGCTGCTGGTGCTGGCCGCCGACTGAGCACCCCCGGGCCGCGAGGGCCCGTGTATGCTCTGCGGCCATGGTCAAGCTGATTGCCAAATGGCTGCTCAGCGCTTCGGCGCTGCTCTTCGTCGCCTACGTCTACGGCGGGGTGCAGGTCAGCAGCTTTCCGGCGGCGCTGGGCGCCGCTTTCGTGATCGGGCTGCTCAACGCGGTGGTGCGGCCGGTGCTGGTGGTGCTGACGCTGCCGGTGACCGTGCTCACGCTCGGCCTGTTCCTGTTCGTCATCAACGCCCCGGTGTTCTGGATGGCGGCCACCCTGCTGGGCGACAGCTTCGGTGCGCGGCTTCTGGGCCGCGCTGGTCGGCTCGCTGATCTACACCGTGCTCGGCATGGTGATCGAATCAGCGCTCGAGCGCCTGTTCGCGCACAAGTGATTCCACCTGGCGGGCCCGGGTGTCGATGATCGACGCCTCGATGTGGTCGGCCGCGCCGCCACCCCGCCGCAGGATGTCCTGCGCCGCCTTGAAGCGATCCAGCGCCGCCGTGTAATCGAGCTGCGCCATGCGCGACTCGGCCTCCGCCCGCACCGAACGCAGCTGCTGCCCCTGCGCCGCATAGGCCGACGCGAGCAACTGCCACGCCGTCGCATCGCGCGGCTGCGTGGCCACCAGGTCTGCAGGCGCTGCGCAGCGTCGGCCGCCTGCCCCGCCTGCACTTGCGCCTGCGCGCGCAACAGCACTTCGGGGCGGCGCGCGGCCTGCGCATCCACCAGCCGCAGCACCTTGGCGTGGTCGCCGGCGGCGAGCGCCGCTTCCGCTTCGAGCAGGCGCACCATCCCATCCGCGCACCGGTGGCGTCGCCCGCCACCAGCGGCTGCAGGCGCGCCAGCAGCCGGCCCGTGGCCGGCGCATCGCGCAGCCGCGAAGCGGCGAAGGTCGCGGCGTAGAGCACCGCCACCTGCCGCATGCGCGGCTGGCTCGCCAGCGCCGCGGCATCGGCCTCCTGCAGGAAGCCCCGCTGCGCATCGACGCCCGGGTTGGAGATCACGCGGGCGCGCGCCGCGGCCAGCACGTGGTCCACCGTCGGCACGGCGGGCGTCGCCTCCTGCAGCTGCTGGCGCGACTGCATGTCGGCCGCGCGCTCGGTGCTCATGGGGTGGGTGCGCAGGTACGGATAGGCGCCGTTGTCGTTGAGCCGCGATGCCTGCTGCAGCTTCTCGAACATCGTGACGAAGCCCTGCGGCTGGAAGCCGGCCTGCGTCGCCACGCCGAGCCCGATGCGGTCGGCCTCGCGCTCCATGTCGCGCGAGAAGCTCAGCTGCTGCTGCGCGCTCAGCGCCGAGCTGCCGGCAGGATCGCCTTGCCTGCCTCCGGGCTCTTGCTCACCGCCATGGCGCCGAGGATCATCGCCGCGATCATCCGGGGCGCCTGCCGCGCCTCCTGCGTGACCATGCGCGAGATGTGGCGCTGCGTGACGTGGCTGAGTTCGTGCGCCAGCACCGACGCGAGCTCGTCGCGCGTGACGGTGACGCTGACCAGGCCCAGTGCAGGCCCAGCCAGCCGCCCGGCACGGCGAACGCGTTGATGCTGCGGTCCTTGCCCAGCAGCACCTGCCAGGCGAAGCGCTCGTCGAGTTCGGCGTTCAGGTCGCCGCGCACGCGCGCCGCGGCCAGCAGGGGCTGCCACAGGCTCTGCACGTACTCCACCAGCACCGGGTCGTCGATGTAGTCGGGATCGCGGTACAGCTCGCGCGCGATGCGCTCGCCGAGCTTGCGTTCGGCGCCGACGCTCATGTCGCTGCCGTCTCCCAGCGTGGGCAGCTGCGCCTGCGCCGGTGCGAGCGCCGTGCACAGGAGCACCAGCGCGGCGGCCAGCGCCGTGCCGCGCCGGCGCAGCAGGCTCATGCCCATGCGGCGCCCACGGCGGGGCGCGCCGTATGATGAACGATCGATGCAGAAGGCTGATTCATGAGCGGACTCACCCATTTCGATGCGCAGGGGCAGGCGCACATGGTAGACGTTGCGGCGAAGCCGGCGACGCACCGCGTGGCGATCGCCCGCGGCCGGATCGAAATGTTAGCGGACACCTTCGCCCTCATCCGGGGCGGGAGCGTAAAGAAGGGCGACGTGCTCGGCATTGCCCGGATCGCCGGCATCCGGGCGCCAAGAAGACCAGCGACCTGATCCCGCTGTGCCACCCGCTGGCGCTGACGCGCGTGGCGGTGGACTTCGCGCTGGACGCGGCCCATCCGGCCGTGGTCTGTACCGCGACCGTGGAAACCGTCGGTCCGACCGGCGTCGAGATGGAAGCGCTGACGGCCGTGAACATCGCCCTGCTGACGATCTACGACATGTGCAAGGCCGTCGACCGCGGCATGACGATCCGTGACGTGCAACTGGTGGAGAAGCACGGGGGAAGTCGGGCAGCTACGTGGCCGGCTAGCGCATGATCGGCAGCTTCTGCGCCTGCCGCCACTTCGCGTAGTCCTCCGGAAACGCGGCGCGGTAGCGGGCCGGTGCAGCACCGCTTCGTCGAAGCGACCGAGCATCGTCGCGCTTTCGATCATGCGTTCGATCACGCGCGGCTCGGGCGAGTAGTGCAGCATGCGTTCGGCGAGCACGTCCATCTCGCTCGCGTTCTCGCGCGTGACGTACGCGAGCGTGAGGTCGGCGAAACCGGCCGGCCCCGAAAACAGCCACGAGCGGCGCGCGTGGGCCTGCGCATCGTCGGCCCGGGCCGCCCGGCGGTCTTCGGGCGCGAGATAGACTGGCTCACCCGCGTGTAGTCCCACGCGGCGTACGCGAGCACCGGCACCAGCAGCACGCCGAGCGCGACGCCGGGGACATCGAGGCGGCGCTCGCTTTGCATCCCGTCGTCCAGCAGCCAGCCCAGCGCCGCGCCGAACGCGATCTGGAAAGGCCCGTACCAGAGCGGGTACTCGAGCATCGCGTGCACCAGCATCAGCACGATCCACGCCCATGCGAGCTGGCGCACCGGCTGGTCCTCGCGCCACGGCTGCGCGCGCCACATCCACAGCAGGCCGATCACGCAGACGGCGAGCGCCGCCGGCACGCCGAGTTCGACGGCGAGGTGCAGCGGCAGGTTGTGCGCGTTGTCCAGGATCTCGCAGAAGCGCGCGCCGGGATACAGCGAGAGGAAGTGCGCGAAATCGAGCTCGCCCCAGCCCCAGCCCGCCAGCGGCTTCTGCGCGATGAGGTGCAGCACGTTCGACCAGAGGACCGTGCGGCTCACGCACCCGGTGTCGGCCAACATGCGCTTCAGGAGCGTGCGGTCCGGTTGCGTGCCTTGCAGCGCCTCGAGCAACAGGGGAAGCACCCAGACGGCGGCCGGGTAGGCGACGCCGGCCGCCGCGGCCAGCGTGAGCCGCCAGCGTCGCTCCGGACCTTTCCACAGCGCCGCCAGCGCGACCAGCAGCACGCCTTGCAGCATCGCGGTGCGCGAGGCCGACGCGGCGCTGCCGATCGCAAGCAGCACGATCAGCAACACGGCGGCGGGCCGCGGCAGCCGCAAGGGCGCCCACAGCAGCACCGCGGCGCCCAGCCAGCAGAACGACGCGAACTGGTTCGGCTGGCGCAGGTTGGCGTAGGCCTCGCCCAGCTGGCCGGCGCTCACAAAGGGCACGAAAGGGGCCGCCCCGCCGAAGTACTGCAGCAGCGCCATGGCCACGCTCACGCAGGCCGCGGCCAGCAAGCCGGCCTGCAGCGCCGATGCAATGCGCGCGTGCTGCGCGAAGCCGGCCGCCAGCAGCATCACCGCCAGTCCCGCCGCGAGCATCGCCAGCTCGGGCCGCACCGGGTGCCACCGGGCGCCCCACAGCACGAGGCCGGCGGCCAGCCACGCCGGGCCGCGCGGGATGCGCACGCCCGCCGGCGCCGCCAGCAGCGAGAGCGCGAGGGCGCAGGCGGCGCTGACCATCCGGGGCACCACGGAGGGCGAGGGACCGGGGGCGAAGGGGTTCACCAGGGGCAGGACGGCCAGCGCAGCGGCGGGCGAGGGCCGCGGGCGCGTTCGATGTCGGAGTTGCGTTTCGCACAGCGCACCGAGCTTATCCGCACCGGGCGTCCGACCCGCGGCTGCGGCGCGGGGCCGGACGGCACGCCGCGGCGGAGAAGTCGCACGGCCCCGCTGCTACAGTCCCACGGGTCCATGCGAGTCCTTCACGTGATCACTGCGCTCAGCCGGGCGGCGCCGAGCGGATGCTGCTGAAGCTGCTCGGGGCGCCGGCGCTGGCCGGCTTCGAGCAACGCGTGGTCGCGATGCTGCCGGGCGGGCCCATGGCCGCGCCGATACGGGCTGCCGGCGCGCATGTCGACGAGCTCGATTTCTGGGCGGGCTGCCACCGCTCACCGGCGCGATGGGCTTGGCGCGCATCGCCCGCCGATTCGATCCCGACCTCGTGCAAGGCTGGCTGTACCACGGCAATCTCGGCGCTTCGCTGGCGCGCGCCGCGCTGGGCCGCCGCGTGCCGCTGGTGTGGGGCATCCGCCAGTCGCTGCCCACGCTGCAAGGCGAGAACGTCTTCGCCCGCATCGGCATCGCGCTGAACCGCATGGGCTCATCGCGGCCCGACCGCGTGCTGTTCAACTCGCGCACTTCGCTCGAACAGCATCGCGAACGCGGCTTCTCGGTGCGCCGGGCCGCCTACCTGCCGAACGGTTTCGACATCGACGGTTTCGTGCCGGACGCCGAGGCGCGTGCCCGCCGGCGCGCGGAATGGAACATCGCCGAGGGCAGCGTGGCGTTCGGCCTGTTCGCGCGCTTCCACCCGGTGAAGGACCACGCCGGCTTCCTGCAGGCCGCGCGGCGCGTGCACGATGCGCGGCCCGGCACCTGCTTCGTGCTGGCCGGCACCGGCATCGACGCCGAGAACAGCGTGCTCGCGCGGGCCATCGCCGAAGCCGGCCTGCAGGGGCAGGTCCGGCTGCTCGGCGAACGCCGCGACATCGCCGACCTGCTGCCCGCGCTGGACGGGTACGTGTCGTCCTCCACCCGCGAGGCCTTCTCCAACTCCATCGGCGAGGCCATGAGCTGCGCCTTGCCGTGCGTGGTGACCGACGTCGGCGACTCGCGCGCCGTGGTCGCCGACACGGCGCGCGTGGTGCCTCCCGGCGACCCGGCCGCGATGGCGGACGCGATGATCGCGCTGGTCGACCTCGGCGCGCAGGGACGCGCGGAGCTCGGCGCGCGCGCCAGGCAGCGGGTGGTGGACGAGTTCGGCCTGGACGTGGTCGCGGGCCGCTATGCGGCGCTGTACCGCGAGCTCGCGGCGGGAAAGGCCTGACCATGTGCGGCATCGCCGGCTTCTTCGCCCCTCGCCGCTCGCGGCGGAGGCGCCCCGGTGGGCCCGCGCCATGGGCGACCGCCTGCAGCACCGCGGGCCGGACGGCCGTGACGAGTGGCTCGACGCCGGCGCAGGCATCGCGCTGGCGCATCGCCGGCTGGCGATCGTCGACCTCTCGGAAGCGGGCCACCAGCCGATGCCCAGCGCCGACGGCCGCTGGATGCTGGCCTTCAACGGCGAGATCTACAACCACGCCGCCCTGCGCCGGCAACTCGAGACGGAAGGCAGGGCGCCGGCATGGCGCGGCCACTCCGACACCGAGACGCTGCTCGCCGCGATCGTGGCTGGGGTGTGGAAACCGCGATCGGCCGCACCGTGGGCATGTTCGCGATCGCCCTGTGGGACCGCGAGCAGCGCGCCTTGACGCTGGTGCGCGACCGGCTCGGCGAGAAGCCGCTCTACTACGGGCTGCAGGGAGGCGTGCTGCTGTTCGGCTCGGAGCTCAAGGCCCTGCAGGCGCACCCCAACTACCGCGCGGACATCGATCCCGACGCGCTCTCCTTGTTGCTGCGCTTCGGCTACGTGCCCGCGCCCCTGGTCGATCCACCGCGGCATCCGCAAGCTGCCGCCGGGCACCCTGCTGCGCATCGCGCGTCCTTCCGACGCCGACGCTGCGCCGGTGGCGTACTGGTCGGCGCGCCAGCTCGCCATCGACGGCGCCCACGACCCACTGGCGCTCGGCGACGGCGAGTCGGTGGACACGCTCGACCGGCTGCTGCGCGAGTCGATCGCGGGCCAGCGCATGGCCGACGTGCCGCTCGGGGCCTTCCTTTCCGGCGGGATCGATTCGACGGCGACGGTCGCCGTGATGCAGGCGCTGTCGTCCACGCCCGTGCGCACGTTCACGATCGGCTCGCCGGACACGGCGCTCGACGAGTCCGCCGAGGCCCGCGCGGTTGCGCGCCATCTCGGCACGCAGCACACCGAGCTGACCGTCACGCCGGACGACGCGCTGCGCGTCATCCCGAAGCTGCCGGGGATGTACTGCGAACCGTTCGCCGACGCGTCGCAGATCCCGACCTTCCTCGTCAGCCAGATGGCGCGGCGCGATGTCACCGTGTCCTTGTCCGGCGATGCCGGCGACGAGCTGTTTGGCGGCTACGACCGCTATCGCTGGGGCCAGCGCATCGCCGGCGTGCCGCGCGCGCTGCGGCGCGTGGCGGGCGCGGCCCTCGACAGCCTGCCGGCCGAGGCCTGGAGCGCGCTGATGGCGCCCGCGAGCCGGTGGCTGCCGGCGGAATTGCGCGACGGCGCAGGCCGGCCCGACCGCTTGCGCAAGCTGGCGGGCGTCCTCGGCGCGACGAGCGACGACGCGGTCTACCAGGACATCGTCGGGTTCTGGCCCGCGGGCGGCACGCCGGTGCGCGGCGCGCGCGAGCCGGCCAGCGTGTTCACCGAAGCACCGCCGCCGTTGCAGGACTTCGAGCAGCGCATGATGCTGCTCGACCTGCGCAGCTACCTGCCCGACGACATCCTGGTGAAGGTCGATCGCGCAGCCATGGCGACGTCGCTCGAAACGCGCGTGCCGCTGCTGGACCACCGGATCGTGGAGTTCGCGCTGCGGCTGCCGCTGCACCAGAAGATGCGCGACGGCCGGGGCAAGTGGATCCTGCGGCAACTGGTGGATCGCTACGTGCCGCGGGCGCTGATGGAGCGGCCGAAGAAGGGCTTCGGCATCCCGATCCACGCGTGGCTGCGCGGGCCGCTGCGCGAGTGGGCGGAGGGCCTGCTGGCCGAGGACCGGCTGCGGCGCTCCGGCTTGATGGACCCCGCACCGGTGCGGCGCCTCTGGGCGCAGCACGGCGGGACACAACGATTGGGGGTACCGGCTGTGGCCGGTGCTGATGTTCGAGGCCTGGCGCGAGGCGGGCTCGTCGATGGGAAAGAGCAACCATGAGTCATGACCAGAACCTCGCGGCGCACTCGCACGCGACCGAGATGGCCGCAGGCGAACGCTTCGGCTTCGGCGCCAACTGGGCGCGCTTCCTGAGCCGCCTGAACCCGGAGCGCATCGCGGCTGCCGAGCGTTCCCTGCAGGACATGCTCGGCCTGCCGTCGCTGCGGGGCCGGCGCTTCCCGGATGCGGGCTCGGGCAGCGGCCTCTTCAGCCTCGCCGCGCGCCGCCTCGGCGCCATCGTCCACTCGTTCGACTTCGATCCGCAGTCGGTCGGCTGCACGCGCGCCCTGCGGGAGCGCTTCGCCGGCGAGGACGCGCAATGGCGGGTGGAGGAAGGATCCGTCCTCGACCCGGCCTACCCGGAGGGGCTGGGCACCTTCGACATCGTCTACAGCTGGGGCGTGCTGCACCACACGGGCGACCAGTGGACGGCGATCGACAACGTCGCCCGCCTGGTCGCCCCCGGCGGCCGGCTGTTCATCGCGATCTACAACGACCGGGCGCGCTCAGCCGGTACTGGGTGCACGTCAAGCGGCTCTACAACCGCAGCGCCATCGCCCGTGGCTTCCTGATCGCTTTCTACACGCCCTACTACGTGTGGCTGACTGGCTGTACCGCAAGCTCCGTGGGCGGGCGCAGGCGGAACGTGGCATGACCCTCTGGTACGACATGCTGGATTGGCTGGGCGGGTATCCGTTCGAGGTGGCCACCCCGGAGGCGATCTTCCGGTTCCTGCGCGCCCGCGGCTTCGAGCTGCGCGAACTGGTCACGGCCGGCGGCTACAGCGGCTGCAACCAGTACGTGTTCGAGCGCACCGTGCCCGCCCCGGCGAGCGGCGAAGGCACTTAGGCGGCGGACAGCCGCCGCCGCAGGGCGAGCCAGGCCACCGCCGTCGCGGCGGCGTACATCAGGGCCGTGGCGACCATGAGCGCGGGTGCCCCCAGCAGCGGCACCAGCGCGGCACTGGCGGCGAGCTTCACGGCCGGGTTGGTGACCGCGACGAGCGCGAGCGCGTGGCGCGCGCCGGTCGCGGCCAGCGCGCTGACGAGGGCGGTGCCGGCCGGGAAGAACGGCATCTGCAGCATGCCGTAGCGCAGCAGGGTGACGCACTGCGCGCGGTCCGCGGCGTTGAAGCTGCCGCGTTCGAACACCAGCGCCACCAGCAGGTCGGCGGCAGCGGCGACCACGAGGGCCAGCAACGTTCCCACGATCCCCATCGCCAATGCCCAGCGGTGCGCGGCATGGCGCGTGGCATCCGGGGAGTGCACGGCCAGCTTCGACAACAGCGGCAGCCCGCTGCGCTGCAGCGCCAGGCCCGCCAGGCCCTGCAGTCCCAGCACCAGGCGGTTGGTGTAGCTGAGCGCCGCGACGGTGCCCTGCTCCATCCGCGCCGCGAAGAACGAATCGATCAGCGGAAACAGTGCGAACAGCGCCTGCGCGCCGAGCAGCAGCAAGGCGGCTTCCGAGAACCCTTTCCAGTGCTCGCTGTGCAGGCCGAGCCGCGGCCCGGGCAATTCTCCGGCGCGCCGCAGGATCCAGGCCATGGCCGGGGCCTGCACCGCGAAGCCGGCGCTCGTGCCCCAGAACAGCACCGGGCCGGGCACCAGCAGCACGAGCAGCAGCAGGACGAGCGGCGGCAGGCCTTCGAGCAAGGCCAGGACATGGCGGCCGGCGGCCACCAGCCACGCGGAAAGGAGCGCGCCGACGATCCCGACCGACACCATCGGCGCCAGCCACATCGCGCCCGCGGCGGCCTGCGCAGCGGCCGGCGGGCCAAAGCCGGCCAGCTTGCTGCCCGCCACCGCGTGCATCACCCACCATGCGGCCGGCCCGAGGATCAGCGCCAGCACGCAGGCCCACGCGAGCAGTTCACCGCGAAACCGGCGTGCGGCGTCCGCGTCGCTCGCGCGCAAGCGGGCTTCCGTCGGCGCGATGAGCAGGCTCAGGAGCGAGAGGGCCACCGTGACGGGCCAGCTCGCGAGGTTGAGGAGGAAATAGTAGGCGTCGACGGCGGGGCCGGTCCCGAACCGCCAGGCGATCGCCGCGTCCTGTCCAAGCCGCGCGAGGCTGGCCACCGCCGTGAACACGGCGACCGCGCCCATGCCCCGCACCAGCGCACCGTCGAGGGCTCGCTGCTCGCTGCCGCGCCCCCGGAGCCATGGTCATGCCTTGGCGCGGGGCCCGTGCAGCTGGGAGCCGCGCGAAGCAGGCTCGGCGGCCGGGTAGAACAGCCGCTTGAGCTCGCGCCGGCCGCGGGTCACGGTGTCGAGCACCAGTCCCGCGAACAGGCTGCCCATGGAGATGATCGCCAGGCCGGTCGCCAGCACCGCGGTCGGCAGCCGTTGCACTGGCCCGTGGCGAGATAGTCGCTCACCACCTGCCAGCCGAAGGCCAGCGAGAAGCCGGGGAAGAACCCGCTCACCAGGCTGAAGAACTGCAGCGGGCGCTCTTCCTTCACAGGTGCACGATCAGCTGGAGGATGCGCGTGCCGTCGCGCAGCGTGCGCAGCTTGCTGGCCGAGCCGGCCGGCCGCTCTGGTAAGGCGCCTCCAGTTCCGCGAGCGGCAGCCGGAGCTCCAGCGCGTGCACGGTGAGTTCCGTCTCGATCTCGAAGCCCGTCGACAGCACCGGGAAGGACTTGACCAGCCGGCGCGAGAGCGCGCGGTAGCCGGAGAGCATGTCGCCCAGCCGGTTGCCGAAGATGTGGGCGACGAGGCCGGTGAGCATGCGGTTGCCGAACACGTGCCCGGGCCGGAAGGCGGCGTCGTGCGTGGGCACCACCGGCGCAGTTCACCATGTCGAGGCCGTTCTCGAGCAGGTGCGCCACCAGCCTCGGCGCGCTCGCCGCGTCGTACGTGTCGTCGCCGTCGACCAGCAGGTACACGTCGGCTTCGACGTCCGCGAACATGCGGCGCACGACATTGCCCTTGCCCTTGAGCGGCTCGCTCCGCACGATGGCGCCCGACCGGCGGGCGACTTCGGCGGTGTCGTCGGTGGAGGCGTTGTCGTAGACGTAGATGGCCGCGTCCGGCAGGTGCGCGCGGAAACCGGCGACCACCGCGGCGATCGCGGCCGACTCGTTGTGGCAGGGAACCAGCACGGCGACGCTCGCGCGCCGCGCTTCGATGGCTATTTCATTCAGGTTCACGAGGCCTCCGCCACGAGTTGGTGGAACACGTCATCGTATTGCGCGACGCAGCGCTCCGGGACCACAAGGCATGCGCCCGCTCCGCGCGTTCGGCACGCGCCGCCGGTAGCCGCCGTCCGCGAGCGTAGCGCGCAACGCCTGGTCCCATCCGGCCGGTCGTCGCCTGCGCGCGGCACGGGGTGCGACCGGATCAGGTCGGCAGCTTCCGGGCACGCGCTCGCGACCTCGTCCGTCGACAGGATGCCCGCGCCACAGCACAGCGCCTCCTGCACGACGAGCGGCATGCCTTCGCCGGAACTCGGCAGGATCAGCAGGTCGGCCGCGCGGTAGTACTGCGGCAGGCGGTCGTGTTCGACGCGGCCCGCGACGTGGACGTTCGCCGGCGGCTGTTGCGGCTGCTCCGGGCCCGAGCCCACCAGCACCCATTGCACGTGCGGGAAGCGCTGCGCTAGGGCGAGGACGCGGTGCAGGCCTTTCTTGCGGACGAAACGCCCGACGAACAGCACGACGGGCGCGCCCGGCGGCAATCCGAGCGCGGCGCGAATGGACGCGCGCTCGCCGTCGGCGACGGGCGTGAACCGATGCACGTCGACGCCGTTGAAGATCAGTTGCGCGCGCGGCGACCTTTCGCGTCCGAAGAACTCCAGCACGTTGCGGCTGATGAAGACCGTGCGCGCCACCGGGGGAAAGAGCAGG
The DNA here is from genome assembly GCA_013127575.1 of Ramlibacter terrae. Lineage (GTDB taxonomy): Bacteria > Pseudomonadota > Gammaproteobacteria > Burkholderiales > Burkholderiaceae_C > Ramlibacter > Ramlibacter terrae. Next base: position 5,113,298 of record CP053418.1, read on the forward strand.
GTTCCGAGCAGGCGTGCGCCGCATTCGTAGACGGCGGTGAATGCGCGGCTCCCGAGCCCGAGGGCGCCCATGTGCTGGGTGACCACGACGGGCCGGCGCCGCAACTTCGCCAGCAGGATCGCGACGATGCTGGAGCCATAGAGGTGCTCGTGCACGTGGACGATCTGTGCGCGGCCGATCTCGCGCCACAGGCGCGGCAACGCCGCCGGCGTCCACAGGGGGTACGGCAGTTGCGTGAGCCGTTCCACGATGTTGCTGGTCTTGACCGCGACGAGCTCGAGAGCCGCGCCATCGCGGCGCGGCACGGGGTCCGTCGCGCTGGAAAACCAGCAGATCCGGAAGCCGCGCGCCAGCATTCCGTCGACCAGTTGCTCCGCCACCTTCTCGAGACCGCCGCCGTGCGCGGGAAAGAAGTGCGTGACGGTCACGACCCGCAACGGCGGCCGCCGCCCGGCGCCTGGCTCGGGGATCACGCGGGCACCTCCCGGACGCCCAGCACGCGCGCGTACCGCTCCACGGCCTGCTCCTCGCTGAAGGCCTCCGCGCGCACGCGGACGGCGGGCGGCGATGGATCGTCGAGCGCCGCGGCCATGGCAGCCGCGAGCGCCGCCACGTCGCCCACCGGCACCAGAGCGCCCCAGCGGCCGTCCTCCAGCACTTCGCGCGGCCCGCTCGGGCAATCGGTGCTGACCACGCGGGCCCCGCAGGCCATGGCCTGGATCAGGACGCCCGGCAAGCCTTCAAAACGGGAGGAGAGGACGAACAGGCTGGCCGCCGTCATGGATGCGAACGGGTTCGCATCGAACCCGGGCAGGGCCACGTCGTCGGCCACGCCGCATTCCGCGGCCAGCGCCACCAGCATCTGCCGCTCCTCCCCCTCTCCCGGGATCAGCAAGCGCGCAGCCCTTTCGCGGCGCAGCAGCGCGAAGGCGCGCACCAGCGTGCCGAAGTCCTTCTGCGGCACGAGCCGGCCGGCCGCGAGGATGACCGGCGGTCCACCCGCGCGCAGCCGGGGATGCGCCGGGGGGCCTGCGCCATCTCGCGCAGCCGGTCGTCGACCACGGGGTTGTAGATCGTGCAGAGACGGTCCGGCGCCAGCGGAATGTGGCGCAGCATGTCGTGGGCCACGCCGTCGGAGACGGTCACCACCTTGTCGGCCCGGGGATAGGTGAGCCGCATCAGCGGCCGGAACACGCGGGTGCGCAGGTCGCGGTATTCGGAGAACAGCGAGGTCAGGTTGACCCGCTCGCTCAGCACCAGCCGCGCGCGCGAGCCGGCGAGCCGGTGCGCCAGCGCGGCGGCGATGTTTGCATGGGTCATGGCGGACAGCACCGCGGTCGGCCGCCAGCCGCGCAGGTGCCGCACCAGCCGCGGCAACGCGTGCACGACGTCGGCTGCGCGCAAGTCGACGGTTTCCACGCGCGGGCTGACCTGGGCGAGGTAAGCGCCGCGGGCGGCGCCGAGCGCCAGCGCAACCTGCGCGCCGCGCGCCGCCAGGCCGTTCGCCACGGTCACGATCGATCGCTCCGCGCCGCCGCCGTCCAGCGACGGCAGGAAGATGGTGATGCGGGCCCGCTCCATGCTCATCGGATCACTTCGCATCGTCCGCGCCACGGTAGTAGGCAAGGACTTCGCGCGCCGCCATGGGCGCCGCACGCGCGCGACCGATGAAGTAGAAGCCGCCCGCGGCATCGTGGGCCGCCACGCGCCTGGCCAGCACCACGTCCAGCCACGTCAGCCACCCGAGCAGCAGGCGCACCGAGCCCTTGATGATCCGCCGCACGCCCAGCGACCGCGTCCACGAAAGGAAGAAGTACTCGACACTCCAGACCAGCACGCTCGCGGGGCCCGTGGCGATGCCGCTGTCGACTTCCTCGAACCCGCGGAACAGCCAGCGGTGGCCGGCATGGGTGAAGCGGGTGAAGTCGTACTCACCCATGTGAACCTGCTGCATGAAGGGCGTGGTCACGTAGACGAGTCCATCGGCGGCGAGCACGCGGCGCATCTCGTCGACGCAGCGCTGGGGCTCCAGCACGTGCTCGAGGACCGCGATGCAGATCACGAGGTCGAACTGTTCGTCCGCAAACGGCAAGTCGGAGGCATCGCAGACCACGGCCGCGCGGCCGGCCGGGGAGACGTCGGTCTCCATCCAGCGCGCGCCTTCGACAGCGGCGATCGCGCCGTATCCCGCGGTGCCGTCGCCGCAGCCCACGACCAGCACGCGGCGCCGGTGGCGGACGCTGCGCCAGCAACCTTGCCACCTGCTCCCGGCAGCGCGGCGCCGACACGTCACGGCTGGCCGAAGGCAGGAGGCGGCCGACCCGCACGGCCCAGCCCGCGGGCTCCTTGAAGGTCGTGCGGGCGTTGGCATGGAAGTCCTCCGCGCGGAACAGGCTGCGTTCCGGGTTCAGCAGCACGGGCACGCCGGCGATATCGGGAAAGAGGTGCGGCGCCGGCGCGGCGCAGCGCCAGGACGGCGCCCGGAACGACAGGGCCGCGTGGCAAACCGGACAGCGTAGCGCGAATGCGGGGGACGGGCCGTGAAGCAGGTCCGCGGTCATCGCGGCGGCTGCAGCTTCTTCGCCAGCGATCCCTCGGGCACGCTCCACACCGAGCCGCGGCGGTCTTCCTCGACCTTCTTCGCACCGGGGAAATGCAGGGCCATCAGGTCCTGGTCGCGGGCCGCGCCCCGGCTCACGAGGCGCAGCAGGTCGGTCTCGCCGGGCACGTTCTGCACCAGGTCACCGCGGTAGCGGCCGGTGTCCTGCGCCACGAAGACCACCCACTGCCCGGGCCCCGGGGGCGCGAGCCGCCACGACACGACTTCCGCCACCGTGGCGTGGGTCTGCCACATGAAGACCGGGGTGGCCAGCAGGCCGGCGGCGACCATGGCGGCGCCCCACTTGCGCGCGCTCTCGCTGGCGGCAACCAGCCAGGCGCCGAACACCACGGGCAGCACGCCCCGGGCGGTGTGGATGTAGCGGTACCCCCAGCCGTGGCCCTGGTCGGGGCGGACGAACAGGAAGAACACGAAAGTGGTTGCGAAGGCCGCGACCAGCAGGCGCTCGCCCACGCTGCGCACGCGCGGCACGAAGAGGATCAGCAAGAGGCCGGGGCAGGCCCAGATCCAGGTCTTCCGGGTGGCGAACCAGCGTGCCCGCAGCATGTCCTCGGTGGGGATCGTCACCACCGAACTGAGGAACGTGAACAGGTAGAGGAAGTTGCGGTGGGCGAGAGGCTTCCATGAGGGCCGGGGCCGGCGATGCGGCTGGACCGGGCGTGCCGACTCCAGCGCCTCCATCAATTTCATCCAGCCGCCACCGAACAGGAGCAGCCCCGGCAGGTAGCCGGCGAAAACGGCCGCCAGGCGGGGCCACCGTTGGCGGTCCCGGGCGAGCCACGCGAGGCAGGGCGCTGCCATCAGCGCATGCGGCAAGGGGTTGTGCATCGCCAGCGCCAGCCCGCCGACCAGGCCGGCGGCGAAGGCATGCTTGAGGTTCGGCTTGAGCAGCAGCCACAGGAACAGCAGGTTCAGGGCCAGCTCGCCCGGCATCGCATAGAACGAGATCGCGTTGACCGTGAACTGCGGCGAGGCCAGCGCCGCCAGCATGGCCAGGCGCCGGCGGCGCGCTGGCCGGTGAATTCGGTGGCGAGCTTGTAGACCATGGCCAGCGTCAAGGCGCCGAACATCGGGTTGACGCACCAGCCGATGCCCAGCCAGGCGAAGGGCGCGGTGACCAGCGCCAGCCCGGGCCAGTACTTGGAGATCGCTTCGCCGCTCTGGCGGTCGATGGAGATGAAGTAGCCCCGGAACTGCTTCGGGACGATCGCATCCAGGAGATCGAGCGGGTACTTGACCGTCAGCTCGCCGCGGGCGAAGGCGTGCGCCTGCATCCACGGCGCGTATTCATCCATGGACAGGGGATGCGCGAGGTAGACGAAGCGCGCGCACAGCGCCAGCGTGACGAACGCTGCCGCGATGGTGGACGCCGGATGCTCGGCAACCCAGCCGGCCGGTGCGCGACGGCCTCTTGCACGCGGGGCAGCGCCAGCGCCAGCACGAGCGCCACGAGCATCGCCAGCGAACCGGCGTAGTCGTTGAAGAAGAACAGGCGCTCGAAGATCAGGTACGCCTCGGGCGGCGCCTTGCCGGATCGCGAAAGCGAGGTCAGCAGCGGCGCGGCGCAGCCCACGGCCACCGTGGCCGCCATCATCATCTGCGTGAGCGTCTCCGGCTTGGGCGGTGCCGCCGGGGTCCAGCCGGCCGGTCGGGTCAGGAGCACGTGGCGTCCTCAGGCAGCCGAGGGAGCGGGCGCCGCCGGCGCGCTGCTCGTCGCGTGCTCGGCTTCCTCGTGGTAGTCGTCGTCGATGTTCACCGCCCAGATCGCCGCGCGCTGGTCCTGGCCCGTGAGGATGCTCTGCGCCGCAAGCCGCGCCGACAGCATCGAATGGTCCTGGTTGTTGTAGCGGTGCATGCCGTTGCGGCCCACCGGTACAGGTTGGGCAGGCCGCCCAGCCAGTCCTTGACGGTGTCGAACTGCTCGTACGCCGCGCCGAAGTACCCGGGATAGGCCTTGGGCATGCGGATCACGGTGGCGTCGAGGGCATCGGCTTCGTCGGCCAGCTTCAGCTCGCGCATCTCGCGGATCGCCAGCGCCTTGAGCTGCTCGTCGCTCATCGCCCACAGTTCGTCGTCGTCGCGCGCGAAGAACTCGGGCCGATCCAGACGGTGTGGGGTCGGCCACCATGTAGGGCGACCAGTTGTTGAAGATCTGCAGGCGGCCGACCTTGACGCCCGGATCCTGAATGTAGATCCAGTTGTCGGGAACCATGTTCGTCCCGGCCTGCAGCGAAGCGGACGCCGTCTTGCGCAGCTTGCGATACAGCAGGCCCACGGTGATGAAGTCGCGGTACTGCAGGGCGCTGCCGACCGAGAGGACTTCCGGGGTCGGCGCGGGACGCATCGCCTGCACGAGCTCGCGAACCGGCATGGTCGACACCACGTGGCCGGCCTCGTACACCTGCTCGGAACCATCGGCCCGGCGCGCACGCACGCGGGTGACTGGTTGCCTTCGCGCTCGATGGCCGACACCGTGGCGCCATGCTCGATGCGCCCGCCGGCAGCAGCCGGAACTGCTGCGCCGCGGTCTCCCACATCTGGCCGGGGCCGTACTTCGGATACAGGAAGTTCTCGATCAGCGACGTCTGCTCGGAACCGCCGCCGCCGGTGACGGCCTTGCGCAGCGCATGGACCAGCGCCTTGCTGATCGACAGGCTCTTGACGCGCTGGGCGCCCCACTCGGCGCTGATCTCGTTGCAGGGCACGCCCCACACCTTCTCGGTGTACTCCTTGAAGAAGGTCAGGTACAGCTGCCGGCCGAAGCGGTTGATGAAGAAGTCTTCGAGCGAGCGCTCGGGCGAGATGGGGCGCACGGCCGAATAGGCGTAGCTGGTGCCGAGCTTCACGCACTTCACGGGCCCGAGCTTGAACGCCATGTCGACGTTCGGCTTGAGCGGGTAGTCGAAGAACTTGCCGCCCCAGTAGATGCGCGAGAGGCGGTTGCGCACCATCAGCACCGACTCGTCGCTCTCGGAAGCGGTGATCTCGTTGGCGCCGAGCAGGCGGTGGGCGCCCCGGTACGCGAGACGGTAGTCACGCTCAGCGCCGGCGCCGGCGGGCAGCGCCACCGGCAGGATGTCGCGCCACCAGTTCATCACCCAGTCGGACTTGGAGAAGAAGCGGTGGCCGCCGATGTCGATCCGGTTGCCCTTGTAGTTGACGGTCTTCGAGAGCCCGCCGATGTCCTGCGTGGCTTCGGGATCGTGACCCCGGTGCGGCCCGCGCGCACGAGCTCGAGGCCGGCGGTCAGGCCCGCGGGGCCGGCGCCGATGATGATGGTGTCCTGGCTCATGGTGCCGAGCTTTTCGTGAAGAGCAGCGCCTTGCGCGCGCCGAAGTTGAAGCAGAAGACGGCGCCGGCGGTCGCGACCTTCGCGAAGCCGGGGTGCCAGTGCGCGTGGTCGACGAGCAGCCACAGGAACAGTTCCGTCAGCAGCAGGCCGCCGACGCCGACGGAAGCGAAGATGAAGAACTCGGCGCGCTGGTCCTGCAGGCGGCGCTCGCCGAAGACGAAGCGCACGCTCAGCGTGTAGGCGACCCACAGGCCCGCGATGAAACCGATGGCCGCGGCGACGGGGTACGGCACACCGAGGTAGAGGCCGAGCCCGAACAGGCCGCCGTCCGCGCCCAGCGCCACGGCGCTGCAGCCGAAGTAGCGCACGAACTCGCGGCCGATGCGGCCCGGGCGGCCGGCCGGCGCGACGGCGGGAACCGCGATCGGCAGTTCAACGAATTTGCTTGCAGTCATGCAGGTAGTAGGTGGGGTTGGAGCCCGTGCCGAGCTCGGGCGACCATTTGGCGACGACGCCCCGCATCAAGGGCCGGTCGAGGATGATGAAGTCCGGGCCGGCCGGCGCGCTGCAGACGTGCTCGACGGCGGATTCGGTGGGCCAGCAGGGAATGTTCGGGTCGGCGTTGAAGCCCACCGCGCGCATCACGTCGCAGGCATCGCGCTGCATCTGGATCACACCGGTGACGCCGCCGCGCCGGCGATGCTCCAGCGCCGTCTCGCGGTTGAACAGGAGGCCGGCGCCCTGTTGCCCCGAGTAGTAGCTGGGACGGTGCAGCACCGCCCAGACGGCGGCCAGCTGTTCCCACCAGAGCACCTGCTGGGTCGGGCCGATGATCTTCTCGAACGGATGTTGCTGGAACAGGTGCGATTCGATGTACCGCGTCCAGACCGGCCGCTGGTCCCAGTGGGCGGTGGCGAAGGCGATGCCGGCGACGACCAGCGCGAGCGCGCCGGCGGCAGCGGCTCCGCCCCTCCGCTGCGCGCGCAGCAGCACGAACATCAGGGGCAGCGAAAGAACCGGCATCGTCATCAGCAGCAGCAGGATGTTGCTGGGGCTGAGCGTATTGCCGCGCGCGGCGTACAGCTGGCCCGCCGTCGCCACCAGCACCAGGACGGCGGTGCCCACCAGGGCGATGCCGGTGGCCAGCCGCGCCGCCTTCAGCAGGCGCATCTCGACGGGGCTTTGCGACGCGTACAACCAGAGGGCCAGCGCGGTCCAGACCGCGAGCATGGTGCCGCTGTCGTAGCGAACATTGGTGGCGACCGCCAGCGCCATCACCGACAGCACCAGGATCTGCGACCGCAGATCGTCGCGGTTCAGTGTGCGCCAGAGCACGACGGGGAGGAAGGCGAGCGACAGCAGGTGGGTCACCCAGTGCGCCCGCCAGACCTGCACCTGCGTGAGCAGCACGTTGTGCAACAGGTCGGCGCCGACCGCGGAGATCGCCACCAGCGCCAGCGTAGCGATCACGGCGACGCGCAGCAGGAGCTTGCCCGCGGGAAACAGGCGCGAGGCGGCCCAGACCACCGCGCAGTCGAAGAACAGGGTCACCCAGTCTTCGCGCGGCCAGCTCAGGACGAGGACCTGCCCGTTGGCCTTCTGCACCGCCTCGAGCCACTTCGCGTCGAACGTCTGCAACAGGGCCGCGAACGGCGGGATGCCCGCGAGGGCCAGCGCGACGACCACCGGCACGCCCACGAGCGCCCAGGCCCAGCGGCGGTCTCGCGCCACCAGCACGCCCCACGCGAACACCACGACGGGTATCGCCACCAACGGGTGGAACAGCATCGCGGCGGCCAGCGCCGCCAGGCCGAGCCGCGCGCGCCGCCGCTCGATCGCGACCAGTGCGGCCAGCGCGAGCGGTTCGGCGAAGACGCGGCCGGTGACGAACCGTTCCGAGAAAGAGAAGATGTTCCAGCCGCCGTAGTTGTGCGACATCACGCAGATCGCGGCCACGCCCAACGTGCATCCGATCGCGTCGACGCCCCAGCGGCGCAGCAGGAGCAGGGCGGCCCAGAGGACGGCAAGCTGGCCCGGGGCGATCAGCACCATCTGGGATTCGCCCATGCCGAAGTGGCGGTACAGCGTGGCCAGCAGCGGGGCGACGATGGTGTACCGGTCCTGCGAACCGAACTGGAAGAAGAGGTCTTGCGACAGCACCTCCGGCCGCAGGTGAAGCATCACGGCCCGGTACAGCTCGCCGTCATGGCGCAGGCCGATGTAGGGGCGCGCCAGCAACCACGCCGCCGCGACCGGGAGCACCGCGAAGACCACGAAGGTTCGCCGCGTGTCCGTCTCCTGCGCCACTTGGGGCAGAGGGAGGGTCTCGGAAGTCGATGGCATGGAAACCGTGAAAAAGTCGGGGAAACGTCGATGAAGAACGGGGGCCCGCAGGCCCCCGTCGTATCGCTAGGCTGAGCCTGCCCGCTTAGCGGCAGGAACCCGGCATCAGCTTGCTCGGGGTGCCCGTGCAGGTCCACTGCGAGATCGAGCCGTTCTCGATCTTCGGGGTCAGGATGATCTTCGGCTCGTCGCCGGTGTTGATGCCCCGGCCTTGGACGGTGATGATGCCGTCCGTGGCGCCGACGGTCAGGCCGGACACGTACTTGGTGGACGTGAACGAGCTGGCGCAGGTGTCCAGGCTGGAGGCGGAGCCGCCGGTGGACTGCACGATTTCCGTGACGCAGGTACGGGCCGACGAGGCGGCCAGCACGACTTCAGAAGCCTTGGCGCGCTTCGTGTAGTCCTGGTATGCGGGCAGCGCGACGGCCGCCAGAATACCGATGATCGCGACCACGATCATCAGTTCGATCAGGGGGTGAAACCCGCTTGCATTTGACGCTTCATGAAAACCTCCGGTTGTTGATGGGAAGAAGCGATCGGAATAGTGCAAGCGGTGTGCCGGGGGCTTTCGTGAACTTTGTGGCACTTTACGGTGTGGAAACCTGCCTGCCAGTGACAAGGCGTGTCGGCCACCCTGACAAAACGTGTCAGACGGCGCCTACTTGATGCAGACGGATCGGACCTGCTTCATGTCGGTCAGGCCCATCATGACCTTTTCCATGCCGTCCATCTTGAGGGTGCGCATGCCGCTGCCCACGGCGGACACGAACAGTTCGGCGACCCGGGCGCGCTCCCGGATCAGCTTCTTCAGTTCGTCGTCGGCGATCATCAGTTCGTGCAGGCCGACCCGGCCCTTGTAGCCCGTCTTGTTGCACTTGTCGCAACCCACGTGGCGGTAGAACTGCAGCCGGCCATCGTGGCCGTACAGGTCCATCCAGCTTTCGAACAGCTTCTGCTCCTCGCCGCCACGGTCGATCTTCCACAGCGCCGTGTGCTGCAGGTCTTGCGCGTATTCCGCCATGAAGCTGCGGATTTCGGCCTGGTCGGGGAAGTAGCTCTCCTTGCAGTCGCACAGGCGCTTGGCCAGCCGCTGCGCCAGGATGCCGAGCAGCGCGTCGGCGAAGTTGAACGGGTCCATGCCCATGTCCAGCAGCCGCGTGACCGACTCCGGCGCGGAGTTGGTGTGCAGCGTCGAGAACACAGGTGGCCGGTGAGCGATGCCTCGACGCCCATCGACACGGTTTCCTTGTCGCGCGACTCGCCCACCATGATGATGTCGGGGTCGGCGCGCAGGAAGGCGCGCATCACCAGCGCGAAGTCGATGCCGGCCTTCTTGTTCACCTGCACTGGCGCAGGCCCTTCTGCGTGATTTCGACCGGGTCTTCGGCGGTCCAGATCTTGGTGTCGGGCGTGTTCAGGAACTTCAGGATCGAGTGCAGCGTCGTCGTCTTGCCCGAGCCGGTAGGGCCGCAGACGTAGAACAGGCCGTACGGCTTGCTGACCGTCTTCTCGAGGCGCTCGCGGTTGTGCGTGGTGAGCCCCAGCTTCTCGAGCGGGATCGGCTCGCCGGCCGCGAGGATCCGCATGACGACGTCTTCGACGCCGCCGGCGGAAGGAATGGTGGCCACGCGCAGCTCGATGTCGAGCGGCCCGTACTTCTTGAACTTGATCTTGCCGTCCTGCGGCTTGCGCTTCTCGGAGATGTCGAGGTCGCACATGATCTTCAGGCGCGTGACCATCGCCTGCCGGAAGTGCGCGGGCACTTCGATGTACGGCATCAGCGTGCCGTCGATGCGGAAGCGGATGCCGGTCTTGGCCTTGCCCGGCAGCGGCTCGATGTGGATGTCGGAGGCGCGCTGGTTGAAGGCGTCGACGATGATGCGGTTGACGAACTTGACCAGCTCGTTGTCGGCCGCCGCGGATTCGGAGGCATCGATCTCGCCGTCCTCGTCCATCGGCGCGCTGAGGTCGGCCAGCATGTCCTCGACCGACCCGCCGGCATCGCTGCCGCCCCACAGCTGTTCGAGCGTCTCGTCGAATTCGGTCTGCGTGGTCACGCGCCACGCGAACTTGCTGGTGCGCGGGAAGATCTGCGGCACGATGCGCGAGTTGCGCACCGCCTCCGGATCCGTGCACATCACCACCAGGCCTTCGGGCGTCTCTTCGAGCGGGATCCAGCCCTGCTCGGTGACGAACTCGCGCTTGAGCGCGCCCTGCAGCGCCTCGACGCGGATGCGCGCGGTGTTGAACGGCTCGTACGGCACGCCGAAGAACTTCGACAGCGACGGGCCCATCTGCGCCGGGCGGATCGAATATTCCGCCATCAGCACGCGTTCGACGGGCTGCGCGTCTTCGCGCGCCCTCTGCACGGCCCGCGTGAGTTCGTCGGGCGTGAGCACGCCGTCGGCCACCAGGCCGTCGTACTTGGTCGCCTTGCGGCGCGCGCCGTCTTCGGCGCGCTGCATGCGCTGGCGGATCGCGGTGGCCAGCGTCTTGCACAACTGCGTGGCGCCTTCGATCTCGAGGTCGCCGAAAGGCTGGTCGCTCTTGTTGTTGATGACCTGCAGCACGCCGTGCAGCACGTCGCCGTCCGGGATGGGCAGCACCAGCATCTGCTTGGTGCGGTAGCCGGAGCGCTTGTCGACCTCCTGCAGGAAGGTCAGCGCCGGATGGATGCGCTTGAGGGCTTCGTCGTCGTAGACGTCGGCGATGTTGACGAACTGGCGCGCCATCGCCACGTAGCCGGCGATCGACTGCGGGCTGATCGGCAGCTTCAGGTCGCGGCTGGTGTTCAGGCCGGTCTTGACCTTGGAGACGATGGCGGTGCGGTCTTCGTTGGTCGCGTACAGCGTCAGCCGGTCGGCGTTGAACAGCTTGCAGATGTCCTGCGACGACTCCAGCATGATCTCGGCGATGTCTTCCGTCGCGTGGATCTTGGTGGTGACCGCCTGCAGCTGGCGATAGAACAGGGCCTCGAACGAGACGCCGCGCTTGTCGGGCGGCAGCTGCTGCGAACTGAGGAATTCCTCCTCGGTATCCCGCTTCAAGACCGCGCTCATAGTTCGAATTCCTGTCCCGCGCGCAACCAGCGGATGTCGTGCACCACGTTCGGCCCGAACGGCTGCGTCTGGTCGAAGCGCTGGATCTCCGTCATGATCAGCTCGGTTTCGGCCGGCTTGGTGTGGGTGATGAAGATCGGGTAGTTCTTGCCGCGGGCGATGCAATCGAGTTCTTCGGCCAGCGCCAGCGGCGACAGGTGCAGGCTGCGCCGCGCCGGGTCCTGCTCGCGGTTGCTGAACGCGGTTTCGATCACCAGCGCCTCGACGTCCATCTGGTTGACGCGCCGCCAGAAAGCCGGGTTGCGCTCGGTGTCGCCGGTGAACACCCAGGCCCCGTGGGCGCCGCTGACCGCGTAGCCGCATGCCGGCACGGTGTGCACGGCCGGCAGCACCTCGATGCGCTTGCCGTTCAATTCGAGCACCTGCCCCACCCGGATTTCGTGGAAGCTGATGAAGGGCGCTTCGGCGGACGGGATGCGGCTGAAGTCGGGCCAGATCACGTTGTTGAAGATGTGCGTCTTGAGCGCCGCGATGGTGCCGGGCAGCGCCGAAATGCGGATAGGCTGCGTGAGCTGCGAGGCGACGGCGTCGACCATCAGCGGCAGCGCGGCGATGTGGTCCGGTGCGAATGCGTCAGCAGCACATGGCGAATGCCGCGCATCTCGTCGAGCGTGAGGTCGCCCACGCCCGTGCCGGCGTCGACGAGCACGTCGTCGCCGACGAGGAAGGACGTCGTCCTGCAGTCCTTCGCGATGGCGCCGGAACATCCCAGCACACGCACCTTCATTTGGATGGCGCCTTTATTTCGTCTCGAAATTGGTCGCGCCGTCCCACGTGGGGTCGAATGGCAGCAACCTCATCGAGGCTACACGTTCGGCGTACAACTCGTAAAGGTATTTTTTGGCGTTCATCCGCTGCAGGTTGAGCAGGTGCAGGTCGCACTGGTCCCAATCCTGGTTGCGGTACGCCTTGAGGAAAGCGCCCCAGGTGCGCAGTTCGTCGGCGACCGCCTTGTCCGAGCCGTCGGCGGGGGCGATCGGCGTGAAGATGCCCACCGCCTGCTCCTTGCCCTTGACCCGGACCCGGTCCAGTTCCTGCCAGGCGAATTCCGGCGCCGCCTTGCGCGCGGTTTCGCTCACCACGATCTCGACCCCGTACGCCTTGGACAGGCCTTCGAGGCGGGAGCCGAGGTTCACGGCGTCGCCGATCACGGTGTAGCTGCGGCGGATGTCGGAGCCCATGTCGCCGACGCACATGGTGCCGGTGTTCAGGCCGATGCCGACGCCGATCTCGGGCAGGCCCTTGGCCCGGTGTTCCTCGTTGATCTGGCGCATCGCCAGCGACATTTCCATGGCGCACTTGGACGCCAGGCCCGCGTGGTTGGGCGTCTCCACCGGGGCGCCCCAGAACGCCATGACGCAGTCGCCCATGTATTTGTCGATGGTGCCGCGGTTGGAGCGGATCAGGTCCGTCAGGCGGCTGAACACCGAATTGAGCAGTTCCTGCAGCTGCGTCGGCTCCATCCGCTCGGACATCTTGGTGAAGCCGCGCATGTCGCAGAACATCACCGTCAGTTCCTTGCTGGCCGCCTTCATGCTGTAGCTGTCGGGGTCCTTGACCATCTCGTCGACCAGTTCGGGCGGCACGTAGGTGCCGAACAGGTTGGCCAGCTCGCGCTTGTGGCGGCTCTCCACGAAGTAGCCGTAACTCATGTTCAGGGCAAAAGCGAGCCCCGCCATCACCAGCGCCGAAGCGAGCGGCAGCACGAGCCCCTGCCCCGGGAACAGGTAGAAGTTGAGCGCCACCACCGGGGCGACCACGCCGGCGCTGACCAGCACCGCGACGCTGGCCGACAGCATGGGCAGCGAGAAGGCCAGCGCCAGGCCGGCGACCAGCAGGACCACGACTTCGTAGCCGACGGCGTAATCCGGCTTGACGAACACCTTGCCGTCCAGCAGCGACGAGATCACGTTGGCGTGCGTCTCCACGCCGGGATAGGTCTCGCCCACCGGGGTGACCCGCAAGTCGAGCAGGCCCGGCGCCGTGGTGCCGACCAGCACGATCTTGTCCTTCAGGCTGCCCGGCGCCAGCCGCTTGGCCAGCACGTCGGACGCCGACACGTAGCGGAACGAACCGCCGCCGGCGCCGCCCGGTCCGCGATACGGCACCAGCGCCGCGACGCGGTCGTCGACCGGCACCGCCAGCGTCTTGCCTCCCAGCTTCAGGTCGATGCTTTCAGGCCGGTGTAGCCGCGGCCGACCACGCTTTCCTTGGGGAAGCCCGGATGCACGGTGGGCATGCCCATCAGGGCCCGGTACATGGAGAGCGACAGCGCCTCGTAGTAGGCGCCCTTGTATTCCGCCACCAGCGGGATCGAGCGGACCACGCCGTCGCCGTCGGTGATGGAGTTGAAGTAGCCGCCGAGCGGCGCCGCCTTGGCGATCTGCTCGATGTTGGAACCGAAGCCGTTCCAGCTGGTGAAGGCGATGCGCCGGCCCCGGAGGGTTTCGCGCGTCATCACCGGCTGCGGCAGCAGGCCGTTGGTGCGGCCTTCGCGGTCGCTGGTGAAGTAGTAGCCCAGCACCACCGGCCGCTTCTGCAGCGAGCGGGCGAACGCGGCGTCGTAGTCCAGGCTGGCCTGCAGCTGGCCGAGCCGCTCCGTGAAGCCGGGCGCGTCCTTCAGTTCGGCCTGGGCCAGCTGGCGAAGGCGCTTGAGCCCGGAGCTCTCGTCGGGCTCGGCGAACACCACGTCGAAGCCGAGCAACGCCACCTGCTGGCGGTCGAACAGTTCGTCCACCAGTTCCGCCAGGCGGTTGCGCGCCCGGGGCCAGCGGCCCACTTCGGACAGGCTCTTCTCGTCGATGTCGACGATGACGACGCGCTCGTCCAGCGTCTTGGGCATGGTCGCCCGCAGCCGGCCGTCATAGATGATGTCGTCGAGGCGCTGCAGCACGCCGATGGGCAGCACGTGCATCGCGTGGAGCAACGCGAAGACGAGCGGCACCAGCGTGATCGCGATGCGGGACCAGTGTCGGGAGAGCAACGGGTGCGTCCGGAAAACTGAGGCGGCGGGCGGCCCGGTGGCCGGCGGTCAGTCGACCTGCAGGAACTGCATCTGGGTGCCGGCGAGTTCCAGCATGTCGCCATCCTTCAGGATCACCGGTTCCGGCCCGATGGCGGCGCCGTTCAGGGTCGGCTTGTTGGAGCCTTCCACGTGCGCCACCACGAAACCATGGGAACGCTTGGTGATGGCCGCGACCGCCACGCCCGGCTTGCCGATGGTGGTGACCACCTTGACCAGCGGCACCTCGCGGCCGGCGGCGGCGCCCGACAGAACCTTGATGCTGGCGTGGTGGCCGGCGTCGGCGGCCGCGGTCGCGACGGGCGCGGTGGCGCCGGCCGCGGCGCCGGGGCGGCTGCAGGAGCGGCCGGCTTGGGCATCGGCGGGACCATACCCGCCTTCATGATCATGGTCTTTTCGAACGTGGCGCCCGGCACCTCGTTGATGAACTTGATCTTGTACTTGCCGATCTCGACGGTGTCGTTGTTCTGCAACAGCTGCTTCTTCACGGCCTTGCCGTTGACGTAGGTGCCGTTGGTGCTGTTCAGGTCTTCGAGGTACACCTCGTTGCCCGTCAGCTGCAGGACGGCGTGTTCGCCGCTCACCGCGAGGTTGTCGATGACGATGTCGTTGTACGGACGGCGCCCCAGCGTCGTCCGGTCCTTCGTCAGCTGCACTTCCTTGATGACGACACCGTCGATCGAAACGATCATTTTCGGCATGGTCGACTCCTGTTTTGAATTCAATTTGACCGCGTGATCTACTGACCCAGCCAGCGCGAGATCAACCCGCGCTTCCTGGTCCCGCTGTTGGCCAGCGCCAGCAGCACCGAGATGTTGTCCCGGCCCCCGTTGGCGTTGGCGGCGTCCACCAGCTGCCCCACCTTCTCTTCGAGCGTCGAGGGCGCCAGGAGGATGCGCCCGATGGATTCATCGTCGAGCATATCCGACAGCCCATCCGAGCACATGCAATAAAGATCGCCGGGCTCGACCCGGTGCTCGTTGACTTCCAGCAGCACCGCGTCTTCGACGCCGAGCGCGCGCGTCACCAGGTTCTTGTTGGTCGACGTGGCGGCCTGCTCCGGCGTGATCAGCCCGGCGTCCATCTGCTCCTGCAGCAGCGAGTGGTCCTTCGTGATCTGCTCCAGCGTGCCGTTGCGCAGCCGGTAGCAGCGCGAGTCGCCGATGTGGCCCAGCATCAGCCGGCCGTCCGGAACACGCCCACCACCAGCGTGGTGCCCATGCCGCTGTACTGCGGGTTGGAATTGGCGGCGTTGAAGATCGAGCGATTGGCGTTGTCGACGCAGATTTCCATCGCGCGGCGCACTTCACGCCCGTTGGCGTGGCGGCCGGCCTGGGCCAGCCAGCGACCGAGTTCCGACTTGATGAACGTGGTGGCCATGCCGCTGGCGATCTCGCCCGCGTTGTAGCCGCCCATGCCGTCCGCCAGGATGCCCGGCGGGTCGGCTCGTCGAAGGTGACGGAATCCTCGTTGTTTTCGCGCGCAAGGCCGGGATCGGTGCGGAGGCAAAACTCGTAGTTCATAGTTCGCGGGTCAAGGCTCCCTGGCCGGTCTTGCCGCCGCCGGCCGGGGGCGTGTCCGCAGCGCCCGGCGTGTGCATCACAGACGTCTTGTCGAACTGCGGCGCTGGCGCCGCCGGTCCGTCGTTCTGGGCCGCATCATAGCCGGGCACGACCATGCCGGGCGTGGTTGCATCGAAAGCGGGACCCGAGGGTTGCGCGGATGCCATGGCGGTGGTGCTCTGGAAGGCGACGGTGCGGTCGTCGCCGGGCGGCGACGCCGGCGGCGTGTCGTAACCGGCGCGCGGCGGCAGGTCGAAGGCGGCGGCCGGCGCGGACGCGGCGACCGCGACGGACGGGCCGGCGAGCAGCGCGCGCAGGTCCTGCGCGAACGCGTCGCCGTCCTGGTAGCGGTCGTCCGGCTTCTTGGCCAGTCCGCGCGCCACGATGCGCGCCAGCTGCTCGGGCATCTGCGGCCGCGCGATGCGCAGGTCGGGCGCCTCTTCGTTGGCGATCTTGTACATCAGCTCCGCCATCGAGTCGCCGCGGAAAGGCAGCACGCCGGTCAGCATCTGGTACAGCATGACCGCCAGCGAATACAGGTCGGAACGGCCGTCGACCTTCTTGCCGGCGATCTGTTCGGGCGACATGAAGCTCGGCGTGCCCAGCACCAGGCCGGTCTTGGTCTTGCTGGAGTCGGTGATGCGCGCGATGCCGAAGTCGGTCACCTTCACCGTGTCCGAGTCGAGCTCGTACATGATGTTCGCCGGCTTGATGTCGCGGTGCACGACGTTCTGGCGGTGCGCATAGGCCAGCGCCTCGGCCACCCGCGCACGATCGACAGCACCTTGGGCACCGGCAGCAGGCTGGCGTCCTTGCAGAAGTCGACGAGGTCGCGGCCCTTGAGGAATTCCATGGCGATGTAGGCCAGGTCGTGCTCCTCGCCGGCATCGAAGATCGTCACGATGTTCTGGTGCTGCAGGCGGCCGGCCGTCTCGGCCTCGCGGAAGAAGCGCTCACGCGCGTCGTCGAGCTCCTCGCCCTCGAACTCCTGCGACAGCGCCATCGTCTTGATCGCCACCACGCGGCCGATCTTCGGGTCCTTGCCCAGATAGACCACGCCCATGGCGCCCTTGCCCAGTTCCTTCTCCACCTGGTAGCGGCCGAGCATCGGCTTCTCGACGCCGCCGCCATCGAGCAGCATCGTGCCGCCCGGATGGCTGCTGCCACCGCCCAGGATGACCGTCTCGGACAGGTTCTTGGCGCGATTGAGCTTGGCTTCGAGGTCCTTGTACTTGCGGTTGTACGAGGCCATGTGCTCGTAAACCGCCTCGGCCTTGTTGAACTGGCGCTTGCGCTCGAAGTCCATCGCCGGGTTGTACAGGTTGGCCATCACCTCGTCGTTGATCGGCACGCGGCGGAAGCGGTCGAAGGCCATGTCGAGCTGGCCCTGCCCCTGCAGCGCCAGGCCCATCATGCGGTTGGTCTCGGCCGACTCCTCGTCGGACTTGAGCTTGCCCGCCTCGGTGACCAGGAAGCGCTTGGTGGTCAGCGCCGGTGCCCGATCAGCAGCAGCGTGGCCGGGAACACCAGTTGCAGCCAGGTCGAAGCGCCCGCCAGCAGCCCGAACTCGATGCCCAGCAACGCGACGAACAACGCGGCGGTGATCGCGCCGGCCATGCCGGCCGACAGGCGCGGCAGCACCGCGATGATGTAGGCGGCGACCAGCAGGAACACGCCCAGCATGGCGAAGACGCCCCACGACGGCTGCACGATGAAGTGCTCGCCGAGGATGCTGGAAGTGATGTGCGCCATCATTTCCACCGGCGCCAGCGCGGCGTACCCGGGCGCGGGGAAGGTGTTGCCGACACCGGCCGCCGTCGGGCCGATCAGCACGATCTTGTCGGCGTACTTGGCCGCCGGGATCTTGCCGGAGAGCACGTCGTAGAAGGAGTCGATGGCGAAGGCGGGCTTGCCGTCGCGTCCCTTGTAGAACTGCGGCAGCATGCGCGCCGCGTCGTCGGTCTTGACGCGCAGCTTGCCGATCTGCACCGAGTCGCCGACGTTCAGCTTGATGTCGGCCGGGCCCGGGTTCAGGCTCTTGGCGGCGGCCAGCAGCGCCATCGACGGCAGCGCCTTGCCGTAGTAGTTGACCAGCATCGGCTCGACGCGCACCGAGCCGTCGACATCGTTCAGCTGGTTGAGGTGGCCGACGCCGGCGGCCGCATTGCCGATCACGTCGATCGGCTGCTGGGTGCTCAGGCTGGCGATGGAAAAGGCCTGGTTCTCGTCGAGCGCACTCCTGGTCGCGGCGGCGGGCAGCGGCTTGTCGGGCTTGCCCTGCGGCTCGCCGAGCACGAACAGCGACGGCGTCAGGACGTTGCCGGCCCGCTGCATGCTGGCGGCCAGCTTGCCGTCGGTGTCGAGGGCCAGTTCCGCATCGGCGATCAGCTTGCCCACGCCTTCGGCCGGCTGGGTCGCATCCGGCGGCAGCGCCTGCTTGATCTTGCGGATCCAGTCGAGGCCGCGGTCGGTCTGCGGCTCGAAGAAGAAAGCCGTGTGGACGATGGTCTTGGCCTTGGCGGCGGCCAGCTTGTCGATCAGCTCGGCGTGGACGTCGCGTGGCCACGGCCAGCGGCCGATGTTGCCGATGCTCTGGTCATCGATGGCGATGATGGCGATGCGGTCCGAGGGCTGGCGGCCGCTGCTGGTGCTGGCGAAGTCGTAGTAGCGGCGCTCGAGCGTGCCGATGAAATCGGTCGCCTGGTTGAGGATGACGACGAACAGCACGACCAGCACACCGACGAACCAGTCGGTGCGCCAGAACTTCCCGCGCTTTGCAGATGACGATGAGCCCACTTTCCCGCCCCTTGCCGGCACGCTGCCGGCCCCCTGCCGTGGAAGTTCACGGCGACGCAGGCCCACGCCACCGCAAATGGGGGCGTGGGCCTGTTGCTTTGACGGTAGCAGACGGCCCAGCCGTGGACAAGCTACTTTGTCCCGGACCGCCTACTTTTTGTTGCAAATCCGCGAGCAGGCGCTCAATGCGCGGCCGTTTCGCCCTTGTTGCGGGGAATCAGCTTGCCGATGGCGAGCACCAGCAGGGCGCCGAAGGCAGCTGCCGCGTACTCCCGTGTCTTGGCCTCGGGGAGGTAGGGCTTCAAGCCCGGATCGGTGTACATCATCTGGCCGGCGATCCAGCCGAGCAGCATGCCGCCCAGCACGATGATGACGGGGAAGCGGTCCATCAGCTTGAGCACCAGCTGGCTGCCGGCCACGATGATCGGGATGGAGACCAGCAGGCCGAAGATCACCAGCGGCAACTGGTGCTGGCCGGCGCTTTCGGCGGCGCCCGCGATCGCCAGCACGTTGTCGACGCTCATGACGAGGTCGGCCACGATCACCGTCTTGACCGCGGCCCAGAGCTTGTCGCTCGACTGGATGTTGGCGTGCTCGTCGCCCTCGTCCTGCGGCAGCAGCAGCTTGACGCCGATCCAGATCAGCAGCACGCCGCCGACCAGCTTGAGGTACGGCACGGACAGCAGCGCGAGCGCGAAGGCGATCAGGACCACCCGCAGGACGATGGCGCCGGCGGTGCCGTAGATGATGCCCATCTTGCGCTGCTTGGGCGGCAGGCCGCGGCAGGCCAGCGCGATGACGACGGCGTTGTCGCCGCCGAGCAGGATGTCGATGAGGATGATCTGGCCGACGGCGACCCAGAAGGCCGGGGTGAGGAATTCCATCATTTCGTGGTGTCTGAAAAGGCAAAAGCCGACCGTCACCCCGCGCGGGGCGACAGTCGGCTCATTGTTGGAGTAGTGGTGAAGCCGGAAAGGCCGTAGCTTACAGCAGCGCCTTCAGCAATTTGGCCATTTCGGACGGGTTGCGCGTCACCTTGAAGCCGCACTCTTCCATGATCGCCAGCTTGGCGTCGGCCGTGTCGGCGCCGCCGGAGATCAGCGCGCCGGCGTGGCCCATGCGCTTGCCGGGAGGCGCCGTGACGCCGGCGATGAAGCCCACGATCGGCTTCTTCATGTGGTCCTTGCACCAGCGGGCCGCTTCGGCTTCGTCCGGGCCGCCGATCTCGCCGATCATGATGACGGCGTCGGTGTCCGGATCGTCGTTGAAGGCCTGCATCACGTCGATGTGCTTCAGCCCGTTGATCGGGTCGCCGCCGATGCCCACGGCGCTCGACTGGCCGAGGCCGATTTCGGTCAGCTGCGCGACCGCTTCATAGGTCAGCGTGCCGGAGCGCGAGACCACGCCGATGCGGCCCTTGCGGTGGATGTGGCCGGGCATGATGCCGATCTTGATCTCGTCGGGCGTGATCAGGCCGGGGCAGTTGGGGCCGAGCAGCAGCGTCTTCTTGCCGCCCCGGGCTTCCTTCTGCTTCATCTTGTTGCGAACTTCCAGCATGTCGCGCACGGGGATGCCTTCGGTGATGCAGATCGCCAGGTCGAGGTCGGCCTCGACGGCTTCCCAGATCGCGGCGGCGGCGCCCGCGGGCGGCACGTAGATCACCGACACGGTGGCGCCGGTTTCGCTGGCGGCTTCCTTCACCGACGCGTAGATCGGGATGTCGAAGATCTTCTCGCCGGCCTTCTTGGGGTTCACGCCGGCCACGAAGCATTCCTTGCCGTTGGCGTATTCCCGGCACTTCTCGGTGTGGAACTGGCCGGTCTTGCCGGTGATGCCCTGCGTGATGACGCGCGTGTCTTTGTTGATGTAGATGGACATGCTGATTCCTTAGGCGGCTTTGACGGCGGCGACGACCTTCTGGGCCGCTTCGGCCATGGTGTCGGCGCTGATGATCGGCAGGCCCGATTCGGCCAGCATCTTCTTGCCCAGCTCCTCGTTGGTGCCCTTCATGCGCACCACCAGCGGCACCTGCAGGTTCACCGCCTTGCAGGCCGTGATCACGCCGGTGGCGATGGTGTCGCACTTCATGATGCCGCCGAAGATGTTGACCAGGATGGCCTTCACCTTGGGGTTCTTCAGCATGATCTTGAAGGCCTCGGTGACCTTCTCCGGGGTGGCGCCGCCGCCCACGTCGAGGAAGTTGGCCGGCTCGGCGCCGAACAGCTTGATGGTGTCCATCGTCGCCATCGCCAGGCCGGCGCCGTTGACCGGGCAGCCGATGTTGCCGTCCAGCGAGATATAGGCGAGGTCGAACTTGGAAGCTTCGACTTCGGCCGGGTCTTCCTCGTCGAGGTCGCGCAGCGCGACGATCTCGGGATGGCGGAACAGCGCGTTGCTGTCGAAGTTGAACTTGGAGTCGAGGGCGACCACGTTGCCCTTGCTGTCACGGTTCAGCGGGTTGATCTCGACCAGCGAGGCGTCCGTGTCCATGTAGCACTTGTAGAGCTTCTGGCAGATGTCGATGAACTGCGCCTGCGAGTCGGCCGGCATGCCGATGCCGCGCGCGATCTCCTCGCCCTGCGCCTGCGTCATGCCAGCCAGCGGGTCGACGTAGACGGTGATGATCTTCTCGGGGGTGGAATGGGCCACTTCCTCGATGTCCATGCCGCCTTCGCTCGAAGCGATGAAGGCGATCTTCTGGGTCGCGCGGTCCGTCACCAGCGAGAGGTAGTACTCCTTCTGGATGTCGGCGCCGTCCTCGATGTAGAGGCGGCGGACCTTCTGGCCTTCGGGGCCGGTCTGGTGCGTCTTGAGCTGCATGCCGAGGATCTCGCCGGCCAGCCGCTTCACGTCGTCGATGCTCTTGGCGACCTTGACGCCGCCGCCCTTGCCGCGGCCACCCGCGTGGATCTGGGCCTTCACGACCCAGACCGGGCCACCCAGCTTCTGGGCGGCTTCGATGGCTTCCTGCACGGTGAAGGCGGGGATGCCACGGGGCACCGGCACGCCGAAGTTGCGCAAGATCTCCTTGCCTTGGTACTCGTGAATCTTCATGGAGTCTCTCTCGAGGAACGGGGTGTCTGGGGAGGGTGCATCACGGCAACGAGGCGGCGGAGTAGGCCGGGCTGCACGCAGCAGGATCGAACTGTATCATGGTGCATTGCACCAACCCGCCCCGGCGCCAGCCCCGCCGCGGCAATGCTCTTCAGAGGGAAAAGGCATGCCCAAGGTCTTCATCGACGGCGAGGCCGGCACCACCGGCCTGCTGATCCGCGAGCGGCTCCAGACGATGCCGCAGGTCGAGCTCGTGAGCATTGCGCCCGAGAAGCGCAAGGACCCCGCGGCCAAGCGCGAACTGATGGCGGGCGTCGACCTCGTCATCTTCTGCCTGCACGACGACGCGGCCCGCGAGTCGGCCGCGATGATCGAGGAGATCGGCCGCTCCGGCGGCCGCAAGCCGCGCATCATCGATGCGTCCACGGCGCATCGCACCGCCGAAGGCTGGGTCTTCGGCTTCCCGGAACTGGCTCCCGGCCAGCGCGAAGCGGTGCGCAAGGCGGACCGCGTGAGCAACCCCGGCTGCTATTCCACCGGCGCCATCGCGTTGCTGCGTCCGCTGATCGATGCCGGCCTGCTCCCGGCCGATTACCCGGTGGTGCTGCCCTCCATCAGCGGCTACTCGGGCGGCGGCCGTTCGATGATCGAGGCGCACGACGCCGGGACCGCGCCCGCCTACGAGGTGTATGCGCTGGGCCTGAAGCACAAGCACGTGCCGGAGATCATGAAGTACACCGGGCTGACGCGGCGCCCGATCTTCATCCCCGCGGTGGGCAACTTCCGCCGGGGCATGCTGGTGGAGCTGCCGCTGCACCTCGACACGCTGCCGGGCAAGCCCAGCCCCGAGGACTGGAAAAGGCGCTGCGCCGCCACTACGAAGGCAGCGAATGGGTGACGGTCGAAGCGCCGACCGACGACGGCAAGATCGAGCCGCAGGCGCTGAACGACACCAACAAGATGGAGCTGCGCGTCTACCGCAACATGGACCACGCGCACGCCGTGCTGGTGGCGCGGCTGGACAACCTGGGCAAGGGCGCCAGCGGCGCCGCGGTGCAGAACCTGAAGCTGATGCTGGGGATCTGACGCACCGTCGCCCTCGCGAAGGCGGGGGCCCCGGGGCATTGAAAAAAACGGCCTGCGGGCCGTTTTTGCTTGGGGAGCTCTGGATCCCCGCCTTCGCGGGGATGACGGGCGCCTATTCGTCGTCCGGCGTGTTGAGCACGCGCCGGATGACCTCCCCGCCGAAGCCCCGCGCCGCCAGGAAGCGCCCCTGCTTCGCGCGCTGCGCGGCGTCCTCCGGCAAGGCATCGAACTTGCGCCGCCAGACCTCCCGCGCCCGCTCGAACTCCGTGGCCCGCAGCCCGGCGACGGCCTCGGCCACCTTCTCGGCGTCGAGCCCCTTCGCCTGCAACTCCTGCTTGATCCGCCCCGCGCCCAGCCGCCCCGCGCGCCGGTGCACCACCGAGTCGACCACCCGCTGCTCGTTGATGAAGTCCTTGGCACGGAGTTCGTCCGGGGCCTGCTTCAGCGTGCCGGGTTCTTCCTCGTGGCCGGCCAGCTTGCGTTCGAGCTCCTGGCGCGAGTGCTCGCGCCCGGCGAGCAGGCGCAGGGCGCGGCCTTTGAGCGAGGGCTTGCCGAAGCCCACGTCACTTACTCTTCGACGACGTCGGCCGGCAGCAGCGGGATGTCGAGCGAGGCGCGCACCTTGTTCTCGATCTCGCGGGCCAGTTCCGGGTTCTCGCGCAGGAACTCGCGGCAGTTGTCGCGGCCCCGGCCGATCTTCTCGCCGTTGTAGGCGTACCAGGCGCCCGACTTCTCCACACGGGCGGTGACGCCCATGTCGATGATCTCGCCCTCGCGGCTGATGCCCTCGCCGAACAGGATGTCGAATTCCGCCGTCTTGAACGGGGGCGCCACCTTGTTCTTGACCACCTTCACCTTGGTTTCGTTGCCGATCGCCTCTTCGCCCTTCTTGATGGTGCCGGTGCGGCGGATGTCGAGGCGGACCGAGGCGTAGAACTTCAGCGCGTTGCCGCCGGTGGTGGTTTCGGGGCTGCCGAACATCACGCCGATCTTCATGCGGATCTGGTTGATGAAGATGACCATGCAGTTGGTCTTCTTGATCGTGGCGGTGAGCTTGCGCAGTGCCTGGCTCATCAGGCGGGCCTGCAGGCCGGGCAGCGAATCGCCCATCTCGCCTTCGATTTCGGCCTTGGGTACCGGGGCGGCCACCGAGTCGATGACGATCAGGTCGACCGCGCCGGAACGCACCAGGCTGTCGACGATTTCCGGGGCCTGCTCGCCGGTGTCGGGCTGGCTGATCAGCAGGTCGGACACCGAGACGCCGAGCTTCTGGGCGTACTGGATGTCGAGCGCGTGCTCGGCGTCGACAAAGGCGCAGGTGCCGTTCTGGCGCTGCATTTCGGCGATGACCTGCAGCGTCAGCGTGGTCTTGCCCGACGATTCGGGGCCGTAGATCTCCACCACCCGGCCGCGCGGCAGGCCGCCGACGCCCGGGGCGATGTCGAGGCCGAGCGAGCCGGTGGACACCACACGGATGTCCTCGATCTTCTCGCCCTCCCCGAGCCGCATGATGGTGCCCTTGCCGAACTGCTTCTCGATCTGGGCCAGCGCAGCCTGCAGGGCCTTGGCCTTTTCGGTGTCCGGGCCGGCGATCTTGGTGCCTTTGACTTGAGTGTCCATCTGGGTTTCTCCTTGGGAATCAATGGGTTGGCGTTTTTTCATCCAGTGGATTTAAGCACAGGCTGGATGCATGGCCAGTACTTTAACGAGCCAGATGGTCCCGGGTAAACAGGTTTTTTCGTCAGTTTGCCTTACGATCGGCCCATGAGCTCCGAAGAAGGCTGGCGCCTCACCCATCTCGGCCGCCTGATGGGCCACGCCATGCGGCGCTTCGACGAGCGCGTGCTCCACCTGATGGCGCACAACATCGATGTGCCGCTCGCGCTGTCGAACCTGGCCGCCCGCGCGCAGATCAGCGCCGCCCACATCCACATCACGCGCCCACGGAACTGAAGGGCACGCGCCTGACCGACCCGGCCGACCGCGCCGGGATGAGCAAGCAGGCGATGGGCGACCTGGTGGACCAGTGCGAAGCACGGGGCCTCGTCACGCGCGAGCCCGACCCGCGCGACGCCCGCGCCCGGCTGGTGCAGTTCACGCCCACCGGGCTGCTCTGGCTGCAGGCTTTCAAGGACGCCGTGGCGCAGGCGGAGCGCGAATTCCGCGACGAGGTGGGGCAGGACATCGCCACCGTGGTCAAGATCGGGCTCGAGGCCTATGCCGGCGGTCTTGCGTGAGCGATTGACCTGCGTCAGGGGCGCGTAGGAGCGGCGGCCTAGAATCCGCCCGACCAAGCGCCCGCCCGAAGGCGCCCACCGGGGAGACAAGCATGCGGATCCTCATCGCCGAAGACGACCGGTGCTGGCCGACGGACTCTTGCGCAGCCTGCGCGCCGCCGGCGCCGCCGTCGACCACGTGGCGAGCGGCAGCGAAGCCGACGCCGCGCTGATGACGAACAACGAGTTCGACCTCCTGATCCTCGACCTCGGCCTGCCGAAGATGCACGGCTGGAGGTGCTGCGCAAGCTGCGCGCGCGCGGCTCCACGATGCCGGTCCTGATCCTCACCGCCGCCGACGCGATCGAGGAGCGCGTGAAGGGCTGGACCTCGGCGCCGACGACTACATGGCCAAGCCCTTCGCGCTGTCCGAACTCGAGGCGCGCGTGCGGGCCCTCACGCGGCGCGGCATGGGCGCGACCAGCAGCACCATCAAGCACGGCCCGCTGGTGTACGACCAGGCCGGCCGCGTCGCGACCATCGACGGTCGCATGGTCGAACTCTCGGCCCGCGAGTTGGGCCTGCTCGAAGTGCTGCTGCAGCGCGCCGGCCGGCTGGTCAGCAAGGACCAGCTGGTGGAACGCCTGTGCGAGTGGGGCGAAGAGGTGAGCAACAACGCCATCGAGGTCTACATCCACCGCCTGCGCAAGAAGATCGAGAAGGGACCGATCCGCATTGCCACGGTGCGCGGGCTGGGCTACTGTCTGGAAAAGATCCCCACCTCCTGAGCGCATGAAGCTGTTCCAGCGTGAGCAACGCTCGCTGTTCGGCGAGATCCTCGACTGGATGCTCACGCCGCTGCTGCTGCTGTGGCCGGTCAGCCTGGCGCTGACGTGGCTGGTGGCGCAGAGCATCGCCGGCAAGCCGTTCGACCGCGCGCTCGAATACAACGTGCAGGCGCTCGCGCAGCTGGTGGCGGTGCAGAACCAGCGCGCGGTGTTCTACCTGCCGCAACCGGCCCGCGAGATCCTGCGCGCGGACGATTCCGATCACGTCTACTACCGGTGCTGGGCCCCCGGCAGGAGCTGCTCAGCGGCGAACGTGATTTCCCCTGCCCGCCGAAGACGAATTCCCGGCCGTGGGCGAAACCCGGCTGCGCGATGCCGAGATGCGCGGCCTCGACGTGCGGGTGGCGTACACGTGGGTCCGCGTCGACCTGCCCGGCGCCCAGCCGGCGCTGGTGCAGGTGGCCGAAACGCGCGAGAAGCGCTCCGTGCTGGCCACGGAAATCATCAAGGGAGTGATGCTGCCGCAGCTGGTGATCCTGCCGCTGGCGGTGCTGCTGGTGTGGCTGGCGCTGGTGCGCGGCATCAAGCCGCTGTCCGAACTCGAGGAGCGCATCCGCGCCCGCAAGCCCGACGACCTGAGCCCGCTCGACGAGAAGGTGGTGCCGCTGGAAGTGGCCCCGCTGGTGTCGTCGGTCAACGACCTGCTGCGGCGCCTGAAGGATTCGATCGCGACGCAGAAGCGCTTCCTCGCCGACGCGGCGCACCAGCTCAAGACGCCGCTGGCCGGACTGCGCATGCAGGCCGACCCGCCCAGCGCGAGCACTTCAACGCCGAGGAACTGAAGCAGTCGCTCAAGCAGATCGGGCGCTCCAGCATGCGCGCCACCCACACCGTCAACCAGCTGCTGGCGCTGGCGCGCGCCGAGAGCAGCGGCAAGGCGCTGGTGCGCCAGCGTTGCGACCTCGCGGCCCTGACGGTCGAAGCGGTGCAGGACACGGTGCCGCGCGCCATGGACAAGCACGTCGACCTCGGCTACGACGGCGTGCTGCCGGGAGGCGAGGGGGTGTGGATCGAAGGCAACCCGACCCTGCTCAAGGAAATGATCCGCAACCTGCTGGACAACGCCGTGGCGTACACGCCGTCGACGGCGCAGCAGCCGGGCGTGGTGACGGCGCGCGTGCTGGCCGACCCGTTCGGCAGCGTGCTGGTGCTGCAGGTGGAAGACAACGGGCCCGGCATCGCCGAGGGCGAGCGCGAGCTGGTGTTCCAGCCGTTCTACCGCGCGCTGGGCACCAACGTCGACGGCTCCGGGCTCGGCCTGCCCATCGTGCGGGAGATCGCCCACCAGCACAAGGCGGAGATCGCGCTGGAGGACGCCCGCCCGGGGCAGGCGCCGCCCGGCACGCGCGTCACGGGTGCGCTCCGGTCACGGCCGAGGCCACGGCCGCAGCGGGCGAGCTCGAGAACACCTGAGCCGCGCACCTTGGTGCCGCATGCACCAAGCTGGCACGGTTGATGCATTCCCGTCCGGCATGGATGCACGGACCGTCGTCGCCGACCCGACCCCAGCGCTCGCCCCGGCGGCGGTGGAACTGGTCGCCCTGACCAAGCGCTACGCCGACGGCCCGCCGGCGGTCGACGCGATCGACCTGCGCATCGCCAGCGGCAGCTACTGCTGCCTGCTCGGGCCCTCGGGCTGCGGCAAGAGCACCACCCTGCGCATGGTCGCCGGCCACGAAAGCGTCACCGCGGGCGACATCCTGCTGGAGAACCGCAACATCACCGCCCTGCCGGCCGCCCAGCGCGGCACGGCGATGATGTTCCAGAGCTTCGCGCTGTTCCCGCACCTGAGCGCGCTCGACAACGTTGCCTTCAGCCTGAAGATGAAGGGCGTCGCCAGGCCGGAGCGGCAGCGCCGCGCCGGCGAACTGCTGGAGCGCGTGGCGATGGGGCACGGCACAGCGCAAGCCCGGCGAGCTCTCGGGCGGCCAGCAGCAGCGCGTGGCGCTGGCGCGGGCCCTCATCACGCAGCCGCGCGTGCTGCTGCTCGACGAGCCGCTGTCGGCGCTCGACCCGTTCCTGCGCGTGCAGATGCGCGCCGAGCTGCGCCGCTGGCAGAAGGAGCTGGGCCTGACCTTCATCCACGTCACGCACTCCGGGAAGAGGCGATGGCGCTGGCCGACACCATGGTCGTGATGAACCGGGGCCGCATCGAGCAGGCCGGCGCGCCGCACGCGGTCTACAACGCGCCCGCCACCGAGTTCGTGGCGCGCTTCATGGGCGGGCACAACGTGATCCGCACCGGCGGCGGCAAGGTCGCCGTGCGCAACGACCACATCCGGCTGGCCGAAGACGGACTCGGCGGGACCGTCACCGACGTCGAATACCGGGGCACCTACGTGCTGCTCGGCGTGCGCGCGCAGGACGAAGGCGGCCCCACCGAGCTCTCCGTGATGGTGCCCGAGCACGTCTACACGGCGCGGCCCGTCGCCACCGGCGAGGGCGTGCGCGGCACGGTCGCCCGCGCAGGCGCACGCGCTGCCGGCCTGAAGTTCCCGATTTCCCTTCCAACGACGACAAGGAGCTGAGCGATGGACTCTCGAAATCCCAAGGACGGCGTGCAACGCCGTTCGCTGCTGACCGGCATGGCCGGCATCGGCCACCGGCCTGGCGCCCGCCGTGCACGCGCAGGAGAAGATCACGCTGCGCTACCGGGCACCGCGGTCAACCAGGACAAGGCCATCGCCGAGAAGTTCAAGGCCGACACCGGCATCACCATCCAGTACGTGGCGGTGACCACCGACGACGTGACCAAGCGCGCCGTCACGGCGCCCAACAGCTTCGACCTGATCGACACCGAGTACTTCTCGCTCAAGAAGATCGTGCCCACCGGCAACCTCAAGGGCATCGACACCAAGAAGATCAAGAACGCCGACAAGATCACCACGCTGTTCACCAAGGGCGAAGTCGCGGGCAAGAAGGTGGGCGACCGGGGAACGGCGCCCAAGAAGGTGATGTACGGCCGGCGAGAAGTCGAAGGCGTTCTCCGCCACGCCGACGCAGTTCATGACGCTGATCCCCACCGTCTACAACGCCGACACGCTGGGCATCCGGCCCGACCTGATCAAGCGCCCGATCACCAGCTGGGCCGAACTGCTCAACCCGCAGTTCAAGGGCAAGGCCGCCATCCTGAACATCCCCTCCATCGGGATCATGGACGCCGCCATGGTGGTCGAGGCCATCGGCAAGCACAAGTACGCCGACAAGGGCAACATGACCAAGGCGGAGATCGACCTGACGATCGCCACGCTGATCGAAGCCAAGAAGGCCGGCCAGTTCCGCGCGCTGTGGAAGGACTTCAACGAGTCGGTCAACCTGATGGCCTCGGGCGAGGTCGTCATCCAGTCGATGTGGTCGCCCGCCGTGACGGCCGTGCGCACCAAGGGCATCGACTGCGTGTTCCAGCCGCTCAAGGAAGGCTACCGCGCGTGGGCCGCCGGCTTCGGCGTGCCGGCCACGCTGTCGGGCCGCAAGCTCGACGGCGCGTATGAATTCATCAACTGGTTCCTCGACGGCTGGGCCGGCGCCTACCTCAATCGCCGGGGTTACTACAGCGCCGTGCTCGACACGGCCAAGGCCAAGATGGAGGCCTACGAGTGGGCGTACTGGATGGAGGGCAAGCCCGCCAGCCAGGACATCAAGGGACCGAACGGCGACCTGCTGGCCAAGGCCGGCAGCGTGCGCGACGGCGGCAGCTACGAGCAGCGCATGGGCGGCATCGCCTGCTGGAACGCGGTGATGGACGAGAACGAATACATGGTCCGCGTGGAATGAGTTCGTCGCTGCCTGACGCGGCGGGCGCACGGGGAGTGGGGGCCTAGCTGCAGGCCACCCCCTTCACGGCCGTCTTCCTGGTGTTCTTCGTCGTGCCGCTGGGGCTGGTGCTGCTGGTCAGCTTCTGGAACTTCAACGAGTACGAGCTGATCCCCGGGTTCACGCTGCGCAACTACGCGGCCATCTTCGAAGGCTGCTCCGGCCTCACGGCGCACGGCAGCCTGTGCGTGACGCTGTCCACCTACCTGTCCACGCTCAAGTTCTCGCTGCTGGTGTGGGCCTTCACGCTGGTGATCGGCTTCTCGGTGGCGTACTTCCTCGCCTTCCACGTGCGCTCGCCCGGCATGCAGACGCTGCTGTTCGTGCTGTGCACCGTGCCGTTCTGGACCAGCAACGTCATCCGCATGATCTCGTGGGTGCCGCTGCTCGGGCGCAACGGCCTCGTCAACCAGGGCTCGTGGGATCGGGACTCGTGGACCAGCCGGTCGAGTGGCTGCTGTTTTCCGACTTTTCGGTGGTGCTCGCCTTCGTGCACCTCTACACCATGTTCATGATCGTGCCGATCTTCAACAGCATGATGCGGATCGACCGCAGCCTGCTGGAGGCCGCCAGCGATTGCGGCGCGTCGGCCTGGCAGTCGCTCTGGAACATCGTGGTGCCGCTGTCCGAGGACCGGCATCCTGATCGGCTCGATCTTCGTCGTGACCATCGTCATGGGCGACTTCGTCACCATCGGCGTGATGGGCGGCCAGCAGATCGCCTCGGTCGGCAAGATCATCCGGTCCAGACCTCGTACCTGCAGTTCCCGCTGGCGGCCGCCAATGCGGTGATCCTGCTGGCGGTGGTGCTGATGATCATCTGGGGCCTGACGCGGATGGTCGACATCCGCAAGGAACTGTGATGGCCCGCCGCGTCCGCGAACCGCGCGCGCCCGGCTTCTGGCCGCTGGCGATCGTGTTCGCGCTGTTCGTGCTGTTCCTGTACGGGCCGATGTTCACGATCTTCGTGCTCAGCTTCCGGGTCCGGAAGGCGGCCTCACCTTCCCGCTGCGCGGCGTCTCGCTGCACTGGTTCCGCCAGCTCGCCGCGGGCCTCGGCACGGTCGACATCGGGGCGGCGTTCCGCCGCTCGCTGCTGCTGGGCGCGGTGGTGATGGCGCTGACGGTGGTGCTCTCCGTGCTGGCGGGCCTGGCCTTCCGCAAGAAGCTGCGCGGCGGCGACGCGCTGTTCTACCTGACCGTGGCCAGCCTGATCATGCCGTCGATCATCGTTTCGCTCGGGATCGGCCTGCAGTTCCGGCTGCTCGACGGCGGCATCAAGGCGGTCCCTGGGCTCAGCCGGTTTCGAATCCACGCTGGAGAACTACGGGACGGCGCTCGGCCTGCTCACCTCGGCGCTGGGCGCGCACCTCACCGGACGCTGCCGTTCGGCCTCCTGATCATGTTCGCGGTGTTCAACCGCTTCAATCCGGCCTACGAAGAAGCCGCGCGCGACCTCGGCGCCACGCCCCGGCAGGGCTTCCGCCACGTGGTGCTGCCGCTGATCGGGCCTTCGGTGGTGGGCGTGGGCATGTTCGGCTTCACCCTCAGCTGGGACGAGATCGCCCGCACCTCGCAGGCCATCGGCGACGTCAACACGCTGCCGCTCGAATTGCAGGGGCTGACCTCCACGGTGACCACGCCGGCGATCTACGCGCTGGGCACCGTCACCACGGTGGTCTCGCTGCTGGTGATGGCCCCGGCGGTGGAGCTTGCCATGGGCCGGGGCGCAGGCAGGGACGCGGCAGGGGCTGAGCGTGCACCGGCTGCTGGTGATCAACCCCAACACCACGGCCGCCGTCAGCCGCCTGCTGCAGGCGCACGTGCAGGCCGCCGCCGGCGAAGACGCCGGGTGCACACCGTCACCGCGCGCTTCGGGGCGCCCTACATCGTCGACGAGGCCACCTACGCGGTGGGCGCGCATGCCGCGCTCGACGCCCGGACCGGCGCCACCAACAACGCGCCCCATTCCACCGGGCCCCATGCGGTGCTGGTCGGCTGCTTCGGCGACCCGGGCCTGTTCGCCTTGCGCGAGTGCTGCGGCGTGCCGGTCACCGGACTGGCGGAGGCGGCGTTCGCCGAAGCGGCGACGCACGGCCGCTTCGCCGTCGTCACCGGGGGCGAGCGCTGGGGCCCGATGCTCCAGAGGCTGGCGCTGGTGCTGGGCCATGCGCCGGCGCTGGCCGGCATCCACACCGTGGCGCCGACCGGCGCGCAGCTGGCGGCCGACCCGGGCGCGGCGCGGGCGTTGCTCCGCCAGGCCTGCCGCGATGCCGCCGCGCGCTTCGATGCGGCGGCCGTGATCGTCGGCGGGGCCGGCGGCCGGCATCGCGGCCGCCCTGCGCGAGGACGTGAACGTACCCCGGTCGACAGCGTCGCGGCCGGCGCGCGCGCCGCGCTGCGGCTGGCCGCGGGTCAGGCCTTGTAGAGGTTCAGCTCCAGCCGCTCGCGCTCCATCGCCCGCTTCACGGCGGGCAGCGCGGCAACCTTCTGCACGTGCGCCCACAAGGCTGGAACGAGGTCGGGTCGATCTTCGCGAGCCCGCCCCAGCGCAGCAGCGTCAGGGCATAGGCATCGAGCGGCCCGAAGCGGTCGCCGCCCAGAAGGGCCGGCCCGCATCGGCCGCCTTCCGCGCCATCGCCTCGATCTCGCCCAGCAGCGCGGCGTACGACTTCGCGTTGAACGACTTGAGCTCGGCCTGAGCCTCCGGCGATTCGGCGAACTTGAACGGCATGAAGACGTGCGTGAACGTCGGGTGCACCGTGTTGTTCATCCAGGCCAGCGTCTCCAGCACGCGCGTGCGGGCCAGCGCGTCGCGCGGCAGGAACTGTTGCTCGGGGAACTTCGCATCGAGGTACTGCACGATCGCCGCGATCTGCGTGATGGCCTCGTCGCCGTCCACCAGCACCGGCACCTGCGCGCGGGGGTTGATGGCGGTGAAGGCCGGCTCCTTCTGCTCGCCCTTGTGCAGCTTGACCATGACGGGCTCGAACGGCGCGCCGGCGCTTTCCAGCAGCGCATGCGGCACGAACGAGCAGGCGCCGGGGGCGAAGTACAGCTTGAGGGTCATGGCGGGTCTCCAGCGAAGGTCAGCGGCAGGGCCGCAGGGGTCGGGTGGCGAGGGCGGTGCGCAGGTCGTCCAGGCGCGGCCGCAGGTTGTCGTCGACGGCGGGCAGCAGCAGGCGCTGCCCGCGCTGCTCGGGCCGCTCCTGCAGCACGCGGGCGGTGCGCACGCCGCGCTCGGCCAGCAGTTCCATCTGGCGCTGGGCGGCGGCTTCGGACGGATGGCCGCCGAGCGACAGGCCGGGCTCGAGTTCCGGGTTGGACAGCGGCTCGAACGAGACGCCGAGCTGCCGCAGTTCGGCCCGCTTGCGCGCCACCTGCTCGACGCCGGCGTACTTGCCCATGTAGATGATCCAGCGCGGCGGCTCCACCAGCGGCTCGAAGTTCCAGGAGCCGGCCGGCCGGCCACGCTTCCAGCAGCGGCCGCAGCGCGGTCACCAGCGGTTCGTCGAGGGGGCCGGCCTGAAGGCATTCCGGCGGGCGCGGCGCCTGCGCCATCACGGTCTCGAGCCGGCGCAGCTCGTCGGGACGCAGCACGCGCACGGCCTCCGGCCGCAGTTGCTGCGCGACGCGCTGCGGCTCCGACTGCTGCGTCGGGCCGACGCCCCCGGGGCAGCAGGAACCCGTGCGACCAGGCATAGAAGCCACCATTGGCCAGCAGCAGGAGCAGGACGATCAGGCGCAGCATGGAAGGGTCAGGGGCGGGGAGCGGCGGGCCGCACGCTCACTTCGGAGCTGCTGACGGCCTGCATGCCGGCCGCAGTATGCACCAGCAGGCTGCCCGTCTCGCCCACCCCATGGGCAGTGCCGGTGGTGCCGTCGCTGAGGGTGACCGGCCGGTCGCGCAAGGCGTCGCGGGCTGGAACCGGGCCGGAACGGCGCGAAGCCGAACGCTTCGAAGGACTGCAGCGCCTGCACCAGCGGCAGGGCGACGCGCAACAGGGTCGACGCCGCGTCGGCCGCCGCGTCGAGCTCCGGACAGCCGCAGGCGGCGTGGACAGGCCGTCCGCCGGGCGCGGGGCGATGTTGAGGCCGACGCCCACCACCACGTACCTCCGTGCGCCGAAGCTCGCGGTTTCCACCAGGATGCCGCCCAGCTTGCGGTCCCCGACCCACAGGTCGTTCGGCCCTTAAGCTGCGCCGACGGTCCCGTGCTTTCGGCGACGCTGCAGCCGGCCGCCAGCGACAGCCCGGACCAGTCGGCGGGCTGCAGCGGCAGGCCGAAGGAGAAGGTCAGGGACGCGCCGGCTTCGCTCTGCCACGCCCGTCCCAGCCGACCGCGGCCTGCGGTCTGCTGCTCGGCCACCAGCAGGGTCGGGTCCGCCAGGCCGCTGCGCGCCCGGCGCATCAGCTCGGAATTGGTCGAATCCAGTTCCGGCAGCACCTCTACCGTGAAGCCGGGCAGGACGGGCGCCACCTGCTCCCAGATGGCCTCCGCCGGCCAGCGGATGGCCATGCTCAGCGGCGGCGCTTGGGCGCCAGCAGGGTGCCGCGGCAGTTGGGGGCGCCGCACCAGCAGGGATACTCGGCCTTGAGCTTCTTGGTGTACGGCTCGTCGATGATCAGGCCGTAGTCGTAGTTGAGCTCCTCGCCGGCCTTGATGTTGCGCAGGCTCTTGATGAACACCCGGCCCTCGTCCTCGTCGGCTTCGCAGTTGGGGTTGCACGAGTGGTTGATCCAGCGCGAGGCGTTGCCGCCGTGGGCGGCGTCGATCACCCGGTCTTCGTCGACGTGGAAGTAGAAGGTATGGTTCGGGTCTTCCGGGTTCCACGGGTGGCGGCGCTGGGCTTCCTTCCACGTGATGATCTCGCCGATGTATTCGATCAGCGTTTCCCCCTCGGGGATGTCCCGGAGCGCGAAGACGCCCTTGCCGTGCACGCCCGACTTGCGGACCTGGATGCGGCGATTGGTCTTCGGGGCGGGCTTGACGGGCATTGGAAAATTTCTGTTAACTTGAATTCGTACACGTGTGCGCATGCGCGTGCGCGTACACGCGGGAAGCCGCGATTGTAAGAACACCGGGAACGGGGCGCCGAAAGGTGCCGCGGGATGCGTAAGTGACGACCAAGACACTAGTGATTGCCGAGAAACCATCCGTGGCGCAGGACATCGTCCGCGCGCTCACGCCCGTGGCGGGCAAGTTCGACAAGCACGACGAGTACTTCGAGAGCGAGGGCTACATCGTCACCAGCGCCGTGGGCCACCCGGTGGAGATCCACGCGCCGGAGGAATTCGACGTCAAGCGCGGCAAGTGGAGCTTCAACAACCTGCCGGTGATTCCGCCGTACTTCGAGCTGAAGCCGGTGGACAAGACCAAGACGCGGCTGAACGCGGTGGTCAAGCTGGCCAAGCGCAAGGACGTCGGCGACCTCGTCAATGCCTGCGACGCGGGCCGCGAGGGCGAGCTGATCTTCCGCCTGATCGAGCAGTACGCCGGCGGCGCCAAGGGCGGCCTCGGCAAGCCGGTGCGCCGCCTGTGGCTGCAGTCGATGACGCCGCAGGCCATCCGCGACGGCTTCGACAAGCTGCGCAGCGACAAGCAGATGACGGGCCTGGCGCACGCCGCCCGCTCGCGGTCGGAAGCGGACTGGCTGGTGGGCATTAACGGCACGCGGGCCATGACGGCCTTCAACTCGCGCGACGGCGGCTTCTTCCTCACCACCGTCGGCCGCGTGCAGACGCCGACCCCGGCGATCGTGGTCGAGCGCGAGGAGCAGATCCGCAAGTTCATCAGCCGCGACTACTGGGAAGTGCACGCGAGCTTCGCGGCCCGTGCCGGCGAATACCCGGGCAAGTGGTTCGACCCCGCCGGAAGAAGGACCCGGAAGACGCCGAGAAGCGCGCCGACCGCATCTGGGACCAGAAGCAGGCGCAGGCGATCGCCGACGCGGTGCGCGGCCAGCCCGGCAGCGTCACCGAGGAATCCAAGCCGACGACGCAGGCCGCGCCCGGCCTGTTCGACCTCACCTCGCTGCAGCGCGAAGCGAACGGCCGGTTCGGCTACTCGGCCAAGACCACGCTGGCGCTGGCCCAGTCGCTGTACGAACGCCACAAGGCGCTGACCTACCCGCGGACCGACTCGCGCCACCTGCCGCAGGACTACGTGAAGGTCGTGCACGAGACCATGGGCATGCTCGCCGACAGCGGCATGAACCACTGGCGCCCTTCGCCCGGCAGGCGGTGAAGGAAGGCTATGTCAAGCCGATCAAGCGCGTGTTCGACGACAGCAAGGTCAGCGACCACTTCGCCATCATCCCGACGCTGCAGGCGCCCAGCGGCCTTTCGGACGCCGAGCAGAAGCTGTACGACCTGGTGGTGCGCCGCTTCCTGGCGGTGTTCTTCCCGAGCGCCGAATACATGGTGACGACGCGGATCACCGAAGCCGCCGGCCACCGCTTCCGCACCGACGGCAAGGTGCTGGTCAAGCCGGGCTGGCTCGCCATCTACGGCAAGGAAGCCGCCGCCGAAGTCGAAGACGCCAAGGAAGGCGACAAGGGCCAGAACCTGGTGCCGGTGGAGCCGGGCGAGCTGGTCGCCAGCGAAAGCGTGGAAGCCAAGGGCCTGAAGACCCGGCCGCCGGCGCGCTACAGCGAAGCCACGCTGCTCGGCGCGATGGAAGGCGCGGGCAAGTTCGTCGAGGACGACGAGCTGCGCGAGGCCATGCAGGAGAAAGGCCTCGGCACGCCGGCGACGCGCGCGGCCACGATCGAAGGCCTGATCAACGAGAAGTACATGCTGCGCGAAGGCCGCGAACTGATCCCGACGGCCAAGGCCTTCCAGCTCATGACGCTGCTGCGCGGGCTGGGCGTGGAAGAACTGAGCAAGCCCGAGCTGACCGGCGAATGGGAATACAAGCTGGCGCAGATGGAGCACGGCAAGCTCTCGCGCGACGAGTTCATGCGCGAGATCGCCGACATGACGGCACGGATCGTGCAGAAGGCCAAGACGTACGACCGCGACACGGTGCCGGGCGACTACGCCACGCTGAAGACGCCGTGCCCGAACTGCGGCGAGACGGTGCAGGAAACCTACCGCCGCTTCAACTGCATCGGCGGGCATGGCAAGCCGCCCTGCGGCTTCTCCTTCACCAAGATCCCGGCCGGGCGCGCGTTCGAACTCGACGAGGTCGAGCAGTTCCTGCGCGACAAGCGCATCGGGCCGCTGCAGGGCTTCCGCTCCAAGGCGGGCTGGCCGTTCACCGCCGAACTGGCGCTGGTGTACGACGAGGAAGAGAAGAACTGGAAGCTCGAGTTCGACTTCGGCGACGACAAGAGCGCCGAGACGGGCGAGATCGTCGACCTCTCCGCGCTGGAGCCGCTCGGCCCGTGCCCCAAGTGCGGCGGCCGGGTGTTCGAGTGGGGGAGCAACTACGTCTGCGAGCACGCCGTGCCCACGCACGACCATCCGACGCCCACCTGCGACTTCCGCAGCGGCAAGATCATCCTGCAGCAGCCGGTGGAGCGCGAGCAGATGGCGAAGCTGCTGGCCACCGGCAAGACCGACCTGCTCGACAAGTTCGTGTCGATGCGCACGCGCCGCTCGTTCAAGGCCTTCCGGCCCGGGACGCGGAGGCGGGCAAGGTGAACTTCGAGTTCGAGCCGCGGGCGTCCAAGTTCCCGCCGCGCAAGGGCGCACCGGCCAAGGCGCCGCCGCTGAAGGCGACCGCGAAGGCGGCCAAGGCGGTCGCGGGCAAGAAGGTGGCTGCGAAGAAGGCGGCGCCGGCCGGGAAGGCTCCGGCGGCGAAGAAGGCCGCTGCCCCGAAGGCGCCGCGCAAGACCGGCGCCGGCCTGCGCCCGAGCGCGGAACTGGCCGCGGTCATCGGCAGCGAGCCGGTGGCCCGCACCGAGGTCATCAAGAAGATCTGGGACTACATCAAGGCCAACGGCCTGCAGGACAGCGTCAACAAGCGCGCGATCAACGCGGACGCCAAGCTGAAGCCGGTGTTCGGCAAGCCGCAGGTGACGATGTTCGAGCTGGCGGGCATCGTCGGGAAGCACCTGACGGCGGTGGAATAGCCCTCCGCCCCTGTCGTCCCGGGCTTGACCCGGGATCCACGCGGCGGTGATGCAAGCGCCGTCGCTGGATTGCGGGTCAAGCCCGCAATGACAGAGTCATTCGTCCCGCTTCCCCCAGCAGCAGCGCCTGCCGCAGCATCCGGCTCGCCCGGTCCCGGATGTGCCCCGGCAGGCTGCGCTTCGGCCGCGGCCGCGCCTTGGCGGCCACGCAAGCCCCCATGAAGTCCATCAGGATGGCGCGGTCGTCCAGCGCGTCGCCGCCCGGCTGGTGGAATTCGGGGTGCCACTGCGTCGCCGCGATGTAGCCGCGGTGCCCCGGCCGCCGGATCGCTTCCGGCACCCGGTCCGGCAGGCTCCACGCCTCCACGGAACCCCGGCGCGAGATCCTTCACGGCCTGGTGGTGGATGCTGTTCACGCGCCCGCGCTGCACGCCGGGATACAGCTGGGCCAGCCGCGAGCCCGGCACGATCTCGAGATCGTGGAAGTTCTGGTCGTAGGTCACGGCATCCCGGTGCCGCAGCGTCTCCGGGTGGTCGTGCTGCGTCTCGATGTCCTGGTACAGCGTGCCGCCGAAAGCCACGTTGATCAGCTGCAGCCCGCGGCAGACGCCGAAGATCGGCTTGCCCGCCTGCTCGAAGGCCTCCACCAGCGCCAGGTCGTACAGGTCGCGGATGCGGTCACCGATCCGGGCTTCCTGCAGCGGCTCCTCGCCGTAGCTGCCGGGCCAGACGTCGGCGCCCCCGTGCATCACCACCCCGTCGAGCCACTCGGCATAGTGCGACAGCTTGACGTCGCCGCGCGCGGTCTCGCCGGTGGGGCACGGGATCATCACCACCAATGCGCCCGCGGACATCAGCCAGTGCGCGATCGACTGCTCGACGTACTGCAGCGTCTTGTTGGTGAAGAGGGATCGCGTCGGGTCCGCATGCTGGAAGCAGGCCGACAGGCCGATCTTGAGGCGATGGGCAGGCATCCTCCCCATTCTTGGGCCAAGCGGCCGCGCCGCCTGTCGGACAGCTTCGCAAGCGCGCGTTGCCGTCCCGCCCGCGCTCGGTTCCAATGCGCCATGCCCACCAACGCCACCCTCGAAAGCTTCATCGCCCGCGTGGAATCGAACGCGCACGTCGAAGCCATCGCCGAGTTCTACACGGAAGGCGCGTCCATGCAGGAGAACAACGAGCCGCCGCGGGTCGGCCGCGAGCTGCTGATGGCGCACGAAGCCGGGGCGCTCGGCCGCGCGGCCTCGGTCGCCTCGCAATGCGTGCGGCCGGTGTTCGTGAACGGCGACCACGTGGTGATCCGCTGGATCTTCGAGTTCGTGCAGAAGGACGGCAGCCGCCGCCGCATCGAGGAGCTGGCGTACCAGCGCTGGGACGGCGAGCGCATCGCCCGGGAGCAGTTCTTCTACGACCCGAAGCAGTTCGTGCCCGTGCAGCCCTGAACGGCTACTTCGCCAGCGCGCCCGTCCGCGCCGGTGCACTGGTGCAAGGTGATCTTGCGCACCTCGGCCTGGCTGGTCGCGATGTGCGCGCGCAGCAGCATCGCCGCGGCGTCGCCGCGCTTGCGCTGCACGGCGCGCAGGATCTTCGCGTGTTCGTCGTAGGTGGCCGCGATGCGCGGCTGCTTGGTGAAATCGAGCCGCCGGATGATGCGGATGCGGTCGGTCACGTCGCGATGCACGCGCGCCATTTCGGCGTTGCCGGCGGCCGCGACCACGGCGCAGTGGAACTGCTCGTCCCAGCGCGCCACCTGCGCGGCATCGGTGCTGCGCTCGGACGCCGGCACCAGCCAGATCGCCGCGAGTTCGGCCAGCATGGCGCGGTCGACCCGCACGTCGTCGGCGCAGATGCGGTGCACCGCGGCCGTTTCCAGCACCATGCGCAGGTCGTACAGCTGCTCGAACTGGTCGAAGTCGAACGGCAGCACGCGCCAGCCACTGCGGAACAGCACCTCGACGTAGCCTTCCTGCTGCAGCCGGAACAGCGCCTGCCGCACCGGCGTGCGCGATACGCCGAGGCGTTCGCAGATCTCGTTCTCGGTGAACCGGTCGCCGGGGACCAGGCTGAACTCGGCGACGTCGCGCTTGAGCTGCTCGTACACCTCGTCGGCGCGCGAGCGATGCACGTGCGGCGCGGCGGCGCGGCGGCCGGGATGGGTGACGCTGACTGGCACGGTGCCGACTCTATCAGCGCAGCGCCGGCAGCAGCTGCGCGCTGGTGGCGGTCCAGCCGACGATGGCGCCCTGCGCGCGGATCATCTCCACCGCCGCCGCCTTGAACTCCGGGAAGTAGCTTTCGGTGCAGTCCTCCAGCAGCAGGCTGTCGTAGCCGCGGTCGTTGGCTTCACGCATGCTGGTCTGCACGCACACCTCGGTCGTCACGCCCATGAACAGCAGATGGGTGATGCCCGCCTGCCGCAGCAGCGCGTCGAGCGGCGTGCCGTAGAAGGCGCCCTTGCCGGGCTTGTCCAGCACGATCTCGCCGGGCGCGGGCGCGAGCTCCGGCACGATCTGGTTGCCGGGCTCGCCTGCGACCAGGATGCGCCCCATGGGGCCAGCGTCGCCGATGCGCAGCTTGGGGTTGCCGCGGTTGCGCTTGGCCGGCGGGCAGTCGGACAGGTCCGGCCGGTGCGCTTCGCGCGTGTGCACCACCAGCCCACCGATGGCGCGCCACGCGGCGGGACGGCGGCGCAAGTGGGCACGATGGCGGTGAGCTTGCCGACGTCGTTGCCCAGCGTCTCGCCGAAGCCGCCGGGCTCGATGAAGTCGCGCTGCATGTCGATGATGACGAGCGCGGTGGTGGCGGGCGCGAAGCGGAAGGGGAAGGGGCGGGCGTCGAGTTCGGTCATGGGGGTGCGGCGGCGGCGTGCTGGCCGCCGCCCATGTGGGCGCCGAGCACCTGGCGCTCGGCGCCGGCGGCATCGGTTTCGTGGACGATGCGGCCTTCGCTCATCACGACGATGCGGTCGGCGAGTTCCAGCAGTTCGTCGAGGTCTTCGCTGATCAGCAGCACGGCCCCGCCGCGGTCGCGCACGCCGCGCAGCCGCCCGTGGATTTCCTCCACCGCCGCGAAGTCGAGGCCGAACACGGGATTGGCCGCGACCAGCACGTTGATCTCGCCGGCGAGTTCGCGGGCCAGCACGGCGCGCTGCACGTTGCCGCCGGACAGGCTGCGGATGGGCGAATCCTCGCCGCGCGTCTTGATGCCGTAGGCAGTGATCCACTCGCGCGCCCGGCTGCGCCAGTGCGAGAAGCGCAGGCGGCCGGCCACCGCCAGCGGCGGCAGGTCGAAGTCGCGCAGGGCCATGTTCTCGGCCACGGTCAGCTCGCCGACGCAGGCGTTGCGCAGCGGCTCCTCGGGCAGGCTGCGCACCTTCAGGCGGTGGTTCTCGGCGCGGGTGGCCGCGTACGGCTCGCCGCGCACCTGCACGGCGCCGCCGCCGGCGCGCGCGCTGGCCTACCAGCGCCTCGACCAGTTCGCGCTGGCCGTTGCCCGAAACGCCGGCCACGCCGAGGATTTCGCCCGGCCGCACGGCCAGCGACAGGTCGCGTACCGCCAGCGTGCCGCGGTCGCCCATCACGTGCAGGCCGCTGACCGCCAGCGCCGGGTCGCCGCCCGCCACGGCCGGCCGCACATGCGGGCGCTGTTGCGCGCCTTCCGTCTCCGCGGCCTGCGCGTCACCGACCATCGCACGGGCGAGCTCCGCCGGGCTGGTGCCGGCGACGGCGCCGTGGTGCACCGCGCGGCCGCGGCGCAGCACGGTCACGTCGTCGGCATAGGCCACCACCTCGCGGAACTTGTGCGTGATGATCAGCACCGTGCAGACGTTGGCGCGGGCCGGGGCGCGCACGTGCCCCAGCACCTCGTCCGCCTCCTGCGGCGTCAGCACCGAAGTGGGCTCGTCCGGGATCAGCAGGCGCGGGCGCAGGTAGAGCTGCTTGAGCAGTTCGAGCTTCTGCTTCTCGCCGGCCGCCAGTTCCATCGGGCGCGCGTCGAGGTCCAGCCGGAACGGCGTCGACGCGAGGAAATCCTGCAGCGCCGCCCGCTGCTTCTTCCAGTCGATCACGCCCGGCACGCGCCGCCGGCCAGCAGCAGGTTCTCGGCCACCGTCATGCCCGGCGCCAGCGTGAAGTGCTGGTACACCATGCCGATGCCGAGCGCGCGCGCCACCACAGGGTTCGCGATGGCCTGCTCCCGGCCGTCGACCAGCACGCTGCCTTCCTCGGGCGGATGGAAGCCGGCGATGCACTTGACCAGCGTGCTCTTGCCCGCGCCGTTCTCGCCCAGCAGCGCGTGCACCGAACCCGGCGCCACCTTCAGGCTGACCTGGTCGAGCGCGGTGAAAGCCCCGAAGCGCTTGGTGAGCAGGTAGGTGTCGAGCGCCATCGCGCCGGTGGCGCTCATCCCATGGCCTCGAGCAGGGCCGAAGAAGGCGCGTGGGCGCCGAACACGCCGCCCTGCATGGTGATCATCTTCAGGGCCGCTTCGTGGTTGCCGCGGTCGGTGGCGGCGGTGCAGTCCGACAGCAGCAGGCATTCGAAGCCGCGGTCGTTGGCGTCGCGCATCGTCGTGTGCACGCAGACATCGGTGGTGATGCCCGCCAGCACGATGTTGCGGATGCCGCGCGTGTGCAGCACCATCTCGAGGTCGGTCGCATAGAACGAGCCCTTGCCCGGCTTGTCGATCACCACCTCGTCCGGCAATGGCGCCAGCTCGGGGATGATCTCCCAGCCCGCTTCGCCGCGCACCAGGATGCGTCCGCACGGGCCGGCATCGCCGATGCCGACGCCGTTGCTGCCGATCTGCCGCGAGCGCCAACGCTTGTTGGCGGGCAGGTCCGAAAGGTCCGGCCGATGGCCTTCCCGGGTGTGGAGCACGTGGTAGCCCTGCGCGCGCATCGCGGGCAGCAGCTTCTGCAGGGGCGCGATGGGCGCGCGCGTCAAGGAGATGTCGTATCCCATCTTGTCGACATAGCCGCCCTCGCCGCAGAAGTCGACCTGCATGTCGATCACCAGCAGGGCGGTGTTGGCCGGTCGCAGGTCGCCGTCGTACGGCCACGCATACGGGTCGGCTTTGGACGTGGCGCGCCATGTCAGGCCGCCCTCTTCAGTGGTTCCGGCCCGGCGTAGCTGCGCGTCGGTTCCGGAAAACCGCACGACGTGCCGTCGGTCACCTCCACCTTCCACGGCAGCTGGTAGCGGCCGGCCGCCATGTCGTGCATGTAGGTGTAGGGGCAGTCCCTGGGCGCCGCCCTTCACCGCCACGTAGCCGCGGTGATACAGCTGGTAGAGGTTGTTCTCCACGCCCCAGCCGGTGCGCGCCTCGCGCACCAGGTCGGGCCGCAGTTCGCAGGTGATGATTTCGTCGGGGCGGCCGCCGCCCTTCCACCAGAACGGTGCCGTCGAAGTTGCAGAACATGCCTTCGCCCATGCTGTCGAAGGTGCCGTCGCTGCCGCACATGCAGACGTTCGCCGTGTACGCGAGGTTGCTGAAGGCGTTGGCACGGTTGCTGATCCGCCAGCTGTGGCGAATCGGCGCCGTGTAGCCGGCGGTGCGGATGATGATCTCGGCGCCCTTGTACGCCGCCTCGCGCGCCATCTCCGGGAACATGCCGTCGTGGCAGATGATCAGCGCGAGCTTGCTGCCGTTCGGCCCGTCGCACACCGGCACGCCGAGGTTGCCGGGCTCCCACGGCTCCACCGGCACCCACGGGTGCAGCTTGCGGTAGTAAAGGCGGATCACGCCGGTGTCGTCGATGACGATCCCGCTGTTGTACGGGTTGCCGCCGGGGTTGGCTTCCATGATGGAGAAGCAGCCCCAGATGACGTTCGCGCGGCACGCTTGCTGGAAGGCCGCCACTTCGGGCCCGTCGAGGGCGCACATGATCCCGGGGTTGGTGTCCATCGACAGCCCGTGCAGCGAATACTCGGGAAAGACCACGAGGTCCATCGTCGACAGGTTGCGCCGCGCCTTGCCCACCAATGCGCAGATGCGTTCCGTCTGCGCCGCGAGATCGTCCTTCGTGACGACCACCGGCAGCTGGAGCTGCACCAGCCCCATCACCACGCCCTGCTTCGACTTGTTCAGTCCGCCCAATCCGCTCATTGCCTTCACCTCGCTGAGAATTCGCCCGGCGCGCCGGCTGCCAGCTGGCCCGGCCTGCAGCTCAGGACCGGGATCGCCAGCGTCAGCACGTAGGGCACGATGTTGAACAGGTGGTAGCCCCAGCCGATGCCGATCGACTGCAGCGCCGGGCCGATCGCCCCGGCGCCGCCGAACAGCAGCGCGGCCGCGACGCAGCGCAGCGGGTTCCACCGCGCGAAGATCACCAGCGCCACCGCGATCAGGCCTTGCCCGCTGGAGATGCCTTCGTTCCAGCCCGGATAGAACAGCGTGAGGCACGCGCCGCCGAGGCCCGCCACCATGCCGCCGGCCGTGGTGGCCGCGATGCGGATGCCCGCGACCGAATAGCCCAGCGCGCGCGCCGCATGCGCCGAATCGCCGGCCATGCGCACCAGCAGGCCGGCGCGCGTGTTGGCGAAGGCCCACCCGGGAAGGCGGCGAGCGCGGCCCCGATCGGCACCAGCGGGTTGAGCTGCAGCGCCGCCTTGACCGCCGGCGAACTGGCCCAGTTGCCCAGTTCGATGGGCGGCAGCTGCGGCGCCTGCGGCTGGATCAGCGGCTTGCCGAGGTAGAACGCCAGCCCCATGCCGAGCAGCATCAGCGCGATGCCCGTGGCGATGTCGTTGACGCGCGGCAGCGAGCACAGCAGGCCGTGCAGCGCCGCGAGCGCGCCGCCGGCGAGCATCGCGGCCAGCACGCCGATCCACACGGAGCCGCTGAGATAGGCGCCGCCGAAAGCCGCCATGGCCGACAGCACCAGCACGCCTTCGAGGCCGAGGTTGA
Source organism: Ramlibacter terrae (assembly GCA_013127575.1). GTDB lineage: Bacteria > Pseudomonadota > Gammaproteobacteria > Burkholderiales > Burkholderiaceae_C > Ramlibacter > Ramlibacter terrae. Next base: position 5,158,051 of record CP053418.1, read on the forward strand.
TGCGCCCCGCCTTTTCGGTGATGCACTCGCCGAGGCTGACGAACAGGAAGGGCGCGCCGACGCGCAGCGCGCCGCCGAGGACGGCCACGAAGAGCGTGAGGATCTGATCGCCGCTCATACCTTGTCATTGCGGGCTTGACCCGCAATCCATGGATCCGGGGTCAAGCCCGGGATGACAGGCGCAGGCCCCATGCGCCACAGCTTCGTCCGCACGGCCTTCCAGTCCACGTCCCGCAGCACCTCGCTCGCCGGGATCAGCACGAAGGCGATGCCCTGCAGCACCAGAACGGACGCGTCGGGCAGACCGAGCCGCCGCTGCAGCAAACTGCCCGCGGCGCCGAAGCCGCCGAACAGGATGGCCACCGGCACGATCGCGACCGGGTTGTGGCGGGCAATGAAGGCGACGAGGATGCCCGCGTAGCCGTAGCCGGCGATCAGCGACGCATTGGCATTGGCATGCACCGCCGCCACTTCGACGGCGCCCGCCAGCCCCGCCGCCGCGCCGCCGAGCGCGCACGCCAGCAACACCAGCCGCGATGCGGGCAGCCCCACGAGCTGCGCCGCTCGCAGGTTGCCGCCCACCACGCGCACCGAAAAGCCGGAAGGTGTCCAGCGCAGCCACAGCGCGGCCGCGATGCAGGCGAGCACGCCCAGCACCAGCCCCCAGTGCACTGCGGAGCCACCGATGCCGCCGATGCGCAAGCTGTCCGCCAGCGCGTGCGTCGACGGCTTGTTCAGGCTGGCGGGGTCGCGCAGCGGCCCTTCCACCAGTGCTTGAAGAGGCCGATCGCGACGTACGCCAACAGCAGGCTGCTGATGGTTTCGTTGACACCGCGCCACTGGCGCAGCCAGCCGGCCAGCATGATCCACGCCGCGCCCACCGGGGCGCCGGCGGCGCACAAGGCGAAGGTGCCGGCGAGCCCGCCGACAGGCAGCGCATGCGCGAACGCCGCGCCCGCCAGGCCACCCAGCACCATCGCGCCCTCGCCGCCGATGATGGTGAGCCCGGCGCGCGCGGGGATCGCCACGCACAGCGCGGTGAGCATCAGCGGCGCGGCGCGCTGCAGCGTGTTCTGCCACGAGAACCAGTCGCCGAACGCGCCCTTGAACAGGATCACCCAGACTTCCACCGGGCTCGCGCCGGCGAAGGCGACGAACACGCCGAACAGGCCCAGCGCCGCCACGATGGCGGCGACGGGGATGCTGGCTTCCTGCAGGACGGCGCGCACGGCAGGCTCAGGCGGCGTTGCCGATCACGCCTTCGACCGGGTAGTTCATCTTCTCGAGCTCCAGGTCGGTCTGCTTGAAGGCCTTGCCGGCCGGCACCACGGTGTTGCCCTTGTTGTCCTTCAGCGGGCCCTTGAAGATGTCGAAGCTGCCGGCCATCATCTGCGCCTTGACGGCGTCGGCCTGCTTCTTCGCGGCGTCGCTGACCGCGGGTCCGTAGGCGGACATCTTGACGAAGCCTTCCTTGAGCCCGCCGCGCACGAAGTTGGGATGCGGCTTGCCGCTGCGCGCCGCCTCGATGAAGCCGGTGTACGCCGTCAGCCAGTTCCACTCGGCGCCGGTCAGGTAGGCCTGCGGCGCCAGCTTGGCCTGGCTTGCGTGGTACCCGCAGACCATCTTGCCGCGCTTGGCGGCGGTCTCGACGATCACCTTCGGCCCGTCGACGTGCATCGTGAACACGTCCACGCCCCGGTCGGCGAGGCTGTTGGTGGCTTCCGCTTCCTTGACCGGCATCGACCAGTCGCCGGTGAAGATCACCTGCGTGGTGATGCCCGGCTTGACCGAGCGCGCGCCCATCGTGAACGCGTTGATGTTGCGCAGCACCTGCGGGATCGGCTTGGCGGCGATGAAGCCGATCTTGCCGCTCTTGCTCATGTGGCCCGCGATCACGCCGTTGAGGAACTGGCACTCGTCGATGTAGCCGAAGTAGCTGGCCGTGTTCTTCGGGTGCTTGCCCTCCGTCCACATCCCGCCGCAGTGGGCGAAGCGGACCTCGGGACTCTTGGCCGCCACCGCCAGCATGTGCGGGTCGAAGTAGCCGAAGGAGGTGGGGAACACCAGCGTGGCGCCGTCCTGCGCGATCATGCCGGCCATCGCCTTCTGCACGGCCGTTGTCTCGGGCACGTTCTCTTCCTCGACCACCTTCACGCCCGCCATCTTCTTCAGGGCGGCGGCCGCTTCGGCCTGCGCCTGGTTGTAGCCGTAGTCGTCGCGCGGGCCGACATAGATCACGCCGACGGTGATCGGCTTCTGCGCGAAGGCGAACGGGCTGGCGCCGGGGCGGACAGGGCGGCAAGCGACTTGAGCGTGTCGCGGCGGTTGAAGGCGTGGGTCATGGCTCTCTCCCTGGCGGGGTTGACGACGGGTTGCGGATTCACGGATATCGGCTGGTGGCGGCCACGCCGGCGTCCTGCAGGACGCGCGCGGCACGCAGGCACAGCGCCTCGTTCCGGGCGCGGCGATCAGTTGCACGGCGATGGGCATGCCGGCGGTCCCCTGCGGCCAGAGGGGCGCGGCGACGACGGGACAGCCGGCGAACGAGACGGGCTGCGTCAGCAGGCCCATCGCGGGACGGCTGGGATGCCGGGTTCCGTCGATGTCCAGCCATTCGGTGCCGATGGCGGGCGCGCTCACCGGCGTGGCGGGTGCGACCAGGACGTCCCAATGGAGGAACAGCGCGTTGACCTTGTCGCGGTAGACGCGGCGGAAGCGCTGCGCCTTCAGGTACCAGTCGGCGGGCTGCAGCGCCCCGGCGAGGAAGCGGTCGACCGACAGCGGCTCGAAGTCACGGACGCGCCGGCGCAGGTCGGCCGGTGCAGGCTGCCCCCTTCGGCGGCGGTGATGATGAAGGCCGCCGCGCGTGCCGGGGCGGCGTCGGGCCAGGTCACTTCCTCGTTCGCACCGAGCGCCTGCGCGGCGGCGGCGACGACGGACCGCGCCGGCGCGGTGGCGTGTTCGTGGAAGTAGCCGCCGAGCACGCCCACGCGCAAGCCATCGAGGCCGCGCGGCAGGGCGGGCGTGGCGGGCTGCGTGCGCAAGGCGTGGCAGCCGGGGTCGAGCGCATCGGGCCCCTGCATGGCGTCGTAGCTCAGTGCCAGGCCTTCGACGCTGTCGGCCAACGGCCCCGGTGGTCGATGCTGTGCACGAACGGATAACTGCCGCGCCGCGACAGGCGCCCGAAGGTGGGCTTCAAGCCCCACACGCCGCACAGCGACGCCGGCACCCGGATCGAGCCGTTGGTGTCCGAGCCCAGCGCCAGCGGCACTTGCCGTGCCGCCACGGCCGCGCCCGACCCGCCCGACGAGCCGCCCGAGATGCGCGCAGGTCATGCGGGTTGCGCGTGGGGCCGTAGTGCGTGTTCTCGGTGCTGAAGCCGTACGCGTACTCGTCCATGTTGAGCGCGCCGACCAGCACCGCGCCGGCGGCCTGCAGCCGCTGCACCAGCACAGCGTCGGCCCGCGCGGGCGGCAAGTCGCGGTTGATCTTCGAACCCGCCAGCGTCGTCAGCCCTTCGATGTCGAACAGGTTCTTCACCGCGTAGGGCAGTCCGGCCAGCGGCGGCAGCGCCTCGCCGCGGGCGCGCCGCGCGTCGACCGCGTCCGCCTCGCGCCGGGCGCGGGCCGCCGTGCGTGCCGTGAACGCGTTCACCTGCGCGTCGCTCTCCTCGATGCGCGCGAGCGCCGCCTCGCACACTTCGCGCGCGCTGCGCTCGCCCGAGGCCACCGCCCGCAGCAATTCCGGCGTCTTCATGCGGCGCCCTCGTCCGCCGGAAACGGCGCAGGGCAAAAGAGCTCCGCCGGCTCGTCTTCGGGCGCAAGGTCGGCCGCGTCGAGCAGCTGCGCCATCGACGCGGTGCGCCCGGGTGCAGCGCGACGGCCTGCACGCTGGCGTCGTCCAGCGGCAGCAGCAGCAGCGTTGCCGTGGCGCGCACGTAAGCCAGCACCTGCGCGTCGCTCACCGCCGCACCTCGCGCTGGAAGATCTCGAGGCTGCGCTTGCGGGTGGCGATGAAGCTCGGCTCCGACAGCGTTTCGGGGTGCGCGGCCGCGGATCGTCGTAGGCGAGGATCTCCGCCACCTTCGTCGGCCGCTTCGTCAGCAGCAGCACCTGGTCGGCGGGTAGACCGCCTCCTCCAGGTCGTGCGAGACCAGCAGCATGGTGGTGCCGGTCTGCATGAAGGCCTCCTGCAGCTTCTCGCGGATGAACAGCGTCATCTCGAAGTCGAGCGCCGAGAACGGTTCGTCGAGGAACAGGACCTCGGGCTGGTTGGCCAGCGCGCGCATGATCGACGCGGTCTGCTGCTGGCCGCCGGAGAGTTCGTACGGATAGCGGCGCAGGTCGAACTTGACGTCGAAGGACGCGACCAGTTCTTCCATGCGCCGGTCGACTTCCGCCTTGGACCGGCCTTCCAGCTTCAGCGGATACGCGATGTTGTCGATGGTGCGCATCCACGGGAACATCGCCTCGCGGTAGTTCTGGAAGACGTAGCCGATCTTGGTGTCCTTGAGCGACTTGCCGTCGAACAGGATCTCGCCGGAATCGGTCGGCACCAACCCCGCGATCATGTTGATCAGCGTCGACTTGCCGCAGCCGTTGGGGCCGAACACCGAGACGATCTTGTGCTTGGGGATGTCGAGGTCGAAGTTCTCGTACAGCGGCCAGCCGGCGAAGTGCTTGGTCAGGCCGCGGATCGTGATCTCGGTGTTGGCCGGGCCGGGCGTGAACTCGCGCTTCGGCACGTCGGCGTAGGGCGCCACCGGCGCCTTCAGGACGGCGCTCATCGGCCGCTCCAGTGCACGATGCGGCGTTCGGCCACCGGGAACAGCACGTTGAGCGCATAGCCCAGCGCGCCCGCCGCGAGGATGGCGGCGTACATGCTCTTGACGTTGAGCACCTGCTGCGCGTTGATGATGCGGTGGCCGAGGCCGCTCTCGGAGCCGATGAACATCTCCGCCACGATCACGATCACCAGCGCCATCGAGACCGCCGAGCGCAGCCCGACGAACGAAGGCTGCAGGCTTTCCCACACCAGCACGTCGCGGAAGATCTGCCAGCGCGAGGCGCCCATCACCTTGGCCGCCATCACCCGCTGCTTGCGGGCGTTGATGACGCCGTAGGCGCTGTTGAACACCACGATCAGGAAGGCGCCGAAGGCGGCGATCGCGACCTTGTTGACGTCGGACACGCCGAACACCAGCAGGAACAGCGGGATCAGCGCGGACGATGGCGTGGAGCGGAAGAAGTCGATCAGGAACTCGACGCTGCGGTACGCCTTCTCGTTGCTTCCGAGGAGCACGCCGAGCGGCATGCCGACCGGGGCCGCGATGCCGAAGGCCTGCAGCGTGCGCTTCACCGTCACCGCGAAGTCGGTGAGCAGCGGCCCGCCCAGCAGGCCCGTGACCGGGGTGACGATGGTGTCCGAAGGCGCGGGCAGCAGGATCTGCTTGATGAAGCCGAAGCGGACGACGAAGTCCCACACGATGAACAGCAGCACGGGGCCGACCACCGGCAGCGCCCGGCTCCAGTCGGCCTTGCGGGGCGCGGTGGGCGCCGCGGCGTCGGTGGGCGGCGACCAGGGCACCGCGTCGGAGGGCGTGGCCATGGTGTCAGCCCTTGTAGAGGAGGCCGTCCACCACGACCTTCTTGTCGAAGATCCCCTTCTCGGTGAACAGGTCGTAGAACTTCTGGAAGTAGGCGACGTCGCTCGGCTTGAACTCCGAATAGAGCATGTAGGAGGCCAGTGGAACCTCGCTCGTGAGCGGCCCCTCGATGGCCGTGTAGCCCTTCATGAACTGCCGCGCTTCGGCGGGGCTCTTGCGCACCAGGTCGATGCCGCGCGCGTACGCGGCGATGTACTTCTTCGCGACCTCGGGGTTCTTCTTGATGAACTCCGTGGTCAGGCTGGCCGAGCCGCCGTGCCACGGCGCCTGCGGATCGCCCAGGATGTAGTGCGCCACGACGCCGGCTTCGAGGACTCGGGTGGTCCCGTTGAGGCGGCCGACGGTGCCGGTCGGTTCGAGCGTGTAGATCGCGTCGACCGGCCGGCGGCGATCGCGGCCACGTGCTGGCCGATCGGCAGTTCGGTCACGCTCATGGGGCCGGCGCCGGAGCGCTCCAGCATGGTCTTGCACAGCGTGACGTTCTGGATGCCGGGGCCGCTGGCGACGCGCTTGCCCTTGAGGTCGGCCATCGTCTTGATGGGGCTGTCCTTGGCGACGATGAATTCCTCGAGCACGTACTTCGCATTGCTCGGGTTGGTGCAGAAGATCTTGAAGAGGCCGGGCTGCGCGATCTCGCCGATCGCGAGGTTGGCGGAGCCGGTGCCGTTGGCGCTGCCGTCGGAGCGGCCGGCCAGCATCGCTTCCATCACCTGCTGCGCCCCCGCGAACTTGAGCGGCTCCACGTCGAGTCCCGCTTCCTTGAAGTAGCCCTTCTCGACCGCCGCGAAGAACGGCAGGCCGGCGGCCACCGGCCAGTAGCCGATGCGCAGCTTGGGCGCCGCCGGGCGCGCACCGGCCGCAGCCCCGCCACGCCGAGCACGCCGGCGGCCAGCGAACCCTGCAGCAGGCGGCGGCGGGGAAGGACGAACTGTGGTTTCTCGCTCATGAAGAAGCTCCTTGGAAGTGGGATGGGCTCAGGCCGCCCGGAGTGATGCGATGTAGGCCCGCCAGCCGAGGAAATGCGAGATGTCCTGCGCCCCGGCGCTTGCACGGGCCTCGCACAGAAAGCCTTGCACGCGCCCGCCGCCGGCGAGGTCCACCGTGCCGATGCCCAGCGGGGGCGGCACCAGCGCGACGAAGGATCCGTAGTGCGCCAGCGGCATCTCCCAGACCTCCAGCGCGATCGGGCTGCCGGCGCCGGGCGCCACGCGCAGCAGCCCGGGCTTGGGCGGCGTGGTGCCCGGCAGCGCGAACAGGCGGTAGTCCGGCGTGGTTTCCGCCGCGTGCAGCAGGCGGGCGCCGCGCTCGGTGAGCTGGCCGTTCAGCGGCATGCCCGAGAGGTGCGCGCCCACCACCGCCACCTTCACGGTGGCAGGCGCCTGCAGCGCCGCGATGGGCTCGGCATCGGGCAGCGGCAGCGCCGTGGCGCCTTGCAGCAATCCGGTGGTGTGGTGGAAGCGCTGGCCGAGGTCGGCCAGTTGCCAATCGCTGCCGCAGGGCCCGACCAGCGTGATGCCGAAGGGCAGGCCGTCCGGGCGCATGCTGCTCGGCACCGAGAGCGCAGCGTAGTCCAGCAGGTTGACGAAGTTGGTGTACGCGCCGAGGTTGCGGTTCAGCGCCACCGGGTCGCTGCGCATCTGCGCGATCGTGTAGTGCGTGGGCGCGGTCGGCACCAGCAGCACGTCGATGCGGTCCCACATGGTGTCGGCCGCCTGTGCGCAGGTGCGCAGCCGCGTCTGTGCCTCGAACAGGTCGGCGGCGCTGTAGCCGCAGCCGGAGGCGATGATGCCGCGCACCGGCTCCATCACGTCCTGTTCGCGGCCATCGAAGAAGGGCCGCACGGCCGCATAGCGTTCGGCCACCAGCGCGCTGTCGTACAGCAGCGCCGCGGCATCGGCGAGCGGCCGGTAGTCGATGGTGACGGGCGTGCCGCCGAGGTCGCGCAGGCGCGTCACGGCCTCGCGGAAGCCGGCGCGGGCCAGTTCGTCTCCGAAGAACTCCAGCCGGTCGGGCACGCCGAAGCGGAACGCCGCGGGCAGTGGGCTGCTTGCCAGCTTCAGCTTGCGCGAGTAGGGATCGGCGGGATCGTGGCCCATCGCCTGCGCCAGCACGCGCGCCGCGAGGCCCACCGTGGTGGCGAAGATCGAGACGCAGTCGACGCTCTGCGCGGCAGGCACGACGCCGCAAGCGCTGACCAGGCCCTTGGAGGGCTTCAGCCCGACGATGTTGTTGAGACCCGCCGGCACCCGTCCCGAACCCGCCGTGTCCGTGCCGAGGGCGAAGGCAACCTGCCCGGTGGCGACCACGTAGGCCGAGCCCGAGCTGGACCCTCCGGAGATGTAGGAGCGGCGGAACGCATTGGGCACCGCGCCATAGGGGAGCGCGTCCCGTTCAGGCCGCAGGCGAACTGGTCGAGGTTGGTCTTGCCGGCCAGCTGCGCACCGCCATCGAGCAAGCGCTGCACCACGGTGGCATGTTCGTGGGGGTGTAGGCGAACGAAGGGCAGCCCGCGGTGGTGGGCAGGCCGGCCACGTCGATGTTGTCCTTGGCGGCGAAGCGCAGGCCGGCCGGGGGACCCGCCGCGGCGCCCGCGATCGGCTGGCCGGGCCGCGCGAGCCACGCCGCATCCGGCGCGCCGTCATCACCCGAAGCGGCGTCGTCCCGGGAAGCGAAAGGTGCACCATGCGCGAGCATCCAAACTTGAATACAAGAACAGATGCAAGCGCTGTGCCAGCCGTGCGACGCGGCCGTGGCCTGCGCTTGACACCGCAGCGGGGCGGCGCGTCAATGGCAGTCCAAGCCACATGACAGGAGACAAGGGAAATGAAGATCCAGCGCAGGAACCTGATTTCGGCCGGCGCCGCGCTCGGCGCGGGCGCGCTCGCCGGGTGCGCCTCCACGGGCAACGCCGTGGCCGGCGGCACCGCCGCCTTCTGAGGTGCCGCAGGTAACGCTGCCCGTCGTCGGCAGCAGCGAGGTGTTCCCGGTTCGCCGCATCTATTGCATCGGCCGCAACTACGCGGCGCATGCGCGCGAGATGGGATCGGACCCCACGCGCGAGCCGCCGTTCTTCTTCCAGAAGCCCACCGACGCCATCCAGTACGTGGCGCCGGGCACGACCGTCGACCACCCGTACCCGCCGCTCACGCGCAACTACCACTACGAGATCGAGCTGGTGGCGGCGCTGCACCGCGGCGGCAGCAACGTCCCCGTGGAGCGCGCGCTCGAACTCGTCTACGGCTACGCGGTGGGCCTGGACATGACGCGGCGCGACCTGCAGCGCGCCATGGGCGACGAAGAAGAAGCCGTGGGAGATCGGAAAGAGCTTCGACCGCTCCGCGCCCATCGGGCCGCTGCACCGGGTGGCGCAGACCGGCCACTTCACGCGGGGCGCGATCTCGCTGCGGGTCAACGGCGCGGTCAAGCAGAACGCCGACCTCAACCAGATGATCTGGAACGTGGCCGAACAGATCAGCCGGCTTTCGGCCGCGTTCGAGCTGAAGCCCGGCGACATCATCTTCTCGGGCACGCCCGAGAACGTCGGCCCGGTGGTGCGCGGCGACCTGATGGAAGGCGCGATCGCCGGGCTGCCGGCGCTGCGGGTGAAGGTGGTCTGAAGCCGGCGGCTCAGGCCTGGCGCAGGTGCCAGGCCTTGGGCCGCGTGAAGGCCTGGATGCCGTACTTCGACAGCGTCAGGCCCACGCCCGAATCGCCGACGCCGCTCGGGGCAGGCGCGGGCTCACGCGGTCGCAGCAGTTCCAGTAGACGCTGCCGGCGCGCACCTTGACCAGCAGGGCCCTGGCGCGCTGCTCGTCGCGCGTGTACACGCCGGCCGTCAGGCCGTAGCGCGTGTCGTTCATCAGCCGCACCGCTTCGTCGTCGTCGCGCACCTTCTGGATGCCGATGACGGGGCCGAAGCTTTCCTCGCGCATCACTTCCATCGTGTGGTCGACGTTGACCAGCACGGTGGCATCGAACCAGTTGCCGTCGCCGATGCGGCGCTCGCCGCCGACCAGCACCTGCGCGCCCTTGGCGATGGCGTCTTCCACCTGCGACTCCAGCACGTCGAGCTGCGGTGCGCGCGTGATCGCGCCGATGTAGGTGTCCTCGTTCATCGGGTCGCCGCGGCGGAAGCCCTTCACCGCGTCGACGAAGGCCGAGACGAAGGCGTCGTGGATGCGCTCGTGCACGTAGATGCGCTCGACCGAGCAGCAGCTCTGCCCCGTGTTGTACATCGCGCCGTCGGCCAGCGATTCGGCCGCCGTCTTGACGTCGACGTCTTCGCAGACATAGGTCGGATCCTTGCCGCCCAGCTCCAGTTGCAGCTTGGTGAAGCGGCCCGCGACCGTCTCGGCGATGCGGCGGCCGGTGGCATGCGAACCGGTGAAGAACACGCCGTCGACCGGCTGCTCCAGCAAGGCCGCGCCCACTTCGCCGCCGCCCACCAGGCACACCATCACGTCCCGCGGCACGCCGGCTTCGTGCAGCAGGCGCGCGATCTCCAGGCCCGTGAGCGTCGCGTACTCCGAGGGCTTGTACAGCACGGCGTTGCCGGTCAGCAGCGCGGGAAGGATCACGTTGCAGCCGACGAACCACGGGTAGTTCCAGGCCGAGATGTTGGCGACCAGCCCCAGCGGCTCGTGGCCGATCTGCTCGCGCATGCCGCCTTCGTCGAACACGGTTTCGCCGGCGGTCGCGGCTTCGGTTTCGGCCGGGGAAGAAGTCGATGCGCGGCAGCAGGCCGTTGAGCTCGTTGCGTGACATCTTGATCGGCTTGCCGGTTTCGCGCGTCATGGTGACGGCGAGCTGTTCGAGGTCGCGCACCACGCCTTCCCGGAAGCGGCGCACGCAGCCCATGCGGTCTGCGAGCGGCCGTGCGGCCGGGCAGGCTGCGCCGAACGCGCGGCGGCGGCCTTGGCGGCGACCGACCCGGCGTCGTCGGCGGGCAGGGCGATGATCAGTTCCCCGTCGGCGGGGTTGTGGATGGACAGTGTGGTCATAGGGGACGTGCCGCACGCGCGGCTTCGAGAAAGTCGCGCAGCAGCGGGGTGTCGTTCACCACGCCCAGTTCGGGACGGTGGAATTCGGGATGCCATTGCACCGCGGCGATCCGGGAGCGGCCGCCGTGGCGGATCGCTTCGATCACGCCGTCGTCCGGCGAGACCGCTTCCACCTCGAAGCCGGGCGCCAGTTCCTTGATGCCCCTGGTGGTGGACGCTGTTGATGCGGTGGCGGCCGGCCTGCAGCAGGTTCGCGAGCCGGGTGCCGGGCAGCACGTCGACTTCGTGGAAGTTCAGGTCGTAGGCGGCGGCGTCGCGGTGCACGCGCGCGCCCGGCTTCTGCGTGGCGATGTCCTGGTAAAGCGTGCCGCCGTGCGCGACGTTGATCAGCTGCAGGCCGCGGCAGATGCCGAACACCGGCTTGCCGGCCTCGACGAAAGCCTTCACCAGCTCGATCTCGTATTCGTCGCGGACGCGGTCGCCGTTCCACTCCGGCCGCAGCGGCTCTTCGCCGTAGCTGCCCGGCCACACGTCGGCGCCACCGTGCATCACCAGCCCATCGAGCCATTCGGCATACGCTTCGACGCCGATGTTGCCGCGGAAGGTCTCGCCCTGCAGCGAGGGGATCATGACCGGCAGCGCATCCTCGGACAGCACCCAGTGCGCGGTCGACTGCTCGATCCACAGCAAGGTCTTCGACGGCGCCGCCTTGCGCTCCCCGTCCGGATGGAAGAAGCAGGCGGAGATGCCGATCTTGAGGCGGGAGGTCATGGCATGCGAAGTCCAACTTCCTTGAACGCAGAGGGCGCGGAAGATGCGCAGAAGTCGCAGAAAAGAAAGACATTCATTTCAGGTTGTCCTTTTGCGATTTCTGCGCCTTCTCTGCGCCCTCTGCGTTCAAGGTGGTCCGTTCCCGCCTTCACATCGCCGCCGCGAACAGGCGCTCGAAGTCTTCCTTCGTGCAGGGCCGTGCGTTGGTCTGGTGGCAGATGTCCCGGAAGGCGATCTCGACCAGCTTCGGGATCTGCTCCTTCGTGACGCCGTGCGACGCGAGCGTGCCGCCGAGGCCGATGCTCGCCTTGAGCTCCTTCAGCCAGGGCACGAACGCCTTGCCGCCGCCGGGCACCTTGCACACGTGGGCCAGCTCCTCGAACTTCTCGGGCGCCGCCTCGTGGTTCCATTCCAGCACCGTGTCGATCATCAGCGCGTTGGCCAGACCGTGGTGCAGGTCGCACACGGCGCCCAGCGCGTGCGCGCACGCGTGCACCGCGCCCAGGTCCTTCTGGAACGCGATGGCGCCCATCATCGAGGACATCATCATGTCGCTGCGCGCCGCGAGGTTGCCGGGCTCCTTCACCGCGGTGACGATCGATCGTGCGGCAATGCGCGTGCCTTCCAGCGCGATGCCGTCGCACAGCGGGTGGTAGGCCGGCGACAGGTAGCTTTCGATGTTGTGGGTGAGCGCGTCGATTCCGGTGGCCGCGGTGACGTGGGGCGGCAGCGCCAGCGTCAGCTCGGGATCGGCGAACACCTTGCGCGCCAGGATCTTCGGGCTGAACACGACGCGCTTCAGGTGCGTGTCGTCTTCGCTGACGACCGACGAACGCCCCACTTCGGAACCGGTGCCCGAGGTGGTCGGCAGCGCCACGAAGTACGGCAGCGCGTTGGTGATGGGGCGCACCTTCGGGTGGTCCCAGACATATTCGATGATGTCGCCTTCGTGGGTGGCGGCGACGCCGACCACCTTGGCCACGTCGAGCGCGGCGCCGCCGCCGAAGCCGATCACGCAATCGGCGTTGTGCGCCTTGTACGCGGCGGCGCCGGCCATGACCTGCGAGGCCGTCGGGTTGCCGAACACGCCGGAGAACACGGCGACCTCCAGCCCCTGCAGGTGGGTGCGGAATTCCGCCAGCACCGGCAGCGCGCCGAGCGCGCGGTCGGTGACGATCAGCGGGCGCTTCAGCCCCCGGTCGCGCAGGTGCGCGGCGACTTCCTTGCGGGCGCCGGCGCCGAACTGGATGGCGGTGGGAAAGGAGAAGCTGGAGAGTGTCATGCGGTCAGGTCCAGGACCATGTGGTTCTTGGCCCAAGCGCGGCCATCGATCTTGATGGCGCGCGGCTCGATGCCGAAAGTGCGGAAGCCGGCTGCCTCGTAAAGGCGCCGGGCCTTGTCGTTGCCCTCGGTGACGGTGAGCACCAGCGATTCGAGCCCCTCGCCGCGGGCTTGCGCCAGCAGCGCCGGAGCAGGCCGCGGCCCACGCCCCGGCCCGCCGCCTCGCCTGCAACAAACATGCCGACGACGATCGCCTTGTGCCGGTTCTTGGCGCGCCGTTCGCGTTCAGGCCGACGATGCCGACAAGCTTACCGTTTTCGAACGCGCCCCAGAAGGCGTGTGTCGCGGAGGCGAGACGCGCCGCCGTGATCTGTTCCGGGTGCTGCAGGTCTTCGTCGTAGCTGGACGTGAAGGCCTCCGGGTGCTCGCGCAGCCCCCGCAGCCGCAGCGCCCGGTAGGCGGGTGCGTCGGCGGCGGTCAGCAGGCGGATCTGCACGGCGCCCCTCAGATGATTTCGAAGTAGCGCTTGAGCTCCCAGTCGGTCACGCCGTCCTGCCACTGGCGCCATTCCCAGTCGCGGGTGGCGGCGAAGTGGTCGACGAAGGCGTCGCCGAGCCAGTCGCGCGCAACTTCCGATTGCTGGAACACGCGCGTCGTTTCGATCAGGGTGCGCGGCGCGCGCGGGATGTGCTCGGAGCCCTGGTTGGTGCCGGTGATCGGCGGGGCGGTGAGCTTCAGGCCCTTCTCGACGCCGTGCATGCCGGCGGCGATGACCGCCGCCATGGCCGGTACGGGTTGACGTCGGCGCCGGGGCACCGCGTCTCCGGCGCGTGGCCTTGGGCGAGCCCGCCAGCACGCGGAAACTGGCCGTGCGGTTGTCCATGCCCCAGGTCGGCTTGACCGGCGCCCAGAAGCCGTCGACCAGCCGCTTGTAGCTGTTGATGGTGGGCCAGATCATGGGCCCGAACTCCATCATGCAGGCCACCTGCCCGGCGAGGTAGCTTTCGAACAGCGGGCTCATCTTGCGCGGGCTGTCGCCGTCGTAGAAGAGGTTCGTCTTGCTGCCGTCCGTCAGGCTCTGGTGGATGTGGCCGCTGCAGCCGGGGTACTGCTGACTCCACTTGGCCATGAAGCTGGGCATGATGCCGAAGCGCTTGCCGATCTCGCGCGCGCCGGTCTTGAACAGCACCGAGCGGTCGGCCTGCTCCAGCGCGGTCGAGAACGCGATGGCGACCTCGTAGACGCCGGGGCCCGTTTCGGTGTGCAGCCCCTCGATGGGCACGCCGAAGGCCAGCATCTCGTCCATCAGCGCGTTGAAGAAGCCCGGGTTGTCGGCCATGCGCAGCAGCGAATAGCCGAACATGCCGGGCGTGATCGGCTCCGGCGGCGCCCCGTTCTTGGCCGCCCACGTATGGATGGTCTCCCGGAAGTTGAACCACTCGAACTCCATGCCGGTCATGACGTTGAAGCCGAGCTTCTCGGCCCGCGCCAGCACGCGCTTGAGCGTCTGCCGCGGACACACGCCGTGCGGCGAGCCGTCGGCATTGACGAACTCGCCCGGGAAGAAGGGCACGTTGTTGTCCCACGGCACCTTGCGCGCGGTGCCGAGGTCGACGCTGGCGAGCGCATCGGGAAAGCCGTGCTGCCAGCCGGTGGCCTGCGTGTTGTCGTAGGTGACGTCCTGGCTGTCCCAGCCCAGCACCACGTCGCAGAAGCCGAAAGCCGCCGGTGGCCGCGCCTTCGAACTTGTCGATGTGCAGGTACTTGCCGCGCAGGATGCCGTCGATGTCGGTGACGGCGACCTTCACCTTGCTGGCGCCCTCCTTGCGCAGTTGCGAAAGGGCGGGATGGGTCGACTCCTTGCTGCTGGCCACGGGCTGGAACTCCTGACGATTGCTGCTCGAGCGGAGCACGTATCTTGACAGCCTTCGGCCGGTTCGTGCGGCCCCGCAGCGCCCGCCCGCTGGTAGAGTCCCTGCACATGTCCCACCCCGCCCTGCAACGCATCGAATCGGCCACGGCCGGCGCCCGCGCCGCCCTCCTGCAAGGCGAAATGGCGCAGATGCACACCCAGCTGGTGCATGCGCTCGATGCCCCTGGCCGAAGTCACGCGCGACGGCATGGTGCCGGTGCGCGAACAGGCGCCGGCCACCGGGACCGCGAGGCCGCCGCCCGCCTCATGTGGCAGCTGCTGGCCCGCCTGAAATCCGAGGGATGCCACGCCTTTCCCTATGCCGGCACCTTGCTGGGCATGGAGCGCGACGGCGCGCTGCTGCCGCACGACAAGGACATCGACCCGGGCGTGTGGCTCGAAGATTTCTCCCCTGGCCGGCCGGCTGATGCAGAACTGGGGGTTGCAGCGCGCCAGCGACGTGCCGCCCTTCGGCAACATGGCGACTGGGTCGAACCCGCCAGCGGGCTGTCGGTCGACCTGTTCGGCATGCTGCGCGACCCGGTGCGCGAACGCATCCGGGGCGGCGTCTGGCTGTACGGCCGCCCGCCCGAATGGCAGCGCGTGCTGGTGCTGCCCTGGTTCGACCTGGCCGAGCGCCCGGGCCCGGTCGGCGCCGTCTGGTGGCCGGACCCGCCCGACGTGATGCTGCGCGGCTTCTACGGCGACTGGCGCACGCCGCGCGCCGACTGGGACACGCGCATCTCGAACCGCTCGCTGCACGACCTCAACCTGAGCTGGCACTGCTGGGCCCTGCAAGGCCTGTGCGACCGCTGGCTGACCGGCGACTGGCGAGCACGCTGCGGCTGCTGGAGACGATCGCCATGCGCAGCGGCGACACGGCCCAGCTGCGCGGATGGCGCGAAACCCTCGCGGCGGCCGCGCCCCGATGAGCGGGCCGCCAGCGTCCGACGTCAGCGTCCTCATCCCGGCGGCCGGCAGCGGCGAGCGGCTCGGGCTCGGCCCCAAGGCACTGCTGCCGCTGAACGGCCGCCCGGTCATCGAGTGGGTCGCCGAGAAGGCGCGCCGACTCGGCGCCGAGGTGCTCGTGGCGTGCGCGCCCGGCAACCAGGCGCCCCCGGGAACGGTGGCCGTGGAGGGCGGCGCCACCCGCCAGCAGACGGTGCAGCGGCTCGCCGAGCGCGCGCGCCGCCCGTGGTCCCCGGTCTGGGATGCCGCGAGCCCCTTCGCGTCGCTGGCGCTGGCGCGCAATGTGCTGGAAGCGGCGCAGCAAACCGGCGCGGCGACGCCCTGCCTGCCCGGCGACGTGCCCCTGGTACGTGCTGGAGGAGGGACGCATCGTGCGCGCGCATCCCGGCGCGTTCGCCGGCGCGTCGCAGACGCCGCAGGCTTACGCCACCCTGCTGCTGCAGGCGGCCGGCGAGCAGGCGCGGCGGGAGGGCTGGGAGGTGCAGAACACCGTCCAGCTGCTGCTGCGTGCAGGGCACGCAGTGGCGACCGTGCCGGGCGAGAAACTCAACATCAAGCTCACCACGCCCGACGACTGGGTGCTGGCCGCGGCGCTGCACGACAGACTGTCGAGCTGAACGAATTGCAGCGGGCGGGCTGCGTGCGTAGGATGGTCCTCCTCACGTTACCGGAGGGTCTGCCGTGGCTACTCATCGCGACATTGCCAACCGGCGCACGCTGGCCCTCGTGGGGCCGAGCGCCGCAGGCAAGACCAGCCTCGCCGAAGCCATGCTGTGGAAGGCCGGGGCGATCGGCGCGCCGGGCAGCGTGGAGAAGGGAACCACCACCTCGGACCACGACCCGCTGGAGAAACGCTCGCTGCGGTCGCTCAACGCCAGCCTGCTGCACTTCGAGCACCGCGGCATCCTCACCCACCTCGTCGACACCCCCGGCGCGCCCGACCTGCTCGGGCAATCCCTGCCGGCGCTGGAAGCGGTGGAGACGGCGGCGATCGTGATCAACGCGGCCACCGGCATCGAGCCGATGGCCGTGCGCATGATGGAGTGGGCCCGGCAGCGCGAGCGCGACCGCATCATCGTCGTCAACAAGATCGACACGCAGGGCGCCGACCTGCAGGGGCTGGTGGCGCGGATCCAGGCCACGTTCGGGCGCGAATGCCTGCCCGTCAACCTGCCCTCTCAGCGCGGCGAGCGGGTGCTCGACTGCTTCTGGAACCTGAACGGCGACGGGCCGCCGCCGGACTTCTCGTCGGTCGAGGCGGCGCACCGTGCGCTGGTGGAGCAGGTGGTGGAGGTCGATGCCGCCTTCGTCGAGCGCTACCGGACGAAGGCGACGTCGACCCGAAGGAGTTGCACGCGCCGCTGGAACAGGCGCTTCGCGAGGGCCACCTCATCCCGATCTGCTTCGTGTCCGCGCGCACCGGCGCCGGGGTGCCGGAACTGCTGGACGTCATCGAGCGGCTGCTGCCCGACCCCACCGAGAGCAACCCGCCGGCCTTCCCGGAAGGAGAAGGCGAGGATGCGAAACCGATCCGTGCGGTGCCCGACCCGGACCGGCACGTGCTGGCGCACGTCTTCAAGGTCACGCAGGACCCTTACGTGGGCAAGATGGGCGTGCTGCGGGTGCACCAGGGGCACCATCACCCGCGACAGCCAGTTGTACGTGGGCGACGGCCGGCGCCCTTTCAAGGTCGGCCACCTCTTCATGCTGCGGGGCAAGGAGCTGACGGAGGTGGCGAAGGCGGTCCCCGGCGACCTGTGCGCCATCGCCAAGGTGGAGGAACTGCACTTCGACGCCGTGCTGCACGACGCGGCCGAAGACGCGCACATCCACCTGAAGCCACTGGAGTTTCCGCTGCCGGTGCACGGCCTCGCGATCGACCCGAAGCGGCGCGGCGATGAACAGCGCCTGCACGACATCCTGCAGAAGCTGGTGAGCGAAGACCCGTGCCTGCGGGTGGAGCACGTGGCGAGCACCAACGAAAGCGTGGTCTACGGACTGGGCGAACTGCACCTGCGCACCTTGCTCGAGCGCCTGACCGAAGTACACGGCTGCCAGGTCGACACGCGGCCGCCGCGCATCGCCTACCGCGAGACCGTGACCGCGCCGGCCGAGGGCCATCACCGCCACAAGAAGCAGACCGGCGGCGCCGGGCAGTTCGGCGAGGTGTTCCTGCGCGTGGAGCCGTTGCCGCGCGGCAGCGGCTTCCAGTTCGTCGACGAGGTGAAGGGCGGCGCGATCCCGCACAACTTCATGCCCGCGGTGGAGAAGGGCGTGCGCCGGCGATGGAGCAAGGCGTGGTGGCGGGCTACCCGGTGGTCGACGTCAAGGTGGTGGTGTACGACGGCAAGCACCACACCGTCGACAGCAAGGAGATCGCCTTCGTGACGGCGGCGCGCAAGGCCCCGGCAACGGCAGTGCAGGCGGCGCGGCCCTGCGTGCTGGAGCCGATCGTCGACGTGGAGATCACGGCGCCGGAGCACCACATGGGCGACATCACGGGCGACCTCGCCTCGCGCCGCGGGCAGGTGAGCGGCACGCAGTCCGGCGCGGCGATCGGCGCGCTGACGGTGCTGGCGCAGGCGCCGCTGTCGGAACTTTCCAGCTACCAGTCGCGGCTGAATTCACTGACTGGGGGAGAGGGGCGGTACACGGTGGCGTTCTCGCACTACGAGCCCGTGCCGCCGGGGGTGCAGCAGCAGTTGGCTTCGCAGTTCAGGGTGCGGGAGGAGGGGTAGGGGGCCGGCATCAAACCTCGCCAGATCTGGGGAGGTGCGCCCGCGTCCGACTCCTTATGCTCCGCCACAAGAGGGACGGCGCTTCGATAACTGGAACAATCAACCGGTTGCGCTTCCCGCATTTGGGGAGCGTCCAATGGGGGTTGCGTCCGCATCACTGAACCTGTTTCTGCGCAGGCCCGCCATTGCGGCGTCGCTTTCGCTGACAGGACTTTCCGGGTGCGCCTTGCCCTACCCGGACACGGCGCACGCTGCATACCGCGTAGACCCGGTGCTGGTGCAGTGGGGATCGCGCGTCGAACCGGTGGCGGGGAGCCCTCCTTCACCAGCCAGCAATCGGTGCCCGACGACACCGAAGGGCCAGAGCGGCAGCAGGAGCGCCGGCACGCCCGTCGATGTCATGTGCCCGCTCGACCTCGACACCTACGTCTTTCCGCAGGACCTGAAATCCGGCACGGTGGCGGGCAGCCAGCGAACGGCGTACGAGCGCGTTCTGGCATGCATGGGGAGATGATCGCTCCCAGCGAATTCGGAATCAGCATCGGCCACGCCCTCGATCACGCCAGGGCGAAGCGCCTCGACATCCAGCAACGCGCCGAGGTGCTGCCGGCGAGCATCAAGACGGAAAAGGATGTGCTGGTCACGCGAAGCACGGCCCAAGCCGACGCCAACACCGCCCGGCCACGTCGCAGGCAAACCTCAAGGCGGCCACTGCCGCTGCCGCCAGCGCTGCACCCGAAGAAAAGCAGCAGCGCGAAGAAGCCGTGGTCAAGGCTCGGGCGGGGCTGGCCAGTGCCGAAAAGCTGAAGGACGTGGCGGACACGGAGGTCATGGCGCAGGGCAAGCGTGTGGACGCACTGACCACCGAAAGCGCCAAGCTGCCGGAGCTGGAAAGACAGGTGACGGCAGACATCAGGCGCCTCGAGGACGAGGTCAAGAAGTACGGCGCCGGGGGACTGGCGCCCGGCGGCACAGCCAGCCTCATGGAGCGCCAACAGGAGGCCAACTGCATGACGCTGCGCAACCAGCTGCAGGAAGAGATCATTTCCCGCAGCGTCCAGATGTGCGAGAAGCACCTGTCGGACACCGAGGCCACGGCTTCGCTGTTCAATGCGACCTTCGGCTTCGGCGCGTTGACCCAGTCCGCACTGGCGGCCGTGGTGACGGGAAAGGCATGGGCGCAAGCCTTGTCGACGGGAGCGGCGATCACGACGGGCACGCAAGCGGTGATCAACAAGGAGGTTTACCGCAATGCCGTGGTGCCCGCCATCAAGCGCGCGATCAAGGGCGAACGCGAGCGGCGCCTCAACCTGATGCGCGCCAACCAGTTGCGCCCGTTGTTCGAGTACCAGGCCGGGCGCGCCGTCAGCGAGGCCGCGGCCTATCACGAGGCATGTTCGTTCTCGACAGGACTCGAGTTGATCGGGAATGACGCGGAGAAGCGGGTCGAACAATCCATTCCCGAGATCGAGTCACGCATCAAGGCACTGGCGGAGCAGATCAAGACGCTCGACGCGAGCATTTCGACCAGTTCGACCGAGGCGGAGAAGCGCTCCACCGAAAGGTCGAAACTGAGACTGCGGCAAGAAATCGAGATCCTGCAAAGCCGGTTGGGCGGCGCGCGGCAGGGCAGCGCAAACTGATGCGAAACCTGCGCTGATTCCCGCCTACTGCCCCTTCCCCATCTTCCCCTCCAGCACCATCACGAGGTGCTTCTTCGCTTCCTCCAGCTGCGCCTTGTCGCTGTCGTGCACCTTGCGGAAGAAGGCGGCGCATTCGGCGGAGCCGGCGGCTTCGGCGTCCTTGATGTACTGGTCGTACGCGATCAGGGCCTGCGCCTTGTTCTGCATCAGCGTGATCCAGTCGTAGGCGAGGTCGCTGAGGGGGTGCTTGTCGGCGGACTTTTCCTGCATGACGGTTCCTTTCGGGGGAGAGCCTCAGGATAGGAGAACTGGAAGTTTCGGTGTGTGCGGCAAATTTGATCCGGGTGATATTGACTGCGCTATTTCACCCGGGTATATTTCGCCCATGACCAAGACCACCGCCCCAGCCGAACGCCGCCGGCTCGCCCGTGAAGCACGCGACGCCTTCCCGCCCATGGGCCTGTACGGTGCGGGACCGCGCCGGCACGCACGTGCGGGTGGGCGCGAGCCGCGATGTCCATGCCATGCTGCGGCGCATCCAGTTCGAGCTGCGGCTCGGGTCGCACCCCGACAAGGCGCTGCAGGCCGCGTGGCGGCAGGACCCCGCCGCCTTCTCGTTCGAGGTGCTCGCCCCGGTGAAGGAGCGCAGCGACCCGGCCTTCGACTACCGGGAGGAACTGCGCACGCTGCTGGAACTGCACCGCGAAGAACTGGGGCTGGAGGCCGCGCCATGAACCTCGCCGCACTCGACGCCTGCCGGCCCGCGAACGCCGGCGGGCCGCCGCCACCTTCGTGCTCGACGAGGAACTCGGCACGCACCACGGCCTTTCGTGGGAAGACTTCGTGCTGCTCGATGCCTTGCACGACGCCGCCGGCGGACTGCCGCTGCCGCAGCTGGCCACGCGCACGGGCGTGCGCAGCTCCGGCTGCTGATGCACATCCGGCCGATGGAAAAACTGGGGCTGGTCGCCCGCAGTGCCGGGCAGGGCCGGGCCGTGGTGCTCGGCCCGGGCGGCCGCCGCGTGCTGCGCGAGGCGCGCGAGACGGCGGCAGCGGTCTGCGCCGGCTTCGGCGCGACGGAGGCAGCCGCCTAGTTGCGGCCGCCGCGGCCCGGGCCGTCGTCGTCGCGCTGGCCGCGGCCGCCGCGCTCCTCGCCGCCACGGCCGCGCTCCGGCCGGTCGACGCGCTGCGGCCGGTCGTTGCCGCGTTCGGCCCGGCGCTCATTGCGTTCCTCGCGCCGCTCGACGCGTTCCTCGCGCTTTTCCACCCGCTGCTCGCGCCGTTCCTCGCGCTCGGCGCGCGGCGCCGGCCGGATCGGCGCGGCACGCTCTTCGCGGTCACGCTGCGGCCGCGCCTCGCGGATCTGCTCGCGCGCCTTGCGCTCGGCGTCGCGCTGCAGCTGCTGCTGCTCGCGCTGGGCTTGCGCCTGCTCGCGCACCGCGCGGTCGCGGTCGGCGCCGCCCCGGTTCCAGTCGCGCCGGTCCCGGTCGTTGCGGTCGTTGCGGTCGTTGCGATCCGCATCCCGGCGATCGCGATCACGTTCGCGCTCGGCGTTGTCGCGCCCCTGCGGCCGCCGGTCGTCGCCCTGCTGCGCCGGCCGCACGTACTGGTCGCGGCGGAACTGGCCGCGCTCGAACTGCGGCGCCGGCGCCTGCAGGCGCGGCGCGACGAAGCGGTTGTCGCGGTCGCCGCGCCGGTCGCGGAAGTCGGGCCGGCCCGGCGCGACGCCGATGCGCGCGCGGTCGAAACCGGACGGCTGCACCCGGCGCCAGTGGTCCGGGATGTGCCGTCCGCGGCGGAAGTCGTCCTCGCGCACCACCGTCACACCGTGGTGATGCCGGCGGTGGAAGTGGTTGTCGTAGTTGCGCGGATAGCGGCCGAGGTTGATGTTGAAGTTGACGAAGCCCAGGTAGCGCGGCGTCGCGCGGTACGTCGGGTACCAGGCTTCGCCGGGAGCCAGCGGGTACCAGCCGACGCTGGGCCCGGTGCCGACGCCGAGATCGACGCCGTTGCCGCCCATGAACACCACCAGCCCGGGCGAGTACACGGGGCGCGGCGCCATGCGGCCGGGGACCCAGGCCCAGCGATTGCCGATGGTCGCCCAGCGGCCGTAGTGGAAGGGCGCGAAGCCCCGGGGCGCGTCGTCCACCAGGTCCAGCCCCACGGGTCGACCCAGTCCAGCGGCCGTGGCGGTACGGCGCCCAGTCCTGCACCGTGACGTTGGGGTACCAGACGGTGCCGTGCGTCGGGTCCTGGCTCCAGCTGCCGTGGGCGTCGAGCTGCGGATAGCCGACCACGCCGCGCGGCACGTGGCGCGCGCTCACCGACTGGTCTTCGGCGCGGTTGCGCTCGGCGGCCCACTGCGCGAAGTCGTCCTGCCGCAGCGGCGGCGACTGCACCTGCGCCAGCATGCGGCCCGAGAAGCTGGCCTGCTGGCCGGCCGCCAGGCTGACGGCCTGGCCGCCTTCGCCATAGACCGTGGCCTGGCCGCTGTAGACCACCACGCGCGTATGGCCGCCGGAAGGATCGACATCCACGCGGTAGTCGCCCGGCTGCATGGCGCGCAAGGCCGGTGCGGCGTGTCGACTTCGAAGTTCTCGCCGGGCTGCAGGTCGCGCACCCGCGCGTTGACGGAACCCTGCATCACGATGAACTGCGCGTTGCGGTCGTCCAGCGCGCTCACGCCGACGTGGCTTTCGCCGTCCACGTGCAGCGTGGCCGAACCCAGTGGACTTCGGCGCGCGCCCCGCGGTCGCTCCAGACCCGGTCGCCGGTGGTGAGCGGCCGGTTCTGCGGCAGCTCGACCCATTCTTCCTCGCCCTCGGGGGCGAACACCACGCTGCCCTGCCGGTAGCTCAGGTAGCCGACGCGGCCGGGCGGATCGGCTTCGGACTCGGCCCCCGCCTGCTGGGCAAGCGCGAACGGAGCCGTGCACAGCAGCACGAGGGCGGCCAGCCGGGGAAGGCTGCGCCGGGGGCGGAAGCGGGCGAGGGTGTCCATGAGGGCAAGTGTGCAGGTGCGATGTATCCACAACGTGCCACCAGACGGCGGCGGCGTAAAGCATGCGTAAATTTCCGCAACCTCGGCCCGCCTAAACTAGCGCCTTGCCCGCCGCCGCCCGCCCATGAAGAACGAACGCGCCGCCGGACGATGCTGCTGGTGCTGATCTGCGGCTTCGCGCTGAGCCAGGCCTTCCGCACCGTCGCGGCCATCATGGCGCCGCCGCTGCAGCAGGAGTTCGGGCTGACGCCGCAGGCGCTCGGCGTGTTCGCGGGGTCCTTCCACTTTGCTTTCGGCTCGCTCCAGCTCTTCATGGGCATGGGGCTCGACGTCTACGGCCCGCGGCGCACCGTCCTGGCCGTGTTTCCGCTGACCATCGTCGGCGCGCTGGTGACGGCGACCGCGCCCAGCTTCGCCTGGCTCGTCGCCGGCCGGTGCTGACCGGCATCGGCTGCGCGCCGGCCTTCTGGCCTGCACCGTGTTTCATCGCGCGGCGCTTCGAGCCCGGCCGCTTCGCACCCGTCAACGGCATGGCGATGGGCATCGGCTCGGTCGGGCTGCTGGCCACCGGCACCCCGCTGGCATGGGTCATCGAGGCGTGGTCGTGGCGCGCCGGCTTCTTCGTGCTGGCCGGATGCGCCGCGGTCGCGTGGCTCCTGATCTGGCGCATGGTCAGGGACGAACCGCGCGCGGCCGATGCGCCGCCGCAGCGCCCGGACGTCGCCGGCGCCCTGCGCGGCTACGGCGAGCTGTTCCGCCTGCCGCACACGCTGGGCATCATCGCGCTGGCGCTGTTCACCTATGCCGCCTTCCTTTCCCTGCGCGGGCTGTGGCTCGGGCCGCTGCTGATCGACCGCTACGGCTTCAGCCCGGTGCACAGCGGCCACGTCGCCTTCGCCGTGTCGGCCACCGGCATCTTCGCGCCGCCGCTGTTCGGCCGCCTCGACCCCGGCGACCGCACGCGCCGCCGCTGGATCCTGGGCTTCACGCTCGCCTGCGCGCTGCTGTTCCTGCTGATGGCGCTGCAGCCCGGCGCGTGGATCGACGTCGCGGCCGCGCTCGCCATCGGGGTGCTGTCGGGCTTCATCACCATGCAGTACGCCGACGTGCGGGCGGCATATCCCTCGCGCCTGACGGGCCGGGCGATGGCCGTGTACACGATGGCGCTGTTCCTCGGCGTGGCGCTGATGCAGTGGCTGACCGGGCTGGTGGCGTCGCAGGCGCACGCCCCGGGCGTCGAACGCTATGCGGCGGTGCTCGCCGCCATCGCCTTCTTCCTCGGGCTGGGCGCGCTGCTGTTCCGCCTGCTGCCGCAGCCGCCCGCGCTGCAGGCGGCGGGCTGATTCGGCACAATCGCCGGATGAAGATCACCCAAGACACCGTCGTCACCCTGCGCTACAAGGTGGCCGAAGCCAGCGGCAAGCTCATCGAGGAAAGCCGCACCCCCATGGTCTACCTGCATGGCGGCTACGAGAACACGCTGCCCAAGATCGAGGCCGCGCTCGACGGCCAGGAGCCCGGCTTCGAATGCACGCTGCAGCTGCAGCCCGAAGACGCTTTCGGCGTGCGCGACGAGTCGCTCGTGCGCGTCATCCCCAAGAGCGAGTTCCCGCCGGGCGTCAAGGTCGGCGGCCAGCTCGAGGGCCGCACGGACGACGGCACGCCGCACGTGTTCCACGTGATGAAGATCAAGGGCACCGAAGTGCACCTCGATGGCAACCACCCGCTGGCCGGCAAGGAACTGAAGTTCTGGCTGAAGGTCACCGGCGTCCGCGCTGCATCCGCAGAGGAAATCCAGCACAAGCACGTCCACGGCGAACACGGCCACCACCACTGAGGATTCACATGCAAATCGCTTCAGCGATTTGCATGTGGCCTGGCCGGTGTGAAGAGGCTGGTTGAAATCGAAGCGGCCCACCCCGATCTACCGTGTTTGGAGAATCCATGTCGTCCTCCCCCATCCTCGCCGTCAAGCCCCTCGGCTTCCCGGGAGACCGCAGACCCGTTCCTGTTCTGCGCGTACCACGACGACGCCTACCCGAAAGGCAACGGCGCGATGGGGCCTGCAGTTTCGCTGGCGGGTCGCGACATCGGCCAGGACTTCAGCCGCAAGGACGGCTGGAGCATGTACCACGGCGACAGCGTGCCGGGCTTTCCGGCGCACCCGCACCGCGGCTTCGAGACCGTGACCATCGTGCGCAAGGGCCTGATCGACCACAGCGACTCGCTGGGCGCCACTGCGCGCTTCGGGGGCGGCGACGTGCAGTGGCTCACCGCCGGCCGCGGCATCGTGCACTCCGAAATGTTCCCGCTGCTCAAGGCGGATGAAGAGAACCCGCTGGAGCTGTTCCAGATCTGGCTGAACCTGCCGGCGCGCAACAAGATGGCCGACCCGCACTTCACCATGCTCTGGAACGAGCAGGTGCCGCGCCGCGTGCTGGCCGACGCCGCGGGCCGCAATACCGAGGTGGCGGTGATCGCCGGCCGCTTCGGCGACGTCGCGCCGCTGGCGCCGCCGCCCGATTCGTGGGCGGCGCAGGCCGAAAGCGACGTCGCCATCTGGACGCTGCGCATGGAAGCGGGCGCCGGCTTCCAGCTGCCGCCGGCGGCGCTGGCGGGCACGCGCCGCACGCTCTATTTCTTCAAGGGCGCCGCCGCGACGATCGCGGGCCGCACCGTGCAGGGCCCCGCGGCGATCAGCCTCGAAGCCGACGTCGAAGTGGCTCTCGCCGCCGGCGACACGGTGTGCGAATTCCTGCTGCTGCAGGGCCGCCCGATCGGCGAATCGGTGGCGCAGTACGGCCCGTTCGTGATGAACACGCAGGCCGAGATCATGAAGGCCATGCAGGACTACCAGCGCACGCAGTTCGGCGGCTGGAGCTTCGGCGACACGGCGCCGGTGCACGGCGCCGCGCCGAAGCGCTTCGCGAAGTATCCCGACGGGCGCGAGGAAGTCCCGGCCTGACCCTGCGCGGCCTCAGAGCCGCGAGCGCAGGTGCAGGCGGGTCGATGGCATCGCCTGGTAAGGCCCGCGTTCGAGTCCGGCATCCTCGAGCTGCTGCTCGAGGTCGGACACCGCGCGCACCAGCTTCTGGAGCGTCTCGGCCTGTGCCTCGGTGAGCTGCGCGCCCGGCGAATCCTGGCCCGGGTATTTCTCGCGCAGCGGCGGCCGCCCTGGCGGCGTCGGCGAGCAGGGCCGCCAGCGGAGGACCGAAGCCGCCCGCCGTCACCGCGTCGCCGTAGCCGCGCAGGTGCTCGCGCAGCCCCCGCAGCTCGTTCATCGCGCGCACGTACAGGTGCTCGCGCCAGGCCACGCCGGCGTTGCCGTCGCGCGCGACGAAGCGCCCGACCAGCTTGCGGCCACCGAGCGTGCCGTAGTCGTGCGCCATGCGCAGGACTGTGGTGCGCGGCATCAGGATGTTGAGCTGCCCTTCACCCTGCCGCAGGTGCATGCGCAGCACGCGCGTGCGCACGTGCGGCAGCCGGCTGATCAGGTTGTCGTTCCAGCCCAGCGCCGTCGTCGCCATGCCGAGGATCAGTCCACCCAGTCCCTTCACGGGCGGCGGCGGTGGATCTTCGGCGCCCGGCACCGAGCGCGTCCAGTTGTCCGAGCGCCCGTCGAGGTGCTGGTCGGGCAGCCACACGGGTTCGTCCTTGTAGGGTGCGATGCGGCGGCTGAGCATCAGGCCGAAGGTGGGGCAGCGCGGATGCGCCGCGTCGAACAGGTGGATCGGAAAGTTGGTGCACAGGCCGCCATCCGTCAGCTGGCACTGGCGCAGCGTGCGCTGGCCCTTCGGCATCTCGTAGTCGACGGCGTAGACCGGCACGAAGGTGAAGAGGAAAGGGAACGAGAGGCTCAGGCGCGCCGCCACCGCGATCGGCAGCCCTTCGCTCGGCACCTCGCGCAGGCCCGGTGGCACGCACACGCCGGTGGGGTCGCTCTCGCTGTCGGGCGCGTACGGCACGGATGCGCGCATCACCGCGCTCATCAGCGTGGGCGGGAACACCTGCTCCCATTCCTTCTCCGGGAAGAAGAGGCGGCTCTGCCCATCCCGCAAGGGCCAGTTCACGGGCCGGCCCAGCGTGATGTTGGTGCTGAACATCTCCGGGCTGATCGACTCCTCGCCCGGCGCCGGCGCGCTGCCGAGGCGCCGCGCGCTCCACAGGTCGGCGAAGGTGAGCGGCGGATCGCCCTGGTTGCGCCCGGCCGACCGCTGGATGCCTTCGTGCAGCCACTCGACCAGCGCCTTCTCCGTGATGCGGCCCTGCGCATCCGGCTGCGCCCGGCCGGTGCACAGGCCATAGCCGTTGGCCCGCAAGGCTGCGAGCTCCGGCCGCACCTGCAACAGCAGGCTGCCGATCGCGAGCGCCAGCGGCCACAGCAGGAAGCAAAGCAGCGGCAACGGTCCGGCCAGCACCGCCGAGAACGCATGCGCGCCGAACAACAGGAGCAGCAGGGTCCCGAGGATGGGCCCGCGCCGGCGGTCGGGGGACCTTCGCGTCCGCGACGACCAGGCCCACCGTTGCGAACGCAACGATGCCGAGCAGGGCGACCGCGACGTGGTTGCCCGCATCCTGTGCCGCAAGGAGGGCGGGAGCCAGCAGCGCCAGCGCGCCCACGAGCCACCAGAGATCCAGGCGGTACAGCCGCAGGATGTCGCGCAGCGTCAGCAGCTTGGCGAAGCGCACCGGCGCGGCGGGGTTCAGGTGGTGGATGCCGACCATCAGCGCATCGAACAGCCGGCGCACGCCGGCGCTGGGCTGGAACAGCCGCCGCATCAGCGTCAGGCCGCCCTTCTCCTCCGCGAGGTCGAGCGGCGCTGGCGCAGCACCTCGAAGGCGTTGGGGTTGCCGTTGCAGCGCCCGTATTCCGCCGCGGCGGCCAGCGCGGCCGCCATGGCCCCCACCGAATTGCCGCCGATGCGGCGAAAGCGGAAGCTACGCGCCAGTTCCACGATGGCCCACGGGTAGACGATGCCGCTGGCCACGCCACCGTTGAGGACGAGGTCGCAGTAGCGGTCCGCCGGCGGCCGTTCGCGCACGGCATCGGGCGTGGGCACCTCCTCGGGCCGCGAAGCCCGTGCCGCTCACAGCCACGGGCCCTCGTCGGGCGGCCGGTAGTTGCCTTCGAGGATGCGCAGCACGGCCGCGCGCGTGGGGTGCCACGCGTACACGGTGCCGCGGGTGCGCGTCCACGATCGAGGCCGCGCAGGCGCAGCGTGGGCAACGCGCCGAGCGGAACGATCGCCTCGGCTTCCGGTCGTCGTTCTGGCCCGCGAACGGGTCGCTCGCCAGCCGGCCCGCGGCGCCGCCCGGCGGCGGTCCATTGGCCCACAGGCCCAGCAGCGGCTCGAACTGGTCGTCGATGCCGGCGCAGAAGAAAAGCCCCATCAAGCCGCGCGGCGGCTTCGCGCGGTCGTCGGTTCCGTCCCAGTTCGCCGGGCCGTAAGGCATGCCGCGCCGCAGCAGCGTGCGCGGCCGCTGCCGCGCGCCGGCGTGGCCATTCGGGTCCATGCGGCGGACGTGGGAGGAGAAGGGACAGCCTGTGCCCTCGGCGTCTGGTCGAAGCGCAGGCGCATGTCGTCTTTCGCGGGAGGCACCTTCGGCTCGAACTGGCCCGGCCGCGCCACCGGCCATCGGGCCAGCGTCCGCACAGCTTCGCCTTGATCCACGCGCGCGTGACGGGCGTGCGCAGCACCTGCTTCGCCTGCGCGCGCCAGTTCTCGACAGCGCGCTCGAAACCGACGACGTCCTGTTCCATCTTGCGCAGCACGCCGAAGCTGCTGTCGTGGAAGAACTCGCGCACCTCGCGCGGCGCGGTCGACAGCGAGAACGGGTTGCACGCGTCGTTGTTCGGGTGGCCGAGGAGGAACTCGCCGGCCGCATGCGCAACGCGGTCCACCAGTGCGAGCGGCTCGTGCCCTGCACGCCCTCGATGTGGTGGTCGACCAGCCCGTCGCGAAAGCCGAAGTGCACCCACTGGCCGCCCTGCCCGTCGGGAGCGCCGAGGCGGTGGCCTTCGTGGATGCCGACGCAGATGAGCGGGGCCTCCTTGCGCTCGGGGCTCCAGCTGGCGCCCCACTTGTCCACCAGCAGCCGCAGCGCCTCGCACGCGCCGTGGCAGGTGACGATCACATGCGCGTGATCGATGCCGAAGCCGTAGTCCCAATGGGCGGGCGCGCTGCCGCCGCTGTCGCCGAGCTGCGCCGCGCGCAGCGGCGCGCCCTCGGCGAAGGCGGGCGCGAGCCGCGAGAACACGCGCAGGTAGGCCGGCGTCATGCCGAGCGCCTCGAGGCCCCGGTAGCTGAAGCCCAGCGTGCAGTGCAGGCCGCGCTGGCCTTGGTCGTCGCCGACGGTCAGCGGCACCTCGTGCAGGAAGGCCGACAACGCCTGGCGCGCCGCGCCGCCGCCGAGGATCGGTTCGTCGTCGCTGCCGATGCAGCGGTCGGTGCGGGGCCGCACCTGCAGCACGAAATGCACCACCGCCTCGGCATGCGAGGGCCGCAGCAGGATCGCCGGACATCAGTACGCACCGCTGGTTCCCCCGGGATGCGGGCCACCGGCTGCTGCGGGTAGGCGCAATAGAAGTAGCCGCCGAGCGGCGACCGGTTGAAGCGGCGGATCGTCTCGACGAACTCGTTCGGGTGCTCGGCCACCGGCATCGGCGGGCCGCCTTCGATGCACGAGAACAACTGGTCGAACAGTTCGCCCGCGGTCAGCGCGAAATGCTGGATGTAGGTGTCGAAGTCGCCGTCGTACACGGTGCGCAGCGCGAGCTGCGTGTCGTGCTCCATGAACTCGAACCACGCGACGTGCACGATGCCGGAATCGGCGAGCAGGTATTCGATGCGCGGCGCGGCGGCGCGGATGATCCGGCGCAGCCGCTCGGCGTTCTCGGCCACCGGCGCCCTGACCGGCATGACGACGATCAGCGGCTGCTGCACGCGCACCTTGTCGCGCCGGTAGCGCAGCGGGTAGCGCATGCAGCCGAAGCCCCACAGCCGCTCCGGCTGGACCGGCTCGCCGTCGAGCGGGTCGAGCACCTGTTCGACATCCGGCAGCGCGAGCACCCGCCCGAGGATCTCGCGCAGCAGCGGTTCGATGAATTCGACGCCCAGGCAGGGATGCGCGGGCGCGGCGCCGGACGGATGGCCGAAGGGGCAGCCGCTGTCCGTGCTGGGACGCAGCGCCAGGATGCAGTCGCCGTTCTCTTCGATGTGGACGCCGCCCACGTTGATCGCATCGACCGCGCGCCGCGGCACGAACGGAACGGGCGGATGCGCGGCCATCAGCGCGCGCAGCCGTTCGGCGATGGCCGTCCGGCCCTGCTGCCGGAGCGTGTGGAACTCACGCGATGCGAGCAGCGCACGCACCACCAGGCACAGCGCCGTCTGCACGTTGCCGACGGTGCCCACCAGCAGGCCGCCGACCGGGTTGCACAGGTCCTGCCCGCTGAGGGTGCGGGCCTGGTCGGACAACGTGCGCAGCACCGGCTCGCCGAGTCCGCTGAGGCCGAGTTCGGGCCACGGCTGCACGCCGGGCGGCCGGTGGCGTCGGGCGGCGGCGCGCCGGGCCGGTAGCCCTTGCGCGGTGCGCGCAGCAAGGTGGCGTACTGGTCGATCAGCGCGGAGGTGCGGGTCGACAGCCGCGCCAGCGCTTGCTGCGCCTGCGGGATGGTGGCCGGCTCGCTGACGAAATGGCGGCCGACGATCAGGTACTGCAGCGCGCGGTAGCCGGTGCGCGCGGCCTCCTCCAGCGTGCCGTGGTCGGCGCCCGAGTACCCGAACACCAGCCCGAAGTAGCGCAGCGCCGCCTGCTGCGCGAAGTCCGCCAGGTCGAAGGTCGACGCGCGCAGGCTGAGGATTTCCGCTTGCCGCGTCGCCACGGCGGCCCGCGCGAGCTGCGCGGGATCGAAAGCGCCGAGTGCGGCGGAGGCGACTTCGCGCTGCACCCGGTGCCAGTCGTCCGGCTGGCCGCCGGGGTCGATGGCCAGCATGAAGCCGGCGCCACCCAGTTCGGCATACGGGCGGTTGCTGAACGCACGGGGGCTGCGCAGCGCCTTGGCCACCTCGCCCGGGTCGCTGATCAGCGTGACCTTCGCATGCCCCAGCCGCACCGGCTGGTCGCGCGGCGGGGCCGGGTCGTTCTCGAAGAGCACGCGCCCATCGAACTGGACGGTCCTGCCCTTCAACCCGGCGATGTACGCCTCCTGGTCCCTCTCGTCGCACCACCAGTCGTACAGCAGCCGCGTCCTGGCCTCAGGCCCGCGCAGCGCCGCCTCGTCCAGCTCCTCGGGCCGGTACTTCCTCTCGGTTCTTGCCATCCCTCATCCCCTCTTGCTTGCTTGTTCTTCGTCGCTGCCGACCCACGCGTGGTGGACGGCGCGGGCCGCGCGGACGTCGGCCGTGTTTTCGTGGGCGGGCACCGCCCCGACGGCGGTGGCGACGAGTTCCGCCGCGCGGCCGATGTCGCCTTCCTCGGCCCGGGTGCGGCCGAGCGCGAGCGCGCCGCGCACGGCCAGGCCCAGGTTGCGTTGCGCCGTCGCCAGGTCCAACGACTGCTGCAGCAGTGCCTGCGCGGAGCGCGCCTCGGCTTCGCTGCCCCGCACCTG
The DNA here is from genome assembly GCA_013127575.1 of Ramlibacter terrae. Classification (GTDB taxonomy): domain Bacteria; phylum Pseudomonadota; class Gammaproteobacteria; order Burkholderiales; family Burkholderiaceae_C; genus Ramlibacter; species Ramlibacter terrae. Next base: position 5,189,641 of record CP053418.1, read on the forward strand.
CCATTCGCTCCAGCCGCGCAGGCGCACCAGCTCGGCCTCGTAGTAGCGCTCGCCGTGGCGCCGCGCCGTCTCCTGCGCCAGCCGGATCTTCTGCAGCGCGACCTCGGGCCGGCCGAGTTCGAGCCACACCTCGGCCTGCAGCGCGAGGTACGTGGCCACCGTGATCCGCGCGCCGGTCGCCATCCACAGCGAGACGCCTTCTTCCATGTCGGCGAGGCCCGCCTTCGTGTCGCCGAGCGCTGCGCGCAGCCGCCCGCGCATCACCTGTGCATGCGCGAGCCGGGCCCTGGAACGCCTTGGCGCTGCAGCGGCGCATGGCTTCCTCGGCATGCGCGAGTCCTTCCGCATGGTCGCCGCAGAACATCGCCACGCTGGCGGCGAAACCGTGCGCCACCGCCTGGCTGAAGGGGTGGTCGAGCGCCAGCGAAAGATCCAGCGCGCGCCGGATGCGCAGCCGCGCCTCGGCAGCGTCGCCTTGCTGGAACGCGCCCCGGGCGCCGTAGCAAAGGAACATGACGGCCGGGTCCTGCACCACGCCGGCGTGGTGCAGCGCCGGCTGGTAGCGCGCCAGGCACTGCTCGCCCATGGCGAGCGAGGCCACGATGTCGCCCCTGGTGGAACACCACGTTGGCCCAGCCCCACCGGGCTTGCAGGGCCAGGCGCGGATTGCCTTCCCAAGGCGCGCCCTGCACCGCCGCTTCGGCGAGCGACCGCGCGCGGGCGAGGTCGCCGCGCATCGCATAGCAGGCCTCCAGCCCGAGGTCGATGCGCGTGCGCATGCCGGCTTCGTCTTCGGTGCACAGCGCCGCGGCCCGCAGGTAGGCCGCTTCGACGCTCGCCGCGCCATACCCTTCCAGCGCGATCCAGCGCGCGGCTTGCAGCAGGTGCAGCTGCAGGCCCTGCTGGCGGCGCGTCGGGCCCGGCGGCAGCTCGGGCAGCAGCGCCAGTGCGCGCTCGGACAGCACCGGGGCTTCGCGGTCGGCGCCGGCCGCGGCGGCCTCGCGCGCGGCGAGCGTCCACGCGCTGAAAGCCGCTTCGATCTCGCCAGCGGCCGCCGGTGGTGCGCGCGCAGCGCGGTGCCGCCATGCACCGCATGGCTTTTTCGAGCACGCGCGCCACCACGGCATGCAGGTGCTTGCGGTCGCGGCTCCAGAGCGACTCGTAGGCCGCATCGCGGATCAGCGCGTGGCGGAAGCGGCACCGCGGCAGCTCCGACGGCAGCACCACCAGCACCCCCGCGTCCACCAGCTTCTGCCAGGCTTCGGGCGTCCGCGCGCGCCGGATCCACTCGTCGCCGTCGGACAGCAGTTCGTCCCACAGGCCGATCGGGAATTCGGCGCCGATCACGGCGGCGAGCTGCGCCATCGGCTTGGCGGGGCCGAGCGCGTCGAGCCGCGCGGTGAGCAGGTCCTCCAGCGTCGACGGAATGCCGAGCACCAGTGCGGAAGGCTCGCTTTCGAGCTGGCCCACCATCCGCACCGTTTCCTCGAGGAACAGCGGGATGCCGGCCGCGCGGCCCGCGATGAAGCTGCGCACCTCGGGCGACAGCGGCGCGCCGCCGGAGAGCGCGCCGATCAGCGCCAGCGACTCCTGCGTGTCCAGCGCCGACAGCTGGGTGGCGTGCTGCGTGTCGAGCCCGCGCACCAGGCCGCGCGCTTCCTCGCGCAGGCTCACCAGCAGCAGCAGCGGCACCGCCGTGGCCGCCTGCCGCAGGCGGTCGATGAAGTCGATGGTGGACGGGTCCAGCCACTGCGCATCGTCGACGATGAAGCACAGCGGCGCGCGTTGCGCCAGCGCGATGCAGCCGGCCACCAGCGCCGGAGCACGCCGTCGCGCTCGGCCATCGGGCGCGGCACGCAGCGGCGCCGCCAGCTCGCGCAGCCCGCTGCCCTCGAACGCCAGCGAAAGCGCGGCGAACGCGCTCGACTGCATGTCCCGGTGGCCGGTGGCGTTCACCACGGTCACCGGGCCGCCGTCGCCCCGCACCTCGCGCTCGAACTCCTGCAGCAGCCGCGTCTTGCCGATGCCGGGTTCGCCGACGAGGCAGCGGTACAGCCCGCGCCGGTTGGCCCGCGCCATGAACCAGTCGCCCTTGAGCAGCGCGAACTCCTGCTGGCGGCCGACGAAGCGTCCCTGTCCCTGCCGCTGCCAGCGCGTGGACTGCGGCGAGGCGAGCCGCAGCACGCGGTACGCGACCTGCGGCCGCGCGAAGCCCGCGAGCTGCACGGGTTCGGGCAGGCGTTCGCACACCACGCCCGGGCCGAGCAGCGCATGCGTGTCTTCCGAAATGACGATGCCGTTCGGCTCGGCGATGCGCTGCAGCCGCGCGGCCGGTGGATCACGGCGCCGAACGGCAGGCCGCCGCTGACGGCGACGCGCCCCGTGGTGATGCCGATGCGCACCGCGAAGCCGATCTTGGGCGCCTCGGTGGTAAGCGCCCGGGCGGCGCGCACCGCATGGGCGGCGGTGTCCTCGCGCGCCTGCTGCAGCCCGAAGTACGCCATGGCGCCGTCGTCGCCCTGCGGATCGTCGATGCGGCCGTGCAGGTCTTCGACCACGCGGCGGCACAGTTGATGGAAGCTGTCGTGCGCCTGCGCGTACTTCTCGGCGCCCCATTCGTGCAGCAGCGTGGTCGACTGGATCAGGTCGATGCTCAGGCTGGTGACCTGCCGCCATTCCGCTTCCGTCGCCGGTGCGCCGGGCGTGAAGATCGCCTCGTCGTACAGCCGCCATTCGCTGCGGCCGAGCGCCGCATCGGCGGCGGCGAGGACGGCGGCCGCGCTCAGCGCCGGCGTCTCGCCCCAGCGCGCGACCACCGCCGCGCGGAAACGGGCCGCGCGGTCCGCCTCGACGCGCGCAGCGATGGTGAGCAGGGCTCGCCCCGAACGTGCAGGCCGAGCGCAAGCGCCGGCCAGTCGCGCTCGGCGCCGTGCAACCAGTGCGCATCGTTGCGGGCGGAAGAGCCGAGCAGCAAGGGCGCGGCGGTGGCCGCCTGCGGGCCCGCCTCGGGCCGCGACAGGTGCCGCGAGACGCGCAAGCCGCTGCGCGCACGCTCCAGTTCCGCCTCCCGGGGCCAGGCGTCGAGCGCGATTTCGAGCTGCAGCCGCAGCGCGTCGAGCGTGCCCTCCGCGAGGGCCTGCAGGACGAAGGCGGGCAGCGCGTCGTGGCCGGGGGTGGGCGGCGGGGCGCCGCCGCGTGCTCGAAGCGGCTGCGCGAGTCGCTCAGGAAGCAGGTGAGGACCGAGGCCGAGCAGGAAAGTGCGAGAACCCAGCTTTCACCGGGCGGGGACGCGCCCCGGCTGCGTTCCATGGTTCAGGCCGCGCCCTGCCCGCGCGCGCATGCAAGCGCCGACGCGCCACCCGAAACACAGCCGATGTTTGACAAACCCGCCCCCTGCAGTCGCAATGAAATCGTTCCATTTGTAAGCATACGTCATGCTCGCGGTTTGGCCTACCCCATCGGGCGCAGGTCCGCAAGGCGCGTGTTCACAAAGAGACTGGGCGTTGTTCTCTAGGCATTCAGCTTATTGGTACAAGGCCCACCGCGGCTGTAGAACCCGTCATGCGTTGTCACACGCAGGGAGGTTCTTCGATGCATTCCATGAAAGCGCCGGTCCGCGCACTGCAGGTCCTGCTGCTCGCCGCCGTCTGCACCGCCCTGGTCCCAGGCCGGCACCACGGGCACCACGCTCACCGTGCGCAAGCCGCCGCCGACAGCGGCGCCGGCGCCGGTCGCGCCCCTGGCCCACCAGGCCGATCCGGCTGTTGATCGGCTTTCCGCCGGGCTCGGTGCAGGACCTGTCGGCGCGCTCGGTCGCCGAGCCGCTGTCGAAGGCGCTCGGCCAGCCCGTCGTGGTCGAGAACAAGAGCGGCGCCGCGGGCACCATCGCGGCCGACCGGTGGCCAAGGCCAGCGACCTGCACACCTTCGGCGTGATGAACAACAGCCAGCTGACCATCGCCAAGATGCTCAGCCCCGCGATCGCGTACGACCCCGAACGCGACCTCGCGCCGCTGGCGCTGATCGGCACGACGCCGATGGTTCTGGTGGTGAGCGCCGCCGCGACCGGCACCACGCCGCAGGAGTGGCTCACCGGCTGCGCAACCACGGGCAACAAGGCAAGCTACGGCTCGCCGGGCACCGGCACGCCGGGCCACCCGGGCATGGAACTGATCAAGGGCCGCGGCGGCATCGATGCGATGCACGTGCCCTACCGGGGCAACCCGCAGATCATTTCGGCGATGCTGGGCAACCAGCTGCACGCCGCTTTGCTGCCCCCGGCCTGGCCATGCAGCAGGTCAAGGCGGGCAAGCTCAAGGCGATCGGCGTCACGTCCGAGCGCCGCAGCATGCTCGCCAGCGACCTGCCGACGCTGCGCGAAGTGGGCGTGATGGGCGCGGACGTCGAACTCTGGACGGCGCTGGCCGGCCCGGCTTCGCTGCCGCCGCATGTGCGCGAGAAGATCACCGCGGCGATCATCGAAGCCATCAAGGCCGACGAGACCCGCCAGCGCCTGATCAGCGTCGGCTGGCAGCCCAGCCCCTCCACCGCGGAAGGCCTGCGCATCCGGATGAAGAGCGACATCAAGACCTTCGGCGGCATCATCATGATGCGCAACATCCGCGCGGAGAGCTGATTGAGACAATGAAAAAAGCGCCCCTCGGGGCGCTTGCTGGATCCCCGCCTGCGCGGGGATGACACGCTAGCCGCGTGTCACTTCGCCACGACCCGCACCATCTCCAGGCACTTGTTCGAGTAGCCCCACTCGTTGTCGTACCAGCTCACCAGCTTGACGAAGGTGCCGTCCAGCGCGATGCCGGCGTCGGCGTCGAAGATCGAGGTCCGCGTGTCGCCGCGGAAGTCGGTCGCGACCACCTTGTCTTCGGTGTAGCCCGGGATGCCCTTGAGCGCGCCCTCGCTCTGCGCCTTCATCTCCGCGCAGATCTCGGCGTAGGTGGCCGGCTTTTCCAGTTCGACCGTCAGGTCGACCACCGATACGTCGGAGGTCGGCACGCGGAACGACATGCCCGTGAGCTTCTTGTTCAGCTCGGGGATCACCACGCCCACGGCCTTGGCGGCGCCGGTCGACGACGGGATGATGTTTTCCAGGATGCCGCGGCCGCCGCGCCAGTCCTTGTTGGACGGGCCGTCGACGGTCTTCTGCGTCGCCGTGGCGGCGTGCACGGTGGTCATCAGGCCGCGCTTGATGCCCCACTTGTCGTTCATCACCTTGGCCAGCGGGGCGGGCAGTTGGTCGTGCACGAGGCGTTGGAGATGATCGCCTCGCCCTTGTACTTGGCGTGGTTCACGCCGAAGACGAACATCGGCGTGTCGTCCTTCGACGGGGCCGACAGGATGACCTTCTTCGCGCCGCATCCGGTGCTTCTGCGCGCCGGCCTTGTCGGGGAAGATGCCCGTGGATTCGATCACGACGTCGGCGCCGATCTCGCCCCACTTCAGGTTGGCGGGGTCGCGCTCCTGCGTCAGGCGGATCTTCTTGCCGTTGACGATGAGGGTGTTGCCCTCGACGGCGATCGTGCCGTCGAAGCGGCCGTGCACCGAGTCGTACTGCAGCATGTAAGCCGGGTAGTCCGGCTCCAGCAGGTCGTTGATGCCGACGATCTCGATGTCGGAGAAGTTCTGCACCGCCGAGCGCAGCACGTTGCGGCCGATGCGGCCGAAGCCGTTGATGCCTACCTTGATTGCCATGTCGATGACTCCCGGATGACGATGAAAACTAGCGCGTTCTTTGCAGCACGGCCCGCACCGTGTCCGCGACGTTCTCGGGCGTGAAGCCGAAGTGCTTGAACAGCACGTTGGCGGGGGCCGACTCGCCGAAGCTGTCGATGCCGACCACGGCGGCGCAGCCGTACTTCCACCAGAAGTCGGTGACGCCCGCCTCGACGGCGATGCGCGGAACGCCGGCCGGCAGCACGCTGGCCTTGTAGCCGGCGTCCTGGCGGTCGAAGGTGGTGGTGCTCGGCATGGACACCACGCGCACGGCCACGCCTTGCTGCGCCAGCAGCTCCTGCGCCTTCAGCGCGAGCTGCACTTCGGAACCGGTGGCGATGATCACGGCCTGCGCGCGCTTGCCGAGGCCCACTTCGCTGGGCTCGGCCAGCACGTAGGCGCCGCGGCTGATCTCGTCGAGCCCCGCCTTCGGCGCGTACGGCAGGTTCTGCCGCGACAGCAGCAGCGCCGTCGGGCGGTTCGCGTTCTGCAGCGCGACCGCCCACGCCACGGCGGTTTCGGCCGTGTCGCCCGGACGCCAGACGTCGAGGCCCGGGATCAGGCGCAGGCTGGCGGCGTGTTCGATCGACTGGTGCGTCGGGCCGTCTTCGCCGAGGCCGATGGAGTCGTGCGTGAACACGTGGATCACGCGGCGCTTCATCAGGGCCGCCATGCGGATGGCGTTGCGGCTGTAGTCGCTGAAGGTGAGGAAGGTGCCGCCGTACGGGATGTAGCCGCCGTGCAGCGCCACGCCGTTCATGATGGCCGCCATGCCGAACTCGCGCACGCCGTAGTTGATGTGGCGGCCGATCTTGCCGTCCACCATTGCGACGTTGCCGGCCTGGTCGAAGCGCAGCGGCGGCGTGCTCTTGGTGTTGGTGAGGTTGGAGCCGGTCAGGTCGGCCGAGCCGCCCAGCATCTCGGGCAACGCGGCGGTGAAGGCTTCCAGCGCGATCTGCGAAGCCTTGCGCGAGGCCACCGTCTCGGCCTTCGAATGCGCGGCGATGGCGGCGTCGACCGCCACCTGCGCGAAGTTCTTCGGCAGCGCGCCCTTCATGCGCCGCTCGAACTCGGCGGCCTGCTCCGGAAACTCCGCGCGATAGGCGGCGAAGCGCTGGTCCCAATCGGCTTCGGCGGCGTCGCCCTTGGCCTTGGCGTCCCACTCGTCGTACACGCCTTGCGGCAGGTCGAACGGCGTGTGCTCCCAGCCCAGGGCCGTGCGGGTCAGCGCGATCTCGTCGGTACCCAGCGGCTCGCCGTGCGCCTTGGCGGTGTTGGCGCGGTTCGGCGAGCCTTTGCCGATGTGCGTCTTGGCGACCACCAGCGTCGGCTTCTCGCTGCTGTTGCGGGCGTCGGCGATCGCGCGCTCGACGGCCTTGACGTCGTGGCCGTCCACCGGGCCGATCACGTTCCAGCCATAGGCCTTGAAGCGGGCCGGCACGTCGTCGATGTACCAGGGCGTGACGGCCGTCGATGGAGATGCCGTTGTCGTCGTAGATGCCGACCAGCTTGTTCAGCTTCCAGGCGCCGGCGAGCGCGCACGCCTCGTGGCTGATGCCTTCCATCAGGCAGCCGTCGCCCATGAACACGTAGGTGTGGTGGTCGACGATCGTGTGGCCGTCGCGGTTGAATTCGGCGGCCAGCAGCTTCTCGGCGAGCGCCATGCCGACGGCATTGGTCAGGCCCCGGCCGAGCGGGCCGGTGGTGGTCTCGACGCCGGGCGTGATGTCCACTTCGGGGTGGCCGGGCGTCTTGCTGTGCAGCTGGCGGAAGCCCTTGAGCTCGCCGATCGGCAGGTCGTAGCCGGTCAGGTGCAGCAGCGCGTAGATCAGCATCGACGCGTGGCCGTTCGACAGCACGAAACGGTCGCGGTCGGCCCACTGCGGATTGCGCGGGCTGTGCTTGAAGTGGCGGTGCCACAGGGCGACGGCAATGTCGGCCATGCCCATGGGCGCACCGGGATGGCCCGAGTTCGCTTGTTGCACGGCGTCCATGGCAAGCGCGCGGATCGCGTTCGCCATCAGGGATTCATTGGCCATCGGGGGCAGCTCCGGGGAAAAGGATCAGGGGAAACCCGGCATTTTACTTGGGGGCGGCGGTGCCAAGTTTTGCCGGGCGGCCGCGCGGGGCATGGCATACAGTCGGGTCATGAAAGGCCTGCACCTCACCGCCGACCTGTACCGCTGCCATTGCGACCCGGCCTGGCTGACCGACGCCGAGAAGCTGGGCGCCGGTGCGTGGCCGCCGTCGACGCGGTCGGCCTGCAGGTCGTCAACCAGCTGTTCCATGCCTTTCCCGCCACGGGCAAAGGTCCCGGCGGCGTGACGGCCACCGTGCTGCTGGCCGAATCGCACGTCTGCCTGCACACGGCCGGAAGAGCAGGCCGTCACGGCCGACGTCTATGTGTGTAACTTCAGCGCCGATCACTCGGCCAAGGCGCGCGGACTGATGTACGCGCTGGTGAATCGCTTCCAGCCGGAGTGGACGGAGCAGCGCTCGCTGGACCGGGGCGAAGAATGACGAAGGCGCAGGCGATGATCCGGCCGCCGGCCGGGGCGAGCGGATGCGGCCGCTGACCGACACGTGTCCCAAGCCGTTGCTGGAAGTGCGCGGCAAGCCGCTGATCGGCTGGCACCTGCAGGCCCCGGGCGCGGCCGGCTTCGAAGAGGCCGTGATCAACACCGCCTGGCTCGGCGAACAGATCGAGGCGCGCTACGGCGACGCGGCCGACGGCGTGCGCATCCGCTACTCGCACGAAGGCACCGCGCTCGAGACGGCGGGCGGCATCCTGCGGGCGCTGCCGCTGCTGGACGACTGCTTCTGCCTGATGGCGGGCGACGTCTACATGCCGGGGTTCTCGTTCAGCCGTGCAGCGCTGGAGCGGTTCCGCGAAGGCCGCGTGCTCGCGCACCTGTTCCTCGTGCCGAATCCGGAGCACAACCCCCGGGGCGATTTCGGACTGGGTGACGACGGGCTGTGCCTGAACCAGTCCGAAGTCCGCTTCACCTATTCCACCTGCGGCATGTTCCGCCAGTCGCTGTTCGACGGCCTGCCCGCCGGCAACCCCGAAGGCCGCAAGCTGGCGCTCGCGCCGCTGCTGCGGCAGGCGATGGACCGTGGCCTGGTGACGGCGCAGCTGTACACCGGCGATTGGACCGACGTCGGCACGCCGGCGCGGCTGGCCGCACTGAACGCCTAGCGATGCTCGCCGCGCCCGACGTCCGTTTCGCAACCGCCGGCGACGCGGTCGCCATCGCCGAACTGTCGCGCGACGCCATCGAGTACGGCCTGCCCGGAGCTGGACGGTGGCGCGGGTGCGCCGCTCGCTCGCATCGCCCGACACCAATCATCATCGTGGTCGATGGCGCTGGCGCCATCGACGCCTTCGGGATCATGGCGTACACCGACGACGACGCGCACCTGCTGCTGTTCGCCGTCCGCGCCGCCGCCCGCCGACGCGGCCTCGGCAGCGCCATGCTGGGGTGGCTGGAGACGGTCGCGCGGGCGGCCGGGGCCAGCCGCATCCGCGTCGAAGCGCGGCGCGACAACGCCGGCGCTCGCAGCTTCTACAGCGAGCACGGCTACCACGAGCTCGCCATCCTGCCGCGCAACTACAGCGGCCTCGTCGATGGCGTGCGGCTCGAAAAATGGCTGCGCGACGCTGCCTAGCCCAGCATGGGCCAAACAGGGAGAATCCATCCATGAACACCACCGTGCCCACCTCGCTCTACGCCCAGCGCCGCGCGCGCATGGCCGCCCAGCTCGGCCCGAACGGCATCGCGCTGATTCCCACCGCCCCGGAACGTCCGCGCAACCGCGACACGGACTACCTCTACCGCCACGACAGCTACTTCTACTACCTGACCGGCTTCACCGAGCCGAACGCACGGCTGGTGGTCACGGGCGACGGCGCCAGCACGCTGTTCTGCCAGCCGAAGGATGTCGAACGCGAGATCTGGGACGGCTACCGCCTCGGCCCGCAAGCGGCCGTGGGCGCGCTGGGCCTGCAGTCGGCGCACTCGGTCACCGAGCTCGACGCGCAACTGCCGAAGCTGCTGGAGAACCGCGACACGGTCTGGTACCCGTTCGCCATCCACCAGGGGCTGGAAGAGCGTGTCGCCGGCTGGCTGAACAAGGTGCGGGCGCGCGTGCGCTACGGCGCCCTGTGCCCCGGGCAGCAGCGGGACCTGTGCGCGGTGCTCGACGAGATGCGGCTGGTGAAGGACGCGCACGAGCAGGACATCATGCGGCGCGCCGGCGCGATCAGCGCGCGGGCCCACGTGCGGACGATGCAGTCGTGCGCACGCATGCTGCGCGAAGGCCAGGACGTGCGCGAGTACCACCTCGACGCCGAGCTGCTGCACGAGTTCCGCATGGGCGGATCGCAGTACCCGGCCTACTACTCCATCGTCGCCGCGGGCGCCAACGCGTGCGTGCTCCACTACCGCGCGGACGCCGCCCCCGTGCGCCCGGGCGAGCTGGTGCTGATCGACGCCGGCTGCGAGCTCGATGGCTACGCCAGCGACATCACGCGCACCTTCCCCGCCGACGGCAGGTTCACCGGCCCGCAGCGCGCGCTGTACGACGACTGGTGCTGGCTTCGCAGGAAGCGTCGGTCGCCGCGACCGGGGCCGGCGCGCGCTTCACCGACCCCCACGAAGCGGCGGTGAAGGTGCTGGCGCAAGGCATGCTGGACGTGGGCCTGCTGGATCGCAACAAGGTCGGAACGCTCGACGACGTGCTCGAGAAGCGCGCGTACTTCCAGTTCTACATGCACCGCACCGGCCACTGGCTGGGCATGGACGTGCACGACTGCGGCAGCTACGTCGAACCGTCGGAAGTGGGTGACGTGAGCGAGCGCAAGGACCCGCTCTCGGGCGAAACGATCAAGAACCGCCCGAGCCGCATCCTGCAGCCCGGCATGGTGCTGACGATCGAGCCGGGCATCTACGTGCGCCCGGCCGAAGGCGTGCCGGAGCAGTTCCACAACATCGGCATCCGCATCGAGGACGATGCGATCGTCACGGCCCGGGGCTGCGAACTGGTGACCCGCGGCGTGCCGGTGAAGGCGGACGAGATCGAGGCCCTGATGCGCGGCTGACGCTGTTGTCCGGGGTAGGGTGGACGGGCCGCAAGGTTACAGCGGCTTGATCTGCAGCTTCCGGTACCTGACCACGCCGCCGGCGTACTGCAACCCGATCACACCGGCGCCATCGCGCGCCTCGTTGGTCTCCGCCGTCTTCACGCCATTGAGCACCACCGTCATCTTCGTGCCGCGCGCGGTCACTTCCATGGTGTTCCACTTGCCGCCGGTCAGCGGCACCGGCGACGGCGCCTTGGCCAGCCACACGATGGCGCCGGTGGCGAAGCTCGGGTCGGGGCGCTTGTCGAAGATGTTGGCTTCGTGGCAACTGCGGTCGGTCATGGGCCGCACTTCGGTGCAGCGCACGTAGATGCCGCTGTTGGCGTCCTCGCTCACCCAGAACTCCGCCTTGAGCTCGAAATCCTTGTAGCTGTTGCGCGTGGTGAGGTAGTGCGTGCCCAGCGTGTCGGGCCGCCGGTCGGCCACGATGCCATCGGCCTCGGCGCGCCAGTTGGCGCCGCCCACCGTGGTGAAGTTGTCCATGCCCTTGCCGCCGTCGATCAGCGTCTGCCAGCCGCCGCCGCCCGGCAGCATCGCGCAGCCCGAAAGCGCGGCGCCCGCCACCGCCGCCAGCACCGTCGCCCGAATGTTCGCTTGTCGCATGGAGCCTCCCGGAAAGGAAGCCCGATTGAAGACCTGCGCACGGCCCCGCGTCAAGCAGGGGAACACGGGGCGGTACCTACTTGCCTCCGCCGGCCCGGTGTCCCAGCGTGAACGCCTCTTCGAACACGGAGTAACCGGCCCAGTCCGAGTGCGCGTACTGCACCCGCGCGGAGTCGGGCGGCGCAGGCAGGGCCGACAGCAGGCCCGGCGCCGGCACCGGCATTGCGTGGCCGTAGCGCGCGATGTCGACCTGCGTCAGCAGGCGCGGCAGGTCGCGGTGCGGCTGCGACAGCTCCGACAGGATGCGGTCGCGCCAGTGGGTCCAGGGCCGCTCCAGCAGCTCGGCGCGCGCCGCTTCTCCGGGGGCGAGGTACCGGTGAGCACGGTCGCCGTGCTGCGTTCCAGGTTCTGGTGGGTCGCGTTGACGTAGTAGGGCTGCCTTCCACGCCGTGCACCACGTTGTCCCACGCAAGCGGGGCGTCGCCATTCTCGGCAAGCGGGCCGCGCAGGTGGAGGTTGGCCACCAGCCACGGGGCGTAGCGTGCCTGCCGCGCCAGCAGGCGCAGCGCATCCGGTGGACTCTCCACCACGCGCGCCGCGACGAAGGCGGGGAGCGCCACGATGCAGCGGTCCGCCACCCAGCGCTCGCTGCGGCCCGTGGCGGCGTCGAGCGCATCGACCTCGATGCCGTGCAGCCGCTCGGCGATGCGCGTGACGAGCTGGCCGCCGCGGAAGCGGTCACCGAGCCGCGCCGCCAGCGCGGACGCCAGCCAGCCGTTGCCTTGCGGCGGGTGAGCAACGCCTCGCGTTCGCCGTCGCCATCGGTGCCCGGAGGATGGAAGCCGTGGCGCGCGGCGAAGTAGTGCAGCCCCGCCCACGCCGACACCTGCGTGCTGTCGCGCCGTAGTCGTCGCGGCAGCAGTAGTCCGGTACCAGCGCAGGTGCGGGTCGTGAAGGCCTTGCCGCGAAAGCCAGGCCGCGAAGGTCTCGTTGTCCCAGCCGCGCACCGCCTCGCGCTTGCGCAGCGGGATGCGGAACGCGCCGGTTGCCCGCGCCTTGTCCACCTCCTGCGCGAAACGCACGTACTGCGCCAGCGTGGAGGCGCCGACGCCGTTCAGCGGCAGCAGCCCGTCCTGCCATTGCCCCCGGAAGAACAGCCGCTCCTGCGGCGCGTGGCACAGGTGGCGCTCGTCGTAGGTCCACCGGCCCGCCACGCGCTTGCGCAGGCCGAGTTCCTCCAGCAGCGCCTGCACCTCGGGCGCCGCGTCGGTGGGCACCGGCAGGTAGTGCGCGCCGAGCGGACACGCGATGCCCTGCACCGCGCCGCCGCGGCTGTTGCCGCCGGGCGCTTGTTCCAGATCCAGCAGCACGAAGTCTTCGATGCCGCGCTGGCGCAGCGCGCGCGCGGCGGCGAGGCCGGCGACACCGGCGCCGGCGATCACCACCTGCGTGCGGCGCGACGTGGCGGGATTGGGCGCGTCGCGCTGCGGCCGCAAGCGATGCCCGAGTTCCGCGCTGGCGCCCGCGACGAAGCCGCCGCCGATGTCCAGCGGCCGCTCGCATCCGGCCAGCACGGCCGCCGTCGCGACGATGGCGTTGCGCCGGGAGATCAGGGTTGCACCTTGCCCCATTCGCGCTCGTAGGTGGTGACCAGCGCCTGGTTGGCCAGCCGGTTCACTTCGGCCGGCACGCGCGCCATGTCGCGCGGAAAGTCGAACAGCACCGGCACGCTGGCCACCGTGAGAAAGCGCAGTCCGTCCGGCAATGCCACGGGTGGTTTCCACGGGCGCCGGCTGGCGATCACGAAGCCCCACTCGCCGAAGCTCGGCACGTGCGCGTGGTACGGCGCGGTGCGCAGGCCGACCGATTCCATCGTCGCGACGACGGTCCAGAAACTCTGGCGCGCCACCAGCGGCGACGTGGTCTGCACCACCGCATAACCGCTCGCCGCCAGCCGCTGCTCCAGCAAGGCATAGAACGCGTTGGTGTACAGCTTGCCGATGGAGAAGTTGGTCGGATCGGGAAAGTCGACCACGATGACGTCGAACGTTTCCTGCGTCTGCTGCAGCCAGGCGAACGCGTCGGTGTTGACGACCTGCACCTTGGGCGAGCGCAGCGCGCCCCGGTTGAGCGCGACCAGGCGCGCGTCGGCGGCGAACAGGCGCGTCATGCGCGGGTCGAGTTCCACCAGCGTGACGCTTTCCACCTGCGGATGCCGCAGGATCTCGCGCACCGCGAGGCCGTCGCCGCCGCCCAGCACCGCCACCTTGCGCGGCGCGCCGTGCGCGGCCATCGCCGGATGCACCAGCGCCTCGTGGTAGCGGTACTCGTCGGACTCGGCGAACTGCAGGTTGCCGTTGAGGAACAGGCGCAAGCCGCTGCGGCCTTCGGTCAGCACGATGCGCTGCCGGGGCGAGCTTTCCGCCAGCACGATCTTGTCTGGTAGAAGCGGTCCTCCGCCATCGACGTGATCTGCTGCGAGCCGGCGAACGCGGCGCCCAGCGCGCCGATGGTCAGCACGCACGCCAGCGCGTGCGCGGCGAAGCGGCGCAGCTCGTGCCGGAACAGCCACAGCGCCCACAGCGCCACCAGCGCGTTCATCAGGCCGAACAGCAGGCCCGTGCGGATCAGCCCGAGCTGGGGCACCAGCAGCAGCGGAAAGGCGACGGAGACGGCGAGCGCGCCGAGGTAGTCGAAGGTGAGCACCTGGCTCACCAGGTCGCGCAGCGCCACGTTGCGCTTGAGGATGCGCATGACCAGCGGGATCTCGAGCCCGACCAGCATGCCGACCATCAGCACCATGCCGTACAGCAGCACGCGGAAAGCGCCGGGCTGCCACGCGTGGGCAAGGAACAGCAAGGCCGGCAGGCTGCCGCCGACCAGCGCCACCATCAGCTCGATGCGCAGGAAGTGCGCCGGCAGCTGCCGCTCGAAGAAGCGCGAGAGCCACGAGCCCACGCCCATGGCGAACAGGTAGGTGCCGATGATGGTGGAGAACTGCAGGACCGAGTCGCCCAGCACGTACGACGCCAGCGCGCCCGCGGCCAGCTCGTACACCAGCCCGCAGGCGGCGACGACGAAGACCGAGGCGAGCAGCGCGACCTCGAGCGGGCGGGGTGCGGGCGCCGCCACGGCGGCGTCCGCGGGCGGCGCGTTCATCCCCGTGCACGGCGGCCGCGATGATCATCGAGACGCCCAGCATCATCGCGCCGACCACGATGGCCAGCGCCACGTTCTGCTTCTCGACGATCTCTTCCCACAGGTTGTACGGCGTCGCCTTGTCGATGGCGACGAACGCGCCCCACAGCACGGCAATGCCGATCAGCGCGTACAGGATGGAGCCGAAGAAGGCTCCCGGTCGCAACCATTCAATGCCCATGATGGACTCCTTCCGGTGAATCATTTGTGCGAGCCTCCGCTGAAGCCGCCGCCGCCCGTGCGCGCGCCCGAGGTGTAGCCGGTGCCGCCGCTGCTGCTCCACTCGTCGTCTTCGCACGAACGCAGCAGCCCGATCAGCAGCAGGATGACGATGAACGCGATGATGACGGTGGCGCAGCCCACCCCGGCCCCGCCGCCGCCGGCCGTGGGGCCGGCGTCGCTGCGTTGCAGCAGGTCCTTCTTCCTTTCCAGCCCGAACGCCTTCGCCACCGTGTCGCTGTCGATCGAACCGCCGACCGACCCGGTGCGCTCGGCGGGCGTCTCCTCCATCGACAGCAGGCTGGTGCCGCGCGCGTAGTCGCGGTTGAACGAGGTGTGGCCGCGCTCGACCGGCCAGTAGAACTCGCCGGCCACGTACGACGTCTGCGCCTTGTAGCCGTACTGCAACTCGTAGGTGGTGCCGAGATAGGTCGCGGTTTGCAGGTTGGGCGACAGCACCGGCGCGCCGGTCGCGGGCTTGACGATGCTCCAGCCCTCGGTGGAATCGACCAGGAAGGTGAAGCCGCGCTTGCGGTTGTACAGCAGGTACTCGCTCCAGCCGAAATGCTCGTCGGGGTCGTCCGGCTCGGTGCCCGGCGGTGCTGGAACCCGACCACCTGCCAGTGCACGCCCTGCAGCTGCCCGGTGGAACCGAGCGGGATCAGCGGCTGCACCGGCTCGGCCTGTTCGGCGGCGCGCAACTCGCCGCCGATGCCTTGCGTCAGGTCGATCAGGCTGTGGCACGCAGGGCAGGTGATGCTCTTGCTGTCCGCGAGTTGCACGGCGACCTGCGCGCCGCATTGCGGGCAGGCGAACTGGCGCCCCTTGCCTTCCTTCGCACTCTCTTCGCGCAGGCCGGTCACCTGCAGTTCCTCGAGCGACGTGGCGCGGCCGCGCGCGAGCTGCGGCGGCGTGCTGCCGTAGTCGACCGACAGCACCTCGTTGTCGGCGCTGCGCAGTTCGACCATCGCGAACGGCGCGTTCAGCGGCGGCAGGCGCGGCAGTTCGCCGGCGGCGGAGACCAGCGCCACCTGCTCGTTGAAAGCCACCGGTAGCTCTTGCCGTTGATGGCCGTCGTGGCGCCGACGCGGAACTGCGCGGCCTGCGGAATCTCGCGCGTGGTCTGCGCGGGCAGCGCCAGCACGTAGGCGCCGTTGTCCTCGGCCAGCCACGCGCTGCTGCCGTCGTCGAACAGCGCGTTCCACTCGGTCCAGGCGCCGCCCGGCCCGCGGTACTGCAGCCGGCCGACCAGCGTGAACGCCTTGCCCTGCCAGCGGCCCGCGGCCATCAGCTGCAGCGGCGAGTGGTCCTCGAACAGCTCCGCCATCTTGCCGACGCGCGCGAGCGTCTCGCCGTCGCGCACGACGGTGCTGTGGCAGTAGCTGCAGACGGCGTAGCTGGATTGCGCGCTGCGGAATTCGACCGGCGCGCCGCAGCCGGGGCAGGGCGCGACGTACTTGCGCTGGGAAGCAGTGGCCACGGTCAGGGCTTGTCATTGCGGGTTCGACCCGCAATCCATCGCCGCCGTGGATCCCGGGCCAAGCCCGGAATGACA
Source organism: Ramlibacter terrae (assembly GCA_013127575.1). Lineage (GTDB taxonomy): Bacteria > Pseudomonadota > Gammaproteobacteria > Burkholderiales > Burkholderiaceae_C > Ramlibacter > Ramlibacter terrae. The sequence goes on from CP053418.1 coordinate 5,206,088, forward strand.
GGCGTGTTGGCGCTCAAACCAGCTTCTTCAGCAGCTCGCCCTTCTTGGCGTCGAACTCCTCCTGCGTGAGGATGCCCTTGGCCTTGAGTTCGCCGAGCTTTTCGAGCGTGGCCATCACGTCCTCGGGCTTGACGGAAGCAGCGGCCGCCGCGGCCTGCGCGGGAGCGGCGCCGCCACCCTGCAGCCCCTGCTGCAGGTTCTGCGCGAGCACGGCCCATGGCCACGCCGGCGCCCAGCCCCATCGCGTCGCCCGCGATGCCGCCGCCGCCGGAGCCCGCCGCCTTCGCCATCTCGGGGATGGCACGGCCGGTCTGGTACTGCATGAACTTGCCCATGTCGTTGCCGACCATGCCCATGCCGATGCGCTGGTCCAGCACCTTCTGCAGTTCCTCGGGCAGCGAGACGTTCTGCACCGTCATCATGTCCAGCGACAGGCCGATGGCCTCGAACGCCGGGCCCAGTTCCTTCTGCAGCGCGGTCGCGAACTCGATCTGGTTGGCCGCCAGGTCCAGGAAGGGGAGCCCGCTCTGGGCGATGGCGTCGGAGATGTGCTGCAGGATCAGGCCGCGCAACTGGCCATCGAGCTCCGCCGACGTGTAGGCCTCGCGCGTGCCGGAGATCTTGGTGTGGAACGCGCGCGGGTCGGCGATGCGGTAGCTGTAGTTGCCGAAGGCGCGCAGCCGCACCGCGCCGAAATCCTTGTCGCGGATGGTGATCGGCTGCGGCGTGCCCCAGCGCTGGTCGACCTGCTGGCGCGTGCTGAAGAAGTAGACATCGCTCTTGAACGGGGACTCGAACAGCTTGTCCCAGTTCTTCAGGTACGTCAGCACCGGGATGGTCTGGGTGGTCAGCTTGTACATGCCGGGCCCGAACACGTCGGCGATCTTGCCTTCGTTGACGAACACCGCCATCTGCGACTCGCGCACGGTCAGCGAGGCGCCGTACTGGATTTCCATCCCGGCCATGGGAAAGCGCCAGGCCAGCGTGCCTTCGCCGTCCTCCGTCCATTGCATGACGTCAATGAACTGCTTCTTGATGAAGTCCATCAGCCCCATGTCCCGCTCCTCTGCCGCTGTAGTGCGGCGGATGATAAGGCAGGGCTGTTTCAGCGCCTGTGAAGGATGCGACGGGAGTTCATAGGGGCTATCAATCGGCTAGCCAAAGCCAATTGGAGAATGCAAGTCATTCTCACTACCATCGGTGCATCGAAGGAGAAAAGCACCATGGCCAACTTTGCACGCGCCAACCTGACCACGCTGAAGAAGACCGCGAGCTACTACGTCATGCACATCACGGTGGCCGCCCTCGTGGGCTACGCCGTCACCGGCAACCTGTGGATGGCCCTGACCCTGAGCCTGGTGGAGCCGACGGTGCAGGCGTTCGCCTTCTTCTTCCACGAGAAGGCCGGGAGCGGGCGGGGCAGCGGAAGGCCGCCGCCGCCCGCGGCCTTTCCGTGCCGGGCATCACCCAGGAAATCCGACCCCGACAAGCTCGTGATCCCCGGGATCTGCACCGCGAATTCCGCGGAGGTGTCCGCGTCGGTGCTGCCGTACACCATCATCGAGCCCGTCGCCGCGTCGTAGGCGACGCGCAGGTGGCCGGTGGAGTCGCCGCTGAAGGCGTTGGTGCCGATGAAGCTCCAGTCCTGCACGCCCTTCACCGCGTCGTTCGCATCCAGCATCGAGACGTCGATCTTGTCGGCGCCGGCCTTGAAGTCGGTGATCACGTCCGCGTTGGCGCGCGTGCTGTCCGGCGCCGACACCCATGCGAAGCGGTCGTTGCCCGCGCCGCCCGTCAGGTAGTCCTTGCCCGGGCCGCCGACCAGGCGGTCGTGGCCGTCGCCGCCGCGCAGCGTGTCGTTGCCCGCCTGCCCCAGCACTGGTCATTGCCCGCGCCGCCATCCAGCAGGTCGCCGGCCGCGCTGCCCAGCAGCACGTTGTCGAGCGCGTTGCCGGCGCCCTTGTAGCCCTTGGTGCCCCGGAACAGCAGGTTCTCTTCGTTGGCGCCCAGCGTGCGGCTGGCCGAGGCGACGACCGGTCGGTGCCGCCGCCGCTCGCCTCGACGATCACGTCGTCGCCGTCCACGTAGTAGGTGTCGTTGCCCTTGCCGCCGATGATGGTGTCCCTGGCCGCCATTGCCGATCAGGGAGTTGTTGCCGCTGTTGCCGAGGATCCTGTTGGCGAGCGTGTTGCCCGCGCCGGTGATGTCGGCCTTGCCGGTCAGGGTCAGGTTCTCCGGTAGCCGCCAGGCCGAAGCTGACGCTGGCGAAGACTGGTCGGTGCCGCCACCCTTGGCCTCGCCGATCGCGTCCTTCATGTTGTCGACGTGGTAGGTGTCGTTGCCCTTGCCGCCGACCATCGTGTCGGCGCCGCTCGCGCCGTCGATCACGTTGTCGCCGTCGTTGCCGAACAGCTTGTTCGCCAGCGTGTTGCCGGTGGCCGAGAGGTTCGCCTTGCCGGCGAGCAGCAGGTACTCCCGGTAGCTGCCCAGCACGCGGCTGACGGTGGACACCACGGTGTCGATGCCGCCAGTGCGCGACTCGGAGATCACGTCGTACTTGCTGTCGACGTAGTAGGTGTCGTCGGACGCGCCGCCGGCCATGGTGTCGTAGCCGGTGCCGCCGTCCATGATGTCCTTGCCCGCGCCGCCATCGAGCAGGTCGTTGCCGGCCCCGCCGAACATCCGGTCGGTGCCGTCTTCGCCATACAGGCGGTCGTTGCCGATGCCGCCGCTCAACTGGTCGTTGCCCAGGCCGCCCTTGAGCGTGTTGACCGTGCCTTTGACGTCGTACGTGTTGCCCGTCTTCAGGCCGTCGCCGTCGGCGAACATCAGGTCGTCGCCGGCGCCGCCGAGCAGCGAGTCGGCGCCGCTGCCGCCGAACATCGCGTCGTTGCCGTCCTCGCCCGAGAGCGTGTCGTTGCCGGCGCCGCCGCTGGTGTGGTCCTTGCCCGTGCCGCCGTACACCTTGTCGTTGTCGAGGCCGCCGAACAGCGTGTCGTCGCCGGCCGGGCCGCGCACTTCGTCGTTGCCGAGGGAGCCGTCGAGGAAGTCCTTGCCGGCATTGCCCTGCAGCTTGTTGGCGAGGATGTTGCCCACGCCCTGCACCCCGACCACGGTCTGTCCCGCCGCGAAGATGAACTCCGGGTTCTCGAGGGTGCCGGGCAGCGCATAGCTCGTCAGGTCCGTGCGCACCGTGTCGATGCCGCCGCCTTCGCCGTTCTCGAAAATCTGGTCGCCGCTGCTGTAGTAGTAGATGTCGTTGCCGGCCCCGCCGATCATGATGTCGGCGCCGCCCTTGCCGTCCAGGACGTTGTTGCCGTTGTTGCCGACCATCTGGTTCGCCAGGCTGTTGCCGGTGCCGTTGATGTTGCGGGTGCCGGTGAGGACCAGGCTTTCGAAGCGAGGGGCTTCGGTGTTCCCCGCATCGAGCACCCACGTCACGCTGGAGTTGACGCGGTCGTTGCCGCCGTCGGTAGCGTTCGACTCCTCGAGCACGTCGCTCGCACTGTCGACGTAGTACGTGTCGTTGCCGGTGCCGCCACGCATCGTGTCGGCCTTGCCACCGCCGTCCAGCGTGTCGTTGCCCGTCCCGCCCTCCAGGATGTCAAGCTCCGTTCCGCCGGTGATGTAGTTCGCCAGGCTGTTGCCGGTGCCCACGAAATTGCCGGAGCCGGTGAACGTCACGTTCTCGACGTTGGCGCCCACGGCGTAAACATTGAGACTCGTCTTCACCAGGTCGGTGCCGCCCGCCGTGGTGCTGTCGGTCTCCGTCACCACGTCGCCGGCCGCGTCCACGTGGTACGTGTCGTTGCCGCCGCCGCCTTCCATGGTGTCGTTGCCCAACCCGCCCTGCAGCACGTTCGCCGCGCTGTTGCCCACCAGCTTGTTGCCCAGTTCGTTGCCGGTGGCGTCGATGGCGGCGGTGCCGGCCAGCGTCAGGTTCTCGAAGTTGGCCCAGCGCAGGACGGGGGTGACGCCGCCGGTGACCTGCTCCACCAGCGAGATGCTGAAGCTCGCGACGATGGTGTCGGTGCCGCTGGCCTCCTCCTCGGCGATGTTGTCCGAAGCGACATCGACGATGTACGTGTCGTTGTCCGCGCCGCCGCGCAGGGTGTCCACGCCGCCGCCGCCGTCGAGCGTGTCGTCGCCATCGCCGGCCGAGAGGTCGTTGGCGAGGTCGTTGCCCTTGAGCCGGTTCGCCAGGCCGTTGCCGACGCCGATGCGCGCGTTGCCGGTGAGCGTGAGGTTCTCGACGTAGTCGCGCGTGGCCAGCGAGTAGCCGTTCAGCGCGGTGACGATGGTGTCGTTGCCGCCACCCGCCAGCGTCGACTCGTTGACCACGTCGCCCGCGTCTTCCACGTGGTACGTATCGTCGCCCAGGTCGCCTTCCAGCGTGTCTTCGCCCGCGAGGCCACGCAGCACGTTCGCGCCGGTGTTGCCGCGGATCAGGTTGTTGGCCGCGTTGCCGGTGCCGTCGATGGCGGCTGCGCCGGAGAGCGTGAGGTGCTCGAGATGCTCCCCGAGGACCTTGGTGACGGCGGAGACCACCGTGTCGATGCCCGTCCCCGCGGTTTCCAGCAGGATCTCGTCGCCCGCGACGTCGACCACATAGGTGTCGTTGCCGGCGCCGCCTTCCATCTTGTCGACACCCGCGCCGCCGTCGAGGGTGTCGTTGCCGGCATCGCCGTGCAGCGTGTCGTCGCCGGCGCCGCCGTTCAGGCTGTCGTTGCCGTCGAGGCCGCCCAGGCTGTTCTTGCCGGTGTTGCCGGTGATGGCGTTGTCGCTGTCGTTGCCGATGCCGGTGAGCGAATCGGCGCCGGTCAGCTCCGAGGTTTTCCCAGTTCGTGCCCAGCGTGTGCGAGGCCGCGATGACGACCGTGTCGATGCCGCCGTTCGCCTCCTCGGTCACCACGTCGGTTGCGTCCATCAGGTAGCGGTCGTCGCCCGCCCCGCCCTCGAGCGTGTCGGCGCCGGCGCCGCCTTCCAGCGTGTCGTTGCCCTCGTTGCCGACCAGCACGTTGTTGCCGGTGTTGCCGCGCAGGGCATTGGCGGACGCATTGCCGGTGCCGTCGATGGCGGCGCTGCCGGTCAGCGTGAGGTTTTCGGGTTGGCCGCGAGCACGTAGCTGCTGCTGATGCGCACGGTGTCGGTGCCGCCGTTCTCCCCTTCGACGACGGTGTCCAGTTCGTCGATCGCGTAGGTGTCGTCGCCGGCCGGCCCGTGAGCACGTTGGCCGACGCGTTGCCGGTCAGGAAGTTGGCCAGCGCGTTGCCGGTGCCGTTCGCATCGCCGGCGGCGGTGAGGGTCAGGTTCTCGACATTCGCGCCCAGCGTGTAGGCGGCCAGCGTGGTGATGACGTTGTCGGTGCCGCCATCGGTGGCGTCGGTCTCCGTCACCACGTCGCCCGCGTCGTCGACGTGGTACGTGTCGTTGCCGGCCCCGCCTTCCATCGCGTCGGCGCCCGCCATGCCGTTTAGAACGTTGGCGCCGGTGTTGCCCTTGAGCGTGTTGGCGGTATCGTTGCCGGTGGCGTTGACGGAAGCCGCTCCGGTGAGGGTCAGGTTCTCGACGTTCGCGCCCAGCGTGCGGGTGACGCTGGAGAGCACCGTGTCGGTCCCTTCGTCGGCATCTTCCAGGATGTTGTCGCCGGCGCTGTCGACGACATAGGTGTCGTTGCCCGCGCCGCCTTGCAGGATGTCGGTGCCCGTGCCGCCGTCCAGCGTGTCGTTGCCGGCTTCGGCGTCGAGGAAGTTGGAGCCGGCGTTGCCGGTCAGGACGTTGTCGAGCGCGTTGCCCGTGCCGTCCAGGTTCTCTTCGCCCGTCAGCACGAGGTTCTCGACGTTGAGGGCCAGGACCGGTCGACGCTGGACTTGATGGTGTCCGTGCCCTCGCCTTCCTGCTCCACCACCAGGTCGCGTGCCGCTTCGCCGTCGGCCCCGATGTCGACGACGTACGTGTCGTCGCCCGCGCCACCGACCATCGAGTCGCTGCCGGCGCCGCCGTCCAGCGTGTCGCTGCCGAGCCCGCCGCTCAGCGTGTTGTTCGCGCCATTGCCCGTGATCCGGTTGGCAAGGTCGTTGCCGGCGCCGCTGGTGGTGCCCGTGCCGGTGAGCACCAGGTTCTCGACGTTGGCATCCAGCGCAGTGATGGAGCCGCTGGACTCGAGCGTGTCGGTGCCGCCATCCGCCGCTTCGACGATGACGTCCTGGTCTTCCGCCACGTAGGTGTCGTTGCCGCCCAGGCCGGTCAGCGTGTCGATGCCGTCGTTGCCATCGTTGGCGGTGATCCGGTTTGCCAGGGCGTTGCCGGTGCCGCTGCTTGCGGCGCCCGTCAGCGTGAGGTTCTCGACGTTCACGGCAAGAGCGGCGATGTCGATGCTGGCGATCACCGTGTCGGTGCCGCTGCCCGTGCCGTCGGCCTCGCTCACGGCGTCGCCCGCGGCGTCGACGACATAGGTGTCGTCGCCCGCGCCGCCGGTCATGCTGTCGTTGCCGGCGCCGCCGACCAGCGAGTCGTTGCCGGCCTCGCCCGCCAGCGTGTCGTTGCCGATGCCGCCCTCGAGCGTGTCGTTGCCGTCGCCCGCCGAGATGGTGTCGTTGCCCGCCTCGCCCAGCAGCGAGTTGGCTTGCGCGTTGCCGCGCACGACGTTGGCGAGGGCGTTGCCCGTGCCTTTGACGGCCGTGCCGGTCAGCGTCAGGTTCTCGAGGTTGGCGCCGAAGTCGCCGAGCTTCTTGTCGTTGACGCTGGTTTCGATGGTGTCGACGCCCCCGGTGGACGTTTCCGCCACCACGATGTCGCCTTCGCCCACCACGTAGGTGTCGTTGCCTGCGCCACCGTCCAGCGTATCCACCTCGCCGCCGCCGTCCAGCGTGTCGTTGCCTGCGCCGCCCGTCAGCAGGTTCTTTCCGTCATTGCCGACGATCTGTTCGCCAGCGCATTGCCGGTGCCCTTGGTCGGGCTCGTTCCGGTGAGCGTCAGGTTCTCGACGTTGGCGCCGAGGGTGTAGCTCGGCCGGCCCGTGACGACGGTGTCGATGCCGGAGGACGAACCGTTCCCCTCGATCACCTGGTCGCCCGCTTCGACGACGTGGTACGTGTCGTCGCCGTCGCCACCCGTCATGGTGTCGGTGCCGGCGCCGCCGTTCAGGTCGTTCTTGCCGCTGTTGCCGGTGAGCTTGTTGGCGAGCTCGTTGCCGGTGGCGTTGATGGCGCCGGAGCCGGTGAGGACCGGTTCTCGACGTTGGCGCCGAGCGTGCGGGTGACGCTGGAGTTGACCGTGTCGGTGCCGCCGCTCTCGATTTCGACGACAACATCGTTGGCATGGTTCACCACATAGGTGTCGTTGCCGGCGCCGCCCGTCAGGCTGTCGGTGCCGTCGCCGCCGTCCAGCGTGTCGTTGCCGTCGAGGGCTGCGAGTGTGTCGTTGCCGGTACCGCCGGTGAGCACGTTGGCCAGCCCGTTGCCGGTGCCCGTGCGGCCCACCGACCCGGTGATCGTCAGGTTCTCGATCAGGGAACCGAGGACGTAGCTGTCGAGCGCGGTGATGACGGTGTCGGTGCCGCTGCCCTCCGACTCGTCGACCAGGTCGGCTGCATCGTCGACGGTGTAGCTGTCGTTGCCGCTTCCGCCGCGCATCCAGTCCGCGCCGGCTCCGCCGTCGAGCGTGTCGTTGCCCGCACCGGCGTTCAGCCGGTCGACCCCGGCATTGCCGGTGAGCTTGTTCGCCAGCGAGTTGCCGGTGGCAATGGACGCATCGCCCGCGAGCGTCAGGTTCTCGACGTTGGCGCTCAGCGCGTAGCTGACGCTTGCGATGACCGTGTCGGTGCCGGCGGCCGAAGCTTCCGTGACCGTGTCGTCGTCATCGTCTACGTAGTACGTGTCGTCCCCGAGTCCGCCTTCCAGGCCGTCCACGCCGGCGCCGCCGTCCAGCGTGTCGTTCCCCGCCTCGCCCTTCAGCGTGTTCGCTGCGGCGTTGCCAGTGATGGTATTGGCCAACTCATTACCGGTGCCGTCGATGGGGGCGCTGCCGGTCAGCGTCAGGTTCTCCACCTGCGCGCCCAGCGTCCAGTTCACACTGGACAGCACCGTGTCCGTGCCGCCCGCTGCCTCTTCGGTGACGAGGTCGGCGCCTTCCACGATGTACGTGTCGTCGCCCGCGCCACCCGTCAAGGCGTCGTTGCCTGCGCCGCCGTTCAGCGTGTCCTTGCCCGCGCCGCCGCTCAGCTTGTCGGCGCCCGCGCCGCCCGCCAGCGAATCGTCGCCGTCCAGGCCCAGCAGTTCATCGGCGAGCTCCCCTCCGACCAGCTGGTCGCCGCCCGCGCCGCCCGCGGCGAGCTCGGATGCGCGCACGAACACGGAGCCGATGAAGCTCAGCTGCTCGGCACCGAGCTGCGCGGGCTGCACGCCCCGAGCGTGACCGTGCGCGTGACGGATGCGTCGGTGTACGAGACGGTCGTCGTCGTCGCGTCCACCGCGGCGAGCACGACGCGCGCGGCCGCATACCCCGCGGGGAACTCGAGGGAATCGGTGAGGGGATCGAATGCGAACGCCGTACCGGCGAGCGCCATGAAATTTTGGACAGCCATGGGTCTTCCGTCCCGCCGAAAGGCGGAGCCTGCGCAATGTACCTGCGCAAGGCGCGATCAGCCCATCCGCGTCAGCCCCGCCCAAGCCGGATCGCAACCTATTCCCGCTTTTGGGGTTCCCCGTGTGGCGCAGGAACCATTGGCCACCCCCGGGTCCTACCCCGCCCATGCAACAGAACTACCTCTCCGGGAAGACGTGGCCGGCGGCGTGCCGGTCAAGATGTGGACGCGCGGCGTGCCCGTCGAAGACGAGGCGAAGCGCCAGCTTTCGAACGCGGCGCGGCTGCCCATCGTGTTCAAGCACATCGCCGCCATGCCCGACGTGCACTTCGGCATCGGGGCCACCATCGGCTCGGTGATCCCCACGGTCAAGGCGATCATCCCGGCCGCCGTCGGCGTCGACATCGGCTGCGGAATGATCGCGTGCAAGACGACCCTGCGCGCCGAAGACCTGCCGGACAAACTGGGCCCGCTGCGCGCCGCCATCGAGCGCGCGGTGCCGCACGGTCGGGCGCCGGGTGCGCGCGATCCCGGCGCCTGGCAGAAGGCGCCCGCGGCCGTGGATACGGCGTGGAAGCAGCTGGAGCCGGCGTTCCGGGAGATCTGCCGCGACCACCCGAAGCTCGCCAAAACCAACCATCACGCCCACACGGGCACGCTCGGCGGCGGCAACCACTTCGTCGAGGTCTGCCTCGACGAGCAGGGCGCGGTGTGGTTCATGCTGCATTCGGGCTCGCGCGGCGTCGGCAACGCCATCGGCACGATGTTCATCGAGCTGGCCAAGCAGGACGCCATGCGCAACAACGTCCACCTGCCCGACCGCGACCTCGCCTACTTCGAAGAGGGCGCGCGCTACTTCGGCGACTACGTGCGGGCCGTCGGCTGGGCGCAGAAGTTCGCCAAGGCCAACCGCGAGGTGATGATGCGCCGCGTGATCGAGGCCGCCAAGACCGTGATCGGCAAGAGCTTCCAGGCCCACACCGAGGCGGTGAACTGCCACCACAACTACGTGCAGCGCGAGACGCACTTCGGCGAGGACGTGTACGTCACCCGCAAGGGCGCGGTGAGCGCGAAGGCGGGCGAGCTGGGCATCATCCCCGGCAGCATGGGCGCGCGCAGCTACATCGTGCGCGGCAAGGGCAACCCGGAGAGCTTCCACTCGTGCTCGCACGGCGCTGGCCGCACGATGAGCCGCGGCGACGCCAAGCGGCGCTTCACGCTGGCCGACCACCGCGCCGCGACGGCCGGCGTCGAGTGCCGCAAGGACCAGGACGTCATCGACGAAACGCCGGCCGCCTACAAGGACATCGACGCCGTGATGGCGGCGCAGCAGGACCTGGTGGGAGGTGGTGCACACGCTGAAGCAGGTGGTGTGCGTGAAGGGATGACAGGGCTGCGCTACACCAGGTTCCGCAGCTCCCGCAACGCCACCGACAGCATGGCGGGTCGCCCGCCGGCGTCTCCTGCAACTCCGCCAGCAGCCGCTGCGCCCGCTCCAGCGCCTGGCGGTTGTCCTGCTCCCAGCGATCGAGGATCGCCGGCGGATCGCCTTGCTGGCGCGTGATCGCCTCCAGCGCGATCGAGCGCTGCAGGTCGGCGACGTCGTCGCCCGGGGCCAGCTTGGCCAGCCCGTCCCAGTAGGTCTCGGCCGGCAGCAGGTCGACCTGCTGGCGCATGCGGTCCAGGCCGAGCCGCGCGCCGACGCCGGCATGCACTTCCGCGGTGTCCGCCAGCGGCAGCTTCGACGTGTCGGCGATCTCCGCGATGTCGAGCGCGTTGAACAGGCCTTCCGCGCCGTCGACCTGCAGCGCCAGCGCCTGCGGCACGCCGGCCGGATCCAGTTGGCGGCGCGCGGGGTTTCGACGGCCTGCGCCTGCTGCCGCGCGCGCAGCGCCTGCACCGCCGGGGCGAAGCGCGCCACCTGCTGCTGCGTCGGCTCGGCCAGCCGGCGTGAACGCAGGAACCGGTGGTGGCGCGCGTCACCAGGCCTCGCAGCGCCAGCACCATGTCGGCCTGCACGGCGTCGGGCACCTGCGCGTCGAGCGCCTCGATCTGCTGCCACTGCGCCACGAGCCCGAACACCTCGCGCGCCGCCGGTAGGCGCGCACGATCTGCGGCGGCGTGGTGCCGGTGATCTCGCCGAGCCGGTGCACGAAGGTCGGCCCCACGCGGTTGACCATGCTGTTCAGGACGTGCGTGACGATGATCTCGCGCTTGAGCGGATGGCGCGGGATCCACGCCGCGAACTTCTCCTTGAGCAGCGGCGGGAAGTAGCGCTCCAGCGCTGGGCCACCCATGGGTCTTCCGGCAGGTCGGAGGCGATCAGGGCATCGTTCAGCCACTCTTGCTGCTGTACGCCAGCAGCACCGCCTGCTCGGGGCTGGCCAGGCCGAGGCCGCGCGCCTTGCGGTCGGCGATCTCGTCCTCGGTCGGCAGGAACTCGATCGTGCGGTTCAACTGCCCCTGCTTTTCCGGAAGCGCATGAAGCGCGCCTGTTCGTCGAGCTGCGGCCGCCAGCCGCGCGCCGATGGAGAGCGCCTGCGTCTGGAAGTAGTTGTCGCGCAGCACCAGCGCCGCGACGTCGTCGGTCATCTGGGGCAGCAGCGCGTTGCGCTGCTTCTCGGTCAGCTCGCCGTCGGCCACGGCCAGCCCCAGCAGGATCTTGATGTTGACCTCGTGGTCCGAGGTGTCGACGCCGGCGGAGTTGTCGATGGCGTCGGTGTTCAGGCGCACGCCGGCCAGCGCCGCCTCGATGCGTCCGCGCTGCGTGAAGCCGAGGTTGCCGCCCTCGGCCACCACCTTGCAGCGCAACTGGGCGCCATCGATGCGCACCGCGTCGTTGGCGCGGTCGCCGACGTCGGCATGCGACTCGGTCGCGGCCTTCACATAGGTGCCGATGCCGCCGTTGTACAGCAGGTCGACGGGCGCCTTCAGGATCGCCGACACCAGTTCGGCCGGCGTGAGCTGCGCGTCGGAAATCCCCAGCACCTCCTGCGCCTGCGGCGACAGGGGCACCGATTTCTCGGACCGCGACCACACGCCGCCGCCTTCCGAAATCAGCTTGGTGTCGTAGTCGGCCCACGAGGACCGCGGCAGCTTGAACAGCCGGTCGCGTTCGGTGAACGAAGCCGCCGGATCGGGCGACGGATCGATGAAGACATGGCGGTGGTCGAAGGCGGCCACCAGCCGGATGTGCGGCGACAGCAGCATGCCGTTGCCGAACACGTCGCCGGACATGTCGCCGATGCCGACCACGGTGAAGTCGGTGGACTGGGTGTCGATGCCCAGCTCGCGGAAATGGCGCTTGACGCTTTCCCGGGCGCCGCGCGCCGTGATGCCCATCGCCTTGTGGTCGTAGCCCCTGGCTGCCACCGGAAGCGAAGGCATCGCCGAGCCAGTGCCCGTATTCGGCGCTGACCTGGTTGGCGTAGTCGGAGAACGACGCCGTGCCCTTGTCGGCCGCGACCACGAGGTACGCATCGTCGCCGTCGTGGCGCACCACCTGCGGCGGCGGCACCGGCTGGCCGGCCACCAGGTTGTCGGTCAGGTCCAGCAGGCCGCGCAGGTAGTCCTGGTAGCAGGCGATGCCTTCCTTCATGAAGGCATCACGGTCGCTGGCCGGCGGCGCCTTCTTCAGCACGAAGCCGCCCTTGGAGCCGACCGGCACGATCACGGTGTTCTTCACCATCTGCGCCTTGACCAGCCCCAGCACCTCGGTGCGGAAGTCGTCGGGCCGGTCCGACCAGCGCAGTCCGCCGCGCGCCACGCGGCCGCCGCGCAGGTGGATGCCTTCGAAGCGCGGCGAGTAGACGAAGATCTCGTACAGCGGCACCGGCTTCGGCAGCCCCGGCACCACTGGACGAATCGAGCTTGAAGCTGAAGAAGCTGCGCCGCGGCCCCGGCGCGCCGCTGTGGCCGACGCCCGTGCGCCAGAAGTTCGTGCGCAGCGTGGCCAGCACCAGCGCCTGCAACTGCCGCAGCACCAGGTCTTCGGTGAGGTTGCTCACCTTGTCGAGCGCCTGCGCCAGCGCGTTCACCTGCGCCTCCTCGCCGGCCGCGTCGCGCTGGGCCGGATCGAAGCGCAGGCGGAACAGCCGCACCAGCATGTGGGCGATGCGCGGATGCGCCGCCAGCGTGGCCGAGATCGTGGCGCGCGACTGCGCGAAGCCGATCTGCTTGAGGTACTTGGCATATGCGCGCAGCACCATCACCTCGTCGGCGGCGAGGCCGGCCAGAGCACCAGGCGGTTGAAGTCGTCGCTCTCCACCTCGCCACGGAACACGCGCGCGAAGGCGTCCTCGAACAGGCGCGCCATCGTCTCGGGATCGATCTCGGGCGCGGCATGCGCCTCGAGCTCGAAGTCGTGCACGTACACGGCTTCGCTTTCGGCGGCGCCATCGATGCGGTGGTTGTATTCGGCCAGCACGCGCATGCCCATGTGCTCCAGCATCGGCAGGCTGTCCGAGAGCACCACCGGCGCGCCGAGGCGGTACACCTTCAGCCCGAGCCGGCCGTCGGCGCCGCCGAGCGGCCAGTACAGCGCCAGCTGCAAGGGCTGGTCGGGCGAGAGCGCCGCCATCTTGCGGATGTCGTGCACGGCGGCGCGCGCCGGCACGCGCTCGCGGTACGAACCCGGGAACGCATGGCCCCAGCGCCGCTCCAGTTGCAGGCCCCGGGCTTCGCCTTCGCTTTCCACCAGCGCATCGCGCAGGTCGTCGTCCCAGCGCCGCGCGGCCGCCGCCAGCCGCCTTTCCAGGTCCTTGCGGTCGAAGCCAGGCGGATGGCTGGGCGCCAGCCGCACCATGAAGTGGATGCGCGCGAGCTGCGTGCCGGAGAGCAGGGCGTCGAAGTCGACGTGGGCGCCGCCCAGCGCCTCCACCAGGATGCGCTGGAACTTCAGGCGCAGCTCGGTCGAATAGCTTTCGCGCGGCACGTAGACCAGGCACGAGACGAAGCGGTCGAACGGATCGCGCCACGTGAACAGGCGCAGGCGGTGGCGGTCGCCCAGCGCCAGGACGCCGATCGCCGTTTCGTACAGCGCGTCCTCGGGGATCTGGAACAGGTCGTCGCGCGGATAGGTCTCCAGCGTGTGCTGCAGCGCCTTGGCGGTGCCCGCCGGGCGCCGGGCCGGCGCGCTGCGCGACGGCTTCGACCTTGCGGCGAAGCAGCGGTGTTTCGGAAACGCGCGACGCATAGGCGGTGGAAGTGAAGAGGCCGACGAAGCGGTCTTCGCCCACCACCTCGCCCTGCGCGTCGTAGCGCTTGACGCCGATGTAGTCGGTGTAGCCGTCGCGGTGCACGGTGGACCGCGTGTTGGCCTTGGTGATCACCAGCACCGGCAGCGGCGCCCGCGCATGGGCGCGCGCCACCGGGGGCAGCGCCGCGAAGCTGGCGGACGCCGCTTCGGCGCCGGTCTCGCGCAGCACGCCGAGGCCGCTGCCTGCCACCAGCCGCAGGCTCGGCTCGCCGGCCGCGTCCTTGACCAGTCATGGCGGCGGTAGCCGAGCAGGGTGAAGTGGTCTTCGGCCAGCCATTCGAGGAAGGCGCGGCTTTCCGCCACGTGGTCGGCGGGCAGTGCCGCGGGCGGCGCGCCGAGCGAGGCGATCGCCTCCTGCAGGCGCGCCAGCATCGGCTGCCAGTCGTTCACGGCCGCGCGCACGTCGGCCAGCACCCGCTCGATGCCTTCCACCAGCGCCGCGCGGCGGCCGGCGTCCACCAGCCGGTCGATCTCGATGTACATCCACGATTCGCACGGCTGCCGGGGCGCCTCGCTGCGCGGGCGGATCGCCAGCAGCTTGCCCTGCGCGTCGCGCTCCACCGCGTACACGGGGTGGATCATCAGGTGCAGGCCGAGCCCCTGCCGCCCGATTTCCATCGACACCGAATCCACCGGGAACGGCATGTCGTCGTTGACGATCTGCACCACGCTGTGCCGCGAGCCCCAGCCGTCTTCGCCCGGCGACGGGCTGAACACCCGCACCTTGGGCGCGCCCGGCGTCCGCTGCGCGCCGAGCTGCCAGTGCGAGAGCAAGGCCCCCAGCAGGTCGTCGGGGTTGCGTCCCAGCAGGTCGTCGATGTCGACCTGGCCGAAGTACGCACGGGTGAAGGTCTCCAGCGCTTCGGGCTGCTGGGTGCCGCGGCGGGCGGCTGCCAGCGCGAGGATCGCCGCAACGCGTTCGGCGCGCTGGGCTTCGATGGTGCTTGCCATGTTGTCGTTCTCCTGTGGCGTCCGCACTGTAGGCCGTTGCGCGCGGCCCGGCCAATGCCATTTGCTGGCGGGCCCATGCGCAATGCGCATCGGGCCCGGTTCGCTCAGCGCATCGCGCCGGGCTCCGGCATGCCCAGCACCGTGCGCACCGCGGTCATCAGCGCATCGGGTTCGAAGGGCTTGGTGATGTAGCCGTCGGCGCCGCCGTTCAGCCCCTGCAGCACCGCCTCGCGGGTGGCCTTGCCGGTCAGCATGATGATCGGCACCTTGCCGAAAGCGGGGTGCCGGCGCAGGCTGGCCAGCACCTCGAAGCCGTCCACGTCGGGCAGCATCACGTCGAGCAGCACCGGGTTGGGCACCGGCGGCTTGCGGAATTCGGACAGCACCTCGGCGCGGTTGGCGCAGGTGCGCACGATGAAGCCGCCGAAGGCCGGTAGCTGCTGACGAACTTCGACAGGTTCGGGTCGTCTTCCACCACCACCGCCGACAACTGCTGGCCCGCCACCGGCGGGGCGGCGCGCGACTTGCGGGCGATGCCCACGTAGTAGCCGGCGCGCTTGAGCGAGCGCACGCTGGCGTCGGCTTCCGGGTGGTTGCGCGCCTGCGAGAACATCTGCAGCTCCTCTTCGAGCCGCATGCCGAACGTGTCGAGCTGCACGGGGGCGATCAGGCCGTCCATGCGCAGGCGTTCGAAGATGGCGTTGAAGGTGGTCGATGCCTCGGGCGGCAGCGCCTCCTTCAGCTGCGCGACCGACAGCGAGGGATCGATGCGGATCAGCAGGTCGAGTTCCAGCGGCGACAGCCTGGTGGCGCTGTTGCGCAGCTCGTTCTCGCCCTTGGGCGTCAGTCCGTAGATGGCTTCTTCGTGCATGGTTGCTCTTTTAGCCCTAAGCATGCCCCAAGTCGGGCCCGAAACGGGTAAGCAATCGACGCAGGGCCCGTACACTGCCCCCGTGGCCGAACCATTTTCGCTGGAAGACTTCCTGGCGCAGCAACGCGCCGACTACCGGGCTTCGCTGCCCGGGCGCCTGCAGCAGCTCGAGGCCGCCCGGGCGGCCGGCGCCTGGAAAGAGACGGAGCGCTGCGCCCACGGCATCGCCGGATCCGCCGCCACCTTCGGGCTGGCGGAACTCGGCGACGCTGCCCGGGTCCTCGAAGAGGCGATCGAACAACTGCATGGTGCGCAACCCGATCCGGGGGCACGCGAAGTGCTTGCGGCGCGGGTCGAGACCCCGGCCGCCATGCTGCGCTCGATGACCTGAACAGCTTTCACCTTTGCCCGCCGCACGCATAGTTACGTACTAGGGTTTTCCCACCCGAGGTCTACAATCGGCGGCCCTTCCAGAACAAGCGGGCGCTCGTCGTGAAGCGCCCAGGAGACCGAGAGCCTTATGCCCAATTCTTCCCCGGCATCCGACGACAAGCGGGCCGAGCTGCGCCGCGCCGCCCTCGAATACCACGAGCACCCGACCCCCGGCAAGATCGCGATCGCTGCCACCAAGCAGTTGATCAACCAGCACGACCTCTCCTGGCCTACTCGCCCGGCGTCGCCGCGCCCTGCGAGGAGATCGTCAAGGACCCCGCCGCCGCCTTCCGCTACACCAGCCGCGGCAACCTGGTGGCCGTCATCACCAACGGCACCGCGGTGCTGGGCCCGGGCGACATCGGCCCGCTGGCCGCCAAGCCGGTGATGGAAGGCAAGGGCGTCCTCTTCAAGAAATTCGCCGGCATCGACGTCTTCGACATCGAGATCAACGAGAAGAACGACCTCGACAAGCTGGTCGACGTGATCGCGGCGCTGGAGCCCACTTTCGGCGGCATCAACCTCGAGGACATCAAGGCGCCCGACTGCTTCTACGTCGAGCGCAAGCTGCGCGAGCGGATGAAGATCCCGGTCTTCCATGACGACCAGCACGGCACCGCCATCACCGTGGGCGCGGCCATCCTGAACGGCCTGAAGGTCACGGGCAAGGACATCACCAAGGTCAAGCTGGTCACGTCCGGCGCCGGCGCCGCGGCGCTGGCCTGCCCGGGCCTGCTGCTCAAGCTGGGCATGCCGCGCGAGAACATCTTCGTGACCGACCTCGCCGGCGTCGTCTACAAGGGCCGCACCGAGCTGATGGACGAGGACAGATCCAGTTCGCGCAGGAAACCCCGGCCCGCACGCTCACCGAGGTGATCCAGGACGCCGACATCTCCTCGGGCCTGTCCGCCGGCGGCGTGCTCAAGCCCGAGATGGTCAAGAAGATGGGCCCCAGTCCGCTCATCCTGGCGCTGGCGAACCCGAATCCGGAGATCAACCCGGAAGACGCGAAGGCCGCCCGGCCCGACTGCATCATCGCCACCGGCCGCACCGACTACCCGAACCAGGTCAACAACGTCCTGTGCTTCCCGTACATCTTCCGCGGCGCGCTCGATTCGGGCGCGACCACCATCACGGTGGAAATGGAGATCGCGGCGGTGTACGCCATCGCCGAACTGGCGCAGGCGGAGCAGAGCGAAGTGGTGGCGGCGGCCTATGCCGGCCAGCAGCTTTCCTTCGGTCCCGAATACCTGATCCCGAAGCCGTTCGACCCGCGGCTGATGATGAAGATCGCGCCGGCCGTGGCGCAGGCGGCGGCCGACAGCGGCGTCGCGTCGCGCCCGGTCAAGGACATGGACGCCTACCGCGAGAAGCTGCAAAGCTTCGTCTACGCGTCGGGCACCACCATGAAGCCGATCTTCCCGGCGGCCAAGGCGGCGGCGCGCAAGAAGGTGGCGTTCTGCGAAGGCGAGGAAGAGCGCGTGCTGCGCGCCGCGCAGATCGTGGTCGACGAACAGGTGGCGCGGCCGACGCTGATCGGCCGGCCGAAGATCATCGCCCAGCGCGTCGAGAAGTTCGGCCTGCGCCTGACCGAGGGGCGCGACTACGACGTCGTCAACGTCGAACAGGACGACCGCTACCGCGACTTCTGGCAGACCTACCACCGCATGACCGAGCGCAAGGGCGTGACGGCGCAGATGGCCAAGATCGAGATGCGCCGGCGCCTGACGCTGATCGGCGCGATGCTGCTGCACAAGGAGCAGGTCGACGGCATGATCTGCGGCACGGGGCACCACCGACATCCACCTGCGCTACATCGACCAGGTGATCGGCAAGCGGCCGGGCGCCAACGTCTATGCCTGCATGAACGGGCTGCTGCTGCCGAACCGCCGGTGTTCCCCGGTCGACACGCACGTCAACTACGACCCGACCGCCGAACAGCTGGCCGAGATCACGCTCATGGCGGCCGAGGAAATGATGCGCTTCGGGATCAAGCCGAAGGCGGCGCTGCTGAGCCACTCCAACTTCGGCAGCAGCAACCAGCCCAGCGCGGTGAAGATGCGGCGCACGCTCGACCTGCTGCGCGAACAGGCGCCGTGGCTGGAAGTGGACGGCGAGATGCACGGCGACGTGGCGCTCGACGGCCGGCCCGCGACGTCATCATGCCGCACAGCACGCTGTCGGGCGACGCCAACCTGCTGGTGCTGCCGAACATCGACGCCGCCAACATTTCCTACAACCTGCTCAAGACGGCGGCCGGCGGCAACATCGCCATCGGCCCGGTGCTGCTCGGAGCCGCCAAGCCGCTCCATATCCTGACGGCGAGCACCACGGTGCGGCGCACGGTCAACATGGCCGCCCTCACGGTGGCCGACGCCAACGCGATCCGGTAGGGCACTGCACGACAGCAGGCGCTAACTTTGGTTACGCCTGCCGACGCCGCAAAGGCCTTGCCGGCTGCCCAAAAATTGGGCATCGGCTTGCCTTTTGTGGGTACATGCTGCACACTACGCGCTCGAAATTACCGGGTTTACCCGGGGTTTGAGAAGTAATCCCGGCCCTCGGGCCGGGATGGCGTCCCCCTTGAAGATCTCCCCAGAAGGTCCGTTCATGGCCCGTGTTGCGGCACTCAAGTTTGCGCTGACTGGCTGCCTGCTTGCGGTTGCGATCTCCGGATGTTCCCCGCGGCCGAGGCCCGGGGACCCATGGACGGTCCGGGTGCTGGCGGCCAGGCCGCGGTGCGTGTCGCCGACCTGCCCCGCCGCGGGGCGGGGAGACCTACGAACTGATCCGCCGGGGCGGACCGTTTCCGTACGACAAGGATGGTTCGGTGTTCGGCAACCGGGAGCGGCTGCTGCCTGCGAGCAAGCGCGGCTACTGGCGCGAATACACCGTCAGGACGCCGGGATCACGCGACCGGGGCGCCCGGCGCATCGTGTGCGGCGGCCCGCCCCGGGTGCCGGATGCGTGCTTTTACACCGCTGACCACTACGCCAGCTTCCGAAAGATCGTGGAGTAACCATTGCCCTTATGAAGCGGGACCTGTTTTTGACTACCGAGAAAGAAGCGAAGATGGAAACGCCACTTCGCCCAGACGTGTCCGAGACGCCTTTGAAAGGCGTGCGCAACAACATCGTGCAGTCCATCCGGGCCTTCCGGGTTTCGGACCTGCAGGAAAGCGCGACCGCCTTGGGCCACCACTTCCTGTACGCCAACCTGGCGACGGCGCAGAGCAAGCAGGACGTGCTGGACATGATCGCCCAGCAGTTCACTTTCCCGGCCAACTTCGGGAAGAACTTCGACGCGCTGTACGACTGCATGACCGACCCGTTGCATAAATCGGGCCCGCAGCCCGGCTTCATCGTGGTGCTGGAGCACATCCCCGCGAACGGCAAGTTCGACAAGGAAGCCCGCGAGCAGCTGCTCGACATCTTCCGCGACACGGCGGACTACTGGGCGGACCGCAAGGTACCGTTCCGGTGCTTCTATTCTTTTCCGTAGCCCGTTCCGCACAACAAGGCCAAGTGGAACGGGCGACGGAGGCCCGTGGCGAACCCGCGCAGCAGCCGGTCATCGCCGATGGAGAGAAGATGCCCACGGACAAGATCCTCGACGTGTCGCCGCTGGCGCTGCGGATGAGCAGTCCGTTCAATGCAGGTTACTGGCTGGCGGCGGCTTGAATCCCGCCACCCCATGAGATCCCCGCTTCGGCGGGGATTTTGCTTTCTGGCTGTCATTGCGGGCTCGACCCGCAATCCACCGCCGCGTGGATCCCGGGTCAAGCCCGGGATGACAGGATCTGGGTGAGCGCGACGTACTCTTCCACCGGCACCTCCTCCGCCCGGCGCTGCAGGTCGATCTCGCCGGTGAACCCCTTTTCCTCCAGCCATTTGCCCAGCGTGTTGCGCAGCATCTTGCGGCGCTGGCTGAAGGCGACCTGCACCAGTTGGGACAGCAACGCCTCGTCCACGTCGGCCGGTGCGGCGTGCGGCACCATGCGCACCACGGCGCTGTCCACGCGCGGCGGCGGATCGAAGGACGCGGGCGGCACGAACAGCACGTTCTCCATCGCGTAGCGCCACTGCAGCATCACCGACAGCCGGCCGTAGTCGGACGTCGCCGGCGCCGCCACCATGCGGTCGATCACTTCCTTCTGCAGCATGAAGTGCTGGTCCTGCACCACGTCCACGTGCTCCAGCAGGTGGAACAGGATGGGGCTGGAGATGTTGTACGGCAGGTTGCCGACGACGCGCAGCTTCGGCGCGTTCATGCGCGCGGCGAGCGCGGTGAAGTCCACCTTCAGCACATCGGATTCGACGACATCGAGCTGCGGATGCTTGCGCAGCCGCACGGCGAGGTCGCGATCGAGTTCGATGACCGTGAGCCGGCCGAGGCGTTCCACCAGCGGCTGGGTCAGCGCGGCGAGTCCGGGACCGATCTCCACCATCGGGTCGCCCGGCCGCGGATCGATCTCGCGCACGATCGCGTCGATGATCCCGCCGTCGGACAGGAAGTGCTGCCCGAAGCGCTTGCGCGCCTGGTGCTTCACTGCGGCGGCTCGCGGAACTCCACGTAGGCGCGGCCGCGGACGTCCTGCGCCCACTGCACGTAGGCTTCGTCCAGCTTCTTCTCGCGCAGCATGTTGCGCGCGAGTTCGCGCTGCTCGCGGTCGGTCAGCTTGGTCTCGCGCCGCTCCAGCAGCTGGATCAGGTGCACGCCGAAGCGGCTGGTCACCGGGTCGGCGACTGGCCCGGCTGCAGGCTGTTCAGCACTTCCTCGAACTCGGGCACGAACATGCCGGGGCTCGACCAGCCGAGGTCGCCGCCGTTGCGCGCGCTCGCGTCCTGCGAATTCTCGCGGGCGAGCTGCGCGAAGTCGGCCTGCTTGGCGTCGATGCGCCGCTTGAAGTCGACCAGCTTGGCGCGCGCCTGCGCCTCGGTCTCGCGGGGGCCGGGTCGCAGCAGGATGTGCCGCGCGTGGTTCTGCGTCACGCTCATCGTCGCGCCTTGCTGGCGCTTGTCGACGACCTTGACGATGTGGAAACCGGCGCCCGATCGCACGATCTCGCTGATGCCGCCTTCACGCACGTTGCGCGTGGCCTCGACGAACAGCGGCGGCAGGCGGTCGGCCGTGCGCATGCCGACCGGCCGCCGTTCTGCGCGGCGCCCGGGGCGTCGGAGTTCTCGCGCGCCAGCTTGGTGAAGTCTTCGCCGGCCCGCGCGCGCGCCAGCAGCTGCTGCGCCTTGGCCTGCAGCGTGGCGACCTGCACCGCGTTGGCGCCCTCGGGCACCGCCACCAGGATGTGCGCCAGGTTCAGCTCGGTCAGGGCCGGGTCGCCGGCGCCTTCGCGCTGCTCGCGCAGGAAGGTGTCGATCTCCTGCTCGCTGATCTTGATCTTGGAGTCGAGCTCGCGTTCGCGCAGCCGCTGCAGCAGGATCTGGTTGCGCAGGTCTTCGCGGAACTGCGTGACGTTCAGGCCGTCGGCGGCCAGGCGGCGGCGCAGTTCGGGCACGTCGACCTGGTTCTGGCGGGCGACGTTCTGTTCGGCCTGGTCGACCACCGCATCTTCGGCCTTCACGCCGGTATCGCGCGCCACCTGCAGCTGCGCGCGTTCGCTGATCAGGCGCTCGACCACCTCGCGCACCAGCTGCGCGCGCGGCGGCATCGGGGAGCCCTGCTGCGCCAGTTGCTGCTCGTAGCGCAGCAGGCGCGTGCGCACCTCGTTGTTGGTGATCGGCTCGGAGTTGACGACCGCGACGATGAAGTCGGCCGGCCGCGGGCCCGCGGGCTGGGCCGGCCGGGCGCCAATCTGGGGCGTGGGGCGCAGGCCCCGGGCCGCCGCCGGCAGCGCCAGCGCGGCCAGCTGCCCGGCGCAGGCCAGCCACAGGGCGAGGGAACGGAGTTGCATCATGCGGGGCAGTCTAGTCGTAGTTGCTGAAGCGGCTGGGCGCCACGGAGCGCTCGCGCAGGTAGCGGTAACCGGGGATATTTTCCCTGAGCGTCTGCAGGGCGTTGGAGCCGAGGCGGGTGAAGCCGATGAACTCCAGCTGGAACAGGATGCGCTTGTTGGACTGGTTGACGCCGGCCTGCAGCCGCTCGACCACCACCCGGCCCACCCAGCAGCCGGCATCGTATTCCACGCCCATCAGGCCTTCCACCAGCCGCTTGTCGCGCAGGCTGACGTTGAGGCGGCCCACGCTGTACCAGCGGCCCCGGCAGTTGCCGGGCGGGGCATCGAGGTTCATGCCCTTGCCGCCGCCCCACAGGTCGTTCAGCGGCCACTGCCAGCCGAGGTCGAGCTGCTCGCTGAAGTCGCGCTGCAGGCGGTAGGCCGCGCTCACCACCCGGTACGCGCCGGGCGAATAGCGCACGCCCACCGTGGAGCGGATCGACTTGTTGGTCTTGGGGTTGTACTGCACCGTGGAGTCGAAGCCCCACTGCGGCACCAGGCTGAGCGAGGCGCCGAACAGCAGGTCGGACAGCCGCTCGCTGACCTTCGGGTCGCCGGGGAGGGTGACGTTCTGGTCGGAGAAGCGCAGCCGCTGGGCGACGCCGAAACGCGCCGCCTCGGCGCCGGTGTCCGGGTCGAGCAGGCGCGTGGTGGCGCCCAGCGTCAGCAGGTTGTTGTCGGCGATGCGGTCGTTGCCCGCGAACGGGTTCTCGCTGTAGACCGTGGCGAAGTTGAAGTCGTTCAGGCCGCTGTCGTACACCGGCAGCCGGCTCTGGTTGCGGTACGGCGTGTAGGTGTAGAAGGCGCGCGGCTCCAACGTCTGCGTGAAGGCGCGGCCGAAGTAGCTCGCCGCGCGCTCGAGCACCAGCCCGGTGTCGAGGCTGGCGGTCGGCACGGTGCGCGAGAGGCTGCGCTCGCCGGTGCCCGGCAGCGCGCCGTCGAGCGCGTAGTGCGTCATGTGCACCTGCGCCTTGGGCACCACGAACCAGCCCGGGGCGCGCCACGGGCGGCTCACCTGCGCCATGGTGTAGGTGCGGTCGCCGTCCGGCTGCGCCAGGCCCGCCAGCACGCGGGGCAGGGGTTCGGCGCGACGGAAGCGGCTGTGGTCGGCCTCGATCGCCGTTTCCAGCCCGGCCCACGGCAGCGGCTTGCCCCAGCGGGCCTGCAGCTGCGGCGCCCGGTCGTACGGCGGCGTGATCGGCGAGGCGGGGTCCTGCAGGATCTGCCACTTCTGCACGCGCGTCATCATCGCGACTTCGCCGACGTTGAAGTTCAGGATGCCGTCGCCGGCCAGCAGGCGCTGGGTGAGCGAGGAGCTGTTGCGGGAGAAGTCGCGCCAGTAGTTGTCGTCGCTGACGCGGTTGACGTTCAGGCTCAGGTTGGCCGCGCCCAGCGTGGGCAGCCGCAGCAGGCCCTGTTCGTGTTCGACGGCATAGCCCCACCGGGTGCGATTGCGCAGCCGGTCTTCGGGCAGCACGTTGGCGCGCAGCATGCCCCGGTAGCCGGGCTCCGGGTAACGGAACTCGCCGCCCAGGTCGATGCCGCGCTTGCTCATCAGCGTCGGGTAGAAGGTCGCATCGCGGTTCGGCGCGATGTTCCAGTAGTACGGCACCGTCGTCTCGAAGCCGCTGACGTTGTCGAGGCCGATGGTCGGCGGCAGCAGGCCCGACTTGCGCTTGTCGCTGAGCGGGAAGCTCATCGACGGCACCGGCAGGATCGGCGCGCCCGGGAAGCTCAGGACCGCGCCTTCGGCTTCGCCCACTTCTTCTTCCTGGTCCAGGCGGATGGTGGTGGCGCGCAGGATCCAGTCCGGCATCCAGCTCGGCCCCGGCTGGCGCTGGCAGGTCGTGTAGGTGGCGTTGTGGATGACCGCCCGCTTCTCGTCGATGAAGTCGACGCGCGAGGCTTCGCCGTAGGCGTCGTTGCGCAGGAAGCGGTAGCGCGGCTCGTTGAAGAAGCCCCGGAAGGAGTCGACCTTCAGCTCCAGCAGCGGGCCTTCGAAGACGTTGCCGGCCTTGTTGATGCGGACGCTGCCGGTGCCGCGCGCCAGGTCCTGCGGCGTGTTGTATTCGAGCTTGTCGGCGCGGATGATGGTGTCGCCGCGCCGCAGCACGGCGCCGCCTTCGATCACCGTGTCGACGTCGGTGCGGCCCGGATGCGGTCGCCCTCGACGAAGGTGGGCAGCTGTCCGCGGGCGTCGGCCGGGATGTCCTCGCGCAGCTGCGGCGAAGGGCGCAGGCGCGGCGAAGGTTCCTCGGCCGGGCCCTGCGCATGGGCCGCCATCGGGTGCAGCAGCGACGCCACGACCAGCGCCACCGGGCTCAAGGCAATGCGGGCGGGGGGAAGGCCCCGGTTCTCAGGTGATGCATCGGACAGGGGTGGGTCACGGGCCGGCCGGCCGGCCGGGCCGCCATGGTGGATTTGTAGAATCGATTATCCATGAGCGATTCCGTGCCCCCTTCCGAAGCCGTCACCCGGACGGATGCCCGGCGCGAAGCCGCCTTCCACCAGTGGCTGGCGCGCGTCGCCCCGGCGCACGGCCTGCAGCCCGCCACCCTGCGTCCCGCCTCGGCCGACGCCAGCTTCCGCCGCTACCTGCGCGTCGACGGCGCGGGCGGCAGCTTCATCGTGATGGACGCGCCGCCCGAGCGCGAGGACTGCGCGCCCTTCGTGAAGGTGGCCGCACTGATGGCCGACGCCGGCCTGCTGGTGCCCAAGGTGCTGGACTGGGACGCGCCGCAAGGCTTCATGCTGCTGGACGACCGGGCAGCCAGACCATGATCGAGGTGGTCGACCCGGCCAACCCGCACGCCAACCGTGGCCTGTACGAACGCGCGGTCGATGCGCTGCTCCCGGCAGCTGGCCTCGAAGCCCGGCGTGCTGCCGCCCTATGACCAGCCGCTGCTGGCCCGCGAGCTGGCGCTGTTCCCCGACTGGTACCTGAAGCAGCACCGCGCCGTCGAACTGACGGACCAGCAGGCGCAGGTGCTGCAGTCCGCCTTCGACCTGATCGTGCGGCGCAACCTGGCCGCGCCCAGCGTGTATGTGCACCGCGACTTCATGCCGCGCAACCTGATGATCCCGCGCGACCCGGCCGAACAGCGGCTGGGCGTGCTCGACTTCCGAGGACGCGGTGTACGGCCCGATCACCTACGACATCGCCTGCCTGATGCGCGATGCCTTCCTGAGCTGGGACGAGGAGTTCGTGCTCGACATCACCGTGCGCTACTGGCAGAAGGCGCAGAAGGCCGGCCTGCCGGTGGACGCCGACTTCGGCGAGTTCTACCGCGGCGTCGAGTGGATGGGCCTGCAGCGCCACCTGAAGGTCGCCGGCATCTTCGCGCGCCTGACGCTGCGCGACGGCAAGCCGAAGTACCGGCCGACGCGCCGCGCTTCCCTGGCCTACATCCGCGCCACCACCCACCGCTACCGCGAGCTGGGCCCGCTGGCCAAGCTGATCGACGAGATCGAAGGCAGCGAGGCCGTCAGCGGCTACGCCTTCGGCCGGGTCTGACGCGCGGCGCCCCGTGCCGCGCTTCCACTGCCCCGAACCGCTGCAGCCCGGGCTGCAGCTCGCGCTGCCGCCGGGCCCCGCCCGCCACGTGCAGGTGCTGCGCATGCAGCCCGGCGACGCCCTGCGCCTGTTCGACGGCCGGGGCGGCGAGTACGACGCCGTGGTCGAACACATGGGCCGCAGCGAAGTGCGGGTCGAGGTGCGGGCGCACCATGCCATCGACTGCGAAGCGTCGGTGGCGGTGCACCTTGCCGTCGGCATGCCGGCCAACGAACGCATGGACTGGCTGGTGGAGAAGGCGACCGAGCTCGGCGTCGCTTCCATCCAGCCGCTGCTGGCGGAGCGCAGCGTGCTGCGGCTGGCGGGAGAGCGGGCACAGAAGAAGCAGGCGCATTGGCAGGGCATCGCGGTCGCCGCCTGCGAACAGAGTGGGCGCAACCGCGTGCCGACCGTCCATGCGGTGCAACCGCTTGCCGCGTGGCTGGCGCAAGCGCCGGCCGGCGTGGTGCTGTCGCTGCGCGAGGGCACGCGCCCGGTCGCCGCGCTCGCCGGCGGCTCCGCCTTCACGCTCCTGAGCGGACCCGAGGGCGGCCTCTCGCCCGCGGAGGAAGACGCCGCGATCGCCCGCGGCTGGCAACCCGCCAACCTCGGCGCGCGCGTGCTGCGCGCCGAAACGGCACCGCTGGCCGCGCTGGCCTTGCTCACCCGGGAGCGTCCGCATGATGAACCGCAATCTCTGGCTGCTGGCGGTGCTGCAAGGCCTGTTCCTCACCAACAACGTCACCTTCATCGCGATCAACGGTCTGGTCGGCCTCTCGCTGGCGCCGTACGGCTGGATGGCGACGCTGCCGGTGATGGGATACGTCGTCGGCGGCGCGCTGTTCACGGCGCCCGTGGCGCACACGCAGTCGCGCTTCGGGCGGCAGCGCTCGTTCCAGCTCGGGTTGGTGGTGGCGATCCTGTCGTCGCTGCTGTGCGCCTACGCGGTGTCGACGAAGAACTTCTGGCTGCTGTGCGCGGCCACCGTGCTGGCCGGCTACTACGCCGCCAACGCGACGCTGTACCGCTTCGCTTCGGCCGAACTGGCGGCGCCGCAAGACCGCGAGAAGGCGGTGTCGCTGGTGATGGCGGCCGGCCTGTTCGGCGCCGTGGTCGGCCCGAACCTGGCGGCGCAGACGCGCAACCTCGCCACCGCGCCGTTCGCCGGCGCCTACCGGCGCTCGCGGTCGTGGCGAGCATCGCGCTGGTGCTGATGGCCTTCATCCGCTTTCCGCCGGTGGTGGCGAAAACGGCCGGCGCCGTGTCGAGGTCGGTGGGCGACCTGCTGCGGCAACCGGTGTTTCCCTGGTCGCCGCGCTCGCCGGCGGCCCGGGCTACGGCGTGATGAACCTGCTGATGGCGGCGACGCCGCTGGCGATGCAGCAATGCGGACTGCCCTTCTCCGACGTGGCGGTCGTGCTGCAGTGGCACGTGATCGGCATGTTCGCGCCGGGCTTCTTCACCGGCCACCTGATCAAGAAGTTCGGCTCGCTGCCGGTGATGGGCGCCGGCGTCGTGCTCAACGCCGTCTGTATCGCGATCGCACTCTCGGGCGTGGACCTGCACCAGTTCGTCGCCGCCCTGCTCGTGCTGGGCGTCGGCTGGAACTTCCTCTTCACCGGCAGCACGACGCTGGCGCTGACCGCCTACGGCCCGGAGGAACGCGACCGGGCGCAGGGCGTGCTGAACTTCTTCGTGTTCGGCGTGATGGCGTTCACCTCGCTCGCCTCGGGGGTGCTGGTCACCACGCAGGGATGGACCTGGCTGAACCTCGGTTCGCTGCTGCCGGTGGCGGTGGTGGGCGGCGGGCTGCTCTGGCTGGGGCTCAGAAGCGCGCGTCCAGCCACTGCCTGAGGCAGGCGAAGACGGGTTCGGCCTCGGACTCGTTGAAGATCTCGTGGTACAGCGGCTCGAAGCAGCGGGCGCTGACCACGCTGCGCGGCGAGGTTTCCGCGAAGTCGCGGCTGCCTGCCGGGTTGACCAGCCGGTCGGCCCCCGCGTACATCAGCAGCGTGGGCACGGTCCACTCCGGCGCGCGCCGCACGACCTCGGGCCCTTCCTCGCCGATGAAGCGCGCCAGCCGGCCGCTGATGCGGTCGTGCACGCGCGGGTCGGCGCGGTAGGCCGCGACCACCGCCGGGTCGTGCGAGATGTACTGCGCGTCGAGGCCGTTGCCGACCACCAGGTTCGGGGCGACCCTCGGCACCACCGCCATCAGCAACTGCTGCACGGGGCTGAGCCGGTGGCGAGCGCCGGCGACGAGAGGATGAGGCCGTCCACCTGCACCCTTCCCCGTGCCACGGCGCTGGCCGCCACCAGCCCGCCCATGCTGTGCCCGAGCAGCAGCAGCGGCACGCCGGGGTCGAGCCGGCGGTGCGCGCTTTCGACGAGGTCCGCGAGATCGTCCACCAGCCGGGTGGCGTGCGGCAGCGCACCGCGCTTGCCGTCGGAATCGCCGTGCCCGTGGTGGTCGTAGCCGCGCACCACGAAGCCCCATGCATTGAGCCGGCGCGCCACGTGCTCGTAGCGGCCGGCGTGCTCGCCGAGGCCGTGCACGATCAACACCTTGCCGCGCGGCCGCACCCTTCGGGCAACGGCCAGTCCTGCACCGCGAGGTTGTCGCCCGCGCTGGTGGTGTAGGTGGACACGGTGGTCTCGGTGGCCTCGTCGCTCATCGGTGGCGATGATGGCGGCGGGAGGCCGAGTGTCAATCCCAACCGGGAGTACACCCGCCCGTGGGCGTCACGAAGGCGACGTACGGTTTCGTTCGAGAATTTGTAGCCGTGGCCTACGGCATCTGCGCCATGACTTCCGCCACGGCTGCCGTGAGGCGCTTGGCGTAGGGCACGTGCAGGAACTCGTTCGGGCCGTGGGCGTTGCTGCGCGGGCCGAGCACGCCGCAGACCATCATCTGCGCCTTGGCGAAGCCCCGGCTCAGCATGTTCATCAGCGGGATGGTGCCGCCCCGGCCGATGTAGCCGACCGGCGCGCCGAAGTGCGCCTGCGAGGCGGCGTCGAGCGCCCGCTCGAACCACGGCGCGGTCGAAGGCGCGTTCCAGCCGGACGCGCCGCCGTTCGATTCGAAGGTGACTTTGGCCTGGTAGGGCGCGTTGTCTTCCAGCAGCGCCTTCAGCTCCTGCACGGCGGCGCCGGCGTCCACCAGCGGCGGCAGGCGCAGCGACAGCTTGAACGCGGTGTAGGGGCGCAGCACGTTGCCCGCGTCCTGCAGCGAAGGGAAACCTTCGGCGCCGGTCACGGACAGCGTCGGCGTCCGGTGCGGTTGACCAGCGCCTCGACCGGGTCGGTGGTGGTGGGCAGCGCGAAGGCGGTCGAGCCGCCGCAGTCGTAGTGCGCCCACGGGAACCGCTTGTAGACCTCGTCGCCCGGGATCGCGGCGGTGGCCTTGGCTTGCTCCAGGCGATCGGACGGGATCTCGCAATGGAAGCTGGCGGGCAGCAGCCGGCCGGTCTTGCTGTCTTCGAGCCGGTCGAGCACCTGCCGCATGATGCGGAAGCTGGAAGGCACCAGGCCGGATGCATCGCCCGAGTGCACGCCTTCGGTGAGGATCTGGACCTTCAGCGTGCCGCTGGCCATGCCGCGCAACGAGGTCGTCAGCCACAGCTGGTCGTAGTTGCCGGCGCCCGAATCGAGGCAGATCACCAGCGAAACGTCGCCCAGGCGGTCACGCAAAGCATCGACGTAGGGCAGCAGGTCGTACGAACCCGATTCCTCGCAGGTTTCGATCAGGCCGACGATGCGCGGATGCGGCTTGCCCTGCGCCTTGAGCGCCTGCACGGCGGCGACGCTGGCGTAGACCGCATAGCCGTCGTCGGCGCCGCCGCGGCCGTACAGCTTGCCGTTTTCGTACTTGGGCGTCCACGGGCCGAGGTCGGAGCGCCAGCCGTTGAACTCCGGCTGCTTGTCCCGGTGCCCGTACATCAGGATGGTCTGCGTGCTGCCGGCCTTGGTGGCGGGGATGTCGAAGAACAGCACCGGCGTGCGGCCCGGCAGCCGGACGATCTCCAGCTGCAGGCCGGCGACCTTCTGCGCCTCGACCCGGTGGCGGCGTTGCGCAGCACCGTCTCGATGTAGCCGTGCTGCGCCCACTCGGCGTCGAAACTGGGCGACTTGGCCGGGATGCCGATGTAGTCCGTGAGCTGGCGCACGATGTCGCCGTCCCACTGCTGCGTCACGCGGTCCAGCGCCGCGGCGCTGTCGAGGATGGTGGACGGGATCTCGCGGTGCAGGGGAGCGTTCATGCCATCTACTTTACGCCGCGCGCCCGCCGCTCGGCTAGGATGGGCGCGCTTTCCCCACGTTCCATGGTCAAGTTCCTGCTGCTGGCCCTGTTCTACGGCGACCACCCCGAGCTCGCGGCGCGCTGCTGCACGACGCTGCGCGCGTTGTGGAACACCGGGCAGGTCGACGTGCGCATCGGCCTGAACGAAGTGTCGCCCCGCACGCGCGCCGTCGTCGACGGCCTGCTGCCGGGCGTCGACGTGATCTCCGCCGACCCGCAGATCTACAAGTACCCGATGATGCGGCGGCTGGCGTTCGAATACGGCGGCGACGCCACGCACATGATGTGGTTCGACGACGACAGCTGCCTCCTGCCGGGCGTGGAGCCGCGCAGCTGGCTGCGCGCCGTGACGCAACGCGCTGCCACCGTCACCGGCTCGCTCGGCGCCCTCTACCAGCAGCGCGTGACCGAGGTGCAGAAGGCGTGGATCCGGGAACAGCCCCGGTACGTGGGCCGTGAAGTGCCCGACGAGCTGCTGTTCAACACGGGAGGCTGGAAGGTGGTGCCGCTCGACCTGATGCGGCGCTTCGACTGGCCCAACACCACCCTGCACCACGCCGCCGGCGACGTCGGCTGGGCGCGCTGCTGCACCAGCACGGGCTGCAGCCGGAACAGTTCCGGGTGGGGCTCGCGATCAATGCCGACGCGAACCTGCGGGAGTCGGCCGCGCCGCGGCGGGGCGTGACCGAGCCGGCGCATGTCGACACGTACCGGGTCTGGGGAGGTGGGACATGACGGAGCGCATCCATGTCGGCGTCGGCGGGTGGACGTTCGCGCCCTGGCGCGACAACTTCTATCCGTCAGGGCTGCCGCACAGCCGGGAACTGCAGTACGCCAGCCGGCAGCTGAGCGCCATCGAGGTGAACGGCACGTTCTACAGCACGTTCAAGCCCGCCACCTTCGCCAAGTGGCGCGACGAAACGCCGGACGGCTTCGTGTTCGCGCTCAAGGCGCACCGCTTCACCACCCACCGGCGCGAGCTGGCGGGGGCGGGGGACGGCATCGCCCGCTTCATCGGCAGCGGGCTGGCGGAGCTGGGCGACAAGCTCGGCCCCATCCTGTGGCAGCTGATGCCGACCACGCCGTTCCGACCCGACGACCTGGCGGCCTTCCCGGCGCTGCTGCCGCGCGAAGTGCAGGGGCGGCCGCTGCGCCACGTGCTGGACGTGCGGCATGCCAGCTTCGCCTGCGAGGAATTCCCTGGACCTGCTGCACCGGCATGGCTGCACCACCGTCTACACCGACGCGCCGCAGTTCCCGCGCATCCCGCACGCGCGCAGCGAACTGGCCTACCTGCGCCTGATGCGCAGCGAGGCCGGCTGCGCCACGGGCTATCCGCGCGAGGCCTTGCAGCCCCGGGCGCAAGGTGCGCGCGAGTGGGTGGCGATGGACGCGAAGAACGAGGCCTTCGTGTTCTTCATCAACGGCGCGAAGGAACGTGCGCCGGCAGCGGCCCAGGCGTTCATCCAGCTGCTGGCGTGATCCATTCCAGCGCGCCCTGGCCGGCTTCGTTCAGCCGCGCCACGAGCACGGCGGACGCGTCTTCCGCCACCGTGAAGGCGATGTCCACCGCGTCGCCGTGCGTGACGTCACCCAGCGCCGCGCCGGCCAGCTGCAGTTCGCGCCGCACCGTGCCTTCCAGCGCATAAGGCACCCGGCAGGCGAGCTGCAGCTTGCGTTGCAGCGGCAGCTTTTCGGCCTGCAGCAGCGCCTGCGCCACCGCGTCGGTGTAGGCCCGCACCAGCCCGCCGGCGCCCAGCTTGACGCCACCGAAGTAGCGCACCACCGTCGCCAGCACGCCTTCGAGCTGCTGGTGGCGCAGCACCTCCAGCATCGGGCGCCCGGCGGTGCCGCCCGGCTCGCCGTCGTCGTTGGCCGCGGACTGACCGCCCGCCAGCAGCGCCCAGCAGACGTGCGCCGCACCGGGATGTTCGGCGCGCAGCCGCGCGACGACGTCCAGCGCCTCGGTGCGGCCCGCCACCGGCTGCACGCAACCGATGAAGCGGCTCTTGCGGACGTGGAGGTCGCTGTGCGCCGCACGCGCGAGGGTCAGGGCCATGGGCCGAGCGTAGCGCACGGGCTCGCCCCAGCCCGACAGCGCCACGGGCGGCAGTCCGACAGGAGCGTCGGAGGGCGGATGGTCCACTTCGGCTCTGCTTCTCCTTCGCGCACAGCCATGTTCGACCTTCAAAGCCCCCGGTGGGAGTTCATCGTCCGCGGCACCATCGTCTACCTGGTGCTGCTCGTCATGGTGCGGATCACCGGCAAGCGGACCGTTGGCCAGTTCACGCCCTTCGACCTGATCGTCGTCATGCTGCTGTCGGAGGCCGTGAGCAATTCGCTCAACGGCGGCGACGAGTCGATCGGGGCGGCTTGATCGCTGCCGGCACCCTGGTGGCGCTCGACGTGCTCATCGCGGTCGTCACCGCGCGCAGCCGCAAGGCCGACGCGGTGCTGCAGGGCACGCCGGTGCTGGTGGGCCGCGACGGCGTGGTCTACAAGGACGTGCTCCAGCGCGAGCGCGTGCCGTTCAGCGACATCGAGAAGGCGCTGCGGGGCGCCGACTGCCAGCTCGAGGACATGCGCATGGCCATCCTCGAAGCCGACGGCAACATCAACATCCTCAAGAAGTGATGCGCACCGCCAGCGGGTTCTCGGCGATGTAGGTCCGCACGACGGAATCGAAGTCGGCGTCGGCGCGCAGGCCCAAGCCGCGTGCGCGGTCCCGGTGATCGCGCCCGGCCAGCTGCGCACCAGCCGTTCGATGGCGGGGTCGGGCGTCCAGTCGAGCAGCGCCGCGGCGGCGGGGCCGGCCACGCGTTCCAGCGCCTTCGCCATCTCGCCGACCGTGCTGGTCATCGAAGGCAGGTTGATCGCGGTGAGCGGTCCCCACTCCGCATCGCTCGCTTCAGCAGCGCGAACGAAGCCTTCGATGGTGCTGGTCGGCGACGCCAGCGCCACCACCGTTTCGGGTCCCACCGGCACGCGCGCGCACGCCGGCGAGCGGTTCGCGGATCATGCCGCTGAAGAACCCGGAGGCGGCGCCGTTGGGCCGGCCCGGGCGCACGCTCACCGTCATCGGGCGCACGCTGCGGCCGGTGAGGAAGCCCTTGCGCGCGAAGTCGGCCACCAGCTGCTCGCCGATGAACTTCTGGATGCCGTAGCTGCCTTGCGGCGTGGGCAAGGTGAAGTCGCCCACCACGCCCATGGGGGGCTGGCCGGGCTGCTGGCCGTAGACCGCCAGCGAACTCGCGTAGACGAACACCGGGCGGCTGCCGAGCGCGCGGCAGGCATCGAGCAGCGCGCGCGTGGTGTCGAGGTTGCTGCGCATGCCGAGGTCGAAGTCGGCTTCGCACTCGCCGCTGACGGCCGCCGCCGGGTGGAACACGGCGTCGGTGCCGGCGGCCGGGAGCGCGCGCTGCTGCACCAGCTCCAGCAGGTCGCCCTGCACGGCCTGCACGCGCGGATCGGCCAGCAGGTCCGCCGGCGCTTCGCCGCGGTCGGCGAGCGTGATGCGTTCGATGGAGCGCGCGGCCTCGCCGCGCAGCGAAAGCCGGCCGGCCCGCCGCCAGCAGGGCGCGCGCCAGGCGCGCGCCGAGGAAACCGGCGCCGCCGGTGATCAGGATGTTCATGGCGCGCAGGATAGCGCGGCCCGCGCGGCCCTCAGGCCAGTCCGGCCAGCCGCAGCGCCATGCCCGCCAGCGCGCAGCCGGCGATCACCGGGATCACGCCGAGCTTGAAGCGGAACAGGGCGACCGCCGCCGCGGCGGTGATCGCCAGCGAGACCAGTCCACCGGCCAGCCGGGCGTGGGCGCGGCGGTGGCGATGTGGCCGAGGAAGAACAGCGCCAGCGTGGCGATCACGCCGACCACCGCGGCCGTGATGGCGGTCAGCGGTGCGGTGAAGCGCAGGTTGCCGTGCGTCGATTCCACCAGCGGCCCGCCCGCCGGGATGAACAGGAACGACGGCAGGAAGGTGAACCATGTGACGACCGTGGCCGCGAGCGCGCCTGCGAGGAACAGCGCGTCGGGGCCGAGCACCGCCTTCGCCCAGCCGCCGACGAAGCCGACGAACGCGACCACCATGATCAGCGGCCCCGGCGTGGTCTCGCCGAGCGCCAGCCCGTCGATCATCTGACCGCCGGTGAGCCACTGATGGTGCTCCACCGCGCCCTGGTAGACGTACGGCAGCACCGCATAGGCGCCGCCGAACGTGAGCAGCGCCGCCTTGGTGAAGAACCATCCCATCTGCGCCAGCGTGCCCTCCCAGCCTTGCGGGCGACCAGCGCGCCCATCGGCAGCACCCACAGCACCGCACCCGCGGCCACCACCAGCGCCAGCCGCGCCGCGCTGAAGCGCGCGTGGTCGGGCGTGGGCGTGTGGTCGTCGATCAGCCAGCGCGCTTCGCCCGGCGCCGGTGCGGCCGCGGCGCCGTGCCCGCCGCCCATCGCGAACTGCGCGGGCGCGAAGCGTCCGCCCGCCGCGCCCAGCAGCGCCGCCGCCAGCACCACCCACGGGAACGGCACCTTCAGCCAGGCAATGGCGGCGAAGCTGGCCAGCGCGATCGCCCACAGCAGCGGCACCTTGGCCGGGTGCTTGAGCGTGCGGCTGCCGATGCGCCACACCGCATGCAGCACGATCGCCGCCACGGCGGGCTTGATGCCGTAGAAGACGCCCGCCACCCACTGCACCTCGCCGAACGCCACGTACACCCAGCTCAGGCCGACGAGGATCAGCAGCGAAGGCAGCACGAACAGCGCGCCCGCGACGACCCCGCCCGGGTGCGGTGCATCAGCCAGCCGATGTAGGTGGCGAGCTGCTGCGCCTCGGGCCCCGGCAGCAGCATGCAGTAGTTGAGGGCGTGCAGGAAGCGCCGCTCCGAGATCCAGCGCTTCTGCTCCACCAGCTCGCGGTGCATGATCGCGATCTGCCCCGCGGGGCCGCCGAAGCTGATGAAGCCGAGCTTCAGCCAGAACTTCAGCGCTTCGCCGAAGGGCACCGCGCTCACGCTGCCGCTTTCTGGAAGTCGTGCGCCGTCCACCGATGCGCCTCGCCTTGGCCGTCGCGGCACCACGCATACAGCGCGTCGTACACCGGCAGCGCCGCGGCGAGCATCGCGTGGTCGTCGTCGGGGTGCAAGCGCGACATGCCGAGCGAGATCGCCAGCAGGCCGGCGGCCTGCGGCGCCAGCGCCAGCCGGTCGGTGTCGGCGCCGCGCACGATCGCCGCCAGCCGGTCGAGCCCGGGCGCGCGCAGTTCGAACGCCGCCAGCAGCGCGTCGAAGCTGCACCGCTCCCATTCGTGCGTGATCGCGCCGCCCGCGATGTCGTACGGCACGGCCTGCAGCGCCGCCGCCTGCGCGAACACCTCGTCGTCGGGCACGTAGAAGAACTCCGCGCGCGGATCGACGAAGCGCAGGATCAGCCAGGGGGGGCAGGCGACGCGGTCGATCTTGGGCCGCGCCCGCGTGATCCAGCGGGAAGGGCGATCGCCGGTGACGCCGAGGTCGGGGCGCTTGCGCGCCATGGGGGCGGAGGGAAAAAGGGAAGGCAATGCGGTGTCCACGGATCTGCTCCAGCAAGTTGGCAGCGCTTGGACGGGACACCGTCTTTCCGGGAAGGCTCGGGAGGCTGTCATCCCGATGCGGCGGATGTTAGCTCACCCGCGCTCGAATTTGAAGACGGCCGTGCCCGCGGTGAGGTTGGGCAGCACGCGCCGCTCCTGTCCGTCCTGCAGGCCGAAGGCGTCGGGATCGACAGGCGATTGCGCGTGGCCAGCACCTCGAAATCCTTGAACGTGCCGACGCGGATGTTGGGCGTGTCGTACCACTGGTAGGGCAGGCGCTTGGTCACCGGCATGCGGCCGCGCAGGATCGAAAGCCGGTTCGGCCAGTGGGCGAAGTTGGGAAAGGCGACGATGCCCAGCTTGCCGACGCGCGCCGTTTCGCGCAGCATGGTCTCGGCGTTGCGCAGGTGCTGCAGCGTGTCGATCTGCAGCACGATGTCGAACGAATCGTCGTCGAACATCGACAGCCCCGCGTCCAGGTTCAGCTGGATCACGTTGACGCCGCGCTTGACGCAGGCCAGCACGTTGGCGTCGGCGATCTCGATGCCGTAGCCGGTGCAGCCGCGCTCGCGCTGCAGGTGGTCGAGCAGCGCGCCGTCGCCGCAACCGAGGTCGAGCACGCGGGCGCCTTGCGGCACCAGCCGCGCGATGGAGTGCAGCGTGGCGCGGTCCGTCACAGCACCGCCCCCGTCGTCAGTTCGCGCACCGCGGCGGCCGGCGCTTCGGCGGCGATGCGCTCGAAGTACGAGCGCACCACGCCGAGGTAGCGCGGGTCTTCGAGCAGGAAGGCGTCGTGGCCGTGCGGGGCGTCGATCTCCGCGTAGCTGAGGTCGCGGCCGTTATCGAGCAGCGCCTTGGCGATCTCGCGGCTGCGCGCCGGCGAGAAGCGCCAGTCGGTGCTGAAGCTCACGAGCAGGAACCTGGCCTGCGCGACCGCCAGCGCCTTGGCGAGGTTGCCGCCGGTGCGGCGCGCCGGGTCGAAGTAGTCGAGCGCGCGCGTGATCAGCAGGTAGGTGTTGGCATCGAAGTACTCGCTGAACTTGTCGCCCCTGGTAGCGCAGGTAGCTTTCGATCTGGAACTCGATGTCCTGCGTGGTGTAGCGCAGGTCGAGGCCCCTGGCGCAGCTGGCGGCCGAACTTGGCGTTCATCACGTCGTCCGACAGGTACGTGATGTGGCCGATCATGCGGGCGATGCGCAGCCCGCGCTTGGGCACCACGCCGTGTTCGTAGAAGTGGCCGCCGTGGAAATCGGGGTCGGTCACGATCGCGCGCCGCGCCACCTCATTGAAGGCGATGTTCTCGGCGTTGAGGTTGGGCGCGCTGGCGACGACCACCGCGTGCCGCACCCGCTGCGGGTACTGCAGCGTCCACGACAGCGCCTGCATGCCGCCGAGGCTGCCGCCCATCACCGCCGCCAGCGTTTCGATGCCGAGCGCGTCGAGCAGGCGGGCCTGCGCGTCGACCCAGTCTTCGACCGTGACGACCGGAAAGTCGGCGCCGTACACCTTGCCGGTGGCGGGGTTGACGTGCATCGGGCCCGTGGAGCCGAAGCAGGAGCCCGGGTTGTTCACGCCGATGACGAAGAAGCGGTCGGTGTCCACCGGCTTGCCGGGGCCGATCATGGTGTCCCACCAGCCTTCGGAATTCTCCCGGCCGGCGTACACGCCCGCCACGTGGTGCGACGCGTTCAGCGCGTGGCAGATCAGCACCGCGTTGCTGCGGTCGGCGTTGAGCGTGCCGTAGGTTTCGTAGGCCAGTTCGTAGTTGCGCAGCGAAGCGCCGCTCTGCAACGCCAGTGGGGCGTCGAACGGCATGGAACGGGCAGTGGCGATCAAAGACATGGTCTTTAGCGGAATTTATTGAGCGCCCGCAAGCGAAGGCAAATCGGCGCTGAAGGAAAGTATAGCGGGCTCAGCGGGGCCAGAGCGCGATGACGCCCAGCACCGGGAAGATCGCGGCGCCGATGCCGTGCACCAGCTTGATCGGCACGCGCCGCGTGATGCGCTCGCCGAACCACACCACCGGCACGTTGGCCAGCATCATGCCCAGCGTGGTGCCGGCCACCACGGCGGCCCACGACTGGTACTGCGCCGCCAGCATCACCGTGGCGACCTGCGTCTTGTCGCCCATCTCCGCGAGGAAGAAGGCGATGAGCGTGGCGCCGAACACGCCGAAGCGCGGCTTGGCCACGGCTTCGTCCTCATCGAGCTTGTCGGGGATCAGGATCCACACCGCCATGGCGATGAACGACGCGCCGAGGATCCAGCGCAGCATGTCGGGCCCGAGGAACTGCGTCACCCAGGCGCCGACGGCGCCGGCGAGCCCGTGGTTGGCGAGCGTGGCCACCAGGATGCCCATCACGATCGGCCACGGTTTCTTGAACCGGGCGGCGAGGACGAGGGAGAGGAGTTGCGTCTTGTCGCCCATTTCGGCGAGGGCGACGATGCCCGTGGAGATCAGGAAGGCTTCCATTTGCAGCCTCCAATGGTAGGCGGATCGGCGCACCCGCCGGCGCACGCAAGTGGCTCAGTTTTTGCTTTGTTTTGGTGCGCCGGCTGAATCTGGCCGGAAACCGCACCAATAACAGGCATTTCATCCCGAGGAGACACCCATGGAAGCACTCAAACAGGGCTCGGACGTCCTGTTCATCCTGCTCGGCGCGATCCTCGTGCTGGCCATGCACTCGGGTTTCGCGTTCCTCGAACTCGGCACCGTGCGCAAGAAGAACCAGGTCAACGCCCCGGTCAAGATCCTGGTGGACTTCGCGGTCTCCACCATCGCGTACTTCTTCGTCGGCTACGGCGTGGCCTACGGCGTCAGCTTCTGGTCGGTGCCGACCAGCTGGTGGCGCGCAGCGGCTACGACCTGGTCAAGTTCTTCTTCCTGCTCACGTTCGCGGCGGCCATCCCGGCGATCATCTCCGGCGGCATCGCGGAACGGGCGCGCTTCTACCCGCAGCTGATCGCCACCGCGATCATCGTGGGGCTGGTCTACCCGCTGTTCGAAGGCGTGGCCGGAACCAGCGCTTCGGCATCCGGGCCTGGATCAAGGGCGTGACCGGCGAGGAGTTCCACGATTTCGCGGGCTCCATCGTGGTGCATGCGGTCGGCGGCTGGCTGGCGCTGCCCGCGGTGCTGCTGCTCGGCGCCCGCAGCAACCGCTACCGCAAGGACGGCGGCATCTCGGCCCACCCGCCCTCGAACATCCCGTTCGGCGCTGGGCGCCCTGGATCCTCACGGTCGGCTGGTTCGGCTTCAACGTGATGAGCGCGCAGACCATCGACAAGGTCTCGGGCCTGGTGGCCGTCAACTCGCTGATGGCGATGGTCGGCGGCACGCTGGCTGCGCTGGCGCTGGGCCGCAACGATCCCGGCTTCGTCCACAACGGCCCGCTCGCCGGGCTGGTGGCGGTCTGCGCCGGCAGCGACCTGATGCACCCGCTGGGCGCGCTGGTGGTCGGCGGGGGCGCCGGCGCGATCTTCGTGGTGATGTTCACCCTGACCCAGAACCGCTGGAAGATCGACGACGTGCTGGGCGTCTGGCCGCTGCACGGCCTGTGCGGACTGTGGGGCGGCATCGCCGCCGGGATCTTCGGCAGCAAGGCGCTGGGCGGGCTGGGCGGCGTGAGCTTCGGGGCACAGCTGATCGGCAGCCTGCTGGGCGTGGCCTGGCGCTGCTGGCCGGCTTCGCCCTCTACGGCGGCATCAAGGCCGCGGTGGGATTGCGGCTGTCGGCCGAGGAGGAACACGAGGGCGCGGACCTCGCGATCCACCGCATCGGGTCGACGCCGGAACGCGAAGTGAATTGGTAAGTGCACATGCGCCCATAAAAGCGCATAATGCCGCCGTGGACGGCCAAGCCGTCTGCATGGTTTGCGGTGTTGTGTCGGTCTCGCGTGGTTTGTTATTGCGTCTTGCGGACTCCATCGCTTTGTGCGTTTTCTCTAGGAGTCCCATTCATGGGCAACAAACTTTACGTGGCAACCCCCTACTCTACTCGTACCGCGACAGCGACATGGAACAAGCGTTCAGCCAGTACGGCACCGTGACTTCCGCAAAGGTCATGATGGAGCGCGACACCGGCCGTTCGAAGGGCTTCGGCTTCGTCGAAATGTCCAGCCCGGCCGAGGCGCAAGCCGCGATCGAAGGCATGAACGGCCAGCAGATCGGTGGCCGTGGCCTCGTGGTGAACGAAGCCCGTCCGATGGAAGCCCGTCCCCCGCGTAGCGGTGGCGGCGGCTTCGGCGGCGGTGGCGGCGGCTACGGTGGTGGCGGCGGCGGCGGCTTCGGTGGTGGCGGCGGTGGCCGTCGCGAAGGCGGCGGTGGCGGCGGCTACGGCGGCGGCGGCGGTGGCCGCGACCGTTACTGAGCACGCAGCCCGGCAGTTCTGCCGGCGAGACAAGGGGCCCTTCGGGGCCCTTTTCTTTGCAGCGACGCTTGCCATTTGTCACGGACGGCGCGCTTCCGCCCCCTTGCCAGCACCCCGTTCATCTGCTTCATAATGGAATTGCGTGGGGCTAGCAGTACCGCGCTGGGTGCGGTGAACAGGTGCCTTTCCGTCGCTTGAGAGTACGAATGCGTTCGCGGTTGTGGGACTCCATCGCTCTGGTCAATCTTTGTTTTCTGAGGAGTCCCTGTAGATGGGCAACAAACTGTATGTCGGCAACCTGCCTTACCGGGTGCGCGACAGCGATCTCGAACAGGCGTTCGCGCAGTACGGCGCCGTGAACAGCGCCAAGGTGATGATGGAACGCGAAACCGGCCGCTCCAAGGGCTTCGGCTTCGTTGAAATGGGCAGCGATGCCGAGGCGCAAGCCGCGATCGAAGGCATGAACGGCCAGTCCCCCGGGCGGCCGCAGCATCGTCGTCAACGAAGCGCGCCCGATGGAAGCGCGCCCGCGCAGCGGCGGCTTCGGCGGCGGCGGTGGTGGTTACGGCGGCGGTGGCGGCGGCTACGGTGGTGGCGGCGGCGGTTACGGCGGCGGCGGTGGCGGTGGCCGCCGTGAAGGCGGCGGTGGCGGCTACGGCGGCGGTGGCGGCGGTGGCCGTCGCGAAGGCGGTGGCGGCGGCTACGGCGGCGGTGGCGGCCAGGACGGCGGCTTCCGCAGCCCCTACGGCGCCGGCCCGCGCGGCGGCGGCGGTGGCCGCGGCGGCAACGGCGGTGGCGGCTACGGTGGCGGCGGCAACGGCGGCTACTGAGCTTCCCTGCTCATGAACGAAAGGCCTGCGCGAGCAGGCCTTTTCGTTGGCGCTGAGCGCCTGCGGCGGGCTGTACGCAGAGGACGCAGAGGTTTCGCAGAATTCGCAAAAGGACTCCAAAGCCTATTGAAGTTTTCTTTGACTCTTCTGCGTCCTCTGCGAATCCTTTGCGTCCTCTGCGTACAAGCCCGCCGCAGGCGCTCCTGCCGTTCTACGACCCGGCGCCCCCGATGCTTGCGCGGACGCCCCGCCAGCACGCGGTCGAAGAGGGGATCCGGCAGCATGCGCAGCAGCTTGGCCACCACGCCCATCTGCCGGGGAATCACGCTGTAGCTGCGGCCGCTTTCGATCGTGCGGAAGGCCTTGTCGGCAAAGGCCTCCGGCGTCATCAGGAAAGGCATGCCGTACCGGTTCTGCCGAGTGAGCGGCGTGTCGACGTAGCCCGGCGAGATGGTCACGACCTTCACGCCGCTGCCCCGCAGTTCGCCGCGCAGGCTTTCGCAATAGCTGATCACCGCCGCCTTGCTGGCGCAGTAGCCGCCGTGTCCCGGCAGGCCGCGGATGCCGGCGACGCTGGCGATGCCGACCAGCCGGCCGCTGCCGCGTTGCGCCATCGGCTGCACGAAAGGGTGGAAGGTGGCCGCCAGCCCGACATTGTTGGTGGCGAACGTGCGCGCCAGCACGTCGAGGTCCGATCGCTCCGCCGTGTCGACGCCGATGCTGATGCCGGCGTTGGCGACGACCACGTCGGGGACGCCCTGCGCGCCGAGGCACGCCGTGCCGGCGGCGACGATGCTGTCGGTGTCGCCCACGTCGGCGCCGTAGACGCGCCAGCCCTCCGGCGGTATGCCGCGGGAGTTCGCCCAGTCGGCCATCTCCGAACTGCGGCGCGCAACCAGCGCCAGCCGGAAGCCCGCCGGTGGTAGCGCCACGCGAGCGCCGGCCGATGCCGCTCGACGCGCCCGTGATGAATGCCAGCGGCTCCACGGTCAGCGTTCCCGCGGCTGCAGCACGCCGCGCACGTTGCCGCGCAGCTGCATCACCCGGTCGAGGTTGTCGTACTCGAGGTTGTCGGCCTCGAAGCGGTCGTTGCCGCGCGTGATGCGCACCGGCTTGTTCGACCGGACGCGCTCGACGTCGAGGAAGGCGTGCAGGAACTCGCCCCGGATCTCGAGCCGCGCCGGCCCGGCGCCGCGTTGGCGGAGGGCTCGCGCGTGACCACGGCATCGCCGATCAACTGCACCTGCGTGCCGTCGCCGTTGCTGATCGCCTTGCGGGCGCTGGCCACCGTCAGCGCGCCGGTCGCGTTGTTGTACGAGCGGATGCGCGGCTGGTCGATCTCGAAGGTGTCGGTGTCGGGGAAGTGCTTGGCCTCGGCGCCGCGGATGTCGCTGCGCAGGCGCCCGGAGGCCTCGAACGACTTCACCGAGAAGCCGCGCAGGAAGTAGTCCGGATCGTGCGTCGGCGCGCTCTCGGCCGCGGGCGCCTGCAGCACCGGCGTGTTGCGCGCCAGCCAGTAGGTGCCCAGCGCCAGCAGGCCCATCAGCATGATGGGCAGGTAGATCGTCAGGCGATCCAGCGCGCGGCCGAAGCCGGAGCTCACGCGTAGCCCTCGAGGAACTCGGCGTAGCGGCCCGACGCCACCAGCAGCAGGTCGCAGAACTCGCGCGCCGCGCCCGGCCCGCCGCGCGCGCGCGTCACATAAGCGGCGCACTGCAGCACCTCGGCCTGCGCGTGCGGCGGCGCCACCGCCAGCTTGCAGCGGCGCAGCACCGGCAGGTCGGGCCAGTCGTCGCCGATGGCGGCCGCCTGCGACCAGTCGAGGCCCAGCGCGGCCAGCACGCTTTCGGCGGCCGGGCGCTTGTCTTCGGTGCCGTAGTGCACGTGCGTCACGCCCGGGGCTTCGAGCCGGCGGCGCAGCGGCGCCGAGTCGCGGCCGGTGACCACCGCCGGCGTGATGCCGGCGCGCTGCAGCAGCTTGATGCCGAAGCCGTCGAGCGTGTGGAAGCGCTTGATCGTCTCGCCGGCGTCGGTCAGGTAGATGCTGCCGTCGGTCATCACGCCGTCGATATCGAAGAACGCCACGCGGATGCCTTGCGCGGCGAGCAGCAGTTCGGGAGCGAACGAGAGCGCGGGCGCCACCTCAGATGACCTTGGCGCGCATCAGGTCGTTGGAGTTCACGGCGCCGCACAAACGATCCTCGGCGTCGACCACCAGCACGCTGGTGATGCGATGCTGCTCCATCAGGCGCGCCGCCTCCGCGGCCAGTGCGTCGTTGCGCATCGTGCGCGGCCCGGGGTGCATCACTTCGTGCGCCTTCTTGTTGCGAAGGTCGGCGCCGGTCTCCACC
Source organism: Ramlibacter terrae (assembly GCA_013127575.1). Classification (GTDB taxonomy): domain Bacteria; phylum Pseudomonadota; class Gammaproteobacteria; order Burkholderiales; family Burkholderiaceae_C; genus Ramlibacter; species Ramlibacter terrae. Next base: position 5,249,099 of record CP053418.1, read on the forward strand.
AGCCGGCGCAGGTCGCCGTCGGTGAAGATGCCCAGCACGCGGCCTTCGGCGTCGACGACGGCGGAGGCGCCCAGGCCCTTGCGGCTCATCTCGCGCATCATTTCCGGGAACGGCGTTTCCGGCAGCACGCGCGGGACGGCGTCGCCGCTGCGCATCACGTCCACCAGGTGCGTCAGCAGCTTGCGGCCCAGCGCGCCGCCGGGATGCGAACGCGCGAAGTCTTCGGTGCGGAAGCCCCGCGCATCGAGCACGGCCACGGCCAGTGCATCGCCCAGCGCGAGTTGCGCCGTGGTGCTGGCGGTCGGCGCCAGGTTCAGCGGGCAGGCTTCCTTCTCGACACCGCTGTCCAGCAGGATGTCGGCGTGGCGGGCCGGGGTCGAGCGCGGGTTGCCGGTCATGGCCACGAGCGGCGCGCCGAGCCGCTTCAGCACCGGCAGCAGCACGGTGATCTCGTCGCTTTCGCCACCGTTGGAGATCGCCAGCACCAGGTCGATCGGCTTGATCATGCCGAGGTCGCCGTGGCTCGCTTCGGCCGGGTGCACGAACATGGCGGCGGTGCCGGTGGACGCCAGCGTGGCGGCGATCTTGCGGCCGATGTGGCCGCTCTTGCCCATGCCCATGATGACGACGCGTCCGCGCACCTGCAGCAGCGCCTCGACCGCTTGCGCGAAGCTGTCGCCGGTGCGCTGTTTCAATCCCGAGGACGGCGGAGGCTTCGATGTCGAAAGTCTCGTGCGCGAAGCGCAACGCGCGCTCGCGATCGAAACCGCTTTGCGTCGCCGGCTCGGCGAGCAGCGCTTGGGGGGCGGCAGGCTCATCCCCGGATTTTATCGGGTGCCAACGTCGAGCCGGATAGCATAGTGGGATGTCCTCCCCGGAGCTCACGCTGCTTTACCTGCTGGCCGCCGTGCTGGGGGTGGTCGTCTGCCGGTCGCTGAAGCTCCCGCCGATCCTCGGTTACCTGGCCGTGGGCGTGCTGATCGGCCCCAATGCACTCGCGTTGGCCGACGAAAGCGCCGGCGTGCGGCACCTCGGCGAGTTCGGCGTCGTGTTCCTGATGTTCGTGATCGGGCTCGAGTTCAACCTCTCGAAGCTGCGGGCCATGCGGACGCACGTGTTCGGGCTCGGCCTGTCGCAGGTGATGCTGACGCTGCTGATCGGCACCGGCGGCGCCGTGGTGCTGGCGAGCGTCCTGCCGAAGCTGCTGGACCTGAGCTGGCGCAGCGCCATCGCGCTGTCGGGCGCGCTGGCAATGAGCAGCACCGCCATCGTCGTCAAGCTGCTGGCCGACCGGCTGGAGCTGGAGTCGGAACACGGCAAGCGCGTGATGGGCGTGCTGCTGTTCGAGGACTTGGCCGTGGTGCCGCTGCTGGTGCTGATCCCGGCCCCGGGCAGCGCGCCGGAGGTGCTGTTCCGCGAGATCGGCTTTGCCTTGCTGAAGGCCGCGGTGCTGATCGCGCTGCTGCTGGTGGGCGGGCAGCGCGCCATGCGCTGGTGGCTGACGCTGGTCGCGCGGCGCAAGAGCGAAGAGCTGTTCGTGCTGAACGTGCTGATGATCACCCGGGCCTGGCGTGGCTGACGGAACTCGCGGGCCTGTCGCTGGCGCTCGGCGCCTTCGTCGCCGGCATCCTGATTTCCGAGACCGAGTTCAAGCACCGGTGGAGACCGACATCCGCCCTTTCCACGACGTGCTGCTGGGGCTGTTCTTCATCACGATCGGCATGCTCCTCGACTGGCGCCCGGTGGTGGACCGCTGGGGGCTGGTGCTGGTGCTGGTGATCGGGCCGGTGCTGTTCAAGCTGCTGCTGGTGACGCTGCTGGCGCGCGGCTTCGGCGCGTCGCCGGGCATCTCGCTGCGCACCGGCCTGTACCTGGCGCAGGCCGGCGAGTTCGGCTTCGTGCTGCTGGCGCTGGCGCAGCAGCAGGAGCTGGTGCCGCCGGCGCTGCTCAACCCGATCCTGGCGAGCATGGTGCTGTCGATGCTGGCGACGCCCTTCATCATCCAGTGGAGCAACCGGATCGTGATGAAGCTCGTGGCCAGCGAATGGATGCTGCAGTCGCTGCAGATGACGACCATCGCGCGCAAGTCGATCAACGCCAACAAGCACGTGATCATCTGCGGCTATGGCCGCTGCGGCCAGAACCTGGCGCGCATGCTGGAGCAGGAAGGCATTCCCTACATCGCGCTCGACCTCGACCCCGACCGCGTGCGGCAGGCCGCGGCGGCCGGCGATTCGGTGGTGTTCGGCGACGCGGCGCGCCTGCAGGCCCCGGCCGCCGCCGGCTGGCGCGGGCCAGCGCCGTGGTCATCACCCCCGGACGTGCCCAGCGCGATGAAGGTGCTGGCCAACGCGCGAGCCCACGCGCCCAAGGTGCCGGTGATCGTGCGCACGCAGGACGACCACGACCGGAGAAGCTCACCGCCGCCGGCGCCACCGAGGTCGTGCCCGAGATGCTGGAGAGCTCGCTGATGCTGGCCAGCCATGCCCTGGCGCTGGTGGGCGTGCCGATGCGGCGCGTGATCCGGATCGTGCAGGACCAGCGCGACGCCCGCTACAACCTGCTGCGCGGCTACTTCCACGGCGCCGACGACGGCAGCGAACACGAGCTGGAGCAGGAGCGCGGCCACGGTGACCCTGCCGCTCGGCGCACGCGCGCTGGGGCAGGCGCTCAGCCGCTTCGCGCTGCACGCGCAGGGCGTGCGCGTGGTCAGCCTGCGCCGGCAGGACGGCCGCCCGGCCGACGGCCGCCGACCCGCAGCTGCGGGATGGCGATACCCTCGTGCTTTCCGGCCGGCCCGAACCGCTGGCCAGCGCCGAAGAGCTGCTGCTGCGAGGATGACGAAGACCATGGACACATTCAACACCGGCGTTGCCGGCTACCTGCGCAGCCACATCCGCACCGTGCCCGACTGGCCGGCGCCCGGCGTGCAGTTCCGCGACATCACGCCGCTGCTGCAGGACCCCAAAGTGTTCCGCGTGCTGATCGATGCCTTCGTGCACCGCTACATGGACCGCCGGCCCGACGTGGTGGCGGGGCTCGATGCGCGCGGCTTCATTCTCGGTTCCGTCGTCGCCTACGAGCTCGGCCGGGCTTCGTGCCGATCCGCAAGAAGGGCAAGCTGCCCTTCACCACGGTGGAAGAAACCTACGAGCTGGAATACGGCAGCGCCACGGTCGAACTGCACACCGATGCCGTCAAGCCGGGCCAGCGCGTGCTGCTGGTCGACGACCTGATCGCCACCGGCGGCACGATGATGGCGGGCAAGAAGCTGCTGGAGAAACTGGGCGCGACGGTGATCGAGGGCGTCGCCATCGTCGACCTGCCGGAGCTGGGCGGCTCGCAGAAGCTGCGGGCCGGCGGGCTCGACGTGTTCACGTTCGTGGATTTTTCGGGGCACTGAGACTGGATCCCGGGCAAGCCCGGGATGGCAGGGGATTGTCGTTGCGGGCTCGACCCGCAATCCATGCCTTCAGCGCAGCTCCCCGTACTGCGTCCCGCTCAAGCGTTCCGCATCCTCCGCCGCCTCGGCCATCTCCGTGTCTTCGAAACCGGTCAGCAGCGCCGGGTTGCGCGTGCCTTTCGGCCCTGTCGCCACGGCTTCCTTGCCCGAAACGCCCATCGCCAGCGCGCGCTTGAACGCGGCCACTTCCTCGGGATGCAGCGGATCGAAGCCGGAATGCGCGCGCGTCGGCGGCGCGGCTTCCAGCTGCGCCGGCTGCGACACCTCCTCGAACAAGGGCGCCGGCGCGGAAACGACGGGCGCGGCCTGCAGCGGGATCGGTCGCGAAGGCCGCGGGCGCTGTTGCTGCGGCGCGCGGGCGACCGGGTCGCCGACCGCCACGTGCTCGTTGGAACGCCAGTAGACCGCCGTCACCAGGATGTCGTGGCGCTGCTTGGCCGACTGCGCGATGGTCGCCTCGATCTCGGCAAGCTGCGTGGTCGTGGTCTCGCCGCGCGCGCCTTGCGCCAGGTCGACCATCACCATGAACTGGCGGCCGCGCGGGTCGAGCGAGAGCACCTTGAACTTGTAGCTGGCCGACAGCACGCCGGCGCGCACCATGGCTTCGCGCACCACGCCGTACAGCAGCTCGCGGCGCGCCATGCGCTCGTGCTTGCGGTTGGCGGGCTGCGCCGTCGCTGCGTTGCGCGCGGCGGTGAAGGGCTTGGTGGAGTCGAGTCGCGAGAGGCCCGAGCTCGGCGCGAAAGGCTGCGGCTTCTTCCGGGGGAGAGCCAGCTGAAGAGGGACATGTCGGCCTTTCTGCGGCGCGGTTCTTGGTATGTGTTTGGCGAAGTGTAGGAAGCACCGACCCGCGGCGCCGGGACATTTGTCACGCGGCGCGGGTTCGTCACTTCCTGTGACGTGCCGGCGTGCGAAAGTTGCCGGCACGGGAGAGCTGTCTACGTGACGGCCACGCGTTTGGGCCGGTTGGCCAATCGGCGTGAAACCAGCGAGCCGAGCGCCATGGCCATCTCGACCGCCAGCTGCGGCTGGCGGTTGACCAGCTCGGTGAAGCGGATCGGCGTGAGCGACCAGATCTTGGACGCGCTCGCGGCCTGCACGGTCGCCGTGCGCGGCTGCCGGCTGAAGAACGCGCCTTCGCCCACCGCGGACCCGGCGCCCACCGACGCGAGCCGCAGGCGTCCCTTGTCGTCTTCGTAGTGCACCGTGAGCTGCCCGCTTTCGACCGGGTACACCGTGCGGTCCGCCGCGTTCTGCTCGATCAGCACCTGCCCCTGCTTGACGGCGAACGGCTGCAGGTAGGTGCCCAGCAACTCCCACTGCTTCGGGGTGAGCGCCGGCTGGAACGTGTCGGGCCCTTGGTTGTGGGCGATGGCCTGCACAGGCCCCGGACATCGAACTGGATCGGGGTGCGAAGCGGTGCGTTCATGGAGCGAACACTAAGGCTGGGCCAGCGTGCGCACAAGAGATGTAATGTTCAATTACAGGAGATACCGAAAGGCCTGTGCGTGTACGCCACGAACGGTCGCCGCCGGCGGACGAGCGGCGTCAGGCCTCTTCTTCCGGTGCGAAATCGAGTTCGACCTTGGCGCCGTTCGGGTCGTGGCAGAACAGCTGCCGGTGCCGGCGCCGGGCTGCTTGCGCACTGGTAGAGCCAGCCGGCGCCATCGAGCCGCGCCTTCGTTTCGCGCAGGCCGCGTGCCGAGAAAGCCATGTGGTCGATGACGCCGGCGCGCGCCGGTGCGGCGCGGTCGCCGTAGACGTGCAGGATCGCGGACGGCTCGCCGGCCGCGTACAGCCACGCGCCCGCGAAGCCGAGGTCGGGCCGGTGACCGGGACGCAGGCCGAGCAGCGCGTAGAAAGCGAGCGTGCGGTCCGGGTCTTCCGCGATCACCGTGAAGTGGTTCATGCCGTGGATCATGGTTCTTTCCCTTAGGTGACGAGGACGAGCGAGCCGGTGCTCTCACGCGACTCCAGCCGCGCGTGCGCCAGGCCCGCCGACTCGGGGCGAAGCGCTCGATGGCGGGCTTGCGCAGCACGCCGTCGGCCAGCGCCTCCCAGACGCGGTCGGCGCGCTGCTGCAGTTCCCGCTGCGTGGCGACGAAGTCGAACACCACGGGGCGCGAGAAGCGCATCGACTTGGCCAGCAGGCGATCGGGCTCCAGCGGCGGCAGCGGGCCGCTCGCCGGCCGAGGCTGATCCAGTGGCAGCGGGTCGCGGCCGCTGCGATGTTCTCGTCGACTCCCGCGGCGCCGAGCCCGTCGACGATCACGTCGGCGCCGCCGCAATGCGCCTGCACCGCATCGGCAAACCGGTAGTCGCGGGTGACGACCACGTGCTGGCAGCCATGCGCGCGGGCGCGCCGCGCCTTCGCTTCGCTCGACACGGTGCCGATGACGGTGGCGCCGAGATGGCTCGCCCACGCGCACAGCAGCGAGCCGACGCCGCCGGCCGCGGCGTGCACCAGCAGGCGCGTGCCGGCACGCACTGGCCGAGATCGCGCAGCAGGTAGTCGGCCGTCACGCCCTTGAGCAGCACGGCGGCCGCCGTCTCTTCGTCGACTTCCGGCGGCAGGCGCACCACGTGCTTAGCGGCCACGCTGCGGACCGTCCGGTACGAGCCCGGCTCGGGACACAGGTAGGCGACGCGATCGCCGGGCGCCAGTTCGGTGACGCCCGTGCCGGCATCGGTGACCGTGCCGGCCGCCTCCATGCCGGGCACGCCCGGCAGCGGCAGCATGCCGGGGATCCAGCCGCGCCGCAGGTACACGTCGATGAAGTTCACGCCGACGGCGCGCTGCTGGATGCGGACCTGCCCCGGACCCGGCGGCGGGACGTTGGCCGACACGGCCTCCAGTTCCTCCGGCCCGCCATACCTGCCGACACGCACTTCACGCGCGGCGACATTCCCCGTAGGGTGTGCACGCTGCGCGTGCGCACCACCCCGCTGCGCCTGCGCGGGGAACCGCTTCAGGTTCGCGAACCCCGCCTCGTACACCCCCTGCGCCACCATGTCGCGCAGTTCGCGCTCCATCCCCGGCGGCGTCTCGAAGCTCGACTCCCAGTGCCAGAAGGTGCGGTCGCCATCGGTCACCGGCTTGAGCGTCACCGTCGCCACGTAGCGCTGCAGCGGCACCGTTGCATCGAGGATGCAGTAGGTCGACTTGTATTCGGTGTCGGACAGCGCGATCAGCTGCTCGCGGATGCGGTTGCCGTCCTTCAGGCTGAAGCTGCGCACGCAGCCGACCTGCGCCGACGACTCGCCGCCTTCGATGCGGCTGGCGTCCACCACGTCGTGCCACTGGTCATGGCTGTTGAAGTCGCGCAGCACCGCCCACACCGCGCCGATCGGCGCATCGACGATGGTGGAGCGCACCACCTTTTGCAGCATCAGCGGCCTCCGCGGAAGTGCTTCTTGAGCGCGTCGAAGCCGCCCCTGGAACACCTGCTGCCCGATGGACTCCGACAGCTCCTGCGCGCGGCGCGCTCGTCGCAATCGAACTCGGCGCTCCATTCCCCGAAGGTGCGACCGCCGTCCGTGACGGGCGTGAACTTCAGCGTGGCGGTGTAGTTCTCCACGCCCATCGGGCTTTCGAGGATGGCGTAGCTGCAGCTGTAGTCGAAGTCGGAAAGCGCCAGCAGCCGCTCGCGGATCATGCCGCCGTCGCGCAGGTGGAAGTGGCGCACGCAACCAACCTTGTCGGGCGGCTCGCCGTTCTCGATCCGGCTGTCGGCGATGCCCGGGTGCCACTGCGGCAGCGCGTTGAAGTCGCGCACGCGCTGCCACACGGCATCGGCCGAAGCCTCGATCACGCTGGACACATAGACGCGCACCACGACTTATTCCTTGGCCGGGTCGACCGCGGGCGCCGGCGGCAGCGCCGCCGTGCCGGGGTTCGCCACCACGCCGGCCACCAGCCGGTTGATGTCACCGCCGTCGAGGCCGATCTCGCGCAGCATCTGGTCGACGATCGGCGCCTGCGCCCGGAAGCGCAGCGCCGAATTGACGAGGCCGTCGGAAAAGTTGCCGCCGTTGCCATCGCCATTGCCGGCGTGGCCGTTGCCGCCGCCCAGCAGGCCGTCGACCTGCAGGATCTTGATGCCTTCGATGCGCTCCATCGGCTTGACCGACTCGCGGATGATGCCCTCGGCCTTGTCGACCACGCGCAGCCGCAGCGCCGAGGTGCGCGCTTCCGGCGACAGGATGTTGTGGGCCTCGTTCAGCATGCGCAGCCCGTCCGCCTCGGCCTCGGAGCGCACGCGGAACGCCATCGACTTGATCTTGTCGGCGTCGGCATCCGCTTCGGCCTGCGCGCGGATGGCGGCGCCGCGGTCGGCGCTGGCGTGCTTCTCCGCTTCGGCCGCGCTGGTCAGGCGCAGCGCGTCGCGCTCGGCGGCCTGCGCCGCGGCGATCAGGTCGATGGCCTTGCGGCGCTCGGCCACCTCGACCTCGCGGGTGGTGAAGACGCGCTCTTCGGCGGACACGGCGGCGGCGCGCGCCACGTCGGCGGCGGCCTGCGCTTCGCTCTGGTTCTTGCTCTCGCGGGCGACGGCGATGGCGCGCTGCTGCTCGGCGAGGTCCATCGCCTGGCGGCGTTCGATCTCGGCGGCCTGCAGCGCGCGCTCCTTGGCGATGCGCTCGGCCTCCAGCGATTGCTCGGAGCGGATCCGCGCCGCCTCGACGGCCAGCTTGCTGGCGATCTGCACGCTCTCGGCGTCCTGCTCGCGCTGCGCGCGCTCGGTCGCGAGATCGGCGCGTTGCCGCGCCCGCGCCACCTCCACTTCGCGCTGCTGCGACAGCCGCGCGTATTCGCTCTCGCGGTCGATGTCCAGCGACAGCTTCTCGGCTTCCAGGTTCTTGTTGCGGATGGCGACCAGCGTGTCCTGCTCGACGTCGTTGCGCTGCTTCTTGCGGCGCTCGATCTGCTCGGTCAGCCGCGTCAGGCCCTCGGCGTCGAAGGCGTTGCTCGGATTGAAGAACTCCATGCCGGTCTGGTCCAGCTGCGTCAGCGATGCCGATTCGAGTTCCAGCCCGTTCTTGGTCAGGTCTTCCGCCACTGCGTCGCGCACGCGCTTGACGTACTCGCCGCGGCGCTCGTGCAGTTCCTCCATCGTCATCTCGGCGGCGCCGGTGCGCAGCGCGTCGACGAACTTGCCTTCCACCAGTTCCTTCAGCTGCTCGGGCGCCAGCGTGCGCTGGCCGAGCGTCTGGGCCGCCGCTGCGACCGCCTCGGGCACCGCGGCGACGCGCACGTAGAACTCCGCCACCACGTCGACGCGCATGCGGTCCTTGGTGATCAGCGCCTTGTCGCGGCCGCGCGCCACTTCGAGCCGCAGCGTGTTCATGTTGACGGGGATGACGTCGTGCACGATGGGCAGCACGAAGGCGCCGCCGTCGAGCACCACCCGCTGCCCGCCGAGCCCGGTGCGCACGAAGGCGCGCTCCTTGCTGCTACGCAGGTACAGCCAGTGCAGCAGCCACACGCCGATGGCGACGCAGATGCCCACCACCAGCAGGCCGAGGATGAAGGTCCCGAATTGGGCTCCGGTCATGTCTGTCTCCTTCGAATGCTTGTCTTGAACTGCTTCAGCGCGTGATGCCGGCGAAGCGGCGCGCCGTCTCGGTCAGCGCCACTTCGGTCGGCAACCGCTCCATCGAACTGGCGCCGTAGAACCCATGGCAGCCGGGGCACTGCGACAGGATCCACTGCGCGTCTTCCGGCGTCGAAATCGGGCCGCCGTGGCACAGCACCAGCACCTGCGGATTGACCGACTTGGCGGCGGCCGTCCAGGCGTTGATCGGCGCCACGCAGTCTTCCAGCTTGAGCGCGGTGCCGGCGCCGATCGCGCCGCCGGTGGTCAGGCCCGGTGGCAGACCACGATGTCGGCGCCGGCGCCGGCCATCGCGCGCGCCTCGTCCTCGCTGAAGACGTAGGGCGTGGTCAGCAGGTCCATCGCATGCGCCCGGGCGATCATCTCGACTTCCAGCGCGTAGCTCATGCCGGTCTCTTCGAGGTTGGCGCGGAAGGTGCCGTCGATCAGGCCCACCGTGGGAAAGTTCTGCACGCCGGAGAAGCCGAGGTCGACCAGCCGCTGCAGCAGGTGGTCGGTGATCATGAACGGGTCGGTACCGTTGACGCCCGCCAGCACCGGCGTGTGCTTGACCACCGGCAGCACCTCACGCGCCATCTCGCAGACGATCTCGTTGGCGTTGCCGTACGCCAGCACGCCGGCCAGCGAGCCGCGGCCGGCCATGCGGTAGCGGCCCGAGTTGTAGATGACGATCAGGTCGACGCCGCCGGCCTCTTCGCACTTGGCCGACAGGCCGGTGCCGGCGCCGCCGCCGACGATGGGCCGGCCGGCCGCCACCTTGGTGCGCAGGCGGTCGAGAATTTCCTTGCGGGGGATGCGTGCCATGGGCGGTTTCCTGTGGTTCAGGCGAGCGCGCGGGCCGGCGCGCGCGCGCCGGCGACTTCGCGCCAGCGGCGACCAGCGCCTGCGCGAAAGCCTCGTCGTTGATGTGGTGGGGCAGGCGCACCAGCTTGCGATCGGCGCCGGGGCGGAAGCCCGACTCGATCGCGGCGAACAGCGCGCGGTCGGCGTCGGGGTCGTGGAAAGGCTGGCCGGCGCGATCGATGGCCGACACGCCGCCTTCGGGCAGCAGGAAGCGCAGCGGCCCCTGCATGGCGTTGAGCTTGCGCGCGATGAACTCGCCGATGCGGCGGTTCTCGTCGGCGGTGGTGCGCATCAGCGTCACGGTGGGGTTGTGGCGGTACAAGCGGCGCGACTTGAAGCGCTCGGGCACCGTGTCCCGTGCGCCGAAGTTCGCCATGTCGAGCGCGCCGCAGGAGCCGACGTAGGGCAGCGGGTGGCGGGCGAACACGTCGAGCCGGTGCGGCCCGGCCGACAGAACGCCCCCGGCGATCTCGTCGGCGATCTCGGTGGTGGAGACGTCGATCGCGCCGGCGAGCAGGCCCGAGTCCGCCAGCTTCTCCATCGACTGGCCGCCCACGCCGGTGGCGTGAAAAACGAGGCAGTCGTATTCGTCCGCCAGTTGCCGCGTGACCGCCTGCACGCACGGCGTGGTGACGCCGAACATGGTGAGCCCCAATGCAGGCCGAGTCGCCGACTCGGTCGGCATCGCGTTGGCCAGCATGCCGGCCAGCGCGTGCGCGGCATTGCTCAGCACGCGTTCGCTGATGCGGTTGATGCCCGATACGTCGGTGACCGAGTACATCATGCAGATGTCGCTCGGGCCGACGTAAGGCCGCGTGTCGCCCGAAGCCATGGTGGAGACCATCACCTTGGGCACGCCGATGGGCAAGGCGCGCATCGCCTGCGTGGCGAGCGAAGTGCCGCCCGAGCCGCCGGCCGAGAGCACGCCGCCGAGGTCGCGCCGCGTCAGCAGGAAGCGCTCGAAGGCGAGCGCCATGGCCGTGACCGCGCTGCCGCGGTCATCGGTGAAGACGGCCTTCTCGCCTTCGGGATGGTGCCGCGCCACTTCGCGCGGGTGGATGGTGGCGGCAGAAGGCTTGCCGGAGGTGGCAAGGTCCACCGTCACCACGCGCAGCCCGCGCTTTTCGAGGCACTGGCGCAGGAAGTTGAGTTCGCGGCCCTTTGTGTCGAAGGTGCCCGCGACGTAGGCGGCGCGGCCGGCGCCGGCTGCCACCGGGAACTCGAACACCTTCGCATCGTCGTCCCCGCGGAGGCGGGAATCCGTGGCTTCCCGGGCAGCGGGTGCGGGAGCACTGGGTTCCCGCCTGCGCGGGAACGACGCATCTCGGATTTCGGCGCCTGCAGCACCGGCGTTCCACCGCGTGATCCCGCGCACGGTCCGCTCCACCGGCACCACCGGCGACGCGTCCGCATCCGCATGCGCGCGCCGCACCGTGAACACGCGCGCGGTCCCCGCCGCCGGCTCCGGCATCACCTCCGCCGGCGCTTCTTCCTCATCGCCGTTCGACCGCACGCCCAGCAAGCGCTCCTGCAGCGCCTTGTCCGCCGCCAGTTCGTGCGCCGGCATCTCGTGCGCGATGCGTCCGTTGACCATCACCCCGATGCGGTCTGCCACCTCGATCGCCACGCCCAGGTTCTGCTCGATCAGCAAGATGGCGATGCCGGTCTCTTCCGGCAGCCGGCGCAGCGCCTGCGCCACCGGTCGACGATCACCGGCGCCAGGCCTTCGGTGGGCTCGTCCATCACGAGCAGGCGCGGTTCGAGCAGCAGGGCCCGGCCGATCGCCAGCATCTGCTGCTCGCCGCCCGAGAGCTGCGCGCCGCCATTCGACTTGCGCTCGCCCAGGCGCGGGAACATCGCGTAAACGCGGTCGATCTCGCGCTTGTGCTTCGCCACCAGCCGCAAGGTTTCGTCCACGGTCAGCGACGGCCACATGCGCCGGCCCTGCGGCACGTAGGCGATGCCGCGCTTCGTGATCTCGTTGGCGGCCAGCCCGAGGATCTCTTCGCCCGCCAATTTCACGCTCCGCCGCTGGCGCGCACCAGCCGGTGATCGCGTTGCACAGCGTCGTCTTGCCCATGCCGTTGCGGCCGACCAGGCCGTAGATGCCGCGGTCGAGCGTGAAGCCCACGCCCTGCAGCGCGTGGGCGCGGCCGTAGTAGACGTCGAGGCCCTGCACCTCCAGCATCGGCCCGGAAGGCGCCTTCACGACCGGCGACGATTTGCCGAACCAGGCCATCAGTGCTTGCCTCCCATGTAGATCGCCTGCACCTGCGCGTCGTTCTCGATTTCGTGCGGCGTGCCGTGCTTGAGCACGCGCCCGTTGTGCATCACCGTCACCTGCTCCACCACCTTCAACGCGATGTCGAGGTCGTGCTCGATCAGCACATAGCTCATGTGCGCGGGCAGCGACGTGAGCAGCGCGACCAGTTCGCGGCGCTCCGCCGGCGACAGGCCGGCGGCGGGCTCGTCGAACAGGATCAGCCGCGGCGCGCCGGCCAGCGCCATCCCGATCTCCAGCTGTGTTGCTGCCCGTGCGCGAGGTTGGCGACGAGCTCGTCGGCCGGTGCGAGAGGCGCGCGCGGTCCAGCAGGTCCTGCGTGGCCACGCGCGATGCATGGCCGCGGCCCGGGCGCACGAAGCCGTAGCGGCCATTGCTCTGGCCCCGCACGGCAAGGAAAAGGTTGTCCCGCACCGTCAGGTCGCGGAACAGCAGCGAGGACTGGTACGTGCGCCGCAGCCCCTTGCGGATGCGCTCGAAGGGCTGCAGCGCCGTCACGTCCTCGCCGAAGAAGCGGATGGTCCCCGCGGTGGGCGGAAGTCACCCGTGATCGCATTGAACAGCGTGGTCTTGCCCGCGCCGTTGGCGCCCGAGGATGGCGCGCTTTTCCCCGGCGGCGACCGTCAGCGTCACGTTGTCGACGGCGCGCAGGGCGCCGAAGCTGCGTGTCACGCCGTCCAGCACCAGCGCGTCGTTCGACGCCAGCGCCGTGGGCGGTGGCGCGCGGCGCGGCGCGGTGGGGGGCGGACGGAGCGTGCTGACGGAAGCCATCGGCGCGGCTCCTTACGGGCAGGCCGGCACGTCGCGCGAGCCGATCTTGAACTCCGCCTTCGACAGGCCCAGGGTCTGGTCGACGTTGTCGACCTTGGCCAGCACCTTGTTGTACAGGTTGCCCTGCGCGTCCTTCACCACTTCGGTGATGAACGTCGTGCCGATGGCCTGCCGGTTCGCATCCAGCTTGACGTCGCCGGTGGGCGTCTTCAGCACCATCTTGTTCAGTGCGTCGCGGTACTTGGCGTGGTTGCCGGAGAGGTCGCCCTTGACCGCGTCGAGGCCGTCGAGCGCTGCCTTGGTGTTGACGTAGTAGACGTACGCGAACAGCGAGGGGCTGGGGAAGCCGCCGGCCGATGCCGGATAGGCCGCCTTGTAGTTGGCGACGAACTTCTTCCATTCGGCGCCGTCGTATGCGTCGGCCAGCGGGCCGGCGGACAACGTGCCCACCAGCGAGTCGCGCTTCTTGCCGCGGTAGTTCAGCACGTCCTGGCTGACCGTGATCGAGCCGCCCAGCAGCGGCTTGTCGCCGCCGGCCGCTTCGTACTGGTTCAGGAAGTTCACCGCGTCGGCGCCGCCCAGCACCAGCAGCAGCGCGTCGACGTCCTTGGGGATGCGCGCGATGACCGACGAATAGTCCTTGCCGCCCAGCGGCACCCATGCCTTGACCGGCACCTTGCCGCCGCCCTTGCAGAACTCGGTCATGAAGCCCTGCACCTGCGAGTACGGGAAGGCGTAGTCCTCGGCGACCACCATCACCTTCTTGTAGCCCTTGGCCAGCGCCGCCTTGCCCGGGCCCACCATCCACTGCGCGCCCTCGGTGTTGAAGCGGTAGAAGTTCATGCTGGGGTTTTCCAGCGTGGTGGCCTGCGCGCCCGAGCCGCCGTTGATGAAGGTCACCTGCGGCTGCGTCTTCGAGTAGTCCTTGACGGCGATGCCTTCACCGCCCGACAGCGGGCCGACCAGGATGTCGACCTTGTCCTGCTCCACCAGCTTGCGCGCGGAGTTGACGGCGACGTCGGGCTTGGCGTCCGACGAGGCCTTGATCATCTCGATCTTGCGGCCGGCGACCGCGCCGCCGCGCTCCTTGATCGCCATCTCGGCGCCGCGCATGCCGTCGGCGCCACCGGCCGCGAACGGCCCCTCGAGCGTGGCGAGCACGCCCAGCTTGACCGGCGCACCCTGCGCCCAGGCCGCGCCCGAGAGGGTGGCGGCGAATGCGGCAGCCGCGATGCTGCCCAGAATGAAACGCTTGCGATGGACCACGCTTGTCTCCTTGGAAATGGGCGGCTAGCGCCACGTTGGACTGGCGGCGCCACTGCGCTGCAGGCGGGACCGGAGCCACGCCCACAGGCCCAGCAGGCCGTCGGGGGAAAACAGGACGATGGCGAGGAACACGCCGCCGATGACGAGGTTGAAGCGCTCGCGGTCGATGATGTCGATCGCGAAGGTCTGGAGCAGCACGAACACGAGGGCGCCGAGGAAGGCGCCGATCGGGTGCCGCATGCCGCCGAGCACGGCGATCACCAGGATGTTGATCAGCCACGAGGTGCCGACCGAACCGGGGGTGATCAGGCCGTTGTACCAGACGAGCAGGATGCCGCCGACGCCCGCGAGGAAGCCGGAAACCGCATAGGCGGCGACACGATGGGCGACCACGTTGTAGCCCAGCGCATTCATGCGGCGCGGGTTGTCGCGGATGCCCTGCAGCGCGATGCCGAAGGGCGCGCGCACCGGTACTTGATGAAGAAGTAGCCGGCCAGCGCCGGGGTGAGCGCGAGGAAGTAGAACGGCACCGGCGTGCGCCAGTTGACGCCGAACACGCTCGGCGGCAGCACGCGCTGGAAACCCCGGAAGCCGTTGAACACCGAGTAGTTCTGCAGCACCAGGTAGTAGAAGGCCACGCCCATGGCCAGCGTGATCATGATGGTGTAGATGCCTTCGGTGCGCACCGACAGCCAGCCGATCAGGATCGACGATGCGGTGGCAATGGTGAGCGCGAACACCAGCACCACGGCCCAGTGCCAACCGAGACTGAGCTCGGTGCCGCTGGTGCCGAGGATCGCCGTCGTGTAGCCGGCGATCCCGGCGACCGTCATCTGCGCCAGCGACACCATGCCGCCGTAGCCGGCGAGGAAGGTGAGGGAGAGGCCGACCAGCCCGAGCGCCAGCGCCTGCGCGGCGACCCGGAAGGTGAGGAAGGGCGAGGCCACGAAGGGGAACACCAGCAGCGCGAGCATCACCAGCACGTGGCGCGGCGACAGCGTGCGCCACAGGAACTTGAGCCAGCGCGGCGCGTTGCTGTCGGCGTACGGGTCGGGTTCGGCCTCGACCACGCGCAGCGGCGGGCGTTGCTGCGGCAGGGCCGTGCCGGCCGCCGCGGAGTTCATGGCCTTGCGCCAGTGGGCGGCGCTCATGCCGGCCTCCCCATGATGCCGCGCGGGCGGAAGGCCAGCACGAGGATGAGGATCAGGAAGGTGAAGACGACGCTGTACGTCGGCGCGTAGGCGAGGCCGTAGGTCTCGGCCAGCCCGAGGATCGCCGCGCCGATGGCGGCGCCGACCACGCTGCCCATGCCGCCGACGATCACCACGATCAGCGAGGCGAGCAGCAGGCGCGTGTCTTCGCCCGGCACCATCGACAGTTCGACGGCGCCGATCACGCCGCCGAGGCCGGCAGGCCCGCGCCCAGCGCGAAGGTGATGGCGAACACCAGGTTGACGTTGACGCCGGCCGCCGAGAGCATCGCGCGGTCGTCGACACCGGCTCGGATCATCATCCCGACACGCGTGCGATTGAGCAGCAGCCAGAGCCCGACGCCGATCGCGATGCCCATCCCGAGCAGGCTGAGCCGGTAGGCCGAGTAGGCGTTGATGATCGGGATGCCGCGGATCGGGCCTTGCAGCAGGGCCGGCGCTTCCATCTGGTGGACCTGGCCGGTGAAGATCCACAGCAGCACGTCGGCGATGACGATCGACAGGCCGATGGTCACCATCGTCTGGCGCAGGTCCTGGTTCTGCATGTGCCGCAGGATCAGCAGCTGCATCAGCAGGCCGGCGAGCGCCGCCACCAGGAAGCCGGCGGCCACCGCCAGGATCCACCAGCCCGTGCGCTCGGCGACGAAGAAGCCGATGTAGCCGCCCAGCAGGTAGAGCGAGCCGTGCGCCAGGTTCACGTTGCGCATCAGACCGAACACCAGCGTGAAGCCGGCGGCGACGATGAAGTACAGCGAGCCGAGCGTCAATCCATTGAGCAGCGTGACGAGGAACAGGCGCGTGTTGTCGAATAGCGCCCACAGCGAGAACACCGCGATCGGCCCCCGATCAGCAGCCACGGCCAGAACTTCGCGTGCCGGTTCATGCAGCCATCCTCAACTGGCGCTCCGATTCCACCAGCGGGCTCTTGGCGAACCGGCCGTCCTTCATCACCGCCGGGATCCGCTTCGGGTCGCGCAGGATCGCGATGTTGGCCAGCGGGTCGCCGTCGACCAGCAGCAGGTCGGCGAGGAAGCCTTCCTTGACTGGCCCAGCTCGTGGCCGCGCATCATGATCTCGCCGCCGTACACGGTGGTGGAGCGGATCGCCTCCGTCGGCGTCATGCCCGGGTAGCGCACGAAGAACTCGAGGTCGCGGGCGTTCTGGCAATGCGGCGTGAAGGCGAAGCCGTAGTCGCCGCCCGGCAGGATGCGGATGCCGCGCCGGTGCATGGCCCGCAGCGAATCGATGGCGGCGTCCCACTCGTGCTGGTAGCCCATCTTCACGGCCATGGCGTTGGTGATGCCGAACGCTTCGGCCTCGTGCAGCATCGCGTACAGGATGGCGATGCCGGGCGCGACGAACACGCGGCCCTTGGCGGCCTCCAGCATGTCGAGCGTCTCTTCGTCGGTGTAGCTCGCGTGGTAGATCACGTCGATGCCGTGCCGCAGCGCCTGCTTGACCGACGCGGCGGAGCGCGCGTGCGCCGTGCCGCGCTTGCCGCGCACGCGCACTTCGTCCATGGCGGCGGCCACTTCGGCGTCGCTCATCCACGTGGTGTCGGCGGGCGAATCGGGCGTGAAGTTGTCGCCCGAGAGATTGAGCTTGATCGAGTCGACGCCGTACTTCAGGAACATGCGCACGACCTTGCGCATCTCGTCGGCGCTGTTGACGTTGACGCCGAAGCTGAATTCGGGGAAGGGCAGGTGCGGCAGCGTCTCGTCGCCCAGGCCGCCCGGCACGGTGATCTCTGGCTCGCCGCGAGATAGCGCGGGCCGGGGATCTGGCCGCTGTTGATCGCGTTGCGGATCACCACGTCGAGCCGTGGCTTGGCGCAGGCCGCACCGACGCAGGACGTGAAGCCCGCCTCGAGGTAGCGCTTGGCGACCTTGGCGCACCACAGCACGTGCTCTTCGAGCGGCATGCGCTGGATGGCGCTGAGCGTGGCGGCGTCGTTCCGGGAGAAGTGCGTGTGGGCCTCGCACATGCCGGGCATCAGCGTGGCGCCGGCGCCGTCGATCACCGTCGCCGGGCCGCCGCTGACCGAACCGCCGGAACGGCTGACGCGCCGGATGCGGTTCCCTTCGACCAGCACGCTGCCCATCCAGGGGCGCGGCGCCGCCGCCTTCGAGGATGCGGACGTTCGTGAACAGGACGCTTTCCATGTCTGGCCTCCGTGACTTCAGGCGGCCCAGCGCGTCTCGGCGCGGGCGGGGACACCGGGGCGCAGCGGCGGCGCGCGGTGGAAGGCGCCGTCCTTCATGACGGCCGAGGATGCGGCGCTTGTCCTGCAGCACCGCGATGTCTTCGAGCGGGTCGCCGTCGATCAGCAGCAGGTCGGCGAGGAAGCCTTCCTGCACCTTGCCGATGCTGTTCGGCCCCGGGCGCATCATCGGCGCGCCCCACGACGTGGCGGACAGCAGCGCCTCCATCGTCGACATGCCGAGGACCTTGACGAAGTACTCGAGGTCTTTCGCGTTGGTGCCGTGCGGCGTCCGGCGCGAAGCCGTAGTCGCCGCCGGGCAGGATGCGCACATCGCGACGGCGCAGCGCCTTCATGGTTTCGATCGCCGCTTCGAGCTCGCGGAAGTAGCCCATGCCGCGCGCGACTTCCGGCGTGATGCCGAACTCGGACGCGTTGTGGCAGGTGTTGATCAGCCAGGCGAGGCCGGGCGCGATGAAGTGCTCGCGCTTGTGCTGCTCCAGCAGGTCGAGCGCTTCCTCGTCGGCGAAGCTGGCGTGGTAGATCACGTCGATGCCCAGGCGCACGCACTGCTTGATCGACTTGGTGGAACGCGCATGGGCGGCGACGCGCTTGCCCCGGGTCTTGGCTTCTTCCACGCAGGTGGCGATCTCCACTTCGGTGAACTGCGAGTCCTCGCTGGAGAAGCCGGTGATCGATTCGCCCGACAGGTTGATCTTGAGCGTGTCGACCCCGTACTTGGCGAACATGCGCACGCAGCGCCGCATCTCCTCGGCGCCGCTGACCACCGCGCCGAAAGCGAACTCGGACTGGGGCAGGTGCGGCTGCGTGGTGTCGCCCAGGCCTCCCGGCACCGTGATCTCTGGCTGGCCGCCGGTAGCGCGGTCCGATGATGGTCCCGTCGTTGATCGCGTTGCGGATCACCACGTCGAGCCGCGGCTTGGCGCAGGCGGCGCCGACGCACGACGTCCAGCCCATGTCGAGATAGGTCTTGGCGACTTCGGCGCACCAGAGGATGTGCTCCTCGGGCGGCATGCGCTGGATCGAGTCGAGGTCCGGCTGGTTGTTCCGGGAGAAGTGCGTGTGCGCCTCGACCATGCCCGGCATCAGGAAGGCGCCGGCGCCATCGACGGTCGTCACGCCGTTCGCGGCGGGCTGCCGCGCGCCCCATGCGTTGCGCTGCACGCGGGCGATGCGCTTGCCCTGCACGAGCACCTCGCCCCTGGTAGGGCTGGTCGCCCGATCCGTCGAAGATGCGGACGTTGGTGAACAACACGTCGGCCATGGGATGTCCTCGTTTCGTTTCAGCGTTGGGTGGGGAGGAACTGGCGCAGCTCACGCGCGCACTCCTCCGGCCGCTCCACCGGGGTCCAGTGGCCGCAGCGCGGAGCGCCACGGTGCGCACGCTCTTCGCGCCGGTGAGGCGCTCGGCCATCGCACGCACCGACTGCGGCGGGGCGACCACGTCTTCGTCGCCGGTGACGAGCAGCGTCGGCGCCTCGATGCGCTCCACCGTCGCCGGCACCGTGCCGGCCAGTGCGTCGCAGTTGCGGGCGTAGCCGTCCGGGTCCTGCCGCATCAGGCTTTCGCGCACGAAGGCCGTCGAGACCGGCAGCCGCTGCCGCGTGTCGGCGGAGACCGAGGCATTGACGAGCGCCAGCGCGATGTCGTGCATGCCGCGCACGCCTTCGCTGCGCGCCTTCTCGCCCCGGGTGCGGATGTTGGTGCGGGCCGCGTCGGGCGGCGCGACCAGCGGGCCGAACAGCGCCAGGCTGCGCACCAGCCGCGGCTGCGCTACAGCGAGGTGCTGCGCGACGATCGTCCCCATCGAGTGGGCGAGGATGTGGGCGCGGCTGACGTTCAGGCGCTGGCACACGGCGATCACCGCCTCGCACATCTTCTCGATCGTGAGCGTGCCGCCCGCCGCCGCGGAGCGGCCGCTGCCCGGCAGGTCGATGCGGATCACGCGGTAGCCGCCGAGGGCAGCCATGACGGGCGTCCGGTGTTGGAGTCGCCGCCCAGCCCGTGGAGGCACACGACGGTGTCGCCTTCGCCTTCGTCTTCCACGGCCAGCCGGTCGATCAGGTGCAGGGGCATCGCGTCGGCCTCAGGCGTAGTCGAACAGGTTGTCGATGGCGCCGACGCCGTCGATCTCGATGCGCATGCGGTCGCCCGCCTGCAGCCACTTCGGCGGCTGGAAGCCCATGCCGACGCCGGACGGCGTGCCGGTGGCGATGATGTCACCGGGCAGCAGCGTGATGCCGCGCGAGCAGGTCTCGATCAGCGTCGGAATGTCGAAGATCAGGTCACGGGTGTGGCCGTCCTGGCGCAGTTCGGTCCGGCCGTCCTTCGTGGTCAGCCAGGCGCGCACGCGCGTGTTGCGGCCGTCGACCGCATCGGCCGTGACGATCCGGGGACCCATCGGGCAGAAGGTGTCGAAGCTCTTGCCCAGCTCCCATTGCTGGTGCCGCACCTGCACGTCGCGCGCCGTGACGTCGTTGAGCACCGTGTAGCCGAAGACGTAGTCCATCGCTCGGCCGCGGCTGATGTTGCGTCCGCGCTTGCCGATGACCACGGCGAGTTCGGCCTCGTAGTCGATCTGGCTGCTGATCGACGGCTCGGGCATGCGCACGGTGGCGTGCGGGCCGGTGACCGACTCGGGAAACTTCGTGAAGATGATCGGCCACTCGTCGAGCTTCTGCGGGAGCGACTCGCGAAAAACCGTGGTGGCGAGTTCGGCCGCATGCGCGCGGTAGTTGCGGCCGGCGCAGAACAGGTTCCGGCGCGGCTGCGGGATGGGCGCGACAAGGGTGACGACGTCGACCGGCAGGCGCGGGCCGGCTTCACGCGGCAGGCCATCGCCCTGCGCCAGCCGCTCGATGATCTCCAGCACGCCGCGCGCGCCATCGGCCACCGCCAGCGGCGTGACCTCGAGGCCATCGTCGGAGACGGTGCCCGCTTGCAGGCGACCGCCCCACTGCCACGATGCAATGCGCATGGATGTCTCCCCCATATCGCCGGCACTTGCCACGCGCTTCGTTACCGGCGATGGTGAGACACCAAGACCAATATGAGACAGGTATCTCAAAAGCGTCGGTGCATGATAGGCACAACCGCGGTGCAGCAGCAATTGGGAAAATGCAGGCATCGTCTACGGAGTTACCCTTGCCCCGATCGAAGTACCAGCCTTCTCAACCGGCCGTTCCGCCCGCGAGCGGCGTGCGCGCATCGACCTTCAAGCTGCTGCTCGACACGGCCATGGACCTCATCCAGCAGGACGGCCACATTCCGTCGGTGGCCGAGGTGGCAGTGCGCTCCAATGTCTCGCGCGCCACCGCCTACCGCTACTTCCCCAGCCGCAGCGCGCTGATCACCAGCGTGATCGACGCGTCCCTCGGCCCGGTGCGCAAGCTGGCCGCCGACGACCGCAAGGGCCGCGAGCGGGTGCATGAACTGTTCAAGTCCACCTTTCCGCGCTTCAAGGAGTTCGAGCCGCAACTGCGCGCCGCGGCGCAGCTCGCGCTGGAGCAATGGGCGCTGCAGCGCGCGGGTTTGCTGGAGGAGGAACCGTACCGGCGCGGCCACCGCATCGGCATCCTGGAACACGCGCTGGAGCCGCTGAAGCCCGACCTGACGCCGGCCGCGCGCGAGCGCCTGCACAAGGCGCTGTCGGTGATCTACGGCATCGAGTCGTACGCCATCCTCAAGGACATGTGGGGCCCGGGCGACCGCGACCTGGAGAAGACGGTGATGTGGATGGCCGACGCGCTGATCGATGCCAGCGTGCGGGAAGGATCGGGAAAGAAGGGCGCTGCGTAACGTCGACGCCGCACGGCGCACCTACCGCGCCAGCATTCCCGAGGCCACCGCCCACAGCGCCGTGGCCGCCGCCCGGTGGCGACGAGCGCCACCCAGTGCCGCACGCCCAGCGCGCGGCGCGGCGCGGCCTTGCGCTGCTTCGGCCCGCTGCAGTAGATGCACTGCGCGACATCGAGCGCGTGGTTGGCGCCGCACTCGCTGCACCGCCAGTACGAACGCGCCACGCGCGCGGTGCGCTGCGGGGTGGCGTGCAGGGGGCTGCAGGTGGTGGTCATGGCCGGGAGTCTTCCTTCTGCGAGATCCGCAGGCATGGCCAGTTTGGACGACAGCCGTGACGCGCGCGTGACGTTATTTGCCGATGCAGAAGCGGCTGAAGATCACGCCGAGCAGGTCGTCGGCGGTGAACTCGCCGGTGATCTCGTTCAATGCGTTCTGGGCCAGCCGCAGTTCTTCGGCGAGCAGGTCGAGCGCCTGCGCCTGCTGCGCCAGCAGGCCGGCGGCTTCCATCAGGTGCGTGTCGACGCGGCGCAGCGCGTGCAGGTGGCGTTCGCGGGCGATGAAGACGCCTTCGGGGGCGGACTGCCAGCCGGCGATGTCGAGCAGCTTCTTGCGAAGGGTGTCGAGGCCTTCGCCGGTTTTCGCGGAGAGAAAAATGCCTTGGGGAGCCGGATTCCCGCCTTCGCGGGAATGACGGTGGCGTCGAGCTTGTTCCAGACCTCGACCACGGGCACGTCGCGCGGAAGCTTCGCCGAGATTGCCGCATCGTCGGCGTCGTAGGCCGCGTCGCCGACGCGCGTCAGGTCGTGCAGCAACAGCACCGCATCGGCTTTCTCGATCTGCCCCCGGGCGCGCTCGATGCCGATCTGCTCCACTGGTCGCCGCCTTCGCGCAGGCCCGCCGTGTCGATCACGTGCAGCGGCACGCCTTCGATCTGGATGGTCTGGCGCACGACGTCGCGGGTGGTGCCGGCGATCGGCGTCACGACGATCGCGAGCTCGGCGCCCGCCAGCGCGTTCAGCAGCGACGACTTGCCGGCGTTCGGCTGGCCTGCGATCACCACCGAGATGCCTTCGCGCAGCAACGCGCCTTGGCGTGCGCGCTGCATCACTTCGCCGAGCCGCGATTGCAGCCGCTCGAGCTGCCCCACCGCATCGGCCTTCTGCAGGAAGTCGATCTCCTCTTCGGGGAAGTCGAGCGTTGCCTCGACCAGCATGCGCAGGTTGACCAGCGCATCGCGCAGCACGTGGATCTCGCGCGAGAACTCGCCGGCCAGCGAGCGCGTGGCGCTCCGCGCTGCCGCTTCGGTGCTGGCGTCGATCAGGTCGGCGATGGCTTCGGCCTGCGCCAGGTCGAGCTTGCCGTTGAGGAAGGCGCGCTGCGTGAACTCGCCGGGCTCGGCGACGCGCAGCGCCATGGAAGCGCCGGCTTCGAGGCAGCGCGCCAGCAGCAGTTGCAGGACGACCGGGCCGCCGTGCGCCTGCAGTTCGAGCACGTCTTCGCCGGTGAAGGAATGCGGGGCCGGGAAGTGGATCGCGAGGCCCT
This sequence comes from Ramlibacter terrae, assembly GCA_013127575.1. GTDB lineage: Bacteria > Pseudomonadota > Gammaproteobacteria > Burkholderiales > Burkholderiaceae_C > Ramlibacter > Ramlibacter terrae. Next base: position 5,272,106 of record CP053418.1, read on the forward strand.
GGTCGATGGCGCTGCCATCCGCTGCGCGGAAGGCGCCGTAGGTGGCTTCGCGCGGCTTCAGGTCACGTCCGCAGAGTGCCGCGATGACGGGGCGCACGTCGCGCGCCGAAACCCGCACGATGCCCACCGCACCCCGGCCGGGGGCGGTGGCGATGGCGGCGATGGGCTGGTCGAGGCGGGCGAGCATGTCCGGATTGTCGCCGGGCGGTGCGCAAGCTGGCGCTTGCACACCCTACACGGTGCTCGGGGGTTTCGTAGGGTGTGCAAGCGCAGCTTGCGCACCTCCCCAACGCCTACCGGAACTTCGGCAGGTTGAACTCCGGCGGCACGCCCATCCGCACGTTGATCAGCCATTGCTGCGCGATCGACAGCACGTTGTTCGTGATCCAGTACAGCACCAGGCCGGCCGGGAAGAAGAAGAACATCACCGAGAAGATCAGCGGCATGAACCACATCATCTTGGCCTGCATCGGGTCCGGCGGCACCGGGTTCAGCGCGGTCTGCAGCATGGTCGACAGCGTCATCACCACCGGCAGGATGAAGTACGGGTCCGGCGCGGCCGGTCCTTGATCCAGAGGATCGGGGCGCGTGGCGCATTTCGACCGACGACAGCAGCACCCAGTAGAGCGCGATGAACACCGGGATCTGCACCATGATCGGCAGGCAGCCGCCCAGCGGGTTGACCTTCTCCTCCTTGTAGATGCGCATCATCTCCTGCTGCATCTGCTGGGGGTTGTCCTTGTAGCGCTCGCGCAGCGCCATCACCTTCGGATTGATGGCCTTCATCTTGGCCATGCTGGCGTAGCCCTTGGCCTGCAGCCAGTAGAAGGCGATCTTGATGATCAGCACCAGGCCCATGATCGACCAGCCCCAGTTGCCCAGGAAGCCGTGCAGCTTGTCGAGCAGCCAGTACAGCGGCTTGGCCGGGATGGTCAGCCAGCCCGTAGTCCTTGACCAGGTCGAGGCCGGGCGAGATCTGCTCGAGCAGCTTCTCTTCCTGCGGGCCGGCGAAGAAGCGCGCGTCCACCGCCGCGGTGGCGCCGGGGGCCACGGGCGCCAGCGGCGTGATCATGCCGGCGGAGTAGAGGTTGGTGTCGACCTTCTGCATGAACAGGTCGCGCTTCACACCGTCGGGCAGGATCCGGCGCTGGCGAAGTAGTGCTGCACCATGGCCACGTAGCCGTTGGTGGCGGTCTTCTCGAACTCGGCCTTCTTCTTCTCGATGTCCTTGAAGTCGACCTTCTGGAACTTCTTGGCTTCGGTGTACGCGGCCGGGCCGGTGAAGGTCGAATAGAACGACGACTCGCCCGGAAGCGCATTGCCGTCGCGCACCAGTTGCAGGTACAGCTGCGGCGCGACCGGCGCCGCGCCCGTGTTCACCACCTCGTGGCGCACCGGCACGTCATAGGCGCCGCGCTTGAGCGTGTAGGTCTTGACCAGCTTCACGCCGCCTTGCACCGGCGACTCGAACTTGACCACCAGCTCGCCGGCGCCGTCCTTGAGAGCGCGGTCGCCGGGCACCACGTTCATGATCGTCTTGTGCGTGGGGAAGTCGCCGCCCACCAGGCCGGTCTGCGCCACGTAGACGCGTTCGGCGCTCTGGTCCAGCAGCACGAACGGCGACTTCTTGTCGTCGGCCGTGTGCTTGAGGAATTCGGTGCGCACCACCGAGCCGCCTTCGCTGTCGAAGGTCACGCGCAGCACGTCGGTGCTGACGGTGAAGCGCTCGCGCTGCGCCGCCGTGGGTCCGGCGGGTTGCGCGGGCACCGTGGTGTTCGGCGCGCTCACCACGGGCAGGCTGCCCGCGCCCGAGGGCACCGCGGCGGGCACGCCGCTGGCCGGGGCCGCGGCGGGCGCAACGGCCGTGACGGCCGGCTTGCCGGAGGGGAAGAAGGTGGCCTGGCGGCCGTTGTAGACCTGCCATTGGTCCCACAGCATCACCATGGAGAAGCCGAAGATCACCCAGAGGATGGTGCGGCGGATGTCGGTCATGGAGTCTTCTTTTCTTGCAGGGGCGCAAACCGCGTGAACAGGCGCGGCTTGTCGGTGGGAACGGGATCGAGCCCGCCCGCGCACCGAGGGATGGCAGCGCGCGATGCGCGCCACCGTGAGATACGTGCCGATGCCGGCGCCGTGCCGCTCCAGCGCTTCGAGCGAATAGGCCGAGCAGCTCGGCGTGAAGCGGCAGGCCGAGCCGATCCGGGCGACAGCAGCAGGCGGTAGCCCTTGACCAGGCCGATCAGCGCGGCGCGGATCATCGCGGCGCCTTCATCTGCGCGAACAGCTGCTGCAGTTCGGCGCGCACGGTCACCTTGAGCGCATCGGACCAGGCGCTCTTGAACTGCGCGCGCGCGAAATCGCTGCGCAGCCGCACGACGTGGGCGGTGTGGGGCAACCGGGGTTCGAAGGATGCGCTCACGTTGTAGATCTGCCGCTTGATGCCGTTGCGGGTGACGGCCCGCTTCGCCCAGCGCTTCGGGATCACCGCGCCGATGGACGCTTCATGCACAGCAAACAGGGCCTGGCGCCGTGGGGACGCAGGCCCCGGGGATTCTTCGGTCGGCGCTTGCGGTGCGGCCCGGTGCAGCACGAAGTGCGCAGTGCGGGAAACGGTGCCGCCGGCCATGGCTGCCTCGAACTGTGCTTTGGTCTTGAGCCGCTGCACGGGGCGGGCAAGCGCAGGCAGCGCTTGAGGCAACGCGCTGACGCTTAGGCAGCCAGGCGCTTGCGGCCCTTGGCGCGGCGAGCATTGATGACGGCGCGGCCGCCACGGGTCTTCATGCGGACCAGAAGCCGTGGGTGCGTGCGCGGCGCACTTTGGAGGGTTGGTAGGTGCGTTTCATGTTGCTTCTCGGGAAAACCCGGCATTATCGTGGAAAGTGCCGTCCCGGGCAAACGCGAGGCTTTCCCGTGCCCCGTCAAGGGTGTCCCTCCTGCCTCATCCGGGTATGTGGATAAGGTGTTTACGCCTAGAATGCGCCGTTTCGCGCGAAATAACTAATCCACAGGAGCGGCGGGGCAGATGAGCGAGGGGCAACACAACAGGCTGGCGGCATCTGCCGGCCTGGCAGGAGCGGGCGACAGCCTCTGGCAGGCGTGCGTCGACCAACTGGCCCAGAGCTCCCCGAACAGCAGTTCAACACGGATCAAGCCGCTGGTGGCCACCGTCACCGAGGACTTTTCCAAGGTCACGCTGTACGTCGCCAACCGCTTCAAGCTCGACTGGGTGCGGGCCCAGTACGCCGGCCGCATCGCCGCCATGCTGGAGAAGATGTACGGCCAGCCCGTGCTGCTCGAGTTAGCGATCACTCCGCGGGACAACACCGTCCGTGCTTATCCTTCGCCCGCCGCCGCGGCCAACGTGCCGGTCGCCGAGCCGCCGGAGATCCGGGAAGACAACGCCTCCGCCGCCTTCAAGACGCGGCTGAACACGGCCCTGACTTTCGACACGCTGGTGGAGGGCACGGCCAACCGCATGGCGCGCGCCGCCGCCATGCACGTGTCGGGCACGCCGGGCCACCTGTACAACCCGCTTTTCATCTACGGCGGCGTCGGCCTCGGCAAGACCCACCGGTGCACGCGGTGGGCAACAAGCTGCTGGCCGACAAGCCCGGCAGCAAAGTTCTCTACATCCACGCCGAGCAGTTCGTGTCGGATGTGGTCAAGGCGTACCAGCGCAAGACTTTCGACGAGTTCAAGGACAAGTACCACTCGCTCGACCTGCTGCTGATCGACGACGTGCAGTTCTTCGCCAACAAGGACCGCACGCAGGAAGAATTCTTCAACGCCTTCGAAGCGCTGCTGGCCAAGAAGAGCCACATCGTGATGACCTCGGACACCTACCCCAAGGGGCTGGCCGACATCCACGAACGCCTGGTCTCGCGCTTCGACTCCGGCCTGACGGTGGCCATCGAGCCGCCCGAGCTGGAGATGCGGGTGGCGATCCTGATCAACAAGGCGCGCGCCGAAGGCACGGAGATGCCGGAGGAGGTCGCCTTCTTCGTCGCCAAGAACGTGCGCTCGAACGTGCGCGAGCTCGAAGGCGCGCTGCGCAAGATCCTCGGCGTACAGCCGCTTCAACCAGAAGGAAATCTCGATCCAGCTGGCCCGCGAGGCGCTGCGCGACCTGCTGTCGATCCAGAACCGGCAGATCAGCGTGGAGAACATCCAGAAGACGGTGGCCGACTACTACAAGATCAAGGTCGCCGACATGTACAGCAAGAAGCGCCCGGCCTCGATCGCGCGGCCGCGCCAGATCGCGATGTACTGGCCAAGGAACTGACGCAAAAGAGCCTGCCCGAAATCGGCGAGCTGTTCGGCGGCCGCGACCACACCACCGTGCTGCACGCGGTGCGCAAGATCTCGGCGGAACGCCAGCAGCTGACCGAATTGAACCAGCAGCTGCACGTGCTGGAACAGACACTAAAGGGTTAATGAGACTGTCATTGCGGGCTTGACCCGCAATCCATGGATCCCGGGTCAGGCCCGGGATGACAGGCCGGCCAAACAAGCGAAAATGCCGTGTTACCCGCCACAAAGAACTGAACCCAAGAAAAGCGAGAAGAGGTCGACATGATTGTCCTGAAGGCAACGCAAGAAAAACTGCTCTCCGTGCTGCAGTCGGTGGCGGGCATCGTGGAGAAGCGGCACACCTTGCCGATCCTGGCCAACGTGCTGCTGCGCAAGACGGCCGGCAACATCCAGTTCACCACCAGCGACACGGAAATCCAGATCCGCACCACCGCCGACATGGACGGCGACGCCGGCAACTTCACCACCACCGTGGGCGCCCGCAAGATGATCGACATCCTGCGCACGATGCCGGGCGACCAGACCGTCACGCTCGAATCCAGCCAGAACAAGCTGATCCTGAAGGGCGGCAAGAGCCGCTTCACGCTGCAGTCCCTGCCCGCCGAAGACTTCCCGCTGGTGCAGGAAGCCCCGAGCTTCGGCCCCGTGTTCAGCGTGCCGCAGAAGACGCTGAAGGACCTGCTGAACCAGGTCTCCTTCGCGATGGCCGTGCACGACATCCGCTACTACCTGAACGGCATCCTGTTCGTGGCCGAAGGCAAGCAGCTGTCGCTGGTCGCCACCGACGGCCACCGCACGGCTTTCGCCAGCGCCACGCTCGACGTCGAAGTGCCGCGGCAAGAGGTGATCCTGCCGCGCAAGACCGTGCTGGAACTGCAGCGCCTGCTGTCCGATGCCGAAGGCGCCATCGAGATGCAGTTCGCCAACAACCAGGCCAAGTTCGCTTTCGGCGGCATGGAGTTCGTGACGAAGCTGGTCGAGGGCAAGTTC